>CAWHJW010000021.1:0-391254 GCA_963829725.1 uncultured Actinomycetes bacterium | reverse complement strand
GCTCATGAGCTGGCCAAGACGGGGACACCCGGCAGGCAAACCCTAACGCACGGCCGCCGGGCAGGTAGGTACAGTTCGGCCTTCACGCGCCTTCCAGCACGTCCAGCCGCTCAGACCTGGTCACCTTGATGAAATCCTCGAAGTCGCGCTCGTTCTCGTCAGCGTAGCGCAGATTGTCAACCCCACTGAAACTCGAAGAGTAGTCCTGGACATAGTTGTGCCTTCATTAGTCTTCAATTACTGCGCTGTGCCGTGTTCAATCGTGCTTAGGCATTGAGCCACAGCAGCAGGGTTGGAGAAGCAAGATATAGCCTAACGTTCAGCTAGCCCTGGACCGGCGCGGTCCGTTATTGCACAATGGCCATACCAGCTGCCGCGAGAAGGCTCTCACGGTAGCGATGACAGCCAGTAAATGGCATTGGGTGTGGCTCCTTGGGAGTGAGCTGGTCAGGCGGCGAGTCCGTAGACGCGCTGGCGTTCCCGGTTCAGGTGCCAGGGCCAGTATTCGTCGAAGTCGCCGTTGGCGTGAAGGGCTCGTAGCTTGAGGACAGCTTCGGCGCCGTCGAGGCTCCATCTGGCGCCTGTGATATCGAATCTGTCTTTGATGATGTGCCTGCAGGCCCCCTCGATGATCCCGGTGGCGATCGGCCATCCCTTGGCGAGGGCGGTGGCGTAGTCCAGGTAGGAGGCCTTGGCGTCGAGGTAGGCCGCGCAGGTGTCAGCGCCTTTGCGCTCGGCGGGGCTGTAGCCGTAGGTGGTGGCGCGGCGCCGGATCCCCGCGGCGACTGGCCCGGCTCTGCCTTCCAGGATGGCGGTGGCGCGGCCGGCGACCCAGTCCTCGGCGCCGGGGTCGCCGGGTTCGAAGAACGTCCAGGCTGCTTTGTAAGGTAGGCCTGCGGGCGCGGTGCCGGTGTTGCCACCGGTCGTCTCCCGCAGGCCCCCTTCCGCACCCGCCGTGCGACTCTCACCGCAGCGGGCGCTCCACGTGTCTTGGCCGCTGGTCAGCTGCCTGTGGCGGCGGCCGACGGTGCCGGGGTCCATGGGGTCGGGATCTTGCTGCCGCGGTAGCGGTAGCGGGTCACTGTGACGCTGGATGCGCCGGTGAATACGACCCCCTTGCAGGCGAATCTCCACCCGTGGTCGCAGAAGCGAGCGCGGAGTTCTTTCATCCCGAGCCGGTGCTTGCCCGCGTACTTGGCGCGTATCCAGCGCATGAGCCGACCCCACGCGTGATGGTCGATCGCGTTGAACACGGCCTTGGACACCCCGTGCCGGAAGTAGTTCGCCCACCCCGCCAGTGACCGGTTCAGGCTCAAGATCAGCTTGTCCAGGTCTTGATGGCGGGTTGACCTGTACGTCTTGGCCGTCACCTTGTCCTTGATCGACGCGATGGCCTTCTTGGACGGCTTGGTGTAGACGTAGTACTTCTGGGTTCCTCGCTTGCGCATCCTGCGGATGTGGTGACCGAGGAAGTCGAAGCCCTCGTCGATGTGGACCACGCGGGTTTTCTCCGGTGCCAGCCGCAGCCCCAGGGGGGCGAGCACGGCTGCCACTTCCTCGCGCAGCGCCTCGGCGTGCTGCCGGTCTCCCGACACCATCAGGACAAAATCATCCGCATAGCGGATAATTTTCCAGTTGCCCTGGCCGTTTCTTCTGCGCTTCTGCCGCTGCGCCTGCGTACCCATCTCCTGATGCCATTGCCGGTCGAAATGATCGTCCAGCGCAGACAAGGCGATATTGGCGAGCAACGGTGATAGGATTCCGCCTTGCGGGGTCCCGGTTAGTGTCTCTTCCCGGTCGCCGAGTTCGGTGAGAACCCCGGATTTCAGGAATGCCTTCACTAGCGCGCACAGCCGCTTGTCCTTGATCCTTGACCGGAACCGGCCCATCAGAGCTGCGTGCGATATTTCGTCGAAGCAGGCTTTGATGTCGGCCTCCAGGATCCACCGGTAATTGATGGGCTCGGAGGCAAAATTGTGGATCTCGGCGATTGCGTCGTGCGCGCGCCGGTTCGGGCGGAACCCATACGAGCACGGTTTGAAATCCGCCTCGAAGATAGGCTCGAGCACCAGTTTCAGGCTTGCCTGGACCACGCGGTCAGCGATGGTGGGAATACCGAGCTTCCGGAATTTCCCGGTATTGCCCTTCGGTATCATCACCTGCCGTACTCCGGCCGGCCGGAATTCTCCTGACTTCAGCGAGTCCCGGATCTGGCCCAGGAAAGCCCCGACCCCGACCCAGTTCTCGATCATGGCCGCGGTGGCCTTGTCGATCCCTGCGGTCTTGGCGCCCTTGTTAGTGGACACCCGTTCCCAGGCATGCACCAGGAACGCCGGGTCGTAGACGAGGTTGTGCAGGTCACCGAGCCGGCGGGAAGGATCTTCTCCCGCCCAGCGGTGCAGCTTGGTCTGCATCCTCCGTACCATGAAATACGCCGAACCGGGATCCGGCCATTCCACGGCGCCGATGTTCACCGGCGCTTCTTCGGACATTACATTCCTCCTTGCTCTGACACGCTGCCGCCCTTCCCCAGGTACGCGGCTTTCCCGCGCTCGGAGTACTACGGCGGCTCCGCCCCACCCACGCCTTCGGCTGGCGTCGCGCCTATCCCAGGCTTGCCGCCTGGAGGGCGGAAAGCTTCGTGGAACGGCCGCGGGTGGTTCCCACGTTCACGGTTGCCCGGTCAACGGGTTAGGCATCCGGCTATACCCCTGCGGTATCGCCACGGCTACTGCCGTAGACAATTCACCGTGGCCTCCAGGCCCAGACAATGGAGATCCTGCCCGGAGTTCCCCGCCCGTGATGAGGAGCGGGTGCGCACCGCAACCCAGCCCGAATCCGCCGGGTTAGAGCTGGTGCGAATATCAAGAGGCGTAACGGAGCCGGTTTCTCGCGTATGCCTTCCCGTCTTGCTCACCGTGCCCGGCCCATCCGGCAGTGCTGAACCGGCCCGACTTTGCCGGGGCTGCTCCTGCCCTCCCCGGCGACCCCCGGATCAGGCTGCCTCCAGCTTTACCCCGCCGCTACGACGGCAGGGAAACGGACGGTCTTTCACCTCCATCCGGAACAACCGCGCCTCGTGGCGCACCCATACATATTCGATGACGTGGATGAAGTCGATGAGGATCGTGACCGTGATGCCGCGGTCTCCGGCTTCCGCGTTGACCGTGTCGATCTGGGTGTTGTTCCCGTCGAGGAGGGCGATCCAGGTGCGCCCGCGGCCGGGGTCGCGGCGGTCCGCCTCGTCGAAGGCGGCGGCGATGACGGCGGGGATGTCGCCGGTGACCGAGGCAGTCAGCCATCTGCCCTGCGTCTTCGGGGGATCCGCGCGGTGCTGGCCGGGCGGGGCGATGATGTCCGCCGGGGTGCGGGGCGAGGGGATGACGTCGGTGACGGCGGCGATCTCCGCCATCCGCTTGCGGCCGTTCTTCTCCCCGGGTGACAGCCGGGCCGCGACCTTCCGCTTCGCTGCCGCGGCGGCCTTCGCCGTCGCCGGCCGCAGTCCCTCCTCCCGCATCACGATGCCCTTCCCGCCGGCCTGGAGCATCAGCACCTGATCCTCCAGGGCCGGCTGCCGGCTTGCGGGCCTCGTAGAACGCGTCCACGCCGGCGGCGGCCCGCATCGCCAGCTCCTCCACCTGCCGTTTCCCTATCCTCACCCCGGTCACGCGGGTGATCGCGGCACGGGCGTCCTCAAAAGAACCCGCGGAGCCTCCACAGCGGCGAGCCTGCGCAGCCCGTGCGAGTGCTTCTCCTGCGGCAGGTTCAGCTCCTCGTCCATCACGTGCACGTTCGGCAGGCCCGCTGCCCGGTAGGCGATCCGGCTCACCGTGACCTCGCCGGACATCGTCACCAGCGGCCTGCCGTGATCCTTCTCCGCCCGTGTCCGCATGACCCCCTCCGGGCAGGCCACGTCCCGGCGGCGCTGCTCACGCAGCGCCCGCAGGTCCAGCTGCCCCTGGAACATCAGCCGCAGCAGCTCCCGGCCCCGCTCCCCGAGCTGATCCTCCAGATCCCCGTGCTCCAGCGCCCCGGCCCCCGCCCCCGCCAGCCATCCCAGCGTCTCCTCGAACCGCTCCCTGACCTGCGCGAACGCTTCCCCGGCTAGCGCAGCGTACTCTGACATCGGGCTCCTTCATCGTGTTCTGGTCGTGAGATAACCAGGAACATAGCAGGAAGGAGTCCCTTATACGCGCACGGTAACCAACATATAGGCTTAAATCAGACAAGCAGCCCTGAACTTCGTCACTCCAGTAGAGCCACACCCGTTGACATACCTTGAAGGACCATCCCGTCTTACCAGCTAGACGAGGGTTTAGTCAGCGGGGGCCGGGTCACTTCGGGTCAGCTTAGGTGTGATGAGAATGGCAGGCCAGCTCCACACTCCAGCAGAAGCAGCCGGAATACTCAAGGTGCGCGAGTCCTGGCTGAAGACCAAAGCCGCCGCCCGTGTCATTCCGTGTACGTTCATCGGTAAGCACCTGCGGTTCAGCGACGACGATATCGCCGAGATCGTGAAAGCCGGGGGCCGCCAGCCTGTCACCTCGCGCGATCCCCGGTCCCGCCACGGGTCGGCCTGATCAGGCCACCTTTACCGGGAGAGCACATGGCGTACGCAGAGAAGCGGGGGAAGGGCCCGGCGCCGTGGCGGTGAAGTACAAGCTGCCCGGCGGGACTGAGATCAGCGAGTCCGGGTTCGAGACCAAAGCCGCCGCGCTTACCTGGGGGCGCGACCAGGAAGCCAGGATCCGCGAGGGCCGGTGGACCGACCCGAACGCCGGGAAGCTCACCGTCGGCGGATGGATCGACCGGTGGCTCGCTATCCAGGACGTCGGAATCAGCACACTGGATCACCGCGACTACCTGATCCGCCGGTTCATCCGGCCCGCGTGGGGCGAGACGCCGCTGCATTCGCTCAGCACCGAGGAGATCACCCGGTGGGAGAACGCGCTGCCCGCCCGGACCGGGGTCTCCCCGCGGACGGCGCGGGCCGCCCGCACGCTGCTGGGCACCATCCTGGGCGACGCGGCCACCACGAAGCCGCCGCTCATCCCGTACAACCCGGCGCTCCGCCCGCGTAACCGGGGACGCCGGACCGGCCGGCGGCTCCAGCTCACCCCGCAGCGGGCCTGGGCCACCCCACTGGAAACCCTCTTACTGGCCGAGCGGGCCGCCCTGATCACCGGCCGGGACGAGGACTTCACCATGATCCTCACCATCGGCTACACCGCCTTGCGCTGGGGCGAGGCCATCGGCCTCGAACGCGGCTACACCCACCCCGGCGAGATCCGCGTCGAATGGCAGCTCCGCGAGCTCAACGGGCGGTTCCACCGCCTCCCGCCCAAGGACGACTCCTACCGCAGTCCCACCTGGGAGCCGTGTCTCCCGGTCGACTTGCCATCCTTCCTCACCGGCCTGATCGCCCGCCAGATCAAGGACCATCCGCATCCACCGTGCGGCTGCGCCGCCCAGCACGGCGGCAGCGGCCGGTATGTCTTCCTCGGCCCGGACGGCGGCCACTACCGGCGCAGCAACTACGCTCGCCGGGTGTTCCGCCCCGCCTGCGACGGACGCCACGAGGCAGCCGGCGACCGACCGGGCAAGCTCGTCATCGCCGACGCGACCATCTGGCCTGGCGTCCCCATCGCCGCATGGCCAGCCGCAGAGCGCTCCGCTGACTACGCGCCACCACGCGGCCGGGGGATCCAGGCCGTCCCGGAAGATATGCCGCTCGCCTGCTGGCTGCCGATCAAGCCGGGCCTGACCGTGCACGGGCTGCGGCACAGCCACAAGACCTGGATGGCCGAAGACGGCATTCCCGAGATCCTGGCCGAGCAGCGCCTCGGCCACCAGGTCCCCGGCATGCGCGGCCTGTACGCCCACGCCTCCGCGCGGATGCGCGACGACCTCAAGCACGCACTCCAGGCAAGGTGGGAAGACTCGCTGCGCGACCGGGCGGCCGTCCACCCTCGCTCACCGGTGCCACTGCTCAACGAGCTGCTGAGACCGCTGCGCGGCACGAACCACGAGTCAGCCGACCAGATGACACCCCGCGAGAGGCCGCAACAGCGCCCAGCACTGGGAGACAGGGAGAAAATGATCTCCCAAATTCCTCCCAAATCCGCGGAACGACCCATCCTGGCGATCCGGGGAGAACTGGAATTAACAGCGTCCGACCTGGCCAGATACCAGGAATCGGAGAGTGGAGCTAAGGGGACTCGAACCCCTGACCCCCTGCTTGCAAAGCAGGTGCTCTTCCAGCTGAGCTATAGCCCCGCGCAACGGCGCTACAAGCGTACCCGTTCAGGGCGGCAGCATCAGTGGCCCGGCGGGGCCGGCGGGGTCACGCCGTCTGCGCCACCGGTGCCTGAACCAGCCTCGCCCGCCGCTGCCTCGCCTGCACCTCCCGCATCCTTCCCGGCAGACGCGGGCACCGCCGGATCGGCAACGGGCAATACCTGCTCGCCCGCGGGCGGGACGACCGGCGGGGGAGACGGGACCACTTCCGGCGCGGCCTCGCTTGCGTCTCCGGAATCGGCCGGCCCGGCCAGCACGTCGGGAAGATCTGCGATGCTGCCCAGCAGGTGGGTGGCACCGGCGCGGTGCAACCGGTCCCGGGTGTGCCCGCCGGTCAGGACACCCGCCACGATCCGGGCCCCGGCCCGGCGGCCGCACAGCACGCCGCTCTCGGTGCCACCGGCATAGGCCGTGTCCCGGACGTCACCCACCCCCAGCCGGAGCATGGCAGACAGCATCGGGTCGGGCCACGGGTAGCCGCGCGGTGAATCCTCCGGGCAGAGCACCAGGTCAACCCGCCGCCACCAGCCGAGAGTGTCCAGGACCAGCCCGACCAGGCTCCGGGACAGGCCGGTGATCAGGCAGACCCGGATCCCAGAGTCGCGGATCTGCGCCAGTGCCTCAGCCGCCCCGTCCATCGGCACCAGGCCGGACCGGTCCACGGCAAGCCGGTAAGACCGGTCGAAGGCGAGCGTCGCGGCCTCGGCACGCCCCGGCGCGTTGGGAAACACGCCTCGGAACACGTCAACGGCCGACTGCCCCCTGGCCTGATGGACGTGGACCATGCTGCGCGCGTAGGCAGCAGTGCCCGGAACGATGCCCTGGGTGGCGAAAGCCTCGGTGAAGGCACGTTCCAGGATGCCGCCGTCATCCACGGCGACACCGAGCAGACCGCAGCACAAGAGCGTGACGGGTGGCGCGCCGCTCACTCCAACCCCCGTTTTCAGGCCCGCGCCAGCCGGGCCGCTGCTCGGCTAGTCGTCGCTGGTGGTCGCCTCAGTCCAGAGGTCAAGCTCGGCGCGATCGGCCTGCACCTTCCGCCAGACGGCGAAAACGCCCAGGCCGGCGAGGGCAAGCAAAAGCAGCTTCTTCACGGCTCAGAAACCCTTCACATCGACAATCACGGAGACCGGCCCGGAAGGGGCGGCTGGGCTCCTTAGGCTGCCTGCAGCCTAGCAAGCGGTGCGGTCACCGGGGCCTGGCCACGCGAGTCTCCTGCCAGACCGGGCCATCGGACTCATACACGCCCCCGCTGGCCCCGAAGACCAGGAAGCGGTCGAAGGACCGGGCGAACCACCGGTCGTGTGTCACGGCGAGCACCGTGCCCTGGTAGGACTCAAGTCCCTCCTGCAGCGCTTCGGCACTGGCCAGGTCCAGGTTGTCGGTGGGCTCATCGAGCAGGAGCAGGGTTACCCCGCCCAGCTCGAGCAGCAGGATCTGCAGCCGGGCCTGCTGACCTCCAGACATCCCGCTGAACGGCACTTGCGCGCAATGCTGTAGCTCATACCGTGCGAGGGCAGCCATGGATTCGTTGGGGAGCATGGCGTGCTCGGTCATGAGGATCTCTGCCGGGTAGCGCCCGGCCAGGTCGGGCCGGGCGTGTGTCTGGGCGAACAGCCCCGGGACAACGCGGGCGCCGAGCCGGGCCACTCCCTGATGCGGCACGTCCCCCCCGCCCAGGAGCTGGAGGAACGAGGACTTCCCCGAGCCGTTAGAGCCCAGCACCGCGACCCGGTCGCCGTACCAGACCTCCAGGTCGAAAGCGTTCATCAGCCCGGTTAGTTCCAGGCTCTCGCAGATCACCGCACGCTTCCCGGTCCGGCCGCCGCGCAGCCGCATCCGCACGTTCTGCTCGCGGGGCGCCAGTTCCGGCGGCCCCGCTTCCTCGAAACGGCGCAGCCGGGTCACCGCCGCCTGCAGCCGCGAGGCCATGTCCGAGTTGTACGACGCCTTCTGCCGGAAAGTCCGGACCAGCTGCTTGAGTTTCTCGTGTTCCTCATCCCAGCGGCGGCGCAGTTCGTCGAGCCGGTCATTACGGTCCCGGCGCGCCTGCGGGTAGCTGGCGAACCCACCGCCGTGCACCCAGGCGCTGCCGTCCTCCACGGTAATGATCCGCTTAGCGGTGTTCGCCAGCAGTTCGCGGTCGTGGCTGACCAGCAGGACCGTCTTCCGGGTCTGGGCGAGCTGCTCTTCGAGCCAGAGCTTGCCGGGCACGTCGAGGTAGTTGTCTGGCTCATCGAGTAGCAGGGCCTCCGCCGGGCCGCGCAACAGGGCCTCCAGTACCAGGCGCTTCTGCTCGCCGCCGGACAGCGTGCCCACCGGCCGCGGGCCGCACCGGTCGAAGCCGATGCCGAGTCCGGCGACGCAGCAGGCGTCCCAGAGCACCTCCGCCTCGTAGCCGCCCGCGTCGCCCCAGTCGGCCAGCGCCGCGGCGTACCGCAGTTGCGCGCGCTCGTCGTCCCGCTGCATCATGGCCCGCTCGGCGGCGGCGAGCCGGGCCGCAGCCTCGCGGACCCGCGGAGCGGCCACGGACACCAGCAGGTCCCGGACGGTGGTGTCCTCCCCGCGCAGCCCCCCGACGAACTGGCGCATGACTCCGAGGCCGCCGCTGGCGGTCACCGTGCCAGACTGCGGAGCCAGGTCGCCGGCGACGAGCCGGATCAGCGTGGTCTTGCCGGCGCCGTTCGGGCCCACCAGGGCGGCGGTGGTGCCCTCGCCGACCCGGAAAGACACATCGCCGAGCAGCAGGCGCCCGTCGGGAAGCGCATGACTAAGGTGTGCCACCTCGACGTGACCCACCTCACGTCTCCTTTCAGAAAGCTGCGGGCGCCTGGCGACTGGGGCCGTGCTCCCTCGCCGCCGCACCTATCACGGCCGAGACAACCAGGTCAGCCGGGCTGGCGCAACGGAGTTTCGCCGCCCTCGCCGGTGCATTTCTTACGGCTTCCTTACCGCGGTCTTAGGGGAAAGGGACGTCAGGTGGCGTAATTCCGCGGTTCGCCCGATCCCCGGGGCGCCCCCGGTGATACTGGGGAGGTGATTTTGCGCCGAATCGTTACCGCCGGCCTATGAGAGGCGGTTACCTAGCCGAGGAGGCGCAGCCCGCCCCGCAGCGGTACCCCCATCGGTGGGAGCGGTCCGGAACATCACAGGAGCACGCGAGCGCACCGGCCGGCCGGCCGTGGACAGCGGCCAGCACGGCTGGACCGGCGGCCGGGACCGCGGACGAGTGGCCGCCGCCGGGATGGTTCAAAGACCCGCCGGGCGGCCCGGTGGCTGCGCCGGCGGCACGGGACAGGCGCGCACGGGACAGGCGCACCGGCCCGCGACCCGCGCAGGCTGGCCGGTGGGACCGGTCCTTGCTGCGCCGGGTGCCCTGGCCCTGGTGGCTGTTGTGGCCCTGGGCGGCGGCCTGGGCCGCGGTGTGGACCATGCAGGCCGGCCAGTCCTGGCACTTCTTCGCCCAGGGCGGCCAGTTGCTGCTGGGCGCGGGCCCGGGCACGCGGTTCCAGCTCTACGCCGCCCACCCTGACCTGCAGATCGGGCCGCTCGCCCTGGTCATCTCAGCCCTGACCCAGCTGCTGGGCACGCACGCCGGGGAGATCGTCGCGCTGACGGCCATGTCGCTGACCGGCCCCCTGGTGCTGGCCGGGGTCTGGCGCCTGGTGCCGGGCGCGGAACGCCCACGGCGGTTCCGGCTGCTGTTCTCAGGCCTGGTATTCCTGCCGGTCTGGAGCGAGCTGACCACGCACTTCGGGCACCTGGACGACCTTCTGGCGCTGTGCTTCTCGGTCGCGGCGATGCACGCGGTGGCCCGGCGGCACCCGGTCTGGGCCGGCCTGGCGATCGCGGCGGCGGCCGATGCCAAGCCGTGGGCCGCCGCCTTCGTGCCGCTGCTGCTGGCCCTGCCGCGCCGGCAATGGCTGACGGCCCTGGCCGCGTTCACCGGCGGACTGGCCGTGGCGTGGCTGCCGTTCCTCCTCGCCGAACCGAAGACACTGGCGGTGGCCCGGTTCACGATCCCGAACGACCCGTCTTCCGCGCTGCGCGTGCTGGGTGTCACGGCGCCCCAGACTCCCTGGTGGGACCGCTCGGCCCAGCTGGCCCTGGGGATTGCGGGCGGCTGCCTCGCGGTGCGGCGCGGCCGGTGGCAGGCGGTACCGCTGATCGCCATGTCGGCCCGGATCCTGTTCGACCCCGGGGTCTACGCCTACTACACGTCCGGGGTGCTGCTCGGCGCCATCATCGTGGACCTGGTGCTGGCCCGGTGGCGGCTGCCGTGGGCGACCATCGCCGGGGCCGCCTTGCTGTACGCGGCGCGGTCCACCCACGCGCTGATCCCCTTCAACCTGCACGAGCTGGGCGTGCTGCGGCTGGCCTTCGCGGTAGGCGCACCCGTGGCCGTGCTGGCCGTGCCCGCCTGGTGGCTGGCCCGGCGGCCAGGACGGCACGCGCGCAACCCAGCGGACGGGTCGTTCTCCGTGCTCCCCCCGGTACCCGCCGCTGACCGGCACCCCTCGGGCCCCTGGCCAGTGGATGACTCCTGGGCCGCGGCGAGCTCGCGGGCAGCGGGCAGCCCGGTCCCCATCCCCAGCCCCGCTCCGTCTGGGCCCCCCGGAGGACCGGCACACTCCTGGCCCGCCGGAGGATGGGGCCTGGAAGTCTCGTGGCCCTCGGCCGGGGACTGGCGGGCGGGCTCCTTCCCGTCGGCGGCAGGCTCCCGGGCACCGGCCCACTCACGGCCGTCCGCACCCCCGCCCGCGGGCTCCTGGCCGGCCGGGGATGCCTGGCCGCCGGCTGAGGACGGGCTCCCCGCGGACTCCTGGCCCGCCGAGGAGACCTGGCCACCGGTGAATGATCCGCGCGGCCGGTTCGCCCACAGTGCGGGGCGCGGTACCTTCCAGCCCGCGTCCGGCCTCGGTGCATTACCGGCCGAATACTGGGGACAACGGCGGGGGACGCCAGCGCGGTAGGCACCGCCGGCCGCGGGCCGGACTCGCCCGGGTTCCCTGTGGACCGTGCCCGGTCCTGCGGGCCGCGGCGCACGACCTGCCCCAGCCGGACCCGGATCGCGGCGACCGCGCCGCACAGGGTCCCGTCACCCCCGGCGAGAGCGTCGTCGTCCGGGCCCGCATAGTCCCCGGCGAGATCATCCTCTTCGGCGTAAGAGTCGTCCTGGCCATCCTCCACAGGAAAGGCATCCCCCTGGGGACAACCGGAGTCCGCCCGCTCCCGGGGATGACGCCGGACCACTTAATGGCACCTATTCGCATTTTATGCGAGGGCCTAATAGATATTTCGGACGAGTGCCTTGCGAATGCGGGCTGGGGCGCCGACTAGAGGACGCGGCCCAGCCAGTCGAAGATGACCTGGTTACGGCGGTGTGGCGGCAGCGGCTGGCCCGCCGCCCCGCTGAACTCATGCAGTGTGCGGGGACAGCGCAGCAGGTGCTCCGCCTGGCGGCCCTGGCCCTCGAAGGCTGGGTCCGCCTCATGCTGGGTGACCAGCGTCGGCGCGGTGATGTCCGGCAGCCAGGCCGCTGCCGAGTAGCGCGCGAGCTCCCGCACGAGGGCGGAGAATGCCGGCTGCTGGAACGGGCGGCCGGCCTTGGCCGCCGCGAACCGGACACTCGCCGGGAGCCTGGGCATGATCGCCGCCCAGGCCGCGTCCGCCTCCCATGGGTGGCCGGATTCGGCCAGCTCGACCAGCGGGGCAGGCAGCCGGAGGCTGGCGCGGGCATCGGTCACCCCGGGATCGAGGACCAGGGCGGCCAGCCGGGGCTCGCGGGCGGCTGCCCGCGCGGCGAGCACCCCGCCCAGGCCGCATCCGACCAGCGCGATGCGGCGGGGATCGACGTCGCGGCGACCCTGGAGATAGTCCACGGCCGGGGTGATTACCGTCTCCCAGTCCGGGCGCAGGCCCATGCCGCGCAGGTACAGCAGCGAACCCTGTCCCGGACCCTCGACCAGCAGTGCGTTGTAGCCGAGGGCCACTGCCTCAGCGGCCCCGTACACGTACAGGCCGATGTGCTGGGTATCCGCTCCACCGGTGAAGATGACCGTGGGCCGCCTGACCGCGGGCTGGCCCGCGGCCGCGCGGCAACGCAGCAGCCAGCCCGGCAGGCTGGTCCGGCCCGCCGGGATGCGGACCTGCTCGGCCGCGGGCTCCAGCAATCCCGCGGCCAGCGCCCAGTTCCGGTCCATGGCCCGGTAGGCCGCCGCCTGCCGCCGCGGCTGTCCGGTGCCGATCGCCACGTAGAGCGATGCGGCCAGGTAACTGGCCGAGCGGAAGAAGGCGCCGCGGCCCGCCGCCGGGTTTCGGCTGGCCAGCGCGTCCCGGCCATACCCGCTGACCTGCTGGCCCAGCGAGCGGAACGCGCCGTAAAAGGCCTGATAGCTGCTTCCGCCGCGGTGCGCTGCGGCGATCGCGCTGGCGACCTCACCGTAGTCGGCCGCGCCGTAGCCGGCGGCCGCCAGGGTGAGCAACGCCTGGTGGTTGAGGACCGGGTCGGCGAAGAAGATAGCCGGGTCGCGCACGGCCCGCGGGGCGCACGCCGGCCACGGTGCGAGCCCGGCCACGGTGCCGCGGAGCGGCTTGGGAGTTCCCGCCCTGGCGCCCCGGTCGGCGGACGGCGCACTGCGCCGAGCGAGGTGGGGATGCCCGGTTGCGGTAATCACTGGCACGGTCATGAGTCCACGGTTCTTCCCGCCCCGGCGCGGCGAGACACGGAGAGAGGTTGATTACTGAAAGCGATGTATTAACTACCCTAGGTAAGGGAAGGCCCAAACCTGTCTGTCCCGTTGCCGCTCTGAACGGCAAGAGCCGTCCATGAATGAGAATTTGGGTCACACCAATGTGAATGAATGTCCCATCGACGTAGTTCGAGCGTCGCACCGGCCCGGTGCGGACGTGGCGGGTGATGCAAATGGGCCTCAGGGGGCGCGCGGGGTGATGCCGGCACCGCCGGCGGGGCGGTAGGGGGCCCGGCGGGTGCCGTCCCGGGACCAGGGGCGGTGCCGGGGCGGGCCTGCCAGCGCCGCGGTCAGGTCGGCCAGGGCGTGCAGCGAGTGCGCACTGACCACCGCGTCGCAGAACGGCCAGGCGGCCGCCATGCCGCCGGCCAGTGGCTGGTAGTCCGCGCTCTTGGTGCGCGGGTTGACCCAGATGATCCGGTGGGCCACCCGGGACAGCCGCTGCATTTCCCGGCGCACCGCAGCCGGGTCCCCGGTGTCCCAGCCGTCGGAGATGATCACGACGACCGCGCCCCGGGCCAGGCCGGCCCGGCCCCGGGTGTCGTTGAACTCGCGGAGGGCGGCGCCGATCCGGGTGCCGCCGAGCCAGTCCGGCGCGGCCTGGCCGGCCCGCTGCAGTGCCTGGCCGGGCGGCATGTGCGCGAGCGCGCCGGTGAGCCGGGTCAGCTGGGTGGCGAAGGTGAACACCTCCGCCCGTGCGCCGCCTGCGGCGCAGTACAGCAACTGGAGCATGGCCCGCGCGTACGGCTCCATGGAGCCGGAAATGTCACACAGCACGATGAGCTGGCGCGGCCGGATGCCCGGTGCCTGCCGGGCCAGCCGCACCGGGTGCCCGCCGGTGCGCCGCGCCTGCCGCAGCGTGCTGCGCAGGTCGGTGCGCCGGCCGTGCGGCGTGCGGTGATGGCGCCGGGAGCGGCGCACCGGCACCGCCAGGGTGAGCTCGCGCATCAGCCCGGCCAGGCTGGCCAGTTCGGCCGGTGTCAGCTCGGCGAAGTCCCTGGCGGCCAGCCGTTCCGCCCGGCTGGCGAGAGCGGGCCGGGACGCGCCCGGCTCGCCGTCTGACCCGTCGTCCTCGGGGGTGCCCGCCTCCGCCCGGGCCGGGGCAGCCTCCCCGGTTCGCCCGGCCTCCGGGTCACTGGCCGGGGGACCGCCCGGCCCGGGAGGATCCGGCGGGCGGGGGTGCGCGCGCGCGTCCCGGGCCGCGCTGGCGAGCACGTCCTCCGGGGCGCGCGGCCCCGGCAGGGGGGCACCCAGTTCGTCGCCGGCGGGCGGCTCCGGGGCCGCCCCGCCGAACAGGGCGGCGAAGACGCGCCGCAGCGGCTCGATGTCGGCCTGCCCGGAGACCAGCGTGGCCAGGGCGCACAGGTAGAGCTCGTGCCGGGTCCGCGGCCGCGCCACCGTGACCGCGGCGGCGAACCGGGCGCACCGGCCCGGGTCGGCCTGCACTCCGGCCTGGCGCAGCGCCGCCCCGAACCACGCGGCGATCAGGGCCAGGTCCTCCGGCGCGGGATCCTCTGGCCCACCACCCCGCGGCACGGCACTCTGCGGCACGGCACCCTCCTGCATGCCACCCTGGGGGACCGGCGGCTCAGTCACCATCCCCCGCAATGGCGTACCCGGCGGACCGGGCTACCTCCAGGTCCTCGGCGTACTTCAGCACCACGCCGGCCGTCCGGGCCGCCACCGCCTCGTCCACCCGGTCCGCGCCGAGCACCACGAGGGCCTCGGCCCAGCTGATCGCCTCGGCCACGCCGGGGGGCTTGACCAGGTCGAGATCCCGGAGCCGGGCGATGCCGCGGGCCACCTCGGCGGCCAGCGGGCCGCCCGTCTCCGGCACCCGGCGGCGGATGATCGACGCCACTCGGTCGGTGCCCGGGTACTCGATCCAGTGGTACAGGCAGCGCCGCTTCAGGGCGTCGTGCAGGTCGCGGGTGCGGTTGGAGGTGAGCACCACGACCGGCGGCAGCACCGCTCGCCGGGTGCCCAGCTCGGGGATCGTGACCGCGGACTCGGCCAGCAACTCGAACAGAAACGCCTCGAACTCGTCGTCACCGCGGTCCACCTCGTCGATGAGCAGCACAGCCGGCCGCGGGCCGGGGTGCTGCAGCGCGGCCAGCAGCGGCCGGGCCAGCAGGTACTCCGCGCTGAACAGGTCGGCGTCACGCAGCGTCTCGCCGCGGGCCTCGGCCAGCCGGATGGCGAGCAACTGGCGGGGGTAGTTCCACTCGTACAGCGCCTCGGCGGCGGTCAGCCCCTCGTAACACTGCAGCCTGATGAGCGGCGTATCCAGCGCGCTGGCCAGGGCCTTGGCCGCCTCAGTCTTGCCTACCCCGGGCTCACCCTCGAGCAGGATGGGCTGGCCCATCCGGGCGGCCAGGAACAGCGCCACGCCGAGCGGCTCGTCGGTGAGGTAACCGGCGGCGTCCAGGTCGCGCATCAGGGTGCCGACGTCAGGCAGCCGCGCTGCGATATCGCTCATGCTGGGCCGGGGGCGGCGGAATTCGACATACGACCATGATGCGGCAGCCCTCATGCTGCCCCGTGCACGTGGGTTCCAGGGGACCGGCTAGCCGAGCGCGAGGTCGGTGCGGACCGGGCGGCCCTGAATCGCGGACCACACGTTGGCCGGGGTGAGCGGCATGTCGGCGTGCCGGACGCCGAACGGGCGGAGCGCGTCGAGGACCGCGTTGACCACCGCGGCTGGTGACCCGACGGTGGCCGACTCGCCCACCCCCTTCGCGCCGACCGGGTGGTGCGGGCACGGGGTCACGGTCTCGCCCAGCTCCCAGGACGGGCACTCCACCGAGGTGGGCAGCAGGTAGTCCATGAACGAGCCGCCGAGGCAGTTGCCCGCCTCGTCGTACGTGATCACCTGCATCAGGGCCATGCCGACCCCGTCGGCCAGCCCGCCGTGCACCTGCCCTTCGACGATCATCGGGTTGATCCGCACCCCGCAGTCGTCCACCGCGATGAACCGGCGCAGCGCCACCTCCCCGGTGCCCGGGTCCACGTCGGCCACGCAGATGTAGGCCCCATAGGGAAACGTCAGGTTCGGCGGGTTGTACACGGTGCCCGCGTCGAGGTGGCCCTCCACCCCCTCCGGCAGCTCCAGCGCGGAGTGGGCGGCCATCGCGATCTCGGCGATGGTCCGGCCCTGTTCCGGGTCCCCGCGGACCTGCCACCGGCCGGCCGCCCACTCCAGGTCCTCCGGGGAGGCTTCCAGCATGGCCGCGGCCACCACCCGGGCGCGCTCGCGCACCTTGCGGGCCGCCAGCACCGCGGCCGCGCCGGACACCGGGGTGGACCGGGACCCGTAGGTGCCGAGCCCGAACGGGGTGCGGTCGGTGTCGCCGTGCACCACCTCGACGTCGTCCGGGGACAGCCCCAGCTCCTCGGCGACCAGCTGGGCGAACGTGGTCTCGTGACCCTGGCCCTGGGTCTGGCAGGAGATGCCCAGCACCGCCGAGCCGGTGGGGTAGACCCGCAGGTCCGCGCCGTCCGCCATGCCCAGGCCGAGGATGTCCATGTGCTTGCGCGGCCCAGCGCCGACCCCCTCGGTGAAGCAGCTGATCCCGATGCCCATGTACTCGCCGCGCTGCCGCTTCTCGGCCTGCTCGCGGCGCAGTTCCGGGTAGCCGGCCAGGTCCATGGCCAGCTGCAGGGCCCGCGGGTAGTCACCCGAGTCGTACTCCCAGCCGGTGGGGCAGGTGTAGGGGAACTGCTCGGGGCGCAGCAGGTTGCGCATCCGCAGCTCGGCCGGATCGGCGCCCAGCTCGCCGGCGAGCAGCTCCACCATCCGCTCCACCAGGTAGACGCCCTCGGCGATGCGGAACGAGCACGAGTATGCGACGCCGCCGGGGGCTTTGTTCGTGTACACCCCGGTGACCTCGCAGTATGCCGCCCGCAGGTCGTAGGAGCCGGTGAAGATGTGGAAGAACCCAGCTGGGAACTTCGTCGGCTGCGCCGAGCCGTTGAACGCGCCATGGTCGGCCAGGACCCGGGCGCGCAGGCCGAGGATCCGGCCGTCCCGGGTGGCCGCGATCTCGCCGTGCATGTGGTAATCGCGGGCGAACGCGGTGGACATCAGGTTCTCGGACCGGTCCTCCACCCACTTGACCGGGCAGCCGGTCAGCATCGAGCCGACGACGGCGCACAGGTACCCGGGGTAGATGGGCACCTTGCTGCCGAACCCGCCGCCGATGTCCGGGGAGATGATCCGGATCTTGTGCTCGGGCAGCCCGGTCAGCAGCGCGTACAGGGTGCGGTGCGCGTGCGGGGCCTGGCTGGTGGCCCAGACGGCCAGCTTCCCGGTGACCGGGTCGAAGTCGGCCACCGTGCCGCAGGTCTCCAGCGGGGCCGGGTGCGACCGCGGGTACAGCATGTCCTGGGCGACGACCACGTCGGCCGCGGCGAACACCGCGTCGGTGGCCGCCTGGTCACCCGCGGACCAGTCGAAGATGTGGTTGTCCCGCTTGCCCGCCAGGTCGTCCCGGATCACCGGGGCCCCGGGGTCCAGGGCCTTCCTCGCGTCGGCGACCACCGGCAGCGGCTCGTACTGCACGTCGATCAGCTCGAGCGCGTCGCGGGCGGCGTACCGGTCCTCGGCGACGACGAACGCCACCTCCTGACCCTGGTACCGGACCTTGTCGGTGGCCAGCACGGCCTGCACGTCCCGGGACAGGGTGGGCATCCAGGCCAGCTCGCGCCCGGCCAGCACCTCGCCGGTGATGACCGCGCGGACCCGCGGGTGGGCCTCGGCGGCCGTGGTGTCCACCGAGACGATCCGGGCGTGCGCCAGCGGGCTGCGCAGGATGGCGCCGTGCAGCATGCCGGGCAGCGCGACGTCGTCGACGAAGGTGCCCTGGCCACGCAGGAACCGCGCGTCCTCCTTCCGGGCCACCCGCCCGTACGCGGTGCTGGCCCGGGGGGACGACCCCCCGGAACCCCCCGCGAATCGCTGGCTCGGAGGGGACACGCCTCCGGCGCGCCCCGCCTCGCCACCGATGCTGGTCACGGCGCCGCTTCTCGGCGGACGGCGGGGGGTCCTGGGGGGCCGTCCCCCCGGATCAGAGCTGCGGCCCACAGGACGGACCGGACGATGTTCTCGTACCCGGTGCACCGGCACAGCTGGCCGGACAGGGCCTCGCGGACCTCGGCGGCACTGGGCTCGGGATGGTGGTCGAGCAGCCACCGGGCGGTCATCATCATGCCGGAGGTACAGAACCCGCACTGCAGCCCGTGACACTCGGCGAAGCCGCGCTGCACCGGGTCGAGGACGCCGCCTTGGGCCAGGTCCTCGACGGTGCGCACCCGGTGCCCGTCCGCCATCGCGGCCAGCACGGTGCACGACTTGACCGGGGTATCGTCCAGCCAGACCACGCAGGCCCCGCAGTTAGAGGTATCACAGCCCCAGTGCGAGCCGGTCAGCCGCAGGTCGTCCCGCAGGAAGTGGATCAGCAGCAGCCGGGCTTCCACCTCCCGAGCGTGGCTGACCCCGTTGACGGTGACGGTGATCTGCATGTCAGCCGCCCAGCGCCCGGTCCAGCGCGCGGTGCAGCGCGCGGGTGGTCAGCTCGCCGGCCAGGTACTTCTTGTAGTCGGCCGGGCCGCGCTGGTCGGTGACCGGATGGCAGTGCTGGGCCGCGATCTGGCCGGCCCGGGCGAACGTCTGCGGCGTGGCCGGCGCGCCGCGGAGGAACCCCTCGGCCTCGGCGGCGGCGAAGTGCTCCGCGCGGACCGCGGTCAGCCCCACCCCGGCGTCGGCGATGACCGGCGGCCCGGCCCCGGCCCCGCCAGCCCCGGCCCGACCAGCCCCGGCCCGACCAGCCCCATGCCCGCCGGCCAGCCAGAGGGCCACCCCGGCCGCGGCTACCGGCCAGTCGCCGGCCCGGCGTCCCACCTTCTGGTACGCACTGCCACCGCCCGGCCGGATGGTGATCCTGATCTCGGTCAGCAGCTCGCCGGGGCCCACCACGGTCTCGTACGGGCCGGTGAAGAACTCCCGGGCCGGGACGGTCCTGGTCCCGCCGGGATGCCGGATCACCATCGTCGCCTTCAGTGCCGCGAACGCGGCGGACAGGTCCTCGGACGGGTCGGCCTGGCACAGCGAACCGCCGACGGTGCCCCAGTTGCGCACTACCGGGTCGGCGATGACCTGCTCCGCGTCCCGCAAGAGCACGAAATGCTGCCCGGCCAGCGGGTCATCGAGCAGCTGGGCATGCCTGGTCATGGCCCCGATGCAGAGCTCGGCCCGGTCCACCCGGATGTAGCTGAGCTCGGTCAGCCCGTTGATGTCGATGAGGGTCTCCGGCTGCGCCAGCCGCAGCTTCATCATCGGGATCAGGCTGTGCCCGCCGGCCAGGATGCGCGACTCCGGCCCGTACCGGGCCAGGAGTGTGAGGGCATGCTCGATGCTGGCCGCCTTCTCGTACTCCACGTAAGCCGGAACCTGCATGCTTCTCCCGCCCTGCTAGCCGGGGGCGACCCTCCCGGAACGCGCGCGCCTGAGCAGTTTACGAGTGCGGCCAGGCTGCGGCGATAATCAGTACATGATCACCTCTGTGAGCGGGCCAGCGCGGGCCCGCCGCCGGGCCCGGGTGAGCGGCCGGGGCCTGCCGTCATGACGCTCACCCAGCTCAACGCGTTCGTGCTGGTCGCCAGGCTCGGCTCGGTGACCTCGGCCGCCAACGCGCTCGGTGTCAGTGAGTCCGCGGTGTCCCAGGCACTCACCGCGCTGCGCCAGCATCTCGGTGACCAGCTGGTCAGCCGGGGCCCCAGCGGCATGACGCTGACCCCCGGCGGCTCCCGGCTGCTGTCCACCGCCTCGCAGATCGTGGTGCTCGGCGCCGAGGCGCACGCCGCGGTCCGTGCCGCGCAGGGCGCGCCGGAACAGCTGCGCGTGGTGGCTACCTCCACCCTGGCCGAGTTCGTGGTCAGCCCGCTGATGGAGGCGTTCACCCGGCGCTTCGCCGGTGCGCTGGAGGTGTCGGCGGGGGTGGCGGTGACCGACGAGATGGCGGTGCTGGTGGCCAACCGGCTCGCCGACATCGCGATCGGCCCGGCCGTGACCGCGGACCCGGCCCTGCCGGTGGTGAGCGAGCCGGTGTTCCGGTACCGGCTGGTCGTGGTGACCGCGGGGCAGTCCCGGCTGCGCGGCAGCCCGCAGCAGTGGCGCTGGCTGGTCGGCCCGTCGGGCACCGACCCGGGCAGCGACACCGGGAAGCTGCTGGCTGCGCTGCACGTCCCGGAAGCCATGATCGGGGTGTTCCCGAACCAGACCGCCGCGTGGGCGGCCGCCGCGGACGGGGCGGGGGTGGCGCCCGCGGTCGAGCACCTGGTCACCCAGCAGCTGCGGCGCGGCGAGCTGTCCCTGGTCGACGTGCCTGGGACGCCGGTGGAGTCGTGCTGGAACGCGACCATGCTGGAGCGCCAGTACCGGAGCACGGCGGCCAGCGCGCTGCGCCGCTTCCTGTCCACCCCGGAGGCCATGCAGCTGATGCGCTCGCCGGCCGCCGGGGTGCCGCCGTCCAGGTTCCGGCCGCCGGTGTATGTGACGATCTGGAGCTGATTGCCCGGTCCTGCTGGGATTCGTCCAGTTAAGCAACAACTTATTCGCATATTGCGCGGCCCGCTGCGGCACCGGATCATGGCGCTCACCTCACCAGCGCGGGTGTCAGGGAGCCCGGGGCAAGGAGCACGCGCCATGCCGATCGAGTCCAGCGGGCACAGCCGCGGCAACCCGCGCCTGTACGAACTCGTGGAGAATGCCCCGAAAACCGGCAAGAGCCCCACGGTCTGGGCGTGGCCCCAGCTGATCGACTACCTCAAGGTGGCCGGGCAGCCGGTGGCGGGTCCCTGGCCGCCGCACCAGGAGCCCCGGCCGGACCCGGAATATGATGCCCTGCCGGTGGCCGTCCCGGACACCCAGGCCCCCGAACGCCCCGCCCGCCCCGCGGCCACGCCCCGGTCCGGCGGCCCCGCGCCCGGGCCGGACACCCCGCCGCCCGGGGCCGGTGCCGGCACCGCGGCCGCGGCGGGCCGGGCCGCTGACGAGGCGGGCCCGGCGGACACCGGCCCGGCCGAGGGCCCCGCGCCCGGCGCGGGGCGCTGACCCCGATCCGAGCAGGCACGACACTGACGTCCGGACAAGGCTGGAGGTTCCATGTACCCGTCCCGGTTCCGCTACGAGGCACCCCGCTCACTGGGCGAGGCGATCGAAGCGCTGCGTGACGGCGGGGACTACGCGAAGGTGCTGGCCGGCGGCCAGAGCCTGGTCCCGCTGATGAAGCTGCGGTTCGCCTCGCCGGACCTGGTGGTGGACTTGGGCAACGTGCCCGGCCTGGACTACCACCGGGCCGACCCGGACGGCACGCTGCGCATCGGCGCGCTGTGCCGGCACGCCGACCTGGAACGCTCCGCACTCCTGCGGGACAGCCAGCCGACCATGGCCGCGGCGGCGCCGCTCATCGCGGACCCGATCGTGCGGACCCGGGGCACGCTGGTCGGCTCGCTGTGCCACGCCGACCCGCAAGGCGACTGGGCCTCGGTGCTGACGGCCCTCGGCGGCTCCGTGGTCGCCCAGGGCCCGGCCGGGAAGCGCACCATCCCGCTGGACGGCTTCGTCACCGGCCCGTTCGAGAACGTGCTGGCCCCGGACGAGATCGCGGTGGAGGCGCTGGTGCCGCCCGCCCGGGGGAAGCGGGCGGGCGGTTACCTGAAGCTGGAGCGCCGGGTCGGTGACTTCGCCACCGTCGGCGTCGCGGTGGCGCTGGAGATGTCCGGGGACACGGTGACCCGGGCGGGCATCGGGCTGACCGGGGTAGGCGGCTCCACCATCGCGGCCACCGAGGCGGCGGCCGCGCTGGCCGGCCAGCCGCTGGCCGCCGGCGTCATCGAGCGGGCCGCGAACCTGGCCGCGGCGGCGGCCCGGCCGCGCACCGACCACCGCGGCAGCGCCGAGTACAAACGGCACATGGTGCGCACCTTCGTGGTGCGCCTGCTCCGCCGCAGCGAGCTGACCGCGGAAAGGGCAGCCTGAGATGACCATCGTCTACGACGACCTCGACGGCCAGGAGGCCGCCGACGTCCCCATGCGCCGGATCCGGTTCAGCATCAACGGGCGCAAGAAGGTGGCTGAGGTGGAGCCCCGGCTGCTGCTCTCCCACCTGATCCGCCGCGGACTCGGGCTGACCGGCACGCACATGGGCTGCGACACCACCAACTGCGGCGCGTGCACGGTGCTGGTGGACGGCCGCCCGGTCAAGTCCTGCACCATGCTCGCCGTCCAGGCCGACGGGCACGAGATCAGCACGGTGGAGGGGCTGGCCAGCGCCAGCGAGCTGCACCCGCTCCAGGAGGGGTTCCGCGAGGAGCACGGCCTGCAGTGCGGCTTCTGCACCCCGGGGATGATGATGGCCGCCAAGGCCCTGCTGGACGAGAACCCCGACCCCACCGAGGAGGACGTCCGCTGGGCGCTGTCCGGCAACCTGTGCCGCTGCACCGGCTACCAGAACATCGTCAAGTCGGTCCTGTGGGCCGCCGACAAGCTCCGGGAAGAGGGCTGACGTCGTGTCACAGGCAGTCGACGAGATCAAGATCGGCGGGCTGGGCGCCAGCCGCAAGCGGGTCGAGGACAGCCGGTTCATCCGGGGCAAGGGCAACTACACCGACGACATCGTGCTGCCCGGCATGCTGCACATGGAGATCCTGCGCAGCCCGCTCGCGCACGCCCGGATCTCCTCCATCGACACCAGCAAGGCCTGGGAGATCCCCGGCGTGCACCTGGTGCTCACCGGCGAGATGATGGCCACCCGCAACCTGGCCTGGATGCCCACCCTGTCCTACGACACCCAGGCGGTGCTGGCCACCGACAAGGTCCGGTTCCAGGGCCAGGAGGTGGCCTGCGTCATCGCCGACGACCCGTACATCGCCCGGGACGCCTGCGACGCCATCGACGTGGAGTACGAGCCGCTGCCGCCCATCGTCAACCCCATCCAGGCCCTGGCCGAGGGCGCCCCGGTCATCCGGGACGACAAGGAGGGCCAGGCCGGCAACGTCATCTACGACTGGGAGGTCGGCGACGCCGAGGGCACCGAGCGGGCCTTCGCCCAGGCCGACGTGGTCTCGAAGCTGCAGCTACACTACCCGCGGTCACACCCCTCGCCGATCGAGTGCTGCGGGTCGATCGCCGACTTCGACCGGGCCACCTCGAAGCTCACCGTGTACATGACCACCCAGGCGCCGCACATCATCCGGGCCGCGGTCGCGCTCGTCGCCGAGCTGCCCGAGCACATGATCCGGATCGTCTCCCCGGACATCGGCGGCGGATTCGGCAACAAGGTGCCCGTCTACCCCGGGTACGTCTGCTCGATCCTGGCCTCGATCCTGCTGGAGCGCCCGGTCAAGTGGATCGAGGACAAGTCCGGGAACCTGATCTCCACCCACTTCGCCCGGGACATCTACCTGGACGGGGAGATGGCGCTGCGCCGGGATGGCAAGATCCTCGCGGTGCGGATGCGCACCGCCGCCGACCATGGCGCGTTCTTCTCCGACGCGCAGCCGAGTAAGTTCAAGATCGGCCTGCTGCACTCGGCGTTCGCCGCTTACGACATCCCGGTCGCCCACCTGTCGGCCCGCGGCACGTATAGCAACAAGGCGCCCGGCGGGGTGGCCTACCGGTGCTCGTTCCGGGTCACCGAGGCCATGTTCTTCCAGGAGCGGATGATGCAGGCCGCCGCGGACGACCTGGGCATGGACCAGGCCGCCTTCCGCCGGATGAACTTCGTCGGAGACGACGACTTCCCGCACCGCACCCCGCTCGGCTTCCTGACCGACTCGGGCCAGTACGCCAAGTGCCTGGACGTCGGGCTGCGGGCCATCGGCTACTCCGACTTCCGGACGCGGCAGGCAGCGGCGCGGGCCCGGGGCCGGCTGCTGGGCCTGGGCATCTCCACGATGACCGAGCCGCTGGGCGCGGGCAACAGCCGTGAGTACGACATCCTCGGCATCAAGATGTTCGACTCGGCTGACCTCAAGATCCACATGACCGGCAAGGCCATCCTGCGGACCGGGGCGAAGACCCAGGGCCAGGGCCACGAGACCACCTGGGCCCAGATCGTCGCCCACGAGCTGGGCATCCCGGCCGAGGACATCGTGGTCGAGGAGGGCGACACCGACACCGCGCCGTTCGGCATGGGCACCTACGCCTCCCGGAGCACCCCGGTGGCCGGCGCGGCGGTGGCCATGGTGTCCCGCAAGATCCGGGCCAAGGCGCGCAAGCTGGCCGCGCACCTGCTGGAGGTGTCCGAGGAGGACATCGACTGGGAGCTGGGCCGGTTCTACGTGCGCAGCGCGCCGGACCGCGGGGTGAGCATCCAGGAGTGCGCGATGGCCGCGTACAGCAACATGCCGGACGGCATGGAGCCCGGCCTGGAGAACACCGCCTACTACGACCCGCCCAACCTGACCTGGCCGTTCGCGGTGTACATCGTCACCGTGGAGGTCGATCCCGAGACCGGGGTATGGGACGTGCTGAACACCGTGGCGGTGGACGACTGCGGCGTGCGGATCAACCCCATGATCGTCGAAGGCCAGATCATGGGCGGCCTCACCGAGGCGTACGCCATGGCCAGCATGCAGTTCATCACGTTCGACTCCGACGGCAACTGCGTCGGCGCCAACTACATGGACTACATGATCCCGACCGCCTGGGAGACGCCCGGCTTCGAGCTGCACAGCGAGGTCGTCACCCCGTGCCCGCACCACCCGATCGGGGCCAAGGGCATCGGCGAGTGCGCCGCGGTTGGCGGCCCGGCCGCGTTCGTCAACGCGGTGATCGACGCGCTGTCCGGCAGCGGGGTGCGCAACATCGACATGCCGCTGCTGCCGGACCGGGTCTGGGAAGCCCTGACCCAGCGGCACGACGTCTCCGGGGCCCCGCCGGTGCGGCAGGACTGAGGGGAGCGGCCGATGCAGGGCTGGGACGTCCTGGAAGAGGCGGGTGAGCTGGCCCGCCGCGGGCAGCCGTTCGCGCTGGCCACCGTGGTCTGGCGGCAGGGGCCCTCGTCCGGCCAGCAGGGCTCCCGCGCGATCATCACCGCCGATGGCGAGCTGCACGGCTGGATCGGCGGGGCATGCGCGGAGCCCACGGTGATCCGCGAGGCCCGCCAGGCGATCAGCGAGGGCACCGCGCGGCTGCTGCTGCTCGGCACCGCCGAGCAGTTCGGCGCGGGCGTGCCGGACGGGATGACGGTGGTGCCCATCTCCTGCCAGAGCGAGGGGGCGCTGGAGGTGTACATCGAGCCGGTGCTGCCCGCCCCGCACCTGGTCATCGTGGGCCGGTCGCCGATGGCCAGCACGCTGGCCGACCTGGCCCGCGCGCTGGGCTGGCGCACCGCAGCGCTGGACGGGCCGGACTTCACCGCCGCGGCCGTGGACGAGGGGTCCATGGTCGTGGTGGCCACCCAGGGACACGGCGACGAGGAGGCCGTCGCGGAGGCCGTCGCCAGCCGCCCCGCCTATCTTGGCCTGGTCGGGTCGGCCAAGCGGGGCGCGTCCGTGCTCGGCTACCTGGCCGAACGCGGGGTGCCCGCCGACCAGCTGGACCGGGTCCGGGTCCCGGCCGGGCTGGACCTCGGGCACACCACGCACCGGGAGATCGCGGTGGCGATCCTGGCCGAGCTGGTCGCACTCCGCGCGGCCGGGGAGATCACCGGCGCGGTGGCGCCTCGTTCGGCGGGAGAGGACAGCGGCCAGGCGGAGCCCGCAGACGTCCTCGATCCGGTGTGCGGGATGACGGTCGCGGCCGTGCCCGGCAGCCGCCCGCTGCGGCACGACGGCACCACCTACTACTTCTGCTCGGCGGGCTGCCGGCAGGCGTTCGAGCGTGACCCCGCCCCGTACCTGGCCAGGGAGTGCCGATGCTGATCACCAACGACTTCGAGGTCGCGCAGCCGGTCGAGAAGGTGTGGACGTTCTTCTCCGACATCCCGCAGGTGGCTGCCTGCCTGCCCGGCGCGGAGCTGACCTCCGACCTCGGCGGCGGGAAGTACAAGGGCCGGGTGGCGGTCCGGGTGGGCCCGGTGCGGCTGCAGTTCGGCGGCACCGCGGAGATCGCCGAGCGCGACGAGGCCGCCAAGCGGGTGGTCGTCAACGCGGCCGGCGCGGAGGAGAAGGGCCGTGGCCAGGCCAGCATGGTGGTCACCGCGACGCTGGCGCGCTCCGGCCGGGGCACCAAGGTCAACGTGACCCAGGACCTGCAGCTGTCCGGCGCGGCCGCGCAGTATGGCCGGGGCATGATCTCCGACGTCACCTCGGTGCTGATGCGCGACTTCGCGGCGACCATGGCCGACCGGATCGAGCGGGTCGAGCGGGGTGAGTCGGCCGAGCAGATCGCGGCGTGGGCGGCCACCCCGGCCAGCGGGCTCACCCTGGGCCTGCGCGCCGCATGGATGGCGCTCAGCCGGGTGTTCCGCCGGTTCTTCCTGCCTTACCAGGCCGCGAGCTGAGGAGGAGACCCATGGTCTTGTGGTGGATCGGCAACGTGGTGCTGCTGGTCGTGGTGCTGCCCGTCGTGATCTTCCTGCTGAACCGGGTGCTGGCCGCGCTGGAGCGGATCCGCGGCGCGGCCGACGACATCCTGCGCGGCGGGGTCGCCCTGGTCGGTGAGCTCAGCGACGTCCCGGACGGGCTGGCCACCACCGACGCCACTATCGCTGCGGTCAGCGTGGGCGCGGTCCGGTACGCGGGCTCCGTGGCGAGACTACTCGGATGAGCCTGAACATCGAAGGAGGACAGTGATGCCAGCAGCGGCCTGGATGACGGTGATCGTCGCAGCGCTGATCATCGCGATCACCGCGGTCGGCCTCCTGCGGGTGATCTTCCACCTGCGGGCCATCCGCGCCACCCTGGTGCAGGTGACCGGCGGCGTGCAGGCGGTCGCCCAGCTCACCAGCCCCGTCCCGGAGCGGCTGACGGCCGTGAACGCGAACCTGAAGCCGGTCCGCGACTTCTGCGAGACGGTGTGAGGAGCGCGGCGATGGAATCCCATGTTGTGCTAGCGGCCGGCACGTCCACCACCGGATGGGTCATCGGCTACACGATCGGCATCATCGTGGTCCTGGTCGTGGTCGCGCTGGTCGTGCCGATCCTGCTGCTGGCCGCCTCGATCGGCAACGAGGCCCCCAAGATCAACGATGCGCTCGGCGACGCGGTGCGGAACACGGCGCCGCTCGGGGCGTTGCGCACCACGATCGAGCACGCCACGATCATCATCGGCGGGCTGCGGCGCGGCCGCGCCCGGCTGGGGGGTTAGCGATGCCGCCACACGTGCTGGCCATGTCGTCCACCGAGCACACCCTGTGGGTGACCGCGATCATCGCAGGCTTCGTCGTCGTCCTGGCGGTCGCCGCGCTGCTGTCCATCCTGATCTGGCTGGTCAAGATCATCGACCGCCGGGTCGTCGAGATCGGCGGGACCTTGCAGGCCGCCGCGGCGAACACCGCCGACACCACGCTGATCCCCCAGGTCGCGGACGGGGTGGACGCGGTCCTGGCCGAGGGCCTGCAGCACCACCTGTTCCTCGGCCGCGTCCTGCAGAAGGTGAAGTCTTGACCGCGCTAGTCGTGCTGACCGTCATCGTCATCGCCGCGCTCATCGCCGGGCTGGCGTTCTTCCTGTACTGGACGGGCACCCTGCTGACCCGGATCGCCGGGAACCTGGAGGGGGCGGCGGGCATCGTGCACACCATCGTCGGCCACGCCAAGCTGATCGGGCCCGGGGTGGAGCACATCAACCGGACCGGCGGCGTGGTGGCCGGCGCGCTGCCGCTGCTGTACGGGATGGCCGAGGAGATCGTCACCGACGTGACCTACACCCCGGCGGCGGTCCCGGCGGCCGGGGAGCCGGCCGTGGTAGCCGAGCCAGCCCGGCCGGCGTCGGGGCGGCGCCGGTCCCGGCTGCACGAGGCGGTCGGCTTCGTGCCCCAGCCGTAGCGGCCGCCGGGGGAAGACGTCCCGGCCGGGTCAGCGCGCGGGGGCTTCCCCAGGCGGGGGCGTCCAGCCTGGACCGCTCATCTCCCCGCCGATCCACTCATCCTTCCATGACTGGTCGTACTGCTGGTCATTGCAGCCGGGGTGGTAGACGGCGGTCAGTTCCCGGCTGATCTGCTCCCGGTGCCCCAGGCCGCCGCCGGGGACCTCGTAGGTGCAGATGTAGACCTTCCACTTGGACCCGGCGCGGCGCACCCAGCACGCGGCCCGCGGGTGCCGGAACGGGAACCGCTCGGCTGACAGGTCGTCGGCGTGGCCCACGTAGATGACCGCGTACTGCTCCGGCTTCGCGTCGGCGTCGGGCTTGCACAAGATGGCGTACACGGCCGGGACCGGCGGCGCCGTCCAGCCCGCCAGCAGGCGCGGCCCCTCGAACGGGTACCCGGCCAGCGAGCCCAGCCTGATCACGGTGCCGCGTCCTCGTCCTCGCTGATCGCCTCGGTGCGGACCAGCGGCGCCTCGGGCAGCCCGGCCGCGGCCGCGGCCCGGCGGAACTCGGCGGTCGCCCGCTCGATGGCGTCCTCCCGGCTGCCCGCCTCCACGACCAGCTGGGCGCCGTAGCGGCTGGAGCCGATCCCGGTGGCGATGCCGCCGCTGGCGGCGACCGCGTCGGCCAGGGCCAGCACGTCCTCGCGGGTCAGCACCCGGTCACCGGCGGCCTCGATTCCCACGCTCCACCGCACCGGGCGCTCCTTCACCACCGGCCGCCGTCACCGGCCTTCACGACAGCCTTGGCAGCAGCGTAGCGAGTTCTTCCAGGCTGGACAGATCGTGCCCGGACAACAGCACGTCGATGTGCGGCGCGGCCACCAGCATGCCCAGGGTGGCAGGCCGGAAGTCCCGGTTCGCGCCCTTGTGCGGGTTCATCCAGACGATCCGGTGGCTGAGCCGGGCCAGCCGCTCCATCGCGGTGGCCAGCAGCTCCGGGTCGCCCCGGTCCAGGCCGTCGGAGCAGATGACCACGATCCCGCCGCGGGCCAGGCCGCGCCGTCCCCAGTCCCGGACGAAGGCGTCCAGGCTGGCCCCGATCCGGGTGCCGCCCTCCCAGTCGAACACGGCCTGGGCGGCGCGCTCCAGCGCGTCGTCGGGACGGCGCCGGTCCAGCGCCCGGGTGACCCGGGTCAGCCGGGTGCCGAAGCAGAACACCTCCACCCGCGCGGCGGCCCGTTTCGCCGAGTAGGCGAACTGGAGCAGGTTCCGGGAGTAGTCGGCCATCGAGCCGGACACGTCCAGGATCAGGATCAGCGGGCGGGGCCGGATCTTGCGCTGCCGCCAGTGCAGGCCAGCGGGCTCGCCACCCGTCCGCATCGATTCCCGCACCATGCGGCGCAGGTCGGGGGAGCGGCCCGCGGGCGCGGCGGCGGTGCGGCGGGTGCGCCGCCGCGGCGGCGCCAGCCGGATCCGGCGCATGATCCGGCGCACGGCGGCCAGCTCGCCGGGGGTGCAGGCAGCGAAGGCCTTGTGCCGGAGGGCCTCGGCGTCGGACGCCATCAGGCCCAGGGTTGCCTCCTCCTCGGTGCCGTCCGCCGGGTCCGCGGGCAGCGGCTCGGTGGCCGGGACCTCCAGCACGGACTGCGCCGCCGGGCCGAGCTGCGCGGCCAGGGTCAGGATGTCACCGAGCGGCCCGGGCGCACCGAGGAAGAACCGCCGGAACACCGTGTCGAAGGTGGCGATGCTGTCCCGGCGGCTGACCAGCGTGGCCCGGCCGGCCCAGTACAGGTCCAGCAGGTCGGCCGGGTCCAGGGTGCTCATCGCCTGGCCGTAGGCGAGCAGGTCCCCGGTGCCGGCGGTGAGCCCCGCGGCGCGCAGTTCCGCGGCGAAATCCGCGAGCAACCGGATGAACGGCACTCCCGGGGCGGCGGCCCCCTCACCCACCGGAGGTGATCTCCTCCAGGTTGTCCCGGACCAGTTCGGTGTCGTCCCGTTCCTTCACCACCGCGCCGAGCGTGTCACTGGCTACCTCCGGGCTAAGGTCGCTCTCGCCCAGGAAGTCCAGGGTGCGGGCCCAGTCGATGGTCTCGGCCACCCCCGGCGGCTTGGCCAGGTCGAGTTCGCGGAGCCGGTTCACCGCGGCGACCACCTTGCGGGCCAGTGCCTCCGGCACCCCGGGGGCCCGGAGCAGGACGATCTCCACCTCCCGGGCGGCGGGCGGGTAGCCGATCCAGTGGTAAAGGCAGCGGCGCTTGAGCGCGTCATGCAGTTCGCGGGTGCGGTTGGAGGTGAGCAGCACCAGCGGCGGGCTCTGCGCCCGGATGGTGCCGATCTCGGGGATCGTGATCTGGAAGTCGGACAGCACCTCGAGCAGGAACGCCTCGAATTCGTCGTCGGCCCGGTCCACCTCGTCGATGAGCAACACCGCCTGGTCACCGGCCCGGACCGCGTCGAGCAGCGGCCGCTCCAGCAGGAACCGGGGGCCGAAGACCTTGTCCACCGCCTCCTCATCCGCGGCGTGCCGGTCGGACAAGGCGCGGACGTAGAGCATCTGGCGGGCGTAGTCCCACTCGTACAGGGCCTGGCTGGTGTCGATGCCCTCGTAGCACTGCAGCCGGATCAGCCGCCGGCCGAAGGCCGCCGCGAGCACCTTGGCGACCTCGGTCTTGCCCACCCCGACCTCGCCTTCGAGCAGGATCGGGCGCTGCAGCGACATGGCCAGCAGCAGCGAGGTAGCCAGGCCCCGGTCGGCCAGGTAGCCATGGGAGTGCAGGATGCCAGTGAGCCCGGCGACGTTGTCCGGGTAGTCCATCCCGCCCCTCAGCGGGCGTCCGGCGAGCCGAGCACCAAGTCCCGGATCGAGCCGCCCGCGGCGGCGAGCTTGCCCTCCCGGGCCAGCCGGTCCCGCCAGGCGGTGCGCAGGTCCTCATCCTCCGCGGCCATCCCGTCGAAGTTGATGTCCGCCATCCGCTTGCAGGACTTCGTCCCGCAGTCCTCATCCAGGTCGGCGCGGGTCTGGCCCTGGGCGCCCCAGACGGTGCGGAGTACGTCCAGGGCCTCGTCCGGGCGCTGGTCCGGCTGCTGGCTCATCGCGTCATGTACCTTCCCGGCGGGTGATCTGCCTTACGCCTGACTGTAGGCGGGTACCCGGCCTGAGGCCGACTGTAGGCGGTGCCGGTGATTACGGCGACCGGCGATTAAGCGTTCTCTTATCGGGGGCGTGGCGCAGGCTGCGCTCGGCCGGCCGACAATGACATGGTGATCGATGTCGAGCCGGCCCGCTTCGAGGAGATGGTCGGCACCGCGCTGGACAGCCTCCCGGAGAACCTGGGACGGCTGATGCGCAACGTGGCTGTCACCGTCGAGCACGACCCCGGCCCGCCGGGCCTGCTCGGCCTGTACCAGGGCATCCCGCTGACCAGCCGGACCACCCAGTACGCGGGCGTGCTGCCGGACCGGATCACCATCTACCGGCAGGCCATCTGCGCGATCTGCCGGACCGAGGCGGAGGTGGTGGAGCAGGTGCGCCGCACCGTCGTTCACGAGGTGGGCCACCACTTCGGCATCGACGACGACCGGCTCACCGAGCTCGGCTGGTGAGTAGCCTGGCGCCCGGGACCTATCCGTGCGCCCGCCACGGCGGTCTACCAGGCGCTGACCGCCCCGCGGCCGCCTGCGGCGCTACAAGCCGCACTATGCCGTGCGCGTCTCTAGCCAGCTCACCTGGTCACGGCAGGATAATTGTCGATCAGTCCGGGCGGCCGCCGGGCGGTGGCCGGCCGGTCCGGAGACTAATCCCACCCGGCAGGACGCGAATGCCGACCTTTCGTATCGTCTCGCCCGAGCGGCGCTGGCGGGCTGCCTCGCTGGTGCTGCTCGCAGCATGGGTCATCTGGAGGGCAGTCCGGTACCCGGGCCCGCTCCACCTGGCCGGGCTCGTGGTGGGCTGCCTGGTAGCCGCTGTCCTGCTGGCGGCCTACTCACGCGCTCCGTCCTCGCGTCACCTCGATGAACTACATCCGGGCCGTGCTCCCGGACGCCAACGTGCCTGCCTCCATCCGCAGCACCGGCGTCCCGGTCGTCCACGGCTCTGCTTCGGATCTGGGCTCGATCCTCGACACCTGGCTCGCCGCGCATGCCGACGGGATCGCCTGCGTCATCGGCGATCCCGCGTTCCGGGCGACGTCCCGCGTCCGGGCGCTGACCCCGGAACTCTCAAAGGGGCTCGAATTCGACCTGGTCGTCTTCACTGACCCAGAGGCGTTCGGCCGGGGATGTGAGGTGGGTGGGCGTACGTGGACTTGAACCACGGACCTCCTCCTTATCAGGGAGGCGCTCTAACCGACTGAGCTATACGCCCTTGGCGGCCCGGGAGGCTCATGCAGCCCCGCGGAATGCCGCCGGGATAGGTTACCGCATTCGGGGGGGTTACCGCGTCAGTCGGTCTCCCGGAGCGTGACCTCGATACCGCCGCCCATGCGGGTGACCAGGTTGTAGATCATCGCGCCGACCGTGGACAGGGCCGTGATCAGGACGATGTTCACCGCGCCCAGCAGCATGGTGTACCCGAGGATGCGTGAGGCGGAGAACCAGTGCGCAAGGTTCACCCCGGAGGACCCGGAACTGGACGTAACACTGCCCAGGGTGTGCTGCAGCGAGGAGAACACGCCCAGGCTGGATAGCACGAAATACAGGAAGGCCACCGCGACGAACAGCACCACCCAGGCCACCAGGGACATAAGGAAGCTGAACTTCATCACCGACCACGGCTCCAGCCGGGCCACGACGAGGTCGGCCCGGCGGGCCTGAGCCTGGCCTCCCGGGCCAGGCCGCGGCCCCGGGCCGGTGGCCGCGGCACCCGCCACCGTCCCCGCGGCGGGCGCGTCCGCCATGTACCGGCCCCGCGGCGCGGCCGAGAAGGTGGTCGTCCGGTTGGCGGAGTCACGCGGTCCCAGGGTGTCCTGGGCGGGCAGCGGCTGCTGGGTGGTGCTGGCCGGCTCGGCACCCGCCTCGCTCATCGGGACCGGGTACGGAGGCACTATGCCGGTGGCCTCCTCTGGTGTCTCGTCCCCGTAGCCGTATCCTGCTCCCGCGCCCTGCTGGCTGGACGTGGTGTCCTGGCCGTTCTGGTAGGAAGTCTCCCGGCCGAAGGAGTAATCGGAAGCGTCGGATGACCCCGCCTGCCCGGCTTCCCCGTCTTGCGGGGTGCGCAAATCGGCATCCGTCCCCGTGCTTGGCCGCGCCCCCTCAGGCAGCCACGACGGCGGCTCCGTGCGATTATCCACCCCGTCCTCCTCGGGAAGATTACCTACGAGGTTATCTCCGAATGGGAGATACGTTCCCGTCCGGGGCTCGTCGCTGTCTGAGTGGCTACCCATTAGACGTCCCCGGCTGTCATCCCGTTGCCTCCATCGGCCCGGCTGTCATCCCACCGTGACCTGCACGATGCGCAGGTCGGGTCCCTACCCGGCTGTCCCCGGGTCATCCTCATCCAGGCCGGCCTCAGCGGCCGGAACATCGCCGGCGGCGGCATCGGGCGCTGCGGCATCAAGAGCCACGGCGTCCTCAGCCACCACTCCGGCCTCAGCGTCCTCGTCAGCGTCGGCCTCGACATCCATGGTGGATTCAGCGTTGCGGGCGATGGCCACCACGCTGTCACCGGGGGCGAGGTTCATCAGCCGCACACCCATGGTCTGGCGGCCCGACAGCTTGACCTCGGCGGCCGAGGTGCGGATGACCCCGCCCGACGAGGTCATCGCGAACACCTCATCTTCCGGGTGCACCATCAGCGCGCCGACCAGCTGACCGCGGTCGTCGGTGACCCGCGCCGTGAGCACGCCGCGGCCGCCGCGGCCTTGCACCGGGTACTGGTCGGCGGGCGTCCGCTTGGCGTAGCCGCCATCGGTGGCCACCATGACGTCCGCGCCGTTCCGCAGCACGTGCATGTCCAGCAGCTCGTCGCCGTCGGTGAACCGCATCCCGATTACCCCGGAGGTGGCCCGGCCCATCGGGCGGAGCGCCTCATCGCTGGCGTGGAACCGGATAGCCTGTGCCTGGCGGCTGACCATCAGCAGGTCCTCGTCCGGCGAGACCAGCCGGGCCGAGATGACCTCGTCATCCTCCCGCAGGTTGATCGCGATGATGCCGCCGGAGCGGGGGGAGTCGTAGTCGGTCAGCAGCGTCTTCTTCACCAGGCCAGTGCGGGTGGCGATCACCAGGTAAGGAGCTACCTGGTAGTCGGGGATGGCGAGTACCTCGGCGATCCGCTCGTCCGGCTGGAAGGCGAGCAGGTTGGCGACGTGCTGGCCGCGGGCATCCCGCGCCGTGTCCGGCAGCTCGTAGGCCTTAGCCCGGTAGACCCGCCCCTTGTTGGTGAAGAACAGGATCCAGCGGTGTGTCGTGGTCACGAAGAAGTGGTCCACGATGTCGTCGGTGCGCAGCTGCGCGCCGCGCACTCCCTTGCCGCCCCGCCGCTGCGCCCGGTACAGGTCGGTCTTGGTGCGCTTGGCGTAGCCGCCGTGGGTGATGGTGACGACGACGTCTTCCTCGGCGATCAGGTCCTCGTCGGTCACGTCGCCGTCGTAGGGGATGATCTGGGTGCGCCGCTCATCGCCGTACTTGGCCACGATCTCGCCGAGCTCGTCGCTGACGATCTGCCGCTGCCGCTCGGGCGACGCCAGGATGGCCTCGTAGTCGGCGATCTTCGCCATCAGCTCTTCGTACTCGCTGACCAGGGCCTGCCGCTCCAGGGCGGCCAGCCGGCGCAGCTGCATGTCAAGGATCGCGCGGGCCTGGAGTTCGTCGATCTCCAGCAGCGTCATCAGGCCCTGCTGCGCGGTCGCGGCTGACTCGCTGCCCCGGATCAGGGCGATGACCTCGTCGATCCGGTCGATCGCCTTGAGCAGCGCGCTGACGATGTGCGCCCGCTCCTGGGCCTGGCGCAGCAGGTAACGGGTGCGCCGGACGATGACCTCGATCTGGTGCTCGACCCAGTACCGGATCATCTGATCCAGACGCAGCGTGCGGGGCACGCCGTCGACCAGCGCGAGCATGTTCGCGCCGAAAGTGTCCTGCAGCTGCGTGTGCTTGTACAGGTTGTTGAGCACGACCTTGGCGACGGCGTCCCGCTTCAGGATGATCACCAGCCGCTGGCCGGTGCGGCCGCTGCTCTCGTCCCGGATGTCGGCGATGCCGCCGACCCGGCCGTCCCGGACCAGTTCCGCGATCTTCGTGGCCAGGTTGTCCGGGTTCACCTGGTAGGGCAGCTCGGTGACGATCAGGCAGGCCCGGCCCCGGGCGTCCTCGTCGATGTCCACCACCGCGCGCATGGTGATCGAGCCGCGGCCGGCCCGGTAGGCGTCCTCGATGCCGCGGCGGCCGACGATCAGCCCGCGGGTGGGGAAGTCGGGTCCCTTGACCCGCTCGATCAGCGCTTCCAGCAGTTCCTCGTCGGTGGCATCGAAGTGCTCCAGGTACCACTGGACGCCCGCGGCCACCTCGCGCAGGTTGTGCGTGGGGATGTTGGTCGCCATCCCGACCGCGATGCCCTGCGACCCGTTGATCAGCAGGTTCGGGAACCGGGCGGGCAGTACGACAGGCTCGCCGCCACGCCCGTCGTAGTTGGGCCGGAAGTTGACAGTGTCCTTGTCGATGTCCCGGAGCATCTCCATAGCCAGCGGGGCCAGCCGGCACTCCGTGTACCGCATGGCGGCGGGCGGGTCGTTGCCCGGCGAGCCGAAGTTGCCCTGGCTGTTGACCAGGGGCATCCGCATCGACCATGGCTGGGCCAGCCGGACCAGCGCGTCATAGATCGAGGAGTCGCCGTGCGGATGGTAGTTGCCCATCACGTCGCCGACCACCCGGGCGCACTTGGAGTAGCCACGATCGGGCCGGTAGCCGCCGTCGTACATCGCCCACAGCACGCGGGTGTGCACGGGCTTGAGCCCGTCCCGGACGTCCGGCAGGGCGCGCCCGACGATGACCGACATCGCGTAGTCGATGTAGCTGCGCTGCATCTCGACCTGGATGTCGACCGGCTCGGTCCGGTCATGCTGCGGCGGCGGAGCGCCTCCCGAGTCCACGTCGGTCACGTGTCAACCTCTTCCATCATTCATTGGCCGTCGACCAGGTCCTCCAGCGCACCGGATCCGCGGTACGCGGTCCCCCGGGCGCCTAGATGTCCAGGAACCTGACGTCCTTCGCATTGCGCTGGATGAACGCCCGGCGTGCCTCCACGTCCTCGCCCATCAGCACGCTGAACAGCTCATCCGCCTGGGCCGCGTCATCGACCGTCACCTGGCGCAGTACCCGGTTCGCGGGGTTCATCGTGGTTTCCCAGAGCTCGGCCGCGTTCATCTCACCGAGGCCCTTGTACCGCTGAACGCCGTCCTTCGGGCGGGGGTCCCGCCGGCCAGCGGCGATGCCCGCCTGGATCAGCGCGTCGCGCTCACGGTCGGAGTAGGCGTACCCCGGCTCGACTCCGCGCCCCTCCCACTTGATCTTGTAGAGCGGTGGCTGGGCCAGGTACACATGGCCGGCCTCGATGAGCGGCTTCATGAACCGGAACAGCAGGGTGAGCAGCAGCGTGGTGATGTGCTGGCCGTCCACATCCGCGTCGGCCATCAGGACGATCTTGTAGTAGCGCAGCTTGGAAATATCGAAGTCGTCGTGGATGCCGGTGCCCAGCGCGGTGATCATCGCCTGGACCTCGTTGTTCTTCAGCACCCGGTCGATCCGGGACTTCTCCACGTTGAGGATCTTGCCGCGGAGCGGCAGGATGGCCTGGAACTCCGGGTTCCGGCCCTGCTTGGCCGAGCCGCCCGCCGAGTCGCCCTCCACCACGTAGATCTCGCACTTCTCAGGGTCGCCGGACTGGCAGTCGGACAGCTTCCCGGGCAGTGACGAAGACTCCAGCAGGCCCTTGCGCCGGGTCAGGTCGCGGGCCTGGCGGGCCGCGATCCGGGCCCGGGCGGCCTGCGTGGCCTTGGTGATGATGTCCTTGGCCTCGCCAGGATTGCGCTCGAACCAGTCCCGCAGGTGGTCGTTGACCGCCTTCTGCACGAATGACTTGGCCTCGGTGTTGCCGAGCTTGGTCTTGGTCTGCCCCTCGAACTGCGGGTTGGCCAGCTTGACGTGGATGATCGCGGCGAGGCCCTCGCGGACGTCCTCCCCGGTCAGGTTGTCGTCCTTCTCCCGGAGCAGCTTCTGCTCCTTGGCGTACCGGTTCACGATCGAGGTGAGCGCGGCCCGGAAGCCCTCCTCGTGGGTGCCGCCCTCGGCCGTGTTGATCGTGTTGGCGAACGTGTGCACCGATTCGGAGTAACTGGCGTTCCACTGCATCGCGATCTCCGCCGAGATGCCGTCACCGTCGTCACCGAAGTCGATCACGGTGGCGTGCACCGGCTCCTTGGACGCGTTCAGGTGGCGCACGAAGTCGGCGATGCCGCCGTCGTAGCGGTAGGTCACGGTCCGCGGGTCCCCGGGCTCACCGGGTTCGCTGGGGCCGGCCCCCTCATCGCCGACCGAGGCATGCTCGGGCCGCTCATCGGTCAGGTTGATGGTCAGGCCCTTGTTGAGGAAGGCCATCTCCTGGAGCCGTCTGGACAGCGTCTCGAAGTTCCAGTCGGTGGTCTCGAAGATGGAGCCGTCGGGCCAGAAGGTGACTGTGGTGCCGGTCTCGTCGGTCGGCTCGCCGCGGGTCAGCGGGGTGGCCGGGTGGCTCCGCTCATAGGCCTGCCGCCACACGAACCCGTCCCGGCGGATGTCCACCTCCAGCCGGCGCGACAGCGCGTTGACCACCGACACGCCCACGCCGTGCAGGCCCCCGGAGACGGCGTAGGACTTGCCGTCGAACTTCCCGCCCGCGTGCAGCGTGGTCAGCACGACCTCGACCGCGGGCCGCTTCTCTACCGGGTGCTCATCGACCGGGATACCGCGCCCGTTGTCGATGACCCGGACGCCTCCATCGGCGAGGAGGGTGACGTCGATGCGGTCGGCGTAGCCCCCCAGGGCCTCGTCCACCGCGTTGTCCACCACCTCGTAAACGAGATGGTGCAGGCCGCGCTCACCGGTCGAGCCGATATACATACCGGGACGCTTGCGTACCGCCTCAAGGCCCTCCAGGACCGTGATCGAACGTGCGTCGTAGGACAAGAGCAAGCTCCTCTTGGCAGAAATAGTGCGCCCAGCACGAGAACCCTGACCGGCCTCGTGGCCCCAGGGCGCACTCCTATTTTACCTGGGGGAACCCTCTGTCTCAGCCGTACGTGTCGCGCGGCCCGCGGCTGCCCCGTACCCGCCACTCCCCGGGGCGCCTCGGCTGCTCGGGACCGCGGACTTTCACCCTGGTGACAGTGCCCGTGCCCAGCTCGCTGTTGACCCGGCGGATGAGCGTCCCGGCCAGCAGCCGGACCTGGGTGGCCCACGCGGTGGAATCGGCGATCACCACCAGTTCGCCGCCGTCCAGCCGGTCCGGCCGGGTGTGCGCGGCCAGGTCGGCGCCGACGATCTGCGGCCACCGGCCGAAGACGGAGCCGACCGCTGCCGCTGCCTGCCAGCCCTGGTCGCTGAGCAGGCCGGCGATGGCCGTGCCCAGCGGCTGCGGATCCTCGCGCCGCGGCCGCCGGGGCCGCCTCCCACCCGCCGCCGCGGCGCCGGGCGCCGGCCGCTGCCCGGTTGTGCCCCGGCGCGGCACGGCGGGGGACTGGCCGCGGGCCCGGGCGTCCGCCCTGGCCTTCGCGAGTGCCTCGGCGGCCAGCTGGGCCGGGTCCCGGGCGGCACCCTCCGCCGGGGGCATGCCAGCCGCGTCATCCCGCCCGCCCCGCGGCGCCGGCCGGCGGCTTCCTCATCCGGCATGCGTGATCGCCCCCTCGGACACCTCGAAGCGCTCTCCCTGCAGCCCGGCCGGGACGTCGGCCGGGACCGCCGCGGTGACCAGGACCTGCTCGGCCCCGGCGACCAGGCTGGCCAGCCGGTCCCGGCGCGCCGCGTCGAGCTCGGCGAACACGTCGTCCAGCAGCAGCACGGGATCCTCACCGCCGGCCCGCAGCATCTCGTACCCGGCCAGCCGGAGCGCCAGTGCCATCGACCAGGACTCGCCGTGGCTGGCATAGCCGCGGGCGGGCAGCGCGCCGATGCTGAGCTCGAGGTCGTCCCGGTGCGGGCCGATCAGGCAGACGCCCCGGTCGAGTTCCTCGGGCCGGGACCGGGCCAGGGCCGCGCGGAGCCAGCCGCCCAGGGCCTCCCGGTCAGCGGGCTCGTCCGCGCTGTCATCCCGGCCCCGCTGCCGGTAGCCGATGTCCGCGCTGCCGTCCTCACCGGACACGGCGGCGTAGGCCTTGGCTACCAGCGGCCGCAAGGCCGTGGTCAGCCCGAGCCGCCCGGCCAGCAGTTCGGCGCCGGTGCGGGCGAGGTGCTCATCCCAGGCATCGAGCGAGCCGGCCAGGCCCCGGCCCGCGGGCTGTTCCGCATCCCCCGGGTCGGCGGCCCGCGCGGCCCGGGCGAAGGCACGTGACCCGGCACGGGCCGACTTGAGCAGCGCGGTGCGCTGCTTCACCACCCGCTCATAATCGGACCGGACTCCGGCGTACCGGGGCGCCGCGGCAACCAGGAGCTCGTCCAGGTACCGGCGGCGCTGCTCGGGGTCACCCTTGACCAGTGCCAGGTCTTCCGGGGCGAAGAGCACGGCGCGCAGGATGCCCAGCACCTGGCGCGGCCGCGGGACCGGCACCCGGTTGACCCGGGCCCGGTTGGCCCGGCCGGGGTTGATCTCGATCTCCACCAGCGTGTCCCGCTCCGCCGAGGTGATCGCCGCGCGCAGGATGGCCCGCTCGGCACCCCGCCGGACCAGCGGCGCGTCACCGCTGACCCGGTGGCTGCCCAGGGTGGCGACGTATCCGGCCGCCTCGACCAGGTTCGTCTTGCCCTGCCCGTTCTGGCCGATCAGGGTGGTCACCCCCGGGCCCAGGGCCAGGTCCGCCGCCGCATAGGACCGGAAGTCAGTGAGCGCGAGGCGGGTCAGGTGCACATTCGGAGATTACTGTGCTGGCCCGGGGGGACGACCCCCGGAACCCCCAGCGCATTCAGCCGCCCAGGCGGATGGGCATCAGCAGGTAGCGGTAGTCGGGCTGCTCGTCCGGGGCCGGCTTGCCGGTGATGAGGGCGGGCTTGCCCGGCTCGGTGAAGGACACCCGGGTGACGTCGGAATCCAGCGCGGTCAGCCCGTCCAGCAGGTAGGCCGGGTTGAAGGCGATCTGAATGTCATCCCCCTCGAAACTGGCGTCGATGACCTCCGTGGCCTGCGCCTCGTCACCAGTCCCGGCCTCCAGCAGGAGTTGCCCGGCGGAGAACGACAGCCGGACCGCGGTGTTGCGCTCGGCGACCAGGGCGACCCGCTTGACGGCCTCGGCGAACGGTGCGGTGCCCAGCTCGGCGACCGCGTTCAGCTGCTTGGGCAGCAGCGACTGGTAGCGCGGGAAGTCACCGCCGAGCAGCCGCGTCGTGGTCCGGCGGGCACCGCCCTCAAAACCGATCATGCCTTCGCCGCCGGCGCCTTCCTCGCCCGGCAGCGCCAGCGCGATGGACACCTCCGCCCCGGCGGTCAGCGCCCGCGCGGTATCCGCCAGGGCGCGCGCCGGGACCAGCACCGCGGCGGAGAGGTCCGCCCGGGCCGGCGTCCAGCGCAGCTCACGGACGGCCAGCCGGTAACGGTCGGTGGAGACCAGGGTCAGTGTCTCGCCCTCGATCTCGATCCGCACCCCGGTCAGCGCGGGCAGCGTGTCGTCCCGGCCAGCCGCGGTGGCCGACTGGCTGACCGCGGAGGCGAACGCGTCACTGCCGATGGACCCGGCGGGCGGCGGCATCTCCGGCAGCGAGGGGTAGTCCTCGGCAGGCATCGTGAGCAGGGTGAAGGTCGCGCTACCGCAGGTGAGCGTGGCGCGGCCGCCGTCGGCGTGGATCTCCACCGGGCGGGCCGGCAGGCTGCGGGTGATCTCCGACAGCAGCCGCCCGGACACCAGCGCCTCGCCCTCCTGCTCGGTCATCACCGGGAGCCGGGCCTGCGCGGAGACGTCGTAGTCGAAGCTGGACAGGGTCAGGTCCTCGGCCGCTTGAAGGCGGATGCCCGCCAGCACCGGGACGGCGGGCCGGGCCGGCAGGGCACGGGCCGTCCAGGCCACGGCCTCCGCCAGCACATCGCGTTCCACCTGGATCTTCACCGGAAGGTGCCTCCCCTTCTGCCCGGCGGGCGCATGGCCGCGCACCGGTTTCAAGCTGCCCGTGCCGCGGGTATAGCTCCCGCTGGGCAGACCTCGATGTGAGCTGGCAGGCCGGGTGGTGAGTCACGTTCCAGCTTGCCTGTTGCGTAGTTAGTTTCTCTTCTAGATAGAAGAACGTAGTCGTAATAGGAACGGTGGAAGCTGGGGATAGCTGGTGTCGTCCCAGCTCAGCGCCGGATCCTGCGTCCACAGCCGGTGTGCGTGCCGCACCTTTCCCCCGGGACGGCCTGGGGGCAGCCGTGGCGGCGCGGCCCGTTTCCCCGCGCCCGCCCACCGCTTTCGGCATGTTGTCCCCCGTTGGTCCCAAGACCATCCACAGAGATTTCCACAGCCTGTGTGTACTGATTGTGACGGGCGGCGCTGTTCTGTGCTTGTTCACCCGGACCGTGCCTGCTGTTTGATCCGGTTGGTGAGTTCGGTTACCTGGTTGTAGATCGACCGCCGCTCGGCCATGAGGTTGCGGATTTTCCGGTCCGCGTGCATGACCGTGGTGTGGTCCCGGCCGCCGAACTGCTGGCCGATCTTCGGCAGCGACAAGTCGGTCAGCTCCCGGCACAGGTACATGGCGATCTGCCGGGCCGTCACCAGCACCCGGGAGCGCGACGTGCCGCACAGGTCGTCGATGGACAGCCCGAAGTAGGAGGCGGTCTGCCCCATGATGGTGGCCGCCGTGATCTCCGGCCCCTGCGCCTCCGGGATCAGGTCCTTGAGCACGATCTCGGCCAGCTGGAGGTCGACCGACTGGCGGTTCAGGCTGGCGAAGGCGGTCACCCGGATCAGGGCGCCTTCCAGTTCCCGGATGTTGGTGGAGATCCGGCTGGCGATGTACTCCAGCGCCTCGGGCGGCGCGTTCAGCCCTTCCTGCACCGCCTTCTTGCGCAGGATGGCGATGCGGGTCTCCAGTTCCGGCGGCTGCACGTCGGTGATCAGGCCCCACTCGAAGCGGCTGCGCAGCCGGTCTTCCAGGGTGACCAGCCGCTTGGGTGCCCGGTCGCTCGAGATCACTATCTGCTTGCTGGCGTTATGCAGGGTATTGAAGGTGTGGAAGAACTCCTCCTGCGTTCCTTCCTTGTTCTCCAGGAACTGGATGTCGTCCACCAGCAGCACGTCAACGTCCCGGTAACGGCGGCGGAATCCGTCCTGCTTGCCGTCCCGGATCATGTTGATGAAGTCGTTGGTGAACTCTTCCGAGCTGACGTAGCGGACCTTGACCCCGTGGTAGAGGCTCTGCGCGTAATGCCCGATCGCGTGCAGCAGGTGGGTCTTGCCCAGCCCGGAGTCGCCGTAGACGAACAGCGGGTTGTAGGCCTTGGCCGGCGCTTCGGCGACCGCGACCGCGGCCGCGTGCGCGAACCGGTTGCTGGAGCCGATGACGAACGTCTCGAAGGTGTACTTGGGGTTCAGCCGGGCCTGGGTCGGCCGGGGCGTGCCGGGCAGCGGCACCTGGGCCCCGGAGTGGTGCGGCCGGCTGGCCAGCGGGTCGAACGGGCCGGTGCCGGGAGAGCCGCCCGGGGCCAGGCCCGCCGCCGGGCGGGACCCGTCGTGGCCGGGCTGCGGGGGCCGCCCCGGGTATCCCCCGGCCGGGCCTGGCGGCATGGCCGGGCCGCTGCCATTGGCCGTGCCGGGCGCCATGGGCCCGGGCATCCCAGGCCCGGGCATCCGGGGGGCGAGCGTGCCATCGGGCCGCCTGGTCCCCGGGGCCGGGCCCAGGTCCGCGTCGCCGAATCCCCGCGGCGCCGGCGGCAGGGAGCCGTCAGGCGCGCCCGGGCCGGCTCCCGGTGCGGGGGGCGGCGGGAAGGTGCTGGCGGCCGCGATCGCGGTGGGGTCCACCGTCACGGCCAGCTGGATGCTGCGGCCCAGTTCCCGGGAGAGCGCGTGGGTGATGAGGGCGCGCAGCCTCGTCTCCAGCTGCTCCTTGACGAACTCGTTCGGGGTGGCGATCAGCGCGGTGTTCTCCACCAGGCCCAGCGGCCGGGTAAGCCGGAGCCAGGCCCGCTGATGCGGCTCGATCTGCATGGTCGCCAGCTCGTCCAGTGATCTGGCCCATACCTCCGCGAGGTCTGTTTCGCTCATTTACCGTTCACCCCTCGCGCCCCCCACATGTGATCAACAGCTTTGTCCACAGCTTGTGCACGCCGGATGTCGAGGCGTACACGAATCGCGCGGTTTCGGTGCCGCATACGTGGCAGTCCGGTGCACCGGCCTCCCCCCCGCCGGAGTGGTTGTCCACAGCCTAGGCTTCATGGCTGGGCGGCGGCGAGCAAACTGCGGTGTTCCCGCCCCGGGCGGGCATCCCTGGTTTGACCCGTGCCCGGCGGGGCGCGTAACGTGAACAGACCCAACCACTTCAACGTGGTCATGCCCGCATGCGCGTTTACTCCTCGCGCCGGGCAAAGCCCAGAACGGCACCTGGAGTTTCCTGTGAGCAAGCGTACGTTCCAGCCGAACAACCGTCGGCGCGCCAAGACGCACGGGTTCAGGCTGCGCATGCGGACCAGGGCCGGCCGCGCCGTCCTGGCCGCGCGGCGGCGCAAGGGCCGCGCGCGGGTCAGTGTCTGACTCACCTGCCCTAGCGCAGGACAGCGGAGGTCACCCGTGCTTCCCGCAGCAGCCCGGATCCGGCGGCGCGAGGATTTCTCCGCCGTTGTGCGGGGCGGCAGCCGGACCGGGCGGACCCTGCTGACCGGGCATCTGCTGGTGCAGCCGGGGGCGGACGAGCCTGCCCGGGCCGGGTTCATCGTGAGCCGCGCGGTGGGTGGCGCGGTGGTGCGGAACAAGGTCCGTCGCCGGCTGCGCGAGCTGGTGCGCGGACGCATCGAGTCACTGCCGCCAGGTAGCCTGCTTGTGGTCCGTGCGAATCCGCGGGCCGGGACCGCGCGCCAGGCGGATCTCGCCGCCGAACTCGACCTGGTGATTGACACACTGCTCCGGCGGCAGGCGGGGGCGCTGAGCCGATGACCAGCTCCGGCGGGGCCAGCCCGCCGCACCCGGGCCGGGTGGCCCCAGGGGGTGGTGCGGCCGGGCTACGGCATGACCCTCCCTCGCTGGCGGCCGCCATCCTGATCGGCCTGGTCGGCGGCTACCGCAGGTTCATCAGCCCAATGCTGGGCGCCAGGTGCCGGTTCGCGCCATCATGCAGTGCCTACGCCCTGGAGGCGGTGCGCGTGCACGGCGCGCTGCGGGGCTCGTGGCTGGCGGTGCACCGGATCGGCCGCTGCCATCCGTTTCACCCGGGCGGCTTTGACCCGGTACCCCCCCGCCGCGTCGGGCGGCTGTCGCCCCCATCGCAAGGAGCTAGTTCGTGAGTATCCCGCTGCTTAACCCGCTGTATGACGCGGTCGCGTGGGTAATCATGCGCCTGCACGCTGGGCTGGGCGCGATCTTCGGCCCGTCCAGCGGGTGGGCCTGGGCACTGACGATCGTGTTCCTCGTGGTGCTGATGCGGCTCCTGCTGGTGCCGCTGTTCATCAAGCAGATGCACGCCACCAGGAAGATGACGGCGCTCGCCCCGCAGGTCGCCGAGCTGAAGAAGAAGTACAAGAACGACCGTCAGAAGCTCAACGAAGAAACCATGAAGCTGTACAAGGAGAACGGCGCCAACCCGCTGGCCGGCTGTCTCCCGCTCGTTGCCCAGCTGCCGGTGTTCTTCGCGCTGTTCGCGGTGCTCCGGGCCATCTCGCTGGACGAGCCCAAATACGGGCTGACCCCGGCCGTCGTGGCCAGCGCCCAGACCGCGCACATCTTCGGGGTAACGGTCGCGGACCGTTTCCTGTCCACGCTGTTCCCGCCCACGCTGTACCGCGCCCCGGGGGTCGGGCAGGCCCAGTATGCGGTCATCTTCGTCTTCGTCCTGATCAGCGCGGCGACCACGTTCATGACCGTGCGGCAGAGCATGAAGCGCGGGATGACCCCGCAGGTGGACCCGGACAACCCGATGGCGTCGTCGCAGAAGATGATGCAATACATCGTGCCGGTGTTCGCGCTGTCCGGCTTGTACTGGCAGTTCGGCCTGGTCCTGTACTGGGTGACCACGAACCTGTGGACCCTGGGCCAGCAGTACGTGCTGTTCAAGCGGTTCCCCCCGCCGGTCCCGGCGGGGGCCGCGGCGGCCGGCGGCGCCGCAGGCGCAGCGGCCGCCCGGGGCAAGGTGTCCGCGAAGCAGGCTGGCAAGGAGCCTGCCAGGCCGGCCGGGCCGGTGACCGCCGCAGGCCGGGCCGCGGCCCGGCAGCAGGCCGCCGCGAAGTCGGCCGCGGCCCAGCCCGGCGCGCAGGCCGGGAATCAGGCCAGTGCGGGCGAAGCCGGTGCTGGCCAGCCAGCCAAGGGTCCGGCCCGGACGGCTAAGGCGGCGGGCCAGCCGGCCAAGGCGGCGGCCGGGCAGGCCGGTGGGCAGCCGATCAACCAGCTGCGCAAGACCCCGGCCAAGCAGCCGGGCGGTAGCGCGGCCAAGCCGGGCAACGGCGACGCGGCGAAGCCCGCCAAGCCGGCCGGTGCGCCGTCCGGTAGCAACGGCAAGCCCGCCGCGTCGGGGGGCAATGGCAGCAACCCGCTGCGTCGGCTGGTCAAGGGGCGGAGCGAGCCCGAGCCGACGCCGGAGGCCGCGCCCGAGACTAGGATCGTCAGGCAGCAGCCGGTGCGCCAGTCGCGGAGCCGACGCTCAGGTAAGCGCTAAACGCAGAGGTGGCATCGCCAGGCCCGTAGGGTGCCGGATGCACGTGCCTCGGATCGAGGAGGGACCCGGTCGTGAGCCAAGCGGACAACGCGGGCACCGTCACCAGCGGTGAAGCCGCAGGCCAGGCGCGGGGAGCGGAGGGCGGCGAGGCAGGCAGCGCGCCGGCCGCGGCGGCAGGCCCGCTGGCGGCCGAGGGCCCTGCCGGGGAAGACATCACGGCCGCGGACTCCGTCGCCGAGGACCTGGACGAGGATGATCTGGGCGAGGACGACTCCGGCGAGGACGACCTGGACGACGACGACTGGGCGACGAGGACGCAGACGAGCTGGCGGAGGCCTCCGGCGAGGCCACGGCGGAGGACGACGGAGCCGTGGCCCCGGAGCTGAGCATGGCCGATCTCGAGCAGGAGAGCGAGGTCGCCGCGGACTATGTCGAAGGGCTGCTGGATGTGGCGGACCTCGACGGTGACATCGACATGGATGTCGAGGGAGACCGGGCCCTGGTATCCGTGGTCGGCGCGACGCTGCAGGAGCTCATCGGCCCGCGTGGCGAGGTGCTGGAAGCGCTGCAGGAACTGACCCGGCTGGCGGTGCACCGGCAGACCGGCGCCCGGACCCGGATCATGCTCGATGTCGGCGGTTACCGGGCCAAGCGCCGGATGGAGCTGACCGATCTGGGCCGTGACGCGGCCGACGAGGTCAAGGACAGCGGCGTGCCCAGGCGGCTCGATGCCATGACCCCGTTCGAGCGCAAGATCGTGCACGACGCGGTGGCCGCGGCCGGCCTGCGCAGCGAGTCCGAGGGCGAGGAGCCGAACCGCCGGGTGGTCGTCTTCCCGGCTGGCTGAGCCGGGCGTGCCGCCGACCTCAGGGGCGCGTCCCGGCAGCCGCGCTGTGTCTGCCCGGGGCGGCGACCCCCCGGAACCTCGCCCGGCCCCGCCGGAGGCGGTGGCGGTGTTCGGGGCGGCGCTGCCCGCCGCGGAACACTATGCGCGGATGCTGGCTGGGGCCGGCGTGGAGCGAGGGCTGATCGGCCCCCGCGAAGTGCCCCGGCTGTGGACGCGCCACCTGCTGAACTGCGCCGCCATAACCGACCTGGTGCCCAGGCCGTCGGCACTGGTGGATCTGGGCTCCGGTGCGGGGCTGCCCGGTATCGTGCTCGCCCTGTTGCTCCCGGACGTTGAGGTGATCCTGTTGGAGCGGATGGAGCGACGGGCTCTTTTCCTGGGCGAATGCCTCGCGGAACTGGATCTGCCCAACGCCCGGGTGTGCCAGGGCAGTGCCGAGGAACTGGCGGGCAAACTCGCCGCCGACGTGGTGACCGCCCGGGCGGTGGCCCCCCTGGACCGGCTCGCCGGGCTGGCCGCCGGGCTCGTCCGGCCGGGCGGCCTGATCCTCGCCATCAAGGGAGCCGGCGCGGCGGACGAGGTCACCGCGGCGCGGCCGGTACTGCGCCGGCTGGGTATCCAAGAGGTGTCCGTGCTGACCGCCGGGGGCGGTAAGGTCGATCGCGCCGCGACAGTCGTGCGGCTGATCGCTGGCCGCTAGCGGCTCGCCGAACGCGGGGCGTCCGGCTGGGAGAGGAGCGCGGGGTGGCTTCCGCAGCCGGCCTGGGATGGCCTGAGGAGCCCCGGGCGCCCGCTGCCCGTGCTGGGTCCTGGCCAGTGCTTGCCGAACGGCCCGCGCTGGGCCTCGGCTGGCCCGCCGTCGGCGCTGGCGGTTCGGCCATACCGGGTGGCCTGCTGGGCCGGGTGGTGCCCGCCGGGCCCGATTCCGGGATCGCGGCCGCACCGGAACGGGCGTCACTGTCACAGGATGGCGTGCATCCCCGCGGCTTTGAGGGGGACATCGGGATCGGGGGGGACATGAGATGGCGCCGGAGATCGGCAGCTCGGTCAGGTGAGGTGGCTGGTGCAGACTCCAGGGAGCACGCGCAGGATGGGCACCCCCAGGCCGGCATGCGCCCGGCGGCCCAGCGCCTGGAAGGGCAGGCAGGAGCGGTGATGAGCGCGGAATACCCGGCCGGCGGCGTGACCGTGCCCGGCGACGGCCAGCGCGAGATGGTGGTCCCGGCGGCGCGGCGCCCGGCGGCGGAGGCACCCGGCGCCGCGGCCTCTCCGCAGGGGCCAGGCACCTCCAGCCGCGGCCGGCCCGAGCGGGCCTGGCCCCGGCCCGGTTCGTGCCGGATCATCACGATCGCCAACCAGAAGGGCGGCGTGGGCAAGACGACCACCGCCGTGAACCTGGCCGCAGCGCTCGCCCAGCACGGGTCGAGAGTGCTCGTCATCGACCTCGACCCGCAGGGCAACGCCTCCACGGCCCTGGACGTGGACCACCAGGTGGGTACCACTTCCATCTACCACGTGCTGGTGGAGGATCAGCCGCTGGTCGGGATCATCCGGGCTGTTGATGACATACCGCTGTTGTACTGCGCGCCGGCCACCATCGACCTAGCGGGCGCGGAGATCGAACTGGTGCCGATGGTCGCCCGCGAGGGCCGGTTGGCCCGTGCACTCCATTCTTACGATGAGTCACAGCTTGACTACATCCTGATCGACTGCCCGCCGTCACTTGGCCTGCTGACGGTCAACGCACTGGTAGCGGCGGCGGAGGTGCTGATCCCGATCCAGTGCGAGTACTACGCCCTGGAGGGCCTCGAGCAGCTGCTGCGCACGGTGGACCTGGTGAAGAACCACCTCAACCCGGACCTGGGCGTGTCCACCATCCTGCTGACCATGTTTGACGGCCGAACCCGGCTCGCCTCCCAGGTGGCCGACGAGGTCCGCAGCCACTTCGGTGAGGTGGTCCTCGAATCGATCATCCCGCGGAGCGTCCGGGTCTCCGAGGCGCCCAGCTACGGCCAGTCCGTGATGACCTACGACCCGGGCTCGACGGGGGCAGTCGCGTATCTTGAGGCTGCCCGGGAACTGGCCCACCGCTCGGCGCCGCGGTAAGCCGGGCTACCGCACACCATCGCGGCCGGGAAAGCCCGGGCCTGGCTCCGCCGCAGGCCGGTGCCCCCTGGCTGGCCCCGGCGGCAGGCGGCTGGCCGGAGGAGTGCTGGACATGACTGAACTGCAGGTACTGGCCGAGGGCGAGCTGGCGACGGGTGAGCGGTGGTCGCTGCAGGCCGGCGGCGCCCGCCGGGATTTCTACTCCTTCCTGGAGACGGTCCACCCGGATGGCAGCCGTGACTCGGGTGGCATGGGCGGCCCGCCGCTGCAGGAAGGCAGCCTGATGAACATCTACACCGGTGGCAGCGAGCACGGGCTGCGCCGGGTCCTGGTCCGGGCCAACCCGGCCGTTGCCACCGTGCGGGTGAACCTCTCGGGCGAGGAGCCCGCCCTCCTGCGCCCGGTCGCCGAACGGCGGGATCTGGGCGTGGTGTTCTTCGTCGCGCTGCTGCCCCAGACGGCCGTGCTGGGCTCGGTGACCGCGCTCGATGACGCCGGACGGGAACTCGAGCATCCAGACCTGTCCCAGCACGAGGCGGCCTGGCAGCGCTTCCGCCGCCGGCGCAGGCCCTAGCACTCCACAGGCATCAGGGTGCTGGGTCCGCCACGGCCCGGCGCGTATACCGCCCCGCGCTGGTGGCTCCGATGTGGAACCGGGCCGGCGACGCTGGGCGCGCGCATGCCCGTGGGATGGCATGCTCTTGTCGGGGACGGTTCCCGCTCATCCCGCCGGGTCAGGGTGGAGGGCGGGCCGGAGCCGGCAGCAGGCGGTGGCAGGAAGCAAGCGGCAAGGAGAGACGATGGCTCAGCAGAAGCGCGGGCTCGGCAAGGGCCTGGGCGCCCTCATCCCCACCGGGCCGGTCCCGGGGGGTACGGGGCCGTCCGCTGGCGCGCCCGGACCCGGCGCCGTCGCGGCGAACGCGGATGCCGGTCATCCGGGGCCGCCCGCTGGCGCCGTCGCCGGAGCGTACTTCCAGGAGGTGCCGATCGGGGCGGTCGTCCCCAACCCGCGCCAGCCCCGCAAGGTGTTTGATGAGGAAGCCCTCGATGAGCTGGTCGAGTCGATCCGCGAGGTCGGGCTGCTGCAGCCGGTGGTGGTTCGCGAGGTGGAGCCGGGCCGGTTCGAGCTGGTCATGGGTGAGCGGCGGTGGCGCGCCTCGCAGCGCGCGGGCCTGACCGAGATTCCGGCCATCGTGCGCGCCACCGCGGATGATGACCTGCTGCGTGACGCTCTCATGGAGAACCTGCACCGCGAGCAACTCAACCCGCTGGAGGAGGCTGCGGCCTACCAGCAACTGCTGGATGACTTTGGCGCCACTCATGACGAGCTGGCCCGGAAGGTCGGCCGCTCCCGGCCGCACATCTCCAACACCCTGCGGCTGCTCAACCTGCCCGGCCCGGTTCAGCGCCGGGTGGCAGCGGGCGTGCTGTCCGCCGGCCATGCCCGTGCCCTGCTGGCCCTCGACGATGCGGACGCGCAGGATCACCTGGCCCACCGCATCGTGGCGGAAGGCCTCTCGGTTCGGGCGGTCGAGGAGATCGTCACGATGGGCGATGTCCGGCCGGTCAAGACCCGCCGTCCGGTGACCCGGCAGGCGTCCGCGCCCGCGCTGGACCGGCTGGCGGACCGGCTGGCGGATGCGTTCGACACCAGGGTCAAGGTGGAGCTGGGCCAGCGCAAGGGAAAGATCGTCGTGGAGTTCGGCTCGATCGAGGACCTGGAGCGGATCGTCGCCACCATGTCACCCGAATGGGCCGCGACACTCAGCGCGTAACTCCCGCCCGCCGGTTACCTCCCGGACGGCTGGCCGAGTCTCGTCCCGCTAGCCGCCGGCCCGGCCCGCCCAGTAAATGGCTGGCCGAAGTTTCACGTGAAACGGCCCGCCTGGGCCCGCACACCGTTCAGGGCTGGCGATGCGCGAGGGCGAGCGGTCCGGTATTCCGGGCGCATTGGCCAGGAGGCAGGGGCAGGAAAGAGAAAGAGAAGGCGCAGACGGACATGCCGCCGCGCATGCGAAGCAGGGCGCGCGGGCGGGGACGCCCGTCGGCGATGAGCGGCCAAGGATGAGCGGCTGGGGGTGCATGCTGCCCGAGGCGCGCACGGGCCGTGGATGAGGATCGCCTGAAGCGGCATGACCAGAGTGATGCCGAGTGGGCGCGGCCGGAGGCGTTGCTGCCTGCTCATCTCCGGCAGGGGCACCGGTGGAATGATCACCGGCTGGTGCTCGACGGGATTTCTTCCGGACGCGGGCGGGTGCCCGTGGTGGGACCTGCCGGAGCGGTCCGGGAACTGGAAGACCGTTTATGACCGGCACCACCGCTGGTGCGCGGACGGGACAAGGGAGAGGTCCTGGACCGGCTCCGCGCTGGGTGTGATGAGGCTGAGGGCAGGGCGTGGACGGTGGCGGTGGAAGCGACGGTGGTCCGGGCGCACCAGCACGCGGCCGGGGGCCCGGCACAAGCCGTCGGCCGAGGTTGATCCGGCGCGGCTGGCGGCGGCGGTGCTGAGCGCCCCGGCCCGCTTCAGGGACTGAGCCGAATTACAAGCCGGGAGACGCTAGTCCGGTCCCCGGGGCGGGCTGGCCAGCCAGGTTCACCTGCTGGCTGACGCCTGGTGCCGCCGCTGGCCCGGGTGACCAGCGCCACGATTCCCCGGCCTTCGTCCCGTTGATGGACCAGCTGGCGATCGGGTGCTGGGTGATAAGGCCTACTCCAACGGCGCGATCCGCTCTCGCCTGCGCCACCGCGGGGTCAAGGCGACCATCCCCGAGCCCGCGGACCAGATCCGCAGCCGGCCGCCCCGGCGCGGCCCCGGGCCGGCGCCCCCCCGCCTTCGACTCCCGGCCCCCGCCTTCGACTAGGCCGCCTATAAGCGGCTCTTCGAAGTTACTGTAACCGGGATCGTGTTGCGATCCGTTGACAGCGCGTGACTGCTGGAGGGCGTCGGCGCGCCAGCGATGACGCCGGGGACTTGCACCGGCGCGGAGCGGTGATCAAGACGCCCGCAGCTCCTAAGATCATGGATCTTCCGGAGGACACGTGATCAGCAGAGAGCCATGGGCACTGGCCGGATTCCTGTACCTCTTCGAGAGAGATTAGGAGGACGTGTTGCCTGGGAAGGGTGGCCTGGTGTCATCGGTCGTTTTTCGATGCCGTCATTGATCAGCTAGCCGCCGTCGGATATGCGGGCCTGACCATGGATGGCGTGGCCGCCGCCGCCAGCACCGGCAAGGCGGCCCTCTACCGCCGCTGGCCCAGTAAGGCCGAACTGGTCGCGGACGCCCTCGACCACGCGCTTCCCGCGCCGGAAGATGCCCCCGACCGGGGCAACATCCGCGAGGACCTGATCGAGCACATGCGCCAGAAGGCGGTAGTGCTCAACTCTCAGGTCGGACGCGCGGTGCAGAGCCTGCTCGCCGAAATCGAGCGGGACCGGCCGATGATCCGGCTCGTGAATGAGCGTGTCTTTGCGCCGCGGCTCAACGTCTTCGGGCTGATACTGGCGCGCGGAGCCGAACGGGGCGAGATACCACCGGGCGCGGTCAGCCCGCTGGTGGCTGATCTTGGCCCCGCCATGCTGATCCAGCGTTTCCTGGGCGACTCTGCGCCGATACCAGACGAGTTCCTCGTGGCGATCGTGGACGACCTGATCATGCCACTGCTCGGGCATCCCCCGGCCAGGCACCCGCCCGGCCGGTCACCCAGCGGACGCCGCTGACAGGCCGCTCGCGGCCCTCGCCGCGGCGGTCGCGGCGCTCGAGACTGCGGCTGGAAGCGGCAGTCGGCCGTTGCCGTCGAGGCGCCCGGGCCTGCGTGCCCTGTGGCGCGCGAGCGCCTGGGAAGTGGTTCTTCGCGGACTGTGACGTGATCGTGGCCGGGGCGCGGTGCGCCGGTTCCCCCGCTGCCATGCTCTTCGCCCGGTCTGGCATCGCGCCCCGCTGCCCGGACGGTGGCATTCCCGCAGATAAGCTCCCCGGGCTCTGCGGGCTGCTAGGTCAGGTGTGGATCTTCTGATGCTGGGCCAGCAGCTCGACGAACTTCTGGATCCGGCGCGCCCGGGTTTCCGGCTTCTTGGCGTCCTGCACCCGGTAGAGGATCGAGTACCGGTTCTGGCTGTCGAGAGTCGCGAAAAACTCGGCTGCGGCGGGGCTGGCCGCCAGCGCCACCGCGAGGTCTTCGGGCACAGTGGCGGTCTTCGACCCAGCGTAGGCGGCATCCCAGCGGCCGTCCGCCTTTGCGCGCTCGACCTCCGTCATCCCCGGCGCCCGCATCCGCCCCTGCTCGATGAGAGCGTTGACCTTCTCCCGGTTGACCTTGGACCATTTGCTGCGCGGCGTGCGGGGGGTGAATCGCTGGAGCCAGCAGGAGTCGTCGAACTTGTCCTTCTGGCCGTCGATCCAGCCATAGCACAGTGCCACGTCGAGAGCCTGAGCGTAGTCCAGGCAGCCCACGCCGCAGCCCTTCTTGCGGAGCTTCAGCCAGATCCCCGGACAGGTGGAATGATGCGCCGCGATCCACTCCTCAAAGGCCGCAGCCGACGCGAACTCGATGACCTCTTCCTCGCGAGCCACGCCGTCAGTGAATCACAAGACGCCCGTGGCTGGAGCGTGAGCCGGCCAGGTGCGGGATCACATGCTGGCGGGACGGCAGCTACCGCCGTAGTATCGCGGCTCCCCGACGTTAACCCGGATCTGGTAGCCGCCCGGTTACCAGAGGTGATCTGCTCTTGGCCTGGGCAGGTGCCCTGCTGCGGCCGCGGGTGCAGGCGGTGCGGACCCGGCGGCGCTGGTTCGCCGGGTTGCGGAAGGAATAGGCCTGGCGGGCTTCGAGCTTGGCGATCCGGTTCAGGGCCTCGGACCTGGCGTTGCTCACCCCGCGGCGACGATCTCGTCCTCCCACCGGGAGATCGTGCGGGCGAGGGTGACCAGCTCGGGGATGTCGTCGTTTTGGGCGCACCAGTCATAGAAGGCGAATAGCCGGCCGCGGACGTCGCGCCCGCCGGGGGTGGAGCGGGTGATGCGGGCGCGCAGGTTCAGCGCGTCGCGGAGCTTCTCTTTCCCGATCCAGGCGGCCAGGATCTGCTGCCCGTGCCGGCTGCTGCCGAGGGTGTCCATCACCTTGGCGAACTGGGCGGGTGACAGGTGCTCCAGGTTGCGCACCAGCAGTCCCTTGACCCCGTGCTCCGGATCGCCGGAGCGGCCTCGCCGGCCGTAGTGCTCGCGCACGGCCCGGCGGCGCACGTCCCCGGTGGCCTTGACCGCGAGCTGCGCCACGTGAAAGAGGTCAACGACGATCTGCGCCTGCGGCAGCATCCGGCGGATGGCCGCGGCGTAGCTGGAGCACATGTCGATGGCCACGACCTCGACGCGGTCACGCCAGGCCGCCGGCGCCTGGGCCAGCCAGTACGCGGCGTCATCGGCGGTGCGGCCCTCGACCTGGCCCAGCAGCCCCTGATCCCCGGACAGGTCGAAGAAACATGTGTGCCAGCGGTCCACGAGCAGCTGGTACTCGCCGGTCTGCTCATCGGCCCGCCAGCGGGGCCGGCCGCGGCGGTGCTCGTCGATCCCCAGGTGCGCTACCAGGGCAGGAGCCTGCGCTAATACCGGGTCCGCGCGTTCAGCGAACACGGCATGGGCCACCGGCCAGGACACGTGCTGCCACCGCCCATGGTGCAGCCCGGCTCGGCGACTTCCGCGCCCAGCAGATCCCGCAGCCGGCTGGCACGCTCTAGCCGACGGTGGAGGCGTCGGCGTGGCGACGGCCGCCCGCGGTCGCTGTCAGTGCCGGGGCTGTGGCGACCAAGGACAGCGGGCATGTGTTTCACGTGAAACGCCGTGGCGCCCCGGCTGAGCGACGCGTCACCGCGGGACGTTCCGCTCTCTTCGGTCGCGCGGCCACCCGGGGAGGCACCGGCCAGGGCAGCATGACGCCCCGGTGCCCGGGCAGCGGCTCCCACTGGGCGGCGAATTCGCCCAGCCGGGCCAGGATGCGTTCCATGAGCGGTGATTCCAGGGTGCCTGGCCCGAGACGGGAGAACCAGGCAGGCAGCTCACCGCGGTGCCCTGCGCGGAGTTCCCACAGCGGCTGGCAGACGGACGCCAGGGACTCCGAGCGAGCCATGTCGGCCTGCTCCTGCTGGCCCGGCTTCCATTTCCTCTCCCGGCGCGCCTGATGCTGGCGCGTCACCGGGTCGGCCGGCCAGAACAGATTGTTGTGCCCCGCGGCGATGCGGCCAAAGACCCCCCCGGCCAGCCGGGCCTCAGCCTCCACCAGGAAGTGCACCGCGTCGTGGGGCAGGTAGTCGTCGTAGCCCGGACCCTGACGCGGTGCCAGTTCCGGCCCGCGCTCCCTGACCACCGTCATGACGTAGCGCCGCCCCGGAATCTTGGTGAACGTCACCTCCATGCGACCACGCTAACCACGTCCGCCATAGCCTCGCACGGGGATATTTCCCGGGCCTGCCGGGCCGCGGCTGACCTCAGCCAGGGGAGACGGCCATCTCGCGCAGGCTGGCCAGGAAGGCGTCAACGTCCCCGGCCGAGGTGTCGAAGGCGGTCATGGCCCGGACGATCGTCTGCGCCTCGTCCCACACGTAGCAGCCCCACTCCCGCTGCAGCAGGCTGGCCACCTCGGGGGAGACGGCCAGGAACACCGCATTGGACTGCACGTCCTGGCGCACGCTCACTCCCGGCAGGTCCGCGGCACCCGCCGCCAGCCGCCGGGCCATCCGGTTCGCCTGCACCGCGTTCCGCCGCCACGCCTCGTTCTCCAGCAGCCCGGCGAACTGGGCGGCCAGGAAGCGCATCTTGGAAGCTAGCTGGAGAAGCTGCTTCCGCTGGAAGGGCACCGGCGCAGCCAGGTCCTCGGCCATGACCACGACCGCCTCGACCGCTACCGCCCCGTTCTTGGTGCCGCCGAAGCTGAGCACATCGGCCTCGGCGGCCAGGTCGGCCAGGCGGCAGTCCAGGCAGGCGGCGGCGTTCGCCAGCCGCGCCCCGTCGATGTACACGCGAAGGCCGTTCGACCGGCAGAACTCCCCGATGGCCCGCAGTTCGGCCAGCGAGTAGCAGGTGCCGAGCTCAGTGGCCTGGGTCAGGCACACCACCTTGGGCTGGGCCCGGTGCTCGTCGCCGCGGCCGCCCAGCCGGCTGGCGATGAGGCCGGGGGTGAGCTTGCCGTCCGGCGCGGGCACCGTGAGCAGCTTGCTGCCGAGCAGCCGCTCCGGCGCCCCGCACTCGTCCACGTTCAGGTGCGCGGTCTCCGCGCAGATCACGGCCTCGTACGGGCGGACCAGCAAGCTGATCCCGAGCACGTTCGCCGCAGTCCCGTTGAACACCAGGTGCACACCGCCCCGCGCGCCGAACAGGTCAGCCATCTCCCGGGTCACCCGCTCGGTCCAGGGATCCGCGCCGTACCCATGCGTGTCGCCCGGATTGGCGCTGGCCATCATCCGGAGGACCGCCTCGTGCGCGCCGGCGTGATTGTCGCTGCCGAAGCTCTTGGCTGAAGTCACGGCCCGAGCCTAGCGCCGGGCCCGTCCCGCCCCCCTCAGGCAGCGGCCCCGGTCGCAGTGCGGTGACTTCGGGTCGGGCACGCACCCGAACTCACCGCTCAACACCCACCCCCGGCAAGCCTGGCCGCCGTAACGCCCTGCCGCCGCGGCGGGCCGGTAGGTACCATGTCTGCGGGCGGGCGGGTACCGGCGGCCTCGGCGGACGCGCCGGTGCGAGCCCGCGCCACCTGCTGTCCCCGTTGCTCCGCCCAGCTACGCCTCCCACCAACAGGGGTGCCAGTGCCGCGCCGTCTCGTCAGTGTCACCCTGGACAACCTCGATGATCTTCCGCGCCGGTGCCGCCGGTGCGTCTTCTGGGAACTCGACCCGGTCGGCCATGCCCGGGCCCAGGAGGTGGGTGACCCGGCTCTGGAGAAGGAGGCGTGGATCTCCTCCACGCTGCTCGAGTGGGGTAGTTGCGGGAAGATCGCCTACGTGGACGGCGTGCCCGCCGGCTACGTGCTCTACGCGCCGCCCATGTACGTTCCCCGGTCCCTGGCCTTCCCGACGAGCCCGGTGTCCGCGGACGCGGTACTGCTGATGACAGCCAACGTCATCAGCGAGTTCTCCGGCGGAGGCCTGGGCCGGATGCTCGTGCAGGGCGTGGCCAAGGACCTCACCCGGCGCGGCGTGAAGGCGATCGAGGCCTTCGGTGACCTGCGCTCGGAGGGCTTGTCCTGCGTGCTGCCCGCGGACTACCTGCTGGCCGTGGGATTCAAGACGGTCCGGCCGCACCTGCACTACCCCCGGCTGCGCCTGGAACTGAAGACGGCCGTGTCCTGGCGCGAGGACGTCGAGGTCGCGCTCGAACGGCTGCTCGGCTCGGTCAGCCCGGAACGGTCGCTGCGGCTGGCCTGACCGCGCCGCGGCGTCCCGCCTCCGTCCTCAGCGGGGACCGGCCGCCGTGGCGCTCTCCTCATGCAGCATCAGGAGTGAGTACGCGGCGAGGGTTGAGTCGTCGGTGATGCGGCCGTTACGGATCATGTCCTTGAATTCGGCGCGGGTCACCCAGCGCTGGCGCATGTCCTGTTCCTCGGGCTCGCGGTCCGGCGGCCCCTCGGTCAGCCCCGACGCCAGGTAGACGTGAAAGCCCTGGCTGCTGGTGCCGTGGGAGCTGTGCAGGTAGCCGAGCAGGAGCATCCGCGCGGCGCGCAGGCCGCTCTCCTGGGCCAGTTCCAGCCGGGCCAGTTCCTCCGGATCCCCGGTCGCCCGTCCCGGGAACGCACCCTGGGGGAAGGCCCAGCCGCGCCGCTGGATCGGGTAGCGGTACTCCTCCACCAGGCAGAACCGGTCATCTTCTGCGGCGATCACCACGGCGAAGTCTGGCTTGTCAACCACGGCATACACGCCACGCGAGCCGTCGCGCCGCTCTATCTCGTCGCGGCGCAGCGTCATCCACGAATCCTCGTAGATGACGCTGGACGCGAGCGTGCGGATGTCTGGGTTCCCAGCTGGGTGCATACGGGCACGCTCCCGTTCTGGCGCAGCGACAGGCCCCGGGGGCGTGGTTCCCCGGGGCCCGTCAGTGACCTCAGATGAAGTCGGCGAGTTCCTTGAGCAGGGCAGACTTCGACTTAGCCCCCACCACCTGCTTGACGACCTCGCCGCCGGAGAACACGTTCAGCGTCGGGATCAGCATGATCCCGTACTTCTGCGCGGTCTGCGGGTTCTCCTCGATGTTCAGCTTGACCACGTCGATCTTGTCGGCGTGCTCCTTGGCGATCTCCTCGAGAACCGGGGCGACCTGGCGGCACGGGCCGCACCACTCGGCCCAGTAGTCGACGATGACCGGCTTGGAGTTCTGCACCACCTCCGCGTCGAAGGTCTCATCGGTCACGATCTTGGTTGCACCCACGGTGGTCGATTCCTTCCGGTTTGTCGGGTTCTGCACGAAGGCGGGCTCAGGCCTCGTGATCGGCGAGCCACCGCTCTGCGTCGATGGCCGCGGCACACCCGGTGCCCGCGGCGGTGACCGCCTGGCGGTAGATGTGGTCTACTACGTCACCGCAGGCGAAGACCCCGTCCACGCCGGTGCGGGTGGTGGGGTGCTCGACCAGCAGGTAGCCTTCGGAGTTCATCGGCAGCTGGCTGGTGAACAGCTCGCTGCGCGGGTCGTGGCCGATCGCCACGAACAGGCCGTTTACGGCGATGCTGCTATCCGCCCCGGTCTGGGTGTCGCGCAGCCGCAGGCCGGTGACCTTGGTGTCACCGAGCACCTCGCTGACCTCGCTGTTCCACCGGAAGTTGATCTTCGGGTTGGCCAGCGCCCGGTCCTGCATGATCTTCGAGGCGCGCAGCTTGTCCCGCCGGTGGACGACGGTCACCGAGTTGGCGAACCGGGTCAGGAAGGTGGCCTCCTCCATGGCTGAGTCACCGCCGCCGACCACCGCGATGTCCAGGTCGCGGAAGAAGAACCCGTCACAGGTCGCGCACCAGGACACGCCGTGCCCGGACAGCCGCTTCTCGCCCTCGGCGGCCAGTTCGCGGTAGCGCGAGCCGGTGGCCACGATCACGGTCCGCGCATAGTAGGTCTCGCTCGCCGTCTTGACCGCCTTGGGGGTGGCCAGCAGGTCCACCTCGGTCACGTCGTCGGCGATCAGTTCCGCGCCGAAGTGCTCAGCCTGCTTGCGCATCGAGTCCATCAGGTCCGGGCCGAGGACGCCGTCCGGGAAGCCGGGGAAGTTCTCCACCTCGGTGGTCTGCATGAGGGCACCGCCCGCCGTGACCGAGCCCTCGAACACGATGGGAGACAGCTTCGCCCGCGCGGCGTAGACGGCGGCCGTGTAGCCGGCTGGGCCCGAGCCGATGATGATGACATCCCGAGTGTCGGTCACGTGTGATTGCCTTTCGGAGAACTTGCACCCGCGTCAACCGATACTAGGGCGCGCAGATTCCCAGGGGGATCCCTGGGCGGATCGCAGCAGTGATTCGTGGCACCGGCCGCCGCAGGCCAGCTCAGCCGCCAAGCGGCCCTTCGGTGATCTTGTCCGGATGGCCCGCCGAGCAGCCCCGGCCGACTACCCAGACGGTGGCCGGCTGGCTGCCCTGGGCGGCGAGCACGATGACGATGGCCGGCCGCCCCGCGTAGCTGGCCTCGTCCACCAGCTCGACGGTGCGCCCGCCGGCGATCGCGTCGGTGCAGCCTTGCAGGAGAGCTTCCTCGGCGGGAGTGATCGCCGGGCTCAGCCGGCTCCCGCCGTTCCGGGTGGCTGCCCCGCTGACCGTCCCGCGGCTCCCTGAGGTGGTGCTGCCGGCGGAGGCGCTACCGCTGCCCTGGGCGGGAATGAACTGGGCCCCGCTCGGCCGGTACTTCGCCATCGCCGTGACCGCCTGCCGGTCGAAACTACCTGGCTGGTAATCGGTCTTGCTGCTGACGACCGGCAGCGCCGCGGCCTGCGGCTGCCGCGCTGAGGGTGCGGCGGCGCCAGACGCAGCGGAGCTGGAGCTGGAGCTGGACGAGCCTGAGAACAGCTGGGACAGGCCGTATCCGCCTGCGGCCAGGACCACGGCCGCGCCCGCCGCGCTCACCAGCCGCAGCGCGGCGGGGGAGCGCAGCGCCGAGCGGCGGGTCCCCGTCCCGCCCTGGCGGCCACGGCGGCGGGTCCCCGTCCCGCCCTGGCGGCCACGGCCGCGGGCCTGCCGCCGCGCGTGGCCCGCAGAGCCGGGGGCACCCGGGGTGCCCTGGAGGCCGGCCGGGATCCCCGCGGGCGTGGCCGGCGGTGCGTCCGCTGCCCTGCCATCGGCCGCCCAGCCATCGGCGGCCCGGGCGCTCCCGTTGGCCGGCGCATCCGCCGTCCCGGCGGCCCGGCGGGCCGCCTCCGCGGTCAGCGCCAGGTCCAGCCGGGCCACGGCCGCGGGCGGCAGCGGGGCGGCCGGCACCTGCCCGAGCAGTGCGGTGACCCCGGCGAGTTGCTGCTGGGTGGCGGCGCACTCCGGGCAACTGGACAGGTGGGAGCGGATCCGCGCGCTCTGGCGGCGGCTCAGCAGCCCCTCCGCGTACAGCGCGAGTGACTCGGCGTCCACGTGCCCTCTCATGACTGGCTGTCTCCCGCTCCCTCCGCAGGTGAGACGCGCGGCAGCGCTGGCCGGTTCCGGGCCTTGGCCGGCGGCCCGGAACCGTCGGCCTGGCCGCCCCCGCTACGGACCGCGGCCGCGCTGGCCTGGCCGGCCACGGCGCCACGCAGGTGCGCGAGCAACGGCAGCAGCCGGGCCCGGCCACGGGCGCACCGGCTCTTCACCGTGCCGGGGGAGATGCCGAGGATCTCCGCCGTATCCGCGACCGGATACCCGAGCATGTCCACCAGGACGAGCACGGCCCGCTGCTCCGGGCCCAGCGTGCGCAACGCGTCCAGGACGTCCACGGCGGTGTCGGAGTCCACGCTGGGATCGGCCACCGCGGACCCGGCGGCCAGCGCGTCCAGGGCGGGCTCATCCATGCCGGAGGCCGCCGGGCGGGCCGCCCGGCGGCGGATCCGGTCCAGGCAGGCGTTCACCACGATCCGGTGTAGCCAGGTGGTGACGGCCGAGTCGCCGCGGAAGTCACCGGCCCGCCGGAACGCCGAGATCATCGCGTCCTGCAGCGCGTCGGCCGCCTCCTCCGGATCGCCGAGCGTGCGCAGCGCCACGGCCCAGAGCCGTTCGCGATGGCGGGTGAACAATATTCCGAACGCCGTAGCGTCGCCGGCGCAGTGCCTCCGGAGCAGGTCACCGTCGGACGGCTCCGCCTCCGGCGCCATCCGTGCGGCCGCAGGCGCCGGGTCCGGCGCGGCCGGGACGGGTGATGCCGGTGGCGGGACCGCGGGATCCGGCGCCGCCGGGCCGGGCAGGCCGGACACGGCTCAGCCCGCTCCCCGCAGGACGACGTTGTAGACGAGGGCCTGGAACTGGTTGCCGCTGCCCTGCTGCGGCGGCAGCTTGGTGAACCAGATCACCACGTAACGGCCCCTGGCCGTGCTGCTGGTCTGGAAGGTCTGGGTGCCGGAGCCGACATCCTGCCGGCTGGCGATCGTGGTGAGCGAGGCGAGCCCGGCCCGCGAGATGCTCCGGTTGCTGCCAATCTTGATCTGCACGTCGGCCCCCGCTGCCGGGCCGAACGTGACCTGCACCGAGCTCAGGCTGACCTGCTTGCCCATGTCCAGCAGCAGGCCGGTGCCGCTCTTGTAGCCGCCGAACACCGGGTTGCCGATGTAGAACTGGGTGTGCCAGGCGGTGGACGGATTCGCGTCGATGGCCAGGCCCGCCTGGCCGCTGTCCTCATTCCCCGGGTCACGGGCCAGGCCGAGCGCGTCGTAGCCGCCCGCGCCGGCCGGCTTGAGCACGCCGGCCCCGGTGGACGCCGGTGCCGAACTCTGATTCGAGGAGCCTGAGTGGCCCGCCGTTCCGGTGCCGATGGACCGGAACAGGGTGTAGACCCCCGCCCCGATGGCCGCCACGACCAGCAGCACGATCAGCACGATGCCAGCCTGGCTGGCACCTCCCCGGCGCGGTGGCCGGGGCGGGCGGGGTGGGCGCCCGCCGCCAGGCGCGCCCCAGCCGCCCGCTGGCGGGTAATCCTGCGCCGTGGTGCCCGGGTAATAGGCCGCCGGGGCCGGGCCGCCGTAAGCCGCCGTGGGGCCGCCGAAGCTGTCCGGGCGGGGAAGCCGGGTCGGCGGCGGGGCCGGAGCGGCAGGCGGGGGCGCCAGCGGCGCGGGGATCACCTCGAACAGGGCCTCGGCGAACAGCGCCGGCGTGGTCAGCGGCGGCCCGCGGCGCCGCTCCTGCTGGAACAGGGCCTGGCAGGTGACGTCATCGATGGCGGCCGGCACGCCGGCGCACACCTGGCGGGGGCTGCGCGGCCGGCCGTCGGCGAGCGGCGCGGGCGGGAGCGAGCCCAGGCCCGGCCCCGGCCAGTGCCGGGTCAGCGCGGCGTACAGCAGCATGGCGAGCCCGCGGGTATCCGACAGCGCGGGATCGTCGGCCGTGGCGTCGGACAGCGCCGCATCGATGCCCACGCCGAGGACCTTCACCCCGCCGCCGGACGTCCAGCGCAGCGACTGCGGGGTGAGGCACAGGTGAGCCAGGCCCGCGGCGTGGGCCACGGCGAGCGCCTCCGCTCCCTCGGCCACGATCTCGGCCCCCCGGGCGGGCTCCAGCGGGCCGTCCGCGAGCAGGTCGTCCAGCGAGTCGCCGGCCACCCACTCCATCACCACGTAGGCCTGGTCCCAGTCGTCCTCCACGTCGAACACCTGGGCCAGCCGCGCGTCGGTCAGCCGGCTCGCGGCCCGCGCCGCGGTCAGCACCTCCCGGATCCGCGGGTATCCCGGGGCGAACGTCAGCACGGCCACCGGGCGCGCCAGGATCTCGTCGATGGCCTTCCAGGACGACCAGCCACCGCTGTCGCCCACGCGGTCCTCAAGCCGGTAACGACCGCCCAGCCGGGTACCTGGTTCAGAGATAAAGGTGCTCATAAGCCAGAAGCCAAGGGCGGGGCAGGCCCTCGACCCTCCTTCCGAGCCCCCTGAACTCCCCACGGTGCGCAGCGCGGACTGCCGCTGTCGTACCCCATGCTAAGCCGCGGCGGAAGACTCGGGGTGTCCCGCATGCCTGCCACCACAAACCGTTACACGTTCCAGACACCCGGTTCGGTTCCCGATAACCCGGCTGTGGCGTCCGCGGCCGGGGTAGCCCACCGCCGGTCACCGGCGCAGCCGGCCCTTGACGGTGCCCATCAGGTCGGTGACCTCGCTGATGGCCAGCCCGCGGGCGAACAGCAGGTAGAGCAGCAGGCCGCCGCCGCCACCGAGCACGGTGACGGTCAGCCCGTAGGCCGGCCCGGGCGCGAGCAGCACGCCGACCATGAAGGTGACCGCCCAGGCGAACAGCATGGCCGGGACGGCGGCGGCATGCATCCGGCCCAGGGCGCCCGCGATCTGGTGACCGGCCAGGCCGCCCAGCCGCCGGCTGAGGATCCACCAGGACACCACCGCGCCCACCACGTTCGCCAGGCCGAACGCGACGCCGAGCCCTTCGACCACGTGCCCGGCGGGCGCCAGGTGCAGCGCCAGCAGGCTGGCCGTGATGTTGGCGGCCATGACAGCCACGCCGACGAACATCGGCGTCCGGCTGTCATGCAGCGCGTAGAAGACGCGCAGCAGCAACTGGAACACCATGTAGGGCACCAGGCCGAGCGAGAAGATGCCGAATACCTCGCCGATGTAGCGGGCCTCGGCCACAGTGGTGCTGCCGTGCGCGATCAGGAACTCGGCCAGCGGCCCGCCGAGCACGATGAGCAGCAGCGCGGCCGGGACCACGATGACCGAGGACAGCCGGACGCCGGTGGAGAAGTCGCTGCGGACCAGGGAAAACTGCCGCTCGGCCGCGTGCGCGCTCATCCGGGGCAGCAGGGCGGTGATCACCGAGATCCCGACGATCGCGTACGGCAGCTGGAACAGCTGCCAGGCGTAGCTGTAGGCGGAGAACGAGTCGTAGGGGGTGCCCGGGTGCACCGAGGCGGCATTCGCCACGTTCTGCACGACCAGGAAGGACACCTGGGTGGTCAGGATGTAGCCGAACAGCGGGGCGGCCATCCGGCGGATTTCCGCGACCTCAGCCCGCTGGAAGTCGAACCGCGGGCGCCAGCGGAACCCGGCCCGGTGCAGCGCCGGGAACATGGCGGCGGTCTGCGCGATGATGCCGAGCGTGGTGCCGAAGCCGAGCAACTCGACCTGGGACGCCGAGATGCTGCCGGCCTGCGTGCCGATGCCGCCGGTGGCGATGAACAGCAGCAGGACGCCGATGACCACGATGTTGTTGATGACCGGGGTCCACATCGGCGCGGCGAACCGGTTGCGGGCGTTCAGCACGCCGCCGGCCATCGAGCTCACCCCATAGAAGAAGATCTGCGGGATGAAGAAGAAGGCGAAGATCACCGTCAGGTGCCGTTCCGCCCCGGTCAGCGCGTGCGCGTACAGGTCCACCAGCAGGCCCGCGGCCAGGGTGGCGACCACCGTCAGCGCGAACAGGGCCACGGTCGCCAGGGTGAACATCCGCTGGGTGTAGGCCTCGCCGCGGTCTTTGTCCCGCCTGGCCGCGGTGACCAGCAGCGGCACCACCACGCTGGTCAGGATGCCGCCGAGCATGAGGTCGTAGACCGCGTTGGGCAGCGTGTTGGCGTTGTTGTACGCGTTGGCCACATCGGTCGCGCCAAGCGCATAGACGAGCATCAGCGTGCGCAGGAATCCGGTGCCGCGGGACGCCAGCGTGCCCAGCGCCATCACTCCGCTGGACCGGACCAGGCTGGGCTCGGCCGGGGCGCCGCAGGCCGGCCCTGACCCGGAGCCGCCGGCCGGCCCTGACCCGGAGCCGCCATCCGCCCGGCCCGTCCCGGGGCCGCCGCGCGGGCCCACGGGGCGTTCCCGCAGCGGGTCCGGGCGGCCGTCCCGCGGCTCAGTGCTTTCCGGCGTGCTGCCGGGCCGGGCCCGGGTCGCGGGCGGGGCGTCCCAGCGCCCGGCGTCCGGGCTGGCGGGGATAACGCCGCTGGCGGCCCGGGCACCGCGCCCGGGGCTGGCCCGCCTCCCGGGCGCGCGGCGGTGCCCGGGGCCCCTATCGGGGGTGCTCCACCCGGCCTCGGGCCCTGGCGTACTCATCCGGCTCCTCGGCTGTCTCGTGATCGGGCATCCGCTCGGTGACGACGGTATCCCGTTCCCCGGGCGATCCGCCGGAATCCGCACCGTTCGCGCTGCGTTCCGCGGCTCCAGGCCCCGGAGGCGCGGCGCCGGCTTCCGGGTCTGCCCGGCCGGCTTCCGGGTCTGCCCCCCTGGCTTCCGGGGCGCCGTCTGGATCCGGCGCCCCCTGGCTGTCCGGCTGCGCCGTCCCGGGACCGCGGATGCCGCGCCGGATGGCCCTGGTCACCGAGGTGATGACGAACACGCCGATCGCGACCGCGATGATCACCAGCGCGGTGGTGCCGAAGTGGGTCGCGTCCACGGTCAGCTGCGCGGTCGTCCCCGGCAGCGGCTGCCCGTCCGGGGCCAGCAGGGTCAGCGTCAGCATGGTCGAGCCCGCCACCGACGACCGGACCCGGACCGCGACGGTCCGCTGCTGGTGCGGGCCGATCGTCACGGTCAACCTGGGCTTCAGCACGGTGATCCGGCTGGCCGGGGCCTGCACGCTGAGCTGCACCGTCACCGGCTCACCGAGCCGGTTGATGATGGAGACAGGTACCGGGCCGGACTTGCCGGTCAGCGTCACCTGGCCGGCGTCGATGATGCGGACCTGCCGCATCTGGACGTCCAGGTACCCGGACACCCGGGCCAGCAGGCTGCGGACCTGGGCCGGGTCACCCCGCCAGGCGGAGGACTCGATGGCCGCCACCGCGTCGGGCAGGTAGCTGGCGGCCGGCTTGCCCAGCATGCTGGCCTGCATCTGGATCACCGACTCCAGGGCCTTGACCCGGCGTAGCAGCCTCCTGCGCAGCTCCACCCGGCTGATCAGCTGGACGGGCGGAGCCTGGCGGGCTACCTGTCCGGGCGCGGGCCGGGCGGTCAGCAGCCCGGCCAGGCTCTCCGGGCTCAGCCACGGCGCGGAGTCGGTGGCCGTGAGCAGCGCGCTGGCCAGACCGGGCACCGGATTCCACTGCCGCGGCGGCGCGATGACCACGGACTGCGGTACCGACGGCTGCTCGGAAGCCAGCACCGCGGTCTCGGCCAGGACCCGCTGCACGGTGGCGACGGTCCCGGCCGCCGCGGGGGCACCCCTGGACTGGCCGGCCGTGGCCGCCGGGGCGGACAGGACCTGGGTCAGCGTGCTGTCGGCCAGCGCCACGCGCAGGCCGGCGTTCACGCCATCCGGCGTGGTGGTGATCGCGCTCGGGGTGAGCTGGGCCGGGCTCGGCGGCGGCATCATGCTGCTGCTCAGGATCACGGTGCCGACGCCGTGGGCGGCGAGGTTGCCGAGCACCGCGTAGTCGGCGATGCCGTCGGCGGGCCAGGCGATCTGGCCGGACACCCCGGCCGCCCGCTGGGTCACGCCGAGCTGGAGCCGGTCCAGGGCGACTCGCAGTCCCGTCGCGTAGGCCTGGGTCAGGTCGGTGCTCAGCCCCGCGTGGGTGAGCGCGGCCACGTCCACGTCGGCGTAGGGGGTGACGAAGAAATCCTGGCCGGCCGTGACCGTGCGCAGCAGGCCCAGCCAGTACTGGGCGGCCGGGCTGGCCCGCTCGGTGGCCGCACCGTTACAGGCCGCGGTGCCGCCCACCCGGTAGGGCTTGCTCATCACCGCGGCGCTGGTGAGCAGGCTCGGGTCGATCGCCCAGGTGAGGTCGGCGGCGGTTCCGGCCGGGCTGGACCCGGCGGCGAGCAGCGAGCCCAGCCGGCCGGTCGCCGGGAAGCTGCTGGCCAGGTCATTGTTGAGCAGGGCCGGGCAGGCGACCCGCTCCGGCGGGGCGGTCAGCGGCCAGATCCAGGCGACCTTCTCGCGCTGGGTCAGCTGGGCGGACTTGATGCTGCCCGGCCAGAACGGCAGGAAGGTGTGCTCAGCGTTGAGCGGTACCCCGCTCGCCGACACCTGGGCCGCCAGCGGGTAGGCGCCGAAGCTGGTCATCCCCAGGCTGGCCGCGGTCGCGGTCAGCGTCCAGGAACGCGTCGCGCCGGCGCCGAGCGCGCCGGCCAGCGGGGTGATCGCCGGCAGCGGGCTGTCCACCAGCAGCTGCCCGGCCGCATAGCTGGCCAGCTCACTGCGGCTGCTCAGCGGGGTGGTGGACGACCACAGCTGGACGGCGAGGCCGGAGACGGGGGTCTTGGTGCCGTTGGTGACGGTGCCGCTGACCGTGACCGGCTTGCCGGGCCGGGCGACCTGCGGGCTGAGGGAGGTAATGGCGACGGTCACCTGCTGGGCTGGCGCGGTGTCCAGGGCGGCGGCCGTCACCGTCCCGGCGGGCCCGGTAGCACCGCGCACCGCTGCCGTGCCGGTGGTGTCCGCGGCCGTGCCATGCGCCGCTGCCCGCACGCTGCCCGTGCCTGCCGCCGCGGCCGGTGCCGCGCTAGCCGGCCCGGCCGCGGCCAGGGCCGCCGCCCCGCAGGCCAGGGCGAGGCGCGGGAGGCGCGACCGGAAAACAGCAGCAGGACGGGTCACCGGCGCCTCCCCGGGGACCCGGGGAATGCGGCAGCCCGGGGACCCCGGGCCGACGGGGTGGGCCCGGTGGCGCTGAGCGCGGGGCGCTGACGGGGCATGCCGGAAATGGTATTGCCGTTCCCTGAGTAGTCCTCCAGGATGCGTCCGGGCTCCCCGGATTTCCCCCTGCCTTCACTAACCCCTACCCTCAATGCCCGTGCCGGATACCAGCCCGATGAGCCCTGATCAGCAGAAGGCGGCCGCCGCGCTGCTGCGCAAACCGGCCGCGCCCGCAGCCGAGCTGGGCCGCCTCTTCGCCCGGCGCGGGCACGAGCTGGCCCTGGTGGGCGGCCCCATCCGCGATGTGTTCCTCGGCCGGCCGCACAGTGACCTGGACCTGGCCACCGACGCGCGGCCAGAGCAGGTGCTGGAGATCATCCACGGCTGGGCCGAAAAAGTCTGGGAAACGGGCATCGAGTTCGGCACCGTCGGGCTGCGCCTGGCGCGGGGTGACCTTCGAGATCACCACCTACCGCAGCGAGACTTACCGGCCTGACTCCCGCAAGCCCACCGGCATCCGCTACGGCACGTCCCTGGAGGCGGACCTGCGCCGCCGGGATTTCACCGTGAACGCCATGGCCGCCCGGCTGCCCTCGCTCGACCTGGTCAACCCGTTCGGCGGCCTGCGGGACCTGCGCGCCAAGGTGCTGCGCACGCCGGGTAGCCCGGAGGAATCGTTCAGTGACGACCCGCTGCGGATCATGCGGGCGGCCAGGTTCGCCGCGCAACTGGGGTTCGCGGTCGCCCCGGCCGCGGCCGCGGCCATGCGCCAGCTTGCCCCCCGGCTGGAGGTGGTCTCCGCCGAGCGGGTACGGGACGAGCTGATCAAGCTCATGCTGGCACCCGGTCCCCGGGGCCCCCGGCGCGGGATCGAGTTGCTGGTGGACACGGGCGTGGCCGACGTGGTGCTGCCGGAAGTGCCCAGGCTCCGGCTGGAGACCGACGAGCACATGCGGCACAAGGACGTCTACCAGCATTCACTTACCGTGCTTGAACAGTCGATCGATCTGGAGGAGCGCTACGGGCTCGGACCCGACCTGGTGCTCCGGCTCGCCGCGCTGCTGCACGACATCGGCAAGCCCAGGACGCGCACGATGCTGCCGGACGGCCGGGTGGCTTTCCATCACCATGAGATGGTCGGCGCCGCGATGGCCCGGCAGCGGCTGAAGGCGCTCCGCTTCCCCTCGGCGGTGACCGCGGACGTGTCCGCGCTCATCGCGCTGCACCTGCGGTTTCACGGGTACGGGCCGGGCGAGTGGACGGACTCGGCGGTCCGCCGGTACGTGCGCGACGCGGGCCCGCTGCTCACCCGGCTGCACGTGCTCACCCGGGCCGACTGCACCACCAGGAACAAGGCCAAGGCCGCCCGCCTGGCCCGGGCCCAGGACGGGCTGGAGCAGCGGATCGCCACCCTCAGCGCCGCCGAGGAACTCAAGAAGATCCGGCCCGACCTGGACGGCAACCAGATCATGGAGATTCTCGGCCTGCCGCCCGGCCCGGACGTCGGGCGCGCCTACAACCACCTGCTGGAACTCCGCATGGAGCATGGCCCGCTGGGGACCGAGCGGGCCACTGGGGAACTGCTGCGCTGGGCCGGCCGTGACCCCGGGACGGCGGAGCCCGGCATGGCCGCGGCGGCAGGCCCCGGCAGCGCTGCGCCGGCCCAGCCCGGGGACGACGCAGCCGGTCAGCCCGGCAGCGCCGCCGCGGCCGATCCCGGTTCGGGCCCGGCGTCAGGTGCGGGGCGGCCTGGGACAGCGGTACCCGAGGACGACGCGGAACTGGAGGGGCGATCCCCGGCGGAACCGGCTGAGGAGGCCCCCGGGGAGCGGCCACCGGACACCGAAGGGTGGCCCCGTGCGGCCCAGTAACCGGCGGCAGTCACCGCGTCAGCCGGCCGCAACCAGGGCCACCATCACGGGCGAATGCCCATTCACCGGCATGAACGCCGCGCAGAGCCCCGCTCCCGCGGCAAAGGTGATGTTGAACATCATGTCGTAGAACGAGAAAACGCGGCCCCGGTAGTCGTCGTCCACCTGCTCCTGCAGGATCGTGGTGGCACAGATCGCGACCCCCTGGCCGACCAGGTTGAGCCAGAACCCGATGAACAGGAACGCGGCCTGGCTGAACGTTTCGCCGAGCGCTGCGGTCACCAGCGCGCCGCTGACCAGCAGCAGGGTCATCCAGGCTGGCTTGCCCAGCCACCTGGACAGCCGCGGGGTGATCAGCGCCGCGCAGCCGTAGCCGACCGCGGACACGAGCACCAGCACGGTGAAGTGGCTGAGCGCGGTGTTGGCGCCCGCGGACCGGTAGAAGTAGTTCCGGTACAGCAGGATCGACATCAGGAACAGGATGCCGTACAGCAGCCGGTAGCCGCCGGTCGCGCCGAGCGCGGCGGCGGGCCCGCGCCGCCGGGCCACGTACCGCGCGCCTGCCGCCAGGCCCGCGGCCACATCGGCGATCTCGCCGAGGAGCAGGCCGGGACGGGTCCGCCCCGCCTCGCGCGCCGGGCCGAGCAGGTCGCGGTGCATGGTCCGGGCCACCAGGCTGGCCGCCACATAGAAGCATCCCGCGGCCAGCAGGGTGATGGCCGACCCGCCCCGGCCGCCGCCCGTCGCCACATGCACGCCCAGGCCGGCCAGGCCGCCCGCCGCGGTCATGATCCCGCCCGCGGTGGGTGACACCGAGTTGGCCATCACCAGTTCGTCCCCTGCCACCACGTGCGGCAGCGCCGCGGACAGCGATGAGAGGAAGAACCGGTTCACGCCCAGCACGCACAGCACGCTCGCGTACAACGGAACGCCCAGGTTGCCGGACGCCACCAGGCCTGCGGCGACCGCCACGAAAAGGGAGCGGAGCAGCGCCGACCAGACCAGGATCTGGCGCCGTGACCAGCGGTCGATGAACACCCCGGCGAACGGGCCGATCAGCGAGTAGGGCAGGTACAGCACCGCGAACGCCGCGGCCGCCGATGCCGGGTTGGGGAACGAGGTGCTGTTGAAGAACACGTAGGAGCCGAGGCCGGCGGTGAACACGCCGTCGCCCGTCTGCGAGATGAGCCGGGTGGAGAACAGCCGCCGGAAGTCCCGCCCGCGCAGCAGCACCCGCAGGTCGGCGAGGAAGGAGGAACCGCCCCGTCGGCCTCGCAGGCTCGCCTTGACGGCGGACAGGACGGTCATCCGCTCAGCCTACGGCCGCTGGCCCAGCGCACCACTGGTGAGCACCGCATCGGGGGACACTCTTGACCCAGCGGGAACCGCCGCCAGATCTGGCCGTCGCGGGCCCGCGCCGCGCCGGTCAGCCCGGGATGCGCCGGGTGTATTCGGCGGGCCCGAAGAACACCAGAGCGGACAGGTCCTCGGTGACGTCAGCGAACCGGTGGGTTTCCCCCGCGGGCACGTACACCACGGTGCCTGGCCGGACATCGACGGCGCGGGCCCCGGCCTGGAGCCGGGCCCGGCCCCGGGTGACCAGGTAGATCTCGTCCTCGGTATGCGGCTCCTGCTCGTCGAGGCCGCCCTTGGGCAGTGAGTACGTGCCCACCGATAGGTCGCTGACCCGCAGGTGCTCCACCCAGTGGCTGCCGTCGCCGGGGTCAGGCTCGGTATAGTCACCCGCCCCGTTCAAGACCAGCACCTTTGCCCCCTCTGCTACCCCGGGGAGCGACCCCCGGAACCCGGCCATTCGCGCCTCTACGTACCTACTTACCGCTCGATGTCGCCGCGGATGAACTGCTCGACCAGGTCGCGGGCGACCTCGTCACCGTACTGCCGGGGTGGCGACTTCATGAAGTAGGACGCCGCGGACAGGATGGGGCCGCCGATGCCCCGGTCCTTGGCGATCTTCGCCGCGCGGATCGCGTCGATGATCACGCCCGCGGAGTTGGGCGAGTCCCAGACCTCCAGCTTGTACTCCAGGTTGAGCGGGACATCACCGAACGCCCGCCCCTCCAGCCGGATGTAGGCCCACTTGCGGTCGTCCAGCCAGGGAACATGGTCGGACGGGCCGATGTGCACCGCGGCCTTCTCCATCTCATGCGGGATCTGCGAGGTGACCGACTGGGTCTTGGAGACCTTCTTGGACACCAGCCGCTTGCGCTCCAGCATGTTCATGAAGTCCATGTTGCCGCCGAAGTTCAGCTGGTAGGTGCGGAGCAGTTCGACGCCGCGGTCCTCGAAGAGCTTGGCCAGCACCCGGTGCGTTATGGTCGCGCCCACCTGGGACTTGATGTCGTCCCCGATGATCGGCACCCCGGCGGTGGTGAACTTGGCCGCCCACTCCGGGTCGGAGGCGATGAACACGGGCAGCGCGTTCACGAAAGCCACGCCGGCGTCGATCGCGCACTGCGCGTAGTAACGGTCCGCCTGCTCCGATCCAACCGGGAGATAGCACACCAGCACGTCCGCACGGGAGTCACGGAGCACCTGGACGACATCGACCGCCGGGTCCGCGGACTCGGAGATCATCTCCTGGTAGTACTCGCCCAGGCCGTCCAGGGTCGGACCGCGCTGCACGGTCACCCCGGTCGGCGGCACGTCAGAGATCTTGATGGTGTTGTTCTCGCTGGCCCCGATGGCCTCGGCAAGATCCCGGCCCACCTTCTTCGCGTCCACGTCGAACGCGGCGACGAACTCCACGTCCCGCACGTGGTAAGGGCCAAAGGTGACGTGCATGAGCCCCGGCACCCGGCCCGCCGGGTCGGCATCCTTGTAGTACTCCACGCCCTGGACCAGGGAGCTGGCGCAGTTGCCCACGCCGACAATGGCTACCCGAACCGAACCCATGGGGATTACTCCTTCTCTCAGCTTTCAGCCGCGTTTAGTGGCATCAAGTCGTTGCTTCACCGGCCGGTCCCGCGCCGGTCCCGTCATCCGGCGGCCGGGTACCGTCCCGTGCCTCTTCCGGGCCGGCCTGGCGCTCGGAGGCGATCAGCTCGTTGAGCCAGCGCACCTCGCGCTCGACCGACTCCAGACCATGCCGGTGCAGTTCCAGGGTGTAGCTGTCCATCCGGTCCCGGGTCCGGGCGACCGCGCCGCGCACCCCGTCCATCCGCTCTTCCAGCCGGGTCCGGCGGCCTTCCAGGATGCGCAGCCGGATGTCCGCCCGGGTCTGGCCGAACAACGCGAAGTGCACCCCGAAGCCGTCGTCTTCCCAGGCGGCCGGCCCGGATTCGGTCAGCAGCTGCTGCAGCCGCTCCTTCCCGTCCGCGGTCAGCCGGTAGACGATCTTCGACCGCCGGCCGGAGAGCGGCTTCGCCAGGCCATCCGGGACCTCCTCCGCGATCAGCCCCTGGGCGAGGAGCTCCTTCAGGCACGGGTACAGGGACCCGTAGCTGATGGCCCGGAATGCGCCGAGGATCGCGTTGAGCCGCTTGCGCAGCTCGTACCCGTGCATCGGCGTCTCGTGCAGCACGCCGAGAACCGCGAGCTCCAGGACGCGCGAGCGTTGCCCGACCATTCCTGCCCGCACCTCCCGCCGCAACGCCGTGCCGGGACCGGATGTCCCGGCGCCAGCCGGTGTATCAACTCAATGTACCCACGCGATGTATCGAACCGATACATCACAAAGATATGTCGCGGAAGGCAAAGCCGCAACTCCCGCGCATCGGCCGGTTCCCCCCGTAACCGGATGATCCGGGTATCGGCCGGTGCCGGCATCCGTCGTACCCTGTCGGTGATGGGTGTCAGGCGATCGGTCGTGGATTACGGGCTTGCCCGGCGGGCAACGCTCGCGTCCGTGCTGGCCGGGCACACTACCGTCGCCGACGTTTGCGACGCTCACCCTTACCTGCTGCGGGCGGCCAAGTTTCATGGTGAGGCGACGGAGGTCGCCTGCCCCATCTGCCGGCGGGCCAATCTCACCCATGTCACCTACGTCTATGGAGACGAACTCGGGCCGTACGCGGGACGGGTGAAGCAGGGAGCGGAACTCGCCGAGATGGCGTCTGAATACGGAGAGTTCCGCGTGTATGTGGTCGAAGTCTGCCAAAGTTGTGCGTGGAACCACCTTGCCTCGTCCTACGTTCTCGGCACAGGCGAACCATCTGCCCGGCGCCGTCGGCGGGCCCGTGCCGGTGAGTAACGGCGAGGCTTGACCTGTCGTTCTCACCGACGACCAGGTCATGGCCGGCCGATGCAGATGTGACGAATTCCTAACCTGCGCCGGGCGGCTGCGGTCACCGGATACCGTGAGGCCCGGCGGCCGCCTGCCGCCTGCCGTCCGCCCACGACTGCCTCACCAACCAGCGAGGACGCGTGAGTTACCCAGATTCTTCCGGCACACGTTCCCCGGACCCGCGGGATGCGGGCCGCCCTGGCGTGCCCCGCGGCAGCCACCGCGGCCAGCCCGCGGGGCCCGGCCGCCGCGGTTACCCCGGCACGGGCCAGGGCCAGGCTCCGGCGGGCTACGGGGAGAACCAGGACTACCGCTGGGACCGCGGTGCCGCCGATCGCGGCGGTGACTGGACGGACCGTGCCGCGGGCGCCGGCCACGCCGAGCGGCCGCGGCAGCGCGGCGGCCGGGATGCGGGAGCGGCGCCCGCCAGCCCGGGCACTGGCCAGCCAGGCGGACGCGGCGGGATGAGCGCCCGGGACAAGCTGGCTGCCCGGCTGGGCACCGGCCCGGCCGCAGCCGGGCCGGGCCAGGGGGCCGGTTACGGCTCCCCGGACCCGGGTTCCCCGGCTGCCGCGCGCCGCCGGGGCCAGACCTCGGGCTACCCGCAGGGCGGGTACCCGGGAGGCGGGTACGGAGATGACCGCTACCCGGCCGGCGGGTACCGCAGGCGGGTACCAGGGGCCAGGCGGCCGGCAGGCCGCCGCGATGCCGGGCGGTCCGGGCGGTCCGGGAGGCAGCGGCCGGGGCCGCGGCGGCCGCGGCGGCGGCCCGGGGCGGCCACGCCGTAAAGGCGACTGGTGGCGTCACTGGAGCTGGAAAAAGGCCATGTTCCTGGCGCTGGCCACCGGCGGTGCCTTCATCGTGATCATGGTGGTCGGCTTCTACTTCGTGCTCGCCCAGACGCCCATCCCGGTCGCCTCCCAGCTCGCCACCGGGCAGGCCTCGCAGGTCTACTTCCGGGACGGCCGGACGCTGGTCGGCAGGTTCGGCGGCACGGACCGGGAGATCCTGATGCCGAACCAGATCCCGGTCATGGTCCAGCACGCCATGGTGGCTGCCGAGGACAAGCACTTCTACGACGAGGGGGGCGTCTCGCCCACCGGGATCCTCCGGGCGGCCGTCGCCGACCTCACCAGCGGCTCCGTCCAGCAGGGCGGCTCCACCATCACCCAGCAGCTGGTGCGGAACTACTACGACGGGATCGGCACCGCCCAGACCGCCAGCCGGAAGATCAAGGAGATCTTCGTCGCGGAGAAACTGGCGCAGCTCAAGTCCAAGCAGTGGATCCTCACCCAGTACATGAACACCGTACCCACCGGGGCGAACCTGTACGGATTCGGCGCGGCGGCCCAGGCGTACTTCGGCGTGCCGGTGGATAAGCTCACCGTGGCCCAGGCCGCGATGATCGCCGCCATGCCGCAGGCACCGGATGGCTACAGTCCCGACCCGTCGGCGGGGGTGGCCTACACGAACCTGGTGGCGCGCTGGCACTACGTGCTCAACACGATGGCCCAGCAGGGGTGGCTGCCCCAGGGTGAGGTGGCCGCGCAGAAGTTCCCCAAGATCGTCAAGGCGTTCAACAACAGCTGGTCCGGCTACCGCGGCTACATCATGACGGCGGTGGAGAACGAGCTGGAGAACACCTACCACTACTCGCCCGGCCAGATCGAGAACGGCGGGCTGCGGATCGTCACCACGTTCAGCAAGCCGATGATGAACGCCCTCTATGTGTCAGTGAACCAGGAGCTGGCGCTGATCGGCCGTCATGTGCCGGACTACGCGCACACCGGGGCGGTGCTGGAGCAGCCGGGCACCGGCCAGATCTGGGCCATGTACAGCGGGCCCAACTATGACGCGAGGGACTGCAACCAGATCAAGTGCCAGTGGGACATGGCGCTGCAGAACCGGGAGCAGGTCGGCTCGTCGTTCAAGCCGTACGTGCTGGCGCTGGCCCGGCAGCAGGGCATGAACGTGACGACCAGCACGCTGGACGGCCACTCGCCGCTGTGGATCCCACCGGTCGCCGAGCCGATGACCTACGCCAGCCAGACCCGCCGGCCAACGGGGCCGGCTACTACCAGGTGGGCAACGACGCGGGCGACCCGCAGGCCAACGGGGTCAGCGTGGTGACCGCCTCGGCGGAGTCGCTGAACACCGCGTACACCGACCTATACCACCGGGTGGCGGGCACCGACGGGCAGGACATCATCACGCTGGAACGGAACCTGGGCGTGAACGTGTCGTCGTCCGCGTCCGGCCTGTACACCATGCGGGACGAGGTCGGCAGCGCGCTCGGCCAGGCATCGCTGACCGTGGAGGAGCAGGCCAGCACGTTCTCCACGTTCGCCAACAACGGCGAGTACATCGCCCCGCACGTGATCATGGAGATCCAGCAGCAGCAGCCCGGCCAGGCGATGAGCACCACCATGGCCAAGGCCACCCGGCGCCAGGTGCTGACGCCGGACGAGGCCTCCGACGTGGACTACGCGCTGTCCTTCGACACCAAGCCCGGCGGCACCGCGCCGAACGCGGGCCTGCCGGACGGCCGGGAGATCATCGCCAAGACCGGGACCACCAACCTGTCCCAGTCGGCCTTCTTCATCGGCTCCATCCCGCAGTTCACCCTGGCCGTGGGCATGTTCACCAACCAGCAGGGCTGCCCGGCCAACGTGTCCGGGTGCCAGTCCGCGGCCAACCTGGAGAGCGCGCCGCCGGCCGGGGTGCAGACACTGTACGGGCTGGCCGGCCTGCAGGGCTACGGCGGCCAGATGCCCGCCTCCATCTGGCACGACTTCGCCATGCAGGAGTTCGCCGCGATGCCGGCGGAGAGCTTCGCGGCCCCGGACTTCGGTGGCACCCCCTGGAACCTGCTCGGCCCGTATACGCCCAAGCCGAAACCGACGGCGTCGCCCACGCCCACCGCTACCTGCCTGGGCTTCTTCTTCGGCCGGCACTGCCACGACAACGGCGGCGGCCAGCAGCCGCCCAACCCGAACCCCGCTTTCCCGGTGCCGGGTTCTCCGGTCACCGCGCCGCCCACCCCGTCCCTGCCCGGCGGGGCGGGGCGGGCGCGAACGGCAGTCCGGTAGCGCGACCGCCCGGCCCGGTGCCGGGGAGGATCAGCGGGAGCGGAACGGCGATCCGATGACGGAGCGTGGGTGAGCAACGCAGCAGCCGGGCCAGGCCCGGGCCCGGGGGCCACAGCACAGCCACGGACGGCGCGGCTGGCCGTGCTGGCCGGATCCAGTACCGCCCTGGTCCTGGCGACCCTGCTGGGCAGCGCGCTCGCGCTGACCAACAAGTGGGCCTGCCGGGCCGGCGCCTGGAACGGGTACCTGAGCCAGTTCCAGGCGCACTGCTACACCGACATCTACCCGCTGTACTACGGCGAGAAGCTGTCCGCCGGCCAGGTGCCCTACCTCGGGCATCCCGTGGAGTACCCGGTGCTCATCGGCGGCGCGATGCAGCTGGCCGCCTGGGTGGTCCGCCCGATCAGTGACCCGTTCACCCGGGGGCGGGAGTTCTTCGACGTCACGATCCTGCTGCTGACTCTCTTCGCCATTGCCGGGGTGCTGGCCACCGCGTACCTGGCGGGCCGGGCCCGCCGGTGGACCGCGCTCGGCGTGGCGCTCGCGCCCGCCGTGATCCTGGGCGAGTTCATCAACTGGGACCTCATCGCCATGGGCCTGGTCATGCTGGGCATGGCCGCCTGGGCCGCGCGGCGCGGCGTGCTGGCCGGCGTGCTCATCGGGCTGGCGGTGGCGACTAAGTTCTACCCGCTGCTGTTCTTCGGCCCGCTGCTGCTGCTCTGCGTGCGGGCCGGCCGGATGCGCGAGTTCTGGGTCACGTTCGGCTCAGCCGCGGCCGCCTGGCTGGTGGTGAATGTGCCGGTGATGATCGCCGCACCGGCCGGCTGGGCCCGGTTCTACCAGCTCAGCGAGACCCGCTCGGCGGACTGGGGCTCCATCTGGTACTTCTTCGAGACCGAGCACTGGCCGCTCGTGGATACCACCAGCGTGCACTCGCTGAACACCATCTCCGCGCTGGTCCTGCTGGCCGGGGCCGCCGCCATCGCGCTGCTCACCCTGGCCGCGCCGCGCCGCCCGCGGGTGGCCCAGGTGTTCTTCCTCGTGCTGGCCGTCTTCCTGATGTCCAACAAAGTGTGGTCCCCCCAGTATGTGGTCTGGCTGGCCCCGCTGGTCGTGCTGGCCCGGCCCCGGATCGGCGCCTACCTGCTGTGGCAGCTGGCCGAGGTGGCCTATTTCTTCTGCATCTGGGCCTACCTGATCACGTTCGCGGTGAACGGGCCGTCCGCCTCGCAGGTGGGCGGGATCAGCACCGGCCTGTACTTCGCCGCGCTGCTGGCCCGGTTCCTCACCGTGCTGCTGCTCTGCGGCCTCGTCGTCCGGGACATCCTGCACCCGGCCGGGGACGTGGTCCGCACCGGGGAGGTGGATGACCCGGCAGGCGGGGTGCTGGCCGCCGCCCCCGACCGCTTCGTGCTGCCGCTGGGCGCCCGCCGCCACAGTCCCGCCGCCGCCCCCGCCCCGCCCTGACCTCTGAGTGCGGCCGGTGGCCGTCAGCTGGCCGTGCCGAGGTGGGCGCGGAGCCAGCGGATGTCGGCGGCCGGGTCGGGGGTCTCGCAGATCGCCGGGGCGCCCGCCGCCTGGATCACGTCCACCAGCTGTGCCGGGTCGATCGTGCCCTGCTCCATCCCGGCGTGCCGGTCCCGGCCGGAGCCGAACTCGTCCCGGGAGTTGTTGCAGTGCACCAGGTCGATCCGGCCGGTGATGGCCTTCACCCGGTCCGCGATCCCGGCCAGGTCCTCGCCGCTGGCGAACGCATGACAGGTATCCAGGCAGAACCCGACCTCACCGCTCCCGCTGGCCGCGGCGTCGCCGATGGCGTCCCAGAGCCGGGCCACCGCGTCCAGGCCGCGCGCCATGGCCTGGTCCCCGCCGGCCGTGTTCTCGATCAGCATCGGCACCGGGCGGTCGGTCCGCTCCACCGCCTTGCGCCAGTTCGCGTAGCCCTCGGCCACGTCCGCGTCGGCGGTGACGTGCCCGCCGTGCACGATCACGCCCCGGGCGCCGATCGCGGCGGCCGCCGCCAGGTACTGGCCGAGCAGCTTCCGGCTGGGGATGCGGATCCGGTTGTTGGTACTGGCCACATTGATCCGGTACGGGGCGTGAATGAAGGCCTGCACCCCCGCGTCCGCCAGCGCCGCGCGGAGCGCGCCGGCATCACCTCCCGGAAAGCTCGGCGTGGCCCAGCCCTGCGGATCACCCAGGAAGAACTGGGCCACCGGGGACTGGGTAGCCTCCGCCGCCCGCAAGGGGTCCTCGTCATGGACGTGCGGTCCGATGCTCACCATGGCAAGCAGACTAGCCGCGGACCATGCGTTCGGCGGCCCCGTGCCGGGGGAGCGGAAAGAGGCAGCCGCAGGCCGGCCCGGCCAGCGCGGCGCGGGGCGGCGCGGATCAGGGCATCAGGCCACCGTTGGCCAGGCCGAGGGCGAGCCCCACGAAGGCCGTGACCAGTCCGCTCACGATGACCATCCGCTCTTCCCGGGTCGCCGAGACGAGCTGGCTGTACAGGCCGATGACGAGTGCGGCCAGGCCCAGCCAGCTCGCAATCACATGCGCCCACGCCGCGGTCACCTGGTAGTTCGCCAGGATGCCCGCGATCAGCGCGATCAGGCCAGCGAGCAGGGTGAAGACGGCGAGCGTGTTCTCCACCGGGTGTCGCCGGCCGTCGGTGTTCAGCGTGAGGCGCGGGAGCCTGAGGTGAGCCCGGGTCGTGGTGACCTGGGACAGGTGGGCTCCGGCGGCGTCGGGCATCGTTGCCACCCCCTCGGACAGCGGTCCGGTCACGGGTCCTCCACCCCTTATGCCCGCCACCGCCGCGCCGGAATCCTGAGCCGGGCTGCAGGCCAGCCCTGGTAGGCTGAATCAGCTGCCCGCGCTGCCGGCTTCCTCGCCGTCCCGCCCGGCCAGCCCCTCCTGCCACGGAGAGACCGTGGCCGCATCAGTCCAGAGGAGGCATGTTTTCTTCATGCGCCGCTACGAGATGATGATCATCCTCGATCCCGCCCTCGAAGAGCAGACCGTCCAGCCCTCGCTCGACCAGTTCCTCTCGGTGGTCACCACCGAGGGCGGCAGCGTCGACAAGATCGATGTCTGGGGCCGGCGCTGGCTCGCCTACGAGATCGAGAAGAAGTCCGACGGCATCTACGCGGTCATCGACATGGTCGCGGAGCCGGATGCGGTCCACGAACTGGACCGTCAGCTCAGCCTGAACGAGGCCGTGCTGCGGACCAAGATCCTGCGCCCCGAACAGCACTGACGCTGGCGCCCGCGCGCCGCTCCCCCCGACCCATCCCCGAATGACCGGGAGTAACCCGATGGCAGGCGATACCCAGATCACGGTCGTAGGCAACCTGGTCAGCGACCCGGAACTCCGGTACACACCGACTGGTGTGGCGGTGGCCAACTTCCGCGTCGCCTCCACCCCGCGCACCTTCGACCGGCAGTCGAACGAGTGGAAGGACGGCGACAGCCTCTTCCTCACCTGCAATGTATGGCGCCAGGCCGCGGAGAACGTGGCCGAGAGCCTGCAGCGCGGCATGCGGGTGGTCGTCATGGGGCGGCTGCACCAGCGCTCGTATGAGACCCGCGAGGGCGAGAAGCGGACCGTCTTCGAGGTCGAGGTGGACGACGTCGGGCCGTCCCTGCGTACCGCCTCCGCCAAGGTAAGCCGGTCCAACCGCTCCGGCGGTGGTGGCGGCGGGTTCGGCGGCGCGGGCGGCGGCGGTGGTGCCGGCGGTGGTGCCGGAGGTGGCGGCGGGTTCGGCGGCGGCCAGGGCGGGTCGGGCGGCTCTGGCGGGTTCGGCGGGTCATCCGGCGGGTCATCCGGCGGCGGCCGGGCCAACGACGACCCCTGGGCCAACGACGCGGGCGGCTTCGGCGAGGGCGCCTCCGACGAACCGCCGTTCTGAGCCGGGCGGCCGCAGGCCGGCCGGGCCGGAGCCCGGATGCCGGGCCAGGCACTGACCGATAACTAACGAGACGACCATCCCCGCGCGATGCGGGGCTCTGTTGAGGAGCACCACGATGGCGAAAGCACCCATTCGCAAGCCCCGGAAGAAAGTCTGCCTGTTCTGCCAGGAGAAGATCTCCTACGTCAACTACAAGGACACAGGACTGCTCCGGAAGTTCATCTCCGACCGCGGCAAGATCCGGGCCCGGCGGGTCACCGGGAACTGCACGCAGCATCAGCGCGATGTCGCCAAGGCGATCAAGAACGCCCGCGAGATGGCGCTGCTGCCGTACACCAGCACGGCACGCTGACCGGGAGGGCCGGATACCGATGAGTCGCACACCGATGAAGCTGATCCTCACCAACGAGGTCACCGGCCTCGGCGGCCCCGGTGACGTGGTGGAGGTGGCCGGCGGCTATGGCCGCAACTACCTCGTGCCCCGGGGGCTGGCCATGCGCTGGACCCGCGGTGCCGAGAAGCAGATCGAGCTGATCAAGCGGGCCCGCGCGGCCCGGGACATCCGCGGCCTGGACGACGCGCGGGAGGCCGCCAAGAGGCTCTCGGGGACGACCGTCCGGCTGCGGGTGCGGGCCGGGGCGTCGGGTCGGCTGTTCGGCTCGGTCAGCCCGTCGGACATCGCCGATGCGGTCCGCGCCGCCGGTGGCCCGGAACTGGACCGGCGGAGGATCGAGGTCGCCACCCCGATCCGGACCGTCGGCTCGCATCAGGTCACCGTCCGGCTGCACCCCGAGGTGAACGCCACGCTGGACGTCGAGGTCGCCGCCTCCTGACCGGAGGCCCGCGGCATCACCCCGCATCCGCCTGCTGACCGGGGCCGGGTGCGGTGCCCTCAGTCGGCTGACGCGGTGGCCGCCCGGCCTGGGCGGCCACCGCTGCCGTGCTGCCCGCGATGCTCAGTCGGCTGCGGTGTAGCCCGGCAGGCGCCGGGCCAGCCCCGGGTCAACGTCGGCGACCATGGCCCACACCTCCGCGAGACGCCCGGCCAGCGTGCCCGTGCCGTCGGCGCCGGCCGCCGCCGCTTGGGCGGCCAGCTCGCCGATCTCGTCGATGGCGGTCCCGATGCGGTCAAGCCGGGGGTCTGGCGTCGAACACATGCTCGAATCCTAGGGGTAGTGACGCTGTGACCGCCGGAGTTTAGGCACGCCGCCCGGGTCCCGTTGACGGTCGACGTCACGTTCCGTGTGTGGATAACTTCCGCTGCGATGTGGACGGCCAGCAGCCTCCCAGGTTTTTTCCGCACACACCCGGTGGACCACGTTTCTGCAGGCAGTAGCGGCGCTGACCGGCCATTGTGGATCACTGTCCCCAGCCCTGTCCCCAGCCTGCGCACAGTCTCGGCGGCGTGTCTGCACAAGCTGTCCACAGACCTGTGCACAGCACGATTGGACGCTGCGCCGGACCCGAACCAGACTGTCAGACCGGTCGGTTAAAACTGACCATGAGAACGGGGCACGGGCGGGCTGGCGCGCCGTACACACCTGCCGGGTGCAGGTTGACGGGGAGGTGATGCGTGGTGAGCGTGGCCGAGATCGCCCCCCGGGGAGAGGGGTTCGATCGCACCCCGCCGCACGATGTGGCGGCGGAGCAGTGCGTGCTGGGCGGCATGCTGCTGTCCAAGGACGCCATCTCCGACGTGATGGAGACGATCCGGCCGGACGACCACTACCGGCCCGCGCACCAGATCGTGCACGAGGCCATCCTCGAGCTGTACGGCCGGGGCGAGCCGGCCGACGCGGTGACCGTCGCCGACCTGCTGGGCAAGCGCGGTGAGCTGGCCCGGGCCGGCGGCCACGACTACCTGCACACGCTGATTGCCGCCGTGCCCACCGCGGCCAACGCCGGCTACTACGCCAGGATCGTCCGGGAGCGCGCGATCCTGCGCCGCCTCGTCGAGGTCGGCACCCGGATCGTCCAGCTCGGGTACTCCGGCGACGGCGACGCCGACGAGCTGGTGGACCGCGCCCAGGCCGAGGTCTACGGGGTGACCGAGCGGCGGGTGAGCGAGGACTACCTGGCCCTGTCCGAGATCATGCCCGCGGCCCTGGACGAGATCGAGGCGATCGGCAGCCGCGGCGGCGGCATGACCGGGGTGCCGACCGGCTTCGCCGACCTGGACTCCCTCACCAACGGCCTGCACGCCGGCCAGATGGTCGTCATCGCGGCCCGGCCGGCCGTCGGGAAGGCACTGGCCCTTTCCACGCCGCTGGCCACCCCGGATGGCTGGACGACGATGGGCGAGGTCCGGCCCGGGGACCGCCTGCTGGGCGCCAATGGCCGGCCGGTGACCGTTGTGGCTGCCACTGAGGTGATGCAGGGGCGCCCGTGCTACCAGGTCGAGTTCTCCGATGGGGAGATCATCGTCGCGGATGCCGAGCACCTGTGGGTGACCTGGGACTCGCTTACCCGGAAGGCCTACGACTACCACCGTGAACCCGGCGCGCCGCACTTCCCGGACGACTGGGCCACGTGGAGTTCATCCCGTGCCCCGCACCACAGGTACAGCCCTGAGGAGAGGGCGCAGATGCGTAACCGCCGGGAGGCCGGCCGGTCAGCCGCGCCGATAGCCACGATCCTCGGACGCACAGCTGTAGCTATCCGGCAGCAGTGGGATCGTGAGGGGGATGTCCAGCGCAACCCCGTAGGGGCAACACCCCGGACAACCAGGGATATTGCTTCAAGCCTTCGGCTCCGGGGTGAGAGGAATCACGCGATACCAGCGTCGAAGCCCCTTCTCCTGCCTGAAGCCGATCTAGCGCTCGAGCCCTATATCCTTGGCTACCTCTTGGGTGACGGTGACACTACCGGCAGCGGCCGCGTGGCCTGCGACCCCCGTGACCGTTCATGGCTCATTGACGAATTCAGGGAGCTCGGTTACAGGGTTACCGCGTACGCAGGTTCTGGGCATTTTTACGCGGCGGGGATCAGGAAGACGTGGCGTTCGCTCGGCCTGGCGCGAAATAGGCACATACCTGCGGTCTACCTGCGTAGCTCCCTGGCTCAGCGCCTGGCGCTGGTGCAGGGCCTGATCGATTCGGACGGCTACGTCGATGCGCACGGTTGCTATCGCTTCTCCAACTCCAGCAAGCGCTTGATCGATGATTTCGCTGAGCTGGTAACCAGCCTGGGCTGCGTTGCACAGGTGAGGCATCGAGGTCCGCGCATGCGGGCAGGGCGGCAGACGCGAGAATCGTGGGAAGTCATCGTGCCGGCGTCTCTACCGCTGGCGCGCCTTCCCCGCAAAGCGCTCGCGGCGCGCTGGAACTGGGGCCGTGAGCAGGTCAGCCGCTACATCGTGGACGTGCGCCCTGTGCCATCCGTGCCGGTGCGGTGTGTGCAGGTGGATAGTGCCGATCATCTGTACCTCGCGGGCCGCAGCATGATTCCCACGCACAACTCGACACTCGCTCTTGATCTTGCCCGGGCGGCGACGATCAAGCATGCGATGCCTACGGTGCTGTTCAGCCTGGAGATGAGCCGTAACGAGATCACCATGCGACTGCTCTCGGCCGAGGCCCGGGTGCCGCTGCACAGCATGCGCACCGGCCAGATGAGCGAGGAGGACTGGACCCGGCTGGCCCGGCGGATGAGCGAGGTGGTGGACGCGCCGCTGTTCATCGACGACTCCCCGAACATGTCCATGATGGAAATCCGGGCCAAGTGCCGACGGCTCAAGCAGCGGAACGATCTGCGCATGGTGATCGTGGACTACCTGCAGCTGATGAGCTCGCCCAAGCGGACCGAGAACCGGCAGCAGGAAGTGTCGGAGATGTCCCGCTCGCTCAAGCTGCTGGCCAAAGAAATCGACGTCCCGGTCATCGCCCTCTCTCAGCTCAACCGTGGGCCTGAGCAGCGTACCGACAAAAAGCCGATGCTTTCCGACCTTCGCGAATCCGGCTCCATAGAGCAGGATAGTGACGTTGTTATCTTGCTGCACCGGGAAGATGCTTACGAAAGGGAATCACCGCGGGCCGGCGAAGCTGACCTTATTATAGCAAAGCATCGAAATGGCCCGACTGCCACTGTGACCGTGGCATTCCAGGGTCACTATTCACGCTTTGTTGATATGGCTCCCGGCTGAACGGCCTCGTGCCCGCGGCGGCGCCGGTCAGGTGCCGTCGGTCGCATGGGCCGACTCGGCCTGGTCGAGGGTCGCTGCCCAGCTCGCGAGAAGGTTCAGGCCGTCATGCGAGGGAGAGCCGGGCTCGGCGGAGTACGCGGTGATCCTCAGGCCGTCCGTCGTGAGATCCATCGCCTCGAAGGCCAGGTCCAGGTCGCCGACCACCGGATGATGGAAACGCTTGGCCCCGGTGCGGTGGAACCGCACGTTGTGTGCCGCCCACAGCTGGCGGAAGGCCTCGCTGCGGGTCGATAGCTCCCCGATAAGGCCGGACAGGGCCCGGTCATAGGGACTCCGCCCGGCCTCGGCCCGCAGCAGCGCGACCGTATCGTGGGCGGCTCGATCCCACTCGGCGAAGAAGTCCGCGGCGCCGGGGTTGAGGAAGATGAACCGGGCGTGATTCACCGGCCGGGCCGGTTCGGCGAACAGCGGCGAGTACAGCGCCTGGCCGAGGCGGTTCACAGCCAGGATGTCCAGGCGCCCGTTGCGCAGGTAGGCCGGCGCACCGGTCATGGCGTCCAGGATGCGCTGCACGCTCGGGCGGACCTGCTGCCGGGCGGGGCGCCGGGGCGCCCGCGCCGTCGTGCCTGCCGCACGGGCGAGGTCGAACAGGTGGGCGCGCTCGGCCTCGTCAAGCTGCAGCGCCCGGGCCAGCGCCTCAAGGACGGTGTCGGAGACGCCGCGGGCGTTGCCCCGCTCCAGGCGGATGTAGTAATCGATGCTGACCCCGGCCAGGAGCGCGACTTCCTCCCGGCGGAGGCCGGCCACCCGCCGGTGGCCGCCGTAGACGGGCAGTCCGGCCTGCTCGGGGGTGATCTTGGCGCGCCGCGAGGTCAGGAAGTCTCGGATCTCATCCCGGGTATCCACGGTTACGACGCTACGTCCGCTCCGGCCCTGCTGGGGGGTCCTGTCATTACCTGGAACGACAGGCTCTCCCTCATCGGCGCCATCCCCGGTTTCCTGATGAGGGGCCCGGGTAGCAGCTACGTCGCCAAGCGGCTCTTCGAAGATCAGCCAGGCTGAGCACGTCAGGCCGCAGGCCTGGAAGGAGCAACCAATGGAGCAACGGCGTCTGGGGCGCACCGGCGTCTCGGTCAGCAAGCTGTGCCTCGGGGCCATGATGTTCGGCGACTGGGGCACCAAGGATCACGACGAGAGCATCCGGATCATCCACCGCGCGCTGGACGCCGGGATCAACTTCGTGGATACCGCCGACGTCTACTCCCACGGGGAGTCCGAGGAAATCGTGGGCAAGGCCCTGGCCGGCGGCCGCCGCGACGACGTGGTCCTGGCGACCAAGGTACACAGCCCGATGGACGAGGATCCCAACCACCGCGGCAACTCCCGCCGCTGGATCATGCGCGAGGTCGAGGACTCGCTGCGGCGGCTGGGCACCGACTGGATCGACCTCTACCAGATCCACCGCCCGGACCCGGACACCGACATCGACGAGACGCTCGGCGCCCTCACCGACCTGGTCCACGCGGGCAAGGTGCGCTACATCGGCCACTCGACCTTCCCGGCCTCGGCCATCGTGGAGGCCCAGTGGACCGCGCGGGAACGCGGCCGGGAACGGTTCATGTCCGAGCAGCCGCCGTACTCGATCCTCACCCGGGGGATCGAGGCCGAGGTCCTGCCTGCGTGCGCGCGGTACGGGATGGGCGTGATCCCGTACAGCCCGCTGGCCGGCGGCTGGCTGTCCGGCCGCTACCGTAAGGACGCCGACGTGACCGGCCCCATGTCCTACGCGCGGCAGCGGCTGGCCAACCGCTTCGACATGTCGCTGCCAGACAACCAGCGCAAGCTGGACGCTGCCGAGCAGCTCGCGGAACTGGCCGACCAGGCCGGGATCAGCCTGATCCAGCTGGCCATCGCGTTCGTCCTGCACCATCCCGCGGTGACCGCGGCGATCATCGGCCCGCGGACCATGGAGCACCTGGAGTCCCAGCTGACCGCGGCCGACGTCGGGCTGTCCGACGACGTGCTGGACCGAATCGACAAGATCGTGCCACCCGGCGTCAACCTCAACCCGGCCGACGGCGGGTGGGTCAGCCCGGCCCTGACGCCCGCGGCGCGGCGCCGGTAGGAAAGAGGAGCCCATGACGGCTCGTCCCACGCTGAGCACGTCCTTTGCTCAACGAAACGCGCGCCGGGCACTGCCGCCGGCAGGCCGCGGCCGCCCGCGGTAATCAGCTCCCGGCTGGGCCGGTGCGCACCGAGGATCTGCTTTCCCCGGCCGCGCCTGTCTGAGCGGCCAGGAACTCTTCCCAGGTCCGGCGGCCAACGGCCCGGCCGGGAGCCAGGTTAGCGCCCGCCCGGCACGCCCGGGCGGCCTGCCCGGGGAGCCGCACGGGCACCAGGGGCCGGTGCGTCCCGCTGGCCTGCTGGTAGCTGCGGAGCAGGTCAGCCACCCGGTAGACACGCGGCCCGGCCAGGTCGGGGACCAGGCCGGCCGCTCGCCCAGCGCCAGTTCGGCGAGCCGGGCGGCCACCTCGCCCGCGTCGACCGGCTGGAACCGGAAGCCGGACGGGACCGGGATCACCGGCAGCCGGGTCATCTGCCGCGCCACCATGAAGATCAGTTCGTGGAACTGGGTGGCCCGCAGCGTCGTCCACGGCACCCCCGAGCCGGCGATGACCTGCTCGGCGGCGAGCTTGGACCCGAAGTAGCCGAACATGGCCCGGTCCAGGCCGCTGGCTACCGGGACGCGGTCGGCGCCGACGACCGAGATGTTCACCAGGTGCCGGACCCCGGCCTGGGATGCGGCCCGGACCAGGGTGCGCGCCTTGTCCTGGTCGCCTTTGCTGCTGCCCGCGCAGTGCACGATGATCTCTGTCCCGTCCACCGCGGCCTCGATGCCCTGGCCGGTGTCCAGGTCGCCGGGCACGAACTCCGCGCCCGCCCCGGAATCCCGAGGGTGCCTGCTGAGTACCCGTACGCCGCACCCGGCGTTAAGAAGGATGGGGATGACTAGACGGCCGAGCGTCCCGGTGCCGCCGGTTACCAGGATGGGAGACGACATGGTTCCTCCTCCGTTGCACCGCTCCCTCGTCACATCGCGGGGGTCCAGCGGGTCACACCTGAAGACACCGGGCGGCCCGAGGATGTGACAGATGGACGAGAACGAATGGCTGGCGGAGCGCTTCGAGGAGCACCGGGCCCGGCTGCGGGCCGTCGCGTACCGGATGCTGGGCTCGCTCAGCGAGGCTGACGACGCGCTCCAGGACAGCTGGCTGCGCCTCAGCCGGTCCGGGGCGGCCGAGGTCGAGAACCTCGGCGGATGGCTGACGACCATCGTCGCCCGGGTGTGCCTGAACATGCTGCGGGCGCGGCACGTCCGCCGCGAGCAGTCCCTGGCCGCACAGCTGCCCGACCCGGTGATCAGCCCGGACGGCGCGGCCCAGCCGGAGGACCAGGCGCTGCTGGCCGACTCGGTCGGCCTGGCCCTCCTCGTCGTGCTGGACACCCTGGCCCCGGCCGAGCGGCTGGCGTTCGTCCTGCACGACATGTTCGGCCTGCCGTTCGAGGAGATCGCCCCCATGGTGAGCCGGACCCCCGCGGCGGCGCGGCAGCTGGCCAGCCGGGCGCGGCGCCGCGTCAAGGGGGCCGACCTGAGGGCCCCGGAGCCCGATCTCGCCCGGCAGCGGGAGGTGGTGGACGCGTTCTTCTCGGCATCGCGGGGAGGCGATTTCGACGCCCTGGTCGCGGTGCTCGACCCGGATGTCGTGCTGCGGGCTGACTTCGGCCCCGGCCGCCCGGCCGCATCCACGGTGATCCGGGGCGCGGACGCCGTCGCCCGGCAAGCACTCATGTTCGGCGGGTCGGCCGCGCAGCTGCATCCCGCGCTGGTGAACGGGGCGGCCGGCGTGGTCGTCACCCTGCGCGGGCGGCCCTTCTCGGTGATGGGCTTCACCGTCGCCGGCGGCAGGGTCGTCGAGATCGACGCGATCGGCGATCCGGCGCGCGTCGGTGAGATCGCCGCGGCCGTCCTGGACACCGAGTAGCCGGCGGGCCGGGCGACTACGGCGGAACAGGGCCGCCGGGGTTGGCCTGGGTGGAGGCTCAGGGGTACAAGTGTGGGACGACGTTGTCCCGGTCTACTGGGGCACGCTAGGCACAGGAGCCCTCATGTCACATCACGCCGTCTGCGCTCCATGATCCTGGTGGCGGGCGAGAGCCTTATTGATCTCATCCTCAGCGACCCGGCCGCGCCGTCGCCGCCTGGTGCCGGCCAGCAGCCTGCGGCAGACGGGGACACCCGCACGTCCGGGAGCGCGGTGCTGGCCAGCCCGGGCGGCGGCCCGTTCAACGCCGCGCGGACCATTGCCCGGCTCGGCCAGCCGGCCAGGTTCCTCGGCCGCTTCTCCGCCGACCCGTTCGGCGACATGCTGGCCGGGCAGCTGACCAGCGACCAGGTCGAGCTGGCGCTGCCGGAGCGGGTGCCGGAGCCCACGCCGCTGGCCATCGTGGCGCTGTCGGGGGCCGGCATTCCCCGGTACTGGTTCCACCTGACCGGGACGGCCGCCTTCGTGCTGGACCAGGCGTCGGCGGCCGGCGCGCTCCGCGAGGACGTGACCGCCGTGCACGTCGGGACGCTCGGCCTGGTCGTGGAGCCGATGGCCACCGAGGTGGAACGCCTGGTGCACAACCTGCCCGCCTCCGTGCTGCTGTTCGTGGACCCCAACTGGCGCGAGTCGGCCATCCGGGACGCCGGGGCACAGCGCGACCGGATCCGCCGCCTGATGCCGCGCACCGACATCCTCAAGACGAGCACCGAGGACCTGGGGCACCTGGCCCCTGGGCGCAGCGTCCCGGACGCCGCCGCGATGCTGCTCGGCTGGGGAGCGCGCTGCGTGCTGGTCACCGATGGCCCGGCACCGGTCCGGGCCTACACGGCCACGGACCGGCTGGAGGTGACCGTCCCCCCGGTCCCCGTGGTGGACACGGTCGGGGCCGGGGACGCGTTCGGCGGCGGATTCCTGGCCTGGTGGGCGGAGCATGGCCTGGCCCGGGAGGACCTCGGCCAGACCGCGCCGCTCCGGGCGGCCGTCACCGCCGCCGCCCGGATCGCGGCGCTGACCTGCGGCCGGGCCGGAGCCGACCCGCCGTGGCGCGGCGACCTGGACGAAGCCGAGGACTGGGGTCACGCCCCCGCCCGCTCCCCGCGTGCTACAGCTTGAGGCGGCACTACGGGGCCTATCAGCGGACGGACGGCCTATGACGAGCTGGCCGAGTTGGCATGCATGCCCGCGCTGGCGAAGTGGCTTGCCCGCTGGCAGCCCATCGCGATCCACAGCGCGGTTCTCGCGGGTGCGCGGATGGAGGCCATCGCAAATCCAGCGGCCCGTCGTCGCAGATGCCGGCGTTGTTGACCAGCACGTCGAGCCGGCCGTGCGGGCGCAGCATCTCAATGACAGCCTGCCGGTGCTGTGGATCGGCGATGTCGCCGGCGATGGTCTGCATCTGGTTCCCGCAGCGCTGCGCCAGCTCGCGAGGCGGTCGGCGCGGCGGGCGGTGGCGGTCACGTGGGCGCCGGCCGCGTGCAGTACGCGGGCGAACCGTGCCCCCAGCCCGGCTGAGGCCCCGGTCACCAGCGCGACGCGGCCTGGTGCTGGTCCCGTTGCGGCGAGCCTACGGACGCACCTCATAGACGAGGTTGAACGGGGTCTCGGCGGCGCGCCGGAACCGGGTGAACCCCGCATCGGCCGCTACCCGCCGGATGGCGGCCTCGCCGGCTTGCGCGCCGAGAGCGTAGCCGCCGGGCTGGGACAGCGCGTTCGGCACGCACAGCTGGGTGGAGGCGTTGTAGTAGACCCGCCCCACCGGGTTGAGGTTGCCGGCCACCCTCGTCGGCCGCGTAGGGCTCGACCACCAGCCAGGTGCCATCCGGCTTGAGGGCCTGGCGGATGTGCCGGGCGGCGGCGAGCGGATCGCCCATGTCGTGCAGGCAGTCGAACGTGGCGGCCAGGTCGTAGCCGGCGCGTGAGAAATCGGCGGCAGCGGCGACCTCGAAGCTGATCCGGTCGGCGACGGCGACGTCGGCGTCGGCGTCGGCGTCGGCGGCACGTTCGCGCGCGATCTCGATGGATTGGTCGTGGTAATCCGAGCCGACCGGCCCGGACCGCGGCGGCGCGTCCGGTCCCGCCGAGACCCAGCCCGGCGGCCGCGTAGCACTGCAGGGCGCGCAGCCGCAGTTCCGTAAGCTGATGGCGGATCTCATCGATCCAGGGTGCTTCCTCGCCGGGAAGGAAGTCCCGCTCGGCCACCAACAGCGCGGTGAGCGCCGGCCCCCGCGCCCAGCCCTGCTGAGCGACCGAGGATTCGGCCCGGTGGATGGCTTCGGCGGCGGCTTCCAGGTCGACCCAGGCCTCGGGCAGGCACAGCCGGATCGTAGCGCGCCCGCCAACGGCATCAGCGCCGAAGACCCGGCGCAGCTTGGACAGCAGCGGGTTGAGCCGGGCATCGACCGCGGCCGGATCGGGTTCACGCCACAGCGCCTCGGCCAGCTCGTCCCGGGGGATGTGGCGGTGACGATTGACCACCAGGTAGGTGAACAGCAGTCGGCCCTGGCGGCCGGGCAGGCGGGTATCTAGCCGCTCGCCGTCGCGCTCGACGGCCAGGCAGCCTGAGTAGGAGGCGCGAGGGTGAAGCTGATCCGATGCGAATGCGGGTTCGTGGCCCGCGGCGATAGCGATGACCAGGTGGTCAGCATGATCCGGGGGCACCTGGCCACCGACCATCCGGCCCTGCTGGAAACGGTCAGCCGGGATGACCTGGTCAGCTGGATCCAGGCGGAATAAGCCTGGATCCAGACCAAGCCGACCATGACCTCGTAGGGGGTCAGGCGGTAGCTCCGGATGGGCCGCCGCCGGCGTCCGTCCAAGAGATCGCCGATTCCCAGACCCGGCCTGCGGGGGATCGGATCCATCGTTACCGTGCGCGCCGGATAGCGGCCTTCTGGCCGCAGGTGCCGCACAGACACGCTGCTGACCAGGCCACGTCCCGCCGGGTGGTGTATGAGATGACCACCTCGCGATCGGTTTCTATTTAAGTCGCGTCAGACCCTGAACTACGCCGCTGGTGACTTCCCCGTCGGAAGCTGGCTTCTAGGTTCCTGCCTACTGCGGAGACGTCGTCCTCCCCGTCGAGACCCCGTCGAGGGACGCCTCCCCTGCCAGGCCTGAGGTCGCCGACGAGGTCGGGTGACCCGGCCCCTTGACGCAACTGATCGATTGCCATAATGTCGCAACCGACCAGTTGCTATATGCGGGTAGCAGCGCAGACAGGGCCCGCCGCGAGGCACAAGCCCGAGGAAGGAGTGATCATGGCTCAGGTAACGGTCAACGTCGAGATCATCACGCGCTTCGAGCACGCGTTTCGCGCGGCCGACCAGGAGACGATCGACCAGCTCTGCGACCCGGGCCTGGTCAACCACAATCCAGCGCCCGACGAAGAGCCGACACTGGCCGGCTTCAAGCAGAAGGTCGCGGGCTTCAAGGCGATCTTCCCTGACCTGGAGGAGGACCTGCAGGACATCATCGCCAGTGGCGACACCGTCGCCACCCGGTGGGTCGTGACCGGTTCTCAGCAACAGGATTTCATGGGGATCCCCGCCTCCGGCCAGCCGATCAGGGTCGAGGGCATGAACTTCTACCGCCTCAAGGACGGTCGCGTGACCGACATCTGGACGCAGTTCGACGGCGTCGCCATGATGCAGCAACTCGGCGCCATCCCAGCCTGACGCTCGGATCAGCTCCCAGGTGTGCGGGCGTGGACGGCGGTGAACGCGATCGCCTGCGTCCACCATGTGCGATCCGCGCAACGAGCCAGGAAGGCGTCAACGCTGGGACTCGCCGCGATTCCGTCGAGTCCCAGCTCGGCATACGCGCTCGCCACCAGGTTCTCGACCGCGATCCGAGCGTCCGCGACGTGGTGAAGCACGGTGCGCGCCGTCACCAGGTCGAAGTCCCCGGGCGCGACTGGCCCGGCAACGATGTCGCCCCTACGCAGTTCCAGGCTCGGCACATCGGCCTCGACCAGCGAAAGATCGAGATCCACCGCCATGGCTGTGCCGTCGGGCGCTACCCGCCGCGCGAGCCACTCCGACATTGAAACCTTTTTCATCCTTGGGTCTCGCGGGCTTGAAGAACCTGGATGGCCTCGGCGAGCTGTCCGGCGCGCCACGGGACTGCAGCGCAGCTTATGAAGGAGGTGCCAGGTCTTGAGCTGGCGTTGGCGCGCTCGCAGGGTCCGCGAAGCCGGGCGTGGTGCCCCTGGGAGATTTGATGCTAGATCCGGTCCCCCGGACTGAGGCGCGCATGTGCCTGGTGGGCACGGGCAATGCCGCGAGCTTCGGTGTACTCGCGCACCATGTCGTAGGTCTTCCAACCGGTGATGTGCATGAGGTCGTCGGTGGAGCCGCCGGCTTCTAGCCACTTGTCAGCGAACGAGCGGCGGAAGCGGTGCGGGTGGACGTTCTGAATGCCCGCCTGGTCGCCGCGTCGCCCGACCATGTCACGAATTCCTGAGTCGGTCATGTGCGCGGTGTTGTGCCCCTGGACGCCGAGCCATAGCCAAGGAGACGAGGCTTGCGCGTGTCGGGCGCGTACACGGATGTACCCGTCCAGAGCGGCCGCTGCCTTCTTGCCGATCGGCACCCAAGTCTCGTCGCCGCCCTTGAGCCGTATGCGAAGCTTCCGGTGGGTGAGGAACACGTCGTTGTGGCTCTCGTCGTCCAGGTCGTAGCGAAGGTTCGCGAGCCCAGACACACGCAAGCCGGTGTCGATCAGTACGCGCATGATTGCGGTATCGCGGCGATCTGCGAACGAGGAGCCCTGGCACGTCTTGAGGAGTCCGGCTAGCTGGTCGTCGCTGAAGAAGGCCTTGGCCTTCTTGCTGACCTTCGGCCCCTCGATCCGGGCCATGGGATTCGGATTCGAGCGTTCCTCCTCGCTCGCCAGCCAGCCGAAGAACACCCGAAGGTTGCGGAAGTGCACGGCGGCCGACACGGGCGACGTGCGCTGCTCCTCGGCTAGCAGGAACGCGCGGATGTGCTCGGAGTCAACACCCTCAACATCCGCAGGCATGTTCTGACTGACGAGGAAGGTATGCAGGGCCTTCGCGGAGTCGGTGTAGGAACGGACCGTTCGCTTGCTCTTGGCTGCGGCTTCGAGGGCGAGCTGCCACGAGGTGACGAACGCAGTCAGGGGCGAGCCGGCGGACGCGGGGGTGCCGTCCCGACGTCCCCGGTTGCGGCGTGCTTCTCCCATGCTGGTGACGGACATGCTGATGCCTCCCGTCGACCGGTGCGACCTGCGCCCTTCGTGCCCTACCCTTGAGGGGTCGCGGTGGGCATCTCGGAGCGACGAATCAGAAGCTCTATCACCGCTGTGCTTGTGTGGTACGGTATCATCTGCCTGCGAAACCGCAGGTAGACAACTCAAGACAAGCGCTCGTAGCTCAACGGATAGAGCATCTGACTACGGATCAGAAGGTTGGGGGTTCGAGTCCCTCCGAGCGCGCTCACCGCATCCGCAGGCCAGGGTCATGATCAGGCCTCGTGAGAGATCGCCCTGGCTACGGCCCCTTGAGACCGGTTCTCTCACAACTTCTCGTAGCTTCTAAGAACTCTAAGCGATCTTGTGAATCCTGGTCAGCGCTGCGCTGCCCGGCGCAGGTCGTCGTGGCTGGCGTGCACGTAGGTCTTCTGGGTGAAGGCCGAGTCGTAGTGGCCCGCCCACCTGCTCACGATGGAGATGGGCACACCCGCGTGCTAACCGGTAGAGAGCCGTGTTCCAACCCTGCGAATAGGCCCGCCCGACGAACGGACGTTCGTGGCACCTGCCCTCGTCGCTGCGTTTTTTGGTTGTCCTTGCTGCATAATGCGGGTACCTGCTGTAACCGAACTGGCTGCATCATCGTCCGGCCCCATGCAAGCGGATGATGACATCCCAGGTCACGTAACGTGCACGGACCATCGTGGGTCCGGCTTGCCCCGGGCTTGCCCCAGGGCGGCACGCTGCACAGACAGGTACAGTAGCGGGCGTTCACCGAATTCAAGCACCCCCGGTTCTAGAGCCGAGGAGGCTGAGCGAAAGGCGCTCAAGAGAGCGCTGTCAACTGGCCCGGATTAGACGGAGCGGCTTGGATCGTGCGCCATCGAGTGCTGCTTTGATCTGAATTCCGATAGCCTGTGCGACGGGGGGTGGGAACGCGTTGCCGATCTGGCGATACTTGGAAGTTTTGCGTCCAGTGAATTTCCAGCTGGCATCGAACCCCTGAATGAGGGCCACCATCTCGCAGGTGAGTCGTGGAAGGTAGTCATACGGGGCGTCAGCAGGCGGTGCGTCCTCAGCTATGCTGCGGCCTTCGACGCCGAGCCGCAGCCAGTCCGCTCGGGCGCGCGTCGGCCCGAGGTCGGGGCCCCCGTGTTTGTGGGAACCGCCCACGATCGTCGGGGCGATGCTGTTTGCCCGCTTAGCCCAAGCTTTGGCGCCTGCCCAACCGTTGGCAGCCATCAGCGGATACAGGACTTCGCCCACCTTTGGAGGGTTACTCATTGGCGTCGGCCAGGTGAAGTGCGCAGCGTACCGGCGCTTGATTGCGACAAGCACAAACCGCGGTCGCAATTGTGGCACACCATACTCACAAGCGTTAAGTACCTGCCAGTAAATCTCGTAACCGAACTGTTCAAGCTCGTCGATCACAGCTTGGCGGTAGTTAGAAAATTTCCGCTCAGCGAGCCCTTTGACGTTCTCCAGCATGACGGCGGCCGGGCCGACTTCGCGTACGAGCCGAAGCGCTTCAGGGAACAGGTCTCGCTCATCCGCCGCTCCAAGTTGACCGCCCGCCACGGAGAACGGCGGGCACGGTACCCCACCTGCTAGGAGATCAACGCCGTGGAACTGTGCGCCGTCCAGGTTCCGGACGTCGCTCTGAACAACCTTCCAGTCAGGCCGGTTCAAGCGCAGCGTCTCGGCCGCATCCGAGTCGATCTCGAGCGCTAGGGCATGGCTGAAACCAGAGAGCTCCAGACCACGCGACTGACCACCAGCGCCAGCACAAATCTCCAGACACGTCAGTTCCGACACGTCCTCGCTCCTTGCGGCCAGTGCCGAGATACTCAGACTTCTTCGAACAGGTGTGCGACAACTAATCCTGGCACGCGTCCGCCGCTGAGGCTAGTGGGGCAAGCGACCACGGGTGGCACCCTATCGGTTCCGAGAGGCGATGCTGGGAGCCGCACCGGAGGCTAGGTGACCGCATGGTGCGATCCGATGGACCCGCGACTGACGCGAGCCATCCCCAGCGAACTTGTAGGCCGTGGATCAGCAATCGGGGAGTTCCGCGAGCCCTGGCCGGGCAGTCTCAGAGTTGGAGGCTACGAGCCAGCCCTCGGCATCGCTCCTTGCGCGCGAAACTCTTGCTGCGCTCGCGACGATCCGGTCCCCGATACCCTCAAGGACCAGGACGACGGACTTATCAAGAGGGCGGTCCCAGGGTCCCGTTCGCCGCCGGGGTGGCGCTGCGCGCGGCGGTGCGCCGTCCGGGCGTGACGATCGTCGCCCTCGTCATCTTCCGGGACGAGTTGCGCGCCCGACTGCGCCGGGCCTGGCCGGCCGGCGTCCCGGTCCTGACGGAAGCTGCGGCCATGATCGCCTCCTACCTCACCGCGGAGCGTGCACTGGGCCGCATCGCGGCCGATGCCGACGTCAGCACGCCCGCTCCCACGCTGATCGGGGCCGGGCACCTGCTGTTCGCCGACCGGAACGCGATCCCGCCTGAGCCGGGAGCCGTCCGCGAGAAGGTGAGCACGGTCCTCGCCGGGGCGCTGTCGGGATAGGCCACCCTGCCTCCCGGCCTCCGGGCCTCCGGCCTCCGCTTCCTACCCGCGATCGCTGACCCTCCGGGGGGCCCCAAAGTTCGGGTCGGCCGCCTGTATCGCTGACGTTTACTCCGCTGCCGCTACCCAGGATGGGAGCCGGGCGCGTATTGTCGGAGCTGTAACAGTATGTGATGTCCTGTACCGGGCTGAGGCTGTGGTGCGGGTGACCGCGTCGTTGGAAGCTGGACGGCACGGCTGTGGTGGCCTTTGGGACCAGCGGTGATCCAGCGATACACATTCGGAATAAGAGTCATGCCAATCGGACCAGCCGGGGGGCATGAGGTGTTGCCATGACTGCAGAGCCTTATCCGGTGCACTGGACGGGCCAGCAGGCTGCGGTCGTAGTGCTTCCGGAGCACATTGACCTGTCTAATACCGCGGAGATCCGCAGCGAGCTGCTGTCCGTTATCAACCGTGGCGCGACCTCGCTGATCGCGGACATGACCGCGACGATCTCCTGCGATCACTCAGGCACGGATGCCATGGCCCGCGCCTACCAGCGGGCTGCCACCAGTGGCACCGACCTGCGGCTGGCGGTCACCAGCCAGATCGTCAGGCGCATGCTCAGTGTCGGTGGCATCGACCGGCTGGTGTCCGTCTACCCCTCTGTTGAGGCGGCCCTGGCCGCGACAACGCCAGCCGAGCCAGCCCTGACGGAGGAACCGGGCGGCGTGGCCACGGCTGGAGCCGATGGCAGCCGCACCGACCGGACGGTACCTGCCCGGCCGCGTACGGGTGATGCCGCGGCGGGGCAGGCGGCGCCGGATACCGGTCTTGGCAGGGAGGTCGCGCTGCTGGACCGCCAAGGCGTTATCGTGTCGGTCAACGATGCCTGGCAGGCCTTTGCCGCAGCGAATCAGGGCGAGCCAGCACGCGTCGGCCAGGGAGTGTCGTATCTCGAGGTGTGCGCCGCGGCAGGCGATGATCCTGTGGCGCTGGAAGTCGCGGCGGCTATCCGCCGGGCGCTCGAGGGTGAGCTGCCCGGTCCCCTGACGGTTGAGGTACCCTGCCATAGCCCGGACACGGCACGCTGGTTCGACATGCTGATCTCCCCGCGCCTGGATGACAAGGGGCGGCACCTGGGGGCCACCGTCACGTTGTCCCTGGCCAGGTCGGAACCCCTGGTCACGCTGGTCAATGATCTCCTCGTGCAACGGCTGTTCTCCGCAGGCCTGTCGCTCCAGACGGCACTGGGCATGCTGGACGATCACCCAGCGGCCGGGGAAATAGAGGACGCCGTCAGCACCCTGGACCTGGCGATCAGGGACTTCAGGAGGTTCCTGTTCGACCTGCCCGATCCTGAAGCCCGCGGAACGACTTGACGGAATTGCGCATGCGGCAAGACCACGGGCAACGGCCCGTCCCGCCGGCTCAGTTGCCCGCCAACCCATCAGATCCGGATATATACCGATATAGCTAAACCAGCAGCGCAGTATACGGGGATATGGTTGCCAAATATGCGCGCTTGGATTACTGTCGCCTCGTAATGCGTCGGTCCAGGTGGGGCCAGCGTGTATATCACGCTAGGGGGCATTGATGCGCAGATTAATTACGGCTGCGTGCGCTACGTCACTCGGAATTACACTCAGTATGGTATTTGCGGCAGCCGGTCCGGCTTCCGCGGCCACCGCACTCCATGCCATGCCGGCGGCGACGATCGTCGTATCGCCCGGTCAATCCATCCAGGCTGCGGTCAACCACGCGCGGCCGGGCGACACCGTTCTGCTCAAACGAGGCGTGTACCACCAGAGCGTGCAGATCCGCACCGACGGGATCACCCTGCGGGGCTCGGGTAATTCCCTGCAGGGCACGGTACTGAAGCCGCCGGCCAGGAAACCGCACACCCTGTGCACCGGGGCGTTCGGACTTACCGGCGTGTGCATCCTGGCCAAGAAGGTCAACCCGAAGAACGGCGCCGTGCTGCAGGTGGTCAGCACGGACACGATCACGGGGATGTACGTCACCGGCTTTCCCGCCAACGGCGTGTTCGGCTACGGCACGAACGGCCTGACGGTGACTAACGTGTCCGCCGTCAACGACGGCGACTACGGCATCTCGCGCTTCGTCTCCACGCGGACCCTGTTCGCCGGCGATACCGCGGTTGGCAATGATGAGGCTGGCTTTTACGTGGGCGATTCACCGGACGCGGATACGGTGGTGCGCGACAACCTCGCCGTCGGCAACCAGTTCGGGATCTTTGTCCGGCACGCCCGGGGGGTCACCGTGTTCCACAACGTGGCCATCAAGAACTGCGAGGGCATTCTGGTGCTCGACGACGGCCAGAAGGGCGGGGCAGGCAACGCGGCCATCCTGAGGAACGTCGCGGCCGGCAACAACAAGTTCTGTGCGAAGACGAAGGACACGCCGGTCAACGTGGAGGGCGGCGGCATCCTGCTGCTGGGCGCGACCAACACCCTGGTCGCGCACAATGCCGTGTCCGGCAACGCCGGCCGGCAGTTCAACTCCGGCGGGATCGTCGTGCTGAGCGCCAGCAAGATCAGCCACGGGAGCAATCCCAACCACGACACCATCGCCGCCAACCACGCCTTTCATAACCGGCCAGCTGACCTGATCTGGGACGGCACCGGGGTCGGCGTCCAATTCGTGGCGAACCACTGCGGGACGTCACGGCCGGCAGGGCTCTGCCACTGACCAAGCCAGGCTGCTGGCCCCACCACGGCTGACGTGTCCGCGGGCCGCATAGTTGCGCCGCTGTCATTCAGCGGCTGGTCCCGGAATGGCCGGATCCCGCGGGGAATCTGCTGATACCCCGCGGGATCCAGCGTTTCCGCGGCTGGTGGATCAGTGCCCGCGGCCTCCGCCACCCCGAAAGCCAGAGCTGGGACGTGGGGCTGGCTGGTGCCCGGCGCCGAGATAAAGCCGGGGTCGGTGGCCTGGTTCTTGAGGGTGAGTGCGTAGCACGTGAGTGAGGGTCACGCCAGGCCGCGGGGTGCGGCCGGCCGTGGCGGTGGCGGCGCCGGCGGTCCCGCACGCGGGCAATGCGGCGCCGGCGGTGATGATCGCGGCGAGTCGTGCTGGCCTGCCCATGAGGATTCTCCTGCTGCCCGGTGCCGCTACCACCCCGGCCGACCGGTTCCCGCGGTGCCGTCAGGTGGCGGACTGCTCGTGCCGCTCGGCGGTCTCCCGCGGGTCATGGATGGTGGTGACTTCGCCGGGCTCAGGCTCGGTGTGGTGCTGCTGGGTGTAGAAGCGGACCTCGTGGCCGTCGGGGTCGTGCAGCATGGGCAGGATCCAGCCAATGCTGGCCCAGTGCACGCCGGCGTGCTGCTCGCCCTGCGCGGTCAGCCGGGCCGCGAGCTCGTCGATCGCCGCTTTGTCGGGCACGCCGATGGCGAAGTAATCGAATCCGGCCGCGGCCCGCGCCCGCTCGGGATCAAGGCGCAGGGCCAGCCGCGGGCCGCCGTGGGGATGGCCCAGGGCCAGGCCCATCAGCCGGCCCTGTTCGACCATCTCCGCCTTTAGTTCGTAGCCCAGGCGGCTGTGATACCACTCGCGTGACCTGCCCAGGTCGGTGACGGGCAGCTTCAGGTGGTGAACCCCGGCGAGGGCCGGTGCATCCGACACGCCCATGTTTTCCTCCAATGCAGTTCGGCTGCATTCATTGCAGTTATACTGCATCGTATGACTGACCCAGTCAACCGCCGGACGTCCGCACTGCGTGAAGCCCAGATCGCCCAGACCGAGGAGCGGATCATCGCCGCGGCGACCGAGCTGTTCCGGGCGGACGGATACCTGCCCACCACGCTGCAGGCCGTGGCCAGGCGCGCCCAGGTCGGGGCGCGCACCGTCTACGTGCGTTTCGGCACCAAGGCCGCGCTGTTCAAGCGGGTGGTGGACGTGGCCATCGTCGGCGACACCCCGCCGGTCGATGTGCTGGGCCGCAACTGGGTACAGGCGGCGCTGACCGCCTCCACCGCGGTGGAGCGGATCGCGGTCAGCGCGGCGATCGTCCGCCAGATCATGGAACGCACCGGGGCGCTATTCGCCGTGGCCCAGCAGGCTGCCGCCGTCGAGCCGCTGATCGCCGAGTTCTGGCAGCAGGGCCGCGAGCAGTCACGCCACGCCCAGGAGGTGTTCTGGACCCGGATGGCCGCCGACGGCCTGCTCGATCCCGGAGCCGACCTGGCCTGGCTGATCGACACCGCCAGCCTGCTCGGCGCCGCCGAGACCTACCTGCTCGTCACCCGGATGACCAGCTGGGACCTCGACACCTACCAGGGCTGGCTCGCCACCACCCTGACCCGGCTGGCATCGTCGGCCGCGGGGACCGCCGCCCCGGGCCACCGGGACAGCTGAGCTGCTAGCGGGCCGCCCAGCCGGCGCGGGATCCGCGGAGGACCAGCCGCCACCAGGTGACGGATACCTCGTTGCTCGAGACGAGGACGAACCCCGGGTGACCACTGCCGGGGACGTCGTCGCCCACGAACGCCTCGAGGGCCTGGGTCCCCGGCGCGCCCAGCGAGAGCGTCGCTGCGAGGGGCGGTTCGGGACGACCCTGTCCGTCCGGGTTAGTCATGAGCGGCGAGTCTAAAGAACAGAACCATGGAGTGTTCCCCTGGGGCCGGCCAGGGTCAGGCCGGTCTCCCGGCCGGCCGCGTGCCTGGCTCCCGCGTGCCCGGCGGCGGCCCGGTCAGCGGGTCAATCCGCAGCAGCCGCGCGGCCGGGGCCGGCATCCACCAGTTGATCCGGCGCAGCAACGCCACCAGGGCCGGGGCCAGCACGCCCCGGATCACGGTGGCGTCGATGATGATGCCGGCCGCCAGTCCGGTGGAAAGGATCTTGACATCGGTCACCGGCACCCCGCCCAGGGCGATGAAGGCCAGGCACAGGATCAGCGCCCCGGAGGACACCAGGCGGCCGGTGTGCCCGATCCCGCGGACCACCGCCTCGTCCGTGCTCCCGGTGACCTCGTACTCCTCGTTGATCCTCGTCAGGATGAACACCTCGTAGTCCATGGACAGCCCGAAGAGCAGGGCGAACACGGCGAGTGGCACCCACAGCGTGACGGCGCCGGTGGCCGGGCTGGCGAACAGTGCCTGGGTGCCATGGCCTTCCTGCCAGACGAAGGTGAGCACGCCGAACGCGGCCAGTAGCGACAGGAGGTTCAGCAGCAGGGCCTTGACCGGCAGCCACAGCGACCGGAGCGCCCGCGCCAGCAGGAACAGCGTGACGATCACGATGGCCACGATGATCACGATCAGGTTCCGGCCGTACAAGGCGGTGATGAAGTCGGCGTCCTGGGCGGGCGAGCCGCCCACCCGGGCGCCCGGCACTCGGGCGGCCGCTGCCCTGATGGTGGCCAGCGCGGCCTTCCCGGCGCTGCTGGACGGGTCCGCGGGCGACCAGGCCTCCACCACCCGCAAGCCACCGCGCGACCAGGCGGCCGGTGCCACCACCATGACCGGCGCCCCGGCCCGCACGGCCGGGCCATGGGCGGGCAGCAGGATCTCGGTGGGGCGCAGCACGCCCGGTCCGATACCCGAGCTGGTGAGGGCGTCCAGGCCGGCCCGGGCCGCCGCCGGGGCCGTGGCGGCGGTGGCGGTGGCGTGCGGCTCACCCAGGTTGATGCTGAACACGGGAGCGATCAGCACTGCCAGCACGGCGAGCGCGCCCGCTGCCGACCAGGCGCGGTGGGCGACGACGCCGCGGGCGATGCGGGTCCACAGCGGGCTCACCGTCCGGGCGGGCTTGCGCCGCGGCCACTCCAGCCGGGGCCCCAGGGTGTCCAGGATGACCGGCAGCAGGGTCGCCGACACCCCGATGCTGATCAGCGGGATGAGCATCGCGCCCAGCCCGATGCTGCGCAGGAACGGGACGGTGGTGAGGGCCAGCGCGGCCAGGCTCACCGTCACCGTGATCCCGGAGAACAATACTGAACGCCCCGCTGTCCCGGCTGCCCGCAGCACGGCGGCCCGGTTGCCGCGGCCGTTGCCCCGTTCCTCACGCCAGCGGGTGACGATGAGCAGGGCGTAGTCGATGGCCACGCCGAGGCCCACCAGCGACACTATGTTCTGCACCAGGGTCAACATCGTCGTCACGTAGGTCAGCAGGTAGATGATCGCGAAGGCGCTGGGAATGGCCACCGCCGCGATGACCAGGGGCGTCACCGCGATGAACGAGCCGAACACGATGGCCAGCACGACCAGGGCGCCGACCCCGGCGAGCAGCGTCTCGGCGAGGACGCTGCTGCCGCCGCCTTTCCCGCCCGAGGACAGGATGGTCGAGCCGGTGATCAGGACGGGGGCCCCGGCCACCCGCTGGCCGGCCATGGCCCGGCTCAGCCGGGGCAGGGCCGTGCCGTAGGGATTGCTGCTGGCGAAGTTGGCGACCGGGTAGACGAGATCGAAGGTGGTGCGGCCATCGGCCGAGACGAAGGCCCGGCTCCCGGTGGACACCCAGGAGGCGGTCCGCGCCCCGGGCAGTGCGTCGGCCGCCCGGCCAAAGGCCACGGCCAGCTGGCTGCGGACGCCCGGCGAGGTCACCGACGTACCGGCGGGCAGCCGGACCGCGATCACCAGGGGCGGGGTGTCACCGCCGGAGCCGAAGGTGTGGACAATGGCGGTATTCGCCTCGTAAGCGGGCTGTCCCGGGAGGTCGAACGTGAACGACAGGCGGCTGCCCACCTGGCTGGCGGCGAAGCCCCCGGCCAGCGTGAGCAGCACCCAGGCCGCCACCACGATCCATCGGTGAGTGACCGACCAGCGTGCTATCCGGACGACCCCGGATCGGCCCGAAGATTCACTACATGAATCATTCACTTGATGAGTATATCCTGGCGGTAAGGAGGCGATCCGGTCAGGTGCCTGAGTTCTACCCGGCTGGCGATGAGCGGCGGGTCCGCTGGCTGATCATCGATGCCCTGCGCCGCTACGGCACCGACTCGGCGCGGCTCGGCCACGCCTTCGCGGCGCTGCATCACCTGCAGGCCGCGGACCTGAGGGCACTGGTGGGGATCATGAGCGCGGAAGGCGGCGGCCGGCCGCTTACCGCGGGCCAGCTGCGGGATTACCTGGGGCTCTCCTCCGGGGGCGCCAGCCTGGTCATCGACCGCCTGGAAGCGGCGGGCCACATCCGGCGGGTGCGGGATCACCCCACCGACAACCGGGTTGTCCACCTCCGCTACACGAAGCAGGGCATGGCCACGGGACTGGCCTTCTTCGGGTCCCTGGGGCAGCGCACCAACGCCCTGCTTGACCAGCTCAGCGCCGAGGAGCGGCAGGTGATCCAGCGGTTCCTGACCGCCGCCGCGGACGCGCTGCACGATGAGGTGGACCGCCTGGAGCGCGGCGGCTGACCCTCGCGCCCGACTTGCGCCCTGGCCGGGTTGCGGCATACTCGAAAGGTCTTGCGATACCGCCCAGACCCTGCGGTAACCCGTCACCTCGGCGTTCGTCATCGCGCCCCCGGCACCAGCCCGGGATGGCCCCTCCTGGCCGTAGTCGGCGAGGTCCATTGTCAGCGTGGCCGGGAGAATGCAATGCACAGTCGCGCGGTGACGTGTGCTGGAACGATGCTCAGTCCGCCCGCCACCGGTGGCCTCCGATGGTGAGTTCGCGCCGCGGGGAGCAGCCCGGTTCCGAGGCGCGGCCTGTCCTGCACGACGACGGCATACTGCGGATCACCCGCGGGCCAGGCCCGGGCCTGACACTCGCCGGGGAGATCGACGAAGACACCTACCCCGCACTGGAGGCCGTGCTGGCCGGGTTCGCCGCCGGTGCTGCCGACCTCGATCTCGACCTGGCCGGGGTGGCCTACTGCGACCTGGCCGGCCTGCGGGCCATGGTCCGGCTGGCCGGCGCCCGGGCCGGTGGCGGCAGGCGGGTCATCCTGCGGAATCTCCCGCCCGGCCTGCGGACCGTTCTCGAAGTGGTCGGCTGGGACAGCACCCCGGGCGTGGTCATCGATCCGCCTGGGGCCGGCCGCCCCCGCTAGCCCGCTCCGCCAGCCGGCCGGTGGCCCCCATTAGCTGGCACGCGCCGCCCCGCCGGGGTGCCCTGCATCGGGCCTGCTGACCGGCGGCATCAGCGCCGCGGACCTGCGCAAGGCCGGCGCGGTCGAGACCTATCCCGACCCGGCCGGCCTGCTGGACCAGCTGGCCGCCAGCGCGATCGGCCCGCTGATGCCGGGAGCGGGCGGCAGGGACTAGTGCCCGCGGGGGCGCCCCGGCCGTGGCTCGCCAGGTCCCTGGCCCGGAGTGGCCCGGGGAGCCCCGGCCCCGAAGCCGAGCCCTCCCGCGCAGTACTGCCCCAGGTGCACGGCCCGCACCCGCGAGCCGATCGGGACCTGCTGGCGGATCCGGATCCACCGCCATAGCCGCATGACCGCTGCCGTCCCTCCATCAGCCGGCTGGGCCGGCTGTTCCTGACGCCTAGGCTACTGTCGGCAGGTTCCGGACCGGGAGGATGAGTTCATGCGCGCAATCATGGTCAGCCGTCCGGGCGGTCCGCAAGTCCTCGAGGTCGCCGACATCCCGGCGCCGCAGCCCGGGCCCGGCCAGCTGCTGGTGGACGTGGCCGCGGCCGGTGTCAACTTCATGGACATCTACCAGCGGGAGGGCCGGCCGCAGTACGCGCGCCCGGTGCCGTTCACCCCAGGCGCCGAGGAGCCGGCACGGTACTGGCCACCGGGCCGGACGTGGATGGCTTCGCCGCCGGCGACCGGGTCGCCTGGACCGGGGTGCCGGGCAGTTACGCCGAGCAGGTGGCGGTCCCGGCCGGAGCCGCCGTGGCGGTGCCCGCGGACATGGACCTGGCCACCGCCGCGGCCGTGATGCTGCAGGGCATGACCGCCCACTACCTGTGCCACAGCACCTACCCAGTCGCCGAGGGCGATCCGGTCGTGGTGCACGCCGCGGCGGGCGGGGTCGGGCTGCTGCTCACCCAGATGGTCACGATGCGGGGCGGGACCGTCGTCGCGACCACCTCGACCACCGCCAAGGCGGTGCTCGCCCAGCAGGCCGGGGCGGCCTACGTGGCCGGCTACGACGACTTCCCCGAGGTGGTGCGGCGGGTCACCGGGGGCCGCGGGGCTGCGGTGGTCTACGACGGCGTCGGGCAGGCGACCTTCGAGGCCGGCCTGGACGCGCTGCGTCCCCGCGGCTACCTGGTGCTCTACGGGGCGGCCAGCGGCCCGGTGCCGCCGTTCGACCTGCAGCGGCTGCTGCAGGCCGGCTCGCTGTTCGTCACCCGCCCGACTCTCGCGCACTACCTGGCCAGCCGGGAGGAACTGCTGTGGCGGGCCGGGGACGTGCTCCGCTGGGTCAGCGAGGGGCGGCTGTCGGTGCGGGTCGGCGGGACCTACCCGCTGGACCAGGCGGCGGCGGCCCACCAGGACCTGGCCGGCCGCGGGACCACTGGCAAGCTGCTGCTCCGGCCGGGTGGTGAGCCCGCGTGAGCAGTCCCCCCGCCGACCCGCCGGCCGGGCCGCCGGATGGGCGGCAGGTGCCCCGGTTCGCCGGGCCCGACACCTTCGCCCGGCTGCCCCGGCTGACTGACGTCGGATCCGCAGCGGTGGCGCTGCTCGGCATCCCGTTCGACGCGGGCGTGTCCTACCGGCCCGGGGCCCGGTTCGGCCCGGCCGCGATCCGGGCCGGCGCGAAGCTGCTCCGCCCGCACAACCCCGCGCTGGGCGTGGACCCGTGGGCCCGGCAGCAGGTGGCCGACGCAGGCGACCTCGCCGTCAACCCGTTCGACATCCCGGCCGCCATCGCGGAGATCGAATCGGGCGCCCGCGCCACGCTGGCCGCCGCGGGCCGGCTGATCGCCCTGGGCGGTGATCACACCATCGCCCTGCCGCTGCTCCGGGCCACCGCCGAACGGCACGGCCCGGTGGCGCTGGTGCACTTCGATGCCCACCTGGACACCTGGGACACCTACTTCGGCGCGCCCTACACGCACGGCACCCCCTTCCGCCGGGCCGCGGAGGAGGGGCTGCTCGCCCTGAGCCACTCGGTGCACGTGGGCGTGCGCGGGCCGCTATACTCCGCGGCCGACCTGACCGACGACGCGGGTCTCGGCTTCTCCGTCGTGTCCACCGAGGACGTGGCCCGGCGCGGGGCGGACGAGGCGGTTGGCCGGATCCGGGAACGGGCCGGGGACCACCCGGTGTACCTGAGCGTGGACATCGACGTGCTGGACCCGGCGCACGCGCCCGGGACCGGCACGCCCGAGCCAGGCGGGCTCACCACCCGGGAACTCCAGCTGATCCTGCGCGGGCTGGCCGGGCTGCGGCTGGCCGGGGCCGACGTGGTGGAGGTGTCCCCGCCCTACGACCACGCCGAGCTGACCTCGCTGGCCGCGGCCAACGTGGCCTACGAGATGCTCAGCCTGTTCGCGCTCGGCGGCTTCCGGTGACTGTCGTCGCGGTGTGCCAGGTGCGGCTGGCGGTGGCGGACCCGGAGGGCAACCTGGCCGCCGCCGCGGCGGCGGTCGGCCAGGCGACCGCAGCCGGGGCGGGACTGGTGGTGCTGCCCGAACTGTGTGACAGCGGGTACGTGTTCTCCTCGGCTGCCGAGGCCGCCCGGCTGGCCAGCCCGGCGGCGGACTGCGTGGCGCTGCGGCAGTGGCAGGCCCTGGCCCGGGCGCACAGCACGGTGATCGTGGGCGGCTTCTGTGAACTCGGCGGGGACGGCCGGCTGTACAACAGCGCCGCCCTGGTGGACGAGTCCGGGGTCCGGGCGGTGTACCGCAAGGCGCACCTGTGGGATGCGGAGAAACTGGTCTTCACGCCCGGCAGCGGGCCGCCGCCGCTGGTCGGGCTGCCGGCCGGGCGGGTCGCCATCATGATCTGCTACGACCTGGAGTTCCCGGAGTGGGTCCGGCTGGCCGCGCTGGCCGGCGCCGACCTGATCGCCGCCCCGGTGAACTGGCCCGCCGAGCCCGCGCCGCCGGGGGAGCAGCCCTCGGTGGTGATCAAGGCGCTGGCCGGCGCCGCGGTCAACGGCGTCTACCTGGCCGTCGCTGACCGGTGCGGGCCGGAGCGCGGGGTGTCCTGGGTGGGCGGCAGCCTGATCGCGGGCCCGGACGGTTACCCGCTGGTCGGCCCCGCGGCCGCCGGCCGGCCCGGGGTGCTCACCGCGCCCTGTGACCTGCCCCGCGCCCGGGACAAGCGGATCAGCACCCACAACGACCTGCTGGCTGACCGCCGTCCAGAGCTGTATTAGCCCGGACGTCCGCCTCCCAGCCACGCGCACCTTCCGGCCATCCGCGATTCCGCGCCGGGCGGATCGCCGGGAGCCCGGCGGGACCGGCCGTCACGGTCACGTGCCTGACAGGCGTGGTCGTGGCCGGAGCGGGCCCTACGGTGAGTTCCGCGGGCTGACTACCGAGATCGAGGACCTGTGCGCCGTGCTCGACACCTCCGGCGCCAGTCGCGTTTTCGGGCTCAGCTCAGGAGCGGTCGTCGCGATTGAGGCGGCTCTCGTCCGCCCGGATATTGGCAGGCTCGCGATCTACGAGCCTCCGCTCAGCTTTGACGGCGTCGTTCACGGTGAATGGGCTCCCCGCTATGAGCGGCAGCTCAATGCCGGCCAGCCCGGGGCTGCACTCGTCACGGTGCTCAAGGCCACCGCGGATCGGACCGCCCTGATTCGCTGGCTCCCGCAGCGCCCCCTGGCTGCCGCCCTGGACTTCGCCATCAAGCGGACGGCCAGCCGACCCGTAACCGCCGGGCTCATGTCTCCCCGCGAGTTGCTCTCAACGGTGCGCTACGACGCTCAGACGGTCAGGTGCCGCCGGTCCGCTGGAGCGATTCGGGGTGCTGTCCTGTGAGGTCCTCTTGCTCGGCGGCTCCAGGAGCGCCCGCAACCTAACTGCCTCGCTCGACGGCCTGCCCCGCGTTCTCCCTGGCGCAAGACGAGTGGTGATGCCCGGTACAGGCCACACCGCCCCTGACAACAGTCGTCACCCCGATCTAGTAGCGGCGGTTCTGCACGATTTCTTCGGCTAGAACAAGCGGACTCGCCCTCCCGCACCCTCGGCCGCCCGGCGGGGCCAGGGTGACTGAAGGGACGTCCAGCCGCAGCGGGATCAGCCTGGGTAACGGGCGCCGGTGACGGTCACCCGGAGCGAGTACACCGAGGTGGTCGCGCACAGGAAGAGCTGGTTCCGCCGCGGGCCGCCGAAGGCCAGGTTGGCCACGGTCTCGGGCACCCGCAGCTTGCCGAGCAGGGTCCCGTCCGGGTGCAAGCAGTGCAGGCCGTCCCCGGCCGCCGCCCACACCCGGCCGCCGCTGTCCAGCCGCAGGCCGTCGAACGTGCCCGCGTCGCACCGGGCGAACACCTCGCCGCCCGCCAGGCCGCCCGCCTCGGTCACGGTGAACCGCCGGATGTGGCGCTCCTCGCTGTCGGAGACGTACAGCTGCCGCTCGTCCGGGGTGAAGGCCAGGCCATTGGGGCGGTTGAAGTCGCCGGCGGCGACCTCCAGCTGGCCGCTGGCCGGGTCGGCCCGGTACACGTGGCAGGCGCCGATCTCGCTCTCCGCCCGGTGCCCCTCGTAGTCACTGTCGATGCCGTAGGCCGGGTCGGTGAACCAAACCGAGCCGTCCGCCCGCTCCACGACGTCGTTGGGGCTGTTCAGCCGGTGGCCGCGGTAGCGGTCGGCGAGCACGGTGACCGACCCGTCGTGCTCGGTCCGGGTGACCCGGCGGCCGCCGTGCTCGCAGCTCACCAGGCGGCCCATCCGGTTGACGGTGTGCCCGTTGGTGAACTGGGCCGGCTGGCGGAACACGCCGACCGCGCCGGTGGTCTCATCCCAGCGCAGCATCCGGTCGTTCGGGATGTCGCTGAAGACCAGGTAGCGCCCGGCCGGGAAATAGGCCGGTCCCTCCGTCCAGCGGCACCCGGTGTGCAGCACCTCCAGGCGGCTGTCCCCGCGGCAGCGGCGGAACCGCTCGTCGAGCACCTCGAAGCGGGCGGGCACGGTCTCGGTCACAAGTGCTCCAGGTCCGGCCGGGCGGGCCGGCCTACCGCCGGTCCTCGCGGACCAGGACTCCCAGCATCCAGCCGACCAGCGCGACGATGATCGCGCCCCAGAACGCCGCCCAGAACCCGGCCACGTGGAACGGCAGCGTCAGCATCCCCGCCACCCAGCTGGTCAGCCAGAGCAGCAGGCCGTTGACGATCAGGCCAACGAGCCCGAGCGTCAGCGCGTACAGCAGGCAGCCGACCGCCTTCACCACCGGCTTGATGACCGCGTTGACGAGGCCGAAGATAACCGCAACCACCAGGAGGGTGCCCACCCTGGCGGCCGTGCTGCCCGGTCCGAGCTGGATGCCGGGTACCAGCGCGGCCGCGGCGGCCAGGGCCGCGGCGGCCAGCACCGCCCGGATCAGGACATGCATAGGACAATCCTGCCATGTCGCCGCCCGGCTCCGGGCCTGCCGCGGACCCGGTCCCGGGCGCAGAGATCGGTGCGGGCAGGCATGACTTTGGGCAGACCGGGTACAACTGCATAGTTCAAGACACCTAAGTTAATTAGTAATGTGAATGGCGTTGCAATTCGCGCTTTGGCTGGACATCCCGGCGTCGTTCATGTCACGATACAAAGGCGCAGCGGGGTGCGGGAGCCATGAGCCGTGGCCATCCGCCCGTCCGCGCATGGGGGGGATGAGGGCTCGGGTGCCTTCTTCCCGGGGTAGCTGGGACGCAGGCACCCGGTCTGCGGGGTTGGCTCTGGGCCAGTTGGCATGGCCCGGCTGCCTCCTGCGTGCCTGGGAGCACGCGATGAGGGGGGAATTTACTGTGGGCTGTGTCTGGCAATCGGCATACGCTCCCGACGGGCGGTTCGCTGATGCCCAGGTCCATCAACGATTCGCGCCGCGGCACCGCAAGCCGTCACGGTGGCTGAGAATTGGGCACGCCGCGGCGCCCGCCATAGGTCGGGTGCGGGCCCGGCTATTTCCACCGGAAATGCACGAAGAGCCGGCCGAAGTTCTTTGAGTCTTTCTCGACGCGCGAGTAGAGGGCCTTGATTTCCTTCTGCTCGAGGAACCGCAGGACATGCTTCTTGAGCTGACCTGAGCCCTTGCCGGGAATGATCTCTACCACCGGGGCCTTCTTGGCCACGGCCTCATCGATGATCGCCCGCAGGGCGCGGTCGATGTCCTGGCCGCGGTTGTAGATGTCGTGCAGGTCCAGTTTCAGCTTCATGACGTCATCCTGCCCCGGGCAGGCTGCAAGTGCAGGTGCCCGATAATGTCGCGCACGGTCTCGCCCGGCGAGCCGGCGGCCGCCAGCACCAGCGCCCGCTCGGGTGGCCGCGGGACCTGCACGTCGGCCAGCTGGCTGTCCAGCAGGGCCGCGGGGAAGAAATGGCCGTGCCTGGCCTGCAGCCGGGCGGCCAGCACGTCGCGGCCGGCCTCGAGGAACACGATGTGCACCGTGGGGTGCCCGGCGGTGAGCTCGTCCCGGTAGGAGCGCTTCAGCGCGGAGCAGGCCAGCACCGCGGACTGGCCCGCGGACTGGTAGGCGTCGATCCGCGCTGCCACCGCGGCCAGCCACGGCTGGCGGTCCGCGTCGGTCAGCGGGTGGCCAGCGCGCATCTTCGCGACGTTGGCCGCCGGGTGCAGCGCGTCCCCGTCGGTGAACGGCCAGCCCAGCCTGGTTGCCAGCAGGGCACCGACGGTCGACTTGCCGCTTCCGGAGACTCCGGCCACGACCACGATCATGCGGCGAGCCTACCGGCGGCGTGGCGCATGTCGCTCCCGGCGAACAGCCCCCGCTGTTAGGGTCGGGAAGTCCGCGGGACGGCGGTGGGCCGTTCCGTCCGCAGCACCATCCGCCAGCACCAGGAGACGGGATGCGAGTGCGCCGCCCCTTGTCTATCGCCGTGGGCGCGGCCGCCGTGGCCGCCGCCGTGGCCGCCGCCACCTCGGTGGCCGCCGCCGGCGGGGTCGCCGCCGGCCCGGCCCGGCCCGGCGTGGTGATCGCCCCGGATGCGGTGCACGTCCGGCAGGCCGACCAGGCCGGCCCGCCGAGCACCTCTTACTGTGAGGCGAATTACAAGATCGCCTGCTACCAGCCCTTCCAGGTGCGGGCCGCCTATCACGTCGGGCGCCTGCTGCACCAGGGCATCACCGGGCGGGGCCAGACCATCGTCATCGTGGACTCGTTCGGGTCCCCGACGGTCAGCCGTGACCTGGCCAAGTTCGACAAGACTTTCCACATCGCCGCCCCGCCCTCGCTCACGATCATCCAGCCGGCCGGTCCGGTCCCGCCCTACCGGGCCAACTCCAGCCGGGAGGGCTGGGCGGGCGAGACCGACCTGGACGTGGAGTACGCGCACGTGATGGCGCCGGGCGCGAGGATCCTCCTGGTCGAGACGCCGACCTCGGAGAACGAGGGCACGACCGGCTTCCCGCAGATCGTGACGGCCGAGAAGTACGTGATCAACCATCACCTCGGCGGGGTCATCAACCAGAGCTTCAGCGCTACCGAGCAGACGTTTCCCTCCCAGCAGGCGCTGCGCAGCCTGCGCGGCGTGTACATCGACGCGGCCAGCAAGGGCGTGACCGTGCTGGCCGCCTCCGGGGACAGCGGCGCCGCCGACGTGAAGTTCAACCAGTCCACCTACTACCTGCACCCGGTGACGAGCTGGCCGGACAGTGACCCCCTGGTCACCGGTGTCGGCGGCACCCAGCTGCACCTGTCCGGGACTGGGGCCACCGTGGCGCCCGCCACGGTCTGGAACGACACCTACTCCGTGGCGACCAACCAGTACATCTTCGGCAGCAACGGGCCGAACCCGCTGGCTGGCGGCGGCGGCGAGTCGGTGATCTTCCCCCGGCCGGCTTACCAGAAGAGCGTGGCCGGCGTGGTCGGCGGTCAGCGGGGGGTGCCGGACATCTCGATGAGCGGCGCCTGCAACGGCGCGGTCGACATGTACCAGAGCTTCCCGGGCAGCCGGCGGGCTGGTACCCGACCTGCGGCACCAGTGAGGCCACCCCGCTCTTCGCCGGGGTCGTCGCCCTGGCCGACCAGGTGGCCGGCCACCCGCTCGGGCTGCTCAACCCCGCGCTGTACGCGATGGCCAGGGCAGGCGACCCCGGCATCGTGGACGTGACCTCGGGCAACAACACTGTCCCCTTCCGCCAGGGCGGCACGCTGCACACCGTGACCGGGTTCACCGCGGGCCCGGGCTACGACCTGGCGTCCGGCCTGGGCACCATCAACGCGGCCGAGTTCGTGCCGGAACTCGTTGCGGCCACCAGCCACTAGGCACCGTCAGGCGGGCCGGGCCAGCACGCTGGCCCGGCCCGCCTGATTTTTGCCGCCCGCACCGATCCGCGGGCGCGCGGGTTCCGAATACCGGTCATGAGCGCCCATGACGCGGCGGCCGCGGCGGACTGCCCACGCCAGACGGGGCCCGACCAGGACCTCGCCTGGCTGCTGGCCCACGTGGCCCGCGGCGACGAGAATGCTTTCGAGGCGGCCTATGACCGGCTGGCCGGCCCGGTGTACGGGCTTATCCGCAAGGTGCTGCGGGACCCGGCCCAGTCAGAGGAGGTTGCCCAGGAGGTCCTGCTCGAGGTCTGGCGGACGGCCTCCCGGTTCGATGCCAGCCGGGGCAGCCCCATGTCGTGGGTGATGACGATCGCGCACCGCCGGGCGATCGACCGGGTCCGGTCGGCCAGCGCGGAGACCGCGCGCGAGTACCGGGCCGGGAGCGTGCTGCCGCCGGCCGAGGACGGCGTCGCCGAGCAGGTGGAGTCCCGGCTCGACGCGGAACGAGTGCGCCGCTGCCTGGACTCCCTCACCGACGTGCAGCGTGAGTCGATCACCCTGGCCTACTACGGGGGCTACAGCTATCCGCAGGTCGCGGCCCTGCTGGGCGCGGCGCTCGGCACTATCAAGACCCGGGTCCGGGATGGCCTGATCCGGATGCGCGACTGCATGGGGGTGGCCTGGTGAGGCTGCATCGCGGCGAGTTGCACGGGCTGGCCGGCGCCTACGCGCTGGACGCCCTCGATCGACCGGAACTGGACCGGTTCACCCGGCACCTGCGGCACTGCCGCAGCTGCGAGAAGGAGGTCCGCGGCTTCCGGGAGACCGCCACCCGGCTGGCCCTGGCCGTCGCGGTACCGCCGCCCGCGGAACTGCGCGGACGGGTGCTGTCCGCCGTCGCCATCACCCGGCAGCTGCCGCCCGAGGTGGCCACGGTCCCGGCCGGCCGGGACACCCCGCACCGGGCCGCCCGCGGTCCGGCCCGGCCGGATGCGGCCGGCCTCCGCCGCAGCTGGCTGCCACGGATGGCGGCCCTGGCCGCCGCGGCCGGGGTCATCGCCGCGGTGCTGCTCGGCGTGGCGCAGTCGGCCACCCAGCACCGGCTGACCCAGGCGGAGGCACAGAACCGGGCCGTGGCCGCCGTCCTGGCCGCCCCCGATGCCCATCTGGTAGCGGTCCGCACCACCACGGGCGGCATGGCCACGGTGGTGGTCTCACCGGCCCATCGGTCACTCATCGTAACCACTTCCGGCCTGCCTGAGCTTACCGGCGGAAAGGTCTATGAACTGTGGTTCATTAACTCCGGGATGGCCCGGCCGGCTGGCCTGCTGCCCGCGCCGAGTGGCGGGCATACTTCTCCGTTTTTGGCATCTGGGCTGACCAGGGGTGATAGGGTCGCCCTCACTATCGAGCCGGCCGGGGGCACTAAGCAGCCGACGACGAAGCCAATTCTGATGCTCAGACTTCCTGTGTAGTAAGGCTTTGCGGGCTTTTCCCCGCTTCATTCTCCTTGTCCAGATTTGCATAGTTCGATCACCCTGCGTACGTTAGGGCGCTGCACCCCGAATCGGACAAGGAGCATCATGAAGGTACGAACCTGGGTAATTACCGCAACGGGCGCAGCCGGGCTGGCAATCGGCCTCGCCGGGCCCGCCATGGCCAGCACGCACACAGTGCAGCCAGGTGACACACTCAGCGGGATAGCCGCCCAGTCCGGCGTCTCGCTGATCAACCTGGAAGCGGCCAACAGGTGGATCAAGAACCCCAACCTGATCTACGTGGGCCAGCAGGTGACCGTCCCGGACGGGAAGTCCGGGGCAGCGGCCTCGGCTGGCGTTTCCTCCACCTCGACCTCCACCGCCGGTGACGGCGACGGCGACTCCGACGACGGCACGGTGACCAGCACCCCGGCGCCGTCCGTGCCCGCCAGCACCCCGTCCGTGTCCGCGGGCTCGTCGTCCGCTTCCTCCTCGGCGGCGGTCTCGCCGGTCAGCGGGGGCTCCGCGCCCTCGTCCTTCCAGCAGTGCGTGGCCTGGCGGGAGTCGGGGAACAACCCGACCGCGTCCAGCGCCGGCCTGTACGGGATCCTGCCCAGCACCTGGGCCAGCCTCGGCCTCTCCGGCACCGCCGCGCAGGCTTCGGTCGCCCAGCAGACCGCGGCGTTCCAGCAGCTGTACGCCAAGTACGGCACCTCCCCGTGGGCGCCCTACGACGGCTGCTGAGCAGGCGTGACCGCCAGCCCCGGCCGCGCTGATCCCCAGCGCGGCCGGGGCTGGCGTTCATGCCGGCCGCACGACTGCCTGCTGCCCCCTACGGTGGTGCTATGACCACCGCGAGCAGCGCCCCGGGCACCGGGCTGCCGGCCTGCAAGGGCGGCCCGAGCGTCCTGGTGGTGGAAGACGACCCCAGCCTCGCCACCCAGCTGGTCCGCGGGCTGGCCCGCGGCGGCTACCGGGTGGACCACGTCACCACCGGACAGGAGGCGCTGGCCGCGGGCGGCCCGGACGTGGTGCTCCTCGACCTGGGGCTGCCCGATCTCGACGGCGTGACGGTATGCCGCCAGCTCCGCGAGCGGTCGGCCGCCGCGATCATCGTGGTGACCGCACGGGGTGAGGAGCCGGAGCGTGTCCTGGCCCTGGACGCGGGCGCCGACGATTACCTGGTCAAGCCATTCGGCCTGGCGGAGCTGCTGGCCCGGATCCGGGCCGTGCTGCGCCGGGTGCGGCCGGAGGCGGAGATGATCCGGCACGGCCCGCTCACGGTGGACCTGCGGACCCGGAAGGTCACCGTGCACGGCCGGGAGGTGGCGCTGACCCCCAAGGAGTTCGACATCCTGGAGTGCCTGGCCAGCGATCCCGGCCGGGTGATGAGCCGCCAGGAGATCCTGGAAAGCGCCTGGGACGCGCACTGGTACGGCCCGACCAAGGTGCTCGACGTGCATGTCGCCGCGCTGCGCCGCAAGCTCGGCGTTCCGGGCCTGATCGAGACGGCCTACGGCCGGGGCTTCCGCCTCGGCGAGGTCTGATGGCCCGCCGGATCGTCCTCACGATGCTGGCCCTCATCGGCGCGCTGCTGGTGACCACGGTGGTGCCGCTCGGGCTGATCACGACCGGGCATGAGCGTCACTCGTTCCAGCAGGACACCACCTTGTCGGCCCAGGTACTGGCCGGCATCGCGGAGGACCGGCTCGCCGACCGCGTGCAGGGCCCGGCCCTCGGCCGGGCCCTGGCCCAGGCCGCGCGGGGCGGCCTGGACGTGGCGGTCTACGACGCCAGCCGCCGGCTGGTCGCCGCGGCCGGCCGCGCCACCGCGGCCGCCACCGCGGCGGTGCTGTCCGCCGCCCTGCACGGGCGGACCAGCGTTGACACCGCCTTCGATGACCGGCTGCGGGTGGTCGTCCCGGTGACCAGCGACGAAGGCGGCCAGGTCGTGGGCGCGGTGGTGCTGTCCCGGTCCGCGGCGGAGCTGGAAGAGCGGGTCGATGTGCTGTGGGGCTGGCTGGGCATCGTGGCCGCGGCCGGCCTGGCGGCCGCGGCCATCGCGGCCATCGCCCTGGCCCGGTGGGTGAGCCGACCGCTGAGCTCGCTGGATGCGGCGGCGCAGCGGCTCGGCGGCGGCGCGCTGGACGCCCGGTCGGCCGCCGGCCAGGGGCCGCCCGAGGTGCGCCGGCTGGCGCAGACCTTCAATGCCATGGCCGGGCGGCTGGAAGCCCTGGTCCACGGCAATCGGGCCGCCATGGCCGACGTCTCGCACCAGCTGCGCACCCCGCTCGCCGCGCTGCGGCTGCGGCTGGACGTGCTGACCCAGGACGCCGACCCGGCCACCGTCGAGGAACTGGCCGGCGCCCAGGTTGAGATAGCCCGGCTGTCGCACATGGTGGACGGCCTGCTGGCGGTGGCCCGCGCGGAGAACGTGGTGACCGAGCCGGTGAGCATCCCCGTTGACGAGGTGATCAGGGACCGGGTCGCGGCCTGGCGGCCGGTGGCCGAGGAGCGCGGGGTTGACCTGCGCCAGTCAAGGACCGGCCCGGTCGGTGCCCTGGCCGGCCAAGGGCACCTGGAGCAGGTGCTGGACAACCTGCTGGCCAACGCCCTCGACGCGGTGCCGGCTGGCGGCCACGTCATGATCAGCGCGGTGGCCGGGGACCCGACCAGGATCGTGGTGGCCGACGATGGCCCGGGGATGACCCCCCGGCAGCAGGAGATGGCGTTCCGCCGTTTCGTCAGCAGCACACCGGGCGGCGCCGGGCTGGGGCTGGCCATCGTGCACCGCCTGGTGACCGCGAACGGGGGAGCCACCAGGCTGTCCGATACCCCCGGCGGGGGCTTGACGGTCACGGTTGACCTGCCGCCCGCCGCAGCGGACCGGCTACGCCTGCCGCCCGCCGCAGCGGACCGGCTACGCCGGCCTGGCCTGTCCGACTAACGGTGGCCTTTTCCTTACCGGTTCTGAAGGATTCCTGAACCACTTCCCGGCAGGCCACACCGCAGGCTGGATGGGCGGGGGATAGCCGGGCGGCGATGCGGCCCGGGGACGCGGCGTCCCCGGGCCGGCGTTGAGTACATTCGCAGCCGTCGGTGCTGGGTGAACTGGGGAGGAAGTGATCTGATGGCGGGGTACGGTCAGGGACCGGAGGTCCGCCGCGGCCCCCACAACTCTCCTGGCCAGCCCAGGGACCCGCACCGCCCGCGCCGGACCCTGGGCCCGTACAGCCCGCGCGAGGAAACCGGGCCCCGGGACGACTCCTACGCCGGGCCGTCTTATGATCCTCCCGGGTACGGGCGCGCGCCCGCCCGGCCCGATCCGACCGGCGGCGCGGAGGGGAACGAGCGGCTCACCGCCGCCACCGGCGCGGTGCTGCTGGTGCTGTTCGCCGCCGAGGGCTTCACCATCCTGGCCATCCACCAGATGATCACCCTGCACTTCTTCCTGGGCATGCTGCTGATCGGCCCGGTCCTGCTGAAGGCCGCCACGGTGTGCTACCGGTTCGCCCGCTATTACGCAGGGGCGCCGGAGTACCGCCGCAAGGGGCCGCCCGCCCCGCTGCTGCGGCTGCTCGGCCCGTTCGTGCTGTTCTTCTCGCTCGGCGTGATCGGCACCGGTGTCATGCTCGGGGTCACCAACTCCGTCCAGCCGTGGCTCTTCCTGCACAAGGCGTTCTTCGTGCTGTGGTTCGGCGTGATGACGATCCACGTGCTGGCCTACGTGTGGCGGCTGCCCGCCCTCATCGGGTCGGACCTGCGCAGTTCACCGCGGCTGCGCCGGACCCAGGAGATCGTCGGCGGGCGCCGGGCCCGCTGGCTGCTGCTGGCCGCCTCGCTGGTCGGCGGCCTGGTCATCGCGCTGATGACCGTGCACCTGGCCAGCCCGTGGACCGGCTTCGGGCACTTGGGCGGCTGAATTGGCCCGGGGGCGACCCCGGAACCCCCCGCGCTCTGCTAGCTCGGAGGGGACACGCCTGCGGCGCACCCCGCCTCGCCGGCGGATCAGGCCTCGTAGTCGAAGATGAGGGCCAGCGCGTCGTCCAGCTTGCGCATGGTGTCCAGGGCGAGCTGGCCGACCCGGGCACCGGACAGCCGGCTGCGCCGCACCCGCACCGCCGAATAGGACTCCAGGTGCCCGCGGACCGGGTCGTCCTGGCTGAGCGCCACCACGTACGGCGTCTCGGTCAGGTCCGGGCGGTCGCTGACCTTGACCACGACCGGGTGACCGGTGATGGCGTTGAACCCATCGTTGCTCACGATGGCGACGTACCCGGATCGGGCTACTCCCTGGTAGGCGTAGATGTCACCGCGGTTCACGCGGCGCCCTTGCCGGCGCCAGGGGGGAATTCCCTGGCGTTGGACTCCGTCCACTCGGCCCACTCATGCCCGGTGCGCCGGTCCGCCTCGGCCGCCGCGCTGGCCGCATCCCGCTGGGTCTTCTCCCGGGCGGCCCGGGTCATCCAGGCTGACATGGACAGGCCAGCCCGGTCCGCCTCGGCCCGGGCCTGCCGGTACGCGCGCTCGCCCATGCTGATGCTGAACGTCTTCACCGACATGTTCACAACGCTAGCAATGACATTCTTGCCAGGAGGCGGAATGCCCGAAGGGTGGACTGACCGTCCGGGACCGGGGTCCCGGCGTTCAGTCCACCGCGGTCATCGCCGTCAGGGCGCCGCCGGGGCCAGCGCCACGGCCGCCTCGCTCGTGTTGTCCACGAACGTGAGTGTCTCCTGCAGGTACAGCTGCACGGACGTGTCGTCATGGCTCAGGTAGCCGATCGAGACGTCCTGGCCGAGATGCAGGGCAAAATCACCGCCCCGGGTGCTCAGCACGAAGGCGCCCGCGATGGCCGGGGCCCAGATGATCTCGCCGTTGACCAGCCGCTTGATGTGCTCCCGGACCGGGTAGCCATGGTCGGAGGTCTCGCTGACGGCGGTGTAGGCGTCGGCACTCAGCAGCACCGAGTAGGGCCCGTTGACACCGGCCTCGCGCAGGTGGCGCAGGGCCTCGGCGACCGCGTCCGGGTAGCTGAGCACGTCGGCGGTCAGCGTCATGACCGGGTTGTCGGTCGCCGCCCGGATGCCCGCGATCTGCCCCGCCGGGTAACCCTCGAAGATAGCCCGGTCCTCGGCGAACGCGATCAGCCGGGCGGCGTCCTTGACTGGCTGCCAGTCCGAGTCCTGGGCGCCGCGCTCCACGTCGTCCACGGCCTGCCGGGTCACCCGGAACGGCACCCGGAACTCGGTCAGCGGCACGACCTCGCGCGCCCGGGCCACGATGCCGTCCTGCGGGGCCTCCAGGTCGCGCAGGTGCCCGGTGCCGACCGCGGCGAGCCCGTACCCCTCCGGGCCGTGCACGTCCACCACCCGCCGCCCGGCCAGGTTGCGCCGCAGGGTGCGCGCCGCCTCTTCCTCGATCTCGGACCAGGCGGCCGAGGAGACCGGAGCCAGCTCGCGATGCAGGTTATTCATGATCAGTCTCTCCTCTGAGGCTGCCGATTCCGAGTGATCCGCCGGCCTGCCCGGGCGCCGCCGCCTGCCGCGCGCCGTCCCCGTCCGCCGCCTGCTCCGCGCCTTCCGGCGGTGGCACGGCGAGGCCCTCCAGCACCCCGACCGAGGGCACGAAGAACAGAACGCCGGTCACCGCGCGGCTGACATCCAGCAGCCGGTCGTAATTGCCGGGCGGCAGGCCGATGAACATGTTCTCCAGCATCTGCTCGATCGGGTCCGGGGACCGCGCGTAGCCGATGAAGTAGGTGCCGAACTCCCCATCGCTGGGACGGCCAAACGGCATGTTGTCCCGGACGATGTCGATGTCGTTGCCGTCGGAGTCGGTGAGCGAGGTCAGCGCGTTATGCGCGTAGCTGGGCTTGACGTCGTCATCCAGCTCGATATTGGTCAGCTTGGCGCGCCCGACGATGCGCTCCTGCTCCTCCACCGGCAGCGCGTTCCACCGGCCGAGGTCGTGCAGGTACTTCTGCACGATCACGTAGCTGCCGCCGGCGAACGGCGGATCCTCCGGCCCGATGACGGTGGCGTCGATCGCGTCCTGGCCGGTCGGGTTCTCCGTCCCGTCCACGAACCCGATCAGGTCGCGCTCGTCGAAGTAGCGGAAGCCGTGCACCTCGTCCACGGGCGCCACCGCGCTGCCCAGCCGGGTGACGATCTGGGTGGCCAGCTCGAAGCACAGGTCCATCCGGGACGACCGGATGTGCAGCAGCAGGTCCCCCGCGGTGGCCGGGGCGTGCCGGCCACCGGCCAGCAGCTCACGGAACGGGTGCAACCCAGCCTGCCGCGGCCCCCCGTCCGCCAGCCGGTCCCACAGCACGGAACTGAGCCCCAGCACGCAGCTCAGCTCGCCGTCTGCGGCACGGAAGCCGACCCCGCGCAGCAGGGCACCCAGGTCCCCGCACAGGGCGCGGACCGGGGCCAGGCTCTCCTCGCCGGGCCGCACCTCCAGGATGCAGAAGATGGCGGCGCCGGTCAGCGGCGCCGCGACCGGCTGCGGGACGGTCACCGGCGCGGTGGCTGCGCCGGCCTGGAGTGATCCTTCCGCTGTCATCGCGCGCCGCTACAGGTGCGGGCCGAGCAGCGTGAGGTCCGCGGGGGACAGCCGGTCGCGGGCCGTCTTGGCCTGGTGCCAGTACGGGTAGAGCAGTGGCAGCGCGCTGACCTTGTCCAGCCGGCCGATCTCCGCCGCGGTGAGCTTCAGCTCCGCCGCGGCCAGGTTGTCGGCCAGCTGCTCGCTGGTCCGGGCGCCGACCACCACCGTGCTCACGGCCGGCTTGGCCAGCAGCCAGGCCAGGGCCACCTGGGCGGCCGACACGCCGTGCGCCGTACCCACCTCGAGCAGCACGTCCACGGTGTCGTAGAGCTTGCCCGGGTCGTAGACCGGTGGCTCGTTCCAGTCGGTCAGCTGCCGGGAGCCCGAGCTGGGCCGGGTGTCGCGCCGGTAGCGGCCGGACATTAGGCCGCCGGCCAGCGGGCTCCACACCAGGACCCCGAGGCCCTGGTCCACGGCCGCCGGGATCAGCTCGTACTCCGCGTCGCGGGCCTGCAGCGAGTAGTAGATCTGCTGGCTGGCGAACCGGGGCAGGCCGCGGCGGTCGGCGATGCCGAGCGCCTTCATCAGCTGCCAGCCGGCGTAGTTGGAGCAGCCCACGTAGCGCACCTTGCCCGACCGGACCAGCAGGTCGAGGGCGTCCAGGGTCTCCTCCAGCGGCGTCAGGCCGTCCCACTCGTGGACCTGGTATAGGTCGATGTGGTCGGTGCCGAGGCGGCGCAGGCTGGCCTCGCAGCCATCCAGGATGTGCTGCCGGGACAGGCCGGCGTCGTTCGGGCCGTCCCCCATCGGCATCCGCACCTTGGTCGCCACCAGTACCTCGTCGCGGCGGCCCGCCAGCACCTGCCCGACGATCTCCTCGGACAGGCCGGCTGAGTACACGTCGGCTGTGTCGATCAGGTTGACCCCGGCTTCCAGGCAGATGTCCACCTGGCGCCGGGCCTCGTCCACGCCGGTCGCCCCGACGCTGGCGAAATCGCCGGTGCCGCCGAACGTCATCGTGCCCATGGTGAGCACGGAAATCCTGAGCCCTGAGTTGCCTAGCGTTCGGTATTCCACAGGAAGACCCTACCGAGGGCCCGCCAGCGCTTCCCGGGTGGCCGGCACGACCTCCTCGGCGAAGATGCGGGACTGCCGTTCGGTGTCCCCGGACGGCCAGAACACGAACGCGTTCATCTGCTGCTCCGCGTGCAGCGTGGCCAGCGTGTCCACCCAGCGCCCGGCCGGGCCGTGGAACGGCCCCCGGTCGTCGCTGGTGATCAGGCCCATGACGTTATAGAGCCGGGTGATCGCATCCGGGTCGCGGCCGGCCTCCAGGGCGGCGCTGGTGAGGATGTCGTTCAGCGCGGGCAGCCGCTCGGGCGGGACGTAGGGCGCGGACACCGACCAGCCGTCCGCCTTCGCGCCGGCCAGCGCGACGGCGCGCGGGCCCGCGACACCGAGCCACAGGCCGATCGGGTGGGCCTGCCGGGGCCCGGGGGTCACGGCCGGGACGGTGTAGTAGCTGCCCTCGAAGCTGAACGGCCCCCCGGCCCAGTTGGCCCGGATTATGTCGATGGCCTCGCTGAGCGCGGCCCGGGCCTCGCCGGGCGGCCGCCGCGGGCCGCCCATGCCCGCGATGCCGTCGGCGAAGGCGCCCGCGCCCAGGCCCAGTTCGAGCCGGCCGCCGGACAGCACGTCCACCGTGGCCGCCTGCTTGGCCAGCATGGCCGGCGGCCGCAGCGGCAGGTTGGCCACGTTCGGGAAGAAACGGACCCGGGAGGTGCCCGCCGCCAGCCAGGTGATCAGCGAGAAGGTGTCCAGGAATCCAGCGTTGTACGGGTGGTCCTGGATCCCGACGAGGTCCAGGCCAGCCGAGTCCGCGATGGCGGTGATCCGGGCGGCGATGGCCTGCCCCCCGGCGTTGGGATCCACGTTCAGGCCGAATATGGGCGGCTGGGTCATGATCGCTCCTTGGCGAAATCGGGCTCCTCCGCCGCGCTGCTGATCACCCTGGTCAGCGCGCGGGTGAGCAGGTCCTGCTCGTCCGGGGTGAGCTGGTTGAGCAGCAGGGCCCGGATCGTCCGGTCGTGCACGGCGCTGGCCTGGGCCAGGACCGCCCGGCCGGCCGGGGTGAGCGAGACGAGCACGCCGCGGCCGTCCCCGGGCAGCGCCGGCCCGGCGCACCCGGCCCTGGCGTTCCAGCCGGGCCACCGCCCGGCTCAGTGACGGCTGGGTCAGCCGGATCGGCGGGCACAGCGCCCCGAGCCGCACCCCGGCCGGCCCGGCCGCGCCCAGCTGGAGCAGCACCGAGAACTCGGTGATGCTCAGCCCGGGGCCTGCCACCAGGGCCGCGGCCAGTCGTTCACTGACCAGGGCGTGCGCCGCGGACAGCGCCGACCAGGCCCGGGCGCAGGACTGCTCGTCATGGGAGTCCATGCCGCCTCCTCACCAGCCGGGCCAGCGGGTCCAGGTCCGCAGCGTCTCGGCGATGTGCTGCTCCTCGTAATCCAGGTGGGCCAACAGGTCGGCGCTGAGCGTGGCCAGCGCCACGGCCAGCCGCTGCCGGGCATCGTCCCCGGCCGCCTCACCGAGATCCCGGGCGGCGTCCTCGACCTCGTCGAGCAGGGCCGACACGTGCTGGTGGTCGGCCTCCAGCTTGTCCACCACCGGGCTGAGCGCGGGGTTGGCCTGGCGCAGGGCCGGGAACAGTGCGAGGGACTCGTGCGTGTGGTGGCTGTGCACGAACCGGCAGTGCTGCAGGCAGCTCACCTTGAGCTGCCAGACCGGGCTGGCCATGGCGAGGCTGCGCAGGGCCTCGCGGAGGGCCCCGGCGAGCCGTCCTGCCGCCGCGTCGGCCGCCATCTGCCGGATGGCGCCCAGATCACTGCGGATCATGTCGTGCACCCAGCGCAGCTCCGCCACCAGGGCATCCCCGCGGGGGTTGACCCCGGCCGGGAGGCCCGGGGCGGGCTGCGCGGTCACCGGCGGTCCAATAGATACATACGCATGCATGTACCTTAGCACGGTGCGCCAGCGTGCATAGTGAGGGCGAATGCGGCGGGTCAGGCCTTGAGGCCGGGCGGGGTGGCCGGGCCGGGCGGCGCATAGGTGATCAGTTCCTCAGTGACCGTGCGGGTCACCCGGCCCTGGGCGGCCAGCAAGTCCAGGTGCACCGCGGTCTCCATAGTGGCCAGCATCTGGTTGAACGGGTCGAGGTCTGCGAACCGGCGGGCACGCCGGGTCCAGGGCAGGGACAGGGCGACCTCATACGCGGTGTGCGCCCCGGCAGTGACCCGGTCCAGGCAGGCATCCAGCCGGTCCTCGTGATGGGCCAGCAGTTCCAGCGCCCGGGCGTGGCTGCTCCCGCCGACCGGGCCGTGCGCGGGCAGCAGCCGCATGTCCGGCATCTCCAGCACCAGCCGCAGCGACCGCAGGTAGTCACCCAGCGGCAGGTCGGCCATGGCTGCCTCGAACCCGACTGACGGGGTGATGTGCGGCAGCACGTGATCACCGGCGAACAGCGTGGCCCGGTCCAGGTCGGCGAACACGGTGTGCCCCTGGGTGTGCCCCGGCGTCGGCACCGCCTGCAGGTCGCGGCCGGCCAGCCGGATGGTGCCGCCCTTGAGCCACTCGTCGGGCTGCTCCCAGAAGCCGGCGTCGGTGCGCAGCCGGCCGCGGAAGGCCTCCCGCAACAGCTGGATGAGCGGCTCCGCGCCGCACAGTTGCAGCCGCCGCAGGTGCACGATGGCTCCCTGTGCGCTCGCGTCCGCCGTGGCGGCCAGCGACGGCCGGTCGCCGATGCCCAGTGCCACGTGCGTTCCGAAGCGCCGGCGCAGCACCACCGCCATCGTGTAGTGGTCCCGGTGCACGTGGGTGACCAGGCAGCGGGTGATCTGCGCGGAATTGCGGCCGATCTGGTCCAGGGCCGCGTCCAGCAGCCCGCCGGTTTCCTCCAGCGCCCAGCCGGCATCGATCAGCACCAGGTCGTCGCCGGATTCGATGGCGTAGACGTTGACCGCCCGCAGCGCGTCACTTGGCAGCGGCAGCGGGATCCGGTGCACCCCGGGCGCGACTGTGAACAGCCCCGGCTCCGTCCAGTCCGGCGCGCCGCGCCCGGCCCCGTCCGCCATCCCCATCCCATCCCACACGCCGCATGTCCTGGTCACCCGACACTATCGGGATCGCGGCTGGGCGGCCGACGGCCATGTCACCGCAGCAGGACCCCGGCCGCCTGCTCCAGCGCGTCCAGGTGGTCATCCAGCGTGGCCAGCTCCGCGCCCATGGTGTTCACCGACAGGTGAGTCGCGCCCGCGTCCCGCCACCGGCTGGCCTGCCTGGCCAGCCCCCCGGCATCGCCGCGCCAGCTGACCCGGCCTTCCATGCCGAGCCCGGCCGGGTCCCGGCCGGCCTCGATGGCGGCCGCGGCCACCACGCTGCGGGCCGCGTCCAGGTCCGGGCCCGGGGCGACCTGGGGGAACCAGCCGTCCGCCAGCCGCCCCGCCCGCCGGTAGGCCCGCTCGGACTGCGCGCCGAACCATACCGGGATGGGCCGCTGCACGGGCAGCGGGGCGAGGCCGGCCCGGTCACCCGGTCGAAGGCTCCGGCGTGACTGACCGACGGCTCGGTCCACAGCCGGCGCATCAGCTCGACCTGCTCCTCCAGCCGGCGGCCGCGGGTACTGAAGTCCTGGCCCAGCGCCTCGTACTCCACCTGGTTCCAGCCCAGGCCGACGCCCAGCCGGAAATGGCCCCCGGTGAGCAGGTTGACCTCGGCCGCCTGCTTGGCCAGCAGCGCGGTCTGCCGTTGCGGAGCGATGATGATCCCGGTGACCAGTTCCAGCGGGGTAATGGCGGCCAGGAAGCCGAACATCACCAGCGGCTCATGGAACGTGGTGCGCACGTCGTATGGCCCGCGCCAGCCCTGGTGCACGGCCGGGTCGGCGCCCACCACGTGGTCGTAGGCGAGCAGGTGCTGATAGCCCAGGTCCGTCACCCGCTGGCCGTAGCGGCGCACCGCGTCCGCGTCCGCGCCGATCTCGGTCTGCGGGAAGACAACGCCGATCTGCATGACCCCTCCTGAACGAGTGCCACCGGGTGGGACCGCTGCCGCCCACCCTGCACGTAGCTTCCCCGGCCATCCCGCCCGGCACGCGGGCGGCCCTCAGGGAGCTGCTACCCCGCCCAGCACGTGCCGGGACCTGCTACTCGCGCCGAGCGTGCCGGGACCTGCTACTCCGCGCCAAGCACGTCCAGCACCTGCTGGCCGTACCTGGCCAGCTTGGCCTCGCCCACCCCGTTCACCCGGGACAGCGTGGCTAGCGAGCCCGGCAGCTCCGCCGCGATCTGGCGCAGGGTCGCGTCGTGGAAGATCACGTACGCGGGCACGCCCTGCTCCTTGGCCGTCGCGCCCCGCCAGGCGCGCAGCCGCTCGAAGACGGCCGCCGCCGCGGGCGTCAGCTCCGCATCGGCCGCCCCGGCGCCGCCGGCTCCCGGAACACCCGCCGCTCGCCCGGCGCGCACCCGGGCCGGGCGGGCTGGCCGCTCAGGCTCGCGGCGCAGCATGACCACGCGCCGCCGGCCCAGCACCTCGCCGCTGCCCGCGGTCAGGGCGAGCGTGCCGTAGTCGCCTTCGACCGTGAGCAGGCCCTGGGCCAGCAACTGCCGTGCCACCCCGCGCCACTGCGGTTCGGTCAGCTCGGTGCCGATGCCGAAGACGGTCAGCGACGCGTGATCGTTCTCGATCACCTTGGGCGTCTTGCGGCCCAGCAGGATGTTGACGACCTGGCCGGCGCTGAACCGCTGGCCGCGCTCCCGGTGCAGCCGGAACACCGCGGACAGGAACTTCTGCGCGGCGATCGTGCCGTCCCAGGCTTCCGGCGGGTTCAGGCAGGTATCGCAGTTGCCGCACGGCGCGGCCCGCTCGCCGAAGTAGCCGAGCAACTGCACCCGGCGGCACTCGATCGTCTCGCACAGCGCCAGCATGGCGTCCAGGTGGGCGGCCTGGCGGCGCCGGTGCGCCAGGTCCCCGGCCGAGGTCTCGATCAGCTTCCGCTGCTGCACCACGTCCTGCAGGCCGTAGGCCAGCCACGCGGTGGACGGCTCCCCGTCCCGGCCCGCCCGGCCGGTCTCCTGGTAGTACCCCTCCACCGAGCGGGGCAGGTCCAGGTGGGCGACGAAGCGGACATCCGGCTTGTCGATGCCCATCCCGAACGCGATCGTCGCCACCATCACCAGCCCGTCCTCGCGGAGGAACCGGGCCTGGTGCCGGGCCCGGGTCGCCCCGTCCAGGCCGGCATGGTAGGGCAGCGCGGTGATCTCGTTCCGGGCCAGGAACTCGGCGGTCTTGTCCACCGACGCCCGCGACAGGCAGTAGACGATGCCCGCGTGGCCGTGGTGTTCGTTATGAATGAGGGACAGTAGCTGGCGGGCGGGCTCCGCCTTGGGCTCGATGCGGTAGGTGATGTTCGGCCGGTCGAAGCTCGCCACGAAGTGGCGGGCCCCCTCCAGGCTGAGCCGGGTCACGATCTCCGCGCGGGTGGCGCTGGTCGCGGTCGCGGTCAGCGCGATGCGGGGCACCTGGGGCCAGCGCTCGTGCAGGCCGGACAGGGTGAGGTAGTCGGGCCGGAAGTCGTGGCCCCACTGGGACACGCAGTGCGCCTCGTCGATCGCGAACAGCGACACCGTGCCGCGGTCCAGCAGCCGCAGCGTGGACTCGGTGCGCAGCCGCTCCGGCGCCAGGTACAGCAGGTCCAGCTCGCCGGCGAGGAATTCGGCCTCGACCGCGCGGCGCTCCGCGCCTTCCTGGGTCGAGTTGAGGAAGCCGGCCCTGCACGCCTAGCGCCTGCAGCGCGTCCACCTGGTCCTGCATCAGCGCGATCAGCGGCGAGATGACCACGCCGGTACCGCGCCGGACCAGGGCGGGAATCTGGTAGCACAGCGACTTGCCGCCCCCGGTGGGCATCAGCACCAGGGCGTCACCGCCCGCGATGACGTGCTCGATGACGCCGCGCTGGGCGCCGCGGAACGAGTCGTACCCGAACACGCGGTGCAGCACGTCCAGGGCGTCGCCGCGGCCCGGGCCGCCCGGGGCGGGGGCCGGGCCTGCCGGCGCTGGGGCTGCGGGCTCTGTCACGGCGGCCTTGGCTCCCTTCGGCACGGTCTTCCGCGCGGCCTCCCGGGCGGTCGTCCAGCCGGCCTGCGCGGACGGCAGCAGCCTAGCCATGGGCACCGACCGCGGTGACCGCAGCGGCCGGCACCCCGCAGTGGTAGACCGTGGGCTAAGCCGTGTTCCCGCTGGCCGCGGTGCAGCTGAGGAGGTCGTGATGGCCCATCATCCAGTGCTCGGTTATTTCGTCTGGGCGGTGCTGTTCGGCGCCTTGTTCGCCTGGGAAGGGCTGGCGCTGAGCCACGTCAGCAGCGGGATCCCGACATTGTCCGACGTCTTCCGGGCCCTGATGCGCTATCCGGTGGGACGCTGGGCGCTGTTCGCCCTCTGGCTGTGGTTCGGCTGGCACATCTTCGTCCGCGGCTGGCACTTCCTGCTCCGGGCCTGAGCGGCCGGCATGTCATCCCACCTGCTCCGGCAGGACCTCATCCCGATGGTGGCCGGCTACCTGATCGTGATGTCCGCACTCGGGGCCGCCTGCGCAGCACCGTGCGCAGGGGGACGGGCGCCCGGCGCGGTATCCCCGGCCCGGGCGGCGCCGGCCCAGTCCCGGCGGGCTCAGCCCCGGCCGGGGCGGCTCCCGCCGCGGCGGGCCCGGGCCACGCTGCCCCGCCCCAGTGGCGCCGGCTGGCCGCCCACGTGGCGGGGACCGCCGTGGGCGGCTACTTGCTGCTCATGCTGGTGGTGATCGGCTACTACTACGGCGTGGCGCGGGTGGGCGGAGCCTTCATCAAGAGCGCGTTCACCGGCTGCGCGCTGCTGATCGGCCTGGCCGCCCCGGTCTTCGCGGCGGCGTCCTGGCTGACCGAGCGCCGCCGCCGCCGCGCCGCCGCGCCGCGTACTTAGCCACGCCTGCCCATCCAGTGGCACTGTAGTCAACATCACGAGCGGGCTAGCCGATGCCGGGGTGGGCGACGAGGTCCAGGCTGCGGCGCCAGAGTTCGGCGCGGGCGGCCGCGTGGTAGGCCTGGGCATTTGCCCTGGCCTCCCGGGTCTGGTCGAAGAACCGGCCGGCCAGCTCGAACCCGGACATGATCTGGGCGAGCTTGCTCTGCCCGTACGCCCGTGTCCCGGTATACCCGCGAGTGATCATCAAGTCGTCGAAGTCGAGCGGGTGCTGCCCGAGCGAGGCGACGTTGACGACGCGGGCCGGCGCGGCAGCCCGCAGTAGCGGCAGCAGGTCTACCGTGAGCAGGAACCCGGCCAGGTAGTTCACGGCGAAACGGAGCTCGTAGCCGTCGGCGCTGGTTCGCCGCTCACCCCCCCGCCACCGTCGTGATCATGACTTGAGTGTCGTAGCAGCGACACCTATCTCATGATCACGATTGGCCTCTGGTCATGAGCGAGCCGACCCGGCCGTGGTGAGGAACTCCGTGACGGCAGCGGTGAACTCGGCTGGGCGTTCCAGGTGGGGGGAATGGCCGCAGCCGGCGCAGCACGTGCTCGGTATACCGGCCGCCGCCAGCCTGGTACCGGTCGAGCACGGCCCGCATCTGGCCGACCATCGGCTGCGGCGGGAACACCTCCGGTCCCGGCCAGCCGGGCACCACGCCCAGCGCGCCGAGGTGCCCCAGGTCCACCAGGGAGGCGTCGGACACGATCTGGTCCTCGTCGCCCCGGATCCATAGCACGTCCGGCCGGTCCGCGGCGTCCGCGAAGCCGGACAGGTCGCAGTACCTCGGCGAGATGGCGTTGTTCACGCCGGACTCGCCGGGTGCGGTGCCGGGCCAGTTGGCCGAGGCGACCTGGTCGCCGGGGTAGTTGCCGTCCCCGATCGCCATCTCCAGCATCGCGTCCACCAGGGCGTCCTCGACGCCGGGGAAGCGGGAACGGCGGCTTGCCGTACAGGTTCAGCAGGACCTGGCGCGGCGACGCCGGATCGTCGCCGCTGCGGTCCCCGGCGGTGATCCGGCGCACCAGCTCAGGGCTGGCGGTACCGCCGCCGGAGCCCGCGAAGTCCGGCCAGCAGGGGGTCCCGGCCAGGTCCCGGGTGCCGCCGAAGCCAAACGGCGACATCGGGCTCTCGGCCACCAGCGACGCCACCGTTCCCGGGTGGTCGATCGCGTACTGCAGCGCCACGCCCCCGCCCAGCGACCAGCCCAGCAGGTGCACCCGGCGGCCGCCGGCCAGCAGGCCGACCTCGGTCAGCAGGGCGTGCAGGTCGTCGGAGAAATCGCGGACGCCACGCCGCGCGTCCACCGAGGCCGGCTCTGAACGGCCGAAGCCGCGCAGGTCCGGCGCGACGCACCGGCACCGCTCGCCCAGCACGGCCATGGTCTCGGCGAAGAACCGGCCCGAGGACACGTTGCCGTGTACCAATACCAGGACGGGCGCCCCGGCTGGGCCGGACCACAGCACCCGGGTGCGCAGCCGGGACGTGGCCACCTCGGTGGCGGTGACGCCCGCGGGCAGCGGAGCAGCAGACGGCATGTGGTTTCCCCCGGTTCGCGGCGGCGATGGTGCAGGACTACCGTCCAGTAGGGCGGTGTGTCAACGGCGTCAGGGAGCGTGCGCAGTGAGTTCGACGGCTGTGCTTGCGGGGCGGCGGGCGCTGGTCACCGGCGCGGCGAGCGGTATCGGCGCCGGAATGGCCGGGTGGCTCAGCGGCGGGCGCTAGCCCAGCGGCGGATCATGTCGATGCGGGCCCGGATCTGGTCGCCGGTGGCCTGCGGCAGCGGCGGCCCGCCGCAGGCACGGCGCAGGTCGGCATGGACCACTGCATGCGACTGGCCGGTGCGGTAATGCCACGCCCCGATGAGGCCGTTCAGCTCCTTGCGCAGCGCGGCCAGGTTCTCCCGGGTAACCGGTGCCGCCGCGGTCCCGCCGCCCTCCGCGGCCTGCCCCGCGGTCCCTCCGGCCGTCCCCGGCGCGGCCGCCGCGGTGGCCCCGGCCGCCCAGGCTGGCACGCTCTGGGCCTGCCGGCCGGACGCGCCGGCTCGCGCAACTGCTCCGCCTGGCGCTTGCGCAGCAGCAGCGCCACCTGGTCCGGCTCCAGCAGGCCGGGCAGGCCGAGGAAGTCGTCCTCGGCGGCGCTGGTGCCGAATTCGGCGCCGTCGTAGAGCACCCGGTCGAAGTGCGCCGACGCGTGCAGCGCCTCGAACGGGAGCGTCTCGCCCGGCTGGTCCGGGGCGTCCCGACGGCGCAGTGCCTCGGCGAGCTCACGTTCCTCGGCGTCGGGCGGCGGGGCCTGCAGCACGTGGTCGCGCTCGGCTTCCAGCTCGGCGGCATAACCCAGCAGGACAGGGATGGACGGCAGGAACACCGACGCCGTCTCGCCGCGCTGCCGGGCCCGCACGAACCGGCCCACCGCCTGCGCGAAGAACAGCGCCGTGCCAACGCTGGTGGCGTACACCCCGACCGCGAGCCGGGGGATGTCCACCCCCTCCGAGACCATCCGGACCGCCACCATCCACCGCTCGTCCGAGTCGGCGAAGGCGGCGATCTTCTTGCTGGCCGCCGGGTCGTCGGAGAGCACAACCACCGGCCGCTTCCCAGTGAGCCTGCGCAGCAGGGCCGCGTAGGCCCGGGCGTACTCGTGGTCGGTGGCGATGACCAGGCCGGCCGCGTCAGGCATGCCGCGGCGGACCTCAGTGAGCCGCTTGTCCGCGGCCTCCAGGACCCGCTGCACCCATTCGCCCTCGGGGTTCAGCGCAGTCCGCCAGGCCTGGGCCAGCTGGTCGGGCAGCATCGGGGTGCCCAGGGTCCCGGTGATCTCGTCGCCGGCCCGGGTCCGCCAGTGCATCTCGCCGGAATAGGCCAGGAAGATGACCGGCCGGACCACGCCGTCCTCCAGGGCCGGTCCGTACCCGTAGACGTAGTCCGACACGCTGCGCTTGCTGCCGTCAGCGTCCGGGGCGTAGCTCACGAACGGGATCGGGTTAGTGTCGCTGCGGAACGGGGTACCGGTCAGCCCCAGCCGCCGCCGGGCCGGCTCGAATGCCTCCCGGACCGCCTCCCCCCAGGACAGCGCGTCCCCGGCGTGGTGGATCTCGTCGAAGATCACCAGCGTGCGCCGGTTCAGGGTGCGCTGCCGGTGCAGCACCGGGTGCGCGGCCACCTGCGCGTAGGTCACCGCCACGCCGGTGAAGTCGGCGGACGCGCGGCCCTGGGAGTTCCGGTACGACGAGTCCAGGGCGATGCCCAGGTAGTGCGCGGATTGTGCCCACTGGTGCTTGAGGTGCTCTGTCGGGGTGACCACGGTGATCGAGGCGATCTCCCGGCGGGCCAGCAACTCGGCGGCGACCGTCAGCGCCCACGCGGTCTTGCCCGCGCCGGGCGTCGCCACCAGCAGGAAATCCCGTCGCGGGCGGGTGAAGTACTCCCGGTACGCCGCCTTCTGCCACCCCCGCAAGGACAAGAGCAGATCCGGCCGAACGGGCCCCCGGGGCTGGCTGTCCTCTCCATCCGGCGCGGTTGCGGGAGTAGTCACAGGGACGGAAGGCTACCAGCGGCAGCCCCGTCGGCGGGGATGGCTGCTAGTCGTGGCGCGCGCCCGGCTGGCCATCCCGGCCGGACGGCGGCCGGCCGCGGCCGCGCATCTGGCGCGCTGAGCCGGGCATCCGGCCGGCCTCCGCCAGCGCCCGGCGCAGCAGGAACTCGATCTGGGCGTTGGTGCTGCGCAACTCATCCGCCGCCCACTTGGCCAGGGCATCGTGCACGGCGGGATCGAGCCGCAGCAGCACGCTCTTGCGCTCACTCACCGTGCTGCCCGCCGCATCACAGGGGTCCGGTCATGGCTGTCCCGCACCGTCAGATAGCCGTCCGTCACTGGTAGAGGGACCCGGTGTTGACCACCTGCTGGGTGGCCTGCTCGCTGCACAGCACCACGAGCAGGTTGGACACCATGGCCGCCTTCCGTTCCTCGTCCAGTTCGACGACGTCCTGCTCTTCCAGCCGCCGCAGCGCCAATTCGACCATGCCGACCGCGCCCTCGACGATCCGCGTCCGGGCCGCGACCACCGCGCTGGCCTGCTGGCGGCGCAGCATGGCCTGGGCGATCTCCGCGGCGTACGAGAGCCGGGTGAGCCGCGATTCGATAATTGTCACGCCCGCCGCCGCCACCCGCGCCGCGATCTCGGCGGAAAGCTGCCCGGTGATGTCCTGGGCATTGACGCGCAGCGACAGCTGGCCGGTGTCGCCGGAATCGTAGGGGTAGCTGGTGGCGATGTGCCGGACCGCGGTCTCCGTCTGGGTCGCCACGAACTGGGTGAAGTCGTCCACCGAGTAGAGAGCCGCGGCCGTGTCCCGGACCTGCCAGACAACCACGGCCGCGATCTCGATCGGGTTCCCGTCAGCATCATTGACCTTGGCCAGGGGGGTCTCGTGGTTGCGGATCCTGGTTGATACCCGGCGCCGGATAGTGAACGGGTTGACCCAGCGTAGGCCAGGCTCCCGGACCGTGCCGGTGTAGCGGCCGAACAACTGCACCACGCGGGCCTCACCCGCGATGACCTGGGTGAGGCCACGCAGCCCGAGGATGCCGCCGAGCAGGAGCGCCACGGCGGCAACGCCCTGGGCCGTGGCCAGCCCGCCGCCGCCCCCGGCGGCCAGCACCAGCAATACCACCCCGGCCAGCGCGATCGCGATGCCCAGCACCAGGATGGGGATGCCCGGCGCGGAATGGGCCCGGTGCTCGGTCAGGACCGGGCTGGCAGGCTGCAGGCTGGGCAGGTCCGGACTTGCCGCCGTTGCGGTACTCGTGGCCATCACGGCCTCCTCCACTGGTGAAGCTGATGGCCCTCAACCTATCATAGTGATATCTATTTTTCACGGGCGGGCCGCAACTACACCGGCGGGCGGCGGAGGGCCGGTGGCTGCGCCGGGATTGAGGGCCCCCGGATCCGGGTGGCGTGCCGCTGGAACCGGGACGTCTGGCCGGCGCGGGATGGGCCCGGCTGGCATATCGTGGAGGCATGGGAAGAATCCTGCTCATCGTGCTGGCCGCGTTCGTGGCGCTGATGCTCATCGGGGCGATCATCTCCGCGCTGCACGTCCTGTTCGTGATCGCACTGATCGCGGTGGTCGTGATCGTCGGACTGCGGCTCACCGCCGGCGTACGGCACAGGTCCCGGCGCTGACCAGGGGCGGCCGCGGGTAACCCTGGCTGGCCGCCCGGTGCCGTCCGGCCGTACCACGGTCGGCCGTACCACGGTCGGCCGTACCACGGCAGGTCCGGGCGCGCCCGGAACCAGGCGGCGCCAGCGGTCAGGGCTGGGGTGCGCCCGGCCGGGCCACCGCGGCCAGCGGCTCGCGGCGGCGACGACGACGACGTCCAGTTCCGGCTCTGCGGCCCTCGCCGCGCCGCCGCACGGACTGCGCGACCCCATCCACCTCCGCCAGCAGCCGCCGCGCGTGCTCCAGCAGATGCCGGCCCGCGTCGGGCAGGCCGGGTCAGCAGGACCATCCCCAGTTCGTGCTCCAGGCGGGCAAGCAGGACGCTGAGGGGCGGCTGGGTGATGTGCAGCCGGGCGGCCGCCGCGGTCACCGAGCGCTCCTCGGCCACGGTGACGAAATTCCGCAGCCGTCGGAGATCCATAGCGCAGGATGTGGCAGCGGTAGGAAAGAAACTGAACTGGACATATACCTGCCTGGCGCGCGACCGTGAACACGCCCGCGCATGACGAAACTTGATACTCATGACGAAGACGTCCCGAGGACCTGTGCGGCCTGAGCTCGTGCGGCCCGAACCTCAGCGGCCCGAACCTCAGCGGCCTGAGCTCCAGGAGCCTGAGCCGGTGCCCCCGTTCGCGTTCGACGCCCTGCCGGGCCGGGTGGTGTTCGGGCCGGGCACCGCGCGGGCGGAACTGCCCGCCGAGGCGGCCCGGCTCGGCGCGTCCCGCGTGCTGCTGATCGCAGGCGGCCGCGCGGAACAGGTGGCAAGGGAACTGGCCGGGGCCCTCGGCGGCCGGCTCGCGGGCGTGTTCACCGGCGTGCGCCCGCACGTCCCGGCCGCGGTCGCGCAGGCGGCCCGCCAGGAGGCCGCCGCGGCTGGCGCCGATGCCCTGCTCAGCATCGGCGGGGGATCCGCCACCGGCACGGCCAAGGCCGTGGCGCTGGCCACCGGGCTGCCGGTGATCGCGGTGCCCACCACCTACGCGGGCTCGGAGGTCACCCCGGTCTGGGGGATCACCGAGGGAGAGCGCAAGACCACCGGGACCGATCTCCGGGTGCTGCCCAGGCTGGTGATCTACGACCCAGAACTGACGATCGGCCTGCCACCCGGCCTGTCCGCGGCCAGCGGCCTGAACGCGATGGCGCACTGCGTCGAGGCGTTCTGGGCCCCCCGGCGTAACCCGGTCAGCTCACTGGCAGCCGGAGAAGGCATCCGCGCCCTGGCCGGGGCGCTGCCGCTGGTCAGCGCCGCTCCCGCTGACCTGGGCGTGCGCAGCAGCCTGCTGTACGGGGCCTACCTGGCCGGGTCCGCGTTCGCGGTGGCCGGCTCCGGGCTGCATCACAAGATCTGCCACGTCCTCGGCGGCCGCTACGACCTGCCGCACGCCCAGATGCACGCCATCGTGCTGCCCTACGTGCTGGCGTTCAACACGCCCGGGGCCCCGGAGGCCGCCGGGCGGATCGGCCGGGCCCTGGCCGCGCCGGGCCGCGCCCCGGCTGGCCCGCTGCGTGACCTGGCCACCCGGCTGGGTATCCCGGCCGGGCTGCGGGACATCGGGCTGCGGGAGGATCAACTGGCCGAGGCGGCGCAGCTTATCGAGCCCGCCGTCCCGCCGGACAACCCGGTGCCGGCCGATGCCGCCGCCCTGCGGCGGCTGCTGCACGCGGCGTGGGCCGGCGAGCCGCCGGCGGATTCCAGCTAGGCCAGGTGGAGGACGATGTGATGAGCCAGGACCCCGGGAGTGCCGACGCGGCACAGGCCGGGCGGGAGCAGGCGGTGACCGGGGAGGTGCTGGCCAGCTTCGGTGGCGCCGGGCCGGCCCGGTACCGCGAGGTCATGCAGAGCCTGGTGCGGCACCTGCACGCCTTCGCCCGCGAGGTGCGGCTGACCGAGGAGGAATGGCAGCGGGGTATCGAGTTCCTCACCCGGGCCGGTCACATCACCGACGGCCGGCGGCAGGAGTTCATCCTGCTGTCCGACGTGCTCGGGCTGTCCATGCTGACGGTGGCGATCAACGCGCCCGGCTCGGCCGGTGCCACCGAGTCCACCGTGCTCGGACCGTTCTTCGTGGCCGGGGCGCCGGAGGTGCCGCTGGGCGGGGACGTCGCGGCCGGGGCCAAAGGGCAGCCCTGCTACGTGTCCGGGATCGTGCGCGGCACCGGCGGGGAGCCGGTGCCCGGGGCGCGCCTGGAGGTGTGGGAGGCCGATGAGGATGGTTTCTACGACGTGCAGTACCCGGGGGAGGTGACCGCCGGGCGCGGCTGGCTGCACAGCGGCCCGGCCGGGGAGTACCGGTTCTGGTCGGTGCGCCCGGCCCCCTACCCGATCCCGGACGACGGCCCGGTCGGAGACCTGCTCGCGGCGGCGGGCCGCGGCCCGATGCGCCCGGCGCACCTGCACTTCATGGTGTCGGCCCCCGGTTACCGCACGCTGACCACGCATTTCTTCGTGGCCGGGGACCCGTACCTGGCCTTCGACGCGGTGTTCGGTGTCAAGGACAGCCTTATCGCCGAGTTCACCGAGCACGAGCCCGGGCCCGGGCCGGAAGGCCGCCACCTGGACGTCCCGTGGAGCAGCGTGACGTTTGACATCGTGCTCGCCCGGCCGCGGGAGGAACCGGCGTGACCCAGCTGGAGACGGACGTCCTGATCATCGGCAGCGGTATCCCCGGCCTGTGATGCCCGGCCGGGGGTGCCCGGCCGGTGACCGCCGCCGCCGCAGCCCAGTGCCGGGTCACGCTTGTCCGTAATGCCCCGTGCCGCGGGCCGGGAAGCACCGTAGCCTGGGCACGCTGGCGGCGCGGCGCACAGGAGGCTCGATGGCGGTACGGCACGCGATGCTCGTCATCGCGCGGGCGGTCTTCGATCTGGTGGAGATTCCCGGCCAGCAGCCGCTCGTGGTGCCCCGGGATACCGGTGACGAGGCTGCCCAGGCGTGGTGGGAGGAGAACGTCCGGCCGGCCGCCGCCGCCGTCTCAGGGCGGAGCGGTGACGGCTGGGAGCGCAACCTGGCCAAATGGCAGGCCGCCACCCGGGTCGAGGTGGGCAAGGAACGGCTGCACGAGGGCGGCCCGCGGGTGGACGTGGCCCGGATCACCTTCCCGGATGGGACCGACGCGGTGGCGGACCCGGACACGGCGCACGATTTCATCACCGAGGAGTTCCGCGCCCGGTTCCCGGCACCGACCGTGGCGGCCCAGTTCGCCGACTGGCGGGAGACCGTGGTCGTGGGTGACCTGCACACCTGGGTGGGCTGGCTGTTCAGCGGGGCCGACCAGATGCCGGTGGACATCGGCCTGCCGCGCTCTCAGTTCGGCTACCCGATCCGGGAGGTGCTCGGCTGCCTGGACCGGCTGGCGCTGGACGGCTGGCAGATCGTCCAGGTCTCCGAGGACCGCGGCGCCCACCTGGACGGGCGCCCGGGCCACCCCGACGGCGACCCGGCCGCCGAACCCGGTGTCGGCGTGGTGCGTTACCTGCTCAGCCGGGACGCCTAGCGCCCGCCCGACCGGTGATCTGGCCGCCCGCCGCTCGTCTAGCGGATGAGACTGCCCGGTGCGGCGCCGTCAGGTGGGGAAAGGCTGGTGCGGATGCCGGAGGTGCGAACGCTGCTGGACGGCCGGGGCCTGGTCGAGTCACCGCGCTGGCATGAGGGCCGGCTGTACTTCTCCGACTGGTCGGCGGGCGAGGTGATCGCCGTCGGTCTCGCCGGGCACGGAGCCGGACGGATCCCTGGTCACGCACGCGGATCTCGGCAGGCCGGGCTGGAACGACATCGTCATGGACGGCCGGCGCAACATCTACGTCAACAGCGCGGGCCGCAACCCGATGACCGCCGAGGAGTTCCGGCCTGGCTCCGTCGTCCATGTCGCGGCGGACGCTCGGTACGCCAGGTGGCCGGCACATCGCCTTCCCCAACGGGATGGCGGTGACCGCGGACAACTCCACCCTGATCGTGGCCGACTCTTACCAGCACTGCCTGGTGGCCTTCGACATCGCCCCGGATGGCGGGCAGGCTGGCCGTGACGCCTGGCAGGCCCCGGGAATCGGGGTGATCGGCGGGCGCCGCGGCCTAGGCGCGGGTGAGCTGGGCACTGTAGACGTTGACGGTGCTGCCGCCCGGGGTCCACACCCGGGCCTCGATCTGCTGGGTCTTCGGGCCACCGCCGAACTTGGCCAGGAACGGGCCCGAGCCGCCGTACAGGAAGTTCGGGAAATTCCTGGCGGCCACGCCGAGCGTGACGGTCTGGATGCCGTCCGTCCTGGGCAGGCTCTGCCGGGCCAGCAGCACGTTGCCGGTGTTGTCCCACACCTCCACATTGACCGGGCCGGTCGCGGACAACGTCACGGCGGCCCGGAACCGGCCCGGCCAGCGCCGCCATTCCAGCCGGTCGGCCACGTAGCCGGCCCGGCCGGTGGAGGCCGCGTGCCAGCCGCCGGGCGCCCCGGTGAGCACAGGCCGCCCGGCGGCCCCGGGGGCCGTCCAGGCCGGGAGCGGGCGGGTCCCGCCCGGCACGTGCAGCCGGTGCACCCCGGCCGGGGAAGTCCAGCGGAACGCCCACACGCCGTTGGCGTCCGTCACCAGCGTGGCGTGCATCGGCCCGGCCAGCTGGCCGGCGAAGACCATCGCGCCGTCCGTCTGCTCGGTCTCGATGCCTGACCACGGGACGAAGATGAACCAGTTCTGGCCCGGCTGGATGGGCAGGTTCCCGTTCAGCGGGCGGACGTCGAGCCGGGTGGCGAAGCGGCCCACCACGCCCTGGGAGGCGAACACGGCGGCGGATGCGGGGATGCGCGCCTGCAGCGAGGCCAGCGTGGCCGCTGTGGCCGGCGGCACCCGCAGCCACTGGGCCGGGGTGCGCGGCGCCCAGACGGCCGCCCAGCCGGCCGCCTGGGCCACGACCAGCCCGGCGAGCAGCAGACCGAGCCACCGCCGCCGCGCGGTCAGCCAGGCCAGCACGGCTACCGTGCCCGCCGGGAGCAGTACGTAGATGGGCAGGCTCTGGAACAGCGGCTCGGAGAACAGGAACCCGCGGAACAGGTTGTTGGCGACGATGACTACCGCCAGCAGCGGCAGCAGCGGCAGGTAGGCCAGCCCGAGCAGTCCGGACGGGGCCAGGTTGGCCCACAGGTCGATCCGCTTGGACCACAGCTTGGCCGCCACCGTGGCCGGGTGGGTGACCAGTCCCTTGGCCAGCGCGGGCAGGGTGAGGGCCCCCGCGTACCCGGGCGCGGCCAGGTAATCGTAGGCCCGCAGGCCATGTCCCGAGCCCTGGTTGCCGTGGATCGCTGAGATGAACAGGACGGCCGCCACGCCGAGCGCGGCCAGTGCCGCGCCGCGCAGGCGGGCGGCCCGGCCGTGGCCGGCCAGCAGCAGCCCGGCACCCAGCCCGAAGACGTAGGTGCCCGCGACGTCCCCGCAGGCGAGCAGGGGCAGCACCCACAGCCACGCCCGCCGCCGGCCGTTGGCCAGATCCCAGGCCAGCAGCGCGACGAACAAAACGGCCAGGCACTCGGCATGGAAGTCGAAGGACACCGACCACCACGACCAGGGATTGATGGCCAGCAGCACCAGCCCCGCCCCGGCCAGCGCCTTGCTGGCCCGGTGGGTCGCCGCCCCGGGCCAGCACAGCTGGCAGATCCAGAGGAAGGCGACGAGTTCCGCGCCGATGACGCCGATGTCCTGCAGCCACAGCAGCGCCACGCCGCTGGGGAACAGCCAGTACAGCAGGGCGATGGGCCACATGATGAACTCGGCGTGGTTCTGCCAGAAGGTGAAGTTGCCCACCGTGTCGTACGGGTTCAGGTAGCCGTGCGCGATCAGGTACCAGGCCTGCTGGTACTGCGCGAAGTCCGGGGTGAGCGCGAAGCGGTTGTAGAGCAGCGCGCTCCACGCCGCGAACGCGGCCAGCTTGGCCCCGAGCACCAGGCAGCCGATCTGGCGGAACCGGCGCAGGGACCGGCCCGGGCCCGGCGGGGCGGCCGGGGTGGCGGGCGCGGGCGCGACCGTGAGCCGGCTCATGAGCGGAACCTGATGGCCAGGATCGGCGAGTAGCCATAGGGGTAGAACTGCCCCGCCTTGACCAGGTTGGCTTCGAAGTAGACCGGGTCAATGTTGGCCGCCGCGGACCCGATCGTGAACGTCGCCACGCCCTCGGCGTTGGTGAATGCCTCCACCGGGGTCCGGCCCTCAGGCGCGGAGTTGATCACCGCCTCGGAGTACTCGAGGCCCCGCTGGTCATAGATGACCTGCCCCAGGTAGACGGGCACATTGGCCACCCGCATCGGCTGGTCGAGCCGGTTCACGATCTCGGCGTGCACAGTGATCTCCTGTCCGCGGTAGACCGGGTGGTTGATCGTGGCGGGCTGCAGCACCACCCGCCACACGCTGCCCACGTACGCGCTGGTCCTGCTGACTGACGCCGGGTCCTGCGCGAACGCCAGCACCTGGAACCCGGTGCCGATCGACGGCATGGCGAAGTAACTGGGCGCCACGATCGTGTACTGCGCCTGCTTGTGCGGCCCGAGCACGGCGGGCCCGTGCAGCCGCCGCCAGAAGGCCGTCATGCTGGAGCCGTTCTCGATGGTGAAGGCCGGCCGGACCGGCTGGCCGCTGACGTTGCTGACCGCCAGCGTCACTTGCTGCACCGTGGCGAGCTGGCCCGTGGTCCGGACCGCCCGGATGGCGAGCTGCAACGGGCTGGCGGCGGTCAGCGCCATGGCCACCGCCGCGGCGCAGGCGGCCGCGCTGACGCCGGCCACCCAGGCCCAGTACCGCGAGCACCGGCCCGGCGGCCGGGTGGTGGTCGCGGCGGCGGCGATCGCCGCCGGGAGCAGCATCACCAGGTAGCTGCCGAAGGACCGGGTGGCGAAGAACAGCGCCAGCGACGGCAGCAGGAAGGCAGTCGGCTTGAGCACCGGGTAGGCGGCCAGGTAGCAGGCCAGGACGGCGGCGAACACGACCAGCGCCGCGGTGCTGAACGCGCGCAGCGAGCCGCCGCCAACCGCAATGGACAGGCTGAGGCTGACCAGTCCCTGCCCGGCCGGCACCGCATGCGAGGAGAACGGGATCAGGATGCCGCGCAGCCACGCGCCGGGCGCCTGGACCAGGTAGGGGAGGTTCGGCACGCAGAAGGCGGCCAGGGCCAGGCCGGCGTACCGTAGGCCGTCCCGGGCGGCCCCGGCCCAGCCCCGGCCCCGGCCGCGGGCCTCGGCCACGATGCCCGCCAGCACGAACGGCGCGGCCAGCCAGGGGGTCTGCTTCACGGCCATGGCCAGTCCCAGCAGGACCGGGCCGCGCCAGGCGGCCGGCCCGCGCCGGGTGCCGAACGTGTCCCACCGGACCGCCGCGCCGACCAGCAGCGGGACGAACAGGAAGTCGGTTACCCCGCCGACCGCGTACCCGATGAACACGTCCATGCTGGCCACCACGGCCACCAGCGGGGCCAGCCGCCGCGGCAGCACGGCGAACAGGACCACCGCGCCCGCCGCCCAGGCGGCCACGTCGACCCAGACAGCGGCCTGGGCGGTGGCCCCGAGGGCGAGCACCGGCAGGTATGCCTCGAAGGACAGCGCCGGATAGGAGAGTGAGGCCACCGGATGGCCGTTCAGCTGGAAGGTGTAGCCGTTCGGTGAGACGTGGAAGAGCGGGAAGGCCGCGGCCATCGAGTGCAGGTACGGGTTGATGCCGTGCAGCGCCAGCTGGGCGGCGTACTGGTCGAAGGCGATCTCGTCGGTCCCGTAGTCCGGCGAGATGTAGACCTGGAAGTAGCTCCACAGCGCCAGCCCGGCCAGTGCCGCGGCGAGGACCGCCCAGTCGGCCCGGCGCAGCATCCGGGTGGATTCCGCGCCGGGAAGCCAGCCGGTCACGATGACTAGCAGGCCGGTGAGCCCGAGCGCCGCCACCGGCGCGGCCAGCCAGGGCGCGAGAGTCAGGTAGCCGGACAGCCGGAAGGCCCAGGCCACGACCGAGGCGCCGGCCAGCGTGCGCAGCGCACGGGCCGCCCAGTCGCCACCGTCGGCGTCCGCCGGGTCCGGCCGCGTCGTGACCGGTGCCCGCCAGGCGGTCCATGCTGCGGGCAGCCGCCGGGTCACCCGCCGCCGCGGCCGCCGGGCAGATCCCCGCCGGGGCGCGGCGGGGCCAGGAGGGGGGGCGGGCGGCCGGGTGGTCACGGGGCCAGTGCTCTCCGGGCCAGTGCTCCCCGGGCCAGTGCTCCCCGGGCCAGTGCTCCCCGGGACGGGCAAGGTGAGCTGGCCGGCGGCCGCGCGCCCGGTAGAGCGGTGCCGCCCCTCGCTGGCCGCCCTCATCGGCCCGGCTCAGGCCGGAAAGACCTGGATGTTGCCATAGCCGGGCGCCCCCACCACCTCATACAGCTGGTCCCCGCTCGCCGAGACGAGCAGCTGAAGGCAGTGCCTCGGCGCTGGCAGTACCCGCCGCACGCTGTCCGTGCCGGTGTCCACGACGGCCACGTTAGGCATCTGGCCGGTGCCCTTCAGCACGTAGAGGGTGCTGCTGTCCGGGCTCAGCGCGATCCACTCGCCGTCCGTGCCCACCCTGAACTTCTCGATGATCTGGCCGCTGGCGACGCTCACCCGGCTGACCAGGCCGGTGCGCTCCAGCACGTACAGCGTGTTCTGCGGGATGTCGGGGACCACCGAGACCGTGTCCGCCGGCACCGGCACCGTGCCCGTCACCTTGCCAGTCTGCGAACTGAGCACGGTCACGCTGGCGCTCCCCGGCCAGCCGGCCAGCACGTAGAACGTGGTGCCGTCGCTGCCCACGACCACCTGGCGGGCCGGCGCGGGCAGCGGGATGGTGTGGATCAGCCGGGTGGTGCGGGCGTCCAGCAGTTCCAGGGCGCCAGACTCACTCGTTCCCAGGGCCAGCCCGAGGACCCCGGCCGCGGATTCGGCGACCGAGCGGGCGGCGGCGCTGACCGAGACGCTGCCGGACACCTTCCCGGTGGTGGAGTCCACGTGGAACAGTCCGGCGCTCGCTGGGCCGGCCAGCGCCCACATGATCCCGTCCGACTGCGGCATGGCCGCGGCCAGCAGACGCCGGGGGCCGGGCACGATCCGGACCGGGACGATGCCGCGGGACTGGTGCGCCGGTGGTGCCGCGGCTGTTAATCCGCCGCAGGCGGTCACGCCCAGGGTCGCCGGGATGAGGGCCAGGCCGGCGAGGCGCCGGCGGACCGGGGCGGCGCCGGCGGTCACCGGGCCGCCAGCACGCCCGCGCCCGGCCGCGGCGCGGCCGCCGGGCGCAGCAGTGCACCGTCCGCGAGCAGTGCTGCCTGCTTCCGCGCAGCCGCCCGGCCCGCGCGCGGGCCGGGCGTGGTGCTGGCCAGCAGCCGGTCCAGCTCCCGGGCCGGGGTCAGCACCGCGTACGACGCGTTGCCCAGCACCGGGATCCGGGCCGAGCCGTGGCCGGTCACCGCAGCGCGGACCACGATCACGCGACCGCGCCACCAGCGCACGACCAGGCTGGACGCGCGGATGGTGCGGGAGCTGAGGCGGAGCATGACCGGCCGCCCATACTGGCTGGGGAAACTGGCGCCCCCGCGCTGGACAAGGATGCCGATGCCGCCGACCACCCGGTAGCCGCGCATCGCCGGCCAGTTTGCCCGCCCGGCCTGGCAGCCGTGACCCTGGGTCCCCGACTGGGTTACGGTGAGCTGGACCGGCCGGGTGAATGTGCCCCGGCGGATGCGTAGCACCCCGGCCAGGCTGCCCAGGTCCAGCGGGCCGATCATTGTGCCGGCCGGGCCGACCGTCTGACTGGTCACGACACAGGAGGCACCGGGCACGGGAGCCGGGCCGGCGGGCAGGTTCGGGCCGTAGCTGGCCTGGGCCGCCGCGGGATCGGCGGCCAGCAGCGTGGCGCAGCCGATCGCCAGAGCCGCTAGTGTGCGCATCGGTGCCAGCCGGCATGTCCGCATAGTGGTCTCCATCTCCGCGGTGCAGTCGAGGGCCATGCGACTACCAAGAGTAACAGGTCGTATACGTTAAGTGATCAATATGGCCAGGAAGGCAGACGCGCGGCGCGGCGCGGCGGGAGAGTGACCGGCGCTGCTCAGCTGCCGGCGATGTTGGCCAGGCTGTCCCGGGCTGACTGGGTCAGCGGGTCGCCGGGGGGCAGGGCCCGCTCACAGTGGGCCAGGGTTTCCTGCAGCACCGTCTTCGCGTCGGTCAGCCGGCCGACCGCGTAGTACACGCTGGCCAGGCTCAGGCAGCGGGCCAGGGTATCCGGGTGCTCGGGGCCGTGCACCCGCTCGTAACCGGCCCGGGTCTCCTCGTACATCCGCACCGCCGAGGCCATCCGCCCGGCGGCGTGGTAGGCGGAGCCGAGGTTGCCGCGGGCGGCGATGGTGTCGAGGTGGTCGTGGCCGAGCACCCGCTCGCGGTCCGCGAGGACGCGCTTGTAGTGCGAGAGGGCGACCTTGACCCGGCCCTCGGCCAGGTAGGTTTCGGCCAGCGACTGCCGGGTGGTCATCGTGTCCGGATGCTGCGGCCCCTGGCCGCGCTCCCGGTCGGTCAGGGTGCGCTTGTACAGCGGGATGGCCTCGGCCAGTTGCCCGCCCGCCCGGTACGCGGCGGCCAGGTCATCGCGCGCGCCGAGGGTGTCCGGATGCCCGGGCCCGCAGATCCGCTCGTACTCGCTGAGCGCCCCACTCAGCACGGTGATCGCCGGACCGTGCTGGCCGGCATTCAGCAGGGCGCGCCCGAGGTCGCGCCGGGCGGCGATCGCGGCGGGGTGATCGGGGCCGAGCGTGCGCGCCCGGTCCGCTGCCACCCGCTCGAACCAGGTGACCGCCTCGGTGACCTGCCCAGCCGCCAGGTAGGCGTAGGCGAGCCGCTCCACGATGGCCTGCGTATCCGGGTGGCCGGTGCCCAGCATCCGCTCAGCGGCCGAGGTGAGTTCCTGCCAGTACGCCACGGCCGGGCCGTTCAGCCGGGCCGCGTCCAGGCTCTGCCCGGCGCGGAACAGGAGCGGGTGGCAGCCACCCGACCACAGCACGCCCCCGGCCGTCTCGTGCAGGCTGGCCGTGCAGGACCGCAGGCTCTCAGGCAGCCACGACGGCTGCTCGGCGGAGCCCCACGCCTGCAGCAGTGCATCGGCGGCGGCCCGCCCCGCCTGCTCCCGGAGCCGGCCGGGCATGGCCGCCCGCACCGCCGCCTGGACCGCCGACGTCATCCGGATCAGCGGCGGCGTACCGGACGGGTCGATGTCCAGCAGCCCGGTCCGTTCCATGATCATCAGGGCCTCGCGGGCCCGGCTGGGCCTGGCTGCCCGGGGCCTGCCTGCTGCCCGGGGCCGGCCGCGCCCAGGTAGGCGGCGGTGGCCGGGGCGGTGAACACGGTTCCCGGGATGCCGTGCCGGTCCAGCAGCGCCGCGAGCGCCAGCACGGGCTGGACCGCGGCCCCGGGCGCCAGCCGGTCCGCCTGCTCCACCGAGAACATCCAGGTGACGGCGGGAGCGGGCGGCCTGCTCCCCGGCGCCTGGCCCAGCTGCTTGACCAGCTGGGCGCGCCGGTCCACGAAATAGCCGCGGTAATCCCGGCAGGACAGTGCCGAGCTGGCGATCACGCCGCTGGCCTGCGCCAGCGCCAGCGGCTCGCCGGCCAGGTCGGCGGCCAGGTCGATGGCGCCGAGCCGCTGGTCGGTGTCAGCGGTGAGCTGGCCCATCAGGTAACTGAGTGCTTCCCGCTGGCTGAACGCGCCGACACCGAGCACGACGGCGCGGCGATCGGCCGGCACGACGGCCTGGCTCGCCGCCGTGATCAGCACCCGGCCCGCCGGGCCGTCCGGCCACAGCCCATCCAGGTCGGCCGGAGCCATCAGGTCATCGAGCACGACCAGCCACGGCTGCGAGGTCTCCGCCAGCCAGCCGGTGAACCGCGCCGCCATCGCGTCCGCGCCGCTGGGCGCACCACCGCCCAGCACCGCGGCGGCCGCCTGCTCGTAGCCGGACAGCATGGCGGTCCGGCTGGTGGCGGTGATCCAGATCAGCAGGCTCACCTCCCGTGCGTGCCACAGCGACTCGGCGGTGTACACGGCCAGCTGCGTCTTGCCGGATGCGCCGAGCCAGTCCGGGGATCCGGACGGCGGCCGGCTGGGTACCAGTGCCACTGTGGCCCCCGGGGCCAGCGCGGTGGCCAGGCTGGCGGCCGTTTCCGGCCGTGGGCTGAAGCCGTCGGCGAGCGGGGGGATCGCGCCGCACCGCACGGGGGTGGCCGGCGGCCCGCCCGCCGGCCCGGCCGGCCCGCTGGCCGGCACCTGGCTGATCACGTGACACCACCTAGGTCTGGGCCGGGCATGCCGGGGTCAGCCAGGGCGCGGCGCCCCGCTCCGCGTGCGGGCTCGCAGAGCAGGACCTGCCCAGGCCGGCATGCCGCTGTCGTCATGGTTGAGTTCTCGACCCCGGTGAGGCTACCGAAACCAGGCCGGACGCGCTCATAGTGCGCGCAGCCCTTGCAGGACCTCCCGGAGCAGCGCGGCACGGGGCTGGTCGGCGGCGGGCCGCTGGGGTAGCACCGTTATCCGGCCCGCCACGATCAGGTCGGCAATCAGCACCCGGACCACGCCGAGCGGCAGGCCGGTATCGGAGGCCACATCCGCCACCGTGGCCGGGCTGCTGGCACAGGCCGAGGATGCGCCGGTGTTCCGGGCTCAGGCCGATCCGGTCATCCTCCCCGGCAGCCGCGCCCGCGTTGACGATGACCGCGATGAGGTCGAGCAGTTCCCCGTCGGCCGGCTGGGTGCGGCCTCCGGTCACCGCGTAGGGGCGCACCACGGGACCGGAATTCCGGTCTAGCCATCTGCTGTCCGCGGCCACGCTGGCTCACTCCGCCGGCAGGCCCGCGGCCGGGAACCGCGGCCGCGCTTCCAGGTGCGGCCCGGCCCGCTTGACCAGCCTGGCCATCTCGTAGGCAACCAGGCCGGCGTCGGCGTCCGCCGGGCAGAGTACGGCCAGGCAGCTGCCGTTGCCCGCCGCGGTGATGAACAGCAGTGCCTGCTGCAGCTCGATGATGGTCTGCCGGACCTCGCCGACCTCGAATTGCTGGCCGGCGCCCGAGGCCAGGCTCTGCACCCCGGCGGCGAGGGCGGCCAGGCGCTCGGCGTCGTCCCGGGGCAGCTCACTGGAGGCCGCCACGACCAGCCCGTCCCGGGACAGGATCACTGAGCGGCGGAAGTGGCTGACCCGGGCGGCCAGGTCGTCGAGCAGCCAGCCCAGGTCCGCCACGGGATCCCCGGCCGTCGGGCCGCCCATCATTCCTCCCCGCCCCGGGCGGGCCGCGGCCCGTTCCCGTCAGCCGGGCCGGAGGATGGCTCCTCCCGGCCGCGCCGCCAGCCGGTCTGCAGTGAGGCGGCGAGATCCCGGGCCTGTTCCGGACTGCGCTGGCCGGCCGCGCCCGGCGCCGGGCTGCCGCCGTCGGGCGCGGCCAGCGGCGGGCCGCCGCGCAGGTGCGGGGACAGGCTGGCCTGCCTGGTGCGCTGCGGCAGTCTCCGGGATGCCGCCCCGGCCTCCGGCTGGCGGCCGCCCGGGCCCGCGCCGCGGGCCGCGCCCGGCTCGCTGGCCGGCCCTTGGCCTGGGTGGGGACCGGGCTGGGTGCCGGGCGGCGGCACGGCCGCCCCCGCGCCGGGCCGCGGGGCGGTCACGCCGAGCGCGCCGGCCGACCGGAGGTCCAGGGCCGGGAACCGGCCGGTGCCTCCCGTGCGGGCGGCGGGCACCCGGGCCGGCGGTACGCGGGCGGGCGGGATCATCAGGCTGCCCGGCATGAGCACGATGGCGGTGGTGCCCCCGTAGGGCGAGGGCCGCAGCGAGACGCGAACGCCGTGCCGGACGGCCAGCTTGGCTCCCACGAACAGGCCGAGCCGGTCCGCGTTGGCCAGGTCGAAGTCCGGCGGCTCGGCCAGTTGACGGTTGAGGTCGTTAAGCTGGCCCGGCTCGATGCCCAGGCCGCGGTCCTCGATCTCGACGGCGAAGCCATTGGCCACCCGCTCGGCCCGGATCTGCACCCGGGTCCCCGAGGGGGAGAACATGGTGGCATTCTCGATCAGCTCGGCCAGCAGGTGGATCATGTCCGCGACCGCCGGGGCGGCCACCGCGTCCTCGGCCGCGGACAGCACGGCCACCCGCTGGTAGTCCTCGACCTCGGCCGTGGCCGCGCGGATCACGTCGATGACCGGCACCGGCTGCGACCACGACCGGCCCGGCGCGGCACCGGACAGGATGGCCAGGCTCTCCGCGTGCCGCCGCATCCGGGTGGTCAGGTGATCCAGCGCGAAGAGGTCGGCCAGCGCCGCGGGATCGGCGGCCTTCTGCTCCAGCGCGTCGATCAGCCGGAGCTGGCGCAGCAGCAGGGACTGGTTCCGCCGGGCCAGGCTGACGAAGACCAGCCGGAGCCCGTCGCGCAGGCCGGCCTCCCCCGCGGCCGCGGCGGCCGCCGCGCGCTCCAGCCTGGCGACGGCCGCGGCGGCCGCGGCGAGCTCGGCGCTGCCGGTGCGCACGGCCGGGAGCGCGGCCACGGGCGGGGAGCTGCCGTCCGCCCCGCCGCGCAGCCGGGTCACCAGCTCCGGGAGCACCTCGTCAGCGTACTGCCGGGCCGCGGTGGCCAGATCCGACACATCCCGGGACAGCCGTCGCGCGAACAGCCCGATGAGGAGCACGGAGACGGCGACCACCACCACGCCGCCCCCGACGAACAGCGCTAATTCACCGATGGCCCAGTCGTCGGGCAGGCCGAGCGCGTCCCGGGCCGGCTTGCTGACCAGGCTGGCCAGCGCGGTAGCGGTCCAGAGCAGGGCCAGCGCCACGACGGGCACGGCGACGGTCATGGTGAAGTTGAACCCGATCGAGTGGCGCCCGGCGGCCCGCTGCGCGCCTGCCGGACTGGATTCGGCCATGTGGTCACTCCTGGATCGGTCCCGTTGCCTGGGATGCCGTCGCTGCCTATCCGGACGCCGCCGTCAGGCCCCCCATCCTGGGCCATCCCGGCGCAATTGTCATGAGCCTTCACCGAATCCCGCGCCGTTAGCCGGGCCGTTATCCCGGGCCCGGGCCGCGCTGCCCGGCCTGCACGCGGCCGTGCGCCGGCTCAGCTGACGGTGATGGCATCGAGCTTGTCACGCAGGTACTCGTGCGCGATCACCGGCGGGTAGCTGACCCGGCCGATGGGCGGCGGCAGGGACTCGACCACGGCGTCGTGGTTCGCCTCGTAGAAGAAGATGAGCGAGAGCAGGTCCTCGCCGGGCGCATCCGGGTGCGGCGGCAGTACCCGGTGCCGGGTGGACCGCCAGCGGTCCCCGGTCCACCGGGCCAGCAGGTCGCCGATGTTCACGGTGAGCGCGGCCGGGTCGTACGGCGCGTCCGCCCAGGTCCCGTCGGGCATATACACCTGGAGGCCGCCCAGCCCGGGCTCGCGGTCCAGCACGGTGACCGTGCCGAAGTCGCTGTGCGGTCCGATCCGGTACTGCCCGGGCTCCGGCGGCCGGGCCGGATCGGCGGGCGGGTAATGGTTGAGGTTCAGCCCGTAGGTGGGGTGGTTCAGGAACGGGGCGAAGAAGCCTGCCGGGAGCCCCAGCGCGACGGCGCACAGCGCCATCAGCTCATCGGACAGGGTGTGCATCCAGCTGATGTACTCGGTGACCACCGGGCGCATCCGGGGCACCTCGGCCGGCCAGGTGTTGCGCCGGAACCAGCGGGCGTCGATGGCAACATTGCCCGTCGGCTCCTCCGCGGCGAGCGAGTACGACTCCTTGAGGTCCGGTGGTGTCGGCGTTCCCTCGGCGTTCCCGTTGGCCTCGGCGCCCGGCGGGATCCAGCCACGGCCGCCGACCGCGATAGCGTACCGGGACTTCACGCTGTCCGGGAGCGCGAAGAACTCCCGGGCCACCGCCCTCGTCTCCGCGCTCAGCCCGGCGGGCACCCCGTGCCCGGTGATGAGCAGGAACCCGGATGTGCGCAGCGCGTCATCGACGGCGGACGCGACGGCCGCCCGGTCCCGGGCCCTGCCCGCGAACCAGGGGCCTAGGTCGATGACGGGAACAGCCGGGGGCATGGCATCGGTCCTTCCGGCGGGGTGGTCCCGGCGTCGTCGGCAGGAGGTGAGCGGATGCCATCGGTGTGCCCCCGCACGGATCAGGCAAAACGCCCGGGTTCTCCGGAGGCGGCGCCGGCCCTGACCGGGCGGGCCGGCCGCGTCGTGCGACGCCGGCCTGCTGCAGGATCTGGGAAAGGCGCATCGCGGGCTCCTCGGGACGGCCGTGCTGGCTTTGGTGATTCCGCTGTGCTGCTCCGAGCGGCCCTGCGGGCTGTCAAGGAACGATCATGGCCCGCCAGCTTAAGCCGCAGGATGCCGCCGTGCGGTCCCGCCGCGGCCGGTGAAACTTACCCGCCCGGGCGGCGCCCCGGGTTCCTGCGCGTGCCGCCGCGGGTGCCCGCCGGGGAACCGGCCAGCAACTGGCCCGGGGCCGCGGTCACGCCCGCCAGCGGCTGGCTGGCGCTGGCTGGCGCTGGCCGGCGCGGCCGGCCACTGGCTGTTCCTGGCCGGCCGGGACGCCGCCCGCGGGCCGTGCGCCGGCCGGTACCAGGGAAGCCAGCAGCGCCGCGATGTCCTCGGCCGCGCCCGGGCGGGCCAGGCCGGCCGCGGCGGCCCGCATGGCCGCGAGCGCGGCCGGGTTGCCGTGCAGCGAGCCGATCTCGGCGACCAGGTCACGGAGCCCCGGCGCGTAGCGGCCGGCCCCGGCGCTGGTCACGAAACCGGCGTTCCCCTGCTCCTGGCCGGGGACGAAGGAGGTCAGCACGAGCGGGGCGGCGCAGCAGGCGGCTTCGGCGATGGTGCCCGGCCCCGCCTTGCCGACCACCACGTCGGCGCAGCGCAGCCAGTCGGCCATGTTGTCCACGAACCCACGTACCGCCAGCCGGCCGCCCGCCCGGGCGGCGAGCCGGTCCAGCCTGCGCCGCAGCCTGCGGTTCCGGCCGCAGATGACCGCCACGTCCACCCCGGGGAGGTGCCGCAGGATCACCCGGGCCCGCCGGTAGAGGCCGCCAGAGCCCTCCGCCCCGCCCGTCATCACCACCAGGAACCGCCGCCCGCGCAGGCCCAGCGCCCGCTGCAGCGCGCGGCGATCCGGTTCCGCCGCGGGTGCGGCGGCGAATCCGGCCCCCACCGGAAGCCCCATTTCTGCATAACGCCCCTCCGGCATGCCATCCTCCGCGCAGCTGAGGCCGACCGGGGCCGAGGGAACCACGACCCGGTCCACGGCCGCGGCACGCCAGGCCCGGTGCGTGGTGACCAGGTCGGTGATCACGGTGACCACCGGCACCCCGGGAGCGTCCAGGTCCCGGGCCCGCACCGCCGGATCCGCGGTGAACGGGTGGAAGCACGCGATCACCGCGGGCCCGTGCTCCCCGACCGCGCGCGCCACGCTGCCGTTGGTCGGTGCCAGCAGGGTCCGCTGCGACCAGGCCAGCATGCGGGGGGAGTCGCAGCCACGCCACAGCAGGCCCCATAGCCAGGGCGTCAGCCGGATGCAGGGCCCGTACAGGCTGATCAGGGCGCGCAGCCGCAGCGGCGTGCCCGGGCCGCGCAGCGGGTCGCAGATGACCGGGTCGAAATGGCCCGGGTAGCGGCGGTGCAGCGCCTGGCTGACGGCACTGGCCGCGCTGCGGTGCCCGCCGCCGGTGTCGCCGATCAGGAAGAGCAGCCGCACCGGGCCGACCCGGCCGCTGCTCATGGCACCGCCGGGCGCGTACTGGCGGCGGCGAGCCGGCCGTACAGCGACTCCCACGCGGTCAGTGCGCGGCCGTGCTCGTGACCGCGGATGAGCCGCAGGCCGGCCGCGGCCATGGCCGCCCGGCGGTCCGGGCGGGCCACCAGGATGTCCAGGTAAGCGGCGACTTCACCGCTGCGGCCCGGGGTGGCGAGAAACCCGTTGCGGCCGTGCCGCACCAGTTCCCCGAGCGCGCAGGCGTCGGCGGCTACTACCGGCAGGCCGCTGGCCATGGCCTCCATGGTGGTCAGGCTCTGCAGTTCCGCCTCCGAGGTGATGGCGAACACGTCCGCCAGCCGGTACAGCGCGGGCAGGTCAGCGGCGGGCACGTGGCCCAGGAACCGGGCCCGGCCGTGCAGCCCCAGCCGGGCCGCGGTAGCTCGCAGGGCCGTCTCGTCCGGGCCGGTGCCGGCGATGGCCAGCCGCACGTCCCGGGCCAGCCGGGCCGCCGCGTGCAGCAGGACGTCGGCCCGCTTCTCCGGGCTGAGCCGGCCGACGGACAGGATGACCGGCGCCCCGGCGGGCAGCCCGTACCGGCCGCGGATCCGCTCGTCCGGCGGCCCCGGCCGGAACCGGGCCAGATCCACGCCGTTAGAGATGACCTGGGCGGTGGCGCGCAGGCCGTGCGCGCGCAGCAGCCGCAGCGCGGTCCCGGTCGGCGCGGTGACCTGGCTGCACCGGTTCGCGAAGCCGGCCACGAAGGAGTAGAACGCGCGCTCGGCCAGCCATGGCGGGCGCCGCGCGGCCGGCCGCACGTTCACCGGCAGGTAGTGGTTCGTGTAGACGACCGGGATGCCCAGCTGGCGCGCGGCGGCGAGAGCGCTGAGCCCCAGGGTCACCGGGGAGTGGATGTGGATCACGTCGGGCGCGAAACCGGTCATCAGCCGCCGGGCCGCCGGCCCGGGGACGCAGGCCAGGCGCATGCCGTCGTACCACGGCCAGCGGACCGACCCACGGTAGTGCACGCTGAGCCGCCCGCCCGCCTCCACCATGCCGTGCCCGCCGGGGCTGGGCGCCAGCAGCACCACGGTGTGCCCGCGGCCGGCCAGGCCGCGCGCCAGCGCCTGGGTGACGGCCGGGACGCCGCCGACCATCGGCGGGTACTGGTCGGTGACCACCATGACGCGCATCAGGCCGGCTCCCGGCCGGGCACGCAGGCTGCGGTCACCGGCGGGCCCGGCGGACGTACAGGGCCACGGCCAGCGGGGCGAACACGGCCAGCAGCACTGCTGACCACAGCGCGGACGCCAGTTCCGGGTGCTGCATCGGCCAGGACCGGATCGCGGCGGCCGGGTCCGGGTTGCCCAGCAGCTGGCGGCAGGCCGCCGCCAGCACGCTCACCGGGTTCCAGTCCGCGACATCTGCAAGCCAGGGGGTCAGGTGGGCGGTGGAGATGAACGCGTTGGACGTGAGCGACAGCGGCACGATGATGGTCAGGCCCACTGCCTGGGCGGATTCCGCTCCCCGGGCGAGCAGCCCGACGCAGGCGCCGGCCCAGGCGGATGCGTAGGCGAACAGCATGGCCAGCCCGATGGCGAGGAGCAGGCCGGCGGGCCCGGTGTGGATCCGCCAGCCGACTAGCAGCCCGCTCACCGCGGTGACCAGCGCGGCGACCATGGTCAGGGTGAGGTCGGCCAGGGTACGGCCGGCCAGCACCGCCGCCCGGGCCATCGGCAGCGTCCGGAACCTGTCGATCAGGCCGGTGGTCAGGTCCACGGCGAGGCCGATGGCGGCTCCCTGCGCCGTGCCGCCCATGTTGATCGCGAAAATGCCGGCGATGAGGTATTCGCGGTAGCTCCCATGCCCCGGGAGGATGACGGCCCCGTCGAACACGTAGCTGAACAGCAGGACGAAGATCAGTGGCTGGACGGTGACGTTCAGCAGCTGCTCCGGCGTGGTGACGATCCGGGCCAGCGTGCGCCAGGTGAGCACCCGCATGTCGGTAAGAGCCCAGCGGGCGGACCGCAGCGCTGCCCGGGCCCGGCCCGGGGTGGCCAGGATGCTGGGCGGGCCGGTGACGACGGCGCTCATGCCGCCCGCTCCCCGGCCGGCCCCGGGGCGGGCCCGTCCGCGGCCCGGCCGGTGCCGGGCCCGGTGAGCGCGTGGAACACGTCGTCGAGCGAGGGCTGGCGCAGGGCGATGTCGTCCACCGCGGCACCGGCCGCGTCGAGCGCCCGGACCACCTCACTGACCAGCCCGGCCCGCGGCACCACCGGGGCCTCCAGGCCGCCGCCCCCGGGCAGCCTGCGTACCGGCCCGGCCGCGTGCCGGGCCAGGATCGCGGCGGCGTCGGCCAGCGGCGCCGTGCCGGAGATGGTGACCCGTAGCTGCGCGGTCCCCACCCGGGCCTTGAGCTGGGCCGGGGTTCCCTCGGCGGTGATCGTGCCGCCGTCCATGACGCAGATCCGGTCGGCGAGCTGGTCGGCCTCCTCCAGGTACTGAGTGGTGAGCAGCAGCGTGCTGCCCGCCGCGACCAGCTGCCGGATGGCCCGCCACAGGTCCTGCCTGCTCCGGGGGTCCAGCCCGGTGGTCGGCTCGTCGAGGAACAGCACCCGGGGCCGGGTCAGCAGGCTGGCGGCCAGGTCCAGGCGGCGGCGCATGCCACCGGAGTAGCGGCGCACCGGCCGGCCCGCGGCGTGCTCCAGCCCGAATTGGGCGAGCAGCTCGGCCGCCCGCCGTTTCGCCTCGCGGTGCCGCAGGCGGCTCAGCTCGCCGAGCATGACCAGGTTGGCCCGGCCGGTCATGCATTCATCCAGCGAGGCGTCCTGCCCGGACACGCCGATGTTCCGGCGCACCTCGGCGCTGCCGCGGACGACGTCATGGCCGGCCACCCGGGCCCAGCCAGCGTCCGGGCGCAGCAGGGTGGCCAGCATCCGCACCACGGTGGTCTTGCCCGCCCCGTTTGGCCCGAGCAGGCACAGCGTCGTGCCGGCCGGCACGCTGAGGTCCAGCTCGGTGACGGCCCGGGCCCGGCCGAAGGACTTAGCCAGCCCGCAGGCTTCGATCATGGCTGGTGCAGGCATTAGGGTTTCCCTGCCGGAAGGTGCGGCCGGCCGGGGCACGGGGCGGGGCGGCCGCGGGGAGCCCGGGGGAGTGCCCCGGCGGATGGCAGCGGGCGGGCGGCCTGGGTGGCCGGGCCCGGCGGCATGGCCCCGAGGGACAGCGGAGCGGGTACATGACTGGCGATCGTCGCTCGATCCTCATCGACGCGCGGGTGAACGCGCTGCCCGGCGCGCACGGGATCGCCCGCTCGGTGATGCAGCTGGCCGCGCACATGGCGCCGCCGCCCGGCGGCCGTGCCCTCCGGGTGCTGGTCAACGCGCACCGGCAGCAGATCTTCCCGCTGTCCACCCTGCCGCCGCACGCCGAGCTGATCGACACCGACATCACCCTGCCCGCGGTGCACCGGTGCCGGGATCTCGCCCGGCTGATCCGCGCGGCCGGTGCTGACGTGCTGTGGGTGCCCTACCCGACGTTCACCCCGGTGATCCGCCCGTGCCCCGTCGTGGTGACCATCCACGATGCCACGATCGAGAATGACGTCGGCTTCGCGGGGGGCCGGCACCGCCAGGCCGGCCTGCGGCTGGCCACCTGGGCCGTGCTCCGGCGGGCTGCGGCGACCACCGCGCCGACCAGGGCCGCCCTCACCGATATCGTGCAGCACTATCCGTACGCCCCCCGTCCCACGCTGGTACCGAACGGCGTGGATACCCGGCCGTTCGCCAGGGTGACCCTGGCTGACGTGGCCGCCGCGCGCGCTCGCTACCAGTTGCCCAGGCAGTTCATCCTCACGGTCGGCGCGCACCGTCCGCACAAAAATCACGGAATCTTGGTCCGCGCGCTGGCGAGGTTGCCCGCCGCTGTCTCCCTGGTCATTGTCGGATACTTCGACCGTAGTTTCACGGATCCGCTCCCCGGGCAGATCGCCCGGCTGGGACTGGAGTCCAGGGTCCGGCTCATTCCCGAGGTCGATGATGGCCTGTTGCCCGCCGTGTACCGGGCCGCGTCGGTGTTCGCCTTCCCCTCGCTGGCGGAGGGGTACGGGCTCCCCGTGCTGGAGGCCATGGCGTGCGGGACACCGGTGCTGGCCAGTGACATCCCGGCCCTGGCCGAGGTGTCCGGCTCGGCGGCGGTGCTGATCCCGCCGCACGACCTGGCCGGCTGGGCGGAGGCCGCCGGCCGGGTGCTCGCTGACCCGGTGGCCGCCGCCAGGCTGTCCGCGGCCGGGGCGGCCGTGGCGGCCCGGGCCGGCTGGGAGCGCGGCGCCGCCGCGCTCAGCGGCCTGCTGTCCGCCGTGGCGGACCGCCGTCCCGGGGACTTCCCGGCCCCGGCAGCGTTCCCGGTGGCCGGTGCCCACGCGGCGGGCGGGGTGCTCGCGGCGGACGGGATGTTGCCGGCGGACGGGGTGCTCCCGGCGGGTGAGGTGCTCCCGGCGGCGGGCGGCCCGGCCACGCGAGCCTGATCCGGTCGTGCAGCCGGCGCAGCGGGCCCGGCGCCCACCAGTTGACGCCGCCCAGCAGCCGCATCAGCGCGGGCAGCAACAGTGCCCGGATCAGGGTGGCGTCGAGCACCAGCGCGACCGCGATCCCGCCGCCGAGCAACTTCAGCAGGCCCACGCTGGAGCTGCCCAGCACCACGAAGACGATGGCCAGCAGCGCGGCAGCGGTGGTCACGATCCGGCCGGTGCGTTCCAGGCCCATGGCCACCGCGGCCGTCGTGTCACCCGATAGCTCGTATTCCTCGCGGATCCGGCTGAGCAGGAACACCTGGTAGTCCATGGACAGCCCGAAGGCCAGGCAGAACATCAGCAGCAGGGTGCTGACGTCGAGGTAGCCGCTGGCGGTGAAGCCGAGCAGCCGGGACAGGTGCCCCTGCTGGAAGACCCATACCGCGACGCCGAACGTGGCGCTCAGCGAGGCCGCGCTCAGCACCAGCGCCTTGACCGGGATGACCAGGCTGCCGGTCATCAGGAACAGGGCGAGGAAGGTGACCAGCGCCATCACCGCCAGGGCGGGCGGCAGGTGGGCGGACACCGAGGCGACCGTGTCCACCTGCTGCGCGGTGAGACCGGTGACCATGACCCGCAGCGGCCCCGGCCGGCTCCGGATCCGGTCAACCAGGGTGACCGCGCGGGGCGCGTTCGGGTCGCTCGCCGGGAGCACCTTGAACCAGGTTCCCCAGCGTGTCGCGAACTGGCCCGAGGAGCGCAGCGGCGGGGCGATGCGGTGCCCGTGGGCGTACGTCCCGGTCACCGCCTCCACCTGAGCCGCGTCCGGCAGGGCGGACAGGGCCGCCGCGTACCGGGCGATCGTCTGCCGGCGGGCGGCGGGCATGATCCCGGCCGCCACGACGTCCACCGGTGCCGGGTCGAAGGCCGCGAAATGGGCCCGCAGCGCGTCGCCGACCTGCCGGCCCTGTGCCGTGGGCGGCAGCACCCGGTCATCGGCCTGGCCGAGCCGCACCTGCCCGAAGGGCAGCACGAACGCGACCAGCAATACGAACACCGCGACCGCGATCCGGGCCGGGTAGCGCATCACCAGCCCGGCAAAGCGGTGCCACCAGCCGGCCTGCGGCGGCCGCGGCCGCCGCTGCAGCGGGATGGACAGCCGGCTGACCCGCGGCCCGAGCAGGCCGAGCAGGGCGGGGATCACGAGCAGCGCGGCCGCCGCCGCGAGCGCCACCACGGCTATCCCGGCGTAGCCGAACGAGCTGAGGAAGTATTCGGGGAAGAGCAGCAGCGCCAGCAGCGACACCGCCACGGTGACCGCGCTGAACAGCACGGTCCGGCCCGCGGTGCGCACGGTCTCGGCGACCGCCGCCTCGGTGGCCAGGCCCGCGGCCAGTTCCTCGCGGAACCGGGACACGAGCAGCAGCGAGTAGTCGATGCCCAGGCCGAGCCCCAGCGCGGTGGTCAGGTTCAGCGCGTAGATGGACACGCTGGTGACCGAGGCCAGCCCGCGCAGCAGCAGCAGGGTGCCGACGATGGCGATCACCCCGATGATCAGGGGCAGCACCGCGGCGGTCACGCCACGGAAGGCCAGCACCAGCAGCACCAGGGTGAGCAGCAGGGCGATGGACTCCGCCCGCACCAGGTCGTGCTCGATCTGGTTGCTGGCCTCCAGGTTCACAATGGCCGCCCCGCCGACCACGACCCGCAGCGCGGGACTGCCCATGGTCGCGGACTGGGCCTCCACCCGCTGCGCGGTGGCCGCCTGGGCCGCCGCGTCGCCGGTGGCGTAGCCCAGGATCAGCGCCTGGCGGCCATTCTTCGACCGCAGCACCGGATTACGCGGATGGTGCACCGACCAGTACGACTCGATGGCCGCGATGCCTCGGTCATGGCGCACCAGCACGGTGAGCGCGCGTCCCGCCCGCCAGGCGGCCGGGCTGTGCACGGTACCGCGCGCGGCGGTGCCCAGCACTACGAAACTCGGGTCCTCGGCCCGGAACGTGGTGCCCAGCAACTGCCCCGCCCGGCTGGACTGGGCGGCCGGGTCGCTGAACCCGCCGGAGCCCAGGTCTGCGGCGGCGGAGCTCCCGAACACGGCCGCGACCACGATGAACACGGCCGCCGCGGCCAGGACCGGCCACGGGTGACGGGCGGTGGAGCGCCCCAGCCAGGCCAGGCCGCCGCCCGGTGCCTGCGCTGACGGACGGCGCGGTGCTAGATGGCGTGGTGCTGGACGGCGCCGTTCCGGGCGGCCCGGAGCCGCCGCGCCCGGTGCCTGCGGTGCCGGACCCCGCCCACGACCGAAAATGTTCACTGACAGTGGCCCCCTCGTGGCCCACTGTGCCGTCCAGGCGGCCCGCCGGGGGGCAGGCACGCCGGAACGGCTACGGCGCATGCAGCTTGGCGTTGTGCGCCAGGCCGCTGCGCTGGCTCGGTAATGAACCGGGCATGTCCCGGCTCATTCTGGCGGCGGCCGCTATACTCCCGTCAGCATGTCCCGGCTCCCGTCCCCGCCCCTGCCCAGCCGTGGTGCGGCGGCTGTCACGGCACCGCTGGCGCCGGCCCGGCTGGCGTCCCCCCCGCGGGCCGGCTGGGCTGTGCTGGACCGGCCCCTGGTCCCCGGCTTAGTCGCGCTGGCCGGGGCGGCGGTGTTCGTGCTGCTCCGGCTGCGGCTGGCGGCGGGCGGGGACATCACCGGGTTCGCCCGGGCCGCGGCGCCGTTCTCCCACCGTGGCCTGGTCCCGCCCGGGCTGACGGTGTTCGGTACGAACGGGTACGACGGCCAGTTTTACTACCGGCTCGCGCTCGACCCCGCGGATCTGCACCGGACCGCGTTCGGGATCAGCGTGGACACGCCGTTCCGGCTGCAGCGAATCGGCTACCCGCTGCTGGCCTGGGTGCTGTCGCTGGGCCAGCAAGCCTGGGTGCCGGCTGCGCTGGTGGCCGTCAACGTGCTGGCGCTGGGCGCGGCCGGGCTGGCCGGCGGGCTGCTCGCCGTCGGCAGCGGGCGGCACGCCTGCTGGGGACTGCTGCTGGCCGGCTATTCCGGGTTCTTCATTGGCCTCGGCAACGACCTCACCGAACCGGTGGCCGCTGCCTGCCTGCTCAGCGGGGTGCTCGCGGTCCGGCGGGGCCGCCCGCTCGCAGCCGGGCTGCTGTTCGGGTACGCGGCCCTGACCCGGGAGACGGCCGTCGTGGTGGCGCTGGCGATGGGGCTGGCCCGGCTGATGGAGGCGGTCCGGCGCCGGGCCGGGCCGGGCCGGGCCGACCTGGCCTGGATCCTGCCCGTAGCCGTGTTCACCGCCTGGCAGCTGGTGCTCCGCGCCGCGACTGGCACCTTCGTCCTGCTTACCAGCGCGGACAGTAACGCCAGCAGCGGCGTGCCGTTCGGCGCCCTGGCCGGCGCGCTGCGGATGAACCTGGGCCTGCTCTGGCCGCCGGTCGGTGCCGCGTACATCTGGTTCCTGGAGGTGGCCACGCTGGCCGCCTTCGTGGCCGCCGCCCTGGCCGCGTTCCGGTCCGCCACCGGGCCCGCCTACGAGCGGGTCGCGTTCCTCGGCTTCCTGCTGGAATTGGGGCTGCTCGCCCCGGACATCTGGTCCGGCCACGCCGACCTGCGCTCGCTCGACGAGCTCTACCTCTTCGCGGTCCTGCTGGTGCTGGGGCCGGTCTACCGGCCGTGCCCGCGGCCGCGGACACGGCTGCTGGCCGGATCGGCCGCGCTGGCTGTGTTCGTGGCCGCGGCCCACCAGGCACTGCACCTGTCCTGAGCCCAGCCCGGACGCTGTGCTGGCCCACCGGTGGCTTCCGGGATAGTTTCGCGGGACCCCCTGTCAGGTCGCCGGGGCGGGCCAAAGGCGGATGCTGTGCTGGGCCGCGTCCAGGATGAGCTGCGCCTCGATGCTGGTCCGGGTCTCGGTAATGCCGAGCTCCGGCCATTCGCAGACGAACTCCAGCGGCCCCGTAGGCGGCAGCGGCCAGGCCCACCAGCGCGAGAACCGCTGGCGCGGGCCGCCGCCGAAGGCGTAGGGGCTCAGGATCGGCCCGTCCGGCTCGGTGTCCGGCCCGGGCCCGTGGCGGCGGTGGTCGCCGATGACCTTGCTGCCGTCGGGCCATTGCATCCCGAACCGGAACGATTCGCCGGCCGGGCCCAGCCGGTCACCTGATCCCCGGTTACCCGGCCGGATGCGGGCCGCGACGAAAATCTCGAACCCGGCGGAGTAGGCCGCGAGTGACGTGATCGCCACGGCGGCCTGATCAGCCCGCCCCAGCAACAGCGGCCCGGCTGGCACTACACCGGCAAATTCGTTGTCCGGCAGTTCCCAGGGCTGATGTGACCTGGGGGGCGGCTCCGGCTCAGGCGGCGGCGCTTCAGCAAAGAATCCCATGCTGGCAGGGTCTCTCCGCCGGCCATTGGCTGGCAATCGGATTACCGGGCTGATGCCCGCCTCGGCGGCGAAGTGCGGGCGGCCCCTCCGCGAGGGAGGGGCCGCGCAGCGGACGACGTTGGCCTACCGGCCAACCACGATGTTTCCGCTGGTGATCTGGTACTGGGTGACTGGCCCGTTGCACCAGCTGCTGGCGACACCATGAGCGTAGGTGTCGGCCTTCCAGCCCGGGACCCCGCCGTCATGCACCTTGACGACGATCGGCAGGCCCGCCAGCCCGGCTGGCTCTCCCGCCGGGATCGTGAACTCGAAGCGGGCGTTGTGCCCCCGGATGACGGCACACGTCACTGCGGCGTGGTAGCTGAGCACCTGGAACGCCGAGCCGGCTGGCATCGTGAACGGCAGCGTCTGACGGTTGCTGTCCACGGCCGTCCCGGACACGGAGCCGTCCGGGGCGATCAGGCCATGGCCGCGGACCCGGTACCCGGCGTTTGTGCCGGTGTAGAGGATCGAGAACGAGACCGTGTTCCAGCGGACCGTGCCGCTGACCGTCCAGGTGTAGGAGGGGTCAGCGTTGTAGGTGCCGGTCCCGGAGAACCGGGTCGCGCTCGTCGAGCGCGGCGTGACCGTGGTCACTGTCATGGTGTGGGCATAAGTGCCGGCGAACACCAGCGAGTGCGTCCCGCTGATGTTCCACACATTGGTCTGGCCGGCCGGAGACGTGAAGTTCGTATAGTCGATGGAGCCGTGGTGCCTGCCCTGCGCGAATGCAGAGAAGTTCACGTACTGGATCGGCCCGGACAACGCGACACTGCCGGCCGCGTGTGGCGCCGGCCTGGACGTTGCGCTCGCCCCGGCTAGCGGTGGTGTCATGAATGCCACCGTCGCGAGCCCCGCGACGGCAGCCAGATAGGCGATTATCCTGCGCATGGTGACTCCAACCCCCCCTGAAGGCTGGAGGATCTGGCAGGCGGCCCGGTCCGAAAGTCCCGCCTCCAAGTGTCGTCATAATGGCCGCCCTTCCGTGTGTTTGGCAGGGTCGAACGGGTCGAACGTCCTCATCTTCCGAGCCTTTCCTGAGCATCCCGTCATTGCCCAGCGGGCCGGGGCTAAATGCGAGATGGGTCACGGCCAGCTGCCAGACTCCAGGCAGGCGGATACGCTCCGGTGCTGCCCGAGCCGTTCCGGGCTGACTGCTGCGCCAGGCGGCCGGTCAGGACCCGGTGGCGCAGCCGAGAATGGATTCGGCGGCCGTGGTGAGAAGGGCACGGAGACGGTCGTCGGGGCGGCCGCTGGCGTGGGACAGGGCCGACTGGATGGCGCCGATGGCGGCGTGCACCAGGACCCGGGCGTCGCTGTCGGTCAGGCCGGAGTGCAGCTCATCCACCAGGTGCACCCACTCCTCCAGGTACAGGCGCTGCTTGCGGCGGAGCCGGCGCCGGTCATCGGCGGGCAGGTTGTTGATCTCGTTGTGGTAGACGAGCGCCAGCTCCCGGTCCGCGATGGCGAACTCCACCTGGCCCCCGATGAGCTGGCGGAGCGCCTCGCCCAGGCCCGGCCCCGCGGCGAGGATCTGGCGTTCCTCGCGCAGCAGGCCGTCGATGGCCCGGTCGAACAGTGCCACCAGGAGTGCCGACTTGCTGGCGAAGTGCCGGTAGATCCCGGAGCCGGTGATCCCGGCCACGGCACCGATGTCGGCCATCGATACCGCGTGGTAGCCGCTGCTGGCCACCAGGTCGGCCGCGGCCCCGAGGATGCGCTCCTTGCGGGCCGGGTCGCGGGTCCGCGCCGGGGCGGAGTCACGGGTGCGGGCGGTGTCCGCGGGATAGCCGTGGTCCGGCGCGCGGGCCCGCGCGGCCTCGGTCACCGGTCGGCCTGGCCGGCCCGGAAATCGCTGAAGCCGCGCTGGACCGGTTCCGAGCGCAGCAGCGCCGACTGGATCAGCCGGGGCAGCAGGTAGGCGCCGCCCAGGCCGGGGATCACCCCGCGGCGCACGAACACCGGGCAGAACCTGGTGTCCGCGGAGCAGACCACCAGGTCGCAGGCGAGCGCCAGGCTGAATCCGCCGCCGTAGACGACGCCGGAGACCGTGGCCACCACCGGCAGGGCGGAGGCCCACACCGTCTCGACCAGCTGGTGGAAGACGTGCATCAGCCGGGTGGTCCCCTCCTCGCCACCGCTCGAGATGGCCGGGATGTCGCCGGTGCTCATACCCGCTCCTCCTCCCGGGCCGGGAGCTTGGCCAGCTCGTGCCGCTGTACCTTCCCGGTCGTGCTGCGCGGCAGCTCGCCGGGGGCCAGGAAGGCGATGTACCGGGGCCGATTGTGGCCGGCCAGCCGGTCCCGGCACCAGGCGTCCAGCGTGGCGGCGGTGAGTTCCGCGTCTGGCCGCAGCACCACGGCCGCCTTCACCGTCTCGCCCCGCCGCGCGTCCGGCACGCCGACCACGCACGCCTCCTGCTCATCTGGCTGCCTCCCCGGGTGCCCGGCTGCTGCCGGGCGGGCGCCGGCCGGCGAGGCCGGCCGGAAGGTTGACATGGCGACTGCGGAGGTACTCGCCGAGGCCCTTGGCCTGCGGGTCAGGCCGGGCCGAGGACGCCACCCCCTCGCCGAGCAGGCCAGCGATGACGAAGTTCAGCGCGTTCAGGTTGGCCAGCTCGTAGCGGTGCACCGGCAGGCCGGCCGCCTCCGGGATGAGCTCCCGCACCCGGCCTTCGGTCAGGTACCCGCGCAGCCACCCGAACGTCGCCGCGTCCCGCGTCCACACCCCGACATTGGCGTTGCCGCCCTTGTCCCCGGACCGGGCCGCGCACACCAGCCCCAGCGGCGCCCGCACCGTGCCGCCGGCCGGCCCCGGCCCGTCTGGGACGGACGATGCTGGTGGGGTAGAAGGGGCCAGCGAGGTGGAAGGGGTGGAAGGGGTGGTCGGGATGCCCGCGGCCGCTCCGGCGAGGTTGGGATCAGCCACCGAATGAGGCACGGCCTGGCGGGTGCCGTCGGGCAGCACCACGATCTGCTCCACCACCCCGGCCGGGACCAGGGCCGGCCAGTAGACCCCGTACGCGCTTTCCGGGGTGGGCGGCGTGGTGGTGTGGAACCCGGCGTAACCGCCGAGCGCGAGTTCCATCACCGCGCCGCAGAACGCCCGGCCAACCTTGCGCGGGTCGGCGTCCTTGACCGTGATCCGCAGGTGCGCGGTGGCCTGCTCGTTGGTGGGCGCATTGGGCTGGTCGAAGCGCAGTAGCCGGACATCCACCGCCGCGAACGAGTCCCGGCCGCCGAGGATGCCGAACAGTTCCTGCTCAGCCCAGGCTGCCTTCGCCTCGATGTCCAGCCCGGTCAGCACCAGCGTCATGGTGTTCCGGTAGCCGCCCAGGTAGTTGAGGGCGACCTTGAGGTCCGGCGGCGGCGGGCTGCCCTGGGTCCCCGAGATCCGCACCCGGTCCGGCCCGCTGGCCGCCAGCGCCACCGTGTCGAAGTGCGCGATCACGTCCGGGTTGCGGTAGGCGGGCTCGGCGAGCTCGTACAGCAGCTGGGCGGTGACCGTGCCCGGCGACACCAGACCGCCGGTGCCCGGGTGCTTGGTGATCACCGCGCTGCCGTCGGCGGCCACCTCCGCGATGGGGAAGCCGGGGTAGCGCCGGTCGGTGATCTCCTCCAGCCAGGAGTAGTTCCCGCCGGTCGCCTGCGGGCCGCACTCGATCACGTGCCCGGCCACCAGGGCCCCGGCCAGCTCGTCCCAGTCGTCCCGCCGCCAGCCGTGCCACCACGCGGCGGGCCCGGTGACCAGGGACGCGTCGGTGACCCGCGGGCAGATCACCACGTCCGCCCCGGCGGCCAGCGCCTCGGTGATCCCCCACCCGCCCAGGTAGGCGCTGGCGGTGACCGGTTTCACCCCGGCGTCGGCCAGGGACTGGCCGGTGTCCAGGTTCACCAGGGGGTGCCCGGCGGCGATCAGCCCGTCGACCCGCCCGGACAGGTCATCTCCTTCGATCCACGCCACCCGTGGCGCCAGCCCGAGCCGCGCCGCCAGCGCGGAAAGATCGCACAGCTCCAGGAAGGGCGCATCCCGGTCCAGCAGCAGCTCGATCCGGTCCCGGACCAGTAGCCGGCCGCGCTGGCGGTGCCGCTCGGCGTACCGCGGGCCGCCGCCCGCCCGGGCGATGGCCAGCTGCTCATCGACGGCGGCGATGGCCGCCAGCTGGGCCGACCGGTTCCGCTGGTAGGCCTCGCTGGTCACGTCCAGCGCGGACTTCAGCACCGGCACGCCGCCGCCCTCCCGTTCCCGCCGGGGGTCTGCCGCGGCCACGGTCGGGACCGTCCCGCGCTGAGGAGGACGTTACTCCGGATTCACTAGGACCGGAAGCGCCCGGTAGGGGGCTGGCCGGGTTCGAGACCCCGAAGCAGGTGATCTTGGTGGACGGGCTGCCGGAGACGGTGGGCGGCAAGGTGCTCAAGTACAAGCTGCGCCGCCGGTACGCGGACGCCTACCGTTGACCGGTCGCTTGTGCGGTGAGTTGTGACCCCTGGGCGGGTCACAACTCACCGCGCAAAGCGGGCTTCTCCCAGACGGAGACGTGCTGGCGGCTCTGGCTGGTGAACGGCGCGCGGGTCCAGCCATCCCACCGTTCCCGCAGGGTCATGCCGGCCAGCCGGGCCATCAGGTCCAGCTCGGACGGCCACACGTAGCGGAACGGGGTCGAGGAGTACGCGCAGCGGCCGCCGGCGAAAGTGACGTAGTCGGAGCTCATCGCCTGGGTGGCGGTGTCATAGATATCGAAGCCCCACCGCTCCGGGCTGATGTGGAACGGCACCGCGTCCTGCCCCGGCGGCAGCCGGCGCAGCTCGGGCACGCCGACCTCGATGACGAAGCAGCCGCCCGGTTCCAGGTGGGCCGCCGCGTTGCCGAAGCAGTCCACCTGGGCATCCTGCGTGGTCAGGTTCTCGATCGTATTGAACACCAGATACACAAGGGAGAACGGGCCGTCCACCCGGGTGGTGGCGAAGTCGCCGATGGTCACCCCGACCGCGTCCCCGCCTGGCTTGGCCCGCAGCCGGGCCACCATGGCCCGGCTCATGTCGATGCCGTGCACCGGGACGCCCCGGCCGGCCAGCGGCAGCGCGATACGCCCGGTCCCGATGCCCAGTTCCAGCGCCCGGCCGCGGCCGGCCAGCCCGGCCAGCAGGTCCACGGCCGGGTCCACGACCGCCAGGGCGAACCGATCAGCCTCATCGTCGTCGTACGTCGCCGCGACGCTTTCGCCGAAGTAACCGTCCGGATCGTCCACCCGCCGGACGGTACCCGCCCCGGCCCGCGGGGCGCACCTGAGTGCCCGCCGGGCCGGAAATGGTTCGCGCGCCGCGTGTCGGCGGACGTATTCTCGGTCCTGGCAGTTTCCGGCTGCCGCTGGGCCCGCGGGCAGAGCTGCAAGCTCGCCGGCTATCCCGGCCGGCGGCGGCCCCGGCGCCGCGACCTCCCTCATCATCGGCCTGAGCACCGGCCGGGCCAGCGTGGCCATGTCCGGCCGGCTGGTCCCCATCGAGCCGCTCAACGCCCGGCTCCTGCGCCCGATCGCCTGAGCCCTGGGGGTAAATGCGGCCTGGGCGCAGGCCGCCGCGAGGGCGGAAATCCAGTTGCCCGGCCCGCATGTGACGTGGCAGCGTCGGGCCCACAGGCCACAGCCGGCCGAGCCGGCTGAGCGGAAGGAGGGCGACCCGTGGTGATGACTGTCGTGCGGGTCACGCCGCCCGCCCTGACCGCCTGCCTGAGGAGCACCAGCCGTGCCCGATCCTGCCTTCCGCCGCCGCCGGCCGCGGCATTTCGACGATGACGAGCCGGTATTCGCCAAGCGCGACCGGCACCGCCGGTCCCTGATATCACCCGACGCCTTCGACGCGGCTGACGGCCTGGCCGAGGGTGACCGCTGGTTGACCTGGGATCAGTCCACCGCCGGTGAGCGCGGTCCCCGGCCCTACCCGGACTGGCTGGTCACCGACCTGGCCGCGGTCGATACCGAGCTGGGCATCCTGAAGACCGGCAAGGAAGCCGACGTCTTCCTGGTCCGCCGTGGCGTGCCCGGGGGCGGCCCGTCCTGCCTGCTGGCCGCCAAACGGTACCGGGACAGCGGGCACCGGATGTTCCACCGGGACAGCGGGTACCTGGAGGGCCGCCGGATCCGCGCCTCCCGGGACAGCCGCGCGATGGCCCGGCGTACCGACGCGGGGCGGGTGATGATCGCCGCCCAGTGGGCGGGGGCGGAGTTCACCGCCTTGTCCCGGCTGTACCAGGCGGGCGTCCCCGTCCCCTACCCGGTGCAGGTAGTCGGTACCGAGGTGGTCCTGGAGTTCGTCGGGGAGCCCGACGGCACCGCCGCGCCGCGGCTCGCGGACCTGCGCCCGGGCCGGCGCGACCTGGCCGGCCTGTGGGAGCAGCTGGTGGCGGCCCTGGTCACGCTGGCCGGGCATGGCCTGGCCCACGGCGACATGTCCGCCTACAACCTGCTGGTGCACCGCGGCCGACTGGTCCTCATCGACCTGCCGCAGGTCGTGGACGTCATCGCCAACCCGCGTGGCCCAGAGTACCTGGACCGGGACGCCGGGAACGTGGCCGCCTGGTTCTCCGCGCGGGGCCTGAGCGGCACCCGGCCCGCCCCGGCGGACCTGCCGGCCCGGCTCCGCGCCGAGGCCCGCCTCCGCTAACCGGGCCGCTGGCCTCGCTGCCCCCACCCACCAGAAGGCCCGGACAGGCCCGTGATGGCCAGGAACTTCTCGATCATGGCGTTGACCTGGTCCGGGACTTCTAGTTGGTTGAAGTGACCGGCCCCGACCGTCTGGCCGATCGTGATGGCCGGGCAGGCCCGGCGCAGGTCAGCCGCGGCGTTGACCGGGCGGGCCGCGCCGATCGAGAGGACCGGGACGGTGGCCAGGCGCAGCGCGGCGGCCCCGTCGAATTCGCCCATGGCCTGCATGACGGCGGCGGCGACCGGTGGCGCGGGGCGGCGGAATCCCGCGACGATGCTGTCCCGGCAGGCGGTATCGGTCGGCAGGAACATCGTCTTCAGGAAATCTGTGCGCCAGGACCGGTCCTCGTCGGCCCGGACTGTGCTGGCGGACTCCCGGAAGAATGCCTTGACCCGCTCGTTGGTGACTGGAGCCGGGTCGATCATCACCAGGCCCCGGATGGCGCCGGGGCGGGCCGCGCAGGCCAGCCCGACCAGTGCCCCCAGGCTGTGCCCGGCCAGCACTGGGGCGGCCACCCCGGCCGCCCGGGCCACGGCGAGCACGTCGTCGGCCAGGGACGCCACGTCGTAGACGCCCGGGCCCGGCTCGGGCGCGCTGCTCTCACCGTGGCCCCGCAGGTCCAGGGTCACCACGGTGTGCCCGGCCGCGAAGTGCCTGGCCTGCGGGGCCAGGTAGGAACGGTCGCAGCACCAGCCGTGAACGAAGATCATCGGCGGGCCGCCGGTGCCCGCGACGTCATAGGCCAGCGTGATGTCACGTTCCGGCACGAACTGGGTCACGATCGCCCCCGCGGTCACGGGCCGCAGGCGTCACTGGCGTCCTGCTGCTCCCAGCGGCATACTCCCCACCTGCGGCCCACCGCATGCACCGGCGGGGGTCAGCGCCGCCCTGGCCGGGTGCACGGTGCTCAGCGGCGGGCGGGCCACCAGCGGTCGAAGGACGGGGCGGGCAGCCTGGCGCCGATCCCGGCCCCGGCCTTCCGCGGCTGGCTGGCCGCGCTGGGCTTGATCAGCAGGGTGGTGGCGGTCAGCATGACGATCGCGGGCACCAGGAGCAGCCAGCGCCACCAGCCGCGGGCATGCCCGATGACCAGGATGGCGATGGCGATGTAGAGGCAGCAGGTGGCGGCCTTGTGCCCGGACGGGTAGCAGATCCCGGTGGCTGAGAAGATCATCCGTACCGCCACCGTGTACGCGGTGATCGCGCTGCTGTTCCGGGTGGCGGGCAAGCGCGGGCTGGCCAGCATGAACACGTTCGACGCCACCGCAGCGCGGATCTTCGACGGGAAGCCGACCATGGTGATCAGTGACGGGCACGTGGTCCAGCGGGCCCTGGTGCACCTGGGGGTGCGGCGCAGCGAAGCTCGATCCACGCCGTCCGGCGGCAGAACGGGGACGACGTCAGCGAGGTCGGGCTCGGTGTCCTGGAGCCCGGTGGTCAGCTCGTGCTCACCCTGAAGGCCAGTGAGCAGGGCACGACCAAGGCCGACGTGGCCGATCTGCAGAATCGCCTGGGCCGGATCGAGGAGCTGCTGGCCGCCCGCTGACCCCGTGGCGCGCCGGGCCCGGCACAGGCGCTAGACCCCGCGGTGATCAGGTTTCCGGGCCACGCCGACCAGGCACTGATAGTGGCCCGGGTCCTCTGGCATGTCACCCGGCGAGTCCGGCCGCCACAGCGGAACGTAGACGAGTCCCGGGTCAACGAGGTCGAACCCGTCAAAGAAGCGCAGGATCTCGGCCCGCGAGCGGAGATGCAGGGAGGTGGCGACGGACCGGTTGTACACCGTCTCGGCGGCCTGTGCGACGGTGGGCTTGGCCTCGTAGGTGGCGTGGCCCAGCACCAGGTAGCTGCCGGGCGGGAGGGCCTCGCGCAGCGTCGCCACCAGGCGCCACGGGTCGTCGGCGTCGTCCAGGAAATGCAGCACGACCATGAGCAACAGCCCGGTGGGCTGGCTGAAGTCGATCAGCTGCCGGGTGGTCTCATGGGCCAGGATCTTCTCCGGCTCGCGCAGGTCGGCCTCGATGACCGCGGCGTCCGCGTTCCCGGCCAGCAGGGCCCGGCTGTGCGCGACCGCGACCGGGTCAACGTCGACGTAGGCGACCCGCGCACCGGGGACCGCCCGCTGGGCGACCTCGTGCACATTCGCCTCGGTCGGTATCCCCGAGCCGATGTCTAGGAACTGGCGGACCCCGCTGGCGGCGAGGAACCGGACGGCCCGGCCCAGGAACGCCCGGTTGGCCTGGGCGATCAGCCGCATCCGGGGTTCCACTGCCACGATGGCCCGGCCCGCATCCTGGTCGGCGAGGAAGTTATGGCTGCCGCCCAGCCAGTAGTCGTAGACACGGGCAACGTTAGCCCGCCTGGTGTCCACGCCCGGTGGTGCCCAGTCCGGCTGCTCCGTCATCACCCCTCCAGGTCCTGCTCTCAGCGTACGGGCTGGGGGCACCGCCCCGGCTGCAGTCCCGGGAATGGCGGCGGCCGGCCGGCGGCCAGTGCGGCTGGGCGATCGCCTGGTCCGGCAGAATGGATTCATGCCATTCTGCCGCGTAATGCCCTCGGCGTGCATGACCAAGCTACATTTCGCCAGGGCTGCCGCTTCCTGCCACATGGACGGATGGACGGGCGGGTGTCAAGGACAGATCCTCCTACCCGGCCCTGGGGAACGGGCCTGGCAGGCCAGGCCGACACGGGAGATTCTAATTCCCCGGCACGCCATTGATGGTTCAATTGCGGCCATTTACGATGAGTGCACATGCGGTCTCAGGGTGCGGCGGCGTGTTGCTGAATGGGCTGCAATGCGGAGCGCCTGTGATTTTCGAGATCTACCGGGCGTTACTGACGGTGATCGGCGCTGGTCATGGGCGGGGCCGCCGGGGTGGCGCGGGCGGTTCCGGGGTGGTGGCCTGTTGCGGGTTCCGTGGTTTTGCGGGCGGTCCGGGGATCGTGGACGGAAATGACCCCTCGGCAGGCGGAGGACCGGCGATGGAGCTGGCGGTTTCGGTGACGGTGACGGTGACCGGAGAGGACGGGACCCAGTGCCCGGTGAGCGGGGAGCTGGCGGCAGCGCTGGCCGCCCCGGTGGAGCAGTTCGCGCAGATGCTGACGTGGACGGCGCAGGAGGCCGGCGCCCTGGATCACGGGGACCGGGAGACGGAGATCGCGCAGTCGGGACGGGAGCTGCAGCGGCAGCTGCTGGAGGCCACGTTCACCATCGACGCCGGGTGCGAGGAGCGGATGCCGCAGGTCACCAGCGTGGCGGGGATCCGGCACGGCACCGTGGAGAAAGGCCATGACCGGGGCGTGGTGTCCATCTTCGGGCCGGTCCGCGCGACCCGGATGGCGTACCGGAACCGGCGGGAGGCGAACCTGTACCCGGCCGATGCCCGGTGGATGCTCCCCGATGACCCGTACTCGCTGGGGATGCGGGCCCTGGTGGCGTACCACCTGTCCGAAGGCGGTTACGGGCAGGCCCGGGACGTGATCCAGGCCCGGACCGGGGTGACGATCGGCCCGGCGCAGCTGGCCGGGATCGCCGCGGAACTGGCGGCCTGGACCGATGACTTCTACGAGCAGCGGGCCGCCGGCGCGGACACCGGGCTGCCGGCCAGCGACGTGATCATGTTCCAGGCCGGCGGGAAGGGCATCGCGATGCGCCCGGAGTACCGCAAGGGCGAGGGCGAGACTGACGCCGCTCATCCGGGGATCAAGAAGATGGCCGAGGTCATCGCGGTCGCCGACTTCACCCCCGCCGTCCGCGAGCCCGAGGACATCGCCGCCCCGCCGGCCCGCCGCAAGGCCCATCCCGGCCCGCAGGCGCGCGACAAGTGGGTGTCCGCCTCGATCACCGAGACCATCCACGACATGATCGGGGCCGCCTACGACGAAGGCGACCGCCGCGACGAGCTCCGCGTGCGGCAGCGGGTGTTCCTCGTCGACGGGAACAAGCAGCAGATCACCGCGATCGGCGCCCACGCCAGGGCCCGCGGCCTGAAGGTGCCCGTCTTCATCGATTTCATCCACGTCAGCGGCTACCTGGGCAAAGCAGCTGCCGCGCTGCATCCCGGCGACCCGCAGGCCGCCCGCGAATGGGCCGACGGGCAGAAGCTGCGGGTGCTGCACGGCCGTGCCAAGGCCGTCGCCGCCACCCTGGCGTCCGTCGCCGCCAGGGCCCGCGCCCGGAACAGCCGGCTGGACCTGTCCGACGTGGACAGGGCCGTCACCTACCTGAACAACAACCACATGTACATGAAGTACGACAAGGCCCTGGCCGCCGGATGGCCGATCGCCACCGGGGTGATCGAGGGCGCCTGCCGCTTCGTCATCGAGGACAGATTCGGAATTACCGGGGCCAGATGGTCCCCCGACGGGGCTGAAGTCATCCTCAAGCTCCGCGCCGTCGTCATCAACTGCGACCTCGACGACTACATGAACTATTACAAAAACCGCTACCGCAACGAAAAACTCCTGACCCGCTACGACCCGGACAGCATCCCCGCCCTCGGACTCACCGCATGACCGAAATACCCGGCAATGACCCACCCCTGAAAAAAACGCACCCTCTCAGGGGGTGCGTCTATATGGAGAGGTGGCAGCATTATGCACCATCCCCGTCCTCGTCTTGCCGTGCGCTCTTTAATGGCCTGCGACGACGAGATCACCATGATCGACTCGGCGGGCAGCGTCAAGGCTCAGCCTGGTGCGCTGAACGGCGGCAACGGGTTCACCGTCACCTGGGTCCGCAGCTCCTAGGCCCCCGGCCCTGCCCGCAGGCTGGCCCGCGGTGCACGCCCGGGCCGGCCTATGGCGGGGCCAAGGGCCCTACCAGGCTGCCCCGGAGCGGGCGAGGGTGAGGGAATGCGGCGCTCGACGAAGGTCAGCCTGGGGCTCCTGGTGGCCTGGGCGATCAGTGACATCGAAGAACTCGCGACGATGAGCCGGACCAGCCAGCAGGTGCTGGCCAGGCTGCCGGACCGGGTGCCGGTCCCGGGCCCGCTGCGCCGGGCCGGGATCTCCCCGTCGGAGTTCCTGGCCGTGTTCGGGATGATGGGCGCGGTCATGGGGACGGCGACGGTGCTGGGGATCCGCTCCGGCGGCCGGTCGGCCGCCTTCCGCGGCGCGCTCCTGGGGTTTGGCCTGCATGGATTCGGGCACCTGGCGGCCTCCGCCGTCGCCCGGCAGTACGTGTCCGGCGCGATCACGGCACCGACCATGGTGATCCCGTTCTGGCTCTGGGCGCGCCGGGAACTCGCCCGCGACGGCCTGACCGATACCGACCGTGCCGCGCTGGCGGTTGCGGCCGCAGGGGTGCCGATAACACTAGGCATGCACGCCCTGGCCTACTGGCTGTGCCAGCCCGGGGGGACGAACCCCCCGCACCCCCCGCGCATCGCTGGCGAGTAGCCCGGGGGGTGACCCCCGGAAACCCCGTAACCCGCTCCGCGCGTGAAAAGCGCAGGGGCAGGTGGGGCGGGAAGGGGCTGGATGGTGTCACTGGGTCTGAGTGGGTATGTAAATAGTCGGAAACCCCCCGGACTGTCGCCCGAATTGGGCTACGGTGCTGAGTTTGTCGGGCTTTCTGGCTGAGTTTCGGCTGGTCGCCGTGAACCCGCGGCTAGCACAGCAGAAGCACACTGCGATCTAGGGGCCCCACTCGTGGGCAAGCATCGCGCAATTTCCCGTCTTTCTAGGCATCGTCTGGCCGTTCTCGCCGTCGCCGCGGCCGCGCTCCTGGCTCTCCCGCTCGCTGGCTCCCATCAGTCCGCCAGCGCGGGCACCCAGACACCGCGGATGACGGCCTTCTTCTGGGCGCGCTCGCACGCGGGCGAGCCCTACTGCTGGGGGGGTAGCGGCCCCGCCTGCTTCGACTGCTCGGGGCTGGTCATGGCCGCGTACTCCCGTGAGGGCCTGAACTTCGGCCGCTCCACCTACGACATGCTCGCCTCCGGGAGGCTGATCCCGGAGAACGAGTCGCAGGCACGCCGGGGGGACCTGGCGTTCTATGGCATCGGGCACGTGGAGTTCTTCGTGCGCGCAGGCCACACCTTCGGAGCGCAAGAACCGGGCACCCTGATCGGGTGGCATCAGTGGAACGCCTTCTGGTACCCGACGATGTTCTTCCGGGTCCGCGGCGCCGGTTGATCTAAGGCGCTTAGTAACACGCGGCGGAGGCCTGTCGCTCTTACCGGCGGGAAGGCCCCTTCCAGCGCGGGGCTCTGGCTCGGGCCCGAGCCCCGCGTCCAGTTGCCCGCCGCCGCGCCGCTCATCCCCGGCCGCGGGCATCAGGGCGGCGTGGCCGCCTGGCCGGGCCGGACGCGGTCCAGCACCCCGGTGTCACCGCTGATGGACAGCCCGCGGTCCTGCGCCTCGGCCAGGGTCAGGTGGGCCGACAGCAGGCCGAGGATGAGCGGCGGAGGCCCGCTCAGCACCAGGTCGGGCGAGGCCGCGGGGCCGAGGCGGGTGCGCACCGTGCCGTCCGAGACCTCGATCACCGCGGGGTGTGCTGTGCTGCGCAGTTCGATCGTCACCGGCGGCCCGCCGGGATCCTGGTCGCGCAGGAACAGTGCGACTGGGTAAGCGAACCAGTGGCTGCGGAACTCGTCACCATCCGCCGGCTGAGTCATGTACCGGATTCCCCAGCCGCCGAGGGCGGCCAGCACGGGCTCCAGTTCCATCCCCGCGGCGGTCAGGTGAAAGAGCGAGGTGGCCACAGGCGGTGCTGCCTGCTCCCGCCGGACCAGCCCCGCCTGCTCCAGTTCGCGTAGCCGCTCCGAGAGCAGGTTGCTGGCAATGCCCGGGAGCCCGTTCTTCAGGTCGGTGTACCGGCACGGGCCCTGGATGAGGAGTTCCCGGATGACGAGCAGGGTCCACCGGTCGCCGACGACGTCGAGCGCCTTGGCCACCGAGCAGTACTGACCGTAGCTCCGCATGCCGCCATCCTATCCGGAAGTAGTTGATTTGCGAGTCTAGTTAGTTGACTTTCTCATGTAAGAGGTTGAGAATTTCAACTATGCGATCCAAGCCGATCATCCTCACCGCCCTGCTCCTCGCCTCGTTCGCCATCAACCTCGACACCACACTGGTCAACGTCGCGCTGCCCAGCCTGGTGCGCGAACTGCACGCCACCACCACGCAGCTGCAGTGGGTGGTGGACGCGTACAACCTGGTCTTCGCGGCCTTGCTGCTGACCTTCGGCAGCCTCTCGGACCGGGCCGGGCGGAAGGGGATGCTGCTGGCCGGCCTCGGCGTCTTCGGGACCGCGAGCGTGGCCGGCGGTTTCACCACCACCCCGGCCCAGTTGATCGCCGCCCGGGCGGTGATGGGGCTGGGAGCCGCGATGACCTTCCCGGCGACCCTGTCGCTGATCTCCAATGTCTTCACCGGCCGCGCCGAGCGGGCCCGTGCCATCGGGCTGTGGGGCGCGAGCGCGGGGGTCGCGATCGCGCTGGGCCCGATCGTCGGCGGCTGGCTGCTGGAGCATTTCAGCTGGTCGAGCATTTTCGTCGCGATGGGGCCGGTGGCGGCGGCCGCCGCCCTGCTGGCCGCGGTGAGCGTGCCCACCTCGAAGGACCCGGAGGCCGCGCCAGTGGACATCCCGGGGCTGCTGTTGTCGTCGGCCGCCATGGCCCTGCTGGTCTTCACCATCATCGAGGCGCCGGCCTACGGCTGGGGTGCGGCCCGCAGCATCGCCGGGTTCGCCGGCTCGGCCGTTCTGCTGGCCGCGTTCATCGGCTGGGAGCAGCGGACCCCGCACCCGATGCTGGACGTCCGGCTGTTCCGCAACATGCGCTTCAGCGCGGCCAGCGGCGCGGTCACGGTGGCGTTCTTCACCCTGCTCGGCTTCATCTTCCTGATGACGCAGTACTTCCAGTTCCTGCGGGGGTACGGGCCGCTCTCCACCGGCGTGCACCTGCTCCCGGTCGCCCTGTCGGTCGGCGTGGGATCCGTGGCCGGCACGCAGCTCGCGGTGCGGGCCGGGACCAAGCTGGTGGTCACGGCCGGGCTGGTCGCCATGGCCGGCTTCTACGCGTGGGTGGCCTTGGTCACCACGGCGACGATCAGCTACCGCATCATCGCCGTCCAGATGGTGCTGTACGGGCTGGGCATGGGCCTGACGTCCGCGCCGGCCACCGAGTCCATCATGGGCGCCGTTTCCCGGCGGCAGGCCGGCGTCGGGTCGGCGGTCAATGACTCCACCCGGCTGCTCGGCGGGACCCTCGGGGTGGCCGTCATCGGCAGCATTTACGCCTCGCTGTACGGCTCGCGGCTGACCGCCAGCCTGCCCGCGGCGCTGCCGGGCCGCTTCGCGGCCGTCGCCCAGCAGTCGGTGGGCGCGGCTTACACCGTCTCCCGCGGGCTCGCCGCGACCGGGCACCGCGCTCTCGGCGCCGCCGTCCAGCACGCCGCGTCCGGTGCCTTCCTGCACGGCCTCAGCATCGGCTGCGTGGTAGCCGGGAGCGTGGCCTTGGCCGGCGCGGTCCTGGCCGTGGCGTTCCTGCCCGCCCAGCCGCCGAGCACGGTGCCGGCGCCGGCCGGGCCAGCGGACGCCGCGGCGCGGCCTGCCCCGCTCGCCGCTGATTCCCGGCCGTAACCCGGGTGATCCCGGGCTGGCCCGGCCGTCCCCGGGGACGGGGCGCGCGCTCGTGGGACAGGCCCCGTCCGCACGCAGGTGCGGACGGGCCTGCCCAAAGGGCGGGGCTCCGGTGGCCGGCGGTAGCTGACCACGTCACTGGGCCCAGCGGCGGGTGACCCTGGCCCGCAGGGCCGTCGTTTATCCGAGCGACGGGAACCAGAGCTTGATCTCGCGGGCCGCCTCGTCGGGGTCCCCGGACGCGTGCACCAGGTTCTTGACCGGGCGCTGCTCGGTGTTGGCCAGGTCCGGTGAGTCGGAACTGAAGTCACCGCGGATCGTGCCCGGCGCGGCGTCCACCGGCAGCGTCGCGCCGACGATCTTCCGCACGGTCCCGATCGCCCGGTTCCCCGAGATGATCATGGGCACGACCGGGGCGCTGAGCATGAACTCGGTCAGCCAGGCGTGCACCCGGCGGCCGATCTCGACCGCGTCCTCCGTGCCCAGCCGCTCCCGGGCGGACAGGCCCAGCTTGGCGTAGTCGCCCAGGGTCTTCCGCCCCACCGTGGCCAGCCAGTCCTCCGACCGCGGGTAGTGGTCGCCGACGATTTCCGCCTCGCCGTGGGAGACCCGGATCGCCTCCAGCGTCAGGCCCCGCTGTTCCAGGCGGGACACGATGATGCCGGTCAAGCCGCGCGCGTACGCATCGGGCTTGACGATGACGAGGGTGCGTTCCAGCATGTACGGGGCTCCCAGCCACGATCCGGCGCTTGGTCGCATGCAGGGTAGCACCGTCTTCACCCCCCGTTGCCTCCCCCGCGGGCGTGATACCAGTGCGGCCGCCAGAACCAGGGGACCGGCTACCGGGGGGACAGGACGCAGAGCTCGTTGCCCTCGGGATCGGCCAGCACCGTCCAGCCGACCTCGCCCTGGCCGACGTCGGCGGGGACGGCGCCCAGGTCAAGCAGCCTGCTCACCTCCGCGGCCGGGTCCTCGCCGCGGTACGGTGCCACGTCCGGATGCACCCGGTTCTTGACCGACTTGCGGTCCGGGACGCGCAGGAATTCCAGATACGGCCCCACCCCGGCCGGGGACCGGAGACCGCAGATGTGATCCTCCGCATACGCGACCGGCCAGCCCGCCGTGGCGGCCCAGAACTGCGCCAGGGCGGCCGGGTCGGCGCAGTCGGTCAGGATCGCCGCGACCGGGCGGGTGCCCGCGTAGACCGGCCGTGGTTCCAGCACGCAGAATTCGTTGCCTTCCGGGTCGGCCAGCACCACCCAGGGCGCCTCACCCTGCCCGATGTCGAGCGGCCGGGCGCCCAGCCCCCGCAGCCGCCCGACCAGCTCCGCCTGGTGCTCCAGGGAGGTACTGGCCAGGTCCAGGTGCACCCGGTTCTTCCCGGCCTTGGGCTCGGGTACCGGGACGAAGACCAGCGGCACGGCGGCCGGGTCAGGGTAGCTGTACCCGGCCGGCCATACGCCGGCCTCGTCCGCGGCCTCGTCGGCGATCTCCCAGTCCAGGGCGGCGGCCCAGAACCGGGCCAGCCGGGCCGGGTCGTTCGCGTCTACCACGAGGTGCACCAGGCGGGTCGGCATGCGCCTACCGTGCCATACCCCGGCCCGCCGCGGCGGGGAGCACCGCCGGTCACTGGCCGAGCAGCCACCGTCCCGGCGCGATCAGCTCCCGGGCCTCGGCGGGGCCCCACGATCCCGGGGCGTAGGGACGGGCCAGCGGCGGGCTGGACAGCAGCGGCCCGGACACGTCCCACACGGCGGCCAGCCCGTCCGGGCGGGTGAACAGCGACCGGTCGCCGAGCAGCACGTCGTGGATGAGCCGCACATACGGCGGCAGCGGGTCCGCCCCGTGCAGGCTGGCCAGCGGGATCGCCGCGTGCGCCACGTCCAGGTCCAGGGCCGGCCCGGGCTTCTTGGCGATCAGGGACAGATCGATCTCGCCGTCCCCGGCCAGCGACAAGGACAGCACGTTCCCGTGCGGCGGCAGCTGACCGCGGAGCGGCCCGTCCGGCTCGCGCAGGATCAGGCTGACCCGTTGCCGCGACGCGGCCATCCGCTTGCCGGTGCGCAGGTAGAACGGGACGTCCCGCCACCGGTCGTTGTCGATCCACAACCGGGCGGCCACATAGGTGTCCCGGCTGGACCGGGGGTCGACGCCGGGCACGTCCCGGTAGCCGTCGAACTGGCCGAGCACCACCTGGCCCGGGTCCAGCGGCCGGAAGCACCCGATGACCTTCTCCCGGGCGGCCTGCAGGTCGAGCGGGCCCAGGCTGGCCGGCGGCTCCATGGCGATCTCGGCGGCCACCTGGAACAGGTGCGTGACGAGCATGTCCAGGACCGCGCCGGTCGCATCGTAGAACTGGGCCCGGTCGGTGATGCCCAGCTTCTCCGGCACGTCGATCTGCACCGACTCGATGTGCTCGCGGTTCCACATCGCGGCGAACGACGCGTTGGCGAAACGCAGCACGTGCAGGTCCTGGGTGGCTTCCTTCCCCAGGAAATGGTCGATCCGGTACACCTGCTGCTCGTCCAGCACGGCATGGACGAGCCGGTCGAGCTCGCGGAAATTGTCCGCCGAGGTGCCGAACGGCTTCTCGTAGACCACCCGGGCGCCACCGGCCAGCCCGTGCTGGCCCAGCGCCGCGGTCAGCCCGGAGAAGGCGACCGGCGGGACGGCCAGGTAATGGACGAGCTGCGGATCCTGGCCCAGCGCGGAGCGGGCCTCGCCGAGGACGTCCAGCAGGCTGCCAGGGCTGTCGGAGCTGAACCCGCCGCCGGCGAAGAACACCCGCTGGGCGAAGGACTCCCACTCCTGTTTCCCCGGCCCGGGTCCGAACTCGGTGAGCACATGGTGCACGTGGGCCCGGAAGTTCTCATCCGCCACGTCGCCCCGGCCGTTGCCGACCAGCCGCCACTCCGGGGGCAGCAGCCCTTCGCAGGCCAGCCGGTAGAACGCCGGCAGCACCAGCCGCTTGGCCAGGTCCCCGGTCGCGCCGAAAAGGACGAACACCGTCGGCCCCGGCCCGGATACGGATTTTCCCGCCTGCTTCGTGGTCGCCACGGCCTCTAAAATACGGGCCGCTCCTGGCCGGCCCGGCGGCGCCCCGCCTGCCCGCCTCCCGTCGGCCAGCGGGCGTCACCGGCGGCTCACGACAGCGCGCGGGTAGAGGGCGGCCGGGACGTCCGCGACCCGCCGCAGCAGCCGATCAGCACCACCTTGTCCAGCGGCAGGTCCGGGTCCACCTTGATGGCGGAGTGCTCCGAGATCGTGGCACGCTCGGCGAAAGTGCCGAGCATGCGCATGCCGCCCAGGTCCTCTCCGCTGCGGTGGAACCGGTAGGTGCCGTCCGGCAGCCCGTCCAGGATCGTTTCGCCCAGGTCACAGGTCGGACTTGCCGGTGGAGCACCACCGGCAGTGCCCGCACGCGGGCAGGAACGAGCAGATCACGTGGTCGCCGGGCGCCAGGCGGGTGACGCCGGCGCCGACTTCCTCGATGATCCCGGCGCGATCCGGTGCTCGCCTAGGTTGCCACCAGAGGCCGGGCGTGCCGGGCGCAACCGCCCCGGAGGGCGCGGGCGCCCCGCCGGGGTGCTAGCGGGCGCGCTCGCGGCGTTGCTCCGGCTCGGCCCCGCCGCACGGCTGGTGAACGCAGTGGGCCGGCTGGTGAACGCAGTGGGCGGGCTCGAGCAGCGGCCGGGTGAATCCAGGGCCGTTATGACCCGCCCAGGCATCCGCGGCCGCAAGGTCCGGCACGACGGCTGGCTCCCGGCGGCCAGGCGGCAGTGCCACGCGGGTCCCGAGGCCGATGGCTATCAGCACCGCGCCGCTCATGACGATGAAGAACTCCGGGTAGAGGTAGAGCAGCCGTGACGCGTGCGGCCCGAGTGCCGGCAGGTCGAGCAGGCCGGCCAGGGCGAATGCCTCCCAGGTGAGGAGCGTCTCGCGGTGCGGCTGCCGGTAGGCGCCGAGTATGACGAGGACCATGCCGGCTCCCTCGGCGGCCAGGGCGAGGCACATGACCGTCCCGGCCTCCTTGATGAAGGGGCATCCGGCCATGACGGCGACCGCGCCGCCGAGCATGGCCCAGCGGAGCGGGCCGAACCGCCACCCGCCGCCGCGGGCGGCCAGCACGGCGAGCACCCCGGCCGTGCCGGCCAGCTGGAGCGCGCCCAGGCACAGGGCTGCGTCCGGAGCATGCTGGGCCGCCTGGGACATGAGCAGGACGCTGTACTCGACCGTCCAGATCAGCCAGGCCGCCGGATCGGGGTCGCTCGCCCGCCGCCAGGCGTCCCGGAGATAGGGGAGGTCAGCCGGCCAGGCCGGTCAGCCCAGCTAGCAAGCCCCACGTCGCGGGGGACATGAATACCCACATGGGCCCACGCCCTTCGGCTCCTGACCGCCGCCGATAGCGGCAGGACAACTGCCCGAAGCGTCCGCCCGCGGTGTTGCACTCGCCTTGATGCTTGCCTTGCCGGCCAGGTCAGGGGGAGGCCGGGCCCGCTCAGCGGGCGGCCAGGCGCGGATCGCGGCCGGCGCTCCGGCCGATCGTGCGGGTTACCCGGTGGCGGCGGTTACGAGGTGCGCCGGGCGAAGGCGGGGTCCAGGAGCTCCAGGCGTATCCGCGCCGACTCGGCCTCGGGCACGTCGAGGCGCTCGAAGATGTCCAGGGCCTGCCGGAAGAGGATCCGCGCGGCGTCCGGGCGGTGAGTGCTCAGCGTCGCCTCCGCGATTCCCTCGAGGATCTTCGCCTCCTCGTAGGGATCACCGATCTCCCGGGCCAGCCTGATCGCGGTCTGGTAATGCTCGAACGCCTCGCCGTACTGGCCGCAGCCGCGGCGGACGCTGGCCAGCCCGCGCAAGGCGATCGCCTGCTGGGACAGGTCGCCGATCTCCTCCGCGATCGACTGGGCCTTCTGATGGTAGATCAGCGCCTCGTCGTAACATTCCGCGCTCTGGTAAATGGCTCCCATGTCATTAAGCACGTCGGCTTCGTTGCGGAGGTCGCCGATCTCACGGTAGATGGCGAGGGCCCGCTGGAAGGCGGCCAGGCCTTCCCCGTAACTCCCCTTGTAATGGCCGACGGCCCCGATATTATGATAAACGATGGCCTCGCTCTGGACCGCGCCTATCTCGGTGAATATCTTCAGTGATTTCTGGTAGAAGCCGAGCGCGTCCCGGTGGTAGCCGCGATAAAGCTGCATCCGGCCCAGGTTATTCAGGGTTTTCGCCTCGCCCCGCCGGTCCCCGGCCGCCCGGTAGAGCGAGAGCGCGTCATGCAGCCGATCCATAGCTTCCGGATAACGCCCCAGCTGCCACGATGCGATCCCGGAATGACTCAGTGCATCGGCTGCCCCATGCTCGTCCGCGGTCTCCCGGAACAGCAGCCGTGCTTCGTCGGCATAGGCGAGGGCCTCCCGGGAACGCCCTGCCCGCTGATGGGCCATGCCGGCCTGGTCCAGCGCCCAGGCTTCGCCCTGCCGGTCGGCCAGCGACCGGTAAATGGCAGCGGCTTCCTCCGCTGAGGCCAGCGCTATCTCATGGCGGCCGGTCTGCTGGCTCACCTGGCTGAGGTCCAGCGAGGCCCGCGCCATCCGGGCGGGGTCATCGAGGTCCCGGCCGGCCTGCACGGCCAGCGTGTGGGCGGCGATGGCCTCGTCCCAGTACGCCCTGACCTCCATGAAGCCAGCCAGCACGTGGATGAGGTCGGCGCACTTCCGCTTCCACTCGTGCCGCCCCGCGTACTGCGCGGCCTGCAGGATATTGCGCCATTCCGACTCCAGCCAGCGGGCCGCCTCGTCCTGGGAGGCCAGCGCCGGGGTCGCCGCCGGGGCCGGGGTGCCGGGTGCCGGGACGCGGCGCCGGAGCGGGTGGAGTACCCGGTCGGCGGCGTCGGCCGCGTGCAGGTAGTGGTCGAGGAGCCGGCCGACGGCCTGCCGGTGATCAGCCGGGGAGTCCTCTTTCGCGGCCCGCAGCCCCGCGTACTCGCGGATGAGGTCATGGAAGCGGAACTGCCCGGTGGGCGCCGGGGACAGCAGATGATGATCATGCAGGGCGGCCAGTGCCCGTTCCGCTTCGGGCAGCGTGGTCCCGCCGAGGGCCGCCGCCGCGTGCAGGCTGACCGAGACGCACGGGCTGGTGCCCAGCCGCCGGAAGAACCGCTGGTGGCTGGGGTCCAGCGAACGGTAGGACAGGTCCAGGGCGGACATCGCGTCCGCGCCGGCCACGCCGGCGCCGCGGCGGCGGGCGGGGGTGCGGGACAGTTCCTCGACCAGGTCGGTGAGCCGGGGCGGATAGTCCTGGGCCATCCTGCCTGCGGCGAGCTGGATGGCCAGCGGCAAGCGCCCGCACAGTTGCACGGCCCGCGCCGCCTCCCCCGGATCGTGGGCCGCGCCGCGCCCCGCCACGCTCTGGAACAGGGTGATCGCGTCGTCCATCGGCAGCACGTCAAGGGTGAGCGCGCGGGCGCCGTCCAGATCGGGCAGCGGGCGCCGGGTGGTGATCAGGATCAGGCACTGGCCGGCTGGCGGCAGGAGCGGGCGGATCTGGTCCAGATGGGCCGCGTCGTCGAGGATCAGGATGGCGCGGCGGCGGCTCAGCTGGGCCCGCAGCAGGGCGGCGCGCTCGCTGAGAGCCTCGGGGATCCGCGCGGTCGGCGCGGTCAGCATCCGGAGCAGGCGGTGCAGTGCCTCGGCCGCATCCACGGACGGGCGCCCGGGATCATGGGTGTGGAAGCTGAGGTAGTAGATCCCGTCCGGGTAATCACTGGCCACCGCGCGGGCCGCATGCACCGCCAGCGCGGTCTTGCCAACTCCGGCCACGCCCTCGATGACCCTGACCGGGGGACTGGCGTCCTGCTCCGTGATGAGTAGCTGGAGTTCCTCGTCGCGCCCCACGAACTGGGCCGCCTCGGGAGGGAGGGGGTCGGCCCGGGCCGCCGGGGCCGCCGGGGCCACCTGGGCTGGGTGCGGGCCGGCCGCCGGGACGGCCAGGCCCGGATCATTGCCCAGGATGCGCTGGTGCAGCTCGGCCAGCCCCGGTCCCGGCTCCGTGCCCTGCTCATCGATCAGGCGGCTGCGAGTGTCCCGGTAGAGGCTGAGCGCGTCCCCGGCCCGGCCGCTGCCGTACAGGGCCGTCATCTGGTACGCGATGAACCTCTCGTCCAGCGGGTACTGACCCAGCAGGTTCTGCAGCTCGCCGACGAGGTCGGCATGCCGTCCGAGTTCCAGGTCACACTCGACCCGCTTGAGGACGGCGGCCCGGCGCTCCTCGTGCAGGCCGTCACGCATCCGCGACACCCAGTCACCGCAGATCCCCGCCAGCGCGGGTCCGCGCCAGAGCCGGTCCGCCTCGCGCAGCAGTGCGGCCGCGTGATCACAGTCGCCGTTGGCCGCCAGCGCGTCCGCTTGCCGGCGCAGCCGGCGGAACTGGTGCAGGTTGACGGTGCCGGGATCGACGTCGATCTGATATCCGCGGGCGCGCCCAGCCAGCCGGGCGCGCCCGCCCACGGCCTGCCGGAGCGACGCCCGGAGCCGGGTGACGTAGACGGAGAGGCTCTCCCGGGCCTTGGGCGGGGGCTCGGTGTCCCAGACCCGCTCGATGAGTACCTCGGCAGGCACGATCGTGCCGGGGGCCAGCAAAAGGATGGCCAGGATGGATCGCGCCCGGGCGGCCCCGAGATCACATTGCTGCCCGTCCGACCAGAGCTCTATCGGCCCGAGCACCCGGAATTCCATGATCGCCCTTGCATGTTCTGCCGGGGCCAGCTTGTGGCTGGCACCCGGAAGGGACCTGCCTAACCGGCTGTGCCTGATTGATACCCGCCAGGGGCAGTTCTCATCCGAATTCTGTTAGAACTCCAGGGAACGGTGAAATGATCGGGCCGCCCGCGGCGGGCAATGGGCGGACGGCTTCCCGGCTGTGCCCAGGTACCGGCATCCCTGGGCCCACGCGGCTGCGCCGGGCGGCTATTCCTGTGACCGTTGCGCCTGGCGGTGCGGGCAGGCGCCCAGTGACTTCCGGTGCGGCGCAGGCTGGTGAGATGCACGGGCTCCGGTCCCGGGGGCACCGCGTAGCCGGCCCGGGCCCCCCGGGGCGGCTGTCCGGGGGGCCGGCGCGACGGCCCGGTCCTGCACGCGGCTAAATACGACCAGGCTGAATACTAAGCACACTGGGGATATCGCCCGGCCCGCTATGAATTACGGCAAATGCCATATCCGGCGGTGAGCCGTGGTGTAGTTTCTCGTTTCCAGATGCGGCGATCTCAACCTAACCGTGAGGAGATCTACGATGGGAATTCATAGGCCATTTCTGCGCATCTTCGTCCCGGGGAACGGCGTTTCCGGTGAACTCCCGGCGGCGGCCCTTCTCGGGCGGGCGGTGCGCGGCATGCTCATTCTCGCGCTGGCGCTGGGCAGCGCCGGCACCGTGGCCCTGGCCTGGCCGGGGCACCATGGCGGTGGCCGGGCCTCCATCAGCGCGCACCGGGCCGGGCGTCCCGTTTCCCGGGGGTCCCTGGCCGCGCTGGGCGCCGGCCGTGGCGTACCCCGGCCGTGGATATTCTGACCCGGATCGGTGGTCATGCGTCTCCGCTGGCCTGGCCGCCATGTCGCCCCGGAACGTGCGCACGGCTCCAAACAGACGGCGCGCCAGGGTCGTTCGCCTCTGCCGCGGCCGTACGCGCCGGCTCATGCTGCGTGGATAGCCGGCCCGTCAGGAGGAGGGTGTCATGAGCGTCTACAAGGTCATCGAGATCGTCGGGACGAGCACGACGTCATGGGAGGACGCGGCCGCGCAGGCGGTCAAGACCGCAGGCGAGAGCCTGACTGACATCCGGGTGGCTGAGGTGGTCAAGCAGGACATCCACCTGGAGGAGGGTGGTGCCATCACGTTCCGCACCAAGCTCGAGCTCTCGTTCAAGTACGAGCACTGACCGCTGAGCCCGGCAGGTTCCTGGGAGCCGGGTGCCCACGGCTCACCAGGAGCCGCCGGACCTTTCGTCCGCCTGCTCGCCGGCCAGCCCGAAGTCGGCGAGGCGGTAGCGATGGCCTGGCCGGTGGTGTCATGCCCGGCCCACGTGGCGGTGAACGACTCCAGGCCGCGCGCCCACAACTCCAGCTGAGCCTGGCCGATCACCGCGCCCTGGAAAGCCGCCGAGCCCAGGTCGGGCTCGGTCCGGGCGGGAGCCGCCGGCCGGGGCTTTCCTCGGCGCGTCCATGCCGCCATTATCCCTGGTGCGCGCCCGCGGCCGGCCCAGCTGCCTGGCCCGTCCGGGCCGCCTCGTCCTGTGCGGAGCTGCCGGGCAGGGCGGGCTCGAACTGGGCGGGCGCCGCCAGGTAGTCCTGTACGGCCTTGGCGAACTTCGCGGCGTGGAATCCGTCCACGTACCGGTGATCGAAGGTGGCCGTGAGGGTCAGCACCGGGCGGACGGTCACCTGGTCACCGTTGGCCACCGGCGTCTTGCGGATCGCGCCGACGAGGATCAGCACCGGAACCCGGTAGTAGTGCGCGAGCGGTGAGTACGCATGGCTGATGCCCCACATGCCGATTGAGGTGATCATGGCGCCGCCGAACGCCTGCCGTGGCATGCCGAGCCGGCTCAGGTCAAGGTTGAGATCGGACGTGAGCCAGGCGCCGAGGCGCAGCGCCACCCGGAGCAGGCCCGGCGGGAGCGTGGTGAGCAGTGCCTTCCCGCGGCCTAGTTCAGGGTCGTGACCGGCCTCGATGGCGGCGCAACGCTGGCTGACCTCGCGGGCGATCTCCACGGCGGACTTGCGGTCGGCGGCCTGGATCTTGACGCCGGTAAGTTCCTGGCCGCTCGCGGTCGTGACGATGAAGAAGATGTCCACGCTCTCCCGGGCGTGCTCACGCCCGCGGGCCAGCCTGATCCGGAGTTCCGGTACCTCGGCCAGCCCGTGCGCGACCGCCCGGCCGACGAGATGGGTCACCGTGAGGTGTGTCCCGGTCACCCGCCGGGCCTCCTCCAGGTAATTCTCCAGCGAGCCCGCGTCCAGTTCCACGTCACCGTAGAACTGCGGGTCCGCCGGGCGCCCCCAGGTCGAGCCGGCCAGCTTCCGCCACCCATGCACTCGCCGCGCCATGGCCGCCCCTCCCGTACCGGCGCCCCGGCCAGCCGGGGCGGTTCCCGCAGGGATGCCAGGCCCGGGCACCCGGCGGGAACCTCCTGGGCCCACCATCACCCAGGCCGGTGCGCGGCCCCAGAGCCCTTGGTCCCCAGGTCGGTCCCGGGGCCAGCCCGGGAGGGGCGGCGCGTGAGGTGTGCGGCCGGGAACGGCCGCGTGCCCGCCCGGGCCCTGGCCCCGGCGGGCACGTGAGACGGGTGCGTCAGGCGGTCTTCAGGCGCTCCAGCAGGGCCTCGTGCTCGTCCCACAGCCGCTCGGGCAGGTGGCGGCCGAACGTGGTGAAGTACTCCCGGATGTGGTCGGCCTCGTCCTGCCAGGTGCCGGTGTCCACGGACAGCAGCAACCCCAGGTCGGCGTCGCTGAGGGCCAGGCCTTCGGTGTCCAGGGCACCCTCGGCGGGCAGGTTGCCGATCGGTGTGGCCTGTGCCTCGGCCTGACCGGACAGGCGCTCCGTGATCCACTTCAGCACGCGGCTGTTCTCGCCGAAGCCAGGCCAGGCGAACTTGCCGTCGGCATTCTTGCGGAACCAGTTAACCGCGAAGAGGCGCGGCAGCTTCTCCGGGTCCGTCATGCCCTCGATCCCGAGCCAGTGGCCGAAGTAGTCACCCATGTTGTAACCGCAGAACGGCAGCATCGCGAACGGGTCATGCCGCAGTTCCCCGACCGTGCCCTCGGCGGCCGCGGTCTTCTCGGACGCGATAGTCGCGCCCAGGAAGACACCGTGCTGCCAGGAGAAGGCCTCGGTGACCAGCGGCACCGCGGTCGCCCGGCGGCCACCGAACAGGATCGCCGAGATCGGCACCCCGGCCGGGTCGTCCCATTCCGGGGCGATCGACGGGCACTGGGCCGCGTCCACGGTGAACCGGGAATTGGGGTGGGCGGCCGGGCGGCCCGCCTCCGGCGTCCAGTCCTGGCCACGCCAGTCAGTCAGGTGGGCCGGGGGCTCATCGGTCAGGCCTTCCCACCACACGTCTCCGTCGTCGGTGAGCGCGACGTTCGTGAAGATGGTGTTGCTGCCCATCATGGTGAGCGCGTGAGGGTTGGTGACGGCGCTAGTGCCCGGGGCGACCCCGAAGAAGCCGGCCTCCGGGTTGATGGCGTACAGCCTGCCGTCCGCGCCGAACCGCATCCAGGCGATGTCGTCGCCGATGGTCTCGATCTCCCAGCCCGGGATCGTGGGCTGCAGCATGGCCAGGTTGGTCTTGCCGCACGCGGACGGGAAGGCCGCCGTGATGTATTTCGCCTCGCCCTCCGGCGGGGTGACCTTGAGGATGAGCATGTGCTCGGCCAGCCACCCCTCGTCCCGGGCCATGGCCGAGGCGATCCGCAGTGCGTAGCACTTCTTGCCCAGCAGCGCGTTCCCGCCGTAGCCGGACCCGTAGGACCAGATCTCCCGGGTCTCGGGGAAGTGCGTGATGTACTTGGTCTGGTTGCACGGCCAGGGCACGTCGGCCTGGCCGGGCTGCAGCGGCGCGCCCACTGAGTGCACGGCCCGCACGAAGAACCCGTCGGTGCCCAGCGCGTCCAGGACCCGGGCGCCCATCCGGGTCATCACCCGCATCGAGGCCGCCACGTACGGCGAGTCGGTGATCTCCACCCCGAGCTGGGATATCGGCGAGCCGAGCGGGCCCATGCAGAACGGGACGACGTACATGGTCCGGCCGGCCATGGCGCCGGCGAACAGGTCCGTGAGGGTGGCGCGCATCTGCGCCGGGGCGATCCAGTTGTTCGTCGGGCCCGCGTCGTCTTCCTGCTCCGAGCAGATGAAGGTGCGGTCTTCGACCCGGGCGACGTCGGAGGGGTCCGAGCGCGCCAGGAAGCTGCCCGGTCGCAGTTCCGGGTTGAGCGGCATGAGCGAGCCCTGCTCGACCAGGAGGCTGGTCAGCTGATCCCATTCCTCCTGGGAGCCATCGCACCACTGAACACGTGCGGGCCGGGTGAGGGCCGCGATTTCTGTTACCCAGGCAATCAGGCCGCGGTGTGTGGTCGGCGGCTGCTGCAGTCCTGGAATAGCGTCACTCACGGGAAGTCCTTCCAATCGCCGGCCGGTACCCGCAACTCGTCTAGCGTCGGGTCCAAAAACTTAACCGGAGTACCTAGCTTAACAACATGAACTGAAAGTCCGGCGGTGTGGTAGGCCTGCGTGTGTGGAGGTTTGTGGCGCTCAGCTCGCTATTCTGTAACACTTGTGAAGGCGATGGGCGGTGGTCTAGACCGATTAACGAGCCTAGGCCCGCGGGACCTGCACGAGTAGCCGGGCGGGGCTGGACTATGAGCGCAAAGCCGCGATGATCGGGGAGAGCACTAACCCCGCCGGAACAGGATGTGATAGTGGTCACTAAAGCACGGGTAGGTGTGCGGTTGCGCCGTTTCCGAGAGGAACGGGGTCTCACCCAGGCTGCCCTGGCCAGCGCGCTGGGCATTTCGCCCAGCTACGTCAACCAGCTGGAATCCAGCCAGCGGCCGATGACGGCCTCCGTCCTGCTGAAGCTGGCCAGCGTGTTCGATGCCGACCTGCAGCAGTTCTCGGCCGAGGACGCTGACCGCCTGGTGGCACAGCTCCGGGATGTGCTGACCGACCCCTCGGCCGGCGAGCAGATCTCGATGGCGGAAATCCGCGAGCTGGCCGCGACCATGCCGGCCGTGGGCCGGTACGTCATCGAGCTGCACCGCCGGTACCGGCACGTCAGCGACGTCAACGAGACCATCATGAGCCGCATCGACGCTGGCGAGGCGGGCGCGGTGTCCGTTCCGCCGCCCATGGCCCAGGAGGAGGTCCAGGAGCTGTTCTACGCCCGGCGGAACTATTTTCCGGCCCTCGACCTCGCGGCTGAGCGGATCTTCAGCGAGGCAGGCCTGGCCATCGCCAGCACCGCCACCGGGATCACCGAGCGGCTGGCCCGGCGGCATGGCATCCGGGTGGCTGACCTCCCGGCCGGCGTCGCCGGGGTCAAACGGCGCTACGACCCCGGCGCCCGGGTGCTGATGCTGTCTCCGCTGCTCGCGTCCGGTCAGCGGGCCTTCCAGCTGGCCACTCACCTGGCCGCCATGGAAGTCTCGGCCGAGATCGATCAGATCGTCACCGACGCGACCATGTCCGGGGACGATGCCCGCATGCTCTGCCGGATCGGGCTGGCCAGCTACTTCGCGGGGGCCCTCGTCCTGCCCTACCGGTCATTCCTGGAAGCCGCCGAGGCCCTCCGCTACGACATCGACCTGCTGCAGCGCCGGTTCGATGTCGGCTACGAGACAGTCGCGCACCGGCTGAGCACCTTGCAGCGGCCCGGAGCCCGCGGTGTGCCGTTCATCTTCGTGCGGGTGGACCGGGCGGGCAATATTTCCAAGCGCCAGTCGGCGACCAGCTTCCACTTCTCCCGGGTTGGCGGCTCATGCCCGCTTTGGAATGTCTACGAGGCGTTCGCGCACCCGGGTGAGATCCAGACCCAGCTGGCCGAGATGCCTGACGGCCGCAGTTACCTGTGGGTGGCCCGGACCGTCTCCCGCCGTTACGGGGGCTACGGGACGCTGGGCAAGACCTTCGCCATCGGCCTGGGCTGCGACCTCCGGCACGCGCAGCGGCTCGTCTATTCGCACGGGCTCGACCTGGCCAGCCCGTCCGCGCTCATCCCGATCGGTCCCGGCTGCAAGGTGTGCGACCGGAACACCTGCCCGCAGCGGGCCTTCCCGGCGATCGGCAAGCCCCTCGATCCCGACCCGAACCACGGCAGCTTCATCCCCTACGCCATGGGAGGAAGCGCGGGCGGCTCGTCCCGCCGCCGTTGGCGGCCGGATCATGCCGGCCCGCCCGCCGGCGGCGCGCCCGGCCGCCCCGCAGGACCGGCCGGCCGGGCGGGACGGTAGAACGGGGAGGTGCCCGAGCTTCCCGAGGTTGAGACGGCCCGCCGCCTGATCGCTGACCAGGCCCTGCAGCGGCGCATCGTGGATGTGGACGATTCCGACAGCTACGTCGGGCGCCCGCACGCACCGGGCGAGCTGCGCAGCGCCCTGGCCGGCCGCAGCCTCACCGCCGCGCACCGGCAGGGCAAGACGATCTGGCTGGAGACCTCCGCGCTGGGTGAGGCGGGCGCCGCCGGCCGTGTGGCGGGCGGCGGCCCGGAACTCGGCATTCACCTCGGCATGAGCGGCCGCATCGTGGTCACCGGCCCGGACGGCAGCGTGGCCGAGGGCGGCGATCCGCGCCCGTACGGCGCACGGGCCGTCAAGCCCGCGTGGAGCCGCTTCACCCTCCGGTTCGCGGACGGGGGCAGCCTAGTGCTGCTCGACCCGCGGCGGCTGGGCCGGGTACGGCTGCACCCCGACATCGGCAAGCTCGGGCCAGATGCCGCCCAGGTCACCCCGGCCGAGTTCCGCGCGCTGATCAGCAAGGGGACGGTCGCCGTCAAGGCGCGGCTGCTGGACCAGTCCAAGATTGCCGGGATCGGCAACCTGCTGGCCGACGAGATCCTGTGGCAGGCCCGGGTATCGCCGCTGCAGCCGGCCGGCAGCCTGTCCGCCGCCGAGGCGGACCGGCTCTACCGGGCGCTGCAAGCGTCGGTGGCCTCCGCCATCGCGAACGGCGGCGCGCACACCGGGGAGATCATCGCGGCCCGCCACCCGGGCGGCACCTGCCCCCGGGACGGGGCCCCGATGGTGCACGGCACGGTCGGCGGCCGGTCTACCTGGTGGTGCTCCCGCGAGCAGGCCCTGAGGTCTTAACTTAACCGGGGGCCAGGGCGGCGGCGATGCGCTGCACCATGTCGGCCAGGATGGCTTGCGGCGTGGCGAAGTTGAACCGGAACGCCCCGGTGCCCCCGGCGCCGAAGGCAGGCCCATCCACGACCGTGACGTGGGCACAGTCCGTGACGAGCGCGCCGGGCGAGTCGGGCAGGTCCATCGCGGTGCAGTCGAGCCAGGCGAGGTAGGTGCCGTCCGGCGGGCGGTAGCGGACCTGCGGCAGGTGCCGGCTGAGCAGGGTGGCCAGCAGGCGGCGGCTGTCATCCAGGTAGGCGATGACCTCATCCAGCCATGGCTCCCCATGCCGGAACGCCGCGATGTTCGCGACGACTCCCGGGTTGCTGGCACCATGCGAGGCGAAGACTCCCATCGCGTCCCAGCGCTGCCGGTCGGGCTCATTGGTCAGGATTACTTCTGCGCATTTCAGGCCGGGCAGGTTCCACGCCTTCGAGGCCGATGTGGCGGTCAGCGTGTGCGCGGCGGCGGCCTGCGACGTCGATGCGTACGGGATGTGCCGTGCGCCCGGGTAGACCAGCGGGCCGTGGATCTCATCGGCGAAAACGCGGCCGCCGTGCCGTTCGACGACCTCAGTCAGCTGCGTCATCTCGCCGGAGGTGAAGACGCGCCCGAGCGGGTTGTACGGGTTGCAGAAGATGAGCAGGTGCCCGCCGGCGCGGAACGCATCCTCGATCGAGTCGAGATCGAACGTGAACAGGCCGGCCTCGTCATGCATCCGGACACTGATGATCTCGCGGCCGAGGAACCCCGGCACGGCCAGGAACGGCATGTACGCGGGGGTCGGCAAGATGACCGGCGAGCCCGGGCGGGAGAAGTGCGTGATGGCGATTTCCAGCACCTTGATCACGTCGGGAACGGGGTGGATGTGCGCGGGACCGGGGTCCCAGCCGTAGCGGCGCAGCATGAATTCTGCGCAGGCGGCGGCCAGCTCATCGGCCAGGTGGTCCGGCAGGTAGCCAAAGTTCGCGTCGGCGGAGAGCCTGGCCAGGGCGTCGAGGATGGGCGGCGCGGCGCCGAAGTCCATCTCCGCCACGGCCGCGCCGAACCCGTCCGGGCCGGGAGCCGTCCACTTGAAGCTGCCGCGGGCACGGAGCGCGGCCACGGTCGTGGTGTCGATGGTTTCCCTCAGGCTTCCTGGCACATCGTTAATCCTCCACCAGGCCGGTTGCCGCCAGGAACACAGGCCGCCGCCGGGGTGGCCGCGGGGAGGACAGTCAGCGTCGCCCGCTCTTCTGGCCGGTCCGCCAGTATGCGGTCGTGCAGCGCCCGCCCGACGCCCGGGTCCCCGGCTCGCCGGTAGGGCGGGTGGAGTGAACCTCAGCGTGAGCAGCCGCCAGCTCATCCTCGTGCGCGGCGGCCTGCGTCCCGTCGAGCAACTGGACCATGCTGCCGGGCGGGGTCATGATCACCTTCTCCCTGGGGTGGCCTCCTGCCAGAGCAAGCCTGCCGCCCAGCTATGTGCCCGCAGGCGCCTGCTGACCCCGCAAACCACCTGCGGTCGCTGCGCGCCCAGGTGGCAGAACGGGGCCGCGCCGACTATCCAGGTGCCGCCAACCTTGGTGGCCGTGGCGGACACATGGGCGGTGTGCCACACCCAGTCTGTCGGTGCGGCCCGCTCCCCGGTTCGCTCCTGCTGGCTGCGCCTCAGGCTGGTGGCGGATCGATCTCCTGCGCCTGTCCCGCGCCCTCAAAAGGGCGGTCTCCCGGAACGAGGTTGAGAACGGCCACGATCTCGCGCGGGGTACTGGCGAGCTGCGGGCTATGGTTCAGCCGTGCTTGCTGCGCTGCGGTTAGCTGGAAGATATTGACGACCCAGTCCATCTTCACGATCAGCAGGGCGCCGGCCCTGATGACTGCATCGACTGAACCTGGCCGGCGTACGCCGGCGCCCTCTGCCTGAGATGGTCGTCCGCCTGGTCGAGCAGCCGGAGCAGGCCGTCACGCCAGGCAGCGTCCCGGCGCGCGTCGCGTCCCCGGACGTCGACCAGAAGCCGCATCATGATCACGCCTGCGATGAACAGGTGGTGCAGGCCGTCGATGGCCTGGAACGGCGCCCCGAAACCGCGGGCCAGGTCGTCCGCCGACTCCAGCTCGGCGACGAGCGTGTCGAGTTCGGCCAGCGACGGCCAGTGCGGCTGGCCTCCCTCGTCGTGGGCCTGCTGGCAGCGCCGCACCCTGATCATCATCGCGACCGTGCGCAGCAGCAGCCCCAGCCCGGTGCCCAGGCCGCCCGCTTCCACCTGCTCGATCGCCATCTTGAGCGCAGCATCGCGCTCCGGCGACCATTGCCCCTGGTCGAAGGCGTCCATCACGTCCGTGATGCTCGTGAGCGCCTGCCGCAGTGGCGCCTGCGGCGGGAGCATCGACGCCAAGAACGGCAACGTGGCCGTCAGGTTCCTCGCCGCTTCCGCCGGCCCGCGCAGCGCTTCCCAGTTCAGGTCCCAGTTCAGGTCCCCGCCCCCCAGCGGGAAGGTTCCCGGCCGCGGAGCCTGTTCGTCGGCTGGGGTCGCCGGAAGGCACCCGCGCAGCTGATCGCTGGCCGCCGTGGCAGCGGGCGAGGCACCAGCCGACCCGGCCAGGAGCGGCAGGCCTTCGGCGGCAAGCTCGCCACGCCGGGGATCATCTTCCGCGAGTAATGCGGCGAGGTCCGTGATGGCCAGGCCGAGCAGCAGCGCGGCCCGCGGCCGGTCCTCGTCGTCGACGGCGGCGTGCAACTCGCGTAGCCGCCGGACGACATCCTCCTGCCGGACCACGCTGCCGGAAGCGCTCAGCTGGGTTACCCCCTCGTGTTCATCGGCCGGCTCGTCCTGCTGGCCGGTCTTCGCCGGGCGTCAGCGCTGCCGAGTCCCCCCGGACGTGACTATGCGCCGCCCCAGCTGCCGGCACCGTTGCTGCCGTTGCCGGTCGACCAGTCCGGTTGACTGGTGTCCTGGTCGGCCGTGTTGCCAGACCGCATGGCATCGACCTGCGTGGTGCCGTACCGCGGCCTGGGATCCGGCCCGGCGGTGATTTCGAACCGCGACCCGGACTGCGCATCAGGTCCTGGCTGCGGCCGCCGCCGCAACCGCGCGCCCGCACTCCGCTCGGGTCCCCCGCGTGGGCGGCTCCCCGGCCACGGGCGCCACTCCGGCCCCGCCTGACCGCGCGGCTCCGGCCGGCCGCGTCGGCCCAGGCCCAGCCCTACGACGCTCAGGCCCGGCAGGCGCAGCGAGCCGAGCCATCCCCAGCGCTCCCGCCCGGCCGCTGGCCGGCGCTGCAGGTCCTGCTGAGGGCGCCCGTCCCGGTCGGTGCCGCTGTTCGTCGGCGGCCAGGGCCGGAAGCCGCCCGTCTGGTACCGCTGCCAGCTGTCGGGTGACGGCATGGGGCCGACCCCGGTGTCCGCGGGCGTGATTCCCTGCCCATTCCCGACCCGGCGCATCTGGTCCGCTTCCCAGCGCTGCAGCCACTCCCGCTCGACCCGCAGCCGCGCCGCCATGACGTCATCGCGCATCCCCGGCAGTTCGGCGGACAGTGCTGCCAGCCGGTCTCGCGCCCCGGAGATCTCGGCGTGCGCGGCCTTGCGCTCGGCGGCCAGCCGGACGGCCCGGGTGTGCTCCGCGGCCACCTTCTGCCGGCGTTCCTCATCCGCGAGGATCGAGTCGTACGTGCTTTCTGGAGCCAGGTTGAGCAGCAGCTTGATGAATACCGGCATGATGTCGATGAAGAGGAAGACCAGGAACAGCAGGAAACGCGCCATGGCCAGGCTCGTGTCTCCCGCGGTGGCGTTGCCCAGCGCCTTGAGCTGCGTGAGGAGCCCACTGTCCTGCTTGATGCCGGTGGTGACATCGTTTGTCTGCAGGGTCAGTTGCCGCTGCGCGCTGTCCAGCGCCTGCTTGGCCGCCGTGAGCTGGGATTGGGCCTGTCCTTGATTGGCTTTCTGCTGTGTCGCGCTCTTGTTTTCGACCGTGGTGGTCCGGTTCTGGATCTCTAGCTGGAGCGTGCTCACCTGGCCTTTCCAGTACTCATACTGCTGCTGGTCGTCCTTGGCGAGCGGGCCGTTGCCCTGGATGCACTTGCGGCCGCCCGGCAGTGCCGTGCCGTAGAGCTGGCACTGCAGGTTCGCGAACCAGGTTGCCTCGTTGTTCTGCGCCGTAGCGAGCTGCTTCTGCCAGCCCGAGATCGTCGGGTCAGTGGACGGGTTGATCGCCGTGCCGCCTGTGGCGGCCTCGTCCGTCAGCTTGGTGACCGCGGCCTTGTCCCGCTGCACCGTGAGGTACACCGGGTTGTGCGGCAGGTCCTTGAAGTACGCGCTCCGCTCCGCGGCGTGCATGAGGTTGATCTGGTGGTTGATCTCCGGCCGGAAGATCTGCAGCACGAACGGCGTCGAGATCACGAAGCCCAGCAGTACTGCCATCAGGAAGCGCGGAGCGGCCAAGATTAAGTAATAGAGGCGGTTCTGCTGCCGGTGCATGGACACGACGAAAAGGCGGTCCAGGCTCATGATTGCCAGACCCCAGAGCAGCGCGAAGATCACGGCCAGCCACACTGGCGCCCTCAGGGCGGTGACTAAAGCGAACGATAGCGATACGGCGGCCATTCCGGCGGTGACAAGTATCGCCGTGCCGAGGCCGACAAACTTAGGCCGCTCGGTAGGACATTGGACAAGAATCTGCCTGCTCGTCCCCGACAACCAGATAAGAAATTCCCCCACTGCTGCCCTTTCCTTTGGCGAGGCCCCATTCGCAGGTGGTATAGTCCGGCTGCGCCCAGGCTGATCACAGAACCCTGACCCGCCGCGCGTCTTCGTAGGCCTTGACGTGGTCTGCGAGCAGCGAGCGCAGGCTGCTGTCCAGATCGGTGAGCCGCTGACGGATGCCATTCAGCTCGGTTACCACGGTCTCCACGGCGCTGCCGCCTGCCCCGAAGCCGGCTGCGCGCAGTCCGTTAGCCAGGCCGGCATCGGCCTGGCTCCAGGCGGTCAGGACCGGCAATGTCTCGCTGTGGTCGGCCGCCAGTTGCGCCGCCTCGCTCTCGCGCTTCGCCAAGTCCGCGGCGGCGGCGTCGCGGCGGGCTCGCTGCTCACCGAGTTCCCGGGCGGCGCCCTCCGCCCCGGCGACCAGTTCGTCCGCCTCCCGGCCCATCGCTTCCCGCTGCCGCCCGGTCAGCGCGGCGAGCTGATCGGCCGCCTCCGCGATCCGCGCGCCGATCTCGGGGGCGTCGGCTGCGCCGGCCGCCGCGACCGCCTCTTCCAGGGCCTTCATCTGAGTGCGCAGGCCAGGGATCTCCGACGCCAGCCGCTTCGCCCGCTCGAGCTCGCTGACCCGTTCGCGGAGTCTGTGGGCTTCCGCCGTCACGTCCGCGAGGCCCCGCTCGCTTTCCGATAGATCGTCCAGCTTCTCCCGGTACGCCGTAACCTCGCCACGCCGGGTGGCCAGCTCTGCCCGTCGTTGTTCAAGGCGCTCGCCGACTGCGCGGCTGGGGGCGCCGAGCCCAACGATTCTGGGCGCGGCCCGCAGCAGCCCGGTCAGATCGCCGAACGCCACGTCGAGCGCCTTCGCGCACTGGTACGCGGTGGCCTCATCATCGTCCGGTACCGCCGCGAGGGCTGCAGCGGCGCGGGTGATAGCGCGCCCGAGTTCCGCGAGCGCCGTGTCGGGTCCGCCGCCGTTCGAGGCGCTGCCCATCGCGGCGCCACTGTACCCGTTCATCGCGCGGTCCGGCTGGCAAGCGAAACGACGTGCGCACGGTGCCCGGTCAGGGGCCGCACGACGAGGACGCCGGGCCCCGGCCAGGTGGGACGGACGCCGACCCGGTGCGGTCCGGGGACCAGGCCGGTCAGCCGCACGGTGCGGGACTGCCCGGCGACCGTCAACTCCAGTTCCTCCCGGTCGATCGACAGCCCGTCGCCAGGCACGGTGGCGAACGGCGCGGTCCACGGCAGTATCACGCTGACCTCCTCGAGGAGACCGTTATGTATGCGGTGCGTCGGCAGGGCCACCGCCTGGCACTCAGCGGGCGGCACCAGGCGAGCCTCGCCGCGGGCGAACAGCAGGGCGCCGCGGGCAGCCGCATCGAGACCGGCCATCAGGGGCGTGACCCCGGCTGCGTCGGCGGTCGCGCGCACCGCGAGCGGAAGCCAGCTCAGGCCGCCGGTCAGCACGACCGCCTGGGGCAGCCCGGCGCCAGTGACCGCGGCTATCGCGCTCCGCAGCCGCTGCAGCGTCGGCGCGAAGCAGTCGATCACGTGCCTGGCGGTCAGGCCGACGTCATCGCCGGATCCGCTGATCCGGTAGACACGCGTGTCCCCATCCTCCTCGGGAGACGCGGCCGCGTCCTCCAGCACCATGCTCGCCCGGCCTTCCTGCCCGGCGGCCTGCTCATACCATGTGCTGGGCAGCCTGGCAGGAACCCCCGAACGGATCGCCGCGTCGAAATCCCGCCACCCGCCGCCGTCAGCGGCGTGCGTGGCCACGACCTCCACGTTGCCGTCCGATACGCCGAACATCCCGGCCCGCACCCCAGTGCCCCCCACGTCACAGACCAGGTAGCGGCCCGGGCCGCGCTCCTTCCCGGTCAGCGCAGCGACCGCGGCGAGCTGCCCGGTCCACGTGACCGGGCCGGTCCCGGCGACGTCTTCGCACTCGTGCCGCACATCTTCCTGCAGGCTGGCGCCCGCCACGTCTCCGGTCAGCCACGCCTCGGGCACGGCCACGCAGATCCCGTCGCGGATGCTGGTGGCCGCCGCCAGCGCGATCCGGATCGCGGCTCGTGGTCCGCCGGGAGGCGCGGCCAGGCGGGGCACCCCCTCGCCCGCCGCGGCCTTGACGGTCAGCGCGCCGATGTCGACGGCCAGGCTCATCCGGCACCGCCTTCGCCGCCCTTGGCGTCTTTCCAACCCGGTCGGCTCAGCCCGATAAGACGTTTGCCCTGGCGTTTGCGGGCGTCGCGGAGGATCGCCTGGAGGAAGCCTCGATTCTCATCGAGGTACTCGAGGTCAGCCTCGCTCATTACGGGGGGAGCGCCCTCGATGCTGCACCTGGCCGCGATATACAGCAGACGGAGCTGGTAGGCGATTTCGGTGCTCGAGTTCCTGACGATGGCCGCAGCGAAATCTGCCGCCGTCTGCGGGCCGAACAGGCCCTCCGCGAACATCGCCGCGAATGCCATCTGCCACCTGTGTGCGGCTTCGCTCCCGTCGGCGGAAAGCGCCCGGTGCAGCTGCTCGAGGACGACCGCCGCCCGAGCGCCGGAGGCGATGATCTGGGATTCGGCGAGTGCCCTACCCGCCTGCTCAGGCAGCAGCCCCTCAGCGTAGGCCCGTGCGCAGCCCTGGGCGATCTGCGCGGACGAAGCCTGGCGCGGCAGTTGCCGCAGCGCCTCCGTCGGGTCGAGTACGACCGCCGTCAGCTGCGGTCGCGCCCCGGCAGCGGTGAGCCGTCCGGCGAGGTCCGCCACGATGTCAGCCTGCGCTTGGTCGGCTCGCCACGGGTGATGGCCGAGGAAATCAATCAGGGCGCTGGTCAGGAGTTCGTCGGTCGCCTGGCCCTTGTCAGAGCTCTGCAGGAGGGCAGTCAGGTCCTGCCATGCGGCCATCAGGCCGGCGTTGAACTGCGGCGAGGCGAATCTGCCCGCAAGCAGCGACCGCGGGTCGTTGTGCGTGGCGAGAAGCGTGAGATCGAGCCACGCGGCTTCGCCGCTGGTAGCGGGGGTCAGCTCCATGGCCACGTCGTTCCAGTAGCGGCGGTCCACCGCGGCCCCTTTAATGACCTGCCATGCCACCCAGGGCGCGAGCCCGGGGAGCACAAGGTGCAGGCGCCCGCGGTAGGAGGCGGCCCGCAGCAGGTACCGCACGCATAGTTGGCCGCCGTCTCGGCTCAGCTCATCGACGGCGCCCGCGCCCACCGGCTCCAGGGCCACGCCGGTACCGCTGTCGACGGCGTCGCCCAGCACCGCGTTGAACTTCGGCAGTACCCGGTCGAGGACCGGTTCCAGCCACTCGACGGCGATACCCAAGCTCGCGATCCCGTGCTGCGAGGCACACAGGCGAGCCAGCAGCGCCGCGCCCGCAGCCGCGTTGCCGGCCAGCGCTTGCCGCGTCTCCTGGTACGACGCCGGGCCAGCGGAGTCACCGATAACGAAATCGGCGAGCAGCGCGGCGGCCGCTTCGAGCCCGCTCTCCAGGCCCGCGGTTGACCGGGGCGGGGCCATGAGCCGGGCCAGCAGATCATCCGCCAGGCCGTACGGATCCATGAGCCGCAGGTAATTGGCGACAAGGTCCTTGGGCGCCTCAGACCACAGCACGCGGTGGCATGTCTTCGCGATGGCGGGCAGCAGAACCTGGGGCTGGCCATCGGCGATCGGCGCAAACCGCTCGCTGATCAGCGGCCAGTCCTGCACGTCCCCGGCGGCGATGATGTGGCCGAGCAGCCGGCGCTGCTGTGCTGGGGCGAGCTGCCGATACTGGCCGTGGGCGAAGAGCCGCCGGATATCGGCCACCTGGACCGTTCCGGCGTCGATGGCCTCGGCGACGACGGCAGCGCGGAAGAACTCCCCGAGGCTGGCCACCGCCTGCTCCGGCTGCTCGAACTTGCGCTGCCCCGTCTCGCGGGACAGGTAGTCGATCAGCCTGGCCAGCTCCGTGGTGTCAACGGGCTGTTTCCCGGCTACCCGCCGCAGGTACGCAAGGTACGTGGGCCCAGGGCCCCCGGCCGGGACACGGGCCGCTGTACCCCACGTCACCTGGGACGCTTCGTCGCGCGCCCGGTTGGCGAACACCATCCTGAACCGCGGTCCCGCCCCGGTGCCGGACCAGGTGGCGGCGGTATAGCTGGCGCGGTATCCGTACGGCAGCAGGGCCGCCACCGCGTCCAGGAAGCGCAGCCGGGTCTGCGTGTCGGGGAAGTCCGGCCCGGTGATCGTGACCGGCCCTGACAGCAGCAGCGCCGCCGTGGTCGCTACCACGTTCGGGCCGAAGTCCACGACGGAGCGGGCCAGCTCCCCGGGATCCAGGCGCGGGATCATCAGCGGGACGAGCCCGCCGCCCTCGGGCGGCAGGCGAACCGCGGCCAGCGCCTCGGACAGGCCGCGGTAGGAGACGGGATCGTGGGTGAGGTTCTCGTACGGGATGCACATGTAACAGGTCCGGCTGATCGGCCTGCCGGTCGCGTCAACGTACTCGGTCGGCACCTGGCGCGACACTCCCAGGTAGGTCTTCTCGTCGACGCCGACCCGGCTGAGCATGACCCAGGGCAGCGAGGCCGGCGTGTCCCGCTCGGCCGGCGGGTTGCCCGGCGCGAAGTGCGCCAGGACGCTGCTGAACTCCGCTGTGCTGAGCGGCCCGGTGCTCGAGTCGAGCACCGCGTAGTCGGCGTGCGCGCCCGGATGCTTGCTCCAGATAGCCCAGCCTGCCTGGACGGATACCAGGTCCCCCATGGCCTAGACCTCCGCCGCGACACGCTCGCCCAGCCACAGCAGCGGCTCGGCCACGTTGATCGGATGCAGCTGCCCGCGGATCTGGAACCTGCCGTCGTCGACCGGAACCACGTTCCAGTAGTCGTCCTCCCGGAACTCGCCGGAGGAGCCCACGTGAAAGCCGATCGCGGACGTGACGAAGTACCGGATGCGCTCCGGGTAGAAGTACTGGCGGAGCGCGCCATGGACGAGGTCGACGTCGCTGATCGGCGAGCCGGCGAGCAGCTCGCGCATGAACCGCTCCGCCTCGTCGTTGTGCACCCGGGGAAACATCAGCGGGTCGTATTCGCTGTACGACAGGAATTCGTTGTCCCTCGCGAACCGGAACACGGAGGGGTCGTCGAACTTGGTCACGCACACCGCGATGTAGTGCGGCAGGCGCTGTCCCGGCGGCACCTCCACCCGCTGCGCGATCCGCAGCAGGGTGCCGTGAAAGAACTCGTGGGCGTCTCCCCGGTCACGCTCCCTGATCGGGTCGATGAGCAGCAGCAACCCCTGGCAGCTGGCCAGGTAGCTGGCCACGCCCGGGATCTCGTTTGCGCCGTCCGGCAGGTCCAGCCGAGAGGGCGCAGCCTCGGGGATCGCCGCATAGGCGCCGCCGGGCGCGTCCTGCAGATCGATGCGGAAGTCGAACGGCACCATAGGCGGGCCCTGCCTGCGGAACCGGCCGCGCGCCTGGTTGGGCACCGACATCTGCAGCGTCCAGCTCAGCTGCTCCTGAGCCTCTGTCGGCGGCGGGAACTGGTGCTGGGTGTTCAGCGAGTGGGTGTTCCTGATGAGGAAGTCGGTGGACTCATCGTTGTTCCCCCGGACGCGCAGATCCTCGGGCGAGCGCGTGGCCGCGATAAACAACGCGGACAGAAACGTGGACTTGCCGCTCGCGGTCGCCCCCCACAGGCCGACGCGGCGCAGTCCCCGCGCGGTGGTGGCGGGGACCTCCGTGGGCGTGGTCATCGGGTGGCTCCTTCAGGATCGTCGGTCAGCGGGAGCGGGATGCGTTGCACCTGGCCGGCCAGCAGGCCGAGGTCCTCGGCCACCTGCCGTGCGGTGGCGGTGGTGAGCACGCGCTGCTGGGCCGGCCCGAGCTGGCGCCACTCGGCCCGCTCGGCGCCGCCGGGCAGCGTGTCGGTCACGACCGCGCAGCGGGCCCCCGCCTGGCGGGTGAGCTGGTTCATGAGGTGCTGCCACATGAGCTTCCGCGGGCATGGCAGACGGTGGTCCTGCAGCTGCTCGTGCGGGTGCGGGCGGCGGCCCGCCACGGTGAGCAGCAGTGGGACCCGGCCCGCCCGCCTGCTCCTGGCCAGCAGCGCGAACGAGTCGTGCAGCAGGTCCTCGACCGGCGCGCAAGGCCGGTAGCTGATATCGACACCGGTCGTCCCGCGGAGCCACGCGAGCGCCTCGCCCGGCGGCCCAAGCCCGGAGGCTCTGGTCACGGGGGTCAGTTCCCCCTGCCCTGGCCTTCGTCCGAAGACATGCTCGGTGCAGGTCACCACACCGACGCGGAGCCGCCGATCGTCGGGGTACTCGGCGCCGAGGAGCCCCACAAGATCGCGGATCAGCGCGATGCGCTGGCGCACGGCGTCCCCGGTCCCCGCCAGGTCGATCGCGCAGACCAAGTCGACCGGGGCCGCTGCCACGGTCACCCGGCTGGGCATCTGGCCGCGCACCTGCGCCCAGGTGCCTCGGTGCGGGATCGCGTCGGCTGGCTCGACGATCCGCACCCGGCCCGGGCCGTCGAGGACCGCCCGCACCCGGGCCGCGGGTCCAGGAGGCAGTGGCACCGAGTAGAGCGCGAGCGGATCGGCGGCCGCACCGTCGGCGCCCCGGGAGCTGCCGGTGTCGGCGAAGATCGCTAGCGTCGTGTCCGCTACGTCCCCGGGCATCCGCCGCAGAGTCAGGCTGGCCTCGGTGCCCGGCTCGTCGCCGGCCGCGAAGAGCTGGCGCGGCCGCAGGGCCACCGCGCCGGTGTGGGCGTCGATCACCGCGGTCATCAGCCGGTAGGGGTGGCGCAGCGGGGCCTTGGCCGCCAGGTCAGCAAGCTGTTCCCGGACGGAGACGCTGCTCGCGCCGGAAAGCCGCACCAGGCGGGCGTGCGGCCGCGCGCTGAGCGCCACCGCCGCCGCATCCAGCACCCGCCAGCCAGCTGGCCTGCATATCACCAGCACCCGGTCGTCGCGGACCGGCGGCATGCGGTCGCGTAGCAGGCCCGCGAGGCTGTCCTCGCCGGGTTCCTCGATGCCGTCTGCCAGCTGGGCGTGCCGCGCCTGCGCGGCGGCGGGCAGCATGCGCAGCACGCTGGTCCAGGCAACGTGGCCGCCGTCGCGCGTCTGCGGCGAACCGGCGCCGTCAAGGTACGCCGTCGTCACGGTGATCTGGTCGCTGCTGATGTCGATGACCGCGGACGTGTTACCCGGGTACAGGTCGCCGATGACGCTACGCAGCGCGGAGTCAAGGCCCTGGGCGTCGCGTTTCGCCTGGTCGCGGCGGGCGGCCTGCAGCCGGGTAGCGAAGTCCCGCCGCATGTCCGCGGTGACCGCTCCCGCCCGCAGCGGCGTGTGCAATGGCCAGCCGCACACGACACAGGTCGCCTCCGGGGCGGCGGCGCCGGCCGGGCGGCCGCAAACCGGGCACCGCGCCTCACCGGACATCAGGCACGTCCTCTGCGGTGAAAATGTCCAGTTCCGGGTGGTTGTCCTCCAGGTCCACGGTCCGCTCGGCCAGCCGGCGCCGCATGTCGCCGAGCAGCCCGCGCGCGGTCCGGGCGTTGCCGAAGTCCGCGCCGTCGCGGGCCCGGCGGATCTCGAACCACCGCTGCGCCCCGGCCAGGGCGCCGGGGTCCAGCGTGAACCCCTCCTGGCCGGCCATGCCGGTAAGGATCGTGATGAGCTCGGTGCCGGAGTAGTCGGGGAACTCAACGTGCTCGGTGAAGCGGGAGGCGAGTCCCGGGTTGGCCTGGAGGAAGCGGTCCATTTCGCGCGGGTAGCCCGCGGCGATGACGCACAGCCGGCCGCGCCGGTTCTCCATCTCCGGGACGAGCGTGTCGATGGCTTCGTGGCCGAAGTCGTTGCCGCTCTCGGACCGGGACAGGCTGTAAGCCTCGTCGATGAACAGCACGCCGTCCATGGCCTCGTCGATGCGCTCCATGGTCTTGAGGGCCGTCTGCCCGATGTACCCGCCGACGAGCTTGGCCCGGCTGACCTCTACCACGTGCCCGCGGGTGAGCAGCCCCAGCGATTTGAAGATCTCGCCGGCCAGCCGCGCCACCGTGGTCTTGCCGGTGCCCGGCGGCCCCAGGAAGAGCATGTGCGGGGCTATCGTCTCCGAACTCGGCCGGCCGCGCCGCTGGGCAAGCCGGATCTGGTGCACGAGGGCCCTGATCTGGTCCTTGACCGGCTGCAGGCCGGTCATCGCGTCGAGTTCGCGGAGCAGGCCGGCGGTGCCCTGCAGTTGCGGCTGCAGGTACACGTGCAGCCGCGCAGGCAGGTCGGCGACGTCCGCGGGCTGCTCGACCTGGCCCTTGACCCGGTGGGCCCACCGGGTGCTGAGCTCGTCGGCGAGCGTGCGCATTTCCCGGGCGTTGCCGAACCCCTGCCTGCGGGTCCGGTGCATGCCGTCGATCACGGTCTGCAGTTGCGTGGCGAGCTCGCTGGTGCAGGTGACGCCGAGGCGCTGCAGGCGGCTCAGCAGGATGCCGCGCAGCAGCACGGGCGGGTAGTCCTCGAAGTTGATGACGTTCGGCGCCGGGAACCGGCTGCGCAGCCCCTCGTTGGCGTCGAGGAACTCCTTCATCCGGTCCGGGTAGCCGGCCACGATCACCACCAGCCGCGCCCGGTCGTTCTCCATCCGGGCCAGCAGCGTGGTGATCGCCTCGGTGCCGAACCCCTCCCGCTGCTCGCTGAGCTGGTACGCCTCGTCGATGAACAGCACGCCGTCCAGCGCGCGGTCGATGACCGCATTTGTCTTCGGCGCGGTCTGCCCGGCGTACTCGCCGATCAGGTCGCTCGCCCCGACCTCCACGACGTTCCCGCGCCGCAACACCCCGAGGTCCCGGTACATCTCGCCGACCAGCCTGGCCACCGTGGTCTTCCCGGTGCCCGGGTTGCCGGTGAAGACGAGGTGGTTGGACCCGGGCTCTGCGTCGTCGTCGGTCATTCGCAGCTCGCGCAGCCTGGCGTCGGCGATGACCTTCCAGCGCAGCTGCTCGAGGTGTGACTTCACGGAATCGAGCCCGGCTAGCTGATCGAGCTGCTCCCAGACGCTCCTGGTGCTGGCGCCGGTCTTGGTCAGGATCTCTTTGCCGCGAAGCCGGCGAGCCTCCAGCGGCTGCCCGTCGTTCGCCATGCCGCGCAGCCACGACTGCCACTGCCGGGCCAGGTACTGCTCCGCGGCCATGGCCCGGGTCAGGGACGTTAGTCCCGGCCAGTCGGCGATCTCCAGCCGGTGGGTGATCCGCGTCACGTGCACCAGACGGCTCAGTTCCACCTCATCGGGCCTGCCGATCATCGCGCGCTGGCCGCGTCTGCCCGGCGGGTCGAGGAGCCTGCGGACCGCGGTGGCGAGCGCCGGAGTGTGGCCCAGCCGGTCGATCGCCGCGTGGACGTCGTCCAGGGTGCCGTTGCGGAAGAGCAGCACGCAGGAGTGCTCGGCATCCCGCCGGTATGCGACGACGTTCGCGAAGAACTGGGCCAGTCCGCGCCCAACCTCGAAATGCCGGAGCGTCTCCTCTGCGTGGGTGAACACGATGGCGGTGCGCTGCTCGCCTCTCCGCATGAGCATGTCGAGCATCTGCAGGCTGTAGGCGTCGTTAAGCCGGCCTCTGGGCGCCGGCGGGGCGGTCTCATCCGGCACGGGCTGCGCCGGGCCGGCCGCCTGGCTGGCCGTGCGTGGCTGGATCACCACCCGGTCGCCGAACGGGCCGGCGAACCCCTGCCGCATCCGCCGCCGCCCGCCGCCGGCCGCCGTCGGGCTGGTGCCGCGCGCGTCCGTGCCGCCCTGACCGGTGCGCAGCGTGCTCCGCAACACGTCGTCGCGGAAGTAGAGCTTCTGGTCGAGCGAGAAGAACGCGATCCGCTGGAAGCCGGCCTCGCGCAGCACCTCCCACAGGCACTCCTCGATCTCGCAGATCCGGTACGAGGCGTCCACGAACGCGTCGTCGGTGCCCGGGCCGTAGACGAAGATCAGCTGGTCTCCGTCGGCTGCCGCGTCCCTGACCGCGCCGAGCCGTTCGATCCCCGGCCCAGCGCCGGCCGACAGGGTGCTGGGCGCGCTGCTGCCGGTCAAGCCCGATCCGGGACGGTACGTGCTGCCTGCCGCTGCCGGAGCCGGGTGAAGTCTTTGAGGGCCGGGTCCGGCTCGTCGGTCTCGGCGGCCGCCGTCCCGCTCAGGCCCTGCTCGCGCATGGAGTTGGCGATCGCGTGCACCCGGGCGACCCGCTGGGACTCGTCCGGGTTGCCAGTCTCGTAGGACATGACCCGGAGCACGCAGGACTTGCCGTCCTCGTCCGGCGCCACCTCGACGACTATCTCGCTCTCGTCCGGGTGCTTCAGCTTGCTGTAGAACGCGTCCCGCTGGTCGCCGCCCGCGAAGGTGGCGCCGTCCCAGGTATAGCCGGTGATCGGCTCCAGCACATCGACCACCATCTCGGCGATGTTCACGCGGACCTGTGAAGCCCACTGCCTGGTCCGTGCCGTGGCGACCACGACAGAGAGCCGCTCGTTGAGAGCCGCCACCGACTGTTCGGAAATGTCACGGAGCTCGGCGAGGGTCGGCGGCTCAGCCTCCGCGTTGACCCGTGCCGCGAGCTCGTCCGCCGCCGCCTTGATCGCAGAGAGCTCACCGTCGGACCAGTGATCAACATCGAGCTCGGCGGATGCGCCGGACTCTTCGTCGGTCACCGTGATCATCGAGTTGTAGCTGATCTGCTCGGCGAGGGCCGTGACCGCGGCGAGTGCGGTGAGGTGGGCGGCCCGCCATTCCGCGTCCTTGAGCTCGACCTCAGCCCGCAGCTCGCCGAGGCTGAGGTACAGCTCCTGCGCCTGGGCGAGCGCGGTCTCGCCGGTGCCTGCCCCGACACTGGCCTCGGCGATGGCGAGCCGGTCGGTATGCCGGGCGAGGGTACCGGGGGCGAAGCGCTCGTGTGGCAGGCTCGAGTCGATCGCGTCGTGCAGCACTCGCGCATCGGCCACGGCGGCCCGCGCGGCGTCGAGCACGCGGGCCGTGGCGGCGCGATCCCGCTCTATCTCCTGGCGCAGGGCGCGGGCCTCGCGCTGCCGCTCCGTGCGCTCGGTGCTAAGCGCCGCGTCGAACCGCTGCTCCTGCTGGTCGAGCAGCTGGCGGGTTTCGGCTCTGAGCTGCCGGTTGGCCGCCCTGGCCTCGTTCATGATCGTCGTGGTCGCCGCGTTGATCCGCCTGGTGGTAGAAGCCTCGATCTGGCGCGTCTGCTCGCTGAGGCCGGCGAGCTGCTTGGTGAGCCGATCCTGCCGCGCTTGCAGCACGGCACGGTCCCGCGCAGCCTGCTCCTCCTGCGCCTGCTTGACCGCGGCGATCATCCCCGGCAGCTCCCGCTCCACGTCGCGCAGCCGGTTCGCCTTGCGCATGGTTTCCCGCCATGCGTCCTCATCCACCGTGATCCGTTTCTTTCCGCTCACCGCACCATGCCCCCTCTGCCAGCAGCTCACTTCGTGATCAACTCTTGCGGCGCGCATCGGCCAGCGCCGGAACGCGGTCGAATGCCTCCGATACCTCCTGGGTCGGCACCCCTACGAGCAGCGCCGAACGGCCCCGGAGCCTGATCTCCGTGCGCCGCGGGCCGCCCGCCAGCTCCGCTGCCGCCTGCGCGAGCCGGCCGGTCAGCAGGTGAACCTCCTGGTTGGCGCTGCCGCGCATGCCGCGGCCGTCGTTGCGCGCAGCGACGTATCGGCCGTCGACAAGCACGTCGGTCTGCGCGAGCAGCTCGGCGACGCCAGGTGCCGGCGGCCGGTCCCTGAGCTCGGTGAGGCGGTAGCCGGTGAAGCAGATCAGTGTCAGATCCCGGTGCCGCCTGGCGATCCTGATTACCTCAGCGAGTCCCGCCGCCTGCGCCATCGGCTCACCCCCGGAGAAGGTGAACCCGGTGATGCCTGGGTGGGCGAGCAGCTCCGCCGCGAGGCCGGCGGGCGGCACCTCCCGGGCGGGCCGCCGCGGGATCCATTCCGGGGCGATGCACCCCGGGCAGTGGAAGGGGCAGCCCTGGACCCAGGCGACCGACCGCAGGCCTGGACCGAGCGCCCGCGTGCCGACGCAGGTCTCGGCCACCTGCAGGTTCGCCGGTGCTGGGTGAGCGTCCTGAAGTTGCGCCAACCGAAATCCCCGCCCCAGAGTTGTACCGCTATGCCCCGACTGTCCGGAAAAGGCTGAACAGTATGCCGAGCCTATTGTTAGGCATTCAGCGCCCATCTGGGTAGCTCTTCAGCTGGAGTCATGATGATTTGTCGCATCGACTCTTCGTGACCTGGGTGTTAATGCATATCGGGGCTGGTCATCTGCGTGATGGCTGGCCTGGTGATCACGCCTGCATGCAGTGATCTTCGTGCGGCCGTTCCAGGGTGGCGGCCGAATTATGATACGAATGCCCGGATTATGGGGACCTACGCCGGTTTTCCTCCTGGGCGGTCGCCAGAGGCGCAGGATGCCCGGGGCCGGACCGATGGTGTCCGGCGCCGAATCGTTATTTGACCCACCTGGTTACCCTCTGGGATCTTGATGCGGAGGAGATGATGGCGGCATGCCGGGGCGCATTCTGAAATGGGTGGCTGGTGTCGTCGCCGTGGCTGCCGCCATTGGAATGGGAATCTACCTGGCGATCGTCGGGCTGAACGAGGCCAGTCAACTGGCAACGGTGGCAGGCGCGTTCATCAGCCTGGCTGGGCTGGCGTTGGCGGTCTACGGGATCATCGCCGCCAGGCGGTTGAGCACCGCCGATTCTGCGGACGGTGCCGTGGACAACGTAATTACCGGTGGCACGTTCCACGGGTCAGTTAACATGGCTGGCCAGATCGGCTCGGTGGGCTCAGGTCACCCGGGTGCCCCGCAGGCACAGGAGCCGGGTGCCCGTGACCACCCGCCGGCTACGTGACCGATGGCCGACAACCCTGCTGGCCAGCCTGCCGTGGGCAGACTGCGCCGCTTCGGGCGGGACAAGGGCACCACGAACGTCATCAGCGGCGGGACCTTTTACGGGTCAGTAATCATGGGTGGCGTCATCATCAGCGGCCCCATGCCTGGCTCACTGCCACTCCCGTCAGTGATTCCCGGTCAGCTCCCGGCAGCTGCGCCTGGCTTCACCGGGCGTGCGGCGGAACTTGCCGCTGTGCTGTCAGGGCTGGAGCCCGCCACCGGAGCAGACACGGCGCCGGTGGCTGCGATTGCCGGGGTCGCGGGTGTCGGCAAGACGGAACTCGCTATCCAGGCCGGGCACGCTGCGGTGGCGCGCGGCTGGTTCCCGGGTGGCGTCATCTTCCTCAGCCTGCATGGCTACGACGATCAGCCCATGACGGGGGCGCAGGCTCTGGACTCCGCCTTGCGTGCTCTGGGCGTCGGTGCCGAGGACATACCGTCCGGTCCAGAGGAACGAGCGGCATGCTATCGCTCGAAGCTCGCCGCCAGCGGGCCCGTGCTCATCGTGGCGGACAACGCGTCGGCAGCCGAGCAGGTCAGCCTGCTGAGGCCCGGAGACACGCGGCATCGGATGCTCGTCACGTCGCGTCATACGCTGCCGCAGATTGGCGCCCGGCTGATCGACCTGACCGTACTCGCGGAGTCAGATGCGGTAGCGCTCCTGGACGCAGCCCTGCTTCTGGCTGACCGGCAGGACACGCGGGTCAAGACCCAGCAGCCGGCCGCGCTGAGCCTGGCGAAGCTGTGCGGATACCTGCCTCTGGCGTTGCAGATATCGGCGGCGATACTCGCTCACGATGCCGCGAGGCCGATCGCCGAGCTGGCCACGGCACTGGAGGACGAGCGCAGTCGGCTGGGCCGGCTGGATGACCAGCACCGGTCCGTGATCTCCGTCTTCGAACTGTCCTACCGGCGGCTCGACCCGCAATCAGCGCGGCTTTTCCGGCTGCTGACGGTCAATCCCGGATCTGATCTGGCGACGCGGGCGGCAGCCGTACTGGCTGACGTGGCGGAGACCGAGACACGCCAAGCCCTTGACGGTCTCGCCGCCGCCCACATCATCGAGCGGGCGGCCATCCGGGGACGCTGGCGGATGCACGACCTTATGCGCGTCTACGCACAGCGGCGCGCCGAGGAGGCCGCCGATGCCGATGGCAGCGACGCGGCGTTCGACCGGTTGGCCGGCTACTACCTGGAAGAAGCGGAATCCGCCAATGACCGCCTGCAGGTGGAGGCGGGCGATCATGCGCTCGAACGGTTCCCCAGCCGTGCGGATGCGCTCGCCTGGCTAGAAGTTGAGCGCCTCAACCTGGTCGCCTCGACCACCCACGCCAGCGCAGCCGGCCGGGACCAACTCGCGTCCAGGCTGGCCCTCTGCCTCGTGACGTTCTTGTCCGCCAGATTCCATGCGAACGACTTGCTCGCCGTAACCGAGGCCGGTCAGAAAGCCGCTCACAATCTTGGCGAGCACACCGACGAGATCACGCTGCTCATCTCGCTTAATGCTGCGTTGCGCATTGCGCGCCGGTTCGATGAGGCCGCAGCGGCGTGCCATCGTGCCCGCCACCTCTGCGGGCTCGCTGGTGACCGCGTCGGCGAGGGCCGGGCACTCACGGCTCTCGGGGCGGTCTTGGCCGAGATGCGCAGATTCGACGATGCGCTGGCCGCCTGCCAGCAGGCGGAGGAAATTCTCCATGCGGAGGATAGCCAGACGGATGAAGGCCTCGTCCTGAACAATCACGGCCTGGTGCTGTTCGAGTTGCGACGCTACCCGGAAGCACTTCCGCTCTGCCGCCGGGCCGCGGAGAAGCTGCGTGGATCGGGTGACATGGCAGCGTTTGCGCTCAATAACCTGGCCAGCACATTGATAGGCCTGAACGAGCCCGAGGAAGCCGTCGTCCTCTTCGGGGACGCAGCCGCTATCGTTCAGGAATCCGGGAACCTTGCTCTCGAGGCCCTCACGCTCATCAACCTGGCGGGGGCCCTTAGCGAGGTAAAGCAGCACGGCGAGGCACTCGCAACGGCCATGAGGGCCATCGCGCTCTGTGAGAAGACCGGTGACCGGCATAAGGAAGGTCACGCGCGGCTCAGTCTTGACCGGATCCGCTACTCCATGCACGACGATGAGGCAGCACTGGCTGCAGGCCGCGAAGCCGCTTGCATCTTCAGGGAAACAGGCGACAGGCACATGTACGCGACAGCCCTGCACAGCATCGGGCTCACGCTCAAGCGCCTGAAGAAATCCGAAGATGCTATGGGCTGTCTTGCTGATTCGGCATCGATCTACCAGGAGACGGGCGATCACCGTTCCGCCGGAATAGTGTTCGACGACCTAGGCGGCATCTTGCGTGAAGCCCGGCGGTATGTCCCTTCCGCGACCGCATACCTGCAGGCTGCCGCTCTTCTGTGGGAAGTGGGCGAAGACCGCCGTGAGAGATCTGCGCTGGATGACCTCGGCAAAGTCCTGAAGAAATCTGGGCGCTTCAAGCCGGACGATCTCCTCCTGGCGACCGGAGGTTATCCGGATGCATGCGTCACTCTGGTGGAACTTGGTCTGGGGCTAGCGCGACTGAAACGGTTCGATGGGGCTCTCGTGCTTTACCAGAGGGTAATCGAAAGGTGCCGGGATAGTCGGAATCGGCGCATGGAAGGCGTGGCGCTGGCGTGCCTTGCTTCTGCCCTCCTGGGTCTGGAGCGCAATGCCGAGGCGATCGAAATCAGTCAGCAGGCTGTCGCTATCGCGCGGGAAACTGAGGTTAAGCGCGACGAGGCGTCGGCCTTGACCGAACTCGGCCTGTGCCTCGAGGCGGTGCAACGGAATGACGAGGCCATCACGGCGCACCGGGCGTCCGTTGAGATCTACCAGGCCATCGGTTCTGCATACCTCCTGGCTCGCGCCACCGCGAGCCTGGGCATGGGCCTGCTGGAGGCGCTGCGCTTGACCGAGGCCATCCACACACTTGCCCAGGCTGCTGATCTCTGCCACCAGGCTGCCCAGGAAACTGAGGCGCCGGCAAGAACAGGCCTGGCGTTCTGCCTTCTGCAGGAGCACCGGTATGACGAGGCTATCGCTGCCGCCCGGGAGGCGGCGAGGCAATTCGCATCACGCGACGAATACCGAGGCATCTTCGTGGCCAGCAGAATCAGGTGGAATGCTGCCTACCGCCGCTTCCGGGAATCGGCATCACGAAAGGGCTGACCACCTGGCAAGCGTGCTGCGCATGCGGTCACGCCTGATGGGAGATAGCCGCGCTGGCGCCAGACGGCGGAAGCGCGCGGGTGCATCGGGACGTCCAGGGGGTGACGGTGACTCGCTCACCATGTGCTCCAGCGGCAGCGGCGGCTGGCGGAATCCCGCCGAGAGCCGGGCGGACACCTGCTGAAGGCGCCAACGCCGCGGTGCGCCATGGTCAGCAGGGCCGCCGGGGACGCAAGCGCAGCCGGGATCCCGTGCGCGGACTAGCCTGCGGATGTCATTCTGGGCCGGTGGTCTTCGCTGCGCACGCGGAGGCATTACTCGCCCGGGACGATGCTCGCTGACTGGTGCACCGGCCGCCCGTCCACCACCGTCGCCAGCACGCTGATCTCCGCGATCCGCGCGGGGTCGGTATCCAGCGGGCTGCGGTCCAGGACCACGAAATCGGCGAGCTTGCCCGGTTCCAGCGACCCGATCTCCTCCTCCCGGTGCATGGCGAACGCGGCCCCCCGGGTATAGAGAGCGAGCGCCTCCAGGGCGGTCAGGCGCTCGCCCGGCCCGAGCACGCGGCCGCTGCCGGTCCGGCGCAGCACGGCGTCCCGGATCCCTGCCAGCGGGCTGGCCGTGATCACCGGCGCGTCCGAGGACCCGGCCACGGTGATCCCGGCCCGCCGCCACGACGCGAACGCGTACAGCTCGTCGCCGCGGCCGGGCAGAGCCTCGGCGAAACCGTCACCCAGGGCGGACAGGAACCCGGGCTGGCTCGCGACCACGATGCCCAGCTCCGCCGCCCGGGCCGCGAGCGGCGGGTACATCGCGCCGGCGTGCTCGATGCGGTGCCGGAACGGGTTGCGCGCCGGGCCGGGCGCCGCCGCGGCGTAGGCGTCGAGGACGGCCTCGATCGCCCGGTCGCCCTGGGCGTGGATGCACACCTGCAGCCCGCGGCCGCCGAACTCCGAGACCATCGCGGCCAGCTCGCCCGGCGAGAAATACATGATCCCCGAGCCGTACGGCGGGACGGGGTAGCGGCCGTGGATGGCTGCGGTGCGGCTGCTCATCCCGCCGTCAGCCCAGATCTTCACGGCCGCGGCGGCCAGCCGGCCCGAGGGGCGCCCGCGCAGGCCGGACGCCAGCAGCCAGTCCACCTCGTCGTGCACGACCAGGCCGCTGATCCGGACGCCGAGGGTGCCCCGCTCGTCAGCCTCCGCGTAGGCGGTGAGTGAGTCGCGGCGGGTGTCCGCATCACACGCCGCGGTTATGCCCAGCGCCGCGCAATGCTGACCCGCCGCCGTCACGAGACCAGCCCTCCCAACGTCACTCATCCGCTCCATGTCCCGCCGCAGGTTGCTCCACAGCAGGGTGAATGCCGGGCCCTCGTAGACCACGCCATCGAGCCGGCCCTCGCGGTCCCGCCCGAAGCGGCCGCCGGGGGGGTCGGGCTGCCGGTCGCCGAAGCCGGCCTCCCGGAGCGCGGCGGTGTTGAGCACGCAGGCGTGCAGCGAGGTGTGGTACAGGATCGCCGGGCGGTCCGGCACGGCGGCGTCCAGGTCGGCGCGAGTGGGGTGCCGGCCCTCGCGGAGCTTGTACTCCACGTACCCGCTGCCGGTGACCCACGATCCGGCCGGGGTCCGGGTGGCGGCCTCCCGCAGCCGCGCCTGGATGGCCGGGATGCCGGGGGCCGACGGCTGGCTGCAGTCGGCGCCTGACGCGAGGTAGCCGATGTCGCAGACGTGGCAGTGCGCGTCGATCAGCCCGGGAATGACGGTCGCGCCGTCCAGTCGCACCACCCGCGCGCCCGGCGCGGCGGCCGCGTGGACCTGTTCCGCGGGGCCGACCGCGGCGATCCGGTCATCGCGGACCAGCATCGCCTGGGCTGGCATCGCCCGGGCCGGCCTGGGGTCGCCGGCCATGGTGATGATAACCGCGTCCTCCAGCAGCAGCTCCACCGCTCAGCCCTCCATCCGGGACGGACGTCAACCGGCGCCCCTGTGAAGGTGCTACCACGCTCTGCCGCGGGTGTCGTCCGGGGCGTCGTGGTCTTCCACCCCGAGTTCAGCGTCCTGTTGCACCCGGTCAGCGTTGATGGCGATCCTGCCGCGGGTCCGGCGTCGGCTGAGCTGGTCACCCTGGTGCGCGGATCGGCTCCATTGTCGGCGGCCTGATCGTCCACATGCGCCCGTTAGCGCCGTATGAAGGGGGACAGCTCACGCCAGGTGCCCTGACGCAGTATCAGCGTGACCCCGCCCACCAAGGCCAGCGCCCCGGCGCTTGCGCCGATGGCTGCGCCCCAATGGCCCGTACCAAACACGGTCATGAAGGTCGCGACCGCGCCGAACAGCCCCGCCACAACTCCCACGAAGCCCAGTGCGCTAAGCAGCAGGATGATGAGGTTGAGCCCATGCTGATAGCTCCGCTCGATCTGGTCTCCGTAAGCGCGGACGTTGTCGCTGAGCTGAGCAACGACGGCGGGCAGGTCATTCTCCTCCTGATAGGAGGAGAGCAGTTGATTATTGATTAAGCCAGGGCCAATCCGTTATCCGGGCGCGCCAGTATCGATTGTTCAGTAGCTGCATCCGGGTCTCGACGCGGTGGAACTCCCACGGATAATCGACGGGATCGTCAAGCTCGTCCAGCCGGGCACCGATCTCGGCCGTCACGAGAAGCTGCAGGTAGCCGAGCACGAAGACGTCAGTGTAGAGTGACTGGAACATCGGAATAAATTCCGACAGGCTGCGTGCGATATTAGCGTCGGCATCGGTGGATTCGGTAGCGAGGATCGCCATTCCAGCCCGGTCGGAGATGGCCAGCCGACGGGGCATGAGGATAGTCCGGCCTGGGGTCGCCGGCGGAGCCGGGGCCTGGAGCATTCGGGGCGAGGGAACCGTCCCCCTGGCCAGTGCCCACATCAGCAGGCGAGAGCATCCCTGGGGGCGCTGGCCATGGCCAGGATCCTCTGCCGGGACCCCCGAAGTGCGGCCTGCGGATCAGCTCACTTTCGTGCCCGGCATACTTGGCGGCCGCGAGACGGGCGTAAGGCATCTCTTCGATGTGGCTGCCGGGCCGCCTGGCACAAGGCCCGAGGCTGAACGCTCAGCCGATCATGTAGCCATCGATGACGGTGCGCGCCGCCGTCCGGGGTCGGCGGCGGCACCGAGGGTGGTGAAGACCGGGATGTAGTGGTCCGGCGTTGGGCTGCCGGGGGCCCGGCTCGTATGAGGCTGGCTCATCGACGTCCCCGCGGGCGAGGGCGTCGGCGGCCCAGGCGTCGAAGTCCGATGACCAGGCGCGGTCGCGCCGTTGAACATGGCCTGGGTAGTGGAGCGGCCGTGAGTCATGAAGCGGTCTCCCAGTGCGGCGAGACGATGAGGATGCTCCTGGGCTTCGGAGCGCCTGGCCCAGTCGAACAGTTGCCGTGGCCAGGGCCGTCGTCGAACGGCGCCGGCGCGCCGTGGCTGAGGTAGAGGGTGGGCAGCGCCCCGTCGGCCTGGGTCCATGCGCGCTGGGCGCGGGTCCGGGCCAGCGCGCCAGGAAGGAATTTGATCTTGCTGATCCGGTGGGGAAGGCTGTGCCCATGGACCGTGCCGTACCTGAATTGCCGGTAGATCGGCTCGAGGTTCTCAGACAGCGGCGTAGCGCGAAGTGGCAGACCTACCCAGCCGATGTGCTGCCGCTGACGGTGGCCGAGATGGACTTCGCCCTGGCCAACCCGGTCGCGGAAGCCCTGCGCGAGGCCGTGGACCGGTCCGATGCCGGGTACGCGCGGGCTGTGCCTGACCTCGGCAAAGCGCTCGCCGACTTCGCTGCCAGCCGGTGGAACTGGGATATTGACCCGATGTCGGTGACGGCAGTGACCGACGTTGGGGTGGGCGTCGTGGAGCTGCTCCGGGTGCTGACCCGCCCAGGGGACGCGGTGGTGATCAGCCCGCCGGTGTACCCGCCATTCTTCGACTGGGTCCCCGAGGCCGGAGCCCGGCTGCTGGAAGCCCCCCTGGCCCACACGGCCGCCGGGTGGCGCCTCGACCTCGCCGCGCTGCAAACGGCGTTCGCCACCCACCCGGCGGCCTACGTCCTGTGCAACCCCCACAACCCGGTCGGGCGGGTGCATACGGCAGACGAACTGGCCTCGCTGGTCCGGCTGGCACGGATCTACCGGGTGACCATCATCAGCGACGAGATTCACGGCCCGCTGGTGCTCCCTGGCGCCACGTTCACCCCGCTGCTGACCGTGCCCGGTGCTGCCGAGGTCGCCGTCAGCGTGCTGTCGGCCAGCAAGGCCTGGAACCTGGCCGGCCTGAAGTGCGCTGCCGTCGTGACCGCCGCACCGGGTATGGCCACGGTGGTCAGCCGGTTTCCCGCCGATACCCGCTGGCGCATGGGCCACTTCGGCGTCATTGCCGCTGTCGCCGCATTCACCGCCGGGGAGGGCTGGCTCGACCAGCTCCTGGCCACCCTCGACCACCGGCGCGCCCTGCTCCGCGACCTGCTAAGCCAGCGCCTCCCGATGCTCAACTGGCACCCACCCGAGGCGACCTTCCTGGCCTGGCTCAACTGCGCCGCCCTCGGCCCGGATAACCAGGCCCGGGAACGGTTCCTCGAGCACGGCCGCGTCGCGCTCGAACCCGGCCTGCGGTTCGGCGCCGCGGGCAGCGGATACGTGCGCCTGAACTTCGCCACCAGCACCGACATCCTTGACCAGGCGACAGCACGGATGGCGAGATCTGCTGGCTGACCCGAAGGTCACGGCATGGCCACTCCTGGCCAGGCTCAATCTCGCTGGTAACCGGCTTGAGCGCTTCCGGAGCAGTGCGGGCATCCGCCATCACCGCGATCGCCGTCATCCTGTGTGCTGACAGATTAATCCGGGCGCGAGGCCCACTCCTATCCCGTGAGGCACCCGAACGCACAGGAGGTTGGAATGGCTTTCCCTGACGTCGTGATCCGCGAGCAGTGGCTGGAAGCAGGAAGCAGCTCCTGGTCCGGGAGAAGCAAGCGACCCGCGAAAGGGACGCGCTTAATGCCGAACGACGGCGGCTGCCGATGGTCCGGATCGAGCAGGAGTACCTGCTGGAAGGACCGGGCGGCCAGGTGACCCTCGCGGGCCTGTTCGGGGACAGCCGGCAGCTGATCGTCCAGCACGTCATGTTCGGCCCCGACTGGGACGTGGCCTGCCCTGGCGGCACCGCGGCGATCGACGAGATCTCCGACGGGCTCCTGGCGCACCTTCGGTCCCGGGACACGGCTCTCGTCCTGGTGTCGCGCGCGCCGCTGGATAAGCTGGAGAAGTACCGGGCCGTAAACGGCTGGACGGTCCCCTGGTACTCCTCGTACGGCAGCGACTTCAACTACGACTTCCAGGCCACCGTGGACAGCACGAGGCAGCAATTCGTGTCCAACTACCGAGACGAACCCGACCTGCTAGGGGACAGGGCTTCCACGGAGGTACCCGGGTTCAGCTGCTTCGTGCGCGACGGCGACCAGATCTTCCACACGTACTCGACCTGGGCGCGGGGCACGGACATCCTCGGCAGCACCTACTCGCTGCTGGACCTGACGGCGCTGGGGCGGCAAGAAGACTGGGAGGAGCCCAAGGGCCGGGCGCCGCGGCTGCACGGAGCCGACCCCACGTTCACCGGCTGATGCGCGAGGACGAGTTCGGCGAAGTCGCTGCCCATCGCCACCAACACCGCGGGCCCGGTTGAGGCGGTTGACGAGAGGACCTGCGCGGTTGACGGCGGAGCGTAATCGGTCGAGATGCTTGCCCTGTGGCTGGGCATGCTCGGCGCCGACTTCGAGCCCAGCGGCTGCCCGGAGCTGGCCGAAACACCTGCGTCTGCTGGCTGCCCGGTACCGCCGGGCGGCCGGTGCCTGAACCCGCTGGCCAGAGCAAACGGTTCACTTAACCGGCTGTTATCCCAGGCCAGCACCAGGGCATCGGCTCAGCCGTGCTCTGGCCGCGGTGGAATGAAACCCAGCCGCCTCGGCGGCGGGGGCTGGTGCCGCTGTGCGCCGATCCGGGAACATATGTCCATGACCACTGACCTACCCCAGCCGGGGAAACACGGAACAGCGGGCGGCCGGGCCGTCTGCGCGCCCTGGCCAACGGCGGCCGCAGCGCAGCGCCGCGGGCGAGCATGCGGACTGTGACCGTCCGGGGCCGGTCCCTGCGGGTCGCGGTGCGGGGCGGGATCCCCGAGTGGCCTCCCCTGCTGCTGTGCAACGGCATCGGGGCCAGCCTTGAACTGCTGCAGCCGTTCGTTGACGCGCTCGACCCGCGGCGCGAGGTCGTCCGGTTCGACATGCCGGGCATCGGCGGATCTCCCGGGCCAGTGGTTCCCTACCATCTGTGGACGCTGGCGCCGCTGCTGAGCGGCCTGCTCGACCAGCTCGGCTACCAGCAGGCCGACGTCCTGGGCATCTCCTGGGGCGGCGGCCTCGCGCAGCAATTCGCCGTGCGATGCCCATCCCGGGTGCGCCGGCTGGTGCTGGCGGCTACCTCCCCAGGGGCCCTGATGGTCCCCGGCCATCCTCGCGTGCTGCTCCGCATGCTCGCGCCGCGACGCCACCGCGGTCATGGATATGCGCCCGGCATCGCCGGTGAACTTTATGGCGGCAGCGTGCGCGACGATCCCTCGCTCGCCCGCGAGCTACTGCACGCCACGGCACGCCCCCTAACGACCAGGGGCTACCACTACCAGCTCCTGGCCACCATCGGCTGGACGAGCCTGCCGCTACTGCCGCTGGTGCGTCAGCCCACTCTGATCCTCGCCGGCAACGATGACCCCATCATCCCGCAGATAAACGCGCGGATCTTGCACCGCCTGATCCCGCGAAGCGAGCTAGGCATCTACCACGGCGGCCACCTTGGCCTGGTCACCGAAGCCGGACACCTGGCGCCCCTCGTGGAGGCATTCCTCGCCGCCGGGACCCAATCCGCTGCCAGGACCAGGGCGGCGCGCACGGCGGGCTGAGAAGGGCAGGCCCGGTCCGCCGCATGCCAGCGCACCTCGAACGGGCAGCGTCGGTCTCTCCTGCGGCGGATCGCATACATCGGACATCAAACAGCCCCGGGAATCCGCAGATCACCGGACCGAATCGTATTTTCGAGCGGCACAGGCGATTCGTCGCGGGTGACGGACCGGGAATCTGGCGCCCAGTGCGGGCAGAGTGGCTGGTCAGGCTAGTGAGCCTATTTGGGATCACGCGGGATGGTGACAGAATCCATCACTAACCCGACACATTTAGTCACCAGAATTTAACATGGCCTTGTACGATGACTACTTGCGGCTGGCCATCTGGCATCATAAAGTATCGCTCACGGCTTAGTGGACATAATGTCGCTGCCTGCCGGGAGTGACCACGCGGCCAGCTGAGGTATTGGCTGCGGTCAGGTATAAATACTCAGCTTCGCCTATCTACCGAGTTCAGCAGGAAAGGCGCCGACAGCGATTATCGCAGCCCGGAAATCACGAGTTCCAGGAAATATCAGGCGATCATGCCTGGCTGGCAATGACCCTGCACCGGAGGAATCATGAGGCGCATCGTCGTTCCTATTGTCCGGATAGCCGCCACAACGGCCACGATACCCATCCGCATCAGCGCTGCAACGACGAGCGCAACCGCCGAAATCGTCAGCTGGGAGCGTCGCCTGTTCGCCTGCTCGCCGCTGAGCGCCGAAGCCAGGCGGTCGAACCGCCTCTACCGCGAACTGAGGGCCATGCCGGCCCAGGATGCCGCAGACCTGGGCAGCCGTAATCACCGCAGCCAGCGACAGGGCGCAGCGCGCTCACGCAATGCACCACGCGCAAAAAGCCTAGTCACCGAACCGACCCTGGGTAGGACGTGCCAGGTGTTGTCGATGCCGCGGCGCTAGCCAACCGCCAAGCGATAATGATCAGCCTGCCTGTTTGCCTGCTGTACCTGATCTTCGTCCCGGGTCTGCGGCTGGTTTGTCCTACTCAGATCTGAACCTGGCAGGAGGCGGCACTGGCCGGCACTGGTCTGTTGTCTTCCGCGTGCGGACATGGGCTGGACATGGGCCATCCAGCCCAGCCTGACAGGCGCTTGGCCGGCCTAACTTACCGTTGCAGGATGTAGGTGCCTGGTGCGGGGCATAGTGGCCGGAATTTTGCGTTGCCCAGGGTGCGCGGGGCTGGCTTCATGTCGCCGCTGCGTTCGGCTAGCCAGGTGGTGTAGTCGGGCCACCAGCTGCCCTGGACGGTCTCGGCGTGGGCTAGCCATTCGTTGTGGTCGGGCGGGTTGCCGGGTGCGAGGCGGAAGGTCGCCTTGGGGTTGGATGGCGGGTTGACCATGGCGGCGATGTGGCCGCTGTTGGAGAGGACGAAGCGGATGCTGCCGCTGAGCAGCTGGGTGGCGCGGTAGGCCGATGGCCATGGTGAGATGTGGTCGTCGATGCCGGCCACGATGTAGCTGTCCACGTCGATCTTGGAGAGGTCGACGGGGGAGCCGAGCATGCTTACGGCATCTGGCCTGGTGAGCGCGTTGGCCATGGCGATCTCGATGAAGTTGCGGTGCAGCGCGGCGGGCATCCTGGTGGTGTCGGCGTTCCAGTACAGGATGTCGAACGGCGGCGGGGTCTTGCCCTGCAGGTAGTTGTTGACCCAGTAGTTCCAGATCAGGTCGTCGGGCCGGAGCCAGGCGAACACCTCGGCGAGGGTGCGCCCGTCCATGTACCCGCGGGCGCGGGAGGCGAGGATGGACCCGGCGGCCGTGGCCTCGTCCATCAGCGAGACGGTTGTGCCTGCCTGCGTCATGTCCAGGAGTGTCACGCCCAGGCCGAGGCTGGCGAGCTGGTCGAGTTGCCCGGTCGCGCTCAGGTGCGCGCTGACCATGGAGGACAGGATGCCGCCGGCGCACAGGCCCATGAGGTTGATCTTGGGTGCCTTGGTGATGTCGCGGAGTGTGCCGATCGAGTCGACGACTGCTTCACCGTAGGTGTCCAGGTCCCAGTTCCTGGCGTCCTTGCCGGGGTTGCGCCAGGAGAGCACGAATACCTGATATCCCTGCGCCACGAAGAATTCGAGCATGCTGCGGCCGGGCGCGAGGTCGGTGACGTAATACTTGTTGATCATCGGCGGGACCATGAGCAGCGGGATCGGGTAGACCGTGGGCGTGGTCGGCTTGTACTGGATCAGTTCGTAGACGTCGGTGCGGGCCACTACGGCTCCCGGCGTCACGGCGAGGTCCTGGCCGACCTGGAACGCGTCGGATGCCACCATCGTCGGGATGTGCGGGGTAGAGGACATGTCCGAGACCAGGGCACGGACACCCCGCACGGCGCTCAGCCCGCCGGTGTCGATGAACGCCTTCCATGCGGCCGGGCTGAGCAGCGGGTAGTTACTCGGCGCGGACGCGGCGATGAGATTGGTCAGCATGAACTTCAGCCGCGTGTTGTCCCGCCAGTCCAGCTCCGCGTCAGCGAGCAGTTCCTCGGCCGTCCCCCCGATGGCCAGGTAGGCCTGGACGGCGCGTTTGAGCAGCGGGTTCTCACTCCACGCGGGATCCGCGAACCGGCGGTCGCGGCGCGCCGGGGCGATCGCCGAACTGCCCGCCGCGATGCCGGCGAGTTCGGCGGCCAGCTTGGTGGCCCGCCGGGCCACCGTCCCCGGACGGCCGGCCAGCCGGGCCGCGTACCGCATCATGCTGGAATCCGGCCGGAAACGGCGGAACGTGCCGAGAGTAGCGTCGGGCAGGACGAGATCCAGCATGCCGACTGCCTTGGTGACCTCGGGCGCGGCTGACTCACCCGGCAGGCGGTCGGCCTCATCCAGCGCGCGGACGGGGTTGGTGGTCATCGCAAATCCTCCGGTGGCTGCACCTCACGGCGCAGGATCTTGCCTGTGGGGCCTTTCGGCAGGCCAGGCACGAGCCAGACATGCCGCGGGTACTTGTACTGCGCTATCCCCTCTCTGGCGAACGCGCGCAATTCCGCCGGGGTGGCGTGCGCGCCCGGCTTGAGCGTCACCGCGGCGCCGATCTCCTCGCCGAGTTCCTCGTCCGGGATCCCCACGACAGCGGCCTCAGCCACGGCCGGGTGCTCGTAAAGGACCTCTTCGACCTCGCGCGGGTAGACGTTGTACCCGCCCCGGATGATCAGGTCCTTTTTCCGGTCCACGATGTAGAAGTAGCCATCCTCGTCGACCCTGCCGAGGTCACCGGACCGGAACCAGCCGTCCGTGATCGCCGCGGCCGTCGCCTCCGGCTGGCCCCAGTACCCCTTCATGATGTTGTGACCGGCGATCACGATCTCTCCGACCTGGCCGGCGGGAAGTTCAGCGCCGTCCGCGTCAACGACGCGAATTTGCACCCCCTCGACCGGCGTGCCGATCGATCCCGGCTTGCGCACCCGGCCCGGGTGGTTGAACGAGGCGACCGGAGAGGTCTCGGACAAGCCATACCCTTCCAGGATCGTGCAGCCGAACGCCCGCTCGAACCCGCGCATGATCTCCACGGGCATGGCCGCTCCGCCGGATACGCACACCCTCAGTGACGAGGTATCAGCCTGCGCGGCGGCCGGATGGTGCAGCATCGCCGCGTACATCGTCGGCACGCCCTCGAAGATCGTCACCTTGTCGCGACCGATGATCTCCAGCGCCTTGCCCGGGTCGAACCTGGGCAACAGGGTCAGCGTGCTACCGCCCGCGATAGTGGCGTTCAGGGCGCAGGTCAGCCCGAAGCTGTGGAACAGCGGCAGGCAGCCCATGATCACATCGCCAGGGCCCGCGTTGAGCAGCGTAGTGGCCGTCAGTCCGGCATTGCGGGTCAGTCCCGCGTGGGTAAGCTCGGCGCCCTTGGGCCTGCCGGTGGTGCCTGAGGTGTAAAGGATCACGGCGTCGTCATCGCCGGCCCGCTGCACGCTTTCGGCAACTGGGCGGAAGCCGTCAAGCAGCGCGGAGAGGTCGGGCTCGGCGACCTCGATCACCCGCGCGCCGGTCTCCGCGGCGCCCTTGTCGGCTTCGCTCGTCGCGGTGTGCCATGCGAACAGGACCGTCGCGCCGGAATCGCGGAGGCCGTGGGCGACCTCGCGGCTCTTCAGCAGTGGGTTCATCGGCACGGCCACGGCCCCGGCGCGGAGCACACTGTAGAAAACGATCGGGAAGGCCGGAACGTTGGGCAGCATGAGGGCGACCCGGTCGCCCGGCACTATCCCAAGAAACCTCAGCAACGAGACCATGCGGCCGACCGCGTCCCATAGCTGGGCGTAATTCAGCACCAGGCCGTCCATACGAACGGCCGGGGACTCCCCATGATCGGCCGCAGCCTGTTCGAGCTTGCAGCTCAGGTTCGCCATAAGGTCCTCCAGCAGGGCGCCGTCGATGCCGCCCATGTGCATCCCCAGATCGGCGCAACCGGCGGCCCGGCTAAGCAGCTGATGTGGCGTAAGGTCACAACATCCCGCCCGCGCGGCCATTTGGCGCTGCCTGGGGTAGCTGGGAGGAGTATGCACTCTCCCGGGGCGGGCTCCACTGTTCGCAGTGACAGAAACCACGACGCCACGTTGTGCACCCAGCGGCCAGGTACAAACCCGGCAGCTGTATGACGTGGTTATCCGCGGCCCTGCCGGTACTGTTCAGGCCATGCGCCCTGCCAGCACAGGGCCGACCCGCCACACCGTAGTGGCCCGGCTCGCCGCCGAGTTGATCGACGAGCTCGGCGCTCTGACCGAGCAGCTTGTCGGCATGCTGCGGCAGACCGACGAGTCTTACCTTGCCGTCGATATCGAGGATCTGCGCCGCAGCGTCGGGGAAAATCTGGCCGGTTTCGTCGGTGATCTTGCCAGCCAGCGATCGCCGGGCATTTCCTCCTCCCGGGACACCGCCCGGCGCCGGGCCGGCCAAGGCGTGCCGCTCGGGTCCGTGCTGCACGCGTACCGGCTGGGTTTTCACGTCATCTGGGGCGCACTCGCCGACCGGGCGCTGCGAAGGGGCCCGGAATGGCTAGACGGCCTGGTGCGTGGGTCAGCCACAGTCTGGGCCTGGGTGGACACCAGCTCCGAGGCTGTCAACGCCGAGTACCGCGACGCTCTGATCGAGTCCGCCCGGAAGGATGAGCAGCAAAGGATGCTGCTGCTCGACGCCTTGTTCGGGGGCCGGCTGGGCGAGTGGAAGATGCTGGGCGGCAGCCTGCCCGCGATCGGCCTGCCGGAACGGGGCCCCTACCTTGCGGTGTCTGCGGAAACACCGGGAGCGGGAATCGAGAACCTGCCGGGGGTGGGCCCGTTCCTCCGGCGCCGGGGCGTGTCCTCTGCCTGGCGACTTCGCGCGGACGAGCAGGCCGGCCTGGTCGCCATCAGCCAGGACCGGAACGTGCTTTTCATCAGGGATCTGCTCGCCGAGGTGGCGACCGGCCGGGTAGGGATCAGTCCCGACTTCGACGACGCCCTCGAAACTGGCCGGGCCCTCGGGATCGCGGCCGTCGCCAGAAGGTGCCTGCCACCCGGCAGCACTGGCGTTGCCAGCGTCGATGACGACTGGGCGGCGGCTCTCCTCGCCGGCGCGCCGGAGATCTCAGCCAGAGTGGTGCGCCGACTGCTCGGCCAGGTCGTCGCACTCGCCCCCGAGGAGCGGGACGTCCTGCTGACCACGTTGCGGACCTGGCTCGAGTGCGGCGGCAACGCGTCCGCGGCCGCACGGCGGCTGTACTGCCACCGCAACACGGTACGCAACCGGCTGCACCGGCTCGAAGCGCTCAGCGGTCAGTCGCTCAGCGATCCCCGCGGCGTGGCAGGACTGTCCATCGCTGCATACGGAGCCAGGCTCCTCGAGCAGGACCCGATGCACCCTCTGCAGCCACCACCGCCCCGGCCATAGCAAACACCAGGCCGGCCGCCAGTTAACCAATTACCGGAATCCGCCCGCACGAGCCTGGAAACTCAACCGCTGCTCAACCACGCCAGACCGGCCGGAATCCACCCCACGTATATCCCACGACCAGTGACACGCAGCGGCACCTAATGGCATCTGACTGCATGCCCCAGAAACGCATCAGGGACGCCAAGGCATCCCTGAGCTGGTGTTTTAGCTGGTGGCAGGTGTTGGGTTCGAAGCCAACGTAGGCTGAGCCGACGGTATTACAGATTGGTACCTCCGTCATCCGGAGTACCAGGTGGCCGAGCCCATGCCACCGTTGTGGACAGCGATGCTGACATCGTCGAGTTTCAATATCGCGCAAGCTCGACCTCAAGCAGTTATCGAGCTTCCCGAGCGCGGGACATACGTTGGGATAGGCCAGGCGCAGCGGTTGAATGCCTCGGAAAATATCCCAGGTCACGGCACGGAACGTAGCCAGTTCTGGGGCGAACCGGGCATGACCGGCGTTGAGGTGCTCGGGCAGGGTGGGGGTGACCAGCAGCGCGGGCGGGGCCGGCCGTCGGCTCCCCTAGCTGACCTTGGCGGCCAGGGGCTCGTAGGCGGGGAAAAGCTCGCCCATCCGCGCACCGGCGTCGCAGCGCTCCCGCCCCGCGAGGTAAGCGCCGAGATCTTCAACATGGACCTGGATCCCCGCCCCGTAACCGGCGAGGTAGGCCACGGGCATGCCCCGTTCCTCCCAGACCACAGTGGTCTGGCCGCCGTCGGCGGTCAGCGTGACCTCGATGGACTGGTCCTCAGACTGGTCCGGTTCCCTGGTCAGCACCAGCAGCCGCCGCGGGGCCTCGCAGGCTTCCACCCGCCCTGTGCCTTCCCATCCGCTGGCAAAAACCCGCGCGCGATACTCGCCGCCTAGTCGCAGGTCTCCCTCAAACTCGCCCCACCAGCTGGCCAGACGAGAGGGATCGGTGAGCGCTGACCATACGGTTTCGATATCAGCATCAAAGCGGTCCTCCACGCGCACGACGCCCTTGCCATCTGCGGTTCCCAGGGTGCCCAGGAGCCGGGCGCCCGTGCTTGCGTCACCAGTCATCTCGTGCCCCTTCGTGAATTCCGATCCTTTGATCTGCGAGCGTCCACTGCGGTCGCGGGACCGTAGCGGCACGCCGCGGTGTCCCTCCCGCACAGCGCTCCAGGCGGCTACTGCACAATCTCCAAGCTGGGCAATCCGGTTGTGACCTAACCTCATCAAGCTAGTGCAGCCGCTCACAAGTTCCTTCCTGGCTCCTGGCAGGCTTAATCGTCACTTCTGGTAGTCGGCGAGGTGGACGATCGCGGCGGTGTCGTAGGCGTCGCTGGGGTGGCCGGTGTGCTGCCCGTTGTGCAGGATGGCGTCGGTGTAGGTCTCGGTAGCGGGGTCGTAGAGGGCGAAGGCCCAGTCGTCGTCGTCGCCGAGGTACTCGATGCGGCACAGCGGGATCCGCTCGTCGCTGTCGTCGCCGTTTCCGGCCCAGGCGTCCATGCAGCCGAACGAGCCGCGCCAGCGGATAGTGATTTCCTGCAGGTCAGGGCGGGTGAGGGAAGCGTGGTGGTCGACGGTTCCCTCGACGAGTTCTTTCAGGCGCTTGGGCGGTACCGGCATGGCTACCAGTGTCGCCGGCTGCGGTGACGGGACACGCCGGGGCGGATATCCGCCGTCCTGCCCGGTACCGGCGGCATTCTTCCGTGCTTACCGTGACGCGGAAGGAGAAGCGGATGGCGGGTGCCCGCGGTGCCGGTTCGCATGACAGTTGAGCGGCACCGGAAGTTGAGGCAGATCATCGCGGCGGGCACCAGCCCGCAGCGGCTGGTGCTGCGGGCGAGGATCGTCCTCGCAGCGGCGGAGGGGAAGGAGAACGCGGAGATCGCCCGTGATCTGGACTGCAGCGTGAACACGGTGCGGACGTGGCGCGGCCGGTTCGCCGCTGAGGGCATCCGGGGCCTGTTCGACAAGCCGCGCTCCGGGCGGCCGGAGACGCACGGGCCGAGCGCGAGGCTGGCGGTCGTCGCGACCGTGACGCTTGTCCCGCCTGAGGGCGAGTCAGCCTGGTCGCATGCGATGATCGCCCGCCACCTGCAAGAACGCGGCCTGCCGGTTTCCCGGACCAGCACATCGCCCCGCACCTGCGGATCCGCCTGATCATGGACAACGGCTCCAGCCACACCTCCAAGGCCACCCGGGCATGGATCTCCGCGCACCCCAGATTCGCGGTCACCTATACCCCGAAGCACGCCTCTTGGCTGAACATCATCGAGCAGTGGTTCAGCATCCTGACCCGCAAACTCCTCCGCCGCGGCGACTTCACCTCCCGCGACGACCTCGAGACCCGGATCACCGAGTTCACCATCGGCTACAACAAGACCGCGCACCCCTGGAAATGGAAGTACGACGCCGACGCCGAGCACGCCCGCTACCTCGAACGCCATCCCCGCAAGGACGCCCTCACCCGAGCCGCATGATCACAACAGAACGTAACCGGAGACCAGCAAAGGACTTGTGAGCGGCTGCACTAGTGCGCAGCCGAGCCGACCTAGTTGATTTGGCCCGGTCAGGCTGGGTGACCGGCCTCGATCTACCGGGCTCGCAGAAGGGGATGGCATCAGGCCGGTCAGCGCGGCCCGAGCCCGGTCTGGCCGTCGAGGAGTTCCCGGGCGATGTCCAGGTGACCGGCATGTCGCGCGGTCTCCTCGATCATGTGCAGCACGACCCAGCGCACATCCGGCGGTTCGCCTTGCCCGGGGACACCGTGCCTGCCGCGCGGGCGCGCCGATAGCGGTGTCACCGCCAGCACCGCATCCGAGCTTGCGCACTGGTCGCGGTAAAAATGGATAATCTCCGCGGAGGGCTGGTCACAGACGAATGCTGCCGTCGGATCATAGGGAGTCAGGTCCTCATCCCCAGGCGCTGGCTCGGGGTGCTTTCCGGCCACGACCCCCTGGAACCAGTGCCACTCTGCCCCGCCCAGGTGCTCGACCAGTCCGGCCGGCGTCCAGCCCGACGGCACAACCGACCGGTGCCACGAGTCCTCGTCCAGCCCCGCCACGATGGACAGCACCGCGTCACGCTGGGCGGCGAGGAAGGCCAGCAGCGCCTGGTCCTCGGCGTCCTCATTCCGATTACTTGTCATGGCCACCTTCCGGGGATTTCTCGTGGTACAGCAACTTGACGTACTTGTGCTAGCGCCCAGTGTCGTCAGCGATCTGCCATAGAGCACGTACCGCCTCCTCCTCGGTGGCCTGCAGCTCCTTGCGCGCGGGCACCCACTCGGAGGCCGAGACAACTCGCGGACTCAAGGCAACCTCCTGGGCATAGGTGTGGGCGATGCTCCCCCGACGCTGATCAGGATCGGCATGGTTTTGGAGCCTAGTACGGCAGCAGCGGGCCGCCGCCGACACGCGCCGCGTGCCCATCCCGCCCGAGCTGGCCGCCATCCTCCGCGCACATCGACACCTTCGGCGTCGCACCGGACGGCCGGATCTTCAGCAGCGACCGCGGCCACCCCATCGCCTCCACCGCCATCAGCGATGTCTGGGCCGAAGCCCGCACCCTGGCCCTGGCCCCCGCCCAGGTCGCCTCACCCCTGGCTGGGTGCCCTTACGATCTGCGCCACGCGGCAGTGTCCCTCTGGCTCAACGCGGGAGTCCCCGCGACCGATGTGGCCGAGCGGACGGGGCACAGCGTCGAAGTCCTGCTCCGCATCTATGCCAAGTGCCTCGATGACGGCGAGGGCATCGCCAATACGCGCATAGATGCCGCGCTGCGGGATGCCTGATGCCGCGTCCCGAAGAACAGGGCCAGTCGGAAAAATGCCCGCCCGACCAGGCCAGACACCCGGTCTCAGGGCCGGAATCCATCCCACGTATATCCCACGACCAGCGGCATGGGGCGGCTTCTGGCTGCATTGCCTAGAGATGAGCCAGGGACACCAAAGCGCCCCGGAGCTGGTAATTGTCCTGGTGGCAGGTGTCGGGTTCGAACCAACCTAGGCTAAGCCGACGGTTTGTACAGGCCGCTTGCCCTGGTACGTCCGCGTGCCACGTGACCTGCGCTTATGCGGTCGCTTACCCGCTTCGTGATCTTGCCAGTCCGCCACATGTCCGTCCGCTGACGGTCCCGGCCCGCTGAAATTGCCCGCGACCACGGACGGCGTCCGGGTGACGTGTAACTCCAGCTTGTCATCTGCGATGTCTCCCGGACCATCGGTGGCCGTGGGCGGTGATGGAATCGTGAGTACGCGCTTCCGCCGCGTATAGGCGACGGAGAGTCAGGTGAGGAGCTGCTCGACCGTAGCACCGACAGTTTCGTAGGTTGCGGTGGCCCGCTGGTCGAGACTGAGCAAAGTAGCCTGATGCTCGGCGGCGGTGAAAGCGATCAGGGCATCGTAGGCAGGGCCGCCCAGGATCTGCCCGGCGGCCACCGTGGCTAGAAGCTCCTGGTAACCGGCCTCGGACAGGGTGAGGAATGGCTCGGTGAACCGCTCTGTAATGAAGGCGTGCACGATGGACGGATGGGCCCGGTGTGGCGGCGGCAGCCTGGTCAGCACGGAGTAGGACTCAACTGCCGCGTGCGCGACAAGACGCGGCCGGCTTGCCATGGCCTTGCGGGCGATGGCGTGATGCTCGTGCCAGGTGGCGAAGGCCGCGATGACCACACTCGAATCGACGGCCCTCATCGGCGGATGCGCTCTAGCGTGTCCCGCACCAGGTCGGCCGTCAGCACGGGCATGTCGGCACCGGCAACGACGGCTACACCGTCACCCTCATCAACCAGCCTCATCGGCGTGGCCGCAGGCACGATCTCCAGCCGTCCGTCCCGTTCGGCTATCTCCAGCGACTGGCCCGCCGTCAGCCCGAGAGCGTCCCGCAGCGCCTTGGGAATGACAACACGCCCGGCAGAATCGATGGCAGTTCTCATGCCATTAACCTACCACGCGCCGTGCCACCGCCGGCCGTGCTGAGAATCACGCGGTGCTGTCTTCACACACCACACCGCAGGACGTGACCGCCAGCCGATCGATATGACCGGCCGGATCAAGCGCAGCCACGTAGTCCACGGTCAGCGAATACCGGAGAACGGCCTGACCAGCACCCGGAACCACCAGGTCAGAGCCGGTGTGCGACTTTGGCACCGCACACGCTGACGACCTACAGCTTTCAGAGCCCTGAGCTGGATCCCGCCGCGAAGTCCGTATTCGTGCCACACCGGGGCGCCAGAACGAGCGGAAAACCGTGGTCACCACCGGTCACCCGGGGCATCGCGAATGGCCTCCGACCTGGTCAGGGTCGGCGACGCAGCGGCCCGGTAGGCCGAAGGACCGGGATGCGGCCACGCGGGCCGCGTCTTCCAGCCGCCAGGCGCACATGATCCAGGCAAATGTCCGCACGGTATGTTCCGATGGGTTAAGCCTTGATTTCCGTCACGGTGCTTAGGTGAGTCCATGACCGTGCGTCGCCGAAAGTCAACCAGCCGCGATCGGCTGCATCGCGGCGCTGTGCCTGACAACGCTAACGATAATGCGGCCGGTGGTGCCGCTAACGACACGGGCCTCATGAGATTTGCCGCGGCGACTCGGGGTGGGGTGACAAGGGCCCAGCGGTGGCTGGCAAGGTACCAGGGCATCCCCGTTGTCGATGTCGTCCTCGGCACCTTCCGAAGGGACCGGCGGGCGGCCGGATCGGTGATGAGCAGTGCGCTCGCGTTCCGGCTGTTCCTTTTCTTCCTGCCCTTGCTGCTCCTCACGATCGGAGTGGCCGGCTTCGCCTCCGACGTTGCCGATGCGCGTTCCGCGAACCGGGCGGCCGGGATCTCCGGCGGCCTGGCCAAGCAAGTCAGTATGGCATTTCACCAGCCCGGGCTCACCCGGTGGGTCGCGGTGCTGCTCGGCCTGTGGGGCGTCTTGGCTGCTGGACGGTCCCTGAGCCGGGTGCTATATGCGGCAAGCGCGGCCGCATGGGGGCTGCCGCCGGGCAGCCACCCCCGGCTCCGCGCGGTGGGCGCTGTTGCGGGCCTTGTCTGCACCATAGGCGTGATCGCCATTCTCATCGGCAGGATCAAGGAGTCCTTCGGCATCGGTCCCGCGAGCGCCTCTTTTCTCCCCGCGCTCCTGATCTACGCGATCGCATGGCTGGGCATCTCGATGCTCCTCCCCCGGGCAACCGAGGATCCCGGTGTGCTGCTGCCGGGCTGCCTGCTCGTCGCGCTCACCATCACCGTGATGCACGCCGTGAGCGAGCTTTACCTCCCCGATCGCCTCGATCACGCCAGCCAGCTCTACGGAACCTTTGGCACGACAGTTGTGACACTCGGCTGGTTTTTCATCCTCGGCCGGGCCATCATCATCGCGATGGAACTGAACGCTGCCATCTACGACCGCTACGGGAGCATCTCACAGGCCGCATTCTCCTTGCCCGGGCTCCGGAGCCTGGCTCGCCGCTCGCCCCGGGTCCGCCGGTTCTTCGACCTCACGGACGCATCTGACTTAGTGCCCGCTTGAAAACCGGGCCGGAGCCGCAGGCCGGGACGTATCTGGATCTTCCTGGCGGCAGTGCGGCGTGTCGCTGATGTGACGTATACCCCTGGTAATCGCATGGGTGTCGAAGCCAGCGCGATGCCAGGAGCCTTGCGTGCCGTTCTACCCTGCCCCCGACGGTGATGTCCATCCAGCCCGTGCCGCAGCGCCGGCGACGGTGGCATGCCGGTGCTGCCCGAGCGGGATCTCCCGCACCACCCGCCCGCCGCTACCCCTCAGACATGACCGAGGCGGAATGGGCGGTACTCGAGCCGTTACTGCCCGCCCCCGCCTGGCTGGCCGGGAGGGGTGGCCGCCCCTCCCGGTACTGCATGCGCGACATCGTGGACGCGATCCGCTACCTGACGCATAACGGGCCCTAGATCCGGCTGCATTTGGTGTCGTCAACATCCGTTGTTAGCAAATCCGTTAGCAAGATCAGCCTTGGCCTCCCGCTGCCTCTTGGCGTATTTCATGCACCGCTCACAATTGCAAACAGCAATGAGGCAATGAGGCCCCGGATGATCCGCAACTACCAGCTTACTGTCCGGGGCCTGCGTATCCACGCCCAGTCAGCAGGCGAAGGCGTCCCGCTCCTCCTCCACTCCGGCGTCTGGAGCCAGATGCACCAGTGGGGGCCTCTCCTGGAGCACCTTCACGGCTGCCGGGTGATCACCTACGACGCCCCGGGCATCGGCTCCTCCCAGGTGCCGTCATCCCCGATGTCGATGCGCGGCCTGGCGGACATCGGCGCAGGCATCCTGGACCAGCCGGGCATAGCCTCCGCCCACGTCCTCGGCGTGTCGTTCGGCGGCGCGGTCTCCCAGCAGATGGCCCTATCCCATCCCGAGCGGGTAGACAGACTGATCCTGGCGTCCACCTCGTTCGGCGGGCCCGCCATGCCGGGCCGTCCTTCCGCGCTGCTGAATATGCTGCACCCGCGCAGCTAGCATCCCGACCGGCTCGCCAGGAGCGCGGGGGCCATGTTCGGCGGGAGGATGTGGACAGAGCCGGAACTGGCCGCGGGCCTCAAGATGCCCAAGCCGAGCAGCCTCCGGGCTGTGGCGTTCCGCCTGTCAGCGCTCGCCGGGTGAACCAGCCTGCTCCACCTGCCGCCGATCCGGCACGAGACGCTGGTCCTCTGCGGGGACGATGACCCGGTGACACCGCATGTGAATCACCGGGTGATGGCGAAGCTGATCCCGTCGGCGCGGCTGCACACGGTCGAAGGCGGGGGGCATCTCGTTCTGCTGGATAGCGCGCACGAGGTCGGCCCGCTGATCACCGCATTCCTGCGCGGCGGGGAGGAACGGATGGAGCTGATGGCGGCGTGAAATCCCTACGGCGGCTTCGGGGGAGGACACCCCCACTTCCACTTGATGAGGCCAGTTATCTCGATCATTCAGGTTTCCTTGAGCATCAGCCGCGGGATGGTGGGTCGGCGGGCGGGCACAGTGGACCAGCCCTCACGGCATGGCGGAGTAGCTCAGGCCAGGCGGGGGAGGCGGGGCGAAGTGAGGGCTCAGTCTGAACAGGCGTGCGAGGTGACGCGCACGTAGTACACATGCCGTCGCTTCGTGGGGTGCCGGTGCACGTCGGTTCGTCCGTGGATCATCCCCCATCGATCGACCCCTTCTCCCCGAAGAACCAGCACCTTGACCACTGCGCCAGCCGCATGGTGAGCCCGATGTGCACTGGCGCGAGCGGATCACCCAGCTCGAAGTGATAGTCAGCCAGCCGCTTGTCCCAGGCCACCTGCACCGTGCACGCCATGGGCTATCAATCTCCCTGGCAGAGGCCTGCCCGGCCGATGCCGTATCCGCGGGCGGCCAACCAGCCCTTCCCCCGGGCCCGTGCCCCGCCGCGGCCTGTCAAACCCTGCAGGTACACTGCCCCGCCCCGGCAGCGAGCACAGATGCAGAGGCTCGCCACTGGCCCGCGCGAGCTGCCCGGATGTCGCGCTGCTGCCACCGGCCGACAGGCCGTGCGGCCCGAAGGTAGTGCCGAAAGACCTGGTGATAAATCCTGGTCAGTGGTCTAGACCTATAACAAGAGAGACAAGGTCAGAGCGGCAGTGAGGCAGGCAGAGATCGTGAGTGCGACTATCGAGTCGATCCGGACCGAAGGCAGCGGCGTCCCCGCCGGCCCATGGCAGGGCTTCGTTGGCGGCCGTTGGCTGGACCGGATCGACGTCCGCGACTTCATCCAGGCCAACGTGACCCCGTACTGTGGTGACGCGGCGTTCCTGGCCGGGCCGACCGAGCGTACCCGCGCGCTGTGGGCGCGCCTGAGCGTCATGTTCCGCGATGAGCGGGCGCGTGGTGTTTATGACATCGATCCGCGCATCCCGTCGTCGATCACGAGCCACGCGCCCGGCTACATCGACCGGGAGCACGAGCTGATCGTGGGGCTGCAGACCGACGCGCCGCTGCGCCGCGCGATCATGCCCAACGGCGGCCTGCGGATGGTTGAGAACGGCCTCGCCGCTTACGGATACACCCTGGACCCGGCGGTCCGGGAGATCTTCACCCGGTACCGCAAGACCCACAACAACGGCGTCTTCGACGCCTACCCGGCCGAGGTGCTCGCGGCCCGCCGCGCCCACGTCATCACCGGCCTTCCGGACGCGTACGGGCGGGGCAGGATCATCGGCGACTACCGCCGGGTGCCGCTGTACGGTGTGGACCGGCTTCTCTTGGCCAAGCGAGCCGAGAAGGCCGCCCTGGATGCCCAGCCTTCCACCGCCGAGATCATCCGCGACCGGGAGGAACTCGCCGAGCAGATTCGTGCGCTCGGCGAACTCGTGCAGATGGCACGCTCCTATGGCCATGACGTCAGCCTGCTGCGGCTTCCGCACGGGAGGCGATCCAGTGGCTGTACCTGGCCTACCTCGCCGCGATCAAGGAGCAGAACGGCGCCGCCATGTCGCTGGGGCGCACCTCGACGTTCGTGGACACTTACCTCGAACGCGACCTGCGCGCGGGCCGGCTTACCGAGCAGGAGGCACAGGAACTCGTTGACGACCTGGTCATCAAGCTACGGATCGTCCGCTTCCTGCGCACCCCCGAGTACGACGAGCTGTTCTCTGGCGACCCGACCTGGGTCACCGAGTCGATCGGCGGCATGAGCCGTGACGGTCGCCCGCTGGTGACCCGTACCAGCTTCCGCTACCTGCAGACGCTCTACAACCTTGACTCGGCACCGGAGCCGAACCTGACCGTGCTGTGGTCCCCGGCGCTGCCGGAGGCGTTCAAGCGGTTCTGCGCGCAGATCTCCATCGACACCAGCTCGATCCAGTACGAGTCCGACGATCTGATCCGGTCCCGGTTCGGGGACGACACCGCGATCGCCTGCTGCGTCTCGGCCATGGAGGTCGGCAAGCAGATGCAGTTCTTCGGCGCCCGGGTCAACATGGCTAAGACGCTGCTGTACGCGATCAACGGCGGCCGGGACGAGATCAGCGGTGCTCAGGTCGGGCCCGTGCTGCCGCCGCTGACCGGTGACGTGCTCGACTACGCGGACGTCGTGGCCCGGTTCGACACGATGATGGACTGGCTCGCCAAGACCTATGTTGACGCCCTCAACGTCATCCATTACATGCACGACAAGTATGCCTACGAAAGGCTGGAGATGGCGCTGCACGACTATTCCGTGCTGCGCACGATGGCCTGCGGCATCGCCGGCTTGTCGGTCGTCACCGACTCTCTCGCCGCGATCAAGTACGCGACGGTGCGGCCGCTCCGCGACGGCACGGGCCTGATTACCGGCTACCGCACCGAGGGGGAGTTCCCGGCCTACGGGAACGGCGACGACCGCGCCGACGACATCGCCGTGTGGCTGGTGCGCACGTTCATGGACAAGGTGCGCCAGCACGAGACGTACCGCGGGGCGCTGCACACCCAGTCGGTGCTGACCATCACCTCCAACGTTGTCTACGGGAAGCACACCGGTAACACGCCGGACGGCCGGCGCACCGGCGAGCCGTTCGCCCCCGGGGCGAACCCGATGAACGGCCGCGACCGGCACGGCCTGGTCGCCGCCGCACTGTCGGTCGCGAAGCTGCCCTACAGCCACGCCGAGGACGGCATCTCACTGACCGAGACCATCACTCCGGCCGCGCTCGGCAGGTCCCCGGCCGAACGGGTCGGTAACCTCGTGGGCATCCTCGACGGGTACGTCACCTGCGGCGGATTCCACATGAACGTCAACGTGCTCGACCGCGCGACCCTGCTCGACGCGATGGATCACCCCGAGCGCTACCCGCAGCTGACGATCCGGGTCTCCGGGTACGCGGTCAACTTCGTCCGGCTGACCCGCGAACAGCAGCTCGACGTCGTCAACCGCACCTTCCACCGGTCGGTGTAACGGTGACCGTGGCCACCGCGGGTCTGCGGCAGGCGTCGGCTGACCTGTCCCGGGTCACCGGCTCGGTGCACTCCTGGGACCTGTCCACCGGCGTTGACGGTCCCGGTACCCGGTTCGTCGTGTTCACCGCAGGCTGCCCTCTGCGCTGCGTGTACTGCCATAACCCGGATACCTGGTTCGGCCGGAACGGGCAGCGGATGAGCGCGGCCGCCGTGCTGGCCCAGGCCGGACGGTACCGGCGATTCATCGGCGCCGCCGGGGGCGGGCTGACCGTCTCCGGAGGCGAGCCACTGCTGCAGCCCGCGTTCACCGGGGCCGTCCTGGCCGGCGCGAAGGACCTCGGCCTGCACACCGCGCTCGACACGTCCGGCTACCTCAGCGTCCGCGCCGACGACGAACTGCTGGACGCCACCGACCTGGTCCTGCTAGACATCAAGTCGTTCGACTCCGCCGCCGCCCGGCGGGTGACCGGCCACAACATCGCTCCGACGCTTGCTCTCGCCCGCCGGCTCGCCGCCCGCCACCAGCCGGTGTGGGTACGCTTCGTCCTCGTGCCCGGCTGGACCGACGACCGCGGCGACATCACCGCCCTCGCCCGGTTCACCGCGTCCCTCGGCAACGTCGAACGGGTCGATGTGCTCCCCTTCCACACGCTCGGCGCCGACAAGTACGCCACGCTCGGCCTGGACTACCCCTGCGCCGGGGTGGCCCCGCCGACCGCCGAGCAGATCAGCCAGGCCCGCGCGGCATTCACCGCGGTCGGCCTGCATGCGGTCTGACCAGCAAGCCGGCTCCTGGGACAGGGCCTGACGGCTCGGTATGCGCGGGGAGCGCTAGGTGGGAGATCTAGGGCTTCGTGGAGCGCTTCGCCAGCCTGGCCGCCGTCGTCCCGGACGCCGACCCGGCCGACCAGGCCAAGATCTACATGGGGCTCAATCTCGTGCTGACCTATTAGCCGGGAGCACGCGCGGACCGCGCGGACGCGCAGCTCAGCGCGGATTCCATGGGGCTAAGGGTAGTGTCCGAGGAGCGAGCACACCAAAATCCCAATGCGATGCCGTCGGGCACCGCTAGACGGCCAGCGGTGCGAAGGCGTTGTGAGGCAGCGCGGTTTCGCGGGGCCCGGGGGCTGAAAAGTCCACGTGGCCAAGTTCGATGAGCTGCGTGACCGGGTTGTCGTAGGTGCGGACGATGTACTGCAGTTGGGCCAGGTTGACGATAGACGACCAGAGCGTGTGGTCGTCGTTGTCCCGGATGAATCCCAGCGGGATGTCAAAATTATTCAGGATATGCAGGGCCATTTCCTCCATCTCCTCTCCGGTGGCCACGGGACGAAGGCTCGCCACGAAGGCGGCGGCACGGACGAATCGGGACGGGGAACTGGAATCACCGGGCAGCCCGTTCATGCCCGGCCCCTGGCCAAGGTGCCAGTCCAGGTGAGGCCAGTTGCAGGCTACGCCGATCGGGTTGTCGAAGACCGTCATCTCGCCGTCGCGCCACTCGATGACCGCGGACTTCCCGATGCGTCGTGCAGGACCAGGTGCGCCAGGGGAGCGAAACCGAACGGGCCGAAGCTGTACGGCCACACGGTGGCCTTGTTCATCGCGGCCGTGGCCTCCTCCACGCTTGCTCTTCAGCAAGCGTCAGAGTGTTATGCCTGTTCGCTGGGCCGGCTCGGTTCGCTGGTGCGACTCGCCGGCCGGGGTTGTTGACTGGCGGACTGGGATGGCGATGATTGCCTGCTGTGGCCGATGTGACCGGTGTTCCCTCGGCGGGGGAGCTGGCGGCGCTGCCGGCTGCCGAGCTGGCGGCCAGGCTGACTGAGGCGTACCGGGTAATCGCCGAGCTGACCGCGCAGGTCGGAGCCCTGTCTGCTCAGGTGGAAGATCTTAAGCGTCAGGGTCGCGGGGATTCGGCTACGTCGTCGCGGCCGCTGTCGTCGGACAGCCCGTACAAGAAGAAGACCAGGGACCGGTCGCTGCGGGAGCGGGGGAAGCGGCGCCCGGGCAAGCAGCCGGGCGATCCGGGGACCACGATGAAGCTCATCGGTGATCCGGACGGCAGGTTCTGGTTCCCGCCTGCGACGTGCAGCGGGTGCGGGGCGGGCCTGGCCGGCGTGGAGGTGCTGGCGCAGCGCCGTCATCAGGTCACCGACATCGAGCCTTGGCGTAATAGCGCGATATTCGCGCCGGTGCTGGCGTCCATCATGGACTCGTATGGGCGCACCGGCCGACGGCGTGTCGAGCATTCTGCCGGGACCGGCTGGGCAAACGCGCAGGCGCTGGTGGCGAGTTCACCGTGACGCCTGGCTTGCGACCGCTGGAGCAGCCCCCACAGGCCGGTGCGGATAATGGCATCCACAGACAGTGAACTATGCCAGACCCCCACCCGGTCAGCGCGGCGACCATCGCCAGCCACGGAGGTACCAGGTCCGGCCGTACGCGAGAGCCGCGAGCGAGACAGCCAGGAGCCGCCTGGGCGATCAGGTTCGCGTAGCACCAGTCGCACGTTCCGTCTTGGTCACCTGGACCGCCCATCGGCTGGCCGTCAGCGACTGGTCGATCCGGTCGCGGACCGTGTCGTAGCTTGGCGCGCTCTCGGGCCCCAGACCTCGAAGATCTCCCGCTGACCCTCTCCTGCCCACATAGCCCCGGCGGCCCGGAACCTTATATTTTGCCGCGTCGGGGATCGCCACCACGGTCGCCAGGGTGCTGACCGGCGCGGCGGCACTGGCGGCGAGCCAGAAGCTCTCGTGGAACGACACACCCGCCAGTCTCCCAGCACGCCCCGCCATGGACGAGCAACTGATCCGAGGAGACTTCCGGGGTTCGCGGTAGATCGGCCCGGCTACTCTCCAGCTCCGCGGCCCCATTTCCGCCGCTTCACACGAGCGCAGCGAGGAGCGAAGAACACACGCAACGGCTCCCAGCGGTCGAAGCGGGGTACCCGCACCCACAGCCCGTCGTCGGCACGCTTGATCACGAGCACTTGGCCGTCGTCACGCCTGATCTTGTCCACTACCGATTCATCTACCTGCCTAGTGCCAGGACGACCGCGATCCTTACCCTGGGGTAGGGAGTTTCCGTCACCCGGGCCATACGGAGGCGAGCGCATGGGGACGATCACTACGACCGATGGCACAGAGATCTTCTACAAGGACTGGGGTTCTGGGCAGCCCCTCGTCTTCAGCCACGGCTGGCCGCTGTCGGCTGATGACTGGGACACCCAGATGATGTTCTTCCTGCAGCACGGCTACCGCGTCGTCGCCCATGACCGGCGCGGGCACGGCCGGTCCACCCAGACCAGCGACGGTCACGACATGGACCACTACGCCGACGACCTGGCCGCGGTGACCACGCACCTCGATCTCCACGACGCCGTGCACATCGGCCACTCGACCGGCGGTGGCGAGGTCGCGCGCTACATCGCCCGGCATGGTGAGAGCCGCGTCGCCAAAGCGGTACTAATCAGCTCGGTGCCGCCGCTCATGTTGCAGACCGAAGCCAACCCCGGCGGCCTGCCGAAGAGCGTGTTCGACGGTTTCCAGGCCCAGGTGGCTGCCAACCGGTCCGAGTTCTACCGGTCCTTGGCGTCGGGACCCTTCTACGGCTTCAACCGGCCCGACGCCGAACCATCGGAAGCGATCATCGAGAACTGGTGGCGGCAGGGGATGATGGGCGGGGCGAAGGCCCACTACGACGGCATCGTCGCCTTCTCCCAGACCGACTTCACCGGGGACCTCAAGAAGATCTCTGTGCCCGTCCTGGTGCAGCACGGAGACGACGACCAGATCGTTCCCTACGCCGACTCCGGGCCGCTATCCGCGAATCTCGTGCAGAACGGCACGCTCAAGACCTATCACGGCTTTCCGCACGGCATGCCGACCACCGAGGCCCCGACGATCAACGCCGACCTCCTGGAGTTCCTCCAGTCCTGATTGACCTGGCGACGTCGCCGGCGCGGCGGCGGGATCAGGTGCGCTGCTGATCACCGGGCACGTCGGCTGTAAACATTTCAGGTGCCCGGCGTGTCGCGTGCGTGCGCGGCTGGTCTGGGTGAACGATGCCGGTATGTCTGTTGCGACGTTGACCACCGAGCCTGGTCGTCATGCGCTGGTGATGCCGGATTGTGAGTGCGGGACATGCCCGCCGACGTGGGCGCGGCGCCGGGGGAAGTCCCGCCGGTTCACTGAGCCGGTGACGCTGGTGGCGGCGCTGGAGCGGGAGAATGCTGCGGCCTGGCGCGGCATGGTGACGCGGCACCGGGAGTGCCTGGAGGAGATGACGGCTGCGGCGGACGGTGTGATTGCCGTGACGCCGCGGGATGACCCAGGTCGGCCAGGGGCAGGGCTGGCGCTGGTGATGTTCGCGGCCGAGCTGGCGTCGGCCGTGCGGCCAGATGAGTACCGCGGTGACCTGCCGGCCGGGCTGGTGGCGGCGTGCGAGCAGGCTGTTACCGCGGCGACGCTGGCCGCTGCGGCGTGCTTGAGCGGGTTCGCAGAGGTGATGCAGGCGCTGGCCGCGCTGGTGGGATAGCGGTTCAGCCTCCCGGCGTCAGGCAGGGGCGGCCAGCGGCGGTTGCCAGGGGCCGCCGGATACCGCATCGCGCAGGGCAGTCATGGCATTGACGCCGCATTTGCGGGCGGTGTCGATGTAGCTGCGGATGTCCAGCCGATCCTGGGTGATGTCCTCGCTGGTCAGGCGGCCAGAGATCTTCTGCTGGGTCTTGGCTGGCCGCAGGTCGCGCTCGCTGATGTTGTTCGATCCCGCCGTCGACTACGCGTGATGCGGGTGCTGAGAAGCTTCCGCATCAGGTGCGGGTGACGCATCGGTTCCATCCGTTGTCCGGCCGGTCGTTTGAGTTCGTGAAGCGGCGGACGGACGTGGTGCCCGGGAATCCGTTCGTGGTGGTGTCGGCGGGACGGTCGCCGTTCCGCACGGCGGATCTGCTGGAGTTCGCGGAGCTGGTTGGGGAGCTGCGCCAGGGGCGGGGCCGGTGCCGGATGGTGTCAGGCGGATTATGCCATGGGTGTCCGCGGGATTCTGCCGTGGCTCCGGCTCGCCGTCTGTTGGATCCGTGAGTAAACCCACTCCGCTACGTATCTTTGTAGGGATTTCTGGGTGCCCGGCGGCGTGGCGTGGAGAATCCTGGTGATTCATCCGGCATAGTTACCTTGACCCGGCTGTGGCCAGGGAGGCGCGATGGTCAGGCGAGACGACGCGAAGACGCAGGCGCTGGCGGCGTCCAGGACGCTGAACCCCCGCCCGGAGAGGGTCACCGATCCGGCGTTCGGCCCGGGCGGGTTCTTCGATCCGGCGGATCTGGTGCAGGTCAAGTACGAGATGGTGCGCAGAGCCGAGATGGCGGACGTGCCGGCGAGCCAGGCCGCCGCCGCTTTCGGATTCTCCCGCCAGTCGCTGTACTCGGCCAGGACGGCACTGCGCGAGCGGGGACTGGCCGGCCTGGTCCCGGCCAAGCCTGGCCCCAAGGGCGGTCACAAGCTCACCGGCCAGGTCGTGGACCTGCTGGAGGAACTGCTGGCGGCCGACCCCGGCCTGCGGCCGGCGGAGCTGGCCGCCGCGGTCTGGCAGCGTTTCGGCATCAGCGTCCATCCGCGTTCGGTGGAGCGGGCGCTGCAGCACCGCCGCACCGCCCGGCGCGAGGACGAGCAGGCCCCCGGGGTGGCGCCGAAAAGCATCTGACCAGCCCGGCTCCGGCAATACGGCCATCGCCGGTGATGACCGTGGCGCGTTCACCTGGCGGTATAAGCAGCAGCGCAGCGCCGCGGCCGCGGGGAGCGGCGGATGGCGGCACGGCCTGGGCGTACTGGTCACCCGGGGGATGGCCGCCTGGATGGCCGCGTGGGCCTCCCTGCCCGCCGCCCAGGCCGGGCCGGCGGCCGATCCCGGCCGCATCGCGGCAGCGGCATCGCAGGCCGGCGCGTCCTTGCCCACCCCGGCCCCGTCCCCGCCCGCTCCGAGCGCCGAAGGAGGTGGTGCCAGCCCGCCGCCCTGCACGTCGCTGCTGCCCGCGCTCTCGCCTCATGCCACCAGCGAGATCGTCGCGGTGCTGGCGCAGATGACGCTCGCCCATACCCGCCCTGCCCCATTACCCGTCCAGGAGGTCGTTCCCCCGTGAGTACCGATACCAGCGGCAAGATGACCGCGGCCCGGCTGTCCCGCGACCTCTACATCCGCCAGTCCACCCTCTACCAGGTAGCCAACAACACCGAGTCCACCACGCGCCAGTACGACCTGCGCGGCCGGGCCGTCGCGCTCGGCTGGCCGGCCGACCGGATCCACGTCACCGACATCGACCGGGGCCATTCGGGGGCTTCCTCCGCGGACCGGGAAGGCTTCCAGCACCTGGTCGCCCCGGTGTCCCTGGGCCGGGCCGGGATCATAGCCTGGAATGCTCTCGGCTGGCCCGCACCAACGCCGACTGGCGCCGGCTGCTGCAGATCTGCGCCCACAGCGACGCCCTCATCCTGGACGAGGACGGGCTATATGACCCGACCAGCTTCAACGACCGGCCCCTCCTGGGGCAAAAAGATGACATGTATCCGGCCGGTCCCGTAGCCGGCTGAGCTGGCGGGGAGTCCCCGCCCGGGATGCGAGACCTCCTCAGCTCAGGCGCACCACGATGGGTGTGTTCAGCATTTGGCCACGGAGCATGAGGAGGTCCCGATGCCATCGATCGTAGGCGGATTGGATATCCACCGGAAGCAGGTCACCGTTGACTATGCCGACCTGGACACCGGAGCGGTGCAGTGCGGGCAGATCGCCCCGGCGGACCGGGAGCATTTCCGGTCCTGGCTGGCCGGCCGGTTCGAGCACCCTGAAGATGTCGCGTTCGCCGTCGAGGCATGCACCGGCTGGCGGTATGTGGCCGGGGAGCTGGCGGCGGCCGGTATCACCGCGCACCTGGCCGGGACCGCTGACACCGCGACGCAGCGCGGTCGCAAGAGGCGGGCCAAGACCGGCCGGGCGGACGCACGGCTGATGCGGGACTTGCTGGCGGGGGGCCGGCTCCCGGAGTGCTGGTTCCCGCCGCCGCAGGTCCTGGAGTGCCGGGCGCTGCTGGAGGCCTACCAGGACCTGCGCCGCGAGCACACCGCCTGGATCCAGCGCGTCCACGCGGTGCTGTTCCACCAGGGCGCGCCGGTGTTCCATGACCTCAGCCGGGCAGACGCGCCGGCTGAGCTGGCCGCCCTGGCCCGCGCCCGCCTGTCCCCGGCCGGGCAGCAGCAGGTCATGCTGTGCCTGCGGATGCTCGAGGTGACCGGCGGCGAGCTCGATGGCCTGCGCCGCAGCTGCTCGCCGCGGCCCGCCACCTGCACGGCGCGAAGATCCTCGCCGACTCCATCTACGCGTCGGGCCTATCACCGCGCTCGCGCTGACCTGCTGGCTGGGCGGCGCCGGCCGCTTCACCTCCGCCCGCAAGGCGGTCCGGTTCGCCGGGCTGGACATCACCGTCTACTCCTCCGACGGCAAGCGCTCACCGGGCCACCTGTCCCGGCAGGGCCCGCCGGTGCTGCGCTGGGCGGTGTATGAAGCAGGTAAGACCCACGCCCGCCCCGCCGCCCCCGACCATGGCTACTACGCCGCCGTCAAGGACCGCAAGGACGGCAAGCGCGCCGCCCTGTCAGAGGCCCGCAAGATCATCCGCCGGGCCTGCCACATCCTGGCCCAGCTCGGCGACGACGCCCTCGCCACGGTGTAAACGCCGCAGGGCTAGAGTCACGCCAGAGGGTAAAGCGAGCATGGGCGCCATCATCAAGCCGATGAGGCACAACCGCGGCCGGCTCCTGCCGGTCCCCTGTCAGGCCGCCCAGGCCCCGCTGCGCGGGGCCGGCTGGCGGACGGCCTCAAAAGACTGAGCGGCCGCACCCCGGCAGGCCGGGGCCACCTAATCCATCATCATGTGACCGGGCCCGGCACCACGAGCCCGCGCGCCTAGGTAAGGCTGGCTGCCCTGACCCGCTCTCTCCTCCGGCAGGCGAACCCCGCGACCCGAATCCCCGCCTGGAGCCGCCCCCACCCAGAACCCGGTCTTCCCGCTGGCACCTTCCCGCCCCCGCCGCCTGATCCTTCCACCGGCCGGGCCGCCGCCCCAAGAGCGCCTGCGGCGTCGCTGCGCGAGCGCTGCGCGCCTCTTGACCCGGCCGCCCGGGCCCGCAGACCACGGCAGCGATCAGGGCAGGCAGGAGAATGGGCCATGCCCCGAAACCCGCTCAGGAACCGGTCAGCCACTCAAACCGGACTGCTTGACCCCAGGGCCGGATACAGGTAAAGAGAATCCCGCCGCGCAGCCGGGCCCGCAGGAAATACAGCTCAGCTTCGGACATTTGCCCCGTCTTCTCTTGGCCGAGTGCCGGAGGGCCGCGAGGTGCTCGGAGGCACCGGTGGCCACGGTAGACGGTTGATGCGCGCCTGGTCGAGCGGCGGCGGGCGGCGGGCGGCTGCGCTGCCGGGGTGCCCGGGCCGACTGGCGGGGTGGGGGGCATGCCCGCCCTCGGGTGATCCGGGGTGATGGCGGGATCGGGTGGTGCTGCGCCCGCGGCGGTCGCGGTGCGTGGGCTGCGGGGTTACGCATGTGTTGCTGCCGGTGAGCTGCCTGCTGCGGAGGCGGATGGGGTGGCGGTGATCTGGGCGGTGCTGGCGGGGAAGGCCGACGGCCTGGGCGCCGGCCGGTGGCGCGGCTGCCCCTGCCTCAGCGCTCCGGCGTGACACGGCCGCCGCCTCGCGGTAGATCGGCATGATGCGATCCAGGCCATTCGGGCTCATCACCCGGCGCGCGGACTGATTCCTCACGACCAGCCGCAATTCCGTTCCGCCGACACCGCCCGCCGGACGCGGACGCGATGACCGGCCCGGGCCCAGTCACACCAGGCGACATGCTGGACATATCCGCGATCAGCGTGCCCGGACTGCGGCTGACTGCGGCCAGCGGGTCCTCCCGGACCTGACTGGCGTCCAGCACATCGACGTGCGCAGACAGCGTGACTAGCAGCGTGTTGCTTCGTCGTGGCGGACCAGCAGGCCGACCTTGCGCCGTCTCCGCGAGCCAGCATGACTGGGTTGATGCTGCAGGCCAAGTGGAGGAGCCGGTTGCGTTCCGGGGCCCTGATCAGGGATCCCTGGACCTCTTGGTTGGGCCTGCAGCCGGGCGGCGGGTGTGCCGCCCGGCTTGCCCTGGGTGCTGACCGCGAACACCCGGGTTAGGTGGCCAGGTTCTCGCGGCTGCCGTACATGCACAGCGCGTACAGCACGACCACGTTGACGGCAATGATCACCAGGGCCCAGAACGGGTATGCGCCGATGAAGAACATCATGGCGATGGCGTTGATCCCGACCACGGCGACCCCGAACCAGCGGGCCAGCTGGTTGCCGGCCATGATCCCGCCCGCCGCGGCCAGCTGCAGCGCACCGAGGATGAGGGTGATCCAGCCCCAGGTCTTCAGGTCGCCGAACACATAGGTGGCGCCGGCCACGAACACGTGCGAGTTAGCGATGGCGGCGGCGCCGTAGATCATGTTGAAGCAGGCGACCACGGCCAGCACGACAGCCGAGAAGATGACCAGGCCGTAGCCTGCCACGTGGTGACCGCCGGTGCCCTTGGCCGGTTTGTATGTTGCTGTTGTCACTGTGGCCTCCTTGATCAGGATCGCCGGAACCCTCGTTCCGGGGACCAGCCACTAGTTACTTGACCTCGTCGGCCTGGACCCGCGAGGAGGGCGGCCATACCGCAGGCACCTGGTCGCCTGCCCACGCCTCACCGACATGATCGCTGGATGGCATGCTGCGAACTAGAGACAGATGTCCTGACATGCGGGGCCGATGGGCCACAAATGTCCGCATGTTCGGCGTTTCCCGGCGACGCCTTCCCTGGGATCCACCGGGCCATGATTCCCTGGCCAGCTCCCAGAGCCTGGCGGGACCAGGTACTTAGCAGGCCTCATGTCACCCGCTGGTCACATAGCTGCAGGGCAGAATCCGGGTCCTGTGGGTTGAGTCGCGGGCTCCGGAGCCAGGATCTCACCAATCACGGCCCCTATGGGGACCTGCCCCAGCAGCAGGAAGGACATCCGGCCGACCGCCCCGATGGGCTGCGCGACGTATCCAGCGTCAGTGGGGCTTTGGCCCTCTGTGAGCGTCGGCCCGTTCAGGGAGTTTAGTTAAGAGTGGGAGCAGCGGATTCGCTGCTGGGCCCCCTGCTGGGCCCCCTGCTGGGCCTGGAGGATCGTCCGCCAGGGTGCCGTTGGTCCTGGACGGCGACGACGCCCTCAACGTGCCTCGCGGCCTCGATGATGTCCTGGCCGGCCTGGCCGGTTCCCGGCTGGCCGGACAGGGTCACGATGCCGTCGTGCACGGCGACCTGAAGGTGCTCCCGATCTATCAGGAGGCCTCGCAGGATCACGCGGTTGGTCACATCGCGGCGGATCTCCTCGTCAGGCCGTCGGAAGACGCTGAGCACATCGACCTGGCTGACTATCCCAGCGAGGTGCCCGGCCTCATCCACCGCCGGCAGCCTCTGGACCCCGCGGTCATACATGAGGAAGGCAGCGTGCTCGACCGGCTCGTCCGGGCCGATAGTGACCGGGGGGGTCGTCATCAGCTCAGCGGCGGTCACCCCGGCCGCCTTCTCCTGGTCCCGGCTGCGCCGCAGGCCCGCGAACAGTCCCGGATGGCTGGCCCGATCGGCTTCCTTGATCAGCAGATCGGTCTCCGACACAACGCCAACTACCTTGCCCGCCCGGTCAATGACGGGGAATGCGCTGACCCCGGAACTGCCGAGCATGGCAGCCATGTCCTTGAACGACGCGTCCCCGCGGACCGCGATCACTCTGGTAGTCATGACGTCCCTGACAGTCGCGCTCATGGGGATCGCCGTCTCTTCTCCAGGCAACACTCTATGCTTACTATATCTAGCATCTGATTTATATGCCAAGCAAAGGAGCTCCTTTGCGGGGTACCAGAACCACGCTACGAGGGCTTGAGCTGGGCTTCAGTTAGTCACATGTCCACGGCATAGACCTGCGACAACGGCACCAGGGACAGCCGCTGCGCCGTATCGAGTCCGGTGAGCCGGCGTCGGCTGGTTACCAGCAACAGGCTGGCTCCTGCGCCGGGCAGCAGCATCCGAACCTGGGCCTCGCCGGCGGCGTTGTCCAGCACGATGATCGCGCGGCGATGCAGCAGCAGCGACCGAAACAGCCCGGCGCGCTCCGCCTCGGTCATGCGGGATGTCGTGCTGCCCTGGAGCGACGGCATTGATGAGTCGGCCAAGTATCACCGTTGGTTCGAGGGGGCGTTCATCGAGGCAGCGCAGGACCAGAAACAACTGCCTGTCAGGGAACGTCTCGGCCAGTGCCGCGGCGGCATGCACGGCAAAGCTCGTCTTTCTCACTCCCGGGGCTCCCGACACGACCAGGACCGGTGCGGCGCCGGCGCGCCGAGAATCCACGAGTCTGGCCTGGAAGCCGACCTCCGACGCCCGGCCGACGAAGTCGGTGACTCCCCGCGGCATGCCTGTCTGGTTGTGACGGTGGTAGCAGATGGCTTCCCACTGGCTGCTGGCTTCCTTGCAGCGCAGGGCGATGATGGCGTCGGCTCCCGCGACGGTCCAGTGCATGCTTGAGCAGCCTGACCAGCCCCCACCCGAAGATGATCTTGACTACCTACAAATCTGTCGCACACCCGCTGTCGTGCGCCCTGTCCGGGGGTGTCGGTCGGTTCCGGTAACCTGCCGTGCATGATGTCGGCTGCTCCGCTGCCGGTGGACAAGCTGCCTCCGGATCTCGTTCCTTATCTGTCACTTCTCGGCGCGCTGCGGGAGGGTGCGGCAGTCAATGGGGAGCGGACCCGCCTGGTTGAGGCTGCTGTGGACGTCTGGCGCAGGCCGGGGTTCGACACCTTCCTGTCCCAGGCGCGGCTGGGCTTCGAGCCCTTTGACTACCAGTGGCAGACGGCGCAGACGGTGCTGCGCAGGATGCGGGGCCGGGCGATTCTCGCCGACGAGGTCGGGCTCGGGAAAACGATCGAGGCCGGGCTGGTGCTGTCGGAGTTGCGGATGCGCGGCCTGGCCGACCGGGCCCTCGTGATCGTCCCCGCGGGCCTGGCCCAGCAATGGCGGGAGGAGCTGGAACGCAAGTTCGCGTTGCCGACCACCATGGCCGGGAACGCGGTGCTGGGCGCGGGCCGTGATCACCCGGTCGTGATCGCTTCGCTTGCCGCCGCACGCCGTGAGCCGCTCAAGCCGGTGCTGACCGAGCGGCCGTGGGATGTGATCATCGCGGATGAGGCTCACCGGCTGCGCAATCCGCGCAGTGCCTCAGGCCGGCTGGCCCGGGCATTAAGCGCCCGGTATCTGCTGCTGCTGACGGCTACTCCGGTGGAGAACCGGCTCCAGGATCTGTATGAGCTGGTCAGCCTGGTTGCCCCCGGACTGCTGGGCACGCCTGCGCAGTTCCGCGCCCAGCATGGGCCTGGTGAGTCGGACGCGCCGCGCAACGTTGCCGGGTTGCGGGCCAGGACCAGGGAGGTGATGATCCGCCACCGCCGCAGCGAGGTGAGCGTGATGCTGCCGCAGCGCCTCGCCGAGACAGTGCTCGTGACCCCTTCCTGTGAGGAGGCAGCGCTCTATGCTGGGATCGCTGAGCGGATCAGGCAGGAGGCCCGGGATGCCCCGCAATCCCGTCGGCTGACCCTGCGCAGCCTGGCCAGGCTGGCCGGGTCGAGTCCGGCCGCTGTCGTCCCGACCCTGGTTAAGGCTGGCTGGGAGGATCTCGGCCAGCAGGCGGCCGAGATAGCCAGCATGAGCAAGGTCGCCGAGCTCGTCGCCCGGCTGCGCGGCGCCGCCCCGGAGAAAGTGCTCGTGTTCACCGCGTTCCGGCAGACCCTCGACGCCCTCGCCAGCGAGCTGAGCCGCCAGGGCATCCCGGCTGCTGTCTACCACGGGAGCCTGGCCCGACATGACAAGGAGAAGGCGATCTCGGCCTTCCGCGACGAGGTGCCTGTCCTGCTGAGCACCGAGTCAGCGGGCGAGGGTCGGAACCTGCAGTTCTGCCACCTGATGGTCAACGTTAACCTGCCCTGGAATCCGATGCAGATCGAGCAGCGGCTCGGCCGACTGCACCGGGTCGGCCAGACGCGGGATGTGGTGCTGACCAATCTCGTGGCCCGCGACACCATCGAGCAGCGCATTCTGCATGTGCTTGAAGCAAAGATCAACTTGTTTGAGCTCGTGGTCGGGGAGCTTGACATGATCCTGGGCAGGATCGATGAGGACTTCGACTTCGAGTCCTCGGTGTTCGACGCCTACGTCGAGTCCCGTGATGATGCCGAGTTCGCTGAGCGCCTGGACGCGATCGGGGAGAACCTGGCCCGGGCCAGGACGGAGTACCTGCGGGAACGCTCCTTCACCGACGAGTTGACCGGGCCAGAGTGAGCGCGGGGTGATGGTGGACGGCGGGCTGGGATTCTGGCTGAGTTACGTCGAGTCCCGGGGCGGGCTGTGGGAAAGATCTGGCGACACCGCGCTGGTGATGATTCCGCCGCAGCTGCAGCGGAATCTCGAGCTGCCGGAAGAGTTCGCCGTCACTGAGCGTGCGGATGTCGCCCGCGAGGACGGGGTGGCCTTGCTCGGGCCCGGCCACCCGCTGCTGATGGCCGCCGCGGAGGACGTCCTGTCGGCCGACGATGCCGGAGTGCTCCAGCTTCCCGCCCCTGCCGCCCAGCGGCCCGACGATACGCGGTTGCTGGAACGGGCACGCGAGGCCTTTCCCGTTGATCACGGCCGGATCGATGCCAGCGGGCCCGCAGAGCAGAGCCTGCGGCAGGTGCTCCAGGTCGGCGCGATGGTGAATTACACGGCGTCTGCGGATGACCGATTCCATGAACGAGCCGAATGCTGGGTGGACGCTCCATCCCGGCTCGAACTTCCAGAGCAGGCCGCCGAGCGGATGCGGCGGCTTGCTGCCGATGGCTGCCCCGCCGCCGCTGCGCCGGACCTCGGGGCGATCCCGCCCGCCCTGGCCGCCGCCCATCGGCTGCTCGACCTGACAGCGGCCGGCCGCTGCGGGGTACTTGCGGACGGATCGGTGCGCGCTGCCGCGGACATGGAACGCGGGAGGACACAGAGGTACTACGCCGAGGCACTCGCGTCGCTGTCCAGGCGGCGGGCAAACGCTCCCCCCGATCGGCAGGCGCTGCTGGCGGCGCGGATGGACAGCCTCCAGGCGGAAGAGAATCGGCGGCTCGCCGAGATCGACGAGAAATACACGCCCCGGTATGAGATCCGCCCGTACCGGCTGCACCTGCTGCACGTCCCGGCCTTGCGCCTCCCGGTCAACGTGCTCCGGGGTGCCCGGCGCTTTCCGCTGGTGCTGGAATGGCTTCTGCCGGCGGCCGGGTTTGCGCCGCTGCGATGTCCTGGCTGCGGATCGGACGCCCGGGAATGGCCGCTTGTCGCAGCCAAGACCCATCTTGGCTGTGCGCGCTGCCTGGCCAAGGTGGCAGCGGGCCCGGCGGCCTTGCAGGCTCCCACACCGGGGTCTGCGGCCCCGGCACCCGCCCATCGCAGCACAACGGAACCAGCGCCGCACTCGACGAGGCATGTGCCGGGGAAACCGGTTAAGCCGCGGCAGGATGGGGCCCCGGGTGAGCGCGGAGCAGCGCGGGCGAAGCCCCGGCGCGCTGCTTCACCGCCCACGCTCGCCGCCTCCGCGCCGGCCTCCCCGCCCGCGTCCCCGGCGGCAAAGGCCAGGCCGCCCAGCCCTCAGGTGCTCGGCAAGATAGGCGAGAAAATGGCACTGGAATTCTGGTCAGTGACTGGCCAGGGCAACTTGCGGGCCTTGCGGCGGCTGTGCGCCCCAGACTCGCCGGCAACCGCGGCCATCCGGCTGTATGGCGTCACTGGGCCGGCCACGGCAATCGGCATGGCGGCAGGCGAGCGCCCGGAAAGCCTTACCTCGGCCACCTCAGCACCCGACACCGGCGATCTTGCAGGTACCTGCGGGCGTCTGGAAACCGGGCGCGCCCGGTACAACTACCTGCTGCGCTGGCGGCTGGATACGCGGCTGGTCGCTGAGGTGCTTCCGTTCGGAAGCGGGGTGCCGACCCGGCTGCCATCCCCCAGATGGCTGTTCAGCTCAGCCTCGGCGCGCATGTTCGACGGGCTCCCCGAGCCCGGCTGCGATCTCGACCCGGTGGCGATCCGGCTATGGCGAAAGGCCCTCCCGGCACACGGTCTCCCGCTCACCCTGCGCTGCCTGGCCGCATGGTGGCGGATAAGCGTCGATCCCGAGCTCCTGGCCGCGCACCGTCCGAGCGTGCTGGCCTCCGCCATACACCGCATGGTCGGCTACCGTGCGGGCGAGGCTGGGATCACCCACGACGCTATCGCTGCGCTGTACGGGGTAACGGCTGCCGAATCCCGAGCGAGTACCCCGCTGCTGCAAACCCGTCTGCGGCTGTCGCCGGCACAGCGGTGGTAGCGGCAAGGGTCATCGGGCCGATCCTCTTCATCGGGCACGGGCTGCTGGCTTTCCGCCACGGCAGTACGCGGCGCCGCGGCGGCGGTGAGCGGGGCGGTGGCTGGGGGATTACTGTGTCCGAGGAGCGAGTCGTTCCCTACGTACATGCCTGTCATGACTGGCGAGATGATCGTCCGGCGCAGTGATGCGGTCGGGCAACTCGTTCCCTGGCGCGCCCGGTGGCACGCCCGCAGCGCCGGGTGCAAGCACCGCTGCGTGGACGACCGAAGAGCTCCGATCGACGGGGGGGATAGTCGCCGTGACGATGGGCTATTTTCCATTCGCCATCCTCGCCGCGGTAAACGTGCGTGACGCGCAGGATGCTTGGCTGGTGCGGGACGCCGTTGATGAACCAGGGAACGCTCCTAGCTGACCGTGTACGTGAGATCCTCGCTGACGCCTGCCGCCAGGACTTCCAGTTGGTAGTCGCGGCGTTCGACATGCGTGACTGACGCAACCCAGCGGGAGAACCGGCTGACCTCGTCCACGCCGCTGTTGCGGGACTATCGGCACCGAACAGAGTCACCGGGTCCTGTGCCGACCACATCTCCAGCCCCGGCTTCGGGTTGACCTTATGCAGTGCAATTTCCGTCTCGATCTGGCGGGCAGCACGGCACGGAAATCGTCTAATTTAGCTCACTCATGCCATCTCCTGAGATGTCTGGCCTGACTCGTATGCGGTTCAAGCACACTGCAGTCCCGGCCGGGAGCGTGTTGCCGTGGCGTGGCAGCACCCGCCAGAGGCTCTCTCAGCCGGCCGCGGCCCAGGAAGGCGGGCAGGTCCGCTGATGGGTGGTAGTAGGTGACGGGTGGTAGTAATAGGATCCGCCGTTGGCCGCGAGACCGCGGCCGCTGCTGCAGATGGCCCAGCTCCGTATGTCGCCTCCGGCGCCCCGATGGCAACGCCGCATGCGGTGAGACCTGTGCGTACCTCCTGCCGCAAGCCGGTCGATGCTGAGACTTCCTGGTCAACGAGGTGGCCACTGGGCGCTGTCGCGGCTCGCGTCGCTCCTTTCCAGCCGGACGGGGCTGCTAAATGCCCGATTAAGGAAGTTTGCATAAGATTAGGAACTATAGGACATATTGCGCTGGAGATGTTGTCCGATGTTTGTCCGACTATTTCCGCTGTTCCGGGCTCATGGCCTGATCGGTACGGATACGCTCTTGGCCCGTGCGTCCGCCGGAAGTCCCGGTCTGTATCTTGCGGGCCTACGAGAAGGGCGGGTGTTGCCTCCATCCATACGGGGGAGATCGAATGACGGCGGGGATAGTAATTCGTCACCTTCCGGGCTGTCATCTTCATGACGATCCTGGGCGTCCCCATGATGGAATATCGCGATCGGCTGGCTCAGGTGTAAATGTAAAGGGAGTCCGTGAGTGGGCAGCCTGACCTGAAAAGGCGGCCGCCATGGGGACGACTCCTGGCGCCTCCCGTACCAGGCCGCTCGGGCAGTCACTCTCCAGGATGCGAGGACGTCAGACCGCAGGTGGGACTGAGGGGGGTTAAGCGTGGGGGTATTACTCGATGTTGTCTTGTTCCTGCTCTTCATCGCGGTGCCGGCGGTGGCTATTGGCACGCAGGTAATTCCTCTGCGTCTTAGTGACGTAACTTTCCGTGACACGGATTTAGAGCATGCGTGGGGGCTGGTCGCACAGTATGCCTATGGCACCTTTGAACAGCGGTTCGGCTACCCGACGGGGTATTTCTACCTGGACGAGAAGCGCTCCCGTCCGCCGGGCAGGCTCCTTATGCGGGAGTACCAGCCAGCAGGGGCCATCACCGACGGATGCTCGGCCCAGCTAGGGGCGGCCAGCCTGAGTGGCTTCGAGGGCGGATGCCTCACAGGCTGCCTGGGCATCATGGTGATCGCGTTCATCGGGGCCCCGTTCTTCCTGGTCTCAGCCTGCGATCGTTTCTTTCGGCTGGTTCTGCGATCCCGGGTGGATGTCTCCCTGGCGGCGTCCGGTCCCGACACTGTCGCCTCATTCGCCTTCCACGGCCCCGGGGGTTATTCACTGCGCCGCCGGTACGCCCGGACCTTCGAGAAGCCCGTCTTGCCGGCCAGTCTCGGCCAGGACGTTGCGGCCGAGAGCCAGGCGGGAGACCCGCCACCAGGAGGCGGGCAATCGGCCGGCGGAGGGCAGGCATCTGGTGGGCGGCCCGCGGGTGGACGGCATGCCTCCGGGAACGCAGCATGACCGAGTCCGGCGAGCTGATCGGTGCTGATGTGGGGGACCTCGCCGCTGCCCTGCACCGGCTGAGCGAGGGCCAGGAGCAACTGCGCCATGATCTGCAGGAGGGTGACCCGGCCGCTGCGCTCAGCGGGCTGGGCGAAGGCCAGCGTCTGCTGCGCGAAGACTTCGAACGGCTCGCGGGCGCGGTGGCGCCGCTGCTCACCAAGCAGTACCGGGACCGCGAGCAACGGATCCGGGCGCTGGAAACCGTGATCCGCAACCGCCAGGAACGCCCGGTCATCCAGCAGATGGCGAAGCTCCTTGCTGACGTCCGGCGGCTCGACTCCGCGGAGGACATCAAGGCCCACGTCGAGGAGAGCGTCACTGACACCCTGACCAGCCTGGGCTATCAGGAGATGGGATCGGAGGGAGATCCCTTCGACCCCGAGTGGCATGAGCCCATGGCCGGTTCGGTGGGCAGGGCCGGCATCGTGACCCGCGTCCACCGTCGCGGGCTCGCCTGCCACGGGGACGTGCTCATCAAGGCCAGGGTCGAGGTCGAGCCCGCTCCTGACCCACAGACCGAGCAAGGGGGAGTCCAGACATGGGAAGCATGAAGCAAGTGGTCGGCATCGATCTCGGCACGACGAACTCCGTCGTCGCCTTCGTCAACGAGGCGGGCGAGGCGCATGCCATCGCGGGACGGGATGGTGAACGTATCGTCCCGTCTGCGGTGTGGTTCCCGCAGGACGATGAGACGCGCGTCGAGGTCGGTGAGCTCGCCAAGAGCCAGGCGGTCATCGACCATGATCACGTCGCGATGCTCTTCAAGCGGGGCATGGGCAGCGCCACGTTCCTGGATTCGCGGGAGCCGTTCGTGGTCCGCGGCCGGGAGTGGCGCCCGGAGGAACTGTCCAGCCTGGTACTGAAGAAGATGGTGCAGATCGCCTCGGACCATCTCGGCCACGACGTGACCGACGTTGTGATCACGGTTCCTGCGTACTTCGGCGAGGCTGAGCGGTCGGCCACCAGGCAGGCCGGGGAGATGATCGGCCTGACCGTGCATGCGCTGCCCGCGGAACCCATGGCCGCTGCCGTGGCCCACGGGCTGGACGGCGAAACGCGGGCCCGGAGGTTCCTGGTCTTCGACCTCGGCGGCGGCACGTTCGACGTGACCATCCTGGAGCGCCGTGACGACGGGCAGCTGGCCGCGGTTTCCCACCACGGCGATCGTCGGCTCGGCGGCGCAGACTTCGACCGCCTGATCGTCAGCCGGATGGCCGAGTTCGCCATGAGCACCTATGGGGTCATGCTCGATGCGGACCCGGTTGATCTGGCGGAGGGGCTGGCCCGGGCCGAGCAGATCAAGAAGGACCTGAGCAGCAGGGAGCGGGCCCAGGCGGCGTTGATCGCCGGGGGCAAGCGGATGACGTTCGAGCTCACCCGCGAGGAGTTCACCGGCATGCTGGCCGAGCACCTGGAGAACGTCGAGCTGGCCGTGGAGACCTGTCTGGACAATGTGCAGCTCAGCGCCGGTGACATAGACGCGGTGCTAATGGTCGGGGGTAGCTCCCGTATCCCGGCCTTCCAGGAACTGCTGCGGCGCTACTTCGGCCGGGAGCCTCAGTTCTCGCGCAACCTCGACGAGGACGTCGCCCGCGGCGCCGCCCTCGTGGGGGTCCTGAAGACTGGCACAGCCAGCGCAGGCAGCGTGCTCGCGGCGCTGCCTGCCCCGGTGGACCGCTCCTCCCACGCCATCGGCGTGGTCGTCCAGAACGACGCCGGCGTCCTGGAGAACGCCGTGGTCCTGCCGGCCAATACGCCCATCCCCACGGTGCAGCCTGCAGAGCAGACTTTCGGCACGGTCCAGGAGGGTCAACAGAAGATCGACGTTACCGTCAACGAGGGCGAGGAGACCGAGTTGCGGTTCGTGAAACGTCTCGCCAGCGGCCGCGGGGACCTGGGCGGCCCGAAGCCCCGTGGCTACCCGATCGTCGTGAAGATGGCGCTCGACGGAGACGGGATCCTGCGGGTGACCGCCCACGACGGCATCAGCGGCGCATTGCTCACCCAGATAGAGATCCAGCACGAGGACGGCATGTCCGCGCAGCAGCGGGCACTGGCCGCTACCTCCCTGGACGACATGGTGGTGATCTGACATGTCGACCGCGACCGCGCTGGACTGGCTCGACGCGGCGGACTTCGCCCCGGTGCCGACTCCCGGCGACCTGCAGGAGTTCTTCGGGATACCGCCTGCTCCCGCGGACGCGCTGGGCAGCAACATCCGGGAGAAGCGCAAGTACTGGAAGAAGAAGCAGCAGAAGGCTCGCTCGGACGACGCCCTCGCCTTCGCCGGAGCCGTGCTCCAGGCCATCGCCGATGCCGAGGACGCACTCACCCGCGGGGCGGCCGCGACCGGCGGCGGCGACACCGAGTTCCAGCCGGGGGCGACCGACCGGGCGCCGGGTTCCGTCGAGGAAGTCTGGCGGGAGCTGGAACGCCTCCTGTTCCGTGGCCGGTATCGCGACGCCCTGGATCGGGTGCAGCGTTATGACGAGCGCTGGGGTCAGTATCCCGCCTTCGTGGACGTGCGCTCGCTCGTCATCCTCGAAGCCGCCAAGAACATGCCGGGCCTCAACTTCAAGCCCGGCGTGCTGGAATTCGCGATCGCGGGGGCACGCCAGGTGCTCCAACAGATCGGGCCGACCGAGGCGCGCTACCTGACGCTGGTCGAGCTCCTGGAGGTGGCCGGCCAGGCCGATCAGATCCCTGGGGTCTTCGCCGAGGCGGACCGCCGCCTGCCGACGATCTCCGCCTCGTTCCGGGTTCGTGAACTGGAGATCCGCTTCAAGAAGGAGGCATGGACCAGCGTCTTGCGCCACTGCGTCCAGCTCGTCCGGGAGTCAGGCGACGACCGCGCGCTGCGCAGCGAGCTTGTCCAGATGATCATCGCGCGCGCCGTCGCCGAGTTGCTGCCGTTGACGTCTGCCCCGGCTGTACAGGAGTACCAGATGGTCGTGGCGACGGCCGCCTGGATCGCGGATGGCGTGCCCGAGGCGGAAGACTTCGTGCGCGCTCACCGGATGTGGGCATCCAACGCGGATCAGCCCGTGTTCGGGGGCAACTGGCAGTGGCGCGCGTTCTTCGGCCTCATCACCTTGTTCATAGCCCTCCCCTACCTCAACTCGTGGCTGGCCAAGCCGGCCTGGCAGGTGCTGCTGAACGGTCCTGTGCTGGGCGAGGACACGAAACGGCAGGGCAGCATCCTGTCCCGGAATCGGGCCTGGTTCATGGTGACCCGGAACGCGTATGTCCAGCCCGTGCACGACACGTCCAAGCTGCCCTGGCAGGACCGGCCGGGCCAGTGGCCGGAGGTCGATCCCTCGAATCTGTTCAACTTCTGAGCCGCACGGCCGATGACAGCGCGGGTCCTGCGAGCGATCGAGGCCTGGCAGGTGAACCCGGACCGGGTGCGGGGCCTGTGCCGGCAGACTCCCACCTGTTCCGTGTACGGGCACCGCGCCATCAGCCGGTATGGCGTCCTGCGGGGCGGGATCATGACCGCAGGACGGATTTTCCGGTGCAATGGCTGTCTGGCCCGCAGTGCGACCGCAGCAGCCCAGAAACAAATGGAGGGCTGACCACGGCCCTCGTGGCGAGCCAGCGGAAATGGAGGTAGAGCATCGAAAGGCCACTGTTCCTGCACCAGGCGGCTTGCGCAAGGCGGGCCAGTTTCCCGCTCGCCACGCGCAACTCCGGCAACTCCGGCAACTCCGGCGAACTGGGCCAAATGGCCCCAGGCTCCCTTATCCCGCTCGCAGATACGTGCTCCACGATGCCATCCTGCGCGTCATACTTCGTAGTGCAGGGTCGCTGGAGGGCGGAATCAGCCTGGATTCGACGTTCAACTCCGGGGGGAAGTGAATTTTGGCACCCAGAGTCCAAATGTCGGCGAAGCCGGGGGTTGCCCTGGGGCTGGCCACCGGCCTGCAGTTAATGTCCATTGAGGAAAGCGGCGGTCGCACATGAGTCCCGACTCTGAAGGCATGGATTTAACAGCCGAGGCGACGGCCGACGGCGCGTCGCCGTCACTCGCGACAGAGCGGCAACCGTGTGCCCAGGCCAAGGCGGGCGCCCCGGGCCAGCAGGCCGTGGGCCAGGCGGAAGCCGATCTGGCCGCAGGACCCACGGCCGCGTACCCGCGGGAGAGCTCCGGTGCGCTGCTGCTCACCATCTCCGAAAGCATGGAAAGGCTCGCAGCCTCGGCTGAGCGCTACCATGCCCGGGCGGAACAGCGGGAAGGCGTGATCGACCACCTCCACGACGAGGTGGACAGGCTCCGGCGGGGTGAGCGCAGGGGCCTGCTGAGGCCGTTGCTCGTCGAGATGTGCAGATTGCGCAATGACCTGCTCCGCCAGGCAGAGGATCTGCCCGGCGATTTCGACGCCGACCGGGCCCGCCTGCTGCTCCGTTCCTACGCCGAGTCCGTCGAACTGGCCCTGGAGGATGGCGGGGTCGCGACGTTCGCGCCGGAAACGGGTGACCGTTTCGAGCCGAGGATGCACCGGCGCGTGGGCGGCGAATCGACTGATGACCCTGAGGCCGTAGGCCGCGTCGCCCAGGTCCGCCGCAGCGGTTACCTCGACGTTGACACCAACACCCCCATCGCGCCCGCAGAGGTGGTGCTCTACGTCTCGGCCACCCCCGGGACGCCGCAGGGCGCTCCCCGTGAGCACGGGCCAGAATCCGCTACTGGCGAGAGGACAGAGTTGTGAGCGACCCGCAGCAGGGGATCTTCGGGATTGACCTGGGGACGACATATTCGGTCGTTGGTTACATCGACGAGACGGGCCGCGCTGCGGTCACCCGCAACGGCCAGGGTTCCGACACCACCCCCTCGGTGGTCTTCTTCGAGAACGAGGGCAACGTGGTCGTCGGCGCGGCCGCCAAATCGGCCGCCGGCCAGTATCCCGAGCAGGTCGTCTCGCTCATCAAGCGGGAAATGGGCGAGCGGGAGTACCACCGGACCTTCTTCGGTGTCGAGCACACACCGCCTTCCATCTCGGCGATTATTCTGGAAGCGCTGGCCCACGAAGCCGAGGAGGACACGGGCCGGAAGGTGACCGACGTGGTGATCACGGTCCCGGCGTATTTCGGCCTGCTGGAGAAGGACGCCACCAGGAAGGCCGGCGAAATCGCCGGCCTCAACGTGATCGGGATCGTCCCGGAACCGGTCGCCGCGGCGCTCCAGTACGGGATCAGCGGCAGCGCGGACGGCACCGCCATTCTGGTCTATGACCTGGGCGGTGGCACATTCGACATCTCCCTCATCCAGATGACGGACACGTCCATTGAGGTGCTGGTGGTGGGCGGCGACCACCGGCTGGGTGGTGCTGACTGGGACGAGAAGCTGCTAGAGAATCTCGTGGACCAGACGATCGCCCAGTCCGGCGACGATTCCCTGCGGGATGACGAGCCCATGCTGCAGGACCTGCGCATCATGGCCGAGGACATGAAGAAAGCCCTCAGCTCCGTCGAGACGAAGACGCAGATCGTCCGCTACACGGGGAGCCCGGCCAAGATCACGGTGTCCCGGGCGCAGTTCGAGGAGATGACCGCGGATTTGCTGGACGAGACGATCCGTATCACCAAGCGGACCCTGGCCGAGGCGGAGGAGAAGCATCCCGGCATCAAGCAGCGGATCAGCGAGGTTCTGCTGGTCGGCGGCTCCAGCCGGATGCCGGCCGTCAGCGCTGCCCTGCGCAAGGAGTTCGGCTGGGATCCCAAGCTTGCCGATCCGGACCTGGCCGTGGCCAAGGGAGCGGCTCTCTACGCCGCCGGGCAGACGGTGCGGTACGTCGAAGCGGATCAGGGGGATGGGCAGCAGGTGGCTGGCGCCACCCCGGCAGGCCAGGCCCGGAACGGAGCACTGCCCGGGCGCGGTCCCGTAACTGAGGAGGCCGTGCGGGCAGTAGCCGAACAGACAGGCCTGGCTGAGGACAACGTCCGGAAACTCGCCCAGCGGACCGTCGTCAACGTGCTGCCGAAGGCCATTGGGGTCAAGCTCGTGGACACGACCAAGCCGGGTTGGGAGGACGATGTCGAGTCGGCCTTCTACGTCGAGCATCTCATCGACGCCCAGACGCAGCTTCCCTTCGAGCGGGAGCCCTTCGTCGCACGCACGCTGGTCGCCAACCAGTCCGAGATCGAGATCGAGATCTGGGAACAGGCCGGGGCCAGCCCGGGCCGGGAGATGGCCGCCAATCATCCCCTGGACACCAGTGGCCGGATCAAGGACCTCGGGTCGTTCTCCCTGCCGGCCGGATCACCCATCAACATGGAGATCAACGTTGACGGCGAGGGAACCGTCCACCTCAGAGCGGTAGAGCCCGCGAGCAACCATGAAGCGACCCTGACCGTCCGGATCAGCATTCTCTCGGCCGACCAGGTGGATGAGGCCAAGCGTGCCCACGCGGGCCTGACCGTAAGTACCTAGTGTCATGCGGTTCGACGAGGCCCGTTACGTCCAGGATTTCATCAAGAAACTGCGGGGGGCCCGCACTCTACCCGATGACCTGCTGGTGCGCTATGCGATCACGCTCCCGGCTACGGACGCTGAGATCGCCGCCCAGGTCAGCGCGGTTCGCGCCTACTGGAACAAGGCCGCCGCCGGAAACGCCTTCACCGCGCAGGCGGCCAAGATGTGCCGCGCGGAGGACGAGCGGCTGCGAGCCAAGCACGGGCGCAGCATGGACAAGAGCGCCTGGTGGGAGGCGCAACAAGCGCAGCGCCGGTCGGCGGCTCAGGCGGCGATCTCGAGCCTGGCCGCTGAACTGAAGCAGCGGTACGGGCAGCTTGGGGTGATGACGGCCGGCACCCTGGACGGCTTCGCCGCGAAACTCAGCCTGACCCGGGCCGACACTGCCCAGGCGGTCAAGCAAGCCGGCCTGACCCTGGTCGAAGGCGTGAGCCTGCCCGAATCAGCGCCCACCCCGGGATTCGAGGCGCTCCTCAAGAACATGTCCGAATGCGCGGCGAGTTCCTTGCCAGAACTCGTCCACCCCGGCGCCGGCCCATTCTGCCTGATCGATCGCTACGCCTGCACCGGCGACCCGGCCAAGCGGCTGGACGTCCTGGCCGTTGACGCACAGATCGCCGAGGCCGACAAGCGCGGCGTCTCCGCGACCGAGAATGCGCGCCGGGCGGCGCTGAAGATCTTGCGCCGGGCCCTCAAGGATGGTGTCGACCTGCGCGATGTCGCGCTCTACCACCTTGTCACGATCGCCAGGGAATTCGTGCCGCTCTCAATGAGCATGGCCGCGGCGGAGCTGGAGAAGACCGGCCTGGAACGACACGACGCGGCCGTGATCGCGGTCTTGCTGGCCGACCAGGACTCCGCCAGCTCCGCCATGGGCCTGAGGAAGGTGCACAACCTGCTGAGCTCAGCTCAGCTCAGCGAGGCCAGGCAGGCCGCGCTGAGCCTGCCGGAGAACTTCCCGCATCGCGAGGACGTGATCAAGGAGGTGCAGGCTGCCCAGGAGCGCCTGGATGCGCTGCTGGCAGGGGTCGGGCAGGCCCTGGCCATCCCGGATGAGATCCGGGCCCAGGCGCTGCTCCGCGAGGCGGCGCTGATCAGCGCCGAAGATTCCGAGGAGGCGCTGGCGGCGGTGCCGCTGACCCCCCCGGCCAGCCTGCGTGCCGTCTGCGACGCCGCCACCGTCAAACTGTCCTGGCAACCGGCTCCCGGTCACGACGCCGAAACGACCTATGCGGTCATGCGGACCGAGCAGCGCGCGCCGGTGGCGGCCAACGACGGCTTCGTGGTGCACCGCGGCCCGGATAGCAGCTGCGCTGACACCCACGCCCCGGTCGCCCGGCTGGTGCAGTACGGCGTCTTCGCGCTCGCCGACGGCCGGCCCAGCTCACGTCCGTTGACGGTCCCGGTTACTTTGCTGCCGCCGGTCTCGCACCTGGAGGCCGACGCAGGCCCATCCAATCTTGTCCTGCACTGGTCGGCGCATCCGGCCGCACATGAGGTCCGGGTGATCCGCACTTCGGAGGGAGGACGGCCCGCGCCCGTACCCGTCACGGGAAACAGCTGCCACCTCACCGGGCTCACTGAGGGCCAGGAGCAGTACTTCGAAGTCGTGGCCACGTACCGGGGCCTGGACGGCGCGGAGATGCGCTCTGCGGCGGAACGGATCAAGGCGACACCCAGATCCGAGGCACAGCCCATCCCGAAGTTGCGAGTGCGCCCGGTCGAAGTGGCGGGATCCGTCCGGGCCCGGGTGGCCTGGACGCCGGTGGACCACTCGGAGGTGCGCATCCTGCGTTCCGGCGTGCCGCCCCCCTGGCAGTTCGGAACGTGGGTCACGCAGGAGGAGATGACGCGGTTCGGCCAGGAGGTGACCGGCCGCCGCGTGCCCACGCTCAACGAGATCGCCATCGAGGCTGACCTCGCTGCCGGCGTGCATCACCTGGTGCCCTTCTCGGTCGGCGGCACCGGCATCGTGATGGGCCGCCCGGCCGCGGTCGGGATAACCGACCCGGTGCGCCGCCTGGCCGTGACGCCGTTCGCCGGCTACGCGACCGTCTCGTGGGAATGGCCCGCCACGGCCCAGTTGGCCGAGCTGACCTGGGAGGTTGACAACGATGCCGACTGCATCATGATCGGGCAGGCGCAGTACCGCTCGCAAGGCGGCGCCCGCGTCCCGCTGGGCCGTGGGCCATGCACCATCGAGGTCCGGGCGGTAATCATGGCCGACGGCGTCTCCTTCGCGTCCCCCCCGGTCAAAGCGGTGGTGGACCAGGTGGTGGAGGCCAGGATCAGCTACACGGTCTCGGCGACGCCGAGCGTGGGCCCGTTCGGCGGCCGGTCGAAAAAGGTGACCTTCCGGTCCGACGAGAGCTGTGCGGGCGTGCAGGTCCGGATGGTGGCGCTGCCCGGCCGCGTGATGCCCGCCCGGGCGGAGGGCGGCTTCGTGCTCCTCGACACCACCCTGACCCTGAGGCCGGGTGTGCCGGTGGAGCATCACGTCACGGTTCCGCGGCCGGTCAAGCGGCCGTACTGGGTGCGCTGCTTCGTCGTGGGCGGCGGGGCCACGCTCCTCGACCCGCCCATCTCAAGCTTGAAGGAGGCCTGATGGCGGTCACCGCCTGCCCGTTCTGCTTTCGCAAGGTGGACTCGTCGCGCCTGGCCTATCAGTGCGCCGGACGGGGCAACATCGAGTGCAAGAAGAGCGAAGACGAAGCCAGGGTCAAGCTGACCGGGAGCAGGCTGGAGACCTTTCCCACCTTTCTGCCTGATCAGAAAGGCGGGAGTATCGCCGTCACGGGCCGTGGGTCCGTCAATTGCCCGACCTGCGGCGGCCCAGCCAGGCGCAGAGCCTGCCCGGAGTGTCACACGGCGTTGCCGATCGACTTCGTCGACTCCAAGAGCCCGATGATCGGCCTGGTCGGGGCTAAGGGGAGCGGCAAGACGGTCCTGATGACCGTCCTGGTGAAGCAGTTGCGCGAGGTGGTGGGCCTCCGGTTCGGCGCCGACATCCGGATCGCCACCGACAACCCGGACGGGCATCAGGGCCTCAGTGATTACCAGGCCAGCCGGGAAGTCCCGCTGTACAGCAACCGCACGCTCCCGACCATGACGCAGGCCCTGGGCTCGGGGTCGCGGCTGCGCAGCACGCCCATTGTGCTCCGCTGGCGGCAGGAGACGGCCCGCCTGATGCGCGGGCAGTCCCTGCAGTCCACGGTCTTGTCGTTTGTCGATACCGCGGGTGAGGACCTGAACGACCTGGGCACTGCCTTCACGCTGGAATACCTGTCAGTCTGTGATGCCCTGATGATCACGCTTGACCCGTTCGCTCTGCCCGGGGCCAGGGCCCGGCTCAACCTGCCGCAGCAGGCGATCCAGGTCGACGATGACGTCCCGCTGGATGTCGTCTCCCGCATCACCGAACTGCTCCGCACCGAGCACAAGGTCAAGAACAAGAAGAAGATCAAGCTCCCGGTGGCCATCGTGTTCACCAAGGTCGACGCCTTCTACCCGAGCCTGGACCGGCAGAACCCCATCATGGCGCGGCCGCCCGGGATTCCCGCGTACGAGGAGGCCGACGGCCAGAACGTGCACGAGCACATGCTGGCCCTTATGCACGAGTGGAACGCCGCCGATATCGACACGCACATGCGGTTGAACTACTCCGACTACCGCTATTTCGGTGTATCCGCGCTGGGGGCCGAGCCAGATTACGCGGGCGGGGTCGTCGCGCCCGGCGGGGTCCAGCCGCACCGGGTGGAAGACCCGGTGCTGTGGCTCCTGTCCAAGACCAGGACGGTGCCGGCCACATGACCGCGGGCGCGTTCGACCGCCTCCTGTACACCGACTGCCGGGCCGGGACAGGCCGGGGCGCCGGTGGCGGGTTCCAGGTCCAGGCCCAGTCGGCCGACGTGGATGCCTCGCAGGCCAAGATGGCCATTGGCTGGCTCCTGTACGACGCCCCGAACGCGTGGATCATGGAGCGGCGCCCAGTCGGGGACTTCCCCCTCGGGTTCGCGCACGCGTCTGCGGCCGGCTACGGGACAGCCCAGAGCCGCTACGTGGGAACCGAGGCTACCGGGGCCCGTCAGGGCAACCATCTCGCCGATTGCCTGCTCACCCGGGACGCGGACCTGTACGGCCCGACCCGGCCCGCGCAGCTATGGCGGTCGCCTCTCTGGCGTGCCGAGGCGTGGGACACCACAGACTGCCCGCAGCTCGATGACCCGCCGCCCCTGGGGCCGCTAACCGTGGACGCGGTCTCGGATTGGCTGCGGGACAGCCCGGCGCGTGCCCCGGTGCTGGCCAGGGTGGTCAGCCTGCTGGAGGATCCGGGGGGTCAGCGGGTCGTCATCACGGCCACTACCGCGGATGAGGCGCTGCCGTGGATCGCCGCGGCCACCCTGCTGCTGCCGATCCACGCGGCCCTCGAGGTGTCCTTCAAGGTGTTCTGCGCGAACCCGTGGCAAGCCAGCCAGCGGGTCGTTGCCGTGCTGAAGGAGCTGAATCCCCAGGTCGTTCCCGGGCGGGCGGACTCAGCCTTCGTCGTGGATGCGGACGAAGCCATCAGTGATGCGGCGCAGGTCAGCGAGCGCGCCCGGTTCTGGGTGGACTTGCTCGTCACCGCGGAAGACCCCTATGACGTGGTCGATGCGGTCGAACTCGCCGACGTACTGGGCTCGGGAACGGAAACGGCCCCGGCGGACGCGCTCAGCACCGCCTGGGCCCTGACCGTTCCGGACAGCCTGTCTGGCGATCCAGGGGTGCTGTTCCGGTGGTTGTCGAACGCCGACCCGAAGCTGCAGCAGGAGTATGGGCCCGCGGTCGCCGGCAGGATCCTGGCCGCTGATCCGTCCGCCGCCGCGCTGCGGTGGATCGACCGGGCAGCCGCGGTAGGACGCATCGACATCGACCGCCCCGCGGTGCGCGCCGCTCTGCTCACCGCGGAGATAGCCGAGGTCCGCTCAGGCGGGACGGTCCCCGCTGAGGTCCTCACGGACGTGCCCGCCGACGCCAGCGTGCGGCGCGATGCGGACAGCGAACTGTCGTCGGCCATCGTCCTGGGCCCTGACCAGCAGGTCGACCTGCTGCTCCGCCTCTCCCGGCGCCATCTCATCGAGCCGCAGCTGCCGCCCTTGCGTGACCGGCTGAGCACTTTCGCCGAGGGCTGGATCGACCATCCCGCGCGTGACTATAGCCCGGCTGACTGGGCGCTGCGTCACGAGATCCTGGACCTCGCCCATGACGAGCTCCAGGAGCGGCTGGCCCGCGGCGGCACCACGGAGATCATGGGCGCCCTTGGCCAGCTCTGGCGCCACTTCGCCGACCGGCCGGGTGACCTGGCTGACCCGCTGTACTGCCACCTCCAGGCGGCGGCGGTCCGGGCGCTCGCGGGTCAGCAGCGACTGAGCCGGCTGAGCGCGCTCATCACGCAGGCCCGGCAGGCGGGGCACTCTGCGGCGGCCTTCGCCAGCATCCAGCGGACGCTCGTCGAGTGGCGGGCGCTCGGCCCGGCCGAGGCGTTCTCGGTCCTGCAGGCCCTCCCCGACTCTGTCCGCCCCGCGCCGGAAGTGATCCGGCTGGCGGCCGAGCAGATCGACCGCTCTGCCGCCCGGCCCACAGCACAAACCCTGGACGCTCTCGACCTCCTCGATCGCCACCGCGCGCTGCCTCGTGGGGAGCGGTACGTCCACCTGCTCGCCGAAGACCGTGCCGTGCACGACTTCGTCCATGCCACCACCTCGACTCGTTTCCGCGATGAACCTTCGTGGATGGCCCGCTGGCTGGAGCATCTGGGCGGCATAGACCCCGTGGTCACCAGGGCCAGGATCGGCGGCCTCCTGCAGGCGTGCCTCGACCTGCCGGACCCCGGGCTTGGCGCCCGGGTGCTCGGCCGGCTTCCCTCCCCGCTGCCCGGGCTGTTCATCGATCAATGGAGCCGGGAGCTGAGTGGAGACCAGGCCATCCGCGCCGTCATGGAAGGCGTGTGCTGGCATGAGGATTCGACGCTGGCGGGAAACCTCAAGTCGCGCATCGCGGACACGATCGGCGACCACGGGGCCAAGCTCAGCCCGGCCGAACGGGAAGACTGGTTTTACCGGGTGCGCGACGGGCTCCCCCCGGAGTGCGTCAAGGCCTGGACTCGCCTGGCCGGGTACGAGGCAGCGACCCGGCACCGCGGCCTTCGCGGTCGCGGCAAGGACGCGCGATGATGACGATCGGGCTCGTCCCGCGGCTGCGCGGGGGCGCCACGGTCCTGGTTCTGGCGGGCGTGGCTGCGCTCGGCCCGGCCAGCCCGGCCATCGCTGCGGCAGTGGCGCCTGCCCGCACGCCTGTTCCCGTCCTCGTCGCGCTCAGCGCCTCTCATCACCGGGGCTACGACGAGCTTGTCTTCACGTTCAGCGGGGCCCTGCCCCGCCACTCCACCGCCCGTTACGTATCCCGGCTCCCCGGCGGCCCGGTGCTGAGCAGCGGCCGGCGCTCCCGGCTGCTGGTGACGTTCTCCCGCGCCACAGGAAAGAACAGCCGCGGGCTGTCCGCCTACGGGCCGGCCAGCCGCAGCTACGCCCTGCCCGGCGTGATGCAGGTGGCGACGATCGCCGATCACCCGAAATCGGTCAGCTTCGAGGTCGTGCTGGCCCGGCGCGAGCGTTTTCGCCTGTCTGCCCTGCCCCGTGACCGGGTGGCCGTGAAGGTGCGCACGCCTTACCAGACCGCCGGAGTCCGCGACTACTTCGCCGACTCGCGCAGCGTGTTCGGAGCGGTCGTAACCCAGCCGGTGTCGCGTCCGGTGATCCGTCCGGCTACAGAATCCAGCGCGCTTCAACGGCTGTTCGCCGGACCGACCCAGGCGGAGCAGGACCGCGGGCTGCGGTTCGTGACCTCCGGTGCCACAGGCTTCAGGCCGCTGGGGATCCATCACGGCGTGGCACGAGTCCAGCTGACCGGCGGCTGTAACAGCGGAGGGTCGGCGATCACCGTCGCCACCGAGATCATGCCGACCCTCCGGCAGTTCCCCTCGGTGCGGTGGGTCAAGATCTACGATCCCGCCGGCCGCACTGGGCAGTCTGGCGGGCACACGGACTCCATCCCGGCCTGCCTGAAGCCTTCCGCTGCGAAACTCCTGACCGCCCAGCTGGGAGGCCCGGCCCTGACTATCCTGATCATCCTGGCAGGCCCAGGGCTCCTGCTCGGCCTGGTGCTGAGCGTGCTCAGCGTCCTGGCCGGCCTGGCTCTGCGCCCGAACGTCATCTCACCGACGGCCTACCGGGCCGAGCGTATGAAAGACCACCCAGTCAAGCCCGGGGAGTTCTGGCCGGACCTAGCCTGGCCCTACTACCCGCTCCGGCAGGCGTGGGCCGACCTGGCCCGGATCGAGGCCGAGCGGCGGGCCAGCTACCGGAAGCTGTGGAAGTGGCCGGGCAGGCCCCTCGCCTGGATCCTGCTGCTGCCCATCTCGGTCGTGGCCCTGACCTGCCTGCTCATCGCGGGCCTCACCACCATCCTGCTGGCCGTGCTGTTCGCCCTGGTCACCTTGATCTGTGCCGCGGCCAGCATGGCGGTGTTCACGGCCGCCGTGCTGCTGCTCCGCGGTGCCGAGAGTTCCTGGCACAAGCTGAAGCGGGCCGAGGCGTCCTGCCCGCACTGCTACCAGGTCATGCCCCGGCCCGCCTACCGCTGCCCGGGCTGCTCGAAGCTGCATCGTGATCTCCGGCCCGGGCGGCTCGGCCTGTTCGCCCGCCGCTGCGACTGCGGGACGCTGCTGCCGACCATGGTGCTTCGTGCCGCCTGGCGCCTCTCGGCGGTCTGCCAGAAATGCGCGAAACCCCTCCGAGCGGGCTCCGGGACGCTGCGCGACGTCCGCATCCCGATCTTCGGGGACACGTCAGCAGGCAAGACCCGCTTCCTGTTCTCGGGGCTGGACAGTCTCGTCGACACCACCAGCCGGGCCCAGATCCCGCTCGGCTTCCCGGACGAGGAGTCGGAGAACCAGGCCACCGTCGCACTGGACCTGATCCGGTCGGGACGCGACACCGTGAAGACCTCGTTCGGGCTGCCGACCGCCCTGACCTGCCAGCTAGGTAAGGGTGCGGGCAGCACCCTGCTCCACCTGTTCGACGCTGCGGGCGAGGTCTACCAGGGCACGCAGATGCAGGACTCGCTCGGCTTCCTGGATCACGGAAACGGGCTGGTCTACGTGCTCGACCCGTTTTCCATCGGCTCGGTCCGTGACCAGATGGCCGGGCAGAACGCCACGGCCATCCGGCAGGCTCACGCCGCCGCCGGTGATCCGGAGACCGCGTACGGGGAGGTGGTCTCACGCCTGCGCGACAACGGCGTGGCAGCGACCGGGCAGCGGCTCGCCATCGTGATCTCCAAAGCTGACCTGCTGGCCCTGGGCGGCATGGACCTGCCCGAGGAGTCGGACGCGATCGCGGACTGGCTGATGCACGGCGGCGTGCACAATCTGGTGCTGTCGGCCCGGCGAGATTTTGCCGAGGCCCGGTACTTCGCGGTGGCTTCGCTCGCCGCCAGAGGGAGCAGTACGTCCTACGACCCCGGCGCCCCGCTGCGCTGGCTGCTCGCATCCCGGGGCCTGCGGCTCCCGGAGGACCCGGACACGGCCTGCCCGGCGCGCGCCCCCGGCAGCCCGGTGAACGGTGACCAGGGTTCGAGCGCGAAGGCACAGCTATGAAGATCCCGCTCACGTTCGTGATCTTCCGCGTCGCGGCGGTGACGATCACTGTCCTGCTGCTGCTCCTCTTCGGGCTGGGCCTGAGCGGCCGGGGACCGCTCGGTGGCCTGGGCGGAATCACCAGCCACGCGACGGGCTGGCTGCGGACCAACACCCAGGCGGGCCACGGGTGAGCCGCCCCGTCCTCGGCATCGACCTGGGCACGACCAACTCTGTCGCCGCGTCCATCGACGGCCAGGGCAGGATCGTGATCCTGCGCAACGCCCTCGGGAGTGAGACCACGCCGTCGGTCGTCTTCTTCGAGCCCGGCAGCGGGGTGGTCGTAGGCGAAGAGGCGCTCCAGGCCGCGGCCGCCGAGCCCGGAAGCGGTGTGCGGCTCATCAAACGGCAGATGGGCACCCACTTCCCGTTGATGCTCGGCGGACAGGAGCACACCCCGGAATCGGTGTCCGCGCTTATCCTGCGACAGCTCGCCGCGGCCGCGCCGGGGGGTTTGGCCGGGCGGCCGCGCGTGGTCATCACAGTCCCGGCCTATTTCGGCCTGGCTGAGCGGGAGGCTACTTATCAGGCCGGCGTCATCGCCGGGCTGGACGTGCTGGAACTGCTCGATGAGCCGGTCGCGGCCGCTGCCCACTACGGGCTGGCCACGACCGGGACCCGGACCGTCCTGGTCTACGACCTGGGCGGCGGGACCTTCGACACCACCGTGCTGCGTATCGCAGACGGGGTGGTCACCGTGCTGGCCACCGATGGCCACCATCAGCTGGGCGGCGCTGATGTCGATCAGCGCCTGCTCGACCTGGTGCTCGAACGGCTGGAGCACCTCATTCCCCCGGCCGAGTTTGACGCCTTCGCCGAGGACGGGCGCCGGGTCAGCAACCTCGCGCTCGACGTCGAGGCAGCCAAGAAAGAGCTGAGCGCGCGGACATCACGCGATGTCGTCGTCAGCACGTCCGCCGGGCGGGTCACGGTCACCGTCAGCCGGGGCGATCTGGAGGCGGCCTGCGGCGATCTCTTCGACACCACCGCCGAGATCATCGAGCGGGTCCTCGCTTCGGCCCGGTCAGCAGGTGCCGGAGCGATCGATGACGTGGTCATGGTGGGCGGATCGAGCCGGATCCCGGCCCTTTCCGGACGGCTGACCTCGCTACTGGGCATCACCCCGCGGCTGGTCGAGCCCGATCTGGCCGTCGCCAAGGGCGCCGCCCTGCGTGCCCACCAGATCCTGGCTACCCCCCAGCTGGCCGCGCTGACCCAGTCCACCGGACGCCCGGCAGCAGGAAGGATCGCTACCGTCGCGCCCCGCGGGGTGGGCATCCTGGTCGAGGACAGCCACGACCCTTCCGGGGCCCGGAGCTTTATCGAGCACCTGGTTCAGGCGAACACGCCGCTGCCGGTCAGCCGGGCCGAGGAGAGGTTCGGCACCATCCTCAACCATCAGGAGTCGGTCCGGATCCAGGTCTACGAGCAGGCCGGCTCGTCCCCGTCAGCTGAGGTGGCGCACAACTGCCGGGTTCTCGATGGAGAGCTGGCCGAACTGGGGGCGCTGCCTGCAGGTTCAGTCATCAGGATCACCGTGAAGATCGCCATCGACGGGCGCTTGACCGTCATCGCGCACGAACCAGTATCTGGCCGCGAGCTCACGCTCGAGGCGTTCGTGGAAGGCGTAGTTGACAGCGTGGAAACCGAGCGGCTCGCCCGCATGGTCGGCATGACCGCGGTCAGGGGGTGAGCCGTGGCTGGGTGGATACATCCCGATGGAAGCTCATCGCGGGACGTGACGTGGTGTAGAGCAGCTAAAGGGCCGGCATGAGTGAGGATGACATTGCCCGGCTTAGAGAAAAGGTGCGGATCGAGCCGGACAACCCGATACCCAAGGCGGAGCTGGGGAAACTCCTGCTCCGCCTGCAGCGCTATGCCGAGGCCGAGAGCCTGTTCCGGGATTGCACCCGGCTTCAGCCCGGCCATGCTGAATACCACGCGCTAGTCGGCCGGGTCTTGTCAGCGCTGGGACGGCAGCCTGAGGCAGAAGAGGCGTTCGTCAAGGCATTGCAGCGCGAGCCAGACAAACCCGAATTCCACGCTGACCTCGGCCGGAACCTGTCCCGGCAGGGGAGGCACGCCGAGGCGGAAGCGGCGTTCCAGCAGGCGGTGCACGTCGGGCCCGAGACCGCCTCCCACTATGCGGGTCTTGGTCGTGCGCTGGCCGACCAGGGAAGATACCAGGCCGCGGAATCAAGTCTCCGGGAAGCTGCCCAGCGCGACACCGGCAACCCCGGTTATCGGGATGATCTTGGCCAGGCCCTGGCCGGGCAGGGAAGGCACGCCGACGCGGAGGTGCTCTTCAGAGAGACCATCACGCTGGACCCGGCCGTCCCGGCTTATCACACGCACCTGGGCCAGGCCTTGGCTGGCCAGGGCCGGCTGGCCGAGGCGGAGGCTGCGTTCCGGGAATCGATCCAGCTTCTCCCGAGCTCAGCACCTGCCCATATCGGCCTGGGCCAGGCCCTGGCCGCCTGGGCCTGTTCGCCGAGGCGGAAGCGGCGTTCCGGGAAGCAGTCCTGCTTCGGCCCGATTCTGCACCCGCCCACGGCGGCCTGGGCTCGATCCTGGCGCACCAGACCCGGCACAGGGAGGCAGAGGCGGCGTTCCGGCGAGCGGCCCGGGCCGAGCCCGACAACGCTGCTTACCACGCCGGACTTGGCCACGCCTTGGCTGCTCAAGGACTCTACGAAGCGGCGGAAATAGCCTTCCGCCAAGCGGTGCGGGCCGAACCAGGGCAGCCAGCGCATCGTGCTGATCTTGGCCGTGCCCTCCTCAGCCAGGAAAGCCTGGATGACGCCGAGCGCGAACTGCGGAAAGCGGTCGAGCTTGACCCGGCAAACCCCGGTTACCAGGCTGATCTGGGCCAGGCACTGCTCAGCCGGGGGAAGCATTCCGATGCTGAGAAGCTATTCCGCGAGGCCATGCGCCTCGATCGGTCCAACCCGGCCCACCGGGCCTGCGGTGGCCCGGGCCTTGTCGGCTCAGGGGAATTTCGCCCAGGCTGAAAAGCTCCTTCGTGAGCTGGTGCAAGATGATCAAGGTGCTGCCGAGTACCGGGCGGAGCTCGGGCGCGCCCTCCACGCCACAGGGCGGCACCCGGAGGCTCAGAGACTGTTTCGCGAAGCGATCCGGCTGGACGCGAACAACCCGGAATACCACGCTCTCCTGGGGCGCTTGCTCGTCCTCATCGAAGGCACGCATCGAGAGGCACACAGGCTATTCCGGGAAGCGGTGCGGCTGGTGCCAGACAATCCCGACTACCAGGCCGACCTTGGCCGGTCGCTATTGGCACAGGGGGAGTTGGCTGCCGCCGAAGATGCCCTGCGCGAGGCGGTCCGGCTCGACCCCGCCAATCCTGCCCATACCGCAGAGTTCGGCCGCGCTCTGCGCTCCCAGGGCCGGTACGCCGAGGCGACGCCGCTGCTTCAGCAGGCAGTGCGTCTCGACCCACGCAACCCGGTTGCCCAGGCAGATCTCGCCCGCGCGCTGTCCGAACAAGGAAGCCACCCTGACGCGGAGGAGGCCTTTCGCGAGGCGGTCCGGCTCGACCCGGCCAGCCCCGTCTACCACGCTGAGCTTGGCCGGTCACTGTTCGCGCAGAAGAGGTATGCGCAGTCCGAGGAGGCCTTTCGCGAGGCGGTCCGGCTCGACCGGGCCAACCCCTCTTACCATGCTGATCTTGGCCGGTCACTGTCTGCGCAGGAAAGGCACACCGAGGCGCAGGACGCTCTCAGAACGGCCGTGCGTCTCGACCCAGAGAACTCTGGCCACCGGGCTGAACTTGGCCTGGCGTATGTCAGGCAAGACCGTCTTTCCTCGGCGGAAGATATTCTGACCGAGTTGCTTGAGCAGGATCCCGACGCGGTCCAGGACAGAATCGCTGCTCTGCAAAGGGCGCTGTCGGAGGCCTACGACGACAAGATCGTCAGCTATTCATCTGAGCTGGCTGAGCGTAACTCGGATAAGTCTGACCTGCAACATGATGGCGTGGACTTGGGCGAGTACAGGGATCATGTACCTCAGATCGCCCGAGTCCAGCTTCCCAATCTGCGCACCGCGTACCATGCATGGCTGGAAGCCCGGCGTCGCGAAGAATCCGAGCGTCGGGACATGCATTCTTCCAGTCGCACCCACTGGCTCAAGGCTGCCGGCGTCTGGTGCATTCTTGCCGTGATCCTTTCTGCCGGTATATGGGTCTTTGCCGGCAAGACTCCTGAGTGGCCGGGGGAACTGCGACGCCTCGCGGAGGGTGCCTCGCTGGCGGTCGTGGTTCTCGGCACGTCCCTGCAAGCATCCTATTTCTGGCGGATTCGCCAGGAAAGACCGAGGTCATCCCGGGCATCACTGATATTCGAGGATCAACTGGGCACACTCGTTAGCAACCTTGTCCTCAAGCCAGCGAAAATTGCCGCACTTCAGATCAGCTGGAAGGACTCCGCGGTTGATCGGGTGATTGTCCGGGACGGCCCCGAACTCAGCGCGAAAGCCGAGAGGGCTAATCTGATATCGACAGATGCTAACAGCCGGCTGGATATCGCGCTGAGCCGTAACCATGGCGCTGCCGTGGCTCTTGCCGGTCCGCGCGGTTCCGGAAAGACCGAACTGGCGCGAACGTCCACCGAGTTGCGGCCGCTAGAGCCGCCCAATCGCAAGATTCCTTTGATGTTGTGGGCTCCCGCGAAATACGATGCGCAGACCTTCCTGCTGCGCCTCCTGAAAGAACTATGCATAAGTATTATTTCGGTCGGCTCCGGCAGCACCCAGGAATATGATCGTCTTTACTACAGTGAGCGTCGCCATCAGCTGCATTTTCGTCTCCTGATTGCAGGTGGACTTACCGGGCTTGGTCTGGCCATCCTGGGAGCCAGGATGGCGGAGGTGAAGATAAGCACCCTCGCTCCCTTCGTCATGGGAGGAATCCTCATCCTGGCGGGCACCGTCGTGTTCGTCGCATCTCGTGGCCCGCGGCCGCTGGACTCTGATTCAGATGCGCCAATTAGACGGCCCACTATTGAACGGGCCATGGAATTGCGGACTCGGGTCGAATATACCGAGACGCAGACCAGGGACGCGAAGCTCGGAATTTCTGGATATGGCCTGAGTGTCGCAGCCGCAAAGGGATCACAGTTTGCCAGGGTGCCACTTAACGAGGTTGACGTTGTGCGTGAACTCCGTGGCCTGGTGAAGAGCGCCGCGGAAGACGGTTGGCAGGTGGTCATTGCCATCGATGAGTTGGACAAGATGTGTGATGCCGACGAGGCGATGGCGTTCCTCAATCATATAAAGGTCTTGTTTCCGATACATGATTGCTCGTTCATTGTGTCAGTTTCAGAGGATGCGTGGGCGCGCTTCGAGAGCCGAGGCCTGCCGCTCCGCGACACATTCGATAGTTCATTCGATGAAGTCGTCCTGGTAAATATGCTGCAACCATTAGAGTCGCGTGATTTCCTGAAGAGAAGAAGTAACAGCATCACTGATGCGCAGACTCTTCTTTGCCACTGCCTGTCCGGTGGGCTGGCGCGTGATCTGCTTCGGGCGGCTCGCCTCCTGGCCCACGTCTCTAATCGCGTTCAGGGAAACGATGAGTTGACGCCACCGCTTCTCTGTGATGTCCTGACGGCCCTACTGCGGAAGGATCTCAACGACAAACTAAGAGCATCCGATATTCGCACGAGGTCGGACCGGGGAAGCGGAACGCATGGCATGGCGGCCTGGCACGAAATCTGGCCGGATCTGGACGAGACTGAAAGGTGGCTGACGGGCGCCTGCCGAAATCGTGAGGGCCGCGCGTCGATTACCGCCTCGCTGGAAACTTCTGAGGACGCTGGCTGCGGGGTACCGGGGACGGACTATATCGAGGCATACATAGCGGTACTGCATACGATTCGCCAGGCATTCTCATCCGGCGGCCCGCTCGGTCGGCTCGGGCAGAAGCCGCCGGCGAGTGACCAGCTACTCGAAGGATTCCACGGCATTGCCTCGGCCCGGTGGCATCTGGCGAGCGACATCGAGATCGCCTGGAAACGCCTCCATGAGGCGCGCATGATCCTCGGACTGAGACCTCTGGACACACCGCCGTGACCGGGCACCCCGGGAACGGGACCGAGGAAAATCTCGACGATGCTATCGGGATCATGAGAGAGATGCTGGCGGCGGGTGAGCCGGACACGGAGGTGGCCGGCGCGTTGGGGCAGGCGCTGGCGGCGCGCTACTTCGAGCACGGCGACGAGGGTGACCGGGACGAGGCGATCACCTGGCTGCGCCAGGCGTGCGGCGCGCCGGTCCCCGCCTGCCACGATCCCGGCGACGGTCTTCAGCTCGCCATGCTCCTCATCGAGCGGGGAGACGAGCACCGCGATGTGGCCGACGTTGACGCCGGGCTGGGATACGCCGGGCGCGGCCAGGACGAGGCCCTCCCGTCACTCGCCCCGTATGTGCTCGGCGTGGGCCACCTGGTGCGGGCCGAACTCGGCCCGATGCCCGCCGAGTTCCCCGTCGCCGTCGGTTACCTGCGGGAAGCGGCCGCCCATCTGCCCGAGGGCAGTCCCGAACGGGCCGACGTGAACGCCCGGCTGGGCGTGGCGCTGGTCATGTGGGTGTGCGCGGACTCGGCCATGGACGGGAGCGATGCGTTCGACGAGGCCATCCTGCTGCTGGCCAGGGCGCGGGACGAGATCCCGCCCGGAGATCCCTATCTGTTCCAGGTGCGGTACCGGGCGGCCATGGCATGGGCCTTCCGGTTCATGTGGTCCGCGGGGAGCCAGGGTGACCTCGAGGAGGCGCTGGCCGGGTTCGGGGTCCTCCTGCGCGAGCCTGGCATCCCGGCTGCGATGGCTGATCTCTGCCACATTTTCAGCGCCTGCCTCCTTCTGTTCCGCGACGCTCCCGAGACCATGCGCCAGCGGTCCCTGGTAATGGATGCGAGCCATCTGGGGCGGCTGTTCGCGGGGTCGCGGGAGCGTATCTCGCCGGACGCTGCCCGGTCCGCTGCCGCCCACCTCGACCAGGTGTCGGGCTCGGCCACCGCGGAATCAGGTGCGAGTCTCGTGCCGTGGCTGCGTGGCGTGGCCTCCATCGCCGTGTCGGGCTCAGCCCTGCAGGAGGGCGGGAATCCGGACGTTCACGTCAACCCGCCCGTAGCCGCCTTCGAAGAGGCGCTCCGGCTGCTGCCCGAGGATGATCCGGCTGCCGGCGAGTTGCGGGGCTGGCTCGGTGTCGCATACGCCCTCCAGGAAAAGGCGGGAGCGAGCGGGCATGTCCCCGGCCGGTCGGCGGAATCGCTCGTCGAGGCGGCCCGCCAGTTGGGCGACGAGCATCCCATGGTCCCGCTCCTGCAGAGCATGCTCGGGGGCGCGTTCGGCTTCCCCCTGGGTGGCCGCCAGCCTTCCCGCGAGGAGAGCACAGCCGCCATTGACCTGCTCGAGAGTGTCATTGACGAGATACCGGACGACCATCCAGCCCGGGCCGAGACCCTCATCCGCCTCGGCGGCCTGGTGATCACGCAGGGCTTCAGCCTGGATCGCTCGGTGCCCAGCCTCAAGAAGCTGCGCCTGCAGCTCGAAGAGACGATCAAGCGTCCCGCGGCGAGCCCGCTCAACGACGCCTTGAACCATTGCCTGCTGGGCGTGGCCGAGGGAGTCGAAGGCCTCCTGGCGCCGGATCCGGGGCTGATAGTTACCTCCGTCGACCGGCTCAAGCGCGCGGCTGAGATCGCACCGGCCGAATCGTCGGCCCGGGACCTGATTCACGGCGGCCTCATCTGCCTGCTCAGCCAGCGGTACATGCAGGAGGGCGAGCTCCAGTACCTGGACGCAGCGCTCTACTATGCCGGCCAGGTCGCAGGGGTGGATCAGGAGGGGGAGCTCAGCAACCCGCTGCTGTTCGCCGCCCAGTATTTGCTGGCCCTCGGACCCGCCGTCAGAAACCCTGAGGGACTGGACCAGGACCGGGTGAACGAGATGATCGCCCGGCTGGGAGCCCTGCAGGGCAGGCTCCCTGACGGGCATCCCATGCGGCTGGGCATGTCCGCCGAGTTGAGCGCACTGCGCGTGATGCGGAGTGGTTTCGGTCTCTTCGCCGGCGACGGCCGCGCGGCATTGCGCGGTCCCGGAGGATTCGCGGAGGCCGCTGAAGCCACCGACGGGGCCGTGGCCGTCGCCCGCGCCACCTCCCAGGATGATCCGTTTTACGCGCTGAACCTGGGCATTGCCGGGAACGCCCAGGCGATGCTGGGCATACTGCACCGGGACCGGCGAACCGCCGGCAAGGGGATCGCGCTGCTCGCCGAAGCCTGTTCCGCGGCTAGGGCCGTTCCGGAGCACCGCCGGCGGATGCTGAGCCTGCTTGGCGCGGCGCTGTGGATGCGCTACGACCTCACCCGCGACCGCAGCGACCTCAACAACATGATCAGCCGGCTGGAGGAAGCGCGCCGGCTGTCGGACGAGGATCAGGGGGAACCGACCGTGCGGGCATCCTCCTCATGTCCGCTCTTGGCTACTACACGCGGAACGACCGCAATCTGCATGACCGGCGGCGCGCCTGCGCCTTCGGACTCAGCTCGCTGCGCGAGCGCTCTGCCACGGTGCTGCTGCAGAGCACCGCAGACCGCGCCTTCGACGCGGCGATCGAGGCGGCTGGTGAGGCTGCGGACGTCGTCCGCTGGTGCCTGGCCGACGGGACCTCCGAGGCCGCGGTGGAGGCCTTGGAACGGGGCCGTGGGATGGTGCTGCACGCGGCTGTTGCCGATGCCAGCGTCCCGCTCCTGCTCCGCGAGACCGGCCACGATGATCTCGCTTCGGCCTGGGAGGAAGCTCTGAGAGCGGCCGAGAGCACCAGTCCTGACCCCTGGGATGTCCTCCCGGGCATGGTCGCAGCCCTCCGGTCGCCGTCCGGTGGGCCCGGGGACCTGGTGCAATCGCCAGAGGTCCGGCTGCCCGACGACCTGCGGTACCGGGTCATGCAGGCCCTTCAGGGCACGGCCCTGGAGCGACTCCTCGCGCCGCCGTCCCTGGGCGAGATTGCGCAGGCGCTGCGGGCCGCGGGCGCGCGAGCCCTCGTCTACCTGATGCCACGGGACGCAACCTCGGCCGGGCTGGCCCTCGTGGTGAACGACAAAGGGGAGGTCCGGGAGATCCCGCTGCCCCTGCTCATGGTCGCTTCTCGCGGTCCCGTGACTGAATTCGCCCAGGCCCAGCGGGCTCTGCAGGAGGCCGCGCCGGCGCCGGAGGACGTCCGCGACGCCTGGCAACAGGCGCTGGATGACCTGTGTGACTGGGCGTGGACAGCCGCGATGGAGGACGTGCTGGACTCCATCGCGGACGGCCCTGGTCGCAAGGCGCGGATCGTGCTCGTCCCGGTCGGCGACCTAGGCCTGGTGCCATGGCATGCCGCCCGGCGGCCCGTCGCTGGCGGCGATCTCCGCCACGCATGCCAGGACGCGGTCATCTCGTATGCGGCGTCGGCGCGGCAGTTCACCGAGGCCTGCCGTCACCGCCACCGCCCGTGGCGCAGCGCCGCCGCGATGGTCCGGGTACCCGGGAGCCGGCTGTTTTTCGCGTCCAAGGAGGTGCAGGAAATCCACCGGCGTTACTACGCGGAGGGCACTTTACTCGGCGGCGATCGCCGTTCACGAGCCTCGGCAGACAATGTCCGGGACCTGCTGCCCCGGCTGGGAGCGGCCGGTGTGTCACTACTGCATCTGGGATGTCACGCGGAGCCGGCGCCCCGTCCTGTGGATGGCCGGCTGTTGCTCGAAGACGGTGAGATGCTCAGCATGCGGGACATCCTGCTCCAGGCCCGGGCCCGTCCACCCGGCACCCCCGGATGCCTGGTCGTCCTGGCTGCCTGCGGAAGCGACCTGACCGGCGGTCATCACGACGAGGCACTGACGCTGGCCACGTCGTTCCTGGCCGCCGGTGCGGTCGGAGCGGTTGGTACGCGGTGGCCGGTTGACGATCTGCCGACCCTGGCTTTCATGACGATGTTCCATCATTACCTGAACTCCGGATACGACAATCCCTCGACGGCCCTGCGTGCCGCCCAGTCCTGGATGCTGAATCCGGACCGTTCCTTCCCTGGCGATTTCCATCCCAAGATTGCCGAGATGGCGCGGAAGATCGACCTGACCAAGACGGAATGCTGGGCGGCGTTCACCTACCAGGGCCAGTGATCCATGAAAGGGGCGCAATGAGGTCTGGAATCAGTGCGTCAGGTGAGAGAATATGACCACATTCGGCATAGATCTGGGCACGACGAACTCCTGTATTGCCTATATGGATCAATCGGGTCGTCCCGCAATCGTCAGGAATGTGCTCGGCGAGACCACGACACCTTCGGTCGTCTACTTCGAGGGGCCGGACAAGGTCATGGTTGGCCAGGCCGCCAAGGACGTCGCCGTTCTCGCCCCGCACTTGGTGGCCCAGCTGATCAAGCGGGAGATGGGCCAGCCTGACCGGCTGTTCACCTACCACAAGCACAAGTACACGCCGGAGATGATCTCGGCTTTCATTCTCCGTGACCTGGCGCGCAGTGCGTCGGCTGCGCTGAACGAGACGGTGCGCAATGTGGTGATCACCATCCCGGCGTACTTCGGCGTGGCCCAGCGCGAGGCCACCCGCAGGGCCGGTGAGATCGCGGGCCTGAACGTTCTGGATGTCCTGCCCGAACCCGTCGCCGCCGCCCTTTCGTACCAGGATTACCAGCGCAGTGCGGACGTGCGGAATGTTCTCGTGTTCGATCTCGGTGGCGGCACGTTCGACACCACGGTCATCCGGCTCGACGGAAACGAAGTAACCGTGATCTGCACGGACGGTGACCAGCGGCTGGGGGGTGCCGACTGGGATCAGCGGATCGGGGCGTACCTGCTGAAAGAATTCCGCGAACGTCATCCCCAGCTGGACCCTGGCGCCGACGAGTCATTCATGCAGGAGATCGCGACCACGGCCGAATCGCTGAAGCGCGACCTGAGCAGCAGGTCCACGCGCCGGGTGAACCTACGGTTCGCGGGCGCTGCCGCCCAGGTCGAGCTGGGCCGGGAGCAGCTTGAGGAGTTGACCTCCGACCTTCTGGAACGCGCGCTGGCCATCGCCCGGCGGACTATGGACGAAGCGCGGCGCCGGGGCGTGGCGGACATCAAGGAAGTCGTGCTGGTGGGCGGGATGACGAGGATGCCCGCGGTGGCCGAGCAGCTGGCCAAGCGGTTCGGGCTGGAGATCAAGCGGCACGAGCCGGACCTGGCCGTGGCCCGGGGCGCCGCGCTGTTCGCCTTGATGTCGGAGGCGCGGCGGACCGCTGCGCTGGGCGCGGGGGCTGGATCCGCGGGTCCCTCTGGCATGGCCGCAGCGGAAAACGTGGCGGGCACGCTCGGGATCAGCACGGATCAGGCTGAGGAGATGATGTCCCGGCGGGTCGCCACGGTGGTGCCGCGAGGTTTCGGCATCAAGGTCGCAGATCAGAACGATCCGCAGTTCGAGTCCAATCCCTATAAGGTGCGCTTCTACATCGTGCATCTGCTCCCGGCCAACACCGTCCTGCCTGCCACGGTCGGCCCTGTGCAGTTGGCCACCGGGGTGACCAACCAGCCCGCGGTCGATATCGAGGTCTGGGAGCAGCAGGGGGCGGTCGAGTCGGAAGAACTCGCGGACAACGTCTACGTCGGCCGCGGCCGGCTCCGCTCGCTCGTCGGGCTGCCTGCGGGATCCCCGATCGAGATCACGTTCTCCATGACCGAAACCGGACTGCTCACCGTGCAGGCCACCGAGCCGCGGTCGGGCCGTGAGGTGCGCTTTGACCTGCAGATCGGCGGTATGGACCAGGCGGCCGTGGATGAGGCGCGCGCGGCTGTCGCCCGCCACCAGATGACTTCATGAGCGCGGATCCCGCAGGACTAGGCGGCTGGACAGGGCGGAGGGGAATGACATGGGCCTACTGAATGCCATGGCAGCACTGGCGGAGGAGTGGGACGACGTCCTGAGCCACATGGACACCGACCAGGCCGCCAGGCTCCGGGGACTGGCCGCCCGGTTCGTGGACGAGAGCGATCCCGATGCCTCATCGGAAATTGCCGAGGCCATCATGGATCTGCTGCTCGAGCGACTACCTGTGACGCATCCCGTCCTGGGTGCCCTGATGATTTCCGAAGACCGGTTCCGCGGCCGGGACAGCCAGGCGGCGGACGGCGCATGGCTCAAACTGACCGGGCCGTTGCGATTGCGGCTGGGGGTCGCGGAGTCGTCAGAGGACAGCGCGCTCGCCGAGATCACCGTGGACATTTATCTCGATACCAATGATCGTGCCACGGCGGCCAGGGTCTTTCGCGCGGCCGACTCTCTCGTGCGATTCCTCGGATATGACGGCCCATTCGATGAGGAGATAGTTTACGGATCCATCTTCAGGCGGGCGAAGGCTGTCGCAAGGGAGGTGGCGACAGCACAGGAGCTGAGGGAGCGTCTCATTCAGCTCGAGCGTGTTATAGAGCTCAACGTCCTCGACTCCAAGCAGGCTGCGGTGAACGTGCGCGAAGCACAAGCGGCCCGGATGCTTATCGATGGTATCGGCGACGTTCCCCAAGCGTGCCTGAGGCTGGGGTCCGTTCTGGTGGTGAAGTACCAGGATGCAGGAGGGCCGGTCCTCCTAACCAGGAACCTGTCGCAACTCGAGATGCACGCTCTCGACCGCTTCCCGGAAATACAGAAAAATCCGCGCCAGGTCTTTGATGCGCTGGCCACTGCGGTGACGTTTGGCGGCCAGGGCGAGACCAAACCGGAAGGTCGCTGATCGCGGGGGCGCCCGAGCTGTCGTTCTGCGGCGGCACGCTGATCGGCAAGATCAAGGGAGTGTAGCTCTGTGGCCGCATCTGACTTGCGGGAAGCGGACGCCATTACCTGTACCTGTTAGATAAGTTCGACCTCTGGAGGTTAAATGTCTGGCTGGCGACGCAGGGTGTTCGATGCTCCCGGCTTGACGCAGGCTCCTCCCGGCCCGTACCTGGAGAAGCTGGCCCGGCGCTGGAGCCGCAAGATCTATGTGACTTCCTCTGGCTATGACGACATCGGCGAAGTCCTGAGCTCAATGGGCGTGATGTTCGAGCCGTTCAAGGGTGAGTTCGACTGTGATCTTCTGTTCGTCAACTGCGGGACGAATGATCGCCCGGACCCGGCAAGCCTGAGGCGTTTCGTTGGCGCAGGTGGGTGCCTGTACGCCTCAGACCTGACCAGTAGCCTGCTCGCCAGCGCCTTCCCCGGAACGTTCCGGTTTGGCGGTTCTGGTCGGGCAGGCATGGTCGCCGCAAACATTCTTGATGATGAGTTGCGTCAGGTCGTGGGGGACTCGATCGATGTCCATTTCGATATGGGAAGCTGGTCAGTTCTTGAGGGATGCCAAGGCGAGACTCTGGTCGAGGCGGCACCGGGCACCATGTACGCCGGACGACCACTGATGGTTGAGGTTGAGTATGAGGATGGTGCTGTCTTCTACACGTCTTTTCACAACCGGGCTCAGGTCTCTGAGCAGGAGAAGGTCCTACTGCAATTGTTGGTGCTGAAGCAAATCAGCACGTCGTCAAACACGACTGTCGCTCAGGCGAGCCAATCCCTAGGAATTAGCTTTACCGCGTTGAAGCGGCGCGCCGGCGGCTGACGCGCGAGGGTCAGAACCACCTTGCGTTGTATTCTCAGTCGCGAAGCAGGCGTCGGGCCCGCGTCGGGCCCGAGGCCATGTCGTGTGGGGTTTGGTCCGTTCGGGGAAACGCTCCACGACCTGGAAGAAGTCCCCGTGGCGGTGGCGGTCTCCTGCGCGAGTTGGGCCGATCGGACGACTGCTGCGATGCTTCGGTCGGCCGCGGTCTTCAGATCTCGCAGGGCAGATCCGCCGGGCCAACCGCCTGCTCACCGACGACGACATCCGCGCCCTCATCACCGCCCTCGACAACCTGCGCGACGTCATCCGCGACGCCGGGCCCGCCGAGAAGGCAGCCAGCTACGACCAGTTCGACCTCAAGGTCACATTCAAGCCCGGAGAAGCAAAAATCCGGGCCGAAGTCACCATCGGCCCGGAGAACTATATAGAGCACGCAGGGCAATGTGGGGATACTGGTCGTGTCCGAGCGGGGACCGACCCCATACCCTCCCCATACCCCCCACATTGCTCTATGTGCTACAGCGCCGATGTTGATCTCCAGCAGACGGGCCGACCGTATGCCTCCTGACGTGCACAAACGCTGCCTGTCGCCTAAGGCAGCTGCTGGTTTCGGAGTGACTCAGGTTGCAAGAACCAGGCTTGACGGCCCGCGGAACCGACTCGAAACCCCATGAAGACCGACTTGAACTCATGGCGCAGTGAACGGCCGCGGCGCGGCATACTGCTAGCGAATCGCCAGCCTGCCCACTGGACCGGGCGTCGGCTTCTGCGAAGGTCCCAAGAGCTTCAGTCACGCGAAGTGATCGATCACATGGTCGTTACCCGGGCTAATGCGCGCCGAACGCCGATCGGTGCGATTGGGACTGGCGTTCTCCCGGAAGGTCTCTTGCATACAGAACATGCGGTTCTGAGAGTGTGCCGTACGTGACCGCCGGTCCCATGGCTCGGGTTTAGGCGGTTTAGGCGGGCTGTACGACAGCTGTACTACGGTGGCCATAGTGCTGATCAGCTGCCGGAATCGTTGGGCTGGCCCGGTTCCGCCGGTGATGTCGATGCCGGTGCCTGACCCGGCGAAGATGAGAGCGGTCAGGGCTTGGGTGGTCGCGGTAACCGTGACGTCGGCCGGTGCGGGCGGGGCTTTCGCGGTGAGCGACCACTGGCGGCCGTCGTTTTCGACCAGGTAGTCCGCATCGTCGAGCCGGAAGTGACAGCGGGCTGGTTCGTGGTCGCCGGCGGCGAGGTCGATAGCCTGGGTAACGAAGCGGAGCAGATGTTCGGCGTGCAGCGGCTCGCCGGCCTGGGGCCGACGCCAAGCATGCTGTAGCCCCCACCGGCCGAGCGCGTCGATGACGGGTCCGAGGTCGGCTCCGGCCGGTGTCAGGCGGCGGCTGCGGGCGGGGCAGCTCCGCCCGGCGCACGAGCAGGGTGACCGGGCCGAGTCCGGGGTCGCGCAGCAGGCCGGACAGCAGTTCCTCGCCGTTCCGGCACTGCCACGCTGGGGACGTTCAGCATGGTTGCCTGCCGGGAGACGAACGGGCAGTCGCGGACCGCCTGCACCAGCGGGTCGAGCGTGCCGCCCTGGCCGGCCCGCCAGATGGCGATCTCCTCCGCCGCAGCCTGCGGCGGGTAATGCTCGGCGACCGTGCCGAGCAGTTCCGCCGGGGCATTTCGCGAGCTCGCCGACGAGTCCCGTCTCCCGGCCCTCGGCGAGCAGGCGCAGCCGCATCGCGCGGGTGCCCAGCGGGGTGAGGCTCACCAGGCGGCCCGGCGCGGCCAGCCGCTCACGAAACGCGGCGGCCCGCTCACCGCTGAATGGCCGCTGCTCCCGGGGGGCACCGGGAACCCCTCGTCCAGGTCGGCGGAGAACATGTCGCTGGGCACGCCGTGGACCGAGGTCACCGTGGCGAGCGCCTCGAAGGCATCGAAGATCTGCTCCAGGTCGTTGTCGGCGCGGCCCCGCAGGCCGCCTGGGACAGCGGGGTGAGGGAGTCCACGTCGAAGTGGGCCCGGACCGAGTCCCACACCGACTCCGCGAGCCGGGCCACCGGAACCGGCTCCTCCATGCTGTAGATCGTGGCCAGCACGTCGGGCGCGATCACGTCGTACAGAAGCCGCACCGGCGAGGGCGGCTCGTCGGGCTAGATCTATCGGCGGTACTGGGCCAGGTGTCCTCGGCGACGCTGTCCCTGATGATCGGGTTGAACTACACCGCCGGCCTGGCCTTCATGCTGATCGACAACAAGCGGTCGGCGCGACGACGCACTGGCAGGCGCCGCCGCCACGCTGGCGTGGGCAGTCCTGCTCAAGCGCCGCCAGAACCAGAACCAGAGGCAGAAGGCGGTACTGCTCGCCGAGGACAGGACACCACGGCCGACGCTACCGACGATTCCCTGGACGCGTAGCCCACCACGACCATGACCAGGGCCACGTCGCGCTGGGGGGCGGCGCCCGTCCCGGGAGCGCCCTCCGGTATCCCCGGACGGCACAGAACCCCCGGCTGCGCCGCAAGCGGCGCTCGACGCGGAGCCGTTCAGGAAAGCTCCCAGTGCTTCCAGAAGCGTGTCCCGAGGACCTGGCAGCTGGCCCCCGGTAAGGGTAAGGCGGTGGGGTTGGCGTGCAAGTGCGCGGCGGGCCGGGATTCCCGGATTCGCCGCGCCTGCAGGGTATTACTTGGTGGCGCCCTTCTTGGCTGCCACGCCGTTCCCGGCGCCAAGCAGCGGCTTCATTGCCTCGAGCAGGCTCTCAGCGAACTTCCGCTGGGAGATGAGCAGCTGCCCGGCGAAGTCGTAGATGCTGGCCACGAACTCTTCGGGCGCGGGCAGCTTGTCGGTGTAGGGCAGGTTGGGCATCGGGATGGACGGCGTGATCGACTGGACTGCCTCAGCCCAGACCTTGAGTGCGTCGACCAGCATTTCCTCGCTCTTGCGGACCGCACCAAGGACCTCTGTCTGGATCTCCTGGCCGGTGCTGCGGGTTTCGGTCATTTCTTCTCCTTTGGGGTCTTGTCTCTCTCGGGTTCTCATCTTCTGCTCTCTATAGTACGCAGCTTGCTTGATTTGTCAAGCAAGCTGCAGGCCCAATGGTCGTTGTCCCGGCCGGCGGGATGATCGTTGTTCTCACTGCCAGCGGGGTGGACCGACGCCGCGGCCGCTGATGGAGGTCGCCGAGGGCTGAGCAGCGCTGGCGGCTGCGGTGGGGTTGTCGTCCGTTGTAGTGGGGGCATACCCGGCCGGGGGCCGACCGGTATCGGCCAACTGGATGGCCGTGCTCGGCCGCCAGATGCCGTAGAACAGCTTGGCCCGCCACGCGGTGATGAGCGCATCGCTGACGGTCATGTCAACTGCGGCGAACATCCGGGCGGCCTGCGCGATGTCGAGTCCGCGGCTGGCGGCCTGATCTCGCAGTGCGGCGTTGAACTGCACGACGGCGTTGCCGGGGGTGGCGGTCTGATCGGCCGTCCGCACTGTCAAGGTGGCTGAGCCGACTGCCTTCACTTCGGCGAAGTCACGCGTATAGCGCTGGGACGTCAGGGCGGGCGGTGGCGGGGCGCGAACTGCGTCGCGCTGTGCACGAGCAGCGGCGTCACTCCGCCGAACCAGGGCACGGCCATCGGTGCGAACGCCGACGGTGTCGGCCGCCATACGCGCCGCGCCGGCGGCTTGGTGAAGAATACCGGAGCGTTACGGCCGTCGTTGGTGCGCAGATCGATCAGTTTCTGGGCCGTCCGCTCGCCGAAAGCTGCGCCGTCGGCCTTCGCTGTCCCCGTCCGGGATCCGAGCGAGCGACGCGGCCAAGGCAGCATCCAGTGCGGACTGCGCATACGGCGAATAGGTCTCAAGGATCTTGTGGGCGGTGGCCGCCGCCGCTGCGGTAGCCGACGTGCCAGCAGGGGCACGGTCATCGAAGAGATAGGGCTGGTAACCGCCTTCCACGCCGACCACCGCGTCATAGATAGCGGCGTGCATGACGCTAAGGTAGAGGGGCCATTCCTGCGGCACCTTGCTCGTGTCGCCAGCCAGCGTGGTCACCCCGGTCGCGTTCCAGTCCGTGCAGCGATGCTACAGACCGTGAGAAGCGCGTCGAACAGCCCGCGTACGCAGGCTCCGGTGTGTCTGCGGTGAGGACCGCTTGTGCCGCGATCCGCCACGCGCGACACCTCCGTCGCCGAAGCGGCGAAAGCCGCTGTGCTGCCGGTCCGACCAGCTCAGTGACAGGGCGGCCGCCGAAGACAGCGGGTCTGGCACCCAGCTTCATCACTGTGGGCGGGCCGAATGCCCATCAAATCTTTGATGGTGATGCATGGGTCCTCTTGGCGGCTTTTCGGCCGGGTTTACGTCTTGTCGTGCCGTGGCGGGGGGAGTTGGCGGAGGAACGGGTCGGCTGGGTGGTGGCTGGTCACGCGGATGCGTGCGTCTACGGCGATGGCACCGTCCGGGCGGGCGATGACGGGGTTGAGGTCGAGTTCGGCGACCTGTGGCAGGTCGTCGGCGAGCCGGGAGATCCGGAGCAGGGTGCCGCGCAGGGCCTCGATGTCCGCTGCGGGCTGGCCGTTGTGCCCTAGGAGCAACGGCGCGGCGCGGAGGGAGTGGATCAGGTCGTCGGCGTCGGCGCTGGTGAGGGGGGCGAGGCGGGCCACGTGGTCACTGAGCGTCTTGGTGAGGATCCCGCCGAGCCCGAATACGACGACGGGGCCGAATACTGGTTCTTGCACGACGCCGATGATGGTCTCGGTGCCGCCGGTGATCATGGGCTCGACGAGCACGCCGGCCAGACGTCCAGCGAACTTGCCCTGGAGGCGGCGCATCGCTGCGCGCACTTCGCCGGCGCCGTGCAGGTCCAGTTCGACGGCGCCCGCATCGGTCTTGTGGAGCAGGCCGGGCACCTCAGCCTTGATGACCACGTGGCCGCCCAGGCTGGCCGCTGCCTCGACTGCCGCGTCGGCGTTGCCCGCCCGGCGGAACTCGACCATCGGGATGCCGTAGCAGCGCAGCAGGTCGTCGGCCTCGACGGCCGACAGCCAGCCGCCGCCCGGCATCCGGGCCAGGAAGGAACCGGCGATAGAGCGTGCGTCCGCCACCCGGAGGTCCCTGATCTCCGGCACCGTGCTAGCGGGCCGGGATCGCCAGGAACCGTAGCGGGCGGCCCGGGCCAGCGCACGGGCGGCCGCTTCCGGGGAAGCGTAGGCGGGCACAGCCGGGCCCGCCCCGCCACCATGCAGCAACTGGACCGACTCGGGCTGGTCCAGCACGACCGCCGCGATCGGGACCGGCAGCCGCTCGGCCGTGAGCGCGGGAATCAGGTCGGCTGCAGCGGTGGGGATCACAAGCGCGATCAGTGCGTCCACGCCGTCCTCGCTGGCGATGCGCAGGGCCTGGCGCAAGGCCTCCGCACTGACGGCCATGGTGGTGTCTACCGGGCCGCCGAGGGCTGAGCCGGCGGGCAGCACCTCCCGCAGGCGGTTGCGGGCCTCCCGGCCCGGCGCGGCGACGGCCAGGCCGGCTTCTGCGCACGCGTCGGCGGCCAGCACGCCCGCGCCGCCGCCGTTGGACACGATGGCTACCCGGCTGCCCGCCGGGACCGGCTGGGACGCGATCAGCACGGCCGCGTCGAGCAGTTCGCTGAAGCTGGTGGTGGCGATGATGCCCGCCTGATCGAACAGGGCCTGCCGGGTGATCAGCGGCGCGGCTACCGCTGCGGTGTGCGAGGCGGCGGCCCGCTGGCCCGGCGCCGACTGCCCGGCGTGGACCGTGAGAACGGGGACCGTGGCGCTCACCCGGCGCGCGGTCCGGGCGAACCTGCGCGGGTCGCCGAAGGATTCCAGGTAGAGCACAGCCAGCTCGGTGGCCTGATCCGCCTCCCACCACATCAGCATGTCGGTGCCGGAGACATCCAGCATGCCGCCGACCGAGGCGAAAGAAGAAATCCCGATTCCCAGCCCGGAAAGGTGCTCAAGCAGCGCCACGCCGACCCCACCGGACTGGGTGACGAGGCCGGCCTTGCCGGGGGAAGGGTGGTGCATGGCGAACGTGGCGTCCAGCCCGAGCCCGGGCACCGCGACGCCGAAGCAGTTCGGGCCTACCAGGCGCATGCCGCCCCGCCGGCTGGCCTCCAGCAGGCTGGATTCTTGCGCTGGCGTGAGGCCCGAGGTAATGACCACCAGCGATCCGGCTCCGCGCTTCCCGCATTCCTGCGCCACCTCCAGAACGCGTGCCGCCGGTACCGCCACCACCACAAGGTCGGGGGCCTCGGGCAGCGCGGCGACCGACGGGACGCACGGGACGCCTTCGATGTCCCCGGCGTGCGGATTGACCGCATACAGGGCACCGCCGAAACTGGCGTCGCGGATGTTGCGCAGGATTCTCCGGCCGATCGATCCGGGAAGGTGGCCGGCGCCGACCACAGCGACCGACCGGGGAGCCAACAGCGGTTCCAGGCTGGCCACAGCTGCGCGTCTCTCCCGGCCGGCCACCGCGTCCAGGTAAAGACTGGCCTCGCTGAGGGCCGTGCTGTGCGGGATCAGCATAGACAGCTCCACCACGCCGCCCTCAAACCTGCGCCGCACATCCAGCCCCGCGTCGCGGAGCACCTGCAGGACTGCGCTGTTCGCCGCAAGCGCAGAAGCTGTGAAGACCTTGACCCCGCGGGCGTCGGCCAGCGAGACCAGGTGCTCGAGCAGCAGCGTGGCGACGCCGCGCCCGTGCATGCCGTCGGCGACCGCCAGGGCGATCTCCCCCGCCCACGGGTCAGTGGTGGGCTGGTAGCTGGCGACTCCCACCAGCTCATCGCCCAGCAAGCCAAGGAGCGCCCCGTGGTCCGGGCCGGCCTCCCGGCACACCCTGGTGGCCTCGTGCCCGGCAGCCGCCCGGCTCAGGCTGAAAAAGCGGAAATACAGGTTGTCCGGCGACATGTCCTCGTGCAACTGCCGGACTGGCCCGTAGTCCCCCGGCCCGGCAGGCCGGATCGTCATGGTGGTGCCGTCGGCCAGCAGCGCATAAGAGCACCCGGCCTCGGCGAGCGCAGCCAACCGATCACCTCCAGCTTCTCCGCGTGACTCCGGATGTCAGATGGTCCTGCCGCGCCACCGGGGCAAGGGCGCATGTCCCGGCGCCCGGAGCCCTCGACCCGCGGGCAGCAGGAATCGCGGCCCGCTGCCTTGAAGGCAGACGTTCACGGCTGCCAGCGCCCGGGCTGGCACGGTCACCAATCCATCATCGCCGGCCGCCGGACCCCGCACGTCGGGCTCGGTGAGCGCGAACGCGCCGATCTTCTCCATCCGCCATTTTCCGGGGTACGAATGCCATCTTCTGCGCCTGCGGCCCGGCCGGCCAGGCCGATTCCCGGTCACCTGACCATCCTGCCCCGTCATGGCGGCCTGGTCAGCAAGGGTCATCGTCACTATCTTGATCGTCCCGTCTCGCCCTGCTTCACATCAAGACGACTCATCTACCCCTTGTCTCACCTGTCTGACAGGCCGGATCACGATGCCCCGCCTGTCACCACCCTGCGTGTACGGCGCAGATCCGGCCTCCCGGCCGACGCTGACCCGCTGGTGTGCATGCCGTTGTCACAGGATCGTCGTGAAATCTGGTGACGTTACCAGGCGGCTTTCCCCGGTCCTCCTCGCCCCGGAAAATGACCGCGGATCGCATAGATCACTTCCGCTGCGCTGGCGCCCGGCCGCTGCCAGCCGGGGGACCCCGGGTAAGTAGCGCATGGCACGCGTTCGGCGCCGGTAGCGTCGCGGTGGCTCCGGTGGAAGGCAAGCTCGATGATCGGTGTATCGCTGCAGCTCCTTGGTCTCTGCCCGGCCTGAGTCGGCCGTGCCACCGGGGTCCGGAGCGACGCGGTCGCCTGCATCCACCGTTATGGCCTGGTGCTGGTGCTGGTGCTGGTGCTGGTGCTGGTGCTGGTGCTGGTGCTGGTGCTGGTGCTGGTGCGGGCTTGCGTACACAGGCCAGCGCTGCCACGCCGCTGGAGTCGATGAACTCCAGGCCCGCCAGATCGATGATGACCTTCGGCTGGCAGTGCCACGCCCGTGAGCACCATCGCGCGCCGGGCGGCGTCCGCTATTTCGTTCCCGACGGGAGCGCTGCGAAGCGGCGCAGGTATTCCTCAAACCGGGCTAGCGTGCTGGACCAGGCCTGCCGATTGTGCCTCTCCGGGGGCATGATGCAAGCAGGGGCGGCATTTGACGCCGTGCCTCCATCTGGGAGGGCGTGATGGCGAACCTTAGTTCCGCGCTCGCACGAGCGGCAGCTGATCATGGCGAACGTCCGGCGGTGCGCCTGGATGGCCTGGTGCTGAGCTACTCGCAGCTGCGGGATGCCGCGGGCCGGATGGCAGCATTGCTGTCATCTCTGGGGGTAACGCCGGGTGACCGGGTCGCCGTCATGCTGCCCAACGTGCCGGCCTTCCCGATCGCGTTCTACGGGGCGCTTGGCGCCGGGGCCATCGTGGTGCCGATGAACCCGCTGCTGAAAAGCCGCGAGGTCGCCTACTACCTCGGGGATTCCGGGGCGAAAGTCCTGTTCGCCTGGCACGAGGTGGCGGTGGAAGCAGCCAAGGGCGCCGCCGGGACGGGCGCGCAGGTCCTCGAGGTCAACGAGCCCGATCTGGACGCGCTGCTCGCCGGGCTCGCCCCGGCGCCCTCGATGGCGGACCAGGCCAGCGACGACGACGCGGTGATCCTGTATACCTCGGGAACCACCGGCACGCCTAAGGGCGCGGAGCTTACGCACGCGGGCCTGACCCGCAACGCCGAGCTGACAGCCGCCACCATGCTGAACGCCGGCCCTGTCGACGTGGTCATGGGCTGCCTGCCGCTGTTCCACGTGTTCGGGCTGACCTGCGGGCTGAACGCGGCGATCATCAGTGGCGGCACGCTGACCCTGCTGCCCAGGTTCGACGCAGGCAAGGCCCTGGAGATCATCGCGCGGGACCAGGTGACGATCTTCGAGGGAGTGCCGACGATGTACGCCGCGATGCTGCATCACCCGGCCAGCGCCGAGGCTGATACCTCGTCGCTGCGGACCTGCATCTCCGGCGGCGCCGCGATGCCGCTGGAGATCATGCGCGGCTTCGAGCAGACCTTCGGCTGCATGATCCTGGAAGCCTACGGGCTGTCGGAGACCTCCCCGGTCGCGTCCTTCAACCACCCCGATAAGGTCCGCAAGCCCGGATCGATCGGCACGCCGGTGGAAGGCGTCGAAATGCGCGTCGTGGACGGCGAGGGCGCCGAGCTCCCGGCCGGCGGGGTCGGCGAGATCGCCATCCGGGGGCACAACGTCATGAAGGGCTACTGGGGCAAGCCCGGCGCCACCGCCGAGGCGATCCCGGACGGCTGGTTCCGCACCGGCGACCTGGCCAAGGTGGACGATGACGGTTATTTCTTCATCGTGGGCCGCCAGAAGGACCTGATCATCCGCGGCGGGTACAACGTGTACCCGCGCGAGATCGAGGAGGCCCTGCACGAGCACCAGGCTGTCGCTGAGGTCGCCGTGATCGGCATCCCGCACGCCGAGCTGGGCGAGGAAATCGGCGCCGCCGTGGAGCTCAAGCCCGGGGCGGCCGCCACCCCGGCGGAACTGCGCGCGTTCGCCCGGGAACGGGTCGCGGCCTACAAGTACCCGCGCCATGTCTGGCTCGTCCGCGAGCTGCCCAAGGGACCCACCGGCAAGATCCTGCACCGCGAAGTGCAGCCGCCGCAGAACCTCCTCCTGTGACGCGAACGCCCCGGCCCGGCGGATGAGTCAACGGAGTTCGAGGCGTGCCCGGGCAGCGGGCGCGCTGGTTCTACTGCCGGTTGCCTGGTTGCCTGGAAGGCGCTCATTGACACGGGGTCTCAGTACTATCCGGGGTATCCGGGCTCTGGTGTCGGATCTGTCCTCTTCCGCGCGCCCCCGGGGGGTGCAAGTATTCGATTGTCACCCCGCAGCGCGCTCGTATTCGTGGATCAGCCCGCGGGGCCGGTCGCGGCGATGGAGAAGGCCCGGCGTGGTTGTAGTGCTCGATGCACTAGGCGATGACGGGGACGAGGTGCCGTTCGCTGCGGATCAGGAGCCAGTCCAGGCACTCGGAGCGTGCGCTGGACACCCATCGCTCGGCTACACGTTCGCGTTCGGCGCTCCGATAGGGGTCGTCGTTCGTCCTGTTCCCGCCCAGCCGTCCTGACCCTCGGTGAGCGGCGGGGGCAGGTGTGGGACCAGGAAGAGCAAAGGGGCGATCGGCTCATTGAGGACCTCTGGCCCTAACCCGCAGCGCTGGGGAGACGGACTGTGGATACGATGCCGGAAGGGGTATAACCTCCGAATTATGGCGGAACCGATCTCAGCCGAGGCTGCCGTGGGCCCCGTTCTGCCGAAGGCCCCGACAGGGATCCGGGGACTTGACGAGATTACCCGGGGCGGGCTGCCTCATGGCAGGTTGACGCTGGTTACGGGCGGCACGGGTTCCGGCAAGACCCTGCTGGGGTTGCATTTCCTCGTCGCTGGCGCCCGGGAGCATGGCGAACCAGGCGTGCTGGTCACCTTTGAGGAGTCGGCAGAAAAGGTGAGTGCCAACGTCGCCTCGCTGGGCTTCGACCTCGACGGGCTCCAGCGGGATCAGCTGCTGGTCGTGCATGCCTTGCGAGTGAATCCCGCTGAGCTGGTCGAGACGGGGGAGTTCGACCTCGAGCCGCTGTTCCTCCTTCTCGGTGACACTATCGAGCGTATCGGGGCGAAGCGTGTCGTGCTCGATACCGTCGAGTTGCTGTTCAGCGCGTTCCAGGAACAGGCGATCGTGCGAGCGGAGCTCGGCCGGCTGTTCCGCTGGCTCGAGGACCGGGCCGTCACCGCGATCGTGACTGGCGAGCGGGGCGACAGCGGCCTCACGCGCCACGGGATCGAGGAGTACGTGTCTGACTGCGTGATCGTTCTAGACCATCGCATACACGAGGAGATTTCCACGCGTCGCCTCAGGGTGGTCAAGTACCGCGGGTCGGCGCATGAAACCAACGAGTACCCCTTCTTGATCTCGGCCCAGGGCTTCGTCGTGTTGCCGATCACGTCGGTCGCTCTCGACTACGGTGCGCCCGAGGAGCGGATTTCGACAGGCGTGACCCGCCTTGACCACATGCTGGGCGGCGGCCTGTTCCGGGGATCGACCATCCTGGTCAGCGGGACCGCGGGCACAGGCAAGACCACGCTCGGAGCGAACATCATCAACTCCGCGTGCGCACGGGGTGAACGGACGCTCCTGGTCCTGTTCGAGGAGTCACCCGACCAGGTCATGCGCAACATGCTATCGGTCGGGCTCGACCTTCGGCGCTGGGTCGAGGCGGGCCTGCTGCGCATGTGGGCGGCCCGGCCAACAGCGTTTGGGTTCGAGGCCCACCTGGCGATTCTGGCCCGGCTGATCGAGGAGGTCACGCCGTCCGTCGCCGTCCTCGACGGGCTCGCCAGCCTCGCCGATGGGCCCAACGGCCCCGAGGTGACCTCGATGGTGGCCCGCCAGATCGACCTGTTTAAAGCTTCGGGGATAACCGCAATGGCGACGACGCTGGCTCACGACGAGACGAGCGCGGCGGGCATGTCCTCGCTGGTGGACACCTGGCTGCTGCTGCGCAACGTCGAGTCGAACGGTGAGCGTAACCGGCTGCTGTTCGTGCTGAAGTCGCGAGGCAGCGCCCATTCAAATCAGGTACGGGAGTTCGTGCTCACCGACAGCGGCGTCCAGCTCGTCAACGTGTATGTGGGCTCGGGCGGCGTCGTGACCGGCTCCGCTCGCCTGGTGCAGGAGGCCCAGCAGCAGCGGGCGGAGCTGCAGCAAGACGAGGATCTTAGCCGTCGTCGTCGCGAGCTGCGGCGGGGCGTCGTGGAGGGCGAGGCAAAGTCCGCCGAACTGCAGGACGAGGTCGCTGCGGACAGGGCCGAGCTCGAGCGGATCGCCGGGCGCGAACAGCGTCAGGCGGCCGACGCCGAGGCGGACCGGTCGGCGCTGGCCTCGCAACGCTGGGCCGATTCCGCGCCGCGCGACGAAGCGAAGCGCGACGAAGCGCCGCGCGACGAAGGCGGGTAACGATGACCCGAGCCCGCAACGCCGATGCGGGAGCCGAGACACCGGCGTCCACCAGTGAAACCTGGGAGCTGCGACTCTATGTGACCGGGCGCTCGCCCAGTTGCCTCCGCGCGATCGAGAACCTGCGGCTTGCCTGCGAGCAGCACCTGGCGGGGCGGCATCGCATCAAGGTGGTGGACCTGCTGGAGAACCCGAGCCTGGCGGCCGACGACCAGATCCTGGCGGTGCCTACGCTGGTCCGGCAGTACCCGCCGCCCATCCGGAAGATCGTCGGCGACCTCTCCGACACCAACCGGCTCCTCGCCGGGTTGCAGCTTCGACCGCGGAAGAGCCAGGGGATGTGACCGATATCGCCGGGGATCCTGGCTGGTCGCTCACGCTCCACGTCAACGGCGCGTGCTGCTTTCCGATCCAAGTGATCGAGACCGTCCGGCGCGTCTGGGACGAGGAGTCCGCCGGGCAGGGCGATTTGGAACGTCGTCGATGCGCAGCTCCAACCCTCCACTCGCCGTCCGCGACAAGGTCACCGCCGCGCCAACGCTGGTCATGCGCCGTCCGGCGCCGCTGTGGATCTCTCCGACAGCAACCGGGTGCGCCTCGGCCTCGACGGCCCCGCAGGGGGGCCGTCACGAACGGAGGTTCCCTCGGACGGACACGCCGCATTCGGGCCACGCAGGCGGTGCCCGGTGGCGTTCCCTGTGACGGGGGATGATGCCAGGGCCGCAATGCCCCGGACCCCTGCAGGAATTGCGGCCCAGAGCTCGCCGGGACAAGAGAACATTGCGTACGATCCGGGCTGGAGGAGTCAACGCCGTCGTTATCGACAGCGGAGCGGGAGGAGGTGTTCACGTTCAGCGGCGCCGACGGCTGCTGGTCTCGGGCATGGCGGGGAGCGTTCACCCTCCTTCCGGGCGGTGTCTGTCGATTTCGACGGCACCCTGGCTGACGTCCTAGTCGTGCCGTACATGCTGGCTGCTCTCAGCAAGGCGAGCGCCGCGGGATCCGGGTGATCTTGATCCGCGGGACGGACGATGAGTGTGTTACGCGCGCTGTATACCCGCAGGTCAACGACAACGTGGTCGTGGTCGTGGCCGAGAACGGCGCCTTGCTGGCCGCCTCCGTCGGTCGGCCGTGAGCGCGGCGCTGACCGCCCGTGTGTCGCCCACCGTAACGGGCAGCTGCTGACCGCCTGCGCCACCGCCGTCGAGCCGGTGGCCTCGGAGGTGATCCGCGAGCTCGGCCTGGGCTGCCGACGACCACAGCCTGCTGGATGTTTGTCAGATCGGCGCCGCCGTCTGTGGCGCCGCCGGGCCGGCAAGTCGTACCTAGCGTGCCGGGCTTGATCTGCGAGCAGGCTTCGGGAACCCCACGGGAGCCCCTGGGCGATGCGGGGTGGTGCGGGGTGCCGTGGTCGCGGGTGGTATGCAATCTCGCGGATCTCGCGGATCTCGCGGAGATTCCGGTGTGGCCGACCGTATGCGCCCCCGGTTGTCTGCGCGTTGCGGTGTGCTCAGCTCAGCCGACGCAGGAAGGGATCCCTGGGCTCTGCCGGGGTGATCTGCACCCGCAGGTCGACGCAGTAAGCGCCGTCCTCCCTAGCGACGACGGGGTTGAGATCCAGCTGGCTGACCTCAGGGAGATCATCGGCAAGCCTGGAGACCCGCAGCAGGGCATCAGCGAGCGCCGCGGTGTCCACCGGCGGCGCGCCCCGACCGCCGAACAGCCGCGCCGCGGCGCGCGCCGCATGGATCATCTCGTCTGCGTCGGCGTCGGTCAGCGGCGTCAGCCGGGTCACGTGCTCGCCGGGCACGTCGGTCGCCGCCCCGCCGGACCCGAACACGACCAGCGGCCCGAACACGGGCTCCTGCATGACGCCGATCAGCACCTCGAAGCCGCCAGTCAGCATCGGCTGGACAAGCACCCTGTGCAGCCTGGATCCGAAGTCGGCTGTCAGCGCGCGGTAGCCCTCGACCACTTCCTCCGGGGTGCGCAGATCGAGTGTCACCTCCCCCGCGTTAGTCCGGTGCACCAGTCCCTCGGCCTCCGGCTTGAGCACGACGCGGCCGCCGAGCTTTGCGGCGGCCTCGACCGCTTCCTGCTCGCTGGCAGCTGACATGGTGACAACCAGCGGGACGCCGTAGCAGGACAGCAACTCGGCTGCCTTCGACTCGGGCAGCCAGCCGCCTGCTGGTGAGGCGGCGAGAAATCCGGTCACCAGGGCACGCGCGTCGGCCGTGCGCAGTCCGCTCAGCTCAGGGATCTTGCCTCGCTGTCGGCTGCGCCAGGCCCGGTAGCGGGCCGCGTGGCCGAGCGCGCGGGCCGCGCTCGCCGGGTCGGCGTAGGCGGGCACCCCGGTGACGGCAGCCGCGGCCTCGTCGATGATTGCCGCCGCCTCCTCGTCAGCTGCCGCCGTCGCGCCGGCGACGGTGAGACCGACCGCCGGTCTGGTGTCCGCGCGCCAGCCGGCTGGCGGCTGCGCTACCGGCAGGCGCCTGAGCCGTTGCACGGACTCTGCCCGGTCGGGCATGGCGACAGCGAGCGGCTTACTGATGACCGCTTCGGCCGCCGCGGCACTTAGGTCGGAGATGGCCGTCGGCACCACCACGGCGAGCACTGCGTCGACGCCGTCGTCGGCGGCGACTTCCTCCAGGCAGGCACGGAAGGCATCGGTCGTCACCGGGCCCGTGTCCACCGGCCCGGTGACGACGGCCCTGGAGGGCAGCAGCCCGCGCAGCTTACGCCGCGTGGCCGCGCCGAGCCGCACGACCTGCAGGCCGTGGTCGCCGCACGCGTCGGCGGCCAGCACCCCGGCGCCGCCGGTGTTGGAGACCACCGCGACCCGGTTACCCGCGGGCAGCGGCTGGCAGGCGAGCAGCGCAGCGGTCTCGATGAGCTCGCCGAGACTCGTGGTGGCAATGACGCCCGCCTGCTCGAACAACGCCTCCTGGCTGACCAGCGGCATCCCTGCCGCCGCGGTGTGCGAGGCCGCCGCGCGCCGGCCCGCCGGGGACCGGCCGCCGATGACAGTCAGCACGGGCATTCGCTGCCCGACCCGGCGCGCCGTCACTGCGAACTTGCGCGGGCTGCCGAAGGACTCGACGTAGAGGATTGCTAGCTGGGTCACCTCATCCTGCGCCCACCAGGTCAGCAGGTTATTGGGAGACACGTCGTATTTGTCGCCGACCGAGGCGAAGGAGGACACCCCGATGCCGAGCCTGGACATCTGCTCGAGCAGCGCGATCCCGACGCCGCCGGACTGCACCACGAGGCCGGCGACGCCGGGCAGCGGGTGATCGGCGGCGAATGTCGCGTCCAGGCCGATCCAGGGCATGATCACGCCGAAGCAGTTCGGCCCGACCAGCCGCATGCCATACCGGCGGCAGACGGCCAGCAGTTCAGCGCCAGCGGCGCCCAGAGCGGGGCTTATCACTATGAGTGCCCGGATCCCGTTGCGGCCGCATTGCTCAGCCACTTCGGGTAGGGCGGAGGGCGGCACTGCGATCACCGCCAGGTCCACCGGCACGGGCAGGCCGTTAACGGATGCGACGCAGGTCACTCCCTCTATGGTCCGGGCATGCGGATTTACTGCATAGACAGGCCCGGTGAAGCCGCCGGTCACGATGTTGTGCAGGATGGCGCGGCCGACGGTGCGGCGGTGTCGGCTCGGGCCTACCACAACGACCGAGCGCGGCTGCAACAGCGGGCGCAGGCTCGCCACGTCCGCCCGGCTTTCCTTGCTGGCGACGGTCGCCAGGTAGTTGTCCAGCCGGTAATTGTCCTCGCCATCGGGTAGCGGGAAGGTCAGCACTACCACGCCGTCGGAGATCCGCCGCTTCGCGGGCAGGCCGACATCCCTGAACACCCGGAGCATCGCCGAGTTCTCCGCCAGCGTTTCCGCGATGAATGCCCGCAGCCCGCACTGCCGCGCCAGCCAGACCAGGTGCTCGAGCAGCAGGCTGGCGATGCCGCGGCCATGCATGTCGTCGGGGACGGCAAGAGCGATCTCCGCCATGCCGGGTTTCCCGGCGGGCTCATAGGTGGCCACGCCGACCAGCCGGTCGGCCTGCCAGGCGAGCAGCGCCGCATGGTCGGAGTCCGGCTTGCGGCAGACCCGCTTGGCTTCCGGCACGGCCGCATTCGGGCTCACGCTGAAAAACCGCAGGTAAACGTTGTCCGGTGACATGGCCGCGTGCATCGCGCGGACCGCCTCGGCGTCCTGCACCCGGGCCGGCCTGATCTCGACCGTGCTGCCGTCGGTCAGCAGCGCGTACATGGCCGCGGCTGGCGTGTTCACCGACCCGCCCCCTCGGCGGGCGGCACAACAAGCACCGGGCAATACGTGTGCTCGCAGCAGTAACGGCTCACGTACCCGTGCACCGGTGGCTTCACCTCGCCGGTCCGCCGCTGGCCCGGCGCCCGACGGTGCCGTTGCGCGACCCGGCGGCACCTGCCCGGCGACGAGTCGGCCGGCTAGTCGCTTCGCAGTTCCTCACGCCCGCTCCGGGACGGCTCATCAGTCTATTTCCTGGGTAACTCGACTACGTCACCAATGGCTGGAGCGACGTACCCGGAACCGCCCCGACTGCAACCGCGCCCAGGCGACCAGAACTACTGCTACCGCTTTGACCATACGCTCAGCGAGCAACCGGGGCAACGAGCGCCGTGGCATGGTGTGCGTGCCGGAGTGTGTCCTGAACGCAAGGAGGACCTGATGTAGGAACGAGCCCTTGATGCGGTGCTGTGCGGAGATGAAGGTTTCGTGGCCCTTCGGAGCCGCCCTGCGGAGGGAGGCTTCAAGCCACCTCATGCTGCGTTGGCTGAAGACCGTCGTGCTGAGCGATGAGGAAAAGGCACTGGTTGAGGCGTCAGGCGGGACCGGGAAGGCGAGCGCGAGCGAATCGTTGCTGACGTGCCGAAACCCTAAGGCGACATCGGAAGGTGCACGGGGCCGGGTGGCAGCATGACGGCCGCTCCCCGTCGGTGAACAAGCTCAGCTCCGGCAACTGCTTCGTGGCCGCGGCCATCGTAGTCCGGCTGCCGTTCTGCTCCCGTGAGGTGGGCTTGCCGGTGCTGGCCCGGCTGCACCTGCCCGGCAAGGGCAACGGCCCCGGCAAGGTAGAGGCAGCGGCCGCCCTGGTCAGCCAGCCCGCGCTGGCCTTCCCCTGCCCGATAGTGCATGTGGTGGCCGATGCCGCCTGCCACGGCCCGGCGCTGCGTACCTTGCCGGGCAACGTGACCTTCCCCTGCCGGATCCCCCGTAACGCGGTGCTGTACGACCTCGCGCCGCCGCGCACCGGCAAGCGAGGCCGGCCCGCACCCAGGGAGACCGGCCGCGGCACCCCTGGTGAGATCGCCGCCGCGGCGGCCTGGACTGCCGTCACCGTCACCTGCTACGGCCATGACCAGGTCAAGCACGTCGCCGGGGTCACCTGCCCGGGGCACGGATCCTGGAACACCCGCACCGCCCGGCTGATCCTGAGCCGCGGCTAGCGCACGCCCAGCGGCCATTACCTGGCCCTGGTCAGCACCGGCCTGGCCGCATCACCGGCAACGCTGGTCATCCGGCATGCCGCCCGGTGGCGCGCACCGGGCAGGCATGCGCCGACGCCCGCCGCGCAGCACAGCCCTGGTACCGCACCAAGACCGGGCCAGCCTTCGAGGACATGCTCACCAAACTCCGCCGCACCCTGATCGCCGCCCGGCTTCCCGGCAGCCAGCCAGGTCAGCCCGCACCCGGGCAAATCCACGCCGTGCCCGCGGCCTGGGACGCCGCCGCCGCACAACTGCGAAACTTCAGTCACCACGAGCCAGCAAGCAAAGTAAGGTGCACGGCCGGACACCGGCCGGAGATGCTCAGGTAATCAGTCCGTCATTGTGCGGTTGCCTTTGTCACCTTCTCCAGCGAGCTTCGCTGGTACTTGATCACCTTCTCAGCGAAGTCGTAGGTGCTGGTCACCTCCCAGGTGAGCAGCTGCTTGGCCAACTCATAGGCGCTGGCCACGAGTGCCATGCCCAGGCCCGGGTAAGGGAACAGTTCCAGCGCAGGGGCTGCATCAAGCTCGCCGGCTGCGTCGATAACTTCGGTGGGGTCGATGACGTCGGTGGTGTCCATCTCAGGTCATCTCTTCTCATGAACACCTCCTAGTAGACATCGCACTGTAGCCGACGGTAAGGGACCGAAGACAGGGAAGGACGGTGACCTTTAGCCCGAGTTTTGTTCTGGCTACTTCAAGGTGATCGGGATCGGGGCGCCGAGCAGGTCGAAGGCCTGGCGCTGGGCGGGGGTGGGCTCGGCGAGCATGGGCACGGTGGCGGTGGCGCCGGCGAAGCGGACCTGGTTGCGGGTCAGGGTGGCCAGGTGCTCCAGCAGGCCGCGGAAGCTGCGGTAGGGCCGCCCGGCCGCATCATGCTGGGCGGAGGCTTTGGCGTGCGCGGCCGGTGAGCGGCGGGCAGGAGCAACCGGGTTTTCCTGGCGGGGCGGGTTCTCGTCGGTGAAGGTCAGCGGCGCCCATGCGTGGCGCAGGTGCCAGGTCAGGTAGCAGGCGAGCATGCAGATCAGCACGTGGGCGCGGACGCGTTCTTCCAGCCGGTGGTAGATGGGCCGCAGGCCCAGGTCATCAGCCTTGATCGAGCGGAAGTCCCGCTCGGCGTATTTGAGGTTCTTGTAGGCGGTGACCACGGCCGGGGCGTCCATCTGGGTGGCGGGGACGGGGGTGCGCAGCACGTAGACCCCGTCCAGGGCGGCCTCGGCGCCGATCTGCGCCTGGCGGCGGGTGACGGCCAGGCTGGTATCGGTGATCGTGACATCGAAGTGCTTGGCGGTCTTGTATTTGCTGATCACCTTGCCCGCCTCGACCCCTATTGGCCCGGCGCCGGCCAGCCGCCCGGCAGCGACCCGGGCCTGGATCGGGGCGAGCAGCTTCTCGGTGGCGGCCAGGATGTCTTCGCGCTTGCGGGCCCGCTCGGCGGCCAGTACCGGGTTGCAGCAGCAGATGAGCCGCTCGCCGGGGAAGTCATCGCAGGTGATCTCGGCGAGATCCTGCTCGTCGAAGAGGCTGAGCTGCAGCGGCCCATCGTCGGCCATCAGCTTCCTGATCGCGGGGGCGCGCAGCGCGGTGATCCACCTGTAGGTCCCGCCGCGCGGCGCCGTGCCGTCCCCGGCGGCGTTCAGCGCGGCGATCCGCGCGGAAGTGATCATGCCCCGGTCGCCGACCATGACCATCGTGGCCAGGCTGAACTTCTCCCGCACCACCGTGACGATCTCAGTGAACGCGGCCGGGTCGCCGGTGTTGCCGGGCACCACCCGCACCGCGACCGGACGGCCGGCCGGGTCGGTGAGCAGCCCGTACTCGATCTGCAGCCGGCCCTTCTTGCCGTCGCGGGAGTAGCCGCGCGCCGCCAGCGGGCAGCACCGGCCTTCCATCCACGAGCTGGACAGGCCGAACAGCGCCATCCGTGACGGGTTCGCCTCCACGCCCAGGTGACGGGCCGCCAGGCCCGCCTCGATCGCGTCCTGCCTGTTTTCCAGCCAGTCCATCGCCGCGTAGATGTCATCGGTGGAGGCACCGGCCACGCCCAGGTCAGCGCCCAGGCTGGTGTCATCCCACCAGGCCAGGGTGGACAGCTTCGAGCCCCGCCTGACGACCCGGGAGATGACCAGCGCCATCACCAGGTCCCGGGGGCGCCCTGCCGGGCCCAGCAGCGCGGGCAGGCCCAGCTGGCGGGCCATGGCGTGCACCGCGGCCACGTGCCCGTGCGGCAGCGAGGAGGTGATGGTCACCGCCTCCCCGGCCGGCACCAGCTGCTGGCCCTTGAGCCCGGCATCGATCAGGTCGATGACATGATCAGGCAGCGCGGACAGGTTGGCCACGGTCTCGTTCTTGACCGTGCCCGCCTCCCGGTAGGTCCGCCGCAGGTAGGCCGAGGAGTAGTCCCGGGCCCGGCCCTGCCGGTCCACGTACCCGGTCTTCCTGACTCTGACTACGTGAACCTTCCCGCCACTTCGGATCATACGCAGATCTTACGACGGACATGCCAGGAATGTCCCTCCGACACGCCACAAATTCTGACTACGGCGCGTGGCCGGGCATTACTGAAACGCCAGGTCAGGATGCGATGCCTACGGACAGCTACGGCAATTTCGGTTTAGTCCTTGCTAGTGGTTCATAAGAGGTAGCTATTCATCACCAAGCGTCAGCGGCGTGATGTGACGTGTGCCGGGCGTTGCCTATTATCCGGCGGGTTCGAGTCGGGGTGGTTTCCAGGTGTGGCCGTTCGCAGCCGCAGCCATGGATCGAGGCCGTGAGTCCTGGGTGAGGAGGGCAGGGCAGGGCGCCCGCTGGTCAAGCCGGTGATCCTCGGCCATCGGACGCTTCATCGCGAAGCCACCGGTCGAACCATGCACGCGTGCGCCAGAGCAGGTCGAGCTGGTGATTGCGCTCCACGAACCCGTGTCCCTCACGCGGGTAGATGACGAGTTCGTGCTCGGCCCCGTACCAGCTGAGCGCACGGTGGAAGTAGATCGCCTGGCTGACCGGCACGTTGGTGTCGTCCTCGCCGTGCACGATCAGCACCGGGGTGCGGATCTTCGACGCAAACGAGATTGGGCTGACTTGGTCGTGGGGGTGCGGGCCGGTGCCCTCCCAGCCGCAACTGCCGCTGAGCTCAGCTTCTAGGGTTCCCCCTTCGCCGGTCGCGACGAGCATCCCCCAGTCACTGATCCCGGCGGCCATCATGGCGGCCTTGAACCGGTCGGTCTGCCCGATCGCCCAGGCGGCCATGAACCCGCCATGGCTGGCACCGCCGATTCCAAGCCGGTCCGGGTCCGCGACCCCCTCGGCAATCAGCAGGTCGATCCCGCTGATGATGTCGCTCCATTCGCTGCCGCCGACCGAGCGCGCGACCGTCGCCGCGAAATCACGGCCATGACCCACCCCGCCCCGCGGGTTAGGCAGGAACACGGCGTATCCCGCGGTCGCGAGCCACTGTCCCGGAGAATGCGGGGCGAGCATGAACTGGTCGGCATACCGGGCATCAGGGCCGCCGTGCACCAATGTGATGAGCGGGAACGGGCCGTCCGCGCGGTTGCGGCCGGGCGGCAATACGAGCAGGCCGTCGAGGCCGAGGCCGTCCGATGCCCGATAGGACAGGCGTTCTTGACTTCCCCATCTGATCGCGCGCAGGGCAGGCCGGGTGTCACTGAGCCGGATGAGCTGGCCTCCGGGCGGTCCGGCATGGACGTTCACCGGCTCATAGGAGGTGCTGGCCAGCGCCGCGATCACCTCGCCGGAACGACACGCGGTGAGCGAGTCGGCCAGGCCGTCCCGGGCGGATACGCACCCGAACCGCAGCAGGTCAGGGTCGAGCCGGAAGATCGCGGTGTCGAGCCCGTCCGCGAACAAGGCCAGCGGCGGGCCGTCCGCGACCTGCGCCAGCTCCGTCGGACAGACAGCCATGCCCGCGGTCAGGTCACGATGCACAGCGGCAGCCGCGGAGACGGCGACGCCGTAGACGGCGTCGCCGCCGTACGGTTCTGGCATTGCCAGGTAGGCCAGGTGCCAGCAGCCGTCGGCCTGCCACCAGACCGGCGACCGCGCCTCGGTCCCGATCCGGCCCAGATCACGGGCCGTCCCTGTCTCCAGATCGACCACATGCAACTCGCTGGTGGTCACGCCCGGATCCTTCTCCGGACCCGCCCAGCTGATCGCCGCCAGCGCGCCCCCGTCCGGCCGCGCCGCCAGTTCCACGACGTGGCGGTTGCCGAGGCCGTCCACCGTACGCAGCTCGCCTGTGGCCAGGTCAAGCACCCGCAGCCTGCCGCAGCGCAGCTGCTGTCCCCAGACGAACGCGTCGTCGCGCTCGGCGCGCCTGCGCTTGTCCTCCTCAGTCGGCTCGTCCGTGGCCACCACGGCGACCAGCCGGGCATCCGCAAGCGGCCAGGCATCAGAGATCTCGCCGCGCCAGTCCGTCAGGACCTCGGCCTCCCCGCCACCGACCCGTACCCGGTACAGCTGACGGGAGCCGGTGCGATCTGACAAGAAAAACACCGACGCCGAATCCGGCGCCCAGCGCGGATCAGAATCTGCCGCCATACCCGCGGTCAGCTTCCACGACGGTGAGCTGCCGTCAGCAGCGGCCACCCAGAGCGCGCACATACAACGCTCTCCCCCGCGGCCGGCCGGAGCGACGACATACGCAACCCAGCACCCATCTGGCGAGATCACCGGCTGCGACGGCACGGCCCCGTCCACCACCAGCTCCGCGGTTAGCTCCGGTGCGTCTTCACTCATGCAACGCGCCTTTCCGGCAAACATCCGCACATTCAGTAGCAGAGAGCCTGCCACAGCGGCCTTTAGCTGGTGGAGGCGTCCTCCTCGCAGGTTAGGCTGCGCTAGGCGTGCCCGCCCGGCACGGGCGCGCCGCGATGGCCGGGCTGCTGCAGGTCAATCTGGCTCACTGAGTGAGTGATCTTAATGCGCGGTGGCAGCGAGGCGCCGGGTCACGAGGGCGATCATGGCCCACAAGATCATGGCGCCGCGGGGTGACACGCCAGGGCGCGTTGTTGACTGGCGGGCTGGAATGGTGATCATTGCCAGTTGTGTCCGCCGTTCCTGGCCTGCCCTCGGCTGAGGAGCTGTCCGCGCTGCCGGCCGCCGGGCTGGCGGTGCGGCTGGCGGGGGCGTACTGGCTGATCGCTGAGCTGACCGGGCAGGTTGAGCGGCTGACCGCGCTGAACGAGCGGCTTTCGGCGCGGGTTGATGAGCTTGAGCGGCGGGCGCGCCAGGACTCGTCCACGTCCTCGCGCCCGCCTTCCTCGGATGGCCCGCATAAGAAGGAGAAGTGGAGCACGGATCGGTCGCTGCGGGAGCGGGAGAAGCGGCGGCCGGGTAAGCAGCCGGGTGATCCCGGGGTGACGATGTGCCTGCTCGATGACCCGGATGAGAGCTATGACTGCCCGCCGGCGGCGTGCCGCCGCTGCGGCGCGGGCTTGGCCGGGGAGCCGGTGACGGCGTCGCGGCGGCATCAGGTCACCGATATCGGGCCGCCCCCGGAGCCGAAGGTCACCCAGTACGTGGCGCAGGCGAAGGAGTGCCCGTGCTGCGGGACGGTGACCGAGGGCGAGTTCCCGGCGCATGTCCGGGCGCGAGCCAGCTACGGGCCGGAGGCCTGCGCGCAGGCCGCGAACCTGACCTGCGGCCATTACATCCCGGTTCACCAGGCCACGGTGCTGTTGTGCCAGCTCGCCGGGATCACGGCCTCCACCGGGTGGATGGCCGGGATCCGGGCCAGGGCCGCCGCGCTGATCGGGGACAGCGGGTTCATGGACCGGGTCCGCGAGCTGCTGAGGGCCGCCCCGGCGGTCCACGCCGATGAGACGCCGGCCCGCGCCGCTGGCGGGACCAGGTACGTGCACCTGGCTTGCACCACCTACCTCACGCATATGCACGCCGGTGACCGGTCAGCGGAGGCGATCGACGCCGGGCAGGTCCTCCCCGGCTACTCCGGCGCCATCGTCCGGGACGGATACGCCGGGTATGGGCACCTCACCGATGCCCTGCACGCCTGGTGCGGGGCCCACCTGCTCCGCGACCTGAAGGGGCTTTACGGCTTCGAGCCGCAGAAGCAGGAATGGGCCTCCCGGATGGCCGCCCTGCTGATCGAGGCCCGCGACGCCGCCGCGGCCGCCCGCCTCGCCGGCCAGCCCGCCCTGGAACCGGCCGTCCTGGAAGACCTGCTCACCCGCTACCGGGCACTCACCGGCGCCGGGCTCACGGCGAACCTCTACCGGCGCACCGCCACCGCGGAAGACGCCCGCCGCCTGGCCCGCCGGTTCCGCACCTTCGAGGACCTGATCCTCCGCTTCGCCACCCGTCCTGACCTCGACATCTTCACGAACGATCTGGCTTCATACTGCACCTCTTGTGGTGGCTGGAGGGTACGGGGTTTGGCGGGGCGTTCAGGTCGTTGTGGTGCTGGTGGTTTGAGTATCGCTGGGGGGTCTGACATTTTCCCTCGGTGTGCGGGGGCGCCCGGATTTGCGGTGGGGGTTGCGGCGGCCTGAGCGGTGATCGTCGCCGAGGCGCTTGCGGGCGGTTTCGGCGTCGGCGCTGGCCGGGCGGGTCTGGCCGGGGTGGTAGCGGAAGATGCCGCGGTCGTCGGCTTGCTCGCCGGTGATCAGGCCGAGGCGGTGCCAGCGCTTGATGCTGCTGGGGTGGGCATCAAGATCGGCGGCGATCTGGCCGAGGGTGAGCAGCCCGCGGTCTTGCAGCCGCTGGTCGTGGCTGGGCATCTGGTGGTAGTTCACCAGTTTGGCGACGCGGTCGCCGTCCCAGGGGTGTCCGTCGCTGCTGGTGTGGCCTGCGGTGTTCAGCTGGCCGGCGATCTGGGCGTAGGTGCAGCTGTCGAGCAGGTGGTCGATCAGCTCGGTGAGCGGGGCGGGGGTCGCGCGGCGCTGCCAGGCGTTCTTCGGGACGGGCAGGTGAAGGACGTGGTGGCGGCCGGCGGGGAAGCGGATCGCGGCGGTGATGGTGTCCTGGCCGCGGGTGAGGGTGACGTCGGTGATCAGCAGGCGGATCAGTCGTTTGCGTTCGCGCATGGGGGTGCCGGGGTCATTCCACAGGCGGGGCAGGTCGACGGCGAGCGCGCGGATCTTGTCGCGCTGCTGCTGGTCCAGGGCGGTGGCGGCGGCGGTGGCCTTGCGGTAGTCGTCGCGGGCGGCGGCCAGGGCGCGCAGGGCGGTGTTCCAGTCGGCTTCCAGGGCGTCGGCGACGAGCCGGTTGGCAGCGTCGACGGCGAGGTAGCGGTGCCGGGCGGCGTCGGCGGCGTGTTCGGCGCGCTGGACGTGGGCCTGGCGGAGCTGGTCGGCGCGTTCGGCCTGGGCGATCAGCTCGTCGCTGACGGCGAGGGTGACCTCGATGGCCGCGGGGGTGAGGGCGGTCAGGATCAGGTCGCTGACGGCGGAGTCGATGATGTCGCCGGTCAGGTGCTGGCAGATCGGCTGCGCGGTGCGGATGCCGTCGTTCTGGCAGACGTAGTCGGGGATCTGGGTGCCGTGGCGGGAGTGGTAGCGGATGGTCATCCGCCGGCCGCACCGGCCGCAGACGGCCAGGCCCTGCAGCAGCGCGGTGCCTTCGCGGGGCGGCCCGGCGGCGCGGTCGTCGCCGCGGGCGGCGGCGTTGGCGGTGAGGACGGCCAGGTTGGCCTCGTGCTGGGCCCAGGTGAGGTACCCGGGGTGGTGGTCTTTGATCAGGACCGTCCATTCCCCGATGGGCTTGACGGTGGTGTGGTGGTGTCCGTCCAGGCCGGTGGTGTGGCGGGCCCGCCCGTAGGCGTAGGCGCCGGCGTAGGCGGGGTTGTGCAGGGTCTTGAGGACCCGGTCGTGGGTGAGCGGCTGGAAGAACAGCTCACCGCGGCGGGGGCCGCGACGGTGGCGGGCGGGGAAGGTCAGCTGCTGCTCGCGGAATGCCCTGACGACGCCGAACGCCGATCCGGTGGCGGTGAAGGTGTCGAACAGCAGCCGCACGGCGTGGCGCACGCCCGCGTCGGGGTCCAGGACCACCTGGCCGTGGTGGTCGTAGGCAAGGCCGACCGGGAGGGCGAGCGCGAGTTCGCCGCGGCGGGCCTTGGCCAGGATCCCGCCGCGCATCCGGGCGCGCAGGAAATGCAATTCGAATTCTGAGATCTGGCCTTTCATGCCCAGCAGGACGCGGTCGTTGAAGATGGCCGGGTCATACAGGCCGTCCTCGTCGCAGATGAGCGTGTCGGTGTGGGCGCAGATCTTGACGAGCTGCTGCCAGTCGGCGGAGTCGCGGGCCAGCCGGGAGCATTCCAGGCCCAGGACGATGCCGGCCCGGCCCAGGGAGACCTCGGCGACCAGGTGCTGGAACCCGGCCCGGTCGGCGGCGCTGGCGCCGGAGTGGCCCTGGTCGATGTCGATGACGTGGATCTTGTCCTCGGGCCAGCCGAGCGCGGCCGCGCGGTGTTTCAGGTCGTATTGCCGCCCGGTCGACTCGGTGTTGTGGATCACCTGGTAGAGGGTGGACTGGCGGATGTAGAGGTAGGCGTCGCGGCGCAGCCGCGCGGGGGTCACTTTGGCGGTGTCGTCGCCGCTCATGGGCGGGCCTTCCTGCTGAAGGGCGTGGGTGGTTAACGGCGGGCATGGTGAAGTGCCATCTGCGCGAGCACCGCGACGATCTCCGCGGTGAGCGGCAGCGACGTGCAGGCCGGCGAGCGGGCATCACCTCCGTTCGTGCTGGTACCGGGCGGGACAGGGTCGGGGGCGGGCAAGGACGGGCCGGCCTGCGGCATCGCTGCTGCCTGGTGGTCGCCAGCGCCGGGACCGGCGGCGGGCCCCTGGGCCAGCCAGGACGCCATTCCCCGGGCGGCCAGCACCGGCAGCTGATACCGCCAGCCGCCGCCCGCGCCGGCCAGCGCGATCGCGCGCAGGGCCTCATAGCGCTCGATCGCCGGATCTGCGCCCGGCGGCCCTGGCTGCGCCGCCGCGCCGCGCTGTCAGCCGCGGCGGCCGCTTTTGGGCGCCGCCGGTCCGGCGGTCCCGGCCCCGGGATCGGCGGTCCGCCGCTCCAGCGCCCGGCGCACCGACCGGGGATGCACCTGGATACCGAACCGCTGCGCGGCCTGCGCGGCCAGCTCGCCGAAGGTCAGCCCGGGATCCTGCTCGAGCAGGGCCTCCAGGTGGTCCAGCACCGGCCCGGTGAGCTTGTGGCCCCCCTTTGGGGCCCGGCTTGCCCGGGATCAGCGCGGCCAGCCCGCCGGCGGCCAGCGCCGCCCGGGCGTTGTAGGCGCTCTGGCGCGCGAACCCGAACGTCCTGGCGGCCGCGGCCACCGGCACGCCCTCCACCTCGACCTGCCGCACCATCTCGTACTTCACCTGCAGCAGATCGGCGGGATCGAAGAAACCGCCGGCGGTGAACGCCGGGTCGGTCACCTTCTGCGGATCGCCGTTCAGCGTCCGTGACGCCGCCAGCGCGGCATCCTTGGCGTCGTCCCGCCTGGCCATGCTGCCTCCCGTAACCGGATCTCGTCCATGTAATTACATCACATAGATCATGCAGGAAGAGCAGGACCGGGCACACTGATATCAAGAAGGCCAGCTTGATAGCCAGAAGTCCCAGCGGGAAGCCGCCTGCCCGCTGACTTCCTGATCGCGCTCCGGGCATAATCCGCTGGGCACTCATGACGTAATCCCGTGGACAGCTGCCGGGCACGCGCCGACCAGATCAGCCAGCTGCACCAGATCCTCGGCGCGGAATGCCGCCCGGCCCGCAGCGACCACCACGAACGGATCAGGCGCCACCAGATCGGTCCATGCCGCCGGCACGCTCACCAGCTCTCCAGCGGCATCGAGGAAGTAGACCAGATCCGACTGCCACGCCTGCAGCCGCTTGACGAACTCGAACGACTGCCCGGACAGCGGATGGAACCGGTGCGTCACCCGCACCCGGCCCGCGGGCGTCTGATCACCCGGACCATGCGCAATTGACGGCCCGCTTGTCCAACCAAGCGGAACGGACCATCCGCCCGGTCAAGGTGCAGCAGCGAGCCTCCGGCGGCGCCTGGCGCACCCTGCTACGGCCTCGCCGACTTCGCGATCGTCCAGTCCTACCTGTCCACCGCCGCCAAATGGGGCATCGACGCACTCGACGCCCTCCGCGACCTGTTCAACGGCCACGCCTGGAAACCACCCGGACTTGAACCCGCCGGATAACAGGCAACGCCCGGCACACGTCATATCACGCCGCTGACGCTTGGTGATGAATAGCTACCATAAGAGTCCTGGTATTCCTGCGAGGGACGCCGCGCCGGCGTGAAAATCGGGGCGGGCCCGACGCCGCCGAGTGGATGCTGGTACTTGAGCCCGTATAAGAGACTGGCGCCGGGGCCTTGACCTTGATGGGTCGCGCACTGTGCTTCGAGCACGCCGGTCAGAATGTGCTCGTTGTCCTGCGGGCACAGCCGCCCTTGATGCCGTACCGGAGGCGTATCACAATCCGGCGGCAGTCTGGTGGGGGGCCTTTGCGCCTTCCCTGGTTATGTGGCCGTGGACCCCCCTTCAGGGCGAAGTCACGAAGGCCGTCCGGATTTGCCTGGCGGTGCAGAAGCCGCAGCAGATCCCCCCTCGCGCTGCGCACCGTCCGGCTCGAACGGCGGCTTCTTGCGGGAGCGCGCCCAGGCGAGAACCAGCACCGCTACCACCGCCATCGCCGCGATCACGCCTACGTTGATCCACCCGCCGGTCTCCCACGCGGAGAAAGCAAGTATGGCCAGGAGCAGCAGCCCGGACACCACCACGGCGATCCTGCGGGAGAGCACCCAGACGAGAACCAGCACCGCGACCACCGCGGCCACGGCCACGCCGATCCACCCGGGGGATGCAGGCCAAGCTTCACCGTTGAACAGCAACGTGGCGACAATCGTGGCCAGGAGCAGCAGCCCGGACACTATGACGGCGATCTTCCCGGACCGTTGCCCGGCACGTGCCGCGTAGACGGCCAGGATGAACGCGCTCGTGGGAGCGGCGACGAACATCACAAGCCCCCCAGTCATCATGCTTACGTCCGTCACGTCGCCCAGGTGGCTGTACGCCACAGCAAGAGCACCGTAGAACCACCCGACTGGCGTCAACCCCACGGCGGCCCACGCCAAAGCGGCCAGAACGTCGGCAGCGGCATGCCGGGACTTCAAGGTGGTCATGTTGACCTCCGGAGACAAGTCCCCCCGACCAGGGTTGCGCGCTTTGGGGGTCCGGCCTAGAGGCGTTTGGGTCCGGCCCAAAGGCGAAGGTCACCAGCGTGACCCTGCTCCTGCCGAAAACCACATCCATGCTGGTGGGAGCCGATGCTTGGGTGAGACCGATGTTGTGCGCGATGGCTGCCGGTGGGGCGCTCGTACTACAGCGGAACGCTGGGTGATCGACTGTTCTGCTGCGACCGGCCTATCTCGGTGTGACGAACGTGTTCGCGTTGCTGCGACTGCTGCCGATGAGCAGCCGGGACAAAGACGCGGAGATCCTCGTGTTGCGCCACCAGCTCTCGGTCCTGCAGCGGCAGCTCGGTCCGGACGGGGTGCGGTTTACCCCGGGTGATCGGGCGTTGCTGGCGGCGCTGCTGCACCGGCTCCCGAGGGACGTGCTCAAGAGACTGCACTAGGCGGTGCGCCCGGACACCGTGCTCCGTTGGCACCGCGATGTGGTCGCACGCCGGCACGCCTGGCGATCCCGGCCTCGGCAGCCGGGCCGACCGCGCACCGTGCGCTCGATCCGCGTCCAGGTGTTGCCGCTGGTCCGCGAGAATCCCGGGTGGGGGTATCGCCGGGTGCACGGCGAACTGCTAGTGCTCGGGGTAAAGGTCGCCGCTTCCACCGTCTGGGAGATCCTGCACGACGCCGGGATCGACCCGGCGCCCGAGCGCAGTTCCACCACGTGGGCCGATTTCCTGCGCTCCCAGGCCGAGGCCCTGCTGGCCTGCGACTTCTTCGAGACGGTCACCCTGTCCGGGGTGCGGCTGCACGTGCTCGCGGTGATCGAGCACGCCAGCCGGAGAATTAGGATCCTGGGCGCCACCGCCCGCCCGACGGCGTCTTAGGCAGCACAGGCTGCCAAGAACCTTGTGATGGACCTGGACGATGCCGACTGCCGGGCACGATTCCTGGTCAGAGACCGGGACGGGAAGTTCCCCGACCTGCTGGCGCCATCCTCGCTGACGCGGGCATCGACGTTGTGCTCAGCGGGGTCCGGATGCAGGGGATGAACTCGATCATGGAGCGGTGGGTGCAGAGCTGCCGGCACGAGCTATTGAACCGCACGTTGATCTGGAACCAGTCCCACCTTCTGCACGCCCTACGGGAGTTCGAGCAGTTCTACAACGGGCACCGGCCGCATCAGAGCATCGCGAACGCCCGGCCGCTCCAGCCACTGCCCGTGCCGCTCGTGGTCCCTGACCAAATCGCCAGCCTTGATATACGACGACGCGACCGACTCGGTGGGGTGCTTCACGAGTACCACCATGTCCCATGAGCTGCACGGATGAGGTTTTCGGCACGGGCAGGGTCAGCGGCGGGCGCCGTACTGGCTTGCGCCGCAGAAACCGGGGTGGCCGCGCGCTCCAGGCAGGCAATGACTTCGTCGTCGCTTTCCTGGGAGAAGTCGGCGTAGAACTGGCCGATGGCGTTGAACCATTGCGGGGTGTCCACGCAGACCAGCTCGTCGGCCTCATCGCTGAAACCCGCTTCCCACCCCGGTGGCGCGACGGGCACAGCGAGCACCACCCGGGCTGCTCCGTGCGCCCGGGCGATCTGGCAGGCCGCCGGGCGGTGGACCCGGTGGCGATGCCGTCATCAACCACCACCGCGACCTTGCCATCCAGCGGCTGACGCCCACCGGACCCGGTAACGCGCGGCCCGGACTTCCACCTCCGCCTGCTCCCGCGCCTGTACCGCGGCCAACTCGTTTTCAGACACCCCGGCCAGGCCGACGACCTCCCGGTTGATGACCCGCACCCCGTCCTCACCGACCGCACCCATCCCCCAGCTCAGGCTGGAACGGCACCCCGGGCTTGCGCACATAATGACATCCAGTGGCACGCCCGGCGCGCGGGTAACCTGCAACCCGGCCGGGACGCCGCCCCGTGGCAGGCCAAGCACCACCACCGGCTCGCCCCGCAAGTGCCAGCATGGCGGCCAGCCGCCGCCCGGCATCGTCGCGATCAGCGAAAACCATGACAACCCCTTCTGGCAAACTTCTCCGGGCCGGGTCAGCGCCACCAGGGCCGACGGTCACGTTGCCACCTGAGGCTGCGTGCCCGGCACCGATGCTGCGGTCGCCGTGCTCGCCCCTATCGCGGTTCGCGGCGGATGTCTTCCCAGCCTTTCCGGTGCTAGGCGTGAACGCGCAGACTGGGAACATGGCGCACATCGAGGCCGGCCCCGGCAGGCGTTCCGCCAGCCGGTCGCCCAGCGCTCCGGCGCGGGGTCAGCACGCGCCGCGTCCGGCGTTGCGCGGGGGATCGGCGGGCTGGGCCAGCCGGCGACTGCGCCGCCGGGCCACGAGCCGCCTTGGGGCGGGTCGTGACCGCCGGCGCCATCCCCGGCTCGGAGGAGACGCTGCGTGATGGCAGGGTAGTGACCGTCCGCCCGCTGCGCGCTGCTGACGCTGCGGGGGTCGAGGGGCTGTGGCGCCGCCTCGATGCCCCGGCCCGGCACCGGTTCACCGGCCTGGCTCATCTCCCGCCCGACCGTCCCGGTGACGTGGCTGTCCCGCGGCCCGGCCACGCGGCGGGGATCGTCGCGACCGCCCTGGCCGGCTCGACGGGGCGAGTAATGGGCGTGACGCGATATGAGCGCACGGCAGGGGATGCGGCCAGGTTCCTGGTGTTCGTTGACGCCTCCTGGCGGCGGGCCGGGCTGGGCACCTTGCTGCTGCGCCGGCTGGCCGACGCCGCCCGGCACGCCGGGGTGCGGCGGCTGGCCGGTGATGTGCCCAAGAGCGATGCGGCGATGCTGGGCCTGCTGGAGGAGCTGGGCCTGGAGTATGAGGAGCAGGTGACGGCGGCGAGCGTGCACGCCAGCTTTGCCGTGCAGGAAACCGATGCCTACCTTGATGCCGTGCTGGCCGATCACCGCGCGGCTGCCCGGATCGCGGTCGGGCCGTTCCTGCGCCCGGCGTCGATCGCTCTCGTGGGGGCCAGCGACAAACCCGCCAGCATTGGCGCCCTGCTGCTGGCGAACCTGCTCGCCAGCGGGTTCACCGGGCCGGTGTACCCGGTCAACCCCCGCCACCAGGTCATCCAGGGGGTGACCGCCTACCCGGACCTGCCCTCGTGCCCCAAGCCGCCGGACCTGGCGCTGGTGGCGGTACCCGCGCCGCTAGTGGCCGGGGTCGTTGACCAGGCCGGCCAACTGGGGGTCCGGGCGGTGTGTGTGATCTCCGCCGGGTTCGCCGAGGTCGGCGGCGAGGGCCGGGCCCTGCAGGACGAACTGCGCCGCCACGCCCGGGCCGCCGGGGTGCGGCTCATCGGGCCCAACTGCATGGGACTGCTCAACGGCGGCCCCGATCCCCGGTTCAATGCGACCTTCAGCCGCGCCTTCCCCCCACCGGGCCGCCTGGCGTTCGTGACACAGTCCGGCGGGCTTGGGCTTGCCGCGCTTACCCTGCTCACCGGCCCGTCGCTCGGCGTGAGCGGCTTCGTGTCAGTCGGCAACACCGCCGACCTGACGCCCAACGACCTGCTGTTGTTCTGGGATGAGGACCCTGGCACCAGCCTCGTCCTGGCCTACCTGGAGTCGGTGCCCAATCCCCGACGGTTCGCCCGGATTGCCCGGCGCGTCTCCCGGCACAAGCCCATCGTGGCGGTGAAGGCCGGCCGTACAGGCGCCGGGCGCCGGGCAGCGTCCTCGCACACAGCGGCGATGGCGGCCGGCGAGGTGGCGGTGGAAGCGCTGTTCCACCAGGCGGGGGTGATCCGCGCCGGGACGTTGGAGGAGATGTTCGACGTCGCCGCCGTGGTGTCGTCGCAGCCGGCGCTCGCGGGACGGCGGGTCGGGGTGCTGACCAACGGCGGAGGGCCGGGCATCCTTGTTGCGGACGCCTGCGAAGCGGCCGGGCTGCTGGTGCCGGAACTGTCCGACGACACCCAGGCCGCGCTGCGCGCTGGCCTGCCGGCCCAGGCGGCCACCGGGAACCCGGTGGACGTCGTCGCCAGCGCCACCGCCGGGCAGTACGGGCGGTCGCTGCGCGTGCTCGGCGCGGCCGAGGAGATCGACGCGATCATCGCCGTATTCATCCCGCCGTTTGGTGCCTGGGCCGAGGACTTCGCCCGCGAAATCACGGCCGCCGCCGCCGGCCTGCCCGCCAAGCCCGTGATCGCGGTCTTCATGACGGCCGGGCCCGCGCCGGCCAGCCTGTCCGACGCCGGCGTCCCTGCCTTCACCTACCCTGAGCAGGCCGCCGCCGCGCTAGGACAGATCGCGCGGTGGGCGGAATGGCGGGCCCGGCCCGCCGGCCATGTCGTGACGCCCCCCGGCATCGACCCGCGCCGCGGGCAGGCACTGACCCGCAAGATCCTTGCCAGCCAGCCCGGCGGCGGCTGGGCCGGCGCCGAGGAGGCCGGGGAGCTGCTCGCCGCCTACGGCATCGCCGCCGCCCGGTGCCGCCTGGTCCGCACCCCGGCCGAGGCCGCTGACGCCCAGGCCGAACTGGGCGGGCCGGTCGTGGTCAAGATCGCCGCAGCCATCCACAAGAGCGACGTCGGCGGCGTCGCCCTCGGCATCGACAGCCCGCGGGCCGCAGCCGACGCGGTGACCGCGATCCGCACCACGCTGACCGGTGCTGGCATCGCCGGGCACGCCGCAGAATTCCTCGTCCAGGAGCAGATACGCGACGGCGTGGAAATGATCGTGGGTGTGAGCCACGACCCAGCCTTCGGCCCTCTGGTGCTGGCCGGCCTTGGCGGGACCACGGTGGAGGTCCTCGGCGATGTGGCGGTCCGCATCACCCCCCTCAGCAACACCGACGTTGACGAAATGCTCCGCTCGCTGCGCTCTTACCGGCTGCTTACCGGCTACCGCCAGTCCCCGCCGCTGGACGTGGCCGCCTTCGCCGAGCTGCTGCACCGGGTCAGCGCCATGGTCGAGGACATCCCCGAGATCACCGAACTCGACCTCAACCCGGTATTCGTCCGCAAGCACGGCGCCGTCGTCGCCGACGTCCGCATCCGCCTCACCGGGTAATCCGCAGGCTGTCAAAAGTGACCTGTGCATCCGGCGGGTGCGTCTTTCTGAGGGCTGTGACATTTCCTGGTGTTCTGGTCATGCGGTGAGTCCGAGGTCTGGGATGCTGGCGGGGTCGTAGCGGGTGAGGTGGATGTCTTCGAGGTAGCGTTGCTTGTAGTAGGTCATGTAGTCGTCGAGGTCGCCGTTGACGACGACGGCGCGGAGCTTGAGGATGACATCAGCTCCGTCGGGGGACCACCTCGCTCCCGTAATTCCGAATCTGTCTTCGATGACGAAGCGGCAGGCGCCCTCGATCATTCCGGTGGCGATCGGCCACCCGGCGGCTAGCGCCTTGTCGTAGCGCATGTGCTGGTGGTTGTTCGTGAGGTAGGTGACGGCCTTATCGACGTCGGTGAGGTCGGGGCGGCTGTTCCTGGCGCGGGCCTTGGCGGCGACGGAGGCCAGGGTGGCGGCGACGGCTTTGGCGCGGCCGTGCAGCACCCGCAGCTTCTGCCCGTCGGCCCATTCGCGGGCGGCTTGCGGGTCGCCGGGGTGCAGTGCGGCGGCGGCTTTGCCGAGGTAGCCGCTGACGTGGATGAAATCGATGAACACCGGGACTTTCAGGCCGCGTTCTCCGGCGTGGTCTGCGATGGCGGTGAGCTGCTGCTTGTTCCCGTCGACGAGGAACACCCGCTGCCGGACCTGCTCGGGATCGCGGCGGTCAGCCTCGTTGAACGCGACCCCGATCATGGAATCGATGGTCTCGGTGATCGAGGCCGCGACCCATTTGTCGCGGGCTTGCGGGCCGGGGCGTTCCTTGCGGCGGGCTTGCGGGGCGGCGATGTCTTCCGGTTCGCGGACGGCGGGGGTGAAGTCGGCGACGGCGACGATCTCGGCCATCTTCTTGATCCCCGGATGAGCGCTATCGGGTTCCTTTCCGGCGCTGGCGCGGTGCCCGGGGCGCATCGCGATGCCCTTGCCGCCGGCCTGCATCATGATCACGTCGCTGTCCGGCAGGCCGGTGTCCGCGGCGAAGGCCCGCTGATCGTAGAACTCATCCACCCAGCAGGCCAGGTCCCCGGCCAGCCCGGCCAGCTGCGCCCGCCCCACGGTCGCCCCGGTCCGCGCCGCGATCACCTCCTGGGCCTGCCCGTAGCCGCCTTCGGCCAGGTGATAAGCGACCAGGGCCCGCATGCCCATCGAGTAGGGGTCCTCGGGCAGGATCCACCGCGCATCCGCCGGGTACAGGTTCGCCTCCCTGGCGTTGCGGTACGCCATCCGCGCGGCGCGGACCGGCCCGAAGATGCTGACCACGCCCCGGCCGCACCCTTTTTCGACGGTGCCGTGCCGGATCCCCGCGGCGCTGATGAGCGGCGCGGCCCGCTCCTCCCGTGCGCAGTCGATGGTGAACGTGGACTCCAGCAGCTGCCGCTGCAGTTCCCGGCCCGACTCCGCGATCACGTTCTCCCGCTCGCCGTGATCCAGGGGCGCCGCCTGCTGCGCTGCCCAGGTCAGCATGGAGGAGAACTGCTCCACCGGGCCGGCCAGCGCTGCTGCCAGCTCCTCCTCCAGCGGGCCCGCGGTACCGTCCTCGCGGACCTGCGTCACCGTCACCGAAACCGTCACTGTCATCGCCGGGCCTCCGCCGCCTGCCGAGGGTCGTTTCCCCTCCACGATCCCGGAACCGGCCCCGGAACCGGCGGACCCGGCAACCGGACACCCCTCTGAACCGTCCCCGGAAACCCGTCTCCGTCACACATGACCAGCGCGGATCACTATCAGTGACACCCGGAACGTCCAGAAAAGTCCAGACACTCACAGTTCATGGATGTTCAGGTGGGGTCAGCGCAAGTACACAGCTTGCTAAAAGACGCACCCGCATCCGGCAGCGTTCTAGGCCCTCGGACATGATGATCAGCCGTGCCGATTCGCTCGCTGTACCTGATCTTCATCCGGCTTTGCGGCTGGCTGGTCTTGCCCGGCCGGTCAACGTGTGGCGTGCCAGAACTCGTGCACAATATCTGACCTGGGCATGTACTCTCGGCACTCGTGCTTTTTCGCCTCGTCCATCTGCTCATGGTTCGGTTGTTCGGCTGGGTAGTGCTCCTCGCGCGCAGCAACGCCTCGAAGGACGTGGAGATCATGGTGTTGCGGCACGAGGTTGCAGTCCTGGGTAGTCAGGTGACCGGCCCGAAGCCGGACTGGGCCGGCGGCGCCGTGATCGCCGCCCTGGCTTGGCTGCTGCCCAGGTGCCTTCGGCTGCACCGGATCGTGACGCCCAGCACCTGCTCGCCCGGCACCGGCGCCTGATCAAGAACAAATGGACCTTGTACCGTTTCAAAAACCATCGCATGTTGTCTGGGCGGCGGTTTTATGAGGTCGGATGCGCGGTTGCTGTGACCATGCGGCAGGGCGTACCCGGCGCCTCGTATCTACCGGATCGGGGGATTCATCCGAGAATATCCGGGTATCTGGGCGTATGGCGGTGCGGGGGCGTGCCGCCATGACGGCAGGGGGTGAGTGCCGTGGCCACAGCGCGTCATTGGGGACTTGGCGCCGCTCCGGGTGCGGGCGGGGATGCTTTGGCGGTGTGGGCGGAGCGCACCGGCCGCCGGGGGTGCAGCGGAGCCGGGTAGTGGCGTGCTGCGGTTCGTGTTCTACGGGCGGGTGTTGACCGAGGATTACCAGGATCCGGTGACATCGCTGGCGCGGCAGCGGGAGCAGGCCGCAGCGCTGGTGGCCGGGCGCGGGCGGATCGTGGCGGAGTTCTTCGACATCGGGCAGAGCCGGGTGCTGGCGTGGGCGCGCCGCCCGCAGGCCGCCGCCCTGGTCGCCGCGCAGGCCGACCCGGACCGCGGGTGGGATGCGATCGTGATCGGGGAGTACGAGCGGGCCTTGTATGGCGGCCAGTACGCGACGATGGCGCCGCTGTTCGAGCACTACGGGATCCAGCTGTGGACCCCGGAGGTCGGCGGCCGGATCGATTTCGGTGCCGAGGAGTACCCGCCGGCGCCAGCAAGCACGAAAGGAGGCCAGATCAGCAGGAAAAGCACCCGGGACAGCCGAGGCCGGGCCCGAGTGACGTCTCAGTATGCCCGGAATCAGCCCATTATGGGGAAATTACGTGTCCGAACTTGAACACGCAAGCGCGGGAAATTTCCCCGATTCGGGGGAAATCATGCGGCCAGGGGTAGCGAGCTGATGCGCGTGGGTGTCAAGCCGGTTCTGCCGCACCGTGGCGAGGCGCGGGCGGTGTCGTTTACCTCGCAGGTTGCCTGCTTTCGCCTGTGGCTGGCCATTGCCATGGGGGCCCAGCCGTGCTCGCTTGGCGTTAGCGATCTTGCGCCTGATGCGGCAGATCTGGCGCCCCGTCCGGCTCTACGGCGGGATTGGCCGGGCCGTGCGATGCGGGGCGGACGGGCGGCCTTGGTGCCGGGCTCAGTGGAAGGAGCCTCCCGTCACCGAAGTCGGCGATGATCTCCAGTCGGCCGCCGAGGGCTCCGGTGTAGGCGGCCAGTTACGCCGTTCTGTTCACGCCGGGCCTGGCGCGCTCGCTGGCGGAGATGCGGCCCTGGGTAACGACCCTTGCGGGCTGCTACTTCGGCTTGGGTGGTGCCGGGGCAGCAGCGCATCTCGGCGAGGCGCCAGGCGAGCTGCCTGGCACGCAACTGCTCCATCCCGGCCGCGATGGCGGCCTTGTCCTCGGTGTCGGGGAAGAACTCGCCGAGGAACTCATTGCGCGTGTAGCGGTGTACCCGGGCCGCCATCGCGAGCCACTGGACCAATTCGGGCGCCGGTGTCGGGACCTCGTACATCCCTACCTTCGGCCTGGGAAGCCGTCGCTTCCGCGGGATGCGATTGAGGAGGCGGCCGGGCGGCTGAAAGGGGCGGGGCTGCCGGAGTCCTCGTCGGCGAGCAGTGCGGATAAGGAAGGTGGCGGGTCAGCGAAGCTGCCCTGGCCGCTGTACGGGCGTGACCGGCGGTGACGCGGCAGCCCATTATGGACGGCAGGCACGCTCGTTGCTGCCCAGGGATGCCGCGCGCAGATAAATGCGCATCGGGCTCGCCGCGAACTCGGTGCCTCGCATGACCGCAGCGCCGAGAACCAGGTCACCTGAACGCCGCCAGCCGATGGGCTCGGGTGGTTATCCGGCCGCCCGTTTCCTGCTGACGGGTGACGGTGCCCTGGCCGACATGGTGAAGAAGTCGCGCGACCACCACGACTCGAAGTACCGGTCCGGCTGGCCGTACATGCCGGGCAGCAGGTCTGTCCCGTTTGCCGGGGCCGCCTTGGCTGTCGCGCCGTGCGGGTCGTAGGTCGCGAAGTTCACCCAGTCGGTGTTGATGTCCAGTTCCATGGCGCGGACGGCGCCGGCCCGGGCGAGGATATCGGCGAGGGTGGTGATGTTGAGGCCCGGCCCGCCCGCGTAGACCAGGGCGCCGTTGGCGGTGATGCCCACGCCGGATCTCCAGACGTAGACGGCGTTGCCGAGTGTGAAGCCCCACTGTGTAGTGTCGTTGGGGTTGAGTCCGGTGACCGGCTTCCCGTGGTTGACGAGCAGATCGAGGTTCTGCCGGACGGCGACAACGTCCGGGGTGAGGCTGGCATCCCGGCCCCAGTCAGCGATGTTGGCTGAGCCGTTGCGGTAGATGACAAACGATGCGGCGCCCCTGCGCAGGGGCATGATCGTCTTGCCGCCGGTGTAGTAGCCGCCGTTCGCGTTGTTCATCAGGAACCCCGCGTTGAAGGCGGCCACCATGCTCTTCGCGGCGCTGGCTGAGACGGGAGCGGTGTGCGGGTAAGGTCCTCCGCCTGGGATCGTGCTTCCCGAGTAGAGGGTCGCCCGCAGCAGCTTGGTATCCATCCAGGCCACCCCGATTACGAGGCTGGTGTGCACGGCGTCCGGGCGTACCCAGGTCTCGTAGACCGCCGGAATCCCGCCGACTCGCCTGCCTGCTGGGTGCCAGATGCCCTCGCCGTGCAGGAGATGCCCCGCCGGGGAGGTCATCCGCCGCGGAACGGGCAGATGGGCTGGACCAGAGTTCGCCGCTCCGGCGCCCCGCTTGGTGGCTGGCCCGAGGTCCGGGATCGATCCCTTGGCGGGCGTGCCACCGACGGGTGGCGCATGGTGGGAGTACCAGAGGTTCTCCGCCCAATTCACGACACCGCTTCCGCCGTGCCCGCGGAACCATTCGGCGCCCCGCGCAGCCACAGAGGTACCAAGGCCAGGGTTGGTCAGGGCGCTGCCGAGCGACACCCAGGCCGGCGTCAGGGCGAGGGTGACCGCGCAGCAGGCTGACAGGAACGGGTGACGGCCGATGACCGTCCGCCGCGCAGCCCGGATCTCGCGGCGGCGGGCGCGATGCCGGGACCGGCGTGCCCAGAAGCCATCGCCGCCTGCCCGGTGCGCCGGGAAGGCGGCCTCGGGCGTACGGGGGCGGCGCTGGTCGTCGTGATCGACGTAAGGGCGACGGTCGTCCACGTCCCGGTGGGGCGGGTCGTCGTGCTCGTTCCGGCGGCTGCCGTAGTGACCCGCGCGGCCTCGCGAGGGAAGGGGTGGACCGGGCGGTGCCGGAGGCCGACGGGCCGACTGTTCTGATTCGCGCCGCTGAGCCCCGCGCGGTTCCGGCCGCCTGGTCCCCTCTCGCGCGTCCTGGTGGGGCGTCTCCGTGAGGCCCGTCCCGTGGCGCGCCGCGCCGCGCCCCGGCCGCGGCTGGCGGTTTCCCTGCACGAGTTGCCTTCCCCTATCCCGTCGGTGCTGCGATGACCTCCGGCCGGGCGCCGACATCCGAACGCCCGCTGCGTATACCAGCCTGCAATGCGGCTCCTCGGGGACCGGTTCAGGAAACGTTCACGACTGGTAAGGATGCCCGCGATAATCGCACCTCGTGTCCGTAGCGCCGGTTGCGCGATAGCCGCCTTGGGCCGAGTCCAGCGTTCCGTAGCATGGCGCTGGGCATCATGCTCTCGGTCGTGGCCGTGCTCCGCGCCACGCTGATCCTGCTGCCCGCAGTACTCGGCCGCCTCGCCCCCCGCGTTCGACGCCGGTCGGCTCCGCCTGCCGGGCGCAAGCCGCCGCAGCCTTTCCACGTACCCGCCCCGGATCCGCACATGTGCTCACCGCCGACCGTGGTATCGCCGGCGTCGTCCCGGCGGGACGGACAACGGCCACGCCATGCTCCTGGCCATCCCGGCCGCTGGCCCTCCGCAGGTGGGCGAACCATCTGCGGACGGGTGGTCGCCGCCAGCGCCCCCCACCCGGTCTGAACCCGGATCGCCAGGCTCGCCGATCCCGTACGCAGGCCCGACGCCGGGCACACGCTCACCCGGTTCCTGGGCGTGGCAGTCCAGCCCGAGGCCGATCCGCTGGCGCGGAGCGCCAGGATCCCAGGACGCCTTTCGCCGCGGCCCGCGAGCGAAGACGCGGGCCGCGGCGATTGGCGAGCGGGCCCGCGCTGGCATCGCCGTCGGCGAGTTCTCATTTGGCCGGCCCAGCCTCGACGAGGTGTTCCTCGCCCTCACCAGCCACAGCGGCGCGGTCAGCGAAACACCAGCGAGGCGGCATCATGACCCCCATCACCACCGGCCCGGCCACCGCCACGAAGACCCTCCACCCCAGCTTGCCCGCTGGGCCACGCCCGGAGCCCCCTGGCGCGCTGGCAGCCTCGGCAGCATTCGGCTGGCGCGCCGTGCTCAAGATCAAGCATGTTCCTGAGCAGCTCTTCGACGTGATCGCCATCCCGGTCGTGTTCACCCTGATGTTCACGTACCTGTTCGGCGGTGCCCTGGCTGACTCGGCCAGACGGTACCTGCAGTTCATCCTCCCCGGCACGCTCGTCATGGCTGTCTTGCTGGTCACCATGTATGGCGGGGTCGGGCTCAACGCCGACGGCGCCAAGGGAGTGTCCGACCGCTTCAGGTCACTTCCCATCTGGCGGCCGGCTCCCATCGCCGGTGCCCTCCTCCTCGGCGACGTCGCCCGCTACCTGCTCACCGCAAGCCTCGTAATCGCGCTCGGGCTGGGGATGGGTTTCGGCCCGGCCGGCGGTGCAGTCGGCGTGCTCGCCGGAACCGGCATCCTCGTGCTGTTCGCGCTCAGCCTCTCGTGGGCCCGGACCACCCTTGGCCTGTTCATGCGCACCCCTCAGGTCGTCATGAGCGTCGGCAGCTTCGTGCTGTTCCCCGCTGACCCTGGCGAGCAACGTCTTCGTCCGACCACAGACCATGCCGGGCTGGCTTCAGGCCTTCGTCCAGGTCAATCCAGTCAGCCACCTGGTGAGCGCCGAGCGCGGCCTCATGCACGGTCAGACCGCGGTCGGCCAGGTGGCCGGGGTGCTCGTCGCCTCGGCGGCACTGGTAGCGGTCTTCGCGCCCGTCACGGTCTACCTCTACGGCAGGCAGCGCTGACCCTCGGCGGGATCCGGCACCATCTCCGCGAGAACCGCCTCCAGGACGCGCCCAACGTGATCATCAAGCGCAGCACACAGCCCGTCCTTCGACTGGTAGTGCCGCACGACCACCGCAGGAGGCACGCCAGCTGCCCCCGGGACATCGCGGATGGTCACGGCGCCGGGGCCGCTCACTGCGAACAGCCGCAGCGCCTTATCAGGATGACCGCGCGCGAGTGATGTGACGTGCCCACGGGCCGATTGCCACGGGAGTCGGCCAGCGAACTCGTCCCGGGGCGTCCCCTGATGCCCGCCGGCCTCAACGGGGGCCGGGTATGTGGGGGCACTGGCCGTCCTGGTCGCTGTCCGGAATGTCGTGCGCCAGCGGTGGTACGGAGCGCCGTGGTGCCCGGGCGAGCAGGTTGATGTGGTCACCGGGGGCCAGGGTGAGGCCGGGCTCGGCATCCTGCAGCATGCGGTTGCGGAGGATGGAGACCGGGAAGCTGCCGGGTGGCCAGGTGATGGCGCCAAGTGCCTTGCCTGCGGCCGGCGAGCCGTCCTCGATGGCGACCTCGAGAACCTGATAGCCCGGTAGCGGGTTGGGTGGCTCCTGGCGGGTAGATTCCCCGTCTGGCCCGATCCCGGCTGCGGCGGCCTGAGGCGGGAGGCCGCCGATCTCGCGGGCGACAGCGTCCAGCACGCTCGCGCCGGTGATCCAGCCCTCCACCTGCTGGCCGTCGCCGGACAGCACGGGCAGCCCGTCGCGGCCGTACGCCGCGACCTGACGCAGCGCCTGAGCGAGGGACTCGCTGGCGAGTACCGTCTGCGGGTCGCCCTGGTAGGTGACCGGGCCAGCCAGCCGGGCCAGAGCCGGGGCCGCGCGGCCGTCGCCGTCTGGCCCAGGAGCGACGGCGAGCGGCTCCCGGAATGGGCGCATGACGTCGGCGGCCTTCAGGTCGCCGAACGCCCGCCACGGCGCGGCGCGGTCGATGTCCTGCCCGCGGCGCAGCAGCTTGGTGGTGTAGATGGTCCCGTAGCTCAGCGCCCGCGAGGTGGCGGTGGCGATGGCCACGGCCAGCATCACCGGCAGGGTGAGGGTGAAGTCACCGGTCATCTCCACCACGCTGGCCAGCGAGGTCAGCGGCGCCCGCGCCGCGGAGGTGAACACCGCGCCCATGGCCACCACCGCGTACAGGGCCGGCTGGCCGGCGCCGGGGCCAAACACGTGATCAGCGATCTCGCCGAACGCCATGCCCGAGGTGACGCCGATGAACAGAGAAGGCGCGAACACGCCGCCGGACCCGCCGATACCCAGGGTCATGCTGCACGCGATGATCTTCCCGGCGGCCAGCACGATCAGGAACCACAGCACGTAATTCCCGGCGATCGCCTTGTCCATGACGGGGTAGCCGACGCCGTACATCTGCGGGAGCGCCAGCAGGACCAGGCCGAGGGCGATGCCGCCGATGGCCGGCCGGGCCCACTCGGGCCGGTTCTTCCACGCGATGTCCCACAGGTCTTCCATCTTGTACACGACGGTCTTGAACAGCAGGCCGATGAGGGCCGCGACCACGGCCAGCACCGCCACCAGCAGGTAGTTGCGGGGATGGTGCAGCGCGATGCCGGAGGGGAATCCGGAAAGGAACGGCCGGTCGCCCAGGAAGGGGATGGCGACCGCGTCGGCGATCATCGCGGAGAGCGTCACCGTGAACAGCGCGTCCACGGACAGCTCCCGCAAGATGATCTCCACCCCGAAGAACACCCCGGTGATCGGCGCGTTGAACGTGGCCGCGATGCCGCCGCCCGCGCCGCAGGCGACCAGGATCCGCATCCGGTTCTCCGGCATGCGGACCCACTGGCCGAGGCCGGAGGCTAGCGCGGAGCCGATCTGCACGATCGGGCCCTCCCGGCCGACCGACCCGCCGGTCCCGATACAGATGGCCGAGGCCAGCGCCTTGACTACGCTGACCTGCGGGCGGATCCGGCCGCCGTTCTCCGCAACCGCGATCATCACCTCGGGGACGCCGTGGCCGCGCGCCTCGCGGGCATACCGGTAGATCAGCGGGCCGTAGATGATCCCGCCGATCACCGGGATGACCACGAAGAACCCCAGCCCGAGCCACGGCAGGTGGCTGCTGCCGACGTAGCCGTCCTGGCCGAACTGCACGTGGCCGGTGACCAGCCAGGTGAAGAAGTAGATCAGGTACCGGAACGCCACCGCGCCCAGCCCGGACCCTGCGCCCACCAGCACCGCGATCACGAACAGGCCAGCCCGTGACCCCCGCAGCCACCCACCTGTCCTCGCGGCCCACGGCAGTGTCCCCGCCGGCGTGCTGGCCCCTGCCGTACCCGTCATGACCTAGCCCCGGTGCGTGCTGCCGCCCGCTTCCCCCTGGACGGCCTCGGCGGCGGCACCTCAGCCGGACCTGCTGGCCACTGGCTGTCAGGGATCTCCCCGGCCGTCAGGGCGAACTCCTGCAGCGCGGCGGCCACCGCCAGCTGCCGGGGCGCCGGGAGCCGGCGCAGGATGCCCGGCGATCAGGGCCCGCCGCCGGGCGGTCGCCTGATCCACCACCTGCCGCCCCGCCGGGGTGATTGAGACCTGCACCGCGCGGCGGTCCGCCCGGGCGCGGTGCCGGCGGATCAGGCCCTTGCGCAGCAGCCGGTCGCACATCCGCCCGGCGGTGGACGGCGTCACGTCCAGCGCCCCGGCCAGGTCTGTCATCCGCTGCGGGCCGCGCGAGGCCAGCACCACCAGCGCCCGGTACTGGGCGATCGTCGTGTCCTCCGCGGCCGCGCCCAGCGAGCTGGTCGCCACCGCGATCAGCGTGCGGCTCGCCGTCAGCACCGCGTCCACCGCGGCCTCGTCCGCCACGGCCGCATCCGCCACTTGCTCGGTCACGGCCCGCGCCTCCTCTTACTTGCTAACTGCAATTAATTTATTATGAATCTATCAGCCACTGCAAGTTAGCCCCGGTGAGGGGACCCGGGGCGGGCCCGTGGCCAGGAGGAGCCGGGCCAGGGCTGGCTCGCTGCCGGGTTCGCGCCATGGTGGCCAGAGTGTCTTCTCAGATACCTGGCTATGACAGCCCGGATTGGCATCCGCAGGCGGCTGTGCGTATCAAGCTGACTGGCTGCGGCGGTCCGCCATGTGCCCGCCGTCAGGCCAGCGGGGTTTGCCGGGCCAGCGGCTGATCAGGGGCATCGCCGCGTCGTCGTGCAGAGCGTGGCCGACGTGTCGGATGACGTCGTCGCGCAGGCGATCCAGCGCGGCCTCCGGGTCCTGGCCATCGAGCCTCGGCGCATGCCGCCAGGTACCGGTGGCAGGGCGGCACTAGCAGCCTGTCCACGTGCCCGCCACGCGGACCGTGAGCCGTCGGCGTTGGCTGCTTGCGCAGCCGCGGGGCTCAGCCGGCGCAGCTGCGCGGTGACGGCTGGGACACCTGGAGTGGCGGAGGGACCGTGCACGTGGCTGGCTGAAGGCGTACCCCGGGAGGGGCGCCCGGCGGATGGGCCGACCGTGCCGGGCGAAGACCGCCTGGCAGGATCCGGTCACACGGGGACCAGGCCGCGGGAGATTGTTCCGCAGCCCTCGTCGGCAGCTTCGACTAACTGGCGCAGCGCGGTGATTACCGGCCTGCGGCCTGCGGGCGGGAGCTGCGGAGGATCCGCGTCAGCTCCTGCTCCCGCCAGGCCGCGGCCTGGCTGACTAGATGCTGCACGGTGGCGGGTGAGCTCCAGTGTCACCACGCTGCGATGACCCGGTTCGCGGCCCCTGGTGATGTGGCCGGCGGCGGCCAGCCGGTCAGCGAGCCGGGTCACCGTGGCGGCGTCCAGGCCTGGCGCCGGGTCACTTGCGCAGACCGGGTCCGCCCGAGGCCGGGCAGGACCGGGAGCATCCGGAACTACGGCAGTGTCACCGCGCCGTCAAGGACGTTCAGGGTCCGCAGCGCGACGCCGCCAGTACCCGCGTGGCCGCCTGCAGCACCTCCGCTGTCTCCGGGGGCCAGCTCCGGCAGGACCTGGTCTGTCCTTGCGGATGCTCCCACGAATAATGATTGCAGGAACCAATACTTGTCGCGTGCAAGATCGTAATTCGCCTGTTCAACGGTAGTGCCCGACCACTGGCCGCAGCCCCGGGCCCGGCCCCGGACGCCCGTAGCCGGGCAGGCACAGCCCCCGGCCGGACGCATAACGGGCAGCTGCGACGCCCGCCGCTTGAGCAGGCTCCGCCCGGATCAGCTGGAGGAAGATCATGAGCGTGTGGTCCGGGCGATGACTTCCGATGAGCTGCTGGGCAGGTGCCTCGTTGCCGTGTGGGCGCAGGAGGCGGGCCGGGTGGCGAAGGCGCTGATCCCGGTGGCTCTGGGGCACGCTCGGCTGATTCGGGCCGCTCGCCGTCCACACCGGATGCGCAGCGGTCCGGGGCCGGCGGGAAGCTAGGACGCGCATGCCTGGATAGCTGGCGGCGGCATGGCGTTCGCCTGGTGGGCCGCAGGCTGCAGCGCTGGTGGCGGCGATGGCTGATCCAGGCCGCGGATTCGACACGATTGTGGCCGGTGAATACGAGCGGGCGTTCTGTGGTGGCCGCTACACCCTGATGGCGCCCTTGTTCAAGCATTACGGCGTGCCGTTATGGGTGCCAGGGGCCGCCGGAGGGCGGCGGCGGCCCGGCGATAGCCGCCGCGTGGCAGCCTGGCCGGCTGCACAGTTGCTCATCCCCAGACGGCAACTATTGAACGTTATTCAAAACCCCATGTGAGCGAGAAGAAGAACAATCCGCGGGCGGCATCATACGCGTCGTGATAGGTGCGGTACGGGCGCCGGTAGTCAGTGTGGAGAATCCGCCAGGATTTGAAATGTGCAACAAGCCTTTCAACTGGCGCCCGCAGTGACGAGACATCGGCGTTGTATTTCTTCTCCCATGCAGCAAGCTCGCCGCGCGGCGGTTTCTTGCGCGGGGTGACCATCCCGCTGCCCTGATATCCCTTGTCGCCGATTCCTCCGCCAGAGTTCCGGATGATCTCCGCGACCGGCGTGCTGGCGAACGCGGCTGCGTCATGGGTTTTCCCTGGAAGCGGATCAGAAATGTAAATCGCGTTTCCGTTAAGCAGGCACACCAGTTGCGCGTTGAACCCGGTGGTGCCGTGCTTGCGGCTCCACAGCTCGTGGTGCTCCTCGTAGGACCAGCAGGGAGTGATGGTGCCATCGACCAGGCACACCCGGCCGCTGGCCATCTCGATGGCATCTTCCGCGGCAGGGACGAACTCCTCCAGGACCGCTTTGACTATCGGCACGAGCGTTGTCACGATCCGCGATACCGTCGGCTGCGAGACGTTTCTCATGTCGCCCAGGAATTCCTGGGTTCCGTTCTGCCGGAGATACATGCACGCGATCTCCACCGCCGCATACAGCCCGCATGATTTCGGCCGCCCGGTTCCTTTACGCCAGGGATCTGCCAGCGCTTGGCTGACGCGGCAGGTGAGTTCTTGCATCTGCGAGAGCATTAAGCCTGTAGTACGATAGTACCGCAACGGTTCTCCTGGGCATGGGAATTCTTTGGAGGGATCTCTCCATTTTTCCAGGGGAACCGTTGTTATTTACAGCGACACGCCGGAGCCGAGGTGCTTCAATTATTGAAGGTTTTGAATAACGTTCATTGTATTGAGCAAGACTTGTATAAGCCAAGCTGGTTCTCCGGACGAGACCCCGCGTCAGCCGCGCAAGGTCCGGGACGCCGGGGGCGGCAGGCCAGAGCTGGTGCCGGCGGAAACCGTCGTGATAGGTGCCGGTCCGCACAAGGGAGGCATGTCATCATGGACCCGTCCTGGGACATCTTTCTCTGGTCAGCTATTCCAGTCGCTCTGCTGCTCCTGGCTTGTGCCGCAAGTGCATACTGGCTCCCGCGCAGGCGGCCGCGCCCGCTGGAAAATGCCCAGGAACGCGTTGAACGCGCTTACCGCGGCGCCAAGTCCCAGCCAGCCGGGGGGCGGCCGGCGTAACCTGGACTCCATGCTCAGTGAGCACCAGTCCGAGGGCTGGCTCGAGGGCTACCTGCTGACCGGCCGGCACGGGCTGTTCAACTGTTACGAGGCGTTCATCCATATCGTCGACTCGATGTTCAACCAGCACGCCAAGTGGCTGAAAGTCACCGCACAGCTGCCCTGGCGGCGGAATATCGCCTCGCTGAACTACCTGCTCGCCTCCCACGTCTGGCAGCAGGACCACAACGGCTTCACCCACCAGGACCCCGGCTTCATCGACCACGTCGTCAACAAGAAAGCCGGCATCGTCCGCGTGTACCTGCCGCCCGACGCGAACTGCCTGCTGTCGGTCTTCGACCACTGCCTGCGCAGCCGCCACTACGTGAACGTGGTCGTCGCGGGCAAGCACGCCATGCCCCAGTGGCTGACCATGGAAGCCGCCGCCGTGCACTGCACCGAGGGAATCGGCATCTGGGACTGGGCCAGCAACGACCAGGGCGCAGAGCCGGACATCGTCATGGCCTGCTGCGGGGACACCCCGACCCTGGAGGTCCTGGCGGCTGTCTCGATTCTCCGCGAGTACCTGCCCGAGCTGAAGATCCGGGTGGTGAATGTCGTCGATCTCATGAAGCTGCAGCCTGCCTCCGAGCACCCGCACGGGCTCAGTGACAGCGACTACGACTCGCTCTTCACCACCGGCAAGCACATCATCTTCGCCTTCCACGGATACCATGGCTGATCCACCGGCTGACCTACCGCCGCGCGAACCGCAATCTGCATGTGCGCGGCTACAACGAAGAGGGCACGATCACCACGGCCTTCGACATGCGTGTGCAGAACCGCCTGGACCGCTACCACCTCGTCCAGGACGTGATCGACCGGCTGCCGCAACTCGGCGCCACCGGCGACTACCTCAAGCAGATGATGCGCGACAAGCTCGTCGAGCACAACCAGTACATCGACATCCACGGCCAAGACATGCCCGAAATCCGGAACTGGACGTGGGACGGCCCACGCTGAACGCCCGCGAGCCTGCAGCCACGGGCGGGCGCTCGTCGCGGGCGGCAAAGGGATGCTGGCCATGGATGAGAGCAAGCCGGCCTGCGGCATGCGCTTCGGCAGAGCCGGGATTCCCAGACTGGGGAAGCCCGGCGCGCCTGCCGGGCTGTGATCGTGACCACGGCCGAGCCCGCGAGTGCATCAGCGGCGCGATCCCCGCGCAGGACCCGGTAGACGAGGTGGCCGGCGCCATGGCCGCTCGCCTCTCGCGAGCCGTTCCCGTGATCGCGTTCCTGTCCGGCAGCTAGCCCGCTGAACTGGCCTCCGCCCGCCTGAACGCGCTAACCCGGAGCTTCCGGCCGGGTCGACGTGGGCTGGCGTTTCCCAGGAGAAATGCGTGCCTGACCATCGGGCCGGTTCGGTCCCAGCGGCGCCTAACCTCCGCGACCCCGGCAGCGTCCCGGAGCGGAATGCCACCTCAGCGTCCGTCGCGGCCACGGGCGGCTGCCGGGTTCGCGGCCATTTCCTGCTCACTGTCATCTCATTCTTCCCATCGCGGCTGGCGGGCACGGGCCGCGGTGCGCACGGGCCCCGGCTGCCGGACCTTCCCTGCGATCCTTTACGTGAACGGTAGCCGCGCGGCAATTGCCTGGGCAGCGGCCACAGGATTCTCTCCCGCTAGCCGGGCAGCACTGGGGGGCTGTCCGCCCTGGCTCCCTGTGAGGAGGATGGCATCCCGGGCCCGAGGCCGGCGGGTGCGAGGCCAGGCGGGTCACCGGAGGAGGCATGCTCGTACGGATGCGGACGTTGCGGGTAAAGGAGCTCTGACGCGGCTTGAGGCTGCTGAGGTTTCGGTGACGGCTGTGGAGGGGGTCCCGGAAGCCTGGCCGGAATCCTCAGGCCGGCGGGGAAGGGCGTGTGATGGTGCCTGTGCGTAGCACCGGTTTGTGATGGGCGGCATTGAGTCGTTCGGCCTGGCCGTGCTGGTGGCTGCGCTGACGGGCATCGCGGCGGTGCTGTCCAGCCGGGTCAGCGAGCGGCTGCGGATTCCCGCGCCGGCGTTCTTCCTGATCGGCGCGGCGGCCGCGTCTGATATCTGGCCGCGGCTGGGCCGCCTGGGCTTCGCGGCGGTGGAACAGGTCGTCACGGTGGCGCTGGCAGTCATCTTGTTCGACGGTGGCATGCGCATGGGCTGGCGGCGGTTCCGCCCGGCGGCCCTGGCGACGGTCTGGATCGGGGTGGCCGGCACGCTGGTCACGGCGGCCGCGTCCGCGGTTGCGGCGCACTTCCTGTTTTCCTTCAGCTGGCGCCTCGCGCTCCTGCTCGGCACCGCGCTGGCACCGACAGACCCGGCCGTGGTGTTTTCCGTCCTCGGCCGCCGCGAGATAGGCGGCCGCAGCGGCACGTTGCTGGAAGGCGAGTCCGGGGCCAACGACCCCGTCGGGATCGCCCTGCTCGTCGCGCTGCTGACCGCGGCGGGCACCGGCCTGGGCGCCGCCGGTCACGTCGCGGAGGAGTTCGTTCTGCAGATGGCGGTCGGCGTGGTGGTCGGCGTGGCAGGCGCCTGGGCGCTGCTGGTGTTCATGCGGCGGGTCCCCCTGCCGAGCGAGGGCCTGTACCCGCTGCGCGTCCTCGCTGGCGCGCTGGTGATCTATGGGCTGGCCACGGTGGCCCACGGGTCCGGCTTCCTGGCCGTGTTCGTCGCGGGCATCCTCATCGGTGACGAGCGCGCCCCCTACAAGGGCGAGATCGCCCGTTTCCACTCCTCGCTGGCCAGCCTGGCCGAGGTGGTCGCGTTCGTGATGCTCGGCCTGACCATCTCGCTGCATGCCCTGTCCCACGGCGGGGTGTTGCTGACCGGCCTGGCCCTCGCGGCCCTGCTGGCGTTCGTGATCCGCCCACTGCTCGTCGGCGCGGCGCTGTGGCCGGTGCGCCTGCGGCCCGGTGAACGGGTGTTCGTCTTGTGGACCGGCCTCAAGGGCGCGGTCCCCATCCTGCTCGGCGCGTTCATCATCCAGGCCCAGGTCACCGGCGCGCCGCGCATCTACGAGATCATTTTCGTTGTCGTGGCGTTCTCGGTCATCGTGCAAGGCGGGGCCGTCCCGGGGCTGGCCAGGCGGCTGAAGGTACCGCTGCGCACCATCGAGCCGGAACCGTGGAGCCTGGGCATCCGGTTCCAGGAGGAACCCGAGGGCCTGCACCGCCTCACCGTCGCCGCGGGTGCTGCCGCGGAGGGCGTCCCACTCAGTGACCTGACGCTGCCGGGGGACGCGTGGATCAGCTTCATCATCCGCGACGGCAACCTGGTGCCCGCCCAGGGCAGCACGGTGCTGCAGGCAGGCGATGAAGTCCTGGTGCTCGCCAGTGACGCGGATGCGGCCGTCCTGGATGGCACTTTCACCAAGCCCAAGCCCAGGCCCAGGCCCAGGCCCAGGCCGGGCGAGGTCCGGGAGGATGGAGAGTGAGTGCTTGACCCGCCTCGGGGCTGGGCCTGGCTTGACTGCCTGGCCCTACCTCGGATGCTCCTGGCCTTCCCGGCTGGCTGCCGGGCGGCAAGGAGCGGAGGGCTGCCAGGAGGAGGGCTTCTGGAGCGGTGCTGGCTGCCCAGCGGCCGTGCACATGGCCAGCTCTCCGAGCGCCCGATAAGCGCCCGATGAGCGCCCGGCCGGGGTGGCCAGGCCGCCTGACTGCCGCGCCGGAGCCCCATCAGCGGGGTATCTTGCCGCCTGCAGCGGGCGCTGGGCGCCGAGGCCCATCATGGCACCTTGCGCACAGGACGGCCGCGGACCCGGACAGCGGGCGGCGTCCGCCCCCCGCGCCAGGCGGGCGCCGGGTCCGTTGGATGCACGCCCGAGGTCAGCCGGCAGGATCGGTCACACGGGGACCAGGCTGCGGGAGATCGTTCCGTATCCCTCTCCGGCAGCGTCGACTAGCTGGCGCAGCGCGGTGGTTACCTGCTTGCGGCCGTCGGGCGGGAGCCGCCGCAGGATCCGCGCCAGCTCCTGCTCCCGCCAGGCAGTGACCTGGCTGACCAGCTGCTGGCCCGTGGCGGTGAGCTCCAGCCTTACCGCACCGCGGTGGCCCGGCTCGCTGCCCCTGGTTACGTGACCGGCGGCGGCAAGCCGGTCAGCAAGCCGGGTCACCGTCGAGGCGTCCAGCCCGAGCGCCCGGGCCACCTGCACGGACCGGGCCTGGCCCAGGTCGGCCAGGACCGCGAGCATCCGGAACTGGGGCAGGGTCACTGCGCCGTCAAGGACATCCAGGCTCCGCAGCGCGACACCCGCCAGGACCCGCGTGGCCGCCTGCAGGATCTCTGCCGTCTCGGGCGCCAGCTCCGGCAGGTCCCGGGGCGCCCTTGAGGGTGTTCGCATGAAGAGTATTGTAAAAGCCAATATTTGTTGTCTGCAAGATCGCAGGTCCGGTCACTCGCTGCCGCCCGGCATCCTGGCCGGGCGGGGCGGCCATCCCCGGCTAGCGGGGGAGGTGCACGATGTGTGGCCTGCGCAGCTCCCGCCCCGCAGGGACAGGCTCCCTCCGGGCCGGCCGGAAGGGGCAGCCATGGGCCCGAGCGTGATCCGGGCGATGACTGCCGAAGACCTGCCGGGCGTCGCGTCGGTGACGAACGCGGCGTTCGGGGCGCTGCACGCACGGGGCCGGCGCGGTGCTTGACGGGCCGGCACTCCCGGCGCTGTTCTTCGCCGTGCGCTTCGCCGCGGACCCGGACGGGTGCTTCGTTGCCGTGTGCGAGCAGGACCCGGCCCGGGTGGCGGGGGCGCTGAGCCTGGCGGGCGGGTGTCACGCGGGTGGGAGCGAGCGCCAGTCGCGGCGCCTGGGGGTGACAGGCGGCCTGGCCGGCGAGTGCGCCGCGGCCTGCTGGCCGTGCTGGTCACCGGCCGGGCGGGGGATCGCGGCAGGTTCGGTGATCAGCAGGTCTTCCACCCCGCAGCCCAGCACGGCGCAGATGACATCCAAGTCCGACAGCTTGATGCTGGCCGGGGTACCTGACCTCAGCCCGGACATCTTCCCGGCGCTGATCACCAGGCCCGCCCCGGCGAGCATCCGCTGCAGTTCGCTGGCTTTCCAGATGCCGCGGTTGGCGGCGGCCAGCCGCAGGTTCCACCTCATGGAAGCAGCCCTTTCAGGCGATCGGCTGCCCGCTGCTGGCCGGTGACCCAGGCGTCTTCGACGTGGGTGGCGTGGACGTGGATGTAATTCATGGTCGTGGCAACCCAGGCATGGCCGAGGGCCTGCTGGATCGCGGCCAGGTCCATCCCGCCCAGGTAAAGCTGCGAGGCAGAAATGCCGCAGCACATGCGGCGTGACCCGCTCCGGCCAGCCTGGCAGGTGCACGCCCGCCGCAGTGGCCAGCGCCGAGCGCAGGGTCTCGTTGCCGACCCGGGCCGCGCTCCCGTCAAGGTTGCGGCGCTCGGAGCAGAACAGCGGCGCACCAGGCCGGGCGTGATCATCGTCGAAGCAGCACCACACATCCTCGATGCACCACCGCAGCGTCACCCCGGCGCCGTTGATCAGCGGCACCATCCGCTCGCGGGGCCCGGACCCGCGGGCGCCCTTGCCCTTGCGGACGTGCACCTTCCCAAACCGGCCCAGATCCCACTTCACATCAGCGAGATCAAGGTGGCTGGCCTCGTTGACGCGCAGCCCGGTCTCGGCCATCAGCCGGGCCGCCGCATAGCTGCGGGCCGCCGGGGCGAACTTCCGGCACGTCGCCAGCTCCGCCCGCCACCCCGCGAACTTCCCCCGGGCTACCCGAACCCCTGGTGTGATCCTGCAGCCCGCACCGCATACCCCGCAGGGTATAGTTTGGTGACGGGAACATGAGGAGAAGCTGATGAAGATCGATGACGACGCCGAGGGCCAGGTGCTCAACCGGCTCCGCCGCGCCCAGGGTCAGCTGGCCGGGGTCATCTCGATGATCGAGTCCGGGCGGGACTGCACCGAGGTGGTCACCCAGCTGGCCGCGGTGTCGCGGGCCCTGGACCGGGCCGGTTTCAAGATCGTGGCCAGCGGCATGCGCCAGTGCCTCACCGCCGGGGACGGCGACTCCCCGATGACCGAGGAGCAGATGGAGAAGATGTTCCTCACCCTGTCCTGACGTTGGGAGCAGACATGGGTTACGGCATCAGCATCCAGATCGATGCCCCGTTCGCAGAGACGGCGGCCCAGGTTCGGGACGCGTTCACGGCGAAGGGCTTCGGCGTGCTGACCGAGTTGAACGTGCGGGCGACCCTGCGCGACAAGCTCGGCCAGGAGATGGAGGACTCCCTGATCCTCGGCGTCCGCAACCCGCCCCTGGCCCACCAGGCACTCGCCGTTGACTCCTCGATCGGCCTGCTGCTGCCGTGCAACGTGGTGCTGGGCAACAGCGCGGGCCAGACCATCGTTGAAGCGCTCGACCCGCAGACCATGGTGACCGTCACCGCCCAGCCCGCCCTCCAGCCAGTCGCCGACAAGGTGGCCAGCAGGCTGCGGGCCACACTGGACTGCCTGCGGGAGAGCCGCGGAACACGCTGAGGCCAGCCGGCTTGACGTCCCGGCGGCTTGAGGGCGAACAGGGCCAGCATGCAATGCGGGTGGCCCGGTAGTGGGACACCCAGCCGATGAGGCGGATGCACCCAGCCGAGATAGGCACGGCCAGCGGCCCGGCGAGCAATGCCCAACTGAGCAGCGCCCCGCCGAAGCGACCCCGCCCAATGCGCTGGCGATGAGCGGGAAACTCACCCGCCGGACGGCTGGGGGCATGCTCGATCCGGGCTGGAGGCTTCCGGCGAAGTAGCTGAACGGGAGGTGCTGCCTGCCGAACCGGATCACCGTCATCGGGTGGCCGGGCAGGCCGGTGGCGACGCCGGTCAGCGCGACCATCACCCACCAGACGGGGTTGGTACTACTTCCCCCGCAAACTTCCGATCCGTGACCTTGAGCGGCGGGCACCAGGGACGAAATCCCAGCTAACCGGGCCAGTGGTCCCTGGCAGTACAGGAAACGCCACGGTGAGTATGGGAGGTGAGAAGCAGCACAGCAGCAGTTTCGCTCGCGTGGCGGTCTCTGGGTGTGCGGCCTTCTCGGGAAGGAACCGGCAGCCATGACGGGATCGTTCTGGGCGCCCACCATCATCCCCATCGTGATCGTGCCCGCCCTTGCGCGTGGCTGGCCCTGGTGTGGTACGCCGACGCCCATCCCAGGTGGAAGGCGCACAGCGCAGTGCCGACGCCCAGTATCAGCGGCGCGACGGTCAGTGCAGATATCAGCAGGCAGATCCCGCGCGGAGACGCTATGACGGTCGGGGGGAGAGAACGGGACGCGGAAGTGAGTCGCGTTCACGAGGAGGGCGGGCGAGTGCCCTCGGCCCCGCCCCGGCGAGCCGCATAACATGCGGCGGCGCGGTCGGCCACTCGTGCTCGCTGGACTGCGCGCACGGCAGAGCCGACGGCCAGGCAATCGCCGTCCAACGGCGGCCCGTTCCTCGCCGGGGGCAGGCCCGGCACGGTAACTCAGGCGGCGGAGGAGGATCCCGGGAATCGGCGGCCGCGGCGAAACGTTAAGAAAACATATACCCCTACGGGTATTCTTGCAGTCGGAGGGAGTGCGGCCTGATGGTGGCAGAGACTTCCAGCGCGGCGATCATCCGCGAATACGCGGGCTCGCGGACAATGGACGGTCGGGAGGTGCAGGTCGGGCTGCTCGCGCCGGACGGTGCGGAACGGCCCGCCTGGCGGGTTGGCCTGAACGTCGGGCGGTCGCCTGGCCACGGCGACGGCGCTTCGGCGGGGTTGACCCCGGCGGAGGCGCGGCGGCTCGCCGCGGCACTGATCGGGCAAGCCGCAACCGCCGAGCAGCAAGCCGGGACCGGCGTGATCAGTGCGGGCATGGCGGACCGGGTCGAGGTCGCGCATGCGGGCGGCGAGTCGTATGCGATCACCACGCGCACCCACACCGTGCTGACGGACCAACCTGCCAGCGCCGGGGGAGCAGACACCGCGCCCACCCCGACGGAGCTTCTCGTCGCCGCACTCGCCTCGTGTGTAGCCTTCTACGCCGGCCGCTACCTGGTGCGGCATGGCCTGGAACGCGATGGGCTGCGGGTGAGCGCCGATTTCACCATGGCCGCGGACCGGCCCGCCCGCATCGGCGCGATTCAGCTGCGCGTCATCGTGCCAGCCGGGGTCCCGGCGGAGCGCAGGGCCCCGCTGCTGGCCGTGGCATCGCACTGCACCGTGCACAACACTCTGCGCCAGGAACCCGGAATCACCATCGACCTGGCATGACGCGGTGGTTGGATCGGTGATTCCGGGCGGGCCGGGCTTGATGGTGGCGCGGAGCTGGGAGTCAGCCTCAGTCGCGCGGATTGAGCCACACCGATAGGTGAGCAGGCTCCAGGGCTTGTGAACGGCACTGGCCAGATCATCCCGGAGTGAGTCCAGGTCAACGACGTTTTTCAGCTGCGCCGCGAAGACCGCCACGGTCGGCTCCGCGTCGTACCGGGCCCGGTTGAACCGCCGGTCCACCACGCGCTGCACCCGCCGCCGCAGCGGGTTGAACAGCGCCGCGGCGGCCAGCGTGGAGGCGGCCATGGCAACCGTGCTGTGGAACCGCAGCACCTGGGTGGCCAGCAGCACCAGGCCCGCATAGACACCGACCAGCAGCCCGGTCACGATCGCATAGGCGAGTGTGCGGGAGATGATCCGGTCGATGTCGTAGAGCCGGTACTTGAGGGTCGCGATGGTCACCGCCGCGGGGATGCCGAGCATCGCGAAGAGCCCCATTGGCGTATACGCGACGGTGGTCAGCCAGGACTGCGCCGGCTGCGATGCCTAGCAGGGCGAAGAGCAGGCTGATGACCAACGCCATGGCTGTCAGGGCGAGCCACTTGACCTGCTGCCGCAGCAACTGGTCACCAGCCCGGTACCGGATCACGAGCGAGACCGGCGCGGCCGCCAGGAACGCCGCGAGCGCTACGAAAAGCCCGCCGAACGTGCCGATCAGCAGGGAACCCAGCACCGGCCCGGGATTCTCCGCACCTAGCGGATTCGAGATGAACAGCGAGGCCCCGCCCGGGGCGGGCAGCGCCACCGGCCCCGGGTGCACGGCCAGGCCGGCCGCGGCCAGGCCGGCCAGCACCAAGCCCGCCACCGCGACCGGACGCCAGCGCCGCGACGGCAGCGTCCCCGTCGGGAACAGCAGGAACATGAACGCGATGGTGAACACGGTAGGAGCGAAGCTGCCCTGCGCAAGCGCGCCCACCTGCGTGGCCGCCGGGAGCGACCCGGGAAACGTCTTGACCCCGGTCACCGCGTAGATCGAAGCGAACGCGAGAAACACCGATGCCGCGCCCTCGCCCAGCATGATCCAGCCGATGCAGTTGCCCGAGCGGCGGACGATATGCGCACCGAGCGTGGCATAGGCCGCGGCCGACGCCGTTTCGCCCAGGTTAGTGACCAGGTCGCCGTGCGCCGGGCCGCCCGCCGCGACGATGGTCATGGCCGCCCGGGCGAGGGCGGCCAGCACAATCACGGCCCACAATGCGATAAGGGCTCAGCTTGAATCAAGGTCTTTGGTTGGCACGTCATGATCATCGGGTGTGGTAGGCGGGTGGAGGGCGTAGTTCCATTCGCCGTGCCAGGGGTCGCGGGTGAGCCGGGTTTTCTCCAGTTCCCGCATCTGCCGGTCGCTGATCTTGATGCCCTTGGGGTAGGTGCCCTCGTCGAGCCGGGCCTTGACCTTCAGGCCGGTTCGGGTGGTGGTCGCCCCGATGGTGTTGATGATGACCTCGTGGCTGGTCAGGGGACGTCCGCGCCAGTTCATCGAGATGAAGCTGAACAGCTTGTGCTCGATCCGGTTCCATTTGGAAGTGCCCGGCGGGTGGTGGCACACCTTGATGCTCAGGCCGGTCCCGGCGGCCAGGGCGGCGAGTTCGGTCTTCCAGAGCCGGACCCGGTTGCCGTTCGACCCGCCGCAGTCGGCGGTGATCAGCAGCCGGGCCGTGCCGGGGTCGGTGCGCTTGCCGATGGTGTTCCACCAGGTCCGGATGGAGTTGACGGCGAACGCCGCGGTGTCGTGATCGACGCCGATGCTCACCCATCCCGCATTGGCGCCGACGTCGTAGACCCCGTACGGGACCGCTTTGCCGAGCTTCTTGCCGATGAAGTCGTGCACGCCGACCTGCTCGGGGTCACCTTGGGGCCGGTATTCGCGGCCGCCGTTCTTGTACGGCCCGATGAGTTCCTTTTTCTTGGTGTCCACGCTGATCACCGGCTCCCCGGTGGCCAGGGCGGCTTTCACCTGCTCGTTGATGTGGTGAAACTGGGCGTCACGGTCAGCGTGCCGGCTGCCCTCCAGGGTCTTGGCATTGGCCTGCAGGCTGAACCCCTGCTCTGCCAGCAGCCGCCGGACCGTGTCATCGGAGACCGGATGCCCCTGCGCGGTCAGCTCCGCGGCCAGCGTGTTCAGCGACTTGGATGTCCACCGCAGCGGCGATTCCGGGTCACCGCGGGTCACCGGCTCCACCAGCGCATCCAGCGCTGCGGGCAGTTCCGGATCCACCTGCTCGATGCGCTTGCGGCCCGCCCCGGCCCGGCGCACCCGCCCCGGGGGCGGCGCATCCCCGGCCAGCTCCCTGATCCCATCGGAGATCGTGTCCTTGGCCACCTTGGTCACCGCCGCCACGAACGCGGTGCCGCCATAACCCAGCGACCGGGCCTCAGCCGCCAGCCACAGCCTGCGCGACCGCTCATCGAGATGATCACGCAGGTCAAGCCACCGGCGCGCCAGCGCGCTCTCCAGCCGCTCCCGCTCCTCAGCGGCCATGGTCCGGAGCTTCACCACACAAGTAGATCATCAACACACACAAGACGACCTAATTTTCAGATAAACCCTAAGGGCACCCGCCGCCCGCCGCGGCCCCGGGGCGGCTCTGCGGTCCGGCGCGGTCTGGGTGCCCGCCCCCGTCATCGTGCCCCCGTCGCCCGTGACCTGCGGCGTGACGCCGCACGCCCGAGGCTTCACCATCCAGCAACACTAAGTCCCGATCGTTCCGGGTACGTTACCGCCCGGCACCGAACCCCTCAGCTAGGCCGAAGCCGCCACCTGAGCGTGACGCGGCCATCCGTGCGCCACGCCAGCACGCCCGGACTCCCTGGGCGGCGCGGGGCTGGGCTGGCTGCCGGCAGCGGGCGAGGCGGCGGCTCATGGTGATGATCATGGCCCAGTAGACGGTGGTTTCGTGGTGTCCGGTCAGCCGTTCGTAGTCCCGGACTGTGCGCCGGCAGCGGGTGATCCAGGCCAGGGTCCGCTCGACGGCCCAGCGGCGCGGCAGGACTGGAAGCTGTCCAGATCATCGGGGCGCTTGACGATCTCGAGTGTCAGCCTGGGCTTGAGCTTGATCCTGGCCCAGGTGACAAGTTTGCCGCCGTAGCCGCCGTCCGCCCAGGCTAGCCTGACCGAGGGGAACGCACGGCGCAGGTTCCACAGCAGCGGCCTGGCTCCGTCGCGGTCCTGGACGCCCGCGGCAGTGACCAGCACAGTCAGCAGCAGCCCGCCGGTGTTAACGGCGATGTGCCGCTTGCGGCTGTTGACCTTACAGCCGCTAGCCGGTCGGTCCACAGTCCCGTGGACGTGAATCCGACCGCTGTCCGTTTGGCATCCGGACCTGGCAAGTCGCCTGGTCAGCGCCACGCAAGCCGCGGCCACCGGGCCCTGTATCGCCCGCCGCTCCCCTCTCGTCCGCAGTCAGCGTGATCGGCGCAAGAACCCGAGCAACGACGGGCGCGCCGCACGTGGCGGGCAGGCGCACTGGTCGTTCTCGGGTACGCGGGACATCACAGCGTCGACGTGGCGTCCGCAGCCCTGCCACGTCGTCTTGCCGCAACGCGAACACCGTGCCGGTGAGCACACGATCGATCACCTCTTACTTGCTGGTCTTGCCATGAGGTACATGGCCTGATCGCAAGATCATACCCTAGGGGGTATTGTATCCTTGACCATGCCAGGCGTGATTGCCGCCGCACACGGTCGTGCGCTCGCCGGCTCCCCCGGTCCAGCCCGACCGCGGACCTGTGCTGGTCCGCCACGAGCTATCGGCACCCACGTACGTGCAGGAGGCGGCGATGACCCGGCGCTGGCCGGCCAGCAAAGCGCGTGCGCCCACGAGCGTCCCGCCACGGGGCGGCGGGGCGGACTCAGCGGCAGGTTGGCAGTGTCGCCGAGGGAGAACACGTCACGCCAGTTCGCGCTCGGCGGCGCTGTTCTGCAGCCAAGCGCACCGGATAACGCATACCCATGGGGGTATTTGCACCCAGGGGTATGCGCCGCGCCGGCTATCTTCGGGACCAGCGTCATATACCCCAATGGGTATTTTGAGGAGGTTCTTGTGGTCCCCGAAGTTGATGTGCACACGTTCGCCGCAGCGCGTGCAGCATCGAACTGCCTCAGTCATCCTCGTGGATGGCTCGCCGCGGCCGGGGTGTCGATCAGCGCGTTGACGCATCCAGGTCATCACCGGGTTCAGGGTTAGTCCTGATATCGCTGCGGGGGACGCCGCGCGGGCGAATCCGCGAAAGATGATGGAGCGCTATTACGACGCCCATCTGTATGTCACCAACCGGGGCACTCACCAGCTCATGCTCCGCGTGCCAAGCGCTCTCCTCAGCCTGGAGGTCGCCGAGCAATACTGCCTCGACCCCACGTGACCTCCTGGGCTGCCGGAGAAAATGTCATCCTAGACTTGACCAGCGAAGACGGCCGATGTGATGGTGCAGCCCGGCGTTCTCGCGCCGGAGTAGCCAGCAACTGGGCATCCTTCGCCCGGCCGCCGCGGAACACCAGGACAGCCACGCTGAGTACCCGGTGCGTCAGCAGGTAAGCGATCTTGAGCAGCATCCGGCCAGCCAACCATCACCGGGTCAAGCCTGCTGGTAATAGCCCAGGTCAGTGCGCAATCGATTATTCGAGCGGCACAGCATCGCCCCCCACCTGACAGGCAGGCGCCTGACAGCCGGCGGCAAGCAGCAAGCACGGCTACCAGAGAACCCAGTTATGCGTCCTTCCTGCTCCCATCAACACACGCGAACCAGCCGCGCCTAACGGCGATTTGCGCGCGGTTAGCCCCATCGAGGCGGTTACGCTCTGCGATCGGGAGCCTGCCACGGACCTGCAAGCGCGCCGGTGCTGCGGGCTTGCGGGACACCACCCTGCCTGGCCGCGAGGAGACTGGGCGTGCGCCCGGTCGTCGCGGAACCCATTAGCGAAGCCGGTGACCCATCATCGTCCTCATCGGGCTACCAGTTGCCGTTTCGCGCCGGGGCCGTTGCGGGCTGATTGACCTGGGGTTGGGTCAGGAGTTCAGCCGGCTCGATGTGCGGCGTGCTGCAGGGCGGTCAGTTGCTGCTGGGTGCCGATGGCGATCAGTACGTGCCCTGCCTCGATCGGGGTGTGCATCGCCGGGTTGGTCAGGAATGTTCCGTCGCGGCTGCGGAGCGCGAGGATGAGGGCCCCGGCCGTCTCGCCGGCATTCGTTTCCTGCAGGGTGTGTCCGGCGAGCCGGGAGCCGGCGGTCACCGATATCTCTTCCAGGCGGAACTCCAGGCTCCCGTCATGCATGACGACATCAAGGAACTCCACCACGTTGGGCTGAATTGCGGCCGCCGCGATTCGCTGGCCGCCGATCCGCTGCGGGTTCACGACCCGGGTCGCCCCGGCCCGTAGCAGTTTCGGTTCCGAGGCCTCGGTGCGGGCGCGGGCGATGATGATGAGGTCAGGCCGCAGTGCCCGGGCGGACAGCGTCACGTAGACGTTCTCCGCGTCGGTGTTGATCGCGGTGACCAGGGCCCTGGCCCGCATGACGCCGGCCTTGAGCAGTACCTCGTCGTCGGTGACGTCCCCGTGCAGCGCGGGATGCCCGGTCGCGGCTGCCCGCTGTGGGTCGAGGTCGACCACGACGACCGCGGCGCCCTGGCCCGCCAGGTAGCCGGCAACCGAGCGGCCGACCCGGCCCCACCCGCAGACGATCGTGTGTCCGCTGATACGGGCTATGTCGCGTTCCATCCGGCGCCTTTCGAAGTGGTGGCGCAGGTGACCTTCCACCAGCGATTCGAGTACGACGCTGAAGGCGTACAATGCCGTGCCGACCCCGGCGAGGATCAGCACGATCGTGAAGATCTTCCCTGCCGTGCCTAGCGGCCGGACCTCGCGGAACCCGACCGTGGTAATCGTCGTGACCGTCTGGTAGACCGCATCGAGCAGGCTGAATCCGAGCGCGATGTAGCCGATGCTGCCGGCTACCACCACGGCGAGCACCGCCAGCAGCGCGAGCTGGATACGCCGGAAGTTGCTCACCAGGCAATTGTGTCCTCACCCAGCCGGAGGGGGCTCACTGCCGCCGCCGAGCCAGGATGCAGCGCAGCGAGCCTGGCCCCCAACGTCGCTGTCGCCCCGTCCACTGCGCCCGGCGGGTGATCGAAGCATGGTCCTCCTTCGCGCTCATTGGCGCCTGCGAGCTGCTGATGCACCAGGTCCGCCGCGGCGCACCAGGACAACACCACGGACCGCAAGGAGCCAGGCCGGCACCGGAGGAAAGCCGCGACTACGGCGAGCTTCCTGAGCTGGCCTGAGCCGGGTGGCGCGGGGCCGCGCTCACAGCAGGGCCAGGAACGCCGCCACGACCAGCGTGATGATCGCGGCCACGGTGAGCAGGAGCAGGCCCAGCCGGGGCCACCGGTAGGCATGCTCCTCAACCGGGCCGGTCATTGTCATCTCCAGGCAAGGTCAGCCGACTGCCGGCCAGCACCCAGCGCAGCAGGCGGGCGATGGACTTATCGACCGACTTTTCAGCCGCACATTTAGGCCCGGCGATGGCCGCGGTGCAGAAGAATCCGGTCTCCTTGAAGTTCTGCCTCGCCGACGTGAGCAGGTTGCTGAGCCCCAGTTCGCGGCGTGCCCACGCGGCCACGCCCTCCGGCCGGTCGATCTGGTCGGCGTGGCTGAACACCACCGCGAGCCGGGCCTCGCTGAGTGCCACCCCCATCTCCTCGATCTGCTGGTAGGTCCGGTGATAGACGTCATCCGGCGACCGGCTGCCCGGCCCGGCTGGCGCGCTGCCCGGCGGTCGGCGCCAGAACGCGATGATTGGCCGCGGGTCGATCACCAGGATGAATGTGCGTGCTTCGCTGAGGTAGCGTAGTTCGTCGGTGTGTGCCAGATCCTCGAATTGCTCACCGGCCGCGTCGAACAGGTGCAGGATCCGCTTGATCCGCCCCGACCTGGCCCGAATGACCAGAGAACGGGGCAGCTGGACGGGCGTGGGCCCGGGATCGCGGTCGGAGATCAGCACCTGCCGGGCCGTCTTCAGGCTGTTGGCCGTGTCCGTGTCGGCCGGCTCAGCGGTGAACTGCTGCTTGGCCGCGGTCCAGTCCATGAGCTGGGTGACCATCGCGGACAGCAGCCGGGTCTTCCCGGCCCCGCCCGCGCCGAACAGGGCCAGCACGATCTCCGGGACCTCACCGGGCCCGTGCTCCCACACCTCGTCGCAATGCGGGCAGAACGCCGTCATCCGGGCCGAGCCGATCAGCAGCAGTGTTTTCAGCGGCTGCCCGCAGTGGCAGTACCGGCGGGTGATGCCGAACCGTCCCGGGCGCACGTCGCGGTGTTTCCCGTCGCAGTCCGGCCCTGGGCAAAGGTACCCGGGATAGGGCACCCGGTGGCCGCAGTACGGGCACAGGATGCGGATGTTCTTGATGCTGAGCAGTGCCGAGTCGGCCCCGCGCAGCAGCGCGCCGGCGGCCCGGGTGCCGGCCGTGCCGAGGGCGACGGCCAGCAGGTAGACCAAGGCGCAGCCGGCCGTGAGGAGAGTGCCGGCCGCGGCGCCTACGGCCATCCCGGCCGCGCCGCCGAGCGCGGCCGGGACGGTAAACGGGAGCAGGTCGGCGCGCAGCGCCCGGCCGACCGCGGTGGCACCATGCCCCCACCAATCCCGGCTGCGCTGGTAGGCCACGGCCATCGCATGCCGGGCGTCGGCCCGGGCCGGCCCGTAGAAGTACTGCAGCACGGCCGGGTCAGCGCCGTCCGGCGGCTGCGGCCAGGTTTCCGGCGGGGCCAGCCCGGCGGGCCGGCGGCCCAGCACGTCGCCCAGGGTGGCCAGGTACACGGCGGGCAGCCCCAGTCCGTAGGCCACGATCGCGACACTCGCGGCGAGCAGCCCGGACGCGGCGGCGTAGCTCAGGTAAAGCCCCAGCACGGCCACGGCGACCGCCGCCCCGAGGATGAAGAGCACCACGTATACCAGCCACATAACGCGGACCCCCGCTCAGCCGGTCACAGTGGCCAGCGCCAGAACCGGCCCGGGCCGGTAGGCCCGCGCCACTTCCGGAACAGCCCAGCCGCGGCATCGTCGCCGTCCAGGGCGCGGCCGAGTGCGGTCAGGTCGTGGCGGGACCAGCCGCGTACCGGTTCAGCTCCGGCGGTCAGTTGCTCCGCCAGCACGGGCTGGCCGGCCACTTCGGGATCGGCCAGCGCAGCGAACACCCGGGTGGCCAGGGCCACATCGGCCTGCGGCGCGGCCAGGCGGCTGGCCAACTCGGCGCCGAGGGTCAGCGCGACCTCGGCGGGGCAGCCGCGGAGCGGTGGGCCGAGCGGCACGGCCCCGGCCAGCAGACCGGGCAGGTCCTGCTCCAGCAGCCCGCGCGTCCGGCTGTCGGCGGCCGCCGCATGCAGGGCGAACAGTTCGGCGAACACCGCCGCGTCGCCCACCGGGGCGTGCCGGCGGGCCCGGGCCAGCAACGGCCCGGCCTGGGCTGCGTTCTGCATGATCTGGACCTCGTCGCTGGGCAGCGCCCCCTGCACCGGGTGGCTGGCCACCACCGCGGCGAGCTGGTACCAGTCAGCATCGGGTTCGCCGTACCTGGCCAGCGCGCAGACTTCGGCGGTGATCCAGTTCCCGACATCGACCGGAGGGTCGTCGACCATCAGCCCGAGCAGTTCGGTCAGCTCACGGGGCGGGCACCCGGCTGGCCACAGCCGGGTGAGCAGGGCCAGGTCCACCCGGGGAGACTGCCCGGCGGCGGCCCGCGCGTCGGCGATCTCATCCAGGGCCCGCACCGGCGGCACCGCGCCCTGCGCGGCCGAACGGAGCAGCCACAGCTCGGTCAGGATGGGGAACCCGGCTAGGTCGTCCCGCCCGATCACCGTACCCGCCGGGCTGGCCAGCACCGCCTCGGCCAGCTCCGGTGGCTCGCCAGCCAGCCGGGACAGCAGGCTTCGGACCAGCCCGGGAGAGCGGCCCAGCAGCCCGGCCAGGTCCGCGGCCGGATCCGCCCGGCCCGGGCTGGGGAACCCGGCCGCGGCGGCTGGCTGGCCGGCCCGGACCTGGCTGACCATGTCGTCGATCAGCAGGTCCTCCAGCCGGGCCACCCGGGCGGCCACCCCGGCCTGCCCGGCCAGGTCGAGCAGGTAGACCAGCCGGGCGCCGGTCAGTGGTTCGCCCGGCTGGTCCAGCAGCAGGCCGAGGACGGCATCGGCGGCCTCGGCCGGCAGCCGGCCCACCGCGCGGCCGGCCCACCGGGCCACCGCGGCGCGTTCCGCCGTGGTGAGTGGCCGGCCGAGCAGGCCGGCTGCCGTGGCGACCACAGGCAGCCAGTCGTCCAGGTCTTGCTCGGCCCCGCTCGACAGCGCCACCGCTTGCCGCCATAGCGCCGGGGCGGCCAGCACACCGGTACTGGCCAGCAGGGCGGCTAGCGGGTGCACCCCGCCACCGGGGGTCCGCCCGGTGGTCAGGTCGAAGAGCTGGAAGCTGGCGGTGAACGCCTCCGCCGGCATAGCGTCGGGCAGGATGCCGATGATGTGGAGCCGGGCCGACGCGGGGCGGTGGCAGTAGGTGGTGAAGGTCAGCTGCTGGGCCAGCTGCTCGCCGAGCAGGTAGGACAGGGCGGCGATGCACCAGGCGCATTCGGGGGCATCCAGGGTGACCAGTAGCACCGGCGGCGCGCCGGTCATGGCCTGGTCGACGGCGGTGAGCAGTTCGCCGAGGATGCAGTCCAGCCCGTGTGCGTCGAGGAACGCCTGTGCCCCCGGCGGGTCGATGAAGCCGCGCGGCGGGGGCCCGGTCAGCGCGGGCAGTTCGGTGCCGCTGACTTGTGTGCGCTGCCACAGCTCCGACCCCCACAGCTCGGCCGGCCGGACCGGGCCGAAGTCCTCCCGGGGGGTACTGGTGACCAGGGCGTGCGCGAAGTAGTTGCCGGTCCGGCCTGAGTAGTCCTTGCCTGCGAACACGACCTGTGCGGTGATGGCGGAGCCGGTCACCGCGCTGGTCGCGTGCAGGAACATGACCGGGTACGCGTCCGGCTGGTCCACCTGGGGGCTGGCCAGCAGCCAGCTGGGTGGCTGGTACACGGTCAGCTCCTCGACCTCGCGCAGCACGGCCAGCGCGATGTCTGGGGTGGCCGCGCTGAACTGGAATCCGCTGAATCCGGCCGGGCCGTCCGGGCACGAGGTGTAGTGCAGTTGCTGGAAGGCCATCTCAGCCCCTGTGTTCCGGGATGACACCGAACAGGTTGAGCATCCAGGCCAGCGGATCGAAGACCCGGTAGGGGTGGATGCCCCGGCCCGAGACCAGGTTCTCCTCGGTGGGTGTCTCGCCCAGCGCAGAGAGCGCGCAATAGCGGTACCTGGCGTAGTGGTGCGCCGCCGTCCGGTCGATCAGGGAGCCGTCCCACTGGATCAGCAGCCGCTGAACCTCGGCGTGCACGCGCTGGCTGTCCGGCTCGTCGTAGTACGGAGCCGGCGGCTGGCGCAGCGGGCTGCCGGCCGGCAGGCTGTGCTCGAATGCGTCGATCTTGGAGAACGCGACGGCGAGCGGCTTGCTGATCAACCCGTCCGGGCAGGCCTGGCTGGTACGCAGCAGCAGGTCGGTGACGTTCTGCAGCACGTTGAGCGGCGTGTCGGAGAGTCCTGCCTGGGATGGCAGCCGGGTGCCGGCAGCGGCCAGCTCGCGGGCTCCGCGCATCCGCAGCGGATCCAGCAGCAGCACGATGCCGTCCACCGCGGCCAGGTACCGGGCGTTCTGCTCGACCGACTGCTGGGACCAGAGGTCCTCGCCACCCGGGTCGAACAGGGCGAGCAGCACCGACGTGGGCCGCGCGCCGTGACGGGCAGCCAGCCGGGAACGGCCGCGGCCGCTGACGGTGAACCGGAAGACCAGCGGGGCCCGGTCGCTCGCGCTCGCCGCCGTGGGCTGCTGCAGCACCCGGCTGCCGCGGTACAGCGGCGTGTCATGGACGCTGGCGAACTCGTGCGCCGTGTGGTCATCGGCCGGGCCCATCGCCGCGTTCAGCTCCGCACCGAGCCCGTGCATCAGCTCGTGCACGAGCACGGTCAGGAACACCGTCTTGCCGGATTCCTTCGCGCCAACCAGGGCGATCAGGTAGCTGGGGATGTCCCCGAACTTGGCGGGCAGCCGCCGGTGGCATGCCGGGCAGATCCGGACCGAGCTCACCGTCCCGCAGTGCGGGCAGGCTGTTGGCCGGTCTGGGCGCTGGGCGACGAAGGCTGGTGGCAGCGTCTCTGGCCGGCCGGTGTGCTTGGACAGGACCTCATCCGGTTCGGGCGGGCAGCCTCGTTGGGCCGGCCCCGGGCAGCGGAACTGGATCTTCCGGGCGGTGAACCCCGCGTAACAGTAGGGGCAGTGCAGCGTGGCTTCTGCGCGCCGCCTCACGGGATCCTCATCTGGTCCGGGGGCGGCTGGATCAGCACGACCACGTCGGCGTCCGGGTCATGGCGCTGCGGATCGATGAAGCAGGCCAGCCAGCCGGGGTTCAGGTGCGGCAGGGTGACGGTGATCCGGGCGGCCTGGCCCGGGCCGGCGTGCTGTCCGGCGGCTTCGCGGACCCGCTCACCTTCGGCCGGGCCCGCGGGCGGGTACCGGCCGGTGGTCTGCACGATCACGAGCGGTGGCAGCCGGACCGGGTCTTCGGCGGAGACCTCGATCACCCGCTGCCTGCGGTGCAGCGGCCGCTTGCGGATGCCGTAAGGGGCGTGGACCGGCCGGCTGGATACGGGCACCCAGGCAGGCGGGGCGGTCACCGGCCCGCTGGCGCCGTCGTACACGGCGATGATCCCGAGCGTGACCTCGCCGCGGCCCACCGGGACCTGGCAGCCGCCCTCTTCGTAGTAGGCCCGCCGGGAGCACTTCGTCTCGCCATCGGGATGGCGGATCACGACGTCGGTGGCGTCGTCCGGCCAGACCCAGCTCAGCTTGACGTCGTTCGCCCGGCGGGTGGCCTGCGGATCGCGGGCCGGCGCCATCAGCATGATCTCCGCGGTGGGGCCGGCCACGACGATCCGGCCCGACTCGGTCAGCGGCGTGACGAAGTGTCGCCCGAACGGCAGCCGGGCGGGCAGCACGGCGCGGCCGTTATCGTCCTTTCGTGGCTGACCGGGGATGCCGGTCAGTGCGCCGCGGTCGGGGCGGACCCGGCCCCCGGCCGGCCAGCCCGGCGGGTGCGCGGCCCGGACCAGCCGGACCTGGCCGTGCCGGGGCGGTGTCCAGCTCAGCGCGACCCGGGCCGCGGGCACCGCGGCCTGCTCGGCTAGGACCTCCCAGGTGAGGTCGGTGACCGCCGCCGGCTCGGGGACCGGGACGGCGGGCACGACGATCCCGCTGGACCGGCGGAGTGCCCCGTCCGGGGCGCGGTAAAGAGCGGTGATCCGGTACCGGTAGTGCGTCCCGGTGGCCAGGCCGCGGTCGGTGAAGCCGGTCAGACCGGCCGGGACGGTGGTGCCCGTCCCAGCATCTGGTGGCTCGTCATCATCCCGGCCGGGCCGCTGCTCCCAGCGGATGACGTCGATGGATTCCGTCCCGGAGGGTGGTTGCGGCCACGAGATGGTGATGGCGGTCTCCGCTTCCGCTACCTCGATGCCGGCCACGTCCGGTGCGAAGCACAGGGGCGCGGCCGGGGCGGGCGGTGAGTACACCTCGGCGCCGCGGTCGGCGAAGACGCTGTAGTACAGGTCGGCCCCGGCCGGCGGAGCCGGGTCGGCAGCGCCGCACTCGCTGGCCTGGGTGACCACCGGCGTCCCGTCGGCGGCCGAGACTGGCGCCCGGTCCAGGTGGCGCACGACGCGGTAGCGCACCTGGCCCGCGCGGGTCGGGCTGGGTGCCCAGGTGATCAGCACCTGCTGCCCGTCCGGCTGGGCGGTGGCCGGGCCGGGGGCCGGCGGAGGCAGCGCCGCCAGCTGGCTGGCCAGCGTTTCGTCGTCAGACGCCAGGCTGAGCGCCTGGGCCAGATGCTCGGCCGCGGTCTCGGTCTCCCCCCGGTCACGGGCGGCGGCGGCCGCCTGGCTGAGCTGGGTGACAGTGGCGTGCACCTCATTGATGCGGGCCCGCAGCGGATCGCTGGCGGGCAGCCTGGCGGCGAGCCGCTGCGCCTCGCGCAGCCGACCCGCGTTGAGTTGCTCCCCGGCTTGCTGGTGCACCACCGCGGTCGGGTCTTCGGCCTGCATCGCCGCTGCCAGCAGCCCAGCCTCGGCGGGATGCAGGCCGAGGCTGATGGCGTGGGTCGCGATCGAGCGCTGCCCGGACAAACCGTGCCGGGTGAACCGGCGGAGCCGCTCCACCACTTCGGACAGCAGCAGTTCATCGAGCAGGCCGGCCTGGCCGGCCGCCGTGCGCATGATCCGCAGCGCCTTCTGCGCCCAGTTGGCCCGGTCACTGTACGGGAGGGCGTCGGCGTCCTGCACGGCCCGCTCTACCGCAGCCGCGTCCAGGCGCCGGCCGTCGGTCAGCTGGAACCCGTGCAGCACACGGAAGCCGCGGTGCACGTCGTCACCGAACACCAGCTCGGCCGAGAGCTGCCGGCCAAGCTGGTCGACGTGCTCCATCAGGCTCTTGAGCTGCGGATCTGCGGCGGGCAGTGCGGGGTAGGCGTCGACGACGACCACGTTGGCCTGGCGCAGCGCCGCCTCGACCTCGGCCCGGGTGACCGAGCCACCGAGGGCTTCGATGAGCTTGGCCACCGTGTCCGGGCCAGCATGGGTTCCCTCGTTCGCCACCGCCGTGGCCAGCTCGGCCAGCCGTTCGCGCTGCCGCTGGCGGTTCTGGTCAGCCAGGCCGGCCAGGCGGCTGGCGGTCAGCGGCCCGTCCTGGATCAGCCGGTCGTGGGCCACGAGCAGGCGGGCGGCCAGTGCCCCGAGGACCCGGTCGCCGGACTTCAGCTCCTGCCAGTAGGCCACGACCCGGTCGACCTGCTCGGCGATGGCGGCCGCGGCCGAGGCGCCGGCGGGCAGCCCATACCGCTGGTACGGATCGGCCGGAGGGACATTCCCGGCCTGCCGGGCCGGGTCGAGGACGGTACGGCGGTAGGCCTTGCGGTCCCAGGCCACCTAGCCGGCCACCTCGATGGCGGCAATCTGGCGCCTGGCTTCCTCGATGCCTGCCGGGCTGAGGCCATCGATCTGTACGTCGAACTTGACCTCGCTGCCGGAGTCAGCCTCCCGCCCGTGCACCTGGAGCGTTCCGGTTTCGTTCATGTGGAACTGGACCTCGAACGGCGTCCCGGTCGGCCGATCCGGCAGGTCGCTCAGCCGGCCCTGGCCAATGCGCTTGTTGTGTTCCAGCTCTTCCGAGGCGACCGCGCCCGCCTGCTCCCAGACCTCCAGCTCGGCTGCCCGCTGGTTGGGCATGACCGTGCGGAACGTGTGCCAGCCGGTGTCGGTGGGCAGCGGCGTGTTGGCGGTCAGCAGGTGGGTGACGTATTCACGGGCCCGGCCCGGGTCGATCCGGAAAATCGGGTCCCGGGCGTCGGTCACCTTGAGCCCGAACGCGCGCGGCGCCACCCCGGCCACGTTGATCTCGCTGATCCGGCGCACGGCCTCTGGATCGGCCCCGCTCTGCTCGATGAGCGCCCGGCTCTCCTCCGGGGAGCTGACCCGGATCCGGCGCGTCGCCGCGTACAGGGCGGCCCCCTTGGCCACCGCCAGATTCGGGTCTTGCCGCCGGGCGTCCAGCCCGAACCGTTCCTTCAGCGTGCGGGCGACCGCCGGGCTGCTGGTCATGCCGCCCACCAGCAGCACGTCGTCGAATCGCTCGACGCCTTTGTCCCGGGCCGTCGCGATGGTCCGCTCGGTGATCTCCATCGTCTGATCGAGCAGATCCGCGGTGAGTTCCTCGAGGCGCTCGCGGGTGAGTTCCGCGGTGACCACGGAGCCACCGAAATACATGTTGTGCCGCTGGGCCTGGAGCGCGCTCAGCGCTTTCTTCAGCTCCTCGGCCGACGTCGCGAGTTCCTGCATGAACTGCGCGTCCCCGCCCGGGTCCAGCTGCGGGTACTGGTCGGTGAAGGTCTGCAGCAGGAAGTCCATGATCTTCTGGTCCCAGTCTGCGCCGCCCAGCCGGAAGTTGCCGTCCACGCAGACCACATGGACGTCGTCACCTTCCAGGCGCATGACGGTGGTGTCGAACGTCCCGCCGCCGAGGTCGTAGACGAAGATGTGCCGGGGCGCGGGATCGTCGGTGATCGCCTGGTAGGCCAGCGCGGCGGCTACTGGTTCGGGCAGCACGTCCAGCACGTTCAGCCCGGCGATCAGCCCCGCCCGCCGGGTGGCCTCCCGTTCCCGCAGCCCGAAATAGGCGGGCACGGTGATCACCACGTCCTCGACCACGTCGCCGGTCTGCTCGTGGGCCGGGATCACCAGCCCGCGCAGGATCAATGCGGAGACGGATTCCGGGGTGAACTGCTGGCCGTGGTACTCGTAGCGCACATCCTGCCCCATGTCCCGCTTGACCAGTTCACGGACTTGCTGAGGGACGAGCCGCGCCGAGTTCTGTGCCTGGCGGCCCACGACCACGCGCTGCGCCGACTCGAAATAGACCGCGGACGGGGTCGTGTCCTGGTCGGTGAAGCTCTTGAGCACCACCGGGCGGAACGCCTTGTCCAGGTAGGCGAGGCAGGAGTTGGTGGTGCCAAGGTCGATGCCGTAGGTAGCCATGTCACCTCACTGCTCCGGGGACGTACCGGTGAAATCGCGCTTGCAGCGGCCGCCGCACACGGCCGGTGCTGCGGTCGATGAACCCGGCCGCGGTGACCTCAGCCACCGTCTTGTGCAGGGCTTCGTCGGGGCTGTCGAGCACGCCCGCCGGGTTATGCCGGATCGGGTCGAACAGCTCGCCCGGGCCCGCCGTGTACATGTCGATCCCGCAGCGCTCCAGAATCCGCGCTACCTCGTCAGCGAACGACCGGGCCAGCTCCGCGTCCTGCCCGTCGTCGGCTTGCCGCCGGGCCTCACGGCTCAACAGGTCGTGCAACCGGATCAGGTCAGTGACTACCGGCTCCAGGACCACCCGGCTTAACCCGGTCTTGAGTAGCTGGTTCTCCGCATGCAGCTGGTCGATGACCGACTCACGGTGGGCCGCCCGCTGGTGAAATCCGGCCAGCTGCTCCTCGACCCGGCTCAGCCGGCTGGCCAGCTCGCTCAGGCCCGCGGTATCCGGACCGGCCGGTTCCTCGCCCATTTCGCTCACGGCTGCCACCCGAGTGCTCTGGAAACATCACAAAAAGCATGCCTCACAAGGTGGAACGGCACCAGCCCCGATTTTTTCGCAAATCGGGCATTTCCCGAAGTGGGGCTAGCGGGCTGGATTGCGAAGTCTCATTATCGAGGGCAAGGGTGGGGGCACGGCGCGGGGTGTGGCCGTGGTGCGGCGGTGTCCGGGGAGGGCCGATGGAATACCCAGACCACCTCAAAACGCGAGTGCCTATTGGCGGCGCTGGTTCAGCTGATCTGGGTGATTGGTTAGCGGATGAACTGCGCTGGGATGCGGCCAACTGGGATCCAGATGGGGAGGCGCCGGTCCCGGCCACGCGCGAGCCGGAGCCGGCCGGGACGGCAGCTCGGCTGCGCCATGGCGGGCCTGAGCTGGTCTACCGGGCACTCGTCCGGCTGGCCCGGCTCGGGGCGCTGCCCAGCATGCGCTGGCCGCGTGCCTGGCCGACGGCAGCCACTCCCGGCCCGGCTGGTCCCGGCCCGGCTAGTCCTGGTGCCGCTGGTCCTGGCGCGAACTGTCCTGGCAACCCGTGGCCGCCGGGCGGGCCGGCCGCCGGTCCCGCGACGGCCCGCGCCGTCGGGGTGCAGGAGGCACTCAAGACCCCCGGCGTCCGGCTGATCTGCATTACCGGGCCGGCCGGGGTAGGCAAGACCCGCCAGGCCATCGACATCGTGACCGAAAGCCAGGCGAAATTGGCTGCAGGCGCCCGTCGGGGGGTCCGTGCCGTGCCGTTGCTGACCGCTGCGCTGCGTTCCATGGAGTCGCCGGCGGGGCTGCGCCGGCTGGCCCTGACGGCTCATGACGCACTGCTGGATCTGCTGCTCGCGCTGGGCGTGCCCGAGCAAGATATACCGGCCACCCTGGCGGAACGGCATGCCCGGTACCTGACCGAACTGACCGAGCTCTATCCGGTCATCCTCATCGACGACGTGGTGGCCGAGGAGCAGGTCAAGCCACTGCTCCCGGCTAAGGGCGGGGTAGTCGTGATCACCAGCCGGGACGGGGTGGCGTGGTCCTCCGTCACCGGGGCGGTCAACATCCCGGTAGCCCCGCTGAACGCCGGCGGGACCGGCACGCTGGTCCAGGACGTCTTCCGGGCGTATCAAGCCGAGGCGGACGGCGCGACGGCTAAGACTGTGCACGAGTGGTGCCGGGGGACACCGCTGCCGGTCATCCTGATCTCCCGCTGGCTGGCTGCCACCGGCCAGCCGCTCACGTCGCTCGGCGCCGCCCGGCAGGACTGGGATCGGGCGCATGGTGAACTGGCCGGTACTGGCGTTAAGCATGGCTTTCCGACGGTGGCCGCCATGCTCGGCCTGCTCGGTGCTGACCAGCAGATGATCGTGCACATGTTCGGGATGCTGCGGCTGCCGGAAGCGGATCTCGCGGCGGTGTGCGCGGCGACCGGGCTCAGCCGGGACCGGGCCACGGCCGCGCTCCGCGAGCTGACCAGGATGGGCCTGCTCGCCGCGACGGACCCGGGCCAGGCCTGGGCGATGGCCCCGGGGGTCACGGACTACGCCGCGGGCTGGGCGTGTGCGGCCGATCCGGACCCGGCGGGAACCCAGCAGCAGCTGCTCGATCGGCTGCTCGGGTGCTACCAGCGCCGGGTGCACGGCCTGCTCGACGCGTATGCCGCGCTGGCCCGGACAGACCCGGCCAAGGCCGCGGAGTGGGCGGCGGCCGAGCTCATGGCCGCGCGGCCGGTCGTCGTCACCGTGCTGGACGTGGCCGCGGGGACCAGGCAGCCCGGCCGGGCCCGGGAACTCGCGGCTGACTACCTGGCCGCGGCCAGCCTGCTGGGCGGGCGGGCGGCCGGGGCGCGGGAGGCGGAGCGGTTCATCGGCCCGGTACTGGCCGTGGCCAACGCGGCCGGCGATGACGAGCTGGTGGCCAGCGCGCTGCAGCGGCTTGGCCCGGACGCGGACTCGCAAGCCGAGCAGCCGGGTGGCATTCCGGCGGGACCCGGTGGGTCCCCGGCACCGTCGGCGGACTCGCCCGCGGCGGACAGCCTGAGCCCGATCCAGGGTGAGCCAGGAGACGCAGAAGCCCCAGGACAGCCGGTGCTGTTCGGCGCGGGAGCCTGACTGCCGTGCCGGACGAGACCGCCGGGCACCGGCAGGCCCGCGACGAGCTGGCCGAGATCCAGGACCGTAGCGGCCAGCCACCGGCGCTGCGGGTGGAGCAGGTCGGTGAGATGCGCCGGGGCTGGCTGCCCGTCGAGATCAGCCTCGACTGCGCCACGGTGGCGCGCGGGCCAGGCGGGGTGCGGCTGGCTCCGCGGGAGCATGCGACCGTGCGAGTACCAGCCACGTTCCCGTTCTCGCTGCCGGGTGTCCGCGTCGCGCATCCGCGTTTCGCCGGCCTGCCATACGTGCTGCTGGGGCAGCACATCTGCCTGTATCACTCGGACAGCGACTGGGATCCGGCGCGTGGCATGTTCGGGGTGATCGGCCGCCTGGTGGCCTGGTACCGCCGGGCCGCGGCCGGGCGCCTGGTCGAGCAGGGGCAGCCGTTGCATCCTCCGCTCGCGTATCCGCTGCTGTTCGGGGACGCTGACTGTGTCGTGATCCACCCCGACCTGCCCACCAATTTCGAACCGGCCGCCGCCATCATGGTGCGTGAGTACGAATCCCGGGCCGATGTCGTGCGCTGGCTGGGCCCGGCCGCGCTGGAACTGGATCGCCAGCCAGTCCTGGAGCAGCTCAAGGACGACCTGATCAAGGTGGCCAGGACCCATGAGAAGCCCACGTTCCTGGGTGCGGTCAGGATCCTGCATCACCCGCTGAGCTTCGAGTTCCCGGAAACCTTCCCGGCGCTGCTGGACGCGCTGTCGGCTGAGTATGTGCACAGTCCGGAACTGCTGCGGCAGCTAGCCAAGGTATGGCGCGCGAACGAGCTGGCCGCGGTCCGTCCGCCCGGCCCGAAGCCGCTGCACGTCATCATGGGCGCCCCGATGCGCGGCATCGCCGGAGCCGACCGGCCGGACATGCACCTGGCCGTGTGGCAGCTCGACGCCACCGAAGCGGCCATCCCCGGTATCCTCACCGGCGCGGGCGAACCGGGCCGCCAGCCCCCGGCCTGGCTGCAAGCAGAGCAGGATAAAGCTCTGGCCAGGCTGTACTACGCGCCTCTGTCCTGGGCCTACGTGCAGGAGAGCCGGCGGCAGATCGCGACCCGCCGGGATACCGGGAAGCCCGCCCAGTGGCTGTACGGGAAGACCGTGCTCGTGCTGGGCTGCGGTGCGCTGGGCGCCCGGATCGCCGAGCACTGCGCACGGGCCGGGGCGCGCAAGCTCGTCCTGGTGGATAACCACCCGGTCGGCACCGGGCTGCTTGTCCGGCAGCCCTACCTGGACGCGGATATCGGCCTGCCCAAGGCATGGCAGCTCGCTGAGCACCTGGCCCAGATCAGGCCGTCGCCTGGCCTGGCGGTCGAGACGGAGCTCGGCGATATCCGGGACACCGTGCTGGGCGGTGACGCGGCGCCGCCCAAGGCTGACCTGATCGTGGACGCGACGGCCAACCGGGGCGTGTCGGCCCGGATCGAATGGCTGCGCCGCGGGCAGCCGGGCCGGTGGCCGCCGGTACTGACCGTCGGCGTCGGGCACGCCTGCGAACGCGCGGTCGGGGCGCTCGCCCTGCCGCAGGCCAGCGGGGCTGGCACCGACATCCTGTACGCGCTGGCTGACCAGGCCTTCCAGGACAGCGGTCTGCGCGACGTGGCCGAGGACTTGTTCACCGAACCCGACCCGGAGCACATCTTCCAGCCGGAGATCGGCTGCTCCGAACCCACCTTCACCGGCTCGGACCCGGAGGTCGCGGCGGCCGCCGGACTGCTCTTTACCTGGGCCCTCCGCGTGCTCAGCGACCAAGCCGCCCGGCGTCCGGTGCCAGCCAAGTCGCTGTTCCTCGCCCGGCTGCCCGGCGACCCGAGCCGCTCCGCCCACGTCTACCTGGACTGGCCCAATGACCTGCTCGCCGAGGACGAGCAGAGCGGCTACCAGCTGCGGATCCGCTCCAGGGCCCTGGAACGGATGCACGCGGAGGCGCAATTCACGGCGCGCCGGTTCCTGCCGTCCTGGGAGACGGGCGGCCTGCTGTTCGGCTACATCGACGACGCGTGCCGCGTCGCGTGGGTGACGGACGTGGCGGGCCCGACCGCGGACAGCGTGCGCGGCGACCAAACGTTCCGGCTCGGCCCGGCCGGGGTGGCTGACCTTATCGAGCGGCGCTACCGCGCCAGCGGTGGCCGGGTGCGGTTCCTCGGTATGTGGCACACCCACCCTCGCCTGGCGCCCGAGCCGAGCAGCCTGGATATCCAGGCCATGGCCAGCGTGCTCGGCCGGACGCCACCCGAGCGGGTCCCGCGCCGCATCGTGCACGTGATCGCCGGGGGAGACCCGGACCGGTGGGATTACTGGCTGCTGGGGGCCGGCCAGGCGGTCGGCTTCCGGTTGTTCAGCTGGCACCAGTTCCGCCCGGACGGCGGTACCGCTAACGGAGCCGAGCAGGAGCACCGATGACCCTTTCAGCCAAGCAGATCGAGGAATGGTCCCAGCGCGGCGATCCCATTCACGCCTGGTACTCATACGAGATGGTGCGGGGCAGCCTGGTGGACGGCCGGCTGGAAGGGACCTGGTCGGTCTACCCGCAGGGGTCGTACGCCAACAAGACGAACATCGCCGCCGACAGCGATGTCGATCTCGTCGTCGCGCTGACCTCCTCGTTCTATCCGGACAAGGGAGAGCTGAGCTTGATCGAGAAGGAGGAGTACGACAAGTACTACGAACAGGCCGACCGGACCTGGCAACATTTCCACGATGCGGTGACGAGGATCCTGCGCCAGGACTTCTGGGTGGAAGAGGGGTCCAAGGCGGTGAAGGTCCGGTCCGGCCCGATCAGGCTGCCCGCTGACGTGCTCATCGCGCTGGAGCATCGCTACTACCAGAGCTTCCCCAGCTTCGAGGGCCAGGTCTTCGCCGACGGAGTGCAGTTCTACCGGTCGGGGAACCGCAAGATAGTCAACTTCCCCAAGCAGCACATGCAGGCCTGCGCGGATAAGGACGACAGCACCAAAGGGAACTACCGGAAGGTGGTCCGCGTGGCCAAGCACGCGCGGAACGTGCTCATCGCGGATGACAATAGCAAGGTCAGTCACGGAACCGCGCCATCGTACTTCCTGGAGTCCCTGCTGTGGAACGTCCCTGACCAGTTTTTCGGCGATGACGATGACCTACAGGACGCGTACCAGCGTGCGATTGAGTGGCTTGATGGGCAGCAGGGCGAACTCGGGACAATGGAATTCCCGAACGGCCGGGGAGGGCTCTTCGAGAACACATCCGACACCTCGTGGAACCAGGACAGCGCCAGGCAGATCATTACTGGGTTGCGCGGCCAGGCGCAGTGACCGCCGGGCCGGCCGGGCCTGCCCGTGTGCCTGGGCTGGGAGCCGGCAGGCGCCCTCTGCCCAGCGCGCCGCGCATCGCGTCGATGCACCGGCTCCGCGCCGCGTTGATCTTGTCCCGGTCGTAGGCGACGGTCAGGTTGAACTGCGCGGCCTTCCGCGCCGTCGGCTTCAGCCAGGCTTCCTTCATCTGCGTCCCCGCTTGCGCCTTCGTGGCGCGCACCAATTCCGCATAGGGCTCGGCCACGCTGGGCGCCTCCATCCACAACCAGGCCTGGTGGAACGCGATCCGGGACTGGATCTGGCTGATCTGCTCAGTCAGCTCATGCTGAGCGCTCAGTTCCCGCGGCCGCCGCCGGATCCGGTAGGGCATCTCTGCGTAGTCCTCGATGGCCGTGAGCGCCTCGGCGAACACCCGTGAATGCCGCTCCCGCCGCGCGGCCCGCTGGTGCAGCCCATACGTGAGTGCAACGGAGATGAGCGCACCGGCCACGCTGACCAGCCCAGCCAGCAGCAGCGCTGTCTGCGCCCACGTCCACCCCGCCGTCGTCGCCACATCCCCATGGTGACCGAGCCCAGCCGGACCGAACAGGCCCACCCGCACAGCGCGGGCAGTGACTATGGTGTGGATGATGGTTGAAGTACTATGCGGCCCTGCAGTTGATTGCCTGACCGCGATCACCGCCAGCGCGGACGTCGTCGCGGCTTCCCTCGCCTGCGCCTGGCTCCCCGGGCTAACCGGCAGGCCTCTCGCGCGGGAGGCCTCCTCCATTGCGAGCCGGGCATCGGATGCCTGGTCCTCTCCAGTGAGAATCGCAGTCGGCAGCCGCGCCTGCACATAACGGGCGCGTACCGAGTTCCGTACACTGCTGCCGACAACGATCAGATTGCGATCCAGCTCGGCGTCTTCTCCCTTAAGCGGACTTACGTCGATCACGAAGCTCGTGCAGAGAGACCGTGTAACCCACCGTTCTCCCGCTCAGCAGGCTTGCCTGCGGACTCCACAGGTTGGAGAGATAAATCCCGATGGGGTCAATGCGAACAAGGCCGAAGAACCTGGAGAATCGCCGGGCGACCGCCGTGCTGAGCACCCAGAAGGTACCCCTCAGCAATACCCAGAAGACAGGTTCGCCGCCATGTTGCTCGCGAGCCCCAGGACAAAACCCATACTTCACTCGAGCGTCCAGGTGTTCCCTGTCAAGCTCTACACTTCCGGATTGCTGCTGATGGGCCGGTGCCGGGCAACGCCGGGCAACGATCGCACCAACCTGGGACAACGATCCTAGCCGGAAGAGCCACGCTGCAGTTCCTGTGAGCCCATGCTAGCGACAATGCGCGCTTGCTCTTGCAGGGCGCGCCGTTCGTGAGAAGGTTGCCGTCGACGATGCCGACGCGCGGGCGAATGGAGTTAGCCTCATGGACGTCGCGGTGCTGGGGGCGGGCGGTGGAGGGCTAGCGGTCGCCTACGAGTGGGCGAGCCAGGGACACCGGGTCTCCCTGTACGCACAACGCATCCACGACGACCACCTGGCGCCGGTCCGCGAACGCGGCGGCATCCAGGCCGAGGGTTTGCTTGAGGGGTTCGCCCCACTGGAGACGGTCACCTCCGACATCGCCGAGGCACTGGAGGGCGTGGAGGTTGTCTTCGTCGTCGGCCCCGCCTACGCCACCGAGCCGTTCGGCGCCGACACCCGCGGTCACCTGCATCCCGGGATGACCGTCGTGGTCTGCCCCAGCTCGTGCGTTGGCAGCCTCGCTTTCAAGCACGCCGCGGGGCTGGGCCTCTATGACGAGAGCATCGTCGTAGGCGAGACCAGCACGCTGCCGTACGCCTCGCGGGCGTCGCTGCACGCCAGCGTGCGGATTTTCCACCGGGTCGACACCGGTCTCTCGGCTGCTGCCGCCCCGCGCTGCAACACGCCCCGGCTCCTGGAGGTCCTCCGCCAGGTGTACCGCAACACCGAGGAAGCCGCGGGGATCTTCCAGACCACGCTGCAGAACGGCAACCCGGTCATCCACCCTGCCGTCACCCTGCTCAACGCCGCGCTCATCGAGCGCACAGGGGGCGACTTCATGTTCTACGAGGAGGGGGTCACCGAGGCGGTCGGCCGCTTCATGAAGGCGGTCGATGACGAACGGCTCGCCATCGCGCGGGCCCTCGGAGTCGCAATCCTCGCCGAGCCGGATCTCGGGGTGCGGCAGGGCTACATGACCGAGCCCAACTACTCCACCGGTTACTCTGCCGCACCGGGCTTCCGCGGCATCAAGGCGCAGAACGAGCTGCACCACCGCTACCTGACCGAAGACGTGGGCTACTCGATGGTGTTCCTCACCGACCTGGCCCGGCACCTGTCGGTGCCGACCCCCACCATGGACGCCGTGATCCACATCGCCTCCATCGTGGCCGGTGAGGACTTCGCCGCCGAGCGCGCCCGCACCATGGACAGCATGGGCCTGTCCGGGCTGACACGCGAACAGCTGGCGGCCTTCTGACCCGGGCTGCTCATGGTTCCGGGCGGCGTCAGCCGGGTCGGGGAGGGGAGCCACATCGGCGGCGGCCGTCCGGCGGCACGGTGAAGAGCCCCGCCGCGGTGGCTGATGAGGAGGCGCGTGTCGTCGCCGGGTCAGGCCGGCCCTTCCCACGCTGATCGGTGTGAAGTCGATCGTCACGTGCCCAGCGATGGATGATGAGCGTCGTCGATCTCGACGGCCGCCCGGGCGGGCTGTGCGACCCGGTGCCCCGCCGGTCCAAGGCCCCGCCGTGGTACCGATCGCCTGGTACGCGATGCCTCACGTGCTTAACCCGCGCGCTGTAGTTCCTGGGGATATCGGCGAACAGCACGCGCTGCACGTCTCCTCGCAGCACATCAACATCAACACCGCCCACACCCCTCGCTCCGCGGCTATGAGCGGATGGAGCTGTCCATCGGCGTGAGCTGCCGTATCATCCGCAGATGGTGACCGAAGATGACGTTCGCCGGGTCGCGCTGTCTTTGCCCGAGACCGTCGAGAAGCCTTACAACCGGCTCCCCGCCTTCCGGGTGCGCAGCAACCTGTTCATCCGTATTCACGAGCTACCGGATGCGCTGTTCATGCGCTGCGCTGGCCTGGAAGAACGCAACGGACTACTCAAAGCCGAGCCGGCGAAGTTTTTCATCACGCCTCATTACGACGGCTACCCCGGGGTCCTGGTACGGCTCAGCCAGGTTGACCTCGAAGAGGTGACCGAGATCGTGACCGAGTCCTGGCGGCTCTGCGCCCCCAAACGACTGCTCGCCGCATACGACGCGGAGCACCCACCCCCACCGTGACCGGCAGGGGAGCCGACGGCAGTCCCCCCACCCGGCCACACCACATGATCGCGCGAATCGCGGCACCCTGAGGGCCGCCACCGTCAAGAGGGCATGGGTTTTTAGCCCGGTGGTTCGCGTGGTGTCGCGGGGCTGGGCCTGACTGTTATCCGCGATCTTCCTCGCAGCTGCCCTTGGTCGCGCCGGCCGTGCGGGAGGGGGCCAGCTGGAGCGCCCGCAGCCGCGTAGCGGCGAGGACGAACGAGCTGGGCGCCGGCGAGCGGCGGCGGATCATCGGAAGCGAGGAAGAATCCTTTCCGGTCTGGCTCTTTATGAAGGGTCGTCTGGCTATCCCCGGCGTGTGGCTGGCGGAGTGGTCTCACAAGCACCCATCCGGCGCCGCGCCAGTAAGCAGGCGGGCGCCATGACCATGTGTCCGGGGACCGGGCTGCTCAGTCAGATGATCGAGCCTGGCCGGTGGCCGGCTCATGCCGCTGTTACGAGCGTGCCCGGGGCTTGGTGACCCTCCCGGCTTGCGGGGGTGTGGTGGTGGAGCCCGCCGCGTCTGATGCCCGGAGGGCCTCGGCGGCGAGCAGGTGGTAGGCGCGGGTCAGCAGCTTGCGGGCGATCGCGATGGTGGCGATCTTCTTCCCGCGCCGTTTGCTTATGGCGGCGTAGGTGGCGGAGAACTCCGGGGACCGTTTCGCGGTCTGCGCGGCCTGGCCGGCCCCCACCGCTGCTGCGCCGGGCCCTGCCCGGAGATGTGCCCGTGCCGGAGACTCAGGTCCGATCCGCGGACGGTCGGGGTCAGCCCGGCCCAGCTGGCCAGCTTGCGGCGCTTCCGAACCGGGTGATGTCACCGGCCTCAGCCACGATCACCAGCGCAGTGTACTGCCCGACCCCGGGCAGTACTGTCAGGGCCCTGACCCGCGGGTCGGCCTTGGCCCGTGTCCGCAGCTCGCCGTCGAGGCGGTCGATCTGAGGTGCCAGCGCATCAATGAACGCGAGGCAGTCGGTGATGATCTCCCGGGACACCGGGGGCTGGTCTAGCTCGGCGAGCCAGCTACGTCCGGGCCCGGTCCAGTAGCTGGCGGTGCGGTCATGCCCGTGGCCGACGGCGACGGCGTGGATCCGGTTGCGCAGCTGGGTGCCGAGGCGGACCAGGCTGGCCCGGTGCCGCAGCAGCGCCCGGAGCTGGCGGACCTCCAGCGGGGCGATCCATGCCTCGGGCAGCCGGTCCGCGCGCAGCAGCTGCGCCAGGATCGCGGCGCCGGCCTTGTCGTTCTTCAGCCGCGCTGAGGCGATGGCCTTGCGCAGCAGCGGGTGCACCATGTGCGGATCGAACCCGTAGTCCTCGCGGCCGGGACTTCCCGGCACGGCCGCGTGCCAGGCCCCGGGACAATGACATTGCAACGCGCGGGCCACTGATGGACCTTTCATGGACCTGCCGCCGGCCTACGGTTGACCTCACGCACCGGCGCCGCGCCGGGTGTGCGGGTCAAATATCCTTTGTCACCAGCGCACCCGCGGGGCGAGAGTCACTCTCAGATGGAGGGGTTCCAGATCGAGGGTGGTAGAGCCGCGCTCGCTCCTGGGACCAGGTGAGCTGGCGGGCAAGTTCCATCAGCACGAATGTCTCGATCATAGGTCCCGCTGCTCCGTCGGGCTCGCCGCGTCGGGCGGTGTCCTGGCCGAGCAGGTGCGAGGCGATGCTGGGGTTGACGAAGGCCAGCTTGGGAGTGCCGATGACGCGCTGGGCCTGGCTGGTTGACCAGGCGGGGATCTGCTTGATGAGGAAGACGGCGGAGAGCAGTTCGAGGTACCGGTTGAGCGTGGTCCGGGGAATGCCGGACGCTGTCGCGAGCGTGGCGGGGACTAGCCGGAGTTTCAGATGATCATGGTTTTCTGAGGTCGGCGGGGTTGCCAGCTTGACGCGTTTTCCCTGATGACACGCTGCCTGGGTGCTTGATTTAATGACGATATGAGCGTATGACCTAATGTCATGGCGAGCCTGTACCCGAAGAAGGTCAGCGGTAAGACGTACTGGTACCTGCGCGAGATGGGCCGCGTTGAACGGCAAGCCGAAGATGATCTCCGAGCGGTACCTGGGTACCGCCGCGGACATCGCCGCGGCGATGGAGGCTGCGGAGGCGGCCGCGCTGCCGGAACGGACCCGGCACCTGGCGTTCGGGGACGTGGCCGCCGCCTGGGGAATCCTGGAGGACCTCGGGGTCGCCGCGGTCATCGACGAGGTCACCGGCTCCCGCCCGGCCGGCGCGGCGCTGTCCGCGGGCACCTACCTGGCACTGGCCGCGCTGAACCGGCTCGTCGCCCCGTGCTCCAAGGCGGCGTTCGCGGACTGGTGGAAGACCACCGCCGGCGACCGGCTCACCAGGATCGGTGTCCCGGCGCTGGATCACCGGTACTTCTGGGACGCGATGCACGCCGTCACCCTGGAGCAACTGGAGGAGATCTCCCGGGCGATCGCGGTGCGGATCGTGGAACTGTCCGGCGTGGACGTGTCCTCAGTGGCGCTGGACATGACAAATTTCGCCACGTTCATCGCGACGGCCAATAACAAGGCGCCGGTCGCGCAGCGGGGCAAGGCCAAGCAGAAACGCGCCGACCTGCGCCTGGCCGGCCTGGGCCTGGTCGTCACGCGGGACGGCGGGATCCCGCTGACCTGGCACGCATACCCGGGCGACCGGCCCGACGTCACCCAGTTCCCCGCCATGGTCAACCAGCTGCTCGGCCAGTACCAGGCGGTCACCGCCGCGGCTGGGGTCCCGGCCGCGGCCGCGGACATGACGGTGGTCTTCGACGCCGGGCAGAACTCCGCCGACAACTTCGCCCACCTGGCCGGCACCGGACTGCACTACATCGGGTCGGTCCCGGCCTCGGACTGCCCGGACCTGACCGCCCTGCCCGCCGCCGCCCGCTCCGCCGTCGATGAGGACCGGTTCGGCGGGCTGACCGCCTTCGACACCCGCCGCGTCGTCTACGGGATTGACCGGCGGGCGATCCTGACCCACTCCACGGAGCTGCATCAAAGCCAGGCGGCCGGGTTCGACGGCACCACCCTGGCCAAGGCCGGCAAGAAACTCGGCGAGCTGTCCGCCACCCTGGCCCGCGGCAAGACCCGCCGCCCCCGCGCCAGGGTCGAGGCCGACATCGAGGCCATCACCCGCAAGCCCTGGATCCGCCGCGTCCTCACCTGGGAGCTGGCCGGCGAGGCGCCCAAAGACCTGCGCCTGACCTGGTCCGCCGACCCGGATGCCCGCGCCGCCCTGGAAGAAGAGCCCTAGAGGCCGCCGGAACGGGCCGGCCAGCGGCGCCAGCACCCGGCGGAGGTCGCCCCGGCGTTCGAGCGCTGCCAGTTCCTGGACGTCGCGCTCGATGAGGTTCGCCAGGTAGGAGTCGAAGGAGGCCGCGCGGCGGCGCGGGCCCGGCGGATCGCCTCTGGGTAGCCGCCGCACACGACGCGGTCGAGGTAGTCGCGCTTGCGCAACGGTGAGATCCGGGACAGGGCGGGGCCGCAGGCGAACGCGGCGTCTATGAAGGCATCGGGAGACTGTTCCAGCTCGCCCTGGGAAAACGGCCACAGCTCGACAATCTGCATCCGGCCGGGCAGCGCGTCGGGAAGCTCGCGTAGCGCGAGCACCTGGGCGGCCCCGGGGATCTTCACTGAGATCTCTTTCTACCGGCGGCTCCGTCCCTGCCCCGCTGATATACCGTAAAGTCAGCGTGTCTGCCTGGTGTCCCTGTCATGTCCCGGATGATCGGAACGACCTTAGTGAGAAACCTCAATGTGCCGGCTCCTGCTCTGACCGCCGCCTAGGCAGAATTCCCGCCGCCTCCTCTTCCTCCCTGGAGCCTCACGTGGATATCACCGTTCCAGACATCGGCCACTTCGTTGACGTGCTGGTGATCGAGGTGCATGTGGCCGCCGGCGACGTAGTAGCCGCCGAGGATCCTCTCATCACGCTGGAGTCGGACAAGGCCACACTGGACGTTCCTGCGCCGGTCGCGGGAACAGCCGGCGAAGTCGCCACCCGGGTCGGTGACCGGGTATCGGCCGGGGACCTCATCCTCCGGCTCGACGCCGGACCAGGGTCTGGCGGCCCGGCCGCGGCGCCGGTAAAGGAGCGCGTCACCGAGGACGCGGCCGCCGCGTCGGCCGAACCGCCAGGCGACAGCTCGCCTGGCGGGACTGACGAAGTCATCAAGATAACGGTCCCCGATATCGGCCATTTCATCGACGTGCCAGTGATCGAGGTGCATGTGGCCGCCGGTGACGTGGTCAGCGACAAAGACCCGCTGATCACCCTGGAGTCCGACAAAGCCACGTTGGACATCCCGGCGCCCGTGGCAGGGACCATCGCCGCCGTCCGGGTCGCCGTAGGCGACAACGTCTCCGCCGGCCACCTCATTGCCGACCTGCGCACCGGGGACGCGGCCGGGTAGCTGCTGGAGTGGTGTAGGCCGACGACGAATTCCTTTGCATCGTCCTCGCCGATGGGACGACGCGGTGGCAGGAGGCGTCGAACCCGCCGTCGGACGGCTGCCGCGCCGGTCTCCGGGCTGGCCGCCGACGGCCGCCGACCCGGGCGGAACCGGCACCGCAGCGGTGCGGCGTGGACGGTACGCACGGTGGCGACGATCCTGGCCAACCCGCGCTACACCGGCCGTCAGGTATGGAACCGGCAGCGGACCGACACCGACCTGGCCGACCCGGCCGACATCGCCCTGGGCCGTAAGCAGGTGCAGCGGTGGAACCTCCCCGGCGGGTGGGTCATCTCCGCCCGTCCCGCGCACCCGGGGCTGGTCAGCGAGGCTGACTTCATCGCCGCCCAGGACATCAGCGCCGCCCGCGGCCCCGCACCCCCGGCCGGCCCGGCCGCGCCGCACCAGCGCCGGTACCGGCTGGCCGGGCTGCTTGCCTGCGGGATATGCGGGCGGCGGATGGAATCAGCCTGGTCCAACGGCAAGGCCGCCTACCGGTGCCGTCACGGCCACAGCAGCGCCGCGTCAGCCGATCCGGGCCGGCGCCGGAACGCCCACGTTCGCGAGGACCGCATCCTGCCGCAGCTACCCGCCATGTACTTGCTGCTGATCAGTGTTGCCCCCGGCGCGCCGGACCCGCCGCGGGATGGACGTGCCACCGCCGGCCAGCGCCGAGGACGTGATCGGGTACCTGCGCGAGCACGAGGTCACCCTCACCTGGGACCCGGTCGCGGGCACCCTGCAGGCAGGCACCGCCGAACCCATCAAGGCCACGAAACCCATCAAGACTGCCACCAGGAAAGCAAGCTAACCCCGGGCCAGAGAGCCCCGCACCGGAAGGAGGGGAAAAGGAACCGCCGGTCGCCCGGCGCTGGCGGGAGCCTGCGCCCGGGTGACATCCCGGCATGCCCGGAAACAGCCCGCCATGGGGTTTAACGTGTCCGAGGGGGGATTACACCCAAATCCCAATGTGTGCTGGCTGGTGTTTTCGCAGTTGCGGGCTGGTCATGAGTCGCGGGGCGGATCGGTGGATCCGGTGAACCACGACCGGCTGCGTAGGGGTTGCTGGCGCTGATCGCCGGGTCAGTCTCCTATCTTCATACACACCTCACGGTGGCGTCGCACGGGCAGCCAGGCTGGTCGCGGCGTGAGGCCTCTGTCGGTGGATGGCATGATCGCCGCGGCGTCAGCCACGCTGCTGCCCCACTCACTCGCGGGGAAGCCTGGCGGGGTGCTTTGCCAATGGCCACGCCGGTGGGCTTAGCTGCGGAGAGGCGAACTCGGCCGCCGCTCACCCGGTCAACAAGCCAGGTACGCGCAAATGCCCGCGACCTCATCAGCCGCCCGGCGACTGGCGCGGTTGCAGGCCCGCGTCGCGCAGGAACGTGAGCACGGCCGCGACACGCCGGTGCACCTGCTGCTCGCTGGCCAGGTCCAGTTTGGTGAAGATCGCGTTGACGTGCTTCTCGACTGAGGACTCCGACAGGTGCAGCGCCTGGGCGATGCCAGCGTTGCCGCGGCCCTGCGCCATCTCGCGTAGCACGTCGAGCTCCCGAGGGCTGAGCCTGGCCACTGGCGAGGACTGCAGCCGGGCGCGCCGGCTGACCAGGGCATCGACCACCTGAGGGTCGATGACCGAGCCGCCGGCCGCGACCGCGCGCAGCGCGCTGAGCAGCTGGTCCAGGTCGCCGACGCGGTCTTTGAGCAGGTACGCCAGGCCTGCCGTGCCGTTGCGGAACAGCTCGAACGCGTAGGACTCGTCCGCGTACTGCGACAAGATCACGACGCCGACACGCGGCTCCGACATTTTGATCGCGTGCGCGGCGTCGATGCCCTCCATGGCCGGCGCCTGGTCGCCGTGGGCTCCGGCCGGCACCGGCATCCGGATGTCGGTCAGCACCGCGTCCGGACGGCGGCGCCGCACCGCGTCGAGCAGCTCGGGTGCCGAGCCGACCGCAGCCTCCACGGTGACCTCGCCCGAGGCCTCAAGTAGCTGGCGCGTCCCCTCCCTGACCAGGTAGTTGTCGTCGGCGATCACGATCTGCAGGTGCTCAGTCATGCGGCGCACCGTCCCCGGCATGATCGGAGCGGCGAAGCGGAACCTGGGCGCGCAGCGTGGTCCCGCGCCCGGTGCCGCTGTTGACGGTCAGCTCGCCGTCAACGATCGACACCCGGTCGGCGAGGCCGGCCAGGCCGAGCCCGCGCGCGGCTGCCGGGTCGAACCCGCATCCGTCGTCGTTGACCTCCACGGTGAGGCTGCCGTTCGGCTGCGCGAGCGCGACGGTCACCCGCCGCGCGTTTGCGTGCTTGACAACATTGGTCAGCGCCTCGGCCACGACGTACCAGGCCACGGACTCGACGTGCTGCGCGTACCGCTGGCCGCGCAGCGCTGGGTCCGCGTCGATGATGACCTCAACCGGCAGCCTGCTGGCCTGGGCCTCGATCGCCTCGAGCAGGCCCTGGTCGGCGAGCACAGGCGGGTGGATGGCGTGCGCGAACTCGCGCAGGTCCGCGAGCAGGCCGCCGAGGTCGGCCTGCAACTCGCCGAGCGCCTGGCCGGCCCGCTGGTCGCCGCGCCGCAGCCACTGCCTGGCCAGCGCCAGCTTGGCGGTCAGCACGACCACCTCCTGCTGGAACCCGTCGTGCAGGTCGCGCTGGATCCGCCGCCGCTCGGCGTCCTGGGCGAGCACCACCCGCGCCCGCGACGCTGCCAGCTCCGCGGCCTGCCGCTTGATCACCTCGAGCCGCCCGGCGAGCTGCGCGCTCAGGCGCAGGTTCCTGACGGCCGCGGCGGCCTGGCCCGCCAGGTGTGCGAGCAGGCGCCGGTCCTCGTCGAGCAGCGACCCGCCCCGCCGCGGCCCGCACTCGATCGCGCCGAGCACCTCGCCGCCATGCACCAGTGGCACGACCAGGTCGGACCCGTCGTGCTCGCCACGCACGGTGTGCTCACCGTGACCGGCCTGGTCGCCCGGACCCGCGACGGCGTAGCCAGCCAGCGGGCTGGCTACGCCTTCCGCGTGGACGTCGAGCCGGACTGTGACCCAGCTCAGACGCAGCGCCTGGCAGATCTCCTCGGCAAGCTGCGCGAGCAGGCTGTCGGGAGCGGGCGCTGCCTGGAGCAGCGTGCCGAACCGGCTCAGCACGTCGTAGCCGTCCAGCCTGGCGCCGAACGCCCACCGGTCGGCGATCCGTTCCAGCCTGCGCTGGGCGGGCTGGAATGCCAGGGCCGCGCCCGCGGCCACCACGATCGCCGCCCCGTCAGGCAGGTACCTGCTGGCCAGGATGCCCAGCGTGGCCGCGATCGCGACATAGCCGGTCGCGGCCAGCACCCGCAGGCCCCGGTGCACCGCGATCCTGCGCGCCGACCGGTCGATGCCGAGCAGTTCCTCCGGGGAGAGCGCGACGATGAGCGAGCCGAGCACGAGCGACAGCCCGATGATCCAGAGCACGAGGGCCACGGCGGCCCAGCCGGGTCCCTGGCCGCCAGTCCAGACCAGCGCGAGCTGCGTCGCGAACACCGCCAGGGCACTGGCCATGCCGATCAGCGCCAGCCGGATCTGGCGCCGCTGTACCTGCGGTGCGCGCCGGTACCGCAGGTACAACATGACCACCCCGACGAGCGCCACTGCCGCGAACGCCTGGTAGGCCACGTTCGCGGCCGCTGACGCGGGCCGGGCCCACGCCAGGAAGATCGGGCTGGCAGGCGGAGTTGCGCCCGGGTCGGCGAAGGGGTCCCGAGGCGACGTCGGGCTGGACGCCAGCACGAGGACGGGCACCAGCAGCGCGAGGCCGGCCGCCGCGATCAGCACCGCGCGCTGCCAGGCACGGTCCGGCCTTCCCGTCGGGAACAGGCCGATCAGCCCCATCCCAGCGACTTCGGATGCGGTGTCCGCGCACAAGGCTGCGAACGCGACCCAGCCCGCGGCCGCTCCGGCGTGCGGGAGCAGCACGTCGCCCAGGCAGCCGCTCAGCATGAACAAGCTGCCGCCCGCCAGCAGCCAGACGGCGACCGGGTGCCCGCGGCCGCGGAACGCGCCGGCCAGGCCAACCGCGTAGATCGGCGCCGGGCCGATGAGGACCCAGCCGGCCCCGGCCAGGTCACCGCCGGCCAGGTTGCCCACCACCGCGACGATCAGCGCGCAGCCGCCCACCACGGCGAACATCCAGCTGACAGCGCGCATAGCCCCAGTGTGAGCCCGGTCGCCTGCCGAGCGGTAGGAGGCAGGCCGCAGGTACGCCTGCGGTCAGCCTCACCCCGGGTCCGGTGGCTGGCACCGTGGGCCGCGCGGCGCCGGAGGCCTAGCGTCCGGTGATATCGGCGCCGCGGGCCTCCTCCTGGGCCGCGGCCGGGACCGCAGGGGGCCTGAGATGAACGAGAGCACGACGACAGCGGCCGGCACGAGCAGCCCGCCAGGGACGGCCACGCCGGGAGGCCGCGCGCTGGCCGTCTACCGCTGGGCGCTGGCGGTGTTCCTGGCCGCCGGGGTCGTTCAGATCTTCCTAGCCGGGCTCGGGACGTTCAAGCTCCTGCACGGCGCGGGCGACCCGGCGATGGACCCGCACCGGATGCTCGGGTTCGCGATGGCGGGAGCCGCGATCATCATCCTGATCCTCACGCTGATCGCCCGGCCGGGCACACGCGCCGTCGTCGGCGCCGTGCTGCTCGTGCTGATGACGTCGTTCCTGCAGAGCCTGCTGGCCGGCCTGGCCGACGACCACGTGATCTTCGGTGCGCTGCACGCCACCGATGGCCTGCTCATCCTGGCCCTTCCGGCCTATCTGTACGTCTGGTCGGGGCGCCGCGCCTCATGACCGACGTCAGCCGCCGGCTGCGCGGGGGCGCCGGGCTCGCGTGGGTGCTGGTCGTCGCGGTCGCCTTGGCCGGTATCGCGGGGAACGTGCTCGCCTGGCGGTACCTGGCGACCAGTGACGCGATCTCCAGCGCGGGTGCGGTGCCGGCGGCGATCCTGTACGCGACCCTCGGAGCGCTGATCGTCCGCCGCGCGGGCAACGTCGTCGGCTGGTTCCTGCTCAGCGGGGGCATGGCCACCGCCGTCGTCTCGCTCGCCTCCGCCTACGCGGTGATCGGCACCAAGAACCCCGGCACCCTGCCGGGCGCCGCCCTGGCCGGCCTGCTGGCCGAGTGTTCGTTCGTCCTGCTCGTCACCGGGATCGCGTTCATGTTCCTGCTTTTCCCGACCGGGCAGCTGCCGTCACGGCGGTGGCGGCCGGCCGGCGCCCTTTGCCTGATGCTGATCGCGCTGGCCCTGATCGAGACTGCGATTCACCCGGGATCCATCGGCCTGCCCGCCCCCGGCGGCGTCTCGGCGGTCGTCCAGAACCCGCTGGGCGTGCGGTCGCTGCCCGGGCCGCTGCTGGTGATCGGCACGATCAGCGCCCTATGGGCGGTGTTCCTCGCCGTGGAGGCGACCTCGACGGCGGCCATGATCACCCGGTACAGGTCCGGCGACCGCGAGCAGCGCCAGCAGATCAAGTGGATCGCGTTCACGACGGCCGCCATGATCGCCTGTGCGCTGGTCGTGATCGCGACGTCGCGTATCGCAGGGACCTGGCCGGCGGTGCTGACCGCGGTGGCGGAGGCGGCCGCCACCGTGATCGGGCTGGCCGGCTTCCCGATCGCGATCGCGGTCGCGGTGCTCAAGTACGGGCTGTACCAGATCGACGTCATCATTACCCGCGCGGTCAGCTACGGCCTGCTGTCCGCGGCCCTGACCGCTGTCTACGCCGGCATCGTGGTCGGCATCGGTACGCTCGCGGGCTACGGAGGTGGACCGGTGCTCACTGTCGCGGCCGCGGTCGCGGTGGCGGTGCTGTTCCACCCGGTGCGCCAGCGGGCGGCCGTGCTCGCGAACCGCCTCGTGTACGGCAAGCGCAGCTCCCCGTATCAGGTGCTCGCCGGCTTCGCCCAGGACATGGCCGGCCAGCTCGACGCCGACGCCGCGCCCACCCGGCTGGCCGCGCTGCTCACCGGCGCGACCGGCGCGGTGCGCGTCGAGGTCTTCGTCGTGGTCGGGGACGGGCTGGTGTCCCGGGCCGTCTGGCCGGAGGGCGCCGAACCTGCCGCGCCGCCCGCCGTGCTCGCCGGCCCCGTGGTCGCCGGTACGGCCCGGCTGCTGCGGGTCAGCCAGGTCGCCCGGGCTGCGGGCGTCTACCACCAGGGCGATCTGCTCGGCGCCATCACGCTGGAGAAGGCGCGCAGCGACCCGGTCTCGGCGGCGGAGGACAAGCTGCTGACCGACCTTGCCTCGCAGGCCGGACTCGCGCTCCGCAACGTCCGCCTCACCGCGGAGCTGCGTGCCACCATCGACACCCTGCGCGCCTCGCGGCGGCGGCTGGTGCGCGCCCAGGACGACGAGCGGCAGCGGATCGAGCGCAACCTGCACGACGGGGCCCAGCAGCAGCTGGTCGCGCTCAGCGTGGGACTGGCCGTCCTGGATGCCGCGGCCGACGACCCCGGGCAGGTCAGGGAGCTCGTCGGGCAGCTGCGCGACGGCCTGCACGCCGCCAGCGACGACCTGCGTGCGCTGGCACGGGGGATCTACCCGCCGCTTCTTGCCGACCGCGGCCTCGCGGCGGCGCTGCGCGCGCAGGCCGACCGCGCGCCGACGCCCGTGCACGTCGACGCCGACGGCGTCGGGCGGCTGACCCGCGAGGCCGAGGCGACGGTGTACTTCTGCGTGCTTGAGGCTCTGCAGAACGTCGCGAAGTACGCGGCGGCGTCGCTGGCGACCGTGGAGCTGCGGCAGGCAGGCGGGCGGCTCACGTTCCGCGTGACCGACGACGGCGCGGGCTTCGACCTGGCCGGCCCGGTGACCGGCTCGGGCCTGCAGGGCATGCGCGACCGGCTCGCAGCCCTAGCTAGGCGGCAGTCTGACCGTCAGCTCCGCGCCGGGTCGCGGCACCACGGTCGTCGGCGCCCTGCCCTGCGAGCCTGCCATCCCCAGCCTCGCCGCGACCGGCTGACCGGGCGCCGGATGCCTCAGCGCGTGCGGCCAGCGGCCCGGCACCGCCGGGTACGGCAGGCGGAGGCGGACCGCTGGCGAGCGTCATGATGACGGCACCGGCTCACTGCGGCGGCGAGTGCGAGAATGCCCTGAAGTCGGCTGGCTCCTGATCGGGCCACTGCCTTTACGTGGTCGGGTTGATCGGATTCCTGCGCCGGCCGGAGAACCGTGTGGTCTGGTGGCTGGTCGGCGCAGGAAGGGAGGGTCCTCGGAGAGGACGTGATCAACGCCAGCTCGGTCTCCGGTGAAGAAGCCAGGGCCTGCTCGGTCAGTGGAAGGCGGCCCGGTTCGGAAGGTTGACAGGCAGACGCAAAACCGAGTTGAACCCCCATGTCTCTGACCTGCGTATTTTCCGGAGGTTCGGCCGACTCCATAACAGACTGGCTGTTCAGACCATGATCATCTGTGTCCGAGGGGGGATTGACCCCGTATCCCCACATTGCTCTATGTGCTATAGCGCCGAAGTCGATCTCCAGCAGACAGACAGGCTGTATGCGCTCTGACGTGCGGAAATGCTGCCTGCCGCCTAGGGCAGCTGCTGTCCCAGAGTGATTCAGGGGCCAGAGCCAGGCTTGACGGCTAGCGAACCGAGTCGAACCCCTATGTAGCCGACTTGAACCCCCATGGACTAGTGATCACGCGCAGTGATCGATCACCTGGTCGTTAACCGGGCTAATGTGCGCCGAACGCCGAATATTTGCCGAGCCAATGCTCGGCATCTAGTGTTCGGATGCGCACAGATCATCTTGTTCGGTGGGGCCTTTCGGGCGGGTAACCCTAGGAGTGATCGGCAAGCTCCCTGGGCGTTACGCAGCGAAGGGACGGACTGGGCGCCGGGAAGCCTGCTGGCTGTGGACTATCTGGTTAGCGAACCCGGGCCCGCAGGAACGTCCCGATTTGCGCGGTGGCCTCGGCTGCCTCGGGGGTGCCGAGCAGGAGCTGGTAGACGTGGGGCAGGTCCTCGCCGATCTCCAGGGTGACGTCGACCCCGGCTTGGGCTGCTGCGGTGGCCAGGCGTTCGGAATCGCTGAGCAGCAGGTCGGCCGTGCCTACCTGGATGAGCAGCGGCGGGAGCCCGGCCAGGGAGGCGAACAGTGGCGAGGCCAGGGGTGTCTTGGGGTCAGCCCCGGCCAGGTAGCCGGCGGCGAACTGGCGGAGCATGGCGGGGGTGGAGATCGGATCCTGATCGGCGCGGTCGGTCATCGAGGCGCCGGAGCTGGTCAGGTCCACCGTCGGGGACATCAGCGCGGCGGCCGCGGGCAATGCCTCCCCGGCGTCACGCAGGGCCACGAGCAGGGCGGTGGTGAGCCCTCCGCCGGCCGAGTCGCCGGCCACCGCCAGTGATCGCGGGCTCAGGTCCTGGCCGGTGCGCAGCCAGCGCCATGCGGCCAGGACGTCGTCGATGGCGGCGGGGAAGGGATGCTCGGGGGCCAGCCGGTATTCAGGGAACAGCACCCGCATCCCGCTGGCCCGGCCTAGCCGGGCGGCCAGCTCGCCGTCGCTGCGAAGCGACCCGAGCTCGTAACCTCCGCCGTGCAGGAAGAGGAGCACCCGGCCGGTGTCGGCTCCGGGGGCGGCAAGCCAGTGGGCTGGCACCCGGCCAGCGGTCACCTCCGTCACCAGCACGTCGTGAGGCACCGGATGAAGGCGGTCGCCGGGGATGAAGGCGGCGCGGCGCTCTTCCAGCGTCGGCAGGACCTGGCTGGCACTGGCCTTCTGCCGGTCCCTGAGGGCGTCGATCGAATCCTGCATGGCCTGGCTTGGCATGTCGGCATCTCCTTCGGCGTGGGCTGCCTGCCTGATTCGGCGTGGATGGCGCTCCGGCGGGCCGGGCCAGGGATGCCGGTCTCTCGGCCGATTGCTCCTGACAATCACCCTTGCAACCTCTGACAACCGCGTTGCTGCACCTCTGCCGCCGAGAGCTACCGGCCAGACGACCCAACCGCCGTACCCCCCCGGTGCGGCCCGGCATGTCATCTCACCGGCGCGCCGGGCTACCCGGCACCGACGGCGACCGCCCACGAGGCGGCTACCAAGCCCGGGCCCTATACGCGCGGACAGCGAAGGTCTGGAAGGCTCATGCAGCTTGAGCGCCAGCTCCGCACGAGGCGTCCTCACGCAGCACGCGCCGAGGCGGCGGCGCCCTTGCTAGCCAGCGACGGTCTGCCCGTCCGGGAACACCTCACTGAGCCGCCCGGTGCTGACGTCAAAAACGAACCCCCTGACTGGGACGTCCTGCGAGATCCAGGGATGTGACCTGGCCTTCTGGATCTGCTCCTTGGTGTTCGCCTCGGCGTCGGTGAAGCTGTAGAACCTGGCCGGCGCAATCGGCGCCCGCCCCGTCTCCTTGCGGAGCCGGTTCTCAAACTCGCTGTCGGTGAACCTGAGCATCCCGCAGTCGGTGTGATTGATGATCATTATCTCGCGGCTGCCCAGCAGCCTGGTCGAGAGAACAAGCGACCGGACCGCGTCGTCGTCGATCACGGTGCCGAAGTTCCTGATCATGTCGACATCGCCCTCGGCGAGACCCAGCATCTGCTCGATGTTGGTGAGCCGGGGATCCGCACAGGTGACGATTGCGATCTTGGGCGCCGGCGGCTTCCCACGGCTGGGATCGTAGCCGTTGGCGATGGTTGCATTGGCACTCAGCGCCTCGTCAATGAGACTCATGACCCTTTCTCCTTCTCCCTGGGCATGCCCGGCTCTGCCCCCGGCCGGGCCGTAACCGCATGAGTTTTCCACCACCACCGGCAGTGCACCGGGGCGCTCGGCAGCAGCCAGCACGCCCCGGTGCAACCGCGGGAACCGCTCCGGCCACTGCGTATACGGGCATTAACGCACTGGTACACCACCCAGGCGCCCTTGGCCGCGCCGGCGGCCACCTCGCGATCGGCGGCACCCGTGGCCCGCCAGTCGGTCCCCCCAGCCAGCGTGACTGGCCGGTGCCGGGACACCACCCGGACCGCGACACCCGCCCCGGCCAGTTGCGCAGAGAACTTCCGGCCTGGCCCGTCCCGAACACCACGTGCAGCCGGGCCTCCCCCATGACGCGGATCCTCTCGCTGGCCCTCAAGTAACCCGGCGGTCAGCGACAGCCCAGCCTCGACCGCTAACACCGACGCTACGTTTGCCACCTGGAAACTAGGAATAGATTTCTGGAAGTTTGATCAAGCTTGACTCGGCCGGAGTGAGACTGCCTCGCCGGCCATGTCCGGGCTTCGCCCGCGGCCCGTGCAGTGCGGCTGCGTGGCTGGCGCGGGACAGCCTCCCGGCTAGATGTGGACCGCCAGCAAGAGCAGCGCCACGCAAACGGCAGCATGAACACGACGAGGGGGACGGGCTCGGCCGATGACGCCTGGATGCGGTGACACCGTCGACCCCGGCGCCCGGTGCTGCCGAGCCCGGCCGATCATTCGGACACCGGCAGGACCAAGTGCAGGCCAGCCTGCTCGCCGCCCGCGACAACGGGTGGCTCATCCAGGGATGCACGCCCGCAATGGAAAGCGGCGCGCTGTGGGCTGTCGAGTACGCCATCGAACTGTCCGCCGCTGGAGCAGTCCGCGGTGCGCAGATCAACAGCCGGTCAGCCGCCGGGGCCCGCTTGGCCGCGCTGGAGGCTGGCGGCGCGGGCCGCTGGCTCGTCAACGGTGAGGACAGGCCGGAACTGGACGGCTGCCTTGACGTAGACCTGGAATCGTCTCGCAGCGACGGCCAGCTGGCCGCCCGGCTAAGCCGGGCCAGGGGATGCGGCTGCTGTTCTTTCCTCGCTGCCGGTGGGCGGCGGCTGGACCGGCACGGCGCTGCCCGGGTCGTGCGCCGGGTGGCCCGCCGCGCCGGGATCGCCAAGCCCATAGGGCATCCCTGGCCTTACCCTGGTCTGCGATATGGCGGACAGGGAGGCCAGGTCAGGCTCAGAGCCTTGCCCACGGCGAGCCGGGTCAGATAGCCAAACCGGGTCCTGCTAGCCGAGGTCAAGCGGTCTCGTGCTCCCCAGACCCGCTGGAGGTCCCGTCCGACAGCCAGGTGCTCATCTGCTGCTCCGGCCCCGGTCCGACATTGGCCCGGCGGCATATAATCGGGAACGGCACCCCGCCGCGCGACACACAGCCGCAGTAGCCTGCCATGGGCAGCGCCAATTCGGCTGGCGTCGGGTGGCTCAGAGTCGGCCGCCGTCGATGTGCAGGACCTCTCCGGTGACGTACGGCGCTGACTCGAGGTACAGGATGCCCCCCACGATGTCGCTGACCAGGCCCGCGCGCCCGAGCGGGGGCAGTTTCCCCGTGAGCGCCTCGGGGGTGTAGGACTCGGCTGGCTGCAGCGGGGTCTGGATGATGCCTGGCGCGACGGCGTTGACGCGGATGCCGCGAGAGGCGTACTCGACGGCCAGCGACCTGGTGACCGCGGCCAGGCCGCCCTTGGTCAGCGCGGTCAGCGCGGTTGGCTCCACCGAGTCCGCGCGGTCCGCGATGCTGGCGCTGATGTTGACGACATGGCCGCTGCGCTGCTTCAGCATCTGGCCGATGGCGCGCTGGGTCAGCCAGAAGAATCCGGCCAGGTTGACGCCGGTGACCAGCGCGTAGTCCTCGGCGGTGTAGTCGGTGAATGGCTTGGAGACGAAGACGCCTGCGTTGTTGACCAGGGTGTCCACGCGCCCGAAGCGGTCCAACGCCTGGCTGATGATCTGGTCGGCGGTGGCCTGCTCGGAAATATCGCCCTTGACCGTGAGGACGTCCGGGTCCGTCGACGGCTTGATGTTGAGAGAGTTGGTCACGACCGCCCAGCGTCGCTGCCGGTATCCATCGACAAGGCCGGCGCCGATTCCCTGCGAGCCGCCGGTCACGATTACTACCTTCTGCCCGGTTTCGTTCACGGCTTCTCCGTTCTCATGTGGTACTCATGTGTCCGCTCACGGGTGACGGAGGCTCAGCCGGGAAGGTCCTCCGGGCGCGGCATCAGGCCTGCAGGCGTGAGGTGAGCTCGGCGACGATGTCCGCTGCTGATTGTCGCTGCGTCACGAGTGCGACGCCCTGTCCGGCCCACATCGAGAGCGCCTCGATGTCACCGGTCGTGCCGGCCATCGGCGGCGCTCCCTCGTAACGAACGATTGCCTCGCCGGAGGCAAGATGCGCGATCACGTCGCCTATTCCGGGCCGCTGGTCGTCTGGGGGGCAGCCCGCGGCTTCCCACGCCTTGGCCGTTGAGTTGCGGAGGGCGCGGTGGGGAGAGTCGGGCCACCCGACGTCGTACAGGTTGGGATACCACTGCGGATCGGTCTCGGCCGCGGCTATCAGCCGGCGCCGGTAGTCCTCGTGGATCGGCATCTCCTCGGCCAGCAGGAACCGCGTGCCTACCCACGCGGCCTGCGCGCCGAGGGCGAACACCGCGGCGACTCCGCGAGCGTCACTGATGCCGCCGGCCGCGATCACCGGCACCGGCGCCACCGCGTCCACCACGGCGGGCACCAGCGGCAGCGTCGCGACGGTACTCCCCACGTGCCCGCCGGCCTCCCAGCCCTGCGCGACGATCACATCCACGCCAGACGCGACTGCCCGCCGTGCCTCCTCGGCACTGCCGACCGTGTGCATGACAATGCCCCCGGCGTCGTGCACGGCCTCGACGTAGCCGCCGGGATCACCCAAGAAAAACGAGACGACCCGCAAGCCGGCCTCGAGGGCCTGGTCAAGGTGATGGTGATGATCTGAGGTGAGAACGAAGTTGCCGCCGAACGGCCGCGCGGTCAGCGCCGCCGTCTCCCGGACGGCAGCCCCGATGTCAGCAGACCAGGTCAGCGTCACCATGCCCAGCGCGCCGGCGTTCGAGACCGCCGCGGCCGCCTGGGGAATGTCGACCATGGGTGCCTGGACGATCGGCTGTTCGATCCCAAGCAACTCGCACACCGGTGTGCGCATCGCGCTCACCCCTTGCCCGGCCCGACATACGAGGTCGGCATTGACCCGGGGGACCGCCGGTCCCAGCCGTGAAACTTCGAGTAGTCGCCGGCGTCCCAGGCCTCGCGCAGCCCCGGGGTGCTCAGATCCCAGTCCGGGCGGATCTTGGCGGTGGCCGCGCGCAGGTCGCGCCACAGGTCGTAGAACGACGGGCGGCCCCAGAACCAGTAACCGTTATAGACACTGTGGATGACCAGCCCCGGCTTGAGCACCAGCGTGTGCGGGATCATCGGGTTGTGCTCGGGGTCGGTGTACTCCGCGATACCCAGATCCTTTTGGACAATCCGGCCGGGGTCGGACAGGAAAGGCCACTGGGCGCCCACCGACGCGCGGAACTCCTGCAGCGTGTGATGGTCGTCGGTGGCGATCGTGGCGATCTGTGTATAAGCCACCGCGATCTCCGGGTAGTGCTCGGCCAGCTCCAGGTGCTGCCGGTGCTCTTTCGGGCAGTAGTTGCCGCGCGCGAGCGTCAGGATCAACGGGTCCCGGCCCTGGATCTCGCTCAGCGTGCGGACCGTGCCGGTCTGGTCAGGCAGCGAATAATCGGGGAAGGTCCCACCGGGGACGATGTCGGAACGCACGGGATGACCGCCTCTCCTTTAATGCCGCGGGTGCGACGCAGACCGTGCACATGTCTGTTTGCTGTAAGGACGTGGCTGTACCTGGAGGCACATGCGTGCCTGCCGGTAGGCGTGCCCGCCGGTGCTCTGCCCACACTTCCGCCTCGCCAGCAAGCCTCAAGCGCCGTGCCATCCTCGGGCAACTCGCGGCCCGGTCGCCCCGCCACCATGAAGCTTCGGACGGGAACGGCGCCATCGCCCGGACGGTGTCTGCGATCCCCGGGCCCTCGACGAGGATGGCCGCGGCCACGTCCGCGACATCGCGGGTATCGACGAACGCGACCCTGTCGTCCCAGCGTGCCCGCCCCAGGTTGGCGGCTCGCCCTGGTGGGGAGTCGGTCCGGACCATGTCCGCGAGCACGTGCGCGTCCCCGGCATCCCTCTTTCCGCCCGACACCTGGCCGTCTTGGCCGGTCCCTCCTGCAACAGCGGGCCGGTCCTCGCTGGCCTGCCGCGTGCTGCCGCGGTGCAGGCGCCCGGCTGCGAGGTGCGGGGCAGAGTTCGCCGCACCGGGCGTGTACCCGCAGGCACTGCAGTGGCTGCGGCTGGCTGGCCCGGGCGGCGGCCCGGCGCCTCGACGATGGGCGCGGAACCTGATGACCTGCACTCGCGCGCCGGGCAGCCCAACGCGCACATGCATAAGCGGTCGTTTCGCCCTCCGATCGAATTGTTGCCTACCAGGCCCGTAGGTCATTCGATGAAAGTGCGTTTCTTCGATCTGGCCCAGCCTTTCGGCTTGGCAGCATCACAGAGTGATCGCTGGCCGGGCCGTAACTCGACATGATTGCATGATCGTCCGGGGCATCGTATGCCTGGGTGCCAGCCGTATCTCAAGGAGCTCGGTCGGCCAGATGATCGGTCTACTCCGGCGCAGAGATTCTTTACACTATCTTGAACTATCCTCCGTGATGCCGGATCCTCAGATGGTGATGCAATCCTCCCGGAGGGGTCCTCATACCCGCGACTCCCTTCCTCGTCTGATGCAACCTTCGTGGCACAAGGTTGCCTTCGCTTTCAGGGCTTGCACGCAGTCTGCTGCGACCATCCGGTCTCCGGAGAGTCGGACGAGTCTTCCCACGACCAATGAACCTCCTGTCAACCGGTCGGCAGCACCGCACGTGTTGGCAAGGCCTACCACCCTTACGTCCCTTTTTATAGCCTTCGGGTTGCTTGTATCGGCATGCGGGGGCGCCGCGCAATCAGGCCGTCTACCTAGGATAGCGTTTGTTGAGAACTTTACAAAGGTTTACCTTCGTTCTAACGATGGCAAGGTTCACTTCGTAACCGATGGCGGCGGCGTAGTATGGACCCCCGACCATAAATTCTTAGTTATCGATCGTAAGAAAAACGTCAACCCTCCCTCATCTGAACTGTGGCTCGTGACTCCTGACGGAGTCTTGCGGAGGCAGATCACATTTATCTATCCTGATCAAGTCCGGTTCTATGCTGCTGGCAGCCGTGACCACCGACCATTCATAGCGTACGACTCTGATAAGCGCGGCATACAGATCGTCAATATGGAAGGCTCTGGTGGGCGCAGGATACAAGCCGAGGCATTCGTAGCTGAACTAGCCGTCTCAGCCAGCGGCTCAAGAATAGCGTTCATCACACAAAACCGCGGCGCCCCGACTTCTCTTACCGCTGGGCTCTATATTGCAAACAGTGACGGCTCAGGCCAGGCTAGACTTGTTATCGGAAATACCCCGTATCGCAATCTCTCATGTCCAACGTTCTCACCTGACGGTGAGTGGATTGCGTTGGGCCTGCATGTGAATAAGGGAGGCTACAATTTCGAGGACTCAGTTTGGCTCGTGCATCCTGATGGAACTGGGCTCCATAAGCTGACCGATGGCTTTAGCCCGATTTGGTCTCCGGACGGATCTTGGATAGCGTACGTCAGCGAGTCACGCGGTCACGCCTCCCTTCTTAAGATTCACCCCGACGGAACTGGCCGGAGCCTAATAATGCACTTTGACGCAAACTTTGATGTTGGTTGTGTAGGCGAGGATCAACCGACCTGGTGATCGGACCTAACAACCCTCAAGTGTTGCATCACCGTGTCCGAGGAATAGAGATAACATGTTCTTTAGGCGACGCATTAAAAAGGCGGAGGATGCCGCAACCGAACGCCGTCATCTGGAGGATATCGGCTGGGCGCGCAAAGGGATTGAGCTTGCAAAGCAAAACAGAAATCTCCAGGTAGTGGCAATCTTCGTGGCCGTGTTGGGAATTATTGTTGCAGTAGTTTCGGCTTGGCCGGCATCGCCTAGCCAAGCTTCAGGAAAGACGCGAATTACGCTAATCCCTCTCTTGAAAGACGCAATTCTTCCCCATTCGGTTTCGCGAGTCCCCCCGCCGCCTGCCTATCCAGGCAACGAAACGGCGGATCATTGCGCGCTCTGGTGGAAGAAGTGGTTCATTCGGCAGCAGGCATCAGCATACCCTTCGAATGTCCTCGTTGAAGTATCTGCCCCTGCAGATGCAGATGCCACCATCACATCTGCGCGTCTTAGCGTTTTCCGATCCTACAAGCCGCCAGCAATTTCGTTCATTCGTTGTTTCACTGGTGGAGGTCCGGTACCCGGCACTCTGCTTAATATCAATCTGGATCACCCAGGCGCAAGACCTACTATTGTGTCTGAGTCCGGGCAAGCCGTTCCGCTGGCTATGCCAGATGCTGTGATAAATATCGCTGCTGGCCATACAGAATATCTAGATATCTCGCCCTCGGGAAGTGGCCGTATCTATGAGTGGTCTATAACCCTTAGTGTGGTTGTCGATCAACATTCAACCTTCACCGTTTTCGGCTCACGACAGCATCCTATGCGAAGTTGGCTCGGAGCGCCTCCCTCGCCTGCTTATGATTACTCCGTTAAGAAGCGCGCCTGGTATTCGTTGCATTGATCCAGTCTTATCAAGAATTATCGACGGAACTTGACGTGTCACGCTTGGCGGAGATGAAGTCGCCACCCTGCGGTGGTAATCACTACGTCTGGTGGCGCCGGGCCAGAGATCCTTAAGGTCCAAGATGATGCACGCCGAAGGGCTATCCCGCCTACCAGCCGCCGTCCTCCTGGTGGTACAAGAATGGGACGCTGGTTACCAATCGGCCTTTCGGGCACCCGGGACATTGTCTGTCATCAGATTCCCCGCAACGTCAGACTGCCTGCAACGCGCACATAGCACACTCACATGACCCGTTGAGCAGATGGCTAAAGATCTCTTCGGAGTATTCATCTGACCGGACTAAATATAGTCTGAGGCCGTGGACGCGAGGCGGTCCAGGGCAGGCCTGCACTACCCGGGGTCCTCGGGGGAGTTCCAGTCCTGGTTCAGGACCGATGCCGACTGCCTGGATTACCCGGACTGGCTGCGGTGGCCGCAGGGCTTCGCCTGCCCGCGCTGCGGGCACGCTGGCGGATGGGCGGTAGCCGATGGCCGGTACAAGTGCACGGCCTGCGGCGGCCGGACGTCGGTGACGGCGGGGACCTTGTTCGATCGCCGGCGGACGCCGCTGACGGTGTGGTTCACGGCCTGCTGGATGTTCGCCGCGCAGAAGGGCGTCGTCTCGGCGCTGAGCCTGGCAGCGGGCGCTGGAGATCGGCTCTTATCCGACGGCGTGGCCGATGCCGCACCGGCTGCGCCCGGTACTGGTCCGGCCGGGCCGGGACCGGCTGACCGGCTGACCGGCACACCAGCACCAGCTGACCAGGGCACCCAGAAAGGAAGCCGCCAGACCGGCGCTGGCAGCTGGTGCCGGACTGCATGGACGCGGATCAGCCACCGTTTGCCAGGCACCTTCGCGGGGTTGCGTGCCCGGCTGATCGAGACCGATCTGAACCGGCGGCTGGTGGAGCGGACGGTCGCGCTGGCTGAGGCCACGAAGGGGTTCGGTGCCGGGGTTTGACTACCTTGCGGGCCGGGGTTATCCCCCTCGGGGATCAGCCCGTCGTCCTCGGCGTGCCGGTACAGGCAGCGCAGCGCGCCCACCAGATGCTCCTGCGCGCTGCGCCCGCCGCGGGCGCTGCGGCGGGCCACCACATGAGTCTTCACGTAGGCCATGAGCTGCCGGACCTCTGACGGCGAGGGCTCATCCAGGTGGCGGTCGCCCCAGTGCTCGACGATGCGGTTCCAGTAGGAGCCGTAGGCCCGGCGGGTCCCGGCAGTGACCGCTGCCGACACGACTGGGACGTAGTCGGCGAAGGTTGGCAGTTCCGGCGGCGCTTTCGGGATAGCTGTCAGGTCCGCCGGGGACAGGCCCATCCGCTTCAGCAGCAGCAGGGCGGCGTCAATCTCTGCCTGGCGGGGTGCACCCGGGCGCGCGGCGGGGTTGGTGATAGTCATGGCTGGCCTGCCTCTCCGCGCTGAAGTGGTCCGTGTGCCTGGAGCGCCCGGTGCACGACCGCGAACGAGTAGGCGGCGAGGGTGTCCTGGCCAGGGATTGCGGCCAGCAGCACCGGGTCACCGGCGCGCAGCCCGCACCGGCGGCGAAGCGGGGCGGGAATGATGATGCGGGGCCGGGCGGGCAAGGTGACCATGCCGCCGGGGTCGCGGCGCGCGATCACCACACCCGCCTCAGCCGTAAGGGTCAGCCGGTCGCCGCTGTGCCAGCCCAGCACGCTGGTAATCGTGCGGTCGGTGATTCGGCCGGAGGTGTCGATGCGGCCGGTCCCGTAGACCACGCCGGCGGGGAGTCCCGGGCTGCCAGAGGGGCTGCTGGCCAATGGCAGCGGGGTAGCCCGCCGGGCGGCCGTGCCGAGCCCGCGCCGGGCCGCGCGGGTACCGGGAGGGATGACCGGCGCGACGGGCCCGCGGGTCACTGCTTGCTCCCCGGCTGGGGACAGCGCAGTGACCTGCCGGGAGCACGTGTCCGCGTCAGGCTGGGCCGCGTGGCCGAGTGTTCGAGCGATGCCTGTTTTGCGGGAAATTCCCCGGTTTGGGTGTCCGAGGGGGGACTTGAACCGCTCGCCTATATCCTCAGCAGTTCCCCTGAACCGTGGCTGAGCGTCTGACCAGCGCTTTCAGGCAGCAGCGCCTTTCGCCGCCCTGGTCAGCGGGTACCAGGCCGACAGCCCGGCGGCAGTGCCTTTCGCGGTCTGCCCGTACGGTACCGAATGCGCGATCCTCTCATCCGTCACCGCCAATGCTGGTTGCGTCCAGCTGGTCGAGCAAAGAGGTGATGGTCTCGGACCGCCCGGTGTCGCCGACCGCCTGGGCGAGCAGGCCGCCGAACCGCTCTGGGCTCAGCTCGCTGCGGTAGGCCGCGAGACGGCGCAGGTTGTTCGCGGCCTGCGGGTCACCCAGGCGGAGCCAGATCACCAGCGCTTGCACCTGCCATCCGATGGCCCGCCCGGCGCTGCCACCCCGGTCGGCTTCCAGGTTGCCGAGTTGGCTGTAGGTGGTGGCCATGCTGGCCTGGTCGCCGAGCCGCTCGCTGATGGTGAGGGCGCGCTGGTATTGGCGGGCGGCCTCGTCGTAGTCCCCGCGGTCCTGGGCCAGATTGCCGAGATTGTGGTAGGAGCGTGCCATGTTGGCCTGGTCGCCGAGCCGCTCGAAGATGTCGAGGGCGCGCTGGTATTGGCGGGCGGCCTCATCGTAGTCCCCGCGCAGGTAGGCCAGGTTGCCGAGCTGGCTGTAGGTGGTGGCCATTCCGGCCTGGTCGCCGAGCCGCTCGAAGATGTCGAGGGCGCGCTGGTATTGGCGGGCGGCCTCATCGTAGTCCCCGCGCAGGTAGGCCAGGTTGCCGAGCTGGCTGTAGGTGGTGGCCATTCCGGCCTGGTCGCCGAACCGATCGAAGATGTCGAGGGAGCGCTGGTATTGGCGGGTCGCCTCGTCGTAGTCCCCGCGGGCCTGGGCCAGGTTGCCGAGATTGTGCGAGGAGCGTGCCATGCCGCTGTTGTTGCCGAGCCGGTCGCTGATGTCGAGGGAAGCCTGGTATTGGCGCGCAGCCTCATCGTAGTCCCCGCGCCGGTAGGCCACGTTGCCGAGATTGTGGTAGGGGGCCGCCATGCCGGCCTGATCGCCGAGCCGCTCGAACATGTCGAGGGAGCGCTGGTATTGGCGCGCAGCCTCGTCGTAGTCCCCACGGACCTGGGCCACGTTGCCGAGATTGTGGTAGGAGCCTGCCATGCCGGCCTGATCGCCGAGCCGCTCGAACATGTCGAGGGAGCGCTGGTATTGGCGGGCGGCCTCGTCGTAGTCCCCACGGACCTGGGCCACGTTGCCGAGCTGGCGGATCCAGACGGCCTGCCGGGGGGAGTCCGTAGGCAGGCGGGTGAGGGTGTCGTGGATCAGCGAGGCTTCCTGGTCCCACGCCCCCCAGGTCTGCAGCTGGCCGCAGATCCACTCGGTGACCTGGTCGGCGTCCTCGATGTCGCCTGCCTGCAGCAGGTGGTGGCGGGCCTCCAGCCGGTCATGGAGGGCAGCTGCCCGGTTCGGGGGCCTGATGCGGTCCCGCCACTGCCAGTAGGCAGCCGCATGCCGGTGCGCCTGCTCCAGCCCCGGCCCGCCTGTGGCGGTGGCCTGCTCGGCCAGTTCGGTGGCAGTCCACCGGTGCACGAAGAACCGCCGCCCCTGGCCTGATGCGCTGATGGTGAGCAGGCTGGCCGCCTGGCACGCCGCCACGCGCTCCGCCAGATCTGGCGGAGGCCGCAACGGCGGCACCGGAGGCCGGTTCAGCTCACCGATGTAGGGTGCCAGCCGGGCCCGGACCTGCTCGGGCACGGTTTCCAGGTCGAGTGAGCCATCGACGGTGATCCCGGCGGCGGCCAGGATCTCGCTGATCCGATGCCAGGCGGCGGCCCAGTCGGGGATGTCCTCAGCGGCGGGGTCGGGGTGGCCCCCCTGGAACAGCAGTGCATTGGCATCGACCGGCTCCCTGTACACCGACACGCCCACCAATAGCTCCGCCGCCCCGGGGACCTGGGCGAGGCGGGCCAGCAGGTCGCCGAGCAGCACATCATCGGCGGCCAGCGCGACGGTCTCGGCGAGGGCGGCGTCCAGGCCGGTTCGGGCGGCCAGCCACCGCTCCTTATTGGCCCCGCCCAGGCGGCGCCCGACCGCCTGGTCAAGCCGGCGGGTGACGTCGGGGTAGCGGGCTGTGCCCCCGGCCAGGAGGGCGTCGAGGTATTCCAGCGTCCGGGGATGGCCGCCGGCGAGGCGCCACACCCGGTCCAGCTGCTCCTCATCGAGGCGGTCGAGTGATGGCAGGGACCAGGCCAGTTTCATCGTCTCCGCCCGGGACAGCGTCCCCAGCTGCCGGAACGACAAGAACTGCCCGGCGCCGCCGGGCAGGGTGAATGGGTGCCGGGAGGTGACCAGCAGCCGCGCCGCTCCCGGATCAGCCACCCACGCCGCCAGCAGCCCGGCCAGCACCTCATCCCGGACCGCATACCCAGCATCCCCGTCCGGGCGGAGGTTGTCCTCAAAGTTGTCCAGCAGAATCAGCAGCGGCACATGATCCAGGACATAGCGGCGCATGATGGCCAGCCGGTCGGCCCAGGGCAAGTCTGCCCGTCGGGCGACATCCAGGGCCTGGAGGGCGCCGTCCTGGCCGCCGCGGACCAGCAGTTCCCGGCGGATCACAGAAGTCACCTCACCAAGCAGGCTCTCCAGGGTCAATGGCCCGGTCAAGCTGATCAGCACCCGGCCGGGGTCGTGATCCATGACGCGGGTGGTGAGCTCGGCGGCCAGCGTGGTCTTGCCGGTCCCGCCGATCCCGCACACCACAATCCCCGCCAGCCCCGGCGTACCGGTCAGATCGGCGGGCCAGGACCGCTGCTCAGCCCGCCGCCCCACGAAATACCAGTCCTGCCGCCCGGCCAGCCCCGCGACCTGCGGCCGCGACGGCTGCGAGACGGCCGGGGCGGTGTTCTCCGGATCAACAACCAGTACCGACCCGGATGCGGCCAAGACGGTGACGGCCGCCCACTCACCCAGCGCGGCCAGCAGGCTGTCCCGCCTGTCGGTGGAGGTTTCCAGCTCGGCCTGCACCTCACGGCGCGCCTCCGCGAGTGCAGCGACCACGTCCGGGTCACGGGTGCGGGCCAGCGCCCCGTAGACGCGGGCGAGCAGCCTCGTGGCGTAGGTGTCGGTGACCGAGGTCTCGGTGGCGATCACCGCCGCCGCGCCGTGCCGGCACAGCGCGGCGGCGAACGAGGCCCCGCCTTCCGCGGCGGCGGTGTCGGTGTAGCAGGCTGACAAGCTGATCAACGGTGGCATCTTTCCCGGCGGGATCGCATTCTCCAGGAATTCCTGCGCGGTGACCGGCCGGGCGGTGCCGTCGTCGTTTTCCAGGTCGAGGGTGCCTGGGGAGCCGTGCCCGGAGATGTGCAGCACATGGGCTGGCCCGCGGTCGAGCTCGCTGCGGATCGCCGCGAGGGTGGCGAAGGGGACCACCCGCACGTCGGCGGCGTCCTGGCGGGCCGAGCGGACCGACGCGAGCACATTACGCAGTTCCCGCTCATAGTCCAGCAGCGGCCCGCCGCCGGTGTCAGGGGAAGCGATTGCGACCACGATCCGCAGCGGCCCCGCCAGTACCCGCACCGGCCCGGCGTCGGTCTTGCGGTACAGGTTGACTAGGGGGTGCAGCGCCAGCGGCCCACGGCTATCCGGGCTGGACAGTGCCTCCCACGGCAGTCCAGCCAGCCCAGACCCCACCGCTACGCCGAGCCGCACAGGCTGGTGCGCACGCTCCGCCGCCGCCAGCACTTTCTCCAGCTCGGCGACGACCGGTGCGGGCAGGAATGACTCGCCGAGCAGCTGCCCGGCCCTCGCCAGCGACTGCTCCGCGGTGCCGGCCGGGCCGCGGGCGGGCAGGCCCACCCGGGCGCGGGCCCGGCGCGCCTCGTTGACCGCCTCGGCCAGCCCGGCCCGTACCCCGCCATGATCGGCGGTTACGTCGATGCCCGGGCCGGTCAGCCGCACCGTGTCCCCGGTCACCGCCAGCAGCAGGTTGACCGGCCCGGCCAGCGGCGCATGTTCGACCATCACGTCGGCGATGCCGTCCAGCAGCGCTGCCACGTCTTCGGTGCGGGCGACCCAGACCGTGCCGGCCAGCCACCCGTCGGAGGTGTTGTACCGGCCCGACACCACCCCGACCACCGCGCCATCAGTGTCGCGGACGACCGGCGCGCCGCTCATCCCAGGCACCACCGCGTCGGCGGTCATCCGCCCCACCGGCACCGCGTCATCCCACATCGTGCCGCCCGCCCACTGCCCGATCGCGGTCAGGAACCGGGCCGTGCGGCCTGGATCCTCGATCACGCTGTGCCCCGTCACCGTCACCGCGGTGCGCGGCGCCACCCGGTCGGTGGCCGTCAGCAGCCCGGCCGTCGCTGGCAAGCCGGCATCGCAGGTCAGCACCGCCAGGTCGTGTACCGGATCCAGCCTCCACACGGCCGCGTCGAAGGCGGCCCCGCCGGCCAGCGGATCCACCCGCACCCCCGCGTCCGCCTCTGCGGTGCGGATGTCGTCCAGCACATGCCAGGCGGTAACCAGCACCCCCGGCGCTATCTGGAAACACGTCCCCACCGGTTCGCCGTCACCATCAAGCACCCGGCCCAGGTACCCACGCACCCGCCCGTCCGTGGCGCCCCCCGCGGCTGTCACGACGATGAACCCTCTGCCGGATCCGGCAGCACCGGCTCCTCGGGTTCGACTGAGCTTAATGCTGCAGCGGGCCGCGCGCCGGTGTCGTAGCCGAGGGTGACCTTGAGGGTGGCCTCCCCGGCCACCCCGGCCATGATCACCGTGCCGGAGGCGGAGAACCGCAGCCCGAACTCCACCTCCACCCGGTCCGGCCGCGCCGAAGCCCCCGCCTTCTCAATCATCTGCGACGTGGACTTCGCGACCTCGATGATCGCGTCCTGTGCCCGGGAATACGCCTCCACCACATTCGCGGCCGCCTTCGCCGCCCGGCCCGAGGTGGCCTCGGTCCCGGCCACCGGGACCGCCTCCACCTCAATCTCGATATCCCCGACCCGGACCGGGATCAGCCGACTGCCCGCCACCACGCCACCCGCCCCCTGATTGCCCGCCCCGGAAACGGCCGCCATCCACCCACGGCAGGCCATTTCCCCCCTCCGCCCGACCATAGCCCCGCCGCAGGCGCCGCGTCACCGCCCCGCTACACAAGGCAGCCTCGGTTCACCAGCTCTAGGCTGGCGTCCCGCGGCAGAGGGTCGGCCTGCGGATTAGCCCGACCGCCCCTGGCCGAGGCTCAATTCAGCGGCCAGAACTGGCGACGGCGGGATATGGCCACGGCCGGGCCGGTGGGCCATTCAGCGGCCCGATCGCCTCGGGCAGTGGCGCGGCGGGCGGCGGCAGCCCGCGTGCACCTAAAGCCGATCCGAACCCCCATGCCCCTGATCTGCGGTTTCGTCGGCTGCTGCCGGCCGCCCAGAGCAAAAGCTCTGGTCAGGTGATGATCAACTGTGTCCGAGG
>CAWHJW010000020.1:0-210735 GCA_963829725.1 uncultured Actinomycetes bacterium | reverse complement strand
TGTAATGCGGAATTCCGCATTACAGGCATTATGCGGACGGCTGGGTTATGCGCCCTGCCGTGACGTTTCCGCTGGCAGGGGCGGCGGAGCTCGTGTTGCAGTCCGCATAATCCTCCTTGGGCTGGGGTCAGCGGCCCAGCGAGTCGAGCAGGGAGGGGTGGCTGTCAGCGCCGCTGGGTGCATTGACCGCGCCGGCGAAGAATCACCTTGTTCATTCCGTCTCCGAACAGGGGTGATTGTCATGGGAGAGGCAGATGTCAGGGTCGCCGCGGGCGTTGTCGTGACGGCGTTGCGCGAGGCCGGGAGATCCGAGGGCACGATCCGGCGCTACCAGGCTGTGCTGGACCGGTTCGCGGCCTTCCTGGCCGGCCGCGGCCTGAGGACGGCGAGCGACCAGGCGTGCGTGGACTTCATCGCCGGCCAGACCGGGACCAGGCTAGGAACGCTGCGGGAGCCGGTCGCGGACAGGGATGTCAACGCGGTTCGTCGGCCGGCGGTCCTGATGGCGGACGCGCTGGCAGGCCGGGCGGTCGTCATCGGCCGGCCGGTCATCGCGGCGAAGGACGGCTGCCCTGTCCGGTTCCGGCCGCTGCGGGACGACTATGTTGCCTCGTGCCGCGCTCGCGGCAACGCGGAGGCGACCCTGGTCGCCAAGGACAAGGCGGCCAGCCGGTTCCTGGGCTACCTGGACGAGACGGGCACCGGCCTGGCTGCCCTGAGCGTGCGGGACGTGTCGGGTTTCCTGCTGCGCCAGCGCGGGCTGCGCCGCAAGACCGTCGCGGGGCTGAGGTCGGCCCTGGCCGACTTCCTGGACTTCCTCGCCGCCGCGGGACGGGCGCCGCAGGGCCTGGCCGGCCGGCTGCCGCCGCACCGGCACCTGCGCCACGAGTCCGAGCCGCACCTGTGGACCGCTGAGGAGATCCGGCGGCTGCTGGCCGTGATCGACCGGCAGTCCGCTGTCGGCAAGCGCGACTACGCGATGATCCTGCTGACCGCGCGGCTCGGCCTGCGGATCTCTGACCTGCGCCAGCTCGAGCTCGGCGACCTGGACTGGCGGGCGAAAACTTTGAAGATCGTCCAGCGCAAGACGGGCCGGCCGCTGAGCCTGCCGCTGCTGGACGACGTCGGCTGGGCGGTCATCGACTACGTCCGGCACGGCCGCCCCGAGACCGCCTGCGCCAAGGTATTCGTCAAGCACAGTTATCCCTTCGACGCGTTCGGCTGCTCCTCCTCGGTCGCCACCCGGCTGTCGCGCTACGCGGCCCGCGCGGGGATCGAGTTCCCGCCCGGCCAGGCGTCCGGGATGCACTCCCTGCGCGGGGCGCTGGCCGTGGCCATGATCGGCAACGGCGCGCCCATGCCGGTGATATCGGCCGTGCTCGGGCACGCCTCAACCGACACGACCCAGGCCTACTACCTGCGCTTCGACGTCGAACGGCTGCGATGCTGCGCGCTGGACGTCGAAGACGTCCTGGGCCAGGCGGGAGCGGGTGAGCGCAGTGCCTGAGACGACGCTGCAGGACCTGGTCGACGAGCTGACCGCCTCGCGCCACGCCGGCGGGTACAGGTTCAAGGTCCCGGAGCGGGTGCTGCGCCAGTTCGCCGGCTATTGCCGACGAGAGGGCTACCCGGACGGGTCCATCACCAGGGAAGCGGTCGACGGGTTCCTCTACGGCCGTCACCTGCGGGCCTCCACCATCCGGCGCAACGAGCTGGCGCTTCGCCAGCTCGCCGAGCACGCACAGGCGGCCGGCTGGGACGCCTTCACCCCGGCCGCGGCAACCCAGGTCCGCGTCCGCCACCAGCCCCCGTACGTGTTCACCGACGACGAGGTGCGCCGCCTGTTCACCGCGATCGACTCCCAGCCCATGTCCAGCTTCACCAACAAGGCCATGGTCGACCCGGTCCTGTTCAGGGTGCTCTACGGCGCCGGGCTGCGGGTTTCCGAGGCGCTTCACCTGACCCTGGCCGACGTGGACGCCAGCAGCGGGACGCTGCGGATCCGCGACTCCAAGAACGGCGAGAGCCGGACCGTGCCGGTCACCGCCCGGCTTACCGCGACCCTGGAGGGCTACATCGCGGCCGCGCACCCCGCCCCCGAAACCAGCGACCACGTGTTCTACAGCGTCGCGCCCGGCCGGCCGATCAACCAGTCGACCGTCTACCTGCGGTTCCGCGGCTACCTGGCCGACGCCGGCATCCCCCACTTCGCAGGCGGCCCGCACCCCCACTCGCTGCGCCACGGGTTCGCCGTCGCCAACCTGCGCCGCTGGGCCGCGGAAGGCGCGGACCTGGCCGTGACGCTGCCCTACCTGGCGTGCTACATGGGCCACGCCGACCTCCGCGGCACCCAGTACTACCTGCGGCTGACCGCGGACGCCTACCCCGAGGTGATGGCCCGGGCCCAGGTCCGGTTCGGCTACGTCATCCCCGCCCCGCCCGGGGACGAACGGTGAGCCAGCGCCCCGCGCCGCCGCCTGACCTCGCCGGGCGCTGGCTGTCGAAGTTCTTCACCAGCCACCTGGCCGGGGAGCGCGCCGCCTCGCCGAAAACCGTCTCCTCCTACCGCGACGCGATGAAACTGCTGCTCACCTGGTTCAGGGACGCTGAGCGCATACCACCGGAGAAGCTGCGCCTGGCCGACATCGACCGGCCCCGCGTCCTGCGGTTCCTGGACTGGCTGGAGGACGGGCGGGGCTGCTCGCCCGCCACCCGCAACCAGCGGCTGGCGGTGATCAAGTCGTTCTGCCGCTACACCGCCGTCGAGCAGCCCGGCCAGCTCGGCCAGGTCACCCAGGTCCTCGCGATCCGGCAGAAGAAGACCCCCGCCCCGCAACTGGACCACCTGACCGGCGACGAGGTCAGGACGCTGCTCGCCGAGCCCGGCACGGCCACCGCCCGCGCCGTCAGGGACACCGTCCTGCTCGCCCTGGCCTACGACACCGCCGCCCGCGCCCAGGAGCTCTGCGACCTCGACGTCGCCGACATCCGCCGCGGCAGCCCGATGACCGTGGTGATCCACGGGAAGGGCTCCAAGATCCGGTACGTGCCCGTGATGGACCCGACCGCCCGGCTCGTCGCCGGCTACCTCGACCACCGCGACCGGCACCCCGGCGTCGGCGCCGACGCCGACCCGCTGTTCACCGGGCCGAACCACTCCCGGCTGACCCGGTCCGGGGTCGCCAAGCTGCTGGCCCGCCACGTGCGCGCCGTCCGGGCCCGGGAACCCGGCTGGGCCCCCGGCCTGCCGGTCACACCGCACACGCTCCGGCGCAGCCGGGCCATGCACCTGGTCCAGGCCGGCGTCAACCTGATCTACATCCGCGACCTGCTCGGCCACGCCGACGTCTCCACCACCGAGATCTACGCCAGAGCCGACGCCGAGGCCAAACGCAGAGCGATCGAGAACGCCTACGAACCACTCACCCCGGACGCCCTGCCGGACTGGACCTCAGACTCGTCCCTGCTCGGCTGGCTCGACTCGCTGGGCCGCTGACCCCAGCCCAAGGAGGATTATGCGGACTGCAACACGAGCTCCGCCGCCCCTGCCAGCGGAAACGTCACGGCAGGGCGCATAACCCAGCCGTCCGCATAATGCCTGAGGTCATGAATCCTGACTTTCCCGAGTCCAGCTGCTTTACGGGCAGGACCCCAGACCTGATGGTGGAACCAGTCCGCTGGGATGTGGCCATCGGTGGACGGCGCGGCTGACGATCAGGATGCTGGTCTCGAAGTCCAGGTCGCGGACCCGCAGCTCAGTCAACTCCCCCCATCGCAGCCCGCTCTCGATGTCGGTCTCGATGAGCAGTTGCGCGTCGGCCACCGCCAGCTCAAAGACCCCCATGTCGTCTCCTTCAGCCCGATGCACCACTGGACCGAGCACAACATCCGCATCCACGTATTCACCTGCGTGCTCGCCCTGCAGATCGCACACCTGATGCGCCGCAAGGCCCGCCAGGCCGGCCTGGACCTGTCGGTGCGCGCCCTGCTCGACGCCCTGGCAGGAATCGAGGAGACCGTGCTGATCTACCCCTCCACCGGCGGCCGGCCCAGGGCCCGCCGCATGACCACAGAACTCAGCGCCGACCAGCGCAGACTGCATGAGATCTTCGGACTGGACCGCTGGGCGCCACGCAGTTAGGTCATAGTCACCAAGGCCCGTCACCACACTGTTGAGCTGCGGAAACACCTACAAGATCAACTTATCCAGGAAACTCGGGCTAGCGTCTTGGCGCCCTACGCGCGTCACATGTGATGCCCGCTCCGGCCAACTCTGGCCGAACGTGATGGCGGACATCATCGGGCAGGCTAGGCGGCCGTCGTTGACGGTTGATCCAGGGTGTGATGGGCTGAACCACGCCCGAGGCTGGCTTGTGGGGGGCTTTGGTGTGCCACCGATGTACCTGGTCAGCCCGGGGACTGATGGGATCAGTTAGAACAGGGGGGATCGTTGTGGATTACGTAGCGCTGTTGAAGTTCCGTTCCGCTGTGTCGGCCGCGGAACGAGACGGGGCGCTGATGCGCCGGGCCACGTGGCAATACCCCAAGGGCATCCGGGTGATTGCCGAGTACTGGCCTATAGCCTCGGCGGTGCAAGTCGTCAGCATCTTCTCCGCCGACACCTTCGAACAGGTGATGGAACTCGAATTGGAGTGGAGCGACGTTTTCGACATAGACGTCCACCCCGCTGCCGCAGCGGACGAGGGCTTGAGGATCGGGCCTGGAGTCGTCGGGCGGCTGCCTCGGATGCAGCAGCAGGGTTAAGACAAGGTCCACGACCTGGTCCTCAGTGTCGCAGATAGCACAAGTCGCGTGCCAGTAGACGGTCCCACCGGCCTCTGCTTGGTACAGGAGCTGCTGTTGTGGCCGTAGTGTCCACAGGTCCGTTGGGCTGCTCTCAAACCGCCTGCCGGCTGGCCTCAGTCTGGCTTCAACGACATGCGCCGCGCAGCAGGCTCCGAGTGCGCGGGCGCGGCGAAGCAAGCGTCAGGCAGGCTGACAGGGTTAGGCATCGTCGAGCGTGAAGCCTTTGGCGGACACCGCATGACCGCCGCTGTGAATCCAGATGATCTTCCTGTCAACGGCTCCCGTTCACGAGCGGCCGACAGATCCGGGCTGAGCAGCCCTGTCGAGCTGCAACCCTGTTGATCTTGTATGAACAGGGCTGCAGTGCCGCGAGCCCCAGAGCTATGACGTCGCACGCCATCAGCAGTCAGGCCACACGCCGCCAGGAGTCGCCGAAGTCGGCGATTACCTTCAGCTCGCCGCCGAGGGCTCGGATGTAGTCGGCCAGAGTTGCAAGTTCGGCCACGGAGCCGCTTTCGATCGCCGAGACGCGCTGCTGGGATACCCCCATGTCCGCGGCGACCTCGGCCTGGGTCTTTCCCGCTTTCTTCCGCATCTCGGTCAGGTACTCGGCCCGGACCTGGAGCGTGCGCTCCTGCCGGGCTTCCTCCACGGCCGCGCGGTCGTCGGGGTGGACGAACTCATCGATGAACTCATCGCGGCTGTAGGTGAAGAACTCGGGCTGCTCGCTCATCGCTGTTCCTTCAGATATGCCTCGTACGTCGCTTCCGCTGCCGGGATCGCTTGCGCGTACCACTCCTGCCACCGGCCGGACTTGTCACCGGCTACCAGCAGCACCGCGTTGCGTGCCGGGTCGAAGATGAACAAGATCCGCACCTCGCTGGCTCCGCTCGACCCCGGCCGCAGCTCCTTCAGATTATGCAGCCGCGACCCGGCGATCCGGTCAGCCAGCGGGCGGCCGAGGGCCGGACCGTCGTCAAGAAGACGGTCGATCGCCTCGGCGACGAGCCGCCGCGTGACCGGGTCGCCGGCACGGAGCGCGTGCAGCCAGTCACGGACGGACCTGCCTGGTCATCACCAGTCTGTGCGGCACCGCATCCCCCCGGCAAGAGAATCATACAACAGTATTGTTGTCGGATCTATCGTGGCGGCACTATGGATAGCCCATCGGTCGAGATCACATGCTGTCGTCTGGCCGGCGTCATCTTCGCTGCCGTGCCGAGCAGTCCGGGCGTTGCCTCGATGGATTCAAGGACCTCCGCGGCCACCAGCAAACCGCACTTGGGGCCGTTATGTGCGTGATAGGGACACGCTCGTGCATATGCAAGCGGATACGTCTCCCGGGCCGTTCGGCAGATCACACCGATGAAGCGCCGGCATCCCACTCTGCTACGAGCCATCCGAGGTCCGTTTCGTCCCTTGTCCGCGCCTCCTGGTCGCGGGCGAAGAGCTCCTCGGTCTTCTTCAACACGAGCGTGTAGGGCCTGCCTTGCCGCCTAGTGACGTGAGTGACGGGGAGTTCGGCGGCGTCGATCCGAGAGTGGACGTGCTGCCTGCCCTGCTGGGCGAGCGGCCACTCGAAGGTGCGCTGACTCGTGTCTTCCATGAACACGCGGAGTTTCTCGCACAGATCGCATGTGCAGCCGCCCGCGGGCAGTTCGACCGACCAGTCGCCGGGCGCGCGCCGCGGGCGGGCGAGCCGCGCGCGGAGCCGCGCGGCGACCTGCCATATCAACTGTCTCCAGGCGGGTGCCCGCAGGCTGTCCGTATCATGCCTTCCCCTGCCCGGATGTCATGAACTGTCCCGCACCAGATCAGCCGGACCGGACACCCGGGAGCATCATCACGCACGCATAACAAATAACGATCACGTCCTCCCGCACGACGACCCCGCAACACCGGTACCAGCTGCAAACGGTGCCCAGGGGACGTTCCAGCAGGTAAAAGCACCGGCATCCTCACCAGCCGCTACGCGATCTAGTGGCCGGGTTGCCCCGAACATCCTGCGTGGAAATCCGCGCTAAGCACCGCCGATGCTGTCCCATCAGGTCATCACCGGCAAATCAGGCCCCCAGCGGCCATCCCGCCGCACCAGCCACTGCTACCGCAGCCTCTGGCACTCAGTCACCCCACCAAGAAACTCGGAAACACGAGATCAGCAGCCGGGCGTCCGCAGGCCACCAGTCCGGGCAGTACTCCGCGACCGCGACCTGCGCGTCCTCCATCTCGATCGCATCGTGCCAGGAGGGCGATCCCGGCCAGCAGCCGCCATAGCGGCGCGATCCGCTTGGCGCCGATCGCGAAGCCGATGTGCGCCTCGTGTGCGACGCGGGCCAGCGCGCCGGCGAAGTACCCGGCGTCGGCGCGCAGTGCCACCCGGCCCCCGTCCCGGGCACGTTGCGGCAGGCTGGCCAGGGCGCCGCGCAGCAGATCCGGCGCGGTCGCGCGCGGGTCATCGGTCCCGCCGCCCAGGTCAGCGGCCAGCACCACCTCGGTCTCCGCCCAGGCGGCCACGTGCGGCCGGCCGGCCCGCTGGCCCTGATGGTTATAGGCCACGCCGCGCTTCTTGCGGCCGTAGACCACGTCGGTGGCATCCAGGTCGATGGTGACCGGCCCATCGGCCAGCGCCGCCGCCCGCTCCTCCGGCAGCAGGCCCAGCATCCGCCCGGTCACCGCCGCCAGGCCACGCTCCACCGCTTTCCACTGGGCGGCAGTGACCCGCCGGGCCAGGCCCGCCGCCGTCGTTGACGCCAGCCCAGGCCCCGGGGTGATCTGCTGGCCTGCCCGCGTCGGCGCGCTGGCGGTCCAGCCCGGTCAGGAAGTCTTCCCCGGCCAGCTGCGCCGCCGCGATCCCGGCCAGCAACTCCCCGGCCCTCAAGCCGCGGTCCCGCTGCTTGATGGGGCCGGCCGCCGCATCCAGAGCCTCGATCACGCCGAGCCGGCCGCACAGCTCGGTGATCGCGGCCAGGCCCGCGTTCGGCGTCAGCGCCGGATCCGGCGCGCCGATCCGCGCCTGCTGACGATTCCCTGCCCCGCTGCGTATCCTGTCCACCAGATGGGTGCCTCTCCGCTTGAGATGATCGACACTTCGCAATGATCATCATCCCAGGTCAGAGCGGCACCTATCGGCATTTATGACGCCGTGTCACCGACTTACTCGCGGATTCGGGTCTGATATTCGGCTGGAAGTTATAAGCGCTGCCTGACGACTATGCGGGACTGCCTCGGGTGAAAGTGCTGGCTGGTCTCGGATGCAGATGAACCAGTTCTGCGGCGTCTTTCCAGCGAGATGGATCAATGCCTCGTCGGCCAGGCTGCGGTGGATCATTCGCTTTTCAGAGAACAGAGCTACCGTACCCTGAGCAGGCAGGATGTAGCATGGAGGTCTGATCTGGGCACGTAGCGGGCATGATCAGATAGCCGGGTTATGATGCGCGGGACGTACCAGCTAATCCGGAGGGAGAGCACGCGTGGGGCGGAAGGTTCGATGGCTATTAGGCACGGGCAGCGTGCCGTTCCTTCTGCACGCATCCGTGCGGCCATCATCACCGCCGCGTTGCTGCTGTTGGCAGCCGCTATCACGCTCACGGTCAGCGCTTACGGCGCGGGGGAGCGTACGTCCTCCGGAAAGCCAGGCGATAATAGAGCCCGCGCGAACACGCCTGCACTTACGGGCTGGACGGCCGTGTTCAGCGACAGGTTCACCGGCCCCGCCGGGTCGCGGGTAGACCCGAAATGGGTCTATGACATCGGTACGGGCTACCACGGTGCCAGCTGTCCAGCCAGCTGGGGGACCGGCGAGGCCGAATCCGCCACCCGTTCGGCCGCGAACGTGTCCCAGGACGGCCGAGGCCACCTGCTCATCAAGCCGGCAGAGTCGGGCGGCCGCTGGACGTCAGGGCGGATCGAGACGGCGGCCAGCACTTTCGCGGCGCCGCCCGGGGGGGAGATGGAGGTCATCGCCTCGGTCCGCCAGCCCAGCCCGCCGGACGGGCTGGGGTACTGGCCTGCGTTCTGGATGGTAGGTGCCGGGTTCCGGGCCAGCGGCGCGGGCACATCGGGCACCATGGCCTGCCCGAAATGGCCCTCGGCCGGCGAGATCGATGTCCTGGAGGACGTCAACGCGCTGTCCCGGCACTCCGGCACGCTACACTGCGGCACCTATCCCGGCGGCCCGTGTCACGAGCCCAGCGGCCTGACCAGCGGCCTGCAGCCATGCCCCGGCTGCCAGGCCGGGTACCACACCTACTCGGTCATCCTCAACCGGACCAAGAGCGGGCACGAGTCCATCACCTGGTACCTCGACGGCAGGGCCTACCACACCGTTACCGAGACACAAGTCGGCGCCAGTACCTGGCAGCCCGCAGTCGATCACGGATTCTTCCTGATCCTGGACGTGGCCATCGGCGGCGGGTACCCAGACAGCGCGTGCAACTGCTCAACCCCCACGGCATCGACCAGCTCCGGCGCGGCGATGGGGGTACGTTCCGTCGCCGTCTATACCCACCGGAACTGACGATCCAGCCAGCCGCACCACATCCGCGCGCGCCTAAGCGGTCGTGAACGTAAACTGCGCAGGCATAGGGCGGATGGTTCACTAACTGTCGGCTTGCCGCTCGCACAGTCCGCGCCAGCGGTGACCCGGGAAGGGAAGCTCGCATACGTATGCGCTGCCGGTCGCCCGCGGACGCACGGATCTGCCGCGAAGCGCGCTTGTGCCGAGTTCCGGGTGCGCGGATCTCAGGGAGCCGGTGGCCTCAGGTGCGTATCGAAGAAAGCGGTAATCCGGGCTCTGGCGTCGCTCGTCGCCTGTTCGTCGAAGCCCATCCCGGTCAGCGGGCCACTGAGCAGGCTGACGACCGTGAACACCCGGGGCAGCGCCGCATCCTTGCCTGCCGCGCCTGCGAACGTGGCCAGCTTGCCGGGATGGTTGTTCATGAAGGAGTGACCGACGCCCGGGTAGACCTTCACGTCATTGCCGATGCCGTTGCCGTCCAGGATCCGCTTCAGCCGGGCCTGCGCGTCCCGCACCGATCGGTCCCGGGCACCGTAGCTGGCCACTATCGGGCAGGCGTTCTGGAGCAGGTCCCCGGCGTTTGCGGGCAGCGCCCCATAGTTGACACTCGAGGCTTCGAACCCATGCCCGGCCGCCAGGACAACAGCGAATCCGCCGCCCATGCAGAAACCGACCACTCCGATGTGCCCGGTGCAGCCGGGCTGGCCCGCGAGCCAGGACCGGGTGGCGTTGACGTCATCGAAGGCAGGACCCCGGCCCCGGGCGATGTCGGTGATGGCAGAGACGACACAGCGGAGCTTGCCGCCCCAGGAGTAAAGATCCGGTGCCACCGCGAGATACCCCGCACCGGCTAGCCATTGCGCCTGCGCGCGCAGATCCGGCGTCATGCCGACGGCGTCATGGATGACCACGGCCCCCGGCCAGGGCCCAGGGCTCGCGGGTGTCGCCAGGTAGCCGCGCAACCGCCGCGGGGCTGGGATCTGAACCTCGCCCATGGCCGCCCTCCTGGTTCGCCGCGGGCGGGACGCCCGGTCCGGCCGCGGGTTCGCCGGCCCGCCCGCGGCCGGGATCATGCGCGGACCAAGTATCACCCGGGCCAGCGCTTAATCACCGGCAAGTACCGGGACCTGCCTGCGTGCGGGGGCCAGACCCAGTTGCCATCCGGGCGCGCGCCCGCGGACCGTTCCCCGCAAACCGCTACGGCTACCGCGCCCGGGGTCCGGCGAGGCCCTTCCTGGCCGCCGCTCGCGGTATCGGCCAGCTTCCGCTGGTAGCGGCTGTGCACTCGCCGCGACATCACGCCACACCCCGGGCAGACCGCCTCGCTGGAACAAGTCCGGGCCAGTACATGCACCGACCTGCCCGCGGGGACGAGATGCTCGATGGCCAGGCCAGCCAGGTGAGGAACCAGGACGCTGAGAGCCTCAAGATCGCACGCCTATCATGATCACAAACATGATGATCTTCACACCACGAGACGCGCCGGGCAGATCACCTCACGGGAACGCGCCGGAGAGCCGGTTGACGTCGAGGTGATCAACGTCGCCTGAGCTGGAATGAGGAGATGCCAGGCGGCACGGGACCATCGGTGCTTATCGGCAGACGCGCGCACAGCAGACCGACCCCCGCCTGCAAGCGCCGCTAGTAGCGGACGCGACCGCACATGCCGATGACGTGGCGGGTCGTGGCCCGGGTGACGTCCATCGCGACGCTGAACCCGCGTTGATCTCGGATGCGTCTTCCATGCGTCTCCGAGGCTGGTCAAGTGGTTGACCGGTGTCACCTAGCGTCACCGAGCGTGGCGTCCGCCTGGCTGGCTGGCCAGCCAGGCTTTCCTGCCGGCGGATGATGGCGGCCACGTCAGTCAAACTGATATCGGCGTTTCGCGCAGATAGGAGATCCATTGATGCAACGCATCCTGTGTAGGAGCTTCGGTAGCCCCGACATGCTTGAACTGGTCAACGGGCCCACTCCCGAGGTGGGACGCAGCGACGTCCTGATCGAGGTGGAGACCGCTGGGGTGTCGTTCGTCGATGGCCTGATCGTCAACGGGAAATACCAAATCCGGCCGGAACTCCCATTCACTCCCGGCTCGGTATTCTCCGGGTGCGTCGTCGAGCGGGGGGCTGATGTTGACACGCCGGCGATCGGTGCCCCAGTTGCGTGCATCGACATGGACTTCGGCTGCTACACCTCACACGCCGTGCGCCCCGCGGCCGCGGTAGTCCCCGTTCCCGATGGTGTCGGCATGGCGGTGGCCGCCAGCGCGGCTGAGAACTACTCGACACTGATCTTCGCTGTCACAAAGCGGGTCACGATCGAACCCGGCGAGAATGTCGTCGTTCTTGGCGCCGGCGGGAGCATCGGGCTCGCCGCCGTTGACGTCGCTCGCGGCCTCGGTGCACGGGTCGTGGCCGTCGCGTCCACTGAGGAGAAGAGGGCGGCTGCGCTGGCCGCGGGATCCGACGTCGCCATCGACTACGACAACCTCAAGGACGCCATCCGCTCCGTGACCGATGGCGGCGCGGATGTCGTCATCGATCCGGTCGGTGGCCCGCCGACCGAGTCCGCCCTGCGCGCACTCAATGCGGGCGGGCGGCTCTGCGTGCTCGGGTTCGCCTCCGGTGAGATCCCGCGGCTGCCCATGAACGTCGTCCTGCTGCGCAACCGCAGCATCATCGGTGTTGACTGGGGGGACTGGTCGCGCGGAGGCGGAGGCCCCAACGCCAGTCGTGACCTCTTCGCCGACGTCCTTGCTCAGATCAGCCAAGGCGAGATACACCCGCCCGCGCCGCAATCCGTGCCCCTCGCCGAGGCTGGGCGGCTCCTGAAGAGATTCGGCGAACGCGGGGTGGCAGGGAAGTACGTCCTGAGCCCTGGATGACGGTTGTGGATCCCTTCTTCTGAACGGAGTGGAGCGATGCGGAAAGAGACGCACGGGCGCGTCGCCGTGATCCGCATCGAGCGACCCGCCAAACGCAACGCCATCGACCGCGTGACCACCGGGGAACTCGACGACGCGCTGAACGACTTCCAGGACGATCCCCGGTACTGGGTCGGGGTCCTGACCGGCACTGCGGATGTCTTCTGCGCCGGAACGGACATCGTGTCCGGCCCAGGCGGGCCCACGCAGCGAGGCGGGGAGTACGGCCTCATCCGCCGGACGCACACGAAGCCCCCTCATAGCGGGCAGTGGAGGGGCTGGCTCTCGGGGGCGGCTTCGAGATCGCGATGTCCTGCGACCTGGTGGTCGCGTCCCGTACCGCCGAGTTCGGCCTGCCCGAGACCAGGCGAGGGCTTGTCGCCAACTCCGGTGCGCTGCTGCGGGCCATGCGGTGTCTGCCGGTGAACCTGTCCCGGGAACTACTCATCACCGGAGCCCGTCTCGACGCACAGCGCGCCTACGAGACCGGCTTCGTGAACCGGCTCGCCGAACCGGGCCACGCGGTCCCCGTCGCGCTCAAGCTTGCCGAGGAGGTAGGCGCCTCATCGCCTGCGTCTGTGCGTTCCACCCTGCAGGCACTGGATGAGCAATGGGTTGCCGCAGAGGCCGTGGGATGGGACGCCACCGCGCGAGCGGTGGAACGGATCCAAGCCGGTCCAGACGGCAAATAGAGTCTCGCGGCCTTCGCTGAGAAGCGCGAGCCACAGTGGGCTGATCCCGGAGCGGGCCAGGCCGGCGGGGATCTGACCGGGATCACGCGGTAGACCTCGGCCGGGATCTGCCCCGTTCAGGTATTGATGTTGATGCAAAGCGGCTTGCCCGCCTGGGAGATGGACGACCTGATCAATCCGACGCGTTCCGGTGGGGCGACTGGCTGGCGCCGGTGTCACGCCCCCTACCGGACGCCAAACGGCTCACCTGGCAACGGTAGCGACGGTCACGAAGTGGGAGCGCGATTGGGAGCGCGCTTGCTCAGCACAGCTCGTTCGTGCTCGGCTGTGCTCGCTTCTGCTCAGTTCTGACCTGCGCTGGGTTTTTGGCTCCTTTACCCTGGCAATCACTGATTTACCCTGGCAATCACTGACCGCGGGGTGGCCCGTCAGCGCTGCTCACCGGACGTGGCGACCACTGGCGCGCTGGTGGCGCGCTGGCCATTTCCGCCCTCGCCGCCGGCAAGGTCGCCGAGGCCGCCGGTGCGCTGGCGAGTGGACTGCTCAGGTGACAGGAGGCTCAGCGTCCGCAGCCGATGCCTTTGCCAGCTGAGTGGGCCTGCCGTCGGGCGGTGCGATGGGTGGCGATCCTGGCGCCAGCCGTCGCTCGAGCGCTCCGATGATGAATGGACGCAGCTCAGCCGGCAGGATGATGCGATCGACAGACCCCACCCGCTGCGCTCGCTCGATGTTGTGAATGTTGTCGAACTCGTCAGCTACCTGTTTGAGCTTCTCGGCGCGCACCACCTGAACGGTGTCGGCAAGTTCGTGGTGCAGTTGCGCATGGGCGTCGGCTGTACATGCCGCGAGCCGCTCGCGCGCGCCTGCTACGCGCGGGTCCTGTTCGGTTAGGGCGCTGACCTCGCGTGCGAAGACGACCGCGGCGGCCGGTGCGCCGCCGATTACCGATGCGTATGAGCCGGCCACCGCGGCAGTCTCCATGTTGTCGTGCAGTCGCCTGGAGAACACCACGAACGCCCCGCCGTGGTAACGGGACACGACCACGAAGACGATCGGGCCGCGGAAGTTGGTCACCGCGCGGCCGACCTCCGCGCCGTACTCCAGTTCCCACGTGCGCATGCTCTCCGGTGAGCCGTCGAAGCCGCTGAGGTTGGCCAGCACCACCACCGGGCGGTTGCCGCTGGCTGCGTTAACGGCGCGGGCGACCTTGCGCGATGCCTGCGGGAACAGCGTGCCCGACGTCCATGACGGCGGCCCGTCGGCGGGGATGAACCCGGTGCGGGGACGTGTTTGTGATTCGAAGCCGATGAGGCAGGCCGGGATCCCGCCGACATGCGCTTCCCACACGATGGCATTTTCGGCGTCGCGCCACCTCGCCCAGCGCTCGAATGGCTCATGATCGGCGTCGGTGACGGCGCGCATCACCGATCGCATATCGAAGGGCTTCTTGCGCTCGCCGTTCAGTTCTGCGGAGAAAATATCCCCGATCTGCTTGAAATCCGACCCTGCGACGGCCTTGTGCGGCGATATGCACACGTCCCGGTCGAACGGATCGCTGGTGGGCGCCCGCCGCGGGGTGGCCTCTCCGGGGACGATGTAGGTGTGCTCGTAATGGCGCAGCAGCAGGGCGCACGCGTCAGCCAGCGTCGGCGCCCAGTACTGCGCCTGTCCGTTCGGGCCCATGATCCGGTCGAATCCGCCGATGCCGAAGTTGTCCTCGGCCGACACCCCGCCCGAGTAGTCCAGCGAGCTCTTGCCGGTCAGTACCATCGCGCTGGCAGGCGTCATCACGAGGATCCCCCGCGTGTGCATGAGCATGGTGGCCTCGGCATTCCAGTATGGCTGCGCGCCGACGTTGATCCCGGTGACCACGATGTTGACCTCACCGCCCGATTGAGTGAACTCGATCAGGCGGCGAAGCACGGCGGCGATCCAGTCCATGTTCTCGGTCCCGCTGTCCCACGCGATGCGGGCACCCGAGGAGAGCGCGAACCAGTCGATCGGCACGCCCAGCCGACGGGCGAGTGCAAGCGCGCCGAGGATGCGACGGCATTCCGCCTCGGCGACATTGCCGAGGCCTGAGGTCGGGTCGCCGAGGATGGCCACGCGGCGCATGCCCTCAGGGACCAGCGTGGTGTAGTTGGTGATCACTCCGACCACTATCCCGGCATGGTTGCGGCCGTAGGGCCGGTTGACCTGGGTGAGATGGTCGCCGCTGTCGTCGAGGTCGTACTCGGTGAACTCGCCGGCCGGGAAGTCGGCGGGCGCGCCCACGGGCGGTGTGAGCATGCGGATGAGCTCATAGGGATACGGCATCCCGAGGCGCTGCGAGCGCAGCAGCTTCTGCCGGTACTCGGTCAGCGGCCGGATGGGCCGGTCGCTAAGTTGCCGGACCCGCACGGTGACCCCGCGGTCGGTGACATTCTCGATGTCCAGGATCGCGGCGCGGCTTTCACCGGTGACCGGATCCAGCCTCTGGATCCGGACCGCGACCTTCTCAATGCCAAGGTCCGCCGCCAGCGGGGCCAGCCGGTGGGCCACACCGCGCCAGGTCTCGGGCGCGATATCCCACGTCGGACGTACGTGAAGGATCACCCTGTTGCCTAGTGGCCGCTGTTTCGGCGGCTGGCGGCCGAGCGCGTGACGGATGTCGCCGAACGCCTGGGCAAGCATCCCCTCCAAATGCGGGAAGCCGATGATCCGGCCCGCCGGGTCACGGGCCGGAGTGAGGTCGCGAACCTCGGCGATGGCGATCAGGCGCTCGTCCTTCGGGTTCTCGCGGGCGACCGCATGGAACAGGTAGACATCCTCGGCACTGGGCGCCCGCTGGAGAGTGAAGTTCGACAGGCGCCACAGGTCGAGGCGTTCCGCGATCATCGGGTGCAGGTTGCGGTAGAGCGGAACCTCGGTGAACCCAGCGTCGTCTTGCCGGTAGGTGAAGTGCTGGGTGCGCATGTGCTCCTCGGGTTGCCCCTCGCGCCCGGTGCCGCTCTCACTGGTGATCGTGATGTCAAGGCGGTGCAGCCTATGGCCGGGATCGGTGCGCGAGAGCACACCGGCCAGCTCGGTCGCCATGGGCTCTGCATCCATCCGCTCGCCGGTCCGCCAGGACTCGACATCCACGATGACACGCCGGCCCGGGGGCAGCCCGCCGAGAAACCCGTGCAGCTCACTGGAGAAATCAGGCAGGTCCGCCAGGGAGACGTATCCAGTGACCAGGTCTACGACCTGCCCGTCCTCCGTGTAGCTGGCCAGGCAGGTGAGATACGGGCCGAACGCCTGGCAGCGCAGATCGCGGAGTGCGCGGATCCGGTAGAACCGGCGGGTCCGTGCCTGCAGGAGCCGCACCCTCATCGCGGCGTCCGCGCCGCGATATGAGTCCCGTAGCAGCGCACGCATCGGCTGCGGGCACCACACGAGGCGATCCGTCAGCTCCCGGATGCGCTCTTCGGACGGGTGCGCGGCGAGCTCGTCCAGACAACGCCCCATCTCCGCGTAGACCTGCGCGCGGGTGTGCTTGAGCAGCGGGGCGTCGACGCAGCTGAAACGCACCTCGCGGGCCAGATCGCAGACCTCCTGATGACGTCCCTGCGCGCAGGCGATGAGACGGTCGATGACCTTGAGGCGCTCGTCGGTCAACAGCGTGCCGCGTCCGCGCAGCCACCGGTCAAGGATCGCCATGATGACCGGCGCGCAGACGTGGATCCGGGTCAGGGACCGGTACATGCGAGGCAGCACCTGCTCCAGCTCTGGCGTGCGCTGCAGCGTCCGCACGCCATAGTGCGCGAGGGCGGCCCGCAGTTGTGCCCGGAAGTGCTCTGGCAGCCCGCCGCGCTCGGGATCGAGGAAGGCCAGGTAGGTGAACAGGTAATCCTGGGCGCTGCGGGAGTGTTCATCCGCTGGATCATCCGGCTGACGCCGCGCCAGCGCGGTGATGTCGGCGAATATCTCCAGCAACTCCTGCTCCTCGCGAAGCAGGAGCGGGTTGGCCGGGTCGGCGTTCAGCGTCGCCTCCAGCCGCGTGCTCAGGTCGCGTGCGGCGCCCTCGTCGAGGTCGTAGCCGAGCAGGTACCCGCGGAGGGCGGCGGGATCGCCGTGGCTTTCGTCCGGTCCCGGGCCGCCCGGGCCGTTCACCGCAGCGGTCAAATCGAGCCGCGGGCTGCTCGCGGCATGATCTTCCAGCTGACTCGGCGGCTGCAGCTGCACTACCGGCTCACCTGCCTCCACCTGCATGTTGACGCTGGCGAGAACGGCGTGGATGGTGCCATCGACGGGGGCGGTGATGGCCGTCTCCATCTTCATGCTCTCGACCACGACCAGCGGATCGCCGGCCAGGATCGTATCGCCCGGGGCCACGAGGACCGCGACGACAAGCGCTGGCGCCGGGGCGCGGACGTAGCCGCCGCCGTCGCGGGTCAGGACGTGGGGCACGCCGTCGACCTCGACAATGAGCCTCGGCCCCTGCGTGTCGGCCACGATGCGATGCCGTCGGCCGAAACATGTCACGGCCCGCTCGTAGCGGCCCAGGTGCTGGACGTTCACGTCGATCACGCCATCGCCGGTGTCAACCCGGTAGTCGCTGCGCCCCAGGCGGGAGGCATGCATCTGGTAGACGTTGCCGCGATAGCTCAGCTCGACGCGGTGCCCAGCCGTTTCCGGTAGCTCCGGGCGGCCACGCGCCGCGGCGGCGTAGAAACTGGCCTGGACCGCTGCCTGGTCGGTGTCCGCCGCCTCGATGGCCGCCAGGACCAGCGCCGCCGGGTGCGGTGGCGGAAGGTGTTCGCCCGCCGTGGCCAGCCGTTCGAGCCACCGGCTGTCGTAGTTGCCCGCCAGCATCTCAGGGTGGCCGATCACGGCGAGCAGGAAGGCCTTGTTGGTAGTCCCGCCGCCCTCAACCACGACCATCGCCTGCGCCAGGCCGCGGTGCAGCCGGCTGAGTGCTTCGCTCCGGTCCCGTCCCCAGGCCGCCACCTTGGCGATCAGCGGATCTGGCCCGGTGTCCACCTCATCGCCCTCCGTGATCCCGGTGTCCACGCGGATCCCGGCGCCGCATGGCAGCCGCAGCGCGGACACATGGCCTGGCGCCGGGGCGAAGGCGTGCTGCGGATCACCGGCGGCCAGGCGAACTTGTATGGCGTGCCCGCGGGCCACTGGCGGGCTCCCGGAGAGCCGGCCGCCTTGAGCGAGGTGGAGGTCCAGCTTTACCAGGTCGACTCCGGTGGTCAGCTCGGTGACGGCGTGCTCAGCCAGCAGGCTGCCGACCTCGATGAACCAGAACCGCCGTGTCACCGGATCGACGAGGAACACGGCCGTGCCCGTGCCGCGATAGCCCGCGGCGGCGCATAGTCGCACAGCCGCGTCGCGCAAGGCCTTCTCACTGGACGGATCGAGCAGCGTGCATGCTGACTCCTCGAGGATCCCCTGGCTCCGCCACCTCACGGTGCAATCACGAACACCAAGGGTCCACACTGTGCCGTGGCCGTCGGCCAGCATCTGGACTTCCACGCGGCGCACGGCGCCCGGCCCGCGGGTGGCGTCATCGGCAAGATCGCCGCTTCGCGGCACCGCGGGGACGCCAATGCTCTCGGCGAACTGCTGGGCACGAACCCGGTCGCCAAGCCGGTGAAGAGCTTCACTGCCTGGGCCGATGAAGCAGATTCCCGCACCCTCGCATGACCTGGCGAGCTCAGCAGGCTCCGCGACGAACCCCGGGCCCACCCAGACGGCATCGGCGCGGGCCTTCGCCAGTGCCACCATCAGCCACCCGGGATCGAGGCACGTGCCTTGGGGGGTGCCGGTGACGCGGACGAATGCTGCCGGGTCGAGCAGCATCGCCTCGTTCGCCTCCCGGACGAACCAGGATGCTGCGTCTAGCAGCGTATACAGCGCGATCGTCGTAATGGGAGGACGGGACTCCCGGTTCAGCTCCGCGACCGCGGAGATGCGCCGTAGCGCCGGTTCTCCCCGCTCCACGATCGCGAGCCGGTGAATAGTCATCACGGTGGCTCCTCAGGTCGCAAAGTGGCGCGTCAGCCAAGCATCATTGCTCGGCGGTCTCGGTCAGCTGGGTGCTCCAGGTCAGGGGTGGCCGCCAGGACCACCGGATCGTTGCCGAGGAAGATGCCGAACACGCCAGTGGCCCGGCGTCGAGGCTGAGCACCCAGTCCAGCATTGCCCATCGCGATCGGCGTCATCACGGTACGAGCACCTCTCGTCACCAACCGTGCACATGTCGATCATGCACAGGTCCGCTGCGGATCTACGAGTGCCTTTGGTCCCTCGCCTGGCGGCGATTGACTGTCTGCTCGTCATTAATAACTGGCGTGGCGGAGGAGTCTGCACGGTGCGCAGCCGGGCTGTGCGCAACTGGGCATGCGCGGTGCTGACGAGTGCCACTTCGCTTACAAGCGACGGTCACTGGTTCGAACTCAGTTGCGCCCACCCTCAGGTCAGAGCGCTGCCGGTGGGCTTGCGGGAGACTTGGCGACAGGCCGGGCTGAGCGGCATTTCGCCGGGTCAGCGGCGGTTTCGTGCCGGCGTTCGCCGCCCGGGTGCAGGCTGTGGGAGCGCGAGTCAGAGCTCGTTTCTGATAAGTCGCTCGCCGCTGGCGGGCAGCCTGCTGTGGCCAGGGGCCGGTCTGCCACGAGTGTGATCGTTGTGTTGGCGTACGCTTCCCGCCAGTGGTGCCGCTGGCTCGTTCTCAGGTGATGCATGGGGAGATCATGGATTTGTTTGACTTGTCGGGGAAGACAGCCGTCGTCACCGGCGGCAGCCGCGGGATCGGGCTCATGATCGCGCGCGGCCTGCTGGAGGCCGGGGCGCGGGTGTACATCAGCTCGCGCAAGGCCGATGCCTGCGCGGCCGCCGAGCGGGAACTTAACCCGTACGGCACGGTCGTTGCCATCCCCGCCGACCTGTCCGTGGAGGCGGAATGCCTGCGGCTGGCGGATGAGGTTGGCCAGCGCGAACAAGCCCTGAACGTGCTCGTCAACAACGCCGGTGCCACCTGGGGCGCGCCAATCGAGGAGTTCCCCGCCACGGCCTGGGACAAGGTCGTGGACCTCAACCTGAAGGCGCCGTTCTTCCTGACCCGGGCGTTTCTGCCGCTGCTGGAGGCCAGCGGGACACATGAAGACCCGGCGCGGGTCATCAACGTCGGCAGCATCGACGGGCTCCGGGTGCCACCGTTCCCGACGTATTCCTACTCGGCCAGCAAGGCTGGGCTCCACCACCTGACCCGGGTGCTCGCCCGCGAACTCGGACCCCGGCGGATCACCGTCAACGCCGTCGCCCCCGGACCGTTCGAGTCCAAGATGATGGCCGCGACCCTCAAGACGTTCGGGGACGCGATCGCCGACGCGGCTCCGCTGAAACGGATCGGCCGCCCCGACGACATGGCCGGCGTCGCGATCTACCTAGCCTCTCGAGCGGGCGCCTACGTCACCGGCGCCGTTATCCCCGTTGACGGGGGTATCGGCACCACCGTCTGAACCAGTACCTTCCGCCCGGCGAGCTGGTGGGATGGCCCCCAATCCATCCTCGCCAAGGCGACGCCGGACGCCATCCCCGGCGGTGGTGAACGCGCTGGCTGATGCGCTTCGTCTGGACGGCGCCGAGCGGGAGCACCTGCGTCATCTGACCAAGATCACCGGCGGGACGTGTGTCGGGGCACGGGCGCAACCCGGCCGGGATGTCAGGCCAGGCGCGCGGCGGCTACTCGATGGTTTCGAGCCGGGTATCGCAGTGATCACCAATCGGCTCGGTGATCTGCTCGCCTACACAAGCGGGTTCGAGGCCATCGCCCGCCTCACGGGGCTGCTCGACGGGGACCGGCCGAACCTGACCCCGGTTCGTGTTCACCTACCCCCGCGCTCGTGACGTCTTCCCGGACTGGGGCCTGGTCGCCGACGAGCAGGCTTTCGCGGTGTCGTGCAGCCCGGCCGACGGCTACTCGGCCGCATCCGGTCCGACCTCAGTGCCCAGGCCGGGGAGCAGTTCACCGGCGGGCTGCAGCCGGCACCAACTGCCGGCCTGAGGCACGCTGCGGTGGTCGCTGCCCGTGATCGGGGAACTGCGCTGGGACCGCGAAATCCTGGAACTCCCGCCCGCAGACGCCCAGCAGCTGACGGTGCTGCTACCCGCGGACAAGGCCACCGTCGAGGCAATCAACCGGGTGCTGGGAGCCGCCGTCGCCAGGCTGCGCGTCGTCCACTAAGGCCGGCCGGGCGCCGCGCAGATCCGCAGCCCGGAACAGGAGGAGGCACGCTCGTCAGTCCGGCAGGCTGGGGGTGGTCTGGGCGCACCCGGTGGCTGCCTCGAACGCGGCCGCAATCCCGAGCAGGTGCCAGTCGGCCCGGCGGCAGCCGACCAGTTGCAGCCCCACCGGCAGGCCGTCCGGGGTGAACCCGGCAGGCACGGAGATGGCGGGCAGCCCGGTGACCGAGATCAGGTAGGCGGATCTCATCCAGTCCAGGTAGGTTCCCTGTGGCACTCCATCGATCTCGTGCACCCAGTCCAGGTCCACGTCGAACGGGGGCACCTGGCTCACCGGGCATGCCAGCACATCAAATTCGGTGAAGAACGCACTGACGCGATCGGTCAGCGCCGCCCAGAGCGTGGTGGCCCGGCTGAGGTCAGCCACGGTCAGTTCCTGGCCACGCTCGATGTTCCAGGCCACGTTCGGGCCGACGTCGCCGGGATGGTCGCGCAGCAGGGGACCGAACGCGGTGGCGAACCGCAGCGCCCGCCAGGTCCGGAACACCTCGTCCCCGCCTGACAGGTCGGGAGCCGCGTCACTCACCGCGCAGCCGAGATCCGCCAGTACCGTCCGGGCCGGGGCCAGCGCGGCCCGGACCGCGGGCTCGACCGGCAGGCCCAGGTCGGCGCTCCAGGCCACCCGGAGCCCGCGCAGGTCCTGCGCCAGTACCCCCCTCACGTCGGCCGGGGCGGCCAGCGAGGGCGGTGGTGCGTCCAGGGCGAGGGCAGCCCGCGGGTCGGGCCCGGACTGGACCGCCAGCAGCAGCGCCGCGTCCGCGACGGTGCGGGCCATCGGCCCCTCAACGCCCAGGATGTCGGCCGGATCGGTGACCGGCCACCGTGGCACCCGGCCCGGCGACGGCCGCAACCCCACTACATTGCAGAAACTGGCCGGGTTACGCAAGGATCCCCCGAGGTCGCTGCCGTCAGCCAGGCAGACCATCCGCGCGGCGAGGGCCGCGGCCGCTCCGCCGCTGCTGCCGCCGGCGCTGCGGCTCAGGTCGTAGGGGTTGCGGGTTGCACCGAATACCCGGTTCACAGTGTGCGAGCCCGCGCCGAACTCCGGCGTGTTGGTCTTACCGAGGCTGATCGCGCCGGCACCGGCCATCCGGCTCACCGCCAGGTCGTCGTGGTCGGGCACAAACTCCGCGAACAGCGGCGACCCGTAAGTGGTGCGGACTCCCGCGGTGTCCATGAGATCCTTGTGCGCGACCGGCAGCCCGTGCAGCAAGCCCGGCGGCTCACCCCGCGCCAGGGCCTGGTCCGCGGCCGCCGCTTTCATCATGGCTTGCTCGAAGCACCGCGTGACCACCGCATTCACGGCTACGTCGGCCGCTTCGATCCGCTCTATGTGTGCCGCAATCACTTCCCGCGCTGACACCTCGCGGCTGCGCAGCATCCCCGCCAGCGTGATCGCGTCATTTTGCCACAAGGCCGTCACCAGCAGAGCGTACCGCCCGCCGCCCGGCCAGACTCCTCTACCGCCTCTGCCGGAAAGCAGCGCGCTGTCCTGGCGACTCATCAGGCGCGATGGCGCAAGAGTCAGGCACGCTCTCGCGGTCAACGCAGTCAGGCCCCCAGCATGCAACAGTTCTCAGCGTGTCGTCTGCCATGAGCATGGGACCACCTGCTGAGGGTTGTTGCCACGGGGATGGGGCCACCTGGTTTGCCAGTTGATGGACCACCCTGCTGTGATCTTCCGGTTCATTTCGGACTGGAAGAGATGGCAGGGGATGGCGTTCCGGGAGGTTCTGGTGACACAGGTGAGAGAGGTCTTGCGGGCGTGGCTGGGCGGGGCGGGCAAGCGCCCGGCGGCCAGGCGGGCGGGCGTGGATGTGAAGACCGCCGCGCGGTATATCAGGGCGGCGCAGGCGGCGGGCCTGGCCCGCGGCGGGGATGAGTCGCAGCTGAGTGATGAGCTGGTCGGGCAGGTGGTGGCGGCGGTGCGCCCGGCCCGCCCGGCCGGCCATGGTGCGTCGTGGGAGGAGGCTACTGCGAGCAGGAGGTCCCCGAAGACCGCGGGGACGGCACGCCGGTGCTGGTCCGGCACACCGCGATGACCGCGTTCCGGCGCCGCCAGCAGCTCGCCGGGCAGCCGGGCGGCGACCCGCCGGTCACCGCGGCGGTCAGCCGGGCCGCGGCCATCCGCGACGACGCGCTCGCCGCGATGAGCAGGCTGGGTGCGCAGCTGTCTGCCGCGCTGGACCAGCTCGCGGTCCTCGGCGGCCAGCTGGCCGCGGCCGGCGACCTTGAGGCCGCCGAAGCCCAGGTGGAGGCGGTCCGCGCCGAGGCCGCCGCCCAGCTGGAGCAGGCCCGGGCCGAGACCGCCAGCCAGGCGGTCGCCCGGCACGCCGCCGGGCTCGACGCCGCCGAGGCCCGCACCGCCGCCGCCCAGGCCATCACCGCGATGCAAGCCGAGGCCGCTGCGCGCCAGCACGCCGAGCAGCTCGCCGGCGACGCCGGCCGCGCGCTGGACGGCGAACGCCGGGCAGCCGCAGCCCGGATCGCCGAGGCCGGCCAGGCCGTCACCGAGGCCCGCGCCGAGCGGGACACCGCCGTAGCCGCAGCCGGGGCAGCACGCGCGGATGCTGCCCGCGCCCGCGAGAGCGACCAGCAGCGGCACGACGCCGCCCTCGGCGCCGCTGCCGCGCAGCTGGCCGCCGCGAACGACACCATCGCCGGGCTGCGCGACCAGCTCGCCCGCGACCAGGCCGCCCTGGACCGCAAGTGCGCCGAGCAGCACCGCCTCACCGGCCTGCTGCACGACATCCTCACCAGCAGGCCATCCGCGCCCGCCAGCAGCGACGGACAGCACCCGCACGCCGACCGCACCGGGCACGAACCCGCGGATACGGCCGGTAACGGCACCAGCCGCCGCCGGGCGCCGCGGTGACCGCAGCCCCCGCAACGGCCCGGGCACCCCCCGCCCGGGCCACGGCACCGGCATCCCCCGCACAGACACGATCAGCGATGAAAGGACACCCGATGACCCTGGCCGACCCGGTCAGCCCCGACCTCAAACGGCACCTGCGCACCCTTAAGCTCGGCCAGCTCCTGGCCACCCTCCCCGACCGGCTCACCCTCGCCCGCCAGAACAAGCTCCCGCACGCCGACTTCCTCGAGCTGCTGCTGTCCGACGAGGTCACCCGCCGCCAGAACGGCTCGGCCGCCCGCCGCGCCCGCGCCGCCGGGCTCGACCCCGACATGCGGCTGGACACCTGGGACGCCACCGCCGCCGTCCGCTACGACCAGCAGCTGTGGAATGAGCTGGTCAGCCTGCGGTTCGCCGAAGCCGCCCACGGGGCTTTGATGCTGGGTCCCGCCGGGGCCGGCAAGACCCACCTGGCCACCGCGCTGGGCCACATCGCCGTCCGCCGCCGCCTCACCGTGCACATGGCCCGCGCCGGCCACCTGTTCAAGCGGCTCAAAGCTGCCCGGCTGGACAACAGCACCGAAGCCGAGCACCGCCGGCTCGCCGCGGTGAACCTGCTGATCATCGATGATTACGCGCTCCAGCCACTGGACGAGACCGCCACCACCGACTTCTACGAGCTGACCGTCGCCCGGCACCGCCACAACGCCACCGTCGTTACCTCCAACCGGACCCCGGATGAATGGCTCGGCCTCATGCACGACCAGCTACTGGCCCAGTCCACCGTCAACCGGCTCACCTCCACCTGCCACGAGCTCGTCATCGAAGGCGACTCCTACCGCAAGCGCCAGCGCCCCAGCCTGGGTTCCGGGGCTTGAGCAAGAACGGAACGGCCAGTGGCGGACGGTAAGAAGCCTGTCACGTACTCCTGACGGGAGCCCCTGGCCGGCAGGCACCGTTGAGCGGGGCGAGCGCCTTCTGGAACTGTCCGGGTTCCCTGGTATAGCTGGTCAGCCGGTGGTCGTGACCGCGATCAGTCCGTCAGCATCTCGGCGCAGGGTCGCGGCCAGCTGATTGCGTGCCGTCTCGGGAATCCCGTCCGGGAGTTTGCCGCCGTCCGCGGCCAGGTCGGCGGCGCCGCTGATGTACCTGGCCGCACGGCGCAGCAACGCCGGCGGGAACAGGATCTCTGCCGGGTTGCCGGCCTGCTCCGGCGCGGCGCCGGCGGTGACCTGCCCGAACCCGGACAGCGTCTGCGCATAGGTGGTGATGACGTCCCCGAGGTGATCGGGCGGCTCGTTCGCCGCCCGCACCTGCATAGCCTCTGCCAGGGCCGCGATGGTGATCCCCACCAGGGCCAACGGCAGCGGAACGGTCCGTGGCGCCTCCATCAGGTCGGCGCCGGGCCGTTCGCCGGCGACCTCGAACAGCATCCGCCGTGCCATGTCCTTGATGAGCTCGTCACCGAGATAGGTGCGGGCCGTTGCCCCGGTGACTCTCATGAGGGTCGCTACGGCACGGACCTGCCCGGTGATCAGCTCACCGGCACGTTGCCGGTCGAGGTGCATGCCGGACGCAGCGAGCTCCTCCAGGAACACGTCGATCTTGCCGTCGAGCCACGTACGCCTAGGCACGTGGCAAGTCTTCCATCCTCCCGCCACGGAGCCCGGCCTGACATCCGAACAGCCGGCGGCGGTAACCAGCAGTCTTGAGCCGCTACCGCCTCCGGCCGTTCCGTTGCTGCTCAAGCCCGCTTCCCCTCCAAGCTAGCGCGGGCACATCGGCCCAGGGTGCCGCTGACGTCCCGGTGACCTGGGAACTGGCCTGCAGCACCAGACAGGAGGCCGCGTGAGCGCCGGCCGGGGCTTCGGGAAGGAGGCGGCTTCGCCGCCGCTCACCTTCACGGAGGCTGCCGCGCCCGGCCCGCGGGGACACGCAAGGATACGGGCCCGCCCACTCAGCTTGACCGATCCCGCCGCACACCCCAAGATGACACAGCAGATCACCGGCCGGGCCGGCACGGTGGTTATCTTCAACAGCCACCTGTGGCACGGCGGCACCCAGAACCTCAGCGACCGGCCGCGCCGGGCGCTGCACTCCTACTTCACCCGCCGCGGCAACCAGCAGCAACTGGACCAGAAGAAGTACATCCGCCCGCAGACCCTTACGCGCCTTAGCCCCGCGGCCCTGTTCATCCTGGACGTGTAATTCCCGTCGCCGCCCGGCAATTCGGGTCCGTGACGCAGGCCGGGCGGGCTCAGCTGATCGTCTTGACAAGTTCGATGGCGCGGGCGAGGGTCGCGAGGCGACGGTCGAGGGTGTCGCCTGCCGGGTAGAGCCGGACAGTGTCGACGCCAGCGTCGCGCCATACGCGCAGCCGTTCGCGCACCATCGGCTCGGTGCCGATCAGCGTGGTGCCGAGGACCATCTCATCGGTGACCAGGCCGGCTGCACCATCGTGGTCGCCGGCCTGCCAGCGCGCGTGGATCTGTGCCGCGACCACGGCCCAGCCCTGCCGGCTGTAGGCATGGTTGTAGAAGTTCGTGCTGGCCGATCCCATCCCGCCGAGGCTGAAGGCCAGCTCTTTCTTGCGCGAGGCGACATGGGTCGTGACCGCGTCCTCGTCGTCCAGGAACGCGACCTCAGCCCCCTGGCATATATCCAGTTCGCGGCGGCTGCGCCCGGACGCGGCGAGTCCGCGGTCCAGATGCTCGAAGTAGGCGGCTGAGGCTTCCGGGACGAAGCTGGTTCCGAGCCAGCCGTCGGCCACGGTGCCGGTGAGTTCGAGCATCTTCGGTGACATCGATGCGATGTAGATGGGGATGCCGGGGTCCGGGGGCGGCGAGAGCCGCATCGGCCGCGCTTCGCCGCCGGGTCTGGGGATCTGGAACTGGGTGCCGGAGTAGGAGATCTTCTCCCCGGAGATCGCCTGACGGATCACCTCGATGGTCTCCTGCATCCTGGCCACCGGCCGGGCGAACGGCACCCCGTGCAGCCCTTCGATCACTTGCGGCCCGGACGGGCCGAGGCCGAGCAGGAACCGGCCGCCCGACAGCTGGGCCAGGGTCATGGCGGTCATCGCGATCAGCGGGGGAGTCCGGGTGCCGAGCTGGATGATGCCCGAGCCGAGCAGTCAGCCGGCTGGTCCGCGCGGCGAGGTATCCCAGTGGCGAGGGCGCGTCTGACCCCCAGGCCTCAGCGACCCAGCAGACGTCCAGGCCGAGCTTCTCGGCCTCCAGGACGAAGTCGAGAGTCTCGCTCCAGGTGCCTTGCTGCGTGGCCTCGATCGTCGTTGCGGTGCGCATCACGACTGCTCGGCGAGGCTCTTGATCGCGGCGAGGGTGCGTGTCATGGACTCCTCGAACTCCCGCAGCCGGACGAAGACGATCTTCTGCTCCTTGTCCGGCATCTGGTCGATCGCCATGCTGAGTCCAGACCGGCCTGGCCCCAGCTGCACCCACTGGGTTAGCACCGTTCCCTCCCGCTCAGGGCGCAGGGTGAACCGCCACGTCGCGCTCGGCTGCTCCGGATCCTCCACCGCCCACGCGAACACCCGGCACGGGTCATGCTCGACGATGTGGGACGTGGTGGACCACTTTCCCAGCGCGTCGTGCTCGCTGCGCCCGAGGAATCTCGCGCCCACGGCGGGCTGGGAGACCCCGTCGAGCCATTCGACGGACTGGAGTTCCCGGCTCAGGCCCGGCATCAGCCCAATGTCGGACACGAGCCGCCAGACGGCTTCCGGCGGCGCCTTGATCCAGGTTGAAACCTCGACCGTCGGCATGTCGGCGTAGCGGGCGCCGGTCCACTCCATGTTCAGGACCAGCTCCCGGACAGCCCGAGCCTGGAGCGGTGCAGGCTCGCCAGCAGGTCGAATTGCGCGGCCGTCTTCGGGTGTTCGCAGCTAGGGCGGTACCGGGCCTCGGCCCGTTTCGCGGAGTACCGGTCAGTCATCACGGCGATGCGCCCGGCAGGATCCTGCAGCGCCGGCGCCCAGGCGCTCAGCTCCCCGCTGGAACTCTCGGTGCTGTTGACACTCGCGGTGATGGCATCGAGCAGTACGCGCAGTCCTGCTCGGGAGTTCATTGTCACTGTGCCGCCTCCCGTCCCAGATCGCATGCTGCCCTGGCGGCTGCGGCCACCTCCTGCTCACCAGCAGGCAGTACCGGTTCCCATCATGGACCAGATAACCGCGGAGGTCTTCCAACAAACACCTGCCGCCTGGCTGGCCTGTCGGCATGCGAGGCGAGACCCTCGGATAGGCGAGCCTGGTTGCCAGCAGGGCGCCGTCGGACTTCTGCTCAGTTTCTGCTCGGGCTGGGAGAACTGCTGGTCCGGTTCATCCTGGAGGCCGCGGAAGGACAGCAGGGCCATCGTTCAGCACGCCGTGGCCCGCTTCCCGCATGCCGTCGGCGAAGCAGCGTGCCAGCCGGCAGGTCCTGTCCACGAGCTGGGCCACGCCATCGCGGCCAAGGGTGGCCAGCACCGCCCACACCTCGACACCTCTGGCGCGCTGGGAGGATTGCGGGGCGTAGTGCATGGCTTCCCGGCCCACGTCACCAGCAGGTAGGCAGCCGGTGCCGCCATGGCCGACTGCAAGGCTGCCGGATCGCGGACCAGCGCGATACCGCAGTCGTAGGTGGTGTTCAGCCACTTGTGGGCGTCCGCCGCCCACGAGTCAGCCGCGGCGAAGCCCGTGACCTGCCCGGCGGTGGCAGGCGCCGCAGCCGCCCACAGCCCGAAGGCGCCATCGACGTGAACCCAGGCGCCATGATCGCGGGCCCAGGCAATCAGCGGCACGAACGGGTCGCTGGCACCGCTGTTGACATTGCCGGCTTGCAGGCACACCAGCGCCGGGCCGCTAAGCGCCGGGAGGGCGCGGGATTCGATCCGCCCCTGGCGGTCGGCCGGCAGTACCGTGGCCCGGTCACGACCGAGGCCGGCCAGGCCGAGCGCCTTGCAGACGGTGGTATGCACCTCGGCCCCGACCACGACTGTGACCGGTGGCGCACCGACGAGTCCCTGGCCGCCGGCGTCCCATCCGTACCGCGTGAGCACCGCGTCCCTGGCTGCGGCCAGGCAGGTGGCGTTCGCCATCGTGGCGCCGGTGACGAAGCAGCCGCCGGTCCCGGCGGGCAAGCCGAGCAACTCGCCGACCCAGCGCAGCGCCACGGCATCAAGCAGCGCGGCAGCCGGAGACATTACCCTCAGCGCCGCGTTCTGGTCCCATGCGACGGAAAGCCAGGCAGCCGCCTGCGCGACCGGCAGCGTCCCGCCGGTGACGAACCCGAAATATCTCGGGCCAGCGCTCGCCACCGTGGCAGGAGAGCCGAACTCATCCAGCATGGACAGCACGTCCGGGGCGGGCAGGCCCAGCCCGGGCAGTGTGAAGTCGAGCCGGCCAAGAGCAGCCACGGCCGCCTCAGCCGGGGCCACCCGCCGCTCCGCCAGCCCCCCAAGGTAAGTCAGCGCCCGTCGGCAGGCGTCCTCCAAGAGCAGGACGATCCGCCAGAACGGCGCCGACGTCCAGCGCAGAGTGCCGAATTGGGGAATCGTGGGCAGTCATGCCCCAGACGGTACCGGCGCGCGCAGCGACCGGCCGCCGGCGCCCGTTCATAGCCACGATGAGGCACGCCGGGACCACTGAGCACATGCCTGCCATGAAGGCCCCGGGCTTGAGGAATGAGCCGCGCCGCCCTGGACGCGGATCTTCGCGAGAGGATGCCGGGAGCTACCTGAAGCGCTCCGGGTGTCAGCTCCCGGCGCCGCCAGTTAGCTCCGGCGGCTGCGGTGAGCTGGCCTGGCCGATCTCGGCCTTGAGCGCGGCAAGCTCCTTATCCACCCCGGCGGCCGATCCGGCATCGTCGAGTTCCTGCTGGATGTCGTCGGTGTCCCCCCCGACGTCTTCGAGCACTCCGGACTGGAGCAGCTCATCGACGGCGCCAGCGCGGGCCTGCATGTTGGCGATCTTGTCCTGGGCCCGCTGGAGCTCCTCCCCCGCATCACCAGCGGTCTGGGAGATCCCCGCGGCGCTCTCGCCCACCGAGCTCTCGGCCTTCGCCGCTGTGTACTGGGCCTTCAGCACTTCCTTCTGCGCCCGGAAGGCGTTCACCTTCTTCTGCAGGGCGTCGAGGGTGTGCTCGAGCTTCTCCTCCTGCTCGGTGAGCTGCTGGTGCTGGGGCTCAATCGCATCGATCTGGGCCTGGGCAGCGGCCTTGCGGGACAGGGCTTCCCTCGCCAGATCCTCGTTGCCCTGGGACAGCGCCGCCCTGGCCTGGTCCTGGAGGTGGGCCACCGACTGCCGTAGCTGCTGCTCCTGCAGTTCGATCTGCTTGCGCGCCGCGGTGATGTCCACCAGCCCCCGGCGGACCTGGGTGATCTGATCGAGCATCTGCTCGTAGGACAGATCAAGCATCTCGTCAGGCTTCTCGGCGGCATCGAGCGCCTTGTTGGCCTTGGCCTGCACTATCTCGTGGGCCCGCTGGAAAAGGCTCATGCCGCGCTGCTCCTCGTCGGTGATGGATGGACCGCGCCGAGCCCGCTGCCGGGCCGGCATCCGGATCGGTGCCGGCGCTCATGCCGGCACCGATACCCAGAGGCTACCGCTGGCCGCCTGGGGGTACCGGGCAGCGTCTGCAGTACGCCCCTCCCGCGGTTTCCCCGGTGGGTGACGTGCCACTGCATGACACTGCGAGCGCAACGGCGCGGGCCCGGGCCGGGCCCCCGGGGGGCGGCCGACGGGCTCAGCGCTGCGGCCGCTGCGATCGCAAGCGCGCTGTGCGGGCCGGGGCATGCCCGGCGGCGGCTGGCCCGCCATGGGGCAGCGCGCTGATGCCTGACTCGCGGCCGTCAGTCCCGTCCGGCACATCGATAACAACTTGTGATCGTATCGGGCGTTATATGGCGGTTCAATAGGCTCACCCCAGCCCGCTAGCCAGGGCTTACGTCATGCTGCGGGTCCGCCGCATGAACTTGCCCGTGAAGGAGGCGGCCGCGATGGCTCGACCGTACACAGCTCAGGCCCAGAAACTGGGGCCCGGTACGCACGCCAGCCGGAGGGCCGCACGGTCGCGAGTGAGACCGCTGGGCCTCTCGCGTCGCGCGGCGGCGCTGGCTGTGTGCGCGGTGGTCGGGGCCACGGGCCTCGCCGCCTGCAGCAAGAGCACTTCCAGCGGATCAGTCTCCAGCGCGTCGGGCGCCTTCGGCTCGGTGCCGCCGGCCAGCGGCACACCGCAGGCCGGCGCGATCACCTGGGCAGAGTCACCCGGCTCCGCCCCCACCTGGATCTTTCCGGTGACGCCCGGCGCCAACCTCTCGGTCACCACGACCAGCAGCTTCCAGGACGAGATGTGGCGGCCGCTGTACTGGTTCCCCAATGGGGTCAGCCCGACCGAGGTGCCGGCCATGAGCCTGGCTTACCCGCCGGCGTACTCCAATGGCGACAAGACCGTGACGATCCGGATGAAGGCGAGCTACCGGTGGTCCGACGGCCAGCCGGTGACCGCCAAAGACGCGCTTTTCTACCTCGACGAGGTGCGGGCCGGCGTGCGGGAGAGCGGGGCGAACTGGGGTTATTACACCCCGGGCATCGGGCTGCCCGACCAGGTGGTCAGCGCCAGCACCCCGAACGCCACGACGCTCGTACTCACGCTGAACAAGTCGGTCAACCCCGTGTGGTTCACAGACGACGAGCTCTATTACGTCCAGCCGATGCCGGCGCATGCCTGGGCCAAGGCCTCGGCGAACGGCCCGACCCTGGACTTCACCAACCCGGCGAACGCGAAGAAGATCTACGACTTCCTGGCCAAGGAATCCGGCTCCACGGGAACCTACGCGACGAACCCGCTGTGGCAAGTCGTGGACGGCCCGTACCGGCTGACCTCGTTCAACAACACCACCGGCGCGTACACCATGGTGCCGAACCCGAAATACGGCGGCCCGACCTCGGCCAAGGTGCCGACCCTGCAGGCAATCCCGTACACCTCCGACACGGCCGAGTTCAACGCGGTCCTGTCGCACAGCATCGACATCGGCTACATGCCGCAGACCGACGTGCCGCAGTTCAACGCGGTCAAGGCGGCGGGTTACCACGTCTTCGGCTACCCGGACTTCGGCTTCGCCTACGTGAACTACAACTTCGCCGACAAGAGCGGTGACTTCAACAACATCATCAACCAGCTCTACATCCGGCAGGCACTGGCGCACCTGGAAAATGAGGAGGGCTATATCAAGGCTTTCTTCCATGGGGCTGGCGGTCTCGCGTACGGGCCGATTCCCGCCGTGCCCACGTCGCCGTACGCCCCGGCGAACGCGCTGACCAACCCGTACCCGTACAGCGTCAGCACGGCGGTCAGCCTGCTGAAGTCGCATGGCTGGAACGTGGTGCCGGGCGGCACCACCACCTGCGCGAAGCCGGGCACCGGGCCGGGGCAGTGCGGCGCCGGGATCCCGGCAGGCACCAAGCTGGCGTTCAACGTGCTCTATGTCAGCGACCCGGTCATCATCGGCGAGCAGCTCACCGCCTGGGCGTCGGACGCAAAGAAAGCCGGCATCGGCATCACGCTGCAGAGCGGCACGTTCAACCACGTCATCACGGTTGCCGACGACCCGGGGTCGCCGAAGACCATCAACCAGTGGGCGATGTCGGCGTACGGCGGGTATACCGACGCGAACTACCCGACGACGATGGGCATCTTCACCACCGGCGGATCCTTCAATGGCGGTTTCTACAACGACCCCGAGGCGAACAAGCTGATCAACGCGTCGGTCACCAGCAACAACCCCAACGCCGTCAAGGCCGAGGCGCAGTACCTCACCCAGCAGCAGCCCAGCCTGTTCCAGCCCAACTACGACCAGATCGTCGTGTGGAAGGACAACGTCTCCGGTCAGCCGGCCGCGATCAAGGCCATGACGCAGTACTTCCTCAACACGGAGCTGATGTACCTGACCAGCAAGGGGTGAGGTATGACGGCTTACCTGATCCGCCGGGCGGCGACCGCGATCGTAGTGCTCCTGGGCGTCTCGATCTTCATCTTCTTCATGCTGCACGTGATCTACCCCACGCCGGCCATCGACGTGCTCGGCCCGCACGCGAACAAGGCCTCGATCGCACAGTGGAACGCCCAGCACGGTTTCGACAAGCCGTGGATCGTGCAGTACCTGCGCTACCTCGACCAGTTGCTGCACGGGAACCTCGGCTACTCCTACAAGCTGAACCAGAGCGTGGCAGCGCTGTTCGGTGAGCGCTGGATGCGCAGCGCCTACCTGGCAGGCATCACGCTGCTCCTCTCGGTGCTGATCGCGATCCCGCTCGGGATCTACCAGGCGATCCGGCGGAACACGGCCGGCGACGCCGTGGTGACGACGGGAGCGTTCGTGACCTATGCGATGCCGGACTTCTTCCTGTACCTGATCGCGATCCAGCTGCTGGCGATCACCTTCCCGGTCTTCAGCTACGAGGGCCCGCAGACCACCTCGATGATGTCGATCATCCTGAACTGGCGGGCCATGACGCTGCCGATCGTCTGCCTGACCCTGCTGGACCTGGCCGGGTACTCCCGGTACATGCGGTCAGCGGCGATCGACACGCTGGCGCAGGACTACATCAAGGCGGCCCGGGCCAAGGGCCTGCCCGAGCGGCTGGTCCTGTGGCGGCACCTGGTCCGCAACGCCTTCCTGCCGATGATCACCCTGATCGGCCTGTCGATCCCGGCCCTGCTGGCCGGCAACCTGGTCTGTGAGGCGGTCTTCAACTTCCCCGGCCTGGGGCTGCTGTTCTACGACAGCCTGGGCACCGCCGACTACCCCGTCCTGCTCGCCTACACGCTGGTGGGGGCGGCCCTGACCGTCGCGGGAAACTTTGTCGCCGACATCGCCCTGACCGTGGCCGACCCGCGGATCCGGCTCGTCTGATGGCTCGCGCCTACCGGGAGATCCCGTGAGTAACATCGCCCCTGAACTTCCGCCACCGGGCCTGGAGCACGTGCCCGAGGGTGGCACGGTCGGCCCGGTGCAGAGCGGCTGGCGGCTGGCGGCACGGGAGTTCGCCCAGAACAAGCTGGCCGTCCTCGGGCTCGCCGCGCTGATCTTCTTCGTGCTCTTCTGCTACCTCGGCCCGCTTGTCTACCACGGCGGGCTGACATCCGACCTCACGGCCACCAACGTGCCACCATCCGCCGGGCATCCGCTGGGCACCGACAACCAGGGTTTCGACGTGGTCGAGGAACTCATGGTGGGCGGCCGGGCCGCGCTGGAGATCGGCTTCCTCTCCGCGGTCATCGGGATGGTCGTCGGTGCGGTCTGGGGCGCGGTGTCCGGCCTGGCCGGGGGCCTGCTCGACGGGTTCCTGATGCGGATCGTGGACGTCCTGCTGTCGATCCCGTTCCTGTTCGTCGTGCTGATCGTCGCGGTGCGCTACGGTTCCTCCGTTCTCGGGCTCAGCGTGATCATCGGGATCTTCACCTGGCAGGTCCCGGCCCGGCTGGTCCGCGGCGAGGTGCTGACACTGCGGGTGCGGGACTTCGTCTCCGCCGCCCGGGCAGCGGGATCCGGGCGAATCCGGCTCATCAACCGGCACCTGCTGCCCAACTCGCTCGGGGTGATCATCGTGACCGCCACGTTCAGCGTGGCCGACGCGATCCTGGCCGTCGCCACGCTCGGTTTCCTGGGTTTCGGCCTGCAGTTTCCCACCTTCGACTGGGGCGACATGCTCAACAACGGGGTGTCCTACCTGCAGGACGGTTACTGGTGGCAGGTCTACCCAGTCGGGATCTGCATCGTCGTGGTCGTGATGGCCTGCAACCTGCTGGGCGATGCGCTGCGGGACGCGCTAGACGTCAGGCTGCGCCGCCGGTGACCACGGTGCCGGTCGCCCCGGGCCCGCCCGATACCCGCCGCCCACCCAGGAGTAGCCCCGGATGCCCCCAGTCCTGCAGATCAGCGACCTGTCCACGCACATCCAGCTGACCAAGTCGGTCGTCCACGCCGTCGGCAACGTCGATCTGTCTATCGAGCCGGGCGAAGCCCTCGGGCTGGTGGGGGAGTCGGGGTGCGGGAAGTCGATGACGGGCCTGTCCATCATGGGGCTGCTGCCATCAGGCGGGGCGATCGTCAGCGGCTCGATCAAGCTGGACGGCCGGGAACTGGTCGGCCTGAGTGACGCCGAGCTGCGCACGATCCGCGGCAACGACGTGGCCATGATCTTCCAGGACCCGCTCACCTCGCTGGATCCGACCAAGACGATCGGCTACCAGGTAGCCGAGCCGGTCCGGCTGCACATGGGGGCGAGCAAGGCGTCGGCCAGGGCCCGGGCGACCGAGGTGCTCGGCCTGGTCGGCCTGCCGCGGCCGGCCGAGCGGCTGGGCGATTATCCCCATCAGCTCTCCGGCGGGCTGCGCCAGCGCGTGATGATCGCGATGGCGCTGAGCTGCGAGCCCAAGCTGCTGATCGCCGACGAGCCGACGACCGCGCTGGATGTCACCATCCAGGCGCAGATCCTCGCCTTGCTGCATGACCTCAAGGACCGCCTCGGCATGGCCATGCTGCTGATCACGCACGATATGGGCGTGATCGCCGGGCACGCGGACCGGGTCCAGGTGATGTACGCGGGCCGGATGGTCGAGGCCGCCGAGACCGCGAACCTGTTCCGGCACATGCGCCATCCGTATACGCGGGCGCTGCTCGCGTCCATCCCGCGGCTGAATTCCAGCGCCGCGCAGCCGCTGTACACCATCAGCGGGCTCCCGCCGGATCTGGCGCGCCCGCCGGCCGGCTGCCGGTTCGCGCCGAGGTGCAGCCTGGTCACCGACAAGTGCCGCAGCCAGGAGCCACCGCTCGGCGGCGAGACCCCGGAGCACCTGTTCGCCTGCTGGCATCCGGTTGATGGTCCCGCCGGTGCGGACGCGGCGGATGGCGGGTCCCCGCGCGAGCACCCGGCCGCCGCCGCGGCGGCGCCCCGCGAGGACAAGCAGGCAAAGCCGGGAGCGCCCCTGCTCGAGGTGCGCGATCTGGTCAAGGAGTTCCCGGTCACTGCTGGTGCGATCCTGCAGCGCAGGGTGGCCAGCGTGCACGCGGTGTCCAACGTCTCGTTCACCGTGTCGGCAGGAGAGACGTTCGGCCTGGTGGGCGAGTCGGGCTGCGGCAAGACCACCATCGGGCGGGTGGTGGTGGCCCTGGAACGCCCGGACGCCGGTGCCGTGCTGGTGGGCGGCCAGGACGTGTCCGCGCTCAGCGGCGCTGAGCTGCGCAGGCAGCGCCGTGACCTGCAGCTGATGTTCCAGGATCCGTACTCGTCGCTCGACCCGAGGATGCGGGTCGGCTCGATCATCCGCGAGCCGCTCAGCATCCAGCGTGTCGGGAGCCGCCGGGACCAGGAGCAGCGCGTCTTCGAACTGCTCGACGAGGTCGGCCTGCCGCGCAGCGCCGTCGAGCGCTACCCGCACGAGTTCTCCGGCGGGCAGCGGCAGCGGATCGGCCTGGCCCGGGCGCTCACCCTGAGCCCGAAAGTCATCGTCGCTGATGAGCCGGTCAGCGCGCTTGACGTCTCCATCCGGGCCCAGGTCCTCAACCTGATGAAGCGGCTGCAGGCCGACCACGGCCTGACCTATATCGTCATCTCCCACGACCTCGCGGTCGTCAAGTACATGGCCGACCGGATCGGTGTCATGTACCTGGGCAAGCTGGTCGAGATGGGCTCCGCGGAGGACATCTACCAGCGTGCGGCCCATCCCTACACGGCCGGGCTCATCGCGACCATCCCGGTACCGGATCCCGGGACGGCCAGGGTGCGGGACGGAGCGGGGATCAAGGGCGAGCTGCCCAGCCCGATCAGCCCGCCGTCGGGCTGCAGGTTCCGGACCCGGTGCCCGTTCGCGCAGGGCCTGTGTGCCGAGGAGGAACCACCGCTGCGCTCATTCGGGGCCGGGCATGTCGCGGCCTGTCATTTCCCGCTGCGGGGCCAGGCCTAGGGCCTCCTCATCCGTGTGCACCCGCGGCGGCGCCCCCGATCGCCGCGACGGCGAGCGCGCCGAGCGAGGCAAGGTCATATCCGCCTTCCTGGACCAGAACCGCTGGCCCGAGGGCCGCGATCCGGCGGCCGGCGGCAAAATACCCGGCCTCGGTGACGCGCAGCGGGCTCTCCGGGTCGGCGGCCGCCGCGTCCAGGCCGAGCGACACCACGATGGCGTCGGCGCCCCAGGCGCGCACCTCCCCGCACAGGATGTCCACGGCAGCGAGCCAGTCATCGTCCCCGGCGCCCGGGGGCAGTGGCAGGTTACGGTTGCCGCCCTCGCCCGCACCCGAGCCGCGTTCCCCGGCGTAGCCGGCGTAATGGGGGAACCAGCCCGCGCCCGGGTCAACGTGCAGTGAGCCATACCAGACGTCGGCGCGGCGGTAGAAGATCATCTGCGTGCCGTTGCCGTGGTGCGCGTCGATGTCGATGACCGCCGTCCGCTGCGCCCCGGCCGCCCGCAGCGCCTGGGCGGCTATCGCGGCGTTGTTGAGGTAACAGGAGCCGCCGTAAGCGCCCGCGGTCGCGTGGTGACCCGGCGGCAGGCACAGCGCGTAGGCCAGGCGCTCGCCGGAACTGACCAGATCGGCCGCGGTCAGTGCGGCGTCCGCGGCGCCCCTGATCGCCTCCCAGCTACCCGGGCCGATCAGCGTCATGGTGTCGTAGCAGAACCGGCCGGCCCGGCCGTGCGCGGCGGAAGGCGAGCGCAGCGGCAGCCCCGCGAGCATGCCCGGCGTGGGGAACACGTAAGGGACGACACGGTCGCGGCCGTGCTGGGCCGGGCAGGCCGGCCGCCTCCCAGTCCGCCCAGATCCTGGCCAGGTGATCAAGCAGCAGCGGGTCGTGCACGGCGCGCAGTATCCCGTCCCCGTGCTGCCGCGCGGCCACCAGGGGAGCACCCGCGGCGGTCAGCGCGTCCCGCAGCACCAGTGCCCGGGCGGGAATCTCCGTGCCCGGGTCGCGGACACCCAGCCAGACTTCTCCGGCGGGCTCGTGCCGGAGGCAGTCCTGGCTCCAGACCACCGGGACCGGCAGGCGCACTGGCTCACCCCCCTGGCCGCGGTTACCATCGCGGGATGCCGCGTGCCCCCGATCTTGGCATCACCATCGGCCTGCTGCCAGCGGGCCCGACCGGCTCGGTTCTCGACGTCCCGGGGGCCGGCCTTGGGCACGCGACCGTCTGGCGGGACGAGGTGCCGCCGCCGGCCGGGCGCGGCATCGCCCGGACCGGGGTCACCGTGCTGGACCCCGGGGGTGACCTGTTCGCCGCGCCGGTCCCGGCGGGCGCCGCGGTCCTCAACGGGGCCGGGGAATGCACCGGGCTGCTCGCCATGCAGGAATGGGGGCTGGCCGAAACGCCGGTTTTCCTCACCTCGACCATGCAGCTCGGGCGGGTCTACGACGCCGCGTGCGAACTGCTCATCTCGCAACAGCCCGGCATCGGCACCGACGATGTGATCATCCCCATCGTGGCCGAATGCGACGACAGTTTTCTTAACGAAACGCGCCGGATGCAGGTGGAGCCAGCCGACGTGCACACCGCGGTGCTGGCCGCCCGGCAGTCCGCGGGCGGGACTGCCTTCGCGGAAGGCGCGGTCGGCGCCGGAACCGGGATGTCCTGCCTGGGCTACAAGGGCGGCATCGGCACCTCGTCGCGGGTGGTCCCTGACGGGCACACCGTGGGGGTGCTCACCCTGACCAACTTCGGGGACCGCGACCGGCTCACCGTGGCTGGCCTGCCCGCCGGCCAGCTGCTGCCCGCCCCGGCCCAGCAGGCACGGCGTCCCGCGCCGTCCGGGTCGTGCATTGTCGTCGTGATCACCGACGGGCTGCTGGACGCCGCCGGGTGCCGACGGCTGGCTCGCCGGGCCGGGCTTGGCCTGGCCCGGACCGGCAGCACGGCTCACCACGGAAGCGGCGAGATCTTCATGGCGCTGGCCACCGGGCTGCGCGCGCCGCGCGGCAGCGCGCCACCGGGAACGCCGGTCACCGGCACCGGCCTGGACAGCTATTTCGCGGCCGCCGTGGAGGCGACCGAGGAGGCGGTGCTCAACAGCATGCTGCAAGCGGAGACGGTCAGCGGCCGCAACGGCAACACCTCCTACCGGCTGCCCGCCGGCGCTCTGCGCGAGCTTGTCACCCGCCGGAGCCATCATGAGTGACCAGTTCCCGCACCGGCCCGAGCCGCCAGCCGCCCCGGTAGCGCCCAGGTTCCTGTCCGCGGGCGGGGCCGCCGGCCGGCCCGCAGGCGGGGCCGATCCGTACGCCTGGATGCGCGACCGCGGCCTGCCCGCCATGCGCGGCTACCTGGCGGCCGAGCGCGCCTACTACGACCGCTGGCTCGAATCCGTGCGCAGGCTGCGGGACGAGCTGGCGGGCGAGCTGGCCGCGCGGGTGATCCCGGCGGACGACTCAGTCAGCTGGCGCCGCGACGGCCGCTCCTACTTCACCAGGACCGTCCCGGAGAGGGAGTTCGAGCAGTTCTGCCGGGCCGGTGACGACGGGTCACCCGCCGAGGTACTCCTGGACGAGAACCTCCTGCTCGAGGATCCGGGCTGCGTCGGCGGCTACGTCGCCCTCGGGGTCCGTGAGGTCAGCCCGGACGGGCGGCTGCTCGCCTACTCGGTGGATTTCGACGGCGGCGAGCTCTACCAGCTGCGCATCCGCGACCTGGCCAGCGGCGCGGACCTGGCCGAGCGGATCGACGGGACCTATTACGGCCTGGCCTGGTCGGCCGACTCCCGTTCACTGCTTTACGTCGTCACCGACGCCCAGTACCGCCCGCACGAGGTCTGGCGTCACCGGCTGGGCACGGAGCCGGACCGTGACGTCCCGGTGTTCCGCGAGGAGGACGAGCGGTTCGACCTCACCGTGCGGGCGACCCGCAGCGGGGCATACGTGCTCATCGAAACCGCCTCCCGGGACACCACCGAGACGCTCGCCCTGCCGGCCCATGACACCGGCCGCGCGCCGGCCGTGCTGCAGGAAAGGAAGACCGGCACCGAATACCGGGCCGATCACGGCGACGGCCCGGGCGGGGGCGAGTTCTTCCTGGTCACGAACGCCGGGGCGGAGGAGTTCCGGCTGGTCCGGGCCCCGGTCAGCGCGCCAGGCCGTGCTTCCTGGACTGAGGTCATCGCGGGGTCGCCCGACACCCGCCTGGTCGGCTGCGATGTGTTCGGGCGGTACCTGGTGGTGGAGCAGCGGCGCGGGGCGGCGACCCAGCTGCGCATCGTGGACCGCCAGTCAGGGGACCAGCGGCTGATCGAGGCCGGCGGCCCGCAGGTCTCGCTGGCCCTGGCGGTGAACGAGGACTACCAGGCGCCCGCGGTGACCGTCCGGACCGAGTCGCTCATCGACCCGCCATCATGGCACGACGTGGAGCTGGCCACCGGCCGGTGGCGGCTGCGCAAGCGGCAGGCCGTGCCCGGTTACGATCCGGCGCGGTACGTCACCGAGCGCGTGGCCGCGCCTGCCGCTGACGGGGCCCTCATCCCCGTGACCATCGCCTACCGGAGGGGGCTCCGGCCCGATGGCACCGCGCCCTGCCTGCTGTACGGGTACGGCGCCTACGAATCGTGCGAATGGCCCGCGTTCAGCGGCGGGACGCCGAGCCTGCTGGATCGTGGCTTCGTCTACGCGGTGGCACACGTGCGCGGCGGCGGTGAGGGCGGCCGGGGCTGGTGGCTGGACGGGCATCTCCGCCGCAAGCGCAATACCTTTACCGACTTCATCGCCGCCGCGGACATGCTGGCGGGCCAGGGCTGGGCCGCGGCTGACCGGATCGTCTCCCGCGGGCTGTCAGCGGGCGGGCTGCTCCAGGGTGCGGTCTTCTCGATGGCGCCGCGGCGGTGGCGGGCGGTCGTCGCGGAGGTACCGTTCGTGGACTGCGTGACCACCATGCTGGATCCGGCCATCCCGCTCACCATCAACGAGTGGGACGAGTGGGGCGACCCCCGGGACCCCGAGGCCCGCGCCTACCTCGCCTCCTACAGCCCGTACGACAACATCCCCGCCGGCCCCCGGCCTGATCTGCTGGTCACCGGAAGCCTGCATGATCCGAGGGTGCTGATCCATGAGCCGGCGAAATGGGTGGCCAGGCTCAGGGCCACCGGCACCCCCCGCGGACGGGTGCTGTTCCGCGCCGAGCTGGGCGCCGGAGCGCACACGGGCCCGGCAGGACGATACGAAGGGCTGCGCTACGAGGCCGAGATTCTCGCGTTCATCCTCGGCGCGGCGGACTGAGGACGCGGCCCGGTGAACCTAGCGGAGCCCTGGAGGGACGTCATCGACGCAGGCCGAATGCACGTAGCGCTGAAAGTCGGCGAGGAGCCGCTCCTGGGGCAGAATCCGCCCCCGGTCGATCCAGCTGCCGGCCACGCCGCGCTGCGCGGCCGCTACCAGCGCCGCGTCCTCGCTGCCGACGTCTCCGTCGAAGGCCATCATCGAGCCGATCCAGGCCTCGTCGGCGTCCGCGCCGAAATAGTAGTCAAGGAACCCGGCCGTCTTATCCACCCCCTCGGGATAGACCGGCCCGATGGACAGGTTCTGGCGGCCAGGGTTGATGTTGATCTTCACATTGGGCAGCAGCAGGTGATAGCTGCCTGCCGTGACGCTCCCGGTGACGGGGTAGGCGGTCGTGGTGCGGGCCTGGCGCGCCGGTGCCCGATGGCTCAGGCGATGGGCATTGGCCGTCAGCTCGTAGCCGCCCGGGCTCACGTCCAGCACTGAGGACAAGCCGGGGTGGGCGACCGGGCAGTGGTAGCACTCGAGGTAGTTCTCGAGATGAATCTTCCAGTTCGACGCCATTCCGTAGTGGAATCGCTGCCGCGGGCGCAGCCGGGCGAGGTCGATGCCGACCCCGGCGATGACTTCGTTTAGGTCGCCGACGACCTCATCGAGTGACGGGCCATCGGCGGACAGGTTGGCGAAGGCAAACGGCCCGAACGTCGCGACCCGGACGGGCACCAGGCCGAGCGCCGGAAGCTCGGCCTGGAGCTGCGGACCGCACTGTGGCGCCGAGCGCAGCGTCCCGTCCAGGTCGTAGGTCCAGGCATGGTAGGGGCACCGCAGCCTGGGCGTGTTCCCGTCGGCCGGGACAACAACACTGCCCCGGTGACGGCAGACGTTGAGGAAGCCGCGCAACTCGCCGTCGCCACCCCGCACCAGCACGACAGGAACGCGCGACACCTGGCCGACGACATGATCGCCCGGTCGTGAGAGGTGCTCGAGTGGCCCGACATACTGCCAGCTCAACCGGAAGAGCCGCCGTTCCTCGGCCTCCAGGACGCGCGGGTCGCGGTACCAGTCCCACGAGATGACGGGCATCGCACCCATCTCAGGTGCCGTTCCTCGGGAACTCGAGGTGCCACTGGCGAGAGTGCGCGCGGTGGCCGTCCTCGCGAGCATCCAGGCCGAGCGTCACCAGGAACGTCGAAGCATCCGCTGACATGCGCCCGGTTGCCTCCACGGCGACGTTGCAGTGCTCGGAGCGAAGCGAGGCGAACTGCTGGGTGCTGACTTCGGCTGAGAGCGGCTGACCTCCCACGATCCGGTACCTGGTCAGGTTGGCCCCGTCGGCTTCGATCCCCGCGTTGACCAGGCGGAAGTTCCCGCCGACGTCCCAGTCGAAGATCACCTCCGCAGATCCATCGACCAGGTCGTGCCTGATGATCCGCTGGGTTGGCCGCCGGGAAAGCACTTCAGTTGCGATGCCCGCCGGGCGCTCCGGCGGCCCAAAGGGCGCGAGGGTGCCGTCCTCCGCTCGCGGACGCCGCACCGGGAGTTCGAGAAAGGAATTCTCGCCGCAGCAGAGGTCCAGCGTTACTGGGTCTGGCTGGGGCCACATCCAGGGCCAGTACGTGGTCGAGACCGATAGTCGGATCCGGTGACCGGCTCCGAAATGGTGGGCGATGACCTTCAAGGGCAGCTCAACCCGTACGGCCTGGCCGGGCACGAGGGGCGCGATGCGGTCGTGGCCCTCGCGGTGCGTGAGATTGAACAGGTCGCGGGTGACCAGCAGCGATTCCCCCGTGGGTGCGACATCGCACAGGCGGACCACCACGCTCGCTCCCGGGTGGTCGCTCACTGCCGTCAGGCTCACCCTTGGGTTGCCCAGGATCTCGACGGCCTCCTGGAGCGGTTCGGAGGTGAAGCTGAGCGAGCGCCCATCTTCGCCCCTCTGGTCCCCTGGCCAGTCTCCGGAACCCCCGTCGGCGGTGAGAGCCCCAGCGTCGAGCCCGCCCGTTTCCTCGCCCCGGTGGCTCCGTACCCCCTCGTCACCGGGGCGGTCCGACAGCAGGCCGTTCCCGCTGGCGACGAGGTAGAGACGGCGCGCCCGGCTGGAGCCCCCGCCGTCCGGTGGCCAGCACGGCTCGGCCACCCACCGGCCCGGCCAGTCCTGATGGTGCGGCGCGGGCGGCGTGTATTCCTGCATCCAGGCCCGCAGCATCGGCTCGTCCATGATCCCGGTGTCGATCCCCTTGAGCCAGTGGTCCCACCACCGGAGCGACTCCTCGAGAAAACCGATCTCGGGCCCGGGCACCGAGTCGTTCGGGAAGGCATGCGACCACGGCCCGATGAGGCCCTTGCGCGGCCCCGCCAGGCCAGCCAGCAGGCGCGGGATGGCATCGGTGTAGCCGTCGGACCATCCGCCGACCGCATAGACCGGCACCTCGATGGCGGAGTAGTTCTCGCAGACCGACCCGTGGCGCCAGTACGCGTCCCGGAGCTGATGCGACATCCACGGCTCGATGAACGCGGGCGTCAGCGTCAGCCGCTCGAGCCACCGCTCGCGCCAGGTGGCGCCCACGACCGCCGGGTCAGGCGGCAGGGCGTTCCAGACGAGCATGGAGACCGCCCACTGCAGCATGTCGACGGCGAGGACGCATCCCCCCCGGTAGTGGACGTCATCGGCGTAGCGGTCGTCGCTCGCGCAGACGGTGAGGACCGCCCGCAGGGCGTCCGGGCGCATAGCCGCCACCTGAAGGCTGTTGAAGCCGCCCCAGGAGATGCCCGTCATGCCGACGTTCCCGTCGCACCACGGCTGGGCGGCCAGCCAGGCGATCACATCGCAGCCGTCTTGCAGTTCCTGGGCGGTGTACTCGTCGTGAATGATGCCCTCGGAGTTGCCGGTGCCGCGAAGATCCACCCGGGCGCAGGCGTAGCCGCGGGCGGCGAGGTAGGGATAGATCGCCGCGTCCCGCGCCGCCATCAGGTCGCCCTGCCGGTAGGGCAGGAAGTCGAGAATCGCGGGCACCGGTGCCGCCTCGGCGTCCTCCGGCACCCAGATCCGGGCGGCCAGCCTGGTCCCGTCAGGCATCGGAATCCACGCGTGCCCGATCGTGCGCACCCCGGAGCGGGCCTGAGCGCGGCGCCGGCCGGCGGTCACTGCGCCGTTGCTGCTCAACGCGACGGATCCTCCGATGCCGGAGCGGTGGTCAGTGGCGACGACACCGACCCTACGGCGATCTCGTCGATGCGGTACTACAAGCGGGGACGGTCAGGCCGCGGTGAGCCGGTAGGAGGAGCCGCTGCTGCCCGCCACCCAGGCATCGGGCATGGCTGCGGCCAGGGCATGCTGGGCCCGCCAGCCCGTGCAGTGCCCGGGAACCACGAGCTCAGGGGTCATGTGGGTGAGCACGTTGACGGTGCGGGGGATGATGGGCTCGAACGCGGGGCCGTTGAGGTGCAGGCCGCCGACCAGGCCGTGCAGGGCCGGCACGGCAGTGAGCCGCTGCGCGTGCCGCACGATATTGACTGCGCCGGCGTGCCCGCAGCCGGTCAGCACCACCAGGCCGCGTCCCCGTACGTGCACGACGAGAGCCTGATCGTCGATGATCAGCGGGTCGTGCTGCCAGGTCGAGCCGGTCCACGCCTGATGGGAAGCGGGCATGCCGCGCTCGAACTCGGTGGTCCGGTTGACCTCCCCGGTGATCAGGACGCAGCCGTCTGCGAGCAGTGAGGGTTCCCGGCGCTCGATCACCATGAAGCCCTCGCTTTCCAGGGCGCGCTTGCTCAGGGTGGGCAGTTCCTCAGGCTCGTGGCCGGGAACCGCCAGGCGGCGCCGCGCCCACGCCTTCGGGTGGAGGACCATCGGCAGCGACCGGGTCCCCTGCCGTCCGGCCAGCCCGGCGAGGCCCCCGGCGTGGTCGAAGTGGCCATGGCTGAGGACCACCGCCTGGACCTGGGACAGGTCGGCGCCGAGCCGCGCGGCGTTGGTGACCATCGCGTCGGGGGACAGCCCGGTATCGAAAAGCACCGTGGTCGTGGTGGTGCCACGGCGCACGCGGACCAGCGCGGAGAACCCGTGCTCAGCCATCAGCCCGACCGTCGTTGACCCCGCCTCGAACTGCGGGGCGCGGGCCCGGCCTGGCGCTGAAGGGCGCGCGTGTCGTGCGTCCGTCGCCGGTCAGCAGGGCGTCGTACACGTTGTTGACCAGGGTCGTGATCACGATCTCGTCCACCGGCTCCAGCGTTACCGGGTTGACTGCGGATCCGGTGGCGGGACGCGGGACGGCCCGGGCGGCCTGCCGCGGATCTGCGGACGGGCCGCACATCAGGAGCGCTCCGGGGCGGGCCTGGTGCGCTCCAGGAGCGGATCGATGTTAGCCATGGTCACGTCCTGCCCCCGGAGCCGACTACGTAGCAGGCCGAACTCGCTGCCCTCCGGATCGGCGAGCACGTGCCATCCTTCACCGCCGTTTTCCCCGGCACTGACAGGGTACGCGCCGAGGGCCAGCAACCGCGCCAGCTCCGTCGCCTGATCGCCGTTGGGGCGGGATGAAGGGTAGCGGGATCGGCCGGGAGCCGGGCTGGAGCGGCATTCTCCCGCGCACCGGGGAGAAACCCGTCACCGTCGTCCCGTGATCATTTCCCCGTGAAGCGGAAAGGCTGGCGAGGGTTATTCAAATGATCGCTGCAGAAAAGCGCCAGGCTGGGGCCCAGGCCTGGCTGGCCGGGACCCCAGCATGAGTCCGCCGGGACCGAGTGACAGAGAGGTTGAGTTACAGGAGGGTAGTGACGGCCTTGACCTCGGTGTAGGCCTCGAGGACTTCGTGGCCCATCTCGCGGCCCCAGCCGGACTGCTTGTACCCGCCGAACGGCAGCGCGGCGTCGAACACGTTGTAGCAGTTGATCCAGACGCTGCCGGCCTTGATCTTCTTGGCCAGGGCATGGGCCTTGGAGATGTCCTTGGTCCAGATGCCGGCGCCAAGGCCGTAAGGCGTGTCATTAGCGGCGGCGGCGACCTCGTCCAGATCGCTGAACGGGGCAGCGACCACGACCGGCCCGAAGATCTCCTCGCGGACGACCTTCATGTCCGGGCGGGTGTTGGTCAGCACGGTGGGCTCGACGAAATAGCCGCGAGTGCCGTGCCGCCCGCCGCCGGACAGCGCGGTGGCCCCTTCCGCCATGCCGGACTCGACGTAGCCGGTCACGCGGCGCAACTGCTCGTCCGAGACCAGGGGGCCCATCTGCGTGCCCTGCTCCATCCCCGGGCCGAGCTTGATGGACTTCGCGATCTGTGCCACGCCGTCGATCACCTCATCGAAGCGGCCCTGCTGCACGTAGAGGCGGGAGCCGGCCACGCAGCACTGCCCGTGGTTGAAGAAGATCGCGTTAGCCGCGCCCTCGATCGCGCTGTCGTCGGCATCGTCGAAGACGACGTTGGGGCTCTTGCCGCCCAGCTCCAGGCTCACCTTTTTGAGGTTCCCGGTCGCAGCGTTGGCGATCAGCCTGCCTACCTCGGTGGACCCGGTGAACGCGATCTTGTCAACGTCGTGGTGCGAGGCCAGCGCCGCCCCGGCGGTCTCGCCGAAGCCGGGCACCACATTGATCACGCCGTCCGGCAGGCCTGCCTCGGCCATCAGCCCGGCCAGCCGCAGCGCGGTGAGCGGGGTCTGCTCGGCCGGCTTGAGGATCACGGTGTTGCCGGCGGCCAGCGCGGGGCCGAGTTTCCAGGCGGCCATGAGCAGCGGGAAGTTCCAGGGGATGATCTGGCCGACCACGCCGACCGGCTCGCGGAGGGTGTAGGAGTGGAAGTTGGCGCCGGGCATGTAGGGCACCGAGATGTTGATGGTGTTGCCCTCGATCTTGGTGGCCCAGCCGGCCATGTAGTGGAACAGGTCGGCGGCCAGTGGCACGTCGGCGGCCTGGGCGACGGCGAACGGCTTGCCGTTGTCCAGGGATTCCAGCTGGGCGAGCTCGTCCAGGTGCTCCAGGATGAGGTCGCCGATCCGCCAGATGATCCGGCCCCGCTCCGAGGGTGTCATCCTGCTCCACGGCCCCGTCTCGAAGGCCCGGCGCGCTGCCTTCACGGCCCGGTCGATGTCCTCGGCTTCCCCCTCGGCCACATGGGCCAGGGTCTCCCCGGTCGCCGGGTTGGGGGTCTCGAACGTTCTGCCCGATGCCGAGTCCGACCACCGCCCGTCGATGAACAGCTGCCGCGGAACGCCGAGGAACGCCTCGACGCTGTGGTCCAGGGTCACTGTCATGAACGCTCATCTCCCCTTGCTGTACGGCACCGACAGCCACAGGGTCGCGGCCAGCCTGCACTCACTGTCCCGTGCCCCGGCCTGCCAGCTGAGGCACGTCTGATAGTGCTGATTGTCCAGCGGGCCAGGCGTCCTGGCAGCTATCCAACTGGGCGGACCAGGACGCCAGGAGGACGGGTGCCGGGACTGCCCGATCGCCCGCCGCCGGCCGGCCAGAAGATGCCCGGTCGCCCGCCCGGCCAGAAATGTTGACGTAACAAATCCTCGATATCGGCGTAATGTGGGCATTATCGGCGCACCAGGGCGGGGTCCTTATATCTGATCTTCTGGAAATCGTGATGATCGAGAGTGGCTTGCCGGGTGCCGGCCCTGGCGTGAACAGAACCCCGGCCGGCTGCTAGGCCCGCTACGGCATGGGGCTTACAGTCCCCGCCCCTCACCTGCACTGGCTAAGTTCCATGCGCCGGAGATCGTCTTCGGCCCTGGCGCGCTGGCCGAACTCGGTCACTGCGCGGGCCGGCGGGGCGCGGCGCCCGTTCCTGGTCACCGACCCGGGGCTGATCGAGGCCGGCTGGGTGGATGAGGCCCTGGTGTACCTGCGGCACACCGGGGTGGTGCCGACCGTGTGGTACGGGCTCACGCCTAATCCCAAGGATCACGAGATCGAAGCCGCCTTCGAGCGGTACGCCGAGAGCGGCGGCGACGTGATCATCGGGCTGGGCGGCGGCTCATGCATCGACGCGGCCAAGGGCGTGGCGATCCTGTCCGGCAACGGCGGCCGGATCCTCGGCTACCAGGGGGTGGACAAGGTCGTCCGCCCGATCCCGCCTACCGTGATGGTGCCGTCCACCTCGGGCACGGGTGCCGATGTGTCGCAGTTCGCTGTCATTACCGACACGGCCGCCCATATCAAGATCACCATCATCAGCCGCACCCTCGTGCCGGAGATCTCCGTGATCGACCCGCGGCTGCTGACCACGATGCCGGACTGGCTGAACGCCGCCACCGGGCTGGACGCGCTGACGCATGCAATCGAGGCGTTCGTGTCCCGTGCGCACAACCTGCTGACGGACACCCACGCCCTGAATGCCGTCGGCCGGATCACCCGGCACCTGCTGCCCACCCAGCTGCGGCCGCACGACACCGTCCCGCGCCTGGCCATGGCCCAGGGCTCACTGGAGGCGGGCATGGCGTTCACCAACGCCATCCTGGGTGCGACGCACGCGATGAGCCATCAGGTCGGCGGGCTGCTGGACCTTCCGCATGGCCTGGTGAATGGCGTGCTGCTGCCCCATGTCATCAGGTTCAACGCCCAGGCCTGCCCGGAGCGGTTCGTCCCGCTGGCCGTGGCCGGCGGCGTTCCCGCCGAGGGCCTGACCGCCGGGGACGCGGCGCCGCTGCTGGCCGAGCGGGTACGCGAACTGGCCAACGAGGTGGGCGTGCCGAAAGGGCTGGCCGCGCTCGGTGTCACCGAGGACATGCTGCCCCAGCTGGCCCGGACCACCCTGGAAGACGCCTGCCTGGCCACCAACCCCCGCGACGCGGACACCGCCGACATCGAGGCAATGTTCCGGGCTGCACTGTGACCAGCTCGCGGGCGCACGGGCCAGGACCCGAGGACCGTCCAGGCGGCAGCCTGGAGGCCCTGACCGGCCTCCGGTCCGGCAAGCGCTCCTACTACCCCGAGTACGTCCGCTCCGCGGAGCGGCTCGAGCTCGCGGTGCAGGCCCTGGATGGCATCTCGCGGGCGCTGGTGCGCACCGCCGCCGGGCCGCGCACGCTGGTCGAGTGGGTGGTGCGGACGGCGACGGCGCACCTGCGGGCCGACTGGCTCCTGTTCGTCGTGGCCGACGGGGTACTGCCTGCCGCGCGCCCGCGGTTCCTCGCGGTGGCGAACGGTGAGCTCATCGATGACGAGAGCGGGCTGCCCGCCGAGGTGCATGAGCACCTGGCCGTGCTGCGCGGCCGTCCCTGGGAGGTGGAGTCCCACGCCAGCGGCCAGAATTGGGTGCGGGTATCGATGACCCTGGATGACGAGCCGGTCGGCGGCATCGCAGCACGGCCGAGCGCCGGGCTGGAGGTGGCCGCCACCGATCGCGCCATCTTGCGGGTGCTGGCCAACCAGGCCGCCGTGGCGCTGCACAACTCATTCCTGTTCCACGCGACGACCCAGCTGCGCGGCCAGAGCGACCAGCTCTACGACGCGACCACGCGGCATGCCAGGGACCTGGCGGCGCGCAGCGCCGAGCTCGCCGAGACCCAGCGCCAGCTCGTCGCGGTGATGCAGCGCCAGGCGCTGGACGACGAGCGGCACCGCATCGCCCGTGAACTGCACGACAGCGTGACCCAGTCCGTGCTGTCCGTTGGCATGATCATCGAGGTGTGCCGGGCCGAGCTGGAGGGCATGGATGGCCCGGCGGCGAAGATCGCGGAGCGCCTGGCGCCGGCCAAGGACCTCACCCGTCATGCGGCCGAGCAGCTGCGCACCGCGATCTACGCGCTGCACCGCCCCGCCGACGAGGCCGCTGCTCCGCTCCCGGTATTGCTCCACCGGCTGTCCACCGTGCACCGGCCCGTCAACCTGAATGTCAACGTGACCCTTGACGGGCACCCCATCGCGTTGCCGCCCCAGGTCGAGCAATCCATGCTGCGGTGGACGGGGGAGGCCCTCTTCAATGCCGCCGCGCACGGCAAGGCCACGCGCGCGCAGGTGCGGCTGCGTTACCGGGCCGAGGGGGTCACCCTCAGCGTCTCCGACGATGGGACCGGCGACCCGGCGCAGTTGCGCCGCGCGCTGCGCCTGACGTGCATGGCGGACCTGTCTGGACGGCACCGCGGGCTGGCGAACATGATGGCGATGGCGGAGGAGCTGGGCGGCACGCTGTCGATCCGCCGCTCCCGGACCGGCGGCATCTGCCTGCGGCTGGACATCCCGCTGACCGTGCTGCGGCGCGCTGAGACCGGTGGCCAGCCGCCTCCGGACGGTGGTGCCGGTGCCTGAGGCACACCCGGCGCCCGCTGGCACTGGTGACGAGGCCCCGGTCAGCATCGTGCTCATCGACGATCACGCGATACTCCGGCAGGGCCTGCGGTCGCTGCTGGAACGCGAGCACGACCTGCAGGTCGTGGGGGAAGCCAGTTCGGCCGGCGAGGCGCTCGCCGTCGTTGAGCGGACCCGCCCGTCGATCGTGCTGCTGGACATGAAGCTGTCCCCGGCAGCGGACAACGACGGGCTGAGCCTGTGCTCCCGGATGACCACGCTGTACCCCGGGCTCAGCGTGCTGGTCCTCTCCACCTTCGTGGACGACGCCCTGGTGGTCAGCGCCATTCAGCACGGGGCGTGCGGTTACGTGGTCAAGGACGTGGACACCCTGGAGCTCGTGCGGTCCATCCGCCTGGTCGCGCAGAAGGGGAGCGCGTTCGACTCCCGCTCGGCCGCGGCCATGGCGCGGTCGATCCATGCCCCGCCGGCCCGCTCCCCGCTGACCGGCCGCGAGCTGAACGTGCTCCGGCTGGTCGCCAACGGCCTCAGCAACCGGGGCATCGGCGCGCAGCTGCACCTGTCGGAGACCACAGTCAAGTTCCACGTCCGCAACGTCATGCGCAAGCTCGAGGCGACCAGCCGCGCCGAGGCGGTGTACAAGGCCACCAGGAACGGGCTGGACCTGACCTCTGCTGAGCCAGGCGGCTAGGCAGCGGCAAGTACCAGCCAGCCTCCGTGATCCTCCTCGTGCACCGAGCAGCGGTGGCCCGTGCTCTCACCCAGCTGGCTGAGCGCCGCGAGATCAAAGGTGCGGACATGGCCGTACACGGCGCTGGGTTCCTCCTCGAACGGCACGGCCACCACCACCTGGCCCCGGGCAACCCGCAGCGCCTCGCCGAGCACCGCGCGGCCATGCTCAGGGGTCACGTGCTCCAGCAGGTGGATCACGCTCACCGTTTCGGCCCAGTCATCGGGAACCGGGATCCGCGCCGCATCGCACACCAGGGTGCTCACTTGCAGCCCGCGCGCGGCGGCCACCGCCTTCAGCAGGCCCATGGTGCCGCCGGACAGGTCGGAGGCGGTCACCGTGTTACCCGGCCGCTCGGCCAGCAGCAAGGGCAGGAAGCCGAAGCAGGAGCCGACGTCAAGCACCGGGCCGGCCGGGATGAGCTGGAGCGCGTGCGCGTACACGGGCGCGTGGCCGCTGATCGTCGTCGGACCGTGGCCGTCTGGCCGGGCCGCCGCCCGCCAGCACTGGCGGATCCGGGCCAGGGTATTGCCGTAGAACGTGCACCAGGCCAGCAGCGGCTCGTGGATGCTGGACCGCACGACACCGGTGAATACCCGCTCGAAGATCTCCGCTCCGGATAGCCAGCCCGGCGCGAACAGCTCGTCGGCCAGCAGCCCGGCCACGTTGTTGTCGATCTGGTCGGGGCGCAGCCAGTGGCTCACCTCGATCCGGCGGCCGCGTTGCATCACGCAGAAGTGGTCGGTGCGGACAAGAGCAGCGGTGCTGCCGGCCCGGCCATGCGGCTCCTCGGTCAGCAGGACGCTGACGAGATAGTCGTCGTAGCGCCCGTGCAGGCATGGCGCGAGCGCATCGATGGCCTGCGGGAGCGACCGGAGCCGCGCCGGTTCGCTCACCGCCCGGTCGCCTCCGCCGACATCTGCTGCGCTACGCGCTGCAGCCCGGTCAGATCGGCAACCACCTGGACCCGGTCGCAGAATTCCGCGTACAGCGGCAGGTCGCAGGACCCGAGCCGCCAGGAGTACCTGGGCTCCGGAGTCAGCCAGATCGTCTCGCGGACCCGGCGGGTGATCTCCTGGAACGTGTCCACCTGGGCGTCGTTGCCGTTGCCGCGCCCATCCCCGAGCACGATCAGCGTGCTGCGGCGGTCCAGCGCGGCGGAGTTCTGCGACAGCAGCCGGGTGAACATCGTGCCGTAATCGGAGCTGGCATCCACGTCGAGCAGCCCGCCAGCGGGCAGTCCGTCGAAGACCAGCCCGAGCGCCCGCTCCAGCGGGTGCTCGGCGAACAGCTCAGTGATCTCTACCGGTGAGTCAACGAAGGCAAAGGAGCGAGCCTGAGTGAACAGCGACTGCATGCCATAGACCAGGTGCAGGGTGAACCGCGCGGTCGCGCGCACCGACAGTGACACGTCGGCCAGCAGCACCAGCCGGGGCTTGTCCGCGACACGGCTAGTGGTGACCGGCTGGAACGGGACGCCCTCATAGCGCATGTTCTTGCGCATGGTGCGGCCAGGGTTGACCCGCCCGCGCGGCGTGCTGCGCTGCCGGCTGGTCCGGGCGCCGTGCAGCTGGCGGGCCAGCCGGCGCAACGCCTCCTCCAGCTCCGCCCGCTCCCGCTCATCGACGGACTCGGTCCGCGCGCGCCCGGCGACCCGCCCCTCCACGTCCGTCCCGGCCAGCTTGTCCAGGTAACGGCGCAACAGCTCGGGCAGATCGTTGATGACGCCGGCCAGTTGCCGGCGCAGCCGGGCCAGCGCCTGCTCGTCGCCGTCCTCATCAGCCGCCTCCAGCCAGCCGAGCAGCACCTCCTGCTGCGCCACGGTCAGCTCGGTGTCGACGCGGTGCCCGGTGGCCGGGGCGAGCTGGCCAGGCAGGCCGGGGTTATGCAGCCGGTCAGTTTCCAGCTGCACGCTGGCCCCGGCGTCGCGGGCGCCGTCGGCACCCTCCTTGGACAGGACGATCTCGTCCGTGACCGCCGCCAGATCGATCTTGTTGGCCTCCTGGTGCAGGTTGTACCGCGCCGCGAGATCCTCCTGGCGGAAGAAATCCCTGATGTCGGCCGGCTTGCCATGGCTATGCCCCTGCTGCGGCAGCTCGGAGGGCTCGTCGGAGACCGTGAACGACTCCAGCTCGCCGGTGTCGGCCAGGTCGTCATGCTCATGGCCGTGGCTGTGGCCGCCGGCCGGGCCGGGCACCCGGCGCAGGGTGAAGAACGCGGTGAACAGCTCGTCGAACAGCTCGTCGTCGCGCCGGTCCTTGACCAGCGACACCTGCAGCGCCGCGCGCAGCGTTTCCCGGCTGGCCAGGACCCCGGGCTGGGCGGCGGCCAGCATGGCATCGGCCGCCTCGGCCACGGAGACGCGCACGCCGAACAGCCGCAGCAGGCGGACGAACCGGTGCAGGCTGCCGACCACGTGCCACCCCGCTCAGGCGCGCCGGCGGCGGGTGAACGCCCCGAATGACCGGCTGCCCTGGCCCTGGCCGGCCGCGGCGCTTCGGCCTGGGCCAGGACCGGGGGCACCGTAGTAGCCCTCGTCGTGGCGCCCCGGCTGGTCCTTGGCCGCCCGGGCCTCCGGGCCAGCCTGCTCCCCATCCTGGCCGGCCCCGTGCCGGGCGGGCCCGTGCCGGGCGGGCCCGTGCCGGGCGGGCCCGTGCTCATGGTCTGGCCCGTGCTCATGGTCCGGCCCGTGCCCGTGGTCATGTGGCGCGGCGGGCAGCTCGCGGTTCGGGTTAACCAGGCGCGGCATGGCCTCTACCGCGCGCTGCATGTCCCGTTCGTACTTCAGCACGATGTTGGCGGTGTCGGCGAGCACGCGCGCGTCGAGCTCGTCGACGCCGAGCACGGTCAGGGTGCGCGCCCAGTCGATCGTCTCGGAGATGCTCGGGCTCTTGCGCAGGGGCAGTTCCCGCAGTCCGCGCACCACCTGCACCAGCTGCCGGGCGGCCGCATCGGGCAGCCCGGTCTGCTTGGACCGGACAATCGCGAGCTCCCGGTCCGCGTCCGGGTAATCGAGGAACAGGTGCAGGCAGCGGCGTTTCAGGGCGGCCGACAGGTCACGTGTGTTGTTCGAGGTGAGAACCACGTAGGGCGGCGTCTTCGCGGTATAGGTACCAATCTCCGGGATGGACACCTGGAACTCACCCAGGCATTCCAGGAACACCGCCTCCAGCGCCTCGTCAGCCCGGTCCACCTCGTCGATCAGCAGCACGGCGGGCTCATCGCCGCGGATGGCGTCCAGCAGGGGACGGGCGACCAGGAAGTGGTCGGAGAAGAACACGCCGTCATGGGCCTCGATCCGGGCGACGGCGGCGGGGATGTCGGGGGCGTCGGCGATGATGTCGTTGATCTTCTCGCGCAGCATCTGGGTGTACAGCAGCTGCTTGCCGTAATCCCACTCATACAGTGCCCGGGTCTCGTCCTGCCCCTCATAGCACTGCAGCCGGAGCAGCCTGCGGCCCGTGACGGTGGCGAGTGTCTTGGCCAGCTCGGTCTTGCCGACACCGGCCGGGCCTTCCAGCAGGACCGGCTTGTTCAGCTGCGACACCAGGAAAATCGTGGTGGCCAGGCGCCGGTCGGTGATGTACCCGGCCGCGGCGAACCGGCTGACGACGTCGTCGATCGACAGGAAAGGGAAGTCATCGGTTCGACTGCGGCACGCGTCCTCCGGTTCGTCCGGGCCACGGGTGCTGCCCGCACCCGGCGGTCAGCTGAGCAGGTCGTCCAGGTCACCGTTCATGCAGTGCTCGACGACCGGGCGGACCGTCTCGAAGGTGCACTCCTTGGCGTTGCCCGGCGTGCAGGCGTCGCCCAGCACGTGGTTGGTGATCCGGTCCACATCGGCGGCATTACCGGTGATCGTCTTGGCGTTCTCGTAGAACTTCGTCGGCCCCTGGCCGAGCCGGTTCTTGGAGTAGCTGTCCTGGGTCACGTCCGTGAACTTCTCCGGGATGCCCACGTCCCGCAGCAGGCGGATGGCCGCGGCCAGGGCTGCTTCCGCCGCCTGCACGGCGGTCATGCCGTGCGTGTCCACGCCCATGACATCGGCGATGTCGGCGAACCGCTGGTAGGCCACGGGCATGTTGAAGGCCCACACCCGCGGCAGCGCGATCGCGTTGTTCAGGCCGTGGTGGGTGTCGTAGAAGGCACTGACCGCATGCGAGATGGAGTGGATGATGCCCAGCCCGCCGGAGTTGAACGCCTGCGCGGCGATGTACTGGGCGTACATCATGCCCTCACGGCCCGGCAGGTCTGTGCCGTTCCACACCGCGGACCGCAGGCTCTCGGACGTCAGCTTGATGGCGTACAGCGCGTTACCCAGGGATGGCGGGAAGTTCAGCCGGGACACGTACGGCTCCGAGGCATGGGCGAGCACGTCGAAGCCGCACTGGGCGGTGTAGTCCAGCGGGCAGTCGTAGTACAGCACCGGGTCATCGACGGCCAGGGTGGCCACGCAGGCGTCGTCGAACGCGACGTACTTGTGCGGGTTGTCCGGGTCCGTGGTGGTGTCGGTGATGACATACGCCCACGAGGTCTCCGAGCCGGTGCCCGCCGTGGTGGACACGGCGATATGCGGCGGGTTCTTCGGATTCTCCGACTTGTTGAAGCCCTCGAACTCGTTGACACTGCGGCCGTCGTGCGCCACCGAGATCCGGGCGCCCTTGCACGCGTCGTGCGAGGACCCGCCACCGATCGAGACGAACGAGTCGCACTTCGTCTCCTGGTACAGCGCCACGGCGTCCATCACGTTGTAGTCCTTGGGATTGGACTCCACCTTGTCGAACAGGACAGTCTCCAGGCCGTGGTACTTGAGTGACTCAACGATCTTGTGGACGGTGTCGCTGCCCCGCAGGCCGGTGGTCATCACCAGGATCTTCCTGAAGCCCAGCTTCTTGGCCTCCGGCCCGAGCATCTCGTGCGCCCCTGGGCCCAGCAGTGCCCGGGGGAACGGGTGAAACTCCTTGATGGGGAAGGGCTTGAGCAGTTCGTCAACCTGCATGGCGCACGGGCTCCTCTCCGCAGCGGTCGTGCTCCCGCACGCGGCGGGCCGCCGTGGTAGCGGACGTGCCTGGTGAGCGGAGCACTGATGCGGCGAGGCTAAGCAGCGCCGCCCCGATGCGGAACCCGTGCGCGCCGATTCCGCCCGACAGCGGCCGCATTGCGCCCGGTCGGACAGGACCGCGGCTGCCCGATCGGACGGGCCAGCGCACCTACCTGGCCATCTGGGCGGGGCGATGCGGCCAGAAGCATGGTGACGCCGCTCCGGCCACGCCCTACCGTCTGGTACATCAGGCGCGTCACCGGCCACGGCGAGGATCGCGTGGCAGCACGGCACCCGAGCCGCTGCGGCAGCGAGCGCGTCATTGCGCAGCACGTACCCCGAGGGGGTCAGCCATGACCGCGCCCGATGCCATCGCAGCTGAATCCGCACAGTCCCCGGCCCGCCCGCAGGAAGCCGAGGCAGCCCCCCAGGGGCCGCTGGCCGGCGACCCGGCCGTGATCGGGCTGCCCAGCTTCATCGTGGGATCGATAGCGCTGGGCATGGTGCTCACCGGCTTCGTCCCGGCCACCGCGGTGGGCGCCTCGCTGCCCATCATCCTGGCCGCCACGGCCGTCGGCCAGTTCGTCGCCGCGGTCTGGAGCGCCTCGCTCGGCCAGAACGCGGTGGCCTCGGTGTTCGCCATCTTCGGCGGATTCTGGCTGAGCTACGCGGTGCTGGTGCTCGGGCTGACCCACAACTGGTTCGGGGTCACCGCGGCCGCGGTGACCTCCACCCAGGAGCTGTTCCTGACGTCCTGGCTGATCACCGTCGTGATGCTCACGCTGGCGACACTGCGGCTGCCACTGGCCTTCACCCTGGTGTTCGTGCTCGTGGACGTGGCACTGCTCCTCGTGCTGCTGGGCACGGCCAACGCGTCAACAGCCTCGGCCAAGGCCGGCGGCTACGCGGTGTTCCTGTTCGCGGCGGTCGGCGCGTATCTCTTCTTCGGCGCACTGTCGGTGGCCACCGGCGGCAAGCCGCTCCCGCTCGGCAAGCCGGTGCTGCACTGACCGCCGCAGGCCCGCACGCGTCCGTCCCGGCACCAGCCGGGACGGCCGCCGGGCTGGCCGGGGCGCCGCCCCGCGCGGCCGGTACCTGCCCAACCGGACGGGCCCATCAGGGCCGGAAGCATGGCGACACCGCCGGCCCAGCCTCATACGGTCACCATCATCAGGCGAACAGCGGGGGCGGCCGGCTGGCTGCCAAGCTCCGCCGCCAGCGCACACCGGAGGTTGTCATGCCGCTAGCGCGGAGGCGAGCGGGAGGCAGAGCGTGAGCACCACGCTGGCCGAGCCCATCGGCCTCGGGCCGCGCCGCGCGCCCAGCCGGGTGATGTTCGGACCGCACGAGACCAATCTCGGCCGGCACCGGACGATCTCGGCGCGGCACGCCGCCTACTATGCGCGGCGGGCGGCGGGGGGCAGCGGCGTCATCGTGACCGAGACCGCCAGCGTCCACCCGTCGGACTGGCCCTACGAGCGCGCGCCGCTGGCCGCGGAATGCGGGCCCGGCTGGGCCCAGGCCGCCGCGGCCTGCCAGCCGTACGGCGCGCTGCTGCTGGCCGGCCTCGGCCATGCCGGGATGCAGGGCTCGTCGGCGTTCTCCCAGTCCGCGCTGTGGGCACCGTCGCGGGTGCCGGACGCGGGCTCGCGCGAGCTGCCCATGGAGATGGAAGACGCGGAGATTGACGCGCTGGTCGGCGGCTTCGCCGCCGCTGCCGCCGTGGCCGCCGGGGCCGGGCTGGATGGCGTGGAGATCAATGCCGGGCAGCACTCGCTGCTGCGCCAGTTCCAGTCCGGGCTGACCAACCAGCGCGGCGACGGTTACGGCCAGGACCGGCTGCTGCTCACCGAGCGCGTGCTGCGCGCCGTGCGGGACGCGCTGGGTGCGGGGCGGATACTCGGGCTGCGGCTGTGCTGCGACGAGCTGGCGCCGTGGGCCGGGGTGACCCCGGAGATGGCCGCCGGGCAGGCCGCCCGGCTGGCCGGGCAGGTGGACTACCTCGTGGTGGTGCGCGGGTCGATCTACTCGCTGCCGGCTACCCGGCCCGATCTGCATACCGGCCCCGGGCCGGCATCGAGCTGTGCCGGCAGGTCCGGGCCGCGGTGAACGGGACGGTCCCGGTGGTGGTGCAGGGCAGCGTGGTGGATCCCGGCCAGGCGCAGTGGGCGCTTGATGACGGGGCCGCCGATCTGGCCGAGATGACCAGGGCGCAGATCACCGATCCTGACCTGGTCGCGCGGCTGCGCGGCGGCGAGGCGGAACGGATCCGGCCGTGCCTGCTGTGCAACCAGGCCTGCATGGTCCGCGACAACCGGAATCCGGTCATCAGCTGCGTCATCGAGCCCGGCAGCGGCCATGAGCTCGGCGACGGCGGACCCGCCGGCCAGGACCAGGGCCTGGCCCAGGCCGCCAGCCCCCGCCGGGTACTGGTGGTCGGCGGCGGCCCGGCCGGGATGGAATGCGCCCGGGTCCTGGCCGAGTGCGGGCACCGCGTGCGGCTGGCGGAGCGCGGGCCGGAGCTGGGCGGCATGCTGGCGACCGCGGCCCTGGTCCACGGGCGGCAGCGGCTGGGCGTGGCGGTGGACTGGTGGCGCCGGGAGCTACAGCGGCTGGAGGTGATGGTAGCGCTGGGGCACGAGGTCGGCGCACCGGAATTGGACAGCGAACTGGCCAGCGGCGGCCGCGTGGTGCTGGCCACGGGCTCGGTACCCGGCCCGCGCGGCTACCGCATCGCCCCCGGCGCGCGCGTGCTGGAGGCCGCCGACCTGCTGGCCCGGGTGAACTCTGGTGCCCTTGACGAGTTGCCGGGCGGGCGGGCGGTGGTGTTCGACCCGGTCGGCGGGCCGGTCGGCGTCGGTGTCGCTGAGCTGCTCGCCGCGAACGGCCGGCCAGCGTCGATCGTCACCCAGGACCAGATCGCCGGCACTCAGCTGGCCCTCACCGGCGATCTCGCCGAGGCCAACTCGCGGCTGCAGCGGGCGGGCGTGCTTCGCGAGCTGCGCAGCCTGCTCCGCGCGGTGGCCAGCGACCATGTGCTGCTCGAGGACCGGTGGACCGGAGAGCAGCGCATGGTGGACTGCGCGTTCGTGGTGCACTGCGGCCACCGGCTGCCCGAGCAGGACCTGTACCTGCACCGCCCTGGCACCCTGCGGGCCGGCGACTGCGTGGCGCCCAGGACGGTGCTCGACGCGGTGCTCGAGGCGCGCCGGGTCGCGCTGGCCATCGGCACAGCCGGTGAGCAGGCCGCCCCGCCCGCGGGCCGGGCGCTGAGCATGACCGGGGGCGGCCGGTGAGCGGGGCCAGCCGGTACCGGTACCTGTTCTCGCCGTTGCGGGTTGGCCCGGTGGTGGTCCCCAACCGGATCGTGTTCTCCGCGCACCTGACCAACTACGCCGAGGACGGCCTGCCGACCCAGCAGCACGCCGACTACTACGCTGCCCGCGCGGCGGGCGGCGTCGGGCTGATCATCACCGAGGAACACTCGACCCATCCCACCGACTGGCCCTACGAGAAACTGATCCACGGCTTCCACCGCGCGGTCATCCCCGGCTACCGGAAGATGACCGCCGCGGCGCACGCGCACGGCGTGCCGATCTTCGCCCAGCTGAACCACAACGGCGGCCAGGCCTCGTCGATGTTCTCCCGGCTGCCCGTATGGGCACCCAGCCCGGTGCCGGATCCGATGTTCCGCGAGGTGCCGAAGGCCGTGGAGCGGCACGAGATCGCCGAGATCGTGGCGGGCTACGGCACCGTCGCCGGGTACTGCGCGGAGGGCGGATTCGACGGCATCGAGCTGCAGTGCTCGCACTCCTCCATCGTGCGGGGATTCCTGTCGCCCGCGACCAACACGCGTACCGACGCCTACGGCGGCCCGCTCGACAGGCGGGCCCGGATCCTGCTGGAGATCATCGATTCCGTGCGTGAGGCGATCGGGCCCGGTCGCGCGCTGGGCGTGCGCATCTGCGGCGATGAGCTGATCGAGGGCGGCAGCACGCTCGATGAGGCGGTTGAGGTGGCCAGGGTGGTGGAGGCGACCGGCCAGGTCGACTACATCAACACCTCCATCGGCGTGGCCACCGCCACGCTGTTCATGATTGAGGCGTCCATGAGCATCCCGCCCGGGTACGCCCTGTTCATCGCCAACGCCATCCGGCGGGCGGTCAAGCTGCCCGTGATCGGGGTAGGCCGGATCAAGGACCCGGTCCAGGCCGAGCGTGCGCTGGCCGAGGGCCACTGCGACCTGGTAGGCGTGGTGCGCGGCCAGATCGCGGACCCGGATTTCGCCGCCAAAGCCCGCGCGGGGTACGCCACCCACATCCGTACCTGCCTGTCCTGCAACCAGGAATGCGTCGGCCGGATGGGCCTCAACCGTTGGCTCGGCTGCATAGAGAACCCGCGCACCGGGCGGGAGTCCGTCTCCCTCCCCGCGCCGCGCAGCCCGGGCCGGCGGGTGATCGTGGTCGGCGGCGGCCCAGCCGGCCTGCAGGCCGCCGCCACGGCCGCCCAGCGCGGCCACCGGGTCACGCTGCAGGAACGCGAGCTGCGCACCGGCGGCCAGGTCGCCGCGGCCGCATCGGTGCCGTCCCGCGCCGAGTTCCTCGACGTGGTGCGCAACCTGGCCGCCGAATGCCAGCGGCACGGCGTGGAGATCCGCACCGGCGTGACGGCCACGGCCGGGTCACTGCGCGCCGAGTCGCCCGATGTGGTGATCCTGGCCACCGGGGCCCGGCCGCAGGCGCCGTACTGGGCAGCCGGTCATCCCCGCGTGGTGGACGTCCGCGATGTGCTGGAAGGCCGCGCCCAGCCGGCCGGGCACGTCGTGGTGGTCGATGATCTCGGCTTCCACCAGGCGACCAGCGTGGCCGAGCTGCTGGCCGACCGGGGCGCCGTGGTGGAGATCATCACTGCCGGGATGGTCGTGGGCCAGGATCTCGGCATCACGCTGGACATGGAGACCTTCAACGTGCGCGCCCATGCCAAGGGGATTGGCCAGGCCACCGACCTGGTGGTGATCGGCGCAGCCGCCCGCGACGACGAGTCCGGTGACGGCACCGGCGGGGTAGAGCTGTCCCTGCTCCACCACCCCACCGGCGAGCCCGCGCGCCGGCTGTGCGACTGGGTGGTGTGCGCGGTCCATCAGGCACCGGAGGATGCCTTGTGGCTGCAGCTGCGCGCGGCGCCGTTCGAGGTGCACCGGATCGGCGACTGCGTCACGCCGCGCCGGGCGCACGCCGCGGTGATCGAGGGACACCGGGTGGCGGCGGCGCTATGACCATGCCAGCCGGTACCCGCGCCCTGGCCGTCGTGGTGGTCCGGGACGGTCAGCTGCCCGCGGGCGCCGACGAGACGGCGGCCGCGGCAGGCGGGGCCGTGCTCCTGGCGGGCTCGGGAACTCGCGAGGCGGCCGGCGGGCTGCAGGCGGCCAGCCGGGTGTGGCTGCTCGAGCAGTCGTCATTCGCCCCGGCCGCACTGGCCAGCACGCTCGCGCCCCTCCTGTCAGATGTGGACATGCTGCTGCTCCCGGCGTCACCGGACGGCCGTGATCTCGCGCCGAGACTGGCCGTGGCCCTGGGCCGCGCGTTGCTGGCGGGCGCCGCCCGGTGCGCACCGGACGAGGTCGAGCTGACCCGGCTCGACGATCGCCTGGCGCTGCGGGTGGCGGTGGACGGCCCGGTGGTGGTGACCCTGTGGCCGGGAATCCAGGGCAGCCCCGCGCCGGGCCCGGCCGAGGTGACCCCGCTGCCGGTGGCCGCCCCGGGTGCCGGGCTCGATGCCGAGAGCATCGAGGTGCTCCAGCCCGAGCCCAGCACGGTGGACCTGGCCGAGGCCCGCAGGATCATGGGCGGCGGGGCAGGGCTTGTTCCCGCCGGAACCGACGGGAAGGCCGTGATGCGGCTGCTGGCCGGGGTGGCAGCCGCACTGGGGGCCAGTGCGGGCGCGACCCGGGTGGTCACCGATGCGGGCTGGATGAGCTACGACCGGCAGATCGGCACCACCGGCGTGACGGTCAGCCCGGAGCTGTATGTGGCGTTCGGCATTTCCGGCGCGGCACAGCATGTCGGCGGGCTCGGCACGCCGGAGCATGTAGTGAGCGTGAATACCGACCCATCCTGCCCGATGACGCTGATGGCCGATCTCGGGATCGTCGCCGACGCCCCGTCGGTCCTCGCCGCGCTGGCCGGCTGGCTGGGCGTGACCGGGGCGCCAGCCGCCCAGCCCGGGGAGGTGAGCCATGCCCGGTGACGGGATGAGCGTCAACGCGGTGGTCGTCGGCGCCGGGCCGGCCGGCTCGGCAGCGGCGCTGGAACTGGCCCGGGCCGGCCATGACGTGGTGCTGGTGGAGCGGGGCGCCTTCCCCGGCGCGAAGAACGTGTACGGCGGCGTGGTGTACGGGCGGATCCTCGACGAGATCGTGCCGCAGTGGTGGACGGAGGTGCCCGTGCAGCGGTGGGTGACCCGCCGCTCCACCATGCTGATGACGCCGACCCAGGCGCTGACCGTCAACTTCCGCACCAGGGCCTGGGATAGCCCGCCCTATAACGGGATGACCGTCTACCGCGGTGACTTCGACACCTGGCTGGCCGGCAAGTCGGTCGCGGCCGGTGCCCGGCTGGTCACCTCGACGGTGGTCACGAGCCTGCTGCGGGATGCCGCCGGCCGGATCGCCGGAGTGCGCACCGACCGGCCCGATGGCGACATCCGGGCCAAGGTGGTGATCGCCTGCGACGGCGTGAACTCCTTCCTGGCCAAGGAGGCCGGGCTGCTCCCGCGCACCAGCCCGGAGCACACCACCCTGGGTGTCAAGGAGGTCCTGGCGCTGCCGCGCGCGGTCATCGACGAGCGGTTCGGGCTGTCCGGCGACCAGGGCATGGACATTGAGATGCTCGGCTGCACCAGCGGGATCCCCGGTGGCGGTTTCCTCTACACCAACCTCGACACGGTCAGCGTGGGCGTCGTGGTCGGGCTCACCGGGCTGGCCGCGGCCGGGACACGGCCCGAGGAACTGGTCGCGCGGGTCAAGGCGCATCCGGCCGTCGCCCCGTACCTGCGCGGCGCTGAGCTGAAGGAGTACTCCGCGCACCTGATCCCCGAGGGCGGTTACCGCGCCATGCCACGGCTGTCCATTGACGGCATGCTGGTCGCCGGGGACGCCGCATCCATGTGCCTGGCCGCCGGGCTGTGGCTGGAAGGCGTCAATTTCGCGATCGGCGCCGGACTGGCAGCCGGCCGGACCGCCGCGGAGGCTATCGCGGCGGGCGATACGTCCGCCCGCGGGCTGGCAGGCTACCGGCACCGGCTGGAGGAGTGTTTCGTGCTCGCTGACCACAAGCGGCTGCGCAATGCGGCGGATATCGTGCTCGCTGACCGGATGCAGCGGGAATACCCTGGTCTGGCCTGCGATTTCGTCGAGCAGGTATTCACCGTCACCAACCCGACGCCCAAGATCGGCATGGCCAGGGAGTTCTTCCGCGCGGCTCGCCTCAATAAGGTCCGGCTGCGGTCGCTGGCGCGGGACGGATGGCAAGGGCTCCGGGCCTTCCGGTGAAGGGGCAACATCGATGAGCTACCCCGACGTGTCCTTCGATGAGCGGATGGCGACCGTGGAGTTCCGGGTCGCGGAGCGGGCGCACATCACGGTGGACTCCGAAGTATGCCGCTCGTGCACGACCAAGGCGTGCGTGCACGCCTGCCCGGCCGGCTTGTTCGTGCCCACCACCGACGGCGGGATCCTGTTCAACTTCGAGCAGTGCTTCGAATGCGGGACCTGCTATCAGGTGTGCAACAGCGAGGGCGCCATTTCCTGGGCCTATCCCGCTGGCGGCGACGGCGTCGTGTTCCGGAAGGGGTGAGGGAGCATGACCGTGATCGTGGCCGCGATGGGCTGGTCCTGGCAGGAGGCCAGGGTTGACCCGCTGACCGGGGCGGTCAGTGCCGACCCGCACGACCGCGGGCCGGCCCGGGCGGATTTCGCCGCCCTGGAGCATGCGCTGCGCCTGGCTGAGACCTGGGATGCCCGGGTGGTGGCGGCGACCGTCGGCCCGGCGGAAGCCGACACGATGCTGCGCGATGCGCTGGCCGCCGGGGCGGCCGAGGCGCTGCGGGTCGAGCCGCCTGGCCGGACATCGGCACTGCGGCCAGCCGACCTGGTCGGGGGCAGGCAGGACGTGCCCGCCGCGCTCGCTGCCGCCCTGCGGGAGCGCTACGGAGTGCCCCACCTGGTGCTGTGCGGCGACCGCTCGGCCGACCGGGGCACCGGCTCGTTCCCCGCCTTCCTGGCCGCGGTGCTCCATGCCGCCCAGGCCCTGGGCGTCGTGCGCCTGGAAGCGGAAGGCGATCGCGTGCTGCGGGTGCACCGCCGGCTGGACGGGGGGCGCCGCGAGGTGCTGCGGGTGCGGGGCCCCGCCGTCGTGTCCGTCGAAGCGGCCGGGGTGCGGCTGCGGCGGGCCGCGCTGCCCGCCACGCTGGCCAGCAGGGACGCTGCCATTTCGGTGACCGCTATGGCGGGAGCCGCAGCGCACCGGGTCCAGGTCCTGGGCGCCCACCCGTACCGGCCCAGGCCGCGCGAGCTCCCAGGCCCGTCAGGAACGGCGCTGCACCGGACCCTGGAGCTGACCGGGGCGCTCGTGGAGCGCACCCCGCCCACCGTGCTCGGCCCCCTTTCCCCGGGTGAGGCCGCTGACGAACTGCTCGGCTACCTGCGCCGCCACGGCTATGTCACTCCTGGCAGCGAGGGAGGATGAGGAGGTTCGCCCGCCAGCCGGGGTGAATGCACGACACGGGAGGAACTGATCGCCGGACTGCCAGCGCCGCAGGACACGATGCTGCCGGACGGCCTGGACGTTGAGCTCGCAGACGACGTGCACCGGTCCCGCGACGGCGGCCTGATGCTCGGCGGGTCGCCCCCCACGCTGCTGCGGCTCAGCCAGCCAGAGGCGCGGCTGCTGGATCCGGGCTGGTTTACCGTGACAGACGCGGCGACGGCCGCGCTGGGCCGCCGGCTCATGGATACCGGCGTCGCACATCCCCGCCCGCGTGCCGTGCCGATCCGCGATATCACGATCGTGATCCCGGCCCGGGACCGGGCACGCCTGCTGGACGTGCTGCTCACATCCCTGCGTGCTGACCCGCAGACATCAGGTGTTCCGGTGCTGGTGGTCGACGACGGATCCGTGAACCGTGCCGACGTCGCCTCGGCGGCCCGCCGGCACGGTGCCGGTCTCCTGCTCCATTCCCGCAACCAGGGACCGGCCGCGGCGCGCAATACCGGCCTGCGCCAGGCCAGGACCGGGTATGTCGCCTTCTGCGACTCTGACGTCCAGCCCGAGCCCGGCTGGCTGGGGCCGCTGCTCGCACAGTTCACCGATCCTGCCCTGGCGCTGGCGGCGCCCCGGGTGGTCGGCCTGCCCACGAGCAAGCCAGGGTGGCTCGACCGGTACGACGACGTCCGGTCAGCCCTGGACATGGGCGGACGTGAGGGCCCGGTGGTGCCGTTGTCGCCACTGTCCTACGTCCCGGGTGCGACGCTGGTGGTCCGCCGGGCGGCAGTCGGCGGCGGGTTCGCCCCGGAGCTGAGGGTCGGCGAAGACGTCGACCTGTGCCTGCGACTGCACGAGGCCGGCTGGCGGATGCGCTACGTGCCTGATTCCCGCGTAGGCCATTGCCACCGCGCCAATCTGGCTAGCTGGCTGGCCCAGCGGGTCAGGTACGGATCCGGGGCGGCCGGTCTGGCGGTGCGGCATCCCGGCCAGGTTCCGCCGCTGAACGCGGCACCATGGTCGGTCGCGGCTTGCGCGCTCGTGCTCCGGGGCCGGCCAGTCCCGGTCGGCGTGGCCGTGGCACTGACCGCCGGAACCGCGATACGCCTGGTCCGCTGGATGCCCGACGCGGATACCCCGGTGCGGGCCAGCGCGCTGCTGACGCTGGCCGCGGTGCGCGGCACAGCGGAACAGCTGGCGCGGTGCGCCACCCGGCATTACTGGCCGGTCGCCGTCGCCGCGGCCGCCGCGAGCCGGCGGGCCCGGAACGTCCTCGTCCTCAGCGCTGCGGTCGAGGGATTCATTGACTACCGGCGGAGCGGGACGAACCTGAGCCCCGCGGCATACCTCCCGATCCGGTGGCTTGATGACCTGGCCTACGGTGCAGGGGTATGGGCCGGCGCCATCCGCGGCCGCACCGCCGCACCCTTGATCCCGCGCCTGGCTCATGCCCGGGACCCGTCAGGATAGGGCAGGCTCCTTGTTCTCAGGCTGAGGATTCCCTGGCCGCGGCCAGGCGCACGGCCGGCGTCAGCCGAGAGGGATGTCCTTGTCTCGCAGGGCGCCCAGCACAGGCCCGTACATCCGGGCCTTGATGGTGCCGAGCGTGGGACCGGCCTTGCCCGCCTGCGCCTGGGCGATCTCGATAGCGGCACGGCGCACGGCGTCCTCGGCCACCGCGTGGTCCACGATGGCGGCGGCGAGAGCGTCGTGGCCCCCGTAGCGGCGGGCGGTGGTCATGGCCTCGTGCGCGGTCTGCGGAGTTAGCCGGGCCTGGATCAGCGCGGACATGCCCGGAGTGAAGGGGATCTTGATCTCAGCCTCGGGCAGGCACCAGAAGCCGCGGTCGGCGCGCATTACCCGGAAATCGTGGGCCAGGGACAGCATCGCGCCGGCGGCGAAGGTGTGCCCCTGGAGGGCGGCCACCGTGATCACCGGCAGCGACAGTATCCGCGCGAGCAGCGCGTGCACGGCTGCGACGTACTCGTGGGACTGGCCGCCATGGGCGAACAGCCACTCCAGATCCAGGCCGTTGGAGAAGAACTTCCCGGTGGCGGCGGTCACCAGGGCGCGGGCGCCCTCCGCCTGCTCCACCTCGTCCAGCGCGGCGTTGACCGACGCGATCCAGCCGGGGTGGAAGCGGTTCTCGGTGTCCCCGACGCCGAGGATGAATACGTCATCCTGGCGGTCAAGCACGGGCATGTCGGCTCCCTTTACGCGGCGCGGCTCAGGAACGGCCTTCCTGCCCCGCGATCCGCTCCGATTCAGTGACCAGGCCATCAACCCGGGCGTGAATCACCCTGTGCACCATGAAGGCCGAGCCCGGGAGCCGGGGGGTCATGGTGACCGTCCAGATAATGTCGGTGGCCCCGTCCCGGCCGCTCAGGGCCGTCTCCCCGGCGTAGTCGCGGACGGGCAGGCCCGATAGCATCCGGTAGGACAGCCGTACCGGCGCCTCAACACCAGTAATCTCCTCGCGGATCTTGAATGGAGGCCAGGACAGCACGCGGATCGCCCCGACCCCATCGGGCGGCGGGTCGCCTGGCCGCTCCAGCTCGATCTTGCGGATCGGTGCCCAGGCCCCCATGCCAGCCTGTGCGGCAAGCACTGACCAGACCGTCTGCAGGGGGGCCGTCGCGCGGGCCTGGATCCGGATCTCAGCCATCTGCGGCCAGTTGTGCGGTCAGCGCCGCGAAACCCCGGGCGCCGCGGCGCAGCGAGTGAAGCGACACGTACTCGTCGGTCTGATGCGCGGTCTGCTCAAGCCCCACCCCGAATCCGGCGTTCTGAAAGCCGAGCGCCCGGAACCGTTCGGCGGCCAGTTCCACGTCCCGCCCGGCACCGGAGACGCTCGGCGTACGGGCCAGGTCCCTGGCGAATGCGACCAGGCCTGGCGCATCGACCTCCGCCACCATGGCTCTACGGTACGCCGGGGATCCGGCGGTCAAACTTGGGGCAGCCGCTGCGGCAAAGGACGTCACTTCACCGTGAAGGTGAGGATCTTGAAGTTCTTGGTGAAGGACACGCGGACCGTGCCGGCGGCGTGGTCGAGGCGGCCGGTGCTGCCGGTGACGGCCAGCTGGGCTGGCTCGGGGTGGCGGGACATGAAGCGCAGGACGCCCTGGACGGTGAGGCTGGCGTCTTTCCAGACGGCCGTGACGGCGCAGTCGGCCAGCGCCTGGCCCGCCGGCTGCTGCGGGGCCCTGGTCACGGTGCAGGTGCCCGCGTCGTACCCGTTGATCGGGTAGCCGGCAGCGGCGCTGGCGGTGATGATCGCGGTGAGACGTACCGGCCTGCTCATGATGATCTCCGGTTCTGAGGTTCAGGTGGTGGCCAGCTCCGGCGCGAGCAGGTCCTCGGCCAGCGGCTTGCAGGCGGCCTCGTATTGATCGAGTACCTCGTCGCGGCCGTGCCTGATTGCGCCGGCCAGGCAGCGGGCGGCCACTGTCGCGTCGTGGAGGGCCAGGTTGAGGCCCATCCCGGAAACGGGGGTGAAAGATATGACCTGCGTCTCCGGCCAGGAGGATCGGCCCGGACCGGAACCGGTCAGCGAGGGCGGCCGTCATCTCGAAGGTGCGGACGTCGGTGATTGTCACGGGCAGGCCGGGGATCCCGGCGGCGGACCGGATGAGTGAGGTACACCGCTCGTCGTCGTAGTCTTCACGGTGCTCCCCCTGCTCGGGGTACCAGGGCAGGCCGCGGATCCAGCGGTCGCCGGCGCCGGCGGGGATCAGGACGCCACCGGTCGCCGGGTTGTCTATCCCGTAGACCGTGAAGGGCGGCACGCCGGTCAAGTCGCGCAGCGGCGCGCGGAACAGGATGCTGATGTGGTGCCCGAAGCTGCGGGTCCTGGAGGTCATGATGGCTGCTGCCTGGCGGGCTGTGCTGTGCGCGCCGTCGGCGCCGAGGACATACCTGGCGCGGATGGAGTGCAGCTCTCCGGCCGCGGTGGTGGCAGTGGCCAGTACGCCATCGCGGGCAGGCCGCAGGCTGGCCAGTTCCGTGTTACGGCGCAACTGTGCGCCGGCGGCCAGCGCGCGCGCGGCAAGGATGGCTTCCAGGTGGTCCTGGGCGCAGGTCCACACGTGCGCGTCCATGGGGATCCGCTGGATCTCCGGCCCGGTCAGGGTGAACCGGACCGACATGGCATGTCGCGTCGGGAAGCCCGCCCGCCGTACCTGGTCCTCGATGCCCCAGCGGCTCATCAGCTGCATGGTGTCGGCGGTCAGCGCGGTGGCCCGCGGGTGGCTGGCGGCATCGGGGCGCCGTTCCAGCACCACGGGCGCGAGTCCCTGGTCGGCCAGGTCGATGGCGGCGGCCAGGCCTGCGGGGCCCGCACCCACGATCAGGATCTGGGCCTGCTCGTCTGCTGGTCCGTTCATGGCCGCTCCCGTGCGCCTGATAAATTGCTCAGGTTTCCTGATTATCAGGTATCCTTCACGAAAGGTCAAGCTGTGGCTGAGCCCGCACCCGGTTCCTCTACTCCCACCCTGCTGCGGACCGCCTACAACGCCCTGTCGGCCGCCATCTACCGCGCCGTCGCGGAAACCGGCGTTTCTGACCTGCGCCCGGCGCACGGCAACGCGATGGAGATGCTGGCCATCGAAGACGGCCTGCGCCTCACCGACATCGCCGCCCGGGCCGGCATGGCCCCGCAGTCCATGGGCGAACTGGTCGATGACCTGGTGGCCAAGGGATACGTGCAGCGGCGCGAGGACCCCGCCGACCGGCGCGCCAAGCGCATCTACATGACCGGCAAAGGCCGCGCGACCGCCGACGCCAGCAGGCAGGCGGTGCGCCGGGCGGAGGAGCAGATACGCGAGCTGCTGGGCGGACGCGGCTACGACGAGATGCGGCGCAGCCTGGCCGCCATCGCTGATCTGGGCCGCTGACCGGTGGTCATGCGTTCGCCAGCAGCAGGCGGGTCAGCAGGAACCAGCCGGCCTTCAGCCATCCCAGCCCGGGCGCGGGACTCTCTCCGCTGCCCATCGCCGCACGCACCAGTTGACCACGACCAGCAGGCCCGCAAGACCGAACGCGAGTGCGCACGGCAGCCAGATGGCCCAGGCCGGAGGTGTCCGGGCGGCGCCGGCGGCGAGCTTGACCCTCATGACCCTAGTGTGCGGCTGAACCGGCGCGACTGGTAGCCATGCCCGGCTGACCCAGTACCGCGGTACGGGGCCTAGGTTGCTGATGAGCCAGGCCTGGCCCGGCCCGGGCGGCGGCGGGCCTGCTGAGTCATGCGAGCGGATGCGGTGAAGTTCGGGATCGTCTACAACACGGGTCATCACGGCGTGGACCCGGACAAGATGACCGCCGTGGCCAGGCAGGCCGAGGACCACGGCTCCGAGTCTTTCTATGTCCCGGAGCATGTCACGCTGTACCCGGGCGCGAAGGCGGGGCCGCTCGAATTCCCGGCGTCCTTCCCGATCGCGGACCCGCTCGAGTGCCTGAGCTTCGTGGCGGCCGGGACCGAGCGGATCCTGCTGGGGACGGCTGTCCTGCTGCTGCCCTACCACCACCCGGTCGTGCTCGCGACGCGTGGCCGGCGGGCCGATGAGGCCATCGACGTCCTGCGCCTGCTGTGGGCGGGCGATGAGAACGGGTCAGCTTCGACGGGGAGTTCTTCTCGTTCAGGAACGTATGCAGTTACCCCAAGCCCTGGAACACCCAGGCGCTCCCCGTCCACGTCGGCGGATCGAGCCGGGCGGCCGCGCGGCGGGCTGGACGGCGGGGAGACGGCTACTTCCCGGGAGGCGGGGTGGACGCTCAGGAACGGGCGGTCCGGCTGGAAATCATGCGGGCCGCCGCGAGGGAAGCGGGCCGGGACGCGGAGGCGCTTCAGTACACGCGATGGGAACCGATCGACATGTCCGCGGCGGATGTCGAAGCCCATGCCCGCAACGGGATGACGCGCCTGGTGGTGGCCATCGCGCGGGGCGAGCTGCGCGAGCAGCTGGATGAGATCTCAGCGTTCGCGGACCGGGTCCAGCTCAGGTGACCGGCGGCCCGGGACCTGGCCGGCGGCCCGCGCCGGGCGGCGGGACGTTCAGCGGGACGTTTGACCTTACGTGGTACCGCCAGGCCCGGCAAAGTCACTTATGCATAATCACATCGCTGTGCTTGGGGGGGAATGACAATGTTCTGGATCATCGGCGGGGCTGTCCTTTACTTCATACTCGTCGTCACCCTTGGTGTCATGTCGATCAGGAAGGGCCATTGGGTGATGTTCATCATCGGCTTCTTCTTGCCGTTCTTCTGGCTCATCGGCGCGCTGATGCCGTCGCGGAGGCTCGCCTACTAGACTCGCCTGCTAGACCAGCCAGGTCCCGGGCGGAAGGCAGCTGATGATTCTCGTGGCATCCTCCGCGGAGCCGTCGGCTGAGACTTTCACCAGCGCGATGGATCACGTCGCCCAGGGCTTCGAAGCGCTGGGCGGAGCGGTGCTGATCGTGGGCATCGTGTGGTCGTTCGTGCTGGCGGTGGTGGCGTGGCGGCGGTCAGGCCAGGCGGCCAAGGCCTATCTGGCCCTGCGCTCAGCTTTCGGCGGAACGCTGCTGCTGGGTCTGGAAGTCCTGGTGGCGGCCGACCTCTTGCGTACGATCGCCGTTGCGCCCACCCTCGACAATGTGCTGGTTCTCGGGCTGATCGTGCTGATCAGGACGGTCCTGAGCTTCTCGCTGGAGACCGAGATCGAGGGCGTTGTCCCCTGGAAGCGAGCACAGATGAGCGGCGTGGGGGGCATCCGCCAGGCCACGGCCAGCGCGCTGAAGCCCAACTCCGGCGAGTGACGTCCGCATCGTCCTGGGGATTGCGTTCACGATGAACTGGCAGACGGGGAATTTGTGGCAGGCTAGCAGGATGGCCACGCGCTGGGAGTACGGTTCCCTGATCACGATCGCCCTGGCCCGCAGCCAAGGGCAGCCACCCGAGCACCTGGTCGGCATCCTGGTCACGGCCCTGCAGTCCCGGGTCGTGTCCGTCGTGGAACTAGCCGACCTGGTCCCGGGGGAGCGGTACACCGCCATGAACGCGGTGGGCGAGGAAGGCTGGATCATCACCGGCCCTCCGGTCCGGACGGAGTTCAGCCGGGGATCGGCGGTCGCGCTGGGCAGCATCGGGCTGGATCCGTGGATCGGGGTCACGCTGTCCAGCAGCCCGGTGGGCACGTGGGCCCGTGGCTACCAGGAGTACCCGCTGCGCCGCCCGCTGGACTGACGCTAGTACCCCAGGTCAGGTGGACCTACGTGTGCTCATCATGGTGGTCATGCCCGGACCCTAGCGGCCAGCCCGGCGGGCTGATGTGAGGGACGCGAATACCACCGTGGAACTGAGGTAATGGCCGGTCGTGTAGTCGAAAGCGCCGCCGCACGTTATCAGGTGCAGGGCAGCGAAACCGGCCGCGCCGTAAATGGTTTGCGCCGGGAACCTGGCTTTGGCGTACTCGCGAACGCCGGTGATGCGGAAGACAGCGGTGACCCCGTCAGCGAGCGTCACGTTGACCGTGTCCCCGGGCCGCAGGGCGCCCAGGCGGAAGAAGACAGCAGGCCCGTGATAGTTGTTGACGTGGCCCTCGATGACCGACGTCCCGATCTGGCCGGGCGTCGCTGAGTACTTGTACCAGGCCGCCGCACCGGCCCGGGTGCGGAGCGGCGGCACCTGGATGGTGCCGTCGGAGTTGACTCCCAGGTGCAGCAGGGTCGAGTGCACGCCAATGGCCGGGATCTCGACGGACACCGGCAGTGAGCGCCGCAGCCATGGCCCGTGGGCCTTGCCATCGAAAGGCCCGATGGCGCCCGCTGCCGCCAGGGAGGGCTGCGGCGCATGCACCTGGGAGCCGACCGCGATGCCGATCGCCGTGGTCCCGGTCACGATGAGGAGGACGCCGGCCAGCCCGGCAACGCGAGCGCGCAGGCTCACGGGCGTACGGGGCGGGGGGAAGTTCCCCGCCTGCGGCCAGGACATGACCACGCGAAACCCGGCTATCCGCCGCCACTCCGCACGCCCCAATGCCGTGGTCCCTCTCTACGTCTTCCCCACTGTGTTCTGCTCGCGTAGCCTGATATTCCAGGGTGATCAAGTCATCGGTTGTCCGCGCAGTCAGCGGGCCTTACTTTTATGGCCGGCGCCGTTTCGGGGGAACTGCCTTCGGCCGGCTCGGCGCCGGCCGGGTGGCGTTTTCCCTTCCGGCGCCGGTTCCCGGGACCGGGACAGCGGTCGCCCCCTGCGGGGATGTACGAGGAGGTTTCATGAAGGTGCGCTCAACCAGCGCGGCGCCGAAGCACAGCGCAAGGTTGGCCGTCATCGGCTGCAGCACCATGACCATTCTCGCTTCCGCGGCAGTCTCGGCTTGCTCGGGAGCCACCCCGTCGGCGGTCTCGTCTTCATTCTCACCCGCACGAACCGCGACGCCAACATCGTCTGCCTCACCTAGCAGCACGGTGAGTAGCTCCCCGAGCCCCAGCGCCAGCCCGTCGCCGACGCACACGGCACCGGCGTCGCCGACGCCCAGCCCGTCGCCCAGCCCGTCGCCCAGCCCGTTCATCACCGTCGCCCCGGCCACCGGCGGCGGAGGCACGGCCGGGTTCCAGGACGCCCTGCTCCTGGCCCTCGGCGGCGCGGCGGTGCTAGCCGGCGCCGGGAGCATCGCTTACCGCCGGGTCCTCAGGGACCGCTGACGCCGGTTCGCGGGCCCTGGTCAGGGCTGCCAGCTCAGGACGTCGCACGAGGTCACCGGCTGCTCAATTCCCGCCGTTTCGACAATCTGGTGGGACTGGCCAAGGCCGAGGGTCAGGGTGGCGCCATTGCTCAGAATGCTAATATGCTGCCGGGCGAAGACATGATGCGCATTGTCGGCCAGATCTACGGTCACGCCATGGATCTTTATAACTGAGCTGCCGAGGTTGGTAAAGGTCAATTGATATGCGTTGTATGGTGTCCCGTGTGATGCCACCTGAGTCTTGCCGTTAATTGTGCGCTGGTTGGAGAAGCCGCCCAGGCACGATGTAGACAGGCTGGCGGGGTTAGCGTCCCGGGTAACCAGCCGCGGCTGCGGTGGGCCCGCCGCCCGGTGCCTCGTGAACCCCAACATTGCATCTAGCAAGAGAAAAACTGCGACCACGCTAATGAGGGTATCTGCCAGCCTGAAAAGTATGCGTTCGCGCTGAATATCCATGCTCGCTTCCTGCTGCGAAGACAGGGATATTGTAGCATAGGTGGTACTTTCGCTATCTGAAAATGCCGCCGGCTGTTTTCCCGCATCTGGCTACAATGGTGCCTGATATTGCGGGGAAGGTGCCCGGCGCTGGCCGGCTCATGGGGGGTGTGCGCGGGGTGTGCGTGCCGGTGCCGTCGGCCGTAAGCAGCCCGGACATGGTGCGGGGCCTGCAGGAGAGAGCGGCCCGGGCTCTTCCGGCGCAGCAGGCCGAGAATGCCGAAGGGTGGTGGCTGCGCTCTGCCGCCTGCTGTGCCTGGTGGGTGGGAACGGTGCTGCCCCATGCTGATGCCGGGCCGGGCGAACTGGAGCGCAGGGTCGTGCGGGCTGAGGAGTTCTACGCTGGTCACCACGTGGCCGCGCGGTTTCAGGTCAGCCCGCTGGCGTGCCCAGCGGGGCTCGACACCGTCTTGGCCGAGCGTGGCTACCGCCGTCAGGCCCCGGCGTCCCTGCAGGTGGCGTCCACCGCGCGTGTCCTGGGACGGCTGCCCGCCGGCTCGCTGGGGGTTCGCGTGGACGACCGTCCGACAGGCGCATGGTCCGGGGCCTGGCACACGGCGGCGGGTCAAGGCGGCGCCCCCCGGGCCGAGTGGGGCATGCTGGGCCGCGTGCAGCGGCCGTCTGCCTACGCCTGCGTGATGTCCGGGGACGAGGTCGTGGCGGTGGGCCGCGCGGTCGCTGACGCAGGCTGGGCGGGAGTGTTCGGCATGGCCACGCTGCCCGGGGCGCGCGGGAAGGGCGCGGCCCGCCAGGTGCTTGCCGCGCTGGCCGGCTGGGCTGGCACACACCAGGCCGGCCGCATGTATCTCCAGGTGGAGCGCGGCAACACCCCGGCTCGCCCGGCTGTACGAGCGGGCGGGATTCCGCGAGCTATGCGGTTACCACTACCGCGTCGCACGCTGAGCGCCAGCGGGTCACCCCGGGCAACCCTGGTTCAGCTGCGGGCCGGCTGGATTGGCCGGCCGGGGACAGGTGCTCCGTGCTCGCTGGCGGCTGGCGCGATCGACTGCGCGTGATTGAACACGTCGCGCGGGTCCCACCGGGCCTTGACCTCCTGCAGGGCACGGTAATTGCCCTGGTAGTAGAGGGCAGGCCAGCTGGATGGCAGGTCGGCGTCGGGGTAGTTGACGTAGCACCCGTCGGTGACCCTGTTGGACGCGGGCACGCCGCCGCTGGCCGAGTACACGTCGGCGTAGAAGCCGTTGATCCAGTGCAGGTTGAGCTGGTCTTCGCCGGGTGCGGTCCAGTAGGTCTGGTACTGCAGCTTCATGATCGACGACCGCTGCGAGACGGCGGTGGCATCCGAGGGCGGCACATTGACCCGGCACCCGTAGGAGTTGACCTGGAGCAGCGCCTGCGGGTTGGAGTAGCGGGCATCGGTCAGCGCCCGGTGGATGGCCCGGATCTGGTGATCGGGGAATGGGGCCTTCATGTACGCGGACTTGTACTTGCCGCGCTGATTCGGCCCGGACCCGTTGAGTGTCTGGGTGGCCTGCAGCCAGGGCAGCGAGACGGCCGTCGTTGTCCCGCCGGGCACGCCCCTGGTGATCTGGCCGAGGAACACCGGCAGCAGGTCGATCGCACGCCCGGCCGCCTGGGTGGTCATCGAGATCTGCCCGGCCGAGTGATGGTAGAGGTGGAGCAGCGCGAACAGGCCGGCAAATGGGCTGGACGGGGAACTGTGGGCCGCCATGAAGCGCCCGTAGTTGCGCAGCAGCGTGGCGAAACCCTGGGCGGTCATGCCGGACCATGACCACGTGGTGTTGGCCAGCCGCACCGGCCCGGGCGGGCTCGGGAGCCCGGTGAAGTAGTACGCGGTGACGATGCCGAAGTTGCCCCCGCCGCCGCCGGTGTGCGCCCACAGCAGCCGCCCGGTCTGCGGATCGCCTTTCCTGGCCCGCACCAGCCGGGCCCGGCCGTGCCGGTTCACGCAGACGACGTCCACCGCGTCGAGGTAGTTGACGGTCAGGCCGTGCAGCCTGGACAGCAGCCCGTACCCGCCGCCGGCGATGTGCCCGCCTGCCCCCACTGAGTAGCAGGACCCGCCGGGCAGGGTCAGGTTGTAGTCCTTGAAGAGCGTCTCGTACACGTTCCAGAGGGTGGCCCCGCCCTCGACGCACACCCGGCCCGCCGGGTCCAGGTACACGCCCTGCATCCCGCTCATGTCGATGATGACGCCACCGTGGTTCCCCGCCGAGAAGTTCTCGTAGCAGTGCCCGCCGCCGCGCACGGTAATGCGCAGGCCGGCGTCGCGGGCCCGCTGGACGGCGGCGACCGTCTGGTGCGCGTTCCTGACCACCTGGATGTAGGCGGGGGAACCGACCCAGCGCCGGTTGAAGCCCATGCGCATGGTGGCGTACCTGGGGTCGGCCGGGTAGATCGGCGCCAGGCCGCGGGCAGCCGGCGGCCCGGTGACGGCCCCGGCCGGTGAATTCAGGGCCGACCCGGGCACGCTGAGCGCGCTCGCGCCGGCCAGCAGGCCCAGGCCCCCGCCCACGGAGAGGAATCGCCGCCGGCCCACCCTGGCCGCTGTCTCCGGTCCGGGTCCCCGGTCGGGCGCTTTCATCCCTGCCGCTCCTTCATGGTGGGCGCAAAGCAAGTATTCGTGCCGCCTTCGCCGCCGCGCCTGGTGAAGGCAATCCGGGCGTTTACTGGCCGCCAGCACAAATGTGGCAGGGCCGACTCTGCGGCTGTGATATCCGGCTGAAACTCGTCCGATTATCGTCGCCAGGCGGCCTGGCAGCGGTATTCAAGAGATCAGGAACCGAGTAGGGCCAGCCCATACTGGATAAGGAAATGGCGTGCTAATTCGGCCCGGGCCGGGGCGGGCGTCACAGGGCTTTGAAGTACCGGTCTACCGGGAGCAGGGCGTAATCCGCTTTCCCGTAGACGCGGCGCGCGGGGGCATGACGTCGTCGCCTCCGGTATCTACCATCGCGACCCGCATCCCCGCGGCACGCAGCCAGCCCGTGGCGAACTCGGTGAGAGCCGTTCCCGCGCCCCGGTTCTGGCCGGCCGGATCGACGGCGAGCATCACGATCTCCCCGATGAGGCGCTCCTGGTGGAGTGTCGCGGCCACGAACCCGGTGACCGCGCCGTCAGCCTCGGCGACCCAGACCCGGCCTGTGCGGTCCGCCAGGACAGTGCGGACCGCATCCGCCTGGCACTGCCGCCACTGGCTGTGCAGGCGGGCAGATATCTCACTGCCCAGGATCCGCGCCAGGGACGCGAACACCGGAGCCCACGCCCGCAGGGACAGCGTGAACCGCGTCCGGCCTGGTGCCCTGGTCCGCGTTCAGGGGTTCCGCAGCCCGACCAGGTTCATGGCCATCAGGCTGAGGACGATCTGGTCGTGCTGGTTGAGCAACTCAGCCCGGGTGCGGACCATGCCGCGGTCGGGCTTGGACCGGGACCGCCGCGTCTCCACGATCTCGGTCCGCAGCCGCAGCGAGTCGCCGGGCCGTACCGGCGACGGCCAGCGCAGCTCATCCACCCCGGGAGAAGCCAGGCTGGCCACCTGGGACAGGTAATGATCAACGATCATGCGCATGGCGATGCCGGCCGTATGCCAGCCGCTGGCGATCAGTCCGCTGAACGGGCCCGCGCCGGCGAACTCGGCGTCGAGATGGATGGGCTGAGGATCGAAACGCTCGGCGAAGCGGATGATGTCCGCCTCGCTCACGCCGGCGTAGCCGTACTCGTACACCGCACCCGCCGCATAGTCCTCGAAGTAGCGCTCGGCCGCGCCCACCGCGAAGTCGCTGTCGCTGAGCGTGCGGGTGGCGCTCTCCCTCGTACCGCGTTCTGCCATGACCGTCCCGGCCTCCCTGGATTCCTCGCTCGCCACTCTGCCAGGCCTGGCCAGCCGCACGGGGAGGCGGGCAGGACCTTGGACCCCGCCGGGCTGCCCGACCAGCCCTGACCCCTCGCTGCGCGGACGCCGGCGCGGCTGTTGCGGCACCCGCCGGTAGCCTCGCAGGCATGCCGCAGCTGGCCGGGCCGACCATGCAGGTCCGCGATTCCTTCCTGGAGGCGATGCGCGATCTCCGCGACGAGGGGTGGCTGCCGGACTTCCCGGTCGAGCAGGCGGCCGCGGATTTCGGCGTGTACGTCGGCCGGGTCCGCCACGAGACCCGGGCGTGGGGCGTGCCCATCTCCACGCTCTGGTACGTCGACGGGGACACCTACCTCGGGACGGTGCTCATCCGCCACCGGCTGACCCCGGAACTGGCCAGGCGCGGCGGCCATATCGGGTACCACGTCGCCCCGCGGTACCGGCGGCAGGGGCACGCCACCGCGATGCTGGCCGCCGCCCTCGCCTACTGCCGGGACAGTCTCGGCCTCACCCGTGTGCTCGTCACCTGCGCTGAGTCCAACACCGCGTCGCGCCGGGTCATCGAGGCCAATGGCGGACGGCTGGAGAGCATCCTCGACGGTGAGTGCCGGTACTGGGCCGCCCCGCCCTAGCGTCCCCGGTGCCGTGCTGCAGCCACTGCCTCGCTGCGCAGCGCCATCGAGGCGGTCACCCCGGCCAGCGTGCTGCGGACCATCGAGCTGGCCGACGGCATCGGCTGGCGGCTGCTCGGCAGGCAGCCCCGGGTCGCGGTCGCCGGGGTCAACCCGCACACGGGGGAGGTACATCACGTCACCAGGCGCCACCCAGCCGCCGGAAGACCCGTTGCGGATCACCACGTGCTGGTGGCCGTAGGTGTGCGCATCGAAGTCGGGCACCAGGCTGATGCCCGGGAACACGTCCTCGCCGGCTCCACCTCCTGCCGCTGGATGTAGCCGGTGGCATTGGGGAAGGCCGCGACGTTACCCCGGTGATCGAAGTGGGCGTGGGTGACCAGGATCGCGTCGACGCGCCGTCCCGATCCCGCTCGCCGCCCCGGTGATCAGCCCGACCCGGCCGCGCAGCCGCGTGCCGGGCATCCGGCCCGCCTCAGTGGCCGCCGGTCTGCTCGAACACCAGCTGGGCGCGGTGCATCCAGTCCTCATGCCGGCTGACCCGGAGGTAGATGAGGATGACGACGGTCAGCACGAGGACCACGATGAACGTCATCAGCCCCCAGAACACCGGCCCGGTGCTGGTGAACGGGGAGAAGTAGGACTTCCAGACGACCAGGATGCCCGCGGCCGAGGCGACGACGGGGACGACCAGGTGCAGCAGCACGTTGAACTGGGCGCGGCCCTCGGTGAGGTAGTACCTGACTACCCCGATGTTGCACAGGAGGTACATGAACACCAGGCCGATGGTGATCGCGTTCGCCCAGGAGAAGAACACGTTCGTCACACCCCAGATCAGCACGCACGCGAACGCGATGACCTGGACGCCCACCTGGAGCGTGATGGCGTTGACCGGTGTCTTGCGCGCCGGGTTGACCTTCCCGACCATCTTGGGCAGCACGCCGGACCGGCCCATCGCGTACCAGGTCCGGGTCCCGCCGTTGAAGCACGCGATGGACAGCGCGATGGCCGAGTTCAGCAGCGCGAACAGCAGCAGCACCCACGCGCTGCCCCACACCCGCTGGGCCAGCGTGGCGACCGGGAAGGCGACCGCGCTGGGAATACTGCCCACCTTGGCCGTGCCGATACCGACCAGGTAACCCCAGGTCACGAACACGAAGTAGACGGTCAGGACGGCAACTGAGCCGACCAGCCCGATCGGCACGTTGCGCTTCGGGTTCTTGCTTTCCCCGGCCAGCGGCCCGGTGGATTCCCAGCCGCTGAAGGCGAAGATCGAGAAGACCACGCCCAGGAACAGGTTGCCCGCCAGGCCGAAGTTGGCCGGGTTGAGCGGGGCGAGGCTGAAGCCGCCGCGCCCCGGTGAGGCGAGCCCGCTGAACGCCAGCGACACCATGATCACGATCTCGATCAGGCCGGTGATGATCAGGGCCTTCTCGGAGATGGAAATCCCCTGGTAGGCGAAGAAGATCACCAGAGCCACGCCGGCCACGACCCAGATCCACCACGGGATGTCCACCCCTTACTCAGCCTTGATCGACGGCTCCAGCACCGTCTTGGCCAGGTACGCCATGGTGAGGGTGGCGACCGGTGGCAGCCAGATGGAGAACAGCACCCCGGCGAAGAACCCGGCCCGCGGGTGGAAGGCCCGGGCGATCCAGGTGTACCAGCCGCCCGCGGACGGGAACACCTTGGCCAGCTGGGCGGCCGACAGGGCCTGCAGCCCCAGCAACATGCCGCCGAACAGGAACGCCCACGGCGTCACGATCCCAGCGAAGCCCACGATGAACACGAACGACGCGAGGATCGCGAAGGACGGCCCGATGGTGGCGATGCCCTGCATCAGCATGCCGGGGAGGCCGACGGCGTTCTCCCGCAGCTCGGACCGGACGGTGCCCTTACTTGACTGACCAGCCTCGACTGCCACCGTGAGTCTCCTTCCTGCTACCCACCGGGAACAGGCTCACTCGAGCGCAGAGCATTCGCTCACGGAATGGTCATCCGTTCACAGGAGTATCGACCCAGCCGCTGGATCTTGGCAAGAGCCCGGGCCGGGTGCCGTGGCCGGCCCGGCCAGCGGCCACTCAGGCCAGCCCGTGATGGCCGGGCCCGCGCGGGATGACCGGCCAGATATCGGCCACCACGCCGCCGCGCACCACGTGGTAGGCGTCGTACCAGTTGACCGTGCTCGGCGAGTACCCGGGCACCAGAGTGACCGGGTCGCCGACCCGCAGCGGGGAGCCGCCGGCCGCGTCGAAGATGCCGTGCTCCTCGTCGAACCGGTTCACCGTGAGGTCGTGGCCCGCGATCGTCACGTCGGCCGGGTCGGCGACCGACTTGTTGCCCGCGTCCACGATGACCTTGCCGCTCTGCCGGCTGATCACCGTGGCCGCGATCGTCAGCGAGTGCTCGAAGCCCGGCACCATCACCCCGTGGAAGTTGTCCATGACCACGTACGTCCCGGCCTGGATCTCGGTGATGCCCGGGAAGGCCGCCGTCCAGTTCCACGTCGCGATCCCGCCCGCCGACCGGATGGGGCAGGGAATGCCATCCGCTTCCAGCCGCCCGGCCACCTCGGTGAAGAACGTCATCGCGGTGCGCTGCCGGTCATGCCGCAGGTCGTGGTCGGGTGTCAGCGAGCAGTGCCCCTCATAGCCGGTGATTCCCTCCAAGCGCAGCCCGGGCAGCCCGGTCACCTGGCGGGCCAGGGCCAGGCAGTCCGCGGCGGAGTCCACCCCGCAGCGGTCCATCCCGGTATCCACCTCGATCATGATCCCGAGCGTGGACCCGGCCGCGACGGCCGCCGCCGACAGGGCCGCGGCGTTGCCCGCCTCATCCACCGCGACGAGGACCCGGTGGTCGCGGGCCAGCCCGGCCAGCACCCGCAGCTTGGCCGGGTGGGCCACGGTGTTGACCACGAACAGGTCATCCATCCCGGCCGCGGCCAGCACGGCCGCCTCCCACACGGTGGCCATGGACAGCCCGCCGGCCCCGGCCGCCACCTGGCGGCGCGCGATGTCCGGGTTCTTGTGCGCCTTGTAGTGCGGGCGGATGGTAGCCGCCCCCATCTGCTTCAGCTCGCTGGCCATATGCTCGATGTTGCGCTGCGCTGCGCCGCGTCGATGTCGAGGACCGGGGCAGGCGTGACCAGGTCCTCGCGGCGCTGCCCGATGGCCGCGCCATAGTCCCGCCTGACCTGGTCGTAGGCGTCCCGCAGGATCTGGGCTGGATCGGGCACCGGCGATCTCCTCACAGCTCGGCGTTCACGATGAAGCCCCCGTTGACCAGCAGCGTGGCCGACGTGACATAGCTGGCGTCGGGCGACAGCAGCCAGGCGATGGCGGCGGCGAGTTCCGCGGGCTCCGCGCCTCGGTGCAGCGCGACCCGTTCGGTGTAGTAACGCAGAGCCTGCGGGTCGGCGGTCAGCGGGGCGCTCATGTCGGTCTTGACCCAGCCGGGCTCCACCGCGTTGACCCGGATGCCGTGCTCGCCGAGGTCGCGGCCGAGCGCCTTGGCCAGCATGCTGATGGCGCCCTTGGTGCCGCAGTACGCGGTCTGGCCGGGCGCGCCCACATGGGCCGAGATCGAGCTGACACAGCAGATCGCCCCGCCGTGCCCCTCGCGGATCATCTGCTTAGCGCCCTCGACGGCGACCATCCAGGTGCCCCGCACGTTCGTCTCGAACAGCAGGTTGAAGTCCTCGGCCGTCGTCTCGTCCCACGCCATGAACGGGTTGACCGCCGCATTGGAGACCACGTAGTCGAGCCGGCCGCCCCGGGCGGCCACCTCGCGCACCATCGCCGTGACCTGCGCCGGGTCACGCATGTCGGCGACCGCCGGGAAGCCTTCGCCGCCGGCCTCGCCGATCTGGCCGAGCGTGCCCGCCGGGTCCTGCCCCGGCAGCTGGTTCACCGCCACGAGCGCGCCCTCGGCGGCGAGCCGCACCGCGGCCGCCTGCCCGATCCCGGTCGTCGCGCCGGTGACCAGCGCGACCTTGCCCTCGAAGCGCCGCTCCATGGAGCCTCCCACTCAGAAGATGGCGATCGGGTTCCACGGCGACCCGGTCCCGCCCGGCAGCCGGAGCGGCAGCCCGACGACCATGAAGTCGGACCGCCCTTCCTCCTCGCACGCCGGGGCCACGTCCTCCAGCTGCAGGCTGTCGGCGGCCAGCATGCCCATGGCGGTGACCTGGAGCGGGTGGATCGGGTAGAGGATGCCCTCGACGTTGCTCGGCACCGTCTCGCCGTCGCCGTCCGGCAGGAACGCGGCGATCCGCCGTTCGTGCATCCAGCCGATCGTGTCCACGTGCAGGCCGGCCTTGCCCTGGCCAGGCGGATAGTCGTTGCTCCACGCGCCCAGCTCCAGGCGGCGCCGGTGGTGCCCGGTGCGGAACACCAGGATGTCCCCCTCGCCGAGCCGGACCCCCTGCGCCTCCTCGATGGCCTCCAGCTCGGCCCGGGTGACCGCCTCGCCCGGCTCCAGCCACGGCACGCCGCGGAAGCGCGGCACGTCCAGCAGCACGCCCCGCCCGACCAGCCCGTCCGCATAGGTGGTCACGTCGAGGGCGGTGGCCCCCCGCGAGGTCATCACCTGCTGGGCCGGCCGCCCGTTGTAGACCCGGCCCTGGTAGGCGATGTGGCAGAGCGCGTCCATGTGGGTGTGGCAGTCGCCGTGGAAGGCCAGCCCCACGTAGTCGGTGGCGAACGTCACGCCGCTGGAGCCGATGTCGATGTCGTGGCCCTGCACCACGTGATGGGTGACCGGGCTCGGGTTGTCCGGGCCGGCCACGGTGCTCATCGGGATGGCCATCGTGGCCCGCCGCCCGGACCGGACCAGCGCCGCCGCGGCCCGCACCGTGGCCGGGGTGATGTAGTTGAGCGTGCCGAGCTCGTCGTCGTCACCCCAGCGGCCCCAGTTCCTGACCGCCTGGAAGATCTCGTCGAACTCCGCCAGCCTGACCGGCGCGGGCGGGGTCCGCTTCACCATTGCCCTGCTCACCTCTTCTCCTCCTGGTGGCTGTCGGCCACCCCCGCCGCCCGCCAGAGCGGGCTGAGCAGCCCGCCCTCGGACAGGCCGAGCATGCCCTGGTAGATATGCCGCCATCTGGCGTACCTGTCGTCGTACGCAGCGGCGGCGGCCGGCTGCGGCTCGAAGGTGGCCGCGCGCTTGCGCAGCTCGCCTTCGAGGTCGGTGAGGCCGCCGTAGAGCCCGGCGCCGGCGCCAGCGCCGGCGCACAGCGCGGCGCCGAGCGCGCTGCTCTCGGTCACGGCCGGCACATGCACCGGCACGCCGAGGACGTCGGCGATGATCTGCGGCCACAGGGCGCCCTTGGCGGCCCCGCCGCTGAACGTCAGCTCGGTGACCCGCGCGCCGGTCAGCTCGGTGATGATGCCGAGGTGCCCGCGGACCACGTAGGCGGCCGCCTCCTCGACCGCGCGGATGCAGGCCGCCCGGCCGGTCCCGGCCGGGTTGCCCAGGTCGAACCCGGCGAACGACGGGCTGGCGTGCACCCATCTCCGTGCGTTCATCAGGTTGGACAGCACGGCGTAGACGCCGTTGCAGCCGGGCGGGATGCGCGCCGCCTGCTCCTCCATCACCAGGTACGGGTCCACGCCGCGCTGCCGGGCGGCGGCCACCTCGGCGTCGCAGAAGGCGTCGCGGTACCAGCGCATCGCCATGCCGCAGTAGAACCCGATGCCTTCGAGCATCCACTCGCCCGGCGTGACGTGGCACAGCGTCCGCAGCCTGACCTGCGGGTCGATGAGGGGCTGGCTGACCAGGATGGTGTTCTGCCAGAAGGTGCCGGCCAGCACGGTGAACTCGCCGGCCCGCACCCCGGCGCCGAGCAGGCCGAGCTGGGTGTCGGCGCCGCCGGCGGCCACCGGGGTGCCGGGCCGCAGGCCGGTCTGCGCCGCGGCTTCTCCGGTCACCGCGCCGACCACCGTGCCCGGGTCGGCCACCCCGGGCAGGACCGCGGGGGACAGGCCGCAGATCCCGGCGATCTGCGCCGACCAGCCCCGGCGGGCCAGGCTGAACATGCCCGAGCTGGAACCGCAGGACGGCTCGGTGACCTGGACCCGGGCCAGCCGCCACACGATCCAGTCGCTGAGCATGCCCAGGCTGTGCACCCGGCCGAAGAGATCCGGCCGGTGCCGGGCCAGCCAGCGCAGCCGGGCCGGGGAGGTGATCGACACCCAGTCGCCGGCCTCGGCGTAGATGCGCTCGGCCGCGCCCTCGCTGATCAGCTCGGCGGCCTCCTGCCCGGCGCGGCTGTCCACGTTCGGGCAGGCCCAGATCTCGGTGCCGCGCTCGTCATAGAGCACGATGCCCTCGCGCATGCTGGTCGCCGCCACCGCCGCGACCTCGTCCCCGGAGGCGCCCGCCTGCTGGAGCGCGTCGGCACCGACGCCTTCGCCCGGATGCCGCGCGGGGCGTACTTCATCAACACTGCCCGCGAGTCGCTGGTCGACGAGGAGGCCCTGGCCGGCGCGCTGGCCAGCGGCGGCCTGGCCGGGGCCGCGCTGGACGTGGTGGAGCGCCGCCCGGCCGGGGCCGGCATCCCCTGCTCGACCTGCCCAACGTCATCGTCACCCCGCACATCGGCGGCGCCACCCGCGAGACGCTGCGCCGCGGCGCGGAGATGGCCGGGGCGGCGGTGGCCCGGCTGGCTTCCGGCCAGGTCCCGGAGCACCTGGTGAACCCCGGGGTGCTGGTGCGCGAGGAGGCCGCCGTGACCGCCGCCAGCACGGAGCGCGGGGGGACGGGTCGGCGCCGGCCCGCAGGTGACGGTTGTCCGGCGTGGCCCGGGCGTGCAGCGGGCGGAGCGGGCCGTACCTGCTCGCGGTGGACGCGGGCACCGGCAACTGCCGGGCGCTGCTGTTCACCGAGGCGGGCGAGCAAGTGGCGGTCTCGCTCCGGGAGTACGCCGGGCGGCTCGCGGTGCGACCAGAGATCAGCCGGGAGCGGGTGAGCAGCTCATCGAGGCTGACCAGGGCCACGCCGGGCGGGATGACGGCCGGCCGGACCGGGTCGAAGCCGAGCATCCGGAAACCCAGCGCGCGGGCCCGGGCCGCCACCTCCCGGCCGACGTTGCCCAGGCCGACCAGCCCCAGGGTGAGGCCCGCCGCCTCGGCACCGAGGAACTGGCTGCCCTCGTAGGTGCTCTCCGCCAGCTGCCCGCCGCCGGTCAGGTAACGCGCCGCGGCGGGCACACCGCGGATCAGCATCAGCGCGAACGCGATGGTCAGCTCGGCGACGGCCTGCGCATTCCGGCCCGGTGCGCTGGTCACCGGGATACCGCGGCTGCTCGCTGCGGCCACGTCCACGTTCACCGGGCCGTCGCGGGCGCAGCAGACCAGCTGGAGCGGGGCGGCATCCAGCACCTCCGCGCTGACCGGCGCGCCGTGCACCAGGAGCACGTCGTGGCCGGGCACCGCGGCGACGAGGTCGGCCGGGTCACCTGCGTACTCACGGAGCGCCCGCTCGGATTCGGTGCGCGGCGGGGCCGCCTCCGCGGTGCCGATCTCCAGCTCCGTCACGCAGACGGCGTCCCCGAGGCCGGCCAGCGCCGCGGTGAAGACGCTGGCCGGCATGTAACTGTCCCCGACGACCAGGACCCGCAGCGGGCCGGGACGCGTCACGGGTAGACGTAGCTCGGCTTGAGGTCGATGGCGTGCCCGCTGCCCGATTCCAGGACGAACTTGAGCATCGGGGCGGTGTCCAGGTAGTAGAACTCGATCGTGTCGCCGATCCGGCCGCTCATCAGGACCTCGGCGCCGTTGGCCCGCCAGTGCTCCTGCACCTGCGCGCTCTCGTCCCAGGTGCGCTTCATGCAGGCGATGTGCTGCACGCCCTCGCCCTGGGTGTCCAGGAACTCCTGGTAGATGCTCGGCCCGCTGACCGGCTGGATCAGCTCGAAGCCGAGGCCGTCCACCGACGTCTCTGCGCCGATCATCCGGTACTCGGCCGGCTCGCCGTGCACCCGCGTGCCGTGCAGCAGCGGCGGCTTGTAGTCGAAGACGCTCCACGGGCCCCAGCCCAGGGTTTCCGTGTAGGTCTTCAGGGCCGTTTCCATGTCACGGACCACCACGGCGATCTGGGTGATCTTCATGGGCGTGGGCGGGCTGACGATCTTCCCCATGGCCTCGACCTCCCGGAGCGCTTGCTCAGATAACGGTCATTCGCTCAGCCGAGTATCGACCACCGGGGGCGATGCCGCAAGAAGCAGATCGCGATCCCGGGCGGTGCTCACCCGGCCGGCCAGGCGGCGGGCCAGCCGTCAGCGGCGGCCAGGCGCGCGGCCGTGCTCCAGCTCGAGCAGCCGGATCGCGGCCAGCTCATTGGTGACCAGCACGTCCAGGAAGCCGCCGCGCAGGGCGCCCAGGATCGCCTCGGCCTTGTGCGTCCCACCGGCCACCCCGACCACCTTGGGGATGTGCCGCAGATCCGACAGCTCGATCCCGATGCGGCGGTCATGGATCGGCAGGTCCACCACGTTCCCGCTGGCGTCGAAGAACTGGCCGAGGATGTCGCCGGCCACGCCCCGCTCGCGCAGCCCGCGGGTGTCCTCGGCGTTCAGGTAACCCATGTGCACGATGGTCGCGTCCGCGGTCGGCGTGCCCACCCCCACGACGGCCTGCTCCACCTCGGCGGCCTGCTTGAGCACCTGCTGGATGGTGGGCTCCGCGCGCAGCGCGGCGGCCAGCGCCGGCGTGGACGCCATGATCGGGCTGGGGATGACGGCCGCCGAGGTGACGTCCGCGGACTCGCTGGCCATCTCCCCCTTGGACGACAGGATCGTCGGCAGGTAGCCCTCCACGCCGCCGGTGAGCGTGACCATGGTCACCGGCCCGGCCGCCCCGAAGCTGGTGGCCGCTATCACCCGCGACACAGTCTCGCCCCAGCCCACCCCGAGGCTGGCGCCCGGCCGCAGGTGGGTGCTCATGAACTGGGCGCCGCCGAGCCCGACGCGGGCGTTCAGCGCGTGATGGTCCGCGGGCTCCTTCTCATGGTCGGGCACCACCAGCGCCTCGGCCAGGCCGAATGTCTTGCGCAGCTCGCCGCTCAGCTCGAACGCGTCCAGGTACTCGGTGTTCAGGCTGATGGAGACCAGGCCCACCTTCCTGGCCCGGTCGAGCAGCCGGCCCACCGACGCCCGGGACATCGACAGCCGCCGGGCGATCTCGTCCTGGGTCAGCTCGTCCTTGTAGTAGTACCAGGCGGCCCGGAGCAGCAGTTCCTCCGAGCTCCATCGTCCGGCATCGTCGCCGCGGTCTGTCTTCACTGCTCCACCTAGCTTCCCGGGCCGCGCTAAGGCGCGGCCGTCCCCCGTATCAGGCACGCGGGATCACCTGTCCTCCGTCCAGTGGCAGGACCACCCCGGTCAGGAACGATGACACGGGACTCAGCAGCAGGGCGATCCAGCGCGCCACGTCGGCTGGGTCGCCGATCCGCCCGAGTGGCACCTGGCTCGCCAGCCACCGGTAAGCCTCGTCCAGATCATCGGCCCATGTGGCGTGGATCGGGGTATCGACCGGGCCGGGCGCGATGGCGTTGACCCGGATCCCGTCCGGCGCCAGCTCCCCGGCCAGCGACTGGGTGAGGTAATCCAGCGCGCACTTGGTCATCCCGTACACGGACTGGCCGGACAGCCGCAGCGTCCCCGACGACGAGCTGATGTTGACCACCGATTTGAGCGGGGATTCGCGCAGTGCGGGCAGTGCCGCCTGGATAAGGAAGTAAGGCGCGCGGACATTGGTCGCCAGCTGCTCATCGAAGCCCCCGGTGTCCCATCCGGGCAGGGGATGGTGCCGGCACATGGCCGCATTATTGACCAGGCCGTCGAGCCGTCCGAGGGCATCCAGCGCGGCGGTGACGATACGGGCCGGGCTGGCTGGATCGGCCAGGTCGGCCGGCACGGTGACGGCCCGGCCGCCGGCCTTCCCGACCGCCTCGGCGGTCTCCTGGAGCAGCGCCTCCCGCCTGCCGACCAGGACGACGGACGCGCCCGCCGCGCCGAGCAGCCGGGCCGTGGCCGCCCCGATCCCGCTCCCGGCGCCCGTCACGACGACCGCCGCGCCGGCCAGGGCCAGGTCGATGACGCTGCCCGGGCCGGCAGATACGGCGGCAGACATGAGTCCTCCCGGAGGGCCGGCGGCTGTCCGGCCCGCACGATGTGAGCAGATGTTAAGAGTATGAGCAAGTGCTCGGGGCGGCAAACCGCCGGACGGGCCTGCCCGGGCTGCCGCTGTATCCTGGCCACCCACCGCACACCGGGGAATGTGATGGCACAGCGGCACCGCCTCACCCAGGCGGAGATCACCATCGCCGTGCTGGACTGCGCCGTGCTGGCCGCCGCCTGCCTGCTCGCCTACTGGCTGGTCACTGGCCTGCTGTCCCGGCTGTACTTCCTGTCCCGCGCCGATGACCTGCTGGGCGGCATGTGGGCGGTGATCGCCACGGTGTTCGTCTTCCGTGACAGCTACCAGCAGAGCATGTCCGCCGCGCTGTCCCGGATGGCGGCCACCACGGTCAGCTTCGTGCTGTGCCTGATGTACCTGGCCCTGCTGCCGTTCCACCCGTGGGCCCTGGCGCTGCTCGTCGGGGTCAGCGCCCTGGTGGTCACCCTGATCGGGCGGCCGGGCGACGCGGTCACCGCGGGGATCACAACGGCCGTCGTCCTGGTGGTGGCGGCGGTGAGCCCGCAGCATGCCTGGCAGCAGCCCATCCTCCGGTTCGCGGACACGGTCATCGGCGTCGCCGTCGGCATCGCGGCCGCCTGGCTGGGCCTGAGCGTCCTGCGCCCGTGGCTCCGCAAGGTCCGGTACCCGCAGGGCTAGCCGTCCAGCACCCGGCTGAGCGGCTGGATCAGCTGCTGGCGGTGGCTGGCGGAGAGCGAGGCGAGCAGCTCATCCTGGATCTCCGCGAGCAGCTCATCCAGCCGCCCGAGCTGGCGGCGCCCGGCTGGGGTGATCGTGATGACGTTGCGGCGGCGGTCGAAGGGTCGGGGGACCTCGCCGGGCCCGGCCGGGCCCGCTACCAGGGGATCCGCGCGGTTCTCGACGGCATCACCGGCCGGCTGCTCGAGGGCATCCCGGCTGGGGACCCTGACCATCGCCGGGCGCGTGCTGGGCATCATCACCGAGCGCGCCAACGCGGAGCTGGCGGGCGGCCGGCCGCGTGGGCGCGGCGGCGCCGCAGCGAGGGCCAGCTCGTCAGCTGTGCAGGACGCTGGTGTGGTGGCAGAAGTGCACCCGGGTCGGGCTCAGCGCGTGGATCCGCCGCAGTGAGTCCCGCCAGCTGGCCAGGTCACTCGCCTGCCCGGGCACGACCTCGCCGTCCGGCGGCCCGGCGTACTGCCGCGGCGTGTAGGCCGCGTCCCCGATCAGGATGTCGCAGGCGCCGTCGGCGGCGCGGACGAGCACGCACTGGTGGCCGGCGGTGTGCCCGGGCGTGGCCATGACCGAGAGGCCGGGCAGCACCTCGGCGTCCCCGTCCAGCAGCTCGAACCGTGCGCCGGCGAAATCGAACCAGTCACGCAGTTCCGCGGCCTCGCGCTCGGCGCGGGCCAGCTCGGCGCGCTGCAGGTAGAACGCGGCGTGCGGGAACACCGCGTTCTGGCCGCAGTGGTCGAAGTGCAGGTGGGTGTTGATCACCAGGTCGATGTCGCCCGGGGTCATGTCCAGCTCGGCCAGCGCGGCGGCCGCCGAGCGGTTGACCACCCGCCAGTCGTCCAGCCATTCCCGCGGCCCGCCGACGCCGGTATCCACCAGCGCGGCGCCCCCCGGGTGGGTGACGACGAAGCCGTGCACCGGCCAGTCCAGCCCGTCCACGCCACGCAGGGTGGCCAGCTGCAACCGCCGCACGTCGAGCACGTGATCCTCCTGCCTCCGGGGGCCGCTCCTCAGCGGAGCGGCTTGCGGGCCTCGATCAGGAACCGGGTGGCGTGCGACACGAACGGGCCGCCGCTGCTGATGCGCTCGTGCAGGGCCGCCAGCTGGTCACGGTAGCGGGGCACGCTGAACCCGGGGATCGTCCAGATCACCTTGCGCAGGAAGTAGATGACCGCGCCGATGTCGTGGAACGCAAGGCGCAGAGTGGCCTCCCGGAGATCCGTCACGGCCAGCCCGGCCTCCTCGGCCTCGCGGCGGGACTGCTGCGCGCCGCGGGTCTCACCGTCAGCCGGCAGCGGGCCGGCGATGGCCTGGTAGAGCTCGGCGTTGCTGCCCGCGCCGATCTCCTGGGCCAGGAACGTCCCGCCCGGGCGCAGCACCCGCGCCACCTCCGCCCACCAGGTGTCCACCGGATGGCGGCTGATCAGCAGGTCGAAGACGCCGGGCCGGAACGGCAGCGCCGGATCGCCCTCGCCGGTCGCGATCAGCCAGCCGCCCCGGGGCCGGAGCCGCCGGGCCGCGCGGGCGGCGTTCGGCGGCCAGGATTCGGTGGCGGCCATGCGCGGCGGCCACGCCGGGAGCCCGGCCAGCACCTCACCGCCGCCGGTGTCCAGGTCGAGCGCAGTGCCCGCCTCAGCCAGCCGCGCCGCGGCCAGCCGCGCGTAGCCCCAGGGCGGCCGCTCCTCCGTGGCCCGGCCGTCCAGCCAGGAGAAGTCCCAGCCGTCCACCGGGGCAGCCTCGGCCTCGGCGGCCAGATCCTCGAATGACCGGTCCTCGGATTCCCTCATCAGGATGGCAGCATGTCACCATGGACGGGCGTGCTTCCAGCCCATTTCGCCGGCCAGCCCGCCTGCACGGCCGCCCGGCGGCTACGGCCAGTTCCCCCGGCTGTGCCCGTGACCCGGGTCCCCGGACTGCCACCGGCGGCGCATCCGCCGCCGGAACCGCGAGGCCAGGACCAGGCCGGCCACCGCGGTCACCAGCCACAGCAGCAGCATCAGCTTGACGACCGCGAACACCATCCAGCCGCCGCTGGGCAGCAGCACCGCGGCGATCAGCGCGATCAGCACCAGCGGCAGCAGCGGGGAGCGGGGACGGCGGTGCACGGCCCACCTCGGGGGCGCCTGCGCCAGCCCCGGCGGGCCGGCCGGAACCACGGCCGGCTCGGGCAGGTCGGTCATCGGGCGGCGCAGGTCACCGAACGTCTTGGCGTGCAGTGCCGCCGTGACCCGCTCGTCCAGCTCCTCGGAGGTGAGCCGGCCCGCGGCGTAGTGCTCGCGCAGCCGGGCGGTGACCCGGTCCCGGTCTGCGTCCGACGCGCGGATGCGGTCATCCATGGCTGCGTTCCTCCGTGTCCTCCTCGGGGTCCGGCTCGGCGGGGAAGTCGCCGGCCAGGATCTGGTACATGCTGCGCCGGGCCTGCTCGAGCAGCTTCTCCGCCGCCTGGACCTGCCCGGGGGTTCCCGCGTGGGCCATCTGCATGATGCTCCCGCCCAGCCGGGCGGCCTGCGCGAACAGCCCGGGGACCGGCCCGGTCCCGCTGCCCGCCATTGACTCCCAGGCCGGACGGGCCATGTCCGGGTTTTCCTCGACCTGGCGGCGGCCGTCCTCGGTGAGGCTGAACGTGCGCCGCCCGGCCGATTCCGCCCCGGCGATCAGGCCCTCATCGGCCAGTTGCTGCAGGGCCGGGTAGACCGCGCCGGGGCTGGGCCGCCAGGCGCCGCTGCTGCGCTCCTCGATCTCCGACATGATCTGGTACCCGTTGCGCGGGCCCTCGCGGAGCAGGGCCAGGATCGCGGCGCGCACGTCGCCGCGGCCCGCCTTCGGGCCGCGGGGCGGCCCGGGCGGCCCGGACAACCCCGGCCACCAGCCGACCCCTGTCCCGCCGCCAGCCCAGCCCCGCCGGCCCGGCGGGGCTGACCCTCGCGCCCAGGAGCGGCCCCCCGCGCCCGGGGCCGCCGCTCCCGCAGCCGACCGGGCCTGGCTGACGAGCCCGGCGGCGCACCGCAGGATCCCGACCAGGCGAGGATCAATGTCCCCTGCCACCGACCATGCACCGGGCATCCCGGCCTCCCGCAGAACTACTCACGATACGGTCCCGATATATCGCCAGAGTACGCCCGCGCGCGGCCGGTGGCAACCGGGCCGGGCCGGTGACTCAGCGGCTGGCCTGGGCCAGTGCGGCACGGATCTCGGCGGCGCTGGCCGGCGTCCCCTTCTCGTTCTCGAACGGGCCGTAGGGGGCGCCGTAGACGGACGTGCCCGGTTCCATCCGCCAGCTCCCGGCGAGCGGCCCGGCGTCCACCATGTCGTAGCCGATCGAGTCGAGGTACCGGTTGGCCGCCGCCTTGGCGGTGCCGTCGTCGCCCGAGGCCGGCAGCGCGGTCCGGTCGGGGGCGCCCGCGGCGCGGCTGAGCCACTCCAGGTGCTTGAAGAAGATGTTGTTGAACGCCTTGACCACGGAGGCGTCCGCCAGGTGCCGCTGGATCAGCTCGCTGCTGGTGACCGACCCGCTGTCGAGTTCGGCGATCTGCCCGTCCCGCTGCGGGTAGTAGTTGCATGTGTCGATGACCACCGTGCCGGCCAGCGGCCCGGCCGGCAGGCTAGGGTAGCCGCGCAGCGGGATCGATACCACCACGAGGTCCGCGGCGGCCGCCGCCTCCGCCGGGGTCGCCGCCCGGGCCCGCGGTCCGAGTTCGGCGGCCAGGCCGGCCAGCGTGTCCGGTCCGCGTGAGTTGCTCAGCACTACCTGATGCCCGGCCGCCACGCTAAGCCGGGCCAGCGTCCCGCCGATGCGGCCGCTGCCGATGAAGCCCACTGTGGTCATGACTGCGGCAACCCGGCACCGTCCCCGGTCATTCCGCCGCCCGCGCCGCCCGTCCGGGTCCCGTCCCGGGCCGTCACCGCGAAGTTCGAGCATGCCCGCGTGGTCGGGCCGTACCTGGCCGCTATCCTGTCGGGCGCCACCGCGTACCGGGCCGGCGTCAAGGCCGGCCCGGCGCGGAGGGGCTGGAACTCGCAGCGCGCGCCGCCGCCCGGTCAGCCCGGCAAGCCGGGCCGGCCGGTGATCCGGCTGGCGACCTTCCCGGGTGACCGCCCCGGGCGCCCGTGGAAGGAGCGGCAGATGGACCTGGGCCTGCGCGGCAGCCGCGTGCTCATCACCGGGGGAAGCAGGGGCATCGGGTTCGCGGTGGCCGACGCGCTGGCCGCCGAGGGCGCCGCCGTGGGCCTGGTCGCCCGGGATCAGGAAGGGCTGGCCGGGGCGGCGGGCCTGCTGGCCGCCCGCGGCGTCCCGGTGGCCACGGCGGCGGCGGACGTGACCGACACGCCCGCGCTGCACCGGGCGGTCGCGGATATCGCCCGGGCGCTCGGCGGCCTGGACCACCTGGTCGCCAACGCGGGCGGCACGGTGGGCAGCGGCAACCTGGCCAGCGCCCGCCCCGGCGAGTTCACCGCGACTTTCGTGCTTAACGCAGGCCATGCCGCCGAGCTGATCCAGGCGGGCCTGGGCCACCTGCGGGCGGCCGGCGGGGGCGCCGTCGTGATCATCTCCTCGATCACTGGCATGCGGCCGGCGCCGCGCAGTGCCTACGCGACCGCCAAGGCGGCGGAGATCCAGCTGGCCGCGGTGGCCGCCCAGGAACTCGCGCCGGCCGGCATCCGGGTCAACGCGGTCAGCCCGGGGTCCATCATGTTCCCGGGCGGCTCCTGGGAGCAATTCCGCCGCGAGCACCCCGCGGACTTCGACGCCTTCCTGGGCACCCAGTTCCCGATGGGGCGGCTCGGGCGGCCGGAGGAGGTGGCCGACGTGGTGGCCTTCCTGCTGTCCCCGCGGGCGTCCTGGATCACCGGTGCCAACATCGTGGTGGACGGCGGCCAGCGCTATCCGAGCGCCCGCCGGTTCGACTAGGGCTGGCCCGGGGGGACAACCTCGCGCAATCCCCTGCGATTCGCCGGGCTGGGCCCGTCGTCCCCGGGACGGACCCGGCCGGGCCAAGTATGATCCGGGTGAAATGCGGCCGGGCCGAGTGAGCCGCACCGGGGGATGGGAGCCATCCTGTGGGGATTCTGGGTGAGGCTCGCCGCGAGTTCATCGCCGCGCCGGACAGCTCGAAGGGCCAGATCGTCTACAAATGGCCCGATCACAACATCCGCAAGTACGCCCGGGCCATCGTCGAGCCGGATGCCGCCGCGGTGTTCACCGACCAGGGGCAGGTCATCGGCGTGCTGCCACCCGGCCAGCACACCCTGGACGCCTCCGAGCTGCCGTTCCTCGGGATGTTCATCGACTGGGGCACGAACAGCAACGCGTTCAAGGCCGAGCTGTACTTCGTCGGGGCCCGCGAGTACCCTGGCTGCCGGTTCGGCGGCCGCCTGGATGACGTGCAGGACCCGCAGACCGGCCTGATCGTCACGCTGCGGGCGTTCGGTGAGTACGCGCTGCGGGTCACCGATCCCACCAAGCTGATCTTCAACCTGGTCGGCACCGTGGACGTGACCAACAACGAGGCCATCACCGGGTGGGTCGCCCAGCAGCTGCTCAAGGTGACCCGCACTGCGGTCACCACTCAGCTCATGTCGGGCGCCTGGCCCATCCTGGGCCTGTCCATGCACAGCCCGGAGATCGAGGCGGCCGCCACCCCGGCCGCCAACGAGCAGCTGGCCGGTTACGGGCTGGCCATCACCCGCTTCGGCAACCTCGACGTCAACCTGGACGACGACGACAGCGCCCGGCTGAAGAAGCTGGCAGGCGACACGGCCTACACCCGCCTGGCCGGCGGCTTCCTGCAGGCGGCCCAGGCCGAGGCCCTGCAGGGGGCGGGTGAGGGGATGGCTCAGGGCGGCGCCGCGGTGACCCCGATGTTCCTCGGGGCGGGGTTCGGCATGGCCAACCAGATGATGCAGCCGCCGCCGCAGGCCCCGCCCGCGCCGCCGCCCGGCCCCGGCTTCGCCGGCGGCGGGGGCGGCTTCACGCCGCCCCCGGCTCCAGCGGCCGCCCCGGCGGCCCCGGCCGAGGCCGCGCTGGCCGCCGTGAAGGAGTGCGGCAACTGCCACAACCAGGTCCGGGCGACCGCCAGGTTCTGTGACTCCTGTGGCAGCCCGATGGCCCGGCACTGCACGAACTGCAACGCGGACCTGAGCCCCGCAGCGAAGTTCTGCGCGGAGTGTGGCACGCCGGCCAGCCCGCCGCCGGCCTGAGGCGCCATGCCTGAGGAACCCCCGCCTGAGGAACCATCCGCCCCGGGCACCCGGCCGAAGCGGCCGCCTGCCTGGGGGTACCACCTGCCCTGACCTCCTCCCGCTCCGGAGCGGAACCGCCCCGATCCGGGCTGACCTCCCCTGGTCCCGCATGCCGCGGCCGTCGTGGCGTGCGGGATCCGCCACGAAAGGTGGTCCGAATGGACCGGATCCAATGCCAGTGGTGTCACGCCCAGAATGAGACGGGCCGCACCAACTGCACGACCTGCGGGGCCCCGCTGGACAAGAAGGACCTCGTCACCGACTCGGGGTGGAGCGAGGCGCCCCGGCTGCGGGACATGACGGAGTTCCGCTTCTCCAACTCCACCTGCCAGATCGAGGGCGAGATCGTCCCGGTCGCCGAGCTGGCCCTGGCCCCCGGTGACTCGGTGTTCTTCGAGCACCACGTGATGCTCTGGAAGGAGCCTCAGGTGCCGATGTCGGCGATGAACACCGGCGGCGGCATGAAGCGGATGATGGGCGGCATGCCGCACATCCTGTCCGTCGCGCACGGGCCGGGCCGGATCGCGTTCTCCCGGGACGCCGCGGGTGAGGTGGTGGTGCTGCCGCTGCACCCGTCGATGGAACTCGACGTGCGCGAACACGCCTTCCTGGCCGGCACCCACTCGCTGACCTACTCCTTCGTCCGGATCAAGGGCCTGGTCAATGTGCTGCACGGCGGCGGCGGGATGTACATGGACCGCTTCGTCACCCAGGCCCAGCCCGGGCTGCTGCTGCTGCACGGGTATGGCAACGTGTTCCAGCGGACCCTGCAGCCGGGGGAGAAGATCCTGGTCGAGCCGGGCGGCTTCCTGTACAAGGACTCGTCGGTGAGCATGAACGCGGTCCAGCAGAAGGTCAAGACCGGCCTGATGAGCCGGGGCATCTACCTGGCCGAGATGACCGGTCCCGGCCGGGTCGGCATCCAGTCCATGTACGTCCACCACGGATCCGAGTAGGGGACCGCCATGTCGATGCCGACCGCCGCGGGCGGTTACACCTGCCCGTACTGCCGGATGCCCAGCGAGGGCACCGACCGGACCTGCCCGCACTGCGGGGCGCCGGTTAACGTCCGGCTGCGCGTCTCCGATTCCGGCTGGGTCGAGCAGCCCCCCATCCGGGACATGGCGCGCATCCGCTTCAGCCGCTCCACCTGCCAGATCAGCGGCGCGTACGTGCCGGTGGCAGAAATGGGGCTGCACGATGACGACTGGGTCTACTTCAGCCACCACGTCCTGCTGCACGCCGACCCACGGGTCAACATGGGCAACATGTCCATGCGGGGCGGCTGGAAGCGGATGCGCGCCGGGATGCCGCTGATCATGATGACGGCGCAGGGGCCCGGGCACATCGCGTTCAGCGCCGACGAGCCGGGGGAGACGCTCGCCCTGCCGCTGCGCGCCGGGCAGGCCGTCGACGTGGTGGAGCACCGGTTCCTGGTCGCCACCGGGAACGTGGACTACCAGTGGGAAAACTCGAACATCTGGTTCACCACCAAGGACGGCGATGAGACGGAGTGGCATTACCCCCTCGGGCAGACCATGGACCGCTTCACCGCGGTCGGCGGCAACGGCCTGCTGCTGCTGCACGCCCCGGGCAACACGTTCGTCCGTGACCTGGCCCCCGGGCAGCGGATCCTGGTCCAGCCGGGCGGGCTCATCTGGAAGGACCCGACGGTGGCCATGTTCCTGCATTTCGAGTACCCGCGGGGCCAGTACTGGTTCAGTTCCGCCCGCTACCAGGCCAAGTCGATCTGGCTGACCCTGCAGGGCCCCGGCCGGGTGGCCGTGCAGTCGGTGTTCGAGCGGCCGGAGATGGCCGGGGCGGTCCGCAGCAGTTCCGGCGCGACCACCCAGTACTGGTAACGGGCGGGGCCGGTGGCCGCCGCGGCGGCGGTTACCGGCCCGCGCCCGGCGGTGCCGCGGGCGCGTCCTCCACATCGATGTAAAGCTCCCGGCCGTCGGGCAGCAGCACGCCGAGTGAGTAGGTGATAGTGCCCTCGAGGATCTCGGCCTGGCCGAGGATCTCGATGTCCACCACATCCGGGTGGCCGATCAGCAAGCGGCACAGGACGCTGCCGGCGTGATCGGCCTGGGCGGTCCCGGTCAGGCCGGGGTCATCCGGTGCTGTCATGCAGCCCCCAGGCGGCGGCCGGGTCCGGGCCGGGGCGCAACTGCGTAGGCGAACACAGGTACACGGTAACTCGCCGTGCACGCAAGAACCCGGAATGAGGCGCCAGATGGCACGCGGCGTGTCATATGCCCGGAGATAGGGGTGAACCGGGCCGGGTCGGCGATCCGCGCCGGCCACGGAGAGCTACCGCGACGCTAGCCGACGTCCGGGGGCTTTTGCGCGGGCCCCCAGGGCGGGCCGCCGGTCACCGGGGGCCGCCAGGCCGCGTCAGGGCGGGGGGCGTCCGGACGGGCGGCCGCCCCGCCGGTGATGGGGCCGGTCCAGCCGGACCGGCCGGGCGAGCGCACCGGGAGCGGCGCCCGGGCGGTCTCGTCGGGCGGCCCGGCCGCATGCCGCCCTTGGCGACCGGCGGGCTCCACCGCCCTGGGGCGCGCAGCCGGCGGCTCGGGCGGCTGAGGCCGGCTGTCCCAGCCCGGCCCCGGCAGGGCGTCCCCGGGATAGTGCGGGCGCTCCTCGGCGGGCGGCGGCGGGATCCAGGGCGGCTGCCGGATCACGGTCAAGATCGACGCGGCCAGCAGCACGGTGAGCGCCAGGGTGAAGGCCAGCGCCGCCTCATCGGCCAGGGCCGGGGTCATCCCCGCCGCCCCCGTGCCGCCGGCCAGGCTGGCCCTAACTGGACGGGATCCGGTGACCTCGTGAACGCCCGCATGGGGGACGCCCCCTCTCAGGTCCTCATGATGAGGACGTGACCGATGTACGTAGTGCACGGCCCTGGTTCCCAGGATCTCACCTGACCGCCCGGGCAGTGGCAGAAACGGGGTACAGGTCCGGGTACACCGGCAGCATCCGGTCCAGGCCGGTCAGTTCCAGCACGTCCAGCACCGAGGCGCTCGGCCCGGCCAGCCGCAGCTCGGCATCTACTCCGATGGGGCGCCGCTGCGCCCGCCCGGCATCCGGGCGGCCGCCGGATCGCAGAAGGTGGTGAAGACCAGCGGCCTGCTCTGCGCGCTGGCCCGTGGCTGTGGATCGCTCATGAGCGGACCTCCCGGACGCCGCCGGCCTGCGCCGGCCCGGAGGTGGCGCCATGCCATCATCGTTGCGGCGGAAGGGGTGATCAGGTGCAGGCACAGGACGGCCCGGCCCGGCGCGCGGTGCCAGGGCCGTGATCCGCGCGGCCCGGCCCGGTGATGAGGCCGCGATTCACCAGCTCATCTGCGAGCTGGCGGAGTACGAGCGATCCCTGGATCAGGTTGAGTCCTCCGCGGCCGACTTGCGCACGGCGCTATTCGGCCCGTCGCCCGCCCTGTTCGCACATGTGGCCGAGTACGAGGGGGCGGTGGCCGGGTTCGCGCTGTGGTTCCTGAGCTACTCGACCTGGACCGGGCGCCACGGCATTTACCTGGAGGACCTGTACGTGCGGCCCGGGCTGCGCGGGACCGGCCTGGGCGCGGCGCTGCTCGCCGAGCTGGCCGGCCTCTGCGTCGAGCGCGGCTACGCCCGCCTCGAATGGGCGGTGCTGGACTGGAACGAGCCCGCCCTGGGCTTCTACCGCCGGCTCGGCGCGCAGCAGCGGGGCGACTGGCTGCTGCACCGCATCTCCGGGGCGGGGCTGCAGCGGCTGGCGGAGCGCAGGCTCACCGGGACCAGCCGGGAGACGCGCCGGCCCGGCTGAACGCCCCGGCCGGCTGGCCCGCAGCGCCCGTCACCCGTTTTGCCCGGCCCTCCCCGGGTAGCGGAGAGCCGCCAACTGCAGGCAGCGCAGGCGGCCCGGCCGAGCAGGGGAGATCAAGGGGATGGCAGACAGGCACGAGGGCGTGGCCGCCCGGGTGATGGGAGAGGGCCAGGAGGCCATCCCGCCGCAGCGGCAGGTGCCCGGGGGTCCCGATTCGCCGCTGGAGATCGGCAAGGCCGGATGGCGGAACACGCTGAAGCGCACCGGCAAGAAGTTCGCCAAGGACCGGGTCTCGATGACCGCGGGCAGCCTGGCCTACCACTGGTTCCTCGCCCTGTTCCCGGCCCTCATCGCCGCGCTCGGCCTGATCACCCTGGTGCATGTCGGGTCCAGTACCCTCAAGCACCTGATCACCGGGCTGGACAAGGCCCTGCCGCCGGGGGCCCGGGCCGTGTTCACCTCCGCGGTCAGCCACGCCAGCAGCCGGACCTCCGGCGGGACGCTGGCGGTCGTCCTCGGCCTGGTGATCGCGGTATGGAGCGCCTCCGCCGGGATGACGGCGCTGCAGACCGGCCTCGACATCGCTTACGAGGTTCCCAGGGAGCGCACGTTCGTGGCCAAGCGGCTGAACGCCTTCCTGCTGATGGCGGCCACCGTGGTGCTGGGCGGGATCGCCTCGGCGCTCATCGTGTTCGGCGCGCCGCTCGGCTCCCTCATCGCGGGTCACGCAGGGATCAGCGGCTCAGCCTTCACGATCGCGTGGACCGTGGTCCGCTGGGCGCTCACGGTCATCGTCATCTCGCTGCTGTTCTCGGTCTACTACTACGCCGGGCCGAACCGGGAGAACCCGCCCTGGCAGTGGGTCAGCCCCGGCGGCCTGGCGGGGACCGCCATCTTCCTGCTCGCCTCGCTCGGCTTCTCGTTCTACGTGACCAAGTTCGGCAACAGCAGCTACAGCAAGACCTACGGCGCGCTCGCGGGCGTGGTCATCCTCATGGTGTGGCTGTACCTGGCCGGCCTGGCCGTGCTCATCGGCGGCGAACTCAACGCCGAGACAGAGCGGCAGGCCGCCGCCGAGGCGGGCCACCCGGGGGCCCGGCGCAGCGCCCGCCAGGTGGAGAACCGCTAGCCCGGCGGCGGGGCCGGGAGGGTCAGGTCTCCGCCCGCGACCAGCGCAGCGGCGTGCGGCCGGCCGGATGCACGGCGCTGGTGACGGTCAGGTGGTGCAGGTGGGCCACGGTCTCCGCGAGCGCTATCCGGCGCATCATGCCGTGCAGCTCCGCCCACCCGCGCGACCAGGTCAGCTGCGCGGCCACCGCCCACGCCGTGGGGCGGCCGAGCCGGTCGATCACGGTCAGCAGCTCGGCGCCGCGGGCGTCATGGTGGGCCGCGAGCGCGGCCGCCCGGCCGCCGATGCCGCGGAACCGGTACTCGTGCGCGGGCAGCGCCTCGTCAGCGTGGAACCGCGCGGTCTGGCCGAGCGAGCGGAGGTAGGCGCTCAGCGGGTCACTGGCCGCGCCGGGCGGGCCTCTCCGGGCCGATGCCGCCGAGCACGCCGATGTTGGGGCTGATCCGGGGCAGCAGGTGATCCCCGGTGAGCAAGACGCCCGCGGCCGCGTCGTGCAGGCACAGGTGCCCCGGCGTGTGACCCGGCGTCCACACCGCCCGGACATCCCGGCCGGGCACGGGGACCGGGTCGCCGTCGTTGATCAGCCGGTCCGGCTCGGCCATCCGCAGCACGTCGTCCATCTGGCCGGGGTCCAGGATCAGGGTGGCGAGATCCTCCTCCGGCACCCCGTGGCCGAGCAGCCAGCGCCGGTCATCCGCGGCATCCCGGTCCCGCCGGAGCCGACCCGGGAGGGTCTGCGCCTCAGCCGGGTGCATGGCGATCCAGGCCCCGCTGCACTCCAGCGGCTCAGCCCGTGATGGTCGGGGTGCATATGGGTGACCACCACGCCCGCCACGTCGCGCGGCGCCGCCCCGGCGGCGGCCAGGCCCGCCTCGACCGCCTGCCGTCCCGCCGGGCTGTCCCAGCCGGGATCGACGAGTATCACGCGCCCGCCGCCCGCGAACGCGTAGCACAGGGTGTAGCGCAGCGGGTTGTCCGGGATCGGCACCGGGACCGACCACAGGCCGGGCCGCACCTGCTCCGCGGGCGGGAGCACGCGCCGCCGCCAGGCGTCGCGCTGCGCCACCCCGGTGACCTCGACGCCGCCCCGCACCCGGCCCGCCGTCACGTTCCGCCCGCCGCGGGGCTGGTGACCGCCCGGAGCAGGAAGTCCACCAGCCGCCCGGCATGGGCGGCGACGTGGCGGCCCAGGCCGGCATGCCGCCCCGGCGGCGTGCTCATCGCGTGCATCATCGCGCCACCGACAAGCGTGTCGAGCAGCAGCGCGGCCGAGGTGCCCGCGGCGATCTCGCCGCGGTCGATGCCGCGGTGGACGATGGCCCGGGCCGCCAGGGCCTGGGCGCGGCACATCGCGTGGTAGTGCCCGGCCACGCCCGGGATGGCGTCCGCCTCCAGGCCGAGCCGCAGCGCCACCCGGCTGGTGTCCCCGGCGTAGATCTCCAGTACCTGGGTGGCCAGCCCGACCAGGTCGCCGCGCAGCGTGCCGGTATCCACGTCCGCGACCCGGCCCAGCCGCCAGGTGACCGCATCGGTGAGCAGCGCCTCCTTGCTGCTCCACCGGAGGTACAGCGAGGCCTTGCCCACGCCGGCCCGGCGCGCCACCGCCTCCATGGCGAACCCGGCCCACCCCGCGTCGGCGAACAGGTCCAGTGCGGCCTGGGCGATCCGCCGGTCCACCGCCGGGTCACGCGGGCGGCCGGGCGCCAGGTGCGTCGTGCTCAGCAGGTCACCTCCAGGCGGGCCGGCCGCCTATTACTGAACGGCTCCCGTCAGAATACCGGGCTGGAAAGTGAACGCAAGGCGTTCGCTTATTACCGGGTGCTGCCGCGAGTGTTACCGGGTGCTGCCGCGGGCCGGCCGCCGGGGCGAGCGGGCCGGCCAGCGAGACGGCCGATATGCTTCTGTTCCAGAAGTTATTGTGCAGTCGGCCCGCCCCGGCGGGCGGCCTGACCCCCGCAGGGAGTGCTTGCTGCCATGGCCCGCGCCGCCACCGTCACGCGGGGCCGGGGTGCGGGTCCCGCCGCCGCTCATCAGCCGGCGGCTGATGAGCGGCGGCGGGACTGAGCAGCCGAATGCCACCGGTGACGGGGACGCGGCGCTGACCCCGGTATTCTGGGCGGCGCTGGCCGCCACCGGGGTCGCTGCCGGGCTGTTCGGCGACCTGATGATGCTGATCCTGCACGCGGTCCAGCACCCTCGCCTTCAGCTACCACCGCGGGTCCTTCGAGGCCGCCGTGGAGCACGTCCCGGCCGGGCGCCGGCTGGCCGTGCCGCTCATCGCCGGGGCCACCGGCGGCATCTCCTGGTACCTGCTGCGCCGGTACACCGCGGGGGAGAAGTCCGAGCTCGACGACGTGGTCTGGGGCGACGGCGCCCGGCTCTCGATGCGGCGGTCGCTCGGCACCTCGGTGATCTCCGAGGTGGTCATCGGGATGGGTGCCTCCATCGGCCGGGAGAACGCCCCCAAGCTGATGGGCGGTGCCTCGGCGAGCGTGCTGGCCGGCTGGGCCCGGCTGACCCCCGCATAGCGGCGGCTGCTGATGGCCTGCGGCGGCGGCGCGGGCCTGGCCGCGGTGTACAACGTGCCGCTGGGCGGCGCCCTGTTCAGCGCCGAGATCATGCTGGGTGCCATCAGCGTCCCGGTGGTGCTGCCCGCCCTGGCCTGCTCCTGGATCGCCACCGTCACCGCCTGGCTGTCCCTGCCGGACCGGCCCACCTGCCTCGACATCCCCGCCTACCGGTTCACCGTCCCGCTGCTCGCCTGGGCGCTGCTGGCCGGGCCGGTGATCGGCCTGATCGCCAGCGGCTGCATCCGGCTGATCGGCTGGGTCTCCTACCACCAGGCCCGCGGGCGGCCGCAGGTCATCGCGCCGGTGCTGGCGTTCGGCCTGCTGGGGCTGGCTGCCTTCGCCTGCCCGCAGTTGCTCGGCAACGGCAAGGACATGACGCACGACGCGTTCATGGGCTCCGCCGGGCTCGGGCTGCTGCTCGCCCTGTTCGCGCTCAAGCCGCTGACGACCGCGTTCTGCCTGGGCAGCGGCGCGTCCGGCGGCTGTTCACCCCGACGCTGAGCACCGGCGCCGCGCTGGGCGGCGCGACCGGGCTGGGCTGGAGCCTGGCCCGGCCGGGTCACCGGCCGGGGCCTATGCCCTGGTGGGCGCGGCCGTCATGCTCGGCGCGGCGATGCAGGCGCCGCTGACCGGGCTGGTGCTCATCCTGGAACTCACCCACGGCGGATTCGCGCTCATCGTCCCGCTGATGGCCGCGACCATCACCGCCACCCTGGTGGCCCGGTACGTCGGTGGTTACTCCATCTACAGCGCCCGGCTGCACGCCCAGCCCGGCGCGGCCACGGCGCCGGAACCCGCCCGTACCCATCCCGCCGCCTAGGGGCTCCATCTGGTGCCCTCCGGCGGGGCGGCAGGGACCAACAGCCCCTGCCGCCCCGCCGGACCCGGTGATGCACTGAACGGGGAGGTCTCTCAGCAAAGGTCGTGATCATCATGAAGGGCCTGGTTAAGCCCTGGTGGCGAATCCTCCCGGCGGCACTGCTCGCGGCGGGGACGCTGGCCGCGGGAAGCCTGGCGGGCGGGCAGGCCGCATCAGCCGCGCCCACCCGGCCGCAGGCAGCGCCCACCGGCCTCGGCGGCCGGGTATGGAACACCATCCCGGTCAAGGCCAAGGTGGTCGCGCTCACCTTTGACGCCGGCGCCAACGCGGACGGCGTGGCCAGCATCCTGAGCACGCTCAGCCGGACGGGAACACGGGCGTCGTTCTTCCTGACCGGGAACTTCACCACCAGCTTCCGGGCGCAGGCCAAGGCGATGGCCGCGGCCGGGCGGGTGGGGGACCATTCCATCTCGCACCCCTACTTCACCAAGCTCACCGACGCGCAGATGCGGCAGCAGGTCACCGGGGCGCAGCAGACGATCAGGACGGTCACCGGCGCCAACCCGGCTCCCTGGTTCCGGTTCCCCTACGGTGACTACAACGCGCACGCCGTGTCCGTGGTGAACTCCACCGGGTTCGTGCCGGTCGGCTGGACGGTGGACACGCTGGGGTGGGAGGGCACCTCGGCCGGCATCACCGTCACCTCGATCGTGAACCGGGTGCTGGGCAGCCTGCAGCCGGGCGAGATCGTGCTCATGCACTGCGGCTCCAATCCCGATGACCACTCCACGCTCGACGCGAATGCGCTGCCCGCCGTGATCAGCGCGCTGCGGGCCCGGGGTTACTCCTTCGTCACCCTGGACGCGCTGAGCGGGCTCGGCTACCAGGTCGCCATGTCCGGCGGCGGGGTGTCCAGCTTCGGCGCACCGGGGTACGGCTCAGTCTCGGCCGGGACCGGCGTCCAGGCGGTCGGGCTGGCCGCTGACCGTGGCACTGGCGGTTACTGGCTGCTCAGGTCGAACGGCGGGGTGAGCAACTTCAACGCGCCGTGGTACGGCTCGCTGGCCGGGAAGATCCCGGCCGGGCAGGCGGTGACGGCGATCGCGGCCGGACCGCAGGGCGGCTACCGGATCCTCACCTCCGGCGGCGGGGTGTACAGCTTCGGCGCGCCGGGGTACGGCTCGGTCTCGGCCGGGGCCGGGGTCCGGGCGGTCGGGCTGGCGGCCGACCCGGTGACCGGCGGGTACTGGGTGCTCAGGTCGAACGGCGGGGTGAGCAACTTCAACGCGCCGTGGTACGGCTCGCTGGCCGGGAAGATCCCGGCCGGGGCGGTCGTCACTGGCATCGCGGCCACCTCGGGCGGCGGGTACCTGGTCCTCACCTCCAATGGCGGGGTGCACAACTTCGGCACGCCCTGGTACGGATCGCCGGCCGGCACGATGGCGGCAGGCGTCCGGGCGGTGGCGATCGCGGCCGACCCGGTGACCGGCGGGTACTGGGTGCTCAGGTCAAACGGCGGGGTGAGCAACTTCAACGCGCCGTGGTATGGGTCACTGGCCGGGAAGATCCCGGCCGGGCAGGCGGTCACCGCGATCGCCGGCCAGTAGCCGCTGGCCCGCCGCTGCCGCGGCGGCCCTGAAGGAGGTGACCCTTGGAGTGGCTGATCGTGGTGGTGGCCGGGGTGTTCGAGCTGGGCTTCGCGGTCCTGCTCAAGCAGAGCGCGAATTTCACCCGGCTATGGCCCACGGTCGGGTTCGCGGCCTGCGCGCTGATCAGCTTCGGGCTGCTCACCCTGGCGCTGCGCGGCCTGGAGATCGGGCCGGCCTACGCGGTGTGGACGGGCATCGGCGCCGCCGGGACCGCGGTCGTCGGCATGGTGGCCCTCGACGAGTCGGTCTCGGTGGTGAAGCTGGCCTCGATCGCCCTCATCGTGGTCGGCGTGATCGGGCTCAACCTCTCCGGTGTCACTCCATGACGGACGCAGGCGGTGATGCACATGGACGATCGTGAACGGGTGATCCAGGCCGACTCGCTGAGCAAGCGCTTCGGGCGGGTCCAGGCGCTGGAGCGGCTGACCTTGGACGTGCGCCCCGGCCAGGTACTGGGCTTCCTGGGGCCGAACGGGGCCGGCAAGACCACGACGATGCGGCTGCTGATGGGCTTCCTCCGGCCCACCTCCGGCTCCGCCCGGGTGCACGGCCTGGACGCGTGGCGCGACCGGGCGGCGGTACACGCCCGCACCGGCTACCTGCCGGGCGACCTGCGGCTGTGGCCCCGGCTCAGCACCGGGACGATCGCCGCCCACCTGGCCCGGCTGCGCGGCCTCGATCACGACCTGGACGGCGCCGACCTGGCCAAGCGGCTGGACCTGGACCTGGCCCGGCCGGTCGGCGAGTTGTCCAAGGGCAACCGGCAGAAGGCCGGCGTGCTGCTCGCGCTGCTCGGCCAGCCGGACGTGCTGCTGCTGGACGAGCCGACCAGCGGCCTCGACCCGCTGGTTCAGCAGGAGTTCCACCAGATCCTCCGGGAACGGGTGGCGGCCGGGGCCGCGGTGCTGCTGTCGTCGCATGTCCTGTCGGAAGTGGAACGCGTCGCCGACCGGGTCGCGATCATCAGTTCCGGCCGGCTCCTCATGCTGGAGAGCCTGGCCGGGCTGCGCCAGAAGGCCCGGCACACGGTCGAGGTGCGGTTCGGCTCACCGCCGCCCCCGGATGCGTTCGCGGCCGTACCCGGCCTCAGCGACGTGCGGCTCGACGGCAGCCTGCTCCGCTGCCGCATGCAGGGGGTCGTCGATCCGCTGATCAAGGCACTGGGCCGGTATCACGTCGTTGACCTCAATTCCCGCGAGGATGACCTGGAAGACACGTTCCTGACCGTGTACGGGGAGGAGGCAGGCCGATGAGTATGGCGATCGCGGCGCGCGCCGGGATGCCGCAGCGGGCCGAGATAGCGCGGCAGGCGCTGCGCACCGGGCGGCGCGCGCTGGCCGCATGGGTGCTGGCCTTCGTGGCCATGGTGGTGATGTACTCGGCGATCTGGCCTTCGATCCGGGGCAACACGAGCTGGCGGGACCTATTCGACACGCTGCCCCAGGCTTACCGGGCCCTGTTCACCGCGAGCGGGACGCTCGACCTCGGCACCCCCTCCGGGTACCTGGGCGTGGAGCTGATGGGCTTCCTCGGGCCCGCGCTGATCGCGTTGTACGCGATCACGGCCGGCTCGGCGGCGGTGGCCGGCGAGGAGGCCCGCGGCGGGCTGGAGATCACCCTGTCCGCCCCGGTCTCCCGGGCCGTTGTGCTGGCGCAGCGCTTCGCGGCCCTGCTCATTGACCTGGCCGTGGTGATGGCCGCGACCGCCGCCACGATGTGGATCTGCTCCGCCGCGTTCCACATGGGGCTGAGCCCGGGCCGGATCGCCGCGGCCACGGCGGCGCTCGGCCTCTTCGGGCTGCTGGCCGGGGCGGTGGCGCTGGCGGTCGGGGCGGCCACCGGCAGCGCCGCGGCGGCCCGGGGCGTGGCCGCGCTGGTCGCCGTGGCGAGTTACCTGATCAACGCACTCAGCCAGCTCACCAGCGCGCTGCGGGCGCTCCGCCCGGTGTCGCCCTATTACCTGGTGCTAGGCAACGAGCCGCTGGCGCACGGGCTGCGCTGGTGGGGCGCGCTGGCGGTGCTGGCGGTGGCGGTCGCGCTGGTCGCGGCCGGCGGCCTGGCCTTCACCCGCCGAGACCTCGGCTAACCCGGTCTTCCTCAGTCACCAGGCGGCCTGGCTCGCACGTCACCTGGGGCGGTGGCCGGGAGCATCGTCGCGGTGGGCGGCCTGGTTCCCGCGCCCGCCGGTGACGGCCGGGGCGGGCGCCGCTTCCGGTGCAGCCAGGGGACTGCCTCCAGACATGATCATTGCGCAGAGCCCCCGCTTGGATCGGATGGGATCGCAGCCAGCCCAGCGTGCGCCGGCCCGATCAGCAGCGAGATGACCGGGCCGGCTGCGCCGCCGATAACTACCGCGCGGGTGGCGGCCCAGAAGGCCGCGACTGCGGCCCCGGCTCGCCTTCCTTACTGGCCGGGCGGCCGCTTTCTCCGTGGCCAGCCCGGCGGCCGCCGGTCCCGGGCCCGCGCCGGGACCGGCGGGTGGAAGGCTGAACCGGCCGTCTGGCTCGGGACCGCCCATGTCGAGGCGGAACGGCGGGTACTGGTCGGTCATCAGCCCGGCGTAGGCCGCGACCCGGAGCACCCAGCGGTTCAGGCCGAGCACGAAATCGAACAGCGGCTGCGGGTACCGGCCGGTGAACAGCAGGATGACCGCGGCCACCAGGACCAGGAGGCCGATCAGCCCGCCGCCGGACCAGCTGAAGTCCTGGCTGCCCGCCCGGGACGCCGCCCAGGCGCCGCCGCCGGTAACCAGCCCGACGATGATGTACTGCGGGATGGCCAGCAGCCATTTGACCAGCCACAGCCATCGAGATAGCCGCGGGTCGAGGGATGCCTCGACCCGGACCGGATAGGTACCGGCAGGCATAAGATCACTCCTTTTGGGCACCGCTAGGCCGGGCGCATGACATCAGCCCAGGCCTGGGGGCCCTCCAAGGCAGGCCATTCGTCCTGTCCTCAGCCGGCCACGTGCCCGACCAGAGAGCCGATTCCGTACGTGACGCCCATGGCGATCAGTCCGCCGGCCACGTTCCGCAGTACTGCGGGGCCACGTGGGGCCCGGCCCAGCCTCGCACTGCCCGCCCCGGTCACGGTGAGCGCGGCGAGCACGGCGAGCACGGTGACAGCTACCCGGGCCGCGGCAGGGGTGAGGGTGATGGCCAGCAGCGGCAGTATCGCGCCGGCCGTGAAGGACAGGAAGCTGGCCACCGCGGCGTGCCACGGACTGGCGATCTGCGCCGGGTCGATGCCCAGCTCAGCCTCGGCGTGGGCGGCGAACGCGTCGTGAGCGGTCAGCTGCTGGGCGACCTGCCGGGCCAGGTCCGGGGCGAGGCCCTTGGCCCGGTAGAGGCCAGCCAGTTCGGCCAGCTCAGCATCGGGGGTTTCGGCGAGCTCGCGCCGTTCTAGCCGGAGCAGCGCGCGCTCGGAATCCCGCTGGCTACTCACCGACACGTACTCACCGGAGGCCATGGCCAGCGCCCCTGCGAACAAGCCGGCCAGGCCAGCGGTCAGGATGGCGGTGGCCGATGATGTCGCCCCGGCCACGCCGACGACCAGTCCCGCGGTGGACACGACGCCGTCGTTGGCGCCCAGCACCGCGGCGCGCAGCCAGTTGAGCCGGACGGTCACCCCACCGCCATGCGGCTCGTCGTGCCCCGCGGTGTGGTCGGCTGTCCTTGCCACGCGACCTCCTACTCGCCGATGAGCTGGGTGGCGATGCGGTATGCGGTGGTGATCGGGATGGCGAAGCCCACGCCGATGCTCCCGGACTGCTGCCCGATGTAGCCGCCGCCGAGGGTGGCGATCGCGGTGGTGATGCCGACCACGCGGCCGGTGCTGTCGACCAGGGCGCCGCCGGAGTTGCCGGGGTTGATGGCGGTATCGGTCTGGATGACGTCGTTAAGCACTTGCGTCGAGTCCTGGCTACCCGCGGTGATGCTGCGATGCAGCGCGGAGACGATCCCGGAGGTGACCGTGCCGGCCAGCCCGAGCGGGCTGCCGATGGCCAGCACGGTGTCCCCGACATGCAGCCCGGATGCGGTGCCGAGGCGGGCCGGCGTCGCCCCGGACATGCCGAACGCACGGATCACCGCGATGTCGGCCGCCGGGTCCTGGCCGATGATGGTGGCGTTCTTGGACTGGCCGCTGGCGAATGTCACCTTGATCACGCCCGCCCCGCCGGATGCCCCCTCGATCACGTGGTTGTTGGTAATGATCGTTCCGTCGGAGCGGAGGATCACGCCGGATCCCTCGCCGGCGCCACTGGCCGTGGTCACCGTGATCGTGACCACGCTCGGCAGCGCGGCCGCCGCCACCTTGGCCAGCTCCTGGGCAGGCACCGGCGAGGTGCCGCGCCCGGCGGGCGCACCCGACACCGTAACCGTGGTGGTCTTCCCCGCGTAGTGCAGCGCGATGGCCGCGCCCGCTGCGCCGCCCGCGATCACTAGCACGAGGGCCATGGCCAGGGTCAGGAGGAACCGACCTGCCCCGCCGCTATGGCCGCTGGCCGCGTGGGCCGGGCCAGCCGGGGCGCTGGCCGCCCCGCCGGGCGGGGGCGCGGTCCCGTCAGCCGCCGCGGCGATGCCGGCCGGCGGCTGACTGCCTGGGTCGGCCGGCTGGTGGCTGCCCAGCCTGCCCACGTCATCTGTCAGCTGCCCCATCGCCGTGCACCTTCTCCAGGGTCGTGCGCCTACCGGGCAGCGTCGCGCCCGGCGCGCCGTCCCGGCAGGGGCCAACGTCCCTGGCCGGCAGGACCACAGGCTTGCGTTCACCCTCGGGGGTGCCGGAGGCGGCCGAAGGCGGCCCAACCGCTGACGACCACCGCCATCCACAAGACCCCGAAGATCCAGCCGCCAATCACGTCGGTCGTCCAGTGCACACCGAGGTACACCCGGGAGATGCCGACCAGCGCGGCCAGCATCGCCGCCACGGCCCAGACCGCAATCCGGCCCGGCCACGACCGCATGCGGGTACTGGACAGCCACGCGGCTGCCCCGCAGACCGCCGCGGCCGCCGCGGCATGCCCGGATGGGAAGCCGTACCCGTCGGCCGCGGCCACCGCCTGCGCCAGCGGCGGCCGGGCCCGGCCCAGTGCGGCCTTGAACACGACCGTGAGCCCGATCACCCCGGCGTCGGTCACCGCCAGCACGAGGGCCGGCGTCCAGGATCGCCACGCCAGGCCGAGCAGCAGGCCCGCGGCCAGCGCGATGACCGTCATCCCGATGGGCCCGCCCACCGTGCTGACCGCCCGCATCACCGCGGTCAGTGCCACCGCCCGGTGCGCCGCGACGAACCTGGCCACCGGGTGGTCCAGCACCGCCACCCCGTCACCGTCGGTCACGTCATCTACCACCGTGCCAACGGCGACCGCGGCTAGCCCGACCGCGGCCAGGCCCAGGATCAGCGTCAGCACGAGGGCGTTCTCATCAGGCCTGACGGGGCGGGCTGCAGGCCCGGCGACTTGGGGGCCGCTTCTGCTGAGCCCCCGCGCCCGGCGGCCAGGACCGTGGCCGGCCAGCCAATTGAGCCTGGGGGGCAGTTCGCTGAGCAGTCGGGCGGCGGCCCCGAGCAGGTCCTGGTGGCCGGCTACCCAGGCGTGCAGGGCCAGGCCCGCCAGCACCACCAGGCCGGCCGCGGCCAGCAGCAGCCCGGCAATGACCGCGGTCAGCTCCACCGGTTTACCGGCCCTGCATGCACGTGCGCGCCCCCATCCGTGACACCGGCCAGGATGCACCCATCTTCCCCGGCTGGCATCCCGTGCGGATCCCGGTTCCGTGACTGATGCCAATCGGCCTGCTGAACGGTGACTCTCTGCCCTGCGGAGCTGGCCGCCCGGGGGTGAGGCTGGAATCAGTTGCGGCTAAAGGCATTTCTGGCCGCGCATGGGGAGGGTGAATCGTCATGGCCGTTCGCCTGCAGCAGCCGCTCCTCCCGCCGGGCAACAGGCACCGCCGGGCGGTCGCTCGGGCCTGGGCCGGGCCTGCCCTCCTGGCCGCCGAGGGCGGTGCCCTGGCGGTCGTGCTGGCCACGGATGGCTCGCCGCTCTGGCGGGTGGCGCGCCCCGTGATCGCCGTATCGGCGGCCGTCCTCGCGGCCTGGCTGATGCGGCGGCCGGGCCGGGCCGGCCGCGGCGCGGTAGCGCTGATGGCCGGGATCGTCGGCACCGTCAACGGCGCGGGCATCGCCACTGCCCAGGTCGCTAAGGCCGGGGTCCCGCTGACCACGGTCGCGGCGCTGGTCGCGCTGCTGGCCGGGGTCATCCTGCTCGTCTGGGGCGGAGTAGCACTGATCCGCGCGATGCCAGGCTGGTGGCGGCTGCTCGCCGTGCCAGCGGCCCTGGCCATCGGCGTGTTCGTGCTGGTCCCGCTGACCCTGGCGGTCAACGCCACCAACCGCCCGGCCGACGGCCGGGAGCCGGTGACCCCCGCCAGCCGTGGGCTGGCGTACCGCGATGTGGCCCTGCGCACCAGCGATGGCGTGCGGCTGGCCGCGTGGTACCTGCCGTCCCGGAACGGAGCCGCTGTCGTGCTGCTCCCCGGCGCCGGGTCCACCAGGTCCACCCTCCTCGGCCAGGCCGCCGTGCTGGCCCGGCACGGCTACGGCGCCCTGCTGGTCGACACCCGCGGGCACGGGCGCAGCGGCGGGCATGCCATGGACTTCGGGTGGTACGGCGACCGGGATATCGCCGCGGCCGTGGCGTTCCTGGGGCGCCAGCACGACGTGCGGGCCGGCCGGATCGCGGTGCTCGGGCTGTCGATGGGCGGCGAGCAGGCCCTGGTGGCCGCGGGCTCCGACCCGCGGATCCGGGCCGTCGTGGCCGAGGGTGTGACCGGGGAACAGCTCGCCGATCATGGCTGGCTCCCGCAGGGACCCGACGGCATGATCTCGCGTGGCCTGGAGTGGGTCATGTACACCGGGGCCGGGCTGATGAGCGGCACGGCGCCGCCGATGAGCATCCGCGACGCGATCAGGGCCGCCGTCCCCCGCCCAGAGCTGATCATCGCCGCTGCCGCCGTCCCGGACGAGCCGGTGGCGGCCCGCTGGTTCCAGGCTGCTGCGCCGGCCTCGGTGCGGGTTTGGGTCGCCCCCGGCGCCGGCCACACCGGCGCGCTGGCGGCCCAGCCCGGCGCCTGGGAGGCACGGGTTACCGCTTTCCTCGCCCGTGCCCTGCACCCGGCGGCGGGTCAGTGAGCAGTCGCCGCCGCGCCGGAGGCCTCCTAACCTCTGGCTAGACGGCATGCGGAGCAGGGCGGGTAGCAGCAGGCCACTACGCGAGAACCTTGAGGCTGCGAAGCGACCTCGCAGTTCCAGCCGCCGTCGTCAAGCTGCTCGCCCAGCAGCCACGCGACCGTCGGGCCGAGGCGGTCGTCCTGGCAGCCGAAAGACGAGGCGAGCAAGACGAGCATGCCGGTGATGGACGTCTCCGGCTCGCGGATGGTCTTGGCCAGGGTGAGCCCACCGTCACAGACCATCGGCGTCCTGGGCCTGCGGCAGCCGCGGTCCCGGTCCCTCGGTGGCGACCCGGGCGCGTTCGCGGGCCACCGGCAGTGTGCGGTGGGCCGGCCCGGCCTGGTGCCGTTCCCGGGAGCCTGACCTGTCCGCCGCCGCTAACCGCCGTGCCAGGCCTGGCGGAGGCGTACCCGGCCGCCGCTGCGCAGGACCGCGCCACGGTAGACACGCCCGCCTGCCCGCACCAGGGCGAGGATAGCCACGATCATGAAGGCAACGGCGACGGCCATCTGCCAGGCTGGGACGTCGGTCAGCGCGGCGCGCAGCGGCATGAACATCGGGGCGGTCGGCGGGAACAGTGAGCCGGCCGTGACCCACCAGGCATGCGGGCTGCCAAGGGTGCTGAACGCGGCGAAGTACGCCAGCAACATGAACACGGTGAGTGGCGCGACAGCCGCCTGGGCGTCCTCGCTGCGCGAGGCCAGCGCGCCCAGTGCCCCGTAAAGCACGCTGAAGAAGGCATAGCCGAGGACGAACCAGAGCAGCACGCCACCAATGAGCGGGACCGTCGCGGCCGGCAGCCGGGGCGGCCGGACCACCTCCAGGGTGACGGCGGCCGCGGCGGCCAGCGCGGCGAACTGGCCGATGCCGAGCAAGCCGATGCCGACCACCTTGCCGGCCAGCAGATCGCTGGGCCGCACCCGGGCCAGCAGGACCTCCATAACCCGGCTTGATTTCTCTTCCACGACTCCGGTCAGCACATAAGAGCCGTAAAAGGTCAGCGCGACGAACAGCAGGATCAGACCCATCATCGCGATGAACGTCTGCGGGCCGCGGTCGGGCTGCGGATTCAGCCGGGTGACAGCCGGCGCGGCCCGCGCAAGAAGCCGACTGGCCTGGGCCGGCGTCAGGCCCAGCGCGCGGGCCCGCTGGCCGATGGTGATTTTGTTCAGCGCGACGGTGAGCACCGGGGCCAGCCGGTTGTCCACGGACTTGTTCCAGATCAGCTCACCGGACCCGACCACAGCGGCGCTGGCCGCGCCGGACTTCACCAGAGCGACGGCTGCGGGCCGGTCCGCGGCTGGGCGGATGGTGACCGTGATCGCGGCGATGGCCGCCTCCGCGCTGATCGCCGGCCGCAGGCCGGAGATCACACCGGCGACGGCGACCGTGTAGCGACCGGAGCCGCGGGCGAGCAGGCCCGGGATCGCGATGCCCGCCACCATGGCGAGCAGCAGCAGGGCCGTGGAGATGCGGAACGCCTTGCTGCGCCCTCGGGTGGCCAGTTCCCGGTGTGCGATGACCCAGACCGTGGTAAGCCGCTGCCTCATCGCAGGACCGCCTCCCGAAACATCTCCGCCAGCGACGGGGGCTCGAAGCCGAACCGCAGCAGTGCTCCGGCCGCCTGGGCCGACCGCAGCACCGCAGCCGGATCGGCGGCGTCGCTGGCAGCGAGCCGCACGTGCAGGTCGTCGGCGGTGACGAGGGTGATGCCAGCCAGCCCGGCGTGCCACCCTGCAGCTGGTGGGCGGGCGAAGACCACGTCGATGTGCCGCCGGGGGGCGGCCGCCTGCAACTGCTCCAGGGAGCCGGCGAGCACCACGCGGCCGTGATCCATCGTGATGACGTCCTGGCACAGGTCCTGCACCAGGTCGAGCTGGTGGCTGGAGAAAAGCACTGTCGCCCCGTCGTCGGCCAGTTCCCTGAGCAGGTCGCCGAGCGACGTCACCCCGAGTGGGTCAAGGCCGGCGAATGGCTCATCGAGGATCAGCAGTTCCGGCTGGTGGACCAGGGCCACGGCGAGCTGGACGCGCTGCTGGTTTCCGTGCGAAAGCTGCTCGACGCGGCGGCCGGCCAGCTCACCCAGGCCGACCCGGTCGATGACCGCCTGCGCCGCACGCCGTGCGGCCGGCCCGGCCAGGCCGGACAGCCTGCCGAAGTAGATGATCTGCTCGCGGACTGCCATGGCCGGGTACAGGCCTCGCTCTTCTGGCATGTAGCCGAAGCGCCGCCAGACCCGCTCGGTGATCTGTGCGCCGCGCCAGCGCAGGCGGCCCTCGTCGGGCTCGACGAGACCCAGCAGGCAGCGCATGACCGTGGTCTTGCCCGCGCCGTTGGGCCCGAGCAGCCCGGCCAGCCGCTTGGGTGCAGCGCGGAACGTGCACCGGTCCAGGGCCCGCACGCGGCCGAAGCTCTTGGTTACCCCGACTACTTCGAGCACCGCCATCACCTGCATGCGAGCCTAGGGACGGCCGCAGGACGATGTCCGGTGCCATCTGTACCCGGGTGCTGGGACGTTATGCCCTGCCGCCGCGGCGCCGGACACGGTGAGGCTGGGAGCATGGGCCACTACGGCGGGGCCGGAGACACTGCCCGCCGTCGATGCGCGGGCCGCCGCCGCGGCCCGGATGCTCGGCCTGGCCGGGATGACCAACGTGCTCACCGTGCTGCCATCGGCGGGTCATTCCAGGGTGCAGCGGGCGCTGCTGGACGTCCCGCACGTGACCTCCGCCCAGTACGTCCGGGCGGCCACCGACGGGCTGCGCAGCAGCCTGGACCAGTTCACTGGCATCCTGAGCGTGGCCGCCCGCGTCGTTCCGCTGATCGCGTTCAACACCGCGCCGATCGGCATGGATGAGCGCGCCCGGGAGCATGCCACGATGATGAGGCGTTCGGCCTGCTGCCCCGCACCGTGCTCGGCATGACCACCCCCGAGGCTCGGCTGATCGGGGGTGGCCGGCACAGTCGCCGCCACCCCGCTGTCTACCCTGCGCGGGCTGCGGACGATGGATGTGCCCGCCACACTGCGAGTCGTGGAGTGATCAGTCGAGGGAATGCCTCTGGAGTGAGCCGGTCGTGACAGCCAGCGGGCGCGAGGACACCGCCGCCGGCCGCCCAGTGGCCCACGTGCAGTTGGACGTGCGGGGCTTGTCGTCGGCGGAGGCGGCGGCGCGGCTGGCCGCGGACGGCCCGAACGCGCTGCCCGCCCCGCCCCGGGTCCGGCTGTGGCGCCGGGTAGCGGCGCAGCTGCGCGATCCCTTGGTGCTGGTGCTGCTGGCCGCGGCGGTACTGACGCTGGCCACCAGTGACTGGACCGACGCCTCTGTGATCATTCTGGTGATCGTGGTCAACACGGGCGCCGGGGTCAGCCAGGAGGTCAAGGCCGACCGCGCGATCACGGCGCTGACCGAGCTGACCGCACCGGAGGCACGGGTGCTGCGCGACGGTGAGCAGGCCCATGTCCCGGCCGCGGAGGTGGTCACCGGCGACGTGCTGGTGCTGGCCGAGGGGGACATCGTGCCCGCCGATGCCCGGCTGGCCGAGGCGGCCGCCCTGCTCGTCGATGAGTCCAGCCTGACCGGCGAGTCCGTCCCGGTGGACAAGAGCGCCGGCAATGGCCGCGAGCCCGGTCTGGTGTCGGCGGGCACGGTGGTGGTCCGCGGCCGGGGCCGGGCGGTGGTGACGGCCACCGGGACGGCCAGCGCGCTGGGCCGGGTGGCCGCGCTGATGGCGCCCCGGGCCGCGCTGACCCCGCTGCAGCGGCGGATGGCCGGGGTGGGCCGGGCGCTGGCCGGGGTGGCCGTGCTGCTCTGCGCCATCGTGCTCGCGATCGGCCTGGCCCGCGGCCAGCCCGCCGAGCTCATGGTGATCACCGCGATCAGCCTGGTGGTGGCGGCCGTGCCCGAGTCGCTGCCCGCGGTGATCACTCTGGCGCTGGCGCTGGGCGCCCGGCGGATGACCGCCCGGCACGCGCTGGTCCGCCGCCTCCCGGCCGTCGAGACCCTTGGCTCGGTGACGGTCCTCGGCACCGACAAGACCGGGACCCTGACCGAGGGGACCATGGTGGCCCGCCGGCTGTGGACGCCCGCAGGCAAGGCGGAGCTCACCGGCACCGGCTACCAGCCGCGGGGCCAGCTGCTCCGGGACGGCCGGCCGGCCGACCCGGCCGCCGAGCCCGCCCTGGGCCGCCTGCTGACCGCTGCGGCCCTGTGCAACGACGCGGCGCTGCATCCCGGGGAGGACGGCCAGGACTGGGTAGCGGTGGGCGACCCCACCGAGGCCGCGCTGCTGGCCGCCGCCATGAAACTCGGACTGAGGCCGGAGCGGCTGGCCGCGGGCGTACCGCGGGTGACGGAAGTGCCCTTCGACAGCGACCGGAAGCGGATGACCACCGTGCACCGGCGGCCAGCCGGGGGAGTGCGGGTGATCTGCAAGGGCGCCCCCGAGGTCATCCTGTCCCGGCCGCTGCTGGCCGGTGACCCGGCCGTCACGGCGGCGGCCAGCACCGCCGCCGGGCAGTTCGCCCGGGACGGGTTCCGGGTGCTGGCGGTGGCCGCGGCCGACCGGCCTGCCGTCCCGGATGGCCCCGGCCAGCTCGAGCAGGGCCTGGGGCTGCTCGGCCTGATCGGCATCCTGGACCCGCCGCGGGAGTCCGCGGCGGCCACGATCGCCTCGTGCCAGGCGGCCGGGATCACCCCGGTGCTGATCACCGGGGACCACCCGGCTACCGCCCGGGCGGTCGCCATCGAACTCGGCATCATGGATCCCGGCGGCGAGGTGGTTCGACTGCCGGGAACCGGGCACCGCGCTGGCCGGTTCCCGGGCCCGCGTGTTCGCGCGGGCCACCCCCGAGCAGAAACTCCAGATCATCAGCGCCCGCCAGGCCGCCGGTGACGTCGTCGCGATGACGGGGGACGGGGTCAATGACGGCCCTGCCCTGCGCCGCGCGGACATCGGCGTGGCCATGGGCCAGCGTGGCACCGAGGTCGCCCGGCAGGCGGCGGACCTGGTGCTGGCCGATGATGAGCTCGGGACGGTGGTGGTGGCGGCCGAGGAGGGCCGCCGGGTGTACGCCAACATCCGCCGGTTCCTGCTGTACGCCCTGTCCGGCGGCAGCGCCGAGATCATGGTGATGCTCGCCGGGCCGGCGCTCGGCCTGCCGCTGCCGCTGCTGCCGGCCCAGATCCTGTGGGTGAACCTGCTCACCCACGGCCTGCCCGGGGTGGCCCTCGGCGGCGAGCCCGCCAACCCGGGCCTGATGAGCCGCCCGCCCCGGCCGCCGGCCGAGAGCGTGCTCGGCGCCGGCCTGTGGCAGCGCGTCCTCCGGGTCGGGTTCGTGGTGGCGGCGGTCAGCCTGGGCGTGGGGGTGTGGGGGGACGCCACCGGCCGGCCGTGGCAGAGCATGGTGTTCTTCGCGCTGGGCACCACCCAGCTGGCTGTGGCGCTCGGGTCGCGGGCGCGGCCCGGCACCCTGGCCAACCCGATGCTGCTCGCCGCGGTGGCCGGGGCGCTCGCGCTCCAGTTCGCCGGGCTCTACCTGCCGCTGCTGCGCGACCTGCTGCACACCGCGCCGCTCACCGGCACCGATCTGCTGGTCGTGTTCCTGCTGTCCACCCTGGGGTACGCCGCGGTGCGGCTGGACCGGGTCATGTTCCGCCGGAGGCGCCCCGCCGCGGCGGCACCGGCGCCCAGCCACCAGGAGGCCGGCCGGCATGGCTGACCTGGGGGCCGTGCGGCCGGCGGTTCCGGCCCAGCCGGATACTAAGACACCGGCCACCGGGCTGAGCAGCGCCGAGGCGGCCGAGCGGGAGGCGCGCGGGCTGGGCAACGGCGGCCGGGACCGGACCAGCCGCTCGCTGGGCGAGATCCTCCGCGCCAACCTGCTGACCCGGTTCAACTTCATCCTCGGCACTCTGCTGGCGGTCATCCTGGCTATAGGCGAGCCCCAGGACGCCCTGTTCGGCGTCGTGCTGGTGGCCAACGTGCTCATCGGCATCGCGCAGGAACTCCGGGCCAAGCTGACCCTCGACCGGCTCGCCGTGCTCAGCGCGCCGCGGGTCCGCGTAGTGCGCGACGGCGCGGTCCAGGACATGCCCGTGGCGGGGCTGGTCGCCGGGGACCTGGTCGAGCTGCGGGCCGGTGACCAGCTGGTGGCGGACGGGGTGGTCCGCGGCAGTGCCGGGCTGCAGGCGGACGAGTCGCTGCTCACCGGCGAATCGGAGCCGGTGGGCAAGGCAGCGGGGGACCAGTTGCTGTCGGGCAGCTTCGTGCTGGCCGGGTCGGGCCACTACCAGGCCACCGGCGTGGGCACCGCGGCCTACGCCCGCCAGCTCGCGGCGGAGGCGCGGCGGTTCACCGTGGTGACGTCGGATCTGGTCGCGGGCACGAACCAGATCCTGCGCTATGTCACCTGGGCCATCCTGCCGGTGGCGGTGATCTCGCTGGCCAGCCTGCTGCATGAGCGCGACACGCTGCGGCAGGCCCTGACCGGGACGGTGGCCGCGCTGGTCGGCATGGTCCCGCAGGGCCTGGTCCTGCTGACCAGCGTGGCCTTCGGCGTGGCCGCGATCACGCTGGCCCGGCGCCGGGTGCTGGTCCAGCAGCTGCCCGCCGTCGAGGGCCTGGCCCGGGTGGACGTGCTGTGCCTGGACAAGACCGGCACGCTGACCGACGGCACCATCGCGTTCGACTCGCTCATCCGGCTCGATGACCGGGCCCCGGCGGAGGCAGCGCTGGGGGCGCTCGCCGACGACCCGGCCCGCAACGCGACCCTGGCCGCGATCGGGCAGGCGTGCCCGCCGCCGGCGGGCTGGGACCGGCGGGCCGCCACCCCGTTCTCCTCGGGCCGCAAGTGGAGCGCGGCCAGTTTCGCGGGCCAGGGCAGCTGGGTGCTGGGAGCGCCGGACATGGTGCTGCCGGGCGGCCCGCCGGAGGTGCAGGCGCAGGCCGGCCGGCTGGCGGCCAGCGGCCGCCGGGTCCTGCTGCTGGCCCGCAGCCCGGAGCCGCTGGACGGCGAGGCGCTCCCGGCCGCCCTGGCGCCGGTGGCGCTGGTCGTGCTGGCCGAGCGGCTGCGGGCCGACGCCGCCGAGGCGGTGCGGTACTTCACCGCCCAGGGTGTCGCGCTCAAGGTGATCTCCGGGGACAGCCCGCAGACGGTGGCCGCGGTGGCCGCCCGGGCTGGGCTGCCCCGGGCCGGCGATCCGGTGGACGCCCGGTCGCTGCCGGACGACCCGGCGGAGCTGGGCCGGCTGATGGAGGAGCACGCCGTCTTCGGCCGGGTGTCGCCGCACCAGAAACAGGCCATGGTGCAGGCGCTGCAGGCCCGCGGGCACACCGTGGCCATGACCGGCGACGGGGTCAACGACGTGCTCGCGCTCAAGCTCGCCGACCTGGGCATCGCCATGGGTTCCGGCGCCCCGGCCACCCGGGCGGTGGCCGAGCTGGTGCTGCTGGACGGCCGGTTCGCCGCCCTGCCGGGCGTCGTGGCCGAGGGCCGCCGGGTGACGGCCAACATCGAGCGGGTGGCCAACCTGTTCATCACCAAGACCGTGTGGGCGGCCCTGCTCGCGGTGGCGGCCGGGGCCGCGCTGCTGCCCTACCCGTTCCTGCCGCGGCACCTGACGGTGATCGACACGCTGACCATCGGCGTGCCCGCCTTCTTCCTGGCGCTGGCGCCGAACACGCGGCGCTACCAGCCGGGCTTCGTGGGCCGGGTACTCCGGTTCGCCATCCCGGCCGGCGTCATCGTGGCCGCCGCGGCCTTCGCCGCCTACTGCGCCGCCCGCGCGGCCGGGCTGCCGCTGGCGCAGCAGCGGACGGCGGCCACCCTGGTCACCGTGGTACTCAGCCTGACCGTGCTGGTCCTGCTGGCCGCGCCGCTGACCTGGCGCCGGCTGCATCCTGGTGGGCGCGATGGCGGCCGGGTTCGTGCTGCTGTTCCCGGTCCAGGCGGTGCGCGCCTTCTACGCGCTGGACCTGCCGCAGGGCGCGCTCGGGCTGACTCTGCTGATCGCGGTGCTCGGGGCGGCCGCGCTGGCCGCCTTTAGCCTGTTCTCCGGTCGGCCGGGCCGCGGCTGAGCCGGACCCGGCACCATCGGGCCGGGCCGCGGGCCGCGCACCCGGCGGCCGGGGACTGGGCGGGGGAGCCGGCGGTGGTGGTTCGTTATGCAGGGTCTTCAGCGGGCCGCGGCCGGGAGCCCCAGATCCCGGGCGATGATCATCCGCTGGACCTCCGAGGTGCCCTCGCCGATCTCCAGGATCTTCGCATCCCGGTAGAAGCGGCCGACCGGGAACTCGTTCATGAACCCGTAGCCGCCGAAGATCTGGGTGGCATCCCGCGCATTGTCCATGGCCGCGTTGGACGCCGTCAGCTTGGCGATGGCCGCGGCCTTCTTGGCCGGCTCCCCGGCCGCCATCCACGCCGCGGCGGCGTACCAGGCGGCCCGGGCCACGGCGGTGCGTGCCTCCATGTCCGCGATGGTGAACTGGATCGCCTGGTATTCTCCGATCGCCCGGCCGAACGCGGAGCGCTGCGCCGCGTACCGGAGGCACTCATCCACGCAGCCCTGGGCCAGCCCGGTGGCCAGCGCGGCGATGGCCACCCGGCCCTCGTCCAGGATGGCCAGGAACTGGGCGTAGCCGCGGCCGCGCAGGCCGAGCAGGCTGGCCTCTGGCACCCGGGCATCACTGAACGACAGCTCCCGGGTATCCGACGCCGCCCAGCCGACCTTGGAGTACTTCTTACTCACCTCCAGGCCGGGCGTGCCCGCCGGGACCAGGAAGGTGGAGATCTCCCGCTCCCCGGTCAGGGCCGCGACCGTCACCAGCGCGGTGATGTCGGTGCCCGCGTTGGTGATGAACGCCTTCGATCCGTTGAGCACCCATTCCCCGGCACCGCCGCCGGGGTGGTCCAGCCGGGCGGTGGTGCGCATGCCGCCGGGCACGTCCGTGCCGCCGCCCGGCTCGGTCAGCCCGAACGCGGCGAGCTTCTCCCCGGAGCACAGCGCGGGCAGCCAGCGCCGTTTCTGCTGCTCCGTGCCGTACCGGAAGACCGGCGCGGCGCCCAGGCACACCCCGGCCTCCAGGGTGATAGCCACCGAGGAGTCGACCCGGGCGAGTTCCTCCAGGGCCAGGCACAGCGCCAGGTGATCGCCGCCCATCCCGCCGTACTCCTCCGGAAACGGCAGGCCGAACAGCCCCATCTTGCCCATTGCCGCGACCACCGGGTAGGGGAACGCGGCCCGCTCGTAGTAGTCGCCGATCACCGGGGCGACCTCGTCCCGGGCGAAGGCGGCCACGGTCTCCCGCAGCGCCTGCTGGTCCTCGGTGAGGGTGAAATCGATCATCGCTGGCCCTCCGGCGCCTGGTGGCTGACTGCGGGGAACACCCGGCGGCCCGGGGCGGTCAGGGCGCGGCCGGGCACCCGGTTAATGAACGTTAACAAAGCAACGTTAACGTTCCCTAACACCCGTCGTCTACACTTCGGGCATGCCTGCGGCCGCCACGCCGCCCGCCACCCGGCGGGCCGCCATCCTGTCCACGGCGGCCGGCCTGTTCGCCAGGCACGGCTTTCACGGGGTCTCCATCGATGATCTCGGCCGGGCACTCGGGGTCACCGGGCCCGCGCTGTACCGGCACTTCCGGAACAAGGAGGCGCTGCTCGCCGAGATGCTGCTGGACATCAGCGAGCGGCTGCTCAGCGAGGGCCGCCACCGGACCGCCGGAGCGCCGGACCCGGCCAGCGCGCTGAGCACCCTGCTGCGCTGGCATATCGAGTTCGCCCTGGCCGAGCCGGCCCTCATCACCGTGCACGAGCGCGAGCTGGATAACGTGCCTGAGCCCGAGCGCCGCGAGATCCGGCGGCTGCAGCGCGGCTACGCGGAGGAGTGGGTCCAGGTCCTGCGGCGGCTGCATCCAGACGTCACCGAGGAATGGGCGCGGGCCGCCACGCACGCCACCTTCGGGCTGCTCAATTCCACCCCGCGCAGCGCGGCCGGCCTCGGCCGGCCATGGCCCGGCTGCTCTACAGCATGGCGAGTTCCGGGCTGAGCGCCGCCCTCGGGTAACGGGCTGTGGCCTCGGGACCTGCCCGCTACCCCAGGGCTCCCGCCTACCTGGCCAATGCTGCGGCAGGCCGGTAGACCGAGACGCCGTCGGCCTGGTAGTCGAACCGGAATCCGGTCAGGGCCAGGTAGTCCCGGACGCCGGGGGTTTTCGTCCAGACCAGGACCCAGCCCACCCCCATCCGCTGGGCATCCTTCCGGGCGGCGATGATCGAGGCGGCGGCCGCCCGTCCCAGCGGGCCCTGCCCCGGGTGGCCCAGGACCGCGGCCATGAGCCGCGGCGAGCCCCGCTGCAGGGACAGCAGGTCACCGTAGAACGGGTGCGCGGTGATCTGCCGCAGCACCTGCGGCGGGATCCGGGACAGGTAGGCGATGGCGCGGGGATGCCCGTCGGCGGTCGCCATGACCTGGACCTCCGGATTGAAGCCGGCGCCCTCGTCGGGCAGCGGCACACCGCCCCGGATGCCGAACGGGATGTCCACCACGATCGAGGACGAGTGGTCGGCGGCGATCGGGCGGTCCAGCCGGGGCAGTGAGGTGGCCATCAGAACCGTCGTGGAACTGCCCTGCCAGCCGAGTTCCAGGGCCGCGGCCGCCAGCAGCACCACGAACAGCACCCGAGAGTGCTTCCGCAGCCAGTACACGCCCGCCCCGGCCAGCATGGCGGCGGCCGGGAAGCCCATCATCAGGATCCGGGCCGACTCACGGAACCCGGCCATCCCGGGGAGCCGCACCCACCAGGTGAACGGCATGATGTCGGAGACCTTGACACCCTCCCATTCCTGGCCCAGTGGCAGGTAGACGTGATTGCCGATGCGAAGCGTGGTGCCCAGGGCCAGGGCCGCGCTGCCCAGCCAGATCACGGCGAACAGCCAGGCGGTGCGCCGCCGCCAGAACACGGCCAGCCCGAGTACGGCCAGCAGGGTGACCACGAGCCCGAACGTCGGGACGCCATCCCCGGTGGCGCCGGGCGAGGTGATCGGCCGCAGTACCGAGCTCAGGCTGGCCAGCCGGGGCGAGGCCAGGAACATGCTGGGCAGGTACGCGGCGGACCGGGCGTAATAGTAGTTGACCAGATGCGGTGGGATGTAGGCGCCGCCGGACCGGGTCTGGGCCTCCATCGCGGCGATCTGCGGGCTGCCCACCACCACCGCGGCCACCGCGGTCATCCCGATCGCGGCCAGCCTGGTCCGCAGCGGCTGCCGCGCCACGGCGCCGCCCGGCGGGCCGCCCTGCCCAGTGCCGGCCGGGTCCGGGCCGCTGTCAGCCGGGCTGGCGGCGGGGACCAGGCCGTCCCAGCTGCGGGCGCCCAGCAGCCAGGGCAGCAGCACCACGGCCGCCAGGATGGCCACCAGGACGGCCGACTCCTGGTCGCTGAGCAGGCTGCACCCGATGGCGGCGCCCAGGAAGAGGGCCTGCGGCCAGCGCGGCGAGCGCCGCAGCCGGATGGCGGCCTCCAGGGCGACCGGCAGGAACAGCACGCCGGCGGCCAGGTTGAGCTGGTACCACGCGTGCCACGCCATCTCGGCGGACAGGCCGTAGAACGCCCCGGCGGCCAGCGGTGCCAGCTGGCCGGGCAGCCACAGCCGCGCCGCCCGGTACATGGCGTAGCCCATCAGCCCGGGCATGAGGATGGACAGCAGGTTGTACGAGGCGCTCGGGCCGAACAAGAGCGTCACCGGCAGCATCACCACGCCGTCGAGCGGCATCAGGGCGTGGTAGCCCAGCTGCGATCCCACCGGGGCGGCGATCGCCCGCGTGAACCAGGGGTTGCTCAGGTGCAGGATCTGGTGGGCCATCCACCAGAAGTCCCACACGTAGACGCCCGCGTCCCGGGTCGCCTGCAGCTTGCCGTCGATGAGGTAGGAGCCCCGGGGCCAGGTGGCCGCGATGCCGGCCACCAGGTAACAGACCAGGATGAGCAGGTGCCGGGCCACCGGGCTGCGTTGCAGCAGGCCGCCCCGCGGGCCGGGTGGCTGGCCATCGGCCGGGGTGGCCGGCAGATGCCGGCAGGCGTCCCCGCTGGCCGGGGCTTCCGGGCCCGCCCCGCCAGTGCGCGTGGTGACCTGTTTCGTGGATCCTGGTCCATCGCGGGCATCGGTCACCATGCCCGTCTCGCCGCCACCGCTCAGCGCTCTGCCCCGCCTCTACTCGCTTGCTGCTGGCAAACTGTAAACGATCGGACCCGGTGCATACGGCCGCATTACTGCCCGTTCCAGAAGCGCATCATATGAGCGGGCATGGCGCGGTCACGAGAATGAAAAGAATAGGGATAGAAAAACTAATCAGCGGGCAAAACCACCAGGACGGAGGGTGTGGCAACCCCGGCCAGCGCACAGGTTGAGTCCGCCCGGGAACCAGGGGCCAGTGAGCGTGCGGCGGGCGGCGAAGCCCTGGCCGGGGCGGCGGCCCGGGTCACCATCCGGCTACGACGAGTCGGATCCGGAGAGCCACCGGGCCGAGGTGCTGGCCGTCCCACTCGCGGTCCCGGTCGGCCAGCGGGTAATCCTGGAATGCGGAAACTGCCATCTTCAGCCTCCTTCGCTCGCCCCGCCCCCCGGTGCCCCGGTGCCCCGCCCCCGGTGCCCCGGTGCCAGGCCGCTTCCCGGCTCACTCGTCCGTGTCACTTCCCCGGACGGCCCGGATAAACGAGGCGACGCTGGCCGCGGCCGGGACCCGGGTCCCCGGTGGGTGATCGAGATGGTCATGCCCGCCAGCCTGCCGTGCCCCGGGGCAGCCGCCGGCGGCCGGGCCCGGAATATCCGGATCCGGCCGGCCGGGTGATACCGGAATACCGGGCCGGCCCGGATTCCCGGGTGTCATTTCACGTCCGTGGCGGGGGCCGGCGATACGGTGTGCTCCATGTTAGGCCGGCGTCGGCGAAACGCTTCCCAGCGCGCCTCACGGCAGCCCGCTGAACTCCTGCACTGCGCGCTCACCGGCCAGCCGCTGACATTGTCCGGCGGTGCCGCTCCGGACATCGGCCGGGTATACGCCCTAGGTGATGATTGTGCCATCGATGCGAGCATTATCCGCAATATCCTGATTGGCATATCCAAGCCGGAGCCGCCGCAGCCGTTAGACCCGCGCGGGCTGCACATCATCGGCGGATATATCCGTGGACCGCTGGATCTGGACGGGATGACCGCGCCCGTCGGGCTCCGGTTCACCGCGTGCCGGTTCGATCAGCCGATGACCCTGCGGGCCGCCACCCTCCCGTGGCTCCTGCTGGATACCTGCGCCGGCCCGGGAATGCTGGCCCGGGGGGCGACGATCGGCACGCTCCGCCTGGTGCGCTGCGAGATCACCGGAGACCACCCCGGCGGCGCGGTCCAGCTGGATGCCGCCCACGTGACCAGCGGGCTCAACCTGACCGGGACCACCCTGGCCAGCTCGTCCGGCCCCGCGCTGAGCGCCATCGGGCTCATGGTCGGTGACGGCGACGCCAGCCTCGGCGTGGTCCTGAACGGCCTGTCCGCCCGGGGGCGGGCCGCCGGGGCGGGCGTGGTGCGGCTGCCCGGCGCCCAGATTGGCGGCGGGCTGCAGATGCGCGGCGCCTGGCTGGCCAATGTCGGCGGCCCCGCGCTGGAGGCCGACGGCATCACGGTGCACGGCGACCTGCGGCTGTCCCGGGACGACGCGGGCCGGCCATTCCGGGCCACCGGGACGGCCGGGCACGGGGTGGTGCTGATCACCGGGGCCACCGTGTCCGGCCAGCTATCCCTGGAGGGCGCGCGGGTTACCGGGGTCAGCGGCGGAAATGGCGAGGAAGTGGTAGCCGGGCGCCGCCGTTCCCGGGGCGCCGTGTGCCTGTCCGGCGCCGTCGTGGGCGGCGACCTGATCCTCCGGGACGCGTGCCTGGACGGCGGCCCGCTGCCCGCCCTGATGGCCGAGAACCTCACCGTGAAAGGACACGCCGCCGCCTGCGACGCCCGCGGCATGGGCTTCCGGGCGTCCGGCGCGGGCCCGCTGGGCGCGGTGTGCCTGGCGGGCGCGAGCATCACCGGCCAGCTCGCGTTGCGCGGCACGACGCTGGTCAACAGCAGCGGCCCGGCCCTGCTGGCCGACCTGCTCTCGGTCGGCGAGGGCATGCTGCTGGACGAGGATTTCACAGCCACCGGCTCCGGTGAGGCCGGCGCGGTCCGGCTGCCGGACGCCAAGGTCAACGGCGATTTCCGGCTCAACGGCGCTCGCCTGGCCAATGCCACCGGCCCGGCGCTGCGGGCCGATGGGCTCACCGTGCAGGGCGACCTGGTACTCGCGGCCGCCGCGGCCCCGGGCGGCCCGTTCACCGCGTCCGGATCAGGGAGCCTGGGCACCGTGCTGCTGCGCGGCGCCACCGTCGGCGGCCAGCTGTCCCTGGCGGGCGCCTGCGTGCGGCATGACCCGGGCCCGGCCGGGCCGGACCCGGGCGGGCCGGACCCGGGCGGGCCGGACCCGGGCGCGGAGATCCGCGAGCTGGCCGGCCGCTGACCCACGAGATCGAGCGGAACCGCCCCGCCCGCCTGGACGCCATCACCGCCATCCTGGGCGGCGCGGGCCCCGGGGCTGGCCCCGATGCCGGCGCGGCGCCGGGCCGGCCTCCGGGCGCGGTCTGCCTGTCGGGCACGACGGTCAGTGGCCAGCTGGTCCTGCGCGGCGCCCTGCTGCGCAACGCGGTCGGCCCCGCCCTGCTGGCCGACTACCTGACGGTCAAGTCCGATGCTGGCGGGTGCGAGCAGGCCGGCGACGGCATGGTGGCACTCGGGGCGGGCACCCTGGGCGCGGTGTGCCTGGCCGCCGCCACCATCGCGGGCCAGCTGGCCCTGCGCGGCTGCCTGCTGGCCAGCGGCACGGGCCCGGCGCTGGCGGCCGACTTCGCCACCGTCCAGGGCGACGCCTGGCTGGACCTGGGCTTCGCCGCCATCGGCACCGGCGGGCACGGCGTGGTCACCATGGAGGACGCCAGCGTCGGCAAGATCCTGAGCTGCGCGGGATCGTTCATCAGCCCGCAGCCGGACAGCGGGGCGGCCGGCCCGGCGCTCAACCTCACCCGCACGAAAACGGGCACGCTGCGGCTCGGCCATCCCGCCCCGGCCCATTTCGAGAAGGCAGGAGTGCTCAGGCTGGACGGCCTGAACTACTCGGGGCTGCCGGAGACCGGCCTGCCCGCCCAGCGGGCGCGGCGGGCAGCCGGCCCGGGCTGGCGGCGGCGCAGGCGGCGCCGGGATGCCCCGGAGCGGCACGGCGAGCAGGTCAGCCAGTGGCTGTCCTGGTTCACCGAGCCGGGAACCAGCTACGCCGGACAGCCCTACGCGGCGCTGGCCGCCGCGTACGGCGCGGCCGGGCACGATGACCTGGCCCGGGCCATCCTCGTCGCGCAGCGGGACGACCTGCGGCGCCGCGGCCAGCTGAGCCCGGCCCGGAAGACAGCGCAGTACGGCGCCAAGTGGCTGATCGGCTACGGGTACCACTGCTTCTACGCGCTCATGTGGCTGGCCGGGCTGCTGGCCGCGACGGCCGCCGTCGCGGTGTTCTGGCTCGGCCCGGCCCGCGACATCCAGCCGGTGGCCACCGCCATCCCGGCCGCGGTCACCCCCACGGGCACCCCCGCGAGCACTGTCGCGGCCCGCAGCGTCGCGGCGCCGGAATGCAGCGTGGCCGGCCGGGCCGGCTACGCCCTCACGCTGGCCTTCCCGGTCATCAACCTGACCAGCGGTTCCGCCGGGCAGTGCGACGTCCCGGCCAGCGGGGCCGACCCGGGCGTGCTCGCCTTCGGCTGGGTCGTCCGCGCGCTGGCCGCGACGTTGTTCGTCCTGTACGGGCTGGGCCTGAGCGGCCTCACCCGCAGCCCGCCCGGCGCCAGCTAACCGGAGCGTAGGGTCGGGTTCCGTGTCCAACCGCGAGCTGGTCGTGCTCGGCACCGCGAGCCAGGCGCCGACCCGGGCCCGCAACCACAACGGCTACCTGCTGCGCTGGGACGGCGAGGGGCTGCTGTTCGACCCCGGGGAGGGAACCCAGCGACAGATGCTCTTCGCCGGGGTGACCGCCAGCCAGATCACCCGCATCTGCCTCACCCACTTTCATGGGGATCACTGCCTGGGCCTGCCCGGGGTGCTGCAGCGGATGGCCCTGGACGAGGTGACCCGGCCGGTGGACGTCTGCTACCCGGCGGCCAGCGCGGCCGTCTTCCACCGGCTGCGCCACGCGGCGCTGTTCCGCGACGTGCTGAACATCCGGGAGCAGCCGCTGGAGCGGGGCGGGGTGGTCGCGGCGGAGGGGCCGTTCAGCCTGGAAGCCATGCCGCTGGAGCACAGCGTTCCCGCCTTCGGCTACCGGCTGGCCGAACCAGACGGCCGGCGGATGCTGCCGGGCAAGCTGGCCGCCCTGGGAATCAGCGGGCCGGACGTGGGCCGCCTGCAGCGAGACGGCCGGCTCCGGGCCGGCGGCCGGGAGGTGACCCTGGCCGAGGTGAGTGAGCACCGGGCCGGGCAGCGGTTCGCGTTCATCATGGACACCCGGCTGTGCGACGCCGCGTTCGCGCTGGCCGACCGGGCCGACATGCTGGTCTGCGAATCGACGTTCGCGGACGCCGACGCCGCGCTGGCCCGTGACTACGGGCACCTGACCGCCGGGCAGGCGGGCCGGATCGCCGCCGAGTCCGGGGCCCGGCTGCTGGTGCTCACCCACTTCTCCCAGCGCTACGACGCCGAGGACGGCGGGCGGCTGGCCGCCGACGCGGCCAGCGCGTTCGGCGGCCAGGTCGTCCTGGCCCGTGACCTGGCCCGCATCCCGGTCCCGCGCCGCCTGCCGCCCCCGGCTGCCCAGCCCCCGCCCGCGCCCCGGCAGGCGGCGCCGTGATCATGACCTAGGCGCCGCAGCACGCGCCCCAGCCCCGGCCGGCGTCGGCGCCCCGGCAGGCGGGGCCGTGATCATGGCCTAGCTGTCGTTGCGACGACACTCAAGTCATGATCACGAGTGACCAGGGGGCGATCAGCTGGCGGGGCGGCGCTCCTTCTCGGCGTGACCGCCGAATTCGCTGCGCAGCGCGGAGAGCAGCTTGTGGCTGAACTCGCCCAGCCCGCGGGACTCGAACCGCTCGAACAGCGCGGTGGTGATGACCGGGGCGGGCACGCCCTCGTCCACCGCGGCGACCACCGTCCAGCGGCCCTCGCCGGAGTCGGAGACCTGCCCGGCGAAGTCATCGAGCTGCGGCGAGCGGGCCAGCGCGTCCGCGGTCAGGTCCACCAGCCATGAGCTGACCACCGAGCCGCGCCGCCACACCTCGGCTACCTCGGCCACATCGATGTCGTACTCGTAGTACTGCGGGTCGCGCAGCGGGGTGGTCTCCGCGTCGGCCGACCCGACCTCGGCCTTGCCGACGTTGGCGTGCTTGATGATGGACAGGCCCTCGGCGATCGCGGCCATCATCCCGTACTCGATGCCGTTGTGCACCATCTTGACGAAGTGCCCGGCCCCGTTCGGGCCGCAGTGCAGGTAACCGTCCGCGGCGGTGCCGGCCCGGGTCCGCCCGGGAGTCGGCTCGGCGCTGCCCGAGCCGGGCGCGATGCTCGCGAAGATCGGGTCCAGCCGGCGGACCGGCTCCTCCTCGCCGCCGATCATCAGGCAGTAGCCGCGTTCCAGCCCGTAGATGCCACCCGAGGTGCCGACGTCGATGTAGTGCAGCTGCCGCGGCTGGAGCTTCTTGGCGCGGTCGACATCGTCGCGGTAGTAGGAGTTGCCCCCGTCGATGACGATATCGTCCGGTTCCAGCAGCCCGGCCAGCTCGTCCAGCACCGGCCCGGTGACGGCGGCCGGCAGCATCAGCCAGACCGCCCGCGGCTTCGCCAGCTTGGCGACGAAGTCGGCCAGCGAAGACGCCCCGGCCGCGCCCTCTTCCGCCAGCTGCTTCACGTGCGCCGGGGTGTGGTCGTACACGACGCACTGGTGCCCGTCGCGCATCAGCCGCCGGACGAGGTTGGCGCCCATCCGGCCGAGCCCGACCATGCCGAGCTGCATGGGACTGTCCGTGGTCATGTGGGTCTCCTAGCTCTTGAGCCGGCGGTAGCGCCGGATCAGGGTGTTGGTGGAGGAGTCGTGGCCCAGCCCGGGCTCGTCCGCGGACCGCAGCTCAGGGAGGATCGCGCTGGCCAGCACCTTGCCGAGTTCCACGCCCCACTGGTCGAAGGAGTCGATGTCCCAGATCACCCCCTGGGTGAACACGCTGTGCTCATACAGCGCCACCAGGGTGCCGAGTATCCGGGGGGTGAGCAGCTCGGCCAGCAGCACGTTGCTGGGCCGGTTGCCGGGCATCACCCGGTGCGGCACCACATCAGGCGGGGTGCCCTCGGCGCGCACCTCCTCCTCGGTCTTGCCGAACGCGAGCGCCTGCGCCTGGGCGAACACGTTGGACATCAGGATGTCGTGGTGGTCGCCCAGCGGGTTGAGGGTCTGGCCGAACCCGATCAGGTCCGCTGGGATCAGTTTCGTGCCCTGGTGGATGAGCTGGTAGAAGCTATGCTGCCCGTTGGTGCCCGGCTCGCCCCAGTACACCGCGCCAGTCTGGTAGCCCACCGGCGTCCCGTCCAGGGTGACGCTCTTGCCGTTGGACTCCATGGTGAGCTGCTGCAGGTAGGCCGGGAACCGCTTGAGGTACTGCTCGTACGGCAGCACCGCCTGGGCCTGCGCGTCGAAGAAGTCCCCGTACCAGACGGCGAGCAGCCCCATCAGCACGGGCAGGTTCCGCGCCAGCGGGGTGGTGCGGAAGTGCTCGTCCATCTCGTGGAAGCCGGCCAGCATCTCGGCGAAGCCCTCCGGCCCGATGGCGACCATGGTGGACAGCCCGATCGCGGAATCCATCGAGTACCGGCCGCCGACCCAGTCCCAGAAGCCGAACATGTTCGCGGTATCGATGCCGAACGCCGCGACCCGCTCGGCGTTGGTGGACACGGCCACGAAGTGCTTCGCGATGGCGTCCTCGCTGCCGAGCTGCCCGACGACCCAGTCCCGGGCCGAGTGCGCGTTGGTCAGCGTCTCCAGGGTGCCGAAGGTCTTGGACGAGATGATGAACAGGGTTTCCGCGGCGTCGAGGTCACGCGTTGCTTCCGCGAAGTCCGTCGAATCCACGTTGGATACGAAACGGAACGTCAGGTCGCGGCGGGAGTAGTGCCGCAGTGCCTCGTACACCATCACCGGGCCGAGGTCGGAGCCGCCGATGCCGACATTGACCACGTTCCTGATCGGCTTGCCGGTATAGCCCTTCCAGTCGCCGGAGCGGATCCGCCCGGCGAAGCCGGCCATCCGGTCCAGCACCTCGTGCACCTGGGCGACCACGTCGGCCCCGCCGACCACCAGCGAGCTGCCGCGGGGCATGCGCAGCGCGACGTGCAGCACGGACCGGTGCTCGGAGACGTTGATCGGCTCGCCGCGGAACATGGCGTCCCGGTGCTCCTCCAGACCGGATTCGGCGGCCAGCCCGAGCAGCAGCCGCACGGTCTCATCGGTGATCCGGTTCTTGGAGTAATCCAGGTACAGCCCGGCGGCCTCGGCGGTGAGGCGCTCGCCGCGGCCGGGATCGGCGGCGAACAGGTCCCGCAGGTGCCGGTCGCCGATCTCGTGATGATGCTGTTCCAGCGCTTTCCATGCCGGGCGCTGGCGAAGGGGAGTAGTCGGCATCTGCTCAGTCCTCCAGGCGGTCAGCGGTGGGCCGGTACGGGCTCTCCGGGATCAACGTAGCGCCCCGGGCCAGCCAGCTCCCGGCAGGCCCGCCCCAGACTCCGCCTGGCCCCGTGGGAAACCATCAGCGCCGTGCTTTTCCCCTTTCCCGAGGGGGAAAGCACGGCGCTGATGAATCGGGCGGCGGGCTCAGCCGCCGGAGCCGGGCCGCACCGCGTCGATGAACACGACCTGCTCCGGCTTCGCGCAGGCCTGCGCCTGGTAGGCGAGGTAGCTCGGGGTGGTCTGGCCCGGCGGGTAGATCTGCAGGTAGGTGGACTTCACCAGCTGGCACTTCGCGGCCGGGAAGTTGGCCGCCTGCGCGATCCGCAGCAGCGCGCTGGCTACCGCCCGGGGGGCCAGGGTGACGAGCCGGACCGGGGTGTTGTGCGTGCGCGCCGCGGCCAGGCCGATCTGGGTGACCGGCTTCCCGCCGGCCAGTGAGACCCCCGGGTACCCGTAGAGGGTGCAGGTCACGTTGGAGATGTTGGTGAAGTCGAGGACCTGGTAGGTGCTGCCCGCGGCGCCCTGGGCCAGCCCCGGCTTCACGCTCAGGGACCGGGTCGGGCAGGCGGCGGCCGCGGCGCCGGTGGCGGCCGGGCTGGCGCTGGCCGGGACGGTGCTGGCCGATGGGCTCGGCGCGGCCGCCGGGCTGGACGACGTGCTGGCGTGCACGGTCACGCTCTTGACCGGGGCGGCGGCCGGGCTGCCGGAGCCGCAGCCGGCCAGCAGCGCCACGGCGCCGGCCAGCGCTGCGCCGGCCGTGGCCCGAGCGGCCAGCGCCGGTGCGGGCAGTGCCCGTGCGGGCAGTGCCCGGCGGGAGAGCGTGCGCCACCCGGCTCGGGGGTAGGTGATCATCCGGTGGTCCTCCTGCCCAGGACGGCTCTGTGAGCCGTGTGCCTGATAGGACGCTGACCTGCTCGATGTGGTTGGCACGGTTACGCGTCGGCCGCGAACGGCCCCGGGGCTAGCTACGGCGGCACTCTCGCGAGCTAGCTGGTGATCACTACCGCACTGCCCAGGGGAACGCGAGCCAGTATCCGCAAGGCGGCGGAAGGAACCCGCACGCAGCCATGGCTGACTCCATGGCCGAAGACGGCCGGGTTCGGCCAGCCGTGCAGTCCGACGGTGCCCGGGCCGCCGCCGAACGTGCTCAGGGTACGCGAGTGCATACCGAGCGGGAGGATCAGCGGGCTGTACGTCGGGTGCACCGGCGCTTCCGAGGCAAGCAGGAATGTCCGCCCGGTGGGGGTGGGCGTGCCCGGAGCCCCCACCCCTACCTTCCACGATCCCAGGCTGCGGCCTGCGTCAAGCACGGTCAGCCTGTAGGCCGCCACGTTTATGTCGATCCGGTAGGCAGAGTAGGCAGTCTCCAGCCCTCCGCCGCCCAGGAAGATCCAGCCCGTCGAGCGGTTCGGCCGGGTCGGCAGCAGCACTCGGTCCCATCCTGGCTGGGATTGCACCACCGGAACCCAGGTCGGGCTGGAGAGTTCGCTGGTGGGCAGCGCCGCGACTGCCTGCCCGCCGGGGCGTGCGTATACCGCCCGCGTCACCGTGGGGTGGACCACGACTCCGGTCTCAGCTTTGAACGGATCCGGATCCTGTGGCGCGCTAGGCACTCTGCTGAAGGTCGTCGCGTCCGGTAGCCGGGCCAGTTGTGCGGCCGAGACGCGCCGTGGCGGCACAATCTGTGGCGATGGTGTGGGGGAGCCCGGCCGGGCGGGCGTTCCGCAGCCGGCGAGCGCCGTCATGATGGCCAACGCGATCACCACCGGGCCCGGCCTGGTGCCTGTCACGGCCCGGCAGGGCAGGTCGCGGCGAAACCGATCGCGCATTTGAATGACCTCCGGCAAATAGGGCAGAGGGCTGAGGGAATCACCATCGGGGGCGGCTAGTCCAGGAGTGAGCGTATGGCGGTAATTGCGGCATCTTACAGATAATCCGATTCGCCGCGGAACGCCCCCGAGCCCGCATTCGATAGCGTAACAGCGTGGAATCCTGGAGGTCTCGCCTCCCGAAGCTATCCAGGAGGGCTTGCGTTATTCTCATTTCAGGCATTTCGTGCCGGGAATGTGCGTAAGCAGGCGGGATCCTGATGAAAGTTTTATCTGGTGGGGGGGCGTGTCCGCGAGGCGTCATCGGCCTTCGTGTAATGTGCGTGGCGATCCTGAGGTTCCTGGATGGCATTCGATTTCCTTGATCCGGAAGAACCCACTCAGCGCTAAGTGGTACCAGGTCAGGCGCTTGGCCGCAGCTGTGGCGTCGCGATCCTTGGCCTACATCTATGTACTCAGCGAAAGGACCGGTAAATGAGAATTATCGGTAGCCGAGCCTCACACGGAGCCGTCAGATACGCTTGGCCAGTCGCCGTCCTGGTGCCTATCGGCGCGGTATCCGTGTTCCTACTTGCGCAAGCTCCGGCAGGTGCCGCAGTAGCTCCGGTGGGTCTCGGGACCGCCGGCAGCTTCGCCGTCCTGGCTGGCTCCACAGTCACCAACACCGGCCCGACCATCCTGAACGGGGACCTTGGCGTAAGCCCGGGCACGGCGATTACCGGATTTCCTCCTGGCATCGTGAATGGTGCCACGCACGATGATGACGGCGTCGCCGCAGGGGCCCAGTCCGACTTGACGACCGCGTACAACGACGCCGCCGGGCGGACACCAGCGGCCAGCCTGGGCGGTTTCATCGGCGCGGGCCAGACCTTGCTGCCCGGTGTGTACAAGGCCACGTCCTCACTCGACGTTGGTGGCTCGCTGATCCTGGACGCAGCCGGGGACCCGAACGCGGTGTTCATCTTCCAGGTTGGGTCCACGCTCGTCACTGACTCAGCCAGCCACGTGATCCTCACCGGTGGTGCGCAAGCGTGCAACGTGTTCTGGCAGGTGGGCAGTTCGGCGACACTCGGGACTGGGTCCATCTTCCAGGGCAGTGTCCTCGCTTTGACGTCGATCACGGTGACGACGGGTGACACCGTCGTGGGCCGCGCCCTGGCCCGGAATGGGGCGGTAACTCTCGACGACGACACGTTCACCGTGCCTAGCTGCGCGATCCCGCCAACCCCCAGCCCGACGCCGACCAGTCCGTCGCCGTCGCCGTCGCCGACGCCGACGCCGACGGCAACGCCGTCGCCGACGAGGACCGGGCCGACGCCGACGGCAACGCCGTCGCCGACGAGGACCGGGCCGACGCCGACGGCAACGCCGTCGCCGACGAGGACCGGGCCGACGCCGACGCCGACGCTGACGAGGACCGGGCCGACGCCCGCCCCGTCACCGACCGCGACGGGGCATCACCACAGGCATCACCATCACCACCAGCATCACGGCAGGCATCACCGTCACCACCAGCATCACGGCAGGCATCACCATCATCATCACCACGAGCGTCACCGCAAGCATCCCAAGCCCGCGCCCACTCCCACGCCGGTCCCCACCACGGTTCCGGTGACCGGCTGAGAATCCCCGGGCTCTGCTAGGCCCGCCCGTGCATGCGGGCCTAGCAGATGCCCCGGCTCGGCTTGTGGGCTGAACCCGGCGGAGGGCTGGGGGTCGTCGCCGATCTGGCCGACGCCTCCGCCGGGCCGGTAACGTCGCATGCGTGTGCCTGCTCATCGCGCTGTCCCGGGTCATCCCGGACCTGCCGTTGCTGGTGGCGGCCAACCGCGACGAGCGTTACGACCGGCCGGCCGAGCCGGTCACCGTGCTGCGCGGTAGCGGGCCGCGGATCCTCGGCGGCCGGGATGAGGCGGCCGGCGGGACCTGGCTCGCGGTCAATGAGCACGGCGTGGTGGCCGGGCTGACCAACCAGCCCGCGGGGGACCGTGACCCGTCCCGGCGGTCCCGGGGGGAACTTCCGCTCGCCTTCGCGGCCTACCCGGACGCTGCGACCGCGGTGGCCGCGGTATGCCCGCGGCTGCGCCCGGCCGACTACAACCCGTGCTGGCTGCTCATCGGCGACCGGCACGCCCTGTTCTCGATCGACCTGACCGGCGGCGACCGGGCGGTGGCGCAGGAACTGGGGCCCGGCCGGTACGTGCTGGAGAACGTGCCGCTGTCCCGCCGGTCCGCCAAGCAGCAGCGGATCGCGGCCCTGGTCAGTGAGCGAGCCGGGACGCCGGGGCAGGAGGCGGACGGGCTGGCCGCCGTGCTCCGCGACCATGAGCCCGCCGGCGGGCTGCGGCCAGGCCCGGGCGGCCGGGCCTGGCCGGCCGAGCTGTCGGCCGCGTGCGTGCACACGCCGGGGTACGGTACCCGGTCGGCGATGATCGCAGGCGTCACGGCGTCTGGCCCGCCGGAAGTCCTGGTGGCCTCCGGGCCGCCCTGCGTCACACCGCTGCGGGACGTGACCGGGCTGTGGCACCCCCCGTCGCCGGACCCGGCGGCCGGCCCGGGCGCCGCCGCGGACCCGGCCGCCGGGTCCGCGGCTGATCTGGGCATCCGGGAGGATTGCTAGGATCCGGTCATGATGACAAGGCGGCGGCGATGATGGTCAATTACCTGATAGCGGGCGTGCTCCTGGTCTTCATCGTGGTCGTCCTCGTCACCCTGAAGCGGGTCGAGCGGCGCCGCGACCGCAAGCCGGGTGACTGAGGCCGGTATCCGGCGGGCCCGCCCGGAGGACTACGATTCGATCGCCCCGGCCGTGGACCGCTGGTGGGGGCGCCCGGTGCTCAGTGCGCTGCCCCGGCTTTTCCTCGACCATTTCCACCGCAGCAGCCTGCTGGTCGACGGCCCGGCCGGGCCGCTCGCCTTCCTGGTCGGCATCCTCTCCCCGTCCGACCCGCGCCGGGCCTACATCCATTTCGCCGGGGTGGCGCCGGAGGCCCGCCGCCAGGGACTGGCCGGCCTGCTCTACGCGGAGTTCTTCGCACTGGCCCGGGCGGATGGCCGCGGCGTGGTGAGCGCGGTCACCGCCCCCGGTAACACCGGGTCCATCAGCTTCCACGAATCGCTGGGGTTCACCGTGACCGGGCCGGTGCCCGATTACAACGGCCCGGGCCGGGAGAGCATCGCCTTCGAGCGCATCCTGTAGCCGCGCGGGCCCCGGCGGCAGCGCTGCCGCGGCCTGGGCCTAGCGCGCGGCTGAGCCAGGCGTGGCTGAGCGTGGCCCGCATATCCGGCTTATCGCCGGGCAGGCTTTTTATCGCCGGACCGGGCTTTATCGCCGGACAAGCCCCTATCGGCGCCGATGACCGGAATGGCATGGATGGCGACGGGATGCCGGGGGGCCGGCCAAATCTTTTGTAACTACTATGTGTAATCACTATGTAGCTCTGGGTAGTGCATTTCCTGCCGCGCACAACCGAGACCTGACGGACGGGGGGAGCCGGACAGGGCGGACCGCGGCAAGGGGGATTTACCATGCCGGAACCGGTACGGCCGGGCCAGCGCTACATGCCCGGGCTGGACGGGCTGCGCGCGCTGGCGGTCCTAGCTGTCATCGCCTACCACGAGGAACTCGGGTGGGCCCCCGGGGGCCTGCTCGGCGTCGGGGTGTTCTTCACGCTGAGCGGTTACCTGATCACTGACCTGCTGCTCGGGCAGTGGGCCGCGGACCGCCGGCTGCGGCTGGGTGACTTCTGGGTGCGCCGGGCCCGCCGGCTGCTGCCCGCCTTGTTCGTCATGCTCGCCGTGGTGACCGCCTGGGTCACCGTGGTCAGCCCGTCCCGGCTGGCCAGCCTGCGCGGCACGGAGGCCGCCGCGGCGACCTACTGGAGCAACTGGTACTACATCGCCACGCACAGCTCCTACTTCTCCCGGTTCGCGCCTCCCGGACCGTTCGACCACCTCTGGTCGCTCGCGGTGGAGGAGCAGTTCTACCTGGTCTGGCCGTGGCTCCTGCTGATCGGCGTGTATTTCCTGCGCGGCCGACGTGCCACCGCGGTGCGCTGGCTGGCGCTGCCGACCCTGGCCCTGGCGGCCGGGTCGGCCGTGCTCATGCTGCTCATGTACCACCCGGGCGTGGACCCGACCCGGGTCTACGAGGGCTCCGACACCCGGGCCTTCGGCCTGCTCACCGGGGCCGCCCTGGCCATGCTCTGGCCCAGCCGCCGCCTGTCGGCGCCCGCCCGGTGGATGCCCTTCGTGCTGGACGGCGCGGGCCTGGCCGGCCTGGTGGTGATCGGCCTGATGATCTGGCGGGTCGGCCAGTACTCGTCGTTCACCTACCGGGGCGGCCTGGTGCTGCTCTCGGTGGCCACGGCGGGCGTGGTCGCGGCGGCCGCGTGCCCGGGCAGCCTGGTGGGCGCCGCGCTCGGCTGGCGGCCGCTGCGCTGGATCGGCGTCCGCTCCTACGGCATCTACCTGTGGCATTACCCAGTGATCATCCTGACTTCCCCGGCCAACTCCGCGGAGGACCTGCCCCGGGCGGCGGTCCAGGTGGCGGCCAGCATCGGGCTCGCCGCGCTGTCCTGGCGGTTCGTGGAGGAACCGATCCGCCACGGCGCGCTCGGGCGGATCTGGCGGCGGCTGCGCACCAGGCAGGCCGGGCTGGCCCAGCCGGCCGCGCTGCGCGGCTGGGCGGCCGTGACCGGCGGCACCGCCGTGGTCGCGCTGGCCTGCGCCGGGCTGAGCGGTGCCGTCCGGGTACCCGCCAGCAGCGATGCGGCCACCGGCACGCTGGCGGCCGGGTCCGTGCTGCCCCCGCCGCCGGCCGGCTCCGGCGGGTCCGGGGCGGCCACCGCGGCCTCCGGGGCGGCGGGCTCGGGCACGGGGGCGGCCGGGAAGGCGGGCTCGGGCACGGCGGCGGGCAAGGCGGGCTCGGGCACGGCGGGCTCGGCGGGAGCCGGGCCGTCGCCCAGCACATCACCGGCAAGCGGCCCGCTGCGGACCTCCTGCCAGGCCGTGGCGCATATCGGCGACTCCACCTCGGAGGGCCTGATCTCCCCGGAGTACCTGCCCAACCCGGCGCTGCGGATCACCGCGCAGTACGCCGACGTCGGGGTCCGAACGGTGCGCACGGACATCTCCGGGGCCCGCTCGGTGGTGGAGGTGCTGCCCGGGCAGGTCAACGGGTATGACGCGGCCCGGGCCAGCTACGCCAGCGGGTTCCGCGGCTGCTTGGTCATCGCGCTGGGCACCAACGACACCGCCGACGTGGCGGTGGGCTCCAACGTGGGGCTGAAGACCAGGATCGCCCGGATGATGGCCGCCTCCCACGGCGAGCCGGTGCTGTGGGTGAACCTGCGGTCCCTGCTGGCCACCGGCCCGTACTCCGAGGCGAACATGCTGACCTGGGATAACGCCCTGCTGCAGATGTGCCCCAAGTACCCGAACATGCGCGTCTACAACTGGGCGGCCGTGGCCCGGCCGAAGTGGTACATCTCCGACGGGATCCACTTCACCTCGGCCGGCTACGCGGTCCGGGCCCGCCTGATCGCCCGGGCCCTGGCCGAGGCGTTCCCGGCAGCCGGCCAGCGCACCGGCTGCCTGGTCAACTGACCGCCCGCGGGCCGCTGCAGGGATCTGCGGCGGCTCGCGGGCGTTCCATGCTGTTCCGGGGGGTGTCCGGGGGGCGACCGGGGGGCAACCCCCGGACACCCCCCGGAACCCCCGGCCTTGCCCCTGCGCATCAGACCCGGGCGGTGTCCTTGCGGAACCGCCAGACCGCGCCGCCGGCGAAGATGGCCAGCCAGACCAGGGCGTTGACCGCCCACTTGAGCTGCACGCCCTCGCCGAGCAGCGGGGCATGCACCAGATAGTTGAGGCCGTAGAGCGGGGTGTACTCGGCCAGCGTCTGGAGTGCGTGCGGGTACTGGCTCAGCGGGATGAACAGCCCGCCGCCGAAGGCGAACAGCATCAGCCCGAAACCGAGGAACTGCATGACGTTCTCAGTGGGCAGCAGGTACCCCATGAACAAGCCGAAGGCGGCGAACACCAGCGAGCCCACCCAGACGCAGATCGCGGTGACGACCCACAGGTAACCGGGCATCGACGGCTTGCCGCTGAGCATGCCGACGGCGTAGACGACGATGACCGAGGCGAGCCCGAGGACCATCGCGGTCATCACCTTGATCGCGATATAGGCGGTGGGGGAGAGCGGGGTCAGCCGGAGTTGGCGGCTCCAGCCCGCGGCGCGCTCGATCGAGACCATAGCCCCGCCGCTCGTGGTGGCCAGGACGGCCCCGTACAGGGCCATGCTGATCATGATGAACGCCGAGACGTTGCCATGCCCGGCCCGTAGCCCGGCGTACGCCTTGTTCAGCCCGAACAGCAGGAAGAAAACGGCCGGTATCACCATGGCGAAAATGACCGTCCGCCGGTTGCGGAGCAGGCGGCGCACTTCGAGCTTGAGCACGGTGAAGTTAAAGCCGCCCAAGGCCGGCACGTTCCTGGCGTCCAGGTTGGGCACCGGGAGCGACTGGGTACTCATCGCGATTCTCCTGACTGGTTACTGGGGCCGTCATTGTCGTCGCTGGTGAGGGCGATGAAAGCGTCCTCCAGGCCGCGGGTGGTGATCTCCAGGTCCCGGGCCGCCGTCTGGGTCAGCAGGTAGCGGGCCACGGCGTCGCTGTCGCTGCAGTGCACCAGGACGGTGTCCCCGCGCACCTCCACGCTGTCCACGCCCGGGACCGCGCCCAGCGTGGCCGGGTCGGCCCCGGACAGCGTGGCGCGTACCGTCCGGCCCGCGGCCAGCGCCTTGACCTGCGCCGCGGTGCCGTCCGCGACGATCTGGCCGTGCCGGATCAAGATGATGCGGTCGGCGTAGGCGTCGGCTTCCTCCAGGTAGTGCGTGGCGAACAGCACGGTGCGGCCCTTCGCCGCGTCCTGCCGGATCGCCGCCCAGAAGCCGCGCCGGCCCGCCACGTCCATCCCGGTGGTCGGCTCGTCCAGGATCAGCAGTTCCGGGTCGGACAGCAGTGCCATGGCGAACCGCAGCCGCTGCTGCTCACCGCCGGAGCACTTGCCGACCCTGCGGTCTGCGATGGACGCGATACCGGCTCGGCTCAGCACCTCCGTAACCGTCTTGGGCTGCGCGAACAGGCTCGCGGTGTACTCGGCGGTCTCGGCCACCGTGAGATCCTTGAGCAGCCCGCCGGTCTGCATCACCGCGGACACCAGCCCGCGGGAGATGGCCTGCCGGGGAGCCATCCCGTACACCTCGGCGGTGCCCGCGTTGGGCTGGGAAAGCCCCAGGATGATGTCGATGGTGGAGGTCTTGCCGGCGCCGTTGGGGCCGAGGAAGGCCACGATCTCGCCTGGGGCGATGTCCAGGTCGATGCCCCGCACCGCCTGGACTGAGCCGAAGTTCTTCCGTACCCCGCGGAGCGCGACCGCGGCCAGCCGGCTCGCGCCCTGCTGGCGCCCCCGTCCGTCTGCCGTGTCCGTGATTGTCATGGAGCCATCGTGGCACCGGCGGGAGCGCCGCCCAACCGCCCGCTGTCACGGCGGGCCCATGACAACTGTCATGGGCCCGCCATTGGCCGACGCTATCTTTGGGATCACGCGCGGCCGGGTGGCTGTTAGCCGCGCGGATCGTCGCGGGAGGGGGACCTGGAAATGGCGTTCAGCGGGTGGCCGGAAGAAGCCCTGGAATTCTTTGACGGGCTGGCGGCCGACAACACGAAGGCCTACTGGACCGCCCACAAGCCGGTCTACGAGGAGTACGTGCTCCGGCCGATGGCCGACCTCGTCGAGGACCTGGCGGCGGAGTTCGGCCCGGGGAAGATCTTCCGGCCGTACCGGGATGTGCGCTTCAGCAAGGACAAGTCGCCGTACCAGACGCACATCGCGGCGGCCGCGGGGGGCGGCTACATCCGGCTCGCGGCGGACGGCCTGGCGGCCGGCGCCGGGATGTACGCCATGACGCCCGGCCAGCTGGACGCCTACCGCCGGGCCGTGGCCGCGGACCTCCCGGGCCAGGACCTGGAGCGGGTGATCGCGGAGATCGGGGAGCACGGCATCGGCGTCTCCGCGCGCGACGAGCTCAAGACCGCGCCTCGCGGCTATCCGGCGGATCACCCCCGGATCGGCCTGCTGCGCTACAAGAGCATCATCGCCTGGCAGCAGTGGCCGGTGGAGCCGTGGCTGGAGACCCCGGCCGCGCGGGACCGGGTCGCCGGGTTTCTGCGGGCCACCCGGCCGCTGGCCGGCTGGCTGGCCGCGAACGTCGGTGCGGCGGAATGAGCGCGGGGCCATCCTCGTTATCGCTGACTGAGCCGGAGCGGACCGCCCGGCGGCCGGCGATGACGATGTCCGCCAGCCGTGAGCCAGCAGGTCCGTGTACCGCCCGGCCAGGCCGGGCGGCTGCGCAGCCGCAGCCGGGCCACCGCGATGTCGCGGCCTGTATCCGATGACCGAATCGCCAGCTCGACCATGGGAAGAGGACTGCGATGACTATTGACCTGCCCGCGCCCCCGGCGCGGCGGATCGCCCTGATCGCGCACGACAACAAGAAGCAGGACATGCTGGAATGGGCGGGCTACAACCTGCCGCGGCTCGCCCGGCATCAGCTGTTCGCCACCGCTACCACCGGCCGGCTGCTGCAGGAGCGGCTCGGCCTGCCGGTCACCTGCTTCCGCAGCGGCCCGCTCGGCGGTGACCAGCAGATCGGCGCGCGGATCGCCGAAGGCGAGATCGACCTGCTGGTGTTCTTGTGGGACCCGCTGGAGCCGCAGCCGCACGACCCCGACGTCAAGGCCCTGCTCCGGGTGGCGGTGGTCTGCAACATCCCGGTCGCCTGCAACCGGTCCACCGCCGACTTCCTGATCTCCTCGCCGCTGATGGGGCCACTGCCGGAGTCGTGGGACGGGCTTGTGCGGCCCGCAGTCACCGCCGGGGCGGTGGCCGGATAACGCCGGGCGGCCGTATCACGGCTGGCGGGAACGCCCAGCCGGGCGTTCCCGTCAGTCCCCGGTCGCGCCGTCGATCTGCTCCCGCAGGATGTCTGCGTGGCCGTTGTGCCGCGCGTACTCCTCGACCATGTGCACGTAGACCCAGCGCAGGTCGAAGGTGGTCCCGGTGCGGGCATGCACGAACGTCTCGTTCAGCCCCCGCCCGGCCGCCGCCGCCCGGGCGAGCTGGCATTCGGCCTGGAAGGCGGCGAAGTCGGCTTCGGCGCGGCCCGGCTCGGCGAGGTCGAAGTCGCCGTCGGGGAACTCGTCGGTGCAGTACAGGTTACGCAGCCCCGGCTCGGCCACGAAGCGGATCCGGAACCAGGCCCGCTCCACCTTGGCCATGTGCCGGACCAGGCCGAGCAGGGAGAGCGACGAGGGCGCCACGGCCCGGCGGGCCAGCTGCTCCCCGGTCAGGCCCTGGCACTTGAACAGCAGCGTGTCGCGGTGGAAGTCCAGCCAGGTCTCCAGCGACTCCCGCTCGCCGGCCACGGTGGGCGGCTCGGTGCGGGGGGTCACCTCCGGTGCGGTCCAGGTCATCCGCCCCATCGTGGTCGCCGCGGCCGGCCCGCGCAAACGCTTTTCCGGTCCCCGGGGCCAGGCGCGCGCGGGGCCCCGCCGCCCGCGGCTGCCCAGGGCGCCGGCTCGTCTACGCTGCAGGGGTGGCGCAAGAGCAGGCGTGGGATGTCGCAGTGGCCGGCGGGGGACCGGCGGGCCTGGCCGCCGCCCTGGCCGCGTCGGCCGCAGGGGCGCGCACGGTGGTGCTGGAGCGGGCCGAGTACCCGCGTTACAAGACCTGCGGCGGCGGCCTGATCGGTGCGTCACTGGCGGTGGCCAGCCGCTACATCCAGATCCCGGCCCGGGACACCGTGCACGAGGTCACCACCACCATGAACGGCCACCGGGAGTTCACCCGGCGCTACCCGGAACCGCTGCTGGCCATGGTGTCCCGCGAGGAGTTCGATGATGCGCTGCGCGCCGCGGCCACCGGTGCCGGGGCGGAACTGCGGCAGCGGGCCATGGTGCGGGCCATCGCCGAGGACGGCGGGCAGGTCACCGTGCGGCTGGCCAGCGGGGAGACGATCCGGGCCCAGGTGCTCATCGGGGCGGATGGCTCGTCCGGGATCAGTGCCCGGTACGCGGGGGCCCGGTTCCGCCAGGTGGACCTCGGCCTGGAACTGGAGATCCCGGTGCCGCCGCCGGTGGCGGCCGCGTGGCGGGGCCGGCTACTGCTCGACTGGGGGCCGATACCCGGCTCCTACGCCTGGGTGTTCCCCAAGGGCGACCGGCTGACCGTCGGCGTGATAGCCGCCCGTGGCCAGGGCGAGCGGACGCGGCAGTACCTGCGTGATTTCACCCGGCGGCTCGCCCTGGACGGGTACCCGCCGGAGCACGATTCAGGTCACCTCACCCGCTGCCGCGCGGATGACTCACCGCTGCGCCGCGGGCGGGTACTGCTGGCCGGCGATGCGGCCGGGCTGCTCGAGCCGTGGACCCGGGAGGGCATCAGCTTCGCGCTGCGCTCCGGCATCCTGGCCGGGGCGGCGGCCGCCGAGGCGGCCGCCGCCCGTGATACGGCGGGGCTGGGCAGGGCGCTGGACGCCTACCCGGCCGGTGTTGCCCGGGACCTGATCCCCGAGATGGACGCCGGCCGGCGGCTGCTGGCCGGCTTCACCAGGCACCCCGGCGCCTTCCACACCGGACTGGCGTCCCGGAAGGGCTCGCAGGCCTTTGCCCGGTTCTGCCGCAGCGAGCTCACCTGGGCGTCGCTGGTCAGGCGGCCCCCGGTCGCGGCCTCCCTCGCCGTGCTGGGCCGGCTGTGAGCCGTCCCGTCAGTACCAGCCGGACCGCAGCTCGTGCTGCCAGGCGCGCCACGGGGTGACGTAGCGGGTCTTGATGTAGCCCATGCCCCAGAGGATCTGGGTACGGGCGCTGGTCTGCCAGTCGGCTCCCGCTGTGGCCATCTTGCTGCCCGGCACGGCCTGCGGGATGCCGTACGCGCCGGAGGACGGGTTGTAGGCGTACCGGTTCCAGCCGCTCTCCCGCATCCACAGCAGGTTCAGGTAGCGGAACTGCCAGTGCGTCCAGTGGAAGCCGGCCAGCAGCGACCAGGCCATCTGCCACGGCGAGCGGCGCAGGCGCGGGCCGCGCGGCCGGGAGTGGTGCCGCCGGTGCCCCCCCGGGTGGTGCCTGCCCGGGTGGTGATGGCCGGGGTGGTGATGGCCGGGGTGGTGATGGCCGGGGTGGTGATGGCCGGGCCCGTGCCGGGTGGCAGGTGCCCGGCCATGCCCCGGCCCGGGCCGCCTGGCCGTGGTTCCGTAGGCGGCCAGGGCCGCGGTCGCCCCGCCGCTACGGCGGCCGGCCTGCCCGGAACCGCCCGCCCCTGCGGCGGCCAGCCCGGCCGCCGCCCCGGTGCCGTGCGCCCCGGTGCCGTGCGCCCCGGTGCCGTGCGGCCCGGTGCCGTGCGGCCCGGTGGCCGGCGAGGCGCCGGTGAAGCCGGCCACGGCGATGGCTGTCCCGCCCAGCAGCAGGGCAATTCTTCCGCTCAGGCGGCAAAAGGGTCTCTCCAGTGACAAAGGGAACCTTCGGTCGGCGCGCCAGGCGCGCTCGGTTTTCGCCCTTGGGCACGGGCCGGCCACCCCGGAAAGAAAGGATGGCGGCCGCGGCGGCGGGATGTGACGCAGGGTCAGGGCGTCGGCGTCGCCGTCGGCGACCATCGCGCACGCGGGCGCTGGAATTACCTCGCTAAGCGGCCTGGGCAGCCAGTGCCCGGCCGCATGATGCGATCGCTAGGGCCGCGGCCAGACGGGCCCGGCCAGCCTGCTCGTGAATATAGCGGTCACCCCCCAGTGCGCATATTCACCTGCCCGGGCCCCGCTGCGACATAAGTCCGCCATGCCGTCAGCGGACTGCCCAAGCATTTCGATCTTTAAGAATAGCCATTTCTAGGTGCGGTAAACATAGGCAACTTACTCGCGTCACGTCAGCCGATAGGAAACCGCCCGGAGAGTAATATGATTTACCCGGCTTTGGCGGGCACGGCGGGCGGGCAGGCCGCGGTCGGAGATGGCGCGGTAGGGTCTGAGCGTGCCCGGGGCCCGCTCATGACCACCGCCTCCCGCCCGGCACGGCCCAGCGCGGCCGACCTGGAGGCCGCACGGGACGCTTTGCTTCCCGATGTCACCGGACCCGCGCTGCGGGTGCTGTTCGCCGGCATCAATCCCGGTCTGTACTCCGCCGCCACCGGCTACCACTTCGCCCGGCCGGGTAACCGCTTCTGGCCCGCCTTGTTCCAGTCCGGGTTCACGCCACGCCTGTTCCGGCCCGAGGAGCAGGATCAGCTGCCCGCCCTGGGCCTGGGGATCACCAACGTGGCGGCCCGGGCCACGGCCCGGGCCGCGGAGCTGAGCAGCGCGGAGCTGCGTGCCGGGGCTGCCCTGCTGAACGGCAAGCTGGCCCGGCTGGCCCCGCAGTGGCTCGCGGTCGTCGGGGTCACCGCCTACCGGACCGCGTTCGGCCGCCCGGATGCGGTGATCGGCCCGCAGGAGGCCGTGATCGGGCCGACCCGGATCTGGGTGCTGCCCAACCCGAGTGGTATCAATGCGCACTGGAGCGCCGCGTCGCTGGCCGCGGAGTTCAGCCGGCTCCGGGCGGCGCCGGCTGGCTGACCGGGTGCGGTGCTGACAGACTGGCACCGCGGGCTGATCACGCCACGGACCCTGGGGGCACTCATGACGATAAGGCCTGATTTCGGTCCCGAGTACGGCGAAGACGAGCGGCGCGAGCAAGGAGCCCTGCCCGCGGAGCCGGATGACGCAGCGGAGCGCGAGATCACCGACCGGGAGATCGAGGAGCAGGAGATCGAGCACTTCGACCCGGAGGACAACGAGGCGCACGCCCCGGGCAAGGTCTGCGAGCGGTGCGGGACGGTGATCACCGCCGGCCAGGACGCGCGGCGGCGGCCGGACGGGCAGTGGGTCCATGAGGAGTGCCCGCGTTAGCCGGGCCGCGCAGGCTCCATCCCGGGGTGTTGACCCGGACGGACACCGAGCGCGGATCGGGCTCGGTGCCGCAGGCCCGGCAGATCAGCCCGGGCTCCAGGTCATGGTCGGCGTGCTGGAGCGTCGCCGGCGGCTCGTCGGACACCCAGCGGTCACCCCAGGCCAGCAGGGCACGGAGCACGGGGGTGAGCTCGCGGCCGGCCCTGGTCAGGTGGTAACCCGCCCGCCGTGGCGACTCCTGGTAGACCCGCTGCTCCACGATCCCCGCGGCCACCAGGCGGTTTAGCCGGGCCGCGAGCCGGTCGCGCGGCGCGCCGGTGTTCCGTGCGATCTCGTTGAACCGGTGGTTCCCGAAGGAGATCTCCCGGATCGCGAGCAACGTCCATTTCTCCCCGATCAGGTCGAGCGCGCGGGCGATCGAGCACGGGCGGCCGGGCAGCGTCCCGGCGGCCAGCTGTCCCGGCCTCACCTGCGGCTCCGCCGCCGGGCGGCCCTCGTCCGCGCCGGTGCCCGGCCGGGGTCCGGTGGTGCCATCCATGCTCCAAGGTTGCCATATCAAACCACTTGCCGCTACCGTCTGAGCATGCCGGTTGGATTTTCAAACCACTCAAGGTCCGGGTCACGTCGCGTGTTCGCCGTCGTGGTAGCGGCCATCTTCATGTCGAACCTGGATCTGTTCATCGTGAATGTGGCGCTGCCCAGCATCGGCCGGGACTTCGGCGGCAGCTCGCTGGCCGGGCTGTCCTGGGTGCTGAACGCGTACGCCATCGTGTTCGGCGCGCTGCTGGTCCCGGCCGGGCGGCTCGGTGACCGGACCGGGCAGCGGCGGGTGTTCCTGGCCGGGATCGGCATCTTCACCGCCGCGTCCGCCGCCTGCGCGGCGGCCCCCGGGCTGGCCGTCCTGGTCGCGGCGCGGGTGCTGCAGGCCGCCGGCGCGGCGGCGCTGATCCCCACCTCACTGGCCCTGCTGCTGGCCGCCACGCCCGGGCCACAGCGGGGCGGCCGGGTCCGGGCCTGGGCCGCGGTCGGCGGGCTGTCGGCCGCGCTCGGCCCGGTGGCCGGCGGGCTGCTGGTCCAGGCCAGCTGGCGCTGGGTCTTCCTGGTCAACCTGCCGGTCGGCGTGGCCGCCCTGCTGGTCGGCGCGCGGGTACTGCCGCATCCGCCCGCCCGGCCGGCGGAGCCGCTGCCCGACCTGGCCGGCGTGCTGCTGCTCACCGCCGCCGTCGCCGGGCTGACCGGCGGCCTGGTCGAGGGCCCGGCCCGCGGCTGGGCCTCCGCCGAGGTCATCGCCCTGCTCGCCGCGGCCGCCGGGGCACTGGCCTGGTTCCTGTGGCGCTGCGCGCACCATGAGCGGCCCCTGGTGGAGCTGTCCCTGCTGCGCATCCCGGCGTTCCGCTCGGCCAGCGCCGCGGTCTTCGTGTTCGGCATCGGGTTCGCCGCCATGCTGCTGTCCAATGTGCTGTGGTGCCAGGAGGTGTGGCATTACTCGGCGCTGCGCACCGGCCTGGCCATCGCGCCGGGGCCGGCCATGGTTCCGGCCCTCGCGCTGGGCGCCGGGCCGCTGGCCCGCCGGGTCGGCCCGGGCCCGGTGGCCGCGGCCGGGAACCTGCTGTTCGCCGCGGGACTGCTGTGGCGGTTCGGGGCGGCCGGCGTCACGCCGGATTATGCGGCCGACATGCTGCCCAGCATGCTGCTCACCGGCATGGGGGTGGGCCTGACCCTGCCCACGCTGATGAGCGCGGGCACCACTACGCTGCCACCCGCCCGGTTCGGCACCGGCTCGGCCCTGGTCAACATGGCCCGCCAGGTGGCGGCCGCGCTGGGAGTGGCGCTGCTGGTGACGGTGCTCGGCCGCCCGGCCGGGCCGGCCGCCGCGGTGGCCGCTTTCCGCCATGTCTGGCTGGGGGCCGCGGCCATGAGCGTGCTGGCGGCGGCCGCGGCGGTGTTCGTGCGCCGCCCGGAGCGGGCCGCCGCCGTCCCGGCCCCAGATCCCGGGCAGCCTGTTAGCGCGGCGTTAAAGCTGCCGCCGGGGGCGTTAAAGGCGCGTGAAGATCGGCCGCGCCACCGCTGGCCCGGGGTCCACTGGGAGGATGAACCGGAGCCGGGCCCGCAGCGGGCTGGCGGCGCACATCGCGCTGCCAGTGGGGTTCACCGCGTTCCTAGTGATCGGCGCGGTGGCCGCGGGCCTGGGTGGCAGGCTACCCGGCACCGGGGTGCTGATCCTGGCGGGCATCGTGGTCATCGCGGCGAGTGCCGCCGCCGAGCCGCTGGCCGGCCCGGCGCTGGGCCTCATCGGCTGGCTGACCGTGGCGGGCTTCTCCCGGCCGCCCTACGCGCAGCTGCGGATGTCCGGGCCAGGTGCCCTGCGCGACGCGGTCACCATGACCGGCTGCGTGCTGCTGGGCTCGCTGACCGGCCTGATAGTGCGCGAACTGGCCCGGTCGTCCAGACTAGGGAACGTGGACCTGCGGGGTGGCCAGCGAGCAGTCGGCCTCAGAGGCCGCCGGCAGGCGGCCGGTGTGCTGCTCGCCGCGGGCCTGCCCCTGCTGACCGTCCTGCTCGCCGCCGAGCGCCAGCACCTGGACCTGTCCGACGATCTGCTCGCCTACCTGGTGGCCGTGGTGGCGGTCGCCGTCGTCGGCGGCTTCTGGCCCGCCGTGCTGGCCGCCGTCGTGGCCAGCCTGCTGCTGAACTGGTACTTCACCAAGCCACTGCACACCCTGACCATCGCCGAGCCGCGCAACGCCCTGGCCCTGCTGCTGTTCGTCACGGTGGCGGTCACGGTGAGCAGCGTGGTGCACCTGGCGGCCCGCCGCCAGGTGCAGGCCGCCCGGAGCGCCGACGAGGCGGCGTCGCTCCTGGCGCTGGCGCAGACCGTGCTCGGCGGCGCGGACACGCCAGCCGCCGTCCTGGGCCATCTCACCGGCACCTGGGGCGGCCGGGCGGAGCTGGCCGAGCGGATCCGGGGCCAGTGGGTGAGCGTCGCGGTGAGCGGCAGCGCCGCGCCAGGCGCCCCGGTCACCCGGGTGCCGGCCAGTGAGACGGTGGCCTTGCTCATCGCCGGCCAGCCCGCCCCGGTCAGCCAGCGGCTGCTGGACGGCTTCGCCGCCCAGGCCGGAGCCGCCCTGGACCGGGACCGCCTGCGCACCCAGGCCGCCCAGGCCGAGGCCCTGGCCGAGGGGAACCGGATGCGGACGGCGCTGCTCGCCGCGGTCAGCCATGACCTGCGGACGCCGCTGGCCTCGATCAAGGCCAGCGTGAGCACGCTGCGGCAGACGGACGTGGCGTGGACCCCGGACGACGAGGCGGCGCTGCTGGCCACCATCGAGGACGCCGCGGACCGGCTCGACGTGCTGATCGGCAACCTGCTCGACATGCGCCGGCTGGCCACCGGCTCGCTGGCGCCGTTCCTGCAGCCCACGTCGGTCGAGGAGGTGGCCCCGGCGGCGCTGCTGGGGCTGGCCCCGGCGAGCAGCATCCGGATGGCGGTGCCCGACGACCTCGCGCTGGTGCGCACCGACCCGGTGCTGCTGGAACGGGTGCTGGCCAACCTGTTCTCCAACGCGCTGGCCCATTCCCCGGCCGGGCAGCCGCCTGTGCTGCGGGCGGCCCGCCACGGTGACCAGGTGCTGATCGAGGTGTGTGACCACGGCCCGGGCGTCCCCGACGAGTTCAAGACGCGGATGTTCGAGCCGTTCGAGCGGCTCGGCGAGCGTGGCTCGGGGACCGGGGTCGGGCTCGGCCTGGCGGTGGCCAAGGGCTTCCTGGAGGCCATGGGCGGCACGGTGCTGGCCGCCGATACGCCGGGCGGCGGGCTGACCGTGCAGGTGGGCCTGCCGGTGGCGGCCGCCCCGGCGGCGTCGACCGCCGCGGCCGACTAGTGGCCGGGATCACCGGCCGGTGACCAGGATCCTGGTGGTCGATGACGAGGAACCGATCCTGCGCGCGCTGCGGATCAACCTGACCGCCCGCCAGTACGAGGTCAGCACGGCCGCGGATGGCGCCTCGGGGCTGGCCGCCATGGCCCGGGACCGCCCTGACGTGCTCATCCTGGACCTGGGCCTGCCGGACATGGACGGCACCGAGGTGATCAGGGGCGTCCGCGGCTGGACGTCCACTCCCATCATCGTGCTGTCCGCCTGGGGGCAGGAGAGCCAGAAGGTGGCCGCGCTGGACGCCGGCGCCGACGACTACGTGACCAAGCCGTTCGGGATGAACGAACTGCTGGCCCGGCTGCGGGCGGCGGTCCGGCGGGCCGCGCCCGCCCCGGACGAGCCGGTGCTGGCCACCCCGGACTTCACCGTGGACCTGGCGGCCAAGCGGGTGATCCGGGGCAGCGCCGACGTCCGGCTGACCCCGACCGAATGGCAGTTGCTCGAAGTGCTGGTGCGCAACGGCCGGCTGGTCACCCAGCGCCAGCTGCTGCGTGAGGTGTGGGGCCCGCAGTACGAGACCGAGGGCAACTACCTGCGGGTCTACATCGCACACCTGCGCCGCAAGCTCGAGCCGGACCCCTCGCAGCCACGCTACCTGCACACCGAGCCGGGCATGGGCTACCGCTTCCAGCCCTGACTGCCCAGCCGGTCCCTGGCCGCCCAGCCTGGCCGCCCGGCCCCGGCGGCTCAGTCCGGGCCGGGCCGCAGCTCGTAGCTCGGGTTGTAGATGGTGCGCTCGTCCTTGATCCAGGCCAGCCGGCCATGCACCTCGATGCGCCGGCCGGGCCGGATGCCGGGGATGTCCCGGCGGCCCAGCCAGACCAGCGTGACGCTGCCCGTCCCGTCCCACAGGTCCGCCTCCATGGTCAGGCTGGTGCCATGGGGCCGCAGCGTGACGGTGCGCAGCGTGCCCGCCAGGTCGACGTATTCATGGGCGCTGGTGTCGGCGATCGGGGTGGCGCCGTCCTCCCGGCACTCCGCTTGCAGGTCGGCGGCGTGCAGCGCGTCCGGCCCGGCGATCAGCCGGTGCAGCGGGGGTATCGCGCCGGGCCCGGGCAGCGTGGCGTCGACGCTGGCCGGCCGCTGGACGCCCGCAGGGTAGCGGTGCGCCGCCGACCGGAGCTGGTAGGGCACGCTGGCCACGACGACCCCGGGCAGCAGCAGCAGCCGGGATTTGAGCCGCAGCGCGCTGTGGTTGTGCAGCAGCTGTTCCCACCAGTGCCCCAGCACGTACTCGGGCACGTACACGGTGACGATGTCGCGCGGGCTCTCCCGGCGCAGCCGCTCGACGTAGGCCAGCACCGGCCGGGTGATCTCCCGGTACGGGGAGGCCACCACGGTCAGCGGCACCGGGATGCTGGCCCGCTCCCAGTCCTCTTTCAGCCGGAGCGTCTCCGCCTCGTCCACGTCCACGGTGACCGCCTCGAGGTAGCTCGGCTGGGTGGCCCGGGCGTACGCCAGTGCCCGCAGGGTCGGCAGGTGCAGCTTGGACACCAGCACGATGGACCGGTTGCGGGCCGGCAGGGTGAGGCTGAGGTCCTCGGCCGGCGTGAGCTCGACCGTCACGCTCTCGTAGTGCCGGTAGATGCCGCGCATGGTGAGCCAGATGACCGGCATGGCCACCACCACGATCCAGGCCCCGCTGGCGAACTTGCTGATCAGCACGATGACCAGGACGACGGCCGTGAAGCACGCGCCCACCGTGTTGATCGCCCGGGACCGCCGCATGTGCCGCCGGGTCCGGCTGTCGGTCACCGTGCGCAGGTTCCGGTTCCAGTGCCGGATCATGCCGGTCTGGCTGCACACGAACGACACGAACACGCCGATGATGTAAAGCTGGATCAGCCGGGTCGGCGAGGCCTCGAACACCACGATCAGCAGGATGGCGAAGCCGGCCAGCAGCAGGATGCCGTTGCTGTAGGCCAGCCGGTCGCCGCGGTTACGCAGCTGGCGCGGCATGTTCCCGTCCCGGGACAGGATCGAGGCCAGCACCGGGAACCCGTTGAACGCGGTGTTCGCCGCCAGCACCAGGATCAGCGCGGTGACGAACTGCAGGATGTAGAACAGCGGCGACGTGTCACCGAAGACCGCCCGGCCGACCTGGGCGATGACGGTGCGCTCGGTGTATCCGGCGGGCGCGCCGACCAGGTCCTGCGGGGCCGCGTAGTGCACGTGGCTGGCCAGCGCGAGCGCGGTGACCCCCGCGAACATCGACACCGCGGTGATGCCGAGCAGGGCCAGCGTGGTGGCGGCGTTCTTGCTCTTGGGCTTGCGGAACGCCGGGACCCCGTTGCTGATCGCCTCCACTCCGGTGAGCGCGGTGCAGCCCGAGGAGAAGGCGCGCAGCAGCAGGAACACCAGCGCCGCCCCGGTGTACTCGCGGGAGACCTTGATCCCGTAGCCCGCGCTCTCCGCCCGCAGGTGCTGGCCGAGCCCCAGCCTGGCAACACCACAGACGACCAGCAGGGCGACGACCCCGATGAAGCAGTAGGTGGGGATGGCGAACGCGGTCCCCGACTCGCGGACCCCGCGCAGGTTGATCACCGCGATCGTCGCCACCACCAATACCGCGATGAGCGTGATGTGCGCGTCGAGCACCGGGAACGCCGAGGCCAGGTTGGCCATCCCGGCGGAGACCGACACCGCGACGGTCAGCGTGTAGTCCACCATGAGCGCGCTGGCCACGACCAGGCCGACCCGGGGGCCCAGGTTGGTGGTGGCTACCTCGTAGTCACCACCGCCGGACGGGTAGGCGTGCACATTCTGCCGGTAGGACGCGACGACCACGAGCATGAGCACGCCGACGGCGAGCGCCAGGTAGGGGGTGTAGCGGAAGAAGGCGATGCCGCCCACGGACAGGACGATCAGGATCTCTTCCGTCGCGTAGGCCACCGAGGAGAGCGCGTCGCTGGCGAATACCGGCAGGGCGATCCGCTTGGGGAGCAGGGTGTGACCGAGGTGGTCGCTGCGGACTGGCCGCCCAAGGAGCAGCCTCTTCACGATCCCGAGCATCATCGCCACGCGGGCATGCTAAGCGTGCCCCGCTGCCTGCGCCAGGGTGGCCTGGCCGGGCCGGGTGACCCCAGGGGGTTGTGCACCCGGGCTGGCTCCCGGGTCAGCCGCCGCTCAGCGTGACGTTCTGGCCGGTGATGTGGACCAGGATGCCCTGCTGGGTCATGGTGATGCTCTGCAGGTTGATCCCCATCGGCAGGCCGGGAATGGTGATGGTCATGTTGTTCAGGCCGCCCAGGGCGGACAGCGGGATCCCGCCCGCCGAGACCACCGCGATGTTGATCTTGTTGGCGCCGGCCTTGGTCACCTTGGCCACCCCGCTGCCAGAGATGAAGCCCAGGTCGATGGTGACTTTGGCCTCGGTGCTGTTCAGCGCCGAGACCTTCAGGCCCGGCACGTTAGCGGCCTTGGCCACGCTGGCGTAGGTGATCAGCCCGGTGCCGTTCAGGCTGGCCACCCGGGCGCTGCTGAACCCGTTGATGAGCTGCAGGCCGTGCATGGTCGCCTGCAGGTTGTCGATGACGACCGGGCCCGCCTGCTCCGTGGCCGCGCTGAGCTGCACCTCGTTGAACCGGCGGGCGGCCAGTTGGGTGAGGAACGGGAAACCCTCGATGCTGACCGCCGGCTTGTTGCTGAGCCCGCCCTGAGTCTTGACCTGGGTGGCGAACTGGTTGTCCGCGTAGCGGACGGCCACCCGGTCGGCGATCACGAACAGGCCGATCAGGATGAGCAGGGTCACGAAGAAGATGATGATGGCGCGGCGTCCCCGGGACCGGCGCCGGCCCCTGCCACGGGGAGCGCCATGATCGTCGTAGTAGTCGGCGTACGGGTCACCTTCGGGTCCGGGCTGGAACGGCAGGCGTTGCGTCGGGTAGTCGCTCACGGTAGCCGCCAGGGGGTTGCTCGAGCGCCGGCCAGATGCCGGGCCGCGTTGCGCAGATGTTATGACATGCTCGGCGAAAGCGATGCACTCCAGGCGCCCCACGCTGCCCGGCCCGCGGCCAGCGGTCCGCTATCTGCGCTGGCCAGGGCCGGGCGGGCGGGACGAGGGCCGCGGCCTTAGCCCAGCCCGGCCAGGTTTACGGCCTCCAATTGGTGCGATGCCGAACTGGTGACCAGGGCGGTCCTGTCCCCTGGCTCCAGGACGAATTCACGGGACAGCGTAACGGCCGGGATCAGGCCGAGCAAGGCCGGCTGGCCCTGCAGCGCCGCTGCGGCATCGATGACGCCGAGGCTGGCCGGGATGTCCCGGTGCGGGTGCAGGCCGGAGTTGGCCACCAGGATGCGGCGGCCGCCGTTCAGCGCGGTCAGCCCGATCGGCGCCGGGCCGACCCGCACGCTGGCGACGAGGGCGGAGCCAGGGCGGGTGCGCAGCCGGGCCGCGGAGAAGGCGAGGAGGGCATTGCTCGCCCGCGCGAAGGCACCATTCCCGGACAGCGTTACTTCGACCGCACCGGCACCGCCGGGGCTGGTGCGGGAGCCCGAGCACGGCGCCCGCGCGGCCCTGCCCGGCGCGGGCCACCCTGATCACGGCAGCGCCGCTGCCCATCGCGGCCAGCAGGTAGTGCCCGCCGGGGGTGATGGCCTCGCCCTGTGTGGCCGCGGGCAGCCCGATGGGCCGCACGGGGACCGGGGTGGCTGCTGGCCCAGCATCTCGTAGCCTGCGCACGCCAGCGCATAGAGGTCGGCGCGGCCATCCACCGGGCGGTTCTCGATCTGCTCCGGGGCCACATAATCCAGGGTCCCGACCAGCTGGCCGGCCGCGGTCAGGCCCAGGGCGGCCAGGGCGGGCTTGCTCAGCCCGAAATCGGCCAGATAGACGTGGTCCGCGCCCGCCCGGGAAGGCCCGCGTCCAGCAGCATGTTGGCCGGCTTCACATCCGGGTGCGCCAGGCCACGGGCGTGCGCGGCGTCCAGCGGGGAAGCCACCTGGGCGAGGATCCGGGTCGCCCGCCAGGCCGGCAGCGGGCCGTCGGTATCCACCAGGGGTCCGGACATCGGCGCCCGCCACGTACCGCATGGCGAGAACAGCCCGCCGTCCGCCCCGCCCGCGGCGAACACCGGGATGATGTTGGGATGATCCACCGCCGCGGCGGCCCGTTGCTCGCGGAGGAACCGCTCCTGGAAACCGGCGTCCTGCGCCAGTGCCGGGTCGAGGATCCTGAGAGCAACCTGGCGGTCCAGCCGCCGGTCCCAGACGCGGTAGACCACGGCCATGCCGCCCCGGCCGACCGGCTCCGCCGGCCGGAAATCGGCGCCCGCGAGCCGGGCGGGAATGCCCCAGCCGGCCGGGGTTCTCGTCACTCACCGCGCCTCCAGCGCTCGCCTGCCCGGTCGGCTCCGATGGCGCTTCCCGCGGGGAGCGCGCCTTGCATTCTGCTCGCTACCGGGCGGGTACGCGGAGGTATTGAGTTTCGGGCTTTCCGGGCAAACACGCACATGCCCGCGCCGCCATCGCCCGATACCGGGCAGGCCCGATAGCAGGCACGGCTATATTACCGGGGCCTGAATCCCCTTAGACTGGGCAAATGAACGAGCGTCTCGTCTCGCCGCCGGATGCCCCGGTGCTTGTGGTGAAAACCCAGGGGTCCGACCAGACACTGCGTGCGGGCGCTCAGTACCGCATCGGCCGGGACCCTCAGTCCGACATAGTCGTCAGCGATTCCCGGGTGTCCTGGAAGCACGCGGTCCTGCGCGCGGACCGGGACTGCTGGATCCTCGAGGACCAGGGCAGCACAAACGGCACGTTCCTCGGGGCCCAGCGAGTGAACCGGATTGAGATCACCAATAACTGCGTGCTGCGGCTCGGTCACCCGGAGAGCGGGCCGGTCATGATGTGCACGCCCGCCGGGGCCGAGGCGGACCTGGCGCCCGCCAGGGTGAGCAGCGTGGACCGCCGCCCGACCACGGTGATGCGCGCACCGGCCCGTCGGCTGCGGATCGGGCGGGATCCGGGCAATGACCTGGTGGTACCCGATCTCAGCGTTTCCCGGGAACACGCCGAACTCCGCAATATCGGCGGTGGCCAGTACGAAATCGTCGATTTGGACAGCCATAACGGGACCTTTGTTAATGGCCGCCGGGTCGGCCGGGCCGCCATCACCGAGCAAGACATCATCGGCGTCGGGCGGGCTACCTTCCGGCTGGTCGGCGATGAGCTACGGGAGTTCATCGACGAAGGCGACGTCTCCCTGATCGCCCAGGACCTCACTGTCCAGATCGGCGGCGGGAAGATCCTGCTCGACCATGTAACGCTGCCCATCGGCGAGCGCAACCTGGTGGCGATCCTCGGCCCGAGCGGGGCGGGGAAGAGCACCCTGCTGGGCGCGCTGACCGGGATGCGGCCCGCCAGCGGCGGCACCGTCCTCTACGACAACCGCGACCTGTACACGCACTATGCGGAGCTGCGGCACCGGATTGGGCTGGTGCCGCAGGAGAGCATCCTGCACATGCAGCTGTCCGCGCGCCGGGCGCTGCAGTACGCGGCCGAGCTCAGGTTCCCAGGGGATACCTCGAAGGCCGAGCGGGGCCGCCGGGTGGATGAGGTGCTGGGCGAGCTCGGCCTCAAGGCTCACGCGAACACCCGGGCGTCCTCCCTGTCCGGCGGGCAGCAGAAGCGGGTCAACGTGGCCATGGAACTGCTGACCAAGCCGTCGCTGCTGTTCCTGGACGAGCCGACGTCCGGGCTGGACCCGGGCAGCACGAAGTCGGTCTGGGAGACGCTGCGCGGGCTGGCCGACGATGGCCGGACCGTCATCGTGGTCACCCACGACGTCGCCCACCTGGACCTCTGCGACCGGGTGCTCATGCTGGTGCCGTTGCTGGACCCAGACGGCAAGGTGGTCGCGGGCGGCCGGGTGGCCTACTTCGGGCCGCCAGACGAGGGGCTGCAGTTCTTCGGCAAGCCGGACTGGGCCGGCGTGTACGAGGCGTTCGACAAGGAGACGGCGCGGGACTGGGGGGCCGAGTTCGCCTGCTCGCGGTACCACACGGACTACGTCACCACCGGGCTGACGCCCCGGGGGCCGCAGCAGGCCAGGAGAGCGCCGGAGCCCGCCCCGCTGCCCCGCAGCCGCGTCGGGCAGCTGTCCACCCTGGCCCGCCGCTACCTGTCGGTGATCGCCTCCGACCGGCTGTACCTGGGCTTCACGGTCCTGCTGCCGCTGATCCTGGGCCTGCTTGTCCGGTCCATGCCGGATGCGCTGGGGCTGACCGGGGCGCCGCGCACCAATGGCAATGCCGAGGCGGTGCTGCTGATCCTGGCCGTTGCGGCCTGCCTGAACGGCGCGGCCAGCTCGGTCAGGGAGCTGGTCAAGGAAAGACCTATCTACACCCGGGAACGGGCCGCCGGGCTGTCGGCCGGCGCCTACCTGTGGTCCAAGCTGATCGTGCTCGGGGCGATCAGCGTCGTGCAGGCGGCGGTGCTGGTGGCGATCGGGCTGGCCGGCCGCCCGATGCCGCCCCATGGCGTCGTGCTCGGCTCGGCCCTGGCCGAGATCTTGCTGGCCATCGCGCTGCTGGCGCTGGCCTCCATGGCGATCGGGTTGTTCATCTCGGCCGCGGTATCGACCTCGGAGACCGCCCTTCCGCTGCTGGTGCTGCTCACCCTGGTGCAGGTCGTGATGACCGGCGGGGTGATCCCGCTGAACGGCAAGATGGGCCTGCAGCAGGTGTCCTACCTGTTCCCGTCCCGCTGGGGCTTTGCCGCCACCGCGTCCACCAGCAGGCTGGCCCTCATCGGGGGCCTGCCGCCCGACCCGCTGTGGGTGCACAGGCCGTCAACCTGGCTGCTGGACATGGGCATGCAGGCCCTGTTGGGCGTGGTGTTCGCCGTCCTCGCCTGGAGCCTGCTCGTCCGGTCGCGCCCCGGCCGGAAACGGCGCTGACCAGGGCCCGCCCCTGCGCGTCGGCGGCGGGGTGAAACGATCAGCGGATGACGCCACCACAGCGGACGCCGGGAGCCCGGCGCCTGTCCGGCCGCGGTGGCGAGAGGGCAGGCGGCATGCCCGGCACCGCCGCTGACGGCACCGCCGCTGACGGCACCGCCGCTGACGGCACCGCCGCTGACGGGGCCGCCGCTGACGGGGCCGCGCCGGCCCGGCCGGCGGTGATCGTCGAGGACCACCAGCTGAGCCGCATCCGGCGCCCAGCCGACCTGCTGCGCTTTGTGGCGGGGTGCGTCGGCATCGCCCTTCTGGTTGCGGCCGGGCTGCTGGCCAAGGCGACGGTCACCGGGGTGGGGACCGATGTGGTCAAGGCCAGCGGTGTGCTGCATGCCATCCTCGGCACGCTTCGCGTGCTGGCCGTCCTGGCCCTCGTCCTGCTTCCGGTGGCACTGGCTGTCCGGCAGCTGGTCCGCCGCCAGGCCCGGCGGCTGGCCGAGGCGGTGATGACCGGCGTGCTCGCCGGCCTCGTCGTCGCGCTGGCGGATGTGCTGCTGCGCACCGGGACCGCCGAGCCGCTGTACCGCGCCATCGCTCCCGCGGCCGCCAACGCCAGCAGGTTCGCCCCGCTGGACGCCCCGCTGGCCGGCCTGATCGCGTACACGACGAGCATCGACCTCAGCGGGCGGCCGCGCTGGCGGGCGGCGCTGTGGGTGTCGGTCACCGTCTACGCGGCCGCCAGCCTGGCCGCGCTGCACACCACGGTGCTATCCGTGCTCATCACGCTGCTGCTGGGCTGGGTCCTGGGCCTGGCCGTGCGGTACGTCGCGGGCTCGATGTCGCAGCGCCCCCCGGGCGAGGTCATCGCCGCCGCGCTCAGCGCGGCCGGCCAGCCGGTGGCCGAGCTGCGCCGGGTGCCGGAAACCGGCTCCGAGTCACGGCGCTACGCCGCGGCCGGGCCGGACGGCGCGCGGCTGGACGTGACCGTGTTCGACCGCGACCAGCAGGCGGCCGGCGCCCTGTACCGGCTGTACCGTTCCCTCCGGCTCCGTGACCAGGTATCCCGCCGGGCCCCGCTGTCCACCGACCGGACCGCGGAGCGCCGGGCCCTGATGGCCTACGCCGTCGAGGACGCCGGCGTGCTCACCCCCCGGCTGCGGGCCCTGGTGCGGGCGGGCCCGGAGGCCATCGTCCTGGCCACCGACGCCGACGGCGGCACCTCGCTGGCCGAGCTGGGGGACACGCTGACCGACCCGCAGCTGGACTCGGTGTGGGACGCCGTGCGCCGGCTGCATGCGCACCGGGTCACCCACCGGACGCTGACCGCGGACCGGATCGTGATCGACGGCGCCGGCCGGGTCAAGCTGCTTGACCCCGGCGGCGGTGACGTCGCCGCCAGTGACCTGCAGCGCCGGCTGGACCTGGCCCAGCTGCTCGCTGAGTGCGCCACCCTGGTCGGGCCGGAGCGGACGGCGGCCCTCGCCAAGCGCAAGCTCGGCGGCGCCGGGCCGCTGGCCCTGGTGCCGTTGCTCCAGCCGGTGGTGCTGGCCCGGTCCACCCGGGCTTATCTGCGGCGGCACAAGGCCGTGCTGCCCGCGCTCCGGCAGCGGCTGCTGGCCGAGGCCCCCGCGGATGGGGCGGCCGCCCCGCCGGTCCAGCTGGAACGGATCCGGCCGCGCAGCCTGGTCACCCTGGTGGCCACCATCCTCGCTGCCTACCTGCTCATCGGGCAGCTGGCCCGGGTCAACGTCACCAGCCTGCTGCGCTCCGCCGACCCGCGCTGGATGCTGGCCGCGCTGGGCCTGTCCGTGCTGACCTACCTGGCCGCCGCCTGGTCGCTGTCCGGGTTCGTGCTGGAGCGGCTGAGCTTCCCCCGCACCGTGCTGGCCCAGCTGGCCGGGTCCTTCGTCACGCTGGTCACCCCGGCCGCGGTGGGCGGCGCCGCGCTCAACGTGCGCTACCTGCAGCGGCACAAGGTGCCCGCGGCCGTCGCGGCGGCCAGTGTGGGCGTGGCCCAGGTCGTCGCGTTCGTGCTGCACGCGCTGCTGCTGGTGGTGTTCGTGGCGATCACCGGCGCGCGGAGCCATGCGCTCAGCCCGCCGCGCTGGGTCTACTTCGTCATCGCGGCCCTGGTCGTGGCCGCACTGGTGGTGGTGGCCGTGCCCGGCGGCCGCCGCCTGCTGCGCGCCCGGCTCGCGCCCGCCCTCGGCCAGGTGCTGCCGCGGCTGCTCGAGCTGGCGCAGCAGCCGCGCAAGCTGGCCGAGGGCATCGGCGGCGCGCTGCTGCTGACCGCCAGCTATATCCTCTGCCTCACCGCCTGCGTGCTGGCGCTGGGCGGCTCGATCCCGTTCACCAGCGCCGCCGTCGTCTACCTGACCGGCAGCGCCCTCGGTTCAGCGGTGCCGACCCCGGGCGGCCTCGGCGCGGTCGAGGCCGCCCTGGCGGCGGGCCTGACCGCCACCGGCATGGCCGCTGCCACCGCGGTCAGCGCGGTGCTGCTGTTCCGCCTGCTCACCTTCTGGCTGCCGGTCCCGGTCGGCTGGGCCGCGTTCAGCTACCTGCGACGGCGCCAGGAGCTCTGAGCGCCGGCGGCCGGGCGCCGGAGTCCCGGAGCCATTCGGCGGCCGGAAAGGTGACTTTGGTCCCTCCCGACCGGGCCTCTCCCAATGGCTCACTTGTGAGCATGTTCGCGAGCCACGAGGTTGCGCTGGACCTGGCCTTCCCGGTGGCACGGATGAGGCTGGGCGGGCTAACCCGCAGCGGGTGGCTGGGCAGCAAGTCAGAGCAGGCATATGAGGATGGCCTGACCCTGATCAGGGTCGGGCCGTTCGGCAGCGTGCTGGGTGCCTCCAAGCTCGTCCGGGTCCGGCTGCTCGAGCCGGTGCCGCGTGACGATGAGGTGGTGCTCCCGCTGCGCTGGGAAGCCACCGGCGCCATGGGCCGGCTGTTCCCGGTGCTGGACGCTAACCTGGTCCTGACCGAGGGGGAGCAGGACGGCTGCTGCACGCTGACGCTGATGGGCGCCTACCGGCCGCCGCTGGGCACGGCGGGCGCGGCCCTGGACCGGGTGATGCTGCACCGCGCCGCGCTGGCCACGGTGCGCTCGCTGCTCACCGACATCGCCGGCTCACTGCTGGCGCCGGGCGCTGCGGCCGGGCGGGCCATGCAGGAGGCGGCGGAGTCCGTGCTGCCCCCGCCCACCTGGCGGGGCGAGCCAGAAACACGCTGGTAGCGCTCACACGCCGGCTGGCCGCTTCCTTACCTCTCAATGGCGGCCGAGGTCATCGCGGAGGCCCCGTGCTGCACGGCCAGCGGGGACATCCAGCGGGGGGAACAGCTTCACGGCCACCTGGCTGCACAGCAACTAACCGGCCTGCTCGGGCACTGCCCCGGGCACCCGCGCGGGTGCCCGGGGCAGTGCCATGCCGGAGGCCGTTAAGGTGGGCCAGGCCCGGGCCGGGCCGGGAAGGAGGCGCCGTTGAGTACCGGGGTGCGCCGTATCATCCTGCTCACGCTCGGCTGGGAGGACCTGCCGAAATCCGTGTCCGTGGAAGGCGCGCCGGACACCGGGTTGCTGCGCGAGCCGGTGCCGGGGGTGCTGCTGGAGTGCGATGGTGGCTGGCTGCTGCTGGATACCGGCTTCAACACCGCGCTGATCACCGATGCGGCGCTGCGCGCCCGGTTCCATGGTGACCCCGCGATCCAGCCGGTACTGCCCGGGCCCGGTGAGCCGCTGCCCGAGGCGCTGGACGCGGTCGGCGTGGACCTGGCCGCCATCCACGCGGTCGCGGTCAGCCACCTGCACTACGACCACGCTGGCGGCCTCAAGCACTTCGCCGGCCGGGTGCCGGTGCACATCCAGAGCGCCGAGCTCGACTACGGCCTGTCCAGCCCGCCGGGGCCCGAGGAGAACGGGATCTTCCGGGTGGACTTCGACGACCCGCGGATCGACTGGCGCACCGCCGAGGGCGATACCGAGATCGCCCCGGGGGTCACCGCCGTGCTGACCGCCGGGCACACGCCCGGCCACCAGAGTTTCGTGGTCCGGCGTGACCCGTCGGCCGGCGGCGGCGGGTTCGTGTTCGCGTTCGACGCCGCCGACCTGACCGAGAACATCGAGCGGGAGGTGGCGGTCGGCGGCCGGATCGGGGCCTCGCCGGAGCAGAGCGTGGCCCAGATCCGCAAGCTCAAGCGGATCGCCGCCAAGCAGGGTTACCGGCTGGTGCCCGGGCACGACCCGGACGCCTGGCCGTCCCTCACCGTGGAGCTGGCCCGGCAGCCGGCCGCCCCGGGCTGAGCGCGGGGTCAGGGTCCGCCCGCGTGCAGGTAGGCGCGGAACATGGGGTGGACCTGGAAGGCCTGCGCGGCCGCGAGGTTGAGCCGCCGGGCCTGGTGCGGCCCCAGGAAGCTGCGGCTGCCGGGCCCGGCGCTGCCTGAGGTGGTGCCGCGTGAGATGGCACCACCGGGCTCCGCCTCGGCGAGCAGCAGGCCGACCTGCCACAGGATCTCGATCAGCTGGTCCGGCGTGCACTCGTCCAGCCAGCCGCCGGTCCCGCTGGACGGGATGTCCCTCGTGATCACGGCCAGGCAGAGCAGCTCGAGGTCGTCGCGCCCGATTACCGGCCGCTGGCCGCGGAAGGCGTCGATGACACTGAGCAGCCCGGGCCACTGGAACCGGTACTCCGCGGCAATGTCCCGGGCCCGGTCCGCCGAGTACAGCGCCTCGGCCCCGGTGATGGCCCGGTGCGGCCAGGGCGGCCCGGGCTGCCCGTCCGCCGCGTTCTCGATGACCTGCGTGCAGAACTGGATGATCTCCCGCGGCCGGTACAGCGTCCGCTCGATCATGTAGCCGAAGGAGCGGGCCCGTGGCTGGCCGGGCGGCGTCCCGAACAGGGTGCTCCAGCATTCCTGGTCGTCACTGGTGCCCAGCGCGGGCAGCGTGTGCCGGATCCGGTTGGCCATCAGGGTGAGCAGCGAGCCCTCGGTCCATGCAATGGTCTCGATCAGGTCCCGGTATTTCTGCGCGTCCTCATACAGTGCCGGGATGTCGTCGTACAACTCCTGCCGCAGCGAGATGTAAACGCGCAGGTTGTCGTGCAGCGAGTTGACCGACAGGCAGGCCTGGAACAGCCCGGCCACGAAGGCCTGCGCGTCCTCGGAGGAGTCCCAGCCCCGGTCCAGCTCGTCCACGAGCACGATGATCCGGCGCTGCTCCGCGACCTGGCGCAAGCCGGGCAGCAAGTGATGGATCTCCTCCAGCTTGTACAGCCGCTCCAGTTCCCTGGTCCTGACGCTCGCCTCGTACTTGCCGATCTTCACCCCTTCCATCCGCTTCAGGTAGGAGACCAGCGCGGACAGCTTGCTGCCGTGCGCATTGGCGTGGTTGTCCCGGACGTACTTGTAGATCTGCGCCGCCTCGCCCTTCCTCAGGTGCACGCGGCGCCGGGATACCTCTTTCATGATCAGCACGTAGAGCAGGTATTTCCACGCCACCGCATAGGCGCCCAGCTTCGCCCAGGAACCGTTGCGCTCCGCGGTCATCGTCTGGGTCAGCAGCTCGTAGGAGTAGTCCTCCGGGGACAGCTCGATGACGTAGCTGCCTTCCTCCCGCTCGCGCCGGGCCAGGACCTGGAAGATCGCGCTCTTGCCGATGCCCCGGTTGCCCACCACGATCCGCTTAGCCCCGGAACGGACCCGGCCGTAGGCTTCGGACTCGACGAAGTACTCCTGCAACCCCCGCTCGATGTCCCGCTCCGCGGAGGGGGCGCCGAAGTCGATCGCGGCCGTGGCGGCCCGGGGGGCGGGACGGGACACGGTCATCACCTCGCTGGAGGCGGGTGGCCGCGCCTCTAGCCGGAGCATAAGCCGGACGGCCACCCCGGGAAAGGCGTTGGGCAGGCGGATGATCTCGCGCGGGTCAGTAGCCGGCCAGGTGCTCGCCGTGGTCCAGGCGCCGGGCCAGGGTGGCCGCGTCCGGCGCGGTAGCCGTGACCGACACGCCCGGGCCGGCCAGCGGCAGCATGGCCAGGCCGTCGTGCGCCGCTGCGGGCGGCTGCGCCCGCCCCTCCTCAACCAGCAGAACGCCCCCCGCGGCGCGCGCGCCACCGAGCACGGCACTGCTGCTGTCGGTGCCGGGACAGCCGACGGTGAGCTCACCCCGGAACACCGGGGAGCCGGCCAGCCCGACGTCCAGCCGGCTGCCGCAGTGTCCCGGTGGCTCGCCGTGCCGGCCCAGCACGATCTCTTCCCGCCAGCGCAGGGCCGCCCCGGTGCCGAGCTCGATGACGGCGCGGGTCCGGTGATCGCAGCCCGCGGCGGCCACGGCCGGCTGCGGGCCGTAGTCGAGCCGGCCGCCCGGGCCGACCCGCGCGGTGATCCGCAGTGCCGAGGTGCCGCCATGCGGCCCGGGGAGCAGCAGCATGCTGGCCGCCGACCGGATCACCAGGCATGACCCGGGGCCCACCTCGATGTCCAGGGCCAGGTCGTCCCCGCCGAGGGGACCGGCCGCCGCGCCGACGAGGTACACCCCGTGCGTGGTGTCGCGCAGCGCCAGCGGGCCGTCGGAGCGCAGCACGGTGACGTGGGTCCGGCCGTAGTCGTCCGCCCGGGTGGACACCGCCGCCCGGGCCCGCACGGCCGTCCGGGCCGTCACCCCGTAGTTGCGGGTGCGGGGCTGGGGGCGCCGGCGGACCGGGCGCGGGCCAGGGCCCGGACCCAGTCGCTGACCTCCGGCGCACCCGGGTGCTCGCGCAGCGAGCTGAAGATCACCGGGCGGCCGCCCCGGACCTGCCCGGCGTCCCGGGCCATCACCGCCAGGTCGGCGCCGACCTGGCTGGCCAGGTCGGTCTTGTTGATGACGAGCAGGTCGGACCGGCTGACCCCGGGGCCGCCCTTGCGTGGCACCTTGTCCCCGCCGGAGACGTCGAGCACGAAGATCTGCGCGTTGACCAGGCCGCGGCTGAACGTGGCGGTCAGATTGTCCCCGCCGCTCTCGATGATCAGCAGGTCCAGCGGCGCGTGCCGGTGCTCCAGGTCCTCGGCCGCCTCCAGGTTGGCCGCGATGTCGTCGCGGATCGCGGTGTGCGGGCAGCACCCGGTGCGCACCGCCCGGATCCGGTCGTCGGCGAGCACGCCTGCCCGGCGCAGGAAATCCGCGTCCTCGGTGGTGTAGATGTCGTTGGTCACCACGGCCAGGGCCAGCTCCTCCCGGAGTACCAGGCAGAGGGCGGCGACCAGGGCGGTCTTGCCGCTGCCGACCGGCCCCCCGACGCCGAGCCGCAGGGCCCGGCCGGGATGGCCGCCGAGGGCCGGATGGGTGTCGGCGTGGTCATGACTCAAAGAGGGCCACCTCTTCCCGTGCGTGACGTTCGGCCAGCAAGTCCAGGCCGGGCGCGGACGGCGCCGGCAGGGCCGCCCAGCCGGCGCGGGCGGCGGCGTCCGCGGCCGCTGCGGCCAGGGCCGCCACGTCTGCGTCGTAGCGGGCCAGCAGCCCGGTCACGGCCAGCGGGTCGAGCCCGAGCAGCCGGATGGCGGCCGAGGCCGGGCCAGTGATCGCGGCGGTGGCGGCCAGCATGGCGGCCTCGGCCGGGGTACCGCCGGTGATCCAGGTGCAGGCACCCAGGACGACCGGGTGGAAGGGTGCGGCCGGGCTGGCGGGAGGGGTGCCGGGTGATCCCGGTGCGGCCGGGCCGGGGCTGGGGCCGGTACCGGCGGCCAGCGAGTCCAGCACCGGGTGCGGCCAGGCCGCCCGGGCTGCCCGGAGCAGCGCCCGGCCCTGCGCCTGCGCGGCGGCGCGCTGCGCGGGTGACGGGGTCCGGGCCGCCGCCTCCGCGCCGAGCCGTTCCCAGCGGGCGGGCGCGCCGGCGGACACCTCGGCCGCATGCCCGCAGGCCGCGGCGGCCAGCCCGGCGGCGGCCAGGCCCGCGGTGGCCAGCCGGCCGCGGAGGAAACCATCCAGGCCGCCGTCGGTGCCGACCAGGCCGGCCACGGTGGCCGCCTCCATCCCGCCTGAGTGCGCGTGGCCGCCGGCCGGCAACCGTGAGTCGGCCAGCAGCAGCAGCGAGGCGGTCAGCGGCATCAGAACAGGAAGTAACGCTGCGTCATGGGGAGCGTGCTGGCGGGTTCCGGCTCGACCGGGTCACCGTCGATCCGCACGGTGAACGTGTCCGGGTCCACCTCGATCCGCGGCAGCGCATCGTTCAGCGGCAGGTCCGCCTTGCCGCGGCCACGCACGTCCGCGACCGGGACCAGCGCCCGGCGCACCGCGATCCGCTCGGCCAGCCCGCCCTCGACCGCGGCCGGCGCGACGAACGCGCGCGAGGTCCCGGCGGCCACCACGGGGGCGGCGCCCCACATCGGGCGGGGCAGCACCGGCTGCGGGGTGGGGATGGAGGCGTTTGCGTCTCCCATCGCGGCCCAGGCCACCATGCCGCCCTTGAGGACGGCATGCGGCCGGACGCCGAAGAACGCCGGCTCCCAGAGCACCAGGTCGGCCAGCTTGCCCGGCTGCACCGAGCCGATCTCGCCGTCGATCCCGTGAGCCACGGCCGGGCAGATCGTGTATTTGGCGATGTAACGCTGGGCCCTCAGGTTGTCCGCCGGGAAGCCCGCCGACCCGTCACCGGGCAGCGCGCCGCGGCGCTCCTTCATGGCGTGCGCGGTCTGCCAGGTCCGGATGATGGTCTCGCCGATCCGTCCCATGGCCTGGGAATCCGACCCGATCATGGAGATCGCGCCCAGGTCATGCAGGATGTCCTCGGCGGCCATGGTGGTCGGGCGGATGCGTGACTCGGCGAACGCCAGGTCCTCTGGCACCCGGGGGCTCAGGTGGTGGCAGACCATGAGCATGTCCAGGTGCTCATCCAGCGTGTTCACCGTGTGCGGGCGGGTCGGGTTGGTGGACGACGGCAGCACGTTGGGGTAGCTGGCCACGGTAATGATGTCCGGTGCGTGCCCGCCGCCCGCGCCCTCCGTGTGGTAGGCGTGGATGCCCCGGCCGGCGATGGCGGCCAGCGTCGATTCCACATAGCCGGCCTCGTTCAGCGTGTCGCTGTGCAGCGCCACCTGGACCTGCCCGGCGTCCGCGGCGCGCAGGCAGGCGTCGATCGCGGCCGGGGTGGACCCCCAGTCCTCGTGCAGCTTGAATCCGCCCGCCCCGGCGGCCAGCTGCTCGGCGAGCGCCACCGCCGACACAGTATTGCCCTTGCCGAGCAGCAGCACGTTGACCGGCCACGGATCGGCGGCCTCCAGGATCCGGGCCAGCTGCCAGGCCCCGGGGGTCACCGTGGTGGCCTTGGTGCCCTCGGCCGGCCCGGTACCGCCGCCGATGACGGTGGTGACGCCCGCGCCGAGCGCCTCGTCGAGCAGTTGCGGGCAGATCAGGTGCACGTGGCAGTCGATGGCACCCGCGGTGAGGATCCGCCCGTTGCCCGCCATGACCTCGGTGGACGGGCCGATGACCAGGTCCGGGTGCACTCCGTCCATGATGTCCGGGTTCCCCGCCTTGCCGAGCGCGGTGATCCGGCCGTCCCTGATGCCCACATCGGCCTTGACCACCCCCCAGTAGTCCAGCACTACGGCACCGGTGATGACCAAGTCAGGAGTGCCTTCAGCCCGGGTGGCCACCGCCTGGCCCATGGACTCCCTGATCACCTTGCCGCCGCCGAACACCACCTCATCACCGGCTCCGGCGGCGCCGCGGGCCCGGTCCTCGGTGATCTCGATGAACAGGTTGGTGTCGGCCAGCCGGATCTGGTCCCCGGCGGTCGGCCCGACCAGGTCCGCGTAACGACCGCGGCTGATCGACGGCGTCTCGCTCACCGGCCGCCGTCCAGCGGCCCGGCGTGCTCGGCCCGCAGCCCGGGGACGGTCCGGCGGCCGCCCAGTGGCACCAGCGACACCTCCCGGGTCACCCCGGGCTCGAAGCGGACCGCGGTGCCGGCCGGCACGTCCAGGCGGCGTCCCCATGCGGCGGCCCGGTCGAAGTCCAGCGCCGGGTTGGCCGCGGCGAAGTGGTAGTGCGAGCCGACCTGAACCGGCCGGTCACCGGTATTGGTCACGGTGACCACGACCCGGTCACGTCCGGGATTGAGCGGGACCGGATCCGCGCCGTGCCGGACCTCGCCCGGGATCACGGGACCGGCCGGTGCACGGTCACCAGCTTCGTCCCATCCGGGAACGTCGCCTCGACCTGGACGGACTCCAGCATCTCCGGGACTCCCTCCATGACGTCGCCCGCGGTCAGGACGTGCCGCCCGGCCTCCATGAGGTCGGCGACGCTGCGGCCGTCCCGTGCCCCCTCCAGCACGTACGCGGCGATCACGGCGGTCGCCTCCGGGTAGTTCAGCCGCAGCCCCCGGGCCCGGCGCTCACGGGCCAGCCCGGCGGCCACGTGCAGCATCAGCCGCTCCTGCTCGTGAGGGGAGATCAGCACGCTCGCACGCTACTTCCTGGCCGTAGTGGGCTAAAGGGCCGCAGGGCCGGTTTACCCAGAATTAACTCAGCCCATCCGGCCGTGACCGGGGTGCTGAGCAGGCCCTCCGCGGGGGCCCGGACAGGTGCCGGGCCCGGCACCTGTCCGGCGCGGCCCGTTGCGCCGGGCCGCCCCGGCATTCATGATTCAAGGCGGCGCGGGAAACGCTGCTAGGCTTGGTTGCCTGCTCACGGAGGCCGATGTGCCTCGAGCGTCGGCCGGGCACGCGGGGGCGGGGGAAGGACACGGTGACGGAGGAGACCCCGGCATCGGGCGGGTTCGGCGTTGGTTCCCGCATCGCCAGCTACCGGCTCGATGAGGAGATCGGCCGTGGTGGCATGGCCGTGGTCTACCGTGCCTACGACACCCGGCTGGAACGGCCCGTCGCCCTCAAGGTGCTGACCCCGCAGCTGGCCCAGGACGAGGGATTCCGGCAGCGGTTCATCCGGGAGTCGCGGACCGCCGCCGCGGTCGACCATCCCAACATCATCCCGATCTTCGAGGCCGGTGAGGCTGCCGGGGTCCTGTTCATCGCCATGCGGTATGTCCAGGGATCGGACGTGCAGACCCTGGTCAACACGGAGGGCCCGCTCAGCGCGGTCCGCGCCTGCCACATCATCACCCAGGTGGCCGGGGCGCTGGAGGCGGCTCATGCCCACGGCCTGGTGCACCGGGACGTCAAGCCGGGCAATATGCTGCTGGACGCCTCGGCCGGCCCGGACCTACCCGGCCACGCCTACCTGTCCGACTTCGGCCTCAGCAAGCGCGCCCTGTCGTCCAGCGCGCTGACCTCCACCGGCCAGTTCCTCGGCACGCTCGACTACATCGCGCCGGAGCAGGTCGAAGCGCGCGCCGTTGACGGGCGGACTGATGAGTACGCGCTGGCCTGCTCGGCCTACACCATTCTGACCGGCCAGCCGCCGTTCGTCCGGGACGAGTCGATCGCGGTCATGTGGGCCCAGGTATCCGCGGAGCCGCCCACGCTGACCAGCCGCCGCCCGGACCTGCCCCCGGAGGTCGACGAGGTTCTGGCCAAGGCCCTGGCCAAGGTGCCCGCTGACCGGTACGCGACCTGCCCGCAGTTCGCCGCCGCGTTGCGCCGGGCCTGCGGGCTGGAATCGGGACCCGGGATAGCCCCGGCGCCGCCCCGTCCGTCCCGGGAGAAGACCACCCTGGTCCCGCCGGAGACCTTCGGTGCCGCAGCCATTGCGGCCGGGGCGGCGGCTGCGGCGGACGCCCCCGCTGAGGAGCCGCCGAGCCCGGCTGGCCGGACCCGCGCCGGGGAGCCGTCGGCGGGCGCCAGGGAGCCGGGAGGAAGCGCTACGGAGCCGTCGGCGGATACCGCTACGGAGCCGTCGGCAGATACCGGGGCGCCGCGGGCTGGCTTGCGGGGGCCCGGAGGAAACGCGGGAGAGCCGCGCGGAAGCGGGGGAGAGCGACGCGGCTCGGGCGGGCCGGCGACCGAGGCGGCAGGGCCCGGCATGCTGGGCGCCGGCCGGTCAGGGCGCCCCGGGCCGCCACCGGGCGACGGCGGGCCAGTGCGCCCCGGCGGGCCAGCGCGCCCCGGCGGGCCGGGCCGCCCCCGGGCGCCGGCAGCCGGCCCTGGCCCGTCTGGCCCGGCCCGCGGGCCGTCCGGTCCCGGCCGCGTGACAGCCAGGTCGCACTGGCGGTCCCGGGTCACGATCGCGGTCGGCTGCGTGGCGGTCGTGGCCGCAGGCGTGAGCTTCTTCCTGATCGGCCGGGGCAACAATGCGGCCGGCCAGGCCAGCGGCGGGGCGTCCAGCCCGGCCGCCGCACTCGCGCTGCCGGCCTGCACGAAACAGGTCGCGAAGGCCCTGCAGCTGCACCAGCCGGCCAGCCAGATGTCCGGCCTCAGCGGCCAGCCGTTCGACGTGGCCACCCGGCCGGGGTTTGCCTTCGTCTCGTTCACGAACGGCCATCTGGCCGTGCTGAGCACCGCGAAGTCCCCGGCCAGCACGCTGTTGACTAACCAGGTACCCGGCGGGTCACTCGGCGAGACGCTCACCCGGGATCAGGCCCATCTGGTGGTCAGCGGAGGCAGCGGGCTCTCCGTCTTCCGGGTCAGCGACCTGGAGCAGGGCGGCACGGCCACCCCGCTGGGGTCCCTGACCAGCCCCGGCCAGCACCATGCCGTCGAGGTGGCCGTGACGCCGGACGGGCGGTTCGCCTTCGTGACCTACCAGACCACCAACCACGTGGGGGTGTTCAACCTCCAGAGTGCGCTCAGTTCCGGCTTCGGCCCGGCCGACCTGGTCGGGCTGATCCCGGTCGCTCCGCAGCCGATCGGGGTCGCGCTGTCCCCCGACGGCCGGTATGCCTACGTGACCAGCGCGGGCCAGGGGAGCTCCTCGGCCGGCGGGGGACTGAGCATCGTCGACGTCCGTACCGCCGAGGCGCACCCGGCAGCCTCCGTGGTCAAGAGGGTGGCGGCCGGCTGCGGGCCGTCCCGGGTGATCACCTCGGGCGACGGGCAGCAGGTCTGGGTGACGGCCGCCGGCTCCAATGCGCTGCTCGGTTTCTCCGCCGCGAAGCTGCTCAGCGACCCGAAGCACGCACTGCTCGCCCGTCAGGCGGTCGGTTCGGTGCCACTCGGGCTGGTGCTCGTGGACCATGGCACCCGGATCGTGATCGCCGATTCCGACCGCGGCAACCCGCCCGGCGGCGCCCCCGGCCTCGCCGTCGTCAGCGTCCAGGATGCGCTGGCCCGCCGCCCGGCCCTGCTCGGCTACCTGGCGTCGGGCCAGCAGCCCCGGCAGTTCGCGCTGCTGCCCGGGGGCGGCACGCTGCTGGTGACCAACACGGTTTCCCAGCAGCTGCAGGCGGTCAGCCTCGCTCACCTGCCGTAAGCCCCGGCCGGCTACCGCGGGGCCGGGTGCGGCGATCAGCACGATTGACCGGCAACCCGAAATGCTGGACGGTCGCACCTGGGCTCTGCGCCGATGCTTGATGGTGCCGGAGGCTTCCGGGCAGGATACGCCGCAGGGGGCATGGTCATGGATCAGCCCACCCGGGTCACCGGCATACCCGGCGTCAACCCGACGGCGATCAGGATCATCCCGGCGCTGGCCGGCGGAGCGATCGTGATCATGGCGGCGAGGCTCGCGGCACTGTTCGGCGCGGGCCGGTTCGGCCGGGTGCTCACCGCCCTCACCACGGCGTGCGCTCCGGTCCTCCTCGGCGCCGTGCACATCGGCACACCATCGGCTGGCCGCGGCTCGCCAGTGCGGTCGCGGCGCAGGACACCGCCCTGGCCCGGGCCGGCCAGCCGCCCACCTCGATCTTCACCGGATACTTCGCAGAAGCCGGCGCGCTCAACGTCCTCGGCTCCGCCGACCACCTGCCGCCCGTGCTGTCCGGCCATAACGCCTACTGGATGTGGGGACCCGGCCGCGCCTCCGACCGCACCGTGCTCGCGGTCGACGCGCTCGGCCAGCTGCGGCCGTACGTCGCCAGCTGCCGCCTGCTCACCACCCACGACGCCCCGTACCACGTGAGCAACGACCGGACCGACCTGCAGATCGGCGTCTGCACCGGACCAGCACCGGACCACACGACCAGCACCGGACCACACGCCAGCTGGCCCATGCTGTGGCCGCACCTGAAGCACTACGGCTGACGGCAGGCTGGAGCCGGCGGGCTCGCCGGGTGCCACGCGCGTGCTCGTGCAGGCAGGCGGTCAGGCCCGCCGCCGTGCCTCCATCAAGCGCAGGATGAGCGGGGTGAAGATCAGCTGCATGGCCAGCTCCATCTTCCCGCCTGGGATGACGATGATGTTTGGCCGTGACATGAACGAGTCGTGCAGCATCGACAGCAGGTAGGGAAAGTCGATGCCTTTCGGGTTGGCGAACCGGATGACGACGAAACTCTCGTCGGCGCTCGGGATGTGCCGGGCGATGAACGGATTCGACGTGTCCACCGTCGGGACCCGCTGGAAGTTCACGTGCGTGCGGGAGAACTGGGGGCAGATGTATTTCACATAGTCGGGCATGCGCCGCAGCACGGTTCCGACCACGTCCTCGCTGGTGTAGCCCCGTGCGCCCTGGTCGCGATGAAGTTTCTGGATCCACTCGAGATTGATGATCGGGACAACCCCGACCAGCAGGTCAGCGTGCTGGGCGACATCCGCCTTGTCGGTGACCGCGGCACCGTGCAATCCCTCGTAGTAGAGCAGCTCGCTGCCGGGGTCGACATCTGCCCACGGCGTGAAGGTCCCGGACTGCTGGCCGAAGGGCTTGGCCTCCTGCGCGTCGTGCAGATACTTGCGGACCTTGCCGCGACCGTCTTCGCCATACTCGCGAAACAGGGTCTCCAGCTCTTCGAGCAGGTTCGCCTCGGGCGAGAAATGGCAGAACGCGTGGTTGCCTTCCTCGTCGGCCGCCGCCGTGGCGGCCTTCATCTGCTCCCGGTCGTATCGGTGGAACGAGTCGCCCTCGACGATCGTCGCGTTGATCTGCTCACGCCGGAAAATGTGCTGGAAGGTCCTGGTCACCGACGTTGTGCCCGCGCCGGACGAGCCGGTGATGACAACGATCGGATGCTTGGGTGACACCAGTCCTCCTGCCGTCAGGGGATCCGGAACAGGGAGCGGCTGTTGAAGAGTGAGTCGTCAAAGGCCGATCCCTGTCCACTGACCTGGTCGCGGTGATAGCGCTCGATCCGCGCGACCTCGTTCTTTGATCCAAGAATCAGCGGCACGCGCTGGTGCAGGCTCTCGGGCTGAAGCTCCATGACCCGCTCGCGTCCGGTGCTGGCGGCGCCGCCGGCCTGCTCGACGATGAAGGAGATCGGATTGCACTCGTAGAGCAGCCGCAGACGCCCTGGCCGGGCTGGTTCCTTGCTGTCCTTGGGGTAGAGGAAGACACCGCCGCGGGTAAGGATGCGGTAGGTCTCCGCCACCAGCGAGGCGATCCAGCGCATGTTGAAGTCCCGGCCCCGCCGTCCGCTGCTGCCCGCCAGGCACTCCTGGATGTAGCGGCGCACCGGCGGTTCCCAGAAGCGCTCGTTGGAGGCGTTGATCGCGAACTCCCCGCAGTCCTCGGGGATGCGCAGTTGCGGATGGGTGAGCACGAACGCCCCGATGTCGCGATCGAGCGTGAATCCGTTAACGCCGTCGCCGGTGGTGAGGATCAGCATCGTGGACGGCCCGTACAAGGCGAAGCCTGCGCACACCTGGGCGGCGCCCGGCTGCAGGAAGTGCCCGGCCCGCGGCTCCGCTCCCGGGTCAGGGCTGCGCAGGATCGAGAAGATCGTGCCCACCGAGATGTTGGCGTCAAGGTTGCCCGAGCCGTCCAGCGGGTCGAATACCAGCAAGTACTTCCCGCGCCGCCCGGCGGGCACGACAGGGCGGACGTCTTCCATCTCCTCTGACGCCATCGCGGCCAGGTGCCCGGTCCATTCCGTCTCGTCGATCATCACGTCGTTGCTGATGAGGTCCAGCTTCTTCTGCACCTCACCCTGAACGTTCTGCACGCCTGCGCTGCCCAGCGTGCCGGCCAGCGCGCCGCGGCTGACCTGGGTGCTGATGATCTTCACGGCCGTCGCGACCGCATTGAGCAGCCCGGAGAAGTCACCGGTCGAACCGGGATGACGGTGTTCGGACTCGATGGTGTACCGGGTCAGGGTCTTGCGTTCTTCACGCATAGCTACTCAGGCCCCCGCCACCGCTGTGGACGAGCCGCTCGCCGCCTCGCTGGCGCGGCCGGAATGATCATGCCTGTGCTGCGGACGATGCCGGGGATCAACGCGTTCCCCGTAGGCGTCCAGCCTGTCGCGGAGGCCATCAGCAAGGCCGACCTCCTTGTCAGGCCACGATAGTGACGTCAGCCACCCTCTCGTGAGGCTATGAAGACGACGCCGCGGCCGCCTCACCCGGCAGGGGGGCCAGTGAGGTGAACTAACCCACCCCCGCGACCTCCCTCTGGAAGGGCGTCACCCCGAGCATGCGCCGGGCCAGGGAGACGGGCTAGTGCCAATGGCCGGCCAGGCGGGGGCCCTTATACCCGGGTACCCGTGCTTGGCCGGCGCCGCGGGTGCCCCCGGATGGGTACTGACAGTCTAACCAGCGTCCTGCCCTGCCGCGATGACGATCACTGACCAGGTGACTACGGAGCATGATGGGCGGTCGGTGAGGTCGGGAAGCTGCGGCCGTGTGCCTCACGCTCAGGCCGTCAGGCTGACCGGCCACTGCGCAGGCCGGCGCGTGCCTGCGGGCGCCCCGCGCCCGCCCGGAGTGCTGACGGCCGGGAACGGGCGTGGCCGCGGCCGCGTGCTGCCGTGCGCTGGTCAGCCCGGCGGCGTCCGGCTTCTCCGCCGATACCGCCGCGACGTGCGCGCGGCGGGCCTTGGCCATGAAGTGTGCCCGCGCCTCAGCGTAATCAGGGTGCGTCTCGGGACGGGAGAATGTCAGCCACAGCGGAATGCCAACAATGGCTGCGAAGGCCAGGACAATGAGCGGTACATTGAGCCATACAAGGCCAGTCACTGGCGCCTCCTTCTTCGGCATCGCCCGGCGCGGGCCCGGCCGGTCATGCTCATTATCCTGCAGGCCGGCGCTCTTGGAATGGTCGGCGGAACTCTCTCAGTAGGCTATGAATCTGCGGCCGCACCGCGGCCAGCCTGGTGATGCTCACGATTGCAGCCCTGTGACCAGGCTATCTGCTGTCAAGGCCCAGCCTGAGGATAGCCGGCTTAGCGGGCCCGCCTAATTAGCCAAATTCTTATCGCTATAATGACGCACCGGCTGGCCATGAATGCGCGGCAGGTGCTCAGCGGTGCAGCGGCAGCCCCTTGCAGACCTTGTCCACGGCGTTCCGCGGGCCGTACACGGCCAGGCCGGCCAGGCGCAGCGCGCTGGCCGGGACCCCTGCACCACGGCCCGGTTGGCCTCGTCGTGCCCGGTGCCGAACATCTCCTCGGTATAGATGGCGGCCGGGAGGCCCCGGCTGACCGCACGCTCACGGGCGGCGGACAGCGCGTCCAGTCCGCCCTCGTACACGAGCACCGGCTGGCGGAACAGTTCCAGGTAGCGGTGACCCGACCCATCCTCGTAGGGCTTCCCCATGGTCTCGCCGAACGTCCCGGCGATCCCGCTGGCCAGGAAGGCGGTCACGTTCAGTTGCTGCCAGGCGGCCAGGTCCTCGCGGACCGCGATCGCGATCTTCGTATCGAAACGCATGGGACCAGCCTGCTGCCCGGGGCCAGGGCGGGTCTTGAACGGTGGTGCGGACGACGGACGGGGCATACTCGGAGGGGTGACTGGCGGCACGGACGGCGACTGGTGGGCGTACTGGCGCTCGCCTGATGAGCCGCTGGAGGCCATGCACGCCCGGTTCCGGGAGCACGTGTACCACCGGCACAGCCATGACAGCTACTCCTTCGGGGTGACCGAGTGGGGGGCGCAGTCGTTCCGCTGCAGGCACGCCGCGCACACCAGCGCCGCCGGGATGGTCATGGCCTTCAACCCGGATGACCCGCACGACGGCCGCGCGTCCACCGACCGCGGCTTCAGCTACCGGATGATCCACATCGGGCCCGGCCTGGTGACCGCGATGCTGTCCGACATGGCCGGCCGCCCCGTGGGACAGCCGCTGTTCGCGGCACCGGTGCTGAGCGAGCCCCGGCTGGCCCTCGCGATCAGCCGCTGCACGTGGCGCTGACCGGCCCGGAAGGCCCGCTGGAGCGGGGCGAGCGGCTCCTGGCGGCCATCGCCGCGGCCAGCCGGTTCGCGGTGACGCCCCGGGCCGGCGGGGGCCCCGGTCACCCAGGCCGACCTCCGTACCGCCCGCCGGGTCCGCGACTACCTGGAGGGCTCCGTAGCCAGCCAGGTCTCCGGGGCCGACCTGGCGGCCGCGGCGGGGTGCAGCCGTTACGCCGCCTACCGTGCCTTCCGTGCCGTCCACGGCCTGGCGCCGAGCGAGTACCAGCGGCTGCTCCGGCTCCGCGCGGCCCGGCGGTCGCTGGCCGCCGGGGCTGACGCCGGCCGGGGCCGCGGCCTCGGCCGGCTTCGCGGACCAGGCGCATCTCACCCGGTGGTTCCGGCGCTGCTACGGCATCACGCCCGCCGCGTTCCAGCGGGCGGCGGGCTGAAGGCCGGCGGGCCGGCCCGGTGGCCAGCCCGCAGGCCGCCTCATGAGGACGCCCTGGCCAGGTTGTACACGGTCACGCCGCCCACGGTCTCCTTGCTGAAGTGCGCCGCTACCCACGCGGTGATCTGCGCCGCGTCCCCCGAACCGCCGCCGAAGCTGCTGCCGTTGGCGCCGATGAAGTAGTGCACCTCGTGGGCGGCCACCATGGCCTTGAATTCAGCCAGGCTCGGTACCTGGTCGGTGCCGTTGAACCCGCTTATGGCCATGATCGGCTCACCGCTGGCCAGCTGGAACGGCGCCGCGCTCTCCGCGCCCACGGTGGCCGCTGCCCACCGGTAGCCGGCGGCGCCGCTAGTCAGCAGCTTCGTCACCGCGCTGGATACCTGGGTGCGGCCGCCCAGGCCGCCGCCCAGCCCGCCCGCTCCGCCGGGGAACCGCCCGGACCGGCCGGCGGTGCCGCCGGGGAACTGGCCCGCACCGCTGCGCGGCGGCCGCAAGGCCGAGCGGCCGGGACGCTGTGACGGCCCGCCGGGCACGGTGCCCCCGGCACCGCCCGCGGCTGGCTGCCCTGATCCGCCAGGGAACCCGGTGCCGGACGGCCGGCCGCCGAACCCGCCCGGTGCCCCGCCGGGGCCGCTGGCCGAGGTCACGGCCGGGCCGGCGGTGGGCAGCGCGCCGGTATGCGCGGTGGCCACCGTGTAGATGCTGTATGCGATGGGGCCGGCCAGCCCGGCGGCCAGGGCCAGCGGCGCCACGGCCAGCAGCGCCGTGCGGCCGCGCAGCCTGCCTGCGGCCAGCACCACCACGGCCGCCGCCAGCCCGCAGGCCGCTGCCAGCGGGCGCAGCCAGGGCAGCCAGCCGGGGCTGCGGCCGAGCAGCAGGTACGCCCAGCCCCCGGTAACGGCCAGGGCCGCGGCCAGCGCCAGCCGGGCGGCCAGCCGGTCCCGTGAGCGCCAGCCGAGGACCGCGCCAATCCCGGCCAGGGCGCCGATGGCGGGTGCCAGCGCGACGGTGTAGTAGGGGTGGATGATCCCGCTCATGAAGCTGAATACCAGGCCGGTGACCAGCAGCCAGCCACCCCACAGCAGCGCGGCGGCGCCGGCCCGGCGATCCCGGCCCGGGCTGCCCGGCGCCCGGCCCGCCCGGGGCCGCCGGAGCGCGACCCAGGCCAGCGCGGCCAGCGCGATCAGGGCGGCCGGCAGCAGCCAGCTGATCTGGCTGCCCATGTCGCTGCCGAACACCCGGCCCAGGCCCGCCGCGCCGCTAAACGACGGCCCGGACCCGCGCCCGGCGGTGAACCCCACCGAGCCGGTCTCGTTCCCGTCCAGCCGGCCGAGGCCGTTGTAGCCGAACGCCAGCTGGAGCACGCTGTTGGTGGTCAACCCGCCGATGTACGGGCGGTCGGCGGCCGGGGTGAACTGGACGATCGCCACCCACCAGCCTGCCGTGGCCACCAGGGTCCCGGTGCCCGCCAGCAGCTGCCAGGTCCGCCGGCCCAGCCGCGGCGGCCCGGCCACCAGGTAAGCCAGCGCGAAGGCCGGCAGGACCAGGAACGCCTGCAGCATCTTGGTCAGGAAGCCGGTGCCGAGCAGCGCGCCCGCCAGCACGATCCACCGGGTCCGCCCGGACTCGACGGCCCGGGTCATGGCGTAGGCCGCCGCCGTCATCAGCAGCACGAGCAGGGCGTCCGGGTTGTTGAAGCGGAACATCAGCGTGGCGACCGGCGTGCAGGCCAGCACCCCGGCGGCGATCAGCCCCGCGGCGGGCCCGTACCAGCGCCGCACGGTGGCGTACAGCAGGCCGGCCGTGGCCACCCCCTCGGCGGCCTGCGGCAGCAGCAGGCTCCAGGAGTTCAGCCCGAAGATCCGCGCGGACAGTTCCATCACCCAGAGCGAGGCGGGTGTCTTGTCCACGGTGATGAAGCTCGCCGAGTCGAACGAGCCGAAGAAGAACGCCTTCCAGCTCTTGGTGCCCGCCTGGACGGCGGCGGCGTAGAAGTCGTTGGCCCAGCCGTTGCGGCTGAGCCCGGCCGCATAGAGCACCGCGGTCAGGGCCAGCAGGCCGAGCAGGGCGGGGCGGGCCCAGCCCGGGTCACCGGCGGGGCCACGCCACAGCCGGCGCGGCAGGCCAGGCCGGGCATGCGCCCGGCCGGTAACCGGGGACGGGCCGGTGGTGACGGTGCTCATCAGCAGTGTCCTTCCGGCCGGCCGCCCGGGCCAGCCTGGGTCGTGGGTACCTGGGGGCCGGGGACGGCCGTCACGGGCACCGTTGTCACGGGCACCGTTGTCACGGGCACGCGTTGTCACGGGCACCGGTGCTGCGGCTGGCGGGGCCGCGACGGCCAGGGCCGCCGGACCGGGCGGCCGCCGGAAGACCCAGGACCGGTACAGGCCGAAGCGGACGGCCGTGGCCAGCAGGTTGGCCACCAGCAGCACGGTGACCTCGGGGCCCCGGCCCGGGGCGGGCCGAGGCCGCGTGCAGGCCGGCCAGCGCCCCGGAAGTGAGCAGCAGCCCGGCCGCGAAGGCGATGAGGCCGCGGAACTGGTGCCGGGCGGTGCCGGCCGAGCCGCGGATGCCGAAGGTGAACCGGCGGTTCACCGCGGTGTTCCCGATCGCGGTGGCCAGCAGGCTCAGCGCGTTGGCCGCCTGCGCGGCCAGCAGCCCGCGCAGGGCCAGATACAGCAGGAGGTAGGCCGCCGTGCTGGCCAGGCCGACGAGCGCGAACCTGGCCAGCTGGCGGGGGAGTTCCGGCCGGCCCGGCGGCGCCAGTGACGGGCTGCGCAGCACCGGCACCTGGATCGTGCCGCGGCCCAGCCCCCAGCCGAGCCGGATAATGCCGCGCACGTCAGCCAGGGCGGTGGCCGCGATGTCCACCCGGGAGTCGGCGTCATCGATCCAGTCCACCGGTACCTCGTGGATGCGCAGCCCGGCCCGCTGCGCCAGGATCAGCAGCTCGGTGTCGAAGAACCAGCCCGTGTCCCGGGTCAGCGGGAGCAGGATCCGGGCCTTGTCCGCGGTGATGGCCTTGAACCCGCATTGCGCGTCGGAGAACCGGGCCCCGAGCGTGGCGTGCAGCAGCAGGTTGTAACAGCGCGAGATCACCTCCCGCCGCGGGCCGCGCACCACCCGGGCCCCCGCGCCAGCCGGGTGCCGATGGCGACGTCGCTGTGCCCGGACAGCAGCGGCGCCACCAGTGGCAGCAGGGCGTTCAGGTCAGTCGACAAGTCGACGTCCATGTAGGCGAGTACCTGGGCCCCGCTGGCCACCCACTGGGCGCGCAGCGCCCGGCCGCGGCCCGGCTGGGCCAGCCGCACCGCGCGGACGCCGGGGCAGGTCCTGGACAGTTCCGTGGCGACCGCCCACGTCCGATCGGTACTGCCGTTGTCGGCGATGGTCACCCGGGCGGCGAACGGGAAGCCGCTGCCCAGGTAGCTGACCAGCCGGCGGACGCCCGGGCCGAGGTCGCGCTCCTCGTTACGTACCGGGACGATGATCTCGACCTGCGGGGCTGGCTGGGCTGCCGGGGGTGGCGGGCCGCCAGCCATGAGCAGATCCTGCTGGGAAGTCATGACCCAACGGCCGGGTCTGTGCCTGGGCCGGCTCTGTGGCCGCTTTCTGCGGCCGCTATGAGGCCGCGGCCGCCCGGGCGGCGGTCAGCCGCCGTTCAGCTGGGGCAGGGTGATGGTGAAGCGGGTGTGGCCGGGTTTGGAGTGGAGGGTGACGGTGCCGTGGTGGGCGGTGGTGACGGCGTCGACGATGGCGAGGCCGAGGCCGGTGGAGGGGGGCTGGCCGGCTTGGTGGGCGCGGGTGGTGTCGCCGCGGACGAAGCGTTCGAAGAGGGTGGGCTGGAGGTCGGGGGGGATGCCGGGCCCGTTGTCGGTGACGGACAGCTCGATGGTGGCTTCGCTGCCGGGTGCGGGGGGCGGGCCGTCGGCCAGGGCGATGGTGACGGTGGTGCCGGGCGGGGTGTGCTTGGCGGCGTTGGACATGAGGTTGGCCAGGACCTGGTGCAGGCGGTGCTCGTCGCCGCGGACCAGGACGGGCTCGCCGGGCAGTTCGAGCTGCCAGCGGTGGCTGGCGGCGGCGGCGCGGGCGTCGGAGGTGGCGTCGATGGCCAGGCGGGTGAGGTCGACGGGCTCGCGGGCCAGCGGGCGGCCGGCGTCGAGCTGGGCGAGCAGGAGGAGCTCGTCGACCAGGACGCTCATCCGGGCGGATTCGGATTCGACGCGGCGCAGGGCGTGCTCGATGTCGGCGGGGACGGGCCCGGGGTGGCGCAGGGCGAGTTCGGCGTAGCCGCGGATGGCGGCCAGCGGGGTCCGCAGCTCGTGGCTGGCGTCGGCGGCGAAGCGGCGCAGCCGGGCCTCGGAGGCGGCGCGGCGGGCCAGCGCGGCCTCGACGTGGCCGAGCATCCGGTTGAACGCTGACCCGACCTGGCCGACCTCGGTCCGCGGGTTGGCGTCCGGGACCCGCTCGCTCAGCGTCACTTCCCCGCTGGCCAGCGGCAGCTGCGTCACCCGCGCCGCCGTCGCCGCCACCCGCCGCAACGGCCGCAACGACAACCGCACGAACCCCGTCCCCAGCAGCCCGGTCGCCACCAGCACCGCCGAGAACGCCACCACCTCAGCGATCTCCACCTTCCTCAGCGTGGATTCCACGCCGGCCAGCGGCAGCCCAGTGATCAGCACGTCGCCGTCACGGCCGCGGACCGCGGTGACCCGGTAGTAGCCGTGCGGCGATTCAAGTTCCACGGTGCGGAATCCGCCGTTGGGCGGAAGTCCGTCCAGCGCGGCGGCATCCGCTGCGGTGAGATGGACTTTGCCGCTGATGACGGCCTGGTTGGTGACCACCCCGTCCTTTAGCCGGGCCCCGAAGGTGCCGGGTCCCAGCCCGGGGGTCTGGTTGCAGCTCGCCGGGGCGCGGGTGCCCGGCGGCGGCTTGGGGACGTTTTCGTCGTGATCCTCGATGCAGGCCGCGTACCGGGTGCCGGCCGCCCGCAGTTGCAGGTCCAGCTGGTTGATCAGGGTGTGGCTGAGCACCACGTAGGTCACGATGCCGACCGCGGCGCAGGCCACGGCGAGCAGGGTGAGCAGCCCGGCGATCAGCCTGCCGCGCAGCGTGCGGCCGGCCAGCCAGCGTCCCAGCGCGGTCCGGCGCCACGCGGGGGCGGCGTCGGGTGTGGTCATGCGGGGGCCCTAGCTGGCGGGTTTGAGGACGTAGCCGACGCCGCGGACGGTGTGGATGAGGGGTTCGCGGCCGGCGTCGATTTTCTTGCGGAGGTAGGAAATGTACAGCTCGACGACGTGGGCCTGGCCGCCGAAGTCGTAGTTCCAGACCCGGTCGAGGATCTGGGCTTTGGACAGCACCCGGCGGGGGTTGCGCATCAGGAACCGCAGCAGCTCGAACTCGGTGGCGGTCAGGTCGATCACCTCGTCGCCGCGGCGGACCTCGCGGGCGTCCTCGTCCATGACCAGGTCCCCGACGACCAGCTGGGTCTCGCCGCGGGAGCGGGCGATCCCGGCCCGGCGCAGCAGCCCGCGCAGCCGGGCCAGCACCTCTTCCAGGGAGAACGGCTTGGTCACGTAATCATCGCCGCCGGCGGTGATCCCGGCCACCCGGTCATCGACGGCGTCCTTGGCCGTCAGGAACAGCACGCACACGTGCGGGTTCTCCGCCCGGACCCGGCGCAGCACCTCCAGCCCGTCGAAGTCGGGCAGCATGATGTCCAGCACCACCGCGTCCGGGCGGAACTCCCGCGCCGCCCGGACCGCGCTCGCGCCGTCCCCGGCCGTCTGGATCTCCCAGCCCTCATACCGCAGCACGCTGGCCAGCAGCTCCGCCAGGCTCGGCTCGTCATCGACGACCAGCACCCGCACCGGGCTGCCATCCACCCGCTGCACCGGTGCTGACCGGCCCGCCGAAGGCCCCGCCACCTGCGCCTCACCCATCACGACCCCAGTATCCGCAGCCAAGCTCCCAGCCAATTCTACGTACCCTCTGAGAACCCTCTCAGGGCACGCAGATCCGCGGAGACACCGGCGGCCCGCTCATGGCCCGGCGCTGACGGGGGGTCACGTCCCTGGTGACGAGCGACCGGGCCGCGGGCAGGTCAGCTGTCGCGGTGGATCCTGACGATCGCGGCGCTGGCCGGCCCGACGGTCACGGTGATTCCGGCCTGTGGAGGGGCGGTCAGGGCGGTCCATTTCCCTTTCCAGGGGTTGCTGCCGGTGATCGTGGCGCCGCCGAGCGAGGCACTGGCCCCGGTGGCGTCGCCTGGCATCCCGCTGGCGAGAGTCATGACCGCCGTGCCCTGCCGGCGGTAACCAGACCCGGCGATGGTGACCTCCGCATCCGCGGCCCCAGTCCCCTGCGTCTTGTTGATGATCGTGACATAGTCCAGGCCGGTCCGGCCGACGCAGTACGCGGTCAGGTTTATGCCATCGGCGTTCGTGATCGCGACGGGCTTGACGTGCCCGGCTGAGCCCAGGGTGAACGCCTTGATGGCGTACCCCTTCGGGGTGATCGCATAACCCCCGGGGGCGGCGGGATCCGGGATGATCGTGTCGGTCCAGATCCACTGCTTGTTGTGGAAATTCACGCCCGCGGCCCCCTGAGCGGCCCACCAGTGCAGGTAGTCCAGCGCCCAGAGCGCCGAGGCGAACGCATTGCTCGCCCCGGGCACGCCGGTGAGGTAGTCGTTCGATTCGGTGAGCCGGTAGCGCAGGCCAGCGGCGGCCACCGGGGCAAGATTCTGCGTGTAGAGCCACGGGTAGGGCGTGTACGTGGTTCTCGAAGGCTGGGTTCCGGTGGCGGTATCGTTCACCCACTGGGGGGACAGCATGTTGCTGATCGCCTGCCCGGCGGTCGTCGTGCCCGGGCCGCCGCCGACGTAGTAGTGCTGGGTAACGTCCGCTATCCGGGCCAGGCCCTGCTCGTCGCGGGCGAACCGCTGCGTCCACGACACGCCGTCGTCCGGGCTGGGGCTGTAGGTCAGCGTGCTGTAGGCCCCGGTGTCCGGGCCGGACAGCGCCGCCCCGCGGGCCGCGGCGGTGACGACGCCGGCCAGGCTCCGCCAGTCAGCCAGGTACGACGGGTACGCGCTGCCCGGCACCCCGGAGACCTCCTCGTAGATGGCCGGGTCGAACGGGTGGCCCGCGTAGGTATGGAAGGCGTGCCAGTCCGGCTCGTTCCCGATGGCGAAGTTGGCCACCTGCGCCCGGTAGTGACTCCAGATGTACCCGGCGACCTGGGCATTGATCGATTTCAGGTCACCGGCCGGGTGGGCCGGGGGGTTGAGCAGGCGGAGCGTGTAGATGATCTTCGCATTGGCTGCGGCGGCAAAGCCAAACAGGTTATCGATTCCGGTGACCCCATCGCTGCCGGTGCCGGCCGGGATCATGGTATCCACCGAGCCCCCGCCGATCCGCAGGTTGCGCAGGCCCAGGTTGCGGAACAGAGTGATCAGCGAGATGTTGTCCGGGCTGAACAGGTATCCGGACACACCGGCGTTGCCGGAGTTGAGAGTTCCGCGCTCGAAGCTCAGGCCGGCAAAATCACCCGGCACGGCCGGCCCGGGATTCCTGGCGTCAACGGTGATCGCTACCGGATGAGTCACCGGCGGGGCCGTCATGGGAGCACTCCCACTGTGGCGATGACGGGCTCTGTGGCGATGACGGGCTGGGGGTTACGTCCTAAGGGCGGCATGAACTCCATGAGCTGATGGTGCCCGCTCGCGGAGGCATTCTAGCTTTCAGTAAGTTTCCAATTACTTTACTTAAGGGAGTCAGATGGGCCCGCGGGCCGGTGCCCTGGCGGGGCACAGGTGCCCCCGGCCGCCGGCCGGCCGTGGCTGGGCTTTCCCAGGTGCCGCCGTAGTTGGTCGCGATGCCGGAGTCGAAGGAGGGTTGCGGGTTAGCGCCGCCAGCCACCCAGGCGGCGTAGACGATGCTGCCGCCGCGCGCCGACGACAGGCGGTTGCCGCATGGCCGGCCTCCGTGTTGTAGACCGCCGTCCAGGAGCACGCGCTATCGGGTGCAACTGGTGTTCCAGCTATCGGAAGTGACCCAGACGTACTGGCCGCCATCCGCCAGGCCGCCCCACACGGCTGTGCCGGACCCGTGCAGCAGCCCGGCCCGGGCGTCGTAGTACTGCCAGGACCGCAGCGTCGCGTTCAGGTCCGTCCAGTCACCGTACCGCTGGGTGTCCGGCAGCGGCTGGCTGACGCCGCCGTCGTTGCCGGCCTGCCGCGGCGCCGCGGCAGGCCGGATGCCGGTGGCTGGGATCAGGTGCGTGGCCCGATCGTGCCAGACGGCCGGCGGTTTTCATGATCAAGAAGGGCAAAGGTGTGAAATGGAGACCTGGCCGATCACGGACGGTCAGGAAGGCCCGGCGCTGGCTGGGTGGTGCCGTCCCGCGGTGCCGTTAACGGCTCGAGGCGCGGCAGGGTGATGGTGAAGCGGGTGTGGCCGGGTTTGGAGTGGAGGGTGACGGTGCCGTGGTGGGCGGTGGTGACGGCGTCGACGATGGCGAGGCCGAGGCCGGTGGAGGGGGGCTGGCCGGCTTGGTGGGCGCGGGTGGTGTCGCCGCGGACGAAGCGTTCGAAGAGGGTGGGCTGGAGGTCGGGGGGGATGCCGGGCCCGTTGTCGGTGACGGACAGCTCGATGGTGGCTTCGCTGCCGGGTGCGGGGGGCGGGCCGTCGGCCAGGGCGATGGTGACGGTGGTGCCGGGCGGGGTGTGCTTGGCGGCGTTGGACATGAGGTTGGCCAGGACCTGGTGCAGGCGGTGCTCGTCGCCGCGGACCAGGACGGGCTCGCCGGGCAGTTCGAGCTGCCAGCGGTGGCTGGCGGCGGCGGCGCGGGCGTCGGAGGTGGCGTCGATGGCCAGGCGGGTGAGGTCGACGGGCTCGCGGGCCAGCGGGCGGCCGGCGTCGAGCTGGGCGAGCAGGAGGAGCTCGTTGACCAGGACGCTCATCCGGGCGGATTCGGATTCGACGCGGCGCAGGGCGTGCTCGATGTCGGCGGGGACGGGCCCGGGGTGGCGCAGGGCGAGTTCGGCGTAGCCGCGGATGGCGGCCAGCGGGGTCCGCAGCTCGTGGCTGGCGTCGGCGGCGAAGCGGCGCAGCCGGGCCTCGGAGGCGGCGCGGCGGGCCAGCGCGGCCTCGACGTGGCCGAGCATCCGGTTGAACGCTGACCCGACCTGGCCGACCTCGGTCCGCGGGTTGGCGTCCGGGACCCGCTCGCTCAGCGTCACTTCCCCGCTGGCCAGCGGCAGCTGCGTCACCCGCGCCGCCGTCGCCGCCACCCGCCGCAACGGCCGCAACGACAACCGCACGAACCCCGTCCCCAGCAGCCCGGTCGCCACGACGGCGGCCGAGAAGACGACGATCTCGGCCAGCTCCACCTTCTGCAGGGTGGAATCGACCAGATCAAGCGGCATTCCGGTGACCAGCACGGACTGGCCGTTGCCCGGGGACGCCATGACCTGATAGGGCCCCAGTGCGGACAGCGTCACGCTAGTGGAGTGCTTGCTGGTGGTCAGGGCCAGCAGCTTGGCCTTGTCGGACCGGGTCAGGTGGCAGACGCCGTTGGCGACCGCCGGGAAGCGCACCTGATGGTCCACGATCGCGGCGGTGAACGTCTGCCCGCCCTGATGCGTGCCGCAGTTCTGCTGGGCGCCGGGGAAGTTGTCATTGTCATGGTCGCTGTCACCTGACGATTGAACCGGGGTGGCGCGCTGGCCGTGGTCGCCCTCGGGCGCGGGTGCCTCGAGGCAGCTGCTGTACCTCTTGCTGGCCTCGAAGACCTGCTGGTTGAGCTGGTTCAGCAGGGTGTGGCTGAGCACGACGTAGGTGGCGGCGCCGACCCCGGCGCAGGCCACGATGAGCAGGGTGAGCAGCCCGGCGATCAGCCTGCCGCGCAGTGTCCGGGGCCCGAGGCGGTAACGCCGCCCAGGGGAGGACTCCGCCGCGGGGGCGGCGTCGGGTGTGGTCATGCGGGGGCCCTAGCTGGCGGGTTTGAGGACGTAGCCGACGCCGCGGACGGTGTGGATGAGGGGTTCGCGGCCGGCGTCGATTTTCTTGCGGAGGTAGGAAATGTACAGCTCGACGACGTGGGCCTGGCCGCCGAAGTCGTAGTTCCAGACCCGGTCGAGGATCTGGGCTTTGGACAGCACCCGGCGGGGGTTGCGCATCAGGAACCGCAGCAGCTCGAACTCGGTGGCGGTCAGGTCGATCACCTCGTCGCCGCGGCGGACCTCGCGGGCGTCCTCGTCCATGACCAGGTCCCCGACGACCAGCTGGGTCTCGCCGCGGGAGCGGGCGATCCCGGCCCGGCGCAGCAGCCCGCGCAGCCGGGCCAGCACCTCTTCCAGGGAGAACGGCTTGGTCACGTAATCATCGCCGCCGGCGGTGATCCCGGCCACCCGGTCATCGACGGCGTCCTTGGCCGTCAGGAACAGCACGCACACGTGCGGGTTCTCCGCCCGGACCCGGCGCAGCACCTCCAGCCCGTCGAAGTCGGGCAGCATGATGTCCAGCACCACCGCGTCCGGGCGGAACTCCCGCGCCGCCCGGACCGCGCTCGCGCCGTCCCCGGCCGTCTGGATCTCCCAGCCCTCATACCGCAGCACGCTGGCCAGCAGCTCCGCCAGGCTCGGCTCGTCATCGACGACCAGCACCCGCACCGGGCTGCCATCCACCCGCTGCACCGGTGCTGACCGGCCCGCCGAAGGCCCCGCCACCTGCGCCTCACCCATCACGACCCCAGTATCCGCAGCCAAGCTCCCAGCCAATTCTACGTACCCTCTGAGAACCCTCTCAGGGCACGCGCTGCAGCTTCAGTGCCAGTGCCGGGCAGTCGGTGACGGCCCGGCGGACGTGCCGGTCCAGGCCGCGGGGGACCGGCTCGGCAGCGATGATCGGGTAGCCCCACTCATCGAGCGTGACCAGCTCAGGCAGTAGCTCAGCGCAGAGCCCGTGCCCCGAGCAGGCGGTCGGGTCGACGCGCAGTTGCTTCCTCATCTCAGCTCCAGTCGGTCGCGTCCAGCGCGGTGCCGGAGGGCAGCGGCAGGAAGGGCCGCCGGGCCGGGTCCACGCACCGGCCGCGGGCATGCCGGTCGATCTCGTCGGCGAACACGTTCAGCGCGCTGCGGATGAACCGCGTCGTGCCGTCCGGGTGGTGACACGCGCCGCGGCCTTCCACCAGGCCGGCCCAGCGCAGCATGTCCGTGACGGCGCGGGGATCAGGCTGCGGGCTGGCCACCTCGTCCATGGCGGCGGCGATCCGCGGCAGGCCGTTGAAGCACGGCCCGCACTGCCCGGCCGACTCCAGGGCCAGGTAGCGGGCCACCCGGGCGGCCTCGGCGATGCCGCACCGGTCGGCCGGGAGGGCGACCAGGACGCCCGCGCCCACGAAGGCGCCGGCCGGGCGCAGCTGGGCGTCGCTCAGCGTCATCCGGGCGGCGTCCGAGGCAGGCAGCCAGGCTCCGTGATAGCCGCCGCTGAGCACCGCCTGGGTGCCCTCGTCGAGCAGCAGCAGGTGGCGCAGCGGGGTACCGAGCGGGGTCTCGACCACGTCCCGGCGGCCGTCAGGCTGATGCAGTGTGCACAGCATGGAGCCGGGCTCCTCGGCGGTGCCCACGCTGCGGAACCAGTGCGGCCCGTACCGGGCGATCAGCGCCAGGTGCGCCAGCGTCTCCACGTTCTGCACCAGCGTCGGACGCCCGACCACGCCACGCTCGAAGACCCGCGGCGGCTTGAACCGGGGCATCGCGGGCTCGCCGCTGACCCGGCTGGCCAGTGCGGATTCCTCGCCGGCCAGGAAGCGCGGCGGCGCGTCGATGATCTCGACCGGCGCGGCGTCGAGGCCGGCCGCCGCCCGCTCGGCCACCGCCGCGCGCAGCCGCTCCTGCAGCCGCGCGTTGCGGTGCACATACAGGCCCACGGAGGCGGAGCCCACGGCCTCGGCGGCCAGTTGCAGGCCGTCCAGTACCAGGTGCGGCGAGATCCACAGCAGCGACTTGTCCTTGTCACTCGCGGGCTCGCCCTCGGCTCCATTGCCGATGACCACGGGATGGGTGGCCGCCTGGGCCACCGCGGCGAGCTTGCGGTGCACCGGGAACGCGGCGCCCCCGCGGCCGGTGAGCCCGGCCGCCTTGAGCACCGGGATGAGCCGCCCGGGCTGGCCGAGGTACGGCGGCGTGCCGTACTGCGCCAGGTGCGTCCGCAGGTCCACCGGGACGGCACCATGCACCGGGAGCAGCCGGGGCATGTCCTGCGGCCGGCCGCCCGGCTGACCGCCCGGCGGCTCGGTGGCCTGCTGGCCGGGCCCACTGTGCCGGACCGGCCCGCCATACGGCCCCGCCCCACGGTGCGGGGCGGCGCCCCGTTGCTGGCCGCGGCCGCCGTGGGCTGGGTACGGCACCGTCGTGCCATAGGTCATCGGGTACCGGCTTTCGTGCGTCGTCAGCGGATGTTCTCAGGGTCCCGGCGGCGTGACCGGGCGTCACGGAGGCTGCCGGGGGACATCATCTCGAGGGTCGCGGCGGCGCGCTCCTCCCGCGGCAGTTCCCGCCCGGCATGCGAGATGCGCCAGATGACCGCGCCGGCCACCACGAGGCAGCAGGCGATGGCCAGGTAGAGCAGCAGGCCGCGGTGCAGGTCGGTGCTGGCACCGAAGCTGTGCACCACCGCCGAGCCCCACGCCGCGTAGCTGAACCAGTGCAGCCCCCGCCAGGCCCGGCGGCTCATCCGGGCCCGGGCCAGGCTGGTCATGATCAGCGCCGCCACGAGGTCCAGGGAGATCGCGCCGAGGCCCAGCCAGAGCGGCTTGTACGAGGAGGCGAACGGGATCACGACTGCGGCGATGCGGATCGTGACGTACGGATCGGCCACCGCGGTGATCACGTGCACCGCGACGAAGGCCACGGCCAGCAGGGACAGGTTGCGGTGCAGCCCGGTAACCACGAACCGGGGCAGGCCGGGCAGCCGGCCCTGGCGGTTCACCAGGATGCCGAGCACCACGACGCCGGTGAGCAGCAGCAGGCTCACCACGCCGGTGGCCCGGCTCATGTACCAGAGCGCGGTGCTCTGGGTTATTCCGTTCATCTAGTCCTCTGGGGGTCGATCGCTTCGATGTAAGCATCTCCGGCCGGGGTCAGACGGTGCTATAGCCAGCCTCTCAATTCCCTCTGAACGTGGGCAATGGCCACCTCAGGCCCGGTTAGCCGGGCAAAACCGCCGTTTCGGTATACATACGACTCACGCTGTTCCCGTCGGAGTGCGGCTGCTCCCGGCCTCCGGGCTGGCCGCGTTCCCTTCCCGGTGGAGGCCGCATGACTGGTCAGCCCGCTGCCCGGCGGCGCCTGTCCGGTGGCATCCTGCTGGATGCCGGCCCGCTGCGCCGCCACCGGGACTTTCGCCGCCTGTGGGGCGGCCAGCTCGTTTCCCAGCTCGGCAGCCAGCTCACCATCGTCGGCGTCTCCTATCAGGCCTACAGGCTTTCCGGCTCCACGGCCATCGTGGGGCTGGTGAGCCTGGGCCAGCTGATCCCGCTGCTGGCCGGCGACTGATCGGCGGCCCGCTGGTGGATGCCTGGGACCGGCGCCGCGTGCTGCTGTTCACCCAGCTGATGCTGGCCGTGGGGTCAGCGGGCCTGGCGGCTAACGCGCTGTCCGGGCATGCCCAGCTGTGGCCGCTGTTCGCGTGCACCGCCGAGGCGGCGGCCTTCCAGGGGCTCGACTGGTCGGCGCGGCGGGCTTCGCTGCGGCGGCTGGTGCCGCCGGCCGACCTGCCCGCGGCGGTGGCCGTGCAGTCGGCCGCGACCCAGGTGTCCTATGTGGCCGGGCCTGCGGCGGCCGGGCTGCTGATCGCGCTGACCGGGTTCGCTGTGGGCTACCTGCTCGACGTGGCCTCGTTCGCGGTGGCGTTCGGGTCGGTGCTGCTGCTCCCGGCGCTGCTCCCGGAGCGTGGCGGCCAGCCCGCCAGCCTGGCCTCGCTGGTCGGCGGGCTCCGCTACCTGCGTGCCAGCCAGCCGCTGGCGGGCGCGTTTGTGATCGACCTGGGGGCGATGGTATTCGGCATGCCCCGGGCGCTGTTCCCGGCGCTGGCCACCACCGTGTACGGCGGCGGCGTGGCGATCGTGGGCTTCCTGAACGCGGCACCGGGGGCCGGGGCGCTGGCCGGCTCGCTGCTCACCGGACGGGTCGGCCGGGTCCGCGGCGCGGGCCGGGCAGTGGTGATCTGCGTCCTGGCCTGGGGGCTGGCGATCACGGCGTTCGGCCTGGTGAGCTGGCTGCCTGTGGCACTGGCGCTGCTCGCGGTGGCCGGCGCCGCGGACGTGATCTCCGCCGTGTTCCGGATGGTGATCGTCCAGCAGGTCACCCCGGACCGGATGCAGGGCCGGGTGAACAGCCTCATCTACGCGGGCATCCAGGGCGGCCCGCGGCTCGGTGACGGGGAGGCCGGGGTGGCGGCGGCCATTGGCGGGCCGCAGTTCGCGGCGTGGTCGGGCGGCCTGCTCAGCATCGCGGTTGGGGCGCTGACCTGCTGGCTGCTGCCGGGGATGTGGCATTACGACTCACGTCGCGCCGCGGTGCCGGGCGGGGAGCCGGCCGACGACGGCGCGCAGCCCATGCCCGATGGCGGGGAGCCGGCGGAGGACGGCGGGGCCGCCGCGTAGCAGCCGGTGGCGGCGCGGTGCCGAGGCCGCGGCCTGCCCGCGCGCGGTGGCCCGGCGGGCACGGTGCGACTCGTCGGGACCTGCTCAGGAACCCCCGGATACGGTCTGCGGCGGGGCGGTCGTCGGCGCCGGCGCGGCCGCAGGGGTGGTCGGCACCGCCGCGGGCGTGGTGGGTGCGGGGGCGGCGGCACTGGCCGGGGCGCTCGCCGCCGACTGAGCGCGTGGCCGCCGCGCGTGGTGGGCCGCGGTCGCGCTGCCCGGCGTGGCCCCGGCGCCCGGCGCCGTGCTCCCGGAACTGGGCGCAGCACTCCCGGCACTGGACGGGGTGGGCGCCGCCGGGCGCGAGCTCGCCGCGGCGTGCGTGGAACCCGGCAGGATGAAGGCGACCGCCCCGGCGGCGGCCACGCCCGCGACCCCGACAGTCACCGTTACGGTGCGGAGCTGGTCCTGGCTGCGCTGGCGCTGCGCCATGGCCGCGCGCAGGTCCGCCCGGCGGTTATTCATCGGTGTCCTCCCCGGGAAATGCACGTCCGGTGAATTGCCCGCTCTGCATTGCTGTCATGCGGCCAGCGCTTTGTGTCATGGCTGGGTAAACACTGGCCTGGCCTGACCTGGCTGCGGCCTGCCCGCTGCCCGTGATTTACCGCGCTTCGGCAGGCCAGCCGCACACGGTCTGCACATTACCCGCCGCGTTGACCAGGCGTGCGGGCAAGCCGAGATTTGCCAGCCAATCGACGGCTTTATGGCCTTTAATGATGGCCGCGGTGCTGGCCGTGTTGGCGTCGGTGCAGCTGGCCGCCGCGACCGAAACGGTCCGCCAGTAAACCGGCGCGGGCAGCCCGGTCCGGGGGTCGAGAATGTGGTGCAGCACATCGCCGCCGCGCCGCCAGCGCCGTGCGGTGGTGCTCGAGGTGGCCAGGCCGCCCTCCGTGATGGCCACGACCGCCGACGGGCCGGGCGGCGGGTCCTCCGGCCGGCCGGTCACGTCCTGCACCCGGATCCGCCAGCCGCCGGGCGGCGGGTCACCGGCGACCGCGATGTCGCCGCCGAGGCCGACCAGGACGCCGCAGCCGAGCGCGCCGGCCAGCCGGGCGGCGGAGCGGTCAGCCGCCCACGCCTTGGCGGTGGCACCCAGGTCCAGCCGCACGCCGGGGGGCAGGGTGAGCAGCCGGGTCGCCGGGTCCAGGTGGACCATGCGCCAGCCGGGAACGGCCCGGACGGTCAGCGTGACCGCCGGGCCGGCCGGCGGCACCAGTGCGAAGTCCCGGTCGTACCCGAGTGCGGACATGGCGGCCGCGACCGTCGGGTCCACGTCCCCGTCGGTGAGCCGGGCGGCGCGCAGCGCGACGGTCACCGCCTCGGCGAGCAGCGGGCTGAGCACGACCGGGCCGACGTTGTCGCGGGCCTGCAGGGACATCAGCTCGGAGTCGGCCCGGAACCGGCTGCACGCCGCGTTGACGGCGGCCAGGTCCCCGGTGAGCAGGCGGTGCCCTTCCTCCAGCCGGGACGGGTCAGTCACCAGCAGCCATACCTGGGTGCCCAGGGCGGTCCAGTCCGCTGACACCGGGGCACCCAGCTCGCTGGCGGCGCCAGCGGCAGACATCATGAACCTCCCGACGTGACCCCGGCCGAGCCGGAACTGGCAGCCGGGGCTGAGCCTGAGCCGAGCGAACTCGAGCTGGAGCTGCTCCCGGAATTCGACGAGCCGGAGTCGTCCGAGCCCGCCGAACCGCTGCCGGACTGCGAGGACGAGCCCGTGGACCCGGACGAGGTGCCGGCCGTGCTGCTCGCGGCAGCGTGACTGGTCCCCGGCAGGTGCAGGGCCACCGCGCCGGCCACGGCCACACCCAGCATACCGGCGCCGGCCGTCGCGCCGCGGAGCCGCCGGCGAGCACGCTCACGGGCCACCACAGCGGACACGATCCGCCCGTCGCTGCTCATGATGAGAAACCCCCTTCTGCGGAAGGCTGACATGGACAGTCTCGGGCCCGGGGATCTGCTCACCCTGGGGGCTGCCTCTCGCCCCGCTCTGAGTTCCGGTGCGCGCCCCGCGCGGTCGCTCCGGCCCCGGCGGCCGCCGGCGCCCGGCGGACGGGGCCTTTGGTCCTGCTCAGACGGGGCACACGGCACTACGGCCGTGGCCAGCGCACCCGCACCCTGACAAGAAGGCAGGGAGGGTATATGTCCGACATCACCCTCGGCGCGGGTGGGCTGCCCGCCGGTACCGCGCAGCTCAGTGCCGACGAGATGAGCTACCTGATCGGGACGGCGGCCCGGGCCCCCTCGGTGCACAACACCCAGCCCTGGCGGTTCCGCCGCCGTGACGATGGCCTAGAACTCTACGCTGACCGCAGCCGGCAGCTGCGGGCGGTGGACCCGGGCGGCCGGGAGCTGATCCTCAGCTGCGGTGCCGCCCTGTTCGGGCTGCGGCTCGCGGTCCGTCACCTCGGCCGCCTGCCGCTGGTCGAACTGCTGCCCGTCCCGGGGCGGCCCGACCTGCTGGCCCGGGTCCGGCCGGGCCGCGAGGAGCCGGTCAGCCCGGCCGAATGGGACCTGCTGACCGCCGTGCCGCACCGGCACACCCACCGGGGCCCGTTCAGCGGCGAACCGCTGCCCGCCGGGCTGCTGCTCGCGCTGCAGCACGACGCGGTGACCGAGGGGGCCACGCTGGTGCTGCTGGGCGAGACGGCCCGGGCCCGGCTGTCCCGCCTGGTTGACGCGGCGGCCCGCTGGCAGAGCCGCGATCCCCTGGTCCGTGCCGAGCTCCGGCGCTGGACCCGGGGACAGCAGAGCACCGCACGGGACGGGGTCCCGGCCCGCGCCTTCCCGCCCACCCCGCCCACCCCGGCCGGGAGCACCGGGGCGCCGGGAGGACGCCTGGCGCAGCGCGACTTCGATCTCGGCCGGGGCCGTGGGCTGCTCGAGACGGGCGGCGAGCTGCCGTCGGCCGCGGCGATCCTGATGACCGACGCTGACACCCCGACCGACTGGCTGCGTGCCGGGCAGGCGCTGAACAGGATCCTGGTGCACGCCGCGAGCCGGTGGGTGTTCGCGTCGCTGAACAGCCAGCCGATGGAGTCGGCCGCCATCCGCGCGCTGGTCCGGTCCCGGCTCGGCCTGCCCGGGGCGCCGCACCTGCTGCTGGAGTTCGGCCGCGCGCACACGGCGGCGGCCACCGCCCGCCGCCCGGTCAGCGAGCTGATCGCGCCGCCACCCGGGTCCCCGGCACCGCCGCAGTAGCGGCTAGCGGGCGCCGCCCAGGACGCGGGCCAGCTTGGACGGGGAGCGTGACGGCCTGGCCCCGGCCGCGACGAGCTGGTCGGCTACCCGGGCCAGCAGCTCGCGGTCGCCGCCCACCAGTTCCACTTCCAGCTCACGCCAGGCGTCGGCCTGCCGCCAGCGCGCCGGGTCAGCCGGATCCGGCCGGGAGCCGGTGACCTGGTCATCGGCAACCTCGGCCAGGATCTGCCCGTCCGGGCCGGCCAGCCGCCGCACCGTCCGCGTGGTCTCCAGCCGGGCGACCGGGCGGAGCAGGGCACCGCCGGTCCACTCCGCGACCTCGGCCGCCACGGGAGCGGGCACGCTGGTCACCCGGCCGGCGGCCTGCGCCTGGCCGGTTCCGGGTGACCCGCCGGACCGGGCGGGCGGTTCCAGCGGGAAGTGCCGTTCCCGCCGGGTGTCTGCGTCCACTGGCAGCTTGATGTGCCAACCGGCGTCGGTGCCGCCGGTGCGGCGGCGCAGCGTGATGTGCGCGGCCGCCAGCCGGAGGTCCTCGGTGTCGAAGTAGGTGGCGGACAGCCGCCAGACCTCGGCGGGCGCCAGCGTGATCCCGCCTGGGCCGGACAGGTCGGGCAGCACCAAGCCGTCGTCCACGTCGAACTTCCGCTCGATCTCGATCAGGTCGTGCTCATCGTGGGGCATGACCTGAGGCTACGAGCTGTCCTGAGGCCGCGGGCCGCCGGGCCTGGCCGGCCGGATTTCTCCCCCCGGACGGCAAACGTGCGGCCGAGGATCCGGTTCCCCTGGCGTGTTTCAGCGATGCAGGCGAGGTCACGGTGACAGACTGAGAGATAACGCTCCGTGTTCGACCATGGCGGCGGGGCAGGGTCGGGTTGCTGGGGACGGGGGAAGTCCATGGGGATCATCACGGATATTGACGGGGCGGCGGAAGGGTACGAGGCGGTCACCCTGCCGCTGGCCGCGGAAGCACCGGGCATCGCCGGCATGGACGGGGCCGTGCTGCGGCGGCGCAGCGCCCGCCGCACCAAGCGCGCGGTCATCTACCTGCACTGCATGGACGACCCTTTCGTCCCGCCTGACCTGGCGGGCTGGTATACCGAACGCGGGTTCCACTTCTACGCGGCGGACCTGCGGCGGCTCGGCGACCCCGGGCGCCCGGCGCAGGCCAGCCGGGCCGACGAGCTCGCCGAGTACCTGGCCTGCCTGGACTCCGCGGCCGCGCACGTGCGGGACGCGGACGGCAACGAGACCGTGGTGCTGTGCGCGCACGGCACCGGGGCGCTCATCGCCGCGCTGTGGTGCCACGCCCGGCGGGGCAGCCAGCCGGCTGACGCCCTGGTCCTGGCCGGCCCGTCGCTGCGCAGCGCGTCCTGGCTGGGCCGCGTCCTGCCGGGCGGCCCGGCCGCCGGCCCGGCCGCCCGGCCAGCCGGCCGCCGGCGCTGCTCGCCGTGATCCGGCGGCGGGTCCGCCGGGGGCTGGACATCGGCTGCCCGGTGCTGGTGCTGTGCCCGGCCTCGGGCTGGGATGCCCCCGGAGGGACGGGCGGCCTGCTCACCCTGCCGGTCATCGCGGGAGGCAAGGCGACCATCCGGCTCGGCCTGCACGTCACGTGGCTGAAGATGAACGACTCCGAGCCCGGCGAGGTGCTCCCCGGGGAGCCGGGCAGCGCCGCGCGCAAGCAGGTGTTCGACGAACTCGGCCGCTGGCTCAGCGCCTACCTGTCCGGCCAGATCCGCGACCAGTTGTTGTGAGCTGGCGAGGCGGGGCGTGCCGGAGGCGTGTCCCCCGCCGAGCCAGCGAATCGCGGGGGTCTCCGGGGGGCGCCCCCCCTTGTTACTGCACCGAGATGGTGAGGCTGGGGTAGCCGGAGGCGCCGTTGGGCTCGGGGGGCGCCTGCGCCGCGGTCTGCGTGTAGCCAGTGGCGTCGGTGGCGCGGGCCTCGATGGTGTGCGTGCCGGGGGCCGCATCCCAGTCCCACACCCACTGCCGCCAGGTGTCGATGCCGGGAACCGTGGCCAGCCGGGCCTGCTGCCAGGGCCCGCGGTCCACCCGGACGTGCACCGCGTCGATGCCCTTGTGCTGGGCCCAGGCCACCCCGGCCACCGGTGTGCGGCCGGCCGCCACGGAGCTGCCGGGCACGTCGATCCGGCACTCGGTCTTGATCGGCGCCTGCTGTGACCAGCCCCGCTGCGCCCAGTAGGCGACCTCGGCCCGGTACGTGGTCACCTTGATGTCGGTGACCCACTTGGTGGCGGACACGTAGCCGTACAGCCCGGGCACCACCATCCGGACCGGGAAGCCGTGCGCGACCGGGAGCGGCGCGCCGTTCATGCCCACCGCGAGCAGCGCATCCCGGCCATCCAGCACGGTGGCGATCGGCGTGCCGGAGGTGAAGCCATCGGTGGAGGTGCACAGCAACTGGTCCGCCCCCGCGCGCACCCGGGCCGTCCGCAGCAGGCTGGCCAGGCTGGCGCCCAGCCACTTGGCGTTCCCGATGTACGGCCCGGCCACCGGGTTCGACACGCAGCACAGGGTGATGTAGTCCTCGATCAGCGGGCGGCGCAGCAGCTCGGCGAAGTCGAGGGTGATCTCGCGCTCCACCATGCCGTGGATGCGCAGCTGCCAGCTCTGCGGGGCCACCTGGGGCAGGATCAGCGCGGTGTCCACCCGGTAGAAGTTCCCGTTCGGCGTGATGAACGGGGAGAGGCCCTTGATATCCAGGCTGGTGCCGGGCGGCAGCGGCGGCACCGGATGAGCGGCCCGGGGGAAGCGGACGCCGGCCATGGCCGCGGACACGTTGGACCGCTCGGCCAGCGACCGCCCGGCCGCCGCCGAGATGCCGCCAACGGCCAGGGCGGCAGCTCCGGCGGCCAGGAAGGCGCGGCGGCCCGGCGGCTGGCCGTCTGGCACCGGGGCGCCCGGCCCTGGCGGGCCGCTGCGCACCGGTACCGCCGGCCGGGGCGGTGCCGCGGGCGGCTGGCCCGGGGTGGCTGGCTGGCCCGGGCCGGGGGCATCAGCGCCGGGGCTGCGCGGCACCCAGTCAGCCACGCCTGGGCCGCCCCGGGTGGCGGCGGCCCGGTCATCGCCGGGCCCTCCGGAGGCGGGCGCGGCGGTTCTCGGCCCGGCCGCCCGGACCAGCTGGGCGAGCGTGAAGGCGCCAGCCGCCGCGCCGATCAGGGTGGGCAGCATGTCCACCGCGGCGGCGTTCGGCCGGGTCAGCGCGGCGAGCAAACCGATCACCGCGAAGCCGGCCAGGCCCAGCAGGCCGTAGCCCAGCCGCCGCGTGGCCGCCACCCCGATGCCGGCGGACAGGACGGCCAGCACCACCAGGATGCCGGTGACCAGCGCGGTCTTGTCGTGCGAGCCGAAGGTGGCGATGGCGAAGTTCTTCACCGCCGGGGGCGTGTGGTCGATGGCCAGGCTGCCGACGGCGGCCAGCGGCGATCCCTGCGGGCGGCCGATCCCGGCGATGAGCTGAGCCACGCCGAGCGCCACGCATGCGGTCAGCAGGCCGGCCAGCACCCCTAGGGCAGCCGTGCCACGATGTGAACCGTCTCTCACAAGGGTCATTCGTAGCCGACGGCGATCTGGATTGCCCCGGATCACGACTAACGGCAAGCCAAGCGTAATCCTGGGACGAATAAAGGACATGGGGATGAGCGAGAGCCAGCCGGACGGCCAGGGTGATGGCGCCGCCGCGCCGCCGGGCAGCGGCGGGCTGGCCATGCTGCTCGGGCAGGTGTCGCGGGGCGACGAGGCGGCGTTCGGCGCGGTCTACAACCAGGTGGCCGGGCATGTGTTCGGCGTTGCCCGCAGCGTGCTGCGCGACCCCTTCCAGGCCGAGGAGGTCACCCAGGAGGTCCTGCTCGACGTCTGGCGGCACGCGTCGCGCTACGACACCCGGCGGGGCACGGCGATGGCGTGGGTGATGACGCTGGCCCACCGGCGGGCGGTGGACCGGGTGCGTTCCGAGCAGGCGGCCATGCAGCGCGAGCAGCGTGCCGCCCGGCCGGACATCGACTATGACATGGTGGCGGACAACGTCGCCGCGCGGCTGGACGCGGAGCGGGTGCGCCGCTGCCTGGGCTCGCTGACCGGGCTGCAGCGCGAGTCCATCACGCTCGCTTACTACCAGGGCCGTACCTACCGCGAGGTGGCCAGCCTGCTGAACCTGCCGGTCGGCACGGTCAAGACGCGGATGCGGGACGGGCTGATCCGGCTCCGCGACTGCCTGGGGGTGGGGTAGCCGATGCGCCGGCTCCCGCCGCGCCGCACCGACCCGCACACGCTGGCCGGCGCCTACGCGCTCGATGCCCTGAGCCCTGCCGACCGGACCCGGTTCGAGCGCCATCTCACTGCCTGCCCGTCGTGCCGCCAGGAGACCCAGGGGCTGCGCGAGGCCACCGCGATGCTGGCCGCCGCCTCGGCCAGCCCGCCGCCTGACGCGCTGCGCGATCGCGTGCTGGCCGCTGCCGCGCGGACCCGGCAGGGCTCCCCGGTCATCGGGCCCGCCCCGCGCGCCGCCCGTCCCGGCCGGCGCTGGGGGCTGGCCGCCGCCGGAGGTGCCCTCGCCGTCGCACTGGCCTTCGGCGGGCTGGCGTACCACGCCCAGCGGCAGCTCAGCCAGGAGCAGTCGCGGGCCCGCGCGGTCGCGGCGGTGCTGGGCGCACCGGACGCGGTGATGATGACGGCCCGCGCTCCCACCGGCGCTGCGGCCACGGTGGTGATGTCCCACCGTGAGCGGGTGCTCGTGTTCACCGCCGCCCGGCTGCCCGCCCTGCCGTCCGCGAAGCGCTATGAGCTGTGGCTGATGGGCGGCGGCCGGTCCCGGGCCGCCGGGATGCTGCCCCCGCCGCACGCCGGCGTGACCACCCCGGTCATCGTGTCCGGGCTGCGCCCGGGGGACACCGTGGCCGTCACCGTCGAGCCGGCCGCCGGGGCGAGCAAGCCCACCAGCCCGATGATCGTGCACCTGGCCCTGCCCTCCTGACCGCCGGGCCGGACCAGCGGCCGGGACGCGCCCGGGGAGCTCTGGGCCGGGCCGCAGCCGCCGGCCGCACCGCTGCGCTGTTCCGCTCGCCCCGGCGGGGGGCTAACGTGGGGACCCGTGAAAGCATCTCCCGAGGCGCAGCAGCGGCTGCTCGAGTTGGCGGACGTCGATGCGGAGCTGAGCCGTCTGGAGCACCGCCGGCGAACCCTCCCTGAGATCGCCGAGGCCGACCAGCTCACGGTCAGGGACCGCGCACTGCACGACGAGATCGTGGCCGTGGACGCGGGGGAGAAAGACCTCGCCCGGGAGCAGGCCAAGGCCGAGGCGGACGTTGACCAGGTCCGCACCCGGATCGAGCGGGACCGGGCCCGGCTGGACGGCGGCCAGGTCTCCTCGGCCCGGGACCTGGAGACGCTGCAATCGGAGATCGTGTCCCTGGCCCGCCGCCAGTCCGACCTGGAAGAGATCGTGCTGGACGTGATGGAGCGCCAGGAGGCGGCGCAGTCCCGCCACGAGGCTCTCACCGCGGAGCGGACCAAGCTGGCCGGACAGCTGGAGGCGGTGGCAGGCCGCCGGGACACTGCGCTGGCCGAGATCGCCGAGGAAGCCGGTAAGGCCCAGGACCGCCGGGCCGGGGTCACCGCGGTGGAGCCCGCCGACCTGCTGGCCCTGTATGAGAAGCTGCGTGCCCAGCACGGCGGGATCGGGGCGGCCGCGCTGCGCGGCGGCCGGTGCCAGGGCTGCCATCTGTCGCTCAACACCGTCGACCTGAACCGGATCCGCGCCGCCGCCCCCGATGAGGTGCTGCGCTGCGAGGAGTGCCGCCGGATCCTGGTCCGCACCCCCGAGTCCGGGCTGTGATCCCGGCCAGCCGCCCCGCACGCCTGGACCGGGCATGCCAGGGCCGCTGATCGTCGAGGCGGACGGCGGTTCCCGGGGCAACCCCGGCCCGGCCGGCTACGGCGCGGTGGTCCGCGACGCCGCCTCCGGCGAGGTGCTGGCCGAGCTGTACCAGAGCCTCGGCGTCACCACCAACAATGTGGCCGAGTACTCCGGCCTGGTGGCCGGGCTGACGGCGGCCGCGGAGTTGGCCCCCGGCGCCGATGTCGAGGTGCGGATGGACTCCAAGCTGGTGGTCGAGCAGATGTCCGGCCGCTGGCAGATCAAGCATCCGGCGCTCCGGGCGCTCGCCGCCCAGGCCGAGGCCGCGGGCCGCCACGTCGGGCGGGTGTCCTATCAGTGGGTGCCGAGGGCCCAGAACGCCCACGCCGACCGGCTGGCCAACCGGGCCATGGATGAGGCGGCAGACGATGGCGCGGAGGCGGGGCAGCGGGGAGGCGGTTCTCGTTCGGGTGCAGAGGTCTCGGCCGCGGCCCGGAGCCGGCCCGCAGCCGCGGCCCGGCCCGGCCCGAGCTGGACCGGCGCGCAGCCCGAGCCGCTGACCACCGTGCTGCTACGGCACGGTGAGACGCCGCTGTCGGCGGAACGCCGGTTCGCGGGCCGTGGTGACATCCCGCTGACCGAGGCCGGGCTGGCGCAGGCCCGGGCCGCCGCCCAGCGGCTCGCCTCCCGTGGCCACCTCGGCCGGATCGTCAGCTCCCCGCTGCAGCGGGCCCGGCGGACCGCGGCCGAGGTCGCGGCGGCCACCGGGGTGCCGGTCGAGGTGGACGACGGCTGGATGGAGACCGACTTCGGGGAGTGGGAGGGCCTCAGCTTCGCCGAGGCCATGGAGCGCTGGCCCGATGACGTGGCCGCATGGCTGAAGGACACCAGCGTGCCGCCGCCGGGCGGGGAGTCCTTCGACGAGACCGGCCAGCGGGTACTGGCTGCGCTGGACCGGGTCCTCGCGGGCGGCCCGGCCGGGACGGTCGTGGTGGTCAGCCATGTCACCCCGATGAAGACGGTGCTGCGGCACGCGCTGCTCGCCCCGCCGGAGTCGATGCGCCGGATGTTCCTCAGCGTGGCCTGCCTGTGCGAGGTCGACTGGTACGCGGACGGGCCGGCGGTGGTCCGGACGCTGAACGACACCGCGCATCTTCATCCTGCGTGACGCCAGGAATTCGGGCGCTGGGCGCCTATGCTGTGGATCACGGCGGGCGAGCCGGCCGGGCGGCCGCGCCGGGACCGCGTTCGCGCGGCCCCGGTGAGGAAGGTCCGGGCTCCGCAGGGCAGGGTGGTCGGTAACGCCGACCCGGGGTGACCCGCGGGACAGTGCCACAGAAAACAGACCGCCCGGTTCCGGGGCGCAGTCCCGGTGCCGGGTAAGGGTGAAACGGTGGTGTAAGAGACCACCAGCGCCGCAGGTGACTGCGGCGGCTTGGTAAACCCCACCCGGAGCAAGGTCAGAAGGGATCCGCCGCGGTCTTCGGGTCGCGGGGGAGACTGCGCGAGCGTTTGAGGGTGGCCCGCCCGATGCTCGCGGGTAGACCGCATGAGGTTGTCGGCAACGGCAGCCCTAGATGGATGGCCGCCGGCCCGCGTTCGCGCGGGTACACAGAACCCGGCCTACAGGCCGACTCGCCCGCCGCCTGACCTGGCGAAAGTGCTGGCATGTCAGGTCGTGGCAGCGCCGTGCACCTTGACCTGTTCACCGGAGGTACACCTGCTACGGCCCTGAGGCGTCTAGCTACCGGGACGGTCATGCACGGAGCCGGAGGGTTACCGATGACGCGCGATACTGCCAGCGCCGCGTCCATCCGGTCACTGCTTGCGAAGCTGACCCCGGCGGAACGGTCACACGCGCGGGTGCTTATCCCGCAGCTCGACGACGCACTGCGGCGGGCCTGCAAGATTCACCGGACTCAGCCCCTTCGACCCGTCAGGGAAGCTGAGCCCTCTTGTGGTCGCCAGGCTGGCGGCCCTTTCGGCACAAAACTTGCTTGTACCCACACATCCGTGGGCCCCGGGGCTGGCGGAATTCATCGCACAGTCGGCGGCGCTGGTGTCTTCGGCCACCCGATTGACCTCACTCTCCGTCGGCCACGCGCCGGCGGCGGGGTCGGCGTCCTCCCCAAGCGCGCATCACGAATCCGGGGCAGATAGCGCCTGACCAGCAGTGTCCAGGCCGATCACCGTGTTGCCGCCCATAAACACAGCCATCCTCCCCCACTTATTCACCGCAAAGGTCACGGTCGGGCGGGCAGCACTGGGCAGCTCGGCGGTGGTTGACTCTGGTGGCGTGTTCCTGCTCCCGAGCTGCTCTGCCCGATCACGGACGATACCAAAGTGGGATAGAACGGACGATGCCGAAGCGAGCTCCTGGGCAAAAAGCCACCTGTGCGCCCCTTTTCTGCGGAGACATGTCATCATTCAGGGGGAGGTGGCCTCGTAGTGATCTTGAAGATGACGCTATCGCGAGACCTCGTCGAGAAGTTGGGCGACGCGGTCGAACAGGTACCAACACCTATGGGGACTGACATCGTGCTGGCTGTCGTGAGCGCGCTGGGTCCTAGCGTCACGATCGTTACAACCAGGTTCTTCTCGCCCGAGACCTTTCGTGATGCGTTGCATCGCTGGTGCAGGGACAGCCCAGGGCCGGTTCATATCTCTGGTGAGCGCCGTGGGAGCAAGTTCACCTTCGATTTGGACGAGCGCACATTAACTGAGATGGGGCCAAAGGCCGCTGAATTTGCCGCCACGTTTCTCGCCGTTCTTCCAGGTGGGCCCGGCGGATCGACATCTGTAAAGCCTTGAACGCTGTGACCTATCGACGGGCTTGCGAGATCTTTGTCGTTGGTAACATGGCCAAGCCCAGGCAACCCGAAGCAGCGTCCGTCATCCTCGGCCGAATCGATCACCTCCTGGCGGAGGTGGTTTCCTGGTCCAATGAGCGCGTCTGTCTAGCAGTAACAGACGAGGCGCGACGACGTCGCTTCATCGAGAGCGTCTGGGACCGCGCGACAGTGGGGTTGGACGATCTCGCAGTCTGGCCGGGCATGGGTGGACTACCGTCCGCCGCTACACGCGGGTCGGCGACTGCTACCGCGCAGCACATTCTGGAGAACGGAATACCTCAGGGTGCTTCTCGCTTGCGTGCACTCGTTGAGGCAGCCAGACGCGACCCTCCCGGCATTGAGCGGGTGTGCCGGGCTCTGCCTCTGATCGCTGTCGAGTACGGCGTGCTTTTCGGAGCAAAGCGCCGGCTCATGCCATGGGCGCTGGATGACGGCTCCCATAGAGCTGTGGTACTGGCGCTCATCAGCGGCCGTATGGACGTCGATGTCCTGAGAGGGATGCCCAAGGAGGCAGCATGACTTCCATGGACGCTGAGAAGTGCTATGACCGAGCATGTATGTGCTTTCGTGAGCGTCGATTCGATGGGGCTAGGGAGGAATGTGAGAGGGGACTCTCTCAGTCGGACTTGGCGGCTGAGCGACGCATCGAGTTTCTCCTACTCCTCTGTGACGTGCTGCAGGCAGGAGGCCTCTTTGATTGGGAACGAGTCTCCTCGCTGGCCGAAGAGGCGATGAGGACAGCGTCTAGCCTCGAGGATCCGATCCGTTCCCTGCGCCAAGCACAGGCACTGAACAGGATTGGCGTGGCTATCCGTGCAAGTGCAGTTGCTGAAGGCCCTCAAGGACTCAACGACCGCATCTTGCAGCTGGAGAGTGCCCGCATGCATCATGACCTAGCACGGGACAGGCTCGCTCACCTCGATGCGGAGTCCTTGCAACTGGATCAACGCGAGCTCCACTCGGTCATAGTCTCGGCGAACAATAATCTCGTTTCCGCGCTGGTCGAGGAGGCCCACCTCTATGGCACCCAGGATGTTGACAGGGTGAAGGATTTGCTTGAGCGCGCTCTTGAGCAGTTTTCGTCTTGCCGATACGCATGCGATGGCCTGGTACCGGAGGCACGGGTCGCGACCTTGAACGATGAGGCCGAGGTGCTGCTCAGACTTTCACGGGTAAGTAGGCAGGACTTCGACGTCGGCACTCTAGCCTTCCATCGCGCTCATTGGCTCGTAGCGCAAGCACTTGAGTTACTCGATGGAATTACCGACCGCCGAGTGCGGCTGACCTGGGAATGGCTTCTTCGCGAAAAGATCCGCTGGTCCATGGAGAATGACATGAACCATTCAGGCCAGCTCGCAAGTCGCCTCTTCGAAGACAGTAGCTCAGTCAACTCGGCGCGCCTCGCTGAGCTTTCCCGGCTCGAGCGAGTCAGGTACCAGATCGCCACCGTCAACGTGTACTACACGCCATGGAGTCCGTCCCGAGGTGGCGGACGGACTCATGATGGATCGGCGAAGGTTCGCCTTGAGCGTACCCTTGAGCGCCTACGGCAGACGTTCGCCGACCGACACAGGCTGAACACGATCCTGCTAAGAGACGGCTGGCATCGCCTTCACCTCGAAGACCTCCAGGTTGCGCTCGACGCGGCAGTCGAACTTGGTGCGGCGGCAACAATCTGCGAAGTTATCGAGACATGCCGCGCTCAGGGGTATTCGGCTGTGCCGTCTCAACAGGCGCGGCTCGCAGGTGACACCGGCGATTCCACGACGAACCGGGCGCTCGCTGCCATCGGCATCGCCACCGTCGGTTCACCGCCGGACCTGGCGGTACGGGGTTCGTCGGCGTTGCACCAGCTCGCAGAGCAGACAATCGACGTTGATCACGTTCGCCAATCGACTGCCGGCCTCGACGGGTGGTGGTGGAGCCTGCTCCGGACAGGAGGAGCTCTCTACTGGGCCGTTCTAACTCCCGATGCCTGCTATAGCGGGAGGGGCGACGCGTCGACCGACGTCGTGCCATCGCCGATCGTCGACGAACTTGCGCGCCGACGCCGCCGTGATGATCCTCCTCTGCCACTCGTCATCTCTCCCAGCGCCGGACTAGGGAGTGTTGGCTGGGCAACCCTACCGGTCGGCGAAGAAGCCGGCCGCCATCTGGTGCGGCACGCGGACATTCGGATCGCCCCGCCCGTGCCTCTCTTGCACGCATGCCTACAGCGACCGAAGAGCCATGGCCCATGGCCGATCTCCCTACTTGTCGTTGCTGACCCGCTAGGCAACCTGTCGGCGCAGGCCCAGCTGCCGAGCCGAGTTGCCCAATTGATGGATAGCGACGCCATCATCCTTCAGTCCCGCCAAGCTGCGCACTCGACACCCCTCTTGCCGTGCGCGACCCGCGCCAACCTGAGGGATGCACTCGATCAGCTTCGACACCGCGGATCTGGGGGGACGATGGTCTACAGCGGCCATGGCATCAGCCGCGGGCCGGATCCGATTGCGGATTTCGGTCTAGCCCTAGATGGAGAGGACAAGTTGACGGCACGCGATGTAATTGACCGGGCATCGGACGCTGAGAAACCGGCGCTTCCCGCGCGAGTCCTCCTGGCAGCCTGCCAGACGATCGGCGTCGGCCGAGGCACGCACGAGTGGACGTCAGTCGCGCCCGCAGCGTTGTTCGCTGGTGCCGAGTTCGTTCTGGCCACATGCCGAGACCTCATTAGCGACGAAGCGAACCTTGACGCAACGGTCGAGCTGTGCGGGACTGTCTATTCGAGGGAACGTCTCGTCGCCGCCGTCAACAGTCTCCAGCGGAGTCACCTGGCGGACAGCGGGTCTGTCCCGTCCCATCCGTCCCTTTTCTATTCAGCGGTTGTAGGCCGGGGCGAGAGTGACTCAGTTCACGGATAGGTGACCCTGTGGGGCCGCTGGCTGTGTGGCGAGGATGTTGGCTCGCAGCTCGGCGACCGGAACACGGGCAGCGCCAGGGAGCAAGGGCAAGGTCGGTGTGATGCACCTCGCCGCTCTCCTGAGTCCTGACCAGGTTTTTCCCGCGGACACCCGCGGAGAAGGACATGCGTTAGAGCCACATCGCTGCAGGTCAGGCAGTGGTTACATTGTGGTGTAAGAGAAGGGCGTCGGCCATCGGATCAGGCGCAGGCCGTGACTGGATGTTAGCGTCGGCAGGCTCTGCTCTCTCGGGAGACCGCCACATCCTCCCTGCCGACTCTGCGCTCCTCCCGCAGTGCATGGCTGACACGCACGTCTGGGCACCGCTCTGGGGGTGTTAGCACGAGGGGGTCCGGCGGGCTACCTGCCTTGGGTCTGTCGCGTGGCTGAGCCAGACTGTATGGGTAACGGCCGTATGAGCCGGGACGGGGCGGGCTGAGCGCGTGGGGGGTGGGTGCTCGGTGGTGGGTGATGTTGACCGCGAGCGTTGTGCGTGAGGCGGGGTACCGGTTCCGGGCCTGCTTCCGCGACCGGCGGGGTGGGTACCTGGTGCTGGTCCTTGTCCTTGGTTTGGTGGGCGGGGTGGCGATGGCGGCCGTGGCGGGGGGCCGCCGGACGCAGTCCTCGTTTCCCGTTTATCTGGCGAGTACCAACCCGGGGGACGTGCAGGCCTTCACTGAGTTCGACCCGATTACGGGCACGGGCTACTCACCGAGAGTAGACCGCGCCATCGCCAGGGTGCGGTATGTCAAACGCGCCGTGGACGTCATCGGCTTCGACGGTACGCTGCAGCGCCTGGGGCCGGTCAACGGGAGGAGAGTCCCTGGTGAGGCGCCGCCCTCGTTCGAGGGCAGCCCTGACGGCGAGTATTTCACGCAGGACCGCGTCAGCCTGGTTCGCGGCCGGATGGCCGATCCCTCGCGCAGCTACGAGGTGCTCATGACCCCGGGTGCTGCCGCTGAGGAGGGATTGCAGATCGGGTCGGCCTTGCGCCTGGCTTTCTTCACCACTGCCCAGGTGAACTCCTCCTCGTCCGCCGGCTCTCCAGCGGACAAGCCTCACCTAGTGATCACGTTGAAGCTAGTTGGCATCGTGAAGGACAGCGCGCAGATCGTCCAGGATGATGACACTGCTCTCGGTGATCAGCTGGCTGTGCTCACCCCGGCGCTCACCCGGCGGCTGGAGTCGTGCTGCGCCTACTACTCGTATGTCTCATTGCAGCTGGATGGAGGGACGCGGCACGAGGCGGCGGTGGTCTCGGCGATCAGGAAGATCACGCCGGATCTCGGGCAAGCCGCCGGGTCGCGAACGAGCGCCCCGCTTGTGGCCCAGGCGGAACGGACGATCCGGCCCGAGGCCATTGCCTTTGAGGTCTTCGGGCTCATCGCGGTCCTGTCCGCGCTGGTGATCAGCGGTCAGATAGTCAGTCGCCTGGTCCGCCGCAACGCTGAGGACGGCGCGGTCTTGCGGGCGTTGGGGGCCGGGCCGGCCATGACCGTGTGTGACGGGCTCATCGGTGTCGTCGGGGCGGTCGTGACTGGGTCGCTGCTGGCGGTGGCGGTGGCCGTCGGGTTGTCGCCCCTGGCTCCGATCGGGCCGGTCCGGTCTGTGTACCCGGATCGGGGTGTGTCGTTCGACTGGACGGTCTTGGGCCTTGGATTCGTCCTCCTGACAGTTGTCCTTACCGGATCGGCAGCGGCCGTGGCCTATCGGGTATCGCCGCACCGCGCCCGCCGGGCCGGTGACCTCGAGCGCAGCTCCAGGCTGGCCCAGGCGGCCGCGGCCTGTGGCCTGCCGCCCACTGCGGTGACCGGCATCCGCTCGGCCCTCGGCTCAGCCTCGGGGCGCCACGCCGCCCCGGTGCGGTCCGCCCTGCTCGGCGCGGTGATCGCCGTCGTGGTGGTGGTCACCTCGATCACGTTCGGATCCAGCCTCAGCTTCCTGGTATCCCGTCCCGCGCTCTATGGATGGAACTGGGACTACGCGCTGCTAGCAGGCTTCTCGGCCGCCGAGAACCTGCCAGCGTCCGAAACCGCCGCCCTGCTCAATCACAACCCGGTGATCGCCCACTGGGCCGGCGTGTACTTCGAGGACATGAAACTGGACGGGCAGGACGTGCCCGCCCTGGCCAGCAGCCCGAACGCCCCGGTAAGCCCGCCGCTGCTATCCGGGCACGGCCTCCAGGCGGCGTCACAGATAGTGCTCGGACCCGCCACCCTGGCTCAACTTCACAAACACCTCGGCGACACAGTTATCGCCGACACGGGGCAGCGGCGGCCGGCCCGCCTGCGCATTGTCGGTACAGCGACCTTGCCCACCATCGGAAGCTCGGGCAGCCCTTCCCTCCACATGGGGACCGGCGCGATCGTCGCCCCGGCCCGCTTCCCCGCCCAGGCCCTCAACCCGCAAGGAAGCCCCGTGCCGGGCCCGATGGCTGCGTTCATCACGATCCGGCCCGGCGTAACCCCGGCCGCGGCGCGCCGCTCACTCGACCAGGTCACTGCGGCTCTCAACCGGTCGTCGGACGGCCCAGTCGGAGGCGCGGTCTCCACCCTCCGCCCGGCCGAGATCGCCAGCTACCGCACCGTCGGCTCCACCCCATCAGTGCTCGCCGCCATCCTCGCCGCCGGAGCGATCGGCGCCCTCGGGCTCACCCTGATCGCATCGGTCCGGCGCCGACGGCACGAGTTCGCGCTGCTCAAGACCCTGGGCTTCACCCGTCGGCAACTGGCCGCCACAGTGGCCTGGCACTCGTCTGTGCCTGCCATCGTCGGAGTCATCTTCGGCGTCCCTCTCGGCATCGCCTTCGGGCGATGGCTGTGGATACTGTTCGCCCGGGGAATGTCGGCCGTCCCTGATCCCAATGTGCCCGCGCTGTACATAGTTGCGGTTGCGCTCGGCGCGATAGTATTCGCCAACCTCGCAGCGATACTGCCCGCACATGTCGCCGCTCGCACGCCCACCGCGCTGCTCTTGCGGACCGAGTAGCCAAGACACGACACGTCAGGGCCGAGAGATCGCCCGGGGCCAGCGTGTCAGCCATAAGCTTGCCGCTGC
>CAWHJW010000019.1:0-527997 GCA_963829725.1 uncultured Actinomycetes bacterium | reverse complement strand
ACCATCCGGGATCTGCGTATCACCGACTCGACGTTGCGGGATGGGTCGCACGCGATGCGCCACCGATGCACCCAGGAGCAGGTCCGCAACGTGGTCCGCTCCTGGATGCGGCCGGGGTGGAGGTCATCGAGATCAGCCACGAGGACGGGCTGGGCGGTTCCTCGTTCAACTACGGTTTCTCGGCGGTGGATGACATCGAGCTGGTCCACGCGGCGGCACAGGAGGCCACGCAGGCGAAGATCGCGGTCCTGCTGCTCCCCGGGCTGGGTACGGTGACGGACCTCAGGCGGGCACACGACGCTGGCGCCGCAGTCGGCCGGAATCGCCCTATGAATTCCACGTCCGGCCGCAGCCCGGGGAGCACGGCGCCCGAGGCCACCAGCTCATCAAGCCGGTCGGCGAGTCCTGCGCGGGCCAGGACGGCGGCGGCGTCCGAGCCGGAGGGCCGGGCAGCGGATCCGCACGATGCGGCGTCTTCGACAGGCGCCGGGCGCTGCCGACCGTGCGGATGGGGTCGCCGCTGGGCAGCCGCCGCACCAGGCTAAGCCCCCGCCGGCGGGCCAGTTCGCCGTCCATCACCTCCTCCTGGTCCAGCACGACGCTCGCACCGACGCCGGCCGCGTCACCGGCAATGTCGCCCTCGTCACCGGCGCGACCGCCAAGCGATGCAGGACATGCCGGCCGCTGAGTGCCGCGGCGTCCGGCCAGCAGCCCGGACCAGCTGAGCGGTGCGTCTTGGTCCTGCCCGCGTGCTTGCAATTAACGGTACAGGTCAGTCCGGCGCAGCGGCTGAACACCTACTTCGGGCCAGCTCACAGAGTCCGGTGGCAGGATGTTTTCAGCGGCCGGTCATGGAATCGCAAGGTTGCGCGGCGATCGTTGGGCCATGGGTTCCCCAGCGGGCGGAGTGGAGGTCCCGGCGCGCCATATCGAAGCCCGGCTGCTGGTGGTCGAGGATGACCCGACGATCCTGGAACTGCTGTCCGGCTCCCTGCGGTTCGCGGGCTTTGACGTGCTGACGGCGGCCAGCGGCCGGGACGCGCTGCGGGCCGCGGCGGCATCACGGCCGGATCTGATCCTGCTGGATGTGATGCTCCCGGATGGCGATGGCTTTGAGGTGGTCCGCGCGATCCGGTCCGGGGGGCCGCGGGTGCCGGTCATTTTCCTGACCGCGCGCACCCAGGTCCATGAGCGGGTCGCCGGGCTGACCCTGGGCGGGGATGACTACATCACCAAGCCGTTCAGCCTGGACGAGGTCCTGGCCCGGATCCGGGCGGTGCTGCGGCGTTCCGGCGGCCCCGGGGCGGAGAGTTCCCGCCTGGTCGTGGCGGACCTGGAACTGGATGAGGACACTCACGAGGTGCGACGCCACGGCTCTCCCGTGGCCCTGACGCCGACCGAGTTCAAGCTGCTGCGGTATCTGATGGTCAACGCCGGCCAGGTGCTCAGCAAGGCGCAGATCCTCGACCATGTCTGGGACTACGGCTTCTGCGGTGACGGCGGCGTGGTCGAGCCCTGCATCAGTTATCTGCGGCGCAAGGCTGATCAGGGTGAGCCGCGGCTGATCCACACGATCCGCGGTGTCGGCTACATGCTGCGGGTGCCGCCGCCGTGAGATCCCGGCCGGCCCGGTGGTTGCGGACGGCGCTGGCTAAGGCGTCGCTGCGCGTCCGGGTGATGGCTGTCGCCGCTTTCCTGGTCATGATCACCTCGGTGGTGATGGGCTCGCTCGGGACGACCCTGCTGCACGGGTACCTGCTCGGCCGGGCTGATCAGCAACTCCGCGACTTCGCTGCGGTGGGCAGCCGCAGCCTGCCCGGAGCGCGGCGGCTGCCCCGGCCACCCCCGGCCGGGCAGCCCCGTCAGCCCTTCCAGTTCCTGATCGAGATCATCAGTTCCCGCGGCCATGTCTCGGTGATCGAAGCGCCGCCGCATCATGCCGCTCTGCCCCAGATCAGCGCCGCACGTCTGCGGGATCCCGGACAACCGTTCACCGCGCCCGCCGCAGGTGACCCCGGGCACTCCTGGCGCGTCCTGGTCCGGACCCTGCCCGGCGGGCGGCACGCCGTCACCGCTTACAGCCTGGACAACCTGAACAGCACCGTCACCCGCCTGGAGGTAGCCGACACGGTCGCCGGGGCCCTCGCCATCGTGCTCCTGGCCGGCATCGGCCTTCCCCTGGTGCGGATCAGCCTGTCCCCGCTGGCCAGCATCGGGGACACGGCGGCGGCGATCGCCGCCGGGGACCTGTCCCGGCGCATCGACCACCCGCCGCGCAACACTGAGGTGGGCCGGCTGGCCGAGTCCCTCAACACGATGCTGGCCCGGATCGAGGCCGCCTATCGGGCCCGGGAAGACGGTGAGGCACGCGCCCTGGACTCCGAGGACCGGATGCGGCAGTTCGTGGCCGATGCCAGCCACGAACTGCGCACCCCGCTGACGTCCGTACGGGGCCTGGCCGAGTTCTCTCTGCAGCAGGGAACAGGCGCCAGCGCGGCGGAGCTGCTGAGGCTGATGACGCTCATCCACGCCGAAGCCACCCGGATGGGCCGGCTGGTGGAGGACCTGCTGATGCTGGCCCAGTTCGATCAGGACCGCCCGGTGGACCGGCATCCGGTTGACCTGTCCAGCATCGCCGCCCGTTCCGTGCTGGCCGCCCGCCTCATCCAGCCCGGCCGCCCGATCGGCCTGCACGCGGACGCCCCGGTCATCGTGGACGGGGACGCGGAACGGCTGCGCCAGGTGGCCGACAACCTGATCGGCAACGCCCTGCAGCACACCCCGCGGGGATCAGCGGTCGGCGTCACCGTGCGGGATCGGGCTGGGGGGGCTGAGCTGATCGTGGCCGACCAGGGTCCTGGCATGACCGCCGACCAGGCGTCCCGCGTGTTCGAGCGGTTCTACCGCACCGACCGGGCCCGCAGCCGGGCCCGGGGCGGCAACGGGCTCGGCCTGTCCATCGCCGCCGCCCTGGTCGCAGCCCACGACGGGACCATCACGGTCGGCACGGGGCCGGGCCGCGGCGCCGCCTTCACGGTCAGGCTGCCGCTGGCCCCTGCGGCCAGCGAGACGGCCAGCCGCAGCTAGCCCGCGCGGCCAGCGACCTCACAGCCTCACACCACCCTCCAGACTGCAAGTCCGCCTGCTGTAGCGGATAGGCCCGGGCCAGCACACGCACCGACCTGCCCGCGATGACGACACCATCGATGGCCAGCCCGGCCAGATGAGGGACGAGAAGAGGGAGAACCTCAAAATCGCACGCCCGGCATGATCACAAACACGATGATCAAGACCGCTACGGGACACGCCGCAGCTCGCGGAAGGTGATCTCGCGGTACCCGGGGCTAATTCGCCAGTCGGTCCGGCGCGCGTCCTGGGCCCGCCAGGGAATCAGGCTGGTGCACAAGGGTAAGCGATGATCCTTCCCGTGAGTGCCGCCGACGTTGACAGGGACCTGGGTCAGGACCTGATCGACAGCCGGCCGTTGCGCATGATGCCGACCTGCTGGGCGCGGCGGGCGACTGAGCTGTCGTGGGTGACCAGGACGAGGGTCAGGCCGTGGTCCTGCCAGAGTTTTTCCAGCAGTTTCATGATGTCGTCGCGGGTTCCCTCGTCAAGGTTTCCGGTCGGCTCGTCGGCGAGCAGGACTTTCGGGTCCTTTACCAGCGCGCGGGCGATGGCTACCCGCTGCTGCTGCCCGCCCGACAGTTCGGAGGGCAGGTGGTGCAGGCGTTCTCCGAGCCCGACGTTTTCCAGCGCCGCTGCGGCCCTCCTCCGGCGCTGGGCCGACCCGGCGCCCAGTGGCACGAGGGCGACTTCGACGTTTTCCAGCGCGTTCAGTGTCGGGATCAAGTTGAACGTCTGGAAGATGAACCCGATCGACGCCGCGCGGACCTTTGTGACCTTGCTTTCCCGCATCAGGGCCAGGTTCTGGCCGTCTAGTTCCACCGTGCCTGAGGTGGGCCGGTCCAGCCCGCCCAGTATCTGCAGGAGGGTGGATTTACCGTGCCCTGTTGGCCCCTGGATGGCCAGCCATGCCCGGTCTTCGAGGACGAGGTCCACCCCGGCAAGGGCGTGCACGGTGCCGCGGCCTTTCTGGTAGTCCTTCGTCACGTTTGCCAGCGTGTACATGATGTCCTTTCCGTCATGGCCGGGCCGGGAACGGCCCGGCCTCGTCATTCGACCCGGGCGAGGGCTGCGGCTGGCCGCAGCCGGGCGGCCCGCCAGCCGCCGAAAGACCCTGCGATCAGGCCGCCGGCGATGGCCAGCACCACGGCGAGGATCACGGCGCTGACCGTGACTGACGCAGTGAGGTGAACCGCGACGGAATGGGGTGTGCTCGCGGCTGTCCTGGCGGGACCGCCGCCGCCGGGCGGTCCGAACCCGCCTGCGGCCTGGGCGCCGCCCGTCGCCGCGGAACCGGTGGTGGTCCCGACCGAAGCGGTCAGTGACGGAGCCACGCTGGACACGATGGCGGCTCCGGCGAAGCCGAGTGCGACACCGGCCGCGCCCCCCACAATGCCGATAGTGATCGACTCGCCCATCACCTGGCCGATGATCCGCCGGCTCCGCCAGCCGAGTGCCTTCAGCGTGCCGAATTCGCGTACCCGGCGTGACACCGCGGACATGGTTAGCAGGCTGGCCAGCAGGAACGCGGCGATAAGCACGGCGACCGCGAGCCACTTGCCGAGGTTGTTAGCCAGGCTGGAGGCGCTGGACAGCGAGCCGGTCACCTCGCTGGCCAGGGAGCTGGAGGTTGTCACGGTCGCCTTGGGCAGCAGTGAGGAAATTTCCCTGGACACCCCGCCGATGTTCGCGGCGCTGGTGGCAGCGACGTAAATGGTGTTGACCTTGCCGCTCATGCCCGCCAGGGACTGGGCCCGGGCCAGCGGGATGTAGATGTCGGGCGGACTGCTGCCCTGCGGGACGCTGACAATCCCGATCACCTTAAATCTCTTCTTGGCGATGGTCACCGTCGAGCCGACGGCCAGCCGTTTCTGTGTCGCGTAGTTGGCGTCCACGACCGCCACGTCAGAGTGAGCATCCGAGGTGGAGAACGTGGCGCCGGACTTGAGCTTCCCCGAGCTCAGCGGGCCGACTTTCGCGGTGGCCAGGTCTACTCCGCTGACGGTGAAAGAACTGCTCTTGATGCTGCCCCGGAAGTTCCCCCCGCCCGCGCCACTGCTCGGGACCCCGCCACCGCTGGAGAACTTGGGGATCTTCCCGGAAATCTTCATGTCGGTCAGGGTCAGGCCGCCTGCCGCCGCGGACACATGCTTCAGCTGGGAGATCGACGTCACCGTCGACGAGCCCAGAGTGCCCAGGCTGGGATTGACCAGGATGTCAACGCTGATCTTAGTTCCGCCTGACGCGCCCGAGCGTCCCCGGAAGCCGAACCCGGCCGGGGCCCCCGAGCCGGCCTTGGGAGACTGGGTCACGGTGACATCCGTGCCGACCCCGTACAGCGCATGCAGCACCTTCCCCTGCGCATTCTTCACGCCGCTCGACGCGGCGGTGACGGTAATGACGAGGCCGATGCCGACAGCAATCCCCAGGGCGATGAAACTGGCCTGGCGCCTCCTGCGCCGCAGTTCGCGGCGCAAATACGTGAAAAACATGCAGATCTCTCCTTCACAGATGCCTTAGGGCACCGGAATTTCCCGCACCTTCAGTGGATGGCGGCGCCGGTGGCAGGCGGCTGAGACGGACGTCATGCCCGCCGCGCCTGATGGCTCAGGGAATCAGCCGCCTGGGCCAGCGCCCTGGGGCAAGTTGACCCCGCAGGCTTTGAGTGCCTTGCCCAGGCCGCCCAGGTTCCCGCCGGATTCCCGCCCACCCTCGGGCTCCCGCCCGAGGGCGGACTCCCGCCCGAGGGCGGCTGCCCACCGCCTCCGCCGAGCTGTCCGGACGGCAGGCGGACGCCGTGCTTCTTGAGGCATTTGCTGACACCACTGGTCAGCTGCCCAGCAGGGGGCGATGAGGAAGCCGAGGACGTGGGTGTGGAGCTCCCCCCGCCGCAACCAGCCACCACGATGGCGGTGAATATTGCCAGACCGGCTGCTGGGAGCCGGGCGTGCAGGAAATGCCAGGAACACAGTCGGAGCGGAACTTGGCTGAGGCCGGGCAACGGTAGGTCCTCCCATGGATGCGCCAGACCGGCTACCGGGCATCCGGCAGCCGCGCATGCTTGCTGGGAGTAGTCAACTGGGCGAGCGTTGCGATTACCTTGCGGCTGGCCTCGATTTTCCTCAGGGCGGCGGCGTCAGGCCAGCCTGCGCAGTCCCGCCTTGAAGAGGTGAACCGCGAGATCTTCACCGGCAATGTCTGACCAGGAGTGGGAGAGGGAGGCAGGAGCGTGCGTAGGTGCTCGGAGGGGTCTGTGACGCGGAGAAGGGCCGTCCAGGCTGTGGATTGGTCCGGGCGGCGTTGTCTTTGTGCCAGGGTGCCCGGTGCTGGCGGCGGGGGAGAGGGCCGGTTCCGGTGGTCTGGTGACATGGCCGGCCGGGGGAGTTGTGGTCAGGGGTGGTCGATTTCGAGGCGGCGGCTGATGGCGGCGGCGATGGCCTGGAGGTCGCCGGGGTCGGAGCTGATGATCAGGTCGCGGCGGCGCAAGGCGCCTTCGACGACGCATGCGTTGACGATGTCGGTGGTGGCTGAGCGGGCGGCGAGCGCGCCGGTGGCGCGGGCCCGGGTGTCGTCCAGGGCTTCGGTGTCGCAGCCGGTCAGGAGCCGGGATAGCAGGGCCTGGCGGCTGCCGCCGCGCCAGGCCTGGGCCAGGACCGGTGCGGGCACGACGGGGACTTCGCGGCGGTTCAGCAGGGCGCGGTGGCGGGCCCACTGGCGGCGCTCGCCGCGGTCAGCGGCGACCAGGGCGCCGGTGTCGTAGGTGACGCCCATCAGGCGCTGCGCCGCCGGGTGCTGGTGCCGCTGCGGCTGGCCCGCTCGGTGGCCTCGGCGGCCCACTGGTCGGCGTCAGTGAGTTCGTCGGGGGTGAAGGCGCCGTGCTCGTCCTCGAACTGGGCTACGGCGGCCAGGCCGGCCCGGATAGTGAATTCCTTGCGGGCGGTGGCCGCGAGCCAGGAGCTGTAGGTCATCCCGGCGTGCTCGGCGGCGGCAGCGATTTCCGCGTCCAGGTCGGGGGGCAGAGAGATGGAGCGCTTTTTGCGGACAGCCATACGGCTAAGGTAGCACAGCAGTAGGACAGTATCCTGGAGCCAGGAACCCGAGGCTCCTGCGGCGGATCGGCAGGGCGCGAGCCGGAACAGAAGGACGGGGAGCTGAGTACAGCAGGAAAGTACCGCAACTGGTGCGGACGCCGGCGGACTTGCAGGGACGCGGGAGGACGGTGACCAGCACGGATAGATTCGGGTGGACGTCCTGCCGTGAGATGGCATGCAAGAGGTCAGCGGTTCGAGCCCGCTTAGCTCCACAAGAAGTACCAGGTCAGAGTATAGTTTGAGGCCTGTCTGGACACATTCCAAGATCGTCTGACCGTCATCTGACCGTCGTTCTGGGCACCTGCAGTTGGCACTGAGCCGCGCGGATTGGTTCCCGATGACAGCTCAGGCGTGCTCGTGTGGTGTGCGTTGAACATTCCGGTGACCGCGATGCTGTGGCTGGCATCGCTAGGGCGAGGCTGAGGTCGTGCCGGCGGCTGACCTATGCGGTGTACGCGCGGGGCGCGATGCCCGTTCCGCCGGGGCCCGGGCAGATGTCAGAGGCGCCGGGAGTGGGCCATCAACGGGCGTCCCATGCGGTGCCGTCTTCACACACCACGCCGCAGGAGTGATCCAGCGACGGCTGAGTTCATCCACTGCACATGGGCGGAGTCATCCGCGCAGGGCCAAGGCCTACCAAGCTTGACTCATATAGCGGGCTCACGAGCGAGTATCAAATCGCCGCATAACAGCCCCGCGTCGTTACGAGGAATTGCAGGTCACCGCAGCGATCGAGCATTCGAGCCCAGCAGCACCACCGCCGCCACGTCCTGCGCATCAATAGTGATCAAGTCCGTGCTGTGCAATGACGCGCCTCAGAGCCAGCCGCGACGGCTGCGGCGGTCGTCGGCGTTGCGCTATGCGGCCTCGACCACGCCGCCGAGCCTGCGGCCGAGGCGCTCAGCCGCGGTGAGCCCGGCGGGCCTCTCGCCGCCTGGGCCTGGCAGCCGTTGCGTGCCGTCCGTCGTCTTGACCCAGTACACGCCGAGACCCGGATCGGCGACCACGGTCACGCTCTGTTGGGGAAGGTGGATCCGGTAGTACTCGCGTTGCTCCGCCGCGATCCGCGCGGTCAGCGCCGCTGACGCACGGCCGACATCAGCCGCCGCGTGCTCATCGTCGATGATCAGGACTTGTGTCACAACCTGGCGGCCCTTGACCTCGTCGTCGAATGGGTTGGCCCGTATGACGGTTACATGCTCCGTGCCGCAGCGTGCCCGGTGTGAGCCGAAGGCCGCGGCGACCGTGCCGAGCACCTCGTCCTCAGAACCGGTCGTGGCCAGCTCGCAGTTATCCAGCGCCAGCAGCAGCTGCTGGCTGGGCCAGCGCGACATTAGCAACACCGCCGCGCCGGCCCGCCGCACCCAACCGGTTGCTCCCCGTGAAAATCCTCCCAGCCGCGCAAGACGGCACCTCGGGCCGCCCCACGCTGGGCCGCAGCGCAGACCGACCTGATATGCGCGGCGGGCCAGCCACCCGAACCCGACCCTTCAACCCGCACGTAATGGCGGATATCGTGCGGACGGTTCGAATCGAGTAGCTACTCTCCGTGACTAGCACCCAGATCTGCAGCGTCAACCCCCGCGATGTGTCCTCCGTGGTCCGGCTGACCTCCAGCTTGGAATCCGGCTTCTGCGCATCTCGGCTCAGCCCGCAAGAACTCAGTGTTCCGGCATACCTCACCGCGGCAGATCCGGATATCGATTGAGCCGTGACGTCCCCGGTAGCTACAACGGACGATAGGCGTCGCGGCGATGTTCGACGCGGAGGACGATTACCTCGCGGAGATCTTCACGGATGCGGTAGAGAACACGGTAGGTTCCCCGGCGGGCTGACCACACGCCAGCCAGGTCATCACGCAATGGCTTTCCTACCCGGTGTGGCTGGTGGATCAGCGCGGTGGTCAGGAACTCGATTACTGCTGCGGCGACTGGTTCGGGCAGCTTCCCCGTCAGGGCACGGCGCGCTGGCGGGGTCAGGACGAGTTCGTAATCGCCAGCACCTTCGCTGGTCACTCGCGCAGCTGGCGGACGGCCTCCACGCCGCGGACGACATCGCCCCGCACGTAAGCTTCGTCAGCTTCGCGGATGTCAGCAAGCGCGGCAGGATCACTCAGGACGTCGATCGTCTCTTCGAGCTGGGCAAGGTCTTCGGGGCTGATCAGGACGGCGGCCGCGTGGCCGTTCCGGGTCAGCACGATGCGCTCATGCTGACCCTCGACGCGGTCGACAAACTCCGATAGATGATCACGAACTGACCGCAGCGACTCAATGCTCATGACCACAATTGTGGCGCGCTACCCGCCGGATGTCCATCTCATCGTCGCTCGCTCATCGGCTGGAAGCGGAACTTGATGTGTTGTCCGGGGATGTGTGTGGCGGTTGCGGCGGCGAGCTGCCTGCGGCCGTGGTCGCCGCGGCTGCCAGGGCTGAGCGGGCGTGGGGGAGAGGCTGAGGGGCGTGCCGAAGGGTCTAGCATCCGGGGCTGCTTGACCGGATGGCGCGGTGCCCGGGCGGCATGCGCCTGTAGCCTGTTTCACAGGGTTGCCGCTGGTCAGGCCTCCAGTTCGGCCACAGCGAGTACCCTTCGGCACGGATGGGAGCGGTACAGCACGGAAGTACCGCAACGCACGCGGACGGAGGTGGCCGCGCAGGGATGCGGGAGGACGGTGACCTGCACAGGGACACACGGGTGTACGTGCTGCCGCCAGATGGCATGCAAGAGGTCAGCGGTTCGAGCCCGCTTAGCTCCACCTGTTCAGACGTAAAATTCGAACGATTCGAACAGCGAGTACAGCAAAGTACAGCAACGGCGGCCGGTTGGGCCGCCGCATGTGTGTTCGGATCGGGCATCCTCCCGCGCCAGGGCTGCTGGCGGGACACCGGATCCCGGTCTCCGGGTCGGCGCCGATCAACCTGCCACCGGGGTAGATCCCCGCCTCATCGGCACTGTGACCCTTGCGCCTGGTCACCCCCAGCCTCCCCGGACAGCCATTTCAGCCAGTGATTGTTGCCGCATTGCAGGTGGTCCCGCTGGGCTGCGGTCCTGGCGGTAACCATTTCCCAGAGTTGCGCGTGCCGCCCCGGGGCCGCGTGTTCGCTGGGGTAGCGTCGGAGGCACGGGCATGGCGCACCGCGCCGGTGGCGCCAGCCCGGCGTCGGTTCACTGGTGCGCGGCGCCACTCAGGGCGCGGGGCCGCGCCGGCCGGCGCGCTGCGGCGCCAGGCGGGGACCAGGCGTCGGCGCAGATGGGTTTGTCGGCGTCGACTGCCAGGCCGCCGCTCAGCGGACGGCCAGCGCACCGGGCCGAGGTCGCGGCAGCAGGGCAGCGCGCAGTGACAGCGGACGTCAGGATTTCCTCGTCCGCAGGCACCGCCTTCCGGCCGGCGGACAAGCAAAATCCGGGTCCGCGGGCGGTGCGCTGCTCCCCGCGGGCATTCCCGGCCGGCTGGAGGGCCTTGCTGCCGCGCCGCTTCCGGTGCTCGGGCCGTGGGCGGCCCTGCGCTCCGGGTCGGCTTGCCCTCGATCAACTGGGCTAACCGCAGGTGCAGCAAGGGGTGCCGGTGCAGGCCGCACTGCACCGGCTCGCGTCTCCGTCGCTCCTCGTTGTCACCTTCCCTAGCTGCAGCGCTGGTGTCCGCCGACAGGGGAATGTCGGGTTGGGCCGGGCGACACCTGGAACTCCTGGCGCCCCCAACGGTGATCGTCCGATCCAAGCAGCAACAGAGGCCAGAGGCAGCCGACGCCCCCATGCTGGATCTGGTCTATGAGCACTTCAGGGAGCGGACGGACGACTTCGAGCAGTCCGCAGCTGACTTGTGGCAGATCAGGAGCTATTGTCAAAGCCTGTGGATCAAGATTTTTAGGCGGCTTCCGGCTCAGTATTCTCGCCGGGCCTTTCGACCAGTTTCCCGTTGATAATAGTCGCCCCGGCGCACACGAGCGCGACGAGGTGGGGCGCGTTCACGGCACGCCAGCGGTCTTGCGCAGATCCGATGAGCTTGAACGCCATGGCCAGCCCGGCGGCCCGTGAGCCGGGCCCCTTGGTGACCTTGGTCCGGTGCCTGACCGTGGCGAACGTTGACTCGATCGGGTTGGTAACCGGTATGAAGATCTCAGGCGTCGCCGGTCCGCTGGCCGTTGCCCCTGGCGGGGCGGGATGGCCTGGCATACGGTGCGACCGCCCGGGACAGGGGCGCCGGGAGTGAAGCAGGGTGGGCAGGCCGGTGTTGCACGGTGGGCTGAGAGCCCGTGTTAGTAGATGGCCGCCCTGCGACCTGCCCGGTTGCGCTGTGCGCGCGGATCCGTAGGTGTCGCTTCGCCCACCCGCTCCCGCGGGTAATCGAAGAACGCCAGCAGCTCCTCCGCGTCGTCGGTGATCTTCGCGGCCGCCTTGGGGAACTTCGCGCCGTAGGCAGCGGCGAAGGCCTTCACCGCGCCAGCGCATGGGCTTTGCCCTCGGCGCCCCAGATCTCCGCCAGCGCCTTCTTCGTCCCCGGGTGCGCCGACTTCGGCAGCGCGGCCAGCACGCTGGCGTTTCTTACGAAACCAGCAGCGGCCCTCCCCGGCCCGCGGGAACACCTCGCGCAGCGCGTTCCAGAAGCCCAGCGCCCCGTCGCCGACGGCCAGGACCGGGGCGCGCATGCCGCGGCGGGCGCAGTCACACCGCAGGTCCGCCCACGACTCCGCGGACTCCCGGTACCCATCAGCGAGGGCGATAAGCTCCTTGCGGCCATCAGGGCGTACGCCGATCATCACCAGCAGGCACAGCTTGTGCTCCTCCAGCCGGATGTTCACTTGGATCCCATCCGCCCACAGGTAGACATAGCCCACGGCGGACAGGTCCGCTGCGCGAAGGCGCCCTGCTCCGCCTTCCAGGTCTCGGTGAGCCGGGTGATCACCGCCGGGGACAGGCCCGCGGAGGAGCCCAGGAACTGGCCGAGGGCGGCCACGAAGTCGCCGCTGGACGGGCGTTGCAGGTAGAGCAGGGCCAGCACCTCGGTGATCTTCGGGGTCTTCCGCGCCACGGCGGCACGATCGCCGAGGAGAACCGCTTCCGTTCCCCGGTGGCCGGCCCGGTGCGCTTGTCGTTGACCCGCGGGACGGTCACCTCGACCGCGCCGACGCTGGTCAGGACCTCCCGCGGCTGGTGGGCGCCGTTGCGCACCACCAGGCGGCGGCCATTCTCATCCCGCTCAGCGGCGTGCGCCGCGATATAGGCATCCACCTCGGCCTGCAGCGTCTCGGCCAGCATCCGCCGGGCACCCTCCCGCACGATCTCATCGATCAGCGACGGCGAGCCATCCTTCCCGGCCTCGTGGCCTGAGCCGTCGTCAGGGACTAAGGTGAGCATCGGGTTGTACCTTCCCGGCCGGAGCGCCAACGCCGGTCATTTGCTTCGTGCCCCCGCCGCGGATGAGCCGGCAGCAACGGCCCAGCCGCGCCCACTCCGCATCCATCAGGTCATGCCTGCGCAGCCGCTCATCTCACGCGGCAATCCAAACCGAAACACCAGTCAAGATCTACGGGACACGCTCGGCTAGTCGGCCAGTGTGCGCGGCAGGCCGAAGGCGGGCAGCGCGGCGTTGTCGAAGCGCGTCATCGCGCTGACCCGGTCGCCGGTCAGCGTGAGCACGAGCAGTCCGAACGCCCTGGCGACGCCGTTGACCGGGTCGCGCAGGTAGATCGCTAGGGCGGGCTGGCCGTTGGCCCGGGTCTGCACCACCCGGTACCGGCGGCCCTGCCGGAACGCCACGGTGGCGTAGAACTCGCTGATCAGCTGGCGGCCCTGGTACTCCAGCGGCACCGGCGGCATCCGTAGCCAGGCGTCCTCGGTCATCAGCGCCACGATGCCGTTGACGTCGGCGGCCTCGAACGCCTCGACCATGCGGGCGATCAGCTCTCGCTCGGCCGGCGAGTTCGGGGGCGCCGCGCGGCTCCTCGTCCGCGGACGGCAGTTCGCGGCTCAGCGTGGACCGGGCCCGCTTGAGCACGCTGGTCACGGACTGCTCGGTGGTCTCGAGCATGCCCGCGACCTCGCTGGCCGGGAAGTCGAGGACGTCGCGCAGGATCAGGGCCGCGCGCTGACGCGGCGGCAGCAACTGCAGCGCGGTGACGAACGCCAGCGACATGGCCTCCTTGGCCTCATAGCGGGCCTCCGGCCCGGCTGACGCGTCGGGCAACTCCTCCAGCAGCAGATCCGGATACGGGTCAAGCCAGACCACCTCGCCCAGCCGGGACGGCTCCGGCGGCTGGACTCCCTGCGGCAGCGTCATCGCGGGCCGCCGGCTAGCCGATCGCAGGATGTTCAGGCACCGGGTGGTTGCGATCCGGTACATCCAGGTCCGGACCGACGCGCGCCCCTCGAACTGCCGCAGGCTCCGCCAGGCGGTGACCAGGGTCTCCTGCAGCGCGTCCTCGGCGTCGGCCACCGAGCCGAGGATCCGGTAGCAGTGCACCTGCAGCTCGCGCTGGTACGGGCCGACTAGCTCCTGGAACGCGGTCTCGTCCCCGGTCCGGGCCCGGTCGATCAGCTTTGTGCTCACGGTTCCACCCTCGCATCCCTGCCTCCCGCTGCGGACATCCGCTCGCTGATACCGACACCGCCGCCGCCGCGAACTGGGCGGTCGGGGGCCGCCCACTTTGCCGGGAGGCCGGTGTCTGCCCCAGTGACCGGCCCAGCCAGCCAAGAGGCTGCGGCCACATGCAAAGGAGCAGATCGATGCCAAGCTTCGTCTTCACCTACCGCCTGACGCCCGGCTACACCCGCACCGCGGAGTCGGCCGTGGCCTGGAGGTCCTGGTTCGACGGCATGGACGGCCACGTCGCCGACATCGGCAACATCGGCAAGCCGGGCCTGGAGGCCGCCGCGCTCGGCAACTGCGGCGCGGGCACCCAGCTGGGCGGCTACTCGCTGATCAACGCCGCCGACCTGGATGAGGCGCTGGCCCTGGCCAAGGGCTGCCCGAGCCTCACCCGCGATGGCGGCGTCGAGGTCGCTCAGCTCGGCGAAGTGCCGCCCCGGGCCGGCGCCGGAGACCAGTCTCGCTGAGGCCATCCCGGTCGAGCGGCGCCCCTTGCGTTCAAAACACTGATTGGAGCAACCGATGACCGCCAGCACGCAAATGACCACGGGAGCTAGCGCTTCGCCGCGCGCATCATCGGCGCGGCAGGCGACGACACTGGCCGTAACCGCCGTGGCGTTCTTCATGGTCGTCCTCGACGCGCTGGTGGTTGTCACCGCCCTGCCGTCGATCCACCGCTCGCTCGGCGGCAGCCTCGGCACGCTGCAGTGGACGGTCAACGCCTACAACATGGCGTTCGGGGCGGGCATCGTCACCGCCGCGGCCCTGGGCGACCGGCTTGGCCGAAGGCGGGTCTACACCGCGGGTCTGGCGCTGTTCACCGTGGCGTCGGCGGCATGCGCGCTGGCGCCGGACGTCGGCCTGCTGATCACGGCCCGGGCTGTGCAGGGGCTGGGCGCCGCGGTCATCACGCCGCTGAGCCTGACCATTCTCAGCTCGGCGTTCCCGCCGGAGCGGCGCGGCGCCATCATCGGGATCTGGGGCGGGATCTCCGGTCTTGGCGTCGCGGCTGGCCCGCTGATCGGCGGGGCGGTCACCCAGGGCCTGTCCTGGCACTGGGTGTTCTGGGTGAACGTGCCGGTCGGCATCGCGGCGGTGGCCGGGGCCCGGCTGTGGCTGACCGAGAGCCGCGGTCCGCGGACCCGGCTCGACGTCCCCGGCCTGGGCCTGGTTTCGGTCGGCGCGGCCGCCTTGATCTGGGCCCTGGTCCAGGGCTCGCAGGCGGGCTGGACCAGTAACGGCGTCCTGGTCGGGCTGCCGCTCGGCGCCGTTCTCCTCGGCGGTTTCCTCATCTGGGAGACCCGGGCGCCGCAGCCGATGATCCCGCTCGGCCTGTTCCGGGTGCGCAACTTCTCGGCCGCGGTGGCCGCCGTCTTCCTGCTGGGCGCTTCGATCTACGCGGCCGCGTTCCTGACCAGCGAGTTCTTCCAGCTCGGCTGGGGTGACTCGCCACTGACGGCGGGCCTGCGGTTCTTGCCGTGGACCGCGACGCCGCTACTGATCGCGCCGCTCGCGGGTGCGCTGTCGGACCGGATCGGGGCCCGTCTGCTGATGGTTCCCGGCCTGCTGCTGCAGGCCGCCGGGTTCGCCTGGATTGTGGTGCTGGCCGGCTCGGGTTCGGGCTACACCGCGTACCTCGCGCCGTTCATCATCGCGGGCGTGGGCGTGTCGATGGCCATCCCGACCATCCCGGCCGCCGCGCTGAACGCCGTCGACCCGCCGGCGCTCGGCAAGGCGTCGGCGATCCTGAACACGCTGCGTCAGTTCGGCGCGGTGTTCGGCATCGCGATCGCGACCGCGATCTTCAACTCGAGCGGTAGTCTGGCCGGGCCCGCGGCGGTGACCAGCGGGTACCGCCCGGCCCTGGCCGCGGCGGCCGGGTTCTCGGTTATCGGCGCGCTGGCCGCCATGGCCGTCCGCCGGGCGCGCCGCCCGGCGGACGCTCAGGCCGTCCCCGTCCCGTCGGCGGCCGCGAGCCACCCGTCATCAGATCCAGCCGGCGCGCTCCTCGCGCCCCGGGCCAAGTGAGGACAAGAAGGGCCATGACCGGTCATATGAGCTGCCAGTACACGACGTATATCGCGGCCACACCGGCCGAGGTCTGGCAGGCCCTCACCGATCCCGAGCTCAGCGCGGCGTGGTGGGGGCACCGCAACGTCTCGGACTGGCGGCCGGGGTCGCCCTGGGAACACCGGCGGCTGGACGGCTCGGCCGTCGACATCGCCGGCTCCGTTGTCGAGGCCGATCCCCCGGCCCGTCTGGTGCTCACCTGGGCCAACCCCGGCGACGGCACCCGTCGCCGGGGTTGGCCCGGCCCGCCGGGGACCCGGTGCAGCCGCCCGGCCCCTCCCGCGTGAGCATCGAGATCGCGCCGTACCAGGGCATCGTGCGGCTGGCCGTCACACACGACCGGCTGGTCGGCGAGGACGAGCGCGACACGCTCGCCGCCGTGTCCCACTCGCGCCGCCGGTAGCCGTTGCGGGAGTTCACCCGGTCCGGGCTGACCTCGCCATACGCCGCTCCGCCGCACAGGTCCTCGACTTCGGCGTCCATCATCCGCTGCGCGAACCCCTTGATCATCTCCCGCAGCAAATCGGGGGACGCGGATGCGAGCGTGTCCTCGAACGGCACGCCCGGAACCGGCACAATGTCACCTACGGCCACTTCGTTCTCCTTCGTCTCAGACAGAGCACTTCGAAGGATCACGACGTGGCCGCCTCACGTCACGCCGACACGCCCGCCCGGACGAAACGGTCAGAACCGAGCAGGCACCTCATACACCACCCGGGGCGGGGGCGGCTGGCCATGGTGGCTTGCTCTCGCCTGTAGTAGAATCGTAGTTGTGAAGGTCGATGTGGACTGGGTTCATGGCGCCGGGCACATGCAGGCCAGCCACCAGGTGACGCCCGAAGAGGCGGATGAGGCCGTTACGGGACATCGACGCGGTCTGATTTGACCCGGATCCGCACAGCAAGTCTGGGCGCAGCGTGCGGGTGTCGGTTACAACCACAGCCGGAAGAAGATTCTGACCGTGATCCTGGTCCGCCGCGAGGACGGCGGTTACTGGGGTGCCAACGGCTGGGAATCGAACTCCTCGGACCGGCGGCGGCATGAGAAGGGCGAGTGATGGACGCGAAGCGAGCGGTGGAGATTGCGCAGGCTGAGTCGGAGGCCACCCGTGAGTTGCCGCTCCCGGAAGGCGCGCGGGGCGAGCGGCATAGCCGGTCAGTCGTGCAGTCGGTACGGCTGCCGGCTGAGGAGTTCGCCGAGATCGAGCGGATCGCGGCACAAGCCGGGGTGCCGGTAGGGGCACTGATCCGGGGCTGGGTCCTGGCAGGACTAGCCGCCGAGCGTGGAACCTCACTGCGGGATGCGATCGAGCACCTAGCTGAAGAAGCACAGCGGCTGCGCCGGCTCGCTGCCGTGAGCGAAGTAGCCTGAGCCGTGATCGGCAGCACGAGCTGTACAGCACGGAAGTACCGCAACGCACGCGGACGGGGGTGGCCGCGCAGGGACGGGTGAGGACGGTGACCTGCACAGATGGACGTGGGTGGACGTGCTGCCGCCAGATGGCATGCAAGAAATCAGCGGTTCGAGCCCGCTTAGCTCCACAAGAAGTGCCAGGTCAGGACCCAATTGCGGGCCCCTCGGGTTGACTGTCAAGATCATCTGACCGTCATTTGACCGTCGTTCTGGGTGGCGGTAGTTGGCACCGGACCGCACGGATTGGCTCTGGATGACAGCCCAGGCCGGCATGTGCGTGGCGTGTGCTGAACATCCCCGTGCGCGCGAGGCGGTGGCCGTTCCGGTGTGGCTGTGCGGATGTCAGACTGGATGACAGCGGGAGGTGGAATCATGAGTGTCGCGTTGGTTCGACCACACCGGGCCGTGGACAGCCGATGACGTTGAGGCGTTGCCGGATGCCGGTGATCATGCCCGCTTTGAGGTCTACGAAGGTGGGGTTCTTGTCGTGAGCCCGGCACCAGGGGTGGCCCACAGCGGGCGTCCTACCGGCTACACCGTGCTCTGGCCCAGGCGGCCCTCACTGCGGGATGAGGACGACCTTGGTGCCTTTGCCGCACGCGCGGAGCACCCGGTGGCCGTGCTCCTCACCCAGATCGGCGGTGTCCGCCGCGGTGGCCTCGAAGATGCGCAGGCCGAGCAGCCCGAGCATCGCAACCAGCGCGAAGTCGCAGGTGTCCGGTAACTCGCGGGCCGCAGTGAGAAGTGCCTCGAACTACAGATGGGTAAACCCAAGGGTTGGTGACTCCGGCGGTACCGTGGGCCGGCGCACGTGCTCGGCGGGTGAGTGCTCAAGCAGGCCATCGATGACGCAGGTCTGGTAGAACCCTGCCACCACGGAGAAGCGGCGAGAGACGGCGGACAGCTTGAACCGGCGGATCTCCTGCATCCACCGGATATACAGCTCGACCTGTGGCCGCCGGGCGGCCAGCGGGTCCAGGGCGTGCTCGGCGGACCAGGTGAGGAAGCAGCGCAGATCGGATTCGGTGTGCTCGCGGGAGGATCCCTTGAACCGGGCCAGATAGGCGGCGACTGCCAGCCGGAGCGGGTCAGTGCATGCGGGGCGATCAGAGGAGGCGGATGCACGCGCGGGGAAGTTCATCATGTACTGAGGCTGCGCCCAGCAACTGTTCGCGCATAGAAGCGGAACCAGTGCCATCAGTGGCACACCAGGCAGCCCGCCCGGGCCGCGGTCACCGGGTTACCATGAACAGGCCGACGCAAGGAGCCGAGGATCATGACGCGGGCCGTACACATCCCCTACACCGTGGAGCAGGACGAAGACGGTATGTGGTGTGCTCACGCTCAGCTGCGTCCCGGCGTGGGCGCCAACGGTGAGGGCGATACCCGCGAGGCTGCCGTGGCTGACCTCCGTGAGGCGCTTGTAGGGTTGGTCGCCGAGTTTGGCGCGCCGCAGGAGCTAACGCTCACGGTTGACGTGGCCTGATGCCACCCGTCCCATCCTTGCCCGGAGAGCGGATCGTCCGGGCATTAGAGAGAGCCGGTTTCAAGGTGGCCCGCGTCAGAGGCAGCCACCACGTCATGCGGCACCCTGATGGACGCGGCACGACCGTCCCCGTGCACCCAGGCCGCGATGTGGCCAAAGGAACACTCCGCGGGATTCTCTCCGACGTCGGGATGAGCATCGAAGAACTGCAACGGCTCCTGTGACCCTCCTGTGACCAGGACCACGCCAACCCGCCTGGCCTCACGCCCACGGGGCGGCACGAGAGGGCATTGCCGGTATCAGGCAGGCATGTATATTCATGCAGCCGGATGCGCCCGTCACCCTGGCGAAGCCATGGTGTGCAGGCATCCTCTGGACGCGCTGATAGCCGCGTGCAAGCTGATTCCGTTTATATGTGTGGCTCAGTGGGGTTTGCCGTGGGCATACTGGTGTTGGCAACGCCGGTCAGCGTGGCGGCAGGCGGCAGCATGCTTTCCGCTGGGCAGCTGAGTCGCCCTTCGGCCTTGTGTCCAGGGCGGCGTGGCGCGATGCCATGGGCGGGTCGGCCTGGTTGGGGGGGTCATGAATTCGTGGTTTGTGTGGATAGCGTTAGCGCTGGTAGCCGTCGTGTTGGGCCTGATAGGTTACTTTTTCAGCCTTCGCGTGCTCCGAGTGGCCGCGGCTATTGCCGCCTTGGCCACGGCGGCGTACCTCACCCGGTATGGCTTGACTTATTCGGCGAATGCGTCCGGCAGTCTTTCCGACGCGTTCACCCGGGGTGCCGACGTGCTCATCCGTGCCCTTTTCCTCCTTCCGCCGGTGCCGCCGGGACCTTACCTTCCCGGGCCTGGGCAGATCGGTTGGCTCATCATTGTCGTCCTGCTGGTGATCGGCTACCGGCAGCTTGAGGCTTTGTCGCAGCGTTACCATGCCCGCTTCCTGGACACGTCGGAGCTTACCCGCGCCCAGCAGACCGACCCGTCCGGTGACGCCAAGGGTGCGCTCACAGATGTGCAGCGCCATCACCGGCTTGCCGCGGAGCTCAAGTTCTGGCTTCCTGCGGTGGAAGTGCGCGCGCCGGCCATCTTGCCCGGCGGCAGCAGGTCCAGCGCACTGGCGTCCGTTGCCGAGGCCAGCGGGGTCAACGGCAGCGGCCTAGCCGGGGCGATCATCCGTTTCTTCGGGATGCTGTGGCCGAGCCCGCGCCGGGTCCGGGCCCGGGTATGGGTGGAATGTGCCGCCGGTCCGGCAAAGATCGACGCCCTCACGAGGGTCACGGTCAGCCTTGACGACCCGGGAACCGGGGCGAGCATCGGTACCAAGACCTTGACCGCGGGCAGTCTCGACGACGCCGCTTGTGCGGCAGCGGGCTACGTCGCCCGGCGCATCTTCGCCGGAGACCCCACGGCACCGCCTTGGTCCATCGGCGCGGCCGACGGCGGTGATCTGGCGGCCATGCTGCACGCCCGGCACGTGCGCGCCTATCCAGAAACCGAGGAAGAGGTCAGCACGACCCGGTGTACGAAGATCGGAATCCTGGAAAAGGTTGCGTTCAGCAGCCAGTGCGCTGGCGTGGCCCGGTACGAACTGGCGCATCTCTATGACCTCACTGGCGGTCATGTTAAAGCTCTCGCACTGCACGCGAATAACCAGGAGCAGTATCCGCGCTTCTACCGCGGACGCTACCGGCTCGCCATGTCGCTTGAGATGATCGCGAGTTCGGATCCTTGCACGAGAATGAGTGAGGAAGAAAGGACCACGTTCAACGCTGTACTGAGAATCCTGCACCGGTGGGATGGGACACCGGCCGATAAAAGCGAAAAGCACCTCGTCGAGAACCGCAAGCTTGTACTGAGAGCCGAGCTGAGATCCTATTTGCTGGAGGCCGCGTGGAAGGAACTGCAGAAGATTCGGAAATATCTGACGCTGAGGGATGTCATCTGGCAGTCGTTCTGGCACCGTAACGAGCGCGGGGTACTCAAGCCGTACTGGCAGCTGCGGCATCGGCAGAGTTTTCACGACGGCGTTTGCCTCGCCCAGCTGCTCGTGGTCGTGCGCCAGAGGTTGAACGACAAGAACGACAAGGAGAACGCCAGCCCGACGAAAGCCCACCAGCTGCCTCACGCCCAAACGGTCCTGCGGATTGCGACCGCCATCGCGGGTGACAGCTCCCGTATCGCGAAACTCTTGGATATTCCGTACAAGCCAGGCACGCCGTCGGGACATAAGGATCCGGCGCCTATGTTCAAGCGGCTGCGCACCCGCCGCTGGCCAGGGCAGTGCAGCACCCCGTCCTGGCCGGCCGCGTACAACTTGGCCTGTGTTTACGCCGCTATTTACGCGCACCGTAACCACCAGCTCGAAGCCTGCATGCGCAAACCCGAAGACAATCAGGCACAGCCCGACGCCGAGCAGATCAAAAACGAGTTGCAGTACCTCGCCAGGCAGGTGGTCACCAGCCTGGAGTTCGCTATCAACAACCCCGAGTGCGAGATGGAGCGCCCGTCGGAATGGATCGCCAGCGATCCTGACTTCGGCTGCTTGCACTCCAGCGACGATCATTTCTCCCCGGAGTTCAGGGGTTTCCTGGATACCCAGAAGCAGCGAGACTATCCACCCATATCTCAATGGCGTTAAGTTAGACTTACGGCGGTGTAAGATCGCCTGTGTGGCGAGGCCAGGACAGCGGGTGGTAGCCGGGGACCGGCTGGCGGACCGGATCGGGATCGGGGTGCTGGCGAAGGTGTTCACCCCGGAGCTGGTGGACCGGGTCGTCGGGCAGGCAGGCGTGCGGGAGCAGCGCACCCGGACTTTACCGGCGCGGGTCGTCGTGTACTACCTGCTGGCGATGGTGCTGTTCTTCCAGTCGGGTTACGGCGAGGTGTGGAACAAGCTGGTCGCGGGCCTGGACTGGGCGAGGCGGTTCCGGGACCGGCTGGAGCTGGGGATGCAGCCGAGCCCGGCGGCGATCACCTACGCGCGGCAGCGCCTGGGCTGGCAGGTGATGGAACGGCTGCTGGAGGAGACCGCCGGGCCGCTGGCCGGGCAGGACCAGGAGCGCGCGTTCGTGTCCGGGATGCGCCTGGCAGCGATCGACGGGATGTGCCTGGACCTGCCCGGTAACGAGGAGAACGGGGCAGAGTTCGGCTACCCGGGCAACGACGGCGGCCGCGGGCCCTTCCCGCAGATCCGCGTCGTCGGCCTCGGGGAATGCGGGACCCGGGCGGTACTCGGCGCGGCGACCTCGCTGCTGGCCACCGGGGAGCAGCCGCTGGCCCGCCAGCTGCTCGGCAAGCTCTCACCCGGGGACCTGCTGCTAGCCGACCGCAACTTCCTGGGCCACGGCCTGCTCGCCGAGGTGCTCGCCACCGGGGCGCACGTGCTGTGGCGGGCCAAGTCCGGCGTGGACCTGCCGGTGCTGGAGGTGCTGCCCGACGGGACCTGGCTATCACGGATCGCCGACCCGGCCGCCTCCCGCCGGATGCGCCGCACAGGCGCCACCGGCGGGGACATTCCCGGCATCCCGGTGCGGGTCATCGAGTACTCGGTGACTTCCGAGGATGGCAGCGAGACCTCTGAGACCTTCACCCTCGTCACCGGCATCACCGATCCTGCCCTGCTGACCTGCGAGCAGGCCGCCGGCGCCTACGCCTGCCGCTGGCAGCTGGAGACCTGCTTCGATGAGCTGGAGACCTCCCTGCGCGGCGGCGCGGCGGTGGTGCTGCGCTCGAATTCCCCGCCGATGATCCGCCAGGAGATCTACGCCATGCTCTGCTGCTACCAGGCAATCCGCACCCTGATCAGTCACGCCGCAGACGACGCCTCTGGACCCCGCCCGGATCTCCTTCACCCGCGCCCGCGACGCCATCCGCAGCCGCATCAGCGACTCCGGATGCTTTTCCCCCTGAGCGCCTCAGCGACCTCGCCGCCGACCTCGCCTTCGAGATCACCTTCCACCGCAATCTCGTCCCGCTGCGGCACGGCCGCCGCTACGAGCGCAAGACCAAACGGCCCGGCACCGGTACAAGACCCGCAAACCCGGCAAGACCGCCCGGCTGACCCCGCTGACCAGGATCATCTTCTGGCTACTACCTGTCCCCGCTTAACTTAATGTCATTGACCCATATCCACGACTCAGCTTAGAGTCACGGCCGGTAGGCCTCGCCACAGAACAACCTGGTCACTACGCAAACCGCGACATCGGGCTAGCGAGGTGATGTTAGGCATGTTAGGCGGATCTGGCTCTATGCCACGGCCGCGGCGGCCTCGGACGAAACCGCGCAAACGTACCGTCGCGGAATTAGAAAAGAGCATCCGGCCAGGCCGCGCCGTGAAGGTCCAGGTTGTGTGGGACTCCACAAGTCCTCGCGCCGGGGCTTCGTCAGGCATGCAGAGTCACCGCATAATCATGCAGCCACGCAACGCACACTATTCGGCATTGAGAGCGCGGTTATTTGTAGTGGAACCGGGCTTGCAGGATGACGAGGTCTTGTCCGTCTACGAGGTAGACTAGTCGGTGTTCTTCGCTGATCCGCCGCGACCAGGTGCCTGCGAGCATGTGGCGGAGTGGTTCGGGCTTGCCGATTCCGGTGGCCGGGTCGCGGAGAGCGTCTTCGATCAGCCGGTTAATCCGCTTGAGCAACGTCCGGTCCGCGGACAGCCAGTAGGTGTAGTCCTCCCAGCCGTGCGGGGTGAAGACCAGCCTCACCGGGCCAGGTCGTGCTCTTCGCGCTGGCCAGACAGGGCCTGCTGCAAGCTCTCGATCAGCCGCCTGGCGTTGGCCGGGACCCGGAGCAGATGAGCGGTCTCCTCCAGCGCCTCGTAGTCCGCGCGGGACAGCAGCACTGCATCACCGTGACGCGAGGTGATCTCGATCGGAGTGCGGTCGTCGTTGACTTTCTCGATGAGCGGGAAGAGGTTCTTGCGGGCCTCGCTGGCAGTGATCGCCATGAGCAGCCTCCCCGTCTAGTGGTACTAGATACTGTACCACTAGTCGCACATCGGAAGGTGCTCCTTCATCGCAGAAGCGGACGTTGCTGTGCGGCCCCCGGGTGCGCGTGACGGTTTCTGCTGGCGAGTCTCCCGGAACCGGCAGTTGCCGTGGTGCCCGGGCCGGGACCGGGGGGAGCACCGGGGGGCTGGCTTCCGGGGGCTGCTTGGATCGGATGCGCCGCGCGCCGGGCAGCCCACACCTGTAGCCTGGTGAACGAGGTTGCCGCTGGTCAGGCCACTGTCTCGGCCATGGCTGGTGGCTTTAGCAGGTGCGGGAGCGGTACAGCGCGAAAGTACCGCAACGCATACGGACGAAGGTGGCCGCGCGGGGACGCGGGAGGACGGTGACCTGCACGGGACACGCGGGTGGATGTGCTGCCTGCAGATGGCATGCAAGAAATACATGCGCCGCTTCGTGGCGCTCCCGTGGGGACGAAACTGGGCGCTGCGGCTCTGCTGGCCGGCTGAGGGCCGTGGGCGATCTGTGTGGTCTGGATGGCGGATCAGCTGACGCGGGTTGGGTGAGGCGGGCAGGCTTGGGCTGGCGTGCCGCTCGTCGTCAGCGGTCCCTCGTGGCCCGTTAGAGGCCGCATGCAAGTTTGGTGCTGGAGCCCTCTAAGCACGCACCGACACGACTGAACCGGACAGATAACATCACAGAGCGCTATATCCCCTCACGCGCCCTCACTCCCGGAGAGCCGCACCTAACGGAATCCGCCCGTATGTCTGCACTCCGGGGCGCCCGGATCAAGATCACTGACTCGACCATCTTGATCAAGGAACTTGCTGGCCTGCTGCGTGATTCCACGTAACTGATACGTCCAGTCTCTTGAGCAGCACGCTGTCTACGTGCAGGAAGTCGACCGCGAGGGATCCCGTCGGCCTGGACGTGCAAGAACTGCCGCCAGGTTGAATCTGACCGGCGGGGCGCCGGATCGATGCCCGCGGCATGCAGGATCTCCCACACGGTAGACGGCGCAACGGCGAGGCCGAGCTTTGCCAGCTCGCCGTGGATCCGGCGGTATCCCCACAGTGGATTCTCCTTCGCCAGCCGGACGACTAGGCGGGCGATGCTCGCCGCCGTCGGCGGTCGCCCGGGCTTGCGCCGTTTACTCGTGTCGTACTTCTTCGCGGCCAGTCTGTGGTGCCAGGCCAGCAGCGTCGCTGGCGTGACGGGGAAGATCTTCGTCCAGCGCCTGCGGGGGAGGAGCCGTGCCAGTGCGGCGAACCACACCCGGTCGGCCGGCTCGTATCGCACCCTGCCGATGTTGTGGCGCAGCACCGCGTTCTCGTGCCGGAGCACCAGAAACTCAGCGGCCTGCGCCCGGTCGCCGCGGAACACCAGGACAGCCACGCCGAGTACCCGGCACGTCAGCAGGTAGACGATCTTGAGCAGCACCCGGCCAGCCAATCATCACGGCGACCAGCCTGCTAGCGATCGGGCAGGTCAGCCCCTCGGTCGAGTATTCGAGCGGCACAGGACCGGCCAGCCGCAGACCCGGATGAAGATGAGATAGAGCAGACGGAGGGACACGGGCGATCATCATGGCCTACCGGGTAACCTGGCGCATCGCTGCAGCTCACAGGCCGTGCAGACTTCTGGCACCCCACACTCAGGCAGGGAGAACGGCAACCTCGTATTTCTGGCATTGAGGATCTCTTGTTACCAGCGTGAGATCTTCGCATCGGGCCTGCGCCACCAGCATGCGGTCGAAGGGATCCCGGTGGATCATCGGGAGGCGCCCGGCGGCGATGGCGTGCTCGGAGTTGATGGGCAGCTCGGCGAATCCGCTATCGCGGATGCGTTCGGGCAGATCTGCTGGCTCAGTGAGCTTGCCGGCTGACTGTTTGATCGCCACTTCCCAGATGGTCGCGGAGCTGACGTAGACATCTGGGTCGTGGTCGAGCCTAGTCTTGATTTCGTCAGACAGCGTGGGATCGTCGGTCAGCCACCAGAGCACCACATGGGTGTCCAGCAGCAGGCTCACTGCATCATGCCGAACTCGCGGGCGATGGCCTCGTTGACCTCGTCAGAATCCCAGTCCTCAGCAGCAACGAGCTTGCCACGCAAAGAGCCGCGCCCGGTCCGGTCGAGCCTACGGGCCAGCGGGACGACCTTGGCAACCGGATTCCCCGCACGGCTGATGACGATCTCTTCACCATGCTCGACCCGCTCGATGATCCGGGACAGGTTGGTCTTGGCATCATGGATGTTGAATTGCGCAGCGGCCTCGCTCGGCATGACTCCTCCTTAGCTAAGAGGTTAGTCCACCCTTGGGAACGAGGCCACCAGCGAGAGGCGCGATCTCAAGTGGGCGGGCGCCCCGCAGCCGGTCATGGCCGCTGGCCACCCGCCTGGGAGCGCAGTCGGTCCAGGGAGCGGTACAGCGCGGAAGTACCGCAACTCACCCGGACGTGAGCGGACTTGCGGGGACGCGGGAGGACGGTGACCTGCACGGGACACGCGGGTGGATGTGCTGCCTGCAGATGGCATGCAAGAAATACATGCGCCGCTTCGTGGCGCTCCCGTGGGGACGAAACTGGGCGCTGCGGCTCTGCTGGCCGGCTGAGGGCCGTGGGCGATCTGTGTGGTCTGGATGGCGGATCAGCTGACGCGGGTTGGGTGAGGCGGGCAGGCTTGGGCTGGCGTGCCGCTCGTCGTCACCGGTCCGTCGTGGCCCGTTAGAGGCCGTATGCAAGTTTGGTGCTGGAGCCCTATGCCGGGTACCCCCCGTTGCTGCTGCGTGCGCGTGTGTCAGTCTCCTGTACTGATTTGGGCTCCGGCGGGCGGCTCACTTTTCCCTGTTGTTTGAGTGAGCCGTTGCAGGAGGCGGGCAGGCGCATGAGAGTGCTGTATGAGCGGGTCGCCGGGATCGATGTCCACAAGGACATGATCAAGGGCGGGGTCCGCACGCCGGGTCACCGGGCGTGGACGCGGACGTGTGAGGTGCTGGAGTACCGGACGTTCTACGGGGTGCTCCAGACGATGGCCGCTGACCTGCGCAAGCGGGGCGTCACCCATGTGGTGATGGAGGCCAGCGGGGTGTACACCGAGCCGGTGTATTACGCGCTGATAGAGCGGGACTTCCAGCAGGTCGCGGTGATTAACCCGGCGCACGCCAAGGCCCTGAAGGGGCATAAGACGCACGCGGAAGACGCGTTGCGGCTCGCGAAGTTGTCCGGGTGCGTGCTGCTGCGCGGCAGCTGCATCCCGTCCCAGGCGCCGCCTAACTCGGAAACACGAGATGCCAGCACCCCGCGAAATCGTCATGTCGATCACTGGTCCCGCCACACCCAGCCCGTCTCTTCGTTCAGGTGCATCTCGGCTGCCGGATGCCAGGGTTTGGTGCAGACCACCGCTCCAGGAGAACCTTTGAGCGGCGGGTACTCGTCACCGCCCATGATCAGGCCACATGCCCGGCCGCTCCAAGATCAGGATGAAAAAGGCTCAGTGACTAAGGGCTCGCACAACAATTACTTCGGATCATCCGGGTGTGTCGCAGGGTCGGCTGGCGTCGCCCGTATTGTGTAGTTCCAGTCCCCGTGGAATTGGTGACGGTGCAGGTGACGGGCCTCGAACGCCTTCATCTCCTTGTCCGGGATCCTGATGCCCCGGGGGTATATGCCGGTGTCCAGGACCGCACGGACCTTCAGCCCGGTCCTGGTGGTGACAGCACTAATCGTCTCGATGATGACCTCGCGGGACTCCAGCGGGCGGCCCCGCCAGTTCATCGAGATGTGACTGAACAGCCGGTGCTCGATCCGGTTCCATTTCGAAGTTCCCGGCGGCAGGTGAAGCACGCTGATCTCCAGGCCGGCCTCGGCGGCGAGCCTGGCCAGCTCGGTCTTCCAGAGCCGGAGGCGGCTGCCATTGGACCCGCCGGAATCGGCGGTGATCAGCAGTCTTCGCGCGTGCGGATAGCAGGGCTTGCCGACCGTGCTCCACCAGCGGCGGATCGACTCCACCGCGAACTGGCCGGTGTCAGCGTCGGTCCCCACGTTCACCCACCCGGTGCTGGCGGTCACGTCATACACCCCGTACGGCACCGCCTTGCCCAGATCCTTATCAGCGAAGTCGTGCACGTTCACCTGGCGCGGGTCACCCGCCGGCTCCCATTCCGCCCCGCCATTGGCGAAGTTGCCGGCCAGCTCCTTCTTTTTCGTATCCACCGAGATGACCGGGTCGCCGGCTGCCTGGAACGCCACGACCTGCGCGCTGATGTACCGGAACTGGGCATCCCGGTCCGGGTGCTGCTTCCCCTCGACGGTCTTGGCATTGCCCTGCAGGCTGTAGCCGGCCTGCTTCAGCAGCCGGGCCACCGTCACTGCGGTCACCGCATGCCCGCGCGTGGCCAGCTCACCCGCCAGATGCGACGTGGACTTGGTCGTCCACCGCAGCGGCGACTCCGGGTCTCCCCGCGACTCAGGATCCACCAGCGCACCCAGCGCCGGCACCAGCCCCGGATCGGCCTCTTCCACCGCCAGCCGGCCGGCGCCCTTCCGGCGCACCCGCCCATCCGGCTCGATCCCGGACTCCAGCTCACGGACGCCCCGCGACACCGTATCCGCGCTCGCCCCAGCCACCCTGGCCACCACCTTTGCCCCGCCCCGGCCGATCGCCCGTGCCCCGGCCCCCAGCAGCAGCCGCCACTGCCGCTCATCCAGATGCGGCCTGATCTCCGCCAGCCTGCCCGCCAGCCGGTCCTGCTCCTGCGCCAAGATCGCCATACCACAACGCTACGGGTTCATCTCAGACAAACATGACTAATTCATTTGCGAGCCCTAACCAAGTGGCTAGGCGGTCAGACTGTTGCCGACGCGAGCGGTTGCTGGCGTGCGGCGGAAGTTCCCTGACCTGCGGACACCGGACTCAGCAGGTTCGAGAAGTTGCGAGACCTGTGCGTGCCTAAGCCGCACCGCTGCTGGCTGTCGATGATCTCGGATTCGGGGTATCCCGGCTGTCTGAGGGAACCGCTACCCGCGCGAACCAATCAAACATAGCTCCCCCTCTGACCCGAATCCGCGAGTAAGGCGGTGACACGGCGTCGTAAATGCCGATAGGTGCCGCCCTGACCTGGGATGATGATCGCTGCGAAGTAATGATCATCTCAAGCGGAGAGGCACCTACCTGGTGAACAGGATACGCAGCGGGGCAGGGAATCGTCAGCAGCCGCGGATCGGCGCGCCGGATCCGGCACTGACGCCGAACGCGGGCCTGGCCGTGATCAGCGAGCTGTGCGGCCGGCTCGGCGTGATCGGTGCGCTGGATGCGGCGGTCGGCCCCATCAAGCAGCGGGACCGCGGATTCGGAGCCGGGGAGCTGCTGGCCGGGATCGCGGCGGCGCAGCTGGCCGGGGAAGACTTCCTGACCGGGCTGGACCGCCAGCGCGCCGACGCGGCTGGCCAGCAGATCACCCCGGTGCCGGGGCTGGCGTCCACGACCGCGGCGGGCCTGGCCCGGCGGATCACTGCCGCCCAGTGGCGGGCGGTGGAGACCGGCCTGGCGGCGGTGACCAGGCGGATGCTGGGCCTGCTGCCCGCGCCGAGGGCGGCGATGCTGACCGAAGGGCCGGTCACCATCGACCTGGATGCCACCGACGTCGAGGTCTACGGCCGCAAGAAGCGCGGCGTGGCCTATAACCATCAGGGCCAGCGGGCCGGCCTGCCGCACGTGGCCCCTGGGCGGAGACCGAGGTGGTGCTGGCCGCTGACCTGGGGGATGGGACCGATGACCCGCGGGCGACCGCGCCGGATCTGCTGCGCCGCGCGCTGGCCGCCCTGCCGCCGCGGGCACGGCGATCGGGCCGGGTGGCGCTGCGCGCTGATGCCGGGTACTTCGCCGGCGCGCTGGCCCGCGCCGCCCATGAGGAGCACATCGGCTTCGCGATCGGCGCGAAGCGGATCGCGCCGCTGTGGCGGCTGCTGGCCGGCATCGCCGGGGAGGACTGGCACGATGCCATTGACATGGGCAATGCCCAGGTCGCGGTGGCGGAGTACTGCCCGGACTGGTGGCCGGAGGGCACGGCGCTGCTGATCCGCCGGGTCCTTTTGGATCCGGCCCAGGTCTCCGCCGACCCCAGGTCACGGCGGCGCCGCACCCTGCACCCAGGCCAGCGGGACATGCTGTTCCCGGAACTGGCCCGGCAGCCCGCCGTCTACGCCTACTCATTCATCCTGACCAGCCTGGACGTGTCCAGCCCGGGCCAGGCCGCCGCCGTGGAACACTGGTACCGTCATCGCACCACGGTGGAAAACATCTTCCGCGACAGCAAGCCCGGCGCCGCCCTCCGCCACCTCCCCTCCGGATACCCCCAGGTCAACCTGGCCTGGATGTGGGGAGCCCTGCTCGCCGCCAGCATGGCCGCCTGGCTGCACCAGCTCACCGCCCGCGCTGCCGGCGAGGACATCCTGGCCGGGCATGGCGTGCGCGGCGGCAAGGCCATGATCGCCACCCTGCGCTGGCGGCTGATCGCCGTCCCCGGCCGGCTGATCCGCCACGCCCGCCACCTGATCCTGCGGCTGCCGCCCGGCCACGGCCTGCTCTCCGAGGTCCTGGCCCGGCTGCGGGCACTGCCCGTCCCCGCCTGATCTGCGCCTCCCTGAGCCCCGGCTCCCCGTCCTCGCCCACGGCCCGCCAGCCCCGGACCGCAGAAAGGCCCGTCAATCGCGAACCCGGCGCCGGCGCCCGGGCCATCAGCGTGCCCGCTACCAGGAATCCCCGCCCGCCAAGATCATTTACGGAGGCGGGGTCAGCTCACCGCGTTATTCGCGGATTCGGGTCTGAGGAGACCCTGCCTTCAATGGCCCACGTTTCTCCAAGGGGTAATCTCGGAGGTATGAGTGAGAGTTCCTCGTCCTTCGATGCTGAGGTCGCTGACCATCAGGTGATCTTCAGGGCAGGCCAGGTCGAGGCGGTCGTGGTCCCCCTTGAGGAGTACCGCGCGCTCAAGGCGCTGGAGCAGCGTGAGGCCGAGCTGCACTGGGTCGCTCACGAGAGCAGGTATCCGTCCCAGCCCGGGGATGAGATCCCTGACGGCAAGGTGTACGACTCGATGGAAGCGCTGGTGGCCGATCTCGGCGCTGGCGAATGAAGTATGTTCGCACGCCTGGTTTCCTGGTTGACCTGCGCCGCCTGCCTGACGAGCACCTCAAGTTGTTCGTGCAGGCCGTGCATGAGGTTCTGCGTCCCGCGCTGGATGCTGGCGCGCACAAGGGGGCGGTGCCGTGGCCGAGGGCGTTGCGCATCCACCGGATCGGCGTGAACTACTCGATGACATGGAGCTTCGCGGGACCCGATGGCCGGGCGCTGTTCCAGCTGGCAGAGGTCGCAGGCGAAACGGTTGTGGTGTGGCTACGTGTCGGCAACCACGGTATCTACGACTCCTGAAGCAGCGCGGCGTGGATCCGGTGGATGGCGGGTAGCCCGGTCTCGCTGTTGACTGAGTTCTGCGCGTCGGGCCCGCGCCGGCGCGAACGTGTGTTGGACTCTGTCCCAATCGGACCGCTGGGCTGGTAATTGGAGATCATTTCGAGGGGCACTTTGAGGGGCAGAATGCCGTTAGCGGGTGTCAGCCTGAGTCAGGCTCAGCGGGCGTGAGTTAGCGTTTGCGCAGTTGATGCAGCGTGTGGGATTGGCCGCAGACGTGCCAGTGGTTCATGGCATGCAAGAGGTCAGCGGTTCGAGCCCGCTTAGCTCCACCCAGGTCAGACACAGAATTCGAACGCAGAACCGATGAGCGTTTCCCTTCTGAGGGGCGTTCTGAGGGGCAAGACCCGTCGGAAGCTGGCCGTCTGACCAGCGATGACGCAGGGATCGTGTCGCCACCCGGACCGACAGCGCTTTCGCGACGTTCAAGAGGTCACCGGCTGCGGCATGGCGGGCTTCGAGAGTACCGAACTCCCTGCGGGATGCGGAACCCTCATCTGGTACCTGGCGCAGCCGGGAGAGTGGTGGTGGTCGCCTGGGGCGTGGGCCGCGGCCAAATAGAGACTTGGGCTCTGCAGCCGGCATGACGAGTCGCCCCTCTGCCGAGATGCGTCCCCAAAGCCTCCGGACAAAGCAGGAGAACGAGGGAGTGCGAACATGCTGCTTAATATAGCAGTCATATCTCTGAGTATTTTCACGTGATCTGTGCCTTTCTACTCCACTATCCTTGTGTTCTCTTTTCCCCTCCCAAATCCGTCGCATACACCATATCTCCATAGCTGCTCCATCTCGATCCCTTCCCATGATCGATTTCCATTCCCATGTCCGCCACCGACTCGTGTCCCTCCGACCCGCCGCGTGCGCCGTCCGCATCGACCGACCATAGCGCTCTTGCGCTCCACAGCGTGCCCATCGCGTTTTCCCGGCCTTGCCGATGACCAGTCACCCTCCCAGTGGCCAGACTTTGCGGCCTTCGCCTCCTTTGCGCTGTGTATGGACCTGCCGACGTCCTGGCTCCTTTGCGCCCGCCGCGGCTGGCGGCGCGCCCGCCGGTCCGCGCGCGTCTCCTCGCTGCCAGCTCACCTTTCGCTGCGTCGCCGTGTTCGCCTCGTGCGTACCTTCCGTCTCCCCGGTGCGTCTAGCCGCCTGCCCGGTCTGCTGCGTGCCGCTCTGCGCGTCCCTCCTGTCCCTGGCCGCGTCCGCTCGTCTTCCGCTTTCCGCCTCCCTTTCCCGCCCCTTCGCCGCTGCCCGTCTGCCCGCCGCCCGCCGTGCCGTGTCTCCCCGCCCCCGCGTTCCGCCTCCGCGCTTGTCTTCTGTTCTTCCCCCGCCTCCCTGTCCCTGTGCCCCAAGTGGTGTCTGCCGGTGTGTCCCGAACTGCTGGCGCTTCCGACGACGGGGCGCCCGTCTACGACCAGGGGAACTCGGCCGCCTGGCCGGACTCGAGGTGGCCGCCTTCGCCTGCACGCCGGGCGATGCTCGCCGCCGTCGGCGGTCGCCCGGGCTTGCGCCGTTTACTCGTGTCGTACTTCTTCGCGGCCAGTCTGTGGTGCCAGGCCAGCAGCGTCGCTGGCGTGACGGGGAAGATCTTGGTCCAGCGCCTGCGGGGAGGAGCCGGGGCCAGTGCGGCGAACCACGCCCGGTCGGCCGGCTCGTATCGCACCCGGCCGATGCTGCGGCGCAGCACCGCGTTCTCGTGCCGGAGCACCAGCAACTCAGCGGCCTGCGCCCGGTCGCCGCGGAACACCAGGACAGCCACGCCGAGTACCCGGCACGTCAGCAGGTAGACGATCTTGAGCGGCACCCGGCCAGCCAATCATCACGGCGACCAGCCTGCTGGCGACCGGGCAGGTCAGCTCCTCGGTCGAGTACTCGAGCGGCACACCCGCGCGGTGACGTCTGAGGCCCACTTACTCGCCCCCGTTTAGGGCGGCACGGCAGGACCGCGAGCTGCACACTGCTCGCCAGGGACCAGGTCCGTGATGCATGCTATCTTGCGGCGCGTAGAACTTCGCATTTCCTGTGGTTCGCCGTTACGTAACCATTTAGCCACTTTAAGTTCATAAGCCTTCCCCGGTGGGCATTCTGCTCGCAATGCACAATGACTTCATGGCGATCCGTCACGGCGTCCCTGGGCACGACAACGGCACCGCGATTCTCCGGGCGCAGCCCGCCCGCATGATCGACGGTCATGCTGATGGCGGCTACACCGGCCAGTACGAGGTCATCTGCCCGGCTTGCGGCGATGACCCGAACCTGAGCTATCACCAGGTGCCCCGCGACCTCCAGCAGCTTCGCGGACCGAGTGAGTCGCTGGCCAGCGGGCTGGCAGCGTTCCATCTGCACATCGGGCTCGCGGAGGCCACGCCAGCAACCGCGGCACTGACGTAATTGAGCGCGCGCTCCGTGCAGGAAGACGACGAGGTCACCCCAGGCAGCGGCACGACGCGTGAGGAGCGGCGCAGGGATCCCTCGCGCGTTCTGGCGCTGACCGACGGGGTTTTCGCCATCATCATCACGCTGCTCGTGCTCGACATTCACGTGCCGGAACTCACCTCGCATGAGAGCCTCCGGGCCGCGATAACAGACATACGGCCCAGCTTCATCAGCTTTGTGCTCGCCTTCATCGTCGCGGCGATGCAATGGGTTGGCCATCGAGACCTTTTCACACTGATCAGGTACACCGACCGTGGCATCATCTGGCTCAATTTGCTGACTCTGTTCACGGTGTGCCTGCTGCCGTTCGGGTCCGCGATGCTCGGCCGCTATCACGAAGATCCGCTCGCGCTGCGCCTGTTCGGCCTGATCCTGATGGGCACATCCCTGGCCCGGACCGTCATCTGGTCCTACGCGGCGCAGAAGCCGTCACTGGTGCATGAGCCGCTGGACCGGGCGTCATTCTGGTCAGGGCTGGCGCTGTCCGTCTTTCCCGTGGTGGTCTACGTGGTGGCGTTCGTGATCGCCCGGGTCTCGCCGCAGGCCAGCCTAGCCGTTTACGCCTCGGCGCCCGTGTTGTATTTCATCGCGATCACGCTGCTGCGCTGGCTGGCTCCGCGGGAGTCGGCCGAACGTCAGTTCACCTAATTTAGTGCGGCCGCGAGTGACTGTGTGCACACGTGCTCTAACATTGCGGGTCGGCACTGTACTTATGTGCCGTGCGCTATGAGTCCCCGCACCATCGACCTCTACACATGGAAGCTTATTCAAAATTCAGTTTAAAGAGGTACAGCCCTATGGCGGCGCGATAAGACGTGCCGTACGTACGGAGTGGTCGCCGGTAATCGGTGTGGAGAATGCGCCAGGATTTGAGATGCGCGATTGCGCGCTCAACCGGAGCGCGTAGCCTGCTTACATCGGCATTGAATTTCTTCTGCCAGTCAAGCAACTCCCCGCCCCGTGGCTTCTTGAACGGGGTAATGAAGCCCGAGCCCTGGTAGCCCTTGTCGCCGATGCCGCTGAAAGCAGCCGCCATGATGTCAGCCGTTTCGGTCTCAGCAAGCGCCGTCATGTCATGGTTATTGCCGGTGACTGGCTCCGAAACGAATAGGAGATCACCCCGCAGGCTCGCGATAGCCTGGCCGTTGAAACCTGTTGTCTTGTGCTTTCCCGACCAGAGTTCGGGCGTGTCGCGCCAGGACCAGGTGGGCGCCAGGAAGCCGTCTACCAGCACCGTCTGCTCTCGCGCGACGGCTTCCCTGGCCTGCTCCGCGGTCGGCCTGTCCTCCTCGGTGACGGCATCGATGAGCCGCGTGATTTTCTTGACGATCTGAGAGATTACGGGCTGCGACGTGTCGAAGATTTCCGCCCAGACTCTCTGGATGATGTTCTGCCGCATGTAGCCGGATGCTACGACGGCCGCTTCCCGCAAGGTAAGGTCTTTCGGGCGCCCGATTCCCTTATCCCAGGGCTCGTCGAGCTGTTCTTCTATGCGCCCCACAAGTTCGTCGAGTTGCTCTGAGTCAAGGCCTGACATACCATCGTAACGCAACGGCTTCTCCGTTCCGTGAAAGTTTTGTTAACACCTCCTTTCTATCGGGCGGAGAAGTCGTTGCCCGGCAGGCGCGCCGGAGCGGAGAATGTTGGCTTGATTACGATTTTCTATGATGCGGGAGCCAGAATTAACAGGGGGGTTTTAAATAATCTTCATGGTTGTGCGGCAAGCACATCAGTCCACTTCGGCGGGGTGCGAGTGGGCAGGCTGTCCACGGCAATGATGCGCGAGTGGCGAGCGAAGCTGCTGCGCTCCGGTGTGTAGGTCTCCATGGCGGCCAAGGCCCACCGGCTGCCTCCGTTCGATCCTCATGACTGCCGTGACATCCGAACGCCCCACCAGGCCCCACCAGGTCTGCCGCCGAAGCGGCTCTGTGGGCCATGGGCAAGAACGGCCGGGCCGATTACGACCATGACCGGCGCTACCGGCCCCTGATGCTCCTGGCCACCTTGAGCTGGCTTGGACTCGTGGAGCGGGTGACGAGAATCGAACTCGCACTACCTACAGTAGTTGGGTAATGGCAATATTTAAGGGCAGACTCACGACTCGACAGATCCGCTCCCGCCCAGCGAATCGTGGCGGCACAGACATGCGGCATGGCCTCTAGAGAGGAGACGCCAAACTGGTGATACGGGCGCAGCTGACGATGCCTGCGCCCGAGAAATCGTCAGCGCATACTATTGTTAATGGGTGCGGCTCTCCTGGAGTGAGCTGATTATGCGGCGAGAGCGTGGTCGTCGCGGTGGCGTGCGTTGTGGACGCGCTTGTGTTCTTGCCGGGTGAAAGCGCCAGTACTGGTCGAAGTCGCCGTTGGTGATGAGGGCGCGGAGCTTGAGTATGGCCTGGGCTCCGTCGAGTCCCCATCTGGCGCCTGTGATGTCCATGCGGTCTTTGCCAGGTGGCGGCAGGCTCCTTCTATTACGCCGGTGGCGATGGGCCATCCTTGGGCGAGGGCGGTGGCGTAGTCCAGGTACGGTTTCTTGGCGGTGAGGTAGTCCGCGCAGGCGTCGGCGCCCTCGCGTTCGGCCGGGGCGTAGCCGAAGGTGGTGGCGCGGCGGCGGATCGCGGCTGCGACCTGGGCGGCCCTGCCTTGCAGGATCTTCGTTGCCTGGGCGGCGACCCAGGCCTCGGCGTCCGGGTCGCCTTTATCGAAGAACGACCAGGCCGCTTTCCAGGCGTATTCCAGGACGTGGACGAAGTCGCAGGTCACGGTCACGGTGACGCCGCGGCGCCCGGCCTCGGCCTCGATGGCCTCGATCTGTGTCCGGTTGCCGTCCACGAGGGCGGTCCACGGGCGGCGGTGGCCGGGGTCACGGCGTTCGGCTTCGTCGAAGGCGGCGGCGATGACGGCGGGGATGTCTGCGGTGACTGAGGCGGTCAGCCACTTGCCGGCGGCCTTCGGCCCCGGGCTGCGCCCCGCCTTCTTCTCCCCGCCGGACGGGGTGATGATGTCTTCCGCGGTGCGGGGTGCGGGGGCGGCGTCGTAGACGCAGGCGAGCTCGGCCATCCGCTTGCGCCCGTGCTTTTCCCCTGGTGACAGGCGGGTCGCCAGTTTCTGCCTGCCCGCTGCTGCGGCCTTTGCGGTGGCCGGGCGCAGGGCATCCGGGCGCATCACGATCCCCTTCCCGTCGCCGGTCAGCACCAGCACATGCTCATCGGGTGCCGGGCCGGGCCTGCGGGCGGCATAGAACGCGTCCACGTCGGCGGCAGCCCGCCGTGCCAGCTCCTCCACCTGCCGCTTCCCAGTCTTCACCCCGGTCGCGCGGGTGATCGCGGCAGCCGCGTCACCGAACGAGCCGCGGGCCGACTCGATCGCCGCGAGCTTCCGCAGCCCGTGGGACTGCTTCTCCCCAGGCAGGTTCAGCGCCTCATCCAGCGGGTGCACGTTGCCCGCACCGGGTGCCCGGCAGGCGATCCGGGACACCGTAACCTGCCCGGACACCGTCGCCAGCGGCCGGCCGTGGCCCTTCTCCGCGCGCGTCCGCGCAATCCCGTCCGCTCCTGTCACGCCGTCACGGCGCTGCTCCCGCGCCGCCAGCAGGTCCAGGTGGTCCTGGTGCAGCCGCCGCAGCAGCTCCCGGCCCCGTTCCTGCAGCTGATCCTCCAGGTCAGCGTGCCGCAGCCCGGCGGCATCCTCCCCGGACAGCCACGCCTCCAGCTCCCCGTAATACGCCCTGGACTGCGCGAACGCCCCGCACTCCGGCTCCGCCGCGTACTCTTTCACCGGGCTCCTTCTTTTCCGTTCCGGTCGTCAGACAACCAGGAACGTAACGGGAAGGAGCCCTTTAAGCACGCACCGACACCGGCAAACCGGGCACACAACACCACAAAGCCCTATAACCCCTCACGCGTCCTCACTCCACAGGAGCCGCACCCATTGTTAATGGTCAGATCGACTCGTCGGGCTGGTGGCCTTCATCGCCGGGCCAGATCCCGGTGAGCCTACGCGTCCCCTCGGCGGCGCCGCGGTTGACGGCGGCCTTGACCAGGGCGAAGATCGTGCCCTGCAGCATCGCGGCCAGCAGGATTTCCCCCCAGCCTCGCCGCTCATCGTGGGGCTTAGGCGCGTCTCCCTGGCCGATGAGCTTCCAGACCCTCTTGAAGATCAGCCCGGCGAGCAACCCGCCAACCATGGAAGCGATCAGGTCCACCGGCTTGTACAACAACTTGATCATCGTCTTCTCCCACCCGCCGGGATAACTAGCCAGCCCGCCATCAGCCCGACGGCTCACTAGCACCCGCCGCTAGCCGGCCGTCGGTTGCCCAGCTCTAAGCCTGCCGTTTAGCTTTGCCCTTACAGTAAGGCGCCGGGCCTGCCGTTTTGCTTTGCGCTCAAGGCGCTTAGCTTTGCGCTCAAGGTGTCGGGTCTGCCGTTCAGCCTGGCGCTCAAGGAGCTGGATCTGCCGTTTATTCCAGGCAGCCAGGCGCTCGAAGGTGCTGGCCCGGTTCTCCTGGCCCAGCCCTCGCAGCGCCCCCAGCACGATGGCGCCAACTATCACCCGCTCATAGAAGCGGCGGCTTCGCAGCACATGACCCACCACGCCCAGCCCGACCAGTCCCAGCGCCGCTTTCCCGGCAAAGCCGGAGTCCCCCGGCTGCGCCGCCGGCCTGCTGCTACCCGCCACGATGCTGGCCAGCGGCGGCCTCCCGGCCCCTTGTCCTGATCTCGTCATGCCGCCTCCCGCCCTGAAGCGCCCGCGCACACTGCCAGCGTGCCGCGCGATGAGGCTTCCTGGCATCACCCCCGAGGGGGTGACCTAGTTCCTGGGCGGACGATGCCACTGGTCTTGGCCTGGGCATCTACCCGGCCCGCTCATATTCGTTGATGAGGCCGCCGAGGACGGGTCGGCCCTTGATCCGCTTCCGGGAAGGTCGGCGACGGGGTGGTCGGGCCGGGGCGGGCGGAGTTCGCGGCTGTGGTGGGGTCGTTGTCCGTTGTAGTGCCGGGCATATCCGGCGAGGACCGTCCGCAGGTGCCGTTCACCGAAGATCAGCATCCGGTCGGTCATCTCGGTCGGGCGGTGAGCACCAACCGTTCGGCATAGGCGTTCTCAGAACTGTGTACAAATAGATGTCTGGTCGCCAGACCGTGTACCGCCGATAACTCGCCGCAGGGGCTGTCTCGTGTTTCCGAGTTTCGTCCGGCGGGTGGTGCCCGGCGACGCCGGTTTGCGCTTAATCGTTTAGCGGGCGGCATCGGCGGTGCTGACCGGGCGCTGGAAGTTCCCGGGGCGTGAGATGCAGCAGTGTGCCGCCATCTGGCGTTTTGTAACTTTTCGTGGCTTTCTGATCGCTGCTGGTGATAGCAGATCACGATCTGGCAGCCGGGGGCGTGGCGCCGGGACAGCAGCAAGGAAGCCCCATAGGACAGGTGACTCTCTAGATCATCTGACTCTGTGAGGCTTCCTTGACTGGCCAGTCTGCCATGATGTGCCCCGTCCCGGGCGATGACGGGCAGGAGGCCGGATGGCCCGCGGGCGCGGGCGCCTCGCCGCCCGGGTATGCCGGTGCCCCGGGGGCAGGGCTCGCCGTGCCCCCGGCCTGGCGGGACCTGCTAGAGGAGCTGGCGCCGGCGTTCCGGCGCCGCTCCACCCACGCGCTGTTCATGGCGCTGGCGTGCGGGATGATCCTGGCCAGCCGGCGCACGGTCGTGGCGATGGCCGCGGCGGCCGGGATGGCGGGGCAGTTCCGGCGGGCGTGCTGGTTCTTCTCCGGCGCTGTCTGGGACACTGATGCCCTGGGGCTGGCGGTGGCCCGGCTGATCGTGAAATACCTGATCGCCGGCGGTGATCCGGTCACCGTGGCGGTCGACGGGACGTTCTTCCGGCGGTGGGGCAGGAAGGTCTTCCAGGCCCGGTGGGCCTATGACGGGTCAGCGCAGGGCGGGAAGAAGATCGCGTTCGGGAACACCTGGGTGATCGCCGCGATCGTGGTCCGGCTGCCGGCGTGCTCGTCCCCGGTGGCGCTGCCGGTGCTGTTCCGGCTGTGGCGCGGCAAGGGCACCGCCTCCCAGGTCGTCCTGGCCGCCGGGATGCTCACCACGCTGACCGCGGCGTTCCCCGGCCGGGTCATCCACGGCGTCGGCGATGCCGCTTTCCACGGCGAGGCCCTGATCTGCGGCAACAGCACGTGGACGACCCGGCTGCCGGCCAGCGCGGTGCTGTACGGCCCCAAGCCGGCCCCGACCGGCAAGCGCGGCCGGCCACGTAAGAAAGGCGCCCGGCTGGGCACCCCGGCCCAGATCGCCGCCGGCGCCAGCTGGCAGGCCGTCACCGTGCGCACCTACGGCAAGACCCGCACGGTGCAGGCCGCGGTGACCGGGGCACTGTGGCACGGCAGCTTCAAGGACACCCCCGGCCAGCTCGTCCTGGTCAAGGACCCCGGTTCGGGTAAGCCTTATGACCTGGCGCTGTTCACCCTCGACCCGGCCGCCACCGCCGCCGCCATCATCGAGCGGTATTCCTGGCGGTGGCCGATCGAGCCGTCCAATGCCACCGGCAAGCAGATCCTCGGCGTCGGGGAGGCATGCAACCGGCAGGAGGCAGCCGTCGAGCGGACCGTCCCGTCCGGCTTCCTGGTCCAGTCGCTGCTGATCTTGTGGTATGCCCGCTCCGGCTACGACCCCGCCGACGTCAGGCTGCGCCGCCTGCTCTGCCCGTGGTACCGCACCAAGCACGAACCCGCCGCCGCCGACATGCTCGCCAGGCTCCGCCGCGAGTTCCTCAAGGCCCGATTTTCGGCCATCCGCCCAGGCCACAGCGCACACCATCAAATCGAGGACTACGCCTGGACCTGCGACACCCCCGCCGCATAACCCGGAAACACGAGAAATAAGCCACCTATCAAAAAGACGCACCCCCTCTTGTTGTCGGTGCGGGCGATGTACCAGGGGGCCCACGCGGTGCCGTCGCGGCGAACATGGCGTCCCTGGCCCGGGAGTAGTCATACCAGCGGCGGTAGGATTTCAGGTCCAGGTCCGACAGCTTCCAGATCTTCCGCGGGTCGTTGATCCGGCTTTCCAGCCGCCGGGTCTGCTCATCGGCGCTGACCTCGAGCCAGTACTTCAGCAGCAGGATCCCGTCATCGGCCATGGCCTTCTCCACGCCCGGCACCAGCTCGAGGAACCGCCTGGCCTCCTGCGGCGTGCAGAAGCCCATCACCGGCCCGGTTAAACCAGCTGCGGTCGAAGATCACGACCTCACCGGCGGCCGGGAAGTGCGGGAGGTAGCGCTGGATGTACATCTGCGTCCTGTCCCGCCCGGTCGGTGCGGGCAGCGCCACGACCCGGAACACCCGCGGGCTGACCCGGTCGGTTCCGCTTGATCGTGCCGCCCTTCCCGGCGGTGTCCCGGCCCTCGAACACGACGCAGATCCTGGCCCCGCTCGCCTTCACCCACTCCTGCATGGCCACCAGCTCACCGTGCAGCACCCTCATGGGTGCCGCTCGTACTCCTTGCGCTTCATCTTCGCGGGCGCGCCGGCACCCGGCTCCGGCCCCGCCACGGCTGACAGCGCCTGGGCCTCCGCGTGCTGCTTGTGCTTGTCCTTCTTCTTGGCCATCGCTTTCCTTTCCTCCGGCGGCGCGATGTGACGCCTGCCGGTATGACAGGCACCACCGCGGCAGCCGTTCAGCATGAATATCCAGGATCGCCTGCTCCGGCAGGTGGGCCGTCATCCCGTACGGGTAATGCGCCGGGGTGGTCCAGGCGGGCTGTCCAGATCAGCGTCCACGAGGGCCTCCGGGCTCGACGTTTGGGTAGCAACGCCGATCCTTGGACACCCTCGCCTGTTCCGTCACGCAGGGGCACACCCACGATCAATACGGAATCACTCCGCTAACCGGGTCACAGCCCGCGGAAGCAACTGCCGATGCTGCCGGGCATTGAGGTACCCCCGCTGGTGCTGAACGGTGACGCCGACCGGATCCGGCCCGCCCTGGAGGGCGAGAACCTGGGAGGCCAGGCGCCTGGCCGTGATCGAGACTCGACATGATCGACGGCGACGGCGTAGAGTCCGCAGGATATCCGCCTGGAGATCGTCTGGGGAGGCGCTCGCGGGTCCGGGCTAATGGGGATCGGGGGGAACCACATGGCGTACGGCGTGGTCCATAAGTTCGCTGGTGGCACCAAGGAGCAGTACGAAGCATCGATAGCGGCAGTGCATCCGGAGGGCGGGGGACTGCCTGAGGGGCAGCTGTTCCATGCCGCGGGCCCATCGGCCGGCGGCTGGACGATCATCGCAGTGCATGACTCGCGGGAGGGCTGGGAGCGGTTCCGCGATGGCATCCTCATGCCCCGCATGGCGCAGGGAATCGCCGGTGGCTTCACGGCGCCGCCCGAGGAGACCGGGTTCGAGATCTACAACGAGGTCACGGCCTAGCCGCGCGCAGTTCCAGGGCAGCTGCCTGGCGACGGGTAAGCCCGGCGGCTATCGCAGCGAAGCAACAACGAGATTCTGGCGCGGGAGCCCCGCTCATCGCGCATCCGAGGATGTCCTCAGCACGCAGAAGCGAAATTGATGTGTGGTCCGGGGATGTGCGTGGCGGTTGCGGCGGCGAGCTGCCTGCGGCCGTGGTCGCCGCGGCTCCCCGGGCTGAGCCGGGGTGGGGGAGAGGCTGAGGGGCGCGCCGAAGGGTCTAGCACCCCGGGGCTGCTTGACCGGATAGTCGTCCGAGACAATATTCGAACAGATCGAGCAGCGAGTGCAGCAGGAAAGTACCGCAACGCGACCGCCTGAGGTGACGCACGTGCGTTCGGATCGGGCATCTTTCCCTGGTTAGAGCTGCTGGCAGGACTGTGGGTTCTGGCGCTACATCGGCGGCGTTCGCCTGCTGAGCTGGCGAAATGACTCTCTCCTGGGTCCTGCGATTCTTGCCGCGCCGTCCCGGCTGGCCACCCCTGCGCGGCCGGTGCCTGGCCGCCCGCGCCGCGCTGGCCTGACTGGCCCGCGTGTCCGGCGACCACGCGCATGCGGGCCTTCCCCTGCCGGGCCACGTTCCTGGGTCGGCGGTGGACGCGGGGACTCGTGGCCCGTGGACGGGTGACTAATGGCCCGGCCGCCGCGGCCCGCCCGGCCATAGCGTTGCAGCGTGGACACTTCAACGGTCATTGAATCGAGGCCTGCTGAACTGTCTGCCCGCCTCGGGGCGCTGGCTGACCCGGTGCGGCTGCGCATCGTCGGGGTGCTGGCCGGCGGTACCCGGTGCGTCTGCGATCTGCAGGACTCGGTGCCGGTGGCCGCGAACCTGCTGTCCTACCACCTGCGCGTGCTGCGTGACGCGGGCCTGGTGGCGGCGGCCCGCCGCGGCCGCTGGATCGACTACCGCCTCGACGGCGACGGGTTCGCGGTCTTGTGGGCGCAGGTGTCAGCGGCAGGCGTGCCGCTGCCCGGCGATCACGTCACCGCCGTGCGGCGTGGGCCTGCCTGCGACGAGGCGGAGGCCGGCCGGTGAGCAGCATCAAGGCCGGCCGCGAGAGCACGGCGGGGGCTGCCGCCGGCCAGCCGGTGACGGCCGGGCTGTCCCGGCTGGACCGGTTCCTGCCGGTGTGGATCGGGGCAGCGATGGTGGCCGGGCTGCTGCTGGGCCGCCTCGTCCCGGGCCTGAACAGCGCGCTGAACCGAGTCGCGATCCATGGCACCAGCCTGCCGATCGCGGTCGGGCTGCTGCTGATGATGTACCCGGTGCTGGCCAAGGTCCGCTACACCGAGATCCGGCGTATCACCGCCGACCGGCGGATGATGACCGCCTCCCTCGTGCTCAACTGGGTGATCGGCCCGGCGGTCATGTTCACGCTGGCCTGGCTGCTGCTGCCGGACCAGCCCGCCTACCGGACCGGGGTCATCCTGGTCGGCCTGGCCCGCTGCATCGCCATGGTGCTGATCTGGAACGACCTGGCGTGCGGGGACCGGGAGATGGCGACCGTGCTGGTCGCGCTGAACGCGGTCTTCCAGGTCCTGCTCTACGCCGTGCTTGGCTTTTTCTACCTGCAGGTCCTGCCTGGCTGGCTCGGCCTGCCGACGGCCAGCCTGCACGTGTCCATCGCCGAGATCGCCGGGACGGTCGCGGTCTTCCTCGGCATCCCGCTGGCCGCGGGGTACCTGACCCGCACGCTCGGGGAGCGGGCCCGCGGCCGGGAATGGTACGAGACCCGGTTCCTGCCCAGGATCGCGCCGGTCGCACTGTACGGGCTGCTGTTCACCGTCGTCATCCTGTTCGCCCTGCAGGGCAAGAAGATCACTTCCGAGCCGCTGGATGTGGCCCGGATCGCGCTGCCGCTGCTCGCCTACTTCGTGATCATGTGGTTCGGCGGGTTCGCGGTCAGCCGCTGGCTGCACCTGTCCTACCCGCGCACCGTGGCCCTGGCGTTCTCCGCGGCCAGCAACGACTTCGAGCTGGCGATCGCGGTCGCGATCGGCGTGTTCGGGGTGACCAGCGGGCAGGCGCTCGCCGGCGTGGTCGGGCCGCTCATCGAGGTGCCCGTCATGCTCGCGCTGGTCTACGTCGCGCTGTGGGCCCGCCGCCGCCTGTACCCCGCCAAGGAGGCCACGCCATGAACTGCTTCGACTGCGCAGCACTCGGCGGCCACGCCGCTGCGGTCGCCATCTGCGCCGACTGCGGCGCCGCTGTCTGCGCCGACCACGCGCATGTCACGGCTCGCTGGCTGACCCGCACCATGGTCATCAACCGCGTCGTCGCCGTCGAGCCACCCGCCCGCACCATCCGCTGCGGCGTATGCCAGGCCGCCCGCGACGCGGCGCCGGCCACCGGCTACGCGGTGGCCGGCGAGCTCGGACCCGGAACCACGGCCGCCCGAAAGCCACGCCGGTGCCGGACCACCCCTCGGAAGCCAACCCGCTGATCCCGGCAGCCATCCCGCACGGGCGGCCTACGCGGCACCTGGCCGCTGCCCGGGCGCGGAGCGCACCGGCGTTGCCTTCTGCTCCCTCCCCGACCGGCCACTTGAGTGTCTTGCCGATGCCCACCCTGGCCATGAGCAGGGGAAGCGCTGGGGAGGTAGTTGCTGAAGATGTAGGTGGTGCCGCTGCCATCGGTGCGGTGGACGCCGGAGATGGGCGCGTCCGGGAGGTTGATGCCGGGGTTGAGGGCGGTGATCGCCGGGTCGCGCCAGCTGGTGATCTGCCCGAGGAAGATGCGGGCGATGACTGGGCCAGTCAGGTGCAGCCGGGAGCCCGCCGGGAGGGACAGGTTGTGGACCACCCCTTCGGCGCCTAGGTTGACGGGCACTTGCAACGGGCCTCCTTTGGCGTCGGCCTGCTCGGCGGCAGTCATGGGCACGTCGGAGGCGCCGAAATCAGCCTGCTTTCGCGGAGAAGGCGGCGATGCCCGCGCTGCTGCCCACCGCGGAGTAGCCCACGCCATAGCGATCGCCGCTGCGCTGCTGGCCGCGTCCGTCTTCACCTGGGCGCTGCAGACAGCGATCGCGGCCAGCCTGGCCCGGATTGCCTTCTCCGCCTGGTCGATGCCACGCCTCGTCACCCGCTGACCCGGGCACGCAAAGGCGCCCGCCGCTGTTGGGCAATTGTGCCGCCGTTGCAGGCAGATCTAGTGTGGTGATGCCGGTGCGGCTCCTTGCTCCAGGCATCCGGCGACGTCGCCAGGGCGCCGCGGTCACCTCCAGCCAGGATCAGTCAATGGCCGAGCAGCAGTCGTCGGCGCACGTTCGGGCCGTCCATCTGGCGGTTCACAGGGAGTCGTGCGGTATCCGACACGGCCGAGGACCGGGCGCGTAAGGCCCTCGCGGTCTCGTTCTTCCTCCTCGCCCCGTGCCTGGTGGCCGAAAGCGTGCGCGATCTCCTCACGGGCCACCGGCCCGCTAGCAACATGCTGGGTATCGTGGTGACCGCCGCCAGCGTGCTGGTCATGCCGGTCCTCGGTATCGCCAAACGCCGCCTGGGTATCCACCTGGAGTCTCGTGCCACCGCCGGGGAAGGGACCCAGAACCTCGTGTGCGCGGCGCAGGCGGCTGCCGTGCTGGCGGCCTGGCCGCCACGGCCACCCTAGGCTGGTAGTGGGCCGATCCAGTCATCGCCCTTGGCCTGGCCGGCATCGCGGTACGCGAGGGACGCGGCACCTGGCGCGGTGCGGACTGCTGCTAACCGCCGCCACCTGGTCATCACGCTGGGCCCGGGGCTGGGCGGGTTGGCCTGGTTTCGTACATGCGGAGCGCGACGACGACCCCGGAGGCGGCAGTGAGGGCGGCGACTGTCCAGATGGCGGCCAGGATGCCGAAGGCGTCGGCGATCCCGCCGGCCAGCAGCGCGCCGATGGCGAACCCGCCGTCACGCCACAGCCGGTAGACGCCGACGGAGCGGGCGCGCCAGGCCGGGTGGGCGACGTCACCGATGACGGCGAGCAGGGTCGGGTAGACCATCGCGGTGCCCGCACCGAGCAGGGCGGCCGCTAGTGCCCACGTAGTGAAGGCGGTGCCGAGGGCGACAAGCCCGATCGCTACCGCCTGGACCAGCATGCCGGCGGTGATGAGGCCCTTGCGGCCGATCCGGTCCGACAGAGCGCCGGTGGCGAGCTGCCCGGCGCCCCACACCGCTGGGTAGAGGGCGGCGAGGATCCCGATCTGGGCCACGCTCAGGCCGTGCCGGGCGAACAGGACAGGGAAGACTCCCCAGGCGAGCCCGTCGTTGAGGTTGTTGACCATCCCAGCCTGGGAAGCAGCCGACAGTGCCGGTTCCGTGAAGCTGGTCAGCCAGGCGATCTGCCCGGTGGTCAGATGCTCCCCAGGCTGCCCGGCCGCCGGGACGTGGCTGGCGGCCTCGCGCCGGGCGTAGCCGCGGGTTTCCCGGATCGCGGCCGCCGAGAGTCCCAGGCCGAGGGCGATATAGGCGGCGCCGAGCAGGAACGGCGCGGGCCGCAGTCCGTAGGCGGCGGCGAGGTAGCCGGTGGTCAGGGCAGTGATGGCGACCGCGCCGTATCCGGCGGCTTCGTTGAGGCCCATGGCCAGGCCGCGCCGGGCCGGGCCGACCAGGTCGATCTTCATGATGACGGTGGTGGACCAGGTCAGGCCCTGGTTGATGCCCAGCAGGACGTTGGCGGCGACCACCCAGCCCCAGTTGGGGGCCCAGATCAGCAGCATCGGGACCGGGATGGCAGCCAGCCATCCGGCGATGAGCACGGGCTTGCGGCCGAACCGGTCGGAGAGGGTACCGGCGAAGAAGTTGGTAGCGGCCTTGACCGCGCCAAAGGCCAGGATGAAGGTCAGCGCGCTGGTGAACGCGGCCAGGTGGAAGGTCCGGGTGGCGAGCAGCGGGACGACCGTGCGCTCCTGGCCCAGCGTCCCGCCCACCAGCGCGTTGACCGCGACCAGCAGCATGAACTGCGTCAGGTTGGCCCGCAGGCCCAGCCGTATCGGCGGGCCCGGCGCGGCCCTGGCGGGGGCAGCCCCTGGTGAAGGGAGCGGAGTGGAGTCCGGCGGGGTCACCTTGGAGGTCACGCCCGGGCCGCCAGCGGCAGGCCAGTGGCCTGCGACCAGTCCGGCGGGCCGCGAAGGACAGCGACGTCACTCTGCCCGGCACGTCGGGGCACATCCACCACCGGCGCCCGGCCATCACCCAGGCCGGCGAGGTAGGACGGCTTACCCAGCTCTTCATCGACCACGGGCACGATCTTGATTACGGCCACGGCCACGGCCACGGCCACGGCCACGGCCACGGGCACGGCCACGGGCACGGCCACGGCCACGGCCACGGGCACGGGCACGGGCACGGGCACGGGCACTCCCTCCAGGAATTGCGGTAACGCTCTCCTCAGCTAAGCTACAATATTCCATAGATATATGGAATATGGGAACTATGGCAGGCTGACGGGGTGCCGGGAGGAGGCAGCGATGGGGGACGCGCAGCGTAAAACCAGGCTGTACGAGCAGTTCGCCCGCATCGGCAAGGCGCTGGGCAGCCCCAGGCGGCTGGAGCTCCTCGACCTGCTCGCCCAGGGCGAGCGGAGCGTCGAAGAGCTCGCAAGCGAAGCAGGACTGGGCCTGACCAGCTGCTCAGCGCACCTGCAGATACTCCACCACGCCCGGCTGGTGGTCACCCGCAAGCAGGGCACCCGCGTCTACTACTCCCTGGCCAGCGACGACGTCGCCCGGCTCTACGTCAGCGTGCGTGATGTCGCGGCTGGCCTGCTGGCCGAGGTGGCGCCCGCCCAGGAGGCCTACCTGGGCGAGGACGTCGAGCAGATCGCCCGCGAAGAACTGCTGCGCCGCGCCCGCTCCGGGCAGGCCACCGTCCTCGACGTCCGGCCCCGGGCCGAATACGCCGCCGGGCACATCCCCGGTGCTGTCTCCATTCCCATCACGCAACTGGAAGAGCGCCTCGCCGAACTGCCTGCCGACGCCGAGATCGTCGCCTATTGCCGCGGCCCGTACTGCGTCTTCGCCCACGAGGCCGTCCGCCTGCTCCGGTCGAACGGGCGCACTGCCCGCCGGCTGGCCGGCGGGATGCCCGAATGGCGGCTGGCCGGCCTGCCCTTCACCGCGGGTGATATCAGCCAGCCAGCCAGCACGTGACCGGCAGCGGCTACCCGGCTGGCCTTCTGCCCGCGTACTGGACGCGGTTAGCCCGGATCAGCCGACTGCTGATCGTGGCCTTCACGTCGGTCGAACTGGAGCACCGCCACCTCGACCGGCACGGTCCCGGCTGGCAGTCGGTCGGCGACGGCGTCGACGGCGACCAGGGATGGCCGCTCTACCTGGCCCGGTACGCTGCCCTGCTCGGGGGCCGCCGCCCGCCCCAGCACGCCCAGGCTCAGCCCGATCAAGAGCCCGCGCGGCGGCGGCCAGTAGGGCCACCCCACCCGCTCATCCTGGCTGCGCCTTCCTCGTGTCTTCGGTCATGGAGAGGCGGCGAGTCACGCGACGTTTTCCTGTGCACCGCGGGCCACGGGCAGGCCACGGGCGGTCCAGTCCCCGGTGCCGCCGGCCACCGACCTGGCGTCAATCCCGCGCTGGATGAGGAACTGCGCCGCCGTCCAGCTGCGGTTCCCGGACGCGCAGATCACGTACACCGGCTCACCGGCCGGCAGATCGCCGGCGTGGTGCGGCAGCCGGGCCATCCGGATGAGCCGCGCGCCCGGCACATGCCCGGCCACGTACTCATACGGCTCGCGCACGTCGATGACGAAAGCTCCGTCTGCATGCGCGGAGGCGAAGGTGTGCAGGTCGACTTCGGGGACCACCTAGTTCCTCCTTAGATACCCATGGGGGTATATGGCGTTCAAGCTGAAGGTAGCCGGCCAGGGACCTGGTGCGCAAATACCTGCCGGGGTATCCGGGTAAGATCCCACTACCGGGAGGCTCTCGCCGGGCGGCCCACATCACGGCCCGGGCGGCAGTGCTCCAGCGAGCCGCACCAGCATACCCCATGGGGTATGCTGGTGCGGCAGCAGAGGAGGCAGCCTGTGAAGATCGACGAGGATGCGCAGGGGCAGGTCCTGAACCGGCTCCGCCGCGCGCAGGGCCAGCTGGCCGGAGTGATCTCCATGATCGAGTCGGGGCGGCACTGCGCCGACGTGGTGACCCAGCTCGCCGCGGTATCCCGGGCCCTGGACCGGGCCGGGTTCAAGATCGTGTCCAGCGGGATGCGCCAGTGCCTGACCGCCGAGGGCCAGGCCCCGATGACCGAGGAGCAGATGGAAAAGATGTTCCTCACCCTGTCCTGAGGAGATGCAGACATGGACTATGGCATGACCGTGCGTACCGCGCTGCCCTTCGCGGAGGCGGCCGCGCGGGTCCGCGAGGCCCTCAGGGAGCAGGGCTTCGGCGTGCTCACCGAGATCGATGTCCAGGCCACGCTGCGCGAGAAACTGGGCCAGGAGATGGGTGAGTACCTGATCCTGGGGGCGTGCAACCCGCCCCTGGCCCACCGGGCGCTGGCCACCGACATCTCGGTCGGGCTGCTGCTGCCCTGCAACGTGGTGATCCGCGGCGACGCCGGCCAGACGGTGGTGGAAGCACTCGACCCGCAGACCATGGTGACCGTGACGGGAGAGGCTGCCCTCGTGCCCGTGGCCGAGGAAGCGGCCAGCAGGCTCCGGGCCGCGCTCGCGTCCCTGCCGGCCGCGGATTAGCCTTCCGGACGTCCCTCACCCGCCACTGACCCGCCGGGATACGCAGCCGTCCGGCAGACCGGGGACGCTCGCAGTGCCACCGAACCCGGCAGTCCGGGAGCGGCGATGTCAGGTGAGCCCGTGCTGGAAGGCGTAGGTGACCGCTTGTGCCCGGTCACGGACGCCGGTCTTGGCGAAGAGGTGGTTGATGTGGCTCTTCACTGTGGTCTCGCTGACCACGAGCCGGCCGGCGATTTCTGTGTTCGACAGTCCCTGGGCGATCAGGGTGAGCACCTCGGCTTCACGCTGCGTGAGGCCCGCTGGTAGTTGCGGTGCGGGCGGCGTGGATGGGCCGGTGACGATGGCGCTGACCAGGTGGTGCTGGACGGCAGGATCGATGGCGGCCTGGCCTTGGGTGACCCGCTGGAGTGCTTCCCGGATTTCCGCTGCGCCGGCGTCCTTGGTCAGGTACCCTCGGGCACCTGCGCGCAGCGCGTCGATGACGGAGCGGTCATCGGTGTAGGTGGTGAGAACGAGCACTTTGATGCTGGCGTCGTGGTCGCGGAGGCGGCGGGTGGCCTCGACTCCGTCGCAGTGAGGCATCCGGAGGTCCATCAGCACCACGTCTGGCCGGAACTTGATCGCCAGCGCCAGCGCCTCATCTCCGTTGGCTGCCGTGCCGGCAACTTCGACCCCCGCGAGAAGCCCGAGCAGGGTGGCGAGTCCCTCGCGGACCACGCGCTGGTCATCGGCTACCAGGACGCGGATGACACCGGTCATGCGGGTACCCATAGCTGGACCTGGAAACCGCCGCTGGTGGGGGCAGCGGTGAGGGTGCCGCCGAGCAGCTCAGCCCGTTCTCTCATGCCGGTAAGCCCGTAGCCTGTCCCGTCGGGGGCAGCTCCGTGCTCGCCGCACGGGCCGAAGTCCTCGATGGTCAGCCTGGTGCCGGATGACTCATGGGTCAGGCGGATCTCCACCCGGTAGGCGCGGGCGTGCTTGCGGATGTTGGTCAATGCCTCCTGCGCGACCCGGTAAATGGTCAGCCGGCCGTCGGTACCCAGGTTGCGGGAACCGTCGCCGGTCGCGGCGACCTTGCAGGCCACGCCGGTGTTCTCTTCGAACTCGGCGGCCAGCTCGGCGAGCCGCTCAGGGCCAGGCAGCGCGTCGCCGCGGAGCATGCCGATCGCCCGCCGTGCCTCTTCGAGCCCGGTTCTGGCCAGCCGGTGGGCCCGCTCGATCGCCCCGCTGACCTGCGGATCCGCGCCGCCTTGCCGGGCGAGAAGCCTGGCGGTCTCTAGGTTCAGCACCAGGCCGGACAGCGAGTGGGCCAGCACGTCATGCATCTCACGGGCGAGGCGCTGGCGCTCGCCCAGCGCAGCGGCCTGGGCTTGCGCGGCCCGGGTCTGCTCCAGCTCAGCGAGCAGCACTTCTGCCCGCTGGTTGCTCTCCCGCAGCCGGCTGGCGAACAGCGACAGCAGGAAGAAGGCCAGTATCCCGAAATCGTTCAAGACGATGCCCGCGATGGGCACGTGTCCATCCGACAGCCACGCCCCGGTGACCGCGCCGACCGCCAGGCCGGCCATGGCAGCGCTCAAGCGGGCCGGCAGTACCAGGGCAGCCAGGCACACAGCTGGGAACACCCCGAGGAATCCTGCGTTGTTGCCCTGCAAGCCAATCAGCGCTGCGGCACCTACCACGGCGGCCAGCAGCACCGCCAGCAGCACCGCTAGCCGCAGGCCGGGCTCGGCCAGAGCCAGCCACATCGCGGCGATGGTGGCGCCGCAGAACACGAGCAGCGCGACCGCGACACCAAGAGACTCACCGTGGCCACCCGGAGCTGGCCGGGCCTGAAACGAGGTGGCCACCACGAAAGCGATCGCGGCAACGGCGAGCATGCGGATCGAAAGGGAGGCCACCCGCTGGCGACCCTGCGCCTGTTGCAGCTCGGACATGCCAGCCGGGATGGCGGCCTTGGAGCTCACCCCTCAACCGTACGGCGCGATCTCTCCGCCGTCTCGTGCCCGGCGGGTGGATTCGCGGCCGCCCGGACTCCACCCTCAGGTGGAGAGCATGGTCATCCACGGGTGAAGCGGCGCGGCGCCAGGATCCACTGGCACGCCGAAGAGGACGAGGCCGTCCCCGCACCAGGCTGGACGCCGAGAGTCACCCAGTCTGAGGAGCGAGATGAGCCGTATGGGCGAGCACCGCGGCGCAGGCCAGGCAGGGACCGCAACGGCCGGTGCGGAGCCAGTGATCAGCGTCCGCGGCCTGGTCAAGCGCTATGGGAGCCATGAGGCAGTCGCAGGCATCGACCTTGAGGTGCGGCACGGGGAGGTCTTCGCCTTCCTCGGCCCGAACGGCGCCGGCAAGACCACCACGGTGGAGATCCTCGAAGGGTTCCGGCGGCGCACAGCCGGGGAGATCTCCGTGCTGGGCCACGACCCAGCCACGGCAGGCGGGGCCTGGCGCGACCGGGTCGGGGTCGTCCTGCAGGAGTCCGAGCCTGAGCCCGGGCTGTCCGTGCGCGAGTCCCTGGCCCTGTACGCGGGCTTCTACCGCGCGCCGCGGGACATCGACGAGACCATCTCCCTGGTTGGCCTCACCGCGAAGGCCGGCGTGCTCGGCACCCGGCTGTCGGGTGGCCAGCGGCGGCGGCTCGATTTCGCGCTCGCGCTTATCGGCGACCCAGAGCTCATCTTCCTGGACGAGCCCACTACCGGTTTCGACCCGTCCGCCCGCCGGGCCGCCTGGGAGGTCGTCGCCGGGCTGCGGCAGCTCGGCAAGACGATCTTCCTCACCACCCATTACATGGACGAGGCGGAATACCTGGCCGACCGGATCGCGGTGCTGGCCGCCGGCCGTGTCGTGGCCCGGGGAACCCCGCTGACGCTGGGCGGACGTGACCACATGGCTACTGCCATCCGCTTCACGCTCCCGGCGAGCGTGGAGACCCGTGACCTGCCAGCGGGGCTCGCCCCGCTGGCCGAGCCCGGGCCGCTCGGAACCACCATCCTTCGCAGCGAAAGCCCGCTCGTCCACCTCCAGATGCTCGGGAGCTGGGCGCTCGGCTGCGGTTTCGACCTGCCTGACCTCGACGTCCACCGCCCGACTCTGGAAGAGGTCTACCTGTCCCTCACCGGCTCGCCCACCAGCACCAAGGACCTGCAATGATCAGAATGGCCCTGCACCAGTCCAGCTACGACGTGCGCGCGTTTCTCCGTAACCGCCAGTCGCAGTTCTTCACCCTGGCCCTGCCCGTGCTGTTCCTGGTGATCTTCGCTGCGTTGTTTGGCAGGGGCGGGGGCACGGTGCCGGTCGCTGGCGGCCGGATCGCCACCTCGGTGTACTACGTGCCCGGCATCATCACGCTCGGGATCATCGCGGCCGCCTTCGGCAACCTGGTGGCCTCGGTGACCGCGCAGCGTGAACGCGGCGTGCTGAAACGGCGGCGCGCAACGCCGGTCCCGGCCGCGGCCATCATCGCCGGCCGCGTGCTCACCGCGGTCGTCATCGCGATCGTCATGGCCGCCGTGCTGCTCGGCATCGGGTGGGCCGCCTACGGCGCCCACGTCCCCGGCCGAACCGCCGCCGCGCTCGCCGCCACAGTGATCATCGGAGCCGCCTCGTTCTGCTGCCTGGGTTACGCGGTCACCTCATTGATCCACAACGAGGACACCGCGCTGCCCACCACCCAGGCGGTCCTGCTGCCGCTCTATTTCATCTCCGGCGTGTTCGTCGCCGTCACGATCTTGCCGCACTGGCTGGCCGACGTCGGCGAGATCTTCCCCGTTCGCCACTTGGCCAATGCGCTGCTCACCGCCTACAACCCGCACACCACCGGGCTGGGTTTCGCCGCCCAGGACCTGCTGATCGTCGCCGCATGGGGAGCTGCGGGCTTCCTCATCGCTGTCCGCAAGTTCAGCTGGCTCCCACTCGGACGCTAACTGCGGCGAGCGATCCAAACGTGATCACAGGAGGAAGACCATGGCCACTGAGGTCCAAGCCCAGACCGGGCGGTGCGCCACCCACGGAACAGTCCAGGCCACACGAGAAATCCCCAAGATGGGATTCCCGTTCATCATCTACGCCGTATGGCGGGCCATCGCCAGACGCCGCCCATACCTATGCCCCGAATGCGGCGCCGCTGTCGAGGCTGACTGACCGGGCACCCGGCGGCGCCACCGGTCACTAACCACCTGCTGACAGGTAAGGACCGGACTGGGCTATCAGGCACGTGGCCCGTTTGCGCCCCGCGTTGATCAGGGCCGGGGCTCAGGGTTCCGGGTGGCGCCAGCCGCGAGTTCCAGGAACCGGCGGGCGGCGGGCGCCAGGGGCCCGGGCCGGTGGGCGAGAACGATGCTGCGGGTGATGGGCGGGCGCGGGTCGCTCACCACGGCGCCGAGCCGGGCAGCGACCCGGGCGAGCGGCTCGGGGAGCAGCGCGGCGCCTGCCCCCGCCAGCACGAGCGGCAGGATGGCTTCGCGCTGTGCGGTGACGACCGCGATGCTCGGGGACAGGCCCACGCTCGTGAGTGCTTCGTCGAGCAGCCGCCGGCTGGACGTTCCCCGCGGCGCGGCGATGAACGGAAGGCTGCCGAGTTCCTCCACGGCCAGCTGGGCTGGCCTGGTGGTGCCGGGCGGCAGGATGACCTGGAGCCGCTGCCGGGTGAGTTCGCGGGTGGTGAGTCCGGCCGGCAGTGTGGCGCCTTCGGCGAGCCCGAGTTCGCACTCGCCGGTCTGCAGCAATTCGGCCAGGTCCGCGGTGTCTTCGGGGGCGGCGAGGTTGACGCGGACTCCGGGGTGGGCGGTGCGGAACCGGCCGACCAGGCTGGCCAGCGGATCCGCGGCGAGCGTGGGCAGGGAGCCGAGGGTGAGCGAGCCGGCCAGCAGGCCGGTGACCGAGGCCACCGCGGCCCGCGCGGTGTCCACGTCGCGCAGGGCCTGGCGGGCCGGGCCGAGGAGCGCCTGGCCCGCGGGGGTGAGCCGCACCTGGCGCCCTGCCCGGTAGAACAGCTCGGTGCCGAGTTCGTCCTCGAGTTCCCGGACGGCCAGTGACAACGCGGGCTGGGAGACGAACACGGCCTTGGCCGCGCGAGTGAACCCGCCGTGATCGGCCACGGCGAGGAAGTGCCCCAGGCGCCGCAGATCCATAAGGAGATCTTATAGAGAAGAGCAGAAACGTGTATTCGACATCTAGTAGCGGAAGGCCGAGCATGAAGGAGGGCCGGATTCGCCGGCCTGGACGGAGGACGGGAACGAGTGCTGGCCAGCGAAGCGGCCCAGTCAGCCCGCACGGCCGGCCGCCGCGGATTCCAGCGGCTCCTCATCGAACCGCCCCGCCCGCCCGCTATCGCCCGCCACCCGGCTGCCCCGTGGCTGGCCGTGGGGACCGTGTGCGTGGGCGCGTTCATGGGCCAGCTGGACGCCAGCATCGTCACGCTGGCCCTGCCCACCCTGCAGCGCACGTTCCACGCCAGCCTCGGCGCCGTGACCTGGGTCGGCCTCAGCTACCTCCTCGTCCTGGTGGCGATGGTCACCGCGGTGGGGCGGGTGGCGGACATGGCCGGCCGCAAGCTCCTGTACACCTATGGCTTCGGCGTCTTCATCCTCGGCTCGGCCCTGTGCGGGCTGGCCCCCAGCCTGGCCGCCCTCATCGGGTTCCGGGTCCTGCAGGCGGTGGGCGCGGCCATGCTCCAGGCCAACAGCGTGGCCATCATCTACCTGGCCCTGCCCCGCACCTCGCTGGGCCGGGGGATCGGCATCCAGGGAGCCGCCCAGGCGCTTGGCCTTGCGCTCGGCCCCGCGGCCGGCGGCCTGCTGCTGGCGGCGGGGGGATGGCGGCTGCTCTTCCTCATCAACGTCCCCCTGGGCCTGGCCGGGCTGGTGGCCGGTTGGCTGCTCATTCCCCGCAGCCGTCACCTCCAGCAGCGGGCGCCGTTCGACTGGGCCGGGCTTGCCCTGTTCATCCCGGCGGTCGCGGCGCTGCTGTCCGCCGTGACGCTCGGGAACCGGGCTGGCTGGGCATCCCCGGTGATCATCGGACTGCTGGCCGGGGCGGCCGTGCTGGGGATCAGCTTCACGCGCTGGGAACGCCGGGCCCGCGCGCCGATGCTGGACACCTCCCTGTTCCGCAGCCCCGCGTTCACCTCCGGGATTGCCAGCGGGCTGCTGTCCTACCTGGTCATGTTCGGTGTCCTGCTGGTGGTCCCGTTCTACCTGGAGCGCGCGCTGCGGGCCTCACCCGGCCGGGCCGGGCTCACGCTGACCGTCATGCCGGTCTGCCTGGCCGTGGTGGCACCGCTAGCCGGGCGCCTCGCCGACCGCCGCGGTCCCCGGCTGCTCACCGTCACCGGCATGGCGATCGTCACCGCCTCGCTGGCCGGCCTCGGCCTCGCCCGGCCCGGGCAGCTCACCCTGATCGCGGGGCTGGCCGCGGCCGGGGCGGGGCTGGGATTGTTCACCCCGCCCAACAATGCGTCGATCATGGCGGCCGCCCCCAGAGTGCAGTCAGGGATGGCCGGCGGCGTGCTCAACATGACCCGCGGAACCGGGACCGCCCTCGGCCTGGCGCTCACCGGGGCGGCCTATGAACTCGGCGCCGCACCGTGGCCGGGATTCCGTAACGCGGTCCTGTTCCTGGCCAGCATGTCAGCCGCCGCTGCCTGGCTGGCCTCCCTGCGCGGGCACAGGCCAGGCCGCGGATGATCCGGTCATCCGGTCCGGGCCGGGCGCGGGCCATGGAGGCGCGGACGTCCCCGAGCGCCCGGTCCCGTCCAGGCTGACCGACGCCACGCCGTCCGGCCGCAGTCTCCTGACGAATTCCTTTCCCTTGCGGATGTGCTGACCCGGCCCGGGCGGGGTAGTATCTCCTTATACCCCTAGGGGTATCTTAGGAGGCGTGTGATGAGGACAGTCAGGTTCATGAACGGGACGGCGGGACGATCCGCGCGGGTGCTGGCTGGCCTGGCGCTGATCATCGGCGGCATCGCCGCAGGCGGGACGGGTGGCCTGGTCCTGGCGGTGATCGGCGTGATCCCGCTGGCCGCCGGGGCGGCCGGCGCATGCCTGGCCGCTCCGCTGCTGCACGCTCCGCTGCGGGCCCGCTGACCGGCGGCCGGAGATGATCTCGCGGAGTACGGGCCGGGACGGCCCGCCGGTGAGCGTCACCGGGGGAGCCGTGTCCCGGCCCGGGCAGCGGCTGCCCGGCTGGCGTGAGGTGCTGGCCGTCGTGGCCCACCCGGATGATGAGACCTTCGGGCTCGGCGCGATAGCGGACAGCTTCACCACCGGTGGTGCCGCCGTTCACGTGCTGTGCTTCACCCATGGCGAGGCTTCCACGCTGAACGAGAACCACGCCGCACTGCACCAGGCCCGGCAGCAGGAACTCCGCCAGGCCGCAGCCGAGCTGGGGGTGGCCACCGTCACCCTGCTCGATCACCCCGACGGCCACCTCGCTGATGTCACGCCCGCCGAGCTGTCCAGCCAGGTCGCCCGGCTGGCCGGGCGACTTGGCGCCGAGGGCCTGCTGGTTTTCGACGACACCGGCATCACCGGCCATCCGGATCACCAGGCCGCGACCCGTGCCGCGGTGAGCGCGGCGCTAGCTGCCAGCCTGCCGGTCCTGGCCTGGACGCTGCCGGATGCCGTCGCTGGACGGCTGCGGGCGGAGACCGGCGCGGCGTTCGCTGGCCAGCCGCCGGGCCGGGTTGACCTGTGCGTGCGGGTGGGCCGGGCCCGGCAGCGCCGTGCCGCGCTCATGCACGCCAGCCAGATCTCACCGGGCGCCGTCTTGTGGCGGCGGCTGCAGTTGCAAGGCGACTGCGAGCACCTGCGCTGGCTGCACCAACCCGGAGGGGCCTCCCCCGGGCCGGCCGGAGCGGCCCCGGAGGTGCCTGCCGGGCGCGGATGACCGCACCCTCGCCCGGCCGCTTCGGTGCGGACAGCGCCACCTGACCGCCTGGCTGGCCTGCCGGTAGATCCCGTCGGCTGCCGGGCTGGTCAGCCGTGTGCGTTCCGCGCGATGGCGGGGGTGGCCCGGGCCGACATGGTGAAGAAATCACGCGGCCACCAGGCCTGGAAGTACCGGTCCGGCGCCCCGTACATGCCGGGCAGCAGGTCCCTCCCGCTGGCGGGGGTGGCGGGCGCGGTGGCACCATGCGGATCGTAGGAGGCGAAGTTGACCCAGTCGGTGTTGATGTCCAGTTCCATCGCCCGGACCGCGCCTGCCCGGGCCAGGATGTCCGCGAGCGTGGTGATGTTCAGCCCGGGGCCTCCGGCGTAGACCAGGGCCCCGTTGGCGGTGATGCCGACCCCTGACCGCCAGACGTAGACGGCGTTGCCGAGGGTGAAGCCCCACTGGGTCGTGTCACTGGGGTTGAGGCCGGGCACGGCCTTGCCGTTGTTGACGAGCAGGTCGAGGTTCTGCCGCACGGAGACGACGTCCGGGGTGAGGGTGGCACCCTGACCCCAGGCGGCGATGTTGGAAGAGCCGTTGCGGTAGATGACGAACGACGCGGCGCCGTTGCGCAACGGGAGGATGGTCTTGCCGTCGGTGTAATAGCCGCCGTTGGCGTTGTTCATCAGGAAGCCCGCGTTGAAGGCCGCCACCAGGCTCCGGGATGCGGCCCGCGAGATGGGCGCGGTGTACCGGTAGGGGCCGCCGCCGGGGATCGTGCTCCCGGAGTAGAGCGTCGCCCGGAGCAGCCGGGTGTCCATCCAGGCCACCCCGACGACCAGGCTGGTGTGCACCGCGTCCGGCCGGACCCAGGTCTCGTAGACCGCCGGATAACCGCCCACCCGCCGTCCGGCCGGATGCCAGACTCCTTCGCCGGGCAGCCGGTGACCGGCTGGGGAGGTCATCCGGGCCGGGACCGCCAGGTGTGCGACGCCCCGCCGCCCGTGGCCGCCCGCCCCGCCCGTGCCGCCCAGGCTGGGGATCGCGGACTGGGCTGGCTTGCCGCCGACCGGTGGCGCATGGTGGGAGTACCACACGTTCTCGGCCCAGTTCACGATCGAGCTGCCACCATGACCGCGGAACCATTCCGCGCCGCGGGCGGCCGCCGATGACCCCAGGCCGGGATTGGTGAGCGCGCTGCCCAGCGAATACCACACCGGGGTGAGCAGCACGATGACCGCGCAGAGGGCCGCCAGGAACGGGTGCCGGCCAATGACTGTCCGGCGGGCGCGGCGGATCTCCCGGCGCCTGGCCCGGCGGCTCTGCGGCTTCCGCGGCCGGCCGGCGGGGTCACGCCAGGCCCGCGCCGGCTCCGGCTGCTCCCACGGGACGCCGGCCCCGCTGGCCCGTTCCCGGCCAGGCATTACCTGCCGCGCCCGCCCGGTGGGTTCCGCCATGGGGCCGTCGCGGCGGGCGATCGTCCTGCATGACCTGCCATCCTCCTGCCCCCGGGTTGCTGCCGCTGGACGCGTCTTGGTGGTCTAGCAGGACCGCCAGGCCCGTCGCGTGCAGTCAGCCAGCCTCAATTCACGCTAGCCGCGGTTGCGACCCGTTCGGCGTCTCAGGTCAAGGCTTTGCCCGTTCCAGCCCGCTTGTTAACGGCAGCCCGCGCAGCGCCGGCCGGGCTCATCATCCCCAGGGGGCTAGGCAGCCCCACTGGCCGCCCTCGACGGGCAGGTGCAGCGGTTCTCGGGCGGGACGTGGGCCAGGACCTGCTCCGCATGCTCTCCGCAGCCGGTCCAGGTGATCTTCTTGCACCGGTCACAGACGGCAGGGCTGCACATTTGAGGTCCTCCTCGGTTGGTAGGGCTGATCGCCCTACAATACCATGGGGGGTATTTGTGGGTGATCCTGCCGGGCTTCGGCCAGCCGGGTCTGCAGCCGGGCCAGGGTGCCGGCCGTGCGGGCAGCGCGCCGTGCCCACCAGTGCCGGGGATCGTGCCCGCCGATGGGCTGCTGGGCGGCGTGCAGGTCCGCCCAGCAGCGGGCGTGGCTGGCCAGCCAGCCCAGCGTCGCGTCGGCGTCCTGATCGAGCAGGGCGCGCAGCGTATAGCGCCGCTCGCCGATCCGGTAGCCGAGGCCCGCTGCCGCAGCCGCGCCGCGCAGGTCCATGCCGGTCAGCGGGACGCCGGAGCGCACCGGCGCGACCAGCGCGTCGAGCAACTGGCCGCGGCCGTCCGCCCTCCGCAGTGGCGGCGGAGCCGTGCGCAGCGCCAGGGGATAGGCCGGTGGTGGCGCGGCGCGGCACGCTTCCCGGCTGAGGGCCGACAGCGTGAGCTGTGCCCACGCGGCCAGCGAGGGCACGTCCAGGCGCATGACGGCGGTGAGGTAGCCGGGGGCCCACGACCACAGGTGCTCCATCAGCAGCGCCTCGCGGGCGTGCCGCAGCCGGTCACGGGCGGCATCGTTGCGCGCCGCCGTCTCGGCGCTAGCGAGTTCGGCGTAGAGCATGAGCAGCGGGCCGAGGTGGTCGGCGTCCTGCGGCGGGTGCAGGCCGATCGCCCGCCAGAACCCGGCCACCCGGTCCAGCCCCTCCCCGCCGAGCATGCCACGCGGGCCGAGATGGATCGCCGCGTGCGGCGGCGCGGCGAGGATGAACACGCTGGTGTGCTCGGCCGTGCTCGGCGCGGGCAGCCCGAGGGCCGCGGTGACGGGGCCGCTGTGCGGCGGGGGGCTGGCCGCGACGGCGCCGAGCGCGCGCAGCAGTTCCGGGCCGCCGGGCGGTCCCTGCGGGCCGGCGCTCAGCAGGCCAGGGCGGGCCGGGCTGGCGGTCACCGGGCGGGCACCCGGTAGGTGCTGGCAGCGGGCTTGAGCGGTCGCATCAGCCAGGGCGGGCGGCGCAGCCCGGCCGGCGACGCGGGCCCGGCGGGGCGGGTGAGCCGGAGCCATTCCTGGTACACGGCACGGGCCTTGGCGGTATCCACCGCGATGTCGCCGTGCTGGTCGTGCGGCCGGGCCGGGCGCACCCGGACGGCCTGGTGCCAGCAGTGCATGCCCGAGATCGGGTCAGGGTGCACGGGGAAGGTGAGGTTCTGGTGCACGCCGGTGTCGCTCCACCAGATCCGCTGGGTGTCCGGGTCGCTGGAGGCGTACGGGGCGACGGACGCCCGGCGCTGCATGGTCCAGCCGTCGTCGCCCTGGCGCAGGTTGACGGTGGCCATCATGGCCCGCTGGCCGGGCTGGCCGTCGAGCCGCCAGCGGCCCATGTGGTGGCTGCAGGCGACCACCCCGGGCCGGATCCCCTCGGTGATCCAGGCCTTGGCGACGAAGTAGCCGATGTCGGTCTCCACCCGGACCAGGTCCCCGGTGCGCGCGACGCCGAGCCGCCCGGCGTCGGTGGGGTGGATCCAGACCGGGTTGGTGTGCGCGAGCTCGTCCAGCCACTTGGCGTTGGCCGACCGGGTATGGATCTGGGTGGGCAGCCGGAAGGTGGACAGCAGCACCATCTGGTCCGCGGCCAGCCGCTCCGGGTGCACGTGGCTCTTGATGTAGCCGGGCAGCGCGTGCTCCGGCCAGCCCCAGTCCGCCAGCGTCGAGGAGTAGAACTCCAGCCGGCCGGACGGGGTGGGGAAGCCGCGGCGCACCACGCCGTCCACCTCCACCCCCGCCGCGCGGCGGCCCTGGCGGTCCGGTTCCGGCGCGCCCGTGGGCACGATATTCGGGCTGAACGGCCGCTCCGTGGCCGTGTACACCCGCCCGTCCGGAGTCACCGCGGCCTCCTCCAGTTCGGCTGCGGGGACCGGCTGCTCATACAGCGCGCCCTGGCCGGAGGTGATCTCGAAGGCGCCGTAGCGGCGCATCCAGGCCAGCGGGGCCAGGCCCTCGGCCGCGGCCCGCTCGGGCAGGCCCGGCACCGAGTTCTCGAACATCCAGCCGTAGTACTCATCGACGGTCAGCTTCTCGCCGGGGCGGGCCCGCGACTCGTGGTATTGCCGGATCCCGAGCGAGCCGTCCGGGTCGATCCGCCAGGACAGCTCGATCCAGAACTCGTTCTCCTCCCACACCTCGCCCGGGTTCACCTGCCGGGTGTCGGTGATGGTCTCGCCGAGGCGTTCCCGGGCGGCCCGCAGGACGGGCTGGCGGAACCCGATCCACTGCCCGTCGTACTGCTCGTAGGAGTGCGTGTCATGCCGTTCCGGGCCGTGGCCCATCGGCAGCACGTAGTCCGCGAAGTACGCCGACTCATTCCAGGTCGGGGTGAGCGCGACGAAGCAGCCGACCTTCTCCTCGTCGGTGAGCATCTCCATCCAGGACAGCCCGTCCGGGTTGGTCCACACCGGGTTGTAGACCCGGGTGAAGTAGGTGTCGAGCCGGCCGCGGCCCTCGTCCAGGAAGTGCGGGAGCAGGAACGACATCTCGTTCTGGGCCAGCGGGTACTCCAGTGGCCAGGTCAGGTCCTGCCACACGTCCGGGTGCGGCGGGACGTGGATCGGCTGGGGCACGAACTTGTTCAGCCCGTTGGGGAACGTGCCGCCCTCGGTGGCGACCGCCCCGAGCAGCGCCGAGATGAGGAACAGGGTGCGCGCCACCTGCCACCCGCCGAGGTTCCCGGCGGCCGCCGACCGCCACACGTGCGCGGAGAAGCTGGTGCCCGCGCCCGCGACGGTCTCGGCCACCTCGGCCAGGACGGCGGCGTCGATGCCCGACTCGGCCGCCGCGTACCCGAAGGTGAAGTCCGTGTAGAGGGTGGCGAGCACGTCCTCGAACGCCTCGAAGGTCACCGGCAGGTGGGGGTGGCAGGCCCGCAGGTACTCGGCCCAGTTCCACCACCGGCGGACGAATTCCCGGTCATAGCGGCGGGTGGCGATGAGGTGCTGGGCCACGGCCAGGTTGATGGCCGCCTCGCTGCCCGGCACCGGGGACAGCCAGTGGTCGGCGTGCGTGGCGGTGTTGGACAGCCGGGTGTCGAGCACGATCACCTTGGCGCCATTCGATCGCGCCGTGGTGATCCGTTGAGCATGCGGGTTGAAGTAGTGACCGGCTTCCAGGTGCGCGCTGATGAGGTAGATGACCCGCGCGTTCTCGTGGTCCGGGCTCGGCCGGTCAGCGCCCATCCAGAACTGGTAGCCGGTGCGGCCGCCGGCCGAGCACACGTTGGTGTGCGAGTTGTGCCCGTCCACCCCCCAGCTGGCCAGCACCCGCTCGGTGAAGCCATCCTCGCCCGGCCGGCCGAGGTGGATCATGATCTCGCTGCGCCGTTCCTCGATGATCGCGGCGCGGATCCGGGCGGCCAGCGCGTCCAGCGCCTCGTCCCAGCTGATCCGCTCCCAGCCGCCGCTGCCGCGCGGGCCGGACCGGCGCAGCGGGTAGAGGATGCGGTCCGGGTCGGTCACCTGGTTGAGGGTGGCCGGCCCCTTGGCGCAGTTGCGGCCGCGGGAGCCGGGGTGGCAGGGATTGCCCTCGAACTTGCGGACCTGCCCGCTGTCGCGGTCCACGTAGGCCAGCAGCCCGCACGCGGACTCGCAGTTGAAGCAGGTGGTGGGGACCAGCAGGTAGCGGCGCTCCCGGCGGGCCGGCCAGGCCCGGGAGTCGAGCTCGGCCCAGTCGTCCCAGCGTTCCCTGGGCGGGAACGCGGCCAGGTGCACGCCGCTGGGCCCCTGGTAGAATGTCTCGCCGCGCGCCTCGGTCGCCGCCCGCGCGGCGGACACCCGCGCCCCGAGCGCGTCCAGGTCCTCCTCGTGATCACCGCGGCCCATGCGCCAGCCTCCTCAGGCCAGGGGGACGGACTGGCCGGCCTGCACGTAGGCGTGCTCGTGAGCGAGCAGCCCGGCCAGCGCGACCGGGGCGGCCACCACGCCGGCCCACGGCGCGGCCACGGCGGCGGCGACCAGGACCAGGCCGGGCCAGAAGTACCGGGCGAACCGGCCGCGCACCATTTCCGCGGTCGCCAGGTGAGCATGCGCGGTGACGTGCGGCAGCGTGGTCTCACCCGCCACCAGCAGCAGATGGGCCGCGGCGGCGATGGCCAGGGTGACCTCGGTGGCGGTGACCGCCCGGCCGGGGGAGAGCCAGGCCATGACCGGGAGCATCGCGGCCGCGCCGGCCAGCACCGCCTGGACGGCCAGGTGGGCGGGCAGCAGCGGGCTCTGCCACAGGTCACGGGCCTTCGCCTGGGCGAACAGGTACGCGGTGTAGACCGCGGCAGCCAGCGCGAGCGGGATCCCGATCCCGGCCAGCACCTGCCGGGTAGTGGGGGAGCTCGCCAGCGCGGCGAGGACGTACAGCGCCAGCACGGCGCCGTAGCCGCCGATAATGAAGGAGCCGCGGACCAGCCAGCTGCGCCAGTGATGCCGGGTGAAGATCAGGTAGAAGCGCAGCGGGTGGGAGAGATCGGCGATCAGCAGTATGCCGGTGGCGGCGAGGAAGGCCAGCGCGACAGCCGGCGCGGCCCAGCGGACCGCGGAGCTGCCCCAGCCCAGGTAACCGAGGAAGGCGAGCAGCGCGGGCACGCCGAACGCCCCCGCCGCGATGCTCTTGGTCCAGGTATACAGGCTCACCCGCCAGCCCCACGGCGCGTGATGCGGCACATCGTAGGACAGCAGCGCGGCGGCCGAGGAGGTCGGCCGGCCAGGGTGACCAGAGACGACCAGCTGCGGGTCCGGTGCGCCCTGGGTCGCCCAGGCGAACAGGCCTCCCTCGGGGCGGCGGGCCGCGAGCGGGTCCAGCGTGGCCTGGTGGGCGCCCTTGTAGTACACCCCGGGCCGGGTTTCTTTCTCCGGGCGGCGCACCTGCACCGGCTCACGCGCCACGATGCGTGCCACCGGCGACGCCGGGTCGTTGCCGTCACCGACCAGGATCGCCCCGGTCGGGCACACCGTGACGCAGGCTGGCTCCAGTCCCGCCTCGAGGCGGTGCGCGCACATGTTGCACTTCTCGGCCGAGTGGTCCTCGGGGTTGATGAAGATGGCGTCGTAGGGGCAGGCGGCCATGCACGCCTTGCAGCCGATGCAGATCGACTTGTCGAAATCGACGATGCCGTCCTCGCGGCGGAACATCGCCTGGGTCGGGCAGGCGCTCACGCACGGCGCGTCGGTGCACTGGTTGCAGCGGGTCACCTGGAAGGCGCGGCGGGCCTGCGGGAACACGCCGATGTCCACGGACTTGACGTAGGTCCTACTCACCCCGACCGGTACCTCGTTCTCGCTCTTGCACGCCGTCGTGCAGGCGTGGCAGCCGATGCACTTGTCCTGGTCGAGCACCTTCAGCCAGCGTACGGCGGGCGGGCTGCCCGCTGCCGTCCCAGGCGGCGGCGGCGCCTGGCCGGCGGTCAGGGATGCCTCCTGAGCCGGAGGTTCCCGCCGGAGGTCACGGCCGCACCACGGGCAGGCCGGCCGCTGCGGCGTTGGCGTAGTCATCGTCGATGCTGATCACGCGGCGGCCCCGGGCCGCGAGCAGGGACGCGGCCACCATCGAGCGGTAGCCACTGTGGCAGTGCACCCAGACCTCGCCCGCCGGGACCTCGTGATAGCGGGCCGGAAGCTCGTTGAACGGAATGTGCATGGCGCCGGCGATATGACTCTCCTCCCATTCGAGCCGGCGCCGCACATCGAGCACCGGTGGTTGGCCGGGGTGGTGTCCCGCCGCCGCGCTGGCGGCGGCCAGGTCGCCGAATTTGGCCAGCCGCAGCGTGGCCAGCGGCCGGTCACCGGCCCACTCCCGCGGCTGCCCGGTGGCGGCGGCCGCCGGGCGGTCGATGCCGATCCGCACCAGTTCCCGCTGTGCGGCGGCGACCTGCTGTGGTGTCTCGCCGAGCAGGGTCACCGGCGTGCCCCACGGGATCACCCAGCCCAGGTAGGTGGCGAAGCTGCCGTCGAGCGGGAAGCTGAACGAGCCGGGCACGAAGCCGGCCGCGAACGCCATCCGGTCCCGCAGGTCCACCACCCACTCGCCGGCCTGGATCGCCCGGCGCACCCCGGCTGCACCCGCGCGGCGGGGCGGCGCCAGGTCCGGGCCGGCTGGCCCGGCGGTGTTCGCGGGCCCCATGTGCGCGTAGTACGCGGGCCAGGCATCCAGCCCGGCCAGCAGCGCGCCGACGTACCCGCGCTCGCCGGCGGTGAGCGCGGGATTGAACTGCTTCTCCTGCCCGATCGTGGAGGACTGGGCCTGTGCCTGGGTGGCGGCGCAGAAGCTGCCGAACCCGTGGGTCGGGAGGATCTCCGCGGAGTCGGGTAGCTCGCGGGCCAGCCGCTGGGCCGAGGCGTACTGCGCGTGGGCGAGCGTCGCGGTGTGGTCCGGGCCGAGCAGGTCCGGGCGGCCAGTCGAGCCGTACAGCAGGGAGCCACCGGTGAAGACCCCGGTCACCTGGCCGCCGGCTTCCAGCACATAGGACAGGTGGGTGAAGGTGTGGCCGGGGGTGGCCAGCACCCGCAGCCGCATGGTCCCGCCGATCTCCAGGCTGTCGCCATCCCGGATGGGGGTCCGGTCGAAGCGGACCGGGTCGGCCGCGTTGACCAGGTAACTCGCGCCGGCTGCGCGGGAGAGCGCCAGCCCGCCGGTGACGTAGTCGTTGTGCATGTGGGTCTCGGCGACATGGGTGATGCGCACGCCCAGCCTGTCGGCCAGGCTGGTGACCCGGTCAATGTCCCGCTGCGGGTCGACAACGAGAGCCGTGTCCCCGTCGTGGGCCAGGTAGCTGCGGTCGCCGAGGGTCGGTGTGTCGATGCGGAGCACTTCGACCATGATGGTGATCCTTCCGGCCGCGGCATTGACCCAGGACTCGCAGGTCTGCCAAATGTACGATCATTCGTACATAGTCACAAGACCTTGGTGGCAGGCAGTGGCCCGGCCGCCACGGGGGTCCCGCCGCCAGCGGCTGGTACCTTCCGTGGCGAGCGGGCGTGCGGGCTATGTCCCGGCCAGGACAGGAGGCGCACCGTGGCTGGACAGGCGGCGCAGCAGGCGGCCGCGCCGCGGCGGCTGGACCGCGGCAGCCCGCTGCCGCTGTGGGCGCAGCTCCGTGACGACCTGAGGCGGCGGCTGGCGGCCAGTTCCTTCGGCGAGGCGTTCCCCGGGGAGCTGGAGCTCGCCGCGGAGTATGAAGTCAGCCGGCATACCGTCCGCGCCGCCCTGCAGCAGCTCCGGGCGGACGGGGTCATCGTGGCCGAGCGGGGCAGGCGCCCGCGGCTGGGTGCGCAGGAGCCGATCACCCAGCCGCTGGGCGCCCTGTACTCGCTGTTCGCGTCGGTGGAGGCGGCGGGCCTGCATCAGGCCAGCATCGTGCGGGCCCGTGACCTGCGCGCGGACGGAGTCGTCGCGGACCGGCTCGGCCTGGAAGCGTCCACTCCGCTGTTCCGCCTGGAGCGGCTCCGCCTGGCCGGCGGCGAGCCGCTCGCCCTGGACACGGTCTGGCTGCCCGCCGACATTGCGGCGCCGCTGCTGGAGGCCGACTTCACGCACACGGCCCTGTACGACGAACTGGCCGCCCGCGCTGGCATCCGGCTCCAGGGCGGGCGCGAGCACATCCGCGCGGTGGTGCCCAGCCAGGCGCAGCAGCGGCTCTTGGAGATCCCGCCCGCCACGGCCGCGCTGGCCATCGACCGGCTCGGCCACGCCGGAGGCCGGCCGGTGGAGTGGCGGCACACCCTGATCCGGGGGGACCGGTTCTCCCTGCTGGCTGAATTCTCCGCCCGGGCCGGCTACCAGCTCACCCTCGGCGGCGCGCGGCCGGCCGCCCGGACGCGGGCCAGCGTTCCCGCCGCAACCCCCTGACGGGCCGCTGCCACTCCCCGCCATCAGCCAGCCGTCAGGGCCGCAGGCCGCCAGGAGCGGGGCCGAGCAGGCTGATCACCAGCGCGGCGATCGACACGCCGGTGACGGCGACAGTGATCGCCAGCAGATGCCACGGCCGGGAAGGTGCCGCCCCCGACGGGCGGGCCAGCCGGCCAAGTTCCCAGATCAGGGCGGCGACGACCAGGATCGGGATCCCCGCGTACGGGCGGCTCTTGAGGATCGCGCCGCCCAGCGCCGCGAACGAGATGGCCGTGCGGTCCCAGGCCAGCTCGGTCCGCGCCCGGGCCAGCCCGGGATCGGCGTCCTCGATATCGTCGGCGGGCCGCATCAGTGCCGCGTCACCCCAGACAGCAGGGCGAGCGCCGCGGCCAGCAGCCCGATGACCGCTATGGTCGCGGCCAGGATCCGCGGCAGCCACGACTGGCTCAGCGGCTCACCGCGGCGGAGCGCCCGCTGATTCCGGAGCCATTCGAGGTAACTGATCACCGCGACGGCCGAGCCAAGGAGGATCAGCGGGGTGCCGATGATGTGCCGGCCCCAGGGGACACCGGGAAAGGGCGGCAGCAACTGGATGATCGCCAGCCCGGCGACCACCAGCGCGAGTGCGGTGCGGCTCCAGGCCAGGAAGGTCCGCTCGTTGGCGAAGGTGAACCGGGCGTCCGGCTCTGCCTCAGCCGGGGATTTTCCCGGGTGAGCTGATTCCCCGCGGTGATTGGCGTCCGTCTTCGGCTCCTTTCCCGTTCCCTCCTGCACCTACCCAGCTATGAGTGCCATCCCCCGGCCTTAGCCGGCCGGACTCCTGGCGTGCGGCCGCCACCCCGGACGGCCGCGAAATGCCCGGCCCGCGGCTACCACTTATACCCCTAGGGGTATTATAGTGAGACAGGATAGATGAGGAGGCGCAGACATGGCAACGGTCGAGCTGACTGCGGAGAATTTCGATGCCATGACCAGCGGGCAGGGGGTGGCGCTGGTCGATTTCTGGGCATCGTGGTGCGGACCGTGCCGCGTTTTCGGGCCGGTGTTCGAGCGGGTGTCCGGTCGGCATGCGGATGCGGTGTTCGGCAAGGTGGACACCGAGGCGCAGCCGGCGCTGGCGGGCGGGTTCGGGATCTCTTCCATCCCGACCCTGATGGTGATCCGCGACGGGATCATCCTCTATGCTCAGCCCGGCGCGCTGCCGGAGCCGGCCCTGGAGCAGCTGATCGCCAAGGCCCGCGAGCTCGACATGGACGAGGTCCGGGCCAGCATCGCGGAGCGCCGTCGGCCTGCCCCGTCTGCGGGCACATGAGCCTACTGGCGCGAGGGGGCTGACATGAGCGGAGCCGGTGCTGCAGGGGGTGGCTCCACTGGGGCCACGGGGGAGCTGCCGACGTCGCCGCTGCTGGAGCGGGTCAGGCGGGGTGTTCTTGGTGAGGGTGAGCTGATGGACGGGCCGTTCGGGCCGCGGCGGGTGACCTATGCGGACTACACGGCGTCCGGGCGGTCGCTGGATTTCATCGAGGACTTCATCCGGGATGCGGTCCTGCCTCGGTACGCGAACACTCACACCGAGAGCTCGGGGACCGGGCTGCAGACGGGCAGGCTGCGCGAGGACGCGCGGCGGATGATCCGGGACGCGGTCGGCGGAAACGAGGATGACCTGGTCATCTTCTGCGGATCGGGCGCGACCGCCGCGGTCAGCAAGCTGATCGGCATCCTGGAGTTGCGCATCCCGGCCGGGCTGGACGAGAGGTACCAGCTGTCGGCCCGCATCCCGGATGCCGATCGGCCGGTGGTGTTCGTCGGCCCCTATGAACATCACTCCAACGAGCTGCCCTGGCGGGAATCGATCGCCGACGTCGAGGTCATCGCCGAGGACGCTGATGGTCACGTGGACCTGGCTGACCTGGAACGGCAGCTGATCCGGTTCGCCGGCCGGCCGCTGCGCATCGGCAGCTTCTCCGCTGCCTCGAATGTCACCGGCATCCTCACCGATACCGGTGCGGTCGCCCGCCTGCTGCACGCGCACGGTGCGCTGTCCTTCTGGGATTTCGCGGCGGCCGGCCCGTATGTGCCTGTCCGTGTCGCGGGGTCCGCGCCGGGTGCCGGGGATCATAAGGACGCGGTGTTCCTGTCGCCGCACAAGTTCCCCGGCGGGCCGCAGACCCCGGGCGTGCTGGTGGTGCGCCGGGAGCTGGTCCGCAATGCCGTGCCGACCGTGCCCGGCGGCGGCACGGTGGCCTTCGTCGACCCGGTCGGCCACCGTTACCTCGATGACCCGGTGGCCCGCGAGGAGGGCGGCACCCCGGCGATCGTCGAGTCGATCCGGGCCGGCCTGGTGTTCGGCCTCAAGCAGGCCATCGGCACGGACCTGATCGCCGCCCGGGAGGAGCGGCTGTGGCAGCAGGTGCTGTGCCGCTGGGAACCCAGTCCGCGGATCGAGATCCTCGGCAGCCACCAGGCCCGCCGCCTGGCCGTCGTCTCCTTCCGCATCCGCTACGGGGACGGGATGTACCTGCACCACAATTTCGTTGTCGCGCTGCTGAATGACCTGTTTGGGATCCAGGCCCGCGGCGGGTGCTCCTGCGCCGGCCCCTACGGGCACCGGCTGCTGGCCATCGGCGCGGCCCGGTCACATGCGCTGCGCGCGGAGATCGGGCAGGGCTGCGAGGGAGTCAAGCCCGGCTGGACCCGGGTCAACCTCAACTACTTCATCTCTTCCGCGGCGGCCGGTTACATCGCGGATGCGGTCAACCTGGTGGCGGCGGAAGGCTACCGGCTGCTGCCCGACTACCGTTTCGACCCGCGCGCCGGCCTATGGCGCCACGCCGGCCCGGCTTTGCAGGCTCCGTTGCGGCTGTCGCAGGTGTGCTACGGCCCCGACGGGGAGATGGCCTACCCGCGCCGCCGTGCGCAGGCCGGTGAAGACGCCTTCCCCGGCTACCTGGACCAGGCCCGGGCCCTGCTGGCGGCCCGCCCCGCCACCCTGGACGACGGGCCGACCGGGCTCGGCCCCGACTTCGAGGCCCTGCGCTGGTTCCCCCTCCCGCCAGCCTGCCTCGGGCCGCAGCCAGCAGGGTGACCTGGCTGATGCAGCCGCCCGCCCGGGCCCTGCGGAAGCGGTCAGGCCACCGTGCGGACCATGCGGAGCATCCGCAGGTTGATCTGGCCGAAGCGCCATAGCTGCAGCGGGATTGAGCGGCGCCGGCGCAGAGTGCGGGCGGTGGGCGGCGGTGCGGCCGCGATCCGGCCATTGGCGGTGTCCATGGCAGTCCTCCAGGCTTCGCGCGGGACAGCGGGGCGAGGGGGACTGGTACCAGCGGCGGCCTGGCGACGCGACTTGATACCCTACGGGGGTATAGTGTTTGTGAGCATTGACGGATGGAACAGGGGGCCGATGTGTACGGATACACCCCGGCCAAGGAGGACTACCTGCGGCGGCTGCGCCGGATCGAGGGTCAGGTCCGCGGTCTGCGGAAGATGGTCGAGGACGACAAGTACTGCATCGACATCCTGACCCAGGTGTCGGCGGCGACCGCGGCGCTGCAGTCGCTGGCGCTGGGCCTGATGGAAGACCATCTGGGCCACTGCGTGACCCAGGCGGTCGCCGAGGGTGGAGAGGTGGCTGCGGCCAAGGTCCGCGAGGCGTCCGAGGCGATCGCCCGCCTGGTGAAGTCCTGATTCGCAGGAGCGGAAGGAGGCTGCGCCATGACATCGGTTACGTACCAGGTCACCGGGATGACGTGCGAGCACTGCGTGCGGGCGGTCAGCAACGAGCTGGGGAACCTGGACGGCGTCCGCGACGTGGCGGTGGAGCTGGTTCCGGGTGGCCGGTCCGCAGTCACGGTCACCAGCGACGGGCCGGTGCCGGAGCGGGCGGTCGCGGCGGCCCTGGACGAGGCCGGCGACTACCAGCTCGCCGCGAGCTGACCGGCTGGGAGCGGGCCCGGATGAACGCGCGAGAGGACACCTTCATGAGCACGGTCACTGGCGGGAGCCCAGCCACGGCGCCGGGTGGCGGGGTGCACACCGCCGAGCTGGCGATCGGCGGGATGACGTGCGCGTCGTGCGCGGCCCGGATCGAGAAGAAGCTGAACAAGCTCGATGGGGTGACCGCAGCGGTCAACTTCGCCACCGAGGCCGCCCGGGTGTCCTTCCCCGGCTCGGTCAGTACCGCAGACCTGATCTCAATGGTCGAGCAGGCCGGGTATACCGCCACCCTGCCCGCATCCCAGGAGGATGAGCCCGGCGGCGAGGAGGCCGGGGCTGGGGATGGCGGGGCGGCGGCGGCGCTGCGGCATCGGCTGCTGGTGTCGCTGGCCCTGGCCATTCCGGTGGTGGTGCTGGCGATGGTCCCGGCCTGGCAGTTCCGGAACTGGCAGTGGCTGGCGCTGGCGCTGGCCTCGCCGGTTGCGGTGTGGGGGGCGTGGCCGTTCCACCGCGCCGCGGTGATCAACGCCCGGCACGGCGCGGCGACCATGGACACGCTGATCTCGGTTGGGGTCGCGGCCGCGTACCTGTGGTCGCTGTATGCGTTGTTCTTCGGCGCCGCGGGCATGCCGGGGGCGCGGATGAGCTTTTCCTGGCTGGCGGACGGCAGCGGCGCGGGCGCTACCTATCTGGAGGTCGCCTCGGGGGTGACCGCGCTGATCCTGCTCGGCCGCTACTTCGAGTCCCGGGCCAAGCGGCGCTCCGGCGCGGCGCTGCGGGCGCTGCTGTCGCTGGGCGCCAAGGACGTCGCGGTGCTCCGCGACGGCGGCGAGGCGCGCATCCCGGCCGGGCGGCTGGCGGCCGGGGATGAGTTCGTGGTCCGGCCGGGGGAGAAGATCGCCGCGGACGGTGTGGTCGTGGCCGGCCGCTCCGCGGTGGACACCTCGATGCTCACCGGCGAGCCAGTGCCCGCCGAGGTGGCCCCGGGGGACGAGGTGACCGGCGGGTGGGTCAACGCCGGCGGCCGGCTGGTGGTCCGGGCCACCCGGGTCGGCGCCGACACCCAGCTGGCGCAGATGGCCCGGCTGGTCGCGGCGGCGCAGGCGGGGAAGGCGCCGGTGCAGCGGCTGGCCGACCGGATCTCGGCCGTATTCGTCCCCGTGGTCCTCGCCATCGCGGTGGTGACCCTGGCGGGCTGGCTGCTGGCCGGGCAGGGACCGGCGGCGGCGTTCACCGCCGCGGTCGCGGTGCTGATCATCGCCTGCCCGTGCGCCATGGGCCTGGCCACCCCGACCGCGATCCTGGTCGGCACCGGGCGGGGCGCCCAGCTCGGCATCGTGATCAAGGGCCCGGAGGTGCTGGAGTCCACCCGGACCATCGACACGATCGTGCTGGACAAGACCGGCACGGTCACCACCGGGAAGATGAGCCTGGCGGAGGTGGCCGCCGCGCCCGGGGCCGATCCGGACGAGGTGCTGCGCCTGGCCGGGGCGGTCGAGGACGCCTCCGAGCACCCGGTCGCCGCCGCCATCGCCGCCGGCGCGCGGGACCGGCTCGGGGCCGCCCTGCCGCCCGTGGCCGACTTCAGCAGCCACCAGGGGCTGGGTGTCTCCGGCGTGGCCGGCGGGCACGCGGTCGTGGTCGGCCGGGCCAGCTGGCTGGAATCCGAGTGGGCGCTGCGGGTCCCGCCGGTGCTCGCCGCCCGCGCCGCGCAGGCTGAGGCGGCTGGGCAGACGGCGGTATTCGCCGCCTGGGACGGGGGCATCCGCGGCATGCTGACCGCCGATGATGCCATCAAGCCGACCTCGGCGCGGGCGGTCGCCCGGCTGCGGGCTATGGGCCTGCGGCCGGTCCTGCTGACCGGCGACAACGAGCGCGCCGCCCGCGCTGTCGCTGCGGCGGTGGGCATCGATGAGGTGATCGCCGGCGTGCTCCCGGCCGGCAAAGCGGACGTGGTCAGGCGCCTGCAGCAGGACGGCCGGGTGGTGGCGATGGCCGGGGATGGGGTCAACGACGCTGTCGCGCTGGCCCAGGCCGACCTGGGCCTGGCCATGGGTACCGGCACCGACGCCGCGATCGAGGCCGCCGACCTCACTCTCGTCCGCGGTGACCTGCTCGCCGTCCCCGACGCCATCGCGCTGTCACGGCGCACGCTGGCCATCATCAAGGGCAACCTGTTCTGGGCCTTCGGCTACAACACCGCCGCCATACCGTTGGCCGCCCTGGGCTTCCTCAACCCGCTGATCGCGGCGGCCGCGATGGCCTTCAGCTCCGTGTTCGTCGTCACCAACAGCCTGCGCCTCCGCCGCTTCCAGCCCGCCACGGGCCAGCCTGGGCCCGGCGGGGGGAGCACCACCTGATGCGGGTGCCTGTGACGAGACAGAGTCATCGCGCCTCCCCCGGCGGGCCTGCCGCTCCCGGTCCCAGGGTGGCGCGACGACAGGCGGGTACCGCGCAGCTGCCTGCCCGCTCCCGCCAACATAGCGCTCGCCGGCCCCGCGCTCCCCAGCCTCGGCCATGGTCACTGCCCGCATCCACGCCCACCGGCCGTGGCGGCGGGCCACACGCGGCCCGACAGTGACTGGAGCGCAGGAGCCGTTAAGGATGGGAATCTTTCCGCCAGATGGGGCTGAGCGCGATGGCCCAGCCTCAAGCGCTGGTAGCGGTGCCGGGCCGCGGCTGGCCGTGGCCGGCTGCGGCAGATACGGGTGGAAGGAGCGCTCGCAGGGCCAGGGCGGTCACGGCGGGCTCGAGGCCCGGGGGCATGGCCGCCGCGCGCAGCCGGGCTGCGGACAGTACCGACAGGAGCAGCCAGGCGGCCGCCTCGGGGTCGGTGTCTGAGCGGACACTGCCGTCGGCCTGGGCGTGCCGGATCAGGCCGGCCAGGTGGGCGGCGACCGCCCTGACCGCCTGCCGGGCGGCCCCGGACAGCTCAGGCTCCGCGGCCAGCGCGACCGCGTCGGCGAACAGCACACCGTACGCAGCCCCCTGGTGCCCACTGTCCCGCCACCGTGCTGCAGCGTCCTGGCCGGTTTCCTCGTGCGCGGGCTGGCTGAGCACATGGGCGAGCAGCCCGGAGGCTGAGCCGGGGGCGGCCATGTCGTCCAGCGAGGCCCGGACCTCGGCGGCGGCGCGCTCCACCACGGCGGCGAACAGGGCAGCCTTGGAGCCGAAGTTCTGGAAGACCACCGGCTCGCTGACGCCCACCAGGGCCGCCACGTCGGAGACCTTCCCAGCACGGTAACCGGCGTGGCCGAACACCTCCACTGCGGCGCGCAGGATCGTTTCCCGCCGCTCAGCCGCGGGCAGGCGGGCCCGCTGCGGGCGCGGGTAACGACCTGACCGGTTCGTGTCTGCACTGCCGCCCATCTTGCCCGCTAACTTAGCCAGCACTAATCTTAGTGGCAACTAAGTTACTAGCGGAGGAGGCTCGCGTGCACGACGCGCTCAGGCGCCTGCACGCAGGGGCGCGCAGCACGGGGACCACGATCGACCGCTTCCGGCTGAACGAGCTCGTGAGCCAGATCGCGTTCGGTGGCCGCCGCGGCCGCGTATACCAGCGGATCGTGGCCCTGAGCGGGGTACGGCCGGGGGATTCTGTCCTGGACGTGGGATCGAGCAGCGGGTACCTGGCGAGAAGGCTGGCCTTCGCGGCCGGGGCGGCCGGCCACGTCACGGCGGTGGATCCCTCCGGGGCAGCCATCGATCACGCCCGGCGGCGCGGGCCGGCCACCATCACTTTCACCGTCGGCGTCGCCCAGGGCCTGGACCTGCCCGATTCCTCGTTCGACGTGGTCGCCTCCACCCTGGCGATCCACCACATCCCGGCGAGAAAGCGGGAGGCCGCCTTCCGCGAGATGTACCGGGTGACCAAGCCCGGCGGGCGCTTGCTGGTGGCGGACTTCGACCCTTCCCGGCGGCCGCTCCCGCTGCATCCAGGCGGACAGCGGATGCGGCAGGCCTCGGCCACGGTCGGCCCTCTGGAGGAGCTGGCCGTCACGGCCGGATATCAGGTGCAGTCCACTGGCCGGCTGCCCCTGCTGCGGTACGTCCTGGCCGTCCGGCCTACCGGAGATATTCGGCCATGACGACCGGCCGCCGGGCCCGCGCGGGTACCGGCGTGCCCATTCCGGCCCGCAGCCGGACGGTGGGTGAACCTGCCGTGCCGCGGGTGAGAACCAGGCCGAGCAGCACCGCCGTGGCCAGGATGCCGTCGATGGTGGCGGTCAGTGTGCCTTACGTACCATGCGGAGCATCCGCAGGTTGATCTGGCCGAAACGCCAGATCTGCAGCGGGATTGAGCTGCGCCTGCGAAGCGTGCGGGTGGTGGGCAGCGGTGCTGCCGTGATCCGGTCGTTGGCGGTATCCATGAGAGTCCTCCAGGTTTCGCACGGGACAATGCCTCTTTCAGCCGTCGCGGCGGCCAGGTAGCGGGCCCCCGGGCCGCCGCCTCATTCAGGCAGGAATGCCCAGCCGGGGCGCGCCTTGGCCTTGTAGATGAACACGTAGTGGAGCAGGTGCTTGACCCAGTGCGCAGCCAGCCCGATCTCGCCGTAGGTGTCTTTCACGCTGCGCCCGTGCACCGGGAACCGGGCATAGTCCGGGACGACGGGATACATTGTCATCGCCGCGGCAGTGCCAGTGCGGATCCCCGCACCAGCGGAGGCGATGCAGGCCGCCCCCATGGCCGCCATCGAAGCGGTATGGGTCGGCTGGGTGGCGCCCGTGCGGATCATGTCCGCGATGCTGTGGGCGACCTGGCGGCCCATCACCGCGGACGGCATCCCGGTGCGCGGGGGAGCTGGCGCGATCACCGTGCCGTTGGGGCTGGTGCGCTGGGCAGAGATGGCGTGCGGCGGGGCGAAGGCGATCCCGATGCCGAACAGGTTGGCGTAGCGGGGGGACTGGTAGGTCTGCGGCCAGTCCTCCGCGCGCCACTGTTCGCGGGCTTTCGGGGTGTAGTCGGCGTTGACTTTCAGGAAGCCGCTGGGGGCGAACAGCTCTGCGGTGATCTCGGCCCCGCCCTGGTCGTAGGCCTTCAGGTCCGCGCCCCGGAACGGGGGCAGCAGCATGGCGAAATCGAAAGCCAGCGCGTCCCGGGTACCGTCCAGGGTCTCGTAGTAGATCTTGCCCGGCTCGACCCGCTCGACGTGCGCGCGCAGGATGGCCTTGACCCCGCGCTCACGGAACAGCGACTCGGTCCAGATCTGGCTGGAGGACAAGAAGCCCTGCTGGGCGAACACCATTCCGCCGACGCCGAAGTCGCCGAGCTCGTACTCGTTGCTCAGGTAGATAACGTCGGCGAGGTCGCGCAGCCCGCGGGTGCGCAGTTCGTGCTCGACGTTGAAGGTGTACTCGAACGCCGCGCCCTCGCAGGTGCACATCCCGTGCCCCACGCCGACCACCAGGGTCTGGCGCTGCCCGGCGCGCAGCTTCTCGATCACGCCGTCCAGTGCCCGGGCGGCCTGCTGTGCGTGCCCGGGCGTGCACACTGACAGTGAGTTCCCGTCCGGTCCCAGCCCCGGGGTAGCGGCGAAGTTCAGCTTCGGCCCGGTCGCGTTGATCAGGTAGTCGTAGCCCAGCCGTTCCCGCTCGCCGCCCCGGCCGGGGAGGGTGGAGATGATGTCCACGGCTGGGCCGCTATCGCCATCCCCGTCCGGCCAGATCGCCACTGCCCGGGCCTGGTGGAATTTGATGCCCTGCCGCCGGTACACCGGGGCGAGCGGGAACGTCACCGCCTCCGGCGTCATCCGCCCGACCCCGACCCAGATGTTCGACGGGATCCAGTTCCAGTCCGCGTTCGGCGACACGACCACCACTTCGTGGTCCTTGCCGAGCAGCCGCCGCAGATGCAGGGCAGCAGTGTGCCCCGATATCCCGGCCCCGAGGATCACTACACGCGCCATGACCCGCCTCCTAGCGGCAGTCCGCAGGCTCGCCATCGAGGCTGCTAGTGCTCAGCATACCCCAGGGGGTATCGTTAGGAGGGAATTCTCTGATCTTTTCCCGCGCGGCGCCAGGTGGATCCGGCCCAGGCACTCGATGCCCAGCACGACCCCCCTGTCCAGCAGCTCGTTCACTGTCACGACCCGGGACCCCGCCGAACCTGGCATGGATCATCACCCGCCCCAGCCACCTCTACGCCGGCACGGATGGGCCTGCCCGCACCGATCTTCGTGTGGAACGGGCAACCCGCTGGTCAGAGGCGGAGCCTCACTGGTGCGTTGGTTTCCGTTGAGCCGCGTTACGGGCACTTTTATCGGCCCGCGCCGGCTGCAAGCTCGTTCGCCAGCTCGAGCAGGCGCCGGGCGTGGTCTGCGACCGGCAGGTCGACGAATTCTCCGTCGGCTAGCTTGACGGCCGCACCGCCTGCGGCGTGAAATGCGGTCAGCACCTCCTGCGCCCACGCCAGTTCCTCGGCCGATGGAGTGAACACGTCGTGCAGGGTGGGCAGCTGCCTGGGGTGGATCGCGGACTTGCCGAAGAATCCGAGTGAACGGGCGAACGCAGCCTGATGGCGCAGCCCCTTGTCGTCGTCGATCCGCGCGTACACGCTGTCGATGGGAGGGCCGAGGCCCGCGGCGCGTGAGGCGATGACGAGGCAGGATCGGGCGTAGAGCGTCTGCAGGTTGCCGTCGCCGGCGCCGAGGTCGCGGCGCAGGTTGACGCCCCCCAGGGAAAGGTGGCGGACACCGTCAACTTGGGCGATATCCGGCGCTGCGAGGAGGCCGCGGGCGCTCTCGATCGCGCAGATCAGCGGTGTGCCGGGGGCGCGGTCGCGGACCCATTGCACGTCTTGGGGGGATTCCACCTTGGGGATCCGGATGCCGGCCGCGAGGCCGGCCACAGCCTCCAGGTCGGCGGCGGCGAGCCTGGTGCGGACGGCGTTGATCCGCACCCAGGCGGCGCGCTGGCCGAGAACCCTGGTGACCATCGCGCGTGCCTGCTCCTTGGCCTGCGGCGGAACAGCGTCCTCAAGGTCGAGGATGACAGCATCGGCACCGGCGTCGAACACGCGGCTCAGCAGCTTTTCGCTGTGGCCGGGGGCGAACAGGTAGCTCCTGTGCATCAGATCACTCCTTCGGCTCGCAGCTCGGCGATACGCGCGGGATCGAGGCCCAGCCGTTCGCCGTAGACAAGATCGTTGTCTTGGCCCAGCCGCCGGCCGGGGAACCGGATCGCGCCCGGGCTTTCGGACAGCCGGAACATGACGTTCTGCATGCGCACCGATCCGAGGTCCTCGTCCTTGACCGTGGTGATCGCGTCGAGCGCCTCTACCTGGGGGTCGTTGACCAGCTGCTCGATGTCGTAGACAGGTGCGATCGCGGCGCCGGCTTTGGTGAACGCGGTCATGACCTCATCAAAGTCACGGACGCGGATCCAGTGGGCGACGGTGTCGTCGATCTGGTCGCCGTGCCGCACCCGCTCGCGCGCGGAGCCGAACCAGGGCTGCTCGGCGAGATCGGGGCGCCCGACCAGGCGCATGACGCGCTCGGCGATCGAGGTGGCGCTAGCCGAGATCGCGACCCAGCGGCCGTCGCGGGTCTGGTAGGTGTTGCGCGGGGCGTTGTTCAGCGAGCGGTTACCGTGGCGGCCGGGGACGATCTCCAACTGGTCGTATGCGCTCGGCCCGGGGCCGAGGATCGCCAGCAGCGGCTCGAGCAGGGAGATGTCGATGACCTGGCCGTGGCCCCCGTTGTTGGTGCGGCGGTAGAGGGCCAGCAGCACCGCGATCGTCCCGGCGAGGCCGGTGACGCCATCGGCCAGCCCGAACGGCGGCAGCGTGGGCGGCCCGTCCGGCTGCCCGGTCTGGTGCGCGAATCCGGTCATGGCCTCGGCGAGGGTGCCGAACGCCCGGCGCTTGGCGTAGGGCCCGAACTGGCCGAAGCCGGTCACCCGCAGGATTACCAGCGCGGGGTTGACCTCGTGCAGGCGGCCCGGGCCGAGCCCCCACTTCTCCATCACCCCGGGCCGGAAGTTCTCGATCACGATGTCTGCCTCGGCGGCTAGTCCTTCCAGGAGCTCACGGCCGGCGGGATGGGACAAGTTGAGCGTGACTGCGCGCTTGTTGCGCGCGATCACCTTCCACCACAGCCCGTGGCCGTCCTTGCTGTAGCCGTGGCTGCGCGCGGGGTCACCGCGCGGGTGCTCGATCTTGAGCACATCCGCGCCGAAGTCGCCGAGGATCATGGCGGTGATCGGCGCGGCGTAGACAGTGCCGAGATCCAGCACCCGGATACCGTCTAGCGGGCCGGGGGTCGGGCCGCGGCTGGCGTTGTCGTCGCGCGGGCGCGTACTTCCCGCCGGGACCTGCTCTGGGCGACGCGCGGGGATGGGATCGACGTGACGGGTGGTTTGCATGTCGGGTCCTCTGTCGTCCGTGGGTAAGGGCGGGGGACTGGCCGGCCGGGCCGGTCCCCCGCCCCACTGCCGTTACTTCGTGTAGCCCAGGAGCTTGTTCGCGGCGATCACGAACGAGTTGGTGTAGGTGGTCGCCAGGTTCACCGGCTGGGTGATGTTGCCGGCCAGCTTGTCAACCGCCAGCGCGGTGGCTGGCCCGGAGGAGGGCATCATCCCGTCCTGCAGGAACTGCCCCTTGTCCGTGGTGAGTTCGGCGGTGTAAGCGGCCTTGGTGACCAGGCCATTGCTGACGAACTGCGGTGGCATCGCGTTGGCGATCTGCGCGGCGGTGTGGGTGTGGATCCAGTGCATCGTGGCGACGAGCGCGTCGACGACCTTCTGCACGGTCGGCTTGTTCGCGGCCACCCAGTCGGCCCGCGCGAGCACGCCCGCGGCCGGGTAGATGCCGCCCAGCCATTGCTGCGCGCCTGCGGTGGTGGCCAGGTTGATCGCGGAGTAGCCGATGCCCTTGGTCTGGACCGCGCCGGCGGTCGGCTGGCTGGTCATGCCGCAGGCGATCCGGTGGTTCTGCAGGGCAGCGACGAACGTGCTGCCCGCCCCGACAGCGGCCCGGTTGAACTGCTTGGTCGTCAGGTGGTATCGCGCGGCGAGGTAGACGGTCAGGTTGTCGGTACCGGAGCCGATGTCGGTCACCCCGAGCATCTTGCCCGGCCACTGAGCCGGCGAGTGAATGCTCGACCCGTTGGCGCACATTATGCGCTCGCCGGGCGCCCCGCTGAGCTGGACCACGTCGACGACGGCCTTGCCCTTCTGCTGGAAGTCGATCGCGTGCACGTACCAGGCGCCAGCCAGGTCCACCTGGCCGGATGCCATCGCCGTCTCGGCTCCCACGCCGCCGCTCTGCTCCGTGCTCAGCTGCACGTTGACGCCGTACTTCTTGTAGTAGCCGAGGTCTTGCGCGAGCTGGTAGGGCAGGTAGATCTGCTTGTCGATGCCGCCGACCATCATCGTCACGGTCGGCACGCCGCTGCTGGCTGTGGTTCCTGTGCTGGAGCTGCTGCTGCAAGCTGCGGCCCCGGCCGCGAGCGCGGTGGCGCATAGCCCAGCCATCAGGGTCTTCTTGAACATGGTGGGTAACTCCTCGCTGGTTCGTTGTGTCATGAGTTGGGTTGAAGGCCAGCCCGGGCGGTGTGGGCCCGGGCTGGCGCCGGGCGGCCGCTAGATGCCGGCGGCTTGGCTTCCTGTGCGCGGACGCCAGGCGAGCAGGCGCCGTTCGAGCTGGCCGATGATCCCTTCGGCGGTCAGCGCGATGATCGCGATGATCAGCATCGCGGCGAAGACGCCGTCGGGATTGAAGTTGTTCTGGGCGTTGGCGATCACCAGCCCGAGTCCCTTCTGCGCTCCGAGGAACTCGCCGACGATCGCGCCGATGATGGCGAAGCCGAACGCCACGTGCAGGCTGGCGATGATCCAGGTAAGCGCCGAGGGCAGCACCACATGACGGGTTATCTGCATCCGCGAGGCGCCGAGCACGCGGGCGTTGTTGACGAGGTTGCGGTCAACCTCATGCACGCCCTGGAAGGCGTTGAAGAAGACGACGAAGAAGACCAGCACCGCGGCCAGCAGCACCTTGGGCAGGGTGCCCAGGCCGAAGGCGACAGTGAAGATGGAGCCGAGCACGATCCGCGGGACCGCGTTGACCACCTTGACGTAAGGGCCGAGGACGTCAGCGAGGAAGGGGACCTGCCCGAGCAGGACGCCGGCGATCACGCCGGCGGCCACGCCGTAGACGAAGCCGAGCAGCGCCTCCTTCATCGTGACCCAGATCTGCAGCCAGATCGAGCCGTACTGGGTCCCGTGCGCGGCCCAGTCTTGCAACTGCCTGACGATCCCGGTCGGCTGGCCGAAGAAGAAGGGGTCGACGACCTTCAAGTTTGTGAGCAGCTGCCAGCCACCGACCACGACGACCAGCAGCCCCAGCCGCGCTGCCCACATCAGCAGCCGCCGCTTGCGGGCCTGCTGCCGGGCGCGCGTGGCGATCTCGGTCTCCGCAGGTACGGTGGCCAGGGGCAGCCCGTTATTGACCGACACAGCGCTCATCGGACTCCTCCCTCATCTGCCGAAAGCCGGGCGGTCCGCTTGTAGGCCCGCTCCACTTCCTCGCGCAGCGACTCCCAGATCTGGTGATGGAGCTCCAGGAACCGCGGCTCGAAGCGGATCTCCTGCACCGCCCCGCGCGGGCGCGGAAGGTCGATGTCGTACACGCCCTTGACCGTGCCCGGCCCGACGGTCAGCACGACCACGCGGTCGGCGAGCGCGACCGCTTCCTCAAGGTCGTGGGTGACGAACAGGACCGATGGCCGCGTCTGCTCCCACAGCCCCAGCAGCTCGTTGGACATGATCGCCTTCGTCTGCACGTCCAGCGCGCCGAACGGCTCGTCCATCAGCAGGATCGACGGCTCGTTGATCAGCGCCGCCGCCAGGCTCACGCGCTTGCGCATCCCGCCCGACAGCTGATGGGGATGGTGGTCCTCGAAGCCGGCGAGTCCCACCCGGCGCAGCCAGTCCCGGGCGCTGGCGTGGGCCTCCTTCTTGGAGACTCCCCGGAACACCGGCCCCAGCGACACGTTGCCGAGCACCGTCTTCCACGGCATCAGCGCGTCAGACTGGAACATGAAGCTCGTGCCCTGGGCGATCCCGTCCACCGCCTGGCCTCCGATGCGGACCACTCCCGCGCTCGCGGGCTCCAGCCCGGCGACCATCGTCAGCGTGGTCGATTTACCGCACCCGGTCGGCCCCACTACGGCGCAGAATTGGCCCGGCTCGATCACGAGGTCCACGTCGCGCAGTGCGGTGAATGCCGCGCCCGACGGGGTGACGAAACGCTTTGTCACGCCGGTCAGCTCGATCCTCGCGGCCCGGCTGGGCGCTGGACGCTCACCACGGTCCATGCCGCGATTGTCGTCGGGGTGCCGCGCAAAGGTACTTGCCACCGTCATCGGCCTCCTCTCTCATCCGGTAAAGTTCGACTACCTCTATTCACGAGGTGTCGTTGAACGTAAGACGGCCCTTAGGTGGCGGGCAATGCTTCTGCCAGTTACCCGGCTAAGCTGCCTTTTCGGCTCTTTTGCGCTTTTAGCTCGCGCCCGGCAGGCGTATGATCCTCCTGCGAGGGAGCCAGAAAATGAGGCGAAGGCGCCAGCTCTCCACCCGGATCCTCGGCAGCGTGGTCGTCATCTTGCTCGTCACCACGCTTGTCGGCTTCGCCCTCGTCGCGGGCTATCAGCGGCACGAGCTTGAACATGAGTACCAGCTGCGTGCGCTGGCCGTCGCCGAGGCGTTCGCGGAGACACCGTCGATCCGCGACGCCATGGCCAGGCGCAACCCCGCCGACCGGCGGCTTATCCAGTCACTGGCTCAGCAGGTCAGGTCCCAGACTGGCGCCAGCTACATCGTCGTGATCGGCGCGAACGGCGTGCGCTACTCCCACCCCGACCCGGCCCTCATCGGCCAGCGGATCACCGAGCCGGTCGTCGCTCTCGACGGCCACAACCATCTCGGGATCGATAACGGGAACCTCGGCGTCTCGGCGAACGCGAAAGTGCCGCTGAAGGCCCCGGACGGCAGGATCATCGGAGAAGTTTCCGCCGGGATACCTGAACGGGAGATCTCTAACACGCTGGTGCGCGAAGTGCCGTGGCTGCTGCTGTACTTCGCCTGCGCCCTGGCGATCGGCGTCGCCGCCTCGCTCTTGCTCGCGCGGCGCCTGAAGCGCACCACGTTCGGGCTCGAGCTCGACGAGATCGCGGCCCTCGTCCAGGAACGCGAGGCGATGCTGCACGGCATCCGCGAAGGGGTGATCACCCTCGATCGCCAGGGCCGGGTGACGCTGATCAACGACCCGGCACGCCGCCTGATCTCGCTCGGGACCACGGCGCTGGGCAGCCCGATCGGAGAGCTTGTCCCAGCCGGGCGGCTGCGCGACCTGCTGACCGGAGCGCTCCCTGGGGACGACCGGGTGGTCGTCACCGACGAGCACATCCTGGTGGTCAACCGGATGCCCGTCTCCCGGAGCGGCAAAGATCTTGGGGCGGTCGTGACGCTACGTGACCGCACCGAGCTCGAGGCGGTGCTGCGCGAGCTCGACAGCGTGGACGCGCTGACTGATGCGATGCGCGCCCAGCAGCACGAGTTCGCCAACAGGATGCACACGGTCGCGGGGCTGATCGAGCTTGGCGACCACGTCGCCGCCGTGCGCTTCGCATTGGATGTTTCGGGCCAGAGCGCAGGTCTCGCAGAGGTGATCCGCGGGCGCGTCGAGCGGCCAGAGATCGCCGCAATGCTGGTGGCCAAGACCACGATCGCCGCGGAGCGCGGGGTGGAGCTGGTGCTTTCCGGTGACTCCCGCCTGGCGGAGATCGGTGCGGACACGATCATGGTGCTGACCATTGCCGGGAACCTGATCGACAACGCGATCGACGCTGCTGCCGCGGGCCGCCGCCCTGCCCGGGTCACCGTCCGGCTGACCGCGGGCGAGGGCAACATAGTGATCGAAGTGACTGACAGCGGGCCAGGCGTGCCCGAAGAGCTCAGCTCGCAGATCTTCGCCGACGGGTTCACGACCAAGACCGGCGCCGCCCGGCGCCACCACGGAATCGGGCTCGCCCTCGTGCACCGGCTCGTGCACCGGGCGGGCGGCACGATTACGGTCGACTGCGCGGGCGATAGCACGTTCACCGTGCGCCTTCCCGTCACGCAACTCGACAGCGCGGAGGTGAGTACGTGATCGGCTCGCTGGTCGTCGAGGACGACTATCACGTCGCGAAGATCCACGCCAGCTACGTGCGCAAGGTCGGCGGCTTTGTCGTCGTGGGCCATGCGCCGGATGCCGCGACCGCCCGCGCCGAGATCCAGCGGCTATCCCCGGCGTTCGTGCTGCTTGACCTCTACCTGCCCGACGGCAACGGCCTCGACATCGTGCGCGAAAGCGTGACGCGCGCGGGCCCGCGACCAGACTTCCTCGTCATCACCGCTGCCCGCGACGTGGCCAGCGTCCGCACGGCGATGCAGCTCGGAGCCGTCCACTACCTGGTCAAGCCCTTCACCTTCGCCCAGTTCGAGGAGCGCTTGATCGCCTACCGAGACCTGCGCGGCAAGCTCGCGCGGACCACCGAGGCCGAGCAGCACGAGGTCGACGCCCTGTACAACCTGCTCCGCGGACCCGCGCAGCCGCCCAAGGGCCAGTCCGGCCCGACCCTGGGCGCGATCCGTGAGCTTCTGCGCGACGCGCCGCAGGGCCTTGCGGCCACGGAGGTCGCCGAGAAGATCGGGATCAGCCGCGCAACTGCCCAGCGCTACCTCGCTCAGCTGGCCCGCCAGGGCAGAGCCGAGCTGAGCCTGCACTACGGCACCACCGGCCGCCCCGAGCACCGCTACCGGAGCGCCGCACCGCCTGGCTAGCCGGAACGGGGCCGACCAGGCACCCATCCGGTTCGGCCGACGTCCGGGTCGGCGGGCCGGGGCGTCGGCCGGCCGGGGCAAACGTAGCTTGATGAGGCACTACATTAGTTACGGTGGAGCGTGGCGCGGCTGCCACGGTGTCGGAGGACTTTTATCTCGTCTTCCCCGCCAATGCTGGTGAGTACGGCCTTGATCTCGGGGTCGCTAAAGGCCGTATGCAGGTCCTTTGCCCGCTCGGCTGGGGAAGCCTGCTCCGCTCGGGTCGTGGGGTACTCGACGGGCCGCAGGCCGAACTCATCTCGCAACCGCGCCATGCCCAGCTCGAACGGCAGCGGGCGGACGGCCGGGCCGCCCCACGAAGGGGAGAGCACGGCAACGCCGTCACCATGCCGGGGCTTGGGCGGGTACGTGAACGTACGAACCATCGGTTGCTCCGTTCTCGAAAGCTCTCAGGTCAGTTGGGGCGTCCCACTGACTGGAGGGCGTGTCAACGCTCTACAGCGTCTGGCCAATCAGGAGAACTGGTCCATGCAAGGCGCCGCTGCCCGGCGACTGGGCGGTGATCTCCATCGTGCGGAACTGGCGGGGGTCGACTCCTGTCGTCATCGTGAGGTTGGTCGATCCGGATTTACCCACGACGAACGAGCCCCCGGTGGCCAAGAGCGGGCCGAGCCTGGAGCTACCGGACCCGGCCCACCAGCACTCATAGAACTCGTTGCCGGGAAGGGGCTTGAGCCCGTGCACGACCAGCTGGAACGTCCAGCTCTCGCCGGCTTGCCGGGCTGTTGCCCGGCCGGTGGCGCCGCGGACCCCGAACTCCTTGGCCGCGGCGGTGGCACGTAGAGGGGTCACGACTGTGGCCACTGGCTGGGCGCTGCCGCCCCCACCCGGCCAGACGACGACGCCGACGACGACCAAGACGGCGGCAGCGGCAGCGGCAAGCCACAGGCCAACCGGTCCCTTTCGGCGGCTGCGCCACTGAGACAGGGGGGTGACAGTGGCCGGCGCTTCTTGGGGGGCTGGGGATGCCTGGGTGTTTGCCGGTGAGGAATGCGGAGGAGTTGGCCCCTGGGGTACCTGGAAGGTCTGCGTGGCGGATAGGTCTTCACGGCGGCGCGGCTGGCCGGTCTTGCCGGGCTGCTCGGCCGGGGCCCGCAGCATTGCGGCGACGGCTCGGTCTTCGAGCGCCGCGGGCGGTTCGACATGCGGCGGCAGGTCCTTGATGATCCGGCCGATTTCGGCGTACTCAGCGACGACGTTTTGGCAGTACTGGCAGCCGTCGAGATGTTCGTTGAACCCGGCGACTTCGCGCGAGGGCAGGTTGCTGAAGACGAAGTCGAAGGCCTCCGGGTGGGCCAGCTCGATATCCCTCTCAGACAGCACCGTCGGCTCCCCTCATGGCGGCCAGCTCATCCCGCAGCGTGTTGGCTGCCTTGGCTGAGCGGGACTTGACCGTGCCGATCGGGATGCGAAGGCGTGCGGCGATCTCGGCGTGGGTGAGGCCGTCTCGCACCAGCTGCATCACGTTGGCGTAGATGGCGGGCAGCTTGTCGAGGGCTTGGTCGACGGTGAGGACCGTGAGCATCTGATCGGTGGTGTCGTACTGAGGCGGCAGATGGAAATCCTCGACGGGTAGGAAGGGCCGGGACGACGGCCGCCGGGCGATGTCGTAGGCCGTCGTGCGGGCCATCGTGAACAGCCAGCCTCGCACCGGGCCCCGGGTGGGGTCGTAGGTTCTGGCTCTCTCACACACCTTGATTAACGTTTCTTGAACCATCTCTTCGGCTAGGCCTTCGTCGCGGAGCACATGGAAGCCGAACCTGAACAGCTCCATGCGGTACTTGCGATACAGCCTCCGTGCTGCGTCGTTGTCCTTGCGGACGGCGACCCTGGCGAGAAGCCCCATCTCGTGAGGGCCGGTGCGTGCTCCACTATCGCCCCATGGCACGGCCGCCCCCAGCCCACCTACGACGGAAGCCCGTCGATCGGTTCGCTCCCCCCGACCCGGCCTTGCGATCGGTTTGCCTCCCGGTTAAGTATCCGGAGCCGGCCGGAAAAAACATGGCCAGCCGAGTGAACCGACCGGGCCGGTGCTCCCGTAAGTGCAGCGATAACCCCCAGGGGACTGCACCAGGAGGGAGAGGTCGATGGCGGAGACCGGATGGCCGAAGTGGATGGACAACTTCGACAAGTGGCGGTCAGCCGACGGCAACGGCAATGGGGGGGCTATCAGGGAAGGGGCGAAGAACTTCTTTGCTGGCTGGCGATCCGGGGGGACCGTGGCAGGCCAGCCGGCGGGAGCAGGCGGGGACATCGGTTACATGATGAGCCAGTGGGCCCCCCGGCCCTTGCTCGTCAAAACCACGGGCGATCTCCGGCCATCCCCGTTGAGGCGGCGTCGGGTTGCTTCTCCGGCAGAGGACCTGGCTCAATTCACGCGTCCGTGGGCGCAATAACGGAATGATGGGGGCAGTCATGTTGTCAACTCTGCTTCGGGTCGGCCTGCTGGCGACACCGCTGAGCCTGGCCGCTCTGTTCCTGCCGGTCAAGCGGCACGTCCGCGGCGCGCCCGGCAATGGGTGGGCCATCCGCAGGGTCGGGCTCACGCTGCTCGCCACCGCGGTCCTGGCCGCCGTGGGTGGGGAGACGTTGAGCACGCTCGGTGGGTCCCGCCACGACCAGGTGGCCAGCGTCGCCGGCCTGGTGGCCGCGAGCCTGGCGTGGCTCCCGGCAACTCACCGGTGGACCGCGCGGGCCCACCTGTGCTGGACCTCCAGCACCCTCCTGGTCACCGCTTATCTCGGACTCGCGCTGAGGGGAACCTTGACTAGCCACCTGGGGGCGCTCAGCATCGTCGGCGGGCTGCTTCTTTGGCTATGTGAGCTGGGCGCGGCCGTACTGTCGTGCGCTTACCTGTGGGAGGTCTGTGAGGCGCTGGGCACTGAGCACTGGCGCCGGCGGCGGGCTCCCGGGATCGTGGCAGGCAGCGGGGACGGCGACCTGCCGATGGTCAGCCTGCATGTCCCAGTGCACAACGAGCCGCCGGACATGGTCATGGACACGCTGCGCACGCTGGAACGCCTCGACTACCCGCGGTATGAGATCGTCTTGATCGACGACAACACCGAGGATGAGGCGCTGTGGCGGCCGGTCCAGGACTGGTGCCGCAGGCACCGGGTGAAGTTCGCCCACCTGGAGGACTGGCCAGGTTACAAGTCTGGCGCGCTGAACTATGCGCTACGTCACCTGACCGATCCGCGGGCCGAGCTGATCGGCGTGGTGGACTCCGACTACCGGATCCAGCCCGGGTTCCTGCGCCGCTGTGCAGCGGCCTTCGCCGACCCGTGGATGGGCTTCGTGCAGGCCCCCCAGGACTACCGGGCCTGGCGGCACGCCCGTTACTACCGCCGACTGTATTACTCCTACAAATACTTCTTCGACATCTCCCAGCCCTCACGCAACGAATACGACGGCGCGATCTTCGCCGGCACCATGGGCCTGGTCCGCCGGGTCGCGCTGGAACAGCTCGGCGGCTGGGACGAGTGGTGCATCACCGAGGACGCCGAACTGTCGCTGCGCCTGCTGCGGGCCGGCTGGTCCGGCTTGCAGCTAGAGCAGGACTGGGGGCATGGCCTCATGCCGCTGACCTTCGAAGCGCTGAAGGGCCAGCGGTACCGGTGGTGCTTCGGGGGCATCCAGCTGCTGCGCATGCACTGGCGGTCTCTACTGCCCGGCCCGGTCTCGAAGCGTAACCGCCTGTCCGCCGCGCAGCGGTGGGCCTACCTGGCCGGCGCCATCCAGTGGTACGGCGACCTGCTGGGGCTGGTCTTCTTCGGCTTCCTCCTCGCCGGTGCCGCCGATCAGGCAGTCGGCGGCGGCAAGATGTTCCGTCTGCTTAGCCCGCTCCTGGTCAAGGCCGTGCCGGTGCTGTTCGGGCTCGGGCTGCTGCGCGTGGTGGCGCTGCTGCGCCGGGGTACCGGCGCCTCGTGGCGTGAGGCGATCGGCGCGTTCTTCATCTGGCAGTCCACTTCGCTCGTGGTGGCGCGGGCATCGGTCCTCGGCCTGTTCGCGCGCAAGGCCGCCTTCCTGCGGACGCCGAAAACGAGCGAGCAGGCGCAATGGTGGCACGCACTCAAGGCCAACTGGGCCGAAGCAACGCTGGCCTTGATCGGCGTGGCCGGCATCGCCGCCGCGCTGAGCGGGCCCATCTCGCTGGTGGGAGCGCTGCTGGCGGGGCTGCTCCTGTTCCCCACTCTCGGCCTGGCCGCGGCGCCCGCCAACAGCTGGGCGGCGCGGCGCGCCTCCGTGCCCCCGCCGCTGCGCGAGCGGCGCGCCACCGAACACCACCGCCCGGACGGTGCCACGCGACCCCGTCGTGAGCGCCGGGCCGTTCTCAGGGGAGCTGCGGTCGGCGGACTGGTCACGATGCTGAGTGCGCTGATCGGGGCGGTCGTGCTGCTGCTCGGCCCGGGTTACCTCGGGCACGAGCCTCACCTGGTCACGCCGGCCCCGAATAGCCGTCCCGCGTCCTCTAGCCGGCCCCGACGCCCGGTTCCCGGACGACGGTCCGGCTCGCCAGTCCGTCAGGTGCGGGGTCAGGCCAGCGGTCGGGGCGGCGCCCAGATGCGGGATCAGCCCACCGCGCGGACGGGCGATCAGGTGCGGGGTCAGGGCAGCCTTCGGGCCTGACATCAGATCTGCCCTTCAACGTGCCGCCGCAGGTGACGTCAGCGCTCGCTAGCCTGCCCTGAACACGTAACCCCAGACCGGGCCGTCAGCATCGTGGTAGCTGGGAGCTCAAGGGGAGGGTTCGGTCGTCAGGTTCGGGCACCCCTCTCTGCCACCTGTGGTGAGCACCCGCCCCTCAGTAATCACTGACCTCCCCGAGGGCGGGAATGGAGACGTTTCCCTAGATGACGATGACCGTGCTCGACCGTGCCCTGGTGGCCGGCGATGCTGGAGGGGTGAGTGGCGAGCGGCAGGAGCGCCCGGATCCGGAGGTGCCCGAGCGGGCCCGCCGGCGGACGTTCACCGCGCAGGACAAGCTGGATGTCGTGGCGGAGTATGACGCGGCGGCGACGGGTGAGAAGGGCGCGGTGCTGCGCCGGGAGGGCCTGTACTCCAGTCACGTGATCGAGTGGCGGCGGGCCCGGGTCGTAGGCGTGCTGGCGGGCCCGGCGCGGCCTCGGGGCCGCCCGGCGGCTGATCCGCGAGACGCGCAGATCACCCGGCTGACCAAAGAGAAGGCCGAGCTGGAGCAGGAGCCGGCTAAGGCCCGCTTCGTGGTGGATGTGCAGGCAAAACTTCAGGCGCTCTCGGAGACGATCTCCGACAGCGCGGACACCATCCACGGGCCGGGCTCGTGACCACGAGGCGATCGCGGCCATGTCACCGATGATCGGCGCGCGCGGCGTGCGCGGCGGAGGGTGCGGCGCAGGCCGGGACACCTGCGACCTAATGATCAAGTGCTCACGCCGAAGCGGGCACGGCATCCCATCAGCAGTCCAGTCACCGGCGAGCCGGCGGGCGCACGGTCTGTCATCCCTGAAGGAGCGGGGCCGTGTCAATAGGCCTCTGACAAGGACCAGGGTCCGTGAGTGCTGACCCGCCGGCCGCTGCTGCGGCTGAGCCTCCCACAGAAGGCCCGGCTAAACTCATTAGATTCCGGAGCGCAAGCTTTGGAGAACGGAGCACCTGCCTCGTATCGACAGGTGGAGGGCTTCCGGCAGTCAGCGCTATGCAGGCTGCCGGTCTCGCCGCGCGGTAGCCGGGGGCTGGTTACTGGCTTGCCCACCAGGCGTTAATGATCAGGTCGTGGCCGATGCCGCCGGTGACATAGTGGTGCAGGCCGAGGCTGACGATGCGGTCATCGCGGGGGTGCAACGGGCGGAGTGGGTCTTCGCCTGGGACAGGGCCGAAGGCATCGATGAGGGGTTTCCAGAGGGCGGCCCGGTTGCGCCCGGGCCCGGTCGTCAGCGCGATCTCGACGTCGGCAGGTCCTGGCCAGGCGGCCTGGGCCCTGGCCGCTCCCAGCGTGGTGGCGGCGGGCTGCGTGCCGACCTCCGCCCGGCTGGGTGACAAGATCGGCACGCGGCCACTGGTGCTGGCCAGCCTGCTGCTGGCCTTCACCGCCAGCATGCTGTGCGCCATCGCCACCGGGCTTGCCGTCTGCTCGGCCGGGCGGTCCTGGGGATGAGCGCGGCCCTGCCCCCTGAGCTGCGCCATTCTCCGCGCCTGCGGTACCAGCGAGCGCCGCACCACCCACGGGGTAGCGGTGATCACCCTGGCCTCCGGGATCGGTGTCGCCGTGGCCTACCTGCTCAGCGGCTTCATCATCAACGCCAACGGCAGTGTGCGGACGGTGTTCTGGGTGCTGACCGCCCTCAGCGCGATCACCGTAGCGGTCGCCTGGTAGATCCTGCCCGACGCTCGGCTGCGCTCCGCCGACCCGGTCGACTGGGACGGCGCGGTCGGCGTCTGTGTTGGACTGGTCGGCGTCGTGCTGGCTATCACCGAGGGCAACACGTGGGGCTGGTCTGACCGGAAACTTCGGTCTAGCGCGGCGGTACGCGGCACAGGATCGTTTTCCAGGTCGGCGGTGAGGTGCAGCGCTACTGGGCTGTGTAACCTCCGTTGACCAGGTGATAGCTGCCGGTCACGAAGGATGCCTCGTCACTGGCCAGGAAAGCTACCAGGGCCGCGACCTCCTCGGGCTGGCCCAGCCGGCCGAGCGCGTGTTTGGTGCTGAGGAAGCCGGCGGTGGCCGTGTCAAGGCCGAGGCCGCCCAGCAGAGGGGTGAGGATGAAGCCCGGCCCGACGGCGTTGACGCGGACGCCTTGAGCGGCGTACTCCAGTGCTGCGCTCTTGGTCAACCCGATTACCCCGTGTTTGGCCGCGACGTACCCCGGTGCATTGGCGAGGCCGACGATGCCCGCGGCCGAGGATATGTTGACGATTGATCCGCCGCCGGCGTCGATCATGGCGGGGATCTCCTCCCGCATGCAGTAGAAGACGCTGTCGAGGTTGACTGCCATGATGTGACGCCAGCCCTCGGTGCTGTAGTCGGCGACCGGCGCCATCTCGCCGACGATACCCGCGTTGTTGACGGCGATGCGCACTGGGCCCAGTTTCCTTGCGGCGGCGACCATTCCGGCTGCCGCCTCGGAGTCTGCCACGTCCACGGTGAAGGCCCGGGCGAAGCCGCCAGCCTCCGCGATCTCCCCCGTCACCGCCTCGGCGCTTGCCCCGTTCAAATCCGCAACCAGCACGCTGGCCCCGCCTCGGCCTAGCGTGCGGGCGCATGACCTCCCGATGCCGGATCCGGCTCCGGTAACTATCGCTACGCGGTCGCGGAAGTTGTACTCAGCCATGTGACTCCTGCCCGACCTGGCTACTTCGGCACAATACGACACCGCCATGGCTGTCCGCAGGTAGCCATGGCCACCGCAAGTGCGGGCGGCGTGTGCCCGCCCGGATACTCGCTTGGGGGTCACCTGCACTGTTGTCAGCCGGAAAGACGAAGCTCAATGAGCGCACAAGCCACTCTTCGGCACCCGATCGCCACCCAGGCCAGCCGCGCGATCATCATGGCCTGCTGCTGTCCCTGGTGCATCGCTGCTTCTCACAGGTCAGGCAGGCTTCTGGCGCACCACAATCCGTCGGCCTGACGGCTAGGAGGCGGCCGACGCGCCATCAGCCTGCCAGACTGCCCGGACCGCAGCCGCCTCGGCCGCGGCCTGGGCCCGGCCGGCCGTCGCCGCGGCCGTCCGGCGCGACGAGTCAAGCACGTTGCGCCCGATGGCGTGCACGGCCGCGCGGTCCGGGTGCACAAGCACTACGCGGGCTCCGGCCGCGGTGAGCGCGGCAGCCTGCAGGCGGGGGCTGGTCATGTGGCCGAGGCCCTTGGCCACCGGCGCCACGATAACCACCCGCTCATATCCGGCCGCCAGGTCGGCGTTGGCTACAGAGCGCACACCGCCATCCACGAAACGGCGATCCCCGATGGTGACCGGCGGCCAGACTCCGGGCACCGCGCAGCTGGCGCCCACCGCATCCACCAGGCCGGCGTCACCAGCGGAATCAAACACCACGAACTCGCCGGTTCGCGCGTCCACGGCGGTCACCTTGAGGGCCTTGGCGGGCCAGGCGCTGGCGGGCAGCCGAGCCTCGATTACCTTGCGCCGGGCGGCCTCGGGCATGGTGCGTGCGGCCAGCGCCCAGTTGCCGATCCGCGCCCGTGCACGCACCGGATCCCGGCTGGTACTCATGACCCACAGCAGCCTGCCGATGATGCCCCAGCCCATCCGGGCGGCGGGCTCGGGAGCCGGCGGCGCGAGCTGGGCCTGGTACAGCACCTCAGGCTCCTGCCCGGAGGTTATGTCGGCGCCGACAACCGAGCCGGCCGACGTCCCGATGATCACGTCAGCAGCGGCCAGGTCGATACCCAGTCCGGCCAGCCCGGCGATCAGGCCGATCTCCCAGGCAACGCCGGTGACACCGCCACCACCCAGAACAAGCGCGCGTCTGTTCATGACTGCCTTCTTTACCAGGCCGCTGAACTGCTCGACCACCTCCGGGCCGTCGGCCACCCTTGTCTAGGACCCGGATTAGCGAAACCTCCAGACCCGTACCGAGGACGTTATGACCATCACCGCTGGTCAGGACTGCTGACACCCCGGCAACATCCAGAAACGAGAGAGGAAGACCAGCCAGCATGCAGAGCACCCGCCACGGCCGCAGGCCGGGCCCGGCCGCTTTCGACCGGTGGGTGAGGACAGCAGGGAAGTACCGCAACGTGTGCGGATCCCGGGGGACTGGCGGGCACTGGCAGGGACGGTAACCTGCACAGATGCACGCGAGTGGACGTGCTGCCGACAGATGGCATGCAAGTCCTGGTATCCCCTCGGGGTCGCCGCGCCGGCGTGAAAATCCCGGCCAGTTTCCGTTGTCAGCGAGCGGCTGGCGGTCGCGGGCTAGTTCCGCGGTTTCCCTATGGCGCTGGGACCGCGGGAGTAAGGATCGGGGTGGCTGCCCGCCGACGCCGGGACCTCTCTGAGACGTGAGCCCGTATGCAAGTCTGGCGCCGGGGCCTTGACCTTGACGGGTCGCGCACTGTGCTTCGAGCACGCCGGTCAGAATTTCGGTTCCCGACCGTGGCCCCCGGGCATCCGTGGCATGTGCCCTGACGGCGGCGCAGGAAGAGGGTCGCGGCGATGATGATGCCGCAGGAGATCGAGGACGAAGAGCACGAGCAGGTCCTGGGGCGGGTCGCGGCGGTCGACGTGGCGAAGGCCTCGGGGATGGTCTGCATCCGGGTGCCGCATCCGTCGCGGCCGGGGAAGCGGCGTACCAGGGTCTGGGAGGCGGCCGCGACGACGGGCGCGGTTCTGGGGTTAGCGGAGCAGTTGGCGGGCGAGGGGATCGAGATGGTCACCCTCGAGGCAACGATCATTACTGGCGGATCTGGTTTTACCTGCTGGAGGCGGCCGGGCTCAGCGTGCAGCTGGTGAATGCCCGGGACGTGAAGAACGCGCCTGGCCGCCCGAAGACGGACAAGCTCGATGCGGTCTGGCTGGCGAAGCTGACCGAGCGGGGCATGCTGCGGCCCAGTTTCGTCCCGCCGGCCGAGATCCGCCAGTTGCGGGATTACACCCGGCTGCGGGCCGACCTGACCCGGGACCGGACCCGGTACTTCTCCCGCCTGGAGAAGCTGCTGGAGGATCGCTGATCAAGGTGTCCAGCGTGGCCAGCTCACTGGACACCAAGTCGGTCCGCGACATGATCGAGGCGCTGATCGCGGGGGAGCGTGACCCGGGGGTGCTGGCCGGGCTGGCCCGCGGCAAGATGAAAGCTAAGCACGCCGCCCTGGTCGAGGCGCTCACCGGCCGGTTCGATGACCATCACGGCGAGCTGGCCCGGATGCTGCTGGACCAGATCGACACCCTCACCACCCAGATCGAGCGGCTCACCGGCCGCCTCGAGGAGCTGATCGCCGCCATCCCTGCCGCCCGCGGCGTGGATGCCGGCGGGGCCACCGGCCCGGGCGCGGGCGAGGGCCAGGACGCGGCGGTCCGGCCGGCGATTGCCCGCCTGGACGAGGTCCCCGGGATCAGCCGGCACACCGCGCAGGTGATCCTCGCCGAGACAGGCCTGGACATGTCCGGTTCCCGACCGCCGGGCACCTGGTGTCCTGGGCGAAGCTGTCACCCGGCACCATCCAGTCCGGGGCAAAGAGCACGCCGGGCAAGACTGGCAAGGGCAATCCGTACCTCAAGGGCGCCCTCGGCGAGGCCGCCGCCGCGGCCGCCAGGACCGACACGTTCCTCGGCGAGCGCTACCGGCGGATCGTGAAGCGCCGCGGCAAGCTCCGGGCCCTGGTCGCAGTCGCCCGCTCCATCCTCGTCATCGTCTGGCACCTGCTCGCCGACCCCGCCGCCCGCTTCCGCAAACTCGGCCCCGGCCATTACGCCAGCCGCACCGACGCCGGCCGCAAGACCCGCAACCACGTCCGCCAGCTCGAAGCGCTCGGGTTCACCGTCACCCTGGCCCACGCCGCCTGACCCGCATTACACCCCCCACCCGGCTGCGCTGGCGCTCCGCCGGGTGCTGCCGCGCTCGGGCTGGGGTGATTTTCCGGTCAGCCGGGATATCCCTGCGGGGGACGCCACGACGGCGTGAAAATTGGGGGCGGGTTGCCCGCCGACGCCGGTAGGTACTTGGTCGTTGAGGCCGTCGAGTCAGCCTGGCGCTGGGGCCCGGCCCTGAAGGGTCACGCACTGTTGCTTCGAGCACGCGGTTCAGATTTTCGGTTCCCTGACCGAGGCCCCCGGGCTTCCCTTGGCCCTGTCCCGCTGGTGGCGTGAGGAGCGCAGTGCTTGTGATGAGCGAGCCGCAGGAGATCGAGGACGAGGAGTACGAGCAGGTCCTGGAGCGGGTCGCCGCGATCGATGTGGCCAAGGCAACCGGGATGGTGTGCACCCGGGTGCCGCATCCCTCAATGCCGGGGAGGCGGCGGACCAGGGTGTGGGAGGCAGGCGCGACCACCGGTGCGATCCTGGAGCTGGGTGAGTACCTGGCGGGTGAGGGGATCGAGAAGGTCACGCTCGAGTTGACATCCGACTACTGGCGGCCGTTCTATTACCTGCTGGAGGCGGCTGGGCTGAGCGTGCAGCTGGTCAATTCCCGGGACGTGAAGAACGTCCCGGGCCGTCCCAAGACGGACAAGCCCGACTGCGTGTGGCAGGCGAAGCTGACTGAGCGGGGCATGCTGCGGCCCAGCTTCGTCCCGCCACAGGAGATCCGGCAGCTGCGCGACTACACCCGGCTGCGGCTGGACTTGACCCGGGACCGGTCCCGGCATGCCCAGCGGACCGAGAAGCTGCTGGAAGACGCCCTGATCAAGCTGTCGTCGGTGGCCACCGACATCATGGGCGTCTCCGGGCGGGCGATGATCGGGGCGCTGATCGCCGGGGAGCGGCCCGCAGGTGCTGGCCGGCCTGGCCAGGGGGCGGATGCGGGTCAAGCACGCCGCCCTGGTGCAGGCCCTGACCGGCCGGTTCGACGAGCATCACGCCGAGCTGGCCCGGATCCTGCCCGGCCAGTACGACGCCCTCACCACCCAGATCGACGCCCTCACCACCCGCATCGAATCACTGGTCGCCGCGATCCCCGCCGCCCGCGGCGTTGACGCTGACGCAACCACCGGTCCCGGCGCCGGCGCCAGCAGCGACGCGGCGGTGCTGGCCACTATCGACCGCCTCGACCAGATCCCTGGCATCGCGCGGCACACCGCCCAGGTCATCATTGCCGAGGCCGGCCTCGGCATGAGCCGGTTCCCTGCCGCCGGGCACCTGGTGTCCTGGGCGAAGCTGTCTCCCCGCACCATCCAGTCCGGGCCGAAGAACCGCTCCGGCAAGACCGGCAGGGGCAACCCCTACCTCAAGGGCGGCCTCGGCGAGGCCGCGACCGCCGCGGCTAAAACCGATACCTTCCTCGGTGAGCGCTACCGGCGGATCGTGAAACGCCGCGGCAAGCTCAAGGCCCTCGTCGCCATCGCCCGCTCCATCCTGGTCACCACCTGCTCGCACAGACCCCGCCGCCCGCTACTGCGACCTCGGTTCCGGCTACTACGCCAGCCGCACCGACAAAGACCGCAAGACCCGCAGTCACATCCGCCAGCTCGAAGCGCTCGGCTACACCGTCACCCTCACCCAGGCCGCCTGACCAGAAGCTTCACCCGTATCCGGCTCCGCCGGATGCTGCCGCGCGCCCGGCTGAGGTCCCTATTTTCGGTTCAGAGGTCAGCGGTTCGAGCCCGCTTAGCTCCGCAAGAAGTACCAGGTCAAGGCATGATTTGAGAACCGTCCGGGTACATTCCAAGATCGTCCGACCGTCATCTGACCGTCGTTCTGGGCACCTGCAGTTGGCAGTAAACCGCACGGATCGGTTCTCGATGACAGCCCGGGACGGCGCGTGCGTGTTGTGCGTTGAACATGCCGGTGATCGCGATGCTGTGGCTGGCATCAGTATGGCGAGGCTTGGGTCTTGTCGTCGGCTGAGCGACACGGTGCGCGCGAGCGTGATGCCCATTCCGCCGGGCCTGCGCAGATGTCAGGCTGGATGATGGCGGGGGGGTGAGATTATGAGCGTCGCGCTGGCAGAACACATCGGGCCGTGGACGGCCGATGATGTTGAGGCGCTGCCGGATGCTGGTGATCATGCCCCGCTTTGAGGTCTACGACGGTGGGGTTCTTGTCGGTGAGCCCGGCACCGGGAGCAGGGCATCGGCGGGCGTCCTACCGGCTGCACTGCGCATTGGCTCAGGCGGCGACCGCTGCCGGTGCCGAGGCTGGGGTGCCCGGAGCGGTGAACGTGGTCCTGCCCGGCGGGATACTCCTGGTCCCCGATGTCGTGGTCGTGGCCGTCGGCGCAGGCGGCTGCAGTCCGTGCCCCCGGGGCAGCTTCGTCTCCGCTGGCTGCCAGGATGTTGACGCCCGAGCACCTGAACGGCTCAGCCTGATGCCAAGATCAGGCCCTCAGGCCAATGCCTCGCAGTCTCGTTCCGGCGGCCACCGGCGGCACACGCGCCGACCAGGGGCGGGCGGACTCGATCTGGCTGGCCAGCCGGAACAACGTCGCCTCGTCGCCGTACCGGCCGAGAAAATGCACGCCGATAGGCAGGCCTGATGTGTTCCACCACAGCGGCACTGACATCGCCGGGCTGCCGGTGATGTTGGCGACGACACCTGCGTAGGCGACCGTCGGGGCGCCGCGTTCGAGGGCACGCAGCGGCTCCTCAGCGGTCGAGGTAATCTCGCCGATCAGCGCGGGTGGGGTCGACATCGTGGGCGTGAGCCAGACGTCGATGGTGGTGAGGAACTGCGCGACAGCGCGGGCGAAAGCCTGGCAGTCCTCGATGGCCAGCAGGTAATCGGAAGCCGGCACCTCCTGGCCTGTCTCCCAGTAGGCGCGGGTCAGCGGCTCGAGCTCGTCGTCGGCCGGCCGGCGGCCGAGGCGGCGGATCCAGTACCTGATGACCCACGCCGTAGCGGCGCCGAAAATCGACCCGATCGCTGCTCCGATCTGGGGGGTGAGGCCGGGCAGGTCGGCTTCGACCAGCTCGTGGCCCAGCGATGCACACAGCGTGACCGCGTCATCGAGGGCGGCCACGCAGTCGGGGTGGGCCAGAAACCCCTCGGGTGTTACTGCGGTGTAGCCGATCCGCAGCCGTCCAGGGTCGCGGCCCAGCTCCTCAGCGAACGAGCGAGCCGGTGCAGGCGGACCGTAGGGGTCACCGAGGGCGGGCCCCGCGGTGGCGTCCAGGAGCACGGCGCTGTCGCGGACCGTCCTAGTGAGGGCATGCTCGCACGCCCAGTCGCAGACCGCGTCGCCGTACTCCGGTCCGAGCGGGTTGCGGGCTCTGGTCGGTTTCAGCCCGAACAGGCCACACGCCGACGCCGGATAGCGGATCGAGCCGCCCAGGTCGTTGCCGTGCGCCATCGGCACCATCCGCGAGGCGACCGCCGCGGCCGAGCCGCCACTGGATCCACTGGTCGACCGGGCCGTATCCCACGGGTTGCGGGTCGGGCCATGCAGGACGGGCTCACACGTCGGCGCCATCCCGAACTCCGGGGTGTTGGTCTTGCCCACAATGACCAGTCCCGCACGCCGCAGCCGCAGGACGAGCTCGGAGTCGAAGTGTGAGACGTGGCCGCGCAGAAACCGGGAACCTTCACTGAACGGGACGCCCGCCACCTCAGCTATAAGGTCCTTTACCAGGTAAGGAACCCCGGCGGGCCGGCCGCTCGATGATATCGCCGCAGCAGCAGACAGCGCTTGGTCGTACATCGGCGTGATGACCGCGTTGAGGGTGGGGTTGAGATCCTCGATCCGCTCAATCGCCCACCCGACCAGCTCGGCTGGGGTTACCTCACCGCGCCGTACGAGGTCGGCCTGCGCCACCGCCTCTAGTCCGGCCATCTCGATGGCGGCACTCGTCGTCGTCACGGGGTGACCCCGTCCCGCACGCGGACGTCGCGCACCTCACCAAGCGGCTCGAGCCGCGGCTGGGGGAGCCCCGCCTCCGCGAGCGCCTGACGAAACTCGGCACTCTGGCTGAACCCGGCGAACAACTCCCGCGACGGGCAGGCGTCGAAGACCGTGATCCCGCCCGCGACGAGGACGCAGACGTGCAGGTCCAGCGACTCAGGCGGGAACCGCTGGTAGAGCCGATCATGTGCGGCGGCGAGAGCCACCGGGTCTCCGTGGAAGTGATAGGCGCTGAGGAACACAACGTCACGTCCCTTCTGAGGTGTTGCACGGTTCGTGCTGCTACTTCTACGGCGCGAGTTCTGATCTCGCAGCCGCGAGGCGGTAACTCGCGCCCAACAGATAGGCCGGGGACCAGCCCTGGCGAGGGCAGAAGGAGTTGCGACGTGAGCACGATGCAGCAGCAGACACCGCGGATGAAGGCGCCGTCCGGCCCGGACATCGGGGACATGGGCGCGGCAGTCGAGGCGCAGATGGGCAAGATCGTGACCGAGCTGGGTGCGGCACTGGGCGTGCTGCTCACATCCCTCGGCACCCGCAGCGGGCTATGGGCAGCGCTGGCCGGAGCGGGACCGCTGACGACCGCCGACGTGGCCGCCAAGGTGAGCGTGGAACCGTCGCTGGTGCGGGAGTGGCTTCGGGCACAGGCCGCTGGCGGTTATCTGGACTACGACGCGGCGGACGAGACATTCACGCTGCCCGACGCGGTCGCCGCCGCCATCTGCTACGGCCCCGGCGGAGCACTCGTCGACGCGTGCGCCACCATGATGTCCTCGATGGGCGAGGGTTTCGCCGCGTTCAGCGAGGCCTTCAGCACCGGGCGCGGATTCGGCTGGCATCAGCGCACCGCCGACCACTGGCATGGCACGGACGCCTTCACCAGGGTCGCGCTGCCCGCCGAGCTGATCGAGGTCGCGATCGGTGCGATGACCGGCGTGGCGACTGTTCTCGCCACGGGCGGCTCGGTCGCGGACGTCGGCTGCGGGTACGGCACACCGACCCTGTCCATCGCCGGGCTGTTCCCCTCGGCGCAGGTCCTCGGCATTGACTACCACGACGCCTCGATCGCCCACTCGCGCGCCGAGGCCGCCCGCAGCGGCGTCGGCAACGTGCGGTTCGAGGTCGCGGCCGCAACCGGCCTGCCCGGCACTGGGTATGACCTGATCACCTTCTTCGACTCCCTGCACGACATCGGCGACCCCCTCGGTGCGCTGGTGCGAGCCCGGGCGGCGGTCGAACCGGCCGGGGCGGTGCTGCTGTTCGAGCCGCTGGGCGCCGATGATGTCCAGGGCAACCTCAACCCGAACGGGCGGATGTTCTACGCCGTCTCCACGCTTGCCTGCACGCCGAACGCGGTGTCCCAGAAGACAGCCACATCCTCGGAGCCGCTGGGCGCCCAGGCAGGCGAGAAGCGGCTGCGGGCCCTGGCCGCCGAAGCCGGGTTCAGCAGCGTTCGCAGGCTCGACGTCCCGGCCCCGATGAACCTGGTGTTGGACCTGCGGCCCTGACCAGCCATGATGGAGCCATGAGTCCAGCCGACCGGCTCATCGGGCGGGAGCCGGCCCTGGCGGCCGCAAGCTCGGTGCTCAGCGATGCGCTCAGCGGCTCCGGGCAGTTCCTGATGATCAGCGGCGAGGCCGGCATCGGCAAGTCGGCGATGCTGGCCGCGCTGATCAACCAGGCAGGGCCCGTTCCCCTGGTCCTGCGCGGGTTCTGCTGGGAGGGCGACGGGACGCCGCCGTACTGGCCGTGGACACAGGTCCTGCGGGCTAGCGGCCTGCCGGTGGCCGAACTAGGTGAGGCGGGCTGGCTGCTGCAGCCCGCCACGGGGCCGGCGGAATCGATGAGCGCCGCCTCCGCGGCTGACGCGCAGTTCCGCTTGTTCGAAGCGGTATCCCGGTCCCTGAGTAGCCTGACCGCTGAGCGGCCCGTGATCGTGGTGCTTGATGACCTGCACTGGGCGGATGAGCCATCGCTGCGGCTGCTGGGTTTCCTGGCCCGCGCCTTCACCGCGAAGGCTGTGCTGCTGCTCGGCGCCTACCGGGACACCGAAGCATCCCCGGAGCTGCTCAAGCTGGCCGGTACGGCGCAGCAGCTCGCCCTGCACGGCCTCACGCCAGCAGAGGTCGAGACCATGGCCCGGGAGCTGGCTGAGGCGATGGCGGAGCTGAGGCCGTCATCCCAGGTCATCTCTCAGCTGTGGCAGCGCAGTGGCGGGAACCCGTTCTTCGTTCGCGAGCTGACCCGGTTGCTGGTAGCGCAGGGCTCGTGGCACGAGCAGACCCAGATCCCGGCCAGTGTCGCGGAGACATTGCGCCGAAGGCTGGCCCGGCTCTCCACCGAATGCGTACGGCTGCTGGAATGGGCGGCCGTCGCGGGCCGCGACATCGACCTCTGCCTGCTGACGCAGGCCGGAGTGGCTGACGATGAGGCTGCCGTTCTGGGCCTCCTGGGCGAGGCCCGTCACGCCGGTGTCATCGTGGGCACCTCCGAACCGCGGTTCACCCATGACCTCTATCGCGAGACCTTCCTCGACGGCCTCAGCACCGCTACCAGAGCCGCCATCAACCTGTCGGTCGGGAGAGCGCTGCAAGCACGGTCGGGTCCTGCCGCGCGGGTCGCGGCGCATCTTCTGGCCGCGGGAGCAGCGGCACAGCAGGACGCCCTGGAATACTCCCTCCTCGCGGCCCGGGAGGCCACCGCCCGCCTCGGGCATGCAGATGCCTGCGCGCACTACCTCCGCGCACTCCAGATCATCGATGAACGCGGCGCGTCCGGCGGCACAGCCGGCGAGCGTACCGAGATCCTGCTGCAGCTCGCCGCATCGCACGAGCGGTCCGGGCACTCCGACCTGGCCATGCACCGATTCCTCCAGGCAGCCGAAGTAAGCCGTGTCAGCCGGCGATGCAGGTGGACTCGCGGCGGCGGCGCTCGGCGTGCAGACGCTCGGGCACAGGTCAGGCGCGCAAAACGCCGAGCTGCTCGACCTCCTCCGCGAGGCGTCGGTGCAGCTGGAAGCGACCCACGGCCCGTTGGCCACACAGTCCAGGGTGGTCGCGGCGCTGGCCCGCACGATGCGCCACGGATCGGACCGCCTGCCTGGTCCCGAGGTCATCCAGACAGCACGCCGGGCCGTGCAGCTGGCCGCTGCCGCAAACGATACGAGCGCCCTGGCGAGAGCAAAACTCGCCGTTCACGACGCGATGTGGATACCCGGCACGGCCGCGACGCGGCTGCCCGTCATTGCCGAGATGCTCGACGCCGCGCAGGCCAGTGGCGACGACGATCTCGTCGCCGAGGCGCATCTCCTTCGCGCCGCGGCCTTGCTTGAGCTCGGGGAGCCAGCCGGACGCGATGAGCTGCTCACTTATGTCACCTTGGCAGGCGAGCTGGGTCATGCCCGTGGCCGCTGGGGTGCCCTGACCCGGCAGGCCACGTTCGCCCAATTGGCCGGCCGGGCCGAGGAGTCAGCGCAGCTCGGCGAGCAGGCGCTCGAGCTCGGGCTGGCTATAGGCGAGCAGGACGCCATCGGTTGTTTCTGCACGTCGCGCTATGCGCTCGTGGGTCTTGGTGTACGCGAGCCAGCGACGGGAATGGACGCCTCTGATCCGCTCTGGCCGATGTTTCCGCTGCTCAAGGCCTGGCCTCCCGCAGCTCGCGGAGAAGCTGCCGAGGCCGCAGCAGCGCTTGGCGACTTCAGCGTCCTGGACATCGCTGTGTGGACGGGCACGGAAGCACTCGCCGCGGCCGCCGTCGTGTTCGCGGTGGCGGGCTCCGACGCCCAGCGGACGTGGGTCTACGAGCAGCTCCGCCCGTACGCCGGGACCCACGTGGTCGTGGGCGGCTGCGCGTCCTACCACGCCGCCGTTGACCACCACCTCGGCGCACTCGCGGCCTCGCTCAGGGACACGGCCACCGCCGAAGCGCACTATCGCACTGCCCGGGCGATGCATGAGCGCCTCGGGGCCGCCGGATGGGCCCGCCTGTCGGAGCAGGCACTGGCGAAGCTCCTTGCCCCACCAGCGAGTCAGGCGCCGAATGAGTTCCGGCTGGTGAACGGCGTGCGGCTGATCTCCTTCCAGGGCAAGCAGGTCCAGGTTCCGGATTCGAAGGGCCTGGGTGACCTCGCGGTCCTGATCGGCGCCCACGGAGCCGACGTGCACGTCCTCACGCTGATCGGGCACAAGCTCGCGCGCTTGGGCGCCGACCCGGTGCTGGACGAGCGAGCCAAGGCGGCGTTCAAGTCGCGGTTGGCTGACCTTGCCTGGGAGATCGACGACGCCGACGCCGCGGGCAGCGGCGGGCGAGCCGAGACGCTGCGCTCCGAACGCGATGCGCTCATCCATGAGGTCGCCGCCGCCGCCGGACTAGGCGGCCGGGACCGAAGGCTGGGCGATGAGACGGAGCGGGCACGGAAGACCGTCAGCGCACGAGTGCGTGATGCCCTGTCCAAGATCGAACGTGTGCATCCCGAACTGGCCGCACACCTGCGCAGCGGCCTGCGGATGGGAGCCGTCTGTTCCTATACGCCGGCGGAACCCACCACGTGGAAGGTGAGCTAACGGCTCCAGCCCGCGCCGACGCACAAACGGACAATCTGCGCCCCAACACACACAGTCGGCGGAGCTATCCACATGTTCTTCGATCATGTCGGAGGCGGTGGTGTCCACGTCGGAAATTGGGCTCAGCCCCGGTCTTCTCCGAGTGGCAGGCCACCACGGTGGCATCCAGCCGCAGGCAGGTCACGCCCTCCAGTACCTTGTCCGCGACCCGAACCCCCGGCAGGGCGCCGTGCCGGGCCTCGATAGCCGCCCACGCGCGCCGCCGGGCCGCATTGACCGCCCTGGTGATCCGGGCCTGCGGCCCGGCCGCCCCCGGCGGCGATCTCATCCAGCGTCCGCCACGCGGTCGGCCCCGAGACCACCAGCCCGAACAGTTCGGCCTGGTCAGTCATGACCCGGAAATCGCTGATCACCTCGGCGCAGTCCGCGACCGCGCACGCCAGGTCGGCCAGCACCCGGCCCCGGTCATGGATCAGCAGCCGGTCCGAGGCCAGGGCCTTCGATAGTCCCGCTGTCAGCCCGGTCCGGTCCGACAACGCCCGCAGCAGCGCCACCCCCGCATGCGACACGATCCCGGTGTCACCGGCGCTAACTTCCAGTCCCCTTAACCAGCCGGCAGTCTTCACTCGGCAAGTGCTCCTCGAATTGGACGCGATAAGGACCTCAGCAATCCATATCGTCCCAGTTCAGGAGCACTTTTCCATGTCGGCACGCCGCTCAGCTGCCAACCCCCGATGAAAAGCCAGGGTTAGGAGTGCCGGTGCAGGAGCCGCGCAGCCTCCCGGAATGGCACGACCAGGTACACGGCGATGCCGAAGTACAGCGCCACGGCCAGTACCGGCAGGGCGAGCCCGGTGAGGATCGCAATCACGTACCCGGTGAGGATGGGCAGGAGTTTTCGCCGGTCTGTGTGCAGTTCCTCGTCGTCTTGGTGCGGGGAGTAGAGGTGCTCGCGCCGCGCGTAGGCGTCCAGGGCGGCCCCGAGGAGGCGGATGGCCAGGAGGGTGAGCCCGTACATGGTGACGTACACCCGTTCGCCGCTGGTATCGCTCAGTGCGTCTGCGACGAGGCGGGTTGGGAACGGAAGGAAGACCACCGCCATCAAGACGAGCAAGTTAAGGCGCAGGAAGAGCGGGTCGGTCCGCTCGAGCTGATCGGTCAGTCCGGTGTGGAGGAGCCACGCGCCGCCAATCGTCAGGAAGCTGGTGATGTAGGCCACGTAGGACGGCCAGGCGTTAAGCACCTGCTGCAGCGGGGTACCCGATCCGCGACGTGCGATATCCAGGACGAGCAGCGTCGCGGCGAATCCGAACACGCCGTCGCTGAATCCCTCCATCCGGCCCTTGCTGAGGACCCGGCGTCTGCTGCGCGGCGCATCTGCATCAGCTGGCATGGCACTCCCTCCTTCGTGCCGGCCGCCGGCGGCAACCTAAGCAGACAGCTCCCGGCCGGCGCCCGGGCGGTGCGCGTTCAGGTTTCCTGGAGTGGTTACGTTGCGAGTGAATAAGGCCGTAACCCATGCACGCGGCGCTCGCGTGGCCACCAAGTTCCATGGCGCCATCTGAGGCGCTCCTTCCTGATCTCGCCTGGCCCCCGACCCGCTGCGGACGGCATGACGCCGGGCACGGCCAGGACGCCCGGCACCGGGCGTCCGTGGCCGTGGCATCGCGCGGTTCATCCGCCGGGCATCTTTACTGGCATTTGCCTGATACCGCACTTTGCAGGGCGCTGGCGGAGTTCTTCACCTGCGTGACCGCTGGCACGATCGCCGTGGCCGCGGTCAGCGCAGGCTGGCCGTGCGCGGACTTGATCGCGGATTCCAGGCTGGACAACGAGTTCTTCAGGGCCGTGGTCTGCGACGGGAACGCGGACTTCGCGTCGCTGGCGAACGTTGTTGCGCTGGTCTGGACTTTGCCCAGCGCGGTCTGCAGCGCGCCGAGGCCGTTCTTGCTGACGTTGACGTTGCCCAGGTTGTGGACGGAGGTCTTAAGGCTGGCGGCGGCGGTGCAGTACGCCGGCGGCGGGCTCTACATCCGGTGGCGAGCCCGGACACGACCAGGACGGCGGCCGGAAGCAGCAGCCATCCGCGCGTGCCCGGCCGGTAGGCAGTTCTCATGCGTCCTCCAAGGTGGCGGCGTCTGGGTCGGCGGCGATCTGGCCATGTCCGGACGGGCTCGGGCGGGTCAGCTGACTTCGCTGGCGGCTTCCCGGACGGCCTTGTCGATGTCCTTCGATTTGATGTCGAGTTCCGTGGCCACCTGCTTCTCGGCCTTCAGCCCGGCCTTCTCCACGGCCTCCTGCAGCTTGCTCTCGCCCACGATGACCAGGGCGGCCTGCCCGTCGTCGATGAGGTCGCCGAACTCCTTGACATCAGCGCGGGACATGCCACGCCATAGATGGCCGCTCACCCCGCCGATGGCTGCGCCGACCGCGGCGGTGGCGATGATGGAGGGCGGGAACAGGATGCCGATGAGGGCACCGACGGCCGCGCCGCCCCACGCGCCGTGCCGGGTGGCCATCTCATCCTTGTTCACGTGCACCTTGCCCGCGTCGTCCTTGGTGACCACGGACCGCGTCGTAGGTGCCGACCGCACCCGCCGCATGCAGGTCCTTGACGATGTCGTAGTCGGCTCGCGCCGCCGCCTCGTCCGGGTAGGTGCCGATGTAGATGAATACTGCCTCTGGCTTCGCCATGCCGTCTCCCCAGTGGTGGCCGCATCTGGCCAGTTGTGGCCGCATCTGGAAGACCATGGCTACGGGACCGTGACAGCGGTGTCTTCCAAGACCGTAAGCGGCAGGGGCTGCCCCGCGGTTAGGGCCGTAGGCCGCTCCGGCCACGGTCATTGGTCACCTTGCCCGGGACTCAGTTGCCCGTTCCTGACACGGGGCACAACCGCTGCGGGTCGGCGGCCAGGGACTGCTGGCCACGGCGCTCGAGCGCCTCGGCTACGGAGCGGAGAACGCGACCCGGCGCAACTGCTGCCTTCAGGGCGTGCACGAGCTGCGGACCGGCAAGATCGAGCCCACGTTTACGAGCAGTGCCGGCATGGCACCGGCACTCACCACCACCCAGCTATTCGATTCGGGTCGCCATCCGCATCAACGGGCCGCAGGCCTGGAGCGAGAAGCTCTCGATCAACTGGCACCTCACCGATGTCGCCCGCGGCGGCTCGATGCAGGAGCGATCGGTCTTGGTAGGCGTTGCGTACCGCTTCCCCGGGCTGGTTAGCGTCCGGCCTGCGGGCGGGTCCGCCGCCTTTGCTGGCGGCTTCCTGGATACCTTGGCGGCGTCGTTCGCGCTGACGCCGGGTGGCTGGCCCATTCTTTCGGTAGCCAGTGCCAGGCAGCAGGCGGTGCCGGTGGTCAGGGTCATTTGGTCACCGGCGCCCCGGGCTGTTGGTCGCATTGCCGGGCGCGGCTGGTGGGGCTGCGGGACTTTAGGCCCTGGGCATATCTAGCCGGGGCCGGGACCCTGGGCTGAGGTGTGGGCCTGGGCGGGGGCTTGCGCAGCTGAAGTGGCATCCCCGGACCCGCTGCTATTCGCCGGGAGCCAAGGGAAGAAGGCAGCCCGATGGCCACGCCTACCGAGGCGACCGACAATGTCGCCCACGCAGTTGTCGCCTTGGCCGTCGCGATCATTGTCCCGGCGCTCACCCGCAAGGGGCATGGCAGATCGATCCTCGCGGGCATCGCGGGCTCCGTCATGCACATGCTGCTGGACGCGCCGCTCGGCCAGGTGATGGCTGACCACAAGCTCCAGTTCTGAGCTGGGGCAGTGTTCATGTGCGGAGTCATGGAGGCGGGCTGACGCGCCCGCACCACTAAGGAGCCGATGGTGAGTGTTCTGACAGCTGGGGCTGCGCCCCGGGGTGCGCAGCGGTATCAGCTGGAGTCAGGCCTGGAGCGGATGACCTCCGCGGAGCGTGCTGCGCGGGGTAAGGAGGCGCGGGCTGCGGTGCCGCGGGACTGTCATGCGGTGTTCGACCGGGGCCGGGCCGGCCCGACCCGATCGGGCCTGCTGGAGGAGCAGGCGAAGTCGCGGGTGCTGGAGCTGGTGCCTATCCGGGGGGGCCGGATGATGGTCTGCCCGTTTACCTTCTACCGCGGGGCGGCGCTGCCGATGGCCAGCGACCTTTCCCATACCCCGGTGTCCGGGCTGGCGGTGCAGGCGTGCGGGGATGCGCACCTGTCGAACTTCGGGATCTTCGGCTCGGCGGAGCGGCGCCTGGTTTCGACGTCAACGACTTCGACGAGACGGCACCCGGCCCGTGGGAGTGGGATGTCAAGCGGCTGGCGGCCAGCCTGGAAGTCGCGGCCCGCGGCAACGGGTTCGGCGGCAAGGACCGCCGTGAGATCGTCATGGCTTCGGTCACCCGGTACCGGCGGGCGATGCGCAGTTTCGCCGGGATGAACAACCTGGACGTCTGGTACGCGCGCGCGGACCTGGATGACCTGCGGGCGCAGTTCGACTCGCAGCTGAAGGCGCGGCAGCGCAAGATGGTGGACAAGGGCATGGCCAAGGCGCGGACCCGGGACAGCATGCAGGAAGTGGCCAGGCTGACCCATCTGGCCAGCGGCCGGCCGCGGATCATCTCTGACCCGCCGCTGCTGGTGCCGATCGCTGAGCTGCTGCCCGGGCAGGCGGACCTGGCCGCCTTCCAGGCACAGCTCAAGGACCTGCTCGCCAAGTACCGGAAACCGACCGCCGGTTCCTGCTGGAAACGTTCACCTTCGCCGACCTGGCCCGCAAGGTCGTCGGCGTCGGCAGCGTCGGCACCCGCTGCTGGATCATCTTGATGCTCGGCCATGACGACGCCGATCCGCTGTTCCTGCAAGTCAAGGAGGCGGAGGCGTCGGTGCTCAGCCGGTTCGTCGGCGCCAGCAAGTACACCAACATAGGCCCAGCGGATCGTCGCCGGGCAGCGGCTGATGCAGGCGGCCAGCGACATCTTCCTGGGCTGGCAGCGCACCGAGGCCGGCCCGGACGGCAGGCAGCGCGACTTCTATGTCCGCCAGCTGCGGGACTGGAAATACTCCATCGCCATCGAGGCCCTGGTCCCGCGCGGCATGCGGATCTACGGGGAGCTGTGCGGGTGGGCGCTCGCCCGGGCCCACGCCTGCTCCGGGGACCGGATCGCCATCGCCGCCTACCTCGGCGGCTCGGACGTGTTCGACCGGGCCATCACCCAGTTCGCCGCCGCCTACGCCGACCAGAATGAACGCGACCACAAAGAACTCGTCAACGCCGTCGCCTCAGGACGGCTCACCGCCGAGCGCGACGTGTGACCTCGGGGCAGGTCACCCGGCCAACGTGCCGGTGAGGGAGCGCTGGCATACCGGGAAGATGCGGGCGACGGCGAGCAGGACGGCACCGCCGACTTGGGATCCGCCCAGCCGGGGGCCGGCCAGACGGCGGTAGGGAGCTAGCAGCGGGAAAGGCGGACATCGATGGAAGACACCACCACGGCCCGGCCGGCCACTACGCAGGGCAGTTCGACCGCGGACCTCGTTAAGCACCTGTCAGAGCAGATTGGCAGGCTGGCCCGCGACGAGGTGCGGCTCGCGCAGCTAGAGCTGATGCGCACGGGAAGGCGGGTCGGCCTTGGCATCGGGATGTTCAGCGGCGGCGGGCTGCTCGCGCTGTACGGGTTTGGCTGCCTGCTGGCTGCCGCGATCATCGGGCTGGCCACGGCCGTGGCGGCCTGGCTTGCGGCCTTGATCATCGGGGCAGGCCTTTTCGCCGCGGCTGGGATCGCCGCGCTGCTCGGCCGCGCTGAGCTGAGGAAGACCACCCCTGGTCCTGAGCGGGTCGTCGACAGCGTCAGGGCCGACGTCGAGGAAATCAAGGAGAGTGCACACCGATGACCGGATCCGGGCTCACCCCTGCCAGCCCTGCTGCCGGTGATGCTCCACCGGACGACATCCAGGCACTCACCGAGGACATCGAGCGAACCAGGGAAGACATCGGCCGGACCGTTGCCGCCCTGGCCGCCAAGGCCGACATCATGGCACGGGCGCGGATCAAGGCGGGTGAGGTCGCCGGCCGCCTCAGCGCCACAGCCGGCAAGGTGAAAGAACAGATGGCGGTCCCCCGGCAGCGCCGGGTGGTCCTCGCCGCAGCGGGCGTGGTCCTGATCGCCGGTGTCCTGATCGCGGGCCGGCGCCGGCGGTGAGATCTGTCCGGTTGCCCGCCCCGAGGATGCCGGTGCCCGCCTCGACAGCCTGTGGATGGATAACCACCGGTCGGAGGTGATCCTCGTGCTGTCGGTCGCTGTCGGCCTGTGGCTTATCGGAAAGGCAGTACGGCCAATTCCTGACGGGCCTGGCTCCGCTGCTGGCCACGCCCAGCTCTGCAAGAATATGAATCTGATCCATGGATCCATGAGTGCGGTAGCCGGCGTAGCTGAAGCGGCGTTTATCGGCGGGGCTTAACCCGGCAATGGTCAGCGGCCGCAGGACGGCCGTCCCTCACCCCGGGGGCGGTGGCGTTTCACTCAGCCCGGGTGAGCCGCTCCGCCGTTAGATCGGCTTGACTGTCGATGAGAGGCGGGCTTCCGCGGTGATGTCGCCGGGGGAGGCCTGCGGGAGGCGTGCATGGCAGGCGAGCCCGATGACGTGGCCGCGCGGGGCGGCGGTCCGCCGCATGGAGCGGGCGGCGCAGGTGTACTGCGTGGAACGGGTCAGCAGCCAGAGCGTCCTGCCCGCCGCCAGCGCTGGCTGGCCAGGCGGCAGCCGTTTATGATCATGAACCCGAGGTCGGGTGGCGGCAAGGTCGGGAAGTTCGGGCTGAAGGGCAAGGCCGCTGCGCTCGGCGCCGAGGTGGCCCTGCTGGAGGGTCCCGGGTTCGCCGGCGTGGCCGCGCTGGCGCGGCAGGCGGCTGACCGGGGAGCTGACCTGCCCGGTGTGGCAGGCGGTGACGGGACCCAGGCTCTCGTGGCGGGGATCGCCGCCGCGCGGGACATCCCGATGATGGTCATCTCGGCGGGTACCCGCAACCACTTCGCCCTCGATCTGGGGCTGGACCGCGACGACCCCGCGAGTTGCCTGGATGGGCTCACCGACGGTGTGGAGTTGCGCATCGACCTGGGCTTGACCGGGGACCGCACGTTCGTCAACAATGCGTCGTCCGGGGTCTATGCCGAGGTCGTGCAGAGTCCCGCCTACCGCGACGATAAGGCCGGCACGGTCTTGCGGATGCTCCCGGGCATGCTCGGCGGGCACGAGGGAGCGCACCTGGTGGTCCGGGCCGGCGGGCAGGTGATACTCGACGGGCCGCAGGCGGTGCTGGTCAGCAACAACCCGTATGAGGGCGGTGACATTGCCGGGCTGGGCCGGCGCGCCCGGCTGGACCAGGGCGTGCTCGGCGTCATCGGCGTGAAAGTCCAGAGCGCCGCCCAGGCGGCCGGCCTGCTGCGCAGGGCACAACGCTCACGCGAACTCACCGCGCTCACCGCGCGCGAAGTCATCATCGACTCCGGTCAACCGCAGATCCCGGTCGGGATCGACGGTGACTCGGTGCTGATGCCTGCCCCGGTGTCCTGCACGATCCGCCCGCTGGCGCTGCGGGTACAGGTGCCGCGCGGCCGGCCCGGCGTCCCCGCGCCGCGGCCGCCACTGGACTGGGCCCGGCTGCGCCGCCAGGCGTTCACGTTCGCGCGGACCGCGGGCGGCGCCCACGCCGCACAACGGGGCACTTCCTGATCGCCGAGGGTACCGTGACTGCCGAAAGGGCAGGCCTCACTGCGGCGACGGTCTCAGGCGGGGCGGGCAGCCTCGAGGTGCGGTGGATCTTCCCAGGCCGGCTGGACGCGGCCGTCGCCGGATGGTTCGGGCGGTTCCCGGCCGGGACAGAGTCACGCAAGGACACCTATCTCCTGGATCCGCAGTTGCCCAGGCTGTCGGTGAAGATCCTCGGGGCGGGGCGCTGGAAGTAAAGGCATACGGCGGGAGCCCGGGCATCAAAGCCCAGGCTCGATATCCCGGGGCGTGGCCCTGGTCTCCAGCGCCGTGTTCTGCCTGGTCTACGGCTTCTCCAACGCGGCCGCGCACAACTGGCACGCGCCGTCCACCTACGGATTCCTCGCCGCCGGCGTGCCGCTTGGCGTGGCGTTCGCGGCCGGGCCGGGCCGCCCACCTCCTGCTGCTGCCGCCCCGGGTGGTGCTCGACCGCAACCGGGGCGGCCGCAGCGGGCGGGACGGCCTGGCTGGCCCACCTGGGCCCGCACACCGGGTACACCGCCGGCGTGCCCGGCCCGCTCATCCTGGCCGGGACCGGCCTGGGCATGCTGATCGCGCCAGTGATCAACACCGGCACCGTCGGCGTGGCCCGGCAGGACGCGGGAGTCGCATCCGCGACCGTCACCGTCGGCCAGATGCCCGGCGCCACCGGCGCCGTCATCGGCGGCGTCCTGCTCCGCCGCGGGCCGCTGGACCAGAAGCGCACGCCCTCCCCGGCACATGGCGGGGTCACAACAGCACAAACCGAAGTGAGCCGGGAGCAGGTTCGGTGACCGGTGAACCCAGCCGCGCCGTGTGGCTGCGGCAGGCGCATTCCTGCCTACGCAACGCCGGCCCGGTGCTGGCGCGGCTCGTCGACGACCGGCCGGACTTCGATCCCCGGGCCTGGCTGGCCCAGCTGCCGCCGATGGATCCGTTCGGTGCCCTGCTGTTCCAGGTCACCGGCCAGCAGCTGCCGGTGCCAGCGGCCCGCCGGACCCTGGCCCGCATTGACGCGCTGTTCGGCGGCCATCCCCCCGCACCCACCGAACCGCTGGCCATGTTCCCGCCAAGCTGGCGTTCGACTTACTCGATCGCGTGGAACGCCTGCCGCGAGAATGGGCACTCGTAATCGCCGTACTCGATGATCAGGTGGCCGGCGGGCGAGCCGCGAACGTGATCGACTATCTCGTCCAGCGGCGCCAGGGCCAGTTCGCGGTCGTCCGGCATCGCGTTGAGAATCATGGGCCACCTCCTGGTGCTGCGGGCAGATCTCGCTGGCTCGGCAGTTCAGAAGCCGACCTGCTGGCGGATGAGGACGACGTGGATGCGCCCGGGCAGCTCCTGGTGGATCTCCATGATCTTCCCCACCTGGCTGTGTTGCCCGTAAGCGGCCTGCGCCCGGGTGTCCTCCAACGGCAGGCTGTGCTGATAGATCCGCTCATGCGCCGCTGCCAGCGTGGGCACCAGCTTCTGCGCGCCGATCACGAAGATCACATTGGCCGCGCCCCATACGTAGGAGGCCAGCTGGCTCCCCGACGCCGAGGCGATCACCAAGGTGCCGTCCCGTGTGACCGCGTGCACGCTGCCCAGCGCGTAGTCGGGCTGGCCGCCGATCACCTTCATCTGCTGCGCCTGGGTCGCGAAGTCGAGCGCGAACATCTTGTTCCGCGCCGACTCCCGCCGGCCCCCGCCATCGTTGATCGCGTCCGCGAGCCCGGTCTCGGCCAGCGTCACCGAGGTGTTGGTCATCACTGACGAGCCCACCGGGATGCGGGCAAGCACCACCTGGCGCGCGGCATCGAGATCACCGACGACCTCGACACTGAACCCGTGCTCCTCCAGCGCCACGACAGTGGCCTGCAGCGCGTGCTCATCCGGCAGCGTGGTGAAGCGGTCAGGCGGGGCAGTCGTGCTCATTGCTGGTCCTCCTTGATGCGGATCGCGCCCGGGAACCCGGGGGTCCCGGTAGCTAGCTGGCTGATCGAGTGCGCCCGAAGCTACTGGCTATCAAGGTGAGCGGCTGCCACCTGGTTCTGGTGATTTTGCGAGCTAGGTAGCCGGGACCGTCAGGCGGGGGTGGGCGGCCATACCCAGCGTGATGTGACCTAACGACCATCCCGGTGATTAGCAACTACAGGTGAGGCGACGTACCGGCCCGCTGTCATCACAGGTACCCAAATGCCGTGACCGTGGGGGTAAGGGAACCAGCGTATTCACGGCTGTCCGTGGTCGATCGGTTCTGCGGTGCTCCGGTCGCGCGAATCACCATGATCCGATGACGCCTCCTCACCTGCCTGGCGGCAAGCCTGGCTGTAGCCCGCCTCCTGGCGGAAGTTTCAGCAGCGGATTGACATGGGCGAGCCCGCCTGGGAGCGCTGCCAAACCAACCCCCAACCGAACGGAGATCCTCCGTGAGCACCGAGCAGCGAGAGAACCTCGAAGCGATCCTGCGACAGTCAGCCTTTCCCGTCGGCAGCGATGTCAACGAGCAACGGCGGCTGCTCCGAGAGTTGCTATCCGCGCAGCCGCTGCCCGCCGACGTGACCGTGACCGCAGCCGTGCTGGGCGGCATCCCAACCGCCGAGATCACAGTCGACGGAATCGAACCTCGCCATGTTGTCCTGTACTTCCACGGCGGCGTGTACGTGATGGGGGACGCCTTCCTCGCCGCTGACCTGGCCTCACAGATCGGCCGGCGGACGCGCGCCAAGGTCATCTCCGTCAACTACCGGCTCGCCCCCGAGCAACCGTATCCGGCAGCGGTTGACGACGCTCTTGCCGCCTACGAAGCCCTCCTGCACAACGGCATCGCCCCATCGGACATCGCCTTCGCGGGAGAGTCCGCCGGCGGCGGCCTCGCCATCGCCACCCTGGTCAACGCCCGCGATCACGAGCTGCCCCTGCCCGCCGCGGCCTTCGTCATGTCACCGTATGCCGATCTCACCCTGGCCGGGACGACCATGGAAATCAAGCGCGCGGCCGACCCGCTGCTCAGCCGGGAAAACCTCCAACCCCGGGTCACCGACTACACGTCGGGACAAGACGCCGCTCTCGGCCTCATCAGCCCCATATTCGCCGACCTGTCCAGCCTGCCGCCCCTGATCATCCAGGCCGGAACGCACGAGGTTCTCCTCGACGACGCCGTCCGCCTCGCGCGACAAGCCGCCACCGCCGACGTCGAGGTCACCCTCGACATCACCCCCCGGGTGCCCCACGTCTTCCAGGCCTATTACCCGATCCTCGACGAAGCGGCCGCGGCGCTGGACAGAGCCGGGCAGCTCCTGTCGGCGCATCTCGCCGGTGCAGAACGCGTCACCGCATAGCGAATGGCAGATCGCAACGGATGACGGACCCAAGAACGAATCGAGGCCGACTCCGAGGGTCCGCCGGGGCCGGCCACCCAATGAGCCGATCGCCCCAGACCCCTTTGAGTCGGCCTTAGGCCAAGACCTTAAGCGCGATAGGCCGGGTCCGGCGACGTCGTCGGTGTCGCCCAGTTGCTGGCCCGCGACCATCGCTGTTCGTCACTGGTCAGGCGATCCTCATGAACGGCGGCCGGGTAACTGACGCGCCCGATCATCCAACGGAGGAACAAATCGAGCAGCAGCAATCCGCCGATCCGACGCCACGCCAGCCCTTGACCAGTTCGCCGATCCGCAGCTAGCCGAGGGCCTGTCGGCCGGGACCCTGGTCGCGGCGGCCTTGAATCCGCTCGATATCGCAATCGTGAACGACCAGTTCCCATTTCGCCGGCTCCAGGCCATACATCGCTGGCTACGACGCGGTCGCGCAGCTCGGCGACGGCACGCGCTGCTACCCCGACCGGCCCGCCCGCTCCCTACGGCACGCTGGCCGAGCTGATACAGGTCCCGGATTCGGCCGGCTTCCCGGTTCCTGCTGGCATTGACCCCGGCCTCGCCGTCGCCCCCGGGGCGGTCGGGCTGGCCGGATGGGTGGCGCTCGACCACCGCGGTCACCTCCAACCCGGTGAGATGGTGCTGGTCCTCGGGGCAGGCGGTTCGGCGGGCCAGCTGGCGGTGCAATCCGCTCGGATCCTGGGCGCCGGCCGGGTCGTCGGGACCGCCCGCGGACAGGCCCTCGAACAAGCCGCTGACCGCGGGGCCGACGCGGTCGTCAACCTCGCAGATGACCAGGCCATCGACGCCGGCCCGGCCGCCGCAGCCCCCGGCAGCTACGACGTGATCGCAGACTTTCTGCGGGACGGCCTCGCCCCCTATATGCGATGAGCCACGCCAACGTAGGCGCCCAGTACATCCAGGTCGGGAGCTCCGTGGCCGCCTCGTCCGGGCGCCCCTGGCCCAAGTTACGTGGCTGGAATCGCTTCGGCCAAGATTAGGGAGCTGCCGAGTGAGCGGCTGTACCTACTTCTGGTGATTGTGCTTCAGCGGGGCTGGCCGCTCGGCGATGTCCGGCCAGCGGTCTAGCTGTGCAGGCCGGCCGAGAGCAGCCGCATCTCTCGTGCGCGCTGTACCGCCGACGAACGATCCTGAGCCTGGAGCTTCGCGTAGATGCTGCGGATGTGGGTGTTGACGGTGTTCACCGAGACCGATAGCTCGCTGGCGATCTCCGGCCGGGAGAGGTTCGTCGGCAGATACCGCAGCACCCGCAGCTCGCTCGGACTGAGAGGCTCGATCTCCGCCAGCGAAGACTCATTGCCCGCCGATATGGATGATCCGCGCATTACGTCGAGGATGTCGGTTAGCAGGGCCGCGTGCGCCGTCTCATGCCGTGGCATGGCCTCGAGCAGCTCGAGTGAGCCCGTCATCGCGAACGGCAGGACGAGCCGGTCCGCCTCCGCCAGGGCCAGTGCGCACTCGGCGGCTGCGGAGGCAGCGCGCTGGTCGCCGAGTTCGCGGTGGGCGAGCGCTGCCAGGAGGTTTGCCTCAACGACTGTCACGTAGCCGATGGCCGGAGCTGTCCCGTTCAGGACATCGTGGACTGCGGCGAGAGCGGCGGCCGGGTTGCCCTCGGCGAGGCAGATGGCCGCCCGGGCATTACCGATCTCGCCAGAGCCTGCCAGGTCGTCGTCCAATGCTGCCAGCGAGGCCCGGGCCTCGCTGAGCTGCCCGAGCCGAGCCTGAGTGGCCAGCCGGAAACTGGTCAGCTGCGTCGCCAGCGCGTGGGAGCCCTCCAGTTGCGCCTGCAGGTGCTCGGCCGCGCTGTATTCCGCCAGTGCCTCGCGCTGCCTGCGCCGGCCGGACAACAGCACGCCGGTGCCTATGTGCAGCAACAGCCTGATGGCCGGCCCGGAGTCTGTCTCCAGGGCGCGCGCGGCGCGCTGCAGCCAGTAATCGCCCTCGTCGAATTCACCCGTCCAGATGAGAGCGCCTGCAAGGTTCACGAGCGCCGGCGAGATGACCGGCTCCGCGCCCCAGCCATGCTGCTCGGCGAGGGCTATCGCCTCCCGGCACCGCCGCCGGGTAGTTGCGAAGGGCTCGATCTTCGACGCGAAGGCGAGCTCAGCCAGGCAGGCCACTTCGAGGTACGGACGTCCGATCCTCCGCGCCAGTTCGGCGCCCTCTTGCAGGTGCTGCTCACTGTCCTGGTTCCCTAGCGACCACGCTTCGACGATTCCGAGATTCATGAGCGCTACCGCGCGCAGGTCGCTGTCGAGCGCGATGTCGTCGTCGGACTGCCCGGTTATCGGCGAGGCAAGGAATCTGACCTGCTCGACGACCCCCGCCAGGTGGCCGCGTTTCCGCGCGAGCGATAGTTTCAGCGCTGCGATCGCCACTTCGAGGCGGTGCTTGCGGTCTGGCGGCGTCGATGTGATCGCGGTTTCGGCCACGGTCAGGTGGGCGGCAGCCTCGTCCAGGCGTCCCCGGGCAAGATCGCTGGTTGCCCGCGCGAGAGGGATATCCGGGCCCTCGGTAACGGCACCTGGCGGGAACGCGCGCAACAGGGAATCGATGGTCTGCACTTGTCCGTCCAGCGTCAGGCCGAACGAATGATCGGCGAGCAGCCGTGCCGCGTCGGACCAGTCACCCGCGGCCTGAGTATGCCGGATGGCGTCAACGATCTCGCCGTGGGTGATCAGCCATTTCGCGGCGAGCCGGTGCAGGGCCGGCAGTTCTTCGGGGAGCCTCCGGCGCAGCTCAAGGCGGAGCAGGTCAGCGAAGAGGTGGTGATACCGGAACCACGACCGGGCTGGATCGAGCGATACGACAAACGCATTGGCGTCTTCGAGATCGAGGAGGATGCGTTCGGAGCCGGGGTGACCAGTCAGCAGATCGGCCAGCTCGCCGTTGACCCGGTCGAGCACGGCAGTGCGCAGAAGAAGCTGCTGGACCCCGGGCGGCTGGCATTCCAGCATTTCGGCGAGCAAGTACTCGGCCACAGTACGGCTGCTGCCAGAGAACTCCGCGACAAATCTCTCCGGGTCCGGGCTGCTCGCCAGTGACATCGCCGCCAGCCGCAGGCCGGCCGCCCAGCCTTCCGCGCGCTCGTGCAGCCTGGCGGCCCCGGCTTCCGACAACACGATGCCCGAAGCCTCCAGGAACTGGTGGGTCTCGCGCTCAGTGAAACGCAAGTCTGCGGCGCGGATGTCTGCCAGCTCGCCGGCGAGACGAAGCTTGTGCAACCGCAGGGGGAGATCACGCCGGGTTGCGAGGATCGCGTGCACGTGCTGAGGGAGCTTCTCCAGCAGCCGGGTCAGCTGCGTCAGCGCTTCCGGCGAGGTCAGCTCGTGGAGATCATCGATGACCAGGAAGGTGCGGTCGTGATGCGCGGCGAGTTCCGACAGGACTCTCTCGCTGATGGCCGCTTCATTGAAGTCGGGTGTCGCTGCCGGCTGTTCACCTTCGCCGGTCGTGCCCGACGCCTGCCGGATGGCGCTGAGGACGGCCAGCCAGAACTGCTGGGAGTCCTGCTGATCGCGGCGCACCTGGACGACTGCCAGCCGGTACGGCTGACCCGCACCATCTGCCCAGGCCCGTAGCAGGGAAGTCTTGCCGCTGCCTGCGGGGGCTGAGATAAGCGTTACCTTCGCTGTCGTCGCGCGATCCATGGACGCAAGAAGTTCTTTGCGCTGAATCAGCCGCAGAGCTGCCTGGGCTGGCTTCGGGGGGTTTGTCCTAATCGCCACGTCTGAACCCGATCCCCGGCGCGCTAGCCTGGCGCCGTCGCCTCTCAGCATCGCATCAGGTTACGTTCTCGGGCAGCGCCTTGCTGATCCGCATCAGGGGCTTCCTGCGTCGGCCTCACCAGATCCTGGCGATGCGGACTCACCTGCCCGCGCCGGACTATTGGGGCATGGACCCTGCATCGGCCAGGTACATGATCAGGATCAAGGGTCATCTCGGTGCCACGTTGCTTTCCGCGTTTCCGGCGATGGCATGGAAGCGGCAGGGCCCGGAGACAGTCTTGACCGGCTTGCTGGACCGGCCGGGGCTCCATGGCGTCCTGGCTGAGATCGAGGCGTTTGGCCTTGACCTGCTCGAGGTCCGCCAGCTCTCCTCCGAGGCGGGATCGCCGGAAAGCGGTGATGCCTGCTCACCGTGAAGATGAGGCCTGCATGGCCTTTACCGCTCTCGATGCGATGCGTGAGGGATACGAGGTGTACCCGCATCGTCGATGCGATCGGCGGAACCTCGGTCGAGGCACACCGGGCCGGCCTTGAGCGCGTGGTACGGGCAGGCGGTCAGCCGATCAGCTGGGTGTCGCTGGCTTGCGAGCTTCAGCGCGACTGCGGTCGTCAGGCCACCGTCGCAGATGTGGGGAGATCGTCCTCACCGATCGCCTGCGGAAGGAGTAACCGCGAGGATGGCTTCGTCGAGTCGGGGAGGCCAGGCAGGAATCGCCGTATCCGAATCACCATGATCCGGCGATGACTTCTCACCTGGCAGTCCGAGAACGTGGGCAGGACGCGAAGCGCACGGCCATCAGGGACGTGCCCCCAGTTGCGAGGGAGATGCCCGTGACAACATCAGCCGGTACGGCCAGCGCCGACGAACTGCCCGACTATGCGCCCATCCCGCGTGCTGCGCTCGGTCCCGCCCTGAACGAGCAGGGATACTACGTCGGGCGTGTCGAGCGGAACCTGTACTGGGTCACCGACGGTGTCTACCAGTCAGCGTTCTTGACCACCGGTGACGGTGTGGTGCTGTTCGACGCACCCCCCAGCATCGGCCACAACCTGCGGAGAGCTGTCGAACGAGATCGCCGCCGCGGAGGGCGTCAGCAACACCGTGACGCACCTGGTTTACTCCCACCACCACGCCGACCACGGCGGTGCCGCCTCGCTGTTTGAAAATGCCGTCCTGGTCGGGCATGAGGAGACCCGGCGGCTGCTGCTCCGGGACAACGACCCGGCCCGGCCTGCGCCTGACGTCACCTTCGGCGACAGCTACACGCTGGAGGTAGGCGGAGAGCGCGTCGAACTGGCCTGGCACGGCTCCAACCACTCGCCGGACAACATCTACATCCACTTCCCTGGCCACGACACCTTGATGTTCATCGACGTGGTCAACGCCGGCTGGGTGCCGATCTACAACCTCAACCTCAGCGAGGACGTGCAGGGGTACATGCAGGCTCCGGACATCGCCCTGTCGTACCCGTGGACGCACTTCATCTGCGGGCACCTCGGAAGGCTCGCCACCCGCGAAGACGTCGCCCTGCACCAGCGGTACATCGCTGACATCGAGGCCAGCTCCAGGGAGGCCCTGGCGAGCGTCAACCCAGTGCCTTACTACGTGCGGTACGGGGAGAATTTCTGGGCCGGTGTGAAGGCCCACCTCGATACCGTCACCGAGCGTGCTGCCGTGCCCGTGATCGCCAAGTACACCGGCGTGCTGGCAGCCGCCGACATCGAGGCGTTCACGATGACGACCACGTTCGCCATCATGCAGTCGCTGCGCCTCGACAAGGGCCCGAGCGGTCCTGTCCACCCCTGACCAGGTATGACCGCCGCGGACCGGGGCCGGCTGTGGACCGCATGCTCAGGCTGAGCGGCGGCATCGGGCATGCTGGTCTCACTCCGCCTGAGGCGCTGCTGTGCTGCGGGTCGCGTCCCTGGCCCTGACGACGTCCCTGCCCGGCGGATGGTTAGTGTCGGTCCTTGACGAAGTGAACGAGCGACGATGGAGGTTGAGCATGGATGTCGGGATCGGCCTTCCGAACGCAGTTCCGGACACGGAAGGCAGGACTCTCGTCGACTGGGCCCGGCGGGCTGACGAGGCTGGCTTCAGCACTCTCGGCACGATCGGCCGGCTCGTGTACCCGAACTACGAGGAGCTGATCGCGCTGGCCGCCGCGGCGGCGGTCACCAGCCGGATCCGGCTGACGACGTCGGTCCTGCTGGCGCCGCTGCACACGAACACGGCGCTGTTCGCCAAGCAGGCGGCCTCGCTCGACCGCATCTCGGGTGGCCGCCTGGTGCTGGGCCTGGGCATCGGCGGCCGGGAGGACGACTTCGCTGCGAGTGGGCTGACCATGGCCGGGCGGGGGCGGCGCTTCGACGAGCAGCTGGCCGAGATGCAGCGCATCTGGACGGGTGAGGGGCGGGGCGACATCGGTCCGATCGGGCCGCCGCCGGCCCGGCCGGGTGGCCCTGAGCTGATCCTGGGCGGCTCGACGGAAGCCAGCTTCCGCCGGGTGGCCCACGTCGCTGACGGATGGATAATGGGCGGCGGTACCCCGGCCATGTTCGCCCAGGCTGCGGCGGCCGTTGACCAGGCGTGGCAGGACGAGGGCCGGCCGGGCAAGCCGCGCAAGCTGTCACTGGCTTACTTCGCGCTGGGCCCGGACGCCCGCGCGCTGGCAGACGGCTATCTCGGCCACTACTACGCGTTCCTGGGCGACATCGCCGGCCAGATCGCGGCCAGCGCGGCGGTGAGCGCGGAGATGGTGAAGGGCTACGCCGCCGCGTTCGCGGAGGCCGGCTGCGACGAGCTCATCTTCGTGCCGACCTCGTCAAGCCTGGAGCAGGTCGGGCTGCTCGCTGAGGCGGTGTCCTGAGGGAGCACCGTCCTGAGCGCCGCGCGGGGTGTCAAGGTCCTCGCGGCGCGGGAGGGTTGGCAGGGCTCCGCCCAGTCTGGTCCCGGCCTGCACCCGGGCGTTCGGCAGCCGGGACAGCGGCTGGCTGATCCGGAACTGACGGGACCTGTGAGCATGGCTGCTGTAAAGCAGGTCAGCGATACTGAGGAATCGCGAGACTGGCATGCTGAGTCACGGAGGTTCGATCCGGCGGGGCGCCTCCCGGGAGTGGCGACGCCGAGCAAGGCCAGGCCGATGAACATCAGCATGATGGTTGTCACGATCGGCGGGTCAACGGCGGCGTTAGTGCGTATCTCGATTACCACGGAGATGCCGACGCGCACGACGTAACCACACAGCCACACGCCCAGCCGATTTGACCTTTGGGAACCTCACATCACTAAACATCGGGGAGAAAGTCGCTGGCGTCGGCAGGCGTGAAGAGCTCGCTCAGGCCTGTGACCCGGGACCCGACAGCCGGCGCAGCGCGGCCGGCCGGTGTGGAGCAGGAGCAGCGTGCTGATCGGCCCGGAGATCTCATGGCCCTGCCCGGCGCTCCACGGGGCGTCGTCGGCCACGAGCCGGTAGCCGGCCAGCCTCTTCCGGGTGTGGATCCGGGGGCTGGACCACACCCGGTCCGCGGCGACGATAGCGAGGCCCGGCGGCACCGGCAGGGTCCGGCCGAGCGGGACGGCGATGTCCTGGCCGTGCACCAGGTAGTCGATGGCCGTCTCGCGGAAAGTGACGGCCGGCAGCGGCCGCCATACCCCGATCCGGTCGCGGATCTCGCCGATGATGGCCTCGACGGGCATTTCGGCGTGGCGGCACGCCTCGAGTGGATCGCGCCATTCATGCCACCGTGGCGGATGAGGTCGAGCACCGTCCGGGGCATCGCCGACCAGGGCGTGTTCTGCAGGGCCAGGTGCGCCGCCACCCGGCGGACCTTCCAGCCCTCGCACAGCGACGGCCCGCCAATCCGCCTCGCACACAGGTCTTCGAGCAGGTGCACCAGCGCGCGGCGCTGATCGTCGATCGTGGTCCACGCATTGCTGCGTTCCATCGGTTCCTCCATTCCCCGGCCCGCAGCCGGTCCCTGCCTGGTGCGGTTCACGAGGTACGGCCCCGTGCCGGCTCGGTCCCGTCGTGGTGTGCGGATCCCAGCGCGGGTGTACCGGAGGGCTGGACCAGGGACTCGAGCAGGGCGGTGATCTTGCCCGCGGGATCGAACCCCGGGTCGCGGATGGCGAGCTGGTGCAGCGTCAGCCCGGTGAGGTAGTTGCCGAGCACGTGGACGTCATGGCCGGCGTCGGCCGATCCGATCAGTCGCAGCCAGTTCGCGAACCAGGCATTGACCCGGCTTCCCGTCTCGGCGAGCTGGTGCCGGATCTTGGCATTGTGCCCGGCCTCGACGAGGATGGCATACCGCGACAGGGTCAGGGCCCGGCGGGCGCCGGTGATGTCCTGGAAGAACCCGGCGATGGCCCGGCCGAGCTCCGCGGGAGTCGCCGGGCAGACTTCGGCGGCGATCTCGTCGAAGTGGCCGCGCTCCATCGCCGAGACTCGTTCGGCGATCGCCTCGAGCATCGACTCGCGGGTCGGGAAGTAGTTCGCCGCCGAGCCGGCCGCCACGCCCGCCTCGGCATCGACCGCCCGGTGCGTGAGCGCCCGTATCCCGCGCTCGCCGAGCACCTGGATCGCCGCGTCCAGCAACGTCTCTCTGCGATTCGGCACACCGGCAGACTACGTTTGTTGTCTATTAGACAACAAACGTAGTTATCAGCTAGTCAGCGGGGAGATTGAGAGCCGGGGAACCGCAAGGTAAATGAGAACGCTCACATCGTTCTCTCACGGCCCGCTCATGGCTGTAGGCGCACCATGGGACTACCGGGCAGGACCCGGCCGCGACAGAGTGAGAAGGAACCCACATGAACACGGACCGCAATCCCCGCAATGGTCAGGTGCCACTGCCGGGATTCGCCGAATCAACTCCGGCCGCAGGGCACGCGCCCCTCCCGGTGCCCGGCGGGACGGCTCCGAACACGCGGACTGCGCCGACACGTCGTGACGGCATCCGCCGCGTCCGGCGGATGTCGAACTGGACGGCGGCGGCGCTTGTCGTCGGCACCGGGGCCACCACCTTGGCGCTGGCCCACCATGCCTTCCCGATCTCGGCTCCCACGGCGAGTGCGGCGTCCACCACGACCGGGATCGGCACCACGGCGGTAACAAACGGGACAAATGGGCCGCAGGTGTCTCATGCGGTGGCAACGACCAGTGCGTCCGGCGTGACGGTGACAAGCACCTCCCACGTCGTGAACGGCAAGACCGTGGTCACCCAGGTCCGGCACGCCCCCGTCTACCACGACAACTGATGGAATGACCTTGTGAACGGGCCCGGCGCAGCTACAGCATGGCGGCGGATCAGCACCGGCGATGACACTGTCGCCGTTGCTGAACGCGCCGCACTGGGCACCGATGCCCGGGCCGCGGTGTGGCCACCAGAAAATCTCTGCGGGGCACTCGCCGCGGTGGATAGCGTCTTGAGTGCGCTGGACCGCCAGGCGAGCCGGTTCCGGCAGGACTCCGAGATCTCCTGGATCCACCGCAGCGGGGGTGGCCTGTTCATGCTCAGCGACGGGCTCGCCGAGGCAATCAGTGTCGCGCTGGAAGCAGCACGGTGGACCGGAGGGCTGGCGGACCCCACGGTCGGCGGCGCCCTCATCTCGCTGGGCTACGACCGTGACTTCGCCGCGATCGATCCTGAGCGGAGTGAGCCTCTTGACGCGCCGGCCCCGGCGCCGGGTTGGCAGACGGTCCGGCTCGACGGCCCTGTGCTCCGCTTGCCGGCCAACGTCCGGCTCGATCTGGGTGCCACCGCCAAGAGCCTGGGATCTGATCGTGCGGTCAGGGCGGCCATGGCCGCCAACGGGCAGGCTGGCGGCGTTCTGGTCAGCCTCGGCGGCGACATGGCGGTCGCCGGGCAGCCACCCCGTGACGGCTGGCCAATTCTCGTGGCCGACGAGCTAAGCTCGGCAGGCTCATCGCGAGCCCAGTCGGTCCGGCTGGCCAGCGGGGCGGTCGCGACCTCGTCGATCACCTGCCGTCGGTGGCGGCGGGCAGGCCGCGTGCTGCATCACATCGTGGATCCCCGGACGGGGCTTCCCGCGGACGGGCCATGGCAGACGGTGAGCGTTGCCGCGGCGACGTGTGCCGACGCCAACGCCGCGGCGACTGCCGCGATCGTCGCTGGCGGCGGGGCAGAGGAATGGCTGGCCACGGCCGGTATGCCGGCGCGACTCGTCGCCCACGATGGGGAAGTGCGCTACGCAGGCGGCTGGCCGGACACCGATGGTGGCCGCATCGACGTCCCCTCGGGCAGTCACGTGTATGGCGGGGCCAGGCCGGGAGGTTTGCGGTAAGCGTCCTGGTTTGACGCGTTCTGCCATCCCCGTGATCGACGAGTGGCGTTGAGCCCGCGCCGTTGGGCCTTTGGACCCTGCCTAGGCGCCCCGGTGCCTGGGCAGGCTGTAGGTGACGAGGCCAGAGTCCATTGGTGCGACGGATCCAGTCGCCTGATGCGGGCTTCGTGAGGAGCGACCGCGATGGCACCGCTGTCTGGAACGCGGACCGGTAACGCGAAGGTTCCGCCGGGGAGCCATGCGCTGGGGTGAAGCGGGACGGGGGGTGTGAGATGAGCGTGGCTGCCGCTGCTGCGGGGTCGCAGGGCCTGTGGTTCGTTTCGCGTGCCAGCGGGTTGGTGTTGCTGGTCCTGTTCAGCGTGGTGATGGTGCTGGGCGTGTCAACGCGCTTGGGCTCGGCGCCCAGGCGCTGGCCGCGTTTCGTCTTCGCCGAGTTGCACAGGACGCTCGCGTTGTTCTTGGTCGCGTTCCTCGCGCTGCATGTGATGACCGCGATCCTGGATCCCTTTGTCTCGATCGGCTGGGCGGCCACGGTGCTGCCCTTTTTGTCCAGCTACCGGACCCTCGCGATCGGCCTGGGCACTCTGGCCGTCAACCTTGGCGGCGCCGTGCTGGTCACCAGTCTGCTGCGCCGCCGCCTGGGCTTTGGAGCCTGGCGGGCGGTGCACTGGCTGGCCTACCTGGCGTGGCCGGTGGCGTTCGTGCATTCCCTGACGGCGGGCAACGACCTGGGGATCTGGTGGGTGCTGCTGATCGAGTGGGGATCTGCCGCCGCAGTGGCAACCGCTGTGCTGGCGCGCCTCATAGCAGCCGTCAGGCACAGCGCCCCGGCCGGCCACCCTTCGGCTGGGTATGAGCGGATCACCCCGAGGGAACGGGCACGCCGGTAATGAGGAACACCCAAAGCCCTCAGCGCCTGGCAGGGCCGGGAGGCACGCAAGCGCCGGGCTATCTGCCCCGCCTGCTTCCAGCGGGTTTGCCGGCTGGTCCCGCCGGCCTGGCCGGGCACCTTGCCCGGTACGGCCCACCTCGGTCGCCCGGCTTGGACTGGGGGCGCCGGAAGGGCCTGCTCGAGGAGGTGGAACGGTCGGGGCTCACCGGCCGGGGCGGCGCTGGGTTTCCCACCGCGAGGAAGCTGGCTGCGGTAGCCGCGGGACGCGTCCCTGTCGTGGTGGCTAATGGTACGGAAGGCGAGCCTGCGAGCGCGAAGGATAAGGTCCTGCTCGCCCGGTCACCTCATCTGGTGCTGGACGGGTCGGTTCTCGCAGCCGAGATAGTCGGCGCTGCTGAGGCAGTGGTCGTGGTGCATCACTCGGTCCGCGAAGTCGTGGACGACGCGGCCGCCGAGCGCCGGCGAGCCGGATCTGACCGGATCCGGATCCGGATCCTGACGGGCGCCGACCGGTTCGTCGGCGGGGAATCCAGCGCCCTCGTGCACTGGGTCGAGCGCGGCATCCCCACTCCCACCAGCAGGCCGCCGAGGATCTCCGAACAGGGGCTCGGTGGAAGGCCGACGCTGGTGCAGAACGTCGAGACCCTGGCACACCTCGCGCTCATCGCCCGTTACGGCGCCTCGTGGTTCCGTGCGGTCGGCACGCCGCAGGAACCGGGGTCGATGCTGGTCACCATCCTCGGGGCAGTGAACCAGCCCTGCGTACACGAGATCGCGATTGGCGCGCCCATCCAGGAGGTGCTCAGCCTGGCCGGCGGGGTATCCGCGCCGCCGCAGGCGCTGCTGCTCGGCGGCTACTTCGGCACCTGGGTCGGCGCGGCAGCAGCGGCAGGCCGGCCGTTCTCCTTGGCAGGCCTGGCGGCCCTGGGTGCCGGGCCCGGCGCTGGCCTGATCGCGGTCCTGCCCGGCGACGCCTGCGGGCTTGTCGAGACAGCACGGGTCGTGCGCTACCTCGCGGACGAGTCGGCGGGCCAGTGCGGCCCGTGCCTTTTCGGCCTGGACGCGATCGCCGGCGAAATGCAGCGGGTCGCCGAAGGCCGCACGTCCGATCTCAGCACCTTGCGGCGCTGGCTCGGCCAGGTCGATGGGCGCGGCGCCTGTCACCATCCCGACGGCGTGATAAGGCTGATCCGCAGTGCCCTCGACCTTTTCGGGCCCGAACTGGAGCAGCACGCGCAAGGCTGGTGCTGCGCCACCAGAACAGCCATCGTCCTGCCCGTCCCCCCACGGAGACAGCGATGAGTGCCGGCAAAAGGCTGCGGGTCAACCCGATCGCCTGCGATGGCCGCGGGCTGTGCGCCGAGATCCTTCCCGAGCTGGTAACCCTCGACGACTGGGGTTTCCCGATCATCCGCGATTGTGACGTTCCACAAGGCCTGCTCGGCGAGGTCCGCGAGGCCGTCCGGGTCTGTCCCAAGCTCGCCCTCCGGCTCGAAGGCCCGCATTAACCCAGGGCACAGCCATGCGCGGGCCACACACGCGGCGTCAGCAGTGTCGGGAGCACAGGCGGACTGCAGCTGAAACTCGCGGCTAGCGGCTGTGGGGGAGAGGACCGTAGCTCCGAATCGCCCTAGGATGGCTCCGTTTGTAAGCCTGGCTGAATGCCTAGTTCGCTGCGGCGGCGCTGCGGGTAGCGCGATGGTGGTTAGGGCTGATCGATTTCCAGTTGGCGGCCGACGGCGGCGGCTACCGCACGGAAGTACCGCGACCCGATCGACCCACGGCCGGCCGTTGCGGAGCGTGGGTGATCGGCGCAGAGGCTTGCTTGCAGAGTACTCACGGCTGATCCGGTGACAGGTCGCCCAGCGGGGCGCAAGTGCCTGCGCCGTGGGGACCAACGCCTCTGGTGCCCGGTCTGCCGGGGTATCAGCGTGAAGGTAGCCGCCCGGGCGCAAGCCGGATTGTCGGCCGGGCGGGCACGGAAGGAGGCCGAGATGCGCCTCACAGTCAGGGATGGGCTGGCGACAGTGTTCGTGGCCGCGGCGGCGGCTGTTTACCTTCTGTGGGTGACCGGGGCGGCCATGACCGGCTGGTCGGTCCGGGTGGCGGCGGCGGTGGTGTTCGGTCTGGGGTGGGCCGCCTGCGTTACTGATCAGAAGCAGATGGCTGCGGTCTACGGGGCCGCCCGCGGGGGCCGGCGACCGCCGGCGGCTTATGTGGTGCTGGTGTCGGGCATCGGCGCGCTGGCGCTGGTGGCCGGGGTCATCGCCTTGGTGGCTGGCAGCGCGGCCATGTTGGCGACGCTGGCGGCTTCGATGGGCGGGCTGTGGGTGATCGCGACGGCCAGGCACACGCTGGCATCCGGGAGCGGGAGCCCTTCCCGGCGACCGGCGAAGATCGCGTGAGCATGCAGCGACCACGGGGTAGGAGACCCCAGGGACAAGGACCCTGATCGAACAATGAACGCCGCCGGGTCGCGGGGCCATCGTCTCTTCTGAAAGGGAGATGTACAGGGCGGCGCAGGTTCCTGCATCGCACCGGTGGCCGCGGTCATTTCGCTGGCACGCTGGCTGACCGGCCACGCCCCGCACAGCGGCCACCTGCGCACAGACGTTGGTAACACTCTGCCCTGGGGAGCCGGTCAAGGCCGCTCAGTGCAGGCGCTGGCTGTGATCAACTCTTGGGTGCAGGAAATAGCGGTCTGGGGGCCAGGAATGCCAGGGAAGCGGCTCGGCGCGGTGTTGCTCGTGGCGGGGGCCGTGGGTCTGGTGTATGCCCGTTTCCTGCGCCCGTGGCATTTGCACTGGGGCGCGACCGCGCAGGAGGCGGGCGGCGCGGTGGCTGGTGATGAGTTCATGCCTGATCCGGACGTGGTTGCCACCCGGGTGGTCGAGATCAATGCGCCGCCGTCGGCGGTCTGGCCGTGGCTGGTGCAGATGGGGCCCGGACGCGGTGGTGCGTATACCTACGACTGGATCGAGCGCCGGCTCGGCATCGACATCCGCAACACCGACCGCATCATCCCCGAGTTGCAGAACCTCAAGGTGGGAGATGAGGTGCCCATGCCCGGTTACGCCATGCGGGTCGAGCGGCTGGACCCTGAGCAGGCGATGGTCATCCGCTCCAGCAACCACGCCTGGGTGTGGTCGTTCGAGCTGCGGCCGGTCCATGGGCATACCAGGCTGATCAGCCGCAACCGGTTCGACACCTCGGCCCTGCCGGTGCGGGACAAGCTGGCCTACCCGGTCATCGAGCCCGGCTCCTGGATGATGGAGCGCAAGATGCTCCGCACCATTAAGCAGCGAGCCGAGCGGCTGGCCCAGGCACTGCCCCCACCGCCTCATTCGTAAGCTGGGTCGCCGCGGTGCGCTGCTGGGCCAGCGGCAGGCCGCCGGCCCGGGCCAGCAGGTACGCGGTGAAGGTGGCCGCGGCGATGATGGCGCCGGCCGGGATGGGTGAAGCGCAGGATGCGGCCGGTGAAGCCGGGCCGGTAGCGCCGCGTGTTTCGGGGCGAGGACCAGGAAGAAGGACGGGATGCTGATAGCCGGGCTGTCGATGATGGTCAGCTGCCGGGGCAGGACCGGGCAGGGGAGCAGGGTCACGCCCACGGCCACGGCCAGCGGCGTGACCCACACCGTCTTGGTGATGAACAGGTTCGCGACGCGCTCGATGTTGGCGGTCACCCGGCGCCCGTCCGCCATGACGCCGGGCAGGGCGCCGAACGAGCCGTTCAGCAAGACAAGCTCAGCCACGGCCTTGGTCGCCGGCGCGCCCGAGCCCATGGCGATGCCCAGATCGGCCAGCTTGAGCGGTCGTTGACGCCGTCGCCGGTCATCGCGACCGTGTGCCCGCCCACCTGCAGCGCGGTGACCATCGCCTGCTTCTGGTGCGGGGTCAGCCGCCCGAAGGCGGGCCGTTCGCCCACTAGGCCAGGTTTGAGCCGTTCCGCCAGCACGACCAGCGCGGCAGGCCGCAGGCCGGGGGGCAGTGACTCCCCGCCCCTTACGGTGTTCCCCGAGCAGGCGGAGATCCGCCGGTGGAACTCCACATCGTTGGAAACCAGCTCGTCAACGTCCGGATTGGGTCGCACGGTGGAAGTCAACGATGAAGCTCAGCGCTTCCAGCAGCCGGTTCGGCTCCAGGCTGGTCACATAGGTCCCATCGCCCCGCCGCACAGGTCGTCAACACCGCGTGGTCGTCCGCCTGGACCTCCCGGCGGGACGGGGAGCGCAGCGCCGCGATGGCCACAGAGCGGGCGTCGCTGGGATCGTTGGCCAGGCCACCGCCCACGCCAGCAGCCGCTCCGCCTGGGCGGTGAGGCGCGCACCCGCAGCTCGCCCAGCGGCTCCGCGGCCGCGCTGATCGCCACCGCCGTGTGCGAGCCCTGATGCGGATCCACGCCGATCATCACTGCCGCCACGAACGGCCCCTCCCCATCGACGCAGGTGTGACCGCGGCGGGCATGCCTTATTCCAGGACCTGATGGCGCTCGCGCCTCTTTTGAGCCCCGCCACGGCAAGGACCCGACGGGCTGGCACGTCGTTTTAAAGCCAGGCGCAACGGCCGGCAGGCGGTTCGAGAGCCAGCCCTTCGGACCTCTGAACGCTACGGCCAAGTCGCGGCGCCTACCTCGATTCTTCAATAAGGCGGCTCGGGGGACCGTTCGTGGGACAGGCCCTGCAGAACGCGGCACTGCAAGTTGAGAGACCTCGGACACCGGTTTCCCACATACGTAGCAGAAGTGTAGCATGATTGTATGACTTCGAAGCAGCGGATGTCGGCATCGGTGGATGCGGAGCTGGTAGCGGTGGCCCAGGAGGCGGTGGCCGCTGGGCAGGCGGAGAGCGTGAGCGCCTGGGTCAATGATGCGCTGCGGCTGAAGGCTGACCATGACCGGCGGCTGCGGGCACTAGATGAGTTCCTGGCGGGCTACGAGGCCGAGCATGGTGAGATCTCCGAGGAGGAGATGAGGGAGGCTGCCCGCAGCGCGCGCGGCCGGGCGGTCGTGGTGCGCGGCGCGCCGGAGCCGCGGCGCCAGGGCAGGGGGGCCCGCGGCCAGGGTGCGGCCTGATGCTGGTCCTAGATGCGGGAGCGTTCGTCGCGGTGGAGCGCGGGGATCGCGGGGTGGTGGCGCTGCTGAAACGGGAGCGGCTAGCGGGGCGGGTGCCGGTGACCAACGGGGGAGTGGTCGCGCAAGTCTGGCGTGGTGGCCGTGGCCGCCAGGTGCCAGTCGCCCGGCTGCTCGCCGGGACCGACGTCGCAGCGATCGATGATCCGCTGGGGCGCCGGGCGGGGCTGCTGCTGGCCCACAGCGGCCAGCCGGATGCGATTGACGCCACCGTGGTGTGCCTGGCCGCCGACGGCGACGATATTCTCACCTCCGATCCGGCCGACCTGAGGGCCCTGGCGGAAGCCGCTGATATCCACGTCGACCTCATCCCTGTGTAGCTCCAGCCCAGCTGCGGCCTGCTCGTGGGCCACGGCGAGTTCGGCTGGCCGGCACGGTAGGTGTACAGCAGGGAGTACAGCAACGTGTACGGAATCCGTAGGCCATGGGGTACTTCCAGGGACGGTGACCTGCGTGGATACATGCGGGTGGACGTTCTGCCGCCAGATGGCCTGGATCGGCACTCAGCAGCAGGTTGGGCGAGCCGGCAGGTTCCAGGTGCCGGTCGCCGGCGGACTCCTGGGCAGTCAGCAACTGGACATGCCACGATGACGGTCTAGGGGCCGCTACCGGCCGTGACGTCGTCGCCGGACAGTTCCTGTTCGAGAACACCCAGCGAGGCGAGCAGTTCGAGTGTCTGCTCCGCCTCCGCTTCGTCGACCAGGCTGAGGGCGAAACCCACGTGCACGAGGACGTAGTCACCGGCCCGGGCCTGCGGGACGTACGCCAGGCAGACGCGCCGGGTTACGCCAGCGAAATCGACCTTTCCCGTGAGCATGCCGGCCACGTCGGTCGTCTCCAGCACGCGGCCGGGAATGCCGAGGCACATCGCGTTCACCGTCCCTCTAACCGGGCTGCGGCCACGGCGGCCTGGAAGGGGGCGGCCCAGGACCGGGCGAGCTCTCGCGCCTGAGCCATGCTGCGCAGGCTGGATGGCTCGGGCGGCAGGTTGACGGAGCGGAATGCGCCCAGTTCCCCGATCTCGACCCGGAACACCGGGCGGCGGCGGCCCGCGATCTCAATTTCGGAGGGAAATTCGTCATCGGGCGGAAAGGCCAGCCCGTTGATGGTCCATGGTGCCAGGAGTACGACCGTCGGCGTGCCCTGCACAACTGCGGGATCAAGGACGTCAACAGCCAGGCGAGGGTTCGCGGCTGGATCCGCCAGGAACTGCTCGCGGTGCACGCGCTCGAACGCCGCACGCACGTCCGCGACGATCTCGGCCAACCGGTCCATCTGCCCAGTCTGGCAGCCGCTGCCGTCCGGCACAACAGTCGGCGAAAGGGCATGCGGAGGGGCACTTGGTCCCTTGTATAACCCTGAGGGCGCGGCTAGCCTGCGAAAACGACGATTCCGCGTTGAGCGCTGGATCGCGGGCGCGAGGTGGTGAAAGCCATGACGAACGGACAGCGGGCGGTAGCGGCTGCGCGGGAAATTCGGGTGCGCGCTGAGTTAGGCGGGAGTGCCGCCCCAGCCGGGGGTGCAGGCGAGCCATTGCCCGCGCGGCTCGCCGAGGCCGGCCTTGACCGGCGGGCGTTCCTGAAGTTCTGCTCCGGGGTTGCGGTCACGCTGGCGCTGCCACCCCGGTTCACCCCCCGCATCGCGTCCGCCTTGGCCAAGGTGAACCGGCCCGTTGTCGTGTGGCTGGAATTCCAGGACTGCGCTGGCGACACGGAGGCGTTCGTGCGCTCGCGCAACCCGTCGGCGTCGGAGCTGATCCTGGGCCTGATCTCCCTCGACTATCACGAGACGCTGATGGCGGCGGCGGGCTCCGCCGCGGAGAAGGCCCGCGACGAGGCTGTGGCCAAGGGCGGGCACCTGCTGATCGTGGAGGGCTCGGTGCCCACCGGCATCCGCGGATCCTGCACCATCGGGGGCAGAGCGGCCGATGACATCCTCAGAACGTGTGCCCGTGGCGCGGCCGGGATCATCAATGTCGGCACCTGCTCGGCGTTCGGCGGGATCCCCCACGCGACTCCCAACCCGACCGGCGCGGTCGCGGTCGCGGACATCGTCAGCGGCGTGCCCATGGTGAACCTGTCGGGGTGCCCGGTCAACGCCGACAACCTCACCGCCACCATCGTCCATTACCTGACATTCGGTGAGTTCCCGGCGACTGACGGCTACGGCCGGCCGCTGTTCGCCTACGGGGAGCGCATCCACGACACCTGCCCGCGGCGCGGGCATTTCGACGCCGGGCAGTTCGCCGCCGAATGGGGTGACGAGGGGCACCGCAACGGCTGGTGCCTGTACCGGCTTGGCTGCAAGGGGCCGGCCACCTACCACAACTGCCCCAGCGTCCGCTACAACGGCGCGACGTCCTGGCCGGTCCAGGCCGGGCACGGCTGTGTGGGGTGCTCCGAGCCCGACTTCTGGGACACGATGACGCCGTTCTACGACCGGTTGCCGCACGTAGAGACGGCAGGGCTCGACCTCACGGCTGACCGGCTCGGCGTTGCCGTGGTCGCGGCCACCGCGGCCGGATTCGCGCTGCACGGGGTCGGCAAAGCAGTCCAGCACCGAGTCGCCGCGGCCCGTGACGCCCGCATGGCCCAGGTGCCAGCGGTGACGCGGGCGGACCCGGACAGCGGTGCTACCGGGCCCGCCGGGGACCGCTCTCCCGGCGGCGGTGGTCACGACGGCGAGGCTGAGGACGGGCAGGAGCTATGACACGACTCGTCATCGACCCGGTGACCCGTGTCGAGGGGCACCTGCGGGTCGAGGTGGAGATCGGCGGCGGCCATGTCGCGAAGGCTTATTCCTCCTCGACGATGTGGCGCGGCATCGAGACCATCGTGCAGGGCAGGGACCCGCGGGACGCCTGGCTTTTCGCACAGCGGATCTGTGGCGTCTGTACCACCGTGCATGCGCTCGCGTCGGTCCGGGCGGTCGAGGATGCCATCGGGGCGGTGCCGCCGGTGAACGCGCGGCTGCTGCGTCAGCTCATCGCGGCCGCGCAGTATGTTCATGATCACGTGGTGCACTTCTATCACCTGCAGGCACTGGACTGGATCGATCCGACCGCCGCGCTGAAGGCCGATCCGCGCCGCACCGCGTCACTCGCGCAGTCGATTTCGGTGTACCCGCGCTCGACCGCCGCGCTGTTCGCGTCGGTTCAGGCCCGGCTCAAGGCGTTCCTTGCCAGCGGCAATGTCGGCCCGTTCACCAACGGGTACTGGGGGCATCCGGCCTACCAGCTGAGCCCTGAGGTGGACCTGCTGGCGTTCAGCCACTATCTCGATGCGCTTGATTTCCAGCGTGACTACATCCGGGTTCACGCGCTGCTTGGCGGGAAGAACCCGCACCCGCAGACTTATGTGGTCGGCGGCATGGCGTCCCCGGTCGACCTCAGCAGCCAGGACGCGATCAACGACAATACGCTGACCGAACTGACGCAGCTCCTGGAAAACGGGCTGCAGTTCGTCCAGCAGGTGTACCTGCCAGACCTCTACGCCATCGCGGGCGCATACCCGGAGTGGGCGAAGTACGGCAGCGGCCTGACCTCGTACATGGTGTTCGGGGACTACTCACTGTCGCCGCCGAGAAAGGGCCAGCCGGCGGCCGGCGGCCTGTTCCCGGGCGGGGTCATCCGGGCCGGGACCCTGACGGCCGGGCCGTTCGATCCGGCCGGTGTCGCCGAGTCTGTGGCCCATTCCTGGTACCACTACGACAGCGCGGAATCGGCACTGCCGCCCTGGCAGGGCGAGACCACCCCGGACTACACCGGGCCCGAGCCGCCCTTCACCCAGCTCGACGTCGCCGGAAAGTACTCCTGGCTCAAGGCGCCGCGATATCAGGGGATGGCGGTTGAGGTGGGCCCGCTGGCCCGGATGCTCGTCGGCTACGCCCGGGGCGACTCACGTATCCGGCCGCTGGTCGCCGGCGCGCTTCAACGGCTCAAGGTGCCGCCAGGCGCGCTGATGTCCACCCTCGGCCGGGTCCTGGCGCGGGGGCTGGAGACCCAGTTGATGGCGCAGTATTCCCTGGAGCTAGTGGGGATGCTGCGGGACAACATCGGTAGCGGCGACCTGTCCATCGCCGATACCGCGAAATGGGACCCCTCGTCGTGGCCGGCCGGGCAGGCTCGCGGCGTGGGCTTCCACGAGGCCCCCCGGGGCGCCCTGTCCCACTGGGTCGTCATCGAGAACGGCCGCATCCGCAACTACCAGGCCGTCGTGCCATCGACCTGGAACGCGAGCCCGCGTGACGAGAAGGGAAATCCCGGCGCGTACGAGGCTGCGCTGGTCGGCACGCCGGTCTCCGACCCGAAGCGTCCGCTGGAGATCCTCCGGACGCTGCACTCCTTCGATCCCTGCATGGCGTGCGCCGCGCACATCTATGACGCCGACGGCCGCAGCGTCGTCGAGGTGAGAGTTCAATGACCGCACCCAGCAAGCGGCCGCAGCCTGTGTCGGCGACCGGCGCGGAGCAGGCCGGGCCAGCGCTGGCTCGGGTACGGGTCTGGGACCAGCCGGTGCGATGGGTGCACTGGCTGCTCTTCGTGGCAATCGGCGTGCTCAGCGTGACCGGGTTTCTCATCGAGGACCCAGGGTCCAGCCTGGCGGGAGACATAGAGTGGATCAGCTGGCTCAAGGCCATTCACAAGGTCACCGCATACATCTTTATTGCGCTGATCCTTGCCCGGGTCATCTGGCTTTTCCGGTCGCCTAACCGCTGGTGCCGTTGGAGGGAGTGGATCCCGACCAGCAAGGCGCGCTGGCGCGGCATCATCCCATCGCTCCGCTTCTACCTCTTTCTCGATCGTGAGCCGCCACCGGTCGTCGGCCACAACCCGCTCGCAGGGCTGACTTACTGCTTGCTGTACGTAATGTTCGGGGTCGAGATCCTGACCGGTGTCGTGATTTTCGGTGTCCAAGGGGAGGGCTGGGCCAGAAGCCTCACCGGCTGGCTGCTCCCGCTGGTCTCGGTGCAGATGATCCGATTTATCCACCAGTTGATCATGTGGCTGACCTTGGGATTCCTGATACATCACGTCTACAGCGCCACGCTTATCGACCGGGAGGAAAAGTCGGGCCTGATGTCGTCGATCTTCTCCGGCTTCAAGTTCCTGCCCAGGGACCGCCTGTGAGCAGGGCAGCGGCGGACCGCGCTGGCAGCAACAGGGCTGCTCCCGTCCTCGTGCTCGGCATCGGCAACGAACTGCTGGGCGACGACGGCGTCGGCGTGGTCGCGGCCCGGCGCCTGGCGGCCTCGCCGATGCCGGGCGTGGAGGTCCTGGACGGTGGCACGCTCGGGCTCATGCTCATGCCATACATCGCCGGGCGGCAGGCGGTGCTTGTGCTCGACGCAGTTTCCGGGATCCATGGGATGCCGGGTGAGATCGTCGTGATCGGCGACCGCGATGTGCGCCGCGGCCATGGTGCGCGTGCAACGGCTCACGACGTCGGCTTGGTGGACGCGCTGTCCGCGGCGGAGCTGGCGGGCTGTGCCCCGGCGCGGGTCACATTGGTCGGCATCGTGCCGGCGTCGGTCACCGGGCGGTGGGGCCTCAGCCCGATTGTGAGCTGCCGGGTCGGCGAGATGGTGACCGCAGCCCGTGTGGTTCTGGCCGGGTGGGCGGCGGAGGTGCCCGCCGATGCATGAGGCCGGCCTGGTGCGGGCCGCAGTCGCCGCGCTGGCCGACGTCACCGCTAATCAGCCAGTGCGGACCGTGGTTCTCGCGGTCGGCTCCGGCGTGGACATCGCTGCCGCCGCCGCTGCCTGGCAGGCCGCGGCGGCTGGCACCCGGCTGGCAGGCGCGAGGGTGCAATGGCGGCGGGCGCCCGACCGGCTGCGCTGCTTCACCTGCGGCCGCGAGTACGACGGCGAACCGCTCGCGGTGTGCCCATCCTGCGGCGGCAATGCGATTGTGGTCACCCACGCACCGGAGCTGGCAGCCGTCGACTGGACGACCTGAAGACGTGCGGCACGTTCGCTGGCGACCCCGTTCGCGGCCTCCTGCTCGTCAGGCCAGCCTCGATCGTTGTCATGGGCGCTCACCTACCTGACGACCAGGTAGAAGACGTAGATCGCTCCGCCGAGCATGATGACCACCAGGATGGCCGACAGCAGCCAGGCTGACAGCTTGTCGAGTTGGCGCTCCGTCATAACTGCCACGCGATCAAGATTACCCCTGTCGAGCGCAATGTCGCAGAAGCGGAAGTTGCTGTGCGACCCTCGGTGTGCCCGGCCGGGTGTTTGCCGGCGAGTCAGGCTACTGTCCTGGGCTGGGAGGGGGAGAGGTTGCGGGGGAGTGGCGGGGCCCGGTTCTGGGGCCTGCTTGATTGGATGCCCGCCGGGGGGCGCATCTGTAACCTGGTGTACCACGCACCCTGGAGGCGGATGGCCGCGCAGGGCCAGTGGGGGACGGTGACCTGCACAGGGAGACGCGGGTGGACGTGCTGACGCCAGATGGCATGTAAGAGGTCAGCGGTTCGAGCCCGCTTAGCCCCCACCTGGTCAGAAGCGAAATTCGAGCAGCTGGATCGCGAGTACAGCAAAGTACCGCAACCGCCACCGTTTGGGCCGCCGTACGTGTTCGGATCTGGCATCTTCCCCGGCTAGGGCTGCTAGCAGGACACCGGATTCCAGGCGAGCCGGCATGCACTGCACCGTCAACGGTGCCGCCGCCATCGCCGCCCTCCGCTGCCAGCAGGGCAGCAGGTCCGAAGATCAGATCTGGCCCGCACACCGCAACCAGACGAAAGCCGCCTGACCAGCCGCGCCTCCTAACGATCTTGATCACCTACAAAGGTGTCGCGCCCCCGTCCGCAGGGGGTGCACGACTGAATTGTGAGGTGCTTGGCTCGCGCAGCTAGCGAGGCTAGTCTGAGTGATGCTGGAACTCAGACTAGGAGGTGTCCTCATGCCGGACCTGCCCTCTGACCTGACGGGCCTAGAGCGCCGCCGCGCCGAGCTGTTCGGCCTGATCGCGCAGGTCGGCGATTTCCGGCGGGGTGCGCTGAATGCGGTCTGGCGCAAGTGCGGGAAGCCGAACTGCGCGTGCGCCCAGCCGGGGCACCGGGGGCATGGCCCGCAGTACAACCTGACCCGGCGGGCGGGCGGGAAGACCGTCAACACGCACCTGAGACCCGGTCCGGACCTGGAGAAGGCGGAGCGGGAGGTCGCCGAGCACCAGCGGTTTCAGGGCCTGGTCGAGGAGGTGACGGTAGTCAGCGAGGCGATCTGCGCGGCCAGGCCGGTCACCGGCCCGGCCCGGGCCGCGCCAGCGCCGGGCGGCGAAAAAAAGGGCTCTGCGCGGACCTCGGGGAGATCATCACCGCGGAAGTAAGGAACCTGGCCGGGCTCGCCGCCGGGATGCTCGGGCAGGGGGCCGGGCTGGGCGTGCTGGAGCACGTGATGCGCGCCGCGCTCACGGCGGCCGGCGGCCGGCTGCTGGAGGCCGTCCTGGCCGGCGATACCGGGTACCAGGGTCCGCAGGCCAGCTGCGGCCGCGGCCGCCAGGCGGCATTCGCGGGCTGCCGGCCCAAGACCGTCACGACCGTGCTCGGGCCGGTGCGGGTGACGCGCGCCTGGTATCACTGCGGGCAGTGCGGTCGCGGATTCGCGCCCCGGGACGGGCAGCCGGGCGTGGCCGGAACCTCGCTGTCTCCCGGCCTGGCCGAGATGATCGCCCGGGCCGGGGCGGAAGTCCCGTTCGGCAAGGCCGCCGCGCTGCTGGCAGACCTCGCCGGGATCACGATGAACGCCAAGACCATCGAGCGCGCCGCAGAAGCCGCCGGCGCGGCCGCCCGTGCAGCCGGCACTGCTGAGGCAGCCGCGCTGCGCGCGCGGGAAATACTGCCGCTGCCGCCACTGCCGCCGGTCCCGGACATGCTCTACGTCGAGACGGACGGCACCGGCGTCCCGGTCCGCGCCAGCGAAACTGCGGGCCGCCAGGGCAAGGCCGAAGACGGCACGGCCCGCACCCGGGAGATCAAGCTCGCCCGGCTGTTCACCCAGTCTGGACCTGACAGCAAGGGCAGGCCGGTCATGGACCCGGGCTCGTCCAGCTACGTCGCCACCTTCGACGGCAAGGACACCCTGGCCGGCCTGGTCGGCGCCGAGTACCTGCGCCGCGGCGGGGACCACTTCCGCCAGGTCGTCGCCCTCGGCGACGGCGCGGCGTGGATCTGGACGATGGCCGAGGCTCTCTACCCGCACGCCACCCACATCGTGGACATCTACCACGCCCGCGAGCACTTGCACGATCTCGCCGCCCACCTGGCCTTCATCACTCCCGGCCCGCCGCAATGGCTGGCAGCCCGGCTCGATGACCTGGACGCCGGGAACATCGAGGCCATCATCGGCGCCGCCCGCCAGTACCCCCTGGACGGCATCAAGGCCGAGGACCTGGACAAGAAACTGCACTACTTCGAGCACAACATCCACCGGATGCGCTACGCCCGGTTCAGGAACCTTGGCATGTTCACCGGATCAGGCGCCATCGAGGCAGCATGCAAGCAAATCGTCGCCGCCCGGGCCAAGCAGTCGGGCATGCACTGGACCGTCGAGGGCGCCGCAGACATCATCGCGCTACGCTGCCAGCACGCCAGCGGCCGCTGGGACGAGCTCTGGCCAGCCGGCACCCACACCCCAGCCCGGCCACGCGCCGCCGTCTGACAGACAACACAACTCAGACATCCAGCCCAGAGCCGCCACCAAGATCATCCCCAACAATCCTGTCGTGCACCCGTCCGCAGGGGTCGTGCACTAGCTTGTCGGTGGCGGGCAATAGGCTCGTTGTCCATGCACGTCGATGCGGTTTTCGGTGGTATCGGCCGCTGGTGCGTCCGGCTGCGCTGGCTGGTCCTGCTGATCTGGGTATTCGGCGCGATCGCGGCCGTGACGCAGCTGCCGTCGCTGTCGAGCGTGACCCAGAGCAACAACTCCAAGTTCCTGCCCGCCAGTGCGCCCAGCCAGCACGCGATCGACCTGTCCGCGCCGTTCGGCAGCTCGAACCTGCTCCCGGTCCCGGTTATCGCGGCGACCACCACCGGGCCGCTGACCGCGGCGGACGTCAGCGCGGTGACTTCCCTGCAGGCCGAGCTCCACTCGGTGCCCGGCATCAAGCGGGTGCTTGACGTTGGCCGCTCCGCCAACGGCCAGGCCGTGCAGCTGCTCGCCCTGGCCGCCAACAATAGCGGCAACCAGAACTACCAGCAGGACCTCATCGACGGCATGCGCGCGAAGATCGCCAGTGCCGGGCTGCCCGCCGGGCTGCGGGTCCACCTGGCCGGCAGCGTCGCCGTTCAGGTCGACCAGCAGAAGGCGTCCGGCAACACCGGCAACAAGGTGCAGGACCTGTCGCTGATCTTCATCATCGTGCTGCTCGTGCTCATCTTCCGGTCGCTGACGCTCGCCATCACGACGGTCCTGCCCGCCCTGCTGTCCGTGCTCATCTCCGGTCCGCTGGTGGCCGAGGCGGCCAAGCATGGCCTCCAAGTATCACCGCTCGCCCAGTTCCTGCTGATCGTCCTGGTGCTCGGCGCCGGCACAGACTACGGGCTGTTCCTGGTCTTCCGGGTCCGCGAGGAACTGCGGGCGGCCGGCCATGACGTGACCGGCATGGCCGGGGCGCCCCAGCAGGGCCTGTTCCGGTCCCTGCTCTCGGACCTGGCCGGTCCCCGGCCGGCCGCGCGGACCGCGCTGGTCGAGTCGGTCACCCGGGTCGGCGAGTCGATCACGTTCTCGGCCGCCACGGTCATCGCGGCGGTGCTGACCCTGCTGGCGGCCAGCTTCCCGTTCTACTCCAACCTCGGGATCCCATTCGCGATCGCGATCGCGGTCACCCTGCTGGCCGGCCTCACGCTGCTGCCCGCTCTACTGTCGATCCGCCTATCGCTGCTGGCGATGAAGCGGACGCTGTTCCAGGCCATGTTCCACAAGCCCAAGCTGCTGCCCTGGAGCATCCAGGGCAGCGGCGGGACCGGGGTCTGGGGCCGGGTGGCCGGCCGCATCGTGCGCCGCCCCGCGACCACGCTGGCCATCGGCGTGGTGGCGTTCGGCGGCCTGGCCCTGGCCGTGCTCGGCTACACCGCGTCAGGCTTCGGCGGGAGCACGGCCCCGCCGGCCGGCAGCGACTCCGCGAAAGGCACGCTGCTGCTGACCAAGTACTTCCCAGAGTCGGCCGCCAACCCGACCTCGCCGATCTTCAAGTTCAGCCAGCCGGTCTGGACCGATCCTCAGGTCCTGGCCAAGGCCACCAGCGAGCTCAAGGCCAGCAGCCTGTTCACCACGGTGGCCGGGCCGCTCAACCCGAGCGGACTGACGCTGCCGCCCGCTGACTACGCCCGGCTGCATGCCGCGCTCGGCCCGGCCAACGCCCTGCCGCCGGTCCCGCCGCCGGGTCTGGCCGGCAAGGTTCCGCCCGCGATCTACCAGTTGTACCGCAGCACCTCGAACTTCATCAGCGCCGACGGGCGGACGGTCCAGTTCTCGGTCGGGCTGAAGGCCGGCGATCCCGGCGGCACGCCGGCCCTGGATGCCGTCCCGGCGATCCGCGCCGAGATCACCAGGGTGGCCACATCCATAGGCGCCGCAGACTCGGCGGTCGGCGGCGAGGCGCCGGCCCTCTACGACATCAGCGCAGTGTCCAACAGTGACCTGGTCAGGGTCATCCCCATCGCGATCGTGGTCATCGGGATCCTGCTGGCGCTCGTGCTGCGCAGCCTGATCGCCCCGCTGTACCTCATCGCGTCGGTGGGCTTGTCCTACCTGGCCGCGCTCGGGCTCTCGGTGCTGCTGTTCGTCGACATCGGGGGCGACAAGGGACTGGTCTTCTTTTTGCCGTTCCTGATGTTCATCTTCCTGCTCGCGCTCGGCGAGGATTACAACATCCTGGTCATGACCCGGATCAGGGAAGAGGCGCACAAGCTGCCGCTGCGTGAGGCGGTCGTCAAGGCGATCGGGGTGACTGGCACGACTGTGACCTCGGCCGGCCTGGTGCTGGCCGGCACCTTCGTGGTGTTCGGCGTCGTGGCCGGCAGCGGGGCGGGCGGCAGCCAGTTCCGCGATATCGCGATCAGCCTGGCACTGGGGATCCTGATGGATACCTTCCTGGTCCGGACGCTGCTGGTGCCATCCACGGTCGTGCTGCTCGGCCGGTGGAACTGGTGGCCATCCAAGCTGACCGTGGACCGCCCGGAGGCGCCCGCGCCTGCAACCGGGAAGGCCGTGGCCGGGTCAGACGGGCCGGAGTCCGCCTCCAGGACGCAGCCAGAATCCCGCTGAACGGTGGCCCCACGTGCCAGGCCCGCCGCTGACCAGCGTCGTCATCGGTGTCTACGACGTCGCTGAGTACCTGCGGAAGGCCTGGACTTCAGCCGTCGCCAGGCCGGCCTCGAAACCCAACCCGCCGCCGTTCGCGGTCCTCACCACGAGGGGGACGGACCTGGCCCGCGGGTCATATAGCGCATCTTCGGGTATTCGTCGCGCCGTCACCGAAGGCGACCTCGATCTCGCCGCTGCCGCGGACGGCGAGCAGGCTTAAGGAGATCATTTAGAGGGGCACTTTGAGGGGCAATATGCCGTTAGCGGATCTAAGTCTGGGTCAGGCCGAGTTGGCGTGAGTTAGCGTTTTGCGCTGTTGACGCAGCGTATGGCACCTGCGGTGGACGTGCCGGTGGTTCATGGCATGCAAGAGGTCAGCGGTTCGAGACCGCTTAGCTCAACCCAGGTCAGAGAGATTTTACGAACAGCTGAGCAGGCGCTCAGAGGGGCGTGCAGCAGCAAAGTACAGCAGTAGACGCCAAAGCTCCCGTCACGGCGCGCACCGGACCAGGCCACCACCCTGCGCCAAGCCCTGTTCGCCTGGCGTTCAACTCGGCACCGCTTTCTGACCCTGTCGCGCTCGAATACACGATCGTCGCGGTGACCTGCTACTTCTCGCTCCAGCGTGGGGCTGTCATGCGGCGATCTGGTGCTCGTGTGTGAGCCCGCTGAGGACTTGTTTCCGGCGGATCCGGTGCTCGGCGAGGTTGATCTCCTGCGGCCGGGTGGGCGTGGCACCAGTTACAGAGGCTGAATCGCTGGGGTCTGTGAGTCTGGCCTGATCTGATCATGCGCGGCGTGTCGGCGTGATCCTGGCGGGCGGAAGTTCTATGCCGGGACTTATGAGGTACCCGGATAGTGGCGGTCTGTCCGCTGAGGGACGGGCCCGCCGTGAGATGGTGCGGCTGCAGGCCGCGCAGATGTTCGCGCAGGATGCCAGCCCGGTGCAGGTGGCGTACCGGCTGCGGGTCAGTACCAGATCGGCCTATCAGTGGCGGCGGTGCTGGCGGGCGGGTGGCCAGGCCGCGCTGGGGTCGGCAGGGCCAGGTGGCTGCCGGTGCCGGCTGACTGGCGCGCAGCTGGCGAGGCTGCGGGCAGCGCTGGAGGCGGGCCCCGCCGCCTGGGGCTGGACCGAGGATCAGCGGCAGACCCTGCCCCGGGTCACCACGCTGATCGGGAGGCTATTTCACGTCCGCTACACCCCGCGCGGCACCTCCTATTTACTGCACCGCATGGGTTTCACGCCGCAGGTGCCCATCCACCGGGCGATGGAGCGTGATGAGGGCGCGATCACCGCGTGGCGGGCCCAGACATGGGCGAAGGTACGAGGCTAGCGGCGGCGACCGGGGCGTTTATCTGCTTCGAGGACGAAGCGGGCCAGAACCTGCGGCCACCCAAAGCCCGGACCTGGGCTCCCCGCGGCCGCACCCCCGTGGTCAGGGTGTCCGGCAAAGGATCCGGGCGCGTACCGGTGGCGGGGCTCGTCTGCTTCAAGCCGGACTGCCGGGGCCGCCTGTTCTACCGGGTGCGGGTGCACCGGGGACGCAAAGGCGAGCGCCGCAGCATGCCCGAAGCCGGTTACGCCGGCCTGATCACCGCCGCGCACTCCCAGTTGCATGCCCCGGTCATCCTGATCTGGGATAACTTGAACACCCACCTCAGTGCGGTGATGCGCACGTTCACCGGTGCGCATCCGGACTGGCTGACCGTCATCCAGCTGCCCTCCTACGCCCCGGACCTCAACCCGGCCGAGGGCGTCTGGGCGAACATGAAGAACGGCCTGGGCAACCTCGCCGCCCCTGATGTCAGCAAACTGGCCGCCATCGTCAAGAACCGGCTCAAGAGCATCCAGTACCGGCCCGAGCTCATCAGCGGATTCCTCGCCCAGACCGGACTCACCCTCGAACCCGAACCGCCGTAACCTCAGACCCTGGTCTTTCAGCCTCTGTAGCGGGCGCGCCATCCGCTTGATGTTGACCAGGTTGGTGTAGGTCACGTTGTCGGTGGTCGAGGTGTGGCCGTAGGTTCCGCAGCCGAGTGTGAGTGACGGTGTCAGTCCGTTGCCGAGGCCGATGCAGCCTTGTGCGCCGGGCCGTTGACCAGGATCCGGCTTGCTGGCATCTGCTGGGCGAACGACAGCTGCAGCCGATGGCTGCGCGTGTGGATGATCGCTGTGTGACCGGAGCCGCCGTTGCCGGGTATTTCCCGGCACAGCTGGATGCCGTCGTCTTCGCCGTCCGCGGTGAACAGTGACAGGAGCGGGGCGAGCTTCTCCTTGCCGTAGGGACCCGGCACGGCCTCGCGGGGCACGGGAGCGACGAGCAGGCGGGTGCCGGCCGGAACCTGGATGCCTGCCTGGGCGGCGATAGACGTGGCAGCCTGCCCGAGCACGCTGCGGCGCAGGCGCCCATCCCGGCCGTCGAAGGCCGCCCGCGCCACTTGATCGACCTCCGCGGCGTTGAGCACGGCCGCGCCTGCCCTCTGCAGCGCGGCGGTGAAGGAGCCACGCACAGAACGGTCGGCGACGAGGTTGTTCTCTGAGCCGCAGATGATGCCGTGGTCAAGTGCCTTGCTGGCTACCACAGCCCGGGCGGCTGCCCCGGGGTCGGCGTCCGCGCAGACCCAGGCGGGCGCGTTGCCCGACCCGACTCCGATCGCGGGTGTACCGGAGCTGTAGGCGGCCTTGACCATGGCCGTCCCGCCTGTGGCGAGGATCATCGACACGCCGGGGTGGCGCATCAGCGTTGGTGTGGTCGTACGGGTCGGCCGCCACGGGACACTCTGCACCAGATCGGCTGGCGCCCCGTGCCGGGCCAGGACCTGGCGGAGGAGGTCGGCGGTCATGGCCCCGGCGATCGCTGCGCCGGGGTGGGAGCTCACGATGAGCGCGTCCCGCGCCTTGATGCAGATCAAGGTCTTGAACACGAGCGCCGACACCGGGTTGGTCACCGGGATGAGCCCCACGATGACCCCCATGGGGTCGGCGATCTGTGTCAGTTCCTCCCGCTCGTCGCTGCCGATGACGCCCACGCCTGGCTTCCCGACCAGCGGCTGCGCGACATCGAGGCTGGCGAAGCGGTTCTTGTCCGCCTTGTCGGCCGCGTAGCCGATGCCTGTCTCAGCAACGGCCGCCGCAGCAAGCTCATCCGCGTGACCCGCGATCTGTGCAGCTAGCGCGGCGATAAGGGCATCCACCTTGTCCTCAGGCCAGCCCGCGATGGCCCGCTGGGCTGCAGCTGACCGTGCCACAAGCGCATCCAGGGCCGGATCGGGCTCGCCCGTGAGGGTGAACTCCTGAAGGTCCCTGGAGAAGCCACGGGCCTTCCCTGCCGCACTGCCAGACAGCCAGCGCAGCATCTTGACCCCGGCCACGGGATCGTTGCCGCGCAAGTCACGCAGTGCACGAGCGGACAGCCGCCGGGCGACGACGTCGCTGTGCGCATAGACACTCGCGGACCGGGGCCTGCCGTCGAGCAGGCCGAACTCACCGCAGAGGCTGCCCGGTCCCATGAACGACACGACACCGTCGGTGCCGAAGTCGGGCCGTTCAACCTCGACGCGCACCTCACCCGAGACGATGAAGTAACAGGCGTCACCTGAGCTGCCCCCGGCCATGAGGCAGCTCCCCCCGCCGAACGCCACGGTTTCCAGATACGGTTCGAGTCCTGGGATCCCGGCATCTTCAAGCCCCCATGCCCCGCCTGTACAGCCACGCGATCCTCCTCCGGTCACCATGAATTCCAGGAGTTTCGCCAGTTCGTGCAGGTGTTCGCGGGCGTGGAACAGGTCGACGACCTGCGTGGCTTCGGGGAAGTGCTGGCCGGCGAGGTTCCAGATCCACGCCGCCCCGTCGCCGAGGATGACCATCTGGCGGAGGTGCCCGGCGCCGCGGCGATGGGCCTCGGCGGCCATGAGGGTGCCGAACGCGGCGGCCGGGGCGAAGGTGGCCACATAGGAGGACGAGGCCGGGTCGCGGACCGGGCGGCCTTCCTCATCCGTGGCGGCCTGGGTGAACGCGACGGCTATCTTCACCTCGCGGGTGCGGGCGGTGCCGTCATCGCCCTTGCCGGGCCGGCCCTTAGCCTCGGCCGCGGTCACCGGCACCCCGGTCCCGTCGATCGCGACGTACAAGATGTCGGGCAGCGGCGGGGCGGGCGGCAATGGCACCAGCGCACGCGCCTGCACCGCGGCGGCCCGCGCCTCGATCACCGCGGCGGCGGCCTGCCCATCAGCCTCGGCGCGCCGCCCGGCGCGCTTGCCGGACAGGGGGAGCCCGGCCAGCTCGCCGGCCAGCCGCGCGGCCGCGGCGAACGGCACCGCCGCGGCGGCTCGCGCGCACATCTTCCGCAGCCCCGCCGACATGCTCTGCCCGGCGATCCCGAGCTGGGCGTCGCGGGGCGCGAAGCCGTGCCCGCACGCCGTGCAGTGATACCAGGCCCGGCGGAGAACCACCCGGCCGAGCACGGTGTCCACCATCTTGTCCCGGCGGGAGACCATCCCCGCCAGGTGGCCGCAGCCGCAGTCAGCGCGCGGGCCTGCGTAGCCGGGATCAGCAGCCAGCAGGTCTTCCAGCACCGAGGCGCCCAGCCGGATCAGCCCGGCGCGGATCACATTCTCAGCAGCCTCCAGCCCGGCCCGGCCGGCCAGGGACAGTGCCGCCGCAGCGGCCAGCCGCGTTACCTCGGCGGCGGCCTCCGCCGCGAGCCGCGCGGCGAGCTCCTGGCTGAGCCGCCCCCTTGCCGGGTAACCCCGGCCATTCCGCGTTGTATGCCAAGGTGGCAGCCGTAGCTCGCACCGGGCTATCAGTCCTGACGGTCTGCGTGGGGAGAGGCAGGCCCGCGCCCGCTGGTGCCCGTGCAGGCGTCAACAGCCATGTGCCCGAGTTCGTCAATGATGAGGCCGTCGTCGCGTTCGGCAGCCAGCCGGCCCGCCATCCGCCCGGCCGCGGCACGATAGCGGGGATCTTCGATCACTCCGGCGACGGCCGCCCGCAGGGCGCTGACACTGGCATTCTTCCGCAGCCGGGTGCCCGCACCGGCGTGCATCACCCGGGCAGCGTTGCCTGGCTGGTCCCGGCCGGGTGGCACCACGGCCAGCGGTACCCCGGCAGTCAAGGCCGTCATCACGGTGCCGTGGCCGCCGTGCGTGATGACGGCCGGGCAGTGCGGCATAACACCGGCGTGGCGGACCCACCGCGTGACGGTCACATTCGGCGGCGCCACGATCACCGCTGGGTCCACTGCCGGGCCCGTGGTGACAAGCCCCTGAACGGGAAGCTGGCCAAGGGCGCCGGCGCACCGCAGCAGCAGGGTTTCCTGCCCCATGACGGTGCTGCTCAGGCCCCCCAGCACCAGCGGCCTGTCAGGCGGGGCGGCCCACAGGCTGCCGGAGGCCGCACTGGCCGCATCATCGAGCTGAGGCCCGGCATGGCAGACGCTGGCCGGGACCGAGCCGGGTGCGAGCCCAGCCGGCGGAACACCGCGCCCGCCGACTCGCACCTGGACCGCAGCCCTTCGGTGCCAAGCACCCGCACCTCATGACCATGCGCGACCGCCCGCCGCACCACCGCCTGAACAGCTTCCACGCCCCCGCCGCTATCCCAGCCAGCCACCAAGATCTCCATCCCGCCGCTCCCCGTGAGCCACAGCCGCCGCCTCCCGCGAACAACCTGCTACCCGCCAGTCCCGAAGACGCACCGCCGGCAGCCAAGGTGGCCAGCATCTTCGGCGCCCTGGGTGCTAGCACGACAATCACCCTGGGGCAGCCTCTCAACGGCCCACCACAACCCTGTCCGCGCCAGCCGGGCTCCCGCCCGCGCGCAACGCCACCGGGCATCACAGTCAAGCCCATCGAAAGCAACCGCCATTGCATTCGTCAGGTGTCGGCCCCGGGTCCGAGACGTTAGCCCGTACGTAGTTGGCACCTGAGTCGGCCGACGCTGGGGCCACCAGGCCGATCAGGCCACGCTGTGTCGGCGGCTGGTACCGCCAGCCTACGGGTGGTATCACGCTGCGTGACTGGAAAGGTCAGGCAGGACGCGCGCAGTCCCGCCGGTCGGGTGCGGTCGGCGGTCGGTCGCCTACGCGTCGATCATCGGGTAATGGCGCACAGATCTTGATTATCTGTGCGCGGGCGACTCCAGCGCCCCAGTAGGTCGGTAACCCGCCCCCAGCCGCACAACAGCAGGCCAGCGCATGCCGCCGGGTAGGCGATACGGCACGCGGGCGTGGAGCAATAACTATCACCGATAGCACATCCCAGGTTGGCACCCCCATCCGGGACAGAAACGCCTCATCCCGGCAGGCCGATCCGGCGGCTGCTGGCTGCGCGACCGCCAACACGCCCATGAATTACGGCACACGAGCAGCTAATACTCCTTTGGGTTACAGTTTGAATACTTAGCGTCGCAGCGATGGGCTGGGAGACGAGAGAAGGTCTGTCACATGAGGCTGACGCTGGCCCGGAAGCAACGGGCTCCCCGCCGCGCAGGAGCAGCAGCCGCAGCGGCGGCACTCGCGGTGGCCGGGGTGCTGGCCGGGTGCGGCGCGCCGGGAACCGCCCGCTTGACCGCGGCGACCGTGTCCCATGACAGCAGGGCCGCGGCGCTGACGGCGTCGATCCGCCGGGTGATGCGGCAGGCGTCCATCCCCGGTGCCATCGTGGGCGTGTGGCAGCGCGGTGAGCACCCGTACGTGAAGGCGCTCGGTGTCCGTGACCTGGCGACGCGGCGGCCGATGTCGGCAGGCCTGCACATGCGCATCGGCAGTGAGACCAAGACGTTCACCGTCACCGCCCTGCTGCAACTGGTGGACCGGCAGAAAGTCCGCCTCGACGCACCCATCAGCCGGTACCTGCGGGGCGTCCCGGACGGGAACCACATCACGCTGCGGGAACTCGCCGAGATGCGCAGCGGCCTGTTCAGTTACACGAACGATCCCCGGTGGGTGCGGGCCTTCGTGCAGGACCCGAAGCGACAGTGGCAGCCCCGGCAACTGCTGCGCTACGGCCTCAGCCATCCGCTGCTGTTCAAGCCGGGCAGCAAGTTCAACTACTCAAACACCAACACCATCCTGCTCGGCCTGGTGGTCGAGAAGGTGTCACGGCAGCCGCTCGCCACCTTCATCCGGCGGAACATCCTGCGGCCCGAGCACCTGACGCACACCTTCTTCCCGGCAGGCGCCCGCTTTCCCTTCCCGCACGCCGAGGGCTACACCAAGCAGACCGCCAGCGGGAAGCTCGAGAATGCCACCCGCTGGAACCCGTCGTGGGGCTGGGCCGCGGGCGCGATAGTCTCGACCCTGCCCGACCTGCATGCCTGGGCACGGGCCCTGGCGACGGGCACCTTGCTCACCCCTGCCACCCAGCGGCAGCGCCAACGGTTCCGGCCCACCGGACTACCCGGGGTGAAGGGTGGTTACGGGCTCGGACTGTTCAAGGATAACGGCTGGATCGGGCACAACGGGTCACTACCCGGTTACCAGAGCCTGACCATCTACCTGCCCTCGCAACAGGCCACGCTGGTGGTACTGGTCAACAGTGACATCGCTTACCAGGGCAACGAGCTGACCACGTTGCTCGGGGAGGCGATCACCAAGCTCATCACACCAGGCCACGTCTATTACCTGCCGCCAAGTCCGATCAGTTAGGGCGGGACCGCCAGCACGGCGCACCTGCCGTGCTCTTGATGACGGCCCAGATCGCAGCTATGGCTGTCACGATCATCCGGGCCGTAACGTTTCAGGGACGGTCCGGGCATAGCGTTTGCCCCGTGCGGAAGACGCGACAGGCGCACCGGGCGGGTCCTGTGACGACGGACGTCGCGGTGCGCCCCGCTGATACTTCGCTTCGCCCTGGTGCTCCTGCTGTTCCCGGACGGCCGGCTGCCCCGGCGCTGGGCGTGGGGGCTGTGGTCGTACCTGGCCGTGATCGCGGTCGCGACCGCTCGCGTGCTGGCCGGCGAGGCCGCAGCCTCGCCTGGGCCGCACATCCAGGTGGAGGCGAACGGAGGGTACTCGGGCCCGGGAAGCCCAGCCGGTGTCCTGGCGTTCCTGGCCACCATCGGGGGGCCGGCCTTTCTCGTGGTTCCGCTGCTTTGGGTGGCGTTCGTCGCCTGGCAGGTTCTCAGCTGGCGGCGTTCGTCCGGAGACCGGCGCCAGCAGCTCAAATGGCTGATGGCCGGGTCGGTCATCGCGCTGGCCGGCCTCGCGATGATCGCGGCCGCCCGTCCAAGGGCCAGACACCCGGCCGGATCCTCAGGGACGTGGCCTTCCTGGCCGTGGCCGCACTGCCGGTGGCCATGGGGATTGTTATCCTGAAATACCACCTTTACGTGGGGGTCGTCAGCCTCGCCACGCGGGTCCTGCCGTTCTCCTCACCCATGGGGGTGGCGGTCTCCACCCTGGCCGTCGCCGCGCTGTTCAACCCGCTCCGGCGCCGGGTCCAGCGCGCCGTCAACCGGCGGTTCAACCGGGCCCGGTACGACCACGAGGCGACCGTGGCCACGTTCGGGGCCCGCCTGAAAGACGCCGTTAACCTGGACGCGGTGCGGGAGGACCTGACCGGTGTCGTGCACCGGGCGCTGGAACCGGCCCACGTATCGGGATTGATCAGCCGGCGCGGCTGAGGACGGCGGCCGACGTCCTGACGGGATCTGCAACGGGCGGTCAGGCCCGCACTGGCCGGGATAAAGGAACAAGAATATGGCCAGACAGACCTCGATCATCGCGTCGGCGATCATCCCCGCGCCGCCGGAACGGGTATGGGAGATCGCCTGCGACATCAGCCGGTACCCCGAATGGGTGGAGAACACCCTTCAGGTGCTCCAGACCGACAAACCAGCCCGATCCGGCGCAACCATGGAAGAACTCACCCGGATAGCCGGACCCTGGAAATCGGTGACCCGGTGGCGCGTCACTGAGTTTGACCCTCCGCAGCGACAGGTGCAAGAGGGCGAGGGCGTCCGCACCGCGAAGGGCATGGCGGTGATCATCGAGCTTTCGCCTGCCGGCCCGGACACCAATTTCACCCTCACCCTCCGCTACACGCCACGGTTCGGGCCCATTGGCGCCCTCATCGACCGTGCGGTCCGAGGTTCCATTACCCGTTCTCAGCAGCGCTCGGCCCAGGCGTTCGCAGCGCTTGTGGCCCGGGAGAACTCCAGCTCTTGAACGGGCACGACGGCGAGGCGGGATAGCGGCGCCGGGGATGCCGCCAGTCTGCCACCTCTGCTGCGTGCTCAACTGGCTGGGCCATCGGCCGGGCCAGATGCGGTACGCGGCATCGAGTCGGGTATGAAGCGTGAGTCGGAAGCCGTCTACCGGGTCGACATCGTGCCCATCGGCAGAGCACACGCCGTTACGTGAAGGCCCCGAGGCCGGTGACGGCGCGGCCGACGATCAGCGTCTGCATGGTCTCGGTGCCCTCGAAGGTGTGGATCGCCTCCAGGTCCACCATGTGCCGCATGACCTGATAGTCGAGCAGGATGCCGTTGCCGCCGAGCATGTCGCGCGCCTCGGCGGCTATCGCGCGGGCCTTGCGGGTGTTGTGCATCTTGGCCAGCCCGGCCACGGTGGGGGTCAGCCTGGCCTCGGCCAGGCGGCCGATCTGCAGGCAGTACAGCTGCATCGCGGTCAGGTCCGCCAGCATCGACACCAGCCGCTGCTGGATGATCTGGAAACTGGCTAGCGGCTCGCCGAACTGCCGTCGTTCCAGCACGTACCGCAAGGCGGTGTCATAGACGGAGGTGGCGTGGCCCAGAGCGGCCCAGGCGCAGGTGCTGCGGGTGGTGGCCAGGACCCGGGTGGTGTCCTTGAACGAGCGTGCGCCGGGCAGCCGGTTGCCGGCCGCACCCGCACCTCGTCCAGGGTGATGTCGGCCTGCCACACTGAGCGCAGCGACACCTTTCCCTCGATGACCTGCGCCTGGTAGCCCGGCGATCCTTTCTCCACGACGAACGCGCTGACCTGGCCGTCGTCGGTGTTGCGGGCCCAGACGACGATCAGGTCGGCGACGGTGCCCAGGCCGATCCAGCGTTTGCGGCCATTCAGCACCCAGCCGTCGCCGTCCGGGCGGGCCGAGGTTTCCAGGGCGACCGAGTCCGAGCCGTGCTCCGGTTCGGTCAGCGCGAAGGCCCCCAGCTTGTTCATCCGGGCCATGTCAGGCAGCCAGCGCGCCTTCTGCTCCTCCGAGCCGCACATCGCGATTGACAGCATGGCCAGGCCCGCGTGCACGCCGAGGAACACGCCGAGGCTGCCGTCGCCGCGGTGCAGTTCCATCGTGACCAGCCCGCACGTCATCGGGCTCATCCCGGCGCAGCCATATCCTTTGATGTCCTCACCGACGATGCCGAGCTCGGGCAGCCGCTTGACCAGCGGCCAGCAGATCTCAGCCCGTTCCCAGTACGGGCCGACGACCGGCACGACCTCCTCGTTCGACGAACCGCCGGACGGCGATGAAGTGCGACCACTGCTCGTCGGTGAACTGCTCGCGGACGGAGAAGAAGTCCGTCCCGAGGGATTCTCCGAGATGCACGCTCGTCACCTGCGTCATTGCTGGCTTCCTTTCCTGGCCTGGCTCTCCGGTGGGGTGAGGTCCGCATCGAGGAACGCCTCCACGACCGGAGGCATACGTTCGGCGTCTGCGGCCAGCTCGAGGTGGCCGCCGCGATAGATGTGCAGCTGACTTTGTGGTGTCAGCCGGTGCGTGATCCGCGCGTTGACCAGCGGGATGATCGGGTCGTCGTCACCGGCCAGGATCAAGGTGGGCGGCCGCAGCCTCGGTAGCCACGGCAGGCTGGTCCAGCCGGCGCTGGAGATGAGCTGGTAGTAGTAGCCCCGGGCCGGGCCCAGGCGGTTCGTCGAGTACAGCAGGTCACGGGCCACGACCGGGTTTTTCCGCGCGCTGCCAGCGTACAGCTCGGCGGTGATTCGGGCCGCGTGCCCCGGGTCGCGGTGGCGGCGCGGCGTGAACATGCGCAGCAGGACGCTCCCAGCACGCCGGTGTACCTCTCGATGACGGGCGCGGCGGCAGCATCCGCCACCGCGTCCAGGTAACCCCTGACCGCGGCCCAGAGATTCTCCCCGTACTTCTGGAAGTACGGGGTGGGGTCGATGGTGCTGAGTGCCGTCCTGGCGCCGGCCTTGATGTCGGCGATGTACTGCTGGTGCAGGGTGACGTCGTCGCGAGTTCCCAGCCTGCCGAGGTGGCCGGCGATGAGGTGCTTCCAGGGGTAGGACAGCGCCGTGGCCGGGGCGTCCATGTAGCCGGGCACGTCCTCGCTGAGATTGATGCCGTAGAAGGGTGCCCAGCCGGGGAGCACGATGTTGACGAGCATGAGGGTGTCGTGGTCCGGGAAGTGGATGTAAATATTGTCCGGCGAGTGGTTAGAGCCGTGCCACGCCAGCTGGATGCGTTCACCGCCGATTTCCAGGGTGCGGTGGTCGGCGAAGGTCTCTTCCGGCGCCGGCTTGGCCGGGTCGTTGTCCCGCAGCAGCAGCCGCCGGGTCTCCTCGTGCCCGATGCGGGCCACGTCGCTCTCGAACAGCGAGGACGCGCCGGCGTGATCGGAGTGGTGGTGACTGTAGACGAGGTGGGTCACCGTGTTGCTCACGCCGTCGGCCGTGGCGATATCGTTCACGGCCCGCTGCAGGTTGTGGCCGATGGACGGGGGCGCGTCGAACAGCACCACGCCGTCGCGGGTGGTCAGGAACGCCGAGTGATAGTCCCCGTCAGTGACCCAGTACAGGTTCCGCTCCACGCGTCCTACGTAGTAGCCCTGGTCGTTGACAGCGGGTCCAAGCGAGGACCGAGGAACGGGGGCGTAGTCGGGCAGGGCCGGTGCGCTGCTGGCGCCGGAGGCTCGTGATGTCATGGCATCTCCCTTGGATCCCGAGCATGTGCCCTGGCGGCCAGCGCCGTGTCAGCCTCCTAAGCGCCGTATGCCGGCAGTATCGCTCCGCTGACGGGCGCCGCGGCGTCGCTGACCAGGAATGCGATGACGCCGGCGATCGCCTCCGGAGCGACCGCGTGCGCCATCACCTCGGCCGGGAATGTGGCCCGGTTTGTGGGGGTGTCGAGCAGTTGCGGCACGACCGCGTTCACCCGGATCCCGTCCGGGCGGAGCTCGATATCGAGGATGCGTGTCAGGTGGACGAGAGCGGCCTTGCTCGCGCTGTAGGCCGCCATGCCGCCGGATGGCTCAATTCCTGGGCGGGCGGCTACGTGCACGATGGCACCTGAGCCCTGCTGCCGCATATGCGGCGCTACCGCCTGGCTCAGCCACAGCGCGGGTCCCAGGTTGACGTCGATCATGAGCTGCAGCGTTCCGGGGTTCGTGGTGAGCGCGTCTCCTAGCCGGAACGCACCGATGGTGTTCACCAGCACGTCGGGGGACCCAACATCGCCGGCGATCCGGTCGATGAGGCTTTTCGCTGCGGCGGGGTCGGTGGTGTCGGCCACCTCGGGGCGGACACCGTCAGGGAATTCACGCAACGCATGCTCGTTCCGGTCGACCGCCACTACGGTGAGGCCGCTGGCGGCGAGGGTCGCCGTCGTCGCGTGACCAAGCGCACCGCCCGCACCGGCCACGATCGCCACCTTTGCGCTCATGACGCATTCCCCCTTCAATCTTGGGCACGTCCCTATACAGCCGTGAGAGCCTTCGCGTCGGACCCAGCCTGGCCGCCAGGCAGGTGAAAGGTGGTCACCGGATCCTGGCGATTCACGCACATTGACACTACGGTCCGATCCACCGTCAAAGGCCTGCCTTGGTGCCTGTGCCGGACGCCCAGCCGCCGACGACCCAGTCCTCTCGGTATCAGGCCAGCGCACCACACACGTCCGCAACATCTACGCCAAGCTCCAGGCCGGGGACCGCTCCTCGGCCGTGCAGCGCGCACGAGAGCTGCGGCTACTGTCAGCAGGCCTGACGCGTTAGCACGGCGGTCACCTGATCCTGGCGAAGAGGGTTCACCTGCCAGCGCTCGACCATGGCGTCATGGACCCAGCGCCCGCCCTGTATGCGATCCGGATCAAGGGCCATCTCGGCGCCACGGTGCTGTCCGCGTTCCCGGCGCTGGTGCCGCAGCGGCACGGCACCGACACCGTGCTCACCGGTCTCCTGGACCGGTCGGCCCTCTACGGCGCCGCGCAAGGCATCTTCGGCCAGCTCGGCGCCGCGCCTTGGGCGGCACGCGCCAGCAGCGAACTGCGCGCGACCGGTCAGCCAGCCGCTCACGACCAGCGCCCGAACCCGGTCACGCTCACCCCGCAACAGCGAGAGATCACCTCGAGGGCGGCACTACGCGACGTATTGTCCAGCAACGAAGATCGAGAGGAGCCGGACCGGTAGCACTGACGCGCCGACCGGCGTTGCGGTCCCCCGATCGGGATGTTCGGTGCGCCGACCATCGTCGGACGGTGTCACTGCTGCTACCCACGGCATGCAGCGCAGAACAACCGACTAAATCGGTAGGCTTAATGACTTTATCCGTGTCCAGTGCCCCTCTTCTAGACCGAGCAGGCGCGGACCGTTGCCTGCTTTCGTTCGCCTGAAGGAAATCACTAATGACAGTGCACCCGAAGTCCACGCTCGCCGGTGACTCACCGTAGTGGGACGCAGCCGTCGAGACTCAGGCGCGCGCAGAGAGGCAGCCGGCGAAGCTGGGCGGGACCGCGGCGGCGACTGCCGGTTTCCTGACATGCTGCGGTCCCTTTTTCCTTACGGATCCAGGTAAGTCATCGGACACACGAATACCTCCTCCAGTTCGTGCCCGCTACGCGGGCGATAGAAGCAGTGCGCCTCGTGGCGCACCCGGGGTCTCGTCCGCGGCCAGCACGTCCTCGCTGGCCAGCGCGGCGAGCATCGCCGGGTAGCTCAGGTGCATTGCTGCACCGGAGCCCCCAAAGGACCGTGCAAGCACGTTCCCGCGCACACGGCCCAGGTGAGCCACTAGGACGGTTTAGGTGCAAAGCCCCAGCGCGGTGCCACCGGCGCGCCGCCGCGCAGGCTGGTGCCGACGGCGTCAGGTGAGGAAGGCGCGGGGCCCGGGGCGGTGCTGCTGCTGTCAGCTCAGGCGAACCAGGCCGCTGATTGCCAGGTAAGCGCCTAGGAGCAGGGCGATGGCGGCCATGAGCTGCAAAGCGTGACTCAGCAGCCAGTCCTGGCTGTGCTTGAGCAGTGCCTTGGTGGCCTCCGGCTTGAGCTCCAGGAATACGAAGGGAATGATGATCAGCAAGAAATCGATGAGGACGAAGATGACGACGGCGATGACCTGGGTCGCGGTGGAAGATTTCCCGGTGACCAGCATGTGCAGTGCGGTGAGATAGCTGGCGCCTGGGATGCCGACCAGCGCGCCGACGAGCATGGCGAGCCCGAGCCGAGGCTCAAGCAGCACCCGCTGCGCCCAGCCGTCCTTCTGATCGGGCTGCCCGTCCCCGGCCGACACAGGTGCCTTCCGTCGGCCGTGCAATCGACCGCTGGCGAGCAGCCCGCCGACGGCGAGCAGAAGCAGGCCGGCGGCCACGTCGACGCCTGCGCTCACCTTGCCCTGGGCCTTGAGGGCATCGGCGTGGAGGACGAGCACATCTAGCAGGCCGACCGTGATGCCGACGGTCAGGCCGCCGAGCAGCAGGCACAGGAACATCGCCCGCGAGCGCCGGTTCTCGATCAGCAGCAGATCGATGGCCAGCAGCTTCGGGTTCAGCGCCGCAGTGAACGCCAGCGCGAAGAACTCGGCATTCATCGCCGGTCAGTCAGCATCGGTCACCGTCCCCCGCAAGCGGCGCCTGCCAGCTGCAGTCCCAGGTGCGGCCTCGCGGTAATGCGGGGATGGCCGCAGCCGCAGCAGATGATCTCGAACGCGTCAGTGTAGGGGCCTTCCATCTGGCCCTCCACGATGCGGGCCCACAGGCGGCCAAGAACCACCGGCCAGCCGTCCCCGGGCTGATCACGGGACGCCATGCCTGCCTCCTTGCGATGACTCTGCCGGACGCTTCTCCGGGCTGTGTCACTCGCGGGACCCAGCCGCCAGGGCCGTCTATCTCAGCCTCCGGGGATGCTAAGGCGCGGAAAATTACTGTTCGAGCCAAACACCAGCCACCGCTAGCTGCATCACCTTGTTCGGATGGGATTCTGGTTCCTCCGCCGGTCCGCAGACAAGCTGACGCAACCAGCTGGGAACCATCAGCGACCGTTCTGCTCCTCCAGTGCGGCCGCAGGCGTACCCGGTTCCTTCCGGCTAGTGCGGCACGCCAGTGCCTCCCAACAGTTCGCTAGCCGATCCGCGAATGTCGAGTGGATCCGCGAGCAGGCCGGGCAGTACCTGGCTTCCGGGTGGGCCGGCGCACCGTCCTGGCGAACTTCGCCTTCGCCAAGCTCGCGATGGTCAGTGACCTTCGACGGGGCGCTGGACGAACTGATCGCCCATGATCTCACTGCTGCACTGGCGGGTGATGAACAGGCCGTGAAGCGATCCGCGCGCAGGGGCCCGGCCAACGCGGTGCTGGCAGGGCAGAGCCTGATCATCAAGGGGCCGCCGGGCACGGGGCAAGAGCCAGACGACCGCCAACCTCATCGCCCCGCTGATTGCGCGGGGCAGAAGGTGCTGTTCGTCGCGGAGAAGCGCACTGCGATCGACGCCGTGACCAAGCGCCTCAGGCAGGAGAATCTTGGCGAGCTCGTGCTCGATCTGCACGGTGGCATCGGCTCCCGCCGTGCGTTCGCCCAGACGATCAGGCATGCGCTGCATTCCAGCCGGAACGCGCCGCGCCTGGACAACGGCGCGGAACTGCAGCGCGTCGAGCGTCGGCGCGAGCAGCTCAACGGGTTAGAACGTGACCGGGAGGATCTTGGACGCGTCGCCGATGTGCTGCGCGACAAGCTTGGCCGAGAACGTGGACGCGGTGGCCGCCGCGACGATGCCACGCGGGGCCATCCACCCGGTGAACTGGCGTTCCCGTTGCATCTGAGTTCTCATGTGTGAGCTGCCTCGGATACAGCACCAATCTGAGCTGCGCAGTCATCCCGGCCGGGTGACTGTCATCGTGGCCGCCAAGCACTCGTGCCGCCAGATTTCTAACCGGGTCGTGCTGCGGGGGCCCGGCGGGCTGCTTGCCGCCAGACGGCCCGCTGCACCGGGAGTCCCACGATCACGACGCCGACCACGCCCGCCAGGGCCGCGACGATGAACGAGAACCAGTTAGGGGTGTTGATCAGGTCGGAGACCGGGCGGATCCCCAGAGCGTAGGCTCTGGGCTCAAGCCCACTTGCCCGGATCACCAGGGACAGCAAGAGCGCGGCAACCACCGCGAGAGTGAAACCGGTGACCAGCGCGGCCGCGCCACGCAGCATCCGCGAGCGGTCATGGCGGGTCACGCCGAACGCGAGGCTGATGATCGCGCCGTATTCCGGGCCCACCACCATCGCGCCTACGATCAGGATCTGGGAGTTGGTCAGGATCCCGATGGCCCCGATGAGCCCCGCGATGACCAGCAGCGCGTACCAGCTGGGCGGGAAGGTTCCCTCCATCGCGATCCTCGCTTCGACCTCAGCCCAGACCGGCGTGAATTGCTGGAACCGCCCCCGAGCGTGCGGTGACGCAGTCGGCACGGGCGGACATCGCGGTGTCGACGTTCTCCAGCACGATCGATCCGCGCTGCTCCACCCCGAGGTCGCGCAGCCGCCCGATCACGTCATTGGCCGCCCCGGGCAGCACATCGAAGTGCACCGCATCCCCGTCGGGGCCCCGGACCGCTCGGGGGAGCACGGTCAGGCTCATGACCGCAGACTCGGCGTCCAACATCGGCACGAGGGCAGAAGTGACATCGGGCGGGCTGACCACGCGCAGATGAATCATCGCCTGCCTGCGGCTTATCCGGTCGTTGTCCGGGGCTCCCCGCCCGGCGGGCTGCCGCCGGGCCTGGCTGGGGAGGATGGCTCATCAGCCGCCACGGCCGGTGGCACTGCGGCGGGCTCCACCGGGCCTAGGGGACGCGTATAGACGTCTCCCAGCGTCTCGATCTGCTGGGTGGTGAAGGTCCGCTCGCGGCGGATATCGCGGGTAAAGGCGAACCACCAGGTGAACAACGCGCCGACGCGGTTGCGGTAGCCGGTCAGGAACGCGATGTGGATGAACAGCCAGATCACCCAGCCTGCGAAGCCGCCTACCTGCAGCGGCCCGGCTGAGACGACGGCACGGCCGCGGGAGATGTAGGCCGCCGAGCCGAGGTCACGGTAACGGAACGGCTTCTCTTCTGTATCTCCGGAGATCCGGTGCCGGACGCGGTTCCCGGCGTAGAGCCCGGACTGCATCGCCACCTCGGCGACCCCGGGGAGCTTGTCCAGGCTCATCATGTCGCCGAGGACGGAAATCTCGGGATGGTCCGGGATGGTCAGGTTCTTCTCGACGAGGATCCGCCCGGCCCGGTCGCGCTTGGCCCCGGTGGCGGCCGCCAGGGCCTCGGCGACCGGCGGGGCCTCCACCCCGGCGGTCCACAGCACGGTGCCGGCGTCGTAGCGGGCCTCTGTGCCATCGTGGGCCCGGACCAGTACATAGCCCTCGTCGACATGGGTGACGATGGATCCCATATGCTGCTCCACGCCCAGCGCGTCCAGGGCCTTGGCCGCCTTCTGTGACAGTTTCGGGCCGAACATGGCCAGCGGTGCGCTGCCGCCGTCGAACAGCAGTACCCGGGCATCCTCCGGTTCGATGTTCCGGAACTCGGCGCGCAGGGTCTTGGTGGCGACCTCCCGGATCTGCCCGGCTAGTTCCACCCCGGTCGGTCCGGCGCCGACCAGGGCGAAGGTGAGGTAGGTACGGCGTTCCTCCGGGTCGGTGGCCGTGTCCGCCATCTCGAACGCGCCGTACACCCGGCGCCGGATCGCGAGCGCATCGGAGACCGTCTTCATCCCCGGTGCCCACCGGGCGAACTCGGGATGGCCGAAGTAGGACTGCCGGACTCCGGCGGCGACGATGAGGTCGTCATAGCCGAACTCGATGCGGTCGCCGCCGACCCGCCGGGCCAGGACGCGCCGGCCGACGACATCAAAATCGACGACCTCAGCCATGACGCAATCGACATTCTTGTGTTTCCTGAGCAGGTCACGCAGCGGGGCGGCGATCTTCCCCTCGGACATGATGCCGGTAGCGCACTGGTACAGCAATGGCTGGAACACGTGATGCTGAGCCCGGTCGATCATGGTTACCGAGGCGTCGGCGTGCCTCAGTCTGCGGACCGCGAAAAGGCCCGCGAAGCCGCCGCCGACGATCACCACGCGGCGTTGCCCGGATTGATCTGTCATCGGATGCTCCGGTCCATCCCTCATCCTGCCGGATCATGCCAGGTGTCCCTGCTGGGCAGCAGGCGGTCGGCTTCCTCCGGCCCCCAGCTGCCCCGGGCGTAGCGGTGCACGGGCGTGACGTCGCCCAGCACCGGGTCAACGACCTCCCAGGCGGCCTCGACGGTGTCCTGGCGGGCGAACAGCCAGCGGTCCCCGTCCAGGGCCGCGCCGATGAGCCGGTCGTAGGGACGCATGTCCGAGCCTGGCTGCCCCGCGAAACTCAGGTCCTCCAGCAGCGGCTCCATCCCGCCGCCCGGCTTCTTGCCCGCCAGCGTGAGGCCCACCGCGGTCTCCGGCCAGACCCGGAACCGCAGCGAGTCGCGGACGGCAAACGGATCGATGCCGAAGACGTCATGAGGAGGCCGCTTGAAGCGGATCTCGACCTCGGTGGCGGTGACCGGCATGCATTTGGCCGCCCGGATCAGGATCGGCACGTCCTGCCACCGCCAGCTATCGGCCGCGAGCCGGACCGCGACGTAGGTTTCGGTCGTCGACTTCGGGTTGACGCCATCGACGTCAAGATATCCCTCGTACTGGCCCTTCACCGTGTCCCCCGGGGTCAGCGGCCGCAGCGCGGAAATCACCCGGGACTTGGCGTCCCGCCAGTCGGCCAGGCCCGGCCGGTCCGGCGGTTCGGCCAGCACGGTGGCCAGCACCTGCAGCATGTGGTTCTGGACCACGTCCCGGATAGCACCCGTCCGGTCGTAGAACCGGCCCCGGTCGGCGACGTCGAACGCCTCGGCCATCGTGATCTGGATACTCTCCACGTAGGTCCGGTTGAGCAGTGGCTCGATCACCGAGTTGGCGAACCGGACGAAGAGCACGTTCTCCACGGGATCAAAGGCCAGCCAGTCATCGACCCGGAAGATCGCCTCCTCGCCGAAGTACTCGTGCATGGTGTCGTTGAGCTGCCGCGAGCTGGCCAGGTCGCTGCCGAACGGCTTCTCCACCATCACCCGTGCGTCCTTGGCCCGGCCGGCCGTGGCAATCCCCTTCGCGATGCGGCCGAACAGCGGGGGCGGCACCTCCAGGTAGAACAAGACCTTGGTGCCAGCGCCAATCTCGTCCGACATCGCCTTGTACGTGGCATCGTCGCCGAGATCCCCGTCGACGTACCGCAGCAGCCCGAGCATCTTCCGCGCGTCGGCGCTGTCCGGATCCATGTGGTTGAGCCGCAGCGAGGCGGCCGCGTAGTCCCGGAACTGAGCCAGCCCCCACCCGCTCTTGGCCACCCCGATGACCGGCACGTCGAGCACCCCGCGCTGGACCAGCCCCACCAGCGCCGGGAAAGTCTCGATCTTGGCCAGGTCACCCGTGGCTCCGAAGATCACGAGTGCGTCTACTTGGTTAGCCGTCATGCCCGCTCCCTGCCTGATCGTCCCGCCGTCCATTTACCAACGCCGCCGTAGCACGCCGCCCCACCCGCCATGGGTGACCTGGGGCCGGTTCCCCTATCCGGCCGGCGGGGCATGGCCATCGGGGGTAGCCGCGGGCGGAACCAGCGGCGGCGTGCCCGGTTGAGCTGAGGGCTGGAATCCCTGCTTGCTGACGCGCCGCCGGAACACGTAGTAGGTCCAGGTCTGGTAGGCGAGCACGACCGGGAGCAAGACGATCGCGACGACGGTCATCACCTTGAGCGAGTACGCGCCGGACGCCGTGTTGTGCACGGTCAGGTTGTATTTCGCGTTGGTGCTGGAGACCATCACGTTGGGGTACAGGCCGGTGAAGATCGACACGATGCAGGCCGCTATGGTGACCGTGGTCGCGGCGAAGGCGAAGCCTTCGCGATGGTCTGCCACGCAGAGACCGCCAGCATGACCGCCGCGCCGGTGACCAGCGAAGCCAGCAGCACCTTCGAATATCCCCACACGAAAACCTGGTTGGTGAATACCGCCCAGATGTCGTTCAGTTGCGGCTTGCCATTGACCATCGTGTATCCGACGGGATGCTGCATCCACGAGTTGGCCGCCATGATGAACGCTGCCGACAGCACGGTGCCCAGCGAGACCGCCCAGATCGTCAGGAGGTGGACCCGCCGCGACAGCTTGTCCCAGCCGAACAGCCAGAGCCCGAGGAACGTCGACTCCAGGAAGAACGCCGCCAGCCCCTCCATCGCCAGCGGCGCGCCGAAGATGTTGCCGACCAGCCGCGAATACGCCGACCAGTTCATCCCGAACTGGAACTCCTGCACCAGGCCGGTCACCACGCCGATCGCGACGTTGATGACCAGCAGCGTGCCAAAGAACCTGGTCAGCCGCAGATAATCATCACGCTTGCTCCGGTACCAGGCGGTCTGCAGCAACGCGGTCAGGAACGCCAGCCCAATCGTGACCGGGACGAAGAAGAAATGATTGATCGTCACAAACGCGAACTGCCACCGCGCAAGATCGACGTTCGCCATCTACTCCCCCGGTCAGGAATGCTTTCGGAGCGGAGGACCCTGGGCACACCGAAGCGGCCGCGAGAGGTCACGGACCAGGCGCGTCCTGAACTCGGGACCACGGCCGCCCTGGTAGGCCTGGAGTATTACTCTGGACGGGGCAGAGTTCCCGGGCATCACCCCCCAGGGGTGAATACCCTAGGCGGCAGTCATGCCTCTATCCGTGGAGGGATCAACGGTTCGCGCACTCTCCGCCCGGCCAATTCGAGCCACTTGAGGGAGTGTCCATGCTGCGTTCCCCGGAACTTCACCCACAGTTCAAAATCCCGTCACCGTATGGCAGGCTGAGCCGCCCATGAACAGGCACCGCGCTCACCCGTGGGGTGTGATGCGCCTCACACGGCGCGCCACGATGGTGAACTGATGAGCGAGCACTATGACGTGATCATCGTGGGGAGCGGGGCCGGAGGCGGCACGCTGGCGCACACACTGGCTCCCTCGGGCAAGCGGATACTCCTGCTCGAGCGCGGCAACTTCCTGCCGCGTGAGACGGACAACTGGAATCCGGGCTCGGTATTCGTTGACGGGAAGTACATCTCGCCGGATACCTGGTACGACGCGGACGGCAAGCCCTTCCAGCCGCAGGTGCACTACTTCGTCGGCGGTGCCACCAAGCTGTACGGCGCGGCCTTGTACCGGCTGCGCCCCGTGGACTTCAGTGAGATCAACCATTCCGACGGCCTGTCGCCGGCCTGGCCCCTGAGCTACGACGATTTCGAGCCGTGGTACACAAAAGCCGAGTGGCTGTACCAGGTCCACGGAATCCACGGCGAAGATCCCACCGAAGGCCACTGCTCGAAGCAGTACCCGTGGCCGCCCGTATCGCACGAGCCGAGGATCCAGGAGATTTCCGACGCGCTGGCGGCGGGCGGCTACCATCCGTTTCACGCGCCGTGCGGCATCCTGCTGAACGAGGCCGACCGGCCGCTCAGCGCGTGCGTTCGCTGCGCTTGGTGTGACGGCTACCCGTGCCTGGTGCACGCTAAGGCAGACGCCGACACCATCGCCGTGCGCCCGCTGCTGGACCAGCCGAACGTGACCCTCCTGGTCAACGCGGAAGTGGAACGGCTCGAAACCGACCCGTCCGGCCGGAGCGTCAGCCGCGTGCAGGTCAACCGCGATGGCAGCCAGGAGTTCTACGAGGCCGACATCGTGGTGATCTCGGCCGGCGCCGCCAACAGCGCCAGGATCCTGCTCCGGTCGGCCTCCGACCAGCACCCGGCCGGCCTGGCCAACGGCTCTGACCAGGTAGGCCGCAACTATATGTTCCACAACAGCAAGAGCGTCGTGGCGATCAGCAAGGAGCGCAACGACACCGTGTTCCAGAAGACGCTCGGCATCAACGACTTCTACTCCGCGGGCAACGGCCAGGAGTGGCCGCTGGGCAACATCCAGATGATCGGGAAGTCCAACGCGGAGGCGATGAAGGGCGAGAAGCCCAAGCTCACCAAGCTGGCACCGAAGTGGAGCCTGGAGGACGTCGCCAAGCACGCGGTCGACTTCTGGCTGAGCACCGAGGACGTGCCCAAGCCGGGCAACCGGGTCACCGTCGACCGGGACGGGCACGTGCACCTCGCCTACAAGCAGACGAACGAGGCCGAGACAGCCGGGCTGTACCGCGAGCTGAGGAAGATCCTCAACCACATCGGGATCGCCGAGCACCACGTCCTGGCCAAGAACTTCTACGCGAGCATGGACGTCCCCGTGGCCGGCAACGCGCACCAGTCGGGTACCGCCCGGTTCGGCACCGACCCGGCGAGTTCCGTGCTCGATGTCAACTGCAAGGCGCACGAGGTCGACAACCTGTACGTCGTGGACACGAGCTTCTTCCCCAGCATCGGGGCGGTGAACCCGGCGCTCACCGCCATGGCCAACGCGATCCGCGTCGGCGAGCACCTGATAAGCCGGATGGCATGAACCGAGGGGCGAACCAGCCTGGGCCGGCGTACCACCGGGAGAACTCAGGCATGAAGCTCCCGGTTCCGGATCAGGCCAGATACGCTCCGCAAGGACACCATCGCCGGCCTGGGTGCTCGGCGCGGAGAGCGTTCCCGATGGCCTGGCGGCTGGTTTAACTCGCGGGAGTCAACTCCTGGCCCGCGTGTGCCGGGTGGCGGCTGACCGAAGAATCACGCTGCGGGCAGCGGTTCATCCGCGCTCATCCGGAAGCGGTTCAAGGTAACGGCTTTCGGCGCCATCCTGGACGCTTATCCCAGCGTCGGGGGGCCATCGCGCGGGACGGCCAGGCGGTGGAAGGGCAGCTAGCCTAGCGGCAGCAGGCGCGCGATCCTGCGCCGCGGCTATCGCTGATACCGGCTCGGGCGCTCCCGCGCTCGTCCGGTTATGGAGCGCGTCAGGCCTGAGGGTTGGCCGGTCCGGAGTCGCCGGGCGCGGACTGGGCATGCAGGCGGTGTATTTCCAGGACCTCCACGCCGAGCACTTCAAGCCGGGCGAGAAAGCCGTGCAACGCTGCCTGGTCAGTCAGCGGGCCGTGTACGACAGTCTCGAGCGGTCTCAGGCAGGCGCTCAGGCCCTCGAGGTCGAGCAGGGCCTCGGGCGGGATCATTCCCGTGACCCGGATCTCGTAATAGGACGGTGTCACCCCGGCCTCCAGTCGGTCTGGAACGGGCGTTGCGATCCCAAGAGTGCTACGGCTCAGTTGGCCGGCCGCCACTCGCGGCGGGTGACTTCTTTATCCGGCTGCGGTTGCCGACAAGTATTGACTGGTCACCGATCCCAGATGGCACGCTGGCCGGGTTCGCCGAGGCACCCCGCCGGCCAGGGGCCTGGGGGCGGTCCTAGCCGACGGGGTGCGTGCCGGGCGCATCCACCGGGCGGCTTGCAGCGACGGCCGCTGGGAGGAGCTAGACGGCTTTACCTGCCATCGTTTGCAGCACTGCATATCACCGGTGTCGCCTTGCCTATCCAGGGTGGCTGCCGCAGGATGGGTGTTGTCGTGCTGCCTGGACCCTGCGCGCGATGACGATGCTGCTACGGGCCTGGGGGCAACGAGTGAGCCGCGTAGATCTGACTGTCGCGAATGGCCGCGAACCGGCTGGCCATTCCAACGGTTCGCCTGTCCGGCACGGTCCTCGCCGTGCCCGAGCGCCGCAATCCGGCATTGATGCTGCTGCCGTTGCGGGTGCTCCCGCTTCGGGCGAGCCCGGCCATGGCACCACCGCGAGCCTCCGGCGGCAGCCGCTCCGTATCGTGGAGGGCCGGGTGGAAGGCGGCTACACCGAACGCTTCGAGTTCATCTGCCCCGACTGCGGCGACCATCCCTACCTGGATTACTCCGAAGTCCCGCACCGGCTTCAGCTGCTCCGCGGGCCCCGGACGATGAACGAGGGCCTCGCCGCGTATGAGAAACATCTCGGGCTGCGCTAGCGCTTGACGGATCCGGACTCACCGAGCCTCGGACGGGAGCGCAGCATGTCCGGATCTACGGGCGGCTTCACCGTCATCCCGGCCGTGACGGTCCTCGTGCCCGCCCTATGGGCGGCCACGAAGTGCCATGCCAGCAACCATCCGTTCCGGCCCGGTGGAACCTGCGCAATCCCGGCTGCCGGCTCAGCCGGGAGATGCCGGGGCCATGAGCGCTAGCGATGTACAGCGGCGCGACCTATCGCACCGCGCGGGCAGCCCGGTATCTGACCTTGTCGCGGCGAAGCTGCTGCGTCCGCTGTTGCGGCCCGGGACTGTCCGCCGTTTGCCGCTGATCGAGCGGCTGGCGCGGGGCGAACCCCGTCCGATTGTGTCGGTGGTGGCGCCGCCGGGTTATGGGAAGACGACGCTGCTGTCGCAGTGGGCCGAGCGGAACGGCCAGTCTTTCGCGTGGGTGTCGGTCGACGAAGCAGACAACGACCCGAAGGTCCTGCTCACCTACGTCGCGGAGGCGCTCGATGCGGTCGAGCCGCTCGATGAGCGCGTGTTCGACGCGCTGGCCTCCCCGGGCAGTTCGGTGCCTGGCTCGGTTGTCCCGCGGCTGGGAGCGGCGTTCTCGTCGATGACCTCGCCGGTAGTGCTGGTCCTGGACGACGTGCACGTGCTGCACAACGCCGAATGCCGGGCCGCGCTGTCCGTGCTGGCCGATCATGTACCGGGCGGCTCGCGGCTGGCGCTGTCCGGCCGAGCCGAGCCGCCGCTGCGCATCGCGCGGCTGCGGGCCGAGGGGAGAATCCTGGAGATCGGCCCCGGGGATCTGTCGCTGACCTCTGACGAGGCGTCATGGCTTTTGCGTAACGCTGACGTGGCGCTCGGTGAGGGCGAGGTGGCCAGGCTGCACCAGCGGACCGAGGGATGGCCGGCCGGGCTGTACCTGGCCGCTCTCTACCTGCGGGAGGGTGGCCCCCTGGACAGCGCGGTGGTCTCCTTCGGCGGGGATGACCGGCTGGTGAGCGAGTACATGGAGTCGGAGTTCCTGTCGCGGATCTCTCACGGGCAACGGATGTTCCTGACCCGGACCGCGGTGCTGGCACGGATGTCAGGGCCGCTGTGCGACGCGGTGCTCGAGGTCAGCGGATCGGCCGTGACCCTGGCAGATCTGGCCCGGTCGAACTTGCTGCTGGTACCACTGGACCAGCGAGGGCAGGGGTACCGCTACCACCACCTGTTCCGCGACATGCTCCTGGCCGAGCTGGAACGCCTGGAGCCTGGTCTGATTCCCGTCCTGCGCCGCCGCGCCGCCGGGTGGTGCTTGCGGAACGGCTTGCCGGAGGAGGCGCTGGAGTACTCCATCGCAGCTGGGGACGTCGTCGCGGCCGCTGGCCTGATGGAGAAACTCGCAGTGCCTGGCCCACCGGCAGGGCCGGGTCACGACCCTCCAGCGGTGGTTCCAGTGGCTGGAGGACCGGGGCGGAATCGGGGGACACCCGATGATCGCGGTGCTGGCCTCGCTCTTGTCCGCGCTGACGGGACGGCCGGTCGAGGCCGGGCGGTGGGCTGAGGTGGTCGACCGCTGGCAATACGGGGATCCGGCTCGGCCCGAAGACCCCTCCATCGAGGCGTGGGCCGCCCTGCTGCGGGCCTTCCTGTGCAGGGGCGGGGCCGTCCAGATGCGCGCCGACGCGGACGAGGCGGTGCGGAGGTTCGCGGGGCAGAGCTTCGTGACGCCGGCACCCGCGATCCTGCAGGGGATCGCGCGCGTCCTTTGCGGTGACCTCGAGGGTGGCGACGCGTCCCTGGCGGATGGGGTCAGCGTGGGGGAGGAAGTTGGTGCGACCGAGGATTGCGCGCTCGCGCTGTGCGAGCGGTCGATGGTGGCGATGGCCCGCAGCGACTGGGACCGGGCCGAGGTCCTGGCCGGCCAGGCAGGCGCCGTTTTGCGCGGGGCCGGGATCGAGGAAAGCTACGCCACGCCCCTTGTCAGTGCGGTGCGAGCCCGCACAGCTCTGCGCCGGGGAGATGTGCCGGCGGCGCGCCAGCAGGTCGTCAGTGCTCAGCGGCTGCGGCATTTGCTGAGCTACGCCCTCCCCTACTTCGCCGTTCAGGCCCGAACCGAACTCATCTACGTGCACCTCGCGCTGGCCGACCTGGCCGGCGCCAGGACGCTGATGCGGGAGGTCGATGAGCTGCTCCGGCGCAGGCCCGGCCTGGGAAACCTGGTTGGCCAGGCGCAAGAGCTACGAACCAGACTCTCCAAAGAGCGAGGTCCAAGCACCCCCGGAGCGTCGGCGCTCACCGCCGCCGAACTGCGCCTGCTGCCGATGCTTTCCACCCACCTGTCGTTCCGGGAGATCGCCGCCGAGTTGTTCCTGTCTCCTCACACTGTCAAGTCAGAGGCGATGTCGGTGTATCGGAAGCTGGGGGTCTCTTCGCGGAGCCAGGCGGTGACCAGGTCCCGTGAGCTCGGACTCATGGATCGGTGACTTCACCCCATCGGGGGTATGCGTAACCCGGCGACGCGCGGTGGAATGGTGGCTCGGCGGCGAGCGGACGTGTATGAGACAGACAGTTAGATTCGAGGAGACCCTGCGCAGGCTGGCGATGATCGACGAAGGCTTCGTCGAAGATCAGGCCCGACTCGGGCTGGGCCTGGCGGAGGCCTCGGCCCTGGATCCCAAGACCGCCGCGTTGCTCCGGCTAGGAGCGTCGGTGGCCATGGGGTCGTCGGCGGTGTGCCTGGAGTGGAGCGCCGCACGGGCAATGGCAGCGGGCGCGACCAAGGACGAGATCGCTGATGTGCTCCTGGCGATCGCCCCGGTGGCCGGGCTCGGACGGATCGTCTCCGCCGCTGCCGACGTGGCGACTGCGCTCGAGTACGACATCGCGGCCGCGCTGGAGGAACCGGACGGCCACTGACGGCTCGGCGTATCTGTCCCAGAGGTTCCCCGCCTGTTGACGAGGCGGGCCGGCGTTCGATCCGCCGCCGCGGCGGTCCTATCTGCTGCGCCGCCTTGAAGCGGCTACCTGACCGGAGACGGCCGGCCCTTCACCCCTAACGGTCGCGAACAACTACAGCGACCCAGTTAGGGACCTGCCCAGGGGTCTGAGCTGTCGAGAGTTCGGATTTCATGCCAACGGTGTGACGTGCAACAAGGCCGACTGATGTTTCGTGGTCTTTGAGGGTGAGCCGCCCCTCAAAACGGCCCAGGCATGTGCCCCGGCCGGCTGTCCCAACATGTGATCTCCGATGACCAGCGATCATCAGACCGGTGACCGCTAGGTGGGGGAGGGGCCGATGCACTATGCACTTGACGCAGTCGGCGCGATAGCACTCTCTGTGGCCGATCGGTACGGCCAGGGCACCTGCTTTCCGGAACGCGAAGACTATGCGGTACGGCTGCCACCCACCCCCTTGCCGAACGATGATCCGGACCAGAGTGGGGAATTCCGGTGGGGGCCGGCATGAGGCCGCTACCATGGCACCGTCCATCCCATGATCGGGTCCTGAAGCCTGAGCCGGCACCCAGGAACCCGACGATTCAGCGGATGCGCCGGTCCAGGATGTTCGGGTGGGATCACAATCCGTTGCGGCGGCGCATTGACCGGGTCGAGGCTGGCCTGGTCGGCGCCCTGACCGTGGTCTTCGTGATCGCCGCGCCAGTGCTTACCGTCATGGCAGGTCACTGGGTCTACGGTGCAGGCGTGCGGCAGCAGCGCACGGAAGCAGCAACATGGCATCATGTGCCGGCCCTTATCCAGCGTGGCCCGGCCAGGCAAGAGGCGTTTTCGGGCCCGCTGACCCGGCCGCCGTTGTGGCGCGCGCCGCTCGGAGAACAAGTAGCGTGGACGAGGCACTCGTGACGTCGGATCTGATAGCCATGTTCATGCTCCTCGGCTCCGCCGGGCGGGGCCTGGTCAGCCGGCGCCGCCTCGATGACTGGGACCGGGCGTGGCTGGTCGTAGCACCGCAATGGACGAAGCGCTGACGTCATGCGACTGGAGCTTGGACTAGGCAGACCGTTTCGCGGCTCAGAACCGACACACGTCTGCTGCCCTCACCGGCTCTTGCCCGCGCTTAGGGCTCGCAAATGAATTAGTCATGTTTGTCTGAGATGAACCCGTAGCGTTGTGGTATGGCGATCTTGGCGCAGGAGCAGGACCGGCTGGCGGGCAGGCTGGCGGAGATCAGGCCGCATCTGGATGAGCGGCAGTGGCGGCTGCTGCTGGGGGCCGGGGCACGGGCGATCGGCCGGGGCGGGGCAAAGGTGGTGGCCAGGGTGGCTGGGGCGAGCGCGGATACGGTGTCGCGGGGCGTCCGTGAGCTGGAGTCCGGGATCGAGCCGGATGGGCGGGTGCGCCGGAAGGGCGCCGGCCTGCTGGCGGTGGAAGAGGCCGATCCGGGGCTGGTGCCGGCGCTGGGTGCGCTGGTGGATCCTGAGTCGCGGGGAGACCCGGAGTCGCCGCTGCGGTGGACGACCAAGTCCACGTCGCATCTGGCGGGTGAGCTGGCCACGCGCGGGCATGCGGTGACCGCAGTGACGGTGGCCCGGCTGTGAAGCAGGCCGGCGTACAGCCTGCAGGGCAATGCCAAGACCGTCGAGGGGAAGCAGCACCCGGACCGGGATGCCCAGTTCCGGTACATCAGCGCGCAGGTCGTGGCGTTCCAGGCAGCCGGCGACCCGGTCATCTCGGTGGATACGAAAAAGAAGGAGCTGGCCGGCAACTTCGCCAATGGCGGGGCGGAATGGGAGCCGGCGGGTGACCCGCGCCAGGTGAACGTGCACGACTTCGCTGATAAGGATCTGGGCAAGGCGGTGCCGTACGGGGTGTATGACGTGACCGCCAGCACCGGGTGGGTGAACGTGGGGACCGGCGCTGACACCGGCCAGTTCGCGGTGGAGTCGATCCGCCGCTGGTGGAGCACGGTCGGCAAGCCCTGCTATCCGCACGCGCGAAGACTGCTGATCACCGCCGATTCCGGCGGGTCCAATGGCAGCCGCCTCCGGCTCTGGAAGACCGAGCTGGCCAGGCTCGCCGCCGAGGCCGGCCTGGAGATCAGCGTGCTTCACCTGCCGCCGGGAACTTCGAAATGGAACCGGATCGAGCACCGGCTGTTCAGTCACATCTCGATGAACTGGCGGGGCCGCCCGCTGGAGTCCCGCGAGGTCATCATCGAGACGATTAGTGCTGTCACCACCAGGACCGGGCTGAAGGTCCGTGCGGTCCTGGACACCGGCATATACCCCCGGGGCATCAGGATCCCGGACAAGGAGATGAAGGCGTTCGAGGCCCGTCACCTGCACCGTCACCAATTCCACGGGGACTGGAACTACACAATACGGGCGACGCCAGCCGACCCTGCGACACACCCGGATGATCCGAAGTAATTGTTGTGCGAGCCCTCAGGCGGGGCTCCAGGATGTCGGACCGGCTAGCAGATCGGGGCGCACATGATCGTCCTCAACCTCGTTCTCATCGGCCTGGCGATCACGCTTGAACCGATACCGCTCACCGCGTTCATCCTTATCCTCGCGTCGGAGGGCGGCGCGCGGAAGGGAGCCGCGTTCATCTTCGGCTGGCTCGTGTCGCTCGTGATCGTGATCGCGTTCACGGTCCTCGTGACGGGCAACAACCCCCCGAAGCCCAACACAGCTCCCTCGCTGGCCGCACTGGCAGCCAAGCTCGCCATCGGCGCTGGGCTGCTGGTGATCGCGATCCGTTACTACCGGAAGCTGGGCCAGCCGAAACCGCCGAAAAAACCTCCCAGGTGGCAGACGCACATAGACAACATGACGCCGTGGTACGCCATCGGGCTCGGCCCGCTCACCCAGCCCTGGGGACTGGTCGCCGCGGGTGTCACGGTCATCGTCGAGGCGAAACTCTCGTCCTGGCAGAGTTACCTGACGCTTGCGCTGTTCTGCGTCATCGCCACATCCTCGATCCTCGCGATGGAGATCTACGCCGGCTTCCGCCCCCAGCCAGCACAGGACTTCCTCGCCCGATCGCGCCTCTGGATCGCTGCCCATACCGACCAGGTCATCATCATCGTCTCCCTGGTCCTCGGCTTCTGGCTGGTCGCGACCAGCATCTACTACATCGTCACCTAGGCTCGATGGTCATGAATCAGCCTGAATACCTCATCCTGTTCGTGCTCGTCGCAATTATGGGAGCGGGCCTGCCGGGCCCGGGGGATGCGTCACTGATCGCAGCAGGCACGTTAGCGGGCGAGGGGCGGCTCAAAATATGGATCGTGCTGGCCACCGCTATGGTCGCCTGGATGCTCGGTTCGCTAATTGGATATAAGATTGGTATCCGCAAGGGACGCTGGCTACTCGACCATCCCGGACGACTTGAAAAATCGCGCCTGAAACTGCTGGCCAAAGGAGACCATGCCTTCGGCCGTCACACCTTCGTGGCATCCGTGACGATGCCGGCGTTCGTATCTGGGATTTTCCGGGTTCGGTTCTACATATTTATGCTCGGAGCGTTCACCGCTGGCATCGCCTGGATAGGAATCTATGTCGGGCTTTCCTACTTTCTTGGCGAAGAGATCGCGAAACGCCTCGGAAAAGCCGGCACGAGGGCAGTGCTCGGTGTGCTCGTTATCGTTGTCATAGGACTGTGCATCAGGGCCGGGGTGGCGAGGTATCGACACACACGGCAAGACCGATCGGCTGAGCCGGGTACTTCCTGACAACGCTCCGCCTCAGGCCATCCAGGTTCGCGGTCTAGCAGGCCTTGACTGGCACGGGCATTCCGCGGGCAGCTCAACCCTGGCGGCTCTCAGTGGCGCCGACGAATGCCGGGCCCCTATTCGCCATGACAGTAAGACCAGTGAGCGAGGCGCGCTGCGCTTAACGGGTGGCAGAGCCTGTCGGGGCTTCGAAGACTAGTGGCGCAGTGCACCAGCAGGACTTCTTGAGGAGGGCGCGCCTGGGCAGATGGAAGGCATGTCACCCGCGATGCCTCGGCCGCTTTCGACCGGTGGGTGAGTACAGCAGGGAAGTACCGCAAGGTGTACGGATCCCGGGGGACTGGCGGGCCCTGGCAGGGACGGTAACCTGCACAGATGCACGCGAGTGGACGTGCTGCCGACAGCTGGCATGCAAGAGGTCAGTGGTTCGAGCCCGCTTAGCTCCGCCCAGGTGCAACGCGTAATTCGAGCGCCGAACCGGGTGGGAAGTCGTTCGTGAGGGGCATTCTGACGGGCAAGATCAGCTGGGCAATGGCGGTAACGCAGAGATCGGCCACCCTTCCCTTTCCGGGCGAGCATGGCCTTCGTGATCGGCTAGAGGTCACCAGTTCCCGGTTCCCGGGCCTGCTCCACCCGAGCCGGTACTGCCGAGCCAGCCCATGCCAGACGCTGCACGGCCGACGGGCCGGCCGAGCAGAAGACCCGCAGGCTGATGGTCATCGACGGGTTCGTGCTGGATGTTCCCGATACACTGGAGAATGCTGCGGCCTTCGGCCGGTCCGGCGGAGAGAAGAATCCTGCGCCATTCCCGCAAGTGCGCCTGGTAGGCCTGGGGGAATGCGGAACACGCGCAATCATCGCTGCGCGGCTGGCAGCGTGGTAGGTCAATGAGCGTGCCCTGGCTGACGAGCTCATTGGCGATTTCGAACCAGGCATGCTCATCATCGCCGGCCGCGGATTCTACAGCTACCGGCTCTGGCAGGCGGCGGCCGCGTCAGGGGCGGACCTACTATGGCGGATGCGCCGACGATGGTGCTGTTCGCCCGGACGTCGATTCACTCGCTCGCTAAGCTCCCCGAAGGCACTGAGATGGCAAGCGGCGAACAGGCAGGGTCCGGGCCAGCCTGACCCGCGCGCCCTTCAGTGCTTTAGTCAACGGCATTCCGCGAATCGGGCGCAAGAGTACCGGCGCGGGCAGTTGCCCGGTCATCGCCCAGGGCCCGCCGGAGCGACGGCACCCGCGGACACAGACGTCTCTCCCGTCTCTCAGCCCTCCGCCAGGCTCTGCAGTGTGCCCGTATGAGCACGACCGCCGGGTAGCTCTCCTCTGGGGGAGACCATGCTCACCTTGACGGACGGTCACATACCGGGCACTGTGGCAGACGTTCAGCTACCGTCCAGACCCTGCGGGAGAGAAAATCATGAGCACCCTCACGCGTGCCGCCACCTATACCGTCCGGATAGCCGCCGTAACCGCTGCAGCTCCTGTGCTGGCCGGCGCCGCTGCTTCAGCCGTCACCGCGAATCTGGCCGGCTGGGAACTGCGGCAGCTCGCCAGCTCACCGCTGTCCGCCGAGGCCAGGCGGCTTAAGGCCGAATACCGCGAGCTGATCGCCGCCAACGGCACCGGCGCAAACACGCCAGCGCGGCAGCACAGGCACGCTGGGGACGGCCGCGAGAGGCACCGCCTCGATGGCACTCCCGTGCGCTCGGGTAAGGCCCGTGCTCAGCTGGCTGCCTTGAACTCGTCGCACTAGCCTAGGCACGCCGGCATACCGCGGCGCTGAGGGAGGCCATGCCCTTAACGCACCAGCTGGGGATGTTCGCCAGAGTCAACGGCCATCCGGAAATCCGGATTGGCGGTCTGGTCTTCTCCGGCTGGTGGCCACCAGCTTGGGCTCTGGCACAAAGATCGCGAAGCGGTGACTCCCTCTGCGTCGTGCTGTCCGCTGCGCACGATCCGTTCCGGCAGAAGGTCGAGGTTGGCACGGCCGAACATCTGGCGTTGAGCGCTTTAACCCGGCAGACGTTGCCTTCGACGGCATCTCAGCAAACGTGGTGACGTGGCCGGCGGTGGTCATCAGGTGCGGGCTACGGGTTTTGACCTGGCCGAGGTTGACCGTCTCCTCCTCGGTGAGGTGGCCTGGGTGGCTGGTGATCCACCGGGTCACCTCCCGCACCGTCGGCGGAGGTGGCGGGAGTATGGGCGCGGTGAGCACAGCGCACAGCGGGTGCAGGTAGCGGCGTACTGGCCGGCTGCTGCCGCGGTAGGCCGGGGCCTGGATCCCGGCGTGCAGCGGGACGGCGTCGGTGCAGCCCTGGTTCCACCGTTCGTGCAGGTAAGGGCCGAACGGTCGATGCCGCTGGAGGGTGGCCTGGACCCGGCGGTGAACCTGCCCGGGGGGGTGTCGGCGCGGATGAACTTGCGGACGGTCTTGGGCGACAGGCCCAGCATCGTGCAGATCTGGGTGTGAGTCCTGCCCTGGGCGAGCAGGTCGTGGACTGCGGCGTGACGTTCCCGGGCCCACACCGCCAGGCGGCCCGGATCAGGGTCGGCGAACGGCTGGCCCGGCCGTCCCGGCACAGCCGCTGCCTGCTTCCGCGGGCTCTGGTCCTACGGGTTCCGGGGCAGATTCCCGCAGCTCAGCGCGGCAGGCGATGACTGTCTTCTCGACCGCGTCGCACAGGTTCTGCCGCGAGTGCAAACAGTCGGCCACCTGAATCGCATCTGGTGCTCCCTCCCGGGAGCCCTCTGCCGGCAACAGATATCAGAACTGTCCGAATACCTGATCCGGGGACTCGGCTCGGGCGCGATCGAGCTGTTCTGGCGTGCGGCCATCGGCTGATCCTGCAGCAGCACTCTGCGGGTTCCGATTATTCATCCAGCCTGGCCGGGCGGCATGCTGGCGCCGGCTGGGCGCCGCCGAGGATCACGACGGCCCCTCGTCTGGAGTGGCCGGGGCGTGTCCGGCCGATTCCTGCCGTCCCAGCGGTTCCTGCCCGGCCGTCACCGTCTCGATCGGGACCCGGGTGCCCACGGGCGTTGCCCTGCGCATCGGGAGACTGACCTCCAGGACCCCCCTTTCGTAGCGGGCGGTGATGTTGTTGGCGTCTACCTCGGCGGGGAGCCTGACCGAGCGGGTGAGCGAGCCGTAGCGGAACTCCGAGCGATAGGGCCCGCTGTCTTCCTGGCGGCGCTCCGCGCGGATCGTCAGGGTCCTGCCCTCGACGGTGACCTCGATGTCTTTGTCCGGGTCCAGGCCGGGCAGTTCGGCCCGGATCACGTAGAGGTCATCCTGGACCGCTTCCTCGACCCGGAACGCCTGGGCCACCAGGAACGGTGGCGGCCCCGTCCACGGCGACTCCAGCCAGTCCGCCAGGTCCGGGAACTTGGCGCGGAATACCGCAGGTGTCTGCGGGCGCGGCAGCTTGGCCATGATGTCCTCCCAGTTTACTTGCGGCCACGTTATCTGTTCTGGTCTGGCAGACCGTGCCCGCTGTGCCGATTCTGCCCGCGGCGCCGGTTCTGCTGGCTGCGCGGGGCTTGCCGGCCACGCCGGCGAGACCGGCTGCGCGAGTTCAGTTTCCGCGGCCAGCTGGGCAGAAGCGGGCTGGGGCTGAGGCTGGGGCTGGGGCGCGGCCGTGGGCGGGTCCGCATATCCGGGCATCCATCTGAGCATTTCCTCGCGGAACGGGCCCTCGCATTCCAGCTGGCAGAGCACGCCTATCCCCGCTGTCGATACCCGGTGGATCAGTACGTAGGAGGGCGGCAGGTTGACCCGACGCAGGACGCTGGATGAGCGCATGCGTCCTACCCGCATCGCCTCACCACGCAGCCATTCGCGGCTGAAGCGGAACGTTTCCGCCCTGGACGGCTCGGCGAGCGGTGCCAGGAAAGCGCGCAGCTCCGCCAGGTCAATGCTGACGCCGTCCCGGAGAAAGCCATGCGACCGGAGCTCGTCCTCGACCTCATCGAGGTCAGCGTCTTCATGCATGAGCCGCAGCAGCTTGCCGATGAGAGGCGGCAAACCGTCCGGCAGCCGGTCGACAGCGCCGAAGTCGAGCACGCCAAGCCGACCATCAGCGAGCAGGCGGAAATTGCCCGGGTGCGGGTCCGCATGCAGCAGGCCCGCGCCGGGCCCGAGAACAGGAAACGGGCGATCAGCACGCCGGCCCGGTCCCGCTCGGCGATTGTGCCGCTGGCGATGATCCTGGCCAGCGGGATGCCGTCCATCCATTCGCTGACCAGCACATGGTCGGTGACCGCGACCACCTGCGGCACCCAGACGTCCGGGTCGCCCGCGTAGGCGACGGCGAAGGCTTCCTGGGAGGTAGCTTCCAGCCGGTAATCGAGTTCCTCGGCCACTCGATCCCGCAACTCGGCAAGCAGCGGCTTGGCGTCCAGGCCGGGCATGAGCACGCTGAAAAGCCGGGCAAAGCGGCTCAGCTGGTTAAAATCGCTGATCAGCGCCCTGCCCGCGCCCGGGTACTGGATCTTGACGGCAACCTGCCGCCCGTCCCGCCAGATGCCGCGGTGCACCTGGCCGATCGAGGCTGCGGCCGTCGGCTGGTCGTCGAACTCGGCGAAGCTGGCCCGCCACTCCTCGCCCATGTCGCCCGCGAGCACCCTGTGGATAGTCCGGGCAGGCAACGGCGGCGCGGATTCCTGCAGCCTGGCCAGGGTAGCCCGGTACGGTTCGGCGATCTCCGGGGGCAGCGCGGCCTCGAAGATGGATACCGCCTGCCCGAGCTTCATCGCGCCGCCCTTGAGCTCGCCAAGGACCCTGAAGATCTGCGCTGCTGTCCGCTGCTGAATTTCCTGAGCCACCAGCTCAGCTGGCCGGCCGCCCAGGCGCTTGCCAGTTCCCAGCACAGTCCGGCCAGCGAGCCCAACCGGCAGCGCGGCCAGTTTCGCCGTGCGGGTGACAGCATGTCGGGGCAGATCGTTCATGATCCCCATTCTCCGCCCTTGCCCGAGCCCACCGGCCACGGAGTACTTGCCCAAAAGCGGCCCTAGATCTTCCGGCCCCTTGAGCTTTGACCGGAAATTTTGCCAAGGTGAGACACCGTGTCTCGAAGGAAACCTACGTCCGTCCTCTCATTTACACCCAATCTTGGACGTCACCCGTCGGCTGGTCACGGCCGCTCGCGCTATCCGAACAAGTCGGGGTCGCCCGCCGGTCGCCCCGGAGATCCGCGAACCCCGACCTCATGCCGCAGCACCAAGATCTTCGCGTCCTTCGAGGCGTCGCTGGGTGCGAGGAGCGCCAGCCAGCCGACAGCCGGACCATGACCAGATAGACGAGGCGAACACATGAGCGCCGAGGGTAGAAGCGCACGTCGGATGCTCCGCACGAGTTCTAGCACACCACAGGCCTGAGCTACGAAAACCGCCTGGCCGCATGACGTGGACGAGGTTTCGGCACGCGACAGGTTCCCAGGGGCCTAAAGTCCCGGGCATGTGGGTATTCAGTCCCCTGTGCCGCGTGCGAGTCCGGGCGTCTGATAGGACTACCTGGTAACTCTGAGAAGAGGAATGATGTCATGGCCAAGCTGTGGCGCCCCCAGGCACCTGCCGTGTTCCAGGCCATGTTCCCGGACCTGGCGGACTGGCTAGAGTCGCCATGGACGGCCCCGCTGCCGTTTACGGCGGCCCAGACGTTCCGGGTCGAGGAAGTGGTCCAGGATGACCGCTACGTGATCCGGGCCGAGCTGCCCGGCCTGGACCCGGACAAAGACATCGAGGTCACTGTCAACGGCAGGGTCGTGACGATTCATGCCGAGCGTCGCCAGGAAGACAAGGAACCGTATCGCTCAGAATTCCATTATGGTTCGGTCACTCGGTCGGTCAGGCTTCCGGCCAGGGTGGCCGTATCGGACGTCACTGCCCGTTACGAGAAGGGAATCCTCGAGGTCAGTGTGCCAGTGGGCGAGGTAAAGCCGGAAGGCAGCCGGGTCGCGATCGAGAAGGCAGACTGACGTCTGGGCAGTAGCAGCCGACGGAGAAGCGGCTGATCGCACCCTGCGGTCTCGAATATTCGAGGGGGGGCGGTGGGGGGCGGTGACGTGCGGCTTCTCATAACGGCTGGGTTGTCATGCGGCGGTCTGATACTCGCTTGTGAGCCGCCGGGGACTTGTTCTGGGCGGATCCCGTGCTGGATGAGGTTGATCTAGGGTGGCGGGCCTTGGTCTGAGTGGGTGCGAGCTAGGACGCCACTGAACAACCCGGATCGGGCGGACGGCCTGTTGGCCGGCTGGCCGGGCTCAGGTGCCCGGAACCCTCCACTGGCCCGCCGCGCGGTGGCCCGGGCGGCTGCGGCGCAGCAGCAGAGACTGCGGAGGGGCGCAGGGACTGCCGCCAGGGCGGGCCGGCGTGTGCTGGCTGGTCAGGCCAGCACCCACGCCCCGCCGCTGCGGGTCAGGCCGTGCCGCAGCAGGGTGCGCAGGTTGAGCGTGGCGCACCGGGTGTGCAGCCAGGCGTCGTTCTTGGCGGTGCCGATGTAGCGGAGCCTGACCCGGCGGCTGTTCTGGGTGGCGGTCCAGGCGATGACCCGCTCGATCATTGACCGGGTGGGGTAGGCCTGCCTGAACTCCGCCGTCCGGGACTGGGCGCGGGCGGCGCGCAGCAGGCCCTCGTGCGGGTGGATGGTCATCGACCGGCCATCCCTGGCGGTGGTGCACCGCTCGCGCAGCGGGCAGCCCGCGCACGCGGCGCCGAAGGTGACGGTGCGGGCGGGGCTCATCGGCCGGGTGATCCCGGCCGGGCAGGTGACCGTTCCGCTCGTCCTCGCTGATGGTGAAGTCGTCGAGGGTGAACCCGCCGGGCACGGCGGGCCGCAGCGGCTTGGGCTTGATGACGGTGTCATGCCCGGCGTCGCGGTAGGCGGCGCGGGCCTCCCCGCTGCCGTAGGCCGAATCGCCGTAAACCTCCAGGTCATCCGCCCGTCCCTGCTCACCCGTGCCCTCCCGCTCCGGTTCCGGCTGAGGCTCAGGTCCCGGTTCCGGATGCGCTTCAGGCTCCGGCCCGGCGGCCGTGCCCGGCCCCGGCTGCGCCGCCGCAGGGCCGGCATCCGCGCCCTGCCCGGCGCTGGCAGCGTCATCCCCGCCGTCACCGGCGCTCGCACTGTCACCATGAAACCGGTCGCGGCAGGCCATCTTGACGCCGTTCTCCGCGTCCGTGCTGCCCGGCCCGGCGGCCATCGTCATCTCGCAGTCGGTGATCAGCCCGGACTCCGGCTCGGCGGCCACATGCCCCCGGAACCCGTCCCGGCGCTTGGACTTGCACTTGCGGGTGTGCCGGGCCTCGCGGTCCACCGTCGGAGATCACCCGGTCCGGGGCGACTTTCCGGGCGATCCGCCACCGCCCGTCCGTCCCGTCCGTCCCCCGGCCGGCTCCACGTCCTGCCCCGCCACCAGCGCCAGCAGGCCCAGCGCGTCCGCCGCGGCGGCGTCCCGCTCCGGCGCGCCCTCCCCGGTGAGCTCCGCCAGCACCGCCAGCGCGTCATTCACCAGATCCGATACCAGCTGCTCCTTGGCAGCCGGGTCGTCCCAGTCGATGTCAGGCTTGCCCGGCCTGGAGTAGTCCAGCTGGCACACGCCGGCGATCACCCCGGCGGCACCGGGCACCACCCGCGCCACTTTCCGCATCGCGGCCATCAGCTGGGACACGGTGTCCATCGTGGCCACCGCGTCGTCGAAAACCGTCGAGTCCACGCACCGCTTCCGCCGGCCCCGCAGAATCCCCGTCTCCGCGATCACCTCCGCCATCGCGTCGAACACCCGGTCCGGGCGCTTGGACTTCGCGATGCGCTTGCGCCAGTACACCAGCGCCGACGGGTCGAAGCTCATCTGCAGCAGCGACCGGCCGCAGGCCACCTTCCACCGGATGTCGAACTTCAGCGCGTCCGCGGTCTGGGTGTCCGACAGGTCATACAGCTCCTTGAGCACCAGCACCGACCCGACCAGGTCCGCCGGCAGCGACGGGCGCCCGGTCCGCGACGGGAACAGGTCCGCGGTGAAGCTGTCGGGGAACAGCTCGGTGCGGTGCTCGGCCAGGAACGCAAACACGCTGCCCGGCGGCACCAAGTGCCCGGTGACCTCGCCCGCGTCCCACAAGTCCCGGTCCGGCCGCGTCATCCCCTGCATGGCACGATTCTTCCAGGGAATCGAACACGATGCCGGCAAAATACGCCCATCAGGGTTCGCGAGTTATTCAGGGGCGTCCTAGCCGGGGCACCTCGGGCCGGGCGGTGTTGTAGTGCCGCAGGTATTCACTTGGCACCTGGCGCGGGTGGTGCTCACTGACGATCAGTTGTCGGCCGGGGAGCTCGCGGCGCGGGTGCGTATCTGCGGTTCGCACATGGCGTTCGCTCCGGGCGCAAGCAGCCGTCTGCGCACCGTCTCGCCGCACCGTCTTCGCCGCCCGGATCTGGCGGCTCACCCTCAGGGGGTGGTCCAGGCCCGAATAGCGCAGCGATACTTATCTCGTGGACCCCTATGGACGACGGCGCCCGGTGGAGGGCCCGCTGGGGCCGAGCGTGGAGGCGCTGGCCCAGGTCATCGCGGAGCGTGCGGTCGAGCTTGTGGTTTCCGCGCTGGATGTGAATGCGCTGCTGGACGAGGTCGATCTGAACGCCGTGCTGGACCGGGTCGACCTGAATGGCATCGTCGAGCGCATCGACATCGACGCGCTGGTCAAGCAGACCGACCTCGGCGCCATCATCGCCAGCTCCACCAGCGGGGTCGCGAGCGATGCGCTCGACGTGGTCCGCAGCCAGACCGTCGGGCTGGATGAGTTCATGGCCCGCTGGATAGGATGGCTTCGCCGCCGCCCCTACACCGGCCCGCCCGGCCCGCCTGACGGGGTGCGGGCCAGGGCAGAGTCATGACTGCGCGCGCGGGCGATGCCGGGCCCCACGGGCCCCCGGTCGTTATCCGGGAGAGCCTGCAGGGGAAGTGCTCCGGTTTCGCGTCGCGTTTTGCTGCCTTCGCCGTGGACGTGGGGGTCAGTCTCGGCGTGTTCATGCTGGCCCTGGCCGCCGTCTCGTTCGCGGCGAGGGTGCTGACCGGTAAGGACGTCGCCTGGAACAAGGGCGACACCTGGGTGATCATCGCGTATGCGGTCTGGGGGTTCATCTACTTCGCCTATTCGTGGGCCGCGAGCGGCAGGACCCTCGGCATGGCGTTGTTCGGCGTGCGGGTCGTGCAAGACGATGGCACCGACGTAAGCTGGCGCCGGGCGGTCGTGCGCACGCTGGCGCTCCCGCTGAGCTTCCTGTTCTTGGGCCTGGGGTTCGTGGGCATCCTGCTTGGCAGCCATCGCCGGGCACTGCACGACGTCATCGCCGGGACGGCGGTCATCTACTCCTGGGACGCTCGGGCAGCGCGGCTGCGGTACCTGTCCCGGGACTGATCCTGCAGGAAGCATCCTCGGCAACCCTGCTCACGACCGGCCGGTACGACCGCCACCTGCGGCGGATGCGAACGGTCTACGTCGCCCGCCGCACCGCACTGACCGACGCGTTCGCCAGACACGCCCCCCGAGTCCAGCTCACCGGGCTCGCGGCCGGATTCCACGCTGTCGCGCCTCTGCCACCCGGCGCCGACGAGACGGCAGTGATCGCCGCGGCGCGTGAACGGCGGGTCGGGTTGCAGGGCATCGGCGCCTACCGCGGCAACCCTGAAACCGCGGCGCCACCTGCGCTGGTGATGGCCTTCGGGAACGTCCGCGAGCGAGCCATCGAACCCCGCCATCGCCGGCGTCGCCGACCTGCTCAGCTGACCAGGAAGTAAGCGTGCCCGGGGACCGGACACCTCGGCTAGCCGCGTTCAGCTCCCGCCATGCGCCGGCAAGTGCCTGCCAGGAGCTCTTCCGCGCGGTGCCACGCCGGGTCGGCGGCCGGTGCCGGCGGGCACACTGGCCGGCGTGAGCGGGCTGCGGAACGCCAATATCCACCACGACGCGAGGCCGGCACGGCTTCAGCACCCTTACCCGGAAGAGGCCCTGGTGCTGGGAATCTGGTCGCCAGCCCAACCTGGCCTTCATGCGCGAGATCGGCGCGGTGCTGCAGCCCGGCTCACCACCCGGCCCGCACAGCATGCGGCATCTATACCCGGCACGCCAGCCGTCTCCTGCCCTGAGCCGGGCGCGCAACGGACCCAGCCGATGGCTAAGAACAAGGTCTCAGGTACGGCAGGAGCGCGCATGTCTTCGCATGGCCGCGATGCGCGGGATATTCAGGCTGAACGGCCTCATAGCCCGGCCTGACCCGCCGACTGTCCCTGGGATTATCGTGAGTAACCGGAACAATAAGCAGTCTAGAGCGGGTCCGGGAACAGGAAGTAGTCGCGGCAGCGAAGCCGGAAGGATGTCAGCGTGAGCGAGTTCAAGGTCGTCAACCCGGCCACGAACCAGACCGAGCGTGAGTTCGCCACCGCGACTGATGCGGAGGTCGGGCAGGTGCTGGAGCGTTCTGCCCGGGCCTACCAGTCCTGGCGGGCCACCGCGAAAGACGAGCGGGCCAAGATCCTGCTGCGGGTGGCCGAGCTGTACAAGGAGCGGATCGAGGAGCTGGCCGCGCTGATCACCCGCGAGATGGGCAAGCCCACCCGGGAGGCCAAGGGTGAGATCTTTCTGGTGGTGAGCATCTACCGGTACTACGCCGACGAAGGACCCGCGCTCCTCGAGGACACCCCGCTCAGCCCGCGGGCCGGGGGGAAGGCGCTCGTCCGCAAGGAGCCGATCGGCCCGCTGCTCGGCATCATGCCGTGGAACTACCCCTACTATCAGGTGGCCCGTTTCGCCGCCCCGAACCTGATGGCCGGCAACACGATCATCCTCAAGCACGCGCCGCAGTGCCCGGAGTCGGCCCTGTCCATGGAGCAGGTCTTCCGTGACGCTGGCCTGGCGAACGACGCCTACATCAACATCTTCGCTACCAACAGCCAGGTCGCGAATATGATCGCCGACCCGCGGGTGGCTGGCGTGTCAGTGACGGGCAGCGAGCGGGCCGGCGCCGCCGTCGCCGAGGTGGCGGGCCGCAACCTCAAGAAGGTCGTCCTGGAGCTCGGCGGATCGGACCCGTTCATCGTGCTGGACAGCGACGACGTCACCAAGGCCGTAAAGGCGGCGGTCACGGGCCGGATGGGCAATGCCGGCCAGGCCTGCAACGCGGCCAAGCGGATCATCGTCGTCGGTGATCTGTACGACCAGTTCGTCGGCCAGTTCACCACCGCGATGGCCGCCCTGCGTCCGGGCGATCCCACAGACCCCGCCTCGGACTTGGGGCCATTGTCCTCGGAGGGGGCCGCCGAGCGGCTGATGGGCCAGATCCGCGACGCTGTGGACAAGGGCGCCGCGCTGCGCACGGGCGGCAAGCGGGTCGACCGGCCGGGCGCGTTCGTCGAGCCGACCGTCCTGACCGACGTCACCCGGCAGATGCGGGCGTATCACGAGGAGCTGTTCGGTCCCGCGGCGGTCATCTACCGGGTCGCGGACGCGTCGGAGGCGGTAGAGCTGGCCAATTCCTCGCCATTCGGGCTCGGCGGCGTCGTCTACAGCGCGGACCCCGCCCGGGCCCAGGAAGTCGCCGACCTGCTCGAGACCGGCATGGTTTGGATCAATAGCCCTCAGGGCTCGATGGCCGACCTCCCGTTCGGCGGGACCAAGCGCTCCGGCGTCGGCCGGGAACTAGGCCCGTACGGCATCGACGAGTTCGTGAACAAAAAGCTGATCTACACCCCGGCCCCACGCTGACCCAGCGCACCGAACTGACCACCGCGAACGCCCGACTGCCCTGATGATGACCGCTGTCCGGGGCAGATCCGGGCGTGTGGTCCGGTCCCTCCATGGCTTCCCGGGACGATCGGGAGACTTCGCTGGGACGCGCCTCCGCGACCTGCACTGCTAACGTGACTTCATGGCGACGTTGCTGCCCGACAGCGCCAGAGCTGTGCTCAGCTCCCCGGCCCTGGCTCATCTGGTGACCTTGAACCCCGACGGCAGTCCCCAGGTGACCGTGGTATGGGTCGGGCTTGATGGCGACGAAATCGTGGCCGCCCATCTTCCCGAGCACCGAAAGGTGCGCAATATCCGCAATGACAGCCGCGTTGCCCTCTCAATCGAGACCGACACGCGTAACGCCATAGGCCTTAACGAGTACCTCGTCGTCTATGGCACGGCTCGGGTTACCGAGGGAGGAGCTGCCGAACTTCTTCAGCATCTCGCTCACATCTATCTGGGTCCCGATGTCCGCTTTCCTCCCATGAACAACCCGCCGCCTGGGTACATCACCCACATTAGGGTAGACCGCACGGCTGGCGTGGGCCCATGGGCTGCGCAGCGCTGACAGCTGCGCATCAGTACGGCACTTGGCGAGAATTGCTCGCCAGGGTCAACTGACGGTGTCACTGCCATAACCTGTCTGCGGCACGAGAGTAAGACCGTCGGTGTTGCCGGCTGGGTGCAGTGCCGCGTTATGGCCAGCTCTGGCCTGAGATTACCTCATCACTCTCATCAAGACCCGCCGCCGTGAGCGCGAGTTCCAGGTTTTCGTAGCGCGCGCAACGGGCGATATCTCCTCCCTCGACACAGAAGTAGGAGGCCACCTGCGCCTGCAGGGCCATTCCAAGATCACCGAGCGTGACCAGGGTTACGCTAGGTAGTCATGAACTGGAGTGCCCGCATCCGGTCGCGGGAGACTAATTCCGTTGTTTCCTTTATGGCGTTTTCTCCTTTAATCCGGAATAGGCCTGCGGCCAGGTTCCGGAGTGACGCGAGGGCGTGCGGACCGTTTCCGGTGTAACTCTGGTTGGCGTCTTCGCGCCATGTCGTGTCGCGGACATAATGGCTCTTATTCTCGATTCCCCAGTGACCACGGGCGTGCCTGGCTCGCGTCGGCGGCGGTCATCTTTTCTGCTTTCCTGCTGGTCACTCGACTTTCTCACTTATGCGGCTGGGGTTTCCCAGGCCAGGCGGATGGCGCTGATTTCTGCGGGTGTTAGCTGGTCAGCGTGAGATGGCCGAAATTTCGCGGCGATCAGGACGCGCCGCAGCTTGGCGGTCATGCCGGCGGTTGATGGCTCGGTCTTGGTGGCATACCAGGGGGCGCGGGCGCGGTGCTCGTTAACGTCGGCGGGGTCGTGGCCGGCGGTGGCGTACCAGAGGATGGCCAGGGTCTGGCAGGTCAGGGTGAACGGGATGGTGGCGCGGACCGCGCGGGCGGTGCGGTTGCGGGCTTGCCCGGCGCCGGAGACCTGCTTCGCGTCCTCGATCGCGACCTCCACGCTCCATCTCGCGGCGTACCGCTCGATGACTTGCGCGGGGGTGGCGTCCAGGTTTGTGGTGACCAGGGCAATGTCGTAGCCGTCCCGGGTGCGGTCGCGGACGAGGATGACCTGGACGGGGCGGGAGCCGAAGGCTGAATACCACAGGCAGGTGAACGCGGCGGCGTGCACGGCAGCGGTTTTCCGGTAATGGGTCACGCTGACCGGCGTGAAGCTGGCCGCCTGGGCCAGGGCGGCCAGGGCGGGCAGACGGGCGCCCTTCACCGGGGGCCGCGGCGCCCGGTGCGCGGCGGCGGCAGCTCATGCAAGGCGGCGTCCTTGCGCAGCCGGGTCGTCCAGGTCACGGTCCCGGCAGCGCGCGGAGTTCCTTCCCGGCATAGGCAGCATCGCCAGTGACGCAGATGGCGCGGCCGGGCAGCGCGGCGGCGAGATCTTCTGCCATGCGGCGGGCCAGCCACAGCCGCGACTTGGAGTTCGTGCCCTTGATGACCAGCCGGGCCAGCACCGGCAGGCACACCGGCCGGGAGACCATCGGCAGCATCACCACGATCCCGGCGATCACCCAGTTGTTGCCGTAGCCCGGTCTTGTCTTTCCCGGCCGCGGACCCGTCGTGGAACCATGAGGCCGCCCAGACCTTGCTTGCCGCGGCGGCGGAAGAGCGTGTCATCGATCGCCACCGTCACCGGCTCCCCATCCGGGACCAGCAGCGCCACCACCAGGCGGGCCAGCGCAAGGCAGAGGTCAGCGGGCTGCCAGCGGGCGCGGGCGAAGAAGTAATGCGCCCGGTGGTGCGGCCAGACCCGGGACAAGCCCGCGCCGGTCAGCATCCCGCACACGGTCTTGCGGCCGGCCTGGGCCCAGAACCCGCAGGCCAGCGCGCAGAACGTGCGGAACGACGGCGCGGTGAAACACGGCTGGAACCAGGCCAGCAGCACCTGCACCGAAACAGGTAGGGTCACGTCCGGGAGCATCGGCGGGATTCCGTTCACAAGGCGGTGTCACTAGCACCGCCGATGTTCCCGCCATCACCAGGCGCAACGACCAGTATCCGCCTCGCGGCAGCTCACGCCGCGTGTCGCGCCCGCCCGGCCCGTCAGGCCCTTACGGCCATCCCGCACAGCGGTCCGTGCCCGCACTACCAGGCTGTCCGCAGATCCGCCGAGCCCCGAGATGTGCGAAAGTCGAGTGGTCAGGATCAGGGCGCACTCCTTGCTCATGCGGTCACCGGAGATCTCGAAGACGTCGCGGCGGATGAAGGCGACCTGGCAGGCGTGCGGAAAATTGATTCCCTCTGCATCGGCGGTCCAGCAGGACCATCTTCTTATCCGGCCGCGCCTGTGTTCCTCCTTGACGTGGTGCGGGGTTTCGCGGAGCAGCGGGATAATTTTGTCGAATACTTCTCTCTGCAAAGAAGGCTGGTTTCCCTTGATCGTCATCAGGTAATCAAGCTCAGGCTTTCCCCCGATTATCTCCGCGGTTTCCCGCTGGGTGTGCGCGGCGTCGAGGGTGACCAGGACCGATTCGCCCTCCGGGATGTCCGCGGCATTCAGGAGAGCGTTCGTCTGGGTGATCTCGTTGGTGCCGTCGGGCACTCTTACCTGCGCTATCGTGACAGCCTCGCGGTGCAGCATCGCGGAGAACAACGTGACCTTGTCGTTCTCGTCAGTCCACGCGCCGCGCATTACCTTGCCGTCGAGCGCGATTTCCAATTCGCCTTCCGCGTCTTTCCTGGCCTGCGCGAAAAGCCACGCGCAGGTTATCCGGTCAAGCCCGGCTGCGTCGATCCCGGTGAGCACGTTCCTGATCGTCTGCATGCTCGGGTACGAATACCTGAACTTGAACCAGTCCCATTTCGCTCCGAGTTTCTTCATGAGCGGCCGGGGGATGTCGGCGGCGTTGCTGGCGATCTCACGGTAGTTTTTCGCACCGGCCAGCGTCGCCACTACGCAGACCGCCAGGACGAATGCCAGGGCGTGCCGTTTTCCCCGCGGGTCGCGCGGGTCCGGGACAGATTCCAGCATGCCCAGAAGGCCGGAGATATCGGGGTCTTCACCGTCTTCAACCACGGCAGTGCCGGCGTCTGGAGTTGACGGGCAAGGGATGGAATGCAAGACTGGCACAGGATGGCCTTCTCTCGGGATTTTGATTGCCTGGTAACAACCATCATCCCGGAAAAGAGAAGGCCATCTCGCGGTAATCGGAGGTAATCGAAACTGCGACGGGAAATCAATTCCGCAGGGCATGGTGACTGAAGCCGGATGTGCCAGCGCCGTGACCACGTACTTTAAGAGATAGGCTACCATCAGCGATGTTGGAATCGCCCTGCCTGCGCCTGGCCGCGATCGGCGCCGGTCGCGGGATGGGTCCAGCGGGCGGCCTGCTCTACGACCACGCTGCCGTCAGCGCCGCAGAACCAGCGCAGCGACTCAGCGGAGAACCCGGCCCGCCCCATCCAATCGGCCAATACCTGGCGTCCTCGCATGGACCCGCGAGGTCCGGCGATCTCCACCTCATCCGCGGATACAGTAGCTGCCCGGTCTGCCGGGCGTCACCGCGGTTTACCGCATTCAGCCACTCTTCGACCACGGCAAGCGATCCGAAGCTCATCCCACCACCCTACGGTTCGTCGCCTTGCTCAGCGGGACATGTCCCAGGTGCCTGGGGATGCCGCGAATAGCAGCATGTGAGTGCCTTCGTGATGCACGCCAGATGCGCTGACCGGGCCGCGTACGCCGGGTATGACTCGACCCTCGTTCGCTAGCCGCTAGCGGGCAGCAGCGCGAGAGGCGTGGTCATTGATCGAACCGCCAGCGCGTCGCGCCATTCGGCTCGGCGGTGCTCAAACCGACGACCGTGTGGAAGATGAATCCGTAAAGATGCCACGGCGGCGCCCCGGCGCTGGGCGCGCTGTAGGGTGCCGTGAACCCGTCGCCGGTTACCTCGGCCGGCCAGCCGATGTCACGGTACATACTCGCCACGCGCTCCAAGATCGCCGGCTCGGTGACTCGCATCGCCGTACCGTCCAGTGTCCGGTCCATGCCGGGAAGCTTGACCGAGATCGTGCACGCAGCGTTCGACGCCAGGTTCCGCGCGTTGCGAGTTCCGGGTCCGCTGGTGAGATAAAGGTTGCCATCGCGCCACACCGCGCCGATCCCTGCGGCGTGCGGGCGCCCGTCCGGCCGGACCGTGCCGAGGAAGAAGCCGACGAGCGGCCACTTCGGGCCCGACGCAAGGAGATCATGCGCCCGGCTCCAGGGCAGTACTGGATCTCCGTACCGGTCAAGGTTCGTGACCTCACTCGGTTGCCGATCAGTCATTCGCGCACCTCCGGTCGGGTTGCATCGAGATTCGTGGACAGGGCCGACCGCCGTGGCCACCGGCTCCTGGTAACGAGACGCAGTGACCCGATCGAAGTCATCGTTCCGGAGAGCTTCCGTAGCACGATCAGGGGTGACAGCGGACCGTGCGGAAAGCGGCATGGCAGCGCGCCCGTCGCGGCACCCGCAAGGCTCAGGGCGGGGCGGGATCTGGGTGCCCGGCGAAGAAGCTGTCCGCGGAGCCGTCGTCAACAAGCGAGTTACCGGCCAGCCATTGCACGGCCCGGCGCCTGGCCCGGGCGTCCCGGAACGCGGACCACGCTGGCAGCAGGTCGGGATGCTCCTCGCAGAGCTCGTCCTTGAACCGGCGGAAGGCTCCCTTGCCTGGATCGCCCGGGACCAGCCTGCGCCTGGCGCGTTCATCGGTGATGGCGCGGGCGAAGCCGGCCATGTCCTCGTGCCAGACCCAGGAGGGCAGCGGGTCGATGACGGCCAGGCCCAGGTCGTCGAGGTCGCCCGTTCCGCCAGCCCATACTGCAGCCGCGTGGGACTCTTGGTGATCATGGACTTGCTGCGCAGTGGACTGGCTCACAGCCGCCTCCCGGTGCCGCGGCCCGATCTTGCCCTCCAGCCGCTCCCACGGCCTAGCTGGCACGCTCATCCCGCTCACCGCCGCCCGCCGGCGCCACCGGCGCCATCATCCGCCCGGCCAGCAGGCCCAGCAGGCACGCCACCAGCGCCCGGTTCACCTCCGGAAACGTCTCCCACCGCGGAACCTCTGGCGAGGCCGTTAACTGGGCGGGCCTCCAGGCACCGCTGCGTCAGCTGACATCGCGGCCCACCTCCCTCACCCCGCCGGCCCGCAACCGCCCGACCCCGGCCAGGGCCAGCAAGCCCTCAATCCCAATGACCGGAACATCCCAGCCACAGACTCACCTATGTATGCAGTACGGCTTGCTCCTTGAGCACACCTTCAGGCTGTTCAAGCAGGTCCTTGGCTGGACCGCCCCGAAACTCCGTGGCCTGGCCGCCGCTGACCGATGGACCTGGATCGTCATCGCCTGCCAAGCCCAGCTCCGGCTCGCCCGGCCGCTGGCCGCGGACCTGCGCCTGCCCTGGGAACGGCCCGCCCCGCCCGGGCGGCTGACCCCGGCCCCGGTCCGCCGCGGGTTCAGGAACATCCACGCGACCCTGCCCTGCCTGGCCGGTGCACCGAAACCCGGCAAGCCCGGCCCCGGACGGCCGCCCGGGACGAAGAACCGGCGCCCAGCACCCCGCCACGACATGGGCAAGACGACGAAGAGGGATGCCTCGCTCAAGGCACGGCGCGAACGCGCAAGTTAAAGAACAAGCTAAGCGGGACGGGGTGGTCGCGGACGCGTCAGTGCTCGTGGACGTGGTCGTCATGCTGGAAGTGGCGGTGGCCGTCGTGAACGTGATCCACGTGATCACCATGGGCGACCGTCTGGCAGCCGTCTCCCTCGGAGTGCGCGCCCGCGTGGTCGGCGTGTACTACCTGTTCGGGATGGCGCTCTTGGCCATGCACGTGGTCAGCGTGGTCGTCGTGCTGGACGGTCTCGCATCCGTCGCCATGGTGATGCTCGTGATCGGTCGGCTCCGTGTGGGAAGTCATCTCAGCTCCTTGCCGGCGTCCTGCCAGACCTGATCGCGGTCGCCGATTGGGTAGCTCGTTACTCTCCGCACCTACGCTACATCTGGCCTCATGAGGGCTCGAGCCTGCCCGTCGGAAAGGACCCCTCCAGCCGCGCAACGGCCGATCAAAAGGCACAGCGCGAACACAGCTGGGCCCAGGTCCGCGAGGGTGACGGTCAGATCCGTGCCCATGTCGGCTGACTAGAACAGAGTGTTCTGGAAATCGCCGATCGCGCGCCCGGGCGCGATCGCACTCATCGCGGCCATGACAGATGAGCGCGCAGACCGCGCTGGTTCCGGGCGTGCCCGGCTTCCTCGGCCTTCGGCGCCATCAGGGAGGCAAGCGCCGGGATCCATCGGGAGCGCATTTTCGCTGCCGTGGAGCCACCTGACCGCGAGAAAGTAGCTATACTTATGGCTATGATGGTGGGTGAGCAGATGCCGCTGGCGGATGTGAAGAACCGGCTCTCGGAGGTCGTGGACCGGCTGGAGCGCGAGCATGGCCGGGTGGTGATCACTAAGCATGGCCATCCTGCCGCGGTGGTCATAAGCGTGGAGGATCTGGAGTCGCTGGAGGAAACCCTCGACGTGCTGGGCAGCGATGCGCTGCTGGCTGACATCCGTGAGGCCCTTGCTGAACTCACTGACGGTGATGCGCCTGTGCTGGGCAAAGATGACGCGCTGCGCCTGAACCACGGCCGGTGAGCGAGCCTGGGCATGCGATCGCCTGGACATCCCCGGCCCGCCGGGCGCTGGCCAGGCTGCCTGAGAAGGTCGCCGCAGCCGTGGTGGAATTCTTGTATGGCTCTCTTGCGGCTGATCCTTACCGAGTCGGCAAGCCGCTCAAACTAGGGCTTGAGGGACTACACAGTGCCCGGCGCGGCGACTATCGGGTGATCTATCGAATCGATGAGAACCGCCGCCGGATTGATGTGGTGGCTATTGAGCACCGTTCGGATATCTACCGCCCACGACACTTGTAGCTGTTCAGCAAGGATGAGCTTGTAACCAGCGGGTTTGCTGGGCGGGTGAGCTGGTGGGCGACGCGCCGGGCGTGGTGGTTGCTCTGGGGGCTCGGATGGTGACCAATACGGCTTGGGTCCGAGTCGTCGTTGCCTGCCGGGTTTGCGGATCTGCCGCGGCCGGAGCTGGCCGCCCGGCTGGTTTCCGTGGCGGAGGACAATACGCGGCTGCGGGAGGTCAACGCCCGGTTGCGTGAGGTCGTCGAGGCGCAGGCAGTGCAACTGGAGGTCCTCAAGGGGCAGCAGCAGGCGCTGTCGCGGCGGGAGGCCGGATCCGGGTAATGAAGCGCGACGCCCGCGGGTTACGGGTGCTGGGGTTGCTCCGGCGGCCTCATGTTGCTGGGCTTGGTGCAGCGGGCAGGCTGGTCTCGGGCTCGTGGGCGAGCCACAGGACGCCAAGGGGCGGCAGCGTGAGTGTGGCGGAGTAGCCGAGGTCGTTCCAGCCGATGGGCTCGGCGGTGACGGCACCGGCGAGGATGTTGCTGCCGCCGAAGTCCGCGTTGTCGGAATTGAGGATTTCCACCCAGCGCCCCGGCTGAGGGAGTCCGATGCGGTAGTCATGGCGGGCCACCGGTGTGAGATTCGCGACGCAGGCGACAGGGCGCCCGCCTGTGATCGGGAACCGGAGGAACGAAAGTACGCTGTTTTCTGAGTCGTTGGGGTTGATCCAGCGGAAACCGGGCCAGTCGAAATCCTGCTCCCACAATGCAGGCTCGTGACGGTAGACGCTGTTGAGCGCGCGGACTAGTGCTTGCACTCCTGCGTGCTCAGGGTAGTCAAGGAGGTGCCAATCGAGGCTGTCGTCATGCCGCCATTCGTTGTTCTGCGCGATCTCGCTGCCCATGAACAAAAGTGGTCGGCCGGGATGGGCCCACATCCAGGTCAGCAACGCGCGCAGGTTCGCGAACTGCTGCCAGCGGTCCCCGGGCATCTTGCCGAGCAACGATCCCTTTCCGTGTGCGACCTCGTCGTGACTCAGCGGCAGTATGAAGTTCTCGCTGAACGCGTATAGCAGGGCGAACGTGAGCTCGTGGTGGTGGTATCGCCGGTGCACCGGCTCTCTGGCGAAATAAACCAGGGTGTCGTGCATCCACCCCATGTTCCATTTGAAGCCGAAACCGAGCCCGCCCAGGTAGGTGGGGCGGGAGACAGCCGGCCAGGAGGTGGACTCTTCGGCGACCAGCATGACCGAGGGGTGGTAGCGGTATACTACCTCGTTGACTTCCTTGATGAAGTCGATGGCTTCCAGGTTTTCCCGGCCGCCGAACCGGTTGGTGATCCACTCGCCCTCTTTGCGGGAATAGTCCAGGTAGAGCATCGAGGCGACCGCATCCACGCGCAGGCCATCGACGTGGAATTCCTCGATCCAGAACAGCGCGTTCGCGAGCAAGAAGTTCCGGACCTCGTGCCGCCCGTAGTTGAATACCAGCGTGCCCCAGTCGGGGTGCTCGCCCATGCGGGGGTCGGCGTGCTCGTACAGCGCCGTGCCGTCGAAGTGCGCCAGCGCCCAGTCGTCCTTGGGGAAATGCCCGGCGACCCAGTCAACGAGGACCCCGATGCCTGCCTGGTGCAGCCGGTTGACCAGATAGCGGAAGTCGTCGGGGGTTCCGTGCCGTGCCGTCGGCGCGTAGAACCCGGTCACCTGATAACCCCACGAACCGGAGAACGGGTGCTCCGCGATCGGGAGGAACTCAACGTGGGTGAAACCGAGGTCGCTGAGGTACCCGGGCAGCGCCTCGGCCGCCTCACGGTAGGTCAGGGGTCGCCACCCGCCGTCGGCGTCCTGGGTCAGCCGCCACGAGCCGAGGTGGCACTCATAGACCGACACCGGAGCATGCAGCAGGTCGGTAGTCTCCCGCCCGGCGAACCATGCCGCGTCCTGCCATTCGTACCTGCTCCGGGTGACAACACTCGCCGTGGCCGGCGGCACCTCAGTGGCGAAGGCGAACGGGTCCGCCCGCAAACCCACCTGCCCGTGCTGGCTCACCACCTCGAACTTGTAGCGTGCGCCAGGGCCGACCCCAGGCAGGAAGATCTCCCATACGCCGGAGGTGCCCAGCACTCTCATCGGGTGAAGGCGGCCATCCCAGCCGTTGAAGTCGCCAACAACCCGCACCGCCCGGGCGCCAGGCGCCCACACCGCGAACGACGTGCCAGGCGCCCCCTGATGCACTCGCACCTGCGCCCCAAGGTGACGCCACAACCCCTCGTGCCGGCCCTCGGCCAGCAGGTGAAGGTCAAGCTGCCCGAGCGTGGGCCAATAGCTGTAGGGATCACCGGCCACCACCACGACACCATCTGGATAGGTCGCCTCCAGCCGATAGGCCGGGATCCCCGGCCCCTCCACCACCCCGGCGAACACCCCAGCAGGATGCACGCGGCGCATCTCGATCCGCTGCCCATTGGCGAGGATGACCATGCCGATCGCGTCAGGACGCGATCCGCGGATGACCACCCAGTCGCGGCCGTCATCGTCCCGCACAGAGTGAGCGCCTAGCACGCTGTGCGGATCGTGGTGCAGACCAGTGACCAGACGCTCGAGGTCCGCGCTGTCCACCACCAGGCCGAAATCAACCGGCGAGCTCATACTGTTCTCCTCCCGCACCGCGGCATAGGCGAACGCCGACACCCCCAGTCTGCCCGTTCGGTCAGCAACCATCAGGAGCAGGTGCACAGCGCGCAGCCGGGCAGCCAGATTTGGATGATCTACGCGCGTCCGCCCGCGCGGCCGTCACATCTGTAAGCCGTGCCGATTCAGCGATTTGGCAGCGCTGATAACTTCCCAGCTGAGTTTCGAGCGAAGTGTCCTGACCCCAGATTCGGCGGATGATCAAGGCGGCCATGCAAGCCTATGCTATGCGCTTATCGGCATCCTGATGCGCCGCGGGAGACACACTACTTTCGGCATTATGCCGGTGATCCTTGTCAAGTTGATCATGGCTTGTTCCGGTGGCGGCGTGCCGCGGTTGCGGCGGTGGTGCCGAGGAGCTCGCCGATCTGGGTCCAGGTGAGTTCCTGGTCGCGGGCGTCGTGGACGGCCTGGGGCAGGAGCTGTCCGGCCTGGGCGATGAGGCTGGCCAGGGTGTGCAGCCGGACGGCGGAGTCGCCGAGCCAGTAGGCCGTGCACAGCCGGGCGAGGCTGCCGGTCGCTTCGCTGAGGACCTGGAGGCTGTCCTCGCGGGTGGCGGGCGCGGGCAACTGGCCGGGGCGGGTGAGGTGCAGGGCCGAGCGGTTCATGATGCGTCCTGGTTGGAGGGCGAGCAGCGTGGCGAACAGCTGTCCGCGGTGGTTTTGGTGCTTGGTGGCGGCGTCGTCGTGCTGGGCTTGCAGGACGGGGCGGAACTCGATGCTGGTCTGGAAGAAGGTGCAGGTTTCGCAGATCGACTCGAACGCGGAGTCCAGCTCTGGCGGCCGGGTGCAGTAGCCGTTGCCAAGGCTGCGGTGGCCGAGCCTCCAGCGATCGCTTCCAGGCTCATGCCGCGGTTGAAACTGGGTGGCCAGAGATGTGTCTGAGCTGGTGCGGGTGGATGTGACGCAGCCCGGCGGCCGCGCCGACCTTGTTGATGTAGCGGGTGACGGCGTGCCGGTCGGCTGGCTTGCCGTTTTCCGGGGGCAGCAGCAGGGGATTGCGGGCGCGACGTGACGGGTGCGGTAGTCGTCGATGCGACCAGGTGCGGGTGCAGGGGAAGGTAGCGGTCCTCGCGGAGCTTGCCGACCGGGACGTGCAGCCACGGGCCGGCGCCGATCTGCACGACCGCGCCGGCGCGCAGGGAGGTGTACTCGCTGACCCGCAAGCCGGTTGCGCAGCAGCATCTCGACGGTGACGCGCACGAGCAGGCGCTTGTCGTTCTGTGCGGCGCGCAGGAGTTTCGCGGCGGCGGTGTCGCCGGGGCCTTGGGCAGCGGGTGGTCCTGGCGGGGCAGGTCGCCGGGGAACATGGGCACCCGGGGCGGGGCCTCGTCCCAGGCCCATTCGCCGGGGCGGACGAAGAACATCCGCAGGGTGCCCAGGCGGTGGGCGATGGTCGCGGTGGTAGCCGCGCGCGAGGTCGGCGCCGCCGACGCTGCCCGGCCGCAGCACGCAGCCGATCTGGGTCAGGTAGCGGCGCATCGTGGCCGCGACCCGTGGGATGGCGGGCTCGAGCTCGGCCCAGGCCGGCAGCGCGCCCATCCCGTTGGCGCCCCGATTGCGCGGCCCGCTCACTGCCAGCTCCCGGGCGCGGCGGCCTGGCCGGCGAAGACCTGCGCGCCGGTCACCTCGGCGGCCTTCGGGTACTGGGCAGCGAGCCAGCCATCGGCCAGGTGCAGGTAGATCCGGATTGACTCGATCGAGGCGTGCTCGGCCTGGGCCTGCACCGCTTCCAGCGCCATCCCGCTTCGCGCAGCCGGGTCAGGCAGGTGTGCCGTAGTTCGTGGCAGGTCGCGTGCTCCAGCCCGGCCCGGCGCCGCGCGGCCGTCAGGACCTCGCCGGTTCCCTTGGCCGACAGCGGCTGCCCGCGGCGCGGTCCCTTCAACACCAGGAAGACCCGGCCGGTCCGGGCACCTGCCGGCCGCTCGGCGTCCAGGTAGGCGACCACCGCGGTGCCGGTGCCGGTGCCGGTGCCGGTGCTGGCGCTGGCGCGGGAGGCGGGCCGCGCCGCGGCGCAGCCCGTGCGTGGGACACGCGCCGACTGCTGGCCGCCGGGTCATGTCGCGGCGCGGCGGCCGCGCCGCGGCGCTTACCATGGCGCGGCCGGGCCGGTGGCACGCGCGGGTGAGGCGCATGCCAGTGCACGTGGCCTGGCTCGTGCACTGCGGGGGAGCGGGGCGGCCGCGCCGGTAGCGGGACGTGCGGTAGGAGGCTGGTCCGCTGCTAGCCGCGCACCGCCGGAGCGTCCGGGCGCAGCAGACAGGCGCGTGAAAGCGCTGATTACCTCCAGTGAGCGCAGATAGGTGCGTCCCGACTCCGCGCGCCGACCTGATCGGGCATCGGTCACCTCCTGGTGGGCGAGGTCACGGTGCCCCACTCGTGGGCCTGGAGCGTGTAGTCCACGTAGTCCAGGCCATGCATCGCATCGCCGTTCTCCTGGAGGCCGTCGGGGCGCGTGATCTGGGTCCGTGTCGCGTGCGTGGGCGTTCCATCTGAGCACTGGTAGGCTTGCACGCCGATGCGGGGGCTAGACGGTACGTGCATGGTCGTGTACGAGGTGATCATCTGGGCCGGGAGCACGACGAGTTGGAGCGGGGGACGCCTGCGTGCTGCCGCCGCTGCGGCCGGTCGCCGTCACCCGCAGTGTCAGCGTCGCGTCACGTCTCAGGGAGCGTGATGGTGCCCATGCAGACGCCGTCCGGGCTGGAGGCGGACACGTTCACGGCGCCCGAGTTGACGAGCGACGCGCGCAGCATCCCGTCGCTGCTGAGCGGCATCGTGATCGACCCGTCGAACTCGCTGAACGTGATCGTGCCGGGGTCGCAGTTGTTGACGTGCGCCGTGATGCCGAGCGGCACGCCGCCGGAGACGGTGAGGGCGTCGGCCACCACGCCGGAGATCGCGGGATCGGTGCTGACGATGTCAACCGTCACCTCGCGGTAGTCGGGTGGCACCCCGCCCGCGAGGTGACGTGAGCTTGTAGGTGATCTGCTGGGCGATCCGCTGCGTGGGGACGAACGACGCTTCTGTGATGTCGATCTGGTGATCAGCGGTGGTCAGCTCATGCTCGCTACCGCACACCGACCTGGCTGCTCCTCGCCGCCAGCCGGGAGGGTGGAAGCCCGACCTTGGCCCTGATGGTCTGCTGGACCTGTTCCTTGCTTGGCCGGGAATCCACCGTGATGACGTACTCCTTGCGGCGGAAGATGTCGAGCACGGGATTGGTCTTCTCGTGGTATTCACGGAGCCGGACGGCCAGCGTCTCCTCAGTGTCATCCTCGCGCCTGATCAGCTCGCCGCCACACGCGTCACACCTCCCCTCGTTGGCGGGGCTGTTGTCGATCAGGTTGTAGTCCAGCCCGCAGTTCGCGCACAGCCGCCGCGCGAGCACCCTGCGCGCCACCTCGCTGTCGGGCAGGTCGAGATGGATCACCCCGTCGAGGTCGTAGCTCTCCAGGAAGAACTCGGCCTGGCGCTCGTTGCGCGGGAAGCCGTCGATGATGAAGCCGTAGTTCCAGTCGTGCTCGCTGAGCCGTACCCCCACGACACCCTCGACGAGGTCGTCGCCGACCAGCAATCCGGCCGCCATCGTGCGCCTGATCTGCGCGCCGAGCTTCGTGTGGTGCTGCACGTTCCACCGGAAGATGTCCCCGACGGCGATATGCTCGAGGTCGAACTCTTCGGCGAGCATTTTGGCGTGAGTTCCCTTGCCGCTGCCCTGGATGCCCATGATGACATATTTCCGCATACGGCTAGCTTCGCACGGAACGAAGGCGCACGGAACCTAGGCGCTGGCTCCTCTGGAGACGACTACGCCGCTGCAAGGCTACACCGCCCTACCACGCCACCGGCATGACGCCGAAGGCGGAGGGTCTCAGCGGCAGGCACGTGGCGCGGCGCGGCAGCGCACCGGATCCCGAGGTGGTCGGCGCGGTTGCCGAGGCGCAGCCTAAGGGCGCTGCCCCCGCTGCCGGCGGTGTTGGGGCCGATGCTAGCCGGTAGTGCACGTCCGGGCTGTTCGCGGGCGGCCCCAAGCGTGCTGTCGAGGCATGGACTTGCATCCTCTCCCGGCCAGCGGCGGATTTTTCAGGCAAGGCCGCCAGGTCGTAACAGCCCGGATGCTGGGGCCGGAAAATGCAGCGAGCCGCGCCTGTGTCCTGGAGCAAAGTCCCGCAGCGGGATACCTTTGAAGCAGGTGGTCACCATGCGCAGATATCTTGTTGTCGCGAACCAGACCCTGCAGCGCGCTGAGCTGCACGAAGAACTCCGCAAGCGGATCAGCGCGGGGCCCTGCTCCTTCTTCGTGCTTGTCCCGAACACGAGAGCCGCGCACTATGACGCGGTGGCGGCCGGTGGCGTCCTGCCCCAGCCCGGCATGTGGTGGTGGGTCACGGATTACGCTCCTCCCGCCACCGACGAGGAGGCGACTGCGCAGGCCCGGCAACGGCTCAGCCAGATGCTGGCCGGCCTGGCTGCGCTGGGCGTCCCGGTCCAGGGCGATCTCGGGAGTTCCGGCCCGCTCGAGGCCATTGAGAAGGTGCTCGCCGATCACCAGTTCGACGAGATCATCGTGGCCACCCTGCCCCAGATCATCTCGCGCTGGCTCGGGTCCGATCTGCCCCATCAGGCCGAGCGCCGGTTCGGGCTGCCGGTCACGACCATCATCTCGAAACGCTGACCCAGCCGGGGCAACTGCTGGTTCCCCTTGCGGGTGAATTTCAGCCAATCCAGCGCACAAGCCCCAGGGCTGCGTGGCTGGCCACCGGCCGCGATCTGCCGCGCTGCGGGTTCACGCCGAGGAGGCGATGAGACCCGCGGCATGACCTGGCGTCGGCGGCGGAACGGTCCGCCGCGATCTGCAGAGACGGCGTGATGATCGACTCGGTGCTGCCCTCGTGCACGCACCACAAGACCCCGCTGGCGAGGATTGCGGATGTCTCCATGAACCGCTCCCTCCGTTCCCCCGGGCAGGTTCTCTGGGAGTGTGCGCCTGAGGGCGCACGCGACCTTCCCGGGCGTGGCCTGGTCACCGCGAGCCTGGGGTTCGCCAGCGGCGCCGCGGTCACGAACCCGGTGTGGGAGGGTCCGGGACTGCCACCGTGTCGGCGGGCACGGGGACTGGTTTGGCATGCCAGGTGTCGCGGCAGTAGTCGCGAACGGTCCGGTCGGAGGAAAAGAATCCTGAGCGTGCGGTGTTCAGGATGGACATCTGGGTCCACCGGTCCTGGTCGGCCCAGGCTGGCCCGGCGGACTGGTCGTGACAGTCGACGTAGGGCCGGTAGTCGGCGAGGACCATGTATTCATCCTGGCGCAGCAGTGAGTCGATGAGCGGCTGGACGGTGTCGCGCTCACCAGCGGCGAAGGTGTCCGAGGTAAGGGCGTCGATAGCTGCTTTGAGCTCATCGTCACTGCGGTAATACCTATGCGGGGAATAGCCGCTCCGCCGGAGGGCGGTGGCCTGGTCGGCGGTGAGGCCGAAGAGGAAGAAGTTGCCGGCTCCGACCCGGTCGCGGATCTCGATGTTGGCGCCGTCGAGCGTGCCGACGGTGACGGCCCCGTTGAGGGCGAGTTTCATGTTGCCGGTACCGGATGCCTCCTTGCCGGCGAGGGAGATCTGCTCGGAGATATCGCCGGCGGGCACCACGAGCTCACTGACCGAGACGTTGTAGTCGGGGAGAAAGACGACCTTGATCCGGCCGGCCACGTCGGGGTCGGCGTTGACCACGGCTGCGACCGAGTTGATCAGCTTGATGATGCGCTTGGCCTGCTGGTAGCTCGGCGCGGCCTTGGCGGCGAAGATGACCGTGCAGGGCGTGACCGCTGCGGCAGGATCGGCCTTGATCCGGTTGTACAAGGTGACAACGTGCAGCAGCTTGAGGAGCTGGCGCTTGTACTCGTGCAGCCGCTTGACCATCACGTCGAACAGTGAGCCGGGATCGATGGTGATGCCGGTGGCGGCCAGGGCGTGGGCGGCCAAGTCGAGCTTGTTCAGCCGCTTCACCTCGCGCCACTGCGCCCGGAACTCTTCATCGCCGGCGAAAGCCTCGAGCTCGGCTAGCCGATCCAGGTCAGTCAGCCACCGCTGGTCTCCCAGCCGGGCCGTGATCAGGCCGGACAGGCGCGGGTTAGCCAGGAGCAGGAACCGGCGGGGGCTGACGCCGTTGGTCTCGTTCCGGAACTTCCCCGGCCACAGCTCCGCGAAGTCCCGCAGCGTGGTCTGGGTGAGCAGCCGCGACTGCAGCTCAGCCACGCCGTTGACGGCGAAGCTGCCGACGGCCGCCAGGTTGGCCATCCGGACCCGGCGCTCGGGGCCCTCCTGGACCAGCGATATCCGGGCGATGCGCTTATCCTCCCCCGGGTAACGAGCCCGCACCTCCCGCAGGAGGAGCTTATTGAGAGTGTGGATGATCTCCATGTGGCGCGGCAGCAACCGCTGGAACATGGTGACTGGCCACGTCTCCAGGGCCTCGGGCAGCAGCGTATGGCAGGTGTAGGCGAAGGTGTGGCGGGTGATCGACCAGGCCTGCTCCCAGCTCACCCCGATCTCGTCCACGAGGAGGCGCATCAGCTCGGGTATGGCCAGTACCGGATGGGTGTCGTTGAGCTGGATGACGACCTTGGCGGGAAAGGCGTCCCAGTCGCTGTTGCGGAACCGGAACCGGCGGATGATGTCCCGCAGCGAGCAGGAGACCAGGAAGTACTGCTGCTTGAGCCGCAGTTCCTGGCCGGCTGGGGTGCTGTCATTGGGGTACAGCACCTTGGTGAGGTTCTCCGAGCGCATCCGCGCCTCGACGGCCTCTGCGTAGTGACCGGCGTTGAACAGGGCCAGGTCGAACGACTCATGATTGGCCCGGGCCTGCCACAGCCGGAGAATGTTGACCGTGTCGGTGCCGTAGCCGGGGACCAGCATGTGGCTGGGCTCGCCGAGCACCGTCTCCCCCGGAACCCAGCGCCGCCGCAGCCCGCCCGGAGCACCCCGGACCGGCTCGGTATGCCCGTAAAAGCCTACGACCTGGCGGTCATCAGGGGCGGGGAACTCCCACGGGTTGCCGTAAAAGGTCCAGTCATCGGGATGCTCCACCTGATAGCCATGCTCAATGACCTGCTTGAAGATCCCGAACTCGTACCTGATGCCATAACCCACCGCCGGTATGTCGAGAGTGGCCAGCGAGTCCAGCAGGCAGGCGGCCAGCCCGGCCCAGGCCCCCCGTGCCCAGTCCCGGTTCCACATCCAGGGCTTCCATGTCAGCGGCGGACCAGCCGATACCCGCCAGCGCCTGGCGGGCAAGATCAGCGGTCCCGCTGTACACCGCGTTCTGGGAGAGCTGGCGCCCCAGCATGTACTCCGCCGACAGGTAGTAGACGAACTTCGGGTTGGCCGCATAATGCGCCTCGGCCGTCCTTGCCCGGCGGTCTGCCAGCCGGTCACGGACGGTCACCGCAAGTGTCCAGTACGTGTCCTGGGCGCTAGCTGACACGGCGGTCGTGCCCCGCTCGTAACACAAGTTGTCTGCAAGATCACGCTCGAACTCGGCCAGCGAATTACCCGCCCACCGGGCATGCGGACCATGGCTGAAAGACATGAGCCGAATGTAAACCCCATGTCCGGGCAAGGACAGGTCCCAAAGTCCCCTGCCCGGCTAGCCTGCCCGCGCGGCAGGCGGCAGGCGGCAGCGAAACGGCGACAAGGAGACGTGGTTGCATGCGGCAGTTATCGGCGCGGACAGGGCGCCCGGCTCAGATGTTGCCCGGCTCTGTCCTCGCCTTGCTGGCCCCGTGCAGGCCGACCACTGGCGGCATCGCCGTTTTCGGGTCGGCCGCCAGGGGCCCTGTCCACGCCGCCGAGCGGCTAAGCAGGCTGGCGCGGCTCCGGCTGGCCGTGCGCGCAGCGAGCGACCGGGACGACGCGGGCGGCATGCGAAGGACGCAGGCGGGCATACTGGGGGAGTGTCTCCCTTCGCCGCAGAGGCGCTGGCCGAGGGTCTCCGTACGCCGACGCGGGATCCGGTGGGCACGGCGGTGTTCTGCGGCATCGACGGTATGCTCGCCCCGGTCGTTGACCGGGCCGATGATACGCGGGCGCCAGGGGCCGTCTCGCGGCTCGAAAAGAGGCATTCGGTGCGCGACCTGGCCGGGACGAACTGGCCGCACGTGGCGCTCTCCGGCGGCAGCGACGTGACCGGCCTCGATGCGTTGGTGCCGGACGGCCGGCTCGACAGCGCGGTGCGGGTGGGTGTGCGCTCCGATGAGGGGCCGCGGGACGTCGTCATACGCGGCGATTTCCTGGCCGACGGCGTGGAGGGCTTCGCGCGCGTGCTCGAGGGCCAGCTCAGAGCAGTTCGGTGAACAGCTTCTCGCTCACCTACGAGGGTTTCGATCCTGCCGAGGAGGGGCTTCGCGAGGCGCTGACCTCGACGGGCAACGGCTACCTGTGCACGCGCGGCACGGCGGAGTGGGAGGACGCCGACGGCGTGCACTACCCGGGCACGTACGGGCACGGCGTTTACAACCGCGAGACGACGATCCTCGGCGGCGTGCCCGTACTCAACGAGGATCTCGTCAACCTTCCCAACTGGCTGGTGCTCAAGCTTCGCATCGAGGGCGAGGATGCGATCCGGCTCGCCGACGTCGAGCTGCTCGACTACCGGCACGAGCTCGAGATCCGTACCGCGACCGTGTTCCGCGAGCTGCGTTTCCGCGACCACGCCGGCCGCGAGACGGCGCTCCGCAGCCGCCGGTTCGTGAGCATGGCCGACCACCATCACGCGGGCATCGAGTGGACGCTCACACCCGAGAACTGGTCAGGCCAGGTGGAGGTCGTATCCGGCCTCGACGGGCGCGTGACCAACAGCGGCGTCGCGCGTTACCAGCAGCTCGAGGGCCGCCACCTCGACCCGGTGTCACCGAGGACGTTCGGGCCCGAGGTGATCGCGCTGAAGGTGCAGACGCGCCAGTCGAACCTGTACATCAGCGAGGCGGCGCGCACGCGCATCCTCGACGGCCGCGGCGAGCCACTCGCCGTTGACCGCAGCCTCTACCAGATGGAGGACTACATCCAGCAGGTGCTCGCGTTCGATGTCCGGCAGGGTGCCGCGGTGCGGGTGGAGAAGATGGTGGCCTTCTTCACCTCGCGTGACCCCGCGATCAGCGACACGCTGGCGAAGGCAGGCACGTCGGCGTTGCGCTACTCCGGCTTCGAGGAGGCATTCGCGCGGCATTCGTCGGCCTGGGACGAGCTGTGGCGGGTGTGCGACGTCCGCGTGCCAGGTGACGACCGTGTGCAGCTGTTGCTGCGGCTGTACATCTGCCACATCCTCCAGGTTTGCTCGCATCACACCGCCGACCTGGACGCCGGGGTGCCGGCCCGCGGCCTCAACGGCGAGGCCTACCGGGGGCACGTGTTCTGGGACGAGCTTTTCGTGTATCCGTTCCTGAACTTCCGCATGCCGGAGGTCACTCGCGGGCTGTTGATGTACCGCTACCGGCGCCTGGGCGAGGCTCGCGCAGCGGCCCGCGAGGCAGGGATCCGCGGCGTGATGTTCCCGTGGCAGAGCGGCAGCGAGGGCAAGGAGGAGACCCAGCGCGTGCATCTCAACCCGCTCTCGGGGCGCTGGGAGCCCGATCTGAGCCATAACCAGCGACACGTCAACGTGGCGATCTTCTACAACATCTGGCACTACTTCCAGACCACCGATGACCTGGCCTTCCTGCGCGACTACGGCGCCGAGATGATGCTGGAGATCGCGCGCTTCTGGGCCTCGATCGCCCACTTCAACCCCGAGCGCGAGCGCTACGAGATCCACGGCGTGATGGGGCCAGACGAGTTCCACGAGAGGTACCCGGATGCCGCTGAGGGCGGCCTGCGCAACAACGCCTATACCAACGTCATGGTGGCGTGGCTGTGCGATATCGCGCATGAGGTCCTCTCGCTCCTCCCCACGACCCGGGCCGACGCGCTGCGCGGGAAGCTGGGCCTCGGCGACGAGGAGCTGCGCATGTGGGCGGACATGAGCCGCCGCATGTTCGTTCCCTTCCACGGCGACGGCGTCATCAGCCAGTTCGAGGGATACGAGGATCTCGCGGAACTCGACTGGGACGCCTACCGGGCCAAGTACGGGAACGTCCAGCGGCTCGACCGGATCCTGCGTGCCGAGGGCGATGCCCCGGAACGTTACAGGCTCGCCAAGCAGGCTGACACGGTGATGCTGTTCTTCTTGTTCTCGCGCGAGGAGCTGCGGCGGCTGTTCGAGCGGCTGGGCTACGAGAACGGTCCGGACACCGCGCGCAAGAACATCGCCTACTACGACGAACGTACGTCGCACGGCTCCACCCTGAGCTTCATCGCGCACAGCAGCGTGCTCGCGCGGCTGGACATCGAGAGCTCGTGGGAACGGTTCCTCATCGCGCTGGAGAGCGACGTCGGCGACGTCCAGGGCGGCACCACAAAAGAGGGCATCCACATGGGCGTGATATCCGGAACGCTCGATCTCCTCCAGCGCAGCTACGCCGGCACGCAAATCCGCGACGGCGTCCTGTACTTCGACCCCCGGCTGCCCCCGCGGCTCGACGGGCTGTCGTTCGCGATGCAGTTCCGGGGGACGCCGCTGCGCGTGACGCTCGCCGGGGGAAAATTGATGCTAGCCGCCCACCGGGAGGGAGTGCGGCGGCCGATCAGCGTCGGGGTCGGCAACGAGGTGCGCGAGTTGCGCGCCGGGGAGCGGTGCACGTTCGAGCTCCGGCCAGGCCTGCATACCTGGCACGAGCAGGCCCACGGCTGACAGGAGGACGCATGCTGGCGTTCCAGGGAGCGATCTTCGATGTCGATGGTGTGCTCGTCGACTCGCCGCACCAGAAGGCGTGGCGAGAGTCGCTGCGCGAGCTGATGGAAGGGGAGTGGAGTGACATCCGCGACCGGACGACCTGGTCGCTAGGAGCATTCACGCCCCAGGTTTACCAGGAGGAGGTCTCGGGCAAGCCGCGCCTGAGCGGCGCACGCGCCGCGCTGGAGTACTTCCACGTCCCCGACGAGGCGGACCTGCGCCTCGCCGAGTACGCCGAGCGTAAGCAGAAGATGGTGGTGCGGCTCATCGAGGCCGGCGACTTTACCGCATTTCCCGACGCGCTGCGGTTCATTGTCGCCGTCAAGGACGCCGGCATCCGGGTTGCGGCCGCGTCATCGTCGAAGAACGCGAAGTTGTTCCTCGGCAAGATCCGGCTCGACACATTCGCCCGGGAGCAGGGGATCACGTCGGCGTCTCTGCAGCCGGGCCTGAGGCTGCTGGACTTCTTCGACGCCGACGTCTCGGGCCGGGAGTTTGCCCGCGGAAAGCCGGACCCCGAGATGTTCCTGGCGGCGGCCCGGGAACTCGGGGTCGCGCCGGAGCGCGCGATGGTCGTGGAGGACGCCGCGGCTGGCGTGGAGGCCGCCAAGGCCGGCGGCATGGCGGCGATCGGGATCGCGCGGGCCGACGACGCCGACCTGCTGGCCAAGGCGGGCGCCGACATCGTCGTCACCACGCTCGATGAGGTAGATCTGACCGCCGTGGGCCGCGGGCGGCTGGAGCGGACGGCCTCCTGACAGGAGCTCAGCAGACGCGACGTCCTCGTGCCCGAGCACGACGTCCGGCGACCTTGTGGGAAACCCGGCCGCACGGGTGCAGCAGCGTCCGCGCCTGTTGCGGCACTTCCCTGCTGTACCGGCCGGCTTGGGCAGGTCACGCTCCCAAGCAGGTGCGCGACACGCCAGAACGGGACGGTGACCTGCGGTGATGGACGAGGGTAGACGCGCTGCCTGGTGATGGCATGCAGAGGTCAGTGGTTCGAGCCCGCTTAGCTCCACAGCACAGCAGCGGCTGCCGCAGCGCCCGCGCCTGCACCAGGTAGCTGAAGCCCAGGTGCCCACGCTGAGTTCCAGGTCGACGTAGAAGGCCAGCATCGCCGCGCCGAGCCGGACGCCCGGTCCCGCAGCGCGGCGCCCAGCATGCCGCCCGGGGCCGGAACGGGCACCCCGGGCGGTTGGGCTGCCGGCTCCGGCCCGGGTAGGCCACCAGGAACCCGGCGACCAGCGGGACGCAGGCCGCGGCCAGCACCAGCCAGGCCACCGTCCAGGAGGCGGAGCCGACGATCCAGGCAGCCGGCGCCGTAGGACACCAACACCGGCAGCCGTACCTGCCGAGACACCACGAACGACTGCTCCCGGATTACCGGATATGCGCACAGCACAAACAGAGCGGAAAACCAGCAGCAGAGTACAGAACGGTTCTTTGCGCGTTCTTCTGGTGCACCGGTCGGCCACGGCCATAGTGGGCACGGCCTGTGCCAGAATGCCGGCATCGGCGACCGGCCGGCCGGTGTCCCGATGATCAGGTGAAGCCGTCGGCGGATACTGGCAATGATCAGGATGATCTTCCTCATTGGGGCGGCCTCCGCCGATGCCCGGGGCACCCCAGGGCGACTCGGAGACCGTGCTCAGCCCTGGGCCAGGTACCCGTACCGGTCGCGGAAGGCGCCGGGCGTGAGCCGGGAGGCCTCCGCGATCGGGCGCAGCCTCTCCGGATCCTCGAGGTCTTCGCGGTCCAGCCGAATCATGTACTCGCGGGCTACCCGGTACGAGCTCGACTCGACGTTCACCAGCCGGATCCGCACCCGCCCAGTCTCGGGGTCGCTGAACGACCCGAAGGGCAGCGGCACCATGTGCCCCTCCTGGATCGTGATCATGCCGCCGGGCTCGCCGCCAGGCTCGCCGCCGTCCAGCAGCTGCTTCAGGTAGTCGACAGCGCTGTAGCCGAGGTCGCGGGTGTACTCGATGTCGAAGGGGATGGGGGGCGCGCACCGGAGCTCGTAGCCGATGTTCTTGCCCTCGACCGTAACGTTCTGCCCTCGCTCCTTGAAGCGGTCTTTAACCTGCTTGGCCAGCAGGCGGTCCAGCTCGAGCTCGGCCAGCCGGACGTGGCCGTGCTCGTCTCGCTCGACCTCCGGCATGGCCTTCCGGAGCTCGTCCTGGGGAAGGCGCAGGCCGATGCCCTCGGCGAGCACCGCCACGCCGAAGGGGCGGCCGTGAGCGATCCGCTTGAGCATCGAGGTCTCCAGGACGTCCACCAGGCGCGACAGCCGGAGCGGCTCGTCGCGGGGGAATTCCTCGGCGATCACCGTGAGGGTGGCCCCGGCCGATTTTCCGATGCCCAGGGCCAGGTGGCCGGCCGAGCGGCCCATGGCCACCACCAGGTACCACCGCTGGGTGGTGATGGCGTCGGTCATCAGGTTGCCGACGAGCTGGACCCCCACGCTCCTGGCGGTCTCGAAGCCGAAGGTCGGCGTGCCGCCCGGTAGCGGCAGGTCGTTGTCGATGGTCTTCGGCACGTGCGCCACCCGCAGGCCGCCGCCGGCCGCCTCCGCCAGCCGGGACGCCGAGAACGCGGTGTCGTCCCCGCCGATCGTCACGAGGGCGCCGATCCCCAGCTTCCGCAGCGACTCCAGGCAGGCGTGCAGCCGCCAGTCCGGGTCGGCTGCGGCCTCGTCCCGCACCGTCGGGTTGGCCCGCGAGGTCCGGATGATCGACCCGCCCAGCACGTGGATCCTCGACACGTCCGTGATGGACAGGGGCCGCGCCTCCCCGGTCCGGCCCTCGATCAGGTGCTGGAACCCGTCCATGATCCCCACGACGTCCCACCCGGAGTTCCGGGCCTCGATCGTGGCTGCAGAGATGACCGAATTCATCCCCGGGGCGGGGCCGCCGCCGCACAAGATCCCTAGTCTCACCCCCCCATCCTCCCAGCAACCAGGCGAATCTGCCAAGCGCGCCGCCCCCGGACCTGCCGCGCTGGGGCACCTGCTCAGCAAAGCGCACATCGCATCATGCAAATGAGGATGGTGTGCGGCCCGCTCGCCCTGGTACTACAGTCCCGGTTTGTTATTGGTTGGCTGGTTATGTGGGTGTTGCCCGGAGCCGGGTCTGGTAGTGGTGGTAGCGGGCGCGGGCCTGGTGTCGTCGCCGCCAGCGGGACCAGGAGTAGCCGAGCTGGCGGGCGGCGGCGGTCATCGGCGTGATGGCCAGGCGCAGCAGGCGGCGGGCTTCGGGGACGCTGACCTTGACCTGGCCGGGGTCTTCGGGGGGTAGCTCGTCTGGGCTGGCGGGAGGATCCCGGTGCCGGCCCAGTCCGCAGGCTGGGTGCCTGCGCTGGCCGGGGCGTCCCCGCGCTGCGCTAACGGGGCGGGCGGGGCTGGGCGGGTGGCAGCGACGGCCAGGATCGCGAGCGCGGACAGGGACAGCATGGTGTGCCGGTGGAAGGAGTGCCAGAGCCGGACCTGGTGCTGGTCGAGGCCGGTCTGGCCTGTTGCCTGCTGGTGACATTCCTCCACCGGCCATCTCCGCCCGCTGATCATGATCAGTGCAGACAGGGACACCGGGCGTCCGGACGCGGCATGGCACTAGAAGAAGGCCAGATCAGAAGGGTCGGAGCGGCTGCGGCGGATCAGCCCCCAGTGCCGCGGCGACCAGGTGGCGGCCCACGCCCAGTCGTAGTCACGGTGGCCCTTGCAGCCCGGCCCGCACGAGTGGGTTTCCCAGGCAGCTGCGGGGAACAGCCGGGCCAGCCGCGACCGGGATCTTCCGCCCGGACGGCAGCCTGGCCTGGAAGCTGGACGGGACCGCGAGCACATAGCCCTTCCCGGCCTCTTCGCAGGCCCCGCGCAGCTTGGAGTCACGGCCGTGCACTTCATCGCCGGCCACCCAGGCGAACGGCACGCCAGCGGCTACCTCGAGCGGCACGGCGTCACGGGTGAGTCGCTCCAGCCGATGGTCGCGCTGCACACCGATGTCTCCGAGGTCGGGAGCGTCGCCGAACGCGCACGGGTCCGCGAGCTCATCCTTAGCCCGCTATCTCCCGGCGGACCCGGACGCGATTTCCGAGGCGGAATGGGCCGAGCGTGCCGGGCGGGGCTTCACCGGGACCACGACAGCGGGCCGGGACGGCCTGCGCAGAACCGTATCTGGGATCGCGCCGGTGCCCTGCCAGTTTCGTGCCGGTGACCGGGTTGATCGAGCGCGAGAACGGGATGCCGATGTGCGCCGCGGCGCTGATCGGGAACGGGGGGGTCGGATGGGCGCCGCCGCCGGTTGCCTCGCCGATCACCTCTGCCCGGCCCAGCGCCTGCAGCGTGTAACCGAAGTCCTCGCCGCCAGAGAACGTCCGGCTGCTGGTCAGCACGTACACCGGGCGGTCGGTGTAGCGGCTGCCTGGCAGGTACGGTAGGACCAGAACTGCCTGGTCTCGCCGCTATCGGCGCGGAAAATGTCGTTCAGGCGCATGGGCTGCTCGGCGATCAGGTAGCTGCACCACAACGCCACTCCATAAGCAGAGCCGCCGCCATTGCGCCGCAGGTCAATGATGTGGGCGTAGGTCCCGGCGACAAGTTCCATCGCGGCGGTGATCGCGGGGCCGGCAATCTCCGGCATCGGCACCCGGCGCAGTCGAGGTAGCCGATGTTGCCGTCCAGGCGCTCTACCCGGTTGATGCCTAAATTGTCCAGCTGCCCTGTCTGGCGCATCTGCAGCCGTCTCGCCTCACGGCCCGCGGACTCGCCACTGTCACGGTCAGCCCCCTCGCGGTCGGGTCCGCCGGGACCGCGCCCGGGCTCATGCGGCCCCCGGCCGGGAGCCCCGCCGAGCCGTACCCGTAGGTGCCTGTCACCGCTGGTCTCCTGCAGATGGCTGGTGAGCAACTCGGTGAGCGTGACCTCGTCCAGGTTGTCGTACTCCCCGGCCGTGAGCCGCACCTCAACAGCGGTGGCGACCCGCTCGGCTAGCTCCGGGAACACGTAGTTCTCACGCAGCAAGGCAAGCGCCTTGATCACGATTTCCCGGCTGGACAACTGCTCAGCGCCTAGCGAGCCGTCGTCGGGCATGGATCATTCACTGTCAGCTAACCTGTCGTTCCACGGCGTCGAGCCCGAGCACGAACACCACCCCAGCCCACAGCCGGGCCGGATGACTGGGCCGGGGCAAGCGAAACACATGGGGGACTGACGCTCTGGGCCAGGCGCTCGTGCGCAGGCCTGACGGCGATTTGGCGTCGGATCCCGACGGCGAAGGCGCCCCAGTTCAGCCACTCCAGCCGGGCCTGGTAGCCCAGCGCCTCGAGCAGTGGCACCGCCTCGTCGTAGTGGTCCTGGATCTCGATCTTGATGCAGCGGACGTTCTGAGTCCACTCTCCGTGTTTGAGCATCTCGTACCAGGCCGATTCGATGTTGACCAGCAGGTAGTCGACCGGGGCCTGGCCGCTGAACCCGCCGAGCAGCTTCCCGGCGTCGATCGCGTCCAGCCGGATCGTCGTGGCGCCGTTGCCGTTGTGGTGAGGCTGCCCGGCGAGGCCTGTCCCCAGGCGTCGGGCTGCCAGCTGAGCGTGAGCCTCTCGTCGCGGTACCCCAGCGCGGCCTCCGCGAGAGTGCACCGGACGCCGAGGTGGGCCAGGTTGCGCCGGGCCAGCGCGGCGTTGTCCCGGCCCGGTTCGGCGGCGAGCAGGCGGGCGTGCGGGTAGCGCCCGGCGAAGCCGGCCGCCAGCAGGCCGATGTTCGCGCCGAACACCGCGATGTGCCCGACGGGGCCGGCCAGTTCCGCCGGCCGGGAGGTGGTAGCCGGAGTACAGGAAGTCCAGGGCGGCGCGGTCATGGGAGCGGGGGCGCAGCCACACCGCACGGCATCCCAGTTCCCTGACGCGGACCCCGCACGGCTGTATCGGCGGCGGGCTGGTCCAGCCTGCCCGGAACACCTCTTCGGGCCACCAGCCAGCCCATTACCGCCTTGCTGCGCAGCCCGGTCATCCTGCGGATCGACTGCGACCGGTAATGCAGGGAGCGGATCCGCTCAAGGTCCACGCGGGCTGCCGTTCGTCGTAGCTGGTGGTCACCGGCTCGCCCTGCCTCTGCTGTGCTGGTGCGGCGAACCCCGGCCGGGCGGGTAGCCGTCCGGTCACTGGACGGCGGTACCATCACCTATCCACCTATACGCCTAAGGTGGATAGGTGATGGCGTAGAAAGTGTGCCACACTGTGCTGAGCCCCGGGGCAGCACATAAGATGCGGGGCACTATCCAGCGGGAGGCGGGATGTCGCGGTTCGGTGACCTGGAAGCCGCGATCATGGATGTGATGTGGGCGGCTGAGGGCCCGCTGCGGGTGCGCGAGGTCGCCCGCGAACTCAACGTCGGCCGTCCGCTGGCGTTCAACACGGTGCAGACGGTGATGGAGAACCTGTTCCGCAAAGGCTGGCTGAGCCGCCACAAGAATGGCCATGTGTACTGGTACGTGACGGTGCGCTCGCGGGAGGATTACGTGGCTGGCTTGCTGGGCGAGGCGCTCGCGGCAGCCCGGGATCCCGCGGCCACCTTGGTGCGTCTGGTGGAGGACATGGACCCCGCGGAGGTTGCGCAGTTGCGGGCAGCGCTGGACGCCGCTGCGGAGGGAGGGACACTGCGGTGAGGATCGTGGCGCCGCTGCTGCTCGTCGTGTACGCGATCGTGGTGGCGGCCGTGGGCACCCGCTGGCTGGCCCGCGCATCCTGGCCGCTGCGCATGCCCCGGCTGGGTATAGCCGTCTGGCAGGTGCTCACCGTGACGTTTGTCGCCTCAGCGCTCGTGGCTGGCCTGATCATCGCCGTGCCGTGCCTGCCCAAGAGCGTGAGCTGGGATGCCGTGGCAGAGCTGCGGAACCACTACGACTCGGCGGGCCGGGTCGCGGCCAGTATCATCGCGGCCCTGGTCACGCTGGCCGCGGCAGGCCGCCTGATCTGGGCCACGGCGTCGGCGCTGGCCATCGCCAGACGCCGCCGTGCCCGCCATGACGAGGCTCTCGCGCTGGTCGGGCGGCGTGGGCCCTTCCCAGGCGTGGTGCTGCTCGAGGATGAACGTCCCGCCGTTTACTGCCTGCCCGGCCGCCGGCGCATCGTCTTCACCACGGGGGCGCTGCGCCGCCTCGACCGCCAGCAGATCCAGGCCGTCCTGGCGCATGAGCGGGCCCACCTGGCCGGACGGCATCACCTGGTGATCATGCTGGCCCGGGTCTTGCCGGGGGCCTTCCCGGGCATCCCGTTCCTGGCCGTCGCGGCCAGCCAGATCGGCTCCCTGGTGGAGATGGCCGCCGATGATGCCGCGGCCCGGCGGGCTCACCGGCTGACGCTCGCCGGCGCGCTGCTGACCCTGGCTGAGGTGCGGGTGCCCGCCGCCGCCCTCGGTGCCGCCCTCGGCCCTGGCGAGACAGCCGGCGCACAGCGCATCCGCCGTCTCATCGAGACCCCGCGCCCCGCCAGCCGTGCCCGCCGGGCGGCCGGCTTCATCCTGACCATGGTGGCCGCTCCCGCGGTGGCGCTCGCCGTCCCCGCCCTCGCCCTGACGGTGATAACCGACTGCGTCTCCTGACCCAACGTGTCATCACCCGCCAGCCAGGGCTCACCCGCGATACGCGGCGCCGCAGTACCGGCTCCCACAGGCTGAACGGCTTGGTCACGTACTCGTCCCCACCGAGTTCGAGCCCGGCGATCCGGTCTGTGTCCCGCCTTCCCCAAGGGCCTTACGCCAGGTGCTCGCGCGCGGCAGCCGCAGGCCGTGGAGGTCAGCGATGACGATAGACCCCTGGCTCTCGAGTTAGTCGGCCCCTCTACCAGCAGCTGGGGGAAGGCCGGGCCGATGAGCAGGCCATGACCATGGCCACAGGATGACCGCTGACGCGGACAGCCGCTATATTGCTGCCGCGCTGGGCCTGATCGTGGCACTCCTGCTGTTCGAGGTCGTGATGGCGTTCGTGGGTCCCCTATATGCCGGAACCATACGCCGATCGCCGACTCTGATTGCCGGAGATCTGTGGTGGCGGTGTCGGCTCCCGCGCGCATATCTTCCAGTTCTGTGTGCAGCGGGTCAGTCCGGGTACTTCCGACTTGTGCGGCTGTCCTGCTTTGACGGATAGCGCTGATGGCCACCTAACAGAATTGGTAGGCGCGGCGTTTCTCAGGCGTCCCTGGTCATCATTCGCCATGCGCCGAGGATCGTCCAGCCCGCCAGCCAGGCGATGATGACGCAGGCAGCCTGGGTGGCCGACTCGGGCAGCAGTGCGGTGCCGGGCCCGCCGCTGCCTCCGGTTACCCCCGGCAGCCCGAAAAACCTCGGCAGCCCGGAAGGCTCCAGGCGCGCCATGGCCGGCCCGATGAATGATCGCTGCAGGCCCTGCAGATGGGGAATGACAGCGAAGGCCAGGATCGGCGTCAGGATCATCTGGAGCACGATTATCAAGATCACCGGGATCAGTCTCTGCCCCATGAGCGAGGCGAGCCCGAGTCCGAGGATGAATCCGACGGCCGCTTCAAGCTCGATCCAGAGCCCGGCCTTGATCATGAGGGAGATCGGCGGGCGGCGGAGAATTTGGTTGTAACCGTGGTAGTCCTGGCTGGCAATCTTGACGGCCAGAGCTTCCAGCTTGGCGGGCGCGGGCTGGCCGGGGGTGACTGCTGACTTCGACCATGGAGGCGGGCCGGGGCACTCGACATTCCCCGGAATGTGCCCGTTGTAGGGGAGAGAGCAGATGACCGGCTCGGCGTGATCCCGGGCCCAGTTCTCGAAGCCGGCGCGTGACAGGCCGGGAGGTATGTTCACGTTCGAGTCATCGATGAAGGTCGGTACGGCGAACACGCATACCGCGCAGAGGATCGTGTAGCCGACCGCGACCAGCGGCACGACAATCGCCAATCCGGCGGGGATCCTGGCCAGGTAGAGCGCCAGCCGGGACCGGCCGGTCACCACCAGGTGCCGGAACATACCTTCGGAGAGGTCGCGTGATCCCGCCGTGCAGCCCACCGTGGCGGCGACGATGAAGCCGAAGGTGGGCAAGAAGCCGGCTGCCATAGGCACGAAGATCTGGTAGCCGCCGGCGGGTGGGTTGGCGTACGGCGCGAACGCATGGGCGATCAGGCGAATGAGGAGGAAGACTGCCGGGAACCCGATGTTCACCACGATGAGGACGATCATGAGGCCGCGCCGTTTGCGCAGCTCCATGACTCTGGTGGCGATCATGCCGGCGGTGGGAATCGGGGATCCCCGGCGGTCGCGTGTGTCACGGGTGGGCACCGTCTGGAGTGCCTGGTCCGGCGCGGGTGTGCCGCTGGCGGGCGTGGTCGTCATTCCGGGTCCCCCAGCCTGCTTGTGACTTGTAGGAACCACGATTCGAGCGAGGTCTGGACCGGCTGGAGCCGGTAGACGGAAATTCCGCCTGCGGCAAGAACGCGGTTGATTTCGGCGATGACGTGGCGTCCGGTGCCCCCGGGCAGCGTGATCTCCAGGCCCAGCGCCGACGGCACGGCCTCGACGCGGGCGCCGAGGGTGGTGCCCGCGAGCAGGGTACGGGCCCGGCCGGGTTCAGAGCATTCGACCTGAAGCGCGACCCGTGCCCCCGCCAGCAGCTCGGAGATCGGTCCCTGCTGGATGATGCTGCCGCGGTCGACGATAGCGACCGCGTCACAGGTCCGCTCGACCTCGTCGAGGAGGTGGGAGGACAGCACGACCGTGCGGCCCTCGGCCGCCAGCGACAGGATCATGTTGCGGATCCCGGCCATTCCGGCCGGGTCGAGTCCGTTCATTGGCTCGTCCAGAATGAGCAGCTGGGGGTCTCCCAGCAGGCAGGCGGCGACCCCCAGGCGCTGGCGCATACCCATCGAGTACGTCGAGACCCGGTCGTCGGCGCGGTGGGCCAGGCCGACGCGCTCCAGGGCTGGCCCGATGCGGTCCCCCGCGGCGGGTTCGCGAGCTGCGGCGAGAAGCCGCAGGTTTTGCCGGCCGGTCAGATGGCCGTGGAACCGAGGCTCGTCGACGATGGCGCCGATACGAGCGAGTGCCGCGTCGCGATGCCGCGGAACCGGGTATCCGAGCAGGGACATCGTGCCGGCATCGGCGCGGGTCAATCCGAGCAGCACCCGGATGAGCGTGGTCTTGCCGGCGCCGTTGGGGCCGAGGTAGCCGAACGCGGATCCGCGGGGGACCAGGAGCTCGACGCCGTTCACGGCGGTCTTCGCCCCGAAGCGCTTGGTGAGCCCGTGGGTCTCCACGGCCCAGCGGCTCTGGGCGGCCAGCTTGTCGGGGGTGCCCGGCAGAGCCGTCGTGCTCATCCGATGCCCCGGCATGCTACCGCCGCCGCCAGCGGCAGCCTGGCGGCGAGCACGGCGAGGATGAGGCAGTCATCAGATCCTTCAAACGACGGCGGGGGAGGAAGCATCACGTGTCCTTCGCGTTGCCGGGCTGGATGTGCAAGTGTGCGATAACGGACGCGGGAATGTCTTCGGCGCGGGGGTGCACATTTGCCAGCCGCCACGCTGTAACCCCGGGTGGAAGCGTATCCACCCTGCGTTAGACCAGGCTGTGTCGCTCGACCTGGTGCCGTTTCGGCGCGAGCGCCGTAATGTTCGTCAGGTGAGCACAGACCCCGCGGGCAGCCTGGCCCTCACCACGCTGCGCCGGGCGCGGGCGCAGCAGGAGGCAGCCCTCCGGTGGACGCGCCGCCTCGCTCCCCCCCTGTTTGTCGTGGTGGCAGCGGTCACGTTCAGCAGCGGCCGGAACCCGGGGATTCCAGGCCGCGACGTGGCTGCCGTTCTCGCTGTGGGCGGGTTCGCGCTGGGCACGCTGGGCGCGCTGACGGCCCGTTATCGACGCGCGGCAGTCCGCATCGTTTTCGCCGTCGTGCTAGTGGCCAGTTCGGCAGCGCTAATGGGACTGCGACCGGACGGGCCGGGCCTGGCCGGGCTCCTGGCGGGCCTCGTGCTGCTCGCCCCGCGGGTGCCAGATCGCTTCCCGATCGCGTTGTCTATCGCCGGCATCACGTGCCTGACGGCGGTCGCGGTGGCCGTCAGCCACGGCGCGCCGGCCGCCGCGCTGCTCAGCGCCATCGCGATTGTCGGCTTCCCTGGCATGACGTTGCTGGCAAGACGGCTCGGGCAGGCCAACGACCAAGCCGAACGGCTCCTGATCGAGCTGGAGGACACCCGGGAGGCGCAGGCACGGGCGGCTGGACTGGCCGAACGCCAGCGGCTGGCCAGGGAGATGCACGACGTGCTCGCCCATTCCCTGTCCGGGCTCATGCTCCAGATGGAAGGCGCCCGGATGCTCGCGGCCGAGGACCCCAGCGATCCCCGGTTGCCAGGGATCATCGAGCGTGCCCACCACCTGGGCAAGTCCGGCCTCGAAGAGGCCCGCCGGGCGATCGGCATGCTGCGCGACGACGAACTGCCCGGGCCCGAACGCCTGGCCAGCCTGGCCGCGCAGTTCCAAGAGGTCAGTGGCGTCCCGTGCCAGTTCACGGTGTCGGGTCAGGCATACGACCTCCCGTCTGAGGCCCGGCTCGCGGTGTACCGGGTAGCGCAAGAAGCCCTGACGAACATCACCAAGCACACCTGCCCCGAACGGGTCGAGATGCACCTTGGCTATGAGCCTCGCCGCACTCGCCTGACGGTCGAGAATTTCGCGATGAACAGGGAAGCGCCGCCCGTGGCCACCGACGGCCCCGGCTACGGCCTGACCGGGATGCGCGAGCGGGCCGAACTGCTCGGCGGCGAACTCACCACGGCGATGACACACAGTGGCTTCCGCGTGGAGTTGCGGGTGCCAGCGTGAGCCAGCCGATGCGTGTTCTCATCACTGACGACCAGCGAGTCGTCCGTGAAGGACTGGCGATGGTGCTAGGCCTTCTGCCTGAGGTCGAAGTCGTGGGGTCCGCCTCAGATGGTGACGAGGCGGTCGCCATGGCCGCTGAGCTACTCCCCGACATCGTTCTCATGGACCTGCGGATGCCGCGCTGTGACGGTGTCGAGGCCACCCGCCTGCTGCGTGAGCGCGTGCCAGAGACCAAGGTCGTCGTACTTACCACCTACGCGGATGACCGATCCGTGCTCAACGCCCTGCGGGCTGGCGCACGCGGCTACCTAACCAAAGACGCGGGCGGGGCGGAGATCCGCCACGCCCTCAAACAAGTCCTCGATAACCACGCGGTCATCGACCCCGCCGTTCAGCACCACGTGGTAGACGCCATCGCAACGCTACCGCCGGCCCAGGCCCGGCGATCGCCCTCACCTCTTCCCGCGGGCCTCACTCCCCGGGAAGCCGAGGTGCTGTCACTGATCGCCACCGGCATGTCGAACCGCGAGATCGCGGAACACCTCGTCGTCAGCGAAGGCACCGTCAAGAGCCACATCAACCACCTGCTCGCCAAGATTGACGCACGCGACCGCGCCCAAGCGGTTACCTTTGCCTATCAGCGCGGACTTGCCCCCGCCACGGGAACAGCCCGGCTGAAAGTCCCCATCGCTCGCAACCCCCTGACGCTCGGGCCGCATCCAACCAATCCAGCATCCAGGTGATCGGCCCGGACAACGGCAGCAGTACCTTGATGATCATCAACCCGTCCGGCAGCAACAGCGCGTCACCGGCCAAATGCCTGGCCTGGGCAACCGGGCCGCACCGACCAGGGCGACGCAGAACCACCTTTCTGGCCCGAATCCGCGAGTAAGTGTGTGACGCGAGCCGTTAGATGCCGATAGGTGGCCTTCTACCCCCAGGTCGTCCCGCAAGCCCAGGAAGCGGCTGGCGCCGAGCGAGAAGTACGAGCTGTTCACCCAGGTACTCACGCAGCAGGCTACCCAGCGGGAGGGGCGGAGAAGTACGGCGTGGACCGGTCGACGGTGGTGCACATCTGCGGGACCGCCGAGCAGGCAGAGCTGGCCGAGGCCAGGGCAGAGCTGGAGCGGCTGCGGGCCACGGTGACCGAGCAGGCGGTGGCACTGCACCTGAACCAGGGAAAATCGCGTTGGGACTGACCGCCGGCCTGGTCCCGCCCGGGTGGACGGAAACGTCAAGGCTGGCCTGCTCGCCCTGATCGATCACGCTAGCGAGCAGGGCGGCTGGTCGCTGCCCCGCTCGTCAGCCGCTCTGGGCATCGATCAGTGCGGGTGCTGCGCTGGCAGGCCCGGGCGGCGGCCGGGCAGCTGGACGACCTGAGACCGGGTTCGGAGCAGGCCGCGCACGCACTGCTGGGCTGGGAACGCGAGGCGATCTGGAAGCTTGCCGAGGAGTGGGGCGAGATCGACCGGTCGCATCGCAAGCTGGCTCACCGCGGCTCCCGGCTGCGGATCGTGCACGCCAGCGAGTCAACGGTGCTGCGGGTGCTCGCCGGGGCTGGCATGCACCTACCCGGCGCGCCGCCGCGCGAGCCCCGCCCGGCCCGGCCCTGGCCGGAGTGGGCCGAGCTGATGCCCGGCGTGATCTGGATCTACGACTTCACCCGGGCGAAACGGTGCGCGGTCGCGGTGCTGGACGTGGTGTCCCGGTACTGGCTGGCCACCATCGTCTCGGTGGAGGAGTCCTCCACCCAGGTCGAGGTCGCCTTCACCCGCGCGCTGATCGAGGACGGCAAGAAGCACCTCCTCGATGACGACCTGCTCGCCGAGCTGGCGTCCGGGGAGATCCCCGAGGGAGACGACCGGCTGCCAGTGCTGCTCGCCATCAGCGACAACGGGCCGCAGATGACCAAGGCCACCGCCGCGTTCATGGCCGGGGCACGGATCGCGCAGCACTTTGGCCGGCCGTCCACGCCGGACGACCAGGCCTGGGTCGAGTCGTTCTCCGGCCATCTCAAGGGCGAGTTCCCGCACCTCGAGAAAACCCGCGACCCCGGCGAGCTGGAAGCCGAGCTGGACCGGCTCCGCATCCACTACAACACGATCCGGCTGCATGAGGGCATCGGCTACGTCACCCCCCGACGACGAGCATCACGGCCGCGGCCCCGCCATCCGCGCCGCCCGCCGCGCCGGACTCGACGCAGCCCACAACGCCAGGGTTGCGGCCCGCCGAGCGCTACGGCAGGATCACCCGTGAGCCCCCGTCAGTGGCCGGGTATTGCACCCGAGAACTGGTGCATTTTGTCAGACGCACCTCGCCCCGCCCGCCCGCGCCATCCGGGCGTGGGCGAAAGGCTGGCTGCCGACCGAAGCCGCCGCTGAGCTGCTGATCGGGCAGCGGTCCTGGCTGCTGCGGGAGGATTTCCTGCAGGTCGCAGTGGACGAGTGGGACGTTTACCGGGACCGCTGGGTCGCGGCGGTCGATTTCGCGGCTGCGGCGGACGCGGTGCAGGGGGTAGTGCCAGCTCGGACTGCGAGCGTCAGGTGCTGCGTGTGGCGGCCAGCATCGCCGGAGGCGTCCCGGTTGACCTGCGCGAGGCTGCCCTGTGCTTGGATGCGGACAACGCCGCGAGGGCCGCCCGGGCGGTGTGCCATGCGGCCGGGTGCGGGGTGCGGGGTGCGGGGTGCGGGGTGCCGGGTGCCGGCCGGGGCGGAGCGCGGCCGACGACCGCCGGGCTGCTGGGCACGGTGGTGATCACGCGCCCGCGGCACCTGCTGCACGGTCTCAGGCTGCGGGTGCTGGGCGGGATGCGCCGGCACGGGGCACGCGAGCTGCTGGTGGAGCTGCCGGACGGGTCCAAGCGGCTGGTCCTGGCATCACGGACCGACCTGGACCCGGCAGCCGGCGAGCAGGCTGGCGACGGCCCGGGCACGCTGGGATCGGCGGCGGACCTACTGGGCCTATCCGTGCTGGTTTCCGCTCTTTGCGCTCGCAGCCGGGAGGACGGGGCGCAGGCTGCACGAAACCCACCCGCCAGGGGTAAGCGAGGCAGCACGCCGTCTGTGGTCAAGCCATGTGCGGGGCAACTCCAGTGCCAGGCCGGGCTTCAGGCCAACGGCCTGCACACCCGCGCACTCCCTCACCCTGACACGATCTCGCAACGCACCCGAGGAAGACGGACTCGCCGCGGCATGTGCGTGCATTCGTAGAGCGCGCCGAGCCGCCAATCGATGCGGGTGCGGGCGTGCCGCCCGGCGATCTGCTCCAGCGCGATGGCGCGCTGGGTGAGCCGCTGGCGGGATCGAGCGCGCGATGGCGCTGCTGCGTCGTGGCGACCTCAGCATCACCGAGCTTTGTTCGCGGTCGGCTGCTCGTCGCTGGGCACCTCCTGCACTCGCTTCACCGGCCTGGTCGGCATGCCGCCCAGCGCCTGCCGGCGCCATGCGGCGCGCGCGACGGCGGGATGCCGTCGCTGGTGGCGAAACGGGTGACCAGACCGGTCAGGAATCGAGAAGCGCGGGTCGCAGAGCCCCCATTAGCGTGACCGACATGGCTTCCATCGAATCTGTCACCCTCGAAGTGGCCGACCCCACGGCCGCCGGCCGCTTCTACACCGCCGCCTTCGGTTTGGGCACTCAGGTGCGCCTCCGGGCCTCGGAGGCACCAGCGACCGGCTTCCGTGGGTTCACGCTGTCGCTCAAGGTGTCGCAGCCAGCTATCGTTAGCGGCCTCATCGACGCCGCTCTCGATGCCGGCGCCACGCCGCTGAAGCCGGCCGAGAAGTCGATGTGGGGCTACGGCGGCGTCGTGCAAGCCCCGGACGGGACGATCTGGAAGGTCGCGACCTCGGCGAAGAAGGACACCGATCCGGCCGCCCGGCAGATTGACCAGATCGTGCTCCTGCTGGGAGCCGCGGACGTGGCCACGAGCAAGCGGTTCTACGCTGACCGTGGCCTTGCCGTGGCGAAGAGCTTCGGCCGCAAGTACGTCGAGTTCGCCACTCCGGCGAGTCCCGTTAAGCTGGCGCTCTACGGGCGCCGTGCCCTCGCCAAGGACGCGGGCGTCGCTCCCGACGGCACCGGATCGCACCGGCTCATAATTGGCAGCGGTGCCGGGCCCTTCACCGACCCGGACGGGTTCGCGTGGGAGGCTGCATCGCTTTAGGCCGGGCGGCGCAGCACAACTGCACCACAGCCATCACGTGGGATCGCCGCAGTTCACCACTGCTGTCGAACCATGCGGGTAATGCAACCGACGACTCACCAGGGGGCAGGTCCGCTGCTCGCGCTAGACACGCTCCGTCCCAAGGTGTTCATCGAATGCGCCGGTATGCGCGGCCCGGCCAACACCGCCCCGTGCCCCCTCTACCCCGTCTGGAACTCTCATCGCGATAGATGCGGACCTTCCCGATGCTGCGCGGTCGTGCATAGTCGTGCACGATGGCCCGCCTAATCACGATGCCCGATACGTCCGGATGCCGACCGGACCGGTTACGCCGATCGATCGGCCGGACATTCCTATGGGAACGCATTGTCGGCCCCCGGAAGTGCCAGGGATTCGTCAAAGTCCTGGGGCCTGTTTACCCTGGTCGGAGGTCGAGCAGCTGGAGTGGCCGGCGTGGGTTCTGGGCGTTGCGGCGCGTTTGCGCCGTGATTTTGGTTACTCCTTGTAGCCGGAATAGGGTGATGACGAGGTTGGCAAGGGCGGACATCACTTGGGGGGCGTTGCCGGTGCGGAGGGTGGATTTGTCCTCCCGCCAGATCACGTCGCGTAGCCAGTGCAGATCCTCGACCGTCCAGTGGCCGCGGGCGTAGGCGAGCAGGCCGGCGGGGCTGGCCTGGGCGGCGTCCAGGCTGGTGACGTACAGGCTGGTGACGTACAGGACGGCCTCGCAGTTGCGCATCACCCAGCGGCCGTTCTTCTTGATCGTGACGTAGCGCTCCAGGAGGACGGCCTGGCGGGCGCAGGGGAAGCCCAGGCCGGCGGGGGCGGGCAGGACGCGGATGGCCCGGGTCCCGGCCCGGCCGCGGCTGATCTCGCTGGTAGCGGCGCGACCGGGGTGTCCTGCCAGTCCAGGGCATCGAGCGCGGCGTAGGTTTCCGGCTGGTTGCCCAGCACCGGCAGCAGCCAGTACGCGTCCTTGTCTTCGGTCAGCCAGCGGGCATGCTCGCGCTGGGTCTGCATCGCGTCGGCGGTGATGACCACGCCGGCCAGGGGAAGCGGTTCCAGCAGCGGCCTGAAATGGGTGATCTCATTCGCCTTGCCGGCCTTGGCGACCTTGTCCTGGCCGGTCACCAGCCCGGTCACATGGGTGACGGCGCCCAGCAGGTGCACCTTCTTCTTGCCGCCGGCCTTGGCGAGCCTGCGTTCCTTGCCGTCTTCGCCCACCGCGGGCCGGGCCGGGCGGTGAGCCGGGTCGCCGGTGACGACCGGCTCCAGCCACGGGTGGCCGGGAGGGGCCCGCACCCAGCCATCGGCCCTGGTCTCGCGCAGCGCCCCGGCGGCCGGCGGCCTGCGGTGCCGCTTCTTCCTGCCGCAGGCCTTCGTGCCCGCCGCGGCGCGCGCTGCGATCCGGGCCGCAAGCCGCGGGTCCAGCGCGGCCGGCGCCGCCCACGCGGTCAGCCCGGCCTCCAGCTCATCAGCGTCCAGCAGGGCCGGCGGCCGTCCCAGCGTGGACGCGGACGGCGGCTCGTGAGCGCCGGTCCGCGGGTTACGGCGCCTCCCGTGCCCGGCCAGCACGTCCTGGTCCCAGCCCGCCGCGGCCCCGGCGATCGCCAGCGGGCCGGAGTACCCGCACGCCACCCCCGCGACCAGCACCGGCACCAGCGAGCCCAGCGAGTGCCGGATCCCGCGCGGCTTACGCGGATCGGTCAGCCGGGCCGCCAGCACCTCCCGCAGCGCCGCCGGCTCCGGCGGCGCACCCGCCGCCCCCAGATGGCAGCGGGCAACCTCCATCAACGATGATGCATACACGGGCACGGCCCTTCTGAGGATCATTCAGGCTTCGACACCCGGATGATCAGCAGGGGCCGTGCCCCAGATCAAGCACATCCGCTCGCGCGAAACACCGTGTCGCGGGCGATCCCGCCCCACCGCGACCGCTCACGCACCGTCACGGTCCCCGGCGCAGGGAACCCCGCCCCAGACCGGCCCGGCGCCGCCGAACTACCAGGCCATCAGATCACGCACAGTCACACCGACTTTGACGAGTCCCTGCCGGAAGTGCGGAAGGAAGATGGGTCTCTTGCGGCCGCCTGCTCCCGGCGTTACGCTCGCGCCGACAATTGAGGGTGACCTTCGATGGGCGAACTTCAATACAGCGGGGTGCGGGTTGCGGCGGCGCAGGCGAACCTAACGACAATTGCTCAGTACATGTTCTGGCTGATGTTCCGTAACGTTGCGTCGGACGGATTCGTGTTCGAAGACCCGGAGAACGCGTATGCCCTCTCGCTGCCCGGGTGCGTGCTTGCCTCACCGTCGTGGGAGAATAGCGCCACGAACGTGACCCAGGACTACGTCTACAACTGGACGCGTGACGCGGCGATCGTCGCGATCGAGTTGGCGGCGGGAACGATCCCCACCATCCAGCCGCTCATTGACTACGTGCAGTTCGCGCAGATCTGCCAGAACTCGGGCGGCAACTTCGATCTTGCGTCGTTCTTCATCGACGGGACGCCACGGAACTGGAGCGATCAGACCGACGGGCCTGCCCTCCAGACGCTTTCGATCCTGCAGCTCTTCTCCCAGCTCGACGCGCCGACGCAGGCCCTGGCGAAGGCCGTCATCGCAGCGAACCTGGCGTTCCTGAAGGGCGCCTACCAGGGCGAGACGGTCAATCTCTGGGAGGAGGAGACTGGCGCCTCGTTCTTAGCCCGCGCCGTGCAGCTGAAGTGCTTCCAGGCGATCACCGACAACACCTTCGGGATCCCGGTCCCGGCGTGGCTCAGTACCGCCATACCCTGGCTGCAGAACGCCCTCCAGCAGCACTGGAACGGTCAGTACTACCAGTCGCTGCTCCCCGTCCCGGCCGACAAAGCCCCTTACGACCCAAACATGGACATCGTCATGGCCGCGATCTACGGCGCCGTGCCGGTGACCGACACTAGGCTGCTCGCGACCGCCGCGCTCCTGCGCAGCCAGTGGGACGACCCGGCCTCGGCTTACTTCTACCCGATCAATGGGCCCGATCAGCAACGCGGCATCGGCCCCCTGCTCGGGCGCTATCTAGGGGACCTCTACGACGGTGACACCGATGCTCAGGTGGGTGACCACCCCTGGTGGTGTCCACTGCCAACTTCGCCGAGCTCTACTACCGGCTGGCAAGCGCGATCACAGCCGGAGGGGTCCCCCTCGACGCCAACTCCACCAGCTTCTTCAGCCAGGTTGGAATCGACGTGCAGACGGCGCCGGCCGCGGCCGAGGCGGCCCTGCAGAGCGCCGGCGACCAGATGCTGCAGGCGATCATCTTCCACAGCGATCACCTTGAGCTCAGCGAGCGGTTCGACGCCTCGACTGGCTATGAGAAGAGCGTCAGGAACCTGTCCTGGAGCTAGGCGTCGTTCCTGTCGGCGGTCCGCGCCAGGTAACGCCTGACTGCAGCCGGGTGGAGAGCCTCCCGTCCAGCGTGCCGTGCGACCGATCGGCGGAAGCCGATAGCGGGTTGGGCGGCTGGCTATGCTCGCCTGCGGTGTGTTAGCACGCCTGGGTGGAGAACCGGATCGTTTCCCTGGTCATCGACGCGGCGGACGCGGAGGTGGTCGCGCAGTCCTGGGCTGGGGCGCTGGACTGGCGGGTGGTGAAGCGCGGTACCTAGGGCGTGTCGATCGGCGTCGGCGGTGGCCCGTTCGAGATCGGCTTCCGCTTTGTGCCGGACGGGCCGGGGCTTGCAAGAACTGGCTGCACCTGGACGTCAGACCCGTCAACCGCGATCAGGCGGCCGGGCTCAGCCGCCTGCTCGCCCTTGGCGCACGGCAGCCAGGCGTCGGCGAGGGTGACCGGAAACTGGGTCGTGCTGGCCGACCCCGAGGGCAAACGAATTCTGCCTTTGCCGTCCCTGATGTCATGCGCCGAATCTTGGGGGACTGGCGGGTATTCACAGGCACGGTGACCTGCGGGAATGGACGCGGGTGGACGCGCTGCCGTAAGATGGCATGCAAGAGGTCTGGGATTCGAATCTCCATAGCTTCAATATTTTTCGTACTTGCGTTCGATTTCTGGTGACTATCTTTAGCCACTAGGCAGCTGCCCGGTATGTCCCTTACTGAGGGGATTTCAAGGGCTGCTCACATGCGTTCCGTCAATGGTGTCCATAGCGTCCGTCCCCTGGGTGATCACGTGCCCGAGTTGGTGCCGCTAGGCCGGGGTGGTGATGGTGAGCACCCGTTTGGACGCAGGATGGACAGTACGTGACCGCTACATGTCCAGCCGTGGAACAGGCCAGCGACCAGGGACCCTGGTCTGGCCCCGCTCTCGTTACCGGCGCACGGAATGTGCTCTGCTTAGTGACGTGACTGGTCAACTCACTCCTCAGTTCAATGCGCTGCCAGAGAACTGGGCGTCCGACCCTGTGCTGGTCGCGGGGCTCACAGTTGACGACGATGACGAACACGACGATCCCGTGCTGCGCTGGCCGGATGGTCGGCTCGTAGACACCTGGCGCGAGGATTACCCGTACTCCGAGAAGATTACGCGGGAAAAATACGAGTACCTCAAGCGCCCGCTGCAGATCGAGCTGGTGAAGCTACAGAACTGGGTTAAATCCACCGGCGAGCGCATCGTGATCGTGTTCGAGGGCCGCGACGCGGCCGGCAAGGGCGGCACGATCAAGCGGTTCACTGAGCACCTGAACCCGCGCGGTGCCATGGTGGTCGCGCTGGCCAAGCCGAGTGAGCGAGAGCGGACTCAGTGGTACTTCCAGCGCTACGTGCCGCATCTGCCCGCGGCCGGTGAGATCGTTATGTTCGATCGCTCCTGGTACAACCGGGCGGGTGTGGAGCGCGTGATGGGCTTTTGCGCCGACGCGGAGTACTCGGAGTTCATGCGGGAGGCACCGGAGTTCGAGCGCATGCTGGTCCGCTCCCGGCTGCACTTGACGAAGTTCTGGTTCTCGGTAACCCCCTCCGAGCAGCGCACACGGTTCATCATCCGCCGGATCGACCCGGTCCGGCGGTGGAAGCTGAGCCCGATGGACCTGGAGTCGCTGGACAAGTGGGACGCCTATACGGACGCCAAGGAGGCGATGTTCCACTACACCGACAGTGAGCACGCGCCGTGGACGGTGGTCAAGAGCAACGATAAGAAGCGGGCCAGGCTCGAGGCAATCAAGTACGTGCTGAGGAAGTTCGCCTACGACGGCAAGGATGAAAAGGCTATCGGGGAACCGGACCAAGCCCTCATCGGGCCGCCGTCAGTGCTGTCCGAGCACAACCCTGGCCGTTCCTTCCCCAGCCTGGGAACTCAGGGGGAAGTTCGTAGCCCATGAACGGTGAGCGGGCCACGCCTGTCGTCCGGTTACGGGAACAGGTTCCCGCTCGAGTGGAACTAAGGTCATGACCTGCCGACGGATGCTGCTTGCCTGGGCGTCTACACGAGAGGGATGTAGAGCCCCCGAAACTCCGCGGTCAGCTGCTCCCAGCGCTCGTTCGCCGCACCCGCCACACGTGCCTGGCCCGGCTGCCCGGGTCTCATCCGGCCGGGCGGTCCACGCCAGGCTCGCGCCCGGATGGCCTTTCTGCCCGCCCTGCGGCCGGCCGAGCCGCGCCTCCCGCCGGCCAGCCTTCGCCTTCGCCGCCGGGCTGTCCTGGCCTGGGGGCTGGGAGGAATTCGAGGAGTCCCGGCCCGCCTGCCGCCGTAGCGCCGCCACCTCGGCCCGCAGCGACTCGATCAGCGCGGCCTGCTCCGCCACCACCGCCAGCAACTCCGCGACCCGTGCCGTCAGCTCCGTGTTCTGGGCAGCCAGTTCCTCATACGACGGTTGCTCCGGATGAGGCATCCCCGAACCCAACCATGATCACAAACCAGGCACCAGCACCGACACGCCGCAGATCAACAGGGGGTCTGACTGGTTACCGCGGAACGACCCTACCCTCGACATGATCCAGCAGACGGCGGACAAGGTCGGCTGCTCCAGAATCTTGCCCCATGCCGTTGGCGGCCATCCGAGTCGAGGTCAGTGCCGTCGGCCAGTTTAGGAGGCGATTCCCACCGGGCATGTGCAGCAAGGTGAGACGAACAGAATGAGCGAACAGCAAGAAGATTGTCTTCAGGATCGGGCCACAAGCTGGCGCCACCGTGGAGGAGTCTGATGCGAACAGGCAGCGGCCAGGCCGACGATCCGCCAGCCGTCGGCCAGCGGGCCGAGCCTGCTATCGGCTCCCTTTTTGCTACCACCCGGTTGGTCGCCTGGCACAGCGATCTCGTGGCTTGGCTCGACCGGCTCGGCTGGCTCCGGTCTCTGAGCGACCGGCTGACCGCCGTGCTAGGGCCAGCCCACGAACGGCACCAGGACAATCTTGTCCTTGAGCTGCTGCATGGGGGCCGGTGGGTCGGCCACCCGCTGCACCCAGCGCTTAGCGATCTGCCCATCGGGCTGTGGACAGGTGTCATGGTGCTGGACACCGTGGACCGCACCCCAGCTCCCCGGCGCGGAATCGACGCCGCAGGCATGCTCAGCGCGGCCGGCATCGTCGCGGCGGGCGCTACCGCCCTGACCGGTCTCAGCGACTGGAGCGTCAGCAACGATCAGGAGCGCCGCATCGGGCTCTTCCACGGTCTCCTCAACACGGTGGCCCTGGGGCTGCAAGGTGCCTCTCTGGGCACCCGGATGGCCGGCCACCGCGGCACGGCATGCGCCCTGGGCGCAGCCAGCCTCACGGTCACGGCCGCGGCCGGTTACCTCGGCGGTCATCTCGTATTCACCAAAGGTGCGATGGTCAGCCGGGTGGCGTGGACCATCGGGCCGCGGCGGTGGACCCGCACGCTGCAGGAGGCCGACCTGCCTGACGACTCACCGGCCGCCGTCGAGGCCGAGGGCCGGCAGATCATGCTTTACCGCCACCGCGGCCGCCTCTACGCCATCGACAACATCTGCAGCCACGCCGGTGGGCTGCTCAGCCGTGGCCCAATCGCAGACCTGACCGTGACATGCCCGCTGCACGGGTCCCGCTTCGCGCTCACCGACGGCTGCGTCAGCCGCGGCCCGGCGAGCCAGCCGCAACCCGTGCTACCTACCCGGATCCGGAATGGCTGGATCGAGGTGCGCGGCAGCCAGCCGGCATCCCGGCGGCCCGCAAACGGAAGGACAGCGCCATGACGTTCGTAATCGTTGCGAACCTCGATGACCTAGAGGTCGGCGACACCATGCTCGTTGACGAGCTGCGCGAACCGGTCTGCCTCATCCGCCTCGATGATGACGACGTCAGGGCGATCCACAACACCTGCACCCACCAGCAGCAACCCCTTCACGAGGGCACCCTCCAGGAGGATGACACGCTGGTCTGCGGCGCCCACGCATCACGCTACGACCTGACCACCGGCGAGGCCGTCGGTGTGTTTGCCTGCGGCCCCATCCCGGTTTACGCATGCAAGGTCGAAGACGACGCCATTCTCGTCGACATTGACCAGCAGCTGAACGACGCGCCCATCCCTCCTCCCCCAGCACCCGGGTCGTTGGGCGCGCGCTAACCATCGGGCAGGGATGAGGACGGGCTCGCAGGCAAGGCGTGGGCTCATGCCCGGCGGACTAGTGCGCGTCCTCCTGGGCGAGCATGTGGCGCTCGTCGGGGAGAATGTGATCTCGGTGATGCAGAGCCAGCCCTCGAGCGTAGCGGCGGGCATTGTCGGGCATCAGTGAGCTGGCACCTACCCCGAAGACTGTGCCAGGATAGTCCAGCGGCCCCATGATGGCGCGGATGCGGTCCCAGTCTCCCGGTGCCACCAGTTCGGCGGGCTGTCCGCCGGCGAACCAGCCCATCGGTACCGCTGTACCGGCCGGGACGACGGTATTGACGTAGACCACCGCATTGAACTCGACCTCTGCGCCGGTTTCGATGCGGGCGCCGTTGAACACCATGGCGCCAGTCGCGATCCGCGAGCCGCCCTCGATCACGCAGCCGGTGAGGTGGGCGTGCGGGCCAACGAGTACGTCGTCGCCAACGCGGGTTTCCTGGCCTGGCACGCCCCGGATGACCGCGTTCTCCATGACCACGCAGTTCCGTCCGATCTCCACCGGGCCACCCTCGGCGGTGATCACGGCTCCGAACAGCACCCGGCTGTGCGGGCCGACAGTGACATCACCGGCGAGCACTGCCGTCGGCGCGATGTAAGCCGACTCCGATACCTGCGGGGTCTTCAGCCGGTGCTCCACGAACACCGCACCACGCCCTACCACTGGCTGGGGAACCGGATATTCGTCCGCATTCATTTTCATCACCCATGCAGCTGTCGGCGCAACATGTCTGGCCACGGGGCGCATCCTGCCCGGCGGCCCTGACTCCAACGTCGTCTCTTAGCGTAAGCGAGAGAGTCGGCGAGCGTCCCGACGGCTTCTAACCAAGGGAATTGCGCCCGCCGTTGCAGCCCAGCGCCCGTCAGAGGCCGACCCAAGCCGGGAGCGGCCAAGCGCCCGGGCCGAGCCCGAGCTCAGGAGACGCGCGAGCGCCACCGAACAATCGTTCAGGCGCCTCTTCGAAGCCAGCCAGTCCGACGAAACTGGCGCGCAGATCGGCGGCTGCCTCCGGTGAATCGATGCTCGTCAGAAATGACCGCACCGGAGTTTCAGAGAGCCTGGTCTGCATGGGGTGTCGTCTCCCGGGTAGCTGCGGGCGGGGCCTCCGGGTCGATGCCGAGGGCGTGGAACCGCGTGGCCAGCTCTTCGATCCCACTCTGGTGGTGTCCCGGTGGTCCGGCAGCGGGATGCCGGATTCGCTGCGCCACAGCGCGTCGCCGATGGCGTTGCGCAGGTGCCAGGCCGTCACCCGGCTGGCCGACAGCTGCCGGCCAGTGAGCTGCCCGGCCCAGTCGCACCAGCGCATGACAGTCTGGTGCTGATCCGGCCGGACCCACGCGGCGAACCGGTCGCGTAAGGTTCTCGTCGTGGCAGGCGGCAGTGGCGCGCCGGACAGCTTGCCGACGGCAGCCTCGGCACGTTCACGGGCGGCCGGCTGTTGCAGGGCAGCCAGGAACCGCGCGAGCTGTCGGCCGGCACCGTCCCGGTCGATCGAGCCGACGCCCTCGAACAAGGACTCTCCCGGCACGAGCCTGGTGACCAGGAGCAGGAGCAGGAGTCGGTGCGGGCGACCACCTCGGGCAGGAACAGGACCGCCGGCCCGCGACCGAACGCGGTCAGCACGCCGATCTCGCGCGCCAGGCGGAGCGCGGCCAGGCGAGACCACGCGAACTTCGCGATGAACCGCCTGCCGATGAGCGCACTGGATGACGCCCCGCAACGGGTCGTCCTCGGCCACCGGCCCGGGAACGGTGACTGGGCACCCGCGCTGCTCCGGCGCCACGACCCGCAGCGCCTCGGCCAGCGCTGCCGCAGCGCACTCAGCCAGCCACTTCATCCCCGGTAGCCGGCCTCATGACGACAGCAGGACACCCCGCAACCGACCGCCAGGCGCCTCCGCCCAGAGCCTCTCATGGAGCGTCATCCGATTCCTGGCGGTCACGCGTGTGTCCTGTGCCAGTTGATCTGAGGCATGGATGAGCCCCTGATCAAGGGTGCCTCAGATTCAGTGGCGGGGTCGAGGTCACGGATTGCCATCGAAGCTGGGGCAAGTGATCGGACTTGCGGCTCATCGTGTGCCGGATGAACGTCCTCGGTCGATCCAGGCACGCATGACCTCAGCAGCCAGCCAGTGCCCGCGTAGCTCAGCCTCTGTCACGGTGGGCATGCCTCGGGGTCCTTTGCGCGTCGGGTCGGCTCCCCGGGCGAGCAGGAATACGGTGATGCCGGCGTGCAAGGGGCCGCCGGCCTGGAGGTGGCCGTCGTGCTCGACGTCGATGGCGTGGCGGAGCAGGGTCCATCCGTCGCCGTTGTCATCTTCGACGTCGTGACCAGCGTCGAGCAGGTCACGCAGTCGCGGCAGGTCCTCGTGCTCGACCGCGAGGTGTGCTGGCGACCAGGACCTGGCGGCGCTCCTCCTGGCTGGTTCAGGCAGCCGCGGCCTGATGCCGCGCAGGCCGGCGATATAACCGCGGACTACCGAGTAGGAGATGCCAGTCATCCCGTGCTCAGCTACCAGCCTGTCCATGATGGTCTTCACGGTCTGCCGCTGCCCGGGGGGAGCATCGCGCTCCTCCAGCAGCATGACCTCGATCGCGTCCTTGAACGGGTCGAGCCGTGACTTCCGGGCAGGGAGTTGCTTGCGCGGAGGCGGGACCGGCGATTTCAGCGCCTGGAGCACGACCCGGCGGCCCACTCCGTGCCGGTCGGCCAGCGCCCGGATGGACAGGCCGCCGGCGTGGGCGTCATGCCGGATGATCGTGAATAGCGCGGCCTTGTCTCGCTTGCGGCTGCTCGGGCTGGCCGGGTGACTCCCTGGTGGCTGCCGGCCCTGGCGCGTACCCAGTCCGGCGAAGGCATATTCGAGTGATGCCACTGGCCTGCCTGCCAGGATCGCGAGCTAGTCGAGCCGGATCCCTTTGTCCTTGCCGGGGTCTTTGAGGTAGCGGCGCAGGTATCCGGGCCGGAGGTGGTTGGCGCGGGCCAGGCGGCGAATGTAGGAGAGCTCGCTCTCACCTGTCACGGGCCGCAGCTGGATCGGCAGCGGCCGGGGCCCGGGACCTGTGGTGCTGCCTGGCGCTGTCGCGCTCACCTGTTCTTGCCGGGTCGCCGGGCGGCGCTGCTCTCGGCGGCGTGGTCGAGGTCGATGGTGTCCAGCAGCTTCCTGGTGATCTGCTCGCTGCCGTCCAGGATCGCCTCGATCGCGGCACCGCGGATCAGGTGGGACAGGCTTCCGATCATCCCGCCGGTGCGCTGCTGGAGATAGTGGCCGAGCCCGGGCAGCGTGCCTGCGGCGTGCCGGTGCAGCCGCAGCGCGTCTTCGAGGGTGACGATCAGGCCCTTCCATTCGGCGGCGTCGGGGAAGGCGGTGGCGTGGAGGAGGGTGAACCGCCCGGCGATCTGCCGGCCGCGGGTGCCGGAGAACAGTCCTTCGCGCTCGACGTCGATGCCGGCGTAGACGAAGGTGGCGGGGATCCGCTCGGAGAAGTACTTCAGGGTGTCGGAGACGTCGGCGCCGTTGCGGGTGGCGAGCTGGAGGTTATGGATCTCGTCGACACAGACCACGCTGACCCGGGCGTCGACCGCGACGCCGCAGACTGCCTCGATCACGTCGGTAATGTTCGCCCGGGCCGTGAGCGGCAGGCCGGGGAACCGGGCGAACTCGACCGCGAGCATGCGCGGGGTCGCCGAGGGCGGGACGGTCACGTAGATGACCGGGATCCGGTCGCCGGTACCGGGATGGCGGAGCCGGTCGATTGCCTCATGGGTTTTGCCGAACTGGGTGATGGCGGTGGTCTTGCCTGTCCCGGCCGCTCCGGACAAGATCAGGCCGCGGCGGGCGCTGATGGCGTGCCGGTTCAGCAGGGTCAGCCGCCGCCCCGTGTTGACCACCTGCCGCAGGGCCGAGGTCGCGGCCGCGGCCAGCCGGGTGTGATAGTCCAGCCGGAACTCGTCATAGAGCAGTTGGTCGGTCTCCGGCATCGCCGCCCACTGCGGGCCGGTCAGCAACTGCGGCGAGACGGTCTGGGCCGTGGTGAACTCCCGCCAGCCCTCCAGCGTGGTGAGATGACGGCTCCAGCCCTCCTCGGCCAGCATCTGACGCCAGGACTGGGCGCCGGCCGTCACCACCTCTTCTTCGCTTCCTCGAACGGGTCGAAGATCCCGAGCGGAATCACCTTGGCCATCGGGCCGGGTTCCTGCCCGGTGCCGGTTTCCCCGGTGAGCTCGGGTGGCTCGTCTGGTGGGGAGGCCGTCATAGCCGGCGTGTCTTCAGCGACCGCGCGGGTCCGGCCCGCCACCCGCTTGTCCTGCTTCGACGGCTTCACCCCGGCAGGGCCCCGTTCTGCCTTGCCGAGCAGGGCCTCGACTGCCTGGGCGATCTCGGTCTCGGTGGCGGGGTCGGCACCGCGGCGGGCCAGTACCTGCCGTGCGTGGTCCCATGCCTGCTCGCCGAACGGCGCCGGGCGACCTTTCAGGTAGGTCCAGGGGGCGAGGATCCAGCCGCCGTCGTGGTGGTTGCGGACCCAGATCCGGGACACGTCATAGGGGTCGCGGTGCACTTCCCACAATCCCTTCTTCACTTCTTCGCGGTGACGCCGGAATGCTGCCGGCGGTAGGGGTTGAGGGCCTTGCAGTCGTATCGCCGATGGTTGATCTTGATCCCGTAGGAGTTGATGACCCGCCAGGTCGCCGGCAGCAGCTCGATGTAGTCCTCCTGCGACAACGGCACCGCGACGTAGCCGGTGATCTCTACCAGGGCCGCGTAGGCCTCATTCGGTGTCAGTGCCCTGCCCGGCATCAGCGGGTGCCGCAGCCCGTCGTGGGGACGGTTCTGCCAGACCGCGACGATCCACTCATCCAGGAGTTCTTGGAGCTCGGCCATCGGCCAGACCGCGTCCTGCCCGGCGTCCTTGCCGCGATTCTCAACACTGCTGCCGGCGTAACCGGCGACGTACTGGGCAAACAGCGACCCGACGGCGGAAAAACTCGTCTCGACCGTGCCCTTCTCCCAGGGCGACCCCTTGTGGGAGGGCTGAACATTGACCCCCATCGCCCGGCAGGCGTTCCGGAACGTCTGGGACATGAACACCATGCCGTGATCCAGCACGATCGTCTCCGGCACTATCACCGGCCGGGCCGCCGCGTGCTCTAGCCGCTCATCGATCCCGGCCAGCCGCCGATGCGGCAGCACCGACCGCGACATCTTCAGCGCGTCCGCCCAGCCCGGCCGCATCGGCTCAGGGGTCAGCGACCGCGCCAGCAGCAACGCGGCATCCACCGCCTTCGTCGTGGGCCGCAGCACCGCCGCCGGAATCGTCCGGGTCGCCAGATCGATCAGCCAGGTCAGCTCGACCCGGTTGACCAGGCCGTTGTCCAGCACGACCCGGACATCCAGCGGGGTCGAATCGACCTGCATCCACTCACCCGGCCGGGCAGCGGTCACCGTGCCGAACGGCCCTGATGGTTGCTTGGCCAGCGACCTGCGCGTGCGTGCCGATCCGAAGGTGTGCTTGCCCGATGACAGGCGTTCCACTAGCCGGTAGAAAGTGCGCTGTGACGGCAGCGGTGGCGCCTGCGCCCCGTATCTGGCCTCGAGGATCTTGCGGACCTTGCGCTCCACTCTGCTCACGGTGCCGGTTGACCGGTCCGTCTCCTCGCCGATCACCTGCTGGATGGCCTCGACAACGCGAGGATCGGCCCGGCCGCTCACCGATACCCCCCGGATTGCGCGCCCGTCGATTAGTGCCCGCAGCCCCTGGCGTTCGTATCCCAGCCTCAGCCGCTGCAGCGTGCCCAGCGCGACCTTGCGCCCGGCCGCCTCGAGTTCAGCAACCTTGGCCAGTTCCCGCTGCCGCAACGTAGTGATCGCGGGATCGTACTCAGGCCGCACGGCAAACTCAGGGCCGCACTCCGGTGGCCGTCCGGTCAGCACCTCCAGAATGTGCCGTTCCCACCAGCTAGCCTGCTCCAGCGTCGCGGCCGGAACCGTCTCCACGACATCCGTGCCGGCCAGCGGCGCCCGCATGGCGGCCACCAGTTCAAGGCTCAGGTCGTTCAGCACCACGGCCAGCGGGATCTCGCTGACCTCTCCGGCGGCATCCTTCACCCGCACTGACGTCCCGGTGATCGCGATGACAGCATGTGCCTGGCCCCCCAGCCGGATCTCGACGCCGGCCTGCAGCCCGGCAGGCCTGGAGACCGTCACCGCCTGCCCCCTGGCGACCAGACCACCGACCGCGAAGCAAGCAACGCCGAGGTGAGATCGGCCAGCAAGACCCTCCGCCACAGCAGGTTGAACAATGCCGGCAGCACCGCGATCGGATCACCCACCGCTCTCGCTCCGTCCATCAGCGCGAGGGGGCGCGCGAAAGCCTGAACCAGGTCACCGGCGTATGCCGGCATCGCATAGCGGCGATGGCGGTAGCCGGCCAGCCATCGCAGGTTGGCCGCCAGCACCGGATCCAGCGCACCGATCCGGCGATAGTCCCAGCCCACCAGCGCACACGCCCGTGCCGTGGTCTCGAACTTCGCAGCGTCACCGTCATCGATCCGGTCATCAGCCCGCACATCGATCACCAGGGCCCTCCCATCGCGGCGGCGGGCGAAGTAATCCGGGGCGTGCCGGACCAGACGCCCTTCATCTGGCCAGCTCAGCCAGAAAGGCTGGGACGCCACCGCGGCCACCTCCGGATCGGCATCCAGCGACATCACCACATCGCGCTCAAGCCACGACTCGAAGCCGACATGGACACCGGCCGAGGACAACCACCACAGGCCCGGAAAATGCGACTGCCCCGGGAACGAGGCGAACGCGCGCACCGGCCGCGCTTGCTCGAACCCCGCACTCCAGCACTGCGACAGCGGCTCCCGGCGCTCAGCGCCGTCCCGATCGACAAAAGTGACCTCGAAGCCCAGGTCAGCCCACGACGCCGCAACACCGGCCGATCCATGAGACACGCGCACTCCCGCACCGATCCGGTGATCAAAGCACGCCGACCCTACCGGCCAAGATCAACCAATATCTCAGATTCGCTGACAAGCATCCCGCGTTGCCTCAGGTTCGATGGCAATGCCTCATGTTCACCGACGCAGGACAGCGTGGCCGCCAACGCTGGCCCGAGGCTACCGGCGCGATCATTTCTGGCGAACATCGATCACCGTTCTGGCGCCGCAGTGTGGTCGAAGCTCACGAACGTTCGCGGCCAGTTCACGCCAGCAAATCAAGTTGCCGATCGTCACAGCCGCCGGTGACATGACGGGCCGGGGTTGTGCGGGGGGACCGGCGGGCGGGGAACGGCGACCTCTATGCTCGTCGCATGGCCAGGTATTTCGACGTCCATCCGGCCAGCCCGCAACGGCGCACGATCATCCAGATCGCCGATATCGTCCGCGCAGGCGGCGTGATCGCCTACCCGACGGACTCCTGCTACGCGCTCGGCTGCCAGCTCGGCAACCGGGACGGCATGACCAGGATCAGGTCGATCCGCCACCTCGATGACCGGCACCACCTCACGCTGGTGTGCCAGGACTTCGCCCAGCTCGGCCAGTTTGTGTACGTCGCCAAACCGGTGTTCCGGGCCATCAAGGCGGCCACCCCGGGCGCTTATACCTTCATCCTGCCCGCGACCAAGGAGGTACCGCGCAGGCTGCAGCACCCGGGAAAGAAGACCGTCGGGGGGCGCATCCCCCGGCATGCGGCCGCCCAGGCGCTGCTCGCCGAACTCGGTGAGCCGCTCGTCTCCACCACCCTGCTGCTGCCCGGCCAGGATGAGCCCATGACCCAGGGCTGGGAAATCGCCGACCAGCTCGGCCACGCCCTAGACGCGGTGATCGACTCCGGCGACTGCGGCACCGAGCCAACCACCGTCATCGACTTCTCCCAGGACAAGCCCGAGATCCTCCGCCGCGGGGCAGGCAGCACGTCCGGGTTCGAGTGAACCACAGCCTGCGAACATGCCTTCCCTCCGGCCAGGGACGCGGCGCCGGGCGATCCGGACCGCGCCGCGGTGAAGCCGGTGGGCAACCCGGCTTCGCAGAGCGCGTCTCCGTCCTCGGCAGTGACCATCCGGAGCCGTACCCGTGAGCCAAGAAAGGCGCAAGGGCAAAGCCGGCAGCACCGCGTAAACCGGACCGCACAGATCACCCGTTCGTGCGCGCGCGATCGCGAACGCCATCGCCAGGTGGGTCAGCGGCATGCGGCCTCGTCCGCGAGCGGGATGAGCTGCTCCACGACGTCGAGGCGGCGCTCGTCGCGGAGGTGGGCGCAGTGGTTGCCGCTGCGGCGCAGGTCGGACTGCTGCCCCTTGCGTACGCGGCCGGTGAGCAACCCCTGCGCCAGCGGGCTCCAGACGATGGTGCCCATGCCGTACCGCTCGGCGACGGGAGGGCGTCGCGCTCGATGCCCCGGTTCAGGATCGAGTACGGCGGCCGCTCGCCCCGGAAGCGCTCGAAGCCGCGGCGCTCGGCAATCCACTGCGCCTCGATGATGTCGGCGGCCGGGAGCTTCGAGGTTCCGATCGTGCGCACTTTGCCGCTGTGCACGGGGTCGGAGAGCGCGGACAGCGTCTCCTCGATGTCGGTCTCCGTGTCGGGCCGGTGGCACTTGGTACAGGTCGATGTAATCGGTCTGCAGTCGCCGCAGCGTGTGCTCGACCTCAGCGATGATCCACCGGCGCGATGCGCCCCGTCGATTCGGGGCGTCGCCCATGGGGTTGGCGACTTCGTCGCGAGCACGACGTCGTCCCGCCGGCCCTTGATCGCCTTGCCGACTATCTTCCCTGTGTTCGTCCTGTGGCCGTCTGGCTATCTTGGGGAGTCACGTGGTGCCCAGTGTGCCGGGAAGGCGCCGCCAGCGGCCGGAGCTCGCTGAGGCAGCCGGTGCCGGGTAAGTCCTGGTCGCAGAGCAGGCGTCTGAGACGGCCCGCGATTCCGAGGTCTGATCCGGGTGAGTCACCGGGCCGGGAAGATTGTTGCTGGCCGCTGTCGAGAACCTGTTCGCAGGTGTGACTTCCGGGCGAGCGGCACCGCCGCGGTGCCGTCTGACCGGGAAGGATGGAGCTATGCGATTCATGCTGCTGCAGAACTACGGCGCGGTCGAGTCAGGCTGCGCGCCGATGCCTGAATGGAGCCCGGGGGAGATCAAGGCCCACATCGAGTTCCAGCAGGCGCTGAACGCCGAACTCGCCCAGCGGGGTGAACTGGTTGACGCGCAGGGTCTGGCCGGGCCGGAACTGGCCAAATTCGTGGTCTGGGACGGGAGCGGTGCCCCGGTGGTCACCGATGGCCCGTTCCCTGAGGCCAAGGAGTTGCTCGCCGGCTACCGGCTGGTGGATGTCCAGGCGGCTGAGCGGGCAATCGAGATCGCCGCCCAGGCGTCAGCTGCACCTGGACCAGGCGGAGCGGCGATCCGCCAGCCGATCGAGGTTCGCCAGGTGCTTAGCGCTCCCGACCCTGAGATGTGAGGATTGCCGTGAGCACCGAGGACCTGCTGCGCGAACTGGCGCCGCAGGTCCTCGGTGCGCTGGTGCGCCGCTATGGCGATTTCGCTGACTCCGAGGACGCCGTGCAGGAGGCGCTGCTAGCCGCCGCTACGACGTGGCCCGCCGAGGGGCGGCCGGACAACCCGCTCGGGTGGCTTATCCGTGTTGCGTCGCGCCGCCTGGCGAACCAGTACCGCGCTGATGCTGCCCGCCGTCGCCGGGAGCAACTGGCCGCCTCCTGGTCCCTCCCGCCGCCGCAACCGGCGCCGGGGCGGGACGACACGCTGATCCTCATGTTCATGTGCTGCCACCCTTCCCTTACGCCAGCGTCGGCGATCCCGCTCACCCTCCGGGCGGTGGGCGGCCTGACCACCCGCGAGATCGCTGCCGCGTTCCTGACCCCCGAGGCGACCATGGCCCAGCGGATCAGCCGCGCCAAAGCCAAGATCAGAGCCTCCGGCGAGCCGTTCACACTCCCACCACCTGATCAGCGTTCCGAACGGATGCGATCGGTGCTGCATGTCCTTTACCTGCTGTTCAACGAGGGCTACACCACCAGCAGCGGCCCCGGACTATCCCGCACCGACCTATCCGGCGAGGCCATCCGCCTGGCCAGGATCATGCAGGTTGCCGTGCCCGAGGACCCGGAAGCGGGCGGATTGCTCGCCCTGATGCTGCTCACCGATGCCCGGCGCCCCGGCCGCAGCGGTCCCGGCGGCGAACTGATCCCCCTCGCCGAGCAGGATCGCACCCGCTGGGACCGGGATCTCATCGCCGAGGGGGTGGCCATGATCACCGGGGCGCTGTGCCGTGGTCACGCTGGCGAGTACCAGGTGCAGGCAGCCATTGCGGCCCTCCACGACCAGGCCGTCTCCCATACCTCCACCGACTGGCCCCAGATCCTGACCCTCTACGAATTGCTCGAAGCCATGACCGGGAACCCGATGGTGAGGCTCAACCGGGCCGTCGCCGCTGCGATGGCCCATGGGCCAAACGCTGGCCTCGCGCTGCTTGACGGCCTTGACGAGCGGCTCAACGACCACCACCGCCTCCACTCCGTCCGCGCCCACCTCCTGGAACAGGCCGGTGACACAAAGGCCGCCACCGCGGAGTTTCGGGCTGCCGCCGCCCGCACCACCAACCTCCGCGAACAGCACTACCTGACTACCCGGGCAGCTCACCTCGCCGCAGGGCCCGCCGGGGTACCGGAAGAAGAGACAGACCCCACCGGCCATCCCGGCACCGATCCAGGCGCCCACTAACTAACTGTTCCCGCTTGCCACGCCGACGGCCCGCCCATGTACCCATAGGTTCGAGGCTGACGAGACAGTCGAGTCCAATGGTGCAGATGTCCACCAGTGCCATACTCACGCTACGCTGGCCGACCCATACGGTGAACTCGGGACTGTACAAGAACGTTTGATGTCCGATCCTGGCGCCGAGTCGCCTCGTCAGAGTCTTATCACTATCACTCACCCGGACAGCGGGCAGTCATTGCGAGGCGAAGCGGCCCGGGCTCGCCGGGCTTGGGCCAGCCTCAGGACAGGCCCGGCCGGACCAGGCCGGTCTCGTAAGCGATCACGACTAGCTGGGCCCGGTCTCGCGCGCGCAGCTTGGCCATCATCCCGAGCACCTCGACCGGGTGGCTGTTGCGCCAGGTCAGGGCGAGGGCAGGCACCGGGATCCCGGGCTGCGCCCGGCGCTGCTGGCCCTGGTAGAGCCGGCTGAGCGGGGTGACCCGATGTCGCCGCTGCGGTGGACGGTCAAGTTGACGCGCAGGCTGGCGGCGGAACTGACCCGCCAGGGACATAAGGTCTCCGCCGGCACCGTCGGTGACCTGCTGCGGGAGGAGGGGTTCAGCCTGCAGGGCAACGCCAAGACCATCGAGGGAAAGCAGCACCCGGACCGCGACGCGCAGTTCCGGTACATCAACCAGCAGGTCAAAGACCATCAAGCACCGCTGACCCGGTGATCAGCGTCGACACGAAGAAGAAGGAACTGGTCGGGGAATTCAAGAACGCAGGCCGGGAATGGCGGCCCAGGGTCAGCCTGTGGCTGCGCACACCCATGACTTCCCCCAGGACAGCCTGGGCAAGGCGGTGCTTTACGGCATCTATGATCTCACCGGCAACACCGGCTGGGTGTCCGTCGGCACTGACCATGACACCGCCGCGTTCACGGTGGAGTCGGTCCGCCGCTGGTGGAAGGCAGCCGGCCGCAGCGGCTACCCCCTGGCGCGGCGGCTGCTGATCACCGCGGACGCGGGGGGCTCCAACGGCTACCGCACCCGGGCTTGGAAAGCCGAACTGGCCGCGCTGGCCGTGGAGACGGGGCTGGAGATCACCTGCTGCCATTTCCCGCCCGGCACGTCCAAGTGGAACACGGTGGAGCACCGGCTGAGCTGGACACCAGCGCCTACGACACCGGCGTCAAGATCAGCGACCGGCACATGGGCGCCTTACCCCTGGCCCGCCACGGTGACTGGAACTACGCCCTCCGCTCCGAGGCCTACGACCAGATCAGCGATGCTCGCGATCCGTTTGACCGGCCCAGCCCGGATCTGGCCGGCTCTGCCATCCAGCGCTGACCGGCCTGCCAGCCCGGGAATGGGATTCCCTGATCGCCACCCTGATGACGCTGCATGACCAGCAGCGGGAGACGAGCCTGGATGCGCGCCGCGGTCACCGGCCGCGGCTGGCCGCCCCGGCACCGGCCGCCGCCCCGTCCTCACCCTCGCTGACAGGCTCCTGGCCACGGCCCTCCACCAGCGCCTTGCCCTGCCGCAGATCGCCGTCGCCGCCCTGGCCAGCGTCCGGCCCGAGACGATCAACAGGCGCATCCGCGAGATCCGCGAACTCCTGGGACAGGCAGGGCACGTCATCCAGCCCGGCCCGCACCGGCTCGCCAGCATCGACGACCTCTACAACCTCGCGACCGCAGAAGGCATCATGATCCCGGCCCAGATCAACACAGCGTGCTAATCATCTGGCAGGCTCTAACTACCCGGCATTGACCTTAAGCCGCGTCAGGCGAGCATCCACGCAGGCGTACTCGTGCTGGGCTCTTACGGGCGCTCATCACCGAGCACGATTCAAGCCCGGTTACTCACATAGCGCTCACGGTATCCGCTCGCTCATCGGCCAGACGATCGGCGGGCCGCCCACTCGTGGTCGAGGATGGACATCAGCACCTCGTCGTACCAGCGCCCGTCGTGCAGCACCGACTCGCGAAGGCGGCCCTCCTCGACGAACCCCGCCTTCTCATAGGCGCGGATCCCCGCGGGGTTGAACGGAGCCACGCCGAGCTGAATGCGGTGCAGGCCCATCTCGCGGAACCCGTAGCCGACGATGACGCGAACCGCGTCCGTGCCATAGCCACGACCGATGTGCTCACGGCCGAGGGCGATCCCGAGCGTCGCACACCGGTCCTTGGGGCGCGCGCCCCACAACCCAGCGTTGCCGGCCAGCACGGGTGGATCATCGAGCGTCTCGATGGCGAAGCCGAGGTCGTCCTTCTCGTTCGCGCTCCAATTCGCGATGCGCTCCTTCGCCGCGGCCTCAGACGGCGGGGCCACCCAGCTCGACAGCGTGGCCATGCGCCCAGGATCCATCTCCCACGTCGCGAGCACGGGCAGGTCGTCGTCCCGCACGCCGCGCAGCCGCACCCGCTCGCCGGCCAGGATCGAGTCGCCGTAGCCGAATGCGCCGGGAACATCGGTGAGTTCGGTCATATGGCCGATACTGCCGCATGCCAGACCCGCGGCGTGATCCGGTCCCGGCCGCGCGACAGCGCCACGGGCACGCTGCCGGCTCTGATGTCTGCGCCTGTGACGGCGTTCTCGCCAGAATCTTGTCAAGCTGCCGAAAGCACTCCTCACCCAGGATGCAATGATTATCCGCCGCACGCTCTGCCACCAACGTCCGCTCATAGCCGCGCTGGCGTGGGTCGGGCATTTGTTGGACCGGGCCTGGGCGCCGCGACGCCTACCGGCCTGCCGGGGCGCCCGGGCCCGGCGTGGATGGTTGCGGGTTCGCGGCCGGTAACCGCGGTGATCACTGTTGCGGCGGGGCCGGGCCCCGGGTCGGGGTTATCACCTTGACTGGATCGCGGCGCTGCGGCCTGGTTTGCCCGGGTGGCGCTGGGGGTGGCCGCAGCCCCGGCGTTGGCCCGGAGCCAGGCCTGGTACCGGTCCAGGCCGGCCGTCGTGTCATAGCCGGCGCCGGATCGGGCCGCCTGCAACTCGGTGAGCTGCTGATATCCTCCCGGCCATGCCCAGGGTGCCGGCGATTCTCGCTGTCTTCATGTCTTGTTGCCAGCGCAGCAGCGCGGCAACGTGCTGCCGTCCGGGCATGGCATGGATGAGCTGCCAGCATTGCTCTACCGCGATTGATGAGAAGGCCTGTTCCGGCGTATTTCGGCTGGGTCTTCCGGTACCTGGTCCCGATCCGGGCAGCCGGCCCCGGAACGCTGCCTCACGGCGGAAGCCGCTCACCGCGATGTTGGCCAGCGTTAGCCGCAGTTAGCCGCGCCGCTGGTCATCGGGCAGGCGTCGCAGGGCCTGCCCGGCCCGGCCCGCGGCCTCGAAGGCAACCTGCACGAGATCATCGGCAAGCGCGCGATCCCCGCGGGCCAGCACGCAGGCGTACCGGGACAATCCGCTGGCATGGCTGGTGAAGCACGCCGCGAGTTCCCCGGCGTCGCGCGGGGAGATCTGCTCATCACCCACCCGGGCCCCCCGCAGGCCAAACGGGCCGTCCCAGCACTGGATGACCGCCACGGTAGGCACTAGGACCAGCATGGCCGCCGCGTCCAGCCATGCGCCGCAAGAATCGCGATGAGGCCGGCCACAGTCAGCAGCCTCCCTCGGCGGTTAAGCGTCCGTCACATCGCCATCCGCCGAACGCCACTCTCGCAGGCGCTGAAACCGCCGTTAGCCTCGATTCCCGGTAAGCCGGCTCCGGCATCGGCGGTATCGCTGACCAGGACAGATGCTCTCACCTCAACGAGTCTGGCTGAACGGGCAGGCCATGATCGCTGAAGCGCAAGCAGACGGCGTCGGCGGACACGCCATGGTGACCTCGGCAAACCTGGCAGTCCTTCTGCGGGCCGACATGCTGCAGCGCTACGGCCAGATTGTGACCCTGGTCAAGAACCGGTGACGTTCGCCCTGGTCAACTCTCTCGGCACCCAGACCTCAACTGAATTACCGCACCGGGAATCGAGGTTAGGGGCGGCTTTCAACCGGATGACGCCACGTTGAGCGAAGTGCGGTCGAGGACGTCGTCGCGGAGATGTTCCTGACGGCGCGGCGTCGCACCGAGGGAGTGCCGGAGGTGCCGCTGCCCAGGCCTCAGGCGATGGCTGCAATCTAGTCGCGGACATCGCCGTGGCCTTGCCCGCCAGGGCCGGTTGCGCTTGCCTGCCCTGCGCGGCGCTCAGCCAGTCCTCAGCTCACTGCTTTCTTTACGAGCGCGCCGATTCTTGCCTCGTCGGTGGCGGTCAACTCCGTCAGGGCGAAGGTGGTCGGCCACATGGTGCCTTCGTCGAGCTTCGCCCTGTCGCTGAAACCGAGTGTCGCGTACCTCGTTTTGAATTTCTGCGCGCTTTGGAAGAAGCAGACGACATTGCCGTCCTTGGCATACGCGGGCATCCCGTACCAGGTTCTCGGCGAGAGGGCTGGCGCGCTGGCTTTGATGATGGCATGGAGCCGCCCGGCCATGATGCGATCCGGTTCCGGCATCTCGGCGATCTTCGCGAGCACGTCGCTTTCCCCGTCCGCCTGGCCCGCGCGCGGGCCGCGGCGCGCGGCCGCCTTCAGCTCTTGGCCGCGCTCCCTCATCGCGGCTCGCTCCTCGTCCGTGAATCCCCCGGACGCCTGGCCGGTGGCGCTCTTGGCTGACTTCTGCATGTCCTTCATGGCAGGTTTCCCGACGCGAGATCTGATGGGCCCAACGACCCTCACACTAGCGAGCCGCCGCCGCGGCGGCTTCTCCAGAACTGATCGATCGCATCGCGCCCTGCCGTCACCAGGGCCGCGCAGCCGCCATCTGGTATGCCGCGGGAAGGGACGTGTCCTGGTCGGCCGCTGGCTGTCCCAGCCCACCGCCACGACCAGCATCGTGGTGCGCTGACCGGACTTGGCACGTCCGCGAACCAGCCCGCGTCGATTCGGTAACCATCCGTACATAACGATGGAGCGGCGCAACATGATGTGCGTCCGCCTTCGGCGCCCTGCCCTATTGGGCTTCCCTCGGGCGTAGCGCGGCCAGTGACCTGTCGCCTGCGGTGCCTGTGTGGCGCTGGTGCATCACCGCCTCTCGCCGGGCGGCTCGTCAACCCAGCCGATGACGACAGGAGTTACCCCTGTGAAGGGCCAGACGAGCCAGGCCCGGGGAGGGCCTGGCGAGCCAGCAAAGTGCCGGCCCAGACTTTGCCAAGCGCTGGCCAATCTGTAATCTGACTTGACGCAGACTGGGACGTGCAAGCGGCGGCCCGGCCGGCGGTTTGCGGGGGTAGCGCATCGGGGGGGCAGGCGAGGCAGTAAGGCCCTGATCCCGCGGCTTGCGGGTTTGGGCTGTCATTACCCCCGGCCGAGGCAGGCGGTCGGGTTTGCTGGCGTGGGGGCAGATCGGCCTGCCTGGGCGGGAGCCCAGGACTCATGCGTGCGGACCAGACGGCTGACGGCGGCGGGACAGGTTTCCGCCGATGGTCTTCCGGCCAGCCAGAACGGAGGCAAGATGATCAAGTCCCGGAAAGCGAAAGGCAGGGCCAGCGTTACGTTCACGCTCGATCCTCGCGTAGGCGCCCAGACCGCGGCGGTGTGCGGGGAATGGAACGACTGGTCACCCGGCGCCGACGTGATGCGCCGCGACGCCGAGGGCGGGTTCAGCCTGACCGTTGACCTCGAAGCGGGGCGGCCCTACCGGTTCCGGTATCTCCTCGACGGCCAGCGGTGGGAGAACGACTGGGCCGCCGACGCCTACCTGCCCAACAGCTTCGGCGGAGACGACTCAGTCGTCAACCTGACCGCGCTGGCCAAGGCGGCCCCACCCGCCGCAAAGGCGCCGGCGGCCAAGAGACCAGCCAGAAAGACGGCGCGATAGAGCCACCGGGGATGGAGGCGGCCGGCTGGCTCATCTGCCCTAACGAAGGGCGCGAGAAGGTGGTCGCCGAGCAGGCCCAGGCATGCGGGCCCGGGGCACAGGCCGACTGACGCTCCTGCGGGAGCCGCGGCAGGCTGGCCATCCATGGCTCTCACGCAGTTGGTCCAGGCGATGGCGATGGCATCGGCCCAGGACCAGGATGCGGAGTTTCAGCCGGCGGCGCCGGCCGCTGCGGGCGAGCCTGTCGGTCACGCTTCTATGCTCAGGGCAACCGGGTGGCCGCCTCAAAGTGGACATGGCCGCCGGGAGAACGCCGAGCCTCAGGAGGTCACCTCGGAACCTCGGTGCCGGGCATATCAGCTCGCCGATGTCTCCGGTGGGCCGGAAGATGCCGTCGGCGTGCCCAGGGCGCCGACCTCGTCGTCGAGCAAGGCGAGGAGGTGGTCGGGCAGAAGGTGTGCGTCGATTGCCAGGCCGGCCCGAACTGTCCGGCATAGCTGAAGATGCTGAGCCCGAGGCCCAACGGGCATCCAGCCCAGCATGCCCGCGACCGGTGTCCCGGCGATCTGCACCCGATGACGCGGGCCGCTGACATTGGTGACGATGGCGGTGGCCTTGTCGGCGAACGCGTCGATCCAGGCGTTCTGCGCGGCGGCCGGGATCTGGCCCATCAGCTCGAGCATGGCGTGGACGAAGACACCTTCCCGGCTGCTCTTGATCTGGTCCATCAGCACCTTGACGCGGGCTTGCCGGCGGCTCGGGTCCGGTTCCCCCGTGGGCAGCGGAACGAAGACTAGCCCGAACTCGTTGCCGAGCCCTGCGGGCAGCGATGCGCCGGCGGGGCGCAGGTTGACCGGCACGATGACGAGCACCTCTTCCGTCGGCGCGTCGTGTTCGAGGTCTGCGGTGAGCCCGAAGGCGAGGGCGTCTGGGCGAACATGGCGTCTGGGCGAACATGAAGAACGGCCTGGGCAACCTCGCCGCCCCTGATGTCAGCAAACTGGCCGCCATCGTCAAGAACCGGCTCAAGAGCATCCAGTACCGGCCCGAGCTCATCAGCGGATTCCTCGCCCAGACCGGACACACCCTCGAACCTGGAACCGCCTTAACCTCAGACCCTGGTCTTTCAGTCTCTGTAACGGCTGCTGACCAGGCTGCTCTGGGCGTGGCGGGTATCCAACGCCGCTCAGCCGGCGGGAAGTGCCGAACGTCGGGCAGCCGGACAGGAGCGGCAGCGGCGAGATGGCTAGCCAGGGCGCTCCGTGGGCTGCGGTATCGCGGTGGGAGCCAGCCACGAGGTTGCCGGAAGCGCCGAGCTGCAGCGCAGCGCGCTGTGCTGTGGCTGGCTGCATTGGCTTTGCCTGTTTCGGCTCAGCCGGGCAGCTCGATTGGCCCGATGTCGGCGAACGCGTCCCCCGGTCCGGGGTTGTCCGGGTGGGTTTGGCCGCCGAGGTGATGCATGATGCCCCAGACCGCGTTCAGCGACGTCTGGACCGCACCCTCGACCCACGCAGGTGCCCAGGAGACGTCATCTCCGGCGATAAAGATGCCCTGCTGTTCCGGGGGCAATCGGTCTTGCATGAAATGGGCGTACATGCGCTGGTTGTATCGGTAGTGCCCGGGCAGGGCTCCCTTGAACGCGCCCAGGAAGTGCCGGTCGGCCTCCCAGGACACGGTGATCGGGTCACCGATGATGTGGCTGGCGATGTCAACATCTGGATAGATCTTGTTCAGGACGTTGAGCGCGAGTCGGACCCGGCGGTCGACCGGCTCGGGGAGCATCTTCAGCGCGTCGCTCATCCAGGAGTACGTCAGGCAGATCACGCCTGGCTGGTTGTCACCGTTGTCGAACAGATAGGTGCCACGGGTCAGCCTGTCGGTCAGTGTCATGCTCATGACGTCGCGGCCAGTGCGCGGGTCTGTGTCCTTCCAGAACGGCCGGTCAACCATCACGAAAGTCTTGGAGGACTGCATATAGCGAGTCCGGTCGAGGGCCGTCCATATCTTCGGGGAGAACAGCCCCTCGTCGCATTCGATCTGCGTGGTGAGCAGCCAACTCTGGCAGGTCGCCAGCACCGCCGCGTACCGGCGGGTATGCCCCCAGGTGTCAGTGACCGTGAACCGGCCATCGCAGTCGCGCGCGATCCGCGCGACGCCAGCCCTGGGTGCGCCAGAGTGCAGCGAGGCCAGCGAGGTGCCGGGCGGCCAGTGGGCGACCTTTGACGCAGGGTGGCGCCAGATCCCGCGGGGAACTTGTTCGACGCCGCCGACCACCAGGCGCTGGTCCTCGTCGCAGTTGGTCATCACGACCCGGAAGATTTCCAGCATGGAGTTCGGATAGTCGGAGTCCCAGCCGCCGGTGCCGAACCCAACATTCCCGAAGATTTCGCGGTGGTGAAACGACAGTGAGGAGAACGCCTTCGAGTTGGCCACGAAGTCGTAGAACGTACGGTCGTCCCATCGGGGCACGAGATCGTTCCATAGCGACTTCAGCGTAGTGACGTCGCGCGCCCGGATCGCGTTCTGGATGTCGGAGAAGTGCACATCCTCCAGAGCCTGCGCCCATGCGTCGGCGACCTCGGTGAACAGCGGGGGAAGGTCGTCAAGTGTGCGCGCATAGTGCGTGACGCCCTCGAGATCGATGACCGTGCTGCCGGCGGCCTCGGTCAGCGGGTTGGGGAACGGCCGACTCTGCAGGCCCAGCATGTCAACGTAGTGGTAAAAGGACGTCAACGACACCGGGAAACGCATCCCGCCGAGTTCCGCGACCACGCCCTCGGCTCCCTCGAAGGCCTGCGAACGCAACCGCCCGCCCATCTGCGAGGCCTCGTAGACCACCGGTTTGACACCGAGCCTCATCAGCTCGTACGCAGCGACCAGGCCGGAGATGCCAGCTCCGACGATGGCGACCTCTACGCCATGATGCCCGGCCGGGATCGAGCCGAGACCGGCCGGGTGCGCGATCCAGTCGTCGAACGGGAACGGGAAGTCCGGGCCGAAGATCGTGACCGGGCTTTTCTCGTCCTGAGGTGTATCCCGGCGACGTTCGTTCACCATGAAGGCGCCTAACGCTGGCGGTGGAAGCCTGCTACGCCGGAGGATACGCACGGCCGCGCCATACGTTCAAAGCAGGGTGCGCGACGCGCCCGCGATCCTGCCACCAGCCCAACCATCAGTCAGACCGGCATAAGCGGCCGGATCGGGCGTGCGACACCCCAACCAGTAGTCTCAGGCCAGCCCGAACACCGGCTCCTGGTGCAGACAGAACAGCCTGTCAGGCACGGGCAACGACCGCGGGAGTCGGCACCGGTGAGTCGCGCCGGATCCGCACCCAGAGCAGTTCCGTCCGCCGACGCGCCAGTTCGTCGCTACGCCGCGTCGGCGCCTTCTCCGCCTCGAGCAGCCCCAGCCGGGCCGCAATCCACTCTTCACGTGTTCCGGTCTTGTGATCGGTCATTGCTTCTCTCCCTCATGCCGTTACAACACGGCTTGACGTGGTTCGTGCCGGCGCTGCCACGAAGCTACGAGTCGCGTCAGATCCGCCGGCTATCAGATCAAATGACCGGTAACCCGGTGACAGTGTTCGCTCGATGCGAGAAGCTGGCGACTCACTCTCCGTTCAACGCCCGACGGCGAGGTCCGGAAGTCACCACTCCGGATGACAGTCGCAGCCTCAGAGGCCAGGGCTCCGGCCGCTACCCGGGTCCTCGCCGCACGTCACACGAAGTGCACCTCGGCGTGCGACGGCTCGTCGTCGACGAGGACGTCGCAGGTCGGGCAGTACCAGCGGGCCTCGACAGGGGTGCCGCACGCCGGATGGCGGAGCGCCATGGACGGGTCGGCGTGCCTGCTGGCCCAGTGGGCCAGCAGGCGCAGCGTGCCGGCCAGTTCCTTGCCCTCAGCGGTCAGCTCGTACTCAAAGCGCGGTGGCCGCTGGGAGTAGGGCCGGGCTACCAGCAACCGTTCGCGCTCGAGCCGCTTGAGGCGCTCGGACAAGATGTTCGCCGCGACGCCCGGGATCTGGCCGAGCAGGTCGTTGAACCGGCGCGGCCCGCCCAGCAGGGCCTCCACCACCAGCAGTGTCCACCGGTCGCCGACCTGGGCCAGCGCCTCGGCCAGCGGTGACGAGGCATGTGCTTCCCGTTCGGCCATGCCCCGATGGTAGCCGCCGGCCTTGACATTTACCCACTAGGTAGTAACTTGCAAGTCACTACCTAGTGGGAAGCGGGGCACCGATGGCAATCCTCGACGAGATACACCAGAACATCAGGCAGCTGGCGGAAAGCGCTGGCCCCTCGGTGGTGGGCATCGGGCAGCGCTGGGGAGTCGGCTCGGGCATCGTCCTGGCCAAGGGGCGGGTGCTGACCAACGCGCACAACGTGCGCGGCGACCAGGTGGTGGTCACCTTCGCCGACGGGAACACGGCCGAGGGAAGCGTGGCGGGACGCGACATCGACGGCGACCTCGCCATCATCGACGTCGCCTCCGGCGAGGCTCCGGCCCTGCCGTGGCCGTCCGCCATGGCCGCCGACATCGGGACGCCGGTCTTCGCCCTGTCCAACCCGGGCGGGCGCGGGCTACGCGTGACCTTGGGATTCGTCTCCGGCGTCGAGCGGACCTTCCGCGGCCCGCGCGGCCGCCGTATCACCGGCAGCCTCGAGCACACCGCCCCGCTCCTGCCCGGCTCCTCGGGCGGCCCGGTCCTGGACGCCGGAGGCCAGCTGCTCGGGATCAACACCAACCGCCTCGGCGAGGGCTTCTACCTGGCCGTACCGGCCGATGAGGAGCTCCGCAGCCGGGCCGGCGCGCTAGGCCGCGGCGAGTTCACCGAGCGCCCGCAGCTCGGTATCGCGATCGCTCCCGGCCGCGTAGCCCGGCGGCTCCGGCGCGCCGTGGGTCTGCCCGACGTGGACGGCGTGCTCATCCGGGATGTGACGGAGGGCAGCCCGGCCGCCCGCGCCGGCCTGTCGCAGGGCGACCTGGTCGTGGCGGCGGGCGGCCGGCCGGTCCGCACGATCGACGACCTGTTCGACGCGCTTCCGGTCGGCGGTGACACTCTCGAGTTGACCGTGGTGCGCGGCGCCGATGAGCGGACCATCCGCGTCGTGTTCGCCGAGAACAGCCAGCCCGGGCGGCAAGCGTAGGCTCCGCCCCACGGCCGCCCGGCAACGCCCGCGGGCATGCTGGCCACGAGGCGCGGTCCGTAGCTGGCCAAGACGCACAGGGGCATGGTTAGTGCCCGACGGGCTCGGCCGGGCAGGCGATACCGTGGGTATGCGGCAGGTCGTGGGGGCCTTCCCGCCTCGATGGACCAGTCCGATCGCCGGTGAGATACCGGCGCTGCAGGCTCGTCGCCGACTCGAGCCAGGAACACAGGATCCCGTTGTGCCTTGATCGAACACGCCCGCCCGTCTAGAGTGCGGCATTCGGTATGACTGACGAGGAGAGCGACGGCCTATGACCGGCATGCCGTACGGGCTTTCCCGAACGATCCTGCCCATCCCGGGCTGGCGGATCAGGTGTGACGGTGATCGCTGACCTCGCCGATTCGGCGCCATGCCTGTCTCACGGCTGGCTGTGTCAGCGGCGTGCCTGAGGACACGCTGTCGGTGCCTGAGCTGAGCCACGCTTCGGCATCGGGGCTCGTCATCGTCTGCATCGTCGCGGGGGCCATCGCGTTCGTGGTGGGCGTGGCGGTCACGGTCCTGATCAGGCGGCTCGCCGCGCGTCGCAATCTGCAGGTCGGGCGGCGGCCCCTCTGGCGGGCGCCGTTCACCGTGCTGCTCGTCGTGCTGGCCATCCGCGGAGTCCTCCTGGGGGCGGGCGCGCAACGCGAATGGGCAGGCCGCGCCGGGCACATTCTCGGCGTCGCGGCGATCGCTATGTAACCAGTCAGGGGTGCCTGGTTAGTTGATCATGCTGGGTGGGGTGGCATCCAGGGGTTGCCGTTGAGGGCGTCGCGGATGGCGGCGAGTGGGTGGCGGCCGTGGCTGCGGGCGGTGGTGAGGTAGGAGCGGATGCGGCAGTGGCGCTGCAGGGTTGCGAGGGTGCGCCAGCAGCCGCTGATTTTCGCGGCGAGCTTGTAGCCGCGGATGGCGTTCTCCGATCCGTTGTTCGTGGCCGGGACGTCGAAGCGGGTGGCGAATAGCCAGACCTGGGCGGCCTTGCGTTTCAGCCTTCTGGCCAGGATCAGCCCGGGGTGGTTGCCCTTGTGCCAGGGCCGGGACAGGTTCACCGAGATCCCGGCGGCGACGGCCTGGTCGTAGCTGCGGCGCAGGCGGGCCAGGAGGGCGGGGTCGAGGCTGGCCTGGCTGGCGCCGCGGGCGGCCCTGACCGCGGCGGCGGCCGCGCGGAGGGCGTCGCCGGCCTGCCGGGTCCAGGCCTGGGATGCCGGGCCGGTCGCGTAGGCGTCGTCGAGGTAGCGGTACAGGTGGGCCAGGCACTGCTGGACGCCGGCGAGGCCGGCGTCGTAGCTGAGGTAGCCGCCGTAGTCGTCGCGGACCAGGACCCCGCGGTAGCCGTCCAGGATCCCGAACCCGGTGATCGCCGCCTTGGTGCGGTTGCCCGGCCGCGCCGTACCAGATGAGGTCCGGGCCGCCGCCGGTATAGGCCCGCATGGTCCGCACCGTGTACACGTGCGGGTTCCCGCAGCCTTCCGCGCTGGCCGCCGCGGTGGCCAGCGGGGCGGGGGTCTCGCCGGTGCCGAGGACGTCCGCCGCTTTCAGGGCGTCCTTGAGCTCGTCCTCGAACCCGGCGGCGGTTAACGCCGCGTCCAGGCGGACCAGGCACCGCGACACGAACCCCGTGGAGACCGGCGCCCTGAGCAGGGCGCCCATCAGGTCCGCGGCCCGCTCGATCCCGATCACGTCCGTGCTGGCCAGCAGCGTCGCCGCGGCCACCACGTTCGGGCCGTAGCACACCGGGCCGCCGGTCACCCCGGCGGCGGCCGGGGCGGTCGTGACCTGCCCGCACCCGCAGGTGCGGCGCATCATCTGGTACTCCGTCACCGTCAGCGCCGCCGGCGGGATATCGAAGACCTGCACCGCGGAAGCGACCCGCCCGGCAGCGCCGGCCAGGCCCGCGCCGCACCCGCCGCATGCGCCCGGCTCGACGACCCGGGTCTCATCCGGCCGGGCAGCCCACGCCAGGCTCGCACCCGGATGGCCTTTCTGGCCGCCCTGCGGCCGGCCCGGCCGCGCCCGCCGCGCCGCCCGCTGGCCGGCCTTCTTCTCCGCCTTCGCCGCGGGGCCATCCTGGCTCGGGGGCTGCGAGGAGTTCGAAGAGTCCCGGCCCGCCTGCCGGCGCAGCGCCGCCACCTCGGCCCGCAGCGCCTCGATCAGCGCGGCCTGCTCCGCCACCACCGCCAGCAACTCCGCGCCCGCGCCGTCAGCTCCGCATTCCGGGCAGCCAGCTCCTCATACGACGGCTGCTCCGGATGCGGCACCCCCGAACCAAACCATGATCACAAACCGGACGCCAGCACCGACACGCCGCAGATCAACAGGGGGCCTGACTGGTTACATCGCTATCGTCGGATGGCTCCTGACGGTGGTCGCAGTCGGCATTGAACGGGCGCTGCTGGCCCGCTTTCCTGAAGCTGGGCTCGGGGATCGCCGCTCCCGCCACGTCCGGACGAAGATCATCCTTGTCACGCGCGTGACCCAGGCCCTGATCGTGGCGGTCACCGTCGCCGCCATCCTGGGACGATCCCGCCACTGCGCGACATAGGTGCCGGCATCCTGGCATCGGCTGGCGTGATCGGGGTGATCGCCGGACTGGCTGCGCAGACAACGCTGGGAAACCTGTTCGCTGGCCTCCAGATCGCCTTCACCGACGCGATCCGGATCGATGACATCGTCGTCGTCCAGGGACTGACGGGCCGCATCGAGGAGATAACCCTCACCTACGTCGCGGTAATTGCGGTCGACAGCCACGCGCCTCTCGATGCCCTGCTCAGTGCCCTGCGCGAGGAACTCGGCCGGACACTCGAGCGCTCCGCGCACTGGGACCGGGGCCATAGCGACCTCTTCGTCGAGGACGCGACCGCCCCGGCGGTGAAGCTCATCGCCGTGGTGACTGCCGTTGATGGTGACGCCATCGCGCTGCTGCGGCGGGAAGTCCGGGAAGGTCTCCTTACCTTCCTCCAGCAGAACTATCCTGCGGCGCTGCCGGGCGGCGGGCACTAAACCGGCACTAAACCTCACACTGGGCGGGGGCTGCTGGCCAGGTCGGGACCTCAAGATCGCACGGCGAGCATGATCACAAGATCATGATCACCTCACCGGGCGGCTCGCCGGACCAGCCCCGCACGGAATCAGTGCCAGAGCCAAGGTTTCGAGCGCCGTTGACATGAGGGAGGTCAAGGTCATGAAATGGCACCAGATAATGATCAGCTGGCGTCGCCTGACCCTCAGCTGAGCCGCCCTCCCGTTCGGTAAAGGTGACGAACATGGCTGGAGGCGTCATGGAAAAGCGTTCGCACCCGGGCCAGACCTCGCGAGTCGGGACCACCCACGCGGCGGCCTCGACGTTCGCGTCGGCATGGAGGCGGGCCCACCTGACCGTGGAGGAGCGGGTGGCCAGAGGCCGCGCCGCCCGTGAGGAGGCGCCCAGGTCGAGCCACGGGCAGTGGAAACCAGTACCAGACCGCCCGGATCCCATCGCGCTGCTCGAAGAGCAGGCGGAGAGCCGGGTCGCCCAACTGGTCCCCATCCGGTACGGGCGGATGCTGGTCTCCCCCTTCACCTTCTACCGGGGCGCGGCGCTGATCATGGCGGCCGATCTGGCGGCGACCCCTCAGTCCGGGATCACCGTGCAATTGTGCGGTGACGCGCACCTGTCGAATTTCGGACTGTTCGGCAGCCCCGAGCGGCGGATGCTATTTGACATCAACGATTTCGATGAGACCCTCCCCGGCCCGTGGGAGTGGGACGTCAAGCGCCTGGCGGCCAGTTTCGAGGTGATGGGACGCGACCGCGGCTTCAGCCCCGCCGGCCGGCGGGACATTGTCATGGCCGGGGTCAAGGAGTACCGGGACCGCATGCGCGAGGCGGCCGGGATGCGCTCCCTGGAGGCGTGGTACGAACACCTGGAGGCCGGGATGCTGCTCAAGCTGGTCCACGAGGAGGTGCGCGTCAAACGGGTCAGCAAGAAGGAGGCGCGGGCGACCGAGGAGATGGTGGCAAAGGCGCGTACCCGCGACAGCACGCGGGTGTTCGCTAAGCGGGCAGATCAGGTCGGAGGTGAACCACGGATCGTCGCCGACCCCCCGCTCATCATCCCGATCGAGGACCTGATCCAGCCGGGGTCGGAATGGGAGGACCCCGCCCCGCTGATCAAGAATCTGCTCAGCTCCTACCGGCGGACGCTCGGGCGCCAGCACCACCCGGTCGAGGAGTACCGCTACGCCCACGTGGCCCACAAGATCGTGGGCGTGGGCAGCGTCGGCACCCGCTGCTACATCATGCTGATGCTCGGCCGGGACCACAACGACCCCTTGTTCCTGCAGGTCAAGGAGGCGCAAGCGTCCGTACTCGAACGCTTCCTGGGCGCGAGCGCATACTCGCACCATGGCGAGCGGGTGGTAGCCGGGCAGCGCCTGATGCAGGCCGCGACCGATATCTTCCTGGGCTGGCAGCGCATCAAGGGACTGGACGGGGTGACCCGCGACTACTACGTGCGCCAGTTCCAGGACTGGAAGGGCAGCGCCGACGTGGACACCATGCTCCCTCTCGGGGCCACCCTGTACTCGCGTATCTGCGGCGCGACCCTGGCCCGGGCCCACGCTCGCTGGGGCGACCGGATAGCAATTTCCTCCTACCTGGGCAAGGGGGATGCTTTCGACCGGGCGATCGCAGACTTCTCCGCCGCGTACGCGGACCAGAACGAGCAGGATTACGCCGCGTTCAGCGCAGCCGTTGCCTCCGGGCGGCTGGCCGCCCGAACTGGGCTATAGCCGAGACGGGCTGGTTCGCCTCCAGCCCACCATTGATGTAAGCCTCGTTACTGCGGCTCCAGCAGGTTCTTGCCGGATATGGCAGGCGCACGGAAGTCCCGACGATGGACAGGCTTGCTCGCGCCGGACCATTTCCATTCGCGAGCACCTTCAGCCGGCCCGTGCGATCCTCGAACACGCCAGATCCGGAGCGGCGGGGGGCTGGCCTCCGTGATCTGCTTCGTAACCCGCATCTTTGACGGGGCGAAACGTGTCATCGCCAGGCGCGTGTACGCAGGCCAGGCCGGACGATGGTGCCGGCGCCCTAGCGGGCGGTCGCGGCGGCAGGCGCGGGTCCTGCGGGACGCGGCCGCCTCGGCGGCGGCTTCTGCCACGAAGGGCTACTGGTTCTGGTGATCTCGACCATGTCAACTCATTTCTAGAACAATATTGCTAGCTTATAATTGCGCATATAGGCTGGGTGGAGAAACCGGGATCAGGCAGCACGGGCGGCCAGTTGAGCGGGTCCGGTGAGGTTAGCCGTTGGCTGGCCGCTAGCAAGAAGATCCCGATGCGGTCCGCAATCAAGCTCTCCGGGTTCGGGTGACTGGGGAGATGACCACATGGCCTGCACACTGTACGTGGCCTGGGACGACCGACTGGCCGCCTATGACTTCGGGACCGGTCACCCGATGGACCCGGTCCGGGTCGGGCTGACGATCGAGCTGGCACGGGCTTTCGGCCTGTTCGCTGAGGCCGGGGTTTCGGTACAGAGTCCGGTTCCCGCGACTGACGCGGAGCTAGAACTGGTGCATGACCCGCGCTACATCGCGGGAGTGCGGTTGGCGGGCAGGCGGGAGCCGGATCCCTCAGTGCTGGATTTCGGCCTCGGCACTGAGGATGACCCGGTGTTCCTTGGTATGCATGACGCGTCGGCGCTGGTGGCGGGCGCGACCCTGGCGGCGGCCCGCGCGGTCTGGACCGGCGCGGCGCAGCATGGCGCGAGCATGGCGGGCGGGCTGCACCACGCGATGCGCAGCAGGGCGAGCGGGTTCTGCGTGTACAACGACCCCGCTATCGCGATCGCCTGGCTGCTAAGGCAGGGTGCGGAGCGGGTCGCCTACGTTGACATCGACGTGCACCACGGCGATGGGGTGCAGGCCGCTTTCTATGACGACCCGCGGGTGCTGACGATAAGCCTGCATGAGAATCCGGCGGCACTGTTTCCCGGTACCGGCCTGCCGGCCGAGACAGGCGGGCCAGGAGCGCAGGGGTCGGCGGTGAACGTGGCGCTGCCGACCGGGACCACAGATGCTGGGTGGCTACGTGCCTTCCATGCGGTCGTGCCGCCCCTGCTGCGCACGTTCCGGCCAGCGATCCTGGTCAGCCAGCACGGCTGTGATACTCACCGGCTCGACCCGCTGGCCGGCCTGCAGCTGTCCATTGACGCCCAGCGCGCGGCGCACGTGGCGATCCATGAGCTGGCCCACGAGGTGGCGGCCGGCCGCTGGCTTTTTACTGGGGGAGGCGGCTACGATCTGCTCCAGGTTGTCTCCAGGACGTGGGCACACCTGCTGGCGGAGGCCGCTGGGCATCCGATTGACCCTGGGGCGCGCATCCCGGCCGCCTGGCGCGAACACGCGTCCCGCGGCACAGGCCGCCCCGCACCTGAGTTCATGACCGAAGGGGCACGGGCACAGTACGCCCGCTTCGAATCCGGATACGACCCGGCCGATCGCCTCGACCAGGCCATCATGGCGACCCGCGCCGCTGTCTTCCCAGAGCACGGAATGATGCCGCTTCCCTAGCAAGGCGGTTAAGGTCCGTCTGGTATCCCTGGCTAGGCAACTCCAGTTCTATATCCTGCAGAAACGTCCAATGCCTAGAAAATATCGTCAGTTAAGTTCAGGGTATTTGCTACTTTATTCGTTCAAGCGTACATTAGAGACAAATACGGGAACACCTGCCGAAAGCCCCGAGATGCCAGTTCCGCGAGGGCAACCGGCCCAGGTTTCAACGACCCGGTCCCATCCGTGAAGGAAGTAACGCCATCACCGACCTAGCGGCACCACAGAACACGACCGGCATCCCGTCGCCCCCATCAGCCAACGGCACCATCCCGCCCCCGGCCACACCGCAGGCGCCCGGGCCCGGAGGGCTGCAAGAGGTCTTTGTGCCCAGTGCGCCGGTCACCGTGCTCGAGCCGGTCATCGGAACTGAGCGGTACGGGCGACTGCTTACCGTGGCCACCCAGTTCCGGAACAGGCTCGGCCACCGGACCATCTGGAACGTCAATTCAACCGCGGTCGGCGGCGGTGTCGCTGAGATGCTGCAAGTGCTCGTGGGGTACATCGCGGGGCTGGGCATCGCGGTCCGCTGGACGGTGATCAGCGGCGACCCGGACTTCTTCGCGATCACCAAGCGGCTGCACAATCAGATTCACGGCGTGGCTGGCGATTCCGGGAAACTCGACGGCTCTGACGCCCGCCATTATGAGCAGGTCCTGGCCGCAAATGCGGATGAGCTGCTCAGACAAGTGCTCCCCGGCGACATCGTGCTGCTGCATGATCCGCAGACAGCAGGCCTGGTGGCACCCCTGGTCCGGGCGGGCGCGCGGGTGGTGTGGCGCTGTCACATCGGCGTGGACTGGCAGAACGATGCCACCCGCTGGGCCTGGGACTTCCTGCGCCCGTATGTGACGCACGCGGATGGGTATGTCTTCACGCCGGCGGCAGTACGTGCCGCCGTGGATCCCCCCGGCACAAGCTTGGGTCATCCCGCCATCGATCGACCCGTTCTCCGCGAAGAATCAGGAACTCGACGCCGCAACGGTAGCGGCGATCCTGGCCACTGTCGGGGTATTGAGCGGCGATGCGCCGCAGGCACCCGGGCGTTTCGCCCGCCGCGACGGGACAATCGGCGAAGTCACTCGCGGCGGGCAGGTGACGGGAGACGGCAGGCCCGGCCCGGGTGATCCCGTCGTCGTCCAGGTTTCACGCTGGGACAGGCTGAAGGACATGTCCGGTGTCATGCGCGGCTTCGCCGAGCACGTGCTGCCACGCGGCGCGGGATACCTGATGCTCGTCGGTCCCATGATGAGCGAGGTTGCCGATGATCCTGAGGGCGCCCTCGTCCTGGCCGAATGCCTGGCGCAGTGGCGGGACCTGCCTGCGGCGGCCCGCGCGCGGGTGCTGCTGGTAACCCTGCCGCTCGACGACGTCGAGGAGAACGCGGCCATGGTGAACGCGATTCAGCGGCATGCGACGGTGATTACGCAGAAGAGCCTCGCCGAGGGATTCGGGCTGACCGTGGCCGAAGGCATGTGGAAGGGCCGCCCCGTGATCGGCTCGGCCGTCGGCGGAATCCTGGACCAGATCGTCGACGGCGCCGGCATCCTGCTGCGCGATCCGGCCGACCTGGCCACGTTCGGGTCGCAGGTGCGGCGGCTGATCGACAGCCCGGACGACGCGAGGCTCATAGGCGCAGGGGGTCAGGCGCACATCCGGGCGAATTACGTCGGCGACCGCCACGTCCTGCGGTGGGCCGAACTCATCAGCGCAATCATGGGCGATTAGCGCAGCCTGGTTCCATGATCAGGCCCAAGCGCGGAGGCCAGCCGGGCAAGGTGGCGGTGCCACCAGGCTCGCGCTCCAGGCGGCCCGTCGCACCCGTGGAACCCCCTGGCCGGTGCCCTGGGCTGTGGTCACGCCCCCGCGGTGCGCATTCTCTGAGCGGGCTGGGGAAATCTAGTGTGGGGAGGCTACGACGGGAGCAACGCCATTGACCCCTGAGCCCTTGTCGGCGATCTTGCATGAGGGCAGCCCGAACCCGGCTTTGATCTGCCCTGATGATGGCACCATCGTGTCACATGGCGAACTGGCCAGCGCCGTGCACCAGGCCGCGGCCGTGCTCGCAGGACTCGGCGTGGCGCGTGGGCATCGAGTTGCGCTCGTGCTGCCGAACGGCCCCGAGATCGTGGAGTTGCTGCTCGCCGTGGTCCTGTGCGGCGCTACGGCAGCGCCCATGAATCCTGGCTACACCGAAGCGGAGTACAAGTTCTACCTTGATGATCTCGATCCCAGTTTGCTGCTGGTCCTGACGGGCCGGGGGGCTGACGTCCGCCGGGCGGCCGGTGAGCTGATGATCGCGGACGTGTCGGCCCAGCGGCAGGGTCCGCCACGGCTGTCAGTAGCCGGTACCGAGGCGTCGGTGGAGCGGTCATTCGACCCCGGCTTGCCGGAGGACGTGGCCCTGCTACTGCATACCAGTGGGACCACCAGCCGGCCGAAGCGGGTGCCGCTGCTGCAGCGCAACCTGATGGCGTCACTGCGGGCGATCGCCGTGCATTACCAGCTGGATGAGGCGGACGTCTCTTATTGCGCGATGCCGCTGTTCCATGTCCACGGACTGATCGCCTCCGCGCTGGCCCAGCTCGCGGCAGGCGGGTCGGTGGTCACGCCGCGGCGGCTTACCCAGCGACGGTACTGGCAGCAGGTCGCAGCGCACGATGTCACCTGGGTCTCCGCGAGCCCCACCATCCATCAGCAGTTGATCGAGCACGGCACGGCGCCGGTGCCGTCCTTGCGTTTCGTGCGCTCGTGCAGTTCCGCGCTGTCACCGGGCCTGATGGATCGGCTCGAGACGATTTACCAGGTGCCGGTACTGGAGGCGTACGGCATGACCGAGGCGAGCCATCAGATGACCTCGAACCCGCTGCCGCCCCGGCCGCGCCGGCCGGGCTCGGTAGGCATCCCGGCCGGCGCCCAGGTGCGAATCATCGACAAGGCCGGGCGGGACGTACCGCCGGGGCACCTGGGTGAGGTCGCGATCCGCAGCCCGGGCTTGACCCCTGGCTACCTGAACAACCCCCCGGCGAATGCCGAGTCCTTTCTTAACGGATGGTTCCGCACCGGTGACCAGGGCCGGCTGGATGACGGATACCTGCGACTGGAAGGGCGGATCAAGGAGCTGATAATCCGCGGCGGTGAGAACATCTCCCCCGGCGAGGTCGAGGCTGTCCTCAAGGCGCACCCGGCCGTTGCCGACGCGGTGTGCTTCGGCATCGATGACGAGAAATACGGGCAGGTCGTCGGGGCTGCCGTGGTCCTGAAGGGGGACGCCGAAGAGGCGGGACTGCGCGCCCGATGCCGGGAGTCGCTCGCTGACTTCAAGGTGCCCAAGGTCATCCACGTGGTGCGACAGATCCCGCGGACTCCCACTGGCAAGGTGCAGCGGAACCGCATCGCCGCCCAGTTGATGGGGCAGGGGTCGTGAGGTTCACCGTCGTCGGCGCCGGGGCCATCGGCGGGTACGTGGGCGCCTGCCTGGCCCGGGCTGGCACCGAGGTGACCCTGATCGCCCGCGGCGCCCACCTGGCCGCCATCCGGGAACACGGTATCCGGGTGCTCAGCCCGGATGGGGACTTCCTGACGCATCCACAGGCCACTGACGACCTGGGCGCGGTTGGTGATGCCGATGTCGTGTTCCTGGGGCTGAAGGCCTACAGCCTCCCGGAAGTCGCTGACGCGCTGCACCGTGCGCTCCGTCCCGGGGTCCCGGTCATCGCGGCCCAGAACGGAATCCCGTGGTGGTATTTCCAGGGACGGCCCGGGCCCTACCGCGATCTGGTGATCGAGAGTGTCGACCCCGGGGGGGTGGTCACCAAGGCCATCGACCCGGCCAGCGTGGTGGGCTGCGTCGTCTACTGCGCGAGTGAGATCACCGAGCCAGGTGTCATCCGCCATGTCGAAGGGAAGCGGTTCTCGCTCGGGGAGCCGGACGAGACCGTAAGCGAGCGGTGCGGCGAGATCTCCCGGGCGTTCCGGGCCGCCGGCCTCAAGGCCCCGGTAGCTGCTCAGCTGCGGAATCAGATCTGGCTGAAGATGATTGGCAACGCGTCGCTGAACCCGGTGACGGCACTGCTGGGGGCGACGCTCGGCCAGCTCGGACGGTCCCCGGCAGCGCTGCGGCTGGTGCGCGCCATGATGGCCGAAAGCGCCGATATCGCGACGGCGCTGGAGATCACGCTGCCGATCACGATCGACCGGCGCCTGGAGGCGGCCATTGAGGTGGGCGAGCACCGGACCTCCATGCTGCAGGACCGGCTAGCGGGCAAGCCGCTGGAAATCGACTGCCTGACCGGCGCAGTGATCGAGATCGCCGCCCGGGTCGGGGTTGACGTGCCCCAAACGCGGGCAGTGCATGATCTCCTCACTGCCCTCGCGGACCTAGGGGACCCGTGGACGAGCCGAAGCTCCCAGTGAACACCAGCTGTTTAGCATTCTGGCTGATGTTGATGAACCCCCCAGCCCGCCAGCTTCGGCCTGCACCGGCTGATATTGCCCAGGCGGTCTGGCTGAGCCATGCCCAGGAACGGATGTGCTCCTCGGTGGCCACATTGGCCGCGCCTTCGGGTATGCCGACCCCCAGGATCATGACGCTGCCGGGCGGGCGGGCCTTCTGGCCCTTGCCTTGTGGTGCTCCCGGGCGTGTTCTTGAGGGACAGGGGGGAGCGGATCCTCAGTGAGCAGTACATCCAGAATCCTGGGCATCATTGCCGCAACCGTTCTTGCGGGCGGGCTGGCTGCGTGCGGTACGCCCAGCCAGAGCGCTCACCCGGCCGCGGCCAGCCCGGCCAGCGCCGCTGCCGTCCCCGTGCGGGTGCAGCCGAACGTAGTCGGATGGTCCGGGATGATTCAGCGTCCTCACCTCATCTATGTCGGCATGGGCGGAGCGCCCGTTGTCCGGCAGCTGGCCTGGCGACGGTGGGGGAGCCTCAGGCCATGGGCGAGCGGCAAGCTCGACATCTACTGGCCCCAGCGGGGCCCGATATCCGGTTGGCGCCCAACCACCTACACGGTCACCGTGCGCCTGCAGGACATCCAGACGCATAACCGCCAGCCGTCATACCGGAAGATGGCGTACATCTACGTCAACCGCCGGGGTATCGCGAAGTTCCTGCAATTCGAGTTCTCCGTCCAGCCGGGCGGATCGGTCCCGAGTTGGAACCCAACTAAGCCAGGAACGGCCTGAGGATTTCTGCGGGGAGGGGCACAGCGTCCGGTTCGGCCTCAGGTGACCGGGAGTTCACGTTGCTCGCCACGGTCATCGAGCACGAGTATCGGCGGATGACGGCCCCAGCCGCCTGGTAGTAACCTGTCGGCGCCCGGCAGGCAGTCTGACAGTCGTCAATCCCCCGGGCCCTCGGCGGCTACGTCCCGGCCCCGGTTCCGTAGCCGGCGCTGCTCAGCACCCGGCGCAGGCTGACAACCGTCGGGGTATCGATGTCCTTATGCGCGGGAGGTTCGAAGAATTCGGTTTGGGATCCGACAGTAGCGGCGATCGTGCCATCGTGGTGCTCCACGACCGAGCCGACCGCCTTCAGCAGTGAGACCACGGAATGCCACTCGATGTTATGACTCACGGGATGCTGGAAGATCTGGCGGAGTGTGTTGCGGTGATGGTTGTTAAGGTGCACAGGCTCTGACATCGATGACATCGGTGCTCCCCTCTGTCCCGGTCACGATAGCCCGAGCGTGGTTCCGTCAGGGCCAATGGGGCTGCCACTGCGCTTGGCAGGAGCGGATGACTGGCGGCCAGATGCCCGAAATGCGGAGTGTGGGCATCACGTTAGGACAGCGGCCCCGCCGGCGCGTGAGAGCCGCCCGGCGGGGCCTAGATCCTATCCCCCCGCCAAACCGGCGAGACGAGACCATACAAGACACCGTAGACCCAGGGTTACTGGTCAGCGAATGTACGGTGACTGCTTGCGTGTCGCGAGCAAGTTTCGGCGACGCCGTATCCACCCAGCTGCGCTCCAGCGGACGTGCGTGCCGCCGGAGCCGGAGCCGGAGCCGGAGCAAGCCTCCAGCCAGCCGGCAAGCTTCAGCGTGTCGGGACGATCTTCGTTGTCCGGCCGTGCTCTCCGCCTCCAATGGTCCAGCTGGGCGTAGTTGGTGCAGGCGGTCATGGTGTCGGGGTTCCCCGCCGGAGACCCGCTCGTCCCGCCCTGTGTCGCGCCGTCCCGCCCCGTGTCGTGCCCAAGCCCCAGCAAATCCGCCTTGCCATCAACCTCCTCGCGTCGGGGCGCCACAACGCATCCTGGAAGACCCTGGATGATCCAGCGGGCCTCTCGACGGACGTCGATGGCTACCTGCAGATCGCCCGGACCGCCGAGCGCGGCCTCGTGGACTGGCTCGCGTTCCCGGACTGCGAGCCCGCGGCCGGTTCCGCACGGAGTACGAGAGCACCACGTTCCTGGGAAACCTCGGCCTCGATGACGACGCGGCTTGATGCTCGCGCGCCGGGCATGCCCTGTCTCAGGCCCGGCCCCGGGGTGACCAGGGAGGAGTGTCATGGTATCCCGAACCAGGCCCTCCTGGACGCCGTCGACCTCGTGCGGAGCCGGACGCGGAACTACTACCACGGAACGGCGAGCCATGTTCAGGACGAGCCGGTCATCCAGGCGGTGATCGGGGCCGCCTCCGCGAAGGCGGTCCGGGTCAGCTCGACCCCGCCACTGTGGCGTCCCGGCCATCACCAAGGCGACATGGGGCAGCTCGCAGAGGTCTGTCCCGGCGTAGGCCGTCAAGTCGTTCGACCACCTGGCTCCAGCCCGGAACGTCACCTCGGTGACCGCGACGCCATCGAGTTCGGCCGTTTTCTTGCAGATGAGCCATGCGCGTCGGCCTCAACGTCGGCGAGGCGGACCTTCTGCATGGCTGGGTTGTATCCCGGCATGAACTCAAGCGTGCCCGGCTTCATGCCGAAAGTCGAGAAGCTCGATCGGATATATAGGATCCTGGTCGGACCGGGCCAGGCTGTCAAGGGGGAGCGGTCGTGGTGCTGGTCTGCGGACTGGGCCGGGGTCACGGCGGTCCGCGGCCCCTCAAGGGAGGCTGGTCAGCAGCCCAGTGCGGAGCGCGCGGCCGGGGCTGCCGACGGTAATGGCGTCACCAGTTGCCCCTTGCCGACCACGGTGACGCCGCCTTCGGACACGACGAAACCGCGGGCACGGTCATGCTCCTTATTCACCCCGACCGCGGCGCCCCGCAGCACGATGACGTTCTTGTCCAGGATGGCGTTCTCGACCACGGCATGCTGGTGGACGCGGGTGTTGTGCAGCAGCACCGACCGCTCGACCCTGGCCCAGCTGTCCACCCGCGCTCCCGGTGACAGTACTGAGTTGCGCACCAGCCCGCCGGAGACGATGACGCCGTTGCTGACCACGCTGTCGAGCGCCCGTCCCACCCGGTCGCCGTCGTCATGCACGAACTTGGCCGGCGGCTGCGGGGGCACATGGGTCAGGATGGGCCACCGTTCGTTGTACAGGTTGAACATCGGATGCACCGCGCACAGGTCCATGTGCGCATCGAAGTAGGAATCGAGTGTCCCCACATCTCGCCAGTAGCCCAGGTCGCTGGCCTCGGCGCCGGGAACCTTGTTCTGCAGGAAGTCATAGACGTGCGCGGCGCGCTCCCGCACCAGCATCGGCATGATGTCCCCGCCCATGGCGTGCCGGCTGCCATCGTCGGCCGCATCCTTCCTCAGCGCCTCGACCAGCACATCGCTGTCGAACATGTAGATGCCCATGGACGCGAACGCCTCGTCCGGCTGGCCGGGGCGGCCCGGCGGGTCGGCGGGCTTTTCCAGGAACGCCTCGATGCGGTGGCCGTCCGCCGCCGTCTGCACCACGCCGAAGTCCACCGCGTCCATCCTCGGCACGGGGATCGCCGCGACCGTGACCCCCGCGCCCCAGGCCGTGTGCGCCTCGATCATCTGCAGCGGGTCCATCCGGTACACATGATCGGCCCCGAGGACCGCCACGATGTCGGGCCGGTCGTTAGCGATGAGGTTCAGCGACTGGTAGATCGCATCCGCTGAGCCGGCTTGCCAGCGCGGGCCAAGCCGCTGCTGCGCCGGGACCGACGTCACGTAGTTACCGACCAGGTTGCTCAGCCGCCAGGTGGTGGTGACATGCCGGTTCAGGCTGTGGCTCTTGTACTGGGTAAGGACGCAGATGCGCCGGCATCCGGCGTTGACCAGGTTGGACAGCGTGAAATCCACCAGCCGGTAGAGGCCGCCGAAGGGAACGGCTGACTTGGCGCGGTCGGCGGTCAGCGGCGCAAGGCGATTGCCCGCCCCACCCGCGAGAACCAGGCCCAAGACCCGCTGTCAACCCATCTTCCACCTCCTGGCCTCAGCCTCGGGCTCCACCGGAGTCGTGCAACTCCGGTGAGAGCCGTGCCCAGCCGCACGTAGCCGTACCCGGGCCACCGCGCCCGGGAACTTCTCGTGAAATTCCTAGTGCTCTCGCTACATGCCCGGTGGGCAAGCCAGCCGGGCATCCGGTAGGCCGGCCGACCAGGAACCCGCGGGGTAGCGGGGCGCGTTAGCAGTCGCTACCAGTCCACCGTATGGCCGCAACGATGCCAATGACCAGATGCGCCACGCTCTAGTACAGATCCCGAAGATCGGCGCGTATCCGGCGAAGATCACTACGAGCCATCCACGGTGCGTCAACGGTCTGGTTGTTCACTGACCGTTCCACGTGGCGTCGGCGGCGAGGATGCCGCGTACACCAGTTCGGATATGCCGCCGGCGTAGCGTGCGGAGGCTTCCCGGTAGCCGCGGGTGGCGTGGCTCCTCTCGGGGAACCGCGCCAGCCGCCGGCCTAACCGGCCCAGGACGGAGGTGACGGCCTGGCGGAGCCACTGGGCGGCGGTCTCGGCGCAGTCGGGCGTGCTCGCGTGCCGGGCGGCGACGTACAGGTCCGGCCGGACCAGGAGCACGCCGCCGTCGGACATCTCGCGGAGCTCGGCCCAGGTGCCGTAGGGGTCCTCGAACGGCTGGCCCGGGCCGATCGCCACCAGTGTGACCGGCAGGCCTGTCTCGGCCGAGAGTGCCTGCGCTGCGTCCAGCCAGGCCTGGCCGCCGATACCGGTCCACACGCTGAAGGCCCCGAGGCCGGCGAGGTCGAGCGTGGACACCCGGCGCCCCTGGCGGGTGACCCAGGTGTGCGGCAGCTTCGCGCCCGGCCACGTGGTGGCCTGGGCGTACAGCTCCGGGTCGCGGGCGAACGCAGGCGTCGCCGTGCCGTCCGGGATGACGGCCGACGAGGCGTAGCGGTGGTTGTGCTCGACGCCGTGCGCGTCGAACTCGTACGCCTTGTACGCGATGGCCTCGCGCAGCCTCTCCCGGATCTTCTCACCCTCCGGGCCTGGCGCCTTGCGCAGCGCCAGCTGCCGGTTCAGCTTGTCCACGTCGGTGGTGTCGTCGACGTCGAGCGCCGCAACGATGCGGCCGGTGTCGGCGATGCTCTGGTTGGCCCGCTCGACGATCTGCCGGGCTACCGGGGCCCGCTCGGCATTGTAGGTCTCCAGCAGCGACGGTTCGGCCAGGCCCTGCAGTACGTGGTGCAGTTTCCAGGCCAGGTTGTAGGAGTCCTGGATCGAGGTGTTGGAGCCGAGCCTGTTGGTCGGCGGGTGCCGGTGCACGGCGTCGCCGACGCAGAAGACCCGGCCCCGGGCCACCGTGGTGGCGAAGTGGTGGTTCACCGTCCACGGCAGCCGGGAGGTGACCCGCATCTCGAAATCATCGGTCCCGACCAGCTGCACGGCCAGTTCGCGGGCGAACTCGTCGGTGATCTCGGGCGGCCCGGCGGCGGCCTCGTAGCCCCACATGAGCATCCACTCGGTCCACGGCTTGATCATCCGCAGCACGCCGAGCCCGACGCCCTCCTTCTCGGCGCCCGGCTGCAGCATCCAGTACAGGACGGACGGCCGGTACTCGACGAAGCGGCTCAGGTCGGCCTCGAAGATGATGTGCAGGGCGCCGCCCACCGCGCCCGGGCCCTCGAACGGCAGGCCCAGGTCGGCCGCGACCTTGCTGCGGGCGCCGTCCGCGCCTATGAGGTACTTCGAGCGGATCGCGTACGTCGCGCCGGTGAGCCGGTCGCGGACCTGGGTGGTGACGCCTGAGTCGTCCTGGGTGTGCGACAGGTACTCGGTGTCGAACCGGACCTTAGCCCCGCGGGCCTGCGCCGCCTGCATCATCACCGGCTCGGTGATGGTTTGCGGGGCGTCGAGCATCGTGCACGGGCTCTGCAGTTCGTAGTCGTGGTGGCGCCGGGTGTCGGTGCCCCAGGACGGGATCCGCCCGAGCTCCTCACCGGCCAGGCTGGTGCAGAACGTCGTGTTGCCCATCCACTCCCAGGGCGTGGCCTCGCGCATCAGCCGCTGCTCCAGGCCCATGTCGCGCAGCGTCTCCATGGTCCGCTGGTTCGTGATGTGCGCCCGGGGCGTGTCGGACAGGTGCCCGTACCTGGTGATGACCATGGTCCGGGTCCCGTACGTGGCCAGGAACAGCGCGGCCCCGGCGCCGCCCGGTCCCGAGCCGACCACCAGGACGTCGGTCGCCACGGCAGGTGCGTCGTTGCTGACGGGACGGCTCACGGAACAGCTTCCCTTCTGCCTGCTCTGCGCGCGTGCAACACCGAGTCAGGAAGTCCTGGATACTGGGCAGCCATCGCGGACGGATGTACGCATAGCGGCGCCTGGCAGTACGATGCCCGCGCAATGTGACACTGTCAAGGATGCATGCTGGGTTGATCTGGAAGGCAGACGGTCATGGCCGGTCGTGGTGAGCGGGCCGACTTCGTCGAGTCCCTGGCCCGCGGACTGGATGTGCTGCAGTGTTTCAGCGCCGAGCGGCCGCGGATGAGCCTGAGCGAGGTCGCCGCGGTCTCGGGCCTGGCCCGGCCGACGGCGCGGCGGCTGCTGCTCACCCTGGAAGAGCTGGGGTTCGTGCGCCTCACCGAGGGCCAGTTCTCGCTCACGCCCCGGGTGCTGTCGCTCGGGATGGCCTTCGTCGCCTCACTCGGCCTGTGGGAAGTCGGCCGTCCCCACCTCGAGCGGCTCGTCGCGCAGACCGGAGAGTCGTCGTCCATGTCCCAGCTAGACGGCTCGGATATCGTGTACGTCGCGCGGGTGGCCGTGCCCAAGCTGATAACCCTGCGGGTCGAGATCGGGACCCGCTTCCCGGCGTCCTATACATCGCAGGGCAAGGTCCTGCTGGCTGCCCTCGCCCCGGAGGAACTGGCGGACGTGCTGGCCCAGCCGAGCCGGTCCGGGCTGCCGCGGTTCCTGCCCCGGGACCCCCAGGCATTCGGCGAGGAGCTGTGCACGATCCGGGCCCGCGGCTGGGCCCTGGCCGACGAGGAGCTGGCGCCGGGGATCCGGTCGATCGCCGCGCCGGTGCGGGACGGGACGGGCGCGGTGCGGGCGGCCATGAACGTGACCGTGCACGCGGCGGAGACCAGCGTCGAGCGGCTGGCCGCGGAGTACCTGCCGTTGCTCTTGCGGACGGCCGGGAATGTATCGGCGGACTGGGTGCTGTGGCAGTCGCGGCCGTACTCGGAGGTGCGGTCCGGCCCGGGCGCGTTGCCGGCATCCGGACGATCGTCCGGATAGTGGTCAGCCTGGTCCCGGCGTCAGCGGGCACAGAGCATACGATGCCAGCGTACGGAGAAGATCATGAGAACCAGCGGGATGAAGATCATGAGAACCAGCGGAACACGGTCCCGGTCGAGGGGCAGGTGCGCGCAGCCGGTCGCGGCCGGGACGCCGGAGGGGCGGTACCCTGGCGCCGCCCCGGCATGACTGCGCAGCGGTGGAGCACCGGCGAGGCCGTCTTCGTGGAAGACGTCGAGGGGTCCACCCGCCCCGCGGCGTACTACCTGGCCGAGTCACGTGACGGCCTGTATGTGCCCTATGCGGTGCGCACGCCCGCCGACGAGGGGCGGTTCCCGTTCGTCTTCCTCGGCTACGGCAACGGCGGCGGCGGGATCGGCTGGCTGCGGCAGTGGGTGCGCGCCCGCCCGTACATCATGGAGCGCCTCCTCGCCGCCGGCTACGCCTGCGGGTGGGGGCGGTACCGGACGGAGGTCGATCTCGGCTTCAACCGCGGGGGCCCGCTCATGGTCGATGGGCGGCAGGGCATGGAGGTGATGAACCGGTCGCCCCTCGAGTTCGAGGATGAGCTCGCCATCCTCGAGCACGTCCGCCGGCACCCGCAGGTGGACGCGGGCAACCTTGGCCACATCGGCGTCAGCCACGCCGGGGAGATGCTGTTCAAGCTGGCATTCCGGTACCCGGGGCTGCTGCGGGCGGGCGTCGCCAGCGAGCCCGCGAATCACGAGTTCCTCGACCTCAGGCTAGGCGGCGCCGCCCCCGTCAACCCCGAGACCGGGCTGCGGGACATCGAGGATATGCAGATGCAGGACCCGGCGTGGGTGAGGGCACGCACCAACCTCCCGCTGGCCCAGGAGCGCATCGCGCCGATCGACGTGCCGATCCTCGTCATGGGACGGGACGGTGACCATCTCCAGGGGATCTTCCGCCTCAGCTACGAGCTCCTCGAAGAGGGCGGCAAGGACGCCGAGTGGGTGTCCTGGGATCACCCGCTGCACGGCTACCTCTTCCCGTCGGCGGCCGATGGGGCCTCCCGTCCCGACCAGGTCCAAGAGCGCGCGATCGACGGGGCCATCGCCTTCCTCGACCGGTACATGAAGCCGGGCGGGGTAGTGGGGCCGGGCGGGCAGCAGGCAAACGGTGCCCGACGCGGGACAAGACTTGGATAATTCGTTGTCTTGAGCCGTTAGCGTTTACGACGGTAGGTTTGGCGTCATGACCGCGTCCCAGACCCCGACCACCGCCGAGGAGTTGCGCGGTGCCGGCCTGCGGGTGACGGCCGCCCGCGTCGCGCTCCTCGAGACCGTCCGGGACGGCGACCATCTCGGCGTCGAGGCGATCGCCTCCGGGGTGCGCGATCGCGTCGGCCATATCTCCCTCCAAGCCGTGTATGACGCCCTCCACGCGCTCACCGCGGCGGGACTCCTGCGCCGCATCGAACCGGCCGGCAGCCCGGCCCGGTTCGAGGGACGCGTCGAGGACAACCACCACCACGTCGTCTGCCGGTCGTGCGGTGTCGTCGCTGACGTTGACTGCGCGGTCGGCGAGGCGCCCTGCCTGACCGCTTCCGACGACCACGGCTTTTCGATCGACGAGGCCGACGTCATCTACTGGGGCCTGTGCCCCGGTTGTTCCCCCGCCAGCAGTTCCTGGGCACCGTGATCCGCCCCTAGTCCGGAAGGATTCCCATGACCGAGAACCATGATCCAGTAGTCGTCGAAGACGCGACCCCGGAGAGCGGAGGATGCCCGGTCGCGCACGGAGCCCGGACGCACCCCACCATGGGTGACGCCAACCGTGACTGGTGGCCGGACCGGCTCAACCTGAAGATCCTCGCCAAGAACCCCGCCGTGGCCAATCCCCTCGGCGAGGAGTTCAACTACGCCGGGGCCTTCAAGACCCTCGACCTGGCGGCGGTGAAGCGGGACATCGCGGAGGTGCTGACGACCTCGCAGGACTGGTGGCCGGCCGACTTCGGCAACTATGGCCCGCTCATGATCCGGATGGCCTGGCACAGCGCCGGTACCTACCGCATCAGCGACGGCCGCGGTGGCGCGGGCGCCGGCCAGCAGCGCTTCGCGCCGCTCAACAGCTGGCCGGACAACGTCAGCCTCGACAAGGCCCGCCGGCTGCTATGGCCGGTCAAGAAGAAGTACGGCCAGAAGATCTCGTGGGCCGACCTCATCGTTCTCACCGGCAACGTCGCCCTGGAATCGATGGGCTTGGCGACCTTCGGCTTCGGCGGTGGCCGTGCGGACGTGTGGGAGCCGGACGAGGACGTCTACTGGGGTCCCGAGACCACCTGGCTCGACGACGAGCGCTATACCGGCGACCGGGAGCTCGAGGAGCCCCTCGGCGCGGTCCAGATGGGCCTCATCTACGTCAACCCGGAGGGCCCGAACGGCAACCCGGACCCGCTCGCCGCGGCCCGCGACATCCGCGAGACGTTCCGCCGGATGGCGATGAACGACGAGGAGACGGTCGCCCTGATCGCGGGCGGTCACACCTTCGGCAAGACCCACGGTGCGGGCCCGGCGGAGAGCGTCGGCCCCGACCCCGAGGCCGCCCCGCTCGAGCAGCAGGGCCTCGGCTGGAAGAGCACCTACGGCACCGGCAAGGGCGGTGACACGATCACCAGCGGTCTCGAGGTTACCTGGACGCCCACCCCGGTGACGTGGGACAACAGCTTCCTCGAGACCCTGTACGGCTACGAGTGGGAGCTGACCAAGAGCCCAGCCGGCGCGTACCAGTGGAAGCCGAAGGACGGCGCCGGGGCGGGTACCGTCCCGGACGCCCACGACTCGTCGAAGACCCACCCCCCGACGATGCTGACGACCGACCTCTCGCTCCGCGTGGACCCGGTCTACGAGCAGATCTCGCGGCGCTACCTCGCGAACCCTGGCGAGTTCGCGGATGCCTTCGCCCGGGCCTGGTTCAAGCTGACCCACCGCGACATGGGCCCGGTCGTGCGCTACCTCGGCCCGGAGGTCCCGGCCGAGACGCTGCTGTGGCAGGACCCCATCCCTGCGATGACCCACGAGCTCATCGGCGCGCAGGACATCGCCTCCCTCAAGAGCCAGGTCCTCGCCTCGGGCCTGCCGGTGTCCCAGCTCGTGTCCACCGCGTGGGCGGCGGCCTCGTCCTTCCGTGGCAGCGACAAGCGTGGCGGCGCCAACGGCGCGCGCATCCACCTCGAGCCGCAGAGCGGGTGGGAGGTCAACGACCCCGACCAGCTGGCGACGGTGCTGCGCACCCTGGAGGGGATCCAGCAGGCCTTCAACGCCGCCCAGACCGGCGGCAAGCAGGTCTCGCTCGCGGACCTGATCGTGCTCGCTGGTGGTGCGGCCGTCGAGCAGGCCGCCAAGGACGCCGGCTTCGACGTCCGGGTTCCGTTCACGCCGGGCCGTGCGGACGCATCGCAGGAGCAGACCGACGTGGAGTCGTTCGCCGCGCTCGAGCCTGCCGCCGACGGGTTCCGCAACTACCTCGGGAAGGGCAACCGGCTGCCGGCTGAGTACCTGCTGATCGACCGGGCGAACCTGCTGACCCTGAGCGCTCCCGAGATGACAGTTCTCATCGGTGGCCTGCGCGTCCTGGGCGCGAACTACCAGCAGTCGCCGCTCGGTGCCTTCACCACGACCCCCGGGTCCCTGACCAACGACTTCTTCGTCAACCTGCTCGACATGGGCACGACGTGGCGGGCGGCGTCCGAGGACGCGAACACGTTCGAGGGCCGCGACGCCGCCACGGGCGAGGTCAAGTGGACCGGCAGCCGTGCCGACCTGGTCTTCGGGTCGAACTCCGAGCTGCGCGCGCTCGCGGAGGTCTACGCGAGCGATGACGCGAAGGAGAAATTCGTGAGCGACTTCGTCGCGGCGTGGGACAAGGTGATGAACCTCGACCGGTTCGACCTCGTCTGATCAGGACGTCCAGGCCGGCGCACGGCCGGCCTGGACGTCCTCAGTCCGCGTGCTGAGGCACGCCCGTACCGCCTCGGCCACGGCCCCGGCCGTGAAGCCGAAGTGCCGCCGTACATCGCGCCCGGGACCCGACGCACCGAATGCGCGCATGCCAATGATCGTCTCCTGGGCGCCTGTCCAGCGCTCCCAGCCCAGGGCCGCTGCCTGCTCCACGGCCACCCGCGCCGTGACCGCGGGTGGCAGCACCTGGTCGCGGTAGGCCCGGTCCTGGTCCTCGAACAGCGCCCACGAGGGCAGGCTCACCACGCGTACGTTGACCCCATCGGCCGATAAGTCCTCATAGGCCTCGGCCGCGAGAGCGACCTCGCTGCCGCTCGCGATGATGATGGCATCCAGGGTCCCCCCGGTGGATCGGCCAGGATGTAGCCGCCTTGCGCGAGGCCGCTGGCCGGCGCGTGCCGGGCCCGGTCGATGACCGGCGCCTCTTGCTTCCCGAGCACGAGCGCCACCGGCCGGTCTGTCATGGGCGGCAGGACGCGCCAGGCTTCCCGGATCTCGTTGGCGTCCGCAGGACGCAGGTCCACGACGCCGGGCACGGCCCGCAGCGAGGCCAGTTGCTCGACGGGCTGATGAGTGGGGGCGTCCTCGCCCATCGAAATCGAGTCGTGCGTGTAACTGTGCACGACCGGAAGCTTCATCAGCGCCGAACCAGACCCGCAGTGGTTGCTGCGCGCTGATGTGCAGCGCGGCCTTGACGCCGTCGCCGAGGCCGGCCTGGTCTTCGACCTGGAGGTCAAGCCGCGGGAACTGGCGGCCGCCTCCGGACGGCACCCGCGCCGATCAACAAGGTGGTGCCGGCCTGCTGGCCAGGGCTCGGGTCTCCCTGGATCGTCTCCAGCCAGAACGTGGCAGTGGCGCGCGCTGCGACAGCAAAGGCCCGGAATTCCATTTCACGGGATGCGGGGAAATGGTCGCCGGCCAATTAGGTCAATCAGCGCTGGCAGGCAGAGATGCGCGCCGGGCCTAGTGTACGGGTCACCCGGCTGTGTGCCCTCCGCCGGGCTTAGCTGCCCTGGCTACCCGGTGCTGGGCGTGGTCGGGGCCGGCGTGGTCGGGGCCGGCGTGGTCGGCGTCGGGGATGCCGAGCGTGGTGATGAGGGCGTCGTTGGTGTGCTGCGGACGTTCGTAGCTGACGAGCTGGGGGGTACCGAGCTTCTCGCAGCCGGGGCAGCTGAGCCTGCTCGGCCCCTGGTGAGGGCGGCTGGACCGCCGACGGCGTGGCTGACCTGGCCGTAGTTCCGCCGGTCGGCGATGGCCGGGAGGAGGTATGCGGGCTCCTCGTCCCGGTTGCGTGCTGGGACTGCGAGGTTGGAGCCGCCCTGATGGCCCGGGGCACGAGAATGGCCGCAGCGGAGGCAGCGACGAGCAGGGCGGCGAGCAACGCCCACACCAGGCCCCGCCGCTTGCGGCGTGGCGGGTGCCTGCCCGCAGCTCCGGGCTGAATGGGATAGGCAGCCTCTGTCGGCGGGCCTGCTGCGCCGGCGGGGCCGGTGGGTGCCGCGGCGGCGGCCGCGGCAGGAAGGCCCGTGCCGGCGGCCGCGCCGCCATGAGCGTCAGGAAAGCCGGCGCCGGCCGTCCCGGCGTGCGGGCCGGGAGAACCCGCGGGCCCGGTAGGACCAGGCGGGGCGTACTACCCGATCACCTGGGTGAGCGGCCCCGGCAGCCAGTCCGCCGCGAGTTGCCCGGCACCGAGTTCCGCCAGCAGGTCGGCTGGGGTAGGCCGGTCCCGGGGGTCTTTGGCCAGGCAGCGCTCGATCAGCGGGCGGATCTGCTCGGGCAGCCGGGCGGTATCTGGCTGGTGGTGGACCACCCGGTACATCAGGGCCGGGGTGGACCCGGTACCGAACGGGCCCTCGCTGGTGGCCGCGAACGTGAGTACCGCGCCGAGGCTGAACACGTCGCTGGCCGGGCCGACCGCACTGCCCTTGGCCTGCTCCGGGGACATGAACCCCGGGCGAGCCCATGACCGTGCCGGTCTGGGTCAGCACGCTCGCCTCGGCGGCCCGCGAGATCCCGAAGTCGATCACCCGTGGCCCGTCCCCGGCCAGCAGCACGTTCGACGGCTTCAGGTCGCGGTGCACCATGCCAGCGGCATGGATCGCCTCCAGGCCCTCGGCCAGCCCAGCGGCCAGCATCAGGACGGTGTCCGCTGGGAGCGGCCCCTGCGCTTCGACCGCGTCAGCCAGCGACGGCCCGGCAATATACCCGGTCGCCAGCCAGGGCACCTGCCCGGCCACGTCCGCGTCCACCACTACGGCGGTGAACAGTCCGCTCACCCGGCGGGCAGTCGCTACCTCCCGGGTGAACCGGGTGCGGAAACCGGAATCCGAGGCCAGTTCCGGGCGGATAACCTTAACCGCGACCAGGCGGCCCCCGGCCGAGCGGCCCAGGTACACCTGGCCCATCCCGCCGGCTCCCAGCCGGCCAAGCAATCTGTAAGGCCCGACCCGCTGCGGGTCCCCAGCCTGCAAGCCCCCCACCATGCGACCGACCCCCCTCGCCGAGACCCAGCAACACCATGCTGCGTGAGGTGAAGGCATACGGCAAGGTGTCGTTGCCCGGCAACGGCATGCGCTGAGATGCGAAAGCAGGCCTCCGGCCGTCACCTGACCGGCTCCAAGGGCGCCAGATCCAGCCGAGCGGGCGGTTACGATCGGAGGCCGTCGCTCGCTGCAGCGGGCAGAGATGGAAGCGCGGCGGGCTCGGAAACACCGGCCCGCCGCGCTGCTCGTGTGTTACTTCTGTGCTGCGCCGGCCTTCTTGGCTGGGGCCGCGGTGAGCGGTGCGGTCACGTGGAACACGTCCTCCGCGAACTTCCGCTGGCTGGCCAGCAGCTGCTGGGCGAAGTCATAGGCGCTCCCCAGGAACTCCTCCGGCTTCGGCAGTTTGTCGGCCAGCGGCAGGGTGACCGGCGGCATCGCCGACGTCATCGGCTGGACCGCGTCGGTCCAGGTCTTGATGGCCTCGATAGCCACTTCCTGGCTCTTGCGGACCGCGTCCAGGATCTGACCTTGCAGCTCCCGGCCGGCGGTCACGGTGTCAGTCATTTCTTCTCCATGTGTCCTTGGTGTCAGTGCTAACTATATCTAGCAATCGGTTGATTTGTCAAGCTGAGTGGGACGGCTAGCCTGCGCGGGACTGGATCGCGGTCAGCGCCAGGGTGTAGATGATGTCGTCAACGAGGGCGCCGCGGCTGAGGTCGTTGACCGGCTTGGCGAGGCCTTGCAGCATCGGGCCGATGCTCACTGCGTGTGCGCTGCGCTGGACAGCCTTGTATGTCGTGTTGCCAGTGTCGAGGTCCGGGAAGATGAAGACGTTGGCGCGGCCGGCCACCGCGCTACCGGGCCGCTTGCTTTGCGCTACCGAAGCGATGGCAGCAGCGTCGTACTGCAGGGGGCCGTCCACGGCCAGGTCGGGTTCACGCACCCGCACGACCTGGGTCGCCTTGGCGACCTTGTCGACGTCCATGCCCACACCAGAGTTTCCGGTGCTGAAGCTGATCATCGCTACCCGGGGCTCGATGCCGAGGGCCCGCGCCGACGCCGCGCTCTGGATGGCGATGTCGGCCAGGTCTTCGGCAGTGGGCTGGGGGTTGATGGCGCAGTCGCCGTAGACGATCACCTCGTCGGGCAGGCACATGAAGAACACCGACGACACGAGGTGGCTACCTGGCTTGGTGCCCAGGATCTGCAGCGCCGGGCGAATGGTGGCCGCGGTGGTGTGGACCGCGCCCGCAACCAGGCCGTCCACTTCGCCTTGCTGGAGCATCATGGTGCCGACCATGATGGGGTCGGCGAGGCGATCGCGGGCCATCTCCTCGGTCCAGCCGCGGTGCCTCCGCAGCTCGGCCAGCGGGGCGACGTAGCGCTCGGCGACAGCCTGGGGATCGGTCACGGAGACGCCCTCGGGCAGCTGAAGCCCGAGGCTGCGGGCCAGCCCGGCCACCTGGTCGGGCCGTCCGAGCAGCACGCTGCGGGCGATGCCTCGTTCGGCGCACGCGACCGCGGCCCGCAGGATCCGGGGTTCGGTGCCTTCGGGCAGGACCACGCACGCGCCCGCCGCGCGCGCATGCCCGACCAGGTTGTAGCGGAAAGCGGCCGGGCTGAGCCGGCGGGGCCGGGCGGAGCTGGGCAACGTCTCCAGCCAGGACGCGTCCATCGCATCGGCGATGCTGTCTGTGACGGCCTCGATCCGTTCGAGGTCGTTGACCGGCAATCCCGGGTCGAGGTCACGTACCTGCGTCGCGGTCTCGTAGCTGTTGTCGTTGACGACAAGAATAGGCAGGCCGGTGGCGCGCGTAGCCCGGGTGAGCTCCCATACCCGGGGATCCGGCTCGATCCCGACACTTAGCAGCAGGGCGGCCAGCCGGGTTCCGCTGAGTTCGGCGAGGCAGGCAGCCATGACCACGTCGTGACGGTCTCCGGGGACGACGACGAGGCGGCCCTCGCTGAGCACGCGGAGACCGCCGGGGATGCCCTGGGCGAACACCGCGACGTCCTTGATGCGCCGGGACAGGTCCCCCTCGTTGAGCACCCGCGGGTTCAGCTCGCGGACGAGGTCACGCACTCGCAGCCACGTCACCTCGGGGCGATGCGGCACCGCAGCGACGAAGCGGAGCCCGCGCCCGGCCACCGCCCCGCCCAGGTTTGCCGCCAGCGGCAGATCGTCCGCTGGCAGGCCGTTGACCACACAGCCGACCACGCGTGCGTGCTCGCCCGCCCAATACCCGCGTGCCGTGATAGCGAGCGTCTCGGCCACACCCTCGACGTTGTCCGGCGCCGGGTCTAGCCCGGGTTGCGCCGGGTGGCCTGCCCGGTTCTGGCCGCTCCCTGTGCCTGCCGTCGGCCAACTGCCGACGAGCAGGACATCGGCGTCGAGCGCCCGGGCGAGCGCCTGGTTGAGCCCGCTGGCGTATAGCTTCGTCAGGCCCGGGCTGAGCCCCTCGACCACGACGACGTCGGATCGGCCATGGACCGGCTGCCAGGCAGCGACGATCGTCTCGAGCACGGCGTCGAGCCCGCCCACTCCGAGTTGCTGCTCGAGCTGGGCGGCCGGGAGCGGCTCCGGGGGGCGCAGCGCAGTTGCGGCTGTGATCAGTGCGGTGGATCGGTCGGGGCTACCGTCAGCCCGCGGCTGGGCCACCGGCTTGACGAAGGCGACGTGCACCCCCCGCCGGTCGAGGGCCCGCACCACGCCGAGGCAGGTTCTGGCCAGGCCGACGCCAGCCGAGGTGGGCACGACCAACAAGGTCCGGGCCATGACATCAGCCTTTCGCGGGTTGAAGGGTCCGCCTGCCGCCAGCGACGACGCGGGCGGTGTCGCGGGCGATGAGGAGTTCCTCGTCCGTCGGCACGACGAGCGCCAGGACCGGGCCGGTGAGGCTGATCCGCCCCCCGGTGTGCCGGCCGTGATCGGAATTGGCTGCGACATCCTCAGCCAGGCCGAGGAAGCCCAGCCGGCCGAGCACCAGGCTGCGGACAACGGCGCTGTTTTCCCCGATGCCGCCGGTGAAGACCAGTGCGTCGAGCCGTTGCAGCCCGACCACCAGCGCGGCGATCGCCTTGGACAGCCGGTGCACGAAAACGTCGAGGGCGAGCTGGGCCCGCTCGTTGCCGTCAGCGGCAGCGGCTTCGATGGTGCGCATGTCGTTGCCCACGCCGGATAGCCCCTGCAGCCCGCTGTCTGCGTTCAGGGCCCGGGTGATCTCGGCGACGTTCATTCCGGTCTGGCAGGCCAGGTAGCCGATGAGGCCCGGATCGACATCGCCGGAGCGGGTGCCCATGACCAGGCCTTCCAACGGGGTCAGGCCCATGGTGGTGTCCACCGACACACCGTCACGCACCGCTGTCGCGCTGCACCCGTTCCCGAGGTGGGCGGTGACCAGCCGGAGCTCACCCGGTGGCTTGCCGAGCAGGGAGGCGGCCTGCTCGCTGACGAAGCGGTGGCTGGTGCCGTGGAAGCCGTAGCGTCGCACCCCGTGACACGTGTACCACTCCTCGGGCACCGCGTAGCGGTAGGCATGCGGAGGCATCGTCTGGTGGAACGCGGTGTCGAACACGGCGACTTGCGGCAAGTCGGGCAGGATGGCACGCACCGCCTCGATGCCGGCCAGATTCGCCGGATTGTGCAGCGGCGCCAGGGCGCTGACTGAGCACAGCGCGGCGATCACCGCGTCGTCCACCCGGACCGAGGAGGTGAACCGCTCTCCGCCGTGCACGACCCGGTGGCCGGCCCCGAGCAGCTCAGCGCCGGAGTGCCCGGCCGCGGCCAGGTGATCCAGCACCCGGGCCAGGACAGCCTGGTAAGTGCCGTCAGGAAGCCGTTCCTCGATTGCTGCGGCCGGGAACCACTGGACCCGCAACAGCGCCTCGGGCGTGCCCAGCCGCTCGCCGATCCCGCTCATGAGACGCTCGCCGCTGGCGGGGCGCAACAGCGCGAACTTGACCGACGAGCTGCCCGAGTTGAACACCAGCACCAGACTGCGATGAGTGGGGTAGCCGGAGCCCGCGGGCGTCCTCGGGATGCCGGCCGATGCGGTCGTCATGTGATTCGGCGGCTAAGAAACAGGCCATTGCGGGCGCCTCCGAGCTTGGGCGATTAGAACTGAGGTCGAGCGATTAGAACTGGAAGACGACACGGGCCGGTACGTTGCCGGCGAAAACGTCGTCGATGGACTGGTTGACTCGTCGATCTTGCGGTCCACGGCGATCACTGCCCGGCGGGACCGCTGGTGTGGCTGCGGGAGCCTGCGGCGCTGGCCAGCCGGCCCGTCGGGGCGGCCACGCGCGCCCGGCGTCTCCGGATGGCGCGGCGTTCCCGCTGAGTGGTTCCTCCCCAGATACCCTCCCGCGTGGCTGTCAGGCCAAAAGACAGGCACTCGGAGCGTACTGGGCAGCGCAGGCAGATTCCTATGGCGGCATTGACCCGCTCGAGCGCAGGACCTTCCGACGCGATGGGGAAGAACAGCTCAGGGTCCTCATGCTGGCAGGCCCCCCGCGACATCCAGTCCATCGAGCCCGTGGCGTCATCTGATGACAGCATGACGAACCTCCGTACGTCAGCGCAGGTGGCGGCGAACAGGCGTGGCCGGGTCCGGTGATCGTGACCGTGCCGGTTGTCGCCGGTAGATTGTGGCGTGCCTTAGCGGTGTGCGAACCGGCCGGACCGACCGGACCGCCTGAATCGGCCGGAGGACCGCCCACTGATGAGGTGGAAGGCGAGCAGCAGGACTGCCGCCGGTGATCCAGGTGGAAAGGTTGAAGAACCCTTGCAGGCTGTGGATGTGGAACAGCTTGGTGTGATGCGCATGCGTTTCCGTGTACAAAAAAATCCGGACCCTGTTGTCCACGCGCGGAAGTTTCGCGAGTGCAGCTGCCGGGGTCCGGAGCGATCATCTCATTTTAGCCTCCCCTGGCTCCTGTGCATAGGGCATCCCGCAGCCAACAACAGGTTTTCGCCGCGGAACGCCGCCGGTAGGTTGGCAAGCATGGCCAGCATGCGCCGGAAATCCAGAACCGGACGTGGGGCGGCTGCCCCGCGCCGTGTGCAGGATGACCTGGCGTTAGCTACTTGCTGAAGGCGTCCTTGACCTTTGCTCCGGCCTGCTTGATATTGGCTTTGGCCTGGTCACGGCGGCCTTCGGCGGACAGGTGGCGGGCACCACTCAGGTTGCCAACGGCTTTCTTCATGCTTCCTTTGAATACTTCACCCTGGCGCGCGATTCTTCTTGGTGAAGCTCATGGCTGGCTGCTGTCCGCAGCTGAGTTCGCTGACGCGGGCGGATTGGCAGGAAGGTCAGCGGCGGGCTGGTCATCCGGCGACTGCGGCTGTGTGCCCGCTGCCTGTGCGGGTGCGGCATGGTGTCCGGGCAGGTGCAGCCGGTTCCAGCGGCTAGCGCTTGTATCCGGCTGGTGGCTGCCACTAGGGCTGCCGTTACCGAGGCTGCTCGCGGTGTATGTGCGGGCGGCCTCGCGCTCGTCGATCAGGTCGTCGCGGGCCTGGCTGGCGGCGGCGGTCTCGCGGCGGGACTGCTTGAGGCCGCGGCGTGCTTCGTGGCCGCGCCGGGAGGTGCGCCGCGCGCCGGCCAGCAGCAGGCTTAGCCCGAGCACGCCGATCGCGCCGACCACGATGCCGTAGAGGAACAGCGTCCCGGTGGAGCCGGTCACGTGATAGCCGAACACCGCGAACCCGTGGGTGAGGGCATGGCCGCTCCCGCTGTTGCTGAGAACACCGGCCACCCCGGCGATCACCGCGGCGACCAGAATGATGAGACCCAGGATAATGAACATTTGAAACTCCGCAGACATGCATTGTTGGGCGACAGTTGATTTGGGATTAGAGCTGATAACCTTGGTGATATAGGCACCGTGGTTCTACGCAGAATCCCAGCGTTAGCTGCTGGCTGGGTTCGGCGGCTTCGCCGGCGGCCTGATAACGGGCTGCCACCCGGATCGGGACGTTGTCGCCTATGACCGGTTCCTTCAAGTCAGCGAACGGGTCGCGTACGCGGTAGCCGGTCATGCGGGGGAGATCGCGATGGGAGAGTAAGTCTCCCGGATTTTGCACCGTCCTCTGGCAGTAGCGTCTTGCCTGCACCGTTCCGTACACGAAAAAACTCCCGGCCCTGCCGCGTCACCGCAGATTTACGCGGACGCAGCTGCCGGGGTCCGGAGCAACACCTCTTACTCTACGCGCCTGGCTCTTGCAGCGAAAGTCCGCGGCTAATCGGCTCCGGACCGAGTTCAGCCGCGACGAGCTCGTGACCGCCCCTGGTGACTAGCGAGGGAGATGCGGCTGGCAGGCCCGTGAACGCCGGGGTGAAGGATTGCGGGCCGTCGAGGCCGACCGCACCGCCGAGTCCGACCAGATCTCCCTTCGAACCGCTGCCCCACGGACAACCGCACCCTCCAACCCCGACCCGCGGCTAGGGGATCAATCAGAGCAACTCAAGCTGCCGGGCCCGGCGGACTGCCTCGCCGCGGTGAGTCGCGGCCAGCTTGCGGTAGATGCTTCTGAGGTGCGTCTTGACGGTGTTGACCGAGATGTACATCTCACTAGCAACCTCAGCTGTGCTCAGCATGGCTGCGACGTGTTTCAGCACCTCCCGCTCGCGCTCGCTGAGCTGCTCGACCACCAGGATCGCGGGCTGACTTGGCCCATCCGGCGGAGCCGGAAGCCGATCAGGGCGCAGGGCCGGAGCAAAGACGCGCTGGTAGCTGTCGGCCAGTCCAAGGTCATCCCGCAGCACGTGCCTGATCCAACCGCGTTCCATGACGAACGGCAGCCTGAGCTGCTCGCGTTCAGCTAGCCGGAGCGCGGACGCAAGTGACCGGTGACCTTGCGTGCGGTCGCCGCTGCTGTAGCTGAGCTGTGCATCAACCAGGCAGGCCCGCAACCGCACCCGCAGGGGCGCCCCTTCCTGGGCGGCTAGCGCGGGTGCCAGCGCGCGCCTCGCGTTGCTGGTGTCGCCGGCCGCCGCCCGCGCATACGCGTGCATGACCGCCGCCTCCAGCGAGCTATCGCGGTCGATCCGCCCGGCTGTGGCGAGCGCTGCCCGGATGTCACCGTCGGCAACGCAGGCCCGCATCTCAACCAGGCTCAGCTCTTGTTCGAGCCAAGCCGGAACCTGCCACCCGGCCCTGCCCTTGGCCACGCACTCACCGGTGGCTTCTGCGCGCCCGTCGGCTAGGCCAGCGTATGCGGCCAGCAGCCAGGCCAGCGTCCCGATCAGCTTGTCCGGGCCTGGGCCGAGGACGGCGTCCGCCTTCTTGAGTAGGCTCCGCGCCTCACGCAGGTCATTGCGCTCCAGGTGCACCCAGGCGAGTGCGACGAGTGCCGCAGGGCTGGACCGCTGAAGAGGCGGACACTGCTCGCTGGGCGTGCCGGCCGCTGCCGCCTGGGCGGCCAACTCTGCAGCGCGGCAAAGCCGGCCGCGTACGGCTTCCACCAGCGCGAGGTACCCGAGGCAGTCAGCTCGTTCGTATTCCGTACCCGGAGCCGTTGCGGCAGCCACCCCCGACTCGAGGACACGGACCGCTTCATCGAGTTGTCCCAGCCACAGCTCGACAGCCCCGCGAGCGGCCAGTACGCGGGCGCGGATCTCCGGATGCCGGGCGAGCTTGTCACCCGATACCCTGCTGATCAGTACCTCTGCGCGCGCTGCGGACGCTGCGGCCACTGTGAGGTCACCAGCGCGGCGAGAAGCGGTGAGGCGGATCATCGCGGCGGCCAGCCGGCCCGGGGCCTGCTGGTCGGCGGGAAGGCGCTCGAGGATTCCTTCCGCGGCAGCCAGCGCGGCAGCAGAAGATTCCTGCTGGCCCATGGCCAACGCAGCCGCAGCGGAGACCAGGTACGGGTGGGGCTCGTTCCAGGTTTCGCTGTCCGGCATGCTCAAGAACTCGCCGGCCAAGGACCGGCTGCCCCGCGGCTCGATGATCTCACTGATCGCCAGCCCGCCGGTGACCATGCTGGCGGCGAGCTGCCAGTCGCCCGCTTTGCCGGCGTGCCGGACCGCGTCGATGAGTGAGCCGTTCCGCTCATATAGGCGGGCAGCTCGCCGATGCAGATCGGGCATCCGTTCCGGATATTTGCGCCTCAGCTTGAGGCGCAAAACCTCGGCGAACAACGTGTGGTAGCGGTACCACCCGCCCCCGATGGGCTGGATAAACGCGTTCACCCGCGCCAAAGCTGGCAGGATTCCCGCGGCCTGCTCGTTGCCCGCCAGTTCGCTGGCGGCCTCGGCACTGACATGCTCCAGGATGCTCGTGCTGAGCAGGATGTCCCGGACCTCAGGTGGCTGGGTGTTGAGAACCTCCTCCACCAGATAGGCAGTCAGGGCACTGTCTTCGGTGATCAGCTCCTTGACGAATCGGTCAGGGTCGGGATGAGTGTCTATTGAAATGGCGGCGAGGCGGAGGCCGGCCGCCCAGCCCTCTGTTCGCCGCGTCAGGCACTCGAGTGAGTCCTCCGACAGCGTGCCGCCATGCTGGGCCATGAGCAGGCCGGCTTCGGCGACGTTGAAGGCGAGATCGCTGGCCCGGATCTCGGTAAGCTCGCCGGCCAGCCGGTAGCGGTGCAACCGCAGCAGCGGATCCATCCGGGAGGAGATCACTACGCGCAGGCCGGGTCCCGCATTCCGCAGCACGAAGTCCAGCCCATGCAGCACGTCAGGCTCAGCTAGCACATGGAAGTCATCGAGGACCAGGATCACCGGCGGATCCAGGGCGTCCAGTGCCGACACAAGCCGCAGCAAGAACCGGTGATCGGCTGCCCGTCCCCGCGCGGCGGCCGACAATGCCCTCGGAATAGCAATGCCGGAACGACTCAGTGCCGCAACCACGTAGGACCAGAAGGCCCCCGGCTGGTTGTCGTAGCGATCCAGACCGACCCAGGCCACAGCCCGCGGTTCCGCCTCGGCCCACAACGCCAGGGCCATCGTCTTGCCCGCCCCGGGAGGCCCGGTGACAACAGTCAGCGGGCATCCAGTACCCTCGGCAAGCAACCCGGTGATCCGCGGGCGCTGCACCGCCCAGTGCGGCACACTCGGCGCTGTGATCTTGGACGCCAGGATCGGATCGGCGGCGGGAACGGCTGAGCGTCCGGCGCGGGCCGCCACCTGTTTGGGCATATGGGTCGCCATCGGGACTCGCCGTCCCCTCCAGTCACCGAGCTGATGGTCGCTCGCCAGGGGAGGCCACCCGGTGGGGATTCCGGCCATCATGTCCGGCCGTCAGCGGGGTGCCTCGCTCGCACCTCCCTACGAAACGTCAGCCGCCCGGCCCCGCGCATCCCACGATTGGTATGAAATCCGAGCTATTGCCAGGTCAGATAGTGTGCCATCCGGAAAGGCCCTGTTCACCGGCGCGTCATCACCCCTCTAGCAGCATCAGCTCACGGGAGCGGGCGACGGCCTGGCTGCGTGAGGAGGCCCCCAGCTTCCGGTAGACCGAGTACGCCTGCGACTTGATCGTGTGCGGAGAGAGGGACAGCTCGTCGGCGATCTCGGGGAACGACATGTGGGTAGTGAGCAGCGGCAGGAGGCGGAGTTCGGCCGCGGTCAGGGATGACGCTCCGGGAGTGCTCGCAGTGCGTTCCCCCGACAGGCGCGCCCGGAGCTCGTGAGCCTCGCCGACCAGGTTCCCGAGGCCTGGCCTTCGCCGGAGCAAGTCATCGATCTCCCGCATCAGCGTCCTGGCCCCATCAATGTCAGCGACCGCAAGGTGGACGCGGGCGAGCTCGATCCGGGCCTGAACGGCCAGTTGGGGCATCGCGTAGGTCAGCAAGTGCCGCAGACGCTGGGCGCTGACGAGTTCCTGGCGCGCCGCCGGGATATCTCCGCGGTTCAGGGCCGCGCGGGCTCGCACCGCGCAGACCAGGGGCGTCGCGTAACTCTCGTTAATCCCGGCCCGGCGCAGCACAGTGCTTGCTTGATTGGCGCGGAGTTCGGCCACGCTCCACTGGGTGCGTGCCATCGCCACCAGCGACCGCTCGCACAACGTGACCGCGAGAGTCTCGTGCGCGCCCGCTTGCTCCCCGGCGCCGATGGCGTCCTCGAAGGATGCGTCGCCACCGTCCAGGTCGCCGGACATGACGCGTGCGAGCCCTTGGTAGAGCGCTGGTGCCGGCGTCACGATGTTCTCCGCAGAACACCTCCGCACGGCCTCGTCAGCATCGGCGCGTATCTGCCCGATCCCGCGTCGGCACATGAGCGCCCGGAGTATGGCGGCGTGCGCTTCGGCGTGCGGGGCATGGCGTTGCGCTGCATCCCCCTGCTGCCAGCGATCGACCACGTCGGCCCATCGCTCGGCCTCGACTGGCCGCCCCGTCAACGCGAAAAAGAGCGCGGCCAGCACGGCGGCCATCGGATGTCCTTCGATCCCGCCACGGTCTTCCAGCCACCGGAACCACCTCTGGAGCGTGGTGAACCGGCCTTGCCGGTGGGTTGGCACCCCGAGTTTCTCCACCAGGCAAGCGACTGTACCGACGTCCCCGGCGGCGATGGAGTACTCCAGCGCTTCCTCGGGCATACCGTTGCCCAGGTACCAGCGGGCGGCCCGGCGCCGCAGGACGGGCATCAGGCTGGGCTCCTGGCGATGCAGCTGCGCTATGAGCATGTCACGGAACAGGTGGTGGTAGCGGTACCATTCTCCCCGCCGGTCCAGGGGCACCAGCAGCATGTTCGACCGGGCCAGGTCGGCCAGGGTCGCAGCGGCCCCGGGCATGTCCAGCACGGCCTCGCACAGCGGGCCGGACATGCGCTCCAGCACCGCGGTCCGGGTCAGGAACACCCGCTGCCGCCGGGAGATCAGCCCCAGGAACTCCGACTCCACATAGTCGGTTACGAACCGGTCATCCCCGCTGAACGAGATCGCCGCGCTCCCGAGCAAGCCGCCTTCTCTGAGATGGAGCGCCGCGAGGTACAGCCCCACCGGCCATCCTTCGGTCCGCCGGTGCAACTCCGCTACCTCATCCTCGCCCAGCGCGACGCCAGCGCTAGCCAGCAGCGACGAAGCCTCCTCGCGATTGAGTGACAGCTGACCGGGACCGATCTCCAAAATCCGGCCCTCGGCCCGGAGCCGCGGGATCCGCAGCGGCGGCTCAGACCGGCCGGCCAGCACCAGATGCGAGCCCTCCGGCACATGATCGGCCAGCACGGACAGCGCGGCCCGGCACTCCCGATCATGCAGTACGTGCACGTCATCCAGCACCAGGACCACAGGCAAGGTCATCGATGAGAGAGCCGACCCCAGCCGCGGCACGACCGAGCCGGGCACCGAGCTCCCGGGCGACGCCAGCGCGTCGAATACCCGCCCGCCGATCGGCTCCACCGCGTCGAGCGCTTCCGCCACATAGGTGAGCAGGATCTTCGGGTCGTTGTCCGGCTCCTCGACCGACACCCACGCGAATGTCTTGCCGCTGCGCTCCGCCCACTGAGACAGCAGCGTCGTCTTCCCATAGCCAGGCGGCGCGACCACCGCGACGATCCGGTGGGTATCGCCATTCGCCAACCGTTCGACGAGGGAAGATCGGCCGACGGTCCCCGGCCGGACCAGCGGACGCAGAAGCCTGGACATGTTGAGGTCGTCTACTGACCCTCCTGCGCGGTTCCCCCGGTGGGTCCGCTCATCCGCATCGCTGTGTTCCATGCCCCGGCAGTTCCTCGGAACGGTCCGCCGCTTCATGATCTTCCGAAGACTTGGATCAGGTCAAGGGAGGCCACAGACCCGGCATCCGTCCCCAGCGCCGCATCCGCGGCCGCGACCCGGGCAGAAGCTGCGCCGAGGACCAGGCCGGGCAGAGGCTACGCTCGCCGAAGGCCCACACCGGGGGTCCGCATCCAACGCGGGGCAAGGCCGCGCGCCGCGGCATGTCCGAAGCTGGCTAAGAAGACCCGGTCACATGTGCGGCCACCATGTGCCGCGACGGCAAACCGCCGCATCCCCGATGATCTGCCGTAGCAGCAAGATCAGGCTGTGCGGATCTGGCACGGTTACATCAGCCAGCTCCGCGAGCGGGCCCTTTCCGTAGGGGCTCACCGCGACGGCCAGCTTGGGCCGGCCAGTGCGGCCCGACCAGGCGTTCACTTCCTGAACGGCGGGCAGGTCACCGACGTCGTCGCCCGCGTAGATGACGGCTGCGGTCTCGTCGCCGATTAGCTCGCGGATCGCCGTGCCCTTGTCGGTACCCGGGATGCAGATTTCGAGGACTTCCCGGCCCGGGCGCGCCTCCAGTCCCGCGTCCGCCGCGGCTTGCGCTACCGGTGCGCGCAGCGTCTCGAGCAGGCGATCCGGTTCAGCGGTGAGACGGGTGTGGATGACGAGTGACAGGTTCTTGTCTTCGATCCATATCGCGGGATCGTGAGCAACGCTGGCCAGGAGCCCAGGGAGGCTCAGCCGGAGCTGGAGGAGGCCAGGGGGAGATGACGGTGCGTGGAGCTGCCCGTTCTCCCACCGCTCGACGCCGTGAAGGCCGTAGATGATGACGCCAGGCACGGCATCGAAGCCGCTGACACGGAGTAGTGAAGTCACGCTCCGGCCGGTCACGACCGCGAGAGGTGCTCCAGTCGCGCGCACGTCGCGCAGGATCTGGTGGACGCCTGCCAGCGGGCGTGCGTCGTCGGGATGTGGTGATATCGGTGCGAGCGTGCCGTCAAAATCAAGTGCCACCAGTGCAGACGGAAGTGCCCGGCGCACAGCGCGCAGGTCCGTCAGCACGTGACACGGCTGCCGCCTGGCGCCCGGTGCGGCGTGGTCACCGCCCGCCGGCCGTGACGAGTACTTTTACGTGATTTCCTGACGAAGCAAGCTCAAAGGCCTCGGCGACCTGGGCGAGCGGCCGCACGGCGGTCACGAAGTCCGCTGTCCTGACGGCTCCCCGGCCTAGCAGGTCGATCGATTCCTGGTAATCCCCGGGGAGATAGGTGGCACTGCCCTGGATGCGGATCTGATGATCCTGAACAATCGGCAGCGGGACTGTGACTTCCCGCGTTGGGACGCCGACGACGACGACCGTCCCGCCTTTATCGGCAATTGCGATCGCCTGGTCTGTCAACGACTGGATGGCGACGCAGTCGAACACGATATCGGCGCTGCCCCCGAGCGCCCCTCTCACTTGCCCGGCGACGTCGGGTGTGCTTGCGTCGATGGTCACATCTGCGCCGAGGGCCGCCGCTCGCTCGCGCTTGGCGGGAAGCGGATCAGTGGTGACAACTTTTCTTGCGCCGTGCGCGCGGAGCACCGCGAGGGTGAACAACCCGATTGTTCCGGCCCCGAGAACTGCAATGGCCCGCCCGGCGACATCGCCGGCCAGGCGCACGGCGTGCACCGGCGTTGACAGCGGCTCGATGAGCGCCGCCGCGTGATCATCCAGCGTGTCCGGCACCGGATGCAGGCGATCCGCGGCCAGGGTGAAGTAGTCCGCCATGCCGCCTTGACGATAGCCGCAGCCGAAGAACTGCAGGTTCTCGCACAGGTTCTCGCGTCCTGAGGTGCACATTTTGCACGCCCAGCAGGGCAGGTAGGGCGCCACGGTGACCCGCTGCCCTGGCGCAGCGGCCCCGGCGGCGGAGCCCGCAGTTTCGATGACCCCGACGACCTCATGGCCCGGCCGGTAAGGCAGCGGGACAAATGGATGGCGCCCGCGGGCCGCGTGCAGGTCGGATCCGCAGACACCTGCCAGGATGGTGCGGACCAGGGCCTCGTCCGGGCCGGGAGCTGGAATGTCCGCCGCCTCGACAGCGATCCGGCCCGGGTAAACGACGACGCGTCGCATGCTGGTCAGGGCGACTTCCTCCCCTGGCCGGCCGGATTGCGGCCGGCCATAGACGGTCTGGCGTAGTGGTCAAGGTCAGTGAAGGTTCTCCGCACGCCGCGTTCGGACAGGGAGGCCAGGATCGAGCTGTACACCTGGGTGAACCGGGGGTCGTCGGCCAGTTCGCCGAAGACCGCCCGGTTGTCCTCCAGGAAGGCAGCCGGGTGGCCGCGTTGCCGGAGGGCTGCGGCTCGAAGTTGCGCGCGAAGGTGTCGTCGATCTCGTGCGCCTCGCCGTTCTCGTCGGTTCCCTCGGCGTATCGTGCCCAGCTGGCCACGACGGCCGCCGAGCGGGTGAAGGGCCGGCCGGTGGCGAGCTGTTGCCTGATCACGGGCAGCAGGAACTTGGGAATGAGGTCGGATGCGTTGGCGCACAGCCGGGCCACGGTATCGCGGACCTCGGGATTGGAGACCGCTCGATGAGCTGGTTGGCGTAGTGAACCAGATCGACGCCTGGAACGGGCCGGAGGGTCGGGATGGCTTCGGTTGTCATGTAGTCCAGCAGGAACCGGGCGAACAGCGGGTCCGTGGTGACGTCGTGCACATACCGGTATCCAACCAGGTGGCCCGGATAGCACAGTGCCTGATGAGCGGCGTTAAGAAGCCGAAGCTTCATCAGCTTGTAGGGCTCCACGTCGGAAACGATCTGCCCCCCGGCTTCTTCGAGTGGCGGCCGGCCGTCGGTGAAATTCTCTTCGAGCACCCATTGCGTGAACGGCTCGCAGAGCACCGGCCACTGATCATCGATGCCGAAGCGGCGGCTGAGCTCAGCGCGATCGGTTTCGGTCGTCTGGGGCGTGATGCGGTTGACCATGGAGTTGGGGAACCGGACATGGCGGGTCATCCAGCTGGCCAGGTCCGGATCACGCAGCCGGGCGAACGCCGTGAACGCGTGCTGGCTCACATGGCCATTGCCCTGGATGTTGTCGCAGGACAGGATGGTGAAGGCGGGCATGCCCCGCTCGCGGCGGCGGGCGAGCGCTTCGGTCACCATCCCGAAGACCGTGCGTGGCATGGCTCCCGGGCGCAGGTCGGCCACGACCGATTCATCTGACGAGTTGAATTCACCGGTGACGGCGTCGAGGTTGTAGCCGCCTTCGGTGACGGTGAGCGACACGATCCGGGTCTGCGGTGCGGCCATCTTCTCGATCGCGGCTTCGGGGTCGTCGGGGGTGAACAGGTACTCCACGATCGAGCCGATCACGCGGGCGTCCAAGGTGCCATCGCTATGCCGGAGGACCAGGGTGTACAGGCCATCCTGGGCGGCCAGCACATCGCGCATCCGGGCGTTGGACGGCTGCAGCCCGATCCCGCAGATCCCCCAGTCCATCGCCGCGCCGTCATTCATCAGCGTGTCGATGTACATCGCCTGGTGCGAGCGGTGGAAACCGCCGACGCCGATGTGCACGATTCCGGTCGTCACGCGGCGGCGATCGTAACGCGGAAGGGACACGCCCGCGTTCAGCCGCGCCAGCGTTTCCCCGGTCAAAATGGTCATGCCGCCCCTTCCGCGCGGTCTGGGTACCCGTCGGGCCGCCCGGCGGCCAGCTGGGTGGCCTGGAGGGCGGAGACGGTCCGCCGGAATCTCGCGTGGCGCTCCGCGTGGAAGGCGGCCATCGCCCGGTCCGGCTCGGCCACGAGGTGCGCGGGCGGCGCCAGCCGCCCCTGGATATCGGCAAAGCCGAGCAGGCCCGCCGCATGGGCCCCCAGGAGGGCAGCGCCCCGGCCAGACGCCGCGGGCACGTCTGCGGCATACAGCGGCAACCCCAGCACATCCGCGAGCAGCTGCCGCCAGCCAGCGGCCAGAGTGCCCCCTCGGGCCAGCCGGAGACGCGGCGGGCGATGCTCTCCGAGCAGGGCATCCAGCGCGTCGCGGATCGAGAACGCGGTTCCTTCGAGCGCGCACCGCAAGAGCGAGGCCCGGTCGCCTGCGAGCGACAACCCGGTCCAGGGAGCGCCGGGTCCGAATATGGGGTCCGTTCCCCCGATAGGTGCGGGATAAAGATCGGGTCGTGAGCCTGGCCGGGGTGGCCGGCACTCGCGTACAGCTCCTCCCAGGTGGCATTCATGGTCTCCCGTACCCAGTTGAGGCTGAGCCCGGCGCTGATGATGGCGCCCATCTGGTACCAGCCGTCCGGAGTCGCCGACCGGTAGAGGTTGATCCCGGCGTCCGCCCGGCTGACCGGCGCGGTGAGCGGCCGGATGACCTGTGCGCCGGTGCCGATGGTCAGCTGGATGTCGCCCGGGCCGATCCCGCTGCCCAGGGACGCCGCCGCCGTGTCGGCGGCCCCGGCCGCGACGGGGATGCCCGCGGGCAGCCCCAGCTCGGTACCAGCCTCCGCGGTGAGGTGGCCGGCGGCCGCCCCGGCTGAGGGCAGCAGGGGCGCCAGCAAGCTGGCGTCCAGGCCCAGCGCGCTGACCACCTCGAGATCCCAGCGGTCTGCAGGCACGTCGTAGAGCAGTGTGGCTGACGCATCACTGGGCTCAGCGTGGACCTCACCGGTGAGCCGGGCCCGGAGCCAGTCCTTGGGCTGCAGCGCCCAGCGAGCGTCCCGGTACGTGCGCGGCTCGTTCTCGGCGATCCAGGTGAGCAGCGGCCCGGTCATGCCGGGTACCAGCGGATTGGCCAGCCTGGCCAGCGCGGGGGAGCCGAGGAGCTGGTAGGCGCGGAGGGAGCCGGTGGCCCGGTTGTCGGCCCAGGGCAGGGCCGGGCGAAGGGCCGCGCCTTCCCGGGACGCCATCACCAGGCCGTGCAATGCTGCAGCCCACGGGCCCATCCCGTTGACGTGCCTGCTGATCCGGTTCCCGTTGACCTGTCCACTGGTGAAGCGGGCCATCCGGCTCGCTGCCTGCTCCGCTCTACCCTGCACCTGGACCTGGTAGCGGGGCGATTCGGGCATCCGGCAGTGCAGGTAGATTACGGCCACGGCGCCCAGGGTGAGCGGGACCCGCCACGCCGTGTCGTTACTGGCCCCGGCGCCGAGCAGGGGCAGTGCGATCAGCGGCCCGATGCTGAGCCCGAGCGCCTGGGTGCCGAAGACCATGCCGACCAGCTTGCCGCGGTCCTTGCGGTTGGCGTACTCGCTGACCATGACGGCGCTGACCGGGTAGTCACCGCCGACGCCGAAACCGAGCACAAAACGGAACCCGATCAGCACCCAGTAGGAAGGCGACGGTGCCGCACCCAGCGCACCGGCGATCATGATCGCGGCGACGATCCAGTAGACGCGCTTGCGGCCGATCACGTCGGCGAAGCGGCCGAACACGAACGCGCCGAGGAACGCGGCAAACAGCATCGTGGAGTTGAGCAGGGCGAGCCTGCCCGAGCTCAGGTTCCAGTCCTTAGTGATCAGCGCGGAGGCGACCCCGATGACGAACAGGTCGTAGGCGTCGGTGAAGAACCCCATCCCCCGACGCCAGCATCGCCCGCAGATGGAACCTGCTCAGCGATGGCTCAGGCAACGCGTCGCCGATCTAGACATGGACGGCAGGTAAACGCAGGATGGCTGGTAATCGAACTAATCATGCGGCCTAGCCGACAGGCAGGACACCGCAGCCGAAGGGGCGGCGCATCGACCTCAGGGGTGCCCGCGGGGTGAACCGGCAGCAGCAAGGGAGGCAGCTAGCCGGGCACGGCCGAACTGACCGTCGGCTGCCCCGGGCCTGACCAGGCCCAGGGCAGCAATGTGGCGCACGGAGACAGCGTTCCATTCGAGCGGGCCAGCGGCGGAGAGAGAAGGACCTGCCCCGCGGCGGCCGGCTAGTGATAACGCCGTGGCTGACAGCGGCCGTGCCGCGGCTAACGGCGACGGCGGGCTTAGAGCACTGCAACCCGGCGTTTACTGGAGCTGATAATGGTGAAGTCGATAGTTCACATCCAGGCCGGGCAGACCAGGCACTGCGATGGTCACTTTGTGGCTGGCCGGATGGGCCCGACCGGCACTGCCGCAGCGGCGCTCAAGATGGGGAACCACAGTGGTGGCTGACATCCGGGACTGTGGCCAATGCGGCACCTCGTTCGTGCCGCGCCGCGAGCACGCCCGCTTCTGCTCTGCCCACTGCCGGGTCGCGTGGAACCGCGAGCACATGAGCGACCTGAAGGCCGGGGCGAGCGCACTGCAGTGGTCGATCACCGCGATGAGTGACACGACAAAGCGGCTTCCCCGGGTACGGGCGCCGGACCGGCCGCGGGCGTTCGCGGTGATCGGTGAGGCGGTGTGGTGGGTCACCATCGTTGACGCCACGCTGGTGCGCCATCACCCCGCCACCTACGACGCCGTGATGGCAGGCCAGACTGCAGCAGGGCGGCGGCTGATCGAGGGAACCCTGGCGGGGATGCGTTTCGTCCGCAACCGGATTGGCGATGAAGCCGATCTTGCTGAGTTCATCGAGCCCTGCGCGCCCGCTACGGGGTCAGGCGCAGGGAGTATCACGGGCTGGACATGGAAGCCGGTGCCCGAACCGGCGCTCGCCTTGATTCCGCCGCGCGGGCAGGCGTGGGAGATGACGCGGTACCGGGCCTACCAAGCCCACCTGGCGGGAGACACCGTGGGGGAGAGTTTCGGGCGGGCGGCCGCGTTCCTCAAACTAGCTGCTGCTGCCAATACGCCCGCCATCACAGACGCAAGTGTGCATGCCTCACACTGAAAAGCGCTGTCCCGTGGGATCGCCGTGTCGCAGTCGCCCCTGGTCACCAGGCTGCGCGCCGGGCCGCCTCGTCATGTTATGAGCCGGCCGCGGCCCTTGTCCGTCATGCTGTCGCTGGTAGGGGTCGGCGCGTTGTGGAGGGCACGGTTGTCTGCCATCGTCCTGAACGTCGTGGTGGGCCTGATCACGAGCCTCATCAGCGGAGCAGCAGTGTGGGCGTGGGGCCACGCCCAGGGTGACCCGGCGGCAGCGGGAACGGGTCCGGTTCTTCGGGGTCTCGCCCGGTGACACCGGCCGCATCGTGGCGCCGCAGGCCATGGGAGCGCCGCTGGCCGTCTCGGAGCACGATGTGTTCAGCATCGTCGAGCTCGCGAAGCTGATGCGCGACCTCAGGGCGGACGTGGACCTCGTCGGCTCCGGCGGGGGCGCTTACGGCGTCGGGGATCTCACCGAGTTCCGCGTGGGCGGTCCGGCGGCGAATATGCGCAGGCAGTCTCGCCCGCTTCCTGCCTGGGCGTATCCGTCCTTTCCTACGCCCCTGGGTCGGAGAAGCCGGCCGTCATCGTCGCCGCAGGCAGGGAGTTCCTCCGGGAACAGGAGTCCCGCGAATACGTTCTGGTATCCAGGCTGAGGCTGCCTCGCCGCGGGAAGCCGTTGTTCCTGATCTGCGGGCAGACCAGCATCACCAACCGGGCTGCAGCGAAAGTGTCTTCTCAGCCCGCGCCGCGGTCGGTGGCCTTGCATAATGGAATCAAGAACTTGCGCGAATCACGAGCGTCAGTGATATGGGCCCGGCACGGTGGCCGGTACGGCGTCTGACGGCAAGCAGGGTCGGTCCGGTAACTTGAACCCATCCGGGTCCGCCGCGAATAGCGCGTGCTGCACTCGGTCAGACCGCCCGCGGTCCACTCGGCGCGCAGGCGGGCCTGGCAGGCTGCAGCACCTGCACAGCGGCCAGGACATCCTGCGGTAACTCGATGCCAGGTCGGTGCTGAGTCCGTCAGCTACGGCCCGTACTTCACCGACCTCGCCTGCCCGACCGAACAGGACGAGCAGGCCGCCACCGACAAACGGCAAGATACAGGCCGGCTGCATTTCCTATTCAGGGAGTGCCGGGATGGCCGTCCGGCTTTCGGGGGCCATCACGCTATTGCCCGCGCCGATCGCCGCCCGGGACTGTGCCCTATCGCGACGCAGGTGGTCCTGTCATGCTGGGGGCACCGTACAGGCAGCGCGGCATGCGAAAGCGAGCAGGACAGCGCCTGTGCAGCGGGGACCTGCACTGAGATGGCGGGCGTGGGGCCGGGGGACGCCGCAGATGCGTGCAGCCCTGGGGCTCCGATGTTGTGAGCCTTTGATCAGGAGGGGGAACTGAATGACAACGCAGCCCACAGGGGCAGCTGCTGCCCCGCCGGATGCCATTTACATCATCCGCCACGGCGAAAAGCCGGCTGATCCGCCGCCCGCAGGCGCTGGGCAGTCTCCGCCGGCACCGTCCGCTCCTTTTGGTGTCGATGATCAGGGCAATCAAGACGCGCATTCCCTGCTCCCGAGGGGCTGGCAGCGTTCCGGTGCGGTCGCGGCCTTGTTCGATCCTGCCCGCGGGTCGCTGCAAGCGGGGCTGCGGATTCCCGCAGCCTTGCTCTCACCCTCTTACGGGAACCCGGTCAAGACGGCCGCGCACCGGACGTACCAGACAATCCAGGGTCTCAGCGACCGTCTGGAAGTACAGATAGTCTCGGCGTTCGCCGAGGGCCAAGAAGCCCAGCTAGCCGCCAGCGTGGTGAGCGGCTACCCCGGCGTCGTGCTGATCTGCTGGGAGCACGATCACATCCCAGCGCTCGCCTCGTCGCTGCCGGTCATCCCGGGGACGGCCATACCCCAGACGTGGCCAGGCGGCCGTTTCGATGTCATCTGGACGTTCCAGCTCGTCCCGGAGGCCACCCCGGTCCAGTACACCTTTGGCCAGGTTCCTCAGCAGCTGCTGTCCGGCGACACGGACACGGTCATCCCGCTGACCTGACCCGGCAACGTCCCTGGCCGCAGGGTCAGCGGCTTGCGTGCAAACTCACAGATGCCGGGCTCCCGTCCTGGCCGCGCCACCGTGCCCGGCTGCCGTCAGCCTGCCCACCGCGAGCCAGGCTCCTGCTGGCGGGCCGGTGCGGCGCCCTCCGCCCACCAGGTCCGGGCGGCGCCCTCCCCCACGCCGCGGAGCGCTTTGAGGTTAGTGCACCCAATCAACGGGTCACCAGGCAGAACGGGTGGCCCGCAGGATCGTGGTACACCGCCATCGCACTTCCTCCCCGGCCGGGCCTGGGCGCGGGGAGACATGCTCCCCGGTGAAGATTCCACCAGCGGCGAGCACGCGTTCATGAACAGCGCCGAGGTCGCTGACCAGGACGTCGAAATGCACGCCTGGCACTGTCCCGGTGCCGCTTCCAGCGGTGATGCCCTGAAATGAAAGCCGCTGGCCATGCGGAGGCGTTCCTGGTGAACCACGAGCGGCGCTGCCGGTCCGCTCATGGCTCCAGGGCGGCTCGGACCAGGTCGCGGAACTCGTCATCGGGGATGCCGGCTGCGTCCTCGGGCCGCAGCTGGATGGTTCCCTTGCCGGTCTTGAGCTCGGGGTGGCGGGTGGTGAAGCCGGCGTCGCGGCCTTGCTGCCAGCCGTATAGCGACACGCCGTGCTTCCACGCGCCGAGGTAGAGGCGCCGGCGACCAGCCTTGTACGTGGGAATCTGATAGGAGAGCACCACGGCCGCGTCCGGGTGCATTTGGAGTATCAGCAGGTGGAGCCGGTTGAACAGGGGGCGATTCTCCGGGGTGATCGCGTCGATGTAATCCTGCACTGCCTGGTCTGCCTGGTCTGCCTGGTCTCCTGGGCGTTGTGACTGCCGGGCGCGCGCCCGCGGCGGTCAGAGGTCTCCGGCATGGCACTGTCCCGTCGTTGATGGTCGCCTTTACCCATGGTGACTGTTGCCGTCCGCCGAAGTCATCGCGCGGGTGCCTGGCGCAGCGCCGCCGGGCCGTGACCGCTACGGTGTCGTCGTGCCAGCGCATCGCACGGGTGCCGTTGACTGGCTGGCGGAGGTCCTGTTGCCGTCCCCGACTGAGAGACGGAGGGACCGCGACATGAATGAGATCTCCCTCCGCTATTTCCGCGGCCGTGATGGTGTGCGGCTCGCCTGCCATGAGCTGGGGGAGGGCCGGCCTCTGATCCTGATTCACGGCTATCTCTCCACCGCCATGGCCCTGGTCGAGGCCGGGATCGCCGCGAGGATGGCCGGGCGTGGCTACCGCGTCCTCATGCCGGACCTGCGCGGTCACGGCGACAGCGACAGGCCGCACCAGGCGGCGGCCTACCCGCCCGATGTGCTGGCCGACGACGGCCTTGCACTGATCGAGCAGTTCGGGCTCACCGACTACGATCTCGCCGGCTACTCACTCGGCGGGCGGACGGTGATCCGGATCCTGGCCCGTGGCGCGGCCCCCGGCCGGGCCATCGTGGGCGGACAGGGGCTGGAGGCGATCACCCGCACTGTCGGGCGCGGCGCCCAGTTCCGCCGCGTCCTCACCAACTTCGGCACATTCGAGCCCGGCTCACCGGAACGGGCACTGGAAGACTGGGTCAAGGCCTCCGGAGGCGACCCGATCGCGCTGGTCCAGGTTCTCGACACGTTTGTCAACACACAGCGTGAGGCACTCGCCCGGATCAGGATCCCGACTCTCGTCGTGACCGGTGCCGAGGACGGCCACAATGCACCGCCGAGGCGCTGGCCAGCGCCCTGCCGAACGGGCGGTTCGTCATGCTGCCCGGCAATCACTTCACGGCCATCGCCACGCCGCAGTTCGAGACGGCCGTGACCGCTTTCCTCGAAGAGCGCGGGGAATGCTGAATTTCGTTGGCGGTACTACTGCGCGACGCGGGGATCTCGGGCCCGGATGCCGCCTGAGGCTCGTGGACCGGGGTGGTGGATGAATCGGGATGCCCGGCGCCGGATGCGCCGCTCCAGCCGCTGCGCATGGGTGGAGGCAGGTCGCGGGCTCTGGGCGTGCGGGGCGCGGTAGAACTGGGTCTTCGCCAGCTCCACGAGGAGCAGGTAAGCGACGACCATCCCGAACAGCAGGAGGAAGAAGGTCGTGGGTAGCGGCGTGAAGCCCAGCAGGTGCGCCAGCCCCGTGTAGGGCAGGATCGCGCCGGTCAGAGCCGCCGCTGTGGGTACCAGCAGCATCGGCAGGCTAGGGCGGCTCTTGAAGAACGGCACCCGCCGGGTCCTGATCACGTAGATGACGAGGGTCTGGGTGGCGATTGACTCGACGAACCAGCCAGTCCTGAACTCGGTGGGGCCGGCGTGGAGCAGGGACAGCATGATCCAGAAGGTGAGGAAGTCGAAGATCGAGCTAACGGGGCCGAACACGGACATGAAACGCCGGATGAACTTCATATCCCATGCCGCCGGGCGGGCCAGCGCCTCGGGGTCGACCCGGTCAGTCGGGATCACCAGCTGCCCAGTGTTGTAGAGCAGATTGTTGAGCAGGATCTGCGACGGCAGCATCGGCAGGAATGACAGGAACACGGAGGCGCCGGCGGCGCTGAACATGTTACCGAAGTTCGAGGACGTGGCCATCAGGACGTATTTCATGGTGTTGGCGAAGATGCGGCGGCCTTCCATGACGCCTTCCGCCAGGACGCCCAGATCTTTTTCGAGCAGTACCACGTCGGCGGCTTCCTTAGCCACGTCGGTTCCCGAGTCCACGGAGATCCCGACATCAGCGTGGTGCAGTGCTACCGCGTCGTTCACTCCGTCGCCCAGGAACGCCACGTCCTTTCCGGTGCGGCGGGCCACCTTGATAATCCGCGACTTCTGGTCGGGGCTGATCCGGGCGAACACTGTCGTGGCCTGGATCGCGGCTTCGAGGTGGTCGTCATCGAGCGACGCGACGTCGGCGCCGCTGAGGACGCCGGTGCACTCGATCCCGATCTGCGAGCACACCTTGGCGGCCACGAGGCCGTTGTCCCCAGTGATGATCTTCACCTGGACGCCCAGCTGTTCGAGCTGGGCGATGGAGGCACCGGCGTTGACCTTCGGCCGGTCGGCGAACGTCAGGAAGCCGACCAGCGCCAGCCCGTGCTCGTCGGCGGCGGTGAGCGCCGTCATGCCCGCAGCTGGGCGGCTGGCGACGGCCACTACCCGGGCTCCTTCGGAAAACAGCGCCTCCAGTACCGGCCGGGCGGCGTCAGGAGCGTCAACGCAGCGGTCCAGTATCACCTCAGGCGCGCCCTTGGCGATCAGCAGCAGCTGACCGTCAGGGTCCTTCACCAGCACCGAGGTCAGCTGCCGTTCGTGGTCAAAGGGAAGGACGGCCAGCCTCCGGTAGGCACCGGCCGACGTGGCAATCCGCTCTCCCGGGCCCGCTCCGGGGGCTGACCACAGGGCCTGGTCCAGCGTGTTCCCCCCGACCGGTCCTCCGGCGGTGGCCTCGGCCTCATTGCATAGGAGCCCGAGCAGCAGCGGGGGGCCGCTGTCATGCCCGGCGGTGCCGAGGGCCCGCTGGAAGGTGATCAGCCCTTCGGTGAGGGTGCCCGTCTTGTCGGTGAACAGGATCTCGATGTTGCCCAGGTCCTCGATGGCGACCAGCCGTTTCACCAGCACTTTCTTGGCCGCGAGGGCTTTCGATCCGGCGGACAGGCTCACGGTCACGATGGCCGGCATCATCTCAGGGGCGATACCCACCGCGATGGCCAGCGAGAACAGCAGCGCCTCGATAAGAGGCCGGGACAGTGCCACGTTGATGACGAAGATGAATGCCGTGAGCACCGCGGCCACCGCGAACAGGAAGCGGGAGAAACGCGACAGGCCCGCTTCGAAGGCGGTCTGGCTGTGCTTATCGGCCACGCCCGCGGCGATCTGCCCGAAGGCGGTGCGGGCTCCGGTCGCCACCACCACGCCGAGCGCTGACCCCTGGTGGGCGATCGTCCCCATGAACGCGCACCCCGGCTGCTCTTGCGGCTGGTGACCGGCGACAGCATCCGCCGACTTGGCTACCGGCATCGACTCGCCGGTCAGCAGGCCTTCGTCGCACTCGAGTTCGTTGACCCTCAGCAAACGGAGGTCGGCCGGCACGAGGACGCCGATGCGCAGGGCCACTACGTCGCCCGGCACGAGGCTCGTCACCGGGACCCGGCTCTGCTGACCGTCCCGCCGGACCTCCGCCTCCTGCCGGATCTGCGCGCGGAGACCGGCCATCGCCACCTCCGCCCGGTACTCGTTGAAAAAGCCCAGGCCAACACTGAGGGCAACAATCACCGCGATGATCAGCGCGTTCGTGCCGCCGCCGGTCAGCGCCGATACGAGCGCCGCCCCGAGCAGCAGAATCAGGATCGGATTCCATATCTGGCGGAGCAGGACAGCGGTGGCACGCACCCGGTGCACGCCGAGTGTGTTGGGCCCGAACCGGCGCAATCGTTCCGCCACATCGGCGGACGAAAGCCCATCCAGGCCACTTCCCAGCCGCGAGAGCACCTCTCCGGGAGACAGGGCGGCCGCCCCCGCCAAAGTCAACTCGCCGGATGGGGCGTGCGCGGCCACAACCATGGGGGCAGCCTCGCCTGCCGGACTCACCGTTGCCAGGGCCATTGGTCATACCCAGGCGGTCGATGGCTGGAAACGGCCACCGCAACGCGCTGGGCAGGGCGGTGACGGCCGTCGTTACCGGCTGGTCCCGGCCAGTTCGGCCGCTGGCTCGCCCTGGTCGAGTGCCAGGCCGGGGAGTTCCAGCCGTAGCGTGGACAGTCCGCCGGACAGGGAGCGGACGTCGGGCCAGCCGTGCTGGCGCAGTAGCCGGAGGGCCAGGTAGGACCGGAAGCCGGACGCGCAGTACGCCAGCAGGGGGCGGTCGGGGGGGATCTCGCCGAGCCGCTGGCGCAGTTCGGTGTGCGGGATGTTCTGCGCGCCGGGCAGGTGGCCGGAGCGGAACTCCGCCGCGGACCGGACGTCCAGCAGCACGGCCTGGGGGTCTGGGTGGTGCAGGTCGGCCGCCCGCCACACGGCTAGGTCGCCGGCCAGCAGGTTGCTGGCTGCCATGCCCGCCAGGTTGACCGGGTCCTTGGCGGACCCGAACGGCGGTGAGTAGGCCAGCTCGAGGTCAGCGAGGTCACCGACGGTCAGGCCTGCCCGGATGGCGGTGGCGATGACGTCGATCCGCTTGTCGGTACCGTCGCCGCCGGTCGCCTGGGCGCCGAGCACCTGCCCACCGGGAGCGAAGAGCAGCTTGAGGTGCAGCGGGCGTGCGCCGGGGTAGTACCCGGCGTGGTTGTTCGGGTGCAGGTGCACGGCGTGGTGCGGGATCCCGGCCGCGCGCAGCGCCTTCTCGCCCGGGCCGGTGGTGGCGGCCACGGTGCCGAAGACGCGCACGATGGCCGTGCCCAGGACGGGGGAGCGCCGCCCGCCGTGGCCGAACACGTGGTCAGCGGCCGCGCGGCCCTGCCGGCTGGCTGGCCCGGCCAGCGGCACGAGGGCCGGGCTGCCGGTGACGGCGTCCGCGACCTCGATCGCATCACCCACGCCGTAGATGGATGGCACCGAGGTCCGCAGGTGCTCGTTGACGAGCAGGGCGCCGCGGGTGCCCAGCGCGAGCCCGGCCGCCGCGGCCAGGGAGGTCTCCGGCCGGACCCCGGCGGCCAGCAGGACTAGGTCGGCCAGGACCTGGGATCCGTCCGAGAGGCTGGCGGCGACGGTGCCGCGGCCCGCCTGCCGTAGCGCGGTGACCGATGTGCCCAGCCGCACCTCGACGCCGGCCCGGACCAGCTCCAGTTCGATGCTGCGCGCCATCTCCGGGTCCAAGGCGGGCAGGACCTGCCCGGCCAGTTCGACCAGTGTGACCGCCAGGCCCCGGTGCCGCAGTGCCTCGGCCGCCTCCAGGCCGATGAACCCGGCGCCCACGACCACGGCCCGGCGGGCTCCGCCGTCCACCAGGTCACGCAAGCCGTCCACATCGGGAACCGTGCGCAGCACGCGGACCGCGGGCAGGCCGGCTCCCGGGATCGGCGGGATGACCGGAGCGGCCCCGGTGGACAGCACCAGGATGTCGTAGGACTCCTGGTACTCCTGGCCGGTCGCCCGGTCACGGACGGCGACGGTGCGCCCGGCCGGGTCGATGGCAAGCACCTCGTGGCCGGTGCGCACGTCCAGCGCCAGGCTCTCGGCCAGCGACTGCGGAGTATGCAGCAGGAGGGCTTCCCGGTCACCGATCTCACCGCCCAGGTGATAGGGCAGGCCGCAGTTCGCGTAGGACACGTACGGATCACGCTCCAGCACCACGATCTGGGCGTCCTCAGCGAGGCGGCGGGCCCGTGCCGCGAAGCTCATGCCCCCGGCGACGCCTCCGACTACGACCGCTTTCATCTGCGCGTCCCTTCTCCTCGGTGTCACGTGCCCGGCAGGGACAGTGCCTCCATCATACCCCCAGGGGTATTCAACCGCCCGCTCTGCGGCTGTGACACTGCCCACCCTCCAGCCCGGGCCCGCCGCAGGTCAGGCGAGGATCGCCCGGCGCAGGCCGTCATAGCCCGCGGTGGTGATGCCGGTGAAACCCTGCCCGGCACGTCGCGCCCACTCCGCTGGCGTGATCGCGTCCGGTTCAGCCGGCAGGTAATGGGTGAGGACGAGTTCGCGCACCCGGGCTCGTTCGGCGACGCCGCCTACCTCGCTGACGTCGGTGTGCAACGCGGCCATCCGGTCGAGTTCGGCCCCGGTCATGCCGTGCCGCCGGAGGTAACTCAGGTCGGCTACCTGGTGGACGAGCAGGTCGGCGCCCTGGGCGAGAGTGATGAGGTCATCGTTCACCGTGGTGTCACCGGAGAACACGACCGCCCCGTCCGCGGTGTCGAAACGGTAGGCCAGCGCCGGTTCCGCCCGGCCGTGCGTCACTGCCACGCTGGTGACCCGGACCACCCCGTCGTCGAAAACGGCCATCGGGACCTGGCCGCGCCCCTCAGCCCGGCCGGGGACGGTGATGTCGATGACCCGCACGAGCGCTCCGGCGTCCGGCATGTGGGCGTCCAGCGGCATGACGTTGAGGTGGTAGGCGTAGCCGGCCAGGATGTTCCGCACCAGGTCGGTGGTGCCGGGGACCGGGAGGTTCGGGCAGATCGTCGTCTCACGATGGAAAAGGGCATCACCAGCCGGTACTGCTGAGGGCCGCGGCGGCCCGTAGACCCGGATCGGCGCGAGCGGGCCGTTATTGCCCACCCGGCCGCCCCAGGGGTAGAGCAGCATGCCGGGCAGGTCGCCGGTGTGGTCGGCATGAAGATGGGTGAGGAACACGGCTTCGAGGCCGGAGAAGCTCAGTCCCGCGTCGGCGAAGGCGGACGGCGCCCCGCGGCCGCAGTCGATGACGAAGACCCGTTCGCCGACGATGAGTGCCGAGGAGATCCCGGCGCGCCCGGCGACGGGCATGGGCGCGCCTGCGGTGCCCAGCAGCACCAGCTCGGTCGCCACGGCGAATCCCGGTGGGTCACGCCGCCACGACGTACGGGAAATTCCCCGCTCGGAGATGCCCCGATACTGCGGGCGTCAGGCTGGCCGGGTTGTGCACGTCGAGGTAGCGCTGGCAGTTCCGGGCCGCGAGAGGCGTATCAAGATGATGAGACATGTCGTATCTCCCGCGGACTTGGGCCAGGCGGGACAGCGGCCCGGCTGGCCACTCCGTTGACGGCGCCGGCCGGATGCTTGACGTGATGAGGACCGCGGACCCGCGCCCTGTGCTGGCCAACGTAACAAATCGCGGGCGGGCAGGGCAGCCTGGCCGGCCAGGTCAGCGCGGACCGCCGCCGTAGCGCCTACCCCGTCCGGGCCCGAGGGGCGGTGGTGACGATGGCTGGGCGGAGGCGGCTGAGCGCTTCGAGCCGCACGCCGGCCGGCGATGGCTCGGTGGTCAGCTCGGCGGCCCGGACGGGGGAGTGCCGTGGGAGCCGTGCGGTCGCTGTGGAGATGAGGTCCAGGATGTGCGGCTGGCTGCCCCACGATCCGCCAATGATGATGAGTTCCGGGTCAGCGAGCGCCACGACGGCGGCGAGGACTCCGCTGATGGCCTGGCCGAGGGCGTGACGCGCGGCCGCTGCCTGGGGGCCCGGACGGCCCGCCATGGCCAGGAGTCGGCCGGTGTCGATGGCCGTCGAACCGGCCTGCCTCAGGCCGAGCTCGCCGAATACCTCGATGAAACGCATCGCCTGCCCCTGCGGGCCGGCGGTGACGAGATGCGCAATCTCGCCGGCGATGCCGGTATGCCCGCCCCTCACCTCGCCATCACTGACGATCGCGCAGCCCAGTCCCTCGCCGAGGAAGAGGTAGGCGAAGTCGTCCAAGGTGGCGGCGCCCGCGTTGTCGCGCTCGGCCCGCGCCGCCCAGTTCACGTCGTTGTCGACGGTGACCGGCCCGGCCACGTGCGGCGCCAGGACCTCGGTGGGGTCGAGTTCGCCGAGCAGGAACGGTTCGTCCGGTAGCTGGATCAGCTCGCCGGTGTGGCGGTCTACCGGGTCGGCGGCGCTCACCACCGCCAGGCGCGGGGTCAGTCCGGCGCCGTGCCCTACCTCGGCGGCTGCGGCCCGCAAGGCGGCGCCGACCCTCGCCGGCCGGGCGGGTCGGCTGACCGCCCGGCGTGCCCGCGATGCGGTGTCACCGCAGGCGTCGATGCATTCGGCCACGATGCCCTCCGGCGCGATGCTGACTGCGAGTGCGGCGCCGACGTCGTCGGCCAGGGCGTAGTACGAGCCCACCCGGCCGCGGCCGTCGGGAGTCCGCTGGCCGGTGTCCACCACCGAGCCCGTTGCGGTCAGCCGGCGCACGCTCTCACCCACCGTCGGCTTCGAGATGCCGGTCTCGGCGGCCAGTTCGGCCCGTGTCAGCCTCCTTTGCCGCATCAGGGCGCGCAGGACGTGCTCGTCGGTCAGTGAACGCAAGAGCTGCAGTGAGGGCCTGGCAGGATCCACGCCCCCGTTCTAGGCAGGAGTCCTGCCTAGAACGGCTCCGGCGCGTCACCGTCCTTTAGGTAAGGAGACTTAACTAGAAGGAGCGTTCCATGTCAGCCCCGTCCCGGCCCGGAACCGCCCCGCTTCCCGCCCTGCCGCACTGGGAGGAGACGCCCGCGGATCTCCCGGCCGCCATCAGGCAGATCAAGGCGGCGCTGCGAGCACGGATCGCCGCCTCAGGCCGCACGGTTGACGAGGCCTTCGCTGTCGTTGAGCAGCAGATCAAGACTGAGGTCAGCGAATCGCTGGCCACCGGGTCGAGTCCTGGCGACTTCCCCGCCGAGCACTACGAACGGACCTGGGTGAACCGCTTCCGGCTAGGCGACTTCAACGGTACCGGCCGGCGCGGCCTCGGCCTGGGCTGAGCTAGGACGCCGGGAACGTGTCTCGCGGGTCGATGTGAATCTTCGGTCCTGGCCCGGCGCTGGCGGGCCGCCAGCCAGCCAGGACGTCCGCTGTGCGGTCGAGGCCGACAGTCGCGGCGACCAGGGGCCTTGGATCGAGCCCAGCGGCGTACTGCTCGATGGTGCCGTCGAGGCCGGGTGAGGCGCTGAGGATGCCCACGGCGGTGACGTCCTTGAGGGCGACGGTCCGGGTGTCGACCAGGCTTGGCTCGCCGGCCAGCCCGACGAGTACCAGCCGTCCTCCGGGCTCCACGAGGTCGAGTGCCGTCCGCGGGATGTCGGCGTCGTTGGTGGCGTCGATGACCGCGTCCCAGGCCAGCGCGGGGAGAGCATCCGTCGTCCAGTTGCCATGGGCGCCCAGGGCGGCGGCCAGGTCCAGGCTCCTGGCCGAGTGTCCGGCCACGTGTACCTCCGCCCCAGTGGCCAGGGCGAACTGGACGCAGAGCAGGCCTATCGTGCCCGGCCCGAGGATGAGGACCCGGCGGCCCCGGCTGAGGCCGGCTCCCTGCACGGAACGCAAGGCGTTGCCGCCCGGCTCGACCATCGCGCCGGCGGTGTCATCGACGCTGTCCGGCAGCGGCCGGAGCGCGGTGACCGGCACGAGCACCTGCTCCGCGAGGGCGCCAGGCCATCCGGCCCGGACCCCGATCTCGTAGCGGTGCTCACAGATGTGCTGGCGGCCGTCGAGGCAGCGGTAACAGGAGCCGCAGCCCAGCATGGTGTCGCCGGTCACCCGCCGGCCGAGCCAGGCCGGGTCGGCGCCCTCGCCGGCTGAGGCGACCACGCCGCACCACTCGTGGCCGGGTCGCAGCGGGTAGGAGGCGTGCCCCTGATGCAGGTAGGCCATCCTCCCGGTGAAGAACTCGACGTCCGTGCCGCAGACGCCCACCCGGTGCACGTCCACGACAACCTGTCCCGGGCCCGCCACCGGGGGCTCGACGTCGAGCACGGCCGACTGCCGTGGCCCGCTCAGTACGAAGGCCCGCATCAGCCGCTGCTCGCGGGGCGCGTGTCGATGATGGACCGGATCGCGGGCAGGTCGTCGAGCAGCGCGCTCAGCGGGGTGCGGTAGGCCAGAGCGCTAACGCTGATGGCCCCGCTTGGCACTGTCGGCGAGGTCAGGAAGGCCGGGAGGGCCACGCAGACAATGCCCGGCTCATTCTCCTGGTCGTCGGTGCTGTAGCAGCGCTCGCGGGTCGTGCGCAGCTCGGCACACAGCTTCCCGGGGTCCGTGACGGTCCGGCCGGTGCGCCGCTCCAAGATCCGGTCACCTGCCCAGCGGCGGACTGCGGCGTCGTCGGGCAGGCTGCAGGCCAGCAGCATCTTCCCGACCCCTGTGCAGTGCGCGGGGTTACGGCCGCCCACCGTGGACGTGAGCCGGACCGCCCGGGCCGGGGGATCGACCTTGGCCCGGTAGACGACCGATTCGCCGTCCAGCACAGCGTAGTGCGCGGTCTCCCCGAAACGGCGGGACAGCGATTCAAGGATCGGGGCGACCCGCAGGTGATCCGGGCGGTTCTCGTGATGCGCGAAGGCCATCCGCACGAACTCATCGCCGAGCACGTAGTGCCCCCGGCCGTCCCGGGCGGCGAAGCCGGCCCGGCATAGTGCGGCGAGCCCACGGTGCACGGTCGGCTTGGGGCTGTCCACGGACCGCGCGATCTCCTCGAGTTCCGCGCCAGCCGGGTGCCGGGCCAGCTCGCGGAGGACCGCGAGTACCCGTTCCGAGCCCACCAGCCGGCCCTCGGCGGGGCCTTCCGGGCTGGCCGGAGGCGAGTTACGATGACGCATATTCCAGATGTTACATTTTGGTTCTAATAATTGGAAAAGCTATGAGCCGAACCGCAGTTGTCACCGGCGGCGTCAGCGGCCTTGGCCTGGCCAGTGCGGAGCGCTTGGCGCGCGATGGCGTCGATGTCGTAACGCTGGACATCGCGGCGGGCGCGGACGTGCACGCCGACGTGCGTGATGCCGGGGCCGTCAGCGCGGCCGCGCAGCGCATCGGCCCAGCGGACATCCTGATCAACAGCGCCGGGATCGTGGGCCCGAATAAGCCGCTATGGGAGATCACCGACGATGAGTGGGCCGCCACCTTCGCCGTCAACGTGCAGGGCACCTTCAACCTCTGCCGCGCCTTCGTGCCGGGCATGCGGGAACGGGGCTGGGGCCGCATCGTGAACTTCGCCAGCATGGCCGGCAAGGACGGCAACCCGAAAATGTCGGCCTACTCGGCGTCCAAGGGCGCGGTGATCGCCATGACCAAGTCCCTGGGCAAGGAACTGGCGACCAGCGGCGTCCTGGTCAACGCGATCGCACCAGCGGTCATCGAGACGCCCATGAACGCCGAGACATCACCCGCGGTGCTCGCGCACCTGACCAGCCTGATCCCGATGCACCGGCTCGGCCGCCCCGGCGAGGTCGCCGAATTGGTCGCCTGGCTCGCCTCGGACAAGTGCAGCTTCTCCACCGGCGCCGTCTACGACATCAGCGGCGGCCGCGCCACGTATTAAAAGGCGGTGACGCTCACGGCGTTCCAGCGGGCGCCATGAGGAAAGAGTCTGCCAAACGCCGTCGGGTGCGGACGGCGATCTGGCCGACCGGCGGGAGTGTCAGGCCGAGGCCCTGTACCTGCCCGGTGCGGGCGTTGACGGCGTCCAGTCTGCCGTCGGCGGCCACGACGAACAGCCACCGGCTGTCGGGTGACCAGGCCAGCGTCTGCGGGCCGGGCGTTCCCCGCGCCAGCCGCACGCCGAGCCGGCGGCCGGCCCCGGACGCCAGGTTGAGCAGGTGAAGCGTCACCCGGCTCCCGGTGCCCCGGAACACCGCCGCGGCAAGTCCATCAGGCACGACGACGCCGGAAATCCCGGCCGTGTCCGGCGGGGGCCCAGGCAGTGTGCGCCGGGCACCAGTCTGCAGGTTGATGACCACGTCCACGCAACGGGACTGCCCCGAGCCGTCCTGACCAGCAGGGCGCGGGCCAGCACCGCGGCAGACGACGATGAGCCACCAGGGCGGGCCGACCGCCGCCGGCGTCCCGGTGAACCGGCGGAAGCCCTCCGGCGACACGTCTTACATGACACCAGTTTCTGAGGAGGCCAGCACCTCGCCCCGGCCATCTGACGTGGTTACCCACACGCCTGTCGGCAAGGGCATGGACCCCCGCTCGCGCTGCCGTCCAGCCGGACGAGCGACATGGAATCAGCACCGTTTGCAGCCTCCCACCACCGTTCCCGGCTGGGGCCCCTGGATCGCGATGATGCCGCCGCTGAGCGCGCCGGACAGGACACGGGGGCGATGCCCGTCAGGGCTGGCTCGCTGACGGCCACCGGAGCCCGCGCCCGGGTCCGCCCCGGCTTCTTCCCGTGCCCGGCGAACCACCCCACAGCCAGCACGGCCACCGCGACAACCGCGACAACCGCGACAACCAACTCAGTCCCGGTCACTGACGGCCGCCTGCGCCGAGGCCGTTGCCGGCGCGGCCCTATCCGGATCTCATCGGGGCTCGGTAGATCTGCCATCCTTCATTCGCCCATGCCCGGTACGGCTGATGTCTGATTCCTTATCGAATACACAGCGTCATTGGGAGCTTTCGTCTGGATAGGCACAGTGAGGCTAGCGGGGGCGGGAGACGCAACAGGGCCACAGAAGTAATGACCGCCCCCCCGTAAGGCGGTCCCGCAGCCGGCGAACCGTAGCAGGCCGTGCCCGGACCGGCCGGCAGCGGCCGGCCGCCCGCCACGCCCGGCGGGCACAGGACACCCGCCGGGGAACTAACTGGCCAGCAGGTGCGCTGGATGATTGCAGCGACGGCACACGTTGCACATGACGTAACCATGAAGGGGACGAGATGCCAGACACCTACAGGAAAGACCCGCAGGTCATCGCGCGGCTGATGCCCGAGCAGCGCCGGGTGACTCAGGAAAGCGGGACCGAGCGGGCGTTCAGCAACGCCTACTACGACAACAAAGAGCCCGGTATCTACGTGGACATCGTCTCCGGTGAGCCCCTGTTCGCCTCGGTCAGCAAGTACGACAGCGGCACCGGGTGGCCGAGTTTCACCGTGCCTCTCGAGCCGGGCAACGTGATCGAGAAGGTCGACTCGAGCCATGGCATGCGGCGGACCGAGGTCCGCTCGGCCCACGCGGATAGCCACCTCGGCCACGTGTTCAACGATGGCCCCAGGGATGCCGGGGGACTGCGGTACTGCCTGAACTCAGCCGCCCTCCGGTTCATCCCACTCGATGACCTCGAAGCTGAAGGCTACGGAGCCTACCGCAACCTGTTCGAGGACGCAGACAGCGAGGCAGAGCGATGAGCGACACAACAGAAAAGGCGATCCTGGCTGGCGGATGTTTCTGGGGAATGCAGGACCTGATCCGGCGCCGCCCAGGCGTGCTGAGCACAAGGGTCGGCTACACCGGCGGGGACGTGCCCAACGCGACATACCGGAATCACGGGACCCACGCCGAGGCGATCGAGATCGTCTTCGACCCGGAGCGGATCTCCTACCGGGACATTCTGGAATTCTTCTTCCAGATCCACGACCCGACAACGAAGAACCGCCAGGGCAACGACATCGGCCTCAGTTACCGCTCGGCCATCTACTACACGAATGACGAGCAGAAGCGGGTCGCGTACGACACCATCGCCGATGTCGAGGCCTCTGGCCTGTGGCCGGGAAAGGTGGTCACCGAGGTGGAGCCGGCCGGGCCGTTCTGGGCGGCGGAGCCCGAGCATCAGGACTACCTCGAGCGCTACCCTGACGGCTACACCTGCCACTTCGTGCGGCCCGGCTGGAAGCTCCCGCGCCGGGCAGAGGCTGCCGGCCACTGACGGGTGGGTCGTGACCGTCGGTGGGCCTGGTATTCGCCGCCGTCATGTTTGTTGCCCAGGAAAACCGCCACGGGCAGCGTCCTGACGGCGGCGCCGGCGGTCAACAGCAGCCAGCACCGGCGGCGCTCACCTAAGTGGGTGGGATCGAACTGGCGACGCGCCTCGATTTCATGGTCCAGCCGGCGTAGCGTTCAGTGGCAATGGTGCCACGGCGGCCGGTCCCCGGCTCGGACCGGGAGGCGGACGGCTTGCCCGACAACCAGCGACATCAGCAGGGGCGGCGCAGCCGTGGCCGCAAGTGGCTGGCGTGGATCGTGGTCATCGTCGTGGTGCTGGTCGGCCTCGACTTCGGGGCCAAGGCGTTTGCCGAGAACAGGGTCGCGTCCCAGATCAAGTCGCAGGGCTTCCCGGCCAAGCCCAGCGTGTCGATCGCCGGCTTCCCGTTCCTGACCCAGGTTGCCGCCCGTGACATCCACCAGATCACGATCAGTTCGTCGGACATCAAGGCGGGACCGCTCACGGTGACCAGCCTGAACGTGGTCGCAGACAACGTGAAGCTCAATTCCAGCTTCAGTGGCGGTACCGCCGGCCCGGTGCACGGGACGGTACTGATCAGCCTCGGTGCCCTCGGGAACGCGCTGTCGGCGGCTGGCCCGCTGACCGGCTTCCTGGGTGGTGGCGGGCTGAAGGTCACCTCGGTCGGCAGCACGGAGGTAAAGGGCAGCCTGAATCTGGCGGGCGGGATCGTGTCCTGGTCGGCCACGTGGAAGGTAGTGGCGGCCGGGCCGAACGAGATCGAGCTGCAGCTGGTGTCGAGTAGCGGGCTGCCCTCGGGGCTGGCGAGTTCGGCACGCAGCATTACGCTGCCGCTGAAGTCGCTGCCTCTGGGGCTGCAGATGACCGGCGGGCTCAACTCGTCCTCGAACGGGATCGACGTCGATGTCAAGGCGGACAGCATCAGCTTCGGCAGCTAGGTGCACGGAACGCAAGGCCAGCACCCAGGCCTTAACCTTAACTCCGCCGGGCGACGGCGGCCGCCTGGCCACCGCGCCGGTCAGGTGAGCGAGACCTGCACCGCGGCATCCTGCTTCGGGTAGTACGCCGCCACGTCCCTGGCGCCGTACTTGACCCGGAACTTGTTGACGATCTCACCGGCCTGGGCCGGATCGGTGACCGGGGCCGCCCGTGCGGTGAGCTGCGCGCCCCCAGTCGCCAGATGGATCTGCGGCTCCTTCAGCACGTTCTTGTACCAGTCCGAGTCCGATCCCGTGACCGGCACCAGGTACAGCTTCTCGCCCTCCTGCACGAACCACACGGGAAGGGAGATCTCCCGGCCGGATTTCCGGCCAGTGACAGTGAGGTCGATCTCCCGGCTGGACTTCAGGGCCTGGCTGAACTCGTTGTTTGCCATGCATCCATCGTCGCAACCGGCCGGCGCCACCTTCATGAGGGGGCGACGGTGGCCACGGCGGCACCGCCAGCGCGGGACCAGGCGGGAGCCTGATGAACGGTTTGAGCAGGTTGTCGCGTTCTTGGCGATATGGGGACCCTGGCTGGACGCTGACGCTGGACGCTGGCCGCTCACCCGGCCACGGGCCGCTGGGCTGGTCCGCAGGGAGCAAGGAGCGGGCGCGGTGACGGGCACCGGGAATTTGCCGGGAGGAGCTGGCCGGCCTGCCGGGCCGGCTGGCTGTTCCTGCTCCAGGTGATCGCGGCCTTCGGCCTGGCCGCGGCGGTGGTTGTGACTGGTTCCCGGCTAGCCGTCGCATCGGGCGCGGGGTTCGCGCTGCCGCGTTCGGGTGCTGGCCGTCCTGGCCGCCGCCCCGGCCGTGCCCGGCCAGCCTTCTCCCCGCGCAGCTCCTCAGCCAGATCCCGTTCCCGCCCCGGATCGCCGCTACCGCCCGCGCCCTCATCCAGGCCAACCAACGCCGGGCCACGCTGACCGGCCAGCAGGCCAGATCGTCCTCGGTCACCGGGCTGGTGTCATTCGCTGGCCGCCACCGAGCCGCTGATGCGGCCGTCGAGGCCCAGGTCAGGATTATCCGCCGGGAACTGGGCCTGCCCCCGCCGCAGACCAGCTGAACCCCGTCTGGGGTCGACGGCGCCGACCCCTGGTCCCGCTGCTAGATGTGCGGGATCTGGGAGCCCTTGTAGTACCACGGTGCTGAGCTGTACCAGAGAACGGCACGACGATCGCGAGTGCCGCGCCCGCGGCGGGCAGCACCATCTGGGGAGCCTCCTGGCCTGCGTCAGCGGGCTCGGCAGGTACCTGCCCCGAACCACCGCCCGCAGCCGCATCGTGGCCATCCGCCGTCCGCTGGGCCGGGCGCCCGAGGTGAACCGCAGGGAATACTCGTTCCGCCTGATGGCTCTGCCCGGTGTCTGCTCTTTGGCCGGTGAACGGACCCGCCTCGCGTTACGTTGCTGGGAAGAGATAGATCGTCCTTCTCCGAGCGGGGTATGTGATGCGTAATCGATGGTGGGTGCCAGCCGGCCTGGCCGGGATAGCCCTGATCGCCGCGGCGTGCGGGAGTTCACCGGGCTCATCGACGGCCAGCCCGGCCGCGGCGGGTTCGTCGTCCAGTGCGGCGTCCTCAGCGGCCTCCGGCTCGTCCAGCACGGCCCTGAAGACCGCGAAGATCGGTGGCGCCACGGTGCTCACCAGCGCGAAGGGGTTCACGCTGTACTGGTTCGCCCCGGACACGGCAACGAAGTCGAACTGCAACGGGTCGTGCGCTACGTACTGGCCGCCGGTTAAGGGGCCCGCCACGGCTGGGGCAGGCGTCACCGGCAAGCTGGGCACGATCACTCGGTCGGACGGCTCGACGCAGGCCACCTACAACGGCCATCCCCTCTACACCTACGTCAGCGATACCGCCCCCGGTCAGGCCAAGGGCAATGGCCTCAACGTCTCCGGCGGGGTGTGGCACGAGGTGACGGTGTCCGGTGCGGCCGCGCCCGCCGCGAGCCCGGCCCACAGCTCCAAGGGCGGGTACGGGTACTGACCCGCGGCACGGTCATCCTGGCTGGCCGGGAGGGGTGCTCCTCGCTGCAGCAAGAGCGCCCGCCCCGGGCCGGACCGGACGGCGGAAGGGGACCGCAGTGGTGATGGACAGATCCCGGCTGCCTGGGCTGGGGCGGTCGCAGCGGCTCGGCTTGCGGGTGGCTGGGGCGGGGCTGCTGGCCGCTACCGGCGGGATCCACCTTGACCTGTACCTGACCGGCTACCGGTCGATACCGACGATCGGCTGGCTGTTCCTGCTCCAGGTGATCGCGGCCTTCGGCCTGGCCGCGGCGGTGCTGGTGACTGGTTCCCGGCTGGCCGCCGCCGCCGGCGCGGGGTTCGCGCTATCCACCCTCGGCGGCTACCTCCTGTCGGTCTGGGCCGGGCTGTTCGGGTTCACGGAGGTCCGCACGACCGCGGGAATCGTCGCCGGGGTGCTCGAGGTCGCCGCCTTCGGGGTGCTGGCCGTCCTGGCTGCCGCCCCGGCCGTGCCCGGCCAGCCGTCCGGGCAGCCGCCCCCGCGCGGGGCGCTGCTGGCCAGGCTGCAGGCAGGCGTTCCCGGCTCCGGGCTGCTGATCGCCGGCCTGTGCCTCGCCTCCCTGGTGCTGCTCGGCGTCGTCGTGGCCGGAGCGGGCGCACCGGCGCCGGCTAGCGCGGGCGGTGGCCTGAGGACCACGCGGATCGGCGGGGTCACGGTGCTCACCAGCGCGAGGGGCGTCACCCTGTACTGGTTCGCCCCGGACACGGCAACGAAGTCGAACTGCAACGGGTCGTGCGCCACGTACTGGCCGCCGGTCAAGGGACCCGTGACCGCCGGGCCCGGCGTGACCGGCCGACTGGGCACGATCACCCGGTCAGACGGCTCGGCCCAGGCCACCTACAACGGCCGCCCGCTCTACACCTACGTCGGCGACACCGCCCCGGGCCAGGCTCACGGCAACGCGCTCGACCTCAACGGCGGACTCTGGCACGAGGTCACCGTGACCGGCTGAGGGCGCTCCATTAGCTGACCTGGCTGCCGATCAGGGCGCCCACGCCGAACGTCACCGCGACCGCGAGTGCGCCCAGGACAAGCTGGCGCAGGCCTGCGTGCAGTGCCGGCCGGCCAGTGAGGCGGCCCACGGCCATCCCGCCGATCACCAGGGCCACCGCGGCAATACCCAGGGAGACAGCGATAGAAGACAGCCCGGCCAGGTACGGCAGGAGCGGGACCAGTGCCCCCAGGGAGAACGCCACCAGCGACGAGGCGCCCGCCAGCAGGGCGGAGGGCAGCTCGAATGGGTCTACGCCGAGTTCCTCGCGGGTATGCACGCGCAGCGCGGTGTCCGGATCGCGTGAGACCGCGGCGGCCATCCTGGCTGCGGTGTCCGGATCGGCTCCGTAGCCGCGGAAGGTCTCAGCGAGTTCGGCCTGCTCGGCGTCGGGAAACTGGATGTGCATCTTCGCTCGACGGCGACCTCGGCGTGGACCAGCTCGTTCTGGTTGGTCACCGACACGTACTCACCGGTGCCCATCGAGAACGCCCCCGCCACCAGCGCGGCCACGCCGGCCAGCACGATGGCATGCGAAGAGGCGCCGCCGCCGCCCAGCCCGGCGATGAGTGAAGCGTTCGTCACCAGCCCGTCAACCGACCCGAACACGGTGGGCCGCAGCCAGCCGCCGGACACGTCGCGATGCCGATGTGACCACCCCGCCGCGAGCGCTGCCGCCCCGACCGCATGGGTTGGTTCCGGCCTCTCCTCGCTCATCCTGCCGAGTATCCTCCACCCGCTCCTGGTCACTGGCCGACGGCTCCGCGTAATCGACGGCCGCCGCCCGGCCGCTAACCGGCTACGAGGAGGACACGATCGGAACTCGACGAGCGGGGGCTCATGCGCTGGCGCGAAGCCAGCATCAACTGGTGCGTCCGGGCTGGTGCAGCTTGACGTGCTTCTCGTAAGCGGCAACGCCGTCCGCGATCGAGTACGGGCCGCGGATCCGCTGCATCTCGGGTGAGACCTCGGCGTAATCCAGGTCGGGCTGGTCACCGCAGTCGCAGCAGATGAGCTCAAACGAGCTGGTGTGGCCGCCTTCTGCCTGGCCTTCCACGACGCGGGACGGCTGGCGCCGCAGGACGGTGGTCCAGTCATAGCCGGGCTGTTCACAAGTCTTCACGCCTGCCTCCTAACGATCACGCGCTGGGACACTTCCCGACGTTGGATCCCGGGCGGGCTGCCCGCCAGGGCCGTTCGGCCACGGAACGTGGGACTTCGGTCCATAGCGGCCGCCCCAGGATGACCAGGGCGCGAAACTCATGCGCTTCAAGGACGTCCGCGGCCAGCGGCGGATAGCCCGGGGCTATTTGGCGGTGAACCCGGCGTTGACCGGGAGTGCCACGGCGGTGACGTAACGGGCCTCGTCGCAGACCAGCCAGGCGATGGCGTTGCTGACGTTGACGGCTTCGATGAGCTGGACATCCAGGAGGTTGCCCACGTCGGCTCCGCTGGATGCGGGAGCGCCGGCGAACAGCTCGGCCACCGCCTCGTTGATCACCATCGGCGTGTTCGCCCCGGCTGGGTGCACGGTGTTGACGCGGATGTTGTGCGGGGCCAGCCAGTGCGCCCAGGTACGCCCCAGGCCCACGATGGCATGCTTGCTGGCGCAATAGCCGTCCGATCCGCCACGGCCGTTGCCGCCCCGGCCGACCAGGCCGAGCGTGGACCCGGTCAGGACGATCGCGCCGCCCCGGCCCTGCTCGATCATGACGGGGCAGCGGCCTGGATGGTGTTCCAGACGCCGAACAGGTTGACCTCGACCCTGGTCGCGGAACGCCTGCTCCTCGCTGGCATCCGGGGACATCATCCCGATGCCTGCGTTGGCCACCACGATATCCACCGAGCCGAGCCGCGCTACGCCGTCGGCGACAGCGGCCCGCAGGGCCGCAGCGTGGCGGACGTCGGCCTCGGCGGCCACTATCCGCCGGCCAAGAGCCTCGACCTCGGAGACGGTCCGGGTGAGGTCAGCCGGGGTGGCCAGCGGGTAGGCGACCGAGCCGATCTGGCGGCAGATATCCACCGCGATCACGTCGGCGCCATCCTGGGCCAGGCGCACCGCGTGGCTACGGCCCTGTCCCCTGGCAGCGCCGGTGATCAGTGCCACCTTGCCGTCGAGCCGTCCCGCCATGAGAATCCTGCCTTCCTCGTGCAGGGGCCCGCTGCGGAGGGCTGAGCAGGCGAGCCCGCTGCCCGCTCCCTCCCACTCAACCCGCTCAACCCGGTGGGCGCGATGCAATCATGAACACTGCCCCCGCCCCGCCGGCCAGAACTCCGGGTCTGCCCCGGCCATGAATCGGTTGCCACCCTCGGCCATCGGCGAGCCGTTCACCCGGGCCAGATTTTTGGCACATCTTTTCTAGAAAAATATTGCTAGTTTCAGATTGCGAACGTAGCCTGGAATCAGGCACCAGAAAAGCAGCCGCCGACCGCGGCAGCCATCCCGGGGTCGCCGTGAGGATGGCTGAACGATGGGAACGGCAGCAAGGTCCTGGTCCGCAGCCTGAACGGCCGCATGCTGGCCGGGGTGTGCGCGGGGGTCTCCGACTACTTCGGCATCGACCCGACGCTGGCCCGGGTGATCATGGCCGTCATCACTGTCCTTACGGCAGGCGTGGGCGTCCTGGCCTACCTGGTGGCGTGGATCCTCATCCCCGGGGAAGGCGAGAAGACCTCCATCGCGGAGACCATCGCCGGCAAGAGGCAGAACATATAGCTGAGGACTCTTCGGTATGGCTGGCGTAACGTTACGCCAGTCTTGCGGCCGTACTCGGTGGAAACCCGGGAGGAAAGGCGAACAGCATGACCGGGGTCGAGAAGCGGATGGTGGTGGAGTACGGAACTGAACTCGATGGCGTCTGGCTGCCGTTCGCCATAATGCGGCGGCTGGACAAGCACGGGCCGTGGACCGCACCGTTCACGGAGGCGACGGCCGACCAGGCCCGGGTGCTCGTGGCCCACGGGCTGGCTGAGCGGCACAACACCGGGCTGCGCCGTGGGGTCGGACTCCGGGACTTCCTCGATGCGCCGCCGTTCGAGCTGACGGTCCCGTTCAGGAAGGTGCCGAAGCCGCCCGCGACCAGGACCGGATGAGGACCAGCCCCGCGCGCTGAGCCAGGTCACATCACTCCAGGGCGCCGCGCGAGCCCCGTTGACGCTGTGCTGGATCTTCCCGAGGTGCGGGAAAGCACCCTGCTGGAGGCGGACGCCCGGACTCAGCTGGCTAGGGTGCGGCCTTAGCGGTGCGCTGCCCGGCCAGACCGGCTGGAGATCAGGTGGAAGACGAGCAGTAGCACCGCTGCGCCAATGATGGCGGTGATCCACGTGGAGAGGTTGAAGAAGCCTTGCAGGCTGTGCACGTGGAACAGCTTGGTGGCTGCCCAGCCGCCGAGCAGCGCCCCGGCGATGCCGATCACGCCGGTAAAGAGAAGGCCCTGCGATCTTTTCCCAGGAATCAGCATATTGGCGAGCAGGCCTGCGACCAGACCGAGAACAATCCAGGCGATGATGCCCATAACAAGCTCCTATAGCCAGTGACGAGGTGACGCACGCGGCAGCCCTCATGCTTGGGCAGATCGCAGTGGGAGAAAACCTCCCTTGAACTCTCACCAACCTCTGGCTTGTGGCGTCTTGCCGGCATCGCTTCCGTGCACAGAAAAACCGGGCCCTGCTGAGCGCCCGCAGATACTTCGCGGGCACAGCTGCCAGGGTCCGGAGCGGTAAACCTCACAATACCCCTTCCCCGGCTTCCGTGCCTAGAGCATCCCGCCAATTTCCGTGAATTAGCGTCGGCATGCCCTCCCGGCATTGCCGCCGGTGTGACTGTGGCCTAGCCTTATTGGCGTAGGGATTGGCGTCATCGTGGCGGTAATTTCCTCACCGGCAATATCTGCGCGGGACGCCGTGCAGGTCCCGGCCGGTCCGTGGTGTGGTTAATCGCGGGGGCGGACAGCGAAAGTGGCGTCCCGGATGTCCCTGATCACCTCCTCCAGCTCGTCGATGGCGTGGTGAATCCTGCTGCTGCCCGGGCGCTCGCCGATCAGGCTCAGTGCCGCCTGGAGATCCAGTCCAGCGGCGAAGATCCGGTGGACGACGACGTCGTTCAGGTCCTGGGCAAACCGATCGTGATCATCGGCCAGATGGCGGATCACGTCCGCAGCTCCGGTGCCCGCTGGTGCCTGGCCGCTGCCCGCCGGAGGACCCCGGGTCAGCAGCGCGCGGACCGCGGCCGGTGCCAGGATCGCCGCGGTGGCTCCGGCGTAAGGCAAGCTTGATGATCGGTGCATCGCCGAGACTCCTTTGGTCTGCGCCCAGCCTGGGCTGCCATGCCACCGGGGTCCGGAGCGACCTGGTCACCTGCACCTGCCGCGGTAGCCGGTGCAGGCTGGTACGGGTACGTCTGGGCATAAGGCTACGCTCGTGCGCCGGTCCCCGATAGGACTAGCACGTGCTTCCCGTTACGGGCCGGGGTGGCCGGGCGACTCGCGGGTCTGCGGTGCTTCGGCCAGCCGGGCGTGCAGCCGTTCCCGGATCTGCTGCGGGGTGTAGCTGCGGCGGCGGCGTTCGGCGCGGGCGATCACTACCCCGGTTGCGGCGACGCCCGCGAAGGCGGCCAGTCCCAGTACTTTCCACCAGCGCACCTGCTCAGGTTAGACCGTGCTTAGGTGAGAGCGTGACCGCGGTGAGCATCGCCCTTGACGAGGCCCTGGATGTGACGCGCACGGGTGACGTGTGGCTGTTCCGCGGGCGCACGGTGGCCGACCGGGCGATTCAGGTGGCGACCAACAGCCCCGTGAACCACGTCGGCATGTCCGTTGTCATTGACGACCTGCCGGCGTTGATGTGGCATGCCGAGCTGGGCCGGTCCCTTCCCGACCTGTGGTCGGGCCGGCGTCAGCGCGGGGTTCAGTTGCATGACCTGGGCGGCGCGGTCATGACCTGGGTGCACCGGTATAGCCAGCAGGTCTGGCTGCGCCAGCTCGATGGCGGGGTGACCCGCGAGATGGAGGACGCGGTGCTGCGCACGATCGCCCGGCTGGATGGCACGCCGTTCCCGTCCACCGCCCGGCTGGCGTCGCAGTGGCTGGCCGGCCGCGCGCCCGCTATCCGGCACCGGCCGCGCGATGCCGGGGTGGAGAGCGCCTACTGCGCGGAGGTGCTGGCCATCACGTACCAGGCCATGGGGTTGCTTCCGGGCCAGCATCATCCGAACTGGTACGACGCCGGCCGTTTCTGGAGTGGTGACAGCCTCGGCCTGTCCGCCGGGTTCCGGCTCGGCGGCGAGATCGAGGTGCGCATCCCGGCAGCCTAACTGGCATCGTGACCGGCGTGTGGCGCATCCGGCCCGGGCCTGCCGAGCCGGCAAATACTAGGGGGATGCCGTGCCGGTGGCTGACGGAGCTGGTGCGACCACGGAGGAGGGCGATTCCACGGGAGTGGGGGCCGGGCGTGTCCCGGCCGGGGACACCGAACTCGTTGGGCTGGCCTTGGTTGGTTTCGGTGTGCTCGTCGGCCTGGTCCGCGTGGTCGGTTTCGGCGTAGCAGCTGGTGCCGACGTGGCCGCCACCGGCCCGGGCGCGGCGGGGGACGGTGTCGTCGCCGGGGCCGCGGGTTCCCGCGACGGTGGCTTGACCAGCAGGTAGGTCGCCAGGATGATCAGGAAGGCGGCGGTCAGGATCCAGGTCGAGGCCCGCACCCGTCGCATCAGGTGGCCCCGGCCGGCGCTGCCGTCTCCAGGTCGGCCGGCAGGTGGATGCCCTCGCGCCGGAATCCGGCCGTGATCCGGGCCCGCAGGATCCGCCCGACCTCGAACTGCTTGCCGGGCAGCGTCCTGGCGACCAAGCGGACCTGGAATTGGTCCAGGTCGATGCTCTGCACGCCCATGACGGCCGGGGGGTCCAGCAGGAGCCGGCGCACGCCCGGCTCCTGGTATGCCTCAGTCCCGATCAGCCGCAGCAGGTCGCTCACCCGGTTGACGTCCACGGCCGCGGGCACCGGCACGTCCACCACGGCACGCGCCCAGTCGCGCGAGAGATTGGTCACCTGGGTGATCTGGCCGTTGGGGGTGATGACCACCTCGCCGTCGGCGGTCCGCACCGTGGTCACCCGCAGCGTGACATCCTCGACGGTCCCCATCGCGGGGCTGGACAGGCCCGGCACCGTCAGGCTGATGAGGTCCCCGAAGCCGTACTGGCGCTCCGTGATGATGAAAAAGCCGGCCAGGATGTCCTGGACGATGCGCTGCGCACCGAAACCGAGGGCCACGGCCACCACGGCCGCCGGGGCGACCAGGCTTGTCACGGGAAGGTACAGGCGGGCCGCGATGAGCACCGCGGCCACGCAGTAGATGACCACCAGGGCGGCCCAGGTGATCACCTGGGCCAGCGCGTGCCGGTGCTTGGACGCCTCCGAGCGGACCAGTGAATCCGTTTCCTGCGCATGGGCGTCGATCCGGTTCGTGATCGTCGCGCCTGCCCAGGTCGCGACGCGCGTCAGCAGGATCGTCCCGATCACGAGCAGCACGATCTCCAGGCCGCTGCCGCGCACCCATGAAGAGATGCCGGTCAAAGATGTCACGCCCAGATCGCCTTCCTGCATGCACCAGCAGCAGGGCGGGGTCCGGGCCGAGCGGCTAACTCACTAGCTTCCTCCTGACATTACGCCGCACGCGGGCCGGTGGCGTGCCAGGCGTCAGGTGTGATGTGTCACGCGTCGGGCGGGCCCACTGCGAGGGTGCCGGGTTCGATGTCGCCCCGGACGACGGCGCGGGCGAGGTCGGTGAGCTTGATGTTGCGGTGGCGGGCGTGCCGGCGCAGCGCGTCGAAGGCGGTGGTCATTTCAACCGCGTTGCGCTCGGCGAGGATGCCTTTCGCCTGCTCGATGATGACCCGGCTGTTCAGCGCGAGCTGGAGGTGCTCGGCCAGCAGGGCGCTGCGGTGCGCGGAGCGCTGCTGCAGGATGCCGATGGTGGCGACGTCCGCCAGCGCCTGCGCCAGGCGCTGGTCGGCTGCGGGCACCGGGTCAGCGCCGTCGTGGAACAGGTTCAGCCCGCCGATGGTCTGGTCGCGGAGCCGCAGTGGCAGCGCCGCGACGGACCGGAAACCGGCCGCCACCGCAGCCGGGACGAACAGCGGCCACCGCGCGTGGTCGGCGGCGAGGTCGGCGCTGGTGACAGCGATGCCGGTGCGGACACAGTCCAGGCACGGCCCCTGGTTGTTCTGCAGCTGGAAGATCTCCAGCAGCCGGGTCTCCTCGCTGGACGACGCGACCACGGCCAGGTTGCCCTTCTGGTCATCCAGCAGCAGCCCGGTCGCCGTGACGCCGAGCAGGCTGACGCAGGCGGCAGCGAGCCGGTCGAGCAGGTTGACGATGTCGTAGTCCTCGACCAGGGTGTCCGCGAGCATCACGAAGGTCTCCGCGAGCGCCTGCTCACGGGCCCAGGCGGGCTGCCCGCCGACGGGGTCGGTGCTGGTCATCGGTCCTCCTCCGGGAAGCGCAGGCGGCGCTCCACCACGTCTTTGGCGACGGCCGCTACCGGCCGCCCGGCCGCGAACGCGCGAGCGCGCAGCAACAGGAAGGCCTCCTCGATGGTGACACGGGCCTGGACCTTCACCATGCCAGTCGCCTGGTGTACCTGCATCTGGTAGGCCCCCCGCCCGGCTATGTCGTCAGCGAAGGGGTCCTGGCGGCCGGTGCTCAGGTACAGCAGCGCGAGCGCGGCGGCATCCGCCGCCATCAGCGCCGCGGTCAGTTGGCCGGCCGTGAGATCCCCGGGCCGGTCACGGTACAGGTCAAGGGCACCGACGGTGATGGCACCGATGCGCAACGGAAACGCGAATACAGCCCGGACTCCGGCCACGCCGGCGCCCTCCAGGAAAGCCGGCCAGCGCCCGACGACGATGTCAACGGGTTCGTCCAGGTCGCTGACGATGACCGGGGCCCCAGCCACCACCGCATCAACGCATGCGCCCTCACCCAGCGTGAACTGCAGGTCCTCGATCCGCGCGGACACCTCATCAGTCGCGCAGACCACCGCGCGGTTGCCGGCTGCCGTCACCATCGAGATGCCAGCGCCGGTGACCCCCAGCATCTGTACACACAGCTGGCAGATCCGCCCCGGCTGCGCGGCGCGTTCCGCTGCCGCCTCAGCCAGTAGCCGCGCCCACATATTCCACTCATCCACAGGGCCGCCGCACAGACGGGGACGCCGCGTCGCGGTGACGGTCGGGTGAGGACAGCCGGGGACGCGCGGCCGTCCGATGGCGGGCCTTCAGGCCGATGCCTTCGGCGTTCCGGCGAGCAGGTCAGCGGGGTCGCCCCGGCCGCTCATGGCCGCCTCCATGGCGGCCTGGGCGGGCACCGCCGCGGTGCCCGAGGGAATGACCAGCAGGTTGATCATGTCGTGGGCGTCTGCCGTGACGCTGATGGTGTGGCGGGGAATGGTGGTGAACCAGTTGACCCGGATGACGCGGCTGCCCCCGGCAGGAAGCCGCCGGGGGATGTCGTCCCATTCGTTGACGTGCACGGACAGCCGCCGCACGTGCACTCCGGGCCGGGAATCCAGTGCCGCGATGAGGCCGGGCAGTTCCGTGGCCGCGTTCCTCGACCGTGGCCACCATCCGCCGTCTACGGCTCCGCCGCGGCTGAGCGCGGAGTCGAAACTGAGCCGCAAGGGCTCCCGGACTGGCGCCGATTGCCGGGGGACCACTGGCAGTACCGGCGGGGGCACTGGCACGGTGCTGGTGGTGCCGTCTGGTTGTGGCATGGCTTACTTCCTTCCGGCACCGGGGGACCGGGCCAGTGCGTGACCGTCCCGGGGGGCCTCGGCGCTGCTGGCCGCCGGCTTATCCCTGGTGCCTAACTCCAGGATATATGCGCACTATAAAACCAGCAATATCTTTCTAGAAAGAGTCCTAGGTGCGGCGGGCTGACTTGCCTACGGTGTTGAGGTGGCGCAGAGCCTGGGCGTAGGAGCCGACCAGGCTGGTCTCGCAGTACGGCAGGTCCTGCTGTGCGCAGAATGCCCTGATCATCGCCTGGGAATAGCGCAGGTTGGGCCGGGGCATGGAGGGGAAGAGGTGGTGCTCGATCTGATAGTTCAGGCCGCCCAGGGCAAGGTCGGTGAGCCAGCCACCGCGGACGTTGCGGGAGGTGAGCACCTGCCGGCGCAGGAAGCCGCTGCGGTCGGTGGCTTCCAGGATGGGCATGCCCTTGTGATTGGGGGCGAAGGACGCGCCGAGGTACAGGCCGAACAGGCCCTGCTGCACGAGGATGAACGCCACTGCCCGGGCGGGGGAGAGCACCAGGAACACCACGGTGAGGTAACCCGCCACATGGACGGCGAGCAGCCCGGCCTCCCAGGCCCGGTAACGCGAGGGCCGGCTGATCAGCGCGCGGACGCTCGCCACGTGCAGGCTGGCCGCTTCGGCCAGCAGCAGCGGGAAGAACAAGAACGCCTGGAAGCGGAACGCCAGCCGGCCCAGGCCCCGGCCGGCGTGCGCCTGGGATTCGGTGAAGGCCAGCACCCCGATCACGATGTCGGGGTCCGAACCTTCCTGATTGGGGTGAGCGTGGTGGCGGTTGTGCTTACTGACCCACCAGCCGTAGCTCAGCCCGATGCCCAGGTTGCCGAGCACGACGCCGAGGACGTGGTTGCCCGGCCGGGCCCGGAAGATCTGCCGGTGCCCGGCGTCGTGGCCCAGGAAGCCGACCTGGGTGAAGATCACCGCCAGGAAGGCGGCCACCGCTAGCGTCCACCACGAGTCGCCTAGCACGGCGAAGGCAGCCCACCCCGCGGCCAGCAGCACTGCGGTGACCGTGATCTTCCAGGTGTAGTATCGCGGCCGCCGGTCCAGCAGCCCGGCCGCCCTGATCTGCCGGGACAACTCGGCGTACTCGGTACCGCGTGGTGCCGGGGATGAGGTGCCGGGCGGTAGCAGCTGGCCTGACCAGGCAGGGCCTGCTTCGAGGGATGCCACCGGGAACTCCTTACGAGCTCATCGTGGTCGTCTGCTGATGTGCCGCCGGGGTCCTGAGCAGCGATGCCGGCCCTGCGCCCGTCCGGGAAGACGCCGCTGGCCGTAGGGGGATGCCTGCCTAGACAGTACTCTGGCCCGGCTACTGCCGGGTATCCCAGAATCAGCCCGCCAGGTGAGCGTCAGGAGTCGGCCCGGCGGCCGCCTGGGACGGCGGCGGGGCAGTGCCACGTGGAGGCCGTTGATCAGCGTGGGCATGCGGGCGGCGAACCGTTCGCCGCGGGCGGCGATCTAGGCTGGTCTGATGTGGGCGCGCATGAGGTCGTGCTGTTGCACGGCCAGCCAGGCTCGGGCTCGGACTGGCAGCAGGTCGCTGACCGGCTGCCGCCGCCGTTCGATGTCGTGGCGCTGGACCGGCCCGGGTACGGGGCCAGCCTGCTGCCCGCGGGAGGCTTCGCGTGCGGTGCTCGCGCGGTGCTGGCGGAGCTGGATGCGCGGGGCATCGGGCGGGCGGTGCTGGTCGGCCACTCTTACGGGGGAGGGGTGGCGCTCTCGCTGGCCCAGCTGGCACCTGAGCGTGTCGAGGCGCTGGTCCTGCTGGCCAGTGTCGGCCCCGGCTGCCTGACTGGCTGGGACCGGCTGCTGGCCGCGCCGGTGATCGGGGAGGTGTGCGCGGTGACGGCGTGGTGGCTGACTCCGTGGCTGGCCCGGGCCCGGCTGGGCGCCATCGCCCGGCTGCGCCGGCGGCCCATCACCCCCGACGAGCATGTCAACTGGCATATCTGGGGCCACGCGTACCACGATCACGGGCCGCTGTGGCGCAGCTTCCTCACCGAGCAGCGTGCGCTGGCGCACGAGCTCGGCGGCCTGACCGCTTCCCTGGCGGCCGTCGGGCAGCCGGTGCTGCTGATCGCCGACCCGCACGACACGCTCATCCCGGTCGATACCACCCATCAGCTGGCCGCTGTGCTGCCCGATGCGCGCGTTCAGCTCCTGGACGGGATCGGCCACCACCTGCCCCGCCGCGGGTCAGCCCAGATCGCGGTGGCGATCACCGAGTTCCTGGCGGCACTGGACAGCCGTCCAGCGCCAGCCTGACTCAGGACCCCGGATGGGGTGCCTGCGCGCGGCCTACAGCTGCAATCCGCAACTAGCAATTTTTTTCTAGAAATACTGATAGTCTTATGGCATGGGTAGCTGGGGCTTCCTGAGTAACCACGGCCGGGTGCTGCTGCTCCTCGCGCACGACCCGGGGATGCGGCTGCGCGACATCGCGATCACCCTGGGCATCACCGAGCGAAGCGTTTACGGCATCCTCACGGACCTGACCGGAGCTGGCTACATCAGCAAGCACAAGGACGGGCGGCGCAACCGCTACCAGATCCAGGGGCACCTGCCGCTGCCCGAGCCCACCGGCCGCGAGCGGACCATCGGCGAAGTCCTCGACGTGCTCGCGGGCCCCGGCGCTGGCACGGCGGCCGGCGGGAGGCGCCGCTGAGCCGGCCGCGGCATCCAGTGCGCTCCTGCACGCGGCAGCCGTCAGGCCGCCCGTTCCGCTCAATCTGAGAGGGGGCCCATCGTGGACCCAGGCAACGAGACCACGTCCAGCCTGGCCCTGTCCACCCGGACCGCGGCCGGAATCACCGTCGCTGAACTGGCGGGCGAACTCGGCATTGCCTGCGTTCCGGCCCTGCGCGAGCAGCTTCTCGGCTTGCTCTCGCCTGGCTCTGACCGGCTGGTCATCGACCTGTCCAAGGTGAGTTCTTGTGATGCCAGGGGGCTCGCTGTGCTGGTCGGCGCCGGGCGCCGCGCGAGACTGTTCGGCGGGTTCCTGCGCCTGGCGGCGGTTTCGGCGCAGGTGGACCAGGTGCTGCGGATGACGGGCCTGCACCGTCATCTCAGCGTGTTTCCCACGGTCCAGGCCGCGATAACCAGCCCGCAGGTTCGCCGGGGCGGCACCGGGAGCGCCCGCCGGGCCGCGTGAGGATCGGTCACCGGGCGGCGGCCAGGCGGCGGCCCTGCTGCAGCACGGAGATCATCGCGAGCGTCGACTCAGCGCCCTGATTACGGCTGCGGCTCACAGGCCCGAGGCCATCACAGCCGCCGCCCGTCTGCTCGTCCAGCATCGGCACCCTCGCGTCGTTGTCACCGAGGAACCAGGCCACGCTCATCTGCGCGCCCGCCAGCCAGCGGGCGTCACCGGTCACCGCCGCCGCGCGCATGCATGCGTCCGCCAGTGCGGCGACCTCGATCGGCTGCTGGTCGAAAGCGGGCCGGATCTCACCGGGACCCCAGCCCCCGGCCGGCACCACCGACAGGTGGCCATCCCGGGTCTCGGCAACGAGCAGCCACTCCAGCATGCGGAGACCGTTGCGCAGCACCCGGTCCTGGCCCAGTTTCCAGCCCGCCACGATGACGGCCTCGGCGATCGCGGCATTCGCGTAGCTCAGCCGGGGCTCCGGCCACGGCCACGCCGGGTTCGCCGGAGGCTCACCGATCACGGTGCTGGCCTTGGCGAGAAGCGTGAGCGCGCCGGAATGGCCGCGCCATTTCTCGAGTATCTCGGCCGCGCCGAGCGCCGCGAACGCCATGGCGTGCGGCCACACGGAGGAGACTTGCGCGCTCAGGCCGAACCGGGTGAAGGACTCCTCGCGGATCCCCGCGGTGGGGCCCCGTGCCGCCGCGGTGCCCAGGGCCCACAGGGAACGGCCCCAGCCGTCCTCGGTTCCGGGCTGGCCCTGCCACCGGCGGTCGTAGCCGAGGCGGTTACGGAATGTCCCGTCGGGCGCCTGTGCTTGTGCGAGGAAGTGCAGGTAGCGGCGCCCGAGGATGACGAGTTCCTGGGATGGCGACGGCTCCCGGCATACCACCACGAGGCCGCGGGCAACGTCGTCCACGCGGTAGCCATGATCGTGCCGGGGCACGATCCCCTCGGCGTGCTCAAGCAGGCCGATGTGATCGGTCAGCCGCTGCAGGTGCCGGAATGGCGCACGCGGGTACCTCATGCGGCGGTCCCGGCCGGTGACGCGTCCTCCGCCGCTGACCCGGTCAGCGCGCTTCCCAGGCTGGGGTGGCGCGGCAGTTCTGCCGAGGGCGCCAGGATCAGCTCTTCGAGTTGCCGGACGATGGTCGCTGGCGGGATGGGCAGCGGCTGGGTGAATACTTTCAGCAGCATGTCCACGGACTGCCCGACGGTGAACCGTATCCCGGCGTCCTGCCTCCCCGACGGGGAGAGCGGCCCGCTGTCCACGGCCTCACGGATCCCCCAGGCGAGCGCCTCGGCGTTGTCCGGCCGGACGAGCACCACGCCGCCGCAATCGGTCTCGGGCAGGCCGCCATCATCGGAGGCGACGACCCGGCAGCCCGAAAGCTGGGCCTCGATCGAGATAATGCCGAAGGTCTCGTGCCAGTACTGGCTGTTGGAGGGCAGCACCACGATGTCGTAGCCGGCCATCAGGGCCGCCATCCGGGCCGGGGTCTTGCAGGTGCCTGCCACGGAGATCCCGGGATGCTCGCCGAGCAGCCGCTCGATGAACGGTTCGGCGAAGGGGTAAACGACGCTGATCGTCGAAACGTTGACGTCCAGGTATCCCGCCCAGAGGGCGGCCGCGTACTGGCTGGTGGCCATCAGGTCCGATTCCTGGTTCCCTCGACGGCGAACGCCTTTTTCTGTTCCCGGATGGGCGGCGGGTTGTGCAGGATCACGAACGCCGGGGTACCTGGTCGGCACGGTGCGGCTCATTGACGAAAACGACGGTGCTGTCGAGTTCGCCGACCTCGGCCAGCGTCGGCAGTGACCGGAATGGGATGCCGGTGAAATCGTCCCGGCCGTCACTGGCGCCCAGGCCGACGGTGACCACCTGCGCGGTATGCCGCGCCTTTTCAGTTCCCGGACCTGGCCGACGGTATAGTGCTCCGAGCCGCCGGTGCCAGCGGGCAGGGGATTTCCTGGGGACCAGATGAACGATATCAATTTCTGCTGCCTACGTTTCTTGTGGCCGAGGTGCCGGTAAACGCCAACGATGCATTCTGGACCGCTGCCAGGCCCGCGACGGGGCTATAGCCTGGTCTCTCCGGCGAAAGGCTCGAAACCGGAATGCCGGCAGATCCCGGCATTCGTAATGGTGAGCATTGACAGCCGATGGCACCATACCATGAGCAGTGCCAGCCAGTGAGACAGCGTGATCGCGGGGCAGCGGCCGGTCAGTCGGCCAGGGGCACCTCGGCGGCGGACTGGTCCTCGCCGGCGAGCAGGGCCAGGACTTCGCCGACGGTGCGCTCCCGGCCGGCGGGGTCGGGCAGTGGCAGGTGGACCTGGATCTGGTAGCGGTTGCGACGGCCGTCCTTCTCCTTGACCACGTAGCCGGCCTCGGCCAGGTCGGTGACGATGCCGTAGGCGCTGCGCTCGGTGATGTCCAGCCTGGCCGCGATGTCGCGCAGGCGCACGCCCGAGTCGTGGGCGATGCACAGCAGCACCCGGGCGTGGTTGGTCAAGAAACCCCAGCTCGTCACGTATCCAGGCTACCATGATCTTTCTAGCAATTAATTGCTAGTTTCCTGTTGCCAGTATAGCTTGGCATAGCTTGGCGGGAGGAGCGTCCAGGACCGGTTCACGGTCCTGCCGTGCTGGTCCCGGGGCCAGGGGTGACCGGCCATCCAGCGGACTGGAGAAGCCAATGGATGATACGGCCCGGGCACGTCAGCGGGTGCTAGCCGTTTTCCTCCCCATCACCGCCGTGCTCTATGTCAGTGCCGAGGCATTCAACCCCAAAGGCACCGACCAGGAGATAACCAGCACCGCCACCGCGGTTAAGGTGCTGCCCATTGCGGCCAAGCACACGGCTCAGCTCTACCTCTCGGGCTCGCTGACACTCCTCGCGCTGGGGGCCCTGGCCGTCTCATACCCGGCCATCGCCACGCTGGTCAGGGAGCGCGGATCGGTGATCGCCACCGTTGCCGCGCTGCTCGGGGGAATAGGCGCCTTCTGCGGTGCCCTCCTCAACGTCCTGGTCGGTGTCAACCTTGCCGCCGCGGCGGCGGCACACCTGACGCCAGACGCGGCCGCACGATTCCTGGTGACCACGTTCACTTCGCGGCCCGGCCAGCTGTTCACGGCCGTCTATTTCATCGGCATCACCGCCGCGCCGGTCCTCATGGGATTTGCACTGTGGCGGAGCCGGAGCGTGCCGCGCTGGCTGGCGGTCCTGTTCGTCATCGGCCTGGAGGTCGCACAGCAGGTGGGATCCTTCGGCCCGGTCCGCGTGGTCTTGTTCATGCTGCCCTTCGCGGTAGCGATGGTCGCGCTGGGCGCCCGGATCTGGCAGGCGGCCGCCCGGCCGGCCAGCCCCGGCCGCGAACCAGCCGCCGTGCCGGCGCATGCGGAGGGCGAGCAGCCAGGAAAGAGACAGCCATGAAGGCGATCGTGCAGGACACCTACGGCATGGCTGGGAAGTCCGTTCTTGTCACCGGGGGCACCGGGGGCACCGGGGGCCTCGGCAAGGCCACCGCCACCGGTCTCGCCGCCCTGGGAGCCCGGGTCGGCCGACCTGCAGGGCGAGCGGGATTACTCCGGGCAGCGCGCCTACAGCCAGTCGAAGCTGGCCAACGTGATGTTCACCTACGAGCTGGCCCGCCGCCTCGAAGGCGCCGGGGTCACCGCCACCGTGCTGCATCCCGGCGTGCTGCGTACCAGCTTCGGCGCCGAAGACCCGGTGGCGCACTTCGCGCTCATGATCCGCGTGGCGCGCCCGTTCCTGAAGACACCGGCCCAGGGCGCGGCGACCCCCGTCTACCTCGCCTCCTCACCCCCAGGTGTAGGGCGCCACCGGCCGATACTTCGCCAAGGGCAAGCCCAAGGCCTCAAGTCAGGCGTCGTACGACACCGCGGCTGCGGCGCGGCTGTGGCAGGCCAGCGCCGACCTGGTCGGCCTGGCCGTGCCCTAGCGAACGGAGCTGGGCGGCCGCGGCAGCTCAGGTTGGGGAAGCCTGGTCCCTGCGCGAGCCCCGCGAGCAAGTGGCAGGTGGATCGGCGGGCTCAGCATGACGGCGAGGATAACGTGACGCCGCGCGTGCGCCGTCAGCGCCGGAGGCCCTCACTGTCATCGGCCGGGACCTCCGCCACCCTGCGCGGGAACTGTTGTCACCGTCAGTCTTCAGTAGCCGCGGGTCAACCTTTTGTTTGTCTGCCATTCACCATGTCGTTATGGCCGGCCATCGAGCCCAAAGCAAATGCCAGATCGGCCAGGTATTTCGGCGATCCGCGGGACCCGGCCGGATGAGAATCATCACCCTTAGCAGGTGATGAGCCCGTCCTGCCCGGCGGCTAGAAAGGAACCAGGGTCGGCCGCGATTGCGGTGTGCGGTAATCACCACAGCGGGCTGGGGCTGGCGCCGCGTCATGAGGAAGCTGCGTTGCACCGGGGCGACAGGAGAAGACAGTGAGTGCTGAGCGGGATCGGGTGGCTGGGTTCGGGCGGCTGGAGGACGGGCTGCTCCAGGCGGGCGAGTGGTACCGGTGGGGGCCCTACGTCAGCGAGCGCCAGTGGGGCACGGTGCGCGAGGACTACAGCGCAGACGGCGAGGCGTGGGACTACCTGCCGCATGATCAGGCGCGGTCCCGCACCTACCGCTGGGGGGAGGACGGGCTGGCCGGGTTCTGCGATGTGGAGCAGCGGCTGTGCCTGGGCCTGGCCCTGTGGAACGGGAAGGACCCGATCCTCAAGGAGCGGGCGTTCGGGCTGACCGGAGCCCAGGCCAACCACGGCGAGGACGTCAAGGAGTACTGGTGGTATCTCGACGCGCTGCCCAGCCACGCCTGGAACCGGTGGCGTTATCACTATCCGCAGGGCGCCTTCCCCTATCAGGACCTCATCGACCAGAACGGGTCACGCAGCCGGGAGGAACCCGAGTACGAGCTGCTGGATACCGGGATCTTCGACGAGAACCGGTACTGGATCACCGAGGTGCACTACGCCAAGGCCAGCGCCGATGACCTGCTGATGTCCATTCAGGTGACCAATGCGGGCCCGGAGACCGCGACGCTGCATGTGCTGCCGACCGCCTGGTTCCGCAACACCTGGTCCTGGGACGTGGACGCGCCCAAGCCGGCGATGCGGGCCACAGGTGATTCGGCGGTGGGCATCGATCACCCGTTCCTGGGCGCGCTGGAGTTGCTGGCCGGCCCTGGGCCGGACGGGACGCTGCCAACGGCGGTGTTCTGCGAGAACGAGACCAACGACCAGCGGCTGTTCGGCGCCGCGCCGCTCACGCCGTACCCGAAGGACGGCATCAACGACCACGTGGTGAGCGGGGCGGCCACCGTCAATCCGGAGCGGACGGGCACCAAGTGCTCGTTCTGGTACCAGCTGACGGTCCAGCCGGGCCAGACGGCCGAGGTGCGGCTGCGGCTGCGCCCACCGCCTGCCAAAGCGCCCCGGGGAAAGGCGGGCGACCCGCTCGGCGCCCAGTTCGGCCAGGTGATTGCCCAGAGGCAGGCCGAGGCCGACGAGTTCTACGCCGAACTGACCCCGGCGACCGCGAGTGCCGATGAGGCGATGGTGATGCGCCAGGCGTTCGCCGGGATGCTGTGGAGCAAGCAGCTCTATTACTACGACGTGGCCCGCTGGCTGGACGGGGACCCCACCCAGCCGACCCCGCCGCCACAGCGGCTGACCGGGCGGAACTCCCGGTGGCGCAACTTCAACGCGTTCGACATCATGTCGATGCCGGATAAGTGGGAGTACCCGTGGTTCGCCGCCTGGGACCTGGCGTTCCACTGCGTCACGCTGGCTCACGTCAACCCGGCGTTCGCGAAGTACCAGCTGATCCTGCTGTGCCGGGAGTGGTTCCAGCACCCGAACGGGGCGCTGCCCGCGTATGAGTGGGACTTCGGTGACGTGAACCCGCCGGTCCAGGCGTGGGCCGCGCTCGAGCTGTTCGCCATCGACGGCGGCCGCGACATCGAGTTCCTCAGCCGGGTGTTCGACAAGCTGCTGGTCAACTTCACCTGGTGGGTGAACCTGGAAGACGCCGAGGGCAACAACCTGTTCGAGGGCGGCTTCCTCGGGCTGGACAACATCGGCCCGATCGACCGCTCGCACCTGCCGGTCGGCGGCACCCTGGAGCAGTCCGACGCCACCGGCTGGATGGGCTTCTACGCGATCGCCATGGGCGGCATCGCCGCCGTGCTGAACCGGTCCGGGCAGCGGCCGGCCCAGGACCTGGTGCTGAAGTTCCTCGAGCATTTCGCCGCCATCCGCCGCGCGCTGGACGGCCAGGGGCTGTGGGATGAGGCCGACGGGCTCTACTACGACCGGCTGATCACGCCGTCCGGGCAGTGCGTGCCGGTGCGGCACCGGTCGATGGTCGGCATCATCCCGGCCCTCGCCGCCGCGGTCATCGATGAGAAGGACCTGGAACGCGCGCTGGTGGTGGGCAAGCAGTTCGCGGGCCTGCTGGGCAGTGATGGCCTCAGCGACACCTCCAAGCTCCGCGAATCCGGCGTCTTGCGCGGGGAGCCAGGCCACCAGCGGCTGCTGCTCAGCCTGGCCGGCCCGGACCGGCTGGAACGACTGCTCGGCTGGCTGTTCAACGAGAGCGAGTTCCTCTCCCCACATGGCCTGCGCGCCCTGTCGGCCTGGCACCGCGAGCATCCCTACGAATTCGAGGTCGAAGGCATCCGGGCTAGCGTCGACTACGAGCCGGCCGAATCGACCACGGCCATGTTCGGCGGGAACTCCAACTGGCGCGGCCCGGTCTGGTTCCCGCTGAACTACCTGGTGATCAGCGTGCTGGAGCGCTACCATCGGTTCTTCGGCGACGACTTCACCATCGAGTACCCGACCGGATCGGGCCAGCAGGTCACGCTGGACCTGGTCGGCCGCGACCTGTCCGACCGGCTCATCTCGATCTTCACCCGCGGTCCGGACGGCCGCCGGGCCTGCTTCGGCGGGACCGAGGTGCTGCAGAACGATCCGGCCTGGCGAGACAACCTGATCTTCAGCGAGTACTTCCACGGTGACAACGGAGCCGCGATCGGCGCCGCGCACCAGACCGGCTGGACCGGCCTGATCGCCGATGTGATCCGCCGCCGCCACGGCGAGGTCCGCGCCGTCGGCGACGTGATCCGGGAGGTCGGCCAGGAAGGCCAGCAATGACTGCCGTGTCAGGGCGGCCGGTCGCCGCGCTGCCCGGCAGCCAGTTCCCGCTGGGCGCCACGGTCACCGAGGGCGGCACGAACTTCGCGGTGGCCTCGGCCGTGGCGGACGGGATGCTGCTCTGCCTGTTCGACGAGGGCGGCGCGGAGACCCAGATTCCGCTGACGGACTACGACGCCGGGGTCTGGCACGGCTTCGTCCCGGGGGTCAGGGAAGGCCAGGCCTATGGGTACCGGGCCACCGGGCCCTACGACCCGGGTCGCGGTATCCGCTGTAATCCGGCCAAGCTGCTGCTGGACCCCTACGCGCGGGCGGTCAGCGGGTCCGTCACCTTCGGGCCTGACGTCATGGGATATGCCGGCGGCGATCCGGACACCCCGAGCACCGCGGACTCCGCCGCCAGCGTGCCCCGCAGCCTGGTGATGGGCAGCGAAGCCTTCCGCTGGCGGGACGGCGGCCATCCGCACCGCCGGTTCTCCGACACCATCATCTACGAGCTGCACGTCAAGGGCTTTACCATGCGCCATCCGGGAGTCCCCCCGGAGCTGCGCGGCACCTATGCCGGCCTGGGCCATGACGCGGCCATCGCCCACCTGACCGGTCTCGGGGTGACCGCCGTCGAGCTGCTGCCCGTGCATGAGAGCGTGCCTGAGGCCTTCCTGCTGCAGCGCGGGCTCACCAACTACTGGGGCTACAACACGATCGGCTACTTCGCCCCGCATCAGGGCTATTCCGCGGCGGTTCGCGCCGGGAAGCCGGGCGGCCAGGTTAACGAATTCAAGGCGATGGTGGACGCGCTGCACGCGGCCGGGCTCGAGGTGCTGCTCGACGTGGTGTTCAACCACACCGCGGAGGGCGACGAACTCGGGCCGACCCTGTGCTTCCGCGGCCTGGACAATCCCGGCTACTACCGGCTGGAGCCTGGAGACCGGCGGCACTACGTCGATACCACGGGGTGTGGCAACTCGCTCAACGCGGGCGATCCGGCGACACTACAACTGATCATGGATTCGCTGCGCTACTGGATCACGGAGATGCACGTCGATGGCTTCCGTTTCGACCTGGCCACCACGCTCGGCCGCCAGGACGGCGGCTTCGAAGAGGTGTCCGCCTTCTTCGACATGGTCTCCCAGGATCCGGTGGTATCGAGGGCCAAGCTGATCGCCGAGCCGTGGGATGTCGGCCAGATGGACAGCTACGATCTCGGCCGGTTCCCGCCGCTGTGGCGTGAATGGAACGGCAAATACCGCGACACGATGCGCGACTTCTGGCGCAGTCACCGGGTCGGCCTGGGCGAGTTCGCCACCCGCTTCTGCGGGTCGTCAGACCTTTACGCGGGCAAGCGTCGCCGCCCCACGGCGTCGGTGAACCTGATCACGGTGCACGACGGTTTCACCCTCCGCGACCTGGTCTCCTACAACGACAAGCACAACGAGGCCAACGGGGAATCGAACCACGACGGGACCAGCGACAACCGCTCGTGGAACTGCGGGGCGGAAGGCCCGGCCGGTGACCCCGCCATTCTCGCGCTGCGCGCGCGCCAGTCCCGGGCCATGCTGACCACCCTGCTGCTGTCGTTCGGTGTCCCGATGCTGCCGGGCGGCGACGAACTCGGCCGGACCCAGCAGGGCAACAACAACGCCTACTGCCAGGACAACGAGATCGCCTGGGTTGACTGGTCCCAGCCCGACGCCCCGCTCCAGGACTTCACCCGCCGGCTGGTCGCCTTCCGCACGCAGCACCCGGTATTCCGCCGCCGCCGTTTCCTGGGCGGCACGCAGGCCTCGGAACTGCGCTGGTTCACCCCGTCCGGATCCGGCATGACAGCCAGCGACTGGTCGGACGCTGATGCCCGGGCCATCGCGCTCTACCTGGACGGATCGGATGACCCGGACCGGGCCGAGGACGGGACTGCGCTGCTTGATGACGACTTCCTGGTCCTGGTGAACGCCTGGTGGCAGCCGCTGGAGTTCACCCTCCCCGTCACCAGGCCGCAAGCCGCCTGGCGCACCGGGATCGACAGCTACGACCCGGCGGAACCCGGCAGTCCCGCGGCGCCGCCGCGAGCCGCCGGGGATCACGTCACCGTCGGCCCCCGGTCCATCCTGGTGCTCTCCGACCCGCGCCGATGACGGTTCTCAGCTGAGGCTCCGAAGCACGACCGGAAGGAGCGGCGCATGTGTCGCTGGCTCGCCTACACGGGTTCGCCCATCCTGCTGGCAGAGGTGCTCTACACCCCAGTCCATTCGCTCATCGACCAGAGCCTGCACTCCAGGCTCGGCGCCGAGACGACGAATGGCGATGGATTCGGCGTCGGCTGGTATGACGCCGCGCCAGCCCCGGGGATCTTCCGCGGTACCGAGCCGGCCTGGAATGACCAGAATCTGCGTGAGCTTACGGGTCATGTGATCTCGCCCCTTTTCTTCACGCACATTCGCGCGGCGATCGGGTCAGCCGTTCAACAGACGAACTGTCATCCGTTCCGCCACGACCGCTGGCTGTGGATGCACAACGGATTCATCGACGGCTTCGCGGCGATCAAACGCGACCTGGTACTCGCGATCGACGAATCGCTTTTCCTCGATATTGAGGGGCAGACGGATACCGAGATCCTGTTCTACCTGGCGCTCACGTTCGGCCTTCAAGAGGATCCGCCAGAGGCTGTCGCGCGCGCCATCGGATTCGTGGAGGCATGCGGGCAGCAGCGAGGCATCAAGTACCCATTCCAGGGCACGATCGCGACGACCGACGGCGAGAGCCTGTGGGCGTTCCGCTACTCGACCGAGGGCAAGTCGCGGTCGCTGTTCTTCACCCGCGACGTCCGCTTGCTCAGGGAGATGTATCCCGGGCGGGAGATCCTGCGACAGATGTCCGACGACTCCCGGCTGGTGGTCTCGGAACCCATCGGTGATCTCCCCGGCGCCTGGATCGAGGTGCCCGAGGCCACCTACGGGGTGGTCGCCAAGGGACACGACCAGCTCCTGCCCTTCGCCGCGAAGCCACCGGCGGCGATCCGGTGATGGCCTGAGAGCCGGTCCCGCCCGCGGCGGAATACCATGGCGCTCCCGCTGTTGAGATACATGCAAACGCATATATCTGAGTTCGGAGGCAGGCCATGCAGTTCGGGATCTTCTCGGTCAGTGACATCACCCGGGATCCCGTGTCCGGGGAGACGCCGAGCGAGGCGGAGCGGATCGACGCCATCACGGCGATCGCGCAGAAGACCGAGGAGGTCGGGCTGGACGTGTTCGCGATCGGCGAGCACCACAACCCTCCGTTCTTCTCGTCCGCGCCGACAACGCTGCTGGCGTTCATCGCCGCGACCAGCAAGAAGCTGGTCGTGACCACGTCCACCACGCTGATCACGACGAACGACCCGGTCCGCATCGCCGAGGAGTACGCGATGCTCCAGCACCTGTCGAAGGGCCGGATGGACCTGATGCTCGGCCGCGGCAACACGGCGCCGGTCTACCCGTGGTTCGGCCAGGACATCCGGCAGGGCCTGCCGCTCGCCCTGGAGAACTACAACCTGCTGCACCGGCTGTGGCGCGAGGACGTCGTGGACTGGAAGGGGAAGTACCGGACCCCGCTGCAGGGATTCACCTCGATCCCGCGGCCCCTGGACGATGTCCCGCCGTTCGTCTGGCACGGCTCGATCCGCACCCCCGAGATCGCCGAACAGGCGGCGTACTACGGCGACGGCTTCTTCGCCAACAACATCTTCTGGCCCAAGGAGCACTACATGCGCCTGATCCGGTTCTACCGGCAGCGCTACGCCCACTATGGCCACGGCACCGAGAAGCAGGCCATCGTCGGCCTGGGCGGCCAGGCCTACCTGGCCAGGAACTCACAGGACGCCAAGCGGGAATTCCGCCCCTACTTCAACGAGGCGCCGGTTTACGGGCACGGGCCGTCGATGGAGGATTTCACGGAGCTCACCCCGCTGTCGGTGGGCAGCCCGCAGGAAGTCATCGACAAGACCCTGACCTTCCGCGAGCACTTCGGCGACTACCAGCGCCAGCTGTTCCTGATGGACCACGCCGGCCTGCCGCTCAAGATCGTGCTGGACCAGCTTGAGCTGCTCGGCGGCGAGGTCGTGCCGGTGCTGCGCAAGGAAATGGCCGCCCGGCGCGACCCCGAGACGCCCGACGCGCCCACCCACGCCAGCCTGGTGACGGCGAAGTACGGCGGCCAGGCCCCGCGCCAGCCGCGCCCGAACGCGAACCGCGGCGACAACGTCACCGGCTCGTCCCCCTACCAGGACAGCGCCGCGGAACTCGAGACCGTGAACCCGGGCCTGTGATGCCGGGCACGAGGCACCTGGCCAACGACGCCTGGGAGGCCATGCTGTCCGCACACGCCGCCCTGCTCAAGCAGTTCGCGGCGGAGGACATCTGGACCGACCTTTCCATGCGCGAGTACGACGTGCTGTACACGCTGTCCAAGTGCCGCGAGCCGCTGCGCATCAGCGAGCTGAACCGGCACGTCCTGCTCAGCCAGCCAGCCCTGTCCCGCATGGTGGACCGGCTGGCCGGGCGGGGCCTGGTCGAGCGCCAGCCCGATCCCGCCGACGGGCGCGGGGTCCGGCTGGCTCTCACCGGGGCCGGCCGGGCCCTGCAGCACCAGATCGGGCGCCGGCACGCCCGCAGTGTCGCCGGCGCGCTGGCGGCCGGGCTGGACCACAGCGAGCTCCGGCAGCTGGAAACGATCTGCCTGAAACTAGCCCGCCAGTGCGCCGCCACTCCCGCGGCGGCCGCCGTCAAGGAGGACATCCGTCCATGACCACCCCGAGGGACCAGGAATCATTCCGGCTGGCGGTGGTCAGCGCCGGAACTGGTGACCCGTCCTCGACCCGGCTGCTGGCCGACCGCACCGCGGGGCGCGCCGCGGCCCTGGCGGCCAGGCACGGGAACACCGTGACCGTCAGCGTCATCGAAGCGCGCGAGATCTCCGCCGACATCTCGGCCGCGCTGGTATCGCAGCTGATCACGCCGAAACTGCAGCAGGCCATCACGGTCCTCGGCGAAGCCGATGGCATCATCGCTGCCGCCCCGGTCTACAAGGCCGGCCCCAGCGGCCTGTTCACCTCGTTCTTCCACGTCCTGGACAACGACCTGCTCATCGGCAAGCCCGTCGTGCTCGCCGCGACGGCCGGAACCGCCCGGCACGCCCTCGTCGCCGACGATCAGATGCGCCCCCTGTTCGCCTACCTGCGCACCCTGACCGTGCCGACCTCCTTGTTCACCGCCCCCGAAGACTGGAGCGACCCGGCCCACAGCAGGCGCATCGACCGGGCCGCGCTCGAGCTCGTCCTGCTGATGGAAAGCGGCTTCGCCCGCACGATCAGGGACGAGTCCTGGCAGAGCTACCAGCACGAGTACGGCAGCGCGGGCGGGACCGAGACCTCCATCGACCTTGACAGCGACCTCATGCGCCTCGCGACCGGGGGATCCGCCGAGTAGGACCGGGCCGCTCGGCGGGTCGGGGCCGCTACGGCGCAGCCCGGCCCCGCTGCTGGAGGGGAACCGCGCGGGCTGACCACCGTGTGCCCGGCGCCTGGGAGTAACGCTGATCCCCCGGGGCGGATGATGTGCGGCCCTACGAGGGGCGCGCATCATCACCCGGTGGCGCGTACTCCCATGTGCGGTAGGCAGCCGGGCGCGCCGCCGCGCACCGCCCACCAGCGCTGGCGGGTGCGCCGGTGAGTGCGTCGCAGATCTTCGCCGGCCTGGCGCTCATCGTCGGGCTCGCCGTGGCCTGCCAGGTCATCGCCGCGCGGTTGCGCATCCCGGCGATCATCTTGCTGCTGCCGGTCGGGTTCGCTGCGGGCACCCTGATCACGGCGGTCAACCCGGACAAGATATTCGGGGCGGCGTTCCCGCCGCTGGTGAGCCTGGCCGTGGCGATCATCTTGTTCGACGGCGGGCTCGACCTGACCACCAAGGGGCTGGGCGGCGAGAGCCGCCGCGTGCTGAACCGGCTGTGCAATCTGGGCATCCCGATGACCTGGGCCGGCGCTGGCTTCTTCGGGGGCCTGCTGCTCGGGCTGTCCTCGAAGGCCGCCGTCATGCTCGGCGCGATCCTGATCGTCTCGGGCCCCACCGTCGTGACCCCGATCCTGGCCGCCGCCCGGCCGGGAGCGAAGCTGACCACGATCCTGAGCTACGAGGGCACGACCATCGACCCGATCGGCGCGATCATCGCCGTCGTCGTCTTCAATGAGCTGCAATCCACCCACACCCACCACCTGCTGCACGGCCTGCTCACCTTCGCCGCCCGGATCGGGATCGGCGTCGCTGGCGGCGCCGCCGGCACCCTGGTGCTGTGGCTCCTGCTGAAGAAGCTGAAGATCACCGGAGTCCTCGCGGCCCAGGCCATCATCGCCACGGTGATCACCACCGCCGGCCTGTGTGACGCGCTGCGGGATGACACCGGGCTGGTCGCCGCCATCACCATGGGGATCATCCTGGCCAACCTGCGCGGGATCGACCTGCCCGACGACCGGCCGTTCCTCAAGACCATCGTCCAGCTGGCCATCGGGACGCTGTTCATCGCCATCTCCGCCACCGTGACCCCCGCGTCCCTGCGCGGCGTGATCTGGCCCGCGCTCGCCCTGGTGTTCCTGCTCGTCGTGGTGGTCCGCCCGGCCGTCGCCGCGGTGGCCACCGTGCGCACCAGCCTGACCACCAGGGAACGGATCTTCATCGGCTCCATGGACCCCCGCGGCATCGTCGCGGCCTCCACCGCCGCCAGCTTCTCCGCCCCGCTCGCCGCGATGCACATCGGCGGGGCAGCCAAGCTGCTGCCCGCCACGTTCCTGGTCATCGTCGGAACCGTCGGCATCTACGGCCTCGCCGCGACCCCCCTGGCCAAGGCCCTCGGCCTGCACCAACCCGAGCCCGGCCCCGGGCCGAGCCAGGAGCAGCCGGCGCCGGAACCCGGGGGACGAGCACGCTGAACTCACGCTTGTCACCCAGGCCGGATGATTTGCCCGGCCGGCGGATGCGCGAAGGTGAAGGTATAACGGGACGGGTCATGTGGGCAAAGGAGACGGCATGGCGAAGCCAGACGCAGTATTCATCTATATAGGCACCTATCCCGGCGAGGCCTCCGCGCGAGCGGACTACCAGGTTGTTAAGGACCTGCATGCGGTCGGTGCGGTCGGGACTTATGACGCCTCCGTGGTCACCAAGGACGACGCGGGCAAGGTGCACGTCAATAAGGACGAGATGGCCACCCGGCACGGGGCGTGGGGCGGCGCTGCCGTCGGTGCCCTTGTCGGCATCCTGTTCCCGCCCTCGATCATCGTCGGCGCCGCCGTCGGCGCAGCGGTGGGCGGGGTGGGCGGCCACTTGTGGCGGGGCATGTCCCGCGCCGATGTCAAGGAGTTCGGGGACATCATCGACGATGGGCAGGCGGCGCTGATCGTCGTCGGCGAGAGCAAGCTGCAGGAGGCGATCGAGAAGGCCGGGCTGAAGGCCGAGAAGCACGTGGCCAAGGAACTCGATGTGAAGGCGAAGGACGTCGACAAGGCCGTCCAGGAAGCCGCCACCGAAGTCAGCTGACCCGCCGGCCCGGGTCAGGGGCCGACCGTCTCGCCCGGAAGGAGCGCGTGACATGCCGAAGAAGAACTTCGTGGCCATGGGCCAGGCCGGCCTGTCCGGCCGGACCAGGGCGGCCGCCCAGCCGCTCGCCCGCTCCATCGCCCGCAGGACCGGGCGGTCTGAGGCGGACATCCTGGCGCTCATGGGCGGTGTGTTCCTGGCGATGGCGCTGATCAGCTTCCTCCGCAAGGTCGACACCGTCGTCAAGGCCGGGCGATCCGGTCAAATGCCGGCGGACGACGGGGCCGCCGGTGCAGGCACCGCCGGCCGTGACTGACGGGGAGCTGCCGCTCACCCCCGGGGGATGTCCCGGGGGGTGAGCGGTAGCTGACTGCTGGCATATCAGGCGAAGCCAGCAGCCGTGAGTAGCGGAGTAACCGGGGGAGGGCTTCGTGACTGCCGAACCATCCGTCCGCAGCGTCATCGCCGGCCTGTCCGCCGCGTCGTCCTGCGGCGGGGTCCCCAGCCTGGAGGTGCGCTGGATCATCCCGGGCCCGCTGGCGACGGCGGTGGCCCGGTGGTTCGGGCGGTTCCCGGCCGGGGTGGAGTCACGCGAGGATAGTTACCTCGTGGATCCGCAGTTGCACGGCCTGTCGGTGAAAGTCCGCGGGGACACGGCGCTGGAGGTGAAGGCCTACCGGGGAAGCCCGGGCATCCTCCGTGTGGCGGGCCGCGCCAGCGGGCGCATGGAGTCCTGGGTGAAGTGGTCCTTTCCCTGTGCCCCGCTCCGGCAGGGCGGGGATGACCTGGCCGGCTGGACGCCGGTGCGGAAGAGGCGCCGCATCAGCCAGCTCGCCCCGGGCAGCGGGCGGATGGTGGCGCACAGCGCGGATGGCGGCGGCGGGCGGGAGCCGGGATGCCAGGTGGAACTCACCGAGATCCGCACGCCTGGCCAGGACTGGTGGACCTTGGGGTTCGAGGTGACCGGCCCCCCGGGCCTGCTCCGCAGCCAACTGGAGGCCGCCGCGGCGCTCGTGTTCGCCGAGGCGCTGCCCAGCGGTGCGGAACTCGGCCTCGATGAATCCACGTCCTACGCAGGCTGGCTGGGTCATGGACCGGGCGGCGCGGATCATCCTGGCGCCTGAGTCGGTCCGCCTCCCGGGATACGCCGGCGCATCCCGGGAATCCGCCGCCGGACTGCGGCATGCGAGACTGCACGAATGGGTGACGTGGCTGCCCGCACGCAGGGCCAGGTGTCGGCTAATGGCGTCGGGCTTGCGTACGAGACGTTCGGCGAGGCGGGGAACCCGCCCATCGTGCTGGTGATGGGGTGGGCGACGCAGATGATCGCCTGGCCTGACGAGCTGTGCGAGGGGCTCGCCGGCCGGGGCCACTTCGTGATCCGGTTCGACAACCGGGATGTGGGCGGCTCGACCCACCTGCGTCACCTGCAGCCGCCGCGGCTCAGCGACGTCCTCATCCACCGCCGGCGGCCGCCGTACACGATCGGGGACATGGCCGACGACGTCGCCGGGCTCCTCGACGGGCTGGGACTGGCCAGCACGCACCTGGTCGGGGCGTCGATGGGCGGGTTCATCGCGCAAACCGTGGCCTTGCGGTATCCCGCCGGGGTCCGCTCGCTCACGCTGATGATGACCTCGACCGGATCGCGGCGCGTCGGGCAGGCCAAGGCCCGGGTGTACGCCCGGCTGCTGCGGCGGGAAGTGATCTCCGGACGGGACTCGGCCGTGGCCGCCGCCGTCGAGACGTTCCGCGTCATCGGCTCGCGCGGGGACCTGTTCGACGAGCAGCACGTTCGTGACGTGGCCGGGCGGAGCTGGGACCGCGGCGTTGACCCGGCTGGCTCGCTGCGCCAGCTCGAGGCGACCATCGCCCAGCCGAACCGCACGGCGGAGCTGCGCCGGATCACCGTTCCCACCCTCGTCATCCACGGGCTGGCCGACCCGCTGGTCGCGCCGAGCGGCGGGCTGGCCCTCGCCCGGGCCATCCCGCGGTCCCGCTTCATCGGCTACCCCGGCATGGGTCACGACCTGCCCCGGCCGTTGTGGCCCGAGATGGTCGACGAGATCGCCACGCTCGCCGCCCGGGGCGAGCGGGCCTGACATACGCCGCGCGAGGAGGCCGTCTGCCGGGGCCGCCGCAGGCGATCGACGCTACCAATCGATTTCACGACCCACGTGCAGGCATCAGTGGTCCGTTCCCGGCATCGACGTCGCCCTCAGCGCCGTATGCAACCTCGTTCTAGCTGGGCTGACTGCGCCCACGGGCGCGTCATGGGATACCGCGCCATCCCGCTGATGACCGGATCCCGGTACCGGTAGCTGGCTGTGATGTGCATGACATCTGGCTAATCGTGCAATCCTTTGCAGGGTCACCCGGTAGCGTCTGTCCCGGGCCAGAGCAACGTGACCGGCTCCGGGAAACGGGGGACTCTATCGCCCGGCGGTCACCAGCGAGAGGGCATAGCGCATGGCATTGATTTCCCCGAGGGTGATCGCCCGGGTCAACAGCAGCTCCGCCAGCGAGCTCGCGGTGATGTCCTTTGAATGGATCATGCGTGCCGACGGGCAGGTGCTCTACCGGCTCACCAAGGTCGATGGCCGGGGGGAACGGAACCCCTGGAGCGTCGTCACCCAGCTGGCACCGGCTGAGCTGGACGCACTCCGCGGGGACAAGGGCAAGGCCACGGGCGTGCTGGATGATCTCGCCCGCCAGCACGGGCACAAGACCCGCCGCTGAGCCTCAGCCTGTATCACCCCTGATGGGTGAGTTGGTCGTCGCAACGGGCGGCTACGCTGCGCAAAGGGCGAGAATTCGGTGCCATGCCCGAACGCGGGCCGGCATGCAGCGGCACGGGGAACACCCGGGGCGCCCGCATCAGGCTCGCAGGTGGGAGGTCATCATGGTGTGGATCAGCATCAGCGGCATCATCTACTTCATCCTGCTCGTCACTCTCGGCATCATCTCGATACGCAAGGGCCACTGGGTCATGTTCATCGTGGGCCTGTTCCTCCCGATCTTCTGGCTCATCGGTGCCCTGATGCCTCGAAGGGTGCGCTGACAAAAGGCTCCAGGCCGCACTGGTGGCGCTACCGTTGACGCTCTTCACCGGCAGCGCGCAGCTCACGACGGTGCTTCACGACGCGAGCACGCTCGGCGCCGGGCTGCTGGCTGTCATGGTGACCGCGAAGATCTTCACCTTCGCGGTGAGCCAGGGGAGCGGATTCATCGGCGGGCCAATTTTCCCGTCGCTGTTCATCGGGGGGACCGCAGGAGTCTTCGTCCACCAGCTCATCCCGGGCGTGCCACTCGGATTGGCGTTCACCTGCGTGTTAGCCGCCGTCCCCGGCGTGAAGTACTTCATCGCGACCCGCCGGGCGGCGCCAGCCGCCAGCCGCCAGCATGCCCCCTGACCGGTCGCGGATCCTGCCACCTAACCGGGCAGTGGCTGGTACCTGGCTGTGACGAGGCTGACCCGCACGTCGAGGCCGTTCAGGCCCGCGGCGTTGAGGTCTCGGCGAAGCCCGGCGAGGCCGGGAGCAGGGCCGGCCCGGTCGCCTCGATCAGCACCTGGGCGCCGGTGGCAGTGACCCCGACCACGGACCAGCCTGCGGCGCTGGCCCATCGCTCGGCCACCGCCTGGACGTCGCTTTGCCGGACGGCGGTCTTGGCGATCCGATTTGAGCTGATCGACAACGGGACGATCACTGCCAGCAGGAGCCCGGCAATGACGGCGACGGCGCCGCGATAGCGCAGGGCCGGAGAAACCTGAGAAGAGGCCGGCGCCTGGAAAGAGACCCGGCGGACCCGGTAAAGCGTCATTACCGCGACGCCGCTGGCCAGGATGGCCGCGACATTTGTCGTGAACAGCAGCAACGCGGCCAGGGCCTGGCGGGGAGCGCCGGACTCCAGAGTGAGGCCCACAACAGCGAGCGGCGGCACCAGAGAGATAGCGATAGCCACGCCGGGCAGGGTGTCGGAGATATCGGACCGGACCAGGGCAACCGAGCCGACCGCCCCGGTGGCCAGCGCCGCCACCAGGTCCACGAGCTGGAGAGTGACCCTGGAGGCCACCTGGCTGTTGGTGGCCGCTACGACCGGGTAAGGGACGAACAGGCCCAGCAGTCAGCCCAGCCCCACTACCGCGGCTGCGCCGGCCACGACCAGCAGCAGGCACCGGCGCAGGTTGGTCCCGTCGGTCAGCACCACCGCCAGGACGATTCCCAGGATCGGGGTCATGAGCGGAGCGACGATCATGGCCCCGATCACGGTGGCCGTCGAGTCGCTTACCACCCCGGCGGACGCAATCACCGCCGAGAGTGGCAGCAGGAGCCAAAACGGCTCAACCGGCGGTTGCGTTCCGGGCCCTCGAAGAAGAGCTGGTCGCGCATCCGCGTGATATCGACTTGCGTCAGGCCGGTCACGAGTGTCGTTCCTCCCCGCCGGGGCCGGCCGTCTGGGACCAGGTGCGCTCGGAGGCGCGCGTCACCAGCGCCGTGACTGGGCCTAGCTCAGGCGGCGGCGCTTGGACAGAAGTGTCACGACGATGAAGACGGCGACAGCGATCAACCCGATGATGAAGAACGTCTTGAGCATTGCGAAGATCCAGCCAATGGCCATGAAGGCGAACCAGATGGCGAGGATCGCGCCGAGGAATGTCAATATCATCCGGCCCATGCGCCTAGGATATGCCCCTGCCGCGCCGGCGGGAGGTCATGCTGGCCCCGGGGACCGGCGCTCTCACGGTCGGCGGCCAACCGCCCGCTGCCGCCGTCAGCGGCGGCACCGACTGGCGCCATTGACCCGGCCGCCGATACTTACTAACCCAACCGCTGTTCCGGCCGGCCGGGCGATGGCTTCACAGCAGTCCGTGCTTGCGGCACCATTCCCGGTACGGTCACCTCCGCCTGTGACGGCCACGACATCGCACAGGTACTGTCGCGGTCACCCCTGGCCCGGCTGGCGAAAATAGGACAGGTAGCAGAACAAGTAGCCAGCACTCCGCCGGCCGCGGACGGCCCTGGCGGGCAGCGCACACCAGCCGCACGCCCTGGCCCCGGGCCGTGCCGAGGCGCCTGGCCGATCTGGCCAGCCGCTGACCGGCGGCCCGGCCCGCGAGGAACCGCTTGTGCCTACCTGCCGTCCGCCTCGACCAGGCGCTCGATGAGTTCGTTGACAGTGCCCGTCTTGGGCAGACTCCGCTTGGCCAGCAGGTTGCTCAGCTGGGCCTTGGTCAGGCCCTCGTAGGCTTGGCGGGCCTGCTGGTGAGCCTGCCTGGCCTGCTCGCGCTCCAGCCTGCGGGCCTCACGGGCCAGCTCCTTTTCGGCCTCTTCCGCCTTCTCCGCCTGCCGGGCGGCGGCCTGCTCGAACGACTCGGCCTGCTCGTGCACAAAGTCCCCCGCCGACTCGGCCCGCTCGCGCACGACCTGGCCGGCCGACTCCGCCTGCTCCCGGGCCACGCCGGTCAGCGTGCCCGCCGCTTGCGCCCACCGGACGGTGATATCGCGGTTCATGTCCACGGCCCGCTGCACCAGATCGAAGTAGCGCTCCACGGCCGGGACGAGATCGACCTGCGGCAACGCAGGAACCAAGCCCGTTAGCTTGCGCATACCCTGGGTCCAGGAATCGGCGGCCTTCTCCGCGGCCTCGCTGGCCCGGCTCGCCACCGCGCTGTAATAGGTGGGCATGCTAGTCATCTCTCACACCTCATCATCTCCGGAATCCGTCATGCTCAGGATATCAAGCATTTACGCTTGCTAGAGGAAGCGGAGAGTGATCTAGCCCACTCCCGGTAGACGGCTCGGCCGCCATCACCTCGTCCGCCGGGACGAGGTGGCTGGTCAGCCCCATGGCCAGCGCCTCGGCGGCGGTGACCCGCCCGGCGTGGCCGGGGCCTAATCCGGCGGGCGGCGCGTCGTCGAACACCACGGTCAGGAACGCGAAGCCGTCCGTGCGCGGCTCCGGTACCACATGCACCCGCTCACCGCCGACATCCGGTACCGCGGCGAGAAGCACCGTGAGCAGTAGTAGCGCAGCGGATGGGCGTACGCGCCGCAGTCCCCGCACTGCTGCACGTGCATCTGGCCGGCCGACACGGGATCGTCATCGTGCCTTCGCCGCGTTGGTGCTGGCGGGCTACCTGTTCCCGATCCGGTGGACCGGCTTCCCGGGCAACACGTTGTGGAGCTGGTTCGAGCTGATCGTGTTGCCGGCCGCGCTGATCAGCATGCGGGCCTGGCCGGCCGCCGGCCGCGCGCAGTCGCGAACCAGCCCCGCCGTGAGCCAGCCACGCGTGAGGAGCGTGAGGTAACCGGCGCGGAGTGGGTATTTTGTGCAGGTGACCACGGCTATCGCGCAGTTCATGCGAGAGCTGGAGCGGCTGTGGGATGAGCACCGGGAAGCGTCAGTCGCCCGCCGTGACCTAGCCGGGGCGCTCGCGCACCTGGCGGCCGAGCCGTCGGTCTGGCATTTCCCCGCGATGACCGGCGCTGCCGGGCGCCCGGCGCTGGAACGGTTCTACGCCGAGGATTTCCTGCCCCATGTGCCCGGTGACCTGGCCGTCACCAGGCTGTCCCGGACCGTGGACCGGTTCCACCTGGTCGACGAATCGGCGGTGTCGTTCACGCACGACCGGGAGCTGCCGTGGCTGCTGCCCGGGGTTGCCCCCACCCACCGGCGGGCCGAGGTGCTGACGGTCGCGATCGTCGGATTCCAGCGCAGGCAGATCCGCTCGCAGCGGATCCACTGGGACCACGCCACGCTGGCCCGGCAGCTGGGGATCCCCGCTCCGCCGTCAGCCTGACCGGAGCCGCGCGATGAGCTCGATCTCCACGGCGATGTCGAAGGGCAGCTCCGCCAGACCGACGGCGCTGCGGGTGTGCCGCCCTGCCGCACCGAAGACATCGACGAGCAGGTCGGAGCATCCGTCGATGACCGCGGGGGTCTGGTTGAAACCCGGGGCGACGTTGACCATCCCGAACACCTTCACGATCCGGGCGATGCGGTCGAGATCGCCGAGCTCGGCGCGCAGGGTGGCGAGGATTGACAGGGCCGTCAGCCGGGCCGCGTGCCGTCCCTCCTCCTGCGAGAGGTCCCCGCCCACCTTCCCGCGGATGATGGTCTCGCCGTTGATGGGCCCGTGCCCCCCGGCGTACACCAGGTCGCCGTCAACCACGCATCCGAGGTAGTTACCCGCAGGCGGGAACACCGGGGGCAGCTCGATGCCCAGTTCCGCAAGCCGCTGATCGATCACGAAGGCAGCCTACGGCTCCAGCCCGCCGGGCTGGCTCAGGGCCGGCGGGCGAGCTCGGCGACACCCTCGCCGGCCAGGTCGGGATGAACGGCCTTGCGTCCTGTCATGGCCAGGATCAGCGAGAGCAGCGGGCCGGACACGTCCGGGCCATCGCCGTGCGCCCACTCGGTGTCAGTGGCCCGCAGCCGCAGGCCGGTGATCCGCCGCTTCGTGCCGATCAGCAGGTTGGAGTTCTTCCAGCCGTCGGCCACGGCCACCAGGGCATCCTCCGGCGGCCGGTGCTTGAGGCCCAGCGGCCGGCGGATGTCCTGGCCGTGCACGACGATCTCACCCAGCATGGCCAGCACCGGAGCGGGCGGGTGATTAGTGGTGGACGTCCGTGCCCGCAGTCGGCGGACCAGGTCATCCGGGCCGGCGGAACCCACCCGCCGGGCTCCCCGGTCGGTGAAGACGTTGAACCGGAACCCGGCCGAGGCCAGCTCCTTGTAGAAGTTCGCCGGAGTCTGCTCGGCGGCGGCCACGACGTGGCCCGCGGTGTCCTGTACCGACCAGCCCTGGCACCAGGACTGGGCGGCCCACTGCTGGGGCGACAGGCCGGCCCAGGTGTCCGCCATCTGCGCCCGCTCGGAATGGATGTTCGTCCAGATGTCCGCAGGCTTCATTGCCGTCCTCCTATGTCCGTTGGCCACCCCGGCGGCTCCGCCGGTCGGGGGAATGTGCTCTACACCTGGTACGACGAACAGGAGGCCCGCTGATCGACAGCGGGTCCGGTGCGGCGGGCAGCCATCGCCGAGATAGTTGTGTTAACACAATAGTTGTGTCAACATAATGATAAATAGAACACAACTAAGGAGGCGGGCATGAGCGACCTCGGCCCACACCGGCGGCAGCTGGTGCTGGCCATCTGCTGCCTGAGCCTGCTCATCTCCGCGTCAACGTCACGATCGTGAACGTGGCCCTGCCGTCGATCCAGCGGAGCCTGCACGCCGCCAGCTGGGGGCGGCTCTCGGGGTGGCCGTCACCGGCTCGCTCGTCGCGGCCGGCACCGGTGCCAGGTTCACCACCGCCAGCCACGCCGCCTGGGCGGTCCTGGCCGGCTGCGGCGTGGCGGTGCTTCTGCTGGCCCTGCTCTCCACGGGAGAGTGGGCGCTCGGTACCGCCAGGCGCAACGGCGAACGGCTGGCCCACCGATCAGAGGAGGTTCCCGATGACCGAGGCGTCCCCGCCGTCCACTGAGCTCGCCGTCCGCGTCTGGTCCGCCATGCAGGCATTCGTCGCCGCCCAGGACCGCCGCGAGCAACTGCGGGAGGCGCTCGGCCTGGGCCGCGGGCTGGGCCGGGTCAAAGTACTCCGCATGCTCACCCGCGGGCCCGTGACCCTCCGCGACATCGCCGAGGCCAACGGGAGCGACGCCCCGTACGCCACCGTCATCGTGGACAGGCTGGAAAGCCGCGGGCTGGTCGAGCGGACCGCCCACCCAGACGATCACCGGCGCAAGCTCGTGACCCTCACCGCGGCCGGGCGGGAAGCGGCCGCGCTGGCCGAGCGGATCCTGGCCGAGCCCCCGGCCGCCCTCACCACCCTGCCACCCGGCGACCTGACCCACCTGGACGAGATCCTCGCCCGGCTTCGGCTCTACCAATGATCCGGACTTTTTCCTCCGAATCAGCCCCCCCTTCCGGCCTTCTCGGCGGGTTCATATAGGCTAAAGCGGAATCATTCGTCCGTTAGGGGAATGATGTTGACGCGCGGCCCGCTGAACGACCCGGTGCCGACCCCGGAGGTGGAGTACGCCTGGCCGGGCTCCGCCGGGTACACGCGGGTCACCAGCCCGCATAACTCCAGCGGATCCCAGCATCCCGCGCTGGCCGCAGTGCCCCGGTCCATCGCGGGCATCGCCGAGGTGGTCCGTTACGCGGCGGGCAGCGGGCTGCGGGTGCTGCCCCAGGCGACCGGGCACGGGGCGGCGGGGGAGGTGGGCGACGACACGATCATCCTCGACACCTCCGGGCTGGCCGGGGTCAGCATCGACCCGGCCGCGCGGACCGCCCGGGCCGGGGCCGGCGCGACGTGGGCGGTGGTCAACGCCGCCGCGCAGCCGCACGGCCTGCTGGGCCTGGCCGGCTCGGCGCCGGATGTCTGCATCAGCGGCTACACCTTCGGTGGCTGGGTCGGCTGGCTCGTGCGCGCCGCGGGCATGGCCAGCGCCGCCCTCCGCGCGGTCAACTACGTCGATGGCCGCGGCACCATCCGGCGGGCCGCCACCGACGCCGCCGACCCGGCGGACCGGGATGCGCTGTGGGCGTTCCGCGGCGGTGGCGGGGCCGGTATCGCCGCCCGGCTCGAGTTCGGCCTGGCCGCCGTGGACGACCTGTGGGCGGGGTACCTCCTGTGGCCGGTCGCGCATCTGGAGGCCGTCGTCTCCGCCTGGGCCGCGGCCCTCCCGCGGATCGGCCCGGCTCTGGCGACGAGCATCTCGGTACTGCACGCCCCGCCTGCCCCGCCGTTCCCTGAGGCGCTGCGCGGCGCGCCGGTCGTGCACCTGGCCCTCGCCTCACCGCACGGCCCGGGGCAGGCGACCGCGCTGCGGGAGGCGCTTGCCGCGGTCCCGGCCCCGGCCGCCGACACCTGGGGCGCGGCCGACGCTGAACGCCTGGCCGGGATCCACCTCGACCCGCCCTTCGCGGTCCCCGCTCTCGGCGAGGGCCGCTGGCTGGGACCGGGCACCCCCGCCATCGCCGCCGGCATCCTGGGCCTGGCCGCCGACCCCGGCTCGCCGCTGGCACTGATCGAGCTGCGCGATACCGCCGGCCCCGGCCGCACCGCGCCGCCGGCCGACGGGGCGGTGACCGCCGTGCCCGGCCCGTTCCTGCTGCACGCGGTCGGGCTGGCCGCCACCCCCGGCACACGCGAGGCGGCCGAGCAGGCGCTGGGGCGCGTCCGGCGCGCCTGGGCGCCGGCCAACGCCGGCCGCGGCGCCGTCTCGTTCGCCGAGGGCCGCCCCGGCGACGCGGATTCCCTCGCGCCCGCGGACCGGGAGCGGCTGGCGGCCATCCGGGCCGCCCTCGACCCCGGCGGCGTCATCGCCGCCTCCCGGTTCCTCCGGGATCGCGACGGGACGCTGCTAGGCACGGCCCGGTGATGGGCGGGGACGGGGAAGCCGGCGGCGCGCCCGGCGTTCCAGGGCCAGGGCGGCCGGCCAGCCCCCGGCTGCACCGCCGTCCCCGGCGCGACGCCGAGGTCAACCGCGAGCGGGTCCTGGCCGCGGCCGCCGCCGCGATGCTGCGGGAGGGCCGCACCGTCCCGCTGGCCACCATCGCCGCCGAGGCCGGGGTGGGTGTCGGCACGCTCTACCGCCGCTACGCCGACCGGCAGGCCCTGCTGCAGGCCCTCGAATACCGCGCCTACAGCCTGCTCAACCAGATCCTGGACGAGATCGAGAGCACGGATCTCCCCGGCCTCGACGCGGTCGCGCAGTACCTATCCCGGACTCTCGGCCTCGCCGGCCAGCTGGTCCTGCCGCTGCATGGGGCACCGCCGCTGATGAGCGGCGAAGCCGCCGCGGCGCGCCAGGCGATCAACCGCCGCCTGGACCGCTTCATCGACCGCGGCCACGCCGACCACAGCATCCGGGCCCCGGTCAACGCCACCGACATCATCATCTTCAGCGCGCTTGTCACCCAGCCGCTGCCGCACGGCCCGGGCTGGCCCGCCATCGCCGCGCGCCAGCTCACGATCTTCCTCAACGGGCTGGCCTGGAACGGCCCCCTCGACCTCCCGGGGCCCGCCGTGCAACGCGAGGACATCGAGCACGCCTTCGCGCTCCGCTCCCCGCCACGGGACGCGTAGCAGCGCTCTTCAGCGTGGTCGTCATGTCCCGGGCCCGCCCAGCCACACGGTCTTGATGTTGCAGAACTCGCGGATGCCATGGCTGGACAGCTCCCGGCCATGACCGGAGGTCTTGACGCCGCCAAACGGGAGCTCGGGGTAGGAGGTCACGTTGCCGTTGATGAACACCATCCCGGCGGCGAGATCCCGGATGAACCGGCCCCGCTCCGCCTCATCGCTGGTCCACGCGTTCGCGCCCAGCCCGAAGTCGGTGCTGTTGGCCAGCTCGATCGCCGCGTCGATGCCCGCGACCCGGTAGAGGGTCGCCACCGGGCCGAAGACCTCCTCGCGGTGCACGCGCATCTCAGGCGTGATGCTGGCCAGTACGGTCGGCGGGTAGTAGAAGCCAGGGCGGTCGGGCGCGGCCCCCCCGCACAGCACCTTCGCGCCCTTGGCGACCGCGTCGGCGACGAGCTTCTCGACGTCGTCGCGCTGCTGCCCGGACGCGAGCGGGCCCACGTCGGTGCCCTCCAGCATCGGGTCCCCGACCTCCTTGCCGGACATCTCCGCGACGAACAACCGCTCGAACTCGTCATAGACGGCGTCGTGCACGATGAAGCGCTTGGCCGCGATGCAGGACTGGCCGTTGTTGAGGCAGCGTGCCACGGCGGCTACCCGGGCCGCGGCCGGCAGGTCGGCCGAGGGCATCACGACGAACGGGTCACTGCCGCCCAGTTCGAGCACGACCTTCTTGATCTCGCTGCCCGCGATGGCCGCCACCGACTGCCCGGCCGCGCCCGACCCGGTCAGCGTGGCGGCCACCACCCGGCGGTCGCGCAGGATCGGCTCGACCCGCGCGGATCCGATGAGCAGGGTCTGGAAGATCCCGGCCGGGAAGCCGGCCCGGGCGAACAGGTCCTGCATGAACAGCGCGGTCTGCGGCACGTTCGAGGCGTGCTTGAGCAACCCTGCGTTGCCGGCCATCAGGTTGGGCGCGGCGAACCGCATGGCCTGCCAGAGCGGGAAGTTCCAGGGCATGATGGCCAGCACCGGCCCGAGTGGCTGATAGGTGACGTAGGCGCGCTCGGCCCCCACGGCGTTCGCGTCGGCCGGCTCGTCAGCCAGGAACCCGGCGGCGTGGTCAGCGTAGTACCGGCAGGCCGCGGCGCACTTGGCTACCTCCTGCCGGGCGGCGGCCAGGGTCTTGCCCATCTCCGTCGTCATCATCGCCGCGATCTGGCCCTGTTCCTCGTCCAGGATGGCGGCCGCCCGGCGCATCCATCCGGCCCGGGCTTCGAAGCCAGTCAGGCGGTAGCTGGCGTGCGCCGCCGCGGCCGCCTCCAGGCAGCGCTCGACGTCGGCCTCGCTCATCTCGCCGTAGGTCTTCACTGTGTCCCCGGTCGCGGGGTTGATGGTCGCGGTCGCCACGATGCTCTCCCCTTCGCTGCGCGCGTAGCCTCCCGTAGTGGCTCACCGTGGCCCCTGCCCGCGCCGAGTGGAGCCACACGCGGTTGGCTGACCGGCAAGCCGCTGATCCTGGCCGTCCGGCCCGGCGCCGGCCGGAGATCATCTCCTACGGGAGCACTACAGCCTGGACTTCGCCGTGTCCTCGCCGGCCGTCACCTGGGCGGTCGCGCAGGCCACCGTGAAGATCCGGCTGGCCAGCGCGGTGACCGTGCTGAGCACGGCGGATCCGGTGCGGGTGCACCAGGACTTCGCCTCGCTGGACCTGGTCAGCGGCGGCCGGGCCGAGATCATCGCCGGGCGCAGCGCGTTCGCCGAGCCGTTCGGGTTGTTCGGCGTGGATCTCAGCCGCTGCGACGAGATCTTCGCGGAGAAGCTGGACCTGCTGCTGGCGCTGCGGGCCAGCGACCGGGTGACCTGGTCGGGCCGGTTCCGGCCGCCGCTGGCGGACGCGGAGATCGCGTCCCGGCCGGTGCAGCCGCGGCTGCCGGTATGGCTGGGGGTCGGGGGCAGCCCGGGTAGCGCGGTCCGGGCGGGCCGCCTCGGCCTGCCGATGGTGGCAGGCCTGATCGGCGGGACCTTCGCCAGTGCCCGGCGGACGGTGGACATCTACCCCAGGCCGGCGAAGCGGCCGGGCACCCGGCGGGCCGGCTCCGGCTCGGCCTGACCAGCCACTTCTTCGTCGGGAAGACCACACAGGGCAGCCGCGAGGCCTTCTGCCCCTACTACCGGCAGTACCTGCGGCCGAAGACTCCCGGCGGCCGGGGCTGGGTGGTCAGCCCGGACGACTTCGCGCAGGTGGCCAGCCCGGCCGGCGCACTCATGATCGGCAACCCGGGGGAAGTCATTGACAAGATCATGGCCGAACGCACCCTGCTCGGCACTGACCGTTTCCTCGGCCAGGCTGACCTGGGCGGCCTGCCGCCCGACCTGGTCAGGCAGTCTGTCGAGCTGTTCGCGCGCGAGGTAGCTCCGGCGATCCGCCAGGAAACCGGCGCTGGTCCCGGGAGCCAGCCTCCTGCAGGCGCAGCAGGGCCCGGTACATCGCGGTGGGGGTAGGCGGCGGGGGCAGTTCCCCGGTGTTGCGGGCGCTGAAGGCCTGGATCATGTAGGTGGCGAAGCGCCGCCAGGTACCGGGTGCGGCACCGGCCGTGCCGGCCACCACGCCGGCGTTGGCCATCAGCAGCATCGGCAGGTCCTCGGCCACGAAGTCGCCGCGCAGCCTGCCCGCCGCCTGGGCGCGGGAGACCAGGTCGAGGAAGCCCCGGTAGGCCCGGTCCCGCTCGGCCTCGAACTGCCGGGCGGCCGGGAAGGTCATGGTGAGCACATGACCGAATCCCCGGTCCTCGGCCTGCATTGCGCACACCCGCCCGATGTAACCGCAGAAGCCCGCCCACGGATCCGGGTCAGCCAGGGCCTGGGCGACCGCGTCGGCATAGGCGGCCATCTTGGACTCGAACGCGCCCGCGATGAGATCGGCGCGGGTGGGGAACCGCCGGTAGAGAGTGGCCACCCCCACCCCGGCATGCCGGGCGATGTCCTCGATCGGCACGTCGAGGCCGCGCTCGGCGAACACCTCCCGGGCCGCCGCGATCAGGCGCTGGCGGTTGCGCTCGGCATCGGCCCGCAAGGCGGGCCGGGGCGCGGTGGTGCACTCGTCACCCGGATCGCTGCCTGCGCGAGCGGGCGTGGCTCCCGGGGACACGGCACCAGGTTACCAGATATGCGGAATAGATCGTCCAGATAGCGCCTGACCGCAGGTCAGGAAAACGGCCCGGGCTTCACCAGCCTGCGGGCGGTCTCCTCATCCGTCGGCCCCTCGCCGAATGACGGGCACAGCCGGGCGATGCCGCACGCGCCGCACGCGGGCCGCCGGGCATGGCACACCCGGCGGCCATGCCAGGTGACCCGGTGGGAGGCGGCCGTCCACTCCGGGCGCGGCAGCAGGGCCGCCACGTCCCGCTCGATCTTTTCCGGGTCGGTCCGGGTGGTCCAGCGCAACCGCCGGGCCAGCCGGGCGACGTGGGTGTCCACGGCCACGCCGGGCTGGCCGAAGGCATCGCCCAGCACCACGTTCGCGGTCTTGCGGCCGATACCGGGCAGGCTCACCAGGTCTGCCATCGTGCCGGGAACCTCGCCGCCGAACCGGTCACACAAGGCCTGGCTGAGCGCGATGAGGGTGCTGGCCTTGGCCCGGAAGAAACCCGTCGGCTGGATCATGGCCTCCAATTCCGCCCGGTCCGCGCCGGCGTAGTCGCACGCGGTGCGGTACCTGGTGAACAGGGCCGGGGTCACCTCGTTGACCCGCCGGTCGGTGTTCTGGGCCGCCAGGATCACCGCCACCAGCAGTTCGAGCGGGGTGGTGAAGTTCAGCTCGAGGTGCGCGTCCGGATACAGCCGGGCCAGCTCGCGGTTGATCCGGCGCGCCCGGCGGACCAGCGCGGTCCGTGACGTTGCCCCCTCGGTCACCGGCCCAGCCTACGGCTGGGCCACGGTGGTCCTGTCGTCGGCCGCTAAGCCCGCGGTTTCGCAGGAACCCGGCCAGCGAGGCCGGTACCGAAGGCGCCCAGGCCGCGGCGGGTGACCTGCTTCGCCACCGGTGCCGCCACGGACAGCGCGTCCGCCGCCATCTTGCGGACCTGTGGCGAGGTGCTGATCGCGTGCCAGGAGTCCTGCAGCCGTTTCAGGCCGGCCTTGCCCTCGCTCGTGCCGACCAGGTAGCCGGCCACGAAACCGATGATCGTCTCCATTGCTCGCCTCACCTCCGCACGGACCGTGTTCGCGGCCCGTCGTCACATCTCGCGCAGTTCCAGGTAGCGCTGCACGTCCGGCAGGGACTGCACGACCGCGGCCAGCAGCACGGCGAGCACCGTGGCCTTGATCAGTTTGCTGATCATGTTGGTTCCTCCTCGTGATGGGGTGACTGATCGCCTGCGCTGACGGCCGGGCCGTTGCCGGGCGGGTCGGCGGCGAGCGGCTCGATCTCGTCGGGCGCGAAGTACAGGAACCGGCCGTGGCCGCGCTGCAGCTCGGCCAGGGGATCCAGGACCGGGCTGACGGCCACGTGCACCTGGCCGTCCACGTCGTGCAGCACCGCTTCCACCAGGGCCTCGCGCCCGGCCAGGAAGAGGTCCTGGGCGTCGGCACGGCGGGCCCCGGGCCGCATCCTGACCCGGCTGCCCCTGGCCACCCTGACCCCGGCGATGACCACGTGATCCGTTTCTGGCGAGACGCTGGTATCGGCACCCGGATCCCACCAGGGCACCCGCTGGGTGGCGGCTCCGGCGTTCTCCTCCGGCGGGCCGGCCGGCACCGGGGGGTGCAGCACCGGGGGACCGGCCGGCACCGGCGGGGCGCCCGGCACGGGAGCGGCCAGCCCCGTTACCCCGGACAGGTACCTGATGGCGCCGTGCATCCGCTCGAGCATCTCCGGCGGCAGGCGGTTAACCCGGTCGAGCAGGGCGGCGGCCCGCGGGTCGGTCGCCCGGGCCTGGGCTTTCTCGTCCTCGGTCAGCGCCATCGTGCGCAGGGTCAGGATCTCGTCGATCTCGGTGGCATCGAACAGGTCACCGGCGCTCTCCGGCGCGATCTCCGGGTGGTCAGGCAGGATGACCGGCGCGGAGAGCATCAGGCTCCGGCAGCCTGGCGGCCCGGTGAGCACGGGCCAGGTGCCGTCCTGGGTGCAGGCGGCTACCTCCGAGGCCGCCCACTCCGGGGGGTCGGTCATCGACAGGAACGTCCCGCTGTCGATCCCGATCAGGATGTGCGCGGAGATCAGGGCGTGCGGGAGGGCATGCGGCCGGTCGCGGGGGGCGGCCGGCGGCTGGGTGCGGTTCTCCACCCGGACCCGGAGCCGCAGCGCGCGGTAGGGGCCCGCGACCCGTTCGGCCCGGGCGTCCAGCACCCCGTTCAGCTGTGACCAGCGCCAGATCAGCGCCGGCCACGCCGCCCTGCGGATCGGCCAGCTTCTGGACCTCAGCACCGCAAGGTGACCCGAAGGACCGCTGGGTGCGCGCCCCGAGCAGGTCCGCCACCGGGAGGGTGAACCACTGCTCGCATTCGGCCGCCTCATCCCACGGGGTGTACTCGGCGCCGTCAAGGCGCAGCCGGTCCGTGTCCACCAGCCCGCCCTCCGGCGTGGCGGCCTGCACCGCCCGGCGCCGGAGCTGGAGGTAGCGGACGCAGATCTCGACCCGGGCATCGTCGGCGCACTCGGCCAGGCACTCCGTCTGGCACGCGGACCGCTCCGAGTCGTCAGCGGCCAGGTAGGCGGGCGGCATCAGCACCCCGAACTGGAACCTGGCCTGGTTCTTCTGCGCCGAGCGCCGGTAGGGGTAGAGCAGGTAACCCTCGTACAACACGGCGTTCGCAACCTTGCGGGCGTGCTCGAGATGGGCCGGATCGAGTGTCATGACCGCTCCGTGGGCCCGGTCTCCGGGGCTAGCGAGCCGGCGATTGGCGGGGGGCTCAGGGGGTCGTCCCCCCGGGCTAGCAGCGCCGAGAGCGCTGCTTCCCAGGTGGGCAGGGCATGCTTGGTCTTGAAGCGCTGCAGCTCATCCAGGGTCGGCCGGCTCATCCTGATCCAGGCGCTGTTAGGGAAGTGGGCGTCGATCGCCTCCCGCCAGACGCTGACCGGGAGCCGGAACGGCGCTTCCTTGCTCCACGGCACCTGCTGCACCTGCATACGGCCGTCCGCGATCCCGAACACGGTCCCGCTGAACAGCAGCAGCAGCGGAATCGTGCCGTCGTCCAGGCCGGCGAAGTACCGGGCGGCCGCGACTTCCAGGTCGTAGGTGGCGGTGATGGGCACGTCCAGCTCGGTGCTCCCGGTGAACCCCGGGATCATCACCGACACCATGGTGAACTGCAGTGGCTTCAGCGTGTCGGCCCACCGCTCGGTGTCACCGAACAGGTCATGCAGCCGCTGTGCCTCGGCGGCGGAGTAGCGCCGCCTGGCCGGCTCGATCCGCAACTGGCAGCGGAGCGCGATGGCCGACACCCGCGCGCAGCTCGTCTCGCTGATCCGCAGCCGCAGGTTGAACGTAGGCACCACGGCGTACCGGTCGGCCTGGGCGCCGATGCAGTCGAACACCAGCTCGGCCACGTCAGGACCCCGGTTCGGCCGCGAGCGCGCGGGCCCGGGAGGTGACCAGGCGCAGGAACTCCGCGATGGCGTCCCGGGCTTCGCCGCCGCCGTCGAAGCCGTGCCACAGCAGGCGCAGCCGCCCAGCCAGCTCGTAGCACACGTCCACCGGGACTACGAAGTGCTCCACCTGGCTGCGGTCCCGGTGGATCAGCACCACTTCCACGTCCGCCTCCGCCTCCCGCAGCAGCGGGTGCTCGGCGGCGATCCGCTGCCAGCGGCCGAGGTCGAGCTGGCACTCGGTGACCCCGGCCGGGCTCGGGTAGAACCCGGCTACCTGGCCGTCCGCCGAATTGCGCAGGAAGAAGGCCAGCCCGACCGGGATCTCGAGCTCGTCCCACTCGGCGGCCGACAGCGGCCGGCCCGGGTCACTCAGGTACCGGTCGGGGACGGCCCGCCACCGCCCGCCCCCGGCCTGGGAGTGGGTGAACAGCAGGTAGCACGGGCGGCAGGTGCACAGCAGCGACGAGCGCTGCAGGTCGACCACGTGGCCGTGGGTGTCCAGGATGCCGGTGCCGCACATCTCGCAGGCTTCCCCGGGGCGGTCGCGGGCCACGGGCGTCCCGGTCAGGCCGCCCGGGTCCGCCGGCCGGGCTGCGGCGGCCGGGATCTGGCCGGGGGAAGCCGTCCCAGGCGGCGCGGCCTGCGGCCGGACGAACCGGCGCAGGCCAGCCGGGCCGGTGCCGGTCACGGCCGCACCGCGGCCGGCACCGCCACCCGCACGCCGTGACTGTCGGCCAGCAGCGGCAGCGGATCCAGGTGGCGGTCCTGGCCGTCCAGTCCGCGGCCCGCCCGGGACACGTCGTACCGGGCGCCGCACCGGCAGGTGAGCAGCTCCCGCTCGAGCCCGCCATCGCCCAGCGCGGACCCGCAGGCCGGGCAGGTGTCACGGTAGGCGTACAGCGTCCCGCGCACCGCGCACAGCAGCACCGGCAGGCCGGCCGCGTCCGCGGTGACCGGCCGTGAGCTGGGCGGCCCGATGCCCGGCAGGGTGACCCAGTCGCCCTGGCTGCCCGCCGCGGCGCCAGCGGCCGGGTCGCCGGGACGGCTGCCGATCTGCAGCAGCGGGGCCTCCGGCGGCTTGGTCATGCCCTCCACCACCACCCCGCTGATCTCGGGGGCCGCCTCGGCGACCGCGCCCTCGATGGCCAGCTGCACGGTGACGGTCGAGGACGGGCAGCCGTGGCAGCTGCCTTCCAGCCGGAGCCGGGCCACCCCATCGGTCACGCCGAGGTACTCCACCCCGCCGGCATGGGAGCCGAGGTAGGGCCGGACCCGGTCCAGGGCCTGCTGGATCCGGGCGTCCACGTCGAGCGGGTGCAGGTCGTGTAGCAGCAGCAGGCTGCCCACCAGCGGGTCGTCAGCCAGCGTGCCGAGGATCGCGGTGCCGGCCGGCCCCGCGCCCTGCAGCACGGCCACCACCCGGGACAGGCCGTCCCCGTACAGGCTGACCAGCAGCCCGACGAGTTCCTCGGCGGTCGCCGCGGCCGGGCCGCCGCCCGACCGCAGCCCCGCCAGCAGGGCCTCGATCTGCTCCCCGGCCTCATCCACTCCGGTCATCACGTCGCCAGGGTGACCGCCGCCAGCGGCGAGTGCATGACGTCGAGTTTCCGGCCGTGGCCCATGTACATGTGCACGCCACAGGGCAGGCACGGGTCGAAGCTGCGCACCGCGCGCATGATGTCGATGCCCTTGAAGCGCTCCGGCGGGTTCTCCTCGAAGATGGGCGTGTTCTGCACCGCGTCCTCATACGGGCCCGGGGTGCCGAAGCTGTCCCGGACGCTCGCGTTCCATGGCGTCGGCGGGTACGGGTGATAGTTCGCGATCCTGCCGCCCCGGACGACCATGTGGTGCGACAGCACGCCGCGCACCGCCTCGGTGAAGCCGCAGCTGTTCGCCTCATCAGGAACGCTGAACGGCTCCCACGTCTTCGTGTGCCCGGCCCGGATCTCGGCCAGCGCCTGCTCGGTGAAGTACAGCGCAGCGGCGGCCGCGTAGGCCTGGAAGTAGGTGCGGGCCCGGTCGCGCTCGATCGCGTTGGACAGCGGCGCCCCCGACTTGTCGCGCGGGATCTTCCACTCGAAGGTGACCTCCGGGCGGCTGACGGTGCGCGGCAGGTTGATCAGCACGCTCTGGCCGGTGGACTTCACGTAGCCGAAGTCGACCAGACCGCCGAGCGCGGTGGCCCACAGCCGGGCAATCGGGCCGCCGCCGGTGTCGGCGGCCAGGTGGTTCGTGCCGTCGAACCACCGCGGCGACATGACCCAGCTGTACTTGCTGTCGAAGTCGCGCTTGGCCGGGCGGGGGATCGTGTGCTGGTTCCAGGGGTGACGGCGATCGACCGGGTTGCCCAGCGGGTCCCGGGTCACGAACATCTCCTGGTCTTCCCAGTCCTCGTAATACGAGCTGCCGAGCAGGATCCGGATGCCCAGGTTGATCTCGACCAGGTCGTTAGTGAGCAGTTCCCCGTCCCGGATCACCCCGGGGGACACGAACATCTTGCGGCCCCAGTCGGTCATGTGGTCGTACCGGAAGTCGCAGTGCTCGGGGTCGTTGAGACTGCCCCAGCACACCAGGTCCGCCCGGCGCCGGCCGACCTCCTCATACCCCGGCAGCGCCTCGTAGAAGAAGTCGAACAGGTCATCGTGCATCGGCACGACGCGCTTCATGAACTCGATGTAGCGCATCAGCCGGGTCAGGTAGTCGGTGAACAGCTGGACGGTGGCCGTGGTGCCCACGCCACCGGGGTAGAGCGTGGAGGGGTGCACGTGGCGGCCCTCCATCAGGCAGAACATCTCCCGGGTGGACCGGCTCACCTGGAGCGCCTCGCGGTAGAACTCGCCTTCCAGCGGGTTCAGCGAGCGCATGATGTCGCCGATCGTGCGGTACCCGTGGTCGGCCGCATGCGGCGCCTCGGTGGCGTTGGCCTGCTCCAGCACGCCCGGGTTGGTCTCGCGCACCATCCGCTCGCAGAAGTCCACCCCGACCAGGTTCTCCTGGAAGATGTTGTGGTCGAACATGTACTCCGCGGCCTCGCCAAGGTTGATGATCCACTCGCCGAGGTGCGGCGGGCGGACCCCGTAGGCCATGTTCTGGTTGTACACCGAGCAGGTGGCGTGGTTGTCACCGCAGATGCCGCAGATCCGGCTGGTGATGAAGTGGGCGTCCCGCGGGTCCTTGCCCTTCATGAAGATGCTGTAGCCGCGGAAGATCGACGAGGTGCTGTGGCACTCTACGACGCGCTTCTGCTTGAAGTCGATCTTGGTGTAGATCCCGAGGCTGCCCACGATCCTGGTGATCGGATCCCAGGCCATCTCGACAATGCCGGTGTCCTCGGCCGTCGTCATCGCTGATCCCTCTCCCTCATCAGAGCGGCAGGCCAGCGGCAGGCGGCGGCCAGGGTCACCACGGCTGCTGGTAGCCCGTGAGCAGCTCGCTGCCCTTCTTCCGCCACTTGGGCTCCTCGTCCGCCGTCCTCGCGGTAAACCCGCGCAGCGTGCGGATGACCGTGCCGTACATGCTGCTGGCGGCGGTCGAGACCCTGGCCCCGGGCGGCTCGTCCATGAACGGCATGAACTTGTCCGGGAAACCGGGCATGGTGCAGGCGATGCAGATGCCGCCCACGTTGGGGCACCCGCCGACACCGTTGATCCAGCCGCGCTTGGGCACGTTGCACTTGACCACGGGCCCCCAGCAGCCCAGCTTGACCAGGCACTTGGGCGAGCCGTACTCGCCCGCGAAGTCGCCCTGCTCGTAGTAGCCGGCCCGGTCGCAGCCCTCGTGCACGGTCGCCCCGAACAGCCAGGTCGGCCGCAGTGCCTCATCGAGCGGGATCATCGGCGCCTGGCCTGCTACCTGGTAGAGCAGGTAGAGGATGGTCTCGGACAGGTTGTCCGGGTGGATCGGGCAGCCTGGCACGCAGACGATCGGCAGCCCGGCCTTGGACCGCCAGTCCCAGCCGAGGTAGTCCGGGACCCCCATGGCGCCGGTCGGGTTGCCCGCCATGGCGTGGATGCCGCCGTAGGTGGCGCAGGTGCCCACGGCCAGGATCGCGGTCGCCTTCGGTGCCAGCCGGTCCAGCCACTCGTTGGTGGTCATCGGCTGCCCGGTGGCCGGGTTATTGCCGAACCCGGCCCAGTAGCCTTCCTTCTTGATCGCCTCGTTCGGGATCGATCCCTCGACCACCAGCACGAACGGGTCGAGTTCGCCGCGGTCCGCCTTGTGCCACCACGCGATGAAGTTGTCCGCCCCGGTCTCCGGGCCGCATTCGTAGTCGATCAGTGGCCAGTGCACCGCGACCTGGGGTAGCCCGGGCAGCGCGCCCAGCGCGATCTCCTCAATGCTCGGCTGGGTGGCGGCGGTCAGCGCGACCGAGTCGCCGTCGCAGCCGAGCCCCCCGTTCATCCAGAGAATGTGCACGACGGGCTCCGCGGCTTCCGCCTGCGGGCCGGCCTCGTTCCTGCTGGCTGTGGCCATGCCGGGGCCACCTCCCCGTTACTGGATCGGCCTCGTTACTGGATCGGCGCGGCGGGCGCCGGGAGACGGCCCGCGTCCGACAGGGCCCGCCCGGCCAGGGCGGGTAGTGTCGCGAGTGCCTGGGCCGGCGGGCAGGCCGACGACCGGGGACTGTCCGTGACGGCCGGCCCCGCTTGCGGTTCGCGGGCAGACGGCCTCTGAGCAGTTGGCCACAGCGCAGCTCGCCTTCGTGATGCGCAGACCCCGCCATCGTAGACCGGCGTGATGCGGGTCACAAGACTGAACAGTCGGGCACCGGACAGATTTGTCCATCGCTTTGCCTGCGCTACGGACCCGGTACCCAGGGTAATCGCCCCAGGCCCGGGCAGCGGCCCGGGTGCCCGCCCGGCCGTCCGGCGCGGTCGTTCCGGCGCGGCCGTCCGGCGCGGTCGTCAGCGGCGCCCCTTATCGAATAGCCTTACAGCAGGGTCCTGCCCCTGGCGCCGCGGGTCAGCGCTGGAGACAGCTGAGGAGAACGATCTTGGTGGCTGAGCCCGTCCCCGGTGCTGCGGAGCCGATCGGTGCCGCCGTGAACCCGATCGAGGTCACGCCGGTCGTGGTGCTGTTCCAGGTCTTTCCCGCCCGGCCGTCGTCGATCCCGGACATCCGTGACTTCGTCCGCCGCTGCCTGGCCGAGTCCCCGCTCACCGAGGATGGGAACCGGCAGGTCGGCGAGACCGTATTCAAGGCCCTGCTGGACGCGGCCGGGCCGACCGGGTCCATCCACGTGGCCTTCCGGATCTTCCCGGAGCACGTCGAGGTGGACGTGCTCCACTCCGACTCCGCGGCCCAGGCGCCAGGGGCCGCCGCTGCCGACCGGGCCGAGCGCGCGATCGCCCGGCGCCCGGCCGCGCCTGCGGGCTCCCCGCGCGGACCGGCCGGGAACTTCGCGGACTGGATGTCAACCGCGATCCGCAAGGAGGGACTGACCCAGGAGGCTGCCGCGCGGCTGCTCGGGGTCTCGGTCAAGACGGTCAGCCGGTGGGTCGGCGGCACCACCGAGCCGCGGCTGAAGGATCTCCGGCGCATCCAGGAAGTCTTCGGCGAGATCCCGCTGCGGTAGCGCGCGGCCGTCTCGGCTGGTACAGCGGCCCGGACAGCCAGGTCAAAACTGTCCTCCGGGCCTGGACGTCCCCCCAGAACAGTCCTACGGTGCTGTCATGGCGGTTCAACCCGGGCAGCACCGGATGGGCCCCGACGGCAGCCCGGCCGGCCCCGATGCCGTCCGGCTGATGGACTCGCGCGCCGCGCCCGTAAGTGATCTGGCTGACCAGGCCGGCGAGGTGGCCGCCGCCTGCCACGCCATGGCTGCCCGTTTCCACGCCGGCGGCAAGCTGATGGTGTTCGGCACGGGCGGCGCGAGCACCGACGCCCAGCACGTGGCGGTGGAATTCGTCCATCCCGTGATTGTCGGGAAGCGCGCGCTGCCCGCCGTGGCGCTGACCGCCGACGTCGCCACGGTGACCGGGCTCGCCGAGCGGGACGGCATGGCCGTCATCTTCGCCCACCAGATCCGCTGCCTGGCGGCACCGGGCGACATCGCCCTGGGCATCTCGCCCGACGGTAACTGCCGCAGCGTGGTCGGCGGCCTGGCCGCCGCCGCGGACCTGGGCCTGCTGCGGATCGCGCTGGTGGGCGGGGACGGGGGCGACATCGCGGCCAGCAGGCTGGCCGACCACCTGCTGGTGGCCCAGTCCCGCGATCCGCGCATCGTCAAGGAAGTGCACGTGACCGCCTACCACGTGCTCTGGGAGCTGGTTCACGTCTTCTTCGAGCAGCCTGGCTTGCTCTGGCCGGCGGGTGCTGGCATGAGCGGGCCGCCCGGCTCGCCGGGACCCGCCGGACTGGAGGCGCTGTACCCGTTCCTGTACTCGGGCAACAGTGACCTACCCGCCGTGCTAACGCAGGTCCGTGCCTCGACTGTGGCCAAGGTGGACGAGATCACCGAGTTGCGCCGCTTGGTCGCCGAGCGGGACGCGGAGCGGCTGGCCGCGGCGGCGGGCGAGGTGGCCGCCCGGTTCGCCGCGGGCGGGCGGCTGCTGGCATTCGGCAACGGCGGAAGCGCCACCGATGCCCAGCAGCTGGCCACGCTGTTTCTCAACCCGGGCCCCGGGACCCGGCCGCTGCCGGCGTTCGCGCTGGCCAACGACACATCGGTGGTCACCGCACTGTGTAACGACATCGGGGTGCAGGTTCTGTTCGCCCGGCAGATCGCGGCCATGGGCACCAGCTGCGACATCGCGGTGGGGCTGTCCACCAGCGGGAACTCCGAGAACCTGGTGCGCGGTTTCGAGGAGGCCGGACGCCGCGGCATGCTGACCATCGGGCTGGCTGGCTACCAGGGGGGCAAGATGGCCGAGCTGGACAGCATCGACCACCTGTTCGTGGTGCCGTCCTCCTCCGTCCACCGCATCCAGGAGGCGCAGACGACCGTGTACCAGGTGCTGTGGGAGCTCACTGTGGCGGCCCTCGGGGAGTTGGACCCCCGGTGAGCGGGAAGACCCTGATTGCCGGGGTGGGCAATATCTTCCTCGGGGACGACGGTTTCGGCAGCGAGGTCGCCCGCCGGCTGGCGGGCGCCGCGCTGCCGGACACGGTCCGAGTCGCCGACTACGGGACCAGCGGAATGCACCTCGCCTACGACCTGGCCAACGGGTATGAGACCGCCATCCTGATCGACGCGTCCGCGCGCGGGGAGCGGCCCGGCACGGTCACGGTGCTGGACGTGGACGCCAGGCCCGGGCCAGGCCCGGCGGCGGCCGGGATGCCGGCCGGTGCGTGCCTGTTCGACAGCCACGGCATGCAGCCGGACGTGGTGCTGGGCATGCTGGGCATGCTGGGCGGCACCGCGCGCCGCATCCTGGTCGTCTGCTGTGAGCCGGCCAGCACCGAGTACCGGATCGGGCTGAGCGAGCCGGTCGCCACCGCCGTCGATGAAGCGGTGCGGATCGTCAAGGACCTGGTCTGCGCGGAAGCCGGCCGCCCGCCCGCCGCCGCGGCCCGGGTCGACGACGAGTAAGGGGATGTCCCATGTGCCTCGGCATACCCGGTGAAGTGATCGAGCGCCTCGCCGATCAGCCTGACCTGGCTAGGGTGAACGTGAGCGGGGTCAAGCGGGTGATCAACATCGGGCTGCTCGGGGATGACCCGCCCGAGCCTGGCGAGTGGGTCCTGATCCACGTCGGCTTCGCGCTATCCCGGATCGACGAGAAGGAGGCCGCCGCGGCCCTGGAGTTCCTGGAGGGGATCGGCCAGGCTTATGCGGACGAGTTGGCGGCACTGGCCGAGTCACAGGTCGAATGAGGGAGCGTGCGGACAATGCGGTTCGTTGACGAGTTCCGTGACGCAGACAAGGCCCACGCCCTGGCCGCGAAGATCGCGGCGCTGTGCGAGCCGGGGCGCGAGTACAAGTTCATGGAGGTGTGCGGCGGGCACACGCACACGATCTACAAGCATGGCCTGGAGGATTACCTGCCCGAGCAGGTCACCCTGGTGCACGGCCCGGGCTGCCCGGTCTGCGTGATCCCGATGGGGCGGGTGGATGACGCCATGCACCTCGCCGCCCAGCCGGACGTGATCATGACCTCGTTCGGCGACATGATGCGGGTGCCGGGCAGCCAGGGCTCATTCTTCGACGCCAAGGCGGCCGGGACCGATATCCGCATGGTCTACTCGCCGCTCGACTCGCTGAAGATCGCCCGCAGCAACCCGGACAAGCGGGTGGTGTTCATGGCCATCGGCTTCGAGACCACCGCCCCGTCCACGGCCATGACCGTGCTGCGGGCCGCCGCCGAGGGGCTGCCCAACTTCTCGGTGTTCTGCAACCACGTCACGATCATCCCGGCCATCAAGGCGATCCTGGACTCACCGGACCTGCGGCTGGACGGCTTCATCGGGCCCGGCCACGTGTCCACCGTGATCGGCTGCCGGCCGTATGAGTTCATCGCCGCCGATTACGGCAAGCCGGTCGTGGTGGCCGGGTTCGAGCCGCTGGACATCCTGCAGTCGATCTACATGCTGATGGTGCAGATGTCCGAGGGCCGCTCCGACGTGGAGAACCAGTACGCGCGGGTGGTCCCGTGGGACGGCAACGTCGTCGCGCTCCAGGCCATCGGGCAGACCATGGAGCTGCGGCCCTACTTCGAATGGCGCGGGCTCGGCTTCATCTCCCACTCCGCGCTGAAGATGCGCGAGCAGTTTGCGGCGTTCGACGCCGAACTGCTGTTCGACGTGCCCGGCGTACGGGTCGCCGACCCCAAGGCATGCCAGTGCGGCGAGGTGCTCAAGGGCGTGCTCAAGCCGTGGGAGTGCAAGGTGTTCGGCACCGCGTGCACGCCGGAGACGCCCATCGGGACCTGCATGGTTTCCCCGGAGGGCGCCTGCGCCGCCTACTACAACTACGGCCGGATGACCCGGTCCCGGGTCGCTGAGGTCGCGATCCAGGCGGGCCGGCCATGACCGCCGGCCAGGGCGCCCCGCCCGGCGAGCGGGAACGCCAGGACGGGTCCGGCGGCTGGGTGGCCGACGCGCTCCGCGAGCATGACGAGGCGGCACCGCAGGAGCCGCACCACGGCGGCCCGTCCAGCCGCGAGCAGCAGGTGCTGGACCGCATCGACCGGGCCCGGCGGCGCCGCCCGCGGGTGCGGGAAGAGCGGATCACGATGTCGCACGGGGCAGGCGGCAAGGCGACCCATACCCTGATCCAGGCCATCTTCCTGGACGCGTTCCGCAACCCGCTGCTCGAGCCGCTCGGCGACTCCGCACTGCTGGAACTGGGCGGGTCCCGGGTCGCGCTGACCACCGACTCGTTCGTGGTCGCCCCGCTGTTCTTCCCTGGCGGCAACATCGGCGACCTGGCCGTCAACGGGACCGTCAACGACCTGGCCGCCTCCGGCGCCACCCCGCTGTACCTGTCGGCGGGCTTCATCCTGGAAGAAGGCTTCCCGGTCGCCGACCTGACCCGGATCACCGCGTCGATGCGGGACGCGGCCGCGGCCGCGGGCGTGAGCATCGTGACCGGGGACACCAAGGTGGTGCAGAAGGGCAAGGCCGACGGCTGCTACATCAACACCGCCGGAGTCGGCCTGCTGGCCCGGGATCAGGTCCTCGGCCTGGACCAGGCGCGGCCCGGCGATGCCATCCTGGTGTCCGGGCCGATCGGCGATCATGGTGTCACCATCATGCTCGCCCGCGGTGAGCTCGACATCGAGGCCGACATCGTCTCGGACACCGCCCCGCTGGCCGGGCTGGCCGCCGCGCTGCTGGATGCCGTCCCCGGGGTCCGCGCGCTGCGGGATGCCACCCGCGGCGGGGTGGCCACCATCCTCAACGAGATCGCCACGGCGGCCGAGGCGGGCATCGTGGTCAGCGAGGACGCCATCCCGGTGCGCGAGGAGGTCCGCGGGGCGGCGGAACTACTCGGCATCGACCCCATGTACGTGGCGTGTGAGGGGCGGCTGGTCGCGGTGGTGGACGGCGGCCAGGCGGAGGGTGCGCTGGCCGCGCTGCGCGGCCACCCGCTGGGCACCGACGCCACGGTGATCGGCCGGGTCACCGACGGCCCGCCCGGAATCGTCCAGCTCAAGACATCCTTCGGCGGCACCCGGATCATGGACCTGCTGGTCGGCGACCCGCTGCCGCGGATCTGCTGACCGGGCATGCACGAGCTGGCCATCGCCCAGGGGGTGATCGACGCGGTGACGGAGCGGCTGCCCGGCGCCACCGTGACCGGCGTGCGGCTGGAGATCGGCGCCCTGTCCGGGGTCGTGCCCGACTCGCTGCGGTTCTGCTTCGACCTGGCCACCGAGGGCACCTCGCTGGCCGGCGCCGAGCTGGACATCTCCGAGCCCGCGGCCCGCTGCCACTGCCGGGGCTGCGGCCGCGAGTTCTCGCCCGACGGCCCGTTCCCGCTCTGCCCGTGCGGCAGCGGCGACGTCGTGGTGCTGGCGGGCGAGGAACTGCGGATCCTGTCGGTCCAGGTCGCGGCCTGACATGTGTGCCACCTGCGGCTGCGCAGACGGCGGCTACCGGATCGACGGCCACCCGCACGCTGCTGAGCCGCATGATCACGACGGCGGCGGGCACTCCCACGAGGCCCATGGCGCTGGCGGCCGCACGGTGACGCTGGAACAGAAGGTGCTGGCCAAGAACGACACACTGGCCCAGCGCAACCGTGCGTGGCTGAGGCAGCGCGGCGTACTGGCCGTTAATCTGATGAGCTCGCCGGGCGCGGGCAAGACGACGCTGCTGGAGCGGACGGTGCGCGAGCTGGCCGGCCAGCCGCTGATCTCTGTCGTCGAGGGTGACCAGGAGACCGCCCTGGACGCCAGCCGGATCCGGGCGGCCGGCTGCCCGGTGATCCAGGTCAATACCGGCAGCGGCTGCCACCTGGACGCGCAGATGGTCGCCCGGGCGCTGCGGGCGCTCGCCCCGCCGGCCGGCTCGGTGGTGGTGATCGAGAACGTCGGCAACCTGGTCTGCCCGGCCCTGTTCGACCTCGGCGAGGCCGCCCGGGTGGTGCTGGCGTCGGTCACCGAGGGCGCCGACAAGCCGGTCAAGTACCCGCACATGTTCCGCCGCGCGGACCTGGTGCTGGTCAGCAAGACCGACCTGCTGCCCTACCTGGACTTCGACACCGGGCAGTGCGAGGCCGGGATCCGCCAGGCCGGCCCGCGGGCGGAGGTGCTGCAGCTGTCGGCGGCCTCCGGTGCCGGGATGCCGGAGTGGTACGCCTGGCTGCGCCGCCAGGTCGCGGGCGCGGGGGCACAGTCCGGCTGGCCGGACCGCGGTTAGCCGCCGCGGGCGGGTACCGCAGGTGCGCCATCCTGCCGGGCGGTGCACCGCCCGGCAGATCACATGCCGGGCATCGCCATGGTGCCGGTCAGGTCGATGTTGTGGTGCACCCCGCGCCACCAGTAGAAGGCGTCCTCGTGTGGCGAGCCTTGCAGGAAGCCGAGCATCCGGCCGGCGTCCTGGGTCCACACCATCGTCAGGATGGAGCCGTTCAGCGTGCAGAACAGGCCGGCCGCCTGGGTGCCGGAGTTCAGCATGCCCGACTCGTTCTGCGCCACTGAGTAGCTCTTCGGGTGCTGGTACTCGTGGTTCCAGCCCACCTCGCCGCTGACCGAGTCCTGGGTGCAGTCGCCGTAATTGACCCGGAACTGGCCGTTCGACAGTGACTTGGCCTTCGCCATGTAGGCGGCGTACAGCGCCTTGGCGGTCGGGTAGGTCTGGAAGACCGCCATGCCGATGCTGTACTGCGGGTGCATGCAGGTGATCATCGTGGCGCTGTTCGGGTGGCAGGTCTTCGGCGGGATGAACCCCTTGGCGGTCACGCTCTCGTTCGTCACCGCCAGCGCCCGCATCAGATGGTTCGGCGCCGCCGACGGTTTCATCCCGGGTGATTTCTTCCCCGCTATTGACGAGGCCGCAACCGGCGATGAATGGAGCGGGTTGCCCCAGATGACCACCCACCCGGCCACGGCGGCCACGAGCAGGACGGCCACCGTGCCTGCGGCCAGGCCGACCCGGCGCCGGCGTCGGCCCGGCGGGGCGGGCGGAGCCGGCGGAGCCGGCGGGGCGGGCGGGCTAGGCGGGGCGGGCGGACCGGCAGGCGGCTGGCCGGTACCGGCTCGCGCCGCCACCGGCTCCCGTGCGGGGCGGTGGTGCGAGGTCACCGTGCGCGGCCCCTGCGACCGCTCATCCCCGGTCCCCGCGCGCACCGGGTTCCGGCTGGCGGCGCTCTGGGCCGGCGGGCTGCCCTGCGGCGCGGCGTCCGGCGCCCCGGCGCCCTGCGTCACGGCGGGCTGCTCCCCGCCCGCCACGGCTACCGCCGCGCCGATGAACTCGCGGCAGGTCGGGTACCGGTCGGCGGGGTCCTTGGCCATGGCCCGGGCGATGACTTCGTCGATGCCCCGGGGGAGGCTGGGCTCCAGCGCGCTCGGCGCCGTCGGGGTCTCCTCCACGTGCGCCCAGATGACGGCGGCGTTGACGTCCTTGGCGAACGGGACCCGGCCGGTCAGGCACTCGAAGAGGACGCAGCCGAGCGAGTACACGTCGGTCCGCGCGTCCACCGGGTTGCCCTGGATCTGCTCGGGCGCGATGTAGTCGATCGTGCCCATGAACTGCCCGGTCGCGGTAAGCCCGCTGCGTGAGGTGGTGTGCTTGGTGATGCCGAAGTCGGCCAGGTACACGTGGTCGGGATCGTCCTCGGCCCCGTACTCGATCAGGATGTTGCCCGGCTTGACGTCCCGGTGCACCAGCCCGCGGCGGTGCGCGGCGTCGAGTGCCCGGGCCACCTGGCCGAGCAGCGGCAGCGCCCGGCCGGGGGGAAGCTGGTGCTGCACCTTGAGCAGCGCGCGCAGGTCGGAGCCCACCACGTAACGCATCGCCAGGTAAAGCAGGTCGCCGGCCGCTCCCACGTCATAGATGGGGATGACGTTCGGATGGTTCAGCGTGGCCGCGATGCGGGACTCGTTCATGAAACGCGCCCGGAACACGTCGTCCGCGGCCAGTTCGGGGGCGAGCACCTTGAGCGCGACGAGGCTGCCCAGCCGCGGGTTCTCGGCCTCGTATACGACGGCCATGCCGCCGCGGTTCAGTACGGCCCGCAGCCGGTAGCCGGCCAGTTCGTCTCCGACCAGGGGCAGCGTGGGCATCATCGGCCCCCGCCCGGCGCGGACGGCCGCAGCGCGCCCGGCGGATCCGGGAGCATCTCGCCCAGGCTCAGCACTAGGCCCACGCAGCATTGGCCCATGCCAGTCCCCCCCCTGACTCACGCACCTCCAGCACCGCTTCCCAGTAAAAATTAGGCAATCTCGTAGGTCAAGGCTGGCAATGGGGCAATGTCATAACGGATTGGCTGGCCAGCGGGCCCCGCTGGCCAGCCCGCGGGTTAGCTGGCGTCAGCCGGGTATGGAGCAGTAGTCACGAGATCCGTTTCGCGCCGGAGCGAGGGAGGTCACCATGAAGTGGTGGATGTGGGCGTCGCTGGGTGCGGGGCTTCTGGTGGCCGTCATCCTGTTCATCGGCAAGGACGACATGATGCAGTTCCAGCGCATGCACCGCATGTGACGGCGGCGTTACGTTGCCAGAGCGTCCCTCGTTCCTCGATTCTGGCCGCGGACGGCACGGACGAAGTTGCGGATGATGTCGTTGCCGTGGGTGGTGAGGACCGATTCAGGGTGGAATTGCAGGCCCTCGGCCGGATGCCGGGCATGGCGCAGGCCCATGGGGATGCCGCCCGGGCCGCGGGCGGTGACCACCAGCTCCGGCGGCAGGGACTCCTCCTCGACGATCAGGGAGTGGTAGCGCGCGGCGCGGAACCGCCGGGGCAGGCCGGACAGCAGGCCGCCGCCATCGTGGGTGATCAGTGACGCCTGGCCATGGACCGGCCGCGGCGCGGTGGTGATCCTGGCGCCCCAGGCGGCGGCGATGGCCTGGTGCCCGAGGCAGATGCCGAGCAGCGGCGTCGTGGCCGCGCAGGCCCGGACGGTGTCGATGCTCACGCCAGCGTCGCCGGGGGTACCGGGGCCCGGGGAGATGACGATGCCGCCCGGGCCGAAATCGGCGATGTCGCGGGCGGAGACCTCGTCGTTGCGGACGACCTCGACCCGGCATCCGTTGCTGAGCAGGAGGTGGGCCAGGTTGTAGGTGAACGAGTCGTAGTTGTTGACTACGACGATCGCCGGGCGGCCACCGCCAGCGCGGCCGCCCGGGATCCGTCCTGGCCCGCGCCGGGACTCCCGCCCGGCGGGCGAGGACCGGGTACCAGCCGGGGATGGCGCCGCGGCCGGGGAACGGGCCGCGGCCGGGGAACGCGTACCGGCCGGACGCCGCGCGAGCGCAGCCTGAAGGCGGGCGGTGACCGGCCCGGCTTTCCAGGCCGCCGTGGCGCCGGCAATCGACCGGACCGGGACGATGCCCTGGACGGAGTTGGTGACGAACACCTCGCTGGCGTCCAGCAGGCGCCGCCTGCTGACCGGTTTTTCGGTGGCCGGGATGCCGTCACGCCGGGCGAGGCGCAGCACTTCGGCTCTCATGACTCCGGGCAGCAGCCTGCCCTCCGCGGGCGGTGTGCGCAGGACGCCGTCGAGCACCGCGAACACGTTGGCCCGGTCGGTTTCCAGGATCTCCCCGGTCCGGTCCTGGATGAGGAGATGCTCGCCCGGGCCGAGGCCTTCCCCGCCGTCCCCGCCGTCTGCGCCGGCCAGGCGGGCGAGCAGGCGGCGGTCGGCCCACTTGTGGGCGCCCAGGCCGCCGGGGATGGTGACGGGATGCAGGGCCACCGTCTGCGGAGCGGGGCTGGCCGGTATCACCTCGACAGTGACCTGCAGCGGGCCGCCCACCGGTCGCGCCGTCAGCCGTAGCCGGCCGGACGGGCCGGTGGAGAGGCAGGTGGCCACGTCGGCGCGCAGGCTGGGCGGGAGATGCTTACCGAACAAGTGCCAGGCGCTGTCGTCCAGGCGGGCGAGATGCCGGTCGAGGTCGTGACCGCGGCCCCCGGTGACGCGCAGCGAGGTGAACGCGCCGAGCGCGGGCCGGGGCCGCAGCGCGGGCGGGATGGCCGTGCCGCCGGACGGTGTGGTACCCGGCACCGGGCCACGGGGCCGCCGGCCGCGACCTTCGCGGAGGGTGGCGTTCAGCGCCCGGATCAGGGGGCGGGCTTTCACCAGGCACTCGCGGTACTCATCGGCGTCGGAGGAACGGGCGGTGATCCCGCCGCCGCTGCCCAGCCACACCCGCTCGCCGCCGAACTCGAAGGTGCGGATCGCGACGTTCAGTTCCAGGCCGGCGACGGGACTGCGGTAGCCGATGGCCCCGGTGTACACCTCACGGGGGGTCGCCTCGAGCTCGTGGATGATCTCAAGGGCCCGGACCTTCGGGGCGCCGGTGACCGAGCCGGGCGGGAACGCGGCGGCGATCAGCTGCCCGTCCCCGGTCCCAGCCCGCAACGTGCCGCGGACATCTGAGACCAGATGCCATACGCCGGGGTGGGCCTCGGCGTGCAGCAGCGCCGGCACGTGCACGCTGCCGGGCACGCATACCCGGCTGAGGTCGTTGCGCATCAGGTTGACGATCATCACGTTCTCCGCGCGGTCCTTGGCGGAACGCTCCAGCCGCTCACGCTCCCGCCGCGCCAGAAGTTCACCGGCAGGCCGGGACCGTGTGCCCTTGATCGGCTCCGTCCACACGCTCATCCCGCTGCGGCGCAGGAACAGCTCCGGGGACAGGCTCGCCACGGCCCCGTCCGGCGTCCGCATGAACGCGGCATACGGCGGGTCCAGCCGGGTGACCGCGTGGCAGAACGCGTCGAGTGGATCACCGGTGAACCGCGCCTCCAGCCGCAGGCAGATGTTGGCCTGGAAAATGTCGCCGCGGCGGATGTAGCCGATCGCCTGGCGGACCGCCGACCGGTGCTCGTCCGCCGACGGGGCCAGCCGGAAGCTGCTACAGGAATACGGGCGCGGCTGGCAACCGGCTGCGCGCGCCCGAAGCGACAGCTCGTCGAACCGGCGCTGCAGCGCGTCCCCGCGGCCGGGTGTCCACAGCGACTCGAACACCCACCTGCCGGTGGCCCGGTCGCGGCGGAGCACGTGATCATAATGGCCGAACCAGTAGGCGGGGAGCTGGCGGGGCTCCCCCGGCGCGGGGGGCACCGGCACAAGCTGCTCCGCGAGACCGAAGCCCAGGTAGCCGATCCAGCCCCCGCCGAAGGTGGCACCAGCGTTGCCGGAGGGGGCCCCGCCCGGGGCCGGTGGACCCGCCGGGTCCGGCAGCCGGGCATCCAGCACGTCCGTCACCGGGCCAGGCGGACAGCACACGCGCACCGGGTCGGAGGCCACGATGTCGCTGCCGCCGGCCCACGTCCCCACGAGGGCCACCGGGTAAGGGTCGGCCCGCACCAGCCGCAGCACGTCGGCCGCGCTCAGCTCCCAGTCAAGGGTGCGGCACACCAGCCGGGATGGCATTGCCCGCTCCCTCCCTCCATGCTGCGGCCACGCGCACGGCGTCCAGGCTCGCCCGGACATCGTGCACCCGGGCGCAGTCCGCGCCGGCCGCGGCGGCGAGTGCCCAGACGGCCACGCTCGCCGTATCCCCCCGGGGGACCTCGCTCATCCTCGCGGATCCCGCGCCGCCCTGCGGGTTGTCGGGACCGGGCCCATCATCATCACCCGCGACCCGCGGATCGTCCCGGCCGCCGGTGGCGAACTGGTAGACGATCTGCTCGTCCCTGGTGCGCGAAGTCCGGCTCCCGGTGCTCCGCGAGCGCCTCCAGGCTCTCCCGGGACACTCCGAAATCGACCGCCTTGCCGATGTGCGCGTTCCAGGAGTACTGCGCGTCCCAGTGCCGCGCCGCGATGAGCAGGCTCAGCTCCCGCAGCCGCGGGTCCAGTGAAGACTCGAAGCGGCAGTAGGCGCCGAGCGCCTCGACCTTCTCGCACAGCTCCGGGCTGCGCAGCCAGAAACGGACCCCGCGTACCGCCCGGGCGGCTGGTGCTCCGGTCGCTGACTTCCTGCTGGCGGGGTGACATGGCGGTCAGGGCGGGCAGCCGCATCTCGAGTTTTCCGTCCTTCGTGTTCCGGTCCCGTGTCTTGTGACATCACAGTGCAGAAATCCGCTCGGTGTTGTCTACGGTTCCGCCGGGCCGGCCTTCTGTCCCGTGGCGGCGGCGTGGTGACGATTCCGCTGATCACCCGGCAGGCCGCGGAGGAGGAAAACAAGATCACGACGGGCATCAGCATCTACCCGCCGGACACCGGTGCGCCGCTCCACCTGCACAACTGCGACGAGCATGTGACGCTCCTGGAGGGCGTCGGCGAGGTGGAGATCGCCGGCCAGGTCACCCCGCTGGAGCCGCCCGACACCACCTATGTCACGGCCGGGATCGAGCACGCCTTCCGCAACACCGCAGACACCCCGATGAAGATCCTCTGGGTGTACAGCTCGGCCCATGTCACCCGGACGTTCGCGGCCACCGGCGAGACCGTCGAGCATCTGTCCGCCGCCGACCAGATGGTCCAGGGCGCCTGAACCGCCTGCCCGGCAACGCAGCTGCCGCACGACGGGCTGCACGCCCCTGACCGGCCGTCACCGTCGCCGTGACCGGGGACCGTCCGTCCTGGCCGGGCCGCGCCCCCGCTGAGGGCGCCCCTGTGGCCCTGCCCGGCCGGGGCCTCGCTGAGTACAGCGTTCCAGCCTGCGCTCGATGACGCGCTCGTGACCTCGTGACCTCGGTCCCTCTTGACTGCCATCTTTGGCCCCCTTTATCGTAGCCCGAGTCATCAGAAGAAATCGTCGCCAAAATTATGGCCGATCTCTGCCATCGATGCGGGAGGCCCTTGCGCGCCGCGGTGGCCTCCGGCGTAGCCATGGTGACCGGGGATCGCCGGCGCCTCGGCCTGCTGGCCGCGCCCGGCATCGACCAGCATGCCGTGCTGGAAGCCATCAACACTGGGGGCGCGCATGACGAATGACCTGCGGGCAGCTGCGGTCATGCTGACTTCCACCTCGCCCACCGAATGGTCCCGGATGCTGGTGCGCGGCGCCTATGACCTGCATGTGCACGTGGAACCGGATGTGATGCGCCGCCGGGTCACCGACCTGCAACTGGCCCGCCGGTGCTGCGACGTCGGCCTGGCCGGCTTCGCGCTCAAGTCGCACTACGTGCCGACCGGCGAGCGCGCCGCCGTGCTGAACGAGGCGCTCAGCGGTGCGGTGCATGTGCTGGGCGCGCTGACCCTGAACGCGTCGGTGGGCGGGATGAACCCGCTGGCGGTGGAGATCGCTGCCCGCGAGGGCACCCGAATCCTCTGGCTGCCGACCCTGGACGCGGCCAACCACCGGGCCAAGCACGCCGAGCTTCCCGCCGGCGCGACGCCCCCCATGTGGCTGGCCCTGCAGCGCGACCTCGACGCGCAGGGCATCACCGTGGATCCGGTGCCCGTGCTGGACGGGGCGGGCCGGCCGTTGCCCGCCACCACCGAGGTGCTCCGGCTGGCCGCGCGGCACCAGCTGGTGGTGGCCACTGGGCACCTGTCCGCCGCGGAGGCCCGGGCTGTGGCCGAGGCGGCGCTCCAGGCCGGGGTGCGGCACGTGATCGTCACCCACCCGGAGTTCCCGCAGCAGGACATGGGCCTGGCCGACCAGCAGGCGCTGGCCCGGCAGGGGGCGTTCCTGGAGCGGTGCTTCACCACGCCGTTCACCGGCAAGTACGACTGGGCCCAGATGGTGGCGAACATCCGGGCCACCGGGCCGGAGCACACCATCATCACCACGGACCTGGGCCAGCCGGATAACCCTCCGGTGGAGGACGGGCTGCCGCTGATGGCTGATGCGCTGCACGCGGCCGGGTTCACCGAGGAGGAGATCATCACGATGATCGTCACGAATAGCCGGCTGCTGGCCGGGGCGGGCCCGCGGGGCGGGGCCCTGTGACCGCCGCACCCGGGGCGGCCGGAGCTGCGACCGGGCGGCTGCTGGTGGTCAGTGCGCACGCGGCCGACTTCGTGTGGCGGGCCGGCGGGTATATCGCGCTGACCACGGCGGCGGGCGTCGAGGCGCATGTGGTGTGCCTGTCGTTCGGCGAGCGGGGCGAGTCGCCGGGGGCGTGGAAGCAGCCTGGGATGACGCTGGACCGGGTGAAGCAGATCAGGAAGGCGGAGGCGAAGGCGGCCGGGGATGCCCTCGGGGCCGTCATGCATTTCCTGGATAAGGGCGACTACCCGCTGCCGGACGGCGAGGACGTCCTGCTGGAACTGGCGGAGCTGATGCGCCAGGTCGCACCGGAGGTGATCCTGACCCACGCCCGGGCCGACCCGTACAACTACGACCACCCGGTGGCGGCCGACCTCACACTGCGAGCCCGTGCGATCGCCCAGGCCCTGGGCCGGGAGTCGGCCTACCCGCCGCTGGGCGCGCCGCCGGTGTTCCGGTTCGAGCCGCACCAGCCGGAGATGTGCGAGTTCCGGCCGGACGTGCTGGTGGACATCACGGCCGTGTTCGGCCGCAAGGAGGCGGCGATGGCCGCGATGGGGTCCCAGGAGCACCTGGCGCGCTACTACAGCGCCCTGGGCGAGCGGCGCGGGGTGCAGGCGGTGCGCAACGGCGGCCCGGCCTCGATCCGCCAGGCCGAGGCCTACCAGCGGGTGTTCCCCCAGGTGAGCGGAGTGCTGGCATGAATCCTGTGATCATCGTGGACCCGCCGCGGGCCGACCCGGCCGCGGTGGCCGGGCTCGGGGAGCTCGGGGTGGCGACGGTGCACGAGGCGGCGGGCAAGTCCGGGCTGCTGGGCACCGGGCTGAGGCCGGCCTGGCCCGGGGCGCGGGCCGCGGGCACCGCGCTGACCGTGCTGTGCGGGCCAGGCGACAACCTCATGCTGCACGCGGCCCTGGAGCAGGCCCGGCCGGGCGACCTCGTCGTGCTTACCACCACCTCCCCGTCCAGTGACGGGTTCGTCGGTGAGCTGATCGTCACCTCGCTGGCGGCCCGGGGCGTCACCGGGCTGGTGACCACGACCGGGGTGCGTGACATCGCCGCGATCACCGCGGCGGCGTTCCCGGTCTGGTCGCAGCACATCAGCGCGCAGGGAACGCTCAAGGCCACCGCGGGCTGCGTGAACGTGCCGGTCGTGATCGGCGGCGTGGTGGTGCGCCCGGGCGACGCGGTGATCGCGGACGAGGACGGCGTGGCCTGCATCCCCCGGGAGCTGGCCACCCGGGTGGCGGCGGAAGGCCGGCTGCGGGTGCAGCGCGAGGATGAGGCCCGGGCGGCGTTCGCCCGCGGCGAGCTGAGCCTGGACCGGTACGCTCTGCGGCCGGTGCTGGAGCGGCTCGGGGTGACCTACGTCCGGGCGGGATCAGGGGAGGACGAGGCGTGACCGACGATGTCGCGGTGCTGGACGCACTGCGCGCGGCCATCCTGGACGGCGAGTTCGCGGCCGGGCAGCGGCTGGTCGAGGTGGACCTGTGCGAGCGCTTCGGCGCTACCCGGTTCGCGGTGCGCGCTGCCATCCCGGTGCTGGCCGGCGAGGGGCTGGTGGAGGTGCAGCGGCACCGCGGGGCCCGGGTCCGGGTCATCCCGCTGGCTGAGGCGATCGAGATCACCGAGGTGCGCCGGCTGCTGGAGGGCCTGACCGCGGCCCGGGCCGCGGCGCAGGTCACCCCGGCCCAGGCCGCGGAGCTGGAGGAGATCATCCGGGAGATGCAGGCGGCGGTATCCGCGGCGGAACTGCTCCGCTACAGTGAGGCCAACGCCCGGCTGCACGCCCTGATCCGGGAGATCGCCGCGCACCAGACCGCGACCGGGATCATCGAGCGGCTCCGCGCCCAGCTGGTCCGCCACCAGTTCGCGCTGTCCCTGGTGCCCGGACGGCCGGCCGTGTCACTGGCCCAGCACGAGCGCATCGCCGCGGCCATCATCGCCCGGGACCCGGCGGCCGCCGAGGCCGCCATGCGGGATCACATCACCAGCGTCATCGACGCACTCAGCAACCTGCCACCGGACCAAGCCAGCCGGGTGCGGGCCGGGGCGGAAGGCGCCGGGCGTGCCACCGGCGCCGGGAGGTGAGCATGCCATGACTGATGTCCAGCAGGCCCCGCCCACCGGGCGGTGCCGTGACATCGCCCACGTGTCCGCGGTGGAACTGCGTACCCAGGTGCCGGCGATGACGGTGGACTTCTTCGTCCGGCTGCTGGGGATGTCCGAGGTGTCCCGCGAGGGTCCCCGGACGTACCTGCGCACCTGGGATGACTACGAGCGGTTCACGGTGTGCGTGACCGAGGCCGCCAGCTCCGGGATCGGCCGGACCTGGCTGCGCGCGGCCAGCCCGGCGGCCCTGGAACGCCGGGTCGCGGCCATCGAGGCCAGCGGCCACGGCACCGGCTGGGCCGTCGGCGAGGAGGGCATCGGGCCGGTCTACCTGTTCACCGACACCGACGGCCACGAGATGGGGATCTACTGGGAAACCGAGTGGTGGGCGGCGCCTGAGGGGCAGCGCCCGGCGCTGAAGAACCAGGCCTCGCCGTTCCCGGGCCGTGGCGCCAGCGTGCGGCGGCTGGATCACGTGAACTACCTCGCCGCGGACATCCCGGCGGTCGCCCGCTTCCTCCCGGACGTGCTCGGCGCCCAGCTGACCGAGCAGATCATCACCGATGACGGCGTGCCCTCGGCCGTCTGGTACCACGTGGCCGACAAGAGCTACGACCTCGTCTACACCAGCGACTGGACCGGCTCGGCCGGCCGCCTGCACCACGTCGCGTTCGCCACCGACCAGCGTGAGGACATCCTGCGCGCCGCGGACGTAATGCTGGAGGCCGGGATCCACATCGAGACCGGGCCGCACAAGCATGCCATCCAGCAGACGTTCTTCCTCTATATCTGGGAGCCGGGCGGCAACCGGATCGAGCTATGCAACGCCGGCGCCCGGCTGGTGCTGGCCCCCGACTGGCGCGCTGTCTCCTGGACGCAGGCCGAGCGGGCCAAGGGCCAGGCCTGGGGGCTCAAGACCATCGACACCTTCCACACCCACGGCACGCCGCCGGTGGATCCTGGTGCCTCCGCTGGGCCGGCCGGGACGCCGGGATGACCGGCGGGAGCGGCGCGCCGCCGGTGAGCGTGGCCGTGCTCGGCCTGGGCGAGGCGGGCCGCCGGATCGCCGGGGACCTGGCCGTTGCCGGGGCCCGGGTGCGCGGCTTCGACCCCGCCGTGGCGGCCCCGCCAGGCATCGAGCCCGCGGCGGACGACGCCGGCGCCTGCCGCGGCGCGGCCCTGGTGATCAGCCTGACCACCGCCGGGGAGTCCGAGGGCGCGCTGCGCCAGGCCCTTCCCGCGCTGGGCCCCGGCGTCGTGTACGCCGACGCCAACACCGCGTCCGCCGGGCACAAGCAGCCGCTGGCGCACCGCGCGGAACAGGCCGGGGTGCCGTTCGCGGACATCGCCATCATGGCCCCGGTGCCACCCCGCGGGCTGCGCACCCTCATGCTGGCCTCCGGCCCGGCCGCGGCCGGAGCCGCAGGCCTGCTGAACCAGCACGGCGCCCAGGTCGGCGTGCTGCCCGGCCCGGCCGGCGCGGCCGCCACCCGCAAGCCGCTCCGCAGCGTGTTCTACAAGGGGATGGCCGCCGCGGTGGTCGAGGCGCTGCGGGCCGCCCGGGCGGCAGGCCTGGAGGACTGGCTGCGGGAGCACATCGCGGCCGAACTGGCCGCCGCCGATGAGGCCACTGCGCAGCGGCTGGAGCGGGGCAGCTACCAGCACGCCGCCCGCCGGGCCCATGAGATGGCCGCGGCCAGCGACCTCCTCGGGGAACTCGGCGTGCCACCCCGTATCGCCCGGGCCAGCCAGCGGTGGCTGGAGGACCTGGCCGCGGGCACTACTCCCGCCCGCGGGCGGGAGTAGTGCGGGGATCGTGGTAGTTAGGGAAGTCGGGGGAAGCGGGTGATGCTGGCATGGAGGCGGCGGCGGTGGCGAGCGAGGACGGACCTGGGCTGGGGAGTATCACCATCCAGGTCGAGAAGCGGATGGTCGTGGAGTACGGCATCACGCTGGATGGTGTGTAGCTGCCGCTGGCCCTGCTCAGGCGCCTGGAGGCGCACGGGCCATGGAGCGCGGTGCACCGGGGCCACCGCTGACCAGGAGCGCGTGCTCGTCAGGCACGCGCTCGCGGAAAGGCACAATCAGGGCGGGCTGCATCGTGGCAGCGGGCTGCCCGGCTTTCTTACCGCGATACCGTTCGAGCCGACGGCTCCCCTGGAGAGAGTCCCCGGCGCGGGGGCGGGGGATGAGGCCCGCCCGGCCTGAACGGCCTGATGGCCGACGCCGCGGCCGCCTGCAAGATAGTCGTGGTCTCGCCCTCCCGCCCCTGACCGGTGACCTGCAGCACGCCGCCCTCCCTGCGTGCATCAGGCCCTGGCGGGCGGGAACACGGCGACAGCCGTGGTCATGACCGTGAGCCGCCCGTCGTGGCCGAGTTTTTTCAGGATGTTGTTGAGCGTGCTGAGCCAGGCCGGCATGACGGGCTGCTCGCCGCCGCCCGCCGTGGCTACCGTGATGCCTGCCCGCGCGGGCTGCGCGCTTCCGGGGTCATACATCCAGCCTGTTTGACGCTGGATCAGGCCGGAACTGGCGTGTGGATGATGTTCACTGCAGCGGCGCGAACCGTGCGGTGAAGTGCCGCAGGTGCCTGGGCTGGGACACGATGCGCATCCCGGGGAGGCTGGCTGCCCGGCTGGCCACCCGGGTGAGAACCTCGATGACGTAGTCGATGTGGCTTTGCGTGTAGGTACGGCGGGGAATGGCGAGGCGGACCAGGTCCATGGCGGCGGGGGTCTCGGTGCCGTCGGGGTGCAGGCCGAACATGACGGTTCCGATCTCGCAGGCCCGCACGCCTCCTTCCTCGTACAGTGCGCAGGCCAGCGCCTGGCCTGGGTAGTGCAGCGGGTCGAGGTGCGCCAGCATGGCGCGCGCATCGATGAAGACCGCGTGGCCGCCGAAGGGGACAACGACGGGGATCCCCGCTGATTCGAGCGCCTCGCCGAGGTAGGCGATGGAGCGTACCCGGTAGCGCAGATAGTCCTCGTCGATGCATTCGCGCAGTCCCTGGGCAATCGCCTCCAGGTCACGCCCGGCAAGCCCGCCATAGGTGGGGAAGCCCTCGGTGAGGATTTCCAGGTTGCGGCATTGCTCGGCGAGGCTGTCGTCGTTGAGGGCAAGCCAGCCGCCGATGTTGGCGAGCGGGTCCTTCTTCGCCGACATCGTCATCCCGCCCGCGAGGGCAGCCATTTCCTGGACGATGCCGGGGACCGGGACGCCGGCGTAACCAGGCTCCCGGGTCTTGATGAACCAGGCGTTCTCCGCGAACCGGCAGGCATCCAGGAACAGCGGCTTGCCGAAGCGGTCGCAGACGTTGCGGACGGCCCGGATGTTGGCCAGGCTGACCGGCTGGCCGCCGCCGGAGTTGTTCGTCACCGTCAGCATGACCAGCGGGACCGCGTCAGCCCGCTCGCCGAGCAGCTGTTCCAGCGCCGCGACATCCATGTTGCCCTTGAACGGGTGACGCACCCCTGGCTGGAGCCCTTCCGGGATAGGCAGGTCGAACGGCCTGCGCCCCGGTGAACTCAATGTTGGCCCGGGTGGTGTCGAAGTGGGTGTTGTTCGGGATCACCCGGCCCGGCCCGCCGACCACGGTGAACAGGATCTTCTCGGCAGCCCGGCCCTGGTGGGTCGGCAAGACGTGCCGGAACGGGAACAGGCCGGTCACCGCCTCGCGGAACCGGTAGAACGAGGGCGCTCCAGCGTAGGCCTCGTTGCCCCGCTGGATGCCAGCCCACTGCTCAGCCGACATCGCCCCGGTCCCCGAGTCGGTGAGCAGGTCGATCAGCACCAGCTCGGCCCGCAGCTCGAACAGGTTGTACCCGGCGGCCGCCAGAGCGGCCGCACGTTCCGCCCTGGTAGTCAGCCTCATCGGCTCCACCGAATGGATGCGGAACGGCTCAACAATCGTGCGGAACGGCTCGTCGCTCATGTCTGGCAACCCCCTCGTACCGGACCTGCCCGGTTGGCTCCCCACGGCTCTGCCAACCCCATTGTCATGGCAACAGGTACCGCTGGGCCTGCTCCTTGATCTTGTCCTCGTAAGAAACGGGTATCAACCCGCCGCAGCCGGGGCCGCCATCTACCCGGAGAAGATGGGCTGCGTCATGCTGGCATCCATGGTGATCCGGGAGGCGACCGCGGCTGACTGGGCCGCTATCTGGCCGATCCTGAGCATCGTGGGATCAGCAGGCGACACGCTGACATGGGATCCCCGGACAACCGGAACGCGGGCCCGGTCCAGCTGGATGCGAGCCACCAGGCCGCACCATCGTCGCCGTCGATGACGATGGGCGCGTCATCGGCACCGCGAGCACTCACCCCAACCACTCTGGCCCGGGGCGCACGTCGCCAATGCCGGATTCGTTGTCCACCCGGCACGGCAGCGCGAGGGCGCAGGCCGGGCTCTGTGCCGTCATGTCCTTGACCAGGCACGCGCCGACGGTTACCGGGGCACGGATACGTTGGCCCGCACATCATGCACAGAACCCTTTGAGAAACACCCTGCGCGGATCGACAACCAGCATGGGCCGCCGCGAAAGCGACAGGGGATGCGCTGGCCACCCTGATCACCGTCAGGGTTGACCCTGATGCCCTCGGGGATGCAGGTCAGGGTGCGAACCGGGGCTGATCCTGATCGACAGGGATCCCTGGCCGGGGGCAGTCTTGAAACATGAACACCAGCACTGCAGGCACCGGGTCCGCCACCATTACTGACCAGGCCGCAGCACGCCGGCTGCGCCGGTCCGCCGACGACAGGATGCTGGCCGCCGCGGCCTGGATCGCCGGCCGCGCTGCCCGATCCCGCTAACCCTGTCCTCAAACTAGCCCGACGTGAATGGAGACCGATTACTATGCCCGGGATCATCGTCCTTGCGCTCATCGCCATCGTGGCGCTGACCGTCCTCAGCCTCACCGCGCACATCTTGTTCTCCCCTTGGCTGCTGGTGGCCATCGGCATCCTGGCCTGGATCAAGTTCCGCCCGCGCCGGTCCCACCAGTAACCCCCGGTGCCCGGCCGCACGCTGCCCGGTTGGCCCTGAGCAGGCCCGCCGGGCAGCCTTCCGCGAGCTTGCGATGCGGTGGCCGGAGCACTGCCGGTCCGTGACCGGGCGTGCCTGCGCGGGTGAGTAGTGTGGACGCATCACCTGCACCCGTCCTCTTCCGGCGTGGCCCGGGCAAATCACCAGAACTATGTGATGCCGGCTCACCCTGCCGGGCGTAAGGCTGGTAGCCGTCCGATGAAGACGGACGGAAAGTGAGGCACCGGCATGGGCATCTACGCTGACGGGCAAGCTGGAGCCCCGCCTGAGCACGTGGCAGCTGGGAGGGTGACGAGGTCCCCGAGGTCATGGCCCAGCCAGCTTTACGCACCCGCACAGCGCACTGCCCGGCCCGCCCCCCGGTGGCGCGGTGGCCGGGGACTGGCCGTGGTCCTGGCCGGGCTGGCCCTGGCCGGAGTCGCGGCTAGCCGCCCAGCTGAGGCTGCGGCCGCGGCCCAGGGCTCGGTGACCGCATGCGCCCAATCCGGGGCCGAGGCGATCCGCCGTCATGTCACGGTGACGACGGTGCCGGCGGCCTGCCAGGGGCTGAGCCGGACCGAGGTGAACGTGGCGGTCGGCCGGGCGTTGCGGGCCGCGACGGCGGGGGAGCGCGGGAAGGCCCGCCAGCGGCACCGCATCGCGCAGGATTCCCGGTACCTGGCCGACCTGATCCGCACCGCCCCCACGCCCACCCAGCCAGCGGCACCACTGTCCGGCCCGGCCAGCCGGGCCGCGCTCAACCTGGCCGCGCTGGCCGCCTGGCTGGTCACGGTCGGCCTGGGAGTGTCCATGATGGCCCGCTGGGCCATCCGGGCCCGGCGGCGCCCGGCGGGGACGGTCCAGCGCCGGGGCTCTCCCGTGCTGAATTTCGCGCACTTCGGCCTGGCCGTGGTGAGCCTGCTGGCCTGGATCGCCTACCTGGCGGCCGGCGTGACCGGCCTGGCCTGGGCCGCCTGCGCTCTCCTGCTGCCGGTGGCCGGGGTGGGCATGACGCTCGTGTTCCTGCCCCCGGCCCGCAGCCCGGCCGGCTCCCCGGCTACCGCCGACGCCAGGCCCGCCACCCTGGTCGCGGCCGGGCGGGCCCCGGTTCCCGCGTCCGCCCCGGCCCTGGCCCGCACGGCCGCCGCGGACCGGGCCGGCGATGACCGGCCGCCCGTCCGGCGCCCGCCCGCCCTGGTCATCACCGCGCACATCATCGCCGCTTCCTTCACCATCCTGCTTGCCGTGCTCGCTGCCATCGGCTCCGGCTGATGCGCAGGAATACCAGCGGGATACCGCGGTGATCTGGGGGCCTGGCTGAGGATGGTTGCCGCAGTTCAGCGGCCAGGCTGGCGGTCGCAGCCCGGAGCTGTGCCGGCGAGGGGACGGGCGACTTACAGTAAACGCCATGGACCCTGCCGGCCGATCCGGGACCGCTGACGCCCCGGTCCCTGCTGCCCGGGGCGCGATCGTCGCCCGGCGCGGGCTGTTCAGGCGGCTGACGGCAGCAGCGCGCGTCACCCAGGTCTCGGCGCCGCCGGGGAGCGGGAAGACGTTCTTGCTGCGCTCCTGGATCGGCGCGGCCGGCCTGGCGGAGCACACCGCCTGGGTGGCGGTGCAGGGTGCGGAGCGTGATCCGCAGCGGTTCTGGATCTCCGTGGCCGACGCGCTGCGGGGCACAGCGGCCGGGTCGGCGCTGGTGCGGCCGTTGACCGCGGCGCCAGGGCTGGACGGCTGGGCGATCGTGGAGCGGCTGCTGCAGGACCTGGCGCCGCTGGACGACCGGGTCTGGCTGGTCATCGACGACCTGCACCAGCTGAGCTCGGCCGAGGTGCAGCACCAGCTCGAGGTGCTGGTGCTGCGCGCCCCGCCGGAGCTGCGGTTCGTGCTCTCGGCCCGGCATGACCTGCGGCTGGGCCTGCACCGCCTGCGGCTGGAGGGCGAGCTGACCGAAATCCGCGCGGCTGATCTCTGCTTCACCGTCGACGAGGCTCGGGCGCTGTTCGAGACGGCCGGAGTGGAGCTGCCAGATTCCGTGCTGGCGCTGCTGGTCGACCGAACCGAGGGCTGGGCCGCGGGGCTGCGGCTGGCGGCGCTGTCGCTGGCCGGGCACCCCGACCCGGAGCGGTTCGCCGCGCAGTTCTCCGGCAGCGAGCGCACGGTGGCCGAGTACCTGCTGGCTGAGGTGCTGGAGCGGCAAACCGAGGAGGTCAGGTGGCTGCTGTTGCGCACGTCGGTGCTGGAGCGGGTCAACGGCGAGCTCGCCGACCTGCTCACCGGGGGATCGGGCGGGGAGCGGATCCTGCATGAACTCGAGGAGGCCAGCGCATTCGTGGTCGCGCTGGATGCGAGCCGGTCCTGGTTCCGCTACCACCGCCTGTTCGCCGACCTGCTCCAGCTGCAGCTGCGGCGTACCGCGCCGGACGAGCCGACCACCCTGCATGGCATGGCGGCCGGATGGTATGCCGCGCACGGGTACCCGGTCGAGGCGGTCCGGCATGCCCAGGCGGCGCAGGACTGGGGCCTGGCCGCCCGCCTGCTGTCGGATCACTGGTTCGGCCTGCGGCTGGACGGGCGGATGGCCACCGCGCGCGAGCTCCTCGCCGGATTCCCGGCCGGTCTCCATGCCGCCGACGCCGAACTCGCCGCGCTGCTGGCGGCCAGTGAGGTGAACCGGGGAGCGCTCGCGGAGGCCGAGCGGCACCTAGCCCTCGCCACCCCGGGCTTGGCGTCGGTGCCCGCGGAGCGGCGCGGGCACATCCAGGTCATGCTCGCCGTCCTGCGGCTGTCGCTGGCTGGCCAGCGCGGCGACCTCCCGGCGGTCATCGAGGAGACGCAGCGGCTGCTCGCCCCCGCCGGGGCTGCCGACGTGGCGCAGCCCGGGCTGCGCGACGACCTGCGCGGGCTGGCCCTGATCAGCCTCGGCATCGTGGAGTCCCTGGCTCCTCCGGCGCTCGAGGCAGAGCGGCACTTCGAGCAAGGCGTCGCCCTGGCGCGCCGGATCGGGCGGCCCTATCTGGAGATCACCGGCTTGGCGCACTGGGCGATGGTTACGGCTTCCCGGTCGTTCGCCCTGGCCGTGGAGCAGAGCAGCCAGGCGGTCGAGCTGGCCCGGCGGCACGGCTGGACGGAGGAGCCGATCGCCGCTGCCGCCTACGCGGTGCTGGCCGGAGCGATGGTCTGGCAGGGACGGCTCGAGGAGGCAGAGCCGTGGCTCGAGCGCGCCGAGCGTCCGGTTCGCCAGGAGTCCCGGCCTGCGGCCCTGATGACACTGCATCACGTTCGCGGGATGCTCGAACTCGCACGCGGCCAGGACGACGAGGCGCTGGGCACGTTCCAGGCCGCCGAGCGGCTGGGTGAGCTGCTGGTCAGGCCACACCCTCTGGTGACGCGAACGCGGGCCTGCCTCGTGCACGCCCTCGTGCGGGCCGGCGATACCGCCCGGGCCGAGCAGGCGGTCACCGAGCTGAGCGAACAGGAACGTGACAGCGGCGAGATGCGCGCCGCCCTGGCCCTGCTGCGGCTCGCCCAGGATGATCCTGGGACGGCCACGGCCGCGCTCGCGCCGGTGGTTGATGGCCCGGCCGCTGGCCTCCATCCGGTCTGGGCCGTTGCGGCTTTCTGGCTGGAGGCTATCGCCCGCGACCGGCTCGGCGACCCGGGCGCGGCCGGGCGCGCCCTCGAGCACGCTCTCGACCTCGCCGAGCCTGACGGAGTGCTCTGGCCGTTCCTGGTGTGCCCCGCGCCGGGCCTGCTCGAGCGGCATACCGGATATCGCACCTCGCACGCGGCCCTGGTCTCCCAGATCCTCAATCTGCTCGGTGACGAGGAGCGCGGGAGAATGATCGTCCCGGCGCCCGCGCGGCTCACCGAGCCGCTGAGCAACAGCGAGATCCGCGTCCTGCGCTATCTTCCCACTAACTTGTCCGTACCTGAGATCGCCGGCGGGCTGTCCGTGTCGGTGAACACCGTCCGGACGCACCTGCGCCACCTGTACGCCAAGCTCGGCGCGCACCGCCGCACGGAGGCCGTGGAACGGGCTCGCGCTCTCGGGCTGCTCGCACCGTCATCGCGTCGACCCGCAGTGATCGCTGGCCTGGGCCATAGCCGAACCGGTCTGTCCCGGGCATAGTGCCGTAAGCTGGGCATCCACGCTGCTCGGGGGGAGCGGCGGGTGGCGTCCTTGGGGGAACGACCATGGGTCAAAGAATCGTGGACGGAATCAGCGAGCTTCGCGCGGTGATGGAGGGGCCCGTCATCACGCCCGGAGACCCAGGCTTTGATGAACATCGCCGGGTGTGGAACGCGGAGATCGACCGGCGCCCGGCGGTGATCGCTCGCTGCGCTTCGGCGGCCGACGTATCCGCGGCGATCGGGTTCGCGCGGGAGCACCGGCTGGAAATGTCCGTGCGCGGGGGCGCGCACAACACGGCCGGCACAGCCGTCTGCGATGACGGGCTCATGGTCGACCTCAGCCTGCTGAGCGGGATCAGCGTCACTCCGGAAGCCCGGTGGGCCCGGGTCGGCGGTGGCGCCCTGCTGGCCGATGTGGACGCGGCCACCCAGGCGCACGGGCTGGCTATGCCGGCCGGACTGATCAGCCACACCGGCGTCGGGGGACTCACGCTGGGTGGCGGCATGGGCTGGCTGACCCGCAAGTTCGGGCTGACCATCGACAACATGCTCTCCGCCGAGGTCGTCACCGCCGACGGGCAGGTACAGCGGGCCGCACCAGAGGAGAATCCGGACCTGTTCTGGGCGATCCGCGGCGGCGGCGGCAACTTCGGGATCGTCACCTCCTTCGAGTTCCGGCTGCACGAGCTCGATCCGATGGTGCAGTTCGGGCTGTTCTTCTGGAGCCTTGACCAGGGGCCGGAGGCGCTGCGGCTGGCCCGCGAGATCACCGCGGCGATGCCGCCGGACATCAATGCCGTGGTCGGCGCAGTCAACGCGCCGCCGGCGCCCTTCGTCCCGCCGGAGCACCACTTCGCGCCCGGCTACGTGCTGCTGCTGACCGGCTTCGGGTCAGCAGCGCAGCACGCCCCGCTCGTCGCCCAGATCCGGGAGAGCCTGCCTCCCGTGTTCGACCTGGTCACTCCGATGCCTTATGTCGAGCTGCAGAAACTGCTCGACGAGGCCAACCGCTGGGGCTTGTACTGCTACGAGAAGGGCACCTACGTTGAGGACCTGTCCGACGAGGTGATCGACGTGGTCACCAGCTACGTCCCGCGGAAGAACTCGCCGATGTCGCTGCTGCTGTTCTACCGGCTGGACGGGGCATACTGCCAGCCCAGCGACGACGAGACCGCCTTCAGCGGCGGGCGCACGCCGCGGTATGGCACCTTCATCGTTGGCGTTGCCCCGGACGCCGGCCTGCTGGCTGCCGAGCGCGGCTGGGCCCGCGACACCTGGGAGGCGCTGCGCCCGCACGCCATGGGCAGCGGGGACGGGTACATCAACGGCACCGCCGATTTCCAGGGCGACCGGGTCCGCGGAAGCTACGGCGCCGCTAAGTACGAACGGCTGGCCAGGATCAAGGGCGAGTACGACCCGGACAACCTGTTCCACCTCAACGCCAACATCCAGCCCGCCTGAGGTGTCGCCCCGCCGCGGCGGGGCGCCACCTCAGGCGCGGGTGACTTGCGCCGTGTAGACGTCGGCGAGGAAGCGCCCGAGGGCGTCGTTGAACAACGCGGGCGTTTCCCAGTACATCGAGTGCGGGGCCCCGGGCACGATCTCCACCCGGGCGCGGGGGAGCAGTTCGGCCGCCCGGCGGACGGTGGACGGGCTGAGCACGGCGTCTTTCTCGCCGGCCAGCACCGGGAACGGCGCGGCGTTCAGCTCGTCCAGGGCGGAGCCGTTGCTGCCCAGGTTGCGCAGGTCCGCCATCGTGGCGGTGTTGAACGTTCCCATCTGCCGGAACAGGAACGCCAGGTCGGGGTGCTCCGCGCGGAAGGCGGGCGTCAGCAGCCGGTCACCGGCCTGGCCGACGCCAAGCGGAAGCGCTCCCAGGGCAAGCTAGTCATCGAGGTGAGCTAAGGACGGCGTAACTGCCGCAGCCTCACGCGGGCCTTGGCTATCGATGAGGCTGCGCTGCGGGTCGTGAGGCGCCGCTCGCGGGCTGCCACTGTCGTTCGGTGGGTTCGGCTGTCGTCCGGGCGAGGATGAAGAGCAGGTCGGACAGTCGGTCGAAGGCGGTCTGGTTGTCCCAGGTCTGGGGCGCGGAGGACGAGGCATGGCCCGGGGCAGCGGTCAACTGGCTGATCCGGTCCAGGGCCTGAGTCAGCACGGCGCGTTGCTGCTCCAGGACGCCGCGATGGTCGCCCAGGACCTGGGCCAGCGCGTAATGGACGGTGCGGACGGTGGTACCCACCTGACGGGCCAGAGCGCCCACGCTGATGTGTTCGTGACCTTGCATCTGCATGAGGCTAGGACGTGACCCGGCGTCCGATTCAAGCCCCAGCCATCACCCCGGGTGACGTCCGGCACGAGTTCACCGCCACCGCCTGGCAGACTCCCCGTCATGGAGGTCAGGTTCGTGGGTAGCGGCGACGCCTTCGGCAGCGGCGGCAGGTTCCAGACCTGCATCCGCGTGCAGGCCGGCGGCTTCACCGCACTGGTCAACTGCGGCGCCACGACCCTGACGGCGATGAAGGCGCAACAACTCGACCCCGGCGAGGTCAACGCTGTGGTCATCACCCACCTGCACGGTGACCACTTCGGCGGCCTGCCGTTCCTGGTCCTGGACGGCCAGTTCGCCAGGCGCACCAAGCCGCTGACCGTGCTCGGCCCGATTGGCACCAGTCAGCGGCTGCACGCAGCGATGGAGGTGCTCTACCCCGGCTCAACCAAGGTCCAGCGCCGGTTCGAGCTTCGCGTGCTCGGCCTTCCCGGTGCCGGATCCGCCCGCCAGGACGGCCCGATCCTCGTCACCAGCTGGGAGGTCGATCACGCCAGCGGGGCCCCAGCGCTGGCCGTCCGCGTCGAGCTGACAGGCAAGACATTCGGCTACTCCGGCGACAGTGCCTGGACGCCAGCCTTGCTCGCCGCGGCGAATGGTACCGACGTCTTCGCTTGCGAGGCCTACACCTACGACGGCCCGGTCCGCTACCACCTCGACTACGCCACCGTGCGCCAGCACGCGGCAGAACTCTCTACGTCCAGGCTGATCCTGACCCACATGGGGCCGGGGATGCTCCGCCAGGCCGGGACCTGCGAGCTCGAAGCCGCGTCGGATGGCCTCGTCGTCCGAGTCTAAGGCGGCTCGACGTCACCGCCATGATCGGCAGGGTTGGCAGACCGTGATACCTGCCAGGGTCCGTAAGCTGCGAGAACGCTGGCCTTGCAGGTGCCAAGATGACCGCCAGCCAGAAGCCGGTCATCGCCTCTGAACTGGGCAGGCAGGCCCGGGAAGCCGCAGCTGGCTGTAGAGAACGGCCCGGATCGTGCTGCAGCTGCTGCAGCCGGTCAGCGGGCAACTGGGGTCAGGCGGCCAGGCTGAGTGTCAGAAGCTGTGGCAGGTGAGGGCTGGCTGGATGCGCGCGGGGACGAGGGCGGCCTGGCAGGTCTGGTGGGGGGTGCGGGCGGTGATGGTGAGGGGTTGCGCGGGGGTGAGGTGGCCGATGGTGAGGGTGACCGTCGCGGTACCGTCGGAGCCGGGAGTGGCAGCGGCCCGGGCGAGGACCCGGCCTGCGGCGGTGGCCGCGATGGTGGCAGCTTGCCCGGCGTCCAGCCCGGGGAAGGTCACGTGCACGGTCACGCTCGCCTGCTGGGCGCTGGTGCCTGCGCCTGAGGGCTGGAGGGCCTGGGTTACCGTCACGGCGGGGGTGGTTGCCGGGGTGGCGGCCAGGGCGGTGGCGGCGGAGGCCCCGGCGAGTATCGCGGCGGTCAGCAGCAGGAGGGTGGCGGCCTGGGCGGGGTAGGCGCGGGTGCGGAACTGCCGCCGGTACCACGCCTGGACTTGGGGTCAGGTCGGCCGGGTTGAGTTGGCGGGTGATGGTGAGTACCTGCGCGGCCAGCGCGCTCGCGACCGCAGCCGCCGCGGTGAGGACGGTGACGGCGGCCAGGACCCGGGCGGCGCCGTTGTGGGTGAGCAGCCCGGCGGTGACCGCGCCGAGGCCGGTGAGCAGCACGCCGATGACGGTGATGGTGGTGATCGCGCGGGCTGTTACGGCGTCCACCCGGGCCAGCGATTTCGCTGGGGTCAGCTCGGCGCCGAGGTTGGCCCAGGCCTAGTCGGCGCGGCTGGGCGGGGACGCTGGCCCGGTCACGGGGCCCGGGTCCCGGCGCAGGCCAGTTGGTGCGCTGCGCTGCCTGCTGCGCCGGGGCAGGTGACGGGTCACCCATCTTGCCCTCCTATGCCTGGCCCCCTCGCCAGGTATGACCTCGCTGTGCCGCGGAACTCATCGCTTCCCTGGGACAGTGCCCCGCTCACATCTGGCGCGTGCGAAACACGCCTAGACGCGGCCGCGGGCGTCGGGGGAAGCGGTCACGAACGTGCTCGCGTAGTCCCAGTGCATGTCATGGGTGCGGGCTGAGAGCACCTTCCCGTACAGGTCGCCGCGGTCGGTGCCCTCCGGGACCGGGGCGAGCTTCCGCCCGTGGGAGAGTGCGGAGACCAGCTGGCTGGCATGCTCTTCGGCCAGGATCGCCCGGAAGGCGGCCTCGTGCAGTGTCCGGCCCACGATCACGGCGCCATGCCAGCGCAGCAGCGCGATCGCCTCGTCGCCCAGTATCCCGATCAGCTGCTGTGCCGCGGCCCGGTCCCGGACCAGGTCGGCCTCATCCCAGACCGGCATGACCTCGGGCCAGGAACTGGCGTGCAGCATGAGCAGTTGCGTCGGCACGCCGGCCATGGCGCCGAGCGCGACCAGCGCCGGGGAATGCACATGGATGAGCGATTTGATGTGCGGCTTGAGCCGGTGCACCTCGGAGTGCATGTAGAGCTCCAGGGGGAGCCCCGGCTCGAATGCGTGATCGAGGTCCAGCTCGAGCACGTCCGTCGACCGGCACCGGTCCTTGCGGGCCCCGGCTCCCGGGCAGACCAGGTATCGCTGCGGTCGTCGGTGAGCACGCCGACGTGCCCGGACATTCCGATGAGCTGGTGTGAGGCCAGGATCCGGGTCGCCGTGGCCAGTTCGGAGCGCAGGTCGGCGGGCTGTTGTCCAGGCATGAGTCAGATCTCGTTTCCCAGTAGTACCGGGCCACCGTCTCGACCAGGCGCAGCTTCGTGTTCTGCTCCTCCTCGGTCATCAGCGGGAGGTCCGCCGAGGCGGCCGGGCCGCCGGGTCCGCCGGGAAGTCGGCGCACACGCGGTGGAACGGCGTCTCGTCCAGCAGGGCGTCCAGCGCGTCCGGGTCGTAGCCCCGCCCGGTGGTGGGCAGCGGTCCCGAATCGGTCAGGTCGAGGCCGACACGGAAGTGCTCCGGGACGTCCAGCGCCGCGGCCATGGACCGGTCGATGTCCACCAGGCAGCCGAGCGCCGCATCGACGTCGATGCTGGCGGCCAGCCGTTCCCGCCCTTCCGCCGTGATCAGGGGCACGTAGAGCGGGTTACCTAGCGCGACGTAGACCACGCACGCCGTCCCTGGCCAGCGCTTCGATCTCACGCGCCGCCGGGCCGCGCCGCGCGGCCGCGCCGCGCGGCCCATGCGCGGCTCTCGCCGGGGCCTTGACCTGCCCTGTTATCTATTAATCCGATCGGAAAAGAACATACACTATGCTGCCACGGCCGACCCGGCGGACCGTTCAGGTAGCACTGGAATAGACGACAACGAACTTGGAGGGGAAAGATGACTTTCGCGCTTGGGGAGACGGCCCCGGACTTCACCGCCAACACCACGGAGGGGCCGATCAACTTCCACGAGTGGATCGGTGACTCGTGGGCCGTCCTGTTCTCCCACCCGAAGGACTTCACTCCCGTCTGCACCACCGAGCTCGGCTACATGGCCAAGATCAAGCCCGAGTTCGACAAGCGGAACGTGAAGATCATCGGGCTGTCGGTTGACCCCGCTGAGAAGCACGAGCAGTGGGCGAGCGACATCGAGGAGACGCAGGGAAGCGCGCCGAACTACCCGATCATCGGCGATGGCGACTTCAACGTCTCGAAGCTGTACGGGATGCTGCCCGCCAGCACCTCGGGTGACCCGTCCACGCGGACACCGGCCGACAACCAGACGGTCCGCAACGTCTTCGTCATCGGCCCGGACAAGAAGGTGAAGCTGATCCTCGTCTACCCGATGACGACCGGCCGCAACTTCGACGAGGTCCTGCGGGTGATCGACTCGCTCCAGCTGACGGCCAAGCACCGGGTGGCCACGCCGGTCAACTGGCAGCAGGGCGACGACGTGATCATCGCGGGTTCCGTCTCCGATGACGAGGCGAAGACGATCTACCCAGAAGGATGGCGGGCGCCCAGGCCCTACATCCGCATCGTGCCCCAGCCGCGCTGAGCAGCGACACCGTTCGGCCAGCTCAGCTACGGGCGGGCCTCGACCCGCCCGGAGCAGGCGTGCCCCGGTAGCCGGTGATCCGGCGCCGGGGCACGCCTGGCTTCAGGCACCGTGCGCAAGCCCGCGCGGGAGCGGGGGCAGCGCAGCAGCGGTCATCGCCACTGACGATGGCAAGTCATCGGGAATGTAACGCCGGATGCACCGGGAACGAGGGTCGGCGGCATGCGGCTGCGCTGGGTCGCGGAGTACGACCTCGACATCCGCGGCGGCGGCACGGCCATTCCGCTGGTGGCCTTCGAGGAACCGTGCCCGATCCGGGCACGCGCGTTCGACCTGCTCGGCGCGTCGGGGACGGTGGCGTCCGTGGTTGCGCAGTCAGCCAGCCTGGACGGCGTGCTGTCCGCGGCCCGCGCCAGCCTGGGGCTCGCCCTGCTCCCCATCGCCAGCGAGATCCCCGAGGGCCTGCGTGAGCTGCACGGCCTGCCGTCGGCTGGCTGGATCGGCGTGCACCTGGTGTCGCGGGAAGGGCTGGCGGACACGATCACCCATACGGTGGCGGCCATGCTCAGCTCGTTCCTCGCCACCACGACGGGGACGGCCCGGGCGCCGGTGGTCCCCGCCCGCCGGCTGAGCTGAGCCCGGAGACGTCCTAGGAGGCCGCTCGCCCGGGTGGCACGTTCGCGTCCAGCAACTGCCGGGCGGCGGCCTCGGCGGACGGCTTGCGCTGGGCGCGCTCGGTGACCAGGGCGCGGGCCAGGCTGGCCTCCCCGGCCCGGGCCGCGGCCGCGATGAGAGTCAGGTCGATGATGTCGCGCTGGGCGTGGCTCCCGCCTACCGCGTCCGCCCGGGGGCGGATGTCGATCATCAGGTCGATGGCGCGCCCGGGGTCGCCCTGGGCGAACGCGCTGAAGCCTTCCAGCAGCGCCAGCCCAGCGCGCTCGGCCGCCGCCCGGTTCGTGCCCGGCGGAAGCTGCCGGTTCGCGGCGATCAGGTCCTCAGCACGCCGGTGGTCCCCGGCCAGGCTGAAGGCCATGACCGCGTGCCAGTCGTTGAAAAGGTAGACGGGCTCGCCAACCAGCGGGCTGATGTCCGTGGCGAGCAGTTGCGCGCGCCCGGTGATATCGGTCCCGGACAGCGACAGCCGCCACAGCAGGGCGGCGGCGTCGACGATATCGAGCCACTCGGTGGACCGGCCGGCCCGGATCGGGCTGTCGTACAGTGCCAGGGCGCGGTCCATCTCGCCTAGTTCCAGGTAGTAGACGGCGTGATGCCACCAGTTGTGGATGGCGAAGAAGCTGGCTGACCAGTCGTCCGCCGTCCCGGACAGGAACGCCACGCCTTCGCGCTGGCTGCCTTGCATCTCGAAGACGTGGGCCAGGGCGTGCACGGCCCACACGTCGCGCGGGTTGGCGCCCAGCGCCGCCCGCGCGCGTGCCTCAGCCTGACCGTAGTCCGCGTTCTCCTCCAGGCCGAAGGCGTATATGCCCTGCACGTACCCCCACCCCGGCTGCCCGGCGGGCCAGGACGGGAGGACTCTCGCGGCGACATCCCGCAGGTCCAGCCGGTTGCCCAGGAAGAAGTACAGATCCTGGGCGACCTTGAGGGCCAGCATGTCGCGCGGGTGCAGCAGCAGGGCGTTTTCCAGCGCGCGGGTCGCCTGGCCCCACTGGCCCGCGGCCCAGGCCCGGGCCGCGCGCAGGTGATGGGCCTCCCGCTGGCATACCGGCCCGCCGAGCCCGTCCAGGATCCCCGCGGCGGCGCTCAGGCCTGCCGGCGTGGTCCCGTACAGCGCCAGGTAAGCCCGGTAGATGTGCCCCAGGATCAGGCCGTCGTCGGCGGCGACGGCCGCCTCGGCCCCGGCGACCGGGTCGCCCGCCAGCGCGGCCAGCTGCTCGATGGCGTCGTCCAGCAGGGCCACCGCCTTCTCGTTGCCCGCCTGCGCTGGCACGCCCCAGCGGTCCGTGAACGTCGTGCTCACCCGGTCCTCCTCGCGCCCCGCCACCCTGCTGGCCCGGCTGGCGCTCAGGTCAGCTGGCCGGCCGCCCTGAGGTCATCGAAGAGCAGCTGGTTGAACCGGGGGATCCGGTCCCGGTCCGCGTAGCCGAACCAGGCCAGCTCCTCGATCTCGCTGCTGGGGGCTAGCCTGCCCCGGTACTCCGCGGTGTAACAGCTCATCCGCACGACGGTGCTGCCGGGGAGGCCCGGCCCGCCCGCCTGGTAAGTGCCAACATGGGCCGCGGTGCCCGGTTCGAGGAGCACCGTCAGCTCTTCCCGGATCTCGCGCAGCAGTGTTTCCAGGTCGCTCTCCTGGCCCTCCCGCTTGCCGCCGGGGATGAAGAAGACGTCCTGGCCGCGCGGGCGCGCGCACAGGATCCGCCCGCCCTCGGCGCGGACCCACGCCACCGTGTCGATCAGCACCGGCGATGCCCTGCTTCCGTTGTCCTGGGCCTTGACTTAAAGCGTGGTTGAAGTTGCAGGCTAGACGGGTGGGCCGGGCCGTCCCGGCCACCGCCGGCCTGCGCCCCCGGGCCGCACGGCCACGGACCACGGACCACGGAAGGACCATCATGTCATTCACCAATGCCGAACTGGCCTACCTGGGCACCCAGCGGCTGGGCCGGCTGGCGACGGCGCAGCCGGACGGCACGCTCCAGGTCAACCCGGTCGGGTTCGGCTACAACGACGCCACGGGCACGATCGACATCGGCGGGTTCAACATGGCGGCCAGCCGCAAGTTCCGCAACGTGGCCGACAACAGCCGGGTGGCGTTCGTGGTCAACGACGTCCCCTCGGTTGACCCGTGGCGCGTCCGGTGCCTGGAAATCCGCGGGCACGCGGAGGCGATCACCGCCCCGGCCGATTCCGCGGCCAGGACCGACGGCGCGATCATCCGGATCCATCCGCACCGGATCATCAGCTTCGGGATCGATGACCCGGACCGCGAGCCCCTCGAGCTGGTGGCCAACAACCACGACGTCACCGGTTAGCCGCGGCGGGCAGCCGCGGCGGGGAGGCTGCGGCGTCCCGGCCGGGGTGGCCGGGACGCCCGGCCCGGGCGTCCCGGGCCTCGGCCCCCTCGGGTCGACCCGCGCCACGCCCCCGCCGGCCTCGGTGTCCTTGTCCACCGCCCCCTCGGCCTGGACCCGGGGGGCGTCGATGGTGAAGTGCACGACGAGCTCGGAGCCGAGTGCCTCGACGAGGTCGACGTCGCCGACGAGCGTGGGGCCGGGCTCGTGGCCGGCCGCGGGCATGTGCTCGGGCGAGCCCAGCCGGATCGATCCGCCGCCCTCGCCCACGGTGGCCTCGTACAGGTTCATGGCGGGGGAGCCGATGAAGGCGGCGCCGAACATGTTGTCCGGCCGGTCGTAGAGCACCTGCGGGGTGTCGCACTGCTGCAGCACCGCGGCCTGCTGCACTCCGGCCGGGTGATCCGGCTCGACACCCCGGACGACACCGCGTGGATGCACGGCGTCGTCGCGGCCGACCGGTCCGCCGCCCTGATGAGCTACGTGCAGCTGGATGAGCCCCGCAGCGATCAGCCCGCTGCCCTGCGGGTGCCGGGGCTGGACCCGGCGTGCCGGTACCGGGTGACCGACGTGACCCCGGGCGGGCGGCTGCTGCGCCGCCCGGCCTCGTCGACGAGCGGGTACCCGAGGCCGAGGTCTCCGGGGCTGCGCTGGCCGGGATCGGCCTGGCCATCCCGGTGCAGCGGACGCTGACCGCGACCGTCATCCTCATCGAGGCAGCCTGAGCCAGCGCGGGGCGAGCCAGCGCGGGACGAGGCACGGCACTTTAGTATCAAGGCGAGCACCGTTAGGAGCCGCCGTGCCCGTAGACCGCCTCCTGCCGGACCAGGGCGCCGAGGATCTCCTCGCCCTCACCCGGGAGATCGCCGACACGGAACTGGCCCCCAGGGCCGATGGGCACGAACGCACGGCGACCTATCCCGAGGGGCTGTTCGGCACGCTCGGCCAGGCGGGCCCGCTCGGCCTGCCCTATCCGGAGCGCTTCGGCGGCGGCGGCCAGCCCTACGAGGTCTACCTGCAGGTCCTCGAGGAACTGGGCGCGCGCTGGGCCGCGGTGGCGGTGGCGGTGTCGGTGCACGGCCTGTCCTGCCACCCGCTGGCCGCCTTCGGCCGCCCGGAGCAGCAGGAAGCCTGGCTGCCGCGGATGCTGGCCGGCCAGCTCATCGGCGGTTATTCCCTGTCCGAACCGCAGGCCGGCTCGGACGCCGCCGCCCTGGCCTGCCGAGCCGACCCCGTCCCGGGCGGCTACCGGATCACCGGCACCAAGGCGTGGATCACTCATGGCGGGCGGGCTGACTTCTACGCCCTGTTCGCCCGGACCGCCGAGGGCGCCAAGGGCGTCTCGTGCTTCCTCGCCCCGGCGCCGCCGAGGGGCTGTCGTTCGGCCGCACCGAGGAGAAGATGGGGCTGCACGCCATTCCCACGGCCGTCGCTAACTGGGATGGCGCCGAGATCGGCGCGGACGCTCTGATCGGCGCCGAGGGCCAGGGCCTGCCCATCGCCTTCTCCGCGCTCGACTCCGGCCGGCTGGGCATCGCGGCCGTCGCGACCGGGCTGGCCCAGGCCGCGCTGGAGCGCGCCGTCGAGTACGCGCGCGAGCGGTCCACGTTCGGCCGGCCCATCATCGACCACCAGGGGCTCGGCTTCCTGCTGGCCGAGTTGGCCGCGGCGGTCGACTCGGCCCGGGCGACCTACCTGGACGCCGCCCGCCGCCGGGACGCGGGGCGGCCCTACAGCCGTCAGGCCAGTGTGGCCAAGCTCATCGCCACCGACGCGGCGATGAAGGTGACCATCAACGCCGTCCAGGTGCTCGGGGGCTACGGCTACTCGTGCGATTCCCCGGTGGAGCGCTACATGCGGGAAGCCAAGGTCATGCAGATTTTCGAGGGGACCAACCAGATCCAGCGCCTGGTCATCAGCCGCCAGCTGGCCCGCTGAGGGCCTGGGCGGCGGCGGTCAGGGCCGCTTCGGCCTGGGCGTTGCTGGCCTGGCGGGCTGCGTTCCACCGCCGCGCCGCCGCCACCCGGCGCCGTACCCGGCGGGCATGCTCGGCGACCCGGGCCGGGCTCGCGCCGCCGGGGGCATCGCGGGCCGGCACGACCGTGGCGGGATCGGTCACCGCGCGGAGCAGGTCCGCGGTGACCGATATCTCCGCGCCGGTGATCTCGGCCGCGGCGGAGCGCACGGCGGCCACGGTCAGCTCGCGCCCGCCGCGGGCCACGGTGGCGGCCACGGCCCGGCCGACCACCCGGTAGGCCGTCCGGTAGTCGAGCCGGAAGCGCTGGGTCAGTTCCTCGGCCAGGTCGGCCGCCCCGGTGAAATGGCTGACCGCCTGCCCGGCCAGGACGTCGGCGTGCACGGTGAGGCCGGTCACTACGGCGGATCCCAGCCGCACGAGCCGGCCTGCGAGATCGAGGGCCCCGGCCACCTCGCCGTAGGCGTACAGCCAGTTGTCGGTGCGCGCCGACGGGGTGAGCCCGGTCGCCAGCAGCCCAGCCAGGCGGCCGGCCAGGGTGCCGGCGCCGCCGCGCAGCACGGGGAGGGCGTACGGGTTGCGTTTCTGCGGCATGAGCACGCTGGCCCGGCACAGCGAGGCGTCCAGGGTCACGTAGCCGAACGCGGGACTGGCGAAGATCTCCAGGTCCGAGGCGAGCTGGCTGAGCGTCGCCGCGGCCTGCGCGGCCGCCAGCACCGCGTCAGCGTTCCCGTCGGCCGACCACATCGCGTCGCGGGTGTGTGCGCCGGTGACGCCGAACCCCAGCCCCCGGGCCAGCCGGCCCCGGTCCAGCGGCAGCCGGGTGCCGCCCACCCCGCCGGCCCCGCCGGGCGAGACGTCCGCGAGCGCGTACGCGGCCTCGATCCGGTCCAGGTGGCGTATCGCCTGCTCGGCGAAGCCGCCCAGGTAGTGACCGAACGTGGACGGCTGGGCGGGCTGCAGGTACGTCAGGTCGGCCCACAGCGTGCCGGCCTGCCGGGCCGCCTGGTCCGCGACGGCCCGGGCGAAGGCGGCCACGTCGGCGTGCAGGCCCAGCAGCCGGTCCCGGAGGGCGAGCCGGAACGCGATGCGGCCCGCCTCCCGGCGGGTCCGGCCCAGGTGCAGCCGCCCGGCCGCCGGCCCGAGTTTCCGCTCCAGTTCCCGCTCCCGGCTGTTGTACGCGTCGCCGTACACCGGGTCGTAGGGGAAATCCGCGGCGGGGGAGTCGAGCAGCGTGAGCAGCACCGCGCCCACTGGGGCCGCCTCGTCGCGGGTGAGCGCCCCGCACTCGACCAGCTCGACCAGGTGCGCGAGATCGGCCAGGGTCAGGCCGCGGTGCAGCAGCGGCGCGTCCGCGATCTCCAGCGCATAACCCGCCTCGACCAGCTCGGGGGCGGGCCCGCTGGTGATCCGGGCCGTGGCCCCCAGGTAGCCCTCGGGCGGGTGCACCCCGGCCATCACGCCTCACCCCCCGATCCGGCCTGCATCGGCCCATCCGCCGCCGGCTCATCCAGGGCCGGCTCATCCAGCGCCGGCCCGGCCAGCGCCGGCCCGGCGAACAGCGTGGGCGCACCCCCGCTGACCAGGAACACCTGGGTGCCGTGCACCTGGCCCGCGCGGCACCCGTCGATCAGCGCGGCCATCGCCTTCGCCCCGAACACCGGGTCCAGGAACACGCCCTCGGTCACCGCGACCAGCCGCGCCGCGGCCTGCCCGGCCGCGGACGGCGTGCCGTATCCGGGCCCGATCCAGCCGTCCCGCACGTCGGGCGCGGGGAGGCCCGCGCCGATCCCGGCCAGCGCGGCCGCCGCGGCGGCCAGCTCCCGGACCCGGTGCCGGCATTCCCCGGCGGGCCGGCTGACGGTCACGCCCACCACCTGGTACGGCGCGCCGGTCAGGGCCGCGCCGGCCAGCAGCCCGGCCTGGGTCCCGCAGGACCCGGTGGCCAGCCACAGCCCGGCCGGCGGCTCGCCGCGCCCGGCGAGCTGGGCGGCGAGTTCCACGCTGGCCCGGACATAGCCGAGCGTGCCCAGCGGCGTCGCGCCGCCGCGCGGCACCGGGTACGGGCGCCGGCCCGCGGCGCGCAGCCCCGCGGTGACCGCCGCGATGCCCGCGTCCACCGACGACCGTTCCGGCGCCCCGGTGAACCGCACGTCCACCCCCAGCCAGCGGTGCAGCCGCATGTTGCCCTCGGCCTGGCCGGCCTCGCACCCGTCGCCGCAGCCGTAGCAGACGACGTGCGGCTCGATCCCGTGCCGCAGGCAGGCCAGCGCGGCCAGCATCGTCCAGTTCGACTGCGGGCCGGCCCCGGTCACCAGGCTGTCGCAACCCTGCGCGAGCGCGTCGGCGATGAGGAACTCCAGCCCGCGCAGCTTGTTACCGCCCAGGCCGGCGCCGGTCAGGTCATCCCGTTTAAACAGCACCTCAACGCCCAGCTCGCCGGACAGCCGCGGGGCCAGGTGCAGCGGGGTCGGGGCGACGACCAGGTCCACCCGCGCCCGCCCGGCCAGCCCCCCGGCCTCAGTACCCGGGCTGCCGGCCGTACCCGGGCTCCCGGCCGTACCCGGGCTCCCGGCAGTACCCGGGCTGCCCGGCAGTACCCGGGATGGCCGCAGGCAGGCCGCCGGTCACCGCGGCCACCCCGCCGTCACCGGCCCGCTCCCGCGCACGCCTCGCGGACCCGGTCCACGAACGCGGCGCACGAGCCCAGCGCCGACCGCACCTGCAGCAGCTCGTCGAGTTCGTCATCGGTGATGGCGTCCAGCCGGGCATCCCCGCGCAGTGCGGTACGGAAGTCCTGGCCGAGGTCGATGCCGCGCATGGCCGCGGTGTACACGCTGTCGTGCGCGGAGTGCTTGCCGACCCGGCCGGCCAGCGCCCGCATCACCGGCTCGGACAGCAGGTAGCCGCGGTGGCTGGCGATGTTGGCCAGCATCCGCTCCGGGTCGGCCCGCAGCCCGTCCAGCATCCGCACCGCCGACCCGGCGCACGCCGCGAAGGTCATCGAGGCCTCCGGGACCACCAGCCACTCGGCCTTCCAGGCCCGGCCGTCCCGCTCGTGCTCGCACACCATGCCGTCCAGGGCCACCGCGGCCTGCGCCCGGATCACCCGGGACAGGGTGACCAGGTGCTCGGAGATCTCCGGGTTGCGCTTGTGCGGCATGGTGATCGAGCCGACCGTGCCGGGGGTGAACGACTCCCGCAGTTCCCCGATCTCCGGCCGCTGCAGCTGGTAGACCTCGTTGCCGATCTTGCCGGCCGTCGCGGAGATCGCGGCGAGCAGCCAGGTGAACTCGGCCACCCCGTCCCGGGCGGTGATCCACGGGATGACCGGCACGCCCAGCCGGAGCTGCCCGGCGAACCCCGCCAGCAGCTCGAGGGCCTGCTCGCCCCAGAACTCCATGGTGCCGAGCGCCCCGCCGAGCTGGGCCACCTCCCAGCGGGGCCGGCCTTGCCGCAGCCGCTCCAGGTGCCGGTCGAGTTCCGCGGCCCAGACGGCCGCCTTGAACCCGAACGTGACCGGCAGCCCCGGTTGCCCGTGCGTCCGGCCGCACATCGGCGTGTCCCGGTACTCATCCGCCAGCTCGAGCGCCCGGTCCCGCATCCGGGTCACGTCCCGCTCGGCGATGTCGCCCACGGCCCGGAACACCAGCGCGAACCAGGTATCGGACAGGTCCTGCACCGTCGCGCCGTAGTAGACCCACTCCCGCGCGTGCTCCGGCAGGACCTCGCGCAGCGCCCGGATAAGGCCCATGGTCGAGTGCCCGGTCTCCCGGGTCTGCCTGGCCACCAGGTCCAGGTCCAGCAGGGACACGTCAGCGTGCGCCCGGATCGCCGCGGCCGCGGCCGGCGGGATCAGCCCGGTATCCGCCTGCGCCTGGGCCAGCGCGGCCAGGATGTGCAGCCACGCCTGCGTCCGGCCCTCATCGCAGAACATCGCCGAGGCCTCCGGCGTCGTCCACAGGTGGCCGAAGATGGCCGAGTCGGCCGGGTGCGCGCTAGCCATGGCCCGCGCCCGCCGCCGGGCGGGCCGCTGGCGCCGGGCCGTCCGCGCTCACCGGGTCCGCGGGCGGGACCCCGCACAGCGCGCGCAGCGCCGCCCGGACCTCGTCCAGGTTCGCGCCCCACGGCACCACCGCGGTCGTGCCGTTTACCTCGATGCCGCGTTCCAGCAGGCAGCACTTGGTCAGCAGCCGTTCCCCGGGCCGGCCCGCGGCCCTGGCCCGGGGGCAGAGATCGACCCGCTGCGGCTGCGTTGCGTAAAAATGCTCGTGGAACTGCCGTGATCGTTCGCAGCCGATCAGCAGCCAGTCCTCGTGGTAGGGCGGATGGGTGTCCAGGAAGCTGATCTCCTGACCGGCTGGCATGCCGCTGCCCCGGCAGGGCAGCAGGTAGCGCGGCGCGGGGTGGTCGGCGACCAGCCGGGCCACGTCCACCGCGTCCAGCACCAGGTCCACCGGGGGCAGGTCCTCGTCGTACGCGACCACCTGCTCGGCCATGGCCAGCAGTTTCGGGGGATGGGGCGGGACGACCTCGGTGACCCGGACCGGCACCGGGGCGGGCTGCCAGATGAAGTTCACGTGCTCGAACTTGCCCTGGACGACGTAGGCGAGCACGCCGTCGCGGTGGTGCCCCCGTGCGACCGCGGCCAGCGCGGAGGCGTTGCCGACGTCGGCGGCCGGGTCGGTGATCCATGCGGTGGCCTCCGGGCCGGACAGCACGCGCACCTCGGCCACCGGGGAGAACAGCGGGCCGGGATCGGCCGGGCGGACCGCGGCCAGGGCGGTCTGCGCGCCGTTGCGCAGCACCAGGAATGCGGTCCGCCGGTAGATTTCCCGGTCCCGCAGCAGCGCCGCGATCGCGGCGCGGGTGAGCGGGATGTCCACTTCCTGCACCGACAGTCCGCGGTACGGGCGGGTGATGGTGTTGGGTGCCGGGTCGGGGATCACCGCAGCACACCGGCCGCTGCGGTGTCCGCGCGCAGCCCCAGCCGCAGGGTCTCCAGCGCCAGGACGCTGGCCGGCGCGACGTTGCCGATGTTCACGTCCGCCCCGAGGTGGCCGACGAACCAGGCCTGCTGGCTCTTGCCCGGCGCCTCGAAGATCACCTTGTCCTGGGGAATCCGGCTCAGGATGACCGACACCAGGTCCTCACGGATGCCCTGGTCCGCGTGGTACAGCCCGACCGTGCCGCTCTCCCGGCCCTCGGCGATCACCCAGGACGCCCCGGCGTCGAGGTCGCCGGCCATCTCCTGCGCCCACTCATCCGGCGTCGGCGGGTAGTTGCCCTCCTTGGCCCCGGTCTCTGCCAGGACCACGAAGTCCGCGGCCAGTTCCCGGATCAGCGCCTGCTTCCGGCCGGGCGGCAGCGCCCGCAGTCCGTCCGACACCTCGATATGGGTCATCCCGACCTTGAGGGCCCAGTCCCGCAGCTCCCCGATCCGGTCCTGGATGGCGGCCACCTCGAGCAGCGTCCCGCCCAGCGAGACCGGGCAGTCATGGGCCGTGCACAGGCCGACCCGTTCCTCCAGTGTCGGGTTGACGTACCCGATGCCCCACCCGACCTTGACGATGTCCACCAGGGCAGCGGCCTGGCCCATGAAGGCCCGGGTCCCCTCCGGGGTGAGCCCGCTGTCCAACACGTGGGTGACGCCGCGGGACCGGGGCTTGGCCGACCGGCCCGGCAGGCGGAGGAAGGTGGGACACTCGGGCACGGGGCGCCTCCCGCTCAATGGTGTGAGCCACCATAGGCACGCGGGCCGCCGAGTTTCGCTGTCCTGGCAGGGTGAGGTTCCCGTGGTTCGTTGGCCCCGGGGCCCCCGGGATGGGTCCCGGGGCCCCCGGGGGTCCGGCGCCAGGTCCCTGGGGGTCCGGCGCCAGGTCCCTGGGGGTCCGGCGCCAGGTCCCTGGGGGTCCGGCGCCAGGTCCCTGGGGTCCGGCGCCAGGTCCCCGGGGGGGCGGGGACCTGGCGCCGGGGCTGGCTAGCCCTGGATTTCCTCCCGGACCAGGGCGGCGCCGTCGGCGAGCGCGCGCAGCTTGCCCGCGGCGATCATCCGGGGCAGGTTGATCAGCCCGCAGTCGGTGGACAGGCCCAGCCGGTCCGCGGGCACGTATTCCAGCACCTGCCTGATCCGGTCGGCTACCTCATCCGCGCTCTCGGTGACGGTGGACTTCACGTCGATGACCCCGGCCACGAACGGCTTGGTCCAGTTGTTGTCGGTCAGCGGCTTGAGGTCATCGGGCCCGGTCCGGCCGACCTCGTAGTTCAGCGCGGTGATGTTGGCCTCCAGCACGTGCGGGAAGATGGCGTGCGCCCGCTCCGGCGCGGGCGCGTCGGAGGCCCGCTTGTCCAGCACGAACGCGCCGAACTCGGTCTTCGTCTCGTCCGGGAAGTAGGCGGGCGTGCCGGAGTAGTTGCCCCAGCAGGTGTGCACCCAGAACTCGCAGTTCACGCCCTCGACCGCGGCGTTGAGCGCGTCGATCTCCCAGTCGCCCATGCCGTACGGCCAGACGAACTCATCGAGCTGGATGATGTCGCAGCCGTTGTCCGCGAGTTCCTTGAAGTCCTCGTTGAACGCCTTGGCCAGCGCCATCGCGACTTCCCGGGTGTCCTTGTAGTGCAGGTTCGTGGTGGCCGCGGCGATTACGCCGAGGCCGGTGTAGGACACCTTGACCGGCCTCTTGGTCGCCTTGCGCACCGCGCGCAGGTTGACCAGGTGGAACGGGACTTCCCGGCTGATCTCGCCGATGCAGGTGGGGGAGAAGAGGGTGGAGTAGATCGGCAGGCCGATCGGCGGTCCGGACAGCCGGTAGCCGGACATGCGCTCCAGGTAGTAGTACAGGATCGTGCCGTACGGGGAGTCCCCGCCGTAGACCTTCCCGTCGGCGATCACGTCCAGGCCCGCGGCCTCCTGGTCGCGCACGATCGCGCCGACCACGTCCTCGAACGCCTCTTTGCTGATCGAGTCGTGGATGAACTCACCCTTGGGCAGCGTGGCGAACGCATGCCCGTCGTACCACCGTGGGTTGGGGTAGTTGCCGACCATCGTCGTGGGCAGCAAGACGTCCTGACCGCCGATGAGCATCGTCGCTCCTCCCGGTTGCTTCTCGCGGCTAAGTGCGAGGAGCGTAGGCCGGCTGAGCAGCGCGTTTCTTCCCTCCCCGGGGACCGGATTCGCCGCGCAGCTGCCCACCCCAGGGCAAGTTTCCGCTTGCTGGGGTGGCTCCCGTGGCTCCCGTGGCGGGCGGCCACCCGCCGCGGGAGCCATCCTCAGGGGTGGAGCAGGATCAGGACCAAGATCGCTCCGCCCAGGCTCAGCAGCAGGAGCGTGAGGCAGAGGAAAGCCACCAGATGCAGGAGCTGGGCAGCCAATTGCAGGGCCAGCCTGGTCATCTGGCGGTAGATGTGCGAGGCCATGGCCAGGAAGGCGATGGTCAGGACCAGGGCCAGGAGCACTGGGTCACCGGCGGGGTGGACCGGCATGGCTGCCCTGGTCAGGAGCATCCGGGCGGCGGCCGCGAAGATCGCGGCGTGGGCGGGGGAAACGGCAGGAGGCGGGTATACAGTGAGCATGGAAATTCCAGGGGTGTGAGAGCTGCTGGTTTTTCCGCATGCGGGCACCCTCCGGCCAGAGGGTGCCCGTCCACGGTTCAGGGCGCTTTGGTGGGAGCCGCGGGGCAGACGGGCGCCGAGCCGTTTCTGGTGCTTCTGCTGAGCCTCACCACCTTCCAGTTCAGCTTATGTTCAGCTGAATCTTGTGCGGCGAGCCCGATCGCAAATCGTTCACGTGCAGGCCTAAAGTTCTGCTACCCTCAGCGAGATTTCGCCACGCCTGCTCGTGGTGAACTGGACTGACTTCAGTTGTATCCTTCCTGAAGTGCCGTCCCTTGATCATCTGGCGTGTTTGGCCTGTTCGCTGTAGGTTTCGTCGGCACGGTGAGGTGGTACATAGTGTTCAGCCTTTATACTGAACTTCAGATGAACAGGGCCTTGAGGTGGATAGGCAGGACCCACGGCACATGCTCGCGCAGCGCCTGCGCGCACTGAGAGAGGAACGCTGGCCGGAGCAGAAGATCACCCAGCCTCAGCTCGCCCGGGTCCTCGCTAATCAGCGGCCCGTCAGCGTTCCGCTCATCTCGTCCTGGGAGTCCCGGACCACTCCGGTGATCCCGCCCGCCGATCGGCTGGATGCCTACGCCACCTTCTTCGCGACCGACCGGTCCGTGGCGAGCGGTTCGCTGCGCCTGCTGCGCTCCGATGAGCTGACGGAAGCGGAGTGCGAGGCGCGAGAGGCACTCAAGAAGGAGCTCGTGCAGTTGCGTAACAACGCGCTGCGGACCTCGGCGGCACCGCCCGCTGTGCCGGGCGGCACGAATCCGCGCTACCCCTCCGCAAGCCCGCTCGGGACAAGCTTCTGGTACTTCCCGGCCAGCGCACCGGTGACGATCGTCTGCGCCGAGCTGCCGGACGAGATGCTGGCCAACCTCAGGTACGCCAATCCGCGGCACCCGGACTTCATCAAGCTCTACCGGTATGCGGACCTGGACTCACTCTTCGAGTTGTACGGCCATATCCGGGCGGCCAACCCGGCGACTCAGGTGAACCTGCGCGCCGCGCACGAACTCACCAACGATGATTACACGACCCATCTCGTCGTCCTCGGCGGCGTGGACTGGAACATCCTCACCTTGTCCATCCTCAACCGCCTCGACCTGCCGGTGCGGCAGGTGACCGACTGGCCGGCCGGGAAGGTCCCCTACTTCGAGGTGACGGAGAACGGGAAGCCCGCTCAGTACGAGCCCCGCCTGGAGAGGCCGGCCGGCGTCAACGGCGCTCCGGGCGAGCCCCTGCTGCGCGAGGATGTCGCCCTCTTCACTCGCGCCGTGAATCCGTACGACCGGAGCCTGACCGTGACGGTCTGCAATGGCATGTACGGCAACGGGACCTACGGCGCGGTGCGGGCCCTCACCGACGTGCGGTTCCGGGACCGGAATTACTCGTACGTGCAGGAGAATTTCCAGGGTAAAGACGAGTTCTGCATCCTGACGCGGGTCACGATTGAAAATAATGTGGCGGTGACCCCGGACTGGACGATCCCGGGGAATATCCACTTCAAATGGGCCCGGTGAGGCGTGCCCGAAGCAGAGGCGCAGAATCACCACGCCTCCCACCGTGGCTTGCTGTGGACGCATGACAGTGCGTTGGCGCGGGCCAATGTTGATGCGCTCATAGTCCCGACGATCCGCACCCCCGCCCTGCTCCGGACGGCGGCGGATATAGCAGCGCGGCTGGACTGCCCCCTGGTCACTCTGCACAGCCAGACCTGGACAAAGCTGCCGGTTATCGCGCAGCGACTGCGGGCCGACATCGACCTGATTGCCATCGACGTTCGCGACCATTCCCGCCTGGGACTCCCGGAGCTGATGACCTCCCGGCTGCTGGCCGGCACGAGATTCGACCGGCGAACCGATACCAGCGCAAAACGCAACCTGGGCCTCGTCTTGAGCCGCATGCTGGGCTGGGAGCGCATCGCGTTCCTCGATGACGACATCGAGGTGCCCGATCCAGACGATCTGGCCCGGGCTTCCGCCCTGCTCGAGAACTATCATGCGGTGGGCCTGGCTATCGGCGGATTTCCCGACAATTCCGTCGTCTGCCACGCTTATCGCGCGGTGGGTGGCGAGCAGCAGACGTTCATCGGCGGCGGCGCCCTGGCCGTCAACACCGCTCGTAACAGGTCGTTCTTTCCCAGCATTTACAACGAGGACTGGTTCTACCTGCTCGATGCCGAGAAGGGAATCCAGCCGCTGGGCATGACCGGCCGCGTCGTGCAGCGCCCGTACGACCCTTTTCGCACGCCCGAGCGAGCACGGGCCGAGGAGCTTGGCGACGTGCTCGCCGAGGGGGCATTCTGGCGGCTCGACGAAGGCCTCTCCGTCCTCGACGCGACCCACCGCCATTGGAGCCAGTTCATTGCGAACCGTAAGCGGTTCATTGAATCCGTTCTAGGGAAAGTGCAGGACGGATTCCTTGAGCAGACGCCCGGTGAGAAGGGCCGCATGGTGGCCGCGCTCAAGGCGGCTCGCGGACGCGTTGAATACATCACCCCCGATCTGTGCCTGAGCTACCTGCACGCCCTCGGCGAAGATCGCCAGAATTGGCAGTCTTACTTGGATTCCCTGCCGGAGGGACGGCCGCTCAGCGCTGCCTTGGACGTCATCGCCAAGCTAGGAACACGGCCGCTGCACCGGCCCGCTCGCCGCCGTGCGACGCTCCCCCCACTGCGAATTCCGGATCCGCCGCCCCAGGTTGCTGCTGGTGCCGATCGGCAAAGTAAGGTGCCTGCACCAGTTGGCTGAAGCGAGCTAATCCATCCTGATCCGCCAGTCCACCGCCACGCACCCGTCCGGGATGGCCAGCATCGGGTTCAGGTCCAGTTCAGAGATCTCCGGATTGTCGGCCATCAGCTCACTGACCCGCGCGATCACCCCGGCCACCGCGCTGACGTCCACCGCCGCGCGGCCCCGGACCCCGCCGAACACCGCCGCGCCCCGCAGTGACCGCAGCATGGCCAGCGCGTGCGCCTCATCCACCGGCGCCACCGCTAGCTGCACGTCACGCAGGGTCTCCGCCAGCACCCCGCCCATCCCAGCCAGCACCACGGCCCCGAACTCCGGATCCCGCAGCCCGCCCACCAGGACTTCGATCCCGTCATGCTGGTGCTGCACCAGCACCGCCGCCCCACGTGCGAGCCCGAGCAGTTCGCTAGCAGCCGCCCGCAGCGCCTCCGCACTATCGATCCCCAGTCGCACGCCCCCCACGTCGCTCTTATGCACCAAGTCGATGTGGTCGACCTTGGCCACCACCGGGTACCCCACTCGCTCAGCCGCCGCCACCGCCGTCTCGGCATTCGTGCACCGCACCGTCCCGATGACCGGAATCCCGGCCTCAGCCAGGAGAGCCCGCGCGGCCTCCGAGCTGAGCACGCCGTTCATGCCCGCCGCAGCCCGCGTGGCGGCCAGTGACCGCCGGGGCGCCCGGCGGTCTCCGGACGCCCCGTCCCCGGCCCCGTCGCCGTCCCCGGCCCCCGAAGCCAGTCGCTGCCCGCACCGCACGGCCACGCCCACTGCCTCCGCCGTGCGCGCAGGCCACGCAAAGCACGGCACGCCCGCATCCCGCAGCACGTCCGCGTGTTTCTCGGCAGCCCGCGGGGCGACCCAGCACACGTAGACCGGCACCGGCACCGAATCCGCCCGCAGCCGTCCCACCGCGTCCCGCACGGCCGCCGCGACCTCCGCCGACGCCGACCGCTGCAGCAGCACCGGCACCACCGCGTCGACCTCACCCGACCGGGCCAGCATCTCGATCGCGGCCGGGTACACCCTGCCGAACAGGTGCCATGCCGGGGTCATGTCCACCGGGTTCCGGGCGCTGGCGTACCCGGGCATGATCGCGAGCAGGTCCGCCTGCAGCGGGCCGCTGAGTTCCGGGACGGCCAGGCCCTGGTCGGCCAGCAGGTCGGCCAGTTCCACCCCGGTGCCGCCGGAGTTGGTGACCACCGCCACCCGGGGCCCGCGCGGCACCGGCTGGCTGGACAGGGCCCGGGCCGCGTCGAGCATCTGCAGGCCGGTGCGCACCCGGACCACCCCGGCCTGGCGCAAGGCCGCGTCGCGGACCGCGTCGTCGCTGGCCAGCGCGGCGGTGTGCGATATGGCGGCCCGCTGTCCGGCGCCGGACCGGCCGCCCACGACCGCGATGACGGGCTTGCGCGGGGTGGTCAGGCAGGCCTCGGCGAAGAACCGGCGGGCGTCTGTGATCGACTCCAGCAGCAGGCAGATGACCGAGGTGCCCGGGTCTTCCCGCAGGTAGGCGAGCAGCTCCGCATCGCTGATGTCGGCCTTGTTGCCGGCCGCGAACACCTTGGCCACGCGCAGGCCCTCGTCCTGCCCGAGCGCGTGCACGGCCATGCCGTAGGACCCGGACTGGGTGACGAGGGTGACGCCCCCGCCGCCACGCGGCAGGCCCGCTGCGATGGAGGCGTTCAGCGGCAGGTCGGCGTTCTGCACGCCGAAGCAGTTGGGGCCGACCAGCCGCACGCCGCCGGCCCGGGCCGCGGCCACCACATCGGCCTGCAGGCCCGCGCCCTCGTCGCCGGCCTCCGCGAAGCCCGCACTGAGCACGACCACGGCGGCGACGCCCTTGGCGGCCGCCGCCCGGATGATGCCGGGGACGGTGGCGGCGGGCGTGGCGATCACGGCCAGGTCCACCGGGCCGGGCACGTCCCGAAGGTCGGGGTAGGCCACCAGGCCGCCCACCCGGGCCGACTGGCTGACCGGGACCACCTCACCGGGGAAGGCGGCCAGGTTGTCCCACAGCAGCCGTCCCACCGAGCCGGCCCGGTCGGACGCACCGACCAGGGCGACCCGGCGCGGCTCGAACACGGCGGCGAGGCCGCGGCGGCCGTTCAGCATGCGCAGCCCGGGCCGTGGCCCGGCTCGAACACCCGGGCCAGCTCCTTCGGCGAGAACTCCGACCGGCGCACCCCGAGCGGGTCGGCCGAGCGGACCGCGGCCAGCTCGGACACGGACGGCGGGGGGATCGTGCGCAGGTCCCCGGCCACCTGCAGGCCGAACCCGGTGGCCGCGCGGACCTCGGCCACGCTGACGTCCGGGAACACCTGCACCAGCCGGGCCTGCCCCTCCGGGTAGTCGAACACGCCGAGCTCGGTGACCAGCCACTGCGGGCCGCCGCCGGTGAAGCCGAGCTCGCCCCGGGTGCCTAGCCGGGTGCGGTGCCCCATGTCGGTGATGAAGTCGCACTCGGCCACCAGGGTCCGGCCCGACCGGTGCCGGGTGGTCCACACCGTGAGGTGGCCGATGGTGGCGGACAGGTTGCAGCCGCCGCCCCCGCCGCCGAGCTTCACCTTCGGCCGCCCGGCCGGTCCGATCGCGGTCACGTTGGTGTTGCCGTACCCGTCGATCTGGCCGCCGGACAGGAACATCCGGTTGACGTCACCGCGGACGGCGGCGTCGAAGAACTCCTCGAACCGCATGCTGTACGCGGCGCCCCGGCTCAGGCTGGCGTCGTTGCTGGTCGGCGGGATGAACGGGGGATCGGGGTTGATCGCGTACATGGCCCCCTCGACCAGCACCATGTTCCGCGCGTGAGTGCGCCGTGCCACGTGCATCGCCACCTGCGCGCACGGGCTGCCGAAGCCGTGGAACACCGTCTCGGCCGGCCGGATCGTCCGGGCCAGCGCCACCACGAACCACTCGTCGATCGTCCAGCTCATGAGGAGTCTCCCGCCCGTGAGAACAGCTCCTGCCACCCCTCGGTGGACCGGGACCAGGCGGCCAGCTGGGCGAGCCGGCCAGCGCCGATCGCGCTCCGGTAGCTCCCCTCGCTGTCCTGGATGTAAGTGGCGATGTACTTCTCCAGGCCCTCCGGGCCGGCCTGGGCCGCCGCCACGTACTCACGCAGGTGGGTGCGGTCGTAGGCGTAGCGCGGGTAGCAGGACGCGGGATGCGCCCCGAACGGGACGTGCGCCACGGCCGCCACCAGGTGGGCGGGGATGGTGACGCCGGCCGCGGTCACCTGCTCGGTGGAGACCAGCTCGTCCACGGTGGCGACCACCATCCGCGACGCGGACGCGAACCGCTCGTCCAGGACGAACGGCTGCTCCAGGTGCAAGTTGCCGTAGCGGTCCCCGGACGGGGCGTGCAGCAGGGCCACGTCGGGGCGTAGCGGCGGCACCGCGACCAGCGTCTCCCCGGTGAACGGGCAGGTGATCTCCGCGTACTCGGGGTGCAGCCGGACTATGTCCGAGCCGCGCACCCCGCGGACAGGCAGGAACGGCACGCCCATCTCGGCCGCCCGCAGCTGGGCCAGGATCGTGGCGCAGCAGCTCTCCGCGACCTCGATCGCGGCATCCTCGGCGGCCCGCCGGTAGGCGGGGGCCAGCCCGAGGTCCTGCTCGAAGCCGACGTAGCTCTCCTCGCACCGGCGGACCGCCCCGGCCGCGATGAGCAGGTCCACGTCGATGCTGTGTGCCGACCCGACCAGGTGCAGTCCGGTCCGGCGCTGCCGGACCAGTTCCCGGACGGCGGCCATGGGCAGCCGGGCGGACAGGCCGCCGCCGAGCGCGACCATCGCGCCGTCGCTGATCAGGGACACCGCGCCGGCGAGGCTGGCGCGCTTGTCCCCCGGGGGCTGCAGGCTCATCGGGATCCTCCGGCGGGGCTCGGGGACGGTCTGGCCGCGGCCTGCGCGGCGGCACGGGGCGCGGCGGCGGGCGATGCGGCCGCGGACTTAGCGGCCGCGGGCTGCGCGGCCTTGATCGCGGCGGCCAGCACCGGGTCGTAGACCGGTGCGAACGGCGGGGCGTAGCTCAGGTCGAGCGCGGCCAGGTCGCTCACGGTGAGCCGGGCGTAGAGCGCGGTGGCCAGCACGTCGATGCGTTTCGCCGCGCCCTCCCGGCCGGCCAGCTGGCCGCCGAGCAGCCGGCCGTCCGGCGCGTGCACCAGCCGGACATGCAGCGGCTGCGCGCCCGGGTAGTACTTCGCCCGGGACCGGGACACCACGTCGGTGGCGGTCGCGTCCAGCCCGGCGGCCCGCGCCTCGGCCATGGTCAGCCCGGTGCGGGCCACCTCGAGGTCGAACACCTTCACCACCGCCGTGCCGACGATGCCGGGGAAGGCCGCCTCGCCGCCGGCCGCCACGGTCCCGGCCACCCGGCCGGTCTTGTTCGCCGCCGGCCCGAGCGGCACCCAGGCCGGCCCGCCCAGCACCAGGTGGTGCAGGGCCACGCAGTCGCCGGCCGCGTACACGTCCGGCAGCGAGGTGCGCATGCTCGCGTCAACCAGCAGGGACCCGTCGGGCAGGTGCTCCGCGCCCGCCCGGACCAGCAGGCTGGTGGCCGGGCGCACCCCGGCCGCCACGACCACCAGGTCGGCGTCCACCTCCGTGCCGCCCAGCACCGCGGTCACCGTGCGCGGGCCAGTCCCGTCGCGGTGGCTGTGCCGCAGCTCGTCCAGCCGGGTGCCGAGCCGCAGCCGGGTGTGCCGCTCCAGCTCGGCCCGGGCCAGCTCGGCGATCGGCTCGTCCACGTTGCCCAGCACCCGGGGCAGCGCCTCCACCACCTCGACCTCAGCCCCCGCGCGGACCAGGGCCTCCGCGGCCTCCAGGCCGATGTACCCGGCGCCCACCACGATGGCCCGCCGGACGGTCCCGCCCTCCAGCAGCCGCCGCAGCCCGATCGCCTCGTCCAGCGACCGGATGGTGAACACCCGCGGGCCGTCCAGCCCCGGCACCGGCGGCCGCACCGGCGCGGCGCCGGTGGCCATGATGAGCGCGTCGTAGCGGAGCGGGCCGCTGCCCGCCTCGCCGGTGATGTGCACCTGGTGCGCGACGGGGTCGATCGCGCTGACCCGGGTGTGCAGCCGCAGGTCGATGCCGCGCTTGCCGCGGAACTCGTCAGGCGGGTAGGCGAGCAGGTCCGCGGCCCGCGGCACGGTGCCGCCCAGGAAGTACGGGATCCCGCACATGCCGTAGGCGGCGAACCCGCCCGCCTCGCAGACCACCACCTCCAGCCGCGGTGCGACGCGGCGGGCGGCGGACGCGGCGGACATCCCCGCGGCGCCACCGCCGATCACTACGAGCCTGCTCACCTGCCGCCCCCGCCTTCCGGTGTCCTGCACGGGAATGCCCGGCGGGTGCTCCCCGCCGCTCATGACTGAGCATGCGGCGAGCCCCCCGGCGCCGGTCAGGTCTTGCCGGGACAAACCACCGGCCCAGGCTCGACCTGCCAGATCAGTGGAATCGGCCGCCAGGTCGGTCACCCTGGCTGGCATGAGTGAGCGCAGCAGCAGTCAGCACGCCCGGCCGGAGGCCAGCCCGGTGGCCGGGGAGGTCGCGGCGGTCGTGGGCCGGGCCCGCGCCGCAGCCCGGGCGATCGAGTCCTACACCCAGGAGCAGGTGGACGAGCTGGTCACCGCGGTGGCCTGGGCCGTGGTGCGCAAGGATCACGCCGAGGCCCTGGCCCGGCTCGCGGTGGACGAGGGCGGGTTCGGCAACTACGCGGACAAGGTCGCCAAGATCCACAAGCGGGTGACCGGCGTGCTGGCCGACATGACCGGGCTGCGCACCGTCGGCGTGGTGGAGGAGCAGCCCGCCGCCGGGCTGGTGAAGATCGCCAAGCCGGTCGGGGTGGTCGCCGCGCTGATCCCGACCACCGGCCCGGACGCGACCCCGCCGGTCAAGGCGCTGTTCGCGCTCAAGGGCCGGAACGCCATCATCTGCGCGCCGCACCCGCGCACCACCAGGGCCACCGAGGCCGTGGTCGGGTTCATGCGGGCCGCGTGCGAGCAGGTCGGCGCGCCCGCCGACCTGGTCCAGTCGCTGCCCGGACCGTCGCTGGCCAAGACCCAGGAGCTGATGCGCCAGGCCGACCTGGTCGTGGCGACCGGCGGGGCGGGCATGGTGCGCGCCGCGTACAGTTCCGGCACCCCGGCCTACGGCGTCGGGGTGGGTAACGCCGTGCACGTGGTGGACGAGACCGCCGACCTGGCCGACGCGGCGTCCGCCATCCTCGCGGCCAAGAGCTTCGACTACGCCACCAGCTGCCTGGCCGACAACGCGCTGATCGTGCACGCGGATGTCTACGACGAGCTGCTCGGGCGGCTGCTCGGGGCGGGCGCGCACCTGTGCGGCCAGCAGCAGAAGGATGCGCTGCGGGCGGTGATGTGGCCGGACGGCGGCGCGGTGCCGTCGATCACGGTGGTGGCCAAGTCCGCGGCGCACATCGCCGGGCTGGCCGGGTTCGAGGTCGGCACCGGCTGCCCGATGCTCCTGGTCGAGGAGGCGGGCACGGGGCCGGGCCATCCGTTCAGCGGTGAGAAGTTGTCCGTGGTGCTGGCGGTCTACTCCTACCAGGGCGATATCACCGCCGCCGCCGAGCTGGTCAATGCGATCACCGCCTACCAGGGGATCGGCCACACCTGCGGCATCCACACCAGCTCGGACACGAACGTGGAGCGCCTGGCGATGGCGACCCGGACCGCGCGGGTGCTGGTGAACCAGAACCTCAACGAGGGCGCGGGCAGCCCGCGCAACGGCCTGCCGTTCACGCTCAGCCTCAGCTGCGGGACGTGGGGCGGCAACATCACAACCGAGAACGTGAACGCCCGGCACTTCGTCAACCTGACCTGGGTGTCCCGCCCCATCGAGCCTCGCCCGATCAGCGAGGAGTCCCTCTTCGCCGCCCACTGGCAAGCCCACGGCCGCTGACCCCGCCGCCGCGGGGCGATCCCCGGCTGCTGATCATGACCTGGGTGTCGTTGCAACGACACCCAGGTCATGATCACGACTCTGTCGGGTTGGACGGGCGGGGTCAGGACTGGCGGGTGGCCAGGAACTCGTCGGGGTCCAGGTAGTAAGGGTTGTCGATGACCATGCCGCCGAGGAGCGCCTTGGGGTGGGTGCGCAGCACGTCCATGATCAGGTCCCCGGAGCACCGGGTCAGGTCGTAGAGGCACAGGTTGACCTGGGGGAAGTTGGACATGATCCGGTTGAGCTCGGATTCGTAGCCCATCAGGTCGCCGACGACCCGCTCGTTGCGGTGCGCCCAGCTCATGTCGCCGATGTTCCGGGCCATCAGCCGGCGGACCGTCGCCTCGCCCGCCTCGCCCGCGTCCTCCCCGCCCTCGCCCGCGCCCTCCCCGCCCGCGTCCTGTCCGCCCGCGCGCCCGCTGCCCAGGCTCTGGCGGGCCTTGGCCTCCCAGAACTGCAGCATCCGCTCCGGCAGGAAGCCGCCGCCGGCCAGGTAGGTGCCGTAGGAGTCGAGCACCTCGAGCTGGCGGCCCGAGACGTACGGCCCGACCTCGAGATGCTCGGACATGCTGGCCAGCACGTCGTCCGGGGTGCAGCTGTCCACCACGCAGGTGCACTTGTCGCCCGCCTTGAGCCCCTCGACCAGGAACGGGATGAGGATGTCGTCGCGCTCGGACGGCTTGCGGTAGAAGCCGCAGATGTGGTCGCCCACGCTCAGCTGCATGCCCAGCACCTCGCGGGCTGCCCCGGCGGTCATGCGCGCCTCCCTGGCGGGCCGGGCCCCAGGTGACACCAGCCACCTGGGGCCGAACAGTACAGCGTTACAGCGTGCCCCGGACAGCCGCGGCGGCCTGCCCCATGTTGCGCAGCTTGGCGTAAGCGGCGGTCCGGCTGAAGTAACCCAGCCCGCAGTCTGGCGCGACCAGCAGCCGGTCGGCGGGCACGACCTCCAGCGCGCGGCGGATCCGCGCCTCTATCTGCTCGGCCGTCTCCACCTGCAGGTTCTTGGCGTCCACCACGCCCACGCCGAGCACCTTGTCGGTCGGGAAGTCGCGGAACGCCGCCAGCTCGTCGAAGCCCTTGTTGGTGAACTCCAGGTGGATCACGTCGGCGGGCGACTCCTTGAACAGCGGCATCATCTCGGCGGCGTGCCCGTCGAACACGTCCCGCTGGCCGTCCACGCTGCCGTAGCAGATGTGCCAGAACTTGATCGCGTCCACGCCGTCGAACATGATGTCCTGCATCTCGATCTGCCACATGTCCTGCGTGTACGGGGCCAGCACGTCGATCAGCTGCACCGCCTCCAGGCCCATGCTGACCAGGTACTTCAGCTCCTGGTTCATGGCCACGGCCAGGTCACGGGCCACCGCGACCTGGTCGCCGTAGTACTCGTCCTTGACGATGATGGACTGCTGCGCCGGGCCGAGAAACGCCACCTTGAACGGCTTGTCGGTGACGTTCTGCATGGTCATGACGACGCTCTCGAAGATGGGCCGCTCCCAGGTGATCTTGCCCTTGACCACCGCCTGGTAGAACGGCCGGTACTTCGGGCCCTCACCGGGCGGCCCGTAGGGCACGAACCCGCCCAGGTTCTCCGGGATGAAGTGGAAGATCGGCTCCAGCTGGAAGCCGGGCGCCTCCCACTCGTAGTACTGGGCGCCGTCGCACAGGATGTCCAGCCCGGCCTTTTCCTGCTCGTGCGCGCAGATGTGGCAGGCGTCCTCGTAGGCCACCCGCTTGTTGTGGCTGCGGTAGACCGGCTCGCTCAGCGAGCCGAGCACCCGGCCCTGCAGCCAGTGCGGCCGGGGGAACGCCGATACCGCCGAGACGGGCAGCAAGACATCTTCACCGCGAATCTCCATTGATCTCAGCCTTTCTGCTGACTGCTGCTGAGCGGCAGGCTGGCGCCCAGCACGCCGCGGGTGGCCGCGACGACCCGCGGCACCGACACATCCACCTCCGCCTCCAGCGAGGCGGCCACCGGCAGCGGCACGTTGCCGCCGCTCACCCGGGTCACCGGGGCGGCCAGGTCGCCGAACGCCTCCTGGGCCGCGATGGCCGCCACCGAGGCGCCCCAGCCAAGCTGGCCGGGGTTCTCCTCCACTACCACCAGCCGCCCAGTCCGCGCCACCGAGCCGAGGACCGTGGCGGCGTCCAGCGGCACCAGTGTCCGCAGGTCGATGACCTCGGCCTCGATGCCCTCGGCGGCCAGCTCGGCCGCGGCGGCCAGGCAGGTGCCCACCGTGATGGACAGCCCGACCAGGGTCACGTCCCGCCCGGCCCGGACGGTCCGGGCCTGGCCGAGCGGCAGCACGTGCTCGCCGTCCGGGATTTCCTCCTTGCGCGTGTACAGCGCCTTGTGCTCGAACACCACGACCGGGTCGTCGTCCCGGATGGCCGCGGCGAGCAGCCCGAACGTCTCGGCCGGCCCGGCCGGTGAGGCGATCTTGAGCCCGGGCACGGTCATCGCCCAGTTCTCGGCCGACTGGCCGTGCTGGCTGCCGAACCCCAGCCCGCCGGAGCCGTTCGCGCCGCGCAGCACCAGCGGCACGGTGACCTGGCCGCCGGTCATGTAGCGGATCTTCGCGATCTCGTTGGCCACCTGGTCCCAGCAGGTCGCGTAGAAGTCGGCGAACATGATCTCCGCGACCGGCCGCAGCCCGGCCATGGCCGCGCCCATGGCCGCGCCCGCGATGGCCTGCTCGGAGATCGGCGTGTCCCAGACCCGGTCCGGCCCGAACCGCTCGCGCAGCCCCCCGGTGGTCTTGAACACCCCGCCGGAGCCGACGTCCTCGCCGAGCAGCACGACCCGGTCGTCCCGGGCCATTTCCTGGGCCAGCGCGGCCGCGACAGCCTGCCGGCAGGTCAGTTCCGCCACTGCCAGCTCCCGTCGCTCCACACGTCGGTCCACGCCCCGGCCGGGTCGGGCGCGGGTCGGGCCAGCACCTCCTGGGCCAGCGCGGCCAGGTCAGACTTGATCCCGGCGTCGATCCCGTCCAGCTGCCCCGCGGGCGTGCCCGCCGCGGTCAGCGCGGCCCGGGCCAGCAGCAGCGGATCCCGCTCGCGCCACCGGGCCACCTCCTCCGGGGGGCGGTAGGCGGCGCCATCCGCGGCCGAGTGGCCCTTGAGCCGGTAGGTCTGCGCCTCGACCAGGCTGGGCCCGTGCCCGTCCCGGGCGGCGCGGACCGCGTCCCCGATCACCTGCCGGACCGCGGTCACGTCGTTGCCGTCGACCACGATCCGGCCCAGCCCGTAGGCCGCCGCCCGGTCGGCGGCGGGCAGCGGGACCGGGATCACGTTCCCGATCGGGGTGTACTCCATGTACCAGTTGTTCTCGCACACGAACACGACCGGCAGCCGCCACACCGCGGCCAGGTTGACCGCCTCGTGGAACGCCCCGATGTTGGTCGTCCCGTCGCCGAAGAAGCACACGGTGACCGCGTCCATGTGGCGGATCTTGGCTGCCCAGGCCAGCCCGCAGGCGATCGGCAGGTGCGCGCCGACGATGGCGTAGGAGCCGTAGTAGCCGTGCTCGACGCTGGTGATGTGCATGGATCCGCCCTTGCCGCCGCAGATCCCGCCTTCCCGGCCGAGCAGCTCGGCCAGGACCGCGTCGGGCGGGGCGCCGCGGGCCAGCGCGTGCGCGTGGCCCCGGTAGGTGCCCAGCGAGTAGTCGCCCGGGCTGAGTACCGAGGCGGCGCCCACCGCGACCGCTTCCTGGCCGAGGCCCAGGTGCACCGGGCCGTGGATCAGGCCCTGCCGGTACAGCAAATCGGCCCGCTCCTCGAAATGCCGCAGGAAGCACATCTGCGTGAAGAGTTCAAGGTCATCAGCGACGCCCATGGCCGAGACGGTACGGTGGCGCCACCGGCCCGGCCTCGTCCTGGCAGGCCTAACTGAGCGCCGTTCCTCCGCGCGCCGCGGCCCAGCGGCGCGCCCCCCGGCTCGCGCCAGGCTCAGCCGGGTCATCCCGCAGGGCCTGGAGGGTCACGTAGGCGCGGGTGGCGAGCTGCAGGCTGAATTGGGTCTCCGGGTCGCCCAGCTCGAAGCCGGTCAGCTCGCGGATCCGCTGCAGCCGGTACTTCAGCGTGCTGCGGTGCACGGACAGCGCCCGGGAGGTGGCCTCGTAAGCGCCGCCGTGCTGCAGGTACTGGGTCAGGGTCTTGACCAGCGCGGTGTGCTTGCGCTCGTCGTAGGCGGCCAGCGGGCCGAGCCACTTGCGCACGAACGCCTCCGTGTCAGTGAGGTCGTCCACGGCGGCCAGCATCCGGAGCACGTCGAGGTCGGCGAACACCGACGTCCGCTCGGCCGCGTTGGATGCCTTCTGCAGGCGCAGCGCGAGCCGCGCCTCGCGCAGCGAGCGGGCCAACTCGGACGGCCGCGGGCAGGCGTCCCCGACGCCCATCCGGCAGCGGGTGCCGCCCAGCTCGGCCACGATGCTGGCGCGCAGCGCCTCCCAGTCGGCGGCACCGCCCGCGGCCACGATCACCACCGTGCCGGCCGTCGTGCCCAGCAGGCAGGACAGCTGCTGCTGCCGCACCGCCCGGCGCGCGGCGTGCAGCACGTCGTCCGGGGCGGGCGCGCGCTCGGTCACCTCCACCACCGCGACCTGGTGCGGCCGCCCCAGGTCATAGCCGAGCGCCTCGGCGCGCAGGTAGGCGCTCTCGTCGCCGGTGCCGGTGAGCAGGTCGTGCACGAGCTCGCGGCGGACCCGGAGCTCGGTGTCGGCCAGGCCGCGCAGCCGGGCCAGCTCGACGGCGAGGACGGTGGCGCCGTGCTCCAGGGCCATCACGTCAGTGGTGCCCGCGCGGCGCCCCGGGTCCATGAGGGCGAGCAGCCCGAGCACGCCGGGGCGCGGCGTGGCCAGCGCCACCACCCGGCCGGAGTCCCGGACCGACCGGCCCGCGGTCATCAGCCTGCGGAGCAGCTGCTCCCGCTCGTAGGCGGGCGGCTTTGGGTAACGGCCCGGCTGGCCCGGCCCGGCCCACGCGGACAGGTTGCCGTACCGGTCCTCCACGGCCACGGCCAGCCCGGTCAGGTCGTGCAGCGCCTCGGCGATGCCGGCCGCGCCCTCGCCGGCCGCCGCCACCCGGGTGAGCCGCTCGTGGATGGCCATGCCGTGGCGCAGCGTGGCCACCGTCTCCTCCAGCGCCCCGTTGGTCGCGGCCAGCTGCGCCGCGGTGTCCCGTTCCCGGCCGTGCAGCTGGGCGTTGGACACCGCCACCCCGGTCTGCTGGGCCAGCACCTGCGCCAGGAACTGCTCCTCCACGGCAGGCTCGCGGGCGGCGTGCACGACCAGGTGGCCCAGCCGCCCGGCGATGCTGCGCAGCGGGTAAGCCCAGGCCCATGCGCCACCCAGGGCGGTCACCGGGCCGCCGGTCTCGGGCAGCGCGCGCAGCTCAGCGGCCAGCTCCGGGGCGAGGGCACCGCAGCGGTGACCGCCGGCCCACCACGCGTCCCCGATCACGAAGCCCGCGATCTGCCAGCCGCCCAGCGAGGTGGCCGCGGACGTGGCCAGCCGCAGGATCTGCTGGTCGTCCGCGCTCTCCGTCATCAGGATGGACAGCACCAGGAGGGCGCGCAGGTTGGTCAGCTGACTGCGCAGCAGGGCCAGCTCGTCGCGGCCAGGTTCTTGGCCGTACGTGCCCGCGGGTGGCATGCCCGCTGGTGACTCAACTGTGCCCACGCTTCCACCGCCCCGTGGATCAGGTCACCCGGAGCGTAGATCTTTTCTGGGCCGGAACTAACCGAGCCCGGGGGTGAACTCCGCACCCGACCTTGTCCTGCCAGGACAGGTTCGTCCCGCCGACGGGCCAGCCCGTCCCCCCCGGGCCAGCCCGTCCCCCCGGGCCAGCCCGTCCCCCCGGATCCCTCGTGATCATGAGCTGGGTGTCGTTGGGACGACACCCAGCTCATGATCACGACGGGAGGGTGGGGTTTGTGGGGGGTGGTGTTTGTTGGGGGGTGGGGGGTGGGAGGGGGCAGTGGCATGGAGGTGGGTGGGGCAGTGGGATCGAGGTGGGAGGGAGGGAGGACCGGGTCACTGGGAGGTCATGCCGCCGTCGGCGGTGACCACCGAGCCGGTCAGGAACGAGGAGTCGTCGCCGGCCAGGAACAGGGCTACCGCGGCGATCTCCTCCGGCGTGCCGAGCCGGCCGATCGGGTACTTGGCCACGGTCAGCGCCAGCCCGGCGGCCATGTCCCCGCCGCCGCGGGCCCGCAGCATGGGCTCCATCAGCGGCGTGAAGACCGTGCCCGGGCAGATCACGTTGACCCGCACCCCGCGCGGCGCCAGGTCCACCGACATGGACCTGGTCAGCGCGACCACGGCGCCCTTGGCCGCGCAGTAGGAGGCGAAGTTCGCGATGCCGACCAGCGCGGCGACCGAGCCCTGGTTGATGATCGACCCGCCGCCGGACACCGCCATCGACGGCGCGGCGGCCTGGGAGCACAGGAACGTGCCCTTCGCGTTGACCGCGAAGCTCCGGTCCCAGTCGTCCTCGGTGGCGTCGATGACCGAGCCGCTGCTGTTCACGCCTGCGTTGTTGTAGAGCACATCCACGCGGCCGAATTCACCCAGGACCTGGCCGAACGCGCTGCCGACCTGGGCCCGGTCGGCGACGTTCGCCGCGACGGCGAGCGCCGCGCCGGCCGATCCGGCGATCTCCTCCGCGGTCTCCTTGGCCGCGCCGGGATTGAGGTCCAGCACCGCGACCGCCGCCCCCTCCCGGGCGAACAGCAGCGCGGCCGCGCGGCCGATCCCGGAGCCCGCACCCGTGACCACGGCCACCTTGCCGTCCAGCTTGCCTGCCATCGAGACCCACCTTCCTGAACGAAAACCTGATGGCGCGCTGCTCCCGGTCACAGCGCGGACATACCGCCGTCCACCACCAGCGGGTGGCCGGTCATGTAGCCGAGCCGCCCGGAGGCCAGCAGCGCGACCGCGTCCGCGATCTCGGCTGGCTCGGCCACCCGCCCGATCGGGATCCGGTCCTCAACCTGGGCCCGCAGGTCCGGCTGGTCTAGCCGCCAGCTGGTCATCGGGGTGTACACCATGCCGGGGCAGATGGCGTTGGCCCGGATCCCGGCCGCCGCGTAGTCCACCGCGATCGACCGGGTCAGCATCACCGCGGCGCCCTTGGACGCGGTGTAGGCGCACCGGCCCGGGAAGGCGATCAGCCCGGCCACGGACGCGATCGTGATGATGTGCCCGGAGCCCCGGGCGATCATGGACGGCAGCACCGCCCGGCTGCACAGGAACGGGCCGCGCACGTTGACCGCCATGACCCGGTCCCATTCCGCCACCGGGGTCTCGTGGCATCGCGCCGCGGCCTGCGAGCCGGTGATGCCCGCGTTGTTGACCAGGACGTCGACCGGGCCGAGCCGTGCGGCGACCTCGGCCAGGGCGCGGCCCACGTCGTCTTCGTCGGTGACGTCACAGCGCAGCGTCATGGCCGCTGCCCCGGCCGCGCCGTCCGGCTTCGTGTCCAGCGCGGCCACTGCGAACCCGTCGGCGGCCAGCCGACCGCAGGTGGCCAGCCCGATCCCGGAGGCGCCGCCGGTGACCACGGCCACCCTGGTGCCGCCCCCGGCGCCGCCCGGCGTGCCCGTCACGGCCGGGCCGCTACAGGTTCACCGGGCTGGCCTGGCCCGCCCGGAGCCGGCACAGCTGGATGAAGTGCTCCGGGTTGAGGAACAGCTCGTTCAGCTCGGCCATCTCGTCCATGGTGAAGCCGCCGGGACGCCGGATCAGGTAGTCGATGTACTGGAACGCGTCCTTGGCCCCGTAGCCGACGTGGTGCGCGCCGAGGACCTTGCGGCTGTCCGCGTCGATGACGAGCTTGAGCCAGCCGGACAGGATGGGCCGGGTGAACGCGTACAGCATCGACCCCTCGGCGGCCGGCAGCGCGAACGTCTCCGGGTCGGCGTCGTCCGGCGGCATCTGGATCTTGATGACGTTCCGGTACCGGTCCCGGGCCTCCGCCTCGGACAGGCCGCACCAGGTCACCTCGTAGGTCGTGTGCAGGAAGTCGGGGTAGGAGGTGAAGTCGAACTCGTAGTCCTCGCCCATGATGTTGCGGGCGGCGCCGACTCCGCACTTGCGGGCCTTGAACATCTCCATCGGCGGCCCGACCAGGTCGCCGGCCGCGTAGACCCCCGGTACGGAGGTCCGCATGTGCGTGTCGGCGATCACGAACCCGCGCTCGTCGGTGGCCAGCCCCAGCGGCGCGTACATGCTGAGGTCGGGGCGCTCCCCGGTGCCGACGAACACGAAGTCGGTGTCGATCTGCCGGACCGCGCCGCCCGGCTCCCGGTAGCGGACGCCGGTGACCTTGCCGTTGCCGAGCACCTCGAGCGGTTCCGCGCCCTCGACGATCTCGATGCCGCGGTCGGCCATCATCGCGACCACGTACTCGCGCAGCCCGGCGTCCACGTGGTGCAGGCTGGCCGTCTCCATCAGCGGGCTGCGGGTCAGGATCGTGGTCTGGCACCCGGTGGCCTGGAAGAACGACCCGTACTCCAGGGCCACCTTGGAGCCGCCGATGATCACGCAGCGGTTCGGCTCGTAGTCGAGGTCCTCGATCAGCGTGGCGAAGTCGTACACGCCCTTGGTCCCGATGCCAGGGATGTCCGGGTACCGGGTCCGTGCGCCGGTGCACAGCACCAGGTTCCGGGCCTGGAACCGCCGGCCCTCCACCTCGACGGTGCGGGAGTCGATGATCGTCGCCGGGGTGTTCAGGATGAACTCCATGTCCAGCTGTTCCTTGGACTGCCAGTTCATGATGGCGTGCGGGTACATCCGCCCGGCCTTGAACAGCTCGACGATCTCGGCGATGCTGGCCCGCTTCTCGTCGAACGGCGGGTACCACAGCCGCCCCTGCATGTGCCGGGCCAGATCCATCTCCCGGGCCGCCTCGGAGAACAGGTGATGCGGCACGCAGGCCTGGTGCGGGCAGGAGCCGCCGAGGAACGGCCACGCGTCGATGGTGAGCTGGCGGCCGCCCCGTGCCTTCAGGAAGGCCGAGCCGAACCGGCCGCTCGCGCCGCCGCCCACGAAGATCGCGTCGTACTCGCGGTCGTCCTCCTCCGGGGTGGCCACGTTCCACAGGCCCTCGGTGTTGTCCGCCGGGTGGTCAACGATGTCGTCGATCAGCAGCGCCCACTCGCCTACGGTCAGCGGGGCGCCGTCCGCGCCCCGGTCACCGTCACCGAGCGGCCCGAGCGCCCCGATCCGGGCGCGCAGTGACCTGAATCCGTCGTCCGGGTTCCGTACATCGATCATCGCTGACCCCTCGCTGCTGCCGCCGTGCCTGCCTGTTCAGCATCGCCAGCGGCGCACGGGCGGGGCAGGTCACCGGGGGACGAAGAACGGGCCGGGCGTCGCCCTAGCGGACCAGGGGGCTGCGGCGCAGGTGCTCAGCGTCCGTCGTACCGGGGCTGCGCGCCAGCGCTCAGCGCCCGTCGTTCTGAGGCAGCGGCCGGCCGCTCAGCGCTCGTCGCGCAGGGCCTGCAGCGTGCCCCAGGCCCTCGTCGCGAGCTGCAGGTTGAAGTGGACGTCGGGGTCGTTCAGCTCCAGGCCGGTGAGCTCGCGGATCCGCTGCAGCCGGTACTTCAGCGTGCTCTTGTGCACGGATAGCTCGGCGGCGGTGGCGTCGTAGTTGCCGCCGTGCTCCAGGTACTGGGTGAGCGTGTGCACCAACTCGGCCTTGCGCCGCGCGTCGTAGTCGAGCAGGCTGCCGAGCCACTCGCGGACGAAGGAGTCCACGTCGGACAGGTCCGGGATGGCCGCCAGCATCCGGAATATGCCGAGCTTGGGGTACTCGCAGGCGGCGCTGCCGGGCAGCAGCGTCTTCTGCAGGCGCAGCGCCAGGCCCGCCTCGCGCAGCGAGCGGGGCAGCTCAGAGGGCCGGGCCGCGGTCCCGCCCACCCCGACGCGGACCTGGCCGCCGAGGTCGGACATGACTGCGCGGCGCAGCTGCTCCCAGTCGGCCTGGCCCGCGGTGATCACCGCGACATTGCCCGACCAGGTCTCGAACAGGCCGTCCTGCCGGGCCCGCTGCATGGCCCGCCGGACCGCGCTCAGCAGCGCGTCGTTGGCCCGGGCCCGGCCCTTGCCCTCGACGATCACCACCCGGTGCGGCCGCCGCAGGTCGTAGTCCAGCGCCTCGGCCCGGGTCAGCGCGCTCTCGTCGTCGGTGCCGGCCAGCAGATCATGGACCAGGTCGCGGCGCAGCCGCAGTTCCGCGTCGGCGATGCCGCGCAGCCGGGCCAGTTCCATGGCCAGCACGGTCGCGCCGTGCTCCAGGGCCACCAGGTCGGCATGGTCGGCGCGCCTCTCCGGGTCGATGAGGGCCAGGACCCCCATTACGTCGGTCCGCGGCGAGGCGAGCAGGCTGAGCCGCTCGCCGTCCCGGGTTGGCGCGCTGGCCCGCATCAGCCGGCGCAGCAGGTGCTCGCGCTGCGCGAAGGACTCCTTCGGGTACGGGTCCGGCCGGCCGGGCCCGGCCCAGGCGGTCAGGTTGCCGTAGCGGTCCTCGATCGCCACCGGCATCCCGGTGAGCTCGTGCAGGGCCCGGGCGATGCCCGGCTGGCCCTCCCCGGAAACCGCCACCCGGGTCAGCCGCTGGTGGATGTCCATGCTGCGCTGCAGCCGGGCGACAGTCTCGGCGAGCGCGGCGTTGGTGGCGGCAAGCTCGGCCGCGGTGGCGCGCTCGCGGGCGTGCAGCCGCGCGTTGGACACCGCGACCCCGGTCTGCTGGGCGATGACCTGGACCAGGAACCGCTGCTCGGCGGAGGGTTCCTCGGGGCAGGAGGCGACCAGGTGGCCGAGCAGCCCGCCGACACCGCGCAGCGGGTACGCCCACGCCCAGCCGAGGCCGGGCAGGTCCACCGGGCCGGCCTGCCCGCCCAGCACGGCCAGCTGCCTGGCCAGCCCGGCGGGCGCGGCCGCGGCCCGGTCCGGGCCGGGGTGCCACTGGCCGTCGCTGAAGGCATAGCCCTCGATCCGCCACGGGCCGAGCCCCGGGGCACTGGAGGCGGCGAGATCGAGGATCTGGTCCTCGTTGACCGACTCGGTCATCAGCAGCGAGATCACCAGCAGGGCACGGAACTCGCCCAGCCGCTCGCGCAGGTCCGCGTCGCTGGCCCGGGCGGCCCGGCGGGGCAGCCGGACCACCGCCGCGCCGCCGCGGCTCGTGCCGTTCTGGCCCGTGCCGTTGTGCGCTGTGGCGTCGCGGGCCAGGCCGTCCGGGGGCGTCTGCTCGGCCGTCATCGCCGCGGCCGGTCAGGCACTGGCCGACCTGGGACCCGCGGGCACGGAGCTGGCCGGCCCCAGGAATTCGTCCGGCCCGACGTAGTAGGGGTTCTCGACCAGGATGCCCTGGACCAGGACCTGCGGATGGGTCTTGACGATGTTGACCACGACCTCGCCGCTGAAGCGGTCCAGGTCGTACAGGCACAGCACGATGACCGGGTAGCTGGAGGTGACCCGGTTCAGCTCGGACTCGTAGCCGACCAGGTGCTCGACGCCCGGCGCGTCCCGCAGCGCCCAGGTCATCTCGCCCGCCAGGCGGCAGAAGGAGTAGCCGTCCACCTCCGCCTTGACCATGTTCTCGGTCCAGAACGTGAGCATGTCGCTGGTGGTGAACTCCCCGCCCGCCAGGTAGGTCGATTCCGGCAGGTGGATGTCCAGCTGGCCATCGAGCGGCCCGGGCCTGCCACCAGCCCGGGGCAGGGCCGCCAGCCACTCCGCCGTGCTCGCGGAGTCGACTACGCACACGCATTTGTCCCCGGCGGTCAGGCCGGCACCGAAGTAACCGCTGAGCAGCCGGTCACGGTCATCATCGCCCCGGTAGAAGGCGCAGACATGGCTGCCGGGCAGCAGGCCGATCTCATCGATACCACTGGGCACCAGTCCGGTCATCCGCCCCACCACCTTGTGACCTTGTGCATGACCGCGATAGCCGGATAGTACGTCGCTTACCGAAGCTGTGGCTCGTCCTGGGGGGGTGAAGATCAGGCTTTTCATCCCTCCGGCCGGCCAGTGAACGTGCGGTCAGCCGGCCGGCGCGGGCGGCGCGGCCCGGTACCGCGGGCGGCGAGAGTGTTAATCACGAAGAGTAGTAAGCACGTTTCTGATTGATGAACTAACTGCTAGAGCCACACGAGAATCAAAGGCGCTTTGCAGGAATCATGTATAGGCGACTGGCCGTAAAACAGAGATCCGAGCTTGCAGGCTGAGAAGGGATGTCACTGAGAAGGGATGTCAATGGCCATCCGCGAGCAGCCTGTCCAGGCTCACGAGGACCGGGCCCGGGACAGGCTAGCCCGGCCGGCCCGGACGCGTTCGGTCGAGGTGACCCTGGTCGCCCTGCTCCTCGTACCGCTGCTGGCCCTGGCGGGCCTGGAGGCGTTCGTCGCCACCATCACGCTGGGCAACCGTATCCGGTTCCAGCACTATGAGGCGCTCACCAATGCCACCGCCCCCACCACGGCCCCGCTGGAAGCGGACCTGCTGGCCGAGCGCGAGCTCACCCTGACCTGGCTCGGATCCGGCCGCCGGGGTCCGGAGGCCCAGGTCCTGGCCATCCGGCACAAGACCGACGCGGCCGTTGTCGCGGCCCGCGGTGCGTACAACTCGGTCAGCGGCCAGCTGGCCCCGACCGGGCTGATCGAGATGAGAACGTTCTTCGCCGACCTGGCCACCCCGGTCTGAGCTCCCCGGCGGTCGCGCCTTAGGGCGGGTACGAGACGGCGGACGGCCAGACGCTGGTGCTCGGGACGACCAACGACCATGAGTGGCAGCGGAGGATCTGGCCGCCATGCGGGCCGCGGGCGCCATCGGCCCGGCGGATCCCGGGGGCGGGAGCCAGGCATGTCCCGATCTGGCCCCAGGCGTGCGCTGCTGATCGCGGCGCTCCGCCACCTCGGTGCGCCATCGCCGCCACCGCGCCGGCACTCCAGCAAGCACGGGCAGCGCTGCCTGCCCCGCAGCGGCGCCGCGGGCGCGGGCCGGGCCGCCTGGCGGCGCATGCGGTGAGCCGCGTGTTCGCGATGCGGCGGCACGGATGAGCCCTGCTGGCCCGGGAGGCAGCGGATCAGCCCGATAATGGCGTGGTGACCGCGTCCCCATCGTCAGTGCCGCAGGCGTCCGTGGCCGGCCGGCTACGCCGGCGTGACGAGATCCTGAAGACGGCCGCGGGCCTCTTCGCGGCCGATGGGTATACGAACACCTCGATGCGCGAGGTCGCCGCGGCGTCGGGGATCCTGGCTGGCAGCCTTTACCACCACTTCGAGTCCAAGGAAGCGATCGCGGTCGAGCTGGTCGAGGCGTATCACGCCGATCTCGTCCGCGCGGTGCGGGAGTTCGCCTCGGTCCCCGCGGACCCGCTGAGTGCCCTGCGGGCCTTCGCCCTGGAGATCGCCGCGGTCTCGTTCCGGCATCAGGCGGCCTTGCAGATCAGCCTGTTCGACGCCCCGACCACGGCCAGCTCCAGCCTCAAGACCGTGGTCCATGCCGAGCCGGCCAGCGTCAACCGGCTGTGGCGCACCCTGATCAGCGCGGCCTCCGCGGCGGGCGCGATCATGGATGGGGTCGATCTCCGGATCCTGCGGTACGTGCTGCACCGGACAACCCTGCACGCCGGCCTGCTGTGGGGGTGGGAGGCACCGTCCGGGACCCGGGCGGTCGCGGAGTGCATCACCGCGCTCGTCTTCGACGGGCTGGCCCCGGCCGCGCCGGCCAGCGCGGACTCCTCGAAGGCCACCCGCGTCGTGGGCGACGCCCGGGCACGCTGGATTGCCGAGGCCGCCGAGCGCAAGGGCGAGCGCCGCGGTCAGGTGCTGGATGCGGCGCGCACCCAGTTCGCCCTGCGGGGCTTCGAGGCGACCACCATGCGCGACATCGCGGACGCGGGGGGGATCACGGCGAGCAACCTGTACCGGTACTTCGAGTCCAAGGACTCGATGATCCACGCGATCCTCGGGGACTTCTCGGACCGGCTGACCGAGGCCTACCGCGATGTCATCCAGGCGGGCTCCTCGGTGGTGGAAACCCTCGACGCGATTCTCTGGCTGCTGGACCAGGCGGGCCGGCACTTCAGCCGGGAGATCGAGATCCTCCAGGGTTTCAAGCGCCTGCTGGACATCGGCGTCGCGGATCGTTACCAGGAAGGCGCGGAGCTCAGGTTCGCCTTGCTGGTCAACGTGATCGACAGCGGGGTGGCGGCCGGTGAGCTCAACCCGGTGGCCGGCTCCGACCTTGTCGCCACGTGCCTGCGGGAAATCATGTGGTCCCCCATCCGCAACCTGGCGCCTGTCTCCCCGCTGCGGGTCCGCGACTTCTACCGGCACTCGGTGCTCTCCGGCGCCGCGGTGTCGGCGCGCGGCTAGCGCCTTCGCCTGACGCTCCCTGAACCTCGCCCTGACTGCTTGCTCCGGCAGCCGCCTAACGTCCGGCACCGCGGCGGGACCTGCGGCAGCGCCTCGGTAAAGCCGCCCGCGGGCACTCCGGCATGGCATCGGCTACCGCCCAGACCGTGACCCGGCCGTCCGTCTCGCTTTAGCGTCAAGCTGCAGGCTGGCTCTGGGTGATCTGGTATATGCGGTAGCCAGCAAAGCGCAGGCCCGAAAGGAGACGGGGGTAGCGGTATTCCCACGACCTGACAAAGAATTTCGTGGGGAGGGATCGCGGAGGAGAGCGTTCTCATTCGTCGCTGGTGACGCTACGCCTGCTGACCGGGCGCAGGCCAGGTACCAGCTGGGGCACCCGCTGGCGATAGCGCGGGTAATCGCCAGGAACTCGGCCAGCATGAGCTGTTCCTCGACGCGGATCTTGATCTCAAGAAGGACCAGGAAGACAGGGAAGGGCAGGATCCATCGCCCGCCCCCGGCCAGCAGCAGCGAGCCGAGCATCATGCCCAGCATCCCAGTGTAGATGGGATGCCTGGTCACGCCGTACGGCCCGCTCGTGCGAAGCTGCTTCACCGTAGGTGCGCCGCTGCACATCGTGCCGAGCGCGAGCCTGGCCCACAGCGTGAGGGCCGTAGCGGCCAGCAGGATCGCCAGGCCCAGGATGCGGACCCAGGGCGGTGGGTCCAGGGCCAGGGAGTTCCAGGCGGCCCTGGGTACCACGATCCACGCCACGCCCACGATGACCCAGCCTGTTCGCGGGACCACGGTCGGGTCCGTTCCGCCGCCGGGGCGCGTGACTGGTTGTAAATCGCACCGGCGATCCAGGTCAGCACGAAGGCGCCCCAGCACGCCGCGAGGCCGACCACGGCGAGCAGGTTCAGCTGCTGCTGCGTCACGCTGCCAAGGTTGCCATGGCACGCCTGCTGTCAACCGTTTTCCTTGGCCGGCAGGACCCGGGGCGGCCGGATGACCGCCCTCGTGGAGGACAACGCGCCTTTCACGGCAAGCTGCCGATCAGCGATTCACTCGCATACGCGCCTTGAGCACACGCGTGCTAGGGCCGGGATGACCGCGGGCAATCCGCCTGCCGTGCGGCGCGCTGGATAGCGGAATCCTCTACTCTGCCCGGCATGTGGATTCCACCCGGCGTGCGGGTCTACGTGACTTCGGGCATCAGCCTGGCCGGGGTCGCACTGGCCACCTGGTCCGGGATGCAGGCGGGCGCGGCCACGACCGACCGGGGATGGTGGACGCTGGGCGCGGTGGCCGCGAGCGTGCTGGCGGCGGGCGTCCCCGCGTACGAGCAGATCCGAAAGGAGCGGATGAGGGCCCAGTCGGAGCAGCTGGCGCTCGACGCGGCCGTCGCCATGCGGGTGACCATGAACGACGCGCTGGACCCCATCGTGCGCCAGCTCGGCCGGGTGGTGACGGCACCGAGCAAGCATCAGCGCGAAGCGCTGCGGGAGGCGGCGATCCCCATGGTGGTGGACTCGGCCGCGCACCTGGTGGGCACCGGGCGGGTGCGGGCCTGCCTGTTCCGGTTCGCGTCCGGGCAGCCGCAGATGCTGGTGCCCACCCAGTACAGCGGCCGGGTGGACGACCTGCTGGAGCCGATCACCGAGGGCACCGCGGACGGGGATCGGGTCCTCGGCATGATCCGGCGGAACCAGCACCTGTTCTGCCCGGACCTCGATACCGCCCCGCCGCCGGGCTGGCGCATCAGCGCGCCGCAGACGTACAAATCCTTTGCCGCCGTTCCGGTGGCTGCCGGGCAGAACGCGTTCGGCATGCTCATGGTGGATACGTTAGAAAAGGGCGGGATCAGGCGGATCGACGTGTCCCTGCTCCGGCTGCTGGCCGGCCTGCTGGCGGACGCGCTAGCGTAGCGGGACGTGACCATCGGCCCGTTGACCCCGCCGGCGGGTCGGCTGACACTGAGGCCATGGGGAAGGGATCGGAGATGGCGGCTCACATCACCATCGACGACCATGACGACCGGCCCGAGCGGATGCTGCGCGACCCGGACCGCTACTTTGCCGCGGCCCGCGAGCGGGCCAAGCAGGAACTCGCGCACCAGGCGCGCAAGCTGTTCCCCTCCCTGCACCGGAAGCACCAATAAGCCGAACGCCCGCCTCGCCCGGCTGACACCCCAACGCCCCTGGCTTGCGGGCGCAACAGGGAGGAGAATTAGTCAGGGCTCGCGGTCCTCATGGCGGAGCCTCTCGGTGTTGTTGGCGGGAGGGACCGGGCAATGACAGACAGCGTGGCTTCGGGCGGGAGAGACGGTGCGGGGGAGCTCAGGGCCGTGCCGGGTGCGGACGGCAAGAGCGGCGCAACGGGCCCGCGGCTCGACCCCGCGTCGCTGGGGCCGACGTTCCCGCGCGCGCACCACATACTCACGCTTGAGTTCGGGGACCGTAAGGACTTCGATGACCCGCGCCGGGAATGGCGACGGCTGTTCTCGGAGTTGCTGGGCACCTTCGCGCTGGTGCTGGCGGCGGCGGGCGGGGGGCTGCTGCATGCGAAGGGGCAGATCAGCCTGGCGGCGGCGGTAGTCGCCCCGGGCCTGATGGTGACGGCGATCATCTTGTTCATGGGCGCGATCTCCGGCGCGCACCTGAACCCGGCCGTGTCGATGGCGTTTGCGCTGCGCGGGGACTTCCCGTGGAAGCGCGTCCCGGGCTACATCGTCATCCAGCTGGCCGGCGCGACGCTGGCCTGCCTGTTCCTGCGCTGGGTCTTCGGCAACGTGGAGCATCTGGGGGCGACGCTGCCGGGCCCGGGGTACAAGCCCTGGCAGGCACTGCTGATGGAGATCGTGCTGACCGCGCTGCTGGTGAGCGTGATCCTGGGTACCGCCTCCGCGGCGCAGAACGTCGGCGCGATCGCCGCGCTCGGCGTCGGCGGCTACATCGCCCTGGCCGGGCTGTGGGCGGCGCCGGTCAGCGGCGTGTCGATGAACCCGGCCCGGTCCTTCGGCCCGGCCCTGGTCAGCGGTGACTGGACGAGTTACTGGGTGTACCTGGCCGGGCCGGCCGTCGGCGCGCTGATCGCCGTCGGCTTTGCGATGGTGCTGCGCGGCCGCGGCGGCGACGTCATCTCCCGCGCGGCCGGCTCCGGCGTGCTGGACGAGGGCGCCCAGGCCGCCAAGGCGGAACTGGCCGAGAACATCGACCAGGGCAAGGTCATCCCCCCAGGCATCGCCTAGACCGGGTTGCCGCCATCACACGCCGAACCTGACCTGGCCTGCTCGGCTCCGCTGGCCGCCGGTCAGCGGGCGGCCGTGCGGGTCACCACTTCAGCGGCGGCCACGGTGACGGCTGTGACCGCGACGACCGACGGCCACGCGCCGATGCGCTTCGCCAGCGGGTGCGAGCCGCCCATCGCGGCCGCGTAGAGCACGCTCAGCCCGGCCGCGGCGGCCGGCCCGGACGCCCGGTACCAGTCCCGCGCGCACCAGGCACCGGCGGCGGCGAACAGCGCACCGCCCAGTTCGCGGCGGCCGGTCCGGCGCGCGACAAGGAACCCGCCGGTAAGCCCGAGGGCGGCGACCGCGGGCGAGAGGCCGGTGGGAGTGTGGCTCATGGGCCTCACGCTATCCTCCGGCGTTCACCGGCCACTACCCGGCATGCACGTGCCGGGGGCGATGAGTTCACCGCCTGGGCAGGGTACCTACGCTCTACCACGGCCCGGGTGACCGGCCCGCTGTTCAGCCAGTTCGCTGTCCGGGCCGGCCTGCCCGGCAATCCATCCTTGCGCCAGGCTGTGAACGCGGTGCCGGCTATCCGCTGTGGCCGCCTCGGATCGCGCACCCCGGAGGGGTCATCGGCGAATGGAAAGGGACCTGCTCGACGAAGCACGCGTTGCTGGCCCGGCTGCTCGATGAGCCGAGGTTGAGGGGATGCCGGGTCCGGCCGGTGTCGTGGCATACGACCCGTTACCGGCCGGCGGGACTACCGGTAGCTCCGGCTGCAGTTTGCTTCTGGCGCCACCGGCTAGTTGGCGCATCCCGGAAGGAGCGGGGCCGTGTCAAGGGGGCTTCGAACGGGGGTTTTTGGTTGCGGGGGCATGCGTGACTGGCGTCTCCTGTTCCCCGATAGCTGCCGATGTCTGTGGCGAGTGGCCGGGCAGGTCAAGGACCGGGGCGCCGCCCAGCCGCCATGGGGCGGCGCCGGAAGCGTCCTTGAGGTGGCCGGCCGGGAGCCCGGTAATCTGGCGGGGGGAACGGGAGCCCGTGGGTCCGCGTCGAAGAGCGGTCAGGCGGGGCCAATCAGATGGGCGCCCTGCCGCCCGGGGGGGAGGGCAGAATAGCTTGCGGCCTCGCGCCTGGCGGGGGGCAGAATGCTTGGCGGCCTCGCGCCTGGCCGCCGGCCAGGGACAGCTGTTCATGCCGCCCGCGCCGTCTGTGCCGCGGGCGGGGCGGCGGGTGGCGTCAGGCAGCGGATCTGCCCGTCGCGCATCCCGTGGGAAGACCAGGGTGAGCAGCTGGCGGGCGGCGGCGACGTTGGCGATGTTCTTGGCTTCCTTCCCGCGGCGGGCGATGATGGCGGCTTTGACGCCGCCGATCACGCTGTCCCGGGGGACGCGCTGGATGGCCTCGATCAGCGCCCAGCGCAGCAGCCGCGATCCCTGCCTGGTGACATGCCCCCGGCACACTTTGGTGTCGGAATCACGGTGACGGGGGGTCAGCCCGGCCCAGGAGCACAGCTGGCCCGCGTTCCCGAACCGGGTGCTGTCGCCGATCCCGGCGGTGATGAACGGGTCAAGCCGCGATGCCGCCTTCCCGCGCACCCCGGCGGCGGAGGCGCCGCCTCGAACACCTGCCGCTTCTTCACTGCGATCACCGCAGCATCCGCGAGGCCCGCGCCGCAGGACCCGCACGCGGCCGGGCCGCAGGTCACCGTGTCATCAGGATAAGGAGACTGGCGCGGCGTGAAGGACGGAGCGCCGGGCTGCTTGCCCCGGTTTCCGCCCGGACCGGGTCCGCAGCGACCGGGCCTCCGGCTTCTTATCCGGGCTATCCGAGGACGGCGGCTCCGGCGACGCCGGCGAATCCTTGCCCAGCCGGCGGCGGAACTCTTCGATCTGCTCTGCCAGCACCGCCAGCCTTGCCTGCACCGCCTCCAGCTGCGCGTCCCTGGCGGCAAGCTGCGCCGCCATAACCTCGCTGTCCGACTCCAGCTCCGCGACCCGGGCACGCAGCCACGGCACCTCCTCAGATGGCGGGACACGCCGCGCACCGGGCACGATGCAACCATGATCAGGATGTTCAGTCCGTGATCAAGCCGGCACGCCGGAACTTCCGGCCATGGCCGGTCCATGCACCAGCTACATCGAGGACGGAACCGAGTGAGATCGCGCCCTCACGACTCGCGGCCAAGAGCGGGACGTGCTGCTGGGTGGGAGTGACTCACCCCGCGGGATTCCCGGAATTTGTTCGTTCCTGGTGTCGATGGCGCGGTTCTCTAACCGTCTCCTAACCGGGAGTCTGAACCACCGAACGAAGGGAAGGGCTAGCGTGAAGTACATGCTGCTGATCATGGGTTTCCGCAAAGGCGAGGGCATGCCCCAGCCGCCGAGCAGCGGAGCACCCTCGGCGGAGGAGTTCATGCAGTACCAGCAGGAGCTCGGGCAGGCCGGTGTGCACGTTGACTCCGGCCTGCTCCACTCTTTTGAGGACGCCACCCAGGTGCAGGTCAGCGATGCTGGCGAGCGACTGGTGACCAACGGGCCGTTCGCAGAGTCCCGCGAGTACCTGGGCGGCTATCAGATCATCGACGTCCCCGACCTCGACGCAGCGCTTGACTGGGCGGCCAGGTGTCCGGGCGCGAAGTACGGGCGGGTCGAGGTGCGTCCGCTCGCCGAGTTCTGAGGACCAAGGCGATGGGGCCGGCAGGCGAACCGATCGAGGCAGTGTTCCGGGAGGAGCGCGGCCGTCTGCTGGCCCTGCTCGCGGCCCGGTTCGGCGACCTCGACCTCGCCGAGGAGGTTACCGCTGAGGCCCTTCTGGCAGCGGTAGAGACCTGGCCACGCTCCGGGGTCCCGCGCGAGCCGCTGGCATGGCTGGCGACCACGGCCCGGCGCAAGGCCCTCGACCGGATCCGGCGGGACGCCACGTTGGCCACGAAGCTCGCCACTCTGCACGCCGATGCCGATCCGGCGCGCCGCACAGAGCCGGTCCCAGAGCACGAGCACATCCCCGACGACCGGTTGCAGCTCATGTTCGCGTGCTGTCACCCCGCTCTCGACCTGGACACGCAGACCGGACTCACCCTGCGCTACATCGCGGGCCTCAGCACCGCTGAGATCGCACAGGCCTTCCTCGTCCCGCCGGCGACCATGGCCCAGCGCCTCACCCGCGGCAAGCGCAAGATCCAGCAGAGCCGCATCCCCTTCCGCGTGCCCGGCCCGGACGAGCTCGAAGGCCGTCTGGGCCTGGTTCTGCACGTCGTCTACCTCATCTTCACCGAGGGCTACGCGGCCACCGGCCATCACGATCTGGTCCGGTGCGATCTGGTGGACGAGGCCATCCGGCTCGCCCGTATCCTCCACCGGCTGATGCCCGGCGAGCCCCGGGTCACTGGCCTGCTCGCGCTCATGCTGCTCACCGACGCCAGACGTCAGGCCAGGGTCGACGGCCATGGCATCGCCGTCTCGCTGGAAGACCAGGACCGTCGCCTCTGGGATACCTCGATGATCGACGAGGGCGCCAGGCTGACAACACAGGCTCTACGCCACCACCCACCCAACAGCTGGACCGTCCAGGCCGCAATCGCCGCGTTGCACGACGAGGCGCCATCTGCTCAGGAGACCGACTGGCGCCAGGTGCGCCTGCTCTACGACGAGCTGTTCGCACTGACCCCGACCCCCGTCGTCGCCCTCAACCGGGCCATCGCGATCTCCTGGCATGAGGGCCCACAGGCCGGCCTCGACCACCTCGAAGCCCTCGCCGAGCGAACCCGGCCTGGCCCGCCAGCACCATTGGTACGCCGCCCGCGGCCACACACTCGCGAGACTCGGACGTCACACCGCCGCCGCACAGGCCTACCGGCGGGCCAGCGAACTCGCCCAGACACCCGCCGAGATCGGCTACCTCTCCTCACGCGCCGAGGAGTACACCACGCTCGGCTGAACAGCTACGGGAGCACGGCGGCCAGTGGCGCAATGAAGACGACAGCCTGGGCGTTCCGAGGGCACCAGCTCGTAACGTCTGTTCCTCGCGCCGGTCGCCGGGACCACCGCGAGAACCAGGGCACCACCAGCGGAAGCGGGCGCCCATTGGCGCTCGCTACCAATGTGGTGGTGGCGCTGGCCATGATGGCTGTTTCACTCAGGCAGAGATCAGCGAGCGCTTGCTGGCGGCGCGCGATTACGAGCGCAGCGGGCACCCTGACCGGGCGCAGCGCCTTCGCAGCGAGGCGGGCGTTCTCATCTCAGCTGCATCGGCCGAGCCCTCACAAGCCATGGACCTGGCTGAACACCAAGCAGCGAGCACGCCACCGGCTGCGGGCAAGCGCACCTGGTCAGAGCTGGGGCGGGGATGGGTGCCGGGACTGGTAGATGGGAAATTCCTCACCGTCTGGCAGGCGGATTGCGGCCAGCAGGCCCCAGCCTTGATCAGAGACGTCGCGCGCCACTTCGACTCCTTTGCCGCGCAAATCGGCGAGCGTGGCATGGATGTCGTCACACATCAGGTAAAGCTCATGGCGGCTGTGACCGTCAGCTGGATGCACAGCTAAGCTCGGCAGGCGGCAGGGCGAAGATGAGCCAGCCACCGCCGGCATCGACCGACGACAAGCCCAGCACGTCGGCGAAGAAAGCGCGAACCTTCGCCGCGGCCGGGGAGAAAACGATCGCGTGCATGCCCGTGATCACGCCGCGATCATAACCGCCATCGTCGGCGCGGTAAGCCCGGGATGGTCCCAGGTAGTGTCGGCGGGACGGGATTCCCGGACGACCCCTCGCCGGCCGTGCCGCCCCGCTGGGCCCGGTCGGGCCGGCTCCGGTGTATGCGGCGTTCTTCGGCTTCGCCCGCCCGATGGTGACCCGGGCCCTTCCGCAGGTATGGGAGCTGGCTGACCCCGCCAGCGTGCTGCGGGCCCGCGCGCAGGGGGCTCGCGCGGCGCTAGCCCGGCTGCTCGGCGAGGACGACGTCACCGAGGCCGCCCGCCTGTGCCGCGAGGCGGCTGGCGCGCTGGAGGTCGCCGGCCGTCCGCTGGCTGCCGCGAATGCCGACCTGCCCTCGGGGCGTCCCGGCGACGACGTCAGAATCCAGGACCCAGATCAACGATCACGATCTCCAGCCGCGGCCAGTTCACGATCTTGCGCAGCGACCACGGCAGCAACCCGGTCAGTTCCCGGGTGTTAGGGGAGACGCTGACGACGGCTACCCGTTCGCGGCTGGCCCCCGCCGCTGCGGCCACCACACGACATCGCCGGCCACACCCAGGAATCCTGCCCCGTCAGGCGCCGCCAAGACCTGGCAGGCAGCGAGACAGACCAGGTGGATGGGGCCGCGCCACGCCCCTCGGGCCACGCAGATGCGGATATTTTGCGCGGGCGGAGGACCTGGCCGTGGGCCGCGCCTGCCGGGGGGAAGAATGGGGGCGGGACCGGGCAGCCGGGCGAGTGCGACGCTGGCCCGCTGCCTGGCGGAGCCCTTGGAGGATGGTCATGCGAGCGATCTGGATCACCAGGGCGGGTGGGCCCGGGGCGCTGGAGCTGCGGGAAACCGCTGATCCCGAGCCCGGCCCGGGCCAGGTACGCATCCGTGTCCGCGTGGCTGGACTGAACTTTTCGGACGTGATGGCCGCGCAGGGGCTGTATCCCGACGCCCCGAAACTGCCGGGCGTGGTTGGTTATGAGGCGGCGGGCGTGGTCGATGCGGTCGGCGATGGCGCCCAGGGCCTCGCGGTAGGTGCGCGGGTACTTGCCCTGACGCATTTCGGCGGGCATTCCGATGTGGTGTGCGTGCCCGTGGAGCAGGTGTTCGAGATCGCGGACGGCATGAGTTTCGAGGAGGCCGCTGCGATAGCCGTCAACTATCTCACCGCCTACCACATGTTGTTCCGGGTGGCCGGCGTCCGGCCGGGCGAGCGTGTGCTCGTTCATATGGCCGCTGGCGGGGTGGGGATAGCGGTGCTGCAACTGTGCCGTACCGTTGCGGGGCTGGTGGTGTTCGGCACGGCCTCGGCCGCCAAGCACGAGGTGCTGCGGGCCGAGGGCTGCACGCACCCCATCGACTACCGCACCGTCGATTATGCGGCCGAGGTTCGCCGGCTGACCGGCGGCGAAGGTGTTGACCTGGTGCTCGATCCCCTGGGCGGCAATAACTGGAGGAAAGGACTCAAGCTGCTGCGCCCGTGCGGCAGGCTGGTTGCGTTCGGGTTTGCCAGCCTGACCAAGGGCGAACGGCGCAATCCCGTCCACCTCGCATCCCAAGCCGCTGGCATTCCGCTCCTGACACCACTGCAGCTGATGAACCACAACTGGACGGTCAGCGGTGTCAACATCGGCCGCCTATGGGGTGAGATCGCGCTCCTGCGTGAAGAATTCTCCGAAGTTCTCGCGCTCTGGGACGCGGGCAGCATCAAGCCGCACATCGACGCGGTCTACCCTTTCACCGAAGCAGCGGCAGCTCACCGCCGGATCCTGCAACGGCAGAACATCGGCAAAGTCCTGCTGACACCCTGAACCCGCCAATGGGCCGCCTGATTATTGCGCCTCGGGGTTCAGGCAGGAGCGCAGCTCGCCGCACAGGGAGGCAATCGCTGCCTTGTTCTGTTCCCGTGTCAATGGTCCCAGGTCGGGTGCGTCATGCACGTCCGCGCCGAGTGCCTCCGCGAGCAATACCCAGGGCCATCCCCGCGAGCCTGTCTGATGCCGGGCCTCCGCCCGCTTCTGCAGTTCCGGCCAGAGAGACGTGCCCTGGGCGAGGTCGAATCCCCGCAGCAGGGCGATGGCGCGCTCATAGGTCGCCCGCCCGACGTACATGCCCAGGCGGTCCTCGATGACGTCAGTGAGCTCCAGCCAGTCCATCCGCCAAGCCTGCCATCGCCCGGGCGGCCCTGCAGGCCGGCACGCACGGATACCGCAAACCGTCCTCCGGGTGTTCCCGTCAGCCCATCCTCGCCTGGCTGAACCGGCGGCCCCAGTCGTGGACCCGGTCGAGCAGCTCAGGCGGGGAGATCACCTGGAAGTCCGCGCCGAGCGCGCCCAGCGCCATCGTGGGCCAGTCCAGTGAGTCGGCGGTTATGCGGATCCGGCATCGGCTGGCGCCGAGGTCCTCGACCGCGGACCACCGGCCGATCCGCTCGCGCACGGCCGCGGCCGGGGCATCGACGAGGACCTCAACGTCATAGGCGGCGCGCACGGTGTCGATGCCGGCCCGAACGAAGGCGGCGGCGTCGGCGGCGGGCAGCTCGCGGGGCCGGAATCGTGCCCCGGTGCCACGCGGAGCGCTGAGCCGGTCAAGTCGGAAGCTGCGCCAGTCCTGGCGGTCAAGATCGTAGCTGACCAGGTACCAGCGGTGGCCGAGCATGACCAGCCGGTGCGGTTCCACATGGCGCCCGGTGTGCTGGCCACCGGCCGCGGTATAGGAGAACCGGATCCGCTCGCTGTCCCGGCAGGCAAGCGCGGCGGTGGTGAGGATGCCCGGGTCCACGCTGGCACGGGGGGCGCCCTGCCAGCTTGCGGGGACCGTCACGGCGCCCAGCGCCTCCACCCGGCGCCGCAGCCGGGCCGGCATGACCTGGACCACTTTGGCCAGCGCGCGCACCGAGGATTCCGCGATGCCCTCGATGGCACCCTGGGCGGCCGCCTGCAGGCCCACGGCCAGGGCGACGGCCTCCTCGTCATCGACCACCAGCGGGGGCAGCGCCGTGCCCGCGGCCAGCTGGTAGCCGCCCTCCACGCCGCGCTGGGCCTGGATCGGGTAACCCAGCTCACGCAGCCGGTCGATGTCCCGGCGCAGCGTGCGCGGCGAGACCTGCAGCTGCCCGGCCAGTTCGGCGCCCGGCCAGTACCGGCGTGCCTGCAGCAGCGACAGCAGCCGCAGCGTGCGGGTGCTGGTGCTCGCCATGTCACCATCCTCGCCGAATTCAGGTCAGTATATGGCCGCTATAGCTCGTAGCGTGGGCTTAGACCGGGAACGAGACCCCGGCTCGCGATCACGAAAGGCCGAGACCATGACGACGAGCACCCCGATCACCGGCGACCTGGCGGCAAGCGGCCAGGCGGGCGCTTCCACCGCCGGCGGCGAGCGAGCCGACATCCTGGCGATGCTGGGCAAGCAGCGGCACTTCCTCCGCTTCACCACCCGCGGCCTCACCGACGAGCAGGCCAGGCAGCGCACCACCGTGAGCGAGCTATGCCTGGGCGGCCTGATCAAGCACGTCACGGCCGTCGAGCAGGGCTGGGTGAACTTCATCCTGGACGGCCCGTCGGCGATGGGTGATTTCGCCGACATGAGCGAGGACGACTTCGCGCGGCGGGCTGACGAGTTCCGGCTGCTGCCCGGCGAGACGCTGGACGGCGTGCTGGCCGGTTATGCGCAAGTAGCCCGCCGGACCGACGACCTGGTCGCCAGCCTGCCCGACCTGAACGCCGCGCACCCGCTGCCGAAGGCCCCCTGGTTCCCGCCCGGCGAACAGTGGTCGGCCCGCCGGGTGCTGCTGCACATCATCGCCGAGACCGCGCAGCACGCCGGCCACGCCGACATCGTCCGCGAATCCCTCGATGGGGCCAAGTCCATGGGCTGACCGACAGGAACCACCGGAGCCTTGCGGAGGGGCGGCCGGAGCTGGATGAGGAACTCATCGACGAGCGGTCATTCTCATCGGGCGAATCATCGGGGCGCGTGCCGGGGCGTACAGTCCTGCTGAGCAGGTTTCCCGGCCCGTATCGAGGTGCTAATGACCACGACCCGGCGCATGCTGGCGCCCTTGCGCCCTGCCGCCCGCGTCCTCACCGGATCCACCTACGTCCTGCTCGGCTTCGACGCCCTGCGGGCGCCGGGCGGGCGCGTCGATCAGGCCGCACCGCTGCTGGCCGCGATCCGAACCAAGGTCCCGCTTCCGGCTGAGGACGAGCTGGTGGTGCGGGGGAACGCGGCCGTGCAGGTGCTGGCGGGCACGATGCTGGCCCTGGGCCGGGCCCCGCGGCTGTCCGCGCTGGCCCTGGCCGCCTCGCTGGTCCCCACCACCCTGGCCGGTCACGCGTACTGGACGATCGAGGACCCGGCCGCCCGCAAGCAGCAGCGGATCCACTTCCACAAGAACTTGGCCCTGATCGGCGGCCTGCTGTTCGCCGCGCTCGACCAGCCCGAGGCCCTGCCTTAACCGCGCAGGCCGCCCGGACTGGACCAGCTCCCATCGATCCCCAGCCGGATGCCGCACTCACTCCTGGTGGGTGATCCTCGGCGCGGGCGGCAGGCTCACACTGTCAGCTATGACCGGCCACCCTGCCCGGACGAGGGCGCAGGCCAAGCGCCGGCGGCAGGCCGGGCTGTCGGTTCTTCGCGGGCTCGCGTCGACGATGGTGCTCGTCGTCCTATATTACGTCCTGCCGCTGGATCATGTCGCGAACACCGCCCCCCTGTGGGCGGTCCTGGTGGTGGGGCTGGTGATCCTGCTCGCCATCAGCACCTGGCAGGTCCGCGCGATCCTGGGGGCCAGGTACCCGGCCTTGCGGGCCGCCGAGGCCCTGGCCATCACGGTGCCGTTGTTCCTGCTGCTGTTCGCCTCGGCCTACTTCGTCATGGAGCAGGGCAGCCCGGCCAGCTTCAGCCACTCCCTGACCCGGACCGATGCGCTGTACTTCACGGTCACCACGTTCAGCACGGTGGGCTACGGGGACATCACCGCGACCAGCCAGACGGCGCGGGTCGTGGTCACCGTCCAGATGCTCCTCGACCTGCTCGCCCTGGGCCTGGGCATCCGCGTGTTCATCGGGGCCGTGCAACGCGCCCGCCAGTCGAGTCCGGGCACCGCTGGGCCTGCCGCCGCTGGGCCTGCCGCCCCTGGGCCGGCCGCCCCTGAGGCGGCCGGCGGTGAGCCGGCCGCCACGCCGGATCAGCCGCCGCGGTGACCCGGGGCGAACGTGGCCTGGATATGGGTCTTTGTCAGTGGGACAATGTTCGCGTGGGCGATGACAAGGACACCGAGCTCGCTGACGCGCTGGCCGAGGTCGGCCGGAGAGTCGGGCAGGCCGTGACCGATGCCCTCGAGCGCATCCGGCCGGCCTTCGATGCGCTCGCGGAGGTGGCGAACCGCCCGGAGATCCGGTCGGTGATCGACCAGGCCATGCGGTTCCGGCCCTGCCTGTGCTTCTGCTCGAAGGCTCATCCGGCGGACCGCGGCGTCTGCGAAGTGTTCGGCGCGGTGATCACCGGCCAGTACAGCTCCGACCTGGTGGGCGACGTTGATGTGCCGTTGTGCGCCCCGTGCGCCGCGGCCCGGGCGGCGCGCGAGTTCGCTGGCTGACCAGCCTCAGCTCTCGGCGATACTGGGCGTGTGCTGCCGCCAGCCCGACACCTGCTGCGTGCCAAGGACCTGGCCGATGCCCGGTACTTCGAGCCGCTCACGGTGCAGGACCTGGCCCGGGCCGCCGGGCTGTCGCCCGCGCATTTCAGCCGCGAGTTCCGGCGCACGTTCGGCGAGGCGCCGCACCAGTACCTGCTGACGCGCCGGCTCGAGCGCGCCGCCGCCCTGCTGCGGAACACCGACCGCACCGTGACCGACATCTGCTTGGCCGTCGGCCTGGCCAGCGTCGGCTCGTTCATCACCAGCTTCCGCCGCGTCTACGGCGCAGCCCCGAGCGCCTACCGGGCGGGTTTCCCGCCGGCGCGGCGGCACATCCGCGTCCCCGATTGCGTCGCCCGGGCCTACGGCCGGCCGCAGAACCGCACGTTTCGAGAAGCCTAGGTCTCCGCCCCAGACGTAGCGTGGCCCGCAGACGACCTGAGGAGGACCAATGATCAAGATCGCCAATGCGCAGTTCTGGGTGCACGACCAGGAGGAGGCGCTCGCGTTCTACACCCGCACGCTCGGCTGGGAGGTGCGGGCTGACGTGACGATGGGGGAGTGGAATTTCCGGTGGCTGGTCGTCGGCCCGGCCGGGCAGGACGATGTGGGACTGGTGCTCATGCCCGTCCCGGGGGCGCCGATGCTCGACGCCGAGAGCAGCGGCCATCTCGCCGAGCTGGTGGCCAAGGGAGCCGGGGGCACGCTGTTCCTCGAGACCGACGACTGCCAGGCCTCCTACGACGAGCTGTCCGCACGGGGCGTGGTGTTCAACGACCCGCCCACTCCGCAGCCTTACGGGATCGACACGTCGTTCCGGGACCCGTCCGGCAACAACATCCGCCTCACCCAGGTGCTCGACTTCTCGATGGACCGCCGCTGAGGGAACGAGGGCCGCCGGCTGGGCATCAGCTGCCCGGCACGGCGGCCCAGTGGGCGTCCGCGGTCCACAGGTGCGCGAAGGCGTCGACGGCGGAGCGTTCCAGGGCCGGGTGGTGGTGCGGGGCCGCCGCGGCGATCACCGACTTGATGGAGCGAGCCGGGGAGGCGGCGATGCGGCGGGCCAGGGCGCCCCAGCACTCGTCGAACTCAGCGCGGGGGTAGACGCGGTCGATCAGGCCGATGCGGTGAGCTTCCGCGGTGCCGAGTTTCTCGCCGGTCGTGGTGAGCAGGAGCGCCTGGGACCGGCCCACCAGGCCCGCCAGCCGCTCGGCACCGCCCCAGGCGGGCATGATGGCCAGGTCGGCCTGGTTGAACCCGATCCTGATGTCGTCCGCGGCGACCCGGATGTCGGCGGCGACCGCCACTTCGGCGCCGCCGCCCAGGGCATGCCCGTTCAGTGCGGCGATCACCGGGCCGGGGAAGGTGGCGATCCGGTCGCATAGGCGGCGCATCCGCAGGGCCATCGCGACGGCCTCCTCGTGGGTGCGGATCTTCGCCAGTTCCTTGAGGTCGCCGCCGGAGATGAAGGCGCGGTCGCCGCTGCCACGGATGACCAGGACATCCGCGGCAGCGGCCGCGTCCAGCGCGCTCTCCAGTTCGCCCATGGTCGCGGGGCTGATCGCGTTGCGCACCCCGGGACGGTGGACGGTCAGCACCGCGATGCCTGCGTTCAGCTCGAGCACGACGTCAGCCACCACGTTCTCCTCAGTAATATTGGCATTCTCATTCTTGCAAGTACCGCATCTGTTGATGAACGACTTCGTCCAGAACTCCTCCGGGATACCGCTGCAGCCGGTCTACGGGCCGGCCGCCCGGCGCGGCGACCCCCGGACCCGGGGAGCTTTCCCTTCACCCGGGGCAACTACGCCACCGGTTACCGGGGCGGCTGTGGACGCTGCGGCAGTATTGCGGGTTCGGTGCCGCGGAGGAGTCCAACCGCCGTTACCGCTACCGGCTGGAGCAGGGCGGCACCGGGCTCTCGGTGGCACTCGACCTGCCCACCCAGTGTGGCTATGACTCCGACGATCCGGAAGTCAGCGGAGGAAGTCGGCCGGGTCGGCGTCGCCGTCGCCCCACTGGCCGACGCGGAGATCCTGTTCGGCGTGCTCCCGCTGAACCGGATCAGCACCGCCGTGCTGACCGGGCGCGGTGCCGCGGCAGGCGGTCGAGAGCACCAAGCGGCTGCTCAACCGATGGCCAGGCTCACCGGGGGAAAACAGGATGAATTACCGGGTCGTCCAGCGGGCCACCGGGAACATCGGCGCATCGTCACCGCGGCCACCCGACGCTACCGGCCGCGGTGACGGGGTCGCCGGCCACCAGCCGGGCCCCCACCGTGCGCGCGATCCCTGGCGTGGCACCGGGTCCGGCCAGGACCAGCGGAGCCCGCTGGGCCAGCACGGTGAGCTGGTCAGCCAGGGGCGCGAGGCGGCCGGGCAAGGTCGCGGCCACGACCACGAGGTCCGGGGGCCGCGCATTGGCCGACTGGGTCAGTTCCCCGAGCGGGGTGTTCGCCCCGAGATAGTCGATCCGCCATCCGCTGCGGTTGAGCACGATGCCGAAGACCATCAGCGCCAGGTCGTGAAAATCCCCCGGGGGCAGGCGAGAAGGGCGCGGGTGCCGTGGCCGGTCCCCCAGCCCCGGGCCAGTCCGGCGAGCCGCCCGCGGATAACGTTGGTGGCGAGGTGCTCCTGGGCGATGCTGACCGCTCCCTGCTCCCAGCGCTCCCCCAGCCGGGCCAGGTACGGCAGCACCACATCCCGGAGCACCGCAGCCAGGGACAATTCGGAGAAGAGCCGGACCAGTACAGGGCGCCGTGCCGGTGAGAGTCAGGTCGGTGGCCACCCGGTGCTCCGCGCCGGGGACCGGCGGGACCGCGGGCACGGCCTGGCGCCCGGGCACGGCCTGGCGCCCGGGGCAGTCCTCGGCGGCGTGCGGGGAGACGGCGGCGGTGCCGCACCTCTCGATCGACAGCGCCGCGAAGGGCGCCCTGGTGATGGCACTGCACGTGGTACCGCACCGGCTCTTCCGTGCACGCTTCCCGCGGGAACAGCGCATGCACCGGCTTAACGGCCTTCCCGGGGCAGCTGAGGCAGGCCGCCTCGACGAACTGGGCGAGCAGTTGCCCGCCGAACAACCGGTGGTAGCCGAGATTCAGGTTGCTTCCCTCGAACCCGGTGGTGGCCGACCCTTGCAGGTCGAGGCAGGCGAGCACGTCATCCCAGAGTTCAGCCACACATCAAGTGCAAGGTCATTTCTCTAAGACTGAGAATACTATTCTCGACTACTGTCTGGCGAATCCCGCGGCGCAGAAGTCCCAGACCTCGTCGGCGCTGATGGGATGTGCGTTCTCATCCCCGGAAACGCCGCTGGACTGGGCGATGAACATGACGGCCTGCATGGTCAGCGCGGCGGCCCGGCGCGCCTTCATCGAGGGGCGCAGCTGGCCCGCGGCCTCGGCTGCGGTCATCAGCTCGGTGAACAGGCCGAGCAGCGGCGCGCGCGCCACGTTGACCTCGGCGGGATGGGACAGCAGCAGGTGCGGCGCGAAATCGGTGAACAGCGGGCGCTGCGTGGCCGGGTCCGGCCAGGACAGCGCGAACAGCAGCTGAACGGCCACCTTGAGCTGCTTCAGGGGATCGGACTGGCCCGCCGCGGCCGCCCGGATCTGGTCGGCCGCCCGGCGCAGCGCGTCCTCGAACAGCGCGAGCAGGAGCTCGTGCTTGCCGTCGAAGTGCTGATAGAAACTGCGCAGCGACTGCCTTGACCGGTTGACAACCTCCTGCACGGTGAAGTCGGTAGTCCCCTTCTCCATGATGATCGCCTGGGCTGCGTCGAGGAACCGCTGCACGCGCTGCTCGGCCCGGAGTCTTGCGGCTCTGGTCGAGCGCTCGACCGCGCGCTGCTTCCATGCCGGCTCTTCACTCGCAATGCTCACGGGCGGTCCTCTTCTGCGCCATGGCCAGAACCTTACTGCACAGTCCCCGGCAGGCCCGGGCGCTGCGCTCGCCTATCCTCCGCGCCACGTTGTGAGACTCTTACTATCCTGCTGCAAGTATGCTACTCTTCCGGATTTTTAGCCCGGAACGCCGACGGGAAAATGCCGTTTCCGGACGGGCCGGTGAGCGGCCCAGGCCGGCCGATGGCGGGCGGCGGCCGGCCGTGTGCCGGCCCGGGCACGGCGGCCTGCCGGGGGCCAGCGGCCTGCCGGGGGCCAGCGGCCTGCCGGGGGCCAGCGGCCTGCCGGGGGCCAGCGGCCTGCATGATCACACGGAGCCTCCCTGCGAGAATATTATTCTCAATAATTGGATTGTAACTTTTCACATGTCGGCCCGGCATCCTCAGCGCCGCAGCTTGGTGAAGTCCCAGCTCAGGATGGTTGACGGGCGGAGCCGGAGCCAGCCGTGCCGGCCGTCGTGCTGGAAGGCGGTGCCCCCGAGGTACTTGTCCGCGAAAAGCTTCTCGGGAGCCGTCAGCGCCTCGGCCGGCTCGCCCTGGCGCGGCACCTCGCCGATGACTTCGGCGCTGCCCCGCAGTTCCACGCCGCGCAGGCGGAAGTAGTCGGCGCCGCCGTCATCGACGATCACGCTCAGCCGTGGATCACGGCGCAGGTCGGTCCAGCGCTGGCTGCGGGACAGCGAGTACAGCCACAGCGCGGTCCCGTCCCACGCGAACCACAGGGCGCTGACGTGCGGATGCCCGCCCGGCCCGATGGTGGCCACCCGGCAGACCGGTTGGCCGCGCAAGAACGCGTCGCGTTCCGCCTCCGTCATGGCGATCCTGGTTCCCCGGCGCTGGCTGGCCATGGTGCCTCCTGGGTATCAGTATTGATTCTCTTCTAACGAGAAGATAGTTTTCTATTAACGAGGAGCACACTCGATGGCGGACCCGGCCGTGTGTCCTGGTGACCAGCTTGCCAGCGCGGCCGCGGCGATCGCTGGCGGCCAGGCGTCTCGCACCTAGTCATCGCTCAGCGGGCCGCCGGCCAGGGTATCCGTCCCGTTCCTGTCCGTCGTCTACCGCGACCGCGACCACGAGCTTGAGGGGCTCCTCGGCCCGAAGCGGGTGGAGCAGTTCATGACCACTCTGGACAGGAGCGACCGCAGGAGCCTTGACCGGGCCCTGGTGGGTGCTGCCCGGCGTGCGGCGGGGATGAGGCGGACCTGGACCCGTACCGGCTGGAGGTTCACCGGCCGGACGGCGTGGTGCTCCGTGACTGGCGCTATAACGGCTGGGCCGATGAAGACGCCGGGCTGGACCTGGAGCGCGACGCCTGGCGATGAGCGGGCTTGCAACTCCCGTGAGTGTGCCATGCTGGATGAGTGAGCAGAGACGCGGCAGTTCTCACCCTAGTGGCCTGCCTTGCAGCCGGATGGTACGGTGCCCGCCTTTTACAAGCCAGCCGTGACGTGACCGCGGCGAAGCAGAGGCTTGAAGGCGCCCGGAAGGCCGCTGGGAGTGCACGGGTGGTCGCCGCCGTGGCGGGCGTCCTGGTGGCTGCGGTCGTCTACGTGTGGATTCACCAGCACGGGGGCTGACCGGCCCGCCCCGGATGCAGGGAACGGCCGTGGCTGATGGCTGGGCCGTTCCCTGCTGGCGGTCCCGGAGAAGGCACTCCAAGCCCAGCGCCCCTATTTCCATTACCTCCACTTCGAGTGCGTGCGCCGAGGTCCAGGTGCACGGGGCTGCGTGGGGGCGGGCACGGAACTGCCCGCCTTCACCGGGCGGGTGACCGCGCGGCCCGGCACCACGTTCCGGCTGCCAGAGGTGAGCATGGGCCTGATCCCCGGCCGGGCGGCACCGTCAGCCTGCCGCAGCGGATCGGCCGGCACCGCACCTTCTACCCGGCCCTCTCGGGCTCGCCGCTGGACGCCGGGCCGATCGCGGAGTGGGGGCTGGTCGATGAGGTGACCGGGCCGCCGGCCCGGTGAGCTGCCGCTACTGCGGCTGGGGGCGGCGGTGCTCCCCGGCCGGCAGCGCCCGCCGGAAGGAAGCAAGCTGGCGCAGCCGGGGCCAGTCGAGGGCCGGGCTGACCGCAGGGACCCCGGGGCGGTCCCGCGGTACCACCACGCGGAGTGCTCCCGGCCGGATCGAGCAGTGGACCGGCGTCGTCATCATGATCGTCTCGCCGTCGATGCCGACCGGGATCTCCGGCGCGTCGGCATCCACGATGACCTCGTCGGCGGTGAGCGTGGTCAGCCCCTGGCCGTGCCCCCGGCGGATGAGATCGATCGCCTGCCGCGCGCTGCCCACCCGGATCGCGACCACGCCCAGGGTGCCGGCGTCGAGCCGGGCGCGCCTGCCCAGGCCGGCCAGGTCTCCCATCCCGTACGGGTCGTTGCTGACCAGCAGGGCCTGCGGCGCGTCGATGCTGGCCGCGCCGGCCCGGGCGGACAGCCGCGGGCCCTGGTGGCCGTTGAGCAGGTCGGGCAGCATCTGCAGGGCGGTGCCCCGCTTATCGTCCCGGTAGGCGGGGCTGCGCACCACCTCGGCGTACGCGCCGAACGAGGCGTTGTTCACGAACGTGCGGCCGGAGATGATGCCCAGGTTGACCCGCATCTCCACGCCGTCGGTCAGGGCCTCCAGGCAGCGGGCCGGATCCTCCCGGTCCAGGCCCAGGTCCAGCGCGAAATGGTTGCGGGTCCCGGCGCTGATCACCACGAACGGCAGGCCGTGCTCGGCGGCCAGGCCGGCGACCAGCGCCTGGGTGCCATCGCCGCCGGCCACCCCGAGCAGGTCCGCGCCGTCAGCGATGGCCCGGCGGGCCAGCGCGGCGACGTCCACGATCCCCGGGCCCTCCAGCATCGCCACCGTGGCGCCCAGCGCCTCCGCCTTCTCCCGTAGCCCGAACCGGGCGACCTTCCCGCCGCCCGACCGCGGGTTCATGATCAGGAACGCGCGCTGCGGCGGGGCGGCCGGGACGCCGGAATCGGCCTGGCTGTCCGGGCCGGAGCGCAGGGCGATCCTCGCGGTCCCGACGGCGGCCAGCATCAGCGCGACGGCCACGATGGCCACCCACAGCAGGCTGTGCAGCGCGAAGGCGGTGAGGATGCCGACCGGTGCGGCGATCACCAGGAGCAGTGCGGCCCACCGGGTCAGCCCGCGGTGGGCGAGGAACCAGTAGCCGCCCGCCAGCACAGCGCACAGCCCGGCCACGGAGAACACGACCAGCGTCAGGCTGCGCCATCCGGCGAAGCCGAGCAGCAGCCCTGCGGCGGCCAGCATCAGCAGGAACGAGGCACGCGCGAGCCAGCGCTTAGTCATCGGCTCCGACCACCATCCCGTCACGGATCAGACACTGATCCTCGCCGTACCGGGCCCGCGGCGCATCACCCGGCAGGGAGGAGCCTGGCAGGCCCGGCAGGCCCAGGCCCGGCAGGCCGGGCAGGCCCCGCTTGGCACGGGAAAACCCCGGCCCACGTGGGCTGGGGCTTTCCCGCCAGGCGATCTAGCAGCCGTCGTACGGGGCCCACGCGTTGCCGCCAGACTGCGCGTACTCCTTGGCGAACGCGGCGTTCTGCTGGGACACCGACGCGTTCTCCGGCAGCCCGGAGAAGCCGAGCGCCTGCCAGGTGGACGGGAGGAAGCCGTACAGGCCGCCCGCGCCGCTGGACGCGTTGACCGCCCCGGCGTTGCCGCCACTCTCACGCTGGATCACGCAGGACTGGAAGCTGCCCGGCGCGCCGTTGTAGGACGCGGCCTGCGCGGGAACGGACGAGACGGTGCTGGTCGCGGCCACTGCGGCCGACTGCGCGGGGGCGGCCAGCGCCACCGGGACCTGCCCGGGGATCGCGGCCAGCGCGGCCCGGGTCTGCCCCGCGCTCACCTTGGGCTGCTCCGGCAGGCGAAGGTGCTGCCCCACCAGTACCAGGGACGGGTTCGGCACGCTGTGCCGGTTGGCCCACCACAGGGCCGGCCAGTCAGCCGCCTTGCCGTACGCCCGCTGGCTGATCGAGCTCAGCGAGTCACCGGACCGCACCGTGACGGTGTGGGCGGCCTGATGGGCCGCGCCAGGATGCAGCGAAACCGTGACCGCGATGGCTGTCTTGGCAGCACCGGCGCCTGCAATACTGATAAACGACATGGCTTGCTTACCTCCGAGGTTCGTTGCCATGCAAAGGCCCCGGCCGCGTGCTGCAACACGCTTTGGCCGGGGCCGCTTGGTCTACTCACTGATGGACGAGATGTCACCCCTAGTAATCATCTCGGCGCTCCTGTGTGTTCGTTAAGTGATTGCGTCGGTAACGGTAACCCAAATTGAGCGTTTTCGCCAAATAGGAGCGCCCCGGATACCCTGCGGGCTGAGCGCCCCGGGTCGCGCGTACCGGCCCTGAACTGCGCCGATACGGCACTTGGTGAGCTTCGACACCATTTTTTATCGGATCGATAAAGTGGGCACATTATCACGGTCGGGATTGTGCCGCACAAGCACGCCTGTGCATTGTGTGACGCGAGTGCCAGGCGTGTTTCAGCTGCCGCGGGGGCAGGGGAAGAACGTGCCGCCGTCCAGATTCACGTCAAATTTAACGGCCGCGAAACCGCCGGGTGGCGCCCAGACCGCGTGACAGAAAGCGGCGAAGGCGTGCGGGCCGGGGCAGCGCTGCCCAGGATTGCACACGTAATGATCGGCCGAGTACTCGGCCTCACCGACCCACTTGCCGTCCGGCTGCTGCGGGGTCACGTCCGTGCTGAAATCGTCCCAGCCGCACGGCGTGCCGCCGTGCAGGCCGGTGCAGGTGATGCCGTACTGGCGGCTGCCGCGAAGCTGGGCCGCGAAGCAGGCGTGATTGAGGTAGCACTCCTCGACCACCGCGCCGTCCGCGTACCGGCGCCCCCACCACGACAGCCAGGGCGAGTTCTTCCACAGCCCGGTCATCCCGTCCCGGTGGATCTCGTTGAAGGCCCAGGCCGCGAAGTTCTCCGCGTCGCCCGGGGTGAGATGGAAGCCGGTGGTGGACGGCGGGTCGAAACTGTCGATGTCGTCGAGTTCGACCGCGTCGAACCCCTTCCGGGCGCACCTGCCGATCCGCTCCGCCAGCATCGGCTTGAGCGCGTCCAGCTGGCGGAAATCCAGCCAGCGCTCCTCGGGATAGCCGTAGTACACATTGCCGAGGGTGGCGGCCGGGAAGTACCCGCCCCGCGGCGACGGGCTGGCGTCCGGCCGGTAGTCCTCCCAGGCCAGGTCCAGGTAGCAGACGGCCTTCGGGTGCGCGAGGGTGCTCGCCTGCCACCGGGTCCGGATCGCGGCGACCTCCGCCCGGGTGGTGAGGAACCCGTCCAGGTCGTAGAGGTTGACCGCACGCTTCCCGGTCCGCTGGAGCGGGGTGACCCGGCCGATCTGCCAGTCCCACCGCATCGGGCGGTGGTCGCGGGCCAGGCGCGGCGGGTACCAGCACGGCTGACCCGGCCGGGCCATGCAGGCCAGCGGCGCGGGCAGCGGCACGACCTGCCAGCGGAAGCTCAGCTCGGTGGCCCCGGCCCGGTTGGCGGTGCGCACGCTGGCCTGGTGCGGGCCGACACGGAGCTGGCCGGTGTCGAACACGCGGCTGCCCGGCATCGGCCGCCACCCGCCGCCGTCGATCCGGTACCACTGGGCCGCCCGCCCATCAGCCGGATTCGCATGCGGAACGCCCACCTGAAAGTACTCCTCCGCCGAGGCGGTGCGCCGCTGCGGGGTGCCGTTGATGAACGCCGTCACGGGCGGCTGATGCCGCGGGTAGGCGCGGACCGCCGTGGCCGACAGCCGGCTCACCGAGCGCCGGATGACCTGGAAGCTGAACGTGGACGCCTGCGTCTGGACCACCTCGGCGGCGGTCTCGGTGACCCGGAGCCGCCGGCCGGCATCCGCGGTCCCGGCCACGTGGCGCCGGGCGGCGAACGGGGTGGCCGTGGTGTCCGCGGCGGCCCGGCAGTGCTGCCCGCCCGGCGCGCAGCTCTGCCACGTGTACGCGACCTCGAAGCTGAGCAGCCTCATCCCGCGCGGCAGCCGGCCCGGACGCCAGGCCAGCCCGGCCGCCGTGACCGCCGCGCCATCCCGCCCCGCGCCGCTGATCCGCAGCGTGCCAGTATGCACCGGTGCCGGGATCCGCGGGCTGGCCGCGGTGCGGGCCGCTGAGGCCAGTGCGATGGGGCCTACCGGCACCAGCGCCACCGCCGTCACGATCGCCGCGAGCGCGGCGATCGTGACGGACCGGGTGCCCAGCGTCAGCCGCACGACCGGCTCCTCTCGTGGTGCTGGCCCGGGTGGCGACCCCCCGGAACCCCCCCGCGCATTCGCCGGCTCGGCGGGGACACGCCGCCGGCGCACCCCGCCTCGCCGGCGAATACCCTTCATGATCAGCGGGCGAAGGCGGCGGGGAGCAGGGCGCGGTGGGCGTCGAAGAGGTCGTCGCACATGGCGACGGCCTGTGCCGTGGTCAGCGTGGCGGCGGTGTTCGGGTCGAGCAGCGCCGCCTGGTACACGTGCTCCCGGGACTCCTGCAGCGCGGCCGCCACGGTCAGCTCCACCACGTTGAGGAACGTCCGGTTCAGCGCGGTGAGCTGCGGCGGCAGCGCGCCGACGGCCACCGGCTCGGCGCCGCCCGCCCCGACCACGCAGGGCACCTCGACGCAGCATTCGCCGGGCAGGCTGGTGATCAGCCCGCCGTTGCGGATGTTCACGTGCAGCTCGCGCTCGGTGCCGGTCTCCAGCGAGTGGATGAACAGCGACGCCAGCTCGTGCGTCGGCTCCAGGTCCAGTGGTGCGTCCGAGGCCAGCGCCTTCTCGAGGGACTCCAGCTCGCGCAGATTCTCCTCGGAGCGGGCCAGGTAGTCGCCGACGAAGATGCGGAAATGCTCGATCTGGTCGTCGTGCCGCATGAACCACGGCACGTACTCGGCGGAGTGCTCGCTGGACTCGGTCGGGAAGTAGCCGAACCGGCGGTAGATCTCCACCCGGACCCGCCGCTGCAGCTCGGGTGAGCCGTCGATGACCTCGGCCAGCCGCGGGTACAGGGACCGGCCGTCCTGCTCGAAGCGGAGCACGAACGCCTGGTGGTTGAAGCCCGCGGTGAGGAACCGGACCCGGTCCGGGTCCGCGCCGACCAGGTCCGTGAGGAAGGCCTGGGTGTCCCGGACCGAATGGCACAGCCCGAACACCCTGGTGAACGGCGTGCCCTCGTACACGGCCCAAGGCAGCATGGCCATCGGGTTGCTGTAGCTGAGCAGGTAGGCGTCCGGGCAGGCGTCGTGCATGTCCCGGGCCAGCGCGGTCGTCACCGGGATGGTGCGCAGCCCGCGGAAGATCCCGCCGATGCCCAGCGTGTCGCCGATCGTCTGGCGCACCCCGTACCGGGCCGGGATGTCGAAGTCCGCGCGGGTGGCGTCGTACCCGCCGACCTGCACCTCGTTGATCACGTAGCGGGCGCCGGCCAGGGCCTCGCGCCGGTCCAGGGTGGCGGTCACCTCGGCGCCCGCGCCGGCCTGGGCGGAGATCCGCCGGGCCAGCCGCTCGGCGTGGGCCAGCCGCTCCGGGCTGATGTCGTACAGGGCAAGCCGCAGCCCGCCGCGGAACTCCGGGTACCCGCACAGGTCGGTTACCACGTTCCGGGTGAACTCGATGCTCCCGGCGCCGACGAAGGTCACGGTGATCACAGCTCGAGAGTGTTCCATTGGGGATAGTTTCGCGCAAGATCTTGCATCCATACCCGGACAGACTGCACAATGCTGAGCACTTCTGGATGACTTGCATCATCTCTGGGCGGTGAGCACGATGGCAAAGCATCGGCTGCGGATCACGCTGGCAGGCCCGCTCGCCGCGGTGACGGTGGCCGCCCTCGGCCTGGCCGCCTGCGGGACCGACAGCACCAGCGGCGGCGGAGCCGGCGGGGGGACCACGGTCCAGATCTGGGAGGGCTGGACCGGGGCCGAGGCCAAGACGTTCGCGCACCTGGTGACCGAGTACCAGGACCAGCACCCAGGGGTGAAGGTCAGCAGCCTGTTCGTGAACAACGACAACACGCTGCAGAAGGTGCTCACCGCGGTGCGCGGCGGCAGCCCGCCCGACATCGCCTACCTGTACGGGTCGTGGGCGCCCAACGTCGCGCAGATCCCGCAGGTGGTGAATCTGACCAAGGTGGTCCAGCGGCCCGGCGTCAACTGGGGCGACTTCTGGGTGGGCGAGCGTGACGTGGCCACGGTCAACGGCAAGGTGATCGGCATCCCGGCGCTGGTGGACAACCTGGCCGTGGTCTACAACAAGGCGCTGTTCGCGAAGGCGCACCTCACGCCGCCCGGCCCGGGCTGGACCTGGTCGCAGTTCGTGGCCGACGCCAAGAAGCTGACCGACCCGGCCAGCAAGCAGTTCGGCACCGCGTACGTGACCCCGGCGTCCGAGGACTCGGTGTGGCACTGGGAGGCGCTGCTGTGGGAGGCCGGCGGCCAGATTCTGACCGCCGACAACAAGAAGGCCGCGTTCGACTCGGCGGCCGGGCTGCAGTCCCTCAGCACGCTGCGGGCCATGGCCGTCACGGACAAGTCCATGTACCTGGATCCGACCGACAACGCGTACGCGAACCTGTTCAACTCCGGCAAGGTCGGGATGCTGGTCACCGGGCCGTGGGACCTGTCCGCGTTCCCCAACGTCCACTACGGCGTCCAGGTCATGCCGTCCTACCCGGGCTCGTCCGCCGGCCACCAGACCATCTCCGGCCCGGACAACTGGGTGCTGTTCAACAACGGCGCCACCCGGGTGTCGGCCGCGGAGAAGTTCATCCTGTGGCTCACCGCGCCCGCCCAGGTGAAGTACTGGTCGCTGAAAACCGGCGACCTGCCGACCCGGCAGTCCGCGGGCAACGCGGCGGGTTTCAGCGCGCAGATGGACACCGCGCTGCCCGGGGTGAGCGCGTTCGTGGCCAACCTGGCCAACGTCAAGCAGTCCCGGCCGCAGATCCCGGCGTACCCGAAGATCTCCACGGTCCTCGCCAACATGGTCATCTCGGTGCTGCTGGGCAAGAGCCAGCCGCAGGCGGCGCTGAGTTCCGCGGCGCAGCAGGTCAACCAGATCCTGGCCGCCGGCTGACGTGGCCGCCTCTGGAATCCTGCTCCGCCGCAGGCGTCGCGGGCCGGGCCGGCCCCGGCGTCCCGGCGGGGCCGGCGCGGCACGACGGCGGGTGACGGGCTCCGAGCAGTTCGCCGGGTGGGCGTTCGTCACCCCCGGGGTCGCGATCATCGTGGTGTTCGGCGCGGTGCCGATCGTCTGGTCGGCGATCATGTCCTTCCAGCGGTCCAACCTGCTCACGCCGAGCACGCCGTTCGTGGGGCTGAAGAACTACCGGCAGATGGTGCACGACCCGATCGTGGGCCAGGCCATCCAGCACACGCTGGTCTACACCGCGCTGTTCGTGCCCGGGACGATGATCGTCGGGCTGTTCCTGGCCGTGGCCATGAACCGGAAGATCCGCTTTATCTCGTTCTACCGGACCGCGGCCTACGCGACGATGGCCATCTCCACGATCAGCGAGGCGATCGTCTTCATCTGGCTGTTCGACCCCTCCTACGGGATCGTCAACTACTTCCTCAGCCTGGCCGGCGTGCCGCCGCAGCAGTTCCTCAACTCGCCGTCCCAGGCGCTGTACGTGATCGTGATCATGACGATCTGGGGCTGGACCGGGTTCTCGGTCGTCATCTACCTGGCCGCACTGCAGGGCGTCCCGGCGGCGCTGCTGGAGGCGGCCTCCATCGACGGGTGCACCCCGTGGCGGACGTTCCGCCGGGTCACGCTCCCGCTGCTCAGCCCGGCCTCGCTGTTCCTGGCCGTGTGGCTGACCATCAACGCGCTGCAGCTGTTCGACGAGGTGTACCTGAGCACCCAGGGCGGCCCGCTCAACGCCACCACGGTCCTCGTCTACTACCTCTACTACCAGGCCTTCCAGGCCTTCAACTTCGGCTACGCGTCGGCCATCGCTTATTTCCTGTTCGTCATCATCCTCGTGGTCACCGCGATCCAGTTCCGGGTCGGCCGGCGATTCACCCACTACCGCTCATGAGCGCGACCTCGGCGCCCGCCCGCAGCGGGATCTCGTCCTCCGCCCGCGGCGGCGTCCCCCCCGCCCGCCGCCGGCGCAGGCTGCCGTTCAGCCCGTGGCACCTGATCCTGGTCCCGGTGACGCTGATCCTGATCTTCCCGTTCTACTGGCTGCTGGTCACCTCGCTGGAGACCCCGTCCGAGGCGCTGCACTTCCCGCCGGTGCTCATCCCGCACAAGCTGCGTTTCGCTAACTACCCGGACGCGCTGAACAGCGCGCCGTTCGGCCATTTCTTCATCAACAGCGCCGTGGTCGCGGCGGCAACCGTGCTGTGCAACCTGGTGCTGTGCTCGCTGGCCGGGTACGCGTTCGCCCGGTTCCGCTTCCTCGGCCGGACCGCCCTGTTCGCCGTGATCATGGCCACGCTCATGGTGCCGTTCCAGGTCACGATGATCCCGCAGTTCATCATCACCAAGTGGCTGGGCGTGCACGTGCTGGCCGCGGTGGGGATCGACCACATCGGCGCGCTCATCCTGCCCAACGCGGCCACCGCGTTCGGCATCTTCTTCCTGCGCCAGTTCTTCCGGACCCTGCCGCTGGAGTACGAGGAGTCAGCCCGGGTGGACGGGGCCAGCCGGCTCACCGTACTGATCAAGATCGTGCTGCCGCTGGCCGCCCCGGCGCTGGCCACACTGGCCGCGCTGACGTTCCTGGATTCCTGGAACAACTTCCTGTGGCCGCTGATCGCGATCACGTCCACCAACCAGATGACGCTGCCGCTGGGCCTGGCCACCTTCCAGGGGGCGCACGCCACGGAGTGGACCCTGCTGATGGCGGCCAACGTGATGAGCCTGGTCCCGATGCTGGCCATCTTCTTCCTGGCCCAGCGCTACTTCATCCGGTCGGTCGCCGCCACGGGGCTGGCCGGGACATGAGACGCAGGGCTGGCCTTGACCAGAAGAAAGCTGGCCTTCACTTGAAGACAGAGGAGTGTTGATGGGCGAGGAGGCCCCGGCGATGCAGCAGGAACTGGCCGCGGGCGGCTGGACGGAGCGGGAAGTGGCGTCGCAGCCTGCCTGCTGGCGCCGGGCCGCCGGGCTGGCCGCGGAGGTCGCGGCGGCCCTGCCGGCTCGCGGTGAGCGGGTCGCGGTGGCCGGCTGCGGCACCTCGTGGTTCATGGCGCAGTCGTACGCGGCGGCCCGGGAAGCCGCCGGGCACGGGGAGACCGACGCCTTCGCCGCCTCCGAGATGCCACCAGGGCGGCGCTACGACCGGGTCCTGCTGCTGACCCGGTCCGGCACCACCACCGAGATCCTCCAGCTGCTGGACCGGCTGCGCGGCACGGTGCCCACGGTCGCGCTCACGGTCGCCGGGACCCCGGCGGCGCAGGCCGCTGACGCCGTCATCGACCTGGGTTTCGCGGACGAGGAGTCGGTGGTGCAGACCCGCTTCGCCACCACCGAGCTGGCCCTGCTCCGCACCCACCTGGGCGAGGACATCGAGCCCGCCATAGCCGCGGCGCAGCGGGCGCTGGCTGCGCCGCTGCCGCCGGAGATACTGACCGCCCGCCAGTTCACCTTCCTGGGCACCGGCTGGACCTATGGCCTGGCCCAGGAGGCCGCGCTCAAGCTGCGCGAGGCGGCCGGCATGTGGACGGAGTCCTATCCGGCCATGGAATACCGGCACGGCCCGGTCGCGGTGACCGGCGCCGGCAGCATCGTGTGGCTGTTCGGGACCCCGCCGGACGGGCTGGACCTCGAGATCGCCGCGGCCGGCGGCACCGCGTGGTTCAGCGCCGAGGACCCGCTCGCGGAACTAGTCCGGGTGCAGCGGGTGGCGGTGGCCCTGGCCCGGGACCGGGGCCTGGACCCGGACCGGCCGCGGAACCTGGCCCGCTCGGTCATCCTGGCCCCCCGCTGAGCCCAGCCACCATGATCATCGTTGTCTGCCTCAACCCGGCCCTGGACATCACCCACCAGGTGCCCGCCGTGGACTGGGCGGGCGTGAACCGGCCCAGTGCGGTTCACGCTCGTCCCGGCGGCAAGGGGCTGAACGTGGCCCGCACGCTGCATGCCCTCGGGGCGCAGGTGCTGGTCATGGGGCTGGCCGGCGGGGTCACCGGCGACGGGGTCGGCGCGGCGCTCAGCGAGCTGGGGGTGCCCGCCGCCTTCACCCCGGTCAGCGGCGAGACCCGCCGGACCTTCACCGTCGTGGACGGGCGGAGTGGTGGCACCGCCTTGTTCAGCGAGCCAGGTCCGAGGACCGGCGCGGGGGAGTTCGCGGAGTTTGCCGTTATGTATCAGGAGGCCCTGCGCGGGTGCGCGGCCGTGGTGCTGTCCGGCAGCCTGCCGCCGGGGCTGCCCGCGGGCAGTTACGCCACCCTGATCGAGCTGGCCACCGCGGCCGGCGTGCCCGCGGTGCTGGACACGCACGGCGAGGCGCTGCTGGCCGGGGCGGCCGCGGGGCCAGCCATCGTGAAGCCGAACCTGGCCGAGCTGGAGGCGCTGGCCGGCCGGCCGCTGTCCCAGGGCGGGGGCGCCGACCGGCGGGCGGTGGCGGACGCCGCCCACCGGCTCCGGGCGGCCGGCGCGCAGGCGGTGGTGGCCTCGCTGGGCGCCGAAGGCCTGCTGGCCGCGACCGAGGACGGCAACTGGCAGGCACGGCCGGCCGCCGCGGTGACCGGGAACCCGACCGGGGCCGGCGACGCGGTGGCCGCCGGGCTGGCGCACGGGCTGGTCCTCGGCCGCCCGTGGGACGAGCGGCTGCGGCACGCGGTGGCCCTCGGCACGGCGACCGCCGCGGCGCCGGTGGCCGGGGAGTTCAGCCACGAGCACTACGCCAGCGCGCTGGCCGCGGTGACCGTGCAGCCGGAGGAGGCCCGCTGATGCCGCTGTCGGCCATGGGAGAGATCATCGGGCCGGCCCGGGCGGCCGGGCGCGGGGTCGGCGCGTTCAACGTCATCGGCATCGAGCATGCCGAGGCGATCGTCGCCGGGGCGGAGGACGCCGGGACGCCGGTGGTCCTGCAGATCAGCGAGAACTGCGTCGCCTACCATGGTGCGCTGGAGCCCATCGCCGGCGCCTGCCTGTCCATCGCGCGGTCCGCCGGGGTGCCGGTCGCGGTGCACCTGGACCATGCGACCACCGTGGACCTGGTCCAGGCGGCCGCCCGGCTCGGCCTCGGGTCCGCCATGTATGACGCCTCGGCGCTGCCGTATGCGGCGAATGTCGGGGCCACCGAGGCCGTGGCGGCCTGGTGCCATCAGCGCGGGTTGTGGGTGGAGGCGGAACTCGGCGAGATCGGCGGCAAGAATGGCGTGCATTCACCGCGCGCCCGCACCGATCCGGACGAGGCGGCCGGCTATGTCGCGGCCACCGGCGTGGACGCGCTCGCGGTCGCGGTGGGCAGCTCGCACGCCATGCTGATCCGGGACGCGGTCCTGGATCTCGGGCTGATCGCCCGGATCCGCCGGGCGGTCAGCGTCCCGCTGGTGCTGCACGGCTCGTCCGGCGTGCCGGACGGCGACCTGGCCGCGGCGATCGGCGCCGGGATGACGAAAATCAATGTCGCCACCCAGCTGAACAAGGTCTTCACCGCCGCGGTCCGCCATTGCCTGGGCGGCGATGCGGCAATGGTCGATCCTAGGAGGTACGGTTCGGCGGGGCGGGATGCGATCGCCCCCGAGGTGGCCCGGCTGCTCCGCGTGATCAGCGCCGGGCCGCCGGAGCCGGAGGAGCCGGCCGGCCTGCGGGACGGGCCGGGGAGTCCGGCCGTGCGGGCAGGAGGCGCCGGTGAGTCGTTATCGCCGGTGGAATGAGCTGCTGGAGCTGCTGGCCGCGGCGGGCCAGCTCCAGGTGGAGGACGCCGCCAAGGCGCTGGACGTGTCGGCCGCGACGGTCCGGCGGGACTTCGACGAGCTGGCCCAGCAGCAGATGCTCACCCGGATCCGCGGCGGGGCCGTCGCCAAGGGAGTCAACTATGACCTGCCGCTGCGCTACAAGTCCGAGCGGCACCCGTCCGAGAAGCAGCGCATCGCGGCCGTGGCGGCCGGCCTGGTCCTGGCCGGGCAGGTCGCCGGGCTGAACGGCGGCACCACCACGACCGAGGTGGCCCGGGCCCTGGCCACCCGGCCGGACCTGGCCTCGGGTGCCTCGTCGCCCGCGGTCACCGTGGTCACCAACGCGCTGAACATCGCGACCGAGCTGGCCGTCCGGCAGCACATCAAGATCGTGACGACCGGCGGGGTGGCCCGCCCGCAGTCCTACGAACTGACCGGGCCGCTGGCCACCGGGGTGCTGGAGCAGGTCACCCTCGACGTGGCCATCCTCGGGGTGGACGGCATCGACGCCGTCGCGGGCGCCACCGCGCACCACGAAGGCGAGGCGAGCATCAACCGGCTGATGGCCCGGCAGGCCGGCCGGGTCATCGTGGCCGCGGACAGCTCCAAGGTCGGCCGCCGGGCCTTCGCCCGGATCTGCACCACCGGCGAGATCGACGTCCTGGTCACCGACACCGGCATCGCCGCCGTGGAGGTGACCCGGCTGGAGGACGCCGGGGTGGACATTGTCACCGCCTGACCCGGGGGCGGCTGGCGCCGGGGCGCCTGACCCGCGGGCGACGGCCGGCCGGGCCGTGGACCTGGTGGTGCTGGGTGACTGCAACCCGGACGTGCTCGTGCTCGGCGAGGACGTGACTCCGGCCTTCGGCCAGCAGGAGAAGCTGGTGCCGCACATCTGCCTGGTCATCGGCGGCTCGGCGGCCATCACCGCGGTCGCCGCGGCCCGGCTCGGGCTGTCCGTCGCGCTGGTCGCCGCGGTCGGCGCCGACCCGGCCGGGGAGTTCATGCTGGGCCAGCTGGCCGCCGAAGGGGTGGACGTGACGGCGGTGGCCGTCCGCGGCCAGCTGCCCACCGGGATGACGGTGGCGCTGTCCCGGGGCGGGGACCGGGCCATCCTCACCTCGCTGGGCGCGGTGGCCTCGCTGACCGCCGGCGATGTTCCCGGCGCTCTGCTGGCCCGGGCCCGGCACGTGCACGCCAGCTCCTACTTCCTGCTCGAGAGCTCACTCGGCCCTGGCCTGGCCGGCCTGCTGGCGGCGGCCCGGGCGGCGGGCGCCACCACCTCGCTGGACACCAACTGGGACCCGTCCGGGCGGTGGGGTGATGAGCACCTGGCCGCCGCGATGGCCCAGGCCGACGTGCTGCTGCCCAACGAGGCCGAGGCGCTCCGCCTGGCCAGGACGCTCCGGCCGGCCGGTGCGGCGGGCCTGGACGGGGAGACGGGCCTGGCCGGCGCGGCCCGGCTGCTGGCCGGGGCCGGCCGCAGGCTGGTGGTGAAGCTCGGCGAGCGGGGCGCGCTGTGCCTGGACGGGCCGCTGGAGCAGCGGGTGAGCCTGGCCCCGGTGACCCCGGTTGACGCCACCGGCGCGGGGGACTGCTTCAACGCCGGCCTGATCGCCGGCCTGCTCAGCGGCCTGCCCCTGGCCCGGGCGGCCGCGCTGGGCTGCGCGGCCGGCGCGCTGTCCACCGGCGCGCCGGGCGGCACGGCCGCTGCCCCGGACCGCGCCGCCGCGGACCAGCTGGCCCGGCGGGCCTCGGTCAGCGGTCAGTCGTAGTGCCGGAAGGCGGGCCAGGCGGCCGCCCAGCCGGACTTGAGGCCGGTGGCGACGTATATCGCCGCGCCCTGCTCCTGGTCGTTGATGCCCAGGCCGTTCCAGAACGTCGCGACCGGCCGGACCCGGGCGAACTCGCGGTGCAGCAGGGCCGGGTCGATGTTCACCGCGATCACGGTGGTGTCGGCGGCCGGCGGCGGTCCCCAGAACCAGAAGCTGTCGTGCCCGCTGTAGGCCTGGGGCAGGCCGAAGCCGGGCCCGTAGCGGTCGATCGCCCCGGCCTCGCCGTAGTTGCTGGCCAGCAGGGCGGTGTGGCCGCGCTCGGCGCGGGGAAGTGCGTGGTACTCGCGGGCCACCAGGGCGACCAGCTTCGGCCAGCTGACTGATTCCACCAGGGTGTAGTTGAGCTTCTGGACCGAGGCCGGCAGGTTCCGGGCCGGCAGCACCGGCAGGGCGTACAGCAGGTTCAGCGCGGCGCACAGGCCGATGGCCACGCCCGCCCCGGCCCAGCGGAGCCTGCGGCGGCCCCGTTCCAGCCAGCGCCCCAGCGGCACGGAGCCGGCCGCGAACAGGAACGTGAACAGGGCGCCCACGTAGTAGGGCTTGCCGCCCAGCACGAAGATCAGGATCAGCAGGAGGGCCGACGCGATGGCCACCGGGCGGAACCGGCGGGCCTGCGGGCTGCGCAGCGACCACACCTGCCCGGTCACCCACAGCGGGGTGAGCGCCAGGCCGGTGTAGAGGACCAGGGCGAGCCAGTAGGTGGCGCGGTTGCTCCCGGCGTTCCCGTTCAGGCTGTGGAACAAGGCCAGCTGCGGCCAGCCGTGCACCGCCTGCCAGATCACGTCCGGGGCGGCCGCCGCGGCCGCGATGGCCAGGCCGGCCAGCAGGTAACGGGTCCGCAGCAGCCGCCGGGCCGGGGTGGCCAGGAACCCGGCGGCCAGCATGGCGGCCAGCAGGAAGATGTCCCACTTGGCCGCCGCCGCCAGGCCGGCCGCCGCCCCGATGGCCAGCCACCAGCGCGGATCCTCGCTGTCCAGCAGCCGCATGATCAGGTACAGGGTGAGGGCGCAGGCCACGAAGGACGGCGTCGTGGTGGACATCAGGTGCATCGCGGCCAGGTACACCAGGCAGGTGGCGCTGGCCAGCGCGGCCAGCACCTGGCCGGCCCGGCCCGCGCCGAGCAGCCGGGACATCGCCGCAGTGATCAGCACCAGCACGCCCATGCCCAGCGCGGGCAGCACGTGCAGCCCGGCCAGCGTGTTGCCGAAGGCCGCGGCCTCCAGCCGGGCCAGCAGCGGCGTCAGCGCCGGCTGGTCCACGTAGCCCAGCTGCAGGTGATGGCCGGCCTCCAGGAAGTACAGCTCGTCGCGGTGGTAGCCATACCGGGCGCTCACCGCCAGCTCGACGCCGGCCGCGGCCGCCGCGATGATCCACGCCGCCCAGCGGCCGTCCCGGGCCTGGCCCGGCGGGGCGGGCTGGGCGGCCGGCGGGGCGGGCCGGGCGGCCGATGCTGCCCGCGGGCCGGTGGCTGCTGTGGGCATTTCCATGACCGCAGCGTAGGCACGCGGGCCTGGCCGGCACATCGGGCGCCGGGGCGAACCCGCGGGTTCCGCCACGTGGCGGAGGCGAGGGCCCGGCTCGCCGGCAGGTAGCCCGTGCGGGTGAGCCGCGGGGGTACGACCCGCGGGCTAGGTGAAGGCGCCGATGGGGTGCGTGAGTCCAGCATGACCCGGTTGCGAGCAGGCCACAACGGCCAGATTCGCTCAGTCGGGCCGGGCCGGGGAACCGGGCTGGGGGAGCGGCAGCCCGTCGATGAGCGCGTCCATCCGCCTGGCCTCCCCGGCGATCCGCCCCATCATCCGGTCGGCCTGGCCCGCCCGGAGCGGGCGCCGGGTTCGCCGGTAATACCCGGCGAACCCGGCGATGACCGACAGTGGCGATCGCAGCCCGCGGCAGGTGTCCGCGACGCCCCCGCCCAGCCGCTGGGCGGACCGCCGCGCGCTGGCCTCCGCGGCGGCACTGGCCTGGAGGGCCCGCCCGACCAGGGCGCGGATCACCGCCATGCCCGCCGCGGCGACGGCTAGCAGCAGGGCGGCGCTCACCGCGGCACTGGTGAGGGTGAGCCTGCGGACGGCCTGCCCGGTGCGGGCCACGTCCAGCCCGGTGATGAGCGTGCCCGGCCGGCCCGGCCCGGCCGTGCCGCTGACGAGCAGGGAGAAGCCGCTGCTGCCGTAGGTGTAGGCGATGCGCCTGGCCTGGTAGTGCACCGGCACGGCGATGACCAGCCAGCTCCCGCCGCCGCTGCTGGCCGGGACGGTGGCCAGCTGCCCGGCGCGGCGCGGGATCCGTGCCCCGGCCGGGCCGGGCAGGCCGCCCGGGCCCGTCCGCAGCACCAGCTGGCCGCCGCGGCTGGTCACCTCGGTGAGGAGCCCGGCTCCTGCCCCAGGCCCGGGGTAATCGGGCATGACGGTGAACGGGCCGCTGGCCAGCAGGCGGGTGTAGGCCCGCAGCTGCCGGCCGTCCTGCCCCAGCAGGTACCCGCGGGCCAGCGCCCCGGTGGCCAGCACGATGATGCCCGCGCCCGCGGCCAGCAGGCAGCAGGCTGCCGCGACCAGCCGCACCCCCACTGGCCCCCGGCCCTGCCGCACCCCGGTCATCGCCTGCCCCTGCTGGCTGCCCCTGCTGGCTGCCCTGCTGCTGCTGCTGCTGCTGCTGCTGCTGCTGCTGACTACAGCTTGCTGCGCGCGGCGATCTGGTACAACTCCGGCAGCCGCGGCGCGGCCAGCCCGGCCGCGATGCCCACGCCGGCCCAGGCCAGCACGAGGCCGTAGCCCGCGGCACACACCAGGAGCACCGGGATCCGGGCCGCCGCCGGATCGTGGCGGGTGAGCACCGCGGCCAGCACGACCGGGGTGACCGCCACCGCCACGCCGAACAGGCTGCCGAAGACGCCCGCGATCGCATGGCCCATATAGCCGTCGGCGGCCCGGGGCGTGGGATTGCCGGCCCGTTTCTCGGCCGGGTAGGGCAGGGCCACGGTGAAGATGTTGCTCAGGGCGAGGCCCGCGCCGATCCCGGCCAGGTCCACGGCCATGCCCAGGAAGCCGTCCGCCGGATGCCCGGCCACCGCGGCCAGCCCGAACGAGATCGCGGTGAGCAGCGGCACCGCGATGATGCCGAGCGCGACGTCCTGGCCGGAGAAGTAGCCGCGCAGCGCGCGGCGGCCGGTCAGTGCCATCGCCTCGATCCCGAACGCGGGACCGGTCATCCCGATCGAGTCGGCGTGGAAGACGCCGATGAACGCGGCGCCGAAGCCCGCACTGCCGAGCACCGCGCCGAGGTAGGCGGGGGTGCGGATGGTGCTGACGGAGGCCGCCACCATGATGACCGCGATGAGGCCCCAGTAGATGAGCGAGCCGGGCTCGCGGCGCTGGTAGAGCCAGAACCGGGCGGCCACCGTGCCGCGCAGGCCACGGCGGGCGAACGGCAGCGCCGCCCCGTGCACCGCGGATGACTGGGTGCTGGTATCGGCCGTCACCAGGGCGCGGTCCAGGAACCAGATCCACAGCCAGCCGAGCACTACGATGATGGCGGCCAGCAGGGCCAGGCGGAGCAGCGCGGTGCCGGGGTGCCCGTCCGAGGCGTCACCGATCGCGTGCGCGGCCAGGCCGGGCGGGATCCAGCGCAGCCATCCGCCGACGCCGGCAAAGCTCGCCACCGTCAGCTTGCCCTCGGCGGTCAGCCTCGGCACCACCTGGGCGAACGCCTCGTAGAGGGCGAAGATCGGCAGGATCAGGAGGGCGGCGAGGTCCTTGCCGCGCCGCGACCGCAGCAGCCCGGCCAGCGCCGTGGTGACGAACCGGGCCAGCGTGATGCAGAACAGCACCTGCAGCAGCACCGCGACCACCGCGACGCCCGCGCCGAGCGCGCCGTGCGCCAGCCCGACCGTCACCCCGAGCAGCCCGGCCACGTTGGCCAGCGGCCAGGCCCCGGTGGCCGAGGCGGCCAGCAGCCCGGCCGCGAGCGGGCGGGTACGCAGCGGGTACAGGGCCAGGGTGGCGGGGTCCAGGGTGGCGTCCAGGCCGAAGGCCAGCAGCGGCAGGATCAGCCAGCCGAAGGCGAACACGGTGAAGACGACCGTGGTCACGTCCACCGCCGCGGCATTGCCGCGCAGGGCGGCCAGGCCGGTGAAGGTGCCGACCGCGACCACCCCGGCGAAGATCGTGCTGAGGATGAAGGAGACCTTGGCCCCGGTGGACAGCCGCAGCGCGTTGAATAGCAGGCGGAGCTTCAGCTGGACGAGGAGCCGAGCCATGACAGTCCCTCCCCGTCGCCGGCCCGGGAGCCGACCAGGTCGATGAAGGCCTGCTGCAGGGTCTTGCCGCCGCGCACGTCCGCGGTGGTGCCGGTGGCCACGATCTTGCCCTTGTCGATGACGGAGACGTGGTCGCAGACCTGCTCGACCAGTTCCATCACGTGGCTGGAGAACAAGACGGTGGACCCGGAGGCGGTGAAGCGGGTCAGCAGGCGGCGGATGACGTCGGCGGAGACCGGGTCCACGCCTTCCAGCGGCTCGTCCAGGAACAGCACCGCCGGGTTGCCGATCAGCGCGCAGCCGAGCGCGGCCTTCTTGCGCATCCCGGTGGAGTAGTCAGCGACCAGCCGCCGGGCGTCGGCGGCCAGGTCCAGCACGGCCAGCAGCTGCGCGGCCCGGGTGCGGGCCTCGGCGGCGGGCAGGCCGCGCAGCCGCCCGGCGTATTCCAGCAGTTCCGCGCCGGACAGCCGCTCGAACAGCCGGGCCTGGTCGGGCACCACCCCGATGGTGGCCTTGGCCGCGGCCGGGTCAGCCCACACATCGGCCCCGCCGATCAGGACCTGGCCCGCGTCGGGCCGCAGCAGGCCGGTCATCATCGACAGCGACGTGGTCTTCCCCGCCCCGTTCGGGCCGACCAGCCCGGCCAGGGACCCGGCCGCGATCTCCAGGTCGATCCCGGCCACGGCCTCCTTCGCGCCGAAACTCTTACGCAGCCCGCGCACCGCGATGGCTGGCCCGCCCATGTCCGCCTCCTCGGCCCCCCGGTTCAGCCTACGGCCGGGACCGTCGCCCGCGCCGCAGGCCGGGCGTCCACCTGGTGACGCGGCGGCTGCACGCGAGATCCATGCGGTTACACTCCGCAAGCAACGGAGTCCCCGTTCGGCTGCGGGGTCATGGTCGCGGGCCAGGAGCGCCGCGGGGCGATGCTGCGGGGGCTCGTGCGGGGCAGGGACATCATCCTGCCGGTACGGCAGGCTGGTTAACCGGGCCCGCCCATGCCGAGCTCGGCCAGGATGGCGGCGGTGTGCTGGCCGAGGGCCGGGACCGGGCCCATCGCGGCCTCCCGGCCCGGCATGCTGACCGGCGGGAGCAGCGCGCGCAGCGGCCCGCCCGGCGAGCCCACCTCACGCCACCGGTCCCGGGCCGCCAGCTGGGGGTGCGCGCCGAACTCGGCCGGGGTGCGCAGCCGGGCGCTGGCGATCCCGGCCTCCTCCAGCAGCTCCGCCACCCGCCTGGCCGGGATGTGCTCCAGCGCGGCCGAGATGATCGCGGTCAGCTCGTCCCGGTGCGCGACCCGGTCGGTATTGCTGGCGAACCGCGCATCGGTCACCAGGTCCGGGCGGCCCAGGACCCGGGTGCAGAGGATGGCCCACTCGCGGTCGTTCTGCACGCCAAGGAAGACCTGGCTGCCACCCGCAGCCGGGTACGGGCCGTAGGGATCGATGGACGCATGCCGGGCGCCGGTCCGCTGCGCGGGGCGGCCGCCGTACACGCTGTAGTAGAACGGCTGCATCATCCACTCGCCCAGCGCGTCCAGCATGGCCACCTCGAGGCAGCCGCCGCGGCCGGTCCGCTCCCGCTCGTACAGCGCGGTCAGCACGCCGGAGAACGCGTACATGCCGGCCGCGATGTCGGCCACCGAGATTCCTGCCTTCGCGGGCTGCTCAGGTGTGCCGGTCACCGAGACCAGCCCGGCCTCGCACTGCACCAGCAGGTCGTAGGCCTTCTTGGCCGCGTACGGGCCGTCGGGGCCGTAACCGGAGACCGAGCAGCAGATCAGCGTGGGGTAGCGGGCGGCCAGCCCGGCCGTGCCGAGCCCGGCCCGCTCCACCGCGCCCGGCGCCAGGTTCTGCACCAGCACGTCCGTGCGGCTCAGCAGCGCGTGCAGCACCGCCTGGCCGTGGCGGCTCTTGATGTCCAGCTCGAGTGACTCCTTGCCGCGGTTCAGCCAGACGAAGTAGCTGGACTGGCCTCTCACCGACCGGTCGTAGCCGCGGGCGAAGTCACCTGTGCCGGGCCGCTCCACCTTGATCACCCGGGCCCCGAGGTCGGCCAGCTGGCGGGTGGCGAACGGGGCGGCCACCGCCTGCTCCAGCGCCACGACGGTGATGCCGTGCAGCGGAAGCGGGCTAGCACCACTCACGGGGCGACCGTGCCGCGCTTGATCAGCTGGCGGGCGATCACGCCGCGCTGGATCTCGTTGGTGCCCTCGCCGACGATCATCAGCGGGGCGTCCCGGAAGTACCGCTCCACGTCGAATTCGGTGGAGTAGCCGTAGCCACCGTGGATGCGGACCGCGTTCAGCGCGATCTCCATCGCGGTCTCGGAGGCGAACAGCTTGGCCATGCCGGCCTCCATGTCGGCGCGCTGCCCGGCGTCGTGGCAGCGGGCGGCGTGCAGCACCAGCTGGCGGGCGGCGGTCAGCTTGGTGACCATGTCGGCCAGGTAGTTGCCGATCGACTGGTGGCACCAGATCGGTTTGCCGAACGCCTCCCGCTCCTGCGCGTACTTCATGGCGTCCTCGAGGGCGGCGCGGCCGACGCCGAGGGCGCGGGCGGCGACCTGGATCCGGCCGGTCTCCAGCCCCCGCATCATCTGCGCGAATCCCTCACCCTCCCGAGCGCCGAGCAGCGCGGAGGAGGGGGCGCGATAGCCGTCGAAGGCCAGCTCGCAGCTTTCCACCCCCTTGTAGCCGAGCTTGGGCAGGTCACGGGAGACGGTGAAGCCGGGGCCGGGCTCGGCGAGCAGGATGCTGATCCCGCGGTGCGGCGGGTCCGCGGTGGGGTCGGTCTTGCACAGCAGCGCGGTCAGGCCGGAATGGCGGGCGTTGCTGATCCACGTCTTGGCCCCGGTGACCACGTACCCGTCCCCGTCGCGGCGCGCGACCGTCCGCAGGGCCTGCAGGTCCGACCCGCCGCCCGGCTCGGTCAGCGCCATCGTCGCGCGTAGCTCCCCGGTGGCCATCCGCGGCAGGTAGCGGTCCTTCTGCCCCTCCGTGCCGTAGGCCTGGATGAGCTTGGCGACCACGGTGTGGCCGCCCATCGCGCCGGCCAGGCTCATCCAGCCCCGTGACAGTTCTTCTGTGACCAACGCATAGCACGGCGTGCTGACCTGCGCCTCGCCCCAGGGCGGCGCGATGGCCATGCCGAAGATGCCGAGCTGCTTCATCTGCCCGATGAGCTTCTCCGGGTAGGTGTTCGCGTGCTCCAGCTCCCGTGCGGCCGGCCGGACTTCGCGATCGACGAAGTCCCGGACCAGCTCGACGATGTCTTGTTCCTCGGTGCTCAGCTCCGGCATCGGCGGGTCTCCCGTGGTGTGCGTGGTCAGCGGGCGGACGGTGCCGCGGCGGCCGGCGCCCCGGCGGGCAGGAACCGCCGCAGCACGCCGGCGGCGTTGGCCCAGGTCCACTGGTCTGCGCTGGTACCGGCCCCGGCCAGGCAGTCGGCCAGCTTGGCGTCCAGCTGGCCGCCGGTGGGCGGGCAGGCGGGGGAACCGGGCGGGAACTGCTGGCTGACCCGCAGCACGGCGCCGCCGGCCATGGCGACCTCCGCGTGCAGCTCACCGTCGAGCAGCCAGCTGCCGCCCGGGGTCAGCTCGGTCTCGACCAGGCCGGCCAGCCTGCGGGCGTCCGCCCGGCGCACGGCCGCGTCGGTGAAGCTGGTGAACCCCGGATGACCGTCCAGCAGCGCGGCCGCGGCCGCATACTCCAGGCTGAACTTGCCCTGCAGCCCGGTCTCCGGGCGGTGGTGGATCAGCGGCACGACCGTGGCCTCCGGGGTGGACAGCACGATCCGGCGTACCTGCGCCGGGTCCAGGCCGCCCCGCGCCAGCTGGGCCAGCGCGCTGATCGGGCGCTGCAGCGCGTAGCAGCACGGGTAGATCTTGACGGCCAGCCCGCCGGGTACCGCCGGGCCGTCCGGGCCTGCCGCGTCCGGGCCTGCCGCGTCCGGATCGCCGCCGACGAGGGCGAGCCAGTCATCCAGGGCGGCCGGGTCGGCGCTCGCGCCGGCCGCGGCCAGCCAGGCGGCCCGGATCCCGGTCTCCACGGCGAACCCCACCTGGAGCGACTTGGCGTCCGTGCCGAACGCGCGCTGCACCCCGCCCGCCCCGGGCACGGCCAGGGCCATGGCCGTGGCCACCTGCGCGGCCGGCAGGCCCAGCGCCACCGCCGCCCCGGCGGCGCTGGCCGGGGCCCCGGCGGTGCAGGTGGCGTGCCAGCCCGCCGAGTAGTGGCGCCAGCCGAGCGCGGTGCCGAGCCGCGCCATCACCCCGGCCGCAGCCAGGTAGGCGCGCTCTCCGCCGCCGGTGGCCAGCGCCACCGGCACGCACACCGCGCTGATGTGCGTGGTCGATGGCATGTGCAGGTCGTCGTAGTCCAGGACGTGCCCGGCCGCGGCCCAGTGGCCGCCCTCGGTGAGGCCGGCGGCCAGGCGGCTCACCGGATGGTCCCGGGCCGCGATCGCGACGGCCACCGTGTCGCGCAGCGACCGGTTCGCCAGGGCGACATCCTCCGCGGCCGGCTCGAGATCACCGGCCCACCGGGCCAGCCGCACCGCAACGGGCGTCATGAGCTCCCCTTGGCCGACTAAATGTGTTATATGTACGGCCATTGAGTCATGCCTGCCGCTGACTCGTCAAGGGCCTGCCCTCGGCCCGGGAGCGGCCGGGATGCCGGGAAGGGGCCTGGACGTCGATGCCAGAGCAGGTGAGACCACTCCAGGTGGGAACCGTCGCCTACCGGGCGCTCGCGGGCCGGCTGCGCGACGCGATCCGCAGCGGGGAGTTCGCCGGCGGGCGGCCGCTGCCCACCGAGCAGCAGCTCGCGGCGGCCTACTCGGTGAGCCGGCAGACCGTCCGGCGGGCCATGCAGGACCTGGTCGCGGAAGGGATGATCTACCGGGTCGCCGGCCGGGGCACGTACCCGGTGGCCGAGGAAGACCGCTACATCCGCCAGTTCGGCTCGGTGGAAGAGCTGATGGCGCTGTCGCTCGACACCGACTGCGAGATCCTCGACCCGCTGCAGCGCCGGATCGACATCGGGACCGCCGGGCGGCTCCGGCTGCCCACGGACGAGGTCTTCGCCCTGGCGCTGGTCCGCCTGCACGCGGAGGTGCCGTTCTGCCACACGTCGGTGTTCCTGCCGCCGCGCGTCGGCGGGCTGCTCGCCGGGGCCCGCGAGCTGTCGCCGGCGGGCTGGCGCAGCCGGGTCACCGTCATCGGCCTGATCGACGCGCGGCTGCCCGGCTCGATCAAGGCGGCCGAGCAGAGCATCACCGCCACCGGGGTGCCGGCCTTCGCGGCCGGGCCGCTGGGCTGCGCGCCCGGCGAGCCCGCGCTCCGCATCGACCGGCTGTACCTCGATGCCGGCGGCGGCCCGGTCGAGCTGGCGGTCAGCTACTTCAACCCCGAGCACTACTCCTACCGGGTCAAGCTCCGGCGCCGTCCGGGCTAATCCATACGCCGGCTGACTGGCGCGGACGGACTGTCCGGAGCAGGATCGGCTCAGGGGGCGGGCGATGAGGGCCGCCGCCGAGGGCGAGGAGGGGATGACCATGCCGGTAGTGCAGGCGAATGGGATTGACATCTACTACGAGGTCCAGGGTGCGGGCGAGCCCATCGTCCTGATTCCCTACCTGGCCGCTGACCAGGCCTGCTACGCCTTCCAGGTCGCGGAGTACGCCGAGCACTTCACCTGCTTCACGGTGGATCTGCGGGGTGCGGGCCGGTCTGGCCAGCCGGAGGGGACGTACAGCACTGAGCTGTTCGCGGACGACATCGCCGGGTTCATGCAGGCCGCCGGCGTGGACCGGGCCCATGTCTCGGGCCTGTCGCTGGGCGCGGCGACCGGGATGTGGCTGGCCGCCAAGTACCCGGCCCGGGTGAAGTCCCTGTCGCTGCACAGCGCCTGGCCGGCCACCGACCCCTTCCTGAAGGTGGTCGTGGAGGGCTGGCAGGTGATGGCGCAGGCCCTGGGCAGCGTGACCGACATGGCGATCAAGGGCATCTTCCCGTGGTGCCTCACCCCGGAGCTGTACGCGGCCCGGCCCGAGTACATCGACTCGCTCGCCGAGTTCGTCCGAAGCCGCCCGATGCCGCCGGTGGACGCGTTCCTCCGCCAGTCCCAGGCGGTGCTGGCCCACGACGCACGGGGGGTGCTGGGCTCCATCCAGGCGCCGACCCTGATCACCTTCGGGCGGCACGACCAGGTGACGTCCACCCGCTTCGCGGGCCCGCTCACCCAGGCCATCCCGCACGGTGAGCTCACGGTGTTCGAGGACTGCGCGCACGCCCCGATCTACGAGAACGTCGAGGAGTTCAATCACCGGACGCTGGACTTCCTGCAGCGCCACTCAGCGGCCGGCTAGCCGCGGCGGGCCCGCGGGCGTGCGCGTGCCCGGCGGGCGGTCAGCGGCGCAGGTAGGCCAGAGTCACGTTCCGCTTCTGTCGCCATGCGGCTGATACGTCATAGGGGCCGGAGTATCTGACCTCCGGTCCCTGGCCGCCGCCACTCCCAGCGGCCAACTGCATGACCGGGACACCAACTGCATGACCGGGACATTAAGACACATGCGACTACATGCCGCCCGGTTCACCGGCTACGACGTCGTGCCGCCCGGCCTGGTGGACGTGGCGCCTGGCGACCCGGCCAATCCTGGCCCTGGCTGGTGCAGGGACCGGCGGTGGCGCAGCAGGAGCCGGCGGAGCTCGTCAGCACCCCAGACGATGAAGGGGAACGGCGCGATGGTGGCGACCTGGCCCGCGCTGAGCGGCGCCGTGCCGATGATGCTGGCCAGCCCGGGCAGGTAGATCACCGCCGCGGCGAAGGCCAGCGCGGCCCCGATCCCGGCGAGCAGGTACCGATTGGAGAACACCCCGACCGAACGCAACGATGCGTGGTCGGTGCGGACCGCGAACGCCGTGCCGATCTGGCAGGCCACGATGCCGAGCCAGGCGACGGTGGTGGCCTGCCGGTAGACGTGGTTCAGCGGGCTGCCCGGGCCAGTGGCGGCCCCCGGATGCCATCCGCCGTGGCGCAGGGTGAGGAAGTAGCCGGTCATGACCAGCGTGGCCGAGATCAGGCCGAGGAAGCCCCAGGCCCGGGCGAGCATCGCCCGGCTGATCACGCCCTGGGTGCGCGGCCGCGGCGGGCGGTCCATCAGGCCGGGCTCGGCGGGCTCACGGCTCAGCGCGAGCGCGGGCAGGATGTCGGTGCCCAGGTCGATGGCAAGTATTTCCATCACGGTCAGCGGCAGCGGGATGGCCCCGCCGCCGAGTGCGAAGACCAGGAACGGCAGCACCTCGGGAACGGCGTGGGTGAAGATATAGCAGATGAACTTGCGCACGTTGTCGTAGACCCGCCGGCCGGACTCGACGGCGGCTGCGATGGTGGCGAAGTTGTCGTCGGTGAGCACCATCGTCGCCGCCTCGCGGGCCACATCGGTGCCGGAGCGGCCCATCGCCACGCCGATGTCGGCCCGGCGCAGCGCGGGAGCGTCGTTGACCCCGTCGCCGGTCATCGCGACGACCTCACCGGCCGCGCGCAGCGCGTCCGCGATCCGCAGCTTGGCCTCGGGTGAGCTGCGCGCGAACACCACTTCGGTCCCCGAGCCGAGCAGCCGGTCGAGCTCAGGCTCGGTCATCGCGTCCAGGTCGGTGCCGCTGACCAGCTCCAGGCGGCCGGTCCCGATGCCGGCCTGGCGGGCGATCGCCGCGGCGGTCAGCCCGTTGTCGCCGGTGACCACGTGAACCCGGATGCCGGCCCGGTGCACCTGGGCGATCGCCGCCGGGACCTCGGCCCGGGGCGGGTCCAGCATCGCGACCAGCCCGAGCAGGCACAGATCGCGCTCGGCCCCGGCGCGCTGGCCGGGTACCGGGGCTCCCGGCGGCAGCCGGCGTGCGGCCAGGGCCAGCACCCGCAGCCCGCCCCGCGCGTAGTCGGTCATGACCCGCGCCACCGTGCTGCGGTCCGCGCCGGTGATGGCGACCTCCTCCGCCCCGCGGCGGACGGTGGCCGTCCTGGCCAGGACTTCCTCCGGGGCGCCCTTGGTGTGGATGACCAGGCCGCCGCCGTCCTCGTCCACCGTGGTCATCAGCTTGAGCCGGGGGTCGAAGCGGAATAGCTGGCGGCGGCCTTCCTGCCGGGGGCCGAGGGACACATCCTGGCCGCAGCCGGCGGCCAGCCGGAGCAGCGCCAGCTCGGTGGGGTCGCCCGCCGCCTCCCCGGTCCCGTCCCGCAGGTCCGCGTTGCTGCACACGGCGGCGGTCGCGGCCAGCGCGCCGAGGAGCGGGAGATCACCCGTGGCCACCGGCACCGGCGATCCGGCCGCCCCGCCGCTGCCGAGGCGGACCTCCCGGTCCGGGGTCCAGACCGTGGTGACCCGCATCCGGTTCTCGGTGAGCGTGCCGGTCTTGTCGGTGCAGATCACGGACGTGGACCCCAGGGTCTCCACCGCGCTGAGCCGCTTGACCAGGGCGCCGCGCCGGGCCATCTCGCGTACCCCGACGGCCAGCGCCAGGGTGATCGTGGGCAGCAGCCCTTCCGGGACGTTGGCCACCAGCAGCCCGATCGCGAAGCTGGCCGCGGCGGCCATGCCCAGCCCGGCGGCCAGGCCCATTGGCAGGAAGGCGAGGCCCGCCGCGACGGCGACGAAGGCGATCAGCCAGGTGGCCCGGCGCACCTGGTGCTCCAGCGGGCTCTCGGCGGAGCCGCTCTGCTGGGTGAGCGCGGCGATGCGGCCCAGTTCGGTGCGCATCCCGGTCGCCGTCACCAGCGCCTGCGCCTCCCCGCCGGTGCAGACGGTGCCGCTGAACACGACGTCGGCCGCGTGCAGCAGCGGCACGGCCAGGTCGGCCGGCCCGGCGGAGCGGGTGACCGGCACGGACTCGCCGGTCAGCGTGGACATGTCCACCTCGGCGGTGCCGGTCATCAGCCGGGCGTCGGCACAGATGCGCTCTCCCTCCTCGATCACCAGGGCGTCGCCCGGCACCAGCAGCCGGGCCTCGATCTGCCGGCGGGTGCCGTCGCGGAGCACGGTCGCGTGTTCCGGCAGGAACGCCGCCAGCGCCTCGACCGCCTTCTCGGCCTCCATTTCCTCGGCAAACGCGAAGCCGGCGTTGAGCAGGATCACGACGACGATGGCCACGGCCAGCCGCGGTGTGCCGCTGGCCCAGGCCAGGACCGCGGCCAGGGCCAGCAGCATGGCCAGCGGCTGGGTGAACTGCCGGGCCAGCTCACCCGGCCAGCGACGGCCCCCGCGCCTGGTCAGCTCGTTCGGCCCGGACACCTGGAGCCGCCGTGCGGCCTCCCGGCTGGACAGGCCGCTGGCGGACGTGCGCAGGTCGCGGAACAACTGGGCCAGCGGCTCCAGTGGATCGGCGGCCGCCCCGTCCAGGTTCACCGGCTGGCTGTGCCGCGCCAGGTCCATGCGGTGCTCCTCGGTTCCCTCCCACTGCACCCCGGGGGTGGCTGTCCCGGCCAGGGACCTAGGTCGGGCCGGGCGGGGCGGAAGGTAACCGGGCCGGGCGGGGCGGACCGTGACCGGGCCGGGCGGGGCGGACCGTGACCGGGCCGGGCGGGGCGGACCGTGACCGGCCCCCGGGGCAGGCGCCGGCCCGGCCCGGGACCTTGGTCCCGGGATCGGGGAACTCGGGCTCTGCGCGGCCGGCCTGGGGATGTGGTCTGCTTGAAAGTGGATACCCAGGCACGGACGGGGCCGGTCGGGTCGCGCCCGGGCCTGTTGGGGGGGTCCTGATGTCTCATCGCAGTGTGCACGATGTGATGACGGCGGAGGTTGTCACCGTTACCGAAGACACCTCGTTCAAGAAGCTGGTCGCGGTCCTGGCCGGGCGGCACGTGGGTGCCGTGCCGGTGCTCAGCGGCCTCGGCCGGGTGACCGGGGTGGTCCGCGAGGCCGACCTGCTGGCCAAGGAAGAGGTCAAGGACGATCCGGGTGCGGACCGCCTGCCGTGGTCGCGCCGCCGCAAGGCACGGGCCAACGCCCGCGGCATGACGGCCCGGGATGTGATGACGTCCCCGGCCCCCGGGATCGGCGCGGATGCGTCGGTCGTGCAGGCGGCCCGGGAGATGGACCGCTCGAGAGCCGGGCACCTGGTGGTGACCGGGGCGCACGGGGAACTGGCCGGAATCGTCAGCCGCGGGGACGTGATCCGGCTCTTCCTGCGCACCGATGACGACATCAAGGCCGAGATACTCCGGGACGTGTTCACCGGCTACCTGGGCACTAATCCCGCCCTGGTCCATGTGAGGGTGGCCGACGGGGTGGTGACACTGGCCGGTGAGGTCGAGACCAAGAGCATGGTCCCGGTCGCGATCCGGATGACCAGCTCGGTCAACGGGGTGGTCGCGGTGGACGCCGGGCTCAGATTCGTCGTGGACGATACCCGCCGGCCGCCGGCCGCGGCGGCCGGATACTGAACGCCTGCGCCGGCGGTGCCGGCGGGCGTAGGAGGTGATCGAGGTGACGGGCAGGCTTTTAGCTGATCCGGCCCCGCACGTCCCGGTGCCCTGGGTCGCGGTCTCGTTCTGCCGGCCTGGCGCGGCACCGGTGTACCGGGTGGACTCGCCCGGGCGGGTGCTCCGCCTGTGGTCACTGCTGAACGCGGCGTCGGCGGAAGTCCGCGCGGAACTGCCGCCGGGGGCCCGTAGCCGGCTGCGGCGGGTGCTCACGGAGGTGAGCAAGGAACTCAGCCAGTGTGTTTCCCCCGCGCTCGCCGATGAGCTGGGCGGCCTGCTGGGTCCGGGCGCGGCGGTCCCCGATGCTGCCGAGTTGCGCATCGACTACGCGCTCTTGCTCGGCTGGCTGGGCGGCCTGGTCATCGCGATGCTGGATCAGCTGGAGAGCGCCGCGCGGAACGAGGACCAGCTCAGCCGGCAGGCCGTCGCGGCCCGGCCCGGCGCCAGGTGAACCGCTGGCGACGGGACTTTCAGCCCTGCCCGCCGGGGCGTCGCGCTGGCAGTGTCAGGGCATGACCGGGCGGACGGTGGCCCTCGCGGATGGCCGCCGGGTGCGAATCCGGGCGCTGGGGCCGCAGGACGCGGCGGCGCTCGGGGACGTCTATGCCGCGCTGGACCGCCACGATCAGCGGATGCGGTTCTCCCGGTCCGGGCTGTCGGCGGCGGAGGCGCACGCGCTGGCGGCCGGCGAGCTGGGCCGGGCCCGCTGCGGCGTGATCGCGTTCGACCCGGATGCCACCCCGCCCCGGCCGGTCGGGGTGGCGGTCTGCGTGCCGGACGAGACCGGCCCCGACGAGCTGGCCCTGGCCGTGCTGCGCAGCCACCAGGGGGCCCGGCTGGGCCGCGCGCTGCTGTCCGGGCTGCTGGCCGCGGCCCGCCAGGCGGGGCTGCCGGTGCTGCACGCGGTGATCCGCCGCGACAACGCGCCCGCGCTGTCCCTGTTCCGGTCGGTGGGCTGCCTGGTCGTGGAGTGGCCGGGCGCGGATGAGCTGGTGCTCGAGATCGCCACCGACGGGACCATGCCGGGCTGGCCGGCCGGGGCTGGGCCGCGTGTGCTGGTGGAGGCCCGGGGCTGGACGGAGCGCCCGGACGTGGCACACCTGCGCGCCGAGGGGGCCGCGGTCCGCCAGTGCGCCGGCCCGGACGGCACCCGCGGCCGGGACTGCCCGCTGCTGGAGGACGGGCAGTGCGCGGCGGCCGAGGGGGCGGACGTGATCGTGTTCGCCCTGCCGCCGGGCGACGCGTGCTGTACCCGGCTGCGCGCCGCGCACGACGAACGCTGGCCCGGATCCGTGAGCCGTTAAGTTCGGACCCCCCAGGAGGGGTCGAAACTTAACGGCTCACGAAACCACCCGCCCGGGGCCGGGACGAGGCCGATAAAGTGCTACAAGTACTTGACGATACGACAGGCTTGCGTAGCCTATGGAGGAGCGAGCCCAGCAGCCCCCAGACGAGGTGGACACATGACGGCATCGACAGCGCCGGCCAGCGGGCAGACCGGTGAGGCGCCCGTCCCGGGCGGCCCGCTGAGCCGGGTTGACTACTCGCAGCGGATCCCGAACAACGTGGACCTCGCGAACGACCGGCGGCTGCAGCGGGCGCTGGAGAGCTGGCAGCCCAACTTCCTGACCTGGTGGCAGCAGCTCGGCCCGACCCTGGAGCACCGGGATGTCTACCTCCGCACCGCGATCGCGGTCGGCCGGGACGGCTGGGCGCACTTCGACCGGGTCAAGATGGAGGACTACCGGTGGGGCATCTTCCTGGCCGAGCGCGACCCGGACCGGCGCATCGGGTTCGGGCAGCACAAGGGCGAGCCCGCCTGGCAGTCGGTGCCCGGCGAGTACCGGGCCAACCTGCGGCGGCTGATCGTGGTCCAGGGGGACACCGAGCCGGCCTCGGTGGAGCAGCAGCGCCACCTGGGGAACACCGCGCCATCCCTGTATGACCTGCGCAACCTGTTCCAGGTCAACGTGGAGGAAGGCCGCCACCTGTGGGCCATGGTCTACCTGCTGCACGCCTACTTCGGCCGGGACGGCCGGGAGGAGGCCGAGCAGCTGCTCAAGCGCAACTCTGGTGACACCGACGCGCCGCGGATCCTCGGGGCCTTTAACGAGGACACCACGGACTGGCTGCAGTTCTTCATGTTCACCTACTTCACCGACCGCGACGGCAAGTACCAGCTCGGCACGCTCAAGGAGTCCGGCTTCGACCCGCTCGCCCGGACCTGCGAGTTCATGCTCAAGGAGGAGGCCCACCACATGTTCGTGGGCACCACCGGGGTGCAGCGCATCGTGCAGCGGACGGCTGAGCTGACACGTGCGCACGGCACCGAGGACATCTGGGAACACGGCGGCATCCCGCTGCCGGTGATCCAGAAGTACCTCAACTTCCAGTTCGCCGTGTCCATGGACCTGTTCGGCTCGGAGCAGTCAACTAACGCGGGCACCTACTTCACCACCGGCCTCAAGGGCCGCTGGGGTGAGGCCCGCCGGAAGGACGATCATGTCCTGCTGGGCATCGAGCGCGAGATGAACGTGGTCCGGGACGGCCAGATCGCACGGCAGTCCGTGCCCCTGCTGAGCGCGCTCAACCTGGACCTGCGGGACGAGTACGTCGCCGACTGCGAGAACGGGGTCCGGCGGTGGAACCAGGCGCTGGGGGACGCCGGGCTGGGGCAACGCCTGACACTGCCCCACGAGGGGTTCTTCCGCAAGGTCGGCGCCTACGCCGGGCAGCACATCAGCCCGGCGGGCGAGATCCTCGGCGAGGCCGCCTGGGAGGCGGCCCGCGATAGCTGGCTGCCCACCGCGGATGACCGGGCCCGGGTGGCCGCGCTGATGGTGCCGCACTTCGAGGAGGGCGAGTTCGCCACCTGGCTGGCGCCGCCACCTCAGGGCATCAACAACATGCCGGTCGAGTACGACTACGTCCGCTTCTAGCGTTCGCGCGGGGGCGACCCCCAGGAACCCTGTGCTCTCAGGAGCGGGCTGCCGCGGTCGTGCACAGGGTGTTCCAGTATTCGTCGGCGGGGTCGTGCCAGGCGTCGTAGCGGTCGTGGAACAGCTCGGCCGCGCGCGGGCCGGGCCAGTCCGCCGGCAGCAGCTCCGGGGGCAGGGCCGGGTCGAGGAACGGGAACCGGCGCCATTCGTGGACCAGCAGGACCCGGGAGCGGAGCGCGTTGGCCGGGGAGGTCACGTCCATCGCTGACACCATCGCGATGAATTGGAGGTAGCGCTGTTCGACGTCGGCCAGCGACCAGGCCTGGCGGACGACGCGGAGTTCGTCGCCGATGTCCCCGAATGAGCCCGTGAAGGAGAAGGCGTCCACGCCCAGGTCCTCGACGACCTCGGCTACCTCCTTCTGCTTGCCCGTGCCCGGGGTCAGCCACAGCCCGGGGGTCGGCGAGCCGAGCCCGGCCCAGGTGAGCCGGGTGCGCAGCTGATGGCGCAGCTGCCGCTGAGCCTCCGGCACGGTGACCATGAGCATCAGCCACCGGCCGTCCCAGGCGTCCAGGCCCCGGCCGAAGCCATAGATCCGTTCCGCTCCCTCGGCGAGCAGCCGGACGGCCCGCGGGGTGAGCCGCCACTGCACGCGGCGCCCGGTGCGCTCGGACGACAACAGCCCGTCGGCCGCGGTGCGGGCCAGGGCCTGCCGGGCCGCCTTCTCCTCCACGCCCACCTCGGCCAGCCCGGCGACCAGCGCGCCGGTCCAGGCCGGGACGCCCGGGGGCCGCACGAACTCACCCAGCACGGTGAGCAGCAGCGAGCGCGCGCTGGCCGCGCCGGTCTCGGAACGCCGGACATCCTGACGGTTCACGGTCGCCATGACACCACGCGGCCCCTTCTCCGGCAATGCGGTATGGCAGCTACATTCTACGATCTATTGACGTAGGTCAAATTATGCGTAGTGTGTTGTGCGGCACATCGAAGGCGACGTTGACCTTGGCCGCGCGGCTGGACCTAAGCGATCGGATTCGTGATGAGCGAGACCTTCAACGCGGCCCATTATCTGGTCGACCGGCACGTCGAGGGCGGCCAGGGTGACCGGGTGGCGGTCATCAGCGACGCGGGCCGGCTGAGCTACGCGGGGCTGCGCGACCTCGCGGCGTCCTTCGCGGCCGGGCTGCGGGCCGCCGACGTCCGGCCGGGGGAGCGGGTGCTGTTCGTCTGCTCGGACCGGCCGGAGCTGCTGGCCGGCATTCTCGGTGCCTGGCGCTGCGGTGCTACCGCGGTGCCGGTGTCCACCATGCTCACCGGGCCGGAACTAGCCAAGATCGTCGCCGATTCTGGGGCCCGCATGCTGGTGGCCACCCCCGAGTTCGCCGCGGTGGCCTCGCACGCCGCCCGGTTCGCGCCGGACCTGGCGCACCTGGTGGCGGTGGACGGCGCGGAGCTGGAACCCACGCCGGCTGCCCCGGTCACCGCGTGGGCGGACCTGCTCGCCGCCGGGAGCCCGGCGGGCGGTGGCATGGCCGCCACCGGCGCCGACGCGCCTGCGCTGTGGCTGTACACGTCCGGGACGACTGGGACCCCGAAGGCGGCCATGCACCGGCACGCGAACATCCGCGCGGTGTGCGAGACGTACGGCGCCCAGGTGCTGGGTATCCGGCCCGGTGACGTGACCTTCTCAGTGGCCAAGGTGTTCTTCGCCTACGGCCTCGGGAACTCGGTACTGTTCCCGCTGTCGGCCGGCGCGGCCGCGGTGCTGGAGCCGCGGCGGCCCACGCCGGCCCTCGTCGCGGAGCGGCTGGCCGCCGACGGGCCCACGCTGTTCTTCGGCAGCCCCACCTTCTATGCCACGCTGCTCGCGGCTGGCCTGCCCGCGGACACCTTCGCGGGCGTCCGGTTGTGCGCGTCGGCCGGGGAGGCGCTGCCCGCCCCGCTGTACCGCCGGTTCACCAGCCGCTTCGGGGTGGACATCCTGGACGGGATCGGCTCCACCGAGGCGCTGCACATCTTCCTGTCCAACCGGCAGGGGGCGGTGCGGCCCGGGACCTCGGGGGTCCCGGTGCCCGGTTATGGCATCGAGCTGCGCGACGAGGACGGCGTGCCCGTGCCGGACGGCACGCCCGGCGCGCTGCACGTCCGGGGCGACTCGATCGCCAGCGGCTACTGGTGCCGTACCGACGCCACCCGGGCCGTGTTCCAGGGTGAGTGGCTGCGCACCGGGGACACCTACGTGCGGTCGGCCGACGGCTACTACACCTGCATGGGCCGGTCGGACGACCTGCTCAAGGCGGGCGGGATCTGGGTGTCGCCGGCCGAGGTGGAGGACCGGCTGCTGCAGCACCCGGCCGTCGCCCAGGTCGCGGTGGTCGCCGTGCCGGACAGCAACGAGCTCGACAAGCCGGTGGCCTGCGTGGTGCTCGCGGCCGGGACGGACGTCAGCGCCGCCGACCTGATCCAGTGGTGCCGGGACGGGCTGGCCGCCTTCAAGCGGCCGCGCGCCGTGCTCCTCGTCGAGGACCTGCCCAAGACGGCCACCGGCAAGGTGCAGCGCTACCGGCTGCGCGAGTTCGCCCGGGAGCGGCTGGCGTCCGGGAGCACGCCCGCGCTCAGCGGGTGATCAAGCCCAGCAGGGCCGGGCTGCCCTGGACGGCGGTCCGCTGCAGGTGGTGCCGCACCGCCCGCAGGCCGCCTTCTTCCTCCCCGCCACCGGCCCGGCCCGGGCCGCCGTGCACCAGCTGCGGCATGGGCGTGCCGTGCCCGGTGCTCTCAGCCGCGCAGCCGGCGTCCAGCACCAGCATCCGCCCGTGCGCGGCCGCGGCGCCCAGGACCACGTCCCGGGCGAACTCCGGGTCCGCCGTGACCACCGACCCGGCCAGGCTGCCATCCCCGCGCTCCAGCAGCGTGACCGCGTGCGCCGCCGTGCCGTCGTAACCGATCACCGTGCTGACCGGGCCGAACGCCTCCACCTGGTGCGGCTCGGGCCGGGCGGCGTCCGTGCAGCGCAGCAGCAGCGGGGACAGGAACGCGCCGCGCCGGTCGTTACCGCCGGCCACCTCGACGTGCTCCGGGTCGCCGAAGACCAGCGTCCCGGCGCCCTCCAGCGCCGTCACCGCGGAGCGCACGTCGTCCCGCTGTTCCAGGCTGACCAGCGCCCCGACCTCAGCCCGCTCGTCGGCCGGGCTGCCCACCACGGCCGCGGCCAGCCGCGCCGACACGGCCTCGATGACCGCGCCAGCCTGGGCCGCCGGGACCAGGGCCCGGCGGATCGCGGTGCATTTCTGCCCGGCCTTAACCGTCATCTCGGTGACCAGCTGGTCCACGTACAGGCCGAACTCAGGGGTACCGGGGGCGGCGTCCGGGCCGAGCACGGACGCGTTGAGCGAGTCGGCCTCGGCGTTGAACCGGGCCGAACGCGCGGTGACGGCCGGGTGCCCGCGCAGCAGCGCCGCGGTCGCCGCCGACCCGGTGAACCACACCGAATCCTGGCCGCCCAGCTCGTCGAGCAGGCCGCGGGCGCTGCCACAGGCCAGCTGGAGCGCCCCCTCCGGCAGCACGCCCGCCTCGATGATCCGGCGGACCATGAGCTCGGTCAGGTAGGCGGTCTGGGTGGCCGGCTTGATGATGGCTGGCACCCCGGCCAGCAGGGCCGGGGCCAGCTTCTCGGCCGGGCCCCAGACCGGGAAGTTGTACGCGTTGATCTGCACCGCGGCCCCGCGCCGCGGGGTCAGGATGTGCTGCCCGGCGAACGTCCCGCCCTTGCCCAGCGGCTCCGCGTCCCCGTCGGGGAGCACGGGGGAGTCCGGCAGCCCGTGGCGCCCCAGGCTGGCGAACACGGCCAGGGTGCCGATGGCGCCGTCGATGTCCACCGCCGAGTCGCGCCGGGTCGCCCCGGTCCGGGCGGACAGCGCGTACAGCTCGTCGCGGGCCTGGGTCAGCACCCCGGCGACCGCCTTGACCAGCGGTACCCGCTCGGCGAAGGTCAGTGCGCGCAAGGCCGGCCCGCCTGCCGCGCGGGCGTGGCGCACCGCCGCGGCCGCGTCCACCCCGGCGCGGGACACCCGGGCGACCGGCGCGCCGGTCACCGCGTCCCGCACCGGCTCGCCGTCATCGGCCGGGCGCCGCCACGTCCCGGCCAGGTAGGACTCCAGCAGCGGAACCTCGGCCATCAGGTCAGTCCTCCCAGACGTAGTCGCCCGCCCGGCCGTGCGGCCGGATTCGCCGTCCCCCGCCTGACCGTATACATATTCTTAACGTCCCGCAATGGCACTGTAGTACGTCAGCCGGCGGTGGCCCGCCACTTGCTCAGGCAGGCGCCCGCCGAGGTGCGGAGGGCCTCGATGGCGGCCTCGGCGGGGGGACACGGCCGTCGCCGCGCCGGTCGGCCACGCTGGTCCGCCGGCGGGCAGGCAGGGGGAGGAGCCGGACCCCGCCCCGGCGTAACCTACTACAGAGCCTTGACGAGCTTCGTTAAGAATGTAGTATGTTTCGTGGCTGGTCCGCACCGCCCGGGAGGTAGCCCATGTCGACGCTCGCCGACGCCACGCCCGTCACGTCAGGGGATGGCGCGGCCGCGCCGCAGGCCGGGATCCGGGTGGAGTTCGAGACCTCGCCGGACCGTTACCGGCACTGGCAGCTCGCGGTGGACGGCCCGGTCGCGACGCTCACCCTCCGGGTGGACGCCCAGGCCGGCCTGGTACCCGGCTACGAGCTGAAGATGAACAGCTATGACCTCGGCGTGGATATCGAGCTGTACGACGCGGTGCAGCGGCTGCGGTTCGAGCACCCGGGGGTCCGCGCGGTCGTGCTGACCGGCGGGCTGGACAGGATGTTCTGCGCCGGCGCGAACATCCGGATGCTGGCCCAGGCCTCGCACGCCTGGAAGGTGAACTTCTGCAAGTTCACCAACGAGACGCGCAACGGGATCGAGGACGCCACCGCCAGCAGCGGGCAGACGTGGATCGCCGCCCTGAACGGCACCGCGGCCGGCGGCGGCTACGAGCTCGCCCTGGCCTGCGATCAGATCGTGCTGGTGGACGACGGGTCCTCGGCCGTGTCACTGCCGGAGGTACCGATGCTCGGCGTGCTGCCGGGGACCGGCGGGCTGACCCGCATGGTGGACAAGCGGCACGTCCGCCGGGACCGCGCCGACGTGTTCGCCACCAGGACCGAGGGCCTGCGCGGCGCGGCCGCGGTGGACTGGGGGCTGGTCGATGCGGCCGTCCCGCCCAGCCGGTTCGCGGACGCGGTGCGCACCCGCGCGGACGCCGCGGCCGTCGCGTCCGCCCGGGCCGGGGACCAGGGCGTGACGCTGGCCCCGCTGGACCGCACCGGGGACGGGGACACCATCCGCTACGCGCATGTCGAGGCGCGCCTGGACCGTGCCGCCCGCCGGGCCGACATCCTGATCCAGGGCCCGGACACCCCGCCGCCGGCCAGCGCCGCGGACGCGGTGGCCCAGGGGGCCGGCTACTACCCGCTGGCCCTGGCCCGGGAGCTGGACCACCTCATCCTGCACCTGCGCACCAACGAGCTGGACCTGGGCACCTGGGTGTTCCGTACCCGGGGTGACGCGCAGCAGGTGCTGGCGTACGATGCCCAGCTGGCTGAGCTGTCCGGTCACTGGTTCGGCGGCGAGGTCTCGCACTTCCTCAAGCGCGTGCTCAAGCGGCTGGACGTCACCAGCCGCTCCCTGATCGCCGTCATCGAGCCGGGCAGCTGCTTCGCCGGGACGCTGCTGGAGGTCGCCCTGGCCTGCGACCGGCAGTACATGCTCGACGGCGTGCCCGAGGAGGAGCTGGCCGGCATCGACCCGGCCGACGGCGAGGCGGCCGTCATCACCGGGCCGGCCAACCTGGGCCGCTACCCGATGGGCAACGGCCTCACCCGGCTGCAGTCCCGGTTCTACGGGCGGGATGGCGAGCTGGAGGCGGTGACCGGGCGGGCCGGGGAGCCGCTTGCCGCCGCCGGTGCGATGAGCCTCGGCCTGGTCACCCTGGCCCCCGACGACCTGGACTGGGCCGAGGAACTGCGCATCGCCCTGGAGGAGCGGGCGTCACTGTCGCCCGACGCGCTCACCGGCATGGAGGCCAACCTGCGGTTCACCGGGCCGGAGACGCTGGAGACCAAGATCTTCGGGCGGCTCACCGCCTGGCAGAACTGGGTCTTCATCCGGCCGAACGCGAGCGGGCCGGACGGGGCGCTGCGCCGCTTTGGCACCGCGACCCCGGCCGCCTTCGACACCACCCGCGTCTGACCACGGCACCGAGGAGCCCGCGCATGACCGATCACGAGGTTGACCTGCTGCTGGTCGGCGCGGGCCCGGTCGGGCTGTACGGCGCCTACTACGCCGGGGTCCGCGGGCTGCGCACCGCGATCGTGGACTCGCTGGCCGAGCCGGGCGGCCAGATCACCGCGATGTACCCGGAGAAGCCCATCTACGACGTCGCCGGGTTCCCCAGCGTGCGCGGCCGCGACCTGGTGGCCGGGCTGGTGCAGCAGGCCGGCCAGTACCGCCCGCGGTACCTGCTCCGCCAGGCCGCGGTGGACCTGGCGCGGCGGGCCGACGGATCCCTGCTGGTCAGCACGGACGCGGGAACCACGGTCGGCTGCGGCGCCATGGTCATCACCGCGGGCATCGGCACGTTCACCCCGCGGGAACTGCCCGCCGGGGAGGAGTTCCTCGGCCGGGGGCTGGCCTACTTCGTGCCCAGCCTGGCCGAGTACGCGGGCGCGGATGTTGTCATCGTCGGGGGCGGCGACAGCGCGTGCGACTGGGCCCTGGCGCTGACCCCGCTGGCCCGCAGCGTCACCGTGGTGCACCGGCGCCGGGCCTTCCGCGCCCACCCGGCGACCGTCGAGGCGGTCCGCGGCTGCGCCACGGCCGTGCTCACCGACGCGGAGGTGACCCGGGTGCTCGGCACCGGCGGCGTGCACGCGGTCGAGGTGACCGTCCGGGGCGAGGCGGCCGCGCGGACGCTGCCGTGCCAGCGGGTGATCGCCGCCCTGGGGTTCCGCGCCGACCTGGGCCCGATGCGCGGCTGGGGCCTGGCGCTGGAGGACAACCGGCATATCGTCGTGGACACCCGGATGCGCACCAGCCTGCCCCGGGTGTACGCGGCCGGTGACATCACCGGCTACGACGGTAAGGTGCGGCTGATCAGCGTCGGGTTCGGCGAGGTGGCCACCGCGGTGAACAACGCCGCGGCTGAGCTGGACCCGGGCGCCCCGCTGTTCCCCGGCCACTCCACCGACAGCGCACCCGTCCCGGTGCCCGCGTAACCAGGAGCCGCCCGTGCCCTACGTCATCGCCAGCCCCTGCATCGACGTCAACGACAAGGCCTGCATCGATGAGTGCCCGGTGGACTGCATCTACGAGGGGGAGCGCAAGAGCTACATCAACCCGCGGGAGTGCATCGACTGCGGGGCGTGCGAGCCGGTATGCCCGGTGGAGGCCATTTCCCAGGACCGCCGGGTGCCGCCGGAGGCGGCGGAGTTCATCGAGGACAACCGGGCCTTCTTCGAGGGCATGCTGCCCGGCCACGAGGCCCCGATCGGCGCGCCGGGCGGCGCGCGCCTCGTCGGGCCGGTCGGCGTGGACACGCCGCTGGTCACAGGCTGGGCCGGCTGATGCTGGACGGACGCCCGCTCATCGACGTGCACCTGCATGCGGCCCGGCTGCCCACGCTCAGGCCGGCCTGGCAGCAGTGGGCCCACGACTTCGGTGACCGCTCCATCCTCGGCGAGGTCTACGGCGCCGAGGGCACGGTCCGGCCCGCCGCGTTCAATGATTACCTGGCCGCCCAGGGCGTCGATGTGGCCCTGCTGATGTGCGAGTACAGCCCTAAGGTCACCGGCATCCAGCCGGTCGAGGATGTGCTCCCGCTGGCCAGCTTCAACCCCGCCCGGCTCAAGCTCATCGCGAACGTCAACCCGCACCTGCACTACCCGGCCGAGGAAGAACTGGAGCGTCAGCTCAGCCTGGGCGCGGTGGCACTGAAGATCCACCCGGTGCACGCCGGCGCGGCGGTGAACGACCGCGCGCTGTACCGGTGCTACGAGATCTGCCAGGACGCGGGCATCCCGGTCGTGGTGCACTGCGGCACCAGCACCTTCCCCGGGTCGGCCAACACCTTCGCCGACCCGATCCTGCTCGACGACGTGCTGCGTGACTTCCGCCGGCTCAGCGTGGTGCTCGCGCACGGCGGCCGGGGCTGGTGGTACGACGCGGCCGCGTTCCTGGCGCTGTCGGGTGAGCGGGTCTGGATCGAGCTGTCCGGGCTGCCGCCGTCCCGGCTCCGGGAGTACTACGCCCGGCACAACTGGGGCCGTCTGACCCGGCGGATGATCTTCGGCACCGACTGGCCCGGGGTGCCCGGCATCGCCCGTAACGCCCGCGCGGTCGCCGCGCTGTGCCCGGACGAGGAGACCGCCGGCCTCGTCCTGGCCGGCAACGCCGCGCAGGTGTACAACCTCAAGCTGCCGGCCTGACGCAGGAGGGACCGTGGAGGACGAGCAGGGCGTGCCAGCCCGGGAGCTGAGCGACGCCGAGCTGGAACGGCAGGGCGTGCAGGCGCACGCCACCCGGCACTGGGTGTTCCTGCACGGGACGGCCGGGCAGTTCCGCACGCATACCCGGCGCATGCTGGAACTGGAGCAGGAGTACCTGCGGCGGCACCCGCAGCGCACCTGGCAGGGCAGCGGGGGAGCGGGCGCCACGGCGGCCGACGCGGCGCTGGCCCGGGACGCGCGCATCCGCGACCTGGTCCAGACCCTGTCGGCCGAGGTGCTCAGCCTGCTGGACGACACGGCGGCCGCGTCGGGGGAGGGCGGCGGCCGCCCCGGTCCGGCCGCGGCCCGGGCGGAACTGCTCGCCGCGTTCGCCGCCGCGCCGGGCGGCAGCATGCACAAGCTGGAGGCGCACCAGGTGGCCCGGTCGATCCTGCCGAGCGGCCGGCTCGTCGCCGACCTGTACAAGCAGGACCCGCCCCTGCTGCGGGCCGAAGGGGACAACCGGGTCATCACCGAGGCCGGCCGGGCCTGGCTGGCCCAGCATGACCCCGGCTGAGCACTCGCAACCACCTGGACGGGCCCGGCGGCGGACTGGTTGCGGCGGTGCCCGTCAACGGCCGGCCAGGTGCTGACGTTCCGGGCACGCTGGGCCCATGGCGCTGACGGCGGCCTGCCATGGTCAGGAACCGGTCGCTGCTCAGCCGGTGGCTGGCCGGCAGCACCAGCGGCGCCGGCCGGATCAGCCCGGGAGTGAGCGTGCCCCTGACGCCCCAAGTAGTGCATTGTCCCGTGCCGGCCAGGAATCATGTTCGGGTCCGCCTCGGGATGGGCTTATCGTCAGGGCCAGTGGCGGAGCCCGGGCTGAGCCTGCTCCGGTTAGTCTCCGCGGTCATGGCCGGCAGCTGCCGGGAAGGGCGGTGCGGAGGATGTTTGAGAGGTTTACCGACCGGGCGCGGAGAGTTGTGGTGCTGGCTCAGGAAGAAGCCAGGATGCTCAGCCACAACTACATCGGCACCGAGCACATCCTGCTTGGCCTGATCCACGAGGGTGAGGGCGTGGCGGCCAAGGCGCTGGAATCCCTGGGAATCAGCCTGGAGGCCGTGCGCCAGCAGGTTGAGGAGATAATCGGCCAGGGCCAGCAGGCACCTTCCGGGCATATCCCGTTCACGCCGCGCGCGAAGAAGGTGCTCGAGCTGTCGCTGCGCGAGGCGCTGGCGCTCGGGCACAACTACATCGGCACCGAGCACATCCTGCTCGGCCTCATCCGTGAGGGTGCGGGCGTGGCCGCCCAGGTGCTGGTCAAGCTGGGCGCCGACCTGAACCGGGTGCGCCAGCAGGTCATCCAGCTGCTGCACGGCTACCAGGGCAAGGAGCCCGAGAGCGCATTCGCGGCACCACGGCAACACGAGCTGCTGTCCCGGGTCGCGGCCCGCGTCAAAGCCATCGAATCGCGCCTGTCGGTCATCGAGCAGCGGGTGGGGACCGGGCCGGACACCGGCGGCCTGAACCAGCAGATTGAGCAGGTCCGCGGCGAGCGGCACGCCGCCGCCGACGCCCAGGAGTATGAGCAGGCTGCGACGCTGCGCGACCAGGAAAAGGAACTGCTGGCCGAGCGGGCCTCCCAGCACGAACAGTGGACGGCCGCCCACCCTGACCTGCCATCCCTGGCCGGGAAGTTCCGCGAGCTAAGCGACGAGATAACGCGCCTTCGCGGCCTGCTCAGCGAGCACGGCATCAAGCCGGAAGACGGTGCCGCATGACCGGATCCAGCCAGAAAGGGCAGTGCCGGTTCTGCATCGGCAGGGCCGAGCCCGGAATGGCCTCCGGCTTCGTGCGGCAGGCCTTCGCTGGGCGGGCGGCCGGCCGGTCCGCTGCGCTGAGCGGACTGGTTCAGGCGGAGGATTCAGGGAGCGCGGTGTTGCGGAAGAGGCAGACCCCGATCGTCACGCCGCTGACAGCGGTGGCCGCCCCGCTCACGAAGACGCGATCCGTGCTGGTCTCGCCGGTGATCATGAATTAGTAGCCCGCGTGCTCCAGGCGCCAGCCAAGCTCCGCTATCTCGCCCAGCGTGGCGGCGGAACTCGACGCCATGCGGCGTCCCTCAAGCTGCCGAACCCGGCGCTACCGGTGTGACCGCCAACTTCGAGCTGGATCTCGAAGAACGTCTGGCCCGCTTCCCTCGCGGCCGTGGCCGCGCCGACCGGAGTCGCCAAGAACGCGTCGCGCTTGCGCTGTTCCTCCGCCACTCTGGCCTGCTCGGCGAGCGCGGCCTGCGCGCGGGCCTGCTCGGCCTCGCGCTCGCGGCGCTGGGCGGCCCGCTCCTCGGCGTTCTTGAACACGTTATCCCTGCATCGACGTCGTCGAGATGGAGCGTACCGAGGGAATGGCTCTAATGGCGATATCCCGATTTCCGGAAATCACCCCCAGTCGCGGTCCCTCTGACGCCAGGACTCCGCGTTCCGCGGGCGTACGGTCAGGCCTTCAGCAGGGCGGCGAGTTGCTGGGCGTTAACCTGGGCGTAGTCGCGGTAGCAGTTGTTGAACAGGACGTGGGTGTCCTCGGCGTCGCGGGCCAGGGCGGCGACCCTGGGTGCCCATTCCTTCAGCTCACGGTCGGTGTAGCGGTAGCCGAACCGCTCGTGGATGTCTTTGCTGTCCCACTTGTCCGAGTGGCCGTGCATGCGGACCACGGCCAGCCCCGGGTCGGTGGCCGCCAGCACCGGGGGAATCGAGTCGCGGTGGCCCTGCGGCATGTCCACGCACACGTACGGCAGCCGGTGCTCAGCCAGGAAGCCCAGGGTCTCCTCCCGGTTGTCCGGGGTCATCCAGGTCTTGTTGCGGAACTCCACGCACACCCGGTCCGGCGCCACGCGCTGCACGCAGGACAGGATGTAGTCCTTGCGGCCCCGGGAAATGGGGAACCACGGCGGGAACTGCAGCAAGATCGCCCCCAGCTTGCCCGCCTGGCGCAGCGGCTCCAGCGCGGCCAGGAACCGCTGCCACGCCTGCTGGGTGACCGCGGGGTCGACGTCCTTGAGGTAGACCCGGTCCTTGCCCGTCTTCTCCACCTCCGGGCGCAGATCGGCGGGCAGCGCCGCCACGCGGGTGGGGTGCTGGGTGAACAGGCTGAACGCCTTGATGTTGAAGGTGAACCCAGCCGGGGTGCGCGCCGCCCAGGTCGCCGCGGTCTGCTCCGCGGGCAGCGCGTAGTAGGTGGCATCCACCTCGACCAGGGGAAACTGCCGGGCATAGAACCGCAGCCGCTGCTCCGGCGTGTCCGCCTCGGGCGGGTACCAGCCCGAGGCGAGCAGCGTCCGGTCCGTCCACGACGCCGTGCCCACCCGGACCTGCCCCATACCCGCAGCATAAGAAATCTCCGGGACCGGCGCGTCATGGCCCGTCACCGCTGTGTGCATGGTCTGGACTCAGCGCGGTGCCGCTGGCAGTGTGAACGGGGTGGAGCAGTTCCGTGACGACGACCCGGCCTACCTGAGCTGGGTGGCCGCGCACGCCGAGGGCTACGTCATCAACATCCAGCGCAGCCTCGACCCGGCCGATGCCCGCATGCACCATGCCCACTGCTACACGATCAACGGTGAGCCGCCGCGCGGGCGGACGTGGACCGGGCCTTACGTCAAGATCTGCTCGACGTCGCTGGGCGAGCTGGACCGGTGGGTGCTGGAGCAAACTGGTTCCGGCGTCCGGCCCTGCGGCGTCTGCCAGCCACCCAGCCCGCCGGAGGCGGCACCTGCGACTCGCGGCAAGGGGCGGCACCGGCGGCCAAGACGATCATGAGCGACCGCGTTCACTCGCCCGTCTGGCCGTCGAGGGACTCGCGGATCAGGTCGGCGTGACCGTTGTGCCGGGCGTACTCCTCGACCATGTGCATCAGGACCCACCGGAGCGATACGCGTCCCCGGCCGCCCCATGCCGGGTGCGCCGCGGCGAGCGCCGCGGCCTCACCCTGGCCGGGCCGTGCGTCCAGCACGGCCCGGGACCGCTCCACCCGGCCGGCCCACAGCGCCCGCAGTTCCCCGCCGGTCTGTGTCGCCGCGGTGCGCCAGTCCCAGTCGGGGTCGGCATCCCAGTCCACGCTGGCCCACGGCTCCGGGGACGGCTCCCCGGCGGCCACCTCAGTGAACCAGTAGTCCTCGACGCAGGCCAGGTGCTTGAGCATCCCGCCTAGTGTCATCGACGTCGGCGGCAGCGCCACCCGCAGTTGCTCATCGCTCAGGCCCCGGCACTTCCACTCGAACGTGGCGCGCTGGTAATCCAGGAAGCCCCGCAGCGTGGCGGCCTCGCCCGCCTCCAGCGGCGGTTCCGGCCGCCCGTGGTCGTCGGTCTGCGCTTCGTCCATGACGTAACGCTAGCCTCAGCGCACCGAGCAGCGGGCGCGGTAGCGCGATCGGCCGGTGGCCGCGGGCGAGGAGGGGACGTGGCGGGTGCCATGACCTGGTACGACGTGCTCGGTATCCTGTCTGGCGCCTCGGTCGGGGAGGTGCGTTCTGCTTATCAGGAACGCGTTCGCCTGCTGGGGCTAGATCGAACTGGCCGACAGCCTGGAATCGGCGAGCAGCGCGGCCACCGCGGTTTCGGCCTCGGCGGACGTCGGCAGTGCGGCGGGCAGCGGGGGAACCGTGACGAGTTCCCCGGCACATTCATACTGGCGGATCAGCCTAGGGTCGATGTATGACGCGCGGGCCACGGCCGGGGTATCGCCGAGCCAGTCCGCCACGTGGCGGACGCTCGCGGTTATGGTGGCCCGCCGGCCCGGGCACCGGCCGGCGGTTCCGCGTTAGCGAGCAGCAGTCCCATCAGCACAGTGGCGTTCCAGGTCCGGAATTCCTTGGCGGTGAAATGACCGCCGGCGTGCTCGGCGATGTAACTGCTCACCTGATGGGAATGCAGGGGGCGCCACGTGCCCCGGTCTTCCCAGGCGAACAGCGTGTCCAAGCCGTTGGTGCTGCGGGCCAGGGCCCGCACCGTCGGCCGGACCGCGGGGTCGGTGACGGTGACCGTTCGCCGCTTGCCCTCCTTGGCTATGTAATCGAACGCCACGTCCCGGCCCGTCACCCTGACGTGCCGTTTCTGGAGTGTGGTGGCTCCGTAGTGGTGATCCAGCTCGGCGTACTTCTCCCCGCCGATACGGAACAGCCCGAGGTCGATCAGCCGGACAGCGCCTGCGGCGACGCGGTCACGGTCGAGACGGCGCCGCGCCAGGTCCCGCAGGGTCGCCGCCCGCAACGCCGGCAGCGCGGCCGCGAACCGGAGCATGTGCGCAAACTTCTGGGCGTCACGCTGCTCGCGCCACACCTCGTGGTAGCGGTACTGGGTCCGGCCCCGGCGGTCCACGCCGGTGGCCTGGATGTGGCCCAGCGGGTCCGGGGAGATCCAGACGTCCGTCCAGGCCGGCGGGATCGCGAGCGCACGGATCCGGTCCAGGGCAGGCCCGCTCTCGATAGCAGAGCCGGCCGGGTCGTCGTAGCGGAACCCGTCGCCGTCGCGCTGCCGGGTGATCCCCGGACGGTGCGGATCGCTGCGGACCAGCCCGGGAACTGCCGCCGTCCCAGCCCCCCGGCTAGCGCTTACGTGTCGAACCATGCCGCGGCCCCGTCCATGATCTCCTCAGGGTAGCCGCCGCCGGTCAGGCGGGCCCTCCTGTCCCGGTGACCTCCTGGCCGTGCGGCCCGGAGGTCACCGGACCGGCCGGCCTGGATGTCCTTCCCTGCTGGGCGGCGACGGCCGGCGTGACGATCCCGCAGGACGCCGGGCACCTCATCCTGACCGGGGTCAATCCCCAGCCGGTGCGCTGACCGGGGCGCGCCCGGGGGCGGCCCGCGCCCGGCCGCGCATCAGCAGCGGGGCGAGCAGCAGGGACACGGCGATCGCCGTGACGTGACCGACCGGGGCGACCTGCAGCGTGCTCAGCCCGCCGAAGATGTCCCCGGCCACCACGAGGAGGGCGAAGCAGGCGGCGGCCGCTGCCCGGGCCGGCCACGTGCCGAACAGCGCCGCCACCACGATCGCGGACACGATGACGTAGGACGGGCCGACGTCCATGATCCGGTCGTCGGCAGCCGGCAGCAGCCCCTGCGCGATGCGGTACGCCACGATGCCCTCGCTGACCAGCGTGCCCAGCACGTGCCCGGCCACCACGACCAGCGCGGTGCGCGCATTGCCCAGGGCCCGGTTGGCGCCGAACATGGTCAAGGCGATCAGCGGCACCCAGCCGCCGAAGCCGCCCCCGGGCAGGAACGCGGACACGATCAGGGCGCTGACCGGGTGATGGTGCAGGTTGGCCACGTCGGTGCTGGCCCACCACAGCAGCGCGAGCTGCCGGCCGGGCGGCAGCGCCGCGCTGACCGCCCAGGCCACGCCGAACCCGGCCAGGAACAGCCACGCGACCGCGTACCGGGCCAGCGCGGCCCGGGCCCGCGCACCCGCACGGACGGCCGGCCATGCGCGCCTGTCCATGCAGCTCAGGCTAAACGGCCCCGCGCGGGCCCGCGAACTTTCCGGCCCAGCGGCCTCACCCGGCCGAGGGCGCCCTGACGCCGGCGGCCTGATCACTCCGCCCGGGGGCCGGCCCGACGCGGCGTTCCGACCAGTCCAGCGAGACCGGCAGGCCAGCCAGCAGCACGAAGCCTTCCACGGCCAGCGCGCAGCCCGCGAAGATGATGCCGGGCACCGCGGCGATGGCCAGGAACACGACCGCGGTGACCGCCGTCGTGACGAGCAGCATCGTGCGCCGCCGGTCGCGCCGGGCCACCGTGCCGGGCAGCACGGCGGCGCCCGCGATCCCGGCCACGGTCATGATCGCGATCAGCGTGCCGCTCGCGCCGCCGTGGCCGAAGTGGCCCAGGATGGCGTCCAGCCAGGTCGCCACCGCGTTGAACCCGGAAGGAGCATACGAGCGCGCGGCGGAAGTTCAGCAGATGCTTACCCAAACGGGGCCCACCGGTCGGCGGGCGCGGTCGATCTGCTGATCGCGGCCACGGCAGAGCGCGAGCGGCTCGTCGTGCTTTGCGATGACCGTGAATACCGGACGGTTGCGGCCGCAACCGGTCAGCCGGTCAAGTTCGTCACAGACATCTCATGCAGACGCGCCGGCCAGGGCCCGGGCGGACCCACTGGCCAGACTGGCCGTCATCATCTGCCTGCGCGGTGAGGTGCAGCGGGGCGGCGGCTTGTTCGCCCGCGTCGGCGACATCCGGCCAAGCTCGGCTGCCGTAACCGGTCGCAGGCCGCCGCGCTGATCAGCGCCCGCCCGCCATCCCGGGTAAGCGGTGCTCAGCGGATGCGCAGCGGCAGCGTGCGCGGCCCGCGGATCTGGCCTGCGGCCCAGGTCACCGCGGCGGGGTCGGCCAGGCTGAACTCACCCATCCGCTCCAGCCAGACCTCCAGGGCGACCCGGAGTTCCATCCTGGCCAGGTGCGAGCCGACGCAGCGGTGGATGCCGAGGCCGAACGCGGCGTGCCGGTTGACCTCGCGGTCGATGACGACCTCGCCCGCCCGGTCGAACTGCGCCGGGTCCCGGTTGGCCGCCGGGAACGACAGCAGGATCCAGTCGTCGGCCTTCATGTCGGCACCGCGCCAGTGCACGTCCTGCTTCACCAGCCGCGCCATGGTGACCGGCGCGTAGGCCCGGAGGAATTCCTCGATCGCGGCCGGCAGCAGGCCGGGCCCGGCCACCAGCCGCCTGCGGTCGGCCGGCGTCTTCGCCAGGTGCCACAATGACGCGCCGATCGCGCTCCAGGTCGTGTCGATGCCGGCGATGAGCAGCAGCGCCATCGTGCCGACGACGTGTGACGGGTCGAGTTTCTGGCCGAAGATCTCCGCGTTCAGCAGGTAGCTGGTGAGGTCGTCGCGCGGCTGATCCAGGTGGTCGTGAACCTGCCCGAGCAGGTATTCGAACAGCCGGGAAACCCGGCCCACGCGCTCGTCGGGTGGCAGGTTGATGCCTTCCAGCAGGTCCTCGACGAACTCGCGGAACTGCGGCCCGTCCTCCGCCGGGAAGCCGAGCATGTCGGCGATCACCCGCATCGGGATGTGCTGCGCGTAGTCGGCGGCGGCGTCCACGACGTCCTGCTCCCCGAACCGGTCGATCAGCGAGTGGCAGAACGCCCTCGTCGCCGGTTCCTGCTGGCCGACCGCTTTCCTGGTGAAAGCGGGCAGCAGCAGCTTGCGCGCGTCGTGGTGGAACGGCGGGTCGGAGGAGATCGGCGGCGAGCCGCCGACCGGCGCCAGGTCCCGGGGCGGCCGGAAGTTGCTTGCGATGATCGACCGCGAGGAAAAGCGCTCGGTGTCGTAGGCGATCGCCGCCACGTCCGCGTAGCGCGTCGGCAGCCAGGCGCCGCCGAACCGCCGGGTGTGCGCGATCGGGCAGCGCTGCCGCAGGTCATCCTGGATCGGGTAGGGATCGGCGGACCACTCCGGCTCGAGGTGGGAGAAGTCGGTGGCCCAGTCCGCGACCGGGCCGGTGATGATCTCGCTGCGGGTGCCTGGGGGCTCATCGTCCGGCGGTTCCCGGAAGTCCGCCCTGAACCGGTCGTCGGCCGTCATGTCACGCCTCCCCGGTGACCTCGATGGCACGTTCCGGGCAGTTCAGCGCCGCGAGCCGGGCCGCACCTTCCTGGCCCGGCGGCACCGTGCCATCGCCGACAACCGTCCCGTAACCCTCGTCATCATCGCCGAACAGGCCGGGCGCGAGGTCATAGCAGCGGCCGTGCCCCTGGCACCGCCCCGAGTCGATTCCTACCTGCACCGCGCTGCCCCCTGGAATCCGCCCCATGCCCGGATTAGACGAATGTCCCTATGATCCGTCAACGTGCCCGCCGCCGGGAGCGGGGCCGGGCGCACCGGGAGGAGGTCCAGCCCGGGCACCACCCGGTTGCGGATCGTGCCGATGCCCTCGACCGTCATCTCCACCACGTCGCCGGGCCGCAGCGGCGGCGGGACCATCTCGTCCTCGGTGTGCTCCTCGAACGCGACTCGGACCGCCGCGGGTCCAGCGGCGGCAGCAGGCGCACGGCCGCCAGCGGCACGGCCGGGCCGCGGCGGGCAGCGGCACCCGCCTCCAGCGCCGCGGGCAGCCCGGGCCGACCGGTCCAGGCCGGTGACCCCGGCGGGGAGGGGATGCAGTCCGTCCGGACCGACCACGCCGCACCAGGTGGTGCCATCGAGCACGTAACTTGCGTAAAGCATTAATGGCCTCCGGTGCGGTGCGCGCCCTCAGGCCGGCCGGGCCGGGGGCAGGCCCCGGGCGGTGGCAGGCGTGCCGCCGGGGACCAGGCTCATCCTGCTCCCCGGGCGGCCAGGACCGCGGCACTGTCCCGCTGCGGCGGCCGGTCGGTGGCGACCAGCGTGGTGGTGACCTGCCCGAGCAGCCGGCGCAGGTCCGGGTCCTGTCCGGCTCCCACCCGGTCATCAGCCGGTCGATCCCGGCCTCCCGGGCGCGGTCCAGGCGGCGGGCGGCCTGCTCGCCCAGCGGGGTGAGTGCCACGATGGCCCCCGGGCCCCCGCCGTCACCGGCGGCACCGCCCCCACAGCGGCGTGGACACCGTGGAAGCCAGCAGGTACGCGGTGATGATCCACGACAGGTGGGACAGCCCGTGCAGGTCGCCGGCGATGGTGGGCAGCGCGGTCGCGACGATCGTCTGGTCCAGCGCGGCCAGCAGCATGCCCAGCAATAGGGCCCCGATGATCACCAGCACCCGGCGCTGATCCAAATCCGCAGGCTGCGGCCCCGGCGCCCCGCCGTGGTCCCCGAACCGGTGGCCATCGCGATCACCCGTCCCGCTCTCGTACGACGCAGTGCTACCCACCTAACGGCCAGAGATCACCAGCAAAAACTGGAATCGGGCAATGACACCGGGTTACGGTGAACTCGTGGAAGGCGGCCGCAGTGACAGGGAGGCGCCGTTCCGGGACATCGTCCGGTCGCGCCGGGAGGTGGCCGACGTCGCGGTGCGCGCCATGGAGGCGCAGCGGCGGGCCGCGGCGAAGAGCCTGGACGATGACGCCGAGTCAGGGGAACGCCAACTGGCCGGCCGGGACTGCGACTTTTACGACGGCGTGGTCATGACGCTGGGCTGGGCGCGCGGTGACCGGGCCGAGGCGCCGATCACCCGGGCGCAGCCGCCCGAGGTGACTGCGCGGGCCCTGCAGCTGGAGCGGGTCTACGCCGTGGACGTCGTCGAGCAGGGCAGCGACCGGTGGACGGCTGACTGGCTGCCGCCGCGCTGGTACGGGGAGGGCGTCCGGCGCGCCATTTCCTGGCTGCTCGGCGACGAGGCCGCGCTACCGGTGCCCAGGCTGATGGGGACGGGCGAGCCTCAGTAGTCACCGTAGTCACCGTAGTCACCACGCCCGGGCCGCCCGGCGGCTGGCCCGGCCCGGCCCGGGTTCCGGCCGCCGGTCAGTAAGCGCTGACCCGCCATCCAGCCGGCGTTCAGGTGATATCCCTAGCGTTGGGGCCGGGACAGACGAGGACGTCGGGGAAGGGGAGAGTGGCCGCCATGCGCGACAGCAGGACCATCTGGTACCAGGGAGCGAGGTACCAGCTTGGCCGGGCCGGGCACGGCTACGCGATATGGGTAGCGGACGGGCCGCCGTCCCGCCCGGTGGAGCAGTGGCCGGAAACCCCACCGGGCTGGGCCGCGGCGTGGTCCCGGTTCACGGCCGTCGAGGTGCCCGGCACGATTGCCCATCTCGCGCCGCCCGCGGACCCGCCCGCCCGGGTGACCGCCGCCCTCGCCCTGCTCGCGGCCGGCCTCGTGGCCCGCGTGGCCGGCCTGTTCCCCGGCTACCTCTCCGGGAGCAGCCTGGCCCAGCAGGCCGGCCAGCTGGTCCCGCACGTGATCTACCTGGCCGTGTGGGCCGCCAGCGCCGTGCTCATCGCGGCGGGCGGCGGCCGCCGCCGGGCCGGCGTGCTGCTCGGGCTGGGCACCAGCATCGTCACCTTCGGCTTCTTCCTCTCTGACGTCGGCACCGTCATCGCGGCCGGCAGCCGTGCGCTGGGCCCCGGCCTCATCCTCGGCGTGGCCGGATGGCTGGCCTGCACCGCTGGCTGCGGCGTGCTGTTCCGGCCCGCGGCCGGGGACCTGCCGCGCCGGGTGCGCGGCCTGGACCGTCGCGTCACCGGGATGGTGGTCGTCGCCTCGCTGGCCGCGCTCGGCGCGGCCTGCGCGTTCGCCCCCTCGTGGGACCGGTACACGCTGCACACCGCCGCCGGGCTGACCCGCTCCGTCACGGCCGGGAACAGCTTCGCGAACCCGGGGCCGGTGCTGGCCGGCGACATGGCCGTCATGGTGGCCCTGGTCGTGGTGGCGGTGTTTGCGGCGCTGTGGCGCCCGGCCCGGCTGGGCGCCGCGCTGCTCGCGGGCGCGGTCATCCCGATGGTGGCCACCGCGGTCTCGGCGCTGGTGCAGATCAGGGAGCCGCTCTCGTCGGCCGCCTTCGGGATCCCGCCCGCCCAGGCGGCCCAGGCCGGCATCACCATCAGTGCCGGCGTCACCCCGGCGTTCTGGATCTACTGCGCCTTCGTGCTGGCGCTGGCCATGGTCTGCGCTGGGATGCTGTTCCCGTCCCGGCCGTCCCGCCCGGCCGGCGGGTACGCGCCCCGTCCCGGCGGCGGCCCGGCGCCGCTGGCCGGGGAGCCGCCGTCGGCGGTCAGCGGCGCAGCCCGCGGATGAACGCCTGGATGGCCGCCGCGACCTGCCGGGGCGAGGAGATCATGGTCAGGTGCCGCCCGGGCACGACGACCGGGGCGGGGGCGCCGGCGCGGGCCGCTGCCCGGGCCGCGGCCGGCCCGCTGAGCTGAGGATCGCTCGCGCCCACGATTACTAGCTTTGGCACCCCGCTGGCGCGCAGCCGGCCAAATTCCGTGCTGGTCATGCTGGGAATCCCGTGCCGCAGCGTGTACCCGATGACCGCAGCGAACCCGGGCTGCTGCAGCGGCTGCCGCCACGTCTCCACCCCGGCCGCGGTCAGAGGCGGGCAGGCCGGCCCGCACTGCGAGCCGTAGATGCGCTGGATGAGCCAGCCGGAGCTGAGCGCGAGCCGCAGGACCGTGGTCCGGAACGGGTTGATCAGCAGCCACCCGGCCAGCGGCGCGACCGCGAGCGGAGTGGCGTCGCCGTCCAGGAAGATCACGCCGGCCACCGCGGGCCGCCCGTGCGGCGCGGCCAGCGCGGCCAGCCCGGCCACGGCCGCGCCACTGGAATGGCCGACGATGACCGGCGCGTCGGCGCCGGTCAGCCGCTCGGCGGCCAGGAACGCGAGCACCTGGGTGGCGAGGTGGCGGGCGTCGAACGGCGGGCTGGGCCGGCTGTAACCGGTGCCGGTCAGGTCGATGGCGAACACGCGGTGGTCCCGGCCCAGCACCGCGCCGAGGGCGGCGAACGTGTCGGCCGTCTCGAATGCCCCCGGCACCAGGACGACGGGGGAAGCCGGCCCGCCCCCACGTCCGGTACCGGGTGACGAAGCCGCCCCCGCTGACCATGCGCAGCCCGGCCGGCCGGGACACCGGCCCGTCGGTGGCCAGGTTGTACCCGAAGCTGGCTGAGGTGACCGCCAGCGCCAGCACCAGCACGGTGACCGCGGTCCGGCGCAGCACCCGGCGCGCCCGGCCGCCCGGCCGGTGCTCGCCCGCACGCGTGCCGGCCGCCCCGGTCATGACCCGCCGAGCGCGCGCTCGAGCCGGCCGAGCAGGCCGGCCAGGGCCGAGCGCTCAGCCGGGGCCAGCACGTCCATCAGGCCGGCCTCATGCTCGGGGAGCTGGCGCACGGTGTCCTCGATGAGGGCGTGCCCGGCCTCCGTCAGCCGCACGCTGACCGCCCGGCGCGAGGCAGGCGACGGGGACCGGTGCACCAGCCCGGCCTGCTCGGCCCGGGCCACCCGCTGGGAGACGGCGCCCGCCGTGATCAGGGTCCGCCGGGTGATCTCCCGGGTCCCGGTACCGGTCCGCGGGCGACTCCGTGATCATCACCGGCTGCGACCCCGGGCGCCTGGCCGCCGCGGCGCAGGAGGCCGGCGCCCGGGCGGTCCGCTGTTCCAGCGGGCCAGGTAGCCCGGCCTGATCGCGACCTGCGGCACGTGCCGCACCATGGCCTGGAGGTCCAGGTGCTCGGGGATCCACGGGCTGCCCCAGTCCCGGCGGGAGTCGAACACCCAGTCCAGGGTGACAATCAGGCCCCTGGGCGCCGGCCTCGCGGGCCCGCTCGGCCCGGGCCAGGATGTCGTCCCGGGTGCCCACCCAGTAGCTCCGGAACAGCAGCTTGTCGGTGGCCTGCCCGACCTCCTCGACCGGCTTGGAGGCGAACGAGGACAGGCCCATGGCGGTACCCGCGGCCGTCGCGGCCCGGGCCACCGCGACCTCGCCGTCCGGGTGCACCGCCTGCACCCCGGTGGGGGAGATGAGCACCGGGAAGCTGACTTGCTGGCCCATCACCGTGCTGGCCAGTTCCGGGCCGCGGGCAGGTCGGCCACGTGCGGCCGGAAGCGCAGTTCCGCGAACGCGGCGACGTTGTCGCTCATCGTCACGCCGGCCTTGGCCCCGGCCACCAGGGCCATGTAGACCGACCGCGGCAGCCGCCGCTTGGCGCGGCGCTGGGCTTCCGCCACCGACTCGAACCAGTGCCTCGTGCTTGCCATTCGCAACTCCGTAACCCCGGGGATCCGGCGCGGCCTCGCGCCGGCTGTAGGACATGCCCTCAGCGGCGACCTGACGCTGCAGCCGCACCCGGCCGGCCCCCCGGAGCAGGGCACCCTGTGACGGCTCAGCCGCCGTGCGTCTCGGTGCCCCCGGTCCCGCGCCGCGGCTCCGCGGCGATCACCTCGTCGGCGAAGCCCGCGGCCAGCGTGCGCAGCGCCGCGTCCAGGTACACGGCCAGGTCGGCGTCGGCGTGCACCGCCCACCGGTCATAAGCGGCCCGGCAGGCCGCAAGCGTGACCCGGCCGATGGCCAGCGGGTACAGCGACCCGGCCGGCTGCCCGGACCGGCGCGCCACGAATTCGCTGATCGCGCGCTCCCACGCGTCGTAGTGCACCGCGGCGCTAGCGGTCAGCCCGGGCACCGACCCGATCAGGGCCATCCGGGCGCGCAGCTCAGGCACGTCGGCGGCCCGGTAGTGGTTGGCCGCCAGGACCGCCTGGCGCACCGCCTCCATCACCGGCAGGCCCGCCGGGACCTGATCGAGCATGGCGCGGATCGCGGTCACCTCGGTGTCGAACTCGCCCCACAGCACCGCCACCTTGGAATCGAAATAGCGGAAGAACCCGCGGCGGCTGATCCCCGCCTCCGCGGCGATCTGGTCGATGGTGGTCTCCTCGAACCCCTGCTCGGCGAACAGCCGCAGCGCGATGAGCTCCAGCGCGCGGTGGCTGGTCCCGGGCGGGCGGCCGCGGCGCACCTCCCGTGCGGTTGGTGCCACGACGCTCATCAGCTGTTCCTCTGTCCCGCCCGCTACTGCCCGGACAGGCCGTCTGTTAGCCTGCCCGTATTCGGCACACAGTGACGAATATAGGCCGTCACCCGATCGCTAAGGAGCCATCATGGCCGACAGCCCCGCCGCCGACCTCGCCGACGACACCGCCGTGACCGAGCCCGAGGATGTCGTGGCCGAGGACGTGCTCGTCGAGGAGGTGTCCATCGACGGCATGTGCGGCGTGTACTGAGCCTGTGCCCGAGACGTTCGACCTGGACATCCCGTGGCAGCTGGCCGCGCAGGTCCAGGTGCGCCCGGAGCGGTTCGGCGCCTTGCTGTACCACTTCGGCACCCGGCAGCTGTCGTTCCTCAAGAGCCCCGCGCTGCACGCGGTGGTGACCTCGCTCGCGGCCCAGCCCAGTGCCCGCGCCGCGTGCGCAGCGGCGGGGGTGCCCCCGCAGGACCTGCCGGGTTATGCCCGGGCCCTGGGCACCCTGGCCGCATCCCAGATGATCTGCCGCCGGGAGGGCGGATGAGCACCGAAACCATGTCCACCGGGACGCTGCCCCTAGTCGAGCAGTTCGCCGCCGGGCTGCAGGCCCCCATCTGCCTGACCTGGGAACTGACCTACGCGTGCAACCTGTCCTGCGTGCACTGCCTGTCCAGTTCCGGGCGGCGGGACCCGCGGGAGCTGAGCACCGCCGAGTGCCGGGCGGTCATCGACGAGCTGCAGCGAATGCAGGTCTTCTACGTCAACATCGGTGGCGGCGAGCCCACCGTGCGGCCGGACTTCTGGGACCTGCTCGACTATGCCACCGGCCACGATGTCGGGGTCAAGTTCTCCACCAACGGCGTGAAGATCACCCCGGCGGTCGCCCGGCGGCTGGCCGGGCACGACTACGTGGACGTGCAGATCTCGCTGGACGGCGCGACCCCCGAGGTGAACGACGCGGTCCGCGGCCAGGGCTCGTACGACACCGCGCTGCGCGCCATGGCCCACCTGGCCGGCGCCGGGTTCACCGGCTTCAAGATCTCGGTCGTGATGACCCGGCAGAACGTCGCCCAGCTCGACGCGTTCAAGGCCATCGCCGACCGGTTCGGCGCGCAGCTGCGGATCACCCGGCTGCGGCCATCCGGCCGCGGCGCCGACGTCTGGGACGAGATGCGCCCGACCGCGGGCCAGCAGCGCGAGCTGTACGACTGGCTGGTCGCCCGCGGGAAGGACGTGCTCACCGGCGACTCGTTCTTCCACCTGAGCGGTTACGGCAGCGCGCTGCCCGGGCTGAACCTGTGCGGGGCGGGCCGGGTGGTGTGCCTCATCGACCCGGTCGGCGACGTGTACGCCTGCCCGTTCGCGATCCACCCCAGCTTCCTGGCCGGGAACGTCCGCGGCCCGGGCGGCTTCGGGGCCGTGTGGCAGCAGTCCGAGCTGTTCGCGGACCTGCGCCGCCCGCAGTCCGGCGGTGCCTGCACCTCGTGCTCGGCGTACGACGCGTGCCGCGGCGGCTGCATGGCGGCCAAGTTCTTCACCGGGCTGCCGCTGGACGGGCCGGACCCGGAGTGCGTCAAGGGCCACGGCGAGCAGGCGCTCGCCGCCGTGGCGGCCCCGGCGCCGCGGCCGTCCCCGGACCACTCGCACCGCACCCGCCCCGTGCCGCTCACCCTGACGGCCCGGCCACCGGAGCCGGCGGCCCGGCCCCCGGTGACCGCGTGCAACCCGGACCCGCTGGCCGGCTTCACCCCGCCCGGGCGCTGACCCCGGTGCTGCTGGCCGACCTGCGCTGGCCGGACGTCGCAGAGCGCGCCGCGGCCGGCGGCGTGCTCGCGGTGCCGCTCGGGTCCACCGAGCAGCACGGCCCGCACTTGCCGCTGTCCACCGACACCGACATCGCGGTGGCGCTGTGCGGGCGGCTGGCCACCGCCCGCGCTGACGTGCTGGTCGCCCCGCCGCTGGGCTACGGATCCAGCGGCGAGCACGCCGGCTTCCCGGGCACCCTGTCCATCGGGCAGGACGCCCTGGAGCTGCTGCTGGTCGAGCTGGGCCGGTCGGCCAGCCTGACGTTCGCGCACCTGGTGCTGGTGTGCGCGCATGGCGGCAACGCCGAGCCGGCCCGCCGGGCGGTGGCGCGGCTGCGCGAGGAGTCCCGGGACGTGCTGCTGTACCTGCCGGCCTGGGACGGTGACCCGCACGCCGGCCGGCCCGAGACGTCGATGCTGCTGTACCTGAGCCCGACCCGGGTGCGGATGGACCGCGCCGCGCCGGGCGACACCCGCCCGCTGGCCCAGACCTGGCCGCTGCTGCGGTCCGGGGGAGTCCGGGCGGTCAGCGAGTCCGGCGTCCTCGGCGACCCGGCCGGATCGGGCCCTGGGGAAGGCCGCGACCTGCTGGACGAGCTGGCTGCCCAGTTGATCGGCCAGGTGGCCGCCTGGCGGCCCGAGGTGCGTGGATGAGCGCGGACCAGCCGGCCGGCCAGGTGGCCGTCGTCACCGGGGCCGCCCGCGGCATCGGCGCGGCCACCGTGCGGGCGCTGGCGGCCGGCGGCTGGTCGGTGCTCGCGGTGGACCGGGCGGCCGGTGACCCGGCGCTGCCCTACCCGATGGGCAGCCTGGACGACCTGTCCGCCGTCGTCAAGGAGGCCGGTGAGTGCGCCGGGGCCGCCGACCAGGTGGCCTCGTTCACCGCCGACGTGCGCGACCAGGGCGCCATGGCGGCCGCGGTGGCCGAGGCGGAACACCGCTGGGGCGGGCTGGACGCGGCCCTGGCGGTGGCGGGCGTGATCGCCGGCGGCGTGCCTCTCTGGAAAGTGCCGCCGGAGCAGCAGCAGGCCGTGCTCGACATCGACCTCGGCGGGGTGATCTCGCTGGCCCGGGCGGCGGTCCCGGCGCTGCTGCGCCGCCCCGAGCCCCGGGCCGGCCGGTTCCTGGCCGTGGCGTCCGCGGCGGCCACCCGCGGGCTGCCCATGCTCGCCGCGTACTGCGCGGCCAAGGCCGGCGTGGCCGGGCTGATCCGGGCCCTGGCCGCGGAACTGGGCGGCACCGGCATCACCGCCAACGCCGTCAGCCCCGGGTCCACCGCCACCCCGATCCTGGACGAGAGCGCCCGGCTGTACGGGCTGGCGGACGCCCAGGCGTTCGCCGCCCAGCAGCCGGCCGGGCGGCTGCTGGACCCGGCCGAGGTGGCCGCCGTGCTGGCCTTCCTGGCCAGCCCGGCCAGCAGCGGGATGACCGGCGCCGTCATCCCGGTCGACGGCGGCCTCGCGCTATGACCCGCCCCGCCCAACCCCGGCGCCCCGCCCGCCCCGCCCAACCCCGGCGCCCCGCCCGCCCCGCCCAACCCCGGCGCCCGCCCGCGGCGCCCCGCCCGCCGTCCGCCCACCTGCTGATCATGAGTTAGGTGCCGTTGCAACGGCACCAAACTCATGATCACAACCTGGATTAGTGAGGGAGGTTAGCCCTGTGGCTCGTGGGACTGCTGGGATGGCGGCCGTCGCGGGCCGGGCGTTCCCCGCTCCGCCCGGCGTGGCCTCGCCCCCCCTGCCGGCCGGGTTCGGGGTGGTCATGGATCCCGGTACCAAGCAGCTTGACGAGGGGACGCTGTTCGGCGGGGCGCCGGCCCGGGTGCTGCGGCTGTCGGCGGCCGGCCAGGCCGCCCTGGCCGAGCTGCAGGCCGGCCCGGTGCGCAGCGCCGCCGCGGGCCGGCTGGCCCGCAAGCTCACCGACGCCGGGCTGGCCCATCCCCGCCCGCCGGGCCTGGCCGCCCGGCCCGACGTGACCGTGCTCATCCCGGTCCGGGACCGGGCCGCCCCGCTGGACCGCTGCCTCACCGCGCTGGGCGGCAGCTACCCGGTGGTCGTGGTGGACGACGGCTCGGCCGACCCGTCCGCCATCGCGGCCGTGGCCGCCGCGCACGGGGCCACGCTCATCCGGCGGCCGGCCAGCGGCGGCCCGGGCGCGGCGCGGAACACCGGGCTGGGCGGCATCACCAGCGAGCTGGTGGCCTTCCTGGACAGCGACTGCCTGCCCGGGCCGGGCTGGATCGAGCGGCTCGCCGCGCACTTCGCCGACCCGGCCGTGGCCGCGGCCGCCCCGCGCATGACAGCCCTCCCCGGCGGCCCCAGCTGGGCCGGCCGGTACACCAACGCGTCCTGCTGCCTGGACCTTGGCACCACCGAGGCCCGGGTGGTCCCCGGCGCCCGCGTCGCCTACGTCCCCACCGCCGCCCTGCTGGTCCGCCGCGCGGTGCTGTGCTGGCCCGGGGGGACGACCCCCCGGACCCCCCCGCCCATCGCGGGCTCGGCGGGGCACGCCTGCGGCGCATCCCGCCTCGCCGCCGATCGGCCCGGGGGGACGATCCCTGAGGACCCCGATCCGGGCTATCCCTTTGATCCCGCGCTGCGGTGGGGGGAGGACGTGGACCTGGTCTGGCGGCTGCACGACGCGGGCTGGCGCGTCCGCTACGACCCGGCGATCCGGGTCGCCCACCATGAGCCCGGGACCTGGCCGGCCCTGCTGGCCCGGCGGTTCCGGTACGGCTCGTCCGCCGCCCCGCTGGCCGCCCGGCACCCCGGCCAGGTGCCCCCGCTGGTGCTGTACCCGTGGCCCGCGCTGACCGTCGCCGGGCTGGTCGGCGCCCTCCCAGCGGTGGCCGCCCTCGGCTTCACCGGGTCGGTGCTGGCCATGCGCCGGGCGCTGCACCGGGCCGGGCTGCCCGCCCGCGGCACCGTCCCCGCGATGTGGGATGCGAGCCGGCAGACATGGCTGGGGACGGGGCGTTATGCGTGCCAGTTCGGGATGCCTGTGCTGGCCGCCGCGATCCTGGCGCCGGGCCGGGGTGGCCGGGCCCGGCGCTGGGCCCGGCGCGCCGGGGCCGCGTCGCTGCTGCTCGGGCCGCCACTGACCGCCTGGTCTTCGCGCCGCCAGGAACTGGACCTCGTCCGCTATGTGCTCGGTCATCTGGCGGACGACGTGGCGTACGGCGCCGGGGTGTGGGCCGGCGCGCTGCGCGCCCGCAGCGCGGCCGCGGTCCGGCCGGTCATCGCCTGGCACCCGCTGCGCGGGGATGTGGTGCGCCGGGAATGACCTCCGGGGCGCGGTTCGGCACGATCGCGCAGGCGCAGCGGCGCGCGGCGCGGCGGCTGCCCACGCCGGTGTACCGGGCCATCCTGGCCGGGGCCGAGCAGGGAATCACCCTGGCTGACAACGCGGCCGCCTTTAGCGAGCTGGGTTTCGCGCCGCGGGCCGCCGGGCGGCCCGCGGCGCGGGACCTGGCCACCACGGTCCTGGGTCAGCCGGTCGCGCTGCCGGTGATCTGCTCGCCGGCCGGGGTGCAGGCCGTGCACCCGGACGGCGAGGTGGCCGTGGCCCGGGCCGCCGCGGCCCGCGGCACGGCCCTGGGACTGAGCTGGTTCGCCGCCGTGCCGCTGGCCGAGGTCGTCGCGGCCAACCCGCGCACGTTCTTCCAGGTCTGCTGGGAAGGTGGCCGGGAGGCGATGGGCTGGCAGCTGGACCGGGCCCGGGCGGCCGGGGCGCCCGGCCTCATCCTCACCCTGGACTGGTCGTTCGCGCACCGGAGGGACCAGGGCAGCCCGCGGCTCCCGGAGCGGCTGAGCCTGCGCGAGCTGGCCCGGCAGGCCCCGGCCGGGCTGCGGCGTCCCCGGTGGCTGGCCGGCCACGCCCGGGCCGGGCGGCTGCCCGCGCTGACCGTGCCGAACCTGGCCCGGCCCGGCGAAGCCGCCCCCGCGTTCTTCGCCGCCTACGCCCGGTGGCTCGGCTCGGCCCCGCCATCCTGGGACGACGTGGCCTGGCTCGGCAAGGAGTGGGGCGGCCCGGTCATGCTCAAGGGGATCGGCCGGCCCGACGACGCCCGCCGGGCGGTGGACGCCGGGGTGACCGCCGTGTCGGTGTTCAACCACGGCGGCAACAACCTGGACGGGACGCCGGCCGCCATCCGGCTGCTGCCCGCCGTTGCGGCGGCGGTGGGCGGCCAGGTCGAGGTGCTGCTCGACGGCGGCATCCGGCGCGGGAGCGACGTGGTCAAGGCGCTCGCCCTGGGCGCGCGCGGTCATGATCGGCCGCCCCTACCTGTGGGGTCTGGCCGCGGGCGGCCAGCCCGGCGTTGAACGCGTCCTCGACATCCTGCGCGACGGCATCGACGCCACCCTGCTCGCCCTCGGCCGCTCCTCGGTCGCCAGCCTGACCGCCGCCGACGTGCTCATCCCGACCGGGTTCGCCGCGTAACGCGCGGGGGTCAGGCCTTGGTGAAGACGGCGTGCATGGTGATCGTGTTGTGCATCGACGACATGCCCATCTGGTTCCAGGCCAGGCCGAAGTCGGACCGGTCGACCTGGATCTCGGCGTCGAGCGACAGCTCACCGCCCCCGGCCGCGGAGACCGTGGCCGGGAAGGACAGGGGGCGGGAAGGACAGGGGGCGGGAAGGACAGGGGGCGGGAAGCCCATCAGGCCGCGCCGCCGCAGGACCGGGATCTGGCCCGCGCCGGCCTGGTAGGCCTCTTCCAGGTGCGGGTAGCGGGACAGGATGAACTCGTCGATGCCGAGCTCGTGGTACTCGCCGATGCGTTCCGTCACCTCGTCGTGGCTGCCGGCCAGCGCGGTGCCCGCGCCGCCGCGGACCAGGCCGACGCCGGCCCACAGGTTGGGAGACACCTCCAGGGCGTCGGTGCGCCCGCCGTGCAGCGCGGCCATCCGGCGCTGCCCATCGGACTGCGACGCCCGCTGGATGGCCTGCGCCCGCTCGATCGCGGCCGGTCCAGGCCGTCCAGCAGCCGCTGGGCCTGGGCCCACGCCCCGGCCGCGGGTGTCCCGGGTGATCACGTGCAGCCGGATGCCGAACCGCACCTCCCGGCCGGCCGCCTTGGCCCGCCTGCGGGAACCCGGGGCATCATCACCTGGCGGCCGGTCACCGGTGACCGCACCGAGGTCCAGCTGGTCATCCAGCGGCTGCGTTCCGGCTCGCCGCCGGTGGCGGCCCGGGACCTGCACCGGATCTTCGTGCAGCAGGCCCGGATCGCCCAGTCAGCGCTGGCCGGCTCGCCGGCCCCGCCGCCTCAGCCGGAGGCCGCCCCGGCCGCCGGTGGCGGCCAGGGCAGCCGGTAGCAGCAGGAAATCCGCGGGGCAGGGTAGGCCGGGCGCTGCCCTGCCCCGCCTGGTCACTCCCCGCGGCCACCGCCAGGCCTGGCCCGATGGGCACCCGGGGTGGCTTCCCAGCGGGCTGCGCGGAGCGCACAATGAGGCGGTGACCGATGGCCGGGGAGGGGCGTTCTGCCCGCGCTGCGGCAGCGCGGACGCCGTGCACTCGATCGTGGAACTGGCGGCACTGGCCCGGGCCCGGCTGGGTGACCAGCCGCCTGGCGCCCCGGTCCCGCCGCAGCCCGGGTACGCGGCGGAACCGCAGGCTGGCCCGGTGCCGGGTTACGCCGCGGACCCCGGAACGGTGCCAGGCTGGGCGGCGCAGCCACGCTCCGGGCCACTGCCCGGCGGCTCAGGGACCAGCCGGCCCGTCCCGCAGACCCATCCGGCGACGGCCTGTCCCTGGACGGGGACATAGCCTCCGCGGCCGCCTCGCCGCCTCGGCGGCCGCGCGGTTCCTCGGCCGGGCGATCGGCCGCCGCGTGCAGCGCACCTACGAGCAGCGGGTGCTGCCTGCCCTGGCCGCCCGGCAGCAGGCGCTGCTGCACGAGCAGATCGCCATCGCCGAGCGGCACCCGGACCTGCGCGCCTGCCTGGCCGACCAGGTCATCTTTCTGGCCGGCGGCGCCCGCACGGTGCCGCTGGCCAGCGTGACCGGCATGCTCACCCTCGAGCAGTCCGACGCCCTGGTCGCCGAGCTGCGGAGCGGCTGAGCACGCAGTCGGCGCAGAAGGCCTTGCCCGGGGGACCCGCCGCCCGGTAGATCAGGCAGCAGCTGCGGCGCCGGAACCCGTCCGCCCCGACGGTGCCCGCGCCCGCCAGCGGCGGGGAGCGCAGCAGTGCGATGCTCAGGGCGGCGGCCCGCGCGGCCAGGCCGGGGTGCGCCGCGCCGATCACGGTGGCGGCCCCGTGGACGGCGGAGGCGACGTTGCCGCGGAGCACGGTCCGGGACACGGACATGGCGGCGATCGCGTCGGTGACCAGCCGGACCGGCCCGCCGAGCAGCACGGCCAGCTCCGCGGCGGGTTCCGGGAGGCCGGCGGGTTCCGGGTAGGCCGGCGGGTTCCGGGGCGCCCAGGGCGGCTGCGGGCAGCGACAGCGGCACCGGGCCCCCGGCGGCCGGCCGCCAGCGCACCTCGGCCGGGTCCATCGGGGGAACCACGCCGAACAGCACGGCCAGGCCGAGGGCGGGGGAGATCAGCCGGGCGGCCAGGCCGAGGTGGGTGACCGACGCGGCCACCCGGGCTTCCACGGCGGCGGGCGGGCGGCCGCCGGCCAGCGCGGCCCGCGTCTGCGCGACCAGCCCGGCCAGCCGGTCGGCGGAGGTGAGCACGGTCAGCGGCAGCCACGCACCGGGCAGCGCCGGGCCGGGCAGCGCCGGGCCGGCGGCGTGCAGGTGCACGGCGAAAAACGGCCCGAGCGCAGCCAGGGCCGCGGCGCGCCCGGCGGCCGGGTCCTGGTGGCTCACCGCGGGCCGCGTGCGGGTCACGCCGCAGCCGGCCCGCTGACCTGCTGGACGGCCCCGGCCGGCGGAGGTGGCACGGCGCCCGGGTGCAGGATCGAGGCGATCGCCTGCACGCCGTCCACCAGCCGCGGGCCCGGGCGGACCACGATGCCGTCGGCGTCGATCGCCCACACTGGCACCCCGGGCAGCCTGGCGGCGGCGGCCAGTGCCTGCTCCGCCGCGCCCGCGAGGTGGTAGCCGCATGGCGCCACCAGGACGAGGTCCGGCGCGGCCGCGGCGATCTCCGCCCAGCTGGTCTCCACCGAGGGGGATCCGGGCCGGGCCGCGACCGGCTCGCCGCCCGCGGCACGGAGCAGGTCGGGGACCCAGTGCCCGGCGGTGAACGGCGGGTCCACCCATTCCGCCACCGCCACCCTGGGCCGCGGCCGCCCGGCAACCTGCGCCGCGACTCGGTCCAGGCGGCCGCGCAGGTCAGCGACCACCTGGACGGCGCGCCCGGGCACCCCGGCCCGCTGCCCGACGGCCAGGATCGAGTCCAGCACCTCGTCCAGCGAGTGCGGGTCCAGCGACAGCACGTCCGCGTGGCAGCCCAGGTAGTCGAGGGCCTCCCCGACGTGGCCGGACGGGAGCGCGCATACGCGGCACAAGTCCTGGGTGAGGATCAGGTCGGGGGCCAGGTCAGCCAGGGCCCGGGCGTGCAGTGTGTAGAGGTCCCCGCCGGACGCCATCTGGTCCCGGACGTACCGGTCGATCTCCGCGGGGGTCATCCCGCTGGTGTCCCGGCCGCCCACCACGATCGTCTTCCTGGCCCGGGCCTCGGGAGGCTCGTCACACTCGAACGTCACCCCGGCCAGGTCCTCGCCCAGCCCGAGCGCGTAGACGATCTCGGTTGCCGACGGCAGCAGCGACACCAGGCGCACCCGCCCACCATAAGCGCCCGGCGCCGCCCAGGAAGCCGTCGATGCACGCGGCCAGGTCACCGGGACCGGGTGCGGCTGGAGGCGCTCACCGGGCACATCGGCGTGTGGCCCGATGACCGCCCCGGCCAGGCACGGGGGGAGGACCGGTGAGCCTGGCGGAGCCCGCCTCGCCACCTGTCCCGATGGTGGCGGTGCAGGACGTGACCCGGACCTTCGGCAGCGGTGCCCAGGCCACCCTGGCGCTGCGCGGCGTGTCGGCCACGATCGGCCGGGGCCAGTTCGCCGTCCTGCGCGGCCCGTCCGGCTCGGGGAAGACGACCCTGCTCAACATCATCGGCGGCCTGGACGCCCCGGACAGCGGCAGCGTGCACGTTGCCGGCGCTGATGTGACGGCCATGTCCGATGAGCAGCGGATGCGGCTGCGGCGGACCCGGGTCGCGTACGTGTTCCAGACGTTCGGCCTCATCCCACCTCTCGGTGGCCGAGAACGTCGGCATCCCGCGGCGCATCGCCCGGGTCGATCCCCAGCAGCTGGACGAGCGCGTCCGCCACATGCTGGAACTGGTCGGGCTGGCCGGCCACGAGCGACAGCGACCCGGCGAGCTGTCCGGCGGCCAGCAGCAGCGGGTGGCGATCGCGCGGGCCCTGGCAGGGCGTCTGGAGTTGCTCATCGCGGACGAGCCCATCGGCCAGCTCGACTCCGAGACCGGCCGTCAGATTATGGAATTGCTCCGCGACGTGGTGCGCTCCGGCGGGCTCACCGCCCTGGTAGCCACCCATGATCCCACGCTGACCAGCATCGCGGACGCGGTACTCAGCCTGGAGGACGGCCGGATCGTCTGAACAGCCGGTTGCTTACCCGCACTCGCGGGCCGTGGCGTACGCCTCCGGCCGGGGTGCCGGAGCCTCCTCCTCGCCATCGATGAGCTGGCTGTGACTGAGCGCGGACACGCCCGCGATGAGCAGGCCCAGGGCCAGGATCTCCCCAGCCAGGTTGAGCGGGCCGGTCTGCATGTGCTCGGCGAACAGGAACAGCCCCAGCAGGCTGGCGGACAGCGGGTCGACGATGGTGAAACCTGGCTGGGAGGCGGCCAGCGGGCCGGCGGCCAGCGCGTGCGAGGCCAGCAGCAGGGTCGTCGCGCCCGCGCCGACCAGGACGTACGGCGACCAGTTGGACAGCACGGCGCCGAGGCCATCTCCCAGGTGCGAGCTGAGCTCCTTGATCACGGCGGCGACGAAGCCCCAGGACACCCCGGTGGCCGCGCCGAGCACCGCGGCCCGGCGGGCCGGCGCGGCGCCGGGCCGCCTGCCCAGGCCGAAGGCTACCGCGAGCCCCGCCGCCACGGCACCCGCTGAGGCCAGCCCGGCCAGCCACCACAGCGCGGCCGGCGCGTGCAGCCGGCCCGCCGAGGGTGACGAGATGAACAGGAACAGGCCGAGCCCGGCGCACATGGCCACGGCCGCCATCCAGTCCTGCCGCCTGACCGGCCGGGACCCGATGACGGCCATGTAGCCGAAGACGAAGATCAGCTCCACGGCCAGGATCGGCTGCACCAGGGCCAGCCCGCCGAACCGCAGCGCGCTGACCTGGAGCACGAAGCCCAGGATCATGCTGGCTATGCCGAGCAGCCAGACCGGGTGCCGGGCCAGCCGGAACAGCAGGAAGATGTCGAAACCCGACGGCCCGGCGCTCCGCGCGCCGAGGCGCTGGCATACGGAGGAAGTGGCCGTGCAGAAGCTGGCCGCCAGGGCCAGCACGACCGCCTTTTCCACTGAGCGCACCTCCTCCCGGCAGTGCCGCAGGTCCGGTCACGGGCCGTCCCAGCAACGTACAACCGATTTAGCCGCCAGATCTTCCCCGTCCCCGGCCGGCCCCCGCCAAGGAGCACGCTATTGCGTAGTACCGACATTCACCAGCCCTGCCGCGGTGAGCCCGGCCGGGGCGCGTGGCCGCAGCGCCGCCCCCTGGGCCGGCTGCGGCGCAGGTTCCGCACGGCGGCTCGCCGGGTAGCACCGGATTAGGACCAGCCGGGGGAAGGGACATGCCGGAGCCTGATCCCGGCCGCGGCTGCGCCGCGGCCGGGACAGCGCCCTGCAGCGCTGGTACACCCGGGTCGCCGGGGACCCGGCACATGCGGGACTCGTCCAGACCACGTTCAGGCGGGTCCCGCGGTGGCGGGGCCGCTTCGTCAACACGTTCTATGACGGCAACCGCCCGGAAGCGGCGCGGGCAACCGGTCCGGCCCGCCGCCGCGAAGAACAAGAGCGAGAAAGGTCACCCCGGTTACCGTGGTAGCGCCGCCGCCTCCCGGGCAGTGGCATGACCGACAGCAGTCATCACGGCCCAGGTCGGCACGGCCAGGTCGGCAATGACCGTCGCCAATGACCAGGTCGCCAATGACCAGGTCGCCAATGACCAGGTCGCCAATGACCAGGGGGAGCGTTCGTGACCGAGGCTGATACCGGGCCGCCCGGCCAGGAGGCACGGCCGCACGGCCACGCCGGGCGGCATGAGGGCACGCCCGCCGGGCGGCATGACAGTGCCCGCGCCGGCCTGCACGAGAGCCAGCATCGCGGCCACGCCGAGAACAAGTGGTGGACGCTGGTGGCGGTGTGCCTCGGCACGTTCATGCTGCTGCTCGACAGGACTCCCCTGTCAATCAATGCTCTACTCCCAGGTAGAAGCACTATTGAGGAGTCATCGTGATGGACGTTGGGGCTTGGATCAGGGTCAGTTCTGGTGGGCAGGACGAGGCCAACCAGGAGCCCGACATTGAGCGTTACTGCGCAGGCCGGGACTACCACATTGCGCGCCGCTACCAGGTACACGGCAAGTCCGCCTACCACGGCCAGCAGCAGGCCGCACTGGATGAGGCGCTGGCCGACATGCGCGCCGGGGTGATCAAGCGGCTGGTCATCTGGCACAGCGACCGGATTGAGCGCCGTGAGGGCAAGGCGCTGCTGGACGTGCTGGCCGAGTTCACCGCCGCAGGCGGTTCAGTCGAGTCGGTGCAGGAGCCAGCGCTGGGCCAGCTGGACTTCGGCGGCCAGGTCACGACGTTCATCGCGGGGCTGATCAACCACGAGAAGTCCGCCCACCTGGCCGAGCAGGTCCGGATCGCCCATGACCGCATCCGCGAGAACGAGGCGCTGGTCGGACGGCCCCCGTTCGGCTACGAGGTCACCGGCACCAAGTACGGCAAGACGATGGTCCCGACCCCGGAGGGCCAGAAGTACGTCCCGGAGATCTTCGCCCGGGTGATCGCCGGGAAGTCGCTGGACTCCATCGCGCGGTGGCTGGACGCCGAGGGCGTCCAGGGGAACTCGAAGGGCTTCAAGGGCTGGTACCCGCGCACGGTCGGCACCCTGATCCGCAACGCCACCTACATGGGCCACCGCCAGGACGCCGCTGGCAAGACCGTGCTGAGGGTGGACCCGATCGTGGACGCGGACGTGTTCCGCCGGGCCAACGCGGCACTCGACTCGAAGCCGAAGCGCGGGCTGATCCTGACGGCGAACCGGGCCCTGCTGTCCGGGGTCCTGCGGTGCGGGAAGTGCGGCGGCCCGATGAGCCGGATCTACGTCGGCCCCAAGGCGCACCGGGGCGCGTACTACCGGTGCACCGGAACCGGCCCGGCCCGGAAGCCCTGCCGGAACATGATCGCCGTCTCGGTGCTTGACGCGGTGATGGACCACGCGATGGCGGGCCTGGACCGGCCGGTGCTGGAGTACCGGGTCATCCCGGGCCATGACTACGCGGCGCAGCTGGCGGACCTCCGGTACGAGATGCAGCAGCTGTCCCTGCGGGACCTGTCCTGGGATGACGAGGACGCGGAGCGGGCCCGGCTGCGGGCCGAGTACGACCGGCTGGCCGCGCTGCCCGTGGTCCCCGAGCAGGTGCAGCTGGTGGATACCAGCGAGACCTACGCAGGCCGGTGGGCCGGGCTGACCGGCCAGCAGCGCGGCGACTGGCTGCGGTCCAAGGGGGTCCGGATGGACGCCAGGCGCAACCCGATGCCGGACGCCCCGCCGCTAAGCCCGGTCCCGGACCCGGACGGCCGGGTGGTCCGGCTGGAGTCCCCGGAGCTGATCGTGAACATCCGCCTGGCGGGTGTGAGTGCAAGGGGGGCCGCAGCATGAGCGCCGACTTCGATGCCGCCCTGGGTGAGTTCAAGCACGAGGGCGATGCCACGCTCCGTGCCGACGTGCTGGTCAAGGGCGAGACTCACTGGGCCTCCAACGCACTGTGGTTCGACACCCGGGAGCACGCGCTGGGCTACGCACATGACCTGGCTGGCCGCTGGATCGCCGTGGACAAGTGGCGCGCGGTGGGGGTCAACACCCCCGAGCGGATGCGCTACATCCCGGGCACCGAGGACGGGAGCTGGTCCGTGACCACGCCCGGCTCGGGCCGTCAGCCCTAGGCCACCCAGGCGGCCCTGAGCTGGCCGTATACAGCCCGGGACCGAGGGCCCGGTGTGGGTTTGATGACCCCTCCGGCTGCTGGTCCGTGGTGATGATCTCAAGGATGCGCCCCGGTCCAAGCTGGTCCTTGGACCACACCTAATCCCTGTGTTGGCCGCAGCGAAATCCCTCGGTAGCGCCGGGGCGGGCGCGGCTCGCCCTTCTTGCCCCGGGGCCGCGTGGTCCGCAGGCGCGGCACGATGCTGTGCAGGTCCTTGCCGAACGCCTCCCGGGACCGGGCGGGCTGGCCGTGTTCCCGCGCGGTGCCCATCAGCGACAGGGCCGGTGAACCGGCTCGCCTTAGCAGTTAATGGACCTGGTGACGGCGACATACTTGATCCATTGCCCGCTGGTGTTCTTCGTGTGGTAGACGGTGCGGAAGTTTCCTGTCCGCCACGCACGGATGTGCCAGAATTGCCAGGTGGTTGTTGCGTAGCCGCTCTTCCGGAAGACGAGCCACCCCTTGGGGTTGTACACGGCGATGCGGTAGGCCCGTGATCCGCCGGAGAAAGACTGGTACCACACGCCGACAGTGAACCTGCTCCTGACGCACACCTTGCTTTCGGGCTGATTGATCAGGACGACTTCGGGCGTCACACCCAGGGCAGAATTCTTTGGCGCGCTGGCTGATGTGGTGGCAGCGCTCGCGGCCGCGGCAGCCAGACCCGGGGCTAGACCGCCTGGAGCCGCCATGGCGACTACTGCCACCAAGATCCTCTTCATTGTGTCCCTCCTGTGCGCGGCACCTGCCAGACTTCACGCGGAGGTTTGCAAATTCACCGGGCCGAGGCGTGGCGGCGATGACCTTCCCAATCACCTCACCGTGCGGGACGCACGCCATGCAACAAGAGGGTCATCGGTAAGGAGTGACGGGGCGAAGGTCCTGCTGTTTGGCGCAGTCTGCGACGGGCCCGGGGCCGGGCGTACCTGTCCACCTTGGCCAGGCGTGACAACTACCACCCAGCCCGGATCCGTCTATCCCTGGGGCGTTGCCGCTGATCAATCCGGTCACGGCCGGGGAGTGGTTGGTGTGCCGACATGCTGGTTGTCCGGTCGGGTGCATGCCGTGTGGTCCCCAAGTGGTCCCCAGGGTGGCGGGACCGTCTGGTCGCCTTGTCGGCCATGTCCCCGATCTGGAGGGACCGCACACAAACGATGTTGCGTTCGTGTACGGCCCTCCTCGCCGGAGCTACGAGCTCTCATCCCTTCGACTGGCATGGTGACGCCGCGGCGGGCGGCCTCGGCGGTGATCGCGTCGATCTGCTGCCGGTTGCCGTCCACGAGGGCGATCCACTGGCGGCGGTGGCCGGGATCGCGGCGCTGCGCCTCGCCGAAGGCCGCGGCGATGACGGCGGGGATGTCGTCGGTGACCGAGGCCGTCAGCCATTTCCCGGCGGCCTGCGGTCCCCGGGTGCGTTCCTTCTCCTCCTGGCCGGGCGGGGTGATGATGCCGGCGGGCTCGCGCGGCGCGGGGGCGGCGTCGTAGACGCAGGCGAGTTCGGCCATCCGCTTGCGGCCGTGCTTTTCCCCTGGTGACAGGCGGGTCGCCAGTTTCTGCCTGCCCGCCGCGGCGGCTTTGGCGGTTGCCGGCCGCAGCGCGTCCGGCCGCATCACGATCCCCTTCCCGTCGCCGGTCAGCACCAGCACGTGCTCATCCGGAGCCGTGCCGGGCCTGCGGCTGGCATAGAACGCGTCCACGTCGGCGGCGGCGCGCGCGGCAAGCTGCTCCACCTGCCGTTTCCCGGTCTTCACCCCGGTAGCGCGGGTGATCGCGGCGGCTGCGTCATCGAACGAGCCGCGGGCGGATTCCACCGCGGCCATCTTCCGCAGGCCGTGGGACTGCTTCTCCCCGGGCAGGTTCAGCGCCGCGTCCAGCGGGTGCACGTTCGGGGCGCCGGGCGCCCGGTAAGCGATCCGGGACACCCTGACCTGGCCGAACACCGTCGCCAGCGGCCGGCCATGCCCCTTCTCCGCGCGCGTCCGCGCGATCCCGTCCGCTCCCGTCACGCCGACGCGGCGCTCCTCCCGCGCCGCCAGCAGGTCCAGGTGATCCTGATGCATCCGCCGCAGCAGCTCCCGGCCCCGCTCCTGCAACTGCTCCTCCAGGTCAGCGTGCCGCAGCCCCGCGGCCTCCGCACCGGACAGCCACTCCTCCAGTTCCCCGTAATACGCCCTGGACTGCGCGAACGCCCCGCCCTCAGGCTCCGCCGCGTACTCTTGCACCGGGCTCCTTCTTTTCCGTTCCCGGTCGTCAAGCAACCAGGAACGTAACGAGAAGGAGCCCTCTAAGCACGCACCGACGCGGCCAAACCGGGCAGACAACACCACAGCGCGCTATATCCCCTCACGCGCCTTCACTCCCGAAGAGCCGCACCCGTCTAAGACAGCGCGACTCAGTGGGCGGCAGCGTACTGCCGCTCCAGCTCGGCCGGGATACTGCCACGCTCGCTGACCTCGAAGCCGTGGACCCGGGCCCACGCTCGGATGTCCGCACTTCGCCGCCGATCACTGATCGTCCTGCGAATGGTGGCTGGCCGTAGCCTCACCTTGCGGGCGTGTGGGATGTACCGTTGGGCGACCTTGTCCAGGCCCCGGCTGTCCTTAGCACACAGGTCGATCACAAGAGTCCGGCCATCGAGGCCGATCGAGTGCGTGCGCGCCCAAAGCGCTCGATCGGCTGTCATGCGGGTTTCACACGGTTACCAAAGGTGAGTCCATGGAGGGCCGCCGTGCAGAGCGCAGAGGATGCCCCACACAAGGAGGCACAGCGCGAGAATCAGCAAGTAAATCCATACCCATCGTGGAGGGTATGCCTTGCTTGACCTATCGTCAGCCACGACCGTTCGTCTCCTCCCGCTCCCAGGATCGCACTGTGTGCGGACAACCTAAAGCGGGCCTTGGTCCCATCTGACACTCCGTAGGTCATCCCCACGGGCCACGTACGGGGCCCTCACATCGTGACCACTATGTCTGACCACAACGAGATCGGATTGCAGCCCGTTGGGCCGACTGGGGGACAAGCAGACACCCAGGCCAGCGATGGTTTCCGATAACGTGGACGTACCTTACAAGCGAGGGGTCACTCTGCAAGCTGGAGAAGATCCCGGGCTTTAGCTACTACAAGGGGCGGGACTTGCGGCAGCTCGGTCTGGTCAGCGGACAGAGGCTGGCGGGCCCATGCAGGCCAGCTGTCGTGGCCGACGGTGTTGCTGAGCTGAGGGCCTGCGCGTAGCCATGATCACGCAGCAATCACGCTGATACTGATCTTCCTGATATTCATGTTTCCCACCCCCGTTGATTTGACGTGGTCATGCATTCGGTGCCTTGGGCTCACCGCCGCTGTAACCGGGCGGCCGTATGGTGCGCTGTAGGAACCTGTGCAGCCGTGCGCGGCTGCGCTGTATTTACACGGTCCTGTGATGAGGTACCAGCCCCCGTCGTATGACGTGGCTCCGGCCGGGATCGTGGGCTGTGCCCCCGCCGGGGCAGAAGATGGGGCCGACGAAGGAATCTGGGCCGATGCTGTCGGAGCCGGGACGGTGACGGTTCTGGTCCGGTAGCGGACGACCGTGCGGTTGACGGTCCTGGTGACGACCTTGGTCACCGTGGGGTGCATCTTTCTGAGAGGTGCCTTATTTAGGGGTGTTTCGGTCACGCGGCGAGGTTGAGGTTCTCGATGGTGGCGGGGTCGTAGCGGCTGAGGTGCCGCTCGTCGCGGTAGCGTTCCTTGTAGTAGTTCATGTAGTCGTCGAGGTCGCCGTTGACGACGACGGCGCGGATTTTCAGGATGGTCTCGGCGCCGTCGGGGGACCACCTGGCGCCGGTAATCCCGAATCTGTCCTCGATGACGAATCTGCAGGCGCCCTCGATCATGCCGGTGGCGATGGGCCAGCCGTTGGCCAGTGCCTTGTCGTACCGCATGTGCTTGCGGTTGTTGTTCAGGTAGGTGACGGCCTTGTCGACGTCGGTGAGGTCGAGGCCGCGCTTGCGGGGGTTGGCGCGGGTTCTCGCGGCGACGGAGGCGAGGGTGGCGGCGACGGCTTTCGCGCGTCCGTGCAGGACGCGGAGCAGCTGCCCGTCGGCCCACTGGCCCGCGGTGACGGGGTCGCCGGGGTGGAGGGCGGCGGCGGCCTTGCCGAGGTAGCCGCTGAGGTGGATGTAGTCGATCAGGACCGGCACCTTGAGGCCGCGTTCCCCCGCCTGGGCCTCGATAGCGGTGATCTGCTGCTTGTTCCCGTCGACGAGGAAGACCCGCTGGCGGGCGCGTCCGGGGTCGCGGCGGTCGGCCTCGTCATAGGCCGCGGCGATCATGTCCTCGATGGACTCGGTGATGGAGGCGGATACCCACTTGTCCCGGGCCTCCGCGCCGGGGTGCGCCTTCCGGCGGGCCTGGGGGGCGGCGATGTCCTCCGGCTCGCGGACGGCGGGGGTGAAGTCGGCGACGGCGACGATCTCGGCCATCTTCTTGATCCCGGGATGCGTGCCATCCTCCCCGCCCGCGTTCTTCTTGCGGTGCTCCGGGCGCAGGGCGATGCCCTTGCCGTCGGCCTGCATCATGATCACGTCGGTATCCGGGAGATCGTCGTCCGCGTCGCGGGCGCGCTGCTCGTAGAAGTCGCCGGTCCAGGCGGCCAGGTCTTCCGCCAGCCCGGTGAGCTGGGCGCGGCCGACCGTGACCCCGGTGCGGGCCTCGATGACCTCCTGGGCCTGCCCGAACCCGCCGGCGGCCAGGTGATACGCCACCAGGGCCCGCATCCCCAGGGAATACGGGTCCTCCGGGAGGATCCACCGGGCATCGGCGGGATACAGGTTCGGCTCGCGGCGGTTGCGGTAGGCCATCCGCATCACCCGGACCGGCCCGAACACGCTCGTCACGCCACGGCCGTGGCCCGCCTCGACGCTGCCGTGCGGGATCCCCGCAGCGCTGGTGACCTGCCGGCCCGTTCCTCGCGTGCGCTGTCGATCGCGAACGTGGCCTCCAGGAGCCGCCGCTGCAGCTCACGCCCCTCCTGCCCGATCACCTCCTCCCGCTCCCCGAGATCGCAGAACCGGGCTTCCTCCCCGGCCCAGGACAGCAGCCCCGCGAACTGCTCCGCGGTCCCGGCCAGCGCCGCCGCCAGCTCCTCCTCCGCCGGGACCTCGCTCCCGTCCTCCAGGACCTGCCTCACCGTCACCGAGAACCTCACCGCCACCGCCGTGCCTCCTGCGCCTTCCGGGAACCCGTTTCCGCCCATCATCCCGGAAACGGCCCGGGAACCAGCGGACCCAGCAGCATCGGGCCGTCCCGGACCCCGCCCCCGGAAGACCGCCACCACCATTGCTGACCAGCGCAGATCACTTCAGGTAACACCCGATAAGTCCGCCAAATGCAGACACGCCAAATTTCAGGCGGTTAATTAGGTATCGGCCTAATGTCACACATGTCAGAAAGATGCACCCGTCACCGTGTGCGTGTGGTTATGGATGGCCGGGTTTACCGAGTGGCCCGTCAGCAGACCTGCCGTGAACAAGACCACGATGGCTACAGCTATCCCGATTCCCCCTGCGATATTTCTGAAGTTCACGGTGCCCCCGTGCCGTGCAGCCGTATTGATGGTGCATGGGCTGGACATTGTGGGTGCAGCGGGTAAGCAGTCGGCGGCTGGAGCTGGGTGAGTTCCGAAGCAGTCAAGTATCTCGGATGTCATCACGCTATGCCCGGTTCGCTTCCTTGGCCAGCTCCCGGCCAGCGGATGCTCGGATAATGTCCGCTTATGTGCAACATGCGGCTATTAGCCGTCGTGGCTCGCGTGACGCGAGCAACGCGCGTCATCTGAGTAATCAGATCAGTATTCGCCAATGAATGTCGCGAATATCCCCTAATGTGGCCTAAGGAATGATTCTATTGTCCCTCGATCGGGACGTGTGGCCCTAGCTACACGCGGGTGCGCGATGCGTATGTTTGAGGGGAATCATAAGTGCAGGTGGCCTTCAGTAGCCGGTAGTAATAGATGTTAGCTGCCTCGTTCACCCCCGCGCGATGTGACGCGCTCCACCCCGCGAGGGATTTCAGGGGGATAAAATGAGGATCAACAAGGTAGTGGCCGCGATAGTCGGCGCGGTCGTGTTGCTGGCGCTCTGCGCGGGAGTCAGCCTCGCCGTGGTGAACCACGCCAACGACCATAACCGCGCTGTCCAACGGGCAGCCGCCACCGCCAGCCACAACCGGGCCGTCGCCAGAGCATCCGCATCTGCCAACGCGAAGGCCATCGCCGCCGCTAACGCCAAGGCAGCCAGCGCCGAGAAGGCAGCCAAGGAAGCAAAGAAGGCAGCCAAGGCCGCAGCGAACAAGCCCGCACCGGCACCTGTGGTTGTCCAGCAGCCTGCACCGGCTGTTGTGCCGCAGTCGTTCGCCAACGCTGAGGCCGTGGTGGACCAGTATTTCCAGGACCTCACGAACGGCGATTACGCCGACGCATGGACGCTGGGCGGCATGAACCTCGCCGGAGGTGCGGACTACAACACCTGGGTTGCCGGGTACGCCACGACTACCAGCGTCACACTGGACACTCAGTCATATTGGAATTCCGACACCGTGCAGGCGGACATCACCGCAACGCAGTCTGATGGCGGCCAGACAACCTACTCGGGCACCTACACCGTCGAGAACGGCGTCATTACTTCCGCCGACGTCACGCAGACTGGCTGAGCACGTTACGAGGATGACGATCAAGTACCCCCACCCTCGGGATCCGAGTCCGTGAACCTCCGCCATACCGGGCGGGAAATGGGGGGATGTGAAGATCTACACACAGCCAAAGTCATGGCTGGGCAAGTTCTCGGTGGACATCAGCCGGGGCATCATCGCCGCCACCGCGATCAGAGGGGGAGACACTGAAGATCCAGGCAATCGCCGCAGCCATCGGGGCAGCTGGGTTGGTCTGCGGGCTCGGCCTGACCACAGTGGCATCGGCCGTTCCGGTCGCACATATGCTGTGACATCTAGCCGGTCGTCACCCAGGGTTCAGACAGGAGGCATGGGAGGTGGCTGGCATAACGGCCAGTGGAAGGTCCGGCCCCGTACATCGCGTTCGGCGCGCTGTACGAGGTCAACAGGATTCGCTGGTCAAGCTGGAGGGCCAGTGGTGCCTGGGGCTGGGGCCACCTGCTCGCGTGCGCAGGTGCGGCGGGGCCTTGCCAGAGGGCAGTCGTGAAGATCCACCTGGCGTACGTGTACACGCACGCGGGACCCGGGCGGTACTTCAAGTACCTCTCGTACGTTGGTAAGTATTCACAGTGGATGTGGATTAACAACATTGGTTACTGGTCCTGGAAGTAGGCGCTTCTGGAGCACGCACCGTCCATGGCACGGCAAGCCCGCCATTGTCAGCGACGACTCACTTCTGACGCAGCGCATCGTACGTGGTACCGAGCTGGCCGCGCCCGGACATCCCGCCCGTAGAGGGCGGAGGTGGCTCGCCAGCTGCATTAGGCG
>CAWHJW010000018.1:0-44066 GCA_963829725.1 uncultured Actinomycetes bacterium | reverse complement strand
GAATCGTTGGCACGGTGACCCCGACCGCCGGGATTATGCGCCGAAAACACCACCGGCACGGCCCCCACCAGCAGAACCACCCCGGCAGGGCACATAATCCCGCCGTCCGCCTAATGCCTGAGCCCGTGGATGGTAGGGCGGCACCGCCCGGTCCTGGGCCCGAGACCGGCCGCGGCGGCCAGGCGGGTGAAGGCCTTGTGGACGGCGTTGCAGGTGAGGCGGTCCCCGGTGCGGGAGGCCAGTACCGCGGGTGCGGTCCGTCCGGGGAACGCCTGGTCGCGGCGGTGCCGGTAGCCGGCGAGCGCGGCGAGGGCTGTCGGGTGGAGCGGGACCAGGCGGAAGCTCTGCGCCTTGTCCTGGCGGACGATCAGCATGCCTTCCCCGGTGTCGATGTCGCCGTCGTCGAGCGCGAGCGCCTCGCTGATCCTCAGCCCGGTCACCGCCAGCAGCGCGATGAGGACGGTATAGGTCTCGGCGCGCAGCGGGCCGCGCAGCCGCCCGGCTGCGGCCTGCAGCGCGGCGATGTCGGCGGGCGAGTAAAGGTAGGGCACCGCCCGCAGCCGCAGGCGGGGGAACAAGCCCGGGGGCGGGATCTCGTGGGCCGGGTCGTGGGCGTGCAGGAAGGCGGCGAAGCCGCGGATCGCTTCCATGCCCAGCCCGGGAGCCGCTGACCCGTGCCGGGACCGGCGCACCCAGTCCGCTGCCGCCTCGACGGTGAGCGTGCCCTGCTGCCGCTCGCCGAGGTAGTCCAGGAACTGCCGCAGGTACCGCTCGGCCCTGATGAGCTTGCAGCCAAGCGCGCGGCGCAGGGTCAGGTAGTCGTCGAGGTGCCCGGCGAGCGGACGGGCCGGCGGGTTCACGGCGCACCGGCCGGAAGCCGGGGCGCGGACGGCGCGGCGGGCCAGGGAGGGGCCAGCGGCCGCAGGGCGGCGACGTCGACCTTGGCATACAGCGACGTGGTGCGCTCGTCTTCATGCCGCAGGACCTGGCCGATCTCCGCCAGGGGCGCGCCGGCTGCCTGCATCGCCGTCGCGGCGAAATAGCGGAGCTGATGGGGCCGCACCCGGTCCAGCCCGGCATCGGCGGGCGGCCCTGGCCACCGCGTGCCCGACGCCGTAACCGGTCAGGCCGCGGTGCGGTGCGACGCTGCGGACGAACAGCCTTCGGTCAAGCGCGGCGGCTGCCCGCCCGTCCCGCAGGTAGGCGATGATCGCCTCGGCGACGTCGCGGGGAAGGGGAAGCTGGTCGCGCCGCCCGCCTTTCCCGCTGATCACCACGATCCCCGAGCGCCAGTCCACGTCCTCGAGCGTCAGCGCGGCGATCTCGCGGGCCCGCAGGCCCATCCGCGTCAGGGTCAGCACGATCGCGTAATCGCGCAGCCCCTGGGCGGCGGTGCGGTCACAGGCGGCCAGCAGCGCGGCGGCTTCCGCTCCGGTCACGAGCGCGGGCATCCGGATCCGCCTCCTGCGGTACGCTCCCGGCACCATCCCGGCAAGCGGGGACGCGATCACCCCTTCGGCATACAGCCAGGTCAGGAACGTCCGCAGCATGCTCGCGGTGTTCTGCGTGGTGCCCGGGGCCTGGACGCGGGCCATGCCGGCCAGGAAGGCAGTGACGTCCGAGGCCGTGAGGGCGCTCACCGGCGGGCCGGTCTCGCCGGCCCGCCCGGCTGCCGCCAGGAACCGGCGCGCCGAGTCCAGGTGAGCGCAGCGCGTCTTGGCCGCCAGGCCCCGCTCGTCCGCCAGGAACGCCCCGAACCGCTCAAGCAAATGCCCCGCGCCCGCCGCCGGCCCGGGAGCCGCCGCCGGCCGGACGGCGCCGAGCCCGCGCAGGTAGCCGAGCATCCAGGCCAGCGACCGCCCGGTCAGCTGGCTGGCATGTCCGGCAGCCCGCCGCGCCGCCGCGAACTCGGCGATTGTCTCGTCCCCGAGGTCGTCCGCGGTCATGCCTCGTTCGGCGAGCCAGCAGCTCAGGTGCGCCACGGCCTCGAGCTTGCGCCTGGTCCCCGCCGGGGTATAGCCCAGCCGGGCCAGTTCCGCGTCGAACCCGGCCGCGAACGGCTCCAGCGGCCCGGACCACCGCACTTGCGACTTACTGTGCATAACTGCCTACCTTCCGTGAGGGGTCATCTTCAGGATCGCCTCACGGAAGGTCCGCCTCACAGGGCCGGGAACAGCTGAAACTATCCCGCCATGCTTGGCAAGTTCACGAATTGCACACGGCATGATCACGTGCACACCGGGATAATCGCGTCACCGGAATAAGATCTGCTATCCCGACGTCGGGATAGCAGATCCAGGCGGCGCCGTCGCCGAGGATGGTGAGCTGGCGGACGTGGTCCGCGCCGCGGCGGATGCCCTCGGCCCGCACCAGGTCCGCCGAACGCGGCGGCGGGCTCGAAGGTGGCGATGACGCTGGCGGAGGCCCGGTCCCGGACCGGGTAGCCGTCCTTGTCGAGCTTGTCCTGGGTGAAGAAGACGCCGAGCTTGACCTCGCGGGTGCGGGCGCGGCCGTCCTCGCCCTTGCCCTCCCGGCCCGCGGTTTCCCTGCGCGGTCATCGGGACGCCGGTGCCGTCGATGACGGCGTAGAGCTTGTCCGGCAGCGGCGACGGCGGCAGCGGGACCAGCTTCCGGGAGGCGATCAGCCGGGCGCGCTCCCGGCCGGCCGCCGCGACGGTGGCGCCGCTGGCCTCGGCGGCGCGCTCGGCCCGCTTGGCGGTGAGCCGGACCCCGGCCAGCTCCTCCAGCAGGCGTGCGGCCCCGCGAACGGGCCGGCCGCGGCGGCCAGGTCGTTCATCGCGGCCAGGCCGGGCGACATCGACGCGCCGGCGACGCCGAGCCCGGCGTCCCTGGGCGCGAGGCCATGCCTGCATTCCGCGCAGTGATACCAGGCCCGCGTCAGGGTCACCGGCCCGAGCACGGTGCCGGTGACCTTGTCCCGGTAGGAGACGAACTCCGCCTCGTGCCCCGGCCCGCACGGGACCCGGGGGCCGCGGTAGCCCGGGTCGGCGGCCAGCAGCTGCCCGAGCATGCCGCCGCCTGCGGCAGCATCCCGGCCCGGATCACCGCCTCCGCCGCCTCCAGGCCGGCATCGCCGCAGCCCAGCGACCGTGGCCGCCTCCGCGGCCAGCCGGCCTATCCCGGCGGGCTTCTCCGCCGCGAGCGCGCCGAAGAGCCCCCTTTTCCGCCCTCCGGCGCGGAGGGCGCGTCCGTGCCCGGCCACGGGCCTGGCCTCGCAGATCTTCTCGTTCACCTCGATGACCTGCTCGACGGCCGACGTGAACTCCGCGTGCCGGGCCACCTCCCGGCGCACCTTCGCCACCTCCGCCGCCGCGAGCTGCGGCCGGCCGTCTGCGCCGCGCCCGCCGACCGGGTCCACAGGAACCTCGGCCCGTGCCCGGGATGATCCGGGGCCGCGCACGCGCAGTTCGGCTTGCCGCACTTGCGGTAGTTCTCGCTCACCGACCCGCGCCGGAAGTCGCCCAGCGATGCCAGCAGCGCAAACAAGCGGTCCCGCTTGGCCTCCAGCTCCGGCAGCGTCGGCTCGGACATGGGCACTCCATATCTGGTTGTGACTGTCACAACCAGACTCCCATCATAACCAGCACAGATGTGGGACCCCTACAAATGTGTCGCACACCCCCGACCTGGGGGACGCCCGGCGTGGTCCTGGTTCAAACCTAGCCCGCTCGCGACAGGCTGTATGCGCATCAACACGCCAGAACATCCGATTCCAGCGCACCAGCCGAACCGAGGAGGCCCGACCAGGCCATGACGATCAACGGCACCGATTTCCTGGCCCCCGACCTGGCGGCACTGTTAGAGCGTACGGACAGTGCCGCCAGCACGACCGCTGTCACCAGCGCCGGGGCGGCCCTCCGCGCCCGGCGGCGTGTCTTCCCCGGCCACCCGGCCCAGGTGGCGCACGCGCGCCGGTTCGTCCAGCGCAGCCTGGCCCCGGACGGTCCCGCCGCCGACGCTGCCCTGCTCACCAGCGAGCTGGCCACTAACGCGGTCTGGCATACCGCCAGCGGCCAGGGCGGAACGTTCGAGGTCATCATCTGCCCGGGCCGGGCCACCGTCCGTATCGCCGTCGCCGACGCCGACTCCCCCCGACCAGGCCAGGGCCGGCTGGGTATCGCCCTCGGCGCAGACCGGGCTACCTGCTCATTCCTGGTGCGGCGATGGGGATACCGACAGAGTGGGCGATATCGAGCATGCGCATGTCGTAGCTGACCAGGAAGGCGAGTGCGTCGCCGATCGCCTGAGCACTGGCGATGTGGACGGCATCGAGGGTCCGGACGCCACCGGGCAGGGTTGCTGCCGCGTCCCGGATCTCGTCAGTCACCAGAATCTCCGTGAAACTGGCTAGCAGGTCCTGCATCGCGGTCGGGTAGCTGCCGACCCGGTCGAGGGCGCGTACCGTCTCAACGAAGCCGATCGTGCTGGTTCCCATGGGCATCTCGGGTCCCTGGGCCAGGAACTCGCGGAGCTCGCGGGCGAAGGGACGGCCGGCAACGAGCGTGACCAGGGCCGACGCGTCAAGGTAGATCATCGATCGTCCGCTTCGCGTTCAGCGAGAAGAATGTCGAGAGGCGAGACGTCCTCCGGTACGGCATAACCCGGTATCTGGTCCAGGTCCCTGGTTGTCGTCGGTTTCACCCGGATCACGCCCTTCGCGATGAGCGGGGCATAGCGACCCATAACGCCTGTACCTGGTACGACGACGGCAATCGTCTTGCCGTGCCGGGTCACCTCGATGGCTTCGCCTCGCTCCACGCGGGCGAACACGGCGCTGGGGTTATAGGAGAACTCCCGGACCGAGACAGCAGTCATCCGCCCACGCTCCGACGTTGACGTACCAACATTAGCTTCATTGTACCTACAACGGTCCCGGTCATGGAACGTCCCAGCCACCGGGGAGGGCTCGGCCTGGGATCGGCGCCCCGGCCGATGAGCGCGGTGCTCCTGATACACGCCCCGACATCTTCCCGGCCCGCGCCGACACCCCGCTGGCCTGGGCCGACTCTCGGGGACGCCCGGCGCGGTCCCGATTCAAACCTAGCCCGCTCGCGACAGGCTGTATGCGGATCAACACGCCAGAACATCCGATTCCAGCGCACCAGCCGAACTGAGGAGGCCCGACCAGGCCATGACGATCAACGGCACCGATTTCCTGGCCCCCGACCTGGCGGCACTGTTAGAGCGTACGGACAGTGCCGCCAGCACGACCGCTGTCACCAGCGCCGGGGCGGCCCTCCGCGCCCGGCGGCGTGTCTTCCCCGGCCACCCGGCCCAGGTGGCGCACGCGCGCCGGTTCGTCCAGCGCAGCCTGGCCCCGGACGGTCCCGCCGCCGACGCTGCCCTGCTCACCAGCGAGCTGGCCACTAACGCGGTCTGGCATACCGCCAGCGGCCAGGGCGGAACGTTCGAGGTCATCATCTGGCAGTGCCCCTCACCGTCCGCATCGCGTCGCCGACGCCGGTTCTCCGTCCATCCCTGCACCTGCCTCGCCAGCCGCCCTGACCTCATCCGGCCGCGGGCTCGCCCTCGTCGACGCCCTGGCCTGCCAATGGGGCCAGCTCACCGCCCCGCACGGCAGAACGGCAGAACGGTGTGGTTCGAGTTGCCCGCCTCATGAGCACGCGCTGGACGACGGTGCTCGATGGCACCCGGCTGCGCGAACTGCGCCGCAGCCACGGTCTCTCGCAGGCGGAGCTGGCCCGCCAGGCCGGGATCAGTCCGGCCACCGTGGCCCGCCTGGAACGGGCACCCAACGCGCCATGCCGGAACCGCACGCTGGCCAGGCTCGCCACCGCCCTCGGCGCGGACCGGGCCGCCATCGCGCCGGAGGACTCGCTACCCACCCATTCCTGGTGCGGCGATGGGGACGCCAACAGAGTGCGCGATGTCCAGCATGCGCTTGTCGTAGCTGACCAGGAAGGCAAGTGCGTCGCCGATCGCCTGAGCACTGGCGATGTGGACGGCATCGAGCGTCCGGACGCCACCGGGCAGGGTTGCTGCCGCGTCCCGGATCTCGTCAGTCACCAGAATCTCCGTGAAACTGGCCAGCAGGTCCTGCATCGCGGTCGGGTAGCTGCCGACCCGGTCGAGGGTGCGTACCGTCTCAACGAAGCCGATCGTGCTGGTTCCCATGGGCATCTCGGGTCCCTGGGCCAGGAACTCGCGGAGCTCGCGGGCGAAGGGACGGCCGGCAACGAGCGTGACCAGGGCCGACGCGTCAAGGTAGATCATCGATCGTCCGCCTCGCGCTCAGCGAGAAGAATGTCGAGAGGCGAGACGTCCTCCGGTACGGCATAACCCGGTATCTGGTCCAGGTCCCTGGTTGTCGTCGGTTTCACCCGGATCACGCCCTTCGCGATGAGCGGGGCATAGCGACCCATAACGCCGTACCTGGTACGACGACGGCAATCGTCTTGCCGTGCCGGGTCACCTCGATGGCTTCGCCTCGCTCCACGCGGGCGAACACGGCGCTGGGGTTATAGGAGAACTCCCGGACCGAGACAGCGGTCATCCGCCCACGCTCCGACGCTGACGTACCAACATTAGCTTCATTGTACCTACACATGCCTGTCATGGAAACAGGCCGACAGCGCCAGGCCGGCCACGAGGACACGCGGTAGGCAGCCCGCCACGGCGGCTGACCCGCCAGCACCGCCCGGCTCGGCCGGCCCCGGGCATCCAGTCGGCTACTGGAGGATGCGCGCGAGGACCAGGGTGACGTCATCCTCGCCCTGCTGGCGCAGCTCCGACGTGACCGCCGCACAACACCCGTCCAGCGTCTGCCCCGGCCGGGCCAGTGCCGCGCTGAGCGCTCCGCGCAGCGCGGTGATGCCTTCTTCCAGCGGCCGGGTGCGGCTCTCCACCAGGCCGTCGGTGTACAGGGCGAGCGTAGCGCCCGGCGGCAGCCTGACCCGGGTCTGCTCGAATGACCCGTCGCCGAGGCCGAGGGGAAGCCCGGCGGGCAGCTCGAGCACCTGCGTCACGCCGTCGGCCTGGGCCACCACCGGAGGCGGGTGACCGGCCGCCGCGATCAGGCACGAGCCATTCCCGGTGTCGATCACCGCGGCGACGCAGGTGGCGAACGAGGCGTCGGGCAGGCTGGCCGCCATCCGGTCGAGCTTGCCCAGCGCCTCACCGGGCGGCAGATCCAGGTCGGCCATGGTGTGCGCGGCCGTGCGCAGCTGGACCATGACCGCGGCGGCTTCCGGGCCATGCCCCATCGCATCGCCCACGATCAGCGCGGCCCGCCCGCCCGGGAGCGGGACGATGTCGTGCCAGTCCCCGCCCACCATGCTGGCGCCGACCGGGACGAACCGGTGCGCCACCTCCATGCCCGCCGGGACCTGCGGCTCGCCGGCCAGCAGGCCCTGCTGCAGCGCGACCGCGGACCGCCGTTCCCGGTCATACAGCCGCGCGTTGTCGATGCACACCGCGGCCCGGGAAACCAGCTCGTCGGCGGCGGCGATGTCCGCGGGCCCGAACGGCGGGCTGCTGGCCGCCCGCCCGAACGTCATGCACCCCAGCACCATTCCCCGGGCGGACAGGGGAACGGCCAGGAAGGACGCGTAGCGGGAGGTGAATGCCTGGTCCCCGGCACGCTGGGCGATCCGGTCGGCGGTCTCGGGATCGAGGCGGTCGAACAGGACCGGGCCATTGGTGCTCATGGCGCGGAAACTGGGCGAGTCCCCGCCGAAAACGAGGACCTCACCGGGGCGCAGCAGGTCGTCCGTGACCGCCGCCGGCTGGCCAACCAGGCGGGCGGCGAGCCGCCGCACCACGGCGGCCGGGCCGGCCTGGCGCCGGGCCGGCTCATCCGCGGCGAGCAGCCGCTCGGCCACGAAGATGGAGGCCGCGTCGGCGAAGGCGGGAACGGCGACGCCCACGACCTCGCGGGCCGTCCTGGGAAGATCGAGCGTGGTGCCGATCCGGTCGGCCGCGTGCCGCAGCCAGCCCGGGCCGATGACCATCGAGGCGTGCTGCGCGATGACCAGCACCCGGGAACCCGGCCCGGCCAGCGGCTCGCACCGGATGGCGACCGGCCCGCTGCCGCCGGCGAACGCCATGGCCAGGGTGGCGGTCCAGACCCGCCCTCGCGCGACCTGGGCGAGCGCCTCGCGGGCCATCTCGCGCTGTCCCGGCCCGGTCAGCAGGACGTCGCAGATGTCCCGCCCGGTCACCGCCCGGGCCGGGTGCCCGAACAGCCGCTCGGCGGTCACCGGCCAGGAGTCCACCAGGCCAGCGGGGTCCAGGGTGAAGGCGGCCAGGCCAGCCAGATCCGGCCCGCGCCGCCGGGGCAGCACGGGCCGGCCATCACCGGCCGTCACCGGATTCCTCCGCCACCTGCACCAACCTTGCCGGCCAGTTCGCCGGCCGCGCAAGCCAGGCCGCCGGCCACGCAGGCCGGTCCGGCGGCTCCGCATGCCTGCCCGTCCGGGCATTGACCGCGGGCCATTCGGTCCCGCGGCGGTGCGGGCCGGGCGCCTATTGCCCACACTGTGCGATATCGTGCGATGCGAAATCTATAGCATTAACAGGCGTAAAAAGCACCGAGCGCGGCCAGACCGTGATCAGGGAATCTTCCAGCCGGGAACACCGGCACGGGTGAGGGGAGCAAGAGGCCTTGGCGGGCGAGCCGGACTGGGTACCACCGGGAGTGGACACCAAGCGGGCCAACATCGCCCGGGTCTACGACTACTGGCTCGGCGGCAGCCACAACTTCCTGGCCGACCAGGACCTGGCCCGGGCCATGGCCGCCGTCGAGCCCGCCATCCGGGCGGGCGCCCGGGCCAACCGCGCGTTCATCGGCCGGGCGGTCCGGCACATGTCGGCGGCCGGCATCCGCCAGTTCCTCGACATCGGCTCTGGGATCCCGACGCAGGCCAACGTGCACGAGGTCGCCCAGCAGGCCGCCCCGGGCTCCCGGGTGGTCTATGCCGACGTTGACCCGGTCGCCATCGCGCACAGCAAGGCCATCCTCGCGGGCAACGAGGATGCCGAGGTGATCGACGCCGACCTGCGCGAGCCGGAGAAGATTCTCGCGGACCCGGCGACCCGGCGGCTGATCGACTTCAGCCAGCCGACTGGGCTGCTGCTGGCCATGGTGCTGCATTTCGTCGACGATGCCGAGGATCCCTGGTCGGTCGTGGCGACGCTGCGCGACGCCCTCGCACCGGGCAGCTTCATCGCGCTGAGCCACATCAACAACGAGAGCCGGCCGGAGAAGGCACTGGCCACCGAGAAGATGTACAACCGCAGCGTCGGCGGCGGCGTGCACATGCGCTCGCACGCGGAGATCCTGCGCTTCTTCGACGGCTTCGAGCTCACCGATCCCGGCCTGGTCTACATCCCGCAATGGCGGCCCGACTCGCCGTCCGACGTGCCCGAGGACCCCAGCGAGTTCTGGGTCCTGGTCGGGGTTGGCCAGAAGGCCTGACCAGCTGGCCTGGGGCACAGAGCGCCCGCGAAGCGGGTGAGCACGCCCGGGGCCCGGGACCGCGGGGCGGGTGACTGGCACGGAATGGCCGTTATGCAACGCCGCGCCCATTGCTGCCGGTCCACCGCGCCGCTGTCCGGCAGTGATTGACTTGCCTCGGCCACTCGGCCGCATATCCCCCGGAAGGCATGGCATGGACGCAGCGGCATTGGCCGGGCTGAACCCGTTCGGCATATTCGATGTGGAAGCTGCCCGGCTCGACCATTTCTTCGCCGGCCTGGACGCGGCGGGCTGGGCCCGGCCGTCGCGGTGCGCGGGCTGGTCGGTCCAGGACGTGCTCGCCCACCTGGCGGGCGAGGAACTGTACGACCATGCCTGCCTCAACGACGACCTGGACGGGTTCCGCGCGATGGTCCGGGCGGCCGGGATCACCGGGGGCTTCAGCGAGTTCAGCCAGTGGTGCGTCCGGCAGCGCCGCGGCCTGCCCGCGGCCGAGGTGCTGGCTGAATGGCGCGAGGCCAATGCGGAGACCCGGCACCGGATGGCCACGCTGGGCCGGGACGCGCCGCTGGTGACCGCGGCCGGCCCCTACCCGGCCGGGCTGCAGGCCATGCACTACAGCTCCGAGTGCGCCACCCACGCCGATGACATCGGCGCCCCCGTGGCGCCGGGCGAGGAGCCGGGCCGGACCGCGTGGCGGGTCAGCTTCGGCCAGTACGCGCTGGACGAGCAGAACTCCCCGGCCAAGGTCTTCCCCGGCCGCTACACCATGACTGTGCAGCTCGGCGACCTGAGCGTCGAGCTGACCGCGGAGGACTTCGTCGAGGCGACCGTCGGCCGGCTACCGGACGGCTACCCGCTCGACCCTGCCCTCCGCGACGCGCTCCGCTGCCTCGCATGACCGGCTCGCCTGACCGCCACCCCGGTGCCGGGCCCGGTACCAGGCCCGGCACCAGCGCGGTAGCGACCGCCGCTATGAGCTGCCCAGCTCGGTCGGGCGGCGGTGACCGGCCGGGCCGCCCCCGGCCAGCAGCACCGCGGCGATCCGCTGGCCGGCCCGGCCGTCCCACAGCGCCGGGCAGCGCCGGGGCGGCGGGGACTCAAGGACGCTCAGCGCGGTCTTCACGATGCGCTCGCGGTCCCGCCCGACCAGCTGGTTGGTGCCCTCGGTGAGGGTCACCGGCCGCTCGGTGTTGTCCCGCAGGGTCAGGCACGGGACCCCCAGCACGGTCGTCTCCTCCTGCACCCCGCCGGAATCGGTCAGCACCAGGGCGGCGCAGGCCTGCAAGGCGACGAAGTCGAGGTAGCCGGCGGGCGGGATGATCCGTACCCCGTCCGGGACACCCGAGCCGCGCAGCCTCGCCACGGCCCGGGGGTGGGCGGGCAGCACGACCGGGCAGGCGCGGGACAGGTCGCCCAGCGCGGCCAGCAGGGCCGCCAGCGCGGCGGGATCGTCCACGTTGGCCGGGCGGTGCAGGGTCACCAGCGCGTACTGGCGGCGGGCCAGGCCCAGCCGGGCCAGGACGTCCGAGGCGAGCGCGCGGTCCAGGTTGGCGAGCAGGGTGTCGGCCATCACGTTGCCGGCCAGGTGAATCTGGTCCGCCCGGTACCCCTCACGGCGCAGGTTCGCCACCGCGTCGGCGGACGGCGCGAACAGGTAGTCACTGAGCCGGTCGGTGACCACCCGGTTGACCTCTTCGGGCATGTCCCAGTCACGGCTGCGCAGCCCGGCTTCCACATGAGCCAGCAGGGCGCCGGACTTCGCGGCGACCAGGGCGCAGCCCAGCGTCGAGTTCACGTCCCCGACCACGACGACCACGTCGGGATGCAGCCGGGCCACCAGCGGCTCGAAGGCGGCCATCACGCGGCCGGTCTGCACGGCGTGGCTGCCCGGGCCGGCCTGCAGGAAATGGTCCGGGCGCCGGATCCGCAGATCGGCGAAGAACACGTCGCTCATCGCCGCGTCGTAGTGCTGCCCGGTGTGCACCAGCACGACCTCGGCGCCGGCCCGCCCGAGGGCATCCATGACCGGCTTGACCTTCATGTAGTTCGGCCGGGCCCCGGCGACGCAGACGGCGCGCACCGGCTCAGAGCGTTTCGACGTTCGGCCCGGCCATGCGGTGACGGCAGTCGAAAACGAACCGCGCGTGCTGGCCGACCAGCGCGTAGTCGAACGCGTCATGGTCGGTCAGCAGGACGACGGCGTCCGCCTTGGCCAGCTCCCCCGCCGCCAGCTCCACCCGCGGCACCATCCCGTCCACCGCGGTGGCCTCGGCCACGTGCGGGTCCGCGGCGCGCACCTCCGCGCCCATGCCCAGCAGCAGCTGGGCGACCCGGACGGCCGGTGATTCCCGCGCATCGCCGGTGTTCTTCTTGTAGGCCAGCCCGAGGAGCATGACCCGGGCGCCGCGGACCGCCCGGCCCCGGGCATTGAACGCCAGCATGAGCCGGTGCGCCACATAGTCGGGCATGTGGTTGTTGATGTCGTCCGCGAGCTCGACGAAGCGGAAGCTCTTGCCGAGGGCGCGCTGGACCCGCCAGGACAGGTAGGACGGGTCGATCGGCAGGCAGTGGCCGCCGACTCCCGGCCCGGGGGTGAACGGCATGAACCCGAACGGCTTGGACGAGGCCGCCTCGATCGCCTCCCAGACGTCGATGCCCATGTCGTGCGCGTACATCGCCAGCTCGTTCACCAGCGCGATGTTGATGTGCCGGAACGTGTTCTCGATCAGCTTGGCCAGTTCCGCTTCCCGCGGGGAGGAGACCGCGACCGTCTGCGCCACGACCGAGTCGTAGAAGGCCTTGACCGCCCGGAGGGACTCCGGGGTTATCCCGGACACGATCTTGGGCGTGCTGGCCAGCGTCCAGGTGGCGTTGCCGGGGTCGATCCGCTCCGGACTGAAGCCGAGGTGGAAATCCGGGCCGGCCGTCAGGCCCGAGCCGTCCTCCAGGATCGGCAGCACCCTCTCCTGGGTGGTGCCGGGGTAGGACGTCGACTCGATGACCACGGCAGACCCCCGGGTCAGGTACCTGGCCAGGGTGCGCGAGGCGTCCTCCAGGTAGCTGAGGTCCGGCAGCCCGTCGCGCAGCGGAGTCGGCGCCGCCACCACGGCCACGTCGAACCCGGCACAGGCCTGCTCGTCGGCGGACGGCACGAAAGCGCCGCTCTCCAGGGCCTGCCGCAGTTCGGAGTCCGGCACGTCCTCGATGTACGACTCGCCGGCCGCGAGCAGCTTCACCCGGGCCTCATCGGTATCGTAGCCGGTGACCCGGTACCCGGCGGCCGCCACCCGCATGGCCAGCGGCAGCCCGACATACCCCAGCCCGGCAACAACCACGGTCGTCATGAATAACCCCCGCCATAGCCCGCCGCAGCACCCCCTGCTGACGGCGGCGACGCGGATCATGCTAGTGATCCGACACGCTCCGTGTTCGTCATATCACTCAATGAATGCGCCGCTCCTGCTCATCCCTGGCGCACCCGGGCCGCGTCGGCCTGCCAGGCCACGCCGCAGGCGCGGCCCCGCGATGCTCCTTGGCCAGGTTGCCCAGCCGCTCCGGCCGCAGCGCGGGCCGTCCCTTTGCGCCGGCAAACACCGACATAGCTCTCATCCGGCGCGCAAGAATCGCCGTAAAACAGACAGCGGGCGGCCATCTCGGGTGCTATGTCGGCGGTTTGCGGGGCAGCGGCGAGGGCGCCGACGGTGTGCGGGCGGCGGCGAGGCGGACGGTGTGCGGCAAATCACCGGTCCGCGGGGAGGGCGTTCTCCAGGGGTGGTCAGGCTGGTGAGCAGGTCCTCGCGGGCGTGCGCCTGCACCCAGCCCCTGATCATGGCGGGCAGCGGGCGGGGCAGGGCGGCCGGCACGGGCACCGGATACGGCTGGGACCGGCGGCCCGTCCCCGAAGGCAAGCACATAAACTGAAGTCCCAGTCAGTTGTCACCACACCATCGCCGCATTCACCCGCCTCAGACCCGGGCGGCCCAGGGCCGGGGCCCGGACCGGGGTCGGGCGCTCATAGGACTCATGGCTGGGACAGCCGTGCAGTTCTGTGTCATGGGCTTCATTCACGCGCTTGGCCCAGGCGACGCTGATGGTGGATAGGAGAAAGGTGCAGCTGCGGCACCCTGGGCGGAGACCCCCGAATGGGCCACAGTTGCGGCGGTCCCGCGGCGGAGAAGCCCCGGACGAGCCCAGGTAAGCGGCCCCCGGTAGCAGAGAACCCCCGACGGGCGTCAGCCATGCGGTCTAGGTGGTCCCCCGGGTTATCTGGCTCGGCTCGCCCTGCGGAGTTTCGCTGCGCGATCGAGGATTTCGGTGAGCGTGTTGCCGAGGACTGCTGGCCGTTCTTCGGCCGGGTCGCAGCAGGGCGGTTTGCTTCGTCCCGCGTCTGGGCTCGGTTCGGCGCCGATCAGGCGGTAGAGCTCGGCGTAAACGTTCAGGATGGGGTCATGGTCATTATGCGGTCCGACTAAGAGAACCCATGCTCGCTGGGAAGCCTCGAATGCCACGACCACCCGTAAGGAACCGCTCAGATGCTTGACGCACATGTGGTCCAGCGGGGCCTGGCCGCTGAGCCGGTAGGCCAGCGCCCGGCAGCCTGTGGCGGCGAGGTCGTTCAGGAAGTTCTCGAACGTCTTGGATTGCTTTCGCCTCAGCCTGCTGATTTGCTGCTCCGCGCGTGGGGTTGCGAGGACTTCGGTGGGCACGCCACGGCACTCTAGCGGTCTGTAGTGTCATTCTTGCCGAGCGGGCGAATCACGCGCCCTTCGCCTCTGCGCATCTGCTCGATGCTCTCCTTCAGCCCCGGGCGCTCCAGCAATGCCTCGTCGCTGAGGCGGCGCCACACCTCATCGAGCAGATCCCGGTCCTTGCCAGCATCTCGCAGGTCGCGAACGATATGGCTGACGGCGTGGACACTCTGCATGTCAAGCAACAGCCGGGGGACACGCTGCGCCACGGTCAGCACGCCCTGCGCAGCCCATGCCCGCACGGTCTTCTCACTGAGGCCCAGCAGCCTGGCTGCGATGACGGGACGGATGGTCCCCTCGTCCTCGAGCGTGGCGTTGGACACCGCCAAGAGCTTCGCCCGGCGCTCATCGCCTTCGGGCAGAGTACGGGCAACGTCCTCGACAGCCTCGACCCGGTCGAACAGGCTGCGTATACGCCTCTCCTCGACGGCGATACTCATGCCAGCCCTCCTCCCTGCTTCCGAGTATGCGGCAACTTCTCAGAACCTGCTACTCCTCGCGCCAGGCGGATACGTACAGCAGGGAAGTACCGCAACAGGCTGCCGGGCCGGCGGAATCACATCGGCACGCCGCACCTGATCAGACCAGGGCACATCCCAGCTATTCGGGGCTTTGCCGGCGCGAGGACACCGGCCTTGATCAGCGATGCCTCCGCGGGGCGGCCGGGTGCGAGGCCGCGGGCCCTGCGGGCAGCGCCGGGTGCGGGGTCACGCGGGCAGCGCCAGGGTGAGCCCCGGGGGACGGCGGGGGTCAGGCGGCGGCCAGCCTGCGGCGCTTGCTGAGGGCGTAGGCGATGCCGCCGAGCAGCAGCAGGCCCAGGGCGCCCACGGCCAGCCGGATCACCCGGCCGCTGGCCGCCGGGGCGGGAGCCAGGTTGGCGGCCACGCAGACCGAGGTGGCCAGGAGCAGCTTCTGGTGACCACGCAGCATCCTGATCCGCAGCGCGGCCACGGTCAGCGTCCCGCCCGCCCCGGTGAACTGCCGGTTGATCATGATCACCGCGGAGCCGGGGATGACGACCCGGGTGTTCGGCGCGGCCGTGCCCGGCAGCGCGATGATCCGCCGCCCATCCGTGACCACCCCGCCGGTGACCCGGGCGGTCCCCGCCACGGCCGGGGACTTCCCGCCGAACCGGCACGACGACGACACGGCCCGGGCCCGCAGCGTGGCGTGCCCGGGCAGGGCCAGCACCACGCCGGGCACCTGGGACGACGCGCTCGCGTAGCCGGCCCGGTCGGTGACGGCGCCGGTGCGCAGCAGGCCCGCGGCATCCACGTTCGGCAGGACCACCGGAGAGCCGCCGGCATAGGTCGCGTCCCCGGCCTGCTGCACGCTGACGGGCCCGGTCGCCTGGAGCGCGTAGGACTCGTTCACCGGCGGCGCGGAGGCCGCGGACGCCGGGGCCGCGGCCAGCACCGCGGCGGCGGCCACACTGGCCAGCGAGCCGGCGGCCCGGGCGGCACCGCTGAGCATCCGGTTCATCGGCTCGTCCCTCTGCACGGCACCGGCGTGGCGTTCACGATTGGTAACCGAACACTAGCCGAACGGCACACAGAGTGGCGGCTGATTACCCCCGGCCACGCCGACTCGGGTGCGGCTGGGTTAGCAGCCGCGGCGGGCGCCGGCCCAGGCGGGCCGGCGCCCCGGCGAGTCCCTGCTACCGCTGCCGGGTTAGCAGCGGGTGACCCCGATCGACACGTTCTGCCCGGAGTAGGCCACGTAGATGGCGGTGACCTGGCGGATGCCGCCGAAGTAGTTCTGCTTGTTCAGCGTGATGGTGACACCACCCGGGATCTTGATCTGCGTGTTGATCCCCGGGGACACCGGCAGATGGATGGTGGCCCGCCCGCTCTGCACGATGGAGCCGCCGCTCAGGGTGGTGCGGCCGCCCAGGCCCGTGGTGCAGGCGCTGAGCGCGGTGGTGGCGCTGATCGTGGCCAGTGCGGACGAGACCGACACGGCCGGGCTCGCCACCGTGGAGTAGGCCGTGTCCGGGCCGGACCGGTCCAGGATGAACGAGGCGCTGAACAGGCCACCGGCGCTGACGTTGAAGGCCGTCACCGGGGTATTGCCCGGCGTGGACAGGGCGACCTGGGGCAGCGAGACGATACCGGTCGCCTGCGCCCCCCAGGACCGGGGCAGCGTCACGGCCCCGGCGGGCAGCGCGGATGCGAGCACCGCACCGCCGGCCACCGCCAGCGCTCCCGCGACCTTGACCGCGCCGCTGAGAAGTCGGTTCATGAAGAGTCCCATCGGATCTGGCGACCAGAAGATCACCGGTCTATTACCTTGAGTAATCGCACGGGAGCTTACAGTTACAGTGAGTGACCGGCAAGCGCCATGCCGGTCACCCGTTGTAACGATTCGGACGCCGCTGACCGCTGCCAGTGCGCTGAGTCCGCGATCCGGCGGCCGCCGCGCCGGGCGGGGCCGGACGGCGCGGCGGCCGGCCAGCCGCCAGACTGGTGGCATGAACGCGCCCGCGGGTTACCGCGAACCCCCTGACCCCGCCTTCCTCTTCGACCTCGACGGCACGCTCATCGACAGCGTCTACCAGCACGTGATCGCCTGGCATTCGGCCCTGTCCCGGCTGGACATCGACCTGTCGGTGTGGCGGATCCACCGGCGGATCGGGATGAGCGGCGGGCTGTTCGTGTCCGCGCTGGTCCGGGAGACCGGCGTCGAGCTGTCCGAGGCTGATGTCGCCATGCTGCAGCAGGCGCACGCCGAGGGCTACCTGGCCCAGGCGGCGACGGTGCGGGCCCTGCCCGGGGCGGTGGACCTGCTGCACGCGCTCACCGCGCACGGCATCCGCTGGGCCATCGCGACCAGCAGTTACCGGCACACCTCCGGGCACGCGCTCGGCCTGCTCGGGCTGCCGGAGGACACTCCGATGATCACCCGCGACATGGTGCGGCGGGCCAAGCCCGACCCGGACCTGTTCCTGGCCGCGGCGGCCCTGCTGGAGGTGGACCCGCGGCACGCGTACGTGGTCGGCGACAGCGTCTGGGACCTGCTGGCCGCCCGCCGGGCCGGCGCCATCGGCATCGGCCTCATGTCCGGCGGGTACGGCCGTGAGGAACTGGAACGGGCCGGCGCGTACCGGGTCTACGCCGACCCGGCCGACCTGCTGGCCCGCTCCGACGAACTAGGGGTCCGTGACCTGGTGCCGTGACCCGGCGCAGTGAGCCGGCCCGGTTCGGCGTGCTCGCCGGGCAGGCGGCGGGCCAGCTCGCTGCGGCAGGGTGCGCTGGGGGTACCGGCCAGCCTGGCCGGTACCCCCAGTCCCCTCCCCGGCGGCGCGGACTTCGAGGGCCTGCCGCCGGCCGCTCAGGTCAGCCCACCGGGGCGACGTAGCACTCAGACACGCCGAGGTCCACGGCCTGGCCGCCCAGCACCGCGTGGACCGCTTCGAAGGTGTGCACGCCACGGGTGGTTCTCTGGTAGTTCAGCGTGATGGTGCCGCTGCCGCCCGCCAGCATGATCACCGTGTTCGGGGCCGGCTTGTGGCTCAGCGGAACGATGGAGCGGCCGAGCTGCGTGACCGAGCCAGCGAAGATGGTGGCGCCGCCGGACACGTCGCCACTGGTGCCCACCGTGCACCACGACCGGACGCCGGAGCTGGTCAGCCAGCCCTGGCCCGGCAGCCTTAGCACCATTCCCGCCTCGACCCGCGACCACGCGCCGGTGGAGTCCGCCCGGTCCACGATGGTCGAGGTGCTGAGCAGCCCCGGGATGTTCGCGTTGGGCGCCACCGCCGGCGTGAAGGTCGGCGTGGCCACCGCGACCGGGCTCAGCATGATCGTCCCGGTGGCGCCGGCCCCCCAGGCCCGGTTGGTGGTCGATGCCGCGAGCGCGGCCCCGCCCCCGGCGACCAGGACGCCGCCGATCAGCGCCAGCGAACCGGCCGCCGTCACCCCGGCGAGGACCACACGTTTCATCTGGTTCCCCCTGTTCACCTTCAGGCCGTCCACCGTGAGCGGTCGAGGACCAGCCCGGTCCGGTGCCCGCATACGCAGCCTGAGTAACTCACTGTAAGTATATCGCTACTTATAGCCATCGGCGCTGTGTAAACGGCAATACCTCACGGCCGACGCTCTGTCTACACATAGTCATCCCATATGTACTCTCCGAAATCGGTCCCTGGTGACCCTGAGGCCGCGCATGGGTTCTGTTAGGAAGCACACGCCCCCCGCATGGGAGCTGCTTGGACCGGCTTCCTGGGCCCTTGCCGGGGTTTCACTGAGAGGCGTCAGCGGTCGCATACGACCCTGACCGTCACCTGAAAGGGCCCGCCACGCGGGCGGCCGGCCGCCGCACCCCCGCGGCGGCGGCTAGCCAGGTGACGCGTTCAGGTCACGCCTAGGAGGGCCCCGTGCTCGACCTTCTCTACATCGGACTGACGATCGTGGTTTTCGCCGCGCTGTGGCTGCTCTTGAAGGGGGTCGAGCGCTTTGAGCGCTGAGAACTGGATCGGGCTCATCGGCGGCGTGCTGCTGACCGTGTACCTGTTCGTGGCCCTCGTCTTCCCGGAGAGGTTCTGATGAGTAGCGGGACCGCGGGGTGGCTTCAGTTCGCCTTGCTTTTCGCCGCCCTGGCCGCGTGCTACGTGCCGCTGGGCAACTACATCGCGCACATCTTCACCAGCGACAAGGACTGGCGGATCGAGCGCGGCTTCTACAAGCTGATCGGGATCGACTCCAAGGCTGACCAGAGGTGGGGCACCTACGTCCGGAGCATCCTGGCGTTCTCCGCGGTCAGCGTGATCTTCCTGTACGGCCTGATGCGGCTGCAGCACTACCTGCTGCTGTCGCTGGGCATGCCCAATGTCCCGCCCGCCCTGGCCTGGAACACGGCCGCCTCGTTCGTGACCAACACCAACTGGCAGAACTACGGCGGTGAGGCGACGCTGGGCTACCTGGTGCAGATGACGGGGCTGACCGTGCAGCAGTTCCTGTCGGCCGCGGTCGGCCTGGCGGTCGCGATCGCGATGATCCGCGGCTTCACCCGGTCCCGGACCGACAAGCTGGGCAACTTCTGGGTCGATGTCACCCGGGGCACGGTCCGGCTGCTGATCCCGCTGTCCATCATCGTCGGCCTGGCCCTCATCGCCGGCGGCGCGATCGACAACTTCAACGCCTACCACACCTACACGACGCTGTCCGGCGCGCACCAGACGATTCCCGGCGGGCCGGTGGGCTCGATGGAGGCCATCAAGGACCTGGGGAACAACGGGGGCGGGTTCTTCAACACCAATGCCGCGCACCCGTTCGAGAACCCCAAACCGTTCACGAACTGGCTCATCATCTTCAGCCTCCTGCTGATCCCATTCGCCATGCCGCGGGCGTTCGGCAAGATGGTCAAGGACAACCGGCAGGGCTACGCGCTGGTCGCGATCATGGCCATCATCTGGATCGCCGCGGTCGGCGGGATCAGCTTCTTCGAAGCCCACACCGGCACCGGCGGCGTCGCGACGCAACTCGCGCACGGCGCGATGGAGGGCAAGGAGACCAGGTTCGGCGGCCCCGGCTGCTCGGTGTTCGCCGCGTCCACCACGGTCACCTCCACCGGCTCGGTTGACTGCTTCCACGATTCGATGACCCCGTTCGGCGGCGGCATCGCCCTGTTCGACATCGCGCTGGGCGAGATCGCGCCGGGCGGCATCGGGGCCGGCATGTACGGCATCCTGATCCTCGCCATCGTGACCGTGTTCGTGGCCGGGCTGATGGTCGGCCGGACGCCGGAGTACCTCGGCAAGAAGATCCGGCCGGTGGAGATGAAGTACGCGGCGCTGTACTTCCTCACCCTGCCGGTAGTCGTCCTGACCGCGACCGGGCTGTCCATCGGCACGCACATCGGGCAGAAGTCGATCTTCAATCCCGGGCCGCACGGGCTGACCGAGATCGCGTACGCGTTCGCCTCGGAGGCCAACAACAACGGGTCGGCGTTCGCCGGCCTGGGCACCAACACGGCCTGGTACAACACGCTCGGCGGCATCGTCATGCTGCTCGGCCGGTTCGCGCCGGAGATCTTCGCGCTCGGCCTGGCCGGCTCGCTGGCCCGGCAGCAGCCGGTGCCCGCCAGCGTCGGGACGCTGGATACCCGGACGCCACTGTTCGTCGGGATGGTCGTGGGCGTGATCCTCGTCCTGGTCGGCCTGACCTACTTCCCTGCTCTCGCACTGGGACCGTTCGCTGAGGGGTTGCACTGATGTCCGTCACAACAACACCGGAAACCGGGGGCCGCGCCCCCGAGCGGGTGGGGGACGGCGACCACCGCCGGGTCGGCGGCGGCTTCCTCGACCCGAAGATGCTGCTGAAGGCGACGCCGGACGCATTCAAGAAGCTGGACCCGCGGGTCCAGATCAAGAACCCGGTCATGTTCGTGGTCGAAATCGGCGCGGCGCTGACCACCTACACGGCCATCGTCAAGCCCACCGCCTTCAACTGGACCATCGTGGTCTGGCTGTGGCTGACCGTGGTGTTCGCCAACCTGGCCGAGGCGGTGGCCGAGGGCCGGGGCAAGGCGCAGGCGGACACGCTGCGCCGGACCAAGCGGGAGACCGTGGCCCGGCGGCTGGCCGGCTGGCAGCCCGGCCAGGCCGACACCCGCGAGGAGGAGGTACCGGGCACCGGGCTCACCCTGGGAGATTTCGTGGTCGTCGAGGCCGGGGAGATCATCCCCGGCGACGGCGACGTGGTCGAGGGTGTTGCCTCGGTGGACGAGTCGGCCATCACCGGCGAGTCGGCCCCGGTCATCCGCGAGTCCGGCGGTGACCGGTCCGCGGTCACCGGCGGCACCAAGGTGCTGTCCGACCGGATCGTGGTGAAGATCACCTCCAAGCCGGGGGAGACCTTCATCGACCGGATGATCGCCCTCGTCGAGGGGGCCTCCCGGCAGAAGACGCCGAACGAGATCGCGCTGAACATCCTGCTGGCCTCACTGACCATCATCTTCATGCTGGCCGTGATCACGCTGCAGCCGATGGCGTTCTACTCCCGTGCGCCGCAGAGCCTGGTCGTCCTGGTCGCCCTGCTGGTCGCGCTGATCCCGACCACGATCGGCGCGCTGCTGTCCGCGATCGGCATCGCCGGCATGGACCGGCTGGTGCAGCGCAACGTGCTGGCCATGTCCGGCCGGGCGGTGGAGGCGGCCGGCGACGTGAACACGCTGCTGCTGGACAAGACCGGCACGATCACCATCGGGAACCGGCAGGCCACCGAGTTCCTGCCGGTGGACGGCGTGCAGGCGGCCGAACTGGCCGACGCCGCCCAGCTGTCGTCCATGGCCGACTACACCCCGGAAGGCCGCTCCATCGTGGTGCTGGCCAAGGACCAGTACGGCTTGCGCGAGCGGCACGAGGGCGAGCTTCAGGGCGCGGAGTTCGTGGAGTTCACCGCGCAGACCCGGATGAGCGGCATCGACCTGGCCGACGGCCGCGAGGTCCGCAAGGGCGCTTCCTCTTCGGTCCGGCAGTGGATCCGCGACAACGGCGGCGAGCCGCCGGCCGACCTCGGGCGGATGGTGGACAGCATCTCGGGCGTCGGCGGCACCCCGCTCGTCGTCGCGGAGAAGGCCAATGGCACCGCCCGGGCGCTCGGCGTGATCTACCTCAAGGACATCGTCAAGGAGGGCATCGCCGAGCGGTTCGCCGAGATGCGCAAGATGGGCATCCGGACCGTCATGATCACCGGTGACAACCCGCTGACCGCCAAGGCCATCGCGGATGAGTCCGGCGTGGATGACTTCCTCGCCGAGGCCACCCCGGAAGACAAGATGGCCCTGATCAAGAAGGAGCAGGAAGGCGGCAAGCTGGTCGCGATGACCGGGGACGGCACCAACGACGCCCCGGCTCTCGCCCAGGCCGACGTGGGCGTGGCCATGAACACCGGGACCTCCGCCGCCAAGGAGGCGGGGAACATGGTGGACCTGGACTCCAACCCGACCAAGCTCATCGAGATCGTGGAGATCGGCAAGCAGTTGCTGATCACCCGCGGCGCGCTGACCACCTTCTCCATCACCAATGATGTGGCCAAGTACTTCGCCATCATCCCGGCCATGTTCGAGGGCGTCATCCCCGGCCTGGCCAAGCTCAACATCCTGCACCTGGCCAGCCCGGCCTCGGCCATCACCTCGGCGATCATCTTCAACGCACTGATCATCGTGGCGCTGATCCCGCTGGCGCTGCGCGGCGTGCGCTACCGCCCGGCCTCCGCATCGTCGCTGCTCCGCAGGAACCTGCTGATCTACGGCGTCGGCGGGCTGATCATCCCGTTCATCGGGATCTGGGCCATCGACCTCGTCGTCCAGCACATCCCAGGATTCGGGTGACCATCATGAACCGCCTTCCCAATGTCGTCCGGCAGCACCTCGCGGCGCTGCGCCTGCTCCTGGTGTTCACCGTGCTGACCGGGATCATCTACCCGGTGGTCATGTGGGGCCTCGCGCAGGGGGCGTTCCACCACCAGGCCAACGGCTCGCTGGTCAGCTACCACGGCCGGGTGGTCGGCTCCAGCCTGCTGTGCCAGGAGTTCGTGGACGCCAAGGGCAGCCCGCTGCCGCAGTATTTCCAGCCGCGGCCCTCAGCCGCGATCCTGTCCGGGGCCAAGAACGACTATGGCTGCGACCCGCGGTACTCCAGCGCGTCGAACTACGGGCCGAACAACCCGGCGTTCGTCACGCTGATCAAGCAGCGGCAGCAGCAGATCGCCGCGTTCGACCACGTGAGGATCTCGCAGATCCCGGCGAACGCGGTGACGGCCTCAGGCTCCGGCCTGGACCCGGCCATTTCGCCGGCCAACGCCGCCATCCAGGTCGGCCGGGTCGCCGCGGCCCGGCACATCAGCCCGGCCCAGGTCCGGTCACTGGTCACGCAGTTCACCCAGGGCCGCACGCTCGGGTTCCTGGGCGAGCCGACGGTGAACGTGCTGCTGCTGAACCGCGCCCTCGACCAGCAGTACCCGCTGCACTGAACGGAGGGATGATCGTGGCCGCCAGCGCGGGCGCACCGGACAACCAGACCGGCGCGCCCGCGCGCCTGCCCGCCATGCGGGCCCGCATTCTCATCGTCGAGGACGAGCCCGCGCTGCTCCGCGCGCTGCGCATCAACCTGCGGGCCCGCAGCTACGAGGTCGTCACCGCGGCGGCCGGGCGGCAGGCGCTCAGCCAGGCCGCGCAGCACCCGCCGGACGCCGTCATCCTCGACCTCGGCCTGCCCGACCTGGACGGGGTCGCGGTCATCCGCGAGCTGCGCACCTGGTCCCGGGCGCCGGTCATCGTGCTGTCCGGGCGCACCGGATCCGGGGACAAGATCGGTGCCCTGGACGCCGGCGCCGACGACTACGTGACCAAGCCGTTCTCCATGGAAGAACTGCTCGCCCGGCTGCGCGCCGTGCTGCGCCGCGACGAGCGGGGACCGGCCGGGACCAGGGTCGTCATCGGCTCGTGCGTCGCCGACCTGGCCGCCCGGACCGTGTCCCGGAACGGCGAGCCGGTCCGGCTCACCCCCACCGAGTGGCGGCTGCTGGACATCCTGGCCCGCCATCCCGGCCAGCTGGTCGGCACCCCGCGGCTGCTCGGCGACGTGTGGGGGCCAGGCTATGAGCAGAGTAGCCACTACCTGCGGTTCCATATGGCCGGGCTGCGACGGAAACTGGAGGATGACCCGGCCCGGCCCCAGCATCTGCTGACCGAGCCCGGCATGGGCTACCGATTCCAGCCGTGAGCCAGCGGGTAGGGCACGGACAGGGGATGTGATGAGCGAGCAGGAACGGGCACGACTGGATCAGGAGCCCGGGCAGCTGCGGATCTACCTCGGCGCGGCGGCCGGGGTCGGCAAGACCTTCGCCCTGCTCGGCGAGGGTCACCGGCGCGCCGAGCGCGGCGCCGACGTGGTCGTGGCCTTCGTGGAGACGCACGGCCGGGAGCACACCGCGGCCCTGCTGGACGGCCTGGAGGCCATGCCCCGGGCCAGGATCAGCTACCGCGGGGCCGAGTTCGAGGAGATGGATATCGACGCGGTCCTGGCCCGCGGGCCCGAGATCGCCCTGGTCGATGAGTTCGCGCACACGAACGTGCCGGGCTCGCGCAACGCCAAGCGCTGGGAGGATGTCCAGGAACTGCTCGCGGCGGGCATCGAGGTCATCTCGACGGTCAACATCCAGCACCTGGAATCGCTGAACGACGTCGTCCAGAAGATCACCGGGGTGCCGCAGCGGGAGACGGTGCCGGACGCCATGGTCCGCGCGGCCGACCAGGTCGAGCTGGTGGACATGACACCGGAGGCGCTGCGCCGCCGGATGGCGCACGGGAACATCTACCCGCCGGAGAAGATCGACGCCGCGCTGACCAATTACTTCCGCACCGGCAACCTGACCGCGCTGCGCGAGCTGGCCCTGCTCTGGCTGGCGGACAAGGTCGACGAGGGGCTGCAGCGCTACCGGGAAGCGCACGGCATCCACGGCACCTGGGAAGCGCGGGAACGGGTCGTGGTCGCGCTGACCGGCGGCCCGGAAGGCGAGCAGCTGATCCGGCGCGCGGCGCGGATCGCCGCCCGGTCGGTCGGCGGCGACCTGCTGGCCGTGCACGTGACCCGGTCCGACGGGCTGACCGGGGCCGACCCGGCGGCGCTGGCCGCGCAGCGCAGGCTCACCGAGTCGCTCGGCGGCACCTACCACCAGGTCATCGGGGATAACATCCCCGAGTCCCTGCTCAGCTTCGCCCGCGCGGAGAACGCCACCCAGCTGGTGCTCGGCGCGAGCCGGCGGTCCACGCTGTCCACGGTGCTCACCGGCCCCGGCTCGGCGGCGCGGACCATCCGCGGCTCCGGTGACATCGACGTGCACATCGTGACCCACTCGCGGATGGGCCGTGGCCGCCGGCTGCCCATCTCCCGCGGCGGCCTGACCCGGCGCCGCCAGCTGATGGGGTACGCGCTGGCGGCGCTCCTGTGCCCGCTGCTGACCCTGGTCCTGGCCAGCCTGCGCGGGCAGCTCAACCTGACCAGCGATGTGCTTTCCTTCCTGGTCGCGGTCATCATCGTGGCCCTGGTGGGCGGCTTCGTGCTGGCCATCCTGGTGGCGGTGGCCGGGTCACTCCTGCTCAACTACTACTTCACCCCCCCGATACACCGGTGGACCATCGCCGAGGCCAACAACGCGCTCGCCCTGGCCGTGTTCGTGGCCGTCGGGCTGATCGTCAGCTCCGTGGTGGACCGGGCCGCCCGGCGCACCCGGCAGGCCGCGCGGGCCAGCGCCGAGTCGGAGCTGCTGGTCACGACGGCGGGCAGCGTGCTGCGCGGCCAGCGGGCCGTGGAGGCGGTGCTGGACCGGGTCCGAGAGGCGTTCGGGATGCAGTCGGTGACGCTGCTGGAGTGCGCGGCCAGCCAGAGCACCTCGGCCCGCAACCCGAACGCCGGGTGGCGGGCGGTGGCTCACTCCGGCGAGCCGCCGGTGGCCCGGCCGGCTGACGCCGACGTGGAGGTGCCGGTGGCGGAGACCATGTCGCTCGCCCTGAAGGGCCCCGCCCTGCCCGCCTCGGACCGCCGGGTGCTGGGCGCCTTTGCGGCCTACGCGGCGGCGGCACTGGAGCAGCAGCGGCTGGCCGCGGAAGCCGAGGCGGCCCGGCCCATCGCCGAGGCGGACCGGATGCGCACCGCGCTGCTCGCGGCGGTCAGCCACGACCTGCGCACCCCGCTGGCCTCGGCCAAGGCCGCGGTCACCAGCCTGCGGTCATCCGACGTGCAGTGGGACGACGAGGACCGGGACGAACTGCTGGCCACCGCGGATGAGTCCCTGGACCGGCTCACGCACCTGGTGGACAACCTGCTGGACATGAGCCGGCTCCAGGCCGGCGCGCTGTCCGTGTTCCCCCGCCCGGCCGGGCTGGACGAGGTCGTGGCCCGGGCCCTGGACGACCTCGGCACGGCGGGCCAGGCGGTGACGGTGGAATTCCCCGACTCCCTTCCCGAGGTCCGGGTGGATCCGGGCATCCTGGAGCGGGTCATCGTGAACCTCACCCAGAACGCGCTGCGCTACTCCCCCGAGGGCAAGCCGCCGCTGCTCATCGCCAGCTCGCTCGGGGAGCGCGTGGAACTGCGGATCATCGATCGCGGGCCGGGCATTCCCAAGTCGCAGCGCGACCGGATCTTCGTCCCGTTCCAGCGTCTCGGGGACACCGACAACACCACCGGCGTCGGGCTCGGCCTGGCCCTGTCCCGCGGGCTGACCGAGGCCATGGGCGGGACGCTGGAACCGGAGGAAACCCCGGGCGGCGGGATGACGATGACGCTGTCCCTGCCCGCCGTGCCCGCGCCGGAACCGCCGCCCGCCGGCCCGCCGGACGGGCCGGGCACGCCGGAGCCCGAGCCCATGCCACTGCCGGCGACCGGTGGACCCGCCCCCGATGAGCGGTGAGCCTGGCAGGCTGCTGCGGTGACCCGTGTCCTGGTGATCGACGATGAACCGCAGATCCTCCGCGCGCTGCGGATCAACCTGCGGGTACGCAGCTATGAGGTGGATACCGCGGGTACCGGCGCCGAGGCCCTGGCGGCCGCCGCGAAGCACCCGCCCGACCTGGTCATCCTCGACCTCGGCCTGCCCGACCTGGACGGCGTGGAGGTCATCGAGGGGCTGCGCGGCTGGACCCAGGCGCCCATCATCGTGCTGTCGGGACGCACCGATGCCACCAACAAGGTCGACGCCCTGGACGCGGGCGCCGACGACTACGTGACCAAGCCGTTCGGCATGGAAGAACTGCTGGCCCGGATGAGGGCGGCGGTGCGCCGGGCGGCGCCGGAGACTGCCGAGCCGCGGGTCCGCCTCGGCGACCTCACTGTGGACCTGGCCGCCAAGCGGGTGACCAGGGCGGATCCCGCGCCGGAGCCGGGTGCCAGCACCGACGTCCGGCTCACCCCGACCGAGTGGCACCTGCTCGAGGTGCTGCTGCGCAACCCCGGCAAGCTGCTCAGCCAGCGCCAGCTGCTGACCGAGGTGTGGGGCCCGGGGTACGCGGATGCCGCCGGGAACCTCCGGCTCTACATGGCCCAGCTCCGGCGCAAGCTGGAGCCTGACCCGGCCCGGCCGCGCTGGCTGATGACCGAGCCGGGGATGGGCTACCGGTACCAGCCGGGACCTGACAGCGAAGCGAGGCCGGCGGACTGAGCGGGCCAGCGGGCTGAGCGAGGTGGCGGGGGGCGTGGCCACCCCGGCCGGGCTGGCGGGCCTAGTCCTCCGGCGGCGGGATGCGGAATCCGCAGCGCGGTCCGTTGGCCCGGGCCAGCCGCTGGTCGAGCGTGCCGACCGGCGCGCCGAGGAACTCCGCCAGGGCGACATACCAGGCGTCATACATGGTGACGGTCTCCCGCAGCTCCCAGGCACGGGCCGCGAACGGCGGGTAGGGGAACAATTCCACGCGCAAGTCCAGCAGGTCGGCATGGGCCATGGAGGCCACGTCGGGCGAGATGTCACCACGGGCCGCCGCCCGGCGCAGGATGTTGGCCGCTTGCACCGGCATCAGGTGGGGCGCGGCCAGCGGCCCGGCGGCCAGCGCCTGCTCCGCCCAGGCTCCTGTCGCTCCCTCGTCCACCAGGGCGGACACCACCAGTGAGGCGTCCGCGACGAGGGTCACCGGCGGTCCGCGTCGCGGCCGGCGAGGATCTGGTCCGCCGAGAGAGCGGAGCGGGTCGCCGCCTTCCGGGCCCGGATCCGCTGCATGAGCGCCTCGGCATCCGGCTGGCGCGCCAGCTCCACCAGGCGGGCACGCAGGTATTCCTGGAGGGACCGGCCGGTCATGGCGGCCCGGGCGGGGGCGGGGTCAGCCGCGGATCTGGTCGCGGACGGAGACGGTGATCTGCTCGGCGCGGGCGATGATGTCGTCCGCCTTGCCGGTCTCGGCGATCATCTCCAGGCTGACCTGCTCGTCGGTGATGCCGGCCAGGTTGATCTCCACGTTGACCCGGGCGGTGGCGGCGGCGGAACGCGCCGACTCGGCGGCGGCCGCCACGTCGCTGAGCACGTTCCGGTTGCCGATCACCACCAGCGCCTCGGCCAGGTCCACCACCATCCCGGCCACGCTGATCACCTGGGCGGGCGGCCACGCCGCGTTGGCCAGCGCCTGGCTGATGGCCCCGGCCCGGTCGGCCCGCTCCTGCTCAGTGCCCCGTGGCAGCCGGTAGGCGTCGGTCACCGCGAGGAACGCGTCCGCGTCCGCCTCGGCCAGCCGCAGCGCGATCTCCCGCAGCTCATCCACCTCGGTGATGATCCGGCCGATCGTCACCTGATGCTCGGCGTACTTCTCGCCGGTCGTGTACCGGGCCACCATGCCCAGCAGCGCCGCGCCCTGGGCCGCCTGCAACGCGGCAGCCGCCCCGCCGCCGGGGGCGGGCACCCGCTCGGCGAGCTGGTCCAGGAAGTCGCCGATCTTCTCGTCACGGATGGCCAAGGTCCCCTCCGGCCGGGCAGAACGAAGCTAGTGCAACGATCCTCCCACGTCCGGTTCCTCGTCCGGTGCCAGGTGGGCCAGCCGGAACCGGAGCCGGCAGATGACCACGTTCTCGGTGCCACCGGTGATGGCCCGGTTCAGCACAGAGCCCCGCTGGTTGTGCAGGAACCACCGCCACCAGTGCTCGGGCTGCACCTCCGGGATCAGCACCACCACCCGTCGGTGCGGGTCCTCCTGCTCTCGGGCCCGGAGGAACTCCACCACCGGGGGGCCCAGCGACCGGTGCCTGGTGTGCAGGGTGATCAAGGGCACGTCCGGGTCCCACGCCTCCCACTGGGCGCGGAAATGGGCATCGTGCTGCTCATCATCCGGATCGGAGTAGCAGACGGTGATCGCGGCCACCTCATCGCCAAGCGACAGCGCCGCCGACACGCCCTCCCTGGTCAGCCGGGACAGCCCGCCGACCGGCACCACCACCAGGGACGCGGTCCGTCTCGGCAGATCCGGCATCTTGCCCAGCCCGAGCTGCCGGCCGATCCGGCGGTAGGCAGCATTGATGCTGATGAACACCAGCACCAGCAGCGGGATTACGACCACGACCAGCCAGGCGCCCTCGGTGAACTTGCTGACCAGCTCGATCGCCAGCGCGGCCGTGGTCAGCACCGCGCCCAGCCCGTTGATGAACGCCCGGGTCACCCAGCCGTCACCGTGCTCCTCGCGCCAATGCCGCACCATGCCCGCCTGGGACAGGGTGAACCCGACGAACACCCCGATCGCGAACAGCGGGATCAGCGCCTGCGTGTTACCCCTGGCCGCGACCAGCAGCGCGGCCGCCGCGACCGCGAGCACGCCGATCCCGTACCGGTAGACCTGCCGCTCGGCCCGCAGCGCGAACATGTGCGGCAGGTAGTTGTCCCTGGCCAGCAGGCTGGCCAGGACGGGCAGCCCGCCGAACGAGGTGTTCGCGGCCAGGGCCAGCAACACGGTGGTGATCAGCTGGATCCCGTAAAAGACAATTCCATGCCCAACGCCCGCTGCGGCCAACTGGGCCAGCGTCGTCTGCGTGGCCGACGGGGTGGCATGGAACTTGCGGATCAGGATGGCGATGCCGATCAGCATCAGGCCGAGGATGATCCCGAGCATCATCTCGGTGTGCTGGGCCCGCCGGACGCGCGGCCGCTTGAATTCGGGTACCGCGTTCGCGATCGCCTCCACCCCGGTCAGCGCCGAGCAGCCGGACGCGAACGCCTTGAGCAGCAGCAGGATGCCGACCGACTCGACCGCCGACGGCAGGTGCCCGGACAGCGGGACCGCGGGATGGGAGCGGAGCAGGCCGCTGACGATCACGATGGCGATGGCCAGGATGAACAGGATGGTCGGCACGATGAACACCCGGGCCGACTCGGCCACGCCCCACAGGTTGACCGCGGTGATCACCGCCAGCACGCCGAGGCACAGCCACACCCGGTCGGGGTACAGGTGCGGGAAGGCGGAGGTCAGTGCGGCTACTCCGGCAGACACCCCGACCGCGGCGTTAAGTATGTAATCGACGGTGAGCGAGGCGGCGGCCACCAGGCTCGGCAGCCGGCCGAGATGCCGGCCGGCCACGGCATACGCCCCGCCGCCCCCCGGGAACGCGGCGATGACCTGCCGGTAGGAGATGACCAGGACGGCCAGCAGCACGACGATGGCCAGCGTGACCGGCAGGGTGTAGGCCAGCCCGGCGGTCCCGGCCGCGGCCAGCACGATGACGATCGCCTCGGGGCCGTAGGCGACCGAGGACAGCGCGTCCAGCGACAGGGCCGCCAGGCCCTCCAGGGCGGTGAGGCGGTGCCGGTCCTCCTCGTCCTCGCCGGGTGCGGCGGGCGGGCGGGGCGCGGTGTCGCTGGCCGTCATGACTGCTCATCCTGCCCTGCCCAGGTGACGGCACGGAGCCCGGCCGCCCCGCTGGCGGCCGGGCCCGGTGCCCCGCTCAGCCCGCCCGGCCGCAGCCGCCGGAGAACTCCGGGTTCCGCTGCACCGCGCTGATCAGCGTCCCGCCGTAGAAGGCCAGGTCCGGGTGGCCGTACTGGCCGGCCCGGCCCAGGGCGTTGACGGTCACCCCCGGCACCGAGGTGCCGAAGTTCCACACGCACGCCCGGCCCCGGCCGAGCCCCTGCGTGCTCAGCGACCAGTACGGGTAGAACTTCGCGGACAGCGGCGGCGCGGTGCAGTTCAGCCCGGTGGAGGTGTGGCAGAGGAATTCCGAGCCGCCCGCGTCGGTCTCGAACTGCACCTGCGGGTACGGGTGCCCGGACGCGTCGAACGGGCCGGCGTAGCGCATGATGGTCGGCTGGCTGGCGGTCCCGTTGGGCCAGGCGCCCCGCTGGTACGCGGTGCCGTCGAAGTCCAGGTCACCGTTCTGGAACTGGTCCGCGAAGCAGCCCGCCACCGGGGCGTGCTCCCGGGCCGGCGTGCCGTTGATCAGCACCGGGCGGCTGCCCGCCGGGAAGCAGTAGCCGTCGGCGAACTCGCACAGCTGGCCGCTGCCGGAGTCCGGAGCCGGGCAGGCGATCGGCCCGGTGGTGCCCTGCGTCTGCGCATGCTGGCAGACGCCGGTCTTGGCGTTGCACGGGCCCTCCCCGGTCGTCCGCCTGCCCTCGGAGCCGCCACCGCAGGTCTGGTACACCTGCGGGTCCCGGTAGGACTGGCCGGAGCCGGCCAGCGTGAAGCCGTCCCGGTACAGCACCCGGCCGCAGGCCTCGAAGTGGCCGATCTCCTGCTCCATCAGCACGCCGCCCTCGAGCGCCGCCCACGGCACCATGTTCTGCTGCCGGGCGGTGTCGTACTCGGCGTGGAAGGTGAACGGGTGCCCGTCGCAGGTGGCCATGGACGTGTTCATGAAGCCGTTGCGGGCGCTGGCCGTCATCCAGCCGGACTGCCCGGAGGTCAGGTCGCGGACCGTGGCGGTCAGCCCGGACGGCGGGTCGGTGATGGACACCCGGAGCACGTCCCCCGGGTTGAGCTTGAGCGTCCGGGCGTTGCCCAGGTAGGAACCGACGGTGATGTCCTGCGGGCCGGGCGGGCCGGCCGGCACCCCGTTAGGACCTGGCCTGCGGGATCGCCGACGGCAGCGAGGTGATCAGCGACTTCCGGGTGCTGTCCGACCAGAAAGAGCTGTTCGGGCTGGTCGCCTCGGTGCCAACCACGTGGCGGACGCTCGATGAGATCGCCGCGGGCGGCCCGCGGACGCTGGCCCGGGTCACCGGGGCAGTGAATGCGGCCCGCCGCATGGCATGGGCGGCGATCGAGGCCCGGCACGGCGCGCTGCCCGGGGTGCGGATCGCGGACAAGGTCCTGGCGGGGGTGACCTGCATCCGGCTGGACGCCACCGTCACCCCGGCATGCTCGGACAAGGAACTGGCTGAGCCGAATTTCAAAGGCTTCGGGCATCATCCATTGCTGGGGTACTGCGATAACACCGGTGAGCCGCTGGCCGCGATGATGCGCCGGGGCAGCGCCGGATCGAACACGACCGCGGATCACCTGCAGGTGCTCGGTGACGCGATCGCCGCGCTGCCGCCGGGGCACCGGCGGCGGCTGATGGTGACCGCGGATGGGGCCGGGGCCAGCCACGGGCTGATCACCCGCCTCGATCAGCTGGCCGCCCGGCCCGGGCACCAGCTGACCTACTCCGTCGGCTGGGAACTCGGCGCCCGCGAGCGCGCCGCGATCAAGCTGGTCCCGGCAGGGGCCTGGCAGATCGCCATCGATCAGCGCGGCCAGGTCCGCGAGCGCCGCGCTGATGCCGCCTGCGCGGACCGGTACTGCGGGCACGCACGATGCTGGGTGGAGGAAGCGCACGTCACCGAGCTGACCGGGCTGCTGCGCGGGGGCCCGGGCGGCGGCCAGCTGGACGGCTGGCCCGAGTCGATGCGGGTCTTCGCCCGCCGTGAGCGGCCCCACCCTGGCGCCCAGCTGAGCCTGTTCGAGACCCAGGACGGCTGGCGTTACAGCCTGTGGGTATCGAATGTCCCCGCTCAGCTGCGCGGCTGGCGGGGCCAGCTGGGTTACATCGACGCCGCGCACCGGGTGCACGCGAGGGTTGAGGACGTGCGGATCCGACCGGGAAGGACTGCCATCGGTGCAGGAAGCTGATGACCGGCTCGATGCAGGTGTTGTTGCAGGTGACGAAGCCGTAGTTGCATTCCAGGCTGTCGATGGTCAGCGCCCCGCACCACTGGGTCACGCTGCAGCTTTCGCTGTCGGTGAACGGCGTGAAGCCGGGCGGGTAGAACTGCAGCTCCATGAACGCCGATCCCGAGGCCAGCGGGGTGTTGGCGCCGATGTTGGAGTCGCTGTCCGGCAGGCACGGGTCCTGCGGGTAGGACAGCGGGTCGCAGATCGGCAGCCCGAACCAGGGCGCCACGCTCAGCTCGCCGTAACTGGTGACGCTGCCCGACGCGGTGGGACGGCGCGCGGGGTCGGCGGGGAGTTTCATGAGATACGTCATCGTGTTGCCGGAGCCATGCGCATCCGAAATGAATTTAACGCTCGGCTCGTCATGCCCGACATACCAGCCGTTGTCAATGAACCGTGATGCTTTCTGGCCTTTCTTACGGAGCACCGGGTCGGTGCACAGGCCGCGCATCGCGGGCCGTACGGATTTGTACTTCGGGCTCCATCCGTTGCAATCAAGCTCATTAACGGCATTCGGCCGGATCGTCGCCGCCCGCGCGCCCACCATGGGCTCCGTTCCTGGCTGTCTGCCTGCCGTGGCCGGGCCGGCCGCAGCCAGCTGGCAGGCCACCGCGGCTGATACCGCGCCCGCGGCCAGGAGTTTCACCGCGGCCCGGCGCATGTTAATAATCCCGCTCTTGCGCACCTATAGCCCCCGTTATCCGCTGAAACCCAGGTGCCCTGGAGGCCGCCGGGAGAATATCGTCAGCTACGACGAGGCAGAATTTAGCGGGGAGCGCTGGGGGCGGTCAAGAAAGGCGCGGACCGGGAAAAGGCCGCGCCGCGCGGAAAACCGGGACGAGCGGCTAATTTAGCCGATGACCAGGAGGGCGACGAGGAAAAGCACCACGGCGACCGCGACCACAGCCGCCGCGAGGATGGCCACCCGGTTCCGCGGGGCCCGCATGACCCACGGCGGCGAGTCGGCACCGCGCCCGTCCGCAAACGCGCGGAACTGCGCGGTGCTGGCAGAAGGATCTTGCTCAGGGTGAGGCATGGCATGACTGTAGCGACCCTGGCCTGGCCCCAACCGGGTTTATTACGGATTCGTGGCGAACTCCCCGGCCGCCGGCGGCCGCCCGGCGCTGCCTGGCGGCAGGATATCGGCCCGGCTCACCAGCCGGGAGAGCACGATCACGCTCCGGGTGCGGACCACGAACGGCTCCGCGCCGATGCGCTCCACCACCTGCTCGAAGTGCCGCACGTCGGCGGCGCGGATGTGCAGCAGCGCATCGGCCTCCCCGGTGATGGTGCAGGCTCCGGTCACCTCCGGGTACTTGGCCAGCGCGGCGCCGATGCTGGACGGCGAGGTGCGGCTGCGGCAGAACAGTTCCACGTACGCCTCCGTGGTCCAGCCGAGCGCACTGGGATCCACGGTGACCGTGAACCCGGTGATCGCCCCGGCCGCCCGCAGCCGGTCCACCCGCCGCTTGACCGCCGAGGCGGACAGCCCGACCCGGGCACCGATGTCGGCGTAGCTGGCCCGGGCATCCTCGACCAGGGCCCCCACGATGCGCTCGTCGAGGTCGTCGAACACCGCCGGTCTGCCTGGCACGCTTCCGATCCTGCCAGCCGCGCCATCCGCCGCGCGACACGCTCCGAATCGTTGACCGTAATGACCGCATAAGCGGGAAAATCTTTCACGCTCTGATTACGATCCCGAACCAGGAGCAAGGGGCCGTTGATGAGAGTCTGCACCAGGTGCGGGAACCTGGCGACCGCGCAGCAGCGCTACTGTGCCCGCTGCGTCGCGCCTCTGGACCCGCCTGCGGACCCGCCCAGCCTGCACGGGGAGCTGCCCGGGGCGCCGGGCCCGCGCCGGGTGGTGCTGCCCGCCCGTCCCGGGTACCCCAGGCCGGTGTCCCGGCGGCAGATATTCGTCCCGGACGCGGAACGGCGGGCATGGGACCTGCGCGCACAGCAGGCCGGTGACTACGACGACGTGTTCGGGGGCGACGAGGCCGAGACCAGCGTGCTGCCGCCCCTGGTGATCGACGATCCGCTGCCCGGTGACGAGGATGACCGGGGCGGCCCCGGGGACCGTGACCGGGGCTACTGGGACGACGAGGATGACGGCGGCCGGGGGTATGACGGCGGGCCCTATGACGGCGGGCAATATGACGGCGGGCCCTATGACGGCGGGACGTACGGCGGCGGGGGCCGCGGCGCCCGGCATGAGGCAGGCGGGCGGCATGAGGCAGGCGGGCGGCATGAGGCAGGCGGGCGGCATGAGGCGGGCGGCATGAGGCCGGCGGGCGGCTGTTGTACCCGTCCGCGGACCCGCGGCACGGGTCTCACGGCCGCCGGGCGCGGATCGCCAGCGCCGTGCTGGGTACGGTGCTGGTGCTGGCCGGCTTCTTCACCGTGTGGGCCGCGGTGAGCCGCCACGGCGCGCCGGGCGGCTCACGCACCCGGCTGTCCAGCAGCCAGACATCGCCGGCCGCCGTCCCGGCCACGGTCACGCTCGCTCCTGGGATGGGCGCCGATCCGGCCGCCGGCCCGGTGCGGAACCTGCTGGTGAGCTACTTCACCGCGATCAACGAGCACCGGTTCAGCCAGTACGCGCAGTCGTTCCTGCCGCCGCGGCGGCCTCAGCTCAGCGCGGCCGCCTTCGCGGCCGGCTACGGGTCCACCACCGACACCGGCATCACCGTGGTCAGCATCACCGCGGGCAGTCACGGCCTGGCCGCCACCGTCACCTTCACCTCCACCCGGCGGGCGCGCGGCGCGAACGTCACCGCGTGCACCGACTGGGACATCACCCTGTTCCTGGGCCGCCACGGGCAGGGTTACCTGATCGGCGCGCCGCCGCCCAGCTACCATGCCTACCACCACGCCTGCGGGTAAGGAGTCGGACACGTGGCTCGGCTGGGCGGCATGTACGGACCGGACGTCACCTTCCTCGGTGTGCCGCGGGCGGACCTGGCCGACCCGGCCTCCTGGGCCGGCGCGGACATCCTGATCATCGGCGCGCCGTTCGACGGCGGGACCTCGCACCGGCCCGGCGCCCGGTTCGGCCCGCAGGCCATCCGCGCGACCGACTACCTGCCGCACGACGGCTCCCGGCCGCACCTCGCCCTCGGCGTGGACCCGCTGGCCGACATGCGGGTCGCCGACGCCGGGGACGTGGAGATGCCGTCCGGGGACACCGAGCTGTCGCTGCGCCGCCTGGAGCAGGCGGTACAGCGGGCCGCCGAGGGGGGCGCCATCCCAGTGATCCTGGGCGGTGACCACACCATCGCCTTCCCGGACGCCACCGGGGTGGCCCGGCACGTCGGCTGGGGCCGGCTGTCGGTGATCCACTTCGACGCGCACGCGGACACCGGCGACACCCAGTTCGGCTCGCTGTACGGGCACGGCACCCCGATGCGGCGGCTGATCGAGTCCGGCGCGGTGCGCGGCGACCGGTTCCTGCAGATCGGGCTGCGCGGCTACTGGCCCGAGCCGGAGACGCTGGACTGGATGGCCGGCCAGGGCATGCGCAGCTACGAGATGACCGAGGTGGTCACCCGGGGCCTGGATGAGTGCCTGACCGAGGCGTTCGGCATCGCCACCGACGACTGCGACGGGGTCTTCCTGTCGGTGGACGTGGACGTGGTCGATCCGGGCATGGCCCCGGGCACCGGCACCCCGGAGCCAGGCGGCCTGACCGGGCGCCAGTTGCTGGACGCGGTCCGCCGGATCGCGATGGAGCTTCCGGTGGCCGGAGTGGACGTGGTCGAGGTCGCCCCGCCCTACGACCATGCGGAGATCACCGCGTTCCTGGCCGGCCGCGTGGTCCTGGAGGCGCTGTCCGGGATCGCCTGGCGGCGGCGCCGGCAGGCGGCCGAGCCGGGCCGCCTGGCCCGGGATCCGGCCGCCCCGCTACTCGACGGCCGCGGCTGACACCTGGCCCCCGCTGGCGCCCTGGCCGACGGCGCGGATGGCCGTGGCCCCTTGGGCAGCCGTGCTGCTGTGCCTGCTGGCGGCGGCCGACTCTGCCCGCAGTCAGGTCGGCCAGAAGCCCGCGCTCCGGCATGGCTCGGCCCTGCAGGTCACCGCGTTCGGCTGCCTGGCCGGCACGGCCCTCACGATGCCGTTCGCCGGGCAACTCGTGCGCCTTCTCCAGCCTAGACAGCGCAGCTACGGCCATCCGATCGTGCTCCGCCCGGTGACCAGCGAGGACGCGATGACTGCGGACTAGGCGCGGCTTCCGGACCAGGTGCTGGCCCGGATCTCACCCGCGTCACCAACGAGGTCCCCGGGGTCAACCGCGTCGTCCTCGACGTCACCAGCAAGCCCCCCGCCACCATCGAGTGGCAGTAAAACCTATTTACCGAACGACCGCGGTTCCCGCCTCATGACGGGCTCACCATCTCTTTCATTGCGCTGATTTCGCAGTACATGCGGTATAAATGCGCAATTAGCGGGACAGCAGAGAGTCGGCTATTTCGGCTCTTACCATTATGATGGGCAGCGTAAATGATTTTATGGCTGGCTTGCCGGGTTGGGTAGAGGTGAATGCGATGCATGCTAAGGCGGCGACCGTCTTGCTGATATCGCTCTTTGGCACGCTCGTGGTGGTCGCGGTGGCCGCCATCGGCGTCCTGGGCATCCGCTCGGCCACGTACCAGGCAAAGGTGATCGCGGGCGGCGAGCTGACCACCGCGGTGGCGACAGGCCAGCTGGCCCGCAACATGGACGCGGCGTACGCCACCGGCGAAGCCGCCTTGCGGGCCACTGATCCCGCCGAGCGGTCCCGGCTCCTCGGCTCGCTGTACACCAGCCTGCTTCCCGCGATCGACGCGCAGCTCTCCTCGCTGGAAAAGCTGCACACCGGCGATCCGCCGGCCGAATACGCCGACCTGGAGCTATTTATCCGCCAGTGGACCGCCGTCCGCGATCTGCTCAGCCGGGCGGCGGACCTGACGGCCCAGCCGACTGCGGCGCTCGCTGCCCGGCTGACGGCCGCCTACCAGCCGGCCAGCGCCCACCTTGGCCGCCTGGTCCTGAAGCAGCTTAACGACGGACGCACCGATCACACGGTCGCGTCCGCGAGCGCGGCGCGGGACACCGGTGTCATGCTCGGCGTGGCGGCCGGTGGCCTCGTGGCCGGCTGGCTCTTCGTGGGGTACGGGATCCGGCGCATCCGCCGGGACCTGGAGTCCGGCCGGGAGCAGGCGGAGTTCGTGGATATCCTGCAGATCGCGAACGACGAGGAAGAGGCGCACCAGCTGCTGCAGCGCCACCTCGAGCGGACGCTGCCGGCCACCGCGGTCGTGGTGCTCAACCGGAACAATAGCGCGGACCGGCTGGAGGCGGTCACGTCCCTGCCGCCCGGCTCGCCGCTGGCTCTGACGTTGCGCGGCGCGGAGCCGCGCTCGTGCCTGGCGGTGCGGTCCGGCCACACGCACAGCGAGAGCGGAGGGCGGCCGCCCCTGCTCTCCTGCCCGGTGTGCGCTCAGATGCCCGGTGCCTCGTCGTGCATTCCGCTCATCGTCGGCGGCGAGGTGATCGGCTCCGTCCTGCTCAGCCGCCCAGCTCCCTATTCGGAGGCCGAGAAACAGCGGATCCACGAGTCGGTCAGCCAGGCGGCGCCCGTCCTGGCGAACCTCCGCAGCCTGGCCGTCATGGAGATCCGCGCCGCGACCGACGGCCTGACCGGGCTGCCCAACAAGCGGGCGGTCACGGACGCGCTGAAGCGGACGTTCGCGCAGGCCACGATGACGACGGCGCCGCTCGCACTGCTCCTGCTCGACCTCGACCACTTCAAGCAGGTCAACGACCAGTACGGGCATGCCGAGGGCGACCAGGTCCTGGCGAGCGTCGGCGCCGCGTTGCGCAGCGTGGTGCGGGACCGGGACTTCGCCGGGCGCAACGGCGGGGACGAGTTCGCGGTCCTGCTGCCCGACACCGATATCGCCGCGGCACGCGAGATCGCCGAGCGCGTCCGGGCGACAATCGCCGAGGTCACCACGCCGGGCACCGACGTTCCGGTCACGGTCTCCGTCGGCGTCGCTGGCTACCCCGACCACGCGAGCACGCCGGAGCGGCTCGAGCAGCTCGCCGACGCCGCGCTGTACGTCGCCAAGCGGCAGGGCAGGAACCAGGTCGAACTGGCCTCCGCCGACGCCGGGCCCGACCTTCCCGGGCCCGTCCTGCCCGAGGCGACCGTGAACGGTTCCGGTCCGGCGTTCGTGTAACCCATGCTCCGGACGGCCCGCAGGCCGGGGAAGGCCGGCCTGGCGACGGTGGTCCGCAGGCAGGCGGCTGCGAGCAGCCGGTGCCTGGTCGGCCGGCTGCCGCTCGCCGTGCGCCGGTGCGCGCGGGCCGCCCGGTGAGGAACTGCCGCTGAAACTTTCACGTTACTCGCGAGTAGGTAATTACGGAACCCTGACAGGACGGCACCGCGCATTCCGCAGCGTGCCGCTACGCACCACAATTGTCACGTCAGGCGCAGGGCGGTGAGCGAGTCAGGGAGCGCACATGCGGTTCTGTACGAACTGCGGTAATCCCGTTGGTGGATCGCCACGGTACTGCGCGGGCTGCGGCGCCCACGTCGAACCGGCCCCGGTGAACGGCATGGCGGGGGTGCAGTCACCGCAGGTGGGCCTGCCGGTACTGCCGCTGGCAGGGGCCCGGACGTCCATCTGGCCGACCCCGCCGGCGCTGGGACCTGGCCCTGATCCATGGACCCCGCGTCATCTCCGGATCTCGCCCGGCCCCGCTACCGACCCCGGCCCCTGGCCCCCCGCCAGCACTCTGGCTGACCCCGGCCCCTGGCCGGCGGGAGATCCATGGACTGGGCCGGCCGCCGCGCCGGGCCGTGCCTTCGCCACCTCGCCGGAACCAGACCCGGCACCAGAATGGGCCGCCCCACTGACTCCCGCCGCCGCCCCAGGCCGGCGGGATGGCCGGGGCCGTTGCGCCAGCATCCGATTCGCTGCGCACGGCCCCGGCCTTTTCCCGCCGCAAGCCGCCGTCCGGGCATCGCATGACCATCCTGGCCATGGCGACCGCGCTCGCCTTGCTGGCCACCGCCGGGGTAGCGGCCTGGCAGGTCAGCGAGCTCGGCTCCGGGCACGCCGCAGCCATGGCGAGCCAGCACCCGGCGGGCGACAAGCCCGTGTCCCGGGCCGGCTCGGCCGGGGACGCCGGGTCCGTCTCCGGCACCGGCCACGCCCGGCCCTCCGGCTCCGCCCGCTCGTCGCCGTCCAGCCGGCCCTCGGCCACGCCATCCGCGGCGGCCCCGGGAGTGGTGGGCAACGGCGCAGTTGCGGTGAGCCCCGCCGTCCTAGGGGCACAGCAGCTCCGGCCGGTGGTCGCCTTCCTGACGACCTATTTCGAGGCCATCAACGGCCACGATTTCCAGCAGTACGCCAGCCTGTTCATCCCGTCGATCCGCGCCACCATGCACCATTTCGGTGCCGGTTACGCGATGACCTTCGATTCCGGCGCGACGCTGACCGGGCTGGCCGTCACCGGCCCCGGGGGCCTGACCGTGACGGTCGCCTTCACCAGCCACCAGAGCCCGGTGGCCAGCCCGGACCATGCCGCGTGCGACCATTGGGACATCACCCTGTTCCTCAAGCACCATGGCGGGGCCTACCTCATCCGGCATCCCCGTCCGGGTTTCCCGCAGTTGGTGCTGCCCTGCTCCTGAGCTGGGACGAGTCTCCGCCGGTCGCACGCGCGCTACTCCCCCGGGAGTAGCGCGCGCCGCTGCCGGCCGGCCAACTGCCTCCCGGCGGAGGACGCGCCCGGGCCCGCCGGTCACGAGTATCAGGAGTGCCGACTTCCACTCCACGGCTCGCAGGAGACCGACATGCCTGGCTCATCCACTCTTAGCTCCCAGGGCCCATCCCGCCCCGGGCTACTCGGCCGGCTCGGCCGCGCCTGCTTCCGGCACCGCTGGCTCACCCTGATCGGCTGGCTCGCCGGAGTCGCCTGCCTGATCACGTTGTGGACCATGTACGGTGCCGCCGCCCAGGACAACTTCGCCGGCAGCGACCCGGGCCAGGCCCTGCTCAACCAGCACTTCCACCGGCAGTCCGGGGACACCCTGACGCTGGCCATCCGGTCCGCCGCCCCCATCGGCTCGCCGGCGGTGCGGGCCCGGGTAACCAGCGCGCTGGCCCCGTTTGCCCACGCGCCGCACGTCACCGCGGTGGCCAGCCCGTACCAGGTGCCCGGGCAGATCTCGGCGGACGGGCACATCGCGTTCGCCACCGTCCAGTTCAGCGTCCCGGGCGCGAGCATCAGCAACTCCGAGGCGCTCGCGCTGATGAACGACGCCCGCGCCGCGTCCGGCCACGGGATGACTTTCTCGCTGGGCGGCGACGTGGTCGACCTGGCCGAGACCCCGTACGGCGGCCCGACCGAGGGCGTCGGCGTGCTGGCCGCGGCCATCGTGCTGCTGATCGCGTTCGGCTCGCTGCTGGCCATGGGGCTGCCGGTGCTCACCGCGGTCCTCGGCATCGGCGCCGGGCTGTCCCTGATCGCGCTGCTCGGGCACACCGTCCCGGCACCGTCGTTCTCCCCGATCGTGGCGTCCATGATCGGCCTCGGGGTCGGCGTTGACTACGCGCTGTTCATCGTCACCCGCTACCGCGAGGGGCTGCGCCGCGGTCAGCAGCCGGTCGACGCCGTGGTCACCGCGATGCGGACCGCGGGCCGGACCGTGCTGATCGCAGGCAGCACCGTGATCATCGGCATGCTGGGCCTGCTGATGCTGCGCGAGTCCCTGATGAACGGGGTGGCCGTCGCCGCCGCCGCCACCGTGGCGATGGTGCTGCTCGGCTCGCTCACGCTGCTGCCCGCGCTGCTCGGCTTCACCGGCAGCCGGCTGGCCAGGCCATCGCGCATCCGCCTGCCGCGCTGGCTCGGCGGCCACCCGGCCAGCCAGCCCACGACGAAGCGCCCAGCGGCGGAACGGTGGGCGGGCGTGATCCAGCGCCACCCGGTGATCGCCGCTGTTCTCTCTACCGGGCTGATCCTGCTCCTGGCCGCCCCGGCGCTCGGCATGAAACTGAGCATGCCGGACGAGTCCAGCCAGGCCCGCGGGACCATGGGATACGCCAGCTACGCCACCATGGCCAAGGGGTTCGGCCCCGGGTTCGACGCCCCGCTGATCGTGGCGGCCGCGCTGCCCTCAGCCACCGCGAGCACGGCCCGGCTCAGCCGCGCGATCGCGGCCACGCCCGGCGTCGCCCGGGTCACCCCGGTCCAGGTCAGCCCGGACGGGAAGGCCGCCCTCATGATCGCCTACCCGAAGACCGGCGAGCAGGACGCGGCCACCAACGCCCTGGTCAACCAGATCCGGGGGCACGTGCTGCCGCGCGCTACCGCAGGCAGTGGCATCCGCGCCTACCTCACCGGGCCGAACGCGGGCAACGTGTCCTTCGCCAACCTCGTCGGCCAGCGTCTCCCCTGGCTGATCGGCGTGGTCGTCGCACTCTCCATGCTGCTCCTGCTGGTGATGTTCCGTTCAGTAGTAGTGGCCGTGAAGGCGGCGGTCATGAACCTGCTGTCGATCTCAGCGGCCTACGGGGTCCTCGTCCTCATCACCCAGGACGGCTGGCTCGGGCGGCTGTTCGGCTTCCCGGAGAAGATGCCGGTGACCACCTGGGTGCCGATGTTCCTGTTCGTCATCCTGTTCGGCCTGTCCATGGACTACGAGGTGTTCCTGCTGTCCCGGATCCGGGAGGCCTACGACGCGACCGGCGACAACGCGGCTTCGGTGGCCACCGGCCTGGCCCGCACGGCCAGGGTCATCACCGCCGCGGCGGCGATCATGGTGGTGGTGTTCCTGTCCTTCGTGCTCGGCGCCAACGTGTCGGTCAAGCAGGTCGGGCTGGGGCTGGCCGTGGCCGTGCTGATCGACGCGACCGTGGTGCGGATGGTGCTGGTGCCCGCGGTGATGGAACTGCTCGGCAAGGCCAACTGGTGGCTGCCCGGGCCGCTGGCCCGGATCCTGCCCGCACGCCCGCTCAGCGAGGACGACTCCCAGCCCGTCACGCGGATCCCGGTCCCGGCCGCCGACTGAGCCCCCGGGCCGGGCCTCCCGGCCGGGCCCGTCCCCTGGGAACGCCTGGTGCCGCCTGGCACCGCCACCACGGCGGTGCCAGGCGGCGGCGCGTTCCGGGCCGGCTGGTGCTGGTCAGCGTCTCTGCTCCAGCGCGGCCAGCCGCAACTCCAGCTGGTCGACCCGGTGCCGGAGGATCTCCAGCTCGGCCTGGTCGGCGAGGCGGCGCTCGGCGCTCCGGCGCAGGCGCGGCGAAGCCTCGGCGCGGGCCGCGCCGGGGTCCTCGACGATCCAGCGACAAGTGCGCGACGGCCGGCGCTTTCGCGCGGTGAAGGTGGCGCTTGAACCGGGATCGCTCGAGCGCTGGCTGCGAGAACTGGGCTGGGTGATTGAGGTCAAGCCACTGGCTGGCCTGTTCTTCCCAGGGCTCGGCGGACGAGCCGGCGAGCGCGCCACGCGGTAGCGGAGGTAGACGACTCTGGAGCTGAAGGTGCGGGTCTCGACGAGTTCGAGATCCACCCGGCGCTCGCGCTGGGGAAAGAACGGAATGCCACCGCCAACCAGCACCGGGTAGACCCTGGCCCGGTACTCGTCGATCAGGCCCAGCGCGGCCGCCTCGGCCGCGAGAGCCGCGCCGCCGATCGCGATGTCGCCGGTGGCCGGCTCGGCCCGCAACCGCTCGATTTCCTCGGCCAGGCCGCGGGAGGCCAGGCGGGCATGGCCCTGCACCGCCGGCAGCGTGGTGGAGAACACCACCTTGGGGAGCGGCTTCCAGATCGCGGCCCACTCGAGCATTGAGTCGTCGAGCGATGGATCGGAGTCGGCGGTCTCCCAGTACAGCATCGTCTCGTACAGCCGTCGTCCCAGCAGGTGGACGCCGACCTGTCGTATCTCGTCGGTGACGAAGCGGAAGACCTCCTCGTCGGGCGCCGTCCAGCCGAAGCCGCCGTCCGGCCCGACGATGTAGCCATCCAGCGAGACGCCCATCGAATAGGTCACGCTGCGCATCAGAAGTCCTCCTCGGTAACGGGTTTGACACTACGACCGCCGGACGCCGCAGAACTCATCGCGGCTCGCGGGACAGGGCAAACGTTGCCGGTACGGCACTAGCTATGGTCCGGGGCGTCCCGGGAACTGCACTGGGCGGTCTGGCCGCAGGCCGCCGAAAGCTCCTACGTGCCGTTCGCCGTAGCGCCCT
>CAWHJW010000017.1:0-262969 GCA_963829725.1 uncultured Actinomycetes bacterium | reverse complement strand
TGGGGACCAATCGCGGTGCGAGCACTCAGGGTGATGTGTCACACTGGGTGCATGACGTCCGGCCGCATCATTATCGGCAGGCGCGTCGGCACCTAGCGACTTACCTCGCACCCGCCGACGCGCAGACCTCTCGCATACCGCGAGGGGTCTTTTTTTGCGGTCAGCCAAGGCAGCGCGAGGACAGCTACCCGGCAGCGGCGCCAGAGCCGCGGGAAGAGACGGACCAAGGTCATGATGGATGACGCGTTCCATGTCTACGACACCACGCTGCGCGACGGCGCCCAGCAGGAAGGGCTGAGCCTCACCGTTGCCGACAAGCTGGCGATCGCCCGGCGGCTGGACGAGTTCGGCGTCGGCTTCATCGAAGGCGGCTGGCCCGGGGCCATCCCCAAGGACACCGAGTTCTTCCGCCAGGCCCGGACCAACCTAGATCTCCGGCACGCGCAGCTCGCCGCGTTCGGCGCGACCCGCCGACCCGGCGTGCAGGCGGCCGACGACCCCCAGGTCGCCGCCCTGCGCGAGTCCGGGGCGCCGGTCGTGACTCTTGTGGCCAAGAGTCACGACCGGCATGTCCGGCTGGCGCTGCGGACCACGCTGGACGAGAACCTGGCGATGATCCGCGACACCGTCAGTCACCTGCGCGCCGAGGGCCGGCGGGTGTTCCTGGACGCGGAGCATTTCTTCGACGGGTACCGGTCGAAGCCGGCCTATGCGCTCGAAGTGGTCCGCGCGGCCGCCGAGGCTGGCGCGGACGTGGTGGCGCTCTGTGACACCAACGGGGGCATGCTCCCCGGTGAGCTCGGCGACGCGGTCAGCGCCGTGGCTGCGGCCACCGGCGCGCGGCTCGGCATCCACTGCCACGACGACACCGCCTGCGCCGTGGCCAACAGCCTGGTCGCGGTGGACGCAGGTGTCACCCACGTGCAGGGTTGCGCCAACGGTTACGGGGAGCGGGCCGGGAACGCCAACCTGTTCAGTGTCGTGGCCGGGCTGCAGCTCAAGAAGGGCCAGGTGGTGCTGCCCGAGGGCTGCCTGGCCGAGATGAGCCGGGTGGCCCACGCCATCAGCGAGGTCACCAATGTCACGCCGAGCACGCACCAGCCGTACGTGGGCCACTCGGCCTTCGCGCACAAGGCCGGCCTGCACGCCTCGGCGGTCAAGGTCGACCCGATGCTCTACCAGCACATCGACCCGGAGCTGGTCGGCAACGACATGCGGATGCTGGTCTCCGACATGGCCGGGCGGGCGTCCGTGGAGATCAAGGGCAAGCAGCTCGGCTACGACCTGTCCGGCGACAAGGCCACGGTTGGCCGGGTGGTGAACCGGGTCAAGGACCTGGAAGCCCGCGGGTACACCTTCGAGGCCGCGGACGCCTCGTTCGAGTTGCTGCTCCGCGACGAGCTGGCCGGCCAGGAACTGCGCCACTTCACCGTGGAATCGTGGCGGGTCATCGTCGAGCAGCGGCCGGGCGGGGAAGTGGTCAGCGAGGCCACCGTCAAGCTGCAGGCCAAGGGCGAGCGGATCGTCGCCACCGGCGAGGGCAACGGGCCGGTCAATTCACTCGACAAGGCTCTCCGGATGGCCCTGGAGCGGCTCTATCCCGAGCTGGCCCGGCTGGAGCTGGCGGACTACAAGGTCCGCATCCTGGAAGGATCGCACGGCACCGGCGCGGTGACCCGGGTGCTCATCACCTCCAGCGACGGCACCGGCGCGGCCGACGGCGCCTGGAGCACTGTCGGGGTGGACGAGAACATCATCGCCGCGTCCTGGCACGCGCTGGAGGAAGCCGTCAGCTACGCACTGCTACGAGCTGGCTACCAGCCGTCCGGAAAGGCGTCCGGGATAAGTAGCGATGAAGTAGCTCATTGAAATGAACAAGTTGCACACTGTTACTGGAGCCGTACTTGCCGGTATGGTTCCGGCATTAGTCTCCGCACTGACGGCAGAGCTCCAGACCCTGGCTCTTCGCCTGACAGTAGCTACCGGGCCACTGTCAGCGCTGCACGGGTCACCCCCGGCCGTGATGCGCCGCCTGGGGAGTTGCGCTGTGCGCGGGCCGCAGTGCTGGCCTATTTCCTGATCCTCGGCCTGGCCGAGGGCATCTGGATCGCCCGGATCCCCGGCATCAAGGTAAGGCTGCACCTCACCTACGGGCTGCTTGGCCTGTCCTTGCCGGTGGGCCCCGCCGGGCTGGTCGCGGTGATGCCGCTGGCAGGTCGGCTGGCTGACTGGTTCGGCAGCGCCCGGATGTGCCGGCTGGCCGGGCTGGCCGTCGCGGTCTTGCCGCTGGCCTTGTGGACGGCCGGCACCTTAGTTGCGGTCATCGGCGTACTGCTGGCCTTTGGTATAACCGGCGGCCTGATGAACGTGGCCTTGACCGCGCAGGGGGTCCAGATGGAGCAGGCCCACGGCCTGCCGCTGATGGCTTCGTTCTACGCATCCTTCAGCCTCGGCGGACTGGCCGGGGCAATCCTGGGCGGCCTGCTGGCCTGGCTCCGGGCCGGTCCGGCCGGTGCCCTCGCCATTGCCGTGGCCGGCACGGCGACCGTGCTGATCGCCGGGCGCTGGCTGCCGGCCAGGCCCGCCGGGCCGGGAGGCCGCCCGATCGCCCGTCCGCCCGCCCGGCGCTGCCTGCGGATCCGGTGCTCACCAGGCACCCGGTGCCGCAGCCGGGTACGGCGAGACGAAGGCCGCGGATGGCGAGGCCCGGGCTCGTCCCGGCTGACAGCACTCGGCCTGCTCGCACTGTGCTGCCTGATCGCTGAGGGCACCGCGGCCACCTGGAGCGGCCTTTACCTGCGGGACGACCTGAGGGCCTCGCGGGGATTCGCGGCCGCCGGGTTCGCGGCCTTCTCTCTCGCGATGGCCGCGGGGCGGCTGGCCGGCGATCGGCTGGCCACCCGGTACGGTCCCGCGGGCACGGTTCGCAGGTGCGGGCTGCTTGCCTCGGCCGGGCTGGCTTCGGTGCTGCTCAGCCACAACCTGGCCGGAGCGGTCATCGGATTCGCCGCCTGCGGCGGCGGCTTGTCCTGCACGATTCCGCAGATGTTCTCGGCGGCCGGGCGGGTCGCCCCGGACTGGCCGGGCGGGGGCATCGCCCGGGTGGCGAGCCTTGGCTACCTGGGCCTGGTCGGCGGCCCGGCGCTGATCGGCGGTTTCGCGAGCCTTGCGGGCTTGCCGGCCGCCCTGGGCATGACGGCCGTGCTCGCATTGTGCGTCGCGGCGTTCGCGGGTGTCCTCGAACCACCGCTGAGAGCCTCGGTATCCGCGGTCAGCGGAACGGATCCTGGCCAACCGGCCGGATCACGATCTCGCTGACATCGACCCCGGGTGGCTGGCTGACCGCGTACATGACCGCGGCGGCGACGTCGGCCGGTTCCAGCCTGGGGTCGGCCCGCCGGTCCGGGCTCACCGGCCCGGAGTCGGTTAGGCCCGGCTGGATCAGGGTGACCCGCACCCCGGTACCCACGCATTCGGCCCGGATGCCTGCCGCCAGCGCGCTCACTGCCCATTTGGTGGCCGAGTACAGGCTCCCCGGCCGGACGACGCGGCCGGCCACCGAGCCAGTCAGCAGCAGGTGGCCGCGCGACCCGGCCAGGAGGGGCAGCATCGCGCGGGCGGTCAGCGCCGGCCCCAGCACGTTGGCGCCGACCAGGTCCGGCCAGTGCTGCGGCGGCAGGCCGCCGCGGCCGAGGAATGAGGTGGCCGCGGACACGCCCGCGTTGGCGAACGCGACATCCAGCCGTCCGAACCGCTCGCGCACCTCACCAGCCAGCGCGCACAGCTGGGCCCAGTCGGTCACGTCGCAGGCGGCGGCGTAGGCCAGGCCGGGACCCCCGAGCTCGGCGGCCAGATCGTGCAACGGAGCCGGCCTGCGGCCACTGAGCACCACCCGGTACCCGGCCGCGGCGGCGCCCCGGGCAGTGGCCGCCCCGATGCCGCCCGAGGCGCCGGTGATCAGGAACACGGGTTCCGGCACCGGCCTAGGGTAGCGGCCGGGCTTCGGTGTGCTAGCGATGTGCCCTGGCTGGCTGCCCCGCCGTCCGCTTACCGGCCGGTCACCCTTACGGTGGAGCCATGGATGACAAGGAGATCCTCGGGCACATCGACGAGCTGATCCAGACCGAGCATGACCTGCGGGCCAAGGTGGCCGACGGCGCCCTGTCCGGCGGTGAGGAGCGGGCCCGGCTACGTTCCGTGGAAGAGGCCCTGGACCAGTGCTGGGACCTGCTGCGACAGCGCCGCGCCCGCCGCGAGTTCGGCGAGGACCCGTCCGGCACCACGCCGCGTCCCACCTCCGAGGTGGAGGGCTACCTGCAGTAGCCCCGGTCCCGGGGCGGCGTTGGCACCGGGCCGGCCCGGGCGCTCAGTAGGCTCTAGGAGACTGGCCGTCCGCCGGCTGGGATAGTCGTGGATTGACATCGGGTGAGGGTGAGCGGTGCGCATCGCGAGATTCGCCAAAGGCGGCGACGTGGCTTATGGCGTGGTGGGCGAGACCCAGTCGGACGGGGCCGCGGCTGGCCAGCCTGTCGCCGGGGTTCACGGCCTAGCCGTCATCGCCGAACTGCGCGGGCATCCGTTCGGCCCGGGCCGGGGCAGCGTCCAGTTCACCGGGGCCACTTACCCGCTGGACCAGGTGCGGCTGCTCGCGCCGGTGCTGCCCAGCAAGGTGATCGCGGTCGGCGGTAACTACGCCGGGCACCCGCGGGAGATGAGCACGGGCGAGGCGGAGCAGGCCGGCTCCGGGTCGGCCGGTGAGCCCGTGCTGTACCTCAAGCCCTCCACCTCCGTTGTCGGCCACGGAGGCGAGATCGCTTACCCGGTCAAGCTCACCCAGCGGGTGGATTATGAAGGAGAGCTCGCCGTCATCATCGGGCGGCTGTGCCGTGAGGTGCCCGCCGCCCAGGCGGCCGAGGTTATCTTCGGCTACACCTGCGCGAACGACGTGACCGCCCGCGACCTGCAGGCCCGGGACGGTCAGTGGACCCGCGCCAAGGGGTTCGACACGTTCTGCCCGCTGGGGCCGTGGATCGAGACCGACCTCGACCCGGCCGACCTGCAGCTCAGTACGACGGTGAACGGGGAGATCCGGCAGCGGGCCCGGACCTCGGAACTGCTGTACGACGTGCCGGCCCTGATCGAGTACGTCAGCACGGTGATGACCCTGCTACCCGGCGATGTGCTGCTGACCGGGACGCCCGCCGGGGTGGGGCCGCTGAATGATGGAGACGAGGTAACCGTGACCGTGGACACCATCGGCTCGCTGGCCAACACGGTGGTGGGCCGTGACTGAGCAGCCGCCCGGGGGAGGCCGGGTCCGGGTCCGTTTCGCCCCCTCACCCAGCGGTGACCTGCACGTGGGCAACATCCGGACCGCGCTGTACGACTGGGCCTTCGCCCGGCACTCTGGTGGCACGTTCGTGCTGCGCATCGAGGACACCGACCAGTCCCGGGTGACGCCCGCCTATATCGCCTCCGCGCTGGACACGCTCCGCTGGCTCGGCCTGGAGTGGGACGAGGGACCGGAGGCCGGCGGCCCGTACGGCCCCTACCTGCAGAGCGAGCGGATCGGCAGCTACGCGGACTGGGTGGCCAGGCTGCTCGCCGACGGCCACGCCTACTACTGCTACTGCACTCCCGAGGAACTGGCCGAGCGCCGGGCCGCGGCTCGGGCGGGCGGCGGCCCCAGTGGCTACGACGGCCACTGCCGCGTGCTCAGTGCCGAGCAGGTCGCCGCGTACCAGGCAGAAGGACGGCGCCCGGTGGTCCGGTTCAGGATGCCAGGGGGGTCCACGACCTTCACCGACCTGGTCCGCGGGGAGGTCACCTTCGACCATGCGCACGTCCCGGACTTCGTGCTGGCCCGGGCCGACGGCTCGCCGCTGTACACGCTGGCCGTCGCGGTGGACGACGTGCTGATGAAGATCACTCACGTGGTGCGCGGCGAGGACCTGCTCTCCTCCACTCCGCGGCAGATCGCCGTGTACCGGGCCATGGGCGTGCCCGAGGAGGAGTTCCCGCTCTTCGCCCACCTGCCGTACGTGCTGGGCAAGGACGGCGCGCGGCTGTCCAAGCGGAACGGGGTTGTCTCGGTCAACTGGTACCGCCAGGAGGGCTTCCTGCCCGAGGCGGTCTGTAACTACCTGGCCCTGCTGGGCTGGTCGCCCGGGGATGACCGGGAGGAGTTCACGCTAGAGGAGATGACCGCCGAGTTCGACCTGGCCCGGGTCAACAAGAACCCGGCCCAGTTCGACGTGCGCAAGCTCGAGGCGATCAACGGGGACAAGATCCGGGCCCTGGACCCGGCCGATTTCGTCGCCCGGATCACGCCCTTCCTGCAGCGCGCCCGGGTGATCGGGGATCCGGTCAGCGAGCCGGAGGCGGCGCTGGTCGCGGCGGCCGCCCCGCACATCCAGACCCGGATCAGCCGGCTCACCGAGGCCGCCGGGATGCTCGGTTTCCTGTTCGCCCGCGAGGAGGAATTCGACATGCAGCCCGAGGACGCGGAGAAGGTGCTCACGCCGGACGCGGCCGGAGTGCTCGAGGCGGCGGAGCGGGCGCTGAGTACCGTCGAGCCGTGGACCGCCGAGGCCATCCAGCCGGCGCTTGCCGCGGCCCTGGTCGAGCCGGGCGGGCTGGGCCTCAAGCCCCGGGTGGCCTATGCGCCGGTGCGGGTCGCGGTGACCGGGCGCCGGGTGTCCCCGCCGCTGTACGAGTCCATCGAGCTGCTCGGCCGGGAGCGGACGCTGGCCCGGCTGGCCCGGGCGATCAAGGCGGCCAGCTGACCCTGGACGCGCCCCGCCGGCCCCGCGCCCGCCTGATCCGTGCCCGGCGTGACCCGGGTGCACTGAGGACAGTCCTGATCATGAGCTAGGTGTCGTTGCAACGACACCTAGCTCATGATCAGGACGCCGGAACCGGGTGGGGAGGCGGCTCGGGGCCGTGCAGCGGCCGGGGAGCCGCGGGCCGGGGGCTGATGCGGGCCGCCTTCGCGTCCGTGCCGTCCAGCTCGCACAGCCTCGTGCCCGAGCTGAGCTGCGGCTTGACGGTGACCGCTCCGCGGCGTGAATCACCAGCCAGGCGAACTGACGGCCGTCCTGGTGGACCAGCACGTCGGCCGCCACCCGCGGGTCGTCCACGGCCACCGGGCGGCGGACCTCCGCGTCGCTGGCCACGGCGTCGTACAGGGTGCTGACCGCGGACGGGTTGGCCTGCGGGGTCAGCGCGGCCAGGTACTCGAGCGGGTAGGTGCACAGGATCAGCGCCCGCGCCCGGCCCGGCGGCGCAGCGGGCCGGCCCGTCACCGGAGTCCACCGTGAGCACCTCGGCGCCGTCCGGCCGGACCGGCAGGTAGGTCTGGCTCCGGCCGGTCCGGCCACCGGGAAGGTGAGCTGCGCGCCCGAGGCCAGGCCACCGAAGTCCTGGGCCAGCGTGAGCGTGATCTCCGGCCCCTCGATCCGGGCCGGGGCACCGTAGCCGAGCTCGTGGCGGACGCCGAACATGCCGTTCAGCCGGGCGTACCACGGGCCGGGATGCACCGGGTGGGGGCCCGGGGAGTAGGAGGCATAGACCGTGGCCCCCGTGGCCAGTAGAAGCACGAGCGGGTCATGGTCAGGCCGTGCTCGCGCAGTGCCCGCAGCTCCTCGCGGATCACCTGGGAGTCGTAGTTCCGCCACATGAGCGGCCCGCCGGTCCGGGACCAGAAGTTCACGCCGAGCCAGCTGGCGCGCTGCCCGCCCAGGGTGACCTTGGCGGCGTTCCTGTGCATGCGGAAGGCTCCCCTCTGCGGCTGCGAGGCTGGCGCAACGGCGCCCGGAGCCAATGTGATCGAAACGCTATACCGGTTAAGTATCAACGCAGATTTAAACTCCCGAAGGCCAAACGGCCGCCCCGTGGCCGGTGTGACCGGCTGCCCAGGGCCGCCGGGGCCAGGGCCGGGGCCAGGGCCGGGGCCGGGGCCGGGGCCAGGGCCGGGGCCGGGGCCGGGGCCGGGGCCGGGATGGCGGCGGCTGGCCGGGCGCCCCCGGATGCGGGCGGCCGCGGGCCGCGGCGAGGGGCCGTTTTCGGTAAATGACGTTAGGCTGGCTGATCGTTACACGGCCAGCGCAGGCGGGGGCGCCGGCCAGTCGGCGGCGCGCAGGGCCTGCATGGCGCCGGCGGCCTGGGCGCGGTCCCTGGCGCGGCGCCGGTCCCCGGATGGCGGCCGCTGGGAGGCATTGGTGAAGCGTCCGACCATCGCGGATATCGCCCGTCAGGCCGGGGTGACCAAGGCAGCGGTGTCCTTCGCGCTGAACGGCCAGCCGGGCGTGTCCGCGGCCACCCGGGAGCGCATCCTGGCCATCGCGCAGGAGGTCGGCTTCCAGCCCAACAGTGCCGCCCGCGCCCTGTCCGACGGCCGGGCGGGCGCGTTCGGGCTGGTCATCGACCGGCCCGCCCTCATGCTTGGCGTCGAGCCCTGGTTCACCCAGCTCATCTCCGGCATCCAGGGCGAGCTGTCCGGTGATCACACCGCGCTGCTGTTCACCATGGCCGAGGATCAGGACGCGGAGATCGCGATGTACCGCTCCTGGTGGGCGCAGCGCCGGGTGGACGGGGTGTTCCTGGTCGACCTGCAGATCGACGACCGGCGGATCGGCATCCTGGAGCAACTGCGGATGCCCACCGTGGTCATCGGCGATCCGGCCGGGGCGGGCTCCCTGCCCGCGGTGTGGCAGGACGACGCGGCCGCCACCCGGGCCGTGGTGGAGTACCTGGCCAGAGCCGGGCACCGGGGGATCGCCCGGGTCACCGGCATCCCCCGGTTCTGGCACACGAAGATCCGCACCGATGCGTTCCGGTCGGCCGCCCAGGCGGTCGGGGTGCGGGCGGTGCTGCTGGAAGGCGACTACCCGGGGGAGAACGGCGCCGCGGCCACCCGCCAGTTGCTGCGGGGCGCCGAGCCGCCCACCGCGATCGTGTACGACAACGACCTGATGGCGGTGTCCGGGCTGGGCGCTGCCCAGCAGGCCGGCGTCGAGGTGCCGGCCGAGCTGTCCATCGTGGCCTGGGATGACTCGGCGTTCTGCGAGGTCGTCCACCCGCCGCTGACCGCGCTCACCCGGGACGTGGCCGGCTACGGCGGGCATGCGGCGCGGGTGCTGGTCCAGGCGGCCGCGGGCGCCGAGGTGGGGCACTACCAGGAGGCCCCGGCCATGCTCACGGTCCGCGGCAGCACCGGCCCGGCTCCACGGGAAGCGGCCCGCCGGGCAGGCTGACCTGCCGCGCCGCGCCGCGTAACCGGCCCGGCACGAGATCGCAACGCTACCCGAGCTGGTCGGGCCGCTCCGGCGTACCCCTACACGCTGGGCCTGCTCCGGTCCTTCCCGGACATGCGCAGCGCCCGGCGGGAGTTGCGCGGCGTGCCGGGCAACCCCGCGCTGTGCTGGCTCTACGCACCGGAGGGAGGAGCCGGGCCAATCCCGGATTCGCTTTCGCGGGCACGGCCCAGTTTCGGCTAGACTGCACTGGCGCGGGCGAGCCTCGTTAGGCTCAGTGTTTCGCCGCAGTGGGGTATGGGGTAATTGGCAGCCCGACGGGTTCTGGCCCCGTTAGTCTAGGTTCGAGTCCTGGTACCCCAGCAGTACTGATCACGGCAGGACAGCCGCTAGGTGGCTGTCCTGCCGTTTCTGTGTCCCAGGGATCGCTGCCTCAGCGGTCGCCGCGCAGTTCGAAGTCGGCGAAGTCGAAGCCGGGCGCGACCAGGCAGGCCACCAGGGACCAGGGCTCCGCGGCGGCAGGCCCGGCGGGGTGGCCCGGGGTGGCGGACTGCCAGGCTCCCGCCGGGACCAGCACCTGGAGTTCCTGGCCCGCGGCCGGGTCCGGGCCGACCTGCCGGGCCTCGTCCTGCCGGGCCCGTTGACCTGCCGGGCCTCGTCGCCGATGCCAGGAGCCTCATCCCCGATAAAAAGCGCCATATCCCCGATAAAAAGCGCCATCGGCGCCCCGCCCTGCCACAGCCACAGTTCGTCCCCGCGCACCCGGTGCCATGCCGACCGCTGGCCCGCGGGCAGCAGGTACAGGATCGCGGTGGCCAGGGCCCGTTCCCCCGGCCAGCCCGGTGGCACGGTGCGCAGCCCTGACCGGTAGGTCTCCCGGTAGAAGCCGCCCTCCGGATGTGGTTCCAGCCGCCAGCGCCCTACCGCCGTGGTCACGTCCATATCCCCTGAACGCCCCGTCCGGCGCCGCTGATACCACCCCGGCCCGGGGAGGCCCGGGGCGGGGCGCCGGGGCGGGAAGGCCCGGGGGGCGCGCCGGGGCGCGCCGCCGCCGGGCGCCCGCTGACCAGGCCTGGACATGAGCCAGCCCGGGCAGTGGGGGGGATACTGCCCGGGCCGGGTCTGGAGCAGCGGACGGGTGGCGGCCCCGCCCGCTGGCTTATGCGCTGGTCAGAGCGCCAGGAGTCAGCTCCAGCGCCGCCTGCGGGAGCGCCCGCGCCCCGGCTCCAGCCCGGTCAGCCGGAGCAGGATGAGCAGGACGATGGCGCCCAGGATGGAGCCGAGGATGCCCGTCGCGTGCACCTGGTGCACCGAGAGCGTGTGGTACTCGATCAGGTTCAGGATGAACCCGCCGAGGAAGGAGCCCACCACGCCGAGGGCAATGGTGCCGAAGAACCCGATCGGGTCCCGGCCCGGGACCAGCAGCCGGGCGATGGCCCCGGCGACCAGTCCCACGATGAGCAGGATGATGATGAATGCCAACATGTCCTGCCATGTACCCGTGAGTCAGGCCGCCATGCGGCGGTCTTTGCCGGTTCCAGATTCCTGGATGTTGCCGAGATCTTGGTGCTGGCTTTGCCTTGCCCGGCCAGGCTGGCCGGCCCCTCCGGCCGCCGTCCTCCCAGGTGACCGGCGCCCGGCGGGCCGCGGGGCCGGCGGGCGGTGTGACGATGTCCAGTTTGGCGCCACCGGCCCCCGTACCCTACGATGCAGTGGCTGGCCCCGTCGTCTAGTGGCCCAGGACGCCGCCCTCTCAAGGCGGTAGCGGCGGTTCGAATCCGCTCGGGGCTACTCATGAAGTAGCAGGTCACAGGCCCGGTTCCCGTTTCAGGGAGCCGGGCCTTGATCATTTGGGGGCAGAATGTGGGCAGGATGGGGCGGCAGGGGGCGGTGCTGAGCCCTGCTGGTTGGCCCGCAGTGGGACTGGGCGGCAGCGCCAGGGAGCCCGGTTGGGGAGGCGCGGCGTGACCCGTGAGGAGTTCCTGGATCTGCTGGCGCGGTTGCGGCGGGCGTCTGTCGGCAATGTCCGGGCGCCGCACAAGCCTCTGTTACTGCTGTGGCTGTTCGGAAGGTTCGCGGCTACCGGCAGCACCGTGGCGGCCTACGCGGAGGCTGAGGAGCCGGTCAGCACGCTGATCAATGACTTCGGCCCGCCGGTGGCGAGTGCCTCGGCGGGGCGGCAGCGGGCGGCGATGCCGTTCGTCCATCTGGAGCGGGAGATCTGGGACCTGCGGGACGGCTCAGGGACCGAGATCGGGCCGGATGCTCCAGAGCGCGGCCCGTGGCTGGCCGGGCGCGGGGCAGTCGGCCGGCTGCGGCCCGGGGCCGAGCAGCTGCTGGCGGATCCGGGCACGCTGGCGGCCGCCGCGCGGCTGCTGCTGGATCTGCACTTCACGCCGGGGCTGGCCGCGATGATCTGTGATGCGGTGGGCCTGGATCTCGCGGTGCTGGAACTGGCGGCCAGCCCGGGCGTCGCGGCGGGCAGGCGGAGCCTGCGGCGTCCGGGGTTCGCTGAGGAGGTGCTGCGGGCTTACGCCTATCAGTGCGCCATGTGCGGTTTTGACGGGGCGCTGGGCCGTAATCCAGTCGGTCTTGAGGCGGCGCATGTGCGCTGGCACAGCCAGGACGGCCCGGACGTGGTGGCCAACGGGCTGGCGTTGTGCGCGCTGCATCATGCGCTGTTCGACCTGGGCGTGCTGGGGCTGACAGCTGAGCTACGTATCCGGGTGTCCAGCCTGTATGTGGCCCGCAGCGACGCTGGGCGGCGGGCGGTGGACGACCTCTCCGGCCAGCCGTTGCTCGCACCCCGGCCGGGTCAGCCGGTGGTCGAACTGGTGCACGTCGACTGGCATCACCGGCAGGTCTTCAAGGGGGCCGACGATGAGGCCGCATGGGAAAGTGTGTGGTGGCGGGAGCCGCCTCGTCCTCGATACCACGGTCGGTCCCTTCGACACCGCGAAGGTCAGCGCCGTCAAGATCATCTGGGCGAAGGCCCGGCCGAAGAGGTGCCCCCGGCCAGGGCGGCGAAGCGATCAGGCCCCACCGATCAATGACAGCGCCTCTGCGGGGCCGACTACGAGATCGTGAAGGTCGCCGCCCACCTCGAGCCGACCCGACTGTTCGATCCCGCCGACCTTCACCGGCTCGAAGCCGGCCGTTCGGATCAACCGCTCGACTTCCTCCCCAGCACGGTCGTCGTCGGTCGCGTAGAAGAGGACCGCCGGCTCCGGTGACCGGTTGCTCGAGGACTCGAAGAGATCGGCCGACATAGTTCCGAACGCCATGGCCAAGCGCGCCCCCGCCGGCAACCACCCGGCTACCATCTCGCCAGAGGATTGCCCTTTCGGCAGGAGACGTGAGACGTGACCTTGTGCGTCGGTGCCGAGCGGGTTGCTCGGAACGACCACGAGCTTGCCGGTCAGCGGGTCGGCGGTCTCGCCTATGACGTCCTTCAGCACGGCAAACCGCAGCGCGAGGACGACGGCATCGGCGCCCTGCAACGCGTCGCGGTTGCCGGCGGCGACGACCGCAGCGCGGCCGATCTCTGCAGCCAGCGTTCGTGCCGACTCATGGTCGGCGCTCGAGAGCCGCAGGGTCTCGCCGCCTGAGGCGAGCTGGCGGGCGATGACCGATCCGATCCCTCCAGTGCCGATGATCGCGGTGGTCATGACCGAAACCTCCTCAGCGTCACAGTACTGACAACGGCGGCCCGGAGCATCGGCCCGAGCGGTCTCGCAGCGGCTCGCTGAGAGGGAACGGCGGGAGGTGCGGCCTTGTTGGAAATGGCTGGCAGGGATCTCAGTGTCCGGGGGACTGGCCGCCGTCGATGTGAGGGATCTCGCCGGTGATCTCGGCATTCACTCGGACTCCCCGCCGGGCGTGGTCGACGGCCAGTGAGCGGGTGACCAGTCCCCCTGTGGGTCCGTGGTTTGACCCACTTCGATCAGATGACCGTCGGGATCGCGGATGTAGCAGCGCTTCTCGTATTGGTGCTGTTTCGGCGGCGTCAGGAACTGAGCACCCCGGGCGCTCCATTCGGCGTACACGGCCTCGATGTCTTTGACCCGGATATTGAGGAAGCTGCTGACCCGGTCGGGATCGCGCGGCGCCTCCAGGGTGACCGCCGGCTTGTCGTCGGTCGGGCCTCCGCCGCCATTGATGATGATCCAGCTGTTGGATAGTGCGACATTGATCGGCTCCGGGCCGGAGAAGGCCACCCGGCCGCCGAGTACTTCGGTGTAGAAGCGCCGAGAGCGCTCGACATCGTCGGAGACGATGAAGTGGGTCAGCAAAATTCCCTCTGGGGGCGGCGGGAACTCGGTCATCTGGCACCTCCACTGGTTAGGTCTCACACCCCCTTCACGGTGCAGTCGGGTTCGGCGGGCAGCGGCGATGGGTTGCCGATGGTCACCTGGGCGCGTCACCCGCCGATCTCAACTCCTCAGCGTCACGCCGTGGATCGAGGCTAGTGTCCGGGGGACTGGCCGCCGTCGATGTGAGGGATCTCGCCGGTGATCTCGGCATTCACTCGGACTCCCCGCCGGGCGTGGTCGATGGCCAGTGAGCGGGTGACCAGTCCCCCTGTGGGTCCGTGGTTTGACCCACTTCGATCAGATGACCGTCGGGATCGCGGATGTAGCAGCGCTTCTCGTATTGGTGCTGTTTCGGCGGCGTCAGGAACTGAGCACCCCGGGCGCTCCATTCGGCGTACACGGCCTCGATGTCTTTGACCCGGATATTGAGGAAGCTGCTGACCCGGTCGGGATCGCGCGGCGCCTCCAGGGTGACCGCCGGCTTGTCGTCGGTCGGGCCTCCGCCGCCATTGATGATGATCCAGCTGTTGGATAGTGCGACATAGGTCAGCCCTCCGGGGCCGGAGAAGGCCACCCGGCCGCCGAGTACTTCGGTGTAGAAGCGCCGAGAGCGCTCGACATCGTCGGAGACGATGAAGTGGGCCAGCACAATTCCCTCTGGGGGCGGTGGGAACTCGGCCATCTGGCACCTCCACTGGTGGTTCTCACACCCCGCTTACGACGGGTCTGCAGCGTGTAGGGGTTGTCCCGCCGCTGCATGCCAGGGAGTCTAACGCTGTCTCGATCCACCGCGTGAATGGGGGTTCATCAAGGCGCGTCAACGCGTGTCCTAGCCGGCACGGTCGTCTTGGACGAGAATCCCTGCATCGTCAGGCTGTCCAACGCGTGGATACTCATGAACCCAGGCGGGCCGCCTACTCCCGACAAGCCGGGCATCTCGGTGGTTAACTACCAGCCTGGTGACACCACCTCGATTTTCCTGAACTTGCGAGTCGCTGTACATCAGCGAACTGATGAGCCAGGCCTTCACCTGAACTCCTGCGACCCGGGCGTGCGCCTGCGCGACATCGCGGCCAGGGTGGTGTGTTCTGCCGCGTGCATGGTTATGCAGCAAGGCAGGTGATGCGGTGCAAGCTTGATCTCTTCGCGTTCTTGCTGGCCCGCGGCGACATGGCGGCCGATCTGGCGCCGGGTAAGCTGCCGGCCCCGCTGGGAGCGGTGCCGTCCTGGTCAGAATGTCCGGATTGGCGTCCGTCCTGCGATGGTCCGAAGTAGCCTGGATCGTCCTGCGCTTGCGTGTCCCGGGCACGACCAGGCGGAATCACAGCACGATGGGTGGGGTGGGCCATGGCCATCTTTAGACCTGGCCTGCGGCCAGTGCAGGAGCCTAGGGATAAGGGTCTCAAGACAGGCGCTCTTGGCCTGGTATCTAGCGTGGTCATGGGCGTAGCCTCGACCGCCCCGGCCTATAGCCTGGCCGCGACACTGTTCTTCGTGGTGGCCGCCGTCGGGCTGAGGTCCCCGCTGGTCGCCGTGTTGGCGTTCGTGCCGATGCTGCTGTGCTCGATTGGCTTCAGCGAGCTGAACAAGGCCGATCCTGACTGCGGGACCACGTTCATCTGGGCGGCCCGGGCGTTCGGGCCGAAAACCGGCTGGGCCGGTGGCTGGGGCGTCGTGGCGGCCGATGTCCTGGTCATGGCCAGCCTGGCCCAGGTGGCCGGGCAGTACGCGTTCTTCCTGATCCAGGGCCCGAACAGCTCGATCGGCCAGAACGCCTCCAGCGGCTGGGTGCTGCTGGTCGGCATCCTGTGGATCGTCGCGATGACCTACATCTGCTACCGCGGCATCGAGGTCTCGGCCAACTTCCAGAAGATCCTGCTGTCCATCGAGATCATCTTGCTGCTCGTCATGTCGGTCACGGCGCTGGTCCGGGTGCTGGGCAGTCACCCGCCGCCAGGATCCCTGCACCCGAGCTTCAGCTGGCTGTCGCCGTCGCACCTGACCGTCTCGGCCTTTGTGTCCGGGATCATCTTGATGCTGTTCATCTACTGGGGCTGGGACACCGCCTTGTCGGTGAATGAGGAGACCACGAACAAGTCCCGGACGCCGGGCCGAGCGGCGATAATCTCGACGGTCCTGCTGCTCGTCACCTACGTGATCGTGATCGTCGCCGTACAGGCTTTCGCCGGCAACGGCGCCAAGGGCGTCGGGCTGACGAATCCGGCGCACCAGTTCGACGTGCTGTCGGTGACCGGGGGCGCGATCTTCGGCAGCTCCGGGCTGGGCACGGTCTTGTCCCGGCTCCTGATCCTCATGGTGCTCAGCTCGGCCGCCGCCTCGACCCAAACCACGATCTTGCCGACCGCACGCACAACGCTGTCGATGGCCGCCTACGGGGCGCTGCCCGAGTCCTTCGCCAAGATCCACCCCAGGTACCTGACCCCGATGGTGTCCACCCTCGTGATGGGCGCGATCTCGATCCTCCTGTACATCCCGCTGAACTACATTGCCGGCGGCAACCCGATCGCCGACGCGGTCACCGCGATTGGCCTGTACATCGCGTTCTACTATGGGCTGACTGCGTTCTCCTGTGTCTGGTACTACCGGGCCACGCTGACCAGCAGCGCCTGGAATCTGTGGATGCGCGGCATCCTGCCTGGGCTGGGCGGCCTGATCATGTACGCGGCTGGCTTCTACAGCTTGCAGAGCGACTGGGTGTCCACCAGCGGCTACACGTACTGGACGGTGCCAGTCCTGCACTGGCAGATCGGCGGTATCTTCATCATCGCCGCGCTGGCCGCAGTGGCCGGAGTGATCGGCTTTGCCTTCATGCACGTCACCGCCCCCGCCTTCTTCCGCAAAGAAACGCTCTCCAGGACCACTCCCGTGCTCGTGGTTGACCCGGACTCGCTGTGAGCCAGGCCGCCGCTCGGGAGACGGTCTAGGCACTGGAGGGATTGCCTATCCGCGCTGGTAATTGGCAGGCTAGGGCAATGATGGCCAGTCTGGCCGCCAGCTGGTTTCGCCGACGAAGCCGGACTCGGACGCGAGAAAGCGGGAAGCGGATCATGCCTCTTCAGCTCGGCCAGCCGGTGCCAGCGCCGCCAGTGAGCCGGATCTGGCTTCGCGCCCCGGCCGGCCCGGGGTCCGCCCGGCCACAGGTGCACGGACGGTGCACCCTAACGTGACCTGCTCACCCAGCCGGAAGAGCGGCCCCGCCCGCGCGGCCCGCATCCGGCGGGCCGTGGGCAGCCCGCCATGAGCGGCGCGGCCCCCGGCCGGCCATCCTGGCCCATCCGGTCCGGGACGGTGCCGGCGCTGGCCGACGGTTTTAGTGCCAGGCCGGAGACGTCCCCGGGCCTGGCGGCTGCGCTGCCGGCCGGGGCCGCGGTTGCGCTCGTCCCCGATCGGGCGGCGGCACCAGCTACCCGCGCCGGCCCGCTGGCGGCTACCGGTGCGCAGGACTGGCTGAGGTCGTCGGGTAAGACCCAGCTCGCCGCGGCCTTCGCCGAGTCGCTGTGGCAATCAGGCGGTGTAGACCTGCTGGTCTGGATCGAGGCCACGAGCCGGGCCTCGGTGCTGTCCGGCTATGCCGCGGCGACGGCCGCCGTGACCGGCCGGGACCAGTCGAGCAGCTGTGAGTCAGTCGCTGCCCAGTTCCTCAGCTGGCTGGGCGAGACCAGCCGTTCATGGCTGGTGGTACTCGACGACCTGTCCGACCCGGCGAACCTGGATGGTCTGTGGCCGGCCGGCCCGGCTGGCCGGGTGCTGGTGACGTCCGCCGAGGCTGCGGCCGTCCCCGGTGGCATGCGGATCGTGCCGCTCGGGCCGTTCAGCCTGCGTGAGGCCATCACTTATCTGAGCGGACGCCTGGCGGCCGACCCGGACAAGCGGCAAGGCGTGATCGAACTGGCTCAGGACCTGGACTTGGAGCCGGTCGCGCTGGCCCAGGCCAGCGCGGTGATCGCCAACACCCCGCTGTCCTGCCGCGAGTACCGGGCCCATTTCATGCGCAGGAGGGAGCAGCTGGCGGAATCGTCCGGCGCACGGCCGTCAGCAGCCGCGGTGACATGGATGTTCTCGCTCGGACGGGCGGACCAGCTGGCGCCGGGCCGATCGGCCGAGTTGCTGCTGGCCCTGGCCGCCCTGCTGGACGGGCACGGCATTCCCGAAACCATCCTCATGGCTCCCGCGGCAGGCGATTTCCTCGCGGGCGGCGCTGACGTCCCGGCCAACAGGGAGAGCGCCCGCGCGGCGCTGGCGGCGCTGGAACAGGCCGGCCTGCTGACCGTCGAACCGGTGACCGGACCGCCGGCAGTCCGGGTCAGCCCACTGCTGCTTGCGGCGCTGCGGGCCACGATGCCCGAAGGCATGCCGGATCAAGCGGCGCGTTCGGTCGCGGACGCGCTGCTCCAGGCCTGGCCAGAACGGGAGCAGCCTGGCTGGCCTGTCTCCGGCCTGCGATCGTGCGTGGCGACCCTCCGGCGGATCACCGGAGACCGGCTGTGGGCCGGCGGCTGCCATCCTGTGCTGGTGGCGGCGGGGGACAGCCTGGACCACGCCCGCCTGACCGGACCTGCGGTGGACCATTGGTGCGACCTTGCCACGACGAGCGGCCGCTTGCTCGGCGGCGAGCACCCGGATACGATGCTGGCCGGCCAGCGGCTGGCCGACGCCTACCTTGCGGCCGGGCGCGCGGCCGACGCCATCCCGTGGTTCCAGTGGGTCCTCGACAGGCTGACCCACAAGCTCGGGCCGGATCACCGTGACGTGATCGAGGCGCGGCGCCGCCTGGGCCACGCCCTCGTGGCGGCGCTCGAGGTCCCGGCTGCGATCACCGTCCTTGAACGCGCGGCGGCCCAATTCGAGCAGGTCTGCGGGCCCGGGCATGCCGACACGCTCGGCGCGCGGGACGAGCTCGCCGCCGCCTACCTGGCTGCGGGCCAGTACTCCGACGCCATCACCCTCTACCGGCGCACGCTGGCCGACCGGGAGCGCGCCCAGGGAGCCCGGCACCCGCAGGCGATGACTACGCGTCACGGCCTGGCCGACGCTTACCTGGCCAGCGGCCGGGCAAAAGAGGCAGTCGTGGCCTACAGGCGGGTGGTGGCCGACCGGGAACGCGTCCTTGGGCCCGATCACCTGGACACCCTTACGGCGCGGAACAACCTGGGCGCCGCCTACCAGAAGACGGGCAAGCCGGCGGCGGCAGAGCTGGCCTGCGAGCAGGCCTGGGCCGGGTTCGAGCGCGTGCTGGGCCCGCGTCACCCTGATACGCTGCGAAGCCGTGCGGGGCTGGCCCAGGTGTACCGCCAGCTCGGGCGCTATGGCGACGCCCGCGCCCTGCTACGCGACACGGCCGACCGCCTGCAGCGCATTTTGCCCGAGGGCGATCCGCTGATCACCGAACTGCGCCAGAGCCTGGCCGACATCGGCGAGGAGTAACTCCCACGGAGGAAGCGCCCCCCGGCGCCGGCAACAGCCAGCCTGCCGCCGTGGAACGGCGCCGCCGCGGCGATCTTGCGGCTGAGTCCGCCCGCTGCGATCAGAGATATGCGTCCGCCCAGGCAGTACCCGGTGGTGCCGATCGCCGATCCTGTCACGTCCGGCCGCCAAGAGGAAATCCGAGTAGGCGGGGATCTGAACGTCCAGGCGTCCCATCCAGCTGGCTGCACCGGGCTCGTTCAAGGTGACCGCCCGAAAGCAGCACCGCCGCGTGCCGGGTCCCCGGCCCGTCCCTTACCCACCGTGGTGACCAGATCCGCGACGGCGGCGAGATCATCGAGGCCCGCCCCGGCGACATCCTCTACACCCCGCCGGGCGAGGAGCACTGGCACGGCGCCGCGCCCGGCCACTTCATGACCCACCTCGCCCTGTAGGAGAACCCAGGCCCGGACTGCGGACCGGAGAACACCTGGCTCGAGCACGTGACCGACGCCGAGTACAGCGGCCCGCGCGTCAGTACCCGCCGCTGACCGGCCAGCTACCACACCACCCGGGCCGGGCTCAGCTACGGCGTGCTGCGGATGGCGACCTGGCAGAGTTCCGGCAGCTTCCGCTCGGCCGCGCGGGCAGCGACCCGCACGCCGGTCCAGGCCAGCGCGAGGCCGTACGCCGCGGCACCCAGCACGAGCACCGGCACCCGGGCCTCCGCCGGATCAGCGCTGGTGAGGGCTGCGGCGACGATCACCGGAGCCGCCGCCACCGCGGTGCACGCCAGGGTGCCGAGGATGCTCCCGAGCCCGTACAACCCATATCCCTGGGCGGCCTGCGGCATGGGACTGCCGGGTCGCCTGGCCATCGGATAGGGCAGCAGGACAGCGAAGATGTTAGCCATGGCCAGCGCCGCACCGAGCCCGGCCAGGCCCACCGCCACGGCCACGAAACCCTCCGCCGGGCTCCTGGCCGCGGCTGCCAGGCCGAAGGAGACAGCGGTGAGCAGCGGCACCGCGATCACGCCGAGCACGAGGTCCTGGCCGGAGAAGTAGGAACGCAGCTCGCGGCGGCCGGGCAGCGCCATCGCCTCGAAGAGGAACGGCGGCCCGGTGAGCCCGACCGGGTCGGCGTGGAACGCCCCGACGAACCCAGCGCCGAAGATGGCACTGGCGAGCACGACGGCGGGATGCTCCTGGCGGCCGAGGATGGTACTGATGGACACCGCGATCATGATGACAGCGGTCAGAACCCAGTAGACGAGCGACTGGGGGTCGCGGCGCTGGTAGATCCAGGTGCGCGCGGCCACGGTGCCGCGCAGGCCGGACCGGGCCAGTGGCAGCGCCGCGCTGCGGACCCGCGAGGACTGCGTGGATGTGTCGGCGGTGACCAGGGCGCGGTCCAGCGACCGGACCCAGAGCAAGCCGAGCACGACGATGACCGCGGCCAGCAGCGCCAGGCGCGCCACGGCGGCGCCAGGGTGCCCATCCGAGGCGTCCCCGATCGCGTGCGCGGCCAGGCCCGGCGGTAGCCAGCGCAGCCACGAGTTGACGCCGGTGAAGCTGCCCGCCAACAGCTTGCCCTCAGCGGCCGCCCTGGGTACCACCTGGGTAAAGACTTCGTACAAGGCGAAAATCGGGATGACCAGGAACGCCGCGAGATCCTTGCCGCGGCGGGAGCGTAGCAGCCTGGCCAGGCCGGTGGTCACGAACCGGGCCGCGGTGATGCAGAACAGCACCTGCAGCAGCACCGCCACCACCGCGATCAGCACGCCGAGCGCGCCGCGCGCCAGGCCGACGGTGACCCCGAGCAGCCCGGCCAGGTTGGCCAGCGGCCAGGCTCCCGACGCCGAGGCGGCCAGCAGTCCCATGGCCAGCGGGCGGGTACGCAGCGGGTAGAGCGCCAGCGTGGCCGGGTCGAGCGTGCTGTCCAGGCCGAACGCGAAAATCGGCAGGATAAGCCAGCCGAACGCGAACAGGGTGAAGATGACCGTGGTCACATCCACCGACGCTGGCTGGCCGCGGAGCAGGGCCAGGACGGTGAAGGTGCCGATCGCGACCACCCCGGCGAAGATCGTGCTGAGGATGAAGGAGGCCTTGGCGGCGGTGGACGAGCGCAGCGCGTTGAATAGCAGGCGGAGCTTCAGCTGGACGAGGAGCCGAGCCATGACAGTCCCTCCCCGTCGCCGGCCCGGGAGCCGACCAGGTCGATGAAGGCCTGCTGCAGGGTCTTGCCGCCGCGCACGTCCGCGGTGGTGCCGGTGGCCACGATCTTGCCCTTGTCGATGACGGAGACGTGGTCGCAGACCTGCTCGACCAGTTCCATCACGTGGCTGGAGAACAAGACGGTGGACCCGGAGGCGGTGAAGCGGGTCAGCAGGCGGCGGATGACGTCGGCGGAGACCGGGTCCACGCCTTCCAGCGGCTCGTCCAGGAACAGCACCGCCGGGTTGCCGATCAGCGCGCAGCCGAGCGCGGCCTTCTTGCGCATCCCGGTGGAGTAGTCAGCGACCAGCCGCCGGGCGTCGGCGGCCAGGTCCAGCACGGCCAGCAGCTGCGCGGCCCGGGTGCGGGCCTCGGCGGCGGGCAGGCCGCGCAGCCGCCCGGCGTATTCCAGCAGTTCCGCGCCGGACAGCCGCTCGAACAGCCGGGCCTGGTCGGGCACCACCCCGATGGTGGCCTTGGCCGCGGCCGGGTCAGCCCACACATCGGCCCCGCCGATCAGGACCTGGCCCGCGTCGGGCCGCAGCAGGCCGGTCATCATCGACAGCGACGTGGTCTTCCCCGCCCCGTTCGGGCCGACCAGCCCGGCCAGGGACCCGGCCGCGATCTCCAGGTCGATCCCGGCCACGGCCTCCTTCGCGCCGAAACTCTTACGCAGCCCGCGCACCGCGATGGCTGGCCCGCCCATGTCCGCCTCCTATGAGCCCACAGTGTCGGGGAGCTTGCCCTTGGCGCCGAGTTTGTAGGCGATGATCAGCGGCCGCGGAGTGCTGGATGATGCGACGCCTGCTCCGGCGATGACATAGTCGCCGTCCACGGTGACCGGGGCGTTCGAGCCGGCGGACAGCGGCGTTTTCAGCAGGACGGCGCCGGTGGCCGTGTTGAACGCGTACAGGTCCCCGTTGTACGTCGTGGTGAAGACCACGTTGTTGGTGACAGTGGCGGCGCCATAGGGCGACGAGGGGAGCTTGTCGTCCCATTCGGGCGTGCCGGTCCGGGCGTTCAGTGCCCACAGGGTCGCCTTGGCGTGGCCGAGATACTCACCCACGGCCGGGTTGACCGGCACGGTCAACACGTAGACGGTGCCGTTGTTGTACCCAGGGGTCATGTCGATGCCCTCGTGGTCGTTGCCGGTCAGCGTCCGGCTCCACAGCGGCCGGCCGGTGGCCGCCGACAGGGCGACCGCGCCGTGGTTCGTCGCCGCGTACACGGTTCCGCCCGCCACGGTGACACCGTCCGGGCCGCCGTTGAGCGAGTTGTAGGTGTGCGTCCACAAGACCTTGCCGGTGGCCAGCTCGATCGCCATCACGTTCGATTCCAGGTCCTGGGTGTAGATCACGCCGTTCACCACCACCGGCGTGGTCGCGTACTCATGGCCCGGGATATTCGCCTTGATCGGGACGGTCCACGCCACGCCCAGCTTCGACACGTTCGAGTTGTTGATCGCGCTCGCGACATCGCGAGTGTTCTGCAGGTTGCCGCCCGGCTGCGTCCAGCCCGCCGCGGCCCGCGTGGCCGCCGGGCTGCTCGGTGTACCCGACTTACCCGCGGCTCCCGGCGCGGATGAGCTGCCCGCAGCCGCGGCCTTAGTGAAACAGCTCGGCGTACTCGAGTTGCTGCTGCTCCCGCAGCCTCCAGCGGCGAGGCTTGCGGCGATCACCAGGGATACGCCGATAACCGCCAGCCGGCAGCTTCCCGGTCCATCCATGACACCCACTGTCCGGGCGCAACATTCGGGGGGCTCTGCTTGCCTCTGCTGCGCCGACGGTCGTCGCGTCCTTAAATTGATATCACTATGCTAGATACACGGTATCGCCACGTCAACCAGAAGTAGTACGGATGACCGCCCGCGGCCGGCGTCGGTCAGTGACCAGCCGGAGCTTCCGGCGAAGCTCATGTGGCGAGCCCATCCTCTCGCCTCGTGGTCCAGCAGCAGTTCCTGGACGATGCCGGGGCCGAGGCCGTAGCGGCCGGCGATGCGAGAGGCCGTCGCGAAGCCCAGTACCCGCGCGCCATGCAGGGCCAGGTCCCCAGCCCCGGATACGTACGGCACGTCAGGAGCTTCCCCGCTGGCCGGTTCGGCCGGTGACCCGGCCGAACCGCTGCTGCGCCGCCTGCGCGGATCCCAGTCCCATCGCCCGCGAGATCCGCGGCCAGGAAAGCCCGCGAGCGCGGGCCGTGAACAGCAACGCCGCCTCTGCCTGGTCCATCTCGGCCCGTGCCGCGGACAGCAGAGTCAAGGCCGCCAGGAACTCCTGGTCACCGGGATCGCCCGTGCCGGCCCGCCAGAGGGCGAACCGGATCAGGTCGGCCGCCGACGGGGGCTGGCTGCCGTGCCGCCATGGTGCACGGGGGAGCGCGGCGGCACCCGCGGCGAGCAGCTGGGCGCGCGCAGCCGCCTCGCGGGCGGCCTGCCCCTGGTCCGGATCCGGATCGGCCACGCCCGCCACCCTGGCATGTCAACACTATGTTGTCAACAAGGCGTTGATATGGCCGTCAAGCTACCTCTGCCCTGGGCTGACGATGACACGCGCGAGGTGAGTCCGGTCCGCTCCCAGCTGCCCGCTCCCTGACTTGCTCGATGGCCGCTGAGGCTAACCTGTCCGCGCTGGCATCCCGGGGGGCAGCTGCGCGGCAGCGGGGGCGAGCGGCAGCGCCACCTGGAAGGTGGAGCCAGCGCCGTGGGTGCTCTGCACCTGGACCGTGCCGTGGTGGGCTTCGGAAATGGCCTGCACGATAGCCAGGCCCAGGCCGAAGCCGCCGGCCTCGCGCCGGCGGTGGTGCCGGCCCGGGAGAACCGGTGGAAGATCCGGTCCAGATCCGCGGGCGCGATGCCGCACCCGGTGTCCGACACCGCCAGCACGACGCGCTCGTCCTCCAGCCGGGCGCTGATCTCGATCTGGTCGCCTGCCGCGGTGTGGGCGACCGCGTTCTCGAGCAGCGCGTCGAGCGCCAGCCCGAGGCGGTCCCGGTCGGCTTCGACTGTTGCGTCGGCTACCTCGCCGAGCCGCCACTGGCGGTTGGTGTACCCCCAGCGTTCCAGCGCGTCGCCCACGATGGACTCGACCGCGACCGGTTCGGTGTGCAGGAAGCCGGGGCCGCCGGCCGACGCCAGCAGCAGCATCCGGGTGGCCACCCGCCCCAGCCGCCTCAGTTCCTCGGCGACCACCCGGGCGTCGCGCGCCAGGTCCGTGCCGCTGGCCGCTCGTTCCATCAGCTCGGCGTGGCCGAGGGCCACCGTCACCGGCGTGCCGAGCTCGTGTGAGGCGTCCTGCAGGAAGCGGTGCTGCTGCTGCAGCAGGTGCATGTTCTCCTGGGAGACGCGCTGCACCTCTTCCATCGCGGCCAGCCGTTCCTCCATGGCGGCCAGCCGCCGCCGGCCGTGCCACACCATGACCAGGAACATCAGCGCGATCAGCGGGACTTCAGCGAGGTAGTCGGCGTCCTGCTGGCCCCGCAGCACCTGCACCACGATGATGCCGCCGGTGGCCAGGGTGACCGCCGCGAGGGTCAGGATCGTGGGCTGCAGCCGCCAGAGCCGGAAGCCGTAGATGACGGTCAGGCTGACCCAGATGGCCAGGAACGGCACCGTCTGCCAGGACGGCAGCAACCGCATCGCGGCCAGGTTGAGCCCGACGAACGCGACCCAGATGATGTCCAGCCGCGACGATCTGGCCCAGCGGCCCACCTGGCGGTAGCGGGGAGTCACGTCAGCCCCCCGGCGGCGCGGCGGGTGCGGTACCCCGGCCGTCACGGGCCGGGGTCGCGGCAGTCGCCACCGGGCACGCAGCGCAGACACGGGTCCTCCCTGGGCTCCTTGAAGAAACAGGATGCTCCAGGACAGGCTGATCTGCGGACGATTTCCCGCCTTCGACTGAAAATAGGGCTTTCTGCCATGCAGCTTCGGGCTCTGCCCGGGGCGCCTGGCGCACGCGCCCGGCAGCCGGGGTGACAGGAGGCGGGTCGCTGCGGCGCAGCGGGCCAGCTGTAATGGGTCGGGCCAGGCTCCCTTTCATGTCACCGAGGGAGCCTGGCCCTGCTGGGCTGGCCGTCACGCGTTGGCCGCTACGGCGTCGTGAGCACGGCGCTCAACAGGAAGGTCGCGACCGCGCCCTTCGCCAGTTCGGGCGCGTTCGGGTTGCACTGGCCCTTATGCGGGCCGGACTTGTACCGCGGCCCCTACCCGGCGAAGTGGGCCTGTGTCGCGCCCCCGCGCCGCGCCTGGAAGCCGGCCCGGGTGGGTACAGCTGGGCGGCTGCCAGCCCGACGCCGCGCCCTGGTGCAGTCAACACCCTGGCGCAGTCAATGGGAGCACGTGGCAGCGCGTGTCCGGCCTGATTGCCTAGATCATCACAAGGAGCATGTAGCCCATGGTGATGCCCATGGCGAGCTTGCCGCAGGCGGCGAGTTTCGGGGCCAGCACCGGGCCGCCGTCGCCTGCCGGGGCGATCCTGGCCCGGGCCAGGGCGGCCAGCCGGTCGGTGGCCCACATGACGTAGCCGATCATGAACATGGCCAGCACCACAGCCAGCGCCGGGAAGCCCCCCAGGGAAGCCGGGGACGTGCCCATGCCGGGCATGGCCGCCCCCTGCGTGCCCGGGGCGGCCAGCAGCATGTAGAGCATGGCGATGCATTCGATCATGTGCGGGACCGGGAAACGGCACCGCGCGCTGCGCAGCGGTCTCGCGCCCTGGGCGCGGATGGCACACACGGCGAACCACGAGCCTGTGACGCCGAATACCACCGCCCAGACGCTGGCGGGCAGCAGGGCGAGTCGCGGCACGAGCATCCCGGCCATGGCGGTGCCCATCAGAGCATGCAGTCCGTCGGCGTCGGCCTCGGTGGCCAGCCCGCGCAGCCGGGAAAGGGCCAGCCGGCTGGCCGAGTAGACGGCGGTCACGATCATGACGGCCGCGAACCCGTCCGCGAGCCAGGACGGCCCGGCCACGTCAGGAACCGCCCCGTGGCCCGGCGCACCTGGCGCTGGCGATCCGCGGGGCGGGGCTCCCCGGGCCACCATTTGCGGATGGAATATAACGTCGGTGCATGATGGCCTGATGGTAATGGGCCATCGGCGGCTGGCACAAGCGCGGTATTCACCGGGCGTGCCATGACAGTCTTCAGTAAACCAGGCCGGGGTATCGGATAAACCGGGGTGGGGTATCTCGTGAACCCCCTGCCGGTATTTGAAGAACCCGGGCCGGGTATTCCGGTTGGCGAATAACGGTCAGCTCTAGCGCGTCATATGTTGCGGAGGGCGTCCGGCGTGGGTACATTCCTGCTGCGGCGGCACGTGGTCGTGCCTACCGGTGCCAGCAGCAGGCCCGGCCGCTTATATGTCACGGGTATAGGCTGCGCGACGCCCAGCGGATGGCTGGCCGGATTCTTGGCTGGAGGACAGGATCAGGTGTCATCTGCAACGGTTACGCCAGGCGCGTCATCCGCGCCGCGGCAGGTCGGGCTCGCCGTCCAGGGAATGACCTGCGCGGCGTGCGCGGCCCGGGTGGAGAAGAAGCTAAACGCCATCGGCAATGTCTCGGCCACCGTTAATTTCGCGACCGGGCAGGCCTTGGTCATGGCGCCCGAATCGGTTCCGGTGCGCCGCCTGGTCGAGGCGGTGACATCCGCCGGTTACCAGGTCGCCCTGCCCGATCAGGAGACCGCTTCTGACGAGCCGGCTGCAGCCGGCCGGAGCCGGGCCCGACGCGGCGCGGGTGGCCGATCTGCGGAGTCGGCTGATCGTGGCGCTGGTGTTCTTCATACCGCTGAGCGATCTGTCCGTCCTGCTGTCCCTGTTCCCGTGGTCCCGTTTCCCCGGCTGGCAGTGGGTCCTGGTGCTGACGGCGGCACCGGTGGTGCTCTGGTCGGCCTGGCCGTTCCACGCGGCGGCGCTGCGGAACGCCCGGCACGGCTCGGCGTCGATGGACACGCTGGTGTCGCTGGGCATCACGGCGGCGTGCGGCTGGTCGGTGTACGCGATGTTCGTGCTGGACCGGGGCCAGGCGCGGATGAGCGTGGGGCAGATGCTGTGGCATGCCTCGGGCGGTGGCATCTACCTGGAGGTCGCCGCGTCCGTGACGACGTTCCTGCTCGCCGGGCGGTGGTACGAGGCCCGGGCCCGCCGGGATGCCGGGGATGCGATGCGGGAGCTGGCCGCGGCGGGGGCCCGGGAAGCGTGCGTCCTGACGGCCGGCGGGACCGAGCGTCGGATCCCGGTCGGGCAGCTGCGGGCCGGAGACCGGTTCGTGGTCCGGCCGGGAGAGCGGATCGCCGCGGACGGCGAGGTGGAGTTCGGCGAGTCCGCGGTGGACCGCAGCACGATGACCGGGGAGTCGGTCCCGGCCGACGCCGCCGTGGGTGACCTGGTGACCGCGGGCACGGTGGTGCTGACCGGGCGGCTGGCCGTCCGGGCGGTCAAAGTGGGCCGCGACACCCAGCTGGCCCACCTGGTGGCCCTGGTGGAGCAGGCGCAGTCGCAGAAGGCGGCCATCCAGCGGCTGGCCGACCGGATCAGCGGCGTGTTCGTGCCTGCGGTGCTGGTGGCGTCCGGGCTGACGCTGGCCGGGTGGCTGCTGGCGGGCAGCCCGGCCGAGCAGGCGTTCAGCGCCGCGCTCGCGGTGCTGATCATCGCCTGCCCGTGCGCGCTGGGCCTGGCCACTCCGGCCGCGCTGATGGTGGCCTGCGGGCGGGGTGCGCAGCTGGGCATCTTCATCACCCGCTACCAGGCGCTGGAATCCTCCCGGGCGATCGACACCGTGGTGCTGGACAAGACCGGGACGGTGACCACCGGGGTGATGACCGTCACCGGGATCCTGGCCGCGGACGGCACCAGCCGGGACGCGCTGCTCAGGCACGCCGGGGCGGTGGAGCAGGCGTCCGAGCATCCGGTGGCCGCGGCCATCAGTGCGGCGGCGCAGGCGGAACTGGGCTCGCTGCCGCAGGCAGCCAGGTTCCTGGCCATGCCCGGCCTGGGGGCACGCGGCTCCGTGGCCGGCCAGGAGGTGATCATCGGCCGTGAGGACCTCCTCGCGCAGCTGCGCATTGCTGTCCCCGCCAGGCTGGCCAGCCAGTGCCGCAGCTGGGAGGAGGCCGGCTGCACGGTGGTCCTGGCCGGGTGGGACGGGCAGGCACGCGGCGCCATTGCCGTCGCCGATACCGTCAAGCCGTCCGCAGCCGCGGCGGTCGCGCAGCTGCGTGGGCTGGGCCTGCGCACCGTGCTGCTGACCGGCGACAGTCACGCCACCGCCCAGGCCGTCGCCGCCCGGGCCGGGACCGATGAGGTGATCGCCGGGGCGCTCCCCGATCGCAAGGTCGCGTTGATCCGGGCCCTGCAGGCGCAGGGTCACCGGGTGGCCATGGTGGGGGATGGCATCAACGACGGCCCGGCGCTGGCCGCCGCCGATCTCGGAATCGCACTGGGCGCCGGCACCGATGTGGCCATCAGCGCCGCGGACCTGCTCGTGCTGCGCGACGATCTCGGTGCCGTGCCGGACGCGATCCGGCTGTCCCGCGGCACGCTGGCGGTGATCCGCGGCAACCTCGCCTGGGCCTTCGGCTACAACATCGCCGCGATTCCGCTGGCCGCCGCGGGATTCCTCAACCCGCTGATCGCGGGGGCGGCGATGGCCCTGTCGTCCGCCTTCGTGGTCGGCAACAGCATCCGGCTCCGCCGCTTCGGAGCATCAAGGGAGCAGAGGTCCTGATGTCCGGGATGAACTCAGGGATCAACCTCAACGATCCCACCGTGATCGCGGCGTTCAAGGTCGCGCTGCTGCACCAGGGGATCATCGCGCTGGTGATCTTCGGCCTGCTGGGGTTCGCCTGGATCACGGTGCGCGCATGGCTAACCCCGGCGCAGGCCGGGCCAGAGCAGGTGCCCGCCGCCGGGACCCCGGAGCCCGGCTGGCGGCAGCTGCTGCGGATCGGGTCTGGCCTGCTGTGGGTGTTCGACGGGATCCTGCAGGCCCAGCCGAAGATGGCGATCGGCCTGCCGTCGCAGGTCATCCAGCCAACCGCGGCGAGTTCGCCGCCCTGGGTGCAGCACCTCGTGAACGTGGCCGGGACCACCTGGTCTTACCATCCGATGCAGGCCGGGTCGTCCGCGGTGTGGATCCAGGTCGGGATCGGCCTGTGGCTGCTGGCCGCCCCGCGCGGCGCGCTGTCCCGGCTGGCCGGGCTGGTCAGCGTCGGCTGGGGCCTGGTGGTCTGGGTCTTCGGCGAGTCGTTCGGGGGGATTTTCGCCCCCGGACTGACCTGGCTGTTCGGTGCCCCTGGGGCAGTGCTCATCTACGCGATCGCGGGCGGGCTGATCGCCCTGCCGGAACGGATGTGGCGCCGCCCCCGGCTTGGCCGCGTCATCCTGGGCGGCCTCGGCCTGTTCCTGATCGGCATGGCGGTGCTGCAGGCCTGGCCTGGGCGCGGATTCTGGCCGGGACTCAGCCACGGGCAGCCGGGCACCCTGGCCGGGATGACCCAGGGGATGGCGCAGACCCCGCAGCCCGGGTTCCTGTCCGCCTGGGTCAACGCGTTCACCGTCTTCGACGAGGCGCACGGGTTCGCGGTCAACCTGTTCGTCGTGGTGGCCCTGGCCGTCATCGGTGCCGCCTTCCTGACCGGGCGGCCCCGGCTGGCCCGTCCCGCGGTCATCGCCTTCATCGTGCTCTGCGTGGCGGACTGGGTGCTCGTCGAGGACTTCGGGTTCTTCGGCGGCCTGGGCACCGATCCCAACAGCATGATCCCGTTCGCGCTCCTCGCCGCGGGCGGCTACCTCGCGCTCACGCCGGAGCCGGTGAACGTGGCTGAGGCCGCCCCGGCCCAGTCGCCGGCGGCCACTCCGCTGGGGGGGCGGCCAGCAGCCTGGCGGGACTGGGCCCGGCCGGCCTCGGTCCGCCAGGCCGTGGCCACCGCGAGCATCCGGTCCGTCGCCATCGGCGGCGCGCTGGCGCTGATCATCCTCGGCGCCGCGCCGATGGCCGCCGCCCAGGCCAGCCCGAACGCCGATCCCATCCTGGCCGAGGCCATCGCCGGGTCGGCCGCGCCGCTGAACTACCCGGCCAAGAGCTTCCAGCTCACCGACCAGCGAGGCCAGCCCGTGAGCCTGGCCAGCCTGCGCGGCAAGGTGGTGCTGATGACCTTCCTGGACCCGGTGTGCACCTCCGACTGCCCGCTCATCGCCCAGGAGTTCCGCGCCGCGGCCCAGCTTCTCGGCGCCAGCGGCCGGAACGTGGAACTCGTGGCGGTCGTGGCCAACCCGATCTACCACGGGATCGCCTACACCCAGGCATTCGACCGGCAGGAGGAGCTGACCCGGGTGCCCAACTGGCTGTACCTGACCGGAAGCGTGCCCCAGCTCCAGAAGGTGTGGCGGGACTACGGCGTCTACGCCCAGATCGAGGCCGCCGGGTCCATGATCGGCCATCCCGACATCGGCTACGTGATCGACCGGGCCGGGATGGTCCGCGAGGAACTCAACACCGACCCGGGCCCGGGCACCCCCGCCACCAAGTCATCATTCGCGGTCCTGCTCGCGGGGGCCGCCCGGCAGGCACTGGGTGCCTCATGAGCCGGCGCGCCCCCCGGGCCGCCCTGCTCCTCGCCGCAGCCGTCCTGGCGGCCGGCTGCGGCAGCCAGCCAACTCCGGGCGCCGCGCCGGCCAGCCAGGTCACCCCGCCGTCCCTGGCCACCGCACTGATTACCGCCACTGGCACCTGGGCGGCCGCCGCGATGGGCGGCACGGCCGCCAGCCACAACAACTTCTGGCAGCTGTTCGTCCGCCCCGCCGGGACCAGCGCATGGCGGCTGGCCACCCCGCCCGGGGTGGCCAGCAACGGCGGCTTCGTCCTGGCCGGCGCGGCGTCCGGGTCGTTGCTGGCCGGCTTCCGGCCCAGCCAGCGGCTGTCCTACTCCCCGCTCGCGGCCACCAGTGACAACGGCCGGTCCTGGTCACCGGGCCTGCTCGATGCCGGGCTGGCCGACGTCCCCGGCGCCCTGGCCACCGATCCGGCCAGCGGCCGCAGGCTGGCGCTGCTGACCGGCGGCGCCCTCGACATGTCCGCGCCAGGCGGCACCGCATGGGCGCGGCTGGCCACCCGCCAGGCCCTCGCCAGCTCGGCCGCGGGGGCCCGGTGCGGGCTGGTCGGCCTCACCGCAGTGGCGTTCAGCAAGACTGGCGCGGCCATGCTGGGCGCCAGTTGTGCGCACTCGCGGATGGCCGGGATCTACAGCTATGCCGGCGGGGCCTGGCGGCTGGCCGGGCCGGCCCTGCCGGCCGCCTACGCACGCCAGCCCAGCACCGTGCTGCGGCTCGGCACAGCCGGCGGCACCACCACCGCGCTGCTCACCGCCGGAACCGGGCGGACGGCCAGCCTGCTGGCGGCCTGGTCTGCCGACGGCGGCGCGCACTGGACGCTCTCCGCGCCGTTCCCGCTGAACGGAGGCCGCCCCGCTGCCGTGTCGTCCGGCCCGGGGAATGCCGTGGCGGCCGTGCTCACCGGTGGCCGGGCGGCGGTCATCACCGGGCCGGGAGCGGGCTGGCAGGTGCTGCCCGCGCTGCCTTCCGGCACGGCCGTGCTGGCCCCAGGGGCGGGCAGCGGCTGGGCTGCCCTCGCCGTGCACAGCACAACGCTCACCGTCTGGCAGGCCGCACCCGGCTCCCGGCGGTGGACCACCGCCCAGGTCATCAAGGTTCCCGTCCCGTTCGGCTCGTCAGGCTGACGCGGCCGGGGCACGTCGCCGGCAGCCGGGTGCTCGCCCCTAGCACCGCGGATCCCGGCCTGCCTGCACCCCCATTACACTGAGTGATCGGCGCGGAAGCCGCCCACCGAGCCCGGAGAAGACAGCATGCACGGGTACACGGAGAACAAGGACGCCTACCTCAAACGGCTGCGCCGCATCGAGGGGCAGATCCGCGGCCTGCAGCGCATGGTGGACGAGGATAAGTACTGCATCGACATCCTCACTCAGGTGGCGGCGGCGACCAAGGCACTCCAGTCCGTGGCGCTCGGCCTGCTCGAAGAGCACCTCGGGCACTGCGTGGCCGGGGCCATCGCCGAGGGCGGCGACACTGCCACCGATAAGGTCCGCGAGGCCTCTGATGCCATCGCCCGCCTGGTCAAGATCCTGAAGGAACCATCCGCCGCCGGGCCGGCGGCGGGCTCGGCGTGCTCGGCGGCGGCCGCCTGCGCGAGCAGGGCGGCGGCCAGTTGCCGCGCCTCGGCCGCGGTGAAGCCCACCCAGGTGTCCTCGGCCGACGCTGATACCGGGCTGATGTTCAGGCTCACCCGCTCGGGCGGCGGCTGGACGCCCCGCAGGACGAGGACCCCGATACGGATCTGCCGCCCGCAGGTGGTGCGGAAACTGAGGTGCTGGCCGGCCTGAGCGGCGCCGGCAGGACGGGTACGCATGCCTGCCTCCGGATGGAGACCCGAGAGGGTGTGTTCGGTAGAGCATCGCGGAGCGCAGCGAAATTCCGCCGGGCCCGGCCCGTTGGGTCCGGTTAGTGGTGATCCAGGGGCCGTTCGGCCCTGACCTCGACCCGGGCCGGCGCAGCAGGGTGGAAGTACCGGGCCGCCGCTGTGGCCTGGTGATGCGCATGTGACGGGATGGAGAAGGATATGGCTGGGTTTGATGTCGCGGAGCTGTCGGCGCTGGAGATCCTGGACTCGCGGGGGCGGCCCACGCTCGCGGTCACCATCCGGCTCGGCGACGGGACGGCGGCCCGCGCAGGCGTGCCGTCGGGCGCGTCAACCGGCACTCGGGAGGCCGTCGAGCGGCGCGACGGGGATCCGGCCCGGTATGGCGGCCTGGGCGTGCTCGGCGCGGTCAGCGCGGTCAACGACGACCTGGCGGGGCTGCTGCGCGGCCGGTCCTGGGCCGGGCTGGCCGAGGCGGACCAGGCCATGATCGACCTCGACGGCACCCCGAACAAGGCCAGGCTGGGGGCCAACGCGACCGTCGGCACCTCGATGGCCCTGGCCCGGGCCCTGGCGTCGTCGGAAGGCACGCCGCTGTGGCGCTGGCTGGCCCCGGACGGGGTCACCCCCTGCCTGCCGGTGCCGCATTTCAACGTGCTCAACGGGGGCATGCACGCGCCCAACGATCTCGACTTCCAGGAGTTCATGGTCGCGCCGCTCGGCGCCCCGTCGATGGCCGAGGCGGTGCGGGCCGGCGCGGAGGTGTACGCGGCGCTGCGCCGTGAACTGACCGACCGGAAGCTGTCCACCGGGCTTGGCGACGAGGGCGGGTTCGCGCCGGAGATCAGCGAGCCCGAGGAGGTGCTGCGGCTCCTGGTAGCCGCCATCACCGACGCGGGTTACCGGCCCGGCCCGGAAGGCGTGAGCATCGCGCTGGACCTGGCGGCGTCGGAGTTCCGCCAGTCCGACGGGCGGTACCTCGTTTCCGGGGTGCCGCTGAGCAGCGGCGACATGATCGATCGGCTGGCCGCCATCACCGAGGACTTCCCCGTGCACCTGATCGAAGACGGCCTCGGCGAGGACGACGAGACCGGCTGGATCGGGCTCACGGCCCGGCTGGGGGAGCGCACCGAGCTGGTCGGGGACGACATCTTCTGCACCAACCCGGCCATCATCACCCGCGCCATCGGGCGTGGCATCGGCAACGCGTCGCTCATCAAGCTCAACCAGATCGGGACGGTCACCGAGACCCTGGAGGCGATGGCGGTGTGCCGCCGCGCCTCCTACCGGCAGTTCGTCTCGCACCGGTCCGGGGAGACCGAGGACCACTTCATCGCCGACCTGGCCGTCGGCACCGGCAGCGGGCAGCTCAAGACCGGGGCGCCGGCCCGCGGCGAGCGGGTCGCCAAGTACAACCGCCTGATCGAGATCGCTGCCGGGAACCCCGGCCTGCGCTACGGGGCTGCCTGATCACCGTCCGCGGCCAGTGCCGCCGCGAGGCTGGGATACAGCGGCACGATCGTGTCGAGCCCGGTGATTTCGAAGATCTTGGTCACGATCCCGGGCAGCACCGCCACCCGCAAGGTGACGTTGCGCGCGACCGCCACGCGATGGGCCAGGACGATCCTGGCCAGCCCCGCCGAGTCGCAGAAAGTCGTGGACATCATGTCAACGACCACGGTTTCTATGCCCGGGCGGAAGGCGGCGAGCAATTGCTCCAGCACGTCCTGGCCGTTGCTGTAGTTGACCTCGGCGGGCAGCGCGACCACTATGGTCCGTGGCTGGCTGGGGCCAGCACCTGGCGCTTGATCACCCATCTGCAGTCACCGGCTGGACAATCGGCTCGGGGCACCTCACCAGGGTGCGGCGGAGTCAGCCTGGTCCCGGCTGGCTTTCGGGGTAATGGTCATCTTGCCGAAGCTGGCCCGCCTATCCGTCACCGGGGGGCCGGCCGGGCCGTTTCCCCTTGATCCAGCCGCCCGCGGACCGGAATCCGATCGGCCAGAAGCTGGGCATCTCCCGGTTGCACGTCTCCCGCCTCCTCGCCGATGCCCTCGGCTACCGCCGCGAGCGCATCCCCGGCCCGCACTCCTGCAGTCCCCGCGCCGCCCGCCTCCAGTAGCCCGCGGGCGTCACGCCACCCGGCCTCCCTCCGGATGCTGAACGGCACGCCGCCATCAATGCCCGCCCACACCCAGAGCGGTCAGCAGCACCAGGATGATCGTGGCGAGGGCGAAGATGCCGTGCCCGATGACCACGGGAAGCGGGAAATGCCGTTCCGGCGGGGCGGCGAGCCGCACGGGCACGCCGGCCGTCGCCACGCGGCCCCCGGCCACGGCGGCCCGCGGGGCGGTCGCAGCCTGCGGGATGGCGCTGCCCCGGTACACGCCGATCCAGCGCGCCGCCAGGATGATGCCCAGCCCGGCGACGAAGGCCAGCAGCAGGGCGGCCGCCCAGGCCAGCCCGGGCTTATCCGTGATCAGGTAGGCGGCCCAGATGACCAGCCCGGTCATGGCCAGCGCGGCATGCGCGCTGATTACCGGCACCGGCAGCCGGGTGGCCGCCGCCGACTGGAACTCGTGGTCGAACTCGATCAGCCAGATGGTCAGTAAGTACAGGCCGCCCCCGGCGGTCATCAGCCAGACGGTGAGTGCGGCAATCTCCATGGGGCGACCTCTCCTCGGCGAGCGCTGGGACCGGCGGCCGCGGGCGTGCCGGATGGCCCGGCGGCGCACTGGTTTCGGGCGTGACCCGCGCGCGGCGGATCCACCCTTGTTCACGGCCGGGCGAGCCCGGTAGTTCAGCCGCCCGGCCCGCCGGGGCCCCGACCGAGGTCAGCGGTAGGGCCGGCGTCCCGTTGCCCGGCGGCCAGCTGCCCGGCGGCCAGTTCCCGGAGCGCCGCCCTGATGACCTTCCCGGTGCTGGTCCGGGGCAGGCCGCCGGCGATGCGGATGTACTTCGGGATCTTGTAGCGGGCGAGCCGCTGGCCCAGGTGGGCCCGGACCTCCCCGGGGTCGATGACGGCCCCGTCGTGCGGCACCACCACGGCGAAGCCCACCTCGCCCCACCGCTCATCCGGCACGCCGACCACGGCCGTGTCGGCCACCCCCGGCATCTCGGCGATGGCGCCCTCGACTTCGGCCGGGTAGATGTTCTCCCCGCCTGAGATGATCATGTCTTTGGCCCGGCCGACCACGTAGCCCCAGCCGTCGGGGTCCATCCGGACGATGTCGCCGGTGTGCAGCCAGCCACCGTCCAGCGCCCGGGCCGACTCCGCGGGACGGTTGAGGTACCCGCCGAACACGTTTGGCCCCCGGGCCAGCAGTTCCCCGGTCCCGGGCGGCCGGGTGACCCTGCCGTCCGGTGCCAGCAGGGCCAGGTCTACGTAGAATTGCGGGACGCCCGCCGACAGCACGCGGTCCAGCGCACCGGCGGGCGCGGAGAGCAGGACCCCGGGGGCGGCTTCGGTCATCCCGTACCCCTGGAGGAGCAGCACGCCGCGCCCGGCCCAGGCCTGGGCCACCCGGGCCAGCACGGGGGAGCCGCCGTAGACGATGTAGCGCAGCGAGCTCAGGTCGGCGGCGGCGAAGCCCGGGTGATCGCACATCTGCTGCAGCATCGTGGGCACGGCCGGGAAGGCGGTCACGCCCAGCTCCGCGAGCATGCCGAGCACCGGGCCCGCGTCGAACCGGGGTGCCACGACGATGGTGCCGCCCTTGAAGAAGGTCGGCAGGGTGACCTGGCCCAGCCCGGCCACGTGGAACAGCGGCGCGGAGCACAGCACCACGTCGGTGGACAGCACGTCGGTGGCGGCGAGCTGGTTGACCGTGTTGAAGGTGATGTTGCCGTGCGTGAGCAGCACGCCCTTGGGGTGCCCGGTGCTGCCGCTGGTGTACAGCAGCAGCGCATCGTCGTCGAGTGACACGGCGGCGTGCCCGTCACCCGGCGGCCCGCCGCCGGGCCCCGCCGGGTCCGGCGCCGTCGCCAGCTGCCGGTAATCGAGGCCGCCCGGGTCCCCGGCGGGGCGTAGCGCGATCAGCTGCCCGACCGGAGCCAGCCGCACCGCGGCATCGGCCAGGGCGGCCGATTCCGGGCCGTAGACCAGCACCCGGGCGGCGCAGTCGGTGAGCAGGGCCGCGATCTCGGGTGGCGAGAGCCGGATGTTCAGCGGGACGAACACCGCGCCGAGCCGTCCGGCGGCGAACAGCGTCTCGAAGGTGGCGATGTCGTTGGGGCCCAGATAGGCGATCTTGTCGCCGCGCCCGGTGCCCACCCGGGCGAGGGACGCGGCCAGGGCGTCCACCCGCCGGGCCAGTTCCAGGTAGCTGACCGCCCGGGCACCCTGCCGGAACGCGACGCCCTGCGGGTCGATCCGGGCGCGGCGGGCCGGCCAGCTCCCGACGCCGATGTCGGTCACGGCCGGCTCGCCAGCCCCAGCATCCGGGCCGCGTTCTCCTTGAAGATCAGCGGCTTGACCTCGGGCTTGATCTCCAGGGCGGCGAAATCGCGCAGCCACCGGTCCGGCGTCAGCACCGGGTAGTCCGAGCCGAACAGCAGCTTGTGCTTGAGCAGCCCGTTCGCCGCCCGGACCAGCTGCGGAGGGAAGTACTTCGGCGACCAGCCGGACAGGTCGATGTAGACGTTGGCCTTGTGCGTGGCGATCGAGATGGCCGCGTCCTGCCACGGTACGGACGGGTGCGCCAGCACCATGGTGAGCTGCGGATGGTCGGCGGCCACGTCATCCAGCAGCATCGGGTCGGAGTACCGGAGCTTGATGCCCCGGCCGCCCGGCAGGCCGGCTCCGATGCCGGTCTGGCCGGTGTGGAACACCACCGGGATGCCCAGCTGCGCGGCGGCCTCGTACAGCGGGTACCAGCGCTCCTGGTTGGGCGCGAAACCCTGCAGCGAGGGGTGCAGCTTCAGCCCCCGGGCCCCGGCGGCGACCAGTGTGCGCAGCGCGGAAACGGCTTCCTCGCCGTCGTGCGGGTCCACCGAGGCGAAGGGGATGAGCACGTCGCCGAACGCGGCGGCCTGCTCGACGATCTCCAGGCTGGAGAGGGCCGGGTGCCCGGTGGCGGTGTGCGCGTCCACGGTGAACACCACCGCGGCCATGTTCCGGGCCCGGTAGTACCCGGCGATGCGGTCGATGGTCGGTGTCCGGTCGGCACCGGTGCTGAAGTACTGGGCCGAGGCGGCGATGAGCTCGTCGTCCAGGGAGAAGCAGCCGTGCTGGTCGGCCTCGACGTGCACGTGGGCGTCGATGGCGGTGACCGCGTCCAGGTCGATGCTCACTTCGGTGGCTCCGGGAACTGCTGGCCGACGGGCTGCTGGGCGGCCCCGGCGATGCCGACCGCGGCGGCCTGGGCGACCTTCGCATCCTGCTGTCCAACAGGATTCCTGTCAATGTTGGCCCGGCACTCCGGCACTCCGGCACTCCGGCCCGGACCTCTCCTAAGCTGCCCGGTTCCGCCGCGGGCAGCCGGACCGTGAAGGTCGCGCCCCGGCCCTCGTCGCTGTCCACCGCGATGCTGCCGCCGTGCGCCTCCACGATGGCCCTGGAAATGGTCAGCCCCAGCCCGGTGCCGGGGATGACGTGCTCGGTCGCGCTCGCGGTACGGAAGAACCGCTCGAAGATGGCATCCTGGTCCGCGGCCGGGATGCCCAGCCCGGTGTCGCTGACGGTCAGCACCGCCTCGTCCTCGTGCCGCTCCACCCGGACCTCGACGTGGCCGCCTGGCGGGGTGAACTTGACCGCGTTGGACAGCAGGTTCCCGAGCAGTTGGGCGATGCGCAGCGGGTCGACCGCCTCGCACCGCACCGCGGTCGCGGTGAGCACCAGGTCGATCCGCTTGCGTTCGGCTTCCGGCCGGATCTCCTGGACCGCCTGGAACGCGATGTCCGCGAGATCCGCCGCGCGGAACTCCACGGCCAGCTTGCCCGACTGGACCTGGGACAGGAACAGCAGGTCCCCGACGAGGCGCAGCAGTCGCTCGGCGTTGCGCTCGATCACCTCGGCGAAGTGCTCCGCGTCCAGCCCGGTGGCGCGATCGTCCCGCAGCAGCTTCACGTAGCCGATGATCGAGGTCAGCGGGGTCCGCAGTTCGTGCGAGACCAGGGCGACGAACTCGTCCTTGAGCGCGTCCAGTTCCAGGAGCCGCTCGTTCCGCCGGGACAGCTCGAGGGCCTGATCGGCCAGCGCGTGCTCGGCCTGGACCTGGGCGGTGATATCCCGGGAGATGCCGAAGGTGCCGATGATCTGGCCGTGCTCATCCCGCAGCGGCATCTTGGTGGTCGACACCCAGGCGTCCGGCCGGCCGCTGTAGGTCTCCAGCTCCACCTGCCCGACGATCGGCTCGCCGGTCTGGATGATCCGCTGCTCGTCGGCGAAGGCGGCCGTGGCGTGCTGGGCGCTGAACACGTCGAAGTCGGTCTTGCCGGCCAGTTCCGCTGTGGTCCGGCCCGGCGCGCACGCGGCGATCCAGCCGGCGCTGACGAACAGGAACCGGCTCATCCGGTCCTTGAAGTACACCCGTTCGCCGGTGGCGGCCAGCAGGTTGCTCATGCAGGTCTGCCTGAGCCCGCGGCTCTCCGCGCTCTCTTGCTGCCCTGGCGCGGGCAGCCCGGCCCTGGCCATCGCGATCCCCCGATCGGCCGTCGCTGATCCCCGGGCGCCGGCTGGCGGCATCAACCCAGGCAGCGCCGAGCCTCCCCCTCAAGATCAGGTATTTCCGCAGGTCATCGGGGTTAAACCGGTTCCACCCGGGACGAGGTGGCCGGAGCCGGGGCCGCCCGGGTCCCGGCCGGGCCGGGGGCAGCCAGCCGACTGTGCCCCGTCCCGGCCCGGTAACGGTCAGCTGGCCGTGCCACGGCCGAGCCGCGGGGCGGCCCGGCGCGCCCGCAGCGCCCGGTCCAGCAGCACGGCGGCCGCGGCGGCGAGCACGGCGGCGCCCACGGCCAGCAGGGCGATCTGCCATCCGGGGGTGCCGCCGACCACGACGGTGTGCACCGCGGCCGGCGCGGCCGCTCCCCCGTCGGCCGGCGGTGCCGGGACCTCGGTGGCGAAGGCCGCGGGCGCCACGGCCAGCGCGGCGGCCGCCGCGGCCGCCGCCGCGGCGGCCATGGCGGCCAGCCGGACGGCGATCCGGGCCGCAGTGGTACGCAGGAAACGGTGGGCAGTGTTCATGGTGAGTCCTCTCCGGGATGCCGGGCTAGCTGCCACGGCGGCTTCAGGAACCTTCCTGGACCTGGTAGACGGCGCCGGCGACCAGGCCGTGCGCCTCGCGGTGCACCGTCGCGGCGGCCTCCGCGGACGGGGCCTCGGCCAGGCAGAACACCTTGCCCTGCTCCTCGTCCACCCAGTAGCGCAGGTAACGCACGTCGTGCTGGCCCTGCACCTGCAGGTCGGCGGTGTGTGCCTTGGCCACGTCGTCGGCGCGCACGCCGCCGTCGATGGTGTGCACGTCCATGTAGAGCGGCATCAGGGTCTCCTCGGTCTTGATTGCTCGGTACCTGGCGACCGTAGGCCGCGCGGCCCGGCGGCCGGATCGGGAGCGGTTCCCCAGTTTCCGGCCCGGCCCTCCCCAGATTTCGCAGGCGGCCGGCCCATCTTGGGGCAGTACGCCGATTGGGACGTTATGCCTGGTGGTGCTCGGGCTGGTGGTCATGGACACTGGGAGGCGTGCAGCTGTTGGAGCGGGAGGCGCAGCTCGCGTCGCTCACCGAATACGCGGGCGAGGCCCGCGGCGGGGATGGGCGGCTGGTGCTCGTGGCCGGCGAGGCCGGCGTGGGCAAGTCCGCGCTGGTCGAGCAGTTGCAGCATGACCTGCCCGAGGCCGCCTGGTTCTGGGGGGCGTGCGACGGGCTGTTCACCCCCCGGCCACTCGGGCCGCTGTTCGACATCGCCGCCAAGCTGGGCGGCGAACTGGAGGAGCTGTGCCGGGCCGATGCGGCGCGGGAGGAGCTGTTCGGCGCGCTGCTGCGGCAGGTGAGCGCGCCGGGCGCGCTGCGGGTGCTGGTCGTGGAGGACATCCACTGGGCTGACGAGGCCACCATCGACCTGCTCCGGTTCCTCGGCCGGCGGCTGCGCGACGCCCCGGTGCTGCTGATCGCGACCTACCGGGACGATGGGCTGCGGGCCAGCGATCCGCTCCGGCTTGCTCTGGGAGATCTCGCTACCCAACGCACCATCCGCCGCATTGACCTCGCCCCGCTCTCGGCGGCGGGGACGGCGGTGCTGGCGGCGGGCAGCGGGCTGCCGGCCGCCGCGCTGCACGAGCTGACCGGCGGCAACCCGTTCTACGTAACCGAGGTCACGGCGGCCGGGATGAGCGAGGTGCCGCCATCCGCCCGGGACGCCGTGCTGGCCCGGGCCGCCCGGCTGCCCGGCCCGGCCCGCGAGGTGCTGGACGCGGCCGCGCTGACCGGCACCCGGGCCGGCTTCCCGCTGCTGGAGTCGGTCACCGGCTGCCCGCCGTTCGCGGTGGATGAACTGCTCGCGGCCGGGCTGCTCGCGGGGGACGGCACGGCATGTAAGTTCCGGCACGAGATCGCCCGGCTGGCGGTGGCCGAAGCCATCCCCGCGCACCGCCGCGGGCTGATCCACGCCAGGATCCTCGATTTCATCCGCCAGTCCGGCGGGGACGACGACGCGCGGATGGCCTTCCACGCCGAAGGTGCTGGGGACGGGCCCGCGGTGCTGCGCTACGCGCCCGCGGCCGCGCGCCGGGCCGCGGAGCTGGGGTCGCACCGCGAGGCGGCCGCGCAGTACGAGCGGGCCCTGCGGTTCGCGGCGGGTGCCGGTGCCGCCACGGCCGCCCGCCTGTACGACGCGTTCGGCCACGAGGCCTCGCTGGTGGACCGCTGGCAGGACGCGGTCGACGCCCGCGAGCGTGCGCTCGCCCTGTGGCGCCAGGTGGGTGACCAGCTGCGCGAGGGCGACACGCTGCGCTGGCTGGCGTGCGCGCTGAACGCGGCCAGCCGGGGCAGCGAGGGGCATGTCGCGGCCGCCGCTGCGATAGCGCTGCTCGAACCGCTGGGACCAAGCCCGGAACTGGCCTCGGCCTATTCCAGCCTCGCCTCGCTGCGGATGGTCAACTACGAGCACGCTGAGGCGATCGAGCTGGCCCACCGGGCCGTGGCCATCGCCGGGCCGCTGGGCCGCACCGACATAGTCAGCGACTCGCTCAACACCGAGGCCTGTTCGCTTCTGGGGATCGGCGGTGACTGGGCCCCCGCGATGCGCCGGGCCCTGGACGTCGCGGTAAGGGGCGGGCATGAAGCTCAGGTGGGCCGGGCGTACGTCAACACCTACGCCAGCTATGTCGACGAGAAGGCCTTCGCCAGCGGGGAGGCTTACTACACCGACGGCGTGGCCTACTGCGACGAGCACGACCTCACGTCATACTCAATCTTCCTGCGCAGCCAGCGGACCAACATGCTGGAGAAGACCGGGCGCTGGGACGAGGCCGTGGCCATAGCCGGGGAACTCCTGCTCCGGGGTGGCCCGTCGCCAGGCATCCGGCTGTGCCCGCTGAACCGGCTCGGCACGATCCGGGCCCGCCGGGGTGAGCCCGGGGTGTGGGAGTGCCTGGACGAGGCCGTCGGGTACGCCGACGGCGCGGGGGAGGCCCAGAACATCGTGCCCGTCCGGCTGGAGCGGGCCGAGGCCCGCTGGCTCGAAGGCGACTCCGCCGCCGCGCTCCGCGAGGCCGAACTGGCCCACGACTCAGGCGCTGGCGCTGACCACTGGGGGCGTGGCGCGCTCGCCGTCTGGCTGACGCGCACCGGTTCAAGCCGGGAACTGCCCCGCGACCTCGCCGAGCCCTACCGGCGACAGCTCGACGGCGACTGGGCCGGTGCGGCGCGCCTCTGGCAGCACATGGGCTGCCCCTACGAGGCCGCGATGGCGCTGCTGGACGCCGTGGAGGAGGACGCCCTGCGTGAGGCCCTGCAGATCCTCACCGGCCTGCGCGCAGCCGCCGTCATCCGGGTGGCCCGGAAGAAGATGCGCGCCCTCGGCATCCGGTCCATCCCGGCGGGGCCGCGCACCGCGACCCGGGAGCATCCGCTAGGGCTGACCCGGCGCGAACGCGAGGTCCTGGACCTGATCTGTGCGGGCTGCACGAACGCGGAGATCGCGGAACGCCTGTTCATCTCGGCCAAGACGGTGGATCATCACGTGTCCGCGGTGCTGGCCAAGCTGGGCACGCCGACGCGTAACGCGGCCGCCGCGGAAGCGGCCCGGCTCGGCCTGGCCGGCGCCGTGGGCCGGTGACCAGACCGGCTTCGAGCGGTACGGGTGGCACGGGCTCGTGGGCGGGCGTGCTGCGTGGCTGGCGGGCCGGCGGGGCGTGCGCGCTGCGTAGCTAGCCGATGGGCGGGGCGTGCCTGCCGCGCGGCGGGGCATGCCGGCTGCACGGCGCCGGACGGCCGGGCTAGCCTGCTGTCATGCCGGTTACCTGGCCCGCGTGCTCCTATGACGGATGGCGGGCGACCTGTGACACGCTGCACGCCCACACCCAAGTGCTGGGGAAGCTGGCCGTCGCGCTGGCGCCCCCCGAGCCGCAACTGCAGCACGCGGCGCTGCGGCTGACCGCGCGCGGCTGGGAGACCGCGCCGCTGCCCGCCCCGGACGGCAGCGGTGCGCTGGTCGCCGCGCTGGACCTGCGGCGCCACGAGGCCGTGGTGGAGCACAGCGACGGCCAGTCCGACCGGGTGCCGCTCGCGCCGGACCGCCCGGTCGGCGAGGTGACCCGCGAGGTGCTGGCCGCGGTGCGCCGCCTCGGCGGCCCGGTGCAGATCAAGGCCAACCCGCAGGAGGTGCCCTGGAGCGTCCCGCTGGACGCCGACACCGAGCACGCGACCTATGACCCGGGCCAGGTGGCCGGTTACTTCGCCGCGGCGACCCAGGCGGCCCTGGTGCTGGCCGCCTTCCGGGCCCCCTACCGGGGCCGGTCCACGCCGGTCAACGCCTGGTGGGGCTCCTTCGACCTGTCGGTGAACCTGTTCTCCGGGGCCAGCGCCGACCCGCCGTCGGGCGAGTTCATCATGCGCAACGCGATGGACGCCCAGGAGGTGGCCATCGGCTGGTGGCCCGGCGATGGGCGGTACCCGAAGGCCGCGTTCTACGCCTACGCGCACCCCGCGCCCGAGGGGTTCGACGGGATGAAGCTGTCCCCGTCCGCCGCGCGGTGGGACGGCGCGCTGGGGGAGTACGTGCTGGACTGGGACGATGTCCGGGCCGCCGCGGATCCGCGGGCGGCGGCGCTGGAGTTCGCACGGTCCGCGTTCCGCCAGGCCTGCGTGATGTGCTCCTGGGATCCCCGCCTGGCCGCCAGCGCGGAGTTTACGCCGCCCCCGGTCCGCTAATCTCGCCGATCTCCCCACGCCCCCGATGGCTAATCGCCGTGGCCCTGGTGAGTGCCGCCGTAGCCGCCGCTTACCTGCCGCCCAGGGCATCCTGAAGCCAGCGCAGATGTCGGGCAGATTCAGGGCCCGGAGCCGCATCTGCTTTGACTTCGAAACCGATGACTCGTCCGTCCGCCGCTTCGGCCACGATGTCTACCTCATGCCTGCCGTTAGCGTCCCGGATGTGATAAAGCGTCGGCGAAAGCTCGCTCACCACTCGATCGGAGCGCAACTGCGCCATGACGAAGCTATCGAGCACTCTGCCGAGTAGGTCACCATCCCGCGGGACTGACCGGGCATCCACACCAAGCAACCAACGGCCCCAGGAATGCCGGATCAACGAGATAGCGCTTGGGCAGCCGGATGAGACGGCTGAGCCGGTTGGATGACCATGCCGGAAGCGACTCCGTGATCATCAATTGTTGGAGCGTCGTGTCATAGGCCAGGCCTGTGGACCGGTCGATGCCCGCCACGTCGAGAAGTGTCTTCATGGCCGGGATCCCGGCGGTGCTGGCGGCTACCGTCCGTAGGTAGCGGCGCAGCCGCGCTGGGTCCCGAACCGTGCCGAGCAGTGATACGTCCCGGGACACGACTTGGTTGACGTAGCTTGCCAGCCACCGGCCCCGGGCTCGGTCACTTCCGGCCAGAGCAACCTCGGGGAAGCCACCCCGCAGTGCCAGTGCTACGTAACCACGCACGTCCGGCACGTCGGATGGCATGGTTATCTGCGCAAGTCCGTCCGCTGCCAGCAGGTCGGGCAGGGGCGGCCGGGAGACTTGCCCAGCAAGTTCACGCTCGGCCAGCCCGTACATCTGAACTCGGATCAGCCGTCCGGTAGCGGGGCCAGCCCGCGGCAGTAAGACCGGCCTGGGCTGAGCCAGTCAGTACGAAGTGCCCGGGTCCAGCCCTCTCATCCACCGCCCGCTTTGACCGCACCGAGAACATCGGGGACGTACTGCCACTCGTCGAGCAGCAACGGAACGGGCCGTCGGCCGCGGCTGCGTCCGGGTCCGCACGGGCGAAGGCCGCTTCGGCTGGCCGGTCCAGCCGCAGTTGACCAGCACAGTGACGTCGTCCGGTCGTGGTTTTCCCGCAGGCGCGGGGGCCGACGATCATGACGGCAGGATGCTCAGCGATGGGCTCCTGGAGGAGACAGCCACAGCCATGTAGTTGAGGTTGGGCCGCGCCCTCGGTGCTCAGGCCGGGCCGGCGTGCTTGGCCAGGAAGGCCAGCTTGGCCAGGAACTGGGTGGTGCCGCCGCCCTCGTGGCCGTTGAACGGGTAGACCTCGATTTCCTTCGGGCCCGCGTAATGGTTGAAGGCGGCGAAAACGGTGGACGGCGGGGTGATGTCGTCGGTCAGCCCCACCGAGAACAGGCCGGGGGCGGTGACCCGCCTGGCGTGGTTGACCACGTCGATGTAGGACAGCGTGCGGAACACCTGGTCCATCGCGTCGTGGTGCACACTGCAGTACTCGGTGAGCTCGACGTACGGGTGGCTGTCGGTGACGTCCACGGCCCGCCGCGGGTGGGCCAGGAACGGCACGTCGGGCAGGGCCGCGGCGACCCCGCCGGCCAGGTGCGCGGCGGCGATGGCCAGGCCGCCGCCCTGGCTTCCCCCCGTGGTGACCACCGGCCGGCCCGTGCTGGCCGGGTGGCGCTGGGCGACCACCACGGCCCGGGCCGCGTCGATGAACAGCCGGGTGTAGTAGTAGGTCCGCGGGTCGGCAATGCCCCGGGTCATGAAGCCCCGGGTACTCGGTGCCCCGTTGTCGCTCGGGTCGGGCGTGTCCGCGCTGCGCCATCCGCCGCCCTGGCCCCGGGTGTCCATGACCAGGTGCGGATGGCCCGCGCAGCTCCAGGCCAGCCAGTCGAACGGGTCCCCGCGCCCGCCGCCGTACCCGATGAACTCGACGATGAACGCACTGCCCGCGACGCTCTCGTGCGGCAGCAGCAGCCACGCCTTGACCGGGTCCCCGTTGTAGCCGGGGAACGTCACGTCGAACACCTCCGCGTGCCGCGCCCGGGTGCCGGCCGGGCGCAGCACCGGCTCGGCGTCGCGGGTGGCCGCGGCGGCCAGCTCGGCCGCCCAGAACTCGGCGAAGTCGGCAGGCTCGGCCACATCTGGCGCGTAGCCGCGCAGCTCATCCAGGGAAAGGTCGCGGAGCATGGCGTCCTCACGGGTCGCGGGGCGGGGCGGGCCGCGCCAGGCGGCCCAGGCAGCTCGGTCAGCTCAGTCGGCTGGCAGCAGCCTAATGTCCGGGCTCAGCACGCGGCCGGGCCCGGCCTCCCGGCGCGGCCGGTGCGCACGGCGCGCAGCGTGCCCCGGATGTCGGCGCTGGACGCGCCTACCCGCAGCTCCACCTCGCCCGGTCCACCTGGCGCCGCCCGGCCTGCCCGGTGTAGCTGGTCAGATCCGCGTGCAGCCCGATGTGCGCCACCCGGGTCTCACCGGGGGGCCAGGTCCACCCGGGCCGCCGCCAACAGGCCCTGCACCGGGCGCGCCACCTCGGCCACCGGGTCGTGCAGGTACACCTAGACGACCTCGCTGGCCGCGCGGTCCGCCTGGTTGCGCAGCGTGACCGACAGCTGGCAGCTGCCGTCCGTCGGCCACTCCGGCCCGGAGCGCGGCGCGACGTCCAGCCAGCGGGCCGGGGTGTAGCTGAGCCCATGGCCGAACGGGTAGGCCGGCGTGGGGTTGATGGTGCTCACCTCGCTGAGGAAGGAGGACGCCATCAGCCCCCAGGTGGCGGCAGGCGCCCACCGGCCGCCGCCCATCCACGAGAGGAAAATTTCAGTGCCCAGTCCGATCCGGCGCGCCGCGGGCGCGATATTAGCCGCCTCAGCCACGTTACTGACAGTCACCGCGCTCACCATGGGCCGTCCCGGCCAGCCCGGCGCTGGCCGCGGATACCGCGACCATCAGCGGCGCCACGGTGCTCCCGCTGCTGTTCGTGTTCGTGGACGGGGCCAAGAGCGATGCGCAGATCAACGCGTTGGCGACGAGCCTGCCGCACCCGTGGATCTGGTCCAAGTACGCGACGATCATCACCTCGTCGGCCTTCTGGCCGCCGCTGAGCAACAGCGCCATCGTCGCCCTGGTCGCGACCGGTGCTGGTGCTGGTGCTCGGCTCGATGGCCGGCTTCGCGCTGTCCCGCTATGAGTTCCGCGGGCGCGAGGGGCTGTTCCTGCTCTTCGCCGTCGGGCTGCTGTTTCCCATCAACGCCGCCTCACTCCCGCTCTACCTGCTGCTCGACAAGATCGGCCCAGCACGCAGCACTTCACGCTGCCGCTGGCGGTAGCCAACTTCCAGACGCAGTACGCCCAGGACACGGCAAGCATCCTGGCCTTCACCGGGCTGTCGATGCTGCCCGCGCTGGCCTTCTTCCTGTACGCGCAGCGCTACAGTACCTGGTGGGCGGCCTCACCGGCGGCGTGAAGGGCTGACGCCGCCGGCCCGGTCAGCCGGCCTCGCCTGGGGCACGCCGTGCTGCGAAGGCGGCCGCCTGCGAGCGCCGTTGCATGCCGAGCTTGCCGAGCACGGACGAGACGTAATTCTTCGCGGTCTTCTCGGACAGGAACAGGTGCTCGGCGATCTGCCGGTTGGTCAGACCCTCGCCGATCAGCCTGAGCACCCGCTTCTCCTGCTCGGTCAGTGCGGATACCGGGTCAACGTCGGCCATCTGCTCGCGCAACCGCAGCAGCACCCGCTGCGTGGCGTAGCTGTCGAGGGTGGACCGCCCGGCCGCGACCGTGCGTACGGCGCTGACCAGATCCGCGCCGCAGGTCTGCTTCAGCACATAGCCCGCGGCCCCCGCCATGATCGCGCCGAGCAGGGCCTGATCGTCGCGGTAGGAGGTGAGCATGAGGCAGGCCGTCGCCGGGAGCCTGGACCGGATCTCGCGGCACACGGAAATGCCGTCCCCGTCGGGCAGCCGTACATCGAGCACGGCCACATCGGGTTGCAGCGCCGTAATCCGGGCCACCGCGGAGGCGGCCGACCCGGCTTCTCCGACGACCTCGATGTCCGCTTCGGCCGCGAGCAAGTCCCGCAGGCCCCGGCGGACCACCTCGTGGTCGTCGAGCAGGAAGACCCGGATCGGGCTAATTCGCCCGTCAGCCTCGTGTGCCGTGACCTGGTTCATCCCGCGGCTTCCTCTCCCTACGCCGCCGTTCAGCGTGAGGTCCGTGACGGCTAACCTGCTGGGCCAGCCACCGCGATGTAACTAACTGCACTTGCTACAATACTGTTTGCAGCGAGAACTAGCGGCCGGCGAGCTGGTGTCACACTCACCCTGAGCTATCGCTGGGATGCAAAGTGACCGGACGGGTACTGGTCGTCGATGACGGCGACGCGATGCGGGCACTGCTCTGCCGGGTGCTCACGGCCGCCGGGTATGCGGTCGATGCCGCTGCCACCCTGGCCGAGGCACGCAGGCTCGACCCGGCGGGCTATGCCGCCGTCCTGGTCGATGCGCGCCTGGGGGCGGAGCGCGGTACCGACTTGATCGAGGAGCTGCGTTCCGCCGACCCGGCCGCGGCTGCCCGGTGCTTGCTGATCACCGGTGACGGCGCCGCCACGAGGCCGGACGGTATCGCTGTCCTGGCCAAGCCGTTCCAGCCTGCTGAGCTGCTGGACGCGGTACATGGTCTCGGTCACGGCGGGCCGGCGCGGCGGCCAGGCCATCGTGCAGGCACCCAGCTACCCGTCCGCATGCAGCCTCCGGTGTCGCCGCCACCGGACGTGACCGGGCTGGCCGCGGCCGGGTCGCCCGGCTGGCGGCTGCTGGCCCTGGTCCGGCGCTTGCGCGCACAGGAACGGCGTGAGCTGGTCGACTTCCTGCATGACGGCCCGATCCAGGAGCTGACCGCGGCCGCGCTGGAAACGCACCAGATGCGCCGGGCCGGCGCGGCCGCGTCGGCCCAGCACTTTGATGCGATGCTGCGGCAACTCGACGCGGCGGCAGACTCGCTGCGCTGGCTGATCGACGGTGACGGGCCGTTTTGCCAGCCGGAGACCGGCTTGCCCGAATTGCTGCGCCAGCGCACCGGCTGGCTGCTCGGCGAGCCGCTCACGGTGGACGCTGGCGCCGCGACCGGCCTGGCGGCCAGTGACGTATCCGCGGTGGCCGACCTGGTGGAACTGATGCTGCACGGGATGATCACGGATGGCCGGCCGGTGCGGGGCCGGGTCGTGGTGCATGCCGAGCCGCTTTCCGGATCGGCTGGGCCGTCCGCCGCTGCCCCGGCTAAGGGAGACAGGCTGATCCGGCTGGACCTGGTCCTTACGCCCGCCGGGCAGGACGGCCAGCCGGTTGGCGATCCGGCTCAGGCCCGTGTGGCACTGCAGGAGCTGGCAGCGGCGCTGGGGGCGACCGCGGACCTGAAGTGCGGTGCGCGAAGCTGGCGGGCCACCTTCGAGGTGCGAACCGGGTGCTTCGCCCGGGTTCGCTGACCGTCGGCTTACCGGGCTGCCGCAGGGGGCAACGGACGCCATGAGGCGCGTGGCCGCCGATGGGCGCTGGCCGGTACTGGACTGGTTACCTGGCCGATCCCCGGCCCGGGCCGCTGTAGCGGGCGGCCCAGCGGGTGGCCGGGCGGTCCAGCGGGCGGCCGGGCTTACCCATCAGCGGCTGGACGTCGCCTGGCGCAACGCGCTGCGACCGCAGGTGCTTCATCTCACCAAGGTGACTGCCGGCCGCGCCCGTGCGCTGCGCCCGGATGACAACTGATACCTGAACGTCTAGACGAATGGATGAATTCGAATACAGTGTGGCCGGTTATGCCGTAATTAAGGAAAGCTTTCTGTAAAATGTCTAGACGAATTAGAGGGCAGATGCCTAGATGACTATCGAATCGCTGCTGGGTTCTTGGCGGCTCTTGCGGCCTGTGGTCATTCGGCGTGTCGTTTAAAGATGGCGCCCCGGCGCGCGATCTGATTGCTACTCTCTGCGCTGCGGGTAATCCAAGGATGTGCCGGTAATCCATGCCGGAAGCGTTTCTCTGGTATTGCCACCTGTTTTCTCCCGTATCCGGGCAGAAGCAGACATCGATTATCGGCGGCGGCTGGGCAGCTATTCCGGCTGGCCGCATACGCGACCGGTCGGCCTGTGCCGCCGGGGGAGGGGTGCAAGAGTGCGCGGGGACATCATCCCCTCGGAGAAGCCGAGCGCGGAAGTGCCTCCGGGCATCTGTGACGGCATCGGCTGGATGGGCGCTAATCTTCGCCGGCTTGCCCTCACGGGCTGCGCCAGCGCCCTGGCAGCGGGCCGGCCGTGGCCGGCGCCGCTTCGCGGACCAAGGCGGCCCGCCGTGCGCTCACCCGCTGTTCACCGGGATCCTGCCTGTCCATCTTCGCCGTGCTTCCGGCGTTACTCCGGCACGGGCTTGCCTCCTACCGCCTGAACTGACGTGACCAAGGAGGAACGAGAAAACCATGAAAGCTCGATGCCGGTGACCACTCAAGATGGGCGCGAAGCGCCGGAGGAGTGGCCAACTGGGCGCGTCGCCCCGGCTGCCCCGCCCTCTGGTGCCGTCGCCACCGAGCCGATCCCCGATACCGCCCGGTCAGTCCTGGTAGCAGATCGGCCTACCCGGCCGGCGCCGTGGACTTGGGCCCGCCGCCAGCGTCGCGGTCCGGCGCTGAGGTGGGACGCGCCGTGGCCCTTGCTCGCGATCCTGGCTGTCCAGGCCGCGCTTTCGCTGCGCCTCATGTGGTCGAATACGGCTTTCCAGGATGAGGCGCTGTACCTGTGGGCGGGCCGGATGGAGTGGGCCCACTGGCTGCACGGGACGCCGATGCCAGAATTCGCCACCTGGTTTTCAGGCTCGCCAGCCATCTACCCGCCCATCGGCGCGCTGGCCGCCGACGTTGGCGGCCTTGCGGCGGCGAGAGCCCTGTCGCTCGTGTTCATGCTGGCCACGACTGTCTTCCTGTGGGGCACCGCCAAGGGCTTGTTCGGCAGGCGCACGGCTTTCTTCGCCACCGTCCTGTTCGCAGTGCTCGCTAACACGCAGTTCCTAGGAGCATTCGCGACACATGACGCGATGGCGATCATGCTGATCGCGTTCTCGACGTGGCTCGGGGTAGTGTCGGCCGCCCGTGGCCGGTGGCCGCAGCAACTGGTGCTCCTCGCCACGGCGGCAAGCACCCTGGCGCTCGCCGACGCGGCCAAATATGCGGCGACGCTGTTCGATCCGGTCGTGCTGGCCGTCGTGGTCCTAGCGGCCGGGAGACTCCGCGGCCGCCGGGCCAGCGTCCGCGCCGGGCTGATCATGTCGGGGACACTGCTTACGTGGCTCGCCGCGGGCGTCCTCCTGGCCGGGGCAGCTTACTGGCGGGGAATAGCATCAACCACCTTCAGCCGTCCGGCGGCTTCTGCCTCCGCCATCGTGATTCTCGAACGGTCATACGTGTGGACCTCCCTGGTGATCGTTCTTGCCGCGCTCGGGATGGTGCTGGCGCGGCACGAAGGCCGCAGGGTAAAAGCACTGGTCGCGACGTTGTCCTTGGCCGCCCTGCTCGTGCCCGCAGAGCAGATCCACGTCCATACGACGGTCAGCCTGCAAAAGCACGTGGACTACGGCGCGTGGTTCGCGGTCATTGCGGCCGGCTATGCAATGGCCCGTGTCAGCCGGCTGAATAAAGGGATTGGCTGGGCGCCGGTACTGCTCCTGCCGATCATCGCATTCACGGTTTCGAGCTCGCTCGGGCAAGCCGTCAGCCTCTTCCAGGTGTGGCCGGACGCCGCGCCGCTGATCAGCGCCTTGCGGCCGGTACTCGGACACGATCACCGGCTGGTGCTCGCCGAGGGTGATGAGTACCCGGTGATTCTGTACTACCTGGGAAATGAGCTTTCGTCCGGTGAGCTGCGGTCAACCTACAACTTCACTTACATCACCCCTCGGAGTCACCGCAGAATCGGCATGCCCGCCTCGTTCGCGGACGCGATCAAGCACTCTTATTTTGGCGTCATAGTCCTCGACCACGCGGGCGGTAGTCCCGCAGTGGACGACACCATAGCCAAAGCGGTGGAGGCGTCCCCGCATTGCCGGCAATCGCTTAACGACCAATACATGCAGTTGCACACGCGGCGGAGTTTCACGGTCTGGACTTGCCGGCCTTCGCCCCGACGGCCACGGAGGCACCGCCATGCCCGGTTCTGAAAGAGCGAAGCTCTACCTGCCATCCCCGCCGAGCCGGCATGAAAAGTACCACTACTTCGACAGCACCCGCCGCTGGGCGTTCGCCTGGCTGCTGGTGGCCGCCGGCGGGGTCCTGTACGGGTACCTGCACGTCGCCGTCAAGGCCTGGGCGATCTCGCCACTGATGTGGCTGGTGCTGACGGTCATGGTGCCGCCGGTTCTGGTCAACTTCTGGCTGCGCATCCACAAGCCCAGGCTGACCCTGACCGAGCATCTCGCGAACGTCAGTTCCTACCAGCCGGCCGGTGAGACGGTTGACGTGTTCCTGCCCAGTTGCGGCGAGCCCCTGGAGGTGCTCGACAACACTTTCAAGCATGTGCAGGCCCTCGCGTGGCATGCTGCCGTGACGGTTTACGTGCTCGACGATTCGGCCCGCGAGTCAGTGCGCCACCTCGCCGACGTGTATGGCTTCCTGTACGTTGTCCGGCCCAACAGGGGCGAGCTAAAGAAGGCCGGCAATCTTATCCACGCGTTTGACCTCAGCGTCAGCGACTTCATTGTCGTTCTCGATGCTGATTTCGCAGTGCGCAGCGATTTCCTGTATGAGACCATGCCGTACTTCTCTGAGCCGAGCGTGGGCATCGTGCAGACCGCCCAGTTCTTTGACACGCAGGACCGCTCGTTCTCTTATATCCAGCGTTATGCTGGAGCGCTCCAGGAGATCTTCTTCCGGTTCATCCAGCCAGCGCGGGATCGTTATAAAGCGGCGATCTGCGCCGGGACGAATCTGGTCTACCGGCGCACCGCGGTGGCGGCGGCCGGGGGGTTCGCACGGGTGCCGATAGGCGAGGACGTGCATTCCGGGGTGAAACTCTGGTGGGCTGGCTACGAGACCCGGTACGTGCCGTTGTGCCTGGCCAAGGGCGTTGCTCCGGCCGATTTCGCGGGGCTGGCCAACCAGCAGACCCGCTGGTGCCGGTCCTCGATGTTGCTGATGGTCGAGAAGCACTTCCAGGAGGCGCCGTTCACCTGGCAGCAGCGGGCCTCGTTCTGGGCCGCGTTCTTGTATTACATGTCGTCGGCCGCGCTCCTGCTCACCGGGCCTTTCCCGACCCTCGTGATGCTGTGGTTCTTCCCCCGGGGTGTTTATCCGCACAACTACCTGGTGATGCTGCCCGCCCTGGCGGCGACGTTTTTCGTGTTCCCGATGCTGACCAGGGGCTGGCGGCCGACCATCTACCGGGTCTGCCTCATCAACTCGTGCTGTCACCTGTACGCGATCTGGTTCGCGCTGCACGGCCGCGTCGCGGAATGGGTGCCGACCGGCGCGTCGGCGGACAAGGACCTGGTGCCCCGGATGGTGAGCCGCATCGTGCGGACGTGGATCGTCGCCGAGCAGACACTGCTGTGGCTGCCGCTGGTGCTCCGGATGCATGAGTTCGGGTGGCGGCCCTACTGGGCGACGGCCGCGCTGGGAGCATTGCAGTTGTACATGGTCGCGCCGCTGATGACCCGCGGCATGGGCGTCCGGCAGGACGACGGTGCGGAGCCCCGCCGACCGGCGCCCGGCCGCGTCGTAGCAGGTGAGTCGATATGAAGGTCCGGCCAGCCGCGCTGGCTTTAATACTGCTTGCGGTCTCGGTCGCCTGCGCCGTGACCGCCTGTGCCGGGGGGCCGCCCAATGCGGACCCGGCCATGAGAGAGCTGGGCATCTTCGAACCAGGCGCTCCGCAGTCATATACCCCGGTCGCCCATTTCAGCTCAGTTTCCGGCGTGCGGCCGAACCTGGCTGTCTACTACAGCGGCTGGTATGAGCCGTTTCGGGCCGGATTTGCGGCGGATGCGGCCCGAAACGGTGCGGTGACGCTCGTGCAGATCGATCCCACGGGCATCAGCCTCGCTGCGATCGTGGCGGGAAAGTACGACAGCTACCTGCGCAGTTACGCGGCAGCAGTCCGGGCCGCCCGCCTGCGTGTCGTGCTCAGCTTCGGCCACGAGATGAACGCAGCCTGGTACTCCTGGGGTTTCGGTCACACTCCGCCAGCGACGTTCGTGGCTGCGTGGCGGCACATCGTCACCGTGTTCCGTGCAGCGGGCGCCACCAACGTGGTCTGGCTGTGGACCGTGAACGTCACAGGCGGCCCCAGCAATGTCGTCCCCATCGCGCCGTGGTGGCCCGGTGCTGACTACGTGACGTGGGTGGGCCTGGACGGCTATTTCTACGGGCGGTCCCAGACGTTCAGCACTTTGTTCGGCCCGACCATCGCCGCCGTCCGCGCGCTCACCAGCGCCCCGGTGCTCATCGCCGAGACAGGCGCCGCGCCGGGCGCCGTGAAGCCGGCGAAGATCACTGGTCTTTTCGCCGGGGTCCGTAGCTACGGGCTGCTCGGGTTCGTGTGGTTCGACGACGTCACGGAACAGGACTGGCGCATCAGTAACGATCCCGCCGCGTTCGCCGCGCTTCGGGCCGGCGTCGCTGCCTACATGAAAGGACATCTATCATGACCACGCGGCTTACCGTGCTGGGTACCGGGTACCTGGGTATCACTCACGCCGCCTGCATGGCTCACCTCGGCCATCATGTAGTTGGCGTGGACACCAATCCTGGCCGGGTGAGCATGCTGAAGGCCGGCGAGGCGCCCATTCACGAGCCGGGCCTGACCGACCTGCTCCGCGCGGGTCTGGTCTCCGGACGGCTGCGGTTCACCACTTCATACCGGGAGGCCGCCGAGCACGGCGACGTGCACTTCATCTGCGTCGGCACCCCCCAGCTGCGTGGCCGTAGCCGGGCTGATGTGTCGCAGATCGACGACTGCGTCGAAACCCTGGCCCCGCTGCTGGAACGCCGGTGCCTGGTTGTGGGCAAGTCAACCGTCCCGGCCGGGACCGCGAGGCGGCTGGGCGAGGAACTGGCACGCCTCGCGCCTGCGGGGATGGAGGCAGAGCTCGCGTGGAACCCAGAGTTCCTGCGGGAGGGCCAGGCGGTCGCGGACACCCTGACCCCCGACCGGATTGTCGTCGGCGTCAGCTCATCCGGCGCCGAGGAGATGCTCCAGGCCATATATAGCCAGCCGATCAGCGACGGAACCCCGTTCTATGTCACCGACCCGGCCACCGCCGAGCTCGCGAAGCTGGCGGCTAACTCGTTCCTGGCCACCAAGATCTCTTTCATCAACGCCATGGCGGAAGTGTGCGAGGCCGCTGGAGGTGATGTGACGCTCCTCTCGGACATCCTCGGCGCCGACCCGCGGATCGGCCGGTCGTTCCTGCGGCCGGGACTCGGGTTCGGTGGTGGCTGCCTGCCCAAGGACATCCGGGCGTTCATGGCCCGCGCCGCAGAGCTGGGCGCGGGCGAAGCGCTGGGGTTCCTGCGGGAGGTGGATGGGGTCAACCTCCGGTGCCGTACCAGGATGATCGAGCTCATCTGCGCCATGGCCGGCCAGGACCTCACCGATGTCCCTGTCTGCATCCTGGGCGCCGCGTTCAAGCCCGGCTCCGACGACGTACGGGATTCCCCGGCCCTGGATGTGGCGCAGATCCTGCACGGCATGGGTGCCCGGGTCACCGTGCACGACCCGGTGGCGCTGGCGAACGCGCGGCTGGCATGTCCGCAGCTCCGGTACGCCAGGTCCGCGCTTGAAGCCGCCCGGGGCGCGAACGCCGTGCTGCTGGTGACCGAGTGGCCTGAGTACACCGGACTCAAGCCAGCGGACCTGGACGACGTGGTAGCCCGGCGGATCATCATCGACGGGCGAAACGCGCTCGACCCGCAGTTGTGGCGGGACGCCGGATGGGACTACCGTGCGCTCGGCGTCGCCGGACGCGTGCCAGCCAGGTCACTGGCCAACCAGGACTAGGCCCAAGGCCGTGTAGTTGAGGTCCTGCGGCCGCTGGCGAGCCGGTTGAAGGAAGCAACGGAGTCCCTGCCAGAACTGCGTTGACCAAGATCGCTGTCTGGCAAGGGACTCCGTTGGGCATTCAGTCTGTCATCACCCGCACTGTCCCGGTGGCCGGAGGCCGGTTCGCGCCCGGTCATCTGGGCGAGCTGACCCAGCTCCTGCCGTTCGAGATCGTCGATGAGGCGTAGCACAGACGAAAACGGCGCAGTCGCGGGTGCGGGATCTGCCGTCGCGGATGGTGATCTATCTTCTGCTCGCCACGTGCCTGTTCCCTGAGCTGGGGTATCCGGGAGTGTGGCGCAAGCTCGCCGCGAGCCTGGCTGGCCTGCCGGTGGCGGCACCGACGCCCAGTGCGCTGGCGCAGGCGCGCTGCCGGGCCAGGAGAACAGCCCGGCTGATCGCTCTGCGTATCGCGTTGACTATAAGTCATAGTTTGACTACTATACGTGACAGAGTTCCGCCTGGGGCAGCGGGCGCGCGGGCCAAGTCCTGGTGTTGTCCGTGGAGGCACCGGGAGCAGGAGTGCGGTAGCGGCGGCCAGTTCCTTTCCTTCCGGGTCCAGGTCCGGCGACAGGGGAGGTGGTGCCATGGGCCAGCCGTCCTGCGCTGGCATTGGCAGCCAACATTGCGCCCCGGCGCCTCTCAGGGTGCTGCTGTCGGCGATCGTGAACTCCTCCGACGAGGCATCACAGGAAAGGGGACGACACCATCGCAGGAAAGGGCTTGATCAGGAGCTGGAACCCGGTCACCGAGTCCATGCACGGGTAGGACGCCATGCCAGCGGGCGGCAGCTTTTCGATTGAGACGCAGAACGTGACCCTTGGCCTGGCCACTGTCCACGGTATCCGCCGCCCGGCAGATGGAGCCGCCGAGATCTCCTCAGCGCCGGGCGCCGGCGCGAACGTCAGCGCATGGCTGCCTGCCGCCACCAGCGAAACCGCGGCCGCGCACGCCCAGCTCGCCTGGGCTCCCGGCGGGCATGCGAATGACGGCTGCCGGAACAGAACATGACCATCGCGAACGCAACCCGGGGCGGTGATGCGGAGGAGCTGAGAGAGCACCTGGCGGCGATCGCGGCCTCTTCCGAAGACGCGATCCTCGACGTGACGCCGGACGGGGTCATCACCAGCTGGAATCCGGGCGCGGCGCACATGTACGGCTACACTGCGGACGAGATGGCCGGGCACACCATGGCCAGGCTTTCCCCGCCGGAACGGGCGGGTGAGCTGGCGCCGGTATTCAGTCTGCTGTGGCGCGGGGAGCGGATCGATCACTGCCAGGCCAAGTGTCAGCTGCCACTCACCGTGGTCTTAAGGCTCCGGAAGTGGCCATTGAGTACCTGGGTGGCCTTGGCCAGCAAGTCGGTCTCAGAAAACGGCTTCTCCACTAGGGCCACGCCCGGGTCGAGCCTGCCCTGGGAGGCAAGGACCGGCCGGGCGTAGCCGGACATGAACAGCACCTCAATCTCGGGTTTGAAGGCCAGCATCTTCTCCGCGACTTCCTTCCCGAGCATGTGCGGCAAGACCACGTCGGTCACCAGCAGGTGGATCTCGCCCCGGTGGTCGCGGGCAATCCCGAGGGCTTCCGGGCCGTTCCCGGCGGTGATCACCTGGTAGCCGTTTCGCACGAAGATCCGCCGTGTCACCTCGCGCAGGGCTGGTTCGTCCTCAACGACCAGAACGGTTTCTCCCTTGGGGTCCCGCTCATAGGACGCGGGTTCGGGAACCGGGGTGGCGGCCTGCGTGGTGACCGGGAGCGTGATGGTGAAGGTCGTCCCGGCGCCGGGTTCGGAGTAGACCCGGATGGTGCCCCCGGCCCCGGTGAGGATCCCGTAGGCAGTCGCCAGGCCAAGCCCGGTCCCGGAGCTCTTTTGCTTGGTGGTATAGAACGGCTCGAAGGCGTGCTCGATGACCTCGCGGGTCATTCCGGTGCCGGTGTCGCTGACTCGCAGCCGGACGTTCTGACCTGGCCGCGACTTCGATCCGCCGGCGATGGAGTCGGCGTCCACGGTGATGTTGCTGGTATCGATGGTCAACGTGCCGCCGCCGGGCATGGCGTCGCGGGCGTTGACCGCGAGGTTCACCAGCACCTGCTCCAGCTGGCCGGGGTCGGCCAGCACCGGGTGCAGATCACCGGAGAGCGTGGTGACCAGCTCGATGTGCTCACCGAGGGTCCGGCGCAGCATTTCCTCCACCGCGGTGATGACGCTGTCCAGGTCGAGGACCTGCGACTGGATCACCTCCCGGCGGGCGAACGCGAGCAACTGGTGGGTCAGGCTGGCCGCCCGCTCACCGGCCCGCTTGATCTGGGCCAGGTCGCTGGCAGCCGCTTCGCTGCGCTCGCCCCAGTCAGCCTCGGTCATGGCGGCGAGTTGCTCTGTGGCAAAGGTGACGTAGTTGAGAATCACTGCGATGAGGTTGTTGAAGTCGTGGGCGACCCCGCCAGCCAGCTGGCCCAGGTTCTCCATCCGCTGGGCCTGCTGGAGCTGCTCCTGCAACTGGCCCTGTTGCGCCTGCGGGAGCGCGCCTCCCTGCGCACTGGCACCCGGCCTCCGTACCGCCGACCTGGACACAGGACCTCCTCCTCCTCCTCCTCCTCCTCCTCCTCCTCCTCCTCTCCTACTGCTGACCTAAATCACACACAGTTAATTATACATACTTTAAGTGACTTACCAGAGACGCCGGACGCACGGTGCCGGTTTGACGGTGGTGGCACAAACCCCTCGGGGACGTGCGACGAGCAGTCCGTGTGGACAGAACCGTCGCCGCCAGCAAGGCCTCATGGAAGAGCCGCTGCCTGCCGATTCCGCTAGCTGGCTAGAGGCATGTGCGTGAACCACGACCCGGCAGGCCAAGTCCGGCACGATCCGCTACCTGTACCTGGCGCGCGACGAGTGGGAGGCGCCAGGGGCCGGCCGGTCCCGAAGATCCTCTACAGCTTCGGGCAGGAGGACCAGCCCGACAAGGACGCCGTCGCCCGTCTGGTCGCATCGCTGTCGAGGCTGCTGGACCCCGGCGACGCGCTGGCCGTCGCCGGCGGCAGCGATCTGGCCTTCAACGGGTTGAGGCCCTGCGGGGGCGCTTACGTCCTGGACGCGCTGTGCGGCCGGCCCGGGATCGGGAGGGTCCTGGTTGGCCTGGCCTCATCCGGGCGGGGCCGGCCTCGTGACACGCAGGCAGCGGAGCGGATGCTGTTCGGGCTGGCCGCGTCCCGGGCGCTGGCGCCGTCGCCGAACCTTGCGGAGTGGAGTCGCCGAACCTTGCGGAGTGGAGTCGCCGAACCTTGCGGAGTGGATGAGCCGGGACGTGCATATCGACGGGCTCGGCGAGGTGGCCGGCAATGCGTGCTACCGGGCGATGGACTGGCCGCATGTTGTGCGCGGCGAGCTGGGGAAGCAGCTGTAGTTCCAGGTCGCGGACCTGCTGAGCCTTGAGGTGGACCTGCTTTTCTTCGGCACGGCCAGCACGTACTTCGAGCTGGAGGAGGCCGGTGAGGAGCTCACGCGGGACTGGCGCGGGGAGAAGGCAGCGGACGGCGGCGAGGACGCTGACCCGGATAAGGCGGCCGGGTTCCGCGCCCATGGCAAGTCCAGGGACTCCCGCGACGACCTGCCGCAGATCGTGATCGGGATGGCCGTCACCGGCGACGGGATCCCGGTCCGGGTCTGATGCTGGCCCGGGAACACCGCCGGCTCGGCGCTGATCCGGCAAGTCAATTCCGGCATCCGGGACCGGAGCCTGGGGGCGGGTCATCTGGGTCGCCAGCCCCGGCTTCTCCTCACAGAAGAACCGGCGGTTCCTGCAGCAGGGCGCCGGCGGTTCCATCATCGGTGAGAAACTCCGCAGCGAGTCCCCCACGTGAAGGCCGCCCTGTCCCGGCAGTGCCGCTACCAGGCCGTGGCCGGGAACCTGCAGGTCAAGGAACTCCGGCTGCCTGACGCCACCGACCGGTTCGTCATCTGCTTCAACCCCGATGCCGCCGGGCGGGACGCCGCGGTCCGCGCGGACCTGATCGCCAGGCTGGAGGAGACGATCGTCCGGTCAGGCACGCTATCCGTGACGAAACGCGCGGAGCTGGGAAGCCGGACGTCACCCAGTTCCCGGACATGATCACCCAGCTTAAGACCCGGTACGAGCAGGTGTGCGCCGCGGCCGGGATGTCAGCCGAGGGCGCGGACCTGACCGTCGTCTTCGACGCCGGGCAGAACAGTGACGCGAACTTCGCGCACCTCGCGCAGGCCGGGCTGTCCTACGCCGGGTCCGTCCCGGCCAGCGACTGCCCGGACCTGCTCGCCCTGCCCGCATCGAACCGCACCCTGGTCGATAAGGACCGGTTCGGTGGGCTGACCGCTTACGACACCCGCCGTGACGTCTACGGTGCCGGGCGCCGCGCCATCCTCACCCACTCCCCGGAACTGCACGACAGCCAGGCCCTGGGCTTCGGCGGCACCACCTTGGCCAAGGCCGGCAAGAAGCTGGACGAGCTGGCCGCCACCCTGGCCCGCGGCAAGACCCGCCGCCCGAAAGAGAAAGTCGCCGCAGAGATCGAGTCGGTCACCGCCAAGCCCTGGGCCCGCTGCGTCATCGCCTGGGAACTGACCGGCGAGCAGCCCAGGGACCTACGGCTGACCTGGAAGATCGACCCGGACGCCCGCGCCGCGCTGGAGGAAGAGATCTTCGGCAAGCACGTGCTGATCACCAGCCACGACGACTGGACGGTGCCCGGCGTGGTCGCCGGATACCGGTCCCAGTCCGAACCCGAATCCGGGTTCCGGCAGATGAAAGACACCCGCGTCGTGTCGTTCTCCCCGATGCACCACTGGACCGAGCACAACATCCGGGTGCACATGTTCACCTGCGTCCTGGCCCTGCAGCTCGCTCATCTGATGCGGCGCCGCGCCCGCCAGGCCGGGCTGGACCTGTCCGTCCGCGAGCTGCTAGCCCAGCTCGCCGGGATCGGCGAGACCGTGCTGATCTACCCCTCGACCGGCGGACGGCCCAAAGCCCGCCGGATGACTACCGAGCTCACCGGAGACCAGCCGGCCCTGCACGAGATGTTCGGCCTGGACCGCTGGGCACCCCGGAACTTAGGTCATACACCGAAACCGGCCTCCGCGGCACACTTGACCAGCGGAAACGATCAGTCGCGACCATGATCGTCGGAAACTCGGGCTAAATTTAGCCCACCCGAATCACGCGGAACGCAGGTGTACCGGCGGATGGGCGTGTCCGCTGCTGGCTGACGCGGGGCAGGTCAGAAGCCTTTTCTGTAGGCTGCCGCGGCTCTGGGCACGTTGCCGGCCATGTAACTGACGCCGGTAACGGCGGGGTTCTGGAAATTTGCCTCGAAGGAGATATAGCGGGCGTTTGCCGCGAAGAATGCCCGCATGTCGTTCACATAGGCCGGGTCGTCCCCGCCAGCGGTCTCGCCGTACCGCAGGTTTCCCCACTCGGGTACGGACAGTAGCTTCCCGTGGACCTTGGCGAATGCGAGCCAGTAGTTCAGCCCCTGCGGGCCGTTGAGCTGCTTTTGCCAGCCTGCGTAGGTGATGGCGGGCAGCCACCAGTCGTAACTGTCTACTCCGATTATGTTCACGTAGGCGTTCCCGGGATAGGCCTGGGCGGGGTTTGCGAGCGCGGAGCCGACGCCCCGGTTGGCGTTCCAGTCCCAGCGCAGGTGCGGTGCGGTGGAACGCGCTGAGGTCACGGCCTGCCGCCAGCATTTTGCCCACGCGGCGGGATCGCTGGCGTTCCAGGGGTACCAGGCTCCGTTGAACTCCCAGCCGAGCCTGATGATCGAGTAGCCAAAACCGTAGGACGTGATCACGCTGCCGAACCGGCGCCAGCGCCAGTTGTAATCACCGTTTGCACAGGCCTGAATGGAAACTCCGCGAACCTCGGGCAGCATCGGCACTGAGAAGACCATGGGGTAGCCCGACCCTATCCAGCGCTGGTAGAGCCAGGCTGGATCGGTGATGCTGGTCCAGCTTGACTGGCCCAGCCAGACCACCACGGTGTCCACCGGGTGGCCGCGCCATTTGGCAAAGGCCGCATCGGCCGCCGGGGTGGCGTTCGGCAGGTAGACCCCACTGGCCCAGGGCAGGCCGGAATGAGGCTGGATGTTGGCGGTCGTCATGGCTACCGCAGTTGTGCCGGTACTGGCTGAGGCTGCTTCAGCGTGGACTGCACCTGGACTCATTGCCCAGCAGGCCACCGCCACCGCGGCCGCGGCGGCCATCCGGAGGCTGCTGCCGCGGGTGAGGAGCCTGCTGCCGCGGGAGGCTGGGGGGGTGCGGCCTGCCTGCTCCGTGCGCTTGTTTTCTCCGCGAAGGACCATGGCTCGTCAAGCTCCCATCGTCAATTCATGATCGCGTATTACTCTACGCAGATTTTACCTTCCGCGCGTAAACCCGGAAGCGAGTTCCCGTACGGCAAGGCGTTTCCGGATCATCGTTGCTGCGTGTAAAAGCCGGGCAGCGAACGCCCGGTCGGGGAGTTCGCTGCCCGGTGTTTACCGGTTGTCGGGCCAGTGGCCTCAGAAGCCCGCTTTGTAGGCTGCCGCCGCGTTGGGAACGGGTGTGCCGGTTCCGAAATTCCCGCCGACTGTGGTGCCCTGGAAGTTGGACTCCCAGGCGAGGCTGGCCGCGTTGGCCCTGAAGAATCCCAGCATGTCATTGACGTAGGCCGGGTTGTCCCCGCCGGGTGAGCCGCCGGTGGTGACGTTGCCCCATTCGGGGACGGCGAATTTCTTGCCGTGCGCCTTGGCGAATGCGAGCCAGTAGTTCAGCCCCTGGGTGCCGTTGAGCTGCTTCTGCCAGTTCGCGTCGGTTGTCGCGCCTGGCCACATGTCGTAGCTGTTGACCCCGATCGTGTCCACGTAGGCGTCGCCAGGATAGGCCTGGGTGGGATCGGCCAGCCCCGATGTCACACCGCGGTTGACGTTCCAGTCCCATTTCAGGCCCGGCGCGGTGGCCCGTGCCGAAGTGACGATCTGCCGCCAGCAGGCCGCCCAGGCAGTCGGGTTGGTGGCCTGCCAGGCGTACCAGTTCCCGTTGAATTCCCAGCCCAGCCTGATGATGGAATTGCCCAGGCCGTAGGAGCTGATGTTGGTGCCGAACTGGCGCCAGTAGGAGTTGTAGTTGCCGTTGGCACAGGCCTGCAGGGAGACGCCCGCGACGTGCTCGGGCAGCATCGCCACGCCGAAGGCCACGGTCTGTGGTGCTCCCCGCCAGCGCCCGTACATGAAGGCCGGGTTCACGATGTCGTTCCATGTCGCGCGGTTGGCCCAGACGGTGGCAACGTCTACGGGGTGGCCGCGCCAGGTGCCGAAGGCGTCGACGACCGCGCGGGTGTTGCCGGGCTCGTAGACTCCGCTGGCCCAGGGCATGCCGGACCGGTTCGCGGTCGTCTTCGCGCTGGCCGCGAACGTGCCCGCCAGGACTACGGAGAGCCCGGTGACGCCGGCGGTGGCCGCGGCGATGAGGCCGACGGTGACGGGGCCGACGGCGCGCCGGGCGCGGCGGTGTGCCGTGGGCGAGTGGCGAAAGATGCGGCTGGCTTTTCCTGTAACTCTCATAACGTTTCCTGGTTTCTTTTTTGTAACCTATTCACCACTCTCCGTGTTTTGCGTGCTGGGCCCAGGGCCGGACTCCCTGATTCCGGCGGGGCATTTTCCTCAGTTCTTTCGGCCCGGGTCTTCCGGCCCGGGCTACATGACCCGGGCCGGAAGACCCGGGCCGGCCTCCCGGGGTGGAAGTGCCAGCGGCAGGGATGAGCGATCTGCGGGTCCGCCTGCGCGGGCCAGCCGGGGGCCAGGCCTGGATAAACGAGGCAAGGCCAGGATCGCGGATTTATCGCCAGAATTAGTAGGCTGGTTGGGGCATCGTTAGAAAAGGCACAGCCGTGCCTTCTGATGCATAACTGGGATAAACGGCCTATCGGCAACCGGCCGGCGGGCTGAAGTGTAAGAAAAAAGGAGCGATACTCCGGCGCTGGATGCATAAAAAGGCAGCTGTGCCTGTCATACTGTGCGTCCGGCGCCCATCCGGGATGCCGCCCCCGTGATAAGACCGTTATAGCTAATGGAGGTTTGCGCGGTGTTAACGGCGCCTGAGATCGTGGCGGCAATGCGTGAGGCGGTACCGGCGGGGCTGCGGCGCCTGGGCGGTGCCGAGGTGCGGTGCCTGCGCGACCTGACGCGGGCACTGGCGTCGAGCAAGCCCGACGCGCCGCACGAGTACCGTCGTTTCTTGGCGATAGCCGAGCGGGAGATCGGCGTGCCGGGTTCTGCCCTGCAAGCCTGGCTGCCCGGCCGGTCGGTGCTCGTCACGGGCGGGACGGGGTGCATCGGGTCGGCGCTGATGGGACAGCTGGCCGCCTGGTCGCCGCGGCGGCTGGTCAGCGTGAGCCGCGGATACACCCAGACGGCGAGGCTCAGCGGCGCCGAGTACGTGCGCGCCGATATCCGGGATCCCTGTCGGCTCATGGCCATATTCCGTGATGTCCGGCCTGACGTCGTCTTCCACGTAGCTGCCCAGCGGGACCCGGGCCTGGCCGAGCGCGAGGTGCACCGTACCGCGACCACCAATGTGTTCGGCACCCGTAACGTGATCGCCGCGGCCGCCGCGTTCGATGTTCCCCGGCTGATCAGCGCGTCAACCGGCAAGGCGCTGCGTCCTTACTCGCCCGACGTCTACACCGCTTCCAAGCGGGCCGCTGAATGGCTGCTTTCGCGGGCCGCGGCGGATGGGGCGGCGTACTACTCGGCCGCGAGGTTCACCCATGTGGTCAACAACTCGCTCATCCATGCCAGGCTGCTTGGCTGGTCCGAGGGCGACGTGATCCGGCTGCACGGCCCGGATATCGCCTTTTACGCGCAGTCAGCTCTGGAGTCGGCTCAGTTGCTGCTGGTGGCGGGCGCGGGCGCGGGCGCAGGCGGGCTGCGGGTGCATGCCATCACCGACCTCGGCTGGCCGGTCAGCCTGCTCGACGTGGCGCTCGGCGTGCTTGCCCGGACCGGGTCCGCCGCGCCCATCTACTTCAGCGGCTACGACCGCGGCTATGAGGCACAGCCGTTCCCGGGGCTGTATGACCCGCTGACGGCGGGTGACGTAAGCCCACTGATAAACGCCTTCGAGGCAGCCAGCGCCGAGGCGTCGCCGTGCCCGGCCGCCGACGCGTTCCCGCTGGAGATGGCCCCCGTCCCGGCGGCGGAGGACCGGATGCTGGCATTGGAGAACGTCTGCGCACGAACGCAGGACCCCGCGACGGTCCGTGCGGCGCTCGATGAGCTGTCGTGGTCGCTGCTCGGCGCCACCCTAAAAGTTGTCCCGCGCCAGGTGCTGACCCGGGCCGTCGCGCTGACCGCCCCGCAGCGTGACAGCCTGAACGCCGGGCACCGGCGGGTGCTGACGGTCATTGAGCAGCACGCGGCGCTCAGTGAGGCCTCCCTCGTCTGATCCCGCACCGCACCAGGCCGGGAGCCCGGCCTGGTGCGGTGCGGCCGGGCCGCGGAGCACGATCCGCCCGGTTGCCGGGCCGCATGCTGCCTATCCCTGGGCCACCCTGCCGGTGGCCCTTTCCATGACGGTCTCGATCGGGGTGCCCGGGCGAGTGGCGCTCACCGCAAACTCGATGGGGCAGTTCGCCCCGTCAAAGGTGCTTCTGCTGGTCCGCAGGACCGGTGAGCCTGGCGATAGCCCCAGCAGCGCTGCGTCGAGGTCGGTGGCGGCCGCGGCGGTGACGGACTGCACGGCGCGGACAATGGGTACCCCATAGCGTTCTTCGAGCGTCGCGTACAGCGATCCGTTCAACAGTGGGACCGCGTCCAGCCCGGCGAAACGTGCGTACGGGAGCCATGAGTTCTGCACCACGATCGGGCGGCCATCCACCACCCGCAGTCGTTGGACGACAACCGCCGCGGCACGCTGCCCAAGCTGCAGTGCCTCCCGCGCCGTATCGGGCGGTTCCTCCACGGCGGCCTTTAGCAGCCGGGTCTGGACGTCCCGGCCCTGGGTGCGCATTTCCTCGGTGAAGCTCTGCAGCGCGCCAACCTGCCTGCCCGGCAGCGGGCTCGTTACGAATGTGCCCAGCCCCTGCCGGCGGATGACGATTCCCGCGGCGGCCAGAGCGCCGATCGCCTGCCGCACCGTCATACGTGCGACCCCGTACCTCCGGGCCAATTCTGTCTCGGACGGCAACCTCTTGTCAGCTACCCATTCCCCGGCCGCAAGGCGGAGCTTCAGATCGTCACGTATGCACATATGGACCGGTTTGGTCATAAATTTTCCCGTGATAATTGAAATGGCCACTTCGCTCTGCGGCCCGGAGCAGAATGACCGACTGCGGCCGTGACTGCGGGCATGCCTTGTACGCTCAGCCGCTACTCACGGCCAGCAACTCATGCATACTCGGGTAATGTACGCGTTATGACTGCGCTGCAGAACTTAACTCTAATGCCGTGCGCGAAGAGTGTCTATTCACGGGCTTGGTTGACGTGCAGGGACCAGGGTCAAGTGTCGTGCTGGGTCGGCCGGGGTCGGCTTGGCGTGTCAACTTGATCATGTGCCGTGCATTACATCCGGCGAGTTGCTAACTAACCAGCCGCCTGACCGCATTCCGTCACCGTCGTGGGCCGGCTTGAACGCCTGCAGCGCCGGATAGGTCCAGGGTTCTGGTTCTTGTCGATCGGGCATCTACCAGGAACGGCCGCCTCGCGGCGAAGCCCTATGTGGCGGCTTCCCGCAAGCTGGGGCTGTCCGGTGCGTAGCCGCCGGCCAGGCCGCAGGCGCGGGCGATGGCGGGGAAGTCGATGGGTCTGAAGTCAACCCCGGTGATACGTCCGTACCTGAGTTCCTGTGCCTGCCGGATATTGCCCTAGCCGTGTCGCTCATGACCACGACGGCTACCCGGCCCGGCCGACCCGGGCGAGCGATTCCATCTCGGCCAGGGTCATGCCCAGCGACGCGCAGCGCTACCTGGTGGGCGGCCTCACCGGCGCCGTGAAGGGCTGAGGCCCGGCCATCCGGCCAGACTGGGCGAAAGTCCCGCGCTAGCGGGCGGATGGCCCCTAGGCCCGGCCTGCTAGCCGCCGCATGGTGGAAGCATGACGAGGCGAGGGGCAGCTCCCCGCGAGCGGCGGGCTCTGTGGCTGCGCGGCCTCTGGCCGGACCGTAATCCGCTCCGGCGGGCCAGCGACCGGGTTGAGGCCGCCGTGGTTGCGGCGGCACTGCTCATGTTCCTGATCGGCGGCCCGCTGCTGGCGCTCGCCGCCGGCCACTGGGCCGGCGCCGCCGCCCTCCGGGTCGAACGGGCCCAGCAGGCTTCGTGGCGCCGGGTGCCCGCGGTGCTGCTGGCCAACGCGGGCTCGGCCTTCGCCTCGGGCTACGGCGGCGTGAGCACCGCCGAGGTGAAGGCCCGGTGGACCGCGCCTGATGGGCAGGTGCGCACCGGCGACGTGCCGGCCGTGCCCGGGTCCCGGGCCGGCAGCACGGTACGGATCTGGGTGGACAGCACCGGAGCGCAGACCGGCCCGCCGCTGCGGCAGGACCAGGCGACCGGCCAGGCGTTCCTGGCCACCGTCACGGCCCCGCTGGCGCTGGGCGCCCTTCTGCTCTGCACTGCCTCACTGACCATCCAGGCCCTGGACCGCAGGCGCCTGGCCGGCTGGGATGCTGACTGGCAGACCACCGAGCCCCGGTGGAACAGCCGTCGCTGATCCTGGCTGGCGCCGCGCCAGCTGACCGCTGGGCGGCCTGACCGCTGGGCGGCCTGACCGCTGGGCGGCCTGGGCAGGCCGGGCCGGCGGATCAGGCCGGGATGGGGACGCCTGTCATCGCCCCGCTGACCACCACCACCGGGCACGGCGCGTGCCGCAGGCACGCGCGGGCCACCGGCCCGATGCCGTCCGGTGCACGGTGGATGGCGCTGCCCAGCACCAGCAGGTCCGCCTGTGCGGCGTGGTCCAGCAGCACCCGGGCCGCGAGCCCCTCGGCCACGGTCACGTGGACCGAGACCAGAGGCGACGGCCCGACCGCGGCCGCCATATCCGCCTGCAGCCGGTCCCGCGCGGTGAGGTCATCGTCCGCACGGCGGTCCGGTGCCGCATGCGCGTACGGAGCCACTCGCTTGGCGGTGTCTTCCCAGGCCCGCACCACGTGCAAGGCCGTTTCCCGCAGTCCGGCTTCTCGGACTGCCCAGCGCAGCGCGGCCAGTGAGGCTACGGAGCCATCTACCCCAACCACGATGCGCGACAGTGCTGGGTCGTGCTTCAGTGCGGGCACCCCCCTTCGCAGGGCCGGCCGGGACGCCTGGCGTCCAGCGTGATCACCCACCGTGTCCTGCTTGCCGGAGGTACAAATACCCAAAGTCGGCTCGTCTCACCCGCTCCCGGACGGTGCCGTGGAACATCACCCGCCCGGGGTGCCAGACCGGGGCAGAATCGCCGCCTGCGCAGGACGCTCCGGTGCCCGGGCCGGGCCGGGCGGGGAGGGAAGGGGCGGGTAGGGACTTTCTTCCCCGATGGCGGGCATTCCGGCCCTGGGCTGGCCGCGGCCTCGCGCGGTCAGCTGAATGCCGGGGGTTGGCAGAGGAGCGTCGATGTCCCGTCGCAAAGTGCGTGAGGTCATGACCACCGAGGTACTGGCCGTGGCGGTGGATACCCCGGTGAGCGAGCTGGCGGCCATCATGGCCGCGACCGGTTTCCGGACCGTGCCCGTGCTGGGTACCAGCGGCCAGGTCGCCGGGACGGTCGCCGCGGCCGACCTGCAGCCGCAGGCCGCGCGGCGGGGGCATCGCGCGGCCTGGCGGGTCCTCGGCCGTGCTCGGCACCCCGGGCCGCCGGAGGGCGGGGAGGTGGCCGCCGCGGATGTCATGCGGTTCCCCGCGGTGACCACGTCGCCTGAGGCGCCGCTGGCCGAGGCGGCCCGGTCGATGAGCCGGAACCAGCTCAGCGAGCTGCCGGTGGCCGACTCCTGCGGTCATCTAGTCGGCATCGTCAGCTGGGCCGACCTGGGCCACGTCTTTCTGCGCCCGGACTCCGATCTGGTCCACGAGATCGTCCGCGACGTGTTCGTCCGGCACCTGGGGACCGATCCGGCCCTGGTGCGCGTCTGTGTCCAGGACGGCCTGGTGACGCTGAACGGGTCTGTGGCGGCGAAGAGCATGATTCCGCTGGCGGTGGCGATGTGCCGGTCCATCGACGGGGTAGTCGGCGTGGTCAGCTACCTCGCCTACGCCGTGGATGACGCCAGGGCGGATGACGCCAGGGCGGATGACGCCAGGGCGCACGACGCCAGGGCGCACGACGCCAGGGCGCACGACGCCAGGGCGGATGACGCCGGGGCGATGACGCCAGGGCGCACGACGCCAGGGCGCACGACGCCAGGGCGGATGACGCCGGGGCAGATGACGCCAGGGCGCACGACGGCCCCGGCGCGGGTGGCCGGCCCCGGGACGGTGCGGTCCCCCCGGGTGCCGGATCTCACCGACTTCTGACCCGCGGGCGCAGCTTCGCGTTCCAGACGGCCACGGCCTTCACGGCCGTGACCGCCGGGCTCCGCAGGCCGCGCCGAGGACAGTCCGGGCCCGATGGCCGGGCCAGATGGCCGAGCCGTGATGCTTGGCGTCCAGGCCCGGCTTAGCCGCGGGGGCGGCCCAGCCGGACCGCGTCCAGCGGCGGCGCGGGGAGCGGGGCCCCGTGATAGCCACGGACCTCCCCGAACCGCCTGCCCGCCGTCCAGTCACGAGCCGCCGCGATGATGTCCTCCGGCCTGCGGGCGATGAAGTTCCACCACATGATCAGCGGCTCGGCGAGCGGCTCGCCGCCGAGCAGCAGCACCGTGCTGCCCGCCGGGGCCGCCAGGTTCAGCCGGTCCCGCCCAGGGCTCAGGTACAGCAGGCGGCCCGGGGTGAGATTGGTGCCGTCGGCCCGGGCGGGCCCGGCGACCGCGAAGATCATGTGCTCGTGCTCCGAGTGCAGCGCCAGCTGCCCCCGGGCGTCCCGGTCCGCCTGCAGTTGCGCGCCCACTACCGGGGAGAAGACCGTGGCCGGCGAGCGCAGCCCGGCCAGTTCCCCGACGATGACGGTGACCTCGAACCCGGCCAGGGCGGCCGACGGCAGTTCCGCGTGGTGCTCGAACCCGGGCGCGGCCTGGTGGCTGTCCTCCGGCAGCGCCAGCCAGAGCTGGACGCCGTGCAGCCGCGGGTCGTGGTCCTCCGGCGACTCCTCGGAGTGCGCGATACCCCGGCCGGACGTCATCAGGTTCAGCTGACCGGGCCGGATCACCTGCTCACTGCCCAGGCTGTCCCGGTGCAGCACGTTCCCGTCCAGCAGCCAGGTCACGGTCTGCAGCCCGATGTGCGGGTGCGGCGGCACCTGCATGCCGGCCACGCCGTCCACCGACATCGGCCCGTAGTGGTCCACAAAGCACCACGCCCCGACGCTGCGGCGGCGGCGCAGCGGCATCAGCCGCCGCACCTCCATGTCCCCGACCCGGGCCACCCGGGCCTGGGTGAGCTCCGGCTCCCCGCCGGACCCGGCGGTGGCCGCGGGGGCGGCGGGAGCTGTGGACGCGGTCCCTGGAACCGCCTGGACATCCGGGTTCGCCTCGACCGTGCTCATGACCCCATTGTGCCGATCGCCTCCGCTCCGCCCGTGACGCGTGTGACTACCGGTGCAGATGAGACAGATGTTCCTGGCCTCCAGGCCGCTCATGTCCACGATCATGACTTGGGTGTCGTTACAACGACACCCAAGTCATGATCGCGAGCCCCCGGGGGTCCCGGGGGGTAGGGGGCCGGGGGCCGGGAAGCCCGGGGTAGGGGCCGGGGGCTAGGAGGGCTGGGAGGCCGAGGGGCGGGGGCTAGGAGGCCCGGAGGTAGGCGGTAGGAGGTAGGGGGTAGGAGGCCGGGCCTGGGAGGGCTGGGGGCCGGGGCTAGGAGGGCCGGGGCCGGGGGGCTAGGAGGGCCGGGGGGGATGGAGAGCTGGGGGCGGCGCTGACTGGGGGATGCTCGGACCGCTGCATGGCCGGCCCGCCTCATAGGGTGGCTCTGGCACGCCCGAGCCCGAGGGCACAGGAGGATGTCGTGACGGAGCAGCCGCAGCTCGTGCTCTACGTCATCGCGGGTGGCGGGCCGCCCGCCGCGCACCTCGCCGAGTTCACCGGCTTCGCCCAGCGGCAGGGCTGGGACGTCTGCGTGATCACCACGCCGGACGGGGCCAAGTTCCTGGATACCCGGGCACTCGCCGAGCTGACCGGTCACCCGGTACGGGTCCGCTACAAGGATCCCGGCGACCCGGACGTGCTGCCCCCCGCCGACGCCTTCGTGGTGGCCCCGGCCACCTTCAACACGATCAACAAGCTGGCCTGCGGCATCAGCGACACGCTGGCGCTCGGCCTGCTCAACGAGGCGGTCGGGCTCGGCTTGCCGATCCTCGCGGTGCCCTGGCCGAACACCGCGCTGGCCCGGCACCCGGCCTTCCGGCGCAGCGTGGCGGAACTCCGGGACTGGGGCATCCGGCTGATCTTCGACCCGGGCCGGCTGCCGCCGGTGGCGGGTGACTCGCCCGCCTTCCCGTGGACAGACCTGCAGAGCGAGCTGACCCGCGTGTACGCCGTCCTGGCCGAGCCGGGCTGACGCCCCGGGACCGCGGCGTGGCGGCCGGGGAGACGGGGCGTCCGGCTGGATGTGCGGGCGTTCAGGCGACGAGGGTTTTGACGGCGCTGGTCAGCTCAGTCAGGGCGGACTTCGCGTCGGAGAAGAACATGCTCGTCTTCGGGTCCACGTACAGCTCGTTGTCGATGCCGGCGTAGCCGTGCCCCATCGACCGCTTGATCACGATGATGGATTTGGCGTGGTCCACGTCCAGGATCGGCATGCCGGAGACCGGGTTCCCGGGCCGGCGCGCGGCCGGGTTGGTGACGTCGTTGGCCCCGATGACCAGGGCCACGTCGGTCCGCGGGAACTCCGGGTTGATCTCGTCCATCTCCTTGAGCTGCGGGTAGGGCACGTTGGCCTCGGCCAGCAGCACGTTCATGTGCCCGGGCATCCGCCCGGCCACCGGGTGGATGGCGTAGCTGACCTCGACGCCCCGCTCCTCCAGCAGCGCGGCCAGCTCGGCCACCTGGTGCTGGGCCTGCGCGGCGGCCAGCCCGTAGCCGGGCACGATGATGACCTTCTGCGCGTAGGCGAGCTGGATGGCGGCGTCGTCGGCCTGGATAGACCGCACGTCCCCGCCGGGGCCCTCGACCGCCGGGCCGTTGTCGCCCGTGCCGAACCCGCCCACGATGATGTTGCGGATCGACCGGTTCATGGCGTCGGCCATCAGCTTGGTCAGGATGCCACCGGACGCGCCGACCAGCGCGCCCGCGATGATCAGCGCCCAGTTGCCGATGACGAAGCCGGCCATGGCCACCGCGGTGCCGGTGAACGCGTTCAGCAGCGAGATGACCACCGGCATGTCCGCGCCGCCGATCGGCAGCACCATCGTCACGCCGAACAGCAACGCGGCCGCGATGATGATGATCAGGGCAGGCACGCTCGGGGTGGCGATCATGTAGATCCCGCCGCCGACCGCGATGACCGCGGCCGCGATGTTGACGGCGCGCGAGCCGGGGAAGGTGATCGGCGACCCGTCGATCAGGCCCTGCAGCTTCCCGGCGGCGATGATCGACCCGGAGAAGGTCACCGCGCCGATGAGCACGTCAAGGATCGTGAAGACCGTGGTCAACTCGCTAATGCCCCCCGAGGCGAGCCGGACGTAGTCGTCGATCCCGACCAGGGCGGCCGCGCCGCCGCCGACCGTGTTGAAGATGCTGACCAGCTGCGGCATGGCGGTCATCTCGACGGTGCGGGCCGCGTACAGGCCGGCCCCGCTGCCGAGCAGCGTGCCGGCCAGCATCACGATCCAGCCGGTGGTGGTGACCGTGCCCGCGTGCGCGACCAGGGCCAGGGTGGTCGCGATGGCCACGACCATGCCGACCGTGGACACCTGGTTGCCGCGCCGGGCGCTGGCCGGGGAGTTCATCAGGTGCAGGCCGAGCACGAAGCAAGTCGCGGCCGCCACGTAGAGCAGCTGGGTGATCCAGTCGAAGGCGTTCATGACTGGCCGCCCGGCTTGCTGATGGCCTGAGCCTGGCCATTGCCGCTGACCACGGCGGGGGCCGCGGCGGGCACCGGGGTGCGGGTGCGCTTGAACATCTTCAGCATCCGCCCGGTGACCATGTAACCGCCGACCACGTTCATCGCCGCGAACGCGCAGGCCACGAAGGCGAGGATGTAGCCGAGCAGGTTGTTCGCGGTCACCGCGATGAGCATCGCGCCGGCCAGCACGATCCCGTGGATCGAGTTGGCCGCCGACATCAGTGGCGTGTGCAGCGTGGCCGGCACCTTGGAGATCACCTCGAAACCGACCAGGATGGCGAGCACGAAGATCGTTATGTCAGTGAGCAGTGACGTGGTCACGAGGTCGCACCTTTCGGCGAGCCGGCACCAGGCGTGGATTCGGCGAGCAGGGCAGCGGTAGCAGGGTGAATAACGGCCCCCTGGTGGGTGATCACGACGCCGGCCTGGATCTCGTCGGCGGGGTCGATGGCCAGCGCGCCGTCCTTCACCAGGTGCAGCAGCAGCGTGGCGATGTTCCGGGACAGGAAGGCCGAGGCGGCACCGGGCACGCTGGCCGCCAGGTTCCCGGCGCCGATGACGGTGACCCCGCTCCCGGTGACGATGGTCTCGCCCGGCACGGACCCCGCTACGTTGCCGCCGAGCGGGCCCGCCCCCATGTCCACGATGACCGCGCCCGCGGTCATGGCCTTCAGCGTGTCCTCGGGGACCAGCAGCGGCGGCTTGCGCCCCGGCACCTGGGCCGTGGTGATGACCACGTCGTGCCGGGCGATGTGCCCGGCCAACTCGGCCTGCTGGGCCTGCCGTTCGGAGTCGCTGAGCGCCCGTGCGTAACCGCCCTCCCCGGCCGCGTTCCCCACCGACGTGAGCTCGATGAAGGTGCCGCCGAGCGACTCCACCTCGGTCTTGGTCTGCGGCCGCACGTCGTAGGCGGAGACCACGGCGCCGAGCCGGCGGGCGGTCCCGATGGCCTGCAGCCCGGCTACCCCGGTGCCCAGGATGAGCACCTTGGCCGGCCGGGCGGTGCCCGCCGCGGTGGTCAGCATGGGGAAGAACCGGCCGAACGCCGCCGCCCCTACCAGCGCCGCCTTGTACCCGGCGACGTTGGCCTGGGAGCTCAGCGCGTCCATGCCCTGGGCCCGGGACAGGGTCCGGGGCAGCCCGTCCAGGCTGATGGCGGTCACGCCCCGGGCCGCCAGCGTTTCCGCCAGGGCCGGGTCGACCAGTGGGTTGAGCAGGCCGAGGATCGCCTGGCCCGGGTGGAGGCCGGCCTGGACCTGCTCGTCCGGCTTGCCGACCATCATGATCAGGTCGGCGTCCGCGAGCAGTTCCGCGCGGCTGACCACGGTGGCGCCGGCCTCGGCGTAGGCGCTGTCGGCGAGCCACGCCCCGTCGCCCGCGCCCGACTCGACGAGTACCTCGAGCCCGGCGCCGCGCAACCGCGCGACCATCTCTGGGACCAGGGCCACCCGGCGCTCGCCAGAGGTGGTCTCCTTGATGACGGCAACTTTCATGGACGCGACCTCACGGTGTCAGGGGCGTGACCTTCAGTAGCCTCACTCACACGCGGCGAGGCGAGCAGAGGCCACCGTCCCGCCGCACGGGGGACCTTCGGCATGATCGCACAAGATCACCGATCGCCTCCAGTATCGCCGATGAGGTCCATCCCCACCTCCCCCGCCCGGGTGACCCCCACACCCACCGCACTGACGGAAATCGCCGCGCTGGTTAGGTGGCGCGGCGGAGGGCGGCGGTGATCCGGTCGCCCGCGGTGATGACGGCGTTGGCGTGCAGCCGGCCCGGTGAGCGGGTGAGCCGCTCGATAGGACCGGACACCGATACCGCCGCGATCACCTTGTTGCCCTGGCCCCGGACGGGCGCGGAGACTGACGCCACCCCCGCCTCCCGCTCGCCCACGCTGGCCGCCCAGCCCCGGCGGCGGACCTGGGCCAGCGCGGCCGCGCTGAACTTGGCGCCGCGCAGCCCGCGGTGCAGCCGCTCGGGCTCCTCCCAGGCCAGCAGGATCTGCGCGGCCGACCCGGCGCTCATCGGCAGCGCCGTGCCGACCGGGACGGTGTCCCGCAGCCCGGTGGCCCGCTCCGCCGCGGCCACGCAGATCCGGCTGTCCGCCTGGCGCCGGTACAGCTGGGCGCTCTCCCCGGTCAGGTCGCGCAAGGCGACCAGGACCGGCTGCGCCACGGCGAGCAGCCGGTCCTCGCCCGCCGCGGTGGCCAGCTCGCCGATCCGCGGTCCCAGGGTGAACCGGCCCTGGCCGTCCCGGGCCACCAGCCGGTGCCGTTCCAGGGCCACCGCGATGCGGTGCGCGGTGGGCCGGGCCAACCCGGTTGCGCTGACCAGTTGGGCCAGTGAGGCCGGGCCCGACTCGAGGGCGCTCAGCACGGCAACTGTCTTGTCCAGCACGCCCACTCCGCTAGAGTTGTCCATAGCTCGATATTGTCGTCTCGCAATGCGAGACGCAAGCCCGCTGCCAGACCCGCCGGAAGGCGCCGTGACCAGGTGGCGGTTCGCGACGAGGCGCCCGCTGAAAGGGGTTGCACGGATGGGACGTACGCTCGCGCAGAAGATCTGGGACTCACATGTCGTGTACCGGGCCGAGGGTGAGCCCGATCTGCTCTACATTGATCTGCACCTGGTGCACGAGGTGACCAGCCCGCAGGCGTTCGACGGGCTTCGGCTGGCCGGGCGGCGGGTCCGCCGCCCCGACCTGACCGTCGCCACCGAGGACCACAATGTGCCCACGCTGGGCGTGACCGGTCCCGGGCTGCCGCTGGCCGGCCCGGGCAGCCCGGTCACCGACCCGGTGTCCCGGGTCCAGGTCGAGGCGCTGCGCAAGAACTGCGCGGACTTCGGCGTCAGCCTCTACCCGATGGGCGACGCCGGGCAGGGCATCGTGCACGTGATCAGCCCGCAGCAGGGGCTGACCCAGCCCGGCATGACCATCGTCTGCGGTGACTCACACACCAGCACGCACGGCGCGCTGGGCGCGCTGGCGTTCGGCATCGGCACCAGCGAGGTCGAGCACGTGCTGGCCACCCAGACGCTGCCACAGCACCAGCCCGCCCAGATGGCGATCAACGTGACTGGCGACCTGCCCTATGGGGTGACCGCCAAGGACCTGATCCTCGCGATCATCGCCAAGATCGGCACCGGCGGCGGAGTGGGCCACATCATCGAGTACCGCGGCGACGCGGTCCGCGGCCTGTCCATGGCGGGGCGGCTGACCGTCTGCAACATGTCCATCGAGGCCGGGGCCCGGGCCGGGCTCATCGCGCCGGACGACACCACGTTCAGCTACCTGGAGGGTCGGCCGCACGCGCCGCGGGGCGCCCAGTGGGAGGCGGCCCTCGACTACTGGCGCGCGCTGCCGACCGACGCGGACGCTGCGTTCGACAAGGAGGTCACGCTGGACGCGGCCGCGCTGACCCCGTTCGTCACCTGGGGGACCAACCCAGGCCAGGCGGCCCCGCTCACCTCGTCCGTGCCCGACCCCGACGCGATGGACGACCCGGGCGAGCGGGCCACGGCCCAGCGCGCGCTGGCCTACATGGACCTCAAGCCCGGCACGCCGCTCACCGACGTCCACGTCAACACGGTATTCGTCGGCTCCTGCACGAACGGCCGCCTGGAGGACCTGCGGGCGGCTGCCGAGGTGATCAGCGGCCGGAAGGTGGCCGAGGGGGTCCGGATGCTCGTCGTCCCCGGCTCCATGGACGTGAAGGCGGCCGCCGAACGGGAGGGCCTGGACCAGGTGTTCACCGCGGCCGGCGCGCAGTGGCGGTCGGCGGGATGCTCGATGTGCCTGGGCATGAACCCGGACACGATGGCCCCCGGCGAGCGCAGCGCGTCCACGTCCAACCGGAACTTCGAAGGCCGCCAGGGCAAGGGCTCCCGTACCCACCTGGTGTCCCCGCAGGTGGCCGCGGCCACCGCCGTGACCGGCCGCCTCACCGCCCCCGCCGACCTGTAACCGGAGGAGCAGACACCATGGAGCCTTTCACCACGCACGCCGGCCGGGCCGTCCCGCTGCGCGCGGCCAACGTGGACACCGACCAGATCATCCCCGCCGAATACCTCAAGCGGGTCAGCCGGGTGGGTTTCGCTGACGGCTTGTTCGCGGCCTGGCGGGCCGACCCCGAATTCATCCTCAATCAGCCGGACTCGGATGGCGCGACGATACTCGTGGCCGGGCCGGATTTCGGTATCGGGTCATCCCGCGAGCACGCCGTCTGGGCCCTCTCGGATTACGGATTCCGGGCCGTAATCTCCTCCCGCTTCGGGGATATCTTCCGGAATAACGCGACAAAAGGAGGACTGCTCCCGGTCCAGGTAACCGCCGAATTCGCAGACGCCCTGCTGGACCTCCTGGAGCGCAGTCCGGACACCGAGGTGACCGTGGACCTGGTCGCCCGGGAGGTGCGGGCGGGCGATCCGGGCAGCGACGCGGCCGGGCTGACCGCGCCGTTCGAGATCGATGACTACACCCGCTGGCGGCTGATGGAAGGACTCGACGACATTTCGCTGACGCTGCGGCATGCGGATGCGATCGCCGAGTTCGAGAACAGCCGGCCCGACTGGCTGCCGACCGCCGATCCGGTGGCCTGAAATCCTTTGCAGGGCAAGAAATCCGGGCATCCGGCGCGCGACACGCCGTGTTTTTACGCTGTGATGATTGTGTCCGTGCGCTGGATCGCCTAATTTCAGGCACGTCAGAGGTCGCGGTTAACGGTGCCCTGTCCGCGCGACCTCCCGTGGGGGAAACCGCAGGAGTGATTCATGAACAAGCGTGACCTGATCGACGCGATCTCGGGTCGCCTGGGGGACAAGAAGACCGCGACCGAGGCCGTGAATGCGGTGCTCGACACGATTCAGAGCACCGTGGCCAAGGGTGACAAGGTCGCGATCACCGGATTCGGCGTCTTCGAGAAGGCCGTCCGGCCAGCCCGCACGGCCCGTAACCCGGCCACCGGCGCCACCATCAAGGTGCCCAAGTCGTCGGTGCCCAAGTTCCGGGCCGGCGCCGACTTCAAGGCCGTGGTGAATGGCGAGAAGAAGGTGGCCGTCGCGAAGAAGCGGTAACCTGCTCCGCCCGCAGGCCGGGCGGATAGCAGTCATGATCATGGGATTGGCGCCGCCTGAGCGGCACCAATCCCATGATCATTTCTGGGGGAGCGCTGGCCACATCAGCCACTTCCGTCACCGCGGCCCGGCCGCCGCCCGGAACCCCGACTGCGTGGCTGTCACAGCCACGTAGTTCCTTGTGCATGACGGTTGCATCCACGTAGTTGGGGGCCGCGTGGGCCCGGACAACCGGGACGCGTCAGGTGGGGCGGGGGCGGGCGGTGGGGGGCGCGGCTCAGGCGGGGCCGGGGGCGGGTGCAGGGCCAGGTGCGGGGCCGGGTGCGGCTGCAGGGCCAGGTGCGGGGCCGGGGGCGGGGCCGGGGGCGGGGGCTGAAGGGCCGGGGGGAGGGGGAAGGTGGCCAGGGTGAGGGCAGAGATCGAGCCGTCCTCGGCCAGGCGCAGCCGGACCCGCTGGCCCGGGCGCAGCAGGCGAAGCCCCGACCCGGCCAGCGAGCCCGCGCCGAACGGCATTACGGTCCCGTCGTCGGTGAACACGCTGCCCGACCGGGCCGCCTCGTCGTAGCTGCGCACCGTGGCCTGCACCGGCCGCTCACCCCTTCCCGTGTCCGGTCGCTGTTCCCCGGCCGCACCGGGTAGCACCCCCGTGAGCCCGGCCCGCCTCAGGAGCCCCGGGCCCGGCTGGCCGCCGAGCGTCAGCGCAGGCCCGGCTGTTTGCGCAGCGCGGTGGTGATCAGCCGGTCCAGCAGGTCGCCCAGCGTAAGCCCGCTCGCGGCCCACATCTTCGGGAAGTAGGAGGCTGCGGTCATGCCCGGCATCGTGTTGATCTCGTTGAGCAGGATCTGGCCGTCCGGGGTGTAGAAGAAGTCCACCCGGGCCAGGCCCTCACCGGACACCGCCTCGAACGCGGCGGCGGCCAGGCGGCGCACCCCGTCCAGGTGCTCAGCCGGGATCGGCGCCGGGATCAGCATCCCGTTCGCGTCGTCGAGGTACTTGGCCTCGAAGTCGAAGAATTCCTCCCCGCCGTCCACCATGAGCTGCCCGGGCATGCTGGTGTCCGGCGGCGCGCCGTCCACGCCTTCCAGCACGGCACACTCGATCTCCCGCCCGGTGATGGCCTTCTCCACCAGCACCTTCCGGTCGTAGCGCCGCGCCGCCTCGATGGCCTCGTGCAGCCCGGCCAGGTCGGACGCTTTCGACGTGCCGATGCTGGAGCCACCCCGGGCCGGCTTGACGAAGACCGGCCAGCCGAGCTCGCCGATCGCGTCCAGCACCCGCTTGCGCTCGCCGGACACCGGCAGCGCTGCGCTGTCCGCCGCGGCCGGCTGCCAGTCGTGGTCGCGGACGACCACAAAGGGGCCGACCGGCAGCCCGCGAGCCTCGAAGATCAGCTTCATGTACTCCTTGTCCATGCTGACCGCGCTGGCCAGTACCCCGGCCCCGACGTACCGGATGCCTGCCATCTCCAGCAGGCCCTGCAGGGTGCCGTCCTCGCCGAACGGGCCGTGCAGCATCGGCAGCACCACGTTGACCGCGCCCAGCACGCGGGGGATGGCTCCCGGCTCCGCCGTGCTCACCGTCCCGGCGCCTGGTCCCGCGGCCCACGGGAGCACCTGTCCGCCGGGCTCGGCCACCGCCTCGACCGACGGCAGCTGGCCATCGGTGATGGCCAGCCGCTGCGGGTCGTCCGAGGTGAGCACCCACCGCCCGTCGGGCAGGATGCCGACCGGGATGACCTCGTACCGGTCCCGGTCCAGGGTGGCCAGCACGGTCCCGCCACTCGCGCACGAGATGGCATGCTCGGGTCCCCGGCCGCCGAATACGACCGCCACCCGGATCTTGCCGTCGTTCATGCTCTCCCCTTCCTGGTCCCGCCCGGGCCCGGTTGTTCCGGGCCCGGCTATCCCGGGCCGGGCCGGCTGTCCCGGGCCGGCTGTCCCGGGCCCGCTGTCCCGGGCCCGCCCGGAGCCGGAACGCCCGGCCCCCTGCACCCGCTCAGCCTGCCCTGGCCGCGAGCCCGGGGGCCATCTTCAGCCCAGTGCGTCCAGCGCCTGCCACGCGTCGGCGATCAGGTCCTCGCCGTCCTCCAGGCCGACCGAGAACCTGACCGCGCCCGGGTCGATCCCGGCGGCGGCCAGCGCCGCGTCATCGAACTGCCGGTGCGTGGTGGAGGCCACGTGCCCGGCCAGCGTGTGCGTGCCGCCCAGCGAGGCGGCCACCCGGGCCAGCCGCAGCCGGTCGGCGAATGCGTACCCTCCGGCCCGGCCGCCATGCGGCGTCACAGTCACGATCGCGCCGAACCGGGTGCCCTCCGGGCCGGCGTCGAACAGCCGCCGGGCCAGCTCGTGCCCGGGATGGCCTGGGAGCCCCGGGTAGTCCACCCAGCGCACCGCCGGGTGCTTCGCCACCGCGGAGGCGAATATCAGCGCGGTGGCGCAGTGCCGGGCGACCCGCAGCGGCAGCGTCTCCATCCCGCGGTGCAGCAGGAAGGCCTCATCGGGTGCGAGCGAGCCGCCGGTGTCGATGCGCACGGCCCGGACTCGGCGCACCAGGTCCGGGTGGCCGGCCACCACGCCTCCGGTGGCGTCCGAGTGGCCGCCGAGGTACTTGGTGGCGGAGTGCAGCACCAGGTCCGCTCCGTGCTCCAGCGGCCGGCACACCACGGGCGAGGCCAGCGTGGAGTCCACCACGAGCAGCGCACCGGCCCGGTGCGCGATATCGGCCAGGGCGGGCAGGTCGGCCACGGCGGTCGTGGGGTTGGCCAGCGTCTCGGCGTAGACGATCCGGGTTTCCGGGCGCACCGCTGACTCGACCTGGCTGAGGTCGGCCAGGTCGGTGAAGTCGGTCCGCACCCCGAACCGGGCCGCCACGGCGCGCAGGAACCCGTAGGTTCCGCCGTAGACCGCGGCCGGGGCCAGCACGTGCGCGCCGGCCCCGGCGAAGGTCCAGAACACCGTGCTGATCGCGGCCATGCCGGAGGCGAAGGCCTGCGCCTCGACCGGCCCCGGCACCTGATAGCCCTCCAGCGCGGCGACGCCGGCCGCGAACCCGTCCGAGGTCGGGTTGTCGATCCGGCTGTAGGTGTAGCCGTCCTGCTGGCCGTTCAGCACGGCCGCGTACTCGGCGCTCGAGTCGAAGGCGAACGTCGCGCTGCGGTAGACCGCCCCGCCGAGTGGCCGCTGCGCGGGCACCGGCGACGGCGGCAGGTGCACGGCCCTGGTGTGCTCGCCCGGGCCGCGCCCGGATCCCGCGCCGGATCCCGCGGCGCCAGATCCCACCGGGTCAGATCCCACCGGGTCAGATCCCATAGCGCTCGGGCTTGGCGGACCGCGACGTCAGCAGCTCGGCAGCCTGGCTGACGTCGATCCGGCCGTCCATGACGCCGACCACCACCTCGGTGATCGGCATCTCCACCCCGTTCCGGTGGGCCAGGTCCAGCACCGGCCCCGCGGACTTGGCGCCCTCGGCCACCTGGGTGGTGACGGTCCGCACGTCGGCGACGGGCATGCCGCGGCCGATCATCTCGCCGAACGTCCGGTTCCGCGACAGCGGCGAGCTGCAGGTAGCCACCAGGTCGCCCATCCCGGCCAGGCCGGCGAACGTGTGCGCGTCGGCGCCGAGCGCGGCACCCAGCCGGGTGATCTCGGCCAGGCCGCGGGTGATCAGGGTGGCCCGGGTGTTGTCCCCGCATCCCATGCCGACGGCGATGCCGACGCCGAGCGCAATGACGTTCTTCACCGCCCCGCCCAGCTCGCAGCCGATGACATCCGGGTTCGTGTACGGGCGGAAGTAGCCGGTGTGGCACGCCTGCTGCAGCCGCTTGGCCAGCGTATCGTCGTCGCTGGCCACCACGGTGGCCGCGTGCTGCCGCTCGGCGATCTCCCGGGCCAGGTTTGGCCCGGAGACGACCGCGATCCGGTCCGGCCCCGCCCCGGTCACCTGGGCGATAACCTGGCTCATCCGGTTCCCGGTGCCCAGCTCGATCCCCTTCATCAGGCTGACGAAGGCCGCGTCGGCCGGCAGCAGGCTCAGCCAGGACGTGAGGTTGCCGCGTAGGCTCTGCGCGGGCACGGCCAGCACGACCACATCCGCCCCGGCCAGTACCTGGGCCGGGTCGGCGCTCGCGGTCACCCTGGGGGTGAGCGCCACCCCCGGCAGGTAGTCCAGGTTCTCGTGCCGCGTGTTGATCGCCGTGACCAGCTCGGCCCGGCGTCCCCACAGGATGGCCGGGGTGCCGGCGTCGCAGAGCACCTGGGCGAAGGTGGTGCCCCACATGCCGGCCCCCATCACCGCGGCCCTCACGTCGGCGTCGCCTCGTGCGGGTCAGTGCTGGCGGCTGGTTCCGTTGGGCCCGCAGAAGGCGCGGAGGTGCCCTGCGGGTCCTGTGCGTCCTGCGGTTGCGGCGCGACCTGGTCTGTACCAGCCGCCTGCTCCCGGGCGGCCTGGCGCGCGGCGCGGCGGGCCACGGCCGGATGGTAGGCCTCGGCCGGTGGCCGCCCGTCGCGCAGTTCGGTGAGCAGCGTGGTGATGTCGCCCATGATGGCGTTGGTGGCTCCCCGCAGCACGTCGCGGGTCAGCGGCTTGCCCTCGTAGTCGCTCAGGTCCACGGGCGGCCCGGCCAGCATCCGCACCACCTTGCGCGGGTACAGGTGCGGCTTGGTGGTGCCGTAGGGGAGGATCTCCTGCGCGCCCCACTGGGCCACCGGCACCACCGGCACCCCGGTGGAAAGCGCCAGCCGGGCCACGCCGGTCTTGGCCAGCATGGGCCACTGGTCCGGGTCGCGGGTGGCCGTGCCCTCGGGGTAGATGACCACGCACTCGCCCTCGGCTAGGGCCTGCTCGGCCACCTTGAGCACGTTCGCCGCGTCGGTCTCACCGCGGCGCACCGGCAGCTGGCCGAGGACGCGCAGGTACGGCCCGACCAGCTTCACGTCGAAGGCCGAGGACTTGATCATGAACGCGGGGTAGCGCCCCGCCTCGTGTACGAACAGCGCCATGGCCGGCCAGTCGGCGTAGGACAGGTGGTTCGCGGCCACGATCATGCCGCCCTCACGCGGGAAGTGCTGGTAGCCCTGCCAGTCCCGCTTCATCAGCGACTTGATCAGCGGTGGCAGGTACACCTTGGTCCCGGCCCGCCAGCCCGGGGAGTAGCGCTGGCCCTGCTGCCTGCTCATTGGTATCGCCCGATCATCGCTGCGGTCTCCCGCCTGTGCTGCGGCCAGCTCATGGTGCTGCTCAGTCTCCCGTTCTGCCCGTGGCCCTGTCGAGGCCGGACCGTCCGCCCGCCGGATCACCTGCCCGCCGCGGCGGGCAGTATGGTCGCCGGTGTGACCGAGAGCCCGCTCAGCTGGTCGCTGGTGATCCCCGTCAAGGTACTTGCCCGCGCCAAATCCCGCCTGGCCGGGCTGGCCGGCCCGGCCCGCTCGGCCCTGGCACTGGCCATGGCGGCGGACACGGTCAGTGCCGCGGCGGCCTGCCCGGCCGTGGGCGCGGTGGTCGTGGTCACCGACGACGCGGCGGCGGAGGGAGCCCTCAGCGCACTGGGCGCCGTGGTGGTGGCCGACGAGCCGGATGCCGGGCTCAACCCGGCCCTGGCCCATGGCGCAGCGGCCGCCGCGTCCCGGTGGCCGATGGCGGGCACGGCCGGGCTGGCCGCGGACTTGCCGGCGCTGCGGCCGGGCGAGCTGGCCCTGGCCCTGCGCGCCGCGGCGCAGTGGCCGGAGGCCTTCGTGGCCGACGCGGCGGGCACCGGCACCACCCTGTACACCGCCCGGCCCGGCACGCCGTTCCGGCCCCGGTTCGGCCCGGGATCGGCGTCCCGGTACCGGGACGGGGGAGCGGCCGAGCTGATGCTGGCCGACGTGCCCAGCCTGCGCTCGGACGTGGACACGCCCGACGACCTGAGCCGCGCGGCCGGCCTCGGGCTGGGGGCGCGGACCGCCGTGCTCGCCGCCCAGCTGCGCTGAGCGGTTACCGGGTCGTCCGCCGGCGGCGGCCCAGCCGGACGGCCAGCACGATGAGGTCGATGAGGACCACCAGGATGCCGATCAGCAGCAGGTAGAACAGGCCCTTCACCACGGCTCCGACGATGCCCAGGGCGATCGCCACGATGATGAGCAGCAGAAACAGCGCCATTGTGCGCTCTCCGATCCTTCCGGCCGTCAGCGGCGGGCGAGGCGCCGTTCGCCGCCGGCCCCCGGCTGGTAGACCAGATCGTAGTGCTTGAAAATGGCTGCTTCGTCAGCCGCCGGCAGCTCGCCATCGGTGTCGATCGAGGGTGCGCCCTTGACCAGGTTCCGCGGGTAGCCGACCTTGAGGTAACCGGGACCCACGGTGGCGGCGGCCAGGGGCACGAAGACGAGCCGGTGCCGGGTCGGCAGGCCGACGGTGACGGTGGCGAAGGAGGGCTCGTCGGTTCCGGTGTCCACGTAGATCGCTTCCAGCGTCCCGATCTTGTGCCCGGTATCGTCTACCACGTCATGGCCGCGCCACTCCCGGATATCGCCCGCCTCGAACATCGCCGTCCTCCTTGTCGCCTGCCCTGCCTTTACCCATGGCGAACCGGTCCATCCGGGACGGGCAGGGTAGCGCGCGACTGGGGGGCCGTGAGGTGGCGCACGCCACCTGGGGCGGGGACGCGGAGGCCGCCAAGCGCCGGGGCCGGCCGGTGCGTCAGAGCCGGGGCGTTCAGAGCCCGGGCGTTCCGGGCCCGGGCGTCAGATATGCACGATCGGGCAGGTAAGAGTCCGCGTGATGCCGGCCACCCCCTGGATCTGGGCGACCACGAGGCGGCCCAGGTCGTCCACGTTGGGGGCCTCCGCCCGCACGATCACGTCGTACGGCCCCGTGACGTCCTCCGCCAGGGTTACCCCGGTGATGGATCCGATGCGGCGAGCCACCTCGGCGGCCTTCCCCACCTCGGTCTGCACGAGGATGTATGCCTGCACCACGCGTCCTCCCCGGGGGCTTCGTCGCCAGCGGCCGGAATGGCCACGCTACCCTAAGCCCAGGATGGCAGCCGGGGAGGGCCCATTACCGTCGCAGACCTCGGGGAATTCGGGCTCATTGCGGCGCTGGCGGCCCGTATGCCGCAGGCACCGGGCACGCTGCTGGGCATCGGTGACGATGCCGCGCTCCTCGCCGCCCCGGACGGCCGGGTGCTGGCCAGCACCGATCTGCTGATCGAGGGCCGCCACTTCCGCCGTGACTGGTCCACCGCCATGGATATCGGCGTGAAGGCCGCGGCGCAGAACCTGGCCGACATCGCGGCCATGGGCGGGCTCCCCACCGCGCTGCTGGTCGGCCTGGCTGCCCCGCCGGACCTGCCGGTCGCCTGGGCCGAGGACCTGGCCGCCGGCCTGGCGCAGGAGTGCGGCCGGGCCGGGACGAGCGTGGTCGGCGGTGATATCTCGGCAGCGCCGCTGGTGATGCTGGCGGTGACTGCCCTGGGCAACCTGGCCGGGGAGGCGCCGGTGACCCGCGCGGGCGCCCGGCCCGGGGATGTCGTGGCCGTGGCCGGCGTGCTCGGGCACTCGGCGGCTGGCCTGGCCCTGCTGCAGGCCGGCCGGGCGGAGCCGGCCATCCTGCTCGCCGCGCACCGCCGGCCGCAGCCGGATTACGCCGCCGGGCCCGAGGCCGCGCGGCTGGGCGCCACCGCAATGATCGACGTCAGTGACGGGCTGGTCCAGGACCTAGGGCACGTCGCGGACAGCAGCGGGATCCGCATTGACCTGGAATCGGGGCGTTTGCCCCAAGACGGTGCTCTGTGTGCTGCCGCAGATGCGCTCGGTAAGCACAACCCGCTTGACTGGATTCTCACCGGCGGGGAGGATCATGCCCTGGCCGCAACATTCCCGCCCGGGACCCCCCTCCCGGCACGCTGGGTGGTCGTGGGGCGGGTGGGGGCGGGTCGAGGGGTCAGGGTCGATTCGCGGCGCTCTGAGGGGTTGTCCGGATGGGATCATTTTCTTGGGCCAGGCACCCTTCACTGACTGTGCTCGTTAAATTACAGCAATGTCACTATAGTTAGCGCACTCAATCCTTAGGTATAAACCCCCCAAATGCGATCACCGGGCAAGAGAGCAGCGCCCCGCCACCGGGCGCCGTCCGGCGCGGCCCAGGCTCAGGCCTCCCATTCCGGGGCGGCCCAGCCGGGCGGGCCGCGTTCCGGCCGGTCCGGCCGTGCTGGCGCGCGCCGGGCCCGCCCAGCGCACGGCCGGATGAGTGCGGCGCTGCGCTGGTTCGCTCCGCTGGCCCGGTGGCTGCGCCTGGGCGGTGCCGGCCAGGGGGCGGCCGGCCAGGAGGCGGCCGGCCAGGAGGCGCGGCCCGGCACCTCCGGTGACGCCAACGTGCCGTTCGCGGCCGCGTCCGGGCCGGATCAGGGCGTCAGTGCCCCGTGGACCGCGGGCGGCCCCACGACGGGCGCCAGAGGCCCGTGGACCGCGGGGGGCGCTCCGGCGGGAGCGAGTGACCCGTGGACCGCGGCCGGGCCGCCAGCGGGCGTCAGCGGCCCAGTGGGCCCCGCCGGGCCGGCGGCCGCCATGAACGGCCCAGAAGGCCGGTTCGAGGGCTCAGAGGACGTCACGGGGCCGCTGGTGGGCATCAGTGGCCAGTCCGGGATCCCGGCCGACCGCCCGGCGGTGCGGCGGGACCGGCCGAGGCGCCGGAAGTTCGGCACCGCGATGCGCCGGCTGATGGTGACCCCGACGTTCGCGGCCGGGCTCGGCGTCGTGGTCGCGGCCAGCCTGGCCGCCAACATGACCAAGACGGTGCTGCACTTCAGCTCGCCGCTGCCCGGACGGCAGTGCCCGGTCGGGAACTGCCATCTGCAGCCCAACCACGGCGGCACGCTGGCCTCGGCCCGCCCCGGCGTGCCTATCCCGGCGCAGCGGAAGGGCGGGGCCCTGAGCAGCACTCCAGGGGCTGGCTCGGGCAGTGACGGGGGCGGGCCCGGCTGGCGCGGCGCCCACGGGGGCCACGGTCATCTGTGGATCACCTACCAGGTCACCGAGCAGTGGCCGGGCGGCTTTGCCGACCAGATCACGATCGGCGGGCTGGCCGGGCGGGGCGACTACTGGAGCCTCGCGGTGGCCTTTCCCGGGGCGCGGATCGCGGGCGTGCAGGGCGCCGCCTGGCTATGGCGTTCCACGGACTCTGGCGTGGCGCAGGGGACGGCCCAGGGGACGGCCCAGGGCGGCGGCCAAGAGGGTGACCAGCCGGGCGGGAATCACCGGGGCGGGCACCCGCAAGGCGGTGACGGGCAGGGCGGCGAGTCGTCCGGGTCGCAGGGCATTGCCCAGTTCATGATCACGGTGGACGGCCAGCCGACGGCACCGTCCGGCTGCTCCATCGACGGCGAGCCTTGCGCGTTCAGTGCCACCGGGCCGCGCTGAGCGAGCGCGCTGCCAGCCGCGCACTGGGCGAGAACATGGCCAGCCGCACAGACTGCGGGCTGGGGCCTGACTTGACGAACGGACCGGTGCCGGTCTCACCAGCCGCTGGCAGGCACCCGGCCTGGGCGCCCGCCAGCGGGCCAGGAGAAGCCCTAGCGGGTGACCTTGCCGGCCTTGATGCACGAGGTGCAGACCCGCAGCCGCTTGCTGTTCCCGCCCGCGGTGGTCCGCACCACCTGGATGTTCGGGTTAAAGCGACGAGGGGTCCGGCGGTGGGAGAACGACACGTTGTTGCCGAATCCCGGCCCCTTGCCGCATACGTCGCAGACAGAAGCCACGGGATGCTCCCTTGCATGAAGTCGGATGAACTGGCCGATGTGCCCGGCGCGGGGCATAAACGCACGCCGCGCCCGCGAGCAGCGTCGCCACAATATCCGACCGGCGGCCGGTTAGGCGAATCAGCCGCCAGAGGTACCTGGAACGACGGCCAGCGACCCTGGAACCGGCACGCCCGGGCCGGTCCGGCCGATGACGTCGTAGCCCCGGCTTATCCTGTGGGTCCATGGCGAGGCTAGACGACCGGCTGGACCGGGAGTTCGATCCGCGCACGGCCAAGGCGCTGGCCACCGCCCTGGGCGTGCGCACCGTCGGCGACCTGTTGCGGCACTTCCCGCGCCGCTACGAGCGGCGCGGCGAGCTGACCGACCTGGCCTCGCTGCGGGACGGGGACCACGTCACGGTGCTGGCCCAGATCGCCAAGGTGACCACACGTCCCATGCGCAGCCGGCGCGGCAAGCTCACCGAGGTCACCGTCACCGACGGGCACGGCACCCTGACCCTGGCGTTCTTCGCGCAGCCCTGGCGCGAGAAGGAGATGAAGCCGGGGCTGCACGGCCTGTTCGCCGGCCAGGTGTCCAGCTACGGGCCCAAGCGGCAGCTCATCCACCCCGACTGCGAGCTGCTCGGGGAGTCCGAGCCCGGCGCCGAGCTGGCGCAGGAGCACGCGGCCGAGATCATCCCGGTGTACCCGGCGACCAGCAAGCTGCCGTCCTGGAAGATCGCCATGGCCATCCGCACCGTGCTGGACACCCTGGACCTCGACGAGGACCCACTGCCCGCGGACGTCCGGTCCCGGTTCAAGCTGCAAAAGCAGGCGGCGGCCCTGCTCGGCATCCACCGCCCGGTGGAGTACACCGACATCCACCGGGCCAGGATCCGGCTCAAGTGGGACGAGGCGTTCGTGCTGCAGACGGTGCTGGCCCAGCGGCGCCGCGCCGCCGACGCGCTGCCCGCCACGCCCCGCATCCCGCGCCGCGGCGGCCTGCTCGACGCCTTCGACCAGCGGCTGCCGTTCGCGCTCACCGACGGCCAGCGGGCGGCGGGCACCGACATCGCCACCGCGCTGTGCCAGGAGCACCCGATGCACCGGCTGCTGCAGGGCGAGGTCGGCTCGGGCAAGACGGTGGTCGCGCTCCGGGCCATGCTCCAGGTGGTGGACGACGGCGGCCAGGCCGTGCTGCTCGCGCCCACCGAGGTGCTGGCCCAGCAGCACTACCGGTCGATCAGCGCGCTGCTCGGCCCGCTCGGCCGGGCCGGTGAGCTGGACGGCGCCGCGGCAGACCATCCAGGGCAGGCCACCCGGGTGGCGCTGCTCACCGGCTCGCAGGGCGCCCGGGTCCGCCGGGCCGCGCTGGACGACACCGCCTCCGGCGCGGCCGGCATCGTGATCGGCACGCACACCCTGCTGTACCACCGGGTGCGGCTGGACGACCAGGTGGTGTTCAAGGACCTGGGCCTGGTCGTGATCGACGAGCAGCACCGGTTCGGGGTGGAGCAGCGCGACGCGCTGCGCGAGAAGGCCCAGGGCAGCCGGCCGCACGTGCTGGTCATGACGGCTACCCCGATCCCGCGCACGGTGGCCATGACCGTCTACGGCGACCTGGACGTGTGCACGCTCAGCGAGCTGCCGGCCGGCCGTACCCCGATCACCACGCACGTGGTCCCGGCCGCGGAGAAGCCCCGGTTCCTGGAGCGCACCTGGGAGCGGCTGCGCGAGGAGGTGTCCGCCGGCAGCCAGGCGTACGTGGTCTGCCCGCGCATCGGCGGTGACGAAACCCCCGAAGACCCGTCCAGCTCGACGAAAACTCCTCTCCGCGCCGCCCTCGACGACTCCGACGAGGCGGGCGGCGGCTACGACGAGGGCGACCCGGGCGCCACCCGGCCGCCGCGCGCGGTCGCGGACATGGCGGCGGAGCTGGGCGAGGGCCCGCTGGCGGGGCTGCGGCTGCGGGTGCTGCACGGCCGCCTGCCGGCCGAGGAGAAGGACGCGGTCATGCGCGGTTTCGCCGACGGCGGCGTGGATGTCCTGGTCGCCACCACCGTGGTCGAGGTCGGGGTAGACGTGCCGAACGCCACGCTCATGGTCATCCTCGACGCCGAGCGGTTCGGGGTGTCCCAGCTGCACCAGCTGCGCGGCCGGGTCGGCCGGGGCGGCAAGCCGGGGCTGTGCCTGCTCGTCACGGACGCCCCGGAGGGCAGCCCGGCCCGGGAGCGGCTGGACTCGGTGGCCAGCACCCTGGACGGCTTCCAGCTGTCCCGGCTCGACCTGGAGCAGCGCCGTGAGGGCAACGTGCTGGGGGCGGCCCAGGCGGGCCGGAAGTCCAGCCTCAAGATGCTTACCCTGCTGGATGACGAGGACCTCATCGGGCAGGCCCGCGAGGCGGCCTCGGCCCTGGTGGACGGCGACCCGGAGCTGGCCAGCCACCCGGCGCTGGCCCGGGCCATCGACGCGCTGCTCGACGCCGAGCAGGCGGAATTCCTCGAAAAGGCATGACCAGGGTCATCGCCGGGGCCGCGCGCGGGCGCCGCCTCACCGTCCCGGCCGGCCGGTCCACCCGCCCCACGAGTGACCGGGCCAGGGAAGGCCTGTTCGGCACGCTCGGGTCGTTGGGCGGCTCGGTGGAAGGCGCGGCCGTGCTGGACCTGTACGCCGGGTCCGGAGCGGTCGGGCTGGAGGCGCTGTCCCGCGGCGCGCGGCGGGTGCTGTTCGTGGAGGCGGATCCACGCGCGGCCCGGGTGATCCAGGCCAATATCGAGGCTGTCGGGCTGCCCGGGGCCGAGCTCGTCACCGACCGGGTGGACCGCCTGCTGGCCCGGGGTCCCGGCGGACGGGACGGGTTCGGCCTGGTGGTGGCCGACCCGCCGTACGCGCTGGAGGACCCGGAGGTAGCCGGGGTGCTGGCCGCGCTGCTGACCGGCGGCTGGCTGGCCCCGGGAGCGGTGGTCGCCGTCGAGCGGGCGACGAGGTCCGGCCCGGTCGGCTGGCCGCCGGGGTACGCGCCGGACCGGTCCCGTCGTTATGGCGATACGACGTTCTGGTACGGTCTCGCCGCAGGTGCCCAGTCGGCATGACGGCCGTGCTGGGCAGCGTCGATGCCGACGGAAGGGCGTGAGACGTGTGCGCCGTGTCGCCTGTCCGGGCTCGTTCGACCCCGTAACCAACGGCCACCTCGACATCATCGGCCGCGCGGCCCTGCTGCACGACGAGGTGGTCGTGGTGGTCGGCGCAAACCTGGCCAAGCATGGCCTGTTCACGGTCGAGGAGCGCGTCGAGATGCTCCGCGAGGTGACAGCGGACTTCAAGAACGTCGAGGTGGGCACGTTCCGCGGGCTGCTGGTTGACTACTGCAAGGACCACGACGTCTCCGCCATCGTGAAGGGGCTCCGGGCGGTCAGCGACTTCGAGTACGAGATGGAGATGGCCCAGATGAACTACCGTCTCGCCGAGGTCGAGACGCTGTTCATGACGGCCAACCCGGCATACAGCTTCCTGCGCTCCAGCCTGGTCAAGGAGATCGCCATGTACGGCGGGGACGTCACCTCGCTGGTGCCGGCCCTGGTGCTGGAACGGCTGCGGTCGCGGCTGGCGTCCAGCTGATCCGCGGGCCGCGGTCGCGCTGAGTTGGGGAAAAGCCCGGCCGCCGGGTAGGCTGGCCCATCCAACCGAGCTCACTAACGTAGTCAGCCATGCCACAGTCACGTAAGCACTCCCCGGCGCGTCTCGATCCCCGTAAGCCGCTGGTGTTCAGCACGCTCGATCTCGGCCGCAGTGCGGGATCGGCGCAGTCGCTGACGCGTACCGTCCCGGCGCCGCCCGATGTGCACGCCGGGCTGGCCGGCGTGCCCGAGGGCGCCGAGGTGCCGTTGCAGGTGACGCTGGAATCGGTGTCGGAAGGGGTGCTGGTCACCGCGACGGCGCGGGCCCCGATGACCGGCGAGTGCGCCCGCTGCCTGGAGCCGGTGTCGGCATTCGTGGACGTGAGACTGCAGGAGCTGTTTAGCTACCCCGATTCCGCGGACGACGGCGCGGACCCCGGTGACAGGTACGCTCTGCGGGGGGACCTGCTCGACCTCGAGCCGGCCCTGCATGACGCGTTGGTGCTGGCGCTGCCGCTGGCCCCGCTGTGCCGGGAGGACTGCCCGGGCCTGTGCGTGGAATGCGGGGCGCTGCTCGCCAAGGCCGGCCCGGAACACGGGCATGGTCCCGCCATCGATCCGCGGTGGGCGGGGCTGCAGCAGGCCGCCCCGCGGCCTGGCCTGGGCGAGCCCGGGTCGCAGCATGACGGGAACGGCCGGCCGGATCACTCCGCGGCCGGGACAGCGGGACCTGGCGGCCCTGCAGCAGGACCGGACGAGCAGAGCGCATGACGATGAAGGAGAGCTAACGTGGCTGTTCCCAAGCGGCGGATGTCGCGCAGCAACACCAGGGCACGCCGGTCGCAGTGGAAGACCTCCGCCCCCACGCTGGTGCGCTGCCCGCAGTGCCGGGACCCGAAGCTGCCGCACACGGCGTGCCCGACATGCGGCACGTACAACCGCCGTCAGGTGATAACTCCTACCTGATGCGCTGAAGGGGCACGGTGTGAAAGGCGGGTCAAACGGCAGCGCAGCAGGCGAACCGGATATTTCCGAGCTAATGCGCGCGCTCGACACCGGGCTGGGCCCGGAATTGTTGGGCCGTGCCCTCACGCATCGTTCCTACGCGTACGAGAACGGCGGGCTGCCCACCAACGAGCGTCTCGAGTTCCTGGGGGACGCGGTGCTCGGCCTGATCGTCACCGACACCCTGTTCCGCCGCTACCCGGACCTGCCCGAGGGCCAGCTGGCCAAGCTGCGGGCGGCCGTGGTCCAGATGCGCGCGCTGGCCGGGGTGGCCCGGACCCTGAACCTGGGTTCCTATGTCCGGCTGGGCCGTGGCGAGGAGGGCACCGGGGGGCGGGACAAATCCTCCATCCTGGCCGACACCCTGGAGGCGGTGATCGGCGCGGTGTACTTCGAGTGCGGGCTGGTGGCCGCCGATACCCTGGTGCACCGGCTGTTCGACCCGGTGATCAGCCGTTCCGCTGGTCTCGGGGCCGGCCTGGACTGGAAGACCTCGCTGCAGGAGCTCACCGCGTCCGGGTTCCTCGGCGTGCCCGAGTACTACGTCGAGGAGAGCGGCCCGGATCACCAGAAGTTCTTCCGCGCCACGGTCCGGGTTGGCGGCCGCGACTACGGGACCGGCGCCGGGCGCTCCAAGAAAGAGGCGGAGCAGCAGGCGGCCGAGGCGGCCTGGAAGGCGATCAGCAACGGCCATGAGGCCGCTGGTGCGGCCGGGGCTGCTGGTGGCGCTGGGGCTTGCGGGTCTGCCGGTGGTGCCGGTGGTGCCGGGGCTTGCGGTGACACCGCCGGGGAGACCGCGGCCGGCGGGCAGACGGGGGGCACCGGTGCGGTCGGCCGCCGGCCCGCGCCCGGGGCTCCTGCCGTGCCCGACGCCGCCGCCCCGCCCGAGGCAGCCGCTGCGGCCGGGGATGAGCCGGCCGGGGACTGACCGGTGCCGGAACTCCCCGAGGTCGAAACCGTCCGCAGGGGCCTGGAAGCGCACGTCGCCGGGCGGACGATCGATACTGCCCAGGTGCTGCACCCCCGGGCGGTCCGCCGTCACCTGCCCGGGCCGGCCGACTTCGCCGCCGCAGCGCGGGGCGGCACCATCAGCGGTGCCCGCCGCCGGGGCAAGTACCTGTGGCTGCCGGTGGGCGAGGACGCGCTGCTGGCCCATCTCGGGATGAGCGGGCAGCTGCTGGTGGGTGACCCGGAGCGGCCGCTCTCAGCGCACGTCCGGGCCCGCTTCACGTTCACCGACGGCGGTCCCGACCTGCGCTTCAGCGACCAGCGCACGTTCGGGCACCTGGCCTGGTCGCCCGGCGGGGCAGTGCTGCCGCCCCTGATCGAGCACATCGCCCCGGATCCCCTGGAAGACGCGTTCGACGAGGCCGCCCTCATCGCCCGGCTGCGCCAGCGCCGGACCGGGCTCAAGCGGGCCCTGCTCGACCAGTCGCTGGTGAGCGGGATCGGCAACATCTACGCGGACGAGGCGCTGTGGCGGGCCCGGTTGCACTGGGCCCGGGCCACCGACACGCTGACCCGGGCCGAGGCGGCCCGGGTCCTGGACGCAGTCCGCGAGGTGCTGCTGGCGGCGCTGCAGTCCGGCGGGACCTCGTTCGACAGCCTCTACGTGAACGTGAACGGGGAGAGCGGCTACTTCAGCCGGTCACTCTGCGTATATGGTCAGGCCGGGCTGCCATGCCCCCGGTGCGGGACCCCGGTCGTTCGCGATGCGTTCATGAACAGATCCGCCTACAGCTGCCCGCATTGCCAGCCGCGCCCCCGCTCGGAGCGGTACCATGGTGACCTGCGACATCGCTCAACTTGACCGGAATCCCGTGGGGTGACACCCTAGTGGTGTCACCTGCGCGCACTCATGCGAGTCTTCGCGTGTGCGCCCACTCTGGTCACTCAGTGTGGAGGACCCACTACAATGGCGAAGGCTCTACTCGGCCACGTTGGCGGGCCAGATCCCCGCATGGTCTCAGAGATGCGCCGCCTTCAGCAGCGAGTACGTGACCTGGAGGCGGAACTTGTCCGTCTCCAGGACGAGAACGACGCGCTGGCTGCGGAAGTCGGGCATGAACTGCTTATTGCTGATCGGGAGCGCGAGCCCGTGCTCACTTGACCAGCACCGCTTTGCCTTCACGAACCAGGGACGCCCCGGGTGGGCGTTCCTGTTCGTTGATACGCCCGGTTCGCGGTACCTGAGCGGCCCATGTGGCAGATGTGGGGGTTTTGCCTGCCCTGCCTCCGGCCGCCCTCGCCGTCCCGGCCGCCTCCCACCGTCCGGTGGTATCTCCACCTTTAGTTAGGTTTCGCCTCCCTGAAGGAGACCGGAGCCTAACTGATGTCGGCTGTCCACAGGACGAGTGCCGATGCCGGGGCAGCGAGCCGGCGGCTGAGCCTGGATTCATGGGGTTCCTGCTCCTCGGGGTGGGCCTGCCAGCCCGCGGGGCACGGGCCACGCACTGGCAGGGCCGTCCCGACGTGCCAGAAAGCGTGAATGCCTGGGCTCGTCGGCGGCGCACGGTAAGGTGCGGACAGTCGGTGTCTCGCGGGCGCCCGGATCCAGCCCGGGGCGAGCGCAGGCGAGCGCGCTGCGGCGCCCGCCGCAGCCAAGCCCGGGACCGGCTCGCGGCCGCGGACGCCGCCAGCCCGGGACGGCCGGTGCCACAGGGGGAAGGGGAGCCTGCAGGTGTACCTGAAGACTCTCACCCTGCGCGGGTTCAAGTCGTTCGCCTCGACGACCACGCTCCGCTTCGAGCCCGGCATCACCTGCATCGTGGGCCCCAACGGGTCCGGCAAGTCCAACGTGGTGGACGCGTTCTCCTGGGTGATGGGCGAGCAGGGGGTGAAGACCCTGCGCGGCGGCAAGATGGAGGACGTCGTCTTCGCCGGCACCGCGAACCGCCCCCCGCTGGGCCGGGCCGAGGTCACCCTGACCATCGACAACAGCGACGGCGCGCTGCCCATCGAGTACTCCGAGGTCACCATCAGCCGGCTGCTGTTCCGGTCCGGCCAGAGCGAGTACTCCATCAACGGCGACCACTGCCGCCTCCTCGACGTCCAGGAACTGCTGTCCGACTCGGGCCTGGGCCGGGAAATGCACGTGATCGTCGGCCAGGGCCAGCTGGACCAGGTGCTGCACGCCGGCCCGGAAGCGCGCCGGGCGCTGATCGAGGAGGCGGCCGGGGTGCTCAAGCACCGCCGCCGCAAGGAGAAGGCGCTCCGCAAGCTGGAGGCCATGCAGGCCAACCTGACCCGGCTGGTGGACCTGACCGCGGAGCTGCGCCGCCGGCTCAAGCCGCTGGGCCGCCAGGCGGCCATCGCCCGCAAGGCCGCGGTCATCCAGGCTGACCTGCGGGACGCCCGGCTGCGGCTGCTCGCCGACGACTACGTGACCGCGTCGGCGGCCCTGGAGCGGGACCAGACGGACGAGGCCACCGCGCAGGCCCGCCGCGCCGAGCTGGAGCGCACGCTGGCCCAGGCGCGCCAGCGGGAGGCCGAGCTGGACAGCGACGAGCAGCAGCACGCTCCCCGCCTCGCCGCGGCGCAGGAGGCCTGGTTCGCACTGTCCGCCCTTTCCGAACGCCTCCGCGGTATCGCCAGCCTCGCCCAGGAGCGGCACAGTCACCTGGCCGCTCAGCCGGACGCCCCGCGGCCGGGCCGGGATCCGGATGAGCTGGAGCGCGAGGCCGCCGAGCTCCGCGAGCAGGAGGCAGTGCTCGGCGAGCGGCTGGAGACCGCCCGGGAACTGCTGGCCGAGGCCGCCGAGCAGCGGGCCGCCGCCGAGGCCGCGCTGGCGCAGGAGGAACGGCGGCTGGCCGCCGGTGCCCGCGCCGCGGCCGAGCGGGCCGAGCGGCTGGCCCGGCTCCGCGCCCAGGTCGGTGCCGCCCGCAGCAAGGCCGCGGCGGCGCAGGAGGAAGCGGGGCGGCTGGCCGACGCCTTCGACCAGGCCCGGGACCGGGCCGACCAGGCGGAGCAGGAGTACGAGGAGCTGCAGGAGCTGTGCGCCGGCCGCGACGATGACCGGTCCGGGCTGACCTGGGAGCACGAGCAGGCCGCTACCGAGCTCAGCGCGGCCGCTGCCCGGGTCAGCGACCTCCGTGCGGCCGAGCGTGAGGCCAGTGCCCAGGCGGCGGCGTTGCGCGCCCGGGTGCAGGCGCTGCGCGAGGGCCTGCACGCCATGCACAGCCGCAAGGACGCCTCCGGTGCGCTGCTGGCGGGCGACGGCACCTTCGAGGGCGTGCTCGGCGCGCTGGCCGCCCTGGTCACCGTGGCGGGCGGGGCCGAGGAGGCGATCGCAGCCGCGCTGGGCCACGCCGCGGACGCCGTCGCGGTGGACGGCCTGGATGCCGCGGTGGCCATCCTGGATGCGCTGAGGTCTGCGGAATCCGGCACCGCCGGCCTGGTGATCGCGGCCCAGCACGAGTCCGCGGCCGGCGGGACGGGTGCGGGGGATGCACTGGGCGGCCTGCCGCCGGGCGTCGAGCTGCCTGACGGGGCCCAGTCCGCCCTGGACCTGGTCAAGGCCCCGAATGAACTGGCCCCGGCGCTGGCCAGCCTGCTGTCCGGCGTGGTCGTGGCCGCCGATCTCGGCCAGGCGCGGGACCTGGTCCGCGCCCATCCGGCGCTCCGCGTGGTCACCCGCCAGGGCGAGGTGCTCGGCGTGCACTGGGCCTGCGGCGGCTCCGGGCGGCCGCCGAGCGTCCTCACCCTGCGCAGCGTGGCCGATGAGGCCGCCGATGGGCTCGACGCCGCGGACCGCCGCTGCGAGCAGGCCGCCGAGCAGCTCACGGCGGCCGTCGCCGTCGAGGAGCAGGCCCGCGAGGCCGTGAGCCGCAGCCAGGCGGCCATCCAGCAGGCGGACGCGGCCGCGGCCGAGATCTCCGGCCGGCTCGGCCGCCTGGCCGGTGCCGCGCGGGCTGCCCGCGAGGAGGCTCAGCGCCTGGAGGCGGCCATCGACGCCGCGCACCGGGCCGAGGAAAAGGGCCAGGCGTCGGTGCAGGACCTGGAAGTCGCCCTGGCCGAGGCCGAGTCGGCCGAAGGCGAGGGTGCCCGGCCCGGCTCGCCGCACGCCGCGTACAGCGGCGCTGAGCAGCCCGCCGATCACGAGCAGGCCGCCGCTCCTAGCCGGGACGAGCTCGCCGCCCAGGTCACCACCGCGCGGAACGCCGAGATGGATGCACGGCTGGAAGTCAGGACCGCGGAAGAGCGGCTCCGTGCCATCGCCGGCCGGGCGGACGCGCTGGTCGCCACCGCCGCCGCGGAGCGCCAGGCGGCCCAGGCGGCCCAGGCCCGGCGGATCCGCCGGGAGCGGCAGGCGGTGGTGGCCCGGGCGGTCGCCGAAGGCGCCGCGCAGGCGCTGACCCGGCTGACCGAGTCGCTGACCATGGCCAGCGCCCAGCGGCAGGCGGCCGAGGACGCCAGCAAGGGCCGCGCGGTGGCGCTCAAGGAGATCCGGGGCACGGTCCGCGACCTCGCGGCCGAGCTCGACCGGGTGGTGGATGCCGCGCACGGGACGGAGATGGCCCGGGCCGAGCACCGGATGCGGCTCGAGCAGCTGGCCGCCCGGGGCGCCGACGAGTTCGGGGTGACCGAGTCGGCACTCGTGGCCGAGTACGGCCCCGATGTGCCGGTCCCGGTGATCAGCCCGGACGCCCCGGAACAGGCCGCCGGCCCCGCCGATCGCGGCAGCTCCGCGGAGGGCGCCAGTTCCGCCGAGGGCGGTGCCGAAGACACTGAGATGGCCGACGGCGCGGAGCCAGGCGGGCCCGTGCCGCCTACCCGGCCGCGGGAGCAGCAGCCGGTCCTGGTGGGCACCATCCCCTACGTCCGGGCCGAGCAGGAGCGCCGGGCCGCCACCGCCCAGCGCCAGCTGGACCAGCTGGGCAAGGTGAACCCGCTGGCCCTGGAGGAGTTCGCGGCCCTGGAGGAGCGGCATGCCTTCCTGGCCACCCAGCTGGAAGACATCAAGAAGACCCGGCGTGACCTGCTCACCGTGGTCAAGGAAGTGGACGACCGGGTGCAGGAGGTGTTCGCGTCCGCCTTCGAGGACACCGCACGCGAGTTCGAGGGCATCTTCGGGCGGCTGTTCCCCGGCGGCGAGGGCCGGCTGATCCTCACCGAGCCAGACGACATGCTGGCCACCGGGATCGACTTCGAGGCCAGGCCGCCGGGCAAGAAGGTCAAGCGGATGTCCCTGCTGTCCGGCGGGGAGCGGTCGCTGACCGCGATCGCGTTCCTGCTGGCCATCTTCAAGGCCCGGCCGTCCCCGTTCTACGTGCTGGACGAGGTCGAGGCGGCCCTCGATGACACGAACATGCAGCGCCTGCTGCACATCTTCGAGGAACTGAGGTCGGTCTCCCAGCTGCTCATCATCACCCACCAGAAGCGGACCATGGAGATCGCGGACGCGCTGTACGGCATCAGCATGCGCGGGGACGGCGTGTCCGCCGTGGTCAGCCAGCGCCTCCGCGAGCGCGAGTCGGCCTGACCCCGCCGGTTCCCCCGCCCCCGCCGCCCGCCCGGTCGGCGCACCGCCCGTCCCCGGCCCGTCGCCTCCCGCCCCGTCGGCCGCGCACCCCAACTGTGCACCCGAAATTCACAGTCTGTGTCCTATTTATCCTGTTTGTCCATGACAGATGAGTGCAATGTCGGCCTGGACGGTCCGCCGGCGGGGGTGGAGTGGTCGCTGGGGTTGGTGAGGGGATGGTTGGGCGGCGGAAGGATCGCGGGGCCGGGCGCTGGCGGGTCGCCGCCCCGGATGGCGGGACGACCTAGGTGAGGGCGTCTGCAAGACTGGGGCCGTTATGGAACTTGCGATCATTCTCGGCCTGATCTTCATCGTGCTCGTGGCGGGGGCAGGAACCACGCTGCTGGTCCGTCCTGGCCGCCGCCGTCGTGCCGTACCGCCGCCCGGTCAGCCGGTGCCTCCGGTCAGCGGTCAGGCCGCGGCTCCGCCTGCCCAGGAGGAAGGCGGCCCGGCCACGGCCACCGACGTGCTGACGCCGGGACCCGACACCAGGCCCGCGGAGGCGCCGGCCACCCCGATGCGGGGCCGGCTGACCCGGCTCCGGGGCAGGCTGGCCGCCTCGCGGGGCGGGTTCGGCTCGGTGCTGCTCAGCCTGCTGTCCCGGGACGTCCTGGATGACCAGGCGTGGGAAGAGATCGAGGACACCCTCATCACCGCGGACATGGGAGTTGCCCCGTCGCGGCAGATCGTCGAGGAACTCCGGACCCAGGTGAAGGTGGCCGGCACCCGGAGTCCCGATGAGGTGCGCGGGATGCTGCGCGCCGAGCTGATCCTGCAGATCGGGCTGGACACCGACCGGAGCCTGCACAGCGCCCCGCACGGCGACCGGCCCGCGGTGCTGCTGATCGTCGGCGTCAACGGCACGGGCAAGACGACGGTCTGCGGCAAGCTGGGCCGGGCGCTGATCGGCGAGGGCGAGACCGTCCTGCTCGGCGCGGCGGACACGTTCCGCGCCGCGGCCGCGGACCAGCTGGAGACCTGGGGCAACCGGGTCGGGGCCGAGGTCGTCCGGTCGGACCGGGAAGGCGCCGACCCGGCCAGCGTGGCGTTCGAGGCGGTCCGGGTCGGCATCGCGGAACGGGTGGGCTGCGTCATCGTGGACACGGCCGGGCGGCTGCACACCAAGACCGGGCTGATGGACGAGCTGGGCAAGATCAAGCGGGTCATCGAGAAGCGCGCCACCGTGGATGAGGTCCTGCTCGTCCTCGACGCCACCACCGGGCAGAACGGGCTGCGCCAGGCCCGGGTGTTCGCCGAGGCGGTGGACGTCACCGGGATCGTGCTGACCAAGCTGGACGGCACCGCCAAGGGCGGCATCGTGATCGCCGTCCAGCGTGAGCTGGGAGTGCCGGTCAAGCTGGTGGGCCTGGGCGAGGGCCCGGACGACCTGGCCCCGTTCGAGCCGGAAGCCTTCGTCGATGCGATCCTGGGCTAGCTAGCCCAGCTGATACTCCCAGCCAGCTGATACTCCCAGCCGGGCTGCGAGGTGAAGTCCTCGCTGGCGGCGGGGTACGGCCGGTCCAGGTGGGCGGCGCGGCGGCGTGCGGCGGGGATCCCTGGCCATCGGCGGCGCGCCGGGGGCACCGGGCCGGCGGCTGGGCGCCCGCAGCATTCGCGCGGTTTCTCCTTTATGGGCAGTCTTATCTGCAACAAATTTCTGTGTATAACCATATTGTCCCATTCTAAAACGCTAAATATATTAGTAGTTGGCGCTGGGACAACATGTCAGTTGTTTGTGAGACTTAGTTGTAGTCACCGGGCGCATGTGGCAAACTCCTCTGCGTGACGATTCTGATAGGCGATGACGGCGTCGGCTTTGCGAATCACAGGCACCCGGAGCTGGATAGTCCCGCCGCTGATCCTGCGCGTCGGCAGGCCCCGTCGGCAGAGGAAGAAATATCCCGCACATTCGCCTTGGTCACCAGCGCCGGTGACAAGGCGGTGGCCTATTTCTATGGCCGTCTGTTCGCCGTCAACCCGGAACTGCGCGCGATGTTCCCGGCGGCCATGGACGCGCAGCGCGACCGGCTGTTCCGGGCGCTCACCAGGATCGTGCTCAGCCTCAGCAAGCCGGGCGCGATGGAGAAGTACCTGTGCCAGCTCGGCCTCGATCACCGCAAGTACGGCGTGCAGGCCGTGCACTACCCGGCGGTCGGCCAGGCGCTGCTGGCCACGCTCGGGAAGTTCTCGGGCCCGCAGTGGACGCCCGGTGCCGAGGCGGCCTGGGCCGCCGCCTATGAGCACGCGACGCAGCTGATGACCGCGGCCGCCCGGGACGCAGCGCGGCATTCGCCCGCATGGTGGTCGGCCGAAGTGGTCGGCCATGAGCTGCGCTCGCCGTCCCTGGCCGTGCTCACCGTGCGGCCGGACGAGCCGTTCACGTACCGGGCGGGCCAGTACGTGAGCATCCAGTCGGTCCGCTGGCACCGGGTGTGGCGGCCCTTCTCGGTCGCCAACGCGCCTCGCCCGGACGGCCTGCTCACCTTCCATGTCCGGGCCATTCCCGGCGGCTGGGTGAGCTCGGCGCTGGTGTCTCACACCAAGGTGGGGGACCGGGTGAACCTCGGTCCGCCGCAGGGCGCGATGACGCTGGACGCCGGATCGGGGGACGGCCTGTACTGCGTTGCGGGCGGATCGGGCCTGGCGCCGATCAAGGCTCTCATCGAGCAGGCGATCGCGGACAGCGAGCACGGCCGGCGGCGCATGATCCGCCTGCTGGTTGGCGCCCGCCACGAGGCTGACCTCTACGATCTGCCCGACCTGTGGCGGCTTGAGGCCGGGTATCCGTGGCTGGACATCTGCACCGCGGTGTCCGCCGACCGGGGGTATGTGGGGGAGCGGGGAATGCTCCCTGAGGTGATCGCCCGGCAGCTGCCGGAACGGGGAGCCGACATTTACCTGAGCGGCCCGCCGGCGATGGTGCATAAAAGCGTGCGGGTGCTCCAGTGCCCGGAATTGATGCGGTGGCGCATTCACGCCGACCCGGCCGATCTGCCGGGCTAATGGACGCCCCGTGCGGCGGTCGTGCCCTCCGGGCGTTGGCCCGGCCTGGTGTGCTGATCATTTCACGTAGAATACGAAAAGCTAATGGGATGGCGTGGCAATGAAGTCAGCATGGAGAACGCTGCTACGCCGGGAATACCTAGCGTGGGCGCCGCCGGGAGGCGCCGCCCTGCGCGGAATGCCCGGCACCCTGACTGCCGGTTGCCCGGTGGCGGTGTCCGCCCTCGGCCCGGGATCAGCCCCGTTAGTGGTGGCGCCGGTGACGGGTGCGCCGGTGACGGGGGCCGCGGTGACGTCGGCCCCGCCGGCCGTGGTTGCGCCCCGCACCGTTCCCGGCCCAGGCGAACCCGCACCCTCAGGCTCCGGGGATGCTCCCGGCTCCGGGGACCCTCCCGGCTCCGGGGACGCCCTCGGCTCGGGGGATGACCCTGGTCCCGCGACTGGGCCCGGCCTGGGCGACGGCCTCGGCGGGGAGCCGGGCCGTGCCCGGGCACCGCGGTCCCGCCCGGCCTGGTCGTGGCCGGCCCGCGCGTGGCGAGTGCGCCCGGGGGCCCTGGAGGAACAGGCCGCCGAATTCATCCGGCTGCACCGCGCCGAGCACCCGGGGGCCGGCCCGGCCGGGCCGCGCCTGCGGCAGATCCGCCGGGAGATCAGGATGACCGGCACGTATCAGCACACGCCCGGGGAACTGGAGTTCGGTGCCCGGGTCGCCTGGCGCAACAGCAGCCGGTGCATTGGGCGGCTCTACTGGAAGAGCCTGCGGGTACGGGACCGGCGCGATGTGGGCACGGCCGAAGGGGTGGCGGCCGAGTGCGCGGCCCATCTCCGGGCCGCCACGAACAACGGACGGGTCAGGCCCACGATCACGGTCTTCGCCCCGGATGCGCCCGGGCGGCCGGGCCCGCGGATCTGGAACGAGCAACTCGTCCGCTACGCCGGCTACCGCCAGCCGGACGGGACGGTGCGGGGCGAGCCGAACAGCGCCGACCTGACTCACCTGGCGCTGGACCTCGGCTGGCCCAGCGACGGGCAGGGCAGGTTCGACGTCCTCCCGCTGATCATCTCGGCGGGCGGGGACGGCCCGCGGTCCTTCGGGGTGCCCGGGGACGCGGTCGTCGAGGTGTACCTGGTCCACCCGCGGTTCCCGTGGTTCGGGGAGCTGGGGCTGCGCTGGTACGCGGTGCCGGTGATCAGCGACATGTGCCTGGAGGTCGGCGGCATCTGCTATCCGGCCGCCCCGTTCAACGGGTGGTACATGGGCACCGAGATCGGCGCGCGTAACCTCGCCGATTCTGACCGGTATAACGAGCTGCCCCGGATCGCCGAGCGGATGGGGCTGGACGTCACCCGGGACCGCTCACTCTGGCGCGACCAGGCCCTGGTCGAGCTCAACCTGGCCGTGCTGCACTCCTACGACACGGCCGGCGTGACCATCACCGATCATCACACGGAGTCCCGCCGGTTCCTGACCCACCTGGCCCGGGAGGAGCGCGCCGGCCGTATCTGCCCGGCCGACTGGACCTGGATCGTCCCGCCGATGTCTGGTGCGGCCACCGAGGTTTTCCACCGGTATTACGAGGATGCGATGCTGCGGCCGACGTACGCGCGCCACCGCCGCGACTTGCCGGAGCCTCGGATGAGGACCAGCGCCGAAACTTGCTCGTAACATGTGAACCACGTCTTTCACCCCGCCGAAACACTCTGTGATGCCGGGCGAAACGCCCTGGGCAGAGGGTCGGCACAGGACAGGGTGCCCCGAGAAGGTGGTTGCATGAAGCTCATCACTGCCGTGATCAAACCGTTCAAGCTGGACGAAGTGAAGGCGGCGTTGCAGGCGTTCGGCGTGCATGGAATGACCGTGAGCGAGGCGAGCGGCTATGGCCGCCAGCGCGGGCACACGGAGGTATACCGGGGAGCGGAGTACCAGGTGGACCTGGTGCCCAAGGTAAGGCTGGAAGTGCTCTGCGATGATGAGGACACCGACGACCTGATCGGCGTGATTGTGAAGGCGGCGCAGACGGGCCGGATTGGTGACGGCAAGGTGTGGTGCGTCCCGGTTGACTCCGTGGTGCGGGTCCGCACCGGCGAGCGCGGCTCAGGCGCGCTGTAGCGTGGGATCACGGTAGAGGCGGAGGTCTGATCGGAGTGCATGGGACGGGCCGGGGGGGTCGTCAGTCGTTATGTCCGCACCCTCGGCCCGGCCACAGTCCGATGGACCGCCGCTCACATCCTTCGCTTCCGACCGCAGCCGGCGCAGTGCCGAGACGGACCGCTGGCTGGCTTCCCTGCTCGGCGCCGAGCCGGGCGTGGCCCTGGTGGCCGTGGGCGGCTACGGCCGCCGCGAGCTTCTCCCCGGCAGCGATCTCGACGTTCTGCTGCTACACGGCGGCCGGGACGGCATCGCCGCCATGGCCGACCGCATCTGGTACCCGATCTGGGATTCCGGCACCCAGTTGGACCATGCCGTCCGCACTATCGCGGAGGCGCGCCGGGTAGCGAGAACCGACTTGAAAGTGGCCCTTGGGCTGCTTTACGCACGGCACGTGGCCGGTGACCCCGACCTCACCAGCGCGCTGCGGGTCGGTGCCCTGGAAGACTGGCGGGCGTCGGCCGGAAACCGGCTCGCCGAGCTTCAGGCGCTGCACGTGGAGCGGGCCCAGCGCAGCGGTGAACTCGCCTTCCTGCTCGAGCCGGACCTGAAAGAGGCCCGGGGCGGGCTGCGTGACGTGCACGCCATCCAGGCGATCGCGGCCGCCTGGGTGGCCCCGGGCCCGGGGCCCCGGGTCCGGGCCGCCTACGAGTCCATCATGGATGCCCGGCACGCCCTGCACGAGATCACCGGGCGGCCCACCGACCGGCTGGTCCTCCAGGAGCAGGACGAGGTCGCCCGGGTGCTCGGCCTGCTGGACGCGGACGCGCTGATGCGCCACCTGGCTGGGGCCGGCCGGGCCGTGGCTTACTCCGTGGACCAGGCGTTCCGCCAGGCGCAGCGCAGCCGCGGTGGCCGGCGGCGGAGCAAGGCCCAGCGCCGCCCGCTGGCCGACGGGCTGGTCGAGCAGGACGGCGAGGTGGTGCTGGCCCGGGCGGCCGACCCGGCCAGCGACCCGGCGCTGCCGCTCCGCGCGGCCGCCGCGGCGGCCCAGGCCGGCCTGGTCCTCGCGCCGCGCACCCTCGCCCGGCTGGCCGAGTGCCCGCCGCTGCCGGTGCCCTGGCCGCCGGAGGCGCGGGACGCCCTGGTGGCGCTCCTGGGCGCCTGGCCCGTCCGCCGTCCCGGTGTGGGAGGCGCTCGACCAGGAAGGTCTGGTCGCGATCCTGCTCCCGGACTGGGACCGGGTCCGCAACCGCCCGCAGCGTAACCCGCTGCACACCTACACCGTGGACCGTCACCTGGTCGAGGCGGCGTCCCGGGCCGCCGTGCTCACCCGGGCCGTGGCCCGGCCGGACCTGCTGCTGCTCTCGGCGCTGCTGCACGACATCGGCAAGGGCTGGCCGGGGGACCACCGGATCACCGGGGAGGTCGTGGCCCGGGACGTGGCGCGGCGAGTCGGCCTCGGGCCGTCCGACGCGGAACTGGTGGCCGGCGCAGTCCGGCACCACCTGCTCCTGCCGCAGACCGCCACCCGCCGAGACCTTGACGACCCGGTGACCGTGGCACAGGTCGCCGCGGTGGTGGGCGGCCGCCCGCTGCTGGAGTTGCTGCACGCGCTGGCCATCGCGGATGGCCTGGCGACCGGCCCGGCGGCCTGGAACGACTGGAAGGAAGGCCTGGTCGGCGACCTGGTGCGACGGGTGGAATCGCGGTTGGCCGGCGAGGTGCCGGCCGCCCCGTTGCCGCTCCGGCCAGACCAGGCGGCGCTGGCCGAGGAGGGCGTCCCCGCCGCCCGGGTGCGCGGCTCGGAGGTGACCGTGGTCGCCCCGGACCGGCCCGGCCTGCTGTGGCAGGCGGCCGGCGTGCTGGCCTCGCACCGCCTCGCGGTGCGGTCGGCCAACGCCACCTCCCACGGCAGCATGGCGGTGGCGGCGTTCACCGTTTCCCCCGAGTACGGCGACCCGCCCGAGGCCGACCTGGTCACCAGCGACCTGCGGCGGGCCCTGGAAGGCCGGCTGGACGTGGCGGAGCGGCTGGAGCGCCGGATGCGCGCCTACCGGCAGTCCCCGGTCCCCGTCCCGGTCGCGCCGCCCAAGGTGACCCTGCTGGATGAGGCGTCGCGGACCGCGACCGTCGTGGAGGTCCGCGCACACGATGCCCCCGGCCTGCTCTGGCGGATCGGGCGGGCGCTCGGCGACTGCGGCCTCGATGTGCGGGCCGCCCGGGTGGAGACGCTCGGGGCCGAGGCAGTGGACGTGTTCTACGTGGTGGACTCCTCCGGCGGGCCGGTCGGCGGCTCGCGCATCCGGGGCAAGATCGCCGCGCAGGTGCTCGCGGCGCTGACCGGATGACGGTGATCGGGACACCCCGGGAGCGGTGACCGGGCCGGGGCGCCCGTATCGCGGCGCGGCCCGCAGATATCGCCCGCCGGGCGGTCCGGTGGCACTGACCCGGTCGCCCTGACCGGATAGCCTGGGATGCGTGTTCGAGACTCTCTCCGACAGGCTGACCCAGGTCTTCTCAACCCTGCGCGGGCGCGGGCGGCTGTCGGCCGCCGACATTGACGCAACCGCCCGGGAGATCCGCATCGCCCTCCTCGAGGCGGACGTCGCGCTGCCGGTCGTGCGGGAGTTCATCGCACGGATCAAGGAGCGCGCGTCGTCGGAGGAGGTGTCCGGCGCGCTCAACCCGGCCCAGCAGGTCATCAAGATCGTCCACGAGGAGCTCATCGGGATCCTCGGCGGCGAGGCGCGCCGGATCCGGTTCGCCAAGGTGCCGCCGACCGTGATCATGCTGGCAGGCCTGCAGGGCTCCGGCAAGACCACGCTGGCCGGCAAGCTGGCGCTGTGGCTGAAGGACCAGGGCAACACGCCGCTGCTGGTCGCGGCGGACCTGCAGCGGCCCAACGCGGTGCAGCAACTGCAGGTCATCGGGGAGCGGGCCGGCGTCCCGGTCTACGCGCCCGAGCCCGGCAACGGCGTCGGTGACCCGATCCAGGTCGCCCGCCAGTCACTGGACGAGGCGGGCCGCCGCCAGCACAACGTGGTCATCATCGACACCGCGGGCCGGCTGGGCATCGACGAGGAGCTGATGCGCCAGGCCGCCGACATCAGGGACGCCACCGACCCGGACGAGATCCTGTTCGTGGTGGACGCGATGATCGGCCAGGACGCGGTGGTCACCGCGCAGGCCTTCCTCGACGGCGTCGGCTACGACGGGGTCGTGCTCACCAAGCTGGACGGTGACGCCCGCGGCGGTGCCGCGCTGTCCATCGCCCAGCTCACCGGTAAGCCGGTGATGTTCGCGTCGTCCGGCGAGAAGCTGCAGGACTTCGACGTCTTCCACCCGGACCGGATGGCGTCGCGCATCCTCGACATGGGCGACATGCTCACCCTGATCGAGCAGGCGGAACGGGCCTTCGACGAGGACCAGGCGGCCAAGATGGCCGGCAAGCTGGCCTCGGGCGACGGCTTCACGCTGGAGGACTTCGTCGAGCAGCTCGCCATGGTCCGCAAACTCGGGCCGATCGGCAACCTGCTCGGCATGCTTCCCGGTGCGGCGCAGAACCGGGAGATGCTGAGCCAGATCGACGACAAGGATCTGGACCGCGCGGCGGCCATCGTCAACTCGATGACCCCGGCGGAGCGGCGCAATCCCAAGATCCTCAACGGGTCCCGTCGGGTGCGGATCGCCAACGGGTCCGGGGTCACCGTGGGCGAGGTCAACAACCTCGTCGTCCGGTTCCTCGAAGGCCAGAAGATGATGCGCCAGATGATGGGCGGCGGCGGGATCCCCGGCATGCCGGCCATCCCTGGCATGCGCCGGACCACCGCCAAGAATGCCAAGAAGGGCAAGAAGAAGCCCAAGGGTGGCCGTCCCGGTGGCAACCCGGCGAAGGCCGGGGCAGCCAAGCCCGGGGCCGCATCACCGGCCGCCGGCCCGCACGCGGGTAACGGTGCCGCCGGCCCGGCCATCCCGGGCCTGGGCGGCGCGGTACCCGGCGGGCTGCCCGGCTCCCAGGAGGAACTGGCCGCCAGCCTGGAGGCGCTGACCGCCAACCCGGCCGCGCTGCGCGCCGCCGAGAAGATCGCCGGCAAGATACCCCCGCCCGAGGGGCTGGGCGGTGGCACCTCGGGCCCGTCCAGCCTGCCCGCGGGCTTCGGGCTGTTCGGTCGGCGCAAGGACAAGAAGGACGGCAAGTAACCCCGGGCCGTCACGCCGTCAGTCCGCCCTGTCCCGCCCCTGGCCGGGCACCGCGTCGGCGCCCGGGGCCGGGTTCGCGCGGCCGCCGGCGGGCGGTGATTCGGCGGCGATTACGCTCTGGCCCCCGGTCTCTGGCACAATGTGTCCGTCACTCCGGGTTCGGCGACGCCCTCTCACGCTCGTCGGCCCGGGACCGAGCGGGCCGACGCGGTGGATCCCACCCGGCGCGAGCGTTGCCCGCATCCGAGCTTTCTGGGAGAGACCACACCCGTGGCTGTCAAGATCAAGCTGAAGCGCATGGGCAAGATCCACGCGCCGTTCTACCGCATCATCGTGGCCGATGCCCGCACCAAGCGGGACGGCCGCGCGATCGAGGAGATTGGCAAGTACCACCCGATGAACGACCCGTCGTTCATCGAGGTGGACTCCGAGCGTGCCCAGCACTGGCTGTCGGTCGGGGCGCAGCCGACCGACCCGGTCCGCAAAATCCTCGAGATCACCGGCGACTGGCAGAAGTTCAAGGGCCTGCCGGGGGCCGAGGGCACGCTGAGGACCGCGGCACCCAAGCCGGACAAGAAGGACGCCTACGCGGCCGCGGTCGCCGAGGTGCACGGCCTCAGCGACGCTGCCAAGGGCAAGGGCCGCAAGCCGGCCGGCAAGGGTGCCGACGACCAGGCAGAGGCCGAGGCCAAGTCCGCGAAGCCCGCGGGCCGGTCCGGCGGGAAGCAGGCGGCCGGCAAGACCACGGCCAAGGCCGAGACTCCTAAGGTCGAGACTCCTAAGGCCGAGACTCCTAAGGCCGAGACTCCTAAGGCCGAGACTCCTAAGGCCGAGACTGCCACGGCCGAGACCGCCAAGGCCGACGACGGCCAGCGGCTGCGCCGGAGGCGGTTGTTGCCGAGGTGGCTGCGCCGGAAGCGGTTGTTGCCGAGGTGGCTGCGCCGGAAGCGGTTGTTGCCGAGGTGGCTGCGCCGGAAGCGGTTGTTGCCGAGGTGGCTGCGCCGGAAGCGGCTGCGCCGAGGCGGCTGCGCCGGAAGCGGCTGCGCCGAGGCGGCTGCGCCGGAAGCGGTTGCGCCGAGGCGGCTGCGCCGGAAGCGGCTGTCGCCGAGGCGGCTGCGCCGGAAGCGGTTGTGCCGAGGCGGCTGCGCCGGAAGCGGCTGCGCCGGAAGCGGCTGCGCCGGAAGCGGTTGTTGCCGAGGTGGCTGCGGCTGAGGACACGCAGCCGTCCGAGGCGCCGAAGGGCGGCGAGGCCAAGGCCGAGCAGGCCGCGGAGCAGGGCGACGGAGCCTGACATGCTGGAAGAGGCCCTTGAGCACCTGGTGAAGGGCATCGTGGAGCACCCGGAGGATGTCCGGGTGGACAGCCACGGATTGCGCAGGGGCCGTGTCCTGGAAGTGCGGGTGCACCCCGATGACCTCGGTAAGGTCATCGGGCGTGGTGGCCGCACCGCCAAGGCGCTGCGGACCGTCATCGGCTCGCTGGCCCACGGCAAGTACGTGCGGGTCGACCTGCTCGACGTGGACGAGGTCCGTTAGCGGGTCATGCAACTCGTCGTGGGCCGGATCATGAGGCCGCATGGGGTCCGCGGCGAAGTGTCGGTGGAGGTACGCACCGACGAGCCAGGCCTCCGGTTCGCCGCCGGGACGGTGCTGGCCACCGACCCGGCGGAGGCCGGGCCGCTGGCCGTGGAATCGGCCCGCTGGCATTCCGGTCGGCTGCTGGTCATGTTCGCCGGGATAACCGACCGGGACGGGGCCGACGGACTCCGCGGTACCTGGCTGACCCTCGACTCGGCCGAGGCCGGCTCGCCGGATGACCCAGACGAGTTCAGCGACCACGAGCTCATCGGGCTGAACGTGGTCACGGTCTCCGGTGAGCCAGTTGGCCGCGTGGCGGACGTCGAGCACCACGGGCAGGACCTGCTGGTGATCGAACCCGGAGGCGTGCTGGTGCCGTTCGTGGCCGCGATCGTGCCGGAGGTCGATGTGGCCGCCGGCCGGCTGGTCATCGACCCCCCGCCAGGACTGCTCGAACTGGGGACCATCGGGCCTGGCCGGGGCTGAGGTGACCGCGTGCGCATCGACATCATCACGATCTTCCCCGAGTACTTCACGCCGCTGAGCGTCTCCCTGCTGGGCAGGGCGGCCGCGCGTGGTGCCATCGACCTGCAGGTGCACGACCTGCGGTCCTGGGCGCACGACCTGCACCGCACGGTGGATGACGCGCCGTTCGGCGGCGGCCCGGGGATGGTGATGTCCCCGGTCCCGTGGGGCGAGGCGCTGGACGCGGTGACCGCGGCCGGGCCCGGCCCGCCGCAACTCGTCGTGCCCACCCCGGCGGGCCGCCCGTTCACCCAGGCGATGGCAGCGGAGCTGTCCCAGGGCGGATGGCTGGTGTTCGCGTGCGGCCGGTATGAGGGGATCGACGCGCGGGTCGCGGCGGAGGCGCGGGAGCGCATGCCGGTGGCCGAGGTGTCCATCGGTGACTACGTGCTGTCCGGCGGGGAGCCGGCGGCGCTGATCATGATCGACGCGATCGGCCGCCTGCTGCCGGGCGTGCTGGGCAACGCGGGATCTGCGGCGGATGACTCCTTCGGCGGCGGCGGAGGCCCCATGGCCGGCCTGCTCGAGGGGCCGTCCTACACGCGGCCGCGCACCTGGCGGGGCCAGGAGGTCCCGGCTGTGCTGCTGTCCGGGGACCACGCGGCGATCGCCCGGTGGCGGCGGGACGAGGCACTGCGCCGGACCGCCACGGTCCGGCCGGACCTGGTGACGCGGCTGCTCGCGGGGGCCGGGGGTGGTCTCGGCGCGCGGGACCGGGAGGTGCTCCTGGACGCTGGTTTTCCGGTCAACCCGGAGGATGTGGCACACTGGAGTCCGCCACCCACGTAGGCCAACCCCGCGGGTGCGCATCCTGGTGCCCACGTAGCCCGGGATACCCGGAGTACACCGACCGACGCTACGCGTTCGCTGGCCTGTGCGCGCGAGCGGACAACTGAGGGACCACAGCCATGCACACCGTGATCGCCGAGCTGGAGCAGGCGCAGGTCCGCTCTGACATCCCGGACTTCCGCCCAGGGGACACGTTGAAGGTCCATGTGCGGGTCAAGGAAGGCACCCGGTCCCGGATCCAGGTCTTCCAGGGCGTCGTGATCCGGCGCCAGGGCGGCGGCGCCCGGGAGACCTTCACGGTGCGCAAGATCAGCTACGGCGTGGGGGTGGAGCGCACGTTTCCGGTGCACAGCCCCTCGCTGGACAAGATCGAGGTGGTCACTCGGGGGCGGGTCCGCCGCGCCAAGCTGTACTACCTCCGCTCCCTGCGCGGGAAGGCCGCGCGTATCCGGGAGCGCCGCGAGCCGGTCCGCTAGCAGGCCGCCCTCCGGTGCCCGGTGCTCCGGGGCCCGTGCGCCAGCCCGGGCCTGGCGGCATCTCCCTGGCTACCTGCGCCCGCGGGGCCGCCGACGGGCGGCGCCCGGGCCGGGAGACGATCGACACGCTGGCTGCAGCCGGGTGCGTTCCCGGCGGCCCGGCGAAACTGCGGCGCTCCCCGGTCCTGGTGAAGTTATCGCCGCTCACCTGGGCTCCGCATCCCGCCGCAGCAGCCCGCGACGAGCACCTTGCCCGCCGCGGCCGCCCGCCGCGGCCATGCTGTCCTGGCCGCCCTTTGCCCGCCCACGAGGGGGCTGGTGGCCTCTTTCGTGGTCCCCCCTTCCGATGGCGGCAGAGCTCAACGGGATGCGGCTTCCCGGCGGGACGCGCCGCCGGCTGCGGGCGCGCCCTGCACCCGCCCGGCGTTAGGCTCGGACCCAATGAACGATGACCGGAGTATGGGTGATCCGGCGGTGACCGGCTCTGGCGGCCCCGGCCGTCCAGGCAGCGACGGCGATGGCGTGGTCAGCGCGGACGGGGAGATGCCGGGCGGCACGGGCACGATGACGCCCCCGGCGCGCTCGCCCGCCGACGGAGCCGGAACGCTACCGGCAGGCGCCGGTGGCGGCCCGGCCGGGCCTGCCCGCAGCGCGGACGGGGGCGCCCACCGCGCAGTCGGCGCCCAGGGCGCCGGGGGCAGCCGCGCCCGCCAGGGCCGCACCAGGCGGCGGCTCAACTGGTGGGTTGAGCTCATCTCGCTGTTCGCGCTCGCCCTGGTCATCATGCTGGTCATCAAGACCTACGTGGTGCAGGCGTTCTACATCCCGTCCTCCTCGATGGAGAACACGCTCGACATTGGGGACAAGGTCCTCGTCAACAAGCTCATCTACCACTTCCGCTCCATCGACCGCGGGGACATCGTGGTGTTCAACGGCGAAGGGTCCTGGGACCCGCCGAGCCCGCCCCCGTCCAGCGACCCGGTGGTCCGCCTGGCCAGCCAGTTCGGTCACGCGGTAGTGGGGCTGTTTGGCATCTCGCCCGGGGTGCACGACTACATCAAGCGCGTGGTCGGCTTGCCCGGTGATCATGTCGCGTGCTGCGACGCGGAAGGCCGGGTCACCGTCAACGGGGTCCCGCTGAGCGAGAAGTCCTATCTGTACCCGGGCAACATCCCGTCGGTCACCCGGTTCAGCATCACCGTTCCTCCCGGCCGGCTGTGGGTGATGGGAGATCACCGCAACGTTTCCTACGACTCGCGGGGGCACGAAGGTGACCCCGGCGGCGGAACGATCCCGGAGAGCCAGGTGGTCGGCCGGGCGTTCCTGATCCTGTGGCCGCCCAGCCGGTTCCGGGTGCTGCCGATCCCGGCGACGTTCACCGCGGTGAACGCCTCCAGCCACGCACTCGGTGCCCCGGCGGCGCCCGCCGTGGTAGCGGCGGCCGCCGCGCTTCCGCTGACCTGGCTTGAGCGCCGGGCCCGGCGGCGACTGGGCCCGCTCGCCGGCCGCCGGCTGCGCCGCGTGGCCGGGCGCTGGCCGGGACGCAGGTGAGCGCGTGCCGGTGCCATGGTGGCGGCACCCCGGCTATACCCCCCGGCGTGCGGCAGGACTGACGGGATACGAACGCGTCCTGGCCCGGGCCGGGCTCTCCCCGGTCGCCGGGATCGATGAGGCCGGCCGTGGTGCCTGCGCTGGCCCGCTGGTAGTGGCCGCGGTGATGCTGGACCCGGCCAAGCTGTCCCGGCTGGGCGGGATCGCCGACTCCAAGGCGCTCACGCCGGCCGACCGGGAGGCGGCCTACGAGGATGTGAAGCGGGTCGCGCTCGCCTGGCACCGGGTGATCATCCCGGCGGCCGAGATCGACGCCTGCGGGCTGCACGTCTGCAACATCGCCGGGATGCGGCGCGCGCTGGCCGGCCTGTCCGCTACCCCCGGATATGTGCTGACCGACGGTTTCCCGGTGCGCGGCCTGGGCGTGCCCGCCCTGGCCATGTGGAAGGGCGACGAGGTGGCGGCCTGTGTGGCCGCGGCATCGATCGTCGCGAAGGTCACCAGGGACCGCATCATGACCGGCCTGGCGGGACACTACCCTGCGTACGGCTTCGAGCAGCACAAGGGCTACTCGACCCGGCGGCACATGCGGGCGCTCGCCGAGCACGGGCCATGCCCGGAGCACCGTGCCTCCTTTGCCAACGTCATGGGACTCGCGCGGGTGACCGCCGAGCCGCCGGGCGGCTGGGTGCCGGAGCCCGGACGGACTGAGGTGGCGCCCGGGATGGTTGTCGACGAGATGGGGACCGGGGAATTGCTCGGAGGAGAATTGACCTATGGTTGATGCCATCCGGCCCGGACCTCCCGACGCAGGCTGATCGGAGGGGAGCAGATGAGCGCAGAGGATCTCGAGAAGTATGAGACCGAGATGGAGCTGCAGCTCTACCGCGAGTACCGGGACGTAGTGGGCCTGTTCACCCACGTCGTAGAGACCGAGCGCCGGTTCTACCTGACCAACCAGGTGGAACTGAACGTGCGCACGGCTGAGAACGGTGAGGTGTACTTCGAGGTCACGATGCAGGACGCCTGGGTCTGGGACATGTACCGTCCGGCCCGGTTCGTGAAGAACGTCCGGGTGGTCACCTTCAAGGACGTCAACGTGGAGGAGCTCGCCCGCACCGAGCTCGAAGTCCCGGACACCAAGTAGCCCGGATAGCAGGCAGCCCGTCCGATCACGCCAGCCCTGCGGCCGTCCCCGGCCCAGGAAGCCCCGCGTGGATTGAAGCACACAGCAGCGACAAAGCCGCCCCTTTATCCACAGAACCCGCGTTCTGGGCCGCGTTGTCCACAGCCGGGCAGATGCCACTCCCGCAGCGTCCCCGGACCCGGCAGCGTCAGCACCGGAGGTGATGCCGCGTGCGCGACAAAGATGTGCTGGGGCGGCGGGGTGAGCAGGTCGCCGCGGAGTACCTGCAGCAGGCCGGGATGCGGATCTTAGACCGGAACTGGCGGTGTGCCACGGGCGAGCTGGACATCGTGGCCGCGGAGCGCCGCACTCTCGTCGCCTGCGAGGTCAAGACCAGATCCGGGACCTGGTACGGCAGCCCGCTGGAAGCTGTCAGCCGGGCCAAGCAGATGCGGTTGCGGAGGCTGGCCATCGCCTGGGTGGTTGCCCACGGCGTGCTCTTCGACGAGGTGCGCGTGGACGTGATCGGGCTGCTGGCTGACCGGTCCGGCTCGATGACCATCGAGCATGTGCGGGGGGTGGCGTGAATGCCGGTCGCCCGGACCCACTCGATCGCCCTGGTCGGCGTGGAGGGCCATCCGGTGGAGGTCGAAGCCGATATTCAGAACGGCCTGCCCGGGCTACTGCTCGTCGGCCTGCCGGACACGGCGCTGCGTGAGGCCAGGGACCGCATTCGGGCGGCGGTCATCAACAGCCGGGAGCAGTGGCCGCAGCGGCGGATCACTGTCGGCCTGTCCCCGGCCAGCCTGCCTAAGCGTGGCAGCGGCTTCGATGCCGGCATCGCGGTGGCCATCCTGAGCGCCGCCGGCGTAGTGCCCGCGGCGTCCATCGACGGGGTCGCGTTCCTCGGCGAGCTGGGCCTCGACGGCCAGCTCCGCCCCGTCCGGGGTGTGCTGCCCGCGGTGGCCGCAGCCGCCGGCCGGGGATTCCGCCGGGTCGCGGTGCCCGAGGCCAACGCGGCTGAGGCGGCCCTGGTACCCGGCGTCCGGGTGGCCAGCGCGGCGACGTTACGCGGCCTGCTCGGCTGGCTGCGCGGCGGGCCGCCCGGCCGCCCGGCGGACCAGGTGGAATTGATCGACGGGGGCGCCGTCCCGGCGCCCCCGGCCCAGCAGGCGCCGGCGCCGCCGGGCCGCGCCCCCGACCTGGCAGACGTGCTTGGCCAGCCAGCGGCCCGCCGGGCCGCCGAGATCTGCGCGGCCGGCGGCCACCACCTCTGCCTGCTCGGGCCGCCAGGGGCCGGCAAGACCATGCTGGCCGAACGCATCCCGTCCGTCCTGCCCCGCCTGGACGCCGCGGCGGCGCTGGAGGTCACGGCCATCCATTCGGTGGCCGGAGTGCTGCCCGACCGGAGCCCGCTGCTGACCGCGCCGCCGTTCTGTGCGCCCCACCACACCGCGAGCAAGGCGGCGATCGTCGGCGGGGGCAGCGGGGTCATCCGCCCCGGCGCGGCGTCCCTGGCCCACCGTGGCTGCCTGTTCCTGGATGAGGCACCCGAATTCGGCCGGGACGTGCTGGACGCCCTCCGCCAGCCACTGGAGGCCGGCGAGGTAGTGGTGGCGCGGGCCGGGGTGACGGCGCGGTTCCCGGCCCGCTTCACCTTGATCCTGGCGGCCAATCCGTGCCCGTGCGCGAAGGGCCCCGGCCGCCGGGCCGCATGTGAGTGCACGCCCGGGGTCCGCCGCCGTTACCTGGCCAGGCTGTCCGGCCCGCTGCTCGACCGGGTTGACGTGAAGGTGGAGTTCCTGCCTGTCAGCCGCAGCGAGCTGCTCAGCGACCGGGCTTTCGCCGAGCCCAGTGCGACGGTGGCGGCCCGGGTCGCGGCCGCCCGGCAGCGCGCAGCGACCCGGCTCAGGGACACCCCGTGGCGGCTCAATGCCGAGATCCCCGCCAGCGAACTGCGCCACTGTTACCCACCGGCCCCGGGCGCGCTCACCCCGGTGGAGCGGGCGATGGACCTGGGCCAGATCAGCGCCCGCGGGGTGCACCGCGTGCTCCGGGTCGCTTGGACCCTGGCCGACCTGGCAGAGGTGCCCCGGCCGACCGCTGACCAGACCAGTTACGCGCTGGGGCTATGGCTGGGGGTGCCCGGATGAGCGGATGCTATGACCAGGCCCGCCCGGAGCAGGCCCGCCCGGAGCGGCGCCGTGCCGGCCTGGGGCCGGGTCCCACCGGCCCGGGGCCGGGTCCCACCGGCCCGGCCCCGGATCAGGACCGGCTGGCCCGGGCCGTGCTGACCTGGGTCGCCGAGCCCGGCGATGCCCAGCTAGGCGCACTGCTGCGGCGCTGCTCGCCGGGCACGATCGTGGCCGCGCTCACCGCGGTGGCGCCGGGGCTGGCGGCCAGCCCTGGTCCCAGCTCCCTGGCCAGCGGCCCGGCGGGTCCGTCCCCGGGCCTGGCGGGCTGGGCTGCGGACGCCCTCGTCCCAGGCCGGGGAGTCCTGGGCGGGGCGGTTGCGGGCCGGACGGTCCCGGGCCGGGCAGCAGAGGCCCTGGCCCGCCTGTGCCGCGCCGGGAACGGCATCCCAGGCCTGGATCGTGCCCTGCGCCGCTGGTCGGCCCGGCTGGGCGCTGTGCCTGCCGAGGGCGGCCTGCTCAGCTGGCAGCGGGCCGGGATCCGGCTGCTGTGCCCGGGCGATCCCGGATGGCCAGGCCAGCTGGACGTGCTGGGAGATGCCCAGCCGTGGGCTCTCTGGGTTCGCGGCACCGCCGATCTGCGGTTCTCCTGCCTGCGCTCGGTGTCCGTGGTGGGAACCCGGGCTGCTACCCCTTACGGGGAGCATGTCGCCGTGGCGCTGGCGGCGGGCCTGGCCGAGCGCGGCTGGTGCGTGGTGTCCGGCGGTGCGCTCGGCATCGATGGCCGTGCGCACCGGGGCGCGCTCGCCGCCGGCGGCACCACGATCGCCGTGCTGCCCTCCGGGGTGGACGAGCCGTACCCGCGCGGGCACCACGATCTGTTCGAGGACATCGCCGCCGACGGCCTGCTGGTGAGCGAGTGGCCGCCGGGCCGGACCCCTACCAGGCCGGGGTTCCTGGTCCGTAACCGGGTCATCGCCGCGCTCAGCCGGGGCACAGTCGTGGCCGAGGCGGCACTGCGCAGTGGCGCGCTGAACACCGCGCGGCACGCCCGCGACCTGGGCCGTCCCCTCATGGCCGTACCCGGGCCGGTGACCTCGCTGGCCTCCGCGGGCTGCCACTTCATCATGAGGGAGTGGGGTGCCGAATGCGTGACCGGGGCCGCGGACGTAGTTGCGGCGCTCTCCTTCGGCCCCGACGACGTGCTTGGGTCGGCTGGCGGCACGGTGCTACCCCGGGACGCACTGGCCCCGGTGTCCAGGGACATCTTGGAGGCGATCCCGGCCCGTGGCGGCTGGGGGCCGGCCCGGATCGCGGCGTCGGCCGGTGTGGACCTGGATACGGTGCTGTGCGGGCTGGGCGAACTCGCGGCCGGCGGATTCGTCGAGCGGTGCGAGCGCGGCTGGCGGCTGCGCCGCCCCGGGGGGTGAGCATGATGCCCCGGGCTGAAGGCGATCTACCTCAGACCATCCGCTATCGCCACAATCTCGGAGAGAAACCCCACATCCTTGCCCGGAATCGGGCAAGGATTTTGCATTGGGCGCCGTGAAGCAGCATGCTGGTGTTGTGCCCGGCGCGGAACGGCCTTTCGAGGACCTGAACGCTCACCTGATCCGCACCAGTGCGCTGAGCCCTGGAGAGGCGGAACGGTTGATCGCCGAGGTGGTCGGATACTTCTCCGAGCCAGCAGAGGTGTTCATCCGCCGGCGCCACACCGAGCTCAGGGCGCGGGGACTGGCTAACGACCAGGTGTTCGATCAGATCGCGGCCGAGTTGCAGCACCGGCTGGTGGCACCGCCCCAGTACTCGCTGCGCCAGCTGCGCCGGATCATCTACGGCTGACGGGGGCATGGCATGTGCGGAATCGTCGCGCACATCGGGGGACGCGACTGCGTCCCGATCCTGCTGGAAGGGCTGGCCCGGCTGGAGTACCGCGGATACGACTCGGCCGGCGTGGCCGTGCTGGGCCGCAGCGGGGAGATCCGGGTACACAAGGCCCAGGGCCGGGTGGCCGACCTCGCCGCCTCGCTTCCGGCGCGGTTCAAGGGCAGCCCGGGCATCGGGCACACCCGCTGGGCGACTCACGGTGAGCCCAGCGACATCAACGCCCACCCGCATGTCTCGGGGCCGGTGGCCGTGGTGCACAACGGCATCATCGAGAACGCCGATGAGCTGCGCGCGAAGCTCATCGCGGACGGTGCCGTGTTCGCCTCCGAGACCGACAGTGAGGTCCTGGCTCACCTCATCGCGGCCAACCCGGCGGCCGAACTGGAAGAGGCGGTCCGGCAGGCGCTGACCTCGGTGGTCGGCACTTACGGCATCGTGGTGCTGGACGCCCGTCATCCGGACCGGGTGGTCGCGGCGCGCAACGGCAGCCCGGTCGTGCTCGGCATCGGCGACAAGGAGATGTTCGTCGCCTCGGACGTCGCCGCGCTGGTCCGGTACACCCGCCAGGTGGTGCACCTGGACGACGGCGAAGTGGCCACGGTCCGGGCGGACGGCTTCCGCACCGCCACCCTGGATGCGCGGAGGACCACCAAGGAACCCTCCACCATCGACACGGACGTCGCTTCCTACGACGCCGACGGTTACGCCCACTTCATGCTCAAGGAGATCCATGAGCAGCCGCGGGCGGTGCAGCGCGCGCTGCGCGGGCGGCTCGACGAGCGCTTCCACACCGCCCATCTCGGCGGGCTGAACATGGACGCCCGCCAATTGCGGGAGATCCGCCGGGTCAAGGTCCTCGGCTGTGGCTCCGCCTACTATGCGGGCGAGGTGGGCGCGCAGCTCATCGAGGACCTGGCGCGCATCCCCGCGGACGCGGAGCCCGCCTCCGAGTTCCGGTACCGCAACCCGGTGATCGAGCGGGACACCCTCTACATCGGCGTCAGCCAGTCGGGCGAGACTTACGACACGCTGGCCGCGGTGCAGGAACTCAAGCGCAAGGGCGGCCAGGTGCTGGGCGTGGTCAACTCGGTGGGCAGCGCCATCGCCCGCGAGTGCGGCGGTGGCCTGTACCTGCACGCCGGGCCGGAGGTCTCGGTCACCTCGACCAAGACCTTCACCGCGACCGCCGTCGCCTTCGCCCTGCTGGCACTGCACCTGGGCCGCATCCACGACCTGTCCCCGGCTGACGGCAAGCGCATCATGGCCGGCCTGCGCGCGCTCCCGGCCCAGATGGACGAGGTGCTGGCCGGGGAGGAGCGGGTAGCCGGCATCGCCGCCGAGCTGGCCGGCAGCCGGGGCATGTTCTTCATCGGGCGGGTCCGCGGCTGGCCGGTAGCCCGGGAGGGCGCGCAGAAACTCAAGGAAGTGTCCTACCTGCACGCCGAGGCCTACCCGGCCAGCGAGCTCAAGCACGGGCCGCTCGCCCTGGTCAACCCGGAGCTGCCAACGGTCGCTATCGTGCCGGACGACGACCTGCTGGACAAGAACGTCTCCACGCTCGGTGAGATCCGCGCCCGGCGCGGCCCGGTGCTCGCGGTCGGGCACAGCGTGCTCGATGCCCGGCTCGCCGACTACCAGCTCCAGGTGCCCAAGAACGAGCCGGAACTGGACCCCATCCTGCTGTCGGTTCCGCTGCAGATGCTCGCCTACCACTGCGCCGTCGCGCTCGGCAACGACGTGGACAAGCCGCGCAACCTGGCCAAGAGTGTCACGGTGGAGTGAGGGCCGCCCGGTGCCGCACACTGGGGGGCATGGCTGACGCATCCCGGGCGCCACGGGCCGGGAGGGCCGGGCCCGGAACGGCCGGGATGGCCCGGACGAAACGGCCCGGCACGAGGCGGCCGGCCACGGCCCGGCCCGCGGCGAGTACCGCGGGACGGCGATCTCCGGCGGACGCCGCGGAGCCGGCGGCGAGTAGCGCGGAGGAGCCCCTGCCGGAACGACTCGGCCAGGCCCTGGATGCTTTCCGGCGGCACCTCGCCGCCGAGCGGGGGACGTCCGAGCACACGGTCCGGGCCTATACGGGCGACGTCCAGGCGCTGCTGGAACACGCCGCCCAGGCCGGGATGACCAGCCCCGGCGGCCTCGACATCGGCATCTTGCGGGGCTGGCTGGCGGCTCAGCACCACGCCGGGCTGGCCCGCGCCACGCTGGCGCGGCGGGCGGCCGCGGCCCGCACCTTCACCGCCTATGCGCACAGCCGTGGCTGGCTGGCCAGCGACCCTGGCCCGCTGCTCGGCACCCCGCGGGTCCGCCGCCGGCTGCCCGAGGTCGCCCGGGCCGACCAGATGGCCGCGGTCCTGGCCGCCGCGGAGGACCGCGCCAGGCTGCCCGCCGGAGAAGGGAGAGCAGCGGCCGGGGACCCCGCCATGACGTCCGCGGCGGCAGCAGACGGCCCTGATCCTCGGGGACGGGCCGTTATGGTGCGGGATCTGGCCATCATGGAGCTGCTCTACGCGTCCGGTATCCGGGTCAGCGAGCTGTGCGGGCTTGACCTGGGTGACCTGGACCGCGAGCGGCGGACCATCAGGGTGATGGGCAAAGGCGGCAAGGAACGTGTCGTGCCGGTGGGGCTGCCCGCGGAGCGGGCGGTGCAGCGGTGGATCCGGGACGGCCGCCCCGTCCTGCTGGCCGCGGGCAGCGGTCACGCGCTGTTCCTCGGCGCCCGGGGGCGGCGGCTGGACCCGCGCACTGCGCGCCGGGTGGTGCATGCCCAGCTGGGCGCGGTCCCCGGGATCCCGGACAGCGGCCCGCACGGCCTGCGCCACGCCGCCGCCACCCACCTGCTCGAAGGCGGCGCCGACCTGCGCAGCGTGCAGGAGATCCTGGGCCACGCCTCGCTGTCCAGCACGCAGATCTACACCCATGTGTCCGTGGAGCGGCTGCAGGCCGCCTTCCGGCAGGCGCATCCGCGCGCTTGAGGGTTGCAGGTAGACTTTCGTACAGGCCGCAGAGCCAGCGCGCAGGCGCGGGCGATGTCGGCTAAATTCGCGCGTCCGCTAGCCGTCAGGGTGCTTGAGCGAGTGCCCGGCGGGACGCAGCCCACCGGTCCGCGGCCTTCCCCGGCCGCGGCGGGGTGCGCCCGGGCGCCAGGCATCAACCGAGAGCGTCGGCGCGATCAGGCGCGGCGCGTGATCAGGAAGGGGACCGCGGGCATGGCTCCGGTCGTCACCATGCGGCAGCTCCTCGAGAGCGGCGTGCACTTCGGGCACCAGACCAGGCGCTGGAACCCCAAGATGAAGCGATTCATCCTGGCCGAGCGCAACGGCATCTACATCATCGACCTGCAGCAGTCACTCGACTTCATCGACACCGCCTACGAGTTCATCAAGGAGACCGTCGCGCACGGCGGGTCCATCCTCTACGTGGGCACCAAGAAGCAGGCCCAGGAGGCGGTCGCCGAGCAGGCCCGCCGGGTAGGCATGCCGTACGTCAACCAGCGCTGGCTGGGTGGCATGCTGACCAACTTCTCCACCGTGTTCAAGCGGCTGCAGCGGCTCAAGGAACTCGAGGAGATCGACTTCGACGACGTGGCTGGCTCCGGCATGACCAAGAAGGAACTGCTCCAGCTGCGCCGGGAGAAGGACAAGCTGGAGCGGTCGCTGGGCGGGATCCGGGACATGGCCCGGGTGCCCAGCGCGATCTGGGTGGTGGACACCAAGAAGGAGCACATCGCCGTCAGCGAGGCGCGCAAGCTGGGCATCCCGGTAATCGCCATCCTCGATACGAACTGCGATCCGGACGAGGTGACCTACCCGATCCCCGGGAATGACGACGCGATCCGCAGCGTTTCGCTGCTCACCCGGGTGATTGCCGACGCGGTCGCGGACGGCCTGATCGCCCGGGCCGGTGCCGCCGAGGGCGAGGCCAAGCCTGCCGCCCCGGCCGGTATCGGCGCTGAGGAGCCGCTCGCCGAGTGGGAGCTGGCGGTCCTGGAGGGCAAGGCGGCCGACGAGGGCGCCGCGCAGGCCCCGGCCAGCGATGAGGTGAACGGATCGGCCGAGGCCAGCGCCGAGACCAGCCCCGAGGACAGCCAGCCGGAGACGGCGGGTGTCGCCGCGGGCCCGGCGGACGCGCCTGCCAGCCAGGCCGACGGGGCCTGACGCCCGGTTCCGGCCGGCCTGCCGGGTCCCGGCACGGCACAGCCCAACCACGAAGACACACCGAAAGATAGATGAGGACATGGCGAACTTCACCGCCGCGGACGTGAAGCGGCTGCGTGAGCAGACGGCCGCGGGCATGCTCGACTGCAAGAGGGCACTGGAGGAGGCCGACGGCGACTTCGACGCCGCGGTGGAGATCCTCCGTCTCAAGGGTGCCAAGGATGTCGGCAAGCGGGCGGGCCGGACCGCCGCGAACGGCCTGGTCACTGCCGAACTGGACGGTACCCAGGCCGGGGTGCTGGTCGAGCTGAACTGCGAGACTGACTTCGTTGCCAAGACCGACGTGTTCCAGGCCGTGGCGGCGCAGATCGCCAGCACGGCCCTGGCGCAGCGGCCGGCCGACCGGCTCGCCCTGCTGGGCCTGGAGATCCGGCCAGGCACCACGGTGCAGCAGCACATCGATGAGGCCAGCGCCGCGCTCAAGGAGAAGCTGGAACTGGGCCGGTACACGCTGCTGGAGGGTGGCTACATCGCCACCTACCTGCACAAGTCCGACCCGCAGCTGCCGCCGACGGTGGGTGTGCTGGTCCAGCTGGACAAGGAGTCCGCGGAGGCGGGCAAGGACGTCGCCCACCAGGTGGCGGCCATGCGCCCGCAGTACGTGACGCGGGATCAGGTGCCCTCCGACGTGGTCGAGAAGGAACGGGCGATCATGGAGCAGATCACCCGGGACGAGGGCAAGCCCGAGCAGGCCATCGGGAAGATTGTCGAGGGCAGGCTGAACGCCTTCTTCAAGGACATCGTGCTGACGGAGCAGCCGTTCGTCCGGGACCCGAAGAAGACGATCAAGCAGATCCTTGGCGACCAGGGCGTCACCGTGCGCGCGTTCGCCCGGTTCCAGGTCGGCCAGGCCGGATGACGAGCAGGAACCTGTGACGCCGAGCGGAGGAGAAGGCACTGTGAACGGTGGCACCACGTGGGATGCGGGTGTCACCGTGCACGGGGGCTCCCCCGCTGGGGCGGAGGACACCTATCCCGAGCCGCAGGAGGGCAAGGCCCACCGCCGGTGGAACCGGGTCGTGGTGAAGCTGTCCGGCGAGGCCTTCTCCGGGGACGAGCCGCTGGGCATCTCGCCTGACGTCGTGTTCCACCTGGCCAAGGAGATGGCGGCCGTCGTAGCGGACGGCGTGGAACTCGCCGCCGTGGTCGGCGGCGGCAACATGTTCCGCGGCCGGCAGCTGGCCGAGCGGGGCATCGACCGGGCCCGCGCGGACTACATGGGCATGCTGGGCACCGTTATCAACTGCCTGGCCCTGCAGGACGTGCTGGAGAAACTGGGCGTCGAGACCAGGGTGCAGACCGCGATCACCATGGGCCAGGTCGCGGAGCCGTATATCCCGCGGAAGGCCATCCGGCACCTGGAGAAGGGCCGTGTGGTGATCTTCGGTGCGGGCCTCGGCGCCCCGTTCTTCTCCACCGACACGTGTGCCGCGCAGCGCGCCCTGGAGATCGGCGCCGAGGCGGTGCTCAAGGGCACGCAGGTGGATGGGGTCTACACCGCGGACCCGCGGCACAGCCCGGGCGCGGAGCGCTTCAGCCAGATCGACTACGGCGAGGTGCTGCGCCGGGAGCTGAAATTCATGGATGCCACCGCCGTCAGCTTGTGCATGGACAACGGCCTGCCCATCGTGGTCTTCGACCTGATGGAGGAGGGCAATATCGCGCGCGCGGTGCGCGGTGAGAAGATCGGCACGCTGATCTGCCGGTCCGGGGACTACTGACCGGCCGCGCGAGAGCGGGCCGGCACGAGGCGATCAGGAGCCGCAATGATAGACGACACTCTCCTCGAAGCCGAGGAAAAGATGGAGAAGGCCGTCGCGGTCGCCAGGGAAGACATGGCCGCGATCCGCACCGGCCGCGCGCATCCGACCATGTTCGCGAAGATCACCGTTGAGTACTACGGCACTCAGACCCCGGTGAATCAGCTGGCTTCGTTCCACATTCCTGAGCCCCGGATGGTGATCATCCAGCCGTTCGACAAGTCCTCGCTCGGCGCGATCGAGAAGGCCATCCGGAACAGTGACCTCGGGGTGAACCCGTCCAACGACGGCGCCATTATCCGGGTGGTCTTTCCCGAGCTGTCCGAGGAACGGCGCAAGGACTACATCAAGGTCGCCCGGCACAAGGCCGAGGACAGCCGGGTCTCGATCCGCAACATCCGGCGGCACGCCAAGGACTCGCTGGACAAGATGGTCAAGGCGAGCGAGGCCGGTGAGGACGAGGTGCACCGGGCGGAGCGCGAGCTCGACGAGCTCACGCACACCTATGTGGGGCAGGTGGACGAACTGCTGCGGCACAAGGAAGCCGAGCTCCTCGAGGTCTGAGCTTGGTTCCCGACGAGCTAGGTGATCGCGGCCGGAGCACCCCGCCCGGGGCCAGCCCGCCGCGGACACGGCGGCTACCCGCGGACGCTGGAGCACCTGCCGCCGGGCCGCCGCCTCCCGGGCCACCGCCCGCGGAGGCACCGCCCGCGGAGGCACGCCGCCCCGCCGGGCACCGCCCGCCGGGCACCGCCCGCGGGCCGCCGCCCGCCGGGCCGCCGCCCGCGGAGCCGCCACCCGCCGGGCCGCCACCGACGGGAAGCAGGGCGGGCCGCAACCTTCCCGCGGCCATCGCGGTCGGCGTGCTGCTCGGCGGCCTCGCGCTGCTCACCCTGTTCACGGTGAAATTCACCTTCCTCATCTACATGGGCGCCGTCGTTATGCTGGCGCTGCTGGAACTCGGCCGGGCGCTGGGCGGGCGCGGCATCCGCCTGCCGCTGATCCCGCTCATGGCCGGGGGCGCGGTCATGCTCACGCTGGCCTACCTGCGCGGTGAGCGCCCGCTGGTGGCCGCGCTGGCGATGACGGCCATCGTGGCGATGAGCTGGCGGCTGGCCGGCGGCAGCGACGGGTACCTGCGGGACACCACGGCCGCCTTCTTCACGCTGCTCTACCTGATGCTGCCAGCGGCGTTCGTGGGGCTGATGCTGGCCCCGGCGGACGGCTCGCGGCGCACTGTCGTGTTCCTCATCCTGGCCGTGTGCAGCGACGTCGGCGGTTACCTGGCCGGCAGCCTGATCGGGCGGCACCCGATGGTGCCACGGATCAGCCCGAAGAAGACCTGGGAGGGGTTCGGCGGCTCGGTGCTCGCCTGCCTCGCAGCCGGCGCGATCACCATGACCACCCTGCTGCACGGGGCCTTCTACCAGGGGGTCCTCGTCGGAGCCGGCGCCGTCGTCGCGGCGACCGTCGGCGACCTGGCCGAGTCCATGATCAAGCGGGACCTGCAGATCAAGGACATGGGCACGATGCTGCCCGGGCACGGCGGAATCCTCGACCGGCTCGACTCCCTGCTCATTACCGCGCCCGTGGTCTGGCTGCTGCTCTTCATCTTCCTTGGCTGACGTTTGGTGTCCGGTTCTCCGGATACTTGGCGGGCTGACCCGCACGTACAACTCGGGGGAGATCCGGAGCATTGAGCGATGTCCAGAAGGCGTCGGTTCAGCCTCGTTTTCCTGCTTTACATCATCATCGGCATCGTGGTCGCCTGGGAGAAGGCCTACATCACCGTCGGCCTGCTCAAAGCCGTCCTATCCGCGCTGCTGGCCATCGTCTTCTGGTGGCTGGCCCTGCTCGGGATCAGCCTGCACATCCACTGACCAGCCGGCCCTTCCCCCTCCCCGGGGCGCCGGGGCGCCCCCGACCCGGTTGCCCTTGGGGGAAGGGCCGGCCTTCCTCCGAAGGTCCGCCACGGGCGCGGCCGGCCAGGGCACGCGTGATCCGGGCCTCCTGGCGGAACAGCCACCGGGGCGGCGCCGCGCGGTCCCGGGGTTGCCGAGCCGCGCGGTCCGGGGTTGGCGGGGACCGGCCCGGCCCAGGGGCGCCTGCCGGGCGGACGCGTTACAGGCTGACGACCCAGCTGCGGCGCTGGGCGGCCAGGTTCGTGATCAGGCTGGGTGACCCGCGATCCTTGGCAATCAGCCGTTCCCGCTCGCTGATCGGCAGTACCCACAGCCAGCGCACCGGATCACCGCCGAAGGTGAACCCGGACAGGTCCGGCACCTCAGGCCCGGGCAGCTGGTCCGGGTCGTCGAGGAGCAGCACGCCGGTGTTCCCGCCGCCCAGCGGGAAGGTGGACGGCTCGTGATACCAGCGGACGGTGTGTCCCGCGCCGAACCAGGTCACCGCGCGCCAGGGGTAGTGGGCCAGCCACAGGAAGATCCGGGCTGCGTCCGGGCTGGGCATCGTGGTGGCCAGCGCCAGCTCGATCCGCGCGGCCGCGGTCGGATCCTCGGCGTACTGCTCCACCACCGGCATCCGCTGGCAGCTCATCCCGATCGTGGTCAGCACGGTGAACGGGCGGTCCCGGGTTGGCGGCCGTTCTGAAACCCCGGCCAGCGGCTGCTTCCCGCCGCTGACGTCCCAGTACCGTGAGCCCGGCCCGAGCCGGTGCAGCAGGTGCCCGAGGACGGTCTTCTGGAATCCGGCCCAGGCACCCTCGCCGGCCCGCCACCGCCAGAAGGCCGTGGCCCGGTCGGCCCGGGGCCCGAGTCCTTCCATGGCGTCATCCAGCGCCCAGGCGAACGGGGTCTGGCCGATCACCTCCCGGCTGTACCCGGGCATTCCCCGGGACAGGGCCGCCCAGCCGGGGATCACCGCGAGGAGCCGGCCGCCCTCGATCACCGCGACGCCGTCGCCCTCCTCGAACCACAGCGCGCGCAGCACCCGGCGGTCCAGCACGGGCAGCCCGGCCGGGTGCTTGGTGTGCCCGGCCGGCATCACCGGGGCCTGGCCGGCCGCGGCCGGCGCCGGGTCGGCGGCGGCCGGGGCCGGCACATGGTTGGCGATCCAGACCGCCGCGATCACAGCGGACTGGTCGTACAGGTAGGCGGTGCTCGTGGCGCCGTCGTACTCCACCACGAGCCGCCTGCTGCCGTACGGGCTCTCGCTGCTCAGCAGGATCTCTGGCTGGCCCGGCCGGGCCGCGGGACTGCCGTCTCTCCCGGTTCTGCGCAACGTGGGCATGCACGAAATCTACTGATTCGCCGCAGGTCACCGCCGCCGCACCCGCGATATTGTTAAGCGATTCACCATATCCAGCCAACGGAGCGCAGGTGCCTGCCAACCGATCCCCCGCCCGGCCGCCCCGGCATCTGGCCGACCTCGGCCCCGCTGAGCGGCGCGAGGCCGCCGCTGAGCTGGGCGGGCCGGCGTTCCGGGCCGATCAGCTGTCCCGGCATTACTTCGGCCGGCTCACCGACGACCCGGCGGAGATGACCGACCTGCCGGCCGGGTCCCGGGACGAGCTGGCGGGCGCGTTGCTGCCGCGGCTGCTCACCGCGGAACGGGAGCTGGCCTGCGATGGGGGGATGACCCGCAAGACGCTGTGGCGGGCGTTCGACGGCGCGCTCATCGAGTCGGTGCTGATGCGCTACCCGGACCGGATCACCATGTGCGTGTCGTCACAGGCGGGCTGCGGGATGGCCTGCCCCTTCTGCGCGACCGGGCAGGCCGGGCTGACCCGGAACCTGTCCGCGGCGGAGATCGTCGCCCAGGTGGTCGCGGGCGCCCGGGCCGTGGCCCAGGGCGCCGTCCCGGGCGGCCCGGGCCGGGTCTCCAACATCGTGTTCATGGGCATGGGCGAGCCGCTGGCCAACTACGCCAGCGTGCTGCGCGCGGTGCGGCGGATCACCGACCCCGTCCCGGCCGGGCTCGGCATCTCCCAGCGCGGGGTGACCGTGTCCACCGTCGGGCTGGTGCCGGCCATCGGCAGGCTGGCCGCCGAGGGCCTGGCCGTCCGGCTGGCCGTGTCGCTGCACGCCCCGGACGATGAGCTGCGGGACGAGCTCGTCCCGGTCAACCGCCGCTGGAAGGTGGCCGAGGTGCTCGGCGCGGCCTGGGGCTACGCCGCCGCGACCGGCCGCCGGGTGTCCATCGAGTACGCCCTGATCCGGGACGTCAACGATCAGCCGTGGCGGGCTGATGCCCTCGCCGCCCTGCTGGCCGGGCGGCTGGCCCACGTCAACCTGATCCCGCTGAACCCGACCCCTGGCTCGCGGTGGACCGCGTCCAGCCCCGCGGCGATGGCAGAGTTCGAGGCCCGGCTGGCCGCGCGGGGCGTGCCGGTCACCGTCCGGGACACCCGGGGCAGCCAGATCGACGGTGCCTGCGGCCAGCTGGCCGGGCCCGCCGCGCGGCGCGCCCCGGCCGGGGAGCTCCCGGCGCTGCAGATCAGCGCCCGGGTACCGTAGTCCTCCATGCCGCAAAGACGGGGTATGGCCCGCGGCGGCCGGGCGCTGGCCTGGCGGGTGGTGCACCGGGCGTGGCGTACGGCGCAGCACGCGGGCGCGATCACCGCGGAGACACCGGCCGGCCGTGGCTTCGCCGGGTTCGGCACCGGATCGATCATCGCCTTCCCGACCGGGTCACTGTACGGCGAGGCGTGGATCGAGATCGGGTCCGGCACGATGATCGGCGAGCAGGTCTCGCTGTCCGCGGGCATGCTCCCCGGCCAGGATCTGGGCGCGGTGCCGGTGCTCCGGATCGGCAGCCGGTGCGTGATCGGCCGGGGCGGCCACCTGGTGGCCCACCACTCCCTGCTGATCGGGGATGACGTTTTCACCGGCCCGAACGTGTACATCACCGACCAGAACCACTGTTACGCCGACCCGGACATGCCGATTGGCCGTCAGTGGCCGCAGAACACGGCGGTCTCCATCGGGGCCGGAAGCTGGCTGGGAGCCGGCGTGATTGTGCTGCCAGGCGCCAGCATCGGCCGTAATGTGGTGGTGGCCGCGGGCTCCGTGGTCCGCGGCCCGGTGCCTGACCGGTGCGTGATCGCCGGGGTACCTGCCCGGGTGGTGCGCGAGTATGTGGCGGGTAATGGCTGGTCACGGCCTTCGCCGATGCTGGGCGAACGTTCCTGATCGCCTGGAAAGTGGCCCGTCATCTGTCACGATGGTGGCACGCCGCAACCGGCGGAGCCGAACTCGATAGTGCAGGCCGCCCCTTCGTGTCGCCCGGACGCGGCGGGCCCACGTCCCGGTGGCCTGACACCCTGGATAGCCAAGAGGGCATGTGAAGGGACGCAACGATCTCGTCGCGAGCGCCGCGTACCGGCCTGAGCCGGCGGCCGTGGCGGCGGCGCGCAAGTTCGTGCGCGAGACCTTGCAATGCTGGCTGCACCCCGGACCCGGCCCGGCGCAGCACACCGGGCTGGTGGACGACGCCGTGCTGCTCACCAGTGAGCTGGTTACCAACGCCGTCGTGCACGCCGGTACCGATGTCCAGGTGACCTGCAAGCTGAAGGGCCGTGCCGTAGAAGTCGTGGTCCGGGACGGTCACCCGGCCCGCATGGTCCCGGGCCCCGCCAAACCTGACCAGATTCCAGCTGAACGCACCGGTGGGCGCGGGCTGCTACTCCCATCAGCCTTGGCCTCCGCGTGGGGAGTGAGTTACGGGGCCCACACCAAGGCCGTCTGGTTCCGGATGGGGCTCGGCGGTGAGCAGGCCGGGGCGGCCGAGCCGGGCGCCAGCCCGGATGCGCCGCAGGGCGCGGTCCCGGTCACGCCCGCCAGGACATGGGGGGTCCGCGCGCTGCCCCCGACGGCGGACGAGCCCGGCTACGACGACCTGCTCCGTCAGTGCGTCGCCTCGGCCCGGGTGATCGTGGCGGCGGATGCCGGGTACGCGCTGGTCGCCGATGAGGACGGCAACCTCACCGTGCGCGGCACCGCCGGGATCAGCCCGGCCGTGCTGCTGCGCAGCGCCCCCTCGGTCGCCACCGTGCCGTTCATGGTCGAAGGCCGGGTCACCGGGGTGCTCGCGGCCGCGGCCATGCTGCCCGGCCGGTTCGGCGACAGTGACGTGCAGCGCCTGCAGCAACTCGCCGACAGCATGGCGCCCATCCTGGAACGGTCCCGGCTCGCGGAGCTCGAGCAGGCCCGCCGGTCCCGCATCGCGGTGCTCGCGGAGGCCAGCGCACTGCTGTCCGGCCCGCTGGATCCCGACCGGGTCGTGGCCGCCGCCGGGCAGGTCGTGGTGCCCCGGCTGGCCGAGTGGTGCGCGCTGCTGATCGCCGGGCCGGACGGGGACCTGCGGGTCGCGGCGGCCCGGCACGCGGACGATGCGGCCGCCGAAGCGCTCGGCTGGCTGCTGGAGCGCGGCTGCGGCACCGTGCCGTGGCCGCGCCCGCAGCCGGCGGACCGGGCCGGCGATCCGTGGCGCTGGCTGCTGAGCCAGCCCGCCCCGGCCGGCGCGCCGCCCGGCGCGGCGGAGCTGGCCATCCGGGGGGCCTGGTGTTTCCCGCTGGCCTGCCGGGCCGGCCAGCTCGGGCTGCTGGTCCTCGGCGGGCCGCACGCCGGTCGCCCGTCCCGGGAAGTGCTCAGCCTGGCCCAGGATCTCGCGGGCCGGGTGGCGCTGGCCCTGGAGAACTGCCGGCTGGCCGATCAGCAGCAGGCGGAGCAGCAGGCGCTGCGGACGGCCCTGGTCCCCGCCGAGCTGCCCCGGGTACCAGGGTTCGAGCTGGCCACGGCGCACGACCTGCCCTGCGCGGGCGAGGTGGCCGGTGGTGACTTCTGTGACGTGTTCGGCGTCGCGGACGGGCGGTGGCGGTTCGCCATCGGGGAGGTGTGCGGCGCCGGGGCGGCCACCTTGAGGGTCGCCTCGCTGGCCCGCACGACGCTGCGCATCCTCGGCGGGCAGGGGCGGAACATCCCGGACACGCTCAGCCGGCTGAACCAGCTCATCCTGGATGAGCGGGTCCCCGGGGCCTTCCTGACGCTGATTCACGGGGAGATCCGGCCGGGGTCGCCGGCCCAGGTGTTCCTCGCCTGCGCGGGGCAGCCGCTGCCGCTGGTGCTGCGCGCACCGCGGGACTCGCTGACCCGTGCGGAGCCCGGTAACCCGGCGGCCGCCGCCCCGGCGGTGCCGCAGGCCGGGGCGGTGCCGCAGGCCGGGGCGCCCCCGCAGGCCGCGGCCGTCCCGCAGCCTGTGCTCGGGGTGATCGACGGGCTCGGTTTCGCCGCCCAGCCGGTCGTCCTCGGCCCCGGTGATCTCCTGCTGTCCGTCACCGACGGGGTGACCAGGCGGCGTGACGGCGACCGGCTGCTCGACGACGATGACGGCCTGGCCAGGCTGCTGTCGGCCTGTGCCGGGCTGACCGCCGACGTGGTAGCGGACAAGGTGCACCACGAGGTCCGGTGCTTCGGTGGCCGGCCAGCCGCCGACGGCATGGCGGTCCTGGTGCTCCGCGCGGCCACCTGAGTAGCCTGGCAGCACCCGTTCCGCACCGGAGCCGAGACGGCTTCACGACGCCGTGGTCTGCCGAAGGCGGGTCCGGATCGCCGTGGATCCGGTGACGCACGCCGGCCCGCCGGGAAGGCGGCGCCCGCGCGGCCACCGCGACGAGGAGCCCGCCATGAGCCTGCGATCGTCTCCGTACCTGGCGTCGATACACGTCTACCCGCTGAAGTCAGGGCGGGCCGTCGACCTCCCCGACTCGCGGGTCGAGCCATGGGGGCTGGCCGGTGACCGCCGCTGGCTCGTCGTGGACGGCACCGGGCGGTTCATCACCCAGCGCGCGGAACCAGCGCTGGCCCTGGTCACCGCCGGTTACCTGGCGCCAGGCCAGACGGCGGGCGGCGGGGCATCCGGGCCGCTCGCGGCGGGGGCGCTCACCCTGTCCGCTCCCGGACACCCGGGGCTGACCGTGCCGGCCCCGGCGCAGCAGCGAGGCGCGGAGATGCTGTGGGTCACGGTGTGGAGATCACGGGTCCGCGCGGCTGCTGCCGGGTCCCGCGCTGATGAGTGGCTGTCCGGCTTTCTCGGCCGGGCGGTGCGCCTGGTGCACCTGGACGACCCGACCCGCCGCGGGGTGGACCCCGAGTTCGGTGCCCCGGAGGACCGGGTGAGCTTTGCCGACGGTTATCCGCTGCTGCTCACCACGACCGGCTCGCTGGACGCGCTCGGCCGCTGGCTGATGCAGGAGGGCCACCCGGCGGTCCCGATGAACCGGTTCCGGCCTAACGTGGTCGTGGCCGGGGCGCCGGCCTGGGCCGAGGACGGCTGGCGCCGCGTCCAGATCGGGACCGCGACGTTCCGGGTCGCCAAGCCCTGCGGCCGCTGCCTGGTCACCACCATCGACCAGGAGACCGCGCAGCGCGGCCGGCAGCCGCTCGACCTGCTCGGCCGCCGTCGCCGCTTCGGCCAGCAACTGGTGTTCGGCCAGAACGTGATCCCGGACGCCCCCGGTACCATCCGGGTCGGCGACCAGGTCCAGATCCTGGACGAGACCGGCCGCCCCCCGGCCGGCGGCCATGCCGTGATTCATTCAGACGTAACATCCGGCGCCGGAACTTAACAGCGCAGATCTCGTCGTGCGCTCCGCCTGCGAGCAGCGCGACGGGGGGCGATGCCGTCCCGCGGGGCGGGGCGGGTGGGGAGGCGGACGGCGCCGGGCCGTCCGGCGGCCCACGGGCGGGACCGGCTGACACCTCTCACTCGGCGCGCAACCGCGGCGTGAAGACCTCGCCGCGGAGCGCCCGGCCCACCAGGTCCACGGCCCGCGCGATGTCCACCAGCCGGCGCCCCTCGGTACCGTAGGCCGCCAGCACCGCATCCACCCCGGCGGCGGGCAGCACCCCGCCGAGTTCGGTGCGGGCACTGCGGTACCCCTCGCGCGCCCCCTGCACGCAGGCTGCTACGTGGTGCCTGGCCATGGTCGCGAGGGCAACCGGGTGCCGCCGCAGGACGCCGTACAGCCGGTAATCGGGCGGCACCACGTCGAGCATCCAGGCCACGGCGGACGTTTCGAAGTCCGCGCTGCCCGGCGGGTGTACCCCGGAGGGCCAGCCGGGCGGAAGGTAGGCTGCCATCCGCCCACGATAGCAAATTCATCGAATATGCGTTCTATTATTGTCTGTGGCCAGCTCATCAAGTCCCCAGGTACGTTCGCGCTCGGCGCGTAGAGGTCAACCACGCATGCAGGTGCCCGCTTCCGTTCGTCAAGCTGGCGCCGGCGGCCACCGTGCGCGAGTCGGGCCTCCGAAGGTCAGCGTCCTGGCCGGGCGCACGCTCAGCCGTGCTCCTCAATGGCTGGCCGGCCAGGTGCCTCCGGCCGGCGGATGATCGCGGCGATGTCCTCCGCGGGCGCGCTGTCCAGATGGACATGGATGTGCTGGGCGGGTGCCCCGATGCTCCGGGCTCGGGTGGCCGCCTTGGGCCAAGGGGGCGCCTGGTCCTCACCCAACCCGGCGGGCTGGCCCTGAGGCGCCTTCCCCGCGGTCGGTGGCGTGGCTGGCCGCACGGGCCCGGCGGGCCCGGCGGGCGTGCCGGGCCCGCCGGGCCGCGCCGTCCTTTGCGGCACGGCCGAGCATGTCCCGGACGTGTTCCGCCGCGACTGCCGCCTGGACTGCTGGATACATGACCGCCTCCTGGGTTGGCGTGCGGCCGCGGTCCGGCCGCACACCATCGAGATTCGCGGTAAGGCGGCCGGCCCCGCATCGGACGGATGCCCTATCCCGATGGCCGTGCGCCGGGCTAAGCCGTGCGCCGGGCTAAGCCGTGCGCACCGGCCGGCTAAGCCGTGCGCCGGGGGCCAAGCCGTGCGTAACGGCCGGCCGCGCAGCGGGCCGGATCAATTTACTAAGGTCAGCCTTATCAGTTTAGGCTGATGATATGGCTGAGGAACCGGACGTGCGCGAGGTCGCCGCCGCGCTCCAGATGAGCATCGGGCTGCTCCGGCGGCGACTGCGCCAGGTGCGGCCGGAGGGTGAGCTCACGCTGCCGGAAGTCGCGGCCCTGGCCCGGCTGGACCGGGCCGGCCCGGCCACGGCCAGCGCGCTCGCCCGGGTGGAGCAGATCAGCCCGCAGTCGATGGGGGCCACGCTGGCCGGCCTGGAGGCGCGCGGCCTGGTCGCGCGCAGCCCTGACCCGGACGACGGCCGGCGGGTCGTCCTGTCGGTCACCGGGGCCGGCCAGCAGGTGCTCCGGGACAAGCGCAGCGCCCGGACCGAGCAGCTGGCGCAGGCACTCTCGGCGGGCTTCACGTCCGCCGAGCTCGCCCAGCTGAGGGTGGCCGCGCCGCTGCTTGAGCGGCTGGCGCAAAGCATCTGATGACGACGGCCAGGAGGCGGTAGATGATGGTCCGATGATCGGGCGGCTGATGGCCCGGCGCGGCGCCCGGGACCCGGGGGACCGGTACCGGTGGGTGGCGCTGACCAACACGACCGCGGCGATGTTCATGGCCACGCTCGACGGCAGGGCGGCCACGGCGCGGTATGGCTGATCGGCTGGCGGATGCTCCAGGCCATCGGCGGGTCCATGCTCATGGCGAACTCGGCCGCGATCCTGACCGACGCGTTCCCGCCCGAGCGGCGGGGCTTCGCGCTGGGCACCAACCAGGTGGCCGGGCTGGCCGGCCAGTTCGTCGGCCTGGTCGCCGGCGGCCTGCTGGCCGCGATCGACTGGCGGGCGGTGTTCTGGGTCAACGTCCCCGTGGGCGTGTTCGGCACGCTGTGGGCCTACCGCAAGCTCCGGGACAACGGCGAGCGGCACCCGGGCAAGATCGACTGGTGGGGCAATATCACCTTCGCGGTCGGCCTGGGCGCCGTCCTGATCGGCATCACCGTGGGCATCCAGCCCTACGGGCACCACACCATGGGCTGGGCCAACCCTGGGGTCCTCGGCCTGCTGTCCGGCGGCGCGGCGCTGCTCGCGGCGTTCACCGTGATCGAGACCAGGATCGCCGAGCCGATGTTCCAGCTCAGCCTGTTCCGCATCCGGCCTTCACGGCCGGCAGCGTGGCGGGCCTGGTGGTGGCCATCGCCCGCGGCGGCCTGCAGTTCGTGCTCATCATCTGGCTGCAGGGCATCTGGCTGCCGCTGCACGGCTACGACTACAGCGAGACCCCGCTGTGGGCCGGCATCTTCCTGCTGCCGCTGACGGCCGGCTTCCTCATCTTCGGGCCCGTCTCCGGGACCCTGTCCGACCGGTTCGGCTCGCGTGGCATCGCCACCGCCGGGATGGCCGTGTTCGGCGGGAGCTTCATCGGCCTGATGCTGCTGCCGGTCAACTTCCCGTACTGGGCCTTCGCCCTGCTCATCGCGGCGAACGGGATCGGCAGCGGCATGTTCGCGGCGCCGAACTCCTCCTCCATCATGGGCAGCGTGCCGGCCCGGCACCGCGGGGCGGCGTCGGGCATGCGCTCCACGTTCCAGAACTCCGGCACGGCCCTGTCGATCGGCATCGTCTTCTCCCTCATGATCGCCGGGCTGGCCAGTACCCTGCCGCGGACCCTGACCAGTGGCCTGGCCCGGCACGGCGTCCCGCACGCGGCCGCCGTCCATATCGGCTCGCTGCCGCCGGTGGCGTCGCTGTTCGCGGCGGTTCTCGGAGTCAACCCGCTGCAGCACCTGCTGGCCGCGTACGGCGCGCTGACCGCGCTGCCAGCCGCGAACCGGCAGGTCATCACCGGCCGGGCGTTCTTCCCCGACCTAATCTCCGGGCCGTTCCACCAGGGCCTGGTGGTGGTCTTCGCGGTCGCGGCCGCGCTGGCCGCGCTGGCCGGCGCCGCGTCGCTGCTGCGCGGCGGCCGCCCGTCCCAGGTCGTCACCGGCACGCAGCCGGCCGCGCCGCGCCGGGCGGATGCCTCCCCGCGATGACCGCGATGGCCCTACCGCGATGGCCCCTACCGCGATGGCCCCTACCGCGATGGCCCCTACCGCGATGGCCATCACGGCTGGGCGGGTCACCGGTCCGGGCGGGCCGGCGCTCCGGCGGGCCAGCCGGGAGCGTCCCGCAGCGCGGCCCACGGCGGCGGCTCCTCCGGCCAGCCGCCGGCTTCCGGGCTTACCCGGCGCCAGGCCAGCCGCGGCCGGCCCCGCCGGTGCCGCCGGCCCGGCCCGTCCGCGCTGGCCGGCGGCCCGAAGCCCGCGGTGACGCAGCCGCCGCCCGCCGCGGACTTGCCCACGGTCAGCGACCCGCCGGACGCCTCGGCGATGCGGCGGGCAATGTCCAGGCCCAGGCCGGTGGACCCGGCGCTGGACCGGCCCCGCTGGGCCGCGTCCGGGTCACCGAAGCCCGGCCCGGCGTCGGACACCACCAGCCAGGCCCCGCCGCGCGCCCGGCGGCTGACCCGGACCGCGGCGGCCGCGCCTTCCGGGGTGTGCGCGAACACGTTCTCCAGCAGGATGTCGGCGCAGGCGGCGAGGTCTTCCCGGGAGACCGCGACCTCGGCGGGACCGGCGGTCATCTCCACCGTCATCTGCCGGTCCTGGTCATCGGCGAGCGGGCGCCAGAACGCGGCACGCTCGGCGATTACCTCGCTGGCATCGCAGCGCGGCTGGGTTACGGTCCCGCCCGGCCGGCGTGCTTCCCGGATGATCTCATTGACGGTCCGCTCCAGCCCGTCAACGTCGCTGGTCAGCTGAGCCCGCTCGGTGCCGTCGTGCAGCGACTCGGCGTCGATCCGCAGGGCGGTGAGCGGGGTGCGCAGCCGGTGCGAGAGGTCAGCGGCGGTCTCCCGTTCATGGGCCAGCAGCTCGCCGATGCGCGCGGCCAGGCGGTTGAGACCCCTGCTGACCTGCCGCATCTCCGGCGGCCCGGCCAGCGCGGCCCGGGTGGCCAGGTTCCCGGCGGCCAGCTGGTCGGAGGCGTGCGCGAGAGCGCGCAGCGTGCGCACCTGGGACCTGGCCAGCTGGTCGGCGACGGCCACGCTGAGCAGCAGCAGGCCGAGCCCCACCCCGCCCAGGATCAGCCAGGCCCGGGTCACGCCCGCCCGCAACTGGGCGCGGCTGATGAATGCCCGGATCACCGCGGTGCCCTGGGGCAGCCCCTGCACCGCGACAAGCACCTCGACCCCGCCGTGGGAGGGGGTGGCGAAGCTGCGCCCGGTGGCGGCCAGCCGTACCCCGGCCGACCGGGACGCGGGCTGGCCGAGGACCGCCCCGCCGGGCAGGAACACCGTCACCGGCTGGTCCCGGTCGGCGGCGTTGACCCGGTCCACCGCCAGCCTCAGGCTGGCGCCGGACAGCGTGGCGACCAGCGGGGCCATCCACTGGGCCCGGACCGTGGCCGCGCTGACCGCGCGGTCGGCCGCCGAGGACCGCAGCACCAGGGCGAGCGGCACCAGGAAGGAGATCAGCACCATCGAGCTGACCGCGACGACCAGGAGGATGATCCGCGCTCTCATCGCGGGCCCGGGCCAGCAGCGCGCGCCATCATGAGGGGGCCGTGAGCTTGATTCCCACACCGCGTACGGTGTGCAGGTAGCGGGGCTGCTGGGCGGTCTCGCCGAGCTTGCGCCGCAGCCACGACACGTGCACGTTGACGGTCTTGTCGGCGCCGCCGTAGGGCAGCTGCCAGACGTGGGTGAGCAGGTCCCGCTTGGTCACCACCTGGCCGGCGTGCGCTACCAGGTAGTGCAGCAGGTCGAACTCGCGCCGGCTCAGGTCCAGCGGGACCCCGTCCAGGGTGGCCTCGTGCGCGTCGGCGTCCAGCCGCAGCGACCCTACGGTGAGCGCGCCCGGGGCCTCCGGCCGGCCCGCGTCGGCGCGGCGCAGCACGGCCCGGATCCGGGCCTCGATCTGGCCGCCGCCGAAGGGCTTGACCACATAGTCGTCCGCCCCCGCGTCGAGCACCCGGATGATCGTGGCCTCGTCATCGCGGGCGGTGATCACGACCACGGGCACCTTGCTGATCGCGCGGAGCATCCGGAGCGCCTCGTAGCCGCCGAGGTCGGGCAGGCCCAGGTCGAGCAGGACGAGGTCTGGCGCTGCCTGATGGATCTGCTGCAGCGCGGCCATCGCGCTCGAGGTACTCGTCACCACGTGGCCCCGCTCGGTGAGCGCCCGGATCAGCGCGGCACGGATCGAGACATCGTCCTCCACCAGCAGCAGCTGCACCACGAGCAGGACGTTATCCGGAAAACGGCACTTCACGCAGCCAGTCACGGCACCATGGGAAGCCCCCCGGCCAGGCTGTTAGCACTGGCTTAACCCCTCCTTAGGCCGCTGCCCGTGACGATGATCCCCGTGCCCACCCGCGTCCTGCTCGGTATCGGAGCCTGGCTGGTCGGGGTGGGCGCGGCGACCGGCGGCAGCCTCGCCGCGGTCTCGCTCATCGGCCAGAGCATCGCGGGCACCCCGACCCAGCAACTGACCGTGTCCGCGGTCAACCGGGCCCTGGCCAGTGGCGGCCGCGACACCGAGCCATCGTCTTCGGCGTCGGCCACCCCTGCCCCCACCCGCACCGCAGGCCGCCGGGGTGCGGCGGCGGCCCCGTCCTCCGCACGGGGCGCCTCCGCACCTGCCGGGACGCTGCTGAGCTCGGCGGGCGGGACCGTGCTGGCCAGCTGCACGGCGGCCGGGGCCTACCTCATCTCGTGGAGCCCGCAGCAGGGCTACCAGGCCGAGGACGTGGTCCGCGGGCCCGCCCCGGTGGCCCGGGTGTTCTTCACCGCCGGGCAGCAGGGGGAGCGGATGCTGGTCACCTGCCAGGCCGGCGTGCCGGTGGCCTCGACCGGCTGGGCTGGCGACGACGGCGGGGAGCCGGGCGACAACTGACCCTCGGCCCGGGCGGCAACTGACCTCAGCGCTGCCGGTGCCCGGTCTCCTCGATCAGCAGGGCCAGCGTCGGGCAGCTGGCTGCCGCCCGCTTGGCCAGCGCGGCCAGCGGGCGGGGCACCGGGCCGGAGGCCAGGATCGGGTAGCCCCACTGGTCCAGGGTGATCACCTCGGGCAGCAGCTCGGCGCACATCCCGTGGGCGGCGCAGGTGATCGGGTTGACCCGCAGCCTGATGCTCATGTCCAGTCCCAGTCCCGCTCGTCATCGCCGGGCACCGGGAGCAGCGGCTCCCGGCGCAGTCCCCAGCAGGCACCGCTGAGGTCATGCCGCCGGGCATCCTCGGCGAACGTCCGCAGCGCGCTGCGCACCAGCTGGGTGGCCCCGTCCGGGTGGCGGCAGGCGCCGCGGCCCTCGATGACCGGGAGGAGCCGGCCGATCTGCTCCAGCGCCCGGCCGCGGCCACCGTGGTACGCCAGGTCGGCCAGCGCATCGGCCAGGGCGGGCAGGCCGAAGACGCAGGGCCCGCACTGGCCCGCGGTCTCCTCCGCGAGGTAGCGGACCACCCGGGCCGTCTCGGCGAGGCCGCACGAGGTCACCGGCAGGGCGATCAGGATGCCGGCGCCCATCGCGCCTCCGGCCGCCCGCAGCGTGGGCTGGCTCAGCGGCAGCCCCCAGGCGTGCTCCGCCGGCATCCAGCCGCCGAAGTATCCGCCGACCAGGACGGCCTGCGGCTGCTCGGTGGGGCCGCCGGCCAGCATCACGACATCCCCGATGCGGGTCCCCAGCTCGATCTCGTAGATGCCGGGCCGGCCGACCGTGCCGCCCACCGTGACCAGCGCTGACCCGGTGGCCGAGGGCAGCCCGATGCTGCGGAACCAGCCGTCACCGTACCGGGCGATCAGCGCCAGGTGGGCCAGCGTCTCCACGTTGTTCTCCAGCGTGGGGCGGCCGCGCAGGCCGCGCTCGTCCAGCCGGGGCGGGGTGAACGCGGGCTTCCCGGGCCCGCCGCCCAGGAACGCGGCGACCGCGGTCTGCTCGCTGGACACGTACCGGCCGGGAATGCCGGTCACCTGGATCGGCAGCGGGTCGGTGCCCGCCTGGTACCGGGCGTCGGCCGCCGCCTGCAGGCCGTCGCGGAGCCAGCCGTCGCGCCGGTGCACGACCAGGTGGGCTTCCCGGGCCCCGACTGCCTGCGCGGCGAGGCTGATCCCGTCGAGCACCAGGTGCGGCAGGCGGGTCAGCAGCAGCCGGTCCTTGCCGCTGGCCAGGCTCTCCCTCGGCCCCGTTCGCGATGACCGCGGCCGGGCCGCGGCGGCTGGCGACGGACCGCATCTTACGGCCGGTGGGGAACCCGGCCCCGCCGCGCCCGGTCAGCCCGGAGCGTTCCACCACCTCGATCAGCCGCCCCGGCCGTCCGGGATGCCCCGGCTGGTGCAGCGGGACCGGGCCATGACAGTGCTCGTGGTCGGCCAGGCTGACCGGCCGGTCGTAACTGAGGCCAGCCAGCAGCCGGGGCAGCCGCCGCTGCGGCGGCTGCCCCAGCGGGATGGCGGGGACGGGCAGGAGCTGCCAGGCTCACCATCCGATCCCGCCCGCCCCCAGCATGGCGGGCACGGCTACCGCGGCGGCGGCCATCACGGCCACCCGGAGCACCCGGCGCTCGGGCCAGCGCCCCAGGACCCGCCAGGTGGCCGCGGCCGCCACCAGAGCCACGCAGCCGATCGTCAGCACGGCCGCCCAGGACCGGTGCGCGTCGGTGCCCGCGCCCACCGCGTGGGCTACCGCGACCGGCCAGCAGGCGTAGCCGCACCAGTGCACCAGCCGCCAGGCCCGGTGGCCCAGCCGCATCCGGCCCACGCTGGTCACGATCAGGGCGAGGAGCAGGTCCAGGGCGACCGCGCCCAGGCCGACCCAGATCCTCTTGTAACCGGAGATGAACGGGATGAACGCCGCGCTCAGCTGGATGGACGTGTAGGAGTCGAGCACCGTCGTGGCCACGTGCAGCGTGAGGAAGGCCACGGCCAGCAGCGAGACGTTGCGGTGCAGCCCCGCGGTGAGGAAGCGCGGGTACCGCGGCGTGGCGAACCGGCCGGCGGTGAGCACCCCGAGCAGGGCGCTCGCGGTCAGCAGCAGCAGGGACACCAGGCCGGTGGCCCGGGTGGCATACCACAGGCCGGGACCGCTGAGGCTGACCGTCATGCGGGAACCCCGCGGCGGCCGCCCGCGCTGGCCTCCCCGGGGTGGCCCGGCCAGCCGGCCACGGCGTGCACCGTCCCGTCGTGCCGGACCAGCCGGGCGGGCAGGCCCAGCGCGGCCAGCCAGCCGGGCGCCCGCTCGCCGCGGATGATGGCGGCCGTGCTGGCCGTGTTGGCGTCCAGGCAGCTGGCCGCCGCCACGCTCGCGGTCCGCCAGCAGGTCCGGGCGGGCAGGCCGGTGGCGGGCACCAGGATGTGATGCACCGTGGCCGGGCCCCGGCGCCAGGACCGCACCGTCGTGCTGGACGTGGCGAGTCCGCCCTCCGGCAGCACGATCGCCTGCGCGCAGCCCTGGGGCACCTCGCCCGGCCCGACGTCATCGGCGATCCCGACGCACCACCCGCCGTCCGGCGGCTCCCCGGCCACCCGGATGTCCCCGCCCAGGTTGACCAGGACACCGCAGCCGGCCGCCGCCGCGATCGCGGTGGCGGCGCGGTCGGCGGCGAGCGCCTTAGCGGTGGCGCCCAGATCGAGCGCGACCCCGGCCGGGATCCGCACCCGGCGCCGCCGCTCGTCCAGGTCGACCGCCTGCCAGCCGGCGGCCGGCGTGCCGGTGAGCACTGGCCTGGTACGCGCCGGCCCGGGCGGCCCCGGATCGCCGGGCCCCTGGGGCAGCCGCGCGAAGTCGCGGTCGTAGCCGAGCGCGGCCAGCGCGCTCCCGCAGGTCGGGTCCACGTCGCCGCCGGTGGCCCGCGCCGCGGCCAGCGCGGCCGCCAGGGCCTCGGCGAACAGCCGGCTCACCGCCATCTCCCGGCCACCCGCCCGGTTCAGCCGGGACAGCTCGGAGTCGTCGCGGAACCGGGAGCAGGCGGCGTCGGCCGCCGTCAGTTCCGCGCTGAGGATGGCGCGGGCCGCCTGGCTGGCCACCGGGTCCGTGACCAGCGCAGAGACCGTCGTCCCCCACGCGCGGAAGGTAATGTCAGCGATCATCAGAGGGTCGTTCATCCGCCGCTGTGCGATCCGCTCGACGTGCTCTGCACCGGGCTGGGGGCCGGGGCGGGCGCGGGGGGCGTACTCGGCGGGGCCAGGGTCGGCGCGGCACTGCTCGGGGCACTGCTTGGCGCGGCCGCCGGGGCGGTGGAGGGCTGCGCGGCCGGCGTGCGCGCCGCCGGGGCCGCCGCCCGGTGCCGGTGCCGCGCGGCGTGTGTCGGGGTGGGGGCCGCCGTCGTGGCCGGGGCCGCGCTGGCCGCCGGGGTGGCCGGCCGCGTGGCGGCGGCCTTGCTGGCGGTCTGGGCAGGCGCACTGCGCGCGAACAGCACCGCGAACGCCGCCGCGGTAATGGCGCTGAGCTGGGTGGTGCGCCAGGTCAGCCGGGACAGGCGGCGCAGCGCCACGTCCCGTCCGCCGTCCGCCCCGGGGATGCCGCCGCTGGCCCGGCGGCCCGTCCGGTCAGCGCCGGGCGGCGGCCCGGCCGGGAGGCCCGGGCCGGCCGGGAGGCCAGCCCCGGTCAGCGGGCGGGTCAGTCCATGGTCGGGCCATTCCGGGTACGGGCCGCTGGGTTCGAATCCGTCATGCATGGCGGCCAGCCCACCGGAAAACGGGTTAAGGCCCCGCCAAGAACGGCTGAAGAATGCCCCGGCGATTGGCGGGCCGGTTCCCGGCGGCCCGGGGCGGCCGGGACCCGGCGGCCCGGGGCGGCCGGTTCCCGGCGGCCCCGGGGGCGGCCCGGGGCGGGATGTCACGCTACGCCGCCGAGACGCGTCATTAACATGCTGGACATCTGCGCAGGTAACGATCAGCAAGGTGAGCAGCGGTTATGCGGACTGGCGCGGGCATGTGATCGTCTGCGGGCTGCACGGGGTCGGCCTGCGCATCGCCCGGCTGCTCACCCTGTCCGGCGTGCCGGCGGTGGTCGTGGACGACAACCCGGACCTCCGGCTGGCCCGCAGCCTGATCGCCTGGGGCATCCCGCACCTGACCGGCAGCTCCAGCACCGCACGGACGCTGACCGAGGCCGGCCTGGCCGGCGCGGAGGCGGTGATCTGCGTCCTGGACGACGATCTGCGCACCCTGGAGACCGCCCTGCTGACCCGGGAACTGCGCGCCGACGTCCGGGTCGTCGTCCAGCTGGGCAACCCGGCGGTGGGCCGGGCCCTGTCCCGGATCCAGGTGTCGGTGCTGGACGTGGCCGGGCTGTCCGCGCCGTCCATCGCCGAGGCCTGCCTGCGGTCCGGGGTGCAGGAGATCAGGCTGGCGGGGGAGCGGTTCGCCGCGGCCCGCACCACCGCGCCGCGGCCGGCCACCCTGCGTGACCTGTACGGGGCGCTCGCCCCGATCGCGGTGCAGCCGGGGGACGGCGGTGACGTCGTCGTCTGCCCGGGCCGGGACCAGCGGGTCGCGGCGGGCGACGGGGTGACGCTGATCGGCACCCCCGACGAGCTGCGCGCCGCCGGAGTCACCGGGCACCGGCACCATGACCCGGGGCGCCCGCCCGCGTGGCCGGTCCGCGGCCTGCGCTACCTGCGCCACCTGGCCGTCTCGCTGCTGCACGCCACCGACCGCCGGCTGCACTGTCGCGCTGGCCGCGCTGTTCGCCGTGCTCATCGCCTCGACCACGATCCTGCGGCTGGCCTTCCAACAGCCCGGCGGGCACCGGATGACGCTGCTGGACGCGGCCTACTTCACGGTGGAGACGGTGACCACCGTCGGCTACGGCGACTTCTCCTTCCGGCACCAGAGCCCGTGGCTGATGGCCGGCGCCATCTGCCTGATGCTGCTCGGCGCCCTGTTCGTCGCGGTGTTCTTCGCCATGCTCACCAACATGCTGGTCAGCCGGCGGATCGAGGAATCCCTGGGCCGCCGCCGGATCACCGGGCTGCGCGGGCACGTGCTGGTCATCGGGCTCGGGTCGGTGGGCATGCAGGCCGCCACGCGGCTGGTCGCGGCGGGCAGCGATGTGGTCGTGGTCGAGATGCGGGACGACAACCGGCACCTGGGGCAGGCCCGGGCGCTCGGCGTGCCGGTGGTCATTGCGGACGCGACCCTGCCCGAGACGCTGGAGTCGGTCAGCCTGGCCAGCGCGTCCGCGGTGGCCATACTGACCAGTGACGACCTGGCCAACCTGGAGACCGGCCTGGCCGTGCGCGACCAGCTCGGCCCGCGCTGGGAGGCCACCCCGGTGGTGCTGCGCATGTTCGACCCGCAGCTGGCCCGGTCGGTCCGGCACAACTTCGGGTTCCGCCACGTCCGGTCCACCGCGGCGCTGGCCGCCCCGTGGTTCGTCGGCGCCGCCCTCGGACTCGACGTGCGCAGCACGTTCTACGTCGGTGATGAGCCGCTGCTGGTGGCGCGGCTGACGGTGAGCAGCGGCGGCGGGCTGGACGGGCTGGCCATGCGTGACCTGGCCGCGACGACCCGCATCCTGGCCATCAGCCGGGCCGCCGACCAGGGCTACCTGGAACACCCGCCGCGCCGCGGCACGCGGCTGCGGGCCGGGGACCAGGCCTACCTGATCGGCCCCTACGAGGAACTCCTCGCGGTGCTCCGCCGGGACCGGCCGAGCCCGGGGCCGGCCCTGGGCAGCCGGTGGATCAGCCGGTGACCACTCCCGAATAGGATGGGAGCGCCGCGGGTTATACGTGGCGTCTCCACTTCCTACCGCAGATGAGATCCCGCATGCCCGTGAGAGCGGCCCAGCTCGCCACCCGCGACGAATTGCGCAACGTCGCCATCGTCGCGCACGTCAACCACGGCAAGACCACCTTGGTGGACGCCATGCTGTGGCAGTCCGGCGCGTTCCGGGTCGGCGCCCAGGTCAACGACCGGGTGCTCGACTCCGGTGACCTGGAGCGCGAGAAGGGCATCACGATCCTGGCCAAGAACACCGCGGTCGCGCACGGCGGGCTGACCATCAACATCGTGGACACCCCCGGCCACGCGGACTTCGGCGGCGAGGTGGAGCGCGGCCTGTCCATGGTTGACGGCGTGCTGCTGCTGGTGGACGCCAGCGAGGGCCCGCTCCCGCAGACCCGGTTCGTGCTGCGCAAGACGCTCGAGGCGCACCTCCCGGTCATCCTGGTGATCAACAAGGTGGACCGCCCGGACGCGCGGATCGCCGAGGTGGTGGACGCCTGTTACGAGCTGTTCCTGGATCTGGACGCCACTGAGGAGCAGATCGAGTTCCCGATCGTGTACGCCTCGGCCCGGGCCGGCCGCGCCTCGCTGACCCGCCCCGCGGACGGGTCGCTGCCGGATTCTCCGGACCTGGAGCCGCTGTTCACCGTGCTGCGGGAGACCGTGCCGGCGCCGTCCTACGACCCGGCCGAGCCGCTGCGTGCCCACGTCACCAACCTGGACGCCTCGGCCTACCTGGGCCGGATCGCGCTGTGCCGGATCGAGTCCGGGACCATCAAGAAGGGTCAGCAGGCCGCCTGGTGCCGTCGCGACGGCTCCATCGAAAAGGTCAAGATCACTGAACTTTTCCGAACGGAAGCGCTGGAGCGGGTGCCCGCCGACAGTGCCGGGCCCGGGGACATCATCGCCGTGGCCGGGATACCGGAAATCATGATCGGCGAGACGCTGGCCGATCCCGACGACCCCCGGCCGCTGCCGCTCATCACGGTCGATGAGCCGGCCATCTCGATGACGATCGGGGTGAACACCTCGCCCCTCGTCGGCCGGGAGAAGGGCTCGAAGGTCACCGCGCGGATGGTGCGCGACCGGCTCGACCGGGAACTGGTTGGCAACGTCTCGCTGAAGGTCCTGCAGACCGAGCGGCCGGACACCTGGGAGGTGCAGGGCCGGGGTGAGCTGGCGCTGGCCGTGCTGGTGGAGACCATGCGCCGGGAAGGCTACGAGCTGACCGTGGGCCGCCCCACCGTCGTCACCCGCGAGGTGGACGGCAAGCTGCACGAGCCGGTGGAGCGGCTCACCGTGGACGTGCCCGAAGAGTACCTGGGCGCGGTCACGACGCTGCTGGCCCTGCGCAAGGGCCGGATGGAGCACATGACCAACCACGGCACCGGCTGGGTGCGGCTGGACTTCATCGTGCCCGCCCGCGGCCTGATCGGGTTCCGCACCCAGTTCCTCACCGACACCCGGGGGACCGGGATCGCGCACCACGTGTTCGAGGGCTACGAGCCGTGGTCCGGCGACATGCGGATGCGCCCCACCGGGTCGCTGGTGGCTGACCGGTCCGGCTCGGCTAGCGCCTACGCGATGTTCTCCCTCCAGGAGCGCGGCACACTGTTCGTCGCCCCGGGCACCGAGGTGTACGAGGGGATGCTCGTCGGCGAGAACTCCCGCGCGGACGACATGGACGTGAACATCACCCGGGAGCGCAAGCTCACCAACGTGCGCCAGTCCACCGGCGAGGAACTGGAACGGCTGGTGCCGCCCCGGGCGCTCAGCCTGGAGCAGGCCCTGGAGTTCTGCGCCGACGGCGAGTGCGCCGAGGTCACCCCGTCCACGGTCCGGCTGCGCAAGCTGGTGCTGGACGCCAAGGACCGCGCCCGGTCCCGGGCCCGCCGCTCCCGCGGGGAGTAACACCACGCCGCTCCCGCGAGGGAGTAACACCCCGGCACGCCCCGGGCCGGCGAGACAGCAACCCGGGCGGTCGCTCCCTTCCGGGCTGGCGCGGTCCAGTCAAACGGGGTGTGGCCCGGTCAGGGATGCGGCCTGGTCAAGGAGGGTTTGGCTCGGCAAGGAGTGCAGTGAGGTCGGCCGCCCGTTGGTTCCCGCCGGGCGCATCCGGCGCGGCGGCGCCGGGAAGCCGGGACCCCATTGATCACGCCAGCCACACGGGCCCCAGAAAGCGCTGCCTGAGTGACTCCGCGTTCCGTGATCATGGGATTGGTGTCGTTACAACGACACCAATCCCATGATCACGGAACGCTCCTGACGACATGAGCGAAGGCCGCGCGCAGCGGGTGTCCGAGCGCACCTGAGTCAGCGCGCTGGCTCTGGCCGGGCTGACGTTCCTGGCCCGGCCTGCTGGCCCCGGCCCCCGTGGTGGCCGCGTTCCTGTGTGCGGCGCGGCACTGGCCTGCGGTGCGCTCAGCTGCCGGTTCGTCGAGGCGCCCGCGCAGCGGCTGGGGCGGCGGATGGCCAGCGGCGCCGCCCGGTGCCGCGCCGCCGGGCAGCTACTTGATCAGGCCCAGGTAGATCACGGAGAGCAGGCCGAACACGAAGCAGTAGATGGCGAACGGGTACAGCGTGCGGGTCTGGAAGTAGCGCATCAGGAAGCGCACTGAGACGTAGGCGCCGATGCCGGACAGCACGCTGCCGAGCAGGATCTGCCCGTGGATGCCGTTGCCCGGGTGGCCCATCAGGTCGGGGGGGTCTTCAGCAGGCCGGCGGCCAGGATGACGGGGGTGGCGAGCAGGAAGGCGAACCGGGCCGCGTCCTCGCGGGACAGGCCGCGGCTCATGCCCGCGACCATGGTGACCCCGCTGCGGCTGATGCCGGCTAGCAGGGCCAGGATCTGCGAGGCACCGATGATCACCACCTGCAGGTAGCCCATCCGCGACAGCCGCTCGTCGGCCTGGACGGCGAGCGCGATCTCTTCCTGGCGGACCACCTGATGGCCGGAGGCGTGCCGGGCCCCGGCCTGGCCGGCCACGGCGGGCGCGCCGCCGCCCTGGGCCAGGGCCTCTTCCCATTCCCGGGTGACGACCTGGTCGGCCTGTACCGAGGCACGCGGCCGGAACTTCTCGCCGCAGTACAGGATCACCCCGTTGACCATGAGGAACACCCCGGCGATGACCGGCTTGCCGAAGATGACCCGGAAGGTGTGCTCAGCGAACAGGCCGACCAGGCCGACCGGGATGGTGGCCAGGATGACCATCCAGGCCAGCCGCTGGTCCCGGGTTTCCACCCGCCGGTCACGGATCGAGCTGAGGAACCCGCCGATGATCCGGATCCAGTCCCGCCAGAAGTAGATCAGCAGGGCCAGGGCGGTGGCCACGTGCAGGCCGACGATGAAGGCCAGGTACGGCGACTCGGGCTTGGCCACGTTCAGGTCCTGCGCCCAGCTGCCGCCGACGAGGGCCGGGATGAGGACGTTGTGCCCGAGGCTGGAGACCGGGAAGAGCTCGGAAACCCCCTGGATGAGGCCGACGACCGCGGCCTCGAGATAGGTGATGTGACTCATTCAGGCCCTCAATCTCCGGTCTCTTGCCATTGTCCCGGGGTTTGCCCCCATCGAAGCTACTTGATGAATCCCAGGTAGATCACACTGAGCAGGCCGAACACGAAGCAGTAGATGGCGAACGGGTACAGCGTGCGGGTCTGGAAGTAGCGCATCAGGAAGCGCACCGAGACGTAGGCGCCGACGCCGGACAGCACGCTGCCGAGCAGGATCTGCCCGTGGATCCCGTGGCCCAGCGGCCCGGTCAGCTTGGGCAGTTCCAGCGCCCCGGCGGCCAGGATGACCGGGGTGGCGAGCAGGAAGGCGAACCGGGCCGCGTCCTCCCGGGACAGGCCGCGGGCCATGCCGGTAACCATGGTGACGCCGTCCCGGCTGATCCCGGCCAGCAGGGCCAGGATCTGCGAGGCACCGATGATCACCGCCTGCAGGTAGCCCATCCGCGACAGCCGCTCGTCGGCCTGGATGGCCAGCACGACCTCCTCCTGGCGCACCGCCTGCTGCCCGGCGGCGTGCCGCGCCTGCCGGGGCGGCCCCGCCTGCCGGGCGGCCGGCGGCCCGTACTCGCCGGGGCCGGCCGCCACCAGTTCTCGTTCCCGCTGGCGCTCGGCGGCGGCCTGCTGGTCGGCGCGCACCGACCGGCGCGGCCGGAACTTCTCCCCGCAGTACAGGATGAGGCCGTTGATGATCAGGAACACGCCGGCCACCACCGGCTTGCCGAAGATCTCCCGGAAGGGCTTGTCGGCGACCACGCCGACCAGGCCGACGGGGATGGTGGCCAGGATGATCAGCCAGGCCATCCGCTGGTCCCGGGTCTGCACCTGGCGGTCCCGGATCGAGCTGAAGAAGCCGCCGATGATCCGGATCCAGTCCCGCCAGAAGTAGATCAGCAGCGCGATCGCGGTGGCGACGTGCATGCCCACGATGAACGCCAGGTACGGGGAGGAGGCGCTGGAGACGTTGAGATCCTGCGCCCAGCTGCCGCCGACAAGCGCCGGGATCAGCACGTTGTGGCCCAGGCTGGACACCGGGAAGAGCTCGGACACCCCCTGGACCAGGCCAACGACCGCAGCCTCAAGGTAGGTGATGTGCGACATGGTGACCTTTCGGATCCACGGGGTAACGCGATGCCCGGGGCGCTGGTCACTCGCCGACGGTCCCCGCCCTGGCTGGAGACATCGTACGGGCTGGGCCGCGGCCGCGGGCCGGTGGTGTCCCGAATGAACGAGATCTGAACTGTGTCCCTGACGGTGGGCGGGCGCAAAGGGGCCGCCGCCGGGGGCCTGCCCTCGGCGGCGGCCCAGCGGGCCTGGTCCCCGGCTAGCGCTTCTTGGTGGGGACGGCGGGGGTGTCCTGCCGGGGGCGGCGGGCGATCTTGCTGCCGAGCCACACCAGCGGGTCGTACTTCCGGCTGGCCACGCGCTCCTTCATCGGGATCAGCGCGTTGTCGGTGATCTTGATGTTCTCCGGGCAGACCTCCGTGCAGCACTTGGTGATGTTGCACAGGCCGAGGCCGAAGTCATCCTGGGCGATCTCCCGGCGGTCGGCGGTGTCGGCCGGGTGCATCTCCAGCTCGGCGATCCGCATCAGGAACCGGGGCCCGGCGAAGGCCCGCTCGTTCTCCGGGTGATCCCGGATCACGTGGCAGGTGTTCTGGCACAGGTAGCACTCGATGCACTTGCGGAACTCCTGCGATCGCTCCACGTCGACCTGCTGCATCCGGAACTCGCCCAGCCCGGTGGACGGATCAGGGGTGAACGAGGGGATCTGCCGCGCCTTCGCGTAGTTGAACGCCACGTCGGTCACCAGGTCCCTGATCACCGGGAAGGTGCGCAGCGGGGTGAGCGTGATCGTCTCGTCCTCGGTGAACGTGGACATCCGGGTCATGCAGGCCAGCCGCGGCCGGCCGTTGATCTCCATCGAGCAGGAGCCGCACTTGCCCGCCTTGCAGTTCCACCGCACCGCGAGGTCGCCGGCCTGGGTGGCCTGCAGCCGGTGCAGGATGTCCAGTATGACCTCGCCCTCGTTGACCTCGACCTTGTAGTCGGCCAGTGCGCCCTGGCCCGCGTCGCCGCGCCATACCCGCAGCTGTGCCTTGTAGCCCATCAGTGTGTCTCCTCTGGCGCGGCCTGGCCGGTGGGCGGCGCGGGCGCGGGCAGCGCGGCGAGCTCCCCGTCGGTCAGGTACTTCTTGAGTTCGGCCGGGTCGAACAGGCTGATCAGGTCGTCGCGCATCGGCGGGATCGGCTGGCGGGTGAGCGACACCCGGTCGCCATCCAGCGTGCAGATCAGGTTGATCTTGCGCCACTCCGGGTTCATCCCGGGGAAGTCATCGCGGGTATGCCCGCCACGGCTTTCCTGCCGCTCCAGCGCCGCCTGGGCCACGCAGTCCGCGATCAGCATGATGTTCCGCAGGTCCAGGGCGAGGTGCCACCCCGGGTTGTAGGCTGAGCCGCCCTCCGCGCTGACCTGGCCCGTCCGCTCGCGCAGCTTCTCCAGCTCGGCGAGCGCGGCCTTGATCTCGTCTTCACGGCGGATGATGCCGACCAGGTCGCTCATGGTCTGCTGCACCTCGGCGTGCACCGTGTACGGGTTCTCCCCGCCACTCCGCTCCAGGGGGGCCACGGCCTCGGCCTGCGCCGCGGCGAGGTCGGCGTCCGTGATCACCGGCCGGGTGCCGTCCAGGCTGGTCACGTACTCGGCCGCGCCCATCCCCGCCCGGCGGCCGAAGACCAGCAGGTCGGACAGGGAGTTGCCGCCCAGCCGGTTGGAGCCGTGCATGCCGCCAGACACCTCGCCGGCCGCGAACAGGCCGGGCACGCAGGACGCCCCGGTGTCCGGGTCCACCTCCACCCCGCCCATCACGTAGTGCTGGGCCTGCCCGACCTCCATCGGCTCCTTGGTGATGTCCACGTCGGCCAGTTCCTTGAACTGGTGGTACATGGACGGCAGCTTGCGCAGGATCACCTCGGCCGGCAGCCGGGTGGACACGTCGAGGAACACTCCGCCGTGCGGTGACCCGCGGCCTGCCTTGACTTCGGCGTTGATCGATCGGGCCACCTCGTCACGGGGCAGCAGTTCGGGCGGGCGCCGGTTGTGCTCCGGGTCGTCGTACCAGCGGTCGGCCTCTTCCTCGGTTTCCGCGTACATCGCGCGGAACACGTCCGGCACGTAGCCGAACATGAACCGCTTGCCCTCGGAGTTGCGCAGTACCCCGCCGTCACCGCGCACCGACTCGGTGACCAGCAGCCCGCGCACCGACAGCGGCCAGACCATATGCGTGGGGTGGAACTGCACGAACTCCATGTTCAGCAGCTTGGCGCCGGCCAGCACCGCGAGCGCGTGACCATCCCCGGTGTACTCCCAGGAGTTCGAGCTGACCTTGAAGGTCTTCCCGATGCCGCCGGTGGCCAGCACCACGGCCGGCGCCTCGAAGACGACGAACTGGCCGCGGTCGCGGAAGTAGCCGAACGCCCCGGCGACCCGCTCGCCGTCTTTCAGCAACTCGGTGATCGTGGTCTCCGCGAAGACCTTGATCATGGCCTCGGGGTCACCCAGCTTCTTGGCGTCCTCCTGCTGCAGCGCGACCACCCGCTGCTGCAGGGTGCGGATCATCTCCAGGCCGGTCCGGTCGCCGACGTGCGCCAGCCGCGGGTACTCGTGGCCGCCGAAGTTGCGCTGGCTGATCTTGCCGTCCTTGGTCCGGTCGAACAGCGCGCCCCAGGCCTCGAGTTCCCAGACCCGGTCCGGCGCCTCCTTGGCGTGCAGTTCGGCCATCCGCCAGTTGTTCAGGAACTTGCCGCCGCGCATGGTGTCGCGGAAGTGCACCTGCCAGTTGTCCTTCGGGTTGACGTTCCCCATGGCCGCGGCGCAGCCGCCCTCGGCCATCACCGTGTGCGCCTTGCCGAACAACGACTTGGAGATGATCGCGGTCTTCTTGCCCGCCTGGCGTGCCTCGATCGCCGCCCGCAGGCCGGAACCGCCGGCGCCGATCACCACGACGTCGTAGGAGAGCCGGTCGATGTCACTCATCTGCGCCTGTGTGCCTTCTTTGCTGACTTCGAGGGAGCGGTCTAGAAGAACCGCGGGTCGCTGATGGCGCCACTGGCCACCAGCCGGATGTAGAGATCGGTGAACAGCACAAAGAACAGGGATACCCAGGCAAATTGCTGATGCTTGGCGTTCAGCTTGGACACCTGGGTCCACATCCAGTATCGCGCCGGGTGCTTGGAGAAATGCTTGAGCCGGCCGCCGACGGCGTGCCGGCACGCGTGGCAGGACAGCGAGTACAGCCACAGCAGGGCCGCGTTGGCGATCAGGATCAGCGTGCCGAGGCCCATGTGACCCCACTGGCCCTGGTGGTTGCGGAAAGCGATCACCGCGTCCGCGGACAGGATCACGTTGAACACGATCGCGATCCAGAAGAAGTAGCGGTGCACGTTCTGCAGGATCAGCGGCAGCCGGGTCTCGCCGGTGTACTTGGCGTGCGGCTCGCGAACCGCGCAGGCCGCCGGTGCCCGCCAGAAGGCACGGTAGTAGGCCTTCCGGTAGTAGTAGCAGGTCAGCCGGAAGCCCATCGGCCCGCCGAGGATGATGATGGCCGGGGTCAGCCAGGTCAGCCACGGGATCCAGTTGAACCCGGCGCCCGGGGCACAGGTTGTGGCCAGGCACGGCGAGTACAGCGGGGAGATGTACGGCTGCCAGAAGTAGTCCGCGTTGACCAGTGATGCCCAGGTCAGGTAGATGACCACGACTGCGAGCGCGGTCGCCGTGATGGCGGGCTGCCGCCACCACGGGTCCTTGCGCAGCGTGGCTTCCCTGATCTGGGCCCGGGTTCTGGCCGGCCCCTGAGTTGCCTGCGTCATCGGTGACGTCTCCGCCCTTGAGCTCAGTGGGATCGTCTCGCGCCTGCCGGCAGCCCCCGGGCCGCTCGCGCACTGCAAAGCGAAACCTTAGTCAATTGCATATCACCATCAAGCCGGTCAGGGCGTACCAGTGCGTGTGACTCTCACTACACAGCATGTCCAGCCGGGGCATCCGGCATGCCCAGGGCGCGGCGGAGGAAGTCCACCTGGAGCAGCAGCAGGTTCTCCGCCACTTCCTCCTGCGGGGTCATGTGGGTCACGCCGGACAGCGGCAGCACGCTGTGCGGCCGCCCGGCGGCCAGCAGCGCGGACGAGAACCGCAGGGTATGCGCGGCCACCACGTTGTCGTCCGCGAGCCCGTGGATCAGCAGCAGCGGGCGCCGCAGCCGGGGCGCGTCGGACAGCAGTGAGTTCTCCCCGTACGCGTGCGGCTGCTCGTCCGGGAGGCCCAGGTAGCGTTCGGTGTAATGGGTGTCGTACAGCTGCCAGTGAGTGACCGGTGCGCCTGCCACCGCCGCATGGAACACGTCCGGGCGGCGCAGCACCGCCAGGGCGGCCAGGTAACCGCCGAAGGACCAGCCCCGGATGGCCACCCGGCTGGTGTCCGCGTCCGGGCAGCGCGACGCCGCCTCGCGGAGCGCCTCGGCCTGGTCGTCCAGGACCGGCCCGGCGAAGTCATGCCAGACTTCCCGGTCCCACGCCGGGCCGCGGCCGGGGGTGCCCCGGCCGTCCGCGACCAGGACCGCGAAGCCCTGCTCGGCGAACCACTGCGAGGTGTGGAACGCGTCCGCCATGGCCAGCACCCGCTGGGCGTGCGGGCCGGCGTAGGGGTCCAGCAGCACGGGCAGCCGGGCCGACCCGGGCCGGTGCCAGGACGGCAGCAGCAGCGCGCTGCGGATCTGCCGCGGGCCGGCGCTGAACAGGTCCGGGTGCGGGGCGGGCAGGGCCGGCCGCTCGGCGTGCGAGGCGATCCGGGGCGTGGCGGCCGGCCCGCCGCCGGCGCCGTCCCGGAGCACCAGGGTGGCCACCCCCGGCTCGGCGAGCGTGCGGCTGACCAGGACGGTGGTGCCGCTCGCCCGGGTTCCGCCGTGCACGCCCCCGGGCGGGCTGATCTCCCGCAGCCCGGCCGGGCCGTGGCACCACAGCCCGACCTCGGCCGGGTCCGCCCCGGACGCGGTGAACAGGATCATGTCCCCGTCCACGCCGCACACCTCGCGGACCTGGAGGCTGGCCGGAGTGAGCGGGGCCGCGGCCCTGGCCTCGTGGTCGGCCGCGCTGGCCGCCAGCAGCCGGCGAGCGCCGCCGGCGTCGGCGGTCCACACGATCCGCCCGTCGCCGGTGCGCGCCGGGACCCCGGGCACGATGTCCACCCAGCGCTCGTCGGCATCCTCCCGGATCAGCGTGGTCGCGCCGGTCGCCGGGTCCGTGCGCAGCAGCCGGAGCCGCCGCTGGTCCCGGCTCTGCACCACGATCAGCGGGTCGCCGGCCTCCCAGGACACGGTGACCAGGTAAGGGAACGCGGCCCGGTCCCAGCCGATCTCGGCCCGGCCGCCGTCCAGCCGGGCGAGCAGCAGGGACACGTCGGCGTTCGGCGTCCCGGCCGCCGGGTAGCTGATCACGGTGGCCGGGCGGGCCGGGTTGGCCGGGTCGGCGATGTGCCACCGCTGGACCGGCGTCTCGTCCACCCGGGCGGCGAGGATGGCGGAGCCGTCCGGTGCCCACCAGAAGCCCCGGGTCCGGCCCATCTCCTCGGCCGCGATGAACTCAGCCAGGCCGTAATAGACGCCGGGCGGGTCGCCGCCAGCCGGCCCGGCCAGCACCGTGTCGGTACCCGTGCCGAGGTCCAGGACGTGCAGCGCGCCGTCGCAGACGTAGCCGACCCGCTGCCCAGACGGGTCCGGGCGCGGGTCCAGCGCGGGCGCGCAGGCCGGCGCTGGCGCCGCATCGCCCGCGCCGTCCAGGCTGGCCAGGTAGAGGTGGCCGCCGAGCGGGAAGGCGGCCAGGGTCATCGCCTCGTCGGTGGCGTAGGACACGATCCCGCCGGCCTGCTCCCGGGCCCGCTCCCGGCGCGCCTTCTCCTGCTCCGGCAGGTCGGCGTCGTCCGCCGCCAGGGCGGCCGGATCGGCGACCAGTTCCTCCTGCCCGCAGGAGGCGTGCCACTGCCACAGGCAGGTCACCAGGTCGGTGCCGGACTTGCTGCGCAGGAACACCACCCGGCGGCCGTCGGGGGAGACCCGGAACGACCGGGGCGCGCCGAGGGAGAACCGCCGGGTCCGGGCTTGCTGCCGCGGGAAGCTGTCGGTCATGCCTGCATCCTGCCAGCCCGGGTCGCCTCACCAGGCGGCCTGGTTAGGCTGCCCGGCATGACCGCTGCGGGTGAGGGAGGGCTGCTGCTGGTGCACGCCCATCCTGACGACGAGTCGATCGGCACCGGCGCGACCATGGCCCGCCACGCGGCCGCCGGGGTGCCGGTGACCCTGGTCACCTGCACGCGGGGGGAGCTGGGCGAGGTCATCCCGCCGGAGCTGGCGCACCTGGCCGCCGACCGGGAGGACCGGCTCGGGGAGTACCGCATCGGCGAGCTGGCCGCCGCGTGCGCCGCGCTGGGCGTCACCGACCACCGGTTCCTCGGTGGTCCCGGGCGGTGGCGGGATTCCGGGATGATGGGGCTGCCCGGCAACGACGACCCACGCTGCTTCTGGCAGGCGGACCTGGACGAGGCGGCCGCCGCGCTGGCCGCCATCGTCGGTGAGGTGCGGCCCGCGGCCGTGGTCAGTTACGACGCGAACGGCTTCTACGGCCATCCGGACCATATCCAGGCACACCGGGTGGCCTGGCGGGCGTTCCAGCTGGCCGCCGGGCCCGCGGCGAAGTTCTACGCCACCGCGCTGCCCCGCTCGGTGCTGGCCGGGGCGCTCGGCCGGGTCCTGGCGGACGGCCTGCCGGCCGGGTTCCAGGCGCCCGGCACGGTGGAGGACCTGCCGTACACCCCCGACGATCAGGTGACGACCGAGATCGACGGCACCGCGTACCGGCCGGCCAAGGCGGCGGCCATGGCCGCGCACGCCACCCAGATCACGGTGCGCGGTGACTGCTTCGCGCTGTCCAACGGCGTCGGCCAGCCGTTGCTGGGCCGGGAGTTCTTCACCCTGCTGGCCGGGCCGCGCGCCCCGGCCACGGACCCCGCGGCGGGTCCCGTGGGTGAGCGGCCGGGCCGCGCGGGCCGGCGGCCCGGCGGCGGCCCGGGCTGGGAAGCGGGCCTGCTCGCCGGGCTGCCCGGCGCCAGCGGCTGACCTGCGGACGGGGCGCGCGGGACCGGCGTATAACCTGCAATCCGTGGACAGCATGCCGCAGCGTCGCCCGGACGCCCATCCCGAGGCGTTCGTCACCGGCGGCGCCTACGCCCTGCTGTTCCTGCTCGGCGCGCTGCAGGCGCTGATCGGATCGTTCCAGTTCAGCCGCGCCCTGGGCACCTTCCCGGCGGCCGCGGCCGCCTTCGCGGTCCTCATCCTGCTCACCTGCCTGCTGGGCGCGGCCGGGATGCGCAGCGCGGCCGGCGCGCTGATCCCGGCCATCGGCTGGTTCGTGGTGTCGGTGGCGATGACCCTGCCGACGCCAAGCGGCAGCGTGATCGTGGCTGGCACCACGGCGGGCGAGGTGTACCTCTACGGCGGATCGATCTGCGCGGTGGTCGGCGTCGTGATCGCCTTCCTGCACCGGGGCCGGCAGCGCACGTGGACTCGGGCTCACAGGGTCCTGCCCCGGCACGAGGGTTCATGACGGCGGTCGACAGCGCTGACTTCCGGCGTGTCGCCGGGCGGTTCGCCAGCGGCATCATGGTGGTCACCACCCGCCTGGACGGGGTTGACCACGCTATGACCGTGACCGCGTTCGCCTCGGTGTCGCTGGACCCGCAACGGGTGCTGTTCTGCGCCGAGAAGATCGCCCGGTTCCACGACGCGGTGCTGGCCGCCGGGGCCTGGGCCCTGTCCGTACTGGATGAGGAGTCGGAGAAGACCGCCCGCTGGCTGGCCACCCGCGGCCGCCCGCTGGAGGAGCAGCTGGCCGGGATCACCCATTACCCGGGCCCGGTGACCGGGGCGCCGATCCTGGGTGCCGCGCTCGGCGCGCTGGAGTGCCGGACCACCGCCGTGCACGACGGCGGCGACCACAGCATCGTGGTCGGCGAGGTGATCGGGGCGAGCGAGCCGAACCCGGGCGGCCTGCCGCTGCTGCACTACAGCGGCCGGTACCGCGCCCTGGCCGACGACTGAGCCAGGCCGGCGCCGGGCCGGCCGGGCTCAGCTGTGAGTCCGGGTCAGCCGCGCAGTACGGCCTCGATCTGGTCGATGCCCCAGTCCAGGTCCGGCTCGCTGATCATCAGCGGCGGGGCCAGCCGGATCGCGGTGCCGTGGGTGTCCTTGGCCAGGACCCCGCGGGCGGCCAGCCGCTCGCAGGCCACCCGGCCGGACAGCGCGGCGAACTCGATGCCCGCCCACAGCCCCCGGCCGCGGACCTCACGGACCGTGGCGGGCGGCAGGGCCGCCAGCCGGTGGTGCAGGTGCGCGCCAAGCTTGGCGGACCGCTCCTGGTACTCGCCGGTGGCCAGCAGGGCGATCACTTCCCGGCCGACTGCGCAGCCGAGCGGGTTGCCGCCGAAGGTGGAGCCGTGCTGACCAGGCCGGAAGACACCCAGGATCTCCCGGGAGGACACCACCGCGGACACCGGCACGATCCCGCCGCCGAGCGCCTTGCCGAGCAGGTAGATGTCCGGGACCACGCCGTCGTGCTCGCAGGCGAAGGTGGTGCCGGTGCGGCCCAGCCCGGACTGGATCTCGTCGGCGATCATCAGCGCGCCGTGCGAAGTGCATAGGTCGCGGACCGCGGCCAGGAAGCCGGGCGGCGGCACCAGCACGCCGGCCTCGCCCTGGATGGGCTCCACCAGCACGCCGACCACCCGGTCGTCCATGGCCGCGGCCAGTGCCGCCGCGTCCCCGTAGGGCACGATCCGGAATCCGGGGGTGAACGGGCCGTAGGACGCCCGCGCGTCAGGATCGGTGGAGAAGCTGATGATGGTGGTGGTGCGGCCGTGGAAGTTGCCCTCGAAGGCGATGATCACGGCCTCGTCCGCGGGGACCCCCTTGACCTCGTACCCCCACTTGCGGGCGGTCTTGATCCCGGTCTCCACCGCCTCCGCGCCGGTGTTCATCGGCAGCACCATCTCCATGCCGGCCAGTTCCGCGAGCTCGGCGCAGAACGGCCCGAACTGGTCATGGTCGAAGGCCCGGCTGACCAGCGTCACCCGGTCCAGCTGCCGCTGCGCGGCGGCGACCAGGGCCGGGTGACGGTGGCCGAAGTTGAGCGCCGAGTAGGCGGCCAGCATGTCCAGGTAACGGCGGCCCTCGGTGTCGGTCACCCAGGCACCCTCGCCCTCGGCGATGACGACCGGCAGCGGGTGGTAGTTGTGCGCGCTGTGCGCGTCCGACAGGGCGCGCAGGTGATCCATGGTGGTGGCCACGCGAGTCCCCCCTCTCACGGCCTCAGCTCCAGTGTGCAGCACTTCGGGCCGCCCCCGGCCTTGCGGAATTCCGACAGGTCCACCGGCACGGGCTGGAAGCCCCGCGCCGCCAGCTGGGCGGCCAGCCCGGTCGCCTCGGCGGGCAGCACGACGTGATGGCCGTCACTGACCGCGTTCAGCCCGAGCACCCCGGCGTCAGCGTCGCTGGCCTCGATCAGCTCGCCGAAGCAGTCCGCGAGCGCGGCCCGGCCCGGCCCGTCGAACGCCGCCGGGTAGTACGCGGCCGTCCTCGCGTCGAGCACGCACAGCGCCGTGTCCAGGTGGTAGAACCGCGGGTCGATGAGCCGCAGGCTGATCACGGGCAACCCGAAGAGCAATTCAAGATCGTTCTTAACGGCCGCGTCGGTGCGGAACCCGTGTCCCGCCAGGATCACCCGGCCCGCGTGGACGATGTCTCCTTCGCCTTCATTGACGAGCACCGGCTCGTGCACCGCGGAGTAACCGTGGCGCCGGAACCAGTCCAGGTAGGCCGGTCCCTCAGCCTCCCGCTCGGGGTGGCGGAACCGGGCGCCGAGCACGGTGCCGCCGATGACCGTGGCGCCGTTGGCCGCGAACACCATGTCGGGCAGGCCGGGCTGGGGCTTGATGAGCCGCACCGAGTGGCCGAGCGCGCGGTAGGTGTCGCGGAGGGCCTGCCACTGCCGGATGGCCCGGGCCGTGTCCACCGGTTCCCCGCTGGCCATCCACGGGTTGATCGCGTACCGGACGGTGAAATGGTCCGGCGGGCACATCAGGTAGCTGTGCGGCAGCGGCATGCGCTGCGCCGTGGCGGGCCCGGTGCGGAGCAGCGTGGCCATCACGGCAGGACGGTCGGTAACGGTCATCAAGCCTCCTCTCAGCCTGAGGTTGGTCGCTGGTGCGCTGGTCAGCGGAGTACGGTGCGATAGCCAGCGGATTAAGCGTATGAGGTGGGCGGGGCGTCAACCATGCGCGCGAGCTGCGTCATAGCGGTGATTCGTTGTGAAGATCCGCGGAATACGCTCACTTCGTTGCGTCAACGCCCCCGGAAACGCCTGCGTAACACGCCAGAAACATTTACCTCCCCGGACGCCGGCCTACCTGGCGCGCTGACAGCGGGCCGGGGTCCGCCCGACATTGCACTCAGCTGTCCCGGACAAAACGGTCATACCTGGACATCGACTGCGCATCTGGGGTGCTAAGCCGGCCGGGACCGGGCGCGGCGGGGAGCGATTAGCGGGGGGAATTACCGGGGGGAATTACCGGGGGAATTACCGGGGAAAGGGTCCAGGACTGGCCGTCAGGAGTGTCGGTGACGGTCACCCCGAGCGTGGCGAGTTCGCTGCGCAGGCGGTCGGCCGCGGACCAGTCGGCGGCCGCCCTGGCCCCCGCCCGGGCCTCGAGCAGCCCGCCCGCGCCGGACGGCATCACCGGCGCCGGGTCCCGGCCGACGTCGCGGGCGAGGTCCAGCCCGAGCAGCTGGTCGGCGTGCGCGAACGCCTCGAACTTGGCGCCGGGCGGCACGCCGGGATCCCGCTCCAGCCGGCGCAGCGACCGCAGCGCGGCCGGGGTGTCCAGGTCGGCCTCGAAGGCCGCGGTGATCTCGCTGATCGTGGTGGCCGGCATCGCCTGGCTGGGCGAGCGGGCCCACTCGGCGACCCGCTGCCGCCACCGGCGCAGCGTGGCGTCCGCGGTGTCCAGCACCTCCCAGGTCAGGTTCATCTGCTGCCGGTAGCGGTGGTCCAGGAAGGCGAGCCGGAGGGTGAGGGGGTCCAGGCCCCGGGCGGGCAGGTCGCGGAGCAGCACCACGTTCCCGGTGGACTTGGCCATCTTGCGGCCCTCGAACAGCAGGTGCTCACCGTGCACCCAGCGGCGGACCACCTCGTGCCCGGTGACCGTGTTGGACTGGGCCCGCTCGTCTTCGTGGTGCGGGAACCGCAGGTCGATCCCGCCAGTGTGCACGTCGATGTGCTCGCCCAGGTAGTGCAGGGACATCGCGGAGCATTCGGTGTGCCAGCCCGGGAACCCGGTGCCCCACGGCGCGGGCCAGGTCAGCTCGCGCCCGGGGGGCGCGCTCTTCCACAGGGCCCAGTCGGCGTGGAACCGCTTCTCCGGGTCCACCGCGCCGCCGGACCGGTGGCCGGGCCGCAGATCGGCGAGCCGGTTCCCGGACAGCTCGCCGTAACCGGGATAGCAGCGGGCGTCGAAGTACACCGAGCCGCCCGGTGTCCGGTAGGCGTGCCCGCTCTCCAGCAGCCTGGCGATCATCCCGGTCATGAGCTCGATGGACTCCGACGCCCGCGGCGAGTGGTCCGCGGGGTGGATGTTCAGCGCGGCGCAGTCGGCGCGGAACCCCGCCTCGTAGTCCCGCGCGATGTCCAGCGGGCTCTTCCCCTCCGCGCGTGCCTGGGCAATGACCTTGTCCTCGCCGGCCGGGTTAACCTCGGTGTCGTCCGCCAGGTGGCCCACGTCGGTGATGTTCTGGCAACTGGTCACGCGCAGCCGGGCCGCCGCCGCGGTCCGCCGGATGAGGTCGGCGAGCAGGTAAGACCGCAGGTTGCCCACGTGAGTGTCCCGGTAGACCGTGGGGCCGCAGCTGTACATCCGCAGCGCGCCCTGCCGGGCGGGCTCGACCGGTTCGACCTGCCGGGACCTGGTGTCATAGAGGCGGAACACAGCCCCAGCCTATGAGGGCGCCGGGTGAGTGCGGCCGCTGGCGGCCCCCGGCCTGCCTCCCTGGCCCCTGCCCGGCTGCCCCCTGCCCCCCCCGCTAGGGCCGCAGCCCGCGCACCAGATCGGCCGGGATGACCCGCACCGGGAAGGGCCGGGCCGCATCCCACGGCTGGTCCCCGGCCATCTGCCCGGCCTCGGCGTACTCGCCGTCGGCCAGCTCGAAGCCGGTCAACGACGGCTTGTCCGGGCGCGGGTCCACCAGCCAGCAGGACGGGGTGCCGAGCCGGGCGTACACCGCCTTCTTCAGGCTGGCGTCGCGGAGCCGGCTGGTCGGCGAGATCACCTCGACGGCCAGCAGCGGCGTCCGCGGCAGGCCGTCCTCGGTGAGGTCGCCGTACCGGGCCACCAGGACGTCCGGCTGCACCTCGTTGAACTTGTCCGGCCGTACCGCGAACGGCGCGGCCAGGACGCGCAGGGTGGCCGGGCATGCCTGGCGCAGCACCATGTACAGGGTCAGCGCCGCTTCCTGGTGCGGCCAGCCCGGGGCTGGGCTGACCAGGAGTTCCCCGTCGATGAGTTCGTACCGGCGGCCGTCATCCGGCATTCCCTCCAGGTCGGTCACCGTGAAGGGGCGTGCGACGTCGCCGGGACTGGTCACGACTGTCATCGTCCACTCCTTTCCTCTGGTGGGCAACACTGCCAGGCGGTACCGGCAGGATGAGGCGGAGCGGAGCCGGGGGAGGAGGGCGGCGGTTAGGACAGCCCGGCCAGCCGGCTGGCCGCGGCGTCGATCCGCTCGTCGGTGGCGGTGAGCGCGACCCGGATGTGCCCCGCCCCGGAGGGACCGTAGAACTCGCCCGGGGCGACCAGGATGCCCGCCTCGGCCAGCAGCCGCACCGACCCCCAGCAGTCCTGTCCCGGCCGTGACGCCCAGAGGTACAGGCCGGCCTCGGAGTGGCTGATCTGGAAGCCGGCCCGCTCCAGTGCCGGGCGGAGCCGGTCGCGGCGGGCGGCGTACACAGCCCGCTGCCGCTGGGCGTGCTCATCGTCTTCCAGGGCGGCGGCCATCGCGGCCTGGATGGGGCCGGGCATCATCATCCCCGCGTGCTTGCGGATCTCCAGCAGCCGGGCGATGAGCGCCGGGTCACCGGTCACGAAGCCGGCCCGGTACCCGGCCATATTGGAGCGCTTGGACACCGAGTGCACCGCGAGCAGGCCCTCGGCCGGGCCGCCGCACACGTCCGGGTGCAGCACCGACACCGGCTCAGCCTCCCAGCCGAGGCCGATGTAGCACTCGTCCGAGGCGAGCACCGCGCCCCGCTCGCGAGCCCAGTCCACCATCTTCCGGAGGTGGCCGGGGGGCAGCACCCGCCCGGTCGGGTTCGACGGGGAGTTGACCCAGACCAGCCGGGCGGCCTCCGGGCCCAGGGCCGCCAGCCCGTCCGTCGCGACCCCCCGCGCCCCGGCTAGCCGGGCGCCGATGTCGTAGGTCGGGTAGGCCAGTTCCGGGTAGGCGACCACGTCCCCTGCACCGCAGCCGAGCAGGGCGGGCAGCGCGGCGATGAACTCCTTGGTCCCAATCACGGGCAGCACCGCAGCCGGGTCGGCGATGACGCCGTGGCTGCGCGCCAGCCACCCCGCGGCCGCCTCGCGGAGCCGCGGGGTGCCGTGCGTCGCCGGGTATCCCGGCCAGTCAGCCGCCGTCCGCAACGCATCCCGGACCGCACCGGGCACCGGGTCCACCGGTGTGCCCACGGACAGGTCAACGATGCCGCCCGGATGAGCCCGGGCCTTCTCGCCGTACGGGGTGAGCAGGTCCCAGGGGAACCGGGGCAGCCGGGCCTCGATGGTCAGCCTTCTTCTGCTGCCTGCGGCGGCAGCGCGGCCACGATCGGGTGGTCCTTGTTGATCTTGCCGACCTTGGAGGCGCCGCCCGGCGAGCCGAGGTCTTCGAAGAACTCCACGTTGGCCTTGTAGAAGTCCTTCCACTGGTCCGGCACATCGTCCTCATAGAAGATGGCCTCGACCGGGCACACTGGCTCGCACGCGCCGCAGTCCACGCACTCGTCCGGGTGAATGTAGAGCATGCGCTCGCCCTCGTAGATGCAGTCGACGGGGCACTCCTCGATGCACGACCTGTCGAGCACGTCAACGCAGGGCTGCGCAATGATGTAAGTCACGTCCGAAACTCCTCTTGGCACTGTCCCATGGGACTGGGGCTCCCAGTATCCCGGGTTGGCGTCAGTATCTCCGCCCGCGGCTCGCCCCGCGCCCGCGACTACCAGAAACACCGCCGCGCCGCAGGTTATCAGCTCAGCTTGATCGTGTTCGCCGACGGCCGGCCAGGATCCCGCACCCACCCTCTGGTGCCCGCGGCGGCCCGCCAGTAGTACCCGGCGAAGCTGACCTGATGAATGCCGTAGCTGCTGGCGTGAGTGACCAGCCAGGTCGCCACCTCCCAGCCGAGCTTCGGCCGCGCGACCCGGAACAGGAGGGCGCGCCGCGCCGTCGTGACACCGCTCGCCGTCGCGGCCCCGAAGGTAGCCGCCAGGCTCTGGGTGATCGCGCTGCGGTCGGCCCGCTGCGGCACGGCCGAGGACCACCAGCAGTAGACAGCAGGCCCGTGCTGTCCGGTGAAGGCGGCGGACATCTCCGCGGCCATCTTCTCGTACTGGATGTAGGCGGATCCGTCCGCGCTGCGCTGCACGTCCTGGGCGGCCTGGTAGATGGGCAGCCGCTGGTACCCGGGCACCGCCTTGAGCGCGCGGAAGAACTTGGTCGTGGCGTACACCGGGTCTTCCAGCTTGTCGCGTGGCCCCCAGCCCTCGGACGGCCGCTGCTGGAACACGCCGACCGAGTCCATGTCGCCGTAGTCCAGGTTGTGCAGCTTCGACTCCTGCATCGCGGTCGCGTAGGCCACGGTGACCGCGGTGCGCGGCATCGACTGCCGGTGGGCCACGCCGGCGATGGTGGCCGCGATGCTGGCCTGCTGGGTATCGAGCAGCACCGTCTGGCGGGCAGCACTGGCCTTGCATCCGGAGCCGGTCAGCGCCGGGCCGATCACCGGGGCCAGGCTGCGCACCACGATATAGCCCCCCGCGGCCAGCACCAGCACGACGACCGTGGCGATCACGATGCGGCGACCACTCCGCTTCGGGGGAGGCGGCGGCTGGCTCAGGCGGCTTCTGGGCACAGGCCGAAGTTACCGGGGCCGGCGGCCAGCGGCGACACGGACGCAGCGACGTGGCGGCCCGGCGGCAGCACGGATGCCACGTGGCAGGATCGGGAGCGTGCAATCTGAGTCACGGCGCCGGGCCCGCCACCAGGGCCCGGCCACGCTGCGCGGCAGTTTCATCCCGAAGACCACGACCGACCAGCGGCTGCTGGACCGGCGCGGGCCCAGCGACTGGGTGCATACCGACCCGTGGCGGGTGATGCGGATTCAGGCCGAGTTCGTCGAGGGCTTCGGGCTGCTCGCGGAACTGGGGTCCGCCGTCTCGGTGTTCGGTACCGCCCGGGCCGGGCCCGGCAGCCCCGAGTATGAACAGGCCGAGGCCATCGCGCGCGGCCTGGCCGAGGCGGGGTACGCCGTGATCACAGGCGGTGGCCCCGGGGTCATGGAGGCGGCCAACAAGGGCGCTGCCACCTCAGGTGGCGTGTCCGTGGGGCTGGGCATCGAATTGCCGATGGAGCAGGGGCTGAACGACTACGTCGAGATCGGCCTGGAATTCCGCTACTTCTTCGTCCGCAAGACCGTTTTCATCAAGTATTCACAGGCGTTCGTGGTGCTGCCCGGTGGCTTCGGCACGCTGGATGAGTTGTTTGAGGCCCTCACCCTGGTGCAGACCGGCAAGATCACCAGGTTCCCGATCGTCCTGGTCGGCACCGACTACTGGGCGGGGCTGCTCACCTGGGTCCGGGAGCGGGTGCTGGCCGAGGGCATGATCTCGGAGGGTGACGAGGAATTGCTCACCGTGGTGGATGATCCCGCCGACGTGGTCAGCCTCATCAAGCAGGCCCATGCGCAGCGCAGGGGGGCAGATCCCGGTGCTCAGCCCGGCTGAGTCCCGTTCCTGCGGTGCTGCGGGCCCGAGGCTCCCGGACGTGGCACGATGCTTAGGTGCCCGTTCTGTTGCTACTTGCGGGGGCGGTCATCCTCGTCGGCGTGGTCGGTGTGGCCATGGGCCATGGTGGCGAGATGGCCGAGTTCCCCAGTGATTACCTGCCGCCCGCGCTGGATGACCTGCTCACCGCGGCCGACGTCGCCGCGTTGCGGCCGCCGTCCGGGCTGTGGGGCTACAACATCCAGGTCACCGACGAGGCACTGGGCCGGATCGCCCAGGTCGTCACCGAGCGCGACGTAGAGATCGCGGTGCTGCGCCAGCAGCTGGCCGAGCTGCGTGCCGAGAGCGGCCCAGTCCAGCGGGCCGCCGGCCGGGTACCGGCCGCCGGCCGGGTACCCGCCGCCAGCCGGAACCCCGCGAGCGGCCCGTATCCCGTGATCCTGCCCAGAGTGACCGCCGTGGAGCCGGCTGCCGTCCTGGCCGCCAAGGAGGATCCGGCCGTCCCGGCCGCTGGGTCACCGGCCGAGCCTGAGGCTGAGGCAGCCTGGACTGAGCCCGAGGCTGAGCGGACCGAGGCTGAGCGGACCGAGGCTGAGGCTGTGCCGGCTGGCCCCGGGGCCGCGCCGGCTGAGGCTGAGCGGGCCGAGCCCGACGCTGCGCCGGCTGATCCCGAGGCCGCGCCGGCTGAGGCTGAGCGGGCTGCGCCGGCTGATCCTGAGGCCGCGCCGGCTGAGGCTGAGCGGGCCGAGCCCGACGCTGCGCCGGCTGATCCCGAGGCCGGGCCGGCCGAGGCTGAGGCGGAGCTGTCCGATGCTGAACCTGAGGATGCGCAAGCCGAGGCTGAGGTCGGCAGCGAGCCTGCCGGCGTACACGGCGCCGCCCGCCGCGATGAGTGACGAGGGCCGCCCGGCGCAGCCGGGTCCGGATGGGCGGCTGCGCTGCCCCTGGGCCGTGAGCAGCGCCGGCTATCTCGCCTACCACGACGAGGAGTGGGGCAAGCCGGTCCGCGACGACCGCGGCCTCTTCGAGCGGCTGTCGCTGGAGGGCTTCCAGTCCGGCCTGTCCTGGCTGACCATCCTGCGCAAGCGGGAGAACTTTCGGGCCGCGTTCAGCGGATTCGACTTGGCAGCCGTGGCCGGCTTCGGCCCGGCCGACGTGACCCGGCTGCTGGGTGACGCGGGCATCGTGCGGAACCGGGCCAAGATCGAGGCGGTGATCCGCAACGCGGCCGCCGCGCTCACCATCCCGGGCGGGCTCGCCGCGCTGGTCTGGAGCTACGCCGACGACCCGGCCGACCGGGGACCGGGCCCGCGCACCACGGCGGACATCGTCGCCACCACGCCGCAATCCACCGCGCTGTCCAAGGACCTGCGGCGGCGCGGGTTCGCCTTCACCGGACCGGTGACGGTCTACGCCATGTTCCAGGCCTGCGGGCTGGTAGACGATCATTTGCAGGCCTGCTTCTGCCGCGGTCAGGAACGCTCGGCGATTGTGGGAAACTAAGCCAAGTTCATGTCACAACGTGTGATTCACGCGGCTGTCCCCGACTATGTGCACAACCCCCGGAGGCCCCCATGACCGGCGCTCAGCCAGTTCCCCCCGGCGTGGACACCGGCGTGCCCTCTCCCGCGCGCATCTACGACTACCTGCTCGGCGGTGACAACAACTTCCCGGCGGACCGAGCCGCGGCGGGGCAGATCATGCAGGCCGTGCCGGAGATCAAGGACACGGCCTGGTCCAACCGCGGGTTCCACCAGCGCGCCGCGACGTGGATAGCCCGTCGCGGCATCCGGCAGTTCATCGACATCGGCTCCGGCCTGCCCACCGTGGGCAACTCGCACGAGGTGGTGCAGCAGGTCCAGCCGGAGGCCCGGGTCGTCTACGTGGACAACGACCCGCTGGTCAAGTTGCACAGCCAGGCGCTGCTGGCCGCGGACGGGACCATCAGCGTCATCCTTGGCGACCTGCGCGACCCGGACGGCATCCTTGGCAACCCGGAACTGCGGCGGCTGATCGACTTCAGCGAGCCGGTCGGCCTGCTGATGACCGGGGTGCTCATGTTCGTGGCCGACGGCTCGGACCCGTACGGGCTCGTCGCCCGGTACGTCAGCGAAGTGGCACCGGGTAGTTACCTGTCGCTGTCCCACCTCAGCGCCGATCACAAATCGGACCGCGCGGCGGCGGGCTTCCGCGCCGTCTTCGACACCGCGAGCGAGCAGCTCTACTTCCGCTCCAAGGACGAGGTGGCGCGCTTCTTCACCGGGCTGGAGCTCGTGCCGCCCTACGAGGGCAGCGGCCCGGAGCTGTGCTACACGGGCGTCTGGGGGGCTGAGGACCCGGCGGCGGCGGACACCGACGGCTCCCGCTGGCTGTGGTGCGGGGTAGCCCGCCGCCCGTGACCCCCGCCTGGCAGCAGGCAGTCAACCTCGCGGAGGGGCGTAGTGAACAGCAAGCCGACCCTGGCGGAGCTGGGCATCGACCTGGACGCCCAGGCGTGGCAGCGGTCCGGGGACTCCGACGGGGCGATCGAGATCGCCTTCGTGCCCGCGGTGCCCGGCGTGGCGGGCACAAGCCACGACGGCGGCGCGGCCGCCCAATGGGTGCTGATGCGGGTGGCCGGTGACCCGGGTGGCCGGGTCCTCGTCTACGACCGGCACGAGTGGGAGTGCTTCCTGGACGGCGCCCGGAACGGCGAATTCGACGACGGCGCCCGCTAGTCTCCGGCCCCGGGACCAGCGAACCTGAGAGCAACCTGAGAGTTCCGGATAAAGATTCAAGAATCTGCGATTCACAAGTTAGGCAGCGTTATGCTGCCACCAACGTCTTGCCAAGGAGCTGATCGCAGATGGCTGACGACGCACACGGCGCCACCGTCGCCAAGCGTCGGCTGTCCCGCCGCCTGGCTGAACTCAGGGTGCGGTCCGGCCATACCGCCAACCACGTCTGCGACATCCTCAACTGGGGCCGGGGCAAGGTGGGCCGATTCGAGGCCAACCAGTGGAAGCGCCCCGAGATGAGCGACATCCGGGACCTGCTGCGGATCTACGGCGTGGAGCGGGAGGTCGCCGACGAACTCGAGGAACTGGCCATGCGGGCACGCTCCCGGCCGTGGTGGCGTGACTACAGCGACATCTTCGACAACGAGTTCCCCGGCTTCGAGAACGACGCCGACCGCATCCGGGTCTTCGTGCCCCTCGTGCTGCCGGGCCTGCTGCAGATCCAGGACTACGCCGAGGCGCACCTGCGGGCCGGCCCGCGGCCGCCGGCCTGGCGGCGCCGCGCGATGGAAACCCGGCAGCGCCGGCAGGAGATCCTGGACCGGACCGACGGCACCGCCCCCCGGCTGGTCGCGGTGATCACCGAGGCCTCGCTGAGTTACTGCTGGGGCACCCCGCCCGACCGCCGGGACCAGATCCAGCACCTCATCGAGATGGGTAACCGGCCCAAGGTGGAACTGCGCATCCAGCGGTTCGCGGACGGCCCGCCGCTCGGCCTGCTGTCCCCGGTCAATATCTTCGACTTCCCTGGTGACGAGCCCAGTCTCGTCTACACCGAGACCGATGCGGCCATCCAGGAGGTGAGCAACGCAGGCCAGGTGAGCACGTACGGCGAATCGTTCAAGCGTGCGCTCGACGGGGCGCTGGAGCCCTGCGACACGCGCTCCTACCTCGAACATCTTGCGGACCAACTGGAGTTATCCCATGACTGACCTGTCTCGAGCCCAGTGGCGGAAGGCCCGCCGCAGCCTGCATAACGGCGGCTGCGTGGAGATTGCCGCGAACCTCCCGGAAGTCGTCGCCGTACGGGACAGCACCCGCCCCGGCGCCGGCGCCCATGTGGTGAGCCGGCCCGCCTTCGCGCGGTTCCTGGCGGACACCAAAGCGGGCCGCTACGACCTCGACGGCCCGGCCGCCGGCTAGCACCTGCTCGTACCGAGAAGAAATCCCCCGGGCCGCCACCCGGGGGATTCTTCTCGTGCAGGCCTGTCTCGAAGGCCCGGTGGCCCCCTCCAAGGGAACCTCCGGGCCCCGACTGTACCGGCCCGGCCGTGGCCGGTGAACCCCAAGACCGGGCCCGGTTAGTTACCTAGTAGCTACACCGATGTGGCCGTGCGTGCTGCCGGGCTGTGTGCCGGTCTCGGGGGCCTGGCCAAGGTAAAAGCCTCATCAAGGTGGCCTTTACGATGCGGATGTCGTTGCGGGTGACGAGACTGACTCATAATCTGTGTTTCACAGATTGCGGGCCGGGAAGGCTGAGGATCATGTTAGGGTCGCTTGCCGTTGATACGCCGCCTGCCGCAGTTGCGGTGGATCCTCTGGCGGTGACCGTTTCCGCAGGTGGCTGTACGGCCGCCCTGCTTCCCGCCAATACCAGCTGCGCGCCCGCCGCCCGGCGGTTCTTCCGGGCCGCGGCCGCAGGGGCTGGCCTCCCTGAGGAAGCCCTCTACGAGGGTGCCGTGATGGCCACCGAACTCGCGGCCAACAGCTTGCACGCACGGGGGGCCGTCGAGTTCGCCGCCCTGGCCGATGCGGAAGCCGGACACCCGGAGATCTGGCTCTACCTCCGCCAGGTGGCCGGTGAGCAGGAGCTGGTCTGCAAGGTCTTCGATGCCCTGCCGGGCTGGCGGGGTGGCCAGCGGCCGGACGTCGCCAGCCAGGCGCCCGCGGACGCCGTCAGCGGCCGCGGGCTGCACGTGATCCAGGCCCTGTCCCGGGGCCGGTGGGGGCACCACCTGACCCGGGCCAGGCTGGGTGCGTGGAAGATGCCGGGGAAGGCGGTCTGGTTCGCCCTGCCGGTACCCCGGTCCATGGCGCTGGACCGGTTCCGCCGGCCCCAGCCCGGCTCGCTGCAGGCCGCGAGCACCCTGGAGCGGATGCTCGCCGAGCGGGGGATCGGGCACATAGTCCGCGCCGACGCGGCCACGCCCGCCATGTCGGTGCTGTCCATCCGCCGGGACCTGACGGTGTGGTGCCGCAGCCGGGTGGTCTCGTGGACCACGCGCACCGGCTACCGGGAGTGCCGCACGTTCTGCGATCTGGTGGACGCGGCCGAGCAGATCGTCTGTGCGCACGAGGAACTGGCTCTGGCCGACGCGGTGGCCCAGGCCCGCTGAGCCCCGTCACCGGCCCTGGAACGTGGGCTGCTCCTTGCGGGTGAAGGCGAGCGTGGCGGCCTGGTGATCCTTGGTGCCGCCCAGCGCGGTCTGCACCGCTGCCTCCTTCTCCAGCGACTCCGCGAGGCTGTGCTCCGCCGCGTAAGTCAGTTCCTCTTTGATCCCGGCGTAAGCGGCGGTCGGCCCGGCGGCCAGGCGGGCCGCCAGTGCGCGGGCCGCGGCGGGCAGTTCGGCATCGTCCACCACGCTGTTGACCAGCCCCAGCTCCAGGGCCCGGGCGGCGGGCACCGGCTCGGCGAGCATGAGCAGCTCGGCGGCCCGGCCTGCCCCGGCCAGCCGCGGCAGGGTCCACGACGCGCCCGAGTCAGCGGCCAGGCCGACCCGCGCGAAGGCCATGAGGAAGCTTGCCCCCCGTGCGGCGATCCGCAGGTCACAGGCGAAGGCCAGCGAGGCCCCGGCCCCGGCCGCCATGCCGTTCACCGCCGCGATGACTGGCTTGGGCATGGTGGTAATCATCGTCACGATCGGGTTGTAGTGCTCCCGCACCGTGTCCAGCGCGGCCCCGCCCCCGGCCGCGGCGTCCAGCAGGCCGGCGTGCTCCCGCAGGTCCTGCCCGGCGCAGAAAGCCTGACCGGCGCCGGTGAGCAGCACCGCTCGCACCTCCGGGCTGGATCCGGCCCGGCGGAGCGCGTCCAGCAGTGCCGTTTTCAGCTCGGTGGTCAGCGCGTTCAGGGCGGACGGCCGGTTCAGCGTGATGGTGGCGACCGCCCCGTCGAGTTCCCAGCGCACAGTCTCGGTCACCGGACTCCCCTTCGCGTCGAGTGAGCTAACCCTCCGTAACCGGTGACATACAAGGGGCTGCTGTGGCGGTAGTTACCGAGGGCAGCGGGCGGAACGGAGTGCTGATCGTTACCACTGTAGGCCGGAACTCTGGATAATAGAGATACTGATCAACTCGGCTGTGGGTGGCCGGACCCTGCCGCAGGCGCCGGGATCCCGGCGCGGGAAGCCCGTGAGAGGCTTCGTGCGGCCCCGGAGGCAGGAAGGGGATGCGGAATGGCGGCGATGAAGCCGCGGACGGGTGATGGTCCGCTCGAGGTCACCAAGGAGGGGCGCGGCATCGTCATGCGCGTCCCGCTCGAGGGCGGCGGGCGGCTGGTGGTCGAATTGTCCGCGGATGAGGCTGCCCGGCTCTCGGATGCGCTCAAGTCGGTCACCGGCTGACCCTTGCCGGCCAACGCCACGGTAACCGCCGTCCCGGCGGACGGCCCGCAGGCCCTCGCCCGGTACCTGCGCGAGGTGGCCGCTTGGGGGGAGGCAGGTCCGGGCGAGGACGCCGGGGGCCCGCCCCGCCTGGTGGCCGTACCGGTGCGCATCCCGGCTGAGTCGCCCGGGCGCCCGGTTCCCGGGCCGGGAACCGCCGGCCTGGACGAATACCTTCCGGTCAGCCTGGCCGACGTGATCGCCTGCTCCGACCTCAGCGGGCGGGCCGGAGAGATCGCCCAGACCGTGATCCGGCTGGGCGAGCGGCCCTGCCTGGTCCTCCTGCTGGGCTTCGGGGACGGCTCCCCGGCCGCCCTGCGGCGGGCCGGGGCGGCGCTGGCCCGCCGGGTGCCCGCGGGGCGCAGCGTGCTCACCGCCGCCGTCCTTGATGAGCCGGACGAGGCCGTGCACGCCTTCACCGAAGGGGTGCTGCTCGGCTCCTACCAGTTCGCGATGAAGTCGAACGGCGCCGCGGCCGCCGCCCCGGCGCAGGTGAGCCTGCTGCTGACCGGGCCGGATGGCCGCGCGGCTGTGGTACGGCGCGCGGTCGTCATGGCCGGTGCGGTCGGGCTGGCCCGCGACCTGGCAAACACCCCGTCGATGCTCAAGACGCCCGCCTGGCTGGCGGCCGAGGCGCTCCGGGTGGCCGGTGAGAACGGCCTCACCGCCCGGGTATGGACGGAGTCCGAACTGGCCGGCGGCGGGTTCGGCGGCCTGCTCGGGGTCGGGGCGGGATCGGCCCGGCCTCCGCGGCTCATCCAGCTGAGCTACCAGCCTCCCGGGGCCGGCCGGCACGTCGTGCTGGTCGGCAAGGGCATCACCTTCGACAGCGGCGGCCTGTCACTCAAGCCCAACGAGGGCATGCAGCTGATGAAGACGGACATGGCGGGCGGCGCCGCGGTGATCGCCGCCATGTCAGCGCTGTCCGCGCTGGGCGTCCGGACCCGGGTGACCGGCCTGGTGGCGGCGGCGGAGAACATGCCGTCCGGCTCGGCGGTGCGGGTCGGGGACGTGATCACCCACTACGGCGGGCGCACCGTCGAGGTGCTGAACACCGACGCCGAGGGCAGGCTGGTGCTCGCCGACGCGCTCGCCTACGCGGACGCGGTACTCGATCCCGATGTCGTGGTGGACCTGGCCACCCTGACCGGGGCGGCCCGGGTGGCGCTGGGCTCGTCGCTGGCGGCGTGCTACGCCAGCGACGACGCGCTGGCGGCGGACCTGCTCGCGGCCGGGACCGCCAGCGGTGACCGGCTGTGGCGGATGCCGCTGGCGCAGGAGTACCGGCCCGCGCTGGACTCCCCGGTCGCCGACCTGGCCAACGTGGCCCGCAGCGGGGCCCGGGCCGGATCGATCGACGCCGCCCTGTTCCTGCGGGAGTTCACCGGCGGGCGGCGATGGGCGCACCTGGACATCGCGGGCGCCGCCCGGTCCGGCGCCGACGACGGTGAGAACAGCAAGGGCGCCACCGGGTTCGGCACCCGGCTGCTGCTGCGCTGGCTGTCCGGGTTCAGCCCCGCTTGACCGCGGCGAGCAGGCCGTCCCCGACCGGTATCAGCACCGGCACCAGCCGGTCATCCTCCCTGACCTGGCCGGACAGTTCACGGATCGCCAGTGCCGCAGGGTCGGTGCTGGCCCGGTCCGCGGCCCGGCCGCCGGCCAGCGCATTGTCGAAGGCGACCACGCCGCCCGGCCGCAGCAGCCGCAGCGCCTCGGTCAGGTAGTCCAGGTAGTCATGCGGGTCGGCGTCGCAGAACACCATGTCGTACGCGCCGTCGGTGAGCCTGGGCAGCACATCGAGCGCCTTCCCGCTGATCAGCCGGTACCGGTTCGAGCCGAACCCGGCCTCGGTGAAGGCCTTCCGGGCCAGCCGCTGGTACTCGGGCTCGGCATCGACGCTGGTCAGGACGGCGTCCGCACGCATCCCGCGGAGCAGCCAGATCCCTGAGGTGCCGCAGCCGGTGCCGATCTCCACCACCGCCCGGGCGTTGATGGCCGCGGCGATGAAACGCAGCGCCGCGCCGGCCGCCGGCCCGATCGGCGTGGTCCCGCCGACCTCGGCGGCCTCCCGGCGCGCGGCCAGCAGCGGCTCGTCCTCATGGAGGTAGTCCTCGACATAGGCGAGGTTGGCCTGTGCACTCACAGTTCGGTCCAATCCAGGTGGAATGCCGTCCCCGGGCCTGCTGTACCCGGCCGCAGCCTATCCTTTACCCCCCGGCCCGGGAACCAGCGCGGCCTGCCGTGACGTTAACACTGACGCGGCGCCGGATGATCCGGGCGGCCGGAGTGCGGGAAGGGGATGCCTGGGCACCATGGTGGTACAGGCAGACAGCACGACGCAGGAGAGCGACCCGGTGGACGAGCCCGGCACCGCTCCCGGGTGGACGCCGCCCAGCTGGGAAGAGATCGTGCGCCAGCATTCCGCCCGGGTCTACCGGTTGGCCTACCGGCTCACCGGCAACTCGCACGACGCCGAAGACCTCACCCAGGAGGTCTTCGTCCGGGTCTTCCGCTCCCTGGACAGCTACACGCCCGGCACCTTCGAGGGCTGGCTGCACCGCATCACCACCAACCTGTTCCTGGATTCCGCCCGCCGCAAGCAGCGGATCAGGTTCGAGGGGCTGGGCGAGGAGACCACGCAGCGGCTCCGCGGCGACGAGCCGAACCCGGCCCAGGCGTTCGACGAACGGCACCTGGACTCCGACATCCAGGCCGCGCTGAAGGCACTGGCCCCGGAGTACCGGGCGGCGGTCGTGCTGTGTGATATCGAGGGCCTGTCGTACGAGGAAATCGCCGACACGCTCGGCGTGAAGCTGGGCACCGTGCGCAGCCGCATCCACCGTGGCCGCGCGCAGCTGCGGACCGCGCTGGAGCACCGCCGGCCGCGCCGCGCCGCCGCGGATCGGGTGGCCGCCGGGCTGGCTGGTGAGATGGCCGCCCCGCTGGCAGGTGAGCTATGAGCCACCTTGGACAGCGCCTGTCCGCCCTGATCGACGGCGAGCTCAGCGGGGCCGAGCGGGACCGGGTCCTGGCGCACGTGGCGCGCTGCGAGGGGTGCCGCCGGGAGGCCGCCGCGCTCCGGGCGCTCAAGAAGCGCATGCACTCGCTCGGTGAGGCCATGGCCGACACCGCCCTGACCGCGCGGCTGATGGCGATGGCCGCGTCCGGCGAGGCGCGGGACGCCCACCCGGGGTGGCGGCCACGGGCCGTGTACGCCGTCCGCTGGCTAGCCGCCGGGCTGGTCGCCTCGGCCATGGCCGGCGTAGGCGCGGCCGCCTTCTTCATCGGCGGCGAGCAGCAGGACCTGGGGCCGAAAGTCACCCCCGCGGTGGACATCTTCCTGGTCCAGCACGGCATCGTCACCGGCGACGTGCCGGCCGCCCCATCCAGCGCCGCCCCATCCAGCGCCGCCCCGGCCAGCGCCGCCCCGGCCAGCGCCGCCCCGGCCAGCGCCGCCCCGGCCAGCGCCGCCCCGGCCAGCGCCGCCCCGGCCGGCACGGGGGCGTCTGGCACGGGGCTGTCCAGCCCGGAGCGCGCGGGGGCCGGGAAGGCCGTCCAGGGCATGGGCCGGACAGCGGTGCCGGTGTCCGGGCTCGCCGCCGCCAGCGTGGGCGGGCCGGCCGTGCAGGCCGGCGCCAGCGCCGCGCCGTCGCTCACCCACGCAGCGTCGCCGGCCCAGCGGGTCACCGAGCGGGCCGCGCTGCTGCGGCCGGCCCGATGGGGCGCGGCGGCCCTGGTCGCGGCGACCGCCAGCCCGGGGCCCTGAGCCGCCATGTTCACCCGCACCAGTTCCGTACCGGACCGGGACACCCCCGATCACGACCCGCTGCACCTGCGGATCGCCACCGCCGTGGTGGTCCTCGGCCTGATCGCCAGCGGGGTCGCCGTGGTCTGGGGCGACCTGGCCACCCGTGGTGGCATGCTGCTGCCGCGCGCGGCCATGGGCATGCCGGACAGCCAGGCGGTGGCCCGCAGGCTGCCCGCCGGCCCGGCCCCGGCCGGGGCCACGCTGTCCCCGGCCGAGGCGGCCAGCGCCGGGGTGCGGCTGCTCAGTGCGGCGGCCGCCGCCTGCGACACGCTGTCCTACCACGGTGTCCGGGTCAGCGCCTGGCACGGCGCACAGGGCAGCGTGATCTCCGTGATGCAGGTCTGGCATGAGCGCGGGCGCCGGGCGCTGGTCCAGGTCACGTCGGTCCCGGCGGTCTCGGCCGCGGCGCAGGCCCGGGGCAGCCACGTCGTGGCCGACCCGGACGCGGACCTCGACAATGGCGGCCAGCGGGTGGCGGACGGCGGCATGGGCATGACCGAGCAGATGGTCGCGCTGCTGGCGGCGAACTACCGGGTGTCCCTGGGCGGGCGGGCCATGATGGCCGGCGGCCCGCCGAACAGGTGGTGCTGCGCCGCAGCGACGGGGGGCTGGCCGCGAGGTTCTGGCTGGACAGCGCGACGAAACTGCCGTTGCGCAGGCAGGTTTTTGATACCAGCACCCGGCTGGTCAGCCAGGATACGTTCCTCGGCCTGACGCTGGGCCGCCCGGCCGCCGCGTCAGCGCCGGCCGTCGGCCGGATGCCCCGCGAGAGACCGCTCAGTGCCGGCGCCCTGGCCCGGCTGCGCGCCGGGGGCTGGCCGCTGCCCGGCCAGCTGCCCGGTCACCTCACCCTGGTGCAGGCCCAGCAGACCGGAGGTACCCCGGGTGCCGTCGTCGATCTCGCCTACTCCGACGGCCTCTCGGTCGTCTCCCTGTTCCTGCAGCGCGGGCACCTGCCGCCGCGGCTGAGCGGGTGGTCGCGGGTGGCGGTCCGGGGGCAGCAGGTGTTCACGGCCGACCCGGACCGGCGCAGCGTGGCCTGGTCCGCGCGGGGCTTCGTGTTCACGGTGCTCGCTGACGCGCCCGAGGGCACCGTGGACCAGGTCGTCATGGTCCTGCCGCACAGCGCCCGGCCCGGCTTCCTCGGCCGGATGAGACGCGGCCTGACCGCGCTGGCCTCCTGGCTGGACCCGTTCCGCTGAGGTCCGGGGCCTGGCCCGGCGGGCAGTCCCGGGTGCCACGGCCCGGCGGGGGGCGGCGCGGGCGCGGCCGACGGTTTACAGTGGGCTGAGACGCGCCTAGCCGCGGTCGCCCTCTGGCGTGGAGAGATATCGTGTTTCTCGATCTTTCGTTCGGCAAGATCCTGGTCCTGGCCGTGATAGCCATCGTGGTGTTCGGCCCGGAACAGCTGCCGAAGCTCGCCTCACAGGCCGGCCGGACGCTGCGCGAGCTGCGCCGGATGGCCGACGGCGCGACCAGGGAACTGCGCGAGGGCCTGGGCCCGGAGTTCGCCGACTTCGACGTCAGCGACCTGCACCCGGGGAACTTCGTGCGCAAGCACCTGTTCGACGACCCGCCCGAGGGGACGGACGGCACGGCGGCCGAGGCGGACGGAGCGGCCACGGCCACGGTCACGCTCGGCCGGGAGGAAACGCCGCCATTCGACTCTGAGGCGACCTGAGGGCTGCCACGCCGCCCGGGCCACGGACCCCGCCGGCGCGGGGTCAGGCGGGGGTGAGGCCCAGCCAGCGGCCGGCCAGGCCGCGGGAGCGGTTGAACAGGCTGTTGGCGATGCCGGAGAGCTGCTGGGCGGCGGCTGACGTGGGGTCGCTGAGGACCAGGGGCACGCCGCGGTCCCCGCCTTCGCGCAGCCGCACGTCGATCGGCACCTGGCCGAGCAGCGGCACCCTGGCCCCGGTGACACGGGTCAGCGCGTCCGCGACCGCCTGGCCACCGCCGGAGCCGAACACCGGCACCTCCTCGCCGCAGTGCGGGCAGGCCAGGGCGGACATGTTCTCGATGACGCCCACGACGCGCTGGTGGGTCTGCACCGAGATGGCCCCGGCCCGCTCGGCCACCTCCGAGGAGGCGAGCTGCGGGGTGGTCACCACGATGAGTTCCGCGCCGGGCAGCAGTTGCGCCACCGAGATGGCCACGTCGCCGGTGCCCGGCGGCAGGTCCAACAGCAGCACGTCCAGGTCGCCCCAGTACACGTCGGCGAGGAACTGCTGCACGGCCCGGTGCAGCATCGGGCCCCGCCAGACCACCGGCGCGTTGCCGGTGGTGAACATCCCGATCGAGATGACCTTCACGTCGTGCCCGGTCGGCGGCATGATCATCTGCTCGACCTGGGTGGGCGGGTCGGTGATGCCGAGCATCCGCGGCACCGAGTGACCGTAGATGTCCGCGTCGAGCACGCCCACCTTCTGCCCGGCCGCCGCCAGCGCCGCGGCCAGGTTCACCGTGACCGACGACTTGCCGACCCCGCCCTTGCCGCTGGCGACCGCGAAGACCTTGGTCAGCGAGGTGGGCTGGGCGAACGGGATCTCTTTCTCCGGGCGGCCGCCACGCAGCCGGGTCTGCAGCTCGCGGCGCTGCTCCTCGCTCATCACGTCCAGCTCGACCCGGACCCGGGACACCCCGGCCAGCTTGCTGACCGCGGCAGTGACGTCCCGGGTAATGGTGTCGCGCAGCGGGCAGCCCGCCACGGTGAGGTAGACGTCTACCCGCACCACGCCAGCCGGGTCGATCTCGACGTTCTTCACCATCCCGAGTTCGGTGATCGGCTTGTGGATCTCGGGATCGTTCACCCCCGCCAGAGCCTGCTGAACCTGCTCGGGAGAAGGCGGCGCGGAAACGGAGGGCGGCATGACCATGCCCTCATGTTACGAACACCCGGACCCCGGGTCGAACGCGGTGCCGTCCGGGCGACTTTCCGTATCTGATTTCTCGCTCGGGGTCAGGCGGTAAACCTGCCCGGCCCGCGCCCATCGGCGGGCCGGTGACTCGCCGCCTGGCTCCTGCGCCGGGTTCAGCCGGCCGGCCAGCAGCGCGCCGATGAGGCTGGCCCAGCCGGGCGACTCCGGGTCCACCCGGGTCACCGCCGCGGTCCAGGTCAGCAGCAGGCCGCCGGTGTCCTTGCTGGGCACAGTGACGGTGGCCTCCCGGGCCGCGTCCAGCCCGGGCACGGCCTGCTCACCGGGGCCGGTCAGCACGTAGGCCGCCCCGTCGCGCCAGGCGTGCCAGGCCGCCCGCGGCCGCGCCGCACCGGGGACGCCGATCCAGATCAGCCCGGCCCGCTTGGTAGCCTCCGCGATGAGGGCGGGCGGGATGGCGCCGGGCCGGGTTTCGCTCACCGGACCAGGGTGCCATGCAGACTCCAGGGCGCAGACCATGACCCAGCTCCCGGTCCGGCCGCGCCGGTCCCGCCTGGCGGTGCCCGGCAGCAGCTAGCCGAGTACCCCCCACTGGGCAAGGGTTTCGGCGAGGCCGCTGGTGAGCGGCAGCGAGGCCATGTCGCCCGGGCTGACCCAGCGCGCGTCGGCGGCATCGTCACCCGGCTGGAGCGCCCCGCCGGCGACTGTGGCCCGGTAGTCCCTGATGACCAGCACCGCGCCGCCCTGAATTTCGCGCTCAACGAAGCCCACCAGGGCGCCGCACGTCACCAACAACCGGGTTTCCTCGCGCAGCTCACGGACGAGCGCCTGCTCGTCGCTCTCCCCGGCCTCGACCCGGCCGCCGGGGAGCGACCACCGGCCCGCCTCGGGGTCATGCCCCCGCTTGACCAGCAGCAGCCGTCCGGCCTCGTCCGTGACGATCGCCCCGACGCAGGGAATCCGCGGTCCGGTCACCGGTCCAGTATCACCGGCCAGAGCCGGGGGTCACGGGGATTACCCCCCGGAGGTGCTTGACGCGGGGGCCGACGGAGATCAACGTCGGTACTCATGATGAAAGACGCGGTCTGCCCCCGGTGCCGGGGCCCGCTGAGCGAGCCGAGCGCATGGCACTCCGCGTGGCAGTGCGACCTGCACGGGGCGGTCCAGCCGCTCCGGCTGACCCGCAGCCCGTCGCCCGAAAGGCTGCAGGCGCTGCTGACCTTCGCGAAGGTACCTGTCTGGCTGCCGTGGCCGCTGCCCACCGGCTGGCTGGTCACCGGGTTCACCGGGGCCGGTGACGAGCGGAGCGGCACCCGCGGCTGCGCGGTCGCGCTGTCCGGGCCGAACCCGGTCGGCGGCCTGGCCGAGATGGTGCTCATCTCCGAGGAGCCCGGGCTCGGCCTGGGGGCCGGGCTGGCCGGGCTGGCCGGCCCCGACCCCGGCGAGGGCTTCGCCGCCGGACCGCCGCACGCCCTGGTCAGCTTCGGCCATCACGAGTTCCCGCTGTGGAGCGTGGAGGCGCCCGGGGCCGCGGCATTCGCCGGGGAGGTGCTCGGCAACTGGCTGTGGATCATCCTGTGGCCGGACACCGCGGGGATCCTGATGCTGGAGCGGCTGTCCCTGCGCGACCTGCGTGACCCGGGCCAGGACCTGGACCTCCCGTTCGGCGCCAAGTCACCGCGGCTGCCCGGCTAGCTAGCGCTCTCCGCTGGGGCGTGTCGCTAAGCCCGTCCCTGAACGGTGGAGGGTGGCGGCAAGGCAGCGGGCGGCGTCCTGGGGTGCTGCTCAGGCGAAGTAGCGGCCCTCCTTGAGGTCGGCGATCAGCCCCGGGTGGGTCGGCTCCCACCCGAGCGGCTCGCGCGTGACATGTGCCGAGGCGGGGCCGTCGAGCCCCCAGAAGCGGCCGAGCCAGCTGACGTATTCCCCGGCCCGCTCGGGGGTGACGGAGACGGCGGGAACATTGAGGTGTGCGGCGAAGACCTCGGCGACCTCGCGGATCGGCACGCCCTCGTCGCTGACCGCGTGCAGGAACGACCCGGCCGGCGCGGACTCGAGCGCGAGGCGGAACAGGCGCGCGGCGCCGTCGCATTCGCTGGCTCGGCGAGGCCGCGCCTGCGCCGCGCCTCCCCTCGCCGGCGAATCGTGCCCGGTATGCCGGATGTCGCGTGGGGGCCTACGATGAGCCGTCGTGCGCATCGATCTGCACACTCACTCCGCGGCCTCGGACGGTACCGACCCGCCCGCCGAGGTGATGCGCCGCGCCCGCGCCGCCGGGCTGGACGTGATCGCGCTCACCGACCACGACACCCTGGCCGGGCAGGACGAGGCACGCGCCGCACTGCCCGCGGGCCTGCGGCTGGTCACCGGGATGGAGCTGTCGGCCCGGCTGGACGGGCACAGCGTGCACCTGCTCAGCTACCTCCCCTCCGGGTCGAGCCCGGAACTCGCCGCCGAGTGCCAGGCCATCCGCGAGGACCGGGTGCGCCGGGCCCGGGCCATGGTGGACCGGCTGCGTGAGCTCGGCGTCGGCATCACCTGGCAGCAGGTGGCGGAGATCGCGGGGGATGCCAGCATCGGCCGGCCGCACATCGCCCGGGCCATGGTTTCGGCCGGGACGCTCAGCGATCCGCGGGATGCGTTCACCCCGGAATGGATCGGGGCCGGCGGCCGCGCCTACGTGAGCCGGTACGCGCTCGCCCCGGCCCGGGCCATCGCCCTGGTCCGGGACAGCGGTGGTGCGGTGGTGCTGGCCCATCCGGGCGCGGCTTCCCGCGGCTGGCGGCTCGGCGACGAGGCCATCGCGGCCATGGCGGGGGACGGCCTGGCCGGACTGGAGATCGACCATCCTGACCATCCCCCGGCCGAGCGGGCCCGGCTGCGGCGGCTGGCCGCGTCCCTCGGCCTGCTGGCCACCGGGGGCAGCGACGATCACGGCACCCTGACTGGGCACCGGCTGGGCATCGAGACAACCACCTCGGCGGCGTTCGAGCAGCTCATGGCCGCGGCGGCCGGAGCGGCCCGGCCCACCAGCGGGTGACCGGACCGTCCGGTGAGGTTCCCGCCCGTCAACCGAGCGGAGCGATGAATAGATTCGTGAAATTTGGGCCCTGCTCGCCATGGACCGTTCACCCGCGCGTTTAACTCCGCTATTCCGTGCGCCACTCGGATCGCATACAAATCGTCGGTGAACATTTTCAGCCTGCGTACAGCTATTTGGCTGGGCGCCACGGTCGTCACGGCGGGTCTGCTGGGTACGGCATGCTCAAGCTCTGGAGCGGGGTCAGGCTCGAGTTCTCCAAGCGCCAGCGCCAGCGTCTCTTCTAAGACGCTTACCGTTAAGCAGGTCATCTTTGGCACGACGCTGAAGCACGGCTACCAGCCGAACGGCGACGGCGCTGCGAAAACCGAGCACCTAACCCAGCCGGACGACATCGTGACCCTGGGCGGCAACCTGTACGTCGGGTTCCAGAACGGCGTCGGCTCGCAGGGTGAGGTGGCTGCGTCCGGCAACCTGGACAGCACTATTGTCGAGTTCACGCCGACCGGTTCCGTTGTGAAGCAGTGGGACGTGACAGGCAAGATCGACGGGATGGGCGCCGACCCCGCGACCGGGCAGGTCCTCGCGAGTGTCAACGAGGACTCGAAATCCAGCCTGTCCACCCTTTCCGGCGGGACCGTCACGCACTACACCTACACCAAGTCGCCGCTGCCGCACCTGGGCGGCACCGACGCTATCGCGGTGTTCAAGGGGAAGATCCTTGTCAGCGCGTCCGCGCCGGGCACTTCCGGCAAGGCGCCGGCGTCCGCTCCGGCGGTATACGTGGTCACGCTGAACGCCAGGAACAAGACCGCCTCGGTCGCTCCGTTCTTCGCTATCAACGCGACGGCCACCGGGGTAAACGCCCCGAACGCCGGCCAGAAGGTCACCCTCGCGCTCACGGACCCGGACTCGAACCTGGTCGTCCCGTCGAGCTCGCCGGCGTTCGCCGGGGACTTCATGCTGAACTCCCAGGGCGACAAGGAACTGATCTTCTCCGATGCCAGTGGCCAGAACCTGCAGGTCCTGAAGATCTCTATCCCGGTCGACGACACCGCCTGGGCGACCTCGGCCAGCGGCTCGCTGTACACGACGGACTCCGGTGCCGACACAGTCGATGCCATCACGGGCTCGTTCAAGCCGGGGACCGCGTACACCGCGATGACCCCGTGCAACGCCAACAACGCCCCGACCGTCTGCCCATCCCCTCCCGCCCTCCCGGCCAACTCCCTGGGCGCCATCAACCTCAAGACCGGCGCGGTCAGCAATGTCACCGTCAATGGGTCGGTCGCGCCCAAGGGCATGATCTTCGTCCCGTAACCGGCACGACCCGATCCGACGGGGGCCGCCAGCACGGCTGGCGGCCCCCGTTCCCATCCGAACGGCCTCAGACGGCCCGGCCGTCGCCAGTCAGGCAACGCAAGCGAATTCTTCACGCGCGCCCGACGTGCTGTGCTCCTGCGTTCGTCCCGGCAAGGCCCAGGAGCCACCGACGAGGAGTGCGATCAGGCTAATGTGGCGTTCGTGCCGCTGGGCACCGCGCCGCTGGCCGGGCCGGGCGCGATCGTCGCCACCATGCTCGTCGTCCAGCGGACCGGGTTCTCCGGCCTGCTGCTGTCGGCCATCGCCGTCCAGCTGGTGGCGGAGGCCGTCCGGGCGTTCGTGACGCAGGGCTGAGCAGGGCTCGAGACTGAGGAGGAAACCGGCATGGACGCGCGGATAGCCCAGGTCACCGCCGCAGGCGGGGTCACCGCCACGGACAGCAACGCCTGGATCGTGGGCGATGACGAGGAGGTGATCGTCGTCGATCCGGGCACCGACGCGGACAACGTGCTGGAGGCCGTCGGGGATCGGGAGATCATCGCGGTGATCTGTACCCACGGCCACGCCGTGCACGTCGCGGCCGCGCTGGACGTGGCGGCCCGGGACGAGGCCCCGGTGGCGCTGCACCCGAAGGACCGGATGCTGTGGCGGGAGACCCACCGGGACACTGACCCCGAGATCGAGATGGAGGACGGCGGCATCTTCGAGGTCGCCGACGTCTCGCTCGAGGTGATTCACACCCCCGGGCACAGCCCCGGCTCGGTCTGCCTGTACAGCGAGGAGCTGGAGGCGGTGTTCTCCGGTGACTGCCTGATCGGTACCGGCCCGGCGCCACACGAGAGCGAGTACCCGAACTTCCCCGCCCAGCTGAGCGCGATCGGCGAGCACCTGCTGACGCTGCCCGCCGGTACCCGGGTCCTGTCCGGGCATGGTGAGGAATCCACGGTGGCGGACGCGCAGAAGCGGTTCGACTCCTGGGTCACCGCCGGCCCGCCCGTCCTCGGCGACCTGGGCTGAGCGCTGTGCTGCACGGCGAGCAACTCGGCCTGGACGGCATGCCCCGCCGTCTGTACCCGTGCACGCCGACCCGGCTGAGCACCTGGCTGGGCTGCCGGCGGCTGTACCGGATGACCTACCTGGACCGCCCGGCCCCGCGGAAGGGGCCAGCCTGGGCGCACAACAGCCTGGGGGCGAGCGTGCACAACGCGCTGGCCGGATGGTGGCGGCTGCCCCCGGGTCAGCGGACCGTGCCCGCCGCGGCCGGTTTACTGGGCCGGGGCTGGATCAGCGAGGGCTTCGCGAGCGACGCCCAGTCGGCGGCCGCCCGCGACCGGGCCCGCGAGATGGTCGAGCAGTACGTGGCCCGGCTGGACCCGGCGGCCGAGCCGGCCGGGGTGGAGCGGACCGTCGCCGCGCGCACCGCCCGGATCGCCTTCTCCGGGCGCATCGACCGGCTCGATGACCGGCCGTCCGCGGAGGGCGGGACCCTCGTCGTCGTAGACTACAAGACCGGCCGGCGCCCGCTGAGTTCCGACGACGCCCGCGCGTCGCTGGCGCTGGCGCTGTACGCCACCGCCGCGGGGCGGGTGCTGCGCCGGCCCTGTCACCGGGTGGAACTGCATCACCTGCCAACCGGGACCGTGCACGGCTGGGAACACACCGAGGCCACGCTGGACCGGCACCTGGGCCGCGCCGAGGACATCGCCGCCGAGTGCGCCGACGCCGACGAGCGGCACAAGGCCGGGCTGCCCGCGGGCGGCCCGGATGAGGTGTTCCCGCCCAGCCCGGGCCCCGGCTGCGGCTGGTGTGATTTCCGGGCCCTGTGCCCCGAGGGCTCGGCGGCGGCTCCGGCCCGCCGTCCCTGGGACGGCCTGGACCTGGCCGGCCAGGCTACGGATCTGGAGGCGCGACCGGCCGAGCCTCGGTGACCACCGCGAAGCTCTCGGTCAGGCTGCCGCAGCAGACGATCGGGCGCGACGCGACCACTCCGCACGTCCGGCACAGGTACTCGACCCGGCCCCCAGGCGAGATCACGGGGCCGAGCGGTTCGCTGTGATCCGGGTCCGGGCATGGTCGCCCGAACCACAGGCAGCCCCGCATCCGGCAACTCGCCATGCGGACAGTCTCCTACCTCGATCTGCCCGGCGGCACGATCCGCACCGGCCGCCGCGGCCGGCGTTGCTGGCCGAACGCAGGCCTGAACGCCTCCTGCGGATTATTTCCTGGACCGGGCCCGGCTGCACTCCACCGAGTTCCAGAACGCGGTCAGCGTGCTCGCGGTCGTATCCGGTGCCTCCACCGCGGGGGAGTGGGCGGCGGCCGGGATGCAGACCCGCTGGGCGCCGAGCCGGGCCGCCATGTCCTCCTGGGCGGCGGGCTCCCACGCGTCGTCGTTCTCTCCGTAGACCACCATGAACGGCAGGCCGTCCAGATCCGCCAGGGCCTGGACACGGTCCGGGCAGCCGAGCAGCGCCTCGCCCATGGCGCGCAGGCCCATCGGGCTGCTGTGCAGCAGCCGGGTGCGCAGGAAGTCGATGATTTCCGTGGGCACCCCGCCGGCTACTGCCTCCGGTTCCAGCCGGGTCTCCCAGATGCGCTCCACCTCGGCCCGCAGGGCGCCGGGGGCGGTTCCATTCAGCTCGGTGAGCAGGGCCTGCAGGATCACCGAGCGCGGCCCGGTGAGGGCCCCGGGCCCGGAACTCATCAGGGTCAGCGATGTGACCCCGGGCGTGCCGGCCAAGAGCGTCTCGCGGGCTACCAGGCCGCCGAGGGAGTGGCCGAGGAGGTGAAGCCCTTTGTCCTCCGGGCCGGGGCCAAGCTGGTCCGCGATCGCGGCGACGTCGGCGGCGAGCGCGTCCAGCCGGTACTCGGCCGGGTCGTCGCCGCCCGGCGTCTCGAACTGGCCGCGCATGTCGATGCAGACCACCCGGCGCCCAGGCGCCGCGAGCGCCTGCAGGATCAGCAGGAAATCCTCTTTGCTCCCGGTGTAGCCCGGGACGAGCAGTGCCGGCTGCCGTTCGTGCACGCCATGGACCGGGAGGGCCTCCAGCGCGGCAAACGCGCCGCGACTGGTTTCGATGGTCCGCCGCTGTACCCCGGAGGGCAGATGGAGGGTAGTGGGTGTGCTCACAGGCGGCCAGCCTACCCACGGTTGCCCGGATTCCGCCCTACACCGGCTTGCCGAATCCTGGGATCCGCCGTGGAATTCGCTAGCTGGCTGCGCTCTCACCCGTGCCGCGCCCGGAGCGCCGCCGGCGGCGGCGCCGCCGTGGCTGCGCCTGGGCCGCGTCACCGTCCCTGGCCGCCTCCTGCTGGCCGGTGCCGCCGCGCGGCCCGTTCCCGCGCGTGGTGGCCGGCTCGGCCGCGTCACCGGTCCCGTGGACGGTGACGCCCCCCCGGGTCCGCTTGCGGACCCGCGGCTTGCGGGCGGGCTGGTCACTGCGCGCCGGCCGGCGCGGGGCCGGGCTGCGGGACCGCCCGGTCTCGCCGATGTCCTCGAGTTCCTCTGCCTCCAGGCCCGCCCGGCCCCGGCTGGCCCGGGGCAGCGTGCCTTTGACCCCGGCGGGGATGTCCAGCATGGCGTACAGGTGCTCCGAGGTGGAGTACGTCTCCGGCGGCTCGGGCTGGCCCATGCCGAGCGCCTCGTTGATGAGCTTCCACCGGGGCATGTCGCGCCAGTCCACGAACGTGACCGCGATGCCGTCCCGCCCCGCTCGCCCGGTCCGGCCGGTCCGGTGCAGGTAGGCCTTGTCGTCTTCCGGGCACTCGTAGTTGATCACGTGCGTGACGTCGTCCACGTCCAGCCCGCGGGCTGCCACGTCGGTGGCCACCAGCACGTCGATCTTGCCGCTGCGGAACGCCCGCATCGCCCGCTCCCGCTGGCCCTGGCCCAGGTCCCCGTGCACCGCCGCCGCGGCGAAGCCGCGGGTGGTCAGGGCCTCGGCCACCTGGTCCGCGGACCGCTTGGTCCGGCAGAACACCATGCTCAGCCCGCGGCCGTTGGCCTGCAGGATGCGCGCCAGCATCTCGATCTTGTCCATCTGGTGCGCACGGAACACGTGCTGCACGGTCAGCGGGACCAGGTCCGGCTCGTTGCCGTGCTCGGCCCGGACATGCAGCGGCCGGTTCAGGTGCCGCCGGGCCAGGGTGACCACGTCACCCGGCATGGTGGCGGAGAACAGCATGGTCTGCCGCCCGGGCGGGGTGAGCTCCAGGATCCGCTCCACATCGGGCAGGAACCCGAGATCGAGCATCTTGTCGGCCTCGTCCAGCACCAGGGAGCGCATCGCGGAGAGATCGAGATGGCCCTGCCCGGCCAGGTCGAGCAGCCGCCCGGGGGTGCCGACCACGATGTCCACCGTGGCCCGCAGCGCATCGATCTGCGGCTCGTACGCCCGGCCGCCGTAAACGGTGACCACCCGGGCTCCCAGGGCCTGGCCCGTTTCCCGGAGGTCCTGGGCGACCTGGCCGGCGAGTTCCCGGGTGGGTACCACGACCAGGGCGGCGGGCGCGGAGGGGCGGCTGGCCGGGGCGGCGGCGACCTGCTGCAGCAGCGGGATACCGAACGCGAGGGTCTTGCCCGTCCCGGTCCGGGCCTGGCCGATGATGTCGTGGCCCGCCAGGCCGATCGGCACCGCGAGGGCCTGGATCGGGAAGGGAGAGCGGATTCCCGCGGCCTCAAGGGAGGCGCAGATGGGCTCGGCCACGCCGAGTTCGCGGAAAGTCTGGATATCGGAGGGAGCGGTGGCCGCCGGATCTTCGTCCGCCGGCGGCTCCGCTAGGGGCGACGTCAAGGTGTGCGTTGTCAGTTCAATCAGCTTCCGTCAGTGGCCCGCTCTGTCCGGTCGCTGCGCCATGCGCGCGTCCTGGGCCCCGCGGACCTGTTCATCGGCTCCCGGTCGGTCCGTCCCAGACCATCCGGGGCGCCAACTCAGGGCGCCTGGAGCCTTCCTGCCAGCAGCAACGCGGTAAGGGGTTGCCGCATTCCCAGCCAAGTGCTGCAAGCAGTGTACCAACGTGACCCGCCCCGCGCGGGAACCGCCGCGCGGGGCCGGTGTTGTTACGCTTCGCGGGTGACCGAAGCGCCAGGGCGCAACGCCGCGCCCGAGGGTGAGCGCCGCGAGGGCGTGCTCGACCTGCTCGGCCTGCTCGCCTACGCTGAGCTGATCGCCTTCTTCCGGCTGTCCGAGGATGCCGCGCTGGCGCCGTCGCTCGCGGACAAGGCGGCGCTGGGCGGGATGGCGGTGGCTGAGTTCGGCCACTTCCGGCTGCTTTGCGAGCGGATCTCCGCGCTGGACGGCGTGCCAGATCAGGTGATGCTGCCGTTCGCCCCGGCGCTGGACGCCTTCCACGCCCGCACCGCCCCCGCGGACTGGCTGGAGGGGCTGGTCAAGGCGTACGTCGGCGACGGGATCGCGGCGGACTTCTACCGGGCCGTGGCGCAGGTGGTGGACCCGCAGACCCGGGACCTGGTGCTCGCGGTGCTGGGTGACACTGGGCACGCCGAGTTCGTGATCGCCCGGGTCCGTGCGGCGATCACGGCCGACCCGCAGGTGGGCGGCCGGCTCGCGCTCTGGGCCCGGCGGCTGGTGGGCGAGGCGCTGGCCCAGGCGTACCGGGTGGTGACCGACCGGCGCTCACTGGCCGGCCTGCTGTCCTCCGGCGGCACGGGGGAGGACGGCGGCCCTGCCGCCGACCTCGGTGACATCGGCCGGATGCTGGCCCAGATCGCCGACGCGCACGCGGCGCGGATGGCCGCACTGGGACTCAGCAGCTGATCACAGGCTGCCGAAGCCGACCCGCCGCTGCTCCGCCCCGGCGAATTCCACGTACGCGATCTTGTCGGCGGGCACCAGGAACTTGCTGCCCCGGTCGTCGGGCAGCACGAACAGCCCACTCCCGTCGGCGGACAGCGCCTCGGCCAGCAGCCGCTGAACCTCATCGGCGGAGGCCTTGGTCTCCAGCACGAGTTCCCGCGGGATGGACTGGATCCCGATCTTGACTTCCACGGCTCTACCTCTCCTCGGCCGAACTGCTCAGAGGCTAACGGGTGCCGTCCCGGCCGGGGCGCGATCCGCGGCCCATCCCGGTACGCCCCCAGCGAAAGGGCGGGTGTGCGTAAGCCCTCCCCGGCACGGCGCGGGGGTCCGGGGGCCGTCCGCCCGGGCCAGCAGAGCTTATGCCGTGCGCGGCCAGCCGCTGATGCCGCGCCAGGCCAGCCGGGCCATCAGTTCCTCGGCGGCGTCCTTGGGAATCGACCGGCCGGTGCTCAGCCAGTAGGTCGCGCTGATCTGGGCCATGCCGACCAGGCCGATGCCGAGCAGATGTGCCTCCGCGTCGCCGATGCCAGCGTCCTCCCGGATGATTTCGCTGATCATCTCCGCGTGCACCCGCATGGTCGCGTCGAGGCGGTCCCGCACGGCCGGCTCGTTGCGCAGGTCGGACTGGAATACGAGCCGGAATGCCTCCCCGGCACCGCTGACGAAGTCGAAGAACGCCTGGAACGTGGCACTGACCCGCTGCTTGTTGTCGGTCGTGGAGGCGAGCGCGGTGCGGATCGTCTCGGTCAGCGCCTCGACGCTCTCATCCAGCAGGGCCAGGTAGAGGTCAAGTTTGCCCGGGAAGTGCTGGTACAGCACCGGCTTGCTGACCCCGGCCCGCTCCGCTATCTCATCCATCGCCGCCGCGTGGTATCCCTGCGCGACGAAGACCTCCTGGGCGGCCCCCAGCAGCTGCCGGCGCCGGGCGGGCCTCGGCAACCGCGTACCGGCCGTACGGGCCTGCGGTGTTGCTGTCACGAGACTCTCCGATGCAACTGCCGGCGGCAAATCCACCAGATGCAGGCCATCCTACGACCGCATCAGTCCATCGAGACGGGTAACAGAGGGTAACTGCGTCCGGCCTCCTGGCCACCTGCCCGCCCGTCAGCGGTAACTGTCCTCGTCGTCGCCCTCGATCTCGATGTGCTGCTCGGCCGCGTCGGCCTCGTCCGCCTCGGCCGGCAGGTCGAAATTCCCGGGTGCTTCCGGCTCGTCGGACTCGCCGGCCAGCGGCTGATGCTGCTGCACCGCATCGTCCACCGGCGCCTCGATATCTTCGCTGGAGTCCCAGTTGACGTCGCTCATCGGCCACCCATCTCCCGCGGGGCCCCTGCGGTCTCCGGAACCGCGTTCCCCGGCACAGGGGATTGTGCCACCATCGCGGACCCCCCCAGGACGGTCTTGCCCGCGGGCGGCTGCTCCGGCGGCGGCTCGACGGCTGGTCCCGCGCCGGCGGCGGGTGCCGCGGGCACGGCGTCCGCCGGCGGCGCTGCCACCATGGGCCCGGCCGTCGCTGGCTCGGCCGCCGGTGGTTCCCCGGGGACCAGGTCCCCCGATTCCGCCGGTTCCTGCCCGGCCGGTTCCGCCGCGGCCGCGCCCCGCTCGGCGAGCCCGCGCAGGGGCGTCCCGATGGCCTCACCGTAGGTCGGGAAGGCATGCACCACGTCGGCGAGCACGTCGAGCGGGACCCCGGCCCGGATGGCCAGCGTCACCTCGCCCATCCACTCCTCGGCGTACGGGCCGACCGCGGCCGCGCCGACCAGCATGTCGTCGCGGCCGGCGTCCGCGTACAACTCCACCCGGCCCCGGTCGTCGTCCTCCACGGTGGCCCGGGCCGTCTCGGCCAGGTCGAAGCTGACCGTCACCAGGTCCACCCCGCTCGCCGCGGCGAGCGAAGGCGACATCCCGACCGCGTACACCGAGGGTGACGTATAGACCGTGCGCGGCACGGCACGGTAGTCGGCGCAGCGGTTCCCGCCCAGGATGTTGGCGGCCACGATCCGTGCCTGGTAGCGGGCGGTGTGCGTGTACGGGGCGACCGCGGTGACGTCGCCCGCCGCCCAGATCCGGGCCGGGGTCTTCCGGCTGCCCGGCCGGGCCGGGGCCGGGGCGGGCAGCAGCATCCGGCACGTTTCGTCCAGTGGCAGCGCCGCGCCCGGCTCCAGGTCCAGCGCGTCCAGCCCGAGCCCGCTGACCCGGGGGCGGCGGCCGGTGGCCAGCAGCACCCGGTCCGCCTCGATCCGGGACCCGTCGGCCAGGGTGAGCGCGAGGCCGGTGTCGGTGGTCTCCGCCTTCACCACCGGCGAGCCGAGCCGCAGGTCCACCCCGGTCCGGCGCAGTGCGTCACCGAGGATCTCGCCAGTGAACGGGGCTTCGCCCGGCAGCACGTGCGGCTCGCCGTCCAGCAGCGTGACCTGGGAGCCGAAGGCGGCGTAGATCTGGGCCAGCTCGCAGCCTACCGGCCCGGCGCCCAGCACGACCAGCCGCCGGGGCAGGTCCGGGCAGGTCAGTGCCTCCGCGCTGGTCCAGGTCGGCACGTCGGTGAGGCCCTCCACCGGAGGCGCCACCGGCTCGCTGCCGGTGGCCAGCACCAGGTCCCGGTAGTGCAGGTTCACCGGGCCGCCGGTGACCCGGACGCCCGGCATGCGGTTCGGCTGCACCAGCACCGTGCCGGGCTTGGTGATCCGGCCGGTGCCGCGCAGCAGCGTCACCCCGGCCTCAGCGAGCCGGGCGGTGGCCACCGTGTCCACCAGGTGCCCGGCCATCTCGTCGCGGCGGGCCACGGCGTGCTCCCAGGTCTCGCCGCGCCGGGCCGACTGTTGCAGTGACTTGGACGGCATGTCGGCGAGGTACGGCGCCTCGCCGCCGACCAGCCCGGCCTCCACCAGGGCGGTGGACCGGCCCGCCCGGGCCACCTCCGTGGCGATGAGCATCCCGGAGGTCCCCCCGCCGAGCACGACGACGTCGAATGCAGGCATGTGCTGATCCTCCCCCGCCTGGGTACCCCTACGCGGTCCGTTCATCATGACAGCCCCTCCCCACCCTGCCCCACCCCGGACGGGGACATTCAGTGCTTAGTAATCTGGCCCCGGCCACGGACCCTTTCGGAAGGGCAGCAACTGATGCGGATGCGCACGCTCGGCCGGGGGCTGACCGTGAGTGAAATCGGGCTCGGCTGCATGGGGATGAGCCAGTCGTACGGCACCCCGGACGACGAGGAGTCGGTGGCCACCATCCGCCGCGCCCTGGACATCGGGGTCACCTTGCTGGACACGGCCGATGCGTACGGGCCGTACGTCAACGAGCAGCTGGTGGGCCGGGCCCTCCAAGGCCGCCGCGACGAGGTGGTGCTGGCCACCAAGTTCGGTAACCAGCGGCGGCCGGACGGCAGCGGGACCGTCAACGGCCGCCCGGAGTACGTGCGGGAAGCGTGCGACGCGTCCCTGCAGCGCCTCGGCACCGACCACATCGACCTCTACTACCAGCACCGGGTGGACCCGGCCGTGCCCATCGAGGACACCTGGGGCGCGCTGAGCGAACTGGTCCAGGCGGGCAAGGCCCGGTTCCTGGGCATCTCCGAGGCGGCACCCGCGACGCTGGCCCGGGCCCACGCCGTGCACCCGATCGCCGCCGCGCAGTACGAGTACTCGCTGCTGCGCCGGGAACCCGAGGACGAGCTGCTGCCGCTGCTCTGCGACCTCGGCATCGGCCTGGTGTCCTACAGCCCGCTCGGCCGGGGCCTGCTGACCGGGACCCTGGCGGCCGGGGACGGCCTCAGCTCGGCCGACTTCCGGTCCCGGGCCCCCCGGTTCCAGGGCGAGAACTACGCCCGTAACCTGGCCAGCTCGGCCCGGGTGGCCCAGCTGGCCGCGGCCCGGGACGTGACGCCCGCCCAGCTGGCCATCGCCTGGGTACTGGCCCAGGGCGAGGACATCGTGGCCATCCCCGGCACCAAGCGCCGCTCCTACCTGGAGCAGAACGCGGCCGCGGCGCAGCTCCAGCTGACCCCGGAGGACCTGGCCGCGCTGGAGGTCGCGGTGCCCGCCGGCGGGGCGGCCGGGGAACGCTACCCGGCGGAGTTCATGGCGCACATCGGCCTGTGATCATCACCGCGCCGCGGGTGATCCCCGCGCTCCCCGGGACCGGCGTGCTGGCCCCCGGGTACGTGCAGATCGAGGCCGGGCGGATCACCGGCGTCGGCCAGGGCCCGCCTCCGGCCGCGCCGGATACCGAGCTGGAGACCGGCGTGCTCGTCCCCGGACTGGTGGATCTGCAGGTCAACGGGTACTTCGGCGTCGAGATGCAGGCTGCTGAGCCGGACGGCTGGGCGGCCGTGGCCAGGCAGCTGCCCGGGACAGGGTGCACGGCCTTCCTGCCCACGTTCATCACGGCTCCGCTGGGGCAGCTCACCGGCGCGTTGCGTTCGGTCGCGTCGTTCTCGGCCGGGGCGCGGCCCGCAGCCGGGCGCGGTGCGCGGGTTCTCGGCGTGCACCTGGAGGGGCCGTTCATCTCCCCGGCCCGGCGCGGCGCGCACAACCCGGACTGGATCGTGCCGCCCGCGCCCGGCACGGTCGCGGAATTGCTGGAGGCGGGGGCGGGCCTGGTCCGGCTGGTCACCCTGGCCCCCGAGGTGGACGGAGGGCTGGCCGCCATCCGCCAGCTGGCCGGGGCGGGCGTGCTGGTCAGCGTGGGGCACAGCAACGCGACCGCGGCGCAGGTCGCGGCGGCCGCCGCGGCCGGGGCGCGGATGGTCACGCACCTGTTCAACGCGCAGCCGTCGATCAAGTCCCGCGAGCCCGGCGTGGCCGGCCAGGCACTGGCCGACCCGCGGCTGACCAGCGGCCTGATCGTGGACACCTACCACGTGTCGCCGGTCAACGCCGTGCTGGCGTTCGCCGCCGCGCCGGGCCGGATCTGCCTGGTCACCGACGCGGCCGCGTGCGCGGGCATGCCGCCCGGAGAGTACCTGCTGGGCGGCGAGCCGATCAGGCTGCCGCCCGGCGACGGCGTGCCGCCCCGCCGAGCGGACGGCGGGCTCGCCGGGTCGGCGTTGCGGATCGACCGGGCGGTCGCGAACACGGTGGCTGTGCTAGCCCGGGGGGGCGACCCCCCGCACCCCCCCGGATTGTCGCGCCGTGGCAGCGACCCCCCGCACCCCCCCGGCTTTTCGGCGAGTGGGGCCTTGCTGGCCGATGCGGTGGCCGCCGCGTCCCGGGTCCCGGCTGACCTCCTCGCGCGGCCCGAGCTCGGCCGCCTGGCACCCGGTGCGGTGGCCGACCTGGTGTGGCTCGACGACGAGCTGCGGACTGCCGCGACGTGGATCGATGGTGAGAGGGTGTACCCGTGACGGGTGACGAGGTGACCGGGCTGACCGCGATGCGGGCCGAGATCGCGCAGCAGCCGGCCGCGCTGCGCGCCACCCTCGACGCGCTGCTGCCGCGCAGCGGCGAGGCCGGCGCGCTGGCCCGCGACTGTCGGCAGGTCCTGTTCATCGCCCGCGGGACCTCGGACAACGCGGCGGTGTACGGCGGGTACCTGCTGCAGGCGCACGCCGGGATGCTGGCCACCCTGGCCTCCCCGTCGATCGCCACCGAATACCACAGCCGCCTCGACCTGTCCGGGGTGCTGGCGGTGGCGCTGTCCCAGTCCGGCGAGACGCAGGAGATCGTCGAGACGCTGGCCTGGGCGGGGGACTGCGGCGCGCGGACCGTGGCCATCACCAACGGCGGTGCCGGCTCGGCGCTGGCCCGCGCCGCGGACCTGGCGTTCGTCACGCAGGCCTGCCCGGAGCACGCGGTGCCCGCCACGAAGACGTTCACCACCCAGCTCGCCGCGCTCGCGGTGCTGGCCATCGGGCTCGGGGCCGGGCTGGATACGGGACTGCTGCGCGCCGCCCCGGACGAGATCGAGCGCATGCTGGCCAGGGGCCTCGACACGGCGCTGGAGCCCATCGTGGCCGGGCTGGCGGGGGCGGTTGGCGTGGTGGTGTCCGGGCGCGGGCACGCCTACGCGGCGGCCCTGGAACTCGCGCTCAAGCTCAAGGAGGCGTGCTACCTGCACGCCATGGGCCTGTCCTGGGCCGACCTGCTGCACGGGCCGATCGCGGTGGTGGACGCGGCCACGCCGGCCATCATCGTGGCCGCCGACTCCGGGCCCGCGCTACCGGGCAGCATCGAGCTGGCCCGGCGCGTGGTCGCGGCCGGGGCGCAGGCGTACGCGATCGGCGGCGGCCCGGGGCTGGCCGCAGCCAGCAGCCTGGCGGTGCCCGGGCCGGCCCTGCCGGAGTGGCTGGCCCCGCTGGGCCTGATCGTGCCCGGGCAACTGCTGACCGAGGCGCTGTCCCGGCGGCTCGGCATCGACCCGGACAGCCCGCGCGGGCTGAGCAAGGTCACCCAGACGGCTTGACGGGCCCCATGACTCCGCCAGGCCCGTTCCGGGCGGCCGTGTTCGACCTGGACGGGACGCTGATCGATAGCGAGACGCGCAGCCGGGAGAGCTGGCTGCAGGTGTTCGCCAGCCGGGGCATCCCGCCGGACGAGGCGCTGATCCGGTCCTTCGTCGGCCGCCGCGGCATCGACATGCACGGCCTGCTCAGGGAGCGGCTGCCCGAGCATGATCCGGCCGAGCTGATGGCGGCCTCCAGCGCGCAGTTCCATGCTCCGCATCACCCGCCGCTCGGCCCGCTGCCCGGGGCGGTGGACCTGATCCGCTCGCTCGCGGCGGCCGGCGTCCCGGTCGGGCTGGTCACCTCGGCGGGGCGGCGTTATGCCGAGCGCAGCCTCGGTGACCTGGGGATCGGTGAGTTCTTTGCCGTGGTGGTGACGGCCGAGGATGTCCGGGTGGGCAAGCCGGACCCGGAAGGGTACCGGGCCGCGTGCCTGGCGCTGGGCTTCCCGCCCGCCTCCTGCGTGGTGTTCGAGGACGCCCCAGCCGGCGTGGCCGCGGCCAAGGCGGCCGGGGCGTACTGCGTGGCGGTGACGACCACGCATGAGGCCGCCGAGCTCGCCGCCGCTGACCTGGTGATGTCGGACCTCTCCGCGGTCACGTGGCCGCTGCCCGGCTGACCGGGCCGTCCTGGTGGCACACAGTGCGGTGCTTTTTGTCAGTGCGGTGCTTTTTGTGTCGCCGGCGGTCGAAAAAGCACCGCACTGACAAAAGTCACCGCGCTGATGAGTCAGCTGCCCTGGCGGTAGACCTTGTGCTGGGCGGCCTGGGCCCGGGGGCGGAGCACGAGCAGGTCCACGTTCACGTGCGACGGCCGGGTCACCGCCCAGGCGACGGTGTCGGCCACGTCGTCGGCGGTGAGCGGCTCGGGCACCCCGGCGTAGACCGCGGCGGCCTGCGCTTCGTCGCCCCGGTAACGCTTGACCGCGAACTCGTCGGTGCGCACCATGCCCGGCGCGATCTCGATGACCCGCACCGGCTGGTCATACAGTTCCAGCCGCAGCGTCCCGGCGATCGCATGCTCCGCGTGCTTGGCTGCGACGTAGCCGCCACCGCCCTCGTAGGCGGTGAATCCCGCGGTCGAGGACATGATCACGATGGTCCCGTCCCCGCTGCCGATCAGCCTGGGCAGCAGTGCCTGGGTGACGTGCAGCGTGCCCAGCACGTTGATGTCGAACATGGCCTGCCACTCGGCCGGGTCACCGACCGCCACCGGGTCCGCGCCGAACGCCCCGCCGGCGTTATTGACCAGCACGTCGCAGCGGTCCAGGCGGGCGGCCCAGGCGTTGACCGTCGGGCGGTCGGTCACGTCCAGCACCGTCGCGTCCGCCTGTCCGCCTGCGGCCCGGATCTGGGCCACCTGGGCTTGGATGCGGTCGGCGCGCCGGGCCGCCAGCACGACCCGGTAGCCGGCCTGCGCCAGCTTCGACGCGGTAGCCGCGCCGATTCCGCTGCTCGCCCCGGTGACCACCGCGACTGGTGCCATCCGCCTGCCTTTCGAGTCCGCCGGCTGCTGCCCCGATTCTGCCAGGGGGCCGGGCGGCGGTCAGCCCGCGGTCCAGGCGGCCAGGTCGGCCGCGGAGCGCGTGTTGAGCACCCGGTCGGCGGTGATGCCGGCCGACTCGGCGCGGGTGCAGCCGTTCTCCAGCCAGTCGAGCTGGCCCGGCGCGTGCGCGTCGGTGTCGATGGTGAACACGCAGCCCATCTCGGCGGCCAGCCGGAGCAGGCGCCCCGGCGGGTCGCGGCGTTCCGGACGGCAGTTGATCTCCACCGCGACCCCGGCGTCGCGGCACGCGGCGAAGACGGCCTCCGGGTCGAACTCCGATTCCGGCCGGCCGCGGCCGGCCAGCAGCCGGCCGGTGCAGTGCCCCAGCACGTCCACGTGCGGGTTACGCACCGCGGTGACCATCCGATCGGTCATCGGCCCGGCGGGCATCCGCAGCTTGGAGTGCACGCTGGCCACCACCACGTCGAGCCGGCCGAGCAGGTCGTCGCGCTGGTCGAGCGATCCGTCGTCGAGGATGTCCACCTCGATCCCGGTCAGGATGCGGAACGGCGCCAGGCCGGCGTTGAGCCGGTTGACCAGGTCCAACTGGGCGTGCAGGCGCTCGGCGGTCAGGCCGTTGGCCACGGTGAGCCGGGGAGAATGATCGGTCAGTGCGATCCACTCGTGGCCCAGGTCACGGGCGGCCTCGGCCATCTCCCCGGGCGGGCTGCCGCCGTCCGACCAGTCCGAGTGGGTGTGGCAGTCACCGCGCAGCGCCGCGCGGAGCGCGCTCGGCTCGGCCTGCGGCCCGGCGGCCGCGGCCGAAGCGGCCTCGTCGATGAGCTTGGCCAGGTAGGACGGCTGCAGGCCGGCGGCCGCCTGAGTGATCACCTCAGCGGTGGTGGCGCCGATGCCGTTCAGGGCCCGCAGGGTCCCGTCGCCGACCCGCTGCCGCAGGTCGGCGGCGGGCAGGTCACGCACCACCTGGGCGGCCCGGCGGAACGCCCGCACCCGGTACGTCGGGGCCCCGGCCCGCTCCAGGTGAAACGCGATGTCGCGCAACGCTTGCACCGGGTCCACGTCGTCTCCCATACCCGGAGAAGGCGCCGGCGGCGTCACGTGTTCCGGCCTGACGCCCGCAGGATGGCCGCCCACGTGGTGACGTCGTGTCCCGGCCGCCGCCACATGTGCTGCAGCACGGCCAGCGTTTCCGGCGGAGGGGCGTACTCGTGCCTGGCGGCCGCGGCCACGTCGCTGTGATGCAGGGCCAGCTCGTTGATGCCGTAGACGACCTCGAGCGCAGGTTGCCGGACCGTCACCGGGCCAGGTCCCTCGGATCCTCTGGATGATCACCAGCTACATACCGTAACCCACTGTCTGTGCGGGCGCCGCACCGTTTAACGGCGCCCGCAGTGAGCGGCTACCGCGGATTCAGAGTGAGCGCAGAAGGTTCGCCAACAGCAAGCAGAATGCCATCGGGCACCTTAGGAAGTGTGAGGCCGGCAGGGACCGCCGCCGGCCAGGAGACCGAGGAGAGAGCCGTGACCGGTATCGTGATCGCCAACTTCCCCATCATCGCCCTGATCATCCTGGGCATCGTTGGCGTGCCGCTGTGGATGACTTTCAGGCACCCGCAGACCCACCCGGACTACTCAGAGGCGACGGCGCACTTCCGCGCCAAGGCCGCCACTGAGGCGCACACCAGCGACTTCGTGCCCACCACGAAGGTGCCCGCGATTCACGGCCTTACCGTGGCCCGGCAGCACCTGGCCCCGCGCACCACCGTGCCCGGCCGCCGGCACGCCACCCAGCCGAGCGTGCGCACGCACCCGGCCGGCACGCCTGCCCGCCAGCGTTCCGACGCCACCGAGCCCCGGTGATCCCCGGTGCGCGGGGCACCGCCTGGTAACAGGCCGCATCTGCGACACGGCGAGAGTCTGAGGACCTCGCCGTGTCGCTTTTCCGGGTAACTATCATCGGACCCGTGCCTCCCGCTGCCCCGCCCTCTGGCGCCCCCGCCCTGCGTGGCGTCATCACGGACTGGGGCGGCGTGATGACCAACCCGCTGCTGGACATGGTGCGGGCCTGGATCGAGGCGGACGATATCGACTTCGACAGCTACCTCGCGGTGATGCGGCCGTGGGTGAGCGCTGCCTATGCGGACGCCGGCGCCGCCAACCCGGTGCACGCGCTGGAGCGGGGCGAGTGCAGTGACGCCGAGTTCGAGCGGTTGCTGGCCGCCCAGATCGTCCGCCGGGACGGGACGGCGGTGACCGCCGACGGGCTGCTGGCCCGGATGTTCGCCGCGTCGCTGCTGTCGGACCCCATGCAGCACCTGCTACGCGGGGTGCGGGCCGCGGGGCTGCGCACCGCGCTGCTGTCCAACTCCTGGGGACTCGCCGACTACCCCAGGCACCTGTTCCCCGGCCTGTTCGACGCGGTCGTCCTGTCGGCCGAGGTCGGCATGCGCAAGCCTGAGGAGCGGATCTTCCGGCACGCCGCGGGCCTGCTCGGGCTGGCGCCCGAGGAATGCGTGTTCATCGACGACATCGAGGCCAACGTGCTGGCGGCCGAGGCCACCGGGATGGCTGGGGTGCTGCACGTGACCCCGGCCGAGACCGCCCGGCGGCTGGCCGGGCTGCTGGGACTCCCGGCGCTCAGCGGCTCACCGGCCTAGCCTTGAGCGCGTGGCTGACCATCCGAGCCCGTCCAGCTATCCGAGCCCGTCCAGCTATCCGAGCCCGTCCAGCCCAGGACGCTCGGCCAACATGCGGGCCAACCGGCGCACCGACACGAAACCCGAGCTTGCGTTGCGCAGCGCTCTGCACCGGCGGGGCTACCGGTTCCGCAAGGACTTCCGGCTCGACCTGGACAGCGCCCGGGTCCGCCCGGACATCGCGTTCACCGCGCGCCGGGTCGCCGTGTTCGTGGACGGGTGTTTCTGGCACGTCTGCCCGGAACATGGCCGGGACCCGAGGGTCAACGAGTGGTACTGGGCGCCGAAACTGCGCCGGAACATGGAGCGGGACCGCGCCGCCGACGCGGCGCTCGATGCGGCGGGCTGGCGGGTGATCCGGGTGTGGGAGCACGAACCGCTGGAAGCCGCTGTGGCGGCCGTGATCGCCGCCCTGGACGGGCGCAGCCGCCCTGGACGGGGCAACTGGCGCGCCGTCGCGCCGCGACGATGGCACACTGCCAGCAGCGGGCAGCGCGGGCGCACCGCCAGGCGGTCCTGGCATCCCGGTCCCGGGCGCCGGCTGACCACCGGGAACAGCGGGGGATCATTCATGCGTGTCTACCTGTCGGCCACCCTGCCGATGCTCGCCGGCCTGCTCCGCGACGGCGAGATCGGCCCCCCGCCGCTGCGGGCCTTCGCCGTCACGCCCGCCCTCCGTGAGTCCTACGCCAGCGGTGACGTGGAAGAACTCGAATACGTAGCGATGACACACGCCGCGCGAGGGTCGTTGCGGATGTTGATGGATGATCCGCAGGCCCCCCGCCGGCGCGTGGTGCTGGCCGCGGAGGTGCCGGACGACGCAGTCGATCACAAGGGCGGCTTCGACGAGCCGACGCTGGTGCTCATCTCCGCGGTGGTCCCGCTGCGGCGGGTGGCCTCCGGGCACGTCGATGACCTGGTCGCCGTGGCCGACGTGGCCGCCGCGGCGGACGCCCTGCGCGCCGCCGAGGCCGGCGACGACGACGCCCGGTTCGTGGTGGACGGGGCCGAGGGGCACGAACTCCTCTGGTACGCCACCCAGGAACTGCCCTACCTCTTCGACTGACCCGCAGCCCTCCCGGCCGGGCGGCGGATCAGTGCGCGGTGCTGTTCCTCGCCCCGGTCTTCCTGCAGGACATCCAGCACGCATCCACGCTGGTCACCGGGCTGGTGCTGCTGCCGCAGGGCGTGGTGATGGGCCTGGCCAGCTGGCTCGGCAACGTGGTGGTGCAGCGCGGCGAGGACCGCCCGGCCCTGCTCGCCTGGAGCGTCCTGCGGCGGGCTGGCGCTGCTCGCCGTGGCCACCCTGGGCCTGGTGCTGCTCGGCGCGGGCACCCCGCCCTGGGTGACCGCCGTGGCGCTCTGCGGGCGGGCGTCGCGCTCGGCCTCACCATCCAGCCGCTCATCAGGGAATTGCTCGACCTCGATGCGGCACAGTTGCCCGATGCGAACACCCTGTTCAGTATCTCTGAACGGATGGCTGGCTCGTTCGGTATTGCCCTGCTCGCGACCTTCTACGCGGCTGAAACCCGGAGCACCGGGCAGCCGCTGACCGCCTTCGGTGACTGCGCGCTGGTGCTGACCGCCGCGGCCGCGGGCGCCCCGCGGCGCTGGCGCTGCCCCGGGGCCGGGATCAGGCCCGCCTGAGGGCGCCGGCCAGCGCCTGCTGAGGCCAGGGCAGCCGGTGGGATCAACCGGTGTCACCGGGCGTGCGACGATGGATCCACCGCCTTCACCGCCGCAGTTCGGGGAGATCCTCATGGACGCCGTCAGCACCGTGCCGCCGCCCGCCAACGAGCCGGTCCGCGCCTACGCACCAGGCAGCGCCGAGCGTGCCGCCGTGGAATCCAAGATCAAGGAACTGGCCGCCAGCCCGGCCGAGCTGACCATGACGGTCGGCGGCCAGCAGCGGATGGGTGGCGCGGGACGGATCGCGGTGGTCCAGCCGCACAACCACGCGCACGTCCTCGGCCACCTCGGCAACGCCACCGCCGCCGACGTGGCCGCGGCCATCGAGGCGGCCGCCACGGCGGCGCCCGGCTGGCGGGCGATGTCTTTCGACGACCGGGCCGCGATCTTCCTCAAGGCCGCCGATCTGCTGGCCGGCCCGTGGCGCTCCACGATCAACGCGGCGACGATCCTGGGCCAGTCCAAGTCGGTCTACCAGGCCGAGATCGACGCCGCCTGCGAACTGATCGACTTCTGGCGGTACAACGCGCACTTCGCCCGGCGGCTGCTGGCCGAGCAGCCGGAGTCGGCGGCCGGTGAATGGGACCGGATGGAGTACCGCCCGCTCGAGGGGTTCGTGCTGGCCATCACGCCGTTCAACTTCACCTCGATCGCCGCGAACCTGCCGACCGCGCCAGCCCTGCTGGGCAACGTCGTGCTGTGGAAGCCGTCGCCGACCCAGCAGCTATCGGCGCACCACACGATGCGGCTGCTGGAGGCGGCCGGGCTGCCGCCGGGCGTGATCAACCTGGTCACCGGGGATGGCCAGGCCGTCTCCCAGGTCGCGCTGCCTCACCCGGACCTGGCCGGCATCCACTTCACCGGGTCCACCGGGACGTTCCAGCACCTGTGGCGCAGCGTGGGGGAGAACATCGCCTCCTACCGGGGGTACCCGCGGCTGGTCGGCGAGACCGGCGGCAAGGACTTCGTGATCGCGCACCCGTCGGCCGACCCGGACGTGCTCACCGTGGCGCTGATCCGCGGCGCGTTCGAGTACCAGGGGCAGAAGTGCTCCGCCGCCTCCCGGGCCTACATCCCGCGGTCGGTCTGGGACCAGATGCGGGACGGGTTCCTGGCTCAGGTGGACTCCCTCTCGGTCGGGGACGTGGCCGGTGACCTGTCGCTGTTCATGGGCGCGGTCATCGACGAGCGGGCGTTCCGGCGGCTGGCCGAGGCGCTGGCCCGGGCCCGCATTACCCCCTCGATCCGGGTGCTGGCCGGCGGGGACGCGGACGGCACCCACGGCTACTTCGTCCGGCCCACCGTGCTGGAGTGCAGCGACCCGGCCGACGAGGTGTTCGCCGTCGAGTACTTCGGGCCGATCCTGGCCGTGCACGTGTTCGACGACGCCCGCTACGACGAGGTGGTCGCCCAGGCGGCCACGGTCTCCCCGTACGCGCTGACCGGCGCGATCATCGCCCAGGACCGGGCCGCCATCGCCGCCGCCACCGAGGCGCTGCGGTTCGCGGCGGGCAACTTCTACATCAACGACAAGCCCACCGGCGCGGTGGTCGGCCGCCAGCCGTTCGGCGGGGCCCGGGCCAGCGGCACCAACGACAAGGCAGGCTCGATCCTGAACCTGACCCGCTGGGTCAATGCCCGGGCCATCAAGGAACTGTTCGCCCCGCCGGCTGACTACCGGTACCCGCACATGGGCTGAGCGCCCCTCCCGTGCCCCCGCATCGCGCCCGGTAAGCCTGGCCGCCGCGGGCTGGATGGTCGCCGCCGTGATGGGCGGCCTGAGTGTGCTGGTGGCTGTGGCCTGGTCCTGGTGCCCGTCCCGGCCGGCCTGCCGGGTCCCCGGTGGCCGGGACCACGCCGGGCCGGGCTGTTCCTCCGCCCGCGGGCCACGGTGACCGCGACGGCCAGCCCCGTGGCCACGATGATGGCCAGGAAACCGCTGGCCAGCGCCTGGACTATGCCAAGGGCGAGCGCCGTGGCGGAGGAGCCAGCCCTCGGCCCGCTGACCGGCACGGTGATCAGGCAAGCGGCCACGTAGGCGAGGGCCGGCACTGGGATGATGCGGTAAACGACCCGGGGGCGCACGGCGAAGGCGGCGGCGGCCGTGCCGGTGACCAGGAAGGCGCCGAGCACGAAGCCCGGCTGGCTCCCGGCCACGATGGTGCTGACCGCGCCGAGCGTGACCGCGCCGATCAGCAGGAGGATCCCCGTCCGGGCGGGCAGTGCGCCCCACCGCGGTGCCCTGCGGCTCGCGGGCGCCGCCAGGTCATCATCGGGCCGGTCATCATCGGGCCGGCCCGCACCGTGACCAGCCGCGGACGGCCTCCAGTACGGCTGCGGCCCACCGTCATAGGGCGGGCGCGGAGCCGGGTCGTGCCATCGCGGGTCACCCATGCTGGTCCCCGATGTTAGCCATTACATCGTGACCAGCCGGCCGCGCTGGGTAGCCTTTGCCGCGGGGATGCCAAACCGGGCCGGAAGGATTCGATGGCCAGGAGAACATCGCGGTCCAGCCTCTCCGGCCGGGCCTGGTACTCCGTGACCTGCATCGCAGCGGCGCTGGCCGTGCTGGCCAGCGGCGTCTCTCTCTATGTCGTGCGTGACGTGGGCAGCATCGGCTCCTCGCACGCGATCAGCAGTGGCCCGTCCACCGGCGCGCAGAACATCCTGCTGATGGGCCTGGAAAGCCGCCGGGACTGGAACGGGAACATCCTGCCCAGCAACATCCTGAGGGCGCTGCACGCCGGGAACGCCCGCGCGGTCGCTAACGGCACCGGCGGGAATGACACGAACACGCTCATCCTGATCCACGTGCCCGCCGACGGCAGGAAAGCGACCGGTTTCTCGATCCCGCGTGACGACTGGGTCCATTTCGCCGGCACGGTGGGCCCGCAGCAGGTCGGCAAGGTTGACCAGGCCTACGGCGTGAGCATGTTCTACGAGCAGCAGAAGCTGCGCGCCCAGAACCCCGGCCTGAGCCAGGACCAGCTGGCCTTCCTGGGCAACGAGGCCGGCCGGACCGCCGCCGTGGCCACGGTGGAGAAGCTCACCGGCGTGCACATCGATCACTTCGCCGAGGTCAACCTGGACGGCTTCTACGAGCTCGCGACGGTCCTCGGCGGCGTGGAAGTCTGCCTGAACCACGCGGTCCACGACGTCAACTCCGGCGCCAACTTCCCGGCCTGCCGCCAGCACCTGGACGCCGCGCAGGCGCTCGCGTTCGTCCGCCAGCGCGATGGCCTGCCCAACGGTGACCTCGACCGGACCCACCGCCAGCAGGCCTTCCTCGACTCGGTGCTGCACCAGCTCCGCACCGAGGGAGTACTGAGCGACCTGACCAAGATGCGGGCCCTGCTGTCGGTGGCCCGGCAGTACGCCATCACCGACGCGGGCTGGAACCTGCTCGACTTCGCCCTCCAGGCCCGGAACCTGACCAGCGGCAACCTGGTCTTCCACACGCTGCCCATCGAGGGTTTCGCGACGATCGACGGCCAGGACGCCAACGTGGTCAGCCCGCCCGCTATCAGGGCCATCGTCCGCGCCGCGTTCTACCCCTCGCCCGGCCAGCCGCGTGCGCAGCACCGGCCGGCCACGGTGGACGTCCTCAACGGCGGTACCACCCCAGGCCTGGCTGCCGCCGTCTCGGCTGCCCTCGCCCGGGGCGGGTACCGGGCCGGGCGGGTCGGCAACACCAGCCCGCGCAGCGTCACGGCGGTGCTCTACGGCCGGGGCGACAGGGCCGGCGCCGGGAAGATCGCGGCCCTGTTCGGCGTCACCGCGGCCGCGAGCGCCGCGGCCGGCGCGGGCCACGTCGAGGTCCTGCTCGGCGCCGGTGCCACCGTGCCGCACATCAGTGCCCCGGCCACGCCGCCGTCAGCAGCGGCGCCCCCCACGACCGGGCCGCAGGGCGGGGCGGTCCGGGCCACGAACGGCATTCCCTGCGTGAACTGACCCGCCCGCGCCGCGAGAGCGTCCCCGCGGCCCGCTCCCGTCGTGAACCAGTTGTGTGGGTTCAACCCATACAATAGGGATCGTGCTGATCCGAGTGGATCCCGGTTCGCCTGCCCCGCTGTACCAGCAGATCGCGCAGCAGATCCGCGGGGCGCTGGCAACGGGTGCGCTCGCCCCGGGGGAACGGCTGCCGTCGGCCCGGGACCTGGCGGACGCGCTGCAGGTCAACGTGCAGACGGTGCTGCGTGCCTACGCGGAGCTTCGCGACGAGCAACTGGTGGAAGTCCGCCGCGGCCGGGGGGTGACCGTGCTCGGCCTGCCGGAGCGGGCCGGGCTGGCCGACCAGGCCCGCCGCCTCATCGAGGCCGCGCGCGACCTCGGGCTGTCCGATCCGGAGATCCACGACCTGGTCCGGAGCCACCTGTGACCGGCGTGACCAGGACGCCGCCGGGCCGCGGGCCGCGCCTGGACCTGCCCGGGGCAGCGGCCGTGGCCATCGGCCTGGTCATCGCGGTACTGGCCGCGGCGCCGTTCCTGCTCTGGTGGCACCGGCTGCCCAGCCCGATGGCGGTGCACTGGGACGCGGCGGGTGCCCCGGACGGCGCGATCTCCAAGGCCGCGGCGGCCGCCCTCAGCGTCATCCCGGCCGGGCTGTGCGGCCTGCTGGCCGCGGCGCTGTGCCTGCCCGTCGCGGCCGGCAACCGGTCCCCGGCCAGCCTGGGAGCAGCCAAGCTCGCCTCGATCACCGCCGGGATCGGCACCCTGCTGGCCGTCACGGGCTGGGCCACCGCGGCGGCCAACGCGGGAGCGGGATCATGGCACGCCGCCGCCCGGCTCGGCCTGCCGCTGATCGCCCTGGGCGTGGTGGCTGGCATCCTCGTGCTGCTCGGGATGGCCGGGCTGACCCAGGTGCGCCGGCGGGCCTCCGCCGCCGGGGCCGCCGCCGAGGCACCGCCCGGGCCGAGCGGGCTGCTCGGTCCCGGGCAGCTCGGGGCGTGGACCGGCCGGGCCCGGCTGACCTGGTGGGTGCCGGTGGTCCTGATCGTGGCGGCCGCGGTCAACGTCGTCCTGGCCCTGGTCCGGGGCGTCGCCCTGGTGCTGCTCATCCCGCTGCTCATCCTGCTGCTGGTCTACCTCGCCCTGGGCTGGGTCCGGGTCACCGTGGACTGGCGCGGACTGCGCATCCGCTACGGTGCGCTGCCCTGGCCGGTGACGACGTTCCCGCTGCCCCGGATCGCAGCGGCCGAGCAGATCGACCTCAAGCCGATGCAATGGGGTGGCTGGGGGTACCCGGGCAGCCGGACGGCGTTCGGCCGGGCCGCCGTGGTGCTGCGCGGCGGCGCCGCGATCCGGCTGCGCCTCACCGACGGCAGCGAGTTCGCCGTCACCGTGGACGGCGCCGCGACCGGCGCCGCCCTGCTCACCGACCTGCTGAGCAAGGCGCACGCGGGCGGCTGAGCCGCCGGCCGCCTGTCCCGGCTGCCGCCCGGCCTGTCCCGGCGGCGGGGAGAGTCCTGAGGACATGGGTCATGGCCGACGGGGGGAGCAGCGGTGACCGGAACCAGTGACCGCCAGCGCGGCGAGGACGCGGGGCATAGGCTGGCACCGGCCTGACACGGGGGGATGACCATGGGCGGCCAGGCAGGCGCCGCCGCGTGCCCCGGTGGCCGAGTTCGACCTCGGAGGTTCCGATTCACCGCCTCGTCCTGTGGAACATTGACCTGACCCTGATGGACGTGGGCCGGATTACCAGGGAGGCGTATGCCGACGCGTTCCGCCGGCTGACCGGGCGGCCGCTGATCCAGCTGCCGCAGCTGGCCGGGCGGATGGAGTCAGAGATCTTCTTCGAGGCGCTGGCGATGAACGACGCGGTCGCGGCGGCGGGAACGCCGCCGTCGGACGGCGCGGGCGGGGAGGAACTGCTGGCCAGGTTCGGCGCGGAACTGGCCCGCGCATTCGCCGCCCGGCAGGACCAGCTGCGGGAGCAGGGCCGGCTGCTGCCGGGCGCCGCCGAGGCGGTCGCCGAGGTGGGCCGCCTGCCGGGTGTCATCCAGTCCGTCCTGACCGGCACCATCAAGCCGAACGCCCTGCTCAAGCTCCGTGCCTTCGGCCTGGCCGGGTTCTTCGACACCGAGGTCGGCGGGTACGGGTCGCAGGTGTACCCGAAGGGCGCGCAGTTGCTGATGGCGCGGACCCGGGCGACGGAGAAGTACGGCGTTTCGTTCGATGAGCGGCGCACCGTCTACCTGGCTGACTCCTCCCGCGACGTGGCCGCGGCCCGGACCGGCGGGGCGCGGAGCCTGGCCGTCGCCAGCGGGAGGTCCACCGTCGGCGAACTGCGCACGGCCGGCGCGGACGTGGTGTTGCAGGACCTGGCCGACACCGCTGCCGTGGTCCAGGCCGTGGACCGGCTGACCCTGGCGGCGGCCAGCTGACGTTCGGTGGGCGCCGCCGGCCCGGCCCCGGCCCCCGGCCCCCGGCCCCCGGCCCCCGGCCCCCGGCCCCGGCCCCCGGCCCCGGCCCCCGGCCCCGGCCCCCGGCCCGGCCCCCGGCCGGCCTTGATCGCTGCCGGCCGGGCGTATCGTGTGCCGCGTGCCGGAGGACGAATTCCCCGACCAGGCGGCGGCCGCGGCCGCGGAACCGCCCCAGGTAGCCCTGGCCACCATCGTCGGTGAATGGGGCCGGATCGGCTGCATCGGCTTCGGCGGCCCCCCGGCGCACATCGCGCTGCTGCGCAAGCTGTGCGTGACGGACCGGGGCTGGCTGGCCGCCGCCGACTTCGAGGACGGCATGGCCGCCTGCAACCTGCTGCCCGGCCCGGCGTCCACCCAGCTGGCCATCTACTGTGCCTGGCGGCTGCGCGGCGCGATCGGGGCGCTGGCCGGCGGGATCTTCTTCATCCTTCCTGGCCTGGTGGTGATCCTCGGGCTGTCGGCGGTGTTCCTGGCCGCGCACCCGCCCGGCTGGATCGGCGCGGCCGCCGCCGGGGCGGGCGCGGCGGTGCCCGCGGTGGCACTGGCGGCCGCGGCCGGGCTGATCCCGGCCAGCTGGCAGCGGGCGGGCCTGTCCCGTGCGGCGCGCGGGCGCTGGGCCGGCTACCTGCTGGCCGGGGGCGTGGCCGCGGCGACCGTCGGCCCCTGGCTGGTCCTGGTCCTGGCCGCCTGCGGGTTCGCCGAGACCGCCGTGCGAGCCCGGCGGTCAGGCCGCCCGCCCGGGGAGCCGGGTCCGGGGCATTCCCGGCGGCCGGGACCGGGCGCGGCGTTGCTGCCGCTGGCCGCCGGCTCGGCCGCCGCGGGCGGGCTGCTCGCCGTGGCCTGGGTGGCGCTGAAGGTCGGCGCGCTGTCCTACGGCGGGGGCTTCGTGATCATCCCGCTCATGCAGCACGACGCGGTGCACACCTATCACTGGATGACCTCGGCCCAGTTCCTCAGCGCGGTAGCGCTGGGCCAGGTGACCCCCGGCCCCGTGGTGCAGACCGTGGCCGTGGTGGGGTACGCGGCGGCCGGCATAGCTGGCGGGCTGCTCGCCGCGCTGGTCGCGTTCAGCCCCTCGTTCCTGTTCGTGCTGGGCGGCGCCCGGTATTTTGACCGGCTCCGGGCCAACGACGCCGTCCAGGCCTTCCTCTCCGGGGCCGGGCCGGCCGCCATCGGCGCCATCGCCGGAGCCGCCGTCCCGCTCGGGCTGGCCCTGGCCCACCTGTGGCAGGCCGGCCTCCTGGCGCTCGCCGCGATCTGGCTGGTCGGCCTGCGCCGCGGAGTGGTCAGCGCCATCGTCGGCTCCGCCGCACTCGGCGTGATCGCCTACGCGGCCGGCGCCCCCGTGGGCTGACCTGCCTGGCGGGCGTGCCGCGCAGTGGTCTATGTCACGAGGTCAACTGGACGCCGGGACGTTGCGGCGGCCGGAGCGACGCCCGATGCTGGGGCCTATGCCAACTGACGACGAGGTCATCAAGCTGCTCGGCCCCGACTACGGGACGGTGCTGTGGGAGCCCAGCCCGGAACGGATCGAGCAGGCCCAGATCACCCGGTACCGGCGCTGGCTGGCGCAGCGCGGGGTCGCGGTGCACGGGTACCCCGACCTCTGGGAGTGGTCGGTGCGCGAGCCCGCCGCGTTCTGGGACTCGGTCTGGGACTACTTCGGCGTGCTCGGCCAGCGTGGCACCGGGCCGGCCTTCACCGGGGGGCTGCCGGACGCCCAGTGGTTCGCTGGCGCCACGCTGAACTACGCGCGCAACGCGCTGCGGGCCGCGCTGGATGACCCGGGCCGGATCGCCGTCATCGGCTGTGCCGAGGACGGCCAGCCGCGCCGGATCAGCTACGGGCAGCTGGCCGCCGAGGTGGCCCGGGTCCAGGCCGCGCTGCGCGCGCTGGGCGTCGGGCGCGGCGACCGGGTGGCCGCCTTCCTGCCGGCCATCCCCGAGGCGCTGGCCGCCATGCTGGCCACCGCCAGCCTCGGCGCGATCTGGTCGTCCTGCTCACCGGACTTCGGCGCGCGCAGCGTGATCGACCGGTTCGCCCAGATCTCCCCGACGGTGCTGCTCAGCATCGGCGGCTACCGCTACGGCGGTAAGGAGTTCAGCCGGGACGAGGCGGTCGCCGAGATCATCGACGGCCTGCCCGGGCTGGCCGCGGTGATCACGGTCGGCCCGGACCCCGGTCCCGCGGCGGAGGCCGCGGCCGGCCGGTCCGGCGTGACCACCCTGTCCTGGGGCAAGCTGCCCGGAGAGCCGGGCGGACTGGAGTTCGAGGAGGTACCGTTCGATCATCCGCTGTGGGTGCTCTACTCCTCCGGCACCACCGGGCTGCCCAAGGCGATCATGCACGGGCACGGCGGGATCGTCCTCGAGCATCTCAAGGCGCTCACCTTCCACCAGGACCTCGGGCCGGGCGACACGTTCTTCTGGTACACCACGACCGGCTGGATGATGTGGAACTACCTGGCCGGCGGCCTGCTGGCCGGGACCACCGTGCTGCTCTACGACGGCAGCGCCACCTACCCCGGCACCGACGCGCTGTGGCGGCTGGCCGCCGAGCACGGCGTGACCTACTTCGGCACCGGCGCCCCGTACCTGCTCACCTGCGCCAAGGCCGGGCTGGCCCCGGGCCATGAACTGGATCTCTCCGCGATCCGCGGCATCGGCTCCACCGGCTCCCCGCTGACCCCGGAAGGGTTCGCCTGGGTATACCGGGAACTCGGGCCGGGCGTGCAGCTCGGCTCGTTCTCCGGCGGCACCGACCTGTGCACCGGGTTCGTCGGCCCGTGCCCGCTGCTGCCGGTGCGCACCGGGATCATCGCGGGCCGCTGCCTCGGCGCGCGGGTGGAGGCGTACGACGAGGCGGGCCAGCCGGTCACCGGGCAGGTCGGTGAGCTGGTGCTTACCGCGCCGATGCCATCCATGCCGGTCAGCTTCTGGAACGACCCCGGCGGGGAGAAGTACCACGCCAGCTACTTCGCCGCCTACCCCGGCGTGTGGCGGCACGGCGACTGGATCACCGTGCTGCCCGACGGCGGCTGCGTGATCTACGGCCGGTCCGACGCCACCCTGAACCGCGGCGGCGTCCGGATGGGCACCAGCGAGTTCTACCGGGTGGTGGAACGGCTGCCGGAGATCACCGACAGCCTGGTGGTGGACACCGGCCAGCTGGGCACCGACGGCCGGCTGGTGCTGTACGTGGTGCTGGCCGGGGGGCAGGACCTCGACGACGAGCTGAGCGGGCGGATCCGCCGCGCGCTGCGCACCGAGCTGTCCCCGCGGCATGTGCCCGACGAGATCCACCAGGTGCCCGGCATCCCGCGCACGCTGTCGGGCAAGAAACTGGAGGTCCCGGTGCGCAAGATCCTGCTCGGCACCCCGGTGGCGCAGGCGGTGGACCCGGACGCGCTGGCCAACCCGGAGGTGCTCGCCGTGTTCGCCTCCGGCGCGGACCCCGCGTACAGTCGTGACCAGGTGCGGCGCAGCGAAGAAGGGTGATTGAGGGAAACGCGTGAGAACACCACAACGGCGTGGTGGGGACTCAGGCGGTCACCGGCCTCCGGTAGTACCCACCCGGCCCGCCCCGGCCCGCCCAGCCCGCGGAGTTTCGGCGAGGAAGGCGGGCTGCTCACCTACGGCGGCTACCTCCGGCTGCCGGACCTGCTCGCGCCGCAGGTGCCGCAGGCTGACCCGGGCGCCCACGACGAGCTGCTGTTCTGGGACGCCTGCCTGGGGCTGCCGCGCGCCCGCGGGCTGGCCGCCGATGACGACGGGCAGATCCTCGCGTCGCTGCGCGCCCAGGTGCCGGTGCGTTAGTACCCCTGCTGTGGGAGCTGAGGGACGTCCTGTGACCACAGGGAGCGTAAGGAATGTCGGACATGGCAGTGAATGACAGCCCCGCCGATCACCGGGACGAGCTGCTGGCCGAGGCGGCCAGCGTCGGCGCGACCCTGGCGGCCGCGGACACCGAGGCCGGGGACACCGAGGTCGGGGACCTGCTGCGGTACTTCCAGGCCTACTACGGGCACGTCCCGGTCGAGGACCTGGCCGCGGCCGGCCCCGAGCGGCTGGCCCGGGTAGCGCTGGAGCAGGCCCGGCTCGCGGCACACCGTCCGCAGGGCCGGTCCCTGGTCCGGGTACTCCCGGCCCCCGAGGGCGCCACGTTCGACCCCGGCCGCGCCTCGGTGGACATCATGACCGACGACATGCCGTTCCTCATCGACTCGATCACGATGGAGCTGGCCCGGCACAACCTCGACAGCTATCACGTCATCCACCCGCAGCTCGTGGTCCGCCGCGACATCACGGGCAACCTGCGCGAGGTGTCCGGGGCGCTGAACGGCGGCCGGTCCGGCGCGGGCGAGCTCGTCGAGTCCTGGACCCACATCGAGGCTGACCTGCGGGCCTGCAGCGCGCCGGTGGACGTGCTGGAGATAGACCTGCACCGGGTGCTGGACAACGTACGGGTCGCGGTGGAGGACTACCCCCGGATGCAGGCCAAGGCCTCCTGGCTGGCCGACCGGCTGTCCGCCGAGGGAGCCGGGGCGCCGACCGAGACGGTGGCGCTGCTGCGCTGGCTGGCCGACAACCACTTCACGTTCCTGGGTTTCCGGGAGTACGACCTGATGGGGGCCACGGACGGGATGGCGCTGTCGGCCGTGCCCGGGACCGGGCTCGGTATCCTGCGGCATGACCGGCGCGGCTCCAGCGCGTTCGCCGCGCTGCCCCCGGAGGTCCGGGTCCGGGCCAAGGACCCGCAGCGGCTCATCCTGACCAAGGCCAACTCCCGCTCCACCGTGCACCGTCCCTCCTACCTCGACTACGTGGCGATCAAGCGGCTCGACGAGCATGGCGGGATTGACGGCGAGTACCGGTTCCTCGGGCTGTACACGCACGCCGCCTATCACGAGAGCATCACCCGCATCCCGGTGCTGCGGCGCAAGCTGGCCAACGTGCTGGAAGTGGCCGGGATGACCGCGGACAGCCACGACGGCCAGGACGTGATGGAGATCCTGGAGGGCTACCCGCGCGAGGAGCTGTTCCAGATCTCCTCCGAGGAGCTGGCGCCGATCGCGCTGGGCGTGCTGGCCCTGCGGGAGCGCCGCCAGACCCGGCTGTTCCTGCGCCGGGACCGGTACGGCCGGTACATGTCCTGCCTGGTCTACCTGCCCCGGGACCGGTACACCACCGTGGTGCGGCTGCGCGCGCAGGAGATCCTGCGGCAGGCGTTCGGCGGGGTGGCGGTCGAGTACAGCGCCACCATCGGCGGCTCGGCCCTGGCCCGGCTGCACGTCGTGGTCCGGGCGGAACGTGGCCGGCAGCTCGCCGAGGTCGATCCGGTGCAGCTGGAGGCCAGGGTGGCCGCCGCGGTGCGGTCCTGGGATGAGGACCTGGCCGAGGAGGCGCGGACCCGGCTGGGCGATACCCAGTCGGAGGTGCTGCTGGCCGCCTGCGCCGGCGCGATCCCGGAGACCTACAAGGCTGACGTGCCGGCCGCCTACGCGCTCAGCGACCTGATCCGGGTACACCTCCTGCTCCAGTCGGGTGAGCGGGTGGCCTTCGACCTGTGGGAGGCCGAGGGATTCTCGGGCGGCACCCCCGCACGCTCCGGGCCAGACGGTGCCCGGGTCTGGCGGCTGACGATCTACCGGACCGGGACGCCGATCACCCTGACCGATGTGCTGCCCCGCCTGCAGCACATGGGTGTCGAGGTCGTGGATGAGCACCCGTACGAGTTCGGCGGCAGCGAGCTGGAGCGGCCGTTCTGGATCTATGACTTTGGGTTGCGCAGGAGCGGCGCCGGGGGCTGGGAAGGCACGCGGGATCATCCGCCGCTGCGGTCCGGCCCGGTCAAGGGCTTGTTCGAGGACGCGCTCGGCGCGCTGTGGCGGGGCCAGATCGAGGACGACGGGTTCAACGCGCTGGTGCTGGACGCCCAGCTGAGCTGGCGGCAGATCATGATGCTGCGCGCCTACGCCAAGTACCTGCGCCAGGCGGGCACCCGGTTCAGCCAGGACTACATCGAGCGGGTGCTGCGCTCCAACACCACGGTGACCCGGCTGCTGGTCCGGCTGTTCGAGTCCCGGTTCGACCCGGCCCGCCACGGTGGCCAGGCCGAGCGCAGCGAGGCGATCACCGAGGAGATCCGCGGCGAGCTGGACGATGTCGCGGTGCTCGACCATGACCGGGTGCTCCGCGCCTACCTGGGCCTGATCCTGGCCACGCTGCGGACCAACTACTTCGCCGACCCGGGCGGCCAGGGCCGGCCGCGGCGGATGGACAGCCGGCCGTGCCGTACCTGGTCGTCAAGCTCGACGCGGCCCATGTTCCCGATCTGCCCGCGCCCCGGCCCAAGTACGAGCTGTTCGTCTACTCGCCCCGGCTGGAGGCGGTGCACCTGCGGTTCGGCGCGGTGGCCCGCGGCGGGCTGCGCTGGTCGGACCGCAGCGAGGACTTCCGCACCGAGATCCTCGGCCTGGCCAAGGCGCAGGAGGTGAAGAACTCCGTCATCGTCCCGTCCGGAGCCAAGGGCGGCTTCGTCTGCAAGCGGCTGCCGGACGCCGCCGACCGGGAAGCGCACCAGGCCGAGGTGCTGGCCTGCTACCGGACCTTCATCAGCGCCATGCTGGACGTCACCGACAACCTGCACGCCGGCCAGATGGTGCCGCCGCCGGGCGTGGTCCGTTACGACGGTGACGATCCCTACCTGGTGGTAGCCGCGGACAAGGGCACCGCGACGTTCTCCGACACAGCCAACGAGATCGCCACCAGCTACGGGTTCTGGCTCGGCGACGCGTTCGCTTCCGGCGGCTCCGAGGGCTACGACCACAAGAAGATGGGCATCACCGCCCGCGGCGCCTGGGAATCGGTCCGGTTCCACTTCGCCACGCTCGGCACCGACACCCAGGCCACCGACTTCACGGTGGCCGGGGTCGGTGACATGTCCGGGGACGTGTTCGGCAACGGGATGCTGCTGTCGCGGCATATCCGGCTGGTCGCGGCGTTCGACCACCGGCACGTGTTCCTCGACCCCGACCCCGACGCGGGGGCCAGCTTCGCGGAGCGGGAGCGGCTGCTGCGCCTGTCCCGGTCCACCTGGGCCGACTACAACCCGACGCTGATCTCGGCGGGCGGCGGGGTGTGGGCGCGGACCGCCAAGTCCATCCCGGTCTCGGCGGCGGCGCGCCGCGCCCTCGGGCTGGACGAGTCGGCCCGGGCGCTGTCCCCGGACCAGCTCATCTCGGCCATCCTGGCCGCCCCGGTGGACCTGCTGTGGAACGGCGGGGTCGGCACCTACGTCAAGGCCAGCACCCAGTCGCACGCCGAGGCCGGGGACCGGGCCAACGACGCGGTGCGGATCGACGCCACCGCGGTCCGCGCCCGGGTCATCGCCGAGGGCGGCAACCTGGGCGTGACGCAGGCCGGCCGGATCGAGTACGCGCTGGCGGGCGGGCTGGTAAACACCGACTTCATCGACAACTCGGCCGGCGTGGACACCTCCGACCACGAGGTCAACATCAAGATCCTGCTGGCGGACAGCGTCAGCCGGGGCGACCTGTCCGCCGCCGACCGGGGCCGGCTGCTGGCCGAGATGACCGACGAGGTCGGGCGGCTGGTGCTGCGGGCCAACTACCAGCAGAACCGCGCGCTGGCCTCGTCCCGCGCCCAGGCGCCGACCATGCTGCACGTGCACAGCCGGCTGATGCGCAAGATGGTCAGGGAGGGCGCGCTGCGCCGCAAGCTGGAGGTGCTGCCCGGCGACAAGGAGATCGCCGAGCGCCGGTCCGCCGCGCTGGGCCTGACCACCCCCGAGTTCGCGGTGCTGCTCGCCCACGTCAAGATCGGTGCCGAGCAGGAGATGCTGGCCTCGGCCCTGCCCGACGACCCGTACCTGCGGTCAGTGCTGGCCGCGTATTTCCCCCAGCCGCTGCGCGAACGGTTCTCCAGCCAGATGGATGCTCACCCGCTGCGGCGGGAGATCATCACCACCGCGGTCGTCAACGACATGGTTGACCGCTCCGGCACCACCTTCGTTTTCAGGATGAACGAAGAGACCGGGGCGTCGGTACCCGACATCACCGGCGCCTGGCTGGTGGCGCGGGCCGTGTTCGACCTGGCCGGGTTCTGGGCCGAGGTCGAGGCACTGGACGGCCAGGTGGAGGTGGCCACCCAGCTGGCCCTGCTGCTGGAGGGCCACAAGCTGGGGGAGCGGGCCACCCGGTGGCTGCTCTACAACCGGCGGCCGCCGTTCGACATCGCCGCGACCATCGACTTCTTCGCCGGCGGGGTGCAGACCGTGGCCTCCGGGCTGCCCAAGCTGCTCACCGGCCGGGACCGGTCCGGGTTCACCGACCGGCTGGAGCAGTTCACCGCGCGCGGGGTGCCCGCCGGGCTGGCCGAGCGGGTGGCGGCCATGGTGCCCGCCTACGCGGCGTTCGACATGGTGCAGATCGCCACGGCCACCGGCCGCAGCGTGGAGGAGACCGCCGACGTCTACTTCGACCTGGCCGACCGGCTGCAGATCACCAAGCTCCGGGACCGGATCACCGCGCTGGCCCGTGACGACCGGTGGAACACGATGGCCCGGGCCGCCTTGCGCGACGACCTGTACGGCGCGCACGCCGCCATCACCCGGGAGGTGCTGCAGGTGACCGGCCCCGGCAGCCCGGAGGAACGGCTCGCGGTGTGGGTCCGGCGCAACGACCCGGCGGTCCGGCGGGCCACGCAGACCCTGACTGAGATCTGGGAGAGCGACCGGTTCACCGTGGCCATGCTGTCCGTGGCGGTCCGGGCGGTCCGCACCCTGGTGGAAGCGAGTTCGCTGCCCGAACTTCCTTAGTAGTTGCCGGGCGATCGTCCTTTCGGAGGCCCTCTCTCGCGTAGGCTTTCCGCCATGGCAGGTACCGATCCCGCAAATGAGATCTCAGAGCTGTCGGCGACTCTCACCAGCGTGGAGTCCGTGCTCGACCCGGAGGCCATGCGCCGGGAGGCAGACAGCTTGCGGGAGCGTGCCGCCGACCCTGGCCTGTGGGCTGACCAGGAGCGGGCCCAGGCGGTGACCCGCCGGCTGTCCTATCTGGAAGGCGAACTGAGCCGCCTGCGGGGGCTGCGGCGCCGTCTCGACGACACCCGGGTCATGTTCGAGCTGGCCGAGAGCGAGCACGACGAGCCGACCCGGGAAGAGGCGACCCGGGACCTGGCCGCGCTGCGCCGGGAGATCGACCAGCTCGAGGTGCGCACCCTGCTCAACGGCGAGTACGACGCCCGGGAGGCGCTGATCACGATCAACGCCCAGGCGGGCGGGGCGGACGCGGCGGACTGGGCGGAAGGCCTGCGGCGTATCTACCTGCGCTGGGCGGAGCGGCACGGCTACCCGAGCGAGATCTACGACACCTCCTACGCGGAAGAGGCGGGCATCAAGTCCACCACGTTCGCGATCAAGGCGCCCTACGCCTACGGCACGCTGCGCGGCGAGCACGGCACGCACCGGATGGTGCGCATCTCCAAGTACGACAACCAGGGCCGCCGGCAGACCTCTTTCGCCGGGGTGGACGTGATCCCGGTCGTGGAACAGGCCGACCACATCGAGATCCCGGACGACGACATCCGGGTGGACGTGTACCGGTCCAGCGGGCCGGGCGGCCAGGGCGTGAACACCACCGACTCCGCCGTCCGGATCACCCACCTGCCCAGCGGCATCGTGGTGTCCTGCCAGAACGAGCGCAGCCAGATCCAGAACAAGGCCACCGCCATGGCGGTGCTCCAGGCCAAGCTGCTGGAGCGCAAGCGGGCCGAGCAGACGGCCAAGATGAACGAGCTGCGCGGCGATTCCTCGGGCAGCTGGGGCACCCAGATCCGCAACTACGTACTGCACCCGTACCAGAACGTGAAGGACCTGCGGACCGGGCTGGAGACGGGGAACACCGCGGCCGTGATGGACGGCGAGATCGACGACTTCATCGAGGCCGAGATCCGCTGGCTGCGGAAGACTGACGCGGTGCTGGCCCGGGGGGACGACCACCCGGAACCCCCCGCCAGGCGCTAGCCCGGAGGGGACACGCCTACGGCGAGCCCCGCCTCGCCGGCGAGGCGGGCCCGCTCGGGCAGCGGACGGCCACTGCTGCAGCGGGCGCCCGCTCCGGGTGATTCAATGTCCCAGTTGCTGGAGCATGACGACGAGTGCCAGCAGTGCCACCAGCAGGGCGGCGATCATGGGGATGGAAATCCCCATGTGGTGATGGTGCATCTGGGCCCGGGCTGCCGTGCAGGCAGGGCAGCGGGCTTCGACGACCGGTCCTGCGCATCTGGCGCAGATGAGATGTTCGCAGCTCATCCGGGTCCCTTCCACGTCATCCGGGGCTCGGGTCAGCGGCCGCCGGTGCCACTTCAGCAGTGTTGCACGTTCAGACTCAGTTTCCCCCCTAGACTGACCCCTGGCCAAACCGGACAGCCCACCGGGCCCGGATGGCCGTGCGGTGGCCGCATCGTGGCCGCTGCGCCCCCCGCAATTTCGTCGAGCGCTGTGATGGGCTAGTGATCCACTTCGATAACGTCACTAAGACGTACCCGAACCAGAGCCGCCCGGCACTGGAGAACGTCACGATTGACGTAGAAAAGGGCGAGTTTGTCTTCCTGGTCGGGCCCTCGGGCTCCGGCAAGTCGACGTTCCTGCGGCTGATCCTCAAGGAGGAGAAGCCGACCGAGGGCAGGATCCACGTGGCTGGCAAGGATCTCGCCCGCCTGACCAACTGGAAGGTCCCCTACCTGCGGCGCAGGATCGGCTGCGTGTTCCAGGACTTCCGGCTGCTGCCCAACAAGAACGTCTACCAGAACGTGGCCTTCGCCCTGCAGGTGATCGGGAAGCCCCGGCGGTTCATCCGCAAGGTCGTCCCCGAGGTGGTGGACCTGGTCGGGCTGGAGGGCAAGCACGACCGGATGCCCGATGAACTGTCCGGTGGCGAGCAGCAGCGGGTGGCGATGGCGCGCGCGTTCGTGAACCGGCCGATGATCCTGCTGGCCGACGAGCCGACGGGGAACATCGACCCGGCCACCTCCATCGGGATCATGAAGGTGCTCGACCGGATCAACCGGACGGGGACCACCGTCGTGATGGCGACGCACGACGCGGCCATCGTGGACTCGATGCGCAAGCGCGTCATCGAGCTCGAGTACGGGAAAGTTGTGCGCGACCAGTCTCGCGGGGTGTACGGCCAGTCGTACTGACCAGCCTGGCGCCCGGAGCGGCCGGGTGCCAGCGGGGGTCTGGGCGGTACCAGATACCGAGGATTACCAAGGGATCAGCGACCAATGCGTGCACAGTTCGTCTTCCAAGAGGTCTGGACAGGCCTGCGGCGCAATCTGACGATGACGATTGCGCTGGTAGTCGTCGTCGCCATCAGCCTGTCGCTGCTCGGCACCGGGCTCCTGTTCGTGAAGCAGGTGGACAACACCAGGACGTACTGGCAAGGCCGGGTCCAGCTGTCCATCTACCTGTGCACCGCGACCAGCGTGAGCCCGCAGTGCAAGCAGAACGGGCCGGCTACCGCGGCCCAGCGGCAGCAGATCTACACCGACCTGATCGCGCTCCGGTCACAGGGCGTGGAACACGTGTACTACGAATCGCAGGGTCAGGCGTTCCAGCGGTTCAAGCAGGAGTTTTCCCAGGACAAGTCGTTCGCCAGCCTGGTCACCCAGAATGAGATCCCCGACTCGTTCCAGGTCAAGCTGCGCAACGCGCAGTCCGATTTCAACGTGGTGGCCGGCACGGTCGAAGGACGGCCGGGAGTTCGACAACATCGTCAACGTGGAGTCGATCCTGTCCAACTTCTACCGATTGCTCGACGCCGCCCGGAACGCGGTCATCATCACGGCGATCATCCTGGTCATCGCCGCGATCCTGCTGGTGGCGAATACCATCCGGCTGTCCGCCTTCAACCGCCGCCGGGAGACCAGCATCATGCGGCTGGTTGGCGCGTCCAACTTCTATGTTCAGCTACCCTTCCTGCTAGAAGGAGTCATCGCCGGCTTGTTCGGCTGGCTCATCGCCGCCGGGATGCTAGTCGCGGTCAAGACCCTGGGCCTGGACACGCTGCAGCAGTACTTTGGCTACAACGTCCGCCTCGGCCTCGCCGACCTCATTGAGGTCATCGTGCTGGCCATGGTCATGGGAGTGGTGCTCTGTGGCGTCACGTCCTTCCTCACCCTCAGGCGTTACCTTCGCACCTGAGCGCAGCGGACGCTAAGGCAGTGGCACCCAAGCAGCAGTCCACGGTCATCGCCCGCAACCGGCGGGCCAGGCACGACTATCACATCGAGGATGAGATCGAGGGCGGCCTCGTGCTGACCGGCACCGAGGTGAAGTCGCTGCGGGCCGGCCGGGCGTCCCTGACGGATGGGTTTGCCCAGATTTCCGACGGTGAGATGTGGCTGCATGGGGTGCACATCCCCGAGTACACCCAGGGCACCTGGACCAACCATGAGCCGCGCCGGATCCGCAAGGTGCTGCTGCACCGCAAGGAGATCGACCGGCTGGCCAGCAAGACCGCAGAACGTGGCCTCACCATCGTGCCGCTGTCCCTGTATTTCTCCGGTGGGCGGGTCAAAGTGGAACTGGGCGTGGGCCGCGGCAAGCGCAGCTACGACAAACGGCAGGATCTGGCCCAACGCGACGCTGCCCGGGAGGTGGAACGTGCCTTCCGGCGGCGGGGCTGATGGCGTAGCGGGCCGTGGCCTCATACCGTAGGCGGGGGGCGCATGCGGCTGCGCGCAAGCCCGCGGCGCCCGTCACTACAGTCAAGCGCGCCCCGCAGCCAGCCGTCGGCGGGCGCGTCTCGCGTGAAGGCGGCGCCGGGGGATTCGTGAGCGGCCTGCGTTCGAGGTCGCGGCAGCTGAAGCTGGGGGCTGCCGGGCTGGCTTTCGCCCTCCTGGTCGCGGGCATCGCCGGGGGGTTCGTCAGCGGTGAGCCGTCGGCGGAGCCGGCCGCGCAGGCGTTCCTGCTGGACTGGGCCCAGGGACAGTACCGGGCGGCCGCCGCGCTGACCACCGGTGCCCCGGCCGCCGTGACCACCGACCTGAGCACCGCCTACGAGCAGCTCGGCGCGGCGGCCTACTACCTGTCGATGGGCCGGATCGTCCAGCGCGGCGGCACCGCGCGGGCCCAGTTCTACGCCTCGGTGGACCTCGGCCAGGACGGGGAGTCCTGGAACTACCAGGGGTCTTTCGCGCTGCGGAAGATCTCGTCCCGCTGGCGGGTGGTGTGGAACTCCACCGTCATCAACCCGGGCCTGCACCAGGGCGTCCGGATGGCCGTGGTGTCGGTGATGCCGAACCGGGCGCCGCTGCTCGACGCGGAGGGCGCCTCGCTCATCCGGCCCTCCGCCGCCTACATCGCGCAGGTCCGCCCCGGGCGGCTGGCCCACCCGGTGGCGACCGCGTTCGCGTTCGCCGCGGCGACCGGGCTGGATGAGGACCAGGTGCTCAGCGTGCTCCGGGCCGCGCCCCAGTCACGGCCGCTCACCCTGGTCACCCTGGACCCGGACAGCTACGCGCGGCTGCGGCGCATGCTCGACCGGGTGCCCGGGCTGACCATCCACCAGGTCTCACGCCGCCTGTTCGACAGCCTGGCCAGTGACGTTACTGGCTCGGTCGGCACCGAGATCACGCCGGCGCTGCAGGCACAGGGCATCACCTACCGGCCGGGGACCACGGTGGGCGTATCCGGGCTGCAGGAGGTCTACCAGCACAAGCTGGCGGGGTCCGCCGAGACCGAGATCGTGGCGGAGAACAGCGCCAGCCGCCAGGTAGCCGTGCTCAAGGAATGGAATGGCCAGCCGGGAACCCCGGTGCGCACCACCATCCGGGCCGGAGTGCAGGCCGCCGCGCTTAGCGCCCTGGCGGGGCAGCCGGATGACGCGGCCATCATCGCGGTGCAGGCGTCCACCGGGCACATCCTGGCCGTGGCCGACCGCGCCATGCCCGGCCAGCCGCGGATCGACCCGCTGGCCGGTCACTACCAGCCGGGCAACGCCTTCACCATCGTGTCGGCCGCCGCCCTGCTCGCCGGTGGCCTGCAGCCCGGCACGCCGATCCCGTGCCGGGCGGGCACCAGCGTCGGCGGGCGCACGTTCAGCAACGTGCCGGGTACGCCCGCACTGGGCGACCAGGCGTTGTTCAGCGCCGACTTCGCGCAGTCCTGCGTGACCGCCTTCACCACCCTGTCGCAGCGGCTGAATGGCAGCAGGCTGGCCGCCAGCGCCACCGCGTTCGGGCTCGGCGCGCGGTGGAAGCTCCCGCTGAGCGCTTTCGCGGGCTCGTTCCAGGCCTCCAGCAGCCAGGCGGGGGTGGCCGCCAACAGCATCGGCGAGCAGGGCATCCAGGTCAGCCCGCTGGCCATGGCGCTGGTCGCGGCCGGGGTGGACGCGGGCACCTGGCGGCCGCCCGTGCTGATCACCTCCCCACCGGACCCGGGCCTGGCGCCCCGCACCGTCGCTGCCGCGCAGACCGTGGCCGCCCTGCGCCAGCTGATGCGTGGATCCGTGACCAGCGGGGCCGCTAGGGCCGCGAACCTGGGGGGGACCCCCGTTTACGGGCAGGTGGGTTCCGCCCAGGAGACCCCGGGTTCCCCGTGGTGGGCGCACTGGTTCGTCGGCTACCGGAACGGTGTCGCCTTCGCGGTCCTGAAGCTGACCAAGTCCCCGTCCGCATCCGCCGTCCCGCTGGGGGCAGCTTTCCTCCGCGGGTTCCACGGCTGAGACGGTCCCGGCCGGGATGCCGCGATCCATTGAGATGCTCCTGCGCGCTGGCTGTGATGCCGCCTCCCGGCAGGAGCCTGCGCCCGTGCTGTGATGCTACGTCCCGGTTTGCCACCGCCCCGCGGTCGCACAGCGTGAAATTGACCTTGATCCTTGTAACTGAAAGCAACCAATCGGCTACTCGCTGGCGTCTTACCTAATGACTGGGGGCCGCTTGGGGGGTTGCGCCTCAGTCGCCGTGATGAGAACCGGACCTCATCTCGGGGGAGGTCCGGGCTGTAAGACCGGCCCCGACCCTGCCGGTCGGCCCCCGTGGACGCATTCGGCCACCGCCAGCGTCCACGGGGGCATCTCATCCCACGTGAGATGCCCGGCGGGAGCTGCTCAGCGGCTTCCGCCGGGCATCTTTCTTTTGCCCCGCCGGGTACTGCCCCTGCCGGGTACTGCCCCTATTCTCCGGCCCCGCCATCCCGTGCACCGTCCGCCGGTCCCGCCCGGCCTCTCGTTGCCACCCGTTCGAACAAGAGGTTTCGCCGCTGGTTAGGATCGGACCCCCCAGGCGGGGTCGGATCCTAACTGCTGCCCCGGTCGCGTGCCGCCGGGGCGGAATTGCGGTTGGCTCCGCGGTGTTGAGTCGAGTAACGTCGTGGTGCGGGTGCGTGCTGCGGCAGCTTGACAACTCAACATGAGTTACCCACCGGGGGTGACAGGCTTCGACTTCAGTGGTTGAGCCAGGGGAAGCGAGCCGAGGACGGCGGACATAACCTCGTTAATACTGTGACCGCAAACCAATAAGTGCCAATGTTAAGCGCACTCACCTCGCCCTCGCGGCCTAAATAACCGCGGGTTAGGGGTTGTCAGCCCGGGAGTTCCTCCGGCCCGGTGTCTGGCATCAGCGAGGAGGATCCACCGCCCAGCCCGGTCGCGGGGCTGAGCGGGACATCTAACAGCGACTGAGCCCGTCGGTGGCCTGCCTGCAGGACCGCCGGGGCCGAGAAAAGCGACGCAGGCTGCGCTCGGAGAAGCCCTGGTGATGTACTGAAGGACGCGGGTTCGATTCCCGCCACCTCCACGACGCGGGCCTGGTCCCACCGCCGTAACGGCGGTGCGGACCAGGCCCGCAGTGCTTTGTGGGGTTCGCCGCCAGGACTGCTGGTGGTGATCTGCTCAGGCCGGGGAACAGGCGGCGTCGATGGTGAGCCGCACGGTCCGGCCGACAAGTCCCTTCTTCCTGGTGATCCCGAACTCCGCGCGGTCGAGCTGGGCGACAGCCTGGAACAGGCCGCCTCAGGGGGTGACGGCCGGGCTGGTGATGCCCAGGGCGGCCGGGCCGAGGCCGGCCAGGCGGCACTGCGGCCGGGTCAGCATGGACAGCCTGTCCGTCTGGCTGAACGCGCTCCGGCACAGCGCCCGGGCCTGGCCGCCGCACGCGTGGATGGTCCCGCCGCCGGTGGTACTGGCCACCGTGAGGTTGACGCAGCCGTTCCGAGAAGCGCCGTAGCTGCCCTGGTTCACCGAGGACCAGATGCCCACCCCGGCGAGCATGGCGACCAGGGCGACGCCGATCAGCCCCATCACCCACTTACCCCGGGTGCCCAGGGACTGCCCGAAGTTCTCCGGGTTGCGGCCTCTCATGTCAACAGAGCATAAAGGGCGCCACGTCAGCCGAACGCCGTGTACGCGGCGTAGACCCCCAGGATCAGCAGGACGGACGCGGTGAGCAGCCGGACGATCGTCACGTTGACCAGCCGGAGCAGCCCCTGGCCCCCGGCCACCGCGACGCCGGCCACGGCGGACAGGGCCAGCAGCGCGCCGAGACCGACCGCCAGTGGCGCGTGATAGCGGGCCGCCAGGTTGACGGTGAGCACCTGGGTCAGGTCACCCCACTCGGCCAGGAAGATCACCCCGAACGCGGTCACCGCGGACCGGCGGCGCCGCATCCGGCCCCGATCGGGCACGTCCGGGCCAGCCTCGTTGCCGCGCAACGCCTCATACAGCGCGAAGCCGGCGCCGGCCAGGAATGTCAGGGCGACGGCAACTTCCACCACCCGATGAGGAAGTATGTGCAAGAGCAGGACACCCACTGTGGTGGCGATGAACACGTGCACGGCGAAGGCTGCGGTCGCCCCGAGCCAGACGGCGAAGGGCCGCCCGCGGGTGGCCATGACCAGGGAGGCGAACATCGTCTTGTCCGGCAGTTCGCCCAGGAAAATGACGGGGAAAACCGCGGCGGCGACAGCAAGGTTCACGCTGGCCCTTTCCTCCGCCGGGACAGGGGCGTGCCTTCATCCCGGCCACGGACGTATCCATGACAACTGGAACGAAGGTCTCGCCCACCTGCACTCGGCGCAGGCCTGGCAACCGGGCGCCGCAGGCGCCAGCATGTCGATTACCCGTCGGGGGCTACTCCCCTTCGGCACCCACGATAGTCCAGCGGCCGATGACTGAGCCGAAGTCCGGGGAACCGGACCCAGAAGGGCAGACCGCGGCCGGGCTAGGGGCACCCCGCCCCGGCCCCCCGCGGCCGCCGGAAAACCGGCTCCAGCGCAATTTCGAGCGCGGGCTCAGCCTGGCCCAGCTCACCCTGGTGCTCCCGGTCATCGTGCTGCTCCTGTCGGGGATCGGCGCCTTCGTCTACGCCACCGTGTACGCGGTGCATACGGTGGCGGACATCGTCAGGCACCCGTTCTACGAGCACAACCTGCGGCTGTTCATCATCGAGATCGACGTGTTCCTGATCGGCACCACGCTGATAATCGCCGCTTTCGGCCTCTATGAGCTGTTCGTCTCCCCCATCGATCCGGACGGGCGGGGCCGCTCGCTGCCCGCCTGGCTGGAGATGCACGACCTCAACGACCTCAAGGCCCGGGTGATCTCCATGATCATCCTGGTCACCGCGGTGACCTTCACCGACCACCTGCTGGACTTCGACCAGGCGCACCCGCTGGACATCCTCTATCTCGGCGTCGGGGTGGCCATCGTGATCGGCGCGCTCACCGTGTACCTGCGCTACGGCTCGGATACCACCCGCGGCCAGGCCGGCCGCGACTAGCACGACGCCCCGATGGGCGCCGGCAGGCCGGGACCGCCGCCGCCTCAGTGCCGGGTGCAGCCGACCGCCACCGCGTACCGGGCGAACGGGAGCCGGTACTGGCGGGCCGCGTCCGGATTGCTGAGGACGATGTCGAAGACCCAGCGCCGTCCCAGGTAGTACCAGGTATCCACGTGCTGGACGCCGTCGATGGCGTAACCAACCAGCCACCGGCCGCCTGGGCCCCGGGTCGCGTCCTGCACCCGGACCGGGGCGCCTAGGGGAGCGGTCTGGCACTCCTGGTGCCGCCGGATGTACTCGGCCCGGGAGATGATGGCCCGGCTGCGGGGATCCCAGCGGTCGTAAGCCGCGCCGTACCGGCCGCTGCCGTAATCGGAGTTGAATACCTGCGCGATGCGGAGCAGCGCCGCCATGGTCGGCGGGTCGGGCGGCGACGGCCGGGCCGTGGCGTCGCCGCCCGGGATCCCTGACGTCGCGGCGGACGCGGCCGAGGAGGCATGACCCGCCCCGCTCCTGCCGTCCCCCGTCCCGGCGCAGCCTGACAGGAGACAGGCCGCCAGCAGGCAGGCTCCCGGCAACCAGCCAGTCAGTACCCTGCCGGGCAGCATGCCGGCCCCGGCCCGGGGCACGGGCGGGCGCGCTCCGGTCACGCCGTCCCTCCCTCCGCCACGCGACGCTGTTCCCAGGCGTCCGCATTATGCCGTTAAGCCCGGACCGGACGGCCCTGGACACGCCTCACCGGCCTGCCTATCCTTGACTGTATGGTCAGTCAGCTTCGGTGCCCCCCTGCCCCGCTCGATGCCGCCGCCGTCCAGGCGGCGCTCCGGCCGTTCGGCCGGAGCCGGATGCTGCCCCGCGCCGCGTACACCGACCCCGCGGTGTTCGCCTGGGAGCGGCAGCATTTCTTCGGCGGCGGCTGGACCTGCCTGGGCTACTCCGCGCAGACGCCCGCGCCCGGCGACATGCGCGCCGAGCCGGCCGGCGCGGGGAGCGTGCTGCTGGCCCGGGGCGACGACGGCGTGCTCCGGGCGTTCGCGAACTTCTGCCGGCACCGCGGCCATGAACTGCTCCCGTGCGGGGCGGTCACTCAGCAAAGCGTCATCATCTGCCCCTACCACTCCTGGACTTACGGGCTTAACGGAACGCTCCGGGCGGCGGCCGGCTTCAAGAACCGGCCGGGGTTCGACGCGGATGCCTGGGGCCTGGTCGAGCTACCCGTGCAGGAATGGCACGGGCTGGTTTTCGTTGATGGCTCGGGCCAGGCTGGCCCGCTGGCTGACTCGCTCGGCACCCTGGAGCCGCTCGTCGCTCCCTACGAGATGGAGCGCCTGGTGGTCGGCGGCCGGCACGACTACGAAGTGGCGTCGAACTGGAAGATCCTCACCGAGAACTACCACGAGTGCTACCACTGCCCGCAGATCCACCCGGAGCTGTGCAAGGTCAGCCCGCCGAAGAGCGGCGAGAACTACGCGGCCCCCGGCGCCTGGGTGGGCGGGTGGATGGACCTGCGCGACGGCATGACCACGATGTCCCTGGATGGCACCAGCCGCGGGGTGCCGCTGCGGAACCTGGACGCCACCGGGCTGCGCACCGTCATCTACGTCAACGTGTTCCCCAACGTCCTGCTCAGCCTGCACCCGGACTACGTGATGACGCACCGGCTCACCCCGCTGGCCGCGGACCGGACCCGGATCGAGTGCACCTGGGCGTTCGCGCCGGAGGCGGTCGACGCGCCGGGGTTCGACCCCGGCTACGCGGTGGACTTCTGGGACATTACCAACCAGCAGGACTGGCACGCCTGTGAGTCGGTGCAGCGCGGGCTGGCCTCACCGCAGGCCATCCCGGGGCCGCTGTCCGCCGAGGAGGACGCGGTCTACCAGTTCGTCACCATGATCGCCCGCGGCTACCTGGGCCTGCCGGTGTGGAACACCGGCAGCGCGGCCAGCGCCACCGCCGCGGTCGGCTAGCGTGCTTTCATGACCATCCGCCGGGCGGCCGCTGGCCGGGTCCGGCGGCGGAAGGCACGGTGGCGGGCTAGGCTGCCCGGATTTGACCACGGCACCGGATATTCCTGGGCATAGTGTCGCCGGCGTCCTTGGCTCGGGTGGGTTTGCCACTGTCTACCGGAGCTGTAACCGCGGCCGCACGGCTGCCGAGCGCGGCCCCTAGCGGGCCAGCCGGTCATCGTCACCCCGGCCACCACGCGCCCAGCGGAGCCGGGCTTGCCGTCCACGGGCCGGAGCAACCCGGTCCGGCCGAGCCGTCCCAACCCGCCGCGTTGCTCCGCCGTCGAGAGGGGTATCGGGCTATTCACCACCACATGGCTGGGTCGCGCAGACCCGGGGGAAGGCGGCGGGGATGACGGGGATCCGCACGTTCTTAACGACTGCAGCTCTCCCGGGGGCACTGGCGGCGCTGCTGGCTTCCTGCACGCCGGCCACGGGCCGCCCGGCCCACCGGGCCGCCCGGCCGGCGCTCAGCCCCATCTCGGCGAGCTTCATCGACGCGTCGGCCGGCTGGCTGCTGGCCGTGCCAGCCACCTGCCGGCGGGGGACCTGTCCCGCGCTGCGGCTGCGCAGGACCGCGGACGGCGGGCGGCACTGGTCCAGCGTGCCCGCGCCGCCCACCGTGGCCTCGGTCCGCTTCACCCGTCCGCCGGCCGGCTCGGTCAGCCAGGTGGCCCTGGCCAGCGCCTCCGACGGCTGGGCGTACGGCCCGGGACTGTGGGCGACGCACGACGGCGGCCGGACCTGGCGCCGGGTGCCCACCCACGGCGAGGCCGTGCAGAGCCTGGTGACCGCGGCAGGCCGGGTGCTCGCGTCGTTCAGCCGGTGCGGCCCGGCCCAGCTGGCGGGGTGCGCAGGCTTCCAGGTGTACTCATCGCCGGCGGCCCGCGACGACTGGCGGCCGGTCCCGGGCGCCGCTAGCCGCCGGTACGGGTACGGCCGGGTAGCCGCGGCCGGGAGCCGGGGGTTCGTGACCGCCAGCACCGGGACGGCCGGCCTCCGGGACCTGCTGCTGGCCGGCCCGGTGAACGGCTCGGTGGCCTGGCGGCCACGGCCGGTGCCGTGCCTGAACTGGGTGAACTGGGGGATGCCCGTCGCGGCCACGCCCGGCGGCACCGTGGTGCTCGGGTGCGCCAGCCAGCCGGGGGCAGGGCAGCAGCCCAAGGTGGCCTACCTGTCGCGCGACGGCGGGCGGACCTGGCGGCGGCTGGCCAGCCCGCCGGCCAGCGGGTACCTCGGTGCCCTGTCGATCACGCCGGCCGGGATCATCGCCGTGTCCGGCACCCGCAGCGACGTGTACCTCTCCTGGGACAGCGGCCGGACCTGGCATACCAGCCGGAGCCTGGACCGCGCGGACATCGGCGACGGGCTGTTCGCGACGATGGTCACGGACACCACGGGCTTCGTGCTGCAGAACAACAACTCGCTGACCCAGATCTGGTTCACCCGCGACGGCGGCCGCACCTGGGCCCCGGTCACCATCCACTGAGCCGCCGCCGTCCCCGGCGGGCCGCATCCCGGGCGGGCCGGGATGCGGCCCTGCCGGCGTGGTCAGGCGTCGTGGCCGGGGATGCGGCGGGGCAGGGCGAGCACCAGGATCAGGGCGAGGACCACGAAACCCAGGTTGGTGAGCAGGGCCAGCTGCGCGCTGCGGGCGAACCCGGCCGCCACGGCCGCCGGCCCGGGATGGATCTGCAGCGTGCCGAAGAGCACCGTGCCGATGATCGCGATGCCCAGGGCGGCGCCGATCCGCTGCGCGGTGCCGAGCACGCCGCTGGCCGTCCCGGCCTCCCGCCGGGGCACCGACGCGAGGACGAAGTCCTGGTTGGGCGCGATGGTCATGCCGTTGCCCAGCCCGGCCACGAACAGCGGAGCCACCAGGTACCACCCGCTGACGCCGGGGGCGGTGCGGTGCACGACCAGCGTGGCGAGCGCCAGCCCGGCGATGACCAGGAGGCACCCGGTGACCAGCACCGCGCGGCCCAGCCGCGCGGACAGCTTGTCGCTCTGCGCGGCGGCGATCAGGCTGCCCACCGAGAACGGGGCGATGACCAGCCCGGTGGTCAGCGCACTGTGGCCGAGGCCCTCCTGCCACAGGATGGACAGCGTGAAGAATACGCTGGCGAACCCGGCGAAGTAGACGATGGCGAATACGGCGCCCGCGGCGAAGGACGTCTGCCGGATCAGGCCCGGCTTCAGCAGCGGATCGCCACCGCGCCGTTCCTCGCGGACCTCCCACCCGGCCAGCAGCGCGAACACCACCACGCAGCCGCCGAAGCAGGCCCAGCACCAGGCGGGCCAGCCCGCCGTCTCGCCTTCCACCAGCGGGACCAGCAGCAGCAGGAGGCCCGCGGTGAGCAGCCCGAGCCCGGCCGGGTCGAAGCCGCGCCGCGCGTGCGCCGGGGAGCGGGGCAGCAGCCAGGCGGCGAGCGGGATGATGACCACGCCGATGAACAAGTTGACCAGGAAGACCCAGCGCCAGCCGTCCCGGGGGCCGGCCGCGGCGATGATGAGCCCGCCCAGCAGCGGGCCGAGCGCGGTGGACACCCCGATGGTGGCGCCGAGCACGCCGAACGCCTTGGAGCGCTGCGGCCCGGTGAAGGACAGCTGGATGGTCGCGGAGATGGCCGGGTAGAACAGCCCGGCCCCGAGTCCCTGCACGATCCGGGCCACCACGATCTCGGCCGGGTTCTGCGCCATCCCGCAGCCCACGCTGGCCAGCGTGAACACGGTCAGGCCAAGGAGGAACAGCGGCTTGTGCCCGAACCGGTCCCCGGCCCGGCCGGCCGGCACCAGGGCCAGGCCGTAGGCCAGGGCGTAGCCGGCCACGATCCACTCCAGGCTGGCCGAGGAGGTGTGCAGGCCGGTGCGGATGCTGGGCAGCGCCACGTTGACGATCGTGGTATCGAGCAGGGCCATGAAAGCCCCGACCAGCACGATGGAGACCGCCCGCCAGCCGTGCCCGGCCGGGGCGGCGCCTGCTGCCTGCTGGGTCGAGCCGGTGCTCGCGGTCACCGTGTCTCCGGGGGGTGAGTGGGCTGCTGCACCGGCCCGCCGACGTCGGCCTCGAAGTCGGCCACGATCTTGGGGATCCGGTCCAGGAGTTCTTCGTGCCAGCGGATCTCCGCGGCCGTGCGTTCCTGCTGGTGCCGCACGACCAGGCGCTCGGCCTCGTTCAGGTAGGGGTCGGCGCTCTCGGCCGTCTGCCGCACCGTGGCCTGCCGCACCCGCAGCCCGGCCAGCCGGTTGGCCACGACCTGGGTGAGGGTCTCCTCGGCCAGGTCCGGTGACTGGGTCAGGGCCAGGTCGAACGGGTCGTTGGGCCAGGAGACGGTGCGCAGCGCCTCGTCCCGGACGGCGTACAGGGCGCGCCGCCCGTCCTGGGTGATCTCGTACACGGTCCGCTCGGGCCGGTTGCCGACCCGCTCGGTCCGGACGAGGCGGACCAGCCCCTCGTTGGCCAGCCGCTTGAGTGCGCCGTACAGCGAGCCGGCCTGGACATCCGCCCAGAGCTCGGTGCGGTCCACCTGCGCTTGGTGGCGGATCTGGTGCCCGTGCAGCGGGCCGGTCCGGGCCAGGGTGCCCAGGATGAAAAGCCGGATTGACGACACGCGATTACTCTCGCATAAGTAATCGCGTGAAAGCAAGTGGCGGCGCTTCTTCCGCGTTCCCCGGCGCTGGAGCCTGCCCGGCGAGGTGATCTTCATCGCGGCCCAGATCCTGGTCGCGCTCCTGGTCGTCGTGGCGGTGTCGATGACGAACAACTGGGCCGCGGTCGGGCACTTCTTCAGCACGCTGACGGTGCTGGCGCTGACCGGCGTGCTGGCCGCGCCCGCCAGCGCGGCTCTGCCGGTGGCTACGCCGGCGGGCAGGCCAAACGTGCTAGTGAAGTTCCGGGCCGGGACCTGCATACTCGGACCGAGGGGTGTCAGCGAGGATGCCCCCGGACGGGAGGGGGATCCAGAATGGCAGAGACACTGATCCTGGAGTTCACCGGCATCGGCGAGGCCGAGTACAAGGCGGTCAACAGCGAGCTGGGGCTCGACATGCAGACCGGCAAGGGGGAGTGGCCGGCCGGGCTGCTGGCGCATGCGGCCGGCACCGCCGATGACGGCGCCTTCATCGTCACCGAGGTGTGGTCGTCACGGGCCGATCAGGCCGCCTTCATGCAGGACCGGCTGGGCGGCGCGCTGGCGGCCGGCGGGATCACGGCCGCGCCGAAGGTCCGCTGGGTACCGCTGCTGGCCTACCAGCTGCCCGGGGCCTGACCGGGCCGGTGCATGACGGCCCGGCCGGCCTCAGGCGAGGGCGGCCGGGCCGCGCTTGACCATCTGGGCGGCGATGATGGCCCGCTGCACCTCGCTGGTGCCTTCCCAGATCCGCTCGACCCGCAGCTCGCGGAAGAAGCGCTCGGCCACGTTCTCCCGCATGTAGCCACGGCCGGCGAAGACCTGCACGGCACGGTCGGCGACCCGCCCGGCCATCTCCGAGGCGTACAGCTTGGCCATCGAGCACTGCCCGTGCGCGATCTTCACGTCCGCGCCGCGGTCGATGCCGCGGGCCGTCTCATAGACCATCGAGCGGGCGGCGAACAACTCGGTGAGGCTGTCCGCCAGCATGGCGGCCACCGTGCCGTACTCACTGATCGGCCGCCCGCCCACCTGGCGCTCGGTGGCGAACGTGGTCATCTCGGCGGTGAGCCGCTCGGCCGCGCCCACGCAGCGGGCGGCCACCATGAGCCGCTCGAAGCGGAACCACTCGTAGGCGAACGACATCCCGTCACCCTCGGCACCGATCAGGTGCGCGGCGGGCACCCGGACGTCGGTGAACTCCACGATCGGGTGATGGTGGCTGATCGTGTGCGAGTACGCGGGGGTGCGCAGTACCCGGACGCCCGGGCTCGGCAGGTCCACCAGGAACATGGCGTGCTGGCCGGCATGCGGCCCGTCGGCCAGCCGGGCCTGGAAGAACGCGAAGTCCGCGGTGTTGAAGGAGGTGACGTGCCATTTGGTGCCGTTGAGCAGGTAATTCTCGCCGTCTCGGCGGGCGGTCGCCTGCAGCGCGGCCACGTCGGAGCCGGCGCCTTCTTCCGTGATCGCGTAGCACTCCTCCCGCTCGCCCGCGATGGCCGGGCGGACGTACCGCTCGATCTGGTACGGCGTGGCCACGTCGGGCAGCCAGGACGGGGGCGTGGCGGCCACCCAGCCGAGCGCGTTCGTGACCCGGCCCATCTGCTCCTGGACGAGCACCTGCTGCAGCGTGCTGCAGCCGCCGCCACCCAGCTCGGCGGGCATGTTCGTGGCGTACAGCCCGAGTTCCCGTGCCCGCTTGGCGTGCCCGGCAGCCACGTCCGGGGGCAGTTCGCCGCCGGCCATCTCGGCGCCGGCCTCAAGGGGGATGAGCTCGTCGGCGAAGGCGCGGGCCCGCGCCTGGATGAGCTGGTCCTCGGCTGACAACCCGTACACGCTGTGCTCCTCGTCCTGGCCGGCCGCTCTGCCCTGTCTTGACTGACTGTTCAGTTTATGCCAGCATCGGGGTCGTGCCAATGCCCCCGGGTGGCCCGCCGGACACCGCCGATGTCGTGGTCGTCGGCGGCGGGACGGTGGGGTCCTGGTGCGCCTACTTCCTGCGCTGCGACGGCCTGCGGGTCACCCTGCTGGAGCAGGGCACGCTCGGCCAGGGGGCCAGCAGCCGGGCGGCCGGGGTGGTCCGGGCCCAGGGCGGCACCCCCGAGGCGGTCCGGCTGGCCCAGTGGTCCCGCGCCTTCTACCTGCGCCAGCACGAGGAACTCGGGATCGACTCCGGGTTCACGGCCCAGGGTTACCTGCTGCCCTGCTTCACCGAGTCCGAGGTGCCCGCGGCCCGGGAGCGCCTGATCATGCAGCGGGAGCTGGGCCTGAACGTGGCCTGGCTCTCCCCGGACGAGGTGGACGAGCGCAATCCCACGCTGGCCCGGGGGCAGACCCTGGGCGGCACGTTCTGCCCCGACGACGGTTACCTGACGCCGCCGCGGAACGTCACGGCCTACGCCGTCGCGCTGGCCATCAGCGGGGTGGACGTGCGGGAGCGGACCGCGTTCACCGGCCTGGCCCGCGAGGGCGGGCGGGTCACCGGCGTGGCGACCAGCACCGGCGTCATCTCGGCCGGATCGGTGGTGCTGACCGGCGGCCCCCAGCTGGCCGCGGTGGGGCGGCAGGCCGGGCTGCGGATCCCGGTGGGCGGCGCGCGGCACCAGGTGGCGGTGACCGAGCCGCACCCGGACCTGCACCCGTCCCGGGTACCGATGGTCTTCGACCTGGCGGCCGGGCTGTACTGGCGCCCCGAGGAGGGCGGCCTGCTGTTCGGGATGAGCAACCCGGCCGAGCCGCCCGGGGAGGCCCGCGCGGTGGACGAGCCCTACCTGGCCCGGATGCGGGCCCGGCTGCAGCACCTGGTGCCGGTGACCGCCGGGCTCGGGCTGCGCCGCCTGTGGGCCGCGACCATCGACTACACCCCTGACCACCTGCCGATCATCGGCCCGGCGCTGGACCCGGACGGGCCGGTCCCCGGGGTGACCGTGGCCGCGGCCGGCGGGGCCGGCATGATGTGGGGTCCCGGCGTCGCCCGGGCCGCCGCCGACCTGGTGCTCACCGGCCGGTCCGCCGTGGTGGACACCGCCGGGCTGGGCCTGGACCGCTTCGACTCCCAGGGCCGCAGCAAGCTGGCCGCGGACCCGATCGCGCTGCCATTCCCGGAAACCACCGGGCTGGTGGCGCACTGAGCTGACTGACTGCTGAACTGCTGAACTGCTGAGCACTGACCTGGCCGCTGACCTGGCCGACCACGGAGAGGACCGAACCACAGATGACTGACACCCTTCCGGTGACCCCATTCCTGTCCGCCGCTGCGCTGCACGGCGACCTCGAGGACTGGGGCCCGCTGGCCGAGGCCACCGGCGAGCCCATGACCACCTCGGGGGTGACCACCTGGGCTCACGGTGACCTGGAGGTCGGTGTCTGGGAATGCACTCCCGGTCCCTCGTACTGGAAGCTGGAGACCAACGAGGCCATCCACCTCACCCGCGGGCGGATGACCGTCACCCCGGACGGCGGCGAGCCGCAGGACATCGGCCCGGGCGACAGTGCCGTGTTCCCGCTCGGCTGGAGCGGGACCTGGCAGATCCACGAGACGATCCGCAAGCTCTACGTGCTGTTCTGACCTGCCGGTAACCTTCCCGGAACGATCGGCACGTATCCTGCGGATCATGGGCACGGCGCAGCCCGCTCCCGGACCGGCGCCCGCCGGGCCTGGCCGCTTGCGGTCAGGCCGCCCCGCGGGGGCACAGCTGGCGGCCGCCACGCTGCTGTCCCTGACGCTGGCACTGCTCGCGGCGTGCGCGGTGTTGCTGTGGCTTACCCGGGCCTACGGCCAGGCCGGTTACGGCGCGGGTGGTGTCGTCTCCGCGCTGGCCGCCGCGGCGGTCGGCGCGGTGGTGGTGCGCCGCCAGGCCGCTAACCCGATCGGCTGGCTGCTGCTCGGCTGGGGGCTGGTGATCCCGGTGGTCGGCACCGCGCAGTTGTATGCGGTGCTCGATTACCGGCTCCGGGGCGGCACCCTGCCCGGCGGCCGGATCGCCGTGTTCGCAGAAGCCACCGAGTTCCTGGTCGCGACGGCGTCCGGGCTCGCCGTGCTGCTCTTCCCGGACGGGACCCTGCCCTCCCGCCGCTGGCGCGGGGTACTCGTGGGCTTCCTGGGCGCTGCCGCGGTCTACCTGGCGCACCTGCTCGCGGACCAGGCCCGGGCGGCGGGGCTGAGGTCGCTGCGCGTCGGCCCGGCTGGCAACCCGCTGACCGGGGCGCCGCTGGCCGCCCCGGCGTCGGCCCCGGTGCTGCTGGCCCAGCTCGGCCGGGCAGCTGGCTGGCTCATCCTGGCCTGCTGGCTGCTCTTCCTGGGCCGCCAGGCCGTCAGCTACCGGCACGCCTGCGGTGACCGCCGCCAGCAGCTCAAGTGGCTTCTCGCCGGGGGGGCGAGCTGCGTGGTGGCCACGACGGTGACCATCTTCGCCGGGAACTACTCCTCGGGGCTGGCCCGCGCCGTGCAGGACGCCGCGGACCTGGGCGCGGCGGCGCTGCCGGTGGGCATCGGCATCGGGATCCTCCGCTACCACCTCTATGACATAGACCGCATCATCAGCCGGACCCTGGCCTACACGATCGTCACCGGCCTGCTTCTCGGCGTCTACGCGGCCCTGGTCCTGCCGGCCGGCCTGGTCCTGCCGCGCTCCTCCCCGGTAGCGGTGGCGGGCGCGACGCTCGTCGTCGCTGGGCTGTTCCATCCGCTACGGCGGCGAGTGCAGCGGGCCGTGGACCGCCGGTTCAACCGGGCGCGCTACGACGCCGACCGGATGGTGGCCGTGTTCGCGGCCCGGCTCACCGGCGCGATGGACCTGGATGCGGTGCGGGCCGACCTGGCTGAGGCGGTCCAGCAGGCCCTGGAGCCGGCGCACGTCTCGGTCTGGACGCCGCCGCCTCAGCAGCGCCAGGCCGGATATGTCCGGGACGGCACGAGCGCACCACACTGGTGACGAGCACCGCGCCCAGCGGCGGTCGCCGGTGGGCACGGGCAAGCCGGCCACACTCCGGGCGCGGGCGGCCGCGCAGGCATAGCGAGGAGGGATCGCCGCGGTGACGGGGAACCATGACGTAGTGATCATTGGGGCCGGGCACAACGGCCTGGTCGCCGGGGCTTACCTGGCCAGGGCCGGGCTGGACGTGCTGGTCTGCGAGCGGCGCCCGGTACTGGGCGGGGCCGCGGTGAGCGAGCACCCGTTCGGCCCGGACTATACGGTGACCTCGCTGTCCTACGTGGTCTCGCTGCTGCCGCCCGCGCTGGTCCGCGACCTGGACCTGGCCCGGCACGGTTACCACGTGTTCCCGCAGGGCCCCTACTTCGCCCCCCGGGCCGACGGCCGGTACCTGCGGCTGCCCGCTGACCCGGGGCAGCGGCACGCCGAGATCGCGAAGTTCTCGGCGGCGGACGCGGACGCCTACCCGCGTTACGAGGCGCACCTGGCCGCGCTCGGCCAGGTGCTCGGGCCGCTGCTGGATGAGATCCCGCCCCGGCTCGGCTCGCACCGCCCGGCCGACCTGTGGCGCCAGGGCCTGCTGCTGCGCCATCTGCGCGGGCTGGACGAGCGGGGCGCGGTGGACGTCACCCGGCTGCTCACCGGCAGCATCGCCGACCTCCTGGAGGAGTACTTCTCCAGCGACGCCATGCTGGGCCTGCTCTCGGTATCCGGCGTCATCGGCACCTGGGCCGGGCCGCGCTCCGCGGGCACCGCATACGTGATGCTGCACCACCACATCGGCGGGGTGGACGGCCAGGCCGGCGCGTGGGGCTTTCCCCGCGGCGGGATGGGCGGGGTGACCGCGGCACTGGCCGCGGCGGCCCGCTCGTCCGGCGCCTCCCTCCGCACCGGGGCGGAGGTCGCCCAGATCCGCACCCAGGGCGGCCCGGGGCCGGGCGTGCGGGCCTGCGGGGTGACGCTGGCCAGCGGCGAGGAGATCGACGCGGGCACGGTGATCACCACGGCGCACCCGCAGATCTCGTTCCTGCGGCTGCTCGACCCGGCGGTCCTGCCGGACGACTTCGTGGCCGACATCCGGCGCTGGCAGACCCGCAGCGGCACCGTGAAGGTCAACCTGGCGCTGGACCGGCTGCCGGTGTTCGCCAGCCACCCCGGGTACGACCCGCAGGTCCATGGCGGGACGATCGTGCTGGCCGAGAGCCTGGACGACATCGAGACCGCGTTCCAGCAGGCGGCCAGCGGCCAGCCGTCGCAGCGGCCGTTCGCGGACATCTGCATCCCGAGCGTGTTCGACGACTCGCTGGCCCCGCCCGGGCACCATGTCATGTCGCTGTTCACCCAGTGGGTGCCGCATGGCTGGGCGGCCGGGCCGCCGGCCGGGGGCCTGGACGCCTACGCGGACCGGGTGATCGCCCGGGTGGAGCAGGTGGCCCCGGGCTTCACCGGCTCCGTGCTGCACCGGCAGGTCATCGGGCCGCACCAGATGCAGCAGGAGTACGGCCTGGTCGGCGGGAACATCTTCCACGGCGAGCTCAGCCTGGGGCAGATGTTCCATGCCCGGCCAGCGGCCGGTTACGCGGACCTGCGCACGCCGGTGCCCGGCCTCTACCAGGCCGGGTCGGCGACGCACGGCGGTGGCGGCGTCACCGGGATCCCGGGGCGCAATGTGGTCCGGCAGGTCCTCGCCGACCGCCGGGCCGACCGGCTGCGGCAGCGGGTAGCCGCGCTGGCCGGGGCCGGCCAGCGGGCCGCGGCGCGGGCGTCAGCCGCCCGGCGTCCCGGGCGCTGAGCCCCTCCGGATGCCACGCGTCCCGCTAACCGTGCCGCCGCCGGCAGTTGCACGCCGGGCGGGCGGGTCAATTGGGGCAAAGGGGCTTGACGGGAGTCGCTGCCAGGGCGCACGGTGTCTCCTGCCGCTTTGGGAAATGGCCCGCTGATTGGCGGGCAACAGCGCGGTTCAGGGAATCAGCTCATTCGGGGAGCTCCATGGAACTGACCAGCGATTTTTCGTTCCAGCCACTGCCGCCGCTCGACAGCGCGGCCACATTGGCGAGTCCGCTCAGCCCGCTGGCCGGGCTCGCCGGAAAATGGACCGGCCAGGGGTTCAACGTCATCTGGCGGCCGCACCACCCAGACGCGCAGCAGGACCGGTTCCTCGAGCTCAATGTGACCAGCGAGCAACTCGAGTTGGACCCTATCAGCGGCGCGATCCCCAACCGCGGCCTGCTGCAGCCTGACATCAGCATGACCGGCCTGACCTACCTGCAGCAGATCTCGGACAAGAACCTCAAGGCGGGGCTGCACATTGAGCCGGGCCTGTGGGTGTCCATCCCGGCCACCACCGACCCCAAAGAGGTGGCCACGGTGGCGCGCCTGGCCTCGATCCCGCACGGCACGACCATTCTGGCTCAGGGCACCGCCAGTACCTCGGCCAATGCCCCGGCCATCCCCGCCGTCAGCATCAAGCCCTTCACGATCGGCAGCCCGGGGGGCACCATCGATTTCCCGGAGCAGACGCTGGCCACCCCCAGCCAATTCCGGACGCCCGGGGCCGGGCTGGCCGGCGTCACCCAGGCGATGGTCGACAACCCCAACAGCGTCCTGCACTCCGCGATCACCGGCCAGCAGATCCACGCGACCACCACCCTCCATGTGTCCAGCACCGACGCCCCGGTTCCCGGTGGCGGAACCTCCAACACAGCCTTCCTGAAGGGTGGTGCTCATGGCCCGAACGCGGTGGCAGCGAGCGTCACGGCCACCTTCTGGCTGGAGACGCTGGCGGGACAGACCGCCCCGCAGCAACTCCAGTACTCCCAGCTTGTGCTGCTGAACTTCAACGGGCTCAGCTGGCCGCACGTGACGGTGGGCACACTGCACAAGCAGCCCTGAGAGGCGGGATGAGTTCACGCGTGGCCCGGGGCTGGTGGGCCGGCGCGGCGCGGCGGGTCAGCGGCCCGGCGGTGCCGGAAGGCGGGGGATGGCCAGGGCGTCCACGGCGACGGCGCCGTCCGGGCCGCAGATCAGCGGGTTGATGTCCAGGGCGTCCAGGGCGTCGCCCAGTTCCACCGCGATCTGGGACACGGCGCCGACGGCGGCCGCCACCGCGGCCAGGTCGGCCGGGGGACGGCCGCGCACCCCGGCCAGCAGCCGGGCGGCCCGCAGCCGGTTCACCAGGTCGCGGGCCTGCTGCGGGCCGACCGGCGGCAGCGCCACGACCCGGTCGGCCAGCAGTTCCACCAGCACCCCGCCGGCCGCCACGACCACGAGCGGGCCCAGGCTGGGATCGCGGGCCAGGCCCAGTGACAGCTCGGTGCCGGGCGCGGCGGTCGCGCACACCAGGACCTGCGGTCCCAGCCGGGCGGCCAGGTGGGCATAGGCGGCCCGCAGCGCGGCGGCGTCGCGGAGGCCCAGGATGACGCCGCCCGCGTCGGATTTGTGGGCTACCCCGGGCTCGCCGGTCTTGAGCACCACCGGGTAGCCGATGGCCCCGGCCGCCGCGGCGGCCTCGTCGGCCGAGGCGGCCGCGCGGGCCGGGGGGCACCGGATGCCGTAGTCGGCCAGCAGCCGGAACAGGGCGGTGCCGTGGGCCGCTCCGGTGGTGATCACCTCGGCCCACCGCTCCGGCCGGCCCGGGTCGGCCGCTGGCGCGGCGGCGCGGCCGCTACCGGCCGGGCCCCCGGCGCCGGTACGGGCGCCGGCCGCGGCGTGGTCGAGCAGGTGGCGCAGCGCCAGCAGGCCACTGCGGGTGCCTTCCAGCACCGGGATCCCGGCCGCCCGCAGCCGGGCCGCGGCGGCGCCGTCGATCGCGCTGGGCACGTTGCTCAGCACGGCGAACGGCGTGCCGCTGCGCCGGGCGGCGTCCAGCACGGCCAGCGGGTAGGACTGGTCACCGTCGAATTCGGGCACCAGGTCCACGGCCAGCGCGACCGCGGCCACCGCCGGGTCGGCGGCCAGCGTGGCCAGCGAGCCGGCCAGCTGATCCTGCGCCTGCGCGCCCGTGCCCCACATGTCCAGCGGGTTGGCCGGCTCCACGCCCGGGTCGAGCAGCCCGGCCAGCCGGGCCCGGGTCGCCGCGCTGATCTCGGCGAACGGGACGCCCAGCGCATCGGCCACGTCCGCGACGTGCGCCCGTTCCAGCCCCGAGTCGTGCACGGACGCGATCCCGGTGCCGGCCCGGGCCGGCCCCGGCGGGGGCGGCGGCCCACCGCGAAGAGCTCCAGCGTGTCGGCCAGCTCGGACAGGTCCCCGACCCGGTGCACGCCGTACGCGCGGGCCAGCGCCTCCCACCCGCCGTCCGCGGCGGCCAGCGCCCCGGAGTGCGCGGCCACCATGGCCCGGCCGCGGGCCGAGCCTCCCGCGGTGAGCAGCACCACGGGGATGTCCCGGCCCGCCGCCTCGGCCAGCACCGCCCGCAGCCGGCCCGGCTCGCGCAGCGCCTCCAGCACGAGCGCCAGCACCCGCGTCTCTTTCATACTCAACGCATAGTCGGCGTACTGCCCGGCCCCGGTCACGAGTTCCTGGCCGGAGGAGACGGCCAGGGTGAAGCCCAGCGCGCGGCGGGTGCGCAGCAGGGCGGAGAACACCGAGCCGGAGTGGGTGACCAGCGCGATGGGCCCGCGGGGCAGCGGGTCGGGCTCGAGGTAGCCGACCGCGCGCAGCCCGCGGCCCGCGTTGACGAATCCCATGCAGCCCGCCCCGCACACCGCCATGCCCGCGGCCGTCGCGGTGGCGGCCAGCCGGGCCCGCAGCCCGGCCGTCGGGCCGGGCAGCTCGTGCGCGCTGCCGAAGATCACCGCGGAGCGGTCGCCGCGCCGGGCGGCCAGGGCCAGCTGCTCCTCCAGGGCGGTGTCGGGCACGGCCAGCAGGACCAGATCGACCGGCTGCGGCAGGGCGGCCAGGGACGGGTGGCAGGGCGCCCCGGCTATCTCCTGGTATCGCGGGTTGACCAGGTAGGTCCGCGGCGCCGGGCGGCTGCGGGCCACCTCGATGATCATCCGCTGGCCGAGGCTGCCCGGGCGCGGGCTGGCGCCCACCAGCGCCACGCTGCGCGCCTCCAGCATGGCCCGGACGGCCGGGTCAACGCCGGCCCCGGGCCCGGCGGAGAGGATTCGCCCGGGCCGGGGGGCGGCGGTGCCGGGCACCGGGGCGGCAGCCGGGTCGTTCCCGGCCGCCGCCCCGGTGCCCCCCGGGGGCGGGTTGGGAGTGCGGTCAGCGGGGCGTTGGGCTGGATGGGTGTTGCTGGTCATGACCGCCGGGTGAGGCGCCGCACGTTCGCGGACCGCTGGGCGGCCTTCTGGTCCGCGATCGCCGCCCGGGCCGCCTGCCAGCCCGGGATGCCGCACACCCCGCCGCCCGCGTGCGTCGCCGAGCTGCCGTAGTACATGCCGGGCACCGGGGTGCGGTAGTCGGCGTACCCGGGCGCCGGGCGCATGTGGAACAGCTGCTCGCCGGACAGCTCGCCGTGGAAGATGTTCCCGCCGATCAGGCCGTACTCCTGCTCCATCTCATGTGGCCCGACGATGTCGCGGTGCAGGATCGACGCCTTGAAGTTGGGGGCCAGCTCGTTGTAGCAGTCGATCATGCGGTCCGTGTAGGCCTCGAGTTCCGCGGTGTGCGGCTCGGTGTTCCAGTCCTGCGGCACCCACTGGGTGAACAGGGACATGATGTGGGTGCCCTCGGGCGACAGGGTCTTGTCGAACGCGGTCGGGATCACGCCGTCGCTGAACGGCCGCAGCGCGGGCCGGCCCTCCCGGGCGTCCAGGAACGCCCGCTCGATGTACTCCATGGTGGGCGCCATCTCCACCGAGCCGGTGTGGTGCTCCTGCAGGTCCGAGCCCGGGTCGGCGATGAAGTCGGGCAGTTCGGCCAGCGCCAGGTTGATCTTCACGACGCCGCTGCGGGTCTTCCAGTGCTCGATGTCGGCGGCGAAGTCCGGCGGCAGGTGCTCCCGGCCGACCTGGTCCAGGAACGCGGTCCGCGGGTGCAGCGTGGACACGATGACCCGGGCGCGGATCTCGTCCCCGTTCTCCAGTACCACCCCGGCGGCCCGGCCGTCCTCGATGAGGATGCTGGCAACCTTCGCGTTCAGCGCGACCTCGGCGCCCTGCTCCCGGGCGGCCACCTCGATGGCGCTGGCCACCGCGCCCATGCCGCCCTCCTGGAACCCCCAGTTGCCCAGGTGGCCGTCGCCCACGTCGCCGATCGAGTGGTGCGCCATCACGTACGCGGTGCCCGGCTCGTAGGGCCCGGCCCAGGTGCCGATCACGCCGTTGACGGCGAGAGCGCCCTTGACCTGGTCCGAGGAGAACCAGTCGTCGAGCAGGTCGGCGATGCTCATCGTCATCAGCCGGGTCACGTCGCCGATGGTGCGCACGTCCAGGCCGCGGTTGCGCCAGGCCAGCCGGAGGGTCTCCCGGAGGTCCCGCGGCCTGCGGGAGCCCAGGTTGGGCGGGACGGTGAGCAGCAGCGGGCCGAGCACGTCGGCCAGCCCGGCCAGCCAGGCGTCCCAGCGCGGCATGGCGTCCGCGTCCTGCTTCGACCACCGGGAGACTTCCTCGTGGTTGCGCTTGGCGTCGTCCGCGTACAGCTTGATCGAGCCGCCCCCGGGGAAGGCCTGGTAGTACGGGCCCATCGGGTAGATCTTGTAGCCGTGCCGGGCCAGGTCCAGGTCCTTGATGATGGTCGGCGGGAGCAGGCTCATCACGTAGGACAGCCGGGTCACCTTGAACTCGGGGGCCTCGGGCCAGGGCGCCTCGGTGGTGGCCGCGCCGCCGGTCTTGTGACGGCCTTCGCAGACCAGGGTGCGTGCCCCGGACCGGGCCAGGTACGCGGCCGCGACCAGCCCGTTGTGCCCCCCGCCGACGACGATCGCGTCGTAGGTTCCGGTGCCTGCTGCGGCCATGCTTCCGCCCTCCATCGACATCTCTCGGTCCGATCCGGTCATCCGGGGCGCGCCCCGTCAAGGTTGACTGAATGTTCAGTCTAGAAAGCTGGTAGCGTTGTCCACAAGAGTCAGTGAGATCTGGGACGACACTGGGCGAGGATGTCCCCATGAGTGAACGGGGCGGCGACAGCGCCGACACCGCCGACCAGCGCCGCGAGCAGATGCTGCGGGCCGCCATCGAGGTCATCGAGGAACGGGGCTTCCCGGAAACCCGGATCGCGGATGTGGCCAAGCGGGCCGGGATCAGCCCGGCCCTGGTCATCTACTACTTCAAGACCAAGGACCAGTTGCTCACCGAGGCGCTGCGGTTCGCCGAGGACACCTGGTACGAGGCGGGTACGGCGCGGATGGCGGCCATCCCCAGCGCGGCGGGCCGCCTGGAGGAACTGGTCGCGATGACCTGCCTGCCGGAAGCGGACGTCCAGCCCGAATGCTCCTGGCTGCTGTGGCTGGACCTGTGGGCCCAGTCGGTGCGGCTGCCCGAGGTGGCCAGCGTCCGGCAGAAGTTCGACGAGCGCTGGCGCGAGACCATCTCCGCGCTGGTCATGGCGGGCCAGGAGGCCGGTGAGTTCGGCCCGGTGGACGCGGACGACTTCGCGGTGGCCCTGTCCGCCATGCTCGACGGCCTGGCTATCCAGATCGCGCTGGGCGACCCGTCGGTGGACGCCGGCCGCGCCTTCGAGCTGAGCATGCGGTTCGTGGCCGGCCAGCTGGGCTTCGAGTGGAGCGGCCGGGCGCGCCAGGCCGGTTAGGGCCGGGCGGCGCCCCCGCGGGCGGCGCGGCGCTGCTCAGCCGACGGCGAGGTGCTCCTCCTCGGCCAGGTCGGCGGCGCTGCCGCGCAGCACGCGGAGCGCGTCGGGGGCCAGGTACACGTGCACCGGGGTGCCCTGGGCCAGGTGAGCCGGGTGGCCGCCGTCGTTCTGCACCAGGGCCTGCAGCGGGGCGCCGGGCGCCAGCCGCAGCAGCACCTGGGTGCTCGCGCCCAGGAACACCAGCCGCTCCACCATCGCGGGCACCCGGTTCGGCCCGGCCGAGCCGTGCTCCTCGATGCGCACCCGCTCCGGCCGGATGACCGCGTGCGCGGTGCCCAGGCCGTCCACGTCGCCGCGCTCCACCTCCAGCGCGGACTCGCCGACCTTGACGGAGCAGCGTGACCCCGGGCCCCGCTCGACCACGTCCACTTCCATCAGGTTGGACGCGCCGAGGAAGTCCGCCACGTAGGTGTCCGCGGGCTCCTCGTAGACCTCGCGCGGGGTGCCGATCTGGGCGATCCGGCCGGAGTTCATCACCGCCAGCCGGTCCGACATGGTGAGCGCCTCCTCCTGGTCATGGGTGACGTAGAGGAAGGTGATGCCGACCCGCTCCTGCAGCGCCTTGAGCTCCACCTTGAGCGAGCGGCGCAGCTTGGCGTCGAGCGCGCCGAGCGGCTCGTCCAGCAGCAGCACCGCGGGGCCGAGCACCAGCGCCCGGGCCAGCGCCACCCGCTGCTGCTGGCCGCCGGACAGCGCGGCCGGGCGGCGCTTCGCGTAGTCCCGCAGTTCCACCAGGTCGAGCGCCTCGTTCACCTTGGTGGCGATATCCCGCTTGGGCAGCTTGTGGTAGCGCAGGCCGAAGGCGACGTTGTCGAACACCGACAGGAACGGGAACAGCGCGTAGCTCTGGAACACCGTGTTCACGTTGCGCCTGTGCGGGGGGACCCCGCCCATGTCCGTGCCGTCCAGCAGGATCCGCCCGGCGGTGGGCTGCTCGAAGCCGGCGATCAGCCGCAGCGTGGTCGTCTTGCCGCAGCCGGACGGCCCGAGCAGGGAGAAGAACTCGCCGCTGTGCACGGACAGGTCGATGCCGTCCACCGCGACCTCGGTGAACCGCTTGGTCAGCGTGACCAGCTGAATATGCCCGCCTGCCACTGGGATCCCTCCCCTAATCGGTGCCGGCGATGGTGGTCAGTGCGGCCACCCGGCTGCCGCGCTCGCCCCGCGTCATCCAGCGGTAGCCCAGGTACCCGATCACCGCGATGACCAGCGACATCACCAGCATGATGGTGCCGAGCGCGTTCAGCGCCGGGCCGCCGTTGCCGCCGTGCTGCGTAGAGTAAATGATCACCGACATCGGGGTGTTGCCGGAGTTCGACGACAGCAGGTTGACCAGCACGAAGTCGTCGATCACCCCGGAGAAGACCAGCACCGCGCTGGCGAAGATGGCCGGGCCGAGCAGCGGCAGCATCACCCGGCGCAGCGTGGACAGCCGGCTGGCGCCGAGGTCCGCGGCCGCCTCCTCGTACTGGCGGCCCAGGGTGACCAGCCGGGCCTGGACGATGATGGCCGGCCAGCTGATGTTCCAGGTGACCAGGGCCAGCACCTCGGCCACTGTGCCCAGGTGCACCGAGGTGAACAGCACGGTGAACACGAAGAACATGGCCACGCCGAAGATCAGCTCCGGGACCACGAAGGACAGGATCATCACGAAGTTGAAGGTGGCCGGGGTGACGCCGCGCCACCGGTTGAGGCCCAGCGCGAACGCGACCCCGAGCGGCACGGCGATGACGGTGGTGAGCACGGACAGCCGTACCGTCTGGATCACCGCCGCGTGCAGCTGCGGGTTGTGCAGCACCGAGTTGACCGGGTCGGTGAAGTACCAGCGCCAGGAGAAGCCCTGCCACGCGCTCTGCGACTTGCCGTTGTTGAACGAGAACAGCACCGCGATGGCGATCGGCACCAGCGACCAGATCAGGTAGAGCCAGGTGAAGCCCTCCAGGATCCACGGGTGGCCCCACGGGTTGCGCCGCGGGACCAGCCGCCGCAGGCCGCTGCGCGGGGCCGCCTGGGCCTGGGCCGGGGCCTGTGCCGGGGCGCTGGTCGCGGTCACCCTGCCTCCCGCGTCGATCGGTTGGTGGCCGCCACGTAGTAGACCATCGGCACGAGCAGCACCAGGAGCAGCAGCAGGGACAGCACCGCGCCCTGCCCCTCCAGGCCGGGGGTGCCGAGCTGGCCCTGGATCAGGTTGCCGATCATGGAGGTGCCGGCCGCGCCGGACATGAGCTGGTTGGTGTAGTAGTCGCCGATCATCGGCAGCACCGTGATCAGCATGCCGGTGAGGATCGGCTGCCGGGACAGTGGCAGGGTGACCCGGAGGAACGTCCGCGCCCGGTTCAGCCCGAGGTCCCGGCCCGCCTCGATGAGCGCCGGGTCGATCCGGTCCAGGCCCGCGTACAGCACCAGGATCAGGTACGGGATGTAGCCGTAGACCAGGCCCAGGACCACGGTGAACCACTTGCCGCCCAGCCAGTTGACCGGCTGCGAGATCAGCCCGAGCGCGGACAGTGCCTTGTTCACGTAGCCGTCGGTCTGCAGCAGGTCGATCCAGGCCAGCATCCGCATCATGTAGCTGATCCAGAACGGCGCGATCAGCAGGATCAGGAACAGCGCCTTGCGCCGCCCGGCGAACCGGGCCACGAAATAGGCGGCCGGGTAGGCGATGAGCAGGGACAGCAGCGACGCGGCGGCCACATAGCCGATCGTGCGCGCCACGATCGGCCCGGCGAACGAGGTCGCGCCGAACAGGTCATGCCAGACGTTGATGACGTTGGAGGAGCTCCAGGCGAACGGGTTCCAGACCGCGATGGGCGAGGAGAACAGCCGGTTCAGCTGGCCCATGGCGATGGCCAGCATCGCGTAGAACGGCACGATGAACAGCACCAGCAGCCAGATGATGCCCGGCAGGGCCAGGGCGATCCAGAACAGCCGCCCCGGCCGGGCCGGGCGGACCGCGGCCGGGGCGGCCTGGCGGCCGGGCCGCGGGTTGCTCGGTGGCTGTTGCCATGGCCGCCGCCCCCTAGATCCCGTTGCTCACGACGAGCCACGCCTGCTGCCACAGGGCGTCCGCATCCACCGGGAGCTGGAGCTGGCTCACCCCGCGCCGGAAGTAGGACGGCAGCACCGCGGTGGAGATCAGGCTCTTGGGCAGCAACTGCTCCTTGACCAGGCGCTGCGGCGTGACCGCGGTCAGCGGCTGCATGTAGCCGTTGAAGCTGATGTTCTCCAGCACGTTGGGCAGGTCCAGCAGGTAGTTGAGGAACTGGTGGGCGAGCACCGGGTTGGTGGCCGAGCGGAGCACGGTGTTGGTGTCGTTGGCCACCGGGCCGCGGCCGTCCGGCGGGAACCAGTAGCCGACCGTCTCCACCGGGACGCCCTTGGGCATGTAGTACTGGGCCGACGCCATGTCCCCGGACCAGGCGTGGTGGATCCACACCTGCCCGGTCGGGACCTCGGTGTAGTCATTGTTGTCGATGTGCACGTTGACCAGGTGGGTCAGGTCCAGCAGGGAATTGCGGGACAGCGCGATCTGGCCCCGCTCGGTGGTGTTCAGGTCGAAGATCCCGTTCTTCATCAGCCCCAGGCTGATGCCTTCCCGGTAGTCGTCCAGGATGGCCACCTTGCCCCGGTACCTGGGCTGCCAGGGCATGGCCCACGGGTTGCGCAGCGCGTACGGGTTCTCGTGCACCAGGTCCTTGCGCCAGGCCATCCCGGTCGTGTAGATCGTGTACGGCACCGTGTACTGCCAGCCCTGGTCGTAGAACGGGCTGGTGAAGTCCGGCCAGGCCTGGCTGATGTTCGGGATGTAGCTGTGGTTCAGCGGCTGGATCAGCCTGGACTCGATGAGCTGGCCCAGCACGTCCACGGTCACGCCCATGAACACGTCGAAGGACACGCCGCCGCTGCGCAGCTTGGCGATCGCCTCGTTCATCGTGTTGAACGTGGTCAGCTGGACCTTGCAGTTGTACTTCTTGGCGAAGTGGTTCAGGCAGGCCTGGTTGACGTAGGCGACCCAGTTGAAGATCTGCAGGGTGGCCCCGGTCTCTGGCTGCAGGCCGCTGGCGATCGGCTTGTTATTGGTGAAGACCGGCCAGGTCACCGGGTGGTCCGGCCGGGGCAGCGGGACGCTGCCCTTGCCCGCCAGCGCGGGCGCGCAGGCGTCCAGCAGGCCGCCGCCGGCCAGCGCGGCCAGCCCGGCACCGGCGCTGCGGCCCAGGAAACCGCGCCGGGTGAACAGGGGCGGTCGTGACCCGTCTTTCGGCCAGCCTTCTCGCGGGTGCACCAGCTCGCTTCTTCCTCCGGCGGTCGTGGCCTGACCGTCCGGCCGGGCTGCCGGGAGCCCTGGGGATCCTGGCGGTCCTGGGGCGGCCCGGCGCTCATGAACCCTGACTGAACAGTCCGTCAATAACGGGCGTTATTGCGACAGCATAGGCCCAACGTCCCGTCGGCAACAGAGGCACCGAGCAGCCGAAACAGGACGGAAACCTGGGCCGGTCACCGGGTCACCGCCGAGGCGAAGGTGCCGAAATTGGCCACCAGCAGGTCGATGTCCGGCTCCCCATGCTGGACCGAGATCAGCCACTGCTCGATCTTGCCCCAGGGCGGCAGGAAGACCCCGCCGTTGTGCTGGAACAGCCAGTGCGCGTGGCTGTACCGGTCGTTGACGTCCAGGAAGCCCCGGTAGTTGCGGACCGGCTCGGGGGAGAAGACCACGCAGCCCTTGGCGCCGACCGCGACCACGTGCGCGGCCAGCCCGGTGCGCGCGATCTCCCGCTCGATACCGGCCACGGCGCGCTCGCGCAGCGCGTCGATCCGCTGGTAGGCCTCCGGGGTTACCACCTCGGTGAGCATGGCCCGGCATGCCGCCACCGCCAGCGGGTTGCCGTTGAAGGTGCCGACCATCTCGTAGTCGTCGTTGGCCACGTGCTCCATCACCTCGGCCGACCCGCCGATGGCGGCGATGGCCACGCCACCGCCGATGGCCTTGGCCAGCGTGATGATGTCCGGGGTCACCCCGGTCAGCGCGGTGGCGCCGCCCGGGCCCGCGGTCAGCCCCGTCTTGACCTCGTCGAAGGTGAGCAGGGCGCCGCGGGAGTGCAGCAGGTCCTTCAGCCCGGCCAGGTAGCCTGGCTCCGGCTCGATGATGCCGGCGTTCATCATGACCGGCTCGATGATCATGCCGGCTACCTGGCCGGGGTGCTCGTCCAGCAGTCGCCGCACGCTGGCCAGGTCGTTGTACGTGGCGACCAGGGTGAGCCGGGTGATGGCCCCGGGGATGCCGGTGCTGGACGGCACCTGGGCCGGGCGGTCCGCCGGGCCGGCCTGATCAGCCACCGGGGCCACCGAGACCTGGACCGAGTCGTGGTGGCCGTGGTAGCCGCCCTCCACCTTGATGATGAAGTCGCGGCCGGTGATGGCGCGCATCAGGTGGACCGCGTCCATGGTGGCCTCGGTGCCGGAGTTGGCGAAGCGCCACAGCGGCAGGCCGAAGCGGCGGGCCAGTTCCTCGCCGACCGCGACCGCGTTCCGGGTCGGCTGGGCGAAGTGGGTGCCCAGGCCGACCTGGCTGCGGACCGCCTCGACGATGGCCGGGTGCGCGTGCCCGGCCAGCGCGGCGCCGTACCCGCCGTGCAGGTCCACGTACTCATGGCCGTCCACGTCGTAGATCTTGGAGCCCTTGCCGTGGCTCAGCCACACCGGCTGCGGGACGGTGATCTGCCAGCTGGAGGTGACTCCTCCGGCCAGGATGTCCTGCGCCCGGCCGGCCATCCGGGCCGACTCCGGCTGCCGTTCGACGAAGATCTTCTCCTGCGCTTCGATGATGTCCTGGAGATGGCTGGCTGCCTGGTCCGGGCCGTTCGTCACGGTGGTCACGACTGCACTCCCTTATGCTGACTGAACGTTCAGTCTAGGAGGCGCCGCAGATGCCGGCAAGGCCCGGCCCGCACGTCATCTGCGGGGCTGGTGATGCTGGTGGGGCATCCGTGCTGTGGCGGCGCATGGTCGCCGGGGGCAGCTGCGCTGCGCTCTGGCCCATATTGTGCGAGTGGGGGTAGCGGTGATGACAGGACCGCAGGACCCGGCCGCGGCGGGCGGCGGGCGGCTCAGGGCAGGCCGCGCCGACGGCGGCAGGCCAGCGCCAGGGGCGGCGTGATGCCAAGGACGTGGATCTGCCGCAACGGGCCGACGATCCTGGGACCTGGCACGGGTTCGTGAGGGGGGCCGAGCAGGGCGGAGCCCGCCAGCTGGTGGTCTAGCTAGTTCGGCGCAGAGGACAGTGCAGGCGGGGTCTTGCATCCGCTGCCGACGGATCTCCCGTCTTCGCTGGTAGGCAGCGGGGGGGCTGAGGTCTTCTTCGGGGATGAAGCCCCGGTTGTAGGCACTGCGGGCCTGGGTGTGCACGCTGGCGATTCCCGTCAAGGTCTGCGAGCACCTCTGGTCGGGTCCGCACGGGGGACACGCCCATGTCCGTCCTCATCGTGTTCTCAGGCCCTGGCCTGGCGGAAGGGCAATGCGGAAGGGCAATGAAGTCAACATCACAGACTTCGCCCGGGCCCGGAGACCCGGGCGAAGCTGACGGCTCAGGTGCAGGTGGTGCCGTTGAGGGTGAAGGTGGCAGGCGGGGCGTCACTGGACGTCCAGGTGCCCTGGAAGCCGAACGAGATGCTGCCGCCGGGGCTGATGCTCGCGTCGTAACTGGCGTTGGTGGCGCTCGTGGCATCGCCGCTCTGGCTGGCGGCCGTGCCCCAGGCACTGGTGATCTTCTGGTCGCCAGGGAACGTGAACCAGCTACTTCCCGGCGGGCGGCCATGCAGTCCTGTTCCGTCGGTCACATCCCCCGCCCGGCGGCGGGGGGATGCTTGTCCCGATACGTTGATCACCGATATGTTGCGGTCCATGAGTGACCCGCTCCGCGAGCCCACTTTCCTGATCCTGGCCGCGCTGGCCCCCCAGCCGCTGCACGGCTATGCGCTCATCGGCGAGGTGGGCGCGCTGTCCGGCGGCCGGCTGTCGCTGCGCCCCGGCACGCTGTATGGCGCGCTGGACCGGCTGGCCGCCGAGGGCCTGCTGGAGGCGGACCGCGAAGAAATGGTGGACGGCCGGCTCCGCCGCTACTACCGGCTGACCGACGGCGGCGCCGCCGCGCTGGAAAAGGAAGTGCAGCGGCTGCAGCACAACGCGGACGCGGCGCGGCAGCGGCTGGCCCGGCGGCCCGCTCACCGCGGCCCGGCTGTCCGCCCCGCGACCGTCTAGCCGCCGCGCTCGGGGCAGGCGTGAATGGCGCGATCCGCGCGGAGCCGCCTGAGGTGAGCGGCGGGCCGCGCGGGACGGGTGGGTTTGCGGCAGGCCGCTGTCGGTAGGTATGCCTACCGTGGGGTGGCGCAGCAGCCCAGCGTGAGCCAGGGGAGACCATGACCACACTCGAGAACCGGCCGAACACCGCACTCCTCGTCATCGACGTGCAGAACGGCGTCGTCGAGGAGGCTCACCACCGCGACGCGATCGTCGCGAACGTCGGCAGCCTGGTGGAGAAGGCGCGGCGGGAACGGGTCCCCGTCGTCTGGGTCCAGCACTCGGATGAGGGACTCGCCCGGGGCAGCGACGACTGGCGGATCGTCCCCGAGCTGACGCCGGGTGACGGCGAGCCGCTGGTGGAGAAGAACTACGGCGATTCCTTCGAGGACACCACCCTGGCGGCCGTGCTGGCGGGCCTGGGCGTGGGGCGGCTGGTGGTCGTCGGTGCCGAGACCGATGCGTGCATCCGCTCCACGCTGCACGGCGCGTTCGTCCGGGGGTACGACGCGACGCTGGTCAGCGACGCCCACACGACCGGGGACCAGACCGCCTGGGGAGCGCCGCCGCCGGATCAGGTCATCGCGCACACCAACCTGTACTGGACCTACCAGACGGCGCCGGGGCGGTCGGCCGGGACGGCCGAGACCAAGGACGTCGACTTCGCCGGCCCGTCCTGAGCCTGCGCGGGCCGGATCCCGGCGGCCGGCGGCCAGGGCTACGCGGTGCTGGCCTGGCGGTGCTGCGGCCCGGGGAAGCTGACCGAGCCAGGCGTCTGCCAGATCATCACGTCGAAGGTGTAGAGGCCCTGGCGCACGCCGGGGTCGGCTTCCATCAGCCGCCGCACGGTGTCCACCGAGTCCTGCTGGAACAGCCCGAGGCCGCAGATGTCCTGCTCCTCGGCCGGGCTATCGCGCACCGGCCCAGCCGCCCGCTGCTGGCCGGTGGCCACCAGGTGCAGCACGTACTCCAGGTGCTCACGGAAGATCCGCCCGGCGTGCTCCGCGCTGAGCTCCCGGCCCTCCGGGGCATGCCGCAGCAGCACGCACTGGTAGGTCTCCAGCTGGATGGCATCGGGGTCCACGCTCATCACTGATTCTCCGGGGGTTCGGGGACGGCGGGGCTGCCCGGGGTGAGCATGGCCGCGAACCGGTCCAGGATGCGGGTCCAGCCAGCCGAGTAGCTGCCGCTGGCGTAGCCGCCCGGCAGCGCGCAGTCCTCCGCCAGCTGAGTGTCGGAGAGCGCTTCCCAGCCCCGGTGCTCCACCGTGACCCGGGTGAGCGCGGGGCCGAGGGCGGCGAAGGACAGCTCCACCTCGGTCGGCACGGGGGTCATGGTCCAGGTCATCACGAACCGGGCCGGCGGCTCCCAGGCCAGCAGTTCGCCCCAGTCCACTTCGGTGCCGTCCGCCCAGGTCTCGTAGACGCGGCCGCCCGGGCGCTGGTCGATGGTGACGTCGCGCACCCGGTCCTGGCCGGCCGAGAACGGGGTCACCGGCCACCAGATGCCGATGCTCCGCACGAACGTGTCGAAGGTGTGCCGGACGTCGCTGCGCACCATGGTGGACTGCCGGACCGGCGGGCGCCGCAGCGCGGTGACCGGGACGGCGGGTCCGTCAGGCGTCGCTTTCATCGGTGTCTCCCTGGCTCCGGGCCGGCGGGGCCGTGCCCTTGCTCGTCCATTGCAGGTAATCACGGAACCGGTCCAGGACCAGCGGCCACAGCGCGGCTAGGCCAGCCCGCTGCCCGCCGCCCGGCCCGGCGCCGGGCGGCGGCTCACCCGGCGCTCGCTGCCTGGTCATCATCGCTGATCCCGCGGTCGGCCTCGACGAGCCGCCGGGCGGCATCAAGGGAGGCCGCCCACATGTCGTCCAGGAATTCCCTGAGCCCGGCCAGCCCGTCCGGGCGGGCCCGGTACAGCCGCCGGGTGCCGTCCCGGCGCTCGGTCAGCAGGCCGGCGTGCCTGAGCACCGTCAGGTGCTGGCTGACGGCGGTCCTGGTGACGTCGAAGGCGGCGGCGATCTCGCCCGCGGCCAGTTCCTCGTTCGCGACCAGCCGCAGGATGGCGCGGCGGCGCGGCTCGGCGATGGCCTTCAGCGCCTCGTCGGTCGCCTGCTCGTGGGCGGCCGCGCCATCCTCGGACTCCCCGGTCATGGCCCGGGCCTCAGCTCCACAGCCCGACGGGGTTCCCGTCCGGGTCGGCGAAGACGGCGAACTTGCCGAAGTCGCCGGGCAGGTCGGTCGGCGGGACCAGCCGCTTGCCGCCCAGTTCCTCGGCCCGGGCCAGGAAAGCGTCCAGGTCGTCCACCCGCATGTAGATCTTGACGTTCTTCTCGCCCGGCTCGCCGGTGCCGATGCCGCCGCCGATGGCGCCCTCGCCGGCGCCCGTGTCCACCAGCGCGTACCCGCCCATCGCCGGGTCCGCACTCACCTGCCACCCGAACAGGTCCGCGTAGAACTTCTGTGCCCGCTCCGCATCCGGGCTGATCACCTCGAAGAACGCGACCGGCTGGCCCATGACTGCCTCCCTGTGGCGTGATAACTGACCGCTAACGTTAGTACAGGCGAACGTTAGCGTCAACTGACGTATGGGAGCCGTCCTGGATCGCCGTCCGGTTCCCCGGCGGCGGGCCATCGAGGGCGCCGGCGGGCCATCGAGGGCGCCGGCGGGCCATCTCAGGAAGCCGGCGGGCCATCTCGAGGAAGCCGGCCGGGCCGCCCGGTGCCGGGCCGCGCGCAGCCACCGCCACGCCACCCGCCAGCCCAGCTGGAAGAGGCCGAGGAAGGCCAGCGCCACCACGATGAAGGCGGCCGCGGTGCCCTGGCCGGCCAGCACCCGCAGGATCATCCCGAACGCCACCGTGCACAGCCAGACGATCACGCCGGTTGGCAGCACGGCGGTCGGCCGCCGCCAGTACCGCGCGGCGGCCAGCCCGATCAGGGTCCCGGCGGCGAACGGCCACAGCGTGCTGACCAGCCCGCCGAGCCCGCCGCCGTCATGATGATTGGCCCGGCCGATCACGACGAACAGCAGCACGCAGCAGAAATCCGCCACCGCGCTCCCGGCGGCCAGCCTGCTTCCAGCAGAACGCATGCCCGCCAGGGTAATGGCCCCGGCCCGCCGCGCCGCCGCCGGCATACACTCGGCGGGTGCCAGCCGACCCGCCCGCGTGCTCGGTACCCGGCCACGGGGCCGCGGTGGTGCCGGTGCCGTGATCCTGACCGTCACGCTGAACGCGACGCTCCAGGTCGGCTACGAGGCCCCGGAGATCTCCTGGGGCGAAGCGAACCACATCCGCCAGCTGGTCTGCCGGGCGGGCGGCGGCGGGCTGGCCGTCGCCCGGGTGCTGGCCGGGCTGGGTGAGGACGTCCTGGCGGCGGGATTCGCCGGCGGCGGCGCGGCCCAGGCGATCGAGGCGGACCTGGCCCGGGCCGGGGTGGCGACCGTGTTCACCCGGATCGCCCGGGAGTCGCGCCGGGTCGTCAACGTGCTGGACGAGGCCCGGGCGCAGACCACGCGGCTGGCCGAGCCGGCGCCGTTCATCACGACCGAGGAACTCGGCCGGTTCGCGGCCGAGTACCGCAAGCTGCTGCCCGGGATGGAAGCCGTGGTGCTCAGCGGGAGCCTGCCCGCCGGGCTGCCCGGTGACGTCTACGCCTCGCTGACCAGTTACGCCGCCGAGGCCGGGGTGCCCGTCATCGTGCACGCCGGCGGCCCGGTGCTGTGGCAGAGCCTGGCGCGGCACCCGGCGCTGGTGCTGGCCGCGTCCACGGCCGGGCCGCCGGGCGCCGGAGTGTCGGCCCGCCCAGACGGCCTGGTGGCCCGGGGCGCGGCTGCCGCGGCCATGGTCTCGGGGGCCGAGCTGCTCACCGCGGCCACCGACGGGCAGCAGTGGCAGGCCGTCCTGGACGGCTACCCTGGCCTGTCGCTGTCCGGGGAGGCGGTGGTGGCGGGGCTGCTGCCCGCGATCTCCCAGGACTGGTCCTGGGAGGATGCCCTGCGGCATGCCGTCGCGCTCGGCGCCGCGGCCGACCCGGCCGGCGAGGTGGACCTGGACGTCTACGAGGTGTTCTCCTCCGAGGTCTCGGTGACGGCTGAGGCCTGACCGGCCCGGGCGGCGGCGGGCGCGCGGGCGGGACGGCGGGCCAGCCCAGCCAGCCAGGCCGCCGCGGTGACCAGCAGCGGGCCGACGGTCAGCCCCAGCCCGGGCGCGGGACTGTGCGCGGTGGCCAGCAGCGAGCCGAGGAACACCAGGTAGGACCCGATGATGAGGAACCCGGTGGCGCGGCGCACCCCGCTGTCGCGGTAGGTGTACGCGATCGAGGCGCCGGTCAGGCCCAGGTACCAGACGGCGATCAGCACCGCGTGCACCGACGGCGCGCCCAGCCCGGTGATGGTGGCGGGCAGCAGCAGCCCGGCGGTGACGTTCAGCGCGTTGCTGTTCAGCGTGGTGCTCAGCATGGCGGCGCCGCGGCCCCGGGCGGCCAGGTAGACCGCCGCCACTGCGTTGGGCAGGCTCGTCACCGCGGCCAGCACCACGCCCCCGGTGACGATCTGCGGCACCGCGAAGCGGGTGCCCAGCGAGGTCGCCGCGCGCTCCATGACCACACTGGCCACGACCACCGCCAGCAGGGCACCGGCCCCGACGACCACGTCCATCCGGCGGCCGTGCGGCGGGTGGATCACTTCGTTAAGTTCCTGCTCCTCCTCGGAGATGGCGACGGCCAGCCAGCCTTCCCAGCGGCGGGCGACGGGTAGGCGGCCCAGCCGGGCACGCCCGGCGCCCAGCACGATGAGGTAGGGCACCAGCACGGCGAGCACCGCGGCCAGCCCGGCCGCGGGCGGGATGGTGCCGGTCACGGTGACCAGGCAGGCCACCGCCACCCAGATGCCGGTCACCCCGCCGAGCAGGACCACCTTCCGGTGCAGCGCGATGCTCCCGGCCACCACGGCCCCCAGGCCGAGCAGCGCCGCGAGGTTGAACACGTTGGAGCCGATGATGACGCCGGCGCCGACCTTCTGCTGGTGCTGGGCGAGCGCGGTGACCGCCGAGGTGATCTCCGGGGCGTCCGCGGCGAGCGCGGCCACCACGCCGAGCAGTGCCTCGGACAGGCCGATCCGCTCGCCGATCCGCTCCAGGCGGGTGACCAGCAGGTAACTGGTGGCCAGGCTGACGGCCGTGCCGAGGCAGAAGGCGAGCACCTCGACGGCCACCGGCACTGGGCTGAGTTCCTTCCGCACGCGGGCAGAGCGCCGACCAGTCTTCCCGGCTCACCTGGCCTCACCCTAACCGGCCGGGCCGTGCGGTCCCCGGCCAGCGGGTTACCAGGGGTTGGGGGTGGAGCCGCCGAAGACCTGGTCCTGCAGCTGGGTGGCGGTCACCGACGTGCCGCAGATATTGGCGGGCAGCTTGCCGTTGACCGCGGTCCAGTTCGCCCAGGCGATCAGTGAGTACCTCAGCGCCTTCGGGTTGGTGTTCCCGGTGCTGGCCGGGGCCCAGAGCGAGCCCTGCTTCACCCAGGGCGTGCCGAACTCCAGGTAGTGGGTCAGGTGCCCGGCGATGCGGAAGGTCTGCGGGTAGGGGCCGGGCTTGTCGTGCGCCTGCCACCAGGCCAGGAAGTCGCTGGCGTTCCCGGTGTTGACGGTGACCTTGCCACCGCGCAGCCAGCTCAGGCCGGTGCCGGGGCGCAGCCCGGACTGGTCCACCAGGCACTGGGTGAGCAGGGCGGGGGCATCCCGCAGCCGGGCGCCGTACGGGTCGCGCATGGCCGGGCTGGCCGACCCGCTGGCGGCGGCGTGTTTCTTGGGCGGGACTACCGCGAACTGGCATCCGGCGAGCAGCGCCCCAGCGGTGAGGGCGGCCACCGCCCGGCCGGTCCGTGCCAGCATCCGCTTCATGCCGCCCCTCATCGTGCGTGATCGTCTCGCTCCCTATGTACCGTACGGCGGCCTGCCGCGCGGCCGGTATCCGGCGATGGGCGGGGCAGCCGGACTGGGCCTGGGCAGGCCGGGCCAGGCCGTGGTCTACTCGGGAGTAGTCGTGAGGAGGGTGAGCGATGGGGCTCGCATTCTGGCGCCGCGCACTGGCCGATCCGGGCTGGACCGCGGTCATTGAGCCGGACGGCACCCGGCAGTCGGCCGGGGAACTGCTGGCCCGGGTCAACCGGCTGACCCATGGGCTGCGCACGGTCGGGCTGCGTCCCGGGGACGGCATCGCCGGGCTGCTGCCCAACGGCGCCGCGGCGCTGGAGGTGTACCTGGCCGCCCTCCAGGGCGGCTGGTACTACACCCCGGTCAACTGGCACTTCACCGCGCCGGAGATCGCCTACATCGTCGCCGACTGCGAGGCCCGGGCCTTCTTCGTGGACGAGCGGTACGCCGCGGCCGGGGCCGCCGCGGCCGGGCAGGCCGGCGTGCCCGCCGGGGGGCGGCTCGGCTACGGGGCGGTCCCCGGGTTCGTGCCGGTGGACAGCCTGCTGGAGGGCCAGCCCGCGACACTGCCAGCCGACCGGACCTCCGGTGCCAGCATGCACTACACCTCCGGGACCACGGGGCGCCCCAAGGGGGTGCGCCGCCAGCTGTCCGGCATCGACCCCGACGAGGCCGCGGAACTGAACTCGGTCCTGTTCCAGTTCTTCGGGGCCGAGCCGGGCCAGCCCAACGTGCACCTGGTCACCTCGCCGAACTACCACACGGCGGTGACCGTGTTCGGCGGCGCCGCCATCCACCTCGGGCACACCCTCGCTTACATGGATTCCTGGGATGCGGAGACGGCGCTGGCCTGCGTCGAGCGCTACCAGGTGACCAGCACGCACATGGTGCCCACCCACTTCAAGCGGATGCTGGACCTTCCCGAGGAGACCCGGCACCGGTATGACGTGTCGTCCATGCGGTGGCTGCTGCACGCGGCCGCGCCGTGCCCAGCCGGCCTCAAGCGGGCCATGCTGGAGTGGTGGGGGCCCCGGGTGTACGAGTACTACGCCGCCACGGAAGGGGGCGGCACCATCGCCACCCCGGAGGACTGGCTGGCCCGCCCCGGGACGGTGGGCAGGCCGTGGCCGGTCAGCGAGGTCATGATCGCCGATGAGGAGGGCCGGGAGTGCCCGCCCGGCCAGCCCGGCACCGTCTACCTGAAGATGATGCTGTCCGACTTCGTGTACAAGGGCGACCCGGCGAAGACCGAGTCCGCCCGGCTACGGGGCTTCTTCACCGCCGGGGACATCGGCTACCTGGACGACGACGGCTTCCTGTTCCTCTGCGACCGCAGGTCCGACGTGATCATCTCCGGCGGGGTGAACATCTACCCGGCCGAGATCGAAGCGGAGATCATCATGCATCCCGGGGTGGCCGACGTGGCGGTGTTCGGTGTCCCGGACCAGGACTGGGGGGAGCGGGTGATGGCCGTGGTGCAGCCGGCCGAGGGCCGTTCCCCCGGCCCGGACCTGGCCGCCAGCATCCTCGGCTCGCTGGAGGGGAAGCTGGCCCGGATGAAGTGGCCTGCGGAGATCGAGTTCATCAGCGAGATGCCCCGGGACCCGGCCGGCAAGCTGCTCAAGCGCCGTCTGCGCGAGCCATACTGGCAGGCTGCGAGCCGCTCGATCTAGCGGGCTCGGTGCCGCTGGACTGGCTCAGCACGTCGAGCAGCCGGGCGACGGCTGGCGGCTCCGGGCCCTGGCCGTAGGTCACCGCGAGCACCTGCCGGTGCGATCCGGGGAGCGGCGCGGCCTGGATGCCCGGGTGCCGGGCCGCGCGCAGCGCCAGCCCGGGCAGCGTGGTGATGCCCAGGCCGGCCGCGACCAGGGCCTGGACCGCCACGAAGTCGTCGGTGGTGAACGCGATCCTGGGCGTGAAGCCAGCCAGTTCGCACTGCCAGATCAGGTAACGGCGGCAGCGCTCGCAGCCGCCGATCCAGCGCTGCCGCGCGTAGTCGGCCAGGCTCGGCCGCTTCGGCAGGGGCGGCTCCGTGCCGCCCCGGGTCACCAGGTAGATCGGGTCGTCGAGCAGCAGCCGGGACCGGGTCCCGGCGTCCTCGTCGGCGGGGGGACCGGCGGCGATACCGTCCTGGCAGTGCCGGAACACCAGCGCCACGTCCACAAAGCCGGCCCGGAGCATGTGCGCCGCTTCCGGCGGCTCGGCCTCGGCCAGCGTCAGGTCCATGCCGGGGTATTCCGCTTCCAGCCGGGCGGCCGCCGCCGGCACGATGGTGCTCAGCGCCGACGGGAAAGCGGCCAGCCGGATCCGGCCCGCCCGCAGCCCGACGTGCGCCGCCAGTTCGTTCTCCGCGGCGTCGAGGCGGCCCAGGATCTCTTCGGCCCGCGCCGCCAGCAGGCGGCCAGCGTCGGTGAGCTGGAGCCCGCGCCCGGCCCGCTGGGTCAGCGCCGCGCCGGTCTCGGCCTCCAGCCGGGCCAGGTGATGGCTGACCGAGGGCTGGGCGTAGTTGAGCGCCCGCGCCGCGGCCGTGACTGAGCCGTGCCGGGCTACCGCGACCAGGACCCGCAGCCTGGTCACATCCAACATCCAGCGATTATAGATCGGCTCGATCTATCGGCCCATGCGCGTCGGCCCGCCTATCGGAGCAGCTCGTTGCGGCACTGTCGTCCGGTTGCGTCGTCCGGTCGCTCAGCCGCACACGTGGTAGCGGGCCCGGTAGCCCGCCGGGGGCGGCGTGATCAGGTACCGGCCGGAGACCCGCCGCAGGTACAGCTTGATTGTCCAGTCGTCACACCGGGCATGGTCCGGGCTGGCGGCCGGGGCCTGGCGGCTCTGGAACGTCACCGTGGCGATCAGCGCACGCCCGTTCCTGACCAGGCCGACCAGCGTGGCCCGCGAATCGTGGGTGGTCCCGTAGCCGTCCAGGAACCTGCGGCGGGTCAGTTGGTGCCAGCGGCCGAACAGGAGCGAGTAGCGGCGGTAGTCCTGGTGGTTGACGGCCGTGAAGTAGCTGTCCAGCAGCGCCGCGACCCGCCGCGCCAGGGCGCTGCGGGCCAGGTGCGGGGCGATCGACACGATGCCGTAACCGGCGTGGGCCCGGCCCGGGGTCACCCGGTGCGCGCGGCTTCCCGGGCGCACCCGGCCGCCGGGCTTGCCCGAGCTTCCGTGGCCTGCTGAGCTTCCCTGGCCGGACGAGGTTCCCTGGCCGGAGGAGGTTCCCTGGCCGGGGGAGGTTCCCTGGCCGGGGGTGGTTCCCTGGCCGGGGGAGGTTCCCTGGCCGGGGGTGGTTCCCTGGCCTGGGGAGGTTCCCTGGCCTGGGGAGGTTCCCTGGCCGGGGGAGGTTCCCTGGCCTGACGAAGCTCCCTGGCCTGGGGAGGTTCCCTGGCCTGGGGAGGTTCCCTGGCCGGGTGCGGTGGCCTGGGCGGGTGCGGTGGCCTGGCCGCCGGAGCTTCTATGGCGGCCTGAGCTTCCAGGGGCGCGACGGGATGCGCTGGTCCCGTGGGTTCCGCGGTGAGCGGGTGTGCCCGGGGCCGCCCCGGCAGCACTGCCGCCCGACGGCCGCGGCTGGTCAGTGGCGGTGGCGCCAGCGGATGGCATGGCGCCCCCGTTGCCGGATGGTCCCGGTACGGGCGGCCGCCCGGTGGCGGGTGCCGGGAAGGCGGCCGTGGCCCGGGGCGCGCCAGCGCTGGCCGCTGGATGGTGCTGGCCAGCTAGCCAGGCCGCCAGCACGATGGCCACCGCCCCGGCCACGGTGACCAGCAGCAGAGCGCGGACCCGGCGTCCCGACTCGGGCGGCGGCAGGCTCGGCGGCCAGTCTTGCCGGGCGTCCGGGTGGTCCGCGGGCCGCGGGCCGGTGTCGCCGAAGCCAGGCAGCCACGGCTCTTCAGCCGGGATGGTCAGAGGCGGGGCGGCCGGGGCCGCCGTCGGCAGGCCGGTGGCGGGAAGTTCAGTGACGGGAAGGTCGGCGGCCGGGGCGCCGGCGGCAGGGGCTTCGGTAGCGAGGGCCTCGGTGGGGGAGGCCCCGGCGGCGGGGGCCCCGGCAGCGGGATAGACGGCCTCCGGGCCGTGGACGGCCGTGTCCGTTGCGGGGCGGCCGATGCCCAGGGCCGCGCCGCCGGTATCCGCGCCGCCGGTAACCGTCTCCGGGGCACTCTCCCCCGCGGGCGGCCCGGCCTGCGCCGGGACCGGCGCGGCGGGCGTGCCCGGGGAGTCGGGCCCGGGCGTGCCCGCGGAGGCCCCGCCGGGCGTGCCCGGAGAGTCCGTGCCGGACGTGCCGGAGGAGGCCGGATCGGGTGCGCCCGCAGCAGCCGGCGGCGCGCCCACCCTGGCGGCGGCCGGATGCGCCGCGGTGGCCTGCGGCTCGTCCTGGGCCGGGCGGTTCAGCGGTGCGCCACAACGGGTGCAGAAACGCAGCAGCCCGCTCACCGGCGTGCCGCACCTGGTGCAGAATCTCATCGCGCTCAGCCCACCCGGACCGCGACGTCGCGCCCGGCGTCGCCGGGCGGCAGGTCACCGGGGGCTGGCGTCCCGTCGCCGGTCCCGGCCAGGGTCGCGCTATGCATGGCCGCGACCAGCGCGCGAGCCGACTCAGCCCACAGTGCCTGGTCGATGTCGCCGCCCCCGCCCGGGTTGCGCAGCTGCCGGCCGAGAATCAGCAGCAGCAGCCGGGCCGGCGACATCCGCAGCCAGAACGTCCAGCCCAGGTACAGGTCACGCCCGTGCGGGAAGCAGGACAGGAACCCGCGGAACCTGCCCCGCCGAAGCTCCAGGTACTCGCGGGCTTCCTCCCCGGAAGGCAGCACGGTGCGCACCTCCACGGAGTTGACTGGGACTTCATGCTCACTGAATGCAGCACCCATGCGCTGAAATGTCTCCTTAGCGGTATCCTTGCCGCCCTCGACCAGCATCGTCCATTGGCCCAGCAATGCGGAAACCGGAATCAGCCAGAATGGTATGACGAGGATGATCGCCACTACCTTGAGGCTTATGATCTCCAGCCCCATCGCGGCGCCCAGGCCTATCCTGCACAATCCCAGCAGCAGGAAGCACGACAGTGCTGCGGTCTGGATGAGCGCGTAGATTCCGGCGTAGATGGCGCCCTGGCGGAGCACCTGCAGCAGGAAGCGGTTGTTGCCGACCGGATCGAAGGTCCCCTGCCCGGTCAGGCGGGTGCGGGACAGGCCAGCCGCTGGCTGCCCGGCGCCCCTGGCGGTCGCTGGCTCCCAGAGGGCGGGCGCGGGTGGCCGGCCGGCTGGGCCAGCGGAGTCACTGGCCGGCGGAGGCGGGGGGGCCGTCGGCCACGGCAATGCCCCGGCCTGCGGCACCACGGTACCGGCCTCCCTGGCCAGGGCGCTGTCCGCGGCAGCCTGGAGAGCCGGGGCCGGGTCCGTGATGGAGGCGGTGACGGGATCGGCCGTCGGGGGAGTCGGCTTGGCATAGATCCGGATCAGCCCGGAGCCGGGCTGGCCCGGGCGGGCCGGGGGGACTGCGCCCTGCCGCAGCGCCCGTGATCCGCGCGCGGCTGGTATCTCAGGGGGCTCACCCGGTGCTTCGCGCCCGCCCGGCCCGGCCGCCGCCTTCGTGGCGCGCCCGCAATTGCCGCAGAAGGCGTCACCGGCGAATAGCCCCTCGCCACAGCCGACGCAATTCTCCCACATAGGCCGACCCCTTCCCAGTCCGGGATTATCGGGCATTCGACACGTCCGTCCTGCCGCGCCAAAGTTAATTTACCAACTTCCCGATCATGAGTAAGCGATCATGCTCACAGTGATCACATTCTCTCCCAGCCCATTTCGCAGAACGGCCAAAGTCCGGTTAAAGCTGTCATTCAATAAATGAGCCGATTTCATCCCTCTTCCTTGGAGC
>CAWHJW010000016.1:0-466627 GCA_963829725.1 uncultured Actinomycetes bacterium | reverse complement strand
CCCCCTATGATGCCGGCGATATACGCATTACCGCTGATCCAGCGCGATCGCGCGCCTTCGAGGTGCCCTTCAAATACGTCGAGAACAGCAGACTCGAACCGTCGGCAGACAGTTTGGCGACGAACCCATTGCTGGATCCGGGCGTCTTGACCTCAGAGACGTCAAGGCGTTGACTGTTGGGAAGTCAGTCGACCAGGTGGACCCGCTGATCCAGGCCTCACCGGCCGCGTCGACGACGATGCCGTTGGCCGGCTCGCCCCCGTGAATAGATGATGCCGAGGAAGTACACCAGCTGACCGCTGCCGCCCAGATAAGTCGAGTACAGCACCGCGCCCGTCGGATCGAGCTTCGTCACGTAGGCGACCGGTCCTCCCATCAGAGACTGGCTGCCCTACCGGTCGGGCGCGGGCCGAGCCCATCCAGGTCGAAAAGTCCGGCGAAATGTCGTGCCCGTGAGTACGCATTTCCCGCGGCGTCTGATGGCGACGCTTGGCCGACATCCAAGCTTGCTGCCGCCAAGTAAGTGGAATAAACAAGCACTGGGTCGATCACCAGCGGACGACTCCGATCATAGTCGCCGAAACGGAAGCTCGACCTGACCGCTCGCGCCAATCTCGTAACCTCCGGCCACCGCTCGACGCGACGCCGCCGCTTCACCTGGTACACCACCGGGGCCTGTTCGACCACGTCGCCCGCGCGGTGTGCAGACACCAGGTCGCCTGACGCCATCGAGCATGTGGAGTCGGCGCCCTGAAGATTGAGTCGGATCAACCCGGGGTTGGCGCCGGCCAGCCACCGTGAAATCGTATTCGATTCGCTGCGACGCCGTGCTGTGGTAGTCGAGCGTGATGCCCGGATAAATGTCGCGATACTCGACGGCGCCAAACGACGCGACCTTCGATACCGCCAGTTTGGGCGGATTGTTGCCGATCAAGTAGTTCGTCGACCTAGCCAGCGGATCGAGGCCGACCGGCTTGGCGGCGAGGTTGGCGCCGACGAATTCAGAACCGAGGCGACCGTGGACGAGGCCTGGGAGCCGGAATCACCCGGCTTGAGCAGCCCAAGCACCGGAGCCGCCCGACGTGAGGAACAGCGTGTAGCCGTTGCCCTGCGACAGGAAACGTACCGCGCGTCGGTTTGTCCCTCGTTGGCTACGAAGCCCGGACTCTCGCGGGCCCTCGCGCTGCTTTCCGCGATCGTTCCCGCAGGCTCGTTGCTGCCAACGGGGCCGTCAATGACCGTGACGCGGTAGGTGAACGGCAAGAGCCCTGGGTCGCTGAATCGAGGTTCACACCCGCGGATGTCTGTCCGGCGTTGAGCTGGCTGACGTTCAGCCACATAAAACGGCTCGGCGCTGAACATCGTCCCTCGGCATTGGCGAGGGTAACCCCCCTGGGCAAACCGTGGACGATGAGGTAGAGGGGGCCCCGGAATCACGGTCGCCGCCGAGTTGGTGATTGTGCCCGACGAGGTGATCAGATTGCGTCGCTGGGTTGAGCATCCCCCTAGGCCGACGACTTGCACCTGCCTTGTTACGTCGGGAGCGACGTGGACGTGGCGATGACCGTGGCCGAGCTACCGTATCGTCGGTGAGCTTGACGATAGGGTGATACTCGCCCGTTTTTGCGGCGCCCGGCTGCGAAGCGCCCGTTTGCGTGTAAGTGTGGCCCGCGAGGAGATGGTGATGGTCGATCCCGAGACGACCGCCAATGCGGCGTCTGGATTACTCCCGTCCCCCCAGTCGATGGCGGCCGTGTACTGGTTAGGGCCGGCTTCTGGCTCGTGCGGCACGCTTAACGAACCGAGGGTGAGCGGCCCCGTAGCAAAGCCCTGGAAAGCGCTAATGGCGGGCGGTGCGGCCAAAGCCACCGGCGGCTTCGTCACCTACGGCCGCAGTGCTGGTGATCGCCGCGCTGCAGCCGACGTCCGGATTTCAACCGTAACCGTCTGGGTCCCTTCGACGGCAAGGCGTGGGCGCCGACGACCGCAAACCCGTTGTTGAAGTTTGGTATCTCGTAGGCCGGCGTGACGATGCCTCTGGTCCACGAAATGCGTATGAGGAAGGCCGACCGTTGGCGCGGCTGGACAGGCCGACTAGCCCGCCGAGAAGTCCGAACATTCGTACGCACCTGATGGACGGACTCCGCCAGACCTCCCGTGAATCCGGTGCCCAGTGTCGAGGTCGAGGGTAGCTGAAATGGAGGCCCGCGCACATGCCGATCAGGTCGATGCGATAGAGTTTCGATTTGCCGTCGGCTCGGCGGCCGTGGCGTAAAACGTTTGCTGCCCGCATAGGCGAGGCCGGCGTAAGCGTGCGTCTCGATGGTGCCGAGGCCGGCCGCGTAGGTCTTGCCGTCGATGGCGTAGAACGTGGGGCTGTCGGTCGCGTTGACGATGGCGTAAATTGGCCGTCGCCAACGTCGAACGCCAGGCCGCCGGTGAACCCGCCGCCGAGGTACGCCAGCGGCTGGAGGTCTGGTCGTTCACATTCAGGACGTTCAGAGACGATTCGCCGGCGCCGTTGTTGCTCGAGCGCAACGACTGCGAATTTCGGTCCCTCGGACAGGCCCCCGTAAAACTTCGCCGAGAGCGGCATCAACTCCGTCGTTTTGACGTGTTCCCGGTCGAGAGCGACCAATGAGCGATCGCCGCTGGCCGCATTGCCAATCGCCAGGAAACCATTGTGGAAGCTCCATGCCGTCAGGCCCCGTACCGTCGAATACAATTTTGCCATCCGTTACGCTTCCTTCCCCCAATTGATGGTGGGAGTGAAATATGTCGCCCGCTTGGCATTGTGGTTGTCTCCGTAAAGGTCGCGACTACGCCGCTGAAAGACAGCGATTCGGCCGGCCGAAGGTTGGCCCGACGGCGGTGAGCTTGCCGTCCTCGACATCGGTGTCGAGCGTGACCTTTTTCAGGCGCCGCCTTGGTCGTCGATGGTGACGGTGATCGTGTAGCTGCCTTCCTCCTTGAGATCGTGCTCGCCGCTGACGATGAACTTGCCATTTCGCTGCGGATATTGCCGGGCTGGGGCTTGGAATTGTCGCCCCAATCGATCGTCGCCGTATACAAGGCGAGGTTGGCATTCGGATCGGCGTCGCTGAAGGGGCGACATCGAAGGTGAAGAGTTCGCCTTCGGCGCCGACGTCGGTGGAAATATCGAGGGCGGTCGCGCTCAGCGGACATCGGCGACATGGACCATCGGAGCCCCGGGCCACGGCGATCAAATTGGGGACGATCCGAATTCAAATTGAGTTCCGGCTGTTGTCCGTCCAAGCGGGATACACGATCCCGTTCTGCCGCGCCACTCCCGTGTAGTCGCCGAATTGGCTCCGTTGCCCTGCGATGTCCAGGCCTGGGTCGGTGGCATCGGAAGGCGCAGACTCCGCGTAATGCTCGGCGAAAACGTCAGGCCGCCGTTGCTGCTGATGGCGACAAAATACTCGGCTTTGACGCCGTTTGCATCGTTGCGGACGTACCAGGAAACGGCAACGTCGCCGTTGCTGGGGTCGACCGCGATGCTCGGCAAGAACTGACTCTTTCCCGAATCGTTGCCATTGACTTGAACCCGGTCGCTCCACGTTCGACCGTTATCATCGGAGTAAGGCAAAAACGTTGGTTTCCGGGGCGTTGACCGCGGGGGCATCGGTATAAACCAGATAGACCCTTCCGCGATGTGACGAACTACTGGAATCCCATGCCAGATTTCCTTCCGCGTCAGATACAACCGCTCCGTTCCGGCGGAACGGAGGCGAATCCACCGACATTGGTTGTGGTTGCAACCGGCGCCCACAAAGCTCTCGGGTTGCATCGCGCCGTCCAGATTGACGAAGATGCCCGGCGAGGCCCTGGCCGTGGAGGGCAATTCATCGGCGGCGGGCAGCCTGACCGCTCGGCCCGACGGCGATATCTCCGAAGTTGCGGCTGGCCACGCTGCCCGGCGATGACGCCACTTGCAGCTCGCTGAATAGACTTACGAGTCCCAGGCCGCTTTACAGAGGCTCGCACCACCATGATCTCGTTGTTGCCGGTTTGGAACGTAACCCAGACGCTGCTTTTCTGACCGCTGGCGTCGGGGCCGACCGCGATTGACGGCTGGTCGACCGAATCGGGATCGTTCAGGACGTCGACGGTCGTGAACGTCTGGCCGTTATCCTGACTGACCGCAATCACGACGCTGTGCGGGCGACCCTCGGTGAGATACGCCAAAAAGAGATTGCCGAATTGATCGTAAACAGCCTTGGGATCGCCATTGGCCGGCGGCAGCCCGTCGACGCCCGCGGCCAGAACGCGGCGGACCCAATTGACTCCGCCATCCGTGCTGGAGGCGGAAAACAGGCCTCCAGCACTCGAGTTGGAAGCGACGAACAGTCGCGTGGGATCCTTGGGATCGATCGCGATCGTTGTTTCCCCTTGGTAACCGGGGCTTTGACTGACGTTGGTCACCGTGCTGCCGTAGAGGTCGTGAACCTTGTCGTGAACCTTGATGCCCAGAACGTAGGCGCCCGGCGTCGCATAATGATGGCTATCTCGGATGACATAGTTGCCATCGCTGACCGCAGTAATGATCACGAGGTCCTGCGAGGTATCGATCCCGTCGCCCCAATTGATCGTCGCGCTGAAATCGGTCGAGCCCAGCGCCGGATCCGGATCTTCGAAGGTAGCCACCGTGCCGTCGAAGAGTTGGCCCTCGGTCAAGTTGATCGGAACTCCGACAACTTCCGGCACGGCCGCCGAGACATGGGCCACCGCAATGCGTGCGGCGGCGATGTCCAAAGGCGTGGTCGGAGCTTTTCCGAAACTGTTCTGCCCAGGCGGGATGCAGCAAGCCGCCATAGAAGGCCAGCGCCGAGTAATCATCGAGTACTGGTTTTCGGCCGCGGCGATGGTGGCGTCGAAGGCCCCAAGGCTGACGGACACGTTGCTGGAAAACGTTTGCCCGCCGTCCGAGCTGATTGCAGTAAAGAACTGCGTCAATTTGCTGGCCGCCTGGTCGCTGCGGCAGGTCGGTACCAGCCCAAGGCCAAGTCTCCCGTCGTGGGATCGACGACCAGATGCTCGTAGAACGCGTAATCAGTGGCCGCGCTGTTGTTCACCTGGATGCTGTGCGGACTGCCGTTCGGATTGACGCCGAACGCCGTCCAGTTCGCTCCATCGTCATCCGAAGCAAGCAGTTTGACGTTCGTGCCCGCGGCCCGGGGGTGACGAAGCTCATATACACTCGCCCGGCGTGAGGCCCGTGGCTCAATCCCAGACGATGCGGCGGATTGGCATCCGTGCCCCGGCGGTTCTGAGGCGGAATGAGGTTCCGAGATAACGTGCCGGCGAGGATTCTTCCGTGACGACCACGGCTTGCGGTGCGAAGTTGGTGCGATTTCCGATCCCATCGGGATTCGTGTTCACGAGAATATGTCCGCCCAGCAGCGGATCGGTGGAAGTATTCTCCCAGGACACCAGCACCTGACCCTTCGGTCCGACGGAGACGGCGCTGACAATCCATCCGCCGATCCCGGGACGGGAAAAGGATCGCCCAAGAGGTCGACTTCGCCAGGCCAAGCACGCGATAGGCGGCACCAGGATGGTCCGCGGGTTATCTTTCTCAAAGGTAATCCACAAGCTCTCGGTTCCTGGCGAGTCTCCGGGCCCAATCGCGAGTTGGGCTGATCGACGCCCGACGCGTCGCTGAAGGTATCGCCCAGGGGCGTGAACTTCTTGCCGCCGTCAATGCTCATGGCAACGGCGACCCCTTTGCCGTCTGCCGTCATATAGGTCAAAAAGAGGTTGCCGAAAGAGTCGAACAGGGCGTTGGGATCGCCCAGGGCAAGCGGCAGGCCGTCGTTGCCATCGCCGATGGTGTGGTGGTTGCGCGCGTCACTGGGGATCGAAGTAACGCCGCCGTCGGTGCTGAACGCGGCGAAGATGCCGCCTCCCGCCGGGCGCCGCCGTACCGGCCTCGCTTGGACCCAGTTCCATATCGGTTTGCCCAGTTCGATCGATGCTCAATTGGTCGTTTGACATGGCAAACAACCGCTTGGGATTGTGCGGGTCGACGGCGATCGCGGTCTCCGCTTGATTGCCGAAATAGGGACTGGCATCGTAGGCGGTGGTGGCGGTCTCGTGGTGCTTATTGTCGGTGACGGTAACGACGACCGGATAGCGCCGAGCTTCGTATAGGTGTGATTTCCAAGCACGCTGAATGGCGTGCCAGGACCTCCGTCGCGAGTGACAATGGCGTTGAGATCCGTGAAGCCGTCGCCGTAGTTCACGTTGGCGGTGAAATCCGCGCCCGAGGCGCTTAGGTCTGGGGTGGTAAACGTGGCCACGGCGTCGGTGAACGCCCGGCCGATGAAAGCTTGGACCGGCTGGGCGATGACCTGGAGACGCGGCGCCAGTTGAGCCACGAAGGCCGAGGACTGGTACCAGAAGGCATTCGGAAAGGACGTGAAGGGAATCCCGGGCTGACGGATGAACTTCGGTTGCAGCGATCCATCAGTCGTCGGGAAGTTTGTCGAATCGGTGGTCCCCACGACATAGGCGTTTCCCGCGCCATCTACGGCCACGGCAGCAGCGGCATCCTGCCCTGTGCCGCCCAAATACGTGGAATAAACCACGTTTGAGCCGGTGGGATCGAGCTTCGTGACAAAGCCGTCGTTGTGTGGCGGGAGGTTGCTATCGGCCGAAGTATCGGGGACGGAAGCATGCGCGAGTTGCACCGCATTGGCGGTGGGAAAGTCCTTCCGAGGCTGTTCGTCCGACCACGTAGGCCGCCCCGGTCGTATCAACGGCGATAGCGTAACCGCTATCGCCATAGTCGGCCGTCCGAGTCACGCCGCCCACGACCACGCTGACCCCCGTGCTGCCGCCCAGGAAAGTGGAGTAAATCACGTGAGCGAGTTCGGGGTCCAGCTTCGTCACAAAGGCGTTCGGGACAAAGTTAACGCTCCGCGGCTTTTCTTTTTGAAACGCCTGATCCGTGGTGGGAAAGTGCAGCGAGAGCGTCGTTCCGGTCAGGTACGCGTCGTTGGCGGCGTCGAGCGCGATTCCATAAGCGAAATCATCGCGCTCGCCGCCGATGCGGACGAGAGCGAGAAGTCCCCCGTCAGGATCGAGGCGCCCGACCATTAGATCGGAACCGCCGAAAGATCCGGCAAGCGGCGTAGCCAATTCTGTATCCGTCGTATTGCCGGCGAAGTAGACGTTGCCCTTGGCATCGGCGGCGATAGCATTGCCAACGGTGTATGTGGAACTTCCGCCGAACGGCTGCTGATACACCAGGCCGCCGGTCGGGTTGATCTTCACGACAAACGCATCGGCCTGCAGGCCTTGCTCGTAGGAACCGGTAACGGTGCTGCCGACAATATACGCATTGCCCGCGGCGTCGACGGCGATGCCAGACCCTTCGTCGAGTGCCGTTCCGCCGAAGTAGCTGGAGTAGGCCAACGTGGCGCCCGTGGGATCAAGTTTCGCCACGAAAGCGTCGCTCGCACCGCCCCCGTACTGCTTTTGGAACGCATTCACGGTTGGCACGAAGCCGATCACCTTGAGAAAGTCTCCGCCGTCAAACGCGGAGGTCGACCCAGTGACGTAGATAGCCCCCGTCGAGTCGACAGCGATACCTTCGCCGCTGGTGGATGCGATCTGGTATCCTCTGATGTCCGTGTAGCCGTTTTCAGTGACTTCATGGACGCCGCTCTCGTCCGGGTTGCCGCCCAGATAGGTCGAAAAAACGACTTGCCCGGAAGGGTTTAACTTGGTCGCGAAGGCGTCATAACCAGCAGCCACAAAGGCGGGCTGCAAGGAACCTACGGTCTTTGGGAAGGCGCTGGACCACACGGCTCCGGTCACGTAGGCGTTGCCGTCGCCGTCTACGGCGACCGCGTTCCCGGCGGCGCCCTGAGTCAAATCATTCAATGCCCCGCCGTTGCCGAGGTAGGTGGAATAGGCCTGCACTGGGTCGATGACCAAAGGCCGCGCGGCATCGTAAGGGCCGACGGCGAAACCGACCGTGCCATCCTCCTGAATGACATAACCGCCCGCAATCGCTTGTCGATCGGCGCCGTCGCCCTGATAGAGCACCGGAGCATGTTCGACAATGTCGCCCGCCGCCGAGTGCAACAGGAGATTCCCTTGAGCGTCCAGCTCAATGCCAGTGGCGCCCCGAAACCGGAGGCGGATGGCGCTCGGATCGGCGCCGGGGGCGACCGTAAAGTCGTATTCCAGTCTCTGCCCATTGCCGTGGTAGGCGAGGTTGACCCCGGAATAAACATCCTGATAGTCGACGCGAGCAAAACTCGGAACGTTGGTAATCCATTTGCTCGGGTCGCTGCCACGCAGGTAGTTGCTCTTGGCGGCGAGCTGATCCTCGCCCGCAATTGACGCGGTTGAGTTCGCGCCCACTAACTCCATCGACAGCACGCTTGAGGCGGACGCGTCAGCCGCTGTTCCGCTGGCCGGCGCCAAACTCAGCACCGCTTCCGTCGAGGTCAAAAACAGCTCGTAGCCTTTTCCGCGCGAGAGGAAATTCACGCGCGAGTCGACCTGTCCCTGGTTCGCCTCAAAGCTCATCGGGCTATTGCCATAACCGGCGTCGAGCACCGGCGTCAGGTCATTGCCGCTTAACAGCAGGCGCTTTTCGAGCGGCTCTCCCCGACCGTGGAACAGCAGGCCATGCAAGCGATCCACTCGTCGCTGTAGAGACTGCCGACGAGGGATCAATTTTTTTTTCGAGCGAGCCATGGGCGACATTCAGCTTCGTGGGATGAAATGAAATGAAACGTGCTGCGTCATCGGCACGCAATGCCGAGCGTTGACGTCGCGATTCGAGCCGGTGAGGATCTTGCTTCGCGGCGAGGACTCACCGGGCGTCTTTTGTCTTTTGAGATACGGTTGGTTGCTTATTGTTTTGTTCTGCACCACCGACCACCACTGCCCGGGCTTCCCGCAACACCAACGAATAAACGACCCGGTCAGACCATCCGCCCCACACGGCGCGGGCCCCGCTCAGGTCATCTCCGGCGGGCTGGTTCGCCTCTTGGATCCAGCGATCAGCCTGCGCCAAAGAACTTCTGCGCCTCGCATTCCAACCAGTCCCACCAGGAAACGGGCCATAGCGCCGCGGCCCCGCGGTGCATGACCCAGTGTTCGGCAAAACCTTGAAATCGAGCCTCTGTCCAACGATCGATCGCTTGCGCCGCATCATTTAGCGCCGGTTGCGCGAAGCGGCATCGCCCCGACGGAAATAGGCCATCGCCAGCACGGGATAACTCAAGGGGCGCAATAGGTGATCGGGAGCCGTATCAATCGATTCTCGCAGCCGTTCGGCTACCTCATCGAACTGTCCTGCCCGATAATGAGCGACACCCAGCGAGTAAAGGCAGTCAACGCGCCTAATGGCGGTTTTTTCTTGACAGTCGAGCGAATGAAATCACTACCCGCCGCCGGGTAGAGGGCAAAGGCGTGGTGCTGGATTTTTTGCCGCCAGCTTCCGGCGCATCCGCCGGATTGTGATTGCCTCGGAGTTGGTCTCGTGATGTTTCCTCTGGGCTATTCACATGCGAGTCGGATCGCGCTGGCCGCTCTGCACGCCGCCTGGTTTACTCGATCATCGCGAGTTTTCGGATTCCTGAATCGCCATCCATGCCGCACCTCAAGAGGTTGCGGATGGTCAGCTTAAGAGAAATGAGAGCCCGAAAGGGCAGGCAAAGCTGGGAAGGCGGCCATCCTGGTTGGTCGTATTGTAGCAGACCGGGCGCCGGCCTGCGCATGGAAAAGAAGCTAAGACCGTGCTGCTTTACTAACCTCCGGCGCAGATGGCTAATCCGTTCGCTGCATATTTAGCCGCGGCGGAGCTGAAGCCGCTACAAGTCTTCCCGCTCCACGCCATGCTGGCGGCGTGGAAAAAGTGCATGCCTTGACTGGCGTTTTGGGCGACCTTCTTACGTCCTGCTAGATGCTCGGGGGGCATCGACCTGTGTAGGATAATGAGCACAGGGGCACCGGACCTACGCAGGAAACCAGGCGGCAGAAGACTTCGGGTCCCGCTACCCACCGCAGCTTGGCCGCCGCAAGCTACTCTACCCCAAGACGCCGATCGGCGATAATGCAGGTTGTCGCACCAGGCATCTGGCTCGATAAGATCGCGGAGCGAGAATCGCCACGCGGCTCCGAAATGTTTTCGCCGAGTGCGCCGGCAGCGGGTACGAGTTGCGGTTTTAACCGTTCGGCGACAAGCCGTACCGTCCCTGTTTTCGGTTCTTCTGGCAGAGCAATCGTGGTCGTCTATGGTTTTGTGCGGGGCCCACCGAAGGAGTGCCGGGCCTTGTGCCGTTCCATCTCGACTTAACTGCCGCCCAATTTGCGCCGTTTAAGGGCCAGCGTCCGGGCGTGCTGGCTGGAGCGTGATGAAAATGCATCGGCAATCGCATTTTCGGACGCGAAGATCCTCGCCGATCCGTCCTTGCTGCGAGGCGACTCCGCCCAGAAACTGGCGCTTCCCGATGGCTACGCCGACGGTCGTGCGCAGCGAAGTCTCCGCCGGCAGATCGAACGGTCGTCCATTCTCCCGCGATAGGAGAGTTCTAAAAGTCGTTTGCGACACGTTGATGTCGACAGCAACTTGGCCCGACGCGAGGTGCGGCTTGAGCGAGCCGTGGACTTCAAAGGAGGTTTTCACGCCCATCGTTTTGCCGTAAAAACTTTCTCCGTCTTTGACGTGCATCTCCAGCGAATCGGCGACTTCCCCCTGGGAAGATTCCAGGCCGCCGCCATCGGGTCGATTCATTCGCTCGAGGAAGTCCAGATCAACCGCTTCGAAAACGACTTCCTCAACTCTGAGGACATACTCCTCGGCGGCGGATGCGCTTGGCATCGTTCCTGTCAAAAGCAGAACCGCGAGTCGAGTTGAATGCTTGAACATCGCCAGCTCCTTGTCGCACGTGCCCAGAGGACCGAAATTGGCGAGATGGTAATCTCCGCCGCCGCATCGCCACAATGCCAGTCGGCGGCTGGCGTCTGGGAAAATCGGGCCGGCCAATCAGGGATGTACAAAGCCCGCGAAGGGCACGCTGAAAGCCGCACCAACGCCGCCGCGGGCAAGGAGGAATCCATTGGAGCATTCCTTGCCCGGTAGAGGCGGCGTGTGCGATGGTGCGGTGCCCGAAGCGGGCGTTACGTCCGATCAGTTTCTTTGGGCAGCAGGTGATGGAGGCGGCCGGGGATTAGGTGCCGTCTAGGGGTTCTTCGAGCTTCAGCGTATCGAAGGCGTAGTGCGCCCAGATGGTAACGTGCTCGGTGAAGCACGTGCCCACGACGCTGACCTCGAGGGATAGGCGCGACTCGTCGATCACGACACCAAGGACCCGTGCGAGACACCGGGGAAAGTGTATGTCGTCGCTAGGGATTTCCACGGGCCGTCTCTTGCGTCGTTCGCTTTGGCGCGAACGCAGCGTGCATCTTCATCACCGGGGGGCATCGCCCCGCGTAGGATAAACCGCACTTGGGCGCCAGACCTCAGCATGTTGGATGCAGGATCGAGATTCTCGGCCGAATTGCCGCGACCTGCCTAGGATGCGCCCTCCTGAGCGCCCAGCCGGGACGATCTCGGCGCTTCGGGCGTGAATCTCGAGGCACGCAAGAGAGTATCATCCGGACGCCTTGGTCTATGTGTTCTGTCAAGATTCGCGAGCCGGATAGGGGCGAGGATTCAATGACCGCCCACGTTCAGCCGCTGTGTGTTCCGCGAACCGGCCTGCAAGCACGGGTTACGCACGGTCGATTGTAGGGAAGTAATTAAATCTTCGCCCCTTATTAATAGAGCGCATGCAGAACGTTGCCATGAAATTGACGCCAGCCGATCGCGGCAGTACCATCACCTTCGGCTACGCGATGGCTCGGAGTTGCTGACGCGGTTCTCCTACTTGGTGTTTCTCCGCGGGACAAAACCGTGCTCGTTGGCGTTCAGCGAACTGTGGCGACGCTTTGGTCAGATTCTTTCAGTTTACAGGCGGTGCGGCTCGCGCATAGAAGGCCGTGCCGCTTTTCTCCTCTCTCAGCGTAACAGCCGGACGCCGATTACGCTCTTGATCTCAGAAGAGCCCGGGCGCCACACGACGCCCAGGGCGAAGCAGCCGGCCAATCGACCGTTTCCCCACCTCAGCAAGGTCGTGGCGCAGTTCAAGAAGATTGTGATTGTCCGGGTTCGGCAAGTCGTGGTCTTAGCATCGCAGCGGCCTTTCCAGCTCAGGGATTTGTCCGGGATCGCGTCGCGTTTCTCAGAGCAATTTCAATCTCTTGCAACCAGTAAGATCCACCAAATGTCCAAGTCACGCCTTCAATCGCGGGCCATCCGTCACACCTCTTTTCAAACCCTGGAGCCCCGCCAGCTCATGGCGGCCGATGTCGCCGCCTACATTCAGAACGGCGCTTTATTTATCGCCGAATCGGCCGGAGAGCCGGGCGGGCAGAATGGCGTTCAAATCATGGAAGTCGCCGCGGGAACCATGCGCGTCATCGGGCTTCAAACCGATGACGGCGGCGTATCCAGCGTCAACGGTCACACGTCGCAGGACTTCTCCGGGATCAGTAGCTTATTCATTAACCTGGGAGGCGGCAACGACCGAGTGGTCGTCGGCGACCTCAGCAGCCACCCGTCCATCACGCATCTCGAGTCCGTCTATATTAACGTCGACGGAACCAACCAACCGAACTCGTACGGGTTTGACTGGGACAAGGTCACTGTGCGAAACCTGGTCACCACCGGCATCCTCGATATCCGCACCGGCGTCGGGAACGACATTGTCACCGTGGCGGACTCCATCGTCGGCAACGATGATCTGGATAATCTCAACGTCTATACCGGTGAAGGTTCTGACGCCGTCAACCTTGACAATGTCGACGTGAAGGGAAATTTGTTGATCAGCTCCGCTGACAACGCCAGCACCGCGGCCGACTCGGATCAAATCAGCATGCTGACCGTGACGGCACATAACGGGATCATCGTCGAAACCGGGAGCGGCAAAGACACTTTGACTGCAACCGACGTCACGTCGACAGGCGGAATCCTGTTCGATCTTGGCGCCGGCAACGATACGGCGACCATGAACTCGGTGCGTGCGCACGACGACTTCGACACGAAGATGGGCGATGGCGATGATACGCTGAGCGTCACTTTCCTGAGCGCCAACCGCTTGACGCTCGACGGCGGGGCCAACGGCAACGTCGGCGATGCGCTGACGACCGGGATTGACGGCCAGACGAATCTCGTTTCCGAAGTGAATTGGGAATTGATCAATGGCCATGTGCCGCCGCCTCCGTTTAAGCCGTTCAGCAGCATCAGCGCGCTGCCCGCCGCGGCTTCCTCGACCACGTTCGCCGTAAGCTGGTCGGGCACGGAACCCGGCGGCCCCGGCATCGCCTCCTACAATATCTATGTATCGGACAATGGCGGAGCCTTTACGCCGTGGCTGACGGGCGTCACGACGACCTCGGCCACCTACGCCGGCCAGTTTGGCCACGCGTATGGTTTCTATAGCGTGGCAGTCGACAACGGGGGGCTGGCGCAGGCGACTCCGATCGGCGCCCAGGCGACCATCGAGCTTGTGCAGGCGGCGGATGTGAATGGCAAGTACGTCGTCGCAGTCTACAGCGACGTGCTCAACCGGGCGCCCGATCCGGACGGGTTGAATTACTGGACGCAGTTGCTCGACTCAGGCTCGCCTCCGAGCAAGGTGGCGGAGTCGATCGCCCACAGCGCCGAGTATTACGCCAACTTCGTGATCAAGCCCGACTATCTCAAGTTGCTGAATCGCGCGGCCGACGACGCGGGCGTGGCGAATTCGACCGCGCTCATGAAAAACGGGCTGACCGACCAGCAGCTCGAGGCCGACCTGGTCGCCTCCGATGAATTCTTCACCGACGCAGGCGGCGCCAACACTGCTTGGGTCGACGGAATTTACCAAAAGCTGCTCAGCCGACAGGCCGATGCCAGTGGCGAAGCCTATTGGGACGGTCAATTGGCCGCAGGCGTTTCGCGCAGCGACATTGCTCAGCGGATCGCTGGCAGCACCGAGAATAATACGCAGCTCATCAACGACGACTACTTCCATTACCTGGGCCGCGCCGCCGACGCCGGCGGACTTGACTACTGGCTTGGTCAATTCGCCGCCGGCAAGGCCAACGAAGACATCGTCGCCGGCTTCACGGGCTCCGCGGAATATTACAAGGCCCACACAAGCTAATCTTTCATGTCAGAGGAGTCGTGGAGGCTGGGGGCCGGTTACGGCATACGGAGGCGCATCTTGGCCGCAACATCGCAGCCGGACCCGTCCTGTGCAAAATCATTGTCAGGCGGAAGTGCGGGCGGAAACCGAGGTTGCGGGAACGCTGCGGCGCGAGCGATTGTCTCGGCAGAGAGGGTCGAAGGACGCTGGCAGGCGGATTCCAACAGCGAAAAGCCGAGGGCAGCGCAGCCGCGATCGCCAAGTGAAGGGCGGCTGAATTGCGGTTCAGGCCGCTTGCCGATAATAGTGCTTCAACAGCCCGCCCAACCGCTGGCGGCAAACGATCGCGCCTTCGGCGATCTCGGTGGGCGGTTCTTTCTCTCCAAAGCGGCGCAGCCGCGCATTGCCGACGCCCTGATGAGCGCGTTCCTCATTATAAAAGGTCTCGTAATTACTGAGGATGTACCGCAGGTGCGCTTCGCCGAACACGATGAAGTGCTCCAGGCATTCTTGCCGAACCGATTGCACCCAGCGTTCAGCGTAAGCGTTTAAATTCGGCGCCCGCGGGCCGACCTTCTTCGTCTCAATGCCCTCGGATTTAAGGATCGCGTCGAACTCGGCCGTGAATTTGGCGTCATGATCGCGAATCAGCAGCGTCGGCCTCTCGGGCAACTCGTCGAAAAACGAGTTCATGTTCCGAGCTTGTTGAGCCATCCATGCCGAATTCGGGTTGGGCGTCATCCCGGCGACGTGAACACGCCGCGTGGCGATGTTGATGAAAAACAACACGAAGAACTCGACCAGCCCGCCGGCGGTCCAGACCTTCTTCGAGAAAAAGTCCGTCGCCCACAGCGTTTCGGCGTGCCGCTTTACGAAATCGTCCCAAGTTCCTTCGCCCCGCTTCGGGCCCGGATCGAGGCCGTTCTCCTTCAAGATATTGACGACCGTGGAGCGGCAGACGCTGTTGACGCCCAGTTTCTTCAGTTCGCCGAGAATCTTCGAGTAACCGGCCCCGGTCTCGCGGGCGAGCTTCAAGATCAACTCGCGAATCTCGTCCGCCGTTTTCTTCCGGCCGGGCTTGGCTTCCTTCTTGCCGACCGACTTGGTCTCCCCGCTGGCCCAGCGGGCGAAGGTCCGCGGGCTGACGATCGTGATCACCTCGTCGAGCTTCTTGCCCAGCGGCTTGCCATACTTCAGCAACCGTTGCCTTTGCTGCGGCGTCAACCGCAAGCGGGCGGGCAACTGTTCGCGATAGAACTGGTTCTCCTCTTTCTGGAATTGAACGACTTTGGCCAATTCGCACTCGGTGAACTGGGCCAAGCGTGTCAGAAAGGCGACGTACAGCTTGTTGGTGGGTCGCATCGTGCTAGAATCCGCAAGTCCTTGCTATCATCCAAGATGACAATGATTTTGTACACCGCAGTCGCGCCGTCAAGCCGCCGCACCGGCCCAATTCTGGAATAAGAAAACTCTTCGCCCTGGCCGGCGATCGCCGCTCGCCGTTAACCCAGCCGTCCAGGCCAGCGGCCGCCATCAGCTCTCGCCACGGTCGCCGTTAACTTCAGTGTCAAAGCCGGTCGGCCACTATCTCTTCGCCCCGCCGAGAGTTCGGTTCGAAGAGGGTTTTGCACGGGGAGGGAAATGGCGGCATGAAAAGCCAGGGACGGCCTGGAGAATCTGGTTTTCGGCGCCAAACCGCCCGCCCGCTTTCGTGCAGTTTCGTGCTGGGGACTGCCGGACCTCAGGCGCAAGGTTGGTGAAGGATCGGCAGCTTTTGACGATCAGAATTGGAGTGTTGCCCGCTGCAGCATTTGGCGGCTGACGGCTCAACTTCGTTGAATTTAAGACGTGCTGGCGGCCAAGAGTTTGGCAAAGGCAACAATCACACTCGCAAAGCACTTACGTGTCACTGAATTATTCCAGCAGCGCGTGCAAACTCCTCTGGGTCGAGCAGAGTAGAGTCGAGAGGTGGCGCGGTGGGGTAGGCTTCGACATATTCTGTTTCGGGGTTTCCCCGGCTGTGTCTCAATAGTCGCATGCCGTGCTCCGTTTCCACCTCCCGCTCATCAAACCGGACGGGCGGTTTTCCCGCATCCGGCTTTCGGACAAGGATTCATGCGTTCGCCCACGGAGAAGGTGCGAGTTCGTGAGGCAAGCCTTACGAGGCACGGCGAGCCGATTCTGCCGATCATCCTGGCGATCATCGGCGGCGTTACTCCCAAGCCGCCCTTTTTATTCTCTCGAAGGAATTCCTTGGTTTATCCCGATCAACGCGCCCGATTTCGCTCCGTCGTTCGACAGAGAAGAGTCAAGGCGGCATCACGCGTGATCCGCTAACCCTTCCACTCACTTCTCGGAGTCGAATCATGGAACTTTCCCCCAAGAAATCCGTCTTTGCCCGGATTTCTCCTCCGGCGCGAATTCTGCTCGGCATGGTCGCGGGAGCAGCCGTTGGCTTGGCGTTCGGGCCGCGGGTCGCGGGCCTCGGCGAGATCGGCAAGGTTGTGATCGGAATGATCAAGATGCTGGCGACTCCGCTCATTCTGTTCGTCGTCCTTGATGCCATGCTTCGATCGTCGCTCAAAGCAAAAAGTGGGCTTCGTATCATTGTGATCTCAATGATCAACGGGCTATTCGCTCTTGCCATCGCCCTCACACTCGCGAATACGCTCAAGCCCGGCCGAGTTCTGCAACCCCCGACCTCAACAACGTCCGTGAACATGCCAGGCGCTCGCCCGTTGCGGATCTTCGATGACATGCTGGGCATGATCCCCACAAACCTCATCGATCCGTTTCGCAACAACGCCATCATCCCAGTGGTCATGTTGGCCGTCTGCGTGGGAGTCGCCTTACGGAAGTTCAAGGCCGAGCAAATCGAGTCGGGTGCCACCAACTATCTTGCGATCGAGGGCTTCGTAGCGGGTGGACTTCGCTCGATGTGAACTGCTGCTCGGCTGGGTGGTCGCCCTGTTGCCGTTCGCGGTCTTCGCGGTCATGGCCCAGGCCATCGGCACCCAGGGCTTGAGTATTCTCGGTGGTCTCGCCAAATACGCCGGTGTCGTCGTGCTGGGGTTGTTGCTTCAAGTCGGTCTCGTTTACCACGGCTGGCTTGTGCTCTTTGCACGGATGCCGCTCAAAACGTTTTGGACGGTGGTGAAAACTCCGGTCATCTTCGCGGCCGGTTCGTGCAGTAGTCTGGCAACGCTTCCGATCACGCTTCGAAGCCTGAAACAACTCGGCGTGTCGGACAGTTCGGCCAGAATGTCCGCCTGTGTCGCGACGAACCTCAACAATGACGGTATCTTGCTCTACGAAGCCCTCGCCGCGATAATCGTGGCCCAGGCGTTCGGCATCTCGCTCGGTTTCGGTGAGCAGTTGATGATCGCGGCGACCTGCGTGCTTGCCACGATCGGAGTCGCGGGGGTTCCAGAAGCCGGGATGATTTCTCTCGCCGTTGTCTTGACCAGTGCCAAACTTCCGCTCGAACTCTTGCCGCTCATGCTGACAGTCGACTGGATATTGGGCCGTGCTCGCGCGATAACGAACGTGGTGGGAGACTGCATTGGGGCCGTGGTGCTCGATCGGTTCGAGGCGAACCACGACGCGTTGATCGAAAAACAACCCGCCTGCATTGACCCGCCGTCGCAGTGGGCCACCGCCGAGTAAATCGCCTTCGGGGAGCTGACTTTTGTTAACCGATCTCGGCGAATACCGCGCCTGGCTCAAAACGCTCGCACTGGCTCAAATCCCTGTCGATCTGAGAGGTCGCATTGATCCGTCGGATGTCGTCCAGCAGACTATCTGTGAGGCGATTTCCGACCTCCCCAAATATCGCGGCGAGACCAAGCCCGAGTTCATGGGCTGGCTGCGATCGATGCTCCGGTTCCACATCATTGATGCCTTCAGGGCCCTGAAATTGGCCCCCAAGGTTTCGATCGATGTCTCGCTGGGATTGACCGATGACGGGATGAGTCGCTTGCTTCAGGCCAACCTCAGTTCCGTCGGCCACCGGGCTGATCAAGGAGGAACAATCGATCGCACTGGCGAAACTCCTCGAACAACTTTCAACCCCCCAGGCCGAGGCGATCGTCCTGAAACACTGCCAAGGGATGTCGGTTGACCAGATCTGTCGGCATATGAACAAGACTCCCGATGCCGTCGGCGGACTGCTGCGCCATGGAATGCGGAAACTTCGCGAACTCATGCTGAGGGAGGAATAAACGATGATGGATGCGTTAGAGGTCGAAACCACAGAATTCGGGCCGCGTGAACAACGGATCAATCTCGCGATCTTCGATTATCACGCCAGAGTCGATCGAGGAGAGAAGCTCGATCCACGACTTTGGTTGGAAGAACACGTGGAAATCGCTGACGAACTGCGCGCCTATCTCGAAGACCTCTCGGGCATCAGCATTGAGAACTCTGTCGATCCCACCACGCGGCAATTTCAAGTGGGCGAGATCCTCGGCGACTATCACTTGCTCGAAAAGATCGCCGAAGGGGGTCAGGGCATCGTCTGGAAGGCAAGTCCGTGCCAATTCTCCGAGGTCGTCGTGGCGATCAAGACGATGAATGCTCCGTCGCTCAACGATCAGGCCGCCGTTTATCGGTTCCGCGAGGATGCGAGAGCGATTGCTCGCATGAATCATCCACATATCATTCGCACCACGTATGTCGGCGAAGAGTCGGGCCGATGGTTTTTTGTGATGGAGCTGATGGAAGGTGGGACGGTCGCCGACCGCTTATCGACCTATCAAGCCGATCCCCGGGGGGCTGCGATCATCGTCGAAAAGATCGCGCGGGCCATCCATCACGCACACACGCGCAATGAAGGCGTGATCCATCTCGACCTCAAGCCCAGCAACATCCTTCTTAATCTCGATGGCGAGCCCAAAGTGACCGATTTCGGGCTGGCACTGCGATCGGAAGCCATCCAACAGGCCGTCGAGACCTCCGATTCCGGCGTTGAGTCGGAAGGAAGGTCGGGCCTGCTGGAAACGTTCGCCCGGGCCGGCATCGTCGGAACGGTTCCTTATATGTCACCGGAGATGGCCGAGGGGCGTTGGGAAGATGTGTGTACGCTTTCTGACGTTTATGGCCTGGGGTCGATTCTCTATGCCATGCTCACCGGACGCCCACCGTTCACGGGCGCAAGCACGGTCGAGACGCTCAACGGGGTCATTCGCGGCGATTTAGTCCAGCCCAGGGCGATCAACCGTCAGGTCGATCACGAACTCAATGCGATCTGCCTCAAGTGCCTCAACCGCAATCCCGCGGCGCGTTATCGGGTCGGCAGATGCTCTGGCCAACGACCTTCGCCGGTGGCTCGAACGCAAACCGACCATGGCCGGTGGCAAGGCATCTGTCCTTCGCGAGTTTCGCTTCTGGGTCCGTCGCAACCCGTTTCCACTGGTGCTGGCGATCACCGCTGTGCTCACGCTGTGGGGCATCTCGCTCGCCAACGCGCTCGGTCAGACCAAGTCCGAGAACGCCCGAGAAGCTGCCCGCTTGGCTAATCAACTTGATCGCGAATTGACGATGATCCGAGCCTTCACAGGTAAACTGGCCAAGGAAAGACAAGCTCCGCGCCGCGTTTGAAGATCATCAAGGCCACGCGAATTTCGCTCGTCGACAGGCGACCGTTCAGCAGTTTCTCTCTTCGGTGGATGTGGACAAATGGTTCGACGTCGCGGGAGGAAATCCGTTCGTCAATGTGCTCATCCTCGACGAGCACGGAGTTGAATTGGCCGACAACTTGTCCGGAAGTTCCGCGATTGGTAAACGATTCGATGTTCGTGATTACTTTCAAGCGTTGATCCATGACGGCGTACCGAGCGATTACGTACACGTTGCCCGGTCGTTCCAATCGTTGAAGGATAATCGATATAAAATCGCGGTTTCCACGGGCATCTGGAGCAACGACCACCAACTGCTCGGCGTCTTGGTCGCCAATTTTTCGATCGGGCACCGCTTGCTTGGATTCGACCTCAGCCTGGAATCGAACGAGGCGTTGGTTCTCTGCCCGATCGATCCATCGAACCCCAAAACGGGCCAGTTCGAGCCGCCTGGAAAGGACTGGCGATACTCTGCGATCCTCGCCCGCAACTACCCAGACGACTCCACAGTTATCCCGGAGGAGGTCCAATCCCCCATCCTCACCCACTTTCAACGCGACCCCAAACTTCGCCAGTCGACAATCGGCCCAAGTGGCGGCAAGGTCGTGGAATATAGACGCGTCGGGTCGACCAACTTGATCGTCGTAAGCGAACGCGCCTGCCCCTGGCCACTTTCGTGGTTGCCTTGATTCGTTCAACGGGAGATCTCTCGCGGGTCGAAATCCGCGTGAAGTATGGGAAAGTCGAGTGATCGTTTGAAGTTATCCGTACGGGGAATGTTAATGCGTTACTTGATTTCGTCCGTCCTGGCGATATGGACCATCGGTATGGCGGCGGTTTTTCTTTTCGGGGTGTATGGATTCACGAGTCAGTTCAGATCGACTGTCATCGAGGGAGCCACCACGACATTGAACGGAATCCCCTTAAGCTGGGGCGCCTCGGTCTTCCGAGCTATTAAAATGAAGTATCGTTCGTTGCAAAAGTCACCGTCATGGGGACTGGAGGCTATCTGTTCGGAAGCGTCCGTTCTCGCCGGGACCTCTGGCGATTCGAGGAACGATAGGGAGGACTCGGATTTGTCAGGGAGCGTAAATCAATCATGAGCCGACAGAAGCTAGCCAGATACCTCGTTGAGATCGATGAAGAACGCGGAACGTTCACGATCCTGCATACGCGCTGGAAGAATCTGCGCGACGGTGCGCTCAGAGTGGCAGTTTGTGTGTTCTGTGGTAGCCTGGGTGTTGCCCTGGCCAGCCCCTGGAACTGGGAGTTCGCGATTCCGGTTGCCCAATGGCAATGGTACCACGCTTTAATCCTTGGAATTCTCTCTATACTTGTGATCATGATTGGCGTCGTCCTTCTAGTCGTCGCTTTCGGCGGTCTCTACGAAACCGCGCTTTGCGCGTTTCGCGGTTTTCCGCCAGTCGTGCTGGACAGAGTGAAGGAAAGATGCCGTGATAGTGCCGGTAGAGTTTTCCGAATCGAGGGGCTCGATTCGATACTCGTCGCCGAAAAGGACGGCGGAGAGGGCGCGGTCTACTACACCTTAGATTTTCAATTCCGGGAGGGTAAGCCGCGTGAGCTAGACCGATCGGCCGCGTGGTCCCGCGCGTCTTGCGAGGTGCTCGGAATAGCCGTCGCCCGATTTCTCAACGTCCCGATAAAAGGGATCGAGATCAACGAAGAAACAGCTCCGCTGAAATTCTCCTTGGATAGCCCAATGAGGGAATATTAGCTCGAACTGAAGGGAGGACCTAGCGTGTTAATGGCAAACCTTGCGGATGGTTGGATCGGTTACCTCCGGTACGTTTGCTTCGGCTTCCTCATGCTCGCCCTCCTGGTCGGCAGCGGCTTGATGTTCCTATTCGGCGCTGTTCTTACTTGGCGGGCCGCCGTGTTGAAAGGTTCCGGCATCCGGGTTCAGGGTCGGGTTGTTGCGAAAGTCAGCGGCATTGGCGCGGAAGTCTCAGAGGCTATCGTCGAATTCACCGACCTTCAGGGGAATGCCCTTCGGCACAAACTCATTCCAAGCTCCAGCGACGATCCACCAGTTGGTCAGTCGATGGATTTGATCTATAACCCAAGCGATCCCAGAGAAGTTACCGGAGCATCATTCGGTCGGTTGTGGTTTGGACCTCTGATTGCTTGCTCGTGCGGTGGCGGCGGTGTGCTTTCCGTATTGTGGGTGGTCGGCCGAGAGATCGGAATATTCCCCCACAATTGAACTCCCGCTCCAGCCTACGTGGGTGGCATTGGATCCTGAAGCAGGAGTCGCAGCACAGCCGACGACCAACCACGCACGCCTGCATGGAAAAGTTCAATAGCCGTCTTGTCGCCCCGATTTTCACCTGACAGAAAAGAGATGGGCATCAAACTGGACCCAGCCACTTTCTCGCTTCGCTGGAATCGCAGGCAGCGACGAATTGAAAGTCGCTTGAGCGCGGCAGCGGCCACCGCTGCAGATGCACCGATTTCGTCGTGCGCACAGGACGAACCGACATGGGGCAGGAGCGCAGTCTCGGTGGTCACAAGGCTTGCTGAAGTGGGTATAGGCGGCGGCGTCGAAAAGTGCATGCCTTGACTATGGATTGCCACTCGCCGTCCGTTTGATCATTCACTTTGGCGCGAACGAAGCGCGCATTTTCGTCGAGCGGTGGCATCGCCCCGCGTATGATAATGCGCACTCGGGCGCCGGATCTCAGCATGTTGGATGCAGGATCGAGATTCTCGGCCGAATTACCGCGACCTGCCTCAGGACGCGCCCTCCTGAGCACCTCTTGGCGTTCGGCAGACCCTGCCCCCCCAAGAGCTGACCCCGAAGACCAATCGCTCAGTCGACCGGTTTCGTCGCCTGCTCGGCGAGTTGTTGAATCTCCTCGTGATCCAAAACGTCGTCGGCGTTGAGGTCGTAGTCTTTGAACCGCTGCCGCAACAAAGAGTTCAATTCGTCTCGAACCAGCTTCCGGTCGCCGTTTTTGTCTTTGGCCATCAGCAGTTCGACCATCTGGTCCCGCGTGAGGCCGCGAAATCCCGCAACGAGTGCGTTGCCTGCATCCCTGTCATGCTGGCGGCGGAGCACGTACGCCTGTCGAATTCGATGACAACTTTCATCGACGCAGGCCGCATAGGTGACCGTCAATCGCAGAGCGACGTTTTCCGGCCAGTTTGCAACGTCCAGCATAAACTCGCGGGGATCGGCGTCTGACTCGGCGGAGCCCAAAAGCGCTTTGCCGGTGCGTTGCGACAACTCGACGGTTTCCGGGGCCTCGATCGTGAACTTGAGCGGCTCGGTCAAGTTGTTCCAGTGGGCCGCATGGAAAGGGTCGAGGTGAAAACCCACATAGAGTCGCCCGCGACCCGTGTCGATCATGTCGAGGTCGGCTTCCGCGCGGAGCTTGGCATAAAAGATCGTCCCATCGGGAGACTGCGGCCGAGAGGCTAGCGGAAACATCCCGGCGCGCGGCAGGCGGTCAACGGCGCCTGTGGCCGCCGCCGCCACGAGCGGCGGCTTCAGATTCAATTTCACCTCGTCGGCTGGCGTGATCCGCTCCACCCGGCCGACCAATTCCTCAAGGTCTTTTCGCAGCGCGGCCGGATCGCTCCAGCGCGCTTGCGAACGATCTTTCCTTCCGGATCGATGACGAATTCCGAGTTCTGCGCGGTTCCCCAATGCATGCTTAAGGCGGTTGTCGATCGGATCGACAAGCCAAGGGATGCTGGCCCCGAGCTGTGCGATGGCTTGCCGAGCGTGGGCTCGTCGCTCGTCGTTGGTAAACGGTTGGACGTAGTTGGTTCCCTGTAACTCGGGGTGGCGCGAGCGATTTGTAAATGAAAAAGATGCGCACGCCTTTCGGCGCGTAATCACGATACACCGCCTCCAGACCGGAGACGTTTCGCAAAAACGGCGGTCACGTCAGACAACCGAACACCAGCACCGTGTATTGGCCATCCAACTCGGCCATGTCGAACGGCCGCCCCTCCGGCGTGTCGACGGTTAACCGCGGCAGCACGTCGCCCACGGCGGGCTTGGCCTTGACGAACTCTTCATCCCGTTTGGGGTTTCCTTGGCTCCAAGCCTCGGCGCGGAACGCGCAAACGAAAAGCGCGACCGCCAATAACAATTTTCGCTGCATGGTATTCGGCTCGATATCAACGTGGTTAATCTTTTGCGACTTGCTTGTCGTCAAGCAACAACAACAGCAGGGCCTGTTCCATCTCCCTGGGGTTGAAGCCGAAGGGACCGGGCGCCCCTTGGTAGGCGATCTTGCCTGCTCCATCGACGATGTAGAGGCGGTCGGGCCACGACGCGTAGGCTTCACCCACTCGATTGTCGATGCGGTCCACGACGACCGGCGTGCTGACCTCCATCGCTTCGCAAAACTTCTCTGCGACGGAGCAGCGTTCGTCGAGCGAGGCGGGCTGCTTGATCACAATGCCGGCCTTTTTGTTCGTCGGCGTGACGGCTTCTTCATCGCTCACCGGATGTGCTTCGCGCACATAGACGCGGATGAATTCGGCCTGGTCTTTCCAGCGGCGATACATCACTTCCAGCGGATCGGAATAGGTCCGGTAGTTTCCGCAGGTGTAGCAGCCAAAAATGAGCACTACCGGCTTGCCGCGGAGCGCGGAGAGCCGCACTGCCTGCTTCCCGTCGGGAGAGCGGAGTTCGAAGTCCGGCGCCCGTTCCCCGGGCTGCGGGGCGGCCTGACGCCGGTTGCGGTCGTATTCGCGTCCGGCGCGACTCGCCGGCAGTCGCTCTTCGGTGCGCGACTTCAGCACGCGAGGCTCATTGATCAGGCGCTCGAGGTCTTCGTCATCGAGATACCCTTTGTTTCCGGCGATTTCCGCGAACAGGCTTTGCCACTCTTCCGGCGTGATGCGTCCATTGCTGCTCGCATCGACGGCCTTGAACAAGGCAAATGCGGTCTCTTTCTGCTGGCAGAGCGCGCCTTCGGCCGACCAATCGAAATCAGCGGCCGAAAGCATGCCGTCCCAGGTGCGATCCAAGCGGTCGAAGACCTCTTGAGACGCCGGCAGTTCCTCTTGGCTCAGCCGCTCGTCGCCGTCCTTGTCGTAGCGCGCCGCGAGCCAGTCCCAATTGTACTGCGTCTCGCCGGTTCGCTTCCGGTTGGCCCGTTGTGATGCAGACGACTGGGCCGTGCTGGAACTCGAGCTTGACGTGCCGGCTGCAGCCGTCGTCGCGACGTCGCCTGCGGCGGTTTCGTCTGCCAGAGCAGCGTGGCTGGGGGCCAATCCAACAATCACTAATCCCGCAAAAAAACCAAGATATGAGCGCATGGGTTGATCTTTCTAGGTCGATGTCTGAGGAACAATAACGAATGCCGGATCGGTGTCGATGCAGTAGCCGGTCTGCCCTTCGACCGTTTGGCCCTCCTCGGTTTTGAGGGTTAACGCAACCTCGCAGAACCAGCTCAGCCCGTTCGCCCACTCCGATTCGATACGGTACTCGACGAGTCGAGTGGCGCCTTTGAATCGAGGTTCGTTGAAATAGATGGCAGGCGAGGCGGTGCGTAATGATTCGACGGTTCCGCCATCCCGCCATGCATCGAGCGCTTTGACCAGCGCCTCGTGCGCCCGGCTCGAATCAGCCGGCGGCGGAAGCGACCGGCTGCAGCCTGCGATCGCCATGAGCATCAGCAACGCAAGTCTGGTACGCGTGCGACAGCGCGGGCAGTTTTCAGGCTTCATGGTTGGCGCTCGACGCGAGCATTTCCCGGTCATTGGTTCATCGCCTCGCTTCCCGCCCTCGAACCAAGCGCTCGCCACACGTTGATGTCGATGCCCTTCGAGATGAAGTCGACCGAACCATCGCACCGCAGGAGGTTGACGCCGCCGGGATGGTAGCTGTTGGGGGGACGAGACGAGTTGCCCGGCGGATAGTGGCATGAACGGTCGCCGGGAGGCGCCACATGCTGGTATCCGGCGAAGTCGGACGGCGTGCCCGCCAGCCATGGCGCCCCGCTGTTCGACCAGCCCTGGTAGGCCAGGTTCGTGATGTCGAGGGCGCGGCACGTCAGCATCGCTTGATCCTGAGTCGTCGGATGGGTGCCAGGAGCGAACAGGTCGGAGTTCTCAGTCACAACGGCGTTGCTCCAGTCGCCTTTTAGCCGCTCGCTGAACGCAGCGGTATTGCTCAGACCGTCCCGGACGTCGGCAAAGGTGACGTTGCTCTGACCGTACATCACGCCGTTCGACATTCCGGTATCGCTCCCCTCGCAGGCGAAATAGTTATTGCCGGCCCATCCGGCTGGCGGCGATTGGCCGTCCGACGGACAGAGGAATATGGGAATGTTTGTGGCGCATACACCCGCATTGAGCGGATCATTCCAGAGGACGTTGAAGTTGATGAGCTGAAACACATTGTTCTGCTCCATGAAGGGCAACAGCAGGCAATGCGGACCATACACGTTGCCGGCCGAGCCGCCCCAGCGATCGGGCGGGAGCCTGCGGCGAATGTCGTGATAGTTCTGCAGCGCGACGCCGAATTGCTTGAGGTTGTTATTGCACTGCGAGCGACGCGCGCTGCTTCACGGGCGGCCTGCACAGCCGGCAACAATAAAGCGATGAGAATGCCGATAATGGCGATGACGACGAGCAACTCGACGAGCGTAAAACCCCTGGGTGATCGCACGTTGGACATAGATGACCTCAGATAAGATGACGACTGCATCTCCTGCGGATGGCGCGAGGTCGTGCGTCGACGACACGCCGGCAGGAATGAAAAACCGCCCCGAACGCTGCGAATCGGGCTAGTGCTTGGCGGTCAGAATGGCAGCCGCCATCTGCCGCAAAACGGCTTTTGCGCAAAGACGCAAAGACCGTGTCGGCCGGAGGCTGGCCTGTTGCCTTCTAGAGCACAACGATGTGCAGAGGAGCCTAGGAAGGCGGGCGGTTGATGTCGGTGACGCGCCGAACCGGCTTAACTACCGAATCGTCGCTCATCCGATGAACAAAAACCGGAACACACGGACCAGTGCAGACACTTAGCACCGCTTTGGGACCGACGTTCTGGACGACGGCCGGCGGAGTTGCCGGAAGCGGCAAACTGGATTTCGAGCAACTCGGTCCCGAGCATGGTTTCGGAACGCTGTGCGCGTCGGGGGTCGTAGGCAGATGATGCTGATCCGCCATCACATAGTCGCCGCACGATGCTTGAGCGTCATTTGGCGCCAGCAGCAAGTTCGTGGAAAGGGCGATCAAGCCCAGCACGACAACCTGGCTTAACCGAGGGCGCCACATCTTAGGAACCGCACTTGAACGACGACCGGCGAAGAATGAAAGAGGACCCTTCAGCACCGCAGATCATAGTTGCCGCTTCCGGTAAGTGCAACGAATTTTGCCAGATTCCACGATTTCTGTGCTTGACTGGGCGGAGACCACCGCCCTCCTTCGAGCACGCATTGGCGGCATCGGGCCCGTGCGCAAGGTCACCGCTCCAAATGAGCGAGGGCGTACTCATCTGCCTCAGCGTCCAGTTCGCGGGAATTGCGTCAGTCGACTTCGCAGACGCACCATGCCTGTGGATCAAATACCTGGGGCATGGCTATTCACGGCCGCATCACTGCAAGGGGCGCCGCTTCTTACCCATGTCGAACCGTCCTAGGGAGCGAACTCAATCTGCAGTGGGTGGCCGAGCTTTACCCGCGCCATACTTCGATCGCCAGACGGTTGGCGACCCGGAGCATAAGCCCCAGCGGCGGAAAGTGCATACCTCGACTGCGCATTTCCACGGGCCGTCCCTTTGGCGGTTCGCTTCGGCCCAATCGAAGCGCGCATTTTCGTCACTGGGTGGCATCGCCCCGCGTAGGATAAATCGCACCAGGGGTGCCGGATGCCGCGCGCAAGGACGGCGGAGGATCGGCAGCTCTTGACGATCGGGGTTGGGGCGTCTGTGCGCTGCCGACTTGCCAGCCAATCGCTCTTTCTCAGTGGGTAGGGGCCCGCCTCGCGGCGGGCCCCCTTTGCCTCTAATCGGGTGTCGCAGCGCCGGTATAATGGTTTATGGAAGGCCCAATCGGGGCACAAAGTCATCGGTCGACGCAGATGCATCGCTTTGTTTCGCGATTCGCTTGCTTGGCCGTTTTGCTCCTGCCGGGCGTCGCGCCGGCGGACGAGCTTCGCCTTTCGCAGCCAAACGCCTCGCCGCCTCGCAACGAGCGGTCGGCCGCCATAGCAGACGCATTGGTGTGGCAGAGCGCCGACGCGCCGCCTCACGTTCCCGCCGCGGAACGCACGCGATACTACTTTCGATACGGGCACTGGAGGTATTGGGGCAAAACCGAGGCTTGGTCGTATTGGACGGGATTGCGCTGGGTCGCCTGGGCTTTGCTTTTACTCACGGGGACGACCTCCTGCATTTTGAGGTTAGGGTGGGGGTTCCAATTCCCAACCTTAACCCGACTTCGAGGCGTCCCCGCTTCCATTTACCTATAGCCTACTTTCCGCTGGTCTCGCCGCTAATTTCTGGTCAATTTGCGGCGCGGCTCAGGGTTCAGCGGCCGTATTCGGCGGATTTGAGTCCGAGGAGTTGCAGAACCTTCCGTTGCACTGGAGTCAGCGCGGTCACCAGGATCTCAACGCCCTCGTCGTCGTCCGTAGCGAACTCCGCTACGAGAGGACGCAATTCGTGTCGCTGGATCGGCTCGAACAATTCGAAGATCCGATAGAGTGGTCGGACGGGTGCAGGGACGGCCCTCGGGATAGAGTGGGAGCGAACGCAGTTCGGCCTGTGCCATCGCTCGCCGGAGTTCCCGCTCCATCAGCGTCTGCGTCAGCAACACGAAGAAGTACACCGCCAGCAAACCCTGGATGCGGGCCACGTTCTGCAAGTACGACGGGAGCCACCGCGAAATCCGTCTTCAATTGGGAGAACCGCTTTTCGATCACTGGCTGCCGCTTGTAGGCCCGCAGCACCTGCTCGGCGTCGAAGAGCGGTCGTTCGTCAGACAGCGGAAACATTCCGTCGTCGCGTTTGGCCGCAGCCAACTGCCGTGGTCCACTTCCCAACTCAGCGAATAGCTCGGCCGCGTCTGCTTGACGTATTGCGTGTTCTTGTTCGGGCGTCCGGGATTCGCTTGGCGAAACGTCTCCTGGCTCTCTTCGATGTTGCACCGTCAGCCAGGGAGCCACGTCCTGCTCTTCCAGAATTCGCGTCACAGCCTGCTCCACCTGGTCGCGCTGGCGAAACCGGGTGCGCGGCCCTTGGAGCCGGGTCTGCAACTCGGCCAGCAAGCTGCAGGCCTGCTGCATTCGACGATTCCGGGTCGCCGTCGTCCAGTTCGGCCTTGCGCTGACTGTGAAACCAGAGCAGACGGTAGCCGTCGCTGCTGACCATTTCCTCGGTCGAGACGGAGATACCGATCGAGGACTTCCTGTTCGCCGTTCGTGACGTCGTACAGCTTGCCGCCGACGTCACGCTTCCGGCGAGTTCTGCGCAGCCGCGTCCGAAACACGGCGTCCTCCTTGTGTGTGCGGGGCAACACGGTCACGAACCGGCCGCCGCGAGTGGCGATGTAGCTCAGATTCTCGCTGCTGGCCAGCTTGCAATCGGCCACGTACAGGAAGTCGGGCCTGCCCACCAAATTGCTGCAGCAGGTCCCATGTTGCGCAGTGCGTGCGGTCATCCGCCGTCGTTGCCGCTGGCGCTCGTGAAGTACACCGGAACGCCGCCGTCTTCGCTGACGGTGAGAATATACAGCAACTGCTTCAGATCCGGGCGATGATCCTTGCTGTGTCCCCAGGTGATGGCGTGTGTGGCGCGTCCCCACTCGATCCCCTCTGCTTCTGCATCCTGGTAGGCCCCGTAGAAGGAGACCGTGGTGGAATCATTGTGCAACTCCTCCAGACTCACCTCGAATTCCCGGACGGCATGCCGCACGACGGCCAGGATCAGTTCCGGCCCGACGCTCATCGAACAGTCGTTGCAGGCATCGTCCCAGCCGATCGTCGTGCAACTGCCCGACTTCGTCATCCCACAATTCCAACAGATCGGGGCGAAACCGCGCCGCCCATTCGGCCACGCCATACACCGGCTGACGCGAGAGCAAGACGTTCCGCACCAGGACCAGCAAGGTGCAAGCCGTCGGCAGCTCCGTGCGCGGATCGTCCTCGGGCAAATGTTGCTGGAGAATTTCTTCCAACCGCATCCGCCCGAACAGCCAATTCACCAGCGGCACGGCGCCGACTTGAAAGGACTGCAACTCGAAACCTTGGCCGCTGGCCTGCTGGCCGGGTTTGACGGAGTGCCGCGGACGATCCGACTTCGCACGGCGAGACGAAGAACGACGCGGGCGCGAACGCTTGGCTGACATGGTCGACCTCCTTGCGCTGAGAGCGATGAAACCTCATCACGACGCACAAGGATTCACGCGACCAAGTGTCCAAGCAGTAGCGCGCTCGTAACTGCTGCGACGACTTATGCCAATCGCTCAGGACGCAAGTCGAGCCCGCGCGACTTACGTCAAAAGCTCCCGCCGTAACAAATTTGCTGGCCATCCGTCGCGTGAACTGGACACTTGCTCCGCGACGCTTCGCCGCAACAATCTCCGCCAGTCGTCGGCCACAGCCCAGCCCTGCGCGGCCCGCGGAAATTCGGCGGATATTCAGCGCGACACTCGCGGAAAGTAGGCTATAGCCAACTCTGTTCCGTCTTTTTATCGCCGCTCGACCCGACTCGGAACTCACACAAAAACGGGCCGGTCGATTCCAGTTGAACTGCGTACCAAAACATTAGCATGGAAGGCCGGCTTAACGAGGAGCAGCCTCGCCGGCATTCAAGCTGCCCAATCTTCGCCGCCTCTTTAATACGCGATCTCGGAGAGATGCTTCGGCCGAATTCTCGAACTTCTCTTTCGCTTTTCGAGCGGCTAGCAACTCCGAATCCATAGCGTTGCTACGAGTTACAGCACGCGCCTTGGCCTTGATGAATTTTTAACGCTAGGCGATCGCGATTTGATGCACATTTAGCGCGTCGCTCTAGGATTCAAGCATGTCGAGCACGGCTAGCGTTCTGGCGCGGTTGATGCTTGTGATCGGTCAGCGCTAAACAGCGGCTCGACGGGCAAATTGCGTCCCGAGATACTTCAATGTGCGCTTTCTACCGGCCAACTCAACTTCTTGCTTTGGGTTTCGTTTGCTTGTTCCTGGTCGCGCAAGCCGCCATGGGGCAGAGCGGTATTGGGGGCGATTGTGCTAAACCGGCCGGCGCTTTGACGAAAGACGACGCCAAATCGAGCAACGTCCGCCGTATCTCTGCCAACGTCATCGAAACGCCGAATTTCCGAATTTACGGTTTCGGCCGTTCAAGAGACGCGCTCAAGTGGGCGGCTGAGTTCGAGCAAATGCGAGATCGGGCGTATGCGTTTTGGCTCGACCGTGCGGAATCGCCCGCCTGGACCCCTAAGTGCGAGTTAGTCCTGCATGCCACAGGTTCGGATTATTTACGCGCGGCCGGCCGCGACCAGGCGGCGACGCTTGGTTTTTCGTCAGTCGAATGGAGCGGGCATCACATCGTTGTGCGCCGCATCGACATCCGCGCCGACCGAGCCGGCTGGTGCGCCGGAGCGTTTGCGCATGAACTGATGCATGTCGTCATGGCCGAAGAGTGCGCCGCTTGCGAATTGCCGGTCTGGGCCGACGAAGGCATGGCCTTGATGGCCGACCCGGCGGCCAAGCGAGCGTTGCACCTGCGAGACCTGAGTTCTGCGTACAAGTGCAACTCGATCTGCCCGCTGGCGCAATTCTTGTCGAGCACGTCGTACCCTTGCCGCGAGAATATTGCGGTCTTTTATGGTCAAAGCCTTTCCCTGGTGCAGTTCCTGGTCGCTCGCAAGAGCGCTCCGGAATTCCTACGCTTTCTGCGTCTGGCCGACCAAACCGGCTACGAGGCGGCCTTGAAGAAGTGCTACGGCATCGACGGCGTCGCCGACTTGGAAAGGCAGTGGCGGAAATCGTTGGCGCCGCCCAAATCGCAAGTCGCCGCAAACCGGAAGGCGTCGTAGCCGTCCGCCTGCCGATCTCACGGGCGCCGGCATCGATCTCGCATGCGCTATCAAGAAAGGAGCACGCAGCGTCATTGACGCGAGATATGCAAGACAATGAGCTGCTCTTCGTCATCCCCACCTATCGGCTGCGCGACGTCGGCGAGACGGTCGAGCACTACGACGAGCACTTTCTGGCGCAACGGCCACGCGGTCCGAATGATCGTCTTCGACGATTCCAGCCCGGCCAACCAGGAGAAGTACTTACCCGCTGCTCGAGCAGACCGCGACGCACAACGACCTGTTCTACGTCGGCCCGCGGAGAAGGAGCAGTTCCTCGCGCTATCTGAACGGACGGCTGCGCGACAAGAGGCTGGAAGCGCTGGTCAAGAACCTGTTTCGCCCCAGCTACGGCGGCAACCGCAACTACACGCTGATGTACACGCTCGGCGGGCTGATGGTCAGCTCCGACGACGACATGCGGCCGTACGCCCTGATGGAGGACACCCCGAGTCGCTCGACGACGACGAGGTCTGCCGCGGCAAGCTGCACAAGGCCGGGCACGAACGGCTACACCCGCAAGTCGTTCGACATCCTGGCGTCTTTCTTGACGTGCTGGGCAAGCCCGCCGGCCAGGTGCCGGACAACTACGAGCGCGGCGAGTTGCTCGTCGACACCGCGATGGACCTGGAGACCAACGCCACCAAGGGACTTGTCGCGAGAAAACTCGCTGATGCTGCAGCGCAGGCCAGGTGGCCGACGACGCGATCGTGAAGATGGCCCAGACCTTCCGCTCCGGCACCAACGACATCGACGCCATCGACTTCGTCGACATGTTCCTCGACGACGAGCAGCAGACGAGCCTGGACGACCTCAACGACGTGTACGTGCTGGTCAACTTCCGCCCGGTGGTGACGAAGAAGAACTGGCGGATGGACTGCGGCGTGGCGGGCTACGACAACACGTTCGGCCTGCCGCCGTTCTTCCCGACGCGGCTGCGCTTCGAGGACTACATCTACCGGCTGTGGATTCAGCAGGACGGCATCGCCGCCGCCCACGTCGATGCCGCGCAGAACCACACCAAGAGCAACTACATGCGCAACCCGCCGGCCGCGGAGATCTTCAACGAAGAGGTGGCCAACCTGCTCAAGCGGAAGATCAAGTCCACCGTCACGCGCCTGGACGAGCTGAGCATCGCCTTCGACTACGAGGCGAGGTCACCGCCCAGGACGCCGAGGAGATCCTCGACAAGATCGCGGCGCTGCACGGCCGGGCCATGGAGGCGGCCGAGAGCGAGACCAACTCCGAGCGGGCCGAGGCGCTGCGGCTGTTCGCGGCCAACCTGGAGAAGGCTTCTACGGCTTCGAGCCCGACTTCTTCCAGCAGAACCTGCTGCGGATCGTGGACGACGTGGTCAGCGTCATCAAGGGCTCGATCGAGCTGTGGCCGACGCTGGTCGAGATCTGCTATTTCCAGAAGAGCCGCAAGGGCTTGCCGCAGATCCGCGTCAAGAACCAGAACAAGTAGACGGCATCAACGAGCCTCGGATTCATCGTTCGATGCAAGCACAAGGAGATCATTCATATGCGAATTGCACAAGTCGCTCCGCTTTACGAAAGCGTGCCGCCGCAAGCTCTACGGCGGCACGGAGCGAGTCGTCTCCTACCTGACCGAAGAGCTGGTGCGGCAAGGGCACGAGGTCACGCTGTTCGCCAGCGGCGACTCGCAGACCACGGCGAAACTCGTGCCGCCTGCCCGCGCGCTCTGTGGCGCGACGAGAACTGCCGCGAGACGCTGCCGCACCACGTCCGGCTGATGGAGCTGGTGTTCGAGGACGTCTCCCGCTTCGACGTCATCCACTTTCACAGCGACTACCTGCACTTCCCGCTCTTGCGGCGATCGCCCTTGTCGCGAGCGTCACGACGCTGCACGGGCGGTTGCACGTCGCCGGACCTGAGGCCGCTTGTTCGAGGAGTACGCCGAGGTGCCGCTGGTCTCGATCTCCGACGACCAGCGCCGGCCGCTCCCGAGGCCAACTGGCAAGCGACCGTCTACCACGGCCTGCCGCGGCGATCTGCACACCTTCCGGCAGCGGCCGGGCGAGTACCTGGCGTTTCTCGGCCGCGATCTCGCCCGAAAACGACTCGACCGCGCCATCGCGATCGCGCGTCGGGCCGGAATGAGGCTCAAGGTCGCCGCCAAGATTTATCCGGAGGAGCGCGACTATTTTCGCAGGTCATCGAGCCGCTGCTGCGCGAATCGCAGCCGTGGGTCGAGTTCATCGGCGAGGTCGGCGGCCGGGAGAAGGACGAGTTCCTGGGCAATGCCTCGGCGCTGCTGTTTCCCGATCGACTGGCCGGAGCCGTTCGGCCTGGTGATGATCGAGGCGATGGCCTGCGGCACGCCGGTCATCGCCTGGCGCAATGGCTCGGTGCCCGAAGTCATCACAGGACGGCGTCACGGGCTTCATTGTCGACAGCGTCGAAGAAGCGGTGCGAGCCGTCGGCGCGTCTGCCGCTCTGAGCCGCGCGTGCCGCGAGGTGTTCGAGGAGCGATTCGACGCGGTCCGCATGGCGCGGGACTACCTCGAGGTCTACTCGCGACTGGTCGCAGTGTGAGCCGGGGCCGATGGTGAATGCCCCGCCGCATCTCCTCATCACTCTCCGGCCAGCCGCGGCCCAAGACGGCCATGTGTCCCGCGAACGCGTTTTAGCGGGCCGATGGGGCGGTCCCGCAAACGCCCTACCTCGCGAACGCCGCCGATCGCCCGCCGCCCGAAATGAACGAAAGGACTCATGGTCATGACTGATTCCTACTCCGCATGCAGTGACGGCGAGGTCAAGGACGGTGCTGCAACGCATTCGATTTCGGGCGATGAAGCCCGATCTCGTCCACATCCTGGCGCCGTCGAGCCTGATGGACGACGGACCCGCGTGCTCAAGCACGGCGACACGTTCGCCGTCTTCGACCACTACGGCGACATCAAGCCCGGCGGCCTGGGCGAGGAGGGCCTGTATCACGAGGGCACGCGCTATCTGTCGTGCCTGCTGCTTGGAACTTGGAAGGCAGTCGGCCGTTCTTCCTGAGCTCGACGGTCCGCGACGAGAACGACCAGCTGGCCGTCGCGCTCACCAATCCCGACCTGCTGCGCGACGGCCAGGTGTGGCTGCCGCTCGGCACGCTGCATCTGGCGCTGAAGAAGTTCCTCTGGCAGGCGCCTGTTGCTACCAGCAGCTGCGCGTCAAGAACCACGGCCTGGAGCCCGTGAAGTCCTCGCTGGTCCTGCACTTCGCGGCCGACTTCGCGGACATCTTCGAGGTTCGCGGCATGCAGCGCAAAGCGCGCGGACAGGACCTGGCGCCGAAGTGAGCGGCAGCGAGCGTCGTCGCTCGGCTACCGGGGGCTGGATCGGCGTCGTGCGCCGCACGCGCTGCAGTTCGCGCCGCGGCCGTGCTCAGCTCACCGCCTCGACGGCCCGCTTCGACCTGTCGCTGGCGCCCGCAGCAGGAGGCCGTCGCTTGCGAATGGATCGTGCGGCTGCGATGCGAGCAACCGCGCAGTCCGCATGCCTCGCTCTCATTCGACGAGGCGCGGACCGAAGCCCAAGCCGACCTGGAACGATACAACGCCTGGTCGTGCCACCTGTCGCACGTCGAACGGACAGATCAATGCCTGGGTCAATCGCGCCGTGTCCGACCTGCACATGATGACCACCGAACTGCCCACCGGGCCGTACCCCTATGCCGGCGTGCCCTGGTTCAATACGCCGTTCGGCCGCGACGGGATCATCACCGCGCTGGAGTGCCTGTGGCTGCGGCCCAGCCTGGCCCGCGGCGTGCTGGCTTACCTGGCCGCGACCCAGGCCACGGAGGTCATCCCCGAACAGGACGCCGAGCCCGGCAAAATCCTGCACGAGACCCGCAACGGCGAGATGGCCGCGCTGAAGGAAATGCCCTTCGGCCGCTACTACGGCAGCGTCGATGCCACGCCGCTGTTCGTCCTGCTGGCCGGCGCCTACTACGAGCGGACCGGCGACCGGGCCTTCATCGAATCGCTCTGGCCCAACGTCGAGGCCGCGCTGCGCTGGATCGACGCGCTACGGCGATCGCGACGGCGACGGCTTCGTCGAGTACCAGCGCCAGATCGGCCGACGGCCTGCTCCACCAGGGCTGGAAGGACTCGGACGACGCCATCTTTCACGCCGACGGCTCGCCGGCCGAAGGCCCGATCGCGCTGTGCGAGGTCCAGGGCTACGTCTATGCGGCGCGGCGGGCCGGCGCGGCGCTGGCCGCCGTGCTGGGCCAGGCGGAGCGGGCGGCAGAGCTGACACGGCAAGCCGAGGCATCTGCGGAGAGCGTTCGAGCAGGCGTTCTGGTGCGAGGATCTGTCCACCTACGCCCTGGCCCTCGACGGCGACAAGCGGCCCTGCCGCGTGCGGACGTCGAACGCCGGCCAGTGCCTGTTCACCGGCATCGCCAGCCCGGAGCGCGCCTGGCGCGTGGCCCGGACACTGCTGCAGCCCCGAATCGTTCTCCGGCTGGGGCGTTCGGACCGTCGCCGCCGGCGAGGCGCGCTACAACCCGATGTGCTATCACAACGGCTCGGTCTGGCCGCACGACAATGCCGCTCGATCGCCCAGGGCCTTGCCCGCTACGGACTGGAAGAGCTTGCCGTCGCAGATCTGGAACGGCATGTTCGAGGCCGGGCTGCACTTCGACCTGCACCGGATGCCGGAGCTGTTCTGCGGCTTCTCGCCGGCCGCCGGGGAAGGGCCGGTCCCCTATCCCGTGGCCTGTGCCGCCCCAGGCCTGGTCGGCCGCCTCCGTGTTCCTGCTCTTCCAGGCCTGCCTGGGTCTGGAGATCAGCGCCCCCGAGGGCGCGTGTACTTCATCCGGCCGCAGCTCCCGGTCGCTGGGCGAACTGCGGATTCACAACCTGGAAGTGGCCGGGACGCCTCTCGATCTCCTGCTGGTCCGCCACGAGCACGACGTGGGCGTGAATGTTTTACGTCGAGAGGGCGACGCGGAATTGCTGATCGTGAAATGATCGGGAGCCGGCTCTGTGCCGCTTAGCACACTGGCAGAGCCGATCCGCACACGCAACGAATATCTATACGTATCGGGCGGCAGCTCTCTGCCGGCCGTCCGCCCTCTTGTCATGGCATCGGACTTGCTTAAGTGGGCGTCACCAGCTGGTTGCCGCTACGACGCAATCAGGGTCAGTTCTTGTCTTCGCAGAAGCCCAAATACCCTTATGGCGCCCGCCATGAGGCGAGCACGCGTGGGCGCCTCCGCAACAGGCAACCGTGTTGGGGCACTCGACTCAAAATAGCGTCCGACGTCGGAAAGCGATATGAATCTGACCATCCGCGGCCGCATCCTTCTGACCTTGGTTCCCGTGTTAGTGATGTTGATCGCGCTGGGCAGTGCCGGATTGGCATTGATCTTCCGCCTGGGCGGCCGGATCGACGCCATTCTGCGGGAGAACTACGACACCATAATCGCCATGGGGCGCCTCAATGAGGCTTTAGAGAGAATTGACTCCTCGTTCCAATTCGCCCTTCAAGGCCAAGGGGCGAAAGCGCAAGCCCAATATCAAAGAAACTGGACGATCTACCACGAAAAGCTTCGCTTCGAACAAGGAAACATCACCGTCCCCGGCGAACAGGAACTGGTTGATGAGTTGACCAAACTGACGAGCCAGTATCAACGCTTGGGGACCGCATTCTACGCCCGAGCGGACAAGGATCCCTTGCACAACAAGACTATTTTGGTCCTCAGGGTCTGCTGGAAACGTTCACGAAAATAAAATCTGCTTCTGGTCAGATCTCGCGGATCAATCAGGAGAACATGGAGCAGGCGAGCCGCCAAGCCAAGCGAACGGCATCGCGCGCTCTTTGAGCGGTTTTGCCATCGGCTTGGCCGGCGCGATCGTGCTCGCGGGCTCGAATGCGTGGTACACGCTTCGTGCGATCATCAGGCCGATCCAGGCCGTGACGGAATCGGCCCGCGCGGTCAGTGCGGGCAATCTGGACCTCGTCGTCCCCTTTCTTTCCCGCGATGCACTCGGCCAGTTGGCCGAAGCGTTCAACTACATGACCCAGCGTCTGCGCGAGGACCGGCAATCCGCTGAAGAACGGACGACGGCGCTAGTCCAAAGATCTCAAAGTTTGCGCGAAGAAATCAGCGAACGGGAACGGATGGAGCAATCGCTGCGGCAAATGGCGGACATCGTAGAATCGTCTGATGACGCGATTATTGGGCGGAGCCTCGACGGGGCCATCACAAGTTGGAATAAGGGGGCAGAGGAGATATTCGGCTATCCCGCCGAACGAAGCACTGGGGCGACCTCATTCCATCTTGGTTCCTCAAGAATACGAGAGCGAATTATCGACCGTCGTGGAGAAGGTGAAGCGAGGAGAACACGTCGACCGTCTCGAGACGATTGCGCAGAAGGAAAGACGGCCGGTTGATTGAGGTAGCTTTGACCTTCTTTCCGGTCTACGACAAGAACGGCTCGATTATCGGCATGGCCAGCATCAGCCGCGACATTACAGATCAGAAACGCAGCGAACAGGCATTGCGCCGCGCCGCCGCTTACAACCGGCGGTTGATCGAGACCAGCCTGGATCCGCTGGTGGCCATTGGTCCCGACGGCAAGATCACCGACGTCAATGCGGCGACAGAAGGCGTTACCGGGTATTCGCGGTCGGAGCTTGTTGGCAAGGACTTTGCCGACTACTTCACCGACCCGGATAGTGCACGAGCAGGCTACCAGCGAGTTTTTAGCGAAGGCGCGGTCCGATGATTATCCCTTGGAAATAAGGCATCGAGACGGTCAGGTGACGTCTGTTTTGTACAACGCCTCCGTTTATCGCGACGAGATGGGCAACGTCGTTGGCGTCTTTGCGGCTGCACGCGACGTTACCCACCGCAAGCACGCCGAGGAAAACGTTCGGCGCCTCGCACTGCTGCAAGGAGCGGTCGCCGATCTGGGTCAGCGGCGCTCCAAAGTCAAATGGCATCGCAGGTGCTTGATGAAGCCGTAGCGCTGGTTGCGCAAACGCTCGGCGTTGAATTCTGCAAAGTCCTCGAACTGCTTCCGGACGGCGACATCGCTGCTTCTGCGAGCGGGCGTCGGCTGGAAAGAAGGCCTTGTTGGGCGAGCGACCGTGGGGGCCGGCAGGGATTCCCAGGCAGGATATACGTTGCTCTCCGATCAGCCGGTCATCGTCGAGGACCTGCGCACCGAACAGCGGTTCAGCGGCCCGCCGCTGCTCCATGAACATGGGGTCGTGAGCGGGATGAGCGTGATCATTTCCACCAGCGAGGGCCCTATGGCGTCCTTGGGAGCCCATACCGGCGTCCCGACGGACGTTCACGCAGGACGAAGTCCATTTCCTCCAGGCGGTCGCCAACGTCCTGGGGTCGGCGATTCGAGCGCAGGCGCGCCGAGGAACAACTGCGCCGCAGCAATCGCGCGTCTGCAGCCCTCAGCAATTGCAATCAAGCCCTGATCCGGGCCACGGATGAGACACGCCTTGCTTCAACAGATCTGTCAGATCGTCGTCGAAAAGGCAGGCTATCGCCTCTGCTGGGTCGGTTATGCGGAGCAGGATGAGGCCAAGACGGTCCGGCCGGTGGCGCAAGCGGGGTTCGAGGAAGGCTATCTGAAGACGGTGAACGTCACCTGGGCGGACACCGAACGCGGCCGCGGGCCGACGGGAACCTGCATCCGGACCGGCCAGCCGTCACTGGTGAAGAATATCGCCACCGACGCCAGGTTCGCCCCCTGGCGCGGCGGAAGCCGTGAAACGCGGTTATGCCTCTAGCATCGCGATCCCGTTGCTGAGCCGAACTCGACACGCTTGGGGCCTTGACCATCTATGCCGCGGAGCCCGAACGCCTTTGGCGACGACGAGGTGGACGCTGCTTGACCGAATTGGCCGGCGACCTGGCGTTTGGCGTGGTCAGCTTGCGCACCAAGGCCGAGCGAAGAAGGCGGTGGAACTCCAGGCGGCACACGAACACGAGGTCAAGATCGGCTCCGAGATCCAGCAAACGCTCCTGCTTCGATCCTCTGCCCATGGACGTCGCCGGGCTTCGCGTGGCCGCGCTCAGCGTCCCCTCACAGCAGATCGACGGCGATTTCTACTATTTCTACAAGCACGAGGACGGCAGTCTGGACTTGATCGTCGCGGATGTGATGGGCAAGGGCATTCCGGCGGCGCTCCTGGCCGCGGCCACGAAGAGCCACTTTCTCGAAGGCCCTGTCCCACCTGATGGGACGCCCGGCGACGGCAGCTCCCCGAGCCCAAGGAAATCGTCACGCTGGCCCATGCCGTCATGGCGCAGCATCTGATCGATCTGGAGAGCTTTGTCACGCTCTGTTACGTTCGGTTCGATCGCAAGCGATGCCACTCGACTTTGTCGATTGCGGACACACGGGCCTGATTCACTGGCAAGCCGCCGACGGGCCACTGCGAAGTTCTGCACGGCAGACAACCTGGCCCTTGGGTTCCGCGAGGGAGAGATCTACGACCAGGTCAGCCGTCTCCTTCGAACCGGGCGACCTCTTCCTGCTCTACTCCGACGGCGTCACGGAGACGCGCAATCCGGCCGGCGAACTGTTCGGCGAAGATCGTCTGATGCAGTGCGTTCAGAGCAACAGCCGGCTGGAGCCCGAAGATCTGATCAAGGCCATTCGCCGAGCCGCTGTCGCCTTTTCCGGATCGGAGTCAGCCGACCGATGATTTGACCTGCGTGGTCATCGGGATGGTGGAAGAGCAGTCTCCGCTGGTGCATCGAGAGCTGGAGATTCGCAGCGATCTCGAGGAGCTTGGCCGTGCACGGCGCTTTTGTCCGCGCCTTCTGCCGCGATCTTCCCGGTGCGACGCTCGACGAAGAGAGCATCGGCGAAGCTCGAGCTGGCGGTCACCGAGGCCTGCACCAATATCATGAAACATGCCTATCACGGACGAACCGACCAGCAGATTCACTGGAAGCGGAAGTCTTCCCCGACAAGTCGCGATTCGGCTGCATCATCTGGGAGATCCGTTCGATCCCATCGAAGGTCCCGCCGCCTCGCCTCGATGGCTCGCAAGAATCCGGTTTCGGCGTCTACCTCATCACCCAAAGCGTCGATGTCGTGCGCTACTATCGCGATGAACGGGGAAGAAACTGCATCGCGTTCATGAAAAACCGCAAGCTGCTAGAAGCGAGGAGAATACCATGGAAATCACTGTTGAAAAGATCGGCGACGTGGCCGTTGTGGCCATGCCGGTGGCGGAACTCGATGCCGCCAATACGGCGGAGTTCAAGCGCGACATGGCGCCGGTGCTGGAGGCCGAACGCGAAGGTCGTGCTCGATCTGACCAGCTGCGCTTCATCGACAGTTCCGGACTGGGCGCCTTTCTTTCCTGCCTGCGGAAACTGAACGAGAAAGGAGGCGACTTGAAGCTGTGCGGCATGTCGAAACAGGTCCGGACGGTTGTTCGAACTGGTGCGCATGCATCGCATGCTCGATATCTTGGCACGCGAGAGGAAGCGGTGCGCGCCTTCAACGCCTAACGGCAATGCAAGCAGCGAACATGACCAAGACGCCGGAATCTTGACGATGAGCAATCCAAACCTGCTGCCCACGACTCGGTGCTCGCCATCGAGGAATCGATCCGGCACCATGTCAAATACTCGCTGGGAAAAGATCTGGCGCGACCTTTCCACCGAGACCTCTTCACGGCGGTGGCGTTGTCGGTTCGCGACCGCCTGGTGGAACGGATGCTGGAAACCGAGGAACGTTATCGCCGCGAGATCCCAAGTACGCTGTCCTATCTCTCCATCGAGTTCCTGCTCGGCCAATCTCTCGGGAACAACCTGATCAATCTCGGCATGCGCGAGCCGTACGCCCAGGCGCTGCAAACCTGGGAGCCGATCCTGGCCGAGATCGAGGAGAGCGAAGACGACGCCGCCCTGGGCAACGGCGGACTCGGGCCGACTGGCCGCCTGCTTTCTCGACTCGCTCGCCACGCTGGGCATGCCCGGTTACGGCTACGGCATTCATTACGAGTATGGCCTCTTCAAGCAGGAAATCGACAACGGCTATCAACGCGAGAAACCCGACAACTGGCTCGCGCACGGCACCCCCTGGGAGATCGCCCGCCCCGATGAAGCCTGCCTGGTCCCGATCTACGGCCGCATCGAGCACGCCGTCGATCGCACCGGGGCTTACAACCCGATGTGGCTCGACTGGAAACTCCTGGTCGGCATCCCCCACGACCTGCTCATCCCGGGCTACGGCGGGCGGACCGTCAATCGCCTGCGGCTCTTTGCGGCGCGTTCGTCCCGCGACTTCGACATGCAGATCTTCAACGACGGCGACTACTTCAAGAGCCGTCGAGCAGAAAATCTCCTCCGAAACGATCTCGAAGGTGCTCTATCCTTCGGATGCGCGTCATCGCCGGCAGAGAATTGCGGCTGATTCAGGAGTACTTCCTCGTCGCCTGCGCCATCCGCGACATCGTTCGGCGGTACGAGCAGCAATCACGACTCATTCGCTGCGATTTCCCGACAAGGTCGCAATCCAACTGAACGACACTCATCCTGCCCTGGCGGTGCCTGAGCTGATGCGGCTTCTCGTCGATGAAAAAAACCTTGCCTGGGAGGAAGCATGGGAGATCACGCAGGCGTGCTTCGGCTTCACGAATCACACGCTGGCCCCGGAATCGCTGGAGAAGTGGCCGGTGCCGTTGCTGGAGGCGGTGCTGCCGCGACACCTGCAGATCATCTATGAAATCAACCGCCGCTTTCTCGACGACGTCTCGGCGGCCTATCCCGACGACGCCGAACGGTCTCAGGCGCATGTCGCTGATCGAGGAGTCCTCGCCCAAACAAGTGCGCATGACGCATCTGGCGATCGTCGGCAGCCATTCGATCAACGGCGTTTCCGCGCTCCATACCGAGTTGGTGAAGAAGTCGCTCGTGCCCGATTTTTACGAGCTCTGGCCGGAACGATTCAACAACAAGACCAATGGCATCACGCAACGGCGCTGGCTGCTGAAGGCCAATCCTCGGCTGGCCGACCTGATCAGCGCCGCCGATCGGCGAGGCCTGGATCACCGATCTCGGCCAGCTCAAGCGCTGGAAGAATTGGCGGCGGATGCGGCTTTCCAGGCCGAGTTTCCGGAGTCAAGCGATCCAACAAGGAGCGGCTTGCCAAGCTCATCTCGCGACACGTCTGCAGCGGAAAGCGGATCCGGATTCGCTCTTCGATATTCAGGCGAAGCGGATTCACGAGTACAAGCGGCAGCTCTTGAATGTCTTGCATGTCGTCTCGCTCTACAATCGCATCAAGGATCGGCCGCACGGGACTTCACGCCGCGCACGGTGATCTTCGCGGGCAAGGCCGCACCCGGCTACTTTGCGGCAAAGCTGCTCATCAAGCTGATCCACGCCGTGGCCGACGTTGTCAATCGCGACCGGGAGGTAGGCGAACGGCTCAAGGTCTTCTTCTTGAAGAAACTATTGCGTGTCGCTGGCCGAGCAGATCATCCCGGCCGCCGACCTCGCCGAACAGATTTCGACGGCCGGGACGGAAGCTTCCGGGACCAGCAACATGAAATTCGCCCTGAACGGCGCCCTGACCATCGGCACGCTCGACGGCGCCTCGGCGGAAATCCGAGAGGCTGTCGGGCATGACCAGTTCTTCCGCTTCGGCCATACGGTCGCCCAGATCGAGGATTTGCGGCAGAAGGGCTACAATCCCTGCGACTACTATTGAGGGCCAAGCCGGAATTGCAGCGGGCCGTCGATTTGATCCGGAGCGGTCCATTTGCTCGCGAGCAAGCCGGATCTCTTCAAACCGCTGCTCGATTCCCTGCTCTCCCATGGAGACCCCTATTTTCTCTTCGCCGACTTCGCCTCGTACCTGGCATGCCAGGATCGAGTCTCCGTCGAGTATCGAGACCCTGGATGCCTGGACTGCGCAAGGCCGTCCTGACGACTGCCCGGATGGGCCGTTTTTCAAGCGATCGCGCCATACGAGAATACGATCGGGGAGTCTGGAGACTCTCTGGCGTATAGCTTGCCCCTCATCATCAGCGGACGCGATTTCTGCTCCGAACAGAAGAAGTGCTGCGACCCGGCTTTCGCACGAGCCTGGCAGTCGCCGTGAGATCACGGGCGAACGGAATCGCAGCCAACGGACTTGGTTAGCCACCGAATGTTCCGGCCTGCGCGACGAATCGACATAGTCTTAATGCATTTTTTACTTGGCGCACTCCGGAGTTAACGCACTTTTGACGTTGCTGGCGGTAGGATTGACTCAGCGTCGCGGGAAAAGGCGAACGCGCAATCGAACAAAGTGAGCCGTCGAATGTCGATACAAAGATTGGCTGTCGACGGCAGGAGGACAGCAATGAATATCGTGCGAATGGCAATGATTTCGCCGCATGTGGCTGGCAACGGCCACGCAGTGCGCCGTGGCCGCATCACTGAAACCAGAAACGCTCGTCCTGTAAAAAGGACGACTCAGAGTCGCCAAATCGGCGTCGTGCCGCTTGGCGGCAGGCGTTGATCGAAGCCTATCCGATTGTCGGGATCGTACTATTGCTCGCGTATTTCGCTTGGATGTCGTTTCCCACATTCACTTCGCTCGCTAACGCAACCCTAACACGGAATAGCGAATCAACGAGCCAAGGATCGATGCAGCTTGTGGCCCGCTACTCGGCGAGTTCCGCCAGAACCCGGCTAGCGGCGCCGCAAGCCGCTCGATCAAAGAACTGCAGCTATGAAGTGTGCGGAATGGCTCAATTCGACGTGCGGTGCGCTGTGCGAGCGTCGAGGCAAAGCACAGATTCAATCGCACCAGATGCGATGAACTGGCAATCCTCACCTTCGTCTTTGGCGAAACTTACGAGCTTTGGAGACCTTGGGGCCTGTCAAATGAATTCCGACCATGCGGTACGCGTGTTGCAAATGGGTTGCCAGAATTGACATGGCAGTATTCGGCGGCTCGGTTTCGTTTGATGCAGTGCTTCGACATAGCGTCAGCCGGGGCCAGAACTGCGTTTTAATGAATTTTTAATGCGCGGGAAACGAATTTAACGCCGTTTTGATACGGCAACTGTTCTAAATTCAAGAGGGGCGGCTGCGGCCTGTTTTGACGCAGAAAAGCATTGATTGCAGAGGGAGTTTTCCGGATATGGACGTTTGGTTCATGACGCTTGGCTTGGGATTTTTCCTGGCGACTGGGGCCTTGGTGTACCTGTTCGATCATCTGTAAGGAGCTCGCAATGGAGTCGGATTCATATCATGGCCACGATCGTCTCGGTCGGGCTGTTCGTTTACCTCACGGTGGCCTTGCTTTGGCCGGAGAAGTTTTCGGACTCGACGAGATGCTCGGCATAGGCACTGAGCTGGGAATCCACGGTGATAGTGAGACGCGCTTTCCGGTCGCTCATACTCGGATCATACTCATCAGCGACGACAGGATGCCAGACGTTATCTAACGGGTGGGACCTCGCGGGCGGGGTGGGCGCGGGCGGGGTGATGGACGGCTGACAGGCTGAGCAGCTCCATACGCCTCGCGTGGCCAGGCCGTTGGCGGGAAGGGAAAGTCCAGGCTCGCTCGGTCTGCTCGGGTCCTGGCTCTGGTTCGCTGGGCTGGCGCGGGGGCGCCATATGCCGCTCGTGCTGCATGGAGGCGTTCCGCAGCCTGGCGGGCGGCAGCGGCTTGGGCGGCGTGGTGCTGGGCTTCGCGGAGGTCGGCGATGGTCTCGATGAGGCTGACCAGCCGGGCCAGGAGCGTGAGCTGGGTCAGGACGGGATCGCCGGCCGGGAAGGCGGCATGGGCCATGAGCCGGGCGGCGTGGCGCAGGTCGTTGCCGAGTGGGGATGGCCGGGGGATGCGCCCGGAAGGCAGGCGGCCCGCGCGGTCGTAGGCGTCGGCAGCCTGGCGGATCACCCGGTTGCCCAGGAGCTTGGCGGTGACGTGCAGGGTGTCGGCGGCGGCCCAGGCGGCGTCGGCGGCGGCGTCCGGGTCGGTGACGGCGAAGTTCTTGATCTGCTCCGTGGCGTGAGCGGCGGTGCGGGCGGCGTGCTCGTAGAGGGCGTTGCGTTCTGCTGAAGTAAAGGTTGTACCGGGGGCGGAGGCGCGCGCGTAGGCCCAGCGGTGGCGGAGCTTGGGGAGGGTCAGGTCCGGGGCGAGTTTCCCGCCGCTATACCAGACCGGGCCGCCGGCCCCGGTGGTGTCGGCGGGGAGGGCGACGGCGAAGCCGGTGACCTCGCCGGGGTTGCGGGTGCTGAACCGCTTGCGGACGCTGAGGCCGGCGGCGTCGAGGCGGGCGAAGAACTCGCGCTCGCTGGAGGCGGTAGCGGCCGCGGTGCTGACGGCCCGGCGGAGGGTGACCCGGGGTGGCTCTTCCCAGTTGCGGCGGCGAGCCTTCTCGTGCTCCGCGCGGGTGGGACGGGGGGCGGCGGTGCGGTCGCGGGGCGCGGTGCGGCGCAGGCCGAACCGGTCTTCCGCGGCCCGGCAGGCCTCGCCGACCCGGAAATAGTCGTTCCACAGGCGGGGGCGGGTGCCGTCCTGGCGGGCCATCATCGCGACCAGGTGGATGTGGTCGGCGGCGTGGCGGACGGCGACCCAGCGGACCGCGTCGTCGTCCTGGCCGTAGGGGGCGAGGCCGGTGCGGTGCATGATGTCGCAGGCGACCTGAGCCCATTCGTCTCGACAGCATCCGGTCGCCGGGGGCGGCGCGGACCGAGCAGTGCCAGACCAGTTGGGCGGCGCCGCGGCCACCCACCGCCATATCCGGCCCAGTGCCGACGTCGAGAAGCCGCGGTCATCGGTCTCTGCGTATGCGCGAGACCACCTCGGGCAGATCGCCGATGGGTAGCCGGACCTTTACCAGGACGAGCCGGGAACCGCGGGCCCCGGCGAGCTGGGCCAGGTAAGCGCCGGTGACCTGACGGTGTCTGTTGATCCCCTGAATGGGAACGTCCGCGTACCCGGCATCGTCGGGCCAGAATTCGTGCCGCGCGTCGCCGGTGGCCCCGTTGAGAACTGCTTGCGCGGTGGCGGCCGGCTGGCCTTCGCGGATGAGCAGGCGCATGAGGCTGCCCTGGGTAATTGGGCAGGTTGCGAAGTTCCCGCTGGTACCGACGACTGGTTCGGGGGTCACCGCCAGATCTCGGCGAGCAGCTCCGCGAGGGCTCGGCCTTGGTCGTAGCCTCCTCGCGCGGCCTGCAGACGCGTTGACGGATCCGGCGCATTGGCGTCGAACACGTCACCCGCGCCGCCATCCGGAAAGACGGTCTCGACCCTGCTGCCCCCTGCGCGCAGTTCGCCGACTTGGGTTGCGAGATCCATGCCCCACTCCAGCGGCATCCGCGACCTGCCACTGAACGGTGACAGCACCAGCACCCGCCCGTATCCAGCCGCCAGGTCGGCGTTCTCACTGCGTCGATAGCCGCCGTTGATGTATCGGTTCTCGCCGATGCGGTAGGGAGGGAAGGGACCGAAGCCGTTGCTGGTGCTGGCGGCGACGGCGTCCACCAGATCGATTCCGCTGTGGCGGTCGAACACGACCGGTTCCCCGGTATGCGCATCGACAGCCGCGATAAGCACAGGCTGTTGCGGCCAGTGCTGGCTGGGAAGCCGAGCCGCGACGATGTCGCGCCAGCGCGTCTGGCTAGAGCCGTCTGAAGCATCCATTTCGAGCGCCGCGGCGCCCATCCTGCGGCGCATGTCGGACGCATCCTCAGCAGAACCGATGATTCCGTTCGACCACTCCATGTAGGTCGGCCCCGAGAAATCCGGAGCGCGTCCCCTGTCCGAGCCGGCGTCGCCAGCCTGTGGCTGAGGCACCTCGGCGAGGATGGCAGCATACAGTTCGGCCGGCCGTCTCCCGCTGGTGATCTGGGCAGCCACCGTCGATCCTGCCGACGTCCCGATGATGAGATCGGCCTCGGTTACATCAACCCCGGCATCGGACAGGCCAGCGATGAGACCGAGCTCCCACGCATTGCCTGCCGCTCCGCCGCCAGCGAGAACCAAGGCTCGCTTGGTTGAGCTGCCCGCCTGTCTTGTGGCCTCGACCTGCTGGCCGGGCATCGGCCAATTCCCGTGCCGTGGCGTCCGCGTCACCGCGATGCCATCGGAAGTGGTCGTCGAGCTGATGCGCGGAGTCGAAGAAGGTGTTGTGTTCATGGGAGTCGCCTTTCGCGGATTGCCTGTCGGGCGCTCCCCGGTGGCGACTACCTCAGTCGCGCGATCGTGCCCTGCAGGGGAGCACCCTTACCGATACTGCGTACATGGGTCTCACCTCCTGCCGATGGATCACGAACACGGGAATGATCGCACACCCGCGACGCGGTGCGCAACCGGCATCAAGCCGGTTGCCGCGTCGCTGGCGAACGCGCCACCGACCGCTTCACCCTCATCTGTGATGAGGGTGATATGCCGGTGTATTTCGCGAGATTAATGGTTACATCCATTACCTTCAGGTCGGCGAGATAAATGACCGGCCCGTGCTATGCTCGGATTCAGGACGCCAGCAGAGGTGTTGGAAAATCTCTTCTTGCTGATAATGCCGGAAATAACGTCAGCCTAATTGCTTCCACCGGTTGAGGGCATACTATGGACAACGGCGGCGCCCACGGTGCGGGCTGCCCGACCGAGTGGAATATAGGTGCATCCTCAAACTCCACCAACGGGCCACTAAAAGCGCCAAGATCAAGCGCCCTCGCGGCCGCCTTTCAACGGGCCCATCGAATGCTCACCGGCCAGAGCGGCCGGCCGCGAGCGCTGTATCAGGCAGCCCGCCGCCACCTCTGACCGTTCAAGGCGCAGTACTGCACCTGTATAGGGGATAAAAGCTCAGAAATGCCGGGGGGATCAGCATGAGCATGCGGCAGGTCACGGCTGCGGCGCTCACAGCCAGGAACAAAGGGACCAGGCCGGCGTTCCCGGCCGGAGATTTGGCGAGGGCCGCTGATTCGCGGACCGCTGATCCGGGCCAGGCTCCGGCCAGGGCCCGGCGGTGGCAGGCGTGGCGGGCCCGGTTCGGGCTGGCCGAGGTGTGTGGCACCCTCGCGGCCATCGCCGGTTTCGCCACGGGATACCTGGCCGCCGGGTCGCTGCTGGCCGCCGCCGGGCTGGCCACGCTTTGCGAGGCCGCCGGGTTCTACGGGTGCGTCGGGGTGAAGACGGCGGCCGTGGCCTATCGGGCCACGGCCCACCTGGCTGGGTGGCGCAAGCTGGCCGCCGGGACTTGGCACGCGGTGACACAGCAGCTGGCCTCGTGCGCGGCCGCGGAAGCCCTGGACGGGTTCCTGGTCCGTCCTGGGTGCCTGGCCGGCGCCGCGTGGCTGGCCCGGCCGCTGCCTGGCGGGGTGTGGCTCGGGTTCGCGGTCGGCAAGGCCGCCGCCGACGTGATCTGGTACGGCATGGAAGCCTCGGCTCGGCGGGGGGTGGCCCGGTCGCTCGCCGTCAACCGGCCGGCCACCCCGTACCTGCTGCTCGATGTCACACGGGCCGCAGACAGCTTCCGGGAGCTGGCCGCCGCGTTCCCGGCGGTGGCGGTGCACTACGCGGTCAAGGCCAACCCCCATCCGCGGTTGCTGGCGTGCCTGCAGGCGGCCGGGTGCCGGTTCGAGGCCGCCTCCTGGGCGGAGGTCCGGGCGGTCATCCGGGTCGGCGCCGACCCATCGGCCGTGCTGTTCACCCACCCGGTCAAACCCGCCAGCGACATCGCCCGCGCGTGGAAGGCGGGGGTGTGGCGGTTCGCCGCCGACAGCGACACCGAGCTGCACAAGGTCGCGCGGCACGCTCCCGGGTCCGCGGTGCTGCTGCGCATCCACACCGGCGCTGGGGGCACGGTCGGTGACCAGGGCAAGTTCGGCATCCCGCCGGGGCAGGCGCCCGGGCTGGCCCGGCTGGCCAGATCACTAGGCCTCAACCCGTACGGGCTGGCGTTCCACGTCGGGTCCCAGACCATGGACCCCACGGCGTGGGACGGCCCCATAGGCCAGTGCGCGCAGATCATGGCCACCCTGGCCGCTGACGGGATCAGGCTCGCCATGCTCGATGTGGGCGGCGGGTTCCCGGTCCGCTACGACACCGACCCGCCCCCGCTGGCCGACTACGCCGCCGTGATCAGCCACGCGGCCGCCCGGCTGCCCTACCCGGTCACCGTGGCCTGCGAACCCGGGCGGGCGATCGCCGCCCCGGCCGGGACCATGGTCGCCTCCGTGATCGGCACCGCATGGCGCGGCGGCACACTGCGGGTCAGCCTGGACACAGGCGCGTTCCACGGCCTGATCGAAGCGCTGGAATCCGGCCGCCAGCTGGCCTTCCCCGTCACCATCCCCGCCGCAGCCAACCGCGCGCTCGTCCCCTGCACGCTGACCGGCCCCAGCTGCGACAGCCAGGACACTATCCTGGACCACGTGCGGCTGCCCGCGCCCCGCGCCGGTGACCGGGTGCTGATCGGCAACGCCGGCGCCTACACGACCTGCTATTCGGGCCGCAGCGCCTTCAACGGCTATCCGGCCCCAGCCGTAAAGATCACAAAGACCGCAGCGGGACCAACGTCTGCAAGATCAGCTACCGCCAATCACACAACCCAGTCCCACATTAAGCAGGAAAAGGAGTCGTGCAGCGGCTCTGGCGTACGGTCGCGGACGGTGTGACCAGCACCGTGACGGCTGGTTAACGTGGCAGGCGCGCCCGGTCGAATTCGTTTTGCAGGCCCCGGCGCCGAGTGTGCCGGTACGGACCGTGCGTATCTCGGCATCTCGTTACGAGCCCTCCGGTGGGCTCACGCGTCGGTGGCGCTCACTCCGGGCAGGTCTGCGAAGCGGGCTTTGGCGCCGAAGGTCAGCACGATGCGCTCAGTCTGCAGCGCGTGCGCGGCGATGATCAGGTCATGCGCCCCCCGGGGCACTCCAGCCCGGCGGACGTGCGCGATCAGCCGCGCGTGGCAGGCACCGGTCGCTTCGGTGTACTCGAGCACCTCGACGGCTGAGGTGATCACGGCCAGGGCGCGGGCCCGATCGGCTGCGCGCTCCGCGCTGTCAGCAAGCTCGATCCCCACCCGGTATTCAGCGACGGACACCGCCGCGATAGCCAGCTCGTCGGCATCCAGAGCGGCCCGCTCGATCGTCCCGCGCTCGTACTGCGCCGTGTGCCGTGTCCGCCGGAGTCGCTCGAAGATCGGCTTGGCGAAGGCCGGGATCTCGGCGGTGAACTGGGCAGATACAGCATCTTCGACGGCCATATGCGAGCCGTCGCCGCCAGTCGCACGGAGGCCTTGGCGGGCCAGAAGAGCCTCGGCGGCCATCCGGTAAGCGTCATAGGCAGCCGCTTAGGCACCATCGACGTCGCCCTTCTCCAAGGCGGAGACAGACGTGGCGTTCAGCCGGAGCGTCGCCCGGCGGATCTGGGCATCAGCCAGCGCGGTGAAATCGCTGGCCTCGAGGCTCTCCAGCCGGCCACGGTCCATCAAGTACCTGACCGTCTGCTCGCCCTGAGCCAGCGCGCCACAAGCTTTGCTTCCTTCCCGCTAGACCATGAACGCCAGGCGGACCCGCTCCCATGACTAGGCCAGGTACTGTACTTTCACCGCATCGGAGCCCGCGCCACTGCCAGCCGCTCCTGCCAGCCCGGGATGACTTCCTCTGCTGGCCTCGACCGGGCGGTGCCACCGCCCACCGCTTCAAGCTCTTCGTAGTATCCGGCTCGGCTGGTCGCGATGACCGTCAGCCGCCCTGCGTGCAGGAGCCGCTGCAGCCGCCGGCAGCCAGCCAGATCATGCGCGGCGTCTACAGCCTCGTGGTACTGGCGGAGGAACTCGGCGCGTTCCCGCTCGGGCAGGTCCCGGAGAATGACCTCGGGGTCATTCGGATCCTCGTCCTGGGCCAGCTCGACGGACATGCGGACGAAGTTACACCCGGGCCCGGACAATGGTCCCCTAGCAGGCAGCATGGCGGCACAGCTCTCCCCGGCGCGAAGAGTGGTGGTGGCTGGGTGCTCGCCGAGCGCCCGGGCGAGTCGGCCGAGGGTGCGGCCACGGCAAGACGCGCGGGCGTGCCGTTCCAGCCGGACGACGGTAGTCACGCTTACCCCGGCCAGGTCGGCCAACTCTTCCTGTGACAGGCCGCGCTGCCGGCGCAGCTGGCGCAGTCGCGGGCCGTCGAGAATGAAGGGCTGCGGCCGGGCCGGGCGGGTGATGGCTGCGGGCTGCGGGCTGGCGCTGTCCTGGCCGGTGGTCACCCGCACTCGAACCAGACCGTCCACCCCGCCTGGTCGTCCCCGGTGCGCCCGAAGTTGCAGGCCAGCTGGGCCACGACCAGCAGGCCGCGCCCATTCTGCTCGTCGTCCTTCGCGGACCGTTCCCAGGGGCACCCTGGTCGGAGACTTCCACCCGCACGCGGCTACCGTGCACTTCGGCACGGACGCTGAGCTTGCAGACCCAGCCGAGCGTGCAAAGTGAGCGCTGCTCTGTGTTGTGAGTTTCTCGCCAGGTACGTATTGCCTGATCAAAGCACATGCCGTAGCGCTCAATCACGAAAGGGAGGCCGACATACCGCCTTGTTATCCGCGGCTCGCCCCCGGTGGTCCACGATCGATGGCAGCACTTACGGAGAGGCGCCGCCGCGCTGGTGTGGGACGGCGGACTGTTCGATCACCTGAGTGGCGGGGTAGGCCCTCACTGGGGTTCCCGCAGTCATGGGCCGTCAGAAGGGCGGTAGACGGGCGAATGTCGTGGCGGCGGCGTGCAATTCGCTGGCATTGCTGCGGGTCGGCGCAGCGGTCAAGCAGGTGCCGCAGTTCCCCGCGGTGTGCTGGGTTTGCTACTGTCCGGAGCGGGTCGATCCCGCTGCCCGGGAAAGCGGAATGGATGTTGAGCCTGCTCATGGTTAAGGCCGGTGAGGGAGTCCGCAGATGCGCCTATCGGCGCGGTCAGAATGAGCTGCATCGGGGGGAGGCCGGGATGCCAGAGCGGGGGTACTGCGGGTTGCCGGGGTCGGCGACGGCGGAACCGGATCTCGTGCTGCCCGGCTTGAGGTGGCGTTAGGTGTCGGCCCAGCAAGGTGGCGGGCCAGCCGGTCCGGGGGACCCAGGACGGCCGGGGTCCGCGTTCTGGAGGCGCCGCCAGCGGGCCGAGGCTGATGCGCGGGAGGCGCGTGCTGCGGCAGCCGAGGCTGAGGCGCGGCTGGCCGGGGCGCGGGAGGCGCAGGCCGCCGCTGAGCAGGAGGCGCGGGCCGCGCGGGAGCAGCTGGCTGCGGTGCGGCGGGAGCGGGACGAGGCGGTAGCGGGCGCGGAGTCCCGGGCGGCCGGGGCCGAGTCCCGGGCCGGCGAGGCCGGGCAGGCCGAGGCCGATGCGCGGGAGGCGGCTGAGTCGGCTGGGGCGGAGCTGGACCGGGTGCGCCGGGCGGCGGACGAGCAGATCGCGGCAGCTGAGGAGGCCCGGGCGGGGCTTCAGGCCCGCGCCCTCGAGCAGGCCGAGGCCGATGCGCGGGAGGCGGCTGAGTCGGCTCGGGTGGAGCTGGACCGGGCGCGCCGGGCGGCGGACGAGCAGATCGCGGCAGCTGAGGAGGCCCGGGCGGGGCTTCAGGCCCGCGCCGAGCGGGCCGAGGCGCGGGAGGCGCAGGAGGCGCAGCAGGCGCGGGAGGCGCAGGCCGCCGCTGAGCAGGAGGCGCGGGCCGCGCGGGAGCAGCTGGCTGCGGTGCGGCGGGAGCGGGACGAGGCGGTAGCGGGCGCGGAGTCCCGCGCGGCCGGGGCCGAGTCGGCTGAGGTGGAGCTGGACCGGGCGCGCCGGGCGGCGGACGAGCAGATCGCGGCAGCTGAGGAGGCCCGGGCGGGGCTTCAGGCCCGCGCCGAGCGGGCCGAGGCGCGGGAGGCGCAGGAGGGAGAGGCGCGGGAGGCGCAGGCCGCCGCTGAGCAGGAGGCGCGGGCCGCGCGGGAGCAGCTGGCTGCGGTGCGGCGGGAGCGGGACGAGGCGGTAGCGGGCGCGGAGTCCCGCGCGGCCGGGGCCGAGTCGGCTGAGGTGGAGCTGGACCGGGCGCGCCGGGCGGCGGACGAGCAGATCGCGGCAGCTGAGGAGGCCCGGGCGGGGCTTCAGGCCCGCGCCGAGCGGGCCGAGGCCGAGGCACGCGGGAGGCGCAGGCCGCCGCTGAGCAGGAGGCGCGGGCCGCGCGGGAGCAGCTGGCTGCGGTGCGGCGGGAGCGGGACGAGGCGGTAGCGGGCGCGGAGTCCCGCGCGGCCGGGGCCGAGTCGGCTGAGGTGGAGCTGGACCGGGCGCGCCGGGCGGCGGACGAGCAGATCGCGGCAGCTGAGGAGGCCCGGGCGGGGCTTCAGGCCCGCGCCGAGCGGGCCGAGGCGCGGGAGGCGCAGGAGGCGCAGCAGGCGCGGGAGGCGCAGGCCGCCGCTGAGCAGGAGGCGCGGGCCGCGCGGGAGCAGCTGGCTGCGGTGCGGCGGGAGCGGGACGAGGCGGTAGCGGGCGCGGAGTCCCGGGCGGCCGGGGCCGAGTCCCGGGCCGGCGAGGCCGGGCAGGACGCGGCGCGGGCGCGGGAGGCGGCTGAGTCGGCCCGGGCGGAGCTGGACCGGGTGCGCCGGGCGGCGGAGGAGCAGGTGGCGCAGGCCCGCCAGTCTGCGGGCCCGGACCAGGCCGGGCTGGAGGCGCAGATCGCGGCGGCCGAAGAGGCCCGGGCGGAGCTTCGGGCCCACGCCGAGCAGGCCGAGGCCGAAGCGCGGGAAGCGCGGGAGGCGGCTGAGTCGGCCCGGGCGGAGCTGGACCGGGCGCGCCGGGCGGCGGACGAGCAGATCGCGGCAGCTGAGGAGGCCCGGGCGGGGCTTCAGGCCCGCGCCGAGCGGGCCGAGGCGCGGGAGGCGCAGGAGGCGCAGCAGGCGCGGGAGGCGCAGGCCGCCGCTGAGCAGGAGGCGCGGGCCGCGCGGGAGCAGCTGGCTGCGGTGCGGCGGGAGCGGGACGAGGCGGTAGCGGGCGCGGAGTCCCGGGCGGCCGGGGCCGAGTCCCGGGCCGGCGAGGCCGGGCAGGACGCGGCGCGGGCGCGGGAGGCGGCTGAGTCGGCCCGGGCGGAGCTGGACCGGGTGCGCCGGGCGGCGGAGGAGCAGGTGGCGCAGGCCCGCCAGTCTGCGGGCCCGGACCAGGCCGGGCTGGAGGCGCAGATCGCGGCGGCCGAAGAGGCCCGGGCGGAGCTTCGGGCCCACGCCGAGCAGGCCGAGGCCGAAGCGCGGGAAGCGCGGGAGGCGGCTGAGTCGGCCCGGGCGGAGCTGGACCGGGCGCGCCGGGCGGCGGACGAGCAGATCGCGGCAGCTGAGGAGGCCCGGGCGGGGCTTCAGGCCCGCGCCGAGCGGGCCGAGGCGCGGGAGGCGCAGGAGGCGCAGCAGGCGCGGGAGGCGCAGGCCGCCGCTGAGCAGGAGGCGCGGGCCGCGCGGGAGCAGCTGGCTGCGGTGCGGCGGGAGCGGGACGAGGCGGTAGCGGGCGCGGAGTCCCGGGCGGCCGGGGCCGAGTCCCGGGCCCGGCGAGGCCGGGCAGGACGCGGCGCGGGCGCGGGAGGCGGCTGAGTCGGCCCGGGCGGAGCTGGACCGGGTGCGCCGGGCGGCGGAGGAGCAGGTGGCGCAGGCCCGCCAGTCTGCGGGCCCGGACCAGGCCGGGCTGGAGGCGCAGATCGCGGCGGCCGAAGAGGCCCGGGCGGAGCTTCGGGCCCACGCCGAGCAGGCCGAGGCCGATGCGCGGGAGGCGCGGGAGGCGGCTGAGTCGGCCCGGGCGGAGCTGGACCGGGTGCGCCAGGCGGCGGACGAGCAGGTGGCGCAGGCCCGCCAGTCTGCGGGCCCGGACCAGGCCGGGCTGGAGGCGCAGATCGCGGCGGCCGAAGAGGCCCGGGCGGAGCTTCGGGCCCGCGCCGAGCAGGCCGAGGCCGATAGGTGGAAGGCGCGCTTCGCTGCCCGGAAGGCCGAAGGGCAGTTGGCCGAGGCGCGGGAGGCGAAGGCTGACGCTGAGCGGGAGGCGCGGGCCGCGCGGGAACAGCTGGCTGCGGTGCGGCGGGAGCGGGACGAGGCGGTCAACGGTGCGCAGTCGCCCGCGGATGACGCTGAGGCTGAGCAGCAGCCTCCCGGCTCCGGCCGTGACGGGGCAGGCGGGCAGCCCCCCCGGCGACAGCCCAAGAGCACAACACGCCGCAGCCGTAACCCTCGGAAAGGATGAGCGGTGCCGCGGCCTGCACGGCGCCCCCGAGCTTGGTTGATCCTCCGGCTGGGAAATCGTCAGGCCTTCGGACAGTAGTGAACAGGCGGGACGTACGCACAGCCCCTCTTCTTCTGGATCTTCGGGCTGTGGCTCATGTTGGCTCCTTGGGTGCGGATGCTGAGGATGGCCAATGGGCGGGGGCGGTCGTGGGCAGAGGATGTGCGCGCTGCCGATGCAGGGTGACCGCCACAGGATCGCCATCCCTGTCGGCGGCGGCCACTACGATTCCGGTCATGCCAGCCGACTAGCTTCGCCAGGCCAGGCCACAGTTTCCAGTCAGATCAAGTTTCAGCTTCAGGCGGCGGCCAGCCCGTGGTCGATGAATCGGTCGAGTTCTTTGGAGAGGTCCTTCCACTCGAGTGCGAGGGGGCTGCGTCTGGCCAGGTCGCCGGGTAGTTGCAGGTCCAGGGAGGCCAGGCCGGGAGCGAGGACGCGCCCGTAGGTCTTGGTGAACAAGACCGCGACTGCGCGGCCGGGCGGGGTGAGCTGGTAGCGGTGGGTGCCTTCGAGCCAATCCGGCAGATGATCTGTTTGCGGCGGAGCCGGCGCAAGTCGTAGGTGGCCTGCCGGCTGGAGTAGTCCTCGCCGGATAGGGAGCGCATCAGCTGGACGAGGGTGTGGTTGATGAAGCCGGTGATCAGATGGCAGAGCCGGGTGATGGCGGCCATGAGGGCCATTACCCGGGCGTCCCCGAACCGCAGGGCCGGGGCGTCCAGCCCTCGCTGGTGGCGGTGGGCCGGGTCACCTGGTTAAGGGTGGCCACGTCGGGAGCGGGCATGGCGTCGGCGGCTTCAGCGTCACACAGACGCTGGTTGGCATGTTCGCCAACATCGCGCAGGGCGTAGGTAGTAGTAGAAGTGGTTGATGAATGCCCTCTGCCGCCCCCACTCCATGTGCGGGTGGCCGGCGTTCTGCTGGCCCTTGGCTTTCCACGACCGCCACACTGACGCCTTCTCCTGCGCGATCCCGATCAGCACCACCTGCCCGCCGCCGCTCTCCGCCGCAGCAGCCTCGATCAGCGGGCGGGCGATCTCCTCCTTGTTCTCTCCCTTGGCGAACCGGCGGACCGGGATGCCATGCTCCCTGGCGAAGCGGTGCACCTCGGCTGCCGCAGGCTTCACCGATCTTCCCGAACGCCGCCGACGACGGAATGCCGAACCCGCGCTCCTGCCCACCTGGACCAGACTGTCGACCAGGTCGCCCGAGACTTCATCGACCCTCCCCTCCTCGTCGCCCCGACGCTGCTGACCAATCCCGGCAATCCGGGCCACGGGATGATTTCGATCGAGGTAGCCGAGTCACCCGACGCCCCCCACATGGTCCGTGGGATCTGCTACGGCCGGTCCGAGACCGGCAAGGTGAAGCTGACCGACAACGCGGTCGAGCGCCTTATCCTCCGCCGTGGCGGCGCCGACCAGCGCCTGCAAGCCGCCATGGCCGATACTCTCGCGGCTGACCCGGAGCCAGGCACGGAGGCGGCCCACTTCTACCTCACCGCAGTGCCGACTCAGGGATGGCCCGACATGCTGCTGGACTACACGCGCGATCCAGCGGCTCACCGTCACTTCTTGACGACCGCCAACGGCTGGCACAACACCATCGCGCGGGCAGGCAACGGCCAGCGCGGCGACGGCGCAGCGCAGATCGCCTTGGCGGCGGTCCGGGCGGTCTGGTGGATCCCGTCCCGGGTCTCCGGTGCCCCGTTCTGCGCGCCGCGCAAGGATGCGGCCATGGCGGTGAACCCGGCGTCCATGAGCAGATCGGCGGGGGTGGGAACGGCGGGCTCGTTCATCCACCCGGCCACCTCATGCAGCGTGAGCCCGGCGGACGCGGCAGCGAGGAACAGGGCGGACAGCAGGTCCTGGGCGGCGGGGCCCCACAGGTCGCGGCGGTGCTCGTCGGCGACCGTGAGGACGAAGTGCCCGGCGAGGCGGTGCGCGTCCTCAACGGTTGCCAGCCCGTCGAGGAGGTTCCACCACCAGATCTGGGGCTGGTAGGTGATGTGCTGCGGGTCGAACAGCCACACCCGCCCGCCAGTGGCCTGCTCCCGCAGCGCGGCGGTGGCCGCCCACACGTCGGACTTGTTCGAGGTGCGATGACCGGGCCCGGCGCGGAGAGCACAAACGGGATGGATTGCGTGGTGCTCTTGCCCGACCGCGGACCCATGAAGTCCAGCACCGTGCCTTCCCAGGACGCGTACACCGCCGGGCCGCGCCGCCCGCCCGGCCGCATCAGGCTCATGGCAGCGCGGGCCAACTCGGCAGGGCCGGTGACGGTGACCGTGACGTGCAGGCCGAGCAAGCTGACCCCGGCGCCGCGGGGCCGCCCGGCGGCCAGCAGCTCCGCGACGAACTGGGCCAGTTCCCTGGGACGTCGAGCGTGGCACGATAGGCGATCACGTGGGACCCTTCCGCAGAAGTCGATCTTCGGCGAGACCTCTTCTACTGGGGCTCCACGCCTGTTCCCGGGCAGCCCGGCTCGTCCGCGTGTCTACCCCCTGACCCGGGCCGGCTCCGGCCGGGCCGACCTCAGCTGGGCCTGGTCCCCTGACCCGGGCGGCCTCTGACCCTGGCCCGGCTCACATGCCGGCCGAGCCGTCGATGGCCTCGCGGAGCAGGTCGGCGTGCCCGTTGTGCCGCGCGTACTCCTCCACGAGGTGCTGCCACATCCACCGCACCGAGGTGGTCTTCTCCCGGAACGTGAATGTGTCGTCCAGCTTCGCGCCCTCGAGCGCGGCATCGACGGCCCGGCACTCGGCCCGGTAGCGCTCGAAGTCCTCCTCGGCGCCGGCCGGGTCGGCTTCTTCGAAGTCCGCGTCCGGGGCATCGGAGCGGTAGTACAGGTCGGGTACCTGCTCACCGCGGAACGTCTGCCTGACCCACCCGCGCTCGGTGTCGCTCATGTGCCGGACCAGGCCGAGCAGGGAGAGGTTCGACGGCGGCACAGCGCGCTTGGCCAGCCGCGCGGCATCCAGCCTCGCGCATTTGCGCAGCAGAGTGGCCCGGTGCCAGTCGAGCCAGTCGCGGAGCATCTCCCGCTCGGGTTCGTTGCGGCGCGCCGGATAGTCTTCCGAACGCGCGACGTCGGGTGCAATCCAGGCCACGGCGGCAGCCTATGCCTGGATTTGTCCCGGACTCCAGCGAATTCTGGCCTGCCCGCCCTGGCCGACCCCGGATACGAAGGCGCCGGGATCGGCATCCGCATCCCCGTCAGGCACTGCCCAGATGGCCGGGACCTCGATATCAATACACGCACCTATAACACGCTCCAGCGGTCGCTCCTCTGCCTGGGCGAGCGCGGGTTCGCCCTGCTCACGGGCCGCTGGCGCACCCTCCATTACGTCACCGCCAGCCCGGGCGAGATCGGAGACATCGTCCGCGCCGCCCTGGTCCTGACCCATTTCGAGCACGGCTACATCACATGAAGATCGTTTGAGATCACTTCAGTGAGCCCGCGCCGCGGCAAGTCGCTACTGCCAGTTCAGGAAGGCTTCCTTTGCTGGCCTCGTCTGCGCAGGGATAGAGATTCTCGGCATCTCGTTACGAGCCCTCCGGTGGGCTCACGCGTCGGTGGCGCTCACTCCGGGCAGGTCTGCGAAGCGGGCTTTGGCGCCGAAGGTCAGCACGATGCGCTCAGTCTGCAGCGCGTGCGCGGCGATGATCAGGTCATGAGCCCCCCGGGGCACTCCAGCCCGGCGGACGTGCGCGATCAGCCGCGCGTGGCAGGCACCGGTCGCTTCGGTGTACTCGAGCACCTCGACGGCTGAGGTGATCACGGCCAGGGCGCGGGCCCGATCGGCTGCGCGCTCCGCGCTGTCAGCAAGCTCCATCCCCACCCGGTATTCAGCGACGGACACCGCCGCGATAGCCAGCTCGTCGGCATCCAGAGCGGCCCGCTCGATCGTCCCGCGCTCGTAGGCGATGAGCACGTTCGTGTCCAGGATCAGGCGCCTGCCCACGGATCGGCCCCCTCGCTGGTAAGCAGGGCGACCGCCCCGGCGATGTCAGCAGCAAACCGTTCATCAGGCGGCGGGATGTTATCGAGCGCGGCCGGCGGTTCGGTTGCGTGACTGAGCAGTGCGGTGGTCTCTTTCGAGGCCGTCGAGGATCAGGCCGAGGCCGAACTCGTACTCGCTGCCAAAGTCGTAGCCGGGCTGCAGCACGTGCCCGAACGTGAACTCGGCGAGGTGGGGGTACTCGTCAGCGGGGAAGTGCGCCAGCATGACCTGTGCGAGCGCCGCGCTCTCCTGTGGGGTGTCGAACGGCAGCCCCCGCTCCTGCAGCGCGAACCCGTAGATGTAGCTGTCGAGGGCCGAGTAGGCGTGCGCGGCCAGCTCGAGTGAGAAGCCGGCCTCCCGGAGGCACCCGAGGACGGCGTCGTGGTGCCGCAGCGTCGCGGGGCCGGGGGACGTCCGCGACTCCATCAGGCCGATCGCCCAGCGATGCCGCGCCAGGACAGTCCGGATCGAGATCGCCCGCTGACGCATAGCCGTCTTCCAGCCTTCCTCCGCGGACGGCAGCTCGATCTCGCCGAACACCAGGTCGATCATGCCGTCGAGAAGATCCTCCTTGCTGGAGATGTGGTTGTACAGCGACATCGCCTCTACCCCCACCGCCTCGCCGAGCTTGCGCATCGAGAGCGTCTCGATTCCGTTCTCGTCGGCGAAGGCGGCCGCGGCGCGCAGGACCCGGTCGCGGCTCAGGGGGATGCGGGGCGCTGGTACGGCACCGGGCGTTGCGGGCACTCGGGGACTCCTGTTCTGCGCTACAGCAGCGGCGTCGTCGTGACAAACAGGTTGACGTACTTACAGTGTACGCGTAGCTTACATCGTAAGCATACATCGTATGCCGTGCCGGCCCGGCCGTCTCCTGGCTCCGCCGCACGCCACCCCCGGAAAGGGGACCCCCGATGACGAACCACGCTGCGGAACCGGCTGTCCGGCAGCACGCCCGGGATGCGAGCCGGCCGGTACGGAAGGCCAGCCTCATCGCCGGAGTGGCGCTGCTGCTCATGTCTGCCCTGGCAGGCTTCGGCTACAACGTCGCGATCCACGGGCTCATCACGCGCGGGAATGCCGCCCGGACAGCCCAGGACATCCTGGCGCACCAGGGATTGTTCCGGTCCGGCATCGCCAGCCTGTTCCTGGTCATCGCGCTTGACGTCGTGGCCGCCCTGGCGCTGTACTGGGTCTTCCGCCCGGTGAGCAAGGGCATCTCAGCGGTCGCAGCTGGGATGCGCATTGTGTACGCGGGGATCTTCGCGGTGGCCGTCTTCCAGCTCGCCGGAGCTGCTCGCCTGCTCGGCGGCACATCCCTGCCGGCGTCCGGTGCGGCCCGGGTGCACACCGAGGCGCTGTCTGACATCAACCGGTTCACTGACATCTGGCACGCCGGGCTCATCCTGTTCGGTCTTTACCTGCTCGTGATCGCGTGGCTGGCCTGGCGATCGGGCTACGTGCCCAGGCTCCTGGGCGTCCTCATCGGGATCGCAGGCCTGGGCTACATCTACGACAGCATCGGCCAGTTCGTTTCCGGCGGCTCCTGGACCCAGGTCTCCACGGTCACGTTCATCGGCGAGTTCCTGCTGGCGCTGTGGCTCGTGATCTGGGGCCGACGCATCACAGTGAGCCAGCCAGTCCTCCGTGCCGAGCCGACGGGCGCAGCGCGATGACCGCGGTGACGCCCGGGGCTGACGCTGTGGAAACGATGACGGCGATCGTCCAGCACGAATACGGCACCGCCCCCGAGAAGGTACTCCGGCTTGCCGAGGTCGCCAGGCCCGCGATCGCAGACGACGAGATCCTGGTGCGGGTGCGTGCCGCCAGCGTGGACCGGGGCACCTGGCACCTGATGGCCGGCCTGCCCTATCCCATGCGGCTGGCTGGTTTCGGGCTCCGCGCGCCCAAGGCCCCCAACCCGGGCCGCAGCCTGGCGGGGACGGTCGACTCCGCCGGCAAGCAGGTGACCGGGTTCGGGCCGGGCGATGAGGTCTACGGCACCTGCGACGGCTCCTTCGCCCCGTACGCCCGCGCCCGGGCGAGCAGGCTCGCACCCAAGCCCGCGAACCTGTCCTTCGAGCAGGCGGCGGCCGTCCCCGTCTCCGCGCTCACCGCCCTGCAGGCCGTGCGGGACCAGGCACGGGTGCAGGCCGGGCAGAAGGTACTGATCATCGGCGCATCGGGAGGCGTCGGCACGTTCGCCGTGCAGATCGCCAAGGCCTCCGGCGCCGAGGTCACCGGCGTATGCAGCACGGCCAAGGCGGACCTGGTCCGGGCCATCGGCGCCGACAACATTGTCGACTACACCCGCGAGGACTTCGCTAGCGGGCAGCACCGCTACGACGCGATCCTCGACATCGGCGGCAACAGCCGGCTGTCACATCTCCGCCGGGCCCTCACCCCTCGCGGCAGGCTCGTCATGGTCGGAGGCGAGACCGGCGGGCGGTGGCTCGGCGGCATGGACCGCCCGCTCCGGGCGCACCTGCTCTTCCCGCTGGTGAGCCAGAAGCTGAGCACGTTCATCGCGTCGGAGAACTCCGGGGACCTGAGGGTCCTGCGGGATCTCATCGAGTCCGGCAAGATCGCACCCGCCATCGACCGGACCTACCCGCTCAGCCAGACCCCGGCGGCGATCCGGCACGTCCAGGAAGGCCGCGCCCGCGGCAAGGTCGTCATCACCATCTGACAGGTTGCCTGCCGCGCCTGGCCAGGACTCCCCGCGTCAGTTCGTGCTCGCTGCCTACATCGGCGAGAACGTCGTCATCCGCTACGACCCCCGCGACATGTGTCATCAGCCGGGAAGCCGTCGAGACCGCGCGAGAATCGTTCGTCATCGGCACACTGTGACCAGCGACATATCGCTAGAACTTCTACGCCATCAAGCTCTCAAGATCACAGCCAAGATGGGGGCGTTGTCCACGGAATCGAGTCTTCCTGCGGCGACGCCCATGATGAGTTCGTACGCCTCGTCGTTGGTCGCGGTGAGGCGGCGGCCGTTGACCCCGTAGAAGGCGATGGCCGCGGCCTTGGCGTCCAGGCCCGGGTAGGCGTCGGACCCGAAGGCGGTGGCGGTAGATCACTGCCCGAGCCGCTCCAGCGCCTCCGCGTAGCGCGGCAGTTCCTCATCCAGGACCCGGTCCAGCAGCTCAGCCCGGCTGTGGCTTTCGACGTACTCGCGGATCGCCTGGCGGACCACTTCCTGCATCGGACGCCGTTCCATCTCGGCGCGGCGGCGCAGCACCTCGGCCTCGGCGTCGGTCAGGCGCAAAGTCATCGCCATACAGCCATGGTATCGCCGCTGATACCAATCAGGCCCGTCGGTCACCTGCCGCCATGTGCCCGCTGTTGGCCTGCTCAGCAGACGCCCTGCTTGGCCCCAAGCTCCCGTGGGCACACATTCGCAGCTATCCAGCAGCCAGGCGCGTCGGCTCTAGAACTTGAGTAAGACACACCCCGGCACTGGCTCGTCGTGTCCGGCGAGCGCGCCGCCGTCATGGCGATCTCGAGCGCGTAGTGGTGGACGGGCAGGTCACGGTGGCGACAGCGCCCGAGCGCGTTGTGTCACGACCGTGAGCCGGCCCACGAGGTGGTTCTGGGCTTCGTCGATGTCGCCCCCGGTGATACTGCTCATCACCACCGCCGCGGTGATGATCACGTCAGCGAGCTCGTCGAGTACGTCGTCACGGCTGCGGCAGACGCCCTTGCGTGCGTTCAGGCCGTGCATGCCGATGAATGCCTCCGCGGCCTCACCGACCTCCTCGGTCAGCTTCAGCAGCTGTATCTCCGTAGGTACGTCCCGGTGGCAGGCATGCAGAACCCCGATCTGATCCCACATGACTTTCCTCCCGTATCAGGCGTGGCTCCAGCCAAGTACGCGGGCATTTCCCGGTGTCACTGCCGAATTGCCAGCCAGTCGGCCGACCGAGGGGCACTCGTGCGCACCCCTCACGTGATGGTCGCCTGCCACCGTCCGCGTTGGAGGTGGATTGCGCTGCCGTGTGGGGGGATGGTTATCCGGGCGCCGTAGAGCGGGAACTCGCCGTGGCTGAGCCAGTAGTCGCGGACCTCGTCGAGGATGTCCCACAGGCGGCGCGGGCCGGCCTGGTGCACCAGCGGCGGGTCGGCGCCGCGGGCGGTGGCGCGTGCCCAGGAGCCGTCGGCGTGGGCCATCCAGGCGGTGCGGGTGCCGTCGCGGTCTTCGCGGTAGCGGCAGGCGATGCCGGGAGCGGTGATCTCCAGCATCGACCGCAGCTCCCAGCACTCCTCCAGGGGCAGCACGGGGTACCGGCCGTTAAGAATCTGGTCGCCGTCCGCATGTTCGATGGCAGTGAGGAACTCCTCCAGCCCGGGCGGGTAGTCCGGCCCGGCGCGGGCAGCCATGAACCCGGCCCGGTCCCACTCGACCCGGCCCTGGGCTCCCCCGTCGGCGGTCTTGGCCGCGGTGACCAGCAGGGTGGTCCCGGCCAGGACGGTGACCAGCCGGCCGCCGGGTCGCAGCGCAGCCAGCCAGCTCGCGGGGACCGGCCTGACCGGCACCATCGACACGATGCGGTCGTAGCTGCCCGGGAGCGGCCCGGTCGCGTCACAGGTGGCGATGGCGGGATGGAGCCCGGCCTGGTCCAGCCGGTTCACCGCCGCCTCGGTCAGGTAGGGGTCGATGTCGATGCTGGTCACATGCTGCTCACCGAGCCTGCGCGCCAGCAGGGCGCAGCCGTAACCGGACCCGGCGCCGACGTCCAGGATATCGGCACCGTCGCTGAGCTGGGCGTGCTGGTACATGCGCACACGACCAGGCCCGGCATCGTCGAAGACGAGGTGGGCCGCCCGGCCGGATGGTCGCCTGGGCTGGCCTGGTCGGCGTGCCGGGCACCAACCCTGGTGACCAGGCTCCGGTCGCTGTAGGCCGCTCTCATCCAGCGCCGTTCATCCGCCGGGCCCTCACGCCGGGTCCAGCCGTCCGGGTCCAGGTAGCGCCACCACCGCGGGACGAACAGGTGCCGGGGCGTCGCCGAGACCGGGCCGCGCCAGCGCGACACCGGCTCAGTCACCTCGGCAGCCAGCCTGGCCGCCTCGGGTTCCCAGTCCACGCCCATCAGCAGGTCCTGTCAGTAGCCAGGAGCGCAAGCGTCCTTTTCGGCCGGGGCACAATCGCCGCCGTCACTGCCGGGGTTACAGGCGACAGCATGCTCAGAGCGCGGCACCCGGGCCATGGTATGCCGCCAGGCATCCCCGGACAGGATCGCAGCGAGCGGTGTCTGCCGGACGTTCCCGCACCTCAGCCACCGACCCAGGACGCATGGAGCCACCTCGCCGTCGGGCAGCACCGCCGCCCGGCCAAGCCCGCACTTGCCGCACAGTTCCGACAGCTCCGGGATGGCGCCGGTGCGGGCAGCTCGGCCCACGGCCCGCGTCCGGTCGACCCTGACCCGGCCGGGCGGCACACCCATCGCCGCTATCTCGGCGCGGGTCTCCTGGATGTCCTGGCCGTCTACCACCTCGATGATGCCGACCCTGACCGGGATACCGCGCCGCAGCGCCTCGATGAGATTCGCGCGGTTGCGGGCGTGACTTCCGGCGCGGCCGGTCACTTCGTCGTGCTTGCCCGGGTGGAGGCTGTAGTAGCTGGTCGCCAGGGACACGCCCGGACGACCGAACAGTTCCCACATCCGGCGGCTGACGGTGTGCAGGTTGGTGAAGACCTCAACCTGTAACCCACGCCTGAGCGCATGTTCGGCCAGGGCGGCGCAGTGCGGGCTGCTCGTCGGTGGCGGCTTCTACTCCGGGTTCGTGCCGATGCGGGTCTCGGAGGCATGGGAACTGCTCGGCCCGGGGAACGGCGCGCCCAGCCTCGCGGAACTGCGGGATCAGATCGGGCGGTACCGCAAAGCACCGATCAGGTCCGGAGAAGACCCGGATATCGGCTGCCTGCTCCTCCGCGACGTGCGCTTCTTCCCCGACACGGCAGCACCACCGCCTGGCTTTGCCGCCAACATCGTGCAGGGCAAGGGCTACGACCTGGCCGGCAGTGCCGTGGCCTCGTACTTCGGCGAGCTGCTGCGGCGGCTCGTCACTGTTCCGGTGGAACTAGACCTGGCCGAACCGTGGCACCGGCCCGGGGCAGTGTTCGGTGACCCGCGGCTCGCGCCGTACCGGCTGGGCCAGCAGGCCTTCAAGGCCGTGGTGCTGGACGCTTATCAGCGGCAGTGCGCGATCACCGGCACGCACATCCCTCCGGTGCTCCAGGCCGCGCATGTCCGCCCCGTCACCGAAGGTGGCGAGCACCGGCTCGACAACGGCCTGCTGCTCAGGTCCGATGTGCACACCATGTTCGACCGCGGCTATCTGGGCGTAGATCCCAAGTACCGGCTCGTGGTCAGCCCGCGGCTGCGGGAGGAGTTCGGCAACGGCGCGCAGTTCTACGCCAAGGCGGGCCAGGTCATTGAACTGCCAGCGCGCCGCGCCGACCGGCCGAACCGTGAGTTCCTGGAGTGGCACCTCGGCGAGGTGTTCAAGGCGTCCTGAGCGCCATCACCGACGGAACCGCGAATCGGTGCGAGGCAGCCTGCGCCGATTGACATCGCGGTGGGCGACCTGGCACGCATGCCGGAGCGGAGGTCAGGTTCCGTCAGGCGCGCGATGTTGAGGATCGCGCAGTGCGTTAGAGTTAAGCGATGCCTTGAATTTCTGGAGGACTGGTTGGCTTGGGCGGTGAAGGTCACAGACGAGTACGCCGTGTGGTTCACCACACTGATCAAGGAGGATCTCAAGTCTGCGACGCAGGTGGCACAGGCGGTTGCAGCGCTCCGCGAGGAGGGCCCGGCGCTGGGCCGCCCGCTCGTTGACCGGCTGAAGGGCGCGAAGATTCACCACCTCAAGGAGCTGCGGCCTGGTTCGAGAGGCCGTTCCGAGATCAGGATCATCTTCGCTTTCGACCCAAGCCGGTCGGCACTGTTGCTACTCGGCGGTGACAAAGCCGGCACCTGGCAGCGGTGGTACCGCGACAACATCCCGCTCGCCGAGCAGCTATACCTCGACTACACAGCCGAAACTGAGGAGTAGGAGACATGCCGAAGAGGACCCCGCAGGACTGGGAGACCCTAGAGCAGGAGCTGCATGCAGCCGGCGTCTCTCCGGCAGAGATCGAGGCTGGAGCACGCAGGCTGCTCGCCGAGGCTAGGGGACATCAGCTCGCCGAGGCACGCAAGCAGCTCGGCCTCGCGCAAAGAGATATCGCCGCAGCAATGGGCGTGAGCATCGCCCGGGTTTCCCAGATCGAGCACGGAGAGGTGACTTCGTTCGAGGTCATCGCACGCTACGTCGAAGCCCTGGGCGGGCGCCTTGACCTGGTCGCTGACTTCGGCGACCGGACCGTAAGGCTGCCCGTCAGCGATGCCGCCCCGAGCGCCGCATAACGAGCGTGGCGCTTGCCTGGTTGCCGGTCCTCAGGCCGGTACTTCGTTGTTCCCCATTTCCGGGGCATATGGCAGAGATGGCAAGGGCCATAACGCTCAGCCGTATCGCGGGCGGAGGTCACCCAGGATCAGTGGGGTCCCATCATGCGGCGTCAGGCGAAACTGGCGGGTGTTCTGCAGACGACGATGGAGCGGGCTGACCGCCCCGGGCTCGATGCTCTACCGCGTCGCATGCTTACTGTATGTACCGGATGGCCGGCGCCCCAGAGCCAAGCGGCCAGTCAGGCCTGCAGCCAGCAGTGACACAGTAGGAGAGTAGGGGAATCTGATTTCTTGGAGTGCGCTATGGGCATCCCTGCGGCCAAGATGGAACCGGAGCCTCGCCTGCGGACCAGGGTGAAGGTCCGGCCCAAGGCGCAGCTCACCCTGCCCGAGGAGATCCGCCGCGCCCTTCACATCGGCGAGGGCGATGAGGTGGAATTCGCCGTGCACGCCGACGGCACGGTCACGATCCGCGGTTACGTGTCCATCCCCACCGATCAGGTGTGGTTTTTCACGCCTGAGTGGCTGGCCGGGGAGCGGGAAGCCGACCAGCAGATCGCGGCCGGGCGCGGCACGGTCCACGAGTCCGCTGACGAAATGTTGGCTCACCTCGATTCGCTCGGCTCAGCGGATGAGTGATGCCGGCCTTCGAGACGCTCCCCGGACCGAGCGAGACTGGAAGAATCTCACCAGAAACCAGCCGCAGGTCAGCGACTGGATGGCCCGCTGGGTCGCCTGCTGGTAGCCGAAAGCGCAAAAGCGTTTTCGCATCGAGGGGGCCAGGGGTTCGAATCCCCTCAGCTCCACTAGGAAATGCAGGTCAGGGCCATGACGGTCCTGCCCTGTCCGTCTTTGAAGATCGTTTGTCACTGAGCTGTCACCCGGACAGGGCGGCCGCGAGTGACACTGAGCGGCCCTGAACGGATTTCCTGTCATCCGCTGACACCTCTTCCACGGGTCTCCGGGGTCCTGAACCCTGAATCCGCAACGCCGTCACCTTGGGCGGCGGGCTGGGTGAAGTCATCAGGCTGCCCACGGCGCTTCGCCGCAGGTACTTTAAGCAAGTGATCGGTAAGCGACGGGGAGTGCCCCTCTCAGCTCGGCACAGGGGAAAGCCCGTGACGCATCCGCCCAGCCAGGGCTTCCCGGTCCCCCGCGCCGAACACGGCCTCGGGTGGCCATCGAATCGGTGAGCTGGCCGGAGCGATTTGCAGCAAAGCCGGCGCGTACGGGCCCTTGGGCGCAAGCCAGGCCTCCGTGTCCGGCGGGAGATCTGCGTCCTCCTGCGTTGCCGCAAATACCTGGAACAGGACGCAAAATATTGGACGGCCCGTGCCGTCGGCGCGGGGCGCCGTGGCTGGGCCCGCGGTCGATCCCCGGCCTCGGCCTGGCGTCCTTTATGGTGGACGACCGTCTATCTTGACTTCATTGACGCCTCGTCGCGACACTGTCAGGGCAGGCCGCCGCAACCTGCGCTGATTCACGCTGCCTGACCGTGCCGATGGAGGAACGAGATGAGCCAGCGGGCCACGGACGTATCCGCCGGGGGCAGGGCATCCGCCGCTGGCCGCGCTCCTCTACACCGACCCGCCAGCGCCCGGAGTCATCACTCGAGGGAGTAACTGATGAAGCATGAGGACGTCGCCATCCCGGCCGGGATGGCGTGGAGTTCCCCGTTCGCCAAGTGGCAGGGGACGCTGGCCGAGGTGTCCAGCCTTGACCTGGCCGCCGACGTGACGGCGCGGGCGCTGGTCCAGCGCGGTGTCGATCCCGGCCAGCTCGACGGCGTGGTCCTGGGCTGGACCATCCCGCAGCCAGACATTTTCTACGGTGCGCCGACCCTGGCCGCGCGGCTCGGCGCCGTCGGCGTCAGCGGGCCGATGATCAGCCAGGCATGCGCGACCTCCGTGGCCTGCCTGGCCAGCGCCGCCGGTGCGGTAAGCGCCGGCGCCGGACTGCAGCTGGTCGTGGCGACCGACCGGACCAGCAACGGGCCGCAAGTGATCTACCCCGCCCCCTCGGCCATGGGCGGGGCGCCGGTATCGACGCACTGGGTCCTCGACAGTTTCGCCCGCGACCCCTGGGCGGGGACCTCGATGCTGGCCGCCGGGGAAGCGGTCGCTGCGGAGACGGTGGTCAGCAGGGAAGAGCTGGATGATGTGGCCGTGCTGCGGTCAGATCAGTACGGCAAGGCCCTGGCCGACGATCGCGGCTTCCAGCGCCGGTACATGGTCGAGGCGCAGATCCCGCGCAACCGCAAAGACCCGGTGATCGTGGCGGCGGACGAGGGGGTGCGCCGTATCCTCCGGGAGGAGATCGGGGTGCTGCGGCCCGCCTCACCGGACGGCCTGCACACCTTCGCCACCCAGACCCATCCGGCCGACGGGACAGCCGGTGCCCTCGTGACCACTGTCGGGCGGGCGCGTGAACTCGCGCAGGGCGAGGGGGTGGCCCGCGTCCTGGCGACCGGGTTCGCGCGGGCACCGGCCGGGCGCATGCCCCAGGCTCCCGTGCCCGCGGCCATGGCCGCGCTGGAATCCGCCGGGCTGAGCATCAGCCAGGTGGACGCGGTCACCACGCATAACCCCTTCGCCGTCAACGACGTCTACTTCTCCCGCCAGACGGGTTACCCCCTGGACCAGATGAACGCCTACGGGTGCAGCCTGATCTTCGGCCACCCCCAGGGGCCGACCGGGCTCCGGTCGATCGCCGAGCTCATCGAGGAACTGCGGCTGCGCGGCGGCGGAACCGGCCTGTTCACCGGCTGCGCCGCGGGGGACACCGGGGCCGCGGTCGTCCTCCAGGTCACCGATTGACGCAACTGGCCGGCCAGCAGGAAGGACCATTGCGATCAAACTTGACGGCGAAGTCGCGATCGTGACTGGAAGCGGCCGCGGTCTCGGTCTCGCCTACGCCCGGGCGCTTGCTGCCGCCGGGGTGGCGGTAGTCATCAACGACGTCGACAAGCAGGCCGCGGACGAGGCGGTCAGGCCCTGGTGGACCGGGCGGTCAGCGAGTACGGCCGGCTCGACATCCTGGTGGGCAACGCCGGAATCCTGCGCGACGCGGTGCTGTGGAAAATGTCCGGCGACGACTTCGGCGCCGTGATCCCGGGTCCACCCGCGGGGCACCTTCACCTGCACCCGGGCGGCCGCGACCCGCCTGCGGGAGCAGGGCGACGGCGGCCGCATCTGCATCGGGTCACCGACCGGCCAGCTTGGCAACTTCGGCCAGGCGCCCTACGCCGCCGCCAAGGCCGGCGTCTTCGCCCGCCAAAGAGCTGGGCTTCGGCACCTCGGACGACGCTGCCGCCGCAGTCACCTTCCTCGCTTCAGATGAAGCGGGCAGCATCAGCGGCCAGGTCATCGGTATCGGCGGTGACCGGCTCGCGTTGTGGTCACATCCCGCCGAGCAGGCCATCGACTTCCACGACGGCGGCTGGGACCCCGATGGCATCGCGGCGGCGTGGCCGGAGCAGTTCGCCCCGCACCAGCAGCCAGTCGGCCAGCAGTTCCCCGAACCCCCCTCTTAGCAGGGTTCTTGCGCGTCCGGAAGGACATGTGTCCGTAATATTGGACGGTCCAGGGCGGGTGAGGAGGCGAGGACGTGGCGGCGGACCGGTTTGACCTGGTCGCGCGGAACGTGCGGAGGTTCAGGCACGAGCGAGGCTACTCGCTCAGCGAACTGGCCCGCCGGGCCGGCCTGGCTAAGCAAACCCTGTCCAGCCTCGAGGCGGGCCAGGCCAACCCGACGGTCCTGACCCTCACTACCATCGCGACGGCCCTCGACATCCCTGTGGCTCACCTGCTGACCGAATATGGATCGCCGGTCCTCATCAGGCGGGCGGACGACGCCACCTGGTCTGAGGGCGCGGGCGGCACGGTGCGGGAATTCGATGAGATCTACGGCTTCGGCTTCGTGCGTTCCTCACTCATCCGCCACGTCCGCACGGTTAAAGGTCCCCTCGAGCACAAGGCGCACCGGCCCGGGACGCTCCATCACGCCTACGTCATGCACGGGAAGATCAGCCTCGGGCCGACGGGTGAAGGAGTAGATGTGGGGCGGGGCGACTTCATCCGATTCCCGGGTGATGTCCCGCACCAGACTCACGTTCAGTCCGAGACCGCAGCCCTGTACATGGTGACCACCGTCCCGCACGTCTCCCAGGTCGGCCCGCCCTGAGGCCGCCCACGGCTGGGTCACTCACCGTGGTCGATCTGCACGATCTCGCGGCACAGGAACGTGAAAATGCGGGAGGTCAGGTACTTGACCTGGAGTTCATGCACCGCCTGGTGCACGTCCTGGCCGGTGAGAAAAGCCTCAAGCACAGCGCGGTCCTCGAACCACAGTTCTTCGTAGGCGGAGAACTGGTTGATGGTGACGCCTTCCCACCGGCTGCTCGCGAAGACGGCCGCATCCACCGCACCGGCCAGACGATTCCGGACGTGGCGCAGGACTGGCACTGCCCGGGCGAGCCGGTGCGCATACTTGCTAGTACCTGCGCAGTATGAGTGGCTGTCTAGGGATCCTCAAGGTTGCGGGACGAAAGTGCCAGCGCTGCCGCACGGGCACGCCGCCGCAGCCGCGGCGATGGCCCGCAAGCTCGGGTTCCCGGCGCTGCTCGGCCCGCCCGTCCCGCAGCGCGACCTGGCCTACACGCTGGTGATCTCCCGGGTGATCAGCCCGGCCTCCAAGCTGTCCACCGCAAGCTGGTGGGGCGACGTGACACTGGGCCCGGACCTGGGCGCCGCCGGGGCGTCTGCCGATGACATCTACAAGGCGATGGGCTGGCTGGCGCCCGCCAGGACCACATCGAGAAGCAGCTGGCGCGCCGCCACCTGCGCGAGGGCGGGATCGCCATGTTCGACCTGTCCTCGTCCTGGGTGGAGGGGGCGCATTGCGAGCTGGCCGCGTTCGGGTACTCCCGCGACGGCAAGCGCGGCAAAGCGCAGATCGAGTACGGGCTGCTGACGGACAAGGACGGCCGCCCGGTGGCGGTGCGGTGTTCGCCGGCAACACCGGCGACCCGAAGACCTTCCCCCAAGCGGTGGACGCGGTGCGCGGCACGTTCGGCCTCAAGCAGATGATCATGGTCGGGACCGGGGATGATCACCTCGGCGCGGATTGCGGACCTGCGGAAACCGGAGGGCATGGCGTGGATCACCTGCTTGATTCGTCCTCGAAAATCAGCCAGGCACCCAGGTCCGCCGCCGTCCTTTTACTGCCGGCCAGGTCTCCTCCCGCCAGGCAGCGATCCGCGCCTCATCCCGTTCCGCCGCACGGCGGGCCGGGACCTGCACACTCCACCCGGTCCGGTGCAGCAGCAGACCCACCCCGGCCAGCGTGTAGTCCACCTTGCACCTGCCGCGGATCACCTCAGCGATCCGGGCCGGCGTCCAGCACTGATCCTCATCCCAGCCCCAGGCGGCCGGGCCGGCGTCCAGCACCGTCTCCAGTTCACGCAGCTGAGGGGCAGTGAGCTTGCACTTCGCCCCGCCCGCGCCCTTGGACGCCAGCGCTACCCGGCCACCCGCGGCCAGCGCCCGCCGCCACCGGTTCGCCGACATCCGCGACACCCGGAACCGCCGGGCCACCGCCCGGTCACTGGCCCCCGCCTCGATTAACTCCGCCGCCGCCAACCTGACCTGCTCCCGGCGGGCCCGCTCAGCCGCGGTCAGCCCGCCACCATCGGCATACCTCATGACTCCGGCATACCGCACGACGAGCCAGCCGTCACCAGGCCATAACCCCCGCCATTGAAGACCTTTTTACCGCCTGATGCTGCCGTCATGCTGGCCGTCGCCATCGCCACTGGCCTGGCACGACGGCTCAGCTACGGCACCATCTACACCCGCAAGCTCCGGCATCGATATCGAGTTGCCTAGCGACGTTGGCCAAACTTAGCCGCGTAAAGCCATGCCGCCAGATCCAGGTGCGCTAAATATAGCGAGCGACCTCATACCGCCGAGGATCGCGGCGTACGCCGCGATCGCGGTGAGTGGCACCTGGCGTGCAGCGAGGAGGTGCTCGGTTGGGGATGGCTTCCCCGCTGTGCCGGTTCTAGCCTCCAGTTATCGAGACCGGGAGGCTGTCATGGCCGATTATGCGACTTTGCTGCGGGACCGGGTGAGCCTGGCGGTCCGCTCTGTGGACCGGATTTTCCTGCAGGTTATCTGAAGCCCTCCCTGTGTATGCCGCACCTGACCAGGACGCCTGCGGCGTGGACATGTAGCTGAACAGCGTTCACGTAGTAGCCACTTGGTTCTAAAAACGGCAGCGGCAAGGGGATTTGCACGGGTCTGCGGCGGAGACCCTGTTCAGGTAACGTGTCCACCACGCAGCAAAAAGCACACAAAACACCCGCGGCGGCTACAGCAAGGACACCCAAATTCGGGCTTGAGATAATGCAGGGGTACGTGCCGCATCTGCAGACCCCGGGCTGGTGTGCGAGGTTCCTGCGCGAGCAGCGCGGGTTCTGCTATCCCTCCTCGAAGGCGTTCGGCGAGGTGGGGAAGGCGCACGAGGCCGCGATCAGGAACTTCGCTAAGCAGAACGCCATCCCGGTGATCCACTTCGCCAAGGGCGAGAACAAGGAGGAGATCGCCCGTCCCTACCTGGAGGCGGCTGCCGCTGAGGACGGCAGGGGCAAGGTGGCGCTGATCGGCATCGCCCAGGAGAAGGCGTCGGCGTGGCGCTCATGGGCAGGCAAGAAGCGCGACCGCAGTGGCCGGGTTTGGCAGGAGTGGGGCCGGCAGATGACCTTTGTCAACCACTTCTACTTTTACCTGTGGGATGCGGAGTGGGGGCCGACGTTCTGGAAGACCAGCTGCTATGCGCCGTTCCCGGTCTGGATCTGGCTGAACGGGCACGAGTGGGCCAAGCGCCAGCTGGATAAGGCCCGGATCGGGTATGCCGCGCTGGACAACGGATTCCGCTCTTGCGCCGATCCGGCGCTGCTGCAGCGGGTGTGCGGCAGGCTCGGCCCGGGCGCGGTCACCGCGTTCTTCTGGCGCTGGTTTGCCCGGCTCCCGCAGGTGCTCACCCCCGGAGACCTGCGCGCTGGGTACGTCTGCGAGCTGGCGTTCCGGCAGTTCGAGGTGGCCGGCACCCTGGTGTTTGACCGTCCTGCTGCCGGGCGGGCGTTCTTCGAGGGGCTCATCCGTGATCACCTGGACATCGGGCGCCCTGACTGCGTGTCGCTCACCTTCGGCCGGCGGATCAACACCCGGACACCGGGTCCTTTCCGCACCAAAGTCATCACCCAGGGAGTCGATCCGCAGATCAGCTGCTACTACAAGGCCAGCCGGATCAAGCAGTATTTCAAGGCGCACCGGGCATTGCGGACCGAGACGGTCATCTGCGATACCCGGGATTTCGGGATCGGGCGGCGCGTCTGCCTGGAGAACTGGAACGCCCTGCGGGCTGCTGGCGAATACGCCAGCCAGCGTCTGTGCGACGCTGAAGCCGCAGACGCTCAGCCCGCCCCCGACACCGTCACCTTCGCCGAGGTGACCAGGCCCACCGCCACCGCCGAGGGCCTGCATGCGCCCGCGCTGCGCTTCGGTGACCCCCGTGTCATGGCCGTGCTGGCCGCCACGCTGCGGTTCACCCACCTGATCGCCGGATCCGGCAACCGGTCCCTGACCGAGCTCGTCTCGGCCCTGCTGGGCATCCCTTACACCAGCCGGCAGGCCACATATGACCTGAGGCGGCTGCGCCGCAAACAGATCATCGAACGCCTCCCCGGCACCCACCGCTACCAGCTCACCCCCCACGGCCGCGCGATCGCTGCCCTATTTACCAAGACCTACGCGCGCGTTCTCACCCCAGGCCTGATCGCCTTCAGTCCCGCCCTCCCCGACGATCTTGCGCGGCGCTCGCCACTTGCCACTGCCTGGCGGCAACTCGACCGCACCCTCGACCGGCACATCACAGCCGGGCTGGCCGCCGCATGACACGCAAAACTTGATCTGACCAGAAACCCGGCCGGGGCCTAATGGGGTTAGTTGAGATCAGCCCGGCGGAAGGCGACAACGGCAGCAAGCAGGACCGCCAGGCCGACCACGATCAAGACAGCGAAGTCGACCGCGCTGACCCCTCTGCTGATCTGGTCGTTGCCGACCGACCAGTAGAAGAGTGAGAGATACCGGCCCGGCCGGATACTCGAGATCGTCGACGCCAGTGAGCTGAGCAGATACGAGGCGGCAGCCAGACCCGCACCGACGCCGAGGGCAGTTCCCCGTCGGCCAGTGATCGCCCCGACGGCCATGGTCACCAAGCCGAAGTCCAGGCCCAGCAGTACCAGCGCGACCGAGACGGCAATCGTATTGGCAGGGCTGATGGCGAGCTGGAAGCCGCGGCCGATGATCACGCAGATGGTCACCGCGACGCCGCAGGAGGATGGCTTGCAGGGCCATCGCTCCGGCCTTCTGGAGGAGGATTGTGCGGCGGCGGATCGGCAGCGCCGCCACCAGGGCCAGGGTGCCGTCCTCGTCTTGCCCGGCTAGCGAAGCAGCGCCGTAGCCGATGGTGAGCAGCAGCATGATCAGCGGGAAGAAGTTGCCGTAGATGTTCCCGTTCAGCCAGCCGCTGGGCGAGGTCAGCGGCCCGCTGACGCCGAACAAGGCGGCGGCGGTCGAGCCGGAGAGGCTATTGAGCGACGTGGAGTTCTTGAAGGAGGGATAGAGCGCCACCACGATCAGCGTGTAGAAGGCCATCCCGGCCGCGTACCCGATAGCGCTGCGGCGCCGCAGTCGCAGGTCCAACCTGGTGATGCTAGCCAGCATGCGACACCTCCTTCTCCGGCGATCCGCGGTAGAAGTCGAGGAACAGCTCGTCGAGGTCGGCCGGGCGGGAGATCAGATCGATTGGGTCATGGCTGGCGATGACTTTGAGAACCGGGCCGATCTCCCCGGTCACATCGAGCGTCAGGCGCGGTCCGTCGGAGGCGGTAACGGTGACACCCGTCACCGCTTTCAGTTCCGCTGGGTCAACCGGGCGCCGGAAGCGTACCTCCATCTTCTGCGGTGCGGCACGGCGCAGACCGTCCACGGTGTTCTCAGCCACCAGCCTGCCCTCCTTGATGATCGCGATCCGGTCGGTGACACGCTGCACCTCGTCCAGTTCGTGTGAGGACAAGAAGACGGTCCGCCCATCATCGGCCATCTGCCGGAGCAGACTCTCAAACTCGTGTTGCATCAGCGGGTCAAGCCCGGAGGTCGGCTCGTCGAGAACTAGCAGTTCCGGCCGGTGCATGAAGGCCAGGACCAGGCCGATCTTCTGCCGGTTGCCCTTAGACAGTTGGCGCACTGGACGGTCGGCCACTACCTGGAAGCGATCGATCAGTTGCTTGGCCAGCGAGTCGTCTTCGACTCCGCGGGCGCGCATAAACCAGGCGATGTGCTGCTGGCCGGTCAGCCGGGGGAAGAGTTCGAGATCGCCGGGCAGGTAGCCGATGCGCCGATGGACCTCGACGCTGTCCGTGGCGGCATCAAGTCCAAGCACAGTGGCGTGACCGTGCGTTGGCCGCTGCAGGGCCATAGCATCCGGATCGTCGTCGACTTGCCTGCCCCGTTCGGCCCGAGAAAGCCGAAGACCTGCCCTGGCTCAATCCGCAGGTTCAGGTCGGCAACGGCGGTGGTGCTGCCGTATCGCTTAGTAAGCCCAAAGGTTTCGATGGCACTCGTCATCGATCCGCACCTCTCTGATCTGCTTTCGCTTGCGCTTCCTCGGCCTGGACCGCAGCCGGAACGGGCATAAAGACGCCGCCCGTGTAGACATCGACGACCTCGGCCGACCAGCGGATAAGGCCATCTCGTGACAGCGGATCGATCCCGACGACCTGTGAGAGGTGCGGGCGAAACACAAGCATCGCCAGATCGTTGCTCAGCAGGAAAGCGTCACGGACCGGCTCGTCATGGCTTGGCCGGACAACCCCGGCCTGCTCAAGTGCTTGCATCCCAGCCCGCGTCACTTGGTACAGGCGCTCGAACAAGGCCACCCCGGCCGGGCCACCATCACAGAGGAGCCGCCGGACGTAGCCCGCCATCGCCGGCTCGCGCTCCAGCCTGTCGGCGAACAGCTCAGCGACGCTGATGCTGCCACCCTTCTCAGGCACTCGGGCCAGATCGGCAAGCATCGACTCAACAAAGGCGGCAACCCGCTCTTCGAGCACCGCCCGGAGGTTCTCCTTCGAGCCGTAGTGGTGGATCACCAGCGCTGGGGAGACCCTCGCGGCTGAGGCGATCTGACGCACCGTCACGTCGGCGTAGCCACGCTCGGCGAACAGCTCCATGGCCGCGATGCGTATCGCTGCCGCTGCCGTCAGGTCCTCTCGGGCTGAACTCATGTTTCTAGTTTGAAACAAGCGTTCAGCAAGATCAACCCGGACTTAAACACCATCTCTAGTAGCGAGGCAGTTGCCGACTGACTGCCGGCCATCGCGCCCCTGCCCACACGCGCGCGGGTCCGCGAACACGACGTTGCGCGCGACCTGGCCGCCGGTGACCGTGAGGACCTGGAGCGTGTGCACCCGGTGCCCGCCGCCAGGCTCCGGCGCGCACGCGGCCAGCGCGGGCTGCCCGTGAGCGGACAGCAGCCGCACGCCCCACCCCGCCCCGCGCATCCCGAACACCCGGCGCAGGAACAGGCCATAGTCGCGGCTCCCCCGGCACCACAGCGGCACCGGCGGCATCCCCAGGACCGCCTCATCGGTGAGCAGCCGGACAAGCGCGGGGACATCAGCCGCCTCGAACACCGCCACGCAGTCCTGGATCACCGCGCGCACCCCCGGATCGCCGGGCTCAGCGACCTCACCCGCATCGCCCGCCCCCGCAAGGCCAGCACGGGCCCGCTGCCGCGCGCTGTTGACCGCCGCGACCGTCGTCCCCAGCTGCCCGGCGACCCCGGCGGCACTGAACTCCAGCACCTCCCCGAGCACCAGCACAGCCCGCAGCCGCGGCGGCAGCAGTTGCATCGCCGCCACCAGCGCGAGCCGCAGGTCCGCCCGCAGCCCGGTGCCGAACCGCGCATCGGGAAACGGCTGCAGCCACGGAATACCAGCCGCCGGCGTCAGCGGCGCCCCAGGATCCCCGCCCCGCGCGCCCAGCCCGGACGGCAACAGCCGCCGCGCCCGCCCCTCCAGCGCCGGCACGCACACATTCGCCGCGATCCGGTACAACCAGGTCCGCACCGACGCCCGCGCGCCGTCATACCAGCCCCGGGCCTTCCACGCCCGCAACATCGTCTCCTGCACCAGATCCTCAGCCCCATGGAACGAACCCAGCATCCGGGAGCAAAACGCCACCAGCTCACCCCGGTACGCCTCAAACTCCACGCAGCCCATCATCGCGGACAGTTCCGCGCTGTGACGGATGCCACGTACTTGCCGCCGCCGCGGCCATCGGCGAGCGCCTGGTGCACGGCCGGAACCTCATCGAGTGAGCCGACTTCGGTGATGGCGATGTCCAATTGACCGGTGGTGAGCAGGTCCACGATTGAGCGCAATGCCGCGGCCGCGCGTTCTGGTGCGGTCGCCGCCAGGCGGCTCATGCTGAAGCCGGCGATCGCCACGTTCCCGCCGATCAGGCGGCCCAGGGGCGGCAGCGGAGCCGCCTGGCCGCCACCGGCGTTTGCCGAACAGCACGACGCGGCCGCCGGGCGCAGCTTGTCAAGATCGACGTCGAGCAGGCTGGTGCCGAGCGGATCCAGGACGATGTCCACCCCGCCGCCAGCGGCGTCATGAGCCGCTTCGGCCAGGTGGTTCTCGTCACGGACCAGCGCGACATCCCAGCCGCCGCGCCGCGCGTCAGCCAGCTTCCTCCCGGCGGCCGACCGACCCGATCCGCAGGCCACCGCCTAGCACAGTCACCAGCCGGGCGACGGCCGTGCCGATACCTCCGGCGGCGGAGTGCATCAGCGCACGATATCCCCGGGCTGGAAACGGGCGGCCCGAACGTGGCAGCCAGGACCGCCGGGATCTGCCCGGCCAGACCCGCGACAGCCGGCACCAAGAGGAAAATGTTGCCTTGCGGATCGCGCACATGGCGCAGCCACGCCCTGCTAAATGGGGACGAGCATGTGTGACCGGGTTCGGAAGACTCCGCCAGCTGCTGCTGGCGGCAGGGCAGCGGCCGGGATGCCGCCTCCGTCACCGCGCGGCTGGAGAACGGCGCGGACGCGAATCCGAGCTTTCCTGGGCTGCGCGCCGCCGCGCTGCGCGCGCGCTCCGTGACAAGGATCCCGAACGCGCCCTGGCCGCTCTCCAGGCATACCGCGCCTGGCGCGGCGCCGCGGGCGAGGCGGCCGAGGGGGCGGCCACGACAGGGCGCGGCGGGCTGCCGTTCCAGCCGGGCGACGGTAGTCACACTCAGCCCGGCCTGACCGGCGAGTTCTTCCTGCGACAGGCCGCGCCGCCTGCGCAGGTGCCGGAGCTGGCGGCCGTCGAGGATGAACGTCTGGGCTGGGCGGAACGCGGTGCGGTCACCGTTGGGGTTTGGCCCGGTGGCGTGTTCACCGGGAATCACGAGGCCTCGATCTCGAACCAGGCCGTCCACCCGGCGCGCTCGTCCCCGCTGCGTCCCGAGTCCCGCGCTAACTGGGCGACGACGAGAAGGCCTCGCCCGTTCTGGCCGTCATGAGGCAAGGTCGGCTCCCAGTGCCACCCTGATCGGAGATCTCCACCCGGACGTGGCTGCCATGACGCTCGACGCGGACCCGGAACTGGCCGCCTGGCTCACGGGACCGGCTGTGGACGGCGGGCTGATACTTCATTCTACCCCGATTCCGGGGTATATTGCAGAGATGGTAGGGAGCGTGACGCTCAGCCGTATCGGGGAGGCCGCCCAGGATCAGTGGGGTCTCATCACGCGGCGGCAGGCGGAGCTGGCGGGTGTTCCGCAGACGACGATGGAGCGGCTGACCGCTCCCGGCTCGGTGCTTGATCGCGTCGCGCACGGGGTGTACCGGATGGGCGGCGCGCCGGAGCCGGATCACCTGGCGCTGCGGGCCGCGTGGCTCCAGCTCGAACCCGGGGTCTGGGCGTGGGAACGGACGCCTGCGCAAGGCGTGGTTTCCCACCGGTCGGCGGCCGCGCTTTACGGCCTGGGTGCACCTGCCTGCCGACCGGCACGATTTCACCGTCCCTCGCCGGAAGCAGACCCGGCGGCCCGATGTCCGCCTCCATCAGCGTTCACTCGCGGCTGGGGAGTCGGTGTTCCTGAGCGGCCTGCCGGTGACGCGGCCGGCGCGGATCGCTTCCGACCTGCTAGACGATCACGAGGATCCCGAAGGAGTCGCCCATATCGTGGCGGACGCCATCCGGGGGAACCACGACTACCCCGGTGTTTTCGCGGACAGTCTCGCTGCTCAGGCATCGCGGTTCGGCCTGCGCCGCGGTGACGGCCTGGGGGTCATGCGCTGGCTGCTTGACCTCGTGGGCGATCCTGGCACGCCTCGCTGGCTGGATGAAGCCAGGGCGCACCTTGAGCGAGAACCGGCCCGGTCCAGCGGGACGCGCGTCGCCCGGTGAACGAGCCGGCCGGTTATGCCACCCCGGCGGCGTTCCGGCGCGCCCTGACCGACAGGCTTAAGGCCCTCACCTCCGGCAGCCGGTGGCCGTTGCCGCAGCTCCAGCGCGAGATCGCCTACGACCGGCTGCTGGAGCGCCTGTACCTGGCTGATGACCAGTGGATCGTCAAAGGGGCGACCGCGCTGCTGGCACGGGATCTGGGCGTCAGGGCCACTATCGATGTCGATCTCTACCGTCCGCAGGCGGCCCAGAGCGCAGAAGCGCAGCTGCGGGCAGCCGCGCAGCACGACATCGGGGACTGGTTCCGTTTCGACATCGGCCCTGCCCAGCCGGTCACAGCCGGAACGACGTCCCGCTTGCCGGTGACGGCGATAGTCGGCGCCACGGTGTGGGTGTCCTTCCACGTCAACCTGGCTGGCGAGGACCTGCGGATGACCGGGCGGCCCGACGACGTCCCTCCCCTGGCCCGGGTCCTCATGCCCGGCATCCAGCAGCACGGATACCGCGCCTACCCGCTGGTCAACCACATCGCAGACAAGCTTGCCGCGATGTTCGAGCGGCACGGCACGCTCCGGGCACCATCAACCCGGTACAAGGATCTTGTCAACCTCGTCGCGATCCTGACCAAGATTTCCGTGCAGGCCGACGCTCAGCAGCAGGCGCTAGAATCCGAAGCCGAGCGACGCGGCCTCATCCTGCCCGCCCAGTTCGACGTCCCCGACCACCACCTGTGGGACACCGGCTACCGCGCAGAAGCGCGGCGTTCGCTCCTCACCATCGCCCGCACCCTGGACGAGGCGACCGAGCATCGTGCGGCCCTTCGCGAACCCACTCCTTCAGTGGACCGCCGCAGGCCGGTGGGAACCCGCCACCGGCCGGTGGTCCGGGTAATCCAGCTCCGCGCAGCACGCCAAGTTGCATGGCAGGCATCATGCCGCCGTCCTACCGGGCATCCGCCATGGTCGGCGCAATGCGCTCGACGGCCTCGGCTATGCGGTTGCGGGCCCATGGGCGGGAGGGCTTGCCGAGCATGGCGGCGAGCTTGCGTTCGGACAGCCGCTTGCCGCTGTCGATATGGCGCGGTAGGCAGCCACTGGCACCTCGGACCGGCTGCACCTCGCGGGTGCTACCTGGTTTCCCAATACCGTGAACAAGTATCTCCAGATCTCCGGGTTTGACGCCAACGCCGGTGCGACCTACACGGTGTGCGTGACCTCGAGCGGCAAGGAGATCGGGACATTCACGGAGAGCGCGTCGCGGGACGACGGTGCTTTTCTCACTAGCTTCGCCGTGTCACCCAACGCCGGGATTCTCAGCGAGACGAACCCGGGGACCATCACCGTCAAAGACAGCCTGGGCGGGTCCGCCACGATCCCGCTCACCGTAAGCCACATATACAACTAAACGCCAGATACCACGACGCGGGCGGGATCGCGCTTTTCCTGGCCTGCGCAGAACCTCGCATACCGCAGCGACCCAGCTCCACCTCGACTACGGGAATTCCCCGGCGGCGAGCTCGGACTCGGCGAGGACGAGCCCGAGCGCCTGGTCAGCGAGATCCACGAGGAGACCCGGCTGGCAGGTGACCGCCGGGCCACTCCTCGACTGCTGGCGGCACCACATCCGCGAGGGCCGGACGTGGTCATCGTCACCTAAAGGCTGCCACGTGGCCAGCACCACAGTGCCCACGGTCAGCAGCGAGCACAAGCGGGCCGCCCTGTTCCGGCCCCCGCGAGATAACCGGCCTGGCCAGGCCGGACGGCTACGAAGGCTCGATCGCGACCTGGCTCGCCAGCCTCAACCAGTAACCAGCCGCAAGTCCGTAACCAGGCGCGCAACGGCCGGCGGACAACAGGCCAGGACCGCCAAGTATTGATGGTCAACATGGCGGACAGCGGTATTCAACATCTCACTTCGGGGTCTTCAACATCCTGACTTTGGTACACTTCGGTCGGTCTTGTGGAGATCACCGGCGAGACGCTCGGCGTGATCCTTGACGCGCTGGCGGACCAACTGCAGTCGCTCGACGCCCGTTGGAGATAGTCGTGATCGGGGGTTCTGCTCTCACCGCGCTGGGCCTGGTCAGGCGAGCGACAAGAGACGTGGACTTGCTTGCGATCGCCGAGCACGGCGAACTTCGCCCGGCCGAGCCGCTGCCGGAGGCGCTGCGGACCGCGCGGGATCGCGTAGCGCAGGACTTCGGGCTGGAGGAGAACTGGCTGAATCCCGGCCCGGCGGAGCTGCTGAGGTGGGGCCTGCCCACCGGGTTCATGACCCGGGTCGTGACGCGGCACTATGGCCAGGCCCTTACCGTGCACTTCGCCGGGCGTGTGGACCAGATCCACTTCAAGCTCTTCGCCATGGTTGATCAGGCGGGAGGACGTCACGAAGCGGATCTCCGGGCACTTCGCCCGAGCAACGCGGAACTTGTCGCGGCGGCACGCTGGTCTCTGACTCAAGACCCATCACCTGGTTACCGGATGGTGCTCGTGGAAGCTCTCAGGGCCCTGGGCGTCGAAGATGCTGATCTCGGAGCTTAGGGAAACGGCCCGGCAGGGGTTCCTCGATTTCGCCTGGCGCCAGTGGGCGCAGGCAGGTCTCTCAGCGAATGTCGCGGGCCTGGACGACTGGGCGATAGATCCCGAGGCGCTCATCCTGTTCACCATTGCGGTCGCCCGGCGCGATCCCCGGTTGTTCGACGAGATGCTGGACTGGCTCGCGGTCAACCGCCGGCTCCTGAGCATGCAGCGCCTGAAGAACTTGAGTAGCCGATTCCCGGTCGATGCGCGCCTGGTCGGCGCCGTCATGACGTGGGCAGGGGAACCGCCGATCACTCAGTGGCTGAAGAGTCAGCGGGCAGCGGCCCAGGTCCCGGCGAACGTGCCTGTCTTCAGCCCAGACGTCCTGGGCTTCGTTAGGGAGCCGGATCCCACTTTTGCGGAGTACGGGTATATCCGTCCCCGCGCCACCCGAAGCGGCAAATCAAAAGAGCCAGACATGAAGATCCCTGCGAATTTTGCATTCCAGCTCCGGCATCTTTTTGGTCCCGGCAGCCGCTCGGAAGTGATGAGGATACTGCTTACGCTGCGCGATGGCATGCTGGACGCGGCGAGGATCTCTGACGAATGCGCATTCGCCAAGAGGAACGTTAACGACACCCTGACAAGCCTCGTCAGCTCCAGTGTTGTCAAAGCCAGGTGGTCGGGGAACGAACGCCATTTCCGCGCGTACCAGGATAAGTGGGCAGTACTTCTTGAAGTCGGGCCCTCCGGCAGGGAGATGCCCTCATTCGTGTCCTGGGTTCATCTTTTCCCGGCCGCACTGGAGATTATCGCGTGGCTCGACGATGAGGCTGAGGCCAAGGATTCCGACTATCTCGTCTCCAGCCGGGCCCGCAGCCTCATGCAGCACGTGACCCGTGATCTGGAGCTAGCTGGCATCGACGTCTCACCGAAGCGCCCGGCTGCTGGAACGGCGTATCTGCCGGTCTTCGCAGAAGCGGTAACCTCGGTCCTTGCCATGATGCATGCCGGACAATTAGTCCAGGTCGCGGGCGGGGTGACCCGGGGTGACCAGCACCGTGACAGCACCGTGACGGCTGGCTAACGGGGCAGGCGCGCCACGTCGAATTCGTTCTGCCGGCCCGGCGCCCGGCCCGGCGCCGGGTGTTGCCGGTGCGGACCGTGCGTATCCAGGCGGTGAATTCGGCGGACCGTCCAGCACGCTCGGCATATTCACGCAGCGTCGCACAGTTCAGCATTTGCCCCTGGAAGGCCCGGCGAGCAGCTCTGGAGCCGTTCCAGGCTAGGCACTGACCCGGTACTCACCGAGGTCCGCGAGAAGCTGGTCACCGACCGTCTCCTCATAAACGGCGTGACCCGCAACGCGCATCGCCTCGCACAATCGCCGATCCCAGGGTGTGGCTACCGGATCCCCGCCCAGGCCCACACCCGAGCGGGGCGCCCGGCCGTAATCACTGGCCGCCATCCGCCAGGGCCGTCCCCCGTGGCGCGTGATCACGTCCGCCGCGATCGCCACACCTGGCCAGTCGAAGTCGCCGTGATACCAGAGCTCAGCCCCGGCTGCGACCGCAAGATCCATCAGCCGGTGGAAGGCCGTGAACGGCCGGCCCTCGGTGCAGACCAGCGGCGGGCAGGCCGCGCCGAGTTCCGCGCAGGCCCGCCGGAGCACCGCTGGGTTCTCGCACACGAAGATCCTCGGGCAGGAAACCCGGATCGGATGGGTCACCAGCTGGTGCAGGGTCACCTGGAACGGTGTGCCGTACCGCGCCGCGCCGGTCAGCCACTCGCCCAGTCCTTCCCCTTGTGCAGGCAGATTCAGGACCAGCACGCGGCTGGCCAGGTCATCGACCAGGACGCCGGCCCGGTCCCATAGTTCCCGCCGCTCCGCCGCCGACGCAGGGCGGGCCACGCCGGCGCGCAGCGCCAGGGCCCGCAGCACGAGCGTGGCCAGGCCCGTCCCGTGATTGAGCGCCTTGGTATCCCCGGTGATCCGGGCGGCCAGCGCAGGCAAGGCGATCGGCCCCGCCGAACCAGCATCTGGCCCACGCCCGTCCAGGAATTCCAGCATGCGGACCGCCTGCCCGAGCAACTCGGTATCCCCCTGGGTAACCAGCCTGGTCAGCGTGCCGTCCCGGCGCAGCTCAGCGACCCAGTCCCGGTACCAGCCGCACGCCCCATAGCGCGGGCTCGCCGCCGCCACGGCGACCAGGTCCGCCCGCGACGTCGCCAGCGAAGCCGTCTCCGCGGGCCGGTCCCGCAGCGGTCCGCCCAGCGCAGTCAGCAGCGGCACCAGCCCGCAGCCGGCGCCACGGGTGACGGCCCCGTCCAGCGCGGCCAGCGACACGGTCAGCCGCCTGGTCCCGGCGGGCTGATGCACGCCGGTGATACCGATGATGGCCTTGCGTTCCGCATCGTCCGGGTCGGCGACGCTGACCCGCCCGGTCAGGACCCCGCCGGTCCGCTCCAGCGAGCGTCGCGCGGCCGCCAGCAGCCGCCGGTACTCCCGCCCCCGGTAGCAGTCCACGCCACCCGCGACCGGTCGGCCACCATCCGCCCCCGGCGCCCCGCTCACGACGCGGACCCCATCACTCACCCGGCGTCCTCCTCGGTGTCGTCCTCGGCCCCGTCCTCCCCGCCGCCCCCCGACCCCAGCTGCAGCCCATCCCCCACCCCCGCGGGCACGTACCGGCTGGGCCGGAACCCGAGCAGCTCCGCGGCCAGCTCCTCATTCCCAGCGAAGCCGGCGCCCGCGTCCAGCAACTGCTCCCCGTCCCAGACGGCGAGCAGCGTCGAACAGCGTGTGGGCGGCCTTGTCGTGCTGCATGTCGTAATGCGCGACGACCGGCACGGTCGGGTAGGTGACCCACAGGTCATGCCCGGTCATGAACAGGTCCAGGTCGAACTTGACGGTCAGCCCGAGCAGCTCCGGCTTGAACGTGTCGTCGATCCCCGCGAACGCCTCGTCCAGCGCGATCAGCCGCGGGCAGTCGGGCTTGGAGGACGAGTACAGCGCGTTGGCCGCGGCGAACAGCGGCAGGTGAATGGCCGCGGACTTCTCCCCGCCCGACATCTCGGAGTGCTTCTTGCGGGTCAGCCGCTCCGCCGGCAGGCCCGGCTGCAGCAGCCGCAGCTCGAACGTGTGCCAGGACCGGTAGTCCAGCACCGAGCCGAGCACTTCCCGGTAGGTGTCCCGGGGATTCGCGGCCCGGTGGTCGTGGATCATGGCGCGGAGCAGGCCGCGCAGCTCGGCTAGCCCGTCCGCGCCCAGGCTGGTCGCGTCCCGGTCGAGCAGCCGGGACACCTGGGCCTGCTGGTCGGTGAGCTTGTCGGAGCGGACCCAGCGGATCCCGACGGCCATGCCGGACGACATCGGCTTGGCCCGGGTGTCGGCGTCCATCTGGTCCACCAGGTCCTTGGCGGCCAGCACCCGCGAGTGGATCTGCTGGGCCAGCGCGGTGAGCAGCGAATCCTCCAGCACCGTGCGTTCGCGCTGCTCGAGCAGGATGCCCTGGTTCTCGACATCCTCCGCGATCTTGCGGGCGAAGCTGGCCGCGGGCACCCGGCCCTCGTTGGTCACCACGTCCACGACGAACGGCGCGTCGCCGGCCAGGTCGGCCTGGTACCCGTCTTCGCCCGCCTTGAGCGAGGTCTCGAAGTCCCGGTACGCGGTCCACATCCGGTCCACGGTGCCCTTCAGCACCCCGTCGGTGACCGCCCGCCCGGCACGGGTCGCGGCCGTGAACGCGTCCAGCACCGCTCCCGCGGCCCCCGGCAGCAACTCCCGGATCACGCGCCCCGGATCAGCCGGCTCACCGCCAGCCGGGCCCCCGGCCGCCCCGTCCCCGGCCGCCCCGCCCCCAGCCGCCTGATCCCCCGCGACCAGCCGGGCCACCATGTCATCCGCAACCCGTTCCGGCTCAGGCCACTGCCCGGCGGCCGGCCAGGGAGCGCTCTCGGTCACCTCCAGCAGCGGCCGCAGATCCCCCTGCGTGTAGGGCTCGAACACGGCCGCCGCCGTGACCAGCTCGCCGAGCGCCGCCGCCAGGGCGCTGCGCCCGTGCGACAGGTCCCGTTCCGCCCCGACCACCTTGTCGTGCGCGCCGGACTCCCGGAGGCCGGCCGCCTTCCGGTCGGCCCGGGCAGCCGACAACCGGTGCTCGACGTCCAGGATCTCGTCCCGGATCTGCTCGTAGGCCGCGCCGCTGGCCCGCTCATCGACGCTGAGCTTCTCCGCGGCGGCGGCGTACATGGCCTGGTCCTCCGCCAGTAGCTCGGTGGCTTCGGCGTTCTCGCTGGTGAGGCGGCTGATCCGATCGGACCGTTGGAGAAGGTCGTCGTCGGCCTTGGCTACCTGCTCGCGGGTGCGGACCAGGTCGTCGGCCGCGCGGGCGAAGTCGGCGACCGCGCGCTCCACCGTGTCCACCTCGCCGGCGCGGGCGGGCAGGCCCCGGTCGGCCGCGGCGTGCCGGAGGCGCCGGGCCCGGGCGTCCAGCTCGGCGGTGGCCCCGTCCAGCGTTTCCTGCGCCCCGGCGAGCCGGGTGCGCGCGCCGGTCCGCTGCCCCTCCGCGTTGGTGACCTGGCCGAGCGCCTCGCTCACCGGCGCGGTCCGCGGCAGCTCCTGCCGCGCGCGGCCCAGATCCGCCAGCAGGTTGACCGCCCGCTGCCGCTGGGCCGCCACGTCCTCCCGCTGCCGGCCCAGGTCCGCGATCAGCCGGTCCAGCTCGGCGAGCCGGGCGCGGCGCCGGTGCGCCCGGTTGGTGGCACCGATGAACTCCGGGGCCGCCTTCGGCCGGGCGCCCAGCTGCAGCCCGGAACGGTACTGCGCCCGCAGCGTGATCATGGCGGCGCCGCCCGCGCCGGTCCCGCCGGGCTGACCGGCCGCCCCGCCCCCGTCCCCGAGTGAAAAATCTTCCGCAACGAAAACCGACCGCAGCACTCCCTGCACCACAGCCGGCGGGACCAGGGCCTGATCCTCGGGAACAAGCACGTCGGCCAGGGTCCGCCCGGCGGGACGGGCCGCGGGCGGGACGGCCAGCAGATACCCGTCGGCCTCGGCCGCGGCGACCGCGGCCGAGGTCAGCGCGGGGTCGGGGTGGATCCAGGCGGTCAGCAGGCCCGCCCCGTACAGGGCGCCCTCGATCGCGGCGGCGGCCTCGTCCGGCAGGCCGTCCGCGAACCGGACCAGCTGCCAGAGCGGCGCGCCGGGACGTCCCGCGCGGTCGGCGGGCCGCAGATCGGAGGCGGGTGGTGCGTCGTCGTGCTGGTCCGCGATCTTCTGCCGTTCCGCGGTGCGCCGCTCGTGGTCGCCGGCGAGCTGGGCTGCCTGGCTGCTGAGCTGCTCGCGGCGGCTGATCAGCCTGTCCGCGCGGGGCTGGGTGAGCGCGGTGAACGTTTCGGTGAGCGTGGCGGCGTCCGGTTCGCCGGCCTGGCCCAGGGCGGCTTCGAGCGTGTCGAGCTGGGGCGGGTCCAGGATCGCCGAGGGCTGGTCACCGGCCCACCGGGCGGCCCAGGTGTGCAGCTGCCCGGCCACGTCGGCGCGGGCGGCGGCCAGCGCCTGCTCCGCGTCCCGGCAGGCCTGCTCGCAGTCGTCGAGGCCCTGCCGGGCCTTGCCCAGTTCGGTCTCGGCGAGGGTGCGGGCCTGCTCGGCCTCGCGGACCGAGGCGAGCCAGCGGCGGATCTCGGCGATGTCGTCACGCCGGGCGGCGACCCGGGCCCTGGCCGTCATCGCCAGGTCGGCGCCGGTGTCCGCGGGCTCGCCGTCGCGGAGCAGGCCGGCGCCGTCCGCGGCGGCGGCCAGCGCCTGGAGGTGCCGGCCGAGGGCGCGGCCCAGCTCGTCGCGGTGGGCGGCCACGACGTCGGCCTCCTGCTGCAGGCCGTCGACGTTGGCGCCGGCCTTCGCCAGCCGCTGCTGGTCCTGGGCCAGCCGGGTCTTGTCCTGTTCCAGCTGGCTGCGGCGCAGCGCGAGTTTCTCGTGATCCTTGTAGGCGTCCCGGTCCCTCAGCGCGGACAGGCGTGCTTCGAACGTGTCGACGCTGATCCGGGCCGATTCCCGGGCGTCCTTGGCCTGCTGTTCGTTACGCTGGGCGGCCGCCGCTTCGCGGACCGCGGCGATGATCGCGGCGACGTGCCCGGCGGCGGCGTCCGCCCGGGCGGTGACCTGGTCGGCCTGGTGGCGGGTGTGGGCCCGGAGGTAGGCGGTGTACTGGGTGAGGAAGGCGCGGACCGCCGCGTCGGCGGCGGCCAGGTCGTCGTATTGCTTCTGCACGGCGGCCAGGTTCTCGAAGTCCCGCGCGGCCTGCTCGACCAGGTCCTCGTCGACCGGGCTGAGACCGGCGGACAGCGTGCCGGACACCTTGGCCGGGTCGAGGTCCTTGGCCAGCAGCGGCCGGCGCAGCGCGATCAGCAGGTCGAGCAGCTGGGTGTAGCGTTCCCGGCCCAGGCCGAACAACGTGGTGTCCACGGCGTCCTGGTAGGCGCCGCGCCGGTCACCGAAGGAGGCGTCGCGGCCGAGGATGGCGGTGAGCTGCTTGGCGGTCAGCGGGCGGGAATCCGCCGACAACAGGCCGAAGCCGGCGCCCATCCGCAGGCCGGTGATGAAGAACGACGGCCGGGCCCGCTCCCAGTTCTTGTGCGCGGTCAGGCCGATGACAAGGGTGACGGTCTCCTGCCCGGCGGGCTCGGCAGGATCGGCGGGCTCGGCAGGATCGGCGGGTCGGCAGGATCGGCGGGGCGGCCGAACTCCATCCAGACGTAGCCGTGCTCGGCGTCCTGGCCCCGGTAGAGCAGGTTGGCCTTCATCGTGCGGTTCTCGCCGCTGAATGGGTCGAGCCGCCGCGCGTCCAGCCCGCCGTCCAGGACGAACGGGAACAGCACCTCCAGGGCCTTGGTCTTCCCGGAGCCGTTGTGACCGCGCAGCGCCAGCCGGCCGTCGGCGAACACGAACTCCTCGTCGAAATAATCCCAGAGGTTGATGATCCCGGCCCGGGTCGGCTTGAACCGGCTGGGCGAGCTCGGGCCGTGGCTGGCCGTCACGCGGATCCTTCCATGGTGCTGAACAGGTCAAAGGCGCCCTGGCCGTCCCGGCGGGCGCTGTCGGGGAGCGCGGCGGTGATGTTGCGGTAGCGGGCGGCGGCGGGCAGGATCAGCGCGCCGCCGGGCAGGCACCGGATCAGCCGCAGGTCATCCAGCAGCCGCAACGCCGCGGCGAGCAGCCCGTCCTGGTCGTGCTGCCACTGCGCGGTGAACGACGCCGCGCCGAAGCCGGTATAGAGATCGGCGAGCATGCCCGCCAGCCGGGTCCGCTCAATGAACGGGGCCTGCAGTGGGGCGGCCCGCCCGGCGGCCGCACCGTCGTTCTCGCCGGCCCGGGATGGCGCGCGGCCCAGGTCCTGGTCTTGGCCGGCCGGCCCGGCCGGGCGGCCCACGTCGATCCGCTCCAGCAAGGCCCGCTGGTCGTCCTCGGCCGCCGGCACCGGCCACCGGGTCAGCGCCGGACCGTCGTCGGGGTCCTCCAGCAGGTCCGCGATCTTGGCCAGCAGCAGGCCGGCGGTGCGGTTCACCGCCCCGCCCCGGCCAGGGAACCGCTGGTCGGTGAACCAGCCAGTGGGGTCGGCCAGCAGCACTCCCTCGGCCCGCCGCTCCACGACCAGGCCGGTGAGCCGGGCCAGGTTGTCCGCCAGGTCGGTGCTGCGCAGCGCGGCGGCCGTCTCCCCGTCGAGGGTCGCGTAGTAGGCGACCGGGTGCTCCAGCAGCAACCGCCGGGCCCGGCGCGCGGCCGCTTCCCGCTGCGCGGAGCGATGCGCGCTGATGTCGGCCACGTCGAGCAGGCCGGCCGCGCCGGTCAGGTGCTGGATCGGCCGCGCCGGGCGGAACAGTGCGCTGCAGATGTCGTGGTCGATGTCGTAGAGGGCGTCGCCCCGGTCGGTGTCCCGGGCCCAGTTCTCCGCCGACCCGTCGGACAGCCGCAGCGCACCGTGATCGGCCAGCCAGTCCAGCACGTCCACGACGGCACGTTTGTGCTCGGTGATGGTCGCGTCGAAGCCGAGGCCCTCGATCGCGCTGGCGGTCGGGCCGAACGCGCGGACCAGGTCAGCCAGGCTGATCTCGATCCGGGAACGCTGGAAGACGGCCAGGACCAGGCATAGGTAGGCGAGGCGGCGCCGGTCGAACGGCCGGCCGCTGCGGGCCGCGAACACCGACCGCTGGGTATCATCCACCGTGTCCAGCCGCCGGACCAGCCGGACCTGATGCGCGGTCGCGATCAGCGTGTAGCCGAGCAGGCCAGCGAAGTCCCGGGCCATGAGGTCGGCCCAGCGCAGCGCCGTGGCCAGCGCCCCGGCGCGGGGGCGGGATGCGGTGATCAGGTCGTTGGTCAGCACGAGGCGGACCGCGTGCTGGTAGGAAGCAAGGTCGCTGGGTGCCACGCCGCGGGCGGCGACCTGCTCAGCCATGCTGGCCTGCCGCCCGTGCCGTCAGCGCAGGAGCCGCCGGCGCGCCTGCGGGTGGGGTGGCCGCCGGCGGGCTGGCTGGTGCGCCTTGCACGGCCCGGCCACGCGCCGGCGTGATGTCGAGCCGGAGCCCGGGCAGGTAGAGCACCCCGTGCGCCGTCCTTACCGCGGAGCCTTCGGGGGACGGCACCAGCCGCATCACCATCACGTCGTTGCCGCCTGACCCCCCAGTGATGCGCCCCGCCACCACGGTCCTGGCCTCCAGCGCCCGGGTCAGCAGCGTCAGGAGTACCCGCGTCTGGCCTTCGTCGAGCACCCGGCCGCCCAGCCCTCCGCCGGCCAACCCGGACCCGAGCAGCTGCCGGGCGGCTTCCTGCTCGGCAGCACGCCGCGCCGCCTGCCGGCGCCGCAGGTCGGCCCGGACCCCGTCGCGGGCCTGCAGCCGCTGCGGCACGCCCGGCGTCGGCGCCTTGCCCCGGCGGAACAGCGTGACCGCGACCTCCACCCCCGGGGCGTCGTTCCAGGACAGCCGGGGGGAGATCAGGTCACTGTCCTCGTGGACGCCCCCGAGATGCCGCGCCCGGCGCAGCCCGAACGCCGCGCCCACCAGCGCATGCGCTGCGTCCTCGTCGGCGGCGTCGAACGCCCAGGCGGCCAGGTGACGCAGCTGGGTAGCCCGGTTCACCCCGCCGCGCTGGGCTTCGGTGATCTGGCGGAGCAGCGCGATCACGCTGGATACTCCCGCCCGGGTGGCTGCGGCCAGCTCGGCGGCCCGCGATCCCTCGCCGTCGGCGGTGAACCAGGCCCGGACGGACGCCCACCGGCGCCGCCAGTCGTCGACGATGTCGTCGTACCGCATCAGGGGCCGTTCATCGGCCTCGGCCGCGCGGTTCAGCAGCGTGGCCAGCCCCGTCGCCTCGACCTGGGTGACTGCGAGAGTCAACCGGGGCAGGTAGCGGTCCAGCTCAGCCATGAAGTCGCTCATGTGGGCCAGCAGCGCGTGCTTGTAGCGCAGGAACATCTCCGGCGAGGCCTCGGTGGACCGGGTGATGTCGCCCAGCGTCAGGTGGAACCGGGCCGACCGCCGGGCCATGTCCTCCATCACCCGGTCCAGGCTGGTCAGCCGCCGCACCACCTCGTCGCCGTCCCCGGCCCGGTTCGCCCCGGCCAGCCCCTGCAGGTCGCGCAGGATGTCGGAGAACACCAGCCGGGACAGGTTCGCGTCCTGGACCCGGGCGGCGAGCACGCCTTCGACCGCCGTGTACGCGCGGTGACCCAGCTCGCTGAACTGGTAGACCGACTGCCGGTTCCGGTAGCGGGCCAGGCTGCCCGCCCGTGACGCATCCTCCAGCCGGTGCAGCAGCCCGTCGTCGGTGAGGTTGTCCAGCCGGTCCCGCAGGCTGGTCACGTTGCGGGGGACGCTGTCGTGGGCGGCGGCGAGTTCGGCCAACTGCTCCGCGACATCGTCGGTGTGGGCCTGCGCCATGTGCGCGGCGCGGAGCCGGTCCAGGGCGCGCAGGACCCAGAGGTAGGCGAGATAGTCCTCCCGCCGGGTGAAGCCGAACAGGCGGAACCGGTCGCTGACCGCGAGCGCGTCGAGGTTGAACGGGTCAGCCTGGTCATCGGGGATCGCCATCGCGACGAGCCGCTCCCTGTCCACATGGCCGTCGGGGCTTACGTTCCCCATGATGGCATCCTGGCGGGACGCCGGGTGCGGCGGCCGCGATACGAACGCGAACGCCCTGGGTTGTTCATCTGGCCGGGACTGGGTTGTGGCCTCCGGTCTGGCATGGGCGGCCGTTCGCAGAACGCTCTGAACCTGAGTGCGCGAATCCTCAGCTGAGGCTGGCCAGCTGGCCAGCCAAACCGCCCTTTCCTTCATCGATAGCCAGCTGGCCCAGTCCCGGCAAGCCGACTGCGCCAAGGTCGAGCAGGCTGGCCACCCGGCTGATGAACGCCTCGGTGCCGGCCCGGTCCGGCCTAGCCCGGTACGAGAGATAGAAATCGACCCGTTCCAGCAATGCCCGGCGGCGGACCCCCACGTCGTCACACCAGACGTTCAGGATGTCCCTGCCCCGGACCACGAAGGAGCCGACCGTGACCAGGCTCAGCGCCGCACCAGGGCCGAAGGCTGATCTAGGCAGGGTGGCCCTCCAGGCGCCACCGGGTATGCGCACCGGCCGATGACTGCCCAGCCTCAGGCCTTCCAGCCACCGCGCGGCGTTCTCGGGGAAGTCGGGGGAGGAGGCTTCCTCGGTCTCGATCAGCCACGAGATCTCGGGGGTCCGCTCGCACATCTCGCTGACATCCAGGTCGGCGCTATCCCCGGCCTGCGTGTAGGCGAGCAGGCGGACCCGCTGGCCAGGCTCTGTGGCCCGAACCAGGTACATCGGCAAGAATACGTGCTCGGCAGCGCCCAGGGCCTCGGGCTCGTCGATTCGCTCCGGCAGGTTGAATCTCTGCCGCTCAGGATGGCGCGCCAGCTCGGCCAGCGCCTCTGGCCGGAACCCGTGGGTGCTGCCCAGCGGCCTGAACCTCGGCCACTCCCCCGCCGCGGCCACCGCCTGGGCCTGGCCGGGCGACAGCAGCGTGACCGCGGCGTCGTAGTACGGGGAAGTCAGCGGCCTGGACCCGAAGGCGTCGAAGTAGAGCACGCGCCGGTCCTGGCGGGTGACCAGGTAGCGCTTGTCGTCCCGGACCGACCGCTGGCCCAGCCCGGTGAGCGTCAGCCGTCCGTCCTGCCTGGCCAGGTGACCGATGGCGGCCAGAAAACGGAGCGCACGATCGACCACGACCTCGTCGAGCCCGAGGAAATCGGCCAGAGCACCGGGAGTGTCCAGGCCCGCTAGGGCGATGCCGCGTTCCAGGAACCGGTCGATCAGCGCGTAGTCCTCCCCCTGCGTGACGATCGCGCGGATCTCTACCCGCCATACCGGCAGCAGGATCGCGAAGATCCGGGTGGGCACGGCTCCCTGCCCGATGGTGACGTCCTCCAGGGCCCGCGCCTCGGAGTACCTGATCGGGTTCTTCCCGCCGATCACGCGAGACCTCCGCTATCAGGGGAACCTTCCAGCAGATCCCGGATGTCGCGGTACTGCCGCACATCACCGCGTCCGCCGGCGTACGCATGCAGCGAGCGGGCCAGCTCACCGAACCGCTTGTCGCGGGCCATGGTGAGGGTGGACAGGTCACCGACCAGGATGAGCTGGTGCTTGGCCCGGGTGAAGGCGACGTTCGCCCGGCGCAGCTCGCTGAGGAAGCCGACCCTGCCCTCGGAATTACTGCGGGTGAAGCCAAAGAGGATCACGTCCCGCTCGCCACCCTGGAAGGAGTCGACCGTGCCGACGTTCAGCCGGGCCAGCTCGCTATTGCCGATCTGCGGGGCCAGGGCGGCCGTGATCCTGGCCACCTGAGCCCGGTACGGGACGATGACCGCCCATTCGGCGCCCTGCCGGTCATACCGGGCCGCGAGCTCGGTGAGGAGGTCCGCCTCGGCCGGGTTGGTGTAGCCGGCCTGGCCCCACCGTTCACGATCGCGGCCGGATTTCTCATAACGCTCCCGGGGCGGCAGCCGGGACGTGTCGACGAAGGCCAGCGGGCTGCGGAACAACGGGTCCCGGTACTCACGCCGGACCGCGGTGCGGAGCCTGCCCTCATAGAACTCCGCGGAGATAAAGTCCGCGATGACCTCGGGCATCCGCCGCTGCCGGGTCAGCATGACCTCGTGATCGCCTCCCAGCTTGCCCGCCAGCAGCTCCAGCGCGCTCTTCGCGAGCAGGTCCCGGATCGCCGGGTCGCCGACCCCCGCGCCCCACGCCTCTACCTCCGAATCGAGGTAGGGCGGAAGCTGCTGATGATCGCCCACCAGGACGCCGCGCCGCGCCCGGGCCAGGGGCACGAGCGCGTTGGCCGCCCCGATCTGGCCCGCCTCGTCCACGATGGCCAGGTCGAATTCGACGCCGGAGAGCTCCGGGCGGGACGCGGCCCCGATGCAGGTGGCCGCGACCACGTCCGCGTACCGGATCAGCTCCGGGTACAGCTGGCTGGTGGCGCCAGATGCGCGTTCCTGCCATTCGGCCAGCAACTCGGCCCGGGCCTCGAGCACCGGCAACCGCTGCCCCAGCCAGGCCTGGAAGCCTGGCAGTTCCCGTTCCGCAGCCTCACTTTCTTGCGCCACGAGAACCGGCACGTCTACTCCCGCCACCAGGTCCTGGCAGGTCCGGGCGGCGGCCAGGGCCGAGTCCCGGCATTGCGCACGCCGCGCAGAAAGCGGGGTGACCATGGCGCTGGCGGCCTTGACGGCCGGATCATCCCTGGTGACGGCGTCGAGCTCCTGCTCAGCCCGGGCCAGCGCGCCCAGGGTGCTGTCGCGGTCCGCACGCAGCCGGCTGGCGGCCTCCTGGATGCGGGCCAGCCGGTGCTCGCTGCGCCGGGCGACCATGCGCAGCAGCAGGCCGAGCAGCGGCCAGCTACCCCGCGCCCAGGCCCGCACCGCCCGCTGGGTCAGCCGCTCAGCCTGGGCCGCGCGGCGCGACAGCTTCCGGTCCTGCTGATCACGCTGCGCCGCCAGCGCATCGACGCGGGTCTGGGCGGCGCCGCCCACGGCGCGGCGAGCCGCTGACAGCCGCGACCTCGCCTGGGCGTCTTCCGCGATGGCGGCGTTCATCGTGCCGATCCGCCGGCCCAGCTCCTCGGCCCACCGCCTCGCGATCCCCAGGTCGGCGTAGGCGGCCAGGGCCCGGCTCGTGGTGTTGAGGATGCGCTGCCGCAGGTCGGCGGCCTGCGATTCCAGCAGGTACGGCTGGCCCTCCGCGGTCACCTTGCCGTCGTGGCCGACCCGGATCCGCAGCAGGTCGGCAGGCAGCCGGGCAAGCACGTTGTCGACCGCCCGGTGCGTGTGCGAGGTGACCAGCACCCGGCCCGGTTCCCGCTGCCCCTCCGAGCCGAACGCGCAGGCCCGGGCGATCTGGCTGATCGTGCGGGTCTTGCCGGTCCCGGGCGGCCCGAGCACCATGAGCAGGTCCGGCACGTTGAGGGCCAGGCGGAACGCGGCGAGCTGATCCTCGTCCAGATCCTCCGTGGGCTCGTCCGAGGCCGGCTGGAACCCGGCGGTCCGGTAATCAGCCATGACCGGCAGGACACTCGGATTACGGGCCCGCCCGGTGCGCAACTGATCCACGGCCTCACGCTGCTTTTCGTACACGACCCTGCTGAAGGTCTCCTCCAGCTGTCCCTGTCGAGGAATGCGGTCCCAGTTGAACGGGCTGGTCGAACCGGACCGTGGCCGACCTGCCCGCCGTCCGCGTCACCTGGCCGCGCTGCTGCGGCTCACCTCGCACCTGGACGAACGTGTTTTCCTCCGGTACCTCGGCGGCCAGGACGAACTCGTAGACGGGGGAGACGCCACTGCGGCGCCCAGCCGTCGGCTTCACCTCGCGATAGGGAAACGGCCGGGCCGACGCCGATTCGGCGGAGATTTTCTCGTCCGCGTCGATCATGCGGCTGAGCGTGCTCAGGAAGGACTCCTGCCCGGGAGTCAGGCCGGACGCCTGCGGGGGAACGACAGATCCCCGGGCCCCAGCCCAGCCGGACTGAATCTGGGGCCAGTACGCGCTGCAGCCCGGGGGGACCCGCCGCAGCTCCAGCTGCACCGCCCAACGGGCGGGACGTAACTGCAGGTAACCCCAGGCGAGGTCATGATGGTGGATGAGCCGCAGCGGCTGGATGGCGGCGATGATGTACGCGTCTCTCCTGGCCGAGGGGAACAGCCGGAGAACGTAGCTGCGGCTGTAGAGGAGCAGGCTCGGGTCCTTGCCTGCGGACTGAGGCGGGGCGATCGTCGCCGGTACGCCGTCCTGGGCGTGCATCTCGCGCAGGTCGTCCCCGACCTGGCCGAGGCTCAAGGGAAGATGAGGATGATCACGCCTCTGCTGGCGCCACTTTCCTTCCAGGCTGCCCCCGGGCACCAGGACGATTGGCCCGGGCAGGTCGATGGGCACCGGCATGGGAGGCTCCTCAGGACAGGTCGTCAGCGGCTGCGCGGAACATCCGGGCCAGCGCCGGGAGGCCAGGACGCTGGGCCGGATCGGAGGTTAGTGCCGCGTCGAGGGCGGCGCTGACCCGGCCAGGCACCTCAGGCGCCTGGGCCCGCAACGGCAACGGCATCCGGGGGTGCGGTGGATGCCCGGCCACGAGGTGATACGCGACCGCGGCGAGCTGATAGGAGTCGGTCGCGAACCCGGGGCGATCGCGGCCGCCCCGGCGCTGCTCGGGAGCCTGGTAGTCGGCTGGGCCTTCGCCTGGTTCGGGCCTGCGGGCGGCCAATCCCGCGTCGCGCAGCGCGAATCGGCCATCGTCGTGCACGATGATCCCGGCCGGGGCGAGGTACCGGTGTGCGACCCCGCCCTCGTGCAGGGCCGCCAGGGTCCGGCAGAGTGCGGCCAGGCCGGTGAACAGCCGGAACATACGCCAGGAATCCATCGGCCCACCGTCCAGGCGCATGGACAGGGTGTCGCATGGGGCGCCGGACCGGGTCGCTGGCCAGCCGAGGACCAGGGTGGCGGTGCGGCCGTCGGCTACCAGCTGGGTGGCACGCGGCAGTCCGCGGACGGGCCCCAGCCGGGCGAGCAGGTCGCGTTCCCCGCGCAGTGCGGCTAATGCGGCCCGCGCGGCCGGACCGGATTGTCCCGGGCTGGGCTGGCTCCGGGCCGACGGCAGGTGAGCCTGGCGCAGCCAGGCATGCTCGTCGTTCCGGCCGCCGCGCGGGACCAGCCGCAACCCCCGGGCCTGGCGATACAGCACGGAATGATCAGCGGAGGAACGTTCCTCCAGGAAGTCGTCGTGCAGCAGGTACACGCGGTCGCCGATCATGATCTCCGCGCCGCCCTGCCAGCCCGGGCCGGCCGGGACCGGCCCGGCAGCGGGGCCGACCAGCTGGTCGAATCCCGGGCGGCCGGCAGGCGGGGCGGCCGGGCTCCCCGGCGCGGGCAGGCCATCCGCCAGCCATCCCATGACCTGGCGCAGCCGGTCGTTCATCTCCTCGATCTGCCGGCCGTGATCCCGCTGCCGCCGTTCCTGACCCCGCTGACCAGCTTCGAGCGCCTGAAGCTTGCTGAGCGCCTCACCCTGCTGCCCCGCCAGCTGCCCGAAGCAGCCGAGTACGTTACCGCTGACGTCGTCGGCAGCAGCCTCGATAGCCGCCTCGACGCCGCCGATCCGCGTCAGCAGATCGAACAGCCCGGCGCTCAGATCCCGGGCGGAAGCGTCCTGTCGCTGCAGCGCCGAACGGAGTTCCCCGGCCAGGTCGTCGCGAATGGCGTCGGTGTCGGCCCGCCCCGGCTTCTCACCACCCAGCCGGGCGATGGCCCGGTCGAGCACGGCGGTGAGCATTCCGCTGCCGACGTTCCCGGCCACTCCGGCCAGCGCGGCCGCCGCTAGCGCTGGCCCGCCCGCCACGAGAAGAGGGGCCAGGGCCGCGGCGGACGTGAAGGCCAGTAAGCCCGCAGCTGAGCAGCGGCGGAGCCGGCCCGGTTCAGCCGCGACCGCGTGGGCCACCCCAGCCCGGGCCGCAGATAGCGCCCTCGGATCATCAGCCATCAGCCGAAAACTTACAGTAACGGGCGGGACTTCAGGTCTATATGTCGAGGGTGAAAGTGACATAGACGGTTTTGCCGGGCGGGCGGTGGTCGCCGGCTGACGCCCCAGGTGCCGCCGTGCAGATCAGCTCCAAGGCGGCGAGAAGGGAAGGGAGGAGGCTGCGGCCTTGCTCGCCGTCTGCTGTTGCCTGATGGAGGATCGGGCGGGCCCGGCTGTAGTCGTGAACTTCCAGCCGGAGGTCGCAGCCTGACCGCGCGCCTGGTCGAGCTGATCGTGGAGTCCGGGATCCTGCCCGAGGGCACCCTGCAGCTGCTCTGCGGCAGCGCCCGCGGCCTGCTGGATCATCTCACCGAGCAGGACCTGCTGGGGTCCACCGGGTCCACCTCCACCGCGCAGCAGCTGCGGGCGCATCCGAACGTCATGGCCCGCTCGGTGCGTTTCAATGCCGAAGCGGACTCGCTCAACTGCTCGATCCTCGGGCCGGACGCCACCCCCGGCAGTAGGGCCAACGCGGACCATGGGGCGTTCATCTCGCCGCTGCTGGTGCGCTGCGACGACGCCGGCCGGGCTGAGCCGCACGAGGTCCAGGCGTTCGGCCCGGTGAGCACGGTCATGGGCTACTCCGGGACCGACGAGATGATCATGGCTCACCGCTGCCCATGCTCGTCCACGGCGGCCCGGGCCGGGCCGGCGGCGGCGAGGAGCCGGGCGGTGTCCGGGGCGTGCCGCACCACATGCAGCGCCTGACCCCGGGCCGGTGCTGGTGAACTACGGCCTGGACAACCTGCGCTTCCTCACCCCCGTCTACCCCGGGGACGAGCTGACCGTGACGGTGACCTGCAAGCAGACAGCCCGCGCGACGGTGACTACGGTGAGGTGCGCTGGGACGCGGAGGTCACCAAGCAGGACGGCTCGGTGGCCGTCACCTACGACACGCTGACCATGGTGGCGAAGGAATGGAGTCGGTGACCGCCCTCGCCAGCGACCGGGCGGGCGATCCGCTGACCCGTGCCGTGCGCGCACCCGGGCATGCAGGCAGTCCGGAGTGCGCCGCTCATGTGTTCACGCCGACGCGGGACGGTATCTGAGGTAAACGGCGCCGCTTGCGAACCGCCGCGTGTCCAGTAGTTCCAGATCCGCGCGGGAATCCCTGGGGAGCGCTCGCTTGCCGCCTCCGACGATGATGGGAAGCAGGAATAGCTGCAGTTCATCGACCAGCCCGGCCTTGATGGCCTGGCCGGCCAGATCCGCACCCCCCACTGTCATGTCATGCCCGGCCGCCGACTTCAGTTGCCGGACCATGTCAGGGTCGAAGTTCCGTTCGATCCGTGTCCTGCCGCCCGGCACCGATGCGAGTGTCGTCGAGAACACGATCTTCTCGGCTGCCTGCCAGATGCCGGTGAATTCCTGGACGAGAGGCGGCTGGCCAGGCACTGTATGGGCGGTCTCCCAGTAGAGCATCGTCTCGTACATCCGGCGCCCGTAAAGATAGGTGCCGACCGGCCGCTCGAGGTCGTTGACGAAGCCGAGCAGCTCTTCGTCGGGCGCTGCCCAGTCGAAGCTGCCCGCGGCGTCTTCGACGTAGCCGTCCGCGGAGGCGATCGCCGAATAGATCAGCTTGGCCATCAGGACTCTCCACCTTCACTCTCCACGCGGTAGCCGACGGCTCGTCGGCCAGCCCCCGCGGCCAGGGCCTCCGTTGGCGCCCATAGTCTCCTCCAGCCAGGTCTTGTCCCCACCGGCCGGCTCCCCCGCCCGCGCGAGGCCCACCGGCCACCGGCCTAGCCAACCTGTGATTCCCGAAGTCGTCGGCCCGCCGCGATATCGGCACGGCCCCTGTCGTCACCAGACAGGCTGCATGCCGACGGCATGTGACCACCTGGGACCCGTCACCGCCACTCATCCCCGAGACTGATGCACTCAGCGGGCGGACTGGTTACGGTCGGTGTCGTGGCCAGGGATCATCTGGCTGAGCGACCCCCGCGGGGACCTCTTCCCGGTGCAGTCGGTGAGCGGCAGTGGCCGGCCACTGCCGCGCTCATCGCGGGCGCAGGCCTGGTCACGCTCGCTCTCGCCGTCGCGGTGGCCCCTGGGCGGGGGCAGCACCTCGCACCCGCGCTCATGGTGTGCGGCCCGGTTGTGCTGCAAAGACGCTGGCCACAGCCCGTGCTGGCGGCGCGAAGCCAGAGCCAAAAGAGAACCACCCGGAGAAGAACTAACCAACCCGAGGGGTGGGGACTCTACCTCTCCAGGCAGCCAGCAGAGGAACCTGCCCGAAAGTCGGGGAGTCCGCAGCGATCGGGGCGGCAACGAGCAGCCGGGCTTGACCTTCAGGCAGAATCCACAACGGGCTTGACCGGGTCGCAGTACCAGATCTCGTTCTCAGCGCCGCCGCTCCATGTCCAGACCCCGACCGGTGTTCCCGGGTGCCAGTCACCTCCCAGAGCGTTCAGGTTATAGTCCGGGTTGGTTGACATGCGGATCACCATGCTGTGGTCGTCCCGGTAAAGCACGTCCCAGATCGGTCCTGCATCTTGCTGGAACAGGCCAACGACGGTCGTGCCCCCGGCAGGCTCAGTGGAGAGGCTCTTCTTGCTGGAGCCGTTCACGAAGCTCAGCTTGACCTCCCCCGCCGAGCTCGGAAGCTTGTCAGGACCGATCATCCACCGCTGTGCGACATCGGTATCGTCCGGGTTAGCGAGCACGACGCCAGGGCTGTATGTCACACCCAGCGCAGTGACATCGCCGTTCCCGGCGGCCGGAGCCAGCCGGAACCCGGTCCCCGAGCGCAAGGCATACGCGACTCCGGGCTCGGGTGCGGGCATCGTGAGCGGGGCCGGCATCGTGTAGGCCGCCGGTTCTTGGACCGTACCCGGATCTTGGTCGTGCATGAGCGCGGTCTTCAATCCGTCCAGGTACTGGCTCGTTCCACTCGTGATCGTGCCGATCAGTGGTGGCAGCTGCTCAAGGTCGGGCGCCACCAGCGCACGAACGTCGGAAGCCGGCCCGGCGTAGCCCTCCGGGTAATCGTTCGCGAACTGTGACGTCCCGAGCCGGTCCTCGAGCAGTACCGCGTCCTGCTGGCGTTGCAGCAGAATGGCGTCAGGTCCTGTGAACTTATCCACAAAGTCCGCGAGCCCGCCCGCGTTCGGGATGTCGAGTTCAGTGTAATCGGCGACGTGAGCGTACAGGGGGTACGCATTCCCCGGCGTGACAGTGCCACTGAACGACAACGCGGTATTCATCATGACTGACACATCCGGGCTGGTGCTGGCCGGAACCCCGCCAAAGCTTTTCTCCATGACCTCCGTTGACGTGAAGCTCTTGAACGTAGTCATCGTCTGCGTGACGCTTGCTTTAACCTCGCCGCTAAGTGCGCCGCCTGCACCCGAAGCCTCAAGGCTGGTCTTGATCTGCTGGCGCACATCCTCGGTCTGGGCGTGGATCTGCAAGATACCGGCGTACATTCCTCCGGTCTGCAGTCCGTCGATGAACAGGTCGCCATAGAGCCGGACGAACTTGGCGTACTCCCCGGCCGCAAGAATGCTCATAGCGTCGCCGTGGAGTTGCGGGGCCTGCGGTGGCTGCCGTGGATAGAGAGCACTGGCGAACACTATGAGGTAAAGATCGAACCCCGTGGTGCGGACGGACTCGGCCATCGAAAAGGTGGCCGACGCGCTCGCCAGGCCGTACGAGGCTTTGGCGGAGACGTCTACCTCCAGCGCGTTGTAAATCTCCTCGTGCGACTCAGCGAGATAGATGCTCGTCGTCCTCGCGAGCGCCGTACGGCCGCCGGGCCCCACATCAACGGCCTTCCCGCGCGTCTGGCCGTCGAACGACGTGATCCCCTGGCCCAAGTCCCACCCGTCGCCTGCGTCCACCCAGCTTCCCGCGAGAGGCCCCGCAGCCGCCTGCCCTGACCCAGCACCTACCTGCTCAGCCATGTCTCCCCCCACAAGGTTGGCCGCTACCTAGCCACTTCGGTCATAACATTTATTAACGGCCTGGACAACCATCTGCGCCCAAAGGCTGCACCGGAAGCACGCCGCGGGCAGGATAAGCGGTAACCCCTGGGGCCAGGGGGGCTGGCGCTTACAATGTCAGCGGCCAGCACACGAACCCTGGTTAAGCTTTCACTCCCCACCAAAGGGCGCCATAAAAGTCAATTGAGTGACGACCTGTGAACACTGGCAGGCTTCCGCGTCGAGCACGACCGACGACGTACATGACCATTCGCTGGCTCTGCCTGCCAGCATCTCGGGAAGCTGCTGAACGGCGGCACCGCATCATAAGGAACGATCGGTGGACGCCTTCCCCTTGGCCAACCTCTTGACCCGGGCCGCATGGAGTAGCGGGGCCAAGAACGTTTAGATCTCGGCGCTGGGAACTGTTCATCGCACAGCGGGGGCCGCCAGGCTGGGAGCACCGGGCAAGAGGCCCGGGCGAGCGCGCCGTGGCGAGCGTGGGGACCTTATCTCAGCGAGCGGCAGTGGGGCACGGTCCGGGAGGACTACAGCGACAACGGGGACGCCTGGTCCTACCTCAGTCACGATCAGGCACGGTCCCGCGCCTACCGGTGGGGCGAGGATGGCCTCGCCGGGATCAGCGACGACAAGCAGCGGCTGTGCCTGGCGCTGGCCCTGTGGAACGAGCGGGACCCGATCCTGAAAGAACGCCTGTTCGGCTTGACGAACAGGTGAGGGCAATCATGGCGAGGACGTCAAGGAGTACTACTTCTACGTTGACAACCTGCCGACGCACAGTTACCAGCGTTACCTCTACAAGTACCCGCAGACCGAATTCCCGTACGACGACCTGGCGGCAGTGAACCGGGCCCGGTCACGGCACGAACTGGAATACGAGCTCATAGACACGGGCGTCTTCGACGAGGGCCGGTATTTTGACGTCGAAGTAGAGCACGCGAAAAGCGGGCCCGAAGACATTCTGTGCCGTATCACCGTGCACAACCGGTCGGACCAGGATGCCACGCTGCATGTGCTGCCCACGCTGTGGTTCCGCAACACGTGGTCATGGGGAACGGGTGAACCCAAGCCCCGCGTGGCCCGCGTCCCAGCCGCATATCCGGTCGCAGCGGCCGAGCACCCTCAACTCGGCGTGTTCTACTTCCACGCCGAGCCCGAGGCCGACCTGCAGCTCCCCGGCCCCGAAGCCACGGTCCCGCTGCCTGACCGGGCCGACCGCCGCATCCAGCGCCCCGATCATGCCCAGCCGGTCACACAGCTCGGTGACCGCTGCCAGGCCCGCGTTCGCCGCCAGCGACCGGCCCGGCACGCCCGCCCGCACCCCGCTGACGCCGCGGGCTGGCGGACCGTGGACGAGGACGGGGAGCCGGGGCCCGGGAGGTGGAATAGCCATAGCGAGGGCTTGATCCCCTTCCAGCTCAGGAGATGCGTCGTGGGTAGAGTCTGCGGCAATGGACGTCATCCGCAAAGACGTGGTCGTGGTTGGCCTGGGGGCCTTCGGTTCTGCGGCGCTGTGGCGGCTCGCGCAGCGGGGAGCCGAGGTGGCCGGCGTGGAACGGCACGGCATCGGGCATCAGCTCGGGTCCTCCCACGGCGCGACGCGGCTGTTCCGGGTCGCCTGCCAGGAGCATCCCGGCCTTGCTCCCATCGCGCTGACATCGCTGGACCTGTGGACCAGGCTCGGCGAGCAGGCCGGCCAGCGGCTGGTTCACCAGAGTGGCTGCCTGAACGTAGGTTCACGGGGCAGCCGCCCGGTGCGCGGCACGCTCGCGGCCGCAGCCGCGGCCGGGCTGCCTATCGTGCAGCTCAGCCACGAGGAACTGGCCGCGCGGCAGCCGCAGTATGCGGGCCTGGCACCATGCGACGTGGCCGTGTGGGATCCGGGCGCGGGGATCTGCTATCCCGAGCGCAACGTCGCGGCGCAGGCCAGCGCCGCGCAGCGGCTCGGTGCCGAGATCTACCCGCACACGATGGCCACCGGAATCGAGGCCGGCCGCCAGGACGTGACCGTGCGCACCCGCACCGCCGAGTTCCGCGCACCGCAGGTGATCGTGACGGCCGGGGCCTGGCTGGGCACGCTGGTGCCCGGCCTGCCGCTCGCCCCGCGCCGGATACCGCAGTACTGGTTCCGGCCCCGCGACCCCGAGTCCGGAGAATTCACCCTCAACAAGTTCCCCGCTTTCATCTGGCAGCGCCCCGACGGCGAGGGCCTGTGGGGACACGGATCCGATGAGGACTTCGGCATCAAGATCGGCACGGAGGACGCCGGGATGCTTCCCGGCGGCGCCGGCATCGACCCGGAGACGATGGACCGCTACATCCATACCGACACCGACATCGACGACCTGGCCGCGACCGTGGCGCGGGCGTTCCCCGGCCTTGATCCCCGCCCGGCGAAGGTCATCCCCTGCCTGGTCACCGATTCCCCGGACGGGCAGTTCCTCGTCGGCCAGCTGCCCGGCGAGCCCCGCATTACCGTGGCCGGCGGAGACAGCGGCCACGGCTTCAAGCACGCCGCCGGCCTTGGCGAGTTGCTCGCCCAGATCGTGACCGGGGAACACCCCTACTGCGCGACCAGCTTCCTGGACCCGGCACGCTTCCCATGAGGCCGGCGGCCAGCGCGACCGGAATTGGGAACTTCTGCCGCAGCTGGCGATGCGGGGCCAGCTACAGCCCGGGGGACGGGGCCGTTAAGAACGTGACTGGCCTTTCGCGTGCTGGGCGGCGGCGCGGAACGCTCAGTGAGCGCAGACCGCCCAGACGATCTTGCCGGCTGCCCCGTCCGGCGGGTAGCAGCCCCACCGGGTGCTGAGGGTCTCGACGAGCAGCAGCCCCCGCCCGCCCTCGGCGTCTGGCCCCGCGTCCTGGCGGCACGGATGGTGATCGTCGCCGTCCCATACCTGGATGAGGACGCTGTGCCCGTCCGAAGTGAGCCAGAATCGCATCCAGGGCGCACGCGCATGGACGGTCTCGGGCCGCAGGGGCCCGTTTCCCGCCGAGGCGCGGAGCGCGTTGGTGATGATCTCGGAGACCAGCAGTTCCACCGTGTCGGTGAGCGCTTCCAGGCGCCACTCGGACAGGACGTTCTTGGCATGGAGCCGGGCGGAGTGCGCGGACGTGGGCACTGCCCGCAGCTCGAGGTAGCTGCGCAGCGGCCATTCCTGCATGCGGGCCAGTTCCTGATCAGGCTGGATCGCTGGCCCGGCGGAAGGCCTGGCCACCCGGCGGGAGTAGGCCGCCGATGACCAGGAGAGCGTGTCAATCCCCGGCACGGTCATTGCTCCACGAACCCCTCCGATCCGGTGCAGGCCCGAAGCCGCGGCCACGGCGACCTCACCGGCCGGGCGGGAATAGCATCACCACAGTGCCAGCTAAACCTCACGAATCACCGTCAGGACGGGAGCCACGGCTCACTGATGGCTCACCGCGCCGGGCACACTGCGGCCGTGCCGGCGACGCGGGCACGGTCCGCTGGCGCCGCTGCCGCCGCGCGCAGAGTGCTGGGAGGTGGTGGCGGGCGTGGACTTTGGACTGCTCGGGCCGCTAATCGTCCGTGACGGCACGCGGCATGTGCCGGTGTCGGCACCCCGGCAACGGGTGCTGCTGGCGGCCCTGCTGCTGAGCGCCGGGCGGGTGGTCAGCCTAGACGCTCTGGCCGAGATGCTGTGGGAAGGCGAGCCGCCGGCGGGGGCGCGGGGCGCGCTGCACAGCGCCGTCCAGCGGCTGCGCTCGACGCTGGGGCCGTCCGGCGCCGACCTGATCGAGACGCAGCCGCCGGGCTACCTGATGAAGGTCGGCGACGGCGAGATCGACGTCCGCGAGTTCAGCGCCCTCGCCGCACGCGGCCGGGCGGCCGCCGAGGCCGGCAGCTGGGCTCAGGCGGCCGGCCTGCTGCGGGATGCGCTGGGATTGTGGCGGGGCGAGCCGCTCGCCGACGTGCCCTCGCGGCTGCTGCGCGAACGTGAGGTTCCCCCCATCGAAGACCAGCGGCTGCAGGCGCTGGTCACCCGGATCGACGCCGACCTGCACCTGGGCCTGGCACACCGAGCTCGTGGCGGAACTGCGCCAGCTGGTCGCGGCGCACCCGGTGCAGGAGCAGTTCCACGCGCAGCTGATGCTGAGCCTGTACCGCAGTGGCCGGCAGGCCGACGCCCTCGCCGCCTACCAGGACGTGCGGCGCATCCTGGCCGACGACGTGGGCATCGATCCCGGTCCCGAGCTGAGGCTGCTGCACCAGCGCATCCTGGCCGCCGACAGTGAGCTCCTGCTCGCCACGGGCGGCGAGCCGACCGCCCCCGCATCGGTGCCGCCCAGCCCGGCCGCCCCGGGTCCCGGCGACCCCGCCGCCGGGCAGCACCCCGTGGTGCCCCGGCACCTGCCCGCCGCGACGCGGCATTTCGCCGGGCGGTCCGGGGCGCTCACGGCGCTCACCGCGCTGGCCGCCGAGGCCGCCGGGACGGCCCAGGCGACGGTGATCGCGGTCATCGACGGGACGGCCGGGATCGGCAAGACCACGCTGGCCCTGCATTTCGCGCACCAGGTAGCCGACCGGTTCCCGGACGGGCAGCTGTACGTGAACCTGCGCGGATTCGATCCGGCCGGGCCGCCGGTGACCCCGGCCGAGGCGATCAGGCTCTTCCTGGACGCCCTGGCCGTGCCCGCGGGCCGGGTTCCGGGCGGCCTGGAGGCGCAGGCGGGCTTGTACCGCAGCCTGCTGGCCGGGAAGCGGATGCTGGTGCTGCTGGACAACGCCCGGGACGTCGATCAGGTCCGCCCGCTGCTGCCGGCCAGCCCCGGCTGCCTGGTCATCGTGACCAGCCGCAGCCAGCTCACCAGCCTGGTGGCCGCCGAGGGCGCGTTCCCGCTCACGCTGGATGTGCTGGCCGAGGCCGAGGCCCGGGAACTGCTGACCCGCCGCCTCGGCCCGGAACCGGTCGCCGCTGACCCCTCGGCCGCGGATGAGCTGATCCGGCTGTGCGCGCGGCTGCCCCTGGCGCTGAGCATCGCCGCCGCCCGCTCCGCGAGCCAGCCCGGGCTCTCGCTGGCCGCGCTGGCCGCCGACCTGCGCGGCGCCCGCGGGCGGCTGAACGCGCTGGACGCCGGGCACCCAGTCACGAATGTCCGTGCCGTCCTCTCCTGGTCCTACCAGCAGCTCGACGCTGCGACGGCGCGGCTGTTCCGGCTGCTCGGGCTGCACGCCGGGCCAGACATCGCCGCCGCGGCCGCGGCCAGCATGGCCGGGCTGCCGCTGGACGGCGCCCGCCGCAGCCTCGGCGAGCTGGCCCGGGTGCACCTGCTGGCCGAGCACGCTCCCGGCCGGTTCTCCAGCCACGACCTGCTCCGGGCGTACGCCGCCGAGCAGACGCAGTCGGCCGACAGCGAGGCTGAGCGGCGCGCGGCCACCGGCCGGATGCTCGATCACTACCTGCACACGGCCAACTCGGCCGGGCTGCAGCTGCATCCCACCCGCAGGCCGGTCGCGCTGGCCCCGCTCCAGCCGGGCGCAGTGCCGGAGCACATCGGCGACGTCGGGCAGGCGCTGGCCTGGTTCGAGGCGGAACGCCGCGTGCTGGTGGCCGCGGCCGAACGGGCGGCGGAAACCGGCTTCGACACCCACGCGTGGCAGATCCCGTGGGCGCTGTCCCGGTTCCTGGACACGCGGGGACGCTGGCACGAGTGGACGGTCACCGAGCAGATCGCCCTGGCCGCCGCGGAGCGGCTCGGCGACCGGGCCGCCCAGGCGGGTGCCCACGAGAGGTACGGCTACGCCAACGCCCGGCTCGGCAGTTACGAGGACGCCTACGCCCACCTGGGGCTCGCGCTGAGCATCCACACCGAGCGCGGGGACGAGGCTGGGCAGGCCTACGTGCACAACGCCCTGGCCATCACGCTGCACTTCCAGGACCGGTACGCCGACGCCCTCGACCACGCCCGGCAGGCGCTGGATTTGTACACGGCCCTCGGCGACCAGTCCGGCCGGGCCCTCGCGCTCAACTCCCTCGGCTGGTTCCACACTCTGCTCGGGGATCACCAGGAGGCCCTCCGCTACTGCGAGCAGGCGCTCGACCTGTTCCGCGACCAGGGCAACCAGGACGGGGTGGCGGGCGCGCTGGACACCCTCGGGTACGCGCACCAGCAGGTCGGCAACTACGCCGAGGCCATCGCCTACTACCAGCAGGCCGTCGACCTCGATCGCGAGATGGGCAGCCGCTGGGGCGTGGGCGAGACTCTTGGCCACCTCGGCGACGCCCGGCACGCTGCCGGGGATGCGGCGGGGGCACGTGCGGCGTGGGAAGAGGCGCTCGCGATCCTGGATGACCTTCAGCAACCGGAGGCTGACGGGATCCGGGCCAAGCTCAGGGAGCTTGGCCCGGCGTAGGGAGCCTGGCGCGGGCCTTCGTGACTGGCCTGCCGGCTCACTGCTGGGACGGGTCAGTGACCTGGGCGAGGAACAAAGGGGTGTGCGTGGCGGTGTCCTCGAGCAGCAGCAGGAACGGCCGGCTGAAGGTCAGGGACACCATGGGGCCCGCGATCGCGGCGGTGCCCACGGCCACGCCGGTCGCCGCGGCGGCGGTGGTCCCCGCCGGGGTGACGTCCATGATGTCGTGCTGGACGACTTCGGATATCTGGCTGTCCCCGGCGCCCAAGCCGGTGTAGTCGCCGCTCAGTGGCAGGCCCATCGCGGCCAGCGGGTCTTGCAGGTCGCTCCAGGCCTGGCTCAGGTGCAGGCGTGGCAGCCGCACCTCGGCGGACTGGGTGGAGGTCCCGGTGGTCAGCGCATTCCACTGGCCCAGCGTGGGGGCGGCGCACGTGGCGGCGTGCAGCGGCGGCAGCAGGGCGACCGCGGCCAGCCGGCCGCTGGCGTAAGGCAGCGTGGCCGACTGCCAGCCGTCGGCCCGGCGGTAGCTGGCCACCGGGCCGGCGCTGCTCATCAGCGGCACCTGGACCACCCGGCCGCCGGCGGTGTGGAAGGGCGCCGGGCTGGCCGCGGGGAACGGGTGAAGCCAGGCCGCCTTCAGGTACAGCGCGTTCGACAGCACGGCCTGGGTGGAAAGCGGCAACGGCGCCTGGAACAGGGCAGGAATCAGGCCGTGGGTCTCGCGGGCAACGACCGCGTTGATCCGGTCCGTCGTCGCGGGCTCGTCGCCGAAGTTGACCATCCACAGACCGGTGTGGTAGGCGGTGCGCAGGTCATCGAGCACCTGCTGGGCGGGCCGGTTCCCGGATTGCTCGAAGAGGTGGTCGCTGACCGCAAGCTGGCGCAGCCTGCCCAGCGCGGCGCTGTGCCGTGCGAGCGCGGCGACCAGCCGGGGACTCCAGGCCGGCAGGCGGAGCAGCCGGCCGAGGGCCGTCGCGGTCGGCCCTTTGGCCCCCGCATACAGCATGCCCAGCGCCTCGGCGGCCGATTCCGGTGACAGCAGCAGGTTGGCGGCGGGCATCGAGGGGCAGATGCGGCCGAAAAGCGCCAGGCTGAGCGCATCTTCCGCGGCCGTGACCTGCCTTGGGGACATGCTGCTGGCGGGAAGCTGCTCGAGATGGCCCACCAGCATCTGCTGCCCGCGGGCCGCGGGCTGCCGTGACTGCCCGCAGCCAGCCACCAGGACCGCCACGCCGGCCGCGGCAGCCAGCACCATCGTCCCCCGGTGGCCAGACCGACGGCCAGATCGACGCCATGCCATTGGGCCTCCCTGCCTGGGCATCCCGACGTTCACCCGCCTACATATGACGCACCCCGAGCCCCGGCGGTTTCGCACGAGTCCCCGCGGCATGAGCGCCCGGGGCCCGCTGCCAGCGGGCCCCGGGCGCGCCGGTCCGTGACTGCCGTCAGTTCAGCAGCTCGTCTTGCCGAAGCAGCGGACGTTGTTAGAGAGAGTGTCCTGATAGGGCGAGTACATGGCCAGGGGCTGGCTGGTGTACTTGTAGTCGTTATGGCCGTTTATGTAGCCCGGGCCGCCGCTCGTCCAGAAGATGTTCCAGGCGCCGCCGCTTGAGCCGCCGGTCATCGGGTTACCGATGGCGATGGGCTTGGTGGGATTCGCGCCACTGATGCTGCCGTCCTGCCCGGCGGTCGCGGCGATGTCCTCGACCATGTTGAGGCCGTTGTACGGCGACGCGGCCGGGTAGCCGAAGGCGACGAGCTGCTCGTTGACGGGCCAGTTCCAGGCGAATCCGTCCCAGCCCACGGACTGCCCGAGAGTCCGCCCGGTCTTGGTGGACGTCCCGACCGTCATGGCGGCTTCGTCCTCGGTGAGATCCCTGTTGGCGTACCAGGCTGTGCTGGTGGACCAGCCACCGTTCCAGACGAATTCACCGAACGGGTCGAAGTTCGTGGCGTTCCCGTTGTAGGCCGGTATGAAGATGGCCGAGCTGTCCACCACCCGGTTGTCCGCCTCGGTGTTCACGAGGGGTGGGCCAGGCCGGGCTGAGGCTGGAGGTCCTGGTGAAGCCGGTTCCGGCGTGAGCGGGAGGTTAGAGTCTGGGGCGTGGTTCCGGCCGCTGGTCACCCCAGGCCCGGAGGCGCCCGGGCGATCACGGTCGCCCTGGTGGCCGCCGTGTCGGTGGCCGCCTGCGCCAGCCAGCCGCCGCCGCGGGCGGCGCGGCCGCCGCGGCGGGAACTCCCGGCCCGCCCGGCAGCCACCGCCCCCAGCCGGACCGCCCCGGCCCCGGCGGTCGGCAGCCCCGGCGGCTTCCGGGTGGCGGAGCGGCAGGTGACCTTGGTCGAGCCAGCCCACACCGGCGCGGCCGGTGCGCACCTGGGCCCGCGCGCGCTGGTGACCCGGATCCGGTATCCGCTGGCCGGGCGATCATCCGGGTCGCAGCCGGCCCGCGGCGGGTTCCCGCTGATCTTGTTCGGTCCCGGGTTCATGCAATGCGGCGGCCCGTACTCGCACCTGCTGCAGGCCTGGGCCAGCGCCGGCTACGTGGTCGCCGTCGTGAATTTCCCGCAGACGGACTGTCGCGCCGGCGCCCGGGCGTACGAACCGGACCTGGTAAACCAGCCCGGCGACATGTCCTATGTGCTGAGCCGGCTGCTGGCCCTGAACGCGCAGCCTGGTGACCCGTTCTCCGGCCTGCTGAACGGCCGCCAGATCGCCGCCGCCGGGCAGTCCGATGGCGGCGACACAGTCGCTGCCCTCGCCGCCAACACGTGCTGCACCGACCACCGGGTCAGGGCAGTCGCCGTGCTGTCCGGTGCCGAGTGGCCGCCGATGCCGGGCCGCTACTTCGCCCGCGGCGCGCCGCCCATGCTCTTCGTGCAGGGCAGCGCCGATGCCATCAACCCGCCGTGGACCAGCCTCCAGCTCTACCAGCAGGACCAGGACCCGGTGAAGTACTACCTCGACCTGTTCGGCGCGAACCACCTCGTGCCCTACTGGGGCACGAACGGGGTGGAGCGGCTGGTGGCCCGGGTCACCCTGGCCTTTTTCGACCGGTACGTGCTCGGCCAGGCGCCCGCAGTGGCGAGGATGGCGCGGGACGGCAACGTCAGCGGGACGGCCGCCCTGGTCAGCGGAAGCCGGCTGCCGCCCTGACCCAGCCGTCCCGGCGCCCCTAACGGCCCTGGGCGGGCAGGACATGCACCTCCGCGTCGCCGGCCTGGCGGCCGAGTTCGCTCAGGACGCGGTGACGGCCGTCCCCGGCCCCGGGGTTGCGGGCCAGCACCATCTCGGTGACCTGGTGCTGGCGCGCGAACCTCGCCAGCGCAGCCGCCGGTTCCCCCTGCAGCGCGGCGAACTGCCCGCCGAGCTGCGAAGTCAGCGCGGCATAGCCCGCCAGCACCGGGTCCAGGTCAGCCGATGGCGGTCCATGCGTGACGACCCCGACCAGGAAATCCCCCGCCATCTGCGCGGCCAACGCGGCGGAACGCCTGATCAGCGACTCCATGCCCAGCCGCGGCGCCGCGCAGCCCAGGATGCGGGGCCGAGCCTCGCTGCTGGCGGCGCCGCCGCGGTAGGCGGCCAGCCGGCGGTCGGCGTGCTCGGCCACGACGGTGAACGCCTGCTCCCGTTTCGCCCCGAGCGTCTGCGCCGAGTAGTCCGTCCGCAGCGCGTCCTGGACCCCGCCGGCGGGGACGATCTCGCCCCGCCTGACCCGGTCGGCGAGCAGCGAGGGCGGCGCGTCCACCAGTTCGATCTCGTCGGCGAGCGCCAGGACGGCCGCCTCGTCCAGGGTGCCACCGGCGGCCCCGTCACCGGCGCCGCCCCCGACGTCCCGGAGGCTGTCCAGGTGGACTGTGCCCACGATGGTGATGCCCGCCTCGGCGAGCTGCCGGGCGGCGGCGAACCGGCTGCCGCCGTTGGCGTTGACGGCGGACAGGTCGTCGATGCAGGCCACCTCGGGGCGGCGGGCCAGGACGGCGCTGGTATCCAGGGACGTGCCGTCGCCGATCTGTTCCAGGCCGTCGAGGGCCGCGCTCACGCCTTCCCGGCCGCGGCAGTCCACGGCCGCGACCACCACGTCCGATCCGCGTGCCCGGCGGCGCCCGGCCTCTTCGAGCATCGCGCTGGTGATGCCGCAGCCGGCCGCGTAGCCCAGGTAGACCCGGACGGTCCCGCGTGGCCGCCGGCCCGCCGCGCCGGGCGCGGCGTCCGGTGCGTCCGCGCCGTCCTGGCCTGCGCCGGGCGGCCCGGCCCGGCCGGCCGTGATGTGCAGGTGGATATCCGGGAGCTGGCTGGCCAGCCGCTCAGCCAGGCCGGGGCGCCAGCGTTCGAGCCGGCCTGCTGGAGGCGCGGCCAGGACCAGGTGCCGGGCGCCGGTCTCCCGCACCGCCTGGGCGATCAGCGCCGCGGTGTCCGTGCCCTCGCGGGCCAGGACGGCGGCACCGGCGTCCCGCGCCGCGTCGCGGACCCTGGCGTCCCCGCCGCCAGGCACCGCGGCGGCCCGGCCGAGCGTGAGCACCGTGCATGTCGCGTTGCCGCGCCGGGCCAGCCGGGCGGCGTGCGGCACGAGCACCCCGGCCTGGGCTGGATCGGTGACGGCCACCAGCACGTCCAGCGGCTCACGGGGCCGGGCCCGGCCGGGCGCGGTGAGCGTCTCCGCGACCACTCGCAGCCCGATCTCACGAAGCGCGGCCAGGGTCTCTGTCTGGAACAGGCCGCCGAGTGCCTCGTCCACCTGCCCGGGCGGGTAGATGTTCCCGTGCCCGAGCCGCTTGCGCAGCGCTTCCGGGGAGCTGTCCAGGAACCGGATCTCGTCGGCCTGCGCCAGGGCCGCATCGGGCACCGTGGCGGCCGGAGACTGCCCGGTGACCTGGCGGACGTCCTCGGCGGCGCGCTCCAGGTCGGACACGTTGACGGTGCTGATGACGTCGATGCCCGCGTCCCGCAGCACCTCGATGGCGCGGGCGTGCTTGGCGAAATCATCGACGAGCGCGACGGCGGGCTTGCGCGCGAGTACCGCCTCAAGGTCCATCTCCTCGCGCTCCTCGCGGGCGGGGACGACTTCCAGGCTGCCGGCGGCCTGGGCGGTGCGGGGGCGCCCGCGGGCCTGCGCGAACCCGACCACGACGTCCTCGCCCCGGTCCCGCAGTGCGCGGCCATCCCGCAGCATGGTGAACGTCTTTCCGGACCCTGGTGCGGCACCCAGGTACAGGTGCAGCGTGCCCCGCCGGGCCGGTTCCGAGAGGTCAGCCAGGGCAGCGCCGATGCCCTGCCCCTCGCGGATTATCTGACCGCGGGTCGCGTCGTAGGCGTACAGCTCGGCGTACCGGCCCCAGTTCACCGCCACGTCCAGCTGCCTGGTCGCCTCCTCCTCCCCGACATGGGTGCGCAGGATGTCGGTGAAGAACCCGGCCGGGAGGTTCCCGTCCAGGCTGCCGCGCAGGGCCCGGTAGATGGTCCGGACCAGCGGCGCCCGGTCCAGCGCGGCCCGGGCGAATATCTCCTTGCTGTCCTGGATGCTCGCGCCCGCGAAGACCCGGCCGCCGCGGGACAGGGTCAGCCGCTCGCCGCGCAGCTCGGCGAAGCCGAGCAGCACCAGCGCGTTGACCAGCGGGAGCAGGTCGTCCACCTCGAGGCCCAGATTGTCGGCGAGATCGGCCAGGTCGGCCTCGCCGTCGTGCCGGCCGAGCAGGACTTCGGCCAGGCCGGACAGGCCGTCCACGGTGGCCTGCGGCAGCGGCGAGTCGGCGAGGGTGCCGGCGCCCGCGCCACCGGGCCGGGCCGGGGCCGCGGCGGGAACCTGGTCGCGCTGCGTCATCATCCGGTAGATCTGGTTGACGAGCGCCTCGAAGCCCGGGGTGCGCCTGCGGCGCGGCCGGGGCAGCGGGTTGCGCATGTCGGCCCGGATCCGGCCGGGATTGCTGCCCAGCAGCAGGATCCGGTCGGCCAGCAGCACCGCCTCCTCGATGTTGTGCGTGACCATGACCATGGTCTTGGTGGGGAACCGCTGGCCCTCCCACAGCTCCAGCAGCTCGCCGCGCAGGTTCTCGGAGGTGAGCACGTCCAGCGCGCTGAACGGCTCGTCCATCAGCAGTGCCGCTGGCTCCACGACGAGCGCCCGGGCGAAGCCGACGCGCTGCCGCATGCCCCCGGACAACTCTTTCGGGTAGGCCGACTCGTAGCCGTCCAGCCCGACCAGGTCGATGGCGCGCAGCGCCCGCTCGGACCGCCGGGCGGGCGCCACGCCCCGCGCCTCCAGCCCGATCTCCACGTTCTGCTGCACGGTGAGCCAGGGCAGCAGCGCGAAGGTCTGGAACACCATGGTGGTGTCCCGGTTGGTGCCCTCCAGCCGCTTCCCGCGGAACCGGACCTCGCCGTCGGTCGGTGCGATCAGGCCGGCGATGCACCGGAGCAGGGTGGACTTGCCGCTGCCACTGCGGCCGAGCAGCGCGACGAACTCGCCCTCCCCGACGTCCAGCGTGATGTCGTCGAGGACCGGCACCGGGCGGCCGTCCGGGCCGGAGAACGACTTGCTCAGCGAATGGACGCTGATCAGTGGGCCGGTCATGCCAGCGCGTATTTCGACTCGGCGATGCCGTACAGCCGCCGCCACAGCAGGGCGTTCAGCCCGGTGACGTAGACCGCCATGACCAGGATGCCCGCGATGATCTCGTGAAAGTTGTTCCGCGCGGTCGCCTGCGCGATGTAGCTGCCGAGGCCGCGGGCGACCAGCACATGCCGGTTGTAGATGACGATCTCAGCCACGATGGACGCGTTCCACGCGCCGCCGGCGGCGGTGATCGCGCCGGTGACGTAGGCGGGGAACACGGCGGGCAGGATCATCCGCCGCCACCGCTCCCAGCCGTGCACGGCGAGGTTGTCCATGGCGTCCTTCATGTCCGACGGCACGGCGCTGGCCCCGGCGATGACGTTGAACAGGATGTACCACTGGGTGCCCAGGGCCATCAGCAAGATGCTGCCGTAACCCAGGCTGAGCCCGATGTCCAGGAAAAGAACAATGGCGAACGGGAAGATGAAGTTCGCCGGGAAACTGGCCAGGACCTGGACGACCGGCTGCATGTACTGGGCCACCCGGGGGTTGAAGCCGATCCAGACGCCGACCGGCACCCAGATCACCGACGAGACCAGCACCACCACGATGACCCGCAGCAGGGTCAGGAAGCCCAGGCCGAACGCGTGCCCGAGGACGCCCAGGCCCTGCTGCCCGGCGGCGATGTAGGCCAGCATGCTGTACAGGCCCAACCCGAGGGCAGCCGCGAGGACCACGCTGAAGGCGATGTCCGCGGTGCGCCGCCGGGCGGCGTGACTGACCAGGCTGCGGTCATCGAGCCCGGTGGCCGCCCCCATCAGGTGGTTGACCGGTTCGGCGAGGGCGCGACGGCCCCGGCCCGCGACGGCCGGCCAGCTGGACCGGCGCAGCAGGTCAAGGACGGCCGACCGGGGCTTCTGACTCGACTCGGTCTGCTCGATCCGGAACCGTTCCGCATAAGCGACCAGGGGGCGCCAGAACACGGTATTGACGGCCAGGATCATGATGATCATGGTGACGATGCCCCAGACCACGTGCCCGAGGCGGCCCTGCTCCACGGCCACGCCGACATAGGAGCCGACTCCCGGCAGCGTGTAGCGGTGGCCGCCGACGATGATCAGCTCGGACGCGGTCAGGAAGAACCAGCTCCCGCCGAAGCTCATCATCCCGTTCCAGACCAGGCCCATCGCGCCGCCGGGCACGTCGATGCTCCAGAACCGCTTCCACCGCGACAGGCCCATCAGGCGGCTCGCCTCATCCAGCTCGCCGGACTGGCTCACCAGCGAGTGGTAGAAGGAGAACGTGATGTTCCAGGCCTGAGAGGTGAACACGGCGAACACCGACGCCGCCTCCAGGCCCAGCTCGGACCCGGGGAACAGGGCCAGGAAGAACGTCACCGTCACGGCGAGGAAGCCGAGGATCGGCACCGACTGCAGGATGTCCAGGGCCGGGATCATCACCAGCCGGGCGCGCCGGTTCCGCGCGGCCACGTAGGCGTAGCCCAGGCTGAACGCGTAGGCGAAGAACAGGGCGATGAACATGCGCAGCAGGCTGCGGGCCGCGTAGTACGGCAACCGGGACGGCGAGGTGTCGATCGTGGACACCTGGCCGGCCGGATCGGGACGTGCGCGCTCGCGCCGACCCGGACGGCCGCGTAGATCAGCAGGAACACGCCCGCGCCGACGACCGCATCCATCGGCCGGAACCGCAGCCGCCGGAACGTGTCCCGGCTGGGGAAGGTCGGCGTCACGGCCATACGGTCGCTCCGTTCCCGGCGCACGCTGGTGTCGGGCACCATCATGCGGTACGGCCGCCCCGGACGTCAGCACCGCCACCGGCCCCGGCGCGGGTACGCAGCCCCCGATTCGCTGGGTGCGGCCGGCTGGCCGGGCGCGGCCGGTCAGCCGACGTCGCGGCGCAGCCTCGCGGTCAGTCACGACAGATATTCAGTGGCCGGTCATACGGTTTGCCTGTTACGAGCGAGAGACGAACAGCCCGGCGGACCAGGAACGGGCGGGTCGTGGCCTGCGCGGATGCTCAGCCGCGACGGCGCCGCCGGCCGCGCCGCCAGCCGCGCCGAGCAGCGGGCCGATGACCATCATGAACACGGCCACCACGAAGAAGTTGGTGAGCAGCAGGCCGCAGGCAGCTCCGGCCACCGAGCCCGCGAGCAGTCCCTGACGGATCCGCGCCTCTCGCAGCTCCTGCGGGTCCTCGGTACCTGACAGCAGCCAGGCCGCCGCCACGCCCGCGAGGGCGGCGAGCAGGAACGTCAGGGTAACCATGCCAAGGACCAGCGGGCCGACATAGCGATCATCCGGCGTCGCTAGCCCGTAGACGGCCAGGGCCGCGGCCAGGCCGGCGATCGCGCCGGCGGCGAGGGAGGCGTTTGCTGCCGGCGACCGCCGCGATGTCGCGGCGAGGATCCCGGCCACGTATACGATCGCGGGCGCCTGGAGCGGCAGGAGCGCGAACACGATCACGCCCGCCATCCCGGTAAAGGCCCATAGCGTGCTGGCCTCGGCATCCGGCCATCTGGCCTGGACCACGGCGCGCGCTGCCAGCGCGGCGCCAAGCAGGACGACCGCGGCGATCTCACGGAGCAGGCTGAACGGGCCCGGGCCATGGGGGCCCGGGCCGAGGTGACTGTCCATCCGCACGACGACCGCGCCCAGGCCGCAGACCGCCGCACAGCCCGCCAGGCGCACCAGCCGCGCCGTGATGCTGCTGCCGACCGGGCCGAACCAGCCGCGCCGCCGGCCCACCCACGGCAGCACGACCAGCGCAGCCGCCCCCACCAGGACCCGGACCCGGTCGGTCACGGTCTGAGGATCGGCTGCCGGAGAGGTCCGCCAGCTCCAGCCACTACCACCCAGGCCGCCGAGGTGCCCGCCACCGCCGGAACCGCTGACCGGCCTCGGCCCGCACCGCCTCGGCCCACTGCCGCCGCCCGGGCGGCAGCAACCCCGCCGCCTTGCGCAGCATCCCCCGCCAGCATCCAGGTCAGCCGCTCCATCACGAACCCTCACCAGCCAGCCACCGGGGCGCCGAAGCCCGGCCCGGCCGCGCCGCCCGGGTTGCCGGAGCAGGCGCCGCCGCCAGCGCTGCCGTCGCCGCCGCCAGCCCCTCGCTGGTGAGCCGGTACAGGTGGCGCCTGGGCCGCCCGGCAGGCTCACCTTCCTCCCTGCAGGCCTGGACAATCTCCCGGTCGGCCAGCCGGATCAGGATCGGGTACAAGGTTCCCGACTTCAGCCCGGTCACGCGGGCCAGGTCATAGCCGTGCCGCCAGGCAGACGGTCGGGCGGCCAGCGCTGCCAGCCGCAAGAGCCTGGGCGGAGAAGGCCGCGCGACGAGACATACGCCGAACTCTACCTACGTAGAGCCAAATCGTGAAAGGGCGCTTCGCCGGAGTCTCAGCCCACCTTGACGCCCTGTCAGCCAGCTTCGCCCGCCGGCAGAACCTGGAGCGGGTGCGCGCGGTACTGGCCGCGGAGGACACCACGCCGGTCAGGTGATGGTTGCCCGCCAGCGCCCGCCCTGGACGTGGATCAGGCCGCACGGGCAGGCCACCAGGCTGCCCTACCAGACGCGCACGTAGTCCACGAGCATGTTGACGGGGAAATGGGCGCTGCTCGGCGGGGTTCCCGCTATCCCGCCGATGGCCAGGTTCAGCAGCATGAACATCGGCACGCCGGAGCTGAACACCCAGTTCCGCATGTCACCCGGCGACACGTGCTGGTACGGGGTGCCGTCCTTGAAGAAGGTGAAGCCCCCGGCGTTCCATTGCATGCGCCACACATGCCAGGCGGCGTCCACCGGGACGCTCGCGCGGCGGGCATCGCTGCCGGCTTCGGTAGCGTTCGGGGTGTGCAGCGAGGTGACCGCATCGGGGGCACCGCCGAAGTTCTCCAGGATGTTGACCTCGCCGCACTTCGGCCAGCCGACCTTGGTGATGTCAGTGCCCATCATCCACCAGGCCGGCCAGAGCCCATCCTGCGGGTTGATCTTGATGCGGGCCTCGAACGTGCCGTGGTACTGGCTGAATGTCCCGAGGGTCTTAAGCCGCGCGCTCCGGTAGGTCACCTGGCCGCCGTTGACTGTCTTGGTGGCGCGGAGCACCAGGTTGCCGTGGCCGTCCAGGAAGCTGTTCTGCCGGGATGACGTATAGACCTCGAGCTCGTCATTGCCCCAGCCGCCGTCACCCAGGTCGTAGGCCCATTTCGCCGGATCGGGGGCGCTGCCGGCCGGGCCGTTGAAATCGTCGGCGAAGGTGTAGTGCGAGCTCGTCGGCCAGAGCCGGGACAAAGCCACCGCGCCTGCCCCCGCCACGCCCAGCCCGGCAGCCACGCCGATGAAGGCGCGGCGGTTCAGGCCGGATTTGCCCCGGGAGGCCCGGGACGCCTGCCGCGCGGAGCGGGGCCGGGAGCGGCGACTGCCCGGGCCTGGCTCACCATCGTCGGATTCATCCTCGTCCAGGTAACTGAAGTCCTCCACGGAGGCGTAACCGATGTCTCCCTGGTGCGGGTAACCGGTGCCTTCCGGGTGCCGGTACCCGGTGCCCGCGTAGGCCTGCTCCGGGTATCCGGCGTACCGGCCATCCCGACCCTGCTGACTGCCGTCCTGGTAATCACCGCTGGGATGGCCCTGCTCCCGGTAACCGGGACCGGGAGGGCCCTGGTCAGGGTCATCGGGGTAGGGATGTCCGTAACCCGGGTCACCGTGGCCGGGGTCACCGTAGCCGACGTCGCTATGGCCGGGGTCGCCGACATCGCGGTAGGGCCGCCCGCGGCGGGACCGGTCCTGGTCTCCGTGTCGCCGGCCATGACGTGGGAAGTCGCTGCTCACGGCTCCCTCTCAACTGGTAGCTGACGATGCGGGCAGACCAACACCGGTCACGAGATTGCACTGCCGGGTGGGTGCCCCCACGATTGGACCCTGCGCCCACCGCTCAGGAGCCACCGCACTCCGGAACTTTAGCGGGAACAAGGCGTGCGCAACTGGGGCTCCGGGGACATCTGCGGGGAATCTGAAAGTTCTTGGCCGTCGCGCTGCCCGCACGCTGACTGGGCCACGCCGCCAGTGACCAAGCGGCGCCACTCCAGGCGGGAGGAGTTCCAGGCCGTCGAAGAACTCGGTCACCTGCTGTCCTTCCCGCCGAGCAGGTAGTCCCACACCCGGGCGGGATGCCACCCGGACGCCGAAGCCCGGCCCGGCCTTATCCCCGGGCCCGGCATTGGTGACCACCAACCCGTTCTCGTCCGCCACGGCCACGCCTTCCTCTGAACCCTCCCGGCTGGGACTCCCGATCCTATTTCCTCTGTACGGCAGCTCTTCACTTATTGCCCCGTGGCAGCGGGCCAGGCCCTCCTCCGGGTCGAGGGTGCCATCCGCGGGCGGGACCATCCGGACGGGCCGGCGCGGATCCGCCGGGGCTGATGCCGCGGGGCCGGCTGCTGGCGCTCCGGCCGCCGACTACGTGTTGATGTCGTTCGGCGTAATCCTGGGCCTGCATGGGCTGGCGGGTGGGAGAGCTGTGGAGCCACTGGCGGCCTCGCAGGTGGGAGGTCACCGTGAACTGGCCAGCGATCCGGTGTTCCGCGCCCGCTTCCGCCGGGAGGTAGCCGCCGCCGGGGCGGTGAGCGGCGCGGGGCGCGCCGCATCGTCTAGGCTCAGCGCCCATGGCGACGCTGCTCATCGTGCACCACACGCCGTCGCCGGCCCTGCAGGAGATGCTCGAGGCCGCCATCAGCGGGGCCAAGACCGACGAGGTCGAGGGCATCGAGGTGGCCATCCGGCCGGCCCTGACCGCGGCGGCGGCCGACGTGCTCCAGGCCGACGGCTACCTGCTCGGCACCCCGGCCAACATCGGCTACATGTCCGGGGCCCTTAAGCACTTCTTCGACGGCATCTACTACCCGTGCCTGGAGGCGACCCGGCGGCGGCCCTACGGCCTGTACGTGCACGGCGGCATGGACACCGGCGGGGCGGTGCGTTCCGTCGAGTCGATCACCACCGGCCTGCAGTGGCGGGCGGTCCGCCCGCCAGTGTCTGTCACCGGCCCGCCCGGTAAGGAAGACCTGGCCGCCTGCTGGGAGCTGGGCGCCATGCTCGCGGCCGAGATCGCCGGCTGACCGCTCACCCTTTTCTTAACGCAGGCCTGATGGACCTGACCACCCCCGGTCCGGCGCCTGCGGCCAGGGTGCCGAAAATCGAACTGCGCTCTCGCGGCTGGGGTCGAACCAGCAACCTGCCGGTTAACAGCCCGCCGCTCCGCCAATTGAGCTACGCGAGAATGAGAATGTCACACTTTGCCGTCTAGTATGAGCAGCCCCGCCACCCTGTACCGAGAGTCCGGATCGAACGGACGGCCTCCTGAGCATGAATCAGGCGCTCTAACCAGCTGAGCTATCTCGGCAACCCCCCGGCTGCCGATTGGATACAGCCCGTCGTGGAGATGGCCGGAATCGAACCCGCTACGGCAACGCTTGCGGGGCGCGCCCGCGGCTATCAATAGCTCAGGCACGTTCACCCGCAGGGTGGTGCTTCGCACGGGTGGAAGGAATTGAACCCTCTCGACCGGCTTTGGAGGCCGGCGGCGTAACCGTCCGCTACACCCGCATGCTGCTCCTGAAACTGAAAAACCGCCCTGCTGGATTCTCCCCGGCGGGCGGCTTCCCTGGTTCGTGGCTTCCTATCCAGGTGCCGCCCCGCTGGGCTGCCAATTGCGACCCAGGACAGCCGTGATCGGCGAGAAGGACATGCACGCATGCCTTTCGACTCGCTCGTATCGTGCTGACCAGAGTTTCACGGGCTTCCTTTCGGGCTTGATCAAAGGCTAACTTGCGGCCTCCGCACAGAGCAACGGAATTTCTGGCGGGGTTTATGCCCAGCTCATCCCGGAACCGGCCTGCGCGGTCCCGGGACGCAGCGCCGCCAGGCCGCTGGCCTGGCGGCGCTGCGACGTGTCGTAGGCAGGCCGGATGGGCTAGAACCCGAACCGCTTCCGTCGAGTGTCTGGCTGGGCGGCGGTGCGGTCAGGCTCACCGGGGCACCGTACCCGGTGAAATCGAGCCGCCCGCCCTGCGAGCCGGCGTCAATGACGCGCAGCAACTCCGGCGTGTCCATGTCCCATGGCCCGAAACGGGGTAAGCGATCCGTAATGGCGGCGATCTCACCGGCAGTGTCCCGGCCGGCGTTACCGGCGGGGTCATGCACCGGCCCGGCCCGGCTATGACGCGCCCGGTGGCGGCCTGGCTGCATTCCCCCCGTGCGCCTCTCGTTGGCCGCCGCTAACCCGTCCCGGAGAACCGGATGCAGGCCAGCGCCACGTCATCCGCCAGGCTCGCACCCCCGGTCAGCGTGCTCAGCAGGCGGCGGCACCAGACCCCCTCGTCCGCGTCCGGCAGCTCGCCGGCCGCCCGGGCCAGCCGGTCGAAACCGTCACCGATCAGCTCGTCCCGGCGCTCGATCAGCCCGTCGGTGTAGAGCACGAGCCGGTCGCCGGGCCGTGCCTTCACCACCGCCTCGGACCGTTCCCCGCCGAACCCGAGCACCCCGGACCGCCCCTCCTCCAGGTACTGCACCGGCCTGCCCGCGGCCAGCAGCAGCGGTGGCGGGTGGCCGGCACAGGCGTAGGCCAGGGTGCCCGCGGCCGGGTCGTACTCGGCGTAGGCGACGGTGGCGAAGTCCGTCCCGGTGAGCGACGGGCACGCCTGGTCCAGCGCGGCCAGCACGGCGGCGGGCCCGGCGCCGCCCCCGGCCGTGTAGCGCAGCAGCAACTGCAGCCGGCCCATCGCCGCGGCCGCGGCCAGGTCGTGCCCGACCACGTCCCCGGCCGCGCAGCCGATCTTCCCGCCGGGCAGCTCGAAAACGTCGTACCAGTCCCCGCCGACCTCGCGGCCCTGCTCAGCCGGCCGGTAGCAGGTGCCGATCCGGGCCCCGGGCAGTTCCGCGGGCAGCCGGGGCAGCAGCGCCTGCTGCAACTGCTGCGCGGCCGCGTGCTCGGCCTCATACAGCCGGGCCCGTTCCAGCGCCTGGCCCGCCAGCTCGGCCAGTGTCCCGGCGACGGTCACGACCTCGTCGCCCGGGCGTCCCTCGGACGGGAACCCGAAAGCGAGCGCGCCGATCACCCGCCCGGCCACGCGCACCGGCACACATAGCACGCTGGCCGAGCCGGCCGCCTCATGGGTGAACGCCGCGTGCGGGAAGCGGACCCCGATCTCCTGCGCCGACGTGAGCATCAGCGGCTGCCCGCTGCGCACCGTCCACCCGATCGGCGTCCGGGCCGCCTCGTCCAGCGGGATCCGGGCGTAGCCGCGCGAGATATCCGCGGGGAAGTTCCGGGTCGTCCGGGTGCTGAGGTGATCACCGTCCCGGTCCAGCATGGCCACCACCCCGTACGCGGCCACCAGGGCCATGCCCGCATCCGCGAGGACCTCGGCGATCTGCTCGGAGGTCAGCGCGGTGGCCAGCCCGGCGGTGACCGCCTGCAGCGCCTGCAGCCGACCGCGGGCCGCCTGCTCGGCCTCGAACAGCCGGGCCCGGGCCAGCGCCTGCGCGGCGTAGCCGGCGATCGTGGTGGCGAATGCCCGCTCGGCAGGGTCCAGCGTCCGCGGTATCGCCCAGTACGCGGCCAGCACGCCGATGACCTGGTCTCCCGTGATCAGCGGCGCGGCCAGCGTTGCGCTGACCCCGCTGGCCGTCACGGTCCGGGCCAGATGCGGGTACTCCCGGTACAGCGCCGCCCGGTCCGGGTAGAAGATCAGCCTGCGGCTACGCCAGGCCCGGGTGGCCGGCGTGTCCAGGGTGACCGGGAACTCCGTGTGCTCCCGCGCGATCGGCTGCGGGACCCCGCCCGGCAGCAGCGACCGCATGACCTGCCCGCCCGGCAGCACCTCGGTGATAGTGGCCGCCATGGCCCCCATCGACCGGCGCAGGTGACTGGTGACCATCCGGGCCACGTCCTCGACGGTGACCGCCCGGGCCAGGTCGGCCGCGAGCGCGGCCAGCCGCTCCGCACTGTCCGGCAGCGGCGGGGCCCCCTCCGGGAGCTGGGTCATGTCCCGGACGAACGTCACCCAGGTCATCGGGTCATCGCCGAGCAGTACGCCGGTCACCTCGACGGTCAGCCGCGTCCCGTCCCGGCGGCGGTACTCCTTGCGGTGCGGGCCGTAGCTTCCGGTGGTGCTGAGCTCCGCGACCGCGTCATCGTCCAGGCTGGTCCACTCCGGCGCGGTGATCGCCCGCCAGTGGGCCTGGCCCTCGTTCAGCTCCTGCCGGGTGAACCCGGTCATCCGCAGGAACGCGCCGTTGGCGTCGCTGATCCCGTCCGGCGTGGAGAGCACGACGCCGACCTGGCCGGCCCCGGCCATCCGGCCCAGCTCGGCCAGCGGTCCCTCCGGATGGCTCACAGGCCCTCGGCCAGCCAGGACGCGGCGGGCAACCGGACGTGGGCCACTCGCAACTCCTCAGGTCTGGTCAGCCGGCGAAGGTTGTCATGGTAAGCCGGGAGTTAAGCTGATCGATCGTTCAAGGATCATGAAGAGGTCACTCAGCGTGTAGGGGCCAACGTCCCGGACCTCCCGGATCAGTGGCCCTTGGCCGCCTCCGGAAAACGGGGTGCCCGGGCCGGCGGATCAGCCGGCCAGCAGGTCCCGCAGGTGCGCCGCGGCGGGCGAGCCGTGGGCCAGGACCGCATCATGCACCTGCCGCTCGGTCCATCCCGGCCGGGCCGCGCGCAGCCCGGCCACGAGGTCGCTGACCTCGGTGTACCCCACGTAGTAGGTGGACAGCTGGGCCGAGGTCAGCAGCGCGCGCCGCCACTTGCCGACCGCCTCGCCGTCCTCCTGGAAGCCGCGCCGGGTCATCAGCGCCATCGCCTCGGCCTCGGGGAGGCCTGCGCAGTGCACCCGGACGTCCAGGATGGTGTTGATGATCGTCCGCAGCTGCATCTTGAGCTGCTGCAGCCGGACCGCCCCGGGGTTGCCCTCACCGGGGTACCCGTGCGCGGCCATCAGCTGCTCCGCGTAGACGGCCCAGCCCTCGACGAAGGAGCCGGACCGCAGCGCGGCGCGCACCGGGGTGCCGCCGGCGAACCGGCGGGAGTGCGCGAGCTGCAGCACGTGCCCCGGCATAGCCTCATGCACCATGAGGTTCTGCACCATGTGCCGGTTGTACTCCCGGTAGAAGGAGCGCACCTGGTCGGCGCCCCAGCCCTGCGGGGCCGGCGAGACCGCGACGAAGGTCGGCAGCCCCGCGGTCTCCAGCGGGCCGGGCGGGTCGCAGTAGGCGACCGCGACGCCACGGTCGATCTCCGGCATCTCGATCACCTCGACCGGGTCGTCGTAGGCGGTGACGATGCCGTGCTCGCGGATGAACGCCAGCTGGGCGTCGTAGGCCCGCTGGACCAGGCCGAGGATCGTGCGGTCATCGGGCGCGTCCGCGGCCAGCGCGTCGAGCACGCGGCGCACCAGGTCCGCGCTCCCCCCGGCCGGGAGACCGCCGTCCGGGACGGCAGCGTCCGGGACAAGGCCGGCCGCGGCGCTGCCCGCCGCGCCGTTCCCGGTGCCCAGGCGCGCCGCGGTCTCGGTGATCTCGGCGGCGGCCCGCTCCAGGTCAGCCTGGGCCCGGGCCAGCAGTTCCTCCGGGCTGGTGGCCGTTTCCAGGGTCAGCTGGAGCTTGCGGGCGAAGAGGTCCGGCCCGATCCGCGGGTCGCGGAACCGGCCGTCCCGGGTACCGTCCGCCAGGCGCTGCTCCAGCCAGCGGCGATGCTCCCTGATGGCCCCCAGCGCGGCGGACCGCTCGGCCGCCAGGTCCTCCGACGTGCCGGCCAGCACCCGGTCCAGCCCGGCCGTGATCAGCCGTTCCGTGCCGCTGAACTGGCTGATCGCGGTCTCCAGGTGGACCCGGGGCAGCCGATCGCCCGCCACGGCCCGCGCCGCCGCCAGCGCGCCCGGCACGGCGGCCAGCCGGGCCGCGACGCTGCGCAGCCGGCTGGCCAGCGGCGCGAAATCCCGGGCCAGCAGCAGGTAGATGGCCCGTCCCGGGTTGGCGAGCATCGGGTTCCACTCGTGTTCCCGCAGGCCGGTGACGGCGAACCGGCAGCCCTCCAGCTGGGTGGCCAGGATCCGCGCGTCTGCCCGGTACTCCGGCGACAGCTGGCTCTCGTCCAGGGCCGCCAGGGCGGCCAGCCGGTCCCCGCACCAGCGGGCCAGCTCCTCGTAATGATCCGCGGTGCCGTCCGTCAGCCGGCCGTCGTGGGCGTGCTCACCGAGCAGCGTGGCCAGCTCCGGCCGCCGCTCGAGCAGGCCGCCCACCGCGGACCGGGCGAACGAGCCGAACACCGCATCAGCGTCCGCCATGACGCCGACTATATGGCGGGCGGGCCAGGCCCGGCGCAGGCCCACCGGGGCATACGCTCCGGGCAGCAGCGGCCGGGCAGGTCCCGGGCCGGGTCAGTCCCGGCCGTGCACCACGACGCGGAACACGGTCGCCTGGAAGGTGCCGGCCGGATCGCGCGGCAGCCGGGTAAACCAGACCGCGACATAACGCCCCTGCGCAGGACTGCCCGCCCCCAGCCGCACCACCCCGCCGGGACCTGACGAGCTCGCCACCGGCCGCAGCTCACTCAGCACCGGCGCGGGCCCGACGCGGATCTGGAAGCTGGCGCCCGGGGCGGCACCGAGGTGGACCCGGACCGACGTGACGGTGACCGTGCGGCCCATGTCCAGCAGCAGGCCGGTCCCGGCGTACAGGTTCCCGAAACGGGCGCTGGTGTACCAGTCGGTGTGCCACGCGGTGCCAGGGGCGGCGTCGATGACCAGCGGCGCGCCCTGCGGGTCGTCACCGGCGCTCAGTCCCGCGCCGAACGCGGCCGCGCTCACCGGGGCCAGCACCTGCGCCGCGGCCGCCGGGGCCGCGGCCGCCGGGGCCGCGGCCGCCGGGGCGGCGGTACGCAGCGGCGCGGTGCGCGGCCCGGCGGACGGGCCGGCCGAATGGCCCGGGCCAGGGCTGGCCGTGTGGTCCTGCACCGGCCGTGCCCCGCGCCCGTTCACCGAACCGGCCCCGTTCCGCGCCGCGGCCCGGGCATGACTGGCGTGGCTGCTGGCGGCGACCGGGGCGCTGCCGCCCCCGATCCGGAAGCCGGCCAGGAAGTAGTACGCGCCGAACCCGGCCACCGCCACCAGCGCCACGGCCAGCACCAGCGTCCAGTCCGGGCGGCGCCGCCGGTCCGGCCTGGACCTGGCGAGCAGCTCGTTGATGCTGGTCGCGGAGATCGGCCCGGTCGCCCGGTGGTCCATGTCGTACTCGCGGATGAGCGGCTCCGGATCGGCGCCGACGGCGGCGGCGATGCTGCGGATGTCGCCCCGGGCGTAGAAGTCGCCGCCGCACGCCTCGTAGTCGTCGGCTTCGATACTGCGGATGATGGGCACCCTGATCCGCGTCTGCTCACTGACCTGGCCGACCGTCAGGCCAGCCTGCTGACGGGCCTCCGTCAGGGCCTCGCCAATGCTCACCGCCCACCTCCCCTGCCGCCCACGTGGCAGGCTGCCCGGAACGCACGCCGGGGCCGGCCACCACCCCCATCATCACCGCTATCCCGGCCTCTGAACCTCCCGTGTATCCGGCACCTGGCCAACGTGGCCGGCGAACCAGGCCAGTCACTTATAACGCTAGCCCGGGGCTACTTCATGCAGACGCAGAACCGGCCGGAGAACTCGTCCAGGCTCCGGCTCAGCGGGGCAATCGGAGGCGCCGGTGAATGTGCGGCGTCCTTAACTGATTGCCCGGCCCTCCGGGCACTGACCTGCTGGCCGCATGTCCTGCGCCGGGCCGGGGAGGATCCCGGAGCGGGCGGGTAACGCCAGGTCACGGGGCGATCCGCAGCTGCATTCGGACGGTGGTACCGTCGCCGTCCGTGCCGGGCTCGATGCTCACCTGCTCCATGAGGGCACGCATCAGCGCGATGCCGCGCCCGCGGAACGCGGTGTCCGGCGGCTGGGCCGCCTTCCAGCGGCCGGCGTCGGTGATGGTCACCCGGAGCCTGCTGACGGTCGCCTCGGCCCGCAGCCGGATGTGCTGCCCGGGGATGTTGCGGTGGCCGTGCTCAATGGCGTTGGCGCACGCCTCGCCCGCCGCGACCAGGATGTCCTGGACCGCCCGGCGGCCGACGCCGGACCGGCCCAGCCAGCCGCGCAGCGCGGCGCGGACCGGGGCGAGCTGGGTCGGCCCGGCCGGGAAGGCCAGGGTGAGCGGGCTGGGGTGCCGGTAGGCGACCAGGGCGACGTCGTCGTCATACCCCCCGGGCGGGGCCAGGCCACCTATGACCAGGGAAGCCAGGTCGTCCGCGCCCGCTTCGCCCGCCTCGTGCAGCGTGGTGGCGGCGCGGCCGATGCCCGCGCCGGGCGGCACCCGGCGCCCCTCCACCAGGCCACCGGTGTACAGCAGCAGGGCCGACCGGCCGGGCAGGGTGCAGCGGGCCTCGCGGCGCGGGGCGTCCTGCCCGGCCGCGAGCGGGGCCGCGCGGCCGCCGTCGAGCAACTGGGTCTGGCCGCCGGGATGGGCCAGGATGCCCGGCGGGTGCCCCGCGCTGCTGTACCTGAGCTGGCCGGTGCCGGGGTCCAGTACGGCGCAGAACACCGTGGTCCGCAGCGCCGTGGGGACCAGGGCGGCGAACCGGTCCAGCACGGCCAGGGCCCGGGCCGGGCCGGTCTCCTGCAGCAGCAGGGCCCGGCAGGCGCTGCGCACCTGGCCCATGACCGTGGCGGCGGCCAGGCCGTGCCCGGCGCAGGCGCCGACCACCATGCCGATCCGGCCGCCGTGCAGCTCGACCAGGTCGTACCAGCCGCCGCCCACCTCCGGCGGCCGGCTGGCCGGCTGGTAGCGGGCCGCGAACCCGGCCGGGGGACGGGCCGGGCTGAGAATGTCGCGCTGCAGGGCGGCCGCCGCCCACGGCAGCGATCCGGGGCCGCCGGACGGCTGGTCCCGCTGCTCCACGCCCGCCGACCGGTCGCGCTGGATACCGCTCACACGCAGGCCTCGCCTCCCCCGGCCCGTCTTCGGGCCAGGCACCGCCCCCCGAGTACCCGGCTGGCCGGCCCGCATGCGGCGAATCCCGCGGCAGCCCTCGGGACTGGGTTCAGGGCAGCGGCCGGCCGGGGGTCAGGGCGGCGCACGGGCCGGGGTCAGGCCAGCGGCCGGGCCGCCCCGGGCGGGGTGTCCAGCGACTGCCGGACGCCCCGGAACACCGGGATGATCTGGTCCAGCCCGGTCAGCTCCAGGATCCGGGCCACCGGGGAGTCACCCACCGCCAGCCGCAGCTCCCCGCCCCGGGCCACGGCCCGCTGATGAACCCGGGTGATGGCGTGCACCCCGGCCGAGTCGCAGAACGTCGTGCCGGTCAGGTCGGCGGTGATCAGCTCGGGGGCCTGGTCGGTCAGGGCCAGCAGGGCGCTGCGCACCGCGGGCGCGTTGGCCAGGTCGATCTCCTCGGGCATGGTGACCACGGCGTGCCGGCCGGTCCAGTCCACGTCCAGGACGGCGGCGGTCACCGGCCGGCCGCCGGGAGGCCGGGCCCGCGCTCACCGTGGCCGGCCTGACGGCGCACGATGAGCAGGGCGATGTCGTCGCGGTGCGGCATGTGCTCGGACATGGCGCCCATCACGGCGGTGCAGGCGGAGTCCGGGTCGGCTGCCCGCAGCGCGCGCCGCAGCCGGGTGATGCCCTCGTCGATGGGACGGCCGCGCCGCTCCACCAGGCCGTCGGTGTACAGGCAGAGCAGCGCGCCGGGCGGCAGGCTGACGGTGGCGGCCCGCCGGGGTTTCCGGCTGGCCGCACCGATCAGCACATCGGGGGGAACGTCGGCCGCCAGGGCGGCCTCCCCCGGGCAGGCCAGCAGCGGCGGCGGGTGGCCCGCGGAGGAGATGCGCATCTCCTCCAGGGACGGGCTGATCATGGCGCACAGCACGGTGGCCATGGCGTCCGGCTCGAAGTGCCGCATCTTGGCGTCCAGCCGGCCCAGCACCTCGGCGGGGTCCTCGGTCTCCAGCGAATACGCCCGCAGCACGCTGCGCATGCGCCCCATGATCACGGCCGCGTTCAGCCCGGTCCCGGCCACGTCCCCGATCACCGCGCACACGGTGCCGGATGGCAGCGGGAACGCGTCGTACCAGTCGCCGCCGACCTCGCCGCTGCCCGGCACATACCGGGCGGCCATCTCCAGCCCGCGCACGGCGGGCAGCGCGGCGGGCACCAGGCTGTGCTGCAGCGCGGTGGCCGCCTCCCGGTCCAGCTGGGCACCGAGGGCCTGCACGGCCAGCGCGGCCCGGTCCGCGGCCAGCTGCAGCAGGTCCGCGTCCCGGCTGGTGAAGGCCCGGCCGGTCACCGTGCCCACGTGCAGCACCCCGATGACCGACCCGTCGGCCAGCAGCGGCGCCCCCATCAGTGACCTGATCCCCTGGTCCAGCAGGATGGGGTTGACGACCGTGGTGTGGTCCACCTCGTCCAGGATCACCGGGCGGCCGAGCGCGGCGATCCGGCCGGCGAAGCCGCGGCCGATGGGGATCCGCACCCCCTGCCGGACTTCTTCCTCCAGCCCGCTGGCGGCCGTGGCGACCAGCTGGCTGGACGGCCGGTCCAGCAGGAGCACCGCGCAGGTGTCCGCCTGCAGCGCATCCTTCACCCGCTCGACTAGTACATCCAGCAGAGCCTGCGGATCGAGCCGGGACAGGGCGGCATCCGTGATCGACTGGATGTCATGGAGGCCGTCCGGTACTGTCCGGGCCGCCATGGCGGCCGAAGGCCGTTCACCATCGCGCATCCGCCCCGCACCGCCTCTCCTGTGCCGGGCATGCAGAACGCAGGATGCGGGCACTGAATTCCTGGGGCATGCCCGGCCACGACCAGATCCTAGCGTGACCAGGGCCGGCTGATCATCGGATGCGGGACCGCCCGGGGGCTGGCGGAGCGGGTGGCCGGGGGGGTCAGCCGGGCAGCCGCAGGCTGGCCCAGACCGCTTTGCCGCCCGGTACCGGCTTTATCCCCCAGCGGTCCGCGACCTCGGCGATCACGCCCAGGCCGTGGTCCGGCTGGACGGGCAGGCCGGCCTGGCCGCTCGGCAGTGGCAGGGTGTCAGTCACGCTGAGGTACACGGCATCCTCGGACAGGGTGGCGCTGACCGTGAACCCGGACCGGGCGTGCAGCACCGCGTTGGTAGCCAGTTCCGTCACCGCCAGCGCGGCGTCGGTGACGAGACGAGACCGGGCCGCTGCCCCGGCCGGGCCGGCCATGCCGTGCCCGCCGTCCAGGTGCCACTGCCGGAGCAGGTGGAGCACGAAGTGACGGGCCTCCCGCGGCGCGTTCCAGACGCACTCGAAGGCCCGGCTGACCGTCGCCCGCCCGCGCTGGGAATCCTCCGCACCCGGGGCAGGGTCTGGCCCGATGACGGAGGTGTGCAGCCGGGCACACCCGGGCCCGGGCCTCGGGGTCTGCGTCGAAGGACCTGTCCGGGTACCCGCAGTACAGCGAGAACGGGCTCTCGCGGGCAAGGTCGTTCCACAGCTCTTCCAGGTCGGCGGCCGCCATCACGTTCCCGGCGGCCCACAGCAAGGCCACCATCTCCCCGTAGACCGCCACCGGCCGGCGGGCACTGGCCTGGCCGACCAGGAGGCCGGCCGAGGCCACGAACGCGTCCCGGTCCACCCGGCCGCCGGTGACGAAGCGGCTGAGCAGGCTCTCGGCGTCCATGGACAGGAACCGTCCCTCGCGGCGGGCGGCGGGCAGATCGGCACCGGCCCGCTCCATCGCCGCCGTGATCGCCTGGGTGTGCGGTGGCGTGGCCACCAGCACCGCGACGCCGCCCGTGAGGACCGAACCCGCCAGGTACTGCGCGACCGAGGAGGTCAGCTCTCCGTCCCGCCGGTAGAACTGGACCACGTGGCTCCGCTGCTCCGCGGCCACTGAGCCAGCATCGACGGCCACCGCCACACCACCCCCACAGTTGCCAGAAGATGCCTGAAACGCTACCAACCGTACCCGCTAGGTAAGCGGCCATGCGCGGCGATGGCAGCGCGATCAGCGCGGCCCCGGCTGACTGTCTGGCAGGGCGGCCGCCCGGCCAGCTGAACACGAACTCCACGTCCGCGGGCAGTTACCTGCTGGTCCCGTGGACCGCGCTGAACCTGGTCGACTTCTTCTTCGTCCGGCACGGGCACTACGCGATCATCGACATCTTCCGGCCGGACGGCGTCTACCGCCGGTGGGGCTGGCGCGGCCTGACCGCCTACTTCGCCGGGTTCGCGGCCGAGATCCCGTTCATGGTGCTGCCGCCGATCGCCGGGCTGTCCTACACCGGCTGGTTCCCGGCCCACCTGAGCGGCGGGGTGGACTACTCCTGGCTGGTCGGGCTGGCCGTGTCCGGCCTGGTGTACTGGCTGGCGTCCCGCTCGCTGGACCTGGCCGCGGAGCAGCCGACCATCGCGGCCAGCGAGCGGGAACTGCACGCCATCGACGCGGCCGCGCGTCCCGGCCCGGCTGCTGAGGCCGGGACCTGAGCCCGTGAAGCGTGCACCTGGGGCTAGTTCCCCTCGTAGGCCCGCCGGAGGGCGGCGATGTCGAGCTTCTTCATCGTCATCATGGCCTCCATGACCCGCTTCACCCGGGCCGGGTCGGAGTCAGTCATCATCTCCGGGAACATGGTGGGCACCACCTGCCAGCACAGCCCGTACCGGTCCCGCACCCAGCCGCAGGCGATCTCCTCGCCGCCGTCTCCCAGCCGCTCCCAGTAGTAGTCCACCTCGTCCTGGTCCGCGCACGGGATCACCAGCGAGATGGCCTCGTTGAAGCGGTGCCCCGGGCCGCCGTTCAGGGCGAGGAACTGCTGGCCGTTCAGCTCGAATTCCACCGTCATCACGGTCCCGGCCGGCCGCGGCCGGCCTTGGAGTACGGGGTCACCCGGCCCAGGCTGCCGTCCTTGAAGACGCTCAGGTAGAACCGGGCCGCCTCCTCGCCCTCGGTGTCAAACCACAGGCATGTGGTGAACGCCTTGCCGTCCATCCGGCCTCCTCGCCGCATCGCAGTTTCGCCGTCATCTTGCAGACGACTGTGGCACGGCGGACTCACCGGTGGCGGGCGGCAGCGCCGGCGTCATGGCCCTGGCCTGGCCTGCCGCGCCGGCCGGCGCCAGGCCGGGCAGGCCAGGCGCCGCGAATATTACGGTCTGCGGACCCCGGCCCCGACTCGCCCCAGATTCGCCCGGCCCGCGGCTAGCGTCGTCCCCGCAATGAGTTCCACATGCCGTGATCACGAGGCGCGGAAAGGGATCTTTCGTGAGGACACGATACGACCGGGACAACACGATCGGGCAGTCGCCCAGAATGGTGCATCCAGCATGAGCCGACGGGCAGTCGTAGCGGCACTCGGGATTGCCGCCGTCGCCGCGGGCGGAGTTATCGGCGGCATCGCCGCCACCAGCAGCCCGGGATCGATCAGCCTCTCCGCGAACTCCTCGCACGAGCATGGCTGGCACATGGGTTCCCGCTGGTCGTTCAACAAGATCGATAACCAGAACGACCCGACCTTCAACCAGCTGCTGGGGATCAACAACCATGGCCAGATCGCCGGGTACTTCGGTTCCGGCGCGGCAGGCCACCCGAACAAGGGTTACCTGCTGAACCTGACCCATCACGCCTCGTTCTTCGCGAACGAGAATGTGCCGACGGCGGTTCAGACCCAGGTCATCGGGGTCAACGACACCGGCGTCACGGTCGGTTTCTGGTCCAGCCAGAACACGGCCAGCCAGACGAACAATAACTTCGGGTTCTACACCTGGCAGGGCCGTTTCTACAACGTCAACTTCCCGACCGGGAACAATGCCAGCCCCCCGGTCAACCAGCTGCTCGGGGTCAACGACCGGGACGTGGCGGTGGGCTTCTACGCCGACGCCAAGGGCAACGACCACGGCTACGCCTACAGCATCCCGGGTCACTGGTTCGCCCGGGTGCGGGTGCCGCACGCCAGCAGCGTGACGGCCTCCGGCATCAACAACCGGGGTGACATCGTCGGCTTCTACACCGGGCGGCACGGGACCGTGCACGGGTTCCTGCGCGAGCGGGACGGCAACCTGGTCAGGCTGAGCATCCCCGGCGCGTCCTCGACGATGGCGTTCGGCATCAACGACCACCGCGAGGTCGTCGGCACCTACATGGTGGGCACCGGCAACGCGGCCAAGACCTTCGGATTCGTCTGGGTTCCGTGGCGCCACGGGTTCGCCACCATCAACGACCCGCAGGGCTCCGGGGCCACCACGCTGAACGGCATCAACAACGCCGGTGAGCTGGTCGGCTTCTACACAGATGCGGCCGGGAACACCGACGGCCTGCTGGTGTCCCGGCACCAGGTCCAGGCGCCGTTCGCGCCGGCTGTGACCCCGGTCCAGCCGACCGCGCCGGCGAGCACGCCAGCGAAGGCGCCGACTGGAGTCGGCCCGACGCACTTCTAACCGCGGCGCGGCCACCAGGCCGCCGAACGACCAGACGGCGGTGGCCGGGCTGCGCGAGCAGCCCGGCCACCGCCGTTTCCAGGCACTATGCGCGCCCGGGCATGGCTCAGGAATCCCCCACCCGGATGACCGGGGACAGCTCGGGCACCTGCCCGGCGCTGCTGCGGCGGATGACATGCCGCCGCAGCAGCTCGGCGGCCGGCAGCAGCCGCCGCTCCGCGGACCAGGTAAGGCAGAGTTCCCGGACGGCGCCCGGGTCGGTCAGCTCGCAGTAGGCAAGCGTGCCGGACGCGGCCTCCAGCGTCCCGGCCCGCGGCGCCGGCACGATCGCCACCCCGAGGCCGGCCGCGACGAAACCGCGCACCGTGGACAGGTCGTCGCCCTCGAACACCACCTCGGGACGGAACCCGGCCCGCTCGCACAGCTCATCGCCCTGCTTGCGCAGCGCGGACGTGGGCCGCAGGCTGACGAATGGCTCCTCGGCCGCCTCGGCCAGCCCGATCTGCGGGCGGGCCGCCAGCGGGTGGTCGGGCCGGAGCATGAGCCGGAGCGGCTCGATCGCGATCAGCCGGGTGCGGATGCCGGCGCTGCGGCCCCGCCGGGTGCCGATCTCCAGGTCGGCCAGGCCGTCGTCGAGCGGCGCGGACTGGACCTCGTCGCGCACCTGGGTCAGCTGGAACCGGACCCTCGGGTGTGCCCTCCGGAAGCTGCGCACCAGGTTGGGCACCAGCCAGGTGCCCAGCGAGTGCTGGAAGGCGAGCGCCACCGTGCCGGTGTCCGGCTCGATCAGCTCGTTCACCGCCGCGATGCCGTCGTCCAGCTGGTGCAGCAGCGCGTCCACGTGCCGCTTGAACACCGCCCCCGCGTGGGTCAGCCGCAGCACGCGCCCCTGCCGGCGCAGCAGCGGGGTGCCCACCTGCGCCTCCAGCCGGGCCAGCGCACGGGACACCCCGGACTGGGTGACCGGCTCCAGCTCGCTTACCTCGGTCACCGTCGTGCCGTCGGCGACCTGCTGAAACCAGCGCAATGCATCGGTATCCACATCCATGAGCGTAAATCATGGGTCCAGGCCCTTTACTTTCCTTAACGCATAGTTCCCCCGCACTGCCCGCCCCCGGCCCGGAGCCTGCCGGGCCGGCGCGGCCGATCCCGGTACACCGCCCCCTGGGACGAGATCGCCCCCCGGCTTCTCCTGGTACGTGCACGGCGCGATCCTGGCCAACGCGGACCGGGCCGCCCGCGGCGCCGGCCCGGGCTAGCCGCCCCGCCCGGGCCGGTGTGCAAGGCTGAGGCCACCGGCTGGGCAGCACCAGCCCGCACGCGGCGGGGGCGGGGGAGATCGCTGATGCCAGACCGTGATGGCCTGCGGGCCGTTGTCATCGGGGCGGGGCTGGCCGGGCTGGCCTGCGCCGCCGACCTGGCCACGGCCGGGGCGGCGGTCACCGTCCTGGAGGCCGGGGACGCCGTCGGCGGCCGGATGCGCACAGACACGACGGCCGCCGGCTTCCGGCTGGACCGCGGCTTCCAGGTGTTCAACACGTCCTACCCCCAGGTGCAGCGGCGGCTCGACCTGCGCGCGCTGCGCCTGTGCCCGTTCACCCCGGGGGTGCTGCTGCACACGCCGGAGGGCCGGATCCGGTTCGCCGACCCGACCCGGCAGCCGGGCCAGCTGGCCGATGTCCTGCGGGGCAGGCTGGCCGGCCCGGGCGGCCTGGCCGCGCTGTCCTTGCTCAGCGCCCGGGACATGCTGCTCCCGGCGCGCCTGATCAAGCGCGGCCGGGACGAGAGCACGCTGGCCGCGCTGGCCGCCGCGGGCATCCCGGGGGAGCTGACCGAACTGCTGTTCCGCCCGTTCCTGGCCGGCGTGTTCGGTGAGGACCGGCTGGAGACGTCCAGCCGCTTCTTCCACCTGGTGTGGCGCAGCATGCTGCGCGGCACGCTGTGCCTGCCCCGGCATGGCATCCAGGCGGTGCCGGAGCAGCTGGCCACCACCGTCCCGGCCGGGGCCGTCCGGCTCGGGACACCGGCCGCCGGCCTCACCGGCGACGGCGTGCTGCTGGCGGACGGGACCGAACTGCCGGCCGACGCGGTCGTGGTCGCCACCGGCGCGGCCGCGGCCGCCGCCCTGCTGCCCGGCCTCAGCGTGCCCGCCACCCGGACCGTCACCACCTACTACCACGCCGCGCCGGTCAGCCCGCTGGCCGAGCCGACCCTGCTGGTGGACACCGCGCGGGCCGTGCTGAACAGCTGCGTGCTCACCGAGGTGGCCCGCGGCTACGCCGGCGACGGCCGCGCGCTGATCTCCACCTCGGCGCTGGGCGCCGGGCCGGCCGGGGGCGAGCCGGCCGTCCGGGCCCGCCTGGCCGAGCTGTACCAGGCAGACACCGCCGGGTGGGAGCACCTGGCCAGCTACACGGTCGAGGGCGCGCTGCCCGCGATGCCGGCCCCGCACCCACTGAGCCAGCGGTGCCGGGTCAGCCCCGGCCGTTATGTCTGCGGTGATCACCGGGCGACCAGCTCGGTGCAGGGCGCGCTGGCCTCCGGGGCCCGCGCCGCCCGCGAGGTGCGGGCCGACGCCGCCTGCCCCCGCCCCCCCGTCTGACCCCGCCATCCCTCCCGCCCCACGCATGCTTCCCCGCCCCACGCGCCGCTGTCCGGCCGGCACCCGAGCCCACTTCGCCCTCCAGATGCGCAATCAGTGTCCGCGTTTGACCGATATGTCCGTGAAAGATGAGTGCTAAGTCGCCGAAAGGGCTGGCCCGGGGGGGACTTCCACGGGGCGCCTGAGGCCTGCTAAGTTCTGGCGGCCGGGAAGGCCAGCGGCAATTCGGGCAGGCCGACGACGCCCGCCGGCCAGCTGGCCCGCGGCCGGTGCCCCGGGGCGATCTCATACTCCGGGATCTGGCGGTGCCACTCCTCCAGGGCGACCCGCATCTCCATCCGGGCCAGGTGCGAGCCGAGGCAGCGGTGCGGACCGCCGCCGAACGCCAGGCTGCGCTCGGCGCGGCTGAAATCGATGACGTCGGGGTGCGGATGCTCGGCGGGGTCCCGGTCCGCGGCGGCCAGCCCGATGTGCACCGGGCAGCCGGCCGGGATCAGCTGGCCGGCCACCTCGACATCCCGGGTGGCCACCCGCGGCACGAAGACCAGCGGCCCGTCGAAGCGGAGCAGTTCCTCCACCGCGGCCGGGATCGCCCCCGGGTCGGCGGCGAGGCGCCGCCGCAGGTCCGGGCGGCTGGCCAGCGCGGCGAACGCCGTGCTCAGCGCGGAGGTCACCGTCTCCAGGCCGGCCAGCACGAACAGGAAGGACAGGCCGTAGATCTCCTCGTCACTGAGCCGGTCGTCACCACGGGCGGCCAGCAACTCGCCCAGCAGGCCCGGCCCGCCACCGCCCCGGCGCAGCCCGGTGACGTGACCGACCAGGTACTCGAAGAGCTGGGCCCCCATCCGGACCGCCCGGTCCCGGGGCGGCTCACCGGGCGCGAACCTGTCGTTGCCCAGAAGGGCCTCTTTCCAGGCGATCAGCCGGTCGCGGTCGGCCAGCGGGAGGCCGAACAGGGTAAGGAAGACCTGGGCCGGCAGCGGCACCGCCAGTTCCGCGACCACGTCACAGCGGCCGCGGCCGGCGATCCCGCTGATCAGCTCGCGGGCCAGCGCCCGGACCTCCGGCCGCCAGCGCGCGATGCCCCGTGGGCTGAAGAACGGCTGCAGGATGCGCCGGTACCGGGTGTGCTCCGGCGGGTCGGCGGCGACCGGGACCAGCGGCAGCGGGCTGCCCACCGCATCGAAGGCCCGCTTCGAGGAGAATAGGTCCGGGCGCTTGAGCGCGAACTCGGCGGCCGCGGCGGACGTCAGCATGTACCCGCCAGGCCACATCGGCACGACCGGGCCCGCCTCGCGCAGTATCGTGTACGCGGCCGTCCGGTCCTCGGCCACCGGCAGCTTGTGCAGCCGCAGCGGGACCGCCCCCGGGTCAGCCGGCGCGGCCGCGGGTTCGCTCATGACCCTCCCTATGCGGCAGTGTGAGAGGTATTACCAGTTGTTAAGGGCATGACCGGTGGCACGGCGCGGCAAACCCGGACGATCCGGGCGGGCCGGGACATGCGCCGGGCCGGCCGCGCCACCCCCGGCACCGGGGGAAGCCCCCGCGCGGTGGCCGCGTTGCTGACAAGGGGATTCCTCCCGCCCGCGCCGCGGGCGGGCCGCGCAACGAAGGTGAGGGTTGATCGTGGCAGTGCCATCTGACTCCACGCCGAAGTTCTCCGACTACGCCCACCCGGAGATGCTGGTCAGCACGGACTGGCTGGCCGAGCATCTGGATGACCCGGGCCTGGTCGTGGCCGAGTCCGACGAGGACGTGCTGCTGTACGAGACCGGCCATATCCCGGGCGCGGTCAAGCTGGACTGGCACACCGAGCTGAACGACCCGGTGACCCGGGACTACGTGGACGGCGCCGGATTCGCCCGGCTGATGTCGGAGAAGGGCATCACCCGGGAGACCACGCTCGTGCTGTACGGCGACCGGAACAACTGGTGGGCGGCGTACGCCCTGTGGGTCTCCTCGCTGTTCGGCCATCCCGACGTCCGGCTGCTGGACGGGGGCCGGGCCAAGTGGATCGCCGAGGGGCGCCCGGTGAGCACCGGCACGCCGAAGCCCGCCCCGGCCGACTACCCGGTCGTCGAGCGCAACGATTCCCACCTCCGGGCGTTCCGCTCCCAGGTCCGGGCGCACCTGGGCGAGCCCATGATCGATGTCCGCTCGCCCGGCGAGTACACCGGCGAACTGCTGCACATGCCGGACTACCCGCAGGAAGGCGCGGTGCGCGGCGGCCACATCCCGGGCGCGCGGAACATCCCCTGGGCCCGGGCCGCTGCCGAGGACGCGACGTTCCGCAGCCGCAAGGAACTCGAGGCGATCTACGGCGGGGAGGCGGGGCTGAGCCTGGACGACGACGTGATCGTGTACTGCCGGATCGGCGAGCGGTCCAGCCACACCTGGTTCGTGCTGCACCACCTGCTCGGGTACCCGAAGGTGCGGAACTACGACGGATCCTGGACCGAGTGGGGCAACAGCGTCGGCGTGCCCATCAAGCGGGGCGAACAGCCGTGACGGCCGGCACCCTCAACCCGCGGCTGCAGGAGATCGTGGACGACTTCGAGGCCGTGCCGGGCCAGGAGAAACTGCAGCTGCTGCTGGAGTTCTCCGCGGAACTGCCGCCGCTCCCCGGCCGGTACGCCGAGCACCGCGACCTGATGGAGGCGGTGCCGGAGTGCCAGTCCCCGCTGTTCCTCGCGGTCGAGGTGGACGGCGACCAGACGGTGCACCTGTTCTTCGACGCACCGCCGGAGGCGCCGACCACCCGCGGGTTCGCCAGCATCCTGCGGACCGGGCTGGACGGCCTCAGCGCGGCCGAAGTGCTGGCCACGCCGACCGAGTTCACCACGTCGCTCGGCCTGGCCGACCTGGTCAGCCCGCTGCGGCTGCGCGGCATGTCGGCCATGCTGAGCCGGATCAAGCGCCAGGTCACCCAGCAGGCGGCCGACGCGCAGGCCGGGGCCACCGGGTAAACCGGCACCCCTGGGAAGGGTCTGCAGCTACCTCCTATACGTTGTTGCAAGTAAGTTGCAGCAATCTCTAGGCTGGCAGCAGGTCCCCCAGGGAAGGTGCCCGACCGATGACTCATCCGCTCGCCCGGCTGGCGAAGGTCCGTGACGGCCTGAGCCCCCGGGAGTGGGCCCGGGCCACCGGGATGCTGGTGACCGTGGCCGGGCTGCACATGGTGGGCTGGCTCATGCTGGCCGCGGCGGTCAGCGGTCATTACCACATCACCAAGACGGAGACGTTCGGCTTCACCACCGGCATCCTCGCCTACACGCTCGGCATGCGGCACGCCTTCGACGCCGACCACATCGCGGCCATCGACAACACCACCCGCAAGCTGGTCGGCGAGGGCAAGCGCCCGCTGTCGGTCGGGTTCTTCTTCTCACTCGGCCACTCCAGCGTGGTCTTCGGCCTGCTGGTGCTGCTGAACTTCGGCATCCGCGCGCTGAACAGCCAGGTCCGGGACGGCAACTCGGCACTGCAGCACACCACGACCGTGGTCGGCACGCTGGTCTCGGGCGTGTTCCTGTTTCTCATCGCGGCCATCAACGTGGGGATCCTGGTCGGGATCGTCCGGATGTTCCGCGCCATGCGGGCCGGCCGCTACGACGACCAGCACCTGGAAGAGCAGCTGAGCAAACGCGGGCTGATGAACCGGTTCCTCGGCCCGCTGGCCCGCCGGATCGACGCCCCGTGGAAGATGTACCCGGTCGGCTTCCTGTTCGGCCTGGGCTTCGACACTGCCACCGAGGTCGCCTTCCTGGTGCTCGCGAGCAGCGCGGTCATCGGCGGCCTGCCCTTCTACGCCGTGCTGTCGCTGCCGATCCTGTTCGCCGCGGGAATGAGCCTGTTCGACACCGCGGACGGCTGCTTCATGAACTTCGCCTACGACTGGGCCTTCTCCCGCCCGGTCCGGAAGGTCTACTACAACCTGACCATCACCGCGCTGTCCGTGTTCGTGGCCGTGTTCATCGGCGCGGTCGAGGTGCTCGGCCTGCTCGGCCAGGAGGGCGGCCTGACCGGCCCGGGCTGGGCGTGGCTGGCCAGCTTCAACATCAACAAGGCGGGTTTCGTGATCGCCGCCGTGTTCGTGCTCACCTGGGTGGTGGCCCTGGCCATCTGGCGGTTCGGCAAGATCGAGCAGAAGTGGGCTATCCCCGCTGAAGCCAGCCCCGCCGACTGATCCCGCGCGCCCGAGCGCGCCATGGATGAAGGTTCGGGTCACTTCGCACTACATGGCCGCGACTTTCATGCACATCACCGCTGGGGTGGAGCCGCTGGGGTGGGGCCGCCGGGGTGGGGCCGCCCGGGTGGGGCCGCCCGGGTGGGTGGGGGTGTCCGGGGCGGGGCAGGTCGTAGGGTGGGGGCGCCAGTTCCTGGTACGGAAGGAGAGCCAGTGGACGAGGAACAGGTCCGGGCGCGGCTGCACGCTGAGCGGGCCGAGGTGCAGGGCCTGCTGGCCGATACCGAGGCGGCGGGGCAGCAGGACCGGGAGAGCGAGGACGATACCGGCGACATCGCCGACCCGGCGCAGTCACTGACCGCGGAGGGCGTCGACGACGCCATCGCGGACAGCCTGCGGGACCGGCTGGCCGCCCTGGACCGGGCCGAGCAGCGGCTGGACGCGGGCACCTACGGGCGGTCGGTCCGCAGCGGGGCGCCCATCCCGGCGGAACGGCTGGCGGCCGATCCCGCGGCCGAGCTGACCGTGGAGGAAGCGCAGCAGGCCGAGGCCCGCTGACCCCCGGGGCCGGACCCGGCAGCCCCGGCGCGGCCGGGACCCGCTGGCCGCGGGTCTCCGCCAGAGCTCCGCCGCAGCGGTCAGCCGAGCGCGGGCGGGAGGCCGAATCTGCCGAACAGGCTCGTGTCCAGGAAGTGGTGCACGTGCCGGACCCGGCCGTCCTCAAGCTCAAGGACCTGCAGGGACCACGGCGTGTGCCCGTTACCGTCCTCGCTGAGCCGGTACTGGCCGAAGGCGGGCGCCCCGTTAGCGGTGACCGGGATGAGCTGGGAGCCCCGGCAGCCGATGCCGTGGCCGAGGTACCAGCCGCGCAGCTCGTCCTGTCCCTGCAGCCACATGCTGAACGGCGGCATCGAGATGCTGGCGTCCTCATGCAGCAGCGTGACCAGCGTGTCGATGTCGTAGCGCTGGAACGCGTCCAGGTACCGGGCCAGCAGGTCATGGTCGGCGTCGGACAGCTCGCGGGACGCGCCCGGTTCGCTGGCCGGCAGGGCACTCCTGGCCCGCTGCAGCGCGCTGTTCACCGACACGACCGTCGTGCCGAGCAGTTCGGCGACCTCGGCGGCGTGCCAGCACAGCACGTCGCGGAGGATCAGGATGGCCCGCTGCCGCGGTGGCAGCTGCTGCAGTGCGGTGATGAAGGCGAGCCGGATGCTCTCCTGGAGCACGACGCGGCCGGCCGGGTCGGTGTCCGGGACCGAGATCCCGTCACCGGGAATCGGCTCCACCCACGCCACCTCAGGGAGCGTGGCCACCGGCTCGGTGGTCGCCGGGACCGGGGCGGACAGGTCCATCGGCAGGGCCCGGCGCTGCCGGCTGCGCAGCATGTCCAGGCACACGTTGGTGGCGATCCGGTACAGCCAGGACCGCACCGCGGAACGGCCCTCGAAGCGATCGAACGCCTGCCACGCGCGGACCATCGTGTCCTGCACAGCATCGTCCGCGTCGTGCGCGGAACCCAGCATCCGGTAGCAGTAGCCGGTCAGTTCCCCGCGGTGCAGTTCCAGGTCATAGGTGACCGTGCCGGTGGCAGCGATGACACTCACCCTCCTTCGGATGCCCGATCCCCTGAAGCTACCCGGGCCCTCGGACACTTGCCGCGGACCGCCGGGCCCGGGCCACCGGGGCGGCCGGGGTGAACTGGACGGGGAGGCCGGCCAGACCGCGCAGCCACGGCGACGGCCGCCAGCGGAGCGCGCCGGGAGCCACCGCCAGCCGCACGTCGGGGAGGCGGTCCAGCAGCACCTCGATGGCGGACTTGGCGATGATCGAGGCCAGCTCCGGAGCCGGGGACGGGCAGCCGTGCTCGCCGTGCCCGAAGGCCAGGTGGGCCCGGTTCTCCCCGGACTCGGGGCCCGCGCCGGGCTGCGCCAGGGGGTCACTGTTCGCCGCGGCCAGGCCGAGGATCAGCAGATCGCCCCGCCTGATCTGGCGGCCGCCCAGCTCCTGGTCGGAGGACGCCCACCGGCCGGTGCCGTGGCGCACCGGGGGGGTCGGACCACAGCACCGCGTTGAGCGCGTGCGCCACGGTGGCGCGGCCTCCCTGCAAGGCGACCGAGAACTCGTCGTCCACCAGCATCCGGCGCAGCGTGCTGCCGATCCAGTCGGCGGTGGGCTGATGACCCGCGACCACCATGACCAGCAGGTCGGTGGCGGCCTCGTCGGCGGTCAGCCGGGACGGGTGGCCGAGCAGCCGGGACGCGCTGGCGGGGCCGGGCTGGTCGTCCCCCGCCTCGGTGACGAGCTGCTGCACCCACAGGTGCAGCCGCCGGTGCGCGCCGCCGGCCGCCGGGCCGGCGTCCAGCGAGCCGGCGATGTCCCGGATCAGGGCGGGCACGGCCGGGCTGGGCAGGCCGAACAGCGTGGTGAGGACCCGGATGGGAAGCTGGCAGGCGTACTGGGCGACGAGGTCGGCCGTGCCGTCCCGGGAAAACGCGTCGATCAGCTGGTCGGCGACCCGCTCGCCGGTGGCCTCCAGCCGGGCCGGGTCGATGGCGTCCAGGGCGTCACTGAGGACGGCCTCCCGCCGGCTGTGCTCCGTGCCCTCGGTGAACCTGACCGAGGCGGTCCAGCCCAGGTAGGGCATGAGCGGCCAGTCCGCGGGAATCCGGTGCCATGCGTTCCAGCGCCGGCAGTCCCGGCCGAACAGCTCGGGCGCTCTGGTGACCTGGCGCACCTCGCGGTAGCCGAGCACCAGCCAGGCGGGCACGTCGCCGTCGAGCAGCACCGGCGCCACCGGCCCGTGGCGCTCGCGGAGCAGCCGGTACAGCGCGGCCGGGTCGGCCGCGAACTCCGGCGCGGACAGCCGGACCGCGTCCCGGTGCTCCGGATACCCAGCCAGCGCCGGGGCCGGGCCCGGCTCAGAGCTTCCGGAGTCCAACCAGCACCTGCCTGAGTAGGTCGTGGTCCGGCGGCTGGGCTCCGGCCGCCGTCACCGGGGACGGCGGCCGCATCGTGATGGCGCCCTGGTCGAGCAGGTCGCGGAGCAGGATCCGCACCACGCTCACCGGGAGCGCGAGGTCGGCGGAGACGTCGGCCACCGTCACCGGGACGCGGCAGCTCCGCAGGATGAGGGCGTGCTCCGACTGCATGCCAGGCGCGGGTTCACGCACGCTGGTGACCAAGGCGAGCAGGTCGAGCTGGTCGTCCGGCGGCTGACTGCGGCCTCCGGTGATGACGTAGAGGCGGTCCGGGCTCTCCCGGTCCACGGGGCAGCGACTCACGGGGCCTGCCCAGGGCGCGGCCCGGAGCGCCGCAACGGCGTGCCGAGCAACTCGCCCAGCCGCCCGGCGGCCTCGTTCATGGCCTGGCCGATCCGGCCGACGTCGGCGGCGGGTGCGGCCAGCACCGCCAGGTGCGCGCCGTTGCCCGCGGGCACCATGAGCAGCATGCCGCCGCGGAACTCCACCATGGCCTGGCCGGAGCCGATCCCGTCACCGAACTCGGCCGCGGCGCTCAGCGACAGGCTCAGCACGCCGGACACGATGGCGGCCAGCCGGTCGGCCTGGTCCAGGTCCAGGCCGGGTGTCCAGCACAGCTTGAGGCCGTCCCCGGACAGCACCAGCGCGTGCCGGGCCCCGGGCCCCGCGGCCAGCAAATTCCCCAGCAGCCAGTCCAGCCGGGAGCTGCCGTTCACCGGATCCGGGCCGCTCATGATGGCTCCGGATCCGGCCGGACGATCCGCCGGGCTGAGCGCGGTCGCCGGCCGCCTGCCGGAAGGCGGCGAACCACGCCGCCGGGTCCGGTGGCCGCCCCGCCTCATCCGCGGTCCCGTCCGCGACGTCCGGCGTCGGGCCGTCCGGGGGAAGCGCGGCGGCCGCCAGGCCCGGCTGGGCGGGCAGCGTCCGGCCCGGCGCACGTCTGGGCATTTCAGCGGCGCGCGGTGCGGCGGCGGCTCCGGCCACGCCTGCCGTCACGGGCTCCGCGGGAACCGGCTCCGGGTCGGGGCGGACCGGGACGACCAGCGGGCGCGGAATCATCAGCGCCGCGGTGGTGCCGCCCTGGGCGGACGGCCGGAAGCTCACGGTGAGCCCGTACCGGGCGGCCACCCGGCCCACCGACGCCAGGCCCAGCCCGCTGCCTGGCAGCGTGCTCAGGTCGGCCAGGCCGGCCACCAGGGCCTCGGCGCGGCGGCGCTCCCGCCCGCGCAGGCCCACGCCGCCATCCTCGACCAGGATCAGCAGTCCCGCATCCGCTTCTTGCACCGACACGTGAACCTCACTACCCGCAGCAGAAAATCTAGTCGCGTTGTCCATCAACTCGGCGAGCGCGTGCATGACCCCCTCGGCGGCGTGCCCCGACACGGCCAGCGTGCGAGAGCCGCTTGCCTAACCGGTACCTGCTCAGACAGGGTGAGTGATCAGCGGCCCGTGGGCGGGCATCCGGCGTCAGCCGGCCGCCGGCGGTGCGGGCTGCGGGCTGCGGGCTGCGGGGAAGATCATGGCGAGTCATCAGGACGAGGCCCAGCGGGCCGTCGGCATCCGGGACGTGGCGCGGATGGCCGGCGTCTCCGTGGCCTCGGCCAGCTTCGCGCTCAACGGGCAGCCCGGCGTCGCCGAGGAGACCCGGCGCCGCATCGTGGCCACCGCGCGGGAACTCGGCTACCGCGCCAACCCCCAGGCCCGGGCGTTGCGCCGGGGCCTGACCAGCACCTACGGGTTCGTGATCCGCAACTTCGCCAACCCGTTCTTCCTCGAGGTGCTCACCGGGGCCGAGGAGGTGGCCGGCGCGGCGGGCGCCACCCTGCTCGCCCTCGACTCGCGGTACTCGCTAGACCGCGAGCGGCGGCACGTCGAGGAGATGGCCGGCCAGCGGCTGGCCGGGCTGGCCATCGCGCCGGTGGGCACCGGGGAGTCCATCCGGCTGTGGCAGGAACTGCGGCCGGGAACCCCGGTGGTGGCGGTTAACGCGTCAGTGGCCCGGGCCGCCGGGGTGTGCCGGGTACGCCCGGACAACAGCGCCGCCGTGGAACTGCCGATGCGCCGGCTGGCCGAGCTCGGCCACAGCTGCGTCGCGTTCCTGTCCGCGCCGCGGAGCCTGATGGCCGACCCGGACCGGCTGCGTCACTTCCGCCGCCTGTGCCGCATCCTGGGCCTGCACGGCAGCGTCCTGTACTCGCCCGCTGACCATCCCTCACGTGCTGCGGGCCGTGGCGGACCGGCTGGCCGGCCCGGACGCGCCCACCGCGGTCATCACGAACTCCGACTACACCGCGCACGCGGTGTACAAGGCGGCCCGGGAACTCGGCCTGCGGGTCGGCCCGGACGTCTCGGTGGTCGGGCACGACGACCTGGTTACCTCGGAGCTGCTGGACCCGCCGCTGGCCACCATCGGGCTGGACCGGCGGGAGATGGGCCGCGCGCTCATGCGGCGCCTGCTCGGCGATGACCCGCCCGACGATTACGTCGCGCCGGTCCGGCTGGTCGAGCGCGCCTCGGTGCAGCAGCCGGTAATCGGGCGCACGGCGCTGTCGCCGCCCGGTGAACAGCGGTTTGCTCACTCGCGTCAACTCGGTAACGGCTCTTGACACCCGCGCGGCGGCTGGGCCAGCATACCCGCAAAACTAAACGTTTAAGTCTATTGTCGGATGGTGTTCGCGGGGGGGTCCGCCGACCTCCTGAGTGCCGGCCCGCCGGGTCATTAGCCGGCGCCAGCCCGCTATAACTGCATAGGCCAATAAAACAGGAGGCGTTACGTGAGAACACCCTATCGTTTCACCCTCATGGGAGCCGCGGCGCTGGCATTGCTGGCCGCCGGGTGCTCGTCAGGTTCGTCCTCGTCATCCAGCGGCGGGACCAACTGGGCCAGTACCACCTCGGCCTCCGCGGGCGGCGGAATGAACAGCCTCGTTGCCGCGGCCAAGAAAGAGGGCACGCTCAACGTAATCGCGCTTCCGCCCACCTGGGCCAACTACGGCACCATCATCAAGGACTTCACCGCCAAATACGGCATCAAGGTGAACTCGGCCCTGCCAGACGGCACCAGCCAGCAGGAAGTGGACACCATCAAGCAGAAGAATGGCACCGCGGCCGCACCCGACGTGGTGGATGTCGGCGTGTCGGTCGCGCTGGCCAATACCAGCCTGTTCGCCCCGTACAAGGTGAGCACCTGGTCGGCCATCCCGACCGCCCAGAAGGACGCGACTGGCCTCTGGTACAACGACTACGGCGGCTACATGGCGGTCGGCTACTCCAGCAAGTTCGGCACGATCACCTCGCTGAGCCAACTGATGCAGCCGAAGTTCAAGAACGCGGTCGCGCTGAACGGGAACCCGACCGCGGCGAACGCCGCGCTGAACGGCGTCATGATGGCCAATATCGCCGAGGGTGGCACGCCCGCCGACATCTCCAAGGGCGTCAACTTCTTCCACCAGCTCAAGGCGAAGGGTAACTTCTCCCCTGTGTCGGCGACCGGCGCGACCATCAAGTCCGGGTCCACCCCGGTGGTCTTCAACTGGGACTACCTGAACCTGCCCAGCTATGTCGGGGTGTCCAACTGGAAGGTGTTCATCCCGAGCAACGCCGTGCTCGGCGGGTACTACGCCCAGGCCATCAACAAGAGCGCACCGCACCCGGCGGCGGCCCGGCTATGGGAGGAGTTCCTCTACTCGCAGGCCTCTGACGGCGGGCAGAACCTGTGGCTGCAGGGCGGCGCCCGGCCGGTCGAGCAGCCCGCGATGACCACCAATGGCAGCATCGACAAGACGGCCGCCGACAAGCTGCCCGAAGTCAGCGGAGTCCCGGTGTTCCTGACCCAGGGCCAGGCGACGAGCGCCGCCAACTACCTGGCGGCCAACTGGTCCAAGGCCGTCAGCTAGCAAGGGAGGACCGTGACCGTCGCTGCGACGACGACCGAGGCAGGCGCCCGGCCCGTGCGGGCCGGGCGCCGCCTGCGCGCCCCGGCCTGGCTGGGCACCCTGCCGTTCCTTGGCTACGTGGGGGTCTTCCTGCTCTGGCCGACTGGCATCCTGGTCGTCAACGCCTTCAAGAACCCCAGCGGGAGCTGGAACTTCGGCAGCCCGTCCGTCCTGTTCAACCCGGTCGGCCGCAGCTTCTTCATCGGGTCGTTCAAGCTGTGCCTGATCTCGGCCGTGGCCGGGGCGGTGTTCGGGGCGCTGGTGGCCTACGCGGTGGCGTCCGGCAAGCCGGACGGCGCGGTGCGGCGCTTCGCGATAGCCGGCTCGGGCGTGCTGGCCCAGTTCGGCGGGGTGACCCTGGCCTTCGCCTTCCAGGCGCTCATCGGCCCGGCCGGGCTGCTCTTCCACGCTAGCTGGTACTACAACTTCCCGTGGGGCATCGCCCTGATCTACACCTACTTCCAGGTGCCGCTCATGGTGCTGGTCTTCCTGCCCGCCATCGACGGCCTGAAGCTCCAGTGGCGGGAGGCCTCGGAGAGCCTGGGCTCCTCGACCTGGCAGTACTGGCGCTACGTGGGCGGCCCGCTGCTCGCCCCAGCGTTCTTCGGCGCGCTGCTGCTGCTGTTCGCCAACGCCCTGTCCGCGTTCGCGACCATCCAGGCCTGGGAGAACCAGATCGCTTACACCGCGCCCCAGGCGATCAGCACCGCGCTGTCCAGCGAGGTGGGGCTGGCCAACGTGAACGCGGCCGACGTGCTCGCGTTCGGCATGATCGTCATGGTGGCGGTCGTCATGACCTTGTACGCGCTGCTGCAGCGGAGGGCGGGCCGATGGCTGCGCTAACGTCCTTGGGCGAAACCTCGATGACCGCTCCGGCCGGGCGGCCGCGGGGCATGCAGCGCCACCGCCGCCGGCGGCTGAACGCCTTCCGCTACGTGATGTTCACCCTGTTCGGCCTGTTCGTCGTGCTGCCGCTGCTGGCCATGCTCCGGTTCTCCCTGGAAGGGAGCAAGCTCGGTACCTGGTCACTGGCGGCCTGGAAGCAGATAGTGTCCTACCCCGGGCTGGCCAGCGCGGTGGAGCTCACCCTGGAACTGGCCGTCATCACCAGCATCGTCATGGTGGTACTGCTGCTGCCGACGATGATCTGGATCAAGCTGCGGGTGCAGTGGTTCAGCCGGGCCTTCGAGTTCCTCTGCCTGCTGCCGCTGACCATTCCCGCCATCGCGCTGATCGTCGGCCTGGGCCCGGTCTACAACCGGATCCAGCACTACAGCCTGTCGGCCCTGCAGCTGTTCTGGGTGTACGTCATCCTGGCGCTGCCGTACGCCTACCGGGCGCTGTCGTCAGGGCTGGATGCTATCGACGCCGTCACGCTGTCCGAGGCCGCGCGGAGCCTGGGCGCGAGCTGGTTCACCGTGATGTTCCGGGTCATCGCGCCGAACATGCGGCAGGGCATCCTGAACGCGCTGCTGCTGACCGGCGCCCTGGTGCTGGGCGAGTTCACCATCGCCTACCAGTTGCTGTACGGCACGCTGCAGCCGACCTTGTACTCCATCAGCCGGAACACGCCCAACGCCGGGGTCGTCTTCTCTACCTCCATGGCGGCGCTGCTTTTCACCTTCGCCCTATTGATGATCCTGTCCTACGCCGGCCGCCAGCGGCGCCGGGGATGAGGTACGACCTGTGAGCTCACCTGTGACCAGCGCCCAGGGCGCCCCCGAGCGGACCGCCGTCGAGGTCCGGATGGAAGGGCTGACCCGCCGCTACGGCCCGGTCGTCGCCCTGGACGGCCTGGACCTCACCCTGCAGCCCGGCGAGCTGGTCGCGCTACTCGGCCCGTCCGGCTGCGGCAAGACCACCACGCTGCGGCTGCTGGCCGGGCTGGAGGACGCGGACGCCGGGACGATCACCGTCGGCGGCCGGGATATCACCAACCAGGCGGCCAGCAAGCGGGACATGGGCATGGTGTTCCAGGCTTACTCGCTGTTCCCGCACATGACCGTGGTGCAGAACGTGGCGTTCGGGCTGCGGCTGCGCCACCGGGCCAAGGAGGAGCGGGAGCGGCGGGCCCGGGACATGCTGGACCTGGTCGGGCTGTCCGAGCAGGCGGGCCGCTACGCCCACCAGCTGTCCGGCGGCCAGCAGCAGCGGGTCGCGCTGGCCCGGGCACTGGCCATCGAGCCCCAGGTGCTGCTGCTGGACGAGCCGCTGTCGGCGCTGGACGCCAAGGTCCGCGCCCAGCTGCGGGACCAGATCCGGCGGATCCAGCTGGAGGTCGGCATCACCACCCTGTTCGTCACGCACGACCAGGAGGAGGCGCTGGCCATCGCCGACCGGGTCGGCGTGATGCGCAGCGGGCAGCTGGACCAGCTCGCCCCGCCGACCGAGGTGTACTCCCGGCCGGCCACCCCGTTCGTGGCCGAGTTCGTCGGGCTGACCAACCGGCTGGCCGGGACGGTCAGCGGCTCGGTGGTGACGGTGCGCGGCCGGGATCTGCCGGTGGTGGACCTCGGCACGCCCGACGGGCCGGTGACGGCGCTGGTCCGGCCGGAGGCGGTCAGCCTGGCCCGGGACGAGTCCGCCGAGTCCGGGCCGCTGGCCGGCACGGTGATCGCGATCACCTTCCTGGGCGCGACCAGCCGGGTCACCGTGAACCTGGGGGATACCACGATCATGGCGCAGCTGCCGACTTCGGAAGCGACCGAGCTGGCCGCCGGCGGCCGGGTGGCACTGTCCATCCGGCCCGACCCGGTCCTGGTCTCCCCCGCCGACGCGCCGGCTGTGAGCGAGGCTTGAGCGGCGCTCCCCCGCCGCTGACCACCGTCCGACGGCTGGAGGCGGGTGCCGTGCTGCGGCACGGGGCCGCTGCGGCCTACCGCGCCGTGGAGTTCATCGACGGCGAGCGGCACGTGGTGCGCGACGACTTCGTGATGGCGGCCGCGGCGGTCCCGGCCCGGGCGGTCCCGGCCGGGGCGGGCGGGGCGGTCCTGCCGGGACGCCCGTCCCCGGGCGGCCCGGCAGCCGGGGACGGCGCCGGGCGTCCGCTGGCCTGCCTGGTGCACATCACCGACCTGCAACTCGCGGACGTGCAGTCGCCGACCCGGTTCGAGTTCCTCAACCGCTACTTCGCCGACCCCCGGTACGCCGGGCTGGTGCCGGTGCAGCGCCCGCAGGAAGCCATCACCCCGCACGCCGTCGAGGCCATGCTCCGCACCATCAACGGGCTGTGCGGCCCGGTCACCGGCCAGCCGCTGCAACTGGCGGTGACCACCGGCGACGCCATCGACAACGCGCAGTGGAACGAGGTGCAGGCCTTCCTGGCCCTGTTCGACGGGGGCCTGGTGCGGCCGGACTCCGGCGGCCCGGGCTACGCCGGGGTGCAGGCGCTGGACTGGCCCGACGACATCTTCTGGAAGCCGGACGGGGCCGGGCCGCGCGGCCCGGACTTCTTCCGCCGTGAGTTCGGATTCCCGCACTGTCCCGGCCTGCTGGAGGCGGCCATGCGGCCGTTCTCCGCCCAGGGGCTGGGTATCCCGTGGCTGTCCTGCTTCGGCAACCACGAGGCGCTCAACCAGGGCGTCGGGGCCGCCACGCCGGGTCTTGCGGCCGCCCTGACCGGGGACCGGAAACCGGTGGCGCTGCCGGATGACTTCGACAGCGAGCAGGCCCTGGAGCTGTTCACCGTGCGCCCCGAGACGTTCATGGCCGGGCCGTCCCGGATCGTCCCGGCCGACCCCGGCCGCCGGCCGGTCACCCGCCGGGACTTCGTGCAGGCCCACTTCCACCCGGGCGCCCGCCCCCTCGGTCACGGGTTCAGCGAGCGGAACCGGCTGGACGGCACGGCCTACTACAGCTACGACACCCCCGCGGTCCGGTTCATCGCGCTGGACACCAACTGCCTGGCCGGCGGGGCCGACGGGTGCCTCGACCGGGGCCAGGCACGCTGGGTGGAGGCCCGGCTGGCCGAGGTGCACTCGGCGTACCGCGGCCCGGAGGGCCAGCCGGTCCGCACCGGTGCCGAGGACCGGCTGGTCGTGCTGTTCTCCCATCACGGGGTGGACACGCTGACCAACACCCGCGCCGGTCACCGCGGGCCGGGCGGCGAGCCCCTGCTGCCCGGCGGCGAACTCGTCGCGCTGCTGCACCGCTTCCCCAATGTCGTGCTGTGGCTGAGTGGCCACACGCACACGAACACCATCCGGGCCCGGCGTGACCCGGCCGACCCGCGGCGGGGCTTCTGGGAGGTCACCACCTGCGCGGTCATCGACTGGCCGTGCCAGACCCGGATCGTGGAAGTCACCGACCGCGGCGGCCAGCTGTCCATGCTGTGCACCATGGTGGACCATGACACCCCGCTGGCCGCCCGGTCCCTGCGGACCGGAGCCGACCTGGCCGCGCTGCACCGTGAGCTGGCCGCGAACATCCCGTTCGACGGGCCGCACCCGGGCCGCAGCGGGACGGTCAGCGACCGGAACACGGACCTGCGGCTGCCCGCGCCGTTCCCGCTGTCCCGGCTGCCCACGGCATGACCACGGCCGCGGCCCGGCCGGCCGCCCCAGAACGGGACATCGTCGCTGAGCTGGCAGATGGCGCTGAACCGGTAGGTCGTTTGGCGACAAATTCGTGCACTCCTGACGCTGGCGTGCCACACTGCGGTGGATGGTTGTTAAGCCAGCAGGTGATGCCGAATGGCTCCCTGCTGTCCTGGGGGGCCTTCCGGGGTCTCGGACCGATAAGTCCCGGAGGTGAGCCGAGCATGGCTTATCAAGATCATCTGATCGCCGTACCCGCGGCGCGTGGCACCATCGAGTCGTGCTGGATGTGCGGTATCCGGCTGCCCGCCGACCGGATGGTGCCCGACGGCGGCAGCGCCTGCCCCGATGTCCGGTGGTACTGCCAGGACTCGCGGAGCTGCACCGAGCGGTGGACCAGCCACGCGGCCGGCTCGGTCGCCGTCCGCCACGCGGCCGGTGCCACGGCGGCGCAGCCGCCGGGCCCGGCAGCCCCCCGTCCGGCATCCACCTGGCACACGCCGAACGGCCTGCCCCAGCGCGTCGCGGGCCCGGGGACGGCCAGCCGGTAGCTCCCGCGGGCGGCCCGCCCCGCCTATGATCGGGCGGTGCGCCGCGAGTCCTCGACGGTGGTCGCCTGCGTGGGCGAGGTGAGTGAGTCACTCCTCGCCGGCCTGGCCCAGTCCCCGAACATCACCCGGGCCCGCCCCCCGGATGCGGACCCGGACCCCCTGGCCGCCGCCGCGCGGGCCCTGGCCGAGGCGGCGCGCCGGGCCGCCACCTACGTACTGGTTCCGGCCGATCCGCTGGCCGGCGTGGCGGCCCGGTGGCGGGCCATGTGGGACCTGTCTGCCGGGCCGGGCGCGGCCACGGCGTTCGAAGAGCAGGCCGCCGCCGCCCTGGCCGCCTGGCGGGCCCGGCAGTTCGAGTTGCCCGACTACTACCTGGCCGTCGCCCCGGCCGTGCTAGCCCGGCGGGTCCCAGCCCCGCAGGTCCCAGCCCCGCAGGTCCCAGCCCCGCACGTCCGTGCCGCACCGGCCTCAGCCCGGCCCGCTGCGCCGCAGCCCACCCCCGGCGGCGCCGGCGGCACCGTCGCCGTCCCGGACCTGTACCTGGGCCCGCTCCGCTCGGCCCGGCCACGCCGGGTCGAGGCGGTCGTCGCGGGCGACGGGGACCCCGCGGCCGGCCGGGTGCTGCAGGCCCTGCGCGCGCTGCCGCACGGGCCATGGTGGCCGCCGCTGGATGAACTCCTCAACACGGCGCGGCACTTCTTCGCCGGCAGCCTGGACGGGACCGGAGCTCAAGGTCACCCAGGCGGCTGAGCAAGAAAGTTCCGCATCCAGCTACAAAATTCGCACGGTGTCAGTGACACTGGAGGCCACAGCGGAGCCGCTGCGTAGCGACGGCCGCATCGGCGCCCGGGCCTGGCCGGGTGGCCGGGCCGCCGCAGCGGCCCGGCGTGGAGGGGAGGCCGCCCGTGACCGTCGCAGACCGCGGGGCGGGACGATCGGCAGCAAGCACCCCGGCCCCGGGCCTGTTCTACGACCGCCGGCGGCGGGTGCACTACGCCAAGCCGGTGATGCGCGGCTGGCTGCACCTGCTCTGGTTCGCGGCCTCACTGCTGGCCAGCGGGCTGCTGCTGGCCAGCACGCCCGGCCCGGCCCGGGTCAGCGCCCTGGCCGTCTACGCGGCCAGCGTCAGCGCCCTGTTCGGCGCGAGCGCCCTCTACCACTGCGGCCGGTGGGACGAGGCGTGGCGGCAGCGGCTGCAGCGGCTCGACCACGCCATGATCTTCTTCCTGATCGCCGGGACCGCCACCCCCGTCTTCGTGCTGGCGGTGCGGGGCACGGTCGGCCTGGCCGGGCTGGCCGCGGTCTGGGTCGTGACCCTGACCGCGGCCGGCATCCACATGGCCTGGATGAACGCACCGGAACGGCTGGTCGGCGGCACGTTCCTGGCCCTGGGCTGGGTGGCGGCGATGGCACTGCCCGCGGTGTGGCTGCACGCCGGCCCGGTCCCCGGCGCGCTGATGCTCGGCGGCGGCCTGCTCTACACCACCGGCGCGCTGTGTTACCACTGGCGGCGGCCGGACCCGGTGCCGTCGGTCTTCGGCTACCACGAGGTCTTCCACGCCTTCGTCTGCGCCGGCGCCACCTGCCAGTTCGCGGCGATCATCCTGCTCGCGCGCTGAACCGGAACCGGTCGCCGGACACATCCACGACCGGGCGTGATCATGCCTTCGGTGCCGACGACCAGCCCGCCCGGGCGCAGCACCCGGCGGACCTCGGCCAGGTGCCGGTCCTGGAGCGGCACGGATGGCACGTGATGCAGCATGGTGAACAGGGTGACCGCGCTGAACTGGCCGCCGGAGAAGGGCAGGCTCGTCCCGTCCCCGTGCAGCACCCGCACCTTGCTGCCGGACAGCCGTTCCGCCAGGGCCTGCGCCAGCCGGCCGTCGATCTCCACTGCGGTGACCCTGGGCACCCGCCGGCGCAGCCTATCGGTGGTCAGTCCCAGCCTGGGCCCCACCTCCGCGACCTCATCACCCAGCTCGGCGTCCCCGAGGGCCCAGGGCAGCAACTCCGTCTCGACGTAGGCGGCCCACTCCGGGCTCGCGCAGATGCGCAGATGTGCCTCATCCCGCCCAGGGCCTGCCCAGGGCCAGGCCGGCCGCTGCCACCGCGCCCAACGGCCCAGTTTCATTCCGGAAGCTATCAGGGGGATTCATGCGAAGATCATTCGGCGCTGCGCTTGGCGCCGCGGCGCTCCTCGGGGCTGTGCTGGGCCCGGCCGCGGCGTCTGCTGCGACACACGGGTCCGCCACCGCCAGCCCGGCGACCCGGTCCGGCGTACCCGCCCCGGCCGGGAAGGGCGGCAGCGACCCGGGCACCACGGTCGCGTTCGCGGTCCTCAGCGGCGGGCTCACCATGAGCGCGCCAGGCACCGCGAAGATCGGCTCGGGCGGCCCGGGCAGCACCATCTCCGGCAAGCTGGGAAACGTATCGGTGACCGACGGCCGCGACCTGACCTCGGCCAGCTGGACCGCCACCGTGTCCTCGACCAACTTCACCACCGGCGGCGCGGGCAGTTTGGAAACCATCCCGGCGGCCGACCTGTACTACGACCCGGGCGCGGTCGCGACCACCGGCGCGATCGCGATCACGACGGCCGGACTGCCCCTGTCGGCCAGCCCGCAGGGCGTCGTGGCGGGGAGCGGGAGCGGGGTCAACACCGCCTCCTGGAATCCGGCCATCGTGGTGACCGTCCCCGCCACCGCGGTGGTCGGTCCTTATACCGGCACCATCACCGAATCAGTCAGCTAGCCTCGTTGTCCCTGGCGGGACGCCCGTTCAGGCGTGAAAATGGGGGTGGCTGCCCGCTGACGCCGGGGTCCTATGGTCGCTGGAGGCCGTCAGCTAGCCGGGTGCCAGGAGCCGCGTAAGGGCGCTTCAGTGTTGCCTTGAGCACGTGGACTAGATTCTGCTTCCTTTGCGGTTCCTGCGGGCAGCCGCCTGCTGTTCACCCCCGACAGGACGGGAGGTGCCGGGTGCTGCAGGAAACACAGGACCGCGAGCAGATCATTGAGCGGGTAGCGGCGCTGGATATCGGCAAGGGCGAGATCATGTGCTGCGTGCGGGTGCCGCATGAGAGCCGGCCGGGCCGGCGGCTGCAGGAAGTCCAGGCGTACTCCACGATGACCCGGTCGCTGCTGGGCATGGCCGATCACCTGCACAGCCTGGGGGTGACCCGGGTGGTGATGGAAGCAACGTCGGACTACTGGAAACCAGTGTTCTATGTGCTGGAAGCCGCCGGGTTCGAGACCTGGCTGGTCAACGCCAGGGACGTGAAGCACCTGCCCGGCCGGCCGAAGACCGACAAACTGGACGCGGTCTGGCTGTGCAAGGTCGCTGAGCGGCAGATGATCCGGCCCAGCTTCGTGCCGCCGCCGCAGATCCGGCGGCTGCGGGACGTGACCCGGTACCGGGCCGACCTGGCCGGGGCGCGGACCGCGGAGAAGAACCGGGCCGAGAAGCTGCTGGAAGACGCCGGCATCAAGCTCTCCGTCGTGGCCAGTGACATTTTCGGGGTCTCCGGCCGGGCGATGATGGCCGCCCTTATCGCCGGGGAGCGCAGCCCGGCCGCGCTGGCCCAGCTCGCGCGGACCCGGATGCGGACCCGGATCCCGGCCCTGCAGGAGGCGTTCACCGGGCACTTCACCGATCATCACGCGTTCCTGCTGGGCAAGATGCTCGCCCGGGTCGACGGGATCAACGCGGATATCGCAGAGCTGGACGCCCGGATCGAGGAGATGATCGCCCCTTTCGCGCAGGCGGCGGCCAGGCTGGATGAGATCCCCGGCATCGGCCCGGTGGCCGCCGCCATCATCATCGCCGAGATCGGCACCGATATGACCCGGTTCCCCACCGCCGGGCACCTGGCATCCTGGGCGAAGTTCACGCCCGGGGTCAAGGAGTCCGCCGGGAAGAAGAAAGGCAGCGGCTCCACTGGGCACGGCAACCGGTATCTCGCCCGCGTCCTGGGCGAGGCCGTCACCGGAGCAGCCCGGACCGACACCTTCCTCGGCGAGCGTTACCGGCGGATCGCCCGCCGCCGCGGCGCCAAGAAAGCCCTCGTCGCCACCGGCCGGTCCATCCTCGTCATCACCTGGCACCTGCTCTCTGACCCCGACGCCCGCTACACCGACCTCGGCAGCGACTTCTACAACCAGCGCATCAACCCCGAACGGCGCAAACGAGCCCACATCCACCAGCTCGAAGCCCTCGGCTACAAAGTCACCCTCGAACCCGCCGCCTGACCAGCAGCTTCACCCAAGCCCGGCTGCGCTGCGCTCCGCCGGGCGCTGCCGCACGCCCGGTAACGCACCCATTTTCGGACTAGCGCGATGCGAACACGCCGCCTGCCCGCCGCGGCGGGGCTGGCGCTCGCGGCCGGGACGCTGCTCCCGGCCGCGAGCGCGGCCGCCGGGGCCACCCCGCCGCCGACGCCGGCCGCGCAGCGGTTCGGCGTCCGGCTGGCCAACGTCCCGGTGGCCGAGGAGCACAACCCGCGCGCCTACCGCTACATCATCGACTACCTGCCGGCGGGCGCGATCATCCACCGCAGGATCATGGTCCTGAACGAGGAGTCGCACCCGGCGCGCTTCACCGTGTACCCGGACGCGGCGCAGATCAGCCACGGTTTCTTCGTCGGCGACAACGGGGCTACCCGCAGCGAGCTGACCAGCTGGATCAGGGTGGGGCACCCTCAGCTCACGCTGGGCCCGCACACGACCGCGATGGACATGATCACGATCCGGGTGCCCCGGGAACCGACCCGCGGTGAGCACTACGGCGTGATCTGGGTCCAGCAGGAAGCGCGGCGCCGCACGGCTGGCGGCGTCGCGCTCAACGTGGTGGCCCGGGTCGGGGTCCGGGTCTACCTGGCGGTCGGCCGGGGCGGTGTGCCCCCCACCAGCTTCACCATTGCCGGCCTCAGCGGGCACCGCTCCCGGCAGGGGGGCCTGGTCATCGCCCAGGTGCACAACGCCGGGGGCCGCGCCGTCGACCTGGCCGGCACCGCCCGGCTGACCGGCGGCCCCGGCGGCACCAGCGCGGGCCCATACCCCGTCCATCGAATCGTCACGATCGCGCCGGGCCAGTCCTACCCGGTGACCTTCATCCCGGGCCGCCGCCTCCCCGCCGGACCCTGGCACGCCAGCATCAGCCTGGTCAGCGGGTTCACCAGGCGCACCGCCGCCGCGACCATCTCGTTCCCCGCGCCGGGCGCCGGCCAGCGGGCCGGGTGGCCCCGGGTGCTCTGGGGCGCCGCCCTGGCCGGCGTCCTGCTGGCCGTCCTGCTGGCCACGGCCCGGTTCCTGCGCCGGCGCACCGGGCGCGCCCGCGAGGCGGTCAGGACACCGAGTGCGTGATCGTGGCGTTGTAGGTGCCGGCCACCGCCATCGGCGGCGCGCTGACGGTCAGCGTGGGGTTCCAACGGTGACCGGGCACTGGGCCCCGGCCCCGGCCCCGGCCCCGGCCCCGGCCCCGGGGAAAGAAATAGTCAGGCAAACGTCACGCCAGCAGCGGCATCGAACTTCTTTGGCTGACCCGGAAGTCATGAAAAACAAGAAACGAGGGTAGACAATTCTTGCGTGGCCGCCGGCGAATGCCTGATTAACACGAAATCGCTCCCGCGGCCTCAGCAGGCGAGCACGAGGACCACCAGCACCGTGGCCGTGGCCAGCTCATTGACCGCGCCGAACACGTCGCCGGTCATCCCGCCCAGCCGCCGCCGCGCGGTGCGCCGCAGCACCGCCCCGGCGAGCAGCCCGGCCAGCACGGCGGCCAGGCCGCGCAGCGCGGCTGGCCAGCCACCCAGCAGCAGGCCGCCCGCGGCCGCCGCGGCGAGCAGCAGGACTGCGGCGAGCACCCGGCCGGCCACCCAGGTGTGCCCGGCGACCAGCGCGCCGAACCCGCCCGGCCGCGCCGCGGCTGTCCCGGTGGCCAGCAGCATGGACACCCGGCCGGTGACCGCGGCGAGCACCAGCCCAGCCGCCCCCGGCAGCCCGCGGGGCAGCGCGGCCACCGCGGCCACCTGCACCAGGATCATCAGGACCAGCGCGGCCACGCCCAGCGGACCCACGTCGCTGCGGCGCATGATGTCCAGCGCCTCGCCCGCCGGGCGGCGGCTGCCCAGCCCGTCCGCGGTGTCCGCCAGCCCGTCCAGGTGCAGGCCACCGGTCAGCAGCCCCAGCAGCGCGACGGCGACTGCCCCGCCCAGCAACTGCCGCGCCGGATCACCCCCTTCCCCCCCAACGAGAACCATCGCCCCCGCTGCCACCACCCCGAGCAGCAGCCCGACAGCGGGCAGCCAGTAGGCGGCCCGGGCCGCCGCTCCCTCGTCGAGATCGCCCCCCGCGCCCGAGGGCAGCACGGTGAACAGGCTCAGCGCCACCCGCCAGCCCCCCGGCCGGCGCGCCCCGGCGCCGCTCACCGCCGCCCTCCCCCGGTGCTGAGCGTCCCGCCGGGCCACTGTGCCCCGCCACCCCGGCCACTTATCACCCCGCCGTGGCGGTAATTAGTCCGATTTGCCGGGAACTGGCGCAATCCTGGGGTGATACGTGGCCAAGTCCGCCACGCTGGGGTGATAAATCGGCGGGTGGGCGGGAGGTCCGGGCGGGGGGCAGGCGGGGCACACAGCTGAGGGACGGTCATGCTGGGCTCACTTGAGGCGCTGCGGGATCCCGGCGACTACCAGCCAGACCTGCTGGGACTCGGCGGCGATCCGCGCGTTGAGCCCGCCCAGCTCGTCGCGGAACCGGATCCCGGAGACCGTGCCCGGCACCACCCCGGAGCCGACCTCGTTGCTGACCGCGATGACCGGGCGGCTGCTGGCCTGCCAGGCGGCGACCAGGCGGTCCATGGTCCGGGTCACCTCCTCCTCGGCCCCGGGCCGGCCGTCCCACAGTCCGGAATGTTCCATGACCCGGGCCAGCCACGTGGACAGGCACTCGATCAGCAACGGGGTGGACAGGTCGGCCGGGGTCAGGTCCCGCCCGGTCAGCACCGATTCCAGGTCCAGCGTCTCGATGGTGATCCACCGCTTCGGGCGGCGCTGCTGGTGCACCCGGACCTTGGCCGCCCAGTCCGGGTCGGCGGATTCCGCCTTGGCCCCGGTGGCCACGTAGTCCACCCGGTCGGCGTCGGCCAGCATCCGCTCCGCGGTCACCGACTTGCCGGACCGGGCCCCGCCGAGGACCAGGACGCGTTCCGGCCGACTGCGCCGCCGCAGCAGCAGCCCGCTCGTCCCCTCGCCGCGGGCCGGGGCCCGCCGCGCTTCTGCCTGCACTGGCCTGCTCATGATTTCTCCCCGGACACTCCGGCGCTGTCGAAGGTGGCGACGTCCCGCAGCACGCGGGCCGCGGCCGCGACGACCGGCAGGGCCAGGGCCGCGCCGGAGCCCTCGCCGAGCCGCAGGTCCAGGTCGAGCAGCGGGCGCAGGCCGAGCGCGTCCAGCGCCCGGCGCGCCCCCGGCTCGGTGGACAGGTGCCCCGCGATCAGGCTGCCGGTCACGTCCGGGGCCAGGGCCCGCGCCACCAGCGCGGCCGCGCAGGCGATGACGCCGTCCAGCAGCACCGGCAGCCGCAGTGCCGCGCCGCCCAGGATGAACCCGGCCAGCGCAGCATGCTCGAGGCCGCCGACCGAGGCCAGCGCGCCGAGCGGGTCGGCGGGATCGGGGTGATGGGCCTGCAGCGCGCGGCGCACCACGTCCACCTTGCGCGCCAGCGTGGGATCGTCGATGCCGGTGCCCCGGCCGGTGACCTCGGCCGGGTCGGCGCCGGTGAACACCGCGATCAGCGCGGCCGACGCGGTCGTGTTGGCGATGCCCATGTCCCCGGTGAGCAGGCACCGGTTGCCCGCGGCGGCCAGGTCCCGGGCCATCTCGATGCCGGTCTCCACGGCCCGCTCGGCCTCGGCCCGGGTCATGGCCGGCCCCGCGGTCATGTCCGCTGTCCCGGGCCGGACCTTGCGCGGCAGCAGCCCGGGGGCGGCCGGCAGGTCCGCGGCCACCCCGACGTCCACCACGCACACCTCGGCGCCGGCCTGCGCGGCGATCGCGTTCACCACCGCGCCGGAGGCCAGGAAGTTGGCCACCATCTGCGCGGTGACCTCCTGCGGCCACGGGGTTACGCCCTGGGCGTGCACCCCATGGTCGGCCGCGAACACGGCGACCACGGCCGGCTCGGGCAGCGGCGGCGGGCACTCGCCGGCGATCCCGGCCAGCTGCACCGACACCGATTCCAGCACGCCGAGCGAGCCGCTCGGCTTGGTCAGCATCTCCTGCCGCTCCCGGGCCTGGGCCACGGCCGCCTCATCCAGCGGCCGGATCGCGGCCACGGTGTCGGCCAGCAGCCGGGCGGGCAGCTGGCCGGGCAGGCCGCGGCGGCCCCACTCACCGTCGTGCACCGCCCAGGCCAGCGGCCGCCGCTGCGCCCAGCCGGACAGCACCAGTTCCGGCGCGGGCGGGAACTCGTCCACGTAACCCACGCACAGGTAGGCGACGACCTCCAGATGGGCGGGCAGGTCCAGGGCGGCGGCCAGGTCCCGCTGCGCGAAGAAGCTGACCCAGCCCACGCCGAGGCCCTCGGCCCGGGCGGCCAGCCACAGGTTCTGCACCGCGCAGGCCGCGGAGTACGCGGCCACCTGCGGCTGGGCGTGCCGTCCCAGCACGTGGCGGCCGCCCCGGGTCGGGTCGCAGGTGACCACCACGTTGAGCGGGGTGTCCAGGATGCCCTCGACCTTGAGATCGCGGAACGCGCGGGCCCGCGCCCCGGGCAGCGCGGCGGCGTACGCGTCCTGCTGCCGCCGGGCCAGTGCGTGCACCCGCTCCCGGACCGCCCGGTCGCGCAGCAGCAGGAAGTCCCAGGGCTGGCTGAGCCCCACGCTGGGGGCCTGGTGCGCGGCGGACAGCACGCGGGTCAGCACGTCGTCGGGGATGGGATCGGGGCGGAACCCGTTGCGCACGTCCCGGCGCTCCGCGATCACCCGGTACAGGTCGCCGGTGCCCGGCTGTTCCCGCTGGCTGTCAGTCACGTTTTCCTTCTCCCGTGCGTGGCGTGCGCGGTCAGCGCGGCCGCGATCACCGCTACCGCGCCGACCAGCCTAGACAGCCGGACCGCCCGCGCGATGTCGGGCGCCGTCGGCGGCCCGCCGTCGCCGAGCAGCCCGCGCCGCGCCACCGCACCCTGGTAGACGTTCGTGCCGCCCAGCCGGATGGCCAGTGCGCCGGCGAAGGCTGCCTCCACGCGCCCGGCGTTGGGGCTCGGATGTTTGCGTCCGTCGCGGCGCAGGGCCCTCAGCGCACGGCGGGGACGGCCTCCGACGGCGGGGGCCAGCAGGGCCGCCGCGACGGCGGTGACCCGGGCCGGGATCAGGTTGGCCGCGTCGTCGAGCCGCGCCGCGGCCCAGCCGAACCGCTCGTACCGCGGGCTGTGGTGCCCGATCATCGCGTCGAGGGTGTTCACCGCCCGGTAGCCGAGCAGGCCGGGGAGGCCGAGCGCGGCGCCCCACAGCAGCGGGGCGACCACCGCGTCGGAGGTGTTCTCGGCCACCGACTCCACCGTGGCCCGGGCCAGCCCGGCCGCGCCCAGCTCCTCCGGGTCCCGGCCGCACAGCGCGGGCAGCCGGGCCCGGGCCGCGGCCAGGTCGCCGGACTCCAGGGCCTTCGCGACCGCCAGCCCCTCCCGGGCCAGGGTGGTGCCGCCGAGCACGGTCCAGGCGGCCAGGGCCGTCGCGGTGGCCAGCGGGATGGGCCCGCGGCGGGCGGCGGCCCGCTGGAGCACCAGCCCGGCCACCACGGCGGCGGTCAAGGCGCCCGCGGTGAGCGCGGCACCGGGGGCGCGGCGGTCGGCCCACAGGAGACGTTCGGCCCGGCTGGCCAGCGCGCCGAACAGGGCCACCGGGTGCCCGCGGCGCGGGTCGCCCAGCGCGCCGTCCAGGGCCATGCCGAGCAGCAGCCCGGCCGCGACCGGCGCGCCAGTCCGGGCGACGGCGGCGGTGGCGGCTGGCCGCCGGGGGCGCCCCGGTGGCGACGGGTGCATGAGCACGACCCTTCCAGGGGATCAAGTACCCCCAGGCATGAGACCGCCAGACAGACGATCACACCGCCCCGCGTGCGTCAAGGACGCTCATCCGGTTGTGCGGCGAGTTGTGACCTGTCCCGTGGTGCCAACTCACCGCGTAACGGCTCACACTGGGGGCGGCTTCGTCAGGGGGCGGCCCACGGCCCCGCGTCTCGGCTTACGGCCCGCCGCGATGACCGCCGCGATGACCGCCGCGATGACCTGACCATAGGCCCGGGCGGCCTCCACGCCGAAAGGAATCGGATCGAACTCATTCTCCGCGCGCTGCAGCACATCCATCCGGCGAGCACGCTCTCGCCGTCAGTTACAAATGACGGCCCCCATCGGCGGCACGCGCGGACGTGCGGCAGCGTCGTTTTACCCCCGGCCGCACGGGTAGCGGTGGGGCATGACAGGTACCTCCGGGTGGACGCTGCCGTGAGCACGGACGCCTCCCGGGAGGCCCAGGAGCGGCGGTACGACGACGCCGAGCGGCCGGGCGAGACCGAGGCCCAGCGGGACGACCGCAACACCATGGAGCTGCTCAACGAGCTCCGCGTGGTGGGCATCGGCGTCCAGGTGCTGTTCGGCTTCCTGCTGTCGCTGCCGTTCAGCAACGGGTTCCACAAGCTGGACCAGACCGGGCGCGACCTGTACCTGGCCACCGTGCTGCTCGCGGCCCTCTCCATCGCCCTGCTGGTGGCTCCGGTCGCCTATCACCGGCTGCTGTTCCGGCGGCACGAGAAGGAGAGCCTGGTCCGGGTGACCAACGTGTTCGCCATCGCCGGCCTGGTCACCGTGGGGCTCTCGGTCTCGGTCGCGGTGCTGCTGGTCACCCGGTTCGTCGCGCCGGGCTTCCCGGCCATCCTGATCACCGCCATCGCCGCGTGCGCGTTCGCCGGCCTGTGGTTCGTGCTGCCGCTGTCCCGCCGCGACCATGACGACCAGGCCGACCGGCGGCAAGGGGAACGACCGCCCGGCCCGCGGTGACCCGGCCTGCCCGCGGTGACCGCGCGTTCGCGGACGGCGGACGCATCCCGGGGTCGCCCGGTTTGGCCGCCTTCATACGATGGGTTTATGCGGTGGCCCCGCCGTGACCCGCAAACCCGCCAGGTAGGCCGATGACCACTCCCGACTCCGACGCTGCCAAGCGCAGCGCCATCCTCACCGTGGACGACGACCCGGGCGTGTCCCGGGCGGTGGCCCGTGACCTGCGCCAGCGCTACGGCGGCCAGCACCGCATCGTGCGGGCCGAGTCCGGCGCGGCCGCACTGGACGCGCTGAAGGAACTCCGGATGCGCGGCGACGAGGTGGCGGTGATCCTGGCCGACTACCGGATGCCGCAGATGAACGGCATCGAGTTCCTGGAAAAGGCCATCGAGATCTACCCGGCCGCGCGCCGGGTGCTGCTCACCGCCTACGCGGACACGAACGCCGCCATCGAGGCGATCAACGTCGTGGACCTGGACTACTACCTGCTCAAGCCGTGGGACCCGCCGGAGGAGAAGCTCTACCCGGTGATCGACGCCCAGCTGGAAGGCTGGCAGGCGGAAGACCACACCGCGGTGCACATCACCAAGGTGATCGGGCACCGGTGGTCGGCCCGGTGCACCGAGGTCCGCGAGTTCCTGGCCCGCAACCAGGTGGCCTACCGCTGGTACCCCTCGGACGAGCCGGACGGGCAGCGGCTGCTCGGGGTGGCCGGCGCGGACGGGCGCACCCTGCCGGTCATCATCACCCCGGACGGGGAGGCGATGGTCGCGCCGTCCGACGCGGACCTGGCCGGCAAGGTCGGCCTGAGCACCACCCCGGCCGAGGACTTCTACGACCTGGTGGTGATCGGCGGCGGGCCGGCCGGGCTGGGGGCCGCGGTCTACGGTGCGTCCGAGGGGCTGCGGACCGTCCTGGTCGAGCGGACCGCCACCGGCGGCCAGGCCGGGCAGAGCTCCCGGATCGAGAACTACCTGGGCTTCCCGGACGGCGTGTCCGGCGCCCAGCTCACCACCCGGGCCCAGCGGCAGGCGCACAAGTTCGGCGCCGAGGTGCTCACCACCCGGGAGGTGTGCGGCCTGGAGGTGTGCGGATCGGCCCGCCGGGTCCGGTTCACCGACGGCAACACGCTGGACGCGCACACCGTCATCCTGGCCACCGGCGTCTCCTACCGGCAGCTGGACGCGCCCGGCCTGGCCGACCTGACCGGCGCCGGGGTGTACTACGGGTCGGCCCTGACCGAGGCGTCCGCCTGCGTCGGCCAGGACGTCTACATCGTGGGCGGGGCGAACTCGGCCGGCCAGGCCGCGGTGTACCTGGCCCGGCACGCCAAGTCGGTGACCGTGCTGGTCCGCGGTAAGGACCTGGAGCACTCCATGTCCTACTACCTGATCCAGCAGATCGCGGAGATCCCGCAGATCTCGGTCCGCACCTGCACCGAGGTCGTCGCGGCGCACGGCGACGGGCACCTGGAGCAGCTGACCCTGCGGGACACCGCGTCCGGCGGCACCGAGACGGTGGACGGGCAGCTGCTGTTCGTGTTCATCGGCGCGGCGCCGCTGACCGACTGGCTGGACGGGGTGGTGCAGCGCGATGACCGCGGGTTCGTGATCGCCGGGCCGGACCTCACGGTGACCGGGCAGCGCCCGGCCGGCTGGGGCCTGGACCGCGCCCCCTACCACCTGGAGACCAGCGTGCCCGGGGTGTTCGTGGCCGGGGACGCCCGGGCCGAGTCGGCCAAGCGGGTCGCCTCCGCCGTCGGGGAGGGCGCCATGGCCGTCATGCTCGTGCACCGTTACCTGGAGAAACTGTGACCAGTTACCTGGAGAAGCCGTGACCGACACGCAGGCGCCGGGGCGCGCGGCCCAGCCCGCGCCCCGGGAGACGATCCCGTGCGACATCGACGAGCTGCGCAGCCTGTTCCTGTTCGAGAAGCTCACCAGCGAGCAGCTGGAGTGGCTGTGCCGGGAGGGCCGGGTCGAGCTGTTCCAGCCGGGCCCGGTGTACTTCGAGGGGCAGCCTGCGACCTGCTTCTACGTGATGATCGAGGGCACGCTGGTGATGTCCCGCCGGATCGGCGGCGACGACGTCGAGGTGAACCGCTCTTCCTACCGGGGGTCCTACACCGGGGCATTCCGCGCCTACCTCGGGGACCGGGTGCCCCAGGTGTACGACAACTCGCTGCGGGTCACCGAGCCGTCCCGGTTCTACGTGCTCGACGCGGACAAGTTCGCGTCGATGATGCGGGACTGGTTCCCGATGGCCGTGCACATGCTGGAGGGGCTGTTCTTCGGCATCAAGAACGTGCAGCAGCAGGTGGGCCAGCGGGAGCGGCTGCTGGCGCTGGGCTCGCTGTCGGCCGGGCTGACCCACGAGCTGAACAACCCGGCCGCGGCGGCGGTCCGGGCCACCTCCGCGCTGCGCGGGCGGGTGGCCGGGATGCGCCAGAAGCTGCGCATGATCGCCGGCGGGTCCTACGACCGCGGCGCGCTGGAGACCCTGGTCCGGCTGCAGGAGGAGGCGGCCGACCGGGTGGCCAAGGCACCTGAGCTGGGCCCGATGGAGGCGGCCGACGCCGAGGACGCGGTGGGCGACTGGCTGGAGGCCCACGGCATCGCCGGCGGCTGGGACCTGGCGCCCACCTTCGTCGCGGCCGGGCTGGATACCGCGTGGCTGGACCAGGTGGCCGCGGTGGTCGAGGACGGCACCCTGGAGGGGGCGGTCCGCTGGCTGAACTACACGGTCGAGACCGAGCTGCTGATGAACGAGATCTCCGACTCCACCGCGCGGGTCTCGTCCCTGGTCAGCGCGGCCAAGCAGTACTCCCAGCTGGACCGGGCCCCGTACCAGGTCATCGACGTGCATGAGCTGCTGAAGAGCACCCTGCTGATGCTGGGCGGCAAGCTCCGGGACGGCATCACCGTGGTCAAGGACTTCGACCGCAGCCTGCCGCCGATCCCGGCCTACCCGGCCGAGCTGAACCAGGTCTGGACCAACCTGATCGACAACGCGGTATCCGCCATGGGCGGCCAGGGCACGCTGACCGTGCGCACCGCCCGCGACGGGGACCGGGTGCTGGTCGAGATCGGCGACACCGGCCCGGGCGTCCCGGCGGAACTGCGGGAGCGTATCTTCGAGCCGTTCTTCACCACCAAGCCGGTCGGCGAGGGGACCGGGCTGGGACTGGACATCTCGTGGCGGATCGTGGTCAGCCGGCACCACGGCGACCTGCGGGTGGAGTCGGTGCCCGGGAACACCCGGTTCCAGGTCCGGCTGCCCATCACCGCCTCCCCGGATTCTGACAACCCCGAACCCGCCGTCCCCGGATCCGCCGCGGGCCCCGCCACCGGGGAGCCGCCGACTACCGCCCAGGAGGCCTGAATGGCTGGCACACCAGGGATCAACCCGGCCGCCGCGCCCAGCGGCACCGGCTGTGCCGAATGCGAGGCCACCGGCGGCTGGTGGTTCCACCTCCGCCGCTGCGCCGAGTGCGGGCACGTCGGCTGCTGCGACAGCTCGCCGTCGCAGCACGCCAGCGCGCACGCGGCCGGCTCCGGGCACCCGCTGATCCGCAGCTTCGAGCCGGACGAGGACTGGTTCTGGAGCTATGAGACCAAGGAGTTCTACGACGGGCCGCCGCTGGCCCCGCCGGAGCACCACCCGGTGGACCAGCCCACACCCGGCCCGGCCGGGCGGGTCCCGCCGGACTGGCAGCGCCACCTCCACTGACCGGTCACCCTGCCGCTGGCCGGGCCCGGCGTGAAAGGGTAGGTGGCATGGGAATCGTGTCACCGGGCTTCTCCGGGCGCAGGAGGCCCGGCGGTGAGCACCTGCCGCCCGGCCAGTACCTGGTCACCGACTTCCCGGTGCTGTCGGCCGGGCCGACGCCCCGGGTGGACACCGGCTCCTGGGAGCTGCGGGTGGTCAGCGAGACCGGGCAGCGGCAGTCCTGGGACTGGGCCGCGTTCCGCGCGCTGCCCAGCGAGGAATTCACCGTCAACCTGCACTGCGTGACCAAGTGGTCCAAGCTGGGCACTCGCTGGCGCGGGGTGCCGGTGGACACGCTGCTGGAGCACGCGGAGACGAGCGCCGAGTACGTGCTGGCCCGCAGCTACGGCGGGTACACCACGAACCTGCCGCTGGCCGACCTGCTGGACGGCCAGGCCTGGATCGCGTTCGAGTTCGAGGGCGAACCGCTGGACCCGGAGCACGGCGGCCCGGCCCGGCTGCTCGTGCCGCACCTGTACCTGTGGAAGTCGGCCAAGTGGGTGCAGCGGATCGACCTGATGGACACGGACGAGCCCGGGTTCTGGGAGAGCCTGGGCTACCACAACTACGGAGACCCATGGCGCGAACAGCGGTACTGGGGCGACTGAACTGGCAGGTCGGCTCCGTCACCGGGGTGCGGGACGAGGCCGCTGGCGCCCGCACCATCACCATCGAGCTGCCTGACTGGCCCGGGCACGCGGCCGGCCAGCACGTGGACGTGCGGCTGACCGCGCCGGACGGCTACTCGGCGCAGCGGTCCTACTCGATCGCCTCGGCCCCGGACAACCGCCAGATCGAGCTGACCGTGCAGCGGATCGACGACGGCGAGGTGTCCCCGTACCTCACCCAGACCCTGGAACCGGGTTACCCGCTGGAGCTGCGCGGCCCGATCGGCGGCTGGTTCGTCTGGGATCCGGCCCGCCCGGAGCCGGTGCTGCTGCTGGCGGGCGGCAGCGGGATCGTCCCGCTGATGTCGATGATCCGGACCCGCACCGCGGCCGGCCGGACCACCCCGTTCCGGCTGCTGTACTCGGCCCGCAGCCCGGACACCATCCTGTACGCCGCCGAGCTGGCCGAACGTCACCTTGCCGGGAACGGCCTCACCGTCAGCTACGCCTACACCCGCACCGCCCCGCCAGGCTCACCGCGGCCGGCCGGCCGGATCGACGCCGGCCTGCTCGCCTCGGCCGGCTTCACTCCCGGGTACGCGGCGGACGGCTGGCCACCGGACCCGCCGCCCGCCGTGTTCGTCTGCGGCCCGACCGGGTTCGTGGAGGCCGCCGCCCGGCTGCTGGTGGCGGCCGGCCACGACCCCGCCGTGATCAAGACCGAGCGTTTCGGACCCTCCGGAGGCTGACCGTGCCCGAACCCCTGGACGGCAACATGCTCGCCGGCCCGCTCAGCGACGTGTTCACCGTGGATATCAGCACCGCAGTGGGACAGTGCGCCTCCTGCGGCACCAGCGCCCCGATGGGCGCGGCCCGCGTGTATGCCGACGCGCCCGGCCTGGTGGCGCGCTGCGCCGCCTGCGGCGAGGTGGTGCTCCGGCTGGTCCGCTCGGACGGGCGCGCCTGGCTGGACCTGCGCGGTACCCGCTGCCTGCAGCTCACGCTGCCGGCCGAGTGACGGGGGCTCGGATGAGCAACCTGCCCGACCAGCCCGACCCGCACCGCCTCCGGGTGTCCGACGCCGACCGGGAACAGGCCGCCGAGGTGCTGCGCACCGCGGCCGGCGACGGCCGGATCACCATCGACGAGCTGGACGAGCGGCTCGAGGCGGCCTACGGCGCGAAGACCTACGGCGACCTGGCCACGGTCACCGCGGACCTGCCGCTGGCCGGCCCCGAGCCGCCGGCGATGCCGGGGGCGGCGGCCCCGGCCCAGCCGGGCACCTTCCCGGCCGGCCGGATCGGGGGCACGCCCGGGCCCGGCGTCTCGATCGCGGTGATGAGCGGGGTAGACCGGGCCGGCGGCTGGGTAGTGCCACCCCGGCACACGGTGTTCACGCTGATGGGCGGGGTCCAGCTGGACCTGCGCGAGGCCCGGTTCGCCGAGCGCGAGGTCACCATCGACGTGCTGGCCATCATGGGCGGGGTCAACATCATCGTCGGTGAGGACCTCGAGGTCGACGTGTCCGGGTTCGGCTTCATGGGCGGCTTCGACCACCGGGGGGCCGGCCCCGGCCTGCCCGGCTCCCCACGGGTGCGGGTCGTGGGGTTCGCCCTCATGGGCGGGGTCAACGTGCAGCGCCGCGGCCCCAGCAAGAAGCAGCGGCAGCGGGACGCCCAGTTGGGCGGCCGGTACCGGGAGCGGGAACTCCGCCGTGAGTTCCGGGAACAGCGCCAGGAGGACCGGCATCTCCGCCACCACGAGCGCCGCTACGGCGAACTCAACCCCCCCGACGACGACTAACCCCCGCCCCGCGCCCCCCGCGCGCCGACTCTGCACCCAAGCGGTGGCGGCCTTCCCGAGATTTGCCCGATATGTCCGTGATTCCGGGGTGATATGTCGGAGTTTGGCGGAGATAAAGGCTCGGCGCGGCGGCAGGTGATCATTGTGGTCATTCCTGGATCGGGGACGTTGCGCCCCGAACTACTCCTCGGCGGGCGGTGCGGGCGACATACTGGCCAGGGCGACCACGCGGCGACACGTCGCAGACACGCCAGGACACCGGTACGCCGGTTACGCCGCGGGGCCGCAGGGAACGGGGAGCGGGGTCCACCCGGCCCGGGATTGTGCCGCCCATCGACGGGCGCTCAGCAGACGGGAGCAAGCAGCATGGCAGGTGAGTCCTTTGTGTCGTTGCCGGGCAGCGAGCGGGCGCCATTGCCGGCCGCCGAGAACGCGGGACCGGTGGACGGTGCGCGGCGGATCGAGATCACCCTGATCACCCGGCGCCGCGCCGCGCTCCCCCGGGAACTGGTCGAAGGGCCCGAGAGGGTAACCCGCAAGGAACTCGCCGCGCGGCACGGCACCGACCCGGCCGACTTGGACACGCTGCGGACCGCGCTGGCCGCGCACGGCCTGGAGATCACCGAGGCCGACCCCGGGGCCCGCCGGGTCAAGGTGGCCGGCTCGGTGGCGGCGCTGTCCGAGACCTTCGGCGCCCAGCTCAGCCTGGTGCGCAGCCAGCACCCGGTCAGCCGGCGGCCGGTCGAGCACCGCTACCGGGAAGGCTCGCTGCGCCTCCCCGCCGAGCTGGACGGGATCGTGCTGGCGGTACTTGGCCTGGACGACCGGCCGCAGGCCCGGCCGCAGTTCCGCCGGGTGCCCGCCGCCCGGCCCGCCGACGCGGGCACGCCGGGAACCGGCGCGCCCGGCGCCGGGGCCACGCCGGCCGCCGCGCCCACGTCCTACACGCCGCCGCAGGTCGCGCAGTTCTACCAGTTCCCGCCGAACACCACCGGGGCGGGCCACACCCTGGCCATCATCGAGCTCGGCGGCGGGTTCGGCAGCAGCGACCTCGACCCGTACTTCGCCGGGCTGGGCATCCCGGTGCCCTCGGTCACCGCGGCCAGCGTGGACGGCGCGGCCAACGCGCCCGGCCAGGACCCGAACGGTGCCGACGGCGAGGTGCTGCTGGACATCGAGGTAGCCGGCGCGGTCGCCCCCGGGGCGGCCCAGGTGGTCTACTTCGCGCCCAATACCGACCAGGGCTTCGTGGACGGGGTGACCGCGGCGGTGCACGCCAGCCCGACTCCCACCGCGATCAGCATCAGCTGGGGCCAGTCCGAGGACACCTGGACCGCGCAGGGCCGGACGGCGCTGGACCAGGCGATGGCGGACGCCGCCGCGCTCGGCATCACCGTTACTGTCGCCGCCGGGGACAACGGCAGCGCCGACGCGCAGACCGACGGCGCGGTCCACGCGGACTTCCCGGCTTCCAGCCCGCACGCGCTGGCCTGCGGCGGCACCAGCCTCCGCGGCAACCCGTCTACCGGGGTGATCAGCTCCGAGACGGTCTGGAACGACGGGCCCGGGCGGGGGTCGACCGGCGGCGGGGTCAGCGACGCCTTCCCGCTGCCGTCCTGGCAGGCGTCGGCCGGGGTGCCCGCCCAGGCCGGCGCCGGGCGGGGCGTGCCCGACGTGGCCGGCTGCGCCGACCCGGCCACCGGCTACCAGATCCGGGTGGATGGGCAGCCGACAGTGGTGGGGGGCACGAGCGCGGTCGCCCCGCTGTGGGCGGCCCTGGTGTGCCGGCTGGCACAGGGCACGGGACGGCCGTTTGGCCTGATCCAGTCCTTGCTGTACCCGGGCGCGAGCGCAGGGACGACCGCCGCCGGGTTCCGCGACATCACCAGCGGCAACAACGGCGCCTACGCGGCCGGGCCAGGCTGGGACGCGTGCACCGGGCTCGGCTCACCGGATGGTACGGCGCTGGCGGCCCGGCTGGGCAGCCCGGCCGCCTGACCCGGGCAGGACGGGCGGCGCAGCCGGCCGGCTGAGCTGGCCGGCTGCCCCGCGCCCCGCCCTGCCTGCGGGCGGCCTGCCTGCGGGCGGCCTGACCGGGTCAGCTGGCCTCGCGGGCGGCCGGGTCAGCTGGCCGGCTGGTTGCCGATCGTGGCGGGGGCGCCGTAGCCGCGCAGCACCTCGGGCACGGCCACGGTGCCGCCCTCGTCCTGGAAGTTCTCCATGATGGACAGCAGCGAGCGGGCGGTCGCGCCGGTCCCGTTCAGGGTGTGCGCGAACTCCAGCTTGCCGTCGCGGCGGAACCGGATGTTCAGCCGCCGCGCCTGGTAATCGGTGGTGTTCGAGCACGAGGTGATCTCCCGGTACCGTTCCTGGGCCGGGAACCAGGCCTCGATGTCGTACTTCTTGGCGGCCGGCGCGCCGAGGTCGCCGACCGCGATGTTCATCACCCGGTATGGCAGGCCGAGCGCCTGGACGATCTCCTCCTCGTGGGCGAGCAGTTCCTCGTGGAACTCCGCAGACTGCTCGGGCAGGGAGTAGACGTACATCTCCACCTTGTCGAACTGGTGCACCCGGAACATGCCCTTGGTGTCCTTGCCCGCCGCCCCGGCCTCACGCCGGAAGTTGGTGCTGAACGCGGCGTACTTGGCGGGCAGCTCGCTCTCCTCCAGGCGCTCATCGGTGTGGATCCCGGCCAGCGCCACCTCCGACGTCCCGGTCAGGTACAGGTCGTCCCGTTCCAGGTGGTAGAGGTTGGATTCCTCGGTGGGCAGGAACCCGGTGCCGTACATGGCCCGCTCGCCGACCAGCACCGGGGGCAGCACGGTGAGGAATCCCTTGCTGGCCAGCCGGTCCAGCACGAACCGGTAGAGCGCCATCTCGGTCATGGCCACGTCCCCGATCCGGTACGCGAACCGGGATCCGGACAGCCGGGCACCGCGGGCCATGTCGATCCAGCCCCGCGGCGAGCCCAGGTCGGCGGCGTCCCGCACCGGGAAGCTGAACTGCGGTGGGGTGCCCCAGGTGCGGAGCGTGACCGAGTCCTCCTCGGACATCCCGTCGGCCGCGGTCGCGTCGGGCAGGTTGGGGATCCGGGCCAGCAGCGCCTGACGCTCGCGTCCGGCCTCGGCCTGCTCGGTCTCGGCGGCGTCCAGTTCCTTGCGGAGCTGCCGCAGTTCCTCGATCTGCTCCGGGCTGGGCGGGGCACCCTTGGACGAACGCTTCTGCGTGGCGCGGAGCGTCTCGGCGCGGTCGGTCAGCTCGCGCCACCGCTGGTCGGCGGCGAGCACGGCATCGAAGTCGTCGGCGGCACCACGGCGGGCGAGTGCGGTGCGGTACCGGTCCGGGTCCTGGCGCGCGGCCCTCAGGTCAATCACCTGCGCGAGTCTAGCGGGCACGCACGGCGATCCGGCGTCTCCCGGACGTTCCCCGGACGTCCACCCGTGCCCGCACCCGCGGGCCAGGTGCACCAAACTTCCGTTGATCTTAGGAGGGGCGGGGCGGCGGGCGGGCGGGGCGGTGCAGATGAGGGCCCAGGGGCGGCCCGCGGCGCGGGTCATCACCAGGGTGGCCCGCCCGGGGCCGGACAGCTTCAGCTGCCGCCGTACCTGGTCCACGTCGCCGGCCAGGCCGCGGCGGCGGATGTCCACCGCGCCGATGCCCAGCTCGCGCAGCCGGACCGCGAGCGCCCGGTGGTTCCAGGGCAGCGAGTCGGCCACCCGCAGGGTGCGGGCGAACGGGGTGGCGACCGGGGTCCCGGTGCACAGGAACGCGATCTGCTCGTCGATCTGCCAGGCACCGGCCGCCCGGGCGAGTTCGGCCACCAGGCCCGCCCGGGTGACGGCCGGGTTCGGGTCGAGCAGGTACGGCCCGGGCGGCGCCACCGGGACGGGCGGGCCAGGCTGCGGGACGAGGGTGTGCCCGCCGGGCAGCACCGTCGCCCGGGTCGCCGGGCCGGCCAGGGCGGGCGACCAGGCGGCAGCCTCCTTCAGGTCCCGGCCCACGGCGACGAACTCCAGCTCCCAGCCGGGCGGCACCGCGTCCCGGGCCACGCCGGGCGCGGCCTTGATGCCCACCCGGGGCACCTGGTCCGCCAGGCCCAGGCACCAGGCCAGTGGCGGCTCACTGTCGCCGGGGCGCAGCCGGCCCCGCCCGGTCCGCCGCGCCGGGTCGATGAACACCCCGCCCACCCCGCCCAGTCCGGTCTGGCGGACGTCGGCCTGCCGTACCGTGACGCGGCCTGCCCCCCCGTAGGCGGCGGCGTTCGCCAGCGCCATCCGAAGGTGCACCAGGTCCCGGTCGACGGCCAGGACCTCATGCTCGCCGGCCAGGGCCAGGAGATCGCCGCCGATGCCGCAGCACAGGTCCGCGACGCGCCCAGCCCCGGCGTAGCGGGCGGCGCGGTGCCGGGAAACGAGCTCCGCCGACGCCTGTTCCAGGCCATCCCGGGTGAAGAACATCTCGGCCGCCCGGCTGAACTTGGCCTGGGCCGCTATCCGCAGCTCATGCTGGGACAGCGCGGCGGCCACCAGGGCGGCCGGGTACTCGCCGCGCAGCCTGGCGCCCAGCGGCAGCGCCGTGTCCGGGGTTATCTGCTGGCCGGCCAGGCGGCCGAGCAGGGCGGTTCCCGCCGCGGACAGCAGCCCGGCCAGCGGGTCCTCCGGGTACGGCCAGGCCTCCGTTATACCCACCGGCGCCACCGTCAGGGGCGCGCGGCGGCCCGGGCCGGGGCGTCCGGGCCGGAGGCGCCGGCTGGCCCGGGGACCGGCCGGGACGGCGGCCGGGGCAGGCCGGACCGGGTGGCCAGCACGGACCCGGCCAGGATGAGGCCGAACGCGGCGATGATCTCGGGGGTCAGCGGCTCGCCGAGGACGCCGACCCCGAGAGCCACGGCCACGGCCGGGTTGACGTAGGTGATCACTGTGGCCCGGGCCGGGCCCACCTCCGCGATGAGCTTGAAGAACAGCACGAAGGCCAGCGCGGTGCAAAGCAGGGCCAGTGCGGCCAGGCTAGCCAGCACCTGGACGGACGGCACCGCCGAAGGCCAGGTCAGCGCGGCGGCGGGGGCGTAGAGCACGGTAGCGAAGCCCAGGCAGACGGCGGTCATGCCCAGCCCGGGCAGGTCAGCGAGCTTCCGGCTGGCGATCAGCGGCCCGGTCGCGTACCCGACCGCGGTCAGCATGACCAGGGTCACCGACCAGGCATCCCCGCCCTGGATCCCCGGCGCGGCCAGCAGCGCCACGCCGGCCAGCCCGCCGAGCAGCCCGGCCCAGCGCAGCGGGGTCAGCCGCTCGGCGCCGCCGGCCAGCCGGGCCAGTGCCACCCCGATGATCGGCACGGACGCGATGAGCAGCCCGCTCAGCGAGCTGGACAGCCGCCGCTCGGCGGTGGACAGGAACAGCCAGGGCAGGATGATCTCGGCACAGGCGAACAGGGCCAGCCAGCGCCAGTGGGCCAGCAGCATGCCGAGCTGGCGCCGGCGCGCCGCGATCGGCAGCAGGACCAGGGCACCCCCGCCGACCCGCACGAACACCAGGACCGGGACGGATACCCCGCCGTCCGCGACCTTGATGAGCAGGTAGGGGACTCCCCAGATCAGGCTCATGGCCGAGAAGAGCACCCAGCCCCGCCGGCTCACCCCAGCTACCTCCCGTCATCCTGCCTGGCAGGCTACACGGAGATACAGACACCCAGCGGGCCCACCGAGAGGCAGACGCCGCCGGGGTCGCCGGATGAGGACGGGGATGTCGGGTCAGGCACAGGGGAAGGGGCCGCGGAGGATGGCTGCGCGCCCGGCGAGGGCGTCCCGCCGGAGACGGTAGCCAGCGGCGTGGGGCTGGCCGCGAGCTGCGACGGCGCGCCCGCGGTACCCGGCACGGAACGGCCCGGGGAACGCGCCGCGGCCGAGGAGGCGCCGGGCCCGCCGGACGTGCCGCCGGCCAGCCCGCCGCGGCGGCCGGCCCTGACCCGGGCAGCGGGACCCCGGTCTCCGGGATCGCCGACGGTGCCCCCCGGGCGCCAGGCGGGCCGGCGGGCCGCGGATTCAGCCGGATCGTCACCGAGACGAAGACCACGTAGCAGACGACCGCGGCCGTCAGCAACGCGGCGATGACCAGCGAGCCGACCGGATGACAGCGGGCCGCGGTGGCGCCGTTCCGCAGCGTCGCCGCGACGGCGTCCCGCGCCACCGCGAGCGAGACGGCCGGGCGCCGCAGCCGCGGCCCGTGCCCGCGCCGCGACGCGCGGGCTAAGCGGCGCAGCGCGGCGGTGCGCTGGCCCGGGGAGAGCCCGGGGACCAGGTAAATGACCGTGTGCCGTCCGCTGCCCTGCACCTGGGCATGCATCCCGTCGGGCAGATCGGCATAGCGAATCTTGACCACGGACAAGACCTCACGCGCCACTGGGGGAACACCTGTCCCGGCTCTGAGACAGGCAGCGATTACGATATCACGCAGAAGAGTCACGACCCCGGCGAAACCCAGTTGCAGCCCCGCGGACCACCCGCAGCATCGCATCGTTCGCAGGCCGCCCGGTACCCGCCAGGACCGTGATCACCCAGGAGACGCGGCTACGCTCACCCTATGCAGCGGATCGGTCATGGCCGCCCGGCCCGGGTAGCTGCCCCGGCGGCCCCGGCCGGGGCGCCGTCCGGGACCGGGGCGCCGTCCGGGGCCGGGACGCCGTCCGGGTTGCCCCGGCTGCCGCGGCTGCCGCGGCCGTGGGCCCTGCTGGCCGCCGTGGCCGGGGGCCTCGCCCTGGCCGGGGCGTTCCCGCCGGCCGGCTTCTGGCCGCTGGCCGCAGCCGGGCCCGCCCTGCTGGCGGCGGCCCTGTCCGGGCAGCGCCTGCGGGCCTCGTTCGGCCTCGGGCTGCTGTTCGGCCTCGCGTTCTTCGTGCCGCTGATCTCCTGGCTGGTCAACGTGGCCTGGTACGCGTGGGCGGCCCTGGCGGTGGCCGAGGCGCTGATCTTCGGGCTGCTCACCATCGGGCAGCGGCTGCTGCTCCGGCTGCCGGGCTGGCCGCTGGCGGTGGCGGCCTGGTGGGTGGCGGCCGAGGCGATGCGCGGCCGCTGGCCCTACGCGTTCCCGTGGGGCAGGCTCGCGATGAGCCAGGCCGGGGCGCCCACCGCCCACTGGGCCGCCCTGGGTGGCCCGCCGCTGCTGTCGTTCCTGGTCGCCCTGGCCGGCACCACGGCCGCCTGGGCCGTGCTGCGCGCAGTCCGCCCTCCCGGTACGGCGGCGCTGGCCGGGACGGCTGGCCGCCGCCGGCGTGGCCGCCGCCGCGGCCGGCCTGGCCCTGGGCGGCGCGCTGCTCCCGGCCGACCGGGGCGGGCCAGGCAGCGGCAGCGCGGAAGTCGCCGCCATCCAGGGGGATGTGCCGCACGCCAGGAACCTGCCGGGCCTGCTCCGGGCGAGCACGGTCACGCAGAACCACGCCGCCGCGACCCGGGCCCTGGCCGCCCAGGTCGCCTCCGGCGCCCGCCCGGCCCCGGACCTGGTGATCTGGCCGGAGAACTCGACCGACCTGGACCCGGGCCTGTACCCGCAGATCTACCAGACGATCGCGTCGGCGGTCGCCGCCGTGCACCGGCCGGTCCTGGTCGGCGCCCTGCTGCAGAACCCGCTGCGGAACACCGGCCAGCTGTGGCGGCCAGGCCGCGGCCCGGTGGCCATCTACGTGAAGCGCCAGCTGGTCCCGTTCGGGGAGTACATCCCGTTCCGCCGCCTGCTGGCGCGCATCACCCCGCTGGTCAACCTGCAGCCGGTGAACTTCACCCCGGGGCACCGCGCCGTGGTGTTCCACGTCGCCCGGATCCGGCTGGGCGACGTGATCTGCTACGAGATCGGTTTCGACGGCCTGGTCCGCTCGGAGGTGGCCGCCGGGGCGAACCTGCTCGCCCTGCAGTCCAATGACGCGACGTTCGAGGTGGACGGCCAGCCCGGCGAGTCCATGCAGCAGGTGGCCATGGCCCGGATCCAGGCCATCACCTCCGACCGCGCCGTGGTGTACGCCTCCACCACCGGGGAGAGCGCGATCATCAGCCCGTCCGGGGCGGTGCTCACCCACAGCGGCCTGTGGCAGCGTGCCGAGCTGGAGGCCCGGGTCCCGCTGCGGACCGGGCTGACCCTGGCCGACCGGCTCGGCGGCTGGCCGGAAGGGGCGGCGACCGGGCTGGCCATCGCGGCCCTGGCCTGGGCCATCCTCGACGCAGTGCGGGAGCGCCGCCGGCCCGCCGCCTGATCGGCCCTACTAATGCGCTAACAATGGATGTCATGGCCCCGTGGCGGCGAGCCTTCGGCAAGCCCCTCCGGTACGCGGCACTCGGCGCGGGCGCGCTGCCGGTGCTCGCATTCCCCGCGCTGAACCTGGAGTTCCTGGGCTGGTGCGGGCTGGTGCCCGGGCTGCTCATCCTGCGCGCCGCGCCGTCGGCGCGGGAAGCGGCGGTCCGCGGCTGGTGGCTCGGCGCCGGGTTCCTGCTATCGGCGATGTACTGGCTGGCCCCTAACATCGGCCCGGCCCTGCTCCTGGTGGCCGCCGTGATCGGCGCCACCTGGATCCCGTTCGGGGTGGCCGCCTGGGCGCTGCTCCGGCCGCCGGTGACCGGCGGCCGGGCCGCGGCGGCCCTCGCCGTGCTGCCCAGCTGCTGGCTGCTCGCCGAGTGGGCCCGTTCCTGGCAGGGGTTCGGCGGCCCGTGGGCGGTGCTGGGCACCAGCCAGTGGCAGCACCCCGAGGTGCTGGCGCTGGCCGCGGCGGGCGGCGTCTGGCTGGTCAGTTTCGCGCTGGTGCTGGCCAACACCGGGATCGTCCTGGCGCTGACCGCAGGGCGGGCTTCCGCCCGGGCGGGCGGCGCGGTGGCGGCCGCGCTCGCGCTGGTGGCCGGGCCGGCCGCGTTCGCGCTGATCCCGGCGGCGCCGCCCACCCGGACGGTGACGGCCGCCCTGGTCCAGCCGGGGATCGAGCACAGCCGCGGTGCCCGGGTCGACGCCAGCGTGCGGCTGTCCGCCGGGCTGGGCGCGGCCCGCCCGGACCTGATCGTGTGGGGCGAGAGCAGCGTCGCCAACAACGTCCAGCAGGATGCCGCGCTCTACGGCCAGATCAAGCGCCTGGCCACGGTGACCGGCGCGCAGATCCTGATCAACCAGGACGCGGTGCGGGCCGGCGGCAGCACCTCGAAGGTGGCCCTGCTGATCGGCCCGGATGGCGTGGCCGGGGCGTACACCAAGACCCGGCTGGTGCCGTTTGGCGAATATATCCCGTTCCGTGCCGCGCTCGGCTGGCTGACCAGCATCAGCAAGGCCGCACCCAGCAACATGGCACCCGGGGACGGTGCCCACCTGATCCAGGCGCGGGACCGGGCGGGCCGGGCGCTGCCCATCGGCGTGCTGATCTGCTTCGAGTCCGCCTTCCCGGACATGTCCCGGGTGGACGCCGACCTGGGCGCCCGCCTGATCGTCTACCAGACCTCGGATTCGACCTTCCAGCAGAGCTGGGCCCCGGCGCAGCACGCCTCGCTCAGCGCGGTGCGGGCCGCGGAGACCGGGCGGCCCGTCGTCCAGGCCGCGCTGACCGGGGACAGCGTGGCCTTCGACGCGCGGGGCCGGCGGCTGGCCATGATGCCGGCCAGCCGCCGCGGGGTGGCCGTGGTGCGCCTCGGGCTGCCCCCGGCCAGCGCGCGCACGCCGTACGACCAGGTGGGTGACGTCGTGCCGTGGGCCGCGACCGGCATCGTGGCGCTGGCGGCTATGGCGGGGATAGCGCTGGTTCGTCGCGATCGCGGCGGACAGGTAGCTTTGGGATACAACCTCCGGCGCACCCGGGCCGTCTCAGTAGCGGAAGTCCCGCCCGGCGGCGAGCAGGCTTCCCAGCCGGCCGGGGAGGCCGCCCCGCCGCCGCTGGTGGACGGGTGAGGCCTGACGGGTGACGGCTCCCGGTAAGGCCCGCAGCGGCGGCAGAGGATCAGCAACAGGAGGACCCACGGTGCGACAGAGCGACCGAGCGGACACCCGGCTGGATGCCGCGGCCCCGGGCCGGGACGCCACGGCGCGCTCCCCGCGGGCGGCCCGGCCCGCCAGGCTGGCCGGGCTCGCTGCCGTGTCCGCTGCCGCCTGCCTGATCCTGGGCGCCTGCTCGGGCGGGGCGTCCGGCACGCCCGAGGCCGGTACGGTGCACGCCTCCGGCAGCCAGTCCTCGGCCGCCGCGGCGGGCGTGCAGTTCTCGATCACCCCCGGTAACGGCACGCGGCACGCCGACCCGGGCAAGGGCGTCACGGTCACCGCCGCCGGGGGCAAGATCCAGAACGTCACGGTCACCGCCGGGCACGCCAGCGTGGGCGGCTCGCTGAACGCCGCGCACACCACCTGGCAGAGCTCCTGGACGCTGCAGCCGTCCACCAGTTACACCGTGCACGCCACCGCGGTCAGCACGTCGGGCCACACGGTCACGACCACCAGCAGCTTCAGCACGCTGACCCCGGCGGGCACCGACACCGCGATGATCTTCGAGGGCTACCAGCAGACCTACGGCGTGGGCATCCCGATCCGGCTGACCTTCAGCTCACCGGTGACCAACAAGGCAGCGGTGGAGCGGTCCCTGCAGGTCACCAGCTCCAGGCCGGTCACCGGCGCCTGGTACTGGGACGGCAGCCAGACCCTGTACTTCCGCCCGATGAACTACTGGCCGGGGCACACCACGGTGTCCTTCGACGGGCACCTGAAAGGCGTGGAGGCCGCCCCGGGCGTGTTCTTCACCGCCGACCTGACCCAGACGTTCGTGATCGGCGACTCGCTGATCTCCGTGGTCAATACCCAGACGCACTACGCGAACATCTACTACCAGGGCCGGCTGTGGGCGCACTGGCCGGTCAGCACCGGCCAGCCGGGGCTGGACACGGTGGACGGCACGTACATCACCCTGGAAAAGGGCAACCCGGTGCGGATGGTCGGGAACGGCTACAACGAGCTGGTGAACGACGCGGTCCGGTTCACCTACAGCGGGGACTACATGCACTCCGCGCCGTGGTCGGTGGCCGAGCAGGGGAACACCAACGTGAGCCACGGCTGCGTGAACCTGTCCCCGCAGAACGCGGCGACGTACTACAGCCTGGCCGTCCCCGGTGACCCGGTGACCGTCATCAACAGCCCCGCGGCCGGCCACTGGGGCGACGGGTTCACCGTCTGGTTCCTCAGCTGGCAGCAGCTGCTCCAGGGCAGCGCGCTCGGCCAGGCGGTGCAGGCCGGGCCGTCCGGGAGCACGTTCGTCAGCCCGTCCTCGGTGACCCAGACGCCGCTGACGACGGTGCTGGCCGGCCCGAAGCCGGGTAACTCCGCAGCGCAGTAGCCGGGTTCACCGGCCGCCGGGCGCGGCATTCGCGGCCCGGGCATCCGCCGCATGGTAGGACGCGAGCAGCTTGTCCTCGGCTTCGCGCCGCGGGAACATGAAGAACACCAGGGCCGCGCCGCCCAGCACCGCGATGATAGCGGCCAGGTAGGCCCACTTGCTGCCGGCCAGGAACGCGCTGCGCGCCGCCGCGGTGATCTGGCTGGTGAAGTGCGGGTAGCGCCGGGCCACCTCCTCGGCGCCCGCGAAGGACTTCTGCAGCTGGTTCGCCGTGCTGCTGGTGATCTGTGACCTGCGCGGCGAGGCGGCGATCGATTTGGCCACCCCGCTGGCGTAGCCCGCGGTGAGCAGCGCGCCGACGATCGACTGCATGATCGCCCCGCCCAGGTCACGCTGCAGGTCCGCGGTGCCCGAGGCCATGCCGACCCGGCGGGTCGGCACCGAGCCGGTGAGGGAGTGCGAGGCCGGCGTGCCCGCCAGCCCGACTCCGGTGCCCAGCAAGGCAAAGGCGAGCCCTACCTGCCAGTACGGGCTGCCCTGCCCCCACAGCGCCAGCATGGTGAGAAAGCTAAGCAGGCAGAACGAATACCCGGCCAGCAGCGTGAAGCCGGAACCGCGGGCGTGCACCAGGCGGGCTGACAGGGGCGCGAACACCACCATGCAGACCGCCGCCGGCAGTACCGCGATACCGGACCGCAGGGCCGAGTAACCCAGCACGTCCTGCAGGTACTGCTGGCCGACGAAGATCGCGCCCATCAGCGACCCGAACACGATGATCCCGCCGAGCGCCGCCACCCAGAAGATGCGCCGCCCGGCGATGTGCAGGTCGTAGAGCGGGAAGCGGGCCCGCCGCTGGCGGGCGAAGAAACCGGCCCCCGCGACGACCGCGATCAGCCCGGTAACCAGGGCGATCGGTGTCCCGCCCGGCACGGGCGCGAAGTTGATGGTGATCACCAGCGCGGCCACGAAGATCATCGAAAGCAGCCCGCCGGGGTTGTCCACCGGGTCGGTGGTCTCGTTCACGTGGGCCGGCACGAACACCACGGCCAGCACCAGCGCGACGGCCGCGAGCGGCAGGGTGAGCAGGAAGGCCGAGCCCCACCAGAAGTTCTGCAGCGCCAGGCCGGCCAGCATCGGCCCGAGCGCGGTGACCCCGCCGCCGATCCCGGACCACAGCGCGATGGCCTTGGTCCGGGCGGGCCCGGACCAGAGCGCGGTGATCAGGGCCAGCGTGGTGGGGTAGGCCATGCCCGCGGACACCCCGCCGAGCAGCCGGGCGCCCACCAGCACCCCGGGGCTGGGGGCGTAGGCGGCCAGCAGGGCGGCCGGCACGGACAGCAGCACGCCCATGACCAGCAGCAGCTTGCGCCCGTAGCGGTCCCCGACGGCGCCCAGGTACAGCACCGAGGCGGCCAGGCCGAGCGAGTACCCGATCGCGATCATGTCCAGCGACGTCTGCCCGGCGTCGAACGCCGTGCCGATGTCGGGCAGCACCACGTTGGCCACGGTCAGGTTCAGGTTGGCCACGACGGCGACGGTGATCAGCGCGAGCAGGACACCGGAGGCGTGCGGCGGGACCGTCCGCGCCCCGGCACCTCCGGCGGTACCGCCCCGCGCGGTAGCTGTGGCCAACGTCCCTCCCCCTGGGATGCCCCTGCCGGGCACCCGGTGCCGGAGGCCCGGCCACGAGCCAAGATCAGCTCAGCCCAGCCGCGCGTCACCCCGGGCGGGTGAAGTGGCCAGCTGGCGCACCGCGGGGTGGCGCCGGGCCAGCCGGCCGGTGAGGTTCTGCAGCACTGCCCCGGCCCGGGCGGCGGGGCGCGGGGCGGCCCCGTCCACCAGGCCGTTCCAGTACAGCGACCAGGTCCCGGCCACCAGCCCGCGCACGGCGGGGGTGGTGAGCAGCCGGACCCCCGCCGACGCGGTGCGCGGGCGGCGCAGCAGCATGGCCTGCAGCGCCGCGGCGCCGGGCAGGTACCCGCCGAACGCCGCGGCGACCGCGTCGGTGTACCGGGCGGCGGCGTGCCCGGGATCGGCCAGCAGGCTTTCCGCGGCCAGCCGGGCGCTGACCATGGCCGGGCCGATGCCCTCGCCCTGCAGCGGGTTGATCAGCCCGGCCGCATCGCCGGCCAGCAGCACGTTGCCGGCTGCGGGCGGCGTCCCGGTACCGCCCATCCGCAGCCAGCCGCCGGTGACCGGCCCGGGCTGCGCAGTCAGGCCCAGGTCTCCCGAGGCCCGCAGCTGGGCGCAGAAGGCGGCCAGGTCGCCACGCAGGCTGGCCTGCCGCCGCCGGGTGCCCAGGCCGACGCCGATGCCGACGTTCGCCTGGCCGTCCGCCCCGGGGAACAGCCAGCCGTAGCCGGGATAGATCCGCCACGGGGCGGCGTCCAGCAGGACCAGCAGCGGCAGCGGCACCTCGGCCGGGATGTAGGCACGGATCGCGAAGCCCCACAGGGCCTGGTCCGGGTCGAGCATCCCGGCCAGCCGGGCGACCGGGCTGAGCGCGCCGTCGGCGCCGATGAAGGCGTCCGCCGCGAGCCGCCGGCCGTCACTGGCGGTGAGCGCCACGAGCCGGCCGTCCGGCCCGGGCTCGGCCCCGCTGACCCGCGCCCGGACCGGTTCCGCGCCGGCCTCCAGGGCGGCGGCGCGCAGCGCGTCGTCCAGGGTGACCCGGGGGATGACCACGCCATGCCCGGGGTAGCTGCGGCCGCGGAACGCAGGCAGCCGGGACCGGTGCCCGGATGGCCCGACGACGAGCAGGTCGGCGCCCTGCCCGGCGTCGGGCACCCGGACGCCCAGCTCGGCCAGCAGCCCGACGCCCCGCGGCCCGACCAGGTCACCGCAGGCCTTTTCCCGGGGGAAGGCGGCCTTGTCCACCAGGGCCACCCTGGCCCCGCCACGGGCCAGTACCAGTGCGGCCACGCTGCCGGCCGGCCCCGCGCCCGCCACCACCACGTCGTACCGGTCTTCCTTCACCGGGCCACCACCAGGGCGACCGCCAGCGTCCCGGTCGCCCAGGTGAAGTAGCGCAGCGCCCGCTCCAGCGGGGCCAGCAGGTCGGCGCGGCCCAGTTCCTGCTCGGTGCCGTCCCGCCAGGTGACCCGGACCGATACCGCGCTGATCCGGCGGCGCAGCGCCCGGGCCGGGGTGCTGAGCGCGCGCTGCCCCAGGGACAGGAAGCAGGCGGCGGCCGCGCCGATCAGGGCGGCCGGTGACACCGACCAGTGCTGCGCGTACGCGCCGACCAGCACCGGGAAGGAACCCCAGGCGAGGCCGAACCAGATGTCGCTGTGCATCACCCCGCCGAGCAGCTCCAGGTTGTACCCGATCACCAGGATCGCGCCGGCGATCACGAACGGGAGCAGCCGCAGGCCGCCGTCCAGCAGGCCCAGCACCATGGCCGCGGCCACCGACACCGCCGCGGTGACGGCCAGCACCACGCTGCTGATGCCGGTGCCCAGCGGCCGGCCGTTCAGCTCATCGAGCGCGTGCGCGCCGATGCCCACGGCCAGGAAGAACGCGAGCAGCGTGCCCCCCAGCCGCCACAGCACCGGGTCCGGCTCCAGGGCCGCGCCGATGGCCACGTAGGACAGGTGCCACAGGGTGTACGGCGGGTGCAGCAGGGTGACCCAGTCCCGGACGCCCCCGGTCCCGCGGCCCACCGCATAGAACGCGGTCTTCTCGGTCCGGGCGCTCACGACCCGGGTCCCGGGGCCGCCTCCTTGCGTCCCCACATGACGAGGCCGCCCCCCACGCTCATCAGGCTCACCCCCACGTCGGTGAGGCCGGCCGCCCGCCACGCGGCGATGTGCTCGTCCAGGGGGTACCGCTGGTAGTGCCGCGAGATGCTCGGCCCCAGGAAGCGGCCCACCCGGTACCAGGCCGGGCCGCCGGTCAGGCCGCCGAGCACCGGCAGGGCCAGCCGGGTGTACAGCCACCAGGCCGCCCGCCAGCCGGGGTTCGGCGGGACATAGAACTCCAGGCTGGCCAGCGTGCCGCCGGGCCGCAGGCAGCGGGCCATCTCGGCGACCGTCGCGGCCGGGTCGTCCACGTAGCGGAGCAGGTAGGAGAAGGTGACCGCGTCGAAGGTGGCGTCCGGGAACGGCAGTTCGTCGGCCCGGCCGACGGCCACCCGGACCCGGCCGCGCTGCCCGGGACGGCGGGTGCGGGCCATCCCGGCCCGGAGCATGGGCTCATTCAGGTCGACCCCGACCACGTCGGCCCCGGTGCGGCCGGCGACGGCCAGGGCCACGCCCTGCGGGCCGGTCGCCACGTCCAGGACGAGGTGCGGGTCACCGTCGGCGGTGTGCCGGACGACCCCGGCCCGCCAGCGGCGGTCCTGGCCGAGAGACAGCAGGTAGGCCAGCCGGTCGTACTGAGCGGGCAGGCCCACGAAGACGTCCCGGGCCACTCGCTCCCCGCGCCACCGGGCATCCTGGGCAGGTGCGGCGGTCACCGCGTTCCGTACTGGGCCAACGGGACGCTCCCTCTCGGGCGGCCAGGTCATCACGGATCACGTGCGGCGCGGGCACGCGGTTCACCCGCGTGGCGCCGCCGAGCCGGACTCCCCTCCAGCCTCGCATGCCCCGACCGCATCGGCAAGGAACTGGCCTTGCGGCCGGGTCAGGGGCCCGGGCCGGCGGCCGCGCCGGATGGCGCGGCCGGGCCGGTCAGGATGCCTGGCGCAACCCCGCGGTCGGCCGCGGAGCACCAGGGCGTCCCCGGCGGTCCCGGTCCCGGGAGGACCCGCCGGGCCGCGGCCGGCGGGCCGCGGGCGTCCCCTCGGTGCGGGCATTCGCGCCGTCCGGGCGCGGCTGCCGGGCACCGGGGCGGCCCGCGGCCGGGCGACGGCCGCGCCGGGCGGTGCCGCCCGTGGCCGGCGCGGACGGCGGCGGCAGCGGGATCGGCGTGCCGGAGGTGGCGATCTCCCGGACCGCCTGGTCCCCCGGCTGCACCTGGTGCCGGGTGGCGGTGACGCCGGCGGCGTCATGCATCCGGGTCACCTCCCGCACCTGGGCCGGGTCCGCGAAGGCCAGCACGGTCCCGGTCGCCCCGGCACGGGCCGTCCGGCCGGAACGGTGCAGGTAGTCCTTGTGGTCGTTGGGCGGATCGAAGTGCACCACCAGGTCGACATCGTCGATGTGCAGGCCGCGCGCGGCGACGTCCGTGGCCACCAGCACCCGGGGGTACCCAGCCGCGAAAGCGTCCAGCGCGCGCTGCCGCTGGTTCTGGTTGAGGTTGCCGTGGATCGCGGCGGCCTCGGCCCCGCCCTGGGTGAGCTGCTTGGCGAGCCGCGCGGCGCCGTGCTTGGTGCGGACGAAGAACAGCGTCCGGCCGGGCCGGACGGCGATCTCCGTGGCGACGGCCAGCTTGTCCTGGGCGGGCAGCACGAACACCTGGTGGTCCGCGGCGTGGGCGGCGGAGGCCACCGGGGCGACCGCGTGCACGGCCGGGCTGGTCAGGTACCGGGTGACCAGCCGGTCCACGTCCCGGTCCAGGGTGGCGGAGAACAGCATCCGCTGGCCGCCCGCGGGGATGTCGTCGAGCAGCCGGGTGACGGCGGGCATGAAGCCGAGATCGGCCATGTGGTCCGCCTCGTCAAGGACGGTGATCTGGACCTGGCCCAGCGTGGTAGCGCCGCGTTCCAGCAGGTCGATCAGCCGTCCCGGGGTGGCGACGACGATGTCTGTGCCCCGGCGGAGCTGCTCGGCCTGCCGCCCGAGCGGCGCGCCGCCGTACACGGTGGTGACCGTCACCCGGAGCGGGCGGCCGAGCGGCGCGAGCACCTCGGCGACCTGGCGCGCCAGTTCCCGCGTGGGCACCAGGATCAGCCCGCGCGGGGCCCTTCCCGGGGCCGGGCGCGCCGCGGGCTGCTGGCCGGCGCCCGGGGCCAGCCGGGTCAGCAGCGGCAGGCCGAAGGCGAGGGTCTTGCCGGAACCGGTCTGGGCGCGGCCCAGCACGTCCCGGCCGGCCAGCGCGTCGGGCAGAGCCCGGGCCTGGATCGCGAAGGGGGCGTCGATGCCCTGCGCGGCGAGGGCGGCCACCAGCGGGCCGGGGAGGCCCAGCTCATCGAAGCTGGCCGGGTCGGGGGCGGGGGCGGCCAGCGCGGCGGCCAGCGCGTCATCCAGCGCGGACCGCGGCGGCACGGCCGGGCCGGGCCGGGCGCGGCCTCCGGAGCGCCGGCGCTGGCCGGGCCGGGACGGCCGCTGCCCGGACGGGCGCGGGCGCTGATCCGGGCCGGGCCACCACTCACCCGCCGGGCGCGGCCGGCCGCCGTCCCGGTAGCCCTCGGAGGCCGGCCGTGCGCCGGAGGAGCGGCGCGGGCGGCGCGAGCCGGAGCTCCCGCTGGAGGCGAAGGGTGCGCGATCGGCGCGACGGGCAGGGCTGTGCGGCAAAACGGACTCCATCCATGGTCATGCGTGCGGAGGCCGGGCGGCAGGGCACAGCAGCGGCCGGTGGTCAGGGCTCACCGGGAACCGCGGCGGGTCAGGGAGGGGACAAAGCAGCCAGGCACCCGCGCGGGCGTCTCGCCCGCGGGAGTGGCGGCACCTCAGCCGCCAGATGCATCAACCTTATCAGCGGCCACCGTGTTCCCCGTGGCCGGCGCTATCTCCCCCGCGCCGGGCGCCAGCCCCTCCCCGCCCGGGGCTAACTCCTCCTCTTCCTCGCCCGGCCGCCGCTCGAAGTGGCTCACCGCGAGGTATGCGGCGACGAAGGCGACCACCATGCCGATGAGCAGCGCCAGTTCCGCGGTCGGAATGGTGTTCTCGCCGCTCAGCAGGAACAGGATCCGCCTGATCACGGCGACCAGCCCGACCACGATGAACGGCTGCGCCGCGAGGCGGTGCGCCCGAAGCGACAGCACCACGGTGTGCACGATCTCCACCAGGATGAGCACCAGCAGCACCCGGTCCAGCAGGTTGATCGCAGCGCCGGAGATGGCGGTGGCGGTGGAGCCGTGGGCCGGCGTATGCATGATCGCCGTGACGAAGGAGAACACCCCGGAGACGGCGAGGGTGGCGGCGAGCACGATGAGCACCACGCCGACCGTCACCGTGACGATGTCCTGGGCATGCTCCAGGATCCAGGTGGACGCGGCCACCACCGGCCGCTGCCGCGGCTCGGCCGCGGTCTCGGCCGGCGGGCCAGCCGAGGTGCGGGCCGGCGTCGCAGGAGGAGCGTGCCTCGCCTCTGACAAGAGATCCCTCCAGCCGTGCATGGCTGTCGTTCCAGCTGGCAGCGCAAACACCGGGAGCGGGAGAGGCCGCCCGGCCGACGGCAGTCCCTTGTTCGGTCGCTGGCCTTATTACACCAGACGACCCGCCTGCTCCGGCAGGCCCGGATCCGGTACCCGTGAGGCCGTTACCGGTGCCCGGCCCGGTCCAGGGTGGCCGCGTGGTCGGGGACGTACGTCTGCATGTCCCGCGGCACCCGGATGTAGCCCTTGGCCGCAGGCCGGGGCGGCAGGGTCAGCGACATCCGCTGCACGTCGTGGTAGGGGATGGTGGACAGCAGGTGAGCGATCATGTTGATCCGGGCCCGCCGCTTATCATCGCTTTCCACCACGTACCAGGGGGCCTCGGGGATGTCGGTGTGCAGCATCATCTCGTCCTTGGCCCGGGAGTAGTCCTCCCACCGGGTGACCGACTCCAGGTCCATCGGGGACAGCTTCCACCGGCGCATCGGGTCCTCCAGCCGGGACTTGAACCGCAGTTGCTGCTCCGCGTCGCTGACGGAGAACCAGTACTTGCGCAGCAGGATGCCGTCCTCCACCAGCAGCCGCTCGAAGATCGGGGCCGTGTGCAGGAACCGCGCGTACTCCTCCTTGGTGCAGAACCCCATCACGTGCTCGACCCCGGCCCGGTTGTACCAGCTGCGGTCGAACAGCACGATCTGCCCGCCGGCCGGCAGGTGCTCGACGAACCGCTGGAAGTACCACTGGCTCTGCTCCCGCTCGGTCGGCGCGGGCAGCGCGGCGATCCGCGCGACACGCGGGTTGAGGTACTGGGTGACCCGCTTGATCGTGCTGCCCTTGCCGGCCGCGTCCCGGCCCTCGAAGATCACGACGATCCGGGCCCGCTCCGCGCGCACCCATTCCTGGGCCTTCACCAGCTCGGCCTGCAGCCGGTAGAGCTCGTCCTCGTACAGCCGCCGGGGCAGCCGGGGCACCGGCTGGACGGCGCTCTCGCCGCCCCTGGCCGCACTGTCCTCGTGCCTGGCCTTGCCGCTGGCCGCCTTGCCGTTCTTGTGCGCCATGACCGCACCCCCTATCAGGGAGTGAATCACGCGGGCGGCGCGCAGGCGAGAGCCGGATGACCCGGGCGGCCGGGGCGGTGGCCCCCGGGCGGCTGGCCCGGGCCGGCCGCATCCGGGCCCGGCCGGAATTCCGCGCAATCAGGTGAAATCGGCCGGGGCTCCCAGCCGGGCCGCGACCGCCACCAGGTCACGGGCCGGGCCGGCCGGCGGCTGGGCGGCGCCCGCCCAGACCGCCCGCAGGCTGCGGCCCAGGTCGATGCCGGGCACGGCCACCTCGGTCAGCGTCCCGGCCGCCACGGCCTCCCGCACCGCGAGCAGGCTGAGCACGGCCGGGCCGGCCCCGGCCCGGACCGCCTGCCGGATCGCGGTCGTGGTCGTCAGCCGCAGTGCCGGGGCGGCCAGCTCGGCGTCCCCGCCCAGCGCGGCGCTGAGCGCCGCCCGCAGCACCTGGCGGGTCCCCGATCCCTCCTCCCGCTCCACCAGCGGGGTGCTGGCCAGCTCGGCGGGGCGGACCGGGGACCTGCGGCGGGCCCACGGGTGGTCCGGGCGGACCACGACGGCCAGCCGGTCGGCGGCCACCACCCGGGACCGCAGGCCGGGCGGTGCCGCGGGCCCTTCCACGAAGCCCAGGTCGGCCCGGCGCTCCGCGACCAGGCCGGCCACCGCCTCGCTGTTCGCCGCGACCAGGGTTATCTCGGCCGGGCGCCGGGCCTGCTCATAGTCGCCGCGCAGCGCCACCAGCCAGGCCGGGACCAGATGCTCCGCCACGGTGAGGCTGGACGCGACCCGGAGGTGGGTGTCCCGGGCCCGGCGGAGGCTGGCGATGCCGGAGTCCAGGGCGCCGGCCAGGTCCAGCAGCGGCGCCGCCCAGTCCGCCAGCAGCGCGCCGGCCGGGGTCAGCCGGGACCCGCGCGGGTCACGTTCCAGCAGCACCGCGCCGACCTGCGCCTCCATCGTGCGCAGCCGGGTCGATGCCGCCTGCTGGCTGATCCCGGCGTACCGGGCCGCGGCGCCGATGCTGCCCAGCCGGGCCACCGACACGAACAGCTCCAGCGCCCCCAGCTCGGGGACGTGCGGGCTCAACGGCACTGCACCACGATAACCGAGGCCACAAGGGCAGGTTGTGGGTTGACAGGGTGATGACGGCTACCGGGGCCGGACCGCAGGGCGCAGGTTGGCTTCATGAGCACGCAAGCCCCCCCGGCCGACGCGGCCCCCGCGCAGGCCCCGCCGCCCGCCGGGCCCGGCACCACCGGCCTCGGCAGCCCCTGGCCCGGCACCACGGGACCGGATACCGCCAGGCCCGGCACCACCCGGCCGGCCTCCGGCCGCCGCCGTCCGCTGCGGGACCTGGGGCGCCCGTCGGACGTGTTCGCCAGCCTGGGGCCCAACTGGTTTGCCTCCGTGATGGGCACCGGCATCGTCGCCACCGCGGCGGCGACCCTGCCGGTGCACTGGCCTGGGCTGCGCGGCTTTGCCACGGTGGTCTGGGTGACCGCCACGGCCTGGCTGATCGTGCTGGCCACGGCGGAGGCCGTGCACTGGTCCCGGCACCGCCAGGCGGCCCTCGGCCACGCCCGCAACCCGGTCATGGTCCAGTTCTATGGCGCGCCCCCGATGGCCCTGCTCACCGTCGGGGCCGGGGCACTGCTGCTCGGCCCGGGCCTGATCGGCGCGCACGCCGCGCTCGTCCTCGACGCCGTGGCCTGGCCGCTGGGCACGCTGGGCGGCCTGGCCAGCAGCCTGGCCGTGCCCTACCTGATGTTCACCCGGCTGCGCGCCGCCCCGGACGCCGCCTTCGGCGGGTGGCTGATGCCGGTGGTGCCGCCTATGGTCAGCGCCGCCACCGGGGCGCTGCTCATCCCGCACCTGCCCCCGGGGCAGGCGCGGCTCACCATGCTGCTGGCCTGCTACGCGATGTTCGGCCTCAGCCTGATCGCCAGCATCGTGGTGATCACGCAACTGTGGCAGCGGCTGGTCCGGCACTCGGTCGGCCCGGCCGTCATGGTGCCCACGCTGTGGATCGTGCTCGGCCCGCTCGGCCAGTCCATCACCGCCGCGAACCTGCTGGGTGGGGTGGCGCACCTGGCCATCCCGGCCCCCTACGACACCGCGTTCGCCGCGTTCGGCGTGGTCTACGGCGTGCCGGTGTGGGGCTTCGCGGCCCTGTGGGCGGCCCTGGCCACCGCGATCACGGTGCGGGCCGCGCGGGAGCGGATGCCGTTCAGCCTGACCTGGTGGTCCTTTACCTTCCCGGTGGGCACCTGCGTCACCGCGAGCACCGGCCTGGCCCTGCACACTGGGGCGGTCGCGTTCCGCGCTGCTGCCGTGGCACTGTACCTGGTCCTGGTGGCCGCCTGGATCGTGGTGGGGGTGCGCACAGTCCGCGGCGGCTGGCGCGGCGAACTGTTCCGCCCGCTGGCGGCCCCGGCTGCGCCGCAGGCCGCCCCGGCTGCGCCACTCGCCGCACCGCTGGCCGTCTCGCCGACGTCGGCCGCACCCGCCGCGGCGATGCGGATGGGGTAGGCCGGCTCACCCGAGCGGAGGATTCCCTCCCGGCCGCCGCGTCCTAGCGTCGATAGCAGGCCAGCGGCCGGAGGTGGCGGCTGGGAACGGATTTTCCCCGAGGGGGACGGTGGGCCAGGCACGATGGCCACATGCGCGGCCGGGCCGCGCCCGGCGCCGCAGGACGGGCGCGGGCGCGGTAGCGGCGGCACGGCCGCTGGCGCTGCTGGCGGCAGCGGCGCTGGCGGTACTGGCCGTGCTGCCAGGCGGCGCCCCCGCCCGGGCCCAGGCCGCCACCCCGGACCGTTCTCCCCGGGCCGCCCGGGCGTCCGCCGCCGGGGCAGCAACGGCCCCCGGTGGCGTCCGGGCGGTGACCGCTCCCGCCCCGGGCACCCGGGCGGTGGACATGAGGGCCACGGCCGCCGGCGCCGCGCGGACCGTGGTGAGCTTCACCTTCGACGACGGGGACGCCGACCAGGCCACGGGGATCCGGATCCTGCACCGTTACCACATGGCGGGCACGTTCTACATCATCACCGGCGCGGTCGGCACGCCCGGCTACCTGACCCTGGCCCAGCTGCACTGGCTCGCGGGGCAGGGGGACGAGATCGGCGCGCACACCGTCTCCCACCTGGAACTGACCGGGATCACCCCGGCCGAGGCCCGGCGGCAGGCCTGCATGAGCCGGGCCATCCTCACCGGGTGGGGGTTCCGGGTCACCTCGTTCGCCTATCCCGGCGGCGCCGCCGGCCGCCGCGCCGAGGCGATCGTGGCCGGCTGCGGCTTCGACAGCGCCCGGCTGACCACCGGCCTGCGTAACGGCGGGTGCCCGGACTGCACGGTCACCGAGAGCATCCCCCCGGCCATGCCCATGGGCATCCGCACCGCCGGGGAGGTAGATCACACGTGGACCCTCCGTGACCTGGAGGGCCTGGTCACCCGGGCAGAGCGGGCGGGCGGTGGCTGGCTGCCGCTGATCTTCCATCACATCTGCAGTGCGCACCAGTGCGGCCCGCTTTCCATCAGGGCCTCAATTCTCAACGCCTTTGCGCACTGGCTGGCCGGCCGCAGCGGGCGGGGCACAGTGGTACGGACGGTCAGCCAGGTGACCGGCGGCCCGGACCGGCCGGTCCAGCGAGCCCGGCCGGCTGCCCCGCACGGGATCGTCAGCCAGTCCCTGGAGACGGTCGGCCCCACCGGTGCGGTGAACCCCCAGCTCGAGGCGGCCGGCGGCGGCCCGGTGCTGCCCCGGTGCTGGATGGTCGGCGGCTACGGGCGCAACACGGCCACCTGGCAGCGGACCAGCGACGCGCGGTCCGGCCGGTGGGCGGAACGGCTGACAGTCAGCGCCTACCACAGCGGGGACGACAAGCTGCTGCAGCAGTTCGACCTCGGCCAGTGCTCGCTGCCGGTGACAGCGGGCCGGACCTACGCCCTCGGCAGCTGGTACAAGTCGTCGGCGGCCATCCAGTACTCGGTGTACTACCGGACCTCGTCGGGCCGCTGGGCGTACTGGACGTCAGGCCCCTACCTCCCGGCCTCCAGCGGCTGGGCGCATGCCACCTGGGTGACCCCGCCCGTCCCGGCGGGGGCCAGCGGGCTGAGCTTCGGGCTGGCCCTGTTCCACCCGGGCTGGCTGGTCACCGACTCCTACAGTTTCGGCCCGCCCCCGGCGGACGTGGCCAGGCAGGTGGCGGACGGGGTCGTGCTGGCCGCCCTGGCGGCAGGCGGGGCACTCGCGGCGGCCCGGGTCATCCGGCGCCGCAGGCGGGCAATTAAGCCGGCCCGCCCGGACGGGAAGCGGGCCGCCTCGTCGAGCAGGCCATAGCGGACCGCGTAGGAGGCCGCCTCCAGCCGTGAGTGCACGCCGAGTTTCATCAGGACCGACTGCACGTGCGTGCGCACGGTGGCCGGCGAGACGCCCAGCTTGGCGGCGATCCCGCCGGTGTCCAGTCCCTCTACGAGGAGCACGAGGCATTCCCGCTCCCGGGGGGTGAGAAAGGCGGCGAGCCGCCGCGCGTCACTGGGCCGGGCGCGATCCCGCGGCACCGACGGCTTCGGCACGTCGATGACCACCTCACCACGCTGCACCCGCTCGATCGCCCGGGTCAGCGCGGACACCCCCCGGGTCTTGTGCAGGTAGCCGGCCGCGCCGGCCTGCAGCGCCCGCTGGATGCCCTCGGTGTCCGGGTCGGCGCTGAGCACCAGCACCCGGGTCCGGCGGCTCGCGGCGAGCATCGGGCCGATGGCCGCGATCCCGCTGTCGCCGCCGAAATGCCGGTCGATGAGGCATACCGCCGGCTGCTCGCGGCGCACCGCGTCGATGGTCTCCGGCACGGTCCGGGCCACGGTGACCCGGTAACCGCGCTGCACGAGCACGGCCGCCATGGCATCGAGGAACACGCTGTGGTCATCGCCGAGAACGAGGGCGGTCACCGGCCTACCCGCTCGCCCGGGCCCAGGCTGAGGGGGCCGGGAGCCGGCGGCCGGGCCGGCACCACGATGCGGACCGAGGCGCCGCCGCCGTCCGGGGCCCGCACCTCCATCCGGCCGCCGCACGATTCCAGCAGCGCGGTGACCACGCTGAGCCCGAGCGCGGCCGTGCCGGGCGGGCCATTGCCGAAGCCCGGGCCGTCGTCGGTCACGTCGACGGCCGCCCCGGCCCGGCCGGGCAGCGGCGAGACGGTCACGTCCACGTGGCCGTCCGGGCCGGCCGCCCGGGCCGCGTTGTCCACCACGTTGGTCAGTACCCGCCACAGCACGGCGGGGCTGGCCTCGATGCTGACCTCGGGCCCCGGCTGCAGCCGCACCACGGTCTCGCGGGCCACCTGGGCCAGCCGGGTGACCTGGCCAGCCAGCGAGCGCAGGCTTACCGGGCCAACGGCCGCCGCCTCGTCCCGCCGGCCCGGCATCTCCGTGGCGATGACGTCCAGCAGCCGGGACATCTCCAGCGAGAGCAGTTCCAGCCGCATGTCCGCGTCCCCCGGCATGTCGAGGTCCCCGCGCACCGCCTCGACCAGGTAGGACAACGTGGTCATCTGGTGCCCAAGATCATGTAGCAGGCCCCGGACGGCGAGCGTGTCCTGCTCGTCCGTCTGCCTGCGCCCCCGGCCCCGTCGCCGGTCGAACGACGGCTCCACCATTCGTCCCCCCAGAGCGGGCAGGCCCCGTCCCGCTCAATCCCCCGCGCTGCCCCCCCGGGTCAGCTTGCTTACTATCCGGTACGTACCCGTCACCCTACGCGGCGTACCTGCCAGTTAACCACGCCGCACCTGGGCCGCGGCACCCTTGCCGTCGTAGGCCGCCGCCAGCGCCTGGCGCAGGGCCGCCTCGCCGAACCGTTCCCCGAGCCGGGCCTGGGCCGCCGTGGCCATCCGTGCCGCGACCTGCGGCTCGTCGAGCAGGAAGCGGACCGCGTCCGCCATCCGCCTGGGCTGGCCGGGCGGTACCAGCAGCCCCGTCTCCCCGGGGATCACCACGTCACCCACCGCGTTGACCGCGGTGGCCACCACGGGGATACCGCAGAACATCGCCTCGACCACCGCGGTGGGCAGCCCCTCGTAGCGGCTCGGCAGGGCGAAGACGTCGAACGCCGGGAGCAGGTCGGGCACGTTCCCCCGCTGGCCGGCCAGCACCAGCCGCACGTCGGGCAGGCCAGCCGCCCGGGCTGCCAGCTCGCCCGCCAGTTCCCCGCCGCCCACCCAGACACCCGTCACCCCGGGCCGCCCCAGCGCCTGCAGCGCGGCCAGGAAATCCTCTGGGGCCTTCTGGTAGGTCAGCCGCCCGACCGCGCCGACGACCGTGGCGTCCGGCGGCAGCCCGAGCTGGGCGCGGGCGCGGCAGCGCGCGGCGCGGCCCGGGCCCCCCTGCGCGGCGGGGGCATGGCCGGCGCCGTCCGCGACCACCCCGATGGTGCGGACCCGTTCCGGGGCGATCAGCTGGCGGCGGACCGCCTCCACCGCCACCCCGGTACCCACGCACAGCGCCAGGTCGGTGATCCGGCCCAGCCAGCGCTCGATCTGCACGTAGGCACGGCGCCGCGGCGCCGCCTGGAACTCGTGGAACGGGAACCCGTGGTAGGTGTGCACCAGCCGGGGCACCCCAGCCTGGTGCGCGGCCAGCCGGCCCACCGCCCCGGCCTTGGCGCAGTGAGTATGCACCACGTCGAAGCCCCGGCGGCGCAGCAGGCCGCGCAGCCTGGCCAGCGCGTGCAGGTCACTGCGCGGCGCGATCGGCGCGCGCAGCGACGGCTCCACGATGACCTCCAGGCCGCCCCGGCGGGCCGCCTCCAGCTGGGCGCCGCCGCTGCCGGTGATGAGGGTCATCTGGAAGGCCGCCGGGTCCATGGCCAGCGCCCCGCGCATGGCCTGCTGGCCCGCGCCGCCTTCCAGCCGGGTGATGACGGTGGCCACCCGGAGCGGCCGTCCCGGCCCGCTCACCTGCCGCCTCCCGGTCCGATGGTGGCCCGGCCGGCCGGTCCCGCCGCCCGGGGCAGCCGGGCCGCCCCGGTCATCTGCCATCCTCCTTGCGCCGCCGCAGGCCGGCGGCCCGGGCCACCCGGACCGCCTCCAGGCGGCTGTGCACGTCCAGCTTGGCGAAGATGTTGCGGGTATGGGTGCGCACCGTGTCGGTCGAGATCAGCAGGTCCTGGGCGATCTGGCGGCCCCGCTTGCCGTCCATCATGGACAGCAGCACGTCCCGTTCCCGCGGGCTCAGCACGTCCAGCAGGTTCTCGTGCTCCCGCGCCCGGGTGACATCGTTACGCAGCTCGCGGAGGATGGCGCCGAGCATCTCCGGCGGGAACCACGCGGAACCCTGGCAGACGCCGCGGATCACCGTCTCCAGTTCGGCCGCGCCCTGCTCCTTGGCCACCCAGGCGGCGACCCCGGCCCGGGCGGCCTCCACCGCGTGGGCGACGTCATGGTCGGCGCTGAGCACCACCACCTTCGCCTCCGGCCGTGTGGCCACCAGGGACCGGAGCACCTCGCCGACGGCCGGGCCGAGCGGCTCCACCTCGATGGTGATGACATCCGGGCGCAGCCCCCGGACGATGTCCAGCAGGCTGGGGTCGGCCGTGGTGCACCGGCCGGCCACCCACAGGTCCATCGCCGCGGACAGCCGCGACGCCAGCGCCTCGGTGACCATGAGGTGGTCATCCACGAGCAGTATCCGCACCGGATCCATAAGCTCACTGTGCACCGTCATCGCCGGCGCCTGTTCACCCAGATACATGACTAGCCTCCGCCACCCGCGCCGGGGGACCCGGCTCCGCATTGATCCCGGTGCTGTCGTCATCCACCGGGGCGTTGCCCAACGCCCGGCGCGCCGGGCTGGTCCAGCGACCGCTGGACGACGAGAACCAGGCCACCGGGACCGCGTACAGCGAGATGGCGGCGTCCAGCATCCGCAGGAACGGGAAGAAAACACCCAGGAAGAGCAGCCGTGGCTGGCGTTCCAGCGCCGCGACCAGGCAGGTCAGCAGATAGTCGGGCAGCACCACGCCGAAGAGCACCGCGGTCAGCGTGATGTGCGCCGCCACGACGGTGTGCATCTCGCCGAAGCCGGGCCAGGACAGCGCATCGCCGATGAGGTCGGGCAGGGCGAGCACCGCCAGCGCCAGCGGCAGCAGGAAGAACAGGATGCTCGAGGTGATCAGCTCGATCAGCAGCAGGGTGAGCATGGCGGTGAACAAGTTCACCCGCGGCGGGTGACGCCGCACGGTCTGCCACAGCCCGACCGCCCAGCGCTTGGTCTGCCGGATGTAGTCCCGCAGGTTGTCCGGGTCCTGGGTGACCGCCACCGCCTGCAGGGTGAAGCCCACCTTGCCCAGCCGCTTCTGGTAGACCTCGAAGGTCATGTTGAAGTCCTCGATCACCAGCCCCGGCGGGTTTATCTCCATCCGGGGCAGCACGTCGGTGCGGTACATGCTGGCGAAGCCAGGGACGATCGGCGTGGCGTTGGAGCGCAGCCAGGTCTGCCCGAACTTCAGCGCCCGCTGGCTCACCGCGTAGATCCGGGTGCGGTGGCCGACCAGGACGTTCCCGCCGAACGTGAGCTGCCGGTCGCGGGACGTCCGGACGCAGCCGGCCACCGCGACCACCTCCGGGCGGGCGAACATGGGCAGCGCCGCGGTGAAGTAGCCGGGCTGCACCCGGGTGTCGGCGTCCAGCAGCATTACCACCGGGAACCGCCGGATCAGGCCGAACCGGGCGATGGCTTCCTCCAGCGCCCCGGCCTTGCCCAGGTTTTCCCGGGTCTCGATGACGTGGGCGCCGGCCCGCCGGGCGATCTCCACGGTGTCGTCGGTCGAGCCGTCGGAGACCACGTGGACGTTCTCCCTGGGCACCAGGGCCATGATCGACCGCAGGCTGTCCCCGATGACCTGGGACTCGTTGTGCGCGGGGATCAGCACGGCGACCTCCGCCGAGGTCAGGCGCTGCTGGCTGCGCTGCCCGGGGGGACGACCCCCCGGAACCCCCCGCGACTCGCCGGCCCGGAGGGAACACGGCTCCGCCGCGCCCCGCCCTGCTGGCCCAGGGGGACGACCCCCCGGTACCCCCCGCGACTCGCCGGCCCGGAGGGAACACGGCTCCGCCGCGCCCCGCCTCGCCAGCGAGGGCTGGCCCAGGCGCGGGCGGGCGGCGTGCGACTCGACCAGCCGGGCCAGCCCGGCCGGCCCCCACAGCGCGAAGTTCGCGCCGAGGACCAGGACCGCGAGGACCCACCAGGGCATCACGGCACCGCCTTCGACGTGCTGAGGGCGTGCGGCCCGGAGGCAGGCAGCACCTGGTGCACCGCGGTCCAGGTGGCGGTGTCCTCGTAGCCGTACATCCACAGGTACACGCCGGCGATCCCGGCACCCTGGGCCACCTCGAACTTCGCCCGCGAGCTCTCCGCGTTCTCGAACCAAACGGTGTGCCGCCGCCCGGCCGCGTCGGTATAGCTGAACCACGGTGCCTGGCTGGCGGCGTCATAACGCGGCGTCACATGGTACTGCCGGGACAGCCGCAGCGCCTGCAGCCAGCTGAGCCCGGAGGCGTGCCCGCCCGACCAGTCATACCCGTAGAGCGGGATGCCGAGCACGATCTTGGCCGCCGGGATCTGCGTCCTCGCGTAGCGCAGCACGCTGCGGACCCAGCTCACCGGGGCGACCGGGCCGGGCGGCGAGGTCGGCCAGTGGTAGTCGTAGGCCATCAGCCGCACCTGGTCCGCGGCCCGGCCGATGGCCGCGTAGTCCTGGGCCACGTTGAACGGGGCGGTGCCGGCGTTGGTGGTCTTGGCGAACACCGCGACGGACAGCACCTTGCCCCGGGCGTGCAGTGCGTGGGCCAGCCGGGTGACGAATGTGGTGAACGCCTGGCGGTCGGCCGCGTGCAGGTTCTCGTAGTCGATGTCGATGCCCGCGTAGTGCTCCCGCTGCGCCAGCGCGACGATGGCCGCCACGTGCCGGGCCATCAGGGGCGGTGAGTGCAGCATCCGGCCCACCGCCGGGTACGCCCACTGGCCGCCGGTGATGTTGGCCAGGCTCGGCACCACCAGCAGGCCGGCCGAGCGCAGCCGCCGGATGTCCCCGGTCACCGCGGCGGCCTGGCCGGGGCGGTACTGGGTGTCGATCCCGCCCGCGCGGTCCAGCCCGTACATCCACGGCGACACCTCGGTCACCGCGCCACGGTGGGCCAGCACCACCTCGGTGCCATGCCCGATGCTCCAGTACGGCATCGACGCCACGACCAGCGTGTGCCGGGACGGCGTGCCCCGGAATGTCACCATCGTCAACCCCACCAGCGCGGCCGCGAGCAAACCCACGCCCAGCCAGGCCAGGCCGGCCACCCGGCGCCACGGCCTGCCCGGCCCGGCGCCCGGCAGCGCCCGCTGGCTGCCGTCCAATGCCGTCTTCGTTGCCCCCGCCGTCCTTTCCCCGGTCCGGCTGCCCCCGCTCACGTCGCGGTCAGGCCGCGGCGGCCGTGGCCGCCGCCTGGTCCGCGATCACGGCCTGGATGATCTCGTCCAGGTTCCTGGCCGCCGCGAAGCCGACGAGGTCCGCGGCGAGCGTGCAGTCCGGCACCCGGCGCTGCATGTCCTCATAGCCAGAGCCGTACGCCTCCAGGTAGGAGGCCCGCTCGATGCCGCTGGCCGACCCGGTCGCCGCGATCACCCGGCGGGCCAGGCCCTCGATGGTCACCTGCTCGGTGCTGCCCAGGTTGACCGCCCGGCCGCAGGCCCGGTCGGAGGCGATCAGGGCGGTCAGGGCCGGGATCACGTCGTGCACGTGACAGAAGCAGCGCACCTGCTGCCCGGTGCCGTAGACGGTGACCGGCTGCCCGGCCATCGCCTGGCGCACGAAGCGCGGGATGACCATGCCGTAGCGGCCGGTCTGCCGCGGCCCCACCGTGTTGAAGAACCGCACGATGACCGCGCGCAGCCCGAGTTCCCGGACGTAGGACTCGACCAGGCTCTCATCGATGGCCTTGGCCTCGGCGTAGCTCCACCGCGACTTCAGCGGGGAGCCGATCACCCGGTCGTCGTCCTCGCGCAGCCCGACCTTGGTGTTCTTCCCGTAGATCTCGCTGGTTGAGGCGACGAGCAGCCGGGCGCCCGCGGCGTGCGCGGCCTCCACCACGTTCTCCGTGCCGTGGATGTTGGTGCGCAGGCTGGACAGTGTCCGGTCCCGGATGACGAACGCCCCCACGGCCGCCGCCAGGTGGAATACCCAGTCAGCGCCGGCGGCCAGTTCCCCGACCGTGGCGGGGTCCAGGATCGAGCCCTCGGCCAGGCGGAAGCCCGGGTGGCCGGTGACCGCCCGCAGGTTGCCCAGGCGCCCGGTGCTCAGGTCGTCCAGGCCGGTGACCTGGTGCCCGGCGGCCAGCAGTTCCTCGGTCAGGTGCGAGCCGATGAACCCGGCCGCCCCGGTGACGAAGCACCTCATCGCGGCGCCCCGTTCCTGGCAGGCCGAGTCGCCGTGCGCCAGGTGCGCCGCCTGGCCAGCCGTTCGTACAGGTCATCTATCCGCGCGGTGACCGCCTCGATGCTGTATTCCTTCTCCACCGCCGGCTCGGCGGTCCGCGGCCGCTGGCCGGCCCGCAGTTCCGCGCGGATGGCGGCGCGCAGCCCGTCCGCGGTGGATGGCACCTGCTGAGCCCGCCCGGCGTCCAGGCCGTCCAGGCCGTCCAGCGCCGGGCAGGTGGTGTAGAGCACGGGGGCGCCGTTGGCCAGCGCCTCCAGGACCGACAGGCCGAAGGTCTCCTGCCGGGAGGACGCTACGAACAGGTCCATCGCGGACAGCATGGCCGCCACGTCGTGCCGCTCCCCGGCGAAGATGACCTGGGCGGCGGCCCCGGAGTCCCGGGCCACCTGCTCCAGGTGGCCCCGCTCGTCGCCCTTGCCGACGATGAGCAGCCGCGTGCCCTCGCCGAGCAGCGGCGCCGCCGCCTCGATGACCATGTCGAACTGCTTGTTGGGGTCGAGCCGCCCGAGCACCCCGATGACGTAGGCGTCGTCCGGGATGCCGAAGCCGGCCCGGACCCGGTCCCGCGCGCTCGCGTCGAACGCCACGCGCTGCAGGTCCACCCCGTTCGGGATCACCGTCACCCGGCGGTCCCGCACGCCCCAGGCCAGCAGCCTCTCGCGGACCGTGCCGGACACCGCGATGGTGGCGTCGGAGAGGAACTCGGTGGCCAGGTACAGCGCCCGGACGCCCCGCGTCATCGGCCTGCGTTCCAGGTGGGTCTCCCCGATCGAGTGCTCGGTGCTCAGCACCACCGGGGTGGCCGCCAGCCAGGCGGCGGGACGGCCGTAGACCTGGGACCGGTACAGGTGGGTATGCACCACGTCGTAGCCGCCGCGCCGGATCAGCCGCCGCAGCTGCAGCAGCGCGGAGAGCTCGGTGTTGCGGGTCATCCCGAGGTCGGTGACCCGGCCCCCGTCGGCCCGGATCATGTCCGCCACCGGGCCGGGGTTGTACAGCGTGACCACGTCGGACTCGTGCCGGGTGTGCTGCAGGACCGAGCGGAGCTGGAGCTCGGCGCCGCCGACGCCCAGGCCGGTGATCACATGCAGGACCTTCATGAACGACCTCCTCGTGCTTGACTGCGGGCCGGCGGCTCGGGGACCAGGCCGATCCCCGACTCGCGCGCCCGGCCAGCCGCCGGCCCGGGCCCGGGGGCGCCGCGGGGCCGGGCGGCCCACCGGGCCGCCTCCGCCGCGATGCTGGTCACCGTGCGGGCCAGGATCAGCAGGTCCAGCCAGAACGACCAGTACTCGATGTAGTAGTTGTCGAAGCGGGCCCGGTCGCTGATGGAGGTGTCCCCGTTCAGCCCGTGCACCTGGGCCCATCCGGTCAGCCCGGCCGGCATCCGGTGCCGGCCGGCGTAGCCGGGGACGGCCGCGGCGAACTGGCGGGCGAAGTGCGGCCGTTCCGGGCGCGGCCCGGCCAGCGACATGTCCCCGCGCAGCACGCTGGCCAGCTGGGGCAGCTCGTCGATGTGGGTCACGCGGAGGAACCGGCCGAGCCGGTCGCAGCGCCCGGCGGGCGCCGCCCAGCAGGTGTCCGGGTCACCGTGCTGGCCGAGCGTGCGCAGCTTGACGATCTCCGCCTGCCGCCCCGGCCCGACGATGCGGACCTGCCGGAACAGCGCCGGGCGGCGCAGCTGCCGCCGGACGGCCAGGCCGGCCGCGGCGAGCAGCGGCGCGGTCAGGATCAGCAGCGCGGCTGCCGACGCCGCGTCGAAGGCCCGCTTGGCCAGGCGGCCGGCCTGGAGCGGGCCGGAGCGGCGCAGCGGGATCAGCGGCACGCCCCAGATCTCGTCCAGGCACCCGCGGGGCACCGCCGCCCCAAGCCCCGCCAGCCGCGGCAGCACGCACACATCGGCTCCCAGCTCACGCGCCCCGCGCAGCGCCCCGGCCAGGTCCGCCGAACCGGCAGCGGAGGCCACGCCGGAGCCGGCGGCCACACCGGCACCGGCGGCCGTGCCGGGGCCGGCGGCAGCATCAAGGCCGGCGGCCACATCGAGGCCGGTGTCAGCAGCCGTCACGATGACCCGGCTGATGCCCTCCCGGGCCACCACGGCGGCCAGGTCCGCGGTGCCGCCCAGCACCCGCAGCGGCCGGCCGGCCGCGGCGCCGCCGGCGGCCGGTCCGAGGCCACCGGAGCTACCGGGGCTATCCACGATGCTTCCCGGCGGGACCGTGTCCGCTACGAATCCCCGCACCCGCAGGCCCAGCTCGGGATGCTCGCCGAGCAGCCGGGCCAGTTCCCGGCCGTCCGGGCCTGCTCCAGCCAGCAGGGCGGGCTCGGTCAGCCGTCCGCGCCGGCGCGCCGCGCGCAGCGCGGCGCAGCCGGCCACCCGCACCGCGAGCAGCGCCGCCGTGGTTCCCAGGACCAGGCGGAACACCGGCCCGGCCGGGACGGCAGGCAGCAGCATGACGCCGGGCAGCAGCGCCGCCGCGGCGATCCGGCCCGACTGGTCGGCGACGCGCAGGCTGATCCGCAGCCGGTGCAGTCCGCTGCCGGACAGGGCCAGGAACACCACCGCCAGGTATCCCGCAAGCAGCCAGTCCCCTGGCCATCCACTGCCGGCCCAGCCGCTACCCAGCCAGCCGCTACCCAGCCAGCCGCTGGTGGGCCAGCCGGCCAGCGCAGCCGCGGCCGCCACGGCACCCAGCGTGAGCCCGTCGGCCAGCGGCAGACCGGCCGCGGCCACCGCGCGCCCGGCGGTCCGCGCCGGGGCCGGCACCCGCGCGGCACCGTCCCGGCCGGCCCCGGCCGCCTCAGCCACCCAGGGCGCCGGCCGGGGCCGGGGCAGCCCGGTCAGGTAGCCCGGCACGCTCACCGGCTGGCCCCCACGGCCGCCTGGGCCGGCCTGGCCCCGCGGACAGCCGCCGGCTGCACCGTGCGGGCCGCGTGGTCTGCGCCGTACACGAAGCGCATCACCGGGCCGAACGTCGGGGCGACAGCCGGCCCGATCACGTACAGCCCCGGGGAGGTGGACTGGTAGTCGCGGTCCACGACCGGGGTGCCGGCCACGGTGCGCAGCCGGGCGGCCAGCTCAGCGCCGACGAACGGCAGCCGGCCCAGGTCCGGCCGGTACCCGGTGGCCGCGATGACGTGGTCCGCGGCCAGCTCGGTGCCCCGGCCGTCCCGGCTGACCAATTCCAGCCGCACCCCGTCCGGGGCCGCCTCGGCCCATTCCAGGTAGTGGCCGGCCAGGACCGGGAACTCCCCCTCGACCCGGCCGCGCAGCCAGCTGGCGCCCGCCGGGCCGAGCGCGGTGCGGGCCCGCTGCACCCGGGTGGCCGCGGGCAGGTGCCGGAACAGCCCGGGCCGCCGCGAGTAGAACCAGGTGCCCCAGCCGGACCCGAGGCCGGCCTCCGGCTCGCGCAGCCGCTGCCGTAGCGGGCGGTCCGGCGGCAGCGGCGCGCCATTCCAGGCCACCTGCTGCTCCCGCAGCACGATCCGCACGTCGGCGCCGCTCTCATGCAGCAGGGCGGCGGACTCCAGGGCCGACTGGCCCGCGCCGACCACCACGACCCGCTGCCCGGCGAACACGGCCAGGTCGGCGTGCGCGGAACTGTGCGTGCACGCGGCCGCGGGCAGCCCGGCCAGCGACGGGGGCACGTGGGCGAAGTGCTCCACCCCGATGGCCAGCACCACCTGGCGGGCCCGCATCAGCTCGCCGTCGGCCAGGTCCAGCTGGTAGCCGCCGCCTACCGGGGTGATCCGGGACACCAGGACCTCGGCCACGTCCAGGCCCTGCGCCCGCTGGAACCACTCGCCGTAGGCCACGAAGACCTCCAGCGGCACCGGCAGGCCGTAGTCGGCGTAGGGCCGACCGGTAGCCCGGCAGAACGCGCCGAGGGTGCAGGCGGCCGCCGGATCGGACAGGTTGGAGGCGAACCCCTGCGACTTGAGGTACATGCCCCGCGGCATCTTGGCCCGCCATAGGTGCATCGGCAGGCCGAACTGGCGGACCTCCAGCCCGGAGCGGCGCAGGTGCGCCGCCACGGACAGCCCGTACGGGCCCGCCCCCACGATGGCCACATCCGTCGTGCTGCTCATGCCTTCTCCCCCACCCTCTGGTGATGCGCAGTTTCCCCATGCCGGGCCGCCGCCCGCCCAGGGCTGTACCGGGACCGGCCCGCGGCGCGCGGCGCCGCGGGCGAGTCCCGGGCCCAGCGGCGGGTGACTGCCCGCCAGCTCATCCGCAGGCACATCAGCCCGAACGGCACCAGATCGTCCCGGGCGAACCAGGCGGTCTCGTCGGCCCCGCGCACCGAGGCCGCCCAGGCCGCCAGCCCGAGCTCACCCGCGCGCCAGTAGCCGATCGCGCCGAGCGGGTCGTAGTTCTCCGCCAGGAAGCGGCGCCCCGGGGTGACCTCACCCGCGGCGGCCGGCTGGCCGGTCAGGTCCAGGTAGGCGGCCCGGGCCACGTCGAGGCCCGCGGCGTCGGCGAACAGCCGGAACTGGGCGCCCAGCCGGGGATTGAAGTCCAGCAGCTTGTACTCCCCGTCCCGGGGATCGCGGCGCAGGTCGAGGTCGGCGAGGCCGCGGAAGCCCAGCCGCTGGAGCAGCCCGGTGAGCTGCCCGGTGAGCTCGCGGTTCGGCACGGCCCGGCCCAGGCTGGTCAGCCCGGCGTGCGCCGGGTAGGACCGGTCCTTGACGCCGGTGAACGCGGCCAGGCAGCGGGAGCGGGCGTCGTAGTAGCCGTGGAAGAACCAGTCCTGGCCGGGCGCGGCCGGGATGTACTCCTGCAGCATCAGCCCCAGGCCCGCCGCCGCGCAGCGCCGGTAGAGCGCGTCCAGCTGCGCCGGGCTGCGCACGATGGTGGTGCTGCGCAGCCCCGGCCCCCGCGCCGCGTCTTCCCGCGCCGCGTCTCCCCGCGCCCCGCCGCCCGCCGGGGCCGCCCCGCGCGGGGCCGCGGCCTGGCGCCAGGGCGCGGCCAGCTTCGCGATGACCGGGAACCCGGCCTCGGCCGCGAAGCCCGCGGCCTCGCCCGGTGACCGGGCCAGCATGGCCCGCGGGCTGGGTACCCCCAGCTCGCGGCACAGCTGGAACAGGGAGTACTTGCCGGCCACCTGCCTGGGCAGGTCCGGGGGCGGTTGCGGGAACAGGTACGCGCCGCGCAGCGGGTCCCCCTGCTCGGCCAGGAAGATCGCGCCCGCATCGTCGGTCGGGATGAGCACCGCCGGACGGCCGATCCGGCTGGCGAGGTCAAGCAGCCCGGCCTGGATCCGTTCGGCCTGATCTGGCACGGGCTGCCAGAACACCCGCCCGGCGAGGTAACGGGAGTTCGCCGCGGGCGCCCACCATCCCTCATGCACGCCGTACACCGGCACGCCCAGCCGCCCCAGGCTGCGGGTCACCCCGAGCGTGCCGTGGTGCAGCGGGTTCGGGTCCAGCTTGAGCACCACCGCCGGGGTGCTCACGTCAGCTGCGCGCAGGTCGCTGGGCATGGCCGGCGCCTCAGACCACCGCGCGATGCGCCGCGGCGAAGAACTGGTAGGTGGCATCCAGCACCCGGGGGCAGTCCTGCGCCCAGGAGTAGTCCACCCCGGGGTGCAGGGTGTGCGCGATGACCAGGTCCCAGTCCTCGCCGTGCGGGTCGGTGAGGCTGCACAGCACCGGGCCGCCCGGCAGGTCCAGCACCGGGATCAGCGGATCGTGGTACGCCACCCGCGCGCCGCAGTCCTGCAGCCCGGCGAGCAGCGCCAGGGCCGGGGACTCCCGCAGGTCGCGGACGCCCGGCTTGTAGCTGGCCCCGAGCACCACCACCCGCGCGCCCGCCAGCGCCCGCCCGCTGGCCGCCAGTACCTCGCCGGCCCGCTCAATGACCCGTTCCGGCCGGCCTGCGATGGACGTCATCGCCTGCTCGATGAGCGGCGACCGGCGGCCGCCCGCGTTCAGCTGCCAGAGCAGGTAGTGCGGGTCGCAGGGAATGCAGTGCCCGCCCACGCCCGGGCCGGGGAAAGCCCCGAGGAAGCCGTAGGGCTTGGTCGCGGCGGCCAGCGTCACCTCGATCGGGTCCAGGGCCAGGGCGCCGCACGCGTCGGCGAACTCGTTGGCCAGGGCCAGGGACACCGCGCGGAAGATGTTCTCGTACAGCTTCGCCGCCTCGGCGGCGTCCGGGGAGCTCACCAGGTACACCGAGTCGGTGAGCCGGCCGATGACCTCGGCGGCCCGGCTGGTGCACGCCGGGCTGGCCCCGCCGACCACGCGCGGCGTCTTGCTCTGCTGATGGTCGGGGTTACCCGGGTCGATCCTTTCCGGGCTGAACGCCACGTAGATGTCATGGCCCGCCACCAGGCCGCGCCGCCGCAGTGGCTCGGTGAGCAGGTCCCGGGTGGTCCCCACGTAGCTGGTCGAGGTGAGGATGATGACCTGGCCCGGCCGAGCCTGACCAACCACGCTGGCGCAGGCCGCGCGGAGCGCGGACAGGTCCGGTGCGTGCGCGCTGTCCACCGGGGTCGGCACGCAGATGATCACGGCCTCAGCCCCGGCCGCGGCGGCCGGGTCGGTGGTCAGCTCCAGGCTGCCGTCGGCGAGCGCGGCGGCCAGCCGGTCCTGGTCCGGCGCGGTGAGGTCGGCCTGGCCGGTGACGATGTCGGCGAGCCGGTCGGAGCTGATGTCCATGCCGATGATCCGGCGGCTCTTGCCGTGCAGTTCCACCGCGGTCGGCAGGCCCACGTAGCCCAGCCCGACGATGGCGACCGTGCCCGCCGCGGCGCCACTGCCGTGCCCGTTACCAGTGATGAGCCTGCTGTGCAGCAGGTTCTCGCGCCCGTTGACAGCGAGCGAAAGCCGGTGCTCGGCCACTTGAGTCCCCTCGAGCCTCGTGCCAGACGGCAATGCCCCAGCCGCCTCGCGGGTTTCCACCTGCTGCGACTGTGCCAGCCGCAGTCCCCCGGCGGGTCAGCCAACCGGGGTAGCTGGGCTACGCAGAGTGGCGGAACTCGGCCGGGCGCGGTACGCCCAGGTCAGCCGGTGCCGCGCTGCCTTCGCCCAGAGCCGGGACGGCCCGTCCGCCTCGCCCACGTAGCTGCGCGGCAGCGCATGCCGCCCGGTGTGCGGCGACGGCCAGATCGCGCAGCCGTAGTCGTAACCGGCCGCCCGGACCTGCCGCACCGCCGCGTCATCGACCGCACCGTAGGGATAGCAGAACCCCACCACCGGCTGGCCGGTCACCGCCTGGAGGATCTCCCGGCTCCCCCCGACCTCCTCGGCCAGGGCGGTCCCCGCCTCCGGCAGCCGCACATGCCGCAGCCCGTGCGAGCCGATCTCGATGCCCGCGTCCGCCACCTGCTGCACCAGGCCAGCGTCCATCAGCTGCTTACGCGGGCCGTCCGGGTCCCAGCTGTTCTGCCCGCCGAGCCGCCCGGCGATGACGAACACCGTGGCCGTGAAGCCGAAACGCCGCAGCACCGGCAGCGCGTACTGCGCGAAATCGGCATAACCGTCGTCGAAGGTGAGGCCGACCAGGCCCTGGCCAAGCCCGGCCGCCCGCGCCGTGAGCAGGTCGCGCACCGAGGCGCCGCGCAGGCCACGGCCTGCCAGCCAGCGCATCTGCTGCTCGAACCGCTGCGGGCTGACGGTCACCCGGTAAGGGTCGCTCCGGCACGGTTCCACCGAGTGGTACATCGCCACCATGGGCATGCCCGGCCCGGGTATCCCCGCTGGTTCCAGGCGCCCCGCACGAACCGACTGCGCCATAGTCTGCTCCCCCCGCCTGGCCCATCCGCCCCAGGACGGTAAGCCGGCCCCGGGCTAGCGCGGATCCGTTCTTCGTGCGGTTTTCGCTACCTCATCCGCCCGGTTGGCCGGGCTAGCCTTGGGCCAGCCCTGATTACGCCGGTTCTGCGGCGCGGGCGGGCCTGCGGCGGGCCGGCCTGCGGGTGGGCCTGCGGCGGGCCGGCCTGCGGGTGGGCCTGCGGCGGGCCGCCTGCGGGTGGGCTCCCCGCGACGGCCGTCCCGGGCGAGGCCGCCCCCGGCCAGGCCGGTCAATCGGGCCAAGACGGGGTAATTAACCCGGCAGGAGCTACATCCGCCCACCTCCGGGAGACATGACATGGCGACAGCAACGAGGCTGCACGTGCTCGACTGCGGTGCGATGAGCTGCGACCTGACCTGGCTGCTGCTCAAGCCGGGCCGCAGCATCCGGTCCCGCGGCGACCGCGAGAAGCCGGTCGAGTGGTACCCGTGCACCACGCACGCTGTCCTGGTGGAGACCCCGGAGGGCAGCCTGCTGTGGGACACCAGCTGCCCCCGGGACTGGGAGACCCGCTGGGTACCGACCGGGCTGCAGGAGTTCTTCCCCTACGACCAGGTGGACGAGGACCAGTTCCTGGACTCCCGGCTGGCGCAGCTCGGCGTCACGCCCGCCCAGCTGGACTACGTCGCCCTGTCCCACCTGCATTTCGACCACGCCGGGAACGTGCGCGCCTTCTCCGGGGCCGGGCCGCGGCTGGTGGTCAACGACAAGGAGAAGGAGTGGGCGTTCGGCTATGAGGGCGCGTTCAACGGCGCGCACCTCAAGGCCGACTACGAGGGCATCGACTTCGAGACGGTCTCCGGCGACGCCGAGTTCCTGCCCGGGGTCACCTTCATCGAGGCGCCCGGGCACACGCCCGGCACCATGGCCATGCAGGTCGACCTGCCGGAGACCGGCACCATGGTCTTCACCTCGGACGCCGTCTACATGGGCGATTCCTACGGGCCCCCGGCCACCCCGGCCGCGATCGTGAACGACCTCGCGGCCTGGTACGCCTCGGTGGAGAAGCTGCGCGGCATCGCCGAGAGATCAGACGCCACCGTGATCTTCGGGCATGACGCCGAGCAGCTCCGCTCGCTCCGCCGCGCCCCGGACGGTTTCTACGCCTGAGGAGGCACCCCCCGTGACCAGCACCAACCCAGTACCCGCCCACCCTGAGGCGATCTTCACCTACGGTGCGCCGCAGCTCAAGTTCGGCCCCGGGGCCTCCGACGAGATCGGCTTCGACCTCAGCCAGTACGGCGTGAGCCGGGCCCTCGTCATCACCGACCCCGGGGTCGCCGCGACCGGCACGCCGCAGCGGGTCGCCGGGCAGATGGCCCGGTTCGGCATCGAGGCCCAGGTCTTCGACGGCGTGCACGTGGAGCCGACGGACGAGAGCATGAACGCCGCGATCGAGTTCGCCCGGGGCAGCGGCCCGTGGGACGCGTTCGTCGCGGTCGGCGGCGGGTCGAGCATTGACACCGCCAAGGCCATCAACCTGCTGCTGACCAACCCGGGCGAGCTGATGGACTACATCAACGCCCCGGTCGGGCAGGCCCGTGCGCCGGTCAACCCGCTCAAGCCGCTGATCGCGGTGCCCACCACCACCGGGACCGGCGCGGAGAGCACCACGGTGTGCGTGCTCGACGTGCTCTCGCTGAAGGTGAAGACCGGCATCAGCCACGCCCGGCTCCGCCCGGTGCTGGCCGTGGTCGACCCGCTGCTCACCCTGACCCAGCCCGCCGGGGTGACCGCCTCCGCGGGGATGGACATCCTGTGCCACGCGCTGGAGAGCTACACCGCCCGCTGGTACACCAGCAACGAGCGCAAGCAGCCGGAGCAGCGGGTGCCCTACTGCGGCGCCAACCCGGTCTCCGACATGTGGTCGGAGAAGGCGATGAGCCTGCTGGCCACGTCGTTCCGGACGGCGGTCCGGCACGGTGACGACGAGCAGGCCCGGGCCGACATGGCCATCGCCGCCACGTTCGCGGGCATGGGCTTCGGCAACGCGGGGGTGCACATCCCGCACGCCAACGCCTACCCGATCGCGGGCCGGGTGACCGGCTTCCACCCCAAGGACTACCCCGCGGACGAGGCCATGGTGCCGCACGGCATGTCGGTGGCGCTGACCGCGCCGGAGGCGTTCCGGTTCACCTTCGACGCCTCGCCCGAGCGCCACCTGCGCGCGGCCCGGCTGCTGGCCCCGGATGCGGAGCAGCCGCCTGACCCGGCGGAGTTCCTGCCCGGCGTGCTCAGCGACCTGATGCGCGACATCGAGATCCCGAACGGGGTGGCGGCGGTCGGCTACACCACCGGGGACATCCCCGCGCTGGTCGAGGGCACGCTGAAGCAGCAGCGGCTGCTGGCCACCTGCCCGAAGCCGGTCACCGAGGACGACCTGGGCGGCATCTTCCAGCGGTCCATGGAGCTCTGGTAGCCGATGGCCATCTACCAGCTGCGCTGCGGCCAGGGTCATGAGTTCGAGGTGATCCAGTCCTTCACCGCCCCGCTGCCCGGCTGCCCGGACTGTGGCGGCGCCGTGCGCAAGATCCCGGCCCGGTGCGCGCTTCGCGGCCGGGGCGCGGCCTCGCTGCCGCCCCCGCCGGAGGCCATGCCGCAGACCTGGCGGGGCACCTACGAGGGGAACCGGGAGTACGTCACCGGGCTGCGGCACACCGCCGAGCAGCGCCAGGCGGTGGAGGAACGCCACCCGGAACTCGCCGGTGACCGCCGCCCGGTGCTGGCCCACGAGGGCCGCTACGCCGCCGCCCCCCTCCGGGCCGGCGACGCCTGATCCGGTGAGCAGTTCGGGCCGTGCCCCTGGGACGGCCGCCCAGGGCAGCTTGCTGTACGCGGGTGGCGAGGGCCTGGTTGAGGGTGGGTGGCCAGGCCGCCTTGCTCTGGTCAGGGCGGCAGCGATAGTCCCTTCGGCTTAAGCCGGCGGCCTGGGAGGCGGGCGGCCTGGTGCCTGCAAGGCTATTGGGGCCGCTGTGCCCCATGGGAATGGCGGTTGGCTGTGATCATGACTTAGGTGTCGTTCCAGCGACACCTAAGTCATGATCACAAATCGGGCCCGGAGGGCCTGGGGTGGTCCACTCGATGATCAGTTGCCGATCGGGCGGTTGGGACTCCTTCCTGGTGACCACGGGGAGGGGCACGGCCCGAACTGCTGACGCCTGGACGGCTACTCGTCGGCCCTCACCCGGCCCGCGGGCTCAGGACAGGATGTCCTTGCGCTGGAACCGGCGGAACGCGAGGGCGGTGAGAACGACCGCGTAGCAGGCCGACACCGCCGCACCCTCGGCCATGCCGGCCCAGCTGAGCTGCGGCTGCACCGCGTCCAGCCAGGCGAACTGGAAGTGCGACGGCAGCACCTGGCGCCACGGCCCCAGCGCCGTGACCTGATCCATGATCGCGGAGAGGATCATCAGCCCGACCGCGCCGCCCACCGCGCCCAGCGGTGAATCGGTGCTCACCGACAGCAGGAAGGCGATGCCGGCCACGGCCAGCTCACTGACCAGGACGTACCCAACCACGATGAGCATCCGGCCAAGCGCCGGCCCGGCCGCCAGCTGGACGCCGGTGCCCGGCAGCCGGAGCGGATGCCAGCCGAACGCCACCGTGCCCGCGGCCAGCGACATCACTGGCAGGCTGACAACGCCGAGAGCGGAGTAGGCCAGCGCCACGGCCAGCTTCTGGCGCAGCAGCCGGGCCCGGGGCACCGGGGCGGCGAGCAGGTAGCGCAGCGAGGACCAGCTGGCCTCGCTGGCCACGGTGTCCCCGCAGAACAGCGCGACCACCAGGACCAGCAGGAAGCCCGCGGACACGAACAGGCTGAACGCCGCGAAGTTGAGACCGCCCGCCGTGGCCACCGTGACCAGCCCGGGCGTGCCGTTGCCGGCCGAGGCCGTGCCGCTGAGCTCGAACGCGGCGACCAGGATCCAGGGCAGGACGAGCAGCACCGCGAACGCCACGATGGTGCGCCACCGGCGCAGCTGGCGGGCGGACTCCACCCGGAAGGACAGGGTGTGCCGGGACCGGTAACCGGGCGCGCCGGCCCGCGCCGCCGCGGTCATCGCTCCTCCTTATGGCCGGCGATGAGCGCCAGGAAGGCATCCTCCAGCCGGCGCCGGCCGCCGCTCCGCCGGTGCCCCGGTGATCTCCGCGACCGGCCCGGCCGCCACCCGGCGACCCTGGTTCATCACCACGACATGGGTGCAGGTCTGCTCGACCTCGCCGAGCAGGTGACTGGACAAGACCACGGTGCGCCCGGCGGCGGCGTACCGGAGCAGCACGTCGCGCATCTGGTGGATCTGCGGCGGGTCCAGCCCGTTCATCGGCTCGTCCAGCACCAGCAGCTCCGGCAGGCCGAGCATGGCCTGGGCGATGGCCAGCCGCTGGGACATCCCGCGGGAGTAGGAGCGGACCCGCCGGCCCAGGGCCGCGCCCAGCCCGGCGATCTCCAGCACCTCGGCCAGGTGCGCGTCGGCGGCGGGCCGGCCGGTGGCCCGCCAGTACAGGTCCAGGTTGGCCCGGCCGGACAGGTGCGGCAGGAAGCCCGGGCCCTCCACGAACGAGCCGAGCCGGGACAGTGCGGGGGCACCGGGGCGGACCGGCTGGCCGAAGATCGTGATGGTCCCCGCGTCCGGGTAGATGAGCCCCATCAGCGCGCGCAGAGTCGTGGTCTTCCCGGCGCCGTTCGGCCCGAGCAGCCCGAGGATCTGGCCGCGGTCGACCCGCAGCGAGAGGCGGTCCACCGCGAGCTGGCCGTCCCGGTACCGCTTGGTCAGACCCGTGATCTCCAGCGGGGCCGGGCCGAGCGGGGCCGGGCGCGAGCGGGGCCGGGCCGAGCGGGGCCGGATCAGTGGCGCCCCCGGGGCCGGCGGCCACCAGCTCAGCGGGCGGGGCGGCCGGCTGGGCCGGCGGCGGGGCGGCCGGCTGGGCCCGGCACCGCCGGGGCACCAGCAGCAGGGCGGCCGCGGCCAGCGCGGCCAGCGGCGCGGCCCAGGCCCACCACGGCACCCCGCCGCCGGTGACCTGCAGCCCCGGGTCGAGCGGCACGGTCAGCCCGCGCCCGGCCAGCCCGACCTGGTACACGGCGGCCTGGGGGGCGGTCGCGTAGCCGAAGTCGGTGCTGGACAGCACCAGGCGCAGCCGGTGGCCCGCGGCGAACTGGTAGTCGATCGCGGGCAGCGTCACGGTGACGGTGGCACCCCGGGCCGCCCCGGTGACCCGCAGCGGCGCGGCCAGCGAGAACGGCAGCGTGGCGTCGCCGGCCTGGTCCACGTCGTACAGCTTGGCGAACGCGGTGACGTCCGCGGCCCCGCTGACCCGGACCCGGACCACCGGGGACCCGGTCACCTGGAGTCGCGCGGCCAGCGGGGCGGAGGTGAAGGCGGCGCTCTGCCCGGGGATGTTGACCGACACCCCGCCCAGCCCGGGCAGCACGGACATGGACGGCGGTGCGCCGCCGGGCGGATTCAGCACCGTCTGCGCCCGGCCGGCCAGCGGGAGCACGGCGTGCCTGGTCCCGCCGAGGCCCGGGTAGGCCGGCGCGGTAGCCACGCCGAGCACCTGCTGCCCGCTGTTCGGGTCGTAGCCGAGGTCGCGGCTCACCGCGAACCCGGGCTGCCCGGTGCCGCCGCCCCCGGTGCCGCTGTGCCCAGGACCGCTGTGCCCGGGACCGCTGTGCCCGGGACCGCTGTGCCCAGGCTCGCTGTGCCCGGGACCGCTGCCGCCGGTACCGCCGCGGCCGCCGCCGGCCCGCCCGGCGTCCTTCAGCCAGCGGTCGAACCACTGCTCGGTGAGCTGGGTGATCCGGCTGGTCTCCTGGTTGCCCCCGTCGTGTCCGCCGGCAAACCACACCATGTCCACGGGAGTGCCGTTATGCCTGAGAGCCTGGTAGTTGCCGTTCGCCTGATCCAGCCCGAAGAGTGAGTCGTTCTCGCCCTGGATCAGCAGCGCGGGGGCGCGGATCCGGCTCGCCACGCTGGCCGGGGAGGAGCGCAGCAGCAGCGCCACCGCCTGTGGGGTGGCCCGGCCCAGGGTGGCCACCTGCTGGTACATCGCGCAGACCGCGGGCAGGAACCGGCCGCACAATGCCTGCCGCAGGGAATGCGCGCCCGCCGCGGGGCCGACCGGGCCCGCGGCGGGCGCCGCGGATCCGCCGGAACCCGCGGCGCCCGCGGCTGCCCCGGACCCGGCCGAGCCCGCGCTGAACAGCAGGCCCGCCCATTGCTTCTTGAACACGCCGGCCGCGGGACTTCCTCCGGCGGCATCCGGGAACAGCGCGGTAGCCAGGTTGTACCAGGTGCTCTGCGCCGCGATCGCGTCGATCCGGTGGTCATGCGCGGCGGCCAGCAGGGCGATCGCGCCGCCGTAGGAAGCCCCGGCGATCCCCGCCCGCGGGTCCCCGGGCCGGTCCAGCAGCACCCGCGGCTGCCGCGCCAGCCAGCTGACCAGCTGCTCGACGTCCTTGACCTCGTAGACGGGCGAGTCCAGCGCGATCTGCCCGGTGGAAGCGCCGAACCCGCGGGCGGACCAGGTGAGCACGGCAAAGCCGGCCCGGGCCAGTTGCTCCGCCTCCGGGGCGACCGCGTTCTTGGTCTCGCCGAAGCCGTGCGCGAGCAGGAGCGCGGGCACCCGGCCATGGCCCGGCGGGGTGTAGAAGGTCGCGTCGAGCAGCACGTGGTCCGTGCCGCGCGGGCCGTCGGTCACCGGGATCCGCAGCGAGCGCACGGTCAGCGGGGCCGGCGTGCGGGCAGCGGCCAGCGCGGCGACGGCGCCGGCCAGGACGAGAAGAGCCACGGCGAGCACGGCGAGAACCCGGCCGCGGGGGCGGCGGCGGATATCCATGCCACGGACGGTAGCAACGCGGCTGGGATGCCCCGGGCCCGCTCACAGCCGCCGCCGGCAACAGCGATGTTTCACCGGGGCGCTTCCCTGTGTATGGATGGTTCAGCCAGGCTGTCAGCGGAGGCAACAGGGAAAGGGCCGCGGATGGGGATCGATGCGCTCATCGAGCAGATGGAATCGCTGCTGGACCCGCTGGAGTCCGCCGGTGACCCGCGGCGGTTCTTCCACGCGACGTACCTGCGCACCACCCGCGCCGTGCGGGACGCGCTGCGGGATGGCCTGTTCGCCGACCCGGACTGGGTGGGGCGCTGGGACGTCGCGTTCGCGGACCTGTACCTGCGGGCCCTCGCGGCCCGCCCAGGGGGGCCGGGCCCGGCCAGGCCATGGGAGGTGACGTTCCGCGCCGCCCGGGAGCATCCGGACCTGCCGCCGCTACGGCACGTCCTGCTGGGCATGAACGCGCACATCAACTTCGACCTGCCGCAGGCCCTGCTCGAGGTGATCAGCGCGGCGGAGTTCGCTGATCCGGCCCTGATCGCGCAGCGCCGCGCCGACCACCAGCGCATCGACGAGGTGCTGGCCCTGCGGGTCGGCGCGGAGGATTCCGAGCTGGGCCAGCTTGCCGCCCGGTCCCGGGCCGACGCCCTGCTCGGCCCGGCGAACCAGGCCGCCACCCGGCGTTTCCTGCGCGAGGCGCGGGCGAAAGTATGGGCGAACACCCTGGAGCTGAACGCCGCCCGCACGCTCGGTCCCGCCGAGTACGCGGAGCGGCTCGGCGATCTCGAGGCGCTGAGCGCCGAGAAGGTCGAGGATCTGCTGCGCCCGGGCCAGGTGCTGCTCCGCCTGGCGGCCCAGGGCTTCGGCGTCCGGCTGGTGTCCGGGCCCGGCCCGCGGCCGGGCCCGCAGCGCGCAGGTCCCCGGCGGGCGGGCCCCCGGCGGGCGGGATCGCGGCGGGCGGCCCGCCTGCCGCCGGACGGCACTCCCGTGCGGCTCCGTTCCTTCGACCCGGCCCGGGTGGCCGACCTGGAGTTCCGCGCCTGGGTCGGCTATTACCGGCGGGACTGGGCGGGCGTGCTGGGCGCCTCGGTGGGCCTGGTCCGGGCCGGCTTCGGGATGAGCCTGCCGCGCACCCTGTACGGCGCGTGGCTGGTGCTGCGGGCCAACCAGCTGTGGGCCCCCGCGGACAACGACCCCGACGGCGCCCGGCGCTGCATGCAGCGTTTCTACGCGCTGATCCGGGCGGCTTACGGGGAGCCGCAGGACGTGGCCGAGGCGGCCCGGCTGGAGGTCGAGTGGTGGCGCGTGCACCGGGAGCGCCAGCGCGGGACCGGGGATGCCGACCCCCTGGTGGCGGCGGTGACCCGGCTCTACGCCTTCCTGTACGGCGAGCCGGAAGCGGCCGTCCGGCCGGCCGCGGCGCAGCGGGTCATGGCCATGGACCTGTCCGATCAGTGGGTGACCGAGGGCTGCCTTCCCGGCAGCCCGCTGCTGGCCCAGGAACACGCCGCCCTGGTGCGGTCCTACGCGGCCCTGCTGGCGGTGGTGCACCACTGAGCCATCCGGCCCCGCCACGGCCCCCGGTGCACTCCCTCATCGCCGGCGCTCCCCTCCGGCTGGGCCCCGGCCCGGAAGGGAGCGCGGCGGCCAGTTATGCGCAGCCGTCCACCTGACTGGCCTCCGTGGCGCGGCCCAGGCCCATGAGCCGCTGCTGGGCCGCGATGAGCAGCGGCACCATCGTGATCACATCGTCCCGGCCCTGCTTGATGCCGGCCACCCAGGATTCCTTCTCCTGGGCCAGCTGGTCCGCCCGGGCCTTGAACCGCTGTGTCTCCTCCTGCCAGGCACGGATCTCCCGGCGCATCTGCGCCCGTGCCCGGGACAGTTCCATGGCGGCGCGTACCGAGGTGATGCCCCAGCCTGCTACCGCCCCCATGAGGCACCAGACCAGGGTCAGCAGGACGCTCATCCGCTCACCCGCCTCGGCCGCCATCGCCGCCCCTGCGGGCAGGCAGGACGCGTGTTTCCCCCGAAAAGAACGCCCTCGGACCCCTTGCCTGGTGCGAGCGGCGCTGTACTGTGGGTCATGCCATTACTCCTTGTCATCGTGGGACGGAGTGTGGTTATCCTCGCTGGGCCGGTGGCTGTCATCCGCCGGCCTGGCTCATTTCGCGCCGCGTTCGACGACGCCCCCGAGCACCGTCGATCTACGCACGCCGTAAAAGAGAACGTGACGGCCCTGCGCCGGCGGGCCCCGGGACCGGCCTCGCCGGAACGATTCTCCGCGGCACGATGCTTCGCGGCACGATTCTCTGGACCACGTCGGCCTGCAAGCCGATGCGGCTATGAACTGGCGGCGGCAGGCAAACGAGTGGAGCACTTTCGGGTAGCTCCGCCTGTTGATCATTTGCGGCGTGCCCTTCTGCGCTCCGGGGCATCAGCCCCTCTCCTTCATTGAACGGCACCGTTCAGAAGAAGGCAAGATGCACTGCAATTTGCACAGCAGCTCGTCATGCAAGCTTCACTTATTGCCTCACCCGGCACTACGCTGTGGTTTAGTCACACGCCACTGGCCCGGCGAACGGCGAGAGGCGGGCCAATGCCCGAGCATGGCAGTCAGACGGTCAGGCGCCGCCGGCTCGCAGCGGAGCTTCGGCGGCTCCGTGAACGCGCCGGCATCACAGGCGATGAGGCGGCCGAACGGCTCGGCTGGTCGGCGTCCAAGATCAGTCGCATAGAAACTCACCGCATCGGAGTGAAAGCGGCCGACCTCCGCCGCCTCCTGGACCTCTACGCCGTGGAACCAGAACATCGCGCGGCGATGCAGGCTCTCGCCCGGGAATCCGCGGAAGCCAGCCGCCTGGAGTTGATGGCCGCAGGGTTCCCCTCGGACTACGCGACCTACCTTGAAGCGGAAGCCGACGCGAGTTCCGTGTGGATATGGGATCCGCAGATAGTCCCGGGGATAATGCAGGCTGATTCGTACGCCCGCGCTGTCCTAGCTGGCTTCCAGTCAATGTTCAAACTCCCGCCGGGAGACGCGGAACGAAGAATCGAAGTGAGAAGGGTGAGGCAGGAGGAACTGCTGACCCGCGATCCGCCACTTATGGTATCGGCCGTCCTCGACGAATCGGTCTTGTACCGCCGATTCGGAGAAAACTTGGTCATGCGGGAGCAATTGAAACGGCTGAGTGAGTTCTCCGCACTGCCGAATGTCCGGCTGCAGATCCTCCCGCTCGGAGGAGAGCACCCTATCGGGACAGGTGCTTTTGCCTACCTGCAATTCCCCCAGTTGCACGATGTCTCGCTCAGTGACCTCGTTTACGTCGAGCATCTCACCGGTAGTTACTACCTGGAAGAAGAGCAGCAGACTTTCCAGTACCGGGTTACCTTTGATTCATTGGCCGCCGTGGCGGCGGACCCGGACCGGTCGCAGGACCTGATCCGTGACGCCATGCTCACGCGCTGGGCGTAGCTTGCCTGGCAAGAGCAGCTGTTAGCGCGGCCCGCGTGCTGTCAGCCCGCTCTGCTCAGCGCGCCGGGTCCGCCTTGAGCTGGGCAACAAAGCCGGCCCAATCCGCACGGCCGAAGACCAGGACTGAACCATTCTCCCCGGCCTTGGAGTCGCGGACCCCGATCTGCCCCGCATCGAGTTCGGCCACCTCAAGGCAGGCACCGTTGTAAGCGCTCCAGGAACTCTTGCGCCACGACGCACCAGGGTGTGAACGAGAAGCATATTGCGCACCCCGCACCGTGCCGCGCTCCGAAAACCCGACCTCGCCAGCCTCAGCTACCGGATCCTGCACTGTGTACCTCGCCACTAGCAGACCTCCGGCGAACTGCGCCGCAAGGTAAAGGGATGGGAATTAACTCCTGAGCAGCACTGCACCAGCGGCGGGGGCGCTGGACTTATTTGTCCGCCAGCGGCGGACCTCACGCTGACGGACAGTAGTCCAGCAACGTCCGGCACGACACTGGTTTGCCAAAAATGGCATCCAGCGTGTTGCGCTGGGCATCAAACGGGCAAATTCCCGCAACCGGCCGGTTACCCCCAGACGTCTTGAGCGACGCTGACGATCAGTTCGAGCTTGGCGACTTCCTCGTCATAGGTCAGCACATTGCCCTCGACCGTCGAGGAGAACCCGCACTGCCCGGACAGGCACAGCTGATCCAGCGGCACGTACCGGGCCGCCTCGTCGATCCGCCGTTTCAGCGCATCCGGGCTCTCCAGTTCGCCGCGCTTGGTGGTGACCAGCCCGAGCACCACCATCTTCCCGGGCGGCACGAAACGCAGCGGCCCGAAGCCACCGGACCGCTCGTCGTCGTACTCCAGGAAGAACCCGTCCACGGTGAGCTCGCTGAACAGCGCCTCGGCCACGAAGTCGTACCCGCCGGACGCTGCCCAGGACGACCGGAAGTTGCCCCGGCACAGGTGCGTGGTCACCGCCAGGCCCTCCGGCCGGTCCGCCAGCGCGGCGTTGACCTGCTTGATGTACCGCAGGTGCAGGTGCTCGGCGTCCTCACCGCGGGCGGCGATCTCGGCCCGCTGCACCGGGTCGTTCAGGTAGGCCAGGCTGGTGTCGTCGAACTGCAGGTACCGGCAGCCCAGGTCATACAGCCGGGCCACCTCGTCGCCGTACGCGGTGGCCAGGTCGGCCCAGAACTCCTCGACGTCCGGGTAGACGGCCGGGTCGATGGAGGCGGGCCCGCCCCGGTAGTGCACCATGTTCGGCGACGGGATGGTCAGCTTGGGCAGCGCCGTGGTCACCTGCGACTGCAGGTACCGGAAGTCGTCCGCGAAGATCGTGTGGTCCATCTGCAGCTTGCTGCCGACGTGCAGCGCCGCCGGAGTCCATTCGATGTCCCCGGAAGCGTTGTGGAACCTGACCGCCAGGTTGCCCGGCGCCTTGCTGATCCCGCCGATCTGGTAGATGAAGTCCATGTGCCACGTCGCCCGGCGGAACTCGCCGTCGGTGGCTGACTGCAGGCCGACCGATTCCTGCATCCGGACCGCGTCCGTGATGGCCTTGTCCTCCACCGCCCGCAACTGCTCGGCGGTAATCCGCCCGGCCGCGAAGTCGTCCCGGGCAGCCAGCAGCTCAGGCGGCCGGAGCAGGCTGCCAACGTGGTCGGCACGGAACGGGGGGGTGGTGCGAGCGCTCATCATTTCTCCTTCACCCCGGGTGCCAGCGGCCTGCGGCCCGCCCGGCCGGCCGGGCGGTGCCGCCGGGCCCGGCCGCCCGTGCGGCGGTCAGTTACGTGCGGCGGTCAGTTACGTGCGGCGGTCAGTTACGTGCGGCGGCTTCGGCCAGGGCCCGGCCGACCAGGACCCGGGCCAGGTGCTCCCGGTAGGCCGGGGTGGCGTTGATGTCCTCGCCCGGGCTGGACCCAGCCGCGGCGTGCGCGGCCGCCTCGGCCGGGGACGCCCCGCCGGCCAGCGCCTCTTCTACCGCGGCGGCCCGCACCGGGGTCGGCCCCATGTTGATTAGCGCCACCGCGCCGCCCTGCACGGCGACCCCGACGATGGCCCAGTCGATGGCCCGCTTGGTGAACTTCTGGAAGGACCAGCCGGCCGTGGCCGGCTTGGGCACCCGGATCTCGGTGAGCAGCTCATCGGGCTCCAGCACCGTCTCGAACAGGCCCTCGAAGAAGTCGCTGGCCGCGATCTCCCGCTCACCCGACGGCCCGCGGGCCACCAGGGTGGCGTCCAGCGCCAGGACCACCGCGGGCAGGTCGGACGCCGGGTCGCTGTGCGCGATCGACCCGCCGATCGTGCCGCGGTGCCGTACCTGCGGGTCGCCCACCTGCCCGGCGGCGTGTGCCAGCAGCGGGAGGGAAGACGCCAGCAGCCCGGAGTGCTCCAGGTCGTGGTGCCGGGCCAGCGCCCCGATCGCGATGTGCCCGCCCGCGTCCCGGATGTAGCTGAGCTCGCGCAGCGTGCCCACGTCAATGAGCATCTCCGGCTGGGCCAGCCGCAGCTTCATCAGCGGCAGCAGCGAGTGCCCGCCCGCCAGGAACTTGGCCTCGTCGCCGTTCTCGGCGGCCAGCTCGATCGCCTCGTCCACGGAGTCGGCGCGCCGGTAGGTGAACGGTGGCGGGATCACGCGGTCTCCTCGGCGGCGGCCAGCACGGCGCGGACGATGTTGTGGTAGCCGGTGCACCGGCACAGGTTGCCTTCCAGGCCCGTCCTGACCTGCTCCTCGGTCGGGTGCGGGTTTTCCCGGAGCAGCGACACCGCGGCCAGCACCATGCCCGGCGTGCAGAACCCGCACTGCAGCCCGTGCTCCATCCGGAACGCGCGCTGCATCGGGTGCAGCTCGCCATCCGCCCCGGCCAGGCCCTCCGCGGTGGTCACCTCGCGCCCGTCGGCCTGGGCGGCCAGCACGGTGCACGACTTGACCGACTCGCCGTCCAGCAGCACCGTGCAGGCACCACAGGAGGTGGTGTCGCAGCCGATGTTGGTCGCGGTGAGCCCGGCCACCTCGCGCAGGAAATGGACCAGCAGCAGCCGGTCTTCCACCTCGGCGGCGACCGGGGAGCCGTTCACCGTCACTGTCACCTTCACCCGCGTGCCCTCACCTTCACCGCCGTGCCCCTCACCCTTGTGCCTTCGCCTCGTTGATCGCGGTCCACACCCGGACCGGGGTGGCCGGCATGTCAATATGCCGCACGCCGAGATGGGAGACCGCGTCCACCACGGCGCTGAGCGCGGCCGGGGTGGAACCGATCGTGCCCGCCTCGCCGATGCCCTTCACCCCGAGCGGGTTGATCGTCGTCGGGGTCTCCATCTCCAGCAGCTCGAAGGACGGCAGCTCGGCCGCGGTGATCGCCGCGTAGTCGGCCAGCGTGCTGGTCAGCGGGTTGCCCGCCTCGTCATAACGCACCTCTTCCAGCAGGGCCTGGGCCACCCCCTGGGCGATCCCGCCGTGCCGCTGCCCCTCGGCCAGCACCGGGTTCAGCACGACCCCCGCGTCATCCACGGTGACGTGCCGCCGTAGCACGGCCTTACCGGTCTCGGTGTCCACCTCGATCACGGCCACGTGCGCGCCGAACGGGAAGGTCGGGCTGCCCGGCCGGAAGTCCACCTCGGCGGCCAGCCCCCCGGGGCCGGCCCGCTCCGCGATGGCGGCCCAGCCCAGCGCGCTGTCCGGATCGCCGCGCACCTGCCACGCGCCCCGGGCAGCATCGAACTCCAGGTCGGCCTCGGCCGCCTCGATCATGCTGGCGGCCAGGTCCCGCGCCTGCTGCTTGACGGCCACCGCGGCCTGGTGCACCGCGCTGCCACCCAGCTGCAGCGACCGGGAGCCGTAGGTCCCGATCCCCTTGGGCACCGCGTCGGTGTCCCCGTGGATCACGGTGATCGCCTCCATCGGGATGCCCAGTTCCGCGTTGACCAGCATGGCGAACACGGTGTGGTGCCCCTGCCCGTGCGCGGAGCTGCCGGTGTACACGGTGGCCGCGCCGGCGGCGTCCACCACGAGCCGGGAGGTCTCGCCCAGGGTAGCGTCCCCGGCGGTGATCTCCACGTAGCAGGACACCCCGATGCCGAGCTGCACCGGATCCCCGTCGCGCCGGCGCCGTTGCTGCTCGGCGCGCAGCTCCTCATAGCCCGCCGCGGCCAGCACCTTGTCCAGCGCCGCCGCGTACTCCCCGGAGTCGTACACCGCCCCGCCCGGGGTGGTGTACGGGAAGGCGTCCGGCGGGACCAGGTTGCGCCGCCGCACCTCGGCGGGGTCCATGCCGATCTCGGCGGCGAACAGGTCGACGGCCCGCTCGATCGCCGCGGTCGCCTCCGGGCGTCCCGCGCCGCGGTACGCGGAGATCGGTGTCGTGTTGGTCACGACGGCACGGAACGTGGCTGTCACCGCCGGGATGTCGTACACCCCGCTGGCCATCAGCTTGGTCAGCGAGGCGAGGAACTGGCCCATCCGCGGGTATGCGCCACAGTCCTGGACCACGTCCAGGTGGTAGGCGAGGATCCGGCCGTCCCTCGTCCCGCCGATCTTCACGGTCTGCTGCTGGCCGCGGCCGTGCACCATCCCGGTGAGGTTCTCGTTGCGCGTCTCGACCCAGCGCACCGCCCGGCCCAGCTTGCGCGCCGCCCAGGCGACCGCCATGGTGTCCCGCTCGGTGGCGATCTTCGCCCCGAACCCGCCGCCGACGTCGGGCGCGATGACCCGGATCGCGTCCTCGGCCAGGCCCAGCGTCCCGGCCAGCGCGCCGCGGGCCAGCTGGGCGTTCTGCGTGCTGGCCCACACCGTCAGCCGGCCATCCGCCCAGCGGGCCGCCGCCGCGCGGACCTCCAGCGGCACCGGTGCCACCCGCTGGTTCGTGATAGTCCGCTCGATCACGACATCACAGCGACCGAACGCCCCCTCGGACAGCTCATCTCCCCCGGTCCCGGCGATGTTGGCATCGGTGCCGCCGAAGAGCAGCGTGTCCCCCCGCAGCGCGCCGGAGATGCTGACCACCGCGGGCAGCGGCTCATAGTCCACGCTGACCAGCTCGGCCGCGTCCTCACCCTGATAGCTGTCCTCGGCGATGACCAGCGCCACCGCCTCGCCCACGTACCGGACCCGGCCGGCGGCCAGCAGCGGCTCGGCCATCGGGTTGTCCCCGGGCGAGGGCAGGTCATCGGCGTCGGCCGCGGTCAGCACCGCGATCACCCCGGGCGCCCCGCGGGCCGCCTCGGCGTCGATGCCGGCGATCCGGGCGTGCGCCATCGGGCTGCGCACGAACGTCGCGCGGGCCGCGAGGGCCAGTTCCGGGACCCGCAGGTCGTCGGTGTAGGTGCCGCCTGCGGTGAGCAGCCGCGGGTCCTCGGTCCGTATCACCCGGGTGCCCAGGATGCTCATATGGCCTCCACCTTCGTCCGCGCCGGTTCCTGCGGCCACGATAGAGCAACTCTCACATGGGCAACATGGTCACCCGGCAGTCCCAGATAGTGGGACATCTCCGGCGATCGTCGCATAAGCCGCTAGCAGGTCTTCCGCGGCAGTGAGGTCCGCGTCCAGCGGGCGGTCGGCCGTCTCCGGGTCCAGCGCGGCGTCCGCCGCGTCGAAGGCCGCCCGCAACGGCCCGGCCGCCGGGGCCCGGCACTGCATCCGAAGCACCCGCACCGCGGCCACCAGTTCGCAGCACAGCACCGCCCGGTAGGCGGCGGCCACCTCGGTGGTGGCCCGCGCGGCCTGGGTGGCGAACCCGGCGTGCTCCTCCACCCCCCGGGAAACCACCGCGCTGCCCAGCGCGGCCGGGGCGGCGAACCGGCGGATGTCGGCCACCGCCGACTGGACGACGTATTCCAGGATCATGATCCCGGAACTGGCCGGGGTCTGCGCGGCGAAGGCTTCCAGGCCGGTGAAGCCCGGCTCGACCAGGGTGCCGAGCCGGGCCGCGGACAGCGCGGCGGTCTGGAACAGCGCGGCCCGGGCCGCGTCCAGGGCCAGCCCGGCGTACGCCGCGTGGAAGTTGCCGTTGTGCCACACCGTGTGAGCCTCACGGTCCACCAGCGGATTCTCGCTGGCCGCGTTGATCTCGGTGGCGAGGACCGCGTCCGCATGCCGCAGCGCATCCACCGCCGGGCCGTGCACCTGCGGGAACGCCCGGTAGCCGTAGGGATCTTGCAGGCGGGCCGGGGCGGGCGGGGCGGCCCCGGCCAGGTGGCGCATCGCCGCCGCCACCCACTGCTGGCCGGGGTGCGGCCGGGCCCGCTGCACCGGCCCGGCGAACGGCTCCAGCGAGCCGCGGACCGCCAGCAGCGACAGGGCCGCGACGCAGACCGCCGCCCGGGCCGCCGTGGCCAGGTCGTCGCAGGCCAGCGCGGCCTCCCCCAGGGTGGCCGCGTTGCTGCTGATGAAGCCGAGCGCCTCGGCCGGGCGCAGCGGGAACCGGGGCGGCGGCCCGGGCACGGCCCCCCCGTCGGCCCCACTCACCGCGAGCCACCCTGGCCCGGCCGGCAGCCAGTCCCGCTCCCCGAGCAGGCACAGCCCGGTCGAGGCGAGCGCGGTCAGGTCGCCGGTGCCGATCGCCCCGTAGCGGGAGACCGGCGGGGTGAACCCGGTGTTGATCACGTCGGCCAGCACGGCGAGCACCCCCGGGTCCACCCCGGAGCCGCCCGCGCCGATCTGGTTCAGCCGGACCACCAGCATGGCCCGGCCCAGTTCCGGGGGGAGCAGGGGGCCGGTCCCGGCGGCGTGACTGCGCAGCACGTGCAGCCCGTGCTCGGGCGCCTCGCTGACTGTCACGCTGATGTTGCGTTTGGCACCCACCCCAGTGGTGCGGCCGTAGACCGCGCGCCGCCGGGCCACGTCCTGGGCCACCTGCCAGGCGGCCCCGGCCGCGCTCCGCGCCGCCGCGCTCACCCGGACCCGGGCCGCGCCCCGCGCCACGCTGGCCACCTGCGCACAACTGAGCGACGACCCGTCGATCGTGATGGCCGACTGCGTCATCCGCTCCCCAGTCTCCTGTCCGCTGCCTCCCAGTCCCCGCGCCGAGGGCTTCGCTCCCGCGCTCCCGGGGGCCTGCGCTCCCGCTCCCGGGAGGCCGCCACTACATGACTGGGACAGCCATACACACAGAACTACATCAAAGCCCCGGCCACGCAGCCGGGACCGGGCCGGGCCCCCGCCACCCAGCAACGTCAGTGCGCGCGACCGGGGCCCAGGGCAGGGGGCCGGGCACCCCGGAATCGGCAGCGAGCCGGGCAATCGCGGCCTATCGCAGGACCAGGATCGCTACGATGACCGGCTGACGGAGGTGGCGCCATGCCTGCCCAGCAGCCCGGCCGCCGCCGTGCCACCCTAGGCCACCAGCCCGCCCCCCGGCGTGGCTGGCCACTCGCGGCCAGCGCGGCGTTCGCCGTGATCGCGATGGCCGGGGCCGTCGTCTTGGTGCTGCACCAGCCAGGCCAGGCTGGCCAGCGCGCCGACGCCGCCGCGGCCGGCCAGCCGGCGGCCGCAGCCGCCACCCCCTGCATCCATCGCACCGCGGCCACCCCGTGCCCGCAGCCCCGGGCGACCGCGGACCATCCTGCCCCGACCGTCCCGCCGCCCACCAGCCCGGCCGTGCGCCGGACCAGAGCCGCTTCGGCCGCTCATCACCATCCGGTGGCCGCCGCGCACCCGGCCGCTAGCACCGCGGCACCCGCCACGGCGGCACCTGCGACGACAGCGCCGCCTACGACCGCTCCAGCCAGCACCCCGCCGCTCGCCGTCCAGCGGGTGCTCGCGCTGATCAAGGCGGCCCGGGCCCAGGCCGGCCTGCCCGCCTACACCATCACCAGCGGGCTGGACACCAGCGCGGGCCGGCACAACGCGGTGATGGCGGCGGGTTGCGGCCTGTCCCATCAATGCCCCGGCGAGCCCGCCCTCGGCGCCCGGGAGTCCGCGGCCGGCGTGCACTGGACCGCGGCCGGGGAGAATATCGGCGAGGGCGGCCCGGTAGCGGATACCCCCGCGGCCATCGCCCAGATGGCGGCAGGGCTGACTCAGAGCATGCTGGATGAGAAGCCCCCCGACGACGGCCACCGGCTCAACATCCTGAGCGCCACCTTCACCCACATCGGGATCGCGGTTTACCGGGACAGCTCCGGGACCGTGTGGATGACCCAGGACTTCTCGAACTAGGGCGGCCGGGCCAGGTGCGCCGGGCGGGCCAGCGGGCCCGCCCGGACGCGCGAACCGGCCGACGTGGTGCCGGCCGACGTGGTGCCGGCCGACGTGGTGCCGGCCGACGTACAGTGGGACAGCCAGGGATCAGCGCTCAGCCGGAGCGGGAGGGACGGCGATGCGGGCGATCACGGTGAGCGAGTTCGGCGGGCCTGAGGTCCTCCAGGCCAGCGTCGTCCCGATGCCAGTGTCCGGGCCGGACGACGTTCTCGTCCGGGTCCTCGCCGCGGGCGTGGGACCCTGGGACGCATCTCTGCGCCGAGGCAGCTGGACCGGGCCGCTTCCCTATGTCCCCGGCGGCGAGTTCGCGGGGGTGATCGAGGGTGACACGGGCGCCGGCGCGGGCTTCGACGAGGGCGCGCCAGTCTACGGCTATCCCGGCCTGACCGGCTGTTACTCGCAGTACGTGCGGTGCCCGGCCGAGCAACTGGCCCCCATCCCGGCCGGCCTGCCGATCACGGACGCGGCCGGCACCCCGATCGACGCGCTGACCGCGCATCAGGGCCTCACCGACGTGCTCTCCGTTGGCCGCGGCGACGAGGTCCTCATCACCGCGGGTGCAGGCGGGCTCGGGCACTTCGCGGTGCAGATCGCCCGGATCCTGGGGGCCAGCGTGGTAGCCACGGCCAGCCCGCAGCATCACGAGTTCGTGCACCACCTGGGGGCGGCCGTGGTCATCGACCACACCCAGCCCAGCTGGCCCGACCAGGCCCGGGACGTGACCGGCGGCGGAGCCCAGCGGATACTCGCGTGCGCCGCCCCGACTCTTGGCGGCGCGGCCCGCGCCGCCCGGGACGGCGCGACCATCGCCACCCCGGTGCACGCCGAGCACCCGGACGCGCAGCGGGTCAACTGGCGCCCCTACAACGGCAAGCCGCAGGGCAGCCGCCTGATCCAGATGGCTCCCTGGTTGGACGACGGGCTGATGTCGGTGCACGTCGAAGCGAGGTACTACTACGAGAATGCCGCCCGTGCGCACCAGCGGGTGGAGCGCGGGCACACGCGCGGCAAGCTGGTCCTGATCGTGGACGACGACCTGGCCCGGGAGTGGGAAGTCTGACGCCTGCCCAGGGAAGGCCGGATCAGGCCACCGCCCTCACTCGTAGCGGGTAGGCGGGAACGGGCCCGGTTCCGCGGGCAGCTCGCCCTTGGCCTTCTCGCGCTCGATCTCGGCCCTTTCCTCCTGGTACTGCTCCGACTCGGTGATGTCCGTCGGGACCGGGTCGTCGGTGGCCGGCGGCACCTCGTCCGGCTCATAGGGATCGATCCCCGCGTCCACCCGCTCCTCCTCGGTCAGCTCGGCGAGCTGGTCGTCATCGAGGCGCTCAAGAGGACCCGGGTGCTGCCGGCGGTCACGGTGGAAGGCCGACGGGTCAGCTGGCGGCGGGTCGGGCAGCTCGGTCATGGCTCCTCCAGGTGAGTGCGGCAAAACCCTCGCTCCTGACGCTACTCCGGCCGTCCCCAGGCCGCGGGGACGGGGAGCGGCCTGGAATCAGCGGGGTCCGGCGATTGTTGTGACCTTGTTCACCATCACGACTGGAGTACTGAACGCTGTGGGAAAAGGCATTGTCGTCCGTGGTGCCCGCGAGCACAACTTGAAGGATGTGTCGCTGGAGTTGCCGCGGGATTCCATGATCGTGTTTACCGGCTTGTCGGGGTCGGGGAAGTCGAGCTTGGCGTTTGACACGATTTTCGCGGAGGGGCAGCGGCGGTATGTGGAGTCGCTGTCGGCGTATGCGCGGCAGTTCCTGGGGCAGATGGATAAGCCGGATGTGGATTTCATTGATGGGCTGTCCCCGGCGGTGTCGATCGACCAGAAGGCGGCGTCGCGTAATCCGCGGTCAACGGTGGGGACGATCACGGAGGTGTATGACTACCTGCGGTTGCTGTATGCGCGGGTGGGGCGGCCGCATTGCCCGGTGTGCGGGCGGCCGATCGCGCGGCAGGCGGCGCAGCAGATCGTGGACCGGGTGCTGGAGCTGGAGGTGGGGGCCCGGTTCCAGGTGCTGGCGCCGGTTATCCGGGGCCGTAAGGGTGAGTTTGGGGAGCTGCTGCGGGAGCTGCAGGGCAAGGGGTATTCGCGGGCGCGGGTGGATGGCACGGTCATCCGGCTGGAGGGCGCGGGCGGGGACGGGGGCGGGCTGCCGGCGTTGCGGAAGTATGAGAAGCACACCATTGAGGTGGTGGTGGACCGGCTGGCGGTGAAGGCGGATGCGCGGCGGCGGCTGACCGATTCGGTGGAGACGGCGCTGGGGTTGTCCGGCGGGGTGGTGCTGCTGGATTTCACTGACCTGGCGGAGGATGACCCGCACCGGGAGCGGATGTATTCCGAGCATCTGGCGTGCCTGTATGACGACTTGTCGTTTGAGGAGCTGGAGCCGCGGTCGTTCTCGTTCAATTCGCCGTGGGGGGCGTGCCCGGACTGCACCGGGCTGGGCACCCGGATGGAAGTGGACCCGGAGCTCGTCGTCCCTGATCCCGCTAAGACGCTGGCCGGGGGCGCGGTCGCGCCGTGGAGCGGCGGGCACGTCAGCGACTACTTCACCCGGCTGATCGAGGCCCTCGGCATGTCGCTGGGGTTCGGCATGGACACGCCGTGGTCGCGGCTGCCCGCGGCGGCCCGCGGGGCCCTGCTGAACGGTTACGGCCAGCAGGTCCATGTCCGCTACAAGAACCGGTACGGCCGGGAGCGGTCCTACTACACCTCGTTCGAGGGTGCCATCCCCTACATCGGGCGGCGGCATTCCGAGGCGGAGTCCGATTCCAGCCGGGAGCGGTTCGCCGGGTTCATGCGGGAGGTGCCCTGCCCGGCCTGCCACGGGTCCCGGCTCAAGCCGGCCGCGCTGGCGGTGACCGTGGACGGCCGGTCCATCGCGGAGGTCTGCGCGCTGCCCATCAGCGAGCTGGCCGGGCTGCTCCGCGGCCTGGACCTGCCCGGCCGGGACATGCAGATCGCCGGGCGGATCCTCAAGGAGGTCAACGCCCGGCTCGGCTTCCTGCTCGACGTGGGGCTGGACTACCTGTCCCTGGACCGGGCCTCGGCGACGCTGGCGGGCGGGGAGGCGCAGCGGATCCGGCTGGCCACCCAGATCGGGTCCGGGCTGGCCGGGGTGCTGTATGTGCTGGATGAGCCGTCGATCGGGCTGCACCAGCGGGACAACCACCGGCTGCTGGAGACGCTGATCCGGCTGCGGGACCTGGGTAACACGCTGATCGTGGTGGAGCACGACGAGGACACCATCCGCGCCGCCGACTGGGTGGTGGACATCGGGCCGGGCGCGGGGGAGCACGGCGGGAACGTGGTGGTGTCCGGGCCGGTTGCCGACCTGATGGCCAGCACGGAGTCGCTGACCGGGGCGTACCTGACCGGGCGGCTGAGCATCCCGGTCCCGGCCCGGCGCCGCAAGCGGTCCAAGGCCCGCGAAGTCGTGGTCAAGGGCGCCACCGAGCACAACCTCAAGAATGTCGAACGTGGCGTTCCCGCTGGGCTGCCTGATCGCGGTCACCGGGGTCTCCGGGTCCGGGAAGTCGACGCTGGTCAATGACATCCTGTACAGCGCGCTGGCCCGGGAGCTGCACGGGGCGCGGACCGTCCCCGGCCGGCACCTGCGGGTCACCGGGATGGCCCAGCTGGACAAGGTGGTGCACGTGGACCAGGGGCCGATCGGGCGGACCCCGCGGTCCAACCCGGCCACCTACACCGGGGTGTTCGACCACATCCGGAAGCTGTTCGCGGCCACCACCGAGGCCAGGGTCCGCGGCTACCAGCCGGGCCGGTTCTCCTTCAACGTCAAGGGCGGCCGGTGCGAGGCCTGCTCCGGGGACGGCACCATCAAGATCGAGATGCAGTTCCTGCCCGACGTGTACGTGCCCTGCGAGGTATGCCACGGCGCCCGGTACAACACCGACACCCTCGGCGTGCACTACAAGGGCAAGACGATCGCGGACGTGCTGGACATGCCGATCGAGGAAGCGGCCGGGTTCTTCGCCGCCATCCCGGCCATCCACCGCCACCTGGCCACCCTGGCCGACGTCGGCCTGGGCTACGTCCGGCTCGGCCAGCCCGCCCCGACCCTGTCCGGCGGCGAGGCGCAGCGGGTCAAGCTCGCCGCCGAACTGCAGCGCCGCTCCGCCGGCCGGACCATCTACGTCCTCGACGAGCCCACCACCGGGCTGCACTTCGAGGACATCCGCAAACTCCTGGCCGTGCTGGGCCGCCTGGTCGACAGCGGCAACACCGTCATCGTCATCGAGCACAACCTGGACGTCATCAAGACCGCCGACCACGTCATCGACCTCGGCCCCGGCGGCGGCACCCGCGGCGGCCACATCATCGCCGCCGGCACCCCCGAAGACATCGCCCGCAACGACACCAGCCACACCGGCCAGTACCTGAGAAAACTCCTGGACGTCTGAGCGGGCGCGTAACCCCGGGAATACCCCGGGGGGGTTCGAGGTTGCTGCGGTTACGAAACGGAGCCAGGCGGCCCCGGCAGCGGGTTCGGGACGCTGTTTTCAGGGCAGCCGCGCGCATGAGCAGCGCCTTCCGGTAATCGGTCGGCCCCATTCCGACTGGGCCCGGGAGTTGTCCGCTGACAGCGAAAAACGTCCGCTAACGGCGAACGGCTTTCCGGAAACAAATCTGGCTGCCCCGCGTTGACGCGTAAACGACAAGCTGAATATCAGGAAGTGAGCAATGAGCGAAACACTCGCCCTGCCGGTGCTGCCGCTGGACGACACAGTGGTACTGCCGACCATGGTGGTGCCGCTTGACACCTCCGCCGCGGAGGCGCGCGCCGCGATCAGCGCCGCGCAGATGTCCGCCGCGGTGCCGGGCGCACCTGACGCCACCCCGCAGGTCCTGCTCGTCCCCCGGCTGGAGGGCAAGTACTCGGCGCTGGGCACGCTCGGCGCCGTGGAGCAGACCGGCCGGCTGCCCAGCGGGGAGCCCGCCGCGGTGATCCGCGGCCTGGCCCGGGTCCGGATCGGCGTGGGCACCACCGGCCCCGGCGCGGCCCTGTGGGTCGAGGGGACCGTGGTGGATGAGCCCGCCGCCAGCTCGCGCGCCCATGAGCTGGCCCGCGAGTACCGTGGCCTGGCCGCCGCCATCCTGCAGAAGCGGGGCGCGTGGCAGGTCGTGGACATGCTGCAGCGGATCACCGATCCGTCCGCGCTGGCCGACAGCGCCGGGTACGCCGGCTACCTGACCCAGGAGCAGCGCAAGCAGCTGCTGGAGACCATTGACCCCGAGCAGCGGCTGGAGCTGCTGGTCGGATGGGCCCGGGACCAGCTGGCCGAGCTGGACGTCGCGGAGACCATCGCCAGCGACGTCCGCGAGGGCATGGAGAAGCAGCAGCGCGAGTTCCTGCTCCGCCAGCAGCTGGCCGCGATCCGCAAGGAACTGGCTGAGCTGGACGGCGAACCGGGCACCGAGGAAGAGGACTACAAGGCGCGGATCGAAGCCGCCGCCCTGCCGGAGAAGGTGCACGAGGCCGCGATGAAGGAAGCGGCCAAGCTGGAGCGCACCAACGACGCCTCGCCCGAGGGCAGCTGGATCCGCACCTGGCTGGACACGGTGCTGGAGATCCCGTGGAACACCCGTAGCGACGACGCCTACGACATCACCGGCGCCCGGGCCATCCTGGACGCCGACCATGCGGGCCTGGATGACGTGAAGGAACGGATCATCGAGTACCTGGCGGTGCGCAAGCGCCGCTCGGACAAGGGCCTGACGCTGGTCGGCGGGCGCCGGAGCGGCGCCGTGCTGGCGCTGGCCGGCCCGCCCGGGGTCGGCAAGACCTCGCTCGGCGAGTCGGTGGCCCGCGCCATGGGCCGCCAGTTCGCCCGGGTGGCGCTCGGCGGCGTCCGGGACGAGGCGGAGATCCGCGGTCACCGGCGCACCTACGTGGGCGCGCTGCCCGGCCGGATCGTCCGGGCCATCCGCGAGGCGGGCTCGATGAACCCGGTCATCCTGCTGGACGAGGTGGACAAGCTCGGCGCGGACTACCGCGGCGACCCCACCGCCGCCCTGCTGGAGGTGCTCGACCCGGCGCAGAACCACACGTTCCGCGACCACTACCTCGAGGTCGAGCTGGACCTGTCGGACGTGCTGTTCATCGCGACCGCGAACATGCTGGAGTCCATTCCCGGCCCGCTGCTGGACCGGATGGAGCTGATCCAGCTGGACGGGTACACCGAGGCGGAGAAGGTCATCATCGCCCAGGGCCACCTGCTGCCGCGGCAGCTGGAGCGGGCCGGCCTGGAGGCGGCCGACGTGACCTTCACCGACGAAGCGCTGCACATGCTGGCGGGCGAGTACACCCGGGAGGCCGGGGTCCGGTCCCTGGAGCGGACCATCGCCCGGGTGCTGCGCAAGATCGCCGCGCAGGTGGCGACGGACGAGGTGACCCTGCCGGTCACCGTGGCGGCGGGCGACCTGCACGGGTACCTGGGACACCCCCGGCACACCCCGGACTCCGCTGAGCGGACCGCGGTGCCGGGCGTCGCGACCGGGCTGGCGGTCACCGGGACCGGTGGTGACGTCCTGTTCATCGAGGCGTCGCTGGCCGATCCCGAGACCGGCAGCACCGGGGTGACCCTCACCGGCCAACTGGGGGACGTCATGAAGGAATCGGCCCAGATCGCGCTGTCCTACCTGCGCTCGCACGGAGCGGAGCTGGAGCTGCCGGTCGGCGACCTGAAGGACCGCGGCGTGCACGTGCACGTGCCGGCCGGCGCGGTGCCCAAGGACGGGCCGAGCGCCGGGGTGACCATGACCACCGCGCTGGCGTCGCTGCTGTCCGGCCGGCTGGTCCGGTCCGACGTGGCCATGACCGGCGAGGTGTCACTGACCGGCCGGGTGCTGCCGATCGGCGGCGTCAAGCAGAAGCTGCTGGCCGCGCACCGGGCCGGCATCCACACCGTGCTGATTCCGAAGCGTAACGAGCCGGACCTGGACGATGTGCCCGCCGACGTCCGGGCGCAACTGACGGTGCATGCCGTGAGCGACGTCCGCGAGGTGCTCGGCCTCGCCCTGGAGCCGGCCACCGCCGGGGCCGCGGCCATCGCGGCCTGAGGCCCCGGCGGCGGTGAGACCGGCCGTCACTGCCCTTGACCGGGCGGGTGGCGGCCGGTCTCGCTGTGCCGGGATCGGCGCTGCGCGCACTGACCCGGCGGGTTACCGTGTGCCGGTGGACACCCTTGGCGAGGACCTGGTTTTACTGGCGGTCCGGCCCGGCAATGGGACGATCGCGGCCCGGGAGAGGCTCGGTTACGGGCTGCGGGGCTCGGAACTGGTCCGGCTGGCCGCCAGCGGGCGGGTCGGGATCAGCGGTGACCGGATCGTGGTGCTGGATGGCGGGCCGACCGGCGACGAGCGGCTCGACGCGGCCCTGGCCAGCCTGGCCCGGCCCCGGCGGCGGCCGCTCCAGCCCAAGGCATGGGTCGGCCACCTGCCACCCGGGATCTGCGACGCCTACCTGGCCCGGCTGGCCGCCACCGGGGCGGTCCGCGAGGAGCGCGGCAAGGTCCTGGGGTTCATCCCGGTCACCCGGTGGCGGATCGCCGACCCGGCGCGGGCCGCGGACGCCCGGGCCCGGCTGGACGCGATCGTGCATGCGCCCAGCCAGGTCGGCATCGCTCAGGCCGCGTACGCCGGGCTGGCCAGCGCCAGCGGCCTGGGCCCGGTGCTGTATCCCGGGTCGGCTGGCCGCCCGCTGCGCAGGCGCCTCGAGCAGATCGCCAAGGGGGAACTGACCCGGTCGGCCCGGCAGTCAGGTCAGGCAGCGCAGGCAGCCACCCGGATCACGGCGGACGCCGCGAAGCCGGACGTGGCGGAGAACGTCATGGACGCCGCCGAGAACGCCATGGACTCGGTCACCGATGCCATGGACGCGGCCACCTACGCCGCTACGCAGGCCGCCGCGCACGCGGCCGTGTCGGCCGCCGTCCACGCGGCGCACCATGCGGCCCACGACGCCGGGGCACACGGCGGGCACGGCGGCGGCGGGCATCACTAGGACGGTGGCGGCGGACGGCCGCGCAGTAGGCTCCCTCAGGGCACCGGGAGCACCGACCTGGGCCGGCGGATCCGCATCCATCCGTGACCGGGCGCAGGCCCGGCGGACGGTCCCGGTCAGGCCCGGACCTCGCTGAGCAGCCGCCGCGCCGTCCCGCCCGTGATGGCCGCTCGCGCCGCCCCGGGCAGGTCCGGGTGCGCCAGCCGGTCGAGCAGCCGGCAGGCGGTCAGCCCGGTGTTCGGCGCGTCCGAGCCGAACAGCAACTTGGCAGCCAGCTCAGCCAGGCGGGCCGGCCGGGCGGCGACCGGGTCGTGGATGACCGGGGTGAGGTCGGCGTGCACCCCGGGGTGCACGGCCACCAGGCGGAGCGCCGCCTCGGCCGCGTTGTGGCCGCAGTGCGCGATGATCACCCGGGCCTCGGGATGGCGCCGGGCCACCTCAGCGACCGGCCGCAGTTCGGCCTGCACGGTGCGCCCGTCCGCAGCGTGCCCGGCGTGCAGCACCACCGGCAGCGCGATCTCCGCGGCGTACTCCCAGACCGGGTCCAGCCGCGGGTCGTCCGGCTCGTACTCGCCCACCGAGCAGTGCAGCTTGAGCACCCGCAGGCCGAGATCCTCGACCGCACGACGGAGCACGGCCACCGGGTCGTCGTCGCCGGGATGCACCGTGCAGCCACCGACCAGCCGGACCGGGCCGCCGTCCTGCCTGGCGACCAGGGCGGCCATCGAGGTGTTCAAGTCCGCGGCGGAGCCGGGCCGCCGGGCGTACGGGAGGGTCCACGCCTCGGTCACGCCGTCCGCGGCGAGCCGCTCGCAGGCCTCGCCAGGGTCCGCCGGGTAGGCGAAACCCGCACTGGGAAAACCGCGCGCCTCGAAGAAGCCGCGGATCGCCGCCTGCAGCCGGGGTGGCAGCAGGTGAACATGCGCATCAACTACATCACCGGGCACCCGTGGACCGCCCACCGAGCCGATGAGCGAGGACCGCGTCCGCGCGCGACGCGGACCCCACCGGCCGCGTGGATCGGCCGTAACAAAAGGCCAGGGCCAGCAGGCTGGCTGACACACAGAGAGCGTGAGTCATCATCTCTGCTCCTAACGGCGCTGCCAGGCCTTCACCCAGTCGATGAGCACCGTGCCCGCCCGTGGCGGGGAGCCGTGCCCAATGGTGTAGAGCATGACCAGGTACATGGGCGAGCCCGTGATGCCCTCGCTGATCGTGCCTGCATTGCGGCCGTCGTAGAAGAACGTGACCCGGCCGGGGACCCAGATCACGCCGAACGTATGCCAGCCCGCCCACCGTCCGGCCACGGAGCGGCCCGCAGCACCAGCAGCAGAGTGGAACCGGTAACCAGCGCTGCCGCCCAGCCCTTCCAGCACGTCCATCTCGCCATCGCCAGGCCAGTGCTGGCCGCCCGCCCACAGCGCGGGCCAGCCCGCCAGCCGGCCGCCTGGCGCGCCGGGGATATACGCACGCCAGGCCAGCGCCCCATAGGTGAACGAGTAATGCCCGTTACTGGTGACCAGCGCGCCGGTCCAGGAGTACGTGCGCCCGCCTGAGGCGACCGGTGAGTGCGCCAGCCGCAGGTGCAGGTACCCGCCAGACACCCAGACGTTAGCGGAGCGGTACGCGGCGATCTCAGCGCGATCGACAGGCCCCGTGATGCCCGTGCCGAACCAGCCGGGCGTCCAGAGCCGGGTATTCAGGTGCGTGCCGGTGAAGCCATCGTAAAACCTCAGCACATAGCCGGGGCCCGGCCATGGCGCTGCGGCAGCGGGAACCAGGCCCAGGCTGGCAGCCAGCACGGCAAGGACGGCCGGCAGCACCGCCCGGATGCGGATCACCACAGCCACTCCTGCTCGTCCCTGGCGGCCCTCCGCTCCGCCGTGAGTGAAGGAGAGGTCACTGTCGTGTCGGTCAGCGGCTTGCGCCCGGCCAACACGCTGCCGCTCGCGCCGTCCCGCGATGATGGCGGCGGCGCCGGCCGAGATGCTGCACGGGGCAGTGATCGCACAGGCGCAAGCCGGTCCGCTGATGACGGCCAGGCGACCGAGGTAGGCACGGGCCCCGATGACCTTGGTCGAGCGCATGCTATCGGCCCGGCGTACCTAGCTCAAGCTTGCGATCCGGACTCCGGAACGGGCCGGTGGGCAATGGCTGCGCGGCATTACATAGGGGTTAGGCCTGCAGCACAAGCGGGCGCTGAACGCACAGGGTCGTGCGTTCAGCGCCCATCAAGAAGCCCGGCCCGGGCCGGGCCGAGCGGCCGGTGCTACCTAGCGGTGCCGTTCCGGGCCCGGCGGCCGGGCCAGGCGCGGCGGAGCTCAGTCTTCGGGAATGGAAGGGATGATGACCACCGGGCACATCGCGTGGTGCGCGACCTGGCTGCTCACCGAGCCCAGAACCAGCCGCGAGAAGCCGCCGCTGCCCCGGGAGCCGACGACCAGCATGTCGGCGCCGCTCGCCGCATTGATCAGTTCCTCGGCGGGAACGCCGCTTACCGCGCGGACGGTCACCGAGGGCGGCCGCTGCCCGCCGACCTGGCTGGCGGCCTTGTCCGCGCCCTCCTGGGCCGCAGCCTGGGCGCGCTCTTCGTCAGCATGATCGGCCGGGAAGCTCATCCCGGCCCTGGTCCAGCCGCTCGTGGCGACCGAGTGCACGGCCACAACGGTGAGCGGCACCTGTCGTAGCGCCGCCTCCTTCATCGCCCATTCGAGTGACCGCTGAGAATGCCGCGATCCGTCTACTCCCACCACAATTCCAGGCACAGCTGCCTCCTTCGCCAGCGTATGTCCGGGTTCCGGCACGCACCGTCCGCCCGGTTCTCTAGCACAGATGCTAGGCCGCCAGGCCAGCGCCGGTAAGAGGCGCGCGCCTAAGCGTCCCGGGACCTCCGGACCCGGGACGGCGGGCCGATGGTCCTGGGCCCCGCCCCGTGCTACCGCGCGGCGGCGGCGGCAAGCCGCCTGGAGGTGTCCCGGAGCCCGGCCACCTGGCGCTGGCTGACCACGACCACCGGGCAGGGCGCCGTCCGCAAGCAGGCCCGGGCCACTGGCCCGACATGATCAGAAACTGGGGATGAGCCGTCCCAGGCGGCCGTTGACGCACCGCCCAGGACGAGCAGCTCGGCGCCGGCCGCGCGCTGAAGCAGCACCGGGACCGGCCGCCCTTCCACGATCTCCAGCACTGCGCCGTCGGTGGACCGCCCGTCCTCGCTCAGCGCCTCGCGCACCGCGCCGGTCAGTGCCTCTTCCGCGGCGCGCCGGTCGGCCTCACGATCAAGGCTGGCCTGTGCCGGCGCGTACGGGGCGCGCTGCCGGTCCGGCGGCTGCCAGGCGTGCACCGCGTGCAGCACCGCGCCACGCAGCGCCGCTTCCCGCGCCGCCCAGGTCATCGCGGCCACCGAGGCCCCAGTCCGGTCAACCCCGACCACGATCCGCCGCAGCGGCTCAGGCACAGCCTCACCTTTCATGCCGGCTCCTCCCTGATAATTCCGCCGCCGACTCAACAAGTTCCACCCTCGCCCAGTTACCGCAGGCGCGCCAGATGGCGAACGTCCTATTACCACGAAGTTGGGCAATTTCCTGGTAAACACGCCGCCTGTCGTTCACTAGGCGCACGGGCGGACGGCGGCCGCACGACGCCCGCTCGCGGTGGTCCTCCCACAGGGGCGAACGGCCCGGGGACGGGGGACCTCGGACCACTGCGGGCGGGACAGCCCGGGCAGAGCATGAGAAGCAGCAGGGATCACTGAGTTGGCATTTATCGCGGCACCGGAGGTGACCGGACCATGACTGCCAGGCCGGAGGCCGGGAACGGCGTCCCATCAGCGCGTGGCGGCCAGCCGGAGCCAGCGATGAAAGACCCGGGCGACCTGAGCGTCCGGGTGACCCAGCGGCGCAGGGAGCTGAAGCTCACCCAGCAGGAAGTTGCGGCGCGAGCCGGGATGAGCGTCCCGTATCTGGCCTATGTCGAAAACCATCCGGCTAGGCCGACGGCGGCGGCCCTGCGCCAGCTGGCCGCTGCGCTGCAGACCACGCCAGAGACCCTGCTCGGGACGGATACCGGCCGGCCGCCGGGAGGCGGCCCGGATGCCGTCGGCGGGCCGGGTGCCCAGGCGGGCGAGGCCGGGCGGCCACTGCTGCAGACCCTGAGTGCGGACGAGTGCCATGCACTGATCTCCCCCGGGGGCATCGGGCGGGTGGTATTCGAGACCGCGGACGGCCCGACGGTGCTCCCGGTCAATTTCGCGATGTGGGGCCAGACGGTGGTGCTGCGCACCGCCGCGGACACCGACCTGGCCGCGCGGCTGGACTGCCAGGTCGGGTTCGAGGTCAACCGGCTGGACGAGGCCCTGAGCCAGGGCTGGAGCGTGCTCGTCACCGGCCATGCCACGGAGGTCAGGAAGGAAGAGCAGGTCCGCCGCCTGGAGGCCGGGCTCAGCCTGCAGCCCTGGGCCGGCGGCGCCCGCGACGTGTACGTGCAGATCACCCCGCACCGGATCAGCGGGCGGCGGATCCGCAGCTGACCCGGCTCGCCGGACGTGACCCGGCCGCTGGCCGTGACCGGGCTCTCCGCACGGTCGGCTTCGTCAGGGACCGGACGGCGGCACGCCCCGCGGCCGCCGGCGGACCGTGCGCGGGCCCGGCTGGTGCCGCGGCCGCGGCGCGGCACGGCGCAGTGGCTCACGCCCGGGCGGCTGGGCCACCGGTGCCGGGGACACGATGGGCGGGATGAGCCGGCGCACGGGCTGCCCTGGGGTCACGGTGACCGGTTCCCCGTGGTGCTTGATCTCCAGCGGCGGGCCGTCCCCGCCGAGCAGGTAGCTGGCCGCCTCCGGCTGCACCTCGACCCGCAGCCGGCCCCCGCGCAGGCAGAGGGTGAAGGTGAGCCGGGTCAGCGCCGGGGGCAGCCGCGGCGCGAAGCTAGGCAGCTGGCCAGGCCGGCCGCGCATCCCGCCGAAGCCCTGCACCAGCACCAGCCACGCCCCGGCCAGCGCCGCGACATGCAGGCCGTCCCGGCTGTGTTGTGCTGCAGGTCCTCGATGTCCATCAGCGCGGTCTCGGCCAGGTAGTCGTAGGCCAGTTCCAGGTGCCCGGTCTCCGCGGCGACGACGGCCTGGGCGGAGGCGGACAGTGAGGAATCGCGGACGGTGAGCGCCTCGTAGTAGGCGAAGTCGCGCGCCTTCTCCTCGGCCGAGAACGCGTCCGGGCACAGCTGGATGCCCAGCACCAGGTCGGCCTGCTTGACCACCTGCTTGCGGTAGAGGTCGAAGTAGGGGAAGTGGTTCAGCAGCGGGTACTCATCCGGGCTGGTCCCGGCAAAATCCCAGACCTGGTGGTCAGTGAAGCCCTCCGCCTGCGGGTGCACGCCGAGCTTCTCGTCGTAGGGCAGCAGCATGCCGTCGGCGGCGGCCCGCCAGGCCGCCACCTCGTCCGGGCCCGCGCCGAGGGCCAGGGCCCGGGCCGGGTGGCGCCGCACCGCGTCGGCGGCGGCCCGCAGGTTCTGCTGGGCCATCAGGTTGGTGTAGACGTTGTTGTCCGCGATCGCGCTGTACTCGTCCGGCCCGGTGACACCGTCGATCCGGAAGGTGCCGGCGCCGTCCTGGTGGCCTAGCGAGCGCCACAGCCGTGCGGTCGCCACCAGCAGGTCGAGCCCGATGCTGCCGTCGAACTGCTGGTCGCCGGTGGCGTCCACGTATGTGATGGCCGCGTGGGCGATGTCCGCGTTCAGGTGGAAGGCGGCGGTGGCGGCCGGCCAGTAGCCGGAGCATTCCTCGCCGCTGATGGTGCGCCACGGGAAGGCGGCGCCGCGCAGGCCGAGCTGGCGGGCCCGCTCCTCGGCGCGCGGCAGCGTGCTGTGCCGCCAGCGGAGCGCGTGGGCAGCGGCGTCCGGAACCGTGTAGGTGAGCACCGGCAGCACGTAGGTCTCCATGTCCCAGAACGAGTGGCCGTCATAGCCGGTCCCGGACAGTCCCTTGGCCGGGACCGGCCTGCCCTCCGCCCGGGCCCCGGCCTGCAGCACCTGGAACAGGCCGAAGCGGACGGCCTGCTGCATCTCCTCGTCGCCTTCCAGCTCGACATCGGCCCGGCTCCAGAAGTCGTCCAGGTAGGCCCGCTGCTCGGCGCACAGCGCGTCCCAGCCGGTCTGCCCGGCCGCGGCCAGCGCGCCTTCCACCTGGTCGCGCAGCGCGGGGCGGGAGCGGATGCCGGACCAGCCATATCCGACGAACTTCACCAGCCGCAGCGGCTGGCCAGGCTCCAGCCGCCCGCTGATAGTGAGCCGGCCCAGGTCCGGGCGGCTCTCGGTCCACTGGTGCACGATCGCGTCGCAGGCCACCTGGTGGTGCATGCCGGCCACCACGGTGAGGTCACTCTGCCGGGTCCGGTGCACCAGCAGCGCCCGGCCGCCGGCCGCGATGTGCTCCAGCGATTCCAGCGGTGCCTCCAGCGCGGCGGCCACCCGGGGGTCCCCGCCGGGGGACGGCAGCTGCTCGTTGGCGACCAGCTCGGACTGGAGCACCACCCGGAGCGGGCCATCCAGCGACTCGACCTGGTAGTGGATGGCACCGACCGAGCGCTGGGTGAGCGAGACCAGCCGCACCGAGGTGATCCGGACTGCCCGGCCCGCCGGTGACACCCAGTCGGCCCGGCGGCTCAGCGTGCCCGCCCGGAAGCCGAGCACCCGCTCGTGCCGCAGCAGCTCGCCGTGGCGCACGTCCAGTGGCTCATCGTCAACCAGCAGCCGGATCAGCTTGCCGTTGGTCACGTTGATCATCGTCTGGCCGGACTCCGGGCAGCCGAAGCCCGCCTCGGCGTAGGGCAGCGGCCGCTGCTCATACAGCCCGTTCAGGTAGGTGCCGGGCAGGCCGTGCGGCTCCCCCTCGTCCAGCGTGGCCCGCCAGCCGATGTGCCCGTTCGACAGGGCGAACAGCGACTCGGTCTCCGCGAGCACCCCGACGTGCAGCAGGTCCTCCCGCAGCGACCAGGGCTCGACCGGGAACGCGGGATGCTGGATCATCGGGTGTCCAGCAGGTCGGCGAGGTCTTTCACCACCACGGCGGCACCTGCGGCACGCGGTACGGCGGCCAGGGTGGGCACCCCGTCCAGGTCGGGACGGTGATCCGGGATACCGAGCACACCGGCCAGCTACGGGCCTTCCCCGCCGCTGGGCAGGACCAAAGGCTCTGCCGCGCCTTTGGCGGCGCGCCGATCCTGGAGCCAACACGAGCTCGCGGTCAACGGAGACCGGCAGGGAGGGACGTGATGATCGGGGAGCGCCTCACTTCGCAACTGGCCAGAAGCCTGGTCGAAGCCGCAGTCGCGGCGCCGTCCATCCACAACACCCAGCCGTGGTGCTTCGTCGCCCGGCCCGGCGATCAGGTCATCGAGCTGCACGCCGACCCGGCCCGGATGCTGCGCCACACCGACCCGCGGGGACGGGCGGTGCACATCTCCTGTGGCGCCGCCCTGTTCAACCTGCGGCTGGCGGTCACCTGCGAGGGTTTCGAGCCGGTGACCCGGCTGCTGCCCGAGCCCGGCGACCCCCAGCTGCTGGCCACCGTCCGGCTCACCCGGCCGCGCCAGCCCTCCCCCCGGGACCGGGAGCTGCACGCCGCGATCTGGCAGCGGCACACCAGCCGGGCGCCGTTCACCGGGCCACGGGTGCCGGCCGGGATACTGGCGGCGCTCCGCGACGCCGCCGCGCTGGAAGGCGCCGCGCTGCGGCCGCTGGACCGGGCGGCCGCGGGCCGGATGATCGAGCTGGCCGCCGCTGACCAGCAGCGGCTCTGCAACGACCCGAACTCCCTGGCCGAGCTGGCCACCTGGACGGGAGGCGGGCGCCGGCGGGACGGCATCCCGCAGCAGGCCCTGTGGCCCACGGTCCGCGGCACCGCGGCCGGGCCGGCGCCCGGGCCCGGCCTGCTGCTGCTGCATCCGGGGCAGTTCACCGGGGCACCGCAGCTGGCCGCGCTGGCCAGCCGCGGCAACAGCCGGGCCGACTGGCTCCGGGCCGGGCAGGCACTGCAGCGGGTACTGCTGCTGGCCACCCACTACGGGCTGGTCACCTGCCCGCTGACCCAGCCCCCCGAGGCCCGGGAATCGGCGCATGGGCGTGACGCCAGCCTGCACGGGCAGCACATCCAGCTGGTCCTCCGGCTCGGGCACGGGCCGCCAGGGCCCGCCACCCCGCGCCGGCCGGTCCGTGACGTGCTGCAGTTCCCGCGCCGGGCGGCCGCCGCGGCACCCGTTGCCGGGCCGGACGAGGGGCCGGATCAGTTGCTGGCCGTGGGGGGACCATGAATGGCGATGGCCGGATCGTGGTCATCGGGCTGGGCAACGAGCTCCGCCGGGACGACGGGGCCGGGCCCGCGGTCATCGAACTGCTCCGGGCCCAGCCGCTGCGTGACGTGGAGCTGCTGATCAGCGAGGGGGAACCGGGCGGCCTGCTGACCGACTGGACCGGCGCGGCCCTGGCCATCGTGGTGGATGCGATGGTTGCGTCCCCGCCGGCCCCGGGCCGCCTGCACCGGATGGAACCGGGCCCGGGCCAGGCGGATGACCCGGCGGGCGGGCTGGCCTGGGGGCCGGCGGCCAGCTCGCATGGGCTGGGGCTGAACGAGGCGGTCGGCCTGGGCGCGGTGCTGGGCCGGCTGCCCGGGCGGCTGATCCTGCACGGCGTGGAAGCCGGTGACCTGGACCTGGGGGAAGGCCTCAGCCCGGCGGTGGCGGCGTCCCTGGTCACGCTGGCCGAAGCCGTGCTGCGGGACATCCCGGCCGGCCGCGGGGGGCTGCGCGGGAGCGCGCACGCGGCCCCGTAGCGTTGCGGACGTGAGTATCCCCGCACCTCCAGCCGGCGCGACAGCCGGCGCGACGGCAGGCGAGGCGAACGGCGCGACAGCCGGCGAGGCGGACAGCGCGACGGACGGGCCGACGCCGCTGCCGGCCATCCCCGCCTCCGCCGGAGCGATGATCTTCGACCGGGCCGCCGGCTGCTCATCCTCAAGCCCACCTACAAGTCCGGCTGGACGATACCCGGCGGGGTCATGGAGGCCGATGGGGAGACGCCCTGGGCCGCCTGCCGGCGCGAAGTGCGCGAGGAGTGCGGCCTGGACGTAGGCCGTGGCCGGCTGGCCTGCGTGGACTTCCGGCCGCCCCGCCCTGGCCGGCCGGGCGGCCTGCGGTTCCTGTTCGACTGCGGCGTGCTCGGCAACGAGGCGCTCGCCGCCATCGTGCTGCAGCCCGAGGAGATCTCCGCCTATCAGCTGGCGCCGGTGCGCACCGCGCTCGGCCTGCTGCGTAAGCCGGTCCGGCGGCGGGTCAGGGCGGGATGGCGCGGGACCGGGACCCGCTACCTGGAAGACGGCCGCCCGGTGCCGGGCGTGCGCGGCTGACCGGGCCCGGGCCGTTGGCCCCGTCGCCGGGGGCGCAATGTCCCTGTCGCAACCGGCCAACAGGTGCGACGCTGGGAGCATGTTCCGCAGACACGCGCAGCAAGGCTCAGCAGGCGACGCCGCCAGGCGGGCGGCGGCAGCGGGACATCCGGCCGGCAGAGCCCTGCTGGGCGAGGCGCCAGCGGAGTCCACTGGCGACCGTTCCTGCTGCTGCCCGGCCAAGCCCCAGGTCAAGGTGATCATGCCACCGACCGCGGACCGGCCGCACACCGTGGACCTGTGGCTCTGCGGCCACCACTACCGGCAGTCCCGCGCCGCTCTCGAAGCGGCCGGTGCCACCGTGGTGGACCTGACCCGGATGCCGGCCGGCGTCTGACCGCGACCCGCCGTACCATCCTGGTGTACGCCTCAGGATGAGGCCTGCCGCCGGCCCGGCGCCATGGCGGTGGCAGCGGCCCTGGGAGTGACGTTAGGTATCTGTGCCTCGGCGGGGGTGGCCCAGGCGGCCAGCGGTGGCGGCTGGCCGCGATCTCATCCAGGTCGCGGCGTCCGCCGCGGGCAACGTGTGGGCCCCCGGCGACGCCGGGGGCGGCGTGTCCGGCCTGGCGCTCCGGTGGGGACGGCCACCGCGCCGGTGTTCTCACTCGCCCCGCAGCCCGGTCTGGGCCACGCTGATCGCCCGGTACCCCCGATCACTCGTCGGGGACGGAGACCACCGGGCCGTGCGCGTGCGCCAGCACCGAGTGGGTGACCGAGCCAACCCCGGGGACGTGCGGCTCGGCGGGCGCGCGCCGGCCCAGCACCACCAGGTCGGCGCGGGCCGAAGCGCCGGCCAGCACCCGGCCGGGGTGCGCGTGCACGACCTCGTAGCTGGCCTCGACGTCCGGGTACTTCTCCCGCCACGGCGCCAGCAGGGCCTCCATCCGGGCCTCATCCTCGGCCTGGGTTTCGCCACCGCCGCCCAGGAAGGCCGGGGGCCAGATGTGCACGGCGATCAGGCGGGCCTTGCGCAGCGCCGCCTCCTCGAAGGCGAAGCCGAGCGCGGCCGCGGACTGCGCCGGGTCACGGACCCCGGCCACCACCTCGCGGTGCGCGGCCATCGTCTCCTCGCGGGCCACGACAACCGGGCACCTGGCGTGCGTCGCGACAAACCGGCTCACCGACCCGAGGATCATCGCGCTGAACCCGCCCGCCCCGCGGGAGCCGACGACCAGCATGGCCGCGTCCCCGGCACAATCAACCAGGGCACTGGCCGGCGACCCGGCCAGCAACTGGGTCTCGATGGCCAGCCCCGGCCTGCACTCCGCCGCCCGCATCGCCGCGGCGGCCAGCGCCCGGATCATGGCCTGCTGGATGACGCTCGCGACGGTCTGCCGGGTCGCCTGGTCCGGCCTCATCCGCAGCGGCATGACCGGTACCGCCACGATGCGCAGCGGCCTCCCGTGCGTCGTGGCTTCCCGTGCCGCCCACTCCACAGCCCGGACCGACTCCGGTGAGCCATCCGTCCCGGCGATCACTGGCTTCGTCAACATCTCACAGCCTCCGACCTGCGGCTTGTTAATCTCTTTATTCAATGTGGCACGCAATGGTCAGCAGGGCCATCGTCGTTCGGCTCTGCCCGCCCGGGCCGATGGTCCCCCGGATGGCCGATGGGCCCCCGGTAGGCCGCCGCTGGGCCAATAGTCCTATCGGCCGAGGCCGAAAGGCTCTCCCAGTGCCAGCGGGGGGAGAGCACAGTAATGAACGTGACACCCGCCGTGTGGGGCCGGGGCGGTGGCAGGCCTGTCGGGGAACGGGTTGGGAATCAGGCGGTCTCGTGGGGCCGCAAGACCCACCGTCGCCAGGACGGTGACCCTCCCCGGCGCCACACAGGCCCCTGCGGCGGGTGCCGCCGAAAGGCGTGAGCGCCAGGAAACGGCGATAGCGCCGAAAAGAGGCACCGGGTTCCCGGTGCCTCTTTTCTGTCCTCCTTAGATCAGGGGACTCAAGGAGAAGGTAAAAGCGGTGAGAACTACACGATGGTTCGTGGCCGTGATTACCGTCCTCCCATCGTGCTGACCGCTACCGGCAGGCAGGGCCAGGCCCACCGTTCCTGTGGAACGGCGGCGCCAACTTCAGCGTCTGGGCCCGCTGACCTGGGGCCCGCACGACCTGATGACCGGTGAGTAGCCGCCCGGAAGGGAAGGAAGGGAAGGGACGGTAGGGAAGGAAGGGAAGGAAGGGAAGGCCCGCCCGGGCGGGATTGCCCCGGCGGGCCGCCGGAAAGTCCCGCGGTCCGGGCACTTCGGCCCTGCCGCGCCCGAGGCGGTCAGGTGTGTGCTGGGGGACAGGGTGCTTGGCCTGCCTGAGGAGTGAGTAATGAACAAGACCATCCTGCTGGCCGTGGACGCCGCCCGGCATGTCCAGGCCGCAGTGGAAATGACCCGTGAGCTGAGCCGGGACAGCGGCGACAAGGTCGTCGTGGTGCACGTGCACGAGATCGCGGTCGGCCGGTTCGGCCGGATCCGGGTCGACTGCGCCGAAGGCGAAGGCGAGAAGCTGGTCGCCAGCATCGTGGACGACCTGCGCGCCGCCGGGATCGACGCGGAGAGCGACGTCCGGGACGCTGACTTCGGGCATCTGAGCCGGAAGATCCTGTCCATCGCCGACGAACTCGACGCGCGGATCATCGTGCTCGGCTCGCGCGGCCACACCGACGTGCCGCACCTGCCGCTGGGCAGCGTGTCGCACCGGCTGCTGCACGCCGCGCACCGCCCGGTGCTGCTCGTGCCGCGCCCGCCGGCCATGGCGAAGGAGACGGTGCCGCAGACGGCTGCCGCCACCGCCGGGGCAGCCGGATGAGCGGCAACGGGACACCGCCGGCCGAGAGCCCGGCGGCCGCGAACCGGCGATCGCGCGACATCACGCCGCTGCCCGACCTGCTGCACGGCTCGGCCCGGGCCGGGCCGGTGCGGACCCGGCGGCCGGTCTACCTCGACCTGCTGCCGCCGTGCAACGCCGGCTGCCCGGCCGGGGAGAACATCCAGGCCTGGCTGGCGGAGATCCAGGCGGGCCGGCCCGAGCATGCCTGGCGCAAGCTGGTCGTGGACAACCCGCTGCCCGCCATCCACGGCCGGGTCTGCTACCACCCGTGCGAGGCCGTGTGCAACCGGGCCGAGCTGGACAGCCCGGTGTCCATCCACGCGGTGGAGCGCTTCCTCGGTGACCTGGCGCTGGAGCAGGGCTGGGCGTTCGATCCCCCGCCGGCCGCCAGCGGCAAGCGGGTGCTGGTCATCGGGGCCGGGCCCAGCGGGCTGTCCGCCGCCTACCACCTGGCCCGGCTCGGACACCAGGTAGAGATCAGGGACGCCAGCCCGGAGCCCGGCGGGATGATGCGCTACGGCATCCCGGCCTACCGGCTGCCGCGGGACGTGCTGGCCGGCGAGATCCGCCGGATCGAGGCGCTCGGAGTGACGATCCGCTGCGGGCACCTGGTCACCGACCTGGCCGCGGAGCGCCAGGACGGCCAGTTCGACGCGGTGTTCGTCGCGGTCGGCGCGCACCTGTCCAAGCACGTGGACATCCCGGCCCGGGACAGCAGCCGGATCGTGGACGCGGTGTCCTTCCTGCGTGACGTGGCCTCCGGGGGCCGCCCCGCGCTCGGCCGCCGGGTCGCCGTGTACGGCGGCGGGAACACCGCCATGGACGCGGCCCGGACCGCTCGCCGGCTCGGCGCGGACGACGCGCTCATCGTCTACCGGCGCACCCGGGCCCAGATGCCCGCGCACGAGGACGAGGCCAGCGACGCGGAACGCGAGGGCGTGCGGATCAACTGGCTGCACACCATCACCGCGTTCGACGGGCCGGAGATGACCATCGAGGTCATGGAACTCGATGAGACCGGGTTCCCCCAGCCGACCGGGAGATTCGAGACGCTGGCCGCCGACACCCTGATCCTGGCCGTGGGCCAGGACGCGGACACCGGCTTCCTGCGCCCGGTGCCCGGTGTGGAGTTCAAGCGGGACGGCACGGTGATCGTGTCCGCATCGATGATGACCGGCTCCCCCGGGCTGTTCGCCGGGGGCGACATGGTCCCCGCCGAGCGGACCGTCACGGTCGGCACGGGGCACGGCAAGAAGGCCGCCCGCTTCATCGACGCCTACCTGCGGGGCGAGGAATCCATCCGGCCGCCCAAGCATGAGGTGGCCGAGTACGACCTGCTGCACCCCTGGTACTTCAATGCCGCGGGGCAGCGCAGCCAGCCGGAACGTGAGCCGGGCGGCCGGGTCGGCGACTTCGCCGAGGTGGTCGGCGGGCTGACCGGCCAGCAGGCTGGCTACGAGGCCAGCCGCTGCCTGTCCTGCGGCAACTGCATCGAGTGCGACGGGTGCCTGGGCGCCTGCCCGGAGGACGCCATCATCAAGCTCGGCCCCAGCCGCCCCGCCGGCCACCCCGACGGGACGCCGTTCGGCTACCGCTTCGACTACGACCGGTGCACAGGCTGCGGAACCTGCCACGACCAGTGCCCGGTGCACTCCATCGAGATGATTCCGGAGAACAGCTGATGCGCACGACGATCGACGGCAACGAGGCGGCCGTGTCGGTCGCCTACCGGCTCAACGAGGTCTGCTGCATTTACCCGATCACGCCGTCCTCGCCCATGGCCGAACTGGCCGACGAGTGGTCCAGCAAGGGCCGCCCCAACCTGTGGGGCAGCGTGCCGTCCGTGGTGGAGATGCAGAGCGAGGGCGGCGCGGCCGGGGCACTGCACGGTGCGCTGCAGAGCGGGGCGCTGGCCACCACGTTCACCGCCTCGCAGGGCCTGCTGCTGATGATCCCCAACATGTACAAGATCGCCGGGGAGCTGACCCCGGCGGTGCTGCACGTGGCCGCGCGGTCGCTGGCCGCGCAGGGGCTGTCCATCTTCGGCGACCACGCCGACGTGATGGCGGTCCGGCAGACCGGCTTCGCGCTGCTCGCCTCCTCGTGCGTTCAGGAGGCGCACGACCTCGCGCTCGTCGCGCAGGCCGCCTCGCTGCGCACCCGGGTGCCGTTCGTGCACTTCTTCGACGGGTTCCGCACCTCCCACGAGCTGAACACGATCGAACTGCTGGACGACGACGACCTGCGCGCACTGATCCCCGAGGACCTCATCCGGGCGCACCGGGGCCGGGCGCTGTCCCCGGACCGGCCATTCATCCGCGGCACGGCGCAGAACCCGGACACGTACTTCCAGTCCCGGGAGACGGTCAACCCGTTCTACGCCGAGGTGCCCGGCGCGGTCACCGACGCGATGGACGCGCTGGCCGCGCGGACCGGCCGCCAGTACCACCTGGCCGACTACGCCGGCCACCCGGCCGCCGACCGGGTGATCGTGATCATGGGGTCGGGCGCGCAGACCGCCGCCGAGACCGCCGCCTACCTGGCGCAGCGGGGCGAGCGGGTGGGCGTGGTCACGGTGCGGCTGTACCGCCCGTTCCCCGCCGATGCGGTGCTGGCCGCACTGCCGGCCACGGCCCGGCGGGTGGCTGTGCTGGACCGGACCAAGGAACCGGGGTCGCTGGGCGAGCCGCTGTTCCTCGACATGCTCAGCGCACTGGCCGAGGCGCACGCCGCCGGGACGCGGGAGGCCATGCCGGTGGTCACCGGCGGCCGGTACGGGCTGTCCTCCAAGGAGTTCACCCCGGGCATGGTCGCGGGCGTCTTCGCCGACCTGGCCGCGGACCACCCCAAGCCGCGCTTCACCATCGGCATCACCGACGACGTCAGCGGCATCAGCCTGGACCACGGCGAGCTGGACATCGAGCCGGCCGGCACGGTCCGCGCGGTGTTCTTCGGCCTGGGCTCGGACGGGACGGTCGGCGCGAACAAGAACACGATCAAGATCCTTGGCGGTGACGCGGGCCTGAACGCCCAGGGGTATTTCGTGTATGACTCGAAGAAGTCGGGTTCGCAGACCGTCTCGCACCTGCGCTTCGGGGCCGACCCCATCCACGCTCCCTATCTCGTTCCGCACGCCTCGTTCGTCGGCTGCCACCAGGCCGAGCTGCTGGAACGCACGGACGTGCTGGGCCGGGCTGCGTCCGGCGCGACCATGCTGCTGAACACGCCGCACCCGCCGGCCGACGCGTGGGAAGCCCTGTCCCGGCCGGTGCAGGAGCAGATCCTGGACAAGGAGATCACCCTCTACGTCATCGACGCCGACGCGGTGGCCCAGGCGGCGGGGCTGCCCGGCCGGACCAACACGGTGCTGCAGACCTGCTTCTTCGCCATCTCCGGGGTGCTGCCCCGGGAGCAGGCCATCACGGCGATCAAGACGTCGATCGCCAAGACCTACGGCCGCCGCGGTGCGGAGGTCGTGGCGCGGAACAACGCCGCGGTGGACCAGACGCTGGTCGCGCTGCACGAGGTCACCATCCCGGCCACAGCGACCGCCAGCCGGGGCCTGCCCGACCTGGTCCCGCCGGACGCACCCGAGTTTGTCCGCCGGGTCACCGCCGAGATGATGGCCGGGCGCGGCGACGACCTGCCGGTGAGCGCGCTGCCGGTGGACGGCAGCTACCCGAGCGGCACCACCCAGTACGAGAAGCGCAACGTCTCCGAGCTGGTCGCGGAGTGGGACCCGGACCTGTGCATCCAGTGCGGCAACTGCAGCTTCGTCTGCCCGCACAGCGTGATCCGGTCCAAGTTCTACGACCAGGCCGAACTGGCGAAAGCCCCGGACGGGTTCGCGTCGATGCCGCTGGACGCCCGCGGCCTGCCCGACACCCGGTACTCGCTCCAGGTGTACCTGGAGGATTGCACCGGGTGTGCGTTGTGCGTCGAAGCCTGCCCGGTCAGCTCGCCCAGCGAGCCCGGGAAGCGGGCCATCAACCTGGCGCCCCGCGAGCCGCTGGTGGACAGCGGCCGGGAGAACATCACGTTCTTCGAGTCGCTGCCGACCGCCGACCGGAGCCGGGTCGATTTCGGCACGGTGCGCGGCACCCAGTTCCTGCAGCCGCTGTTCGAGTTCTCCGGGGCCTGCGCGGGCTGCGGCGAGACGCCGTACCTCAAGCTGCTGTCCCAGCTGTTCGGGGACCGGCTGATGATCGCCAACGCGACCGGCTGCTCGTCGATCTACGGCGGCAACCTGCCCACCACCCCGTGGGCGACCGACGCGGCCGGCCGCGGCCCGGCCTGGTCGAACTCACTGTTCGAGGACAACGCCGAGTTCGGCCTGGGCTACCGGCTCACCGCCGACCTGCACCTGCGGCTGGCGCGCAGCCGGCTGGAGCAGCTGCGCGAGCAGATCGGACCGGACCTGGTGACCGGGCTGCTGGCCGCGTCGCAGCGCCGCGAGTCGGAGTTCGCCGCGCAGCGGGACCGGATCGAGGCGCTGCAGGGGCGGCTGGCCGAGATGGAGGCGGCGGCGCCGGGCGACCCGGCCGTCGCAGACCTGCGCAGCGTCCTGGACCACCTGGTCCGGCGCAGCGTCTGGCTGGTCGGCGGGGACGGCTGGGCCTACGACATCGGCTCCGGCGGCCTGGACCACGTGCTGGCCTCCGGCCGGGACGTGAACGTGCTGGTACTGGACACCGAGGTGTACTCCAACACCGGCGGCCAGTCCTCGAAGGCCACTCCGCTCGGCGCGGTGGCCAAGTTCGCCGCGGCGGGCAAGACCGTGCCCAAGAAGGACCTGGCCATGCAGGCCATCGCGTACGGCAACGTGTACGTGGCCCGGGTGGCCATGGGCGCCGACCCGCAGCAGACGCTGCGCGCGATGCGCGAGGCGGAGGCCTACGAGGGCCCGTCGCTGATCATCGCCTACAGCCACTGCATCGCGCACGGCATCGAGATGCGGGACGGGATGGGCCAGCAGTACCGCGCGGTGGCCAGCGGCTACTGGCCGCTGATCCGGTACGACCCGGAGGCCCGCGCGGACGGCCGCAACCCGTTCCTGCTGGACTCGCCCCGGCCGCGGATCCCGCTGTCCGAGTACACCGACCGGGAGCTGCGGTACCGGATCCTGCGCAACACCAACCCGGCCGAGGCCGAGCGGCTGCACGGGCTGGCCGAGCATGAGGTGGCACAGCGCTGGGCGACCTATGAGGAGATGGCCACCCGCGGCCCGTCCCGGTTCCCGGCCAACGCTGGCCCGTCCGAGCCGCAGGGCGCCCCGGACGGGCCAGCCACCCCGGACGGGCCAGGTTCCACTGGGCGGCTGGCGAGCACACCGGGAGGCAGCTGATGAACCTGCGCACCCAGTATCTGGGACTGAGGCTGCGCAACCCGCTGGTGGCCTCGGCGTCGCCGCTGGCGGGCAACCCGGACGGGGTGCGCGCCCTGGCCGATGCGGGCGTGGCCGCCGTGGTGCTGCCCTCGCTGTTCGAGGAGGAGCTGCGGCGGGAGGCCGGGCTGGACGCCGCCCTGGCCGATGCCGGGACGGACAGCTTCCCGGAGTCGCTGTCCTACTTCCCGGCCGCCGCCGAGGCCGAGCCGGGCCCGCGTCGCTACCTCAGCCTGATCCAGCGGGCAGTCGCCGCCGTCGACGTCCCGGTCATCGCCAGCCTCAATGGCATCACCACGGGAGGCTGGACCGACTACGCGAGCGCGCTCCAGGACGCCGGCGCGGCGGCGATCGAGCTCAACGTCTACCACCTGCCGGGTGACCCGCTGGTGCCCGGCCGGGACGTGGAGCAGCGGCTGGTCGAGATCCTCACCACGGTCAAGGCCGTCGTGCAGATCCCGGTCGTGGTCAAGCTCAGCCCGTACTTCAGCTCCCCGGGGGAAATGGCCCTGCGGCTGGACCGGGTGGGCGCGGACGGCCTGGTGCTGTTCAACCGCTTCCTGCAGCCGGACATCGATCCGGAGACGCTCAGCGTGACCCGCGGATTCGGGCTTTCCGCCCGGGACGAGGGCAGGCTGCCGCGAGCCTGGATCGCCCGGCTGGCCGGGCAGGTGCACGCCTCGCTGGCGGGCAGCACCGGCGTGACCGACGCCACCGACGTGGTGGCCTACCTGCTGGCCGGCGCGGACGTGGTGATGACTACCTCCGCGCTGCTGCGGAACGGCCCCGGGTATGTGGGGACGCTGCTCGACGAGCTGGACTCGTGGCTGCACCGCAAGGGATTCGAGGACGTGGCCGCGGTGCGCGGGAAGCTCGCGGTCGGCGCGCGGCCCGGCTCCGAGCGGGCCGGCTACGTCAGCGCGCTGCGCAGCGCCAACGAGGGCACTGGGCCCTGGTCCGGATAAAAGGAGGACGCGGACGCCGGGGTGCGGGATCACACCCCGGCGTGCTGGGAGTGGTCGGCGCAGACGGCCAGCGGGCACGGCGCGCGGTTCATGCAGGCCGGCACCACCTCGCCGCCGAGCGGGTTGCCGGCCTCCGAACGCGACCGGGCGCCAATGACCAGCAGGGCCGCGCCGTCGGCCAGCTCCACCAGCGTGCCGGCCGGGTCACCGTGCTCGACCTTTTCCCGGATCGGCACCTCGAGGCCATCCGGGTATTCCAGGGTCAGGATGTCCGACAGCTTGGTCAGGGCGGCCGCGTAGGCGTCCGGGTCCGGGCAGCCCGGGATGACCAGCACGACCTCCAGGACAGACCCGCCGCGCTGCGCCTCGGCGACGGCCCGGTGCAGCGCGGCGACCGAATTCGGCGAGCCGTCCACGCCGACCACCACTCGGCGCGGGTACCCAGTTGCGTTCATCGTGTTCCTCCCGTTCCTGGCGTGCCCCACCGTTTCCAGCTTCGCGCCGGGACGGCAGCCGGGCAGCGGCCACAGGCCCCACGGAATCGGGACGTTCGGCCTCCTCAGCCGAGCAGCGCCCGGCGGTGCTGCCAGGCCAGCCGGAGCAGCGCGGACCCGGCCGCCTGCACCGGCCCGGTGCCCTCGCTGAGCCGGCCGATGGTCGCGGCGGTGAACGGGATCGCGGCCGACCCATGCTCGGTGACCAGCCGGCCTTCGGCATTCCGCGGGACCAGCCCGGAGAACAGGCGGTCGAACACGGCGGCATCGAACACGGCGACGGTGAGGATGTCGGTGGCCAGCGTCAGCGGGTCCACGCCCAGGCCCAGGTAGCTGACCCGGAGCCCGCCCGAATCACGGGCCTCGGTCAGCTGGCGGTAGAACGGCCACTGCGCATAGTCGAGCACCCCGTCCCGGGTCGTCGGGTACTCCTCGGACCCGCCCAGGAGTTCCTCGCTGAACTCCCGCGCCATGCAGCGCCACAGGCTCAGGTCGCTGCGCAGCGCCGCCGGGGTGTCGGTGACCGGCTGGAAGATGCCTGCGGGCATGACCTGGTAGAGCCCGCCGGCGTGGTTCACCGCGGCCGGGTCCCGCCAGTGCAGCAAGAAGGACGCCGCGCCGCCCGGGGCCCGGCGCAGGGTGAGCGTGGTCACCGCGGTGATCGCGGGCCGGCGGCGCAGATCGCAGGGGTCACCGACCGCGGCGCGCAACGGCAGTCTGGCCAGGGTGAGGCCATCCGCGCCCGCCAGCCAGGCCGCGGCCAGCTCATGGGCCACGGCATGCCCCAGGTTCACCGCGTCGAAGTACCGGGCGGCGGTGAAGCACAGCCCGGGCCCGGCCGCACTGGCGGCGGACAGCAGCCGGTAACAGGCCCGGTTCTCGAACAGGGCCGGCCGGTCCAGGGCCTCGATCGCGTCGGCATAGGCCGGATAGGGCGGCCCGGAGGCCTGCTGGGGCAGCACATGGGCCAGGGCCGGGAGGGTGCCGTCCACGGCGGGCGGCGGCGGCTCGCCGGACCAGCTGAGCGGCAGCCTGGCCAGGTCCAGCGGCTCCGCGGGCAGCCAGGCCGGCCAGCACAGCAGGCCAGTCCCGGCCACCCTCGGCACATCCCCGTGCAGCCCGGCCGCGGTGGCGGTCAGCGCCTGCCGGTTCTCGTTGAGCGCCTGCCTGACCGCGCGCCACTGGGCCGCGGAGCTGTCGGGCCCGCTGCCGGGCCGGGGCTGCGTCATGCGACGATACTCTCGCGGAATACCCGGCCCAACGTGACGCTTAGCCCTGCCGGGGCCAGCTGCCCCGGCCCATCCCGCGTCGCAGCCAGGAGTCGTATCCGTGAGCAAGCCCCTGTTGCAGGTCATCATCGGCAGCACCCGGCCCGGTCGGGTCGGCCCGGCGGTCGCAGACTGGATCACCGCCCGGGCTCGGGCGCACGGCTTCTTCGACGTCGAGCTGGTCAACCTGGCCGAGGTCAACCTGCCGATGTTCAACGAGCCCCGGCACCCCAGGTTCGGCCAGTACGAGCACCAGCACACCAGGGACTGGAGCGCCACCATCAGCCGGGGCGACGCGTTCATCTTCGTCGTCCCCGAGTACAACTACGGGTTCAACGCGGCCACCAAGAACGCCATCGACTACCTGCACACCGAATGGCAGCACAAGGCGGTCGGGTTCGCCAGCTACGGCGGCGTCGCCGCGGGCACCCGGGCGGTGCAGATGCTCAAGCAGGTGATGACCACGCTCAAGATGGTCCCGGTGTTCGACTCGGTGAACATCCCCTTCGTCCAGCAGTTCCTCGGCCCGGACGGCAAGCTCCAGCCGAGCGACATCATGCAGACCGCGGCCACCGCCATGCTCGACGAGCTGGCCCGCTGGACGCCCGCCCTGCGCCAGCTGCGCGCCCCCGGCCGCGACGCCGAGCCCCAGGCGACCGCCGGCCCCGCGCCCGCCGCCTCCGTCTAACCCTCCGCCGGGCCGTAGCCACCGCCGCCGGGGGTTTCCAGGACGAAGACGTCGCCCCCGGTGACCTGGACGCTGTCGCAGCCGGCCAGTGCGGTCACCCGGCCGTCGGGGTGCTCGACCCACTGGCGGCCCAGGTCGCCGGGGTGGCCGCCGGCCATCCCGTACGGCGGGACCCGGCGGTGGCTGCTCAGGATGCTCACCGTCATCGGCTCGCCGAAGCGCAGCCGACGCCGGGCGCCGTCACCGCCGCGCCACCGGCCCGCGCCGCCGCTGCCCCGGCGGATCTCGAACGACTCCAGCCGGACCGGGTAGCGCCACTCCAGCACCTCGGGGTCGGTGAGCCGGGAGTTGGTCATGTGCGTCTGGACCGCCGAGGTGCCCGGGAACCCGTCCCCGGCGCCGGAGCCGCTCGCCACGGTCTCGTAGTACTGGTACTCCTCGCGGCCGAACGTGACGTTGTTCATGGTGCCGGATCCCTCGGCCATGACCCCCAGCGCGGCGTACAGCGCCCCGGTGACCGCCTGGGAGGTCTCCACGTTGCCGGCCGCCACCGCCGCCGGGTAGGCCGGGGCGAGCAGGCTGCCGGGCGGGATGATGACCCGGACCGGCTTGAGGCAGCCGGCGTTCAGCGGGATCTCGTCGTCCACCAGGGTGCGCAGCACGTACAGGACCGCGGCCATGGCGACCGACGAGGGCGCGTTGAAGTTCCCCGGCAGCTGCGGCGAGGTGCCGGTGAAGTCGATCTCCGCGGTCCTGGCCCGCTGGTTCACCCGCACAGCCACCTTGATCACGGCCCCGTTGTCCAGTTCATAGGCGTACTCACCGTCGCGCAGCCGGGCGATGACCCGGCGCACCGCCTCTTCCGCGTTGTCCTGGACGTGGCCCATGTACGCGGTCACCACGTCCAGGCCGAACTGGCTGACCAGCTGGCGCAGCTCGGCGGCGCCTTTCTCGTTCGCGGCGATCTGGGCCCGCAGGTCGGCGAGGTTGGCGGCCGGGGCCCGGGACGGGAACTCCGCCGAGGTGAGCAGCTCCGTGGTGGCGGCCTCGCGCATCCCGCCCCCCTGCACCAGCCGCCAGTTGTCGATGAGCACGCCTTCCTCATCGACGCGGGTGCTGAAGGCGGGCATGGAGCCGGGCGTGATGCCGCCGATCTCGGCGTGATGCCCGCGGGACGCCACGAAGAACAGGATGTCCCGGCCGTCATCGCCGAAGACCGGGGTGACCACGGTGATGTCGGGCAGGTGCGTGCCGCCATGGTAGGGGTCGTTGAGCATGAAGACGTCCCCCGGCTTCATGGTCCCGGGGTTACGGCTGATGGTCATCTTGATGCTCTCGCCCATGGAGCCCAGGTGCACCGGCATGTGCGGGGCGTTGGCGATCAGCTGCCCCGCCGCGTCGAAGATCGCGCAGGAGAAGTCGAGGCGCTCCTTGATATTGACCGAGTGCGCGGTGCTCTGCAGCCGGACGCCCATCTGCTCGGCCACCGACATGAACAGGTTGTTGAAGATCTCCAGCATGACCGGATCGGCGCCCTGCTGTCCCCCTGGCCGGCGGCGGCCTGGACCGGGCGCCCGCCGGGCCGGGTCAGCAGCAGGTCCCCCCGGCCGGTCACCGCGGCCTGCCAGCCGGGCTCCACCACGGTGGTGGCGAAGTCCTCGGTGATGAGGGCGGGGCCGGCCAGCACCCGGCCGGGCCGCAGCGCGGCGCGGGGCCACAGGTCCACCTCGGCCCAGCGGCGCCCGGTGAACATGCGGACGCGGCCGGCCGGGTGCAGGCGCCGCGACGGGCGTCTCTTGCGGCTCAACGGAACCGTCCGGGGCCACTCCCGCTCCACCGGTCAGCTCGACGGAGACCGACTCGACGACGATCGGCTTGTCCCGCATCAGGAACGAGAAGCGCTGCCGGTAGGCCGCCTCGAAGGCCGCCAGCATGGCCTGCTCCGCACCGAGCGGGACGGGCAGCGCGGTGTCGGTGCCCTGGTAGCGCAGCTGGGCCCGGCGCACGCAGTGGACCACGCCACCGGGCACCACACCACCGGGGACGCCCTCGGCGGCCAGCTCGGCCCGGCCCGCGGCTTCCAGATCCCCCGCTACCCGGTCCAGGCGGCCGAGCAGGCCCCCGGACAGTTCCTCCTCCACGGCGGCCTCGCGCATCAGGGTCACGTCGGCCAGGCCCATGCCGTACGCGGACAGCACCCCGGCCAGTGGGTGGATCAGCACGGAGGTCATGCCGAGGGCGTCGGCGACCGCGCAGGCGTGCTGCCCGCCCGCGCCGCCGAACGTGGCGAGTACGTACCGGGTGATGTCGTAGCCGCGCTGGACCGAGATCTTCTTGATCGCGTTCGCCATGTTGGCCACGGCGATGTCGAGGAACCCGGCTGCCACTTCCGCGCCGCTGCGCTGATCGCCGGTGTCCGCGGTGATCCGCCGGGCCAGGTCCGCGAACCGGCGCACCGCGAGATCCGCGTCCAGCGGCTCGTCGCCCTGGGAGCCGAAGACCCGGGGGAACCAGGCCGGCTGGATGCGGCCGAGTGCCACGTTGGCGTCGGTCACGGTGAGCGGGCCGCCGCGGCGGTAGCACGCGGGTCCGGGGTCCGCCCCCGCCGAGTCCGGGCCGACCCGGTACCGGCTGCCGTCGAAGTGCAGGACCGAGCCGCCGCCGGCCGCGACGGTGTGGATGCTCAGCATCGGCGCGCGCATCCGGACCCCGGCCACCTCGGTCTCATACTGCCGCTCGAACTCCCCGGCGTAGTGCGACACGTCGGTCGAGGTGCCGCCCATGTCGAAGCCGATGACGGCACCGAAGCCAGCCGCGGCGGAGGTGCGCGCCATGCCGACGATGCCGCCGGCCGGGCCGGACAGGATGGAGTCCTTGCCGCGGAAGCGGTGCGCGTCGGCCAGCCCGCCGTTGGACTGCATGAACAGCACCCGGGTCCCGCCCAGCTCACTGGCCACCTGGTCAACGTAGCGGGCCAGGATCGGCGACAGGTAGGCGTCCACGACCGTCGTGTCCCCCCGGGATACCAGCTTCATCAGCGGGCTGGTCGCGTGCGACTCCGACACCTGGGTGAACCCGGCGTCCCGGGCGATCTGGCCGATCCGGGACTCGTGCTCGGGGTGGCGGTAACCGTGCATGCAGACCACGGCCACCGCCCGCAGCCCGTCGGCGTAGGCGGCCCGCAGGTCCGCCGCGACCGCTTCCTCGTCGAGGGGCACGATCACCTCGCCATGCGCGCTGATCCGCTCGGTCGCCTCGATCACCCGGCTGTACAGCAGTTCGGGGAGGATGATCTCGCGGGCGAAGATACGCGGCCGGTTCTGGTAGCCGATCCGCAGCGCGTCGCGGAAGCCACGGGTGATGACCAGGGCCGTGGGCTCCCCCCGGCGCTCGAGCAGCGCGTTGGTGGCCACCGTGGTGCCGAGCCGGACCGAGCCGATCTGCGCGGCCGGAATGGGCTGCCCATCCGGTACCCCGAGCAACCCGCGGATGCCGGCCAGCACCGCGTCCTGGTAGCGGCCCGGATCCTCCGAGAGCAGCTTGCGGATGGCCAGGGTGCCATCCGGCCGGCGCGCGACCACATCGGTGAAGGTGCCGCCACGGTCGATCCAGAAGTCCCAGCGTCCGGTCATGACCCCGCATCCTAGAAGGGAGGCGGGGTCATGACCGGGCGCAGCCGCGGCCGGCTCAGCCGGTGGCCGGGGTCCGGGCCGGCTTATGTCGTGGCCGCGGCCGTCTCCCCGGTCCGCGCCTCCTGCTCGAAGATCTGGGTGATCTCCTCGACGGAGTGCCCCTTGGTCTCCGGCACGAACCGGTACACGAACCCAATGGCGATCACGCACAGCGCGGCGAAGCAGACCAGCACCCAGCCGAGGCCGATCCCCGACTGCCACACCGGGAACACCTCGACCAGCGCGAAGTTGGCCAGCCAGTCCACGGTGGCGCCGGTGGACGCGGCCCGGCCGCGGACCTCGGTGGGGAACACCTCACCCTGGAGCAGCCAGCCGGTGCCGCCCACGCCGACTGCGAACGAGGCGATGAACGCGGCCAGGCCGATCATGACCACCACGATCCGCGCGGTCCCGGTGAAGTAGGTCAGGCCGGCCGCGGCCAGCAGGGCGAACAGCGCCATGCCGATGTACCCGCCGATGGCCAGCTTGCGGCGGCCGATCCGGTCGATCCAGCGGAACGCGAGGTAGGTGGCGGCCACGTTGACCACGGTCAGCATCGCGGTGACCTCGACCCCGGAGATGGTCTTGTCCACCAGCGAGTTACTGCCCTGGAACAGCGGGCCGAGCAGGTGCGGGCCGTAGTACAGCGGGATGTTGATCCCGGTGATCTGCTGGAAGATGAAGAACATGCAGACCACGAACAGCGCCCGCCGGACCCCCGCGGTCCACTTGGTGCGCCGCTGCGCGCGCCGGTCGTCGGATTCCAGCTGGCGGGCGGTGTACTCCACGTCCTGCAGCGAGACCTCGGTCCCGAAGCTGCCCAGCGCGGCCTGGACGCCCTCGTAGTTGCCGTGCCGCATCAGCCACCGGGGCGACTCCGGCATCTTGGTCCGCAGGGCCAGCCCGATCAGCGCGGGCACGGCGCCGATGCCGAGGATGAGCCGCCAGTCCACGGTGCCCGCGCTGCCCGGCGCCAGCTTGAGGATGATGAGCGCGACGATGTAGGAGATCAGGATGCCGACGGTGATCATCCACTGCTGCAGCATGCTGAGCGCGCCACGCCGCCCCCGCGGGGCGTACTCGGCGATGTAGGCGGTGGCGATGGCCGAGTCGGCCCCGATGGCCAGCCCGATCAGGGTCCGCGCGATGAGCAGCACGGCCGCGTTCGGGGTGACCGCGGACAGGATCGCGCCGACCGAGTAGATCAGCGCGTCGGTGATGAGCAGGGCCTTGCGGCCGAACCGGTCGGCGATGGGCCCGGCACAGATGGCGCCGGCCGCCGCGCCGAGCGAGGCTCCGGCTACCAGGTAGCCGGTCCAGAAGCCGCTCAGGTGGTAGGGCACGAAGTTCAGCGCGGCACCGATGTTCGAGGTGTCGTAGCCGAAGAGGAAGCCGCCCAGGCAGGCGAGCAGGGTCAGCTGCCAGTAGAACCTGGTGGGTACGCGCTGGTCGAGTTCATCGAGTACGTTTCGACCGCTGGTCTCGGTTTGCGTCATGTCGTCATCGACCTCACTCCGTACTGAGGCCGTTCAACTAACGCAATTCGCAAGGCCAAACCGGCACCCGGCGGCCACCGCGGCGCGGCCGCCAGATCCGCCCAGGCCAGGCGCCGGCCGGCCAGACTGGGGCCTATGAACCCACTGACCGTGCACCGGTGGCTGTACGAGTGGACCGGCGGCCGGGTCGGCAGCCGGCTGCCGGGCCGCGTGCAGATCGCGCTGCTGCGGACGACCGGGCGGAAGACGGGCCAGGCCCGCACCGTGCCGCTGGCCTACGCCCGGGACGGCGCCGACTACCTGTTCGTGGCGTCCAACAACGGCTCCGACCGGCCTCCGGGCTGGCTGTTCAACGCGCAGGCCAGCCCGGAGGTACAGCTTCAGGCGGCCCGCTGCGCATGCTGGGCACGGCCCGGGTGGTGCCCCCGGGTGACCCGGGATTCCCGCGGCTGTGGCGGCTGGTCAACGAGGCCAATCACGGCCGCTACGACCAGTATCAGGCCCGGACCAGCCGCCCCATCCCGGTGCTGGTGGTGACGCCCTGCTAGCCCCGGGGGACGACCCCCGGAACCCGCCGGGATCACCGGGTCAGAGCGAGACCCGCCTCCGGCGGACCTCGCTCTGACCCGGGGGTTCGCAAACCAGGTTGTGGTACCAGTCCGGGTTGGTCGGGCCCCGGCCTGGGACGCGAACACGGCCACGCTGTCCCCGACCTGCCGGTACATCATCGGGTTGACCCGTTCCTGGCCGGACTTGGCCCCCACGGTGGGCAGCAGGAGCAGCGGCGCGCCCTCGAACTGGCCGCCGACCTTGCCGCCCGGGCGGCGGAACTCCTCGATGATCTTGCTGTTCCCCATCGTTCGCGTCAGCCACGTCTGCTTCATTCGCAGGTATTAGCACCCGGTTCATTCTGGCAAGGCGGCCGGCTGTGGCGGTCATCACCCCGGCGGGATTATCGTAACTAATTGTTTTCGACATGTTACTCTCCGTACCACAGCTGCCACGCGCCCGCGCGGCGGCTCTGCTGATGCCCCTGGCGGCCCCGGGCCGGGCCGGGCAGGAGCCGGGACCAATGCGGATGCCATATGGATGCGAACGATCACGAGCCGGTGCCGGACAGCGGGCCCGACCTGCCCGGATACCGGGAAGCCGTCAGCGACCTGCTGCTCGAGATCGCCGGCTACACCGGCCGCGGTGACCTGGAGAAGGCGGAAAGGGTCCTCACCGAGCGGCTGGCCGGTGCCGAGCTGGCCGCGGTACTGTCGGCGACACCCGGCGGCAGCGTCGCCGCGACTGAGCGGCTGCTCTGCGAGGTGCGCCAGTACCGGCCCTGTGCCTGCAGCGCGGCGGCCGATCTGGCCGCGCATATCCGGATCCACCTTTTCGCGCTGATCGACATCATGTGGTGGGGCCGGACCCAGGCCTACGTGACCGATGCCGACCTGATCAGCTCGCCCGAACTGGCTGATCTGGAGCCATTGCGGCGGGCGGGCGCCCTCCGCTTCTGCTACCGGCGGCAGCCGGCGACGCTGGTGGCCCGGGTGGCCCGGGCGGCGGACCGGCGGCTGCGCCCGGACGCCACGCCGCGGACGGCGGGCCTGCGGTTCGCCCGGGCCCGCCCGGAGGCGGTCGCCCTGCTGAACCAGGTGGCGGCCGAGTTCGCGGCGGCGGCCAGCCCGGGCACGCCACCGCTGTGGGTCACCAGCCTGGCCCGGAGCATCGAGCACCAGCGCCGCCTCCGCGCCCTGGGTTACACGGCGACCCTGCCGAGCGCGCACTGCGTCGGCTACGCCATGGACATCGAGACGACCTGGTTCCGCCGGTTCGGCGCGTACGGGCCGCTGGTGAGCCTGCTGCTGGACCGGCAGCGGGCCGGGCAGGTCAACGTCATCGACGAGGGACAGGCCTGGCACGTCTGCCTGAGCCCGGCCGCGGCCGCGGCGCTGCGCGCTCCTGGATCAGATGACCAGCGGCCACGGGAAGACGGGGACTGAGCGGCATGTGCGGCATCGCCCTCATCCTCGGCGCCGAACCGGACCGGGCCACGTTCCGCCGGATGCTCGGGTCACTGGCGCCGCGCGGCGAGGTGGAGGAGGTCCGGCTCACCGAGCGGCTGCTGGCCGGGACCCAGCGGCTGCGCATCGTGGACCGGGAGAACGCCGTGCAGCCGTGGACGTCGCCGGACGGCCGCTGGGTGCTCTGCTACAACGGCGAGGTCTTCAACTACCGGGCACTGCAGGCCGACCTCACCTCCCTCGGTCATCAGCTACGTACCGACAGCGACACCGAGGTGGTCCTCGAGGCGTTCCGCGAGTGGGGTCCCGGGGCGGTGCGCCGACTGCGCGGGGAGTTCGCCTTCGCCATCACCGACACCGCGGCGGGCCGGGTGTACCTGGCCCGGGACCCGCTCGGGGTGAAGCCGCTCTACTGGTCCTCCGCGCGCGGCTGCCTGCACGTCGCGTCCGAGGTCAAGGCGCTGACCGCGATCGGCGCCCCGGTCAGCGACGTGGCCCCGGGCCACCATGGCTGGGCCGAGCCGCTCTACGGGCCGGCCTGCCGCCCGGAGCTGCGCCCCTACGTGGACCTGCTCCGGCTTGGTGAGGGCCAGCCGCTGATCACCGACCCGGAGGAGGCGGCCAAGCTGGTCCGGGCCGCCCTGGAGGACAGCATCCGGGTGCGGGTGGACACCGACCTGACCGTCGGGGTCATCCTGTCCGGCGGCCTGGACAGCGCGCTGACCCTGCTGCACGTCCGGGAGATGCACCCGGACTGCGTCGCGATCACGATCGGGGCGCCGGGCAGCCAGGACCTGGCCTACTCCCGGCGGCTCACCGCCGACCTCGGGGTCCCGCACGAAGTCATCGAGGTCCGCCCGGGTGACATCCGGCGGGCCGACATCCGGGAGGCCATCCGGCTGGGCGAGCTCACCGAGTACGGCGACATCATCAACGAGGTGGTGTCGGTGCCGCTGTTCCGGCGGATCCACCAGATGGGCATCAAGGTGGTGCTGTCCGGGGACGGGTCCGACGAGCTGTTCGGCGGGTACCCGATGTACTTCCAGGCCAGCGAGGAACACGCCCGCCGCCTGTTCCTGCACAAGATCCGGAACCTGTGCCGGACCGAGCTGCAGCGGCTGGACCGGGCCAGCATGGGCCACGGTGTCGAACTGCGCGTCCCGTTCCTGGACCTGGCCCTGGTCGAGCTGGCGATGCGGCTGCCGCGGTCGGTCAAGCTCCGGGACGGCCAGGAGAAATGGATCCTCCGGCATGCCTTCGCGGACGTGCTGCCGGACTACATCAGGCTCCGGCCGAAGGACATGATGTCCTACTCCTCGGGGCTGCACGAGCGGGCCCGGCTGTTCAAGCCGCTGTACCCGCGGATGCACCGCTCCTTCGGGTACGACCTGCTGGAGCCGGTGCGCCGGGACTTCGACACCGTGCTGGAGCGCAACGACCACGATCTGGACCGGGCCATCGCGGACGCGGCGGCCCGGCCGGATTACCGGGCCGCCGAGCGGGCCCGGGACCTGGCCGGCGCGGTCCGCTGGAACGCCGTGCTCGCGGCCCGGGCGCGACGGCCGGCCCGACAACCGATCGGCAGTGGCCCGCCCGCTGAATAGCCTGGCGGCGATAACGTTAACGCCGGAGAATCTCCCGCACCGGGCCCTGACGACGGACAGCCGCGGTGCACCACTGGGACGCGGCGCACGCGGCGGGCGGCCGCCTGGCCATCGAAAGCCCGGTGGCGGCCGACTCGATCGAGGAGTTCCTGACCTTCTCGGTACCCACCCTCGCCGCGTACCCGAGCCGCCCCGCCCGGCCCTGGCCGGCCAGTTCGGGCGGTTCCGCGCTGGCCGAGACCGACTGAGGCCGGCCCAGCCCGGCCCGGGGGGCAGCCGGGTTCCTCGCGGACGACGGCCGCCCCGCCGGGCGCGACCTCCAGCCGGCCGGCCACCGCCGCACCGGACAGCAGCTCACGCCCGCGGGCGCCGACGCTCGCGGGCGCCGCGGTGTGGTTCAGCACGAACAGCCAGGACTGCCCGGCCGCGCCTGCCGCCTCCACCCCTGGCCGCAGGCCGGGCAGCACGGGAGCCCGGCCGGCGGCGGCGGCCACCTCGCCGATGACCCGGTCCAGCGCGGTGTCCTCCAGCCGGGTGGACAGGTACCAGGCGCGGCCCGCCCCGGCGCGGTGGGCGGGCCAGGTCACAGGCGATCCCGGCCCGCCACAGCGCGGCGTGCGCGCGGCGCACCGCTCTGGCGGCTGGAAGCCGGGGCCGGGAACACGACACGGATCCTGCTCCGGCGGATGTGAAGCGCTTCGCCACACGTCCGCCCGGCCTGCCCCCGCCCGCCCGGCGTCCGGCCCGCGTCCGCGAGACCGCTGACCGCAGCCGTGAACCCGGTTCAACCTGGGCAAAGAGCTGCCGGCGGGAAAGTGCCGCAATGCTATTGTGGACATCGCTCACATCGGAGCGGCGGGGTGGGCCCAGTCGAAGCGCTTCGATTTGGTCGCCCGGGAGGACGGCACATGGCGACGCTCGCGGACGTGGCCCGTCACGCGGGAGTGGCCTCCAGCACCGTGTCCTACGTGCTCAGCGGGAAGCGCTCGGTCTCCGAGGCCACCCGGCGCCGGGTCGAGCGCAGCATCGAACTCCTCGACTACCACCCGCACGCCGGGGCTCGCGCGCTGGCCAGCAACCGGTCGAACATCATCGCCCTGGTGGTGCCGCTGCGCAGCGGCCTGTACGTGCCGGTCATGATGGAGATCGCCATCGCGGTGACCACGACGGCTCGCCGGTTCGGCTACGACGTGCTGCTGCTCACCAACGACGAGGGCGCCGACGGGATCCGCCGGGTCGCGGTCAGCGCCCGTGCCGATGCCATCATCCTCATGGACGTGAGCATGGACGATGACCGGCTCCCCATGCTCCGCGAGGTCGGCATCGATGCGGTGCTCATCGGGGTTCCGGCCGAGACGGCGGGCCTGGCCTGCGTCGACCTCGACTTCGCCGCGGCCGGCGCCCGGTGCGTCGATCACCTGGCCGGGCTCGGGCACCGCGAGGTCGCGTTCCTCGGCGAGGCCCCGGCGGTGTACCAGCGGCGCAGCGGATTCGCCGAGCGGGCGCTGCACGGTGCGGCCGATCGCGCGGGCCGCCGCGGTGTCCGCCTGGTCCACCGGCCGTGCGAGGGCAGCCATGAGGCCGCCGCCGGGGCGATCACCCGGATCCTGGAGGACCGCCCGGGCACGACGGGGCTCATCGTGCAGAACGAGGCCATCATCTCGCCGTTGCTCAGCGTGCTGCGCACGGCCGGGCGGACCGTTCCCGAGGACATGTCGGTCGTCGCCATCTGCCCGGACCAGATGGCCGAGCGGACCTCACCGCACCTCACCTCGGTGGCGATCCCGGCCGAGGAGATAGGCCGCCGCAGCGTGGAACTGCTCGTCAGGCGGCTCAGCGACGGGGCGGCCAGCGAGGTCGTGCTGCTGTCTCCGGAACTGACCCCCCGCGGCAGCACCGGCCCGGCCCCGGCCGCCGGCTGACCCACCGCGCGCCGCCACCGGTCAGCCGGCGGCCTCGGGACCGACCAGAGCCCAGACGACCTTGACCGCCGTGGGGCTCAACGCGCCCGCGGCCGGGAAGTAATAACCCCATTGCCGGCTCATCGCCTGCACCATTAAAAGGCCGCGCCCGGTCTCTCCATCGCCGCTGACCAGGCCGGCCACCGGCGGCGCCGGGCTGCCGTCCCACACCTCCACCAGCACCTGGTGCTGGTCCGAGCCCAGCCGCAGGCCAATGGGCTGCGGCCTGCCCTCCGGCGGGTACCCCCGGCCGCTGGGCTGGCCGCCGGCCGAGGCGCGCAGCGCATTGGTGGCCAGTTCCGAGACGATGAGTTCCACCGGGTCGCCGAGGCTGGCCAGGCCCCACTCCCAGAGCACCAGCCTGGCGTGCAGCCGGGCGCAGGGGACCGCGCCGGGCAGCGGGCCCAGTTCGAGTTGCGAGCGGAGCGGCCAGCCGGGGGCCGGGGTGGCCGGGGCATCGAGCCCGCTGCCCGTGGCAGGCGGCCGCGGCGGGTAGCCGGGGTCCGGCGTGTCCTGGCCAGCGGCCGGGGAACCGGAGGCGGGCGACCCATAGGCGGCCGCGCCGTTGGCAGGGGATGCATAAGCGGTCGGCCGGGGCGCCCACCGGCCAGAGCCGGAACCCTCCTGGCGTGGCTGCGACGAACCGGCCCCCCCGTAGGGTCGGGCGGTAAAGGGCCCGGTACCGGTCCGGTGCATCTCGCGGATCACCTCGCCGGTGTCGGGCAGCCGGTGCGTAGCGCCGGGCCTTCAATACTCACGCATAGAATACGCTTAAGTATTTTGCCCCAGCATGGCCCAATTGCCCACAAGTAGGCCAGATACTTATCGGTATCATACGTTCCAGCCTACCTGGCCGATCGCGCCCGGCACCACTGGCCGGCGCCGGAGGTGATCAATGGCGGCTGCGCCCAGCCCTCCCATCCGCCGTAAGCGGCTCGGCAGCGAATTGCGCCGCCTGCGCGAACAGGCCCGCTTAACCTGCGACGACGTCGGGCGGCGGCTGGACTGCTCCGGCACCCGGATCAGCCGGATCGAAACCGGCCGGATCAGCGCGCGCCCCGGGGACGTGCGGGAAATGCTGGAGGTATACGGGGTCACCGGCGGCAGCGCTGAACACCTTGTGCAACTGGCCCGTGACGCCCGGCGCAAGGGCTGGTGGCAGGCTTACGGCCCGGTCATCCCGCCCTGGTTCGAGTCCTACCTGAGCCTGGAATCCGAGGCGGCGGGCGTTCGTCAATTCGCGCCGATAACACTGCCCGGGCTGGGTCAGACCGAGGAATACGCGCGGGCTCAGCTGGCCGGGGCGGCCGCCTCCGGGGCCGCGAAGGGGCCGCCCGGCAGGGCTGGGGACATCGACCGCCAGGTGGCTTTGCGATGGGAGTGGCAAGCCCGGCTGAGCCGACCCGATGCCGCCCGGCTAGCCCTGGTGATCGGTGAAAGCGCGCTGCGGACCTGGGCCGGCGGCCCGGAAGTGATGCGCGCTCAGCTGGGCCATCTGCGGGAACTGGCCGCGCTACCCACCGTCTCGCTGCAGGTGCTGCCGCTGCGCAGCGCGGCCGGAGTCCATGCCGTCGCCCCGTTCACCATCCTGGATTTCACCGATTCGGCGGACCCGCCCGCCGTGTACCTGGAGTACCTGACCGGCAGCCTGGTGCTCGATGCGGCCGACGAGGTACGGCGGTACGTGGCGGTCTTCGGCCAGCTCCGGTCCGGGGCGCTGGGGACGGCCGACTCCGCGGAATTCCTCAGGCGGCTCGCCGGGCATCCGGACTACGCCGCGGACCAGCTCCTATTAATTCCTGGACCAGACCGCGCTCGGCCGCCAGGAAGACTGGGAGGAGCCGAAGGGGAGGGCGGACAACCCGCGCCCCGCTGAGCCCATCTTCGCCGACTGACGGGCCGCCCGCCCTGGTAACGGGCCGCCCGCCCTGGTAACGGGCCGTCCGGGCCAGCTTGATCAGTAGCCCGGGTCCAGCCGGGCCAGCACCCGGCCCTGCTCGGCCAGCTGGCGGCCGTGCTTGAGCTGGGTGTCGTGGATCATCCGCAGGGTGGCGATGATCCCGTCCAGCGCCTGGTTCTGCTCGGACAGGGTGTGCCGCTGGCCGGTCTGCTCGTCGCGCAGCGCCTGAAGTAGCTGCCGCTGCTCGCTGAACGAGGTGTTCAGGTCGGCCACGTCCCGGTCAACCATGGCGAACAGGTCGGCGGCCCGGCGGCCCTCGTTCCGTACCTCAGCCAGCGCAGCGACCTGGTTCTCCAGGTCCTCAAGGCGCTTGAGGATCTTTTCATCAAATTCGGTCATGCTCGCCTCCGGCCGCACTCCGCCTCACGAGCATAAGCGGCCCGGCACGGCCGGAAGGCCGGATCTGGTCAAGGCTGGCGATTCGACCGCCACTGATCGCGCAGCCGGGCCAGGTCGGCCAGCGGCCCGAGGTGGCGCAGTTTGTCCCGGTTGATGACCGAGCGGACGGTCAGCACCTGCCCGCCGGCGATATCCAGCACGAAGATGCTGACGATCCGTCCTTCCGGATCGAGGCACAGGCCGCCCGGCTGCCCGTTGATCTCCGCGGGGCGGACCTCGATGCCGAGGTCGCGGATCATCGCTCCCAGGCCGGCCAGCAGGCGGGCGGCCCGGTCGCGGCCGGTGATGGGCCGTGGCCAGGAGGGCTGCTGGCCGCCGCTGTCGCCGTAGACCACGGCGTCCGCGGCGAGCATGCCGACCAGGGCGTCCAGGTCCCCGTCCCGCACCGCCCGGAAGAAGCCGGCCGCCAGTTCCTCCCGCTTGCCGCGGGACGCCTCGAACCGTGGCCGGCCCTCGGCGATGTGCTTCCGGGCCCGGGACGCCAGCTGGCGGCAGTTGGCCTCGCTCTTGCCGACGATGCCGGCCACCTCGTCGTAGCCGAAGCTGAACACATCGTGCAGCAGGAACACGGCCCGCTCCACCGGGGACAGCTGTTCCAGCAGCAGCAGGAAGGCCATGGACAATGAGTCGGCCTGCTCGGCCGCCTCGGCCGGATCGGGCGGCGGGGCCGGGCCGGCCGGGAAATCCCCGCCCGTGCGGGCGGCCGCGCCGGTGAGCACCGGCTCCGGCAGCCACGCGCCCGGGTAGGACTCACGGCGGGCCCGGGCCGAGCGCAGCTCGTCGATGCACAGCCGGGTGGTCACCGCGGACAGGTACGCCTTGGCCGACCTGATCGAGGCCCCGTCCTGGCACGCCGACCGGTGGTACCGGAGGAACGCTTCCTGGACGACATCTTCCGCCGCGCTGACGCTGCCCAGCATCCGGTAGGCGATGGCGAACACCAGCGGCCGGAGCCGGGGGAAGGCCTCGGCCGCGCTGGCCGGGCCGTCAGCGCCAGGGCCAGCCGGGTCAGGGCCAGCCGGGCCGTCAGCGCCAGGGCCAGCCGGGCCGGCCGGGTCAGGAGACATCCGCCCGGGCCGGGCTGGCCAGCCCGCGGGTGAAGCCCTCCCGCCAGGTCGGCCAGGCCGGCGGCCAGCCGAGTTCCCGCTTGGCCTTCGCGTTCGAGCAGCCCCGGATCTGGGTCATCACCGACACTCCCACCTCACCGGCGGCCAGCCGGCCCAGCCACACCGGCATCCGGCGTGGCGGTCTCGCGCCGAGGGCCCGGGCCAGGAACGGCAGCCACTCCGCTACCGTAGCGGGCTCATCATCCACGACGTTGTAGACGCCGGGCTGGCCACGGAGGACCGCGGCGGCGGTGGCGCTGGCCGCATCGCTGACGTGCAGGAACGACCAGACGCCCGCCCCGTCGCCGAGCACCGGCACAGTGCGCCTGCGGACCAGGCCGAAGAACTCGCCGCTCGCGCCATAGCCGTACAGCGACCCGTAGCGGAGCACCAGGCCCTCCACCGGGGCGGCCGCCAGGACCGCCTGCTCGACGTGCCGGATCGCCGCCAGGCTCTCGCGCTGCGCCGCGGGCGGCCTGGGGTCGAGCGGATCCTCCTCGGACTGGATCCGGCGGCCGTCCCGGTCGCCGGGCCACCCCGCATAGCTCTGCGCGATGAACCGGCGGACCCCGGCCGCCCGGGCCGCGGCCAGCAGGTGGTCGGTCCCCTCGGTGCGCAGCCGGTTGGTGGCCGCGAACTCGCGGTCGAAACGGCGGAGGCTGGTCACCCCGGCCAGGGCGGTCATCTGGTGGATGATGACCTCCGGCTCGGCCCGGGCCACCGCCTCCCCGACGGCCGGCCCGTCCAGGCCGTCCAGGATCACCGGCTCGGCGCCCAGCGCGCGCAACTGCCCGGCCCGGGCCGGGCTCCGCGTGCTCGCGGTGACCTGGTGCCCCCCGGCGGCCAGCCGGGGCAGCAGGTGCTGCCCGATCACCCCGGTTCCCCCGGCGACGAAGATCCGCATTGACCGGCTCCCTCCCTCTCAGGCTGCCCGGCCCACGGTGAGCCCGGCACCCTCTCAGACGAGAACCCCCGCCCCGCTGTGACACCCGCGGGGCCCCCCGGTCCGGGCCGGGGGCCCGGGGGGGCGCTGGGACACCTCTCGGGGCCCGGCCCGAGGGGCGGCCAGCCTGGTTCCGCCGGACGCCGACGGCAGTACAACTACGCGGCGTTGCCCGGGGAGGTCCGAAGTCACCGCACTCCGCCGCAACCTGGGGTGGCCCCGCCTGCGCGGTGGCTTGAGACCTCCTGGGAGGTCCGAACTCACCGCACTCCGCCGCACCCTGGGGTGGCCCCGCCTGCGCGGTGGCTTGTGACCCCCGGGGAGAACACAGAACTACAGCACATCCCCAGCCATCCCGGCGGGGCAGGAGGGCTGGTGGGGCGGGAGGGGATGGGGGTTGAGGGGCGGCGGCGGGACGGGCCCCAGCCGAGGAATGAAGCATCACGCCAATCCCACGGGGGCCGGTCAATGACCAAAGAGGCCGCGACAAGCGACAAGGGCGTTACGGAAACTTTGACACTTTGTTTCTAAATTATTTCAGGCCCAGGTTCTGGCCGGTGGTTTCCGCCAAATCTATGTTTGCGGCAACCAATGATCCCGCCGCCCCCGGACGGCCAGCCCGTTCCGGTGCCAGCGGCGCGAGGGGAGGACGTGATGTCTGCCTCTGTCCGCACCCGGCCCGGCCGGTCCCGGCGCCCCGGCCGGTTGCTGTCCCGGCCGAGGGCCCTGGCCGCGGTGGCGGCGCTCGCCGTGACGGGCGCGCTCACGGCCACGCCGGCCCTCGCCGCCGGCAGCGCCCCGGGCGCCCCCGGCGCCAACGCCACCTGGAACTCCTCGAACCTGCAGGCGTTCGCGGACTCCCTGGGGTCCGCCTCGAAGGTCTGGTACACCCTCGGCGACGGCGAACTGGAGAACGTCTTCTACCCGCAGGCCGACACCCCGGACACCTTCGGCCTGCAGTACATCGTCACCGACGGGTCCACGTTCACCGCGACCGAGACCGCGAACACCAGCCACGCCATCTCGCTCACCGACCCGACCTCGCTGACCTGGCAGCAGGTGAACACGGCCAGCAACGGCGACTTCAAGATCACCAAGACCTACATCGCCGACCCGTCCCGCCCGGTGATCCTGATCCAGACCACGTTCACCAACCTCAGCTCCGGCCCGCTCCAGCTGTACGCCGACTACCTGCCGCAGCTGGACAACCAGGGCATGGGCAACACCGGCGGCACCGACTCCGCCAGCGGCGACCTGGTGGCCAGCAACGGATCGGTGTCCAGCGCGCTGGCCTCCTCCGCCGGGCTGCGCCAGACGACCAGCGGGTACGCGGGCAGCTCCAGTGACGGCAGCCAGCAGCTGGCCAGCAGTCACGCGCTGACCAGCACGTACACCTCGGCGGCCACGGCCGGGCACATCGTCCAGGTGGCTCAGGTCCCGGTGGCCGCGAGCGGGTCGACCACCTTCACCCTGGCGCTGGCCTTCGACGCCAGCCAGTCCGCGGCGGTCTCGGACGCGGCCGCGTCGCTGGCGGCCGGGTTCACCTCGTTGCAAAGCTCGTTCCAGTCTGGCTGGCACTCCTGGATGGCCGGCCTGAACGCGCCCCCCTCCTCGGTGACCGGCCGCAGCCAGCTGCTGGAGCAGTACGACGTGTCGCTGATGGAGGTCAAGGCGGACGAGGACAAGACCTACGTAGGCGGCTTCGTGGCCGCCCCCAACGACCCGTGGGGCACCAGCGTCAGCGCGAACAGCGCGGGCGATCACGGGTACCACGTGGTGTGGACCCGGGACGAGTACGAGATGGCCTCCGCCCTGCTCGCAGCCGGGGATGCCACGGACGCGAACGCCGCCCTGCAGTACATCTTCAGCTACGAAGAGGAGTCGAACGGGGCGGTCAAGCAGAACAGCTTCCTGAACGGCACCACCGTGTTCGGCTCCCTCCAGATGGACGAGGTGGCCGACCCGATCATCCTGGCCTGGCAGCTGGGCGCGACGAATTCGGCCGACTGGGGGCACGTCGAGGCGCTGGCCAACTACCTGGTGGCCAACGGGCCGACGACACCGCAGGAACGCTGGGAGGAGAACGGCGGTTACTCCCCGGCCACCATGGCCGCGGAGATCGCCGGGCTGATCTGCGCCGCATCGATCGCCGAGGCCAACGGCGCCACCAGCCAGGCCGCGACCTACCAGTCCACCGCGCTGTCCTGGGCGTCCCAGGTGGACAGCCTCACCTACACCACGACCGGCACGTACGGCGGGGGCAGCTATTTCCTGCGGATCACACCGGACGGCAACCCCAACTCCGGGGCCTCCATCGGCATCGCCAACGGCGGCGGCAGCCACGACGACCGCACCGTGGTCGACCCCAGCTTCACCGAACTGGTCCGGCTGGGCATCAAGGCGGCCACCGCGACCGACATCACCCACACCCTGTCGGTGGTGGATTCCCAGCTTGAGGTGACCACGCCGGAGGGACCGGTCTGGCACCGGTACAACTTCGACGGCTACGGCGAGACGTCCTCCGGCGGCGACTACACCGGCTCCGGGACAGGCAACCCGTGGCCGGTGCTGACCGGGGAGCGCGGCGAGTACGACGTGGCCGACGGCAACCTCGGCGGCGCCCAGTCCCAGCTGGCGACCATGGCTGGCGCGGCCAACGCCGGCTTCCAGATCCCGGAGCAGGTGTGGGGCGGGTCCACCGGCGCCGGCGGGTTCACCTTCGGCCAGCCGGACAACTCCTCCACCCCGCTGATGTGGGCGATGGCCCAGTACGTGCGGCTGGCCATCGACATCTCCGCGGGCAAGGACACCGACACGCCCTCGGTGGTGACCCAGTGCGTGCAACAGGGCAGCTGCCCGGTCAGCGGGTCGGTCAAGGAGACCGTCAACGTGACCGTGCCGGTGAACACCGACGCCTCCGGTGACACCGTCTACCTGGCCGGGAACCTGTCCGCACTGGGCCTGGGCCAGTCCGACTGGGCGGCCAACGGCATCCCGATGACCCGGACCGGTGCCGACACCTGGACCGCCACCGTCACCGCCGCCGCGGACACCACCCTGTCCTACAAGTACGACCTGGGCGGCTCCTGGAACAACGTGGAGCAGAACGCGGCCTGCGCCGACACCGGCAACCGCAGCATGGGCGTGAACGGCGGCACGGTAAACGACACCGTGGCCAACTGGGGCGGCCCGGCCGCCTGCGGCAACTCCACCGCCGTGATCAACGTGACGGTCCCCGCGACCACCCCCAGCGGGGACACCGTCTACCTGTCCGGCAACTACGACGTGCTGGGCACCGGCATCCCCAGCGGGGATGACTGGACCGCCACCGACTACCCGATGATCAAGACCGGCACGGACACCTGGTCACTGACTATCACCGGCGTCCCGGTGGCCGTCTTCCAGTACAAGTTCACCCTCGGCTCCTGGAACAACGTCGAGGAGTCGGCCAGCTGCGGGTTCATCCCGAACCACACCTTCGGCTTCAACACCGCCGGCAGTTACACCGCCAACGACACCGTCGCCGCCTGGGAAGGCACCGGCAGCTGCTGAGCCGCCTTGCGGCCCCGTCCCGACGCCACCTCACCCGCCCGCGATCCCTCGTCCTGGCCCTCGGCGGCGCCTTAGCGCTGGGCGCCGCCGGCCTGCCGGCACTGGCCGCCCGGCTGTGCCTGGACCTGCCCGGGGACAACAACACCGACGGCACCAAGGCCGAGATCTGGACCTGTAACGGCACCAACGGGCAGCAGTGGACGAGGAGCCGGACGGCACCGTCCACGCCGACGGGAAGTGCCTGGACGTGACCGGCTGGTCCACCACGCCGGGCACCCCGTTCCGGCCAGGCTGCTGAGCCGTGCTGGTCAGCCGATGCAACCGGCCACGGACGCCGCCGGCGAGCAATTGTTCACGAAGTTCCACTTGACCTGGGTGCTGAATCAAACAGCGCATGCCCGCGGCCAGTGACATGCGCGCAGTTCACTGCGGTCTGGCAGTTCTCCACCTGGCCGGTGATCCCCGCGTGCTGGCGGGCCACCCCCACCGTCATCTGTCCCTTCTTCAGCCCGGCGGTCTCATCGATCACCAGGACCGCCCCCGGATCGCCCAGATGAGCCAGGACAGACCGCTGCAGGGCACCCAGCGCCGATTTCCAGTCCCAGGCGTGCTCGGCCAGCAGTGCCTGCATCCGCCGCGGCGTCGCATGCCCCGCCGCTTCGGCGAGCTGCCAGCACGACCGGCGGTCGCCCGGCTCGGCCAGCAACGCCCCGATGTAAGCAAATGCCGCCAGCCGCGACCTGGCCCCGCCGAACACCGGCGCGAGCAGCCCATGCAGCTCATCGTGCAGTTTCCCCAGCCAGCGGCCATCTTCTACGATGGCCGCAGCGGCCACCTGCTGATCTTGTCTTCGCACAAAGCATGATCATCCAGGTGGCCGTCCAGCACTCAAGCCCGGCACGCCGCGCACACCATGATCACTCAGGCACCACGTTACGAACCGGGACTGTAGTACCGGCTCGCCTGGCGCTTCCCCGACATGAACGCCTCTTTTGGATAAATGACCGGCTCTGATTACTCAGCCGAGTCGGAAAATAGCATAGCGTGACAACAAGGCAAGTGCTCAGCAGCGTCGTTGGTCTTTAGCTCCCGGGCATTAATGCCCGGGAGCGGCGGAGCGCACCCCGAGCGCTATTGGGCGGAATATCAGCGGGGCGGGCGAATATAGCGGGCGTGAATGTAGCAGGCGTGAATGTAGCAGGCGTGACGGCCGGGGAATGACCGGGACAGTTACGCCGCAGGCGGCACGACGGGCAGCGACAGCACCGCCGGGTCGGCGCCGCCGAGGCGGATGCGGACATCGGCGGGGACCAGTCGGGTGGCGGTGGCGGGCGGCTCGCCGCTGCCGGTATTGCGGGCGAACCGGGGGTGGGCGCCGCCGGACACCGTGAGCCTGATCCGGTGCCCGGCCCGGAACCGGTAGGCGGTGGCGCTCATCCCGACGGTGAGCACGAACTCGGCACCGGCCTCCTCGTCACCGGGCTGGTGCCGTTGCAGGCCGTCGCACACGCTGCGGGACCGGCCCCGCTCGTCCACGTCGCACAGCCGGGCGAACAGGTCCAGGTGCGGGTGGCTGGCATGGACCTGGAACCGGGCGCTGACCGGGCCGATCACCTCCAGGTCGGCGGCCAGCGGGGCGCTGGTGAAGACCAGCACGTCGGCGCGGGCCTCCAGGCGGCGGTCGTCGGCCGGGCCGGCCTTGGTGCTGAGCAGCTGGCCGCCCGCCGACGGGGTGGGATCGGCGGGGTCATAGCGGAAGCCGGCGGTGTCCGCCGTGGTGGGCGGGTCGGTGCTCAGGGTTCCGCCGGGAGCGGCGTACCAGGGCTGGGGGATCATGCCGGGCGGCGGCCAGTCCGCCAGGTCCCGCCATTCGCCGGCGCCGCCGACGTGCAGCCGCACGGGTGGTTCCGTCAGGCCGCCTGGGTTCTCGGCCAGGTGCGCGTGCAGCCAGCGGAGCGCCTCGCCCGCCACGATGGGCATGTCGTCGTTGAACCCGGACGTGTGCGTCCACGGCCCGACGGTGAGCCGGGCCGGGGTGCCGCCCGCCCGCAGCCGGGCGTAGCCGGCCAGGGTGCCGTCCAGGCAGATGTCGTACCAGCCGGTGAGCAGGCTGACCGGCACGGCCGGGACCGGGCCGCCGGCCGTGACGTCGAGACCGCGCCAGTAGCCGCTGCCGGGATCCGGGTTGGCCAGCCACTGCTCGAAGTAGCCGACCCGGCCGCCCAGGGCCGCCGGGTAGACGTCGATCAGCGGGAGTGACCGGGTCGCCCGGCCGAGCCGGCGCTGCAGGCGGAGCATGGCGCGGATCACGGCCCCCAGCCCGCGCTCGAAGTTCACCATGGCGGCGGTGGCGATGAGGATGTTCTCCAGCGCGAAGGCACCGCCGGGGTACATGACCGGGTAGGGACCGGTCACGCAGTTCTGCACGATCATGGCGCGAAGTTCCGGGGGCGGGTCCGCGGCCAGGGCCAGCTGCACGTAGCCGAGGTAACTGGCCCCGATGGTGGCCAGCGATCCGGTGAACCAGTCCTGCTGCCGCAGCCAGGCCACGGTGGCCAGCCCGTCGGCCTGCTCGTGGCGGAACGGCTCGAACCGGCCGCTGGAGCCGGCGGTGCCCCGGCAGCTCTGCAGGATGACGTGGAACCCCTGCTCCGCGAACAGGGCGCCGTACAGGAAGTTCCACGGGACCCCCCGGCCGTACGGGGACCTGACCAGCAGCGTAGGCAGCGGGCCAGCCAGCTGGGGGATGTAGTGGTCAGTGCGCAGCAGGACGCCGTCGGCACCGGGCACCTCGATCCCCGCGGCGACCTTGACCGCGCACCGGGGCGGGGGCAGGCCGCGCCGGGACTGCCGGGCCATCAAAGCGACCATCCGGGGCAGCTGGCGCTCCGGGACGGGACGGACCGAGGGCACGGGCACCGTGGTGGTCATCGCTGTTTCCTCTTCGTACGATGTACGTTGTTTTAGCCAGCATACTCGCTGTGCGGGCGCTGGTTAAGCTCGCTGCCGGGAGCGCCCGGCACGGGGGAGCGCTCCGGGCTGCGAGTTCCGGGAGGTGATGTCAGGTGATGGCCGCGGCGCAGCCACCGGGGACGGGAGCAGTCCCGCCGCTGTCGATCTGGGATATCCCGGAGCGTGGCGGCCGGGGGCCGAAGGCCCGGCACAGCCGGGCGGCCATCGCGGCGGCCGCGGTGGCACTGGCCGACGCCGAGGGCCTGGACGCGGTCACCATGCGGCGCGTCGCGGCCGCCCTCGGCATGGGCACGATGTCGCTGTACAACTACGTGCCGGCCAAGGAACACCTGGTCCAGCTCATGATCGACCACGTCGGCGGCGAGTACCGGTACCCGCCGGGCCGGCCAGCGGACGCCCGGGAGGCCATCATCGACCTGGCCCGGCAGGGCCGGGACATCACCGAGCGGCATCCGTGGCTGCCCCGGCTCATGTACGCCCCGCCGACGTTCGGGCCCAGCGCGCTGCGCTACATCGACTACTTCCTCCGCCTGCTCCGCGGCACCGGGCTGGACACCACGGCCAAGATGGAGCTGCTGGCCATGGTCAACGGCTTCGCCATCTCCTACGGCGGGGTGCAGGGGGCGCTGGCTGAGCAGCGCGCCCGCACCGGCCTCACCGCAGAGCAGCAGGCGGGCGCGCAGGTGACCGCGCTGGTCATGGCGGCGGCCAGCGGCCGGTACCCGGACCTGGCCGCGGCGCTGGCCGGGCCGGCCCCGGCGGCGCGGGACGCGGACGAGGTGTTCTGCTCGGCGGTGGGCCGCCTGGTTCGACGGCATCCTGGGCCGCTGACCGCTGCGGGGGCAGCCACAACGGCCGGGGACCGAGGGTCGCGGCCACGGTCACGGCCTGAGCGCCTCCGCCTCCCGGTAGAGCTGCTGCACCTGGGCGCCCAGGACGGGGCTGTAGGAGATGTCCGCCGTGCTGCCGCCCTCCTGATAACCGCCGATCACCCCGACGATGGTGCCGTTCCGGGTCCGCGGGTTGAACCGGGTGACCCACGGGCTGCCGCTGGTCCCCCCGGTATACCCGCCGCACTCGAACCGCAGCTGGCTGGCGCCCTCCCGGGAGGTCCAGTTGATGCAGGCGATCGGTGCCTGTGCGCCGTCCGGGTAGCCGGTGACCCGCACCAGGTAGCGGTAGCCCGCATCAAGGTGGAGCCGGTTGGCGCCCAGGACGTCCTCGATGTTGCGCCCGTCGTGGGCGGCCAGGACGACGAAGCCGATGTCGAAGTCCGGGTTGGAGGAGCTGGCCCACTGCGGGGCGACGAGCAGTTTCGCGACCTCCCAGATGCCGAACGGAGCCTGGCCGTCCCGGTAGCCCGGGACGAACACGAGGTCCCGCCGGTACCCGCCGTTCTTGCCGCCGTTGATGCAGTGCGCAGCGGTAATCAGCAGGTCCTGGCCGGGGCTGTCCACCACGCTGGCCGTGCAGAAGTGGTCGCCGCCGGGCTCGCGGCCGAACAGCGCTCCCACCCGCAGCGCGCGCAGCCCCGGCCGGGCGGTCGCCGACTGCCCGAGGGCGTGACGGGCCGGCCGGAGGCCGGAATAAGGCTGGGCCCGCAGCAGGCGGTCACGGGTCCAGTACCCGGGCGAGCCACCGGGCCCCGCAGCGGCCCCGGCCGGGTGGCCGGTGACCCGGCCGGCCGAGCACCCGGCCGCCAGCACCAGGCTCATCATGGCCACGGCGGCCGGCCGCAGGCGGCAGACAACCTGGCGACGTGCACCGTTCACGGTGAGTGAATTCCCCCTGGCAGCCGCCCGTTAACCCAATGTCACCTGCGCTCTGGATTTACCGAGGGTTCAGTTACTCTCCGCACTTGAACCAAGTGCCGGGTGCCCAGAAATGGCCGTCATAGATAGTGGATCATGTCCTGCTGGATAGGGGGCCTTGACCCCCGAGATGGGGTCATGACGGCGTCTGGGTATCGCCTTAGTATCGTCACACATAAGAGGAAGCCGAGGACGGGTATCTCCTGTTGTCCCTGACGCCGGGAGGGGGGATCCGCGGGCTAGGGATGAGGGGGGAGATGCCCGTCCTCGACGGCTCGATGATACAACTCCAATTTGGTTGGCGCGGCCCGACCAGCCCGGGCGTACTTCTCGCGGACCCGGCCGACATACTGTTTCGCCGTTTCCTCACTAATGCTCATCCGCCGGGCCACGGATTTCATTGGCATGCCGGTGGCATAAAGCTGGAGGGCCCGGGTTTCCTGCGGGCTGAGAACGGGCCGGTCAGGGGCATCGTCGGTGGCGAAGATGTAGGCCAGCCGGGGCGAGATCCAGTCCTTTCCGGCGGCCACCGCCCTAATGGCCGCCCGCACCTGGGCTGGTTCCTCGCTCTTGAGCACGTAGCCCAGCGCCCCGGCCCGGATCGCGCTCCGGACCGTGGCCGGCTTGTCCGAGGCGGACAGGACCAGCACGGCGGGGCCCGCAGCGCGGATCGCAGCCACGTTCCCCTCCGCCGTGCTGCCGTCACCGAGGTCCAGGTCGAGCAGCACCACCTGCGCCTGCCGTCCCGGCCCGGCCAGCAGGGCGGCCACGGTCGCCGCCGAGCCGGCCACCCGGATGCCGCTGCCCGGCTCACTGACCCAGGCCGCCACGCCGTCCAGGATCACCGGGTGGTCATCCACCGCCGCCACGTCGATGACGCCGGGGCCGTCCGGGCCGCTCACCGGGTCCCCTCCCCGATCCGCCAGTGGATCTCCAGGCACCCCGGCCCGCCATCACCGGCATCGGCCGTGGCCGTCCAGCCGGCCTCCGGCGGGACAGCCCGCTGCCAGCCCGCCAGGTCCCACCGGCCGGCCGGGGCCTGGTCGAAGGTCAGGTACAGCTCCACGTTCCCGCCGACCGCCAGGATGGTGAGGGTGACCGGCGGCCCGGGGAGGCTGCGCAGGACTTCATGGACCGCACCGAGCGTCAACCGGATCACCGCCGGGCCGGGTCGGCCCGGGTCACCGACCACCTGCACCTGCACTTCGAAGCCGCGGGCCCGGGCAGCGTCGAGGGCCGGCGCCAGCCCGGCCAGCACGCCGCCTTCCTGCTCGGCCCGGTCCACCAGCGCCCGCCGCAGCGTCGCCGCGTTCCGGGCACATCGCTCCCGCACGGCGCCGTCGGCCGGGTCAAGGGTGCCGCTGGCGATGCCGCTCAGCAGCGGGAGCGCCCCGGCTTCGAGCAGCGCCAGGCGGTCCCGCCGGACGTCCTGGATGGCGGTCACGGCGGCGCGTTCCGCGGCCGTCCGGCTGGCCAGGCCGGCCCAGCGCACCGCCATCGCGGCGTGCGTGCGCACCGCGGGCCGCAGTGCGGCGAAGAGGGCCGGGACGATCAGGGCCGCGTACCCGCCCGCCGTCACCCGGGCCAGGCCGAGCGGGCTCCCGCCCAGGGAGCGGATCACGAAGACGGCGTGCACGCCGAAGATGAGCAGGGCGCCGGGTACCCACATCCGGGCCGGGCGGCTCAGTGCGACCAGGGCCAGCAGCCAGATCGTGCCGAGGATAGTCCAGTTCACGTCCACGGCGGCCACGGCCGGCCGGTGGTCCGCGCCGATCGCGGCCACCGCGGCCACCGCGGCGCAGATCGCGGCGAGCGCCTCCGCCGGGCCCAGCCCCCGAGAGCAGGCCCGCGGCACGAGCCAGCCCGCCGCGGCCAGCACGCCCAGCCAGACCAGGACGGGGACCACGGGATTCAGGTAGTCGCCCCGGCTGGCCACCGCCTGGACCAGCAGCGCGGCCGGGAGGATCACCGAGAGCACCCCGGCGAACCGGGGGGCCGCGGACTCGGCCGCTTCCGCCACCGCCGCCTGCCGGCTCGCCACCGCCGGCGTGGCACCCGCCCCGGTCAGCACGGCGGCACCTCGCGGTGAGCCGGGCTCCCGGCGGCGGCGAGCGGCCCTGGCGCGGGGGCCGCCGCGGCCGCCGCGGGCCAGCGCAGGCACACCTCGGTCCCCTCGCCGGGCGCCGACCAGACCGAGGCCGAGCCGCCGCAGTCGGCGACGCGCCCGCTGATCGACATCCGTACGCCGAGCCGGGTCGGGCCGATCAGGCCAGGGTCGAAGCCGCGGCCCGCATCCCGGATCGTCACCTCGACCGCCGGGACGGCCGGGACCGGGCCAGCCGTGACCGGGCCGTCCATGACCAGGCCGGCCGAGACCCAGGCTTCGCCGATACCGGCGTGCGCGGCCACGTTGGCCAGGGCCTCCCGGGTGGCGTGTACCAGCGCCTCCGCCACCGGCCCGGGCACCCCCGTACCGCTTCCCCGCGGCGCCGGCACGGCTGCCGCCTGATCGCGGGCTGACTCCAGGTGCACAGCGAGCCCGCGATCCCGCAGCTCGCTGGCCACCGCCGCAAGCCCGGCGAGCAGCCCGGGCCAGGACACGCTGGCCGCTGGCGGCGGGTCAGCGGGCTCCCGGAGCGCCGCCACCAGCAGCCTGATGTCGTGACGGCAGCGGGCGGTCACGTCGCCGGCCGCGCCGGATCGCGCGATGGCGGTCAGCGTGTTCAGCACCGTGTCGTGCAGCAGGCGATCCTGCTCCCGGCGTTCCAGGTTCCGGGACAGGATGACGTACTGCTCGCGGGCCTGGGCCTGCGCCGCCGCGAGCGCGGCGTCCGCGCGGGACGCGCGGCGGGTCAGCATTCGGTGCGCGGACCAGTGCACGGCCACCACGGCGAAGAACAGCACCGACGACGCCAGCGGGCTGCCGGCGTCGGCCCGGCTGACCGGGACCGAGGCGTTCCCGGCGGCGTACCCGGCCCCCGACAGGATCGCCAGCGGCATGGACACGATCGCAGGGGCGAACCAGATGGGCACGATGAGCTGGGTCGTCACCGCGATGAACAGCCAGTTCCCGGGCTGGCCGCGGATCGCGAGCGGCACGCAACCGGACGCGCTGAGCGCGAGCCCGGCGTACACCGCACTGTCCAGGCAGGCCAGCGGCCAGCGCCGCGGGCGCCGCCGCAGGTACCAGGCGGCGTGGGCACCCCAGCCGACCGTCACGGCGGGTCCCCAGAGCAGCCACGGGCTGGCCGCGTAGAAGGAATGCCAGATGATGACCTGCAGCATGACGTAGCCGATGCCGATGACCCGGAGGGCGGCGGCGATCCGCGTGACGACCGAGACCAGCACGGTCATCGCCGGCCCGGCCGCCGCTCCGGTCACGTCCCAGGACGCTGGCAGGGCTAAGGACCGGGGTGTCCGCATGGCCCGATGATAGGACCTGGCGGCCAGCCGTCCGCGTGCCTTGCGGTACAGTCCGCCGCTTCGGCCCCTGGCGTCCGGCTCGCCGGAGGGCCGCCCCCCGGGGCCAGCACTAAGCGACATTGCGCCACCGGATCTCCAGGCAGCCCGCGCCGGTCTCGTCCAGGTCCACCACCGCCCGCCACCCGGCGGCCTCGGGGAGCAGCCGCCGCAGGCTGGCCACGTCCAGGCGGCCCACCGGGCGGCATTCGAAGGTCAGGTACAGTTCCACATCCTCCTGGGTCGCCAGGACGGTCAGCATCACCGGGTGCGGTGGCAGCACGCTGACCACGCCGTCGATGGCCGCCCGGGTCGCGCCCACGATCTCGCGCCCCGGGCTGCCCGGGTCGCCGATGACCTGGACTTCCATGGGCAGGCCCCGGTCCCGGGCCGCGGCGAGGGCCGGCTCCAGGCCGGCCAGCAGCCCGCCCGGCTGGTGCGTGCGGTCCACCAGGGCCCGGCGCAGCATCACCGCGCGCCGGGCGCAGCGGGCCCGGACCTCAGGGTCCGCCGGGTCCAGCAGGCCGTCGGCGATGCCGCGCAGCAGGGGCAGCGCCTCCGCTTCCAGCAGGTCGAGCCGGGCCCGGCGGTCCTGCTGGATCGCGTCGGCCGCCGCGCGCTGCGCGGCGCCCTGGCTGGCCAGGGCACTGCGCCGGGCGGCGATCCGGGCGTGCACGCGGAGGGCCGGGCGGAGCGCCGCGAACACGGCCAGGCACACCACCAGGGTGTAGCCGGTGGCCGCCAGCCGCGCCTGGCCCAGCGGCGTCACGCCGAGCACGCGCACCGAGAACACCGCGTGCGTGCCGAAGACGAGCAGCGCCCCGGTCGCCCACTCCCACGCCGGGCGGAATAGCGCGACCAGCGCGAGCATCCAGCAGGTGCCGGCGACCGACCAGTTGACCGAGCCGATCGCGCCGGGCCGCCGCTGCCAGCCGACCAGCGCGACCACGGCGACCGCGGTGGCCACCGCGACCGCGGCGTCGGCCCGGCTCATCCCGCCCCTCCGGGCCCGGGGCACCAGCCAGCAGGCCGCGCCCAGCATCCCGGCCCAGGCCACCACCGGGATCACCGGATCCCGGTAATCCCGCAGGTAGGCCACGACCTGGATGAGGGTGGCGAACTGCCAGATGATGGCGACGCCCGCCATCATCCGGGGCAGCTCGGCTTCGTAGGCCTCCCCGACCAGCCCGTCATCCGCCGGCACGGCCGCTCCCTCCCCGCCCGGGGTCAGCGGGCTGCGCACCATCGCGGCGCGGCCAGCGCAGGCACACCACCGTGCCCGATCCCGGGGCGGACCGGACGGACGCCTCTCCGCCCGCGTCGGCCAGCCGCTCGATGATGGACCGGCGCACGCCCAGCCGGGACGGGTCGAGCAGGCCCGGGTCGAAGCCCGCGCCGGCGTCCCGCACCCGCACCAGGACGTCCCCGGCCAGGCTGACCTCGACCCAGGCCAGCGACGTGCCCGCATGCAGCAGCACGTTGGCCAGCGCCTCGCGCACCGCATGCGCGACCGCGGCGGCAGCCGGCCCCGGGACGGCCAGCGCCGGGCCGCCGCCCGGGGCGGCCCGCTGCCCGGCCGGGCCGGCCGTCACCTGCACGTCGAGGCCGCGGCCGCGCATCTCCGCGGCCACCCGCTCGATGCGGGCCAGCAGGCCGGCCGCGGGCCAGTCGGGCGCCTCGCTGAGCACCTGCTCCATCAGCGTGACGTCGTGCCGGCAGCGGCCGACCACGCCGGCGGCGCTGCTGGTGCCGTCCCGGGCCAGCGCGGTCAGCGTGTTCAGCACGGTGTCGTGCAGCAGCCGCTCGTGCTCGCGGCGTTCGGCGCTGCGGGACCGCAGCACATACTGTTCACGGGTTTCCTGGTCCGCCCGGGCCAGGGCCGCGTCAGCCGCGGCGGCCCGGCGCTGCAGCACACGGCGGCCCCAGCACAAGGCGGCCGCCAGCGCCAGCAGGAAGCTCCCGGCTGCCAGCGGGGAGTTGACGCGGACGGGCTGGCCGAGCATGGCCCCGGCCCAGAAGGCCACCCCGGACACGGCCGCCAGCGACATGGTCAGCCGGGCCGAGGTGAACAGGGCCGGCAGGACCAGCTGGTCCAGCAGCGCGATGTAGAGCCAGCTGGCGGTGTCGCCGAGCATCAGCGGCGGGACGAAGGCGGCGGCGCTCAGCGCCAGGATCGCGTGCACCGAGGCGTCGGCCAGGGCCAGCCGGCGGACGGGCACGCCGTGGCGCAGCCCGGCGACCACGGCCGCGGCACAGGCCGCCGCGGCGGCCGGGCCGGCCAGCCGCCACGGGGCCGCCGCGTAGAAGGAATGCCAGATGGCGACCTGGACCACGATGTAGCAGGCCACGATGCACTGGACCACAGTCACCGTCGCCGCGGCCACGGTGCCGAAGGTGGCCATGGCCGGGCCGCCACTGGCCTGCGCCCCGGCCCCGACCGCGGACCCGGCCGCGGCCAGCGGCCCGGCGGCAGCTACGGAGCCGCTCACCCGCTCCCGCGCAGCACGAAGCTGCATTAAGTAACCGGGCGACCACATAGCTGCATGATAGAGCGTTACTGAACATTAACTGTAAATATTGGCCTCACTCCCCTTCGCCCGCGCCACGGTGGCGGGGCAGCATTTCCGCGGTGCTCACCGACCGCATTAGCGTCGATCGTGCCCACCAGCCGGGGACCGGTGCCACTGTCCTACGTCCCTACGTCCGGGGTGGTCCTGCAGGGAGTCACCGTGCCATAGTTGACTCACTGTTCAGTCAACTCTGAGGGGCAATCGTGACGACCGACCCGTTCACCGCCGGGGAGGTGCCGGACCGGGCGCAGGTGGTGATCGTCGGCGGCGGGGTGACCGGCTGCAGCATCGCCTACCACCTGGCCCACCTGGGCTGGACCGACGTCGTGCTGCTGGAGCAGCACCGGCTGACGGCCGGCACGACCTGGCATGCCGCCGGGCTGATCACCTCGGCCGGGATGACCGACGAGACCGCCCTGTTCTTCAGCCGGTACTCCCGGGACCTGTACGCCCGGCTGGAGGCCGAGACCGGGCACTCCACCGGGTTCCGCGCGGTCGGGCACATCTCGCTGGCCACCACCCCCGAGCGGCAGGACGCACTGCGCCGGGAGGCGGCCTGGATGCATGGGTTCGGCGTTGAGGACACCGAGATCTCCCCGCGAGAGCTGGCGGGCCTGTGGCCGCTGGCCCGCACCGACGACGTGCTGTCCGCGTTCTACGTCGCCGACGAGGGCCGGGCCGACCCGGTGGGGGTGGCCACCTCGCTGGCCAAGGGCGCCCGGCAGCTGGGCGTGCGGGTGGTGGAGGGCGTGGCCGCGACCGGGGTCGAGCTGGACAGGCGGCGGGTCCGCGCGGTGCGCACCGAGCAGGGCCGGATCGAGACCGAGGTGGTGGTGAACGCGGCGGGCATGTGGGCCCGGCAGTTCGGCGCGCAGGCCGGGGTCAGCGTCCCGCTGCAGGCCGCCGAGCACTACTACCTGCTCACCGACACGGTGCCCGGGATGGACCCGGACCTGCCGGTAATCGAGGACCCGGACAACTACGGCTACTACCGGCCGGAGGGAGACGGGATGCTGGTGGGCTTGTTCGAGCCCGTCGGCGCGCCATGGTCGCTGGACGGAGTACCCGGCGGGTTTTCGTTCGGCAAGATAAATCCCGACTGGGAGCGGATGGAGCCCTTCCTCGGCCCGGCACTGGCCCGGATCCCGGTGCTGGCGGAGACCGGGGTGCGGACGTTCTTCTGCGGGCCGGAGTCGTTCACCGCCGACGTCCGGCCGCTGCTGGGGCCCGCCCCGGAGCTGGAGGGCTATTTCGTCGCGGCCGGGCTGAACTCGCTCGGCATCCTGTCCGGCGGTGGGGTGGGCAGCATGCTCGCGCACTGGATAGTTGACGGCGTACCGCCGGTGGACGCGACCGCGGTCGCCATAGACCGGACACACCTGTACGAGTCCTCCCGGCGGTTCCGTGCCGAGCGCACCGTCGAGCAACTGGGCGTGCTGTTCGGGGACGCGGTCTGGCCCGGCTGGAAGCCGTCCACCGGCCGGAACGTGCGCCGGTCGGTGCTGCACGACCGGCTGGCCGCCGCGGGCGGGCATTTCGCCGCCTCGGCGGGCTGGGAGTTCGCCGAGTGGTACGCGGCCGCCGGGGAGGTCCCGCCGTCCCGGCCAGGCTTCGGCCGCCCGGCCGCGCACGAGATCGTGGGCCGGGAGCACGCGGCGGTGCGCGAGGCCGTCGGCCTGCTGGACATGAGCCTGATGGCCAAGCTGCTGGTGCAGGGACCGGACGCGGGCGCGGTGCTCAGCAGGCTGTCCGCGAACGACGTGCTGGCCGGGCCGGGGCGGCTGGTCTACACCCAGTGGCTCAACGAGGCGGGCGGCATCGTCGCGGACGTCACGGTGACCTGTCTGGAGCCGGAGAAGTTCCTGGTCATCGCCAGCGACCTGATCCACCGCCGGATCGAGCCGCTGATCCGGCGGGAGCGCAGGCCGGGGGAAGTGGCTACCGTGGCTGACATCACCTCGGGCACCACCCTGCTGTCCGTGCAGGGCCCGGCGTCCCGGGAGCTGATCGGCCGGCTCACCGACGCCGACCTTTCCAACGCCGCGTTCCCCTACCTGTCCGCCCGGCAGATCTTCGCCGGCTACGCCCCGGTGCTCGCCATCCGGGTCACCTACGTCGGCGAGCTCGGCTGGGAACTGCACGTACCCGCCGAGTACGCGGCCGGGGTCTACGACGACCTGGTGGTGGCGGCGGGCGCCGACCTCGGCTTCCGGCTGATCGGCCTGTCCGCCATGTCCAGCCTGCGGCTGGAGAAGGGCTACCGGGACATGGGCACCGACATCGACAACACCGACAACCCGCTGGAGGCCGGGCTCGGCTTCGCGGTGGCCTGGGACAAGCCCGGCGGGTTCACCGGCCGGGACGCGCTGCTGGCGACGCGGGCCGCCGGGCCACCGCGGCACCGGGTGGTCAGCCTGATTGTCGAGGAAAGCGCGGCTGACCTGTTCGGCAACGAGCCGGTGCTCGCCGGTGACGACCGGGTCGGCTACGTGCGGGCCGCCGCCTACGGCTACACGGTGGGCGGCCCGGTCGGGCTGGCCCAGGTGTCCTGCCCGGACGGGGTGACCGGCGGGTGGCTGAAGGACGGGGATTTCCGGGTGCGGACCCCGGCCGGCGACCTGCCCGCCCGGCTGCAGATCGCACCGCTGTACGACCCGCAGCGGCTGCGCATCCTGGACCAGTAGGGCGGCCCGGCCCGCCGGAGCGGGCCTGCGGCGCTGGCGGCCGGAGCGGGGTTTGCGGCGTGGCTGACGGCGTCGACGAGGCCGGTGACCGCGGTCAGGGTCAGCAGCGCGGCCACGGTCTGGCGGGACGTGAGCCTCCCTCCCGCCCGCACCCCCGTCCGCGTGAGGCCCCCCGTCACGCCACTAACCCCGGCAATCGCCGACATTGCACCCCAGAAGCATGCGGAGCGTCCCTTTTGTCCGTTTCTGGCACATCGCTCGGGTGCTATGCCGGCGCTTGGGTGCCACGTCGGCGCACGGGCCGGGTCGGCACGGGAATAGGGGCCCGCTGGTGCGAGTTATCGAAACTGATAGTATAGTTTTGTTGAGTCCCGGGAGCTGACCGGGATCGGGACAGCGAGCTGAGGATGATGACGATGACCGCAATCGGGTTCGTGGGCCTGGGATCCATGGGCGCGCCGATCGCCGGGCGCCCGCTCCCGGGCAACACCGGGTACGGGACCAGCCGCACCAGGGCCAGAGCGGCCGCATGACCACCGACACGCCGCAGCGTGGCCGCCCGCGCAGCGAGAAGGCGCACCAGGCCATCCTGGACGCGGCCGCGGAGCTGCTGCTGGACCGCGGGCTGTCCGCGGTGAGCATGGACGCGGTCGCGAAGCGGGCCGGCGTCAGCAAGGCCACCATCTACCGCTGGTGGCCGACCAAGGAGACGCTGGCCCTCGATGCGCTGTACACCGAGTGGGCCGCCGCCCGCCCGCTCCCCCGGGACACCGGCTCGCTGCGCGGTGACCTGCTCTCGCTGCTGCGCCCGTGGGGCCGGCTGGCCAGCAGCCGCCCGTACGGGCGGGTGATCGCCGCGCTGATCACCGAGGCGCAGACCGACCCGGCCTTCGCCGCCGAGTACCGGCAGCGCGTGGTCGAGCCCCGGCGGGAACAGGCCCGGGCCATCTTCCGCCGCGCCATCGAGCGCGGCGAGATCCCCGCGGACACCAAGGTCGAGGTGGCGCTCGACCTGCTCTACGGCGCGCTCTACCACCGCTTGCTGCATGGTCATGCGCCGCTGAACGACCGGTTCGCCACCGACGTCATCGACATGGCCCTCGGCGGGATCCAGCCGGTGCCGGACGGCGCGGCCGGGACCGGGGGCAAGGCCAGCCGGGCGCCAGGCGGAGGCGGCTGACCGATGCTGCGCGGCGACACCGGCTTCCCCCGGGCTGATGTGGAGAACGACTTCCTGCGCGCCCGGCGGCGCCACGTCATGGCCCGCCTGGCCGCCCGGGTCCGCGGCCGGCCAGGCGGCGCGGGCCGCCTGGCAGCGCTGGACGACGTGCTCACCGTGCTGGGCAGGCGCGGCGAGCGGCGGCTCGGCCTGCAGGCGATCCGGCTGGACACGATCGTGGGCACGATCGACGCACGGCGTGACTTCGATGCCCGGTTCCGGCCCGCCGCCAACCGGGTCCGGCCCCGCTGGGAGCGGCTGGCGCTGGCCCGGCGGCACGGCGAGTCGATCCCGCCGATCGAGGTGTACCGGGTCGGCGGGCTGCACTTCGTGGCCGACGGGCACCACCGGGTGTCCATCGCCGCGGCCGCACGCCAGGAGACGATCGACGCCTACGTCACCGAGGTGCTCACTGTCGCGCCCGCCCCCGTGGCCGGTCCGGGCGCGCTGATGGTCACCGGCCGGGAGCGGGCGCAGGCGGCCGGAGCCAGGCCGCGGTGTCCGGCGGGAGCAGGCCACCGGGCAGCGGACCGCTGCTGAGCAGGACCTCGGAGTGCGGGCGGAGCGGCACCGGCCGGACGGCCAGGCTGACCATCACGGTGACGGCGTCCCGGCCGGCACCGCGCTGGTGGCACAGCACGTCCGGGGGCAGTTCGCCGGGATCCCCCGGCCGGGCCGGAAGTGATAACGGGCCCGCTCGGCCGAGCCAGCCGGCGGCCAGCGCGCTGGTGAACCAGGGCTGCTGGTCGGAGCCGTGGTTGGGGACGACGTCGATGATGATCCTGATACCCAGCGCATGAGCCTCGGCGGTCAGCTTCTCCGCCTCGGCCAGGCTGCCGAGCAGCGGCTCGATGGCGCGGTAGCCGGCCACGTCGTAGCCGGCGTCCGCCATGGGCGAGGCATACCAGGGGGTGAACCAGATCGCGTGGATGCCCAGGTGACGTGTCCGTCGTGGGCTATGACGACTCCGCGCTGATGACGTGCACCGACCCGCCGCTGACCACGGTGCGCCAGCCCATCGACGCGATGGGCCGCGCCGTGGTGAGCACACTGGTCCAGCAGGTGGACGGGGGCCGCGTGGCCCAGTCGGAGCTGCTGTTCGAGCCGGAACTCGTGGTCCGGGGCTCGACCGCGCCGGCCCGGTCCTGACCTGGCCGCCGAGCTGCATCCAGCGAGCCTGGACGCAGCCGCCGGCCGGGAACGGACAGCGGAAGTCCGATACTTCCGTAACTCCGTCGAGAGATCAGTCCGCTGGGACCTTCAGGACGAGCACGACGGCGTCGTCCCCGGCGAACCCGCCGGCAAAGGCCAGCGCCGCCTGCCGGACAGCCACGGCCATCGCATCCGCGGGCCGGTTCCCGAGCGCCGCGACCAGGCTGCGCAGCCGGTCATCGCCGAAGAAGTCGCGGCTGACCGGGCTGCGCGCCTCAGTGACACCGTCGGTGAACAAGATCAGGCTGTCGCCGGCCCGCAGCAGCCCCCGCGTGTCGTGCAGTTCGGGAGCGGGCAGCACGCCGAGCAGGGTGCCCGGCCGCCCCAGTTCCCGCACCCGGCCGTCCGCGCGGCGTAGCAGGGCGAGCGGATGCCCGGCCGCGCTGATCTGCACCGAGGCGCCGCCGGGCACCGGCCAGACCGTGACATAAACCGCGGTCAGGAACGGCGGGGCATCAGCCGGCCCGTCCAGCAGGGCCTGGTTCAGGGCGGCCAGGATCAGGCTCGGCCGGGTCCGCCGGTGCGCCTCCGCCCGGAGGGTATGGCGGGCCAGCGCAGTGCTGCCGGCCGCGCTGGCCCCCTTTCCGCACACATCACCGACCACCATGCCCCAGCTCTGGTGGAGCGACGGGAACACGTCGTAGAAATCGCCGATGACATCCACGCCTGCCGTCCCCGCCGTGTATCCCACCGCGACCTGCAGGCCCGGGATGTCCTGCGGGGGCTGCGGGAGCAGGCTTTCGGCAAGGGCCCGAGCCAGCGCGGCGCTTTCGGTACCGGTGGCCAGCGCGGCCCGCAACGAGACCTTGGCCGAGGCGAGCAGGGCCAGGGTCTCCAGGGCCGCCATGTCGGTAGGACTCCACGAGCGCGGCAGCTGATCGGCCACACAGAGCGCCCCCATGACCGTGCCATCCTGATCATGGATCGGCCGGCCGGCCCAAGCGAGCCCGGCCAGCGCGGCCCGGCCGCCCCCCGTGATGATCCGCGGATCGCGCCGGGCGTCCCCGACCATCATGGCCTTCCCGGATTCGATGACCCGCTGGAGCACCAGGCGCTCCACGGGGTCCTGCCCGATCCGGACCTGCCCGATCCGGACCTGCCCGATCCGCACCGGCCCGCGGGCCATGCCCGAACCGCCCGGCGCGACTTGCCTGGCTCGCGGCCGCTGGGCGGCGATCAGGATGGATGCATAAGAGGCATTGAGGGCTCTTGTGGCGAGCCGGGCAATTCGGTCGAGCGCGACCGTATCCGAGACCGACATATCCGCCGCTTCTGCCGTCGTAACTGCTTTGGCTGGCTTGCATCGCTGCGAAGCGGGGTCCTGGCCTCGTGCTGAGTAAACCACAGAAAGTACGGCCGGAAGCTCATCTCCGAATGAAATTGATAAACGCAGCTAATGCAAGCTTGAGGTTCCCGGGGTAATTAAGGAGTTATCTCAGGAAAATCCCGGAATACCGGAATGGCCGTGGATCTAGCGGTCGCTGCTGAAGGCCGCGTCGAAGGCGGCCTCGGGCGGGTCGAAGCTGAACCGGCGCAGGTAGGCCAGGGCCTCCGGCGCGCCGGTCAGGCGGCCCATGCCCGCGTCCTCCCATTCGACCGAGATGGGGCCGTCGTAGCCGATCGAGTTCAGCATCCGGAACACGTCCTCCCAGCGGACGTCACCGCGCCCGGCCGAGACGAAGTCCCAGCCGCGCCGCGGGTCGCCCCAGGGCAGGTGCGAGCCGAGGCGCCCGTTGCGCCCGTCCAGCCGCTTCCGGGCCTCCTTGCAGTCCACGTGGTAGATCCGGTCGGCGTAGGCGGCCAGGAACGCGACCGGGTCCAGGTCCTGCCAGACGAAGTGACTGGGGTCGAAGTTGAGGCCGAACGCGGGCCGGTTCGCCACGGCGTCCAGCGCCTGCCGGGTGGTCCAGAAGTCGTAGGCGATCTCGCTGGGGTGCACCTCGTGCGCGAACCGCACCCCCTCGGCGTCGAAAGTGTCCAGGACCGGGTTCCACCGCCGGGCGAAATCAGCGTAGCCGTCGGCGATCATCTCGGGCGGCACCGGCGGGAACATGGCCACCGTGTGCCAGATGGACGAGCCGGTGAACCCGACCACGGTGGGCACGCCGAACGCGGCGGCGGCCCGCGCGGTGTCGGCCATCTCGGCCGCCGCCCGCTGCCGGACGCCTTCCGGCTCGCCGTCGCCCCAGATCCGGGCGGGCAGGATGGCCCGGTGCCGGACGTCGATCGGGTGATCGCAGACCGCCTGCCCGACCAGGTGATTGGAGATGGCCCAGCAGCGCAGGCCGTACCTCTCCAGCAGGGCATGCCGGCCGGCCAGGTAGCCGTCCTCGGCCAGGGCCCGGTCCACCTCGAAGTGATCACCCCAGCAGGCCAGTTCCAGGCCGTCGTAGCCCCAGTCGCGGGCCAGCCGGCAGACCTCCTCCAGGGGCAGGTCGGCCCACTGGCCAGTAAAGAGGGTGAACGGTCGAGGCATCAGTGGCTCCCGTGGTTCTCGCTGCGCATATCGGCGGGCGCGGGGACCGGCGTCCACCGGCTGTCGTGCTCCGCGCTGTCGGCGACGGCGGCCAGGACCCGCTGTACCTGCAGCCCGTCCGCGAACGAGGGTTCCGGGTCGGCGCCCGCGGCGATCGCGGTGACCAGGTCGGCGACCTCGTGCACGAAGGTGTGCTCCCAGCCCAGCACGTGCCCCGGCGGCCACCACGCGGACAGGTACGGATGGGCCGGCTCGGTCACGCCGATGCGCCGGAACCCGGCCACCGCGGCATCCTCGGACTGGTCGTGGAACTCCAGCTCGTTCAGCCGCTCCAGGTCGAAGGCGAGGCTGCCGCGGTCCCCGTTCAACTCGATGCGCAGCGCGTTCTTCCGGCCGGCCGCGAGCCGGGTCGCCTCGAACGTGGCCAGCGCGCCCGGGCCGAGCCGGGCGGTGAACACTGCCGCGTCGTCCACGGTCACCGGGCCGGACCCCGGCTGGCCGCCGGGCAGCGGGCGCTCCGTGATGAACGTGGTGGTCATCGCGGACACCCCGGTGATCAGCTCCCCGGTGAGGTACTGGGCCAGGTCCACGATGTGCGCGCCCAGGTCACCGAGGGCCCCCGAGCCGGCCTGCCCGGCCTGCAGCCGCCAGGTCAGCGGGAACGCCGGGTCTTCCAGCCAGTCCTGCAGGTAGCCGGCGCGCACGTGCCGGAGGGTGCCGATACGGCCGGCTACGACAAGTCGGCGCGCCAGTGCCAGGGCGGGGACCCGGCGGTAATTGAAGCCGATCATGGCGCGGACGCCGCGGGCGGCGGCCCGGCGGGCCGCCGCCGCCATCGCCTCGGCCGCCGCCACGCTGTTGGCCAGCGGCTTCTCGCACAGCACATGCCGGCCCGCGTCCAGCGCGGCGATGGCGATCTCCGCGTGGCTGTCCCCGGGCGTGCACACGTCGATGAGCTGCACGTCGTCCCGGCGCAGCAGGGATCGCCAGTCGGTCACCGCGTCGGCCCAGCCCTGGCGCTCGGCGGCCTCGCGCACCTTGGCGGGGTCCCGGCCGCAGACCGCCGCCATGACCGGGCGCAGCGGCAGGCTGAAGGCGCGCGCCGCGTCCCGCCAGCCGCGGGAGTGCGCGGCCCCCATGAACGCGTAGCCGACCATGCCGACGCCCAGCGTCGGCTGGTCCTCGTGCTGGATCACTGCACCTCCCGTCGCCGCGGGCCGCCGCCGACCCGCGGTGCTCATCCGGCTCAGCTCACCGTGGCGGCGTACGGATCCCAGTCCGCGGCCAGCGCCTCCGGGACGGTGAAGGTGGTCCCGACCGGCTCGAAGGTACCGCCGTCGATAGAGCCGGCGATAGCTTCCATCGTCTCCAGCACGTGCAGGGCCAGCTCACCGGAGGCACGGTGCGGCGTGCCGCCGCGCAGCGCGCGGGCCATGTCCAGCACGCCAAGCCCGCGGCCCGCGGTGGCCCCCTCGGCCGGGATGGGCGTCCAGTCGTCGCTGCCCGTGGCGCGCAGCCTGATCTCGCCGTCGAACCGGTTCGGGTCGGGCAGCGCCAGCGTGGCCTCGGTGCCGGTGATTTCCACGAACCCGTGCCGCCGGAGCGGGGAGTCGAAACTGAGCAGCAGCGACGCGGCCTGGCCGGCCGCGAACCGGACCAGGGCCGCGACGTGGGTGGGCACCTGCACGCCGAACGCCGTGCCGGCCCGCGGGCCGGCACCGATGACCCTGGTGGCCCGGCTGCGCTGGCCAAGGGCTGCCACCTGCGTGGCCGGGCCGAACAGCAGGGCCAGCGTGGCCAGGTAGTACGGCCCGATGTCGAACAGCGGCCCGGCACCGCGCTGGAACAGGAACTCGGGATCGGGGTGCCACCGGTCCGGCCCCGGGTCCTGCATCATGGCCAGCGCGGCCTGCGGCTCCCCGATGGTGCCCGCGTCGATGAGCCGCCGCGCGGTCTGCAGCCCGGCACCCAGGACGGTGTCCGGGGCGCAGCCGACCCGGCGCCTGGCCCGCCCGGCCTCGGCCAGCAGCATCCGGCCGGCTGCCGCGTCCAGTGCGAGCGGCTTCTCGATCCACACGTGCTTGCCCGCGGCCAGCGCGGCCTGGGCCACCTCGGCGTGCGCGGCCGGGATGGTCAGGTTGACGACGATCTCCACCTCAGCGTCCTCGACCGCCTCCCGGGTGCTGCCCGCGGCGGGCACCCCGTACTTGGCGGCCTGCGCTTTGGCCCGCCCCAGGTCGAGGTCGGCGCAGTACACGACGCGGAGGTCCGGGAACGAGGTCAGGTTGCGCAGGTACTCGTCGCTGATGGTGCCGCAGCCGACGACGGCCACCGCCACCGGCGCCCGGGGCGTAGTCATCCGGCTTCCTGCGGCCGGGTCACTGGCCGGGCCAGGCCATGGTCGGCCAGCCAGGACAGGCTGCCGGCCACCGCGGCCATCAGGTCGGTGGCGCACCGGTCCAGTTCCACCACATGCCACTCCGCGGCGGGGGCGGCGGCCAGGATCCCGGCCACCGGCATCCGGCCGGCCCCGACCGCGGTCATCGGGCCGTCCTTGGTCACCGGGCCGTCCTTGACATGCAGGTAGCGGACCCGCTCGCCGAGGCGGCCCAGCAGCGCGGGCACGTCCTGGCCGCCAACCGCCGCCCAGTAGGTGTCCACCTCGAGCAGCACCCCGTCATCGAGGGACCCGGCCAGCACCTCCAGGGCCGGCCGGCCGCCGATCATGGAGGCCAGCTCGAAGTCATGGTTGTGATAGCCGAGGCGCAGGCCGTCCCCGGCCAGCCGGGCGGCCATGCCGTTCAGCTCGGCCGCCAGCTCACGCACGCTGGCCGCGTCGGCGAACCGCTCCGGCGGCTGGTAGGGAACGATCACGGTGTCCGTGCCCAGGGTGCGGGCGGCGGCGATGACCGCGGCCGCCCGCTCGCCCGCGGGCATGGCATGCACGCTGCACACCGCCAGCCCGGCCGCGGCCAGGTCGGCGGCGAGCCCGGCCGGGTCGTCCAGGATGCCGAACGGCTCGGCCGCGCCGTAGCCGTAGCCGGCCACCCGGGCCAGGACGCCCTTCCGGTCAGCGGCGAGCTGGTCGCGGACGGTGTAGAGCTGGAGGGCGGGCGGGTTGGCACTGCTGGCTGCGGCGGGGGTCACGCGGTGCTCCTCGGGAGGACGGCAGGGAGCGGACATTTAATTTTCGAAAACTATTCGCCCGCAACCCAGGCTAGATTTGCCACCACCCTCGGTCAAGAGGCCGGCTCCGCCTACCATGGAGTCCCGGCTGGGCTGGTACCGGCGCGGACTGCGGCCCGGCCGTCCAGGTCCCGGCCCGCCGGATCAGGTTTCGAAAAGAGGGTTGCTGTGGCACGAGTCAGCGGGCGCGCCACGCTGGCCGACATCGCGGCCGAGGCGGGCGTCTCCGTCTCCGCGGTGTCCAAGGTGCTGAACGGGCGGACCGACGTGGCCGCGGGGACCCGGTCGCGCATCGCCGCGCTGCTGCGGAGCAACGGCTACCAGGTGGCCTCCCGGCTCGGTTTCGGCGTCGTGGACCTGCTGATCGCCAGCCTGCACAGCCCGTGGGCCGAGGAACTGCTGCACGGCACCGTGCAGGCCGCCGTCGAGGGGTCGGCCAGCGTGGTCGTCACCACGGTGGACTCGCCGGCCGAGTTCGCCGGATGGCTGGACCGGGCCGCTGCCCGGGGCACCGACGGCGCACTGTGCGTGCTGCACCTGCCGGACAGCAGCGAGCTGCAGCGGCTGGCGGCGGCCCGGATCCCGGTGGTGGTGATCGATCCCCCGGAGGAGCCCGGGCCGGGCATCCGGTCGGTCGGCACCACCAACTGGCAGGGCGGCCTGGCCGCCACCCGGCACCTCATCGAGCTGGGGCACCGGCGGATCGGCATCATCGGCGGCCCGGAGCGGCTGTGGTCCAGCCGGGCCCGGCTGGACGGGTACCGTGCCGCCCTGCAGGCGGCCGGGCTGGCGGCTGATCCGGCGCTGATCTGCCGGGATGACTTCTGCGCCCCCGGCGGGCGGCGCCAGGCCAGGCACCTGCTCTCGCTGCCGAAGCCGCCGACCGCGATCGTGGCCGGGAACGACAGCCAGGCGTTCGGCGTGCTGCAGGCTCTCGGCGAGCGGGGGCTCCGGGCTCCCGGCGACCTGAGCGTGGTCGGGTTCGACGACGTGCCCGTGGCGTCCTGGGCCACGCCGGCGCTGACCACCGTCCGGCAGCCGCTGGCCGCGATGGCGGCCACCGCGTTCCGGATGCTGCGGGCCGGGACGGCCGGCGACGCGGCCGAGCCGCACCACGTCGAGCTGGCCACCACGCTGGTCGTCCGCGAGAGCACCGGTCCCCGTGGCTAGCTCGCTGGCGAGGCGGGGTGCGGCGCAGCCGTGTCCCCTCCGAGGCAGCGAATCGCGGGGGGTCCGGGGGGCGCTCCCCGGGCTAGCAGAGTGGCTCGTGCGGCCGGTGAGGTCACCAGAGGTAGCGGGCCGTTCTGAATGTCGGCATTTCCTGGATTTTTCCACGCAGACTCCCCTACTCTGCGTGAGTCTTAGTGGTGGAAGCAAGGGGTCTTCACGTCATGATCCGTTGGCGCTTCCGGGCCTCCCTTATCGGTGTGGTCCTGGCAGCTTGCCTGGTCGCCGTCGGCTGTAGCGCCGGGGGGGGCAGCTCGGCCGCGCCCGGGAACCTGGAGAAGGCGAACCTGGTCGTCGCCGCGGTGCCCGCGCTCGACTCGGCTGCCGTGTACATCGCCCAGCAGCGCGGCCTGTTCGCCGCCGAGGGGCTGCACGTCACGATCCTGCCCGCGATCAGCAGCAAGAGCGTTATCCAGCAGCAGCTGGCCGGGAAGTTCGATGTCTCGGTGGGGAACTACGTCTCCTACCTCCTGGCCGACGCGACGCAGCACGCAAACCTGCAGATTCTGGCGCCCGGCTCGGTCATGCAGCCGGGCACCCAGGAGATCCTGGTGCCGGCCGGCTCGCCGATCCAGACAGTCAGCCAGCTGGCGGGTAAGACGGTTGCGGTCAACGTGACCGGGAACATCGGCACGCTGCTGGTCGAGTCGGTGCTGGCCGACAGCGCCATCGCCGACCCGACCGCCGCCGTGCACTTCAAGCCGATCCAGTTCCCGGACATGTGGAGTGCCCTCAAGAATCACCAGGTGGACGCCGCCTGGCTGCCGGAGCCGTTCGTCACCCAGGCCGAGGAGAAGGCGGGCGCGGTGCCGCTGGCCGATGCCGACCAGGGTGCCAGCCAGAACATCCCGATCGTCGGCTACGTGGTCACCAAGGCGTGGGCGAAGAAGTACCCCAACACCGCCGCCGCCTTCCGCACCGCGATCATGAAGGCCCAGGCCATCGCCGCCACCGACCCCGGCGCGGTGCAGTCCGGCATGGAGAAGTTCGCCGGCACCTCGCCCCAGGACGCGGCCATCGCCGCCGCCCCGCAGTACCCCACCCAGAACAGCGAGCCGCTGATCCAGCGGCTGGCCAACCTGATGCTGCAGTTCGGCATGCTGAACCAGAGCTTCAACGCGAAGTCGATGTTCTCAGCGGGCTGACCGCATCACGGCGGGCTCCCGGGGGTGGCGCCCGGGAGCCCGTTTCCGTGCCGGCGGCCGGTCAGCTGCTGTCGCCGGGGATCCCGGTGCCCGTCACGGTGGTCCGGACGTGCAGGTACACCGGGCCGCGCGCCGAGCAGGCCCGGAACTCCAGCGGGACCTGCAGCCAGCCGAAATCGTTCGGCGGGTAGACCCGCAGCGCCACGGCGGTGACCGGGTGGCAGCTGGCCGGGGAGTAGCTGCCGACGTCGGTGATCCGCAGCAGCACGTGCGCGGTCGCGCCGCGGCCCAGGGTGATCAGCCGCGCCGGGCCGCCCGTGTCCCGCCCCGCCGAGCTGCCCAGCGGGTGCCCGCCCGGTCCGAGCGCGGACACCCGCGGGTAGCCGTACAGGGTGCAGGCACGGCCGGAGACGTTGGACAGCTCCAGCTGGTAGGCGGTGCCGCCGGCGTAGCCGTCGCCGGGGACGCCCAGCCACGCCCGCAGCGCCCCCGCCGCGCAGTGGGCCGGCGCGGCCGCCGCGGCCCGGGCGGTGAACGACGCCGGGGCGGCCGCCGCCCCCGGCGCGGCCAGGGCGACGGCCGGCGCGGCCAGGGCCGCCGAGGCGACGGCGGACACGGCGAGGCCGCGCCGCGCCGCGCGGATGGTCAGTCTCATGAGGATCTCCTTTGCTCCGGGGGTCCGGGGCCGCAAGCACCGGGGGGACGGCTGTGCGCCAGTTAGGATGGCGCGGCGGGACGGATGGTTGGGATCGGCGCCCGGCAGACGTCGGCCACAGTTCGCGCAGCTGTCAGGCTGAATTCGGCAGCCGGGAATCTGGCCCGGTAATGATCGGCCTGTGCCTGCCACCATGCCGACCGGGACCGTGGGGACGCGGGCCCGGCGCTGCCCGCTACCGGGCCGGGACCGTCCATGAGGATCGTGCGGGTGGCCAACTACGTGGCCCCCGCCTCGGGTGGCCTGCGCACCGCACTGCGCGAGCTGGGCGCCGGCTACCTGGCCGCCGGGCACGAGCCGGTCCTGGTCATCCCCGGGCCGCAGCCGGGCCGCCGGCTGACCGGGCGGGGCCTGGTGATCACGGTACCCTGGGCGCCGGTTCCGGGCACCGGCGGCTACCGGGCCATCGTGACCCGGCGCCCGCTGCACCGGCTGCTGGATGAGCTGGAGCCTGGCCGGCTCGAGGTGTCCGACCGGACCACGCTGCGCTGGACTGGCCGGTGGGCCGCCGCCCGCGGGATCCGGTCGATGATGGTCTCGCACGACAGCGTGGCCGCGCTGGCCGCGATGTTCGCACCGCCCGGGCTGCGCACGGACTGGCTGGCCGACCTGGCGAACCGGGACACGGCAGCCAGCTACGACGTGGTCGTCTGCACCACCGCCTGGGCCGCGGCGGAGTTCCGCCGGCTGGACGCCGGCAACCTGGTGCAGGTGCCGCTCGGCGTCGACCTCGCCCGGTTCCACCCCCGCCACGCCGACGGCCAGCTGCGGGCCCGGCTGGCCGGGCCGGGCCAGCCGCTGCTGATGCACTGCAGCAGGCTGTCCCCGGAGAAGCGGCCGGAACGCGCCATTGGCACGCTGGCCGAGTTGCACCGCCGCGGCATGCCCGCGGTGCTGGTGGTGGCGGGCGACGGGCCACGACTGCGGGCGCTGCGCGCCCAGGCGGCCGGCCTGCCCGTGCGCTTCCTCCGGCACGTCGCGGACCGGGGGTTGCTGGCCCGCCTGCTGGCCACCGCGGACGTGGCCATCGCGCCCGGGCCGGCCGAGACGTTCGGCCTGTCCGCGCTGGAGGCGCTGGCCAGCGGGACGCCGGTGGTGGTCAGCGACCGCAGCGCCCTGCCCGAGGTGGTGGGCGACGCGGGACTGGCCGTCACGGACACTGACGCCGCCTACGCGGACGCCGTCCAGTGCCTGCTCGCCCGGGACCCCGCCGGACGCCGGCGGCGGGCCCGGGACCGGGCCGGCCGGGCGGTTCGGCTGGCCCGCGGCGGTGCGCGGCTTCCTGGCCGCGCACGGGCTGCCCGCCGTGCCGGCCGTGCCGGGCGTGCCGGGCGTGCCGGGCGTGCCGGGCGTGCCGGGCGTGCCGGGGCTGGCCGTGGGGGGCGCGCCATGACGGTCTCCGCGTGCTCGCCCGCCGTGCCCCGGCCGGATCCCGCCCCGGCCGTCCGTTTCGCCGCGCTCGGCGACTCCGTCACGGCCGGGCGGGGTGATCCCATGCCGGGCGGGGGCTGGCGTGGCTGGGCGGGTGCTGCTGGCCGACTCGCTGGCCCCGCCCGGCCAGGTGGAGTTCAGCAACCTCGCGATATCCGGCGCGCTCGTCCGGGACGTGGCCGCCGAGCAGCTGCCCCAGGCGGTGTCCCTGGCGCCGGCCGCCGCGTCCTTGCTCGTCGGCATGAACGACACGCTGCGCGGCACGTTCGACCTGGCGGGCATCGCCGCCGGCCTGGAACAGATCGTCTGCGGCCTGCAGCAGGCCGGTTCCCTGGTGCTCACGGCCAGCCTGCCCGACCCCGGGCTGCTGCTGCGCATCCCCGGATCGCTGCGCCGCCCCCTGGCCCGGCGGGCCCACGCGATCAACGCGGTCCTGTCCGAACTGGCCCGGCACTACGAGGTGGTCCATATCGACCTGACGGCGCACCCGGCCATCTACGACCGGCGGATGTGGGGGGTGGACCGGCTCCACCCCAGCGAGCGCGGGCACCGGCTGCTGGCCCGGCTGGCCGGCGCGGGACTCGCGGCGCGCGGCCTGCCCCCGCTGGCGCTACCCGACCCGGAGCCGGCCAACCCGGAGCCGAGCGCCTGGGCCCAGGCGCACTGGATGGCCACCAAGGGGACCGGCTGGCTGGTCCGGCGGTCCCGTGACCTGGTCCCCCGGCCGTTCCAGCTGGCCGCCGCGGAGTGGTGGCGGGAGGTCCGCGGCCGGGCCGTGCCATCAGCCGGCCCCCGGGAGCTGCCATGACCGAGGCGGCACCGGCACCGGCCGCGGGGACCGCCCGCCGCCCGGCCGGGGAGGACTTCCCGGCCCGGCCCGCGGCAGTGACTACGCCGAGCTGTGCCGCCTGGTCCGCCCCCGACGTCAGCCTCCGGCCCCTCGCGTTCACCCCGGGGAATCTGCCCGCCCCGGCTCCGGCGGCCCGCCCGCGGCACGCTGCCTAGCCAGGCCGGCATCCGGTCACGACGGGGCGCGGCGGAGTAGTTCCCGGGCGGCGGCCCGCGCCTCGCGGGCCAGGGCCGCCGGGTCGGCGGTGCGCAGCTCACCGTCGGCCACCACGGGCAGGCCCGCCACGGCCAGCAGGTGCACCGGGGCCGGCGGGCCGAACACCAGCGCGCAGACTGGGTCGGCGATGTCCGCGTGCCCGAGGCCGTCGAGCCGCCACAGCACCACGTCGGCCTGTTTGCCCACCTCCAGGGAGCCGATCTCGTCCTGCCGCCCCAGGCACCGGGCACTGCCCATGGTGGCCATGGCCAGGGCCTGGCGCGCGGTCAGCGCGGCCGGGCCGGCCCGGGCCCGGGCGGCCAGCAGTGCCTGGCGCAGTTCCGCGCCGAGGCCGCCGTGCTCGTTAGCGGCCCCGTCGGTACCCAGCCCGACCGGGGCGCCGCTGGCCAGCAGTTCCGGCACCGGCGCGATGCCCGCGCCGAGCCGGGCGTTCGAGCTGGGGCAGTGCGCCACCCCGGTCCCGGTCCGGCCCAGCCGGCTGATGCCGCCGGCGTCCAGGTGCACGCCGTGCGCCAGCCACACGTCCGGGCCGAGCCATCCCGCCTGCTCCAGGTACTCGGCCGCCGGGCGGCCGAACGCGGCCTGGCAGGCCGCGTCCTCGTCCGCGCTCTCGGCCAAGTGGGTGTGCAGCCGGACGCCCGCCTGCCGGGCCAGTGCCGCGGACTCGCGGAGCAGGTCCGGGGTGACCGCCAGCGGGGTGGCCGGGGCCACCGCCACGCGCAGCATGGAATCCGGGGCCGGATCGTGAAAGCGGGTGATGTCGCGCTGCGTGGCGGCGAGGATCTCATCAGCGGATGCCAGCACGCTGTCCGGGGCCAGGCCGGCCGCGGGTGCCCCGCGCTCCAGCGAGCCGCGGCAGCAGTGCATCCGCAGCCCGATGTCACTGGCCGCCTGGGCACCGGCGGCGAGCAGGTCATCGCCCCCGCACGGGAACAGGTAGTGGTGGTCCGCGACCGTGCTGCAGCCGGTCAGCGCCAGTGCGCCGAGCGCGCTACGCACCGCGGCCCGGTGCAGCCCGCCGTCCAGCCTGCTCCAGACCGGGTAGAGCGCGGCCAGCCAGTCCGGCAGCGTGCCCTGCTGGGCCAGGCCGCGGGTGAGCCGCTGGAACAGGTGATGGTGCGCCGCGATGAGGCCTGGGGTAGCGAGGCAGCCGGTGCCGTCCACCCGCACCGCGCCCTCGACACGGGGTGCGGGCCCGGGACCGGCCGCGGCGATCCGGCCGTCCGCCAGCACCAGGTGCCCCTGCGGGAATTCGGTGCCGGCCGCCCTGGCGAACGGCTCCCCAGGTGGCACCAGAAGGCCCTGGCCGGCCGGGGCCACGCCGTCGACGGTGGCCACCACGCAGCCGTCGATCACCAGCGGCGGCATGCGCGGCCCGGGGCGGGGGACGTCCACATTCAAGCAATTCTGGGCGTCACCGACTGGTTCGTCACGATCTCGTGGCAATTGCCCATTCCCGTTGACGGCTCAGGCTGAGACAATAACCGCACGGCATGGTCTGGGTGCGCAGGGCCCTGCCGTGCCGCGACCGCAGGCTGACAGGGAGCGCCTGATGCGGGACGATGCCACGAGTGAGTTAACGAGCGCTGGCCCGGCGCGGGACGCCCCACGGCCGGGCAGTCCAGTGCCTGCCATCCCGCTGGTGCCCGGCGCACGGCCGGGCGGTGCCGGGCCGGCCGAGGCAGAGCAGCCCGACTGGTGGCTTTATGCCGCCGAGTTCCCGCACTGGCACGTCTGGCGCGGGATCGCCGGGCTGCTGTACGCAAGACGGCTGATGTCCAGCCCGCCGCGCGTGCTGCGCAGCCAGGACCCCCTCGAACTGCGGGATCAGATCAGGCAAGCCGAACTGCGCCGCTGAGCCGGTACACGCCCCCCCCGGGGGGGACCCTGGCGCAACGGCTCCTGGTGTTGTATTTGTCGGCTATGTCGATGTGGATCTTCAGGGCGGCTGCTCAGGGCCCCGGCCTCCGCGTAGCCGTCAAGGACCTCATCGACGTGGCCGGGCTGCGCACCACGGCCGGCTCGCAGGCCGTGGCGGAGCGGGCCGGGCCGGCCCCGCAGGATGCCGCCTGCCTGTCCGGGCTGCGAGCGGCCGAGCAGCGCGGCGAGGCCTGTCTGGTGGGCAAGACCAACCTGCACGAGCTGGCCTACGGGATCAGCGGGATCAACCGCGCCTTCGGGACGCCGGTCAACCCGCTCGACCCGGCCCGTGTGCCCGGCGGGTCGTCCAGCGGGTCCGCGGTGGCGGTGGCCAGCGGGGAGGCCGACGTCGCCTACGGGTCGGACACTGGCGGCTCCATCCGGATCCCCGCGGCCTGCTGCGGGGTGGCCAGCCTGAAGACCACCTGGGGCCGGATCCCGCTGACCGGCGTGTGGCCGCTCGCCCCCAGCCTGGACACGGTGGGCCCGATGGCCCGGGACGTGGCTGGCCTGGCCGCGGGGATGGCCCTGCTGGAACCGGGGTTCACGGTCGCCGCGCAGGCACCCCGGGCCGTGGGCCGGGTGGTGATCGGCGCCGACCCGGTCGTCAACGACGCCGTGGATGATGCACTGGCCGCGGCCGGGTTCGCGGTGGCACCGGTTGCCCTGGACGGACTCGACCTGGCCACCACGGCCGCGATGACCGTACTCGACGCGGAGGCCTGGGCGTCCGACGGGGCACTGGCGGAAGGCGCGCCGGACTTGATCGGCCGCGACGTGCTGGCCCGGCTCCGCCAGTCCGCCACGATCACCGCGACCGCGCTCAGCGCCGCGTGGCACCAGGCGGGGCGGTGGAAGGCGACCCTGACGGCACTGTGGGACCAGGTGGAGATGCTGGCCCTGCCTACTCTGCTGGGCTTCCCGCCGACCCTGGACAACGCCCGGGAGATGCTGCAGATCCGCGGCCTCACCTCCCCAGTCAACCTGGCCGGGCTGCCGGCCCTCGCCGTGCCGGTCCCCTCGCGGGGCCCGCTGCCGGCCAGCGTGCAGCTGATCGGCCCGGCCGGCAGCGAGGAGCGCCTGCTTGCGGCGGGGGCCGTGCTGGAACAAGCCGTCTGGTCCTTACCGGCATTCCGGTCAAACCGGGCAATTGACCGCGCATTCCGCATGGCAAGCGAGGCCGGGAACGCTAGGAGCCGGGCGGGTGCCGCCGTTCTGTAACGGGATCCGGCACAGCGGGCGAATGGGCTGGCGCCCGATCACTTGATGGCGGACCATGGGCTTGGAATATCTGCCCGGCCGGTGCCTTCCCGTGCTGCCGCCGGGCTTGCGGGAGGGGACCACGATGCTCAATGCCTTTTATGGTGCATTCTCACCAGCCTGCTTCGCCCTCCTGGGGTTGTGGCTCGTCGTGGTGCAGATACGGCTGCCGGAATGGCAGCGGAGCCCGGCACACCTGCGCATGTCCTACGGCGTCGCGCTGTACTTCGCGCTTCCCGGCATCATGAGCGTGCTGGCGCTGGTCAACCCCCAGAACCCGCTATTCTGGCAGGTCTCCTTCGCCATCATCGCCTGGGGCGGGGTGATCGTGCTGGTCGCCGTCCGGGGCGTTCCGGGCCGCCGGGCGCCCGCGCCGGCCCGGACCGGCGGGGCGGCCGGTGGCGCCGGGACCGGCGCGGCAGCCGGCACGGGGGCCATGGGCCAGCTGGGCGTGGCCGCCTACGTGCTCGCGGTCGTGCTGTACGTCCTCATCGGGCTGCTCGCCTTCCATGGCGGCATGGCGGCCCTCCGCACCGAGGCGATCCTGCTCACCGCCATGCTGGTCCTAGGCTTCAACGCCGCCTGGCTGCTGATGTTCGAGGGCCAGCCGTTCCCGGCCGAGTCCAGCCCGGCCGACCACTGACACCCGGGACGGGGGGCTCTCGCCGGCCCGCTGACGGTAGCGCCGCCGGTCAGCCAGCCGGGGCTGCCTGCGGCGCCGTGGTGGCCCAGCGGATGCCGCTGACCACGGCCCGCGCGGCCGGGCGGACCACGGCCGCCTCGGTCAGCGGCAGGCGGGGCAGGTACAGCGGGCGGCGCGCCCACCCGGGCAGCATCGAGGACGCGGCGGCGGCGAGCACCGCGTACGGCGCCCGGGCGATCGCCGGCAGCGGCGGCGTCAGCAGCAGGAACCGGGCCGCGGCCCGGGCCTCCGCGGTCCCCCGGAGCTCGGCGCGGTACTCCCCGATCCGGGCGGTGAGTTCCGCCTCGGTGCGCGGCGGGTCGGGCACCCCCAGCTCGGCCGCGATCCGGGCCATGTCGGCGACGTAACCGTCCCGGCCGGCCGCATCCAGCGGCCGGGCGCCGAAGCGCGTGTGGGCGCGCAGGAAGCTGTCCGCCTCGGCGATGTGCACCCAGGTCAGCAGGTGCGGATCGGACGCGGCGTACGGCCGTCCGTCCGGCGCGACGCCGGTGACCCGGCGGTGCACCGCCCGGACCCGCCCGATAGCGTCCATGGCGTCGCCCGCCTGGCCGAACGTGGTGACGGCCAGGAAGTAACTGGTGCGCTGCAGCCGTCCCCACGGGTCACCGCGGTAACCGGAGTGCGCCGCCACCCCGGCCATCGCCAGCGGGTGCAGCGACTGCAGCAGCAGGGCCCGGATACCGCCGACGAACATCGCGGAATCACCGTGCACCTGGCGGATCGGCCGGCCCTCGGCGAACCAGCTTTCTCCCGGGGCATCGTGGATCACCGCGCGGCGGGCCGGCCCCTGCGGCCCGGCCACCCGCTCGAAGATCGACGTGCCGATGCGGCGCCGGACCGCCCCCGCCGCATCCTGAACACCCACCTGACCAGTATCACCCCCGGGGTGCCGCGGCCACGGCAGCCACCGGCCACGGACGCGGCGGCACGGCAGGGCTTCCAGCCGCACTGGACTACATGACTGGGACATCCAGTCACACTGCTGTGGCTTCCTGATGCGCCCGCGCCGCGTCGGCCGCTCCGGCCACGGGTCGCGGCCGCCACCATTCCTGCTGGTGGGAGCCCCATGGACAGGACCGGCTCCGGCTGCCGTGGCGGGCAGGGACCGCGGCTAACTGGAGCTGCAATCGTTTTCAAGCCGTGATATCAAACTTGGGCATGTGGAGCGTGACTGAAACGTCTGCATTATATCGTTGTCGTAGTGCGACAGAGAGTGACTGATTCAGGACCGGGGGCCGCGCGGTATCGGATGAGGTCAGCCGGACAGGAGATGGACATGCCTCGGTTCTCCGCACGCGAGATCAGCCGTATCGAGACGACGTACGCCAGCGCGCTCGGACGGCTGTCATGGGCCTGGGTGATGCGGGCGGACGGCACGGTCGCGTACCGGCTCAGCCAGGTGGACGGACGGCCCGAACGTAATGACTGGCAGGTGGTCCGCCGCTTAACCCCGACCGAGAAACGTGCGATCGGCAACGACAGCACGCGCGCCAGGGACTTCCTCACCCGGGTCGCCCGCGAGCACGGCCACTACCCCGCCGGAAGCTTCGGCTAGGTGTCACCTCGCGGGCCAGGTGCCCGCTCCCGCAGGCCATCCCGGCCGCCACCTGCGCACGCGCGCCCGGGCGGCCCCGTCCCGGGTCGGCTGGCGCGAAATCCGCTCGCTCCTCTATTCTGAACGGCCTTCATGAACTACTGTTCATGAAAGGTCGTTCAGAGGGGGTCGCGATGACAGAGGTGGCAGTGCGCCGCCTGACGAAGCAGTTCGGGCAGGTCACCGCGGTCCGGGACATGACGTTCACCATGCCCGCCGGCGCGGTGACCGCCTTCCTCGGGCCGAACGGGTCAGGGAAGACCACGACGCTGCGCATGGTGCTCGGGCTGATCCGTCCGACCAGCGGCGAAGCCGTGATCGGCGGGCGGCCCTACGCCCGGCTGGACCATCCCCGGCGCCGTGTCGGGGCACTGCTCGAGGCAACCGGGTTCCACCCCGGCCGCCGGGCCCGGGACCATCTCCGGGTTCTCGCTGCGGGCGAGGCCATTCCCGGTGGCCGGGTAGACGAGGTACTCGCCCAGGTCGGCCTGGCCGAGCATGCGCACCGCCGGGTCCGCGGCTTCTCGCTGGGCATGCGGCAGCGGCTGGGCATCGCCGCGGCGCTCCTCGGTGACCCGGAGGTGCTGCTGCTGGACGAGCCCGCGAACGGCCTCGACCCGGCCGGACACGCCTGGCTGCGCGGCCTGCTCCGCAGCCTGGCCGCGGAGGGCCGCACCGTCGTGGTCGCCAGCCACCTGCTCAGCGAGGTGGCCATGACCGCCGATCACGTGATCATCGTCGGCGGGGGCGACCTGCGGTTTGCCGGGCCGCTGCGCGAACTCGGGGACGGGGCGCTCGAGGCGGAGTTCCTGCGGCTGACCGGGGAGGCTGGCCATGCTGTCCCAGATCCGCGCTGAGGCACGCAAGCTCGGCACCATCCGCGGGCCGTGGCTGCTCCTGGCGGCGGGGCCGCTGGTCGTCGTGGCCGGCATCACCGGCCTGGTCACCTCGGGCGGGAATGTGCATGAAAGCGCGACGGCGGACCGGGCCATGGCCCACGTCGGCCTGGCCGCGGTGTTCGCGCTGGTGTTCGGGATCGTCGCGGTCGCCGGGGAGTACCGGCATCAGACGATCACCGACACCTACCTCAGCTGCCCCCGGCGACGCGAGGTGATCCTGGCCAAGCTGGCCGTCTACGGGCTGGCCGGGGCCGTCGCCGGCCTGGCCGCCGCGGCCACCGCGCTGGCGGTCACCGCCGCCTGGTGGGCGGCGAAGGGCGCGCCGTTCCACCTGTCTTCGGCCGGGACCTGGCAAGTACTCTGCGGCGGCATCGCCGCCAACGCCGCGTTCGCCGCCATCGGCGTGGGCGTGGGGGCGCTGGTGCGCAACGTGGTGGCCGCCGTGGCCGCCGCGCTGGCGTGGGTCGCGCTGGTGGAGGGGATCGCGGGCCAGCTGCTCGGCTCCGGGCTGGCGCGCTGGCTGCCCTTCTACGCCAGCGAGGCCCTGGACCGGGCGAACCTCACCTCGGCCACCCGGTTGCTGCCCCAGTGGGGCGGGGCCCTGGTGCTGCTCGGCTACGCGGCGGCGTTCGCGGGCGCCGCCGTGCTCACTACACTCAACCGCGATGTCACCTAGACGGCCTGCCGTGCTCCGCGACCGGGATGATGCCAGCCTGCGGGAGTACCTGATCGCGACCGCCGCGCGCCTGATCGACGAGCGTGGCAGTGCCGGGCTGTCCGTCCGGGACATCGCGCGGGAGGCCAAGGTCTCCGACGGGGCCCTCTACAACTACTTCGAAGACAAGGAGGACCTGCTGGCGCAGGCTCTCCTGGCCCATGTGGCCACGGTCATGGGCCAGGCATCCCAGCTGCTGCCGCCGCCCGGCACCGCGACGCTGGCGGAGAACCTGGCCCGGTTCATCGAGCAGGGCATCGCGGTGCTGGTCCGGGTGATCCCGGCCTTCGCGGGGCTGCTTTCCCAGCCCGGGGCGCTGCGCCGTTTCCATGACCTGGTCGGCGGGGACGCCGCGTTCGAGGGATCCCCGGCGGCGGCCGGACCGGAGCCAGCGGCCGGACCGGAGCCAGCGGCCGGACCGGAGCCAGCGGCCGGACCGGAGCCAGCGGCCGCCAGCGAGGCGGCCGGGGATGCCGCCTTCGCCGGCCAGGCGGGCGGCCGCGGCCTGCCCGAACTCCTCACCCGGTACCTGCTCGCCGAGCAGCGGCTCGGCCGGATCGACCCGGGCGCCGACGTCACCGCGGCCAGCACCCTCATCGTCGGGGCGATCCATGGCCAGGTACTGCCCCGGGTGCTGTTCGCCGCGCCGGGAACCCCCTTCAGCGCGACACCCGGCCTCGGCGCGAGGCTCGCCCAGGTGGTCCTGGACGGCCTCGCGCCGAAGGCCGGGTGAGCCGGAGCCGCCGCCCGGCGCGACGCCCCGTGGGCTGGCCGCCCGGCCGGGCGGGGAAACCGGCCGGGCGGCGGGCATTACAGGCCGCAGGCGGCGGCGACCGCGTTGGCGGCCGCCTCGCGGTTGGCCGCGGCCGGGATGCCGGCCCGCTCGAAGTCGGTGACGTAGATGTCAGCGGCCTGCGCCGGGCTGGCGGCGGCGTTGAGCGCGGGGATGTACTGCGCCCAGATCTGGTTGAACGCGAGGATGGCGTTCAGCTGGGTCTGCAGGTCGGCCCCGGGGTTGCCGGTCACGTAGCCGCCGGGCAGCGGGGTCCAGCCGATCAGCCCGCCGCCGCCGTCACCGACCGACTCCGGGTTGCCGCCGGACTCCTGCCAGATGTTCCCGGCGATGCCCGCGGCGGCGTTCCCGCTATAGCCGTGCGCGGTCAGGAAGGTGACGATCGCGCCGTAGTTCTCGGGCAGCATGGCACCGCCGGAGCCGGTGCAGGCATGCCCGCTGCTGGACGTCACCGTCGCCTGCGAGGCAGACCCGGATGCCCGCGACCCCGACGACGAGCCGGACCGCGGCTGCTGGCTGGTGCCGGGGACCGCCTGGTCACTGGCGGGACGCGTGGCCGTCGTGGCGGTGCCGCTGGACGGGCTGGTGTGCCGCGGCTGGTAGGTGCCGTTGAGAGCTGAAGCCGGCGGGTTGCCGGGCACCTGCAGCACCTGGCCGGTGTAGATCAGGTTGGGGTCGCTGACCTTCGCGTCGTTGACGTGGTAGAGGTACGGCCAGTCGCTGGCGTGCCCATAGAAGCGCTGGGCGATCCCGGACAGCGTGTCCCCGGTGTGCACGGTGTAGCCCCGCGCGGCCTGGCGGGCGTGCCGGGCCGCGCGGAGCGGGCGGGCCCGCGCGGCCGCGTCGAGCGGGGCCTTGTGCGCCTGGCCGGCCGCCCGCGGACCGTGGCGGCCGCGTGCGTGACGGCCGCGTGCGTGGCGGCCGCGTGCGTGGCGGCCGCGTGCGTGGCGGCCGAGGCCGGGGCGGCCGCGAGCGCCGATGCGCCGCCGGTGGCGGTGAGGGCACCCACCGCGGCCACCGCGGGCGCGGCCCGGCCCGCCCGCTGGGCGGCCTTGTGCATCTGGCTGGGCGCCGCGTGCCGACCCGACTTCCTGATCTTGGGTGCCTTGCGTGCTGCGTTCAAGAACCTGCCTAACGACGGCGCGACGCCCAGCTACGCGGCTGCTTGTGCCTCTCACCAGGCCGGATAATTCCCAGCGGGTAGCATGGCACCACATAGGACGCGATACTGCCGAAACCGGACAAATAGTTCAGAAGAACTATGTGAGCAGGTCAGCGAGGGTGTGCCAGGAGTTGCCCGGCCCGGGCCAGGGTCTCCCGCAGATTCGGCTCGGTGGTGGCCGCCCCAGCCTCGGTGAACGACAGCCAGCGCAGCGGGGCGTCCGGCCGCTCCGGCACCGCCGCGTCCGGGACCGCCGTCGCGAGCAGGAAGCGCAGGTCGGCGTGCTCGCGCGCGGGTTCACCGCCGCCCGGCGGCACACCCACGATGACCAGGTGACGCAGTTGATCGTCCGGCCAGGGTGCCAGGTCCGGCAGCCCGGTTTCCTCGGCCGCCTCACGCATCGCGATGCCCAGGGGATCACTCTCGCCCGGGTCGCCGTGCCCGCCCACCTGCAGCCAGGACCGTTGGCGGCGGTGCCAGCGGAGCAGCACCCGGCGGCTCGGCGGGTGGACGATCAGTGCCGACGAGGTGACGTGCAGCGGCAGCGAGCGCAGCCACGGGTCGTCCGAGGCCTCGGCCAGCGCCCGGGTCCGCGCCCGGTCGGCGGCCTCGGCCGGCCCGGCCGGACGGTAGCCCGCCAGCAGGCCGAGCAGGATCTGACCGGGAGGACTGGGCATCGGCGCACCTTACCGCACGGCCGCCGGCCGCGGCCGGCGGCCGCCACCGCCCCCGTGACCGGATGGTGGCGGCCGCCGGTCACCGGCACCTCATTCCGCGTGCAGCGCCGCGGCCGTCCGGGCGCGGGCGGCCCACCCCGCGGGGAGCAGGGCGCCGGCGATCGCGATCACGGCGCCCGCCGCGGCCAGGGCCGCCAGCTCCCAGCCCCGGTAAACATCCATGTAACTGGCGGGCAGCGCCAGGTTCGCCGCCGCCGCCATCAGCGGGAGCACCAGCCGGTGCAGGGCCATCCCGGCCGGGACCGCGAGCAGCCCGGCCACCAGGCCGGTGCCGGCCACCCAGCACACCACCATGGTGACCGTCTGCCGCGGCGTCATCCCGACGGCCTTGAACACCCCCAGGTCGTGGGCCCGCTCGCGGGTGTGCAGCACGACCGTGTTCAGCACGCCCAGGCCGGCCACCGCGGCCAGCAGCACGGTGAGCGTGCCGATCAGGCCGAGCATCAGCGTCACGATGGCCGAGTTCCGCAGGTTCAGCATGCCCACGTACCGGGGCCCGAGCCGGCCGCCGAGCGCCTGTACGTACGCCTGCGGCGAGGTACCCGGACGCAGGCCCACGTCATACTGGTCCGGGGCGGCCAGGCCAGGGCCGGCGGGCGCGATCGTCCGCCACCCGGTGACCAGCGAGATCCCGTGGCCCTGGGCGTCGAAGATCTCCCCCACGATCCGGACCGGGATCGGCGTGGCGCCGAGGAGGAGGATAACCCGGTCCCCGACCGCCTTACCGGTGAGGGCCAGGAAGCCCGGGGACACATCGGCCTGCCCCGCGCCGGTGTACCAGCGCCCCTTGATCAGCGGGTACCCGGTCCAGGCGGCCTTCCCACCGAAGGCGGTCAGCGGGTGCTGCCCGGTGAGACCCGCCACGCTGAACTGCTGGTCCGTCTCGGCGACGTAGCGCAGGGTGCCCGGCTGGGCGCGCAGCGCCGCCTCGACGGCCCGCTGCTGCGCGGCATCGAGCTGGAACGAGCTGGCCGAGCTGAGCCCGACCTGGACCGGCTGCGCCGCCGCCCGGGACAGGCCGCCCACCACCCGGTTCAGCGAGGAGCTGAGGCCCACCGCGAAGATCACCACGGTGGCGCCCAGGAAGACCGCCATCAGGGTCACCACGGTGCGCGCCGGGCGCGCGAAGGGGGCAGCCAGGCCCACGGTGACCGGCCGGGGCAGCGGCAGCCGCCCCAGCAGCCGGTGCGCCGCGTAGCCCCGGCCGGCCCGCGGGGCGCGGCCAGCCGCGATGGCCTGGACCGCGTTCAGCCGGGCGGCCCGGGCGGCCGGCACCACGGCGGCCACCACGACCAGGGCGAGCATCAGACCCGGCACCCCGGCATCGACCCAGCCCGGCACGCCCAGCGCGCCAACGCCGTAGGCGTTCGCGGTGCGCTGCAGCAGCCCCGCGGCCAGCACGTTGCCCAGCACTAGCCCGCCCAGGCAGCCGGCCACGGCGGGCACCGCCATCCGGCCGGTATAGGCCGCCATCACCTGGCCGGGCGTGAACCCGATGCTCTTGAGGATGCCGATCCGGCGGTACCCGGCCACCACGGCACCGCTGACCACATTGCCCACGATCAGCAGGGACATGGCCAGGCCGACACAGCCGAAGGCGACCAGGAACGGCACGAACGGCCCGATCCGCGAGGTTTCACCGAGCTTCGACGCGAGATAGGTCGCCGTGCCGGCGACCGCCCCGGCGGGCAGCGCCGCGCGCACCGCGGCCGCGCCGGCCGCGACGGCCGTGGCCGAGCCCGCGCTGCCCAGCCGGTACAGCATCTGCTCGCTGGCCGGCGCCCCGGCGACCCGGAGCCCGGCGACCTGGGCGGGCACCACCCAGCCGTCCGCCGAGTTGGTGACCGAGCTGGCCAGGCCGACCACGGTGAGCGTGGGCCGGCCCGGGGCGCTGGTCACGATGAGCTTCGTGCCCAGCGGCAGCCCGATCTGCTCGGGGCTGGCCGGGTTGCTGGCCAGCACGAGCTGGCCGGGCCGCTGCGCCCAGTGGCCAGCGCTCAGCGTGACGTCGTCCACCGGGCCGCCCGGTGACCAGCGGCCGGCCAGCGTCAGCGGCGGCATCGTGCCGTCCGACGTGGGCACGCCGGCCTGCCCGGGCAGGATGACCGCCTCCGGGAACGGCCCGGACGCGGCCGTCACCCCGGCCAGGTGAGTGGTGGCGGCCAGCTGGGCCGGGGTGACCTGGGCGGTGTCGATGGTCGCCGTCAGGTGCGCGCCGCGCTGCGCCGCGAAAGCGTGATCAAAGGGGGAACTGGAATCCACCACCAGGGCTGCGGCCAGCACGGACGCGGCCGTGGACACCAGCAGCACCAGGCCGACCACGAGCGTCTGTACCCGGCGCCGGGCGAGCGCGCCGCGCACTGCCTGGCGGACCGGTCCCGCGCTCACGGCCGCACCTGCGCCGGGGCGCCACGCCTGGGCCGGGTGCTGGCGCGGCCGTCCGGGCCCGCCGCCCGGCCGTGAGCGCCGGCCGCCCGGCCATCTAGGTCTGCCGTGGCCCAGCCGCCCGCGATCCGGCCGTCCACGATGGCCACGGTGCGCGTGGTGTACCGGGCCGCAAGCTCCGGGTTGTGCGTCACCAGCACCAGGGTCTGCCCGGCGGCGTTGAGGTCACGCAGCAGCTCGCCGGTCTCCTCGCCCGCCCCGGTATCCAGCGCACCGGTGGGCTCGTCGGCGAGCAGCAGCAGCGGCTGATTGACCAGGGCCCGGGCGATCGCCACCCGCTGCCGCTCCCCGCCCGACAACCGCGGCGGGTAGGCATCCCGGTGCTGCCCGATCCGCAGGGTGTCGAGCAGCTCACCGGCCCGCGCCCGGGCCTGCCGGCGCGGCATCCCGGCCAGCTGGGCCGGCAGCAGCACGTTGTCCAGCACGGTCAGGTCGTCCAGCAGGTTGAAGAACTGGAAGATCATCCCGACCCGCTGGCGCCGGAACCGGGCCGAACCGGTCTCACCGAGCTGGTCGATGCGCTGCCCGGCCACGGTAACCGTGCCGCTCGTTGGCCGGTCCAGCCCGGCCAGCAGGTTCAGCAGAGTGGACTTGCCGCTGCCCGAGGGGCCCATCACCGCGACCGCCTCACCCAGGGCCACCTCCATGCTGACACCGTCCAGCGCGGGCTGCCCGTCGTCGTCGTAGCGTTTGCTTACCTCACTCACTCGCACCAGATCATCCATGTCCGGCAGCATTGCGAGGACGGGTGCCCCGGCGACATCCTGCTGGCGTCCGGTTACGGGTGGTGCTAGGTTCCGTGCCGGTGCGGGTCCCTGCGGGATGGGCCCGGGCCCGCCATTCCCCTACGGTCAGCAGCAGGAGGTGCCCCGGCCGGGGCACGGGGAAGGCGCCGGAGGTGCTGATGGCTGGAGGTGGCGCCAGGATCACGCCCGCAGCGGCTGCCCCGGCCGCCCCGGCCGCCGGACGTGCCCCGGGCCGGGCGGCGCGCCTGGTCCGCCCGGTCGTGTCGGTGCAGACCTGGCTGGCCTTCATCCACCTGATGTCGGGAGCGGTCACCGGCGCGGCGGCCTTCGCCGTCGTGCTGGGGCTGACCGCGGCCGGGATCGCCACCCTGTGGCTGTTCCTGGCCGGCCTGCCGATCCTGCTGGCCATGCTCTGGCTGTGCCTGCAATTCGGCCGGGCGGAGCGGGCCAGGTTCGCGCTTACGCTCGGTGTGTACCTGCCGGCCCCGCCACCCGGCCTGAGCCCGGGCGCCAGCCGGTGGGGGCGGGCCGCACGCCTGATGGCCGCGCCCGCGACCCGCCGCCAGTTCGGCTACGCGGTGATCCGCCTGCCGCTCAGCCTGGTACAGGCCGGCCTGGCCACCATCGTGTGGTCCCTCGGCGTGGCGCTGCTCGGGATGCCGGTCTTGAGCTGGCTGATCCTCCAGATCCAATGGCAGGACGGCGGGGTCGCGGGACGGCCCGGGGTGCTGGCATGGGAGGCCGCGGCGATGGTGGCCGGCGTGGCCGTGCTGCTCGCCGCGCCGCGCCTGACCCAGGCCCTGGCGGCTGGCGACACGGCGGTGGCCCGGTACCTGATCGGCCCGGGGGGCAGCGCGGACATGACGGAACGGATCGGCGAACTGGAGCGCAGCCGGGCCCGGGTGGTCGATGCCGCCGAGACCGAACGCCGCCGGATCGAACGTGACCTGCACGACGGCGCGCAGCAGCGGCTGGTGTCCCTGGCCATGAACCTGGGCCGGGCCCAGGCCAGGTTCGCGGAAGACCCGGAGGGAGCCCGGGCCATCATCGACCAGGCCCACACCGAGGCCAAGGAAGCGCTGGCCGAGCTGCGCAGCCTGGTCCGCGGCGTGCACCCGCCGGTGCTGGCCGACCGCGGCCTGGACGCCGCGCTCTCCGGCCTGGCCGCGCTCTGCCCGGTGCCGGTCACCGTGCGCGCCGACGCCCAGCCGAGACCGCCGATGGCGGTCGAGGCCATCGCCTACTTCGTCGTGGCTGAGGCGCTCACCAACGTGGCCAAGCACGCCCGGGCCACCCGCGCCGAGGTCTCGGTCACCCGGCACGGTGATGTGCTGCGGGTGCTGGTCCGCGACGACGGGGCCGGCGGCGCCGACCCGGCCGGGGAGGGCCTGGCCGGCCTGGCCGACCGGATTGCCGGGGTGGACGGCCGGCTCTCGGTGCACAGCCCCGCGGGCGGCCCGACCGTGATCGAGGCGGAGCTGCCATGCGAGTCGTGATCGCCGAGGATTCGGTGCTGCTGCGCGAGGGGCTGGCCCGGCTGCTGGCTGAGGCCGGGCACGACGTGGTGGCCGCGGCCGGGCAGGCGGAGGAGTTCCTGCGGGCCGTCGCCGCCCACGAGCCCGATGCCGTGGTGGTGGACGTGCGGATGCCGCCCACCTTCACCGACGAGGGGCTGCGGGCCGCGCTGGTGGTGCGCAGCCGCTGGCCCGGGGTGGGGGTCCTGGTGCTGTCCCAGTACGTCGAGGAGCGGTACGCCGCCGAACTGCTGTCCGGCCGCACCCACGGCGTCGGCTACCTGCTCAAGGACCGGGTGGCGGATATGGCCGAATTCCTCGGCGCGCTGGACCGGGTGGCGGCGGGCGGCAGCGTGCTGGACCCGGAGGTGGTGGCCCAGCTGCTGGCCCGCAGCCGGCACCCGCTGGCCGCCCTGACCGGCCGGGAGCGGGAGGTGCTCGCGCTGATGGCCGAGGGCCGGTCCAACGCGGCCATCGCGGCGGCCCTGGTGGTCAGCGAGGGCGCCGTGGCCAAGCACATCAACAGCATCTTCGCCAAGCTCAGCCTGCCGCCGGCCGACGGTGATCATCGCCGGGTGCTGGCCGTGCTGCGTTACCTGGGAGTGGGATGACCATGGCTGCGCCGCCGACCCTGACCACGGCCCGCCGGTCGGTTCTCGCCCTGGGCGTCCCGATCGTGCTGGCGGTCATCCTCCTGGCCGTCTGGGGCTGGGGCCACGCCAGCGTCAGGTTCCTGGCGTTCCGGGAGCAGGTCAGCTACTCGGTGCGGTTCAGCGTCCCGGTGACCTCCGGCCAGGTCCGGGTGAGCGACAGTAACGGCGATCTCAGCCTCCACCCGGTCACCGGTCACCGGATTGTGGTGCAGGGCAGGCTGACCGGCACGTTCCACCGGCCCAGGCTGCATTACCGGACGTCGGCCGGGGGCCTGCAACTCGACCCGGGCTGCCGGGCGGGCATCGGGATCTGCTCGATCCAGCTCGCCATCGGCGCCCCGGCCGGCCTCCCCGTGTCCGTCAGCGACTCCTTCGGCAACCTGCAGGCCGGGAATCTGCACGGCCGGGTCGACCTCTCAGACAACTCCGGCGACCTGGCCGTCTCCGCACTGACCGGAACCATCCGGCTTAACGGCAGTTTCGGCAACATGACCGCCAGGCACCTGGCGGGCAGCATCATGCTGGTGAACAACTCCGGTGACATCCAGGCCTCCGGCATCACCGGGGACACCCAGATCCGGGACAGCTTCGGGAACGTCAGCATCACCGGGCTGGCCGCGGCCGACGTGACGGCCAGCAATAACTCGGGCGACGTGGTCCTGTCGTTCAGCCGGGTCCCGGACAATGTCCAGATCACCGATGCCTTCGGCAACGTCACCGTGGAACTGCCGCCCGGCACCGCCACCTACCGGGTGCACGCGCAGACCACGTTCGGGAATCGCACCGTCTCGGTACCGCGGTCACCCTCCGCGACCCACGTGATCACGGTGACCAACAACTCCGGCGACATCACCATCGCCAACGAGCCGGGCAACCCCCCGGCCGCACCCAGCGCCCCCCGCACGCCGAGCCAGCCCGCTGCCCCGTCAGCTGGCTGACCGGCTGGGGCGGCTGCGGAATGCGGCCATGATCTCCTGGCGGGTGCCGATGGCGGCCGGGCCGAGGCCGCGCACGCACAGGGCCGCGGCGATGGTCGCCAGCCGAACCGCCTCGGGCAGCGGCCGCCCCAGGAAGACCTCGACGGCCAGGGCGGCCGCGAGGCAGTCCCCCGCGCCGGTTGCGTCAGCCACCGGGTGGACCGGCTCGGCCGGATATGCCGACCAGCCATCCGCGGTGAGCACCTCACACCCCCGCTGCCCGCGGGTGACCACCGACAGGCCGCCATGCCGGGCCACGCTCTGCAGCAGCCCGCTGACGTAGGGAGCCTCATCCTCCGACACCACCGCGATGTCCACCAGGGCCGCTAGCGCCTGCGAAAAACGCCCGGGCACCAGGCCGACATGCCCGTCCGCGCCCGACCAGCGGCGGACCAGCCCCTGCGGGGTCAGGCAGACCAGCCGGGAACGGCATTCACCGGAGAGCCGCTCGATCGCGATCTCCCCGGCGACCGGGGCGATGTGCAGGATATCGCTGCCCGGGAGGCTTTCCACGTCAATTTTCCCGGCCCATTCCCGGACCCATTGTTCCCGCGCATCCGCATCGGAAACATTACGGAACGTTGTCGTCGATCCGGAAGGCTGGAGGCGCAGGTCTACCTGATTAGCGTACGGCTGCCAGTAGGGCCGCAGGACGTCTGGGTTAGCCCTTCCGATGGCTACGGCGGACAGGCCGAGCCGGGCCGCCTGCAATGCAGAGTAGACTGCCGTGCCGCCCAGCACCGCAGAACCGTCCGGCTGGACGTCCAGTGTCGGGTTACCGACAGCAAGGTAGTCTGGCAACGCGATCCGCCCATGGCACATAGCTGGTAGATTGGCCGGTGGTACCCGATGCATGGTACATCAATTGATAGCGGGCAACAACGCAAAGGCAGCCTCACGACGCTGCCCGCGGAATTGCTGCCCGGGTCTGCCGGCCGGGCCCGCGCGCAGTCGCGGACCGGAATCCTTATCGGAGTGGACGGCGGCGCGACGAAGACAATAGCGGCCACGTTTGACCTCGGCAGCGGGCGGACCCTGGTGGCCGAGACCGGGCCGAGCAATCCGGAGGCAATCGGCCCGGCGGCCGCCGCGGCGTCCATCGATACCGCCATAAGAACGGCAATGGGCGGCCATGGCCACGATTTTGGGGAATGGGAGAAGGGCACCGGGGAAGGCCCCGTGGCGGGCGCCGTGCTGGCCATCGCGGGCGTCAATACCGACGCTGAGCAAGAGCGATTGCTGTCTGGTATTGACAGCCTGGCGGCACCCGTGGCGATCGCGGTGAACGACGTCGTCGCAGCCTGGGCTTCTGGCGCGCTGGCGGCACCGGGAATTGCCGCGATCTCCGGAACCGGGAGCAATACCTTCGGGGTGAATGCGCGCGGTGAGGCATGGCGGTGCGGTGGCTGGGGCCACATTATCGGTGATGAGGGATCGGGTTACCTGGTCGCGCTCTCCGCCATCCGGGCGGCGGCCGCCTGGCGTGATGGCCGGGGCGAGTGGTCGGCGCTCATACCACGGCTGCTCGACTTTTACCAGCTGGGCGATGTCGAGGACATCATGCCCGTTGTTTACCGGCCTTTCGATAAAGCCCGCATCGCCGCGTTCGCGCAGCAGGTCGCGGAGGCCGCCCAGGACGGGGACGAACTGGCCGTGGCCATCTTCCGCCAGGCGGCGGCGGACCTGGCCCGGCAGATCGAGGTGACGTACGCCGAACTCCGCTTCACCGAGCCCGCCGAGGTGACGCTGATCGGCGGCACGTTCCGGGCCGGGAAGATCTTCACCGGCCCCCTCCGCGAGCACTTGCAGCACGTAACCGGCGGCCGGGACTTCTCCGCCCCGCGGCTGCCCCCGGTCGGGGGATCGTTGTGGCTGGCCGCCCGGTCCGCGGGGGCGGAGCCGCTGCTGGATGCCGACGAGCTCGCGGCCAGCCTGGATGCCGCCCTGGCCGCCCCGATGCGAGCCGAGGCCCCCGCCTAGCGCTTCCTGGCCACGCCGCCGTACGTGTTGACCTCCCAGGGCATCGGCCGCAGCGCTCCTTCCTCCGGCCGCCACTCCGAGACCAGCACCACCCCGGGATCGACCATCTCCAGCCCGCTGAACGCCAGGCCGGCGAACTCCTCCTGGCCGCGCAGCGCCCCGCGCAGGCCGCGGTCGCTGTAGGCTTGGCCGGCCCCGGCCAGGCCTTCCGGGAAGTGCTCGGCGGTGGTATGCGACGCGGCCAGGTAACTGCCCGGGGGCAGCGCGTCGGTCAGCGCCGACACGACTCCCCGGGGCTCATCCTCGTCCGGGATGAAATGCAGCACCGCGACGAGGATCAGGGCGATGGGCTGGCTGAAGTCGAGCGTGGCCCGGGTGGCCGGGTGGCGCAGGATCTTGTCCGGGTCGAGCAGGTCGGCGTCGATGTACGCGCAGGCGCCCCGCGGGTCACTGGTGAGTAAGGCCCGCGCGTGCGCGAGCACGATCGGGTCGTTGTCCACGTAGACCACCCGCGCCTGTGGCGCGACGGCCTGGGCGACCTCATGCACGTTGCTGGAGCTGGGCAGGCCGGCCCCGATGTCCAGGAACTGCCGCACGCCCGCCTCGGCGGCCAGGTAGCGGACGGCCCGGGCCAGGAAAGCCCGGTTCTCCCGCACCGCGGTCCGGACGGCGCCCCAGCTCTCCAGCACCCGGCCGGCGGTCTCCCGGTCGGCGGCGAAATTGTCCTTGCCACCGAGGAAGTAGTCATAGATGCGCGCCGGATGCGGCCTGCTCACGTCGATCCCGGGCGGCGGGCTGGCCGCCCGGACCGATAGCGGAGGCTCGCCGGAGGAGTTAGCCATGGCCCTGGTCACCGCAGCGCCACCAAATGCGCGGAATCATGCCGGACAGCGTACCTGCCGGCTGCTCACCGGGCGGCCAGGTCCAGCCCCAGATCCAGGGCCGGGGCAGAGTGCGTCAGCGCGCCGACAGCGAGGTAGTCCACGCCCGTCCCGGCGACGGCTCGCGCGGATTCCAGCCGGAGCCCCCCGCTGGCCTCCAGCTTGACCCCGGGGTGCTCCCGGGCCAGCGCCACCGCGCCGCGGAGTTCGTCCAGGGTCATGTTGTCGCACAGGATCAGCCCGGCGCCCGCCGCCAGCGCCTCGCCGACCTGCGCCAGGGTGTCACACTCCACCTCCAGCGGCAGCCCGGGGGCGGCGGCGCGGACCGCGTGGACCGCCGCGCCGAGGCCGCCCGCCGCCACCACGTGGTTGTCCTTGACCAGGGCGGCGTCACCCAGCCCCATCCGGTGATTGCTGCCCCCGCCGCAGCGGACCGCGTACTTCTCCAGCTGCCGCAGGCCGGGCGTGGTCTTCCGGGTGTCGCGCAGCCGGGCCCCTGTGCCGGCCAGCTGATCCGCCCAGGCCCGGGTGAGGGTGGCGATGCCGGACAGGTGGGTGACGAAGTTCAGCAGGGTGCGCTCGGCCCCCAGCAGCTCGCGGAGCGGGCCCCGGATCCGCAGCACCGCCGTGCCGGGCCGGACGCGGTCCCCGTCGGCAAACAGCGGCTGCGCCGCCCCGGGCGGGAGGCCGGCCGCGTCCAGCACCGCCAGGGCGACCGGCAGCCCGGCCAGCACGCCCGGCTGCCGGGAGACGACGGTGGCGTCCGCCACCGTCCCGGGGCGCGTGGTGGCCGCCGTGGTCACGTCCGGCCCCCAGGCCAGGTCCTCGGCCAGCGCCTGGCGGACCACCCGCTCGGTGCCCGCCGGGTCCAGGCCCGCCTCCCGCAAGGCCTCCGCCACCGCACCGTCCAGCGTCATGCGCTCACCCCCAGGCCGGACTCCTCGCCCGCCAGCCCGGGCGCCACCCGGACCTCCCCGCCGGCCACCCGCAGCACGCTGTGCCGGGCCGGGCCGCCGGCCGCCGCCGGGATATCCCGCCAGCGATGGCAGCCCCGGCTCTCCGCCCGGGCCAGCGCCGCCACCGTCACCAGCGCCGACACGGTATGCAGGCTGGTCGCCTCGACCACGGCCAGGTCAAGCCGGCCGGCACCGGCCGGGGCCTGCTGCAGCGCCCGGAGCAGCACGCGGAGGCCGTCACGGTCGCGGAGCACCCCGGCGTGCCGGGACATGGCGGCGGCCAGGGCCGTGCGCCCGGCCGGGCTGGCCCCCGGGCCGGCCGCCGGGCGCTCCGGGCCGCCCACGCCCGGACCAGCCACGCCCGTACCGTCCACGCCCGGACCAGCCACGCCCGGACCGTCCACGCCCGGACCAGCCACGCCCGTACCGCCCAGGCCCGGACCAGCCAGGCCCGGACCGCCCACGCCCGGCCCGGGCAGTTCCCGGCCGAGCAGGTCGCCGGCGCGGCGGCCGGAAATCAGCGCCTCGGTCAGCGAATTCGACGCCAGCCGGTTGGCCCCGTGGACGCCGGTCGAGGCGGCCTCGCCCACCGCGTACAGGCCGGGCACCCGGGTCCGCCCGTCCAGCCCGGCCAGGATCCCGCCGCAGGCATAGTGCGCGCCCGGCGCGACCGGGATCGGCTCGGTGACCGGGTCGATGCCGCGGGCCCGGCAGGCCGCGGTCACCGTCGGGAAGTCGCGCTCCAGGACGGCGCGGCCCAGCCGGGTGGCATCCAGCCACAGATGGTCGGACGGGCCGTCCCCCTGGCTCATCCGCCGGGCCATGACCGCCGACACCACGTCCCGTGGCGCGAGGTCGCCGAGCGGGTGCTGGCCGGCCATGACCGGCCGGCCACGTCGGCCAGCACGGCCCCCGCACCGCGCAGCGCCTCGGTGATGAGCGGGCAGGCACCGCGCGCGCCGGGCTGCCACAGCACCGTCGGGTGGAACTGCACGAACTCCAGGTCCCGCAGGTCCGCGCCTGCCCGGGCGGCCAGCGCCAGCCCATCGCCGGTCAGCCCGGCCGGGTTGGTGGTGGTGGCGAACGCCTGGCCGAACCCCCCGCTGGCCAGGACCACGGCCCGGGCCGCGATCACGCCCGGGAACAGCTCCCCCGGCTGGCCTGGCCGCACGCACCATCCTGGCCGCCACGGGCCAGGCCGGCCAGCAGGCCGGTGACCCGGCCGGCCGGATCGGTGACCAGGTCCAGCGCGACGCACCGGCCGAGGATCTCCACCTGGCTCTCGGCGAGGGCGGCGCGCAGCACCCGGTGCACCTCGGCGCCGGCCGCGTCGCCGCCGGCGTGCACGATCCGGCTCCAGCTGTGCCCGCCCTCCCGGTGCAGCGGGTGGCGGTCCAGCCGGGCACCCAGCGCCGCCAGCCGGGTGATCTCCCGCGGCGCCGCCCGGGCCAGGTCCGCCACGGCCGCCGGCTCGCACAGCCCGGCCCCGGCCGCGACCGTGTCCCGGCGGTGGCTGGCCACGCTGTCACCCGGGCCGACGGCGGCGGCCAGGCCGCCCTGGGCCAGCGGGGTCGCGCCCGCGCCCAGCCCGTCCTTGGTGACGAGCAGGACCCGCCGGCCGTGCCGGGCCGCCGCCACGGCGGCGCTGATCCCGGCGGCCCCGGAGCCGACCACGACCACGTCGGGGGACCGTTCCCAGCGCGGCTGCGGCCGCGGCAGGCCGAACACCCGCAGCCCGCTCACGCCGTGCCCCCCGCGGTCCCGGCCGCCACCATGGCCTGCACCGCGCGGTGGGCCCGGGCCGCCACCTCCGGCGGCACCCGCACCTCGGTCACCCCGTCCCGCAGGCAGCGCAGCAGCGCCGCCGGAGTCGTCATCTTCATGTACCGGCAGACCGCGGCGGGATTGACCGGCTCCCAGCGCACCGCGGGGTTGGCCCGCCGCAGCTGGTGCAGCATCCCGGTCTCGGTGGCCACCAGCACGGCCGTCGCTGAGGTCTGGCGGGCGGCGGCCAGCATGCCCCCGGTGGACAGCACCCGGGTGCGTCCGCCGGGCAGGTCACCGGCCCCGGCCTGCCACAGCGCCGCCGTCGCGCAGCCGCACTCGGGGTGGATGAACAGCTCGGCGTCGGGCTGCCCGGCCGCCTTGCGGCGCAGTTCGTCCGGGCTGATGCCGGCGTGCACGTGGCACTCGCCCAGCCAGACGTGCAGGTTGCGGCGGCCGGTCACCCGCCGGACGTGGGCACCGAGGAACTGGTCCGGGAGGAACAGCACGTCCCGATCCTCCGGGATGGCCGACACGATCTCCGCCGCGTTGGCCGAGGTGCAGCACACGTCGGACTCCGCCTTGACCTCGGCACTGGTGTTGACGTACGCGACCACCGCGGCGCCGGGATACTCGGCCTTCCAGGCCCGGACCTGCTCCGCGGTGATGCCGTCGGCCAGCGAGCAGCCCGCCGCCGGGTCCGGGATCAGCACGGTCCGCTCCGGGGCCAGGATCTTGGCCGTCTCGGCCATGAAGTACACCCCGGCGAACACGATCACGGCCGCGCCGCTGGCCGCGGCGATCCGGGACAGCGCGAGCGAGTCACCCACGTGGTCGGCGACGTCCTGGATCTCCGGCCGCTGGTAGTTGTGCGCGAGGATCACGGCGTCCCGCCCGGCCGCCAGGCGCCTGACTTCATCCGCCCATTCCTGGCCGGCCTGCTGGCCGGCTCCGCCTCGCTGGTCATCGGCTTCTCCTGTCCCATGCGGCACGTGAGGGTCGTTGGGGCTGTTCAGGGGTTTTCAATCATTAGTCGAAAACCTCGTGCCAGCACGGTATCATGCCGCCGTGCCCGCCGATAACCCCCGCTCTGCTGAGCTAGCCGGATCTAGCCGGGGCGCCAGCCCGGTCCACGGCCCGGACGAGTTCCGCCACGAGGTGCTCGCCATCGTGCTCGGCGTCCGCGAAGGGCGCCTGCACGCGCTGCTGTGGCAGCGCGGCGCGCCGCCGTTCGAGGGGCACTGGGCACTGCCCGGCGGCCCGCTCGGCCCGGACGAGCGGCTGGGCGCCTCAGCCGGGCGGCACCTGGCCGCCAAGGTGGACCTGACCGACATCGCCCACCTGGAGCAACTGGAGACGCGCAGCGACCCGGACCGGGACCCGCGCGGGCGCGTCCTGGCCACCGCCTACCTGGCGGTCGTCCGGGCCGGGCTGGAACCGCGGATCCCGGCCGACACGGCCTGGCACCCGGTGGACGCCCTCCCGCCGACCGCGTTCGACCACGGCTCGATCGTCGGTTCCGCCCGGGAGCGGCTGCGGGCCAAGCTGTCCTATACCAACATCGGTTTCGCGCTGGCGCCGGAGGCGTTCACCATCGCGGCGCTGCGCGACCTGTACGCGGCCACGCTGGGGCACCCGGTGTCCGCGACCAACCTGCAGCGGATCCTGACCCGGCGCGGCGTCATCGAGGCCACCCCGGAGGCGGCCCGGCCCACCCCGCTCGGCGGCCGCCCGGCCACCCTGTACCGGTTCGCCGCGCAGCGCCTGGTGGTGACGAACCCGTTCGCCGCGTTCCGGCCGCCGTCCGCCCGGGGCGTCAGGTGAAGAACTCAGACCGGCTGACCGCGGTGGCCACCGCGGCCGGCAGCAGCCCGAGCCAGCGCCCGGCGACCTCGTCCCGGCTGCCCGGGGCCACCTCCCCGGCCAGCCGCAGCCGGGCCAGGCCCCCGTCCGGGTAGATGTCCAGCCGGGCCAGCCGCACCGGCCCGGCGGCCCGCAGCCGGAACCGGTGCTCGGTGTCCGGGAGCAGCGGGGTGCGCGGCAGCAGTTCCGCCCCGGTCTCCGCGTCGGACAGCCGCGCGGCGCCCGGGGCGTTCCCGAGGAACCACGAGGTGTCCAGCACCGCGTGGTGCAGCACCCCGGGCGCGGCCAGCCGGACCACCAGCCAGTCGTTCCCCGCGTCCCGGCGCCGCGCCGTCTCCCACCCGTCCGACATGCGCTGCGCGCGCCCCGGCGCCAGCACGTTCGCCGGGGCGGAGTAGAACATGTTGCTGCACGCGGTGACCAGCCCGCCGTGCCGCAGCGCCGCCAGGTCCACCCGGCCGCCCAGCCACCGGGGATCCGGCACGATCTCCCCGAAAATCCTCAGCCGCCCAACGCCCCCATCCGGGTAGATCCTCAGCTTCACGTGCGTCACCAGCGAGTCCGGGGCGGAGATGGGGACCGGGTTGACGCTGTCGCCGGCCAGCGGGGCCACGCCGGTGAGCGGGACCCAGTCGGCCGCCAGCACCTCCGCCACTGCCGGGTGGTGCAGGAGCGTGGCCCCCTCGACCGAGGCGGCCGGGGGGTAGTTGCCGCGGAAGTGCGCCGTGTCGATGTGCACGCCGCGGACGACCGCGGGGGCGGCCAGGCGGACGACGGCGAAGTCGTCCCCGGGACCCCGGCGCCGCCGCGTCTCCCAGCCGTCGTAGACCTTGCCCCGGGCCCCGAAGGCCCCTGGGTCGTGCGCCGGCGGCTGGGGGTCGATCAGCTGCCGGGCGTCGGCGAAGAAGTCGTCGTTGGCGAACATGACCGATCCGCCCAGCGCCCGGCTGGCCACGTCCGGCCACGGCGGGGCGGCTCTGGCCTCACCGCTCACGCCTGCCTCGCCTACCACGCCTGCCTCGCCTTCCTCACTGGTCGCGCCCGCCTCGCCGGTCACGCCTGCCTCGCCGGTCACGGTCGGTCCTGAGCGCGGGCCCCGGGGGCGGCCGGGCGCGGCTCCCGGTTGTGGCGGTAGGGGCCGCGCGGCCGGGGTGGTGAGCCGGCCAGCCTGCCGCCCGCCCGTGATGGGCTCCCCGGCCAGCCAGGCCTGAGTGACGGCGCCACGCAGGGTGCGGCCCGCGTACGGGGTGACCGGGTGCCGGTGCCGCAGCCCGGCCGGGTCCACGGTGAACTCCGCGTCCGGGTCGAGGACGCAGAAGTCGGCGCGGTAGCCGACCGCGATGGCGCCGCGTCCGGCCAGCCCGGCCAGCCGGGCCGGCGCTGTGGCCATCCAGGCGGCCAGCGAGTCAAGGCGGACGCCCCGCCGGGAGCCTTCCGTCCACATCACCGGCAGGCCCAGCTGCACCGAGGCGATCCCGCCCCAGGCCGCGCCGAAGTCTCCCTCCTCCAGGCACTTGAGGTCCGGGGTGACGGGCGAGTGATCGGACACCACGCAGTCCAGGGTGCCATCAAGCAGTGCGGCCCACAGCGCGTCCTGATTGGCCGCGTCCCGGATCGGCGGGCAGCACTTGAACGCGGTCCCCCCGTCGGGCACTTCCTCGGCCCGCAGCGTGAGGTAGTGCGGGCAGGTCTCCGCGGTGACCGGCAGCCCTTCCGCCTTGGCCGCCCGGATCAGCGGCAGCGCCGCCGCGGCGGACAGGTGCACCACGTGCACCCGGCAGCCGGTGCGGCGGGCCGCCGCGAGCAGGGCCCGGACCGCGCGCACCTCCGCCTGCGGCGGGCGGGAGGCGGCGAAGCCGGCGTAGCTGCGGCCCAGGGCGGCGGGCGCCGCCTCGATCACCGCCGCGTCCTCGGCGTGCGCGATCAGCAGCCCGCCGAACCCGGCGATCTCCGCCATCGCCGCCGCCAGCTCCGCGGGCCCGAGCGGCGCGAACTCCTCGACCCCCGACGGCAGCAGGAAGCACTTGAACCCAGCCACCCCGGCCTCGTGCAGCGGGCGCAGCTCGGCAAGGTTCCCGGGGACCGCGCCACCCCAGAACGCGACGTCGGTGGCGAGCTGGCCGGCGGCCGCCGCCCGCTTGCGCTCCAGCGCGGCCACGGTGACCGTGGGCGGGATGCTGTTCAGCGGCATGTCCACGATCGTGGTCACCCCGCCCGCGGCGGCGGCGGCCGTCGCGGTGGCGAACCCCTCCCACTCGGTGCGGCCCGGCTCGTTGACATGCACGTGGCTGTCCACTAGCCCGGGCAGCAGCACGTGGCCGTCCGGGATGGTCACGATGGCGTCCGGGGCGGTCAGCGTGCCGTCCGGGGCGGTCAGCGTGCCGTCCACGGCGCCGTAGCCCGCCACCGCGGTGATCAGCCCGTCCCGGATCAGCACGGTCGCGGGGCGCTCACCATCCGGGGTGATCACCCGGCGCGCCCGGATCGCCGCTACCGGGATCTTCACCGCCGGGGCCGCCGCCGCCGGGGCCGCCTCCACCGGGGCCGCCTCGCCGGGGCCGCCACCTCTCCGCCCACCCCCACCCTGCCTTTCGCGTGGCCAGTGCCATCAGCGCGGTGCTTTTTGTCACTGCGGTGCTTTTTGTGTCCTATAGGACACAAAAAGCACCGCAGTGAGCGAGGGAAGCTGCGCTGTGGGGCGATCTTCGCATGGGGGGCGGCGTGGCCGGGCGGGGAGGGCGCCGCCTAGGGTCGGCAGGATGACCGACCCGGACCTGGTGCCCGTGGCCGTGCTGGATCAGGCCGCCGCGGAGCGTGCCGCCGCGCTGCTGCGGTCGTCGTGCGCCAGCACCCGCTGGGCCGGGTGGCTGGTGGCGGGCCGGCCCTACCGGTCGCTGGCCGCGCTGACCGCCGCCTCGGACGCGGCGATCGCCGAGCTCGGCTGGCCGGACATCGAGGAGGCGCTGGCTGCGCACCCGCGGATAGGGGACCGGCCGCCCGGCGGCGGGCAGGCCGGCGGTTCCGGGGCGGCCGGCGGTTCCGGGCAGGCCGGCGGTTCCGGGCAGGCCGGCGGTTCCGGGCAGGCCGGCGGTTCCGGGCAGGCCGGCGGTTCCGGGCAGGCCGGCGGGAGCGAGCAGGAATCGGCGTGGTCGCGGCAGGAACAGGCCGGCGTGGCCCGCGCCAGCCCGGACATCGAGGCCGGGCTGCGGGCCGGCCACCTGGCGTACGAGGAGCGGTTCGGTCACGTGTTCCTGATCTGCGCGACCGGGCGGTCCGCGGCGGGCATGCTGGCTGCGCTCCGCGGCCGGCTCGGCCATGACCCGGCTGCCGAGCGGGAGGTCGTCCGGGACGAGCTGCGGCGGATCGTCGCGCTGCGGCTGGGTAAGACCTTCCGGTAAGGGGAGGCATGACGATCTCGACGCATGTCCTGGACGCCCGCACCGGGCAGCCGGCCGCTGGCCTGGAACTGACCCTGGACCGCCAGGACGGCGGCGCGTGGCGGCAGCTGAGCCGCCGGGTGACCGACGCCGACGGCCGGGTCAACGACCTGGCCGACGGAAGCCCGGCGGGCGTCTACCGGATCGTCTTCGCCGCCGAGGCCTACCTGGCCGCGGCGACGTTCTACCCGGAGATCGTGGTGGTGTTCCGGGTCAGCGAGCCGGCCGCGCACTATCACGTGCCGCTGCTGCTCAGCCCGTTCGCCTACTCGACCTACCGCGGCTCATGAGCCGACGGCCTGAGATGACGCTGAAATATGGCGAGGGTGGAAGGTACGCCGGAGCAAAAAGACCCGGGGCAGGATGAGCGGATCATGCGCGCGGCCGTGACCAGCCGTGCGCCGCGCCGGAGGGAGCCTGAGCCATGACCGGACCCGGCACCGTTGTGCTCGAGAACTGCCACATCGCCATCGTGGACCCCGCGGGCAGCGAGTACCCGGCCGGGCACCTGGTCGCCGAGCAGGGCCGGATCGTCGCGGCTGGCCCTGGCCCGGCACCGCCGGAGTACGCGGCCGCGGGGCGGATCCGCGGCCCCGGGCTGCTCGTCACCCCCGGGCTGGTGAACACGCACCACCACCTGTGCCAGTGGATCACCCGGGGCTACGCCACCGACGAAACCCTGTTCGGCTGGCTCACCACGCTGTACCCGCTATGGGCCCGGCTCAGCACGGACCTGCTGGCCGACGCGGCCGCGGCCAACCTGGCCTGGCTGGCGCTCACCGGCTGCACCACGAGCTCCGACCATCACTACGTGTTCCCGGCCGGCACCGGGGACCTGCTGGAGGCGGAGATCCACGCGGCCCGCCGGGTGGGCCTGCGCTTCCACCCTTCCCGTGGCTCGATGAACCTGGGCGCCTCAGCGGGCGGGCTGCCGCCGGACTCGGTGGTCGAGTCGCACGATGCGGTGCTGGCCGCCTGCCAGGACGCGATCGAGCGGTGGCACGACCCGTCGCCTGACGCGATGACCCGGATCGCCCTGGCGCCGTGCTCGCCGTTCTCAGTGACCGCCGAGTTGATGCGCGACTGCGCCTGGCCTGGCCCGGGACATGGGCGTCCGGCTGCACACCCACCTGGCCGAGACCCGCGACGAGGAGCAGTTCTGCCGGGAGAGGTTCGGCCGGACGCCGGCCGAGTACATCGAGGATCTCGGCTGGCTGGGCCCGGACGTGTGGCTGGCGCACTGCGTGCACCTGTCCGGGGAGGCGGTAGGGCGGATCGCCGCCACCGGCACGGGCGTGGCCCACTGCCCGACCTCCAATGGCCGCCTCGGTTCCGGCATCGCCCCGGTCCGGGCCCTGCTCGACGCCGGGGCGCCGGTCGGGCTCGGGGTGGACGGCAGTGCCTCCAACGAATCCGGCCGGATGATCGACGAGCTGCACCAGGCCCTGCTGGCCGCCCGGTGCGCCGGGGGCCCGCTAGCCCTGACCGCGCGGGACTGCCTGCGGATGGCCACCATAGGCGGGGCCCGCTGCCTGGGCCGGGACGGCGACCTGGGCTCGCTGGAGGCCGGCAAGCTGGCCGACATCGCCGTCTGGCGGGTCGACGACCTGGCCGGGGCCGGGATCGGCGACCCGGTGTGCACGCTGGTGTTCGGCGCGCCCCGGCTGGAGCACCTGTTCGTCGGCGGGCGGCCGGTGGTGGCCGGAGGCGAGCTGCGCACCGCGGACCCGGCCAGCCTGGCGGCGGCGGCGGCCCGGGCCAGCGCCCGCATCGCCGGCCAGCCCGCCTGAGGCGCCTCGTGGACCTTGACACTGTCACCGAACTCCGGGGCGCGCCCGAGACCAGCTGGCAGCCAGGTGACGCCTGGCTCGGCGGCGGGACCTGGCTGTTCTCCGAGCCGCAGCCCGGGCTGCGGCGGCTGCTGGACCTGCACGCCTACGGCTGGCCCGCCCTGACCGAACGGCCCGGGGGCCTGGAAATCGCCGCCACCTGCACCATCTCCGAGCTGGCTGGCTGGCAGCCGGCCCACCCCTGGCCGGCGGCCAGGCTAGCGGGCCAGTGCTGCGAGGCCCTGCTGGCCTCCTTCAAGGTGCAGAACGTGGCGACCGTCGGCGGCAACATCTGCCTCGCGCTGCCCGCCGGGGCGATGACATCGCTGGCCGCGGCGCTGGACGCGACCGCCCGGCTCTGGTCGCCGGACGGGACGTCGCGGGTGCTGCCGGCCGCCGGGCTGGTCACCGGCCCCGGGCGCAACGCGCTGCGGCCGGGCGAGCTGCTCCGCTCAGTGACCGTGCCAGCCGCCTCGCTGAGCTGCCGGAGCGCGTTCCGGCGGGCCTCGCTGACCCCGCAGGGACGGTCCGCGTCAGTGGTGATCGGCCGCACGTCCAGCGCCAGCGCCAGTGCTGGTGCTGGTGCTGGTGCTGGTGCTGGCACGGTCATCACGGTGACCGCCGCCACGCCGCGCCCGGTCCAGCTGCGCTTCGCCCGCCCGCCCGCACCGGACGAGGCGCTGGCCGCACTGGACAGCGCGATAGCGCAGTACCACGAGGACGCGCACGGCGCGCCCGCCTGGCGTGCCGCGATGACCCGGCGCTTCGTCGCCGAGATCGCCACGGAGCTGGCCGGATGAGCATGCGCATCAACGGCGAGCAGGCCGCCGGGGCGCCCCGGCCGGGCCAGTGCCTGCGCACCTTCCTGCGCGAGCAGGGCTGGCTGGGGGTGAAGAAGGGCTGTGACACCGGGGACTGCGGCGCTTGCACGGTGCACGTGGACGGGGTGCCGGTGCACAGCTGCCTCTACCCCGCGGTGCGCGCGGCCGGCCGCGCGGTGACCACCATCGAGGGCCTCGGCCCGCACCCGGTGGCCCGGGCGTTCCTGGCCGCCCAGGGGTTCCAGTGCGGGTTCTGCACGCCTGGGATGATCATGACGGCGGCGGCCCTGACCGGCCAGCAGCGCGCCGACCTGGCCCGCTACCTGCGGGGCAGCATCTGCCGGTGCACCGGGTACGGCTCGATCGCCGACGCGCTGGCCGGCGTGACCCGGGTGGACCAGGATGTGGCTCGGGTGGACCAGGAATCGGCTGGGGCAGCGGAGCCGGGCGCCCCGGCCGGGCGCAGCCTGCCCGCGCCGGCCGGCCCGGACATCGTCACCGGCCGGGCCCGGTTCACCGTGGACACCCAGATCGACGGGCTGCTGCACATGCGGCTGCTGCGCTCCCCGCACCCGCATGCCTGGATCCGGTCCATCGACACGGCCGCGGCGCTCGCGCTGCCCGGCGTGGCCGCGGTGTTCACGTTCGCGGACTCGCCGCCGGCCCGCTACTCCTCGGCCCGGCACCACAATCCCGGCGACGACGCCAGCGACACGCTCGTGCTCGACCGCACGGTGCGGTTCGCCGGCCAGCGGGTGGCGGCGGTCGTCGCCGACAGCGTGGCCACGGCCGCCGCGGCCTGCGCGCTGATCCGGGTGAACTACGAGATCCGGCCCGCCGTGTTCGGCCCGGACGCGGCCATGGACGCGGCGGCGCCGGTCCTGCACCCGGACGTGGAGCCGCTCCGCGGCGGGACGCCCCGCCCGGCTGGCGGTCCCGGCCAGGCTGGCGGTCCCGGCGGGGGCACCCTCCCAGCCGCCCGCAACATCGCCGCCGAAGTCCACGGCCACCTTGGTGACGTGGACGCCGGCTTCGCCGCGGCGGACGCCGTGTACGAGGGCACCTTCCGCAGCCAGCGGGTCCAGCACGTGCACCTGGAGACGCACGCCGCGATCGGCTGGATGGACAGCGGCCGGCTGGTGCTGCGGACCAGCTCACAGACGCCGTTCCTGACCCGCGACGAACTGTGCCGGATCTACGGCCTGGACCGCAGCCAGGTCCGGGTGTTCACCGCGCGGATCGGCGGCGGGTTCGGCGGCAAGCAGGAGATGCTCACCGAGGACGTGGTCGCCCTGGCCGTGCTGCGGCTGGGCACGCCGGTCCAGCTGGAGCTCACCCGCGAGGAGCAGTTCACCGCGGCCACGACCCGGCACCCGATGCGGGTGACCGTGCGGCTGGGCGCCCGCCGGGACGGCACGCTGACCGCGATCCAGCTCCGTACCGTGGCCGACACCGGCGCCTACGGCAACCACAGCGGCGGCGTGCTGTTCCACAGCAGCAACGAGGCGATCAGCCTGTACCGGTGCCCGAACAAGCGGGTGGACGGCTGGTCGGTATACACGAACACCGTCCCGTCCGGCGCGTTCCGCGGGTACGGCCTGTCCCAGTCCGCGTTCGCGGTGGAGTCGGGCATCGATGAGCTGGCCCGGATGCTGGGGCTAGACCCGGCGGCCATCCGCCGCCGCAACGTGGTGCAGCCGGGCGACCCGCTGCTGTCCTTCAGTGGGCAGCCGGACGACGTCCAGATCGGCAGCTGCGGCGTGCTGGAATGCCTGGACCGGGTCCAGGCCGCGCTGGACAGCGGGCGCGGCGAGCCGATGCCGGACGGCACGGGCTGGCTGGCCGGCCGCGGCATCGCGGTGACCATGCTGGACAGCGTGCCGCCCGGGGGCCACCAGGCGCACGTGCGGATCGCGGAGCGCCGGGACGGCGGGTACCGGCTCGCCGTGGGCACCGCGGAGTTCGGCAACGGCACCGCCACCGTGCACCGCCAGCTCGCAGCCAGCGTGCTGGGCTGCCAGGCCGGCGACATTGAGCTGGTGTCCGCCGACACCGACGAGGTCGAGCACGACACCGGGGCCTACGGGTCCACCGGCCTGGTGGTCGCCGGGATGGCCACGCTGCGCGCCGCCCGGGCCCTCGCCGACCTGCGTGCGGCCGGGCCAGAGGAAGGGAAGCTGCTGGAGGCGGAGGGCAGCAGCGACGGCCGGGGTCGCACGGTGGCGTTCTGCGTGCAGGGCTTCCGGGTGGCGGTGGCCCTGGGCACGGGCGAGATCCGCATCCTGCAAAGCGTGCAGGCCGCTGATGCGGGCACCGTCCTCAACCCGGCGCAGTGCCGCGGGCAGGTCGAGGGCGGCGTGGCCCAGGCGCTGGGTGCGGCGCTGTATGAGCACCTGGATATCGATGAGGCAGGCCAGGTGACCACCCGGACGCTGCGCGACTACCACGTCCCGGTCCTCGCGGACGTCCCCAGGACTGAGGTGTACTTCGCCCGCACCGCGGACCCGCTCGGCCCGCTGGGCGCCAAGCCGATGAGTGAGGCGCCGTTCAATCCGGTCGCCCCGGCCCTGGCCAACGCGGTCAGGGACGCGACCGGGGTACGCCTCACCACCTTGCCGATGAGCCGGGACCGTGTCTACCTCGCGCTGCACCAGCCGCCGGATCAGAAAGGGACCCGCCATGGCCCACCTCGGAGTGAATCGTTACGGAAAGGCAGAGGTTCGGGTGCTGCGGGTGGCCCGCGGCGCCGGGCCCGCGGGCGCTGATGCGGTCAGGGACTGGAACGTCTCGACCAGCCTGTCCGGGGACCTCGCCGCGTCGCATCTGACCGGGGACAACTCCGGCGTGCTGACCACCGACACCCAGAAGAACACGGTGTATGCGCTCGCCAGCCGCCTCGGCGCCGTCGAGCCCGAGGTGCTGGCCATGGAACTGGCCGCCCATTTCGTGCGCGGCCAGCCGCAGATCACCCGGGCCCGGATCAGCGTCCAGGAGTACAGCTGGGCCCGGATCGGCACCACCGGGTACTCCTTCGCCCGCAGCGGCGAGCTGACCCGGGCCACCCGGGTCATCCTCGACGAGACGGCCGGCCTCAGCGTGGTGTCCGGGATCGAGGACCTGACCGTGCTGAACACCACCGGCTCGGAGTTCTGGGGCTTCCCGAGGGACGAGTACACCACCCTGGCCGATACCACCGACCGTGTCCTGGCCACCCAGGTCAGCGCGTGGTGGCGGTACCGCGGCGCGGACACCGACTGGGCGGCCGCGTTCGGTACCGCACGGCAGGCGGTGCTGGATGCGTTCAGCGGGACGTACAGTTATTCGCTGCAGCAGACGCTCTACGCCATCGGCGAGCGGGTGATCGAGTCCGTGCCCGGGATCTGCGAGGTCCGGCTGGCGCTGCCCAACAAGCATCACTACCTGGTTGACCTGGCCCCGTTCGGGCTGGCCAATGACCGGGAGGTGTACTACCCGGGCGACCGGCCCTACGGCCTCATCGAAGGCACCGTGCTGGCCGACGACGCCCCCGAGGACGCCCTGGCCTGGAGCTGACCGGGCGGAAAATGGGGCGCGGTCCCCGGCTGGCGGCTGACATCATGCCGGCGTGGGCAGCGACGACCCCTGGTTCGCGATGCCGGTGCTGGGTGGCCGGCTGATCCGGCTCGAGCCGCTGGCGGCGGTGCACGCGCCCGGCTACCTCGCCGCCGCGGGCACCGGGGCGGCCGCCGCCGAGGTATTCCGCTGGCTCAGCCCGCCGGGCGGCGCGCTAGGCGAGCCGGTCACGGTCGAGGACGCCGCGCGGCACATCACCGACGCCCTGGCCGCTCGGGCCCGCGGCACGCGTTTCCCGTACGCCCAGATCGACGCCGTGACCGGCGAGTTCGCCGGGACGACCTCGTTGTATGAGGTGAACCCGGCGCTGCGCTCCCTGGCCATCGGCCACACCTGGCTCGGCCAGCGCTGGTGGCGTACCGGGCACAACACCGAAGCCAAGCTGCTGATGATGTCGTTCGCCTTCGAGACGCTCGGCGCCGCCCGCGTCGTCTGGCACACCGACATCCGCAACATCAGGTCCCAGGCCGCGATCGAGCGGCTGGGCGCGGCCCGCGAGGGTGTGCTGCGCAAGCACCGGATCCGGCGGGACGGAAGCTGGCGGGACACCGCGCAGTACGCGATGGTGGACGACGACTGGCCCGCCGCGAAGGCGGCGCTCACGGCCCGCCTCCGCTAGCGCTCCCCTGGGCACGGGGGCATGGCGGCGGGTCAGCCGGGCGGCTCCCGGTCGTCGAGATGGTGGCTGTCGGCGGCGGTCAGCTCGCAGCCGTAGATCCGCTTCAGCCCGCTGATGACCTCCAGCGTGGGATCACCGAAGGGCGCCTTGCCCTCGAAGGCATGCAGCACGATCCCTTCCAGCAGGTCACCGAACGAGAGGTCCAGGTACTCGGCCAGGCCCTTGAGTACTTTCAGCATGGTGCGCTCCATGCGCACCCCGGTCTGGACCCGCTCGACTGTTACCATGTTACCTTTCTACCATGGTAGACAGCGGCGATTATCCCGGAGCACGATCCGCAACGCATCCATCCCGGGTCCGGCTGACTGGGACGGTGCACCTCCCGCCCGGTATGCAGCAGCCCTGGACCCTGTTCACGCCACGAGGTGAGCAGCGGTGGGCGGCCGGCTGGGAACCGCGCTTCCCGGCCCCGGCGGAGGATGACAGCGAGCCCGGCACCGTCTTCCGGACCAGTCATGCGGGCCGGGACGTCACCTGGGTCGTCTGCGACCGGGTGGCCGGGCGGTCCATCCGGTACGCGCGGGTGACCGAGGGCCAGGATGCGGGCAGCGTGACCGTCACCCTGGACCACGATGGCCACGCCGCGGTGGTCAGCTACGACCTCACCGCACTGTCCCCGGCGGGCGCCGCCCACCTCGCCGAGTTCGCCCGCGGCTACCCCGGCTACCTGCGCCACTGGGAACAGGCCATCGCGGCTTCCCGCGGGGCTTAAGCAGGCCGGGGTGGCGGGGCGCCAAGGAGCCGGTGATGTGCGCGACCGCCGCCCGTCGGCCCGCACGCCCTGGGCACCGGCCTGATCCACCCCAGGCCGGCGGCCTGACACACGCCAGCCCGCCGGACCCACCCCGGGCCGCCGGCCGGAAGAAGAGGCACACAGATGACGGCCCTGCGCCAGCGCCCCATCCGGGACACTGGGATCAGGGTGACCGAACTGGGCCCGGGCGGCGCCCCGCTGGGCCATCTCTACCAGGAGATCACCGGCGAGCAGGCCGCCGCCGCGACCATCGACGCCGCCGCCCCCGTGGCCACCGGCGGACCTGGATTGATGAGCCGTTAGGTCCTGACCCCCTGGGCGGGTCAGGACCTAACGGCTAACGATTCTGCGGCGGAGCGCCGGGCTAGCTGGGTGACGGCGGACCCGGCCAGCAGCACCAGCAGGCCGTAGGCGCCGAGCGGGGCGGCGGCGGCCGGGCCGAACGCGGCAGCCGCGATCCCGGCCGCCACGGCGAAGTCCCGCATCGCCACCGGCAGCAGCACGGCCACGCCCCGGCGGCGGCCCAGCCGCGCCGACAGCAGGCCGCCGAGCACGGCCGACGCCGCAATGTAGGCCAGCAGCGCGGCGATGACCCGCACGTAACCGGCGTCCAGCCGGATCTGGCTGGCCACCTCCCACAGCAGTACCAGCAGCGCGGCGACCGTGACAATACGCACCACGGCGTCGGCCCTTGGGCCGGGTGACCAGGACGCGCGCAGCGCCAGGCCGGCGGCGAGGGGCAGCGCGATGATGAGGGCCAGCGTGGTGAGCAGCCCGCCGGCTGAGACGGCCGCCGACGTGCCGAGCACGGACAGGATCGGGCCGGCCGCGAGCACGGTGACCAGCGTGGAGGTGGCCAGGATCACCGCGCAGACAGCCGCCTCGCCGCCGGCCAGGATGCAGAGCGCCACCGTGGCCACCTCGGCCGGGGCGACCCCGACGGCCTGCATGCCCGAGCGCAGCACCGGGTCCGTGATGAGCTGGCTGGCCGCCCAGGCCAGCGTGGGCAGCACCGCGGTGCTGATGACCAGGACGACCAGCAGCCGGCGCCACGCGGTCCGCACCGCCGCCAGGTCGGCCAGCCGCAGCGACAGCCCGGTCGCGAAGACCAGGACGGCGAGCGCGACATCGATGCCGCTGTGCGCGGACACCGCGCGGCCGGGGGCGGGGCGGGCCACCCCGGCGGCGGCCGCCACGATGACCAAGGGCAGCAGGTACCGGTCCAGCCTGTCGGCGGCGCCCGCGAGCCCGCGGCCGCGCCAGGGAACCGCCCGGCCCGCTTCGTCTTCGCGCACAGCCCACCCGTCCCAGTCCGGCCCGTGAGCTCAGCAGGGCGCCGCGGGCACAACGTGCAAGTTCACCCGGGCCACCCGGACCGCGCCGCGGGCCGCCACCGCGGACAGGCAGGTCAGCGCGGGGCGCACGGCCGGCCATAAGGACGGCCCGGCGGCCCGCCGTTGACGCCACCGGCCCCGATCGTAGCGTCAGGGGCCGTGCAGTTCCCCAGGCTCCTCACCCCAGGCGGCCCACATCGCCCCAAGGCCGGCCGGGCGACGGACACGAGCGGCCGTGTTTACCAAAGCCCAGGAGGGAACCCGTAAGCGTACGGCGGAGAGCCATCGGCGGCCCGCGCCGGAGGAGGCGACATATGAGTAGTGGCGTACTCGCGAACTGGCCGATCGCCCTGCTGATCGTGCTGGTCATCGTGGGTGTCCCGCTTTGGCTGACCTTCCGGCGGCGGCATCATGCCCCCGACTACCGTGAAGCCCGGACCCATTTCCGGGCCAAGGAAAACCCAGGCACGCCCGCGACGACCAGCGATTACGTCCCTGCCGAGCGTGTCGCCGCGACGGACGGCCTGACCATTGCCAGGTCCCCGCTGGCCGACCCGGATGAGGAGTCCGGCGGGTCAGGGCCCGCCGCTCCGGCTGACTCCACCCGGCCCGGCTCTTCCGGGGCGAGCTGACGCGCCGCCGGGGTCCCCGGCAGCGCAGCCCGGCTGATGCCCCTCGATGCTGATGGCTCCGCACTCCGGGCAGACCAGGTGGGCCCAGCACGCCGCCTCACCACCCCCGGACGGCGGCTGCAGCAGCCCGGCCAGCACGGCTGCCTGGCTGTGCTCCACGTCCCGGGTGGCGGTGAGCAAGGTGACTTGCCCGGCCGCCAGCAGCGTCCGCAGTTCGTCCAGGGCCGCCCGGGCCGGGCCCTGGCTGAGTTCGGCGGCGTACCGGCGGCGGAACTCGGTGAACTTCGCCGGGTCATGCCTGTACCACCTGCGCAATTCATGGGACGGCGCGACGTCCCTGGCCCAGGCATCGAGGTGTGCGTCAGCCTTCCGGACGCCACGGGGCCAGATCCGGTCAACCAGGACCCGGGCGCCATCGCGAGACGACGGGGCATCGTAGATCCGGGCGATCCGGACAGGTGCTGACATGCGGCGCCTCCTTCCGGCGTGCCCTGACCAGGACGGCCGAGACCCCGGCATTTCTGTCGGTACCCGCGCGCAAAGTGAGCATGCAGCAAACCATCCGCGGAGGAACCAATGTGCTGGTTATGCGATCACCCCGGCAGCACACCCGACGACTACCTTGACCATGTCCGGGCGCTCATCGCCGAGCATGGCTGGGCGGTGCAGGGCGTGGAGCGCGACCGGGCGCGCCCGCCCTGGGCCTACACCACGGGGCTGACCGGGCTGGGCCTGCCGGAACTCGTCCTGACCGGGATGCCGCTGTCCCGGGCCACTTTCCTGCTCAACGAGGTAGCCGGGCACCTGACCCACAGCGCGCCACCGGCGCCCGGGGAGCAGATCATGCTGCCCGGCGGCCCGCTGATCGAGATCGTCGAGGTCGCCGAGCCCGCCGCGCATCTGGAGACGGCGGTGAGCCTGTACGGCCCGCAGCTCCACGCGCTCCAGGTGGTGCACGCCGACCGGCGGGGGCGCTGGCCCTGGGAAGCCGGTTACCGCGGGGTGCGCGGCGGTCAGCCGGTCCTGGGCATCCGCGCCGCGCCCGCGGCGGCCCGGAACACTGAGAGCTGACGCCGGTCAGTCGTCCACGGCCACGATGAGGTCCGACGCCTTGATCACCGCGAGCACCTGGCTCCCCGCAGTCAGGCCAAGCTGGCGGACCGCCTCCACGGTGATCGACGCGACCAGGCGCACCCCGGCCGCGTCCAGTTCCACGTTGGCGATGGCCTCCCCGGCGTTGACCCTGGTCACCGTGGCCGGAATCTGGTTCCGTGCGCTCAGCTGCATGCTGTGGCCCCCTGAGAGGAAAGTGGTGCGGACCACGCTAGCCGGGGAGCGGCAGGATGCGCGGCACCGGAACCGGCGCGCCGCTGCCTGCCGGGATCCGTCCCGGTTACGGGGCGGCGTGCGGCCCCGACGACGCGGAAGCGGCGGCGCGGCGCGGCCGGCGCCCGGCGGCCTCGTCGGCCCCTTGGCCCGCCAGCTGGTCGGCGCGCTCGTTTCCCGGGTGCCCGGCATGGCCCTTGACCCAGAACCACTGAACCCGGTGCCGGGCCGTCGCCGCGTCCAGCCGCCGCCACAGGTCGTCGTTCTTGACCGGCTGCCTGCCCTGGGTCCGCCAGCCGTTCCGCTTCCACCCGGCCAGCCACTGGGTGATGCCCTTCCGCAGGTACTCGCTGTCGGTGTGAAGATGCACCTCGGACGGACGGGTCAGGGCCTCAAGCGCCTGGATGGCGGCCATCAACTCCATCCGGTTGTTGGTGGTGGCCGGATCGCCGCCGTGCAACTCCCGCTGGTGACGCCCGTACCGGAGGATGGCCCCCCAGCCACCGGGCCCGGGGTTGGGCGAGCAGGAGCCATCGGTGAAGACCTCGACCACCTCCGGCGGCGGGCCGGCCGGTGTCCGGCCGCCGCGGCCGGGCGGGCTGGCGGGCCCTCCCGTCCCGGGCCTCAGCTCTGGCATGGCGGCCGCCTCATCCTCGTATCCCCTTGTCCGGGGACCGACTGTACCGGCCGGGCGCCGCCTGGTTGCTGCGGCGGCCACTATGGTGGGGCCGTGGCGCAGTTCGATGACGTGGCCGCGGTCGCCCGGGAATTCCCTGAGGTCACCGAGGGGGAACGGCACGGCAACCGGACCTGGTTCGTCGCGGGCAAGGCCTTCGCGTGGGAACGGCCGTTCAGCAAGGCAGACCTGAGGCGGTTCGGTGACGAGCCACCCCCGGAGGGGCCGATCCTGGCGGTCCGGGTGCCGGACCTGAGCGAGAAGGAGGCCGCGCTCGCGGCGCACCCGGACTGCTTCTTCACCATCCCGCACTTCGATGGTTATTCAGCCATCCTCATCCGGCTGCCCGCCGTCTCCGGCCCGGCGCTGCGCGAAGCAATGGCCGACGGCTGGCTGGCCTGCGCGCCCCCGAAACTGGCGGCCGACTACCTGCGCCGCTGACCGTCCCGGTGCCTGCGCAGGGCCACGGGCCCGCGCAGGCCGGCATGTTATATTCCGGGCGTGGCCGGTGGGACCACCGGGACGCCTTCGACCTGGGCCGCGACCCGTCCGGGCACGTCGGCTTCGGCATGGGCATCCGCCAGTGCGTGGGACAGCACGTGGCCCGGCTGGAGGCGGAGGCGCCGCTCACCGTGCTGGCCCGGCGGGTGATCAGCATCGAGCCGGCCGGGCCGCCGCGCCGCCATCACAACAACACGCTGCGGGTGTTCGGCTCCGTGCCGGTCCGGGTGCGCACCGCCCTGCCCGGCACGCGCCCGGGTGAACCGCCTCCGGGCCCGGCACGTACTGAGCTGCGTGACCACGGAGAGTATCGTGACAGTAAGCCCCGGGTAGCCCGAGTGAGGACCTGAGGACCCCAGGCGGCGGAGGACACCGATTCAGACGAAGCTGACCCGTGCTCTGGTCCTGGCCGCCGTGGCGGCCGGCGCGATCGGCGTGCTCCTGGAACTGGCCGGAGCCCGTTCCGTCGTGGTCAGCGCCCTGGTGCTCGTATTCATCGTCGTGGCACCCACGGCGGCTATCGCCGGGCTGCTTCGCGGATTTGACGTATTTGCCCGTATTATCCTGGCGGCCGTTACGGCGGTCGCCGTCGTCACGCTTATCGCAATGATCATGCTGGCATTGGGCGTGTGGTCCGTCAAGGGCGGCCTGGTGGCCATCGTGCTGATCAGTGCGGCTTGCCTGCTGTCGCAGCCTGGGCGGGCCGCGAGGCTGATGTCTTTCCCGGGAATGAAACGGCTACGGGATAATCCGGTCTCACGCCGGATAACCCAAGTCAGCGGCAGCACGGCCGCGATGATGGCCAGCCTGGCCGCTGGGCGGCACCGGCCCGCCGCGGAAAGCCAGGGCACCCCCGCTGCGGGTGAGGCAACGGGCCAGCAGGAGCGGCAATGCGCTAGCCCGGGAGAGCCAGGACTGCCAGGCCCAGGGAATTCCGCGCCGGGCCCGCAGGCGCCGCGCCCCGGCTCCCCGTCCATCATCACGCCTGCATCCCAGCCGGATTCAGAAGCTAAGCACACATGACCCTTAGCCAGGCAGTTCTGACCGCCCGGACGGACTACGTTGGCATCGCGATTTCTGCGGAGACTACCCCAGAACGTCCCCCATCTGACGGATCCAGGATCCCCCTCAGGCAGGCACGCTGATATCTAGCTTCCGGCAGCGAAGCTCCAGATAACAATCAATTATAGATTGTAATTGATTCGTAACGGAGAGCTATCAAGGCTGGCGGGGCGTGGGGAAGCTCAGCATGAGGCCGCCGGCTATGGCGGCAGGCGGGGAGGGGACAAACAACCATGGGTATCGCTGCCTTTCAGCAAGGCGATCCATTTACACGGGGTGAGCCCGCTGAAGACAGGGGGACGGTGACGGGGACCAAGCATCAAGTGACAATAGAATCTCCGCGCTCGTACCGGCAGGTGAACGCTGGATTCGCAATTAACCCGACTGTGAGCGTCGTCATACCAGTGAAGAACGAGGCGCGGAACCTTCCGATCGTGTTCCGCACCCTGCCGCACTGGGTGGACGAAGTCGTTCTGGTTGACGGGCGCTCGGTGGACGACACGGTCGCCGTGGCCCGCCAGTGCCACCCCGGGGTCAAGATTGTCCACCAGGCCGGCACGGGTAAAGGGGACGCATTGCTGGCCGGGTTTGCGGCCTGCAATGGCGACATTATCGTGATGATTGACGGCGACGGCTCGACCGACGGCGCCGAGATTATTCGCTTTGTGGCCGCACTCGTGGCCGGAGCGGACTATGCCAAGGGCTCACGGTTTTCCAGCAGCGCCGGGAGTGATGACATCAACCTGCCCCGGCGGCTGGGTAACCGTGTCCTGTGCAGCATGGTGAACCTGGCTTTCGGCACGCGCTACTCCGACCTGTGCTATGGCTACAACGCATTCTGGTCGCGGCATCTGGCCGCACTGGGCCTCGATTGCATGGGCTTCGAGGTAGAGACGATGATGAATATCCGGGCCGCGCGGGCGGGGCTGCGCATTCAGGAAGTGCCCAGCCATGAATTCCGGCGCGTGCACGGCGTGAGCAACCTCCACGTCTTCTTCGATGGGTGGCGGATTCTCAAGGTCATCGTGGCCGAGGCCGCCCGGCACCGCCTGCGCCGGCGCCGGGCACAGCCCGAGGTGGCCGCGGCCCCGGCTGGCCGGCCCCGGCCAGCCGTGGCGATGGTGGCCGACGCGGGCAAGGACTGACATGACCGCCGCCAGCAACATCTCCGTGGTGATCTGTGCGCACACCGAGAAGCGGTGGCACGAAACCTGCGCCGCCGTGGAGTCGGTGCGGGCGCAAAGCCTGCCCAGCAAGGAAATCATCGTGGTGGTCGACCACAATCCGGCTCTCTTTACCGCCCTCGCGGCCGCCCTGCCCGACGTCACCGTGGTCGAGAACGCCGAGGAACGCGGCCTGTCCGGCGGGAAGAACACCGGGGTGGCGGTCTCCGGCGGAGACATCGTGGCCTTTCTCGACGATGATGCGGTCGCTGAACCCGACTGGCTCAAGTACTTCGCAGACTCCTACGCCGACCCCGCGGTCATCGGAGTCGGCGGCCTCACCCTGCCGCACTGGCGGGCGCCCCGGCCGGGCTGGTTCCCGGAAGAGTTCGCCTGGGTGGTGGGCTGCACGTATCGCGGCATGCCGGAAACCCGGGCCCCGGTCCGCAACCTGCTTGGCGGAAATGCATCCTTCCGTCGCGAGGCCTTCGAGATCGCGGGCGGGTTCCGCAACGGGATCGGCCGCTCGGCGGGTAAGCGGCCACTCGGCTGCGAGGAAACCGAGTTCTGCATCCGGGTGAGCCAACGCTGCCCCGAGGCGGTCTTCCTGTTCGATGACAGGTCGAGGATCTGGCACCTGGTCCCCGCCGAGCGCGGCCGGTTCTCCTACTTCCGGTCCCGCTGCTATGCGGAGGGACTTTCCAAGGCCCTGGTGACCGCCAGCGTGGGGGCCGGGGACGGCCTTTCGGCAGAGCGGCGCTACGCCACCAGGGTCCTGCCGCTCGGCATGGCCCGCGGGGCCGCCGACGCGCTGCGCGGTGACCTGTCCGGGCTGGGCCGCGCGGGCGCGATCGCCGCGGGCACCGGCGCCACCGTGGCCGGGTACGCGGCCGGCTGGGCGCAGCGGCGGGCCGCGGCACTGCCCGGCCGCGCCGGGGTACCGGCCGGCGGCCGGAGCCGGGCGGGGAGGACGGCGTGACTCCGGGCCTGGCCTGGCCTGGCCCCGGACCGGCGCCCGTCCGTACCGATCCTCATGTATCACGAGATCTCGCCAGCCGGTGAGACGGACAGCTGTCTGGCCGTGTCACCCGGGGCGTTCGCCGGGCAGCTCGCCTACCTGCACGAGGCCGGCTTCCAGACGGTGACCGCGGGCCGCCTCGCGGAAGTGCTGGCCGGAAGCCCCGGCGGGCTGCCGGACCGCGCCATAGTGATCACATTCGACGACGGCTTCGAGGACTTCCACCGCCGCGCCCTGCCGCTGCTGGACCAGTACGGCTATACCGCCACCGTGTTCGTCACCACCGGCTGGGTGCAGGACGCCGGGCCGCATGCGGCCGGGCAGCGCCCCGGCCGGATGCTCAGCTGGAGCCAGGTCGCCGAGGTGGCCCAGGCGGGCATGGAAGTCGGGGCGCACAGTTGGCAGCACCCCCAGCTCGACCAGTTGCCCGGGGCCGCGCTCCGTGAGGAGCTGTACGCCAGCAAGGCACAACTGGAAGACCGGCTCGGCCGCCCGGTGCCCGGGCTGGCCTACCCGTTCGGGTACTCCAGCACCCGGGTGCGGCGGATCGCCCGGGAAGCGGGCCATCACTACGGCTGCGCGGTCAGCAACGCCCTGCTGAACCCGGCGGCTGACCTGCTGGCCCTGCCCCGGCTCACGGTCCGGCGGAGCACGAGCCCGCAGGTATTCCGGCAGATCAGCCAGGGCAGTAACGTGTCCTGGCTGTACCTCAGGGACCGGGCCCTGACGAAGGGGTATGCGATGGCCCGCCGGTCCCGGGCGGCGCTGGCCGGGGTGGCGCGTGACTGACCAGATCATCTCCGCCAGAGATGCCCCCCGCCCGCCCCCCGGCCCCGGGCCGGGCACACCGGCGGCCACCTGGCGCACCTCCGCTGCGGCCCGCCGGCTGCCCGGGCTGCGCGGTCAGCTCAGCGACCCGCTGTCCCGCAACGGCTACGCCCTGGTCGCCAACAGCGCGGCCACCGGGGTGCTCGGGCTCGGGTACTGGATCCTGGTGGCGCGGCTGTACCCGACCGCCGTGGTCGGGCAGGCGGCAGCCGCCTACGCGGCAATGAACCTGCTGGCCGGCTTCACCGCGCTGAACCTCAACGGGGCGCTCACCCGGTTCATCCCCCAGGCAGGCCGCCGGACCAGGAGGCTTGTCAGCCAGGCCTACCTGCTCAGCGGCCTGGCGTCGGTGGCGGTGGCCGTCCCCTTCCTGCTGACGATCGGCCGGTGGGGCCCGTCGTATGCGGAGCTTGGCCACCCGATCGCCGGGGTGTTCTTTGCCGGCTGCGTCGGCATCTGGGCCGTTTTCACCCTGCAGGACAGCGTCCTGACCGGGCTGCGGAACGCGTCCTGGGTGCTGCTCGAGAACACCCTCTTCGGCGTCGCCAAAATCATCCTGCTGGTGCTGTTCGCCGCGCGCCTGACGCACCTGGGCATCTACCTGTCCTGGATGCTGCCGGCCTTGGCCGCGCTGCCGCTGGTCAACGCGCTGATCTACCGGCGCCTGATACCGCGGCACACGGCGGCGACCCTGGGATCCTCCCCGCCCAGCAGCCGGCAGATCGGCCGGTTCCTGGCCGGTGACTACTCCGGGGCGATGTTCCTGCTGGCCACGACGAACCTCGTCCCGGTGCTGGTCGCGGTGCGCATCGCTGACGTGCGGCTGACCGCGTACTTCTACATGGCCTGGATGGTCGGCGGGATTCTCGACCTGGTGGGCATCAACATGGCCATGTCGCTGACCGTGGAAGGGTCGTTCGACGCGTCCACCCTCGCCGGGAACTGCCGGAAGGCGCTGCGCAAGATAGCCGCCATCCTGCTGCCCTGCGCCGCGTTGACCGCACTGCTGGCGCACTGGGGACTGGGCCTGTTCGGGCCAGGCTACGCCACGCACGGAGCACCGGTCCTCGAACTGCTCGCGGTGGCCACCCTGCCCCGGGCGGTGACCGAGGTCTACCTGGGCGCGCTCCGGGCCCAGAGCCGGACATCCCTGGTCGCGATCATCCAGGGCAGCCGGTCCGTGCTGATGCTCGGGCTGACGGTCGTCCTCGTCACCTCCATGGGCCCGGTGGGTGCCGGGCTGGCCGCGGTCCTGAGCCAGGGCGCGGTCGCCCTGGTCATCCTCCCGGGCCTGCGGCGGGTACTGGTGGGCGGCCGCGGACCGCGCACCGCACTGGAGGCGGCTCATGAGGTCAGCGGCCCGGAGACCGCGGGTCCCGAGGCCAGCGCGCCATGACGGCAGGGACGCGGCAGACCGCCGCGGCCGGCCGCTTCATGCGGCCGCCGGCCTGGTCGGCACGCTGGCCCAGCCCGGCCGCCGCGGTCACCGCCGCGCTGGGCGTGGCGGGGTTCGTGCTCTTCCTCGCCTCGCTGCACGGCGTCGCCCTGAACCGGATGAACGGGCTGGGCTTGCTGTCGGTGCTGCCCGGCAGCGCACTGGCCGGCCTCACGCTGCTGGCCCTGGCGCTCGTGGCGGGCATCTGCCTGCCCCGGCCGCATCGGGCCGGGCTGGGTGCCGCACTGGCCGGGCTGGTCATCTGCCTGGACGGGGTGACCGCCTTCGCCGAGCCCGCGCCGAGGTTCCCGACGGCTTACCAGATCGCCGGCTTCGTGCAGTACGTCAGCAGCACCGGGCATGCCACGCCCGCCCTCGCCGCGTACTTCAGCTGGCCGGGCTTCTTCGGGCTGATCTCCCTGGTCACCGGGTCGGCCGGGATGCATAGCCTGCTGCCGCTGATGCGGGTCTGGCCGGTGATGATCGACCTGCTCTGCCTCCCGCCGTTCTTCCTGCTGATGCGCAACCTGCGCATCTCCTGGCGGGCGAAGTGGGTGGCCGGGCTGCTGTTCGCGGTGGGCAACTGGGTGGGCCAGGACTACTTCTCGCCGCAGTCCCTCAATTACGTGCTCTACCTGGTCTTCCTGGCCATCCTGGTGAACTGGTTCACCAGGCCGGGGCTCAGCAGGCCGCCCAGGGTCCTGGTGACCGGGCTGGCCCGGGTGCACCGGCGGCTGTTCGGGATCGTCCGGCCGGGGGAACTCGGGCCACGGCCCGCCAGCACCGGCCAGCGCGCCTTCCTGCTGGCCGTGCTGCTCGCGATCTTCACCGTGTCCACCATGAGCCATCAGCTGACGCCTTTCTACCTCCTCGGTGCCGCCGTCGCGCTCGTCGTCGTGCGGCGGAGCACACTGCGGAGCCTGCCGGTGCTGCTGGGCGTCATCCTGGTGGGCTGGATCAGCTTCGCGGCCGTGGATTACTGGTCCGGCCACATGTCCAACATCTTCGGCGGCGTCGGCAATCTGGGATCCAACCTGACCAGCAGCGTCGGAGGCCGGCTGACCGGCAGCAGCACCACCCATCTCATCCCGCTGCACACGCGGGAAGCCCTGGCCGCCACGATCGTGGGGCTGGCCATCCTCGGCCTGCTCCGGCGGCGGCGGCGGGGCTTCGACGACCGCGTCCTGCTGGCCCTGCTCTGCATGCCGGTCCTGTCCATCGGCCTGCAGAGCTATGGCGGAGAGATGGCGCTGCGGATCTACCTGTTCCTGCTCCCGGCCGCGTGCGTGCTGGCGGGCTGCTTCTTCTTCGCCGATCCCGGGGCCGGCCGGGCCAGCTGGCGGGCCGTGCCGCTGCTGGCCCTGTGCGCCGCCGTGCTCCCGGCGGCCTTCCTGCTGGCACGCTACGGCAACGAGGCCTACGAGCAGATCCCGCCAGGAGAGCTGGCCGCCAGCAACTGGGTGTACGCGCACGACGCGCACGGGGCGCGGATCCTGTGGCTGAGTTCCTCCCCGGCGGTGGACAACACCCCGGAGATGCCGTGGTCCTACCAGGACATGAACAAGGTCCTCTACCTCCCGGTGCAGGCACCACGCGATCCGGCGAGCGTCTCCGGCGTGCTGTCCGCGCTGCGCCGCGCCGGGCCAGGGTCATACCTGGTCAGCAGCGGCACCCAGGAGTCCTACCTGGAGCAGTCCGCCGGGTACCCGGCCGGCTGGGGCAGCCGGTTCAACCAGCTGATCAGCGCCTCGCCGGGCGTGCGGGTGGCGTTCGCCAGCAGCACCGCGGTGGTCTACACCCTGCACTGGGCCCCGGAGGCGCAGCCACGGCCCTTGCCCCCGGTGGCGAGCCGGGGCTCGCCGACCACCATCCTAAGTATCGCCGGGCTGATCCTGGCATTCCTGCTCACCGGGGTGCTGGCGGTGCGCGAGTTCGCCCGGGTGTGCTTCCCGCTGGCCGGCTGGCTCATCCGGCCGCTCACCGCGGTCAGCGTCCCATTGCTCGTGCTCGTACTGGGTGACGTGATCCTGCGATTCGCGGGGGTGGCATGAGGCAGGCACACGACGACAGCCAGGTCCCGGCGCTGATCCTCAAGATCGGCCAGTACCCGCTGCACTCCGGCGGGGTGGCCGCGGTGCGCACGCTGGGCCGGTCCGGCGTCCCGGTCTACGTGACGACCGAGGACGCGCTGACACCGGCGGCGGTGTCCCGGTACTGCACCGGCCGCTTCCGGTGGCGGACGACCGGCCACGAGGATCCGGCCAGGCTGGTCGGCGCGCTCCGCGGCATCGGGCGCCAGATCGGCCGCCCCGCCGTGCTCATCCCGGTGGATGACGAGGCCGCCGTGCTCATCGCCGAGCACGCGGACGAGCTGTCCGGCCAATTCCTGTTCCCGCGCATCCAGCCCGGGCTGTCCCGTCAGCTGGCCAGCAAGCACGAACTCTTCGGCCTGTGCCGGGAGCATGGCGTGCCCGCCCCGGAGTCGGTGCTGCTCAGCTCGGCGGAGGATCTCGCCGCGTTCGCCGCGGCGGCCCGGTTCCCAGTCGTGGCCAAGAACGCGGAGCCATGGGTCCGCCGCCGGGCGCCGGCGGTGGGCGGCACCACCGTGCTCCGATCGGCCGCGGAGCTGACCGCGCTCACCACCACGACCGGGGAGCCGTGCACGTTCATCGTGCAGGAGTACATCCCGCACGAGGTAGCCGAGGACTGGATCGTGCACCTGTACGCCGGCGCGGGCTCGGACTGCCGCGTGCTGTTCACCGGGGTCAAGCTACGGTCCTGGCCGCCGAACACCGGGGCCACCGCGTGCGGGGTCTCGGTGCCCAATCCGGCGCTGGCGGACCTGGCCGCCGGGTTCTGCAAGGCCGTCGGCTTCCACGGGGTGGCGGATCTCGACGTGCGCTACGACCGGCGCGATGGCCAGTACAAGGTCGTGGACTTCAATCCGCGGATGGGCAACCAGTTCCGGCTGTTCGAGACCGAGCACGGCATCGACGTGCTGCGTGCCCTGTACCTCGACATGACCGGCCAGGATATTCCCCCCGGTGACCAGGTCAGCAACCGCCAGATCATCGTCGAGCACATCGACCTGCTGTCCAGGATCGGCCAGCGCGGGAGCGGCTACGTGACCCCGTCAGCACCGGGGCGCCCGGCCGTCACGGAACTCGCCTGGCTGGCCCGCGACGATCCGCTTCCATTCGCCGCGATGCTGCCGCGGTTCGCGGCACTCGCACTATCCGACATCACCCGCCGCCAGCGAGGAGCCTGGCGGCGCACGCGAGCCAAGATACGGAGAACACCATGACTGACAGCATTCCAGCCGTCGTGATCGGCGCGGGGCCCTACGGGCTCTCGGTCGCGGCCCACCTGCAGGCCCGCGGCGTCGCCACCCGCGTCTTCGGTGACGTCATGTCGAGCTGGCGCAGCCACATGCCGGTGGGCATGTGCCTCAAGTCCACGCCCGACGCATCCAGCCTGAGCTCTCCGGTGCCGGGGTTCACCCTGCCGGACTACTGCCGCAGCCAGGGAATCACCCCGCTGCAAGGCGACGACGTGGTGCCGATCGGGCTGTTCACCCGGTACGGGCAGTGGTTCCAGCAGCAACTGGTCCCCGGCGTCGAGGAGGCGGGCATCCAGCAGCTCAGCCGGACCGGCCAGGGATTCCGGCTCACGCTCACCTCGGGCGAGGAACTGCGGACACCGCACGTCGTGGTGGCCACCGGGATCACCGGCCTGGCGCACGTGCCGGACAGCCTCGCGTCGGTCGAGCCGGACGGCCCGTCTGCCGCGGGACTGGTGTCCCACAGTTCCCAGCACAACAGCCTGTCCGGCTTCAGCGGCGCCCGGGTCGCTGTCATCGGGGCCGGCCAGTCGGCGCTGGAGAGCGCGGCTCTGCTGCACGAGGCCGGCGCCGAGGCCACCGTCCTGGCCCGGGAGACGGCCCGGTTCGGGAGTCCCCCGGCGGTGCCGTCCAGCCGGCTCGCCGCCATGCTGCCGCAGCCCCGGTCCCCGCTCGGGCCGACCTGGCGGATCTACCCGTTCAGCCATGCCCCGGGCCTGTTCCCCTACCTGCCCGCGGAAACCCGGCTGCACCTGGTGAAACGCGTGCTCGGCCCGCTGGGAGCGTGGTGGCTGCGCGACCGCGTCGTCGGCCAGGTCCCGGTCCTGGACGGGCACGCCGTGCGGGGTGCGGCCCGGGACGGCGACGGGGTCGTGCTGACCACGTCGTGCCCCGACGGCCAGCACGCCACGATGCGCGTCGATCACGTCCTCGCCGCCACCGGCTACCGGGTGGACCTGGCCAGGCTGGGCTTCCTCGGGCCGCAGGTGCGCAGCCAGATCCGGCTGACCGGCGGTTTCCCGCAGCTTTCCGGCTCGTTCGAGTCCTCCGTCCCCGGCCTGTACTTCGTCGGCCTGCCCGCGGCCGCGACGTTCGGCCCGCTCATGCGGTTCGTATGCGGCGCCCGGTTCGCAGCGGGCCGGGTGAGCCGGTCGGCCGGCCGCCGATCGCTGGCCAGCTGAGGACGGCCAGCCGAGGAAGGGGAGAAAGCCATGGCTATGAAGATCTCGGTAGTCCGCCCTGGGGAACTGGGGCCCGCTGAGGTGTCGGCGTGGCACGCCATGCAGCGCAGCGACCCGGCCCAGCGGAATCCGTTCCTGAGCCCGGAGTTCGCCGCCGCGGTAGGCCAGCACCGGGATTCCGCGCGCGTGGCCGTGCTGAGCGACGGCCCCGGCATCGCCGGCTTCTTCGCCTTCGAGAAGCACCGGCTCGGCGTCGGCCTGCCCATCGGTGCCGGGCTCACCGACTGCCAGGGCCTGGTGCACACCGCGGGGTTCGAGTGGGATGCGCGGGACCTGCTGCGCGGCTGCGGGCTGGCCGCCTTCCATTTCGACCACCTGGCCGCCACCCAGCCGAGCTTCGGCTCCTGGGTGGCGGCTACCGCACCGTCCCCGGTGATAGACCTGACCGACGGGTACCCGGCCTACCACGCGAAACTGATGGTGAAATCGCCGCAGTTCTGCCGCGACGTGGCGCGGCGGGCCAGGAAGCTGAGCCGCGAGGCGGGCCCGCTCCGCCATGAGGTGGACTGCCGTGATGCCGCGGCGCTCCGCGCGCTGATGGGCTGGAAATCGGACCAGTACCGGCGTACCGGCCGGTCCGACCGCTTCGCCCGGCCGTGGATCGTCGGGCTGATCGAGGACCTGTTCGCGGCCAGGGGGGATCACTTTAGCGGCCGGCTGTCGGTCCTGTATGCCGGGGAGGTCCCGGTCGCCGCGCACTTCGGCCTCCAGTCAGGTGAGCTGCTGTCGCACTGGTTCCCGGCCTACGACACCAGCTTCCAGCGCTGCTCTCCGGGACTGGTCCAGCACATGCGCATGATCGAGGAGACGCCCCCGCGCGGGATCACCCTCATCGACATGGGCAAGGGGGCCAAGCGTTACAAGGAGACACTCAAGACCAGTGACCTCTTCGTCTGCGAAGGGTCGGTGACGGGACGTTCCCCGCTCGCCCTGGCCCACCGGGCGCGGATACGGCCCAGCCAGTGGGCGGTGCGGACGATCCGGGACCACCCGGCGCTGTACCAGTCGGCCGACCTCCTGCTCAAGCGCTACGGCCAGCTTCGCACGGCCGGGGCTTCCCGGCGGCCGCCGGGCGTCAGTGCCCCGTCACCAGGTGGACGGCACCAGAATGCTGGGTGACGGTCCCGACGTTGGTCACGACGTTGCCGGAGGACGCCACGTTCAGGGTGTGGCCGCCCGCGGTGAAGGAGAGCGCGATATCGCTCCGGCCGGCACCACCGATGATGTTGCCGGTCACCGCGACCTGGCCGGTCCCGGCGTTCACTCTGACGATCGCGATGTAGACATGCACGGCCCCGCCGTGCTCGCCCAGGTCGTTGAACACGCTGTTGCCGAAGATCGTGGAACCGTTGCCGTTCTGGACGGACCCGGCTATCCCGTACCACGTGCCCGACGGCTGCCTGCTCGCGAAGTCCTCGATGTAGTTACCGGAGATGGTCGTGCCGAAAAGCCGCTCGGCCACGAGCCCGTTGCCCACGTTGTTATACAGGTGGTTGCCCGAGACGTTCCACCCCGCCGCATCCTGCAGCTCGATGGCCGCATGGCCGGAGGAAGCGATCTGGTTGTCTACCAGGTAGCCGTCGGTCACCGAATTGCCGCTGTCGGCCACCTCGAAGCCGTAAACCCCGCTCCCGCTGATGAAATTGTCGGCGAAGCGGCTGTTCACGCTGGTGTTCGTGATGGTCTTGCCGTCCGCGACCTGGCCGGTGTTGACGATCCCGGAGCCGCCGCAGTCGGAGACGTCAATCTGCTGGACTTCGACCTGCCAGTTCAGGACGACGAGACCGTTCGTCCGGCCCTGGCCAGAGCAGGCGACGGTCAGCTCCCGGATAGTGAGCGGCGCGCCCGTGGTGGCGGCATTATGCACAAAGGCATCAGAGGCCAGCACATAGCTCATCGGCGCGTCCTGCCGCAGCACCGTGCTGGTGCGGCCATCCCCGGTATACGTACGGTTCGACAGCAAGGATATGCCCTTGGTGAGAAGGCAGGTCCCGCTGATCTCGATGACCGCGCGGGGACGGCTGGAATTAATCGCGTGCTGCAGGCGCCCGGCATCGGCCGGGGTATCCGCGCAGGTGATGTGATACCCGTTGGACCTCGTGGCGACGCTGCCTGCGGGCGTGCTGCAGCCGGCCGCCAGCACTGGCATGGCCGTCAGGAGCACCGCGATCAGGCGCACTCTCACCAGGGACTCCCCGTCACTCACCCCCACGGTACGGAGCGACGACGCTGGCCGCCCGCGCCAGGCCGGATCCGGGCGGCCAGCAGGCTCCCGCGGCCCCGCCCCCAGGAAGAGTTTACGCGCTATACGAGGCCGGCCCGGCCGGCGGCAGGTGGCTAATGAAATTCACCGGTAACCAGAATCGCTCCAGCCTGTCCTATAAGGTGGCATTCGCCGCCCGGCACCCGGGCCAGATCCCGCCCTATGTCCGCCGGGTCTGCGTAGATGCGATGCTGCGCGCCAAGGCCGAAGACCACGTCAGTTACTATCGCCGGATAATGAAGTACAAGGCCGCCACGCACGGCGTCGAGGTGGCCGTGGGCAGCCGGAGTTACGAGCAATGGCTGGAGTTTGGCCAGATGCAATTCGACTACCTGGTCAGGCACGGGCTGAAGCCGACGGACCGAGTCCTGGAGATCGGCTGCGGCAACCTGCGGGCCGGGCGGCTGCTCATCGACTACCTCGATACCGGGAATTACTACGGTATCGACATTTCGGCCGAAATCCTGACATCCGCACTGAAGGTGCTCAGCGAGGCCGGGCTGCAGGACAAGCTGCCGCGGCTGACACTGACCCAGGACCTGACCTTTGATTTCCTGCCGGCCGGTCACTTTACCGTGGTGCACGCCAATAGCGTCTTCACCCACTGCCCGGTCGAGATGATTGACGAGTGCCTGGCCAGCGTCGGCCGGATCATGGCCCCGTCCGGCTTCTTCGATTTCACGTTCTACGCGCACGACGGGGAGGACTACCAGGTACACCGCGAGGATTTCTACTACCGCCCGGCCACCCTCCTGCGGCTGGCTGGCCAGCACGGCCTGGACGCCCGGCTGCTGGATGACTGGCAGGACCCGTGGGATCACCAGCCGAAAATGCGCATCACCCGCCGGGCAGCGCGGGATGAGCCACGGAAACGCCCCATATCACCAGCGAGGTCATGAGATGCGCGTACTGGTTACCGGCGGTGCTGGCTTCATCGGCTCGCACCTCACGGATGCTTTCCTGGCCAGCGGCGCCGAGGTGACCGTGGCCGACGACTTCTCGGCGGGCCGGGCCGAACGGCTGGATGAACGGGCCGGCGCGTTCAAGGTGAACATCGCCGACGCCGCCGCGCTGACCACGATCGTGCGGCAGGCCCGCCCGGAACTCATCTGCCACCTGGCGGCCCAGATCGATGTCCGGGTCTCGGTCGCCGCCCCGGCGCTGGACGCCGGGACCAACGTGGTCGGGACGGTCAACGTCCTCGACGCCGCCCGCAGCGCAGGCGCGCGCGTGCTGTTCGCGTCCTCGGGGGGCGCCATCTACGGCCGGGACGCCCCGCTGCCGACCCCCGAGGACGTGCCGCCGCTGCCGGAGTCACCGTACGGCGTGGCCAAGTACTGCGCCGAGCAGTACATCGGCCTGTACAACCGGCTGCACCACACCCGGCACTCCGTCCTGCGGCTGGCCAACGTGTACGGGCCCCGGCAAGACCCGTCCGGCGAGGCCGGCGTGATCGCGGTCTTCTGCCGCGCTGTGCTCACCGGGCAGCCACCGGTCATCTACGGGGACGGCACCCAGACCCGGGACTACGTGTATGTCGGTGACGTCGTGCGCGCCTTCCTGGCCGCGGCAGCGCAGCCCCGGGCCGGCCTGTGGAACATCGGCACCGGCCGGGAGGTCAGCGTCCTGGACCTGGTGCGGATCATCGCGGACACCGCCGGGAAGACGGTGCCGCCGCGGTTCAGCCCGCCCCGTGCCGGGGAACTGCAGCGCAGCGTGCTGGCGGCCGGCCGGGCCGCCCAGGACCTGGGCTGGAAGGCGGAGACCGCGCTGGCCGACGGGATCGGCGCCGTGTGCGGCTGGATCGGGGCGGGCGCCCCCGCCCGCGCCTCCTGCCTGGGCTGACGCTGACGTGACCGCCTGGCTGAGGGTGCGCTTCGCCTGACGGGACCGACGGCGCCGGTGTGCCGCGCCATGGTCAGTGCCGACGGCTGGCCATCCCGGTACGCTCCTCCTGCGATGACGCTGCCATCGCGATGCCCGGGCACGGGGTACTGGGCAGGAGCACCGGAGATGGGCATGCCATGAGACCGAAGCGTGAGCCTGCCGTATGCCGATGCGGCCACGGCCGGGAAGCGCACGTCCACTACCGGGCCGGCTGCGACTGCGCCCTGTGTGCCTGCCTGCGCTGGAATCCGCCGAACTGGCTGCTGCGGCGGATGCGCGGGCGGGGCGAGGACCGGCCCTTAGCGCCCGTTTTCCTTACTGGCCGGCCTTCGTGCCGGTGCTGGGCCGGGACTAGCCACGGGTGATCCGATGATCGAGGATGTGCTGCCGCCGGGGGTGGCGGCCGTGGATTCCTTCGACGATCCTCCCGGGGTCCCGCTCTTCGCGGAGGAGGCGGCCGTCATCGCCCGGGCCGTCGGCAAACGGCGCCAGGAATTCACCACCGGCCGGTTCTGCGCGCGCGGCACTCGCCCGGCTGGGCGTGCCGCCCGCGGCCATCGTTCCCGGCCCGCGCGGCGCCCCGCAGTGGCCGTCCCGGGTGGTCGGCAGCATCACGCACTGCGCCGGCTACCGGGCCTGCGCGGTCGCCCGGGACCATGACGTGATCACGATCGGCGTGGACGCCGAGCCGCACGACCCGCTGCCCCGCGGGGTGCGCGGGCACATCACCACCGAGGGCGAACGTGGGCACCTGACCGCCCTGGCCGCCGCGGAGCCGGGCGTGGCCTGGGACCGGCTGCTGTTCAGCGCCAAGGAGTCGGTCCACAAGGCCTGGTTCCCGCTGGCCCAGTGCTGGCCCGGCTTCGATCAAACCTCGATCAGCATCGACCCGGCGGGCGGCACGTTCACCGCCCGCCTGGCGGTGCCCGGCCCGGCGCTGGGCGGCCGCCCAGCGCCGGGCCGGGTTCACGGGCCGCTGGATGATCCGCCACGGGCTGATCGTCACCGCCATTGTCGTCCCGGCCCCCGTCCGGGGTGACGGAGATCAAGCCTGGGGCTTCTGACCCGGGGAAACCATATATCGGGGAGAATGGCGGGGTCTGCGAGCATGGCTGGAGGTCCTGGGTGGCGGTGGCCGGGCGGGTACTTGTGCCGTGGAAAGAGATCCAGGACGCCGTGGCGGACCTCGGCCTCGACGTGGAGGTGTTCACCGGCGAGGCTCCTGGCCCGGACGTCCTGGACGAGGTGGTGTTCTTCACCGTCCCCTACGATCAGCCATTCGGCACCGAGCCGGTCGCTCGGATGCCGCGGGTGCAGGTGATCCAGGCACTCACGGCCGGCTACGACCACCTGCTCGGCCTCCTGCCGGACGGGGCGACCTTGTGCAATGCACGAGGGCTGCACGATGCCAGCACCGCGGAGCTTGCGCTGGCGCTGATCCTGGCCGCGCAGCGGGAACTGCCCCGCTGGACCCGGGCGCAGGACCAGCGGCACTGGGACCATGCCCATACCCGGTCACTGGCCGGCGCTCCAGGGTGGTGATCGTCGGCTACGGCTCCATCGGCGCCGCGCTCGGTACCCGGCTGCGCGCCTGCGAGGCGGACGTGGCCAGCGTGGCGCGGCAGCCCCGGCCGGGCGAGGGCGTGCACGGTAGCGCCGAACTGGACCGCCTGCTGCCCTCAGCCGACATCGTCGTCCTGGTCACCCCGCTCAGCCCGGACACGGCCGGGCTGATGGACGCAGGGCGGCTGGCCTTGCTGCCTGACGGCGCCCTGGTGGTCAACGTCGGCCGCGGCCCGGTGCTCGACACCCGCGCGATGCTGGCCGAAGCGGCCTCAGGACGGCTGCGCGCGGCCCTCGACGTCACCGACCCGGAACCGCTGCCCGCTCTCCACCCGTTGTGGGCCTGCCCGGGTGTGATCATCACCCCGCATGTCGCGGGCGGAGCGGCGGCTTTCTACCCGCGCGCGGCCAGCTTCGTGGCTGGCCAGATCCGCAGTTTCGCCGCTGGCGAGCCGCTGGCCAACATCGTCGTGGCCGGGGCCGGGCACGGGTGTCACCAGTGACCGCGGTGCACGATCTGCGCGAGCGGACGGCGGTCGGGGTTCCTGATGGGTGCCAGCGGGCGGTCCGCGGGGTAGCCGAGCGAGAGCAGGAAGGCCCAGGTGCGGTCGCCAGGGAAGCCGAGCAGCTCGCGGGCCAGCCCTAGGTCGGCGACACCCGCGTGGCAGCTGCCGATGCCCAGGCTGGCGGCGGCCAGTGTCATGGCCATGGTTGCCTGGCCCAGGTCGAATTGAGCGCGGTGGAACTCGTTGTCGGCGGCCGGGCCGACGATGACGATGGCCGCCGCCGCCCCGGCCACATGGCCGGCGCCGCGCCACACCCTGGCCAGCTCGCGGAGCTGGCCGCGGTCGGTGACGAGGATGAAGTCCCACGGCTGCCAGTTCTGCGAGGAGGGTGACCGGCGGCCCGCCTCCAGGATCTGGTCCAGGTCGGCTGGCCGGACCGAACGGCTGCTGAACGAGCGCACGTTGCGTCGTGAGGCGATCGCGTCCCAGGTCTCCATGGCAGTGCCAACACCAGCGCCGCCTCGTTCATTCAGGCCGCAGGACAGGCGAGGAGATCGGCGGTGGACGCCGGGCCGTTTTCCCTATTATTTTAGCCGGTATAATAGGAAAAGGTCTCGGATGGCCGTCGTCAGCCAGCCTGTCGTGCCCGCCCGCTGGCGCGAGCCCGACGGTGTCGCTCCCCGGGGCACGCTCGTCCTCATCCCCGGCCGCGGCGAGCACCCGGCGCTCTACGCGCGCTTCGGCCGCCGGATCGCCAGTGACGGGTACCGGGTGCACGTCGTGGCGGACGCCACGCAGGACGCCGGGCTGATCGCGGCGCAGGTATCGGACCTGCTGGCGGCCCGGACTCCCCGGCCCCCGGGTCCTGGCCGGATCAGATACCGGAGCCCTGTTCGCGGCCGGCCTGGCCGCGACGGGCCAGGTGCCCGCCGCGGATGCCTGGTGCTGGCGGGGCTGCCGACGGCGGCCGCCCGGCCCGGCCGGCCCGGCCGGAGGAGGAACTCGATACCGGGACCTCGTGCCCGGCGCACCGCGCCCAGCTGTCCGGGGACGCCCTGCGCAAGGGGGTGCTGTACGAGCCCGTCCCCGGGCTGGGCGGAGCTGGCGGATCTCCGCGCCGTTGCCCACCCGGTGCTGGGCATCCACGGCGCCGACGATCCGGTCAGCCCGCTGGCCACCGCGCGCGCCGTTTACGCGGCCGCCGCACGGGCCGAGCTCGTCAGCATCGCCGGGGGCCGCCATGACGCGCTGAACGACGTGACCCACCGCAGCGTGGCCGGGACCGTCGTGCTGTTCCTGGAACGGCTGCGGCTTGGCCCGAAGTTGCCGGTCGTCCCGGTCGCCGAGACCCCGGGCGGGGCGGGTGAGCAGGCTCCGCCCGGCTGGGCCCGATCAAGGTCAGGCGTCCGGCCGGTGTTACCAGCCTCCTGGGGCACCTCCCCGCGCGGCCCGGCGTCCGGCATCAGCGGCGAGTCTGCGCAGAGCCGAGACCGCAGATCGACTTCGCCACAGGTGTTGTACATGGCCAGCGAGGGCCGGACCGCCGACTCCAGCCCGTAGCGGCGCAAGATCGGCTGGGCGCAGTGGTGGCCGGACCGGACCGCGATGCCCTCGTTGTCCAGCGCTGACGCGACCTCCTCGGGCCGGTAGCCGTCGAGCACGAACGTCAGGACGCTGGCCTTCTCGGGTGCCGTGCCAATCAGGCGGAGACCGGGCACGCTCTGGATCTCCCGGGTGGCGTACGCGAGCAGTTCGTGCTCATACCGCCCGATGGGAGCCAGGCCGATCCGGCCGAGGTAGTCCAGTGCGGCGCCGAGCCCCACGGCGTCGGCGATGCTGCCGGTGCCCGCCTCGAAACGGGCGGGCGGCGGTGCGTACCTGGTCTGCTCCAGCGTGACGTCCTGGATCAAGTTCCGGCCGCCCTGCCACGGCGGCATGGCCTCCAGCAGTTCCGGCTTGCCGTAGAGCGCCCCGATGCCGAGCGGCCCGAACACCTTGTGCCCGGAGAACGCGTAGAAGTCAGCGTCCAGGGATGACGATCTCAACGCCCGCGCCGATGTGCTGGGGGGCCCAGGCCTGCGCGACCAGGTTGATCGCCTCGGTGGGGTACGCCAAGGCCCTGGAAGGGCATAAGACGGACGCGGAAGACGCGTTGCGGCTCGCGGAGTTGTCCGGGTGCGTGCTGCTGCGCGGCAGCTGCATCCCGTCCCAGGCGCTGAAGGACCTGCGGGACCTGACCCGGTACCGCACCAAAACGTGCAGGCCCGCACCGCGGAGGTCCAGCGGCTGGCCGGGGCGCTGGACCTCCGCGGGATCAAGCTCTATTCGGTCGTCTCGGGCCTGACCGGCAAGCCGGCGGGGCTGATGATCGAGGCGCTGATCGACGGGGAACGGCGCGGGCGGGTGCTGGCGGACCTGGCGACCGGCCGGATGCGCACCGCCGGCAAGCTGGCTGACCTGTCCCAGGCGCTGGTGGGCCGGTTCACCGATCACCATGCGGTGCTGTGCCGGCTGCACCTGGACCAGATCGCCCTGTTTAACACCGCCGTCACCGGCCTGGAGGAAAAGATCGCGGTCAAGGCCGCCCCGTACCAGCGGGAGGTGGAGTTGCTGACATCGATTCCCGGGTTCGGCGGCGCGGTCGCGCAGGCGTAGCTGGCCGGGATCGGCCCCACCCGGCATGAGTATTCCGCCAGCCATGAGAAGCTCGCCTCCTGGGTCACCTTGTGCCCGGGCAACCACATGAGCGCCGGGAAACGCAAGCACGTGGCGGGGTGCCGGGCGCCGGTTCTTCGACCCGGGCGGCCGTCCGGGGCCGGGCTTGCCGGGTTTCGGTGCACCGGCCAGGCAGGGCAGGGTCGCGTGGATGTTCCTGAACCCGCGGCGGACGCGGGCCGGGGTCAGCCGCCCGGGCGGGGCGGGCCGTTCCCAGGGCAGGCGCAGGTCAGCGGCCAGCGGCCGGGCGAGCCGGAGCTGGGCATGGCAGGCGATGACAATCCAGGTCCATCGGTCAGCGGCGGCCGGGCCACGGAGTTTCGGGGCGGTCCAGCCAAGGGCCTGCTTGAACAGCCTGAAGGTGTGCTCAAGATCAAATCGGCGGAGGAACGCCTGCCACAGCCGGTCTGCGTCAGCCGGGGCGGCGCCGGTGACCGAGCACCATAGCCACACTGGCTTAGGGGAGCGGCCGCCGGCAGGTGATCCACCTGCAGGCGGATCAGGGTGCCCTCGATCACGGGCAGCGGGCGTCGTGGTCCAGCCAGGCGGAGCGGTGGGTGAGCCGGGGGTGCAGCCGGTCCTGCGCCTGCGCGGTGGCGGTGCCGCACGGGGTGGTCTGCGTCGCTGTGGTCACGGCTGGGCCCGGCCAGGTGGCCGGGTCGGCGAGGGCGAGTTCCCGGCCGTGGCGGGGAGGCCGGCCGTGGGTGCCGGGCCGGCGCTGCGGGACGGGGAAGTGCAGCACCCGGTCGCCGCGCAGCCGCCCCAGGACCTCCACGGGCAGGTCCGCGAGCTGGTAAGCCAGCCGCATCGGGTCATACCCCGCATCGAAGATCACCAGGATCGGCAGGTCACCCTCGCGCCAGTGCCCGGCAGCGATCAGCGGGTGATCACCTCCCGGACCTGGGCGGCGGTGACCTCGGCCTCATCATCGCCGGGGCCCAGCCGGATGGCGTCCAGCACCGCGGTCCAGGAGGTGCGGCCTGGCTCCAGCGCCGCCACGACGGAGCAGGGCCAGCCCGGGATCAGCTGCGCCTGCCCCTTCCCGCGGCCATAGACATGGCAGAACAGCCGGCCCGGGCTGGTGGCCGCGCCGGGCCGCAGCCAGTTGCTCACGTCTGCCGCCAGCATCAGCCGCCCGTCCGCCGCCCGCGGTAACGGCAGGCCGGCCAGGCACCGGCGCAGCCGCGCGATCTCGATCCGCCCGCTGTTCACCGCGTCATAGAGCTCGCCATGGCCGCGCCGGTGCCCCGGCGCCAGCGACAGGCCGGCCAGGCTGCGCACCGGGCCGCCCGCGCACAACACCGCGTCCGCCAACTCGGACAGCTCATCAGCGCGGGCGGTCAGGCAGGCTGGAACTCCCACCGGAACCGCGCCAGCACGGCGAGCGGGAGTGGCCCCCCGCCGGCATCCTCTGGCAAGCTGTCCATCACGGCCTTCGTTCGTGATCTTTGTCCTTTGGCGAGAACACATGATCACCCGGAGGCCATACTCACGCACCGCGGCACGCCGGCACCAACTCGCAGAAGGCCCGCGAAACGCCCAGGTCTCAGCCGGGCAGGTTAAAGAACAAGCTCAGAGCCTGGATGGTGGCGAGCTCGGGCGAGGACCCTTGACGTGAGACCCGGCTCTATTTCTGGGACAGAAAGAATAGCATTCTGTAACAGAAGTGCATGGTCAGGGACTGGCGTGCGATCGCCGGCAAGTGAGTAAACCGGCCCTTGGGAGAGGCAGACATGCGAATTGCGGATGACATCACGCAGCTGATCGGTAATACGCCGCTGGTGCGGCTGCGGCGGGTGACGGATGGGGCGGCCGCGCAGGTGGTGGCGAAGCTGGAGTCGTTCAACCCGGCGGGGAGCGTGAAGGACCGGATCGGCGTGGCCATGATCGACGCGGCGGAACGCGGCGGGCTGCTGGGCCCGGACACGGTCGTGCTGGAACCGACTAGCGGTAACACGGGGATTGCGCTGGCCATGGTGTGCGCGGCGCGTGGGTACCGGTGCGTGCTGACCATGCCCGAGACGATGAGCATGGAACGCCGCCAGCTGCTCCGGGCCCTCGGGGCGGAGCTGGTGCTCACGCCCGGCCCGGAGGGGATGCCCGGCGCCATCGCCAAGGCCGAGGAACTAGCTAAGAGCGATACCAGGTATTTCGTGCCACAGCAGTTCGAGAACCCGGCCAACCCGGCCATCCACCGGGCCACCACCGCCGAGGAAATCTGGGCCGACACCGACGGTGGCGTGGACATCCTGGTGGCGGGGGTGGGCACGGGCGGCACCATCACCGGCGCCGGCGGGGTCCTCAAGGAACGCAAGCCCGCAGTGCGGCTGGTCGCGGTCGAGCCGTCCGCCTCCCCGGTGCTGTCCGGCGGGGCGAAGGGCCCGCACCCGATCCAGGGCATCGGCGCCGGGTTCGTCCCCGGCGTCATGGACCTGAACCGGGTCGACGAAATCATCCAGGCGGGCAACGAGGAGTCGATGGAAATGGCGCGGCGGCTGGCCCGTGAGGAGGGGATCCTGGCCGGGATCTCCTCTGGTGCGGCGGTCTGGGCGGCGGTCCAGGTCGCGCGGCGGCCGGAGAACGCCGGGAAGCTGATCGTCGTGGTCGTCCCGGACTTCGGCGAACGCTACCTGAGCACGCCGCTGTTCGCCGCCCCGGCCAGCTAGCGGTGCCGGGCACCCTGCGCGGAGACCTGCGGGCGGCCCGGGACCGTGACCCGGCCGCCCGCAGCACCCTCGAAGTCGCCCTGTGCTACCCCGGGCTGCACGCCCTGTGGGGCCACCGGCTGAGCCACTGGCTGTGGCGCCATGGGCGGACCCTGACCGCCCGGGTCTGCGCCGCGCTGACCCGGATGCTGACCGGCGTCAACATCCACCCCGCAGCGCTGCTCGGGCCCGGGCTGTTCATCGACCACGCCACCGGCGTGGTCATCGGCGAGACCGCCGAAGTCGGCACCGAGGTGACCATCTACCACGGGGTCACCCTCGGCGGCACCAGCCTGGACCGCGGTAAGCGCCACCCCACGATCGGCGACCGCGTGACCATCGGCGCCGGCGCCAAGATCCTGGGCCCCATCACCATTGGCGCCGGCAGCCGCATCGGCGCCAACGCCGTCGTCGTCAGGTCCGTCCCTCCCGACTCGGTCGTCGTCGGCATCCCCGGCCAGGTCATCCACCGGACGCGGGCCGCCACCGCCCCCGCCGACCTGGACCACACCCTCATGCCCGACCTCGTCGGCATCAGCCTCCGCGCCCTGCACGACAAGATCGCCGACCTCGAAGCCAGGCTCGACGGCACCACGCCGCTCGCCCACCAGCCCGCCTCTGCCACCAACGTCTGGTACGAACAAGACTTCACCATCTGAGGGTGCGGGATGGCGATCAGGCATCCCGGTCCTGGCTGAGCCAGCGGGCGATCTCTGTGTGATCGGCGTCGGCGGGGACGAGATGCTCGCATTTGGACGGGGCGGGCTAGTACCCGGCGGCCGGGGCGGGCGCCCCGGTACTGCCCGTCCCAGGCCCGGGAGCTTATCCTCGCCGGAAAGGGCATGGCCCGGGCGGCAGCACGGCACGGCCGGATGGGAGACGAGATGACGGAAGAGCTGATCCCGTTCCAGATGCTGATCGGCGGCAGGCCTGCCAATGCGATCTCGGGCCGGACCTTCGAGTCGCAGAACCCCTACACCGGCCGGAGCTGGGCGGTGGTGCCCGACGGCGGGCCGGAGGATGTGGACGCGGCGGTCGCCGCGGCGCGCAGCGGCCTGGACGGCGAGTGGGGCCGGCTGACTGGGTTCGCCCGGGCCGGGCTGCTGCGCCGGCTGGCCGACTTGATCCCGGCGCATGCGGAAGAGCTGGCCCGGCTCGAGGTCAGCGACTCGGGCAAGCTGTACCGGGAGATGATCGGCCAGATGAACGGGCTGGCCTCCTGGTATCACTATTACGCGGGGCTCGCCGACAAGCTGGAAGGCCGGCAGATCCCCGCGCCCAACCCGGACTACCTCGTCTACACCCGGCGCGAGCCGGCCGGCGTCGTGGCCGCCATCACCCCCTGGAACTCGCCGCTGCTGCTCATGACTTGGAAGGTCGCGCCGGCCCTGGCCGCGGGGTGCGCGGTGGTGGTGAAGCCGTCGGAGCATGCCCCGGTGTCCACGCTGGGCTTCGCCCGGCTGGTGCAGGAGGCGGGGTTCCCGCCCGGGGTGTTCAACGTGGTCACCGGGCAGTCACGGGAGACCGGGGCGGCGCTGGCTGGGCACCCGGGCGTGGACAAGGTCGCCTTCACCGGGTTGACCGCGACCGGGCGGGCGGTCGCGCGCGCGGCCGCAGAGAACCTCAACCGGGTGACCCTGGAACTGGGCGGCAAGTCAGCGCAGGTCGTCTTTCCCGACGCGGACCTGACCGCGGCCGCCAACGGCCTGGTCGCCGGGGTGTTCGCGGCCACCGGGCAGACCTGCATGGCGGGGTCGCGGCTGATCGTGCACGAGAGCGTGCACGATCAGCTGGTCGGCCTAGTCGCCGAGCGGGCGGGCCGGATCCGGCTCGGCGACCCGAACGACCCCGGTACCGAGATGGGCCCGGTGGCCAACGAGCCGCAGTACCAGAAGGTGCTCGGCTACCTCAAGACCGCCCAGGACGAGGGGGCCCGGGTCGCCTACGGCGGCGCGGCTGACGACGGGCTCGGCGGCTTCTTCGTTAAGCCGACCGTGCTCACTGGGGTCGGCCCGGAGTCAACCGTGGTCCGCGAGGAGGTTTTCGGGCCGGTCCTGTCGGCCTACACGTTCAGCACCGAGGATGAGGCCCTCAAGCTGGCCAATGACACCCCTTACGGGCTGGCCGGAGCGGTGTGGACCAAGGACGTGCACCGCGCCCACCGCGTCGCGGCCCGGCTCAAGGCCGGCACGGTATGGATCAACGCCTACCGCGTGGTGGCGCCCAGCGTGCCCTTCGGCGGTTTCGGCGCCTCCGGGCTGGGCCGGGAAAACGGCATGGCTGCCGTCGACGAGTACACCGAGAACAAATCGGTGTGGGTGGAACTCAGCGGCGGCACCCGCGATTCCTTCACCCTCGGCTAGCTCCCGGGCCGCCAGCCACCCGGCGCCGGATCCGGATGATGGCGGCGGTGGCGGCGGTGGCGGCCCGGACAGTCAGGCTGATTCCTTCCTGCGGGCTCGCGGGGAGGGGAGCCCATGTCCCGTCCGCGGGAGCGCCATCGGTGATCACCGCGCCACCGAGGGTGGGGCGGGTTCCGGTCGCGTCCCCCGGCCTGCTGCCCGTCAGGGTGATGACCTCCGCGTCCGGGGAACCCGGGCCGGGCGGGACGATCGTGACGGCCGCATCCGCCGCCCCGGCCCCCTGTGTCTTGTTGATGACCGTCACGTAATCCTCGCGTGCATCGCCGGCGCAGTAGGCGGTCAGGTTGATGCCGCCCGCGTTCCCGATCGTGAGGGGCTTGACCCGTCCCGCCGAGCCGAGGGTGAACGCCTTGATGGCGTACCCCTTGGGGGTGGTCGAGTAGCGCCCGCCAGCCGCGGCTGCATCCGGCACGATCGTGTCCGTTACAGCCATTGCTTGTTGTGGAAGTTCACGCCCGCGGCCCCGTGTGCCGCCCACCAGTGCAGGTAATCCAGCGCCCACAGGGCTGAGGCGAAGGCGTCGCTCGCCCCCGGGACGCCGGTGAGGTAGTCGTTGGATTCGGTGAGGCGGTAGCGCATCCCGGCCGCGGCCACCGGCGCAAGGTTGCTCGCGTACAACCACGGATAGGGGATGTAGGAAGTGCCCGCGGGCTGGGTCCCGGGCCCGGCGCCGTTTACCCATTTGGGGGACAGCATGCTGCTGATCGCCTGCTGGGCGGTGATCCGGCCCGGGTTCCCGCCCACATAGTAGTGCTGGGTGATGCCCGCCATCCGGCCGGGATCCCCGGCATCGCCGGCGAAGCGCTGCGTCCAGGACACGCCGCGGCCCGGATCGGGAGTGTAGGTCAGCGTGGTGTAGGCCCCCGTCTCCGGCCCAGTCAGGAGGGCCCCGGGGGCGGCCTCCCGGACGGCATCGACAAAGCCCCGCCAGGTGGCCAGGTAGGACGGGTAGGCGCTGCCCGGCACCCCCGGGGGCCTCCTCCTCGATGGCCGGGTCGAACGGGTGGCCCGGATGAGCGTGGAAGGCATGCCAGTCCGGCTCGTTCCCGATGGCGAAACTCGCCACCTGGTCCCGGTAGTGACGCCAGATGTACGCTGCGACCCGGGCGTTGGCCTCCTTGAGGCGGTCGACGGGCCGGGCAGCGGGACTGAGCAGGCGCAGTGAGTAGATGACCTTCACCCCGGCCGCGGCGGCAAAGCCGAACAGGTTGTCAATACCGGTGAAGCCATCACGGCCGGTGCCAGCGAGGACCATGTTCTCCACCGAGCCCCCGCCGATCCGGAGGTTGCGCAAGCCCAACTGGCGGAACAGCGTGACCAGCGAGACCTTTCCCGGGTGGAACAGGTAGCCAGCCACTCCCGCGTTGCCCGGGTTGAGCGGGCCCCGCTCGAAACTCAGCCCGGCGAAGTCCTCCGGGATCACGGCGCCTAGATGCTGGTAGTCAATGGTGATCACGACGGGATGAGGGCCGGGCCCAGCGTCCCCCGGCGGGGCGCCACCATGGTCACGCCGGCCGCCCAGCATCCGCGAGGTGGCCTCCTGCAGGTGCGCGGGAAGCGGCAAGACCGTGCTCGCCGGGCAATACCTGACCGTGGCCGGCTGGGTCAACTTCCCGCTGTACACCTTCAGCGCCGACCAGCCGTATTACTCTTCCGCGTGCGCGGTCAACCCGACGTGCCATCGCACCTGGCCTCCGGTGCTCACCAGTGGCTCGCCCGGCCTGGCGGGCGTGTCCGCCTCCGGTGCCGGCGAGATCGGCATCCCCGACGACGGCACCCAGGTGACCTGGTACGGTCATCCGCTCTACCTGTTCAGCAACGAGAAGCTTGCGCCCGCGTCCAACGGCGCGCCCGTGCCGGCCGGTAACGGCAACGGCATCAAGGCGTTCGGCGGCACCTTCAGCCTCGTCGTCAATCCGTAACAGTTCATCCCCAGAGAAGCCGGACGGGCCAGCCCGTCCGGCTTCTCCCGCTTCTCGCCTTCAGTCAGCTGGCCGGCTCAAGCTGCGTCAGCTGGACGGTGACGGCGCGGACCGTGGCCCCCACCGTGACCGTGCCTGTCTTCTCGGTCGGGTGGCGGGGAGGTTCGCCAGGACGATGACCTGCCCGCCTTGCACCCAAGAATCGGGCACGCCGCGGCCCACGACGAGGCTGCCGTCGGATCGCAGGGCGACCAGCGAGTCGAGCAGCACCATGTTGGCGTTGGCCATCCCCAGGCGTGCGGGGACGAGCCGTTACCGTTCTCCGGATGGGGTGCCGGTCCACGGTGAGCCCGGGTTGGGGAAGTGCTGGCTCTCCCACCACGAGTACAGGAACCCCGCGAACCCCGCTGACATCATTCAGGGTAACCAGAAGCTGGGAGCGCGCCCGGCTCCCCGAGAGCCCTTATGTCCGTGGCATTGGGCTGGCCACTGTCCATCATGGTCGGCGGCATACGTCTCAAGTGGGTTCATAGTCGCTCATTTCGCCCAGTGATCATCAGGCACGCGCGGTCTTGGCCCGCGCAGCCGCATAAACCCGGTGACTTCATTCTGAGCTGGGCGCCATATTGCTCCAGATTGAGCCGGACGCTATTGTCCTGCATAAAGGTCGGCGACCCGCTGTTCGAGGATTGCCCCGCCACGACGTCGTTCGGCTCACCGGTGCCCGACCTCAGCCCGCGGCGGCCCGTGCTCCCCGTCTGGACCCAGCTCACCAACTGCGGCAGCGTTCGGGGCAACGGCTGAGCTTCCCCCAGTCCGGGCACGTCGCACGCCACGCGTTGACCGTTCTGCTCTGCCATCCGATCATCGGCCTGCCGGTTCACGGCCCGCTGCTGACCGTGCTGACGTTCATGGTCACGAGTGACTTGTCAGCGCAGCCCGGCCGGCTCAGCGAGCCGAATAGCGCGCTGTACTGGTCGGGCGGGTAGACCTGCACCCAGTTCACCTGTACCTGGTGGTGGAGGCAGTTGTTGCCGATCAGCACATCGCTGACGGCCAGCGTGGCGTGTGCGGTCGCGCCAGGCACCAGGGTGACCAGCGCTGGCGCGGTGCTGCTGCCCCGCCCGGCGGGTGCGCCAACTTGGCTGCCGCCCGGCGAACTGACGAATGCGACTCCCGGATAGCCATACATCGTGCATGTCGAGGTGGAGGCGTTGGTGAAATCGAGGGGGTAGTAGATCGTCCCGGCGGCGCCGTTCGCCGCGCCCACGGTCACCCGCAGGTCAGTGGTCAAGCACGGCAACGGCCCGGTGGGGGCCAGCGCTGCCGGTGCCGACGACGTTGATGGCCTGATCGTTACGGTGACCGTCTTGACCGGCGCGGGGGTTCCGCCGGTGCCGCACGCGGCTCCGAGCAAAGCGATCAAGATCAGGCCGCACGCGGCCAGCATCCGCCGGCCCGTGCTCGCGGACGCTCTCATGGTGAACATCTCTCTTCATCACCGGATACGAGCTTGACGGTCTGGCCGTGGGCAGCCATGCGCAACCGGCCCATCTTGATCGTGTCTCGATGCTCCACAGGAATCACCAGACGAAGGGCCATACGCAGGAGCCCATTGGTCCCGCTATGCACAGCCGCCCGAGAGGGCGGGCGGCGGCAGTAGTGCGTCGATGACTCTGGTGGCACGGTCGGGTTCGGGGTGCTCGCCGGTGATGAGTCCGAGGTAGATGTATGACTCCATGATGCGGACCAGCACGTATGGCAGGTCATCCGCGGGAATGTTGGCATTCACGCGTCCCGCCGCGGCCTCTTCCCTGATGAGCTGGCCGATCAGGGCGATCAGCCGGGCCTCGAAGTCGGTGGCCTTCGTCGTCAGCAGGCGGAGGGCGAGATCGCCTTCGCGGTCGAGGAAGCGCTGCATGCCCGTATTGGCGATGACGCTGCGGACGGTGCCGGTGATAACGGCTGCTGCGGCTGATTCACCAGTAGATGCTGATTCACCACCAGGTGAGGGCGTGCTGCCGTTGATATGGGTGGCTCGCAGCGTTTCGATGGTATGGGTGATCAAGGACCAGAGGATCTCAGTGAGTAGTTGCTCACGGGAGCCGACCCAGCGGTAGAGAGTCGCCCGGTCAACGTTGAGTGTCCGGGCGAGTGCTTGCATGTCGACGCGGTCACCGTCGAGAAAGGTCCGGCGTGCGTGGCGGAAGGCGTCCAGCGCGGTCGGTCGTGCCGTCGTGGTCCCGGCGAGTTGACGTTGCAGCGGCGTGTCGGCTCGGCGCGGACTGCGGACTGCCATCTGGGCTGACTCCTCTTCCTGCGGGGCTCGGCGATCTTGACATGCCGGGGGTCCTGGGAGACAGTTTGCAACAGATCAAGCAAACGTCGCAATGGAGAGACGCATGAGCAAGATGACGCAGAACCCAGTGGTTCAGCTCAAGGACGGCGCTGTTCGTGGCCGGATCGAATCCGGCGTCATGTCGTTTCTCGGTATTCCCTACGCGGCGCCGCCGTTCGGTGTGAACCGGATGCGGGCACCACAGCCCGTCCGGGCGTGGGATGCCGAACGCGACGCGGCCGCGTTCGGGCCGACCGTGCCCAAGGGCGATTACCCGCCGCAGTACGCTCCGCTGTTCCCGGAGGTGGTGATGGCCGGCGAGGACTGCCTGAATCTCAACGTGTGGACGCCCGACGCGTTCGCCACGGGGCTTCCGGTGCTCGTCTGGATCCACGGCGGCTCGTTCATGAACGGGTCCGGGTCGGTTGGCGAGTACAACGGCACGGCGTTCGCTCGCGACGGTGTCGTGTGCGTGACCATCAACTACCGGCTGTCCGCCGAGGGCTTCTTGTTCCTCGACGACGGCATCGCCAACCTCGGCTTGCTCGATCAGCTTGCGGCCTTGCGCTGGGTGCAGGCCAATATCTCAGCGTTCGGGGGCGATCCGGCCCGCGTCACCGTCGCGGGCGAGTCATCCGGAGCGATGAGCGTGACGACGTTGCTGTCGATGCCGCTGGCTGAGGGACTTTTCGCCCAGGCCATTGCGCAAAGCGGTGCGGCGGCGCACACGCTCACCGCCGGCGAGGGCCGCATGGTCGGCGGCTACCTGGCCGGCGCCCTCGGCGTGCCCGCCGACCGCGACGCGATCAAGGCGGTTCCGCTGGAGAAGCTCGTCCAGACTGCCTCCGACCTGGTGGTGGAGGTGCAGACCGCGCCCAACCCGGCCAAGTGGGGTCAACTCGCGTTGAGCTTGCTGCCGTTCGCGCCAACCGTCGATGGCACGGTCCTGCCGCAGGCACCGCTGCCGGCGATCACCGCCGGACAGGGCAGTAACGTCCCATTGCTGATCGGATCGAACCGTGACGAAGCACGGCTGTTCCTGGTCGCGGCCGGCAGCATCGACCTCATCGACGACGCAACGCTTGATGCCGCCGCCAGTGCCTACGGACTGCCGGCCGAGCGTGTGACCGTTTACCGGGCGAACCGGCCCGGCGCCAGCGCAGGCGATGTCCTTGCGGCTGTCGTCACTGACTGGTTCTTCGGCATCCCATCCATCCGGGTTGCCGAAGCCCGTGCCCGACGAGGAAGCACCAACACGTGGACCTACCGGTTCGACCACCCGGCACCCGAGGACAACTACCGGCTCGGCGCCTGTCACGGGGCGGAACTTCCCTACGTCTTTGACACCGTCACCCGCGATGACGTCCGTCCCCGTCTGGGTGACACGCCGTCCCAGGCCGTCGCTGACCAGACACATCAGGCTTGGGTTAACTTCATCAGCACCGGAAACCCGGGCTGGGCGGCCTACGACACGACCAGCCGCACGACTGGCCTGCTCACCAGCCACATCAACGCCGTTGACGATCCATCCGGCGACGAGCGCACGCTTTGGAACGGCATCCGCTAGCGAAATCCGGGGGTTTGGGGCGCCGGGCAGCTCGGTTGGGGTCTGCCGGCGTCCGCTTACTGGTCTGTCTGACGATGCGCCATCTCGCGCCTGAGCAACCAACGGCCTACCGTTACCAGTGCGCCCGCCCTGATCATGGAGCGATACAGGGAACTCGGGACGGCCAGCGGACCGGTGGCCCAAGGGAAGGAGCAGGCAATGCCTGGAATCGTTGTGGGCGTAGATGGCTCACGTAACTCGGAACACGCACTTGACTGGGCGATGAGACAGGCGGCTGCCCTGCATGCCCCGCTCACTGTCCTGACCGTGCACGAGGTCCCGAAGAGCTACTGGGGCAGCATCCCGGTGACCGGCCCGGCGGACACGCTGCTGCTGGAAAGGCTGCAGCAGGCCGCCGAGGAGATGACGCAGAAGGCTGCCGGACGGCTCGGTGATGCCCGGCCGGCCTTGGTGAATGTCCGCGCTTTGAACGGCTTTGTGGTCAAGGAACTGGTCGATGCCTCGCAGGATGCCGACTTGATAGTCCTCGGCATGCGCGGCGGCGGCGGTTTTGCCCGGCTGGTGATGGGCTCGGTGAGCAGCGAGGTCGTCCAGCACTCGGCGTGCCCGGTCGTGGTCGTCCCGCACGAGAGCTGACCAGGCCGAACCCTCGCCGCCCCCGCAGGCGGTCAGCCGGACGAACGGCGGGCGACGCGGGCGAGGCCGCCTAGCCGAACATCCCGTCCTTCTCACTGTCGGCCCTCAACCAGGAGGCGTACACCGGCCACGGGCCATCCGTTCAGCCAGAATGACGTGCAGCGGAACAGAGCGGTCACCGCCGCCAGCGCGGCGGCCCGCTCGGCGTGGGCTCATAGCGGCATAGCTGTCCGGTGCGGATCGAGGCCCGCAGGTGCGCGGCGGCTGTGCTCACGGTGCTGCGCGGGAGGCAGCCACGTTGCGGTCCGGGCGGTAGCGGCTAGCCTGGTAGCACGCGGGTTGCGGCCGGTAGTGAGGGAGGCTCGGATGCCTCGCAGAATCTGGTATTGGCCGGTGTCCGGCGCCGTCGCCGCGGGCTTGGTGTGGGCCGGCTGGCCGGGCGCGCCGGCCAGCCTGGCTACCTGGATCCGCAGAGTTGACGTGATCGCGGCGGTGGTCATTCTCGCTGGGCTGCCGTGGCTGGCCCGCAAGGTGCTCGGCCCGGCTGGCGGTGGGCTGGCTCGAGTCGTCCGGCTGGCTGGTTACGCGGCCGTGTACGCTCTGGTGCTGGTTAAGGCTGAGGTGGAGCGGCTGGAATACGCCGCGCCGTCCGGACGTCCTTCGCTGGCAGGTACCTGGGCAGGCGAGATCGTTTTCCTGGTGGTGCTGGCGGTTTATCTGGCCGGGCTCCTCGCCGTGACCGCGCGGCGGTCTCCTGCTGGCCCGGCGGCGCTGGCCATCGGCACCGGGGCCGGCCTAGTGGCCGGCCTCATCATGTATGCGGCGCCGCCGTTTGGCATGCTGCTGCCGGTCACGAAAGCCTGGCAGGTGGACGTTTACGGCGCGGCGCGGATGCTCGCCGTGCTGCTGGCGTTCAGCGTTGTCGTCGCGGCGGGACTGGCGGCGGCGCGGAGAACCTCGCAGGACAGCCGGTTGCCGCTGGCCGACGCCCGCGCCCGGCAGGGGGTCGCGGCCGGGCTGTGCGCTGGCGCTACCGCCGCCCTGGTTGCCACCATCCTGGGCCTGGCCACGATCGCGCTGGTGCCTCATGAACTGACGCACCTGCAGTGGACCCTCGCCCGCCCGCACCTCGTACTCAGCCCGGTGTATGCGTTCGAGATGAGCGTGAGCAACATCGCGGCGGGGCATCTCCTCGTGCTCATCTTCTTCCCGGTACTGGCCGCTGGCCTCGGTGCCTGGGGCGGGCTTTACGGTGCGGGCCGTCCTGGCCAGCTCCCCGGCCGGGGTGACGGCGGTGAACGGGCACCGGTGCCAGCGCCTGCGCCGCCCGGCGGAGGCCGGCGTCTGGACGACGATCACCAGCCAACCCTTCTGCTCGCTGACTACCTGCATGAACTCCCGGCCGGAGCGGGTCTCTCCCACGTATCCCCGGATGAGCAGGCATCGCCGGCTCATCCGGACCGAATCCCGGTCGGACTGGCCTGAGCAGTACGGGCAGGTCCGCATCACCTCAGCGTCCGTCTCGGTAACGGTCGCCGGTGTCGCTGAGCAGCCGGGACTTGACCTCGCTCTTGAGTATCTTGCCGACCTTGGAACGGGGCAGATCCGGCCACACCTCCACCTGCTTTGGAGCCTTCACGCAACCCAGCCGGTCCTTGACGAAGACGCGGAGATCCTCACCAGCTACGTCCTGGCCGGGGAAGGGCTGGATCACCGCAGTGACCCGTTCGCCCCATTTGCCGTCCGGAAGCCCGATGACCGCGCAGTCCAGCACCCCGGGACGGGCCAGCAGTGCTTGCTCGACCTCTGCTGAGTACACATTGAAGCCGCCCGTGATGATCATGTCCTTGGCCCGGTCCACGATGTAGAGATAGTCATCAGCATCGAGGTAGCCGATGTCGCCGGTATGGTGCCAGCCGTGCTGGCTGGCTTGCGCCGACGCGGCCGGATCCTGGGGCGGCGGACATGGGGGCGGCGCCGTACCAGAGGCATTGCAGCGAGGTCAGGTCGGCCGTGCCCAGCGCCGGGTGATCGAGTATCTGGTAGATCACCGTCGGCGGCAGGAACGCGTGGGTGACCCGGTGCTGCCCGATCAGCGTGAGGAACTCAGCCAGGTCGGGGCCGGGATGATGACGATCTCGCCAACCCGCGTCAAGACCGGGAAGCACAGCACGCCGACGGCATCGGTGAGTGGGGCGAGTGCCAGGTAGACGGGCCGGCCGTCAGAGGGGTAGCTCATCAGCGTGAGGGCCGTCATCGTCTCGATGTTATGCCCGGTGAGCATTACGCCCTTAGGTTTGCCCGTGGTGCCCCCGGTCCCGGCGATCATGGCGATATCGTCTGGCGGATCCGCCTGCCAGGGCTGCTCGCCGCTGCTGCCGTCCAGCCACGCCCGAAGCGAGATGGCACCAGCCACCTCCCGGGCCGCCGTTCGGCTATCCGTGCGACGAGCGGCGCGAACGCCCCGGCGAAGATCAGGCAGGCGCAGTCGAACAGGTCCAGCAGTTCGCGGTTCTCGGCTGCCTCGCCGCGCGGGTTGACCGGGCACCAGACCGCCCCGGCCCGGGAGATGCCGAACACGCAACTGAACGCGACCGGGTCGTTGCCGGACACTATCGCCACCTTGCCGCCCGGCCGGATTCCGGACTGGGCCAGCGCCGCGCCGACCTGCCAGGAGAGCCGCTGCACCTCGGCGTAGCTACGGCTGCGGCCCGCCGAGGTCAGGCACGGCGCGTCCGGATCCAGCGAGGCGCCTTTGTCCAGGAAATCAGTCAGGCACGGTCGGCACGCCTCATAGCTGGACGGTCAGGATCGGCTGCATCACCAGGCCGAAGCGCGCAGCACGCCGAGCAGTTCGCGGTGGCCGAATGCCTGGCAGCCAGAGGCGAAACCGGCCCGCGCTGGCGGCTGCTGCAGCAGCGAGTAGGCGGCGTAGGCCTGCAGCAGGCCGGTCTGCTTGTAGTTGCAGTTGCCATGGATGACGCAGTGCGCCCGGGCCATCGGCCCGGAGGCATGGACCGAGTCCAGTGAGGTGTTGATCCGGTTGCTTTCCCGCGGCGGCATCTGGTTCATCACCGCTGCAGCCTGCTCGGACAGCACCTTGTGCTTATCCTCCTCGGACAGGCCCTGGATCTGGCCAAGTGCCGCGCTCACGATCTGTGGCACGCCCTGCATCAGCGGGCGGTTGAACACGCCGCCGTGTACCTTCACGTTGGCTACCCGCCGCTTGAACCACACCGAGTGCGAGGTGCCGCCCCACGGCAGTGCCAGCCCGGTCTCGTGCTGGCCCGGCACGGAGACGTCGTACAGGCCCGCCTCCGCTGGCCATTCCACATACTGCTTCTGTTCCAGGTAGTGCGCCTTCGACAGGGCGGCATTGACCAGGATGGTCCGCGTTGAGGCGATGGTCGGCAGGCCCTTCCAGAAGACCAGGATGTCCAGCGTGTCCAGGCCTGGTGCCTCCAGGCACAGACCGGCCGCGATCTCACCAGTGGTGTACATCTGGGCGATGCCCGGCGACAGTAGCAGTCCCTGTTCCGCCATCCGCTGGCCATAGTCCTCGTCACACCGGATCAGCCAGTCCTGCTCGCCGATGGTGTCGATGTAATGACAGCCAGTGGCCAGGCATGCCTGTACTACCTCGCTGCCGTGCTGGGCGAACGGGCCAACCGTGTTGCATACCACCCGGGCGCCCCCGAACAGTTCGGTCAGTGGCGCGACCTGGTGCTCGACCTCGACGATCTCGTGCTCCACGGTGTCGATGCCGGGCACCGTGGCGAGCGCCTCGGCGATGCGCGCCTTGTCACGGCCGGCCGCGATGAACGGGACATTGAACTCGCGGAGGTATTCGCAGATAAGCCGTCCGGTGTAACCGGACGCGTCATAGACCACGACGGGCTTGCCGTTACTCATGGGTGGTTCACCTCTTCATCCTCGAACGGGGCGGTACCGGACCGTAGGGGCGGCTAGCTGCCCATGTAGCCATCTACCGGCAGGCCGGCCCCGGTGATGAACCGGGCGCCGTCGGAGGCCAGGAACACGACTGCGACGGCCATGTCGGCCACCTCGCCCAGGCGGCCCAGCGGGGTGAGCCCGATGACATCCCCCACGGCTGCCTCCGCGCTGGGCCACAGCCCCAGCGTGGCCATGTCCTGGGCGAGCCGCGCGCCCATCTCCGTCGGGACCAGGGCCGGGATACACGCAGTTCACCCGAACCCCGTAACCGAGCTTGCCGGATTCCATCGCTGCCGCCCGGGTCAGCCGGTCCACCGCCGACTTGGTGGCCGAGTACACGGCGATGGCCGGGAAGGCGATCGTCGCGGCCACCGAGGATATGTTGACGATCGCGCCGCCCGCGCCCGCCAGCCCGCCGGGGCGCATCGCGCGCAGTCCGTGCTTGCTGCCCAGCGCGGTGCCCAGCACGTTGACGTCGAGCATCCGGCGGGCGTCGTCCGCGCTGAGGTCCACCAGCAGGCTGGAGATCTCTGTCCCGGCGTTGTTCACCAGGATGTCCAGGCCGCCCAGGTAGCCGGCGGCCTGCGCGAGAGCCTGCTCACCTACTGCGTGCGGCAGTACAAGGCGGAGTGCGTCACCCGGTACGACAACATCGTGGCCAATCGCCGGTTCCGCAGACCAGCTCAAGCAGGGTTTCGGTGCAGCCATGACCGCCACCCTCGCCGAGGACGCCACCTTGCACCGGCCTTGGTACGACCTGCGCAACCAGAGCCTGTTCGACGACTCCTACCGCGGCGACGTGCTGGAGAGCGACCAGAGCCTGGAACGGAGGATCTGGCGCATCGTCAGCAAGTTCGCCGGGACACCGCTCACGGTGTCCCCCAGCACGGCGTACGCCTTGTTCGACGGGCTGTTCCAGCAGGCCCTGCTCAAGAACCTGGCCGGCCGTGCGGACGCTGACCCCGATCTCGGGGCGAACGTCCAGCGGGTGCTGGAGTTGCTAACCCGCAGCTGAGCAGCCCGCGGCCCGCCTGCTTATCGCCATGGTGATCGCTGCCCACCGCCGGCTCCGGCTCAACTACGGCGGCACCACCTGGCAGGTGGGCCGCTGACGTGACGTCACGGAACTCACGGACTCACCCTCAGGGGACGATGGCAGCCCGTGCGGGGGATGGTCGCGTGGGAGAGGCTCGGGGTAGCCGTGGGTGGCAGCCGCGCCAAGCATGACGACCGGGAGGGGAGGCGACCCGTGTCTGGAATCACTGGGGGCCAGGTGCCCGCGGGTAAGGACTCCGGTTCGGGCGAGCGCTCGGGAGATCAGGCCGCGCGCGCCGCTGTGGCCGGCCCGGACGGGGGGCCGCAGCAGGCTCGCCACCGGCGCTTCAGCTGGCGGGCACTGGTTGCGGTGCTGCTGATCGCGGCCGGGTGTGTGCTGGCGCCTGTTTCCGTGCTGGCCGTGTGGACCGCGAACCAGGTCTCCGACACTGGCCGGTATGTCGCCAACATGACGCCATTGATCAAGGATCCCGCTGTCCAGAACGCCCTCACCAGCAAGATCACCAACGAGATCGTCGTCCGGATAGACGTCAAAGGGCGGGCCGATCAGGCGGCCGCCGAACTGTCGCAGAAGGGCCTCACCCGGGTGGGCGGGTTGCTACAGGCTGCCTCGGACCCGCTCGCCAGCGGAGTGCAGGGGTTCGTGCACAGCGGCGTCCATAAGGCGATCACCGGTCCCCGGATGGCGGACGCATGGGTCCAGGTGAACCGGGTGGCGCACCAGGCGCTCGTCGCGGCGTTGTCGGGCCGCGGCAGCAGGAACGGCGCTATCGGCGTCCGCAATGGCCAGGTCACCCTCGACCTGGCGCCGCTGATCGCCGTCGCCAAGCAAGACCTCGTCGCGCGCGGGCTGACGATCGCGGCGAAGATCCCCGTCGTCCATGCCACATTCCCGCTGTTCTCGTCCAAGAACCTGGTCAAGGCGCAGCAGGCCTACCGGCTCATCAACGACCTGAAAATCGTGCTGCCGATCGTGGCTCTCGTGCTGCTCGGCCTCGGCGTGCTCGTCGCCCGCGGCCACCGGCGGGCGCTGATCGGCGCCGGGCTCGGGTTTGCCGCATCCATGCTGGTGCTAGGCGCTGGCCTGGCGATTGCCCGGGCCATCTACCTGAACAGCGTGCCTGCCAGTGTGCCCGCGGACGCAGCGGCCGCCGCCTTCGACATCCTGGTCCGGTTCATCAAGACCGCGCTTCGCACCCTGCTCGTGGCGGGCCTGATCGTGGCCGCGGGCGCGTTCTTCACCGGCCCGTCCGCTGCAGCGGCCCGGACCCGCTCAGTGCTTTCTTCCGGCCTCGGTTCGCTGCGCCGCAGCGGAGAATCTGCGGGCTTGTCCACCGGCCCGGTCGGCACGTGGACATACGCCCATCGGCATGCGCTGCGCATCGGGGCGGTGGCACTGGCCGCCCTGATCTTCGTTTTCTGGGGCCGTCCAACCGCCGTGGTGGCCATCGTGATCGCCGTCCTGCTGCTGCTGGCACTCGGCCTCATCGAGTTGATCGGCAGGCCCCCACTCCGCCACGCGCGGGCGCCCGGTACGGACGGCGGGTGACCTCTGCCCGTCACAGCGGAGCACGAGATCTTCGATACACCTTGCGCGGTGGGGAGGCAGGGCCGGGTGTCGATGGTCGGGTTGGCCTGTCCGCCTCGCCCATGGCCTGCCGCCCGCAGCGGACCCAAACATGGCTACCAGGCGGGCCAGGGGCCATGCGTGGTGTCCCGGGGATCGGCGTGAGCGCGTCCCCGGTGAGCACGCTGAACTCGATGTCGTACTGCGCGGTACGCGAATCCTGGAACGGCCGGGAGAGAGGGGCGGCCAGTGGCGTCATGCCTGGTAGGCCCAATCGGTGATGCGCGCCGGATTCCGGCGGCCGTCGCCGTCGCCGTCGCCGTCGCCGTCCGCCGTCGCCTCCAGGACAGTAACGCTGCCGAGTGGATGCACTGCCAGCTTATCGGTCTCGAACTGATCGCCAAGGCCAATGTAGAAGACACCGGACATGACCGGGTAGACCCGGTCCTCCGGGTGTCCGTGTGGCATCAGCTTCACGCCGGAGGGCACTTTGACCCTGATCACGTAGGGGGCAGGCTCGGCGGGATGACCGACGACGGCGGCGAGGCGAACCGAGGGCGGGAACGCCGCGAACGGCTTCCATTCAATGCCCTCAGGCCGGACCGCTCTGAAAACGGCCTGGTCTGGCTGGTGGGTTCGGATCATTGGTGAATCTCCTTGCCCGGTGGGGAGCTGACGGCATCCATCAAACGCCACTGCGACCTCGGTCGCGCTTTGGGCGGCCCGTCGCACCCGTGGAAGGCCCTGGCCAGCACCTGGCCTGTCCCCCTGGCTCAGCAGCCCTCCGCGGTGCGTCATCAGGGCGCTGCGCGGACACTGGGGGCCTTCGGGAATGCCCGGGCCTGCCTGTTCAGGCCTCCGGATGTGCAGCCAGGAATTATCGCGGCAGCCAGGCGGGGGCCAGGAGGCCGCGCATGGCTGCCCAGACGTCGGGATGGTTGAGCAGGTCGAAGTGGTGCATTCCGCCCAGCCTGCGGCCCGGTTCCGGGAACGGGACGTGCTGGCGCGGGCCGCGGCGCCCATGTGCGCTGGCGGGCTGGACGAGCAGATCACCGACGACGGCGCCGACCGGGCTGCCAGGATCGGCGGTCACGGTAGCGCTGATGGCATAGTGGTTTGCCTCAGCCAGCAGCGGCGCGTCACATCGGTGATCGGCCAGGCAGCAGTCCTGGTCGCAGCCGGTCCAGTCGTCGTCCAGGACGTACCCGTGGCGCAGGTCCCTGACCGAGGCTGGCCCGGCGGCCAGGGTCGCGAACGGCCTGGTTTCGGGCACCTGGCCGAGCGCCCAGCCCGCGAGCCCGGCAGCGCGGGCAAGCGGGGCTCCCAGGTGCGGTGACCCCAGGTAGAAGACGTGGCGGATGTATCCCACCCAGGCGGCGGAGGCTTCCCGGCCGTAGTGGCAGGCGCTGCGGATGACCAGGCCGCCCATGGAGTGACCCACCAGCAAGATCTCTTCCACCTGCTCTGGCCACGCCGCGGCCAGGCCGTCGAGCAGGCCGGCCAGGTCGTGGCCGCTGCTGGATATGTGCTGTCCGGTGTTGTAGCGCACGTAAACCGGGGTGTAGCCGAATTCTGCCCGCAGGTGGTGGCCGTAGGTTACGGACTGCGGCGCCCGCCGGTGCCAGGAGTTCTCTGTCTCGGCGAGCCCATGGACGAAGACCACGAGCCTGGGCGCGGCGTGCGGGAAAGCGGTCGCGATCCGCTGAGGAGTCAGGCCGACATCGCAACCATCTGCCCGCACTGCCATCCGGATGGCCAGTGGGGCCAGGTCGGGACCCAGATGTTCACCCGCGACCATGTTCAGCGCGGCGAGCGCGAGGTTGCCTGCCGGTTCGCGGCCGGCGGGCTGTCCGTCGGTGCCGAGAAGAATCCCGGCCTCCCCGCCCACCGTCCCCGCCGCCAGGCCGGCCCCCGCACCGCGAGGTAGGCGCCCCGCGCCACAGAGTCGTGGATTAACCGGACCGGCACGGCCGCTACCCCGACGGGGGCGAAGGCCCGGTCGGCGATCGCCTGGTGCACCTGCTCGATGCGGGACACCAGCCCGGCAAAGGCCTGGCCGCCCAGCCTGCTCACCGCACGAAGTTCCGCTGGCGTCATCGTCTACCTCCCGGACGGTGGCACGGTCACTTCCCCTATTGCAGCCCAGGCGGAAGCTGGCGGCAAGGCACGGTAATGCCGGGCTGGTGGCAGGCACCTGCATCGCCGGACTGGAACTGCCGGCCGCCTCCCGCGAGGCTCGGGCCGGTGTCCCGGAGTCTTACATCCGATTGCGGCCGAGCCGACCGTGGCCGATCACCCATTCCTCCGCGACGACGGCTGAGCCGAGCGAGATCTCCCCGCACAAGGCGGTCGCGGCCACGATCTCAGCGAACTTGAGTACTTGCCGCTGCCGTAGCAGCCGAGGAGCTCAAGGCATCCGCGCTGTGTAGGCAGGCCGGTGCCGCCACCGTAAGTGGCGACGATCAGCGCGGGGATCGTGATCGAGTAATAGTAGGCCCCGCTGGCGAGAACCTCGGCGTACACGAGCGCGGCCGACGACTCGGCCACGTTCGCAATGTCCTGGCCGGTCGCCATGAACATCGCAGTGATCCCGGCTCAGCCCTCCTGCTGCTGGCCGCGAGCATGATATAGGGCCAGGCAGTCAGGAGGGCGGGCTGCCGATCAGGGTGCCGAGGCTGGCCAGCGCCTCAGTGCGGGCGCGGTAGTAGACCCATACCCCGCCCGTCTGTTTCTGCCGGCAGTACCGGTACAGCGCCCCCGGGTGGCGACCACGTTGTAGAGCAGGTTGGTCGGGGTGACGGCGGGCTCGGCGTGCCCAGCACGCTGACCTGGAACGGCAGCAGCAGGACGGCGCCGGAGATCCCCGCGGGGGTCGCCAGCACCGCGATCACGAAGGCCGCCACCAGGGCGGTGACCTCAGTCCAGCCAGCCCCCAGCACCCGATCACGCTAGTAGGTCCCTGACCAGCTCATCAGTCGATGCCTGGCTAATCGCACCACGCAACTCGCGGAGGTTACCCGCTCGTTCGCGAGACCGGGCTGTTTCGTAGCGGCCGCCGATGGCTGGCTGGGTCTCTGCCCGCCAGGAGTAAGCGCAGGACCCCAGGCGATGAAGGTCAGACAGGCTGCGCTAGCCGTGACAGCCAGGATCGCTGCCAGATCAGACCCGGGATGGCGAGGATGACGGTGATGAGCACGAGGCTGTCGGGGGCGGTGATGCCCACGCATCCGGCGGCTCCTGCGCGCCAGGCGGCGGGCCTGGCGCCTGCGGCCTACGGAGCAGCTGGTCTCAGCGAAGAGATCGGCCCGCTGGGCGAAGAGATCGGCTCGCTAGCGACGCCAGCAGTGCGGACACGCGCTCCAGCGCGGCGGGCACGAGCCAGTAGTAGACCCAGGTGGCGCGGCGCTCAGAGTCGATGATCCCGGCCTCGCACAGGACCTTCAGGGTGATGGCTGATAGTGGGCTGAGTCAGCCCGAACGCCGTCGCCAGCTCGCAGACGCACACCTCGCCGCCCTGGTGCGCGCCGATCAGTGACACCAGCCGCAGCCGGACCGGATCACCGAGGGCCATGAACACCTGGGGTCAGCCCGGCCCCGGCCGTTCCCCCGATCGGCTCACCAACCAGCGGCGTAGAGCAGGCTTCGACAACCGCCTGCAACTCGGCCGGGATGAGCCCCGCCGTGGACCTGCCGACCTGCATCGACATACATCTATCTTGACGCACATCTATCCAGGCTGGCAAGCTGGCCTTATCTGCATAGACAGTTATCGATGAGCGTAGCCGGGGAGAGCGGTCATGCCGTGGCGGGCACCATGAGCGGCCGGGCCGGGAGCCGCATCCGCATGACTGGAAGGACCGTGCGGTGAACTAGGTGGCGTTGTGGGGCGGCTGCTGGCCGAACTGCCGGGTCGCCTCCGCCAACTGGCCTGGGCGACGGGACGCCGCCACCGCCGCATCCACAGTCAGGGCGTCGGCGACGCGGCGCAGGTCGCGGCCGCCCCGGCCTGATGCGCACTCAGCCGGCTTCTCGGCCCGCCGCCGTTTCATCCTGATCCGCAGCCAAGTCAACATCAGTCCCATCTCGGCTGAGTACACGGTCATGTGCGGGACCGGCACCACGACCACGAGGAATCAGCGCTAGGTGCCTGCCCCTCAAGCTACGTTTGCAATCAAAAACTAGCAATAAATTTCCGAAATAGTTGGCCCCGTGCTGCCGGACCCGCGGCGCAACACGGCCCAGTCCTCGGCTCGGCCAGCTCGACTCCGAGTGGCCGGCAGCCATCACCGTATGCGGTGTTTCCGCACGGGGACGATCCAGTTCTGGACGTCTGTCCTCGGCAGCAGCGCTGCTGGTGCTGCGGGTATCGCCGCGGGCCAGGCGGCCCGGCAGCGAACGGCCGTTCGTGCCCTCCTGTGTGCCGTGATGCGGCCAGGCAGTCGAGCATCACGCTCACCGGAACCCAGGCACGGCTGACCACATGGCTGTGCGGCGGTGATAGAACAGGGGCTTTCTGAGCTGAACGTGATGCGGGCGCCGCCGACCTGGGCAGCGCCTGGTGCTGCGAAAGACCGTGACCGGGGGTAGGGTTCTGCTTCGGGGCCAGGACCGGGACCGGTAGGCTTCAGGTCGGCGCGGTTAGGTCGCGTCGTGGTATTAGATAAGGGACTTGAACTGATGGCAACAGGTACCGTGAAGTGGTTCAACGCCGATAAGGGCTTTGGTTTCATCGCCCCCGATGACGGGACGGCGGACGTTTTCGTCCACTTCTCCGCGATCGCGAGCACCGGCTACAGGTCGCTGGACGAGAACCAGAAGGTCGAATTCGAAACGACCCAGGGGCAAAAGGGACCGCAGGCGGAGAACGTCCGTCCTCTCTAACGTATGACACCCAGTGCGTCCTCCCACGACGCACTGGGTGAACTCGGACGACGGGGCGGCCGTTCAGCACAGCAGGTCTGCGACCGCTCGCTCGCTGACGTCCCCGAAGAAGCCCACTACGAGCTGCGGCGGGGTGGCTGCGGTGGTCGCCCGCTGCGGGATCATCCCGTAGAGCCCGGCCGAACGCAGCCGCGCGGTACTCACGGTTGCCTGCTCGTCGGCTGCTTCCGGGGGGGTGCGCCACGGCGTGGAATCCGGCGGCCAGCCCGGTCAGCCTGGCCATGATCGATTCCCTTGCCAGGGAATCGATCATGGCCACGCCGCCGGGCGTACAACGCGCGCATGTGGCGCAGGTGCCGGTCATACCGGCCGGACTCGAGCAGCGCGGCCACGGTGAGCTGGTCCAGGCCGGACGAGCTGCGGTCGCTGACCCGTTTTCCCGCCGCAATGGGCTCGACCAGCGGTGGCGTCGTTGCGGGCCGCCCAGTCCACCAGCGCGCGACGCCGGTTCGCCGCGAGCACCACGCCATTCAGCGGCTGGTGCGCCGGCGTTACCACGACAACTCGGGCCCCGCTTGCCTCGAGCGCGACGTCTAGGCCGAGTTCGTCCACTGGCACGTGCACCACATCGACGCCCGCTGCCCGGGCGGACCGCACACTGTCGCTGGCTGTCAGGTCCGCATGGCGGGGTCTTCCAGCGCGGCCCGCTGGACGCCCGGCTACGTGAGACCCGGAGCACGAGGTGCAGCCCCGGGGCGAAGCCGGTACAGACGACGATGCGGTCAGGGTCGGCGGCGGCAGCGCGCATGCGCCGCAGGTACGCGGCGAGTACCTGGCGCAGCATGGCGCTGCCACACGGGTCACCCTAGTCGAGATCCGGCGTGGCAACGCTACGGCAGGCCTCCCGGCTCGCCCACACCCAGTCGCCGGGCGGGAAGCTCGCCAGGTCTGGCACCCCGGATCGGAAGTCGGCGATCAGCCGCGGCGGCGCGGCCGACCCGGGCGCTGGGCCGGCCGGAACCGGACGGGCGCCGAACGCGACCCGTGTCGCCGAGCCGACCTGGCTGGCCAGGTAGCCCTCGGCCAGCAGCTGATTGCAGCACTCCTGCACTAGTCCGCGGGAGACGCCACGCTCGCAGGCAAGTTCCGCGATGACGGCAGCCGCTCGCTAGCCTGCAGCCTGCCGCTCCTGATCGCGTCGCGGAGACCGGCCTCGAGTTGCGACCGGAGCGGCTGATCACGCCCGCGGTCGAGCTGGAGCAGCAACTCCGGTCCCAAACCGGACCACTGAATCGCCACAGAATCGGACCTTATCAGTAGTCCACTTGGCGCCTACGGTCACCTGCATGAGCACCATGACCCAGGCCGAGCATCCGGCGCACCGTGCACAGCGCCCAGCCCGGCCGTCCCGCACCGCGTGCACGCTCATCACCACCCGGTTTGCGCTGGCCCTGATGTCCTCTTTCGGCACGCTTACCAGCTTCTACCTCCTGCTGTCAGTGACGCCAATGTACGCAGTGTCAGCGGGCGCCGGGAGCGCAGGGGCTGGCGTGGTGACCGACTGGCTTATGCTGGCCACCGTGCTGGCCGAGTTCGCCTCTCCCAGGCCCCTGAGGCGTTATGGCGATCGCACGGTGTTCGCGGCCGGAGCGCTGCTGCTTGGCGAGGCCCTGGCGCTGCTGGCACCGCACAGCGTTATCGCGATCGTCGCGGTCAGCATCGCCCGCGGCGTCGGCTTCGGCCTCAACACCGTCGTCATCGGGGCCCTGGTGGCCACAGCGCTGCCACCGGAGCGACACGGTGAGGGGATCGGCCTGGCCAGAGCCGTGGCCTGCGTGCCCGCGATCGTGGCGCTCCCGTCCGGGGCCTGGCTGGCCGAGGACGCCGGTTACGCAGTAGTCATCGCGATCACGGCCTTCAGTGCGCTCGCCCCGCTGGCGGCAGTCTCCTGGCTGGCTGGCCCGGCTGATCGTCAGGCGGAAGCGGGCCCGGACGCAGCGCAGCCGGCCGGCCTGCTGGCCAGCCTGCGATCCGGCAGCCAACTCCGCCCCTCCCTCGACTTCGCGGCGACGACCGTGTCGGCTGGCGTGGTTGCCGCATTCCTGCCGCTACCTCCAGTAGGCCTTGGCCATGTTTCCGGTCAGATCAAGTTTTCGCCTGTCACGCGGCGGCCAGCCCGGCTGTGATGTGCTGGCCGAGGGCGCGGTCGAACTGCCGCCAGGCGGTGGCGAGGGCCGAGCGGTGCGCAAGATCGTCAGGGAGGGCTGGGCTGAGGGTGGTCAGGCCGGGGGTGAGGACGCGGCCGTAGGTCTTGGTGAACAGGACGGCGATCGCTCGGCCGTGGGGCGTGAGGCGGTACCGGTGGGTGCCGGGGAGCCGCTCGATGACCTGTTTGCGCCGGAGCCGCCGCAGGTCATAAGTGGCATGCCGGCTGGTGTAGGGGGTGCCGAGCAGCGCGGAGGCGAGTTCGGTCAGGGACCGGTTGTCGAACCCAGCGATCAGGTGGGTGAACCGCAGCGTGGCGGCCAGGACTGCCATGACGCGGGGGTCACCAAAGCGCAGTGCTGGAGCGTGCAGGCCCTCGGCGGTGCTGGTGGGCCTGGTCACCTCGGCGAAGGTGACGGTGTCAGGGGCGGGCTGGGCGTCTGCGGCTTCAGCGTCGCACAGACGCTGGTTGGCGTGTTCGCCAGCTGCCCGCAGGGCATTCCAGTTCTCCAGGCAGACGCGCCTGCCGATCCCGAAGTCCCGGGTGTCGCAGATGACGGTCTCAGTCCGCAATGCCCGGTGCGCTTTGAAATATTGCTTGATCCGGCTGGCCTTGTAGTAGCAGCTGATCTGCGGGTCAACTCCCTGGGTGACGACCTTGGTGCGGAACGCGCCGGGGGTTTTGGAGGTCACCCGCCTGCCGAACGTCAGCGACACGCAGTCCGGGCGGCCGACATCCAGGTGGTCGCGGATGAGCCCCTCGAAGAACGCCCGGCCCGCGGCCGGGCGGTCGAATACCAGCGTGTCGGCCACCTCGAACTGGCGGAATGCCAGTTCATAGACGTACCCGGCGTGCAGGTCCGGGGTGGTGAACACTTGCGGCAGCTGGGCAAACCAGCGCCAGAAGAACGCGGTGACCGCGCCCGGCCCGAGCCGGTCACACAGCCGCTGCAGCAGTGGGGGATCTGCGCACGAGCGGAACCCGTTATCCAGCGCGGCATACCCTATGCCGGCCTTGGCAAGCTGCCGCTTGGCCCACTCGTGCCCGTTCAGCCAGATCCAGACCGGGAAGGGCGCATAGCAGTTGACCTTCCAGAACGCCGGGCCCCACTCCGCATCCCACAAGTAGAAGTAGAAGTGGTTGACGAAGGTCATCTGCCGGCCCCACTCCTGCAGAACCCGCCCCCGGCTGTCACGTCTCTTGCCCGCCCAGGACCGCCATGCCGAGGCCTTCTCCTGGCCAACGCCGATCATGACGACCTTGCCCTTGCCGCCGGCAGCGGCAGCCTCCAGGTAAGGGCGCGCGATCTCCTCCCGGTTATCGCCCTTGGCGAAGCGGACCACCGGGATGGCGTTCTTCCTGGCGAAGTTCCTGATCGCTGTCTCGTAGGCCTTCCCCACCTCGCCGAACGCCCTCGAGGAGGGATAGCCGAACCCGCGTTGCTCGCGGAGGAACCGCGCGCACCAGCCAGCCGTCTGCAGATGCGGCACATACCCCTGCATTATCTCAAGCCCGAATTTGGGTGTCCTTGCTGTAGCCGCCGCGGGTGTTTTGTGTGCTTTTTGCTGCGTGGTGGACACGTTACCTGAACAGGGTCTCCGCCGCAGACCCGTGCAAATCCCCTTGCCGCTGCCGTTTTTAGAACCAAGTGGCTACTACGTGAACGCTGTTCAGCTACATGTCCACGCCGCAGGCGTCCTGGTCAGGTGCGGCATACACAGGGAGGGCTTCAGATAACGTTCAGGAAGATCCGGTCCACCGAACGAACCGCCAGCGTCACCCGATCCCGCAGTAGAGTCGAATAGTCGGCCATGCCGGCCTCCCTGGTCTCGTCAACCTGGAGGCTAGAACCGGCACAGCGAGGAGGCCACCCTCACGGGCACCTCCTCGCTGCACGCCGGCTACCACCCGCCCATTCGCGGCGCAGCCGCGAGCCTCGGCGGTATGAGGTCGCTCGCTATATGTAGCAGCAGGCGTGTCCGGCGGCGTCGCCGCGCTCGGATTGCTCGCGCAGGCCGTGGCCCCGACGGTGAGCCGATGGCTGGCCTGACGCCACGGCGACCGACACGGCCACGCTGGCCTGCTGGTTCCCGGCCTGCTGACCGCAGCGGCCGGGATGACCATACTGATCTGGATGACTGTGCCAGCAGTCCTGATCGCAGGCATGTGCCTGTTCGGGATCGGCTTCGGGATCAGCGAGAACGTCACCTTCACGCTGCTGATCGACCGTGCGCCGATCGGCGGCTAGGGCACCGCCAGCGCCCTGTGGAACCTGGACTACGACTCCGGGTACCGCGCCGGCCCCGCCGTGTTCGGCGTCTTCGTGGCCTGCACCGGCTATCCGGCGGCTTTCGCCCTTACCCGGAATGCTGATGCTCGCCGCACTCGTTCCCGCCGTACGTGACCGCGCGGCTAACAGCCACGACCCGCTGTGGATATAGCGAGCCCGGGGGTCGGCCACAAGAGGGCAGGGCGCCCCGCAAGCTGTCCGTGATGGATGCAGGAGTCGCTCCTCCCGGTCCTCCTCGTAGCTGCCGCCCCCGGCGGGGGCCGACGTGTCCAGGTTGGCGTAAGTGCGTGCGCAGCGGCTTGGCTTGGACTCGGAGGACTTGGCCGAAATCATCGAGCAGCGAGAAGAACGAAGATTACTACCCGCACATGTCAACCACGTTTCTCCTGCCGTGAATCAGAACGCGTCCGAGAAAATATACTGTCAACTCTAGAATCATATTGCTAGTTATATATTTGTGATGTAACGTGAGAGGTAAGCACCGGGAATCAACCGCCGCCCGGCGGCGAGTGCCCGGGGGTCATCCAAGAAAGCCGGGGCTATGTTCTTCATCGACCTGGCCGTCGTCAGTAATTCGACCAAGGCGCGCTACCGCACCATGAGGCCCGCCCTGGTAACGATCTTGTTCTGGCGCTGGGAGGCCGGGATGTTCCGCTCGCTGAGCGCAGCCCTGCCCGATGTGCCAATTCCCAGGACCTGCTGGGGCAGGTCTTTCTTACGGGCGCACTCTCCCGCTCGGGTGGGTTGATCCCAGGGTTCGAGTTCGGCCAGCCGGTCAGTACGGCTCAAGGCAACATGGGCATTCTCTCCATGCTCAGGCTCGGGGCGCTCGACGACGGCGGTTGTTGGGGCGGTTCAGGATGAGCGCGTCTCAGCAGGTCACGAACGCAATTGGGGCACTCGGCCTAGTGCTGGCCATCGTCGCCCTGTTCACCTACGGACAGGCTAGTGCTCTGCAAGCCGAACGGACACGGCAGGATGGCCCGCACCAAGGCGCCATGCGGCGGATCGCAGCTCTGTCCTTGACCCTCGCCGCCGTAACCGCCGCATCGCTCGCTTGCTTCATCCCCGTCGCACGGATAGTCGTTGACTCCATCGGCACGCTCGCATGGGAGCCCGTTTTCGGGGTCTTCCTCGTCGGTTACATCCTGCTCGCGCCGGTCTGCGCCTGGCAGCTGGCCATAGCCGTCGCAGCGCTTCGCCTTCCGTCCGCCGCCGGGAGCGCCCGTCCAGCCCCGAGCCGTGAGAAGTTCCTAAGGCGGCATAGCGGTTTCAGCTGGGTCCGTCTCCTCGGTGGGCTGTTCATAGTGGCAGCTCCCGCGTACTACGCCTTCACCCCGCTGCCGCCGGGCCCAATGTCGCGGCTGGGGTTCATAGGCTCCGTGGTCATAGTGATGCGACTCGGCTTCGTGGTCGTGGGCGTTCTTATCGCGAGCGGGTACGACATACCCATCGATGAGCTCGCCGGCGAGGCAAGGCACATGCGATCCGAGTCCCGCCAGGAAGCGGGAGCCGACATTCTGCGACGGCTCCTGCCCCCGAGGGATACCCCCGCTTCTGGGTACGAGTGGGCGTTGTACGTACCCTTGCCGGGAGACGAGCGCATCGGGCCGATGCCGGAAGTCAGCCCGCCGGACGCCAGGACTTGGGCTCGCGGCGAGAGCGTCACGGGCACGGCCTGGGCGACCGGGGAGTGGACCCGGGGGGTGGGGGCCGAGCTAGCGGCTGGAGGTAAGTACGCAGCGCTGGATGGGCCCCCCACCCCGAAACTTGAGGTGGTCGTCGCGCATCCGGTGTTCAGCTCAGCAGGCAAAGTTATCGCGGTGCTCACGGCAGCGAGCGATCAGGACCTGAACTTCCTGCTCACCAAGCCCGGCCAGGCGCAGCACACGCAACTTTCGGTGGATATCAGCCGGGTGCTCATCGATCTTCTTGGTTTCGGGAAATGAGAGCGCCACCGGTAAGCCAACAGAGGTCGGGACGTGGCTGGCATGGCCGACTACAGTAGGGGCGACGCTGCGCGCCATGATAAGAAGTCGGTTGACGCGCCGATATCGGGGACGGGCAGCGAGTCAGCTGAGGCGATCTCCTTTGCGGACGTTGTCCACATGACGCACTCGCAAGCCAGCGAGCCCGGCCCGCTCATCCAGGCTTTGCACGCCTCTCCGGAGCGCACCCGGAATGTATAGTGACACGCTTCGGCCAGCGGTAACGGTTGCTCGCCCCGGGGCGCGAAATGCCCGACGATCTACGGCTGACCTGGGCTCGTCCCGTGCTCTTGCCTCAGCTGGGCCATCAGAGGCACGGCCCGGCGGTCGGCACCGGGGATGCTCGGCGCACGTCGCAGAGATCTACGGCGCCTCAGTGTCTAGGAGACCATCTCCGGATCACCGGCAAGCTGATCGAGGAGATGCAGTCCTGGCAGGGCTGGCCTCGAAGCCCGGTTCCAGCACGAGTTTCAGCGCCGCCTGGACCACCCGGTCGGCGATCACGGGCAGGTGCGCGCCGCTGGGCCGTCCTGACCTTGTCAGGATTGCTCCCGCCCATCCGGGCGCCTCCCGGGACAGGCTGTCCTCAGCTCCAGCCAGGCCGCCGCGACGGCCCGGCGGTGGTGACCTTTCACCCCACTCGAATCAGCAGCACCTCACGGCGCACGAAGCCGGTCCTGAACGCGTTCGCCATCACCTTCGGCAACCGGCTCGGCAGGACGCTCTGTGTTGAGTGGGGCCAGTGAGCGGCTCGTGAACTGTTAGCTGACCTGCTGACTGGAGACACAGCATAGAAACACGTTACCTCAAGGTTAACAATAATTTGGACCCAATTCATGTGTGCGTTGTGACTTAAGTTCATTGACGCGGCCGGTGAGATAATGACCACATTGCAGAATTTCGTGGTCCAGGCTACGTTGAGGTCGAAGTCCTGGGAAGAAATCGCCGAGCCGGTCGGAGATCATGGATGCCGCTCGCCCGGCCTGGAGTCGGGCAACTACCATAGGCCCATTCCCAAGAAAAGATTATCAGCAACGACCGGGATATAAGCCGAGACCGGTGATAACCGAGGCTCATCCGGGAGATCAGTGGCAGGTATCAAATGTTACTGGGACGTTGGATTCCGTCACGAATGGCGGGCCCAGAGCATGTCAGGAGATGCCGCTCCATCGATGAGAAGGGTGAAGGGTCATGAGCGAATCGCCTAATTCCGTGCCTGCCGCGCCTGCGCCGGCACGAGAGGTGACGCGGCAGCCGGCTTACCGCGAGCATGCCCGCTCCTACGATCAGAGGACGGACGCGTTCCAGGACTACCGCCAGGAGGTCGTCGAGGCGCTCCCGGTCCGCCGGGGGCAGGTCGTCCTCGACGTGGGATGCGGGACAGGGCTGTGCCACGGCTCGCTCCGGGACAAGGTCGGCCCGCAGGGCAGCGTCGTGGGCATTGAGGAGTCACCGGAGATGGTGGCGGTGGCGCGCGAGCGCATCGAGCAGGAAGGCTGGGGTAACGTCACGGTCGTGCAGTCACCGGCCGAGGATGCGCAGATCGCGTCAATCGCAGACGCCGCCCTGTTCTGCGCCGTGCACGACATCATGCAGTCCCCGGACGCGCTGCGGAACGTCCTGAGCAAGCTGCGTCCTGGCGCGGGGGTGGCCGCTGGCGGCGGCAAGTGGGCCGCACCATGGATGGTGGCCGTGAACCTGCCAGTGGCGATGCTCCACGCTCCCTATGTGCGGAGCTTTGAGGGGTTCGCTCGGCCGTGGCATCATCTCGGGCAACTGCTCGAGGACGTGCATGTCCGGGAGCTAGCGCTCGGCAGCGGCTATATCCTGACCGGCCAGGCGCCGCCGCGGACCCGGTCAGCCGTCCCTAGCCGCTGACGGCGGGGCCCGGGGTTCAGGGTGCGTTGCGGGGCCGGCGTCTCAGGCTGGTGTGCGCAGCGCGCCGCCGCGGGATGGCTCTGCTGACCGGCAGGCGTCGAGCAAAGCGCGGGCGAACAACTGCGGCGCGTTGACGCATGCCCCGTGATCGGCGTCCACGTAGTGGACCGATGCGCCCGGGATCGCCCGGGCCAGCTCAAGCTGGCGGTCTGGCGGCACGATCTGGTCCCGGGTCGTGATGACCACCGCGGCAGGCACATCGACCTGGCCGATCCAGCTGCCGGAGGTGAACCCGCAGACGGCGTGCGTGGCCGAGATGGTGGTGGCCAGGGTGGTCCGGCTCAACTGGGCGCGGGCCCACCTGGCGGTCGCCGGGTCATCAATGCGGCCCAGCAGCGCCATCCCGAAGGAATCGGCGCTCATCAGGTGCAGCATCGGGTTCCATTGCAAGGCGACGGCCACCGCCGGTATCGCAAGAGCGGCCATCTGCTCCATCGGTGATCCGCAGACGTTGCTCGCGGTAGAGCACAACACCAGACCCGACAACAGCGACGCGTGCCGCCGGTACAGAAGCTGGGCAACCATGCCGCCCATGGAATAGCCCACGGCGGCAAACTTGCCGATATCAAGGACACCTGCCAGCGCGGCGACATCGTCAGCGCAATCCTCAAGCCGGAACCGGGAACGCAGGGGGATCCCGTCACCATGGCCGCGCAGGTCGGCGGCGACAACCCGGAAATGCTGTCCGAGCGGCACGAAGACCTTCCCCCAGTTCAACTCGGCCGTGCCTGCCACCCCGTGGATAAGCATCAGGGTTCCCGCGCCGGGTGGGCCGGCGCACTCCCACACACGCGTCGTCCCCCGACCGGGCAGTTCCACCAACCGCGTAAGCGGCATCGCTGCTGCTCCAACCATCCGACATTTCTCCTTTTCGTTTACGCCCCGGGCTAAGCCCACGCCCGGTAGACCAGGAGCCGCTTGGCGCGTGGACGGTCTGAGTCAGGATTGCGGGGCGACCTGGCCCCGGCCACCCCAGCGCGTGCGACGGCATGGCCCAGCACCGCCGGCAAGCCCCGCAGGCCCGGCACGTCGGGCAGCAACGGCCTCTGGCGCGGCGCGTACCTCCGCGGGCGGGCAGCCACGACGCACGATCGCGGCGATATGGTCGCTGGGGCGTTCCCGGGCCGGCCCTGCTGGCTCATCGCCAACCCAGGGCCTATCAGTGCCGTTCTATGGCCCGACGACACCCGCCTGCCGACGATCCAGCCTGCGAGCCGCTTCGCGGTTACGCACGCATGTTCAGGGACGCTCATGAAGATCTTCCTCGGTAACTCAACCACGCCACCAAGGTCTGGAGCGACGTCCCGGACCGCCCCGACTACAACCGTGCCCGGGCGATCAAAGCAAATTCTCCTTGACAATACGCTCAGCGAACCACCCTGGGCAACGGCAGAGCCGTTGTCCATGCGTCGGAGCGGCCGGCCCGGACCTGCTCCCCGGCTCAGCCGAGGTCGGCCCGGGTCGGGCCCCGCGGCACCCGGCATCCCTGCCCAGGCACTCTCCGGGATATACCAGCCCCGGATCCCGCCAACCTCGCGGTAGGTCAGCTCGGCGTCAGCCAGCGGTCGCGCACTCCGATTAGCAGCACAGTGAGGTCCATAGCCTCATCATCGAGCACGTTCCGCAACGAGCGTGCCGTGCTGAGCCCTGAGTGCCACTACTGCGGGCAAGACAAGTGACAGCCCAGTAGGGCACCTCTCGCTCCCCCCCCGTACCGCCGGATAACCCTGAGAGGAACAAATGAATAAATAAACCCGGGCGCAATATCTTCATTGGGAGTTTACTCAATCTTGGCATGATAAATATCCATTAATTTGCGTGACATAAGAAAAACGATTCGACACCTTGCCACGGCAACCGGCCAGGTCAATACTGGAAGAGGCTCACAGTGGACAGGGAATTGAACCAAGCTCCCATCCCAGATTCCCGTGCCCACATTCTCATAAATCACATCTCTTGTTCCCGAGGAGAGGGTCATGTCGGAAAAGGTCGTTCCCCCAGCAGCCGCTAGTATCACCCCGGTAGTACCCGCACAAGCTCAGGCCGCCGTTACGCCGGACCAAGTGCCACGCGTTCAAGTAGCCCAGGCACTGACACCCGAGTACATCATGAAACATGCCGTGACGCCCGCCATGCGGGCGGCGGCAGCCGGACGCGCCGCGGCCAGCGGACTGCGCGCCGCCACCCTGGGAGCCAAGTCGTCGGCGCAGCCCCATGCGCTTACCCCGAACGCGCCACCCGATTATTTTGGACCCTACCCCAACTATGCCAACAGCCCGCTCCCGGCAGTGGACCCGGTCTCCGGCAAAGTCGTGCCGGGAACAGGGATGCGCAAGTTCGTGAATTCACTTCCGGGACTCGGCACGAGTAATGCGAACGATCTGGGAAATTATATCCCGATCGCCACTCCCGATACGATCACCTACCCCGGGTCCGACTACTACGAGATCGTGCTGAAGCGGTTTTCCCAGGAACTGCACAAGGACCTGCCCCCGACGCATCTGCAAGGTTACCTTCAGGTCAATATGGGGACAGACAAGAGCGGCAAGAACACGATCGCGCCGCCAGGCAGACCGTACTACCTCGGCCCCATGATCATCGCTCAGCGCGACCGGCCGGTCCGCGTGAAGTTCACCAACATGCTGCCTACGGGCAGCGGCGGGAACCTGTTCCTGCCGGTCGACCCAACCCTCTGCGGCGCGGGCACCGGGCCCAACGGCACCGAGATGTACACCCAGAACCGCGCCACCATGCACCTGCACGGCGGGGTCACGCCGTGGATCAGTGACGGGACACCGCACCAGTGGATCACCCCGGCGGGGACGAAGACCTCCTACCCCACGGGGGTCAGCGTGCAGAACGTCCCGGACATGCCCGACCCGGGCCCGGGCGCGATGACGTTCTTCTACACCAACCAGCAGAGCGCCAGGCTGATGTGGATCCACGACCACGCCGTCGGGATCACCCGCCTCGGCGTGTACTCCGGCGAGGCCGCACCGTATGAACTGCAGGACCCGGTCGAGCGCGGGCTCGTCAGCAGCGGCGTCATCCCCTCCGACGAGATACCGCTGATCATCCAGGACAAGACGTTCGTGCCGGACGACACCCAGCTGGGCGCCCAGGACCCGACCTGGGACAAGGCCGCCTGGGGCGGACTGGGCAGCCTGTGGTTCCCGCACGTCTACATGCCGAACCAGAACCCGGGCGACATCACCGGGGCCAGCGCCATGGGCCGCTGGGACTACGGTCCATGGTTCTGGCCGCCCTACACCGGCCTGACGAACGGGCCTATCCCCAACCCCTACTACGATCCGGTCAATGCGCCGTGGGAGCCACCGCTGGCGCCCGGCACGCCGACACCGACCAGTGTCCCGGAAGCCTTCATGGACACGCCGCTGGTCAACGGAACCGCCTACCCGAGCCTCAAGGTGCAGCCCAAGGCCTACCGCTTCCGGATCCTGAACGCGTGCAACGACCGCATGCTCAACCTGCAACTCTACCACGCCAAGTCCAACGCCACGATGTGGAATCCGGACGGGACGCTGAACAGCGGCGACACCGGCGAGGTCCCGATGGTCGAGGCGTGCAAGACAGCTGGTTACCCGCCGACCTGGCCGACTGACGGCCGCGCCGGCGGCGTCCCGGACCCGACGGCATCCGGCCCGGAGATGATCCAGATCGGCACGGACAGCGGGATGCTGCCCGCGCCAGTTGTCCTGCCCAACCAGCCGATCAACTACGACTACAACCGCCGCAACATCGTGGTGCTCAACGTGCTTGACCACACCCTGCTGCTCGGGCCCGCCGAGCGGGCCGACGTGATCGTGGACTTCTCGCAGATTCCGGCCGGCTCCACGCTCATCTTGTACAACGATGCGCCCGCACCCGTGCCGGCCTTCGACCCGCGTTATGACTACTACACCGGTGACCCGGATCAAACCTCGACCGGGGGAGCCCCGTCTACCCAGCCTGGCTATGGCCCGAACACCCGGACCATCATGCAGTTCGTGGTGGAGGCGGGTACTGCCGCACCCCCCTTCGACCTGGCCAAGCTGCAGGCACAGCTGCCCGTCGCTTACGGAACGGACCAGCCGAAGCCGATCGTGCCGGAGAAGGCCTACGACGCGGCCTTCGGCACGACCACGCCGGCCGACACCTACGCGCGGATCCAGGACACCACCCTGAACTGGGCAGGCCTGACCGCGCCGGTGCCGATGCTGCCGAAGGCGATCCAGGAACTGTTCGATACCGACTACGGGCGGATGAATTCCACCCTGGGCGCGGAACTGCCGAATACCAGCGCCAACCATCCAGGTGACCATCCCGCTCAAGTACCTGGACCCGCCAACCGAGATCATCAAGCCGTCCCAGCCCGGCGCCCAGATCGGAGCACCGAATGACGGCACCCAGATCTGGAAGATCACCCACAACGGGGTGGACACGCACGCGATCCACTTCCACCTGTTCGACGTGCAGGTGATCAACCGGGTGGGCTGGGACGGCGCGATCAGGCCGCCCGACCCCAACGAGCTGGGCTGGAAGGACACCGTCCGGATGAACCCACTGGAGGACGCGATCGTGGCCATGCGCCCGCTGGCGATGCATCTGCCGTTCAAGGTGCCCAACAGCGTCCGCGCGCTGGACCCGACCAGTGCGCTCGGCACCACCGCGCAGTTCACCGGGGTGGATCCGGCCACCGGCAACCCGATCACCGTGACCAACGAGATGTACGACTTCGGCTGGGAGCACACCTGGCACTGCCATCTGCTGGGGCACGAAGAGAACGACATGATGCGCCCTGTCGTGTTCCTGGTTGCGCCGACCGCGCCATCGAATCTGGTCGGCGCTCAGAGCGGACCGCCCCTGGCGGTAAGGCTCACCTGGACGAACAACGCCACCTACCCGGCCGCCACGGAGGTGACGATCGAACGGGCGACCAATGCGGCCTTCACCCAGAATCTGGCGGTCTTCACGACCGGGCCGGCCGCGTCGGCCTACACCGACACCACCGTCGCCGCGGGCACGACCTATTACTACCGGGTGCGGTCAGAGAACACCGTCGGCTATTCGGTGTGGTCCAACACCGCGACGGTGCGAGTGCTCGCGCCGGCGACGCCGCCGACAAACCTGGTGGCTAGGGGGTTCGCCACCAACGCCACCCAGGCCAGCGTGAACCTGACCTGGGCCGAGGCTCCCACCACCACCGTCACGGGATTCACCATCCAGCTGGCGACAAACGCCGCCTTTACCACGGGCCTGAAAACAGTGACGGTACCCGGTCCCAGCCGGGCCTACTCGTTCACCGCCCTGCTGCGGCGGACGAAGTACTACGTCCGGATCCAGGCGCTCAACGGCAGCGGGGCCTCATCCTGGGTGACGGCAAACGTCACCACGCCATGATGATCGCCATTGCCGGGCACCCGGGAGCCAACCCGGCCTAGCAGCACGGTAGCCGCACCGTCGGACGGCCTGACATGCCACCGACGGTGCGGCTATCCGCCGCGGCCGACCGGTTAGATCTGCCTGCGCTCGGGACGCGCGTACCGCGGCCGTTTATGCCTTCCCGGCGCTCATCAGGCGAAGCCGACCGCGTCCGCCGACCGGGCTGAGTTGAGCCACCCGGGCATGAAGGGCCGGCTTGAACTCGATTGGCCGGCGGGAGGACGGGCAAAGGCGGTGGTCAGCCCGCCAGCGTGCGGGTGACCGGCACCGGGTTGGCGAACAGGTCGAGAACGGGGTAGTGCTGATCGACCGCGGCGGCCAGCTCCTGGTAGCGCTCGGGGCTCTCCGGCCCGGTTACGGTGACTTCGACCCGGACGGCGGAAAAACCCGGCCGCACGCTGTCATCAAAGCCGAAGAACCCGCGGATGTCGAGGTCGCCTTCCACCCGCACGGTAAGCGTGTCGAACCCGATGCCGAGCTGCTCAGCCCAGAACCGGTAGGTGATGGCCTGGCATGACCCCAGCGAGGCGAGTGCGTACTGCACCGGGTTCGCAGCCACATCGGCCCCGCCGAGCGCGGGCGGCTCATCTACCGTGAAGGAATGCGCTCCCGTCCGGATATCCACCTCGGTGTCGCCGACCAGAGTCCCCTGGGCGGCGAACAGCGCCAGCGCGTTCGCGGGGTCGTCGGCGACGGCCTTGCGCGTGTCTGCGATGAGCGAGCTGAGCGACACTATTGACCTCCCAGGCAGGGGCAGAACGCAGCTATTCTCTATAATATCGCTTGATTTTGTCAAGAAGGGGCGTGTGTCCGGCCTGCCCCGGCCGCCGGGCCATGACCTGGCGGCCCCGTACCTGACGCTAGCGGCCAGCCTGGTGTGCTCGTCGCTTATCGCGCGGCCAGGTACCGCGTGAGGTGATCGATCACCTCACGCGCGTCGTCCTCGATACCGCAGATGAACGTGGACCTGCGCCGCCGCAGCACGGGCAGCCCCAGGGCGTACAGTCCCGGGCTGTTGACCACGCCGCCCTCGTGGTTCAGCTGGCCCTTCGCGCCGACCACCGGCACGTCGAGCCACCCGTAGTCAGGCCGGAAACCCGTCGCCCACACGATCGCGGCGATCTCGCCACTTCGCAGGTCAAGCTGATCCCGGTGAATCCCCGCGAGAGCGAGATCCTCGGAGAGACGTGCTACGCGAGCCTGCTGGACATACCCGTGCCGGTGGACATCGTGAACGTCTTCCGCGCGCCGGATGCACTGCCGGGGATCGCGCGGGAGGCGGTGGCGATCCACGCCGGCGCCCTCTGGTGCCAGTTCGGCGTGATCAATGAGGAGGGCGCGCGGATCGCCGAGGACGGTGACGTTACGGTGATCATGGACCGCTGCCTCAAGGTTGAGCACGCGCGCTACGCGGGCCGGATGCACTGGCTCGGCTTCAACACGCAGCGCATCACGTCCGTCCGCTCCGGGCTCCAGTAGCTGGCGGGAGACGGTGACCAGGTCCCTTTCGCCTTGCTGCTCATGAATCGATCAGTACGGACGGGGCGTCAGTGGCGCTGGCGTCGGCGGAGCGCACGCGGGCACGCGTGGCTTGGAGCGGGCATCCGGCGCGGTACTGGCTCACGACGGGAGCAGGCCTGGGTGCACTGTCGTACGCGATGCTGTTGCCCGGCTGGTGGGACCTGGCGATTCCGGCCGCGCTCGGGATGCTGGTGTTCATGGTGTTCGCTGGCACCGGGCTCACGATGGGCGGCCGACGGTGTCGTGCTGGCGGCAACACCCGACCGTGACGGCCGCCTGACCGTGACAATCCCGGAAGCGCCTGGCCGTCCCACAAGCTCGTGGCCGCCGCTCCTTTCACGCCTTCACGGCCAAAGATCCCGAAGAGACGCTTCGTACTAGAGATCCCCCTGTCCGCGGTGTAGGCTCGTCCTCTGCTCAGCCGCCGTCGCCATGCCGGTAAGGCCAGAGGGGGGAGCCTGAAGCGCATTCGGGCAGTCGATGGTCAGGCACTGCTCACCGAGATCATCGATACATGGTCGGCCGGGAACTCCCGGACGCAGCTGCGTTAAGGCTGGGTGGGCGAAATGTTGATGGGTGTCTCGACGAACCGGAAGCCTAGGCTTCTTCGGGTGCTGCTTTTCTTGCTGTCCTGCAGCCTCGTAATTCCACTCCTTGCGCCCACGCAGCAAGCGCTGGCCGCGACCGCCTCGGATGATTTCAACCGGGCGGATGGTGGCCTGGGGGCGAACTGGACGGGGATCAGTGGTGGTGCGCTGGCGATTTCGTCGCAGGTGGCGGTGGGGTCGGCCAGTGGCGGGGTGACGGGTGACACGTGGAGTGCGGCGTCGTTTGGCAGTGATCAGTTCTCGCAGATCGAGGTGACGTCGGCGCCGTTGACGGGGGGTCAGTGGATCGCCGCGGTGGTGCGGGCGCAAAACAGCGGGCTGAGCGGGTATGCCGGCTTGTATTTCTGGAATTTCGGCAGCCCGGAGCTGATGGTGTTCAAGCGGAGTTCGGGTAACTGGACTCAGCTTGGTGGCACCTACAGTTCGGGGGTGCTGGCGGCGGGGACGCAGTTGCAGCTGAAGGCGGTCGGGTTGACGATCTCGTTCTTGCAGAACGGGGTGCAGCGGCTGTCGGTGACCGATTCGAGCTTTACCGGCGGGGCGCCGGGGATCATGGTGAATGGCACCAGCGCGGCTGACAACTGGTCGGGCGGGTCGGCGGCCGGCAGCGCCACCTACACGGTGGGCGGGAGCGTGTCCGGGCTGTCCGGGACGGTGGTGCTGCAGGACAATGGCGGGGACAACCTGACCCTGACCGCGAACGGGACGTTCACGTTCGCGACCGCGCTGGCGGGCGGCGCCGCTTACGCCGTGACCGTGAAGACCAACCCCGCCAGCCAGACCTGCACCGTATCCAGCGGGACCGGCACGATCGGCTCAGCCAATATCACCAACGTTGCTGTCACCTGCACCAGCGCTGCCACCTACACGGTGGGCGGGAGCGTGTCCGGGCTGTCCGGGACGGTGGTGCTGCAGGACAATGGCGGGGACAACCTGACCCTGACCGCGAACGGGACGTTCACGTTCGCGACCGCGCTGGCGGGCGGCGCCGCTTACGCCGTGACCGTGAAGACCAACCCCGCCAGCCAGACCTGCACCGTATCCAGCGGGACCGGCACGATCGGCTCAGCCAATATCACCAACGTTGCTGTCACCTGCACCAGCGCTGCCACCTACACGGTGGGCGGGAGCGTGTCCGGGCTGTCCGGGACGGTGGTGCTGCAGGACAATGGCGGGGACAACCTGACCCTGACCGCGAACGGGACGTTCACGTTCGCGACCGCGCTGGCGGGCGGCGCCGCTTACGCCGTGACCGTGAAGACCAACCCCGCCAGCCAGACCTGCACCGTATCCAGCGGGACCGGCACGATCGGCTCAGCCAATATCACCAACGTTGCTGTCACCTGCACCAACAGCACGGGCCCGCCGGGCGCCTCGGATGATTTCAACCGGGCGGATGGTGGCCTGGGGGCGAACTGGACGGGGATCAGTGGTGGTGCGCTGGCGATTTCGTCGCAGGTGGCGGTGGGGTCGGCCAGTGGCGGGGTGACGGGTGACACGTGGAGTGCGGCGTCGTTTGGCAGTGATCAGTTCTCGCAGATCGAGGTGACGTCGGCGCCGTTGACGGGGGGTCAGTGGATCGCCGCGGTGGTGCGGGCGCAAAACAGCGGGCTGAGCGGGTATGCCGGCTTGTATTTCTGGAATTTCGGCAGCCCGGAGCTGATGGTGTTCAAGCGGAGTTCGGGTAACTGGACTCAGCTTGGTGGCACCTACAGTTCGGGGGTGCTGGCGGCGGGGACGCAGTTGCAGCTGAAGGCGGTCGGGTTAACGATCTCGTTCTTGCAGAACGGGGTGCAGCGGCTGTCGGTGACCGATTCGAGCTTTACCGGCGGGGCGCCGGGGATCATGGTGAATGGCACCAGCGCGGCTGACAACTGGTCGGGCGGGTCGGCGGCCGGCAGCGCCACCTACACGGTGGGCGGGAGCGTGTCCGGGCTGTCCGGGACGGTGGTGCTGCAGGACAATGGCGGGGACAACCTGACCCTGACCGCGAACGGGACGTTCACGTTCGCGACCGCGCTGGCGGGCGGCGCCGCTTACGCCGTGACCGTGAAGACCAACCCCGCCAGCCAGACCTGCACCGTATCTAACGGGACCGGCACGATCGGCTCAGCCAATATCACCAACGTTGCTGTCACCTGCACCAGCGCTGCCACCTACACGGTGGGCGGGAGCGTGTCCGGGCTGTCCGGGACGGTGGTGCTGCAGGACAATGGCGGGGACAACCTGACCCTGACCGCGAACGGGACGTTCACGTTCGCGACCGCGCTGGCGGGCGGCGCCGCTTACGCCGTGACCGTGAAGACCAACCCCGCCAGCCAGACCTGCACCGTATCCAGCGGGACCGGCACGATCGGCTCAGCCAATATCACCAACGTTGCTGTCACCTGCACCAGCGCTGCCACCTACACGGTGGGCGGGAGCGTGTCCGGGCTGTCCGGGACGGTGGTGCTGCAGGACAATGGCGGGGACAACCTGACCCTGACCGCGAACGGGACGTTCACGTTCGCGACCGCGCTGGCGGGCGGCGCCGCTTACGCCGTGACCGTGAAGACCAACCCCGCCAGCCAGACCTGCACCGTATCCAGCGGGACCGGCACGATCGGCTCAGCCAATATCACCAACGTTGCTGTCACCTGCACCAACAGCACGGGCCCGCCGGGCGCCTCGGATGATTTCAACCGGGCGGATGGTGGCCTGGGGGCGAACTGGACGGGGATCAGTGGTGGTGCGCTGGCGATTTCGTCGCAGGTGGCGGTGGGGTCGGCCAGTGGCGGGGTGACGGGTGACACGTGGAGTGCGGCGTCGTTTGGCAGTGATCAGTTCTCGCAGATCGAGGTGACGTCGGCGCCGTTGACGGGGGGTCAGTGGATCGCCGCGGTGGTGCGGGCGCAAAACAGCGGGCTGAGCGGGTATGCCGGCTTGTATTTCTGGAATTTCGGCAGCCCGGAGCTGATGGTGTTCAAGCGGAGTTCGGGTAACTGGACTCAGCTTGGTGGCACCTACAGTTCGGGGGTGCTGGCGGCGGGGACGCAGTTGCAGCTGAAGGCGGTCGGGTTGACGATCTCGTTCTTGCAGAACGGGGTGCAGCGGCTGTCGGTGACCGATTCGAGCTTTACCGGCGGGGCGCCGGGGATCATGGTGAATGGCACCAGCGCGGCTGACAACTGGTCGGGCGGGTCGGCGGCCGGCAGCGCCACCTACACGGTGGGCGGGAGCGTGTCCGGGCTGTCCGGGACGGTGGTGCTGCAGGACAATGGCGGGGACAACCTGACCCTGACCGCGAACGGGACGTTCACGTTCGCGACCGCGCTGGCGGGCGGCGCCGCTTACGCCGTGACCGTGAAGACCAACCCCGCCAGCCAGACCTGCACCGTATCTAACGGGACCGGCACGATCGGCTCAGCCAATATCACCAACGTTGCTGTCACCTGCACCAACAGCTCCACTACGTCAAGCTCCTCAGACGATTTCAACCGAGCCGACGGCAGTCTCGGCCCGAACTGGACAAGCACCAGCGACGGCGGGTTGTCAATCTCCGCGCAGGCCGTTACCGGGACCGTGGCCTCCGGGATCTCTGGTGACATCCGGACCGGTGAGTCCTATGACAGCAACCAGTACTCCCAGCTGGAAGTAACCTCAACGCAGCTCACCGGCAATCAGTGGATCGGCCCGGCGGTGCGGGTCCAAGCCGCTGGCCAGGATGCCTATGTCGGCGTCTATAACTGGAACAATGGCAACCCGAACCTGATGCTATTCGAGCGGAACGGGGGAACCTGGAGCCAGCTCGGAAACACCTACAACTGCGGGCCGCTGTCGGCCGGGACACAGCTGAAGCTGATGGTGGTCGGGAACACGATCGCTTTCATGGAGAATGGGGTTGAGCGGATAGCGGTCGGTGCCACCGACCTCTCCGGCGGTGCGCCGGGCATCTTCGCTAACGGCACCGGTGAAGCCGACAACTGGACGGGCGGCCGGGCCGGGTTCGAGGTCCACTACCTGAGCACCGACGCCAGCGGGGTGGCATCTTACGACGTCATCTCCGCTAATAACGGGCCCGGTCCCCAGGTGGTGCGGGTCCTGCGTCCCACCAACCCGGCCCCCGGTGTGGCGCACAGCTTCCTGTATGTGCTTCCGGTCGAGGAAGGGCTTGGCAACACCTTCGGGGACGGACTGCAGGTTATGCAGGGGCTCGATGCGCAGGACAAGTACAACGTGACGATCATCGAGCCATCGTTCGGGATCCAGCCCTGGTACGCGGACAACCCCACCGACCCGAACCTCCAGTATGAGACGTTCATGACGCAGGAACTGGTGCCCTGGGCGCAGAAGAACCTGGCCACCACCGGCACCGAGCAGAACTGGTTGATCGGCTTCTCGAAGTCCGGCATCGGGGGCCAGGATCTCATCCTGAAGCATCCTGACATTTTCACTCTGGCGGCTTCCTGGGATTTCCCGGCAGATATGTCGTCGTATGACCAGTCCGGTGCTAATTCCGCAGCTTCTTATGGCACGGATGCCAACTTCCAGGCGAACTATCGTTTGACTTCTTCGTTCCTGGATGCGCACAAGGCGCCGTTCCTGAGTAATAACCGGATCTGGATTGGCAGTTACTCGCTTTATCAGACCGACGTTTCCGACTATGACTCGCTGCTTACCTCAGAAGGCATACTCCATACGACGGAAACGCCGCAGAACATGACGCACAACTGGTACAGTGGCTGGGTCCCCATAGCTCTCGCGGCTCTCTATGCGGACAGCGTAAATCAGCATTAACGCCTGATCACCCATCTGGCCTCAGCAGGACTCCGGCGGGGGCATAAAGTCCGGGGTGTTGACTCCGGCGGGGCAAGCCTGACCCTCGCCGTCATTGGGCATACCCGCAAATACCCGATGCGAGCGATGACCTGGCCGAATGCCTTGAGAGGCGCCGATGATCAGGGGAATGCCGTCGCGTGTGCATGTCGATCCCGGGGCCGATGCTGGTGCCGTAGGGGTGAAGGGACAGTTCAGCCCGGGGGCGATGAGCCGGTGCGCCGCCGGTGCGCTCATACTCATTTTGTCCTAGGACCCTGAGCTGGTGGCCACGAGGAGCAGTGCCAGGCAGCCTGGCGGTGAGTACGCGATGAGCCTGGTCAGCGAGGGCACGCTGAAAGGCGGTGTGCCGCCGCGGTCGGCCGGGGGGTTAAGAAAGTCCGCGCCCGGGACGGCAGGCGACGGGTCCTCGATAGGCCGTTCGCGGAGGTCAAAGAGGTCATCGCGGGGTACTTCGTGATCGAGGCGGTCCTCGCGGCTGCATCCCGCTGCCTAACCCGAGGTCCGGCTCGGCCGGAGAGTTCTCCTGCTGGATGGTGCCCGGCGGATAGCCGCAGCGCGGGACAGCTGGGTGGATACCGGGTGACGGCGCTGCTGCCGGCCCGGGACACCAGGTGAGGACCGGGGGCCTGATGAGCGAGGAAGCAGCGCCTCCAGCCGGACACAGACCCCGCAGCGACGGATCCACCTGCTCATCCGCGCTGCCCGGGCCGTCCGCCAGTTGCAGCAGGATGTCGAGGATCTGCTGCGGCAAATCCAGGCTTGGCACCCAGCACCCGGGCCGCTGCCCGGACCCGCCTGGCTCGGGTGTCAGTGCGCCGATGACGCAGATGTCCTCACCCGCCGCTGCGCGCTGCGCCCAGCGGGCGGCCCGCAAGCCCGGGCTAAGGCTGCCAGGCGGGTCTCCACCGCGGCGCGCCCGTGATCTGTGCGCATCAGGCGCCTGCAGCGCAACCTTGCCTTGGCCGAGCAGTGCCGCTGAGGCTTGAGACGGACACGCCGACGCTGTCAGGCTGAGGCAGGGTTGGCGGAACTCGGCTGTCTATGCGTGCTGGCAGAGGTGCCGGACCTCCTGTTGCGCGCTGCTGATCTTCGCCATGTCAGCCGGATTGTTCCACACGCTGACGAATCGCCGGATGGCGGCCTGCAACTCAGGGCTCGCGCTTCCTGTCTGGCCTCGAAGCCAGGTCCTGACGTTCGCGCCTGTCGCGCTCGCCGGGACACCCTTAGTGATGGCCTGGTGGAAGGCCTTGCAGGCGGTCCCGTTGGAATAAGTCCCTGCCGGCGTGGCACTGGGGCTCGTCAGATGGGCCGCCACGGACGGACTGCTGCACGCGGCAAGTGCCAACACGGCAGCGGTAATAACGGTCTGGAACACGGTTCGCATGGCTATGTGACGCATCAGCGCTCCGTAGGGTGCACAGGTCAGGAAAAGCTGGGCCGCGGCCACAGCATACCCACGCCGCCCTCGATGCGATCTCGGTCAGGCAGGACGGCCTGGCGGCCCGCGGCCCGAACTGGACTGGGCCCGCGCCGATGCGATGTCCGCCGGGCAGGAGATCACTTGCGCATTGAACGTGGTCGCCCGCGGTCCCGCCGCCGGTATCGCGGAAAGGTCATCGAGGACGGTGCGATACTCGCGGGCCGCTAGGCGAGGGCGTCTCACGATGGCTCCTTGGAAGCCGCTCTGGCCGTTGACAGCCACTCCATCTCGTCGTCGGCGCGCCGCCCGAGATTGCGTGCCAGCGCCGCGTACAAGTCCGACTGGGTGACCTTGAGCTTCGACAAGTCAAGATCGTCGGTCTCCACCTGCGCGATGACCCTGCGAATCGCCTCCATAGCGGCCTCCCGGCAGATCCCCGCGAGATCGGCACCCATGGACCCTTCGGTCTCCGCTGCCAGGGCGTCGATATCGACGTCGTCCGCCAGCGGCTTATGATGGGTGTGCACCGCGAGAATCGCCCGGCGGGTCGCCGCGTCGGGGGCCGCTATCTGGATCTGCACATCGAACCGGCCGGGTCGCAGCAATGCAGAGTCGATGATGTCGGGTCTGTTCGTCGTCGCCAAGGTGACTACTCCGCGCAGTTCCTCGAGCCCATCAAGCTCGGTCAGGAGCTGGCTTACCACCCGCTCGCTGACGTGGTTCTCACCTCCGCCACCCCGGCTCGGGGCCAGCGCGTCGATCTCGTCCAGGAACACGATGCAGGGAGCAGCCTGCCGGGCTTTCTTGTAGACCTCCCGAATCCCTTTCTCGGACTCGCCGACCCACTTGGACAGCAACTCTGGCCCCTTGACGGAGATGAAGTTCACGCCGCTCTCATGCGCGACTGCTTTCGCCAGAAGCGTCTTGCCGCCGCCGGGCGGGCCGGTGAGCAAGATGCCTTTGGCCGGGCGGGCACCAGCGTGCGCTAGTGCCGGAGCGTAACGCAGCGGCCACTCCACGGCCTCGCGCAGCGCCGCTTTCGCCTCTTCCATCCCGCCTACCTGATCCCAGGTGACATCGGGTATCTCGGTGAACACCTCGCGCAGCGCAGAAGGCTCCACGTCACGGAGAGCGCCGAGGAAATCGGCCATGGTCACCTCGAGCGCCATCAGCTCCTCGTACGGGATATCCGCTGATGCCAGGTCGATGGCAGGCATGAGCCTGCGGAGCGCGGCCATGCCGGCTTCGCGCGCGAGCGCCCCGAGATCGGCACCGCCGAAGCCGTGCGTCACGGCGGCGAGATGAGCCGCGTCGACGTCGGCGGCTAGCGGCATTCCGCGGGTGTGAATTTCCAGTATCTCGCCACGCCCGTCGCGGTCCGGGACGCTGATCTCGATCTCCCGGTCAAAGCGGCCGGGACGGCGCAACGCCGGATCGAGGTTCTGCGGGATGTTCGTCGCGCCGATCACGATCACCTGGCCGCGCGTCTTCAGGCCATCCATCAGCGCGAGCATCTGGGCGACCACGCGCTTCTCGACTTCGCCCTTGACCTCGGTTCGTTTGGGCGCGATGCCGTCGATCTCGTCCAGGAAGATGATGCACGGCGCCTTCGCCTCAGCTTCCTCGAAGATCCTGCGGAGGTGAGCCTCGCTCTCCCCGTAGAACTTGTGAATGATCTCCGGCCCGTTGACGTGGATGAAGTGCGCAGCGGTCTCGCTGGCCACCGCCCTGGCGAGCAACGTCTTCCCGCAACCCGGCGGCCCGTACAGGAGCACGCCTCGCGGCGGGTCGATACCCAGCCGCTCGAACACCTCCGGGAAGCGCAGCGGCAGCTCGATCATCTCGCGCACGCGCCCCACCGTGCGGCCGAGGCCGCCGACGTCCTCGTATGACACTTTCTGGACGCCGCGGCGGCCGGCTGCCTTCCCAGGCGGCACCTTGATCTGGACGCGTGTCCCCGGCTGGATCAGCGCGAAACCACCGGGGACGGTGCTGCTGACGGTGAAGCTCTGCGGCCGGGAGCCGAAGAGGTTGACGCTGACGCGCTCGCCGGCCTGGACCACGAACCCTTCGATAAGCTGCCCGACATAGGAGGCGTCCCGTATTTTCGGCACGCGCGCTGAGCCGATGGGGGTCAGGGTCACCGCCTGGGCACCCGGCGCCTTGACCAACTCCACGACCACGCGCTCGTCGAGTCCCGCACCGCAATTCTCCCGGGCGACGCCATCGATCTGGATTTGCCGTTTCCCTCGCTCGCTGACCGCCGCGGGCATGACTTTCAGCGCGGTCGAGCGCTGCTGGCCCTTGATGACCACGACATCCCCGATGTTCGCGCCGAGGCGCTCCATGTCCACGGGGTCGAGTCGCGCCATCCCACGGCCAGCATCCCTCGGCATGACCCTTGCTACACGCAAGATCACGTCACGCTCGGGGTCGTTGGCGGATGCAGTGATGTCGTCACGTCGGTAGGGGGGCACGTCGAACCTTCGGTCGGGCGCGTGCAGCACGCGCTCGGCTTCCATCCGGGGCGCTGCCTGTCGCGCGGGGCACGACAGGCAGCGGCGTGCGCATGTGTCGCGGGGTCAGGGCGACGAGTTGCGGTAAAGGCAACCATCACACACGGCGGGATGCTATTGATTACTCGTCATCACTTCACGACCACTATACGAGTTAAGAAACATCCGATAATCCGTATGATGTAGGTCACACAGCACGATGGAGTATTAGATAATATATTCGAATACTTCTTTGGGACTGGGTGGATACTGCCAAACCGCGCGACGGGGCGTGGAAGTACTCGACCTGATATTACTCTATGAATATATTTAATTACTTTGCGAAGTCAATTCCGGCTACGCCGCCTTGCTTCGAACATCACTCTTGATGACTTAGCGCTATTGTATGAATACTCTTTGTATAAAGTAGTGATCCGGCGGCGGCCGCCCGGCAACATCCGCACGGCACGGCCTGTCAACGGGCGGCCCGGCCCGCCACTGCGCTAGACGCGACTCACCGGCCGATGGCGGGCCGGCGGCTGCCCGCCTCTCCTCGTGTGTGCGTGTGTTCAGTACGGGAATTCGATCTCCTGCCAGCGCTGCCGGCGGGGACGGGGGGCCGGCCCGTCGTGCGCCGGCGGCACGAGCCGGCTGAGCCGTCCGGCCTGCGCATCGATCTCGGCCAGCCGCCTGGTGATCCGCTCGAGCTTGCGCTGCCACAGTTCCTGCTCTTGCAGCAGCCGGCGCCTCTCCCTGGCCAGCTGGCCCAGCACGGCATAGGCGTCCTGCTCACCGCCCGGCCCGGACCGCGCCGGCATGCTCCGCGCGGTCCGGACATCCGCGACCGTCCGCGGCACCCCCGCCAGCCTCATGCCCGCGCCGCGCGGGCTACCCGGCCCCGCCCCGCCGGACCGCCCGCATGCTCACGCACCAGCTCCAGCACCCGCGCCCGGACCATACCCGGCGTCATCCCATCCCAGCCACGCCGGCCCGCCTCACTGGACAGCACATCCTGGCAAGCCTGCTCAAACACCACATTCCCCGCCCGCGCCTGCGCCCCTTGCTGCGCCACCACACGCGCGATCACGATCGCACTGCGCACCGTATGCCGGTCAGTGCCCCCCAGCGCCTCCCGGCACGCGTGCACCAGCCGCACGATGCTCAGCGCGTCCGCCTCCGGCAACCCCGACCGGGCCCGCACGATCGCCACCTCACTCCCCTCATCAAAGGAATCCAGGTCGATCGTCACAATCCGCTCGAAAAGAGCATCCTGTGCCTGATGCACCCCGGCATACTCGACCGGGTTACTCGTGAAAATCGCCACGAAATCCGGATGCACCCGCAGGTAATCCGTCCCGCCCCGCTGCCGCGCCGGAAGCACCAGCACCCCCTCCTCCAGCACCGACAGCAGCGCATTGTTCGCCTCCGGCCGCGACCTGGTGAACTCGTCATACACCAGAGTCAGCCCCTCACGGCAGGCGACCGTCAGCCGGTTATCCACCCACCGCGGCGCCACATCATCCTCGGTCTTCCGCACCGACTGGATGAAGTTATCCACCACCCGCCGCCGCCGGTAACCCGCCTGCGACCCGACAAGATCGGAACTCCCGAACTCATCATCACCCACCATCAGCATCACCGGCCGCCCAAGCCGGTGCGCCACATGCAAAGCCAGCGTCGTCTTCCCCACCCCAGACGGACCACGGAAATGCACAGGAAAACCCGCCTGCACATACCCCAGCGCCCGCTCACTAACCTCCGAGACATAAGGAGTCTCCACAAAATCAGGCCGCGGAGTCGCCTTGATCACCGAAGTACCAGCACCATCCACTGCATAGACCTCGGCCGGGGTCCGGATTACCTGGGTACTCATTTCCTGGGTAGTCATCGACCGCTCCCCATGATGGTGAGGTGGCCGGACCAGATCCCCTCGAGTGCGAGTATCTCCGCGGCCCGCTCACGGGCATCCTCGTCGGCGGCCGCCCGCCGGTCACGCTCGCCCATGGCCCGTTCCCGGGCATCGTGGGCGGCGGTCTCCTGCCGCTCACGCTCGAACGCGGCCCGTTCCCGGGCATCCTCCGCGGCCTGCGTCAGGCGCTCGGTGTGGAACTCCTCCAGCGCCTGCGCGACCTCGACCTGCCTGCTGGCTATGTCCGTCACCCGCTCACGGGCGTCCTGCGCGGAAACCGCCACCCGCTCGCTCATGTCCGCGGCCCGCTCACGCGCGTCCTCCGCCGCGGCATCCAGCCGCTCACGCTCACCCGCCACCCGCTCGGTCATGTCCGCGGCCCGCTCACGCGCGTCCTCCGCCGCGGCATCCAGCCGCTCACGCTCACCCACGGCCCGCTCACGCGCGTCCTCCGCCGCGGCATCCAGCCGCTCACGCTCACCCGCCACCCGCTCACGGGCATCCTCCGCCGCGACCTCCTGCCGCTCACGCTCAGCCCCTGTGCGGCGCGTCAACGCCACCTCAAGGTCATTCACGAGCAGCTGCATTTCCTCTAGGAGCGCCATCTGCCAATCCCCCCGTAAGCGCGAAGCCAGCCACCAGCCAGCCCGCACGATCGATGCCCTCCGGCTTCCCGCATACCGCATGGCATAATCCTCCGCCACCGCTCCAGGAAGCCACTGCACAACCCGCTGCGGGGCCCAGGTGATAGGAAGAACCAGGCCCACCCAGGTAAAAGAACGCCACCGGGCACGACACCAGCCAGCCAGCCAGCCAGCCAGCCCAGCCGCTGACCGAGCATTCCCCAATCCCCGGGCCCCGACGCGGGACGAGGCTGTTATGCCTCTGCCGCCGTGGCGGTCAGGCCGACTGCCTCGGCGTACTTCAGGTACGTCTCCACCGACGCCACCACGATCCGGGCCTCGATGGCCAGGAGCTCGATACCGACCAGGGACACACGCACCCACGCATCGATAACAATGCCCTTGTCCAGAATCCGGTCCACGACCTCTACCAGGCTCGAAGACCCAATCGCCTTCTCTACCGCCATCGGAACTCCCCCCGTCATTTTGCCTCGACCACGCCTGACCCCGAAAACACGGCGTCTTCTAGGCAGCGAAGTCTTTGTGTCTATAACCGGATGAGCGGCCCGCAAACCACTCCCCGACGCTAAGCCTTCGCAATATACGACTGTTGACCCAAGTACGGCTGATTAGTACTTAAGCCGCAGCTCGTGACCCTAATGTCTGAGTTACGGCTTGTCATCGACAATGGCTGGTTTGTGCCCCGGGCTTTGTGGCGGCGCAGCCCCGCTCCGTTGCGGGCATCGTCCTACCCCGGCCGGCCTCCAGCCGCCCGCCGGGCTGCCATGCTCGCCGCGATGGCCGGAAGAAGCTCCTGGCAGCAGCGCAAGCTGGTGAGCACGAAGTCCGGCGGCAGCGCCCGAGTCGCCTCGTGCTGCAGGCCGATGAAAAGAACGCCTGTCCCGCCAGCGGGCAGGGTGGCATCGATCCTGGCTGCGATATAGCGATCTCGTGCCTCCAGGAGACTAGCCGCGCGGGCCGCGTAGACGCGCCGCGCCGCATCATCGGCCACGCTCGCCCGCAACAGTTCGTACTCCTCTTGCAGAAGCACCGGATCCTCCGTGCCGATCACGAAGGCTCCCTGGCCGGCCAGCCAGCGCAGGAGCCGGTAGTTAGGACTGTCGACATCGGCGACGATCCGGGCGACGATATCTTCTCTCGCATCCGGGAGTCCGTCCTGGTATACGTGAACCCCCTGCCAAGCCCGGTGCATGCCATGGAACTCGGCCTCGACCCGCTCCCAATACCCCGCGACCTGCACGCTGTACTCGTCTGACGGTGACAGGCTGCTGGCGAGCGAGCCCATATCCGCGGGACTGTGCAACACCGGGATGTAGATAAGAGAGCGTTTTGTGCCCATATGCGCTTTCTGCTCAGGATCCGGTTGGGTTCGTGACCTACCCCTGCAACAAGGAGCATACGCCGCACCAGGCGGCGGGCACCCCGCCGCCTGGGATTAGGCAGGTCCTGAGTCATTCATACCCGTACTGACTTGTTTTCCACATCAGGGTCGATTCCCCGCCAGTGGCACCGGGCCGCGCCTATGGCCCAAAAGGTGTGAAAGCGGAAGCCACTTAAGGCCGGACTTGGGCCAGATGGTGGTTTGCGGGCCGCTCATCCGGTTATAGACACCAAAGACTTCGCTGCCTAGAAGACGCCGTGTTTTCGGGGTCAGGCGTGGTCGAGGCAAAATGACGGGGGGAGTTCCGATGGCGGTAGAGAAGGCGATTGGGTCTTCGAGCCTGGTAGAGGTCGTGGACCGGATTCTGGACAAGGGCATTGTTATCGATGCGTGGGTGCGTGTGTCCCTGGTCGGTATCGAGCTCCTGGCCATCGAGGCCCGGATCGTGGTGGCGTCGGTGGAGACGTACCTGAAGTACGCCGAGGCAGTCGGCCTGACCGCCACGGCGGCAGAGGCATAACAGCCTCGTCCCGCATTGGGGCCCGGCGGATAGGGAGAACCTCCCTATCCGCCGGGCCCCGCGTCATGCCTGGCATTTCCGGTCCTCCGGCCAGCCGCAGGCAGCGGATCACCGCGCTGACCGAAGGCACCCTTCATTTCTCATTGCGCAAGCTGCGCGTGGCGCACGGTGCTGCGGGTGGTCCGGCACGAAGCTGATCAGGCGTCAGGGTCGTGCACCCAGCCGGCCCCGTGGCACGTTGAGCAGGACATATGGCGCTCGCTCGCCGGATCCACCCCCGCGCCATGACAGTGCGGGCAGACCGCCTTGGGTGCCCTGACCGTCTGGAAGCCTCTCCCGCCGCAACTGCTGCACGTCAGCCGGGTGTGCGGCTGCACGCCTGATCCCTTGCAGAAGGCGCAGCCCACCCGCGGCTCGGGCACGTCCACGACGCCTCGCCCCAGGCAGACCTGGCAGGCAGAAGGCGGTGAGAGAATCCCGAAGCGATCACGCCCCGTCCCGTGGCAGAATGCGCAGCGAACTTCTGTGTCCGCGCGTGCCTTAGCCATGCCAGCCACCTTCGATTCGACGGCGCGCAGTAAGATTCCGGCGGTGTGCCTGCAGCATCGCCTGTGCGGCAGCAATGTTTGTGCTTTCACGCGAGCGCTCGACCCGCCCCTGCCAGCGAAGATTAAGGCTGGGGACTGACATCACCCCCCGCACGTGGCGCATCCCCTTCATGTCGTCGCTCCTCGGAATCGGCAGCATGCGCCCCCCTGTCGTTGGTATTCCTAACTCTGCCCCGTGGTCATCTTACTTCTGGTCATTATTCTCAAGGGTACCAAACCCGCCTGCGAAGCTGTAAGGAGGCCACGGCCCGGTGAAACGCACCTCAACGCCCGGCTCCTGGCTCACCTCTTCGAGGTACTCCCCCAGGCGCGATATCGCGGTCCTGGCGGAAAGCAGCGAGAGATTAAGTACCATTTGTCTCCCTTTAACAGGCCGTGGTTTGTTGACCTGCACATCGTCAGCCAGCGCCGTGAGACTCGTTACGTAGCGACGGCAGTCCGCCGCTGATTTGCGTTCAATCTCTTCTTTGAAGCGCCGCCGGAGCTGCTGGCGGGCAAAGTACTCGCGCCCGCGTGCGGGAATCGCAAGCTCCTGCGCCGCGGTCACCCGTGAGATATTCAGGCTTTCGATATCCCATAGAACCTGAACCCCCACCTCGGCGCGCCCCCGAAGGGACGCAAGCCGGCCGCAGAGTGCCGCGTAGTGTTCCGCGAGCCAGCAGGTGAGGTTCGCTTCGGCGCTCCGGTCCGCGTCACCGGTGACGATGACATCGAAGCTCATGGGCAGGACGCTTTCCGCACACTGCCAAGCCTCCTCGACGACCGCGTTGTGGGCGGCGATCCAGCCGCGTACCTGTTCTTCGTTTCCCTGGTAGGGCACCGCCGGGCACACATGCGCGAGCGCCGCAAGGCCGCGGTGGCGGACGGCGTGAACCGTCCCCCCGTCGAGGGCAGGCGACGAGAGCGCGGGCATCGCGCCGGTGGCCGGCACAATGCAGTAAACGTAAAGGGCGGCGGCACGCACTTCGTCAGATCACCCCTGGAGTTGCCGGCTATGAGTGAAGTCGCCGGCCGGGACGGGCGCTGCCAGGTCCCGCCGCGTTCTGCCGGCCGCGGCCGCCAGCGCGGGAATCGTCCCCGCCGCCTTGCGCCGCACGCGAATGACGAGGGTGCCAGTGGCACCGATGGCGCATTGCGCCTCGCCGACGGCTTCCTCCGGCAGGGCGAACCAGCGGTTATGGCCGCCAGCGCCGCGCACCACGAGTCCGCGGCCGCCCGGGTCGACACTGGCGGTGGGCAGTGCGCCGCGGGCCCGCGTCGGCACGCTCGTCACGACCAGCAGCTCGCCGCCCTCCACGAGCACATCTGCCGGAACGCGGGATGCCAGCCAAGCACCGGCCAGTATCTGGCCGGCCCGCCACGCCTGCTGTCTGATCATTCGCGACCGCCGGTCGAAGTACACGGCTTCGTACCGGATCGCCGGGCCGCCCAGGGCCGACTCCACGAGCCGGAAGCCCTCGTGCAGATGGGGGAACAGGGCATCCTCGGTGTCCGCGCCGATCAACGTCATCAGTTCGCCAGTCGTCGCGTAGCCGCGGTGCGCGAGGTAGTCAAGGATGAGCCCGGCCGTTTCACCGAGTCCGGCCAGCGCCGTGTCAAGTTCACGGCTCACCGGAGGGGCCGGTGCCCGGCCGGGCGCGTCGTCCCCGGGCCGCGCCACCCGCCAGCTCAGCGCTGCTTCCCAGTCGCTCAGCTGCCGCGTGATCAGCCAGCAGGAGCGCGGACGCGCTGCCCCACAGGGCCGGTACGTCAGCCGGACGACGCGCTTGGCGCACACGACGAACGTCCGCCGCTCCACGTCCAGTCGCGTGATGCTCCCCAGATCGATCTGGACGGCCCCGCGCCTGCCGGGCTGCTGGAAGATAAGCGTCGATGGCCCGAGGCTCAGCCAGCCCAGGCGCCAGCTGCCACGCGGGCTGACGCTGATGGCGCCCTGTGCCCGCAGCATGGCCTCATGCTCACTGAGCATGGATGCGCTCCATCTCAGGCCACTGTTCCCGGCCGGTCATGGTATCGATGAGCTTGCTGACCACCTGGTCGAGGTCGTCCCGGACGCTCTGTACCGCCTCGTCGACCCCGTGCTCGGACTTGATCTGGGCAACGGCCTCCTCGAGTTCAGCCAGCGCGTCACCCAGCCGCTCGACCTCCGCGTCGCTCAGCCGGCCCCCCTCGACCCGGCGTAGTGCCGCATGCACCAGCGCATCTTTGACTACCTCGAGTAGCGCGACGACCAGTGCGAGCAGCCCCTGCCCCAGGTTGCCCTCCTCAAGATCGAGCATCGCCGTCCCTCCCGGGGTCAAGCGCGGCCTGCCGGATCGCCGCCGACCACTGGTCGATCCCCTGGCCCGCGAACAGGGTCTCGATGCGGTGCCCGGTGGCCATGTAGGTGACGGCGAGCACGTCGCGCCGCCCGAGAACCCCGAGTTCGCGCCGCTCGATGGCCAGCCCGCGGATCTCATTGAGCGGCACGCGCAGCAACGCACCGGGCGCCAAGTCTGACTGCCAGGTGAGCTCGGTCTGCGTCAGCACCGCCCAGCCGGACTTCCACATCACCGGGCCGTCCCCGGGCGCCCAGCGGTGCCACAGCTGGCCTTCAGCCACAGCACCCACATCGAGCCGCTCGGTGTGGACGGCAGGTATTTCCGTGACCGCCTGGCCGAGGGGCTGGATCCTCTCTCGCAAGCGCTCCTCCAAGAGGGCTGGCTGTGCCGTGTAGATCGCGGCCACGGTGCCGTCCGCCAGCGCAAGCGAGACGATCTCACGCTGCCCTTGCCCTACGTTCTCGACCACGGTGCGCCCGATGCCGGCGATCGCGCTGATGCTCGTCTCGAAGAGGACTTCCGGCGGCACCGGGCGGACGAGCAGCAGCCGCCGGTCTGTGAGGATGAGGCGGCCGGGCCGCCAGACGCGGAGGATTCCCTGCTCGTGATGGTATGACCCATACAGGTCGAGCACTGGATGCTCACCCGGCTCCAGGCCAAGCTCGCGCCGCTGCGCCGCAGCGACCGCCTGCGCTCGCGAGTCTGCGTCCCAGGCCTCCATCATCCCGTACTCCAGCATCGTCTCGATCGCGGCGATCGCTGCCTGGAGGCTGATCCCGATCAGTGGAATGCCCGCGACTCCGATGATGAGGTCGAGCTTGAGCACGATCCCCTTATCGAGGACGCGCTCAACCAGATCCTCCAGGGTCGCCTGGGACCCCCGCTGCGGCTCCATCTGCGGTAGCTCTCCTCACCGCACCGCGAGAGGCCCTGGCGCCTCCGGGGCGAGGCTGTGTGCCTGGGGGCTCCGCCAGCCGCAGGCCAGGCAGCCGGAGTCCAGCAACTCAGCCCGCCCGGTGAGCCTCTCGCCGCAGCCCGGGCAGCGCTCCTTGGTGAGCGCGGCCTCGCGCCAGGCGGCAGTCTCGAGGTTCGTGCCAGACGGGAATTCCAGGCCGTACCTGGCGGCGGTCTCGAACGAGGCGAGCGCCGCCCGCACCTTTATGCCAAGGAGCTCGACCCCGGCCAGCGAGACCGTGATGTCCGCGTTGATCACCAGCCCCTTGTCGAGCACGGCGTCGATGACATCAGCCAACGCGTCGGTGCGCTCTCTGGTCGGCTCAATCGCCATGTCTCTTCCCCTCCCCGCCTGACGGAGAGGGGAGCAGGCTCACTCAGAGCTCCATTCCGTATCGTCCCGCCGCCGCAGGCCGGTACGCCGCCACTCAAGGAGCTCGCCTTCGTCGTCCAGCCGGACGTCGTACGCGCCAATCACGTCCTGCGCCTCAGGGATCCGCTGGAGTTCCACCATCTCCACCCTCAAGCGCCACCCCCCACCATCGCGGTCCGCTCCCGACACGAGCAGCGGCACCAGGTTGGTAGCCTCGGCGAGCTGCGCTTTAGCGCGCTCGGTGACTCTCAGCAATTGCATCCTTCTACTCCCCTGTATCCGTTAATCCTGTTCGCCTGCCGGCCGGCCTCCGATGTGCTTCTTCCCGCCGGACCGGTGCCGCCGAGTTCTGTCCGGGCAGTCCGCATGGCGCCTCAGGCAACAGCACCGCCTGCGTTCCCAGCAGCGTGCCGCTCGGCGATCGCATTGAGGTGCGCCAGCAGCTCGGCCTCTGCCAGGTCGTATTCGGTCTCTTCGATCAGGCCGGCGTCGAGGCGGCGCTGTAGTTCCAGCATCTCCCGGCGGATAGCGTCCGGATCGTTCAGCTCACGGTCCACCGTGTGCTGGATCTCCCGGAAGACGAAGCTCATCCCGCGCACTGGCAGCGCCACCGGCCCGAGCAGCAGATTCGTCAGAAATCCCATCCTTCGCCCCCTCACTTGCCTGCTTCTGCTTGTTCACGGCCCGTCGAGTCCGACGAAGCTGTACGGCGGCAGGGGCCCGGCGAGCAAGAAGCTCAGGCGTCCACCGCTGGTCTGATCTAGGTCGCGCACCGTGGCTTCGAAGGCGTCCACCTGCTTGCGTTCCACCAGGAACGCCGCATTGAGCACCATCGACTCCGAGATCGGGTCGCTACGGGAGACGCCGACCGCCTGCTGCTCGAGTGCGCTCTCCAGCTCATCCGCTTCCTGCGCGCGCTTAGCCTCCAGCAGTCGCGCGGTGCGGCCGCCGAGCTCGAGTCGTGCCTCGTACGTCACGGCCTCAGGACGCCTGGCCAGCTTGTCGCGCAACGACCGGAGGCTGCGATCATCAGCGACGACCTCGCGCAGGGCGCGCTGCAAATCCGTCCAGGACACCTTCACGCTCAGCTCAACGCGGCCGGCAATGTGCTCCAGCAGTCGCCCCAGCTCAGCCCACCGCTTCTCGAGCACATCCTCGACGACCGACCGCGGGCTCGGCAGCACGGTACCCAGGCGGGTCGGCAGGATGTCGTTTGTCCGCATCACGCTGTCGACAACCGCCTGGTGCCCGCGGACGTTCTTGCGGGTCAGCTCATACCGCGGCAGGGGGCCGTCGCTCACCACGGCGCCCAGGCCGCGGTGCGGAATGACGCGGATCGGAGCCTCGCCGTTGATCGGCGGCACGTCGAGCACGAGCGCGTCGCCGTCGCGGATCACGCCATAGAGGTAGACAGCTGATGACTCCTCAGTCATGACGCCCTTCCTCGGGGCGGGCGCTGCCGTCTGCGGGGGCGCTGTCTCCATTCCGCTCGATCATGACCATGAGGGTCGGCTCGCCGTCGACTGCATCGGCACGGCTGCGGCTGCGGCAGTATGCGAGGAGGTCTGCCCGCGCGGCGCCCAGCGCCGCGAACCGTTCTGCCGCGCTGGGATCGTCCGGGTTCTGATCGGGATGCGCCTGCCGGGCGAGCTGCCGGTAGCTCGCCAGCACCGCCTCCTCGGAAATCTCGCCCGGCAGGCCAAGCAGTGCCCGGCCTGCCGCCAGCCGCCGCGCATCGAACCGCGTGACGCTGACCGTGGCGAAGCTGTACGGGGGAAGCGGGCCGATGCGGCGGAGCGAGAGGCACCCCGCCAGCGCTTCATCGAGTCGTTCGACAGCAGCGTCAAAGGCCGGGAGCGCCTGCCGCTCCAGAAGGAACGCGACGTTGAATACCAGTTCGTCGGTCAGCACCGGGTTCGGCTGGATGCCCCTGGCCAGGGTGCCGACCTCCCGCAGGAGCTTCTCCTGATACTGCGCGCGCCGCTGGTCGAGCGCCCGCTTGACGGCCTGGCCGACCATCACCTGCCGGGCGAAACGCTCTTCGTGCGGCGCCTGCTCAGCGCTCTCCTTCGCGGCCACGACGTCGGGATGGCGTGCGGCCAGGGCGAGGGCCCGCTCCAGATCCCACGTGGCCGCTGTCTCCACCTCGATGAGGCCGGAGAAACGCACCAGGGAGTCACGGACCAGCGCGCCCCAGCGGGTCAAGAACGAGCGGACCTCGTCGTCCGAGGCGAGAACCGTGCCAAAGCGCGCGGGCAGGACATCGCCTCGCTCCATGACCTCCTCGATCACCCGCTGGTGGATGGTCAGGCGGCGGAACAACTCAGGCTGTGGGAGGCCACCCAGATGCGGGCCCGCGTGGCGCCCGACGATGGCTGCTGCCCCGCCAACCGCGATCGCCGTGACCGGAGCCCGCCCATCAGGCAGTCCCTGCGCGCGAAGCGGGTCGCGGAGCGCCCCGGCGGGCGCGACCCCGTAGACGTACGTTTGTGTCTCAGCCATCGCCCCGTGCCTTCCGCCGGGACGCCAGCGCCACCAGCATGTCCGTACGTGTGATCTTGAGTTTGGCCAGGGCACGGTCGGAGGTGTCGCCCCGCCCGATGAACCTCCGCGCCGCCTCCATGGTGGCCTCGCGGCAGAGGCCCGCGAGATCGGCGCCAACGAACCCCTCGGTCTCCGCAGTCAGGGCGTCCAAGTCGACATCGCTGGCCAGCGGGCGGTTACGGGTCTGCACGCCGAGGATCGCCCGGCGGGTGGACGGGTCAGGGAGCGGTATCTCGATCTGGACGTCGAAGCGGCCGGGCCGGAGCAGGGCCGGATCGAGAATGTCTGACCGGTTGGTCGCCGCCAGGATGACCACGCCCCGCAGTTCCTCGATCCCGTCCAGCTCGGTGAGAAGCTGGCTCACCACCCGCTCGCTCACGTGACCCTCACCGCCGCCGCTGCCGCGCCGGGGCGCCATGGCGTCGATCTCATCGAGGAAGATGATGCAGGGCGCCGCTTGCCGCGCCTTCTTGAAGATCTCGCGAACCCCCTTCTCCGATTCGCCGACCCACTTGGAGAGCAGCTCCGGGCCCTTGACCGAGATGAAGTTCACGCCGCTCTCGTAAGCCGCCGCCTTGGCCAGCAGGGTCTTCCCGCTGCCTGGCGGGCCGGTGAGCAGGATGCCCTTGGCTGGCTGGGCGCCCGCGCGGGCGAGTATAGGAGCGTAGAGGAGGGGCCACTGGACCGCCTCGCGCAGCGCGTCCTTCGCCACCTCCATGCCGCCGACGTCATCCCACGCCACGTCGGCCACCTCGGTGAACACCTCGCGCATCGCGGAGGGCTCTACCTCACGGAGGGCGTCGAGGAAGTCGCCCATGGTCACCTCAAGCTCCATCAGCCGCTCGTAGGGGATCTGCGCGGACGCCAAGTCGATACTCGGAATGAGCCTTCGGAGGGCGGCCATGGCGGCTTCCCGCGCGAGCGCCTCAAGGTCGGCCCCGACAAAGCCGTGGGTCGCGCCCGCGAGGTGGTCAAGATCGACGTCGGCGGCCAGCGGCATGCCGCGCGTATGGATATCGAGGATCTCGCGCCGGCCATTGCGGTCCGGGATGCCAATCTCGATCTCGCGGTCGAAGCGCCCGGGGCGGCGCAATGCCGGGTCGAGGTTCTGCTGGATGTTCGTGGCCCCGATCACGATCACCTGACCGCGCGTTTTCAGCCCGTCCATCAGCGCTAGCAACTGCGCGACTACACGCTTCTCGACCTCGCCCTGCACTTCGGCTCGCTTAGGGGCGATGGCATCGATCTCGTCGAGGAAGACGATGCTGGGTGCCTTCGCCTCGGCCTCTTCGAAGATCCGGCGCAGGTGGGCCTCACTCTCCCCGTAGAACTTGTGGATCACTTCAGGCCCATTGACGTGAAGGAAGTGCGCCGCGGTCTCATTCGCGACTGCCCGGGCGATGAGGGTCTTGCCGCAACCGGGCGCCCCGTAGAGCAGGACCCCCCGCGGCGGATCGATTCCCAGCCGGTCGAACACCTCGGGGAACCGCAGCGGCAGCTCGATCATCTCGCGGAGGCGCGCGACCGTTCGGCCCAGGCCGCCCACGTCCTCATACGACACCTTCAGGACGCGGCGCTCGGCCTCCGTTTCGCCGACGATCTTGATGCGTGTGCCGGCCTGGATCAAGACGAAGCCGCCAGGAGCCGTACTGGTGACCGTGAAGTCCTGCGCCCGTGAGCCGAAGAGATTGACCCGGACGCGGTCGCCCGTCTGAACGATGAGGCCGTCGACCAGGCGCCCGACATAGGAGGCGTCCCGCGCCTGCTGCGACAGCCGCGACTGGCCGATGGGCGCGAGGGCCACCGTCCGCGCATCCTGGAGCGTCGCCGGCTCGACCCGCACGCGCTCGTCGAGGCCCGCACCCGCGTTCTCGCGGGCGATCCCATCAATCTGGACAATCTCTTTGCCCCGCTCGCCGGGGTAAGCAGGCATGACCTTGAGCGCGGTCGTGCGGTGGCCCGTGACCGTGACGATGTCACCGATGCTCGCGCCGAGCCGGCCCATTTCATCCGGGTCAAGGCGGGCCACCCCGCGGCCGACGTCCTTCGGGAGAGCCTCCGCGACGCGCAATGTCAGCGACGGCGCCTCCTTGCTTGCTGGAGCGCGAGCCATGGCCGCGGCCTCAACCCTCTGCGTTCGTCTTGTTGAAGCGCAACTCCAGGTAACCGTTCTGGTAGCTCTGCCGGTGCGCTGCCGGGTCTACCGGTGCCGGGAGGAGGACTTCCTTCTCGTACTTGCGCTTGGGCCCCACCGCCGATAGCGCGAGCACGTCACCCTCAAGCTCGACGTGGATGTCCTTCTCCTGCACTCCGGGCACCTCCGCGACGACCACGATCTCGGCGCCCTCGTCGAACACATCGACGAGGGGCTCGCGGGTGTCGCTCACCACCGGCCCTTCGCTCGTCGCCCGCACGTTGCCGAAGCGCTCGACGGTCGGAGCACCGCCCGTCCCCATGCGCACGGAGAAGCCGTAGACTCCCCGAGCTCCGCCTGGGGAGGAGAACTCCTGTTCGTGGCTCACTTCACGCTCGCCCTGCTCCGCGAGGCGTTCAGCCAGGTTGAGAACGTCCCCCAGTCCCCGGAGAAGTCCCGCGAGACCTTCGCCTTCAGTGCCCGTAGGACGCTTTCCGCTCGGCGCCATCCAGCCCACCTCTCCTCGTGTGTGCGTGTGTTCAGTACGGGAATTCGATCTCCTGCCAGCGCTGCCGGCGGGGACGGGGGGCCGGCCCGTCGTGCGCCGGCGGCACGAGCCGGCTGAGCCGTCCGGCCTGCGCATCGATCTCGGCCAGCCGCCTGGTGATCCGCTCGAGCTTGCGCTGCCACAGTTCCTGCTCTTGCAGCAGCCGGCGCCTCTCCCTGGCCAGCTGGCCCAGCACGGCATAGGCGTCCTGCTCACCGCCCGGCCCGGACCGCGCCGGCATGCTCCGCGCGGTCCGGACATCCGCGACCGTCCGCGGCACCCCCGCCAGCCTCATGCCCGCGCCGCGCGGGCTACCCGGCCCCGCCCCGCCGGACCGCCCGCATGCTCACGCACCAGCTCCAGCACCCGCGCCCGGACCATACCCGGCGTCATCCCATCCCAGCCACGCCGGCCCGCCTCACTGGACAGCACATCCTGGCAAGCCTGCTCAAACACCACATTCCCCGCCCGCGCCTGCGCCCCTTGCTGCGCCACCACACGCGCGATCACGATCGCACTGCGCACCGTATGCCGGTCAGTGCCCCCCAGCGCCTCCCGGCACGCGTGCACCAGCCGCACGATGCTCAGCGCGTCCGCCTCCGGCAACCCCGACCGGGCCCGCACGATCGCCACCTCACTCCCCTCATCAAAGGAATCCAGGTCGATCGTCACAATCCGCTCGAAAAGAGCATCCTGTGCCTGATGCACCCCGGCATACTCGACCGGGTTACTCGTGAAAATCGCCACGAAATCCGGATGCACCCGCAGGTAATCCGTCCCGCCCCGCTGCCGCGCCGGAAGCACCAGCACCCCCTCCTCCAGCACCGACAGCAGCGCATTGTTCGCCTCCGGCCGCGACCTGGTGAACTCGTCATACACCAGAGTCAGCCCCTCACGGCAGGCGACCGTCAGCCGGTTATCCACCCACCGCGGCGCCACATCATCCTCGGTCTTCCGCACCGACTGGATGAAGTTATCCACCACCCGCCGCCGCCGGTAACCCGCCTGCGACCCGACAAGATCGGAACTCCCGAACTCATCATCACCCACCATCAGCATCACCGGCCGCCCAAGCCGGTGCGCCACATGCAAAGCCAGCGTCGTCTTCCCCACCCCAGACGGACCACGGAAATGCACAGGAAAACCCGCCTGCACATACCCCAGCGCCCGCTCACTAACCTCCGAGACATAAGGAGTCTCCACAAAATCAGGCCGCGGAGTCGCCTTGATCACCGAAGTACCAGCACCATCCACTGCATAGACCTCGTTCCGGGTACTCAGTAACTAGAGAACCTGCAACACCGCCAGATGCGGGGCGACAGCGAACCAGGAGCGGGTGTGCACGAGCGCAATTCCGGTCATATTGAATAGCGACAGCGCCTCGTTACTCACCTCAGACAAAGGCACCGCCCAGCTAGACCGTAGTAAAGTAGCGCCTCAGCCCCTTGTCCTTACGCACCCTCTTATCCGCGATCATGTCGTTCAGAACCCCCACCAGTACCATCCGGGGCGCTCTGAAGCGGGCCTGCAACTCCGCCAGCTTCGCTCCGTCAGGACGATCGGCCAGATAGCCAAGAATGGCAGAAGCCATCTTCGACTCCGCGTTCTCCTGCTCGGCAATCTTCGGCTCCGCGCGCATTGGCTTCGAGGGCTTGGCCCTGGTGGCGGCCGCCGCGTGCGCCGCAGGCTTGCGCGCCGCAGGCTTGGCCGCCGCAGGCTTGGCCGCCGCAGGCTTGGCCGCCGCAGGCTTGGCCGCCGCAGGCTTGGCCGCCGCAGGCTTGGCCGCCGCAGGCTTGGCCGCCGCAGGCTTGCGCCCGGCGTCCGCAGGTCCCGGAAGCCGGAACGCCCTGCCCCCTGCGCTGCCCATCACGGTGACGTGATCGCGCCAGATCCCCCCGAGGCCGAGGATCTCCGCGACCCGATCACGCGCCTCGTGCGCGGCGACCTCCACTCGCTCGCGGTCGCCATCCATCCGCTGACGGGCATCCTCCGCCGCGACCTCCACCCGCTCACGCTCGGCCCCGGCACGCTCACGGGCCTCCTCGGCGGTCCGCGAGAGGCGCTCGGTGAGGAACTCCCCCAGCGTCTGCGCGACCTCGAACCGCCGACTGGCTATGCCCGCCACACGCTCATGAGTCTCCACGGCGGCCATCACCCGCCGCTCACGCACGCCTTCGGCACGCTCACGGGCGTCCTCGGCCGCGACGTCCAGTCGCTCATGCTCGGCCGCGGCACGCTCACGGGCATCCTCTGCGGCAACTTCCTGCCGTTCCTGCTCAGCCCCGACACGGATCGACGCGGCCGCCTCAAGGTCCCCCACGAGAAGCTTCATTTCCTCTAGGAGCGCCATGTGTCAATCTCCCCCCGATAAGCGCGATGCTGGCCACCTGCTGGCCAAGGCCAGCGATGGATGCCCCGGAACTCCCCGCGCCGCTGACGCATCCCCTGCCGGCGCAATCCCGCTGGCGCGGCAGGAAGCCAACTACTCTGCGCCGCGCGGGGGCCTAGTGAATATGGATACCCGGGACTCACCCGGACGAAGCAAAGATCAGTGGATGGAACGCTGGCCTGGCCAGGCCGTTCCTAATCTTGCTCCCTATTCCCCTGGACCCCTGCGCGGACGGTGCCGTTACGCCTCTGCCGCCGTGGCGGTCAGGCCGACTGCCTCGGCGTACTTCAGGTACGTCTCCACCGACGCCACCACGATCCGGGCCTCGATGGCCAGGAGCTCGATACCGACCAGGGACACACGCACCCACGCATCGATAACGATGCCCTTGTCCAGAATCCGGTCCACGACCTCTACCAGGCTCGAAGACCCAATCGCCTTCTCTACCGCCATGAGAACTCCCCCCGTAGATTTACCTCATGCCGGACCACGCTCCCACCCTCGGCAAGGCCGAGGGTCATCCGGGCAGCGCAATCTATTTACAGATTTTACACCGGGGGCGTTGGCCCGCAACTATCCCACGGCTCAAATCTTGACCACAACTGGCCCATGCGTTCATGCCAACGTAAGCCACAAATGCGGGCCATGCGGCCGCACCGGATTATGTGTCCGGATAAACGTGGTCGTAGGTTGTGATTCGGTTGAAGGATTAGCATTCATCCCGATTTGCCGGTTGATTCGGAGATACAGTCATTCATTTTCAGCGAATCAACCTTATACGGACGTAGCAGACACTTCGGGCACTGACGGCATGGCGTGTACCGCGCAGGGGCTCGCAAAGGCGTGCAGTAGGCTGTCAACCAGCAAGGAATGTCCCCCAGGCATGTCGTGGCGTGGACGGGGACCAGGGCACTCATCGGTCATAGGAGGGGAGATCCGCGGGTGAGATCGCCGCGGCGCTTTCGATGAGTTCCCGGAGTTCGGCACCGAAGCGGGTGGCGGGCGCTCCGTCGACCACGTTGTGGTCGATGAGCAGGGTGAGGTCCAGGATGTCCCGGATCTCGACCTGGCCGTTGATGACTCGCGGCCGCTGGGTCATTCCGCCGACGACCACCTCCAGGGTCATCATGGTCGGGGGGGTGAGGCCGAATCCTCCTCCGCCAGCGAACATGCCCACAGCGGTGACGCCGACCGTGCCGACGCGCTGCCGGACGGCGACGGACCGTGCCATCACGGCGTACATCGCCTGGACCGCGCCCGGAATGCGGGTAGCGACTGGTGCGGCTCGTTCGAGCCACCTGCCGCTACCGCTGGCCGATGGCTCGCGTTTGACATGGTGCAGCTCGGCAGTCAGGTCAGGCACGTCCCGGGCATCGGCGTCGCGCAGGACATGGGGAAGCCCGAATGGGCCTTGCGGCGTCGGGATCTCGACCATCGTGGCGACATCGACGTGGCGATGGGTCACCAGCTGCCCTCGCCAGTTGCGGTAGGCGTGGACGCCAGGGTGAGCGGCCGCGGCACGGGCGACGCTGGCGACGACGAAGGCGGTCAGGGACGAGGGCGGCTCGTGGGCGGCAAGGAGCAGGTTCGCTTTGGTCACGTCCACGTCGACCAGCCCGACCATCGGTGCCATTCGCCTGCCGGCGCGCATCGCCGCGGTGACCAGACGCCTGTTGGACGGAAATGACTGCACCTGAACCCGGCGTGGACGCTCAACTCCCATAGAACCTAGTCTGTCGCCAAAACGGCGCCAGCGCGGCCTGCCCGGACGGCCGGTTTCCGGCGCTGAAGGCCACGGTCGGCGAGGTCCTCAACCGCTGGCCGGTCGCAGGCCTGGCTGTCGGCGTGATCCGCAACGGGTCCCTGGCGTGGTTCCGGGGGGCACGGCGTGGCCGACATAAGCTCAGGCACGCCGGTGGACCAGGACACCGTATTCCGGATCGCCTCGGTGACCAAGACCATCACCGCCCACCGGGTACCAGCTGGGCTCCCGGGGGCTCAAGGCGGTCGCCGACCGCGAGCTGGCGCAAGCCGGCGCTGGCGCGATCTACTCCACCGACGGTGACATGGCCCGCTACACCGCAGCCCTGCATGCGTATGGGCAACGCACTCGATTCCAGTGCCGCCACCTGCGACACGACGGCGGAGTCGGCCGCAACCAGCAGGAGGGCGAATGCCTCCCCGGCCGCACCGACGTCGGGGAAGGACGCTACCGCCGGCCCAGTCCGGACGCCTCGCCGACAGCAGCGATTCCCGCGGTGTCGGCGAAGGCGAAGCTGAAGATCACTTCGCCCGCGCCGACCTCGATGCGACCTGCGACAAGGCCGGGAATCTCGTGCGGTTGGCCGACGGTGAATCCGGCGATCTCCTCGGCAGATCCGCCCGCCGCCAGTATCTCGCGCACCTCGGCCGTGTTCTGGTCGGACGTGGTTAGGACCAGCGGGGTCATCCAGGTCACGCCGACCTCAGCTGGCGCGGCGGTCGGGCTCGGCGTCCGGCACTACGTCCCGTTCGCCTCTACCTTCGCGGCCTTCTTAACCCCGCGCCTACGACTTCATCCGCATGGCCGCCATCTCTCAGGCGAGCATCCGGCTGTCCGGTTCCCACGCGGGCGTCGAGATCGGCGCCGACGGGCCCTCGCAGATGGCCCTGGAAGACCTGGCCATGATGCGTGCCGTGCACGGGTCAACGGTCCTTTACCCGAGCCACGGCACGAGCACCGCAGCTCTCGTGCGCGAGATGGCCGACCAGCCGGGAATCAGCTACATGCGGACTACTCGGTCAAGCCCATCGATACCGAGACGCTGCTTGCTGTCGTGGCCGTCACGAATGGCTGCCTGGTCGTGGCCGAAGACCACCATCCCGAGGGGGGCCTCGGCTCCGCAGTGACCGAAGCCCTGCTAGTCGCCGGGCCGCAGACATTGCGGGTCACCCACCTGGCGGTCCGGGAGATGCCAGGTTCAGGTACCGGCGAGGAGCTGATGGCCGCGGCCGGCATCGACGCGAAGCACCTCGAGGCGGCCGCCCGCAATCTGCTCAATGCCATGGTGACCTGATCAGCCTCGACTGGCTCCAGAGCCCGACTTGATCTGCAGGGTCATCAGGGGGCCAGTCGGCGTGCTGCCGGAGAACGGCTTGATGTGCGCGTCGATGCCCCGATCAGGTTCATGATCGCGTTTGCTGTCCGCTATATCCGTGCCCAGCGGTCTCACCTCTTCTCGCGTTCGGGACGGGTGCCTACCCTTTGGGCCTCTCTGACTCCCCGGGGAATGCCCGGATGAGCGTGGCAGGGTTCCCGGTCCGTCCTCCGCTGGTAACCGTCCAGGCCACCATGCAGGTCAGCCCATGGCTCGTCGCAACTCCCGCCACCCAGTTCTTGGTAAGCATCAGGTAGCCCCCGCGGCGGGGGCCGACTTCCGCGATGCGGCTAGGAAGCCAGTGTTTCCTTACCGGGCCGCTGTGCACCCTGGCGCTCCTGGTGCCAGATGTCAGGATTCTGACGATATGGCCGCGAGTTGCCCAGGGAGGCACTTGATGGCGTATGGGGACGCGGGGATGACCTGTGCGCGCAAGGGAGTAGCGATCAGAGATTCGCCCTGCAGATCACCTCGCTGTCCGGTTACTTCAAGGCGGTAAGCGAGTCCGGCGGGAAGTGCCTGACCTACTCGACGACTGATGTCTACCTCTATTTTGAATCCTGCGCCCAGGGAGACGGCTATCAGTATTGGAAGCTGCAGGCAGCGACCCGAGCTGACGTAAGCATGGATGCCCGGCCGTCATCACGAGGGGGCCCGGCGAACCATAGGATGAGGTGGCCTGGATGTCATGCGTTGACGCTTGAGTGAGAACTGGTGCAGCAGCGAAGTACAGTGATCCCGGTGTATGACATCACTGGCCGGTTCTCCCCGGCTCTCCGCTGGCTGCGAAACCTGGGACTGCGGCTGGGTTCTGTCAACAGAGAGTCGCCATCGGCGTGGGAGGGCGAGACCGTCGGCAGGTTCGCCTTCGTGCACCCGCACACCTCAATGGACCCGGTACGGCAGGTCCTCGACCGGATGGAGTGACGCCAACAGTGGGAGCCGGCCCAGATGAGGTATCAGAACGACAGCGTCCGTCTCTTATTGGATAGGGATTGGCGGATACGGGCGAGTGCCCGTTGCCTGTGACGGTCAGCGGGCCATCCAGGGAGACGCATGGCTACGACGAGCGAGGCAGCGCAGGCTAAGGACGAGTTTTTTGCTGCCGAGATGTACATGTTCCACATCGCGGGCTTCCCACAGCAGCCCGGTGTGCTAATGCGGCATGCGAGCGCGCCGCACGGCGCACGGCTAGATGTATGGCGTACCGACCCAGCCGACGCACGGCACATCGCCGGCCCGGGCGCCGACGGCCACGCACTCATCACGCCGGATTTCTCGCTCGTGAACAGCGGCAACCGTACCCTGCACGCCCCGAAGAGATCATGGAAGATAAACCTCGGGCACGGCGAGCACGGCGGAAACCGCCTTGCCGGGATGACGTGCGTGAATCTCAAGTCGATGTACAACGATCCTTCGCAGATGCGGGAGGCACTGGCCTGGCGGCTGTTCCGGGACGCGGGCGTGCCGGCGGCGCGCCACACATACGGCAAGCTCGGGTTCGACGCCTCGTACTACGGGTTGTTCTCCGTCATCGAGCAGGTGGACAAGAGGTTCCTGAAGGATCACTTCGGTGACAATGACCGAGGCAACCTCTACAAGGCTTATTGCGGGGACGTCGGGTGCGCAACCCTGGAACACCGGGTTGGCCCGGGCGGCGACGACAGCGGGCGGCAGTACTTCCGGAGTAACGACAATGCCCGCACCTACCGGCTCAAGACCAACGAAGACGACCGCGAGGCCAGCAGCTACGATGACCTGGCCACGCTCATCAGGACGATCAACGGCACCGGGCTTCCTGGCGGGGACGGGCGCTTCGGCACCGATGCGTTCCGCGAGTCGGTCGACGGGATCATGAATGCGCGAGCTTTCCTCCGGTGGGCGGGCGTGAACCTGCTGCTCGGCAGCTGGGACAACTACTACGCGACCCCGTCGAACTACTACCTCTATAACTCTGGGCGGCTGGGCGCCGCAGACGACTTCATGCACGCGCCTTATTTCACGTTCATACCATGGGATTACGACAACTGCCTGGGCATCGATTACTTCGGCACGAAGTGGCAGTACACCGACATTCTCGACTGGCCCAGCAACACTGGGCACTACTGGCGGGATCACGGAAGGTCACGCATACCGCTGGTGCAGAACCTGCTGCGCAACAGGGATTACCGCCAATATTACCTGGACTATCTGGAATTCCTCCTCGACACCCTGTTCAACCCGGACGCGTTCGGCGAGAAGATCGCACCCGACTCCGACGACGGGCTGTGGGGCCGCGTACATCAGGCCGCCTACCTCGAATCCACCACGCCCTACGGCCCGCCGTTCACCGGCCGCCAGTTCACCAACGACGAGGTCTACCTCAGCGGCTGCAAGCAGAACGAGCTCCGGCACGGCCAGGAAAAGGCCGAGGGCATCATCCATTACGTCCGTATGCGGCGCGACAGCGCATGCCAGCAACTGGAGCAGCTGCGGAAGGGTACCCCGCGCGCCACCGATACAGCCAGCTTCCCAACCATCGTGGAACCGGTGCCGCGGCAGGCGTGACCGGGCAGAGCCAGGGGGCCAGACCGTGGTAGCGACACAAGCAGCAATGCAGCTTGAGCTGGTCAGGGAAGCGAAAGTCTTCGACATCCTAGGAGGCAGGCTGGATCCGAGGCTGGAAGCCAGCGGCGTGCTGGCCAAGGACGGACTGTTTTACATCATCTTCGACAACATCCCGCACATCGCGTGTGTCGGCGCCGAACTGCGCTCAGCCGCCGTAGCCAATCACGTGATTGAACAGGACAGGGGCCACCGCCGGGGTTTCGAAGACATCGCGTACGACTCGCGGGACGGGCGCTTCTACGTCTTGATCGAATCGCTGCCCCGCGGCCGCGCGAAGTTCATGGCCGCGGTGCAGGAATATGACATCAACTTCGGCTATATCGGCACGGCCTGGCTCGACTTCCCGCTCGACCGCCCCAACAAGGGACTGGAGGGCCTAACCTGCGTGCACCGTCAGGGGCAGACGTACCTGCTTGGGCTATGCGAGGGCAACAGGTGCCAAGGAGGGGCAGCAGGCCGCGTCCCCGGAGGCGGGCGGATTCACGTATTCCAGCGCGGGCGCCACCACTGGGACCGCGTCACCAAGATCCGGCTGCCGGAAACGGTCCTGTTCGTGGACTACAGCGGCGTCGCAGTGAACGGCGACAGGATCGCGGTTGTATCTCAGGTCTCATCGGCGCTGTGGGTTGGCAACCTTGCGCCATCCGGCTGGCAGGTCCAAGGTGCCGGCACGAGCTACGCGCTCCCGAGAGATGCCGATGGCGGCATCCTCTACGGGACGGCCGAGGGAGTGTCATGGATGACACCGGACCAGGTGGTAATCGTCTCGGACAAGGCCAAGCCAGAACAGGACCGCCGCTGCCGGGCGAAGGATCAGTCGATCCACATCTTCCGTATCCCCGCCCCGGGCCAGCCCGGGCCGCCGGATCAGGCTGGCGGCCGTTCGGTAGATCCGGATAGCTCAGCCATGCGCTGAGACACGAGCATGGCATTTTCACCCAGCACCGAGAGCCAGTAATTCATCCGCTCGGCATTGGTGATGTCCCGCCAGTGAGGAAACAGCGGCACGGCGTCGGCCAGTGGCAGCCGGCCTTCGACCTGGTGGATCTCCAGGGTGAACGATACTCCCTGAGGATGACACGCCTCAATGGCTGTGGACACGATGGAACCTAGACCACTTGGCCCATACATCGTGCTCAGTGATTGGCGGCCCCGGTAATTGAAGGGGATTGGCAATCGCATCAAGAAGCTGAAGTGATCCGCAAGACCCGGGATGAGGGGATGCCCATCGTGCAGGTGGAAGTGCACCTGCTTGCCGAGGCGGCCGATCGAGCGTATGACGTCCAGCAGGTCTCGCAAAGCGTCGCCCACCGCGTCCTGAACGTCCGCCACAAGATCGGGCAATCGGCTGTCCCCGGGGGTAAGGTCTCTGAGGCTCAGCCCAGGGTGGCGGAGTGCGAACCTGGCAGACGCTTGTCTTATGCCGATGTGGCCGACGTCAATACAGCAACTGACTCGCTCAGCGTCTTGGAGCTGCTCCGCCACTTCGACGAACCAGGCCAGCTCCAGGCCGGCAGCGTACTCGAGAAAGACGACGGGACCGTCCGGCCGCTCGCAAAGGAGCGAATTGAGCTCGCGCATCACGGTGATCAGGCGGCCTGTCTGCGCTCCCATCTCACGTTTGTCATGGACGACCAGGCCGGCCACGCGGCCCGCGAAACGGTCGGCGAATTCCGCGGCCACGGCACGGCTCCGGTCATGCAGGACATTGACGCTGCGGTTCAGGTGGACGACAGGCAGGTACGGATGAGGCGGAACGAACTGCAGAACGTGCTCAAGCTCGTCCGGCGTGTCTGCGTACACCTCGGCGGCCAGGCCCAGCTGGGCGAAGCGGAGGCCAGCGAGCTTGAGCAGCGCATCGTCACCTGCGACGCGTCGCTGGAAGAGGGCATGAATGGGCCCAAGCACCCCCTGGTCGGTCCCCGGCTCCGCCGTGCCGGATTCGCCGGGAGCCTCACCGCCTGGCCGGGCACGATCCATGATCCGCCACCACCTCGTCGTAGCAACCGTCGGCCTCGATCGGCATACCCAAGCTAAGTGTCCGCTGCACACCGATCGACGGGCTGATCGCCAAGGGAGACGCGCACCGCCGGTCCTTGCCTGAGACGGTGCACCGGCCACAATCAAGGAGTGACCAACGCTACCGACGCTGACCCGCCGCCGCCTCGCCTTGGCCGGGCTGGACATCCCAGCGCTGGACATCATCGGTAACGGAGACGGACCGCAACTGACTGCGCTGGTGAGCGCCCACATGCACGGCTGCGAATACGCCCCGATGGCAGCGCTCCGCATCTGGGCCCGCCACCTGGCCGCCCGGGAACTTCGCGGCCGGGTCGTGGCCATACCGGTGCTAAACCTGGCTGCGTTCCGGGCCCGGAGCCCGTTCATGGTCCCCCGATGACGGCAAGAACCTCAACCGCTGCTTCCCGGGAACCCCGTCGGGCAGCCTCGCCGGGCGGCTTGCTTATGACACCTTCACGAAGGTCGTCAAGGGTTCCGATGCGCTGATCGACATGCACGCCGGGGACCTGGTCGAGGCACTGAACCCGGTCGCGCTCTACGATGCCGGCCCGGCCGAGGCGCGGGCCCGGGACCTGGCCGACGCATATAGCCTCGGGTACGCCATCCGCCCGGCGTGCCGGTCTTGCTGGGGCGGCCTGGGTGCCGCTCACCTCGCTCATCCCCGGCACCCGGAAGGCAGTCGCCGGCGATCCCGCGAACGCGCAGGCGGTGTTCGCCGCGCCGGGCACGCTGGTCGGCGTGAGGGAAGTAGCCGCCCTGGGCCGAGAGCGCGGGCCGCTTAGCTCATGCCCCGCAGCTTGCCCGCGTAGTCCAGGCAGGCGGCATAGTCCGGGAGCAAGCCAGAGTTCCGGACTTCGGCCAGGGTCTGGGCTGCGGCATCCTTCCCGGACAAGATCATGTCCGCATCGGCCGGCCAGTCAATACGCAGGTCAGGGTCGAGTGGATGAACGCCATGTTCAATACTGGGCGTGTACGGGGTGGAACACAGATACATCACCGTGGCGTGCTCGCTCAGCGCCATGAAGCCGTGCCCGAGTCCCTCCTGAAGGAAGACAGCGAGCCGCTGTTCCTCATCCAACTGCACCGATACCCACTGTCCGAAGGTAGGCGAGCCAACCCTGAGATCAACCGTCACATCGAGTACCGCCCCGGCCACGCAGGTGATGTACTTCGCCTGCCCGGGCGGCACGGAGGCGAAATGAATGCCCCTGATCGCGCCGCGCCGCGACACCGAGCAGTTCGCCTGGGCAACATCCATGTTGTAGCCCAGGGCGTCGTTGAATTCGGCGGCCCGGTACCATTCCAGAAAATATCCCCGGTCATCCTTCTTGATATCGGGATCAAAGAGCCAGGATCCATCGATGCCCAGCGACTTCATCAATTGTTATTCCTCCTCGGCACAGTTATCACCAGTCAGGCTCGGGAAAGCGCGTATCAGTGCCAGGCGCCAGTCATCGAGCGGCTCGATACCGACCGGCTTCCAGGCATTATGGCCGAGCACGCTGTAGCGGGGGCGGCGGGCTGGCCGCGGGAACTTCTCACTGGTCGTGGCGTGGACCCGGTCGGGGTCTGCGCCGAGGAGCCGGAATATTTCGCGGGCGAACCCGTGCCAGGTGGTCTGCCCGGAGCTGGTGGCGTGGTAGATCCCGCCGTCGGGCCGGGCTTGCGCCAGCGTGATGACCTGCCTGGCCACGTCGGCGCTCCAGGTTGGCTGACCCCACTGGTCAGCCACGACGTCGACGGTGGCGTGCTCGCGCTCCAGCCGGAGCATAGTGCTGGCGAAGTTCGGGCCGCCGGCGCCGTACAGCCAGGCGGTCCGGATCACGCAACCCGTCAGCGGGAGCGTGCCGCGCACGGCCCGCTCACCGGCCAGCTTGGTCCGGCCGTAGGCGGTCTGGGGCCCGGCGCTCGCGTCTTCGGCGTAGGGCTCCCGGGCGTCGCCGGGGAACACGTAATCGGTCGATATGTGCATCAGGCGGGCGCCGTTCTCCGCGCACGCGATGGCCACGTTTTCCGCTCCGCGGCCGTTCACCTGGAGGGCTTCGCCCTCATGGCTCTCGGCGTCGTCGACCGCGGTCCACGCCGCGCAATTGATGACGATGTCCGGCCGGTGGTCGCCGATGGCGGCCCGCACGTGGGCACGGACGGCGATGTCAATGTCCGGCCGGGAAAGGCCGACAGCATCCTGGCCCGCGTTCTGCAGAGCGGCCATCACATCCTGGCCCAGCATCCCGGCCGCCCCGGTGACGAGCCACCTGCTCATGTGGCCGGGCGCGCTTTCTTGATCGGCTCCCACCAGGCAAGGTTCTCCCGGTACCAGCGGACCGTATCCGCCAGTCCCTGGCTGAGCGGGACCCGGGGGGCGTATCCCAGGCCGCGGAGCAGCGAGTCATCGAGCGAGTAACGCCGGTCATGGCCTTTCCGGTCCGTGACATGGTCAACCATGTCCCACCCCTGGCCACAGGCGTCGAGCAGTAGCTCGGTCAGCTGGTTGTTGCTGAGTTCTGCGTCCCCGCTGATGTGGTAGACGCCCCCGGGCCCTCCCTGCTCGAGAACGAGCTGGATGCCCCGGCAATGGTCAGCCACGTGGATCCAGCCCCGGACGTTCTGGCCGTCGCCGTACAGCGGGACGCTCACGCCATCGAGCAGGTTGGTGATGAACAGCGGGATGACTTTCTCGGGGAACTGGTAGGGGCCGTAGTTGTTGCAGCAGCGGGTGATGCTCACGTTGAGGCCATGGGTGCGGGCGTAGGCCCGTGCCATCAGGTCACCGCCCGCCTTGGCGGCGGAGTACGGGGAGTTGGGCGCGAGCGGCGCGTCCTCCGCCCACGATCCCGTCTCGATGCTGCCGTACACCTCGTCGGTGGAGACCTGCACCACGCGGCCGACGCCGGCGTCCAGGCAGGCCTGCAGCAGCACCTGCACACCCACCGTGTTCGCGGCCACGAAGCTGGACGGGCCAGCGATCGACCGGTCCACATGGGTCTCGGCCGCGAAATTGACCACGGCATCGTGGCCGGGTAGCAGCCGGCCCAGCAGGGCGGCATCGCAGATGTCGCCCCGGACGAATCTCAGCCGCGGGCTGGCCGCCACCGGGTCCAGATTGGCCAGGTTGCCCGCGTAGGTGAGCTTGTCCAGCACGGTGACCTGGGCCTGCTCGAACCCGCGGTACCCGCCGTCCAGCAAGGTACGCGCGTAATGGGAGCCAATGAACCCGGCCCCGCCGGTGACCAGGATCCTCATGAGCTGATCTGCACCTTGCTGTGATCGCCGAGCACGAGCCGGTGGGCCTTGGGCACCCGGGGCGCGGGAGTCACCTCCACGTTGCGCCCGATGATCGACGCCTCGATCCGCCGCACCCCCCGGATCGATGTGCCGGCCAGCACGATGGAGTACTCGATCTCGCTGTCAACGATCGCGCAGTTCTCAGCAATCGAGGTAAACGGCCCGATGTAAGAATCCCTTACCTGGGTTCCCGCCCCGATGATGGCTGGCCCGACGATCCGCGAGCCGCTGACCTCCGCGCCATCGCTGATGATGACCCGGCCGATCAGCTCGCAGCCCGGATGTACCACACCCTGCTGCGCCGGCTCGGCCGTCTCCAGCACCAGCCGGTTGACTTCGAGCATGTCCGCGACGTTCCCGGTGTCCTTCCAGTACCCGGAGATAATCGTCAACTCCACCTTACGGCCATCATCGATCAGCCGCTGGATGGCCTCGGTTATCTCCAGCTCGCCGCGCCGGGACGGCTTCAGGTCCCGCACTGCCTCATGCACGCACGGGGTGAACATGTAGACGCCGACCAGCGCCAAGTCACTCTTCGGCCGGTCGGGCTTCTCCTCCAGGCCGATCACCCGGCCGGAGGAATCCAGCTCAGCCACCCCGAACTCGCGGGGATCGGGCACACGAGTCAGCATGATCTGCGCATCAGGGCGGCCCGCCCGGAACTCATCAGCCAGGTGGGAGATCCCGCCGACAATAAAATTGTCACCCAGGTACATGATGAAATCGTCATCACCCAGGAAATCACGGGCGACCAGCACCGCATGGGCCAGGCCCAGCGGGGCCTCTTGCCGGATATAGGTAACCTCCAGCCCTAGGGATGAGCCGTCCCCCACGGCCTCCCGGATAGCAGGCTCCGTATCACCCACGACCACGCCGACATCGACGATACCCGCATCGCGGATGGCCTCCAGGCCGTAAAAGAGCACCGGTTTATTCGCAACCGGAAGTAGTTGCTTAGCCGACGTATGCGTGATCGGTCGCAGCCGCGTTCCCGCCCCTCCTGACAGCACCAGCGCCTTCATGGCAGCGAAGGTATCCGTTCAGTTGCAGTGACGAGGCCATGGTCCGCAGAAAAAGTGCGGAACGACCCACCTGGCGGTGCCGCGACATGGAGCCTACCTGCCAGAGTCCTGGGTCAGCGACCCGGGCCGGCGCGGGCATCGCCGAGGGCACGGAACTCGCGGCCAAACCGGAACTGGCCCAGCGCATGATCACCCGGGCGCTGGATGCCGGGACACCGCCCGGGGCTGGGGGCTGCCGCCACCACGGCCGGTGCCCGCCGCAGCCGCAGTCGCTCCTTCACCAGGTCATCAAGATTCCGCATGCTAATCGCCGGCACCGCCATCACCTTCCGTGGAGCGCTATCAGTGCCAGCAACGCCGACTATTGCCGGGCTGCTCTTCCATCGGGTCAGCGCGCCCTGCGGACGAGGAGCTACTCGTGCGTGGGGTGCACCATATCCTGCGCGGCGGCTGGCTGCTCCTCCCGCCGCGTGGTGACATGCGCTCATGAGCCAGGCGATCGTTCACCCGGCGGGGCCGGGTGACCAGGCGATCGTTCACCCGGCGGGGGCCAGGTGAACGATCGGCTGCTGGTTATGGCTAAGGACGGGGTGGATCACATCAAACGTGATCCCGCCTGGTCCAGGAAGTGGGTGGCCCGGTCGAGGTCGTCGTGGCAGCGATGCAGCCAGGCTTCGCCCCAGAAGAAGTTGCAGCTGGTCTCGGCCCGCAGGACGCGCCAGTGGGCTTCCTCGAGCAGCCAGTACACGCCGGGGTCGCGAACGGAGATGCCAGTGGCGTTGCGGCGTGCGGCATAGATGGCCTGGCTGATCTCGTCCAGGCGGGTCAAGGCCTCTTGCTGGGCCGCCGAGCCGATCCATTGAGTAAAGCCGGAGCCGTCGTGCGAGCCGGTGTTCCACGCGCCCGGGCGCACGGTTACCTCGCCGTGGGTGCCGTGGCGGTCGAGGTAGTCGTCGATGAACCAAGGGTGGATGCCGTCGCTTTGGTTGTCTCGTGCCCGCTGCAGCAGGTTCTGGTAGAACGAGTGCCAGAAGTTGGCTTCTGGCGAGGTGTTGCGGAACCAGCCGCCGTTCTCTCCATCGGTGCAGGTGGTCACAAGGGGCAGGAAGTTGCAGTGCCTGGTCCGTTGGGACACTTCGTGAATGAACCAGCCAGCCTCCATCCCTGCCTCCTGGGCGTTGGAGAGTTCACGGTCGCGTACCACGACGATGATTTCTTCGTCCCCGAACCGTGCGATGTGCGGGCGGTAGCGGAGTTCTTCCCAGCTCATGGGGGTGATCGCTTCGACGTGCTCACTGTTGACGAGCACGTAGCGGTAGCCCTGGCGTTTGAGGGTGGGGATGAGCTCCATGCAAAAGCCCATCTCCGGGGGCCAGAACCCAGGAAAGCAGGTTCGTGCAAAAAGGTGCTTTCCGATCCCCTGCCAGCGCTCGAGCTGCTCGTCACAGTCGGCTCGGGGGATGAGGGGAAGGACGGGATGGTAGTAGCCGGTGCCCAGGATATGGATGATCTTGGTGTTCTGCAGATACCACAGCAACGATCCGCAGTTGACGATGCCGTAGACCCGGCGCTGGAAGCCGGGACTGGCCAAGGTCTCGAGCAGGGTGCCAGAAAGCGACAGCTGCACCCGGCCGACATCGTCGTAGGCCCACAGCGATCGGGGGATGCGGTCCATGGCCCACAGGATCTCCCTGGCCTCCCACTCGCGCCGGTCGAGGAGGTCCTCAAGGTTGTAAGCGGGCTGATGCAAGTTGAGGACCAGGGCGAAGGCCACGTCGGCCATCGGGGCTCCTTGGCGGTTACAGGTCGTGGGACACGATCTCGATGGTGCGCCGGGCCAGCTCGGCGCCGTAGTCGGTCCAGATGCCCTCGCCCCAGTAGCGGTAGCAGCTGGTCTCGGCAGTGAGCAGGTGGAAGAGCGCGTTGCGGTAGCGGGGATCGTCGGTCGGGACGGATTTGGCCAGGACCCGCTCGTGGAACAACGAGCTGGCTTCGTCCATCGGGGCGAGCACCCGGTCGTAGCCGCGTACCCAGGAGATGTTGTTAGTCCAGCTGCCGCCTTCCATGCTGAAGCGCCCATCCTCGCCTTGCAGCTGCCCGATCACTTCGGCCAGCCGGTCCGGCCCGTCGCCGGGGGCCATCCGGTCCCAGATCCTGGACTGGAAGTGGGGCTGGATCACGGGCAGATCATCTGGGCCGACGCCGGCCGAGTGCAGCCGTTCAAGGTACTCGGTGACGTTCATGGCCGGGGTCTGCGTACCCGAGCACTCCCGGACCGCGTCAAAATACTTGGGCGGGAATTCGTTCATCATCACCCCGCCGTTTTCCCCGTCGGCGATCTGGGTAACCAGCGGCGGCACGTTGCGGCCGCCCAGGTCCCGGCGTGAAAGGCCCTTGGCCTCGTAGTAGGGCTGCATCTGGGCGACCAGCTTGGTATCGCTGCCCTGGGTCTTGACCACTGCGGTGATGCTGGCGACCCTGCCCGCGGAGTTGGCGCAGACCAGGCGATGAGGCAGGTGCGGCTGCTGGAGCGCGCGCCCATCGGGTTCCTCGACCGTGTGTTCCTGGACCAGGACCCACTGGTAGCCGCAGTCAGTGAGGGTCTTTACGAACTCGTAGGCGACATCCGGGTGGTTGGGCAGGGCCATCTCCGCGGGGGAGAAGCCGCGGACCCGGCCGAGGGCATCCAGGCCGAACAGGGCGGCGAAATGCTGTTGCCAGGCCCGCACGTGCAGCCGGTAGTCCTGGACCGGCGTGGAGGGCGCCACGGCATGCCCCCACGGGCAGCCCAGCCACTCCACCGCTTGCCGGCTGCGGGCGCCCGCCGTGATGCCGGCCAGGGCGTCAAGCACGTCGTGGGCGCCCATCTGGCGCAGGCCGTGCAGCAAGGTGCCCGAGTATTCGAGCATGACCCGGGGCGCGAGCCCCTCGTCGAGCAACCGGGGGACAAACTCGCCCATCCGCTTGTAGCAGTCCAGGAAAACCGGCGCGTTGTGGTTGTCGCCGATGCCGGGGTTGTCCATCATCCACTGCAGGTTGCTGATGATCGGAGCGGTGCGCAGGTCAGGCCCGCCTGCCGGGATGAGCGGCTGGTGCATGTGCAAGGCGATAGCAAAACCACTGTGCGCGTCGCCGAAGCCGGTGGCCCCCGGTGGCAGGAAGACGGGATCAGTGCCCCTGGCCTGGATTACCTCCTCGATGCGCTGCTCAGATCCGCAGATATTGGGCAGGCCGTTGACGTACTCAGGGATCTCGCCCATAGCTCCGGCTCCTTTACCCTTGCCTGTGTGCGGATTCTCATTTGTGGCGGATATAGTCGTAGATGTTCACGTAGTGCTGACCGGGCTGGGTCCAGGAGTTATCCGCGCGCATTCCATTGAGCATAAGCTGGCGGAAATCGCCCGGGTACGAGTACCAAAGCCCGACGGCCCGCAGTAGGCTGGACTCCAGCGCCGGGTTGTCGAGCTGGTGGAACACGTAGCCGTTCCGGTCGCCCGGGGGACGGGCTGAGTAATCGCGATCGAAGACCGTGTCCACCAGGCCGCCGACGGCCCGCACGATGGGGACGGTGCCGTACTTCAGGGCCATCATCTGACTCAGCCCGCACGGCTCGAACAGGCTGGGCATCACCAGCATGTCGGCACCAGCGTAGATCAGATGGGCCAGGCCTTCGTCGAACCCGATTTCCAGGTGACAGTCAGGGTTGTCATTCAGGTAGTGCTTCAACTGCCAGAATTCAGCATTGACGGCCGGGTCGGGGCAAGAACCTAGCAAGACGAACTGCGCGCCCTGGGACAGGGCATAGGAAATAGCGTGATGGATAAGATGGACACCCTTCTGACGGTCAACGCGGCCAATGTAAGCGATGATCGGCTTGTACTCCTTCCGCAACAGTAGCCGCTCACGCAGGGCATCTTTGTTCACGTACTTTCGCTCTACGGTCTCGCCAGTGTAGTTCCCTGGGATCAGGATATCGATTTCCGGGTTCCAGACATTGTAGTCAATGCCGTTGAGGACACCACCGAACTTCTCCCGGTGGATGTAGAGCGTGTGCCCCAGCCCCATCCCCTGATCGGCGTGGATCGCCTCCTGGGCATGTTGCGGTGACACCGTGGTGATGAAGTTCGAGTAAACGATTCCGCCTTTCATCAGGTTGACTGCGCCGTGATTGAAGTTATCGCGCAGCCGATCATAATCGAAAAAGTACGCTGGGCGAGTGAGGCCCACTGCCTGCAATACCTGCTCGCCGCAGATACCCTGATGCCCGAAATTGTGGATGGTATAGCAAACTCGCTGATCGTGCATGCCAATATGCCGGTAGACCTCGTCGAGCAGCACCGGCACAATCGCCGTCTGCCAGTCGTGACAGTGGATCACCTCGGGCCGTTTATTGGTCTTCCACATGAACTCCAGGGCCGCCTTCGACAAGAACGCGAACCTGGTCACATCGTCGGGCGAGCCGTACAAGTGGCCGCGGTCGAAGAACTGGTCCGGTGAGTGCGGTTCGATGAAGAAGCACTTCCTGCCGTGAACGAACCCGAACCACACCGTGCAAGGCACGAACCCGCTGTACCAGGGCACCTGCAGGTTCTCGTAGGCAATCGAGAGCCCGAGGATCTGGTCGTAGCGCATGCAATCGTATTTCGGGATGATTATCTCGACGGCGTGACCCCGCAGCTCCAGCTCCCGGCTCAGCCCGAAGATGACCTCTCCCAGCCCGCCCGCCTGCGCCACCGGCGCACATTCCGTCGCAATCATCACAATGAACACGGCCGCATCACCGCTTACTGTCGTGTCTCGATCCGCCGCCAGCGGTTGGGAGTAAGACCGGCGGGGTCACGGCGATACAGCTCAGTGGGCGGGGTGAGTAACGAACAGAAGGCATTCCGGCCAAGACTGTCCGATCGCTCCCGCCCAGGGGGGGACTAGGCGACATATCCGGTCCGCCCTGCCAGCTCATGGCTGCGGTTGACCCGCTAGTGGCGACGCCCGGTGGGCGCTGGAACCAGAATTCGTGAAGCACCAGCATCACCCCAGAGGAGGACAAGACACCCAACACATGGCTGAGCCCCCAGGATAAGACTCTCAGCCCAGATGCCCTAGCTCCTTCTCCCCCCGTTCGCAGCCACGCCAGTGATGTATGGGGCGCCTGCCCAGTTCTGACCGTTTCGTCCTGGCGAGCGTGTCGCCGTGAAAACTGAAGCGGTCACCTCGTGATCCTTCGAAGTGCGCACCCCCTCGCACCCCCTCGCACCCCTCGCACCCCCTCGCATCGGCGTCCCCGGATCCGCCGCGGGAGATGATCAAGGGGTTCGCGCAGCGGATGATGGACGCCGAAGTCGAGCGGTTGCGCGGGGCCGCGAAATGGGCCTCGAAGTTCTCGCCGCCCGCAAGAAATCAGCTGCCGATCCTGAAACCAATGGGAACGATGTGACAGTCAAGGCCATTGGTGCTCGATTGAAGCGATCGCGAGGTGGTCATCTCATACACCACCCAGGGTCCCGGCAAGGTTATTTAGCCTGTTGAGAGGCCCATTCGGCTGAGGATCTGGCGGTCGGATCCGTTGAGGCGGCGGCGTTCGGCGGCGATGTTGGTGACGCCGTGTATACGGAGCAGGTTGAGGGTGGCGTTACCGGCAGTGGCCATGAAGCGGGCTGCGCCTGGTGCGCGCGCCCGGGAGGAGTCCTCTTTCAGGTCGGCGTCCCTGATGTAGTGGGTGGCCTCGGTTGCGGCCCAGTGCCCGCGGTTGAGGGCGAGCAGGTCCGCTGGCGGGGCCTGCTCCGGGCTGGCGGTGGTGAGGATCAGCACGGTCTCGCTGCGGGTGACGGCCTTGCCTTTGCTGTCTTTGAAGGTGGTGTACCGCTCGATGAGGGCGGCTTGCTCCATGGCGGGGTACTTCAGGCCTGCGGGCGCGGCGGCGACCTGGATGGTGCGGGTCTCGACGCGGCCGCGGTCAGCTTCGAAGGTGGCCGCGGTGACGGGGACTTGCTCCCAGGCGATGTCGTTGAGGGCCTGGTAGGTGCGGGGCTGGTTCCCTTTGATCACGAAGATGACGTGGCCGCCGCGGGCCAGCACCCGCTTGCCCAGGCCGGCCAGGGAGTGCAGCGCGTCCACGGTCAGGCACACCCCGGTCAGGTCCATCCCGTCGATGACCGGGCCGATGACGGTGGTCTCGTTCGTTTTCCTGTCCACGGCGCGCTGGGCGGCGTTGAGCCGGGTGCCGTGCCAGAAGAACCCCAGGTGCTGAGGCGCTTCCTGGCCTTTGACCTGGGCGCCGCGGGACGCTTTGCCGTCGGCGCCCAGGCCGCGCAGCGCGGGGACGTGGCGAGGGTCGCCGTAGGCTGCGGCGGGCAGCACCGGGTGCCCCGCGGGAACCGGGACGCGGCCGGAAGCGGAGCCGGCCGGGAGTTTCGCGCGGCCGCCGGCGACGGCTGCCGTGCCGGCCGCGATCGCGGCGGCGGCGGCCTTCCGCTCCCGCCCGGCGGCTTTGCGGGCCTGCTTCCCTGACCTGCCGCGCGCTGCCCGCTCCCGCCTGGCGGCCTTGCGTGCCCTGGCCTTCGCCTTGCGGGCCTTGCCGCGGCGCCGTTCCTGCAGCTGCGCCGCGGACAGGACCCCGCACCCGGCGGCCAGCCCGGCCGCCCACCCGCACAGCAGGTCATCGGCCAGGTCATGGTCTACCCGGCCGGCGAGCCGCCGGATCGTCTTCTCCGACGGGGCGACGTACACCCTGGCCCGCTTGTGCAGCGGGCAGCCCAGCGCCTTCAGCACCCGCTGCGGGCGGCCCGCAGCCCACTCCCCGGCCGCGGTGAACGAGTCGCACCCGGCCAGCCGCGCCGCCATCGCCACCGCGATCACGCACGGCAGGGTGTACCGCACGCCCCGCCGGTCCCGCGGGTCCGGCAGCTGCCCCAGCCACTGCCACAGCGAGCCGGCCGCCCCGGCGGCCAGAGGATCAGATGCGAGCACTTGAGCAGCAGTGACAGACTGGACGGGCAACGGAGCCACCTTAGGGACGGAGACCTTAGCAATCCCTGTCCTACCGGGGCTCCGTTGCTCACCACCGGCACGGCACGCCGCAATCCGCCAGATTCTCCTCTTTCATCCCGCCGGCATCCCGGACCCCGCGAGCAGCCATGCGGCGCGCCAAGCCCCCGGCAGCCAGACAGCGGCTACCCTGCCCCCGCCGGGGACCGGAAAGCACCCCGGAAGCCAGTCACGCAACGTGGCCGACCCGGGACCCCCGCCGATCACCCACCGTTACATCTACTTTGCCGGGACCCTGGTCGACACCGGCGGCGGGACGCGGCCCTCTCCCGGAAACGCTCGGCGGGCTCTGACGGTGGCTCCGCTGAGACCGGACGGGAATTCCCGCTCACCCTCCCAGGCTTGGGACTGTCGTCGTCGCGCGCTGAGGGTTAGATTCAGCGCATGCCCATGAGACGCGGACCGCAAGCCCGATCGGTGGGTACCACGCTGGCCGAGTTCGAACAGGACCTCGCTGACAACCTGTGTTACGAGCGGGGGACGACGGTCGAGTCGGCGAGCTTGCAGGATGCCTACTGGACTTTGGCCGTGACCATCCGTGACCGGCTTGCGGACCGCCGGGCGAGGACGGCCCGGGCAAACTATGCGACCAACCCGAAGTTCGTCTATTACCTGTCGGCGGAGTACATGCTGGGGCGCCAGCTCCGCCAGAACGTGATGTACACCGGCACCGCTGACCTCGCCCGCCAGGGGCTTGCCAGCGTCGGTGTCTCCGTGGAGGAGCTTGAGGCTCTCGACGTGGAGCCGGGGCTGGGGAACGGGGGCCTGGGCCGCCTGGCCGCCTGCCTGCTGGACTCCCTGGCCACGCTCGACATGCCGGCGGTGGGTTATGGCATCCGGTACGAGTTCGGGATCTTCAAGCAGGCCTTCGAGGAAGGTTACCAGGTCGAGCACCCCGACGAGTGGGCCTTCTACGGCAACCCGTGGGAGTTCCCCGCCCCCGACGACCGGCAGATCGTCGGCTTCTACGGCCACACCGAGCCGGTGGATGACGATCAGGGCGGGCTCCGGGCTCGCTGGGTTCCGGGGGAGACGGTGCGCGGCGAGCCCAGCCATATGCTGGTCCCCGGCTACGGCACCGACACGGTCAACATTCTCCGGCTGTGGCAGGCCCGGGCCAATCATGAGTCGTTCGACCTGGCCCTGTTCAACGCCGGTCACTACGCGGAGGCCGTCGAGGCGCGGATGCGCTCGGAGAACCTCACCAAGGTGCTGTACCCCAATGACAGCACCCCAGCCGGCCAGGAACTGCGGATCAAGCAGCAGTACTTCCTGGTCTCCTGCTCGCTGCGGGACATCATCCGCCGGTTCCGGTTCCGCAACAGCGACTGGGACGCCTTTCCCGCCAAGGTCGTCATCCAGCTCAACGACACCCATCCGGTACTGGCCATACCCGAGCTGATGCGCCTCCTCGTCGATGAGCATGGGGTGAGCTGGGAGCAGGCCTGGTCGATCACCCGCCGCAGCTTCGCCTACACCTGCCATACGCTGCTGCCCGAGGCCCTGGAGACGTGGCCGGTGACCGATGTTCCAGCGGCTGCTGCCGCGCCACCTGGAGATCATCTACGCGATCAATCAGTTCTTCCTCGATGACGTGCGCGCCCGCTACCCGGACGACGGCGAGCGCATCGCCCGGATATCGCTGGTCCAGGAGGGCCCCGAGCGCCGGGTCCGGATGGCCAACCTGGCGGCCGTCGGCAGCTTCGCCGTCAACGGCGTGGCTGAGCTGCAGTCGCGGCTGCTCACCCAGACCACGCTGCGGGACTTCGCGGAGCTGTGGCCGGGGAAGTTCCGGAACGAGACCAACGGCGTCAGCCCCCGCCGGTTCCTGCTCCTGGCTAACCCGCGCCTGTCCGGCCTGATCACGGCCCGGCTGGGAGACCAGCGGTGGCTGACTGACCTGGATCGGCTAGCCGAGCTCGAGGCTTTCGCCGGCGATGAAGAGTTCCGGGCGCAGTGGCGCGAGGTGAAGCGGCTGAACAAGCTCGACTTGGCCGCCCACGCCCTGGCCGCCACCGGCATCACCATCGATCCCGGCTCACTGTTCGACGTGATGGTCAAGCGGCTGCACGAGTACAAGCGCCAGCTCCTCAAGCTGCTGCACGTTGTCACCTTGTACAACCGGATCAAGGCCGATCCTGCCGCAGCGGTCACGCCCTGCACGGTCATCTTCGCCGCCAAGGCCGCGCCGAGCTACCAGCAGGCCAAGCGCATCATCAAGCTGATCAACTCGGTCGCAGCCGTGGTCAACGCCGACCCCGACGTGGCCGGCCGGATCAAGGTCGTCTTTCTCCCCGACTACAACGTCTCGGTCAGTGAGCTCGTGGTGCCCGCCGGCGATATCTCCGAGCAGATCTCCCTCGCCGGCAAGGAGGCATCCGGTACCGGCAACATGAAACTCGCCCTCAACGGGGCCGTCACCGTCGGCACGCTCGACGGCGCCAACATCGAGATCCGCGACCGGGTCGGAGCCGGGCAACTTCTTCCTCTTCGGCCTCACCGCCGACCAGGCCACCGCCCTCCGGCGGAGCGGCTATTCCCCCTCCACCTGCTACCGCGATGACACTGAGCTCAAGGCCGCTATCGATGCCCTCGGCTCAGGTGCTTTCTCCGGCGGGAACCGCGAGGCCTTCGAGCCGCTCATCTCATCCCTCCTCAACTGGGACGAGTACATGGTCCTCGCTGACTACCGGCCCTACATCGACTGCCACGACCGGGCCGCCGGGCCGGCCTGGGCCGACCAGGACCGGTGGACCCAGATGTCCATCCTGAACACGGCGCGCTCGGGTTTCTTCTCCTCCGACCGCACAGTCCGCGGCTACTGCCGCGACATCTGGCACCTCGAGCCCGTGCCCATACCCCCGTATGCGGTGAGCGGCTCTCAAGATCCCGGCCCGAGTTCCTGAGTCGGGCCAACCGCGAAGATCTCTGCCATGGTGGCATGAGATGCTGCCACCGTACCTTCGAGGCGTCTCCCGATGTCCCGCATCGGCTCGTCGATGCGCCGTACCCTGGTCAGACCGGATCTCTACGAGAAGCCCAGGCGACCGCTGCGGAGATCCACCCCGGCATTGACGTGCAGAACCACTCATGCCGCGTAGCCGCTCAACCGCCACTCAGCCAACGGATCAGGCCAATCCCGCTCGAAGCCCTCCGGCCTGACCTGTATCGTGCGTGTGCTGTGCTGGATGGCGAGGCGGTTTTCGTTCCGGACGTGATCCCCCGGCGTGGCGTGTTCGCATTCTGGGGTACCGGTTCCGGATCGGGCAAGCTGGAGCTTGTCGTTGCTGGCGGCCGGTACGGGATCCGCAAGCGGCTGGTCTCGGCGGATCTGGTCCCCGTGGCTGACGCCCTGCCCATGCTGCTAGCCGTTAATCCGGGGGCGGCGAGCCGGCCTGATGCGCCGGTGCGGCGGTCTGTCAGCGTATGGTCGGCGGCCGCGATCGCTGGGGTCGGTTTAGTCGCGCGGGGACGTCTGCTGCCCACCGTCACCGGGGGCGGCGCAGACGCCTGGCGGGCCGGGCCGCTAGACCCAGCCGATCTTGCCTGGCTGGCCGAGCTTGCCGCCGCGTTCCCGGCCGCGGCGCATGCTCTCGCGGTCCCGGGCTCGCGCCCGATGCGCCTGCGCTCGCCGGAATCCCTGATCCGCGCGTTCTGGGATGCAATCGCGGACACACTGGTCCGCAGTGCGGCAGCGCCTCGCACAGTGCGGTCACCGGCGTTCGCCGGGGCCGGGCCAACTCCGGTCACCGATCTGGCGGAGTGGCTGGCCGATACCACCGAGGGCCTGTCCGCAGGCGCACGCCTGGGCCTTCGGATCGAGGCCATCCCGCCGCCAGCACAGCTGGCCAGCGAGTGGGAAGACGAGGACGCCGGAAGTCCTGCCGCCGGCACCGCACGACCCGGCACGGGCGAGCCCGACGAGGCGGTACCGGCGTTCCGCATGGTTCTGCAGTTGCGAAGCACCGCGGACCCGAGCCTGATCGTGGACGCAGCCGCGCTGTGGGACCAGCCGGAGCGGGTGCTGGCGCGGTTCGGCGCGCAGGCGGACACCGACCTGCTGCTGGCGCTGCGGCGCGGCGCAGCGGTGTGGCCGCCGCTGGCCCCGCTGCTGGAGCAGGCCAGCCCCGCAGTGCTGGAACTGGACGATGACGCGGTGGCCAGCCTGCTCGGCCCGGCGGCCGAGGAACTGGCCGGGGCCGGCATCGAGGTGCTGTGGCCCGCCAGCCTCGGCGACGGGCTCACGCTGCAGGCGGTTCCCACGCCGGCCCCGGAGCGGCTGACTGAGGCCGGGCTCAGCTTGGACGCGCTGCTGGAGTTCCGCTGGCAGCTCACCCTCGGCGGGGAAGCGCTGGACGGCGACGAGATCGCGGAACTCGCGGAGGCGAAACGGCCGCTGATCCGGCTGCGCGGCCGGTGGGTGACCCTGGACCCGGTGCTGCTGGCGAAGCTGCGGCGGCCGCCGCGCACCCGGATGCGCGCGATGGAGGCACTGGGCGCCGTGCTGGCGGGCAGCGCCGAGATCGATGGCGAGACGGTCACCGTCGTCGCTGACGGCCTGTTCGCCGATTTCGCCGGCCAGGTGGCCGGGATGGCGGCGGCACCACCTGAACTGGCGCCGCCGCCCGGCCTGGAGGCGACACTCCGCCCATACCAGCAGCGGGGAGTGGCCTGGCTGGCAGCCATGTGTGACGCGGGACTCGGCGGCTGCCTGGCCGACGACATGGGACTCGGCAAGACGATCCAGGTGATCGCCCTGCACCTGCACCGGCGGGCAGCGAAGGCCGGGCCGACACTGGTGGTCTGCCCGGCCTCGCTGCTGGGCACCTGGGAGCGGGAGGTGCGCCGGTTCGCACCGGACGTCCCGGTCCGGCGCTACCACGGCGGCGGGCGGCATCTGCGCGACGTGGCCGCGGACGAAATCGTCCTGGTGACCTACGGCGTGGTGCTGCGGGACTCGGCAGAGCTGGCTGGGATCGGCTGGGGCCTGGTGGCCGCCGACGAAGCCCAGCACGCCAAGAACCCGCTCTCGCGCACCGCCCGGGAACTACGCGCGCTGCCGGCGCCGGCCCGGATCGCGCTGACCGGCACGCCGGTGGAGAACCGGCTGTCGGAGCTGTGGTCGATCCTGGACTGGACCACGCCGGGGCTGCTCGGGCAACTGGAGTCCTTCACCCGCCGGATAGCGGTCCCGGTGGAGAGGTACCGCGACGCAGAGGCGACATCCCGGTTCGCCGCGCTGGTGCGGCCGTTCCTGCTGCGGCGCAAGAAATCCGACCCGGGGATCGCGCCCGAGCTGCCGCCCAAGACGGAGACGGACCGGATCGTGCCGCTGACCGCCGAGCAGGTCACCCTCTATGAGGCGGTGGTCCGCGAGACCATGGCAGCGATCGAGAGCAGCGAGGGGATCGAGCGGGCCGGGCTGGTGTTCAAGCTGCTGACCGCGCTCAAGCAGATCTGCAATCACCCAGCGCAGTACCTGAAGCAGCCCGGGCCGCTGGCGGGCCGTTCCGGCAAGCTGGCCGCCTTCGACGAACTGGCCGACGTGATCCTGGCCAGCGGTGAGTCGATGCTGGTGTTCACCCAGTACACGCAGATGGCCACGCTGCTGCAGCAGCATCTGGACGGGCGCGGTATCCGGTCGCTGTTCCTGCACGGCGGGGTCCCGGTGCGCCGCCGCGAGGAGATGGTGGAGCAGTTCCAGGCCGGTCACGCGCCGGTGTTCCTGCTGTCGCTGAAGGCCGGCGGCACCGGCCTGACCCTCACCCGGGCGACTCATGTGCTGCACTACGACCGCTGGTGGAACCCCGCAGTGGAGGACCAGGCAACCGACCGTGCCTACCGGATCGGGCAGGACCGCCCGGTCCAGGTGCACCGGCTGATCACCGAGGGAACGCTTGAGGACCGCATCGCATCCCTTCTCGATACCAAACGCGAGCTGGCGGACGCTGTCATCGGCTCCGGGGAAGGCTGGATCGCGGAACTGTCCGACGATGAGCTCGCCGGGCTAGTGTCGCTGCGGGCGGCGTCATGACCACCGCGGGCGGCACACCGCCGGTGCAGGGTCACACCTGGTGGGGCCGGGCCTGGGTGGATGCACTGGAGCAGCGGGCCCGGCTGGACCCCAACCGGCTGCCCCGCGGCCGGGACTACGCCCGCGAAGGGGCGGTCGGCGAGCTTGTCCTCGCCCCCGGGGAGGCGCGGGCCCAGGTCCAGGGGCGCCGGGTGAGCCCGTATGACGTCCGGGTCCGGGTCCGGCGGTTCACCGACGGCGAGTGGGACCAGGTGCTGGACGCGATCTCCGCTCAGCTCGGCCGTGCCGCCGCGATGCTGGACGGTGACCTGCCGCCCCAGGTTGCCAGTGACGTCGCCGTGGCTGGCCTGGACCTGCTTCCTGGCGCGGGCGAGGTGGGACCCCGCTGCACCTGCCCCGACGACGCCGACCCGTGCAAGCACTCAGCGGCGGTCTGCTACCTGGTCGCCGACGCCCTGGACGCGGACCCGTTCACAGTCCTGCTGCTGCGCGGACGGACCCGGGGCGAGGTGCTCGCCGGGCTGCGGGCCCGCCGCCGCGGCCTGGCTGCCACCCAGCCCGCCGCCTCAGGCCAAGGCGACGCCCGTGGCGTGGCCCAGCGCACTAGATGGCGGAGCTCCGGATGGGGCCAGCCAGGCGCCCGCTGACCCGGGCGTGGATGCGCGGGCCGCCCTGCTCTCCGGAGCCGCACCAGGCCCGGTCCCCGTGCCGCCGCTGCCGGCCGCCCGGCCCGGGCATCCCGCGGCGCTCCCGATGGACCCGCCCGCCTGGCGCGCCGGGCTCCGTGATGACCTGCTGTCGCTCGCCGCGGACGCGGCGCGGCGCGCCTGGGAACTGGCCGTTGGCCTCACCCCCGACGCTGGGCTGTCCCTCGACGCCGACCACGACCTGGCCCGCCGGGCCGAAAACGCGCTAGGAACCCCGGCCTTCGCCGCGCTGGCCGCGAACAGCGGCACCAGCGGGCAGGAACTAACCCGCCAGGCGCTGGCCTGGCGCTACGGCGCCGCGTCCGGCCTCGAGGTACTGCGCAACGAATGGGATCCCGGCACGGAAGCAGCCGACGCCGCGGAACTGATGAAGGCAGCGCGCACGGCCTTGCGTGACGCTGCGGGGGCGCCGGCCAGAATCACCCGCAACCGGGTCACCGCAGGACGGCTGCAGTTGCGGCTCGGACGTGATCTCCTCTGGTACCCCTACGCGCGCTCCGCCGGCGAGTGGGAACCAGCCGGGCCACCGCAGCCCGAGCCCGCCCGCGCCACCGAGACCCTGTAGCTCTGCACGCAACCAGCCGACTCACGATATTCTCGGTTGCCCAGGATCAGCGAGCGGGCCGAGCAGAACGAGCGGCTCGCGGACCAGCTCGACGCCAGGCAGCTTGCGGCGGCAATGCCGGAACTGGCCCTGGCGCGGCAGTGCCGGAACCGGCCCTGGCGCTGCGGCGGGCCGAGCCCGAGTGAACGCAGCTAACCCCATTAGGCCCCGGCCGGGTTTCTGGTCAGATCAAGTTTTGCGTGTCATGCGGCGGCCAGCCCGGCTGTGATGTGCCGGTCGAGGGTGCGGTCGAGTTGCCGCCAGGCAGTGGCAAGTGGCGAGCGCCGCGCAAGATCGTCGGGGAGGGCGGGGCTGAAGGCGATCAGGCCTGGGGTGAGAACGCGCGCGTAGGTCTTGGTAAATAGGGCAGCGATCGCGCGGCCGTGGGGGGTGAGCTGGTAGCGGTGGGTGCCGGGGAGGCGTTCGATGATCTGTTTGCGGCGCAGCCGCCTCAGGTCATATGTGGCCTGCCGGCTGGTGTAAGGGATGCCCAGCAGGGCCGAGACGAGCTCGGTCAGGGACCGGTTGCCGGATCCGGCGATCAGGTGGGTGAACCGCAGCGTGGCGGCCAGCACGGCCATGACACGGGGGTCACCGAAGCGCAGCGCGGGCGCATGCAGGCCCTCGGCGGTGGCGGTGGGCCTGGTCACCTCGGCGAAGGTGACGGTGTCGGGGGCGGGCTGAGCGTCTGCGGCTTCAGCGTCGCACAGACGCTGGCTGGCGTATTCGCCAGCAGCCCGCAGGGCGTTCCAGTTCTCCAGGCAGACGCGCCGCCCGATCCCGAAATCCCGGGTATCGCAGATGACCGTCTCGGTCCGCAATGCCCGGTGCGCCTTGAAATACTGCTTGATCCGGCTGGCCTTGTAGTAGCAGCTGATCTGCGGATCGACTCCCTGGGTGATGACTTTGGTGCGGAAAGGACCCGGTGTCCGGGTGTTGATCCGCCGGCCGAAGGTGAGCGACACGCAGTCAGGGCGCCCGATGTCCAGGTGATCACGGATGAGCCCCTCGAAGAACGCCCGCCCGGCAGCAGGACGGTCAAACACCAGGGTGCCGGCCACCTCGAACTGCCGGAACGCCAGCTCGCAGACGTACCCAGCGCGCAGGTCTCCGGGGGTGAGCACCTGCGGGAGCCGGGCAAACCAGCGCCAGAAGAACGCGGTGACCGCGCCCGGGCCGAGCCTGCCGCACACCCGCTGCAGCAGCGCCGGATCGGCGCAAGAGCGGAATCCGTTGTCCAGCGCGGCATACCCGATCCGGGCCTTATCCAGCTGGCGCTTGGCCCACTCGTGCCCGTTCAGCCAGATCCAGACCGGGAACGGCGCATAGCAGCTGGTCTTCCAGAACGTCGGCCCCCACTCCGCATCCCACAGGTAAAAGTAGAAGTGGTTGACAAAGGTCATCTGCCGGCCCCACTCCTGCCAAACCCGGCCACTGCGGTCGCGCTTCTTGCCTGCCCATGAGCGCCACGCCGACGCCTTCTCCTGGGCGATGCCGATCAGCGCCACCTTGCCCCTGCCGTCCTCAGCGGCAGCCGCCTCCAGGTAGGGACGGGCGATCTCCTCCTTGTTCTCGCCCTTGGCGAAGTGGATCACCGGGATGGCGTTCTGCTTAGCGAAGTTCCTGATCGCGGCCTCGTGCGCCTTCCCCACCTCGCCGAACGCCCTCGAGGAGGGATAGCAGAACCCGCGCTGCTCGCGCAGGAACCTCGCACACCAGCCCGGGGTCTGCAGATGCGGCACGTACCCCTGCATTATCTCAAGCCCGAATTTGGGTGTCCTTGCTGTAGCCGCCGCGGGTGTTTTGTGTGCTTTTTGCTGCGTGGTGGACACGTTACCTGAACAGGGTCTCCGCCGCAGACCCGTGCAAATCCCCTTGCCGCTGCCGTTTTTAGAACCAAGTGGCTACTACGTGAACGCTGTTCAGCTACATGTCCACGCCGCAGGCGTCCTGGTCAGGTGCGGCATACACAGGGAGGGCTTCAGATAACCTGCAGGAAAATCCGGTCCACAGAGCGGACCGCCAGGCTCACCCGGTCCCGCAGCAAAGTCGCATAATCGGCCATGACAGCCTCCCGGTCTCGATAACTGGAGGCTAGAACCGGCACAGCGGGGAAGCCATCCCCAACCGAGCACCTCCTCGCTGCACGCCAGGTGCCACTCACCGCGATCGCGGCGTACGCCGCGATCCTCGGCGGTATGAGGTCGCTCGCTATATTTAGTGCAGGAATCCCGCCTGCACGCGGCCCGGGTAGCCCGAGCTGAGCCGGCGCTAGGCCGAGCTGCACGAGCGCACGGTAGAGCGGCTGGCCTCGGTCTTCTCCCGGCTGCACGAGCGGGCGGGCAGCATGCCGCGAGCTGACTATGAATTTCTGGCATCGCCGCAGGCCCGCGAGATCATCCAGCAGGAAGGCATTGCCGTGATCGACTACCGGCCCATCCAGCAAGCCTGGTCCCGGAACGCGTCACCGGGGCGCCGTAGTTCGCTTCGCTGTCGTCCCATGGTCTGGGAGTTTTTCGATGCATGTCATTGACGTTGTCATCCCCGCTGGCTGGGTAGCCTTCTGGATCTATTGGATCGCAGCGTCCGTCGGTGTCAAGGCCGGCCAGACAAGATGGACCCGGTTCGCAGGCGTCTGGGTCGCTGTCATTCTGCTCGTTCTTCTCTTGCTGCGGGTTAAAGCTCTCAAAGGTCATGCGGCCACGAACGACCCATGGTTGCAGGGCATCGGCCTGGCTGTCTTCTTGCTGGGGTTGGGGTTGGCGCTGGCCATCGGCTCCGCCGCCGATTTCAGCGCGTTCTACGCGTCCCGGCTGCCGGGACCATCCCCGGCGGGGACCGGGCTGCTGATCACCGCTGACGGGTCCGCGTTCCCGGTGCTGCCGGAAGCGCTACGGCCCGCCACCGCGAGGGCCGCGAAGGCCCGCGCGGAGGCCGCGGCGGAAAGCGGCTGGCCCGATGACCCCGCTGACCTGCGCAAGTCCCGCAAGCGGACGGCCGAGCTGGCCGCGGTCGCCGACATCCCGCCCGCGCCCCGCACCGCGGATGACATCCTCGCCGCGCTGTTCGGCCCGGCACGCCCCGGTCCCGGGAACTCCCCGCGGCTCGCGCCCGGGCCGAAGGCGGAGGGGAAGACGCTGTTCGCATCGGTGCGCAAGCCGATCGCGCAGGTCATCGCGGACGCGTTCGCGGAGGCAGACCGCCGCGACCCTGATCACGCCCGCCCCTGGATCGCCGTCGTGGGCGGCAACAACGCCCAGATCGCCGCCATCACCGCCCTCGCCGCGGAACGCCAGGCCGAGGTGCCCGTCCTGATCGACTTCATCCACGTCGTGCAGTACCTGTGGAAGGCCGCGGGCAGCTTCTTCTACCCCGGCGACCCCCTGGCCCGCGCCTGGGTGAAAGAGCAGGCCGGCAAGATCCTGGCCGGCAGGCACCGCGACGTCCGCACCGGGATCCGCCGCCGCGCCACCACCTGGGAATACAGCCCCGCAGAACGCGCCGGAGCCGACGCCTGCGCGGACTACCTGGAGAACAAGCAGGACTACCTGGACTACCCCGCCTTCCTCCGAGCCGGCTGGCCCGTCGCCAGCGGCCTTATCGAGGGCGCAGCACGCTGGCTCGTCAAGGACCGCATGCAGGTCACCGGCGCACGATGGAGCCTCGACGGCGCCGAGGCCGTCCTCCGGCTCCGCGCCCTCGAAGGCAACGGCGACTTCGACGACTACTTCACCTTCCACCGCGAACAAGACAAGCTACGCAACCACGACAGCCGCTACCAGAAACCCCAAGCCCAGGCAGCATAATCAGCCGTGCCCGAATTGCCCCACCTTCAAAAGAGCCGCACCCCAACCAAGATGCTGATTCCCTTCATCTACAGAGCTTCCGTGGCATAGCCTGAAATTGGGTATCCTCGCCCAGCGGCACGCATGCGGCGCAACGACCGGTATCCGGCAGGGCCATCGGCCTGCACCGCGCACCGGGAGAGGATGGCTCGCCGATAGGTGTCGGTGCCGCGCGGGAGTGTCCGTTTGTCTGTTCCTGTTGACTGCCAGCGTGATGGGCTCTGGCGCGGATTTCGTGATCGGCTCACGCGGTGTCAACGGCCTAAATTAGTCGCGGTGGCAGAAGACCTGTTGCGGGCCAGAACTCGTACAGAGGATCTGACGTCAACACCACGGACTTCAGGAGTCTGGGCTTGTGAGCTGGGCTTTCGCATTGACGGGCGATGAGCGGCTTGCCGGGTTGATTGTGGAGGGGGTCCTGGCAGGGTTCGTCTCGATCTAGCGGATCTGTGTCTCCTGCCTGCCCCTGCCTGGCCGCCGCTGACTTTCGCGAGATCGTTCCGCGCATTTTCCGGATCATGTGTGGTCGGTCGCCTTGGTGGTCTTGGGGGAAAGAGGATGGGTGTGGCTTGGTCCCGGTACCTCGCTGGTGGCGGTCAGGCGCTCGCCTTTCTTCTTGTGGTGCGCGCCGTAGGTGACCGTCCATGCCGACAAGATGGCCACCCAGAGGAACGGCGTGACCGCGGAGCTGGCCAGGGCCATCCCGGTCGAGGTGTTGTAGACGATGACGACCCGCAGGGCGGCTTCGAGGAGGAAGGCCGTGCCCCACACGGCGGTGATGGTCCGGAATACGCGCCGGTAGCCCTCGTATTGCCAGAGCCTGGTCATCTCGCGGCCTTTTGCGGTGCCGGGGCCGGTGAACTCCAGGGCCAAGCTGAACATCAGCGGGCGCCGTGCCCACAGTGACCCCAGGCACGCCACGCCAAAGACGGCCGTGGTGACCGACCCCTGGACCAGCAGCAGCCTGGTGCTGTGGCTGACCGCGCCCACGGCGATTCCGGCCAGGACCAGGGCACCGACCACATCGAGTCGGCGGTTGCGGATGGCGCTGATGGTCACGCCCAGAGCGGGGAGCACCCCGCTCAGCAGCAGCGCCGTCACGGCCGTCATCCCGGCCGAGCGCAGCAGGCTGTAGGCCGCGACCGGGGCGGCCACATAGACGATCACGATCATCGCGATCGAGCGGACCCGGCCGCCCTTCGCCGGGGCATGCCCGGCCGTCCGCCGGGCATCACGGCTGGTGTTCACGACGAAACGGGCCTTTCGCGAGGTCGCGAGGGCCGCCTGCCCTCGCCTGGCCATCACCTGCGTTCCTGCTCCCCGGCCAGCTGGCCTGGCCCGCCTGCTGCCGGCACTCTTCCCAGGAGCATAGGTCGTTTCGACCTATGCGGCAAGGTAGGGTCTTGTCATGACCGGACGGCAACTCACCTCGTTCGAGCACATCCTGCTCGGCATGATCTGCATGGTGCCGTCGTCCGGCTATGACCTGAAGCGGATCTTCGCCGTCACGCCGATGGGCATCTACCAGCCCAGCTCCGGTGCGCTGTACCCGGCGTTGCGCCGCCTGGAGCAAAAAGGCCTGGTCCAGACTCAGGCTCCATCGGGCCGGGCTGGCCAGTCAGCCCGGCACCGCCGGGTGTATGAGCCCACCCGGACCGGCGGGGCAGCCCACGCGAGCTGGCTGCGCACCCCGGTTGACCGGGCCACCGTCTCGCGGGACCTCGGCCTGCACCTGATGCGCTTCGTGATGATGGAGCACCTGCTCCCGCGGGACGAGGTGCTCAGGTTCCTGCAGAATCTCACCGACGCGCTCGCGGCGTTCACCGCCGAGCTGGAGCACTACACAGCGGCCGCCGATCTGAGTGACCGCCACCCGCGCCTTGCCCTCGACCACGGGCTGGCAGTCCACCGCGCCAGCCTCCAGTGGGCCCGGCACACCATCGCGGCACTGTCCGTTGCTCCTGCCCCCGCCCCGTAGCCAGCCGGCTTGGGTGCTGAATCCACAACCGTTCCAGGAGCCTCCGTGCTTTCTGACCGGTCTGTCATCGATCACGCCAGCCCGGCGGAGGCGGCCGGGCTGCCGGGGATGGTGGCGGTCCGGTCGCTGACCTGCAGCCCCGGCCTGTGGGGCGGCCTGGCAGGCGGGGAGCGGCGCTGGCCGGGGCAGCCGTGGCGCCGGGTACGGGCGAGGGGGTCATCCTGCGGTTGATGTTCACCGTCAGCGTGTGGACCGGCCGCCAGGTGGTGATCCACGGCACCGCCGCTGACATGACTCAGGCCGCGCTCTGAGCTTGCCCCTTCGTGGCTGCCATCTCCCAGCGTCCAGCGGATCCAGATGGGTGGAACTAGCCACCCAGTTCCGCCCCAAGGACCCGACCAGCCCGGCTGAGGCCTCACCCGGTGGCAAAAGAACTGGTCAACGGTATTCGGTACTCAAACATGACGAATAGGTCTGGAAGAACAGCAAGCATCACCGCATCGGCAAGGCCGGCGTCACCAGCAAACACGACCTCAAAGCCAAATCAATCGGCGCTCTGTACTGCCTCCAGAAACGCCCCGGACTCGTCTGCACATTCTCCGCCGAACCCAGCCGTGCTACATCACCACATAACCGATAAAGTCGTCTTACCTACGGCTTCTCGTCGTGGAAATTATCAGCTACTAGAGGGTTCTCTAATTCGTTTCCGGGCCATGTTTGCTTAGATGCTCATGTGCTGCCCGAGCGTCAGGAGCTCGCACAGCCGAACGTCGAGCTACGGGCTCCTGGTCCAGCACTGGGAACCCAACTCAGGCCGTGCGGTGCAAGTAGCGGGTCTATTCATCGCGGATATGGGCTAAGCCGGCCCATATCCCGTTGGGCTGCTGCATGGCCTCGGCCTAGGCGGCGATCGTTTAAGCGCGCCGTCGCCTGATCAACGAGAGGAACACAATGAGACGTACCACCGCGATCGCCGCCTTGGCCGCGGTCGCCCTGGCCGCCGCCGCCTGCAGTAACAGTCCCAGCAGTAACAGGCTGACAAGCAGTGGTGGCGCTGACACGATCGACATCTACTCGAGCCTCCCGTTGCAGGGAGCATCGACCGCGCAAACCAGCCCGATGGTCAATGGAGTCAAGCTCGCGCTCGATCAGGCCGGCGGCAAGGCCGGGCGGTGGACCGTGAACTACCAGTCGCTCGACGACTCGACAGCAGCGGCCGGGAAGTGGGACCCAGGCCAGACCGCGGCCAACGCACGTGAGGCGGCCTCGGACCCGAAGGCGGTCTACTACATCGGCGAGTTCAACTCGGGCGCCAGCGAGGTGTCGATCCCGATCCTCAACCAGGCGGGGATCCCACAGGTGAGCCCGGCGAACACCTACGTCGGCCTGACGACGAACCTGCCGGGCAGCGCCCCCGGCGAGCCGCAGAAGTACTACCCGACCGGGGCACGTACCTACCTGCGGATCGTGCCGATCGACTCGATCCAAGCCGCCGCCGACCTAATGGCGATGAAGCAGGCCGGCTGCACCAAGGTCGCCGTCGCCAATGACAAGGAGGCTTACGGTGCTGGCCTGGCGACACTGCTCGAACTGGAGAAGCGCTCTTACGGGGTTGCGATCACGAGCAACACAGGGATCGATCCGACCGCGCCCAACTTCCGCTCCTACGCGTTGACGATCAGCGGCCAGGGTGCGGATTGCTTCTTCTTCGCTGGCATCGTCTCCAACGGAGCTGTCCAGATCACCAAGGACGTCCACTCGGCGATCCCAACCGCCAAGGTCTTCGGCGGCGACGGGGTCTGCACGGACTCCTACACAAACGCGGCGAAGGGCGGCATTCCCGCCGCGCTCTACCCCCTGACCGAGTGCACGGTCGCGACACAGAACCTAGCCGCCTATCCGGGCGGCAAGGCCTTCCTCGCCTCCTACAAGGCCAAGTACGGCGTTTCGAATCCGGACCCGTATGCGATCTACGGCTACGAGGCGATGAAGCTCGGGCTCGACACGATCAAGAACCTTGGGGCTCACGGCAACAGCAAGTCGGCCGTGCTGAAGGCTCTGTTCTCGATCACCGCGCGGCAATCAGTCCTCGGCACCTACGGGTTCAACAAGGACGGCGACACGACGCTGAAGTCCTATGGCTTGTACAAGGTCGGGTCCAACGGCGAGCCCGTCTTCTCCAAGACGCTCACGCCGACGCAAACCGTTAAGTAAGGAAAGGTGGAGGGGCGCAATGCGCCCCTCCACACCTTTCAGGCATGCATCCGCACGCCTCCGGATACTCCCACATGGAACCGTGGAAGCCAGAATAATTTCACCAATCCCATCTGCGGTGCCGGTACGGCCGCTGGTGGTGGTTCGCCGCTACGCCTGCCGTTGGGGCCTGATCGCGGCACTCGCCGCGCTGCCGATCTATTACGGCATCCACGACCTGACGCAGGGCTATCAGGCCGGCGACGTGGCCGGTCATGCGGTGATCCATCACGATCTCTCGAGGCTGGGCTTCAACTTCGCAGAAGGCCTCTCCAACGGGGCGATCTGGGCGTTGATCGCGATCGGGTACACGCTCGTATACGGGATCATCGAGCTGATCAACTTCGCACACGGCGACGTGTTCATGATCGGCTCTTTCACCGCCGTGGGCCTTTGGGGGACGTTCGGACTTGGGCTCACCACCGGTGCCTTGGGACTGACCGGCGGCCTGGTGGTGACACTGATCATCACGATGATCGTGGTGGGGTCGCTGAACGTCCTGATCGAACGGGTCGCCTACCGGCCGCTGCGAGCCGCACCCAAGCTCGCACCGCTGATCACAGCGGTAGGAATCTCGTTCATCCTCCAGAACGTGGGCCTGCTCTGGCGCGGCGGCTCACCACAGAGCGTGCCCGACCTCATCCACGGGCAGCAAACAGTGTTCACCATCGCCGGCGTGCCGATCCAGCGCGGCTACATCCTCGCCTTCGCGGTGATGATCCCGCTCGTATTCGCGCTGGGCTGGTTCATCAGCCGTACCCGGGCCGGCCGGGCGATGCGCGCCACCGCCCAGGACCCGGAAGCTGCCCGCCTGATGGGCATCAACGTCAATGCCACGATCTCGCTCACCTTCCTGCTCGGCGGCATGCTGGCCGGCGCAGCCGGGCTGGTGTACGCGCTCTATGAGACGAACGTCTGGTACTTCCAGGGCTTCAAGGCCGGACTAATTGCGTTCACGGCGGCGGTGATGGGCGGCATCGGCAACGTCCGCGGTGCGGTGCTCGGCGGACTGATCATCGGCGTCATCCAGTCGCTGGCCGATTCGCGGATGGGCCCGCAGTGGACCGAGGCGGTCGTGTTCGGCTACCTGATCGCAATCATGATCCTGCGCCCTCGCGGGCTGCTCGGCGAGGAAACGAGGGAGGCGGGATGAACGAACTGCGCGCGCAACTCCGGGAGTGGCGCGAGGCTGCGCACAAGCGGCTCCCTCCGTGGTGGAGCCGCGCGCTGACGGGGTCGTTCATCGCTACCGGGATCGTGCTGCCGTTCTTCTTCCCGCCGTCCAGCGGGTTCATGAACGCAACGATCATCGCGGTCACCTACGCGGTGATGGCGCTGGGCCTCAACGTAGTAGTGGGCTTTGCGGGGCTGCTCGACCTCGGGTACGTCGCCGGGGCCCGGCAAAGTCGTTCATATGGTCTGAAGCAGCTTTAGCGTCCGCTGCGGGTCGCGGGCGTGGTGGCGGTTGGCGGCGGCGATGTTGACGTGGCCGCCTAGGCGCAGCACGCTGATGGCCAGACTGCGCAGCGACGCCATCACGCGGGGCGCGTTCCCCGTCCTGACCAGGGAATTGTCTTCCTGGTAGGTCACGTCCCTGACCCAGTGAAGGCGGTTTTCTATCTCCCAGTGGCTGCGGACCCAGGCGGCCAGGGTGACCGGGCCGGCGTCGCGCTCGCTGGTGATCAGGTACACGACCTCGACGGTCTTCTTGCCCTTCTTCGTGACCGTGCGGCGCAGCTGCGCGACCTGGGCTGCGCCCTCGAACTCGATCCAGGCAGGTGCCAGCACGGCCTTGATCGTGCGCCGCGCGCGGCGGCCGTGGTCCGTGCTCACGTCCGAGACGGCCGGGACGGCGGCCCAGGGCAGCTTCTTGAGCTGCTTGTACAGGGTCGGCATATTGGCCTTGACGGTCATCACGTAGTCGGCACCCCGGCTCAGGATGACCTGCGCGGTGTCATGCTGCGTGTGCATCGCGTCGATCGTGATGACCGCGGACGCGAGGCTGGCGAACGCTTTCAGCAGCTCCCGCACCGCGGGGATCTCATTGGACTTCTCGTCCACGGCGACCTGGCCGAGGACCGCGCCGATGCCGTGCGCCAGGGCCGCGATCAGGTGCGGGGCCTTCCCGTCCTTGTTCTTCGCGCCGCGGACGGTCTTCCCGTCGATGGCGATCACCAGTCGCCCGCCGGCCCGCACCGCCCTCGTCCATAGCCAGGCACCGAGGACCCGGTCGAGAACATCAGAGCTGACCAGGGCGAAGGCCCGCCGGAAAGTAGATTCATCCGCCGCGCCGCGGACCGCGCCCAGCATGGCGAGCACCTCCGGGCCGGCGTCAGCGGCCCACTGCCCGATCGCGGCGAACGACTTCGAGCCAGCGATGACCGCCGCGATCCCGACGGCGAGCAGTCCCGCCAGCGGATGCCGGCGGCCGCGCTTCTTCCGCGGGTCCGGGACCTGGGCGAGGAGATCGAGCAGGTACTGGCTGCGGGCAGCCGTCATAGACGAAGATGGCATCGGCGGGCGGGTGTCCCTCGTGGCAGAAGATGGCGAGCGTGACAACTTCCATCGTTCCGTCCGGGCCCTGCCCGCCGCCCGAGGACACGCCGGGCGCATCACCTGCCGTTACGACATAGCAGGTCACAGCCTCAATTCACGACTTTGCCGGATCCCTGGTTTCTACGCGCTCGGCGCGTACTCGCTCGGGTGGTTCGGTTCGGAGTTCTTCTTCAAGGCTCACGTCCACGTACTCGTCTCGCCCGTCCAGCGCACGCTGGCAGGCGTTCATCTCAACTTCATCCTGATCCTGATCGGCGCCGCGATCATCTGCGCCGGGGCGGGGATGCTGATCGGCCTGCCGACGCTGCGCCTACGCGGCGACTACATCGCGATCGTCACACTCGCGTTCGGCGAGATCATCGGCGTGGTCGCTGTCAACGGCCAGAGCGTCCCGGTCGGCGGCGGTATGACGCTGACCGCAGGCAACCTCGGTATCAGCGCCGTTGACCAGCCGTACTTTCCAGGGATCGGGGTGTTCAATCTTCTGAACCTGAGACCGTGGTACTGGCTCATCCTCGGAATCATGCTCGTCGTCCTGTTCGTCAACTTGCGCCTGCGCGACTCCCGGCTCGGCCGTGCCTGGGTCGCGTTGCGCGAGGACGAGATCGCGGCCGTGTCGATGGGCATTCCGCTCGTGAAGACGAAGCTTCTCGCGTATTCGATCGGCGCCGCGTTCGGTGGCATGTCGGGTGCCTTCTTCGGCACTTACTACACCGAGGTCAACGCCGGCCAGTTCCAGTTCGGGTTCTCCATCTTCATCCTCGCGATGGTGATCATCGGCGGGCTGGGCTCGATCTGGGGGGCAGTGGTGGGAGGACTGGCGCTCGGCTACATCAACAACTACCTGATTCCAGACGTCTTGAACGGCCTCCCCGGCAAATTTGGGCTGAACTTCCAGCTGACCCAGGTGGAGTTTGGGATCTTCGGATTCCTGCTGGTAATCATGATGCTGCTCCGGCCGCAGGGCCTCATCCCCGAGCGGCGACACCGGCTTGAGCTCTCGGCCGAGATCGCAGCGGAGGACGCCCAACTCGCTGAGGTGCCGGGCACCGCCCAGGGCGCGACATGAACTCGGTCGAGGCTTCCGGGCCGCCTACGGTCGCAATCCTGCGCGCGGAGCACGTCACCAAGAAGTTCGGTGGGCTTGATGCCGTCAAGGACGTCTCGATCGACGTTCCGCAGTACTCGATCGTGTCGCTCATCGGGCCGAACGGCGCGGGGAAGACCACCTTGTTCAACATACTGACCGGGCTGTACCGGCCGACCCAGGGGAGGATCCTCCTCGGCGAGCGAGACATCACGCGCGCGCGCCCTGACGTGATCACCGGGTACGGTGTCGCGCGGACCTTTCAGAACATCCGCCTGTTCGGGGCGATGACAGCCATCGAGAACGTGATGATCGGGCACCACGTACGGATGCGGGCAGGATTGTTCGGGTCGATCTTGCAGCCGCCCGGGGTCCGCCGCGAAGAGCGGGAAACGCGCGCGCGCGCCCGCGAGCATCCTTGCGTATGTTGGTCTGCGCGAGACCGTCTTCGACAGGCTCGCCTCGCAGCTGTCGTACGGGGACCAGCGGCGCGTGGAGATCGCCCGGGCCCTGGCATCCGAGCCGCGACTGCTGCTGCTCGACGAGCCGACCGCCGGCATGAACCCCCGCGAATCCCAGGCGCTGATGGAGTTCATGCGCAAGCTGCGAGACGAGCTGAAGCTGACGATTCTGCTCATCGAGCACGACATGAAGGTCGTGATGGGCGTCTCCGAGCGCGTCACGGTGCTCGACTATGGCGAGAAGATCGCCGAGGGTAAGCCGGCTGAGGTCCGCACGGACCCGCATGTTATCGAGGCATATCTCGGAAGGCAGGAGTGATGGCCCTGCTCGAGGTCTCAGACCTGCATACCCACTATGGCTCGATCGAGGCGCTGAAAGGTGTCTCGCTGACGATCGATGCGGGCGAGGTGGTTACGCTGATCGGTTCCAACGGGGCCGGAAAGTCGACCATCTTGCGTTCGATCTCGGGCCTCACCCCGGCCAGCGCAGGGAAGATCATGTTCGCGGGAGAGGACATCACGCGCGTGCCGCCGCACGACGTGGTCATCCGCGGAATCGCGCTTGCGCCCGAAGGGCGTCACTGCTTCCCCCGGATGACCGTGCGCGAGAACCTGGACTTGGGCGCTCACCGGCGGCGCGGCCCCGAGATCGCCAAAGACCTTGATCGCATCTACGATCTGTTCCCCCGGCTCAAGGAGCGCGCGCGCCAGAAGGCCGGCACGATGTCCGGCGGTGAGCAGCAGATGCTCGCGATCGGGCGTGCCCTGATGGCCCGGCCGAAGCTGCTGATGCTCGATGAGCCGTCCCTCGGGATCGCCCCGGTCCTGGTGCAACGGATCTACGAGACCATCGGCGAGATCAATCGCTCCGGGGTCGCGATCCTCCTGGTCGAACAGAACGCCAATTACGCGCTAGACGCCGCCCGCAGCGGCTACGTGCTGGAGACAGGGCGTGTGGTCTTGGCCAACGATTCGGCGAGCCTCCGCAACGACCCCAGGGTCCAGAAGGCGTACCTGGGGACATGACTGGCTACGAAGCAGACGCCGTGATCGCCGAGGCCGCGATCGGTGGCAAAGCGCTGTATTTGCTGTTCGTGTGGCTGATCTCGGGGGCCGCAGCGTCGTGGATGTCGGAGCGCAAGGGCTACGGCGAACGGGTTGGATTGACGTTGGGCCTGCTGCTGTCGGCCGTGGGGCTGCTGATCGTCTTGCTGCTGCCCGGACGCCCCGGCTCGAAGTGGCGAGTTGACGGGTGGCTGCCGCGAGGGCGTCGCCCGCTTTGAGCCCGTGGCCGGACCCGGCTGACCAGGGAAGACGTCGACATGCTGCTACTTCGGCAAATGGCGGGCCA
>CAWHJW010000015.1:0-437064 GCA_963829725.1 uncultured Actinomycetes bacterium | reverse complement strand
ATAGGCATATCGACAGTGGCCGAGGGTGTGGAGACCGAGAACCAGGTCGCCGAGCTCAAGATGCTCGGCTGCCACGTGGGGCAGGGGTTCTACTTCTCGCGGCCGCTTCGTGCCGAAAAGTTCGACGAGCTTCTCGTCCGCCACTTCGCTCAGTCCGCGCTCGCGGCCGGGACAGCTACCGACAAGGAGACGAACACGCTGACTGCGGTCTCCTCGGCCGGGGCCTGCCGCACTGATGCCTCTACGCTGCCGGGCTCATGAGACGCCCCCACGAGTTCGAGTGGCAGTCGGCAGATCGGACCGGCAGTGCCGGTGGGTGCCTTAAACCTGGCGGCTGCCCTGCCTTCTTGGCCGACGAAGGGCGACCAGCCAAGCCGATATATCTGTGTAGCCTCACCTGAGATATACCGAGCGAATTTGAGCTTGGCTGGGCGAGCTGGAGCGGCAAGGATTTCGACGAGCTGCGCGCCGACCGGGACGCCGGTTACGAGTGGCTGCCTACTCATGATGAGGACTGGCGGCACGCCTTGGACGTCCAGGCCGCGCTGTGGCGTGGCGGGCACGTGAGGGCGGTCGGCTTCCCGGACTTGCTGATCGCGGCCCTGGCAGAGCGGGAACGGGTGACCGTGCTCCATTACGACAGCGACTATCACCTCATCGCGGATGTCACGGCCAAGCAGCTCAATGGGTGGTGGCCCGCGGAACTGTGCCCTGACAGGGGCGGTAGGTGCAGCACGAAAGTACCGCAACAAATCACGCTAGCTCTACAGTTCAGGGGCATAATTCGAAATCCTGAGCCCCTAATATCGGGTTAAGTACAGTAAAGCACCGCAACAGCAATCGCATGAGATGGTCGTGCACGTGTTCGGAGGTAACCAGTCACGGTCCCTGCTGATCTGCGGCGTGTTGGTGCTGGTGCCCGGTTTGTGGTCATGGTTGGGTTCTGGGTGCCGCATCCGGAGCAGCCCTCGTATGAGGAGCTGGCTGCCCGGAACGCTGAGCTGGCGGCGCGGGTCACCGAGCTGCTGACGGTGGTGGCGGAGCAGGCCGCGCTGCGCCGGCAGGCGGGCCGGGACTCCTCGAACTCCTCGCCGCCCCCCAGCCAGGACGGCCAGCTTCGGCTTGCCATCAACCCAGCCCATCTCGCGCAGGTACCAGTACGGCTTCCCGCTGACCACCTTCTTATACCGGGCAGGTCACGACCGCCCCGGCCCCGCCGGGGGTCACGGGCGGCCCGGCATGCTACGGGTCTCATGTGCTTTGCGAGCGCCGGGGCGTGGCGCTCCTTCCCGGGTGGATAAGGGTGACGGTGGGCTGTGGGCTGGGCCGGTGATGCCGGTGATGCCGGTGATGCCGGCGTCGGTGAGCAGGTGGCATGCGCGGGTGAGCAACTTGCGAGCGATCGCGGTGGTGGCGATCTGCTTGCCGCGCCGGGTGGCGATGGCCCTGGTAGGCAGGGACGAATGCGGGTGGGCGCTTGGCGGTCTGGGCTGCCTGGCCCACGGCCCAGCGCAGCCAGGCCGTGCCTTGCCTGGAGATCCGGCCGTGGCGGACGGTGCGATCGCTGCCGCGGACGGTGGGGGTGAGCCCCACGCGGCCGCCATGGCGCCGAACGCCGACCATCTGCGTGTTTCGCTGACGGCATGACTGCCCGGCTCATCAGCTCATATCCGCCAGTTCGGTGCGTGTCGGCAGCGCCGGTCAGCTGCGCATTCGTATCCTGCGCCGGCTTCGGCCCGTTGCCGGGTGAGCGTTTCCCGGCGTCGTTCTGCGCCGTGGTCAGGTTCCGGCGGACAGCTGCGTCAGTCGGCGGCGATCCCAGCCGCCACCGGGGCGCCAAACAACAAGATCCACGCCAGCGCCATGGACGGAGCAATATCGGAGCCTGGTAGGGCTCTTCGGCCCAGATCGCCTCCACCCAGTCACGCCGCCCGGCCGACACCAGGCACGCCGCGCCGCGCCGCCCACCCGGCTCAGCCCGCTCATGGCGCCGCCCGCGCCATCACACCGCGCCCGCTCCGCGCTGCCCGCCCGCCCGGCCCCGCCGCCGGCTCAGCCGCGCTGGCCAGCGCGGCGGCGGCCAGCCCGTCGGCGGTCAGCCGGTACAGGTGCCGCCGCGGCCGACCTGGCTGCGGCTCATCCTGCCAGTGTGCCTCGACCAGGCCCCGGTCGGCCAGCCGGATCAAGATCGGGTACAGCGTGCCAGACTTCAGCCCGGTCTGCCAAGGTATAGGCGACTTGGACGTCCGTACCCTCGGGGGGAAACCCTCGCAGGTTGCGAGGGGTCAAGACGAACCCTGTGACCCAGTTTCTTCTTCCGGCAGCGAATCAGGGTCTGTGACGATACTGTACCTTTGGGTGGCTGACGCGTCACAGGGAACATCAAACGTATTGGTTGCCTGCGAGGCCCGCGCCTGATCAGTCCCCGTCCGACGGGATCTGGATGATGTTGTTGTATGCGAGGTAGTGGAAGAGCGCAATGTAGTAGTCGATTGGCCAGACGTGCAGCTGTATCGGCGGAGCCCCCGAGAGTTCGAGTGTAATGCTGCTGCCGTCGCAGGTGGCCACACGGACATTCTCGTGCCAGAAGTCGCTCCATTGCATCCGACCCTGAAGCACGAAACGCTGGTCGGTCAGGTAAATGGTGCCCTCATCCACCGGCCGGAACCTGGGGGCGGCCTCCCGCGTGGCACGTGACCTCCGCGCTCTGTTGCCTGCGGCGGTACTTGCCACAACGGCGAGCCCGACGAGGCCAAAGCCGCCCCGGCTCTTGTGGACGTAGGTTCCGTCGCCCTCCAGGAACTGCCATACTTGCGCCGGACCTTGCGCGTAACACGTCTCACCCTGTGAGAGCCGGAATGGGACCGTTATCGCAGGTGGTCGCTGCCCACCGGCCAGCGCCGCTGTTAATTTCCGGCCCTCGGCACGGCTCGCCTTCACCTGAGCAGGCGTATACGGCATTGCCTCACATCCCCCCCGGATGTCCGTGGCATCGTCCTTGTCGCAGGAACGAAGCTGGAATGTACCCGACCACAATAGGGCACCTGTGCGCATGACGGAAAGTGCCCGTCGCGAGAAGCTGGGATCGCCGCAACAGTGAGAGTCACGGTGTGGGCCGGGGACGGCCTCGTCATTAGCGTGCGCCGGGCCCGGGCTGATCGAAGCGGGCGGCGCCGGAGCCGCCAACCGCGTAGATGCGGTCACCGCCGGGCGACCAGCAGGTGTCGGTCAATGTCCCCTGGCTGTCAACCGGGCGAGTTGCTGCCAGGTGACGGTGTCCCATACCACCAGGACGCCGGACCGGCGGGCGGTCACCAGCATCGATCCGTCCGGTAACACGCTGCAGGCTGTGACCTGGTTACCGGACCCTCAGAGACCCGGCCACCGGCCGACTGCGCGCCATCGTCGGTGCCGCCCCTGACATCGCCCGCCGGGCCGATGGTCGCGAGCAGGCCATCCAGGTGTTCCGTGCTCGGCGGCAGGGCCGCTGCGCCGCACTCGCCGGGGCAGGTGATAGAGATGCCGCCCGCTGCGCAAATCCCTGACATGGATGGTGGTGCCGTCCTTGGCGGCCAGCAGCAGCAACCGTAGCCAGCGCACTTGGCGTTTCGGCTGACGTTGCAGTACTTGTGGAGGCATGAGCGCTGACGACGTCATGCCCTCCGCCGCCCAGGTGGAAGCCGCCGCGAGCGGGCGGGCGACTCACCCCCGGGAGCCGCATTCTGGCGGCACCGCGGGACGGTTGAACTGGCTGCGGGCCGCAGTGCTTGGCGCCAACGATGGGATCGTGTCGGTGGCCGGCATCGTTATCGGAGTGGCAGGGGCCACTACGGCCCGTGGCCCTATCTTTACCGCCGGACTGGTCGGACTGGTCGCCGGGGCCGTATCGATGGCGCTGGGCGAGTACGTATCGGTCTCCAGCCAGCGCGACAGCGAGCGCGCTCAGATAAGACAGGAGAAACGTGAACTCGCTGACACCCCGGACGCCGAACTGACCGAGCTGACCGCCTTGTACGAAGCCAAAGGCCTTTCCGCAGCAACCGCCCGCACCGTGGCCACCGAACTGACCGCACGCGGCGCCCTGTCCGCCCATCTGGACGCCGAACTGCACATCGACCCTGCTGACATCCCCAGCCCGGTCCAGGCTGCTGGCGCTTCGGCGCTGTCGTTCACGTCCGGCGCTCTGCTGCCGATGCTGGCCATCCTGCTGCCTCCGGCCAGTCTGCGGGTCCCGGTTACCTTTGCCGCCGTCCTGATCGCCCTCGGCTTGACTGGTGCCCTCAGCGCGCGCCTGGGCGGCAGCAACGTCCGCCGCGCCGTCCTGCGGGTAATCATTGGTGGAGCGCTCGGCCTGGCCTTCACCTACGGCATCGGGCACCTGTTCGGCACCGCTATCGGCTAAAAGATCTTCAATGGCGGGGGTTACTGCCCTGGTGACGGCTGGCCTGTTCTGAGGTATGCCGGATGGATGAGGTACCCGGATGATGGCGGGCTGGACGCGGCTGAGCGGGCCCGCCGGGAGATGGTGCGGTTGGCGGCTGCGGAGTTAATCGAGACGGTGGCCAGTGACTGGGAGGTGGACCGGCACTTCAGGGTGAGCCGGATGTCGGCGAACCGGTGGCGGCGGGCACTGGCTGCGGGGGCCGGGCCGCGCTGGCGTCCAGGGGCGCAGGCGGGGCGAAGTGCAAGCTCAGCCTGGCTCAGCTGCGGGAGTGGCAGCACTGCTGGACGCTGGCCTCGCCGAGCACAGCTGGGATGAGGATCAGTGGTCGACGCTGGCGCGGATCACGGAGGTAGAGTGCGCCGCCAGTTCGGGGTGGAGTACACGCTGGCCGGGATGGACCTGCTGCTGCACCGGATCGGCTGGAGTGTGCAGGTCCCTGCCCGGCGGGCCGCCGGGCGGGACGAGGCGGCGATCGCCTCCTGGCGGGAGGAGACCTGGCCCGTAGTAGAAGGACGGCGGCGGGCGCGGGCGCCTGGATCTGTTTCGAAGACGAGTCTGGCCATTAGGGCTTAAGGCCGCCGAAGGGCGCACCTGGGGACGGCGGGGCACCACCTCGGTGGTGACGGTGACGGGCGGCAGCAACAAGCGCGCCTCGCTCGCCGCGCTAATCGCCGCCAAGCCCGGTGCCGGCCCCGGCTGATCTACCGCGTGCACCACAGCCGCCGCGGCAAGTACCAGCGCGAGGGGTTCACCGAGACCGGCTACGCCCGGCTCCTGGACGCCGCGCACCGCCCTCAGAGGCGATTTCGGCACGTATTCGGCATGAGTGGTCCGGCCAGCTTCATCCGCCGGCGGCGGGCCGCGCTGGCCTGAATTCCCGGGCATCCGCCCCCGGCGCACTATCCTCGCCGGTTGTCAGTCGTTGTCTCCTCCGCCAGCCGCATCACCGCGGCGGACAGGTGCGCGCATGATCCCCGCCAGCCAGGCCAGCCATGCGACTGCCGCGTCCCAGGCCACCCGCCGCGAAGGCGGCCTGCTGCTGGCGCGGCGGCGCCGGCAGCGCTGGTGGCTGCCCTGGCCTGGTATGTCCACGTGGTCTACAGCCACCACGGCATGTGGTCGTTCCCGCTGGACCTCACCGTCTATCGTGACGCCGGGCTCATCGTCCGCCACGTGCGCCCCTCCTACCGTCCGTACCTGGCCAGCCCGCTGCTGGACTGGCCAGGGCCGCCCGTTTACGCCGGCATCAAGTTCATCTACCCGCCGTTTGCCGCGCTGCCGTTCGAGTTCATGTCCATCCTGCCGCTGCGCATCCCTGCAGATGGGGCCAGGGCGCAGCGGCCCAGGCCTGCCAGGCGTTGCTTCATCCAGGGGGCTGTCAATGTTACGGGCCAGTTCCAGAGCCTGCCGGTGGCACGTCGTGGCCTGGCCCAGATCAGCCTGGAGGCGGTGCAGGCCCCGACCTCGTTGAGCGTCTCGGCCTCACCCCTCAGGTCGCCGAGATCGCGGTAGATGCTCGGTGCCTCGTCCGGCGCCTGGGTGGCGCCGGAGTAGTCGGTCATCCGCCGTACCACCCCCAGGTAGTTTAGGGCGTTGGCCAGGCATCATGGGCCAAGTTCGCCCCCATCGACAACAGCTCCGCCGGCCAGAAGAAGGGCGGCTCCACTGGCAGGGGCAACCCCTGGATCGGCGGCGCCCTCGGCGAGATCATCATCGGCGCCTCCCGCACCCATACTTTCATCGCCGGGCGTTACCGGCGCGTCGCCCGCCGCCGCGGCACGAAACGCGCCATCGTCGCCGCCGGCAACGCCAACCTCGCCATCGCCTACCACTGAGCTGCCGGACCTGCGGGTTGGGTCGGCACGGAAGGAGGTCTGCTGGCGGCTGCACTTCGCGGTGGAGGATCTTGCCGGTTGGGCCTTTGGGCAGCGCGCGCACCAGCCAGACATGGCGGGGATACTTGTAGGCTGCGACGCGTTCCCGGGCGAACGCGCAGTTCCGCCGGCGTGGCGGTCGCTCCGGGCTTGAGCTGCACGGCGGCGCCGATTTCCTCGCCGAGTTCGGCGTGCGGGATGCCGATGACGGCGACCTCGGCGACAGCCTGATGCTCGTGCAGGGCTTCCTCGATCCCGCGCGGGTACACGTTGTACCCGCCGCGGATGACCTTGCAGCAGCCGGCGCAGGACACCCCGGGCACAAAGGCAGTTGCCCGCCGGCAGTGACCCGCGGCAGCTGGCCTTCGAGCTGGGGGGCGGGTTGCTGACGGCAAACTGGTACTTCCACCTGTACGCCGATCCGGACCACCTCAGCCGGGCCCGCCGCGCCATCCAGGCCCGCCGTGCCAGCGAAGCTATCCCTGCTGCAGGCGCGCTCTGCGGTCGCCCCGCAGACCGGTCAGACCAGCTCAAGGGGGGACCGGGCGTCGCGAAGGGAGCAGCGATGACGAGGCCGGGCACGGGTTTCCCCAGTGGGCGATGGTGGATGAGGGGTGGGGCTGTAAGGCGGTGGATTTTGCGACGCTCAGCGAGCCGGGCAACTGCCGGGAGTATGTCGCTGTGCACCATCGGCTCGGTGTCGATGCCGGGGACCGGCTGCTCGACGTGGCTTGCGGGTCCGGGCTCGCTGTCGAACTGGCTCGCCTGCGCGGCGCTTTGTGCTCTGGTGTCGATGCTTCGGCCAGGCTGGTGGCAGTGGCCAGGGACCGTAACCCCGGATGCGATATCAGGGTCGGCGATATGCACGCCCTGCCGTGGGACCCGGCGGCGTTCGACGTCGTCATCAGCTTCCGGGGCATGATGGGGCACCACGCCCGACGCCCTTGGCGAGATACATCGGGTCCTACGCCCCGGCGGGCGCGCCGGGATAACGGTGTGGGGTCACCTGAAGGTCTCTCCTGGAGCCTGGGCGCTGGCACCGTTCCGCCTCGCTGCGGCGGAGAAGGTCGGCAACCAGGCCGTGATGATATCGCTCGGCCGGCCTGGTGCTGGCGAGCAACTCCTTGCGTCATACGGCTTCCTCGATGTTGAGCGCCTGGACGTTCCGTTCGCCTGGGAGTTCGCGGACCCGCAGCTGTACGCTCGCGCGCTGGCCTCTACCGGCCCGGCCTATGAGGCCATCCAGAATGTCGGCGAGGCTGAGTTCCATCGCGCTGCCGTCGAGCTGGCTCAGGGGCAGCTACGGGACGGCTTGCCGCTCCGGGCCGAAATAAGCGTCGTGGGCTACCTGGCCCGCAAGCACGAAGGAGCAGAACGCGGATGACTGGCAGCTTTCTCGAGGAACCCCCGGTGTCCCCCCACGTGCAGGCGCTCTACGACGAAGACCTCGCAGACGGCGGCTGCGTATGGAACGTGTCCCGATTGTGGGCGCACCAGCCAGGTACCCTGAATCAGCTGTTCGAGCTGATGTCTGAGGCATTGGTGCCGAGCGGTTTGGGCTTCCGCCAGCGCGGGATCCTGGTGACCGCCGCCGCCTCGGCCCTCGGGGACTCGTACTGCTCGCTGGCGTGGGGCGGGAAGCTGGGCAAAGCGTCGGACGCCGCTCTCGCGGCGGGGGTTCTGGATGGCAGCGACGCCGGGCTGACGGACCAGGAGAAGGCCATGGCCGGGTGGGCCCGGAAGGTCGCCAGGGATCCGAACGCGACGACGCCCGCCGACATCCTGTCCGGGGATTGCGCCATCGCCAACGGCCTCCAGCCATACCACCGCGCGATGGCCGTGGGTATGGCTGGACGCGCACGATGACTTCAAACACCCCAGTCCGCCACCATCACCGGCTACCTCGGCGGGGTGCAGCCAGCCATGATCACAGGGAGCGTCCACGAGCGATCGGCGGCCCGCTCAGCCTGCGCCTGGTCCTCGGCAACCAAGATCGCAAGCACAGACACCGACTCGGAGCGGTTGAACTGACAGCTGGGCAGGCCGTCTGGGTGACCGCACGCCCGTTGCCCCGTTCTGAGCGGCAGCGGTTGCCTTGCGGCATCGTGCGGCCCGGGCGCAGACTGGTGCCGATGCCACCCTTCGGTTGAGTCTGAAGCCTCAGCACCCGAGCCCGGTCCGCGGGCGTGATCCGCCAGTGGGTGCGTCGTCATGTCGTTTTGCCCCACCAGGCAGATCGTGCGCCTGCGGCGGCGCGTGCGCCGCCTGGTCTATGGGGGCACTTGCCCCCGATCTGGTCATTGTCAAGTGCTCAGCCTGAAGAAGGATGGTCATGACCGATCGCAACGAGGCCCTGGTCCGCGACGCGTACGAGGCTTATGGCTGTGGCGATGTGGCAGGGATGCTGGAGTTTGTTGATCCGGAGCTGGAGTGGACCTACCTCGATCCTGCCGTTGAGAACCCGGAGCCGCAGACGTGCCACGGCCGGTGCCAGCTGCAACGGGCACTGGAACGTCAGGCTGGGCAGGGGCTGGCGGCACAGATCGAGGAGATCACCGTCCGCGGCGACAAGGTGATGGTGGTCATCCGGACACCCGGCATCGACCGTCTGCGGATACGCCAGGCCGGGGACCGGAATTACCTCGTCCTGACCCTTGACCAGCAGCGGATCACCGCAATGCGGGCTTGCCGGGACCGGGATGAGGCACGCCGCCTCGCGGGCATCACCTGACCGCAACCGCTACTGCCGAGCAGACTTTCTAGGTCAGCGTCAGAACAACGATGCGTGCCGCGCATATCCAGGGCGGATCACTAGCTGGGACGGACTCTAAGGGCTACGCAGCGCCGGATCGCCGAATAGGCGGCTGGCAGCTGCGCCGATCGCGCGGGTGCTTGTGCGCAGATTGGTGAGTTATGGGCTCACGCTCGCCGCGCCATGTGAAGCAGACTCGATCGTGGTGGGCCGGTATCCCAGGCCTGGCGGCTGCGGCCTGCACAACTGGCTGGCCGGAGAGGGTTTGCCGCTGTGCTGGATGGCCCGCGCGGTGCGGACTTTGGGAGAGGCTTACTCGTCGGCGGGGTCGCGGGCTCGGCGCAGCGTCATGAGCGTGACCGCGGCGGTGAACACCAGCCCGGCGCAGGTTGCGGCGCCTAGGTCGTGTGGTGGCCGGGCGGGCCAGAGCCACGGCGTGGTCATCGCCGGCGGGTGCTACTGGGTGTACAAGGCGTATGCCCCCGGCATCAGGTAGGCGGCCGGGCCGGCCCAGGACAGCCCCCCGCCGAGGATGGCGGCGCGCAGCAGGCCGATGCCGGTTATCCCGGCCAGGTTGCGCAGCACGTCCAGGGTGCCGCCGGGCCGGTGGGCGCCGGTGCCAGCGGCGGCCAGCGCGGCTGCTGCGGCGGCGGTGAGTGCCAGCGTGACGGCCGGCGGCAGGTATGGCAGCCACCGGCCGGTGAGGCGTTCCGGATCACCGAGTGGGCTGGCGATGGTGGCGGCGACGACGGTCGTGGCGGCGGTCTCGAACACCAGCGGCAGTTGCAGTGCGCCGTAGGCAGCCAGTGCCCGATGAGCGCGATTCTTAGCCCGGCAGCGCAGGCCGCTATCGCTATCACGGCTGACGGGACCCGCCGGCTGGTGGCGTGCAACCGTACCGGGTGCATTCCCGCCCGGGCTGGACCGGGCGGCCGGGGCGCAGCGGTCCCGGCTGTTGTGGTCGCCGCCGTGCGCGTCTCGCCGGTGGTCATGGCAGTTGGCCCAGGCTAATGCGGCCAGCCCGCAGTGCGGCAAGATGGCCCGCCAGCCAGGCGTGCCGGGCGGCACCTGGCAGCGCGGCGAATCGCTGGGCGGCCTCGTAGCTGGGAGAGCCTGGGGCCAGCCCCAGGGCCGGTTCGGTCCCGGTACCACCATGGCCGGCTGCATCCCGGCACCGGGCGCGCGCAGCGGCACCCCGCGCTCACTCCCCGCCGCCGGGGAAGCCCCAGATGGTGACAGGTACCGCAGCACCACGCGGGCCGCCATCAGCAAGGCGGTCGTGACCGCGTGCTGCGCCTGGGATGCGCGGGGACCGTCGCCGATCACGCTGGCCACGATGCCGGGCCCGGCAGCTGACCGTACTGTGCTGGCCAGTTCGCTGGTGGTCCCGGGTAACGGCACGCCCCGGCAAGCCCGAACCGGGCCCGCCACGCCGCCACCGTGGTGCGGCGGAGACTGAGCCTGGCTGCCGCCACCGGCCGGCCGCCTGGTCACGGCACATCTAGGGGCCTGGCGGGCAACTGGCATCGGCGCCCCTGTCCCCGCTGCCACCGGCACCAGCGCCCGGGTGGCGACCTCGCGCACGTCATGCAGCCCCCGCATCGCCTCTGGTTTCAGCTGGCTCCCGCGTGACGGCTGAACCTGCGAACAACTCCTATGACAGAACCTTCGCGGCGAAGGGTGTGGGGTCTGGGTGCAGATCCTCGCTGAACACGGCGAGGCGGGCGTTTTCCGCTCCGAGGCGGAAATCACGCCGCCGAGCTCGCTGGGCTGGGCGGTGGTTGCGCGTAGGCTGAGCACGACACCGACGATCATGACCTAGCCGCCACCGACGGTCCAGGATCGCGGCGAAGGCCAGGCGCCGGCCCGCCTGCGAGCTTGAGCCGGTCTTGACGCCCATGACTGCATTCCCTTGATTGTCCCGGCCTCGCCAGCCTGGCGCGCCAGATCTTATTCAGTAGCCAGAGCCCCGCTCGGTGCCGCCATAACTGATAATGCGGCCTGGGTCGCGGCGTCGCGAGCCGACAGGAGGACGGCATGAGCATCCATGCGGAGGACAGCAGTTACGCTCTGCTGACCGACGGCCGCACGATCGAGATCCGGGCCGCGCGGTCCGATGACTTTGACGCGGTGCGGGACATGCACGCCAAGATGTCCCCGGACAATCTCTACCTGCGCTTTTTCAGCATGAACCCGCTGGTTGCCGAGCAAGAGGCGCGCCGGGTATGCCGCGAGCCCGGGCCGGATCACGCGGCGCTGCTGGCCCTGCTGGACGGGGAGTTGGTCGGCTGCGGTACCTACGAGCAGGCCGGTACTGGGTCTCGGTCCGCGGAAGTCGCCTTCACGGTCGCCGATGACCTGCAGAACCGCGGCATCGGCATGCTGTTGCTGGAGCACCTGGTCTCGTTGGGCCGCGGCCGGGGGTTCCGCGCCTTTACCGCGGAGACGCTGAGCGAGAACGCGGCCATGCTGCGGGTCTTCGCCGACGCCGGGCTGCAGGCGCAGCGCTCCCTGGTGGACGGCGTGTATGACTGGACGTTCCCGCTGCCCGCCGACGAGGCGGACGCCGCCCTGGGCACCTACCGCGATACGGTCGCCGTGCGGGAGCGGTCGGCCGACGTGGCGAGCATGCGGCCTGTGCTGATGCCGGCCTCGGTCGCGGTCATCGGCGCAAGCCGGCGACCCGGATCGGTCGGCCGGACGATCTTGCAGAACCTTATCGACGGCGGCTTTTCCGGCCCGGTCTACCCGGTCAACCCGGGCGCGGCCGAGCTAGACGGCATCCCCTGCCTGCCGTCAGCGGCGGCGCTGCCCGAGCAGGTCAACCTGGCGGTCATTGCCGTCCCGGCGCCATCCGTGCTCAGTGTCGCCGAGGATTGCGGGCGGCGGGGCGTCAAGGCCCTGGTGGTGATCGCGGCCGGACTCAGCGGCCCGGCCCGCGCGGAGCTGCTGGAGATCTGCCGCCGCCACAGCATGCGGATGGTCGGTCCGGCCAGCTTCGGCGTGGCCAGCCCCGGCATCGGCCTGGACGCGACGTTCGCGGCCCGCCATCCCGCGGCGGGAACAGCCGGCCTGGCCTTTCAGTCCACCGGCGGCACCGGCTTCGTGCTGGTGGAGCACCTGTCCCGGCTGGGCGTGGGTATCTCCACCCTGGTCTCGCTCGGCGACAAAGACGACGTGTCCGGCACCGACATGCTGCAGTGGTGGGAGTCCGACGAGGCGACGAAGCTGGCCCTGCTGTACCTGGAATCGATCGGGAACCCGCCCAAGTTTGCCCGCACTGCCCGCCGCGTGGGCCGTATCATCCCGGTGCTAACCGTGGACGTGGGCCGGTCCGCGGCAGGCAAGCGCCTGGCCGGGGCGCGCGCCGCGAAGGCGGCAACCGCGCCGGTCACCAGGAAGGCCCTGTTCGAGCAGGCAGGCATAATCGCCGTCGCCAACCTCAGCGAACTACTCGACGCCACGGCGCTGCTGGCATTCCAGCCGGTGCCCGCTGGAGGCCGGGTCGGCGTGGTGTCCAACACCCGCGGCGCCGCGGTGCTCGCGGCCGACGCGTGCGGCGACGTCGGCCTGCAGGTCGCCAGCCTGGCCGGGGACACCCAGCGGGCGCTGCGGGACATGCTCGGCCGCGAGGCCCTGGTGGCCGGCCCGGTCGATACCACCGTGCTGGTCACGCCCGGCCACTTCCGCCAGTGCCTGGAGCTCGTCGGCGCCGACCCGGGCGTGGACGCGGTGCTGGCGCTGACCACCACGACCGCGGGCAGCGACCTGGTCCCCGAGGTGGGCGCCGCGCGGCTGCCGGTGCCGATCGCGGCGGCCGTGATGGACCAGATCGAAGTTGTCCAGCTGCTGCCAGGCCCGGGCGGGGACTGCCCCGCTGTCCCGGCCTATGCTTACGCCGAGTCCGCCGTCCGCGCCCTCGGCCATGCCGCGCGCTACGGCACCTGGCGGGCCACCCCCCCAGGACGCGTGCCGGACCTGGAGGGCCTGCACCAGGACCGGGCCAGGGACCTGATCGCCAGCGTTCTCGCCGACCCGCCGCGGGGCGGCTGGCTGGCCCTGGACCCTACGGTGGAACTGCTCGGCTGCTACGGCGTCCCGCTGGCTGACAGCATCGGGGTCACCACCGAGGATGCCGCGACCGCGGCGGCGGCGCGGTTCGGCGGCCCAGTGGCGCTCCGGGCGGACGTGCCTGGCCTGCTGCGCACAAGCGCCGCCGGCGATGTGCTGACCGGCCTGCACGGCGCGGATGAGGTCCGGCACGGGTTCCGCTCGCTGAAGGAAACCTTCGGCACGCGGATGGCCGGCGTCATCGTCCAGCCGGTTATCACCGGCGGCGTCGAGGTGAGGATCAGCGTGCTGCACGAGCAGGCGGCCGGCCCGCTGGTGTTGTTGGGGCTCGGCGGCGCGGCCGGCGATGTGCTAGCTGACCGGGCCGTCCGGCTCGCTCCCCTGACCGAATCCGACGCCGACGACCTGATCCGGTCGGCACGCGCCGCCCCGCTGCTGCTCGGGCGCCGCGGGGTTCCGGGCGCCGACCTCGCCGCGCTGCGGGACATGCTGCTGCGGGTCTCCCGGATGGCCGATGAACTGCCGCAGATCGCCGAGCTCGAGCTGAGTCCCGTCATCGCCCGTCCAGCCGGGGTCCAGGCCGTCGACGGCCGGGTCCGCATCCAGGCCGCTGAGCCCGCCGACGCCTACCTGCGCCGACTGCCATGACACAGCAGTCAGCGGCGCCGAGGAGTGCCGCCGCCCACGAAGCCATTGTGCTGTGGGCCATGATCTGTGCCGGCTGAAGTATCAAGGGACGTTTGTCGTAGGACCCATAGAGTCCCTGGTCCTGACCTAGGTCCTGACCTGCTGGGATGGGTTTCGGCTGCTGTGGCTGCTGAAAGTCGAGGGCCAGCCCTTTCGCCGCCATTGCGGTCTTAGCTGAGGCAAGCCCTGCGTTACCGCCGGGTCCGGCGTCGACATGGCCAAGGCGGCCAGCGTCGTGCTGCCGCAAGCGGTGGCGGCAGCATTTCTGCCGCCCGTGGGGCTGCCAGCGTGGACGCCGGTGCTCATTCCACGCTGGTCTAAACACCGTCTCAGCCTGACGTTGATCTTGGCCGCGGATCAACTACCAGCTCGGGCATCGTTATCTTGATCATTCAGACCTGAACCCCCTGTCCCGGCGACGGCAAGAACCGGCGTCCATGGCGACCGTGCTGGCGGTGGCCGGAGGACTGGACCGGACCAGAGCTGGACCTGGCCAGAGATGTCCGCCAACCTGTACAGCAGACCGTCATCTGGTGCGTTCGGCACGGTCGCCAATGGCGGCAGAGAGGCTGGTAGCAGATGACCTGCACCCTGCATATGGCCTGGGATGAGCGGCTGGTTGACTATCATTTCGGGCCAGGCCATCCCATGGCACCAGTGCGTGTGGAGCTGACGATGCGGCTCGCGCGCGAGTTCGGGTTGTGGAATCAGCCCGGCGTGACGGTGGCCGCTCCGGCCCCGGCCGCCGACGTAGACCTGAGGCTTGTGCATGACGGCCGGTACGTCATGGCCGTGGAGGCGGTCAGCCGCTGGGCCGAGCACCCCGATGCCCGCGACGGCCTGGAGGGGAACCAGCTCAGCGTCGCGCGAATGTTCGGGCTGGGCACCGAGGACAATCCAGTCTTTCCCGGCATGCACGAGGCGTCGGCGCAGGTGACCGGGGCGACCCTGGCCGCGGCCCGCGCTGTCTGGTCAGGCACGGACTGGCACGGGGCCAGCATCGCGGGCGGCATGCACCATGCCATGCCCGCTCACGCCAGCGGGTTCAGCGTCTACAACGACATCGCGATCGCGATCGCCTGGCTACTGGGACACGGCGCCGAGCGCATCGCCTACGTGGACATCGACGCACACCACGGCGACGGAGTCGAGGCAGCCTTCTACGCCGATCCGCGGGTCCTGACGATAAGCCTGCACGAGCACCCGGCGACCCTGTTCCCCTTCACCGGCCTGCCCTCCGACACCGGCGGGCCCGGCGCCGAGGGATCAGCGGTGAATGTCGCGCTGCCCGCGGGCATTGAAGATGCACCCTGGCTCCGCGCCTTCCACGCGATCGTCCCGCCGCTGCTGCGGCAGTTCCGGCCCCAGGTACTGGTCAGCCAGCACGGAGCCGACACGCACCGGCTGGACCCCCTGGCCCACCTGGAGCTGAGCATCGACGCGCAGCGCGCCGCCCATGCCGCGATCCACGCCCTGGCCCACGAGGTGGCCGGCGGACGCTGGCTGCTGACGGGGGGAGGCGGTTATGAGCTGCTCGAGGTGGTGCCGCGGACCTGGACACATCTGCTGGCGGAGGCGGCCGGGTGCCCGATCGATCCCCGCGCGCGGATCCCTACCTCCTGGCGCGAGTACGCGTTCCGCCGCACCGGCCGGGAGGCACCGGAGGCGATGACCGAGGGCAGCGAGCCAGAATTCGCGCGGTTTGAGGCCGGATACGATCCGGCCGATCCCGTCGAACAGGGCCATCATCGCCACCCGGTCGGCTGTCTTCCCCGAGTACGGGATGATGCCCGAGCCCTAGCACCGCGATCCTGGCCCGGGCCGGTGAACGCCCAGCCCCCCGCGGAGCCGCATGGTGAGGACTGGCGGCGTGCCTGGACGTACAGGTGGCGCGCTGTGGCGCAGCGGTCAATTAGGGTGGTCGGCTTCCCGGACTTGCTGATCGCGGCCCTGGCAGGCCGGGAACGGGTGACTGAGCTCCATTACGACAGCGACTATCACCTCATCGCGGATGTCACCGGCCAAGCAGCTCAATGGGTGGTGCCCTGCGGAACTGTGCCCTGACAGGGGCGGCAAGTACAGCACGAAAGTACCGCAACATGTCGGGACGACAGCGCACTGCCACATACCTGCACGGACCCTGACCTGCGGTGGGACACGTCTGGGGATGCCGTGTCTTTGTTCGCACCGGGCCGCCCCCACGAGGCGGCTGCGGCGATGGCCTGCGGAGTCCAGGGCTGCGCGGAGCTCCGAGCCACTGAACAGGAAGGATGCTTTCTGCCAGTCCTGGGCCACGTGCCTCGTCGTCCGTGTCCGGCGCGCTGATTCGCCCGTGACCCTTGCCGCCGGTGCAGAAGGATATGAGCGGCGACCTGCGGTGAGACGACGCAATGATTGCGCCGGGCGCGATTGGAGCCGGGCGCCACGCCTGCGCGGGCGACGCGCCTGCGGGCCGAGCCGTGGGCGCGGCGCAGCACCTGGCCCATGACCGTGCGCAGTGGGCTGGCTGCAGGGGTGCGCCTGCTGCGCCCCCCGATGAGGAGTTCGCCTCGGGGTGCGCAGGATGGCCAGTTCGGCCGGCCGGCCGGTCGACAGCCAGCGCTCTATCTAGGTAGAGTTCGTTGCCGTGGCTAGGGGTTCCGGGCCTTCAATACCGACCTGGATATCCGCCCGATCCGCCACCGCACCGAACAGCGGGTCCGCGCGCACGTGTTCTTGCGGATGCTGTCGTACTACCTCACCTGGCACCTGCACGACCGGCTCGCGCCGCTCCTGTTCACCGACGATGACAAGCCAGCCGCCCAGGCCGCCCGCACCAGCCCCGTCGCCCCGGCCGCCCGCTCCCCGCGGGCCCTGGCCAAGGCCGCGTCCAAGCGCACCGAGGGCAATCTTCCCGTGCACAGCTTCACCAGCCTGCTGGCGGACCTGGCCACCATCTGCCTCAACCAGATCCAGCCCGCCGACCCCGTCCTGCCAGGCTTCCGGCTCGTCACCACCCCGACCCCGGTCCAGCGCCAGGCCCTCGACCTGCTCGGCGTCAGCCACCGCCTCGGCATCGCGTAGTCAGAAACCACCCCACCACCACGCTAAAGGCCAGGTAAACGGCCATGCACGCGGATCACCGGGGGGAACTTCGGCTTAGCTGCCGCGCAGATCAACCCGTTATGCATCCGGGCAAAGGCCGACCCCGACTTGTGACCGGACGCCTATAGCGGCGGATATCGCAGGCCCGCTCCCAGGTCGGCGGTGACGATTGGTGACGAAGTCGCCGCGGCGAGCCCGGCTAGCATCGGGACGGATCAAGCGGCGCCGGTGTTCGCCTGCGAATTAGCCAAGCGGTGCAGGCGCGGCGATCAGGTCGATCACCAGACCTAGCACGACCGCGTAACCGAACAGAGCGGTGACCCGGTGGTGGGTTGCCGTCATCTTGGTGCGCAGCATGGCGAACGTGGCGCCCAGGTAGCCCCGATCAGCAACACGATCAGGATGATGCCAGGCACGGCACCCTGCGGATCCTGGGCCGGAAGTTTGTTGATCACCTTGAGCTGGAGCTTCTGACCGCTCTGCTTCGCGGCCTACGCCTACGTGGCGGACATGATCCCCGGAGCCCACAAGCTCGCAGCCCCCGAGATGACCAGTGTGTTGCTCTGCGCAATGAAACCGCCGTAGATCTTGGCTTCATGGCCGCCTGTACCAGATCCGACTCGGTGGCGTACTGGTGGACTTGCAGGCTGACGCTCTTCCCCACCGTGGTGGTCAGCGGGGACGAGCCCACCTGTCCCGCATGATTCGCGGAAATGTACGTCGTCCGCCTGCTGGGCTCCTGAACCGTCCGGTGCTTTGCCCGATGCTGGCACGTCTGCGCACTTTCCTGACGCTGATCTCATGAATCCGTGATCAGCCGCAGCCCCCTCTATGGCGGCTGCATACCCGAAAGACTCAATCGAATCGGGGTGAGGGCTGGGTGAGGGCGCATCATCCCCCGTGGGTGGCCCGTGTAACGAAGGAAAGGACTGGTCAGTCGAGAGCTACCTGCAACGTTTCGCCGGCCCTGCTGAAGCCGCAGCATCACGGTCGGCACGCGCGTGGGCCTGGGCGCTGGGAGAGACCGCCATCGCACCGGTGACTGACCGCGAGACAGTCAGTCCGCCTGCCCGCTCGGGCATTGATACCGAGATCGCCGCCGCCGACGCGAGACGTCTGCGCGGCGATCAGCAATACCGCGCGGACGCCGCCGCGATAGTCCGGGGTGATGGTGACGCTCGCCTGGGTGTACGGGGGAGCCCGTGGCGCCGACGATGGTGTGGTTCAGTTCGATGCTCATGGTGTGTCCTTTCCGTGCGATGCGTGCACTGGCTGTCCCTGGCGGTACATCTGGGGTGGTTTGACGCCCGCGGACTGTCCGCCGTCGATCGGGATCACCGCCCCGGTTATGTAGGAGGAGTCCGGGGAGCACAGCCAGAGGACGACCTGGGCGACTTCGGAAGCGGTCCCTATCCGGCGCATTGGCGCGGCCAGTGCGGCCAGCCGCTGTGCCTCGGCGCTGGCTGCCTCGAGGTGGTGGGTGAGGATCGTGCCGGGCGCGATGACGTTGACCCGGATGCCGCGGTCAGCGTAGTCGAGGGCCGCGACCTTGGTCAGGCCGATGATTCCAGCCTTGCCCGCGACGTACGCGGAGAGGCCGGCCACGCCGGTGATGCCGGCGAGTGAGGCCATGTTCACGATCGTGCCGCCTCCTGACTGGAGCATGGCGCTGATCTGGTACTTCATCCCAAGGAACGTGCCGCGGACATTCGTGGCGATCCCCCGGTCGAAGTCTCCCGGATCGATGTCGGCCAAGGGCGCGGGCAGTGGCCCGTCGGTCGCGTTGTTGAACGCGGCGTCGAGGCGACCGTAGGCGTCCAGGGTGGACTCGACGAGGGCGCGCACCGAACCGGCATCCGATATGTCGGCGCGGAGCGCGGTCGCCCGCCCGCCGCGGGCCCTGATCTTCTCCGCGACCGACTCAAGGGCTGCGGCGTCGCGGGCGGCGAGGACGACGGCGGCGCCGGCGCCGGCGAACGCCTCCGCGGTGGCCGCGCCGATTCCCTTGCTGGCCCCGGCGATGAGTGCGACCCTCCCCTGCATCAGCCGATCGTCACCGACGGCAGGCGCGGGTGCGGTTTCCGTGACGTGGCGGGGCGTGGCAGGCGTGCTCATGGTCTCGGCTCCCTCAGGCTAGGTGGTAGAGGATGGGCATCGAGGCGGTGCCGTTGGCCCGGAGGTTGGCAGGGGCGTAGCTGCAGCGTGGAGTGGTTCATGCCGGTCTCCACCGCTACCAGACGGCGAGGTGGTCCCACAGGTCCAGCCCAGTCCAGCGCTACCGCGGGGTCCTCAGCGACGACGAAGTTGAAGAGGAACAGCCCCGCCTGGTCTTGTCCACGTCGCCGACCCCCCCGCAGGCAGCGGGCGGGCATCACGTACTGCTCGCGCGCCGCCCCTATGAACGTGTCGTGCAGTTTGCGGTACTCCGGGGGTGGTTTCTGCGTCGGCTCGATCAGCCCCACCCGCGGGTACTTCGGATGCGGATTGACGATGGTCAGTTCCATGTCTGTCTCCCTGGTGAGTCAGCTGCCGGTACCTCTTGCCGGGTCGCGGAGCACGATCACCGGGTTCTCCGTTGCCATCCCTCTCGCTTCCCTTCTGCCTCTCGCCAAGAACGATAGATCCCTAATCTTTCGATGTCAAAGGTTAAGATGTCTAATTGGGATGGTAGGTTGGCTGTATGTCAGTGCCAGACAGCGGGCCACAGCCGCCTCCCGGCCCGCCCCTCGGCCCGCCTCCCCGCCCGCCCCTCGGCCTCCATCTGGCCCGCGCAGCCAAAGAGATCACCAGGGCATTCGACGACACGCTGGCCGAGGCAGGCGGCTCACAGCCGATCTGGCTGGTCCTGATCTCCCTGAAAACCCGGCGGCTGGCCAGCCAGCGAGAACTCGCCGAAGCGGTCGGGATCCGGGAGGCAACGCTCACCCACCACCTCAACGCGATGGACGCAAGCGGCCTTATCACCCGGCGGCGGGACCCAGAGAACCGCCGGGTCCACTTGGTAGAACTGACCCAGGCGGGCGAGGCGGCCTTCTACCAGATGCGAAGGGCAGCCTTCGCGTTCAACGAGAGGCTCCGGGCCGGCTTCGACGAGGACGAACTCGCGGAGTTCGAGCGAGCACTCGACCGGCTGCGCGCCAACATCTCGGGTGAGCACGGGGCCGCCCCCGGCGAACCAGGACCCGGCGATGGGGCGGGGCCTAATGTCCGCATCATGCAGAAGGGGAAGATCAAATAAGTGGCAGGTTCCCGGGCCCCGCAGTCACCCTGCTGCCGCGGCTGTGCTCGCTTTTCACGGTCGGTTCTTGCCCCATATGCAGGCGGTCACCTCTGGGCTGGTCCTGTCTGTCGTCACCGAGATCGCCGGCACCCCTCACCCGTGGTCATGGGTGAGGGGTGCCGGCGCCGTGAGCCGCCCCGCTCGCCCGGAGGCCAGGGCTCACGACGCGAGGCACCCGCGCCAGTGGTCAATCTGGCCAGGGATTCCAGCGGAAGCGGCGGACAGCGACGAGTGCCCCGGCAGCGCCCCAGGCCAGCAGTACCCCAAGGTTCCTCCAGTCGAGCCCGGCGTGCTGGGCGAAGGGGCCGAGGAGCGCCTCGTTGTACGGCCGCACCGGCAGGACACCGGGAATGCGGTTCAGCACGTCGGAGTGAATCGGCATGTACGTGCCGCAGATAAATACGAGCGGGAACAGGACAAGCTGCACTACCGCGGGCGCGGCCTCAGAATTGCGTTCGGCCCCGGCAGCGCGAAGATCTCCCCGTGCTGCACGGTAAAGCTCACCCCGCGCACCGCCTGCACTCCGCCATCACTCTTGCGCAGCCCGGCCACGACGACCGCGGCAGACATGCCCGGTCCCGCTGGGGCGGCGTTTACGGTGTGGCCTGCCGCCGCGGTCACTTGTGTACGCACCGGACCTCCACCATCACCTCGAGGTAGCGGCCGGCCAGCCCGCGGGACCCGGTCACCCCGAATTCGGTCCGGTCGATTCGCGTGGCGGCCCGGGCCGTGAACGACCGCGCCGACACGTCGGCCAGCTCGACCCGCAGGCTGACCGGCCGGGTGACATCGCGCACGGTCAGCGTGCCCGTGACGACCTGACCGGAAAAATCTTCTGAGCTGAACGTCAGTACCGGGTACTGATCAGCGCCCAGGAAGCTGGCCGATCGCACCCGGGCATCACGCTGCCCGTTGCCGGTGTGGAAGCTCGCCGCGTCGATCTCGGCGTGGATGCGCGAATTGGCGAGCGGCTCGGCCACGTCGATCGTCCCGGCCCGGAGGGCGAGGCTGCCGCGCACCGGCGCCAGCCCGAACATGTGCCGGGTGCGGAACGTGGTCGCCGACGAGCTGGTGTCGATCTCGTAGCGGCCGAGCTGGGGCACTGCCCCGGCCGGGTCTCGTTTCGTTTCCATGTCCGCAGTGCACCGGACGAGGGGCGGCCCGCGTCAGGGCAGGCAGTAGCTTCCCGGCCCGACGAAAGGCTGGCCTTCGCCCGCGCGGTGCAACTTTCGTAGGTTCCTGCCCCGACGATCGTTTCGCCGCCAGCAGCAACCACACCGCGATGAACTACCGTGAGGCCCATGGCTGAGGGGCGCTGGCATATCCGGCACCGGACCGCCATCGACGTGGCGATCGCGGTGTTCTTCATGCTGCTCGACACCGTCACGACGCTGGCTGGCGCCTCGTGGTGGCCTGCTCACCCCGGCACGCTCGCCTGGGTCATGCTGGTCCTGCAGGCGGCCGCCTGCTCCTCGCTGGCCGTCCGGCGCCGTGCCCCGCTCATGGTGGTCGGCATCCTGGCCGCGTTCACCCTGGCGGTGACGCTGCTGATCTGGCCCGCGGGTGCGCTGACACCAGCCGACACCGGGAACGTCTGGGCACCTTACTCGACGGTGCTCGCGGCGTACGGGCCGTTCTTCTACCAGTGCGACCGGCGGAAGGCGTTCCTCGCGCTGGCCGTGCTCGCGGCCGTCGTGACGCGGCCCTGGCAGCCGTCGCTCTCGGTCATCATGATCGGCCTGCTGCGCACCGCCCCCGGGCCGCTTCTCGCGCTGTACTTCGATGCGCGCAGGCGGCTGGTAAACGCCCTGACCGAACGGGCCGAGCGGGCCGAGCGGGAACGGCACCTGCTCGCCGCGCAGGCCCGCGCCGAGGAGCGGGCCAGGCTGGCCGGCGAGATGCACGACGTGGTGACGCACCGGGTGAGCCTGATGGTGCTGCAGGCCGGGGCGCTGCGGGTGACCGCGCCAGACGAGGCGACCCGGCAGGCGGCGGAAGACCTGCGGGCGGCCGGCTGCCAGGCGCTCGATGAACTGCGGGACCTTGTCGGCATCCTGCGTACCGAGCCGGAGGGGGACGCGGCACCATCGGCGGCGGACTTCGCCGCGCTGGTCGCGGAATCGACGGCGGTGGGCACCCCGGCCCGGCTGATCGAGGACGGTGACCCGGCGCTCGCCTCGCCGGTGGTCGGCCGCACCGCCTACCGTGTCGTCCGGGAGGCGCTGACCAACGTGCGCAAGCACGCGCCCGGCGCCCAGGTGACCGTGCGGGTCAGCTACGACGCGGCGCAGGTGCGGCTCAGCATCCGGAACAGCCCGCCGGCGCCCCGCGCCGCGGGCGGCCCGGCCCGGCCCGGCACCGCGCTGGCGGACACCGGCCTGGCCAGCACCGGTTCCGGGCTGGGCATCGCCAACCTCCGGCAGCGTATCGAGCTCGTGCACGGCACGCTGCGGGCCGGGCCCGCGGCGGACGGCGGGTTCGGCGTCGAGGCCACCCTGCCCGCCTACGTGCCGACTGCGGAATCGGCGGCCTGACCCATGGTCCGGGTGGTCGTCGTAGACGACGAGCCGATGGTGTGCGCCCACCTGCGCACGATCCTCGGCTCGGCCGGCACCATCGAGGTGGTGGGCGAGGCCCACGACGGGGCAGCCGCCGTCGAGGCAGTCGTCCGGAGCCGGCCTGACGTCGTGCTCATGGACCTGCGGATGCCTGGCATGGACGGGATCACAGCCACCGAGCGCATCAGCCAGCTCGCCGACCCGCCGGCCGTGGTCGTGCTCACTACGTTCGATGCCGATCAGTACGTACTGCGCGCGCTGCGGGCCGGCGCGGCCGGGTTCCTGGTCAAGTCCACGCCGCCGGAGGACCTGATCGGGCTCGTGCAGGTAGCCGCCGAGGGGCACACTGTGCTGTCGCCGGCCGCCGCCCGCCGGCTCATCGCGGCATCGGCCAATAGCGAGCCGGCCCGTGACCGGGCGCGCAATCTGGTCGGGTCGCTCACCGGACGGGAGGCCGAGGTGCTGGCCTGCCTCGGCGAGGGCCTGTCGAACGCGCAGATCGCAGCGCGGCTGTACCTGTCGGAAGCCACGATCAAGGGCTACGTGTCGCGGATGCTGGACAAGCTGGGATGCGCGAATCGCACCCAGGCTGGGCTGCTCGCCCATGACGCGGGCATCGTCCGCAAATAGGCCGCATGTATTCAGTCGCAGGAATACCGCCAGTGGATGGTGCCCGCGGAACCGTCCCCTTAGTTAGTTACCGCAACCGGTGCGGCGCGAGCAGGCAGGTGATCGCGGTGGAGCTCCAGGGCCACGGGCACACCGCCGACACCGGCCGCCCGATGACGATCGAGGCGCTGGCCGGTGACGTCGTCGCGCCGCTCGACCATCTGGGGATCGCCGAGGCCGATCTGCTCGGTTTCAGCCTCGGCGGTCTCGTCGCGTACGCGGTCGCGCTCGGTGCGCCTGCCCGGGTCGGCAAGCTGATCGTCGCTTCGGCGGATGCACATCGCCCGCCGGGCCGGGAGAGCGCGCCACCCGGCGACGACCGCATTCCGACACCGGCCGACTTCCAGGCGATGCGCGACGCCTACGACGCGGCCGCACCCGCGGCGCACTTCGACGAGCTCGCGGCCAAGACATCGACAATGGTGCACGAGTTCCCAGGGTGGACCGACGAGCTGCGATCACTGCAGGTGCCGACCCTGCTGATCTTCGGCGACCGCGACTTCACACCATTGCCGGACGTGGTGGAGATGCTCGAACTCCTGCCGAACGCGCAACTCGCGGTGCTCCCCGGGACCAGGCACGTCGGCGTGACACGGCGGCCCGGCGAAGTGTTCGCGTTGATCACGCCGTTCCTCGACGCGCTAATGGGCTCAACGTCGGCCATCTCGCTGCCCTCCAGGTGGGTGCCGGGCATCCAGGAGGCCGGCGGGTCAGCGGGCGTCCCCCGCTGGGTGGGGCGCCGAGCCGGCCAGCGGAGTGGTGTCGAGGTATCTGATCTCGTAGACGCGCTCGGTGAACTTCCAGCCGTCGCTGGTGCGCTGGTAGCGGTCGTGGTAGATGGCGTAGTTCAGGTGTGAGCTGCCGTCGCGCAGGCGGATGAGCTCGCACATGTAGGCACGTCCGGACGCCGTGTCGCCGTCAAGCCGGATCGTGCCCGGGTGCGTGGTCTGCACGAGGTAATCCACGACAGCCGGTACCCGCTCGCCCCAAGCGCGGATCTCCTCCCGGCCGGCGAGCTCGATGTTGGCGTCGGGGATCCGCAGCGCGCCGTCGGGTGTGAACAGCGACGCGAGGCGGTCGTAGGCGCGCGTCATCGCCGCGTCGGTGAACTCGCCGCGCTGCGCCTCAATCTCGACGCGGTCAGCGATGACCTCAAGGTGGCTCATCGGTTTCCTGCCTTTCATCTGTGTTGTGTCTGGGCTGCGTTTTGCACGACTGGCGATCCTCCTGAGGTGCTTTCCCGGGCCGTGCGGGCCAGGCCGCGGTTGCGGTTTGAGCGCGGCGACGTGATCGCCACGAGAGCGCGGCCAGCCAGCCGGCCGGTGCAGGCCGATGGCTTATCCGAACTGGCCCGGCTGGTAGTCGCCGGCCGGCTGCCGGATGATGACGTTCATGCGGTTGTAGGCGTTGATGAGGGCGATGACCGCCACCAGCGCGACGAGCTGGTCATCGTCGTAGTGCTTGGCCGCGTTCGCCCAGGCCTCGTCGGTGACACCGCCGGCGGCATCGGCGATGCGGGTGCCCTGCTCGGCGAGCTCCAGCGCGGCCCGCTCGGCCTCGGTGAAGATCGTCGCCTCCCGCCATACCGCGACCAGGTTCAGCCGCTGCTGGCTTTCCCCCGCGTGCAGGGCGTCCTTGGTGTGCATGTCGGTGCAGAAGCCGCAGCCGTTGATCTGGCTGGCCCTGAGCTTCACCAGCTCCTGTGTCGCGGCCGGCAGGGCCGAATCATGCAGAACGGCCCCCGCCGAGTTGATGTGCTTGACAAGCCTCAGCGCCAGCGGGTTGCCGAGGTAATCGATACGGGCGTCCATCGTCATCTCCTTGCCGTTCTTGCGGGTCGTCCTGAGCCGGTGGTCCGCTGGATGGTGTGTTCTTCTCAGCAGTACGACGACACAACCCCGCGGAATGTCAGGCGGCGCGCCAGCCTCACAGTCCGGTGTGCTGTCTCGTCGAACTGGTGAGAGCAGATGCGACCAGGGAAGGGGCGGCATCATGAGCACCCGATCCGGACCAGGAGATGAACGGCCTGACCTGGGCCTGGGCGCGATCATGAGTGAGCGGCGTCAGCTGATCAATCTCGCCTACCGCCTCCTGGGCTCCCTGGCCGAGGCCGAGGATGCCGTGCAAGAGACCTACGCCCGCTGGTACGCCATGTCCCGGCAGCAGCAGGAAGCCATCGAATCCCCCGGCGCCTGGCTGACAAAGGTCGCCAGCCGCATCTGCCTGGACCTGCTCGGCTCGGCCCGGGCCCGGCGGGAGCGCTACGTGGGTGAATGGATCCCTGAGCCGCTGCCCGACCCTGCGGAGTGGATCAGCGGGCGGCCGGGCGGCGCCACAGCCGACCCGGCCGACCGGGTCACCCTCGATGAGTCGGTCAGCATGGCCTTCCTTGTCCTGCTCGACTCGATGTCCCCGGCCGAGCGCGTCGCGCTCATCCTGCACGACGTCTTCGGCTACGCCTTCGCCGAGGTAGCCGAGATCACCGGCCGTACCCCGGCGGCATGCCGCCAGCTGGCCTCCTCAGCCCGCCGCCGCATCCGCGCGTCGCAGCCTCCCGCGGCCCCGCCAGCCCGCCAGGCCGGCCTCGTCAGGGACTTCAAGCAGGCATGGGAAGCCGGGGACATCGACGCCCTCATCGGCCTCCTCGACCCTGGCGCCACGGTGATCGCCGACGGCGGCGGCCTCGTCAGCGCCGCGTTGCGCCCGATCGAAGGCGGCGAGCAAATCGCGCACTATGTCGTCGATATAGCCGGCCGGGCACCTGGCGACGTGACGATCCTGGAGCGCACGGTCAACGGCCAGCCCGGCCTGGTGGCTCAGCAAGATGGCGTCACCGTGACGGTGTTCGCGTTCGATATCGCAGGCGACCGGATCAAGCGCATCTGGGCAGTACGCAACCCTCGACAAGCTCCGGCCCTGGACAGCGCGCTGACCCGCGCCTGCCTGCCACCGGGTCCGCTGCCGGCTGCCGGTGCCCGCTGGTGCCGGGCACCGGGCCAGACATGCTGGTGACCCTCCCCGCCGCTGATGGCCTGGCCGGCTCGATCACCCTGGGCCGCCGCGATCACGCGCCAGCGCAAGACCCACCCCGCGACACCCCAGTCACGCTGCCAGGGCCACGTTCCGGCTGCTGGCCTCCACCGGGCTACCGCTCACGGCCCGCCAACCGCCAGCGGCGGGACCACAGCCCCGCCACCAGCCTGCGCGGGGCCGACCGCCGACATCGACAGTGAGGCACCACGCGCCCAGAACACCCAGCACGGACAGGCTCCGTCAGCTGTTGCGGCAATAGGCGCCGATCACGGCCTCCGCGACCTGAATACGCGGGAAAGGGACAGTGGGCTCCTCTCTCTCGAAGCGAGGAGCCATGCCTGACCAACAGGACGGAAATCATGCCGGGTAGATCAAGATGGGCATATGCCCTGAACAGTTCTGATCAAACGTCGCGCCGCCAACCCGGAATAACTTCCCACCCGGCATAAAGCCACCCCTTTTCGGGGAGGCTTGCCCGGGGAGGCCCAGAGGATTTCCGGCAACGTGTGCCCCACGCTGATAACGTCGGGAAGGTCCTTCTGGGGGTTGCCTGGTCAGGCGGGACGGTACTGTTATTCCTCTGGCCCGATGCTCCTTGTAACGGTCAAGGGAGCGTTATGGCTCGGGGCGTCTCGGAGAAGATATGTTTGCGGTGAGTGCCGCTCTTTCCGGAGCGTCGGCCCGTGGCTGAAACTGGGTGTGACCGTCCCGGGCGGCCAGCGCCGGCGGAGGGGCTGATCGGCGATGGCGATTCCGGGGATGAGCATCCCCCTGCGCCCGGGGGTTTGGGTGCTGACGTGGCGCTGTCCGTCGTGCTCGACGCGACCCGTGCATTGTTGTGGATCGAGACCGCGGCTGACGCCTCGGCAGTGGCTAGGGACCTTGTCCAGGACCTCGGCGGGGTGACGGTCGCGGCCCTTACTGCGACCGGCGACGCTCTTCCGGTAGACGTGTCGTTCGGGGTGGGCGAGCCGGTCCTGCCTGCGGCTCCAAGCTCGAGCGTCGCCAGGATGCTCCTCGAACGTCACCTCCCGATCTTCGTACGCGACGCCCAGCGAGCCCTCGAACTCGCCGACCAGACGTCGCGCCTCACCGTAGATGCCTCTGTTGACTCGCTCACTGGCTTGCCGAACCGCCGGATGCTGAGCCGTGCCCTGGGTCGGCTCCGCCCCAGCGACACCGTGATCATGATCGACCTCGATCACTTCAAGGCGATCAACGACACACTCGGCCACCAAGAGGGCGACCGGGTTCTCCGCATCCTCGGCCAGACCTTGGCCGCTAACGTCCGAGCCGCGGACCGGGTCGGCCGTTACGGGGGCGAGGAGTTCGTGGTCATCGCGTCCGACAGCCAGCCCGAGCCGTTCCTCACCCGTCTTCGGCTCGAGTGGGAGAAAGCACGGCCATACCCGATCACCTTCTCCGCCGGCATCGCCCCGGCTCGTCCCGATCCCCGGCGGGCCCTTGAGGCGGCCGACCGGGCCATGTACCGGGCCAAAGCGTCCGGACGTGACCAATGGCAATGGGCTACCAAGGAGGACTACATATGACACCCGTATCCCCGCCACCGGCATCGGAGCCGAGGCCATCGCAGTTTGTTGCGGTCAGTGAACTCACGGTTCCCGAGGCGGGCCGCGAGGCCCTCGACGCCTCGTTTGCTGATCGGTTGGGCGCCGTGGACCGCTGGCCCGGTTTCCAGGGGCTCCAGGTGTGGGCCGAAGTCACCGACCCTTGCAGTTTGATGATGATCTCGTGGTGGGACAGCCCGGAGTGTTTCGCAACGTACATGCGCTCCGAAGATCACCGCCGATCTCATCGGCGCATCCCGGGCGGCTATGACCGGCCGCGGCCCCGCCGGTTCCGACGCTTCGAGGTGGTCGCCCGGTGATCGGCGGGGACACCGCGGGCGACTTGGTGGAGGGGTACCTCGAACACGCCATCGTCGGCGACAGCCGGTCCAGCGTCCGACTGGCGCTCAACCTGCTGGACCGCGGCGTCCCGTTCGATGAGATCATCGTCGGCCTGCTCGGCGTCGCCCAGCGCGAGGTCGGCGAACGGTGGTTGCGCAACGACTGGACCGTCGCCGATGAACACCTGGCCAGCGGTGTTACCCAGAAGGCACTCGATGCCATCGCTAACTCGGTGGAAGCCCCGGCCGCCGGCGGGCTTGTGGTCGTTGCCTGCGCCGAAGGCGATTGGCACTCACTGCCGGCGCAGATGTTCGCCGAGATGCTCCGCTCTCACGGCTTCACGGTCGCCTTCCTGGGGGCATCCACCCCTGTGGACCACGTCGCCAAGCTCATCGCTCGTCACCACCCCGACGCCCTCGCGGTGAGCTGCAACCTGGCGCTCTTCTTCTCCGGCGTGACCCGGCTGGTTGACGCCGCCCACCGCCATGGCATTCCGGTGATCGCCGGGGGGCGAGCGCTCGGCGTCGGCCCGGACCGGGCGATTCGGCTGGGCGTTGACGCCTGGGCGGCCGGGGTCGACGATGCCGTCCGCATCCTGCACGAATGGCAACACCAACCGCCGATCATCCCCTCAGAGTCGACCCCGATCGACAAGGCGTTGCTGCAACTCGACGCGATGGCACCCGAGATCGCCGGAGTCGCGTTCGAGGCACTCGCCGCCGCCTACCCGCCGATGGCGACGTACAACCACGAACAACTCGCCCGCACCAAAGAAGACCTCGCCTTCATCACCCAGTTCATCGCGGCCGCCCGCCTCGTCAACGATCCCATCGTGCTGGCCGACATGCTCGGCTGGCTCCGAACGCTTCTCGCCGCCCGTGGTGTCCCCGCCGCCGCCGTCGCCGCAGGCCTGACCGTCCTGGCTCCCGTAATCAGCCAAGTTGACCCACAGGCCGGCCAGCTCGCCCTCGATTCCCTCTAACCCACCTCAACCCCATCGCGCCACCGGTCACCGCGCCACCTGCATCCTCTCCGTCGGGGGCAGGCCCGGCGAGCAGGTCCCCGGCCAGCCCGCCGCAGCGACGCGCCGGGCCCCCCGTACTGGGCCGGCCTGGTGTTCACCCGTCGCGGATGACGTGACGGCGCACGGGTTCGGCGACTCTGGGTAGAGGCAATGTCACCGTTGGTGTTTCGCCGGCCGGCGGTGCGACGCCGGGGGGAATCGGGGATGCCAAGTGGCGGGTCATAGCAAGGACAACGCGCTCGACCATGTGGTCGTGGTCATGTTCGAGAACCGTTCCTTCGACAACCTGCTCGGCCGCCTGTACCAGCCGGGTGAGGTGGAGACGTTCGAGGGCGTGATCGGCAAGGGGCTCAGTAACCCGATCCCGGGGTGGGCCGAGGACGGAGCGCACCGCGGAGTCGTGTCCTACCGGGTGGCGGAAAACATGGATACCCCGAACCCCGATCCTGGCGAGGAGTACCAGCACATCAACACGCAGTTGTTCGGGCTCATCGATCCTCCCGGCAACCGCGGAGTGCTGGCCCAGCACATGGCGGCTCCCTACAACGCGCCTGGTGACCGCCTCCGGAGGCCGACGATGGACGGGTTCGTGGCCGACTACATCAGCGCGTTCACTGCCGAAACCGGCAGGCAGCCCAAGTATGACGAGTACGCCCAGATCATGACTGGCTACACGCCCGAGCAGCTGCCAGTCATCTCCGCGCTCGCCCGTGGTTTCGCAACGTTCGATCACTGGTTCTGCGAGGTACCGTCGCAGACGTTCACCAATCGCTCGTTCTTCCACGCCGGGTCCGCGTCGGGCTACGTCATCAACGTTTTCCCCGGCGGTTCCTTCCCGGTGAACAACACTGCCGAGACGATCTTCGAGCGCCTCGAATCCCAGGGCCTGACCTGGCGGGTCTACTGCGATCCGCCGAGCCACGCATCGTTCACGGGCATCATCCACGCCTCCCGGCTGCGCGACCGCTTCGCTGGGAACTTCCTCACAACCGACCAGTTCATGCAGGACGCCGGAGAAGGGGATCTGCCGGCCTACTCGTTCATCGAGCCCAACATGCTGCACGGCCACAGCGACATGCACCCGGCCGTCAACGCTCTCTTTCCCGATCTGAAACCGGACCCGCCATCCTCCTTGCTTGGGGGCGAAGACCTGCTGGCAAGGATCTACGACGCGGTCCGGTCATCGTCGTCCTCTCCCGGATCGAATGCCCTCAATACGCTACTGATCGTCACCTTCGACGAGCACGGCGGCACCTACGACCATGTCGCGCCGCCACCGGCTCCTCCTCCCGATCCGTCCGCGCCGGCTGGTCAGATGGGCTTCACATTCGACCGGTCGGGTGTGCGCGTGCCGGCGATCGCGATCTCAGCGTGGATCCCGGAGCGAACCGTCATCAGCGATGAGTACCGCAACACGTCGCTGATCGCGACCTTGCGCGAACGCTGGTCGCTGGGTGCGCCCTTCTCCGCCCGGGACGCGATAGCTCGCGGCATTGCCCCGGTCCTCTCGCTCGACGATCCGAGGGCGCCGGAGGACTGGCCCGATGTCATCGCGCGGCCCGTTCCCAGATTCGACGAGGCGTTGGTGCCGGCTGACGCCTCGCTGAGTGCTCTGGGCAAGGCGCTCTTCTTCGGATGCCTGGCACTCGGGAAGGAACTCGGCCAGGCCGTGCCGGACATTGGCAAAGACGCTGACATCAAGCGGGGCGAGGCCATCGCGACGATCGACGATCTCTTCGGGCACATGTTCCCCGGCCTGCAAAGCCGGCCGGGATCTTGAGCCATGATTCTGAGATTGCCCAGTCATGCCTTACCGGTCCGCCGCAGCCCAGGTGCCAGCGCCGGCCTTTGAGGCGGCTTCACCTGGTCGCGCGGCGTGGACTGGGCTGCCTGTTTCCCGCTACATAGAGTAAGCGCGAAGGTGCTGTTCAGGGTGCTCGCGCGGCTGCCTGCTGATTCGGTGTGGCCGAGAACCCAAGGGTCGGCAAAGTCGCGGTGGGGTGCCGCTCTTGCCGGCGAGAACCACCACCGCAGGCCGAACCCGGGCCCGCAGCGGAGGCGGCTGTGCCGGTCGCGGCCAGCCGCGGGCAGATCCAACGTTCCGGGCCGGGACCACCTAGGGCGGCCTGGACCGCCGAGGATCGACGCTCTACGCCTGCCGGGCGGCCCCATAATGCCGGGCTTGAGCGCGGGTAACCAAGAGAGGGAATTGGAGCGGCTCCTGCGGGCTGGTCAGGGCGCTGGCTCGATGGTGACGGACCCGGTCGTCGTCTCGGCCGTGATGTGGTGCGGCGAGGCGGGGTTGCGGGCGACGCTGACGCGGGTAGCGCCGACCGCGGCGCGTGCGTCGACGGCGTAGGCCACGTTTCCGGGCAGGCGTAGCAATACTGAGCCGGCCGTGGCGGTGGCCATGAGCCTCTCGGGCGGGGCTGAGAACGTGACATCGATCCTGCCCGCCGACAAGCGCAGGGTGACGCTGGCAGACGACACGTTCTGGCCGAGGATCGATCCCGCGTGGCTGGTGACCACGACCGGCCCAGACACCAGACCCAGATCGATGTTGCCGGCATTTGTGTGTGCCGTCACCTGCCCGGAAAGGGACTCCAGCCTGATCGTTCCGACGTTGTCATCGACCCGTATGGTCATCGCGCGGGGCATCGTGATGTCGTAGCCGACGCTGCACGTTTCCAGGGCCGGGCAGTGGCTGTCCATGGTCAGGGTGCCTGCGGTGGCGTGGTGCGTGGTGCGTGGTGCGGTGTGCCGGAAGGTGAGGTGCTCGGTGACCACGATCCTGCCGGAGTCGGCGCCGGTGATGTGGACGCCGCCCACATGAGCGTGCACGGCAAGAGCCTGCACCTCGCCGGAGACCGAGTAACTGTGGGTGCGCTGCTGCAGTGCCCCGACATCGACGAAGCAGCCGCCCAGCGTGGACACAGCCACCCCGCCGGTGAGTACCACCCCGGCTAATCTGGCCGCCCTGCGCACAGGCATGCCCGCCCCCTTTTGATTGACTGCCGTTACCAGGCGCTATGGGATGCGACACGCGACCTGGTCACCTCTCGACGATCCTCTGCAACCCCCCGGCACGCCAGTGTCCACTGGCCGGGAGCCGGGCGGGGCCCAAGGTCATGTCTCACCGGCCCAGCGACAATGGCCCTGGCCGCTGAGAGCAGCGATGAGGGCTGGCCGCGGCCGTTGAGGTAGCACGCCGCGGCCTCCGGCCCTCAAATCCATCCTGGCCGAGGAAACAGGCCCGCGCCCTGGACGGCATCGGCCGGGCGGCCGGGGCTCCCGGCCGGAGGCGCCTGCCGGACGGCTGCGCTGTCGTCAGCGAGCGAACTTCGTGATGGCGGCCGGGCTGACAGGTGTGAAGAAGTTGACGAGGTTGCCGTCGGGATCGCGGAACAGCAGCGACCGGTTGCCCCATGGCATCGTGGTGGGCTCATTGACGAAGTCCTCCACGAAGCCGGTCAGGTTCTGGTGCACGCTGTCCACGTCGTTGACGAGGAACTCGATGATCACGGAGCTGTTGTTGGACGGACGTGCGGCGCCAGGCGCGAATAGCGGGAAGGTGCGGGTGCTGGCGATGGCGAGAGTGGCGGAGGTGGTTCTGAGCTCAGCGAACTCCATGGTGATCTCCTGGCCGCTTCGGCCAGGAGGCCGGCGTCATGGCGGGTTGGGGTTGGGAGATCAGGAGCAGCCATGCGGACCTGCTCTCTGGTGGGTGCAGGCGGCGAGCCCGGCAGGGCAAGACCCCGCCATGAGTTTCTGTGGCATCCGGCCTAATATCGATCTATGGCTCGCCGGCAACTCCCTCATCGACGGGAGCATGTCCACGGGCTTCCTGACTGATCACCCGGATCCGGGTCTGCGGTAATCGCGCACCCACCCGGTCCCGGTCGGCTGTGACCTTGACACGGCGGGACGTTCGCCTGGTGCCCTGCCCGGTGGTGCCGCCCAGCGGCGGCCTGGACAGTAGCCGGGCGGGGATGCTGGACTCGTTGCCGGGCCGGTCGCAGGCCGGTGGCTGCCTCGAGGTCCTGCCCTCCGGCCTTGCCATGTTCCGAGCGGAGGTACTGCTATGCGGGAGCGCGCCCACAGTGGCAGCCCGGCTGGCTCCCGGCCGGATGGCGACGCCTGGATCCGCGTCCGGCGCGAGATCAGCGACGTGGCCAGGCGGACGCCCGGGCAGGTTCAGCGGTCGTGGCTGGGCCGTGCGGGTGCTCTGCTGCGCTACCACGCTCAGCAGAGCCTCAACCCCGCCTACCGTGCGCTGGTCGAGGACGCCGGCGTCGATCCGGCCGGTGCCAGCCTGACGCCAGCGGCATGGGGCCGGGTCCCCGTCATCGACAAGCAGTGGCTGGCCCGGGCCGGTTATGGCCGGCAGCCCGCGTGCCCGGGCCCGGTTCTGGTCATGGGCACCAGCGGAAGCACTGCCGCGCAGGTCCTTGTGCCCGTGACGGCGGAGTGCGCCAACCGTGGGCTCGGCGACAACTTCCTGCGTGCCCTGGCCATGACCGGGACTGGCCCTGGCCAGCGGCACTGGGGAATCGAGCACCGGCCGCAAGGCCAGGTTCGGGGCGAGACCGGCTCCTCGGTCTCCATGACCTGGCTGGCCCGCCACTGCGGGGACAATGCCCTCGTTACCGTGGCCACCGATCCGCTGGAGGAGCAGCTGCGGCGTGCGGCCGCCTTCCAGCCGGACACAATCTGCGGCTCGCCGGGGTTCCTCCAGCAGATCGCGCGGGCGGCAGGCACCCTGCGTCCGGTGCTCCTGCTGTACGGCGGGGCGGGACTCATGGACACCGACGCCAGGCGGCTGCGGGCCCGCTTCCCTGGGGCGCGGCTCGCCGCCTTCTACCCGACGACCGACGCCGGGGCCCTCGGTACCGCGCCCTCCAGCGACGGCGTGTACCGCACCTTCACTGAGACACACCTCATCGAGGTCCTCGATGAGGACGGCTGGCCCGTGGCCGCTGGCCGTCGCGGTGATGTGGTCGTCACCCAGTTCGGCGCGCGGGCAGCGCCGATCATCCGCTACCGGGTAGGCGACCGGGCGACGTACCTGGGCTGGGACCGGGGCCGGCTTCTCCTGTCCGGCATCGAGCGGGCAGCCGAGGCCGCCATCGGGTCAACGCTCGTCCCTTACCGAGACCTGCAGACCTGGGCGCCCCGGCTGGCGGCACATGACCCATCCGTCGTGGCGGTCCAGCTGGTACGCACGTACTCGCTGGCCGAGCAGCGCGAGCAGCCCGTCGTGCGCGTGATCGGCCCGGTGGCCGGCGCCGGGCTGGCCACTGCCGCCCGCGGCCTGCTCGACGACTTCCCGCAGATCGCCAGCGAGGTCACGAGCGGCGAGCTGGCGCCGGCCCTGGTCGAGTTCCGCGACCCTCCGGCGACACTCGACGGCCACTGGAAGATTCCGCTCTATGCCGATGAGCGCACGAGGCCGGAGGATATGCCGTGCCCGAGCGACTGACCTTGGCCACGCACGATCACCGGCGGGACCACGCTGCCTGGCTGGCTCAGCTCACCGGCGCCCAGGTGCGTGACATCTACCCCATCCAGGTCGCGGAGCTGGCCACGGTACGCCTGCCGGGTGGGTCGCCGAAGGCGCGGGACGCGTTCGTGGCAGAGTACGAAGCGCGGGAACCCGGGGTCTGGTGCTACTACCCTTGGCTCAACACCGCCCTGCGTACCCTCGGGCCCGAGGCGCTCGCCGAGCTCCGCACCAACCGCAACCGGAACCTCGTCACGAAATCAGAGCAGGCGGTATTGCGGCGGGCACACGTAGCGATCGCCGGGCTTTCGGTCGGCGGCAACGTCGTGTCCACGCTGGTGCGGCACGGAATTGGCAGCACGTTCTCGCTTGCCGATCCCGACGAGCTGGCTACCAGCAACCTGAATCGCACCCACGGCCGCCTGCTCGACGTGGGCACGCCCAAATGCCAGCTCGCCGCGCGCGCAGTATGGGAACTCGACCCGTTCGCGACGTGCATCCTGTATCCGCGCGGCCTCGATGACGACACGGTGGGCTCGTTCGTCGCCAGCAGCGATGTCGTGGTTGACGAACTGGACGACTTCCGGGTCAAGGCCCAGCTGCGTCTCATGGCGCAGCTGTATGGCAAGCCGCTGCTCATGGCGACCAGCCTCGGCGACACCGTGCTGATCGACGTCGAGCGCTGGGACAGCCCGGACGATGGCCTTGAGCCCTTCAACGGCCAGCTCGACGGGGTATCCGTGCCGGACCTAATGCGGGCCGCGCTGTCCCCTGAGGAGGTATCCCGGTTCGCGGCCCAGGTCATCGGCATCGGCAACGTCCCGCTGCGCGCGCTGGCGTCGCTCCCGCTCATCGGCCGCGAGCTCGCCGGGCGCCCGCAAGTTGCCAGCACCGTGACCATGGCCGCCGGATGGGCCGCGATGGCGGCCCGCTCCATCCTGCTCGGCGCGCCGCTGCGCAGCGGACGGTATCGCGTCAGCCTCACCGAGGCACTCGGCCTGCCAGAAGACCGGGGCCCCGCGGATGAGCGCGCCGCAGTCATGGCGCAACTCCGGCCGACGCGCCAGGTCGCGGGCCAGCGGCCGGGGCTGCACGATCCCGCCACGCTTTCCAGCAACGGCGCCAACGTCGCGCTCACCAGGCTCGCGGCCTACGCCACGCTGGCTCCTTCGCCACACAACACACAGCCGTGGCTGTTCCGCGTGGCGCGCGGATCGCTGACGATCAGCCCGGACGCCGCCCGCGCATTGCCGGTCGCCGATCCACGGCGGCGGGCACTGGCGATCAGCCTGGGCTGTGCCGCCATGAGCGTCCTCGTTGCGGCCGCAGCATCCGGCCTGGGCATGACGCTGGAGATCTCCCCTGCCGGGGGCGTGCGGCTCAGCCTGGCCGGCGCCGCGGCCGATGACGAACTCGCGCGGCTGTTCCCCGCGCTGGCCTCGCGGGTGACCGACAAGCGCGGGTACCCGCCGGAGCCGGTCGAGCCGCCGCGGCTGCCATTGCCGGAGAGCACCGGCGTCCACTACGTCGCTGATCGTGACTCCCGGGACTACATCGCGAACCTGCACCGGCAGGCCGTAGGCGAGCTGGCCCGGACCGGCTCCTTCGCCAGGGAACTGGCCGGCTGGCTGAGGACCAGCCCAGCGGACCCCCGGCGTGACGGCATGGCCCTGCCCATGCCACAGGACGCGGTCGGTGCCCTCATCTCCGCGCTCAGCCGGTCAGGTGAGCCGCTGACAGAGATGGGCGAGCGCGACGCGCAGGCCCTCGCGGCCGGGCCGCTGATCGGCTTGCTCACGTCGGCGGCGGACATCCAGGCGGCCTGGGTCCGCGCGGGGCTGGCCTGGCAGCGCCTCACCCTGGCCGCCTATGCATGCGGGCTGGCCACTGCCCCGCTCACCGCCGTCGTGGAGAACCGCGAGACCCGTCAAGCCGCCGCCACCCTCGTGCCGGCCGGCGAGCACATCCAGATGGTGTTCCGTCTCGGCAGGTCACCGGGCCTGCTTCCGCCCACCGCACGGCGCGATCCAGCCTGGGCCACCACAGGCGCTCCGTGACCGGCCACGGGGGCCGGGCACGTGTTCAAGGCCTTGCTTGAGCTGCGCGACTCTGGGATCAGGCTCCAGATGACCCATCCGGGAACCAGAGCGGCGGGATCGGTCACCCCCTGATCATGATCACCCGCACATCTTGCGACGATATTACGGATGTGCGCGTCGATGCCCCAGCCAGGCTCCGCGCCGACTGCGGCCCCGATGGCCGCGTCCCGGCCAGTGCGGATCGAGATCCCGAGACTCGATGTGGACGAGCCGGTCATGCGGTTGGGCCTGGCCGCCACCGGAACCGCAGAGGTGCCGCCGCTGGCCAACCACAACCTTGCCGGCTGGTACGACGGCAGCGTTACCCGGGGCAGAAAGGCACCTCGGTCATCTTGGGGCACGTCGATTCGTTCACCCGGGATCTCGGTGTTCTTCTACATTAAGACGCTGCGCCCGGGCAACAAGATCGAGATCGTCAGGGCCAACGGGTCAACCGCGGTCTCTACGGTGGACGGGGTCCAGAAAGTGGTCAAGGCGTCGTTCCCCACCTCCGACGTGTACGGCAACGTCGGGTATCCGGGCCTGCGCCTGGTCACCTGCGGCGGTCCGTTCAATACCGCCACCCGTCAGTACCTGGACAACGTCGTCGTCTACGCGCACCTGACCCGGGCGTACCGGTAAAGAATCTCTTGTGGTGGGGCGTTACAGAAGGGTCGAGCCCGCCGAGCCCGCTTCCACCCGCACTTCACGCCGACCAGCGCGACATGGATCAATCTCTCGTGGAGCGCTGGCTCGCCGAGCGGGCCGACCGCAAGCTGCGCCGGGAAACTCCTCGCTGGGCTGAAGCACGGGATGAGCCAGCGTGCCCGCCGCGACGCAAAGCGGCGGCACCTCCGCTGCCTCCGCAAAGCCGGTGAGCTGAGTACTGCCCGCACCGCGCCTGTCCGCGAGGGTGATCCGGGCCCGCTGGGCCCGCGAGGACCCGACCGGTACCGACGGGGCGAGATCCTGCGGTGCCGTTCGCGACAGCACGGTGACCCCGACGGCCATGACGGCGAAAGCCACGAAGGCGATGGCGATCTTCGCCGGGCTGTCGGTGAAGTGCTCGTCGAACAGCCAGATGCTCAAGGCGATGCTGGTCAGCGGGTTGATGATGACCAGGAGCGGCTGGGACACGCTCAGCGGCCCGACATGGAGAGCGGACTGCTCGAGCAGCGTGCCGGTCACCGCAGCGGCAGCAAGCGCGTACACAGGCCAGCGCGTGAGCATGCCACCGATACCGAGCGTGGCGAGAGTCTCGGTCGCCGTCTTGAGGAACGTTGCCATCAGGGCCCACGCCAGTGCCGCCGCTACCGCATAAACCGCGGCCCGGCGCACCGGCGGGCCCCGCATTCCCAGCACGGCCAGCGCGGCGATGGCCCCGCCGAAAGCGAGCAAGGCGGCCAGCCACTGCGCCGTCTCGGGCATGGGGTGGCCGCCCGTCGGCTCGGCCACCGTGAGGAATACGGCCAGCGCCACGCAGACGACGAGAACCGCGGCCCACGCGGCACCGGCCACGTCCTGGCGGATCCACACCCGGCGCAGCACGAGGACGAAAACTAGCTCAGTGACGAGGATCGGCTGGACCACCGACAGTTGGCCGTAGTGGAGAGCGACGGCCTGGAACGCGAATCCGCCCACTGCCGCGATCCAGCCGAGCAGCCACAGCGGCTGCCGGAACAGGTAGCCGACCAGGTGCCAGCCCTTCTCCCGCTTCGGGGCGCCCACGCTCGCCGAGTGCTGCGTCAATACGTTGACCGCATTGGCGAAGGCGGCGGCCATGGCGAACACCACGGTGAGGGTCATGCCGCTGCCCTGTCCCCCTCTGCCTGGCCGGCACTGGCTGAGCGTTGTGCCTCAGACGGCTTGTGCCCGGGTGGCCAGGCAGGTAACCGTGACGCAGCGCGCCGCGCCTGATCCCTAGCATCTGGTCGAGGGAGGTCGTCCCATGGGTGCTGGTGTCGTTGGGCGTGGCGAGGGACAGAAGCAGTACACCGCGCGTGGCAGCGTGATGTTCTTCAAGGCATTGGCCGAGCAGCCCGATGGCGACCTGTCGCTCATGGAGCGCACCTTGCCTCCCGGAGGGCCGTAGGCCGCCGCCACATCGGCACGTGAACTGCTCAGACGCTTACTTGCATGAGCTGTGCAACCGCCCCGAGCCGCAGACCCACGACGAGGAACGGGCCCTGATGGCTCGCTTCGGCATGGAGGCCGTCTGATCCTGGGCAGAGGGCGTGCCCCTGCCCCCGCCCGTATGTTGGAAGTTTATGGCTAGTAATATTTTTCTATTGATGTCGATGCTCACGGTGCGTCGCACGGTTGAGTTCGCCCGGCTGATGCTCACCCGCGACCAGCACGCCCGTCGGGCGGGGGCGCGGGAGGTACATCACTCAGAGGCCACGGCCCGCAGGACGTCGAGCCGGGCGGCACGCCTGCTCGGCACGATTGCGGCCACGATGCCGGCCAGCCCGGCCAGCACGGCCAGGACGACCAGTTGCGCGACGGGGAACACGAGTTGGGTGATCCCCTGAGAATGCATCGCGGCGACAATTGCCCAGCCGAAGAGCATCCCGAGCACGAGACCCTCAATGGCCCCGAGCAAGGAGATGAGGAGCGATTCCTGGCGGACGATCGAGCGCAGCTGGCCCCGGGTCGTGCCTACCGCGCGCAGGAGGCCGAGTTCATGGGTCCGCTCGTAGATCGACAGCGCGAGGGTGTTGGCGATGCCGATGAGCGCGATTATTACCGCCAATGCGAGCAGCCCGTAGACGAGGTTGAGCAACTGGTTCACCTGCTGCGCCTGCTGGGCCTTGTACTGGACTTCGTCCATCAGCGCGGCGTTCGGGTAGGAGGCCAGTGCGCCCTCGATCGCGCGGCGGCCGGCGCTTGCGCTCACCCCGGGAGCGAGCTTGACGAACACGTCGGCATCCAGAGCCTGCGGGAAGTTCGCCTGGGCGGCCGCGAGCGGAAGCACATAGTCACCCGCCAGTTCCCGCACCTTGTAGATGACCTGGACGGTGTAGGTCTTGCGCCCGGTGGTGGGGAACGTCACCGTGACCGGGCTGCCGATCGTGAGATGATGGCTCGCCGCGACCTGCGTGGACACCCCGATCCCCGTGGAGGTCATGCTGGCCAGCCGGCCTTGGGTGACCCCGATGTCGAACAGCCGGCCGTTGACCGGGTCGGTGGCCACAACGGGAGTTGACTTGCCGTAGAGCTGCACGACCCCCGAGCGAATCCCCGCGACGACGCTTACCTGGGGGAGCGCGCCCAGCGACCGCTCGATGCTGGGGCTCAGGCCACTCGAGCCGCCTGCTATCCCTCCGCTGCTGATGGTGTAGTCGGCCCGTAGCGCGGAGTTGATGATCCCGTTGACCGAGGCCTTCATGGACGAAGCGACGATGGTCATGAGTGAGACGAGGGTCACACCGACCATCAAGGCCGCGGCCGTGGCGGCAGTGCGCGACGGGTTGCGCATCGCGTTCTGCCGGGCGAGCTGGCCGGTGGCGGCGGCCGCTAGTGGAGCGCCCAGCAACCGGCTGATCGGGCGGGCGACGAACGGCCCGAGAATCGCGATGCCCACGAACACCGCCACCGCACCGGCACCGACAGGCAGGACCCGGTTTCCGGTGTTAGCGAATAGCCCCCAGCCAAGTACTACCGCGCCAGCGGCCGTCAGGACCGCGCCGCGTGCGGCACGCCAGGCCGAAAGCTGGCGGGGCTCGGCCGCCACGTCCTGCATCGCGGCGACGGGCGGGATCCGGCCCGCCCGCCTGGCGGGCGCGACAGCCGAGACGAGCGTGATCAAGATTCCGACCACGAGACTAACGATTACCGTCCGCAGGCTCACGACCAGCCCGGTGGCCGGCAGGTCGAAGCCGAGCGCCGCGAGCGCCGCCTTGAGCACCACGGCGAGCCCGATGCCCGCGGCCATGCCCGCAGCCGAAGCCAGAACTCCGATGACCAGGGACTCGCCGAGTACCGAGGCCATCACCTGCGCGCGGCTGGCGCCGACAGCGCGGAGCAGGGCCAGCTCCCGCATCCGCTGGGCGACGATGATCGAGAACGTGTTGAAGATGACGAACGATCCGACGAAGAGCGCGATGAACGCGAACACCAGCAGGAACACGTCGATGAAGCTCAGGGCCTGATGGATCGTTTGCTGCCCCTCCACAGTGACGGCCTGGCCGCTTACCACTTCGAGCTTCGGATCATGGATGACCGTGCGCAGGCGGCTCACCAGCTGGGATTGGGAGACCCCCGGCGCTGCTTCCACGTTGATCGAATCGGCTTTGCCAGGCTGGCCGAGCACCCTGGCCGCGGTGGCGGGAGTGAAAGCGGTGATGGTGGCGCCGAGCGGGCTGTCTGCGCTGCCCCAGGTGGCGATCCCGGTGATGGTGTAGCGGGCAGGCGGCAGCTGGGTGAGCACGACGACGTTGTCGCCGACCTTGAAATGCCCGACGTCGGCGGAGTGTTTGTCGATCACCACCTGGGAACTTGTGCGGGGAGGATGCCCGCCCGGCAGCAACCGCAGCGGGTTGAGGGCCGCGACGCCGGTCCACGCCTCACCGAGCGTGGGCGGCCCGTTGGACGCCATGCCGATCGGCTTCCCGTTCGGCCCGACCAGCTGGGCGTAGCCGTCGATGCCGAGGCTGACCGCCCGTACGCCGGGTACCTCACGCATCGTGGTGGCCAGGCTGGCGTCGATCCGCTGCCGCTGGCTGGTGAAGTTGGTGCCGGGGTTGAAGGGCTGCTTGGCCCGGACCACCGCGCCCGTTCCCTGGTAGATCTGGCTATAGAGCCCGTTGAAGGTGGCGTTGATTGTGTCGGTGAGGACGAAAGTGCCTGCGATGAATGCGACGCCGAGCAGCACCGCCAGCGCGGTCAGCGCGTAGCGCAGCCGGTGGGCAACGACCCCGGTCAAGGTGACACGCCACATCTCAGCCTCCTGGAAGGCTTCGGGCCATGGGTCTCAGCCCCCTTCGTCCCCCAGCTCGCGTATCGCGTTGAGGACGCGGTCGGCGGTGGGGTCGAGCAGCTCCCGGACGAGACGGCCGTCGGCCAGGAAGAGCACCCGGTCCGCATAGGCAGCCGCGCGTGGATCGTGGGTGACCATGACTACGCTCTGGTGGTACTCGTCGACGGCCTGGCGGATCTGGGTGAGCAGCTCAGTCGCCGATCTCGAATCGAGGTTCCCGGTCGGCTCATCTGCGAAGATCAAGTCGGGACGGGTAACCAGGGCCCGGGCCGTTGCCACCCGCTGCTGCTGACCGCCGGAAAGCTCAGCGGGACGATGCCCAAGCCGGTCGGTGATCCCGAGCGAGTGCGATAGCTCTGCCAGCCATGCCTGGTCAGGCCTGCGGCCGCCCAAGGTAAGTGGGAGGACGATATTCTCCCTGGCCGTCAGCGTGGGCACGAGGTTGAAGGCCTGGAACACGAAGCCGATGCGCTGGCGGCGCAGCAGTGTCATGGCCTTGTCGTCGAGTGAGCCGAGGTCAACTTGCCCGATCAGTACCTGTCCTGCCGTAAGGCGGTCGAGGCCGGCGAGGCAGTGCAGCAGCGTCGACTTTCCTGACCCGGACGGCCCCATGATCGCGGTGAACTTGCCGACAGCGAAGTCCGCCGAAATCGCATCCAGTGCGCGGACGGCCGTCACGCCCTTGCCGTAGACCTTCACGCCGCTGACGATGCGCGCCGCAGGCTGGGCCGCGATTGTCCCGGCCGGTTCGCTGCTTGGGGTGGTCACCTTCATCGTCCCGGCCTCCCCGCTACCGCCCGAACGGAGTCTTACCTCCGAGGCCTTCCTTGATCTTGTCCGCGACCTCCGGCCAGGCGCCAGAGCCGAAGGTCCTGGCGGGCACGTCCATTCCGTCACAGGGCCGGGTAGTGGCGGAAAGAGACATGCACGGAGGGCTCAGGTCGCCGCGCTGGACTCCCATCTCCAGCTGAGTGCCGTCCTTGGTGCTATTGTCCGGGCCTGCCCGGGCCTGTGAGCGCGTTGCCGGATCCGACGCCGGTTATACCGCCGAACTGGTTCGCCGATGCCTGGCCAATCAACCCACGCCTGGCTGGCCTGCTCGTCATACGCCCAGAGCTGGACCTTGGCGCCGATCGTGGTGTTGCCGTCAGCCACATCCAGGCACTTGCCGTTGATCCGCAACGTGCCGTGCCCGCCGCTGCCAGCCGCATTCCATTGACGGCGTATTCCACCGTGCCTGTCCCGGTGGGCACCGGTCCCGTTGGTGCAGCGACGGCAGTGCGAATGGCACGGAGGTCGCGGTGTGGAAATGCCTCGCCGGGACCAGTTCTCAGCGGTGGACCGGCTATAGCGAGCACGAAGCGGCCAGGTGACGACGACACCAACCCAGCACGGCCCCTCCGGGCCATATCTCGAGCAGGTGCGTGTACTCATCTGGCGGGTGATCTCCACCATTCCGGGATTGACCGGCGTTGGCGTTCCCACCTTGACCTTCCAGGTCACCATCCCTTGCGCGTTCGAGCCCGGGCGCAGTATCACCAGCTGGTGGGGCTCCTTCATCCAGGTGAGGTGGGTTGGCAGCGGGTTATCGCGGCCATCAAGGAAGCCCAGTCCCACCGGCGGGCCGGTACTCGGCAGCCTCATCGTCGCGGTCGTGGGCAGCGCCACCAGCCCCGCCGTAGTGCATGACCCGAGGTTCTGGACACACGAGTACCGGATCTGCGGCATCGCCCGGCTGGTCGTGTTCCTGATCGCCCTGGTCGGCCTCCGGGAACTGGCCCCGCAGCTGCGCGACCAGCTGATGGTCACGATGCGCGACCGGGCGCTGATCGAGGCCCGGGCCAAGGGGATCGACATCGAGGCGGCGCTGCGCCGCCCGTTCCGCCAGCTGCTCAAGCCCGACGTGGTGGTCTCCGCAATCGCCGTGCCGGTGATGCTGCTCTTCCGGGTGCGGAAGCCCTTCATGGTGATCGGCGGAGTCGTGGCCGCGGTCATGGTCGTGGTGTACCTGGAGCAGGCGGGCAGCCATCCGAGCTACTACACCCTGGCCGTGATCCTCGCCGTCCTGTCGTTCTGCACGGGCATCGCCTATACGCCGCGGATGGCAGTCCCACCCGGCGCTGTTCGCCAAGCTGGCCACCTACCCTAACCCGGCCGCCATCCCGCCGAAGCTGATCGCCCTGGCCGCCGCCGCCGCCGGCGGCGGGGGCGCCAAGGAGACCGGCATCCTCACCACCATCAGCGCCAACCGCGCCGCCATCGACGGCGTCATCGCCGCGGCACCCAAGCTGGCGACGGTCGCGCCCTATGCGGCCCAGCTGACTGCGCTGTCCAACGTCCCGCCGCAGGTGTTCCCGTACCTGACGGCGCATGCCGCCGCGGTCCAGAAGGCCGCCGCCCAGTCACCGGGCCAGTGGAAGTCCTGGTACTGGGTGTGCTTCGGCGGGTTCGTCTTCTTCCTGTGCGGCATCGAGCGGACGGGCCGTTCCTCAGGCTGGCGGCGCCTCGACGATCATGAGCGTGTTCTTGTCGCGGTCACGGAAGAAGAACAGCGCCGGACGGGACGTCGGCCACCACGGAGAACCCGAGTGCCGCTCCCGGCACGCGGAACTCACCGGCTGGCCGGTGCCTCGCCGCCTCCTGGCCTGCACTCAGCCGTCGGGCCCGCGTGCTCAGCGCGTTCCCGGATGCGGGGCAGCATCTTTCGGGTCACGATCAGTGTGACCGGGTCCATGACCGCGGTGAGCCCGCTGGCCGGGCCGTGCTGGCGGGCGGCGGTGCCGCGGGACAGCAGGCGGCACCGGTGGTCACCATCCGGGATGACATGGAACGACCAGACGGCATCCCACGGGTGCTCGGGCGGCTGCTCACGCAGCACGACGGCCCGGCCCGGCTCGACCCGGGCCACGGGCAGGGCGAAGCCCTCCTTGATGCCGAGCCAGCCGCGGGGGACCAGCTGGACCCGGTCGCCGAGGGCAAGCTGGTGCCATTCCCCCGGATCTCCGAGGCGCTGCGCATGCGCAGGCCGAAGAGGTCTTCCAGCCAGTCATAGCTGTACATCCCGCCCCGGCCCTGGCCGATCTGGACCAGCCATGGCCACACCTGCGCCCGGGGGCCGCCACGGTGACCGCCCGGGCCCGGGCCGCCACCCGGCTGCCCCCGCGCCCAGCCGTGCCGGGCGCGCCGGCCCCGGCGCTGAGCCCGGTGCTGAGCCCGGCCGCGACCTGCCGCGGCGGCAGGTTATAGCGGAGCCCCGAACATCGGCATCGCTGGCCAGGTTCCGCTCGACGTGGAACATCACGACCTCCGGGCGTGCCGTCGCGGCGTCCTGGCCCGCCGCCCAGCTCCCACGGCCCGGGCCTGGATGCCGCGCAGCATCCGCCGGAGCATGGCGAAGTCGCCGAACTCCATGAGCAGCAGCGCGGCCAGCGCGGGCACCGGGTGCCGCCAGTCGTACCGGGTGCGGATCCGGGTGACCAGGCGCGTGCCGCCCGTTTCCGTCTGGGTCAGCGACCAGGCCCAGGTGCTGTCGGGCTTGCTCCACAGCAGCCACTCCGGCGCCTGGAACGAGTGCACGCTGAACGCGGTCCCCTTCAGGGTCGTCCCGCCGGGGATCATCGGGATGAGCTGTCCGATCTCCAGGTGCTGCCACTGCGGCTCGATGTCCCGCGCGCTCGGCCGCCCGCGGTTATCGAGCAGGTCGTTGCTGTAGAACCCGGCGCGCTGACACCCCACCTGGACCAGCCAGGGCCAGACTTCCCCGGGGGGAGCGCCGATCGTGATCGCGCGGGTGGAGCCGTACTGCGCGTGCGGCACGAGCGTGTCGCCGGGCATGGATGCGGCCACCTCGGCGGGCGTCGCGCCCCAGCGCAGCTGCCAGCGGCGGTATAGCGGTGCCGTCAGGAACAGCGGCAGATCCTGCGCTACGGTCCAGGCCTCCCCGAGCAACTCCGGTCCTGTCCGCGCCCGGTCCATGGCCATCCCCCACTAAGAGAGCCCATCAAAGCCCACGCTGTGCCCGCGAGCCGCGGCCAGGGCATTCGGCCCCGCCCGCCGGGGACCATCGGCTCTGGCCCGCGGTCCTGGACGGCCTAGCGTCGTAGTGACGGAGGTGGCCGTGATGCGGGCTGTGATCGTTTACGAGTCGATGTACGGGAACACGCACCAGGTGGCCGAGGCGATCGGGGCCGGGCTGAGTACCGCCTGCGAGGTCAGCGTGGTTCCGGTGGCCGAAGTCAGCCCCGCGATTCTCGACGGCGCGGACCTGATCGTCGTGGGCGGGCCGACGCACATTCACGGCATGAGCCGGGCCTCCACCCGCAAGGCGGCGGTCGAGGCGGCCGGCAAGCCAGCCAGCCCGCTGCAGGTCGAGCCCACCGCGCTCGGCCCGGGGCTGCGGGACTGGTTCGGCTCGCTGGGGCACTACTCTGCCCGGGCGGCCGCCTTCGACACCCGGCTGGACGGGCCGGCCGCGTTCACCGGCCGGGCCTCCAGGGGAGTGGCCCATGCGCTGCGGGTCCACGGTTTCGACCTGATCGCGGAGCCGGAGAGCTTCCTGGTGACGAAGCAGGACCGGCTGGAACCGCAGGAGACCGACCGGGCCCGCGAGTGGGGCGCCGGGCTGGCCGCGGCCAGCACGCCAGCCAGGCCCTGACCGGGGAGGCGCGCGGCGCCTCGCTGCTACCGTGCCGCCATGGGGATCCCGCTCAGTGAGGCGACGCTCAGGCTGGTCAACGGCCGGAACTACGCGGTGCTGGCCACGGTGAATCCGGACGGCAGCCCGCAGACATCCGTGGTGTGGGTCGGCCGGGACGGTGGCGACCTGCTGTTCTCCACCGTCGAGGGCCGGGTGAAGCACCGCAACATGCTGCGCGACCCGCGGGTCAGCATCTCGGTGATCGGCACATCCGACCCGGAGAACTACGTCGAGCTCCGCGGCCGGGCGTCGATGTCGCCTGACGTCGGCCGGCGGGTCGATACCCAGCTGTCCAGGAAGTACGACGGCAAGGACCCGGATCCGGACCGGCCCGGCGCCGTCCGCGTCGTGGTCCGGGTCTCGGTGGAGAAGGTCACCGGGTACGCCGCGCGCTGACGGCCCGGCCGGTCCTGGCACCGCCCGCGGACGGCCGGCCCGGGTACGGCACCGGCTCTACCGGTGCCCGAGCGGGTCGAGTTGCGCGGCGCGGCAGCAAGCTCGGGCTGTTCGATGCCGTCTTCGGCGAGATGTGCCGGGAGACCACCGATGCCGTGCCGATCGACGCGGAGAACCTGCCGGGGTACGCGGGCCAGCTGCTCGATTCCTACCAGCAGCGCCCGTGGGTGCAGCGGATCGCGGCCTGGTACCGGCTCGAGCGGGCCGGCACCGCCGACCCGATACCTGACGTCCTGGTCAGCAACACCGCCAAGGTCCAGGCCGTGGCGCAGGCGCAGGACAAGGGCGTCCTGCCGTCCCATTTCCCGGCCAGCGTGCTGCTCGGGCTCGTCGTCCACATCTCCGGCTTCTGGAGCTCGGACGTGCCCGAGTTCGACGCCCTGGTCTCCGACCGCTCCGTCACGGCCCGGCGCCAGGCCGTCGTGGAAGCGGTCGCCGCCTAGCTGCGCTGATCAGCCGGGGGGCCCGGCGGCGTCACGGATCCGGAGGCCGCTGAAGGCCACCGTCACGACGGCGTCGGCCAGCGCGGCCGCGCTGGCCCGGCCCGGGGGGCGGTACCACTCGGTGAGCGAGTTGACCATGCCGAACAGCAGCCGCGCCGCGGTCGCGGGGTCCACGTCCGGCCGGAGGTCGCCCTCGGCGGCGGCCTTGGTGGCCAGGTCGGTAACGAGCTGGTCGAACTGGCGGCGGCGGGCCAGCGCATCCCGCTCGACCGGGGTGTTGCCGCGCACCCGCAGCAGCAGGGTGACGAACGGCAGTTGCTCGGCCAGCACCAGGACGCTGCCCCGGACCAGGTGCTCCAGCCGGTCGATGGCCCGCCCGTCCACGGCGTCGAGCTGGTCGATCTCGGCGAACAGGCCGTCCAGGGCGCGGTTGACGGCCAGCCGCAGCAGTTCGGCCTTGCCCGGGACGTGGTGGTAGATGGCGGATTTGCTGATGCCCAGCCGCTGGGACAGGTCCTCCATGCTGGTGCCGTCGTAGCCGCGCTCGTTGAACAGCTTCACGGCCACGGCCAGCAGTGATTCCAGGTCGTAGCCGGGGCGGCCGCGCCGGGCCCCGGTGCGGCCGAGGGCGGGATCGGGCACCGCCCGCACCTCCCTGCCTGCCATCGAACGGGCGCAAACGACAATGAGAGACTACCATTGTCGTCTGAACGTTCGGTCGGTAAATGTGAGCCGGGAGGCACAGTGCCGGGAGCAGTGACGGTGCCTGAGGCGGGCCTGGAGCAGCAGTTCGAGCGCACCATCGCCCGCGATGCGCGGGTGGAGCCACGGGACTGGATGCCGGACGCCTACCGGGCCACGATGATTCGCCAGGTCGCGCAGCACGCCCACTCCGAGATCATCGGCATGCAGCCGGAGGGCACCTGGATCACCCGGGCGCCCTCGCTGCGCCGCAAGGCCATCCTGCTGGCCAAGGTGCAGGACGAGGCCGGGCACGGGCTGTACCTGTACTCGGCGTGCGAGACTCTCGGCGCGGACCGGGCCGACCTCACCGAGTGGCTCATCTCGGGCCGCCAGAAGTACTCCTCGATCTTCAACTACCCGGCGCTGGCCTTCGCCGACGTCGGCGTGATCGGCTGGCTGGTGGACGGCGCGGCCATCTGCAACCAGGTGCCGCTGTGCCGCTGCTCGTACGGCCCGTACGCGCGGGCGATGATCCGCATCTGCAAGGAGGAGTCCTTCCATCAGCGACAGGGTTACGAGCTACTCATGACGATGATGAACGGCACCGCCGCGCAGCAGGAGATGGTCGCCGACGCGGTGGACCGCTGGTGGTGGCCGTCCCTGATGATGTTCGGCCCCCCGGACGCCGCGTCACCGAACACCGCCCAGTCGATGGCCTGGAAGATCAAGCGGCACACCAACGACGAGTTGCGGCAGCGCTTCGTGGACATGACGGTGCCGCAGGCCGAGGCGCTCGGCGTCAGCCTGCCCGACCCGGGCCTGCGGTGGAACCCCGGCCGCGGGCACTATGACTTCGGCGCCCCCGACTGGGCCGAGTTCCGGCAGGTAGTCGGCGGGAACGGGCCGTGCAATGCGCAGCGGGTCGCGCACCGGAAGGCCGCGCACGAGGCGGGGGCGTGGGTCCGCGAGGCGGCCGCCGCGCACGCCGCCAAGCAGGCCGGCGGGGATGGGGTGGCGGCATGACCGCGGGTGAAAGTGGCGGCCGGCCGCCCGGGGTGAGCGCCGCCCCGGGCGCGGCGGGTGGCCCGGCGGGCCGGGGCCGGTGGCCGCTGTGGGAGGTCTTCATCCGGGGCAAGCGGGGGCTCAACCACGTGCACGTGGGCTCGCTGCACGCCGCGGATGCCGGGATGGCCCTGCACCATGCCCGGGACCTGTACACCCGGCGCAACGAGGGGGTCAGCATCTGGGTGGTGCCGTCCGCGGCGATCACCGCGTCGAGCCCGGACGAGAAGGACCCGTTCTTCGCCCCGTCCGGCGACAAGGCCTACCGTCACCCCACGTTCTACGACATCCCGGCCAACGTGCCGCACATGTGAGTGACCATGTCCTTCGACAATGCCTACGAGTCGATCACCGAGGCCAACGACGCCCGGTGGGCTTTCGGCACCGGGTTCACCGATCCGCTGGCCGGCGTGGACGCCGCGGTGCCGGACGGGGTGGACCGCGCCGACCTGGCCGCCTACTGCCTGATGCTGGGCGACGACGCGCTGGTCATGTCGCACCGGCTGCAGCAGTGGTGCAGCAACGGCCCGGAACTGGAGGACGAGGTCGCGCTGGCCAATATCGCGCTCGACCTGCTCGGCCAGGCCCGGCTGCTGCTGGCCCGGGCCGGGGCCGCGGATGGCAGCGGGCACGGGGAGGACTACTACGCCTTCTCCCGCGCGGAGCACGAGTTCCGTAACGTCCGGCTGGCCGAACTGGAACGCGGCGACTTCGGCGAGCTGACCGCGCGGCTGCTGGTGTTCGCCACCTGGCGGCTGGCGTTGCTCGGCCGGCTCGCCGCCACCCGCGACCCGGTGCTGTCGGCTATCGCCGCCAAAGGCGTCAACGAGGTCAGCTACCACCGGGACTATGCGGCCCAGTGGCTGATCCGGCTCGGCGACGGCACCGAATACTCCCATCAGCGGGCCCAGGCCGGGCTGGACTCGGTATGGCCGTACGTCCCGGAGCTGTTCTGCCCGCACGACGCCGAGCTCCGGCTGTCCGCCCGAGGCGCCGCCGTCGATCCCGCGGCTGTCCGGGGCGAATTCGACCAGGTCATGGGCCAGGTGCTGGCCACCTCGACGCTGCACGTCCCGGACGCGGCGGCGCGGTCCGGGGTGGCGGGCCGGACCGGGCGGCACGGGGTGCACACCGAGGCGCTGGGCTTCCTGCTCGCGGAGCTGCAGAGCGTGGCCCGGGCCTACCCGGGGGCGGCATGGTGACCGGGCGGGTCACGGGCGCGGCCGGGCGGCCGGCGACCGGGCGAGGAGCGGGAGTGCCGGCCATCGAGATCGCAACCGCGCGAGCCGTGGCCGAGACGGTGACCGACCCCGAACTGCCCATGCTGACCCTCGCCGACCTGGGCGTGCTCCGCGACGTGCGGGAGGCGGATGGCACCGTGATCGTGTCGGTCACCCCGACCTACCTGGGCTGTCCGGCCCTCGGGGCCATGCGGGCCGATCTGGTCGGCGCGCTGCGCCGGGCCGGGTTCCCGCGGGTGGAGGTGCGCACCGTGCTCGCGCCCGCCTGGAGCAGTGATGCGATCACGCTGGACGGGCGCCGCAAGCTGGCCGAGGCGGGCATCGCCCCGCCGGGCCCGGCCCCGCGGCGCAGCCCCGGGCCGGTGCCGCTGGCCCTCGGGCCGCCGTCCGGGCTGGTGCGCTGCCCGCGCTGCGGGTCGGCGCAGACCCGGCTGGTCTCCGCCTTCGGTGCCACCGCCTGCCGGTCCCTGCACCGTTGCGGCGCCTGCCAGGAGCCGTTCGAGCACGTCAAGGAGGCCTGACCGTGACCACAGCGACGGCCCCCGCCGCCCGGCTCCGTGGTGAGTTCTTCCCGCTGGCCGTGGCCGAGGTGACCCCGCTGTGCGGGGACGCCGTGGCAGTCACTTTCGACGTGCCTGCCAGGCTGGCCGGCCGGTATGCGTTCCGGGCCGGCCAGTCGCTCACCCTGCGCCGGATGGTCCACGGGCGGGACGAGCGCCGGTCCTACTCGATCTGTGCCCCGGAGGGCGCGCCGCCGCGCATCGGGGTCCGCGAGGTGCCCGGCGGCCTGTTCTCTGCCTGGCTGGCCCGCGAGGTCCGGCCCGGTGACGTGATCGAGGTGGGCACGCCTTCCGGCTCGTTCACCCCTTCCCGGCCCGCACCGGGCCACCATGTGATGATCGCGGCCGGGTCCGGGATCACCCCGGTGCTGTCCATCGCGGCCACCGTGCTGCGGGACGAGGCGGCTGCGGTCACCCTGCTGTACGGCAACCGGCACGCCGACACGGTGATGTTCGCCGACGACCTGGCCGACCTCAAGGACCGGTATCCGGCCCGGCTCGACCTGTTCCACGTGCTGTCCCGGGAGGCCCGCGAGGCGGAGTTGCTCACCGGCCGCCTGGACGCGGCCAAGCTGAATGGCCTGCTGCCCCGGCTGATGGACCCGGGCCAGGTGGAGCACTGGTGGCTGTGCGGTCCGCTGGACATGATCACCGGCGCCCAGGGGGTGCTCCGCGGCCTGCGCGTGCCGCCTGCCCGGGTGCACCGGGAACTGTTCTACGCGGGGGAGGTCCCGCCCCCGCCGGCCCGGCATGAGGAGGCCCGCACCAGCGGCCTGACCAGCGAGGTCACCGTCACCCTGGACGGCCGGTCCACCCACCTCGTGCTCCCCAGGGACGTTCCCGTCCTGGAGGCGGCCCAGCGGGCCCGCCCGGACCTTCCGTTTGCCTGCAAGGGCGGGGTGTGCGGCACCTGCCGGGCCCGGGTGACGGCCGGCGAGGTCCGGATGCGGCGCAACTACGCGCTGGAGGAGTCCGAGATCCGCGACGGCTTCGTGCTGACCTGCCAGTCCCTGCCCGTCTCGGAGACCCTCACCGTCGACTACGACGCCTGACCGCCACCATCGGGATGGTGGCACGCACGGTCCTGATCATGGCCTGAGTGTCGTTGGGACGGCACCTATCTCATGATCAGCATCCGCGAGCGGCGCTGGTGCGGGCGCTGGCCACTGCCTCGCCGGGGCGGGTGGAACGAGGTTCCCGGAAGGGCCAGGATGGCGGACATGGCGTTATCGACGGCTTTCACGGAGTTGTTCGCGGTGCGGCACCCGATCGCGCTGGCCCCGATGGGCGGGTCGGCTGGCGGCGCGCTGGCGGCAGCGGTCTCCAACGGCGGCGGGCTGGGACTGCTCAGCGGCGGCAACGGCGATCCGGCCTGGCTGGACCGCGAACTGCCGATCGTGGCGGCGGGCACCCGGCCAGCCGTGGGGCGTCGGTTTCCATAGCTGGGCGATTGGCCCGGGCACGGTCGCACGGGCGCTGGAGCACAGGCCGCGCGCGGTGATGCTGTCCTTCGGTGACCCGCTCCCCTTCACCGGGCTCATCCGCGAGTCGGGCGCGGTGCTGATCATCGGTGTCACCGACATGGACGAGGCCAGGCAGGCGGTGGATCTGGGCGCCGACATCATCGTGGCCCAGGGCACCGAAGGGGGCGGGCACAGCGCCCGGCGGGGGCGGTCCACGCAGCTCCCGGTGGCCGGCGGAATACCCGGCCCGAACCTCGGTCACCCGTTCCTCGATCCAGAACTATCCTGCGGGCCACCCGCAAGGACCTCCAAGGGATCCAGCGCAAGCGGCTGGTCCAGATCCAGGCGTCGCAGGCCGACGCGATCCGGATCCAGGGCGCCCGGGTGAACGCGCGCTGGATCCGCGACTTCCTGGCCTACGACCCGGTCCCGGTCATCTCCCAGATCACCGTCCCAGTGCTCGCCATCACCGGCGGGGGTGACGTCCAGGTGCCGCCCGGGGACGTTGACGTCATCGGCCGCCTCGTCCAGGGCCCGTTCGAGGGGCACGTGGTCGGCGACCTCAGTCACCTGCTCCGGCCCGACCCGGGCTCGCTGGGCCCGCGCGGCTACCGCCGCGCTGTGCGCCAGCCGGTCAGCCCCGAAGTCCTCGCCCTGATCACCGGCTGGGTGGCCAGCCACTGGGGCCAGCCCCAGCCGGGCCGGCTGCACCAGATGGGCTGACGGCGGATCACGCCAGCCGCATGCTGGTACCCAGCCACACCGCCCGGCGCCTGGTCGCGGGCGCCGCGCTAGCGGCGGAGGTGCCAGCGCAGCGCGCGGGTGACACCCAGCGTGGCGGCCAGGGCCGACGCCGTGGCCATGGCCACGAACCCGCTGGCCAGCCACTGCGCCCCGCTGACCGCGAGCGCGGACCGTGAGGTGCCGGCCGCGCTCCCGCCGAACACGCCGGCCATGGTGGCTGCCACCAGGTAGGCCAGCGGCGGCACCGGGATGAGCAGGTAGACGGCGCCCGGCCGGACCGCCAGGGCCGCGAGCGCGGTGCCCGCGATCAGGCACAGCCCCAGCAGGGCACCTGGGGCGCTGTGCGTCGCCACGGTGCCGGCCAGGCCGACCGCGGCCCCGCCGGCCACGAGCAGCACCCCGGCCCGCCCCGGCCGCGATCCCCACCATCGGCCCGGCGGTGATTCCGCCCAGGATTGCCCGGGTCCAGGCGTGTCGTCCGGGTGCGATGGCACATAAGGGCCTGCCGCGCCGTTATAAAACGGGCGGGACTTCGCATTATGCCAGGACGGCTGCAGTATTGCTCCTAATAATTCGGCCAGCACTTGCCCTGCGGAAGGAAAAGTCGCCGTAGCGTGCGTGACAATACTATCAAGTGCGAATCCGGGGGGATACAGGTGCGCAGCCGGGGGGCGGGGCATCGGAGAACGGGCGCTGGCCATCGCGGGCCGTCGCCCCACTTTGCTGACCTAGGGCCAGGACCTGGCCAGGAGGCCAGGTCATCGAGGGGCCGCGGGCGGCTCGGCATCGCCGGGACGGGCTGGTACGCCATCGTCTGCATTCTGGCGGTGCTGACCCTGACCGCCAGCGGGTTTACCTATTTCGTGGTCCGTGACGTCAGCAGCATCGGCCGTTCTGACGCTATTTCCAGCGGCCCGTCGATCGGCGCGCAGAACATCTTGCTCATGGGGCTGGAGAGCCGCCGGGACTGGAACGGGAATATCCTGCCCACGCGAATCCTGGCCAAGCTGCACGCGGGGAACGCCCGCGCGGTGGCCAACGGCACCGGCGGGAATGCCACGAACACCCTGATCCTCATTCACATATTCGCCGGCGGTAAGCGGGCCATTGGCTTCTCGATCCCGCGGGACGACTGGGTGACGTTCGCGGACACGGTCGGGCCGCAGCAGACCGGCAAGATCGACCAGGCCTACGGCGTCAGCATGTACTACGAGCAGGCCCGGCTGCGCCAGGAGCACCCGGCCATGAGCCAGGATGAGCTGGCCTTCCTCGGCAACGAGGCGGGCCGGCGGGCCGCGGTGGCCACCGTGGAACAGCTCACCCGGGTGCACGTGGACCACTTCGCCGAGGTCAACCTGGACGGCTTCTACGAGCTGGCCCGGGTGTTCGGCGGCGTCGAGGTCTGCCTCCGGCACCCTGTGCAGGACGCCAGGTCCGGCGCCAGCTTCCCGGCGGGCTACCAGCATCTCGATGCCGCGCAGGCGCTCGCCTTCGTCCGGCAGCGCGACGGGCTGCCCAACGGCGACCTGGACCGGACCCACCGGCAGCAGGCCTTCCTCGACTCGGTCATGCACCGGCTGCGCACCGAGGGGATGCTGACCGACCTCACCCAGATCGCCGCGCTCATCTCGGTGGCCCGGCGGTATGTCATCACCGACGCCGGGTGGCACCTGCTGGACTTCGCCGCCGAGGCGCGGGATCTCAGCGCCGGGAACATGGTCTTCCACACCCTGCCCATCAAGGGCTACGCGACCATCGACGGGCAGGACGCCAACGTGGTTGACGTTGGGTATATAAGGGCGCTGGTCCGGGCCGCGTTCTACCCGCCGCAGCCGCCGCGGCGGCAGCACTCCGCGGCTGCCTCACCCCGCGGCATCACGGTGGACGTGCTCAACGGCGGCGACACGGCCGGCCTGGCCGCGCGCACCTCGGCCGCGCTGGCCCGGCAGGGGTACCGGGCGGGCCAGGTCGGCAACACGGCGTACCGGGCCACCACGGCGGTCCGGTACGGCCCGGGCGCGGCCGCCAGCGCCGCCGCGCTGGCCCGGCTGTTCGGTACCACTGCCACGGCGGCCGCCTGGCTCCCCGCCCGGCAGGTGGAGATCCTGCTCGGCATCCAGGCCGTGCTGCCGGCCAGCCTCAGTTCCGGCGGGCCGCGGGCCCCGGCCCCGGTCATCCCGACCGCCGGGCCGCAGGGCGGTGCGGTCCGCGCCACGGATGGCATCCCCTGCGTGAACTAGGCCTGAGGGGTCACGCCGGGCCGGGACAGGCCCTTGCGTTCCATGGCGCCCCATCCGGACTTGCGGACTAGCTGCCAGCTGCCCTCGATGCGCCACAGGCGGCCGAGCTGGCGCGGTGCCCCGCGTTCCGCAGCAAGTGGGTGAGCGGCTCAGCCGGGGCGGAGGTCATCTCGACGACATTCCGCACCGGGATGGCGTAAGCCTCCCTGCGGTCCGCCTGTCTGCAGCACCCCCTCGATGTCCGTGATGAGGGTCTCCAGCTGGTCGGCTGTGTCTACGCGCTGCGCCTGCTCGGCCGCGAGGCTGTCAGCCGTCTGGCTCACCTGCTGGATCGCGCTGTCCACCTGGTCGGCCGCTGATTTCTGCTGCTGCGTGGCGACGATCGACTCCTCCAGCATGGCGGAGGTGGACTTCATCAGGTCGGCCACTTCCCGGGTGCGCGCGCTGCCCCGCTCCGTGGCCATGATCGTGGCGTTCGTCTCGTCCTGGATGCCGGCGATGATCTCCCGGATCGATTCAGTGGACTGAACCGACCGCTCCGCCAGCTTGCGCACCTCGGCGGCCACCACCGCGAAGCCCTTCCCGGCCTCGCCGGCCCGGGCCGCCTCGATCGCGGCGTTCAGGGCCAGGATGTTCGTCTGCGCCGCGATATCGTTGATCAGCTCCAGGATCTCGCCTATCTTCTGAGCCCGCTCACCCAGCGACAGTGCCCGTGCGGCGATCGTGTCCGCGCTTTCCTGCATCTCTCCCATGGTGCCGACGGTTCGTTCCGCCGCATCCGACATGGTGTGTACCGAGTCCGCGATGGAGCCGGCCGTGGTGGCCAGTTCCTGGATGGTGGCGGAGGTCTCGGTGACGGCGGCGGATTGCTCGCTGGTCGCGTCGGCGGCGTTGCGGGCGGCTTCGCGCAGCTGGCCAGCGAGGTCACTGAGAATCCGGGAGGTGGCCCGCAGCCGGTCCAGCAGTGCGTCCCGGTCGGAAAGGTGGCTGAGCGTCCTGGTGAGCTCCGATTCGCGGCCCGCCAGGCGCCTGATCATGCGGACTATCACGATGGCGAATGCGGTTCCCGCCAGCAGCGTGAAGATGTCCTCGAAGATGCCCACCGCCCGCGCCTGCGCCTGGGCTGACTGGGACTCCGCCTGCGCCCGGGCCGCGATGCGCGCCTCGGCCCGCTGCAGCCGGCCCAGCGGCCGCAGTACGGCCGGCGCGGCCGCCTCCAACTGGAGCTGGGACCGAGCCTGCGTGGCCTTCCCCGCCTGGCCGCGGAGCCGGGTGAAGACCGCGTAGTAGAACCGCTCGCCGGCGGCCGCCTGCGCCAGCGCGAGGTCATCGGCGCGGTTGTGCGTTCCCGTGAGCCGGGCCACGCCCTGCTGGAAGGCACGCCGGGACGCCGTGATCCGCGCGAGCAGGGTGGGCGAGGGCGTGAGGAGGTACCGGTGCGTCTGCAGTTCCTCATCCTGGAAGTCATGCATTAGGCCATAGCTGGTCCCGGCGGCGCTGAGAGCATCCAGCGAGATGGCGTCGCTAGCCTGTGCCGCCTCGTACCGCCAGATGGTTATCCCCAGGGCGGCCGCGATGAGGACCACGATGATGACGCTGAGCGCAGCTGCCTGACCGGGTTTTCCGCGCAGGGACTCCATGACCATGTCCGGTACCCCGTCCCCTTCGGGCCGCTGATTGATATGGTACTCGCTAATAGCGCTATGTAGTTACTTTTTTACAATGAGCTACATATGGCTAGGCGGGGCGGGCCGAGGCCGCGAGCAGCAGGTCGATGCCTTTCGACACGATGAGCTTGCCGACATTGGTCACGATCCAGTCCCGCCCTGGGACGGCGGCCCGGAGGGCCCGCGCGGCGCCGGTGTCGCGGCCCCAGGCGGGAGGGCCTGTCCCCAGGCGCGCAGCGAGGGCACGGAGCCGTTCCTGGGGTGCGGGTGACTGCCCGCGTCGGCTAGCCGGTTTGGCGCGCCGAGGGCGCGTGCGGTATAGTTGCGCAAGTTTGCAAGGCACCTCGTTCGGTGAGGCGTCAACACGAACACAGGCCACTGATCCGACGACGTCGAGAGACGCCCAGGGTCAGGACAGGTCTCCCCGGCTTAAGGGGTGACCCGAAGTGGCTGCGCCCTCGGCGCTACGTCGTGTTGTGCCAAAGCTCTGACGAGAAGGGGTGCACCCCGGCCGCTGGTGGCCGGCTTTCTCCCCTGATGTGTCATGTGGCGGCGCCGCGCCGCCGCTGGCTGGCACCCGCGCGTGTCCCGGCCGGGAGGAGGCGAGATATGGATTGCAGTAGTCCGGGCCATCAATGGCCCGCAATCCGGTTGTTCTCGCGTTCTTCCCCCGGCATGCGGTAGACCTGCCCGCTGGCCTTCCCTGCTGACCTGACTGCCTGGCACGGGCAGACGGTCCCGCATGCCCTTCCCCATGACCCTGCACAGGGTGCGGAGGGCTGATCATGACGATGGCGATCGAAAACCGCAGCGCGGTGCTGGACACCGAGCACGTCGGCGACATCCGCGGTGCGCTCGGCACTATCCGGCTCGAGGACGCCGCCGGGCGGCACAGCCGGACCGGGCACCTGAAGGTACTGCTGGCCATCATCGGCCCCGGGCTGATCGTGATGGTGGGCGACAACGACGCCGGTGCCTTCGCCACCTACGGGCAGGCCGGGCAGGACTACGGCACCCGGCTGCTGTGGACCCTGCTGCTCCTGGTCCCGGTGCTGTACGTGAACCAGGAGATGGTGCTCCGGCTCGGTGCGGTCACCGGGGTCGGGCACGCCCGGCTGATCCTGGAGCGGTTCGGCAGGTTCTGGGGCGCGTTCAGCGTTATCGACCTGTTCATCCTGAACGCGCTGACCATCGTGACCGAGTTCATCGGGATCACCCTGGCGGCCGGCTACCTCGGGCTGCCCAAGGTGGTGGCCGTCGCGCTGGCCGCGCTGGTCATCGTGAGCGCCGCGTTCACCGGCAGTTTCCGGCGGTTCGAGCGGATCGCGGTGGCGTTCTGCGCGGGCAGCCTGCTGCTGATCCCGCTGTACTTCCTGTCCCACCCGGACGCCCCGCAGCTGGCGCGCGGCTTCGTCACCCCGCAGCTGCCCGGCGGCTCCGGCCAGCTGGCCACGGTCATGCTGCTGATCATCGGGATCGTCGGCACCACCGTCGCCCCGTGGCAGCTGTTCTTCCAGCAGAGCTACGTCATCGACAAGCGGATCACCCCGCGGTGGATGAAGTACGAGAAGGTTGACCTGTGGATCGGCATCGTGATCGTCGTGGCCGGCGCGGCCGCGCTGATGGGCGCGGCCACGGCCGCCTTCGCGGGCACGCACGGCTTCGGCCACTTCACCAGCGCCGCCGGGCTGGCCGCCGGCCTGCAGGCGCATGCGGGCCGGGCCGCCGGGGTGCTGTTCGCAGTGGCGCTGCTGGACGCCTCGGTCATCGGCGCGTTCGCGGTGTCGCTGTCCACGGCATACGCCATCGGCGACGTGTTCGGCCTCAGGCACTCGCTGCACCGCGGCGTGCGCGGTGCCCGCGGGTTCTACGCGGTGTACGCCGGGCTGATCGGGGCCGCCGCGGCCATCGTGCTGATCCCCGGCTCACCGCTCGGCCTGCTGACCGAGGGCGTGCAGACGCTGGCCGGGGTGCTGCTCCCGTCCGCGTCCGTGTTCCTGCTGCTGCTGTGCAATGACCGCGAGGTGCTCGGACCGTGGGTGAACGGCCGGAAGACCAACTTGTTCACCGGGGCCGTGGTGGCGGTGCTGGTAGCGCTGTCGGTCATCCTGACCGCGTCGGTGCTCTTCCCCGGGATCAACTCGCGGCAGATCGTGGCGATCATGGCTGGCTGCGGGATGGCCGCGGTGGGGGCGGCCGGTTACGCGGTGGTCCGCTGGCTGCGCGCGGGCGCCCCGGCCGCCGTGGCCTACGCCGCGACCAGCGCCGCGGCGGGTGGTGACAGCGCGGCCGGCGGCGGCGTGGGCAGCGGCGGCCCGGCGGGTGATGGAGGTGCGGCCGAGGATGAGACTGCCGGCAGCCCGGCGGTGCGGGAGAACTGGCGGATGCCGCCGCTGCCCCTGCTGCAGCGCCCGGTCATGTCTACCAGCCGCAAGATCGGCATGTCCGCGCTCCGGCTGTACCTCGCCGTCGCCATGGTCCTGGTCATCGTGAAGATCGTCCAGCTTGCCATCGGCCACTGACCGCCCCCGTTCCCGGGGATGGGCTCGGCTGTCCTTGCTGTCCTTGCCGCCGCTCCGAGGTGACGTGATGTCGCTGCATGGACAGGGCCATGACCACCAGCCCGCGCATGGTGGCGTCGAGCAGCATGGCCAGCGTCTCGAAACAGGTCCCGGGCTCAGGCCGCGGCGCCATCATTCATCGTCGCCTCGCTCGTACCGGAGGAACAGCGTGTCACCGCCGCGCAGCACGTGGCGCTTCGCGAAGCGGGCCAGCGGGGCGCCCGGCGGCGCCACCGACACCGGCAGCGGGTCCCCGCCCATCAGCGGGGAGATGGTCAGGCACAGCTCATCGAGCCGCCCGGCGGCGACCAGCTCACCGAGCCAGGTCGGGCCGCCCTCGCACAGCACCACCCGGTGGCCCAGCGCGGCCAGCCCGGCCACGGCCTGGCCCGGATCGACCCGCTCCGCGCCCGCGATGAGCACGTCGGCCATCTCGTGCGCCGGGCCAGCCGCGCCGACCAGTACCAGGTCCGCCAGCGCGCGCATCAGCAGGAAGAGTTCAGCGTCGGGGGCAGTGGACAGGTCACCGACCCGGCCGCCGATGGCGGCGGAGCCGTCCAGCCCGCCGACCAGGTGCGCCATCACCCAGCCGCCGCCGTCCGGCCGGGTCCGGTCCACCTGCGCGTAGGGCTCCAGCGGGTCAGCCAGCGGCGCCCCCGGCTGCAGCATCCGGAGCGTGCCAGCCACCGTGCGAGCCCCCCGCCGGGCGGATACGCCCCCCGGGCGGGGCCCGGCGGCCAGGTACAGTGGGCGGGTGACCCGACGTACCCGCACCTGCTGGTGGCCGCCGCGCTGAGGCGGCCGCTGTAGTCATGTGCGTGACGGCCCGCCTCCGGGCGGGCCGGTTCCGTGATCCAGCCGGTCCCGGCCGGAGGCCTGATTTCAGGAGGCCCCCGTGCCATCCCCGGCAGTTGATTTCCGCTCGGCCTCTTCCCTCATGGCCGCGCAGCGGCGCAGCGACGCGCTGGAGGCGGCCATCCGCGCCGACCCGGGCCGGTTCCGGGTGCTCACCGGCGACCGGCCGACCGGGCCGCTGCACGTCGGCCACCTGTTCGGCACCCTGCTCAACCGGGTCCGGCTGCAGGACCTCGGCGTCGGCGTCATGGTGCTCATCGCCGACTACCAGGCGCTCACCGACCGGGACGCGGCCGCCACCCTGCCCGCCGACGTCCTCGGCCTGGTGGCCGACTACCTCGCGGCCGGGCTGGACCCGGACCGGTGCACGGTCTTCGCGCACAGCCAGGTCCCGGCGCTGAACCAGCTGCTGCTCCCGTTCCTCAGCCTGGTCAGCGTGGCGGAAGTCAGCCGTAACCCCACGGTGAAAGAGGAGTTCGGCGAGACCGGGGGGTCGTCCATGTCCGCCCTGATGTTCAGCTACCCGGTGCACCAGGCGGCGGACATCCTCGCCTGCCAGGCCAACCTGGTCCCGGTCGGCCGGGACCAGCTACCGCACCTGGAGATCACCCGGACCATCGCCCGCCGGTTCAACGAGCGCTACAGTCCCGGCCGGCCGTACTTCCCGCGGCCGGACGCGCTGCTGTCCGCCGCGCCGCTGCTGCTCGGCACCGACGGCCGCAAGATGAGCAAGAGCCGCGGCAATGCGATCACGCTGGCCGCCACCGAGGACGAGACCGCCCGGCTGATCCGCGGCGCGGTCACCGATACCGAGCGCGCCATCAGCTACGAGCCGGACCGGCGCCCGGCTGTGTCCAGCCTGGTGCTGCTGGCCGCGCTGGCCACCGGTCGCCCGCCCGCGGACGTCGTGGCCGGGATCGGGGACGGCGGCGCGGCCGCGCTGAAGCGGGTCCTCACCGAGGCGCTCAACGAACGGCTGCGGCCGCTCCGGGCCCGCCGCCGGGAACTGACGGCTGACCCCGGCTACCTGCGCCAGGTGCTGGCGGCCGGGAACGAGCGGGCCGGCCAGGTCGCAGCCCGGACGCTCAGTGAGGTACAGCAGCTGATGCACACGTCGTACTGAGCCGGTGCACGCCGGGCCGGGCCGGGGGCCGCAGTGCCGGGGCCGTAAGATGCCGGCTGATGCGGAGGTACCGATGAGCCCTCAGATTGCCACCACCGACGTGGTCGGCCGGGACGCCCTGCTCGACTTCATCCGGCCGCGGCACCAGGTGGTGCTGGTCACCCGCAGGCGGGACGGGTCGCCACAGCTGTCGCCGGTCACCGCGGGCGTGGACGGCCAGGGCCGACTGGTCGTCGCGACCTACCCGGAACGGGCCAAGGCGCACAATGCCCGCCGTGAGCCGCGGGTGGACGCCCTGGTGCTGTCGGATGATTTCGGCGGCCCGTGGGTCCAGGTCAGCGGCACCGCCGAGGTGCTCGGCCTGCCGGAGGCGATGGAGCCGCTGGTGGAGTACTTCCGGTGCATCGCCGGCCAGCACAGCGACTGGGCGCAGTACCGGGCCGCGATGCAGCGCCAGGGCAAGTCGCTGATCCGGGTCACGATCGAGCGCTGGGGCCCCATCGCCACCGGCGGCTTCCCGGCCCGCCTGGCCTGAGCCGGCTGGCCCTGCGCCGGGTGGAAATGAGCGGGCCGGCCATGAGCGGCCCGGGCGGCCCGGTGTCTCTTTCTGCGCCGCCCGCCGCCCGGGCCCGTCTATATGATCAGCGTCACCAGCCCCATGCCCCCGCGCCCGATGCCGAAGGAGTCATCCATGATCCTCATCGTCGTCAAGTGGACCATCAAGCCGGAGCGGAGCGGCAGCTGGCTGGCTGACGTGGCCGAGTTCACCCAGGGCACCCGCGGTGAGCCGGGCAACATCTTCTTTGAGTGGTCGCGGAGCGTGGACAATCCCGACCAGTTCGTCCTGATCGAGGCGTTCGGAGACGACGCGGCGGCCGCGCACGTGAACTCCGCCCACTTCAAGACGTTCGTCGGCTGGGCACCCGACGCCGTCGCCGAGACCCCGAAGATCATCAATGTCCAGGGGGTCCCGGGCGCGGGGTGGTCGGAGATGTCCGAGGTGGCTCCACGCTAGTCCGGGCCGCTGACCCGCTGGCCGCTGCGGTCAGCCCGCGTCTTCGACCACGATGCCCGCCTGCTCCGCGAGGAGCGGGGCGAGGACAGTGAGCTGGGCGGTGCTGACGATGACGCCGTTCAGCGAACCGGGCGTGATGATGAGGCCCAGCTCGGCCCCGCGCAGGTCCACGCGCTTGCACGTGACCCGGCTGAAGTCCGTCTCGCGGAGCTGCGAGCCGGGAAAGGTGCAGCGCTGCAGGGCGGCCCCGCCGAAATCGACGCCGCGCAGCAGGCAGTCCTCGAAGCTCACGTCGGTCAGCCTGGCCTGACGGAAGTTCACCCCGTCCAGCTTGCAGCGCCGGAAGGTCACCCGGCGCAGCTGCGCCCCGTGCGCACTCACCCCGGCGGCCACCGAGCCGAGGATGGTGGCATCGGACCAGCTGGAATCGGCGAGCTCGGCCGCGGTCAGCCGCACCCCGGACAGCCACACGTCGCTGAACCCGGCCCGGCGCAGCTGGCCGCCGGAGATGGACACCTTGGTGAACGCGCATTCCAGGAACCGGGTGCCGGACGCCTGCGGGTCATCCAGCGCCAGCCCGTCGAAGTGGGCGCACTCGTAGCTCTCCCCGGCCGACAGCGGGCCCGGGTGGGAGCTCAGCACGCTCGCGTAGGGCAGCTCCTCGAGCTTGTCCGGGGGCACCGCACCACCTTAAGGGGGGCGCTGTCCCGGTGGCGCCGCCGGGACAGCGCCTCGTGCAGCGGCCCAGCCGCACGGCGGCGAGCGTCTCGATGCCCTTGGTCAGCGCGTATCCAGCCCGGCCCCGCGGCGACCGCAGGCCGGGACGTACCCTGGTGGTTGCGGCCCACGGGGCCGGGCCCGCCCGGCAGGTGACTCGGCTCAGCCCGGCATGGCCCCCGGCGTGCTGGAAGGCGCGCCGCTGCGGCTGGGCATGTGCGTGCAGTGGTGGGCCGTGCCCTTAGCCGGGGGCGGCGTGGCCTTGCCCGCGGATGTGACGGCCGAGTGTGTGGCCACCGACTGGCCAGCTGTGCCAGCGGAGGCGCTGGCCATGGTCAGGCCCCAGGCCATGGTGGCACCGAGCGCGGCCGCGGCCACGGCGGTGCCCATGAGTGGTCGGCTGATTCGCACCTGTTACTCCCTGGTGATCGAGTGGCCCCGGCTACCCTGCCCCGGCCATGGGCCTGGCTGGCCCATCACAGTCCAAGGAGGCCACCCGAAACTGCGTGATCCATGCGGCTCACCTCTCAGTGCGCGCTGAGCAGCGCAGGCCCGGGTTCACCCTGGTGGCGGCGTGCCCTCCCAGATGGCGCGGACCGCGCCAATGGTGTCGGCCTCGGCGGCCGGCTTGTCGGGGCGGTGCCGCAGCACCCGGGCGAACCGCAGCGCCACGCCGCCCGGGTAGCGCGGGCTCGCCTGCACCCCGTCAAAGGCGATCTCAACGACCAGTTCCGGCCGGACCCGGAACACGCCGTAGGCGTCCCGCCGGTCGCCGCCCGGGCGGGCCGGGGCCGGCTCGGCCAGTTCCAGCAGTCGCTCGGTCTGCCAGCCGAGCATCTGGTCGGTGAGCCCCTTGAACGTCTTGCCCAGCATGACGAAGCCGCCGGTCTCCGGATCCCGGGCACCCAGGTGCAGGTTGGACAGCCAGCCGCGGCGGCGGCCATGCCCCCACTCGGCGGCCAGTACCACCAGGTCCAGGGTGTGCCGCGGCTTCACCTTGATCCAGTCGCTGCCGCGGCGGCCCGCCGCGTACGGCGCATCCAGGGACTTGACCACTACTCCCTCATGCCCGCGGGCCACGGCATCGGCGAAGAACCGCTCCGCCTCGGCGGGATCCCCGGTCACCAGCCGCGGCACCCGCAGTTCCGCGGGCAGCAGCGCGGCCAGCAGGTCCTGCCGCCCGGCTGCGGGCTCGTCGAGCAGGTCGCGGCCGTCGGCGTGCAGCAGGTCGAAAAAGAACGGGGTGAGCGGGGTGTCGCGGCCCAGGCGGCCCGGGACGCCCTGGGTGCCGGCCCGGCTGGCGGTCACCTGGAACGGCCTGGCCCGCCCGTCCGGGCCGAGCGCGATGGCCTCCCCGTCCAGCACCAGGGCCTGGGCGGGACTGCGCAGCACCGCGCTGGTGATCTCGGGCAGGCGGGCGGTGATGTCGTCCAGGCTGCGGGTGAACACGCGCACCTCCGGGCCGTTCCGGTGCACCTGAATGCGGATGCCGTCGATCTTCCACTCGACGGCCGCCGGGGACACCCGCTCGAACGCGGCGGCCACCGTGGGCGCGGAAGCGGCCAGCATGGGCCGCAGCGGGCGGCCCACTTCCAGGCAGAACGCCCCCAGCGCGGCCGATGCCGCCGCGGCACCGGCGGCGGACAGCGCCGCCTTCGCCACCGCGGGCAGCGATCCGCCGAGCATCAGCGCCCTGCGGACCTCGTCGGCACCCACCCCGGCCGCCCGGGCCACCGCCTCGGTCATCACGCCTTCGAGCGCCCCCTGGTGCATTTCCCCGGTCAGGAGCCGCCCCAGGAACGAGCGCTCGGCCGGGGCGGCCCGGGCGAACAGGTCCGCGAGCAGCCGCCGCCGTTCCGCTTGCGTTCCCGGCCCGGTCACCGCCCCGATGGCGGCGAACACGTCGTCGAGGCCGCCCAGGGTCATCGCCCGCCCGGGCCCTGCGCTGGCCTCCGCGTTGCCCGGGCCGGGTGCGGGCAGGCCGGGCTGGAGCAGGTCGCTGAGGGCCGCGTAGCCGACCCCGATCTGCCGCTGGCGCAGTTCGCCGGACAGGAAGGCCACGGCCAGGCCGATTTCCCCCGGCTCGGCCCGGCGCAGCAGGCTGGCCAGCTCATCGATCTTGGCCCGGCGGCCGGGTGCCGCGGCCACCGCCTCTGACGTGCGCACCAGTTCGCTCAGTAGCACACCGGCATTCTGCCTGACGACTGCGACACTCCAGGGCTGCGCATCCCCGGGCTCTCCGTCAACACCGCTGGCTGACCGCCGGGATTCCGGGGCCCCCCGGGCAGGAGCAGCGGGTGACCAGAGGCTGCTCGGGCCTGCTGGTCACCCCGCTCCGCTCCAGCCGTCAGGGGGTCCGGACCTGGCCGTTGACGTCCGCCTGCGCGGTCTCGCCCAGGTCCGCGCTGGCCGCCTGACCCGGCGCCGACATCGGCGTGGGGGCCGGAGTTATCGGCCCGGCGGCCGAGGCCTTGCGCTGCATGCGCAGCACGGCGGCAGCGGCGCCCCCGGCGGCGAGCAGCGCCATCCCGCCCACGATGACCGGCCAGCGACGCCGCTGACTGGCCCGCGGCGGCTGCAGCCGGTGCGCCGTCGCGATCATCACGGATGACACCTTGGGTGCCAGCCGTTCCTGGACGGCCACCCCCGTCCGCTCGACACGGGGCGCGGCCCACACCCGGGCTCCGTACACGCCCCGGCCAATGGTCAGCTGGGCGCTCTTGGCCAGCGGCGTGAACTGCGTGGTGGCCTGGGTGGCAGCCATGCGCGCGCGGTCGGCGGCCAGCCGGGCGCCGGCCCCGGCCTGCTTGGCGCTGGCCTTAGCCCGGGACTCCGCATCCTGGGCTGCCGTTCTGGAAAACACTATTTACCTCCCCGAGTAGCTCCCGCCCCACTGCGTTCCCCTGCTGGCAACGCTCAACCCTGGGTTGCCCCCTGCGGCCGTGCTCAATCCTGTTCTGTCACGATTCGCCGCGTCCCCGCGCGCCCAGTAAAGTACGGGGGATGCCGAGGCGGCATAAGGCCGCCGGCCCGGAACGGCTCACGCCCGGCCGGGGCGTGCGAGGATTTCACTCATGACAAACACGCTGACCGCGACGCTGCGGACGAATCAGGGGACGATCGTGGTCCGGCTCTTCCCGGACCACGCGCCCAAGACCGTCCGGAACTTCGTTGAGCTTGCGGAGGGCACCCGCGACTGGACCGACCCGCGGACGCAGAAGCCCAGCCGGGAGAGCCTGTACAACGGGACGATCTTCCACCGGGTCATCCCGGATTTCATGATCCAGGGCGGTGACCCGCTCGGCACCGGGACCGGCGGCCCGGGTTACCAGTTCGGCGACGAGATCCACCCGGACCTCTCCTTCCACCGGCCGTACCTGCTGGCCATGGCGAACGCCGGGCCCGGCACGAACGGCTCCCAGTTCTTCATCACTACCGCGGCGACCCCCTGGCTGAACGGGAAGCACACCATTTTCGGCGAGGTCGCCGAGGGTGCCGACGTGGTGGACGCGATCAGCCACGTGGAGCGGGACCGCCGGGACCGGCCCGCCAAGGACGTGGTGCTCGAGTCCGTGGAGATCTCCGGCACGGGGGACGCGCCGGGATCCGCCGGCCAAGTGTGACGGGCTAGCCTGTGGACGAAGCTCCAGCGCCAGGCGCTGAGGCACCCGCGCCGGTCCCGACCTGCTACCGGCACCCGGGCCGGGAGACCTACCTGTCCTGTACCCGGTGCGGGCGCCCAGCCTGCCCGGACTGCCTGCGATCCGCGCCGGTCGGCCAGCAGTGCGTGGAATGCATCCGGGAAGGCAACGAGGGAGTACGCCGCGCGTCGGGTGTCTTCGGCGGCGCGGCCGTCTCCAGTGCCGCCGTGACCTGGGTCATCGTCGGGCTGAACGTCGCGTTCTACCTGATCGAGCTGGGCTTTCCGCAGCTCGCGGACGACTGGGCCATGAGCGGCAAGCTCGGGCCGTACCTGGGCGTGGCCGACGGCCAGTGGTATCGGCTGATCACCAGCGCTTTCCTGCCGCCGACCGGGTCCAGCGGGCTGATGGACATCGCCTTCAACATGTGGGCGCTGATCTTCATCGGCCCCGCGCTGGAACGCCTGCTCGGGCACCTGCGCTTCGCGTCCGTCTACCTGCTCAGCGCGCTGGGCGGATCGGTATTCTTCTACCTCGTCGCGCCGCCTACCGAGGCGGCGCTGGGTGCCTCCGGTGCCATCTTCGGGCTGTTCGGCGCCTGGTTCGTGGTGTCCAGGCGGCTGCGCACCGACACCAGGGCCATCATCTTCCTGATCGCGCTGAACCTCGCGTTCAGCCTCGTGTTCCGGTCGTCGATTGCCTGGCAGGCCCACGTTGGCGGGCTCATCGTGGGCAGCCTCATCACCGCCGCCTACGCGTACGCGCCACGGAATCAGCGGGCCCTGGTCCAGGGGGGCGCCACGGTAGTGATCCTGGCCGTCCTGGTCATTGCGGTACTGATGCAAGATGCCGCGCTGGCCGGCCAAGCCCTGGGTTAACGCTGCTAACTCAGCGCCACTTGGTGGAGAGGATCACGCCGCCGATGATGAAGGCGAAGCCGACCACCAGGTTCCAGTCGCCGAACGCGCTGACCGGCAAACTGCCCTGTGTCACATAGAACAGCGCGATCCAGACCAGGCCGATGATCAGGCACGCCAGCATGGCGGGCACCAGCCAGCGCGGGCTGACCTTCTTGGACGCGGATCGCCGGGGCGGTGGCGTGTAGACCGCCTTCGACCTGACGCGGGACTTCGGCACGGTCGTCTCCTGGTCACTAGCTCAGCCCGAGTCTAGACCCGGGCGGTCACGACGGCGGTCAGCTCACGGCGCGGGCGTCGCCGTCGGTGGGGGGGTCGTCGCCGACACTGTCGGCGACGGCGACGGCGACACCGACGCGGTCGGCGAGGGGGGAGGTGGCGTCGTCGGCTGGGTCTGCGCCGCCACGAAGATGGTCACCGTAGTGCCCTGCGGCGCGGTCTGGTTGGCGCCCGGGTTCTGGTTGAACACGGTTCCCGATGCGGTGCCGGCTGGCCCGGCCGCGGTCACTACCGAGACCTTGAATCCAGAGTTCTGCAGCACGGTCTGGGCGGTGGCCTGCGGGTCCCCGATGACGCTGGGCACGTTGGTGCCGCCGCCGGACACGTAGATCGTGACGTTGGCGCCCGGCCCGAGCGGCGTGTCCGGTGCCGGGTCCTGCCGGATCACCTGGCCGGCTTTCACGGTCAACGTGGGGTCCGTCTTCTCCGACACGTTGAAGCCCAGGTTCTGCAACTGGGTCTGCGCGGTCGCCGCTTGCTCGCCGATCACGTTGGGCATGTTGTGCTTCTTTGGCCCCGCCGACACATCCAGGGTGACCGTGCTGCCGGAGCTCACCTTCGTGCCGAACTGGGGATTGGAGCTGATGACGGTCCCCGTTTTCACCGTGGCGGAAGAGACCTTCACCACATCGGCCTTGAGCCCGGCCCTCGTGAGGGCCGCGACCGCCTGCTGCTGCGACTGGCCGACCACGGACGGCACCCCCACGGTCTTGCCACCGTTGCCGTGCAGGACCAGGAACGCGACCACGATGACCAGCACGGCGGCGAGCGCGCCGATGACCCACCACAGGGCCCGGCGGTTACGCCGGCCCCCCCGTAATCGTCGCCTCCGCCCCCATACTGGGAAATGGCGCTGGTCGGCCCGGCGCCGGCCATCATGGTGGCCGGACCCATCCGCTGCGTGCCGGAAGCGTACATCTCGGTCGGCGGCGGGGCGGCCACCGGGACGCCGGACAGCGCCCGCTGGATGTCGGTGCGCATCTCCGCGGCGGACTGGTAGCGGTCCGCCGGGTCCTTGGCCATCGCCTTGAGCACGATCGAGTCGGCCCATGCCGGGATTTCCGGGTCGATCCGGGACGGCGGGATGGGATTCTCCCGGACATGCTGGTAGGCGATCGCCACCGGGGAGTCGCCAGTGAACGGGGGACGCCCGGTGAGCAGCTCATACAGCAGGCAGCCGGTGGAGTACAGGTCGCTGCGGGCGTCCACCCGCTCACCGCGGGCCTGCTCCGGGGACAGGTACTGGGCGGTGCCGATCACCTGCGCGGTCTGGGTCATGGTGGCCTGCGCGTCGCTGACCGCCCGGGCGATACCGAAGTCCATCACCTTGACCTCGGCGGACCGGGTCAGCATGACGTTGCCCGGCTTGATGTCCCGGTGCACGATGCCGTTCCGGTGGCTGTAGTCCAGCGCCCGCAGCACCCCGTCGGTGATCTCCAGTGCCCGTTCCGGCAGCAGCCGCCGGTCATCCCGGAGCAGTTCGCGCAGGGTCCGCCCGTCCACGTACTCCATCACGATGTACGGCACGTGCGCGGGGCCCTCGGCGTCCTCGCCGGTGTCATACACCGCGACGATGGACGGGTGGTTCAGCGACGCCGCCGACTGGGCCTCGCGGCGGAACCGGGCCTGGAACGTCTGGTCCCGGGCCAGGTCCTCGCGGAGCGTCTTCACCGCCACGATCCGGTCCAGCCGGATGTCGCGGGCCCGGTACACCTCGGCCATGCCGCCCCGGCCGACGACGCCGTCGAGTTCGTAGCGGCCGCCCAGCAGCCGCGGCTGTGTCATATCTCGCACGTCAGTAACCGTTTCACGTTGTTTTGTGCATCAGGCGGTGCGGGGGCTGCGTGCGCAGCCCCCGCGGTGGGCGGGGGACCCGGTCGGTTCGCTGCCCGGCGCGCCGGGGCGGCGGGAATCACCCCTTCCCCAGGGATTGCAGGTAAGCCTTGATGACCGCCACCGCGATCGGTGCCGAGGCGTCGGCGCCCTGGCCGCCGCCCTTCACTATGACGCCGACCGCGATCTGCGGGTTGTTGGCCGGGGCGAAACAGGTGAAGACCGCGTCGTCCAGCCCCGAGTTGTTGGCCCCGTTCTGGGCCGTCCCGGTCTTCCCGGCGATCACGATCCCCCCGCTGGCCGCCGTGCCCGCGGTGGCGTGCGCGGTGCCGGACGGCGACTGGGTGACGTTGATCATCATGTCCTTGACCTCGCCCGCCACCGCCGGAGTCACCGGGTGACTGAGCGCGGTCGGCGTGGTGGTGAACAGCGGGGTCAGATCGGGCGCGGTGACCTTGTCCACCAGGTAAGGCTTCATCAGCGTCCCGTTGTTCGCGATCGCCGCCGCGAACATGGCCTCCTGCAGCGGCGTGACCGTGACGCTCTCCTGGCCGATCGCCGCGCCGGCCACCTGGGCCGGGTCCGTGACGGGCGGGAAGTTGCTCTCCGCCACGGGGAACGGGATGGTCAGGTTGGGGTTGTTCATGCCGAACTGGTTGGCTTGGGCCCGCAGCTTCTGCCCGCCCAGCTTCATGCCCAGGTTGCCGAACACCGTGTTGCAGGACACCGTGAACGCGAAGATGAGCGGCACCGTGCCGTTCCCGCTGGGGTTGCTGCCGTCGTTGCACGCCTCGCCGTCGAAGTTGATCAGCGGCTGGCTGACGCCGGGCAGCTTGAGCTGGGTCGGCGCGAACACCCGGGAGTTCTGGGTGTACCTGCCGGTCGAGAAGGCCGTGGAACTCGTCACGATCTTGAAGGACGACCCGGGCGGGAAGGTCACGTTGGTAGCGCGGTTCAGCAGCGGCTGGTTCGGGTCCTTCAGTAGCCGGCTGTCGTTGGCGTTCAGCTGGTTGCCGTTCAGGGTGGCCAGCAGGTTCGGGTTGAACGACGGGTAGGAGGCGAGGGCCAGGATGGCCCCGGTCTGCGGGTTGATCGCGACGACCCCGCCCTCCTTGCCGCTGGCCGCCAGCTCGTTGTAGGCGGTCTGCTGGGCCGCCGAGTTGATCGTCAGCTGGACCGTGGCGCCCTTCTTGGGCTTCCCGGTGATCAGGTCGATGAGGTTGTGCACCTCCAGCGCCGGGTCAGTGCCCGACAGCTGCTTGTCCTCGGCCTGCTCGACGCCGGTCTTGCTGAACAGCGTGTCGTACCCGGTGACCGGCGCGAACAGGGCACCGAGCGGGTAGTGCCGCTGGAACTCCCCGGCCGCCTTGTTCATCGTCGAGTACGCGACCACCTTCTGGTCGGAGGTGATGATTGAGCCGCGCTGGAACTGGAACTGCGCGGCGAAGGTCCGGCCGTTACCCGGCTCGTTGGCCAGGCTGCTGGCCTCGAAGCCCTGCACGTAGTTCACGTTAACCAGCAGCAGCACGAACATGACCAGGCAGATCAGCGACACGCGGCGCAGGGCGCGGTTCATCCGGCACGCACCACCTGGGTCATGCCCTCGTCCTGGATCGGCTGCGGTGCCGGGCGGCGTGCGGTGTCGCTGATCCGCATCAGCAGGCCGATCAGCATCCAGCTGGAGATCAGCGAGGAACCGCCTTGAGACAGGAACGGGGTGGTGATGCCGGTCAGCGGGATCAGCCGGGTGACCCCGCCGACGATGACGAAGACCTGCAGGGCGACCACGAACGCCAGGCCGCCGGCCAGCAGCTTGGAGAACGGGTCACGGACCGCGATGGCCGCCCGCAGACCGCGCTGCACGATCAGCCCGTAGATGAGCAGCAGCGCCATCACCCCGGTCAGGCCCAGTTCCTCGCCGAACGCGGTGATGATGAAGTCGCTCTGCACCAGCGGCGTGTTGTAGGGCGCGCCCTGGCCCAGCCCGCGGCCCAGCACGCCGCCGAAGCCCAGTCCGTACAGCCCCTGCACGAGCTGGAACGAGAAGGTGTGCACGTAGCTGAACGGGTGCAGCCAGATGATGAACCGCTCCCGCACATGGGCGAACAGCTCGGCGGTGACCACCGAGCCGAAGACGAACAGCAGGAACCCGATGATCAGCCACGATGAGCGCTGCGTGGCGACGTACATCATCACCACGAACAGGCCGAAGAACAACGCGGACGTGCCGATGTCACTCTCGAAGATCAGCAAGACCAGGCTGGCGCCCCAGGCGATGAGCACCGGGCCCAGGTCGCGGGCCCGGGGCAGGTCGATACCGAGGATCCGCCGCCCGGCCAGGGCCAGTACGTCCCGCTTGCTGACCAGGTAGCCGGCGAAGAACACGGCCAGCGCGAGCTTGGCGAACTCTTCCGGCTGCAGGGAGAAGCCGCCCAGCGAGATCTGGATCTTGGCGTTCGTCCCGGGCACCGCGCTGATGCTGGCGGGCAGCAGGGCGGGCAGGGCCAGCAGCACCAGGCCGACCGCGCCCAGCGTGTAGGTGTACCGCTGCAGCGTGCGCGGCTGGCGGATGAAGGCGAGCACCGCGATGAAGCCGGCGATGCCGAGTGCCGTGTAGAAGATCTGGATGAGCACGGCCGAGGTGCTCAGCGGCACGGACATCTGCCCCGGGTTGCCATTCCGGCCGACCTCCTGCAGCCGGTAGATCATCACGATGCCGAGGCCGTTCAGCAGGGCCGCCAGCGGCAGCAGCAGCGGGTCGGCCCACGGGGCCAGCCAGCGCACCGCGGCGTGGGCGGCGAAGACCAGCACCGCGAAGGCGGCGGAGTACTCGATCAGCCCGGCCGGGAGCTTGCCGTTCAGCCCGAAGCCGACGTTGGCGTAGGCGAGGATGACGACGCCCACCACGAACAGCAGCATGAGCAGTTCGGTCCGGCGCCTGCCCTGCGGCAGCGGCGCGCTAGCGGGCGCCGCGTCCCGGTCAGCCGCCGCGCCGGCACCCAGCGGCTGGTCGGACGGGCTGGTGACGGCACTCACGAAGATCCTCCGTTCCCGGCGGCAGCGCTGGCCGGGGCCGGGCAGTCCGCCGGGATGGCTGGCTTGGGCGGCTTGACCAGCTTGGTCGTGAGTTTCCCGTTGACCTTCACCCTCTCTTTGGTCGGCTTGAGCTTCTCCCACGCGGCCACCGCCTGGTCGGCGCTGCGGCAGCGCTGGTAGTCCCGCTGGATGTTGCCCAGGATGGCCTGCGCGCCGTGCAGGCCGTTGTTGGAGGTGATGGTCGCCCGCACGCTGCTGGCGTCCATGCTGGGCAGGCCCGATACCGGGATATTGGACCGCTGGGCCACGCTGAACAGGCTCATCCCGGCCACGCTCTGGTTGATGCCGCGGTAGATGACGACCTTGCCGCCATTCGCCGCCACGTAGTACTGGCTCTGCGTGTACCGCCAGGCCGCGTAGGCGCCGCCGACGATCAGCACGATCAGGACGGCCAGGGCCATCTTGACCAGCGGGAGCCGGCGCCGCCGGTGGCTGTGCCTGGAGGCCTCGGCGGGCGGCCGCGGCGCCGGGTCGTCATGCGCGATCACCGCGACCTGGGGCGCGGTCCGGGTCAGCAGGTGGGCCCGGCCGGCCGGGCTGTCGGTGCGGAACCGGGTACCCCCGCTGCCGTTCGAGGCCGCGCCGGCCATGACCGAGGTGTCGCTGGGTGGCAGCGACGCGGTCGCGCTCTCCACCACGTCCGCGACGATGCAGGTGATGTTGTCCGGGCCCCCGCCGCGGATCGCCAGTTCGACGAGCTGCAGCACGGCCTCGTCGAGGTTGCTCACCTTGAGCAGCGTCCGGTGCAGGGTCTCCTCGCTGACCACCCCGGACAGCCCGTCCGAGCAGAGCAGGTACCGGTCGCCGAGCCGGGCCTCGCGGAGCGACAGGTCCGGCTCCACGTCCGCCCGGCCGTCCAGGGCGCGCAGCAGCATCGACCGCTGCGGATGGGTGGCCACGTCGTCGGGGCTGATCCGGCCCTCGTCCACCAGCGTCTGGACCAGCGTGTGATCGTGCGTGATCTGGTGGAACTCCCCGTCGCGGAGCAGGTAGGCGCGGGAGTCCCCGATGTGCACCAGGGCGACCCGGGGGCCCGACCACAGCATCGCGGTCAGCGTGGTGCCCATGCCCTCCAGCACCGGGTCGGCGGCCACCATGTCGTGCAGCGTGTGGTTGGCCTCGCCGACCGCCCCGGCCAGCGAGTCGAGCAGGTCCCCGCCCGGCACGTCGTCGTCCAGCCGGGCGATCGCGGAGATGGCGGCGGCGCTGGCGACCTCGCCGGCGGCGTGACCGCCCATGCCGTCGGCGACGGCGAGCAGGCGCGGCCCGGCGTACGCCGCGTCCTCGTTCCCCTCGCGGAGCAGGCCGACGTCCGAACGGATCGCGTACCGGAGTGCAAGTGTCATCTGCGCAATTCCAGAACGGTCTTGCCGATGCGGATCGGCACGCCTATCGGCACCGGGGTCGGCTGGGTCACCTTCTGCCGGTCGAGGTAGGTGCCGTTGGTTGACCCGAGATCCTCGACGATCCACTGACCGTCTTGAGGGAACAGCCGGGCATGTCGGCTCGAAGCGTAGTCATCGTTGAGAACCAGCGTGGCGTCATTCGCCCGACCGATGGTGATTTGCTGCTCGGAAAGGGCCAGGTTGGTCCCGGCCAGCGGCCCGGCCGTCACCAGCAGGCGCTGCGCGTCGCCGCGCCCGGACCGGGCCGGGCGCGGCGGGCGGGCGGCACGGGGGGGCCGGGCCGCCTGGCGTTGCCGCTTCTGCTTGCGGGCCGACGGCGACTGGCCGAAGAGATCCGTGCGCACCACGCCCACCGCCGTGATCACGAACAGCCAGAGGACCGCCAGGAAGGCGAGCCTGATCAACAGGAGGGTCAGCGTGCTCATCGGCTCATGTGTCCTTGGGTGCCTCGCCGTTGCGGCCTGATAGGGGTTATCAGTGCGGGTCGTTGTGCCTAGCGGGTGTTGCTCAATAGATACCGTCCCGGCGGAACACCAGGGTGGTGCGTCCGAGGGTTACCTGCGTCCCGTCTGCCAGTGTTACCCGGCGTACCGGCTGCCCGTTCACGAATGTCCCGTTCGTCGAGCCCAGGTTGACCAGCACCACCTCGCCGTCCTCGACCCGCAGCTCGGCATGGTGCCGGGACACGCCCGGATCGACCAGGCGCAGGTCACAGTCGGTGCCGCGGCCCAGCATGGTCACCGGGGCGTTCAGCTCATAGGTGCGCTGGCTGCTGCCGTCCGGCCCGGGCTCGGGCCCGGAGACCAGCAGCCGCGGACGCCCGCCGAAGGAACCCGGCGCGCGGGGCAGGTCGCTGGCGGGCGGCGGATCTCGCCGCCTTCCACCGTGGTGCCCCGGATGACCCCGGACCGGATCCGGAAGGTCCCGGTGGTCAGGTCGGGGACGCCCTCGAAACGCATCCGCACCGGGCCGACAAAGGAGTACCCCTGCTCCCGCGCATGCTCCCGGGCCAGTGTGGCCAATTCCACACCCAGGCTGTCCGCGTAGACCTCCAGCCGGTCGTAGTCGGTGTCGGCGATTTCCACCACGAAATCGTTCGGCACCAGGGTCCGGCCCTGGGCGACGATCGCGGCCCGGTCATCCATCTCGCGCTGAACCGCGCTGGCAACCTCCACTGGCTGCAGCTCCGATTTGAACGCCCGCGCGAAGGCACCCTCGACCATGCCCTCGAGCCTGCGCTCGAAGCGCTGTAGAACTCCCACCCGGGTACCTCCTTCCCGTATCCGCATCCGATGGTATCGGCGGTGAGGGTGCGCTTGCGGACGTGCTAACCTGTCTCCCTGCGTAGGGCGGGTGGCGGAACGGCAGACGCGCACGGTTCAGGTCCGTGTGTCCGAAAGGACGTGAGGGTTCAAATCCCTCCTCGCCCACTGGCAGTAACGACAAAGGTAGCTGGCCCTGGCCTGGCTTGTCCGGGCCGGCTGACCTGCAGCTTATGCGGCTCAGCCCCGTTGTGGGCTGTCTTCCCAGGTCAGCGAGTGGACTGTGACCGCGTGGTAATCCTGGGCCGGCAGCCGCCGGCTCGCAGGCATCAGGCCGCGCCGGTGCCTGAGGTTCCAGGCTTCTGGATTATCAGCGGGGCCGCCGCGGTCAGTGCCGGGTGATGCGCAGGTCCAGGAAGTGGGTCGCGCAGGAGATGCACGGGTCGTAGTTGCGGATGGCCTGCTCGCACTGCCGGGTCAGTTCCTCATCCGGCAGGCCCAGCCGGGCCTGGACGAACGCCCGCAGGTCGTGCTCGATGCTCAGCTGGTTCTGCGAGGTCGGCGGGACGATGCGGGCATCGAGGATGGTCCCGTCCCCCGCCAGTTCGTACCCGTGATAGAGGATCCCGCGGGGCGCCTCGGTCACCCCGTAACCGGTGCCAGCCGCCGGCGGCACCTCGACGGCGGGTGACGGCGCACCGTCCCACCCGGCGATCAGCCGCAGCGCCTCGTCGCACGCGTAGGTGAGTTCCACGGCGCGGACCACGATGGAGGCGAACGGGTTGCGGCACTCGGCGCCGAGCCCGGCCGCCGCGGCCGCCTCGGCGGCCAGCGGGGACAGGCGGGCGGAGTTCAGGCTGTACCGGGCCAGCGGCCCGGTCACGAACGGGTCGGTGCCGTGCAGCCGGGCGTGCAGCGCGTTCGACCGGGCCGCGTGCTCCTCGACGACGTGCTCCTCGTACGCCGCGGCCGGGAAGCTCAGCCCGCCGGTGCTGACCACCGTGCCCGCCTCCAGCGGGTAGCCGGCGGCCGGCCGCAGGGCCAGGTACTCGCAGTCCTGCTCGAAGTCCGGGAACTCGAACCCGGCCACCAGTGTCACCGTGGCCAGCGCGTCGTCCCGGGCCCGGGTCAGCGTCTCCGCCAGCGCGGCCAGCTCGTCCGCCCCGGGCAGCCGGTAGAACCCGCCGACCCGGACGTTGACCGGGTGCACCGCGCGGCCGCCGACCACGGTCATGATCGCGTTCCCGGCCTTCTTCAGCCGCAGCCCGAGTTCCACCACGTCCCGGTGGTCGCGGGCCATCGCGATGGCGCTCTCATAGCCCAGGAAGTCGGGGGCGTGCAGCAGGAAGATGTGCAGCGCGTGGCTCTCGATCCACTCGCCGCAGTACAGCAGCCGGCGCAGCCGCTGCAGCGGCTCGGGCACGGTCACCCCGCAGGCGTCCTCGATGGCCGCACAGGAGCTCATCTGGTAGGCGACCGGGCAGATGCCGCAGATCCGGGCGGTGATGTCCGGCGGTTCCGTGTAGCCCCGGCCGCGCAGCAGCGCCTCGAAGAACCGCGGCGGCTCGAAGATCTCCAGCCGCACGCTGGTGACCTCGTCCCCCTCCACCTCGACGGACATGGCCGCCTCGCCCTCGACCCGGGCCAGCATGCCCACGTGCAGATGCCGGTCGTGGGTCACCGGGCGCCCCCCTCCTGCCGCACGCTCTCCGCCTGGAACGCCGGCGCGGCGGCGTTGAACGTGCGGAACACCCGGCCCACGTCCCGGCGCGGCATGCCCAGGAAGGCCAGCCGGTCGGCCAGGCCCGCGGTGTTCGGGTTGTCCTGCGGGCCGAAACAGCCGTAGCAGCCGCGGTGCACCGACGGGCACAGCGCGCCGCAGCCCGCGTGGGTGACCGGGCCCAGGCACGGCGTGCCGTGCGCGACCGCGACGCACACCAGGCCGCGCCGCTTGCACTCGGCGCACACGCTGCCCGCCGGGATGCGCGGCTTCCGGTCGTGGATGAACGCGTCCAGCACCGCCAGCAGCTGGCCCTTGTCGATGGGGCAGCCGCGCAGCTCGTAGTCGACCGGGACGTGCTCCGCGATGGCCGTCGACCGCTCCAGCGTGGCCACGTATTCCGGGTGGGCATAGACAGCTGAACGAAAACCGTCCACGTCACTGAAATTCCGCAGTGCCTGGATTCCCCCGCTGGTGGCACAGGCGCCGATGGTGATCAGCTTGCGCGAGGCCAGCCGCACCTCGTGGATCCGTTGCGCATCGTGGGGTGTCGTGATCGACCCCTCGACCAGCGAGACGTCGTAGGGACCGGCCACCACGGCGCGGGTTGCCTCCGGGAAGTGCGCGATCTCGATCTCCCCGGCCAGGGTGAGCAGCTCGTCCTCGCAGTTCAGCAGGGTGAGCTGGCAGCCGTCGCAGGAGGCGAACTTCCACACCGCCAGGGTGGGGCGCCGCGCGGGCACCTCACACCTCCCGGGCGGTCAGCAGCCCGTCCAGCTGGTCGTAGCCGAATACCGGGCCGTCGGTGCAGATGAAGAACTCGCGAAGCTGGCAGTGGCCGCACAGGCCGATGCCGCAGGCCATGTTGCGTTCCATGGACAGCCGGATCCGGCCGGCCGGCACCCCTTCGCCGCGCAGCGCGGCCGCCACGAACCGCATCATCACCTCGGGCCCGCAGACCAGGGCCAGGGTGCGCGCCGGGTTGAGCCGGGCGTCGCCGATGAGCGCGGTCACCAGGCCGATCCGGCCGGCCCAGCCCGGCGCGCCCCGGTCCACCGTGACGCCCACCTCGATGCCGTGATAGGCCCAGTCGGCCAGCTCACCGGGGTAGAGCTGCTCGGCCGGGCTGCGGGCGCCGTACATCAGGGTGACCCGGCCGTAGCCGTCCCGGTTGGCCAGCACGTCGAGGACGACCGAGCGGAGCGGGGCCAGGCCGATGCCGCCGGCCACGATGACCAGGTCGCCGCCCGCCCCGTCGGTAGCATTCCAGCCGGTGCCGTACGGGCCGCGCACGGTCAGCACGTCCCCGGCCTCGGCGCGGGCCAGTGAATGGCTGACCCCGCCGACGTCGCGGATGGTCTGCACCAGCGGCCCGCCCGCCGGGTCGCCGCTGATGGATATGGGGACCTCGCCCGCGCCGAACGTGCCGATCATGGTGAACTGCCCGGGTGCGAATCCCAGCGGGACGCCGTCGGCGGGCTCCAGGGTGAGGGTGACCGTGTCCGGGGTGTCCGGGCGGTTCGAGACGACCCGGAACGGCCGCGGGATCATCGGTGGCGGTGCCGCCCGCGGCCGGATCGGGGCCTCCCGGGCCTGGAACGCCGTGTCCGGGGTCATGGCCGGCCGTACAGGTCGAGCAGGCGCACCCGGGCGGCCTGCAGCCGCTGGGACATGACCTGGGCCACCCGCTGCACCAGGTCATAACCGAGCCGCGGGTCGGCCTCGCATTTGCCGCGCAGGCAGGCCGAGTCCAGTGCGACCACGCTGGTCGCCTCGACCGCCCGGGCGTCCCAGAGCCACCGGTGCGGCGGGATCAGCCACGGCCAGTCCAGCACCTCGCCCTCGCCGGCCGAGTCGAGCAGGTGCGCGCCGGTGCCCGGGCTGTACAATTCCAGCGCGACCCGGCCATGCATGATCACGTAGAAGTGCTCGGCCGTGCCGCCCTCGCGGAACAGGTAGCCGCCCGCCCGGACATGCTCGTTGCGCGCGCAGCCCGCCAGGTCGCGCACGGACTCGCCGTCCAGGCCCGCGAAGAACGGATGACCGGCCAGGTACTCCGCGATAGACCTCGTCTTCATGGCTCCCCCTCCCCGCCCTGCTGACCCGCCGCCGGGATGGCTGGCCCGGGCTCACGGAGCGCAGCTGCCTCGGCGGTGATGTCGATCGCCGCGGGGCACCAGGTGATGCAGCGGCCGCAGCCCACGCAGCCGGAGGTGCCGAACTGGTCGATCCACGACGCCAGCTTGTGCGTCATCCACTGCCGGTACCGCGACTTCGTCGAGCCTCGCACGCTCCCCCCGGTCAGGTGGGAGAACTCGCTGGTGAAGCAGGAATCCCAGACCCGGTGCCGCTCGGTGCGCTCACCCGTCAGGTCCGTGATGTCCTCGGTGGACGTGCAGAAGCAGGTCGGGCAGACCAGCGTGCAGTTGGTGCAGGACAGGCAGCGGGACGCCACGTCGTCCCAGTGCGGGTGCTCGGCATTGTCGTAGAGCAGGTCCCGGATGCCGCTGGTGTCCAGTTCCCGGCCCATCCGGGCGGCGGAGTCGCGCACCACCCCGGCGGCCGCGCCGACGTCCCCGCCGTCCGCCGGCGCGACGGGAAGCTGGCCGAGCAGGTCCCGGCCGCGCTCGCTGCCCGCGGTGACCACGAAGCGGTGCCCGCCCGGCCCGCCGGTGAGCTCGGTGAGCGCCAGGTCATAGCCGGCGGTCGGGGCGGGCCCGGTGCCCATCGACACGCAGAAGCAGGTCCCGCCCGGGTTGCCGCAGGCAACCGCGATGATGAAGGCGTCCTGGCGGCGTGCCGCGTAGGCCGCGTCCGCCGCCCCGCGGCCCAGCAGCACCTGGTCGTGGATGGCGAGGGCGTGCAGGTCGCACGAGCGCACCCCGAGGAGGGCGTAACGCGGCGGCCCGGCCGGCGGTGCCACGGCGAACCCGGTGGCCGTGCGCTCCCCGGACCAGAGCAGCTCGCGCGGCGGGAACAGGATCGACTTCCAGGACTGCGCGGAGGCCGCGAAGCCGAACAGCGCCGGGTCATCGCTGTGGTGCAGCCGGTACCGTGCCGCGTCCTGCTCGTCGGTCCAGCCGCCCGGCAGGTCGGCGACGCGCTGCACGGGGCCGAGCATGATGGCGCCGTCCCGGACCGTGGGGCCGATGATCGTGTAGCCGAGCCCGGCCAGCGCGTCCAGCAGGGCTTGCAGGTCTCCGGCCGGCAGCAGCACCGGCTCCGCCGGAGCGGACGCGGCCGGGGGTGGCTCCATGTCACCGCCCATCGCGCCACCTCCCGGCTACGCCACCGTTTTCGACTCTGCTGGCCAGCGGGCAGCGATGACCAGAGTCCAAGGTCCCGCTCAGGGTACGACGATCACCGGGCAGTGCGCATGCCGGGCGAGCCAGCCGGGCACCGATCCGGCGACATGATGCCACAGGCCGCTCGGAGCCCCGATGACCAGGGCGTCCGCGCTGAACTCGGCGGCGGCGGCGGCCAGCTCCGTGGCCGGGCGGCCGTGGCGGGTCACGATCCGGACGTCCAGGTCGGCCCGGTCGCAGACCTCATCGAATTCGGCCAGCAACCAGCGCTGGGTCTCCGTGCTGTCGCGCAGCGCCGCGATGACCTGGCCGGTCAGCGGCTCGCAAAAGACCCCTGGGCTGGTCACATAGGCGACGAGCAGGCTGCGGCCCAGCCGGCGCGCCAGGCCCGCGGCGTAAGCCAGGGCGTGGCGGCTCGGCTCGGAGCCGTCGTAGCCCACCAGCACGGGGTGGTCGGCCTGGATGACCTGGGAGGCGGCCTCTTCCCATCGCTCCCAGTCATCGGGCCGCTCTGCGCCGGGCCGCTCTGCGCCGGGCCGCTCTGCGCCGGGCCGCTCTGCGCCGGGCCGCTCTGCGCCGGGGCGTCCTGCAGCGGGCCACCCGGCCGGGGGGCCGCCCGGCGGCCCGGTCATGGGCTGGCCCGGCATGCCGCCCGCCGGGCCGTCCGGCGGCCCGCTCGCGGGCTGGCCCGGCGAACGTGGCCAGCGCCGCTGCGGGCGCCCTGGCCAGCGCCGCTGCGGCTGCCCCGGAAGGGGCTGGGGCTCTGCCTGGTCCATGGCTTCCCATCGTCGCGAATCCACGCTCCACGCACCGGTGGCGTGTGACAAGCTTCGTTAGTTTTGCTTAAAAAACTATCCCGCCTTATCCATACCAGTAAGGCCTTTCGGTGCTTGCAATACCACATGATGCCCGCGAAAGAGCGGTCCTACCGCCGTGTGGCGCACGGGCGCGCTGTGCTGCCCAGCCTGGCCTGGCCCCAGGACTTCCCGGCAGCGGGCAGAATCGTTATCATGCCGGAACTTCCCGAGGTCGAGTCGCTCGCCATCTTCCTCCGTGAGCGGGCTGTCGGCCAGGTCATCGACCGCGCGGACAGCGCGGCCATCTCGGTACTCAAGACGTACCGGCCCGACCTGGGCACGCTGCATGGCCGGGTGATCAGCGAGGCCCGGCGGCACGGCAAGTTCCTGGACCTGACCGCGGCGGCGCAGGCCGCCCCGCCTGACGGCGCGGACGGGCCGCTGCACCTGGTGATCCACCTGGCCCGCGCGGGCTGGCTGCGATGGCGGGACAGCCTCCCCGAGCAGCCTCCGCGCCCGGGTAAGGGGCCGCTGGGCTTCCGGCTCCGGTTCACCGACGGCAGTGGCTTCGACCTGACCGAAGCGGGCACCAAGAAGCGGCTGGCCGTCTACCTGGTCGCCGACCCGGCCGAGGTGCCGGGGGTGGCGTCGCTCGGCCCCGACCCGTTCGCGGGCTCATTCACCGCCGAGGCGCTGGCCGGCATGCTGGCGGGCCGCAGGACCCAGATCAAGGGCGTGCTCCGCGACCAGAAGATCATCGCTGGCATCGGCAACGCCTACTCGGACGAGGTGCTGCACGCGGCCCGGATGTCCCCGTTCCGGCTGGCGGCGAGCCTCACCGAGGACGAGGTCGCCGCCCTGCACGCGGCGATCACCGCGACCTTGCGGGAGGCAGTGGAGCGGTCGGCGGGCCTGGCCGCCGGGGACCTCAAGGCGGAGAAGAAGTCCGGGCTGCGGGTGCACGGCCGGGCCGGGCAGCCCTGCCCGGTGTGCGGGGACACGGTCCGCGAGGTGTCCTTCGCCGATTCCGCGCTGCAGTACTGCCCCACCTGCCAGACGGGCGGGAAGCCGCTGGCCGACCGGCGCATGTCCCGGCTGCTGAGGTAGCCCGGCTGAGGTAGCCCGGCCGGGCCCGGGCCTGGCGCCGGGCCCGGGCCCCCGCCCTGGCGCCGCGGGCGGGCGCCCCGGGTGGCTCAGCGCACGGGTGCGAACATCTCGCCGAGCTGGGCCCACCTCATCGCGGAACACCCGCTGCTCTGGGAGAATGTCCCGGTCACGTGCTTGCCGAAGTAGGTGCCGGTGACGCTCGCCTGCCCCGGGCCAGCCGCGATCATCGGGCACATGAAGCCGCGCGGGATCGGCCCGAACGGGTTCTTCGCCTTGAGCAGCTGGCCGCAGGCGGCCGCCGCGTCGGGGTGGCTGCCCCCGGTCGGCTCGCAGCGCAGCGTCCAGTGCTCCGGCTTCGCGCCCGGGCTGGGGGTAACCACGACGCTCAGCGACACCTTGGCCGGCGGTGCGGTGGCCCCGCTGCTCGCGCCGGAGCCGCTGCTGCCGCAGGCGGCCACCGCGAGCAGGGCCGCCGCGGCCAGGCCCGCCGCGATCGGCACCCGGGAGCCCGTCGCGGCCCTGCGCAGGACTGGGGAAGATCTCATGCCGATCTGACGCCGTGGCGCCGCGCCCGGTTCCCCGGGCGGCGGCGGCTCCTCGGTAACGATCACGAGGGGCCACGCTACCGGCCGCTGCGCGCTCATGCCGCCCGGAACGTCCCGGGTCCTCCGGGTCATCCTGGTCATCCGCGGCCGGAAAGCCCCCTGGGCCCTCCCGGCCCGCCGGGCAATTCGGTTGTACCGGGTGATTGCTGTTGCGCGGCGCCCTGCGGACCGGTAAGACATGGAGGCGCTTTCCCGGTTCCCGCCTGCCGTAGCGGCGGTCCGGTCCCCCCTCTCGGTGCCATCCCAAGGAGCTAGCGTGCCTGCGCCCTCTCTGCGCTGGTGGAAGGATGCGGGCCGGTCCGTGGCCATCCTGGCCGCCGCCCTGGCCCTGGCCGCACCAGTCCTGGCCGCCGCCCCGGCGGGCGCTGACGCGCCGACGTCCCGTTCCGCCCCGCCGCCGGGCCGGTACAACGTCGGTGCGACTCATTCACCACAGCTCCTGAGCGACCTTGCGGGCCCGTCCCGGGCGGCCGCGATGACCGGCTCGGGCGAGAGGGCCTCGGTGCTGGCCCCCGCGACGGCGGTAGCCGGGGATGAGCAGGGCGTCGACGTCGCCTCGTTCCAGCACCCGAAGACCACCCAGTACCCGGGCGGGGCTCCGATCAACTGGTCGCAGGTCGCCGCCTCCGGTGTCGGCTTCGCGGCGGTCAAGGTCACCGAGGGCAACTACTACACGAACCCGTTCGCCCTGACCGACCTGGCCGGGGCGGAGCAGGCCGGGCTGGCCGTGGCGGCCTACGCGTTTGCCATCCCGAACGGTGACGGCCGCCACGGCAGTAGCAACCCGGCTGCCCAGGCCAACTACCTGCTCAGCCACCTGGGCGGCTACGCCTCCACCGTGCCGCTCATGGTGGACATCGAGTACGACCCGTATGCCAGCAGCGACCACGGCAACGAGTGCTACGGCCTCCACCCGCCCGCCATGGTCACCTGGATCACCGCTTTCGCCGGCGAGGTCCAGGCCAGGACCGGCCGGCAGCCGATCATCTACACCCCGCCATCCTGGTGGGCCACCTGCACCGGCACGAGCGCCGCGTTCAGCGCGGACCCGTTGTGGGTACCTGACTTCACCAGCTCGGGCAGCCCGTCCAGCACGGCCTCCTGGGCGAGCTGGTCCTTCTGGCAGTACGGCAGCACGGCTACCGTGCCGGGCATCGACGACGCGGGCGCCACCGACGTCGACCAGGCCAACCCGGGCGTACTGGCCCTCCTGGATCCCGGCCGCCGGAGCCAGGCCGTCGGTGCCCCGGTGGACCTGCAGGTCCAGTCGGCGCTCCCGCCCGCCGGGCAGACCGTGACATTCCAGGCGACCGGGCTGCCGCCGGGGTTGTCGGTCACCCCGGCCGGCACGATCACCGGCTGGCTGGCCCAGACCGGGACCTACCGCGTGCAGGCCACCGCAACCAGCAGCACCGGAGCTGCCGGCACGGTCCCGTTCACCTGGACCGTCACGGCGGCCGCGGGCAGCGGTCCCGCCGGGGTGGTCCGGTTCGGCGTGGCTGGCAAGTGCTTGAACCTCGCTGGGAACAACTCGGCGAACGGCACGCCGGTTGGCCTGTGGGCCTGCAACGGCGGCACGTCGCAGCGGTGGACCGTGGCGGCCGACCGGACGCTGCGGATCCACGGCAAGTGCCTCTCGGTTTCCGGGTCTGCGGCGGTGAGCGGGGCCCGTGTGGTGCTCGGGGCCTGCGGTGGCTACGCCAGCCAGCACTGGGTGGTCGGCACCGGGGCGAGGCTGGTCAACGGCGCTGCCGGGAAGTGCCTGGCCGGGTCACCGGGCCGGCTTGACGGCTCGCAGGCGTGGATCTCATCCTGCACGGGTAGCGCCAGGCAGAAGTGGGCGCTGCCGTCCGGGGACCTGCTGTCGCAGCTGCCGGGCCGGTGCGCGGCCGACCCGGGCGGGTCCGTCAGCAGCAACCCGGTCGTGCTGTCCCCATGCGGCACGGGCACCGCGCAGGAATGGGTCGCCGAGCCAGACCAGACGATACGGGTCGCGGGCCGGTGCCTGGGCGTGACCGGGACGGGCAGCGGGTCCAAGGTGGCCATGGTCCGCTGCCGCCGCAGTGCCGCCCAGCACTGGCGGATCGTGACGGACGGCGCTGGCCTGCAGCTACGCCACGGGCCGGCCCTGCGCCTGTCCGACCCCGGCGATGCGACCGTCAGCGGCACATCGCTGGTGCTCGGAGCGTGCGCGGCCAGTGATCCCGGGACGGGCTGGCGACTGCCCTGAGTACCCCCACCCGGCCGATTGCCCGGCCGGGATCGCGGCGGGATGGCACCATGTGGGGGGTGAGCCTGGAACAGGAGACCGGGCATAACCGGATAGACGCGACGGCCCGCGCGGTTATCGAAAGCGCTGCCGACGCGATTGTGGCGTTCAGCACGGACCGCTCGGTACTGCTGTGGAATCCCGCGGCTGAGCGGATGTTCGGCTGGTCCGCCGCGGAGGTGCTGGGCCTGGAGCCGCCCATCATCCCGGAGGAACTGCGGCCCGAGCACAACGCGGTGCTGGAGCGGGTGCGCGGCGGCGGCCAGATATCGTTCGCGACCCGCCGCGCCCGCAGTGATGGCGCGCTGCTCGACCTGCGCATCGACATCAGCGCCCTGACCAGCCCGGAAGGCGAGATGCTGGGCTGGGTCAACGTCTGCCACCGGATCGGGGAGGACGACGCTGCCCGGAATCACATCGCGCAGCGGGCCCGGGTGATCCGCAGGCTCGGCGACGTGGTGGCGGACATGAACGCGCAGCGGGACCTCGAGGCGGTGCTGGACCGGATCGCGGCCAGCCTGCGCGAGCTGACCGGGGCGGACGCCGGCGGCTTCGTGCTCATCGAGGATGACAAGCTCCGGCTGGTGAGCATGGACGGTCTCCCGGCCAGCTTGCGCGGGCGGACCGCGGACCTGGAATCCAGCCTGGTCGGGCAGCTGATGCGCTCCGGGCAGACGGTCATGATGACGACGGGCGGATCCGGCGGGTTCGATGACCTCATCTGGTCCGCGCTGCCCGGCCTGCACACGATCGCGCTCAGCCTCTCCCACGTGGCGGGGCGTCCCTACGGGGGGCTGTACGCGCTGTACAGCGACCAGACGGTGGGCCATGTCGAGCTGGAACTGCTGGAGCTGATGGCCGGGCACGCGAGCGTGGCCCTCAGCAACGCGATGGCGTTCGAGGAAGTGGTCCGGCAGCGGGCCCACCAGCGGGCGGTGATCGACGCCAGCGCGGACGGGATCGCCGTGCTCGACGGGACCGGCCTGATCCGGCAATGGAACCCGGCCGCGCACGCGCTGACCGGCTTGTCCGCCGACGAGGTGACCGGCCACCCCCCGCCCTTCCCGGTCCCCGAGCCCGGCAGCGGCAAGCTGACCCACCGGCTGCCCGGTGGCCGCTGGCTGGACGTGCTCAGCAGCGGGCTGCAGGGCCGGGACGAGATGGTCATCGACTTCCGTGACGTCACCGCGGCCAAGGAGCTGGAGGAGGCCAAGGACCTGTTCCTCGCCACCACCAGCCATGAGCTGCGCACGCCGATCACCGTGGTGCAGGGGTTCGCCAGCACGCTCGCCCGCCGGTGGGACAACCTGACCGATGCTGAGCGGCGTTCCGCGGTGCAGACGATCGCCGAACGGGCCGGCTCGCTGGGGCGGCTCGTGGAGCAGTTGCTGCTCGGCTCCCGGGCCGGCGCGGATCAGCTGACCGTCACCAACGGGCCGTTCGACCTGGCCGCCCTGCTGCGCGGCACCGCCGTGGCCTTCCGCCCGCTGTCCGAGGCGCATTCGCTGTCCGCGGTCATCCCCGACGGCCTGCCGGCGGCCCATGGTGATCCCATGGCGACCGAGATCATCGTCGGCCAGCTGCTGGAGAACGCCTTCAAGTACTCGCCGGGTGGCGGGGCGGTGACGGTCACGGCCCGGCTGGCGGGCGGCTGGATCGAGGTCACCGTCGAGGACGAGGGCATCGGCATCGCGCCCGGGGACCATGAACGGATCTTCGAGCGGTTCGTCCAGGGCGAGACCGGCGATCGCCGCCGGTTCGGCGGCATCGGCCTGGGGCTGTATATCGTCCGCCAGCTGGCCCGGGCCCAGGGCGGCGAGGTCGCGGCCTCGTCCCGTCCCGGGGGCGGTACCTGCATGCTGGTGCAGCTCCGCGCGGACAGCGCCGTCTCCTAGCCCCCGGGGTGCCCCGGCCCGGCCGCCCGCGTGAGCGCGGTGCGATGGGTGTCACCCACGGTCTTGTCCGCACCGCGCTGATGTGCCCATCTCGGCGTCCATGTGCCGGCGTCGCGGTGGCCGGGCTGGGCGGAGCCGAGGTAGTTGCGGAGCGTGGTGAGCGCTGGGTGCGGGTTGTCGCGGCGCCAGATGAGTGAGTGCGGGTAGACCGGTTCCGGGTCGCGCAGCGGGATGCGCCGCAGGCCGTAGTCGGCGGGCCAGACGAGCCGGGTCTGCTCGCCGACGAAGGTCGCCAGCGCCGGGGAGCCGGCGATCACGTCCAGCAGGGGCTCGGTGCCGAAGTGGGGATCGGTCGCGTCGATGGTGAGCCCGAACGCGGCGGCGAGTTCGTCGTAGTAGGCGGCCCACTCGGTTCCGGTGACGATGCCGGGCATCCAGATCCGCTGCCCGGCCAGCTCGGCGGGCGTGACCGCGCGGGCCGCAGCGAGCTCGTGGGCCGGTCCGGTGAGGAGCTGGACGGGCTCGTCGAGGACCCGGGCGGTTTCGATGCCCTCGGGGAGCTGCCCCGCTGGCATGGTGATGGCGCGGAAGGACACGTCGATGGTGCCGGACGCCGCAGCGGCGATGGCCTCGCCGGCGTCGAAGAGGGTCACGACATCGAGTTCGGTCCGGGGATGCGCGCGGTGGAAGTTGCGCAGCAGGCCTGCTGGTGCGAGCTGCCGGCCGATCACGTTGACGCGCAGCGCGCGGCGGCCGGGCCGCACGGCGGCGGCGGCCCGCTCTTCGGCCCGGAGGAGATCGCGGGCGGGCGGCAGGAACGCCTGCCCGTCGATGGTGAGCTGGGCTCCGCGCGCCGTGCGGGTGAACAGCCGCACCCCGAGGTGCTTCTCCAGCGCGGCGATGCGCTTGGATACGGCCTGCTGGGTGATCGACAGATCGGCGGCGGCTTCGGAGAACTGGCCCGCGTCCGCGACGGCGACGAAGCTGCGCACGCCGTCGAGATCCACGCCGACCGACTGTAGTCGCACAACGCGGCGTTGTGGCTCGCCGGGCGGGCGGTTGTTTGATCCGCTGGACTGCTGCGCGCTTTGATCTCGCTCGTCAACGTGAGGTTGTCCGGGCGGGACGGCGAGGGGCGTGCTTGGGCATGGCGGTGAGGCGGTCGCTGGGGCGCCAGTTCGGGTGGCTCTGGGCGGCGTACGCGGTCAGCGCGTACGGCTCGGGGTTCGGGCTCGGCGCGTTCGCCTTGATCGCGATCCGCGTGCTGCATGCCGGGCCGACCGAGGTGTCGGTGCTGGCCGCTGCGGGGCTGGCGGCCGGGGCGGTGGTGGCGGTGCCGCTCGGCCCGTGGGTGGAGTTCCGTCGCAAGCGGCCGGTGATGGTGGCGATGGACCTGACCCGGTTCGCGGCGATGATGAGCATCCCCGTCGCGTACGCGCTCGGCTGGCTCAGCTTCGTCCAGCTCCTGGTCGTGTCGGTCATCGTCGCCGCCGCCAAGATCGCTTTCAGGGCGGCCAGCGGGGCATACCTGAAAGCGCTCGTGCGGCCGGAGGACCTGCTCGTCGCCAACGGGCGGTTCGAGTCCACGATCTGGACCGCCACCGTGCTCGGGCCGCCGCTCGGCGGGGCCGCGGTCGGGCTGCTCGGCCCGGTGACGACCGTGCTGGCGGATGCGGTCAGCTACCTGCTCTCGGCGGCCGGGATCGGCGCGATCGGCGGCCACGAGCCGCGCCCCGCGCGAGCCGGTGCGCCGGGGCTGCGGGCCGGCGACCTGCTCGACGGGTGGCGGCACATCCTGACCCATCCGGCGCTGCGCCCGGTGTTCTTCAACGTGCTCGGAGTCAACGGCCTGATCCTGGCGACCGAGCCGCTGCTCGCCGTCCTCATGCTGGGCCGCCTCGGGTTCGCGCCCTGGCAGTACACCCTCGCGTTCGGTGCGCCCTGCGTCGGCGGCCTCATCGGCTCACGGCTGGCCCGCTGGCTCGTGGTGCGGTTCGGGCCGCACAAGGTCATGCGGACCACCGGGGCACTGCGTGCGTGCTGGCTGCCCGGGCTGGCCTTCATCCGCCCCGGCGCTGCCGGGCTCGTGCTCGTCATCGCCGTCCAGCTTGGCCTGGTCACCTGCGTGGGCGTGTTCAACCCGGTGTTCGCCACGTACCGGCTCGAGCACACCGAGAAGGACCGGGTCGCCCGCACCCTGTCCGCGTGGTCGGTCGCCGGCAATGTCACCATCGCCGCGCTGACCGCTCTGTGGGGCCTGCTGGCCAGCATCACCAGCCTCCGCGCCGCGATCGCGATCGCCGGTCTCCTCCTGCTGGCTACCCCGCTCCTGCTGCCCCGCCACGGGCATGCGCCCCAGCCCGGGCGGGAATTGGCCGGGAGTCGGTCACCAGTCCCTCAACGCGTCACCAGCGTCTTGCGCAACAACAGCTAATCGGCGGCCGCGGCGGCCGCGGCCGCCGCCTCGCGGAAGCGCGGCGCGCCGCCGGACGCGATCAGGTAGTCGTCGAGGATGCCGGGCACGTCGTCGCCCGCCTTCACGATCTGGCCCTTTTCCAGCCAGATCACCCGGTTGCAGGTCTCGGCGATCTCGCCCAGCTGGTGGGCCACCAGGAACACGGTGCCCGCCTGCTCGCGCAACTCGTCGATCCGCGCATGGCTCTTGCGCTGGAACTCGGCGTCGCCGGTGGCGAGTGCCTCGTCCACCAGCAGGATGTCGTGGCTCTTCGCGGAGGCGATGGCGAACCGCAGCCGGGATCCCATGCCACTGGAGTACGCCTTCATCGGCAGGTTGATGAAGTCCCCGACGCCGGAGAACTCCACAATCTGCGGCTTGGCCTCCTTGACCTCCGGCGGGGCCATGCCCATGGCCAGGCAGCCGAGGACTACGTTCCGCTCGCCGGTCAGGTCATCCAGCAGCGCCGCGTTCACCCCGAGCAGCGCGCCGTGCCCGTCGGTGTACACCGCGCCCTCCTCGGCGGGCAGCAGCCCGGCGATCGCGCGCAGCAGGGTGGACTTGCCTGAGCCGTTCCGGCCGATCACCCCGACGGCGTCACCGCGGTAGGCCACGAAGGAAATGCCGCGGATGGCGTGCACCTCGCGGATAGATGCCCGCCGCTGCCGCTTGATCAGGCGCAGCAGCGCGGTGGCCGCGGTGCCCTTGTCCGCGTTGCCGCCATACACCCGGTAGACCACGTGCAGGTCGTCCACCACCACCATGGGCCTATCCACGGCCGTACCTCGCCTCCGCGCGCCAGAAGAACACGAAGCCGACGATAACCGCCACCACCGCCCAGCCGGCGCCCCAGATCCACAGGCTCGGAATGCTGGGCAGGGTACTGGGGCGGCAGTACGCGCTGAAGGTCGGGTGCTGGCCAGGGAAGACCCGGTACAGCCCGCAGTTGTGCCGGTTGTACGGCTTGGCACCAGGCAGGGCATCCCGGTATTGGGCCAGCAGCGCATAGCGGACCAGGGTGATGTAGACCGCCGCCGGGTTGATCTGCAGCAGGTAGGCGATGGTCGGGTAGTGATGCAGCTTCCCGGTCAGCGTCAGCGACAGCGACTGCAGGCTGAACAGCACGCCCGAGGTGTACATCCAGGTGCGCACGAGGAACGGGAGCAGCTGGCTGACGTCGTCGATGCTGGCGCCCCAGCGGGCCAGGATGAACCCGCAGCCCACGTTGAAGACGGTCTGCAGGATGAGCGCCGGGATGATCAGCAGCCAGTACGGGGTGATCGGCTCCCCGGCGACGAGCACGATGACGAACAACACCGCGAACGACAGGACGAGCTGTTGCAGTTCGATCAGCACGTACCCGAGCGGCAGGCAGGCCCGCGGGAAGTACAGCGCCCGGATCAGCGGCAGCGTTTCCCTGATCACCTGGGACGAGGTGATGAACGCGCGCTGGGTGAAATTGAACACGAAGACGCCGGTAACCAGGAACGAGACATAGTCAGGGACGCCCCGGTTGGTACCCAGCAGCAGGCCGAAGATCAGGTAGTACACGCCGGCGTTGAGCAGCGGGGTGAGCACCTGCCACAGCTGGCCCAGCCGGGCCTCGGTGTACATCGCGATGTTCCGCGCGGTGGCGAACCCGGCGATGAAGTAGCGCCGCTGCCACAGCTCACGGGCGTACCCTCGCAACGGCGGCCGGATGGCGGCTTGCTTGAGCCCGTGCGCGGCGGCCAGGTCGCGCAGTGAGCCCGGCGGCAGCAGATGGTTGTCCGGCTCCGCCAGCGTGGCGGCGGAGGCGCCGTTGTCCGTGGTGCCGGCCACCGGGCCGCTCAGCCGCCCCGGTGCGCTCACCCGACCCTGATTGCTCACGACCGCGAGCCTACGGGGCGATCGGGGCCGCTGGCGCCGACTACTCGCCATCCAGCCGGGGCTGGCGGGACGGCCCGCGGCCCCCGGCCGGCGACCGGTCCCAGGGTGACCGGGGGGCGGCCAGCTCCTGAGTTGTACCGAGCAACTGTCACGAGGGAAAGGTATCACCCGTCGAGTTGTGCGGTACAACTGTAACGTGGAAGTCCCGGCCGATGACATGGAACTGCTCCGGATGCTCGTCCAGCTGCTCCGGGCCGTCAGCCCGGAAGGTGCCGAGCGTGGCAGCGCGGAATCCGGCCTGCCGCCGGGCGGAACCGGGGCGGCGGCGCCGCCCGCGGTGTCCGGGTCGGAGGCCCGCGCGCTGCTGGAGCTGGTGGGCGCGTGCGGCATCGCCCAGGGTGAGCTGGGCGCCTTGCTGGGCCTGGAGAAGAGCACCGTGAGCCGGCTGGCGGCGGGGCTGGAGCGGAAGGGCTGGATCAAGCGGGGCCGGGACGAGGCGAACCAGCGCTACATGCGGCTGTACCTCACTCCCGAAGGCGGTGCGGTCGCCGCCCGGGTGTGGCAGGCCTGGCAGTCCCGGCAGGGCCGGATTCTGGCCGGCCTGTCGGCCGACGAGCGGGCCGGCCTGGCCGCCGGCCTGCGCGGCCTCATCCGCGGGCTGGCCACCGAGGGACTGGCGGCAGGCGCGCAGACGGCCCCTGACCGGTAGGCCTGCCCGGGAGCGCCCGCCGGCGGGTGGCCCGGCCGCGGCTCCGGCCACCCGACGGGCGGTACACCGTCACCTTGCCGACCGAGTAGGCCTGCCGGAATCCGGTGTACTGGAGCACGCGCTCCAGCTTGGGGTACACGGCGCCGAGATTGGTGTCCGTCTGCCACAGCAGCACCCAGCCGATATGCAGATCGCGGGCGTTCCTGGCCGCCGCGGTGAACTCCGCCCGGGTGGTCGAGTACCGGCTGCCCTCAGCGTTGAGCAGCGCGGCATAGAACGGCTGGCGCTCGATGCCGTCCAGCGTGCGCGCGGGGATCCGGGAGATGAAGGCCTCGGCGAGCGGGTGCCTGTCCGCCGTGGCCAGCACCATGGACTCGGGCGGGAAGCCATCCCCGATCACCGGCAGGCCGCCCCGGATGCCGAACGGCAGGTTGACCACGATGGAGTTGGCATGCTGCGCGGCGATCGGCCCGTCCAGCTCGGGCATGGCCGTCGGCATCGTCCCGATGCCCGGATTACCGGACCAGCCGGCTTCCAGCGCCGCCAGCATCACTACCGTCACCAGGGCCAGCCGGGCGCGGCGCCGCAGCCACTCCACCGCCGCGCCGGCCAGCAGCGCGGCGGGCAGCAGCCCCAGCTCGGTGAACCGGTTGGCCTCGCGGAAGGTGGACAGCCCGGGAATCCGCACGAACCAGGTGAACGGCATGATCATCGACAGCCGGGTGCCGTGGATCACCCCGGCGACGGGCACGTAGCGGTGATTGCCGATCCACAGGGCCGAGCCCAGGGACAGGGCCGCGCAGGCGGCCCAGAGCAGTGCCAGCGTCCGGGTGTACCGGCGCCGCCAGGCGGCGACGGCACCGAGCAGCGCCAGCGCGGTGAGCACCATGCCGAAGGTGACGATCACGATGCTGTGCGGCCCGTGATAGTAGTAGCGGCTGATCGCGGTCAGGCCGTAGTGGGCCACCTTGGGGGACGGCGCGAACAGCTGGCCCAGGGCGGCGCCGGAATTCACGTAGTTCACGTCCAGCAGGCCGGCCCGGGTGGGCGGCACCTTGTCCGTGCCTGCCTGCAGGAGCATCGGGATGATCTGCGGGCTGGCCACGACGAGCGCGGCCGCGGCGGCCAGCGCGGCACTCCCGAGCCGGGCCGGGGACGGCCGCCGGGCCAGCCACGGCACCAGCACGATCACGGTCACGATGGCCGCCAGGACGGCCGATTCCTGGTCGGTGAGCACCGCGGCGCCGAGCAGGGCCCCCAGGATCACTGCCTGCCCCCACCGGCCGCCCCGGCGCAGCCGCGCCGCGGCCTCCAGGGCCAGTGGCAGGAACAGCGCGCCGAGAGCCAGGTTGATCTCGAAGAAGCTGCGCCAGGCCAGGATGGGCGACAGGCCGAAGAACGCGCCGGCCGAGATCGCGCCCAGCTCGCTGGGCAGCCAGAGCCGGGCCGCCCGGTACATCACGTAGCACAGCAGCCCGGGGCAGAGGATGGAGAGCAGGTTGTAGCTGGCACTGGGCCCGAAGGCCAGCGTGACCGGCGTCATGACGGCGCCGGGCAGCGGCATGAGGGTGTGGAAGCCGAGATCCGAGCCCACCGGCGCGGCGAGGTAGCGGGTGGACCACGGGCTCGCCCCGTGGGACAGCTGCCGGGCGACCCACCAGAAGTCCCAGACGTAACCACCAGCGTCCCGGGTGGCCGGCAGTTTCCCGCCCAGATAGGTGACCCGCGGCCAGGTGACCGCCAGCCCGGCGGCCAGGTATCCGGCCAGCAGGGTCAGCTGGGCGGCCCACCGATGGCGCCGCGGCCACCGCGGCGGCCGTGCCGGGGCGGACCGCCCGCCAGCGGGCGGTGCGGCCGCGGGCGGCGGGGGAGCCGACGGGCCGGCGATGGACGGCCCGGCGGTGGACGGCCCCGCAGAAAGCGCGGTGGCGCGGGACGGACCGGCCGCTGCGAGTGCCCCGGCCGGGGCTAGCTCGTCAGCGGGCCGGGCTCCCGCCGGTGCCGGGTCCTCGCCCGCGTCGCCCATATGCACCCCGCTCTTGGTCCGACACCGAGTTCCGCGCTGCCGCTGCCGCTGCCGCGGCGGCGGGCTGGATTGATTATGGAAGCATGCTGCCCGGCATTAGAGGCGATCTCACTGACGAATATAGAAACAATTTATTACGGATTTTAGTAAGGTCACGCAAAGCCAACGGAATGCCCAAGCAAGGGCAAGTAGTTTCCCCCGACGCCAACTCCGAGTAATAATCAGCTAAACGGCTGGCTGGCGGCGGTGGCACTACCCGATTTGCGCTGTGGGCACCGCGGCGGCGGCGCTTGCCCGCTCAACGGCCAGGCGGCGCCGCAGGTTCCTGATCCTCTGGACGGCTTCCCCGTCTTCGGACGGCCGGGGCTGGCCGGGATACTGACCCGCCGGGCCGGCTCGTCAGCGCGGAGCGGGCCGGTACACCCAGACCCCGTCCGCCCGGTAGCGGTAGTGGAAACCGGTTTGCGTGAGGTAACTAACAATGGCGGGATTGGAGTACCAGGCGAGGATCCAGCCGATATGCAGCCGCGCGGCGTCCCGGCGGGCCGCTGCCACCTGCGTTGCGGTGACCGGGACGTAGGACGCGGACCGGGCGTCGAAGAGCGGCCGGGTATGAACGGCGGGCGAGTCCGGCGCATTGAGCGGCGGCGTGTAATGCTGGACGTGGATTAGCCACGAATAGAACGGGTGCTTTGCTATCGCGGTGATGGTGGGAGCCGGGAGCCGGGAGACGTAGGCGATGGCCCGCGGGTGGCCGTCGGCGGTGGCCAGCACCAGGGCCTCGGCCGCGAACCGGCCGCCGTATTCGGGAATCCCGCCGCGCAGGCCGTAGGGCACGTCCACGACGACGGACGGCGAGCGATCGGCCGCGATCGGCTGGTCGAGCCGGGGCAGCGCGGTCGGCATCTCGCCGACTTTCGGATTGCCCGAGTAGCCCAGTTCCAGCACGCCGAAGGCGGCCACCACCGCGATGAGCGGCCTGGCGTGATAGCGCATCCAGTCCACCGCGGCGCCGGCCAGCAGGGTGGCGGGGACCAGGCCCAGGATGGCCCACCGGTCCGCCTCCCGGAATGAGGACAGCCCGGGGATCCGCACGAACCACGTGTACGGCAGCACCGGGGAGACCTCCACCCCGTTCCATATCTGGCCGAACGGGATGTACTCATGTTTGCCCACCCACAGCGTGGCGCCGAGCGCGAGCAGGGCGCAGCCCAGCCACAGCAGGGCCAGCTGCCGGGCTCCGCGCCGCCGCCACGCCGCCACCAGCCCGGCCAGGGCCAGCACCGTCAGGGTCACGCCGAACATCGGCACCTGCTCGTTGTCCCGGCTGTGCAGGAACGGCGAGGCCAGGGTGGTGAGCCCGAAGTCGGCGACCCGGGGTGTCGGCGAGAACATCCCGGGCAGGCCGATCCCGTACAGCTTGATGGTCACGGCCAGCAACTGCTCCTTGATGGCCAGGCCACCGTGGACCTGTTCCCGCGCCATCGCGATCAGCTGAGGGCTGGCCACGACCGCCGCGACCGCGGCCGCCAGGGCCACTGGCCATAGCTTCGCCACCGAGGGGCGGCGGAGCAGCCATGGCAGCAGCAGCACCACGGTGAGTATCCCCGCCAGGATGGCTGACTCGGAGTCGGTCAGCACCGCCGCGCCCAGGGCCAGGCCGAGCCAGGCCGCCGGGCGCAGGCCCGGGGACCGGCGCAGCCGCACGGACAGCTCCAGCGTGATCGGCAGGAAGAGCGCGCCGGCCGCGATGTTGAGGTGGTACCAGTCCTCCTGGCCCAGCATGGCGGACAGCCCGAAGAATGCGCCCGCTGCGATCGCGCCTGGCTGCGTGGCCAGCCACAGCCGGGCCGCCCGGTACATGGCGTAGCAGAGCAGGCCGGGGACGCCGATGACCAGCAGGTTGTAGGAGGCGCTGGGGCCGAAGGCCAGGGTGACCGGGGTCATGATCAGCCCGGGCAGCGGCATCAGCGCGTGGAATCCCAGGAACACGCCGGCCGGCGCGGCCATGTGGTTGGTAAACCAGGGGTACCCCAGGTGACTGACCTGGCGCGCCATCCACCAGAACCCCCACACGTAGGAGGCGGAGTCGCGCGAGGAGGGCAGCTGGCCGGCCAGGTAGCTGGCCCGCGGCCAGGTGACGGCTACGCCTGCGGCCAGATAGCAGATCAGCAGCACCGCATGGCCGATCGCCGGGTGTGCCGCCAGCCGCCCACTGCGCGGCAGCCGCGCGGCCCCGGGCCCGGCGCCTGCGGCGGCCGGGCCGTCTGCCGCGGCCGGGCCGTCTGCGGCGGCCGGGCCGTCTGCGGCGGCCGGGCCGTCTGCGGCGGCCGGGCCGACAGCGGCACTCGCCCGCCCGGCCGCGCCGCCGGAGCCGTCCGGGCCGTCCTGGTGCGAGGCCGCCACAGTGGGGCGGCCCCGGCGGCCGCCCAGCGGGACACGCGGGTCGCGACCCGCTGAGTCCATTGGTTCACCCCGTCTAGCGTGCGGCTGGGCCGTCGGTCGTGAGCCGCGCCGCAGCGATTCTGGCCGCCCCCCGCGCCTGCACATCCGCGGCCGCAGCAATGCCCCTCATGCTAGACGTGAATCAAGCTGGCCTGGAGCAGATTCGCTGGCCAGCGTGGTCGGTGCCACGGCCGCGGCGGGGCGGGCGGAGGGGGTCCGGGGCCCGGCGGTACTGGCGCCGGGCGGGGCTCCCGGACCGGACTGGGCGGGCTGGCCCGGACCCGGAGCGGCCCGCTGTGTGGTCATGCCGCTGCACTGCGTGCCCGGCGCTCCCGGCCGGTTTCTGGCTGGCCCTGGGTGGGCATCCCAGGTCGCAGGTGGAAGCGAGCACGCGGCCACGGGGTGGGGCGGCGTAAGGAGGTGAGGGCGGCGAGCGTGGTGCTCCTTCCGTGCGTGCCGTCCAGCGTTGCTGTCGCCCGTGGCCGGATCAGCGCGGAGTTGCGCAGCGCCGGCTTGTTCGCCGGGTGTGTCGCCGACGCGGCTCTGGTGCTCACCGAACTGCTCAGCAACGCGATCCTGCATGCCCGCCCGCTGCCGGACGCCCGGATCCGGGCCGCCTGGGTGCTCAGCCCGGCGTCACTGGAGGTGCTCGTCAGTGACGGCGGCAGTTCCACCCGGCCGCAGGTGTCCTGGCCGTCGCTGTCCGCCCTGGGCGGCCGCGGGCTGTCCATCGTGGATCATCTGTGCTCGAGCTGGGGCGTGCGGGCCGATGCCTCCGGTACCACCGTGTGGGCCGTCCTGCCGGCTCCTCGTGGCGACCGCGCGGCCGCCGTCGCCTCCGCACGCGCGGACACCTCCGGTGATCCTTCTGCAAGGATGCGTAATCAGTCACCGAAGTGGTGATACTCCCTCCGAGGGGCTGGCCGCGCGGGGGCGCGGGAACTGTCTTGGGGGGATCGTGACGCACGCCCATGGTGTGGACAGTGAGGTCGGCCACCTTCGCACCGTGCTCGTCCATCGCCCGGGAGCGGAGCTGCGGCGGATGTCCCCCCGCAGCTCCGACCGGCTGTTGCTGCACCGGGTCCCGTGGGTGGACCGGGCACAGCACGAGCACGATCAGTTCACCCAGGTGCTCCGGGACCACGGGGTGGAGGTGCTTTACCTCACCGAGCTGTTCCAGGACGTGCTCGAGTACCGGCCGGCGCGGGACGCCGCGATCGACTCGGCCCTGGCCGGCCCGCGGCTCGGCCAGGAACTGCGGGCTGTCGTCCGTGACTACCTGGAGGGCATGGAATCCGAGGTGCTGGCCCAGGCGCTGATTGCCGGCCTCACCCCAGGCGAGCTGCGCGGCGGGCGCGGGGTCGTCTACGCCCTGCTGGGCCGGCACGATTTCGTGGTGGACCCGCTGCCCAACCTGGTCTTCACCCGGGATTCCAGCGTGTGGATAGGGGACCGCGTGGTGGTGTCCAGCCTGGCAGCGCCGGGCCGGGCCCGTGAGGCGGCGCTGCTGCGCGTGCTCTACCAGCACCACCCGCGGTTCAGAGGCACGGCGATGCTGTACGGCCCGCACCTGGAACCCCTGGCTGGCGGCGACCTCGTGCTGCTCGGCCCGGGTGTGCTCGCGGCCGGGGTCACCGAGCGGACCGCCCCGGCGGCGATCGAGCGGCTGGCCCGGCAGGTACTGGGCGCCGGACTGGCGCACAGCGTGCTGGCCGTGCCACTGCACCGGGCGCAGGTGGCGCACCTGGACACGGTCTGCACGGTGGTCAACGCGGGGACCGTGGTGATGTCCCCTGCGGTGGCCTACACGCTGACCGCGCACACGATCACGGCGCGGGGGACTGAACTGCGGATTTCCCGGGCGCAGCCCTTCCTGGCGGCAGCGGCCGAGGCCATCGGGGCCGGCCGGCTCACCGTCATCGACACCGGGCTGGACCCGATGACCGTGTCGCGCGGGCAGTGGGATGACGGCAGCAACGCGCTGTCCCTCGGCCGCGGGGTGGCGCTGTGCGATGAGCGGAACACGGAGACCAACGCCCGGCTCACCGCGGCCGGAGTCGAGGTGATCCCGGTCCCCGCCAACGAGCTGGGCAGCGGGCGCGGCGGCCCGCGCTGCCTGTCCTGTGCCGTCACCCGCGATCCCGCGGTCCGGCCGGCCGGGGTGGCCGGGGACGCGGCGCTCGGCGCCGGCCAGGACCTGGCACCGCTGCCCCGGACCGCACCTGCGGTGAGCAACCCGCGTGGCCTGCGTGTTCACCCGGGGCCGCTCACCCCAGCCAGGTAACGCAGCCAGGTAACCCAGCCAGGTAACCCAGCTCAGGCGGACGGGCCGGGGCGGTCCACCACTTCGGCGAGGATGCTGAACGTCGGGCACGGCCAGCGCCACATGCAACTGCGGCACCGGCGGATCGGGCTGGAGGGGTCGGTGGTGATGCCTCCTGCGTCCAGCGGCTGGTGCAGGTCGAGCAGCCGGGTGGTGAGCTCGGTGAAGTGCAGGACCTGCTCCCGGGCCTCAGCCAGGAAGGCAAGGTCACCCGCGGTCATCCGGGCGGTCACCGGCACCACGCCGTCCCGGTTCAGCAGCCGCCGGTAGTGCCGGCTGCTCTCGAGCCACGACGAGGCGGCGCCCGCCCTGGCCCCCAGCCCCTCCATGTCGTCGCGGATCCGGCCGCGTTGCAGGTCACCATCCGGCAGCCAGCTCGGGGCCAGGTCGGCCAGTCCCGGCTCGGGCTCAGCGGGCACGGGCTGGCTGGGCGGGAGGAAGTCCGCCGCCAGGGGTGCGGACAGCGGCATGTCCGCCAGCGAGGCGGGCAGCGGGACCGGGGCGGGGGCGTGCAGGCCGGCTAGCGGCCGCAGTGTCGCCGGCTTGGGTTCTGACTGCTCTGGCAAGGGGTACATGCCGGGGGACCGCCTCGCTGATGCCGGTGCTGGGGGTACGTGCCTCTCCAGCTTGACTCAGAAATGCGCGATCCGCCTGCGATTTCGCCCTGTCTTGAGGGTAAGCATCTGGTCGTCGCGCACCGGGGGCGGTAGGGTGCGGCTCGTGGAGCTCAAGGTTTCCAGCCGCGCCGAGGGTGATCGCGTCATCGTGGCCCTGTCCGGCGAGATTGACCTGTACACGGCTCCCCGCCTGCAAACCCAGCTCGCCGCGGCCCTCAACACCGATCATGCCGTCCGCCTTGTGGTGGACATGTCCGGGGTCGACTTCTGCGACTCCACCGGCATGAACGTGCTGCTGGCCGCGCAGCGCCTGGCCCGTGAGCACGGCGGGAACATCGAGCTCAGCGCGCCGCGGCCGGCCGTCCGCAAGATCTTGCGGGTGACCGGCCTGGAGTCGGTGTTCACCGTGGTCGAAGATTCGGCCGCCGTTCCGGGTCAGTGAGCCGGCGCCCACTACTATCGGCGCATGCCTGACACCGGCGACGTCGCCGTCATCATTCCCGCCCGGGACGAGGCGGACCGGATCCGGGCCACGGTACGGGGGGCGGCGGGCGTTCCCGGGGCCGACCTGCTCGTCGTGGTGGATGACGGGTCCCAGGACGGCACCGCCGCGGCGGCGGAGAGCGCGGGCGCGGTCGTGCTCCGGCACCCGCGCAGCATGGGCAAGGGCGCGGCCATGGAGAGCGGTGCCGAGGCGGTTCGGCTCCTGGAGCACACCCAGCACCGTGCGTCGCCGCGTTACCTGCTGTTCCTTGACGGTGACCTGGCCGACTCGGCGGCTCATGCCGGCGCCCTGGTCGATCCGGTCCGGGCCGGCCAGGCTGACATGACCATCGCGGTCTTCACGGACCGGGTGCGGGCCGGCGGCCACGGCTTCGTGGTCGCGCTGTCCGGCTCGGGCATCCGGCGGGCCGCCGGGTGGGCACCGGCCCAGCCGCTCAACGGGCAGCGCTGCCTGACCCGGGCCGCGTTCGAGACAGCCCGCCCACTCGCCGGAGGCTGGGGCGTGGAAACCGGGCTCACCATCGACGTGCTCCGCAGCGGCCTGCGGGTGCGGGAGGTCGAGGTGCCCATGAGCCACCGGGCGACCGGGAACGACTGGCAGGCGCAGTGGCACCGGGCCCGTCAGTTCGCCGGGGTGGCCCTGGTCCTGGCCGCCCGTGACCCCAGGGTACGGCGGGCCTACCAGCGCCTGCGGCGGCGGCCCGCGGGCTAGCGGTGTCCCGCCGGGATGCCCCGGCGCCGCGGCGCGCCGCGGCCGGGCCGCCATCCAGACCACGTATCACTCCATCCGTGCTGGCCAATCCCGATAGGCCCGGCAAACCATCGCATGGCTCGGGTGATATGTCGTGCGTCGCGGCGCGGGGAGGCCGGGCAGGGAGCGGGAGGGCAGGCCGGACGGGGCTCGTGCTCACGACGGTCAGTGTCCTGGCCACCGTCACGGTGGCCGTGCTTGGCCCTTCGGTGATGGAGCCCGCGCTTCCCGGGCGTCCCGGCCCGCCGCCATGGGCGTTCAATGCCCACCCGGCCCCCGGGCTCGCGGTGGCCCTCGCCGCCGCCGCCCTGCTGGCCGGCGCCGGCGGCCTCGGCCTCGGCCTGCACGCCGTGCACCGGGGATGGACGGCCTCGCCCCGGGCCGTGCTCCTCGCAGGCCTGGTCGCGGCGGGTGTGATTGCCGCGCTCCCGCCGTTCGGATCCGCGGATCAGCTGAGTTACGCAGGCTACGGACGGATGGTGGTCACCGGCCACGACCCCTACACGATGACACCGGCCATGCTGGCCCAGCTTGGTGATCCGGTGGCCCGCGCCGTGCAGGACTGGCGTGGCAGCCCGTCGGTGTACGGCAGCCTGGCTTCCGGGCTGCAGGCGCTGGCGTCCGCGGCGGGCGGGACCTCGGTACGGCTCACCGTGTTTGCCGGGTCGGTGCTCACGGCGGCCGCGTTCGCCGCGGCCGGCCTGCTGCTGCACCGGATGACGCGGGGCAGCCGGGCGGGCCAGCTCCGGGCCGCCCTGCTGTGGACGGCGAACCCGCTGCTCCTGCAGGTCCTGGTGGCGGGCGCGCACGTGGACAGCGAGGCCATCGTGTTCGCGCTGGCCGGGGTGGCCGGATGCGTGCTGGCGCTGCGCCGTGCCCGGTCGTGGTGGCTGCTCGGTGGCTGCGCCCTGGCCGGAGGGCTCGCTGCCCTCGGCGCGGCGGTCAAACTGAGCATGGCCCTGGTGCCGGGCGGCATGATCGCCGCTCTGCTGGCCGCCGGGCTGGCCCCGGCCAGCTCGCGGCTGGGTCCTGGCGCGGCTGGGTCCTGGCGCTGGCTGGGCCCTGGCGGGCATGACTGGCGGGCGCCGGTGCCGGCCGGTGCCCGGGTGGCTGCTGCCGGGCTGGCCGCCGGGTTCCTGGTCGTCACGGCGGTGGCGCTGGCGCCGTGGGGGCCGGGGGCGCTCCGCCCCGCGCTTCAGGATGCCGGCCTGGTGTCGGTCGGGTCACCGTGGCGGGCCGTGCGGTCGGTGCTGCGCGTCCTGGGCGCGCTGCCCGAGGGGACCGCCGACGGCGTCGTCCGGGCCGCGGCCCCGGCCGTGGCGCTGCTGCTCCTGGCCCTGCTGCTGCGCGCGCTGGTGCTGATCCCGGCGCCGGGCCTGCCCGGCGGGGCGGTGGCGGGGGCATTCGCGGCCGCCTTCGCCTGGCTGCTCACCTGGCCCTACGTGCTCCCGTGGTACGACGGGCTCGGCTGGGCGCTGCTCGCCCTGCTCCCCGCCGTCCCCGGGCAGGCCGGCCCGGAAGCCGTGTGGCGCGGCCGCCGGGTCCCGCTGGTGGTGGCGCTGGACTGGCTGCTGCTGGCGCGCACCGCCGCGCTCGGCCTCGGGTACCTGCCCGCCCGCGGTATCCGGATGCCGTCCGGCCTGGGCTGGCTGGAAACCGTGGTGCGCACCGCGGTCACGCCGGTGGTCCTGCTCGCTGTCCTGCTGCTGCTGGGCGGGCTGGTCTGGCCTCGGCCCGCGGGCCTGCTGCCCGTGGCGCCCGGTCAGGCCGAGCGCTGACCGGGCTCGCCTGCGTCGATGCCGTGCCGCAGGAGCAGGTCCTGCAGCCGGCGGACCTCCTCCCGGAGCCGGTCGATCTCCAGGCCGAGAGCCTCCGGGTCGGTGCCCGCCCGCCACTGCCTGAGCCGGCGGTCCCGTTCGGCGAGGAGTTCACGCTCGCGGTCCCGCAGGGCCGCGGCGCGGGGGAAGTCCCGGGCGTCGATGGCCTCGTCTTTCTCCTGACGAGCCTGCGCGACCCTGAGGTCGATGTCACGGAGGTGCGGTGGGACGACGCGCGCGGCCAGTTCGGCACCCTCGGCGGCCGGGGCCGCCATCAGTGTCATCGCCTGCTCGCGCAGCGGGGCGCTGTCGGCGCCCAGGTCGATGAGCACCTGGCAGGCGAGCCCGTCACCCTCCCGGAGCAGGCCGAGCAGGATGTGCCCGCTGCCGATGTAGAGGTGGTTGAGGTGTGCGGCCTCGCGCAAGGCCAGTTCGAGCACTTTCTTGGCCCGCGCGGTGAACGGGATATGCCCGGACGGCTCCTGCGCGCCGCGGCCGACGATCTCCACGATCCGCTGGCGGGCGGCTTCCTCGGTGATTCCTGCGGCCTGCAGGGCCTGGGCCGCCACCCCGTGGCCCTCATGCAGCAGGCCGAGCAGGATGTGCTCGGTACCGATGTAACCGTGCCGTAGTGACCGCGCCTCCCGCTGGCTGCCGATGACGGACTCTCGCGCCCCGGGGCTGAACCGGCGGAACATGCCCTTCTTCCGGCCTGACCGGCTCCGGCCAGGCAGCCATCCCGGCATGATTCCCTCCTTTACCCGCCGCCGGTCATCGGCCGCGGGTGGGTCCGGGTGGGCCGCGCCGCGCCGCGCCGCGTTCGGCCCGCCAGCGCTCGCCGCTGCCGCTGCCCGGGCTGCGGGCGGCCCAGGGCTCAGCCGGGGCGCCAGCCACGCGGCGAGTGCGGCGCGCGGCAGGCGGCCTTCCGCCACGGCGGCGACGACTTCCCGTGCGGCCGCGGGCGGGTCCAGGCCGGCCTGCCAGCCGCCCAGCGCCAGGAACGTGGTCGCCGCCGCGACAGCCACCGGGGCGTTCCCGTGCCGGAACGGGCGGTGCCGCAGCAGGGCGCACAGCAGGGCGGCCGCGGCTTCCGCCGCCTCCGCGGGATCCCGGCCGGTGGCCGGGCTGCCCGGGTCATCTGGGGCTCGCGGGGACACTGCGGCCGGCCGCGTGGCCGGTGCTCCGCCCGCCGCTTCGGCCCGGGCCGCCGCCGCCGCTTCGGCCAGGGCCGCTTCCGCGGCGGCCACGTCGAGCTCAGCGAGCGCCCCGGGCGTGTCCAGGCCGAGCGTCCGCATGCCGATCACGATGAGGCCGGGCAGGTCCAGCGGGGTCACGACGGGTCGTCCCTCAGCATCTGCAGGATGCGCTGGTGCCGGGCGAGGTTGCCTTCCAGCAGCCGGATGAACTGCTTGTCCTTCTGCCGGGCCGCGACGAGAGCGCTGATCGCCTCGCGCACCACGTCGGACACCGAACGCCCCTCGACCTCGGCGACAGCCTCCAGCCGCTCGGCCAGGGCCGGGTCGAGCCGTAGCACGATGTTCTTCGTCCGAACCCCGTCACTCACCGGCGTCCTCCTAGTGATATCTAGATATCACGATATCATGATCGCGCTGAGATGCAAGACCGCAAGGGTGCGCGGGCCGGGTGCGCGGTCGGACGGGCCGGGTGCGCCGCTGGTATCCTCGCGGACGGCGGCGCGGCTCCGCCGGGCAGCCGCCACTCGCGTCCCTGTCCAGGTGAAAGCGGTGTGATCGCCCTGTCCCCCCGTGACTCAGATCAGTCTGGCAAACCCGTCCGGTATGCCTATCTCGGCCCGGAGGGGACGTTCACCGAGGCCGCCCTGCTCACCTTCGATCCCGCTGCGGCGGACAGCTCACTGCCGTGCGTCACCATCCAGGCCACCCTGGAGGCCGTACGCACCGGGGCTGCGGAGCGGGGCATCGTGCCGATCGAGAACTCAGTCGAGGGCGCGGTGACCGCCACCCTGGACGAACTGGCCACCGGCGATGACCTGGTGATCTGCGCCGAGGTCCCGTTGCCCGTGGCGTTCGCCCTGCTGGTCAGGCCCGGCACCCAGCTCCCCGGGGTCACGACGGTGGGCGGCCACCCGCAGGCGCAGGCGCAGTGCCGCCGCTGGCTCACGGAGCACCTGCCGGACGCCGCCTGGCGCCCGGCGTCGTCCAACGCCGAGGCAGCGCGCCAGGTGGCGGAGGGCGCGCTGGACGGGGCCCTGGCCGGTGCGTTCGCGGCCGGCTTGTACGGCCTCGAGGTGCTGGTGGACGGCGCCCACGACCGGCCCGACGCGGAGACCCGGTTCGTGGTGGTGACCCAGCCCGGGCCGCTGCCGGCCGCGACCGGCTCAGACCGGACGTCCCTGGTGGCCTTCCTGGCCGCGGATCACCCCGGCGCGCTGATGGAGATCCTGACCGAGTTCGCGGTCCGCGGGATCAACCTCATGCGCATCGAATCGCGGCCGACCGGTCACGGGCTGGGCCGGTACTACTTCTTCATCGACTGCGAAGGCCACCTCGACGACGCCCGCGTCGGGGAGGCGGTGATGGGCCTGCGCCGGGTCTGTGCCGAGGTCAGGTTCCTGGGCAGCTACCCGCGGCACGACCGGGGGCAGACCCACGTCCGCCCGGGGACCTCCGACGCTGAATTCGCCGAGGCGGCCGCCTGGCTGAACCGGCTGCGCTACGGGCGGGTGTAACCGGACCGCTTTTCGCCGGCCGGACTACAGGTAGGGGCCAGAGGAACGGCCCTGCTGGGACGGCCCTTCCTCGCCGCCCGTGGCCATGCCCGGGACCATGCCCGGTGGCAGGGCCCGCCGCATCTGCTCCAGCTGGGCCCGCGCGGCCATCTGCTGAGCGAACAGGGTGGTCTGGATGCCGTGGAACAGGCCCTCGAGCCAGCCGACCAGCTGGGCCTGGGCGACCCGCAGTTCCGCCTCGCTGGGGACCTCGTCCTCGGCGAACGGCAGGGACAGCCGCTCGAGCTCGTCGACCAGTTCCGGGGCCAGGCCGTCCTCGAGTTCCTTGATCGAGCTCGCGTGAATCCGGCGCAGCCGGGCCCGGCTCTTCTCATCGAGCGGAGCCGCCCGGACCTCCTCCAGGAGCTGCCGGATCATGCTCCCGATCCGCATCACCTTGGCGGGCTGCTCGACCATCTCCATGACCGGCCGCTCGGCCCCGTTGTCGGCGCTGCCGTCCGCTTCCATGGCGATGCCATCGGGGCCCACGACGACGACCTTGGCGCCCTGGCCTGCGGCGCCCTCGCTTGCTTCGGGGTTGCGTTCGCTCATGGTCCTAGTCTTGCGCCTTCCGCGTAGTGCCCGGACCCGGGGGCCGGCTCCGGGGCGCAGTCCTTCCTGTCCGCGCGGGCGCAGCCGCCCGCCGCCCCCCGGCTGGTCAGTTGACGAGCAGGATCTTGCCCACATGCGTGCCCTCGTCGTGCCGCCGGTGGGCCTGCGCCGCCTCGGCCATCGGCAGCACCCGGTCGATGACCGGGGCTATCGCGCCCGAGGAGATCAGCGGCCAGACGTGCTGGCGGGTGGCCGCCACCACCTCAGCCTTCTCCGCGGGCGGGCGGGCCCGCAAGGTGGCGGCGAAGATGCTGCCCCGCTTCATCATCAGCACGCCAAGATCCAGTTCGCCGCGGGTGCCGCCCCGGGTGGAGATGATCACCAGCCGTCCCCAGATGGCCAGGGCGGCGAGATTGCCGGCCAGGTACGGGGCGCCCATGATGTCCAGGATCACGTCGGCGCCGTGGCCGCCGGTGAAGTCCAGCACAGCTGCCGTGAAGTCCTGCTCGGTGTAGGAGATGGCCAGGTCGGCGCCGAGCTGGCGGCATCGCTCCAGCTTCGCCGGAGTACCCGCCGTGCAGGCCACCACCGCCCCGTCGGCCTTAGCCAGCTGGATCGCGAAGCTGCCGATCCCGCCCGACCCGCCGTGCACCAGGATGGTCTCACCGGCGCTCAGCCTGGCCGACTGGTAAACCGTTCCCTGCACGGTGCAGGCTGCCTCGGGGAATGCGGCGGCGTCCGTCAGGGCCACGCCGGCCGGGATGGGCATGACCTGGCCCTGCGGGACCGCGACCCGTTCCGCGTAGCCGCCCCCGGCTAGCAGGGCGCACACCTCCTCGCCGACCTGCCATCCGGAGACGTCCGGGCCGAGTTCCGCGATCCGCCCCGAGCATTCCAGCCCCGGGTACGGGGGCGCGCCCGGCGGCGGCGGGTAGAAGCCCTGCCGCTGCATGACGTCGGCCGTGTTCAGGCCGGCCGCCGCCACCTCGATGACTACCTCGCCAGGCCCGGGGACCGGGTCGGGGACGTCTTCCAGGCGGAGCACCTCGGGCCCGCCGGGATGGGTGATGACGACGGCTCGCATAGCGGATTCTCCCGATTGGGTAGCCGGGGGTGTGCTGACGGTATCCAGGTAGCTTAGGCTCGGTGCCGCGCTTATCCGGTCCTTCGCGGCACGCCATTCTGCCGCTGGTCCCTGGGGCCGGCCCCGAGTGGAGCCGCGGGCCGGCCTGGTGCGTGCTCAGAGCCGCGGGTCCACTGGTTCCGACTCCAGGGCCAGCACGCCGAACACGGCCTCATGCACCCGCCACAACGGTTCCCCCGCGGCCGCCCGTTCCAGGGCCTCGATCCCGAGAGCGTACTCCCGCAGCGCCAGCGAGCGTTTCCGGCCCAGGTTGCGGTCCCGCAGCCGGGCCAGGTTCCCCGGCTCGGCATAGTCCGGGCCGTAGATGATCCGCAGGTACTCGCGGCCACGGACCTTGACCCCCGGCTGGGCCAGCCCCCGCGGCCCCCGCACCAGGCCGGCCGCGGGCTTGACCACCATGCCCTCGCCGCCGGCCTCGGTCAGCTCCGTCCACCACGCCACCCCGGCGGTCACCGAACCCGGGTCGGCCGTGTCCACCAGCCGCCGGCGGGTCGGTGCGATCAGCCCCGGCGCGGCGGCGGCCAGCCGGTCGGCGAGCGCGAGATGCCAGCCATGCTCCCGGTCGTGGTAGGTCGCGCCGTCTGCCGCGAGCAGCTGGAACGGCGTCAGCCGGATCCCGTCCAGGCCGTGGACCGGCCAGCAGTACCGGCGGTAAGCGGCGCTGAACGCCGCCGCATTGGCCGCCCGGGCCGTCATCCGGCCGGCCAGCCCCGCCATGTCCACCCCGCGGGCCTGCGCCTGCCCGGCCGCCGCGGCGGCCGCGGGCAGCGCCGCGCGGGCCGCCGCCCCGACCGCCGCGTACTGGTTCCGCAGCAGGTCCCCGGCCTTCGCCGACCACGGCAGCAGCTCGCAGTCCAGCAGCAGCCAGCTTGTCCCCAGCTCGTCCCACAGTCCGGCGCCCGATATAGCGCAACGAACCACCCCCAGCAACTGCCCCGTCCGCGCGGCATCGAAGAACGGGCGCCCGGTCCTGGTATAGACCGCCCCCGGCAGCGCGCGGGCCGCACCGGCCATGCCCGGCCCGAACCGGGCCCGGACCTGCGCATCAGGCTCGTCGTCACGGAACGCCAGCACGACGGCCCGCGAGCCCATGTGCTTCTCCTCGCAGATCACCGCGGTGATGCCGTCGGCGGCGTACCCGGCGAACGCCTCAGCCGGGTGCTCGAGCAGCCCGCCGACCGCTGACGTGGCGCAGGGGGCCATGGTCGGCGGCAGGTACAGCAGCAACCGGGGGTCGACCGCGAACCGGCTCATCACCTCGAGCGCGCCGGCCGCGTTCTCCTCCCGGATGGTGATCCGGCCGTGCGCCCGGGTCTCGATGACCCGCTTGCCCAGCACGTCGCTCAGGTACAGCAGACCGGGATCACGCGGTGCTGGCCCGGGGGGCGCCCCCCCGGAACCCCGCGCCCCCCCGGCGGATTCCGGGGGGGACAACGGCTTCGCCGGCTCATACCAGACCCGTTCCGCGGGGACCGAGACGACCTCCTTCTCCGGGTAGCGCAGCGCGGTCAGCCGCCCGCCGAACACGCACCCGGTGTCCAGGCACATCGTGTTATTCACCCACTCCGGCCCCGGCGCCGGCGTGTGCCCGTACAGCACCATGGCCCGGCCCCGGTAGTCGTTCGCCCACGGGTAGCGGACCGGCAGGCCGTACTCGTCGGTCTCCCCGGTGGTGTCCCCGTACAGCGCGAAGCTGCGCACCCGGCCGGACGCCCGGCCGTGGTAGGCCTCCTTCAGCCCAGCGTGCGCGACGACCAGCCGGCCGCCGTCCAGGATCAGGTGCGACACGAGGCCGGAGCAGAAGTACCGGACCTGCCGCTGGAACTCCCCATCCTCGGCGGCCAGCTGGCTGAGCGTCTCGGCCAGGCCGTGACTGACCTGGACGTTGCGCCCGTCCAGGGCGCGGACCAGCTTGTTCTCGTGGTTCCCGGGCACGGCCAGGGCGTAGCCGGCCGCCACCATGCCCATCACCAGCCGGAGCACGCCGGGGCTGTCCGGGCCCCGGTCCACCAGGTCGCCGAGGAACACCGCGGTGCGGCCGGCCGGCGGCACCGCGCCGTCGACCCGCCCCGACGAGTCATGCGTGAGGACGTAGCCGAGCCTCGCGAGCAGCGCTTCCAGCTCGGCCCGGCAGCCGTGCACATCGCCGATCACGTCGAACGGCCCGGTCCGGTCGGTGTAGTCGCTGCGCAGCCGCTCCCGGACGATCGTGGCCACCTCCACCTCGGCGGCTCCCCGCAGCCAGTGGACCGTCCGGAATCCCTCCCGGGTGAGTGATCGCAGGGAGCGGCGCAGCTCGGCATGCTGGCGGTGAATCACCTGGCGGCCGAAGGTTCGATCGGCCCGGCTCGCGTTACGTTCTGCACAAAGGTTTTCCGGAACGTCCAGCACGATGGCGACCGGGAGCACGTCGTGCGCACGGGCCAGGTTGACCAGGTGCTTGCGCGCGCCGGGCTGGACGTTGGTGGCGTCGATCACGGTGAGCGGCCGGCCGCCAGCCGCTTGGCCGCGATGTAGCCGAGCACGTCGAATGCGTCCGCGGTGGCCGCCTGGTCGTTCTCGTCGCCGGAGACCAGGCCGCGGCAGAAGTCGCTGGAGATCACCTCGAACCGGCCGAAGTGCTGGCGGGCGAAGGTGGACTTGCCGGACCCGGACACGCCGATGAGCACGACGAGGGACAGCGCCGGGATGCCGAGCCGCCGCCCGGCCGCGGCGCCGCCGGCCGTCCGGCGCGTGTCGCCCCGGGGCCGTCCCGTCCGGGCGCGTGTCGCCGGGGAGCGCTTCTTTCGGCACAGGTGAACACCGCCAGAGGGGGTCGGCTGCCGGTCTAGGCGGCGCGTCGATGCAATCCTGTCAGCCCCGCATCAGGCCGGGCCACGCATTTTGCGGCTGTCGCTCGGCCGCTATAGGTCGTCTGGGAGAAGCCGGAACCACTTGTGCGGGGTGAGGGGGCGCATCGCGCGGAAGTCGCGGCGGTCGAGCGTAAGCACTGCGTCAGTCCGGTACTGGGCGGCCAGCGCCACGTTGACCGCATCAGCCAGGTCCAGGTCGAGGCTCGCGTGCTGGTGCTGTACAGCGCGTGCCGTATCCAGGATCTCCAGGCCGGTTTCCGGGATGTGAAAGCGTGACCGCCGGGCCTGGGTGAGGATGAAATCGATGATGGCGGCTCGGGCGTGTGATCCGAAGCGGGCCTTGGCCAGGTGGTTGACCTCGGTGAGGACCAGCGGCGAGACGATCACTGTGCCGGCTTCCCGCAGGACGGCTCGGCAGGCTGCGGACTCGCGGGCGCTGCGATCGGATGCGGCGATGATGCCGGAGGTGTCGGCGACCGCGATCACTGGCTGCTGGCCCCCCGGGCGACTGCCCCGGTGACCTCGTCGCTGGTGGCCGGGTCACCGCCTCCTTCGAAGGTGGGCCAGTCGAAGGAACCGTCCCATACCCGGTTGCTCATGGCCGCCAGATGAATGCCTTCCCGGATGATCTCCGCCTCGGGCACGCCGCGGCGGGCGGCAATTTCCTTGATCAGCGCAAGATCATCGGGGTCGGCGTAGACATTGGTTCTCTTGAGCGACATGTACCGATGCTAGCACACATTGTGTCAGAGAACGCGCTGTCAGGCACGGGTGAACACCGCCAGCTGGGTCGGGGCCCCGGTCCCGGGGTCGTCCGGGCCGACGGGCCGGTAGGCGACCTGATAGCCGCGCCGGGCTGCCACCCCGTCCGCCCAGGCGCGGAACTCGGGGCGGGTCCACTCGAACCGGTGGTCCGGGTGCCGCATCGCGCCCGGCGCGAGCCAGTCGTAGCAGATGTTGTGCTCGGCGTTCGGGGTGGTGACCACGACCGTGCCGGGATGGGCGTAGCCGAACACGGCTGCCTCCATGGCGCCGAGCCGGTCCGGCTCGATGTGCTCGATCACCTCCATCAGCACCGCCGCGTCCAGCCCGGTGAGCTGACTGTCGGCGTAGGTCAGCGAGGACTGGCGCAGCTGCAGCCGGTCCCGCTGCCGGTCCGGCATGGTTTCCAGATGCAGCCGCCCGGCGGCGTGATCGAGGGCCCGGGGGGACACGTCCACCGCGATGACTCTTCCGAACGCCGGTTCCCGGAGCAGCGCGGCCACCAGGGCGCCCTCCCCGCAGCCCAGGTCGGCGACCGTGCTCGCGCCGGCCTCGCGCAGCACCGCCAGCACGGTGTCCCGGCGCTGCTGAGCCAGGGATAGCCGGCTGGCCGGCGGGTCGTCCTGCGGGACCGCGTTGTCCAGGGCCTCTGGTTCGGTGTCGTCGGCCTCGGCCAGCCGGCCCACCGCCGTAAGTACCAGCCGGCGCTGGTGCGCCAGGTAGCGGTGGGTGATCAGGTCCCGCTCCGGGTGCCCGGCCAGCCAGCCGCCGCCCGCCCGGATCAGCTTGCCGATCTCGGCCTGATCGACCCAGTAGTGCTTCGCGTCGTCGAGAACCGGCAGCAGGACGTAGAGGTGGTTCAGTGCGTCGGCCAGCCGCATGGTGCCGCTGAGCCGGACGCTGAGGTACCGGGAGTCGCCCCACTCCGGGATCTCCGGGTCCAGCGGGATGGGATCCGCCTCGACCTGCCAGCCCAGGGGGCGCAGGAACCGGTGGGCCATGGACGGGCCGCCACGGCAGGGCAGGGCCGGGATGGTGATCTCCAGCGGCAGGGTGCTGGCGGCGAGTTCGGGGCGGGCCTCGCACCGGCCGTTCATCGCCGTGCGGAACACCTTGCCCAGCGCGACGGCCAGCATCGAGGAGGCTGCGTAGGGGCGGTCATTAACGTACTGGGCGAGGGAGAAGGCGTCCGGGCCCCCTTTGGGGGCAGCACGGTTCCCGCCGCGGCCGGGCCCGCGGACCAGGTCGATGGGGTCGATCTCCAGCAGCAGGGCCGCGGTGCACCGCTGCTCGGTAGCCTCCGGGTAGAACACGTGCGCCTGGCCGGCCGACACGTCGAACGTCTGCAGCCGGCCCGGGTGCTTGTGCAGCAGGAAGCCCAGGTCGGTCGCGGGCGGCGCGGTGGATGTGATGGTGAGCAGCACGGCTGGACATCCCCGGGACTGGGCATCCGGCGGAGCAGCGCCGGTGGCCTCATCCTGTCAGCCCCGCGGCCGGCTAACCACGCATTTTGGGCGGGGTGAGGTCGATGGTGGCGAGGACGGCGCAGTGGTCCGTGCCGGGCACCCGGAAGATGTCCACTTTGCGGGGTGTGCAGCTGTCGCGGGAGATGAGGATGTGGTCCAGCCGCATGAACGGCGGGACCGGCGGGTGGATTTTGATGACGAATCCGGGCCAGATGCTGGGCCAGGTGAAGCCGGGCCAGGGCCTGTCCGCCGCGGCGTCGCCGCAGTCCACGAGGCCAGCGGCGAGCAGGTCGCGGAACGGCCGGTGGTCGCGGGTGGCGTTGAAGTCCCCGGCCGCGATCTGCGGGCCGGGGGTGCTGGCCAGTACGTGGCGGAGGGCGGCCAGTTCCTGCTGCCACAGCCGCTGGTAGTTGTTCAGCGGGGCTTTCGGGTGCACCGCGGTCACCGTGACGGGCTGGCGGCCGGACGGGTCGATCTGCGCGCGGGGGAACGCCGCGACCGTGCCGGGCACCGGGGGCAGCGGGACCAGCGGCCAGCGCGCCCACAGCCCGGTGCCGCGGGCGGCGGGCCGCGGGTCGAGGTGGCTGAACGGCAGCAGCCCGGGCAGGTCGGCGTCCTTGAGCTTGCGCACCATCTGCGGGGTCAGTTCCTGGATCGCGAGCACGTCCACGTCGTGCTCGCGGACCAGGCGGACCACGGCGGCCGGGTCGGCGTGGCCGCCCTGGACGTTGACGGTGAGGAACCGGATGGTGACCGGGCCGGGCGCGGCTTCACCCGTGGCGGCGGGGTGCGGGGCTCGGCCCGGCTGCCCTGGCCCGGGATGCCGCGAGCGGGGCGGCAGCTGCACGCCGATGAGCGCGGCGGCGGGGATGGCCAGCGCCACAGCCAGCCACCAGGAACTGATCGCGGCCACGGGCACGGCCGCGATCGCGGGCAATACCGCAACCGGGGCGAGTGAGGCCAGTTCCGGGCCTGGGCTTGGCGCCCGGCCGCCGGCCACGCGGGCCAGCAGGAACGGCAGAGCTACCGCGGTGAGGATCAGGGCCGCCAGCCCGCTCACGCTGCGCCTCACCTCGCTCATGTTGGCGGCTCTGCCGCCCGGTGAGCATATCCGGGATCTGACTGCGGCCACGAACCGTCGCGGCGCCGGCGCCGCGGCGGTCCGGGCCCGTGCGGGGTACCCGGCCGTGGCGGACACCGGCTACCTGGTACTTCCCCGGAATCCCGCGGTTTACCTGGCCGTCACGAGTTCGCCTGACGTCCAGCCCATCCGGCGGCTACAAATCAGGCATGAGCGCTGAATCCGGCCTGGGTGCCGCGCCAGGTAATGAACCTGGCCGCCCGGCCTCCACGGGCGCGGCCCCCCGGCACATCGTGGTGGCTGGCGACTGGCACGGCAATGAGGGCTGGGCGCTGAGCGTCATCGGCCGGGTGCCCGGGCTGCTCGCCGGTGAGCCGCGGCGCCTGATCTTGCATCTGGGTGACTTCGGGATCTGGCCCGACGCGGCGGGCCGCGCCTATCTGGCGCACGTGTCGGCCGCGCTGGCCGCGGTGGATGCGGAGTTGTGGTTCGTTGACGGCAACCATGAGGACTTCCCGCTGCTGGGGCGGCTGGCGCGGGAGGGGGCTGCCACCCCGGACGGCCGGGAGGTGATCGGGAGCCAGCTGTTCCACCTGCCCCGGGGCTACCGGTGGGGGTGGCACGACCGGCGCTGGCTGGCCTGCGGCGGAGGGGCCAGCCTGGACCGGGCGCAGCGCACCGAGGGCGTGGACTGGTGGCCCCAGGAGGAGATCACCGACGCCCAGGAAGCCGCGGTCATCGCCGGCGGCCCCGCCGACGTCCTGGCCAGCCACGACTGCCCCTCCGGCGTCGCGCATGCCTTCGGCCGCCCCCCGTCCTGGTGGGACCCGGCCGACCTGGCCCGAAACGACGCGCACCGGCGGCGGCTGCAGCGCATCACTGACGCTGTCCAGCCCACCCACCTCATGCACGGCCACCTGCACCGCGCCTACCAGCGCGGGTGTGACTTCGGGTACGGGCCCGTGCGAGTCACCGGGCTGGATGCCGACGACCGGCTCCGCAACACCGCCGTCCTCAACGTCGCGACCATGGAGTGGCAACTCCGCTGGGGACGCTTCGGCCGGTTATCGCGGCCGGCTCATTCCCTTGCCCAGGCCCTCGGGTTGATCAGACCCGAATCGGCGAGATTCGGGTCAGAGCCTGATACCTGTAGGCTGCAGGGCTCATGAACTCCAGGAGGGCATCCAGGAGGGCTTGGCGGCCCTAATGCCACGTTGGCGCATCATGGGCCAGAAGATGGATTCGGGGAACGCCCAGGCCGTACACCGATGCCTGGTGGCTGGTGGCCGTGATGCCTGTGACCGGGGTGGTTGCAGCGCGCTGGCGAAGGCCTACGGGAACGGCGGGCAACAGCCCGGCCGCCCGTAAACCTTCTGCGCCTGCACTGCGTGCCATATCATGCGCCATGTGAGATTACGGGGGAGCCGACGGTGAAGGTCGGATTTAGGGACAGCGCCAGCGGATCGTCACGGATCCAACGGTCGTTCCTTGACGTGCAAGGCTGGCTGCTCAGGCAGCGGTTCTTCACCAGCAAGGTACTGCCGGCGATGCCGCGCGAGCTCCGCTGGGCGCTGCGCCGGATTTACTTTGCCCCGGTTGACCTGATCGAGCGGTTCAGGAGTGACTACAACCCGATGGTGCCGCCCTACGGCCAGCGTTTTACCGGGTACTCGGGTCATGATTTTGTAAAAAGCGGGCAAGCGCTTGTCGATGTGCTGGCCACTACCGCGGGCCTCGAGGCGCACAGCAACGTGCTTGACATCGGCTCGGGAATCGGGCGGTGCGCCATCCCGCTGACCAGCCTGATTACTCCGCCCGGCTCCTATGACGGGCTCGACATCGTGGAGCGCGGTGTGCGCTGGTGCGCCACCAAGATCACGCCTGAGCACCCGCATGTCCGGTTCACGCATGCCAATGTCTTCAATGCCGAGTACAACCCGGGCGGCACCGTCAAGGCGGCCGAGTACCAGCTGCCCTACGCGGACGCCAGCTTCGATATCGTGTGCCTGTTCTCGGTCTTCACCCACATGCTCACCGAGGACGTGGAGCACTACGTGGCCGAGATCGGCCGGGTCCTCCGGCCGGGCGGCCGCCTGGCCGCCACGTTCCTGATTCTTAACAACGAGAGCCTGGCATTGATGCAGGCCGGGAACGGCATCTACAACTTCACCTATCACGAGGGCCCGCAGTGGCTGCTGGAGGAAGGCATGGCCTCCCCCGAGCTCGCGATCGGCTACGAGGAAGAATACGTCCGCGACCTCTACGCCCGTAATGGCATGGACGTGGCCGGCTTTTACGCCGGAAGCTGGAGTGGCCGGCCCAGCATGCCCGGTATCGAGAACATCGGCCAGGATCTCGTCGTCGGCATCAAACGCTGAGCAGCGGCTCCAGCCTCATCACACGCGCACCCACCCATCGGGGATGTCCAGCTCGCGGATAACGCGGGCGGGCGCGCCGGCCGCGAAGCAGGCGGCCGGGATGTCCCGGGCCACCACCGAGTTCGCGCCGATCACCGAGCCGTCCCCGATCTTGACCCCCGGCAGGACGACGACGTTCTGCCCCAGCCAGACGTTATTCCCCACGATGACCGGCCCTTTGGCCTGGGCAGCGCCCGGCTCGGCCTCATGACGGTCATCATCGATGATCGAGGTGAACGGCGCGATGAGCACATGATCGCCGATCCGCACTTCATGATGGACCTCAATGGACGATCCGGCGTTCATGTAAACGCTGTTGCCCACCGACAGCACGCCGCCGCGGGCAACCTTGATCATTACCCCGGCTATCGTGCCCTCGGCCATGAACCCATCACCAATGCGCGTCCGGCCCTGAAAACGGAACTCCGCCTTTCCGAGGATCACCGGCCGCTTACCGAACGTGCCCGGTCTATAGCGCTTGGAACGGACGGCCCCGTACCAAACTTTAACGGCGTTCGACAAGAACTCGCGACGCCTTTCCCAACCCGTCTTCTCTTCTTGCATGGACCGTGCCTGTTCGGTTAGGTGCTGTCCCAGCCGGGTCGCTGAGCCGCGGATGGTGAGCGATCGTAGCGGCCCGGTGCCCGGCCCCGGGGGCTGGTTGGCCAGGACGGCGCCCGCGCGGGCCATCTGGTAGCGTGCCCTTTTCGTCTTGGTATCCGGAGCATGGTCCATAAGATGCCTGCAGCAGAGCGAGGCCAGTGCTGGGCAGGTCGTCATGCGGCTTAGCGCGGTGGCCGGCCTCACCGGCGTGGCCGCCCTGCTACTCGTGGCGCTGATCTCCCTCAATCCTGGGGGCGGGCCCGCGGCGTCGGCCGGGTCAGCCGGCGGCCTGGGCGGGACGGTGGGCCAGGGCACGGGGCCGGCCGTCATCGTCCGGCGCCCGGTGACTGTCACCTATGTCGTCAGCGCTACCGCGGCCGCGACGGTGAGCTATGGTCCCACCGGCAGCGACTTCAACGGCCAGGCTCCGGTGCGGGTCACCAAGCGCGTCGGCAGCGCCGTCTACTACGGCATCACCGCGCTGCTTCACGCGGGGGGATCCGTGGAGTGCGAGATCCTCCTCGGCGGCACGGTGGTCTCCAGGTCGGTGGCTACCGGCAGCTACAACGTCGTCTCGTGCCAGGCCCGGAGGAACCCCGGTACCGATGCGTGGCAGGGAGCGCCGTCCCGCTGACCGGGGCTTATGTCCGCTCGGCCCGCAGACCTGCGGGTTCGGGTAAGTTGGCGTACCTGTATGCAGAGTTGCGAGACACTGGGAGAGTGTCTATGGGATACCCCGGGACCCTGCCCCCAGCCGCACAGCGGGCCGAGTTCCTGGACCTGGCCGGGGGGCTGATCACCGTCGCGCTCCTCGTGCTTGTCTACCAGGGCCAGCCCGGGCCCGTGCGCATGTTGCTGGCCCTTGGCTTCACCTTCTTCGTCCCCGGCCGCGCCATCGTCACGAACTGGCCGCGGATGGCCCGCTGGTCCGGGGCGGGCATGTCCATGGTGCTCAGCCTGACCATCCTCGCCCTGCTGGCGGCCATGTTCCTGTGGGCCCATCTGTGGGATCCGGTGGCGCTGTTCCAGGCCGAGGCCGTGCTGAGCCTCGCCGGGCTGGCCGTCGGCACGGTCCGGCGGCGGCGGGCGGCGTGACGGGCCCGGCATCGTGGCGGGCCGGCCTTTCCTCCGGGGCGCAGTGACTTCAACCCGCAGCCGGGACGAGCCGAGGACAGCGGTGGCTTCTCCTCCCCGCGAGCGCACGTCCGTGCATGTTGCCGACGTCATGCTCCCGCTGGCCGTCGTGCTGTGGGCGCTGGGAGTGAGCCGCACCAACGGCTCGGACCTGGGGCCGTACGGGCTGACCGCCAACCTGTCCCCGTTCTTCTACGCCGGCCTGGGCCTCCTCGTCGTATCGGCCGTGACCGAACTGGCCCAGCGCAGCCCGTCCAAGTGGCGCATGGCGGCGCACACGGTCGGCCTGGTGGTCATGATCTATGCGACAGCGCCGCTGATATACCCCGAGGGCCGGTATGCGTGGCTCTACAAGACCATCGGGGTCGTGCAGTACATCAACGTCCATGGCCAACTGAATCACAACATCGACATCTACCAGAACTGGCCGGGATTCTTCGCCCTCGCCGGGTGGTTCGGGAAGGTGGCCGGCGCGGGCAGCCCGGTTACTTACGCGAAATGGGCGCAGCTGGTATTCGAGCTGGCCGCCCTGCCGCTGCTCTACCTGATCTATGACGCGCTGTCGCTGACGGTCCGGCAGCGCTGGCTGGCCATCCTGCTGTACTCCGGCAGCAACTGGATCGGCCAGGACTATTACTCCCCGCAGGGTATCGGGACAATACTGTCCCTGGGTATCATGGCGATCGCGATGCGCTGGTTCTTCGCGGGGAACCAAGGCCATTTCCGGCCCATGCGGCGCAGTCTATTCGGCCGGAAGCGCGCGGACCAGCGGAAGGACGCGGAGAAGGAGTCCGGCATCTCCCGGCAGGAAGTCCTGGAGGCGTACCACAGCGTCAAGTCCTATCACGGGCCGCCCGGGATCGACGGGGTCACCGTCGCTGACTTCGAGCAGGACCTCGCGCGCAACCTGCAGAAAATCTGGGGCCAGATGTGCTCCGGCGTCTACTTCCCCGCCCCGGTGCGTTCCGTACCGGTGACCCGCGATGGCCGGGTCAGCACCCGCGGTGCGCCGACGGTCAGCGACATGGTGGCCCAGACGGTTATCGCGCGGCGGCTTGAGGCCCGGGCGGCGCAGCTGGCCCAGGCCAAGGGGGCCAGCCGGCCCGCGGGCGCGGGCCGGGGTGACTGGACGATCGAGCTCACGGTGCGAAACGTTTTCGCCGACTGCCGGCACGACCTGATGCTCAAGGTGGTCGAGGCCACCACCGACCAGAGGTGGATCGCTCACTACGTGCGGCGGGTGCTGAAGGTGCCGGTGCAGGAGCCCGACGGCACGCTCGAGGCCCGCGGCCGCGGGATCCTGCCGGGGTCGCCGCTCGGCCCGGTGCTGGTTGACCTGTTCCTCCGGCACGTCCTCGACATGTGGCTGAGGCGCTCCTTCCCGGAGATCGGGCTCGACCGCGACCTGACCACGGTGCTGGTGCATTGCCGCACCGAGCGGGAAGCGCGCTCGGTGTGCGCGGCGATCGCCCAGCGGTTCACCGAAGTTGGCCTCAAGATCCGGCCGGAGAGAGTCCGGATCGCCTACCGCCAGTCCGGGCAGCCGGATGCGTACCTCGACCCCGGGCCGGACCTGGGCGTGGCGGCGTTCCCGGTGCAGCCGCAAGCGGCGGGCCGCCCGCTCGGCGGGCGGCGGCCAGAGCCGCTGCCCGCGCGGAGCGGGCCGCTGGCCGCGTTCTGCGTCGCGACCCTGGTCATCTTCTTCGTCCTGTCCTTCACCCACGAGCTTTCCCCGTACATCCTCATCGTCCAGCTGGGCGTGGTGGCGGCGGCCCGGATGCTGCGGCCACGCTGGATACCCCTGGCCATGCTGGGGGTCTCGATCGCTTACCTGCTGCCGCGTTTCTCGTACGTGTCCAACCACTACGGGCTGCTCAACTCGATCGGCAGCTTCTTCAGCAACGTGACCCCGCCGTCGGCCTCGGTCGGCGGCGTCTACCTGCCGGTGCCGCGCCAGCAGATCCTGATCCAGCGGAGCGCGGAGGGCCTGTCGGTGGTCATCTGGCTGCTCGCCGTCGTCGGGGCCTGGCGGCGCCGCCGGTCCAGGCGGACCATGCTGACCCTCGTCGCCCTTACCTTCTCACCGGCCCTGGTGCTCGCCGCCCAGGCCTACGGCAATGAGGGCGTGCTCCGGGTCTATCTCTTCTCGCTGCCGTGGGCCGCCGCGCTGGCGGCGTCGGCGATAGAGCCCGTTACCGGCCTGGGCGGCCGGGCACTTTCCCGGCTCAGCGCGGTCACCGGAAACCGCGGCCTGGCCCGGGGCCGGTCCATCCTGAGCTGGCTGCGTGTCCCGGTCGTGCTGTGCGCCGTCGTGGGGTTGTTCTCGCTGGCCTTCTTCGGTGACGACGGTTTCGATGTCATGCCGCAGTCAGAGGTCAATACCCTGCTGGCCTTCCAGCAGCACGCCCCGCTCGGCCCCATCTACACCGCCACCGGCAATGCCCCCTTCCTGGACACGTCCAAGTACAATCTCCTCAACTTCTTTACGATTTTCGGCACTCTCGATGGGACGCCGGTCGTCAGCAAGGCCACACCCAACATTGCCAACGTGCTGGCCACTGACGCCCTCTCCACGACCAATGGCGGCCAGCAGCCTGCGTATGTCGTGGTCGCGCCGAGCATGGTCGCCTACAGCAAGACCTATAATGAGGTCCCGCCTTATTACTTCACGATGCTGCTCGCCTCGCTGGCTCATTCACCGGAGTGGAAGCTCATGGTCAACAACGGCCACGGGACCATCATCTATGAGATGACACCGGCGGCGGCGGCCAGATATATCGCGGCGCAGGCTGCCGCAGAAAAAGCTGCCCAGGCGAAGGCGAAGGCGAAGGCGAAGGCCAAGGCCAAGGCGAGAGCAAAAGCCAGCGCGAAGGCTCCCGGCGGCCCGGGTGCGGTGACCGGCCCGGGCGGCTGAGCCCGCCCGCCGCAGCTGGGCTACGGCTGGCGCGGGCCCGCCGCTGGCGCATGACGGGCGCCCCGGCGGTTGGCCAGCCGGGCCCGGCCATTGAAGTACCCGCCGGCCGCGGCCGAGAGCCCGGCGATGGCGGCCGCCATCCGCAGTCCCGCGCCGCCGTCACCGCTGGCGAAGCCACGGAACTCGCGCATCAGCGCGGCCGGGATGACAACCGCGGTCTGCCGCCGCTCGCGTTCCAGCCCGGCCGCGGATCCGGCCAGCCGGACGACGTCCGCCTTGGACATGCCCTCGTGCCAGCAACGCCGCAGGAAATAACCGAGCCTGACCCGGTCGGCCGATACGTGATGGTCGACGGCGGCGGCCGGGATGTACCAGACGGCCGATCCCGGCCGGCTGGCCGTCAGCCGGATCGATAGCTCGGTCTCCTCGCACCCGCGCGGATTCGTGCCGACGCGCCCCACCGAATCATCGAACCCGCCCACTTCGAGGGCCAGGCTCGTCCGCATGCTCATGTTCGCCCCGATGGGGTTGCGCACCACGCTCACCGTGTCGGGCAGCCCCCGGTAGCTGCAGCCGACCACCCAGTCGAACTCGGGGGGGAGCCAGCGCGGCCGGGGGCCCTGCGGCCACCGCGGATGCACGCTGCCTCCGGTAGCCACCACATCGGCCCCGGAGTATGGCTGGACCAGGGGCTCCAGCCATCCGGGCTGCGCCTCGGCGTCGTCGTCCAGGAACACGGTGACGGGCTGGTCGGCGGCAGCCAGCCCGGTGTTGCGGGCCCCGGACAGCCCCGGCGCGCCCGTGCTCGCCAGCACGGAGACCCCGGTGCCGGCGAGTTCGCGGGCGGCGCGCTCGGCCAGTTCCGGGTTGTGGTCCACCACCAGCAGGACCTGCCGGGGTCCGGGGCGCTGCCGCTGGACGGACTCGAGCGCGGCCCGGGTCTGCGCCCAGCGCCGCTCGGTGTAGGCGCAGACGACCACGGTCACCTCCAGCCCGTCACTGGGCAGCGCGCCGACGTCCGCCTGGCTCTCGGCGGCCAGGTTACCGGCGGCGCCGCCCATTTCAGGGCTGGCACCGACGCCGGGACCCAGCGGCCTTTCAGCCGGCGGGGGAGGTGCACTTTCCGCTACGCCCCAGATCTCCTGAGTCATCATCCCTCCACGGGTCCCTGGGCCGGGGCATCCTGCCGAATGCGGACAGCAGTGACTACGATATGACGTATTGGCACGAAGCACACTAAGTGCACGAAGGCGGATCATAACAACTATCGAGTCGGCTATTGCCCTCTTTGCCGGAACCCGTTCCGGAATTTTCTGATCTCGCTAGGATGCACGCGGTCCAGCGGCGGGACTGCCGGGAAGGGGTCCGGTCGGCGCGGCTTAACCAGGCCGCTACCTCGCTGCGGGAGCGCGGGAGTGATGCGTAGTTGGCCAGGCCGGCCCCGGCCCCGCTCTTCTCGGCTAAGATCCCATACTCGGACACTTCGGGCTTGGGCACCCGGGTGCCCGCTCTGCCCAACGGTGGCGGCACGTACACAGCAACTCGGGACAAGGGTGAAGCATGCCTCCAGCAGCTCCAGCGAGCCCTCGGCAGGGGCGGCGCGGGAGATCAGGCCCGGGCGGGGGCCTGCCGGGACGTCGCCGCCAGCGGAGGCTGCTCTATGCCGTGCTCGGGGTGGCGGCTACCACCGCGGCGGTCTGCTTCTTCCTGGAGGCCATCTCGCTGCAGACCCGGGGGCAGACCGAGGGACAGGACACGGCCAGCACGCAGCTGAACTCGCCGACGCCCACGCCCACGCCCACGCCCACGCCTGCGTTCATCGGGCAGCCGGCCCTGGCGTCCGCGGCCCCGGTCCCGACCCCGTCCGCCACCCAGCAGCCGAGCGCCGGCACGCCGGTGCCGACCGGCGTGCCTGGCCACTGGAAGCTCATCTTCGACGACGAGTTCAATGGCACCAGCCTTGATACGGCTAAATGGTCGACGGGCTGGCTGGGTTCCGGGATTACCGGCCCGGTGAACGACAATGAAAAGGAATGCTACGACCCGTCCCAGGTTTCGGTGGGCGGCGGGTCGCTCAACCTGGAGATGATCACCAAGGCCGAGTCCTGCGGCAGCAATGACCCGAGGTTCACGTCCGGCCTGGTGAATACCGACGACAAATTCAGCTACACCTACGGTCTTCTGGAGGCCCGGGTCTGGCTACCCGCGGCGGGCGGGAATCCGGGCCGGATCGCCGACTGGCCCGGCGTGTGGACGGACGGCCAGGACTGGCCGTATGACGGTGAGGACGATGTTGTCGAGGCCCTGGGCGGCCGGGCCTGTGCGCACTTCCACAGTGTGGCCGACTCCGGGGGGGTGGGCGCTGGCGGCGGGAGTGGCTGTGCCGATGGCACATACGCGGGCGGCTGGCATACATTCGCCGCTGACTGGGAACCCGGGATAGTCACCTACTACTACGACGGCACCAACGTCGGCAGCGTGACCACGGGGATAACGTCCGCGCCGATGTTCGTGGTGCTGAGTTATGCGGCGGGACAAGCGTACCTGCAGGCCCCCTCCACCATGAAGGTGGACTACGTGCGGGTGTGGCAGCATCCGTGACGCCGGCCGGATGTAACCGTTCTGCTAGGGTGCATCCGCGTCTGCGCGGTGCTGGTCGGCGCCGCCCGGCAGACCCCCTATACCAGCACGGATTGGTGTCAGGCTGATGGGCATTCCGCAGGCCTCAGGGTCACCCACGGTGACGGTGGTTACCCCGGCCTACAACGTGGAAAAGTACATCGGCGAGGCGGTTGACTCCGTCCTGGGCCAGACGTTCGGTGACTTCGAGTACATCGTGGTGGACGACGGCTCCACCGACACCACGATCGAAGTCGCCCGGAAGCACGCGGCAGGGGACCCCCGGATCCGACTGGTCCCGGGCGGCCACCGGGGGGTCAGCGCGGCGCGGAACACCGGTATCCATGCAGCCAAAGCCAGGTACATCGCCTTCCTGGATTCCGACGACCGGTGGCACCCGGATTTCCTCACGCGGCAGATATCGCTGCTGGAATCGCTGCCACCCGAGGTCGGCGGGGTGTTCTGCCGGTCCCGCATGGTGCTGGAGAACGGGCGGCCCATCTTCTTCCAGTGGCAGCGCGCCGGGCGGTATGACTTCGATGATTTCCTGGTTGGCGGCAACCCGGCCCGCAACGGGAGCACCCTGCTGCTGCGCCGCTCGTGTTTCGAGGACGTGGGGGTTTTCGAGGAGGGCACCAGCCACGTCGAGGACGCGGAGATGTGGCTCCGGATCGCGCACGGATCGAAGACCCCCGTGCTCTGGGCCAGCAGGCACTTCCTGGTCGACCTGCGGCTGCGCCCGGGATCCACGACCCGAGACCAGTCCGGCAGCCTGGCCGCCATTGACGATCTGCTGGCCGCCCAGACGCCCCGGCTGCGCCGCCTGCCGCCGGCCCTGGCCTATGTCCACCCGGCCGTCATGGCCCTCAAGTACGGGGTGGACGAGGACCTGGCCGGCCGGTGGACGGCGCAGGCTCGGACGGCTGGCCTGGGCCACCTGCTGCGCAGCAACTGGGGCCTGCGGCTGCTCTTCTGGGACACCCTCCCCCCGGCCGGCCGGCGCAGCGTGCGGTCCCTCCAGTCCTCGGCCCGGGAGGCGGTCAAGGCCGCCAACTGCCGGGTGCGCCGCGGGGTGGGCCCGGGCTGAACCGGCTGCGACGCCGCCCGCTCGGCCGCCGGTTTGCCGAAATGCATTGGAGTGCGGCCTTCGTTACGCCAAACTTGCCCTGATGTTCCGGCTATGCGCGGAACATCACGGCTGCTCCCGGCCCGTGCTGCCTGCCCGGCGGTAGCCGCCAGGACCAGTCCGGTGGCCGGCCGTGCCGCCGAGACGCCAAGCAGAACAGGGGCCGCGATGACGGACGGAAGCATCTGGGTCGGGTTGCTGGACCTCGACGACGGCCAGCCCGTGGCCGCCGTGAGCGTCCCGCTGGCTGAGTGTCATGGCCAGGCCCGGATCCTGGTCCGCAAGCATGGCGCGCCCCTGGGCTACGTCACCCTCCCGGCCCAGCCCGAGGCCACGCTGACCGAGCGGGCCCGTGGCGCGGCCGAGATGGACTTGGCCGATGCCGTGCGGCAGCACGACCAGTGGGACAGTTCCGCCGGGGCCGGCGGCCCGGACGCGTGGGCGGCGCAGGTGGCCTGCCCCCGCCGGTTCGCGGACCTGGACCATCCCGGGGTGACCGTCGTGATCTGCACGCGGGACCGCACGGCCGGCCTGGAGGCGGTGCTGCGGACCTTCCAGCAGGTCGCCTGCGAGCCACTGGAGATCCTCGTGGTTGACAACGCGCCGTCCGGGCCGCAAACCCGCGAGCTGGTGGCCGAGCTGGCCACGGATGATCCGCGGCTCCGCTACACCTGCGAGCCGCTTCCCGGCCTGTCGCGGGCGCGCAATCACGGCATGGCTGCGGCCAAGTACGGCCTCATCGCGTTCACCGATGACGACACGCGCGTGGATCCGGGCTGGCCGCTGGCCATCGCCGCTGGTTTCGCGGCCGACCCGGAGGCGGTGTGCATCACCGGGCTGGTGGCGTCGAGTTCGCTGGACACTGGGTCGGAGCGGTATTTCGACTCCCGCTACGCGTGGGGTGAGGCGTTCGAGCCACGCCGCTACGATCTCGTGGCGCACCGCCAGCCCTCCGGGCTGTACCCCTACAGCGCGGGGATCTTCGGCACGGGGGCCAACTTCGCGGTCCGCCGGGCGGCCGTGGAGCGACTGGGCGGCTTCGACCCGCTGCTCGGCGCGGGAAGCCCGGGCCGGGGCGGCGAGGACCTGGACATGTTCCTCCGCGTGATCCTTTCCGGCGGGCGCATCTGCTACCTGCCCTCGGCGCTGGTCTGGCACCAGCACCGGGCCGACACGCAGGCGCTGGGCGAGCAGATCTACTCCTATGGCTACGGGCTGGGGGCCTACCTGGCCAAGCACCTCCGGGACGGCAAGCTGCCGGTGGTCATGCTCGGCCATGGCCTGCGCCGGGTGGCCGCGGTGCGCCAGCGCATGCAGCAGGCCTCGGATGCGGGCCAGATGCAGTCCCACGGCAAGCGGCTGGCCGTGGACGAGGCGCGCGGAGTCCTCGCGGGAGCGCTCCGCTACTACCGGGCTTCGCGCCGGGCGGCCAGGTCGCCGGCGCGCAGCTGAGCGCCGTAAATCGGGCGGACATACTTCTTCCTGGCTCTGGCCGGTATATCCGGTATATCCTGGCCGGGCATTGGAGGCGTTGCCGCTGACCGAGTCCCTGGCCGTGCCCGGCAGGATGGGCTGGGCCGCCTGAGTCCTCGCCCGGCGCCTGTCCGGCCACGCGAGCCAACGCTGACTCGGCTCGTCCTGTTCTGGCCACTGAAGTTCAGTCTGGGTCTTACAGTCGGTGCACCCGCGGGGACGCCTGTTCCACGGAGGTTCCGGCTAGTGTGGCGGCGGGACCCAAATTAGCCTAGTTAAGTGGGATCGGGAGTGTCCGTGCAGGGCTGGGATGACCAGCAGAGCGGTAGCTGGCGCCCTTACTGGGAAGAAGACACTCTCACCTTCACTCACCTGCCGGTGGTGGATGGCCGCCTTGCCTACCGCGGCCCGCCGCCAGCGCAGCGCCCTCCCCGCCGGGCCGGCGAGGTCCCGTCCGGCAACGTGGTGTCCCGCGTCATCTCCGAGTTGCGCAACCCGCTGTACCGCGGTGGCTATGTGCTGATCGCCAACACCGTGATCACCAACGTCATCGGCGTAGGCTTCTGGGCGGTCGCCGCCCGCTTGTACGGGCCGGTGGACCTGGGCCGGGCCACCGCGCTGGTCTCAGCGCTGATGCTGGTGGCAACGCTGTCGCAGCTCAACCTGAGCAGCACGCTGATCCGGTTCCTGCCCCAGCTGGGCGCGAGATCGGCGGGACGGCTGATCAAGGGCAGCTACCTGTCCACCATCCTGGCGTCCCTGGTCGGCGGGGCGATATTCGTCGTGGTCATGCCCCGGCTCAGCTCGCAGTGGCAGTTTGTCGGGAATTCCAGCTATCTCTCGTTCCTCTTCATTGTCAGCGTGGTGGCCTGGGAAGTGTTCACCCTGCAGGACGCGGCGCTCGTGGGCCTGCAGCGCCCGGAGCCCATCCCGCTGGAGAACCTGGCCTTCGGGCTGATGAAGCTGTTCCTGCTGGTGGCCGGGTATGAGGTGCTCCGCTCGACGGACATCCTGGCCTCGTGGACCGCCCCGCTGATCATCCTGTGCCCGATCGTCAACTGGCTGATCTTCCACCGCTACCTCAAGGAGCGGCGGCAACAGGACCTGCTACCGGACCTGCGGCTCCGGCGCTTCGCCCGGTTCGCGTCCGTCGACTACCTGGGCCTGCTCTTCAGCCAGCTCACCGGGAACTTCATGCCGCTGCTGGTGATGTTGACCCTGGGCCCGGAGGCGAACGGCAGCTACTACATCGCCGGGATCATCACGTCCGGTGCGGTGACGCTGGGGCTCAACTTCTCCACCGGCCTGACGGTCGAAGGCTCGGCGTCGCCTGACCGGCTGGCGCAGCTTACCCGCGGCGTACTCCGCCGGTGCGTGGTGACGATGATCCCGGGCACAATAGCGCTGATCCTGGCGGCATCCCTGATCGCCAAGCTCTACGGGGGTGCGGACGCCGCGCGCACCGCCAGGCTGCTCCAGTTGCTGGCCCTCAGCCTCTTCCCCTGCAGCTTCTACGGCCTGGCCTTCTCGCTGCACCGCATCCACGGGAAGCCCATCCGGGCCTCGATTGGCCAGCTGGCCCTGGCGATCATGACGCTCACCGGCAGCTTTCTCCTGCTCAAGCCGCTCGGGGTCAACGGCGTCGCGATCGCCGGTGTCGGGGCCGACGTCGTGGTGGCCATCGCGGCTATCCCGACGGTGGTGGCCACCCTCCGGCCCAAGTCGTCGATTTCGTCGGCGTGGCCAGTGTTCCAGACGGCCGCGGGAGGGCCCCCGGCGGCCATGCCGCCGGGCCCCGCTGCGGCGGGGCCAGCGGGGCCGCCGGCCGTGCCAGCGGGCCCGCCGGCGGTGCCAGCGGGCCCGCCGGCGGTGCCAGGCCAGCCTGCGCGGCGGTGCCGGCCGGAGCGGCCTTCCACCCGGAGGACGACGCCCTGCCCGCCCGGTCCATCCGGGACGCCCGGGCCGAACGGGCCGCGCGGCTTGGGCTAGGCAGTGGTCCGGCCGGTCCGTCCGCTCCGCCGGCGCGTCCGGGCCGGCCAGATGGTTCATCGCGGTGGCCCGGTGGGCCGGCCGGGCGCTCCGGGATTCCGGGTAGCGAGAGCGGGCGGCCGCGTGGCGAAGATCCGCGCGGGGCGGCTGATGGGGGGGCTGGGGCCGGGCGGCCCGGTGCGCCGGACCGCCCCGAAGAGCGGCCGCGACGGCCGCGTGAGGCGGACGATTGGCCCGCGGCAGCGGGCTGGCCCGGTGGGCGGGCGGAGCAGCCGTACGGTACCGACAGCCCAGTGAACAGGCGCGGCGATCCGCCGCGCCCGCCGGAGACTTCGGATGACAAGCCGGCCCGCCCGCCCCGTCCGCCGGAGTTTCCGGAGGACGGCCCCGGGCGTCCGCAGTCCTCCGGGGCTCCCGGCGGGCCGCCGGACGGACGGCGCGGGCCGCGAGGCGACGGCGACGGGGACGGCCCGCCCAGCCCGGCGCCCTCCCGCCCGGGTAACAGCTCTGGCGGCCGTCACCGGTCTGGGCGGCCGGATCGCGCGTAGGCGGCGCTGACGTAGCTCGAAGGATCCTGGTGGTTAATTCGCGACGCGTCGGCCCGCGTGCTCGGCTCGGGCTGTGATCTTGGCCATGATCTTGCCTGCGGTCGTTCCTTCCCCCTCGTCCCGGCCGCAGAATCGGGTATGTCATGTCACTGCATCCTGCCCCCTGGCCAGAGCCCGATCCGCAGGTCGCGGCGGCGATCGGGGCGATGTACGGGGCCAGGAAGACGGCGCGCCCGCTGGCGGTGCTGATCCGGGACCGGCTGGGCCAGTGGCTAGATGATGAGGCGTTCGCTGCCGCGTTCGGGATGCGGGGCAAGCCTGGCTGGTCCCCGTCGCGGCTGGCGCTGGTGACGGTGCTGCAGCGGGCGGGAAAGCTGACCGACCGGCAGGCAGCTGATGCGGTCCGGATGCGGCTGGACTGGAAATACCTGCTGGGCCTGCCCGCCGGGGATCCGGGGTTTGACCATTCGGTGCTGCCCGAGTGCCGGGCCAAGGTCGCGGAGGCGGGCCTGGAGCAGGTGGTACTGGACGCGCTGCTGGAACGCCTGGCGGCTGAGGGCCTGATCAAGGCGGGCGGCAAGCAGCGCACCGACTCCACCCACGTCATCGCCGCGGTGGCGGCGCTGAACCGGCTCGAGCTCGCGGGGGAAAGCGTCCGGGCCGCGCTGGAGGCGCTGGCCGCCGCGCACCCGGACTGGCTGGCCCAGCGGATCTGCGTGCCCGATTTCGCCCGCCGCTACGGCACCCCGATGACGTCCTGGCGCCCGCCGGCGTCCCAGGCTAAGCGCGATGAGCTGGCGATCGCCTATGCCCGCGACGGGTACACGCTGCTGGAAGCGGCCTGCGGCAGTTCCGCGCCGGCCTGGCTGCGCGAGATCCCGGCGATCGACGTGCTGCGCCGGGTGCTGGTGCAGAACTACACGCGGACCATCACCGGCGGCAAGGAGGTGATCAAGCGGCGGGAGAAGGAGCCTGAGGGCGGCGGTCTCCCGCCCGGCCATATCCGGATCGCCTCCCCGTATGACACCGACGCACGGCAGGGCGTCAAGCGCGAGGAGTTCTGGCTGGGCTACAAGCTGCACGTCACCGAGACCTGCGACGATCCCCCGCCCTGCAACTGCTGCCCGGAAAGGCCGGCATCCCGGCCCGCCGCCGGCGGCGGTGACGAACCAGGCAGGTCCCGCGCAGGCGGCTGGGAGCATGACAAGGGCTGCGCGCAGGCCGTGTTCCCGAACCTGATCACCAACGTGGCCACCACCGATGCCACCGTGACCGACAACCAGATGACCGGTGCCATCCACGACGACCTGGCCGCCAGGAACCTGACTCCCGGACGGCATTACCCCGATTCCGGCTACCTCAGCGCCGCGGTCGTGGTCTCGGCGCTGACGACCTGGGGCATAGCCCTGATCGGGCCGCTACTCGCCGGCACCTCCGCCCAGGCCCGGGCCGGGCACGGCTACGCACGCGCCGGCTTCACCGTTGACTACGACGCGCGCACCGTCACCTGCCCGCAAGGAAAGACGTCAGCGTCCTGGACGCCGTGCACCCAGCGCGGCAAGGACGCCATCGTGGCCACCTTCTCCGCCAGCGACTGCGGCCCCTGCCCGGCTCGCAGCCTGTGCACCACCAGTGAGCAAGAACCGGCGGCAGCTCACCGTGCTGCCCCGCGACCTGGCCTGCGCCCAGGCCGCCGCCCGCGCCGCGGAGAAGACCATCCCGTTCCAGGCGGATTACGCCCGCCGGGCCGGCGTTGAAGGCACCATGCACCAGGCCGCCAGCCACGGCGCCCGGCGCACCCGCTACCGCGGCCTGCTGAAAACCCGCCTCGACCACGCGTACATGGCCACCGCGCTCAACCTGCTCAGGCTGGAGGCATTCTGGAACGGCACACCCCTGGACCGGCAGCGAACCAGCCACCTGGCACGCCTCGAACTCGGCCTCGCCGCATGACCAGGAATTAACCACCAGGATCTCGAAGGCGGGCAAATCACCTCAGAGTGATTTGAGAGTCCGGCCCCACCGAAACCAGAGTTACGCGCGAAGTTATGTGTATGCCGGCGGCCCGCTCACCCCGGTTCCCTATGCTCACTTTGCCTGCGCTCCGGGACCGAGCGAGTTCGTCTGCCAGCTTCATCACCTCCCGCCGACCGACCTGACCGGGCAGGTCGGTCACATCGCGGTGTTCGGGGCGAACACCGGCCTGCTCCTGGGGCACCGGGCCGGGTGCTATCCGCAGGCCCGGCTGCTGGGCGTGGGGCCCGATCATGACAACGCCGTGCTGGCCCGGCGCAATCTGGCCCATCTTGCCGGCCGCTGCAGCCTGCGGGAGGCGGCGGGGTGGCATCGCGACGAGGTCCTCACCCTGGACTGGGAATGTGACGCCTGGGGGCGGATCCTCACGTCGCAGCCGCCTTCCGGCGGCACGGCTCCCGGCACTGTGCGGATGGGCGCCATCGATGCGGCGCGCCTGCTCAGCGACTTCGCCGGCCCGGCCCCCATCGACTATCTGCTGGTCAATATCGAGTCCGCCTGGTATGAGATGCTCAGGCACGGGACTGGACCAGGGACGTCCGCTGCCTCAAGATCGAGATGCAAGATCACTACGATGAGGCGGTCCCGCTGATGGAGGCGCTCGGTTACCGTCCCGGGCTGCAGCGGCTGTCCTGTGGAGCTTTCGTCACCGGGGTCCGGCGCTGAGCAGGCCGGGGCGCCGTCGGCCGCCAGCGATGCTGGCCTTAGCTTCAGCGGCCGGGTGTGTGCGTTCCGTACGAAATGATTACTTATAGTTATTCATATCAGCCTGTCAACCAACTCATCCGGACGCGCGTCTTCCCTACGTAAGCACTTACGTCCGCTGATCTCCCCTTCGTCCTGAACTGTCAGGCAGGGCGATGATGAGTCTTGGAAGGCCCTACTTATGACGGTTCACCCAGATGACATGTCCTGGCCGCGCGTCTCGGTAGTCATCCCGACACTGAACGAAGCCCGTAACCTGCCGCATGTCTTCGCGGGCGTGCCGGAGCAGGTGCACGAGGTGATCGTGGTCGATGGTCACTCGGTGGACGACACGGTGGCCGTGGCCAAGGGGCTGTGGCCGGACGTGCGCATTGTGATGCAGACCCGCCTGGGCAAGGGGAATGCCCTGGCCTGCGGGTTCGCCGTCGCGACCGGTGACATCATCGCCATGGTCGATGCGGATGGCTCAGCCGACCCGGCCGAGATCCCGCAGTTCGTCAAGGCGCTCGTTCGACGGGGCTGACTTCGCCAAGGGGAGCCGGTTTGCCAAGGGCGGGGGGAGCAGCGACATCACCCGGTTCCGCCTGCTGGGCAACCGGGTCCTCATCGCAGCCGTCAACTTCGTCTACAAGACCAAGTACACCGACCTTTGTTACGGCTACAACGCGTTTTGGCGGCATGTGGTCCCGGTAATTGGCTTGGACCCGATTTCCCCCTGCGGTCCCGGCCCTGATGGCCGCCTCTGGGGTGACGGTTTTGAGGTTGAGACGCTGGTCAATATCCGGGTGGCCAAGGCCGGCCTGCGGATCGCGGAGGTGCCCAGCTTCGAGAGCCCCCGGATCCACGGGGTGAGCAACCTGAACGCGTTCCACGACGGCCTGCGCGTCTTCCGCACCATCCTGGCTGAGCGCCGCCACTCCCGCAGCTTCCGGGCGCGCAACGAGCAGGCTCAGCAGCAGGAGCAGGCCGTGGAAGCGGCCCCGGGCCGGCAGTTCGCTGCGCTCGCGCCGGTGACCGATGAGGCCCTCGATGAGTCGGTGGCGTAACGCGGACATTCACGGCTTCTCCTGGCGGATGCCTGCCCGGCACGGTCGTGCCGGGCAGGCATCCGCGTAGTCATGGAGGTCGCCTCGCTGCGGCGCACCCTCGGTAAGTACCACCCGCGCCGCGTGGCGTACCAGGGTGCCGTCTGGGGTCGGCTGTGCGCGGAGCGCTGGGGGCTGGCCGCCCGCCAGCGGATAACGGGGGGCCAGGCCCCGGTCCGTGGCCGGATCCTCGCCTACCACTCGGTAGGTACCCCGCAATGGGGTCTCAACGATGTCAGTCCGCGCGACTTTGAGCGTCACCTGCAGATCGCCGTGGACGACGGCTGGAGCTTCGCCACCCCGGCCGAGGTGATCGCCGAGCCGGGCAAGCCCCAGCTCGCGCTGACCTTCGATGACGGGTTGGCCACCGTACTGGCCAACGCCCTGCCCGTGCTGCGCCATCACGGCATCCCGGCTACGGCGTTCGTGGTCACCGGCTGGGCGGGCGGCGCGGTCCCCGACAGCTACCGGCCGCTCGTGCTGGACTGGCGGGGCGTACGTGCCCTGCAAGAGGGCGGGATGACCGTAGCCAGCCATTCGGTCACTCACCCCGACTTCGGGCGGCTGGAGCCCGGCGAAGTGCGCCGCCAGCTCGAGGTCTCCCGCGAGGACCTGCGGCGGATGGCGGACATCGAGACCGGCGGGTTCGCTATCCCGCTGGGCCAGTCCGCTAACTGGACCCCCGGGGCCTCGGTGGCAGCCGCCGAAGCAGGCTACGCCACGGTTTACGCGCAGAGCGTCAACACCCGCCCCGAGGGCACCATCCCGCGCACCTTCATCGGCCGGATCGACCGGCCCATGCTGTTCCGCGCGGCGCTGGCCGGTGCCTACGACAACTGGGAAGAGTGGCACTGAGCCCAGCCCCAGCAGGTGTCGCAGGGCACCGCCCAGCGCCACGGGCGGGCTGGCCGCGCTGCGCTCAGGCGAGCGACGCGGCCAGCGGCTGCTGTCCCGGCGTGAAGGGCAAGCCTGCCGCGTCAAAGATGACGGCTGTCACCTGGTCCTGCTCCTCCTGAGTGAGCTGATGGAACAGCGGGAGGATAAGGCTGGTGGCGGAAAGCCGCTCGGTCACCGGCAGGCTCACGGAGCTTTCCTCGTCCGCATAGGCTGGCTCCAGGTGCGCGGCCATGATCCCGCGGCGGGCGGAGACGCCGGCCTCGGCCAGCCGCTGTAGCAGGTCGTTCCTGGTCACCGGGAAGTCCTCGGGCAACGCCACCCAGAAAGACTGGAAGTTGGTGGTCCCGCACCCGGGGTCGGTGATCGTCGTCAGGCCCGGGATAAGGCTCAGCAGCCGCTGGTACCGGTGCGCGAGCTGGCGGCGGCGGGTGATGATCTCATCCAGCCGGCCCAGCTGCACGAGGCCGATCGCCGCCTGCACGTCGGTCATCCGGTAGTTGTAACCGAGTTCCAGGTAGTGCTCGATCACCGGCTGCTGGCCGGCGTGCCTGGTCGCCGCGCTCACATTCATCCCATGCTCACGCAGGCGGCGGAGCCTGGTCGCCACGTCCGGATCGGGAGTCGTGATCATGCCTCCCTCCCCGGTGGTGAGCAGCTTGCGGGGATGGAAGGAGAACGTCGCGAGGTCGGCTCCTGGCCAGCCGGCCGGCCGTGGTAGGTGGCCCCCGCAGCGCAGGCGGCGTCTTCGACCACCGTGATGCCACGGGGATCACAGAGCACCCGCATCGCATCGAGGTCCGCGGGTACGCCTGCCTGGTCCACCAGGATCACCGCCCGCGTGCGGTCGGTCAGCAGCGGCTCGACAGTGCTGGGGGTGAGGTTCAGCGTCGCCGGGTCAACGTCGGCGAAGACGGCCTTCGCGCCAACATAGCGGGCCGCGTTCGCGGTGGCGATAAAGGACATCGAGGGGACGACGACCTCGTCGCCGGCTGATACCCCGGCCACGATCATGGCCAGGTGCAGGCCCGTGGTGCAGGAAGAGACGGCCACGGCCTGCCCCGCGTCAAAGGTCTTGGCGAAGGCGGCCTCGAACTCCGCCACGCGTGGGCCCTGGGCGATCCAGCCGGAGCTGATGGCCTCCGCTGCGGCGGCCGCCTCCTCGGCTCCCAGCAGCGGGCGGATCACTGGGATCATCGCTGCCCCCGCCACCACGCAACGAGGCGGGAGAGCCCCTCGTCCAGGTCTATCTCGGCTTTCCAGCCGAGCACCCGCGCCGCGGCGGACGTATCGGCCAGGCGCCGGGTAACCCCGTTCACCCCCCGCGGCGGGCCGAATTCCAGGTCCAGGTCGCTGCCCATGGCCCGCTGCAGCGCCTGGGCCAGTCCGATCAGGCTGGTCTCGGTGCTGCTGGCGATGTTGAAGACCTGGTCGGTGGCGTCGCTGGCGGCGGCCAGCAGGTTGGCCCGGGCGATGTCCTCGGTGTAGACGAAGTCCATTGTCTGCTGGCCATCACCGAGGATGAGCGGCGGCTGTCCAGCCTCGATCCGCTCCATCCACCGGATCAGCACCTCGGTGTACAGGCCGTGGATGTCCATCCTCGGCCCGTAGACGTTGAAGTAGCGCAACGCCACGTAGTCCAGCCCGCGCATGGCGTGGAAGCTGCGCAGCAGCCCCTCGTTGAACGTCTTGGCCGCCCCGTACAGGGTGTCGTTGTCGTACGGGTGCTGCCGCTCCGTGGTGGGGAAGTGGTCGGCCAGCCCGTAGACGGAGGCCGAGGAGGCGGCGACGACCTTGCGGACGCCAGCGTCGGCGGCCGCCTCGACCACCTCGAAGGTGCCATCCACCAGCACCTCCAGGGCCAGCCGCGGCTCGGACGCGCACTGCGTGATGCGGATGGCGGCCTGGTGGAATACCAGGTCCACCCCGCTCATCAGCCGCCGCACCAGGTCCCGGTCGCGGATGTCCCCTTCTTCCAGGCGGACCCGGCCGCTGCCCAGCGCCCCGGCCAGGTTCTCCCGGCGGCCGCGGACGAGGTTGTCTAGCACGATGATCTCGCCCGCGCCCGCCGTGACTAGCTGGTCGACGATCGTGGATCCGATCGTGCCGGCTCCTCCGGTGACCAGGCAGCGCTGTCCCTCTATCACTGTGGTGTCCCCTCGATGAGTCATCTCGTTAGCGGGTGAGTCAGATACCACGCGGTTCCACCAGGCGCTACGACCGCTTGTCTTTCACCTGGCGCGCGAGACCAAGCACCCGGCGCGCCAGCAGGCGCGGCCAGACGAGGGGCTGGAGGTACGGCGCGATAGCGGGCCCGACGCGGCGACGCCATTGCAGGCTCCGGTAGGTGCCCAGGCTGGCCGCACCGGGCCAGCAGTCAAACGCGAACGCCTCCAGCTTCTCCACCGGCACCGTATTCGTCTTCCGGCGGTCGTACGCGCGAGCGGCGTCCCACAGGGCCTCCTTCGCCAGCTCGCGGTGAACCATCTCCGAAAGCCCGGCCGAGTTGGGCAGCACGTCGCCATAGGTCTTCACGACCGACTCATAGGCGGCCCGCCGCTGCCGGAGGTGCATCAGGTCGTCGTTCTCGTTCGACATCATGCCGTCGTGCATCCGCTTGTAGGCCTGGTCCGCATGGACGAAGCCCACATCGGCGCACGAGGCCAGCCGCATCCACATCTCGACGTCGGAGGTGTGGTAGAGGTCCGGGTTGTAGCCGCCCACCTGATGCTGGACCGTTGTCCGGACCACGACCTCCGGGGAGAAGACGACGGTATGCGCCTCCTGGAAGCGCTGCTCCACCCACCAGTGGCCGGGCCAGATGGTCTGTCCGCGGAGTTCCGTCCGGGCCGGCGGCAGATCCTGGCCGTCGCGGAACCTGATCACATCTCCGTACACGAAGCCGACCTCGGGGTGCGCATCCATCAGGTCAGCAGCCCGGCGCAGCGCCCCGGGGGTGAGCTTGTCATCCGCCGATATCAGCACCAGGTAGTCGCCGTCCGCCCAGTCGATCACGCCTTCGTTGAACGTTGCAATGTGGCCCTGGTTGATGGCGTGCACCCTGACCTCGATCCGGTCGTCACCAGCCGCCAGCTTGCGTGCGACCTCCGCGCTGTCATCCTGTGACGCGTCATCGACGATCAGCACCCGGACGTCCACGCCCGGCTGGTCATCGAGGGCACCGCTGACACAATCCGCCAGGAACCGGCCGTAGTTGTAACACGGGATGACGACGTCGACCCGGCTCATATCGCGCCTTCCTTACTGACGAGCTCGCGGGCCGCGGATGGCCGGCCCGGCTGCGCCCCGCGCAGCGGCACGGGGGCGCCGTGCAGTTCCATGCTGCGCGACGCCGCCTCGAGGATGTCCAGGACACGGAGGCCGGAGCGCCCGTCAGTGAGCGACGGCAGGCCGGCCCGGATGCAGTCGGCGAACTCTTCTACCATGCTGGCCAGGGCCTCACGGTCGGTAAGCGCGGGGGACACCAGGTCGCCGGTGCGGTAGGACACGAACGCCCTCTGGCGCTCCTCGGCCCGGGCGTCCTGGGCAGGCACCAGGTCGACGCCCCGGTCATACACGGTGACCCGCTGCAGCGGGTTGAGGTCATCCCAGATGAGCGCCCGCTTGGAGCCCCCGATCATGGTGGTCCGGACCTTCGTGGGTGACAGCCAGTTCAAGTGGCAATGGGCGATCGCCCCCCCGGTCAGCGGCAGCGTCACGAACGCGACGCAGGCTCGCCCGGTGCCGATCGGGTCGGCTGCGTGCGCCGCGACCGACAACGGCTCGACCCCGGGCGGAAGGATCGACTCCAGAATGGAAATGTCATGCGGAGCCAGATCCCACAGCACATCGATGTCCGGCTGGACCAGGCCCAGATTGATCCGCACCGAGTCGAAGAAGTGCAGGTCCCCGATCTCCCCCGAGTGCACCAGTTCCCGGATCTTGGCCACGGCCGGGGTGTAGCAGAAGGTGTGATCGCACATCAGCACCAGGCCAGCGCGGTCCGCCTCCTCGACCAGGCGGAGCCCGTCGGCGTAGGTGGCGGCCAGTGGTTTCTCGATCAGCACGTGCTTGCCCGCGCGCATGGCAGCGAGCGCGATGTCCAGGTGAGTCCCGGCCGGGGTAGCGATGGCGACGGCATCGACCCGCTCGTCGGCCAGCACGGCCTCCAGGTCATCGGTCGCGCCCACGGTCGAGTACGGTCCGAGCACCTGGACCGCGCGGGATTTGTCGATGTCGCACAGCCAGGTGAGCCGGTACTGCGGTGCGCTGGCAAAGTTCCGCACCAGGTTCGGGCCCCAGTAGCCGGCGCCCACCACCGCGATGCCGATCGGTGCCCCTGTTGTGCTGACGTCGCGCCCTACACTCATTCATTTCCTCCAGCCCGGCGCCGGCAGCCATGAGGGGATGATCTTGGTCATCCGAAGGCTGCGGGCGAGCGAGTCTCCGCTTGCCTCTTCTCCTTGCCGCCGGGCCCGCAGGCGGGTGGCAAGCTGACCTTCAGCGCAGTCAGCGCAATGCGAGAGCTCCCAGGGGGCGCGCCTCGCGGGCGTCCTACCGTCTACTAGACGCGCAGTTCGGGACAAGATATTACAAGAAGACAATTCTCTTATGGTGTTTTCGCCGCCCTCGTGTGTGTTCGGTGAGCCGGGGACCACGCTGTGTGTCCGGATTACCCGGCTATGTTCAGCTGGCCGTCAGACTCGGCGAACAGCTCACCGGTTTCCGGGCACCGCCAGCGTGACTCCCCGTCTGGCCGCAGGGTGACGCCGGCCCGGCCCACCCATCCGATCCTTCTCGCCGGCACGCCGGCGTAGAGCCCGAAATCGGGGACGTTCCGCGTCACTACGGCGCCGGCGGCGATGAGGGCCCAGCGGCCGATCTCGACTCCGGCGATGATCACCGCCCGGGCGCCGACGGATGCACCCTCACGGACCACGACGCCACGCGCATCCCAGTCCGCGGGCCGCTTCAGCTCGCCCGTCACGCCGACCGACCGGGGATACGTATCGTTCGTCAGCACCGCGGCCGGGCCGATGAAGACGGCGTCCTCCAGCCTGGCCGGCTCATAGACCAGGGCATAGTTCTGCAGCTTGACGTTGTCCCCGAGGACCACGCCCGGGCCGACGTATGCGCCTCTGCCGATGATGCAGCTGCGCCCGAGCCGGGCCCCTTCGCGGATTTGCGCCAGGTGCCACACGTTCGTTCCCGCGCCCAGCTCGGCCCGCTCGTCCACGTCCGCGGAGGGCTGCACTCGGACGTCCTGCACCCTGGAGTCCTGCACAGCTGCCTCTCCGTCACCGTCCGCACGTCCCTGACCGGCCGTCCGCCCCTGGCCGGCCGTCCACGGACCCTGTTTCACCTTATCTGGCCGCCGTTCGCCATGTGTGAGCCTTCTCCCCATTTGCCCTGGTGCCGCCCGGGCCCAGTAGTATCTGGCCCCGGACGCGCGACGGATCAACCCGGCGTCACCACATAGAGGGAGACGGTGTGAGCAGTCAGGCCGGAACCGCCACGACGATACCGCTCGTCGATCTGCGCGCCGCGCACGCTGAGGTGGCGGCCGAGATCCAGGCCGGGCTCGAGGACGTCATGGCGAACACGGCCTTCGTCAAGGGCCCGGTGGTGGAAGCCTTCGAGCGCGAGTACGCCGCCTTCACCGGCGTCGCCCACTGCATCGGCGTGGGGAACGGCACCGATGCGGTCGAGTTGGCGGTGCGCGCGGCCGGGGTACCGGCCGACGGCGAGGTCATCATCCCGGCGAACACGTTCGTAGCCACCGCGGAGGCGGTTGTCCGCGCGGGGGCCCGGCCCGTGTTCGCCGACGTGGACCCGCAGCACCTGCTCCTCGATCCGCGCGCCCTGGAGGCGGCGTTCACCCCGCAGACGCGAGCCGTGCTCCCGGTGCACCTTTTCGGCCAGATGGCGCCGATGGCCGCCAGCGCGGAGATCGCGGCCCGGCGCGGGGCCGTGATTGTCGAAGATGCGGCGCAGGCCCACGGCGCGACCCAGGACGGCCGCCCGCCCGGCTCGTTGGGCCTGCTGGCCGGCGTGAGCTTCTACCCCGGCAAGAATCTCGGCGCCTATGGCGACGCGGGCGCGGTACTGACCGACTCGGCAGAGCATGCCCGGCAAGTGCGGCTCCTCGGCGATCACGGGACAGAGCGGCGTTACGAGCACCTCACCTTCGGTTTCAATTCCCGCCTCGACGCCTTCCAGGCCGTGGTGCTGCGGGCCAAGCTCCGCAGGCTGGCGGCTGGCAACCAGGCGAGGCAGCGGGCGGCGGCCCGGTATTCAGAGTTGCTCGCGGGCGTGCCCGAGGTGATCCTGCCCAGGACCGCTCCGGGCAATGAGCACGTCTGGCACCTGTACGTGATCAGGGTCCCGCGCCGGGACCAGGTGCTCCAGCGCCTGCAGGATGAGCGGATCCAGGCCGCTATCCACTACCCGGTACCCGTTCACCTGCAGCCGGCGTTCCGGCATCTCGGCTACGGTCCCGGGGACTTCCCGGTCGCCGAAGCGGCCGCCGGGCAGCTGCTGTCGCTGCCGCTGTACCCGCAGATCACCGAGGAGCAGCAGGTCAGGGTGGCCGAGGCCGTTCGCCGGGCGGTCGGCTAGGCGCGCCCGCGCCCGGGGCTGCCAGGCCACGTGCCGTTCCCGCCGGGCCAGGACGTGTGCGTGGGCCCGGCAGCCTCGCGTGTGCCCGGCGGCCGTTGCGGCGGCTGGCCCTCACGGGCGGCATCCCGGGCCAGCCTCGTGTCAGGGCGTGGCTATCGCGGGGCCGCACCGGTGCCCGTCACGATATGTCCTGCTATGAGGGCTAACAGTTATCGACATCTGGCGTCAACCGACATGTCACCATGTGCGTCTTCCTAGAAGGAATACAGAGGTGCCCGCTATCGCGGCCTTCCCGCTCCCGGAACGTGATCCGGAGCACCATCCAGCCCGCCCCCGGAGGAGGGAACTATGACGGTTCATTCCGGTTCCGAGGCGGCTGGGCCGCGAGTGTCCGTTGTCATCCCGACACGGAACGAAGCCCGCAACCTGCCGCACGTCTTCGCCACGATGCCGCCAGATGTTCATGAAGTGATCGTCGTCGACGGTCACTCGGTGGACGACACGGTGCCGGTGGCGCAGCAGTCGTGGCCCGGCGTCCGCATCGTGATGCAGACCCGGACGGGCAAGGGGAACGCGCTCGCCTGTGGCTTCGCCGCGGCGACAGGGGACATCATCGCCATGGTGGACGCAGATGGCTCGGCGGATCCCGGTGAGATCCCGCGCTTCGTCCAGGCGCTTACCGACGGTGCGGATTTCGCGAAGGGCAGCCGGTTCGCCCGGGGTGGTGGCAGCGACATCACGCGCTTCCGCAGGCTCGGGAATCGCGTCCTGGTCGCGAGCGTGAACATGGTTTATGGCACCAGGTACACGGACCTTTGCTACGGTTACAACGCCTTCTGGCGGCATGTCATACCGGTGATCAGCCTCGATCCGGTTTCTGAGTCTGGTCCTGGCGGTGACGGCCGGCTGTGGGGCGATGGCTTTGAAGTAGAGGCCCTGGTCAATATCCGCGTAGCCAAGGCTGGCCTCGTGGTTTCCGAGGTACCCAGCATCGGGAACCCGCGAGTGCGTGGCGTCAGGAACCTGAGCTCATTCGGCGACGGCCTGCGCGTGCTCCGGACGATCCTCGCTGAGCGCCGTCATTCGCGCCGCCGCGGGAATTAGCAGCCCGACGCTGGTGCGGACGTGGTAGCAGCGAGGGAAGCCGTAGGTGAATCGGTAGTCGCTTAGGCCAAAGCCGGTGCGGACGGGCCCGCACCAGCGGGAAATCAGGGGAGGCATGGGTGAGCTTCGGACGTGGCAGGGGCGACGGCGGTAAGCCGGACGTCATCCTGATCGATACAACCTGGGGCAGTGCCGAATTCTTCGGATACCAGATTGCGAAGCAAGGGCTGAATGTCCATGCCTTCACGCCGTTCCTCCGGCGGCCAGGCTATCTCCGTTTCGCCTCCCCATACCGGTCCTACCTCGAGGAACCGCTGGGGGCCGGCCCATCCGGTTCGCTGGCGGCCATGGTCGACAGGATCCGCCCGGCCTGCATCATCCCGTGCACGGAGGACGCTCTCTACTGGATATGGGACCAGCCCGGCCACATCCAGGAACTGTGCCTGCCCAGCGTGCCCCCTGCCGTGCGGCCACTGCTCCTGGACCGTGCCCTCCTCCTGGAGGAGGCAGCGGCCTGGGGCGTCTCCGTCCCCACCGCGATGCCGCTCAACAATTCCGGCGACTGCCGGGCGGCGGTAGCCACTGGCCTGCCGCTCGTGGTCAAGGCGAGCCGGTCGATAGGCAGCACCGGGGTTGTCCTGTGCCGGACGGCCGACGAGGTCAGCCGCTCGTTCGAGAAGTTCTCCGCCGAGGGCCTGTCCGTATCAGCCCAGCGTTTCTACGTGGGACCGACCTACCTGGCCGGCGCGCTGTTCATTCACGGCGAGGCGGTACATTTCTATGCCGGCGAGAAGACCGTCGTCTGGCCGCCTCTGACCGGATTTTCCTTCGTCGTACAATCGGCGGCGGAACCCCACCTCTCCGCGCTGCAGCGAGCCGCTGAGACCGTGTGCAAGAACCTGGAATATACCGGGGTGGCCTCCTTTGACTTTGTGCTTGACGAGGATGGCGAGTTCCGGTTCGTTGACTTCAATCCCCGCAGTTGGGGCTGCTCCGATGCCACGATCCCGGCCAAGGTGGATCTCTTCGGCGGCCTGGCCCGCTGGATACGCGACGGCGCCGCAGGGCCGCCGACCAGGTCCGTTCCAGGTATCACGCACCGGGTATTCCCGAAGTACACCTTCGAGCCGTCAGGCATGAGCCTGGGGCGGCGGCTGATGGGATTGCGGGATGCCCCGTGGGGTGACCCGTTGCTGATCTTGGGTGAAATGATGTACGAGATCCAGCGGCGCAGTACCCGCCGGGTGTAAGCAGGTGATCCTGGAGCCGGGCAGCTGGCCGGCGCAGGCCTGCCCGGCAGGCCCGGATCAGGACCGGCGAGGTGCTGAACGCCACCCCGGTCCGCGGCGCGGTGCAGTGATCCCCCGTTGCCCGGCGGCTACCCGCCGAGACCAATCTGATGCCGCAACTATGTACACCAAGAGTGATGGCATGGCGTCTCTTAGTCAGAGAGTGGGGCGCGGCTGGGGGGGAGCCTGGCCGGGCCGGGCGACCAGACCCCGCTGACGAAAGAGGATCGGCATGTTAGTCATGCGCGAAGGCGTGAGGGGACGCCTGCGTAATCACTGGGCCGTCACGGCGGAGCACGCTCGCCGCTGCCGATGGCACATGCTCAGTGCGGTTCTCAACCGGGTGGCACCGGCTGAGATGCGCCATGCGGCACTCTTGCTCGGGTACGACATTGCCCTTGGGCACGGCCGCCGGGGGGTGCTGCGGTACATACATGAGTTCCACGTCGGCGCCGAGCTGGGGAGGGCCGTCCGGTACGGCAGCCCCGAACAGCGCGAGGGCGCGGTGGAAGCACTGATCATGGAACTCTGCCTCTTCAGCTGACCAGTGCCCCAATGACTGGCTTGAGGAGGAACACCGCGGCCGGGCCAGGCACGGCCAAGTCCCGGGCCCGGGCCTGGGCCGGCCGCGGCTATCCCGGGCAGGCATGCGCCGACGCCCGCCGCGCAGCACAGCCCTGGTACCGCACCAAGACCGGGCCAGCCTTCGAGGACATGCTCACCAAGCTCCGCCGCACCCTGATCGCCGCCCGGCTTCCCGGCAGCCACCCAGGTCAGCCCGCACCCGGGCAAATCCACGCCGTGCTCGCGGCCTGGGACGCCGCCGCCGCACAACTGCGAAACTTCAGTGAGCTGCCGGATCTGCTTTCATCATGCCCCCGGCCACCGGCGGCGCCACTGCGATTAAAGGCCTGGTTGCAGCAGAGTCTTCTACAACCGCGGCTAACGCGGTATCTACGTTGAGATGACAGTCATGAGGGCGTGACCGATCTTGATCTTGTCGCCTTTCTTCAGCCGCTGGGCGGCGAGGATGCGGCGTCCATTGAGCCAGGTGCCGTTGGTTGACCCGAGGTCCTCGACGTACCAGAGCCCGTGGGCGATCCGGAAGCGGGCGTGTTGGCCCGAGGCGAAATCGTCGGTGATGGTGAGTGTGCCGAGCCGTCCGACCGTGAAGTTGGTGTGGAAGGCGTGCTGCTGGTCCCCGGACTGGATGACCAGGGACTGGGTGGGAACGCCCTCGGTGAGGGTCACGCCGGTCTGCCCGGCGACGGCGGACACCGCGGCCTTCCATGCCCGCTGCTCAGGCTCGGGAGTCTCTTCCCAGGACGGGAGGCTTCCGGGATGGGCACCGCGGTGGGCCTCATAGGCGGTTCGCGCGAGACTGTCGATGCTGGTCACATATCGATGATGGCAGAGCACAGCGGTCAATGCCGCCACGGTGTATTCTTGCTGCTGGCAGCCACGTCTGCCTGATCCGAGCTACGCCAGCCCGGCATTGGTGGTAGTGGTGAGGACAAGAGCGGCGCAGCCCTCACGTGGTTCCTTTTCCCCTTTCATCGTGATCACTTCACAGTGGCCAGGCGCCGGGACAGCGTCACCGGACTGAGGCACGATGTCGCACGACAAGATCAGGGCGGCCGCCCGTAAGCGTATGGCGGAGACCGGCGAGTCCTATGCTGCCGCCCGGCGCAAGGTCGTCAAGGAGCGCCAGGCCGCTGCGGGCGAGATCCTGCTCCCGGATCCGCAGTGGTTCGCGATCAGCTATAGCAGGACCGGGATAGACAAGATCATTGCCTGGATGGATGCCCTTCTCGGGAGAGGCCCGGGCTCCTCGGGCGTGGAGGTTGACTCCGACGAGATCCGGGTCCGGATGGGCGGCTACAAGCCGGACATACCGCGGAGATCTGTGCAGTCTGCTCGCCGGTCAGCGGCAAAGCTCCACAGCACCACTGGCGTGCATATGCGCCGGAAGGGGCAGTTGCTGGTGAACGGCTCCGCCGAGGGCATGGTGGAAGTCGCGATCGAGCCACCTTGCTATACCAGCCGCACGCCTAGCACCGCGTTCGTCAAGGAACGGGTGACCTCGCTCCTCGTGAGCCTCGTTGACCCGGATGGTTTCATCGCCGCGGTTGAAGGTCACGGGCGCATGTAGGCGTCAAGTTACTCAGCGCCGGAGTCCGGACGCCGGCTGGCTGGGCGGAGGGTGTGGGATTCGAACCCACGATGAGACTCGCGCCCCATAGCGGTTTTCAAGACCGCCGCCATCGGCCACTAGGCGAACCCTCCGCGGACCACCATAGCGGCCGCAGGCCGGGGCGGCCTCACGGCTTGAGCATGATCGTGGTGCTTTGTAGACCGCCCGTGACGCACAATGCACCACGATCATGGCCGGGGCCGCGTGGGCGGGGCGGGCGGGCCGCGCCGGGCGGGGAAGGGACGGGCCGCGGCTTACCCCTACATGCCGTAGTGAGTAGGCTCACCAGCGAGGAGGAGGTTCCATGCTGCCCCCGTTCGGCTGGCAGGCGACCCTCACGCACTGGGAGCTCGCGCCTGTCGTCACGGCCATCGTCGCCGTTATCGCGGCCCTGTACCTGTGGGGCGCGTGGCGGGTCGCGCGCCGTCATCCGGCCCGGCCCTGGCCGTGGTGGCGGACCGCCTTCTTCCTCGGCGGCCTGCTCGTCGTGGTGCTGGCCACCGAGAGCGGCATCGGCGCCTACGACGAGCTCTTCTGGGTGCACATGATCCAGCACCTGATGCTAATCATGATCGCCCCGCCGCTGCTGGTGCTGGGCCAGCCGGTCACGCTGCTGCTGCACGCCAGCCGGAACCCGCTGCACACCTGGACGAAACGGGTCATCCGGTCCCGGGTGGTCACCTTCCTGACCTGGCCCCCGTTCGGCTTCGCGGCCTACGCGGCGACCATCGTCGCCACGCACCTGTCCGGGCTGACGACCCTGGTCCTGACCAATCAGTCGGTACACGACGCCGAACACGCCCTTTACCTCGTGGTCGGGTACCTGTTCTTCCTGCCGATCGTCGGCCAGGAGCCGATCCGGTGGCGCATCTCCTACCCGGTGCGGTTCATGCTCCTGCTACTGATCATGCCGGTGGACACGTTCACCGGACTGGTGCTCGGCAGCGAGAGCACCCCGATCCAGGGGATGACCACGCAGCGGCCGCCCGGGTCGCCCAGCCCGCTGCAGGACGTGCACTGGGCCGGGGCGATCATGTGGGTCGGCGGCGACGCGATCATGCTCGGCTTCATGATGCTGGTCTTCCTGATGTGGGCGCACTCCGACGGGATCGGCGCCCGCAGCAGCAGCGGCGGCTGGCTGGAAGCCGTCCGCACCGCGAGCTTCGAGACCCTGGTCCGGCCGCCCGCCTCCACCCCGGCCTCCCCGGCCTCCCCGGCCACCCCAGAAGCCACGCCCGTCCCGGCCACGTCCGCTCCCGCCAGCCCCGGAGGCGAGGCCATGACGGCCGCTGCGGTCCCGGCCCAGGCCGCTGAACGTTCCCCGGGCGGCGGCACCATCGACGACGACGAGCACCTCGCCGCGTACAACGAATACCTGGCCCGGCTCAACCAGCCCGGCCACGGCCCCGCCCGGTAGCCGCCGGGCCCCCGCCCGCCGGCGACGGGGACCACTGCTCGCGGAGAAGGGCCATAAGCCTGCATAATCCCCCTGTCAGCGCCGCGATGATGCTGAGGTCCCTCAGTCACCACGTTGGCCGGGAGGTGACATGCCCCCGCGCAGGTGTGCCCGTGCCCTCACGGCCGTGCTGGTGCTCGGGATCCTGACGGCCGCGTGCTCCTCCGGGGTGACCACCACGACCACCACGACGCTGTGCCACACTCAGGTCCTGCCGGTCAGCGGGGGCGCTTACCGGATCGAGAACAACGAGTGGGGCTCCCGCGCCGCTGAATGCATCACCACCGACGGCAACGCCGGCTTCAGGGTGGCGCACTCCTCGATCGCCAACTCCACCGACGGCGCGCCGGGCGGCTACCCGTTCATCTACAAGGGCTGCCACTGGGGTGCCTGCACATCTGGTAGCGGCTTCCCGATCCAGGTGTCCAGCCTCCGTGCGGGCACCGTGACCACGAACTGGAGGACCACCCAGCCCGGCGGCAGCAGCATCTACAACGCGGCTTACGACGTCTGGTTCAACCAGGCCCCGGCCAGCAGCGGCCAGCCGGACGGGGCCGAACTGATGATCTGGCTCGCCCTGCACGGCCCCAACCACCCGGTCGGCGCCGTGGTGGCCAGTGGCGTGGTCATCGGCGGAATCCGCTACGACGTGTGGCAGATCCGCCGGGCCACGTGGAACGCCATCACCTACGTGCTGACCACCCCCGCGACCTCGGTTCACCTGGACTTGCAGCCGCTGGTGGCCGACGCGGTGCGCCGCGGCGCCATCCGCACCTCCTGGTACCTGATCAGCGTCGAGGCCGGCTTCGAAGTGTGGCAGGGCGGCGCAGGCCTGGCGACCACCATGTTCGCGGTCCACGTGGCCGCGGGCGGATAGGGGCAGCGATGCTGGCCGCACTCCTGCTGGCAGCGATCCTGGCCGCGCCGATCGGCTCGGCCCTGCTGTTCCTGCCCACCCGGCCCCGGTCCCGCACCACCGGGGCGTGGCCGGAGATCCGCCGGCTCCTGCTGGCCGTCGGCGGCACCATCCTGCTGGCAGCGGCGGTGGGGGGCGCCCTCTGGCTGCTCGGGGTGTCCCGCCCGCGCCTGGTGGCCGGGGCCATTGGCCTGGCCGTGGGCAGCGCCGTCTGGCTGCCCGTGACCCGGCGCTGGACGGCCCGGGCCCACCTGTGCTGGGCCACCAGCGTGCTGCTGTTCGTCACCTACCTGGCGTTCGCGCTGGACTGGACCCTCACCAGTCACCTGGGCACGGCGAGCACCGCCGGCGGCATGCTGCTGTGGCTGTTCGAGGTGGTGGCGGCGCTGCTGTCCTGCGCGTACCTGTGGGAGATCTGCGACGCGCTGGGCACCGAGCGCTGGCGCCGCCGGATCGTCCCCGGGCTGGTGCTGCCCGCGGCGGAGCGGGACCTGCCGATGGTCAGCCTGCACGTGCCCGCGCACAACGAGCCGGCCGGCATGGTCATCGACACGCTGCGCGCGCTGCAGCGGCTGGACTACCCCCGCTATGAGGTCATCCTCATCGACGACAACACCGACGACGAGAAGCTGTGGCGGCCGGTGCAGGAGTGGTGCGGGCGGCACGGGGTGAAGTTCGCCCACCTGACCGACTGGCCCGGCTACAAGTCCGGGGCACTGAACTACGCGCTCCGCCAGCTGACCGACCCGAAGGCCGAACTCATCGGCGTGGTGGACTCCGACTACCAGATCGAGCCGGGGTTCCTGCGGCACTGCGCGTCAGCTTTCACCGACCCGTGGATCGGGTTCGTGCAGGCGCCCCAGGACTATCGCGGCTGGCAGCAGGCCCGCTACTACCGGCGGCTGTACTACTCCTATAAGTACTTCTTCGCCGTTTCGCAGCCTGCCCGCAACGAGCACGACGGCGCGATCTTCGCCGGCACGATGGGGCTGATCCGCCGGGTCGCGCTGGATGAGCTGGGCGGCTGGGACGAGTGGTGCATCACCGAGGACGCCGAGATCTCGCTCCGGCTGCTCCGGGCCGGCTGGCACGGGCTGGCCGTGGACCACACCTACGGCCGCGGCATCATGCCGCTGACCTTCGAAGCGCTCAAGGGCCAGCGCTACCGGTGGTGCTTCGGCGGCATCCAGATCCTGCGGATGCACTGGCGGTCGCTGCTGCCCGGGCGCCAGACCAGCCGCAACCACCTGACCGCCGCGCAGCGCTGGTCCTACCTGGCCGGCGGGGTGCAGTGGTACGGCGACCTGCTCGGCCTGGTGTTCTTCGTCTTCCTGCTGGCCGGCGCGGCCAACCTGGCCCTCGGCGGCGGCGAGCTGTTCCGCAAGCTGACCACGTTCCTGCTGGCCACCATCCCGGTGCTGGTGATCCTGGGCCTGGTCCGGGCGGTGGTGCTGCTGCGCCAGGGCACCGGCGCGTCCTGGCGCGACGCGCTCGGCGCGTTCTTCATCTGGCAATCCACCTCGCTGGTGGTGGCGCGGGCTTCCCTGCTGGGCCTGTTCGCCCGCAGGGCGGCGTTCCTGCGCACCCCGAAAACCAGCGAGCAGGCCAGATGGTGGGAGGCGCTGCGGGCCAACTGGGCCGAGATCAGCCTGGCGCTGCTCGGGGCCGCGGGTATCGCGGCCGCGCTCACCCGGTGGTATCAGCTGAGCGGTCCGCTGCTGGCCGGGCTGCTGGTCTTCCCGACTCTCGGCTTCGCCGCCGCGCCAGTCAACAGCTGGGCCGCGCAGCGGGCGGCGCTGCCCGAATGGCTGCGCGAGCGGCGCCGCACCGAGGCCCGGCGGGACCGCCGGGCGTTCGCCGCCGGGGCGGCCACCGGCGGGGCTATCGCCGTGGCGTGCGTGGTGGCTGCGGCGCTCGTGCTCATGCTCGCGCCCAGCCACCATCCCGTGCAGTCGCCCGACCTGGTCGGCCCGGCTCAGGCCACCACGTCCGCCAGCCCCAGCCCGACGCCGTCCGCCACGACCACGTCGCCCACGCCCACGCCCACCCCCACACCCACGTCGCCGAGCCCCGCACCGTCACCCAGCATCACCGTGACGCCGACCCCCACGGTGACGCCCAGCCCGGCGAGCCCGGCGCCGAGCACCATCACCCCCTCGGCCACGCCTACGGGCTGACCGGCGCCTCCTACGGCTCCTCGGTGCCTCGGCCCGGGTCCGGCGCCCCAGCCACCAGAACAGCACCCCGATCCCGGCGAAGACCAGCACCCGGGATCAGTTTGGTCCACAGGTAGCTGAACCGCTGGGCGTACGTCCACCCCGAGGGGATGAAGTCGCTGCCGAACCAGGAACTGCCCAGCCCCGGCGCGATGAGCTGCACAGTCGCCACGGCGACCAGCACCATGAGGGCCACCGTGAGGACCCGGTGGGCCGGCATCCGGACCGGGCGCGGTGTGGCCGGGTGGCTGCGGCGCAGCTTCCACAGCGCCGGGTAGATGAGCAGGTAGCTGATCAGCGTCGTGGAGATGGTCACGCCCAGCCGCCTGGAATGGGAGTAACCCGGCCGCCAGGTTCGCCTGTCCGGCTGAACCCTCCCCCGCGCCGGGCCGTGATTAGGGGTGCGGCACGCGGAGCGGGGCGTTCGCTGCACATTCCGGCCCGCTCCGGCCGCACCATGCCGCCCAGCGAGGGACTTCATGGCATTCAGGGAAAGGGGAACGGGACATGTCCGTCATTAACCGTGCCGCCGCGGGGGCCGCCTCGGTCGCCGTGGCCGCGGCGACCGCGTTCGCGCTGGCGCCTGCCGCAGGGGCGCAGGCGCAAGCGCCAGGGTCGTTCATCGGCCGGTTCCACAAGATCTCAACGGTCGCCTCGACCGTGCCGGGGAACGGCGACGTCAACCCGTACGGGGTCGCCGTGGTCCGGCACAGCGCCGGGGCACTGCAGCGCGGGAACGTGCTGATCAGCAACTTCAACAACAAGAAGAACCTGCAGGGCACCGGGACCACCATCGTCCAGGTGTCGCCCGGCGGGACGGTGACCACGTTCGCCCGGATCAGCGCCAAGGGCCTGCCCGGCTCGTGCCCGGGCGGCATCGGCCTCACCACGGCACTCTCCATCCTGCCCGGCGGCTGGGTCGTGGTCGGCAGCCTGCCCACCACCAACGGGATGTCGCCCACGGCCCGGGCGGGCTGCTTGCTGGTGCTGGACAACCAGGGCAAGGTGCGGGAGACCCTGGCCGGTGACGGCATCAACGGCCCGTGGGACATGACTTCGCTCAGCTTCGGGCACACCGCCGAGCTGTTCGTCACCAACGTGCTCAACGGAACCGTTGCGGCTAAGGGCAAGACGGTCCACCGGGGTACCGTGCTGCGGATCACCCTGGCGCTGAACGGGCAGCAGGCGCCCGCCGTGCGCAGCGTCACCACCATCGGGTCCGGCTTCGCCGAGCGGACCGACCCGGCGGCCCTGGTGGTCGGCCCGACCGGGGTGGGCCTGGGCGCCAACGGCACCCTGTACGTCGCGGACAGTATCCCGAACCGGATCACCGCCATCCGGCACGCGCCGTTCCGCAGTAATAGTGCCGGGACGGGCCTGGTCGTCACCGCGGGCGGGGCGCTCAGCACGCCGCTGGGCCTGACTGTCGCGCCGAACGGGCACGTGCTGACGGTCAACGGGGGCAACGGGAAGGTCGTGGAGACGACCCCGGGCGGGGCCCAGATCGCTACCCGGTTCCTCGACAAGTCCGGGAGCCCGGCGGGCGCGGGCGCACTGTTCGGCCTGGCGGTGGCGCCGCACGGAGCGGGCCTGTACTACGTGGACGACGCGGTGAACACGCTGCGCCTGCTGCACTGACCGCACGGTGACCGGGAGGGGGCCGGAGGGGCCGGGGCTGGCCTGCGGAGCGGGCAGGCCAGCCGGCCGCCGGGGTGACTTCTGGAGTCGGCGGCCATCAATGACCGTTGTCTACGAGGCGCGTAGTGCGCCTGTCATGGCCGACTGCCGGATGGTCCGGGGCGGCGGCCGGCCGGGTCAGGCCGGTGGACAGTGCGGAGCGTAGCCAGGCCGGTCTGCGGTGACCACGGTGTGGTGGTAGGTGCCTGGCTGGCGGCGGCGGGCGACCTACTGGATGCGGTCTGCGATGATCTCGCGCCAGATCCGGAAGGCTGGGAACTGCCCGCACAGCTCCGCCAGTGAGTCCGCGAATGGTCCTAAGGCCTGGTCTCCAGGGGCTGGGTTTGGGGGGTGAGGGGACGGGGATACATGGTGGCATCATAGCCAACCTGTTCATGCCCGTCCATGCCCGTTCTTACCCATACTGGGACGGAGATCCATGAGCATGTGCGGGTTAGCCGTCGGTTGTGCCTGCGCGGGAGAGGGTCGATCCGCAAAGTGCCACGCCTGTCTACGTGCAGCTGGCTGACATCCTGCGGGCTCGTATCGAGCCGGGGCAACTGCTGCCAGACCGGCCGGTGCCCAGCGAGTCCCAGCTTCAGCAGGAGTTTGGCGTGGCTCGTGGCACAGCCTGCAAAGCCATCGCGGCGCTGCGCGATCAAGGGCTCGTCGTCACCGTGAAGGGCCGGGGTCCCTACGTCAATCCCGCCCGCTGATCAGGGCACATCGCGACACGGAAGCAGACCTGCTGATCTCCAGCGGCTTAAGAGCCCGCAGATGATCAACTCGCGGTTTGATCTTCCCGGGGTGGTTATCCCGGTGCTGATGTGACTGGTGATGCGGTGGCAGGGGAGTCGCGGCGCTGTGCGGTGACTTGTGACCCGTATACGGGTCACAAGTCACCGCACAAAGGTGCCGGGGGCCTGGCCCGGGTCGCGCGGAGGCGGCCGGGCGGCCCTGGCGCGGGAGAAGCCGGGGCCAGCCAGCGTGACCTTCTGGGTGGGCGAACAGTTTCGGGTGTCCAGGGCGGTGAGCACCTTGTCCCGGATCTCGACGTCGTGCGACACGCCGGCAGGACTTTCTACGTCAATCTACGGTTCCTGCTAGAGGTGGCCATAGGCTGCTAGGCCGTGGACCCTGTACGCAACCCATACGCGCCGGGCGCCGGGCAGCGGCCGCCCGAACTGGCCGGCCGGGACCGTGAGCTGAGCCAGTTCGAGGTGGTGCTGGAGCGGATCGCGCGGGGCCGGCCGGAACGCAGCATGGTGCTCACTGGGCTGCGCGGGGTGGGCAAGACCGTACTGCTGAACTCGTTCCGCTCCATGGCGCTGCAGCGGCTGTGGGGCACCGGGAAGATCGAGGCTCGCCCGGACCAGTCGATCCGCCGGCCGGTGGCGGGAGCGCTGCACATGGCGGTCCGCGAGCTGGCCCCGCGGCACCGCGCCCCGGACCGGATCGATCAGTTCCTCGGCGTGCTCAAGGCGTTCGCGTCCCGCGACCCGAAGGCGCCCAAAGGCAGTTTCACCCCGCACCTGGGCATCGACGTGCCGGCCGTGCGCGGCCGGGCCGACTCCGGTGACCTGGAGATCGACCTGATGGAGCTGCTCACCGACGCGGCCTCGGTGGCCGCCGACCTCAGCGTCGGGATCGCGCTGTTCATCGACGAGATGCAGGACGTGCCGGCGCCGGATATCTCCGCGCTGTGCGCCGCGACCCACGAGCTGTCCCAGACCGGCGGCCCGCTGATCGTGGTCGGCGCGGGCCTGCCGCACCTGCCGTCGGTGCTGTCCGCCAGCAAGAGCTACTCCGAGCGGCTGTTCCGGTACTCCTCGATCGACCGCCTGGAGCGGGCCGCCGCGGACCAGGCACTCCTCGCGCCGGCGCAGCGGGAGGGCGCCGACTTCGAGCAGGACGCGCTGGACGCCCTGTATGAGGCGGCCGACGGGTACCCCTACTTCGTCCAGGCGTACGGCAAGGTCACCTGGGATGTCGCAGCGGCCAGCCCGGTCACCGCGAAGGATGTCCGGGTGGCCAGCCCGGAGGCCGAAGGGGAGCTGGCCGTCGGCTTCTTCGGCAGCCGCTACGAGCGCGCCACCCCCGCGGAACGCGAGTACATGCGCGCCATGGCCCAGCTCGGCGACGAGCCGGTGCCCACCGCCCAGGTCGCCGAGGAACTGGGCCGCAAGCCGTCCAGCGTGTCACCGGCCCGGGACGGCCTGATCAAGAAGGGGCTGATCTACAGCTCCGAGCGTGGCCTGATCGCCTTCACGGTGCCGCATTTCGGCCGGTTCCTGCGCGCCCAGCCAGTGTGACCCCGGGCCGGGCTACCCTGCGGTTCCCGGTCTCTCCGGCCGTATCAGGCTCTCTAGCGCTAAGGCTAGATTCCGGTAGAGGACCGGATACCACGCTCGGCTGGCCGCCGCCGGCGGTGCCGGGGACGCGTGGCACCACCGCGGCCCGGACCCCCGGGCGGCGCCGCTTGACCTCCACCGCGAACACGATGTCGGCGTCGGGCCCGGTATCCCCCCCGTGCTGCCGGTAGGGGAAGGCCAGGTAGCGCCAGCACAGCTCGCGCCACACATCGGCCGGCTCCCCGGTGGTGATCCCGCCGTGGTAACGCCGCCACGGGCGGCTGCGGTGCAGTGCGGCCAGGGTGCGCGCCGCGGGCAGGGCACGCAGCTCGCAGGGGTCGGTGTAACCCAGCCGGACCAGGGCCTCGCCCACCTCCGGGGAGAGTGCGACGAGCAGTGCCACCTCGCCTGCGATCAGGCCGAGGAAGAGCAGCGCGCCCTGCCCGCGCGGCGGCAGGTACAGCGCGGGAGTGTTCACCGAGATCAGCGCGGCCACGGTGAGCGCCGCGGCCCGGGCGATGGACCGCAGCCCGGGTGGCCGGAAGCTCAGGTCGCCGAAGCAGCCGCAGCCCAGGTCCGGGCGGCGTCCCCGGAGCTCGATCAGGGCCGAACCGGCCACCAGGAAGAACGCGGCCGCGGCGACCCGCGCCCCGGTCGCGGCCCGGGGCGCGAACAGCGGCGTGCCGGGATGGGTGCTCACGGGGAACACCGTCACAAGCAGCGCCAGGGCAAGGCTGAGTTCCACCGCGCACATCAGCATGGCCAGCGGCCCGCGCAGTGCTAGCCCGGGGGGGCGGCCCCCCGGAACCCCCCGCGCGATCAAGCGGGTGCGGATCAGCTGGCTGGCCTTGGTGGCGGAGCCGGCGATGAGCAGCGCGGCGATGAACGGCGGCTGCATGTCGCGCACGTCGGCTAGCACGGTGCCGCCCAGGCCCGGTGTGATCACGGCTCTCCACCCGGCGGCGAACCCACCGAGATAGTCGCGTTGAAGCAGCCCCGTTCCAGTTCGCCGCCGAGTGCCACGAAGCTGGCCATCGGCAGCTCGGCGACCCGGCCGCGGGGAGAGGTGCCGCAGGTCACGCACCGGTCGTGCAGCAGCCGGGCGGCCGGCGCGCAGCCGGATACCGGCAGCACCTGCGCCAGCCCGGTGCACTCGTTGCGGATGCCCAGCAGGCTGCCGACCGACAGGTACGGCAGCGGCGGGCACGACGGCCCGGCTAGCGGCTGCTCGCGGCAGGGGATTCCCGGGTCGAGGGCAGGATACCTGACGCCGGGCGCATCATCCGGGCTGGCCGGCTCATGCCAGGTCGCTGACCCGCTGATGGATCCCGTGGCCAGGTGCCGGCTGGCCGGGGCCGCGGCCGCCGGGTCGCCGGCCCGGTGGGCCGGCTGCGAGGTGGCCGGGAGGAGGGCCTCCAGATAGCCGGGGCGGCGCAGGCCGATCACGTCGATCAGGTAGCCGGGATCCAGCCGGGGGAACCGGACCTGCAGCCGCCCGGCCGCCCAGCCGGGAATCAGCACCGCCTGGTCCGGTCCGGTCCGGCCCTCAGCCACCAGCACGCCGTCGGCTTCCCGGCGGACGATCACCCCGGTCACCCGGCCGGCGTTGGCCCAGATCCGGTCGGCCACGTTCCGCTGGCCGGGCAGCAGCCGGACCAGCACGCTGTCGCCCGGCTCCAGGGCGGTGGGCTCGGCCCGGCGGCCCCTCCAGACCTCGGTGGCCGGCGGCAGCACCAGCCGGTGCTCACCGTCGGCGTCGTAGAGGATCAGGATCTGCGGGCTGGCGTCCAGCACCGTCCCGGTCATGACGGGCAGCGGGGGGGTGCCGTCCTGGGCTGTGCCGTCCTGGGCTGTGCCGCCGGGGCGCCCAGGAACCGGCCGGCCTGGCGGGGAGTGCAGCGCGGCCCGCAGCACCGCCCGGCGGGCCAGCCGCCCGGCGGCCCATGGCCCGCTGCGGCGAACGCAGCACTCTAAGTCACCACGTTGGACAACCATCAACCCCTCCCAGGCCAGAACAACCCAGGTCATGACGATGGGGGCGGGACGGCCCCGCGTCAAGCGGTTCGGCCAACACCGCCTCGCCGGCGGCCCGCGGGAACCGTGGGGAGAGGGTGCTAGCTGGGTACCGTTGGGGTGTGAGTGTCGGGGGCGATTTCGTCGTGGCTGGTGCGCGGGGGGACGGGGTCACACCGCGGGCGGGTCACGCCGGGGCTGAGGGTCAGGCGAGCCAGGGGAGCGGTGGCGACGCCGTGCGCACGGCGTCGCCCCGGGCGGAGATGGCGTTCCATGAGTACGTCACCACCCGGAGCGCGGCGCTGCTGCGGATGGCGTACCTGCTCACCCGCAACCGGGCGGACGCCGAGGACCTGGTGCAGGCGGCGCTGGCCAAGACCTACCAGGCGTGGGACCGGATCGAGGATCACGGCGCGGTGGACGGTTACGTCCGCCGCGCCATGGTCAACACGCACATCTCCTGGTGGCGGCGGCGCCGGGTGGAGGAGTACCCGACCGACGAGATCCCGGACCGGCCGGTCGGGGATCACGCCGGGGACAGCGAGGTGCATGACGCGCTGCGCCGGGCCATCGAGCGGCTGCCGCAGCGGATGCGCGCCGCCGTCGTGCTGCGCTACTACGAGGACATGAGCGAGGCGGAGATCGCGCAAGTGCTCGGCGTCAGCCTGGGTACGGTGAAGAGCACGGTGTCCCGGGCGGTCGCCAAGCTCAGGATCGACGCGGACCTGCTCCAAGGGTGACGTTTCGGCCCGCGGCATGGCACGATCCCAGCAGGTGACACGGGACCGCTCCGGTCTGCGCCGGGGCGATTCACAAGGAGGTGGGTCGTGCTCAGCACGATGATGGACGTGCCGCTGACGGTGACCGCGCTGATGCGGTACGGCACGACGGTCTACGGCGACAGCGAGGTCGTCACGTTCACCGGGGACGGCGTGCGGCGCCAGTCCTATGCGCAGACCGGTGCCCGCGTGGCGCGGCTGGCCCATGCCCTGCGCGAGCTCGGCGTGGATGGTGACCAGCGGGTGGGCACGCTGCTCTGGAACAACGCCGAGCACCTGGAGGCGTACCTGGCGGTGCCTTCGATGGGTGCCGTGCTGCATACGCTCAACCTCCGGCTCGACCCAGCGCAGATCGGCTACATCGCCAACCACGCCGCGGACCACGTGATCATCACCGATCCGACCCTGGCGCCCCTGCTGGCCCAGGTACTGCCGCACCTCAAGACGGTCCGGCACATCGTGCTGACCGGCTCGCCGGCCGGGCCGGAGACCGCCGCGGCGGACATGCTGGTGGGCGCCGGCCACGAAGTGCACCTCTACGAGGAGCTGCTCAGTGCCGGCCAGGAGACGTTCAGCTGGCCAGATCTTGATGAGCGGTCCGCCGCGGCCATGTGCTACACCAGCGGCACGACCGGGATGCCCAAGGGCGTCGTGTACAGCCACCGGTCCACCTACCTGCATTCGATGGGCGTGTGCCTGGGCAACGTGTTCGGCCTGAACGACACCGACCGGGTGCTGCCGGTCGTGCCCATGTTCCACGCCAACGCCTGGGGCCTGGCGTATGCGTCCGTGCTGGCCGGGGCGGACCTCATCATGCCGGACCGGTTCCTGCAGCCCGAGCCGCTGGTCCGGCTGATCGAGGCGGAGCGCCCGACGGTCGCCGGGGCGGTCCCGACGATCTGGAACGGGCTGCTGCAGTACATCCGGGCGAACGGCGGTGACGTGTCATCGCTCCGCCTGGTGCCCTGCGGCGGGTCGGCCGTCCCGCATGCGCTGATGGAGTCCTTCGAGTCCGAACTCGGGGTGGAGATCCTGCACGCCTGGGGGATGACCGAGACCTCGCCGCTGGGCAGCGTGGCCCGGCCGCCGCGCGGGGTGACCGGGGAGGAGGCCTGGAAGTACCGGGACACTCAGGGCAGGCTGTTCTGCACGGTCGAGGGCCGGCTCGTCGGCGACGACGGCACCGTGCTGCCCAATGACGGGGTCGCGGTCGGTGAGGTGCAGGTGCGCGGCCCGTGGATCACCGGGTCCTACTACAAGGACGACGACCCAGGGAAGTTCCACAACGGGTGGCTGCGCACCGGCGATGTGGGCACCATCGACCGTCTCGGCTACGTGACGCTCACCGACCGGGCCAAGGACGTGATCAAGTCCGGTGGTGAGTGGATCTCCTCCATGGAGCTGGAGAACATCCTCATGGCCCACCCCGACGTCACCGAGGCCGCCGTCATCGGGGTACCGGACGAGAAGTGGGGGGAGCGCCCGCTGGCCGGGGTCGTGGTCCGGGCGGGGGCCGCGGTGACGCCGGAGGAACTGTGCGCGTTCCTGGCCAGGCGGATCCCCCGCTGGCAGGTCCCCGAGCGGTGGGCGTTCATCGAGGAGGTGCCCAAGACCAGCGTGGGCAAGTTCGCCAAGACGCGGATGCGGGACGCCTACGCCCGGGGCGACTACAAGGTGATCGAGGTCCGCTGACTTTCCCGGCCCGCCATGCCAACTGCTTTGGCACCGCCGGGCCGGCCCCGGTACGCTGATCCGGACCGTTAGGTCATCAGGAGGCTTCGCCTAGTCCGGTCTATGGCGCCGCACTGCTAATGCGGTTAGGGTCTACAGCCCTTCCGGGGTTCAAATCCCCGAGCCTCCGCCCTCTGAGCAGGGAGCCCGCGCGAACCGCGCGGGCTCCCTGCTTCGCCTCAGTGATCATCACTGCCGCCGTTTGGCGCAACCGTGGCACCGCCGGAAACGATCTTGTTCCTGCGGGGCACGTCGGCGGCGATGGCCGAGGCCGCGGAGTCGGCCAGTTCCTCGGCCACTTCGGTGTAGACGTCCAAGGTGAAACTGACCGTCGTGGCCGAGGACTTCGCTGATCACCTTGGGCGCCTGGTCGAGCGGGTACGCCGCTGCCCGGCCGAGGAAGCCGCTGCGGCCAGCGATCCAGGCAGCCTCGACGGTGGGTTTCATGGCGGGAGGGTAGCGCTAGCGGCAAGCGGACGCGGCACCGACCGGGATCTCCCGGGCCTGCGGCCGTCTTTACGCGGGGGCGATTCCTGGATGTCTGCGCCTGAATGGGTACACACGTTCTAATCGCTGGTATCACCAGGGCTAAGGTGCGGCAAAAGGATCGTGTGACTGATGTGGTCCCTAGGGCCTGCGGGAATCACTGCCGCATGGCCCGTCCCGAGCTTGAGCACGCCCACCCGTCCGGTGCCGTCGCCGGTACCTTCCGGCCGGTGGACCACGCCGTCGTCGACGTGCTCATGGATGACGGCACCTGGGGCCACGCCGAGGCGATCGGGTGGGCCCAGGACATCAGCCGGGACTGGCGCATCCAGCTGCTCTACTACGACGCTGGCTCGCAGCGGGAGGACTGGTGGATGTATGACCCGCGGCGGGTGCGGCTGGTGCCGGATGCTGACCCGCCAGCAGACCAGTTAGCACGCCCTGCTCAGCGCCTTGCGCTGGCACCCGGTGATCTTGTGCCCGGCGTCGTGGGTCGTGATGTCGAACCGGATCAGCCGCCAGCGGTGTCTATGTCGGGATGGTGGCCGATCTAGCGGGCGCGGCGCCGCTCCAGCCGAGCATGACCAGCAGCCCGGTCGCCGGCATCGGCCACGCCTACGTGGTGGGCCTGAACGACGCTTCCATTGATCATCTCCCAGGCACCCCGCCGGGCGTTCGGGTCGAAGCCGGTCGCGGTCTTTCCGGCGCCGTTCGGCCCGAGGAGCGCGTAGATCTCGCCGCGCCGGACCTGGAAGCTCACCCCGTCCACGGCGCACAGCCGACCGTAGCTCTTGCGCAACCACTCCACCACGATGGCTGGCGGCTGGAACGCCGGCCTACCATCCACGCTCCGATCGTCGGCGCTGCCCGGCTCAGCTCCCAGGGACATAGGTCCCTGGATCAGGCCCGCAAGGCACAGCCGCCGCCCTGCCCGATGCACACCGGGTGCCGTCGTACCCGGGTCGTTGGGCCTCGTGACCTGGGAACTGCGGCCCTGCCGGTCCGCCGGCTGCGCTGCGACGCTTCAGCTATGCATACAGGGCTCTTGCAGATGCACACCGTCCCCTCGGGCGAGGCACCCGGGGCCGGGCAGCCGCGGCGGGCATGCGAGCTCATCGACTGGCGTGCGCTCAGGCTGGCTGGCCGGGCGTGCTGCTGCCCTGCCCAGCCCGCGGTCATCGTTATCATGCCGCCCGGGCCGGGCCTGGCCCCACCCGACCGAGCTGCTGCTGTGCGGCCATCACTACCGGGCCTCCCGGCACGCCCTTGAAGCGGCGGGCGCAGGCATCTTCAACCTGGACGGCGCATCCCTCGCAGCAGACATCTGGCTGCTGGCTCCCGCAGCGGAGGATCAGGCGCCAGGCGCGGGTTCCGGCACGGCGATGTCGCGGCCGGCTTCCCCGCCGGCCGGGCCGGCCTGACGCCGCACCAGCCCGCCGGCGAGGTCCATCTGGCCGACGGCCGTTCCAAGTTCGATCACACGCCTTCACGTCTTGCCCGGCCACGTGGGCGGAATGCTCCCGCGCCCGGCCGACGTTACGTGGTGGTCCCCCGTATCACAATGATGGCCATTTGACCTGTTTTTCTCGGTTTTTGCCCCGTCCGGCCGCCAAATCCCGTAAGTTTCCGCAGGATAGGCGTTGCTCGTGCCGCCTGGCGTCGCAGACGCCAGCCCGCCGGGTCAGCGCGGGGCTCCGGGGACAGGAGGATGATGCCCGAAGAAGCCCGTCATTCCAAACCCAAGGCTCCAGTCAGAAGGCTGGGAGTAGCGGTGCTGGCCGCAGCGACGCTTGCAAGCGTGGCTGCGGCTTTCGTATTTTTGCACATCGGGTCCGCGGCGGCCAGCCACGCCGGTGAGGCGCAGGCAGTGACGACCGCGGCGTCCGGCCTCGACCGCGCCGAGATGACCGTCGATGCCCACTACGCCGTCACCGGCCACATGCTCGGCGGATCCGACCAGGCCCTGCGGCACCGGTATCTCTTCTCGCTGGCCGCGGCCCGGAGCGCCCGGCGGCAGGTCGCTGCGCGACGGGTGGCGGCGCGGCAGGCGGCCGCCCGGCACGCCGCCCAGGTCCAGGCGGCCGCCCAGCAGCCGACCGCCGAGCCGAGCGCGAGCGCGTCACCGGCCGCTACCGTGTCCAGCAGCGGTGCCGACGCCGCCCATTCCGCGCTGGGGGTCTGCATCCGCAACGCTGAGGAGGGCGGCAGTTACGCCTGGGGCCCAGGGAACGGCGGCGGCGCCTACCAGTTCGCGCTCGGCACCTGGGAAAGTTACGGTGGCGCGGCCAGCGAGTTCGGCGTCGCCGGCCCGGCCTACCAGGACCAGATCTTCGACAACGCCATCGCCGCTGGCGGCGCCTCGAACTGGACCGCCTACGACGGCTGCTGACCCGCCGGGTCCTGGCCAGCGGTGCCCCGGCCAGCCAGCGGTGCCTCCCGGCCAGGCCGTGAACCTGAGTCCGCGCCCTGGCCCCGGGGCATTCCCCCGTTTCCCGGTGAATCCGGGTAAACCGTGGCTGGCTTCGCGCCGTCTATTGACGGACGGCCCATCGAAGTGTCCCGTGCCGTTCCACTCAGCACCACTGCAGCAAAGGAGAAGTAAGGACACATGGCAGCCACGCTTGAGGAGATCCTGCTCGCGCCAGGCACCCAGCCGAAGGTGATCGCCGACTGCTTCACGCTGATTGAGCAGGAACTCGCGGACAAGTCAGGGGTCTCCGGCACCGCGGTCAAGCTCGCCTACAAGACAGCGAACAGCTTCGCCCCCGGCTACCTGCGCGACCGGATGGAGGAGATGCTCCCGCGGATCGTGGACAGGCTCGAGCCGTTCTGGGCGGACTTCAACGCCGACGGCGGCGCCGTGTTCGGCGACTACCTGGCCAAGCGGGGTGACGAGGTCTCGGAGGCCGTGCTCTCGGTAACCGACGCCATGGCGGGGACGTCCGAGCGGCCCACCATCCTCAAGGCCTACCGCGCCGTCCGGGGCGGCGCCGTGAAGCACGTCGAGGCCGCGCTCCCGCGCGTCGGCGACATGGTGCAGAAGTACGCGGCCTGACCCACCAGGCCGGCACCGCGGCCCCGGGCGCTGCGCCCGGGGCCGCGGCCTTGCGTGCGCCCCTGCCGGTGGCCACCCGGCAGGATGTGCTGCAGGCCCTCGGCCGGGGCCGGGATCGGCGCGTCAGTCGCTCAGACGGGCCAGGATTGCTGGTGATAGCCCATGTCCCAGAACATCCACTCGTACCGGCTGGTGGCGCGGAAGTGCTGGTGCACCCGGGTGCGCTGCGCCGCGGACAGCTCCGGGCCGAGGTGATCGGTGATGTCCAGCACCTTCTGGACGACTGAGCCGAACTCCTCGCTGCCGTACATCTCGATCCAGCGCTGGTAGCGCGGGTCCGGCGAGCCGCGGTGCAGCAGGTCCTTGCCGACCTCCCAGTAGATCCAGTAACAGGGCAGCACCGCTCCGACGCCTTCGGCGTAGGAGCCGCCGAGGGTCGTGGCCATCAGGTAGCTGGTGTAGGCGAGAGTGGTGGGGGCCGGCTCGGCCACGGCGATCGCCTCCGGGCCGATGCCCAGGTCGGCCAGGAGCGTGCCGTGCATCTCCCGCTCCACCGCGATGATGTCGGCGGCGTCCCGGGCGAACGTCTCGGTCGCCGCGGTGTCCGGGGCCCGGCTGGCCACCGCGGCCAGCGCGTTCGCGTACTTCTGCAGGTACAGCGCGTCCTGGACGACGAAGAAGGCGAACGCGTCGTGTGGCAGGCTGCCGCCGGTGAGCCCGGCCAGGAACGGGTGCGCCAGGATGGCGTCGCAGATGTCCTGGCTGCCTTTCCACAACTGCGCGCTGAAGCGGTCACTCATCAGGCTGCTCCCTGCTGACGTCGGCGGCTGATGGCGGCGGGCAGGTGAGGCAGCGCGTGCACCGGGCCGTCGCCGCCGCCGAGCCTAGCGAGCCCGGGCGCCCCGCGCGCCTTCGCGGCGCGCCTCCGCCAGGCGGCCACGTGACGCTCGGTAGCACCGGCTCGGCCCGGATGAGCGCTCTAGCGCTGAGGTCGGCACCTGAACGGCATTTTCGGACATGCCTTGTTAAGGTAAATGACTTATGGCAGGCCTTCTCATCACAGGATGTGACCAGTAGCCGAAAGTTATAATTACTATAAGTAGGCGTGCCGCACATATCCGTGCGGGTTGGGGGGTGCCGCGATGGCTGAGGCAATGCCTGCCGACCTGGCGGAGGCGGTGCGCAGCGTCGCCTGCCAGGCCTGCCGCGCGCAGCGTGGCGAGTGCTGTCCCTCGGATGGCTCGCACCTGGCGCGGTGGGAGGTGGCCGTGGCCGTGGGGCTGATCGCCTCGGCCGACTACGCCGCGGCGGCCGCCGCGTCCCGGCCCGCGCCGGCCGGGCTGCCGGATGGCCTGGCCGTGGTGCCGGAGTTGTCCGGCGTGCTATGCGCCGCGGCCGGCCATCCGCTGAGCTGGGCGGCCGGGCTGACCTCACCCCGCTGGGTGCACGCCGAGCCCGCCGCCGGACGGGGCTGCGCCGAACCCGTCATCCCGGTGGCCGGCCAGGGTGAACCCTGCCGGTACGTACGCCGCCACTGGTTAATGGGGGTGCCCGCGGTGGCGGTGGCTGGGCCGCTGCCGGCCTGCGGCCGTTGCGCCCGCAAGTACGCCCGGCGGCGCCGCTCGGCGTGAGGGCCGGCGTGTGCACCATCTCGGCGGGGCAGGCGTCTGTCATGCGTAAGCGCTGAGATGAGGAGCACGCTAATGCGACCCCGGGTCACCACAGCCGCCCCCGTGGCGGCCACCATCGCCCTCGCCTTAGCGGCCTGCTCTGCGGCCGGGCCAGCCGGGCTGGCGGCCGCCGCGGGCGCCCTGCGGCCCGGTGCCCGGGCCGGCCAGGCCGAGTCGCGGACCCTCGCGGCCGTCCGGGCCGACACCGGCGACTACCTGACGCTGAACTCGGCCGGCCAGTTCGCCGTCACCTACCAGATGCTGAGCCCCGCCGCACGGCGGGCGATCAGCGAGGGCGCCTGGGTCGCGGTGCACCGTGGTTGCCCCGGCCTGCTCTACCGGATCGGCCGGGTCCGGATGGCCGGCGGCGCAGCCCGGGTGACGGTCTCGCTGCCCGGGTCCCCGCGGGCGGGCCGCACGATGACCGAGACGCTCAGCTATGCCGGCGGCCACTGGTCGATCTCACCGGACCTGTCCTCCTACCGGCAGGCGAGGCGGGCGGTGGACGCCGCCGCGCTCCGGGGCCGGGACTGCCCCGGCTAGCCCCGGGCTTCCCTCGCTAGCCCGTCCGCATCGCCCGGGACATCCTCGCTGAGCAGTTCCGGCACGCCGGGCAGCACCGTCTGGAAGTAGGAGCGCGCGGCCGCGGCGGTTCCACGTCCCCCCCGCTTCCTCGGACATGTACCAGCGGTGCTCGAGGATCTCGTGGAATATCTCCGCGGGAGCGAGCCGTCCGCGCAGTTCCCCCGGGATGGCGTTGACCAGGGTCGTAGATCTCGACCAGCCACTGGTTGGCCGCCACGATCTCGGGGACCGGGCGGCCCGTCTTCTGCTCCAGGTAGGCGCGGAAGCTGGCGATGTCGTTGAGCAGCCGCCGCGCCTGGTTCTCATCGGCCGAGATCCCGGTGCGCAGGAACAGCTGGCGGCTGTGGTGCCCGGATTCAGCCACCTTCGTGCGCAGCTGGAGCCGGTTGCCGTCCGGCGTGCTGATCAGTTCCACTTCGTCCACGTCGAAGCCGAGCTCGTTGAGCCGGCGCAGCCGTTGCGCGATCCGGAACCGCTGGTCGTCCGGCTTGAGCAGTTCTTCCCTGGTCAGCTCGTCCCACAGCCGCTCGTAGCGCCGGGGCAGCTCGGCCGCGATCTCCAGCGGGTCGAGCTGCGGGCTGAGCATCTCGCCCGCCTGGAGGTCGAGCAGCTCGCCGTAGACCGCTCCTCCGCCAGCTCGACGTCGTACTGGCGCTGGCCGTGGGTGAGCGTGGGGTGCCGTTCGCTGGTCTCCGCGTTGACCAGGTAGGCCTCCAGGGTGCCCGCGTCGTAGCGGAACAGCGTGTTGGACAGCGAGCAGTCCCCCCAGAAGAACCCGGACAGGTGCAGCCGCACCAGCAGCTCCACCAGGGCGTCGAGCAGCCGGTCGGTGGGCTGGCCGCCGCGCGGGCTGGAGAAGACAGCTCGGTACGTGGTGGAGAAGTCGAGGAACCGGGTGACCAGGATGGCGTCCGTGTCGGGCCCGCGGTCCACCACGATGCCCACCACGCTGACCGCGGGCACGTTGAGCTCGGCGAGCGTGCGCAGCAGCCGGTACTCGCGCCGGGCCAGGTCCTCGTTGATCGCCTTCAGGGCGTAGAGCTCGCCGTCGTCCGCGACGAACCGGACGATGTGCCGGGAGATGCCGCGCTGCCGGATCTCGACCAGCCGGGGATCCTGCCATTCCTCCAGGGGCTCGATCCACGGGAGGGTCAGCAGGCCGGCCGCCTCCTCCGTGGGCGGGCTGAAGACGAACCGCATCCCATGATCATCGCGTCTGGATCGCTGATCCCGGCCGCGGGCCGGATCGACTCGGCTGCGCTGCTCCCCGTGGTGCGGCGGCCCCGGATCCTGGACGCTCGGCATGTGCTGCCGCTGGACCAGTGGCGGGCGGCCGGCTGGACGGCGTGCTCGCTCGGCAGTGCCCGGCCGGCCTGCCGGCGGCCCGGCCGGCCGGCGGTCCGGGCGCAGCACGCCCGCGTGCGGGGACGCTGCGTATCGCCTGAACCGAAATAGGGACCTCAGCCAGGCAGGCGGCAGCGAACCTTGGCCTGTGACCGCCTGCACGGTGCCGGTCAGGCGGCCTCGGTGAGGGCGACGGTGTACCCGAGTGCTTCGAGCTGGCGGATGTGGTTGCGTACCATCTTGCCCTTGTCGGTGCGGCCGGCGTTGTGGGTCCACTCTCCGTGCTGAGCATCTCGTACCAGGCGGATTCGATGTTGAGGAGCAGGTAGCCGACCGGGGCGGGGCCGCCGAACTCGCCGAGCGGTCTCCCGGCGTTCAACGGCGTCGACACGCAGCGTGGTGCCGGCGCTGCTGTTGTGCTGCTGCCCGGCGAGGGCCTGTCCCCAGGCGTCGGGCTGCCAGCTGAGCGTGAGCCTCTCGTCGCGGTACCAGAGCGCGGCCTCCGCGAGAGTGCACCGGACGCCGAGGTGGGCCAGGTTGCGCCGGGCCAGCGCGGCGTTGTCCTGGCCCGGTTCGGCGGCGAGCAGGCGGGCGTGCGGGTAGCGCCCGGCCAGGCCGGCCGCCAGCAGGCCGATGTTCGCGCCGAACACCGCGATGTGCCCGACGGGGCCGGCCAGTTCCGCCGGCCGGGAGGTGGTAGCCGGAGTACAGGAAGTCCAGGGCGGCGCGGTCATGGGAGCGGGGGCGCAGCCACACCGCACGGCCGCCCAGTTCCCTGACGCGGACCCCGCACGGCTGTATCGGCGGCGGGCTGGTCCAGCCTGCCCGGAACACCTCTTCGGGCCACCAGCCAGCCCATTACCGCCTTGCTGCGCAGCCCGGTCATCCTGCGGATCGACTGCGATCGGTGATGCAGGGAGCGGATCCGCTCAAGATGCGCGCGCGGCCACCCGTTCGTGGTGACTGATGATCAGCGGCTCTCCCTGCTTCCGCTGTGCCGGTGCGCGTCGCTCCGGCCGGGGGCGGGTAGCCCTCCGGTCACCGGCCGTGCAGTACCGGGCCTTATCACCAATACACCTAAGGTGAATAGGTGATAGGAGAAGGTATGCCGCACTGGACTGGGCCGCAGAGGTGGCACATGAGATGCGGCCTCTTTGCAGCGGGAGCCGGGATGCCTCGGTTCGGTGACCTGGAAGCCGCGATCATGGATGTGATGTGGGCGGCTGACAGTCCGCTGCGGGTGCGCGAGTTCGCCCGCGAGCTCAATGCCGGCCGTCCGCTGGCCTTCAACACGGTGCAGACGGTGATGGAGAACCTGTTCCCTCGGCCGAGCCTCGGCTCGGCCGGGCAGCGCACATGGACGGACATGACCGAGGAATCCCTCCTAGGTTTCTCGTGATCAGCGGTGAGGGACGATGAGCGCGACGCGGGCAGCGAAGCGCCTAGTTTTCCGCAGCGCACGGGCCGGCGGGCTGGCCAGCCGCACCCACGCCAGCGCCAGCTGCAACCGCGCTGCCGCCCCGTCGGACGGCCCGGCCCGGTAGACCCACATAGTTCCGTCGATGAGTTCGACCGGCGTGAAGCCGGCGCGCTGGATGGCCCATCGCAACGGCAGGTCATCTTCGTAGAGATGCCACGCGTTGGCGTCTGAGCGACGCCTCACGTCGAAGTTGGCAACGAGGAGCCCGCCGGGACGCAGCGCCCGGTGTAGCCGTCCGGCGGTCTCGCTGACGTCCGGTATATGCGTGAAAACGTCCAGCGCCGTGATCAAATCGTACGCCGCGTCGGGCATGTCGTCGGGCAGGTGCAGGTAAGTGGCTTTCACCCCACGCCGTTCGTGGCGCCACTGAGCGAAGGCCAGCAGCGTCGCAGAGACGTCGGCCAGAGTCACGTTCCACCCGAGCGAGGCGAACAGCTGGGCAGTGGCGCCCACGCCGGAACCGAGATCGAGCATGCGGCCATGGCTAGGTACCCGGCCGACATGGTCAGCCACGATGACGCTTTCCGGATATCCATATCCGGCTGTCTGCAGGTAGGCGTACCACAGCAAGTCGAACGACCACGACTCGACCGAGTTGTAGAACTCGGCGAGCCCGGCTGTGGTGTCGCGCGAGGCCGCCTGCCATTCCTCGATGCTGTCGGCTTCCCAGTGTAGGCAGCGTTCAATGACCTGCGCTGGCGAGAGATCATAGTACCCGGCGAGGTCGCTGATGACGCCGTCGCGAATCGAGCCCCCGCCGGGTGGCCGCAGGTTGTCCGCGAACAGTCGCATGGCGGCTGACTGGCTAGCGTGCCGGTGGACCGCAGTCCACCGATCCGCCGACGGTGGCGGCGTTCCCGGAGCTTCGGGGTCGATATGCCGACCTTGGCCGCCCGCCTCTTCCCGCCGCAGCAAAGGAGCGATCCGCCTGCTCAGCCGGGTGACGATGGACGGCCGGCGCAGCGGCTGGCTGACTGGCTCCATGATGGCTGGCTCGCCGGTGGTACAGGCTCGCTGGACGGTCGATACGGGTTCCGCTGGCGGGAGGTGATGGCCGTAGTACCGCTCATCGTGGCTGCTGCTGCTCACTGACTCCCCCTGCTTCTGCTGTGCCGAGGTGACCCGCCCCCCCGGCCGGAGGCGGGGTAGCCTGCCTGCCGCCAGGCACCTGTCCACCTGCCCACCTAAGGTGGGCAGGTGGATAGGCACGCAGTATGTCACACTGTGCACCTGCCCGCCTAAGGCGGGCAGGTGCACAGGCGCGCAGGCTGCCACACTGTGCTGGGCCGCAGGGTGGGCCCTTAAGATACGGAGATTGTCTGGCGGGAGGCGGGATGTCGCGGTTCGGTGACCTGGAAGCCGCGATCATGGATGTGATGTGGGCGGCTGAGGGCCCGCTGCGGGTGCGCGAGGTCGCCCGCGAACTCAACGTCGGCCGTCCGCTGGCGTTCAACACGGTGCAGACGGTGATGGAGAACCTGTTCCGCAAAGGCTGGCTGAGCCGCCACAAGAATGGCCATGTGTACTGGTACGTGACGGTGCGCTCGCGGGAGGATTACGTGGCTGGCTTGCTGGGCGAGGCGCTCGCGGCAGCCCGGGATCCCGTGGCCACCTTGGTGCGTCTGGTGGAGGACATGGACCCCGCGGAGGTTGCGCAGTTGCGGGCAGCGCTGGACGCCGCTGCGGAGGGAGGGGCGCTGCGGTGAGGATCGTGGCGCCGCTGCTGCTCGTCGTGTACGCGATCGTGGTGGCGGCCGTGGGCACCCGCTGGCTGGCCCGCGCATCCTGGCCGCTGCGCATGCCCCGGCTGGGTATAGCCGTCTGGCAGGTGCTCACCGTGACGTTTGTCGCCTCAGCGCTCGTGGCTGGCCTGATCATCGCCGTGCCGTGCCTGCCCAAGAGCGTGAGCTGGGATGCCGTGGCAGAGCTGCGGAACCACTACGACTCGGCGGGCCGGGTCGCGGCCAGTATCATCGCGGCCCTGGTCACGCTGGCCGCGGCAGGCCGCCTGATCTGGGCCACGGCGTCGGCGCTGGCCATCGCCAGACGTCGCCGTGCCCGCCATGACGAGGCTCTCGCGCTGGTCGGGCGGCGTGGGCCCTTCCCAGGCGTGGTGCTGCTCGAGGATGAACGTCCCGCCGTTTACTGCCTGCCCGGCCGCCGGCGCATCGTCTTCACCACGGGGGCGCTGCGCCGCCTCGACCGCCAGCAGATCCAGGCCGTCCTGGCGCATGAGCGGGCCCACCTGGCCGGACGGCATCACCTGGTGATCATGCTGGCCCGGGTCTTGCCGGGGGCCTTCCCGGGCATCCCGTTCCTGGCCGTCGCGGCCAGCCAGATCGGCTCCCTGGTGGAGATGGCCGCCGATGATGCCGCGGCCCGGCGGGCTCACCGGCTGACGCTCGCCGGCGCGCTGCTGACCCTGGCTGAGGTGCGGGTGCCCGCCGCCGCCCTCGGTGCCGCCCTCGGCCCTGGCGAGACAGCCGGCGCACAGCGCATCCGCCGTCTCATCGAGACCCCGCGCCCCGCCAGCCGTGCCCGCCGGGCGGCCGGCTTCATCCTGACCATGGTGGCCGCTCCCGCGGTGGCGCTCGCCGTCCCCGCCCTCGCCCTGACGGTGATAACCGACTGCGTCTCCTGACCCGGAGAGCCTCACCAGGCGCACCGGCACCTGGCCGGACTCGGAGCGAGCTCGTGCGCAGGACAGCCAGGGCGGTGGGGTGACCTGTTGCAGCACCGGCCATGGCCGCCTGAAGTCGGGTAGCCGGGGGAATCTCACCGCTCCCACAGAATCCATACGTGAAGTAGGGCAGGCCGCCGATGAGGTGCCAGTTGACTTGGTCCTTTTCTACCCTCCTCCGAACCAGCCGTGCCCGCTTTCCGTAGCAGCTGGCTCTCCGGTGCTCATCGTGGTCTGCGTGCTGGACGTCCGGCGTGGATGTCCTTGTGGCAGACGCGGCAGACGACGAGGGGGTCTTGCGGCGGCGGGATGCGTGGCGGATTGTCGTTGAGGGGCCGTGGTGTGATGTCCCGCGCCAGGCTGATGCCGCCCCATTGCGCCACGAGATCGGCGAGTTGGTGATGTGGGGCCGGGGGTTGGTGTTTGTGCCTGGATGCCCGGCTTGACGAGGGAGAGGTGGGCGTCTAGGGCGGGGCAACCCACTCTGATTTTCACGCCAGCGCGGCGTCCCCACAGGGATACCAGGACTAATGGGGCTTACCGGGCGGCCGCCGGGTGCGCTAACGCGTGCTGGCGCCGGGCCGCCGCCGCACTAAGTTCATCCGGCCGGGAGCGGAACCATCCGGCGGTCTGCCGCAGGCCCTCTTCCGGGCTGATCTGCGGAGCCCAGCCGAGCGCGTGCCGGGCACGCGTGATGACCGGGCACCGCCGGGCCGGATCGTCGGCCGGGAGCGGGCGCTGCTCGACCTGCGACGAGGACCCGGTCACCCGCAGCACGAGCCGGGCGAAGTCGGCCACGGTGAATTCCTCCGGATTTCCCAGGTTGACGGGGCCGCGCTCGGCTGAGTCGATCATCGCCACGATTCCCCGGATAAGGTCATCAACGTAGCAGAAGCTCCGGGTCTGGCTGCCGTCCCCGTAAATGGTCAGCGGATCCCCGTTGAGTGCCTGGGTAATGAAGTTCGTGACGATGCGCCCGTCACATGCGCTCATCCGCGGGCCGTATGTGTTGAAGATGCGGATAATGCCGGTGTTAAGGCCCCGGGCTTCCCGGTAAGCGGTGGTCAGCGCCTCCGCGAACCTTTTCGACTCGTCATAGACACTCCTGGGGCCGATGGGGTTGACATTGCCCCAGTAATCCTCGGGCTGCGGGTGCACGGCCGGGTCGCCGTACACCTCGCTCGTGGACGCCAGGACGAACCGGGCGCCGCTGCGCCCGGCCAGGCGGGCCGCGTTCTCCGTGCCCCGGCTGCCGACGGCCAGCGTTTCCAGCGGCAGCCGCAGGTAATCCGGCGGGGACGCCGGGCTGGCGAGGTGGGCCACCACGTCGGCGGGGCCGGACACGTCCAGGCCCGCGCTGACGTCGGCCTCGATGAGGCCGAAGCCGTCCCGCCCGAGCAGGTGAGCGACGTTCTCCATGCGGCCGGTCGCGAAGTTATCGACACATACGACGGCGTCGCCCCGGGCTATGAGCGCATCACACAGATGTGAGCCGAGGAAACCGGCCCCACCCGTCACGACCACCCGCATTGTTCCCCCAGCCGGCCTCATGCCCTGCAGCTCTGACGGTCACTGCCCTGGGCGGCCTTATTTATTTCTCCCGGCTGTCCCGCCCGGATCAGGTTAGCGCGGGCGGCACGACCACGATCATCGTCAGCGACACCGGGAGTATCCCCTCATTACGGTACGCGTGCGGCAGCCCGCCGGGGAACCGGGCGCATTCACCCGGGCCGATCTCGTACCGGGTGCCCGCGACGGTCAGGGCCAGCGTGCCCGCCTGGACCCAGACCAGCTCGCGGGTGGCAGGCATGTGCGCGTCCCCGCCCCAGCCCTCGCCCGGCTGAACGGTCCAGTGCCACAGTTCCGCGGCCCACGGGGGCTCGGTGGCGGCCAGGATGGTGCCGGTCCCGCCGTTCGGCCCGCGCCACAGCACCCTGGCCTCCCCGGGCCCGCTGATCTGCACCCCGGGGCCGTCCGTCCGCTCGACCAGGCGGGTCAGCGGAACGCCGAACGTGTCGGCCAACTTCGCCAGCGTGGCCAGGTTCGGGTTGGACCGGCCCTGTTCCAGGGCGACCAGGACGCCCTTGCTCACGCCGGAGCGCGCCGCCAACTGGTCCAGCGACCAGCCCCGCTCCGTCCGCAGCGACTGCATGGTCCGGGCCAGGGCCCCGGTGATGTCCGCAGAAGTCATCCGCCATCCGTTCCAGCCGCCACGGTCGGTCGATATAGTGAACTATACAGTTCATTCAAACGACCGGACCTGCGGCCCACTCCCCAGGGGGCGCCCACGTGCTGATTGCCTTCGCGCTGTCTGCCGCCGTGCTCTACGGAAGCGCGGATTTCCTCGGCGGGGCGGCGTCCCGGCACAGGCCAACCCTCTCCATCCTGGCGATCTCGGCTCCCGCGGGCGCCCTGGTGCTGCTCGTGGCCGCCCTGGCCGCCGGTGCCCCGCTGCGGGTGGCCGGCCTGCCCTGGGCCGCCGCCGCCGGGGTGGCCGGCGGAATTGGTCTCATCATCTTCTACCGGGGCCTGGCCGAGGGGCCGATGCGGCTGGTCGCGCCGGTATCTGCGCTGGTGTCCACGGTCCTGCCGGTGGGCGCGGCGATCGCCTCGGGCGAGCGGCCCGGGCCGCTGGTCTATATCGGCGGCGGCATCTGCCTGCTGGCCACGGTGCTGGTCAGCGTGGACGGGGGTGGCACGGGCCGTCCGGCCGGCCAGCCCGCTGTGGCCCGCGGGCTGGCGTACGCGACTGCCGCGGGACTGGCGTTCGGCTGTTTCTTCCTGTGCTTGCGCTATGCGGGAGCGGCCGGCGTGCTGTGGCCGAGCGCGGTATCCCGGCTCGCCGGCGCCGCGATCGTGGCCGTGGCCGCCGCCTGGGCCGGGGCGCCGCCGGCCTGGCGCGGCGCCAGCCGGGTGCTGCTGGCCGGGGCGGTCGCGTCCGGGCTGCTGGACGCGACGGCCAACACCTGCTACATCCTGGCCACCCGGGCGGGCCTGTTCGGCATCGCGGTCGTGCTGACCTCCCTGTACCCGGGGGTGACCGTCCTGCTGGCCAGGTTCGTCCTGGGCGAGCGGATCCGGCTGGTGCAGCTGGCCGGGCTGGCGCTGGCCATCGCGGGAATCGCGGCGGTCAGCACCTGACGGCCCGCGCCGCCCCGCACCCCCCGGGTGGCGCGGGCCCGGACAGCGGCCTGGCGCAGACTCGTGCTGCCGGACGATCACGGATGATCGTCCGGCAGCACGAACCCCGGGGAAGGGGCGGGGGAAAGCCTGCCGGAAGCTCAGTCGTCGCCGATGTCCCGGTTCTCGACCAGGGCGTCGCCGGACACGGTCTTCCGCCCGCCGCAGAGCGGGCACAGCCGGGTCTCTTCCTGGCCATCCTCGTTGCGTATGGTGAGCACGCCCTGGCCATCGCACTGCGGGCAGGGGATCTTCTCCGCGGGGAAGATCAGCGCGCATATCTCCAGGTAGAGCTGCTCGGGGTAGGGCACGTGGTCGATTCTCCGCAGCGCCTGGTCCTGGCCCGCTGATTCCAGGATGAAGGTGCCGTACCCGAGCAGGCGTCCCCCCGCAGATCGCTGGAAGCTCATGTCCGTGACCTTGACCAGCGGCATCATCGCGATCTTGCGGACGAAGACGCCGCTGGCCTGGAGCATCCGCTCCGAGGTGACCACGAAGTAATCCTCGGACCACTCCCAGGCCCGGTAGGCCAGGTTGAGCAGCAGGATGACGCAGCCGATGACCAGTATCAGGGCGATGTGCGGCACGCTGTTCAGGACGGTGGTGCCCAGGACCAGCGCCACCAGGATTCCGCCCAGCGCGAACGCGATCGGCCGCATCAGGACCGCGGGGTGCTTGCGTACCGTGATCACCTGGTTCTCACGGGGCAGCAGGTACTTGTTGACGGAGGCGGGGCCCGCATTGCGCGGTGCGATAAGCCTCATCGCCGGCTCAGAGGGAGTTGAAGAAGATTGCGAGCGAGTTGCCGGCCGACTTCAGTCCGTTCAGGAGGTTGTGCACCGCCTGACCTGCCGCTGCCGGTTGTGTTACCAGGTAGAACACGATGAAAATCACGATCGCCCAAGTAATGATCGGCTTGAGCTTCATGGTCAACTCCCGGGTCACCTGGCACCGGTCTGTGCGCCAGTCTGTTAGCTCAGTTTAGCCCAGCGTAATTGCTTTACCAATCCTCACGATCGGCAAGCAGCTACCGTACCTTGATCCCCGGCCGCGGCAGGACTCACGCGCCGGGCGGCTGGAAAATTGGTGACGTACCGCTCACGCAGGTCCCGGAGATTCTCGTCACGATAAGTATCTATATGACTGCAATGAGTAATTACGTCTCCCCGCAGGTCACAGACCATCGCTGACGATCAGGATTGGCGTACACGCAGGCTGCCGATCTGACACCATTCCTGCTGGGACGGCGTTGGGTGAGGTGACGATGACGGATGTGAATGGCGGCAACGTCGCCGTGATCGTCTACCGCGAGGACGAAGCGTGGGACACCGAGATCCTGCCGGTGGCCCTCACCGAGGACCTGGCCGGCCTGCTCCATGCCCTGCGGCAGCAGCCCAGCATCGGCGGCACGATCGGGCTGGTGGCGGTCGGGGATGACTTCTTCGTGGCGCTGCGGCTGCTCGGCGGCCAGGTTTCCGTATTCCTGTCCGACCTGACCGCCGCGGTGGACTGGCCGCTGGCCCGCCAGGTGCTCGAGTACCTGGACATCCCGGTCCCCGGCGAGGATGACCTGGACCAGGTGCTGCCCGCCGGTGACATGTCCATCTTCGCGGACCTGGGCGTGGATGAGATGGACCTGGGCGCGCTCTCCGGCGACCTCGACCTGTTCCCGGACGAGGCGCTGGCCAGCATCGCGCGGCGGCTCGGCTTCGGCCACGCGCTGGACCGGGCCCTCGACGCCGTCCTGGGGCCGTGACGCCGCACCGCCGCCGGCCTGCCCCGTGAGCACCGGCTACGCGGCCAGCTTCGAGCCGGCCATGCGGGCGGCGCTCGCGGAGGCCGCAGCGGCGGCCCGGCCGCAGCGGCCGGACGTCCCGGTCGGCGCGGTGGTGCTGGACGCGGCGGGTGTCGTGGCCGGGCGCGGGCGCAACGAGCGGGAAGCGACCGGGGACCCCACCGCGCACGCGGAGATCGTGGCCATCCGTGATGCGGCCCGCGCGCTGGGCGGCTGGCGGCTCGGTGACTGCACCCTGGTCGTGACCCTCGAGCCCTGCACCATGTGCGCGGGCGCCGTGCTCGCGGCGAGGATGGCCCGGCTGGTGTACGGCGCGGCCGATCCGCGGGCGGGTGCCGCCGGGTCGCTCTGGGACGTGCTGCGGGACCGCAGGACCGGGCAGCAGACCGAGGTGATCGGCGGCGTGCTCGCCGGTGACTGCGCGGCGGTGCTCCGCGAGTTCTTCGCCGGGCGGCGGCACCCGGACTAAGCCCGCGCACCGCCGGCGGTCAGGTAGGCTCTGCCGCGGTGGAGTCGCCTAGTGGCCGAGGGCGCACGCCTCGAAAGCGTGTGAGGGGGCAACCCCTCCGTGGGTTCAAATCCCACCTCCACCGCCCGTGCGGGACCGGCCTGGCTGGTCCCGCCTGCCGCTGTCCCCGTTGCTGCGCACCGTTGCCGATCGTGGCCGCCACGGACCCGCCGCGGCCGAGGGGGTGGAGTGCTAGAGCCGCAAAGCACCGCGCTGTTTCTCCTCCTGATGGTGGTGTTCTGCGCCCTGGTCTGCTGGATGGCTCTGGCCCGGCAGCCAGTCTTCCGCGTCTTCGCGGGCTGCCTGGCGTTCATCCCGGCCATGTTGTTCGGGGTGGCGGCGGTCAACAAATATTACGACTACTACCAGACCTGGACCGCGGCGGCCGCCGACCTCGGCGGTCCGGCCACCAGCCAGGTAGCGGCCGCGCCCGTGCTGAACGGGGCTTCGGCGCGGCAGGTCAGCGCCCTGCTGGGCACCAAGGTCAACCTCAGGGTCGCGGCGGCGCACGGCCAGACGGTCCGCCTCACCGTCAAGGGCCGGCTGAGCAAGCTGCGCCGCACGGTCTACGTGTACCTGCCACCGGAGTACTTCCGGGATTCCTATCGTCACTACCGGTTCCCGGTCATCGAGCTGCTGCCCGGGTACCCCGGCAGCCCGGCGGACTGGATCAACGTGGTCGGCATCACCTCGGCCTACGACACGCTGCTGGCCGACGCGGTGGTCAAGCCCGCGGTGCTGGTCATGCCGGACACCAACGGCGCCCGCCGGGCCTCACTGCAATGCCTGAACCTGGTGCACGGCCCGCAGGACGCCACCTTCCTCGCCCTCGACCTTCCGGAGTACCTGCCGCACCTGCTGCGGGTGCAGCCGCCGGGACTCGCCTGGGGCATCGGCGGCTACTCCGAGGGCGGCTACTGCACCGCCAACCTGGCGCTCGTCTACCGGCTCCGGTACGGCGCGGCCGGGGTGCTCAGCGGCTACTTCAGCCCGGACAGGGACCAGCTGGGGAACCCGCCGAAGCAGATTGACCCGTTCGGCGGCAGCCTGGCGCTGCGCCACACGAACACGCCGCAGCTGCGGGTGACCGCCCTGCCGGTCAGCGCCACGATCCCGCAGTTCTGGCTGGGGGTGGGCAGTAAGGACCCGGCCGGGCTCAGGGAGTCACGCCGGTTCCAGCAGGTGCTGCTGACCCGCCAGCCGGGCGTCCGGCTCGATGTGGTGCCCGACGGCGGGCACACGATGGCGACCTGGCGGGACCTGGTGCCGCCGATGCTGGAGTGGATGACCCCGCTGCTCCAGCAGGCCGCCCTGCACCCGGCGCCGCTGAGGCCGGCGGCTACGCCGCGTGCCTCCCCCAGGGGGGCCACGCCCGGCGCGGGCGCCGGGGCCACGGCCGGCGCGCGCCCCTCCCGGTCTGCGTCAGTCCGCAAGACTCCCGCCGCGCTCCGATCTCCGGCGTGAGTGCTTCGGGCGGTGCGGCCCGGAGATCTGCACCCCGGCGCGCGGTCGGCTATCCTCCTGCGGGCCGGCCCGCAGGAGGCTGTCCCGGTCATCGCTGTCCCGGAGCGGGCTGCCGCTGGCCCGAGCCTCGTACGGCTGGGCGGCCGCGTCCAGGTCGAGGACCCGTGCGTGCAGGACGGAGCGCTGGTGCAGCGCGGCGCCCAGCGCCCGGTGCAGGCCGTCCTCCAGGTACAGCTCGCCCTGCCACTGGATGACGTGCGGGAACAGGTCCCCGTAGAACGTGGACTCCTTGGACAGCAGCAGCCGGAGGTCTAGCACCGCCTTGGTGGTGATCAGCTGGTCGAGCCGGACCGGGCGCGGCGGGACGTCCGCCCACTCCCGGGTCGTCCGGGCGTGGTCCGGGTAGGGCCGCCCGTCCCCGACGTGCTTGAAGATCACGGCCTGAGTCTAGTTGAGTGCGGGCCGAGACGGCGGTGGCTGCGGACGGCGGGGTGGTCACCTGCGCCGCGTGGCCAGCGGCGCCCAGAGCAGGCCGCCCAGCGCGAGCACCGCACCGGCCCCCTCGGCGATGGCGGACAGTTCCTTACCCGGCGGCCCCCACGACGGCTCGTACATGTTGGGCAGCCCGGCCACTGGACCGACATTGACATAGGTATAGAGCAGCACGGCGCCGAACGCGCTCGCCGCCACGCCGAAGGCCACCACCCAGATGAGCCGCCACGGCAGCCGTGCGGGCAGCAGCAGCAGCACCGCCGCGGCCACCACGAACGCGAGCACGCCCTGGATCCGGAACAACTGGCCCTGGCTGAGCAGTGACCCGGTGTTGGCATCGTAGAAGTATGCGTCCTTCACGTGCACCACGCCGTCGATGGCCAGCGCCACCGCCGTGGCCGCCCGCAGCAGCAGCCCGGTCAGCGGCAGCGCTGCGCGAGTCCCGGTCCGGCCGGCCGCCCGGGCCGGTGCGTTGATGTTCACTCCTGCTCCCCGTCCTGCCTGTCAGCTCACCGCGTAGCTGTCCACTGCCTGCTCCAGCAGCCCGCCGTACCGCGCCCAGTCCGCAGCCGGGGTAGCGGCGACCAGCACGCTGGAGGTGCGCGCGCCCTGCACGTAGCAGGCGATTTCCCGGTACCGGTGGTCGCGCGCCTTGGTGACGTAGTCGTCGATCACGCACGACCCGCGGCCGCCGCGGAAGGCGAGCCAGGCCGCCTGGCTGTCCAGCCGGTCCGACCGGGCGTCATCGTCGACCAGGTGCCCCAGCCGGAACCTGGCCCAGCCGGGCAGTGTCTCGTCGCCCTGGCGCGGGGTCACGTTGAGATAGACGAGGATCCGGCCGGCCCGGGTCAGTCCCCTGGTCACCGTGCCAGCGTCGCCCGCCATGGCGCTGAGCGAGGACGGGAAGGATAGTACCGCGCCGCCGCCGGGCAGCGCGGTGTGCTGCCATCCGGCCGGCACGGCCCGCGCCCGGAACCAGCTGAACCCGGGGCTCCCGGCAGCCAGGCCCGTGCCCGTCCCGGCCCCGCTGGCGTGCGTGCTCGCCTGGCCCGCACCGCAGGAGGCGACCGTGACGGCGATGGCCGCGGCGGCGGCGCCCGCCGCCCCGGCGATCCCGGTCCTGCTCCGCTTCCAGCCCATTGGCGGTTGCTCCTGGCGTCTCGTCCGTCGTGCCCGGATAGCTTGTGCTCAGGTGTTGCCGTCGCCGTCGCTGGGGCCGCCGCTGTTGTCCGAGTCGTGGTCCCCGCCGCCGTTCTGCGGGATGCTGCCGGAGCCGGAAGCGCTGCCGCCCGATCCGCTGCCGCCGGACGCGCTGCCGCCGGACGCCTTGCTGCTCTGCGCCGCGGAGGCGGCCGGTGACGAGCTGCTGGAGTGGCTCTGCGCTGCGTGTGATGAGCCCCCGCACGCGGTCACCAGCGCGATGACCGCGCCGAACATGATTGCGAGAAGGCGTCGTGCAGTCATGGGTTTGCTCCCGGTGGAAGGGTATGTATCAGCTCTCGGGAGGTTTCACGGACCCCGTCCCCGTACGGTTCACCGCCACCGCCACTGCCACTGCCACCGGTGGCGGTGGCGGTGGCGGTGGCGGCCAGGCTCAGGGGCGGCCCAGCTGGGCGATGCCCATAGCCGCCTGCATCTCGTCCGGGGTCAGCGCGGGCTCGGGCAGCGCGGTGGTGCCGGCCCGGTCCGGGCGCAGGCCGTCCAGGATGACCGCCAGGTAGCGGCGCCACACCTCGGGCCGGGTGTCCTGGGCATAACCGGCCACCGAGGCGAGCATGAACTCGATCATCGGGATGTCGGTCGGGTGCAGGTCGCCGCGCACCGCCCCGGCCGCCTGGGCCCGGGTGATCAGCCGGGTGACCAGGGGCTTGAGGCAGGCCCGGGCCTCACCGGACCGGTTGCGCCCGTAGGTGGTGAACATGACCATCTGCCGTAGGCCGCGATCGGCGGCGAGCAGTTCGCCCGCCTGCTCCAGGAACCAGGTCAGGGCCACCCACTCGTCGGGCTCGCGCAGCGCCTGCTCGGCCAGGGCGACCAGTGCGCCGATGCGCTGCTCGAACAGCGCGTTGACCAGCGCCTCCTTGTCAGGGAACCGGCGGTAGACCGTGCCGACCCCGACGCCCGCCTGGCGGGCCACGTCGTCCAGGGTGGCGGCCAGCCCGCGCTCGGTGAAGACCTCGGCGGCCGCGTGCAGGATGCGTTGCCGGTTCCGCTCCGCGTCCCGCCGTAGCGGGCGGTCCCCGGAGCACTCACCGGGAGCGGTGGCAGGCTGGCAAGGGACAGAGGCCATAACGCAACTTTACCCTTCAAGCGGAGGAGCTCTCTCCGGTTCGTGCTAATGTCGGACCGGTAAGCGGAGAAGATGCCTCCAGATTGGCTGGGCTGATGTCAGCAACGAACCCGCCCGCCGGCAGATCGCCGGCCACCCCGCCCCACCCCGCCGCCCCGGATCCGCGCCGCTGGATGATCCTCGGCGTCATCGGCATAGCCCAGCTCATGGTCGTGCTCGATGCCACCGTGGTGAACATCGCGCTGCCCTCGGCACAGCGCGCCCTGCACTTCTCCACCGTGGACCGGCAGTGGGTGGTGACCGCCTACGCGCTGGCGTTCGGCAGCCTGCTGCTGCTCGGCGGCAGGCTCGCCGACCTGATCGGCCGCAAGGTCACGTTCCTCACCGGGCTGGTCGGATTCGCCGCGGCCTCCGCCGTCGGCGGCGCCTCGACCAGCTTCGGCATGCTGGTGGCCTGCCGGGCCGCCCAGGGGGCGTTCGGCGCGCTGATGGCGCCGGCGGCCCTGTCCCTGCTGACCACCACGTTCGCCGCGTCCCGGGATCGCGGCAAGGCGTTCGGCGTGTTCGGCGCGATCGCCGGAGCCGGCGGCGCGATCGGCCTGCTGCTGGGCGGGGTGCTCACCGAGTACCTGTCCTGGCGCTGGTGCCTGTACATCAACCTGTTCTTCGCGGCGGCCGCCTTCATCGGCGGCCTGGTGCTGCTGCGCCCCCAGCCGGCGACGAGCCATCCGCGGCTGGACATTCCCGGGGTGCTGGCCGTCTCGTCCGGGATGTTCTGCATCGTGTACGGGCTGTCCAACGCTGCCACCCACAACTGGCACACCCCGTCCACCTGGGGATTCCTGGTGGCGGGCGGGCTGCTGCTGGCCGTGTTCACCTGGTGGGAGACCCGCTCCCCGCAGCCGCTGCTGCCGCTGCGCATCGTCCTGGACCGCAACCGGGGGGCGGCCTACCTGTCCATCCTCATCGCGGGCAGCGGGATGTTCGGCATCTTCCTGTTCCTGACTTACTACATGCAGCAGACCCTGGGCTACTCACCCGTCGCGACCGGGCTCGCGTTCCTGCCCATGGTCGCGATGATCATGGCCTTCTCGAACATATCCAACATCGCGGCGATGCCGAGGGTCGGCCCGAAGCCGCTGGTCGCGGTGGGCATGCTGCTGGCTGCCGCGGGGATGGCCTGGCTGACCCGGATCGGCGTGCACTCCAGCTATGTGGGCGCGATCCTCCCGCCGCTGCTCGTGGACGGGGCGGGCCTCGGCCTGGTCATCGCGCCGTCCATCAACACCGGGACGTTCGGGGTCGGGCCGGCCGACGCGGGCGTGGCCTCCGCCACCGTGAACACCGGGCAGCAACTCGGCGGCTCGATCGGGACCGCCCTGCTCAACACCATGGCCGCCAGTGCGACCGCGGCCTACCTCACCGCGCACCTCAGCCCGGCCACGGCGCCCGGTGGCCGGCCAAGCCCGGGGCTGCTCGGCCTGGCCCTGGTTCACGGCTACACAACGGCCTTCTGGTGGGCGGCCGGCATCTTCGCGGGCGGGGCCGTCGTGGCCGGTGCCCTGTTCCGGCCCGGGCCGCTGGCCCGGCAGGAAGTGCGGCAGAAGGCGGCGGCGCCGGAAGGGACCTTCCAGGTCCGCGCGGTCCCGGAATAGCGCGGTGATTCCGGTCAGCGCGGTGCGCTGCAGGCCGCCGGTGACACAGAATGCACCGCGCTGACCGGCCGGGCCGGAAGCCTGGACCGCGGCGGGAACATCACGCCGCGGCCCAGGCCGCTCCGGGCAGGCTCAGCAGCGCCCCGCGTAGGCGCCGCTGGTGTACGTGGTCCAGGGGGACCAGTTGGCGCCGTCGCCGGACATGATCACCGCGGCGCGCGCGTTGCCGTACGGGTCGTAGGTGGACAGTGACCCGTTGACCGGGTTGATCTGCCAGTAGCCGCGCTCCCCGACGGTCCCGGTGGCGTACTGGTTCCCGCCGGACTCGGCCATGGCGATGGACGCCGCGGTGACCGCGACCGCCGGTGAGCCGCCGGCGGACTCCCACAGCTGCTCCAGGCCGGTGCAGCCGAGCGTCCCGGACAGGCCGGTGCTGGTGGTGCTGGCCACCGTGGTGGTGGTAGCGGTCGTCTCGCCGCTGTTGGCCGGGGCCGGGCTGGCGTGCCGCGGCTGGTACGCGGTGGTGCTGGCCGTGGTCCCGGCGGCCGCGGGCAGGTGCTCCGGCAGGCGGAGGACCTGCCCCACGAAGATCAGCCCAGGGTTGCTGATCTCGGAGTCGTTGGCCGTGTACAGGCCGCGCCAGTCATCCGCCACGCCGTAGAAGCGCTGGGCGATCCCGGACAGGGTGTCGCCGGCCTGCACGGAATACGTGCGGGCTCCCGCCTGCGACCGGTGGGCCGCCTGCGAGGGGCGGGCCGGCCGTGACGGGAGCACGGCCGCGTCCAGGCGGGCCCGGACCACGTGCTGGGCTGTCGCCGCGGTCGAGGCCATTGCGGATCCGTCGATCTGCGGGACCGCCGCGGCGAGTGCCCCGACGGCGACAACGGCGGGTGCCGCCTTTCCCGCTGTCTGCGCGACCTTTTCCACCTGCGAAGGCGAGGTGTGCTGGCCGGTCCGCCTGATCTTCCGTTTCCTGCGATGCCTGGATACCGAGCTCACAAGGCTCCTCACGCCGGGGGATGCCCAGCTACTCGGCCTCCCTGCGCCTTTGGCCGGACCTGACGGTCGCACTTCCTCCGGCAGCATGCCAGGGCCGCGTCGCCGTTCGCAGTGGAATCGTGCAGAGAGCGCAGCAGGTCGATGCGGAGGACAAACGGGCACTATTCACCTGTAACACCCACACTCTGCACCCTCGGTGGCCGCAGCGCACGCCCCAGAATGGCCGGCCACAATGGTGCTGGTGGACCCCGCTGACGCACTGCCCGCTGCGGCCGGACCGGAGCACCCGCCGGGCCCGCTGGTGCTGCGGCCGCTCACCCCGGCCGTGGTGCGGGCTCTCGTCGGCGGGCGCCGGCTGGATGACTGGGCGGCGGATTATCCCAGCGACGGTGACCTGGTGATTGCCGGCCTGCTGGACCGTGCGGGCCCGGCCGCCTGGTCCGGCGGCGATGCCAGCTGGGGGCACCGGCAGGTGGTCGAGCGGCGGACCGGTCTCGTCGTAGGCGGCATCGGCTTCGCCGGGCCGCCGCAGCATGGCGAGGTGGAGGTGGGGTACGGCATCGTGCCATCCCGGCAGCGCCGTGGCTACGCCACCGAGGCCGTCCTGATGATGGCCGCCCTGGCCTGGCGGGATCCTGAGGTGACGGCGGTGATCGCGCGCACCGAATCCGGCAACGTGGCCTCCCGCCGGGTCCTGGATAAGGCCGGGTTCCGGCAGGTCGCGGCGGGTGAGGAGATCAGCTTCCGGCTCGTCCGGCCCCGCTGAGCCGCGCTAGCCGGGGGACAGCACGGCGGTACCCGGCGGCCTGAGTATGGATGCCGGTGTCCAGGTCAGGTCTCCCTGGCCGGCCCCGGCCAGGGAGAGGGTCAGGTTGGCCCCTTTGTCGCACCCCGGGTAAACGGGGCTGGTCGTCTTGATGTGGGCGGTCATCGTGCTGGTGCCCGTCCCGGAGATCCTGAGCGTGCCGGAGCAGCCGAGCGACGGCGCGTTGTAGCTGCCCGTCACCCCAGTGCCCGGGATGACCAGCTGCAGTTCCCAGCTCGGGACGACCCACCCAGGCTGGCTCACCGTGCCGTCCCAGGTGCCGCCGAACGCGGCGCCGACGGGCCGGCGTGCATCCGCTCCGGTGTTCCCGGGGTACCGCGGGCCCTTAAGCGCTGGCCTCGCAGGCGCGGCGATGACAACGCGGACGACATCACGGCCACGCCCGGCGCATGATGCTGGCCGCCACTGCGGGCGGCTGGCGTGGTCAGCAGCGCCACCGTGATCACGGCCACGGCCGCCAGCCCGGCCGCGGCGCCGGCCGTCGCCGCGGCCGGCTTGCTGCCGATGACCGGCCGGCGGGCCGGGCCAGCGGAGCTGAGCTCATCGTGGGCACGCACGCGACCGACACCCTCACCCCGTCGGCCCTCAACGTGACGGGAGAGGGATAAGGCCGGGCTGCACCAACACCTTCCCTTCCAGGGCAAAGACTTGCTGCACAGTTTCGCGCGCCGCTGGATCCCGCATCCGTGCCGCGAAGTCTTCTGGCGTTTCTCCGCAGAGCTCTCTCAGCCGGGCAGATTCGTCAAGTAGCTCGCGAATAAGGGACCTCTGATCCCCCAATCGCTTAGGCCGTCCCGCGGAATCCACGAGACAGCCGTGTTTGCCAACGTAGAGGAAGCAATTTGGCAGGACGGCCCCCGAGGCTATCCTGACTCGGAACGATCCGGGGGACAGGCTGCACCGCCGGTAGTTCGGCTCTGTCTCATCCAGCGTGTGGAGTTGCGTGTCGTCAAGCCATAGCACGAACAGGTGAGAGACTTCACCGGAGACTTTTACCGGTGCTGCCGGGATGTATCCGGGCTTGCTTACGTGCGCGGATACACCGGGGATAAGTCCCGTCACGTCAGCCAGCGTCATGGGAATTACTGGGCGCACCGATCTACTGGCAAACTTGCGCAATAGCTGGCTGGGCGAGGCGTTCGATCCGACGGCTACCACGGGCACGCGAGCACTCAAAGGACTGCTGCCGAGTTGGCCTATCAGGCCGGCCAGGCTCATTGATGAAACTTCCCAGTGCCCCAGGTCCTTGCCCGGAACTGCCTGTAGCGGAAGGAAAGTATCGTCAATCAGGATGCCGGATGCGCCGGGGATTCGCCCGGGGTACGTCAGTGGCTCCGTGATCGGATCATCCTCGAATAGATCAGCCTCCGGTTCATCGATCATGTCGCTTCCAGCTCATAGACCAGAGTGTGACGATCACCGGGTACGATCGTGACCATCACCCGCAGGGGAGTCTTATCCTCGCCATAACCCGTGCGCATATGCTCGGCTATTGGTGTGCCGGCTGGAAGTCCAAGCCGGGACGATTCTTCTTTGGTTGGCATCCGAATCTGGATCTCGTCTATGAGCTTAGCCTGCGGATGCCCAATGGACGCAAGCAGCCCGCCTGGCGCGAAAACGTCTTTCGGGAGCATAAGCCGGGTTCCCCTGACGAGCACTTCGGGAAAGTAGCTGTCGGCAAGCTGGAATGGCATGTCGTCCACGTACCGGACCCGCCGCCGGACGACCACGAGATCCTTCTCCGGGTCAAGGCTGAGCCGTTCCGCGATGACCGGGGACGGCATGTCGATGCTGACAGTCACCTCTTGCCGCGGGCTGTGCCCCTGCTCGCTCACCTCGTGCGCCCATGCGTCTGCATCCTCCCCGTGACGGGCTTGGTCCTCAAAGTGCGAGAGCTGCCAGCGCAGTCGTGTCTGTGACCGGACGATCCGCCCGCGGCCCCGGCCGCTGGCCAGCAAGCCCTCGTTGGTGAGCTGCTGTAGCGCTTGCCGCACCGTCTGACGAGCCACGCCGTGCCGTGTCGCCAGCTCTTGCTCAGGTGGGACCGTCTCCCCTGGGCGCAGCTCTCCCCGTTCGATCGATGCCCGTAGGTCATCGGCCACGCGCTCATACAGCGCCCGCGTATCCGAACCTGCCGTCACTCGCGCCTCCTTGACCAGTGTGTACGTACTCACCGTACCGAACCTCTTGACGGCGCGGCCAGTCTTCGATCAGAGTACGGATACAACATGAAGTACAGAGAGTATGTACTTTCTCTACTCCCCAGCGAGGAGGACATAGAGATCATGACGCACCACGGACGCGCTGACGCTGATCCGACTGCCGCCGACCTGGCCGCGATTGAGGCTGAGCGGCCGGGGATTGCGTCATGAGTGGGCACGTCGCGGCATTCGCTGTCGTGTTCGGCCCGGGCCTGGTTCTGCTGGCCGCCGCTGGGGCCGTCACCCTCGCGGCAGGCACCCTCGGCGCCGTGCTGTGGCTGCGCCGGTTCATGGTCACGGAGGGGAGGGCGAGCCTGACGCACCCGGCAGCCCGGCGTCCTTCCCGCGCCACGGTGACCGCCCGCCCAGTGCTTGCCCTGCCCGCCAGCCAGCGCGGCGCGATCGAGGCACCCCGCCCGGGGCCGCGCGGTGGCACCCCGCCGGGGGAGGCCGCGCCGTGAGCACCGAGACTGCCGACCCAGCTGCATATCGACCGGCCCACCGGCACGCGCGGCATGACGTCGGATGAGCGCAGAACGTCAGGAGCCGCCCGGCCTCCCCGTCGTGGCCGGCGGATACGGGGCCGTATGCGTCCAGCATCGCTCCCGGCCAGGATGGCGGAGGATAGGAGATTCGAACTCCTGAGGGGTTGCCCCCAACACGCTTTCCAAGCGTGCGCCCTAGGCCACTAGGCGAATCCTCCGCGGGCAAGCTTACCGGTGCCGCGGACCGGGCGCGGCGCCTGGCCGGGACGGGATTGCCGCACTGTCACGGGAGCGCGGCCGTCACCCCGCCCGGGCGGGGTGGCGGCCCCCGGAGGGGCGGGATGCGCGCGGCATGGTCGCGGGCGTGGCTAGACTGGTCCGCGACCCCCCGCACGGCGCTTATCCCGCCAACTCCCCCAGGGCCGGAAGGCAGCAAGGGTACGCGGGCTCTGGCGGGTGTGCGGGGGGTCCTTACCGGTACCGCGAGGGTCCGGCCCCGCTAGTCCGGCACCCGTAGTCCCGGACCGCTAGTCCCGGACCGCGAGGGTGAGGTCATGACAGCCGAGGTGCCCAGCCCCGTCCCGGCCAGCCCCGTCCCGGCCAGCCCGGTTGCCGCCAGCACTGTTCCGGTGGACCCGGAGCGGCCAGGCGGGCCGCCGCCCCGCCTGGCCCTCTACCGCCGGTACCGCCCCGCGACATTCGCCGAGGTGCGCGGGCAGGACCACGTCACCGAACCCCTCCGCCAGGCTCTGCGCACTGGCCGGGTAAACCATGCTTACCTGTTCAGCGGGCCGCGCGGCTGCGGCAAGACCTCCAGCGCCCGGATCCTGGCCCGCTCGCTGAACTGCGCGGAGGGTCCGACCCCGGACCCGTGCGGGAAGTGCGAATCGTGCATCGCGCTGGCCCCCGACGGGGCGGGCAGCCTTGACGTGATCGAGATCGACGCCGCCTCGCACGGCGGAGTGGATGACGCGAGGGATTTGCGCGAGCGGGCGTTCTATGCGCCGGTCTCCGGGCGATTCAAGATCTACATCATCGACGAGGCGCACATGGTGACCCGGGAGGGTTTCAACGCCCTCCTCAAGCTGGTCGAGGAGCCCCCGCCGCACCTCAAGTTCGTTTTCGCCACCACCGAGCCGGAGAAGGTGATCGCGACCATCAGGTCGCGTACCCATCACTACCCGTTCCGCCTGGTCCCCCCGGCCATCCTCCGTGACCTGCTGGAGCAGATCCTGGCCGCGGAGCAGATCCCGTTCGAGCCGGCCGTGCTGCCGCTGGTGGTCCGCGCGGGCGCCGGCTCGGTGCGGGACTCCCTCTCGGTCCTGGACCAACTGCTGGCCGGGGCCGGTGAGGACGGGCTGCGCTACGACCGGACCGTGGCCCTGCTCGGGTACACCGACGACACCTTGCTGGACGAGGTGGCGGACGCCTTCGCCGACGGGGATGGCGCGGCGGTGTTCCGCGCGGTGAACCGGGTGGCCGAGGGCGGCCACGACCCGCGCCGCTTCGCGGCCGACCTGCTGGACCGGTTCCGCGACCTCATCGTGCTGGCCGCCGTGCCAGGGGCGGGCCAGACCGGGCTGCTGGATATCCCGGCGGACCGGCTGGACCGGATGACCGTGCAGGCTGGCCGGTTCGGGCAGGCGGAGCTGGCCCGCGCGGCGGAGATCGTCAGCGAGGGCCTGATCCAGATGCGCGGCGCGACCTCGCCGCGGCTGCTGCTGGAACTCATGTGCGCGCAGATCCTGCTGCCCGGCGCGGGCACGGGCGAGAAGGCCCTGCTGGCCCGGCTGGAACGGCTGGAACGGCGGCTGGAGGAGGGCGGCCCGGCCGCCACCGGAGCCGCGGTAAGTCCCACGGGCGCCGGGGAGCCCGGGGAGGCTGGGACGGCGGCCAGCCCCGCTGCTTCGGCCCCGTCCGGGTCACCCGCTCCGTCCGGGCCACCGCCTCCGCCCGCTGCGGTGCCGGGCTCCGGGCTGGCGGCGGCCCGGGCCGCGCTGGCGCGCAGCGCCGCGCCGCCAGCCACCCCGGCGACGACTGGGCGGGCACCGGCGGCCGCGGCCGAGCCGCGCCAGGAGCCCGGCTCTCCAGCGCGCCCTCACCAGGAAGCCGTCTCCCCGGGCCAGGCCAGCCAGGCATCCGAGGCCCCGGCCGCCAGCCAGGAACCCGGTGGGCGGGGCGGGGCGCCGACCACCGACCTGCTCCAGCAGCGCTGGCCGGAGATCTTGGACGCGGTCAAGGCGCAACGGAAGGTCGCGTGGATACTGCTCAGCGGCGCCACCGTCCACTCTGTCGAGGACGGCGCGCTCACCCTGCTGTTCGCCCGGGAGGGCAACGCAAAAGGCTTCGCTAGCAGCGGCTACGACCGGGACCTGGCTACCGCGCTGCAGTCCCTGCTCGGGGTGACGTTGCGCATTAGGGCCATGTCGGCCGCGCAGCTGGCCGCCACGCCCGGGTCGCCGCGCGGCGACCACCGCGGCCCGGACGAGCTGAGCGCCAAGGCGCCCGCCGCGGTCCAGCCCGCCAGCCCGCCGCCGCAACCGGACCTGGAGCCGCCCGCCGCGCTGTCCGATGAGGCCCAGTACGACAGCACCCCCGCCGAACCAGCCAATAACGGCCTGACCGGCATGGACCTGATCAAGCGCGAACTTGGTGGCCAGGTCATCGCCGAGATCGACGAGCCCTGACCCGGGCGGCCCGGTCTCATCCGCCGCCTCGCCGCGGTGCAGTGCGCCCGTCGCGGCCGGCAGGCCGTAGGCTCGACAGCGACAGGCTCCGCGGGCCGCCCCGACCGGGCGGGCCGGCGGGCACCTCAGCCGTGCAGGCGCGGCGCGATATGACGGTTCCGGGTGAGGGCAGCGTGGACCCTGGCGGCCAGATCGACATGCAGCAACTGCTCGCCGCGGCGCAGCAGATGCAGGACCAGCTCATGAGTGCGCAGCAGGAACTCGCGGACGCTGTCGTCGAGGGCAGTGCGGGTGGCGGCCTGGTGAAGGCCAAGGTCAACGGACAGGGTGACCTGGAGGACCTCACCATCAGCCCGGCGGCCATCGAGGTCACCGACCCGGCGGAAACGGCGCAGACGGTCGCGGACCTGGTCCTGGCCGCCGTCCGTGACGCCTACCGCGCCGCGTCCGAGCTGCAGCAGGAGAAGATGGGCCCGCTCGCGTCCGGCATCGGTGGCCTGGGCGGTGCGGTCGGGGACGTGACCGGGCTGCCCGACATCCCAGGTATCGGCGACTTCCCCAGCCCGCCCCACGGTGGCGAGCCGCGCGGCGGCGAACTGCCTGGCGGCGGGTGACCGGCGAGGCTGCTCCGGTGTATGAGGGGATCGTCCAGAGCCTGATCGACGAACTCGGGCGGCTGCCGGGCGTCGGGCCCAAGAGCGCCCAGCGGATCGCGTTCCACCTGCTCGCCGCGGACGCCACCGACGTGCGGCGGCTGGCGGCCGTGCTGGTCGAAGTGACGGAGAAGGTCCGCTTCTGCCGGGTCTGCGGCAACGTGGCCGAGGAAGACGAGTGCCGGATCTGCCGTGACCCGCGGCGGGACCCGGCGGTCATCTGCGTGGTCGAGGAGCCCAAGGACGTCGCCGCCATCGAGAAGATCCGCGAGTTCCGCGGCCGGTACCACGTGCTGGGCGGCGCGATCAGCCCGATCGACGGGGTCGGTCCTGAGGACCTGCGGATCAGGGAGCTCATGACGCGGCTGGCGGACGGCGGCGTCACCGAGCTGATCCTGGCCATGGACCCGAACCTGGAGGGCGAGGCCACCGCGACCTACCTGGCCCGGCTGGTGAAGCCGCTGGAGATCCGGGTGACCAGGCCGGCCAGCGGGCTGCCGGTCGGCGGGGACCTGGAGTACGCCGACGAGGTCACCCTAGGCCGGGCGTTCGAGGGCCGGAGGCTGCTCGATGTCTGAGATGCCCGGATCGCCCGGGCCGCGGCCGGCACGGGCGGCTGGTGCCCCGGCGTGTCCCAGGAAACTCCGGGCCGGGCCGGGCAGGCTGGGAGCCCGGCACCGGGGCCCGCAAGGCCGCCGGGCCGTACCCGCGCCGTACCCGCACCGCACCGCGCGGTACCCTCACTGCGAGGACATTGATGAGCACAGCTAGCAACGGCCCGGCCGCCGCACCTCCGGTCAGCGAAGGGTGGAACCCGCTCGCCGACCGGATCGCCGTGCAGGCCCGGGATTTCCTGGACGGCATCATGGCCCTGGCCCGGGGCGAGGGCGGCGACGAGACCGTGCCGCTGCTGTTGCTGGAGGTCTCCCAGATCCTGCTGGCCGGGGCGCAACTGGGTGCGAGCAAGGACGTCATCCTGCCGGACAACTGGGAACCGGACGTGGGTGCCGACCCTGACCTCGACGTGCTCCGGTCCGGCCTGGCCCGGCGGCTCGCCGACTGTGACGAGTACGCGGAACTGTTCGACCCCTATGCGGACACCGGGCCCACCCCGTTCCGGCTGTCCGATGACCTGGCGGCCGTGGCGGCGGACCTGATCCACGGGCTGCAGCACTACCAGACCGGGCGCTCCCTGGAAGCGGTCTGGTGGTGGCAGTACTCCTACGTGAACCACTGGGGCACCCACGGCACCGCCGCCCTGCGCGCGCTGCACGCGGTGCTGGCGCACGCCATGCTGGACGTCACCGAGGACACCCGGCTGCCCTGACCGGCGGCGCCCCCGGCCCGCGCCTGGGCACCGGCCCTGGGTCCCGGGCCGGGAAACCAGGACGGCCCGCCCAGCCCGGGTAGGTACACTCAAGCCGCCAGCAGCCGGAACGCGGGAGGAGCGGCTCACCCGTGGCCCTAGTCGTGCAGAAGTACGGTGGATCCTCGGTGGCCGATGCCGACGGCATCAAGCGGGTGGCGCAGCGCATCGTGGCCACCCGGAAGGCCGGGCACTCCGTGGTCGTCGTGGTCTCGGCCATGGGTGATACCACGGACGAACTCCATGACCTGGCTAAGCAGGTCAGCCCGCTGCCGCCCGGGCGGGAACTGGACATGCTGCTGACCGCGGGCGAGCGGATCTCGATGGCCCTGCTGGCCATGGCGATCGCGAACCTCGGCCTGGAAGCCCGCTCGTTCACCGGCTCACAGGCCGGGGTGATCACCGATTCGGCGCACGGCAAGGCCCGGATCATCGACGTCACGCCCGGCCGGATCAGCCACGCGCTGGACGAGGGGGCGATCCCCATCGTGGCCGGCTTCCAGGGCGTGTCCCAGGAGGGCAAGGACATCACCACGCTGGGCCGGGGCGGCTCGGACACGACCGCGGTGGCGCTCGCGGCCGCTCTGGCGGCAGACGTCTGCGAGATCTACACCGATGTGGACGGGGTGTTCACCGCCGACCCGCGGATCGTGCGCACCGCGCGGCGCATCCCCTGGATCAGCTACGAGGAGATGCTCGAGATGGCCGCCTGCGGGGCCAAGGTCCTGCAGTTGCGCTGCGTCGAGTACGCACGGCGGTACGGCATGCCCATTCATGTCCGGTCGTCATTCAGCAACCGGACGGGTACCAGGATCAGCGAGACAGGCGAGACGGCGGAGGGAGCCACGGTGGAGCAGGCGATCATCTCCGGGGTCGCGCACGACCGGAGCGAGGCGAAGGTCACTGTCGCCGGGGTCCCCGACAAGGTGGGCGTGGCCGCGCGGATCTTCCGCACCGTGGCCGCGGCCGGCATCAACATCGACATGATCGTGCAGAACATCTCCGTCGCCACTACCGGGCTGACCGACATCTCGTTCACCCTGCCGCGCGACGACGGGGAGGCCGCCATGGCGGCGCTGCGGGACCTCCAGCCGGATATCGGCTTCGCCACGCTGCTCTACGACGACCGGATCGGCAAGGTCTCGCTGATCGGAGCGGGGATGCGGTCCCACCCGGGGGTCAGTGCCACGCTCTTCGGCGCGCTCGCGGACGCGGCGGTCAACATCGAGATGATCTCCACCTCGGAGATCAGGATCTCCGTCGTGGTGAACGAGAAGGACGTGGACGTCGCGGTGACCGCCGCGCACCGCGCGTTCGACCTGGACGTCAGCGAGGTGGAGGCCGTGGTGTACGGGGGGACCGGCCGGTGAGCGGGAAGCCGACGGTGGCCGTGGTCGGGGCGACCGGCGCGGTGGGCACCGTGCTGCTCGACCTGCTGTCCACCCGCGACGACATATGGGGCGAGGTCCGGCTGGTCGCCTCGCCCCGGTCGGCCGGGCGGCACCTGCGGGTCCGCGGCGTGGACACCGTGGTGCACGCGCTGTCCGCCGACGTGTTCGACGGCGTGGACGTGGCCATGTTCGACGTCCCGGACGAGGTTTCCGCGGAGTGGGGCCCCGTCGCGGCCCAGCGCGGCGCGGTCGTGGTGGACAACTCCGGCGCGTTCCGGATGGACCCCGACGTGCCGCTGGTGGTGCCCGAGGTGAACCCGCAGGACGCCGCCCGGCGGCCGAAGGGCATCATCGCCAACCCCAACTGCACCACGCTGTCGCTGATCGTGGCCATCGCGGCGCTGCACCGCGCCTTCGGCCTGCAAGAGATGGTGGTCAGCTCGTACCAGGCCGCGTCCGGGGCGGGCCAGGCCGGCATCGACACGCTCTACGCCCAGCTGGACAAGACCGCCGGGTCCCGGGCGCTGGGCCAGCGGGCCGGGGACCTTCGGGCCGTGGTGGGGGACTTCGGGCCGTTCCCAGCGCCGCTCGCGCTCAACGTGATCCCGTGGGCCGGATCGGTCTCCGGCGAGGGCTGGTCGTCCGAGGAGCTCAAGGTGCGCAACGAGTCGCGCAAGATCCTCGGCCTGCCGGACCTGCGGGTGTCCGCCACCTGCGTCCGGGTCCCCGTGGTGACCGCCCACTCGGTGGTCGTGCATGCGGTGTTCAGCCGGGAGGTGACCCGGTCCGGCGCGCAGCGGGTGCTCAGCGACGCGCCCGGGGTGGTGCTGAACGACGACCCGGAGCGCGCCGAGTTCCCCACCCCCGCTGACGTGGTGGGCACCGACCCGACCTGGGTCGGCCGGGTCCGCCGGTCGCTGGACGACCCGCGGGCCATCGACCTGTTCGTCTGCGGTGACAACCTGCGCAAGGGAGCCGCCCTCAACACGGCGCAGATAGCGGAGCTGGTGGCCGCGGCACTAATCCGCTGAACCCAGCAGCTGGCCGCGCGCCCCCCTCGCACCTACCGGACGAATGCTCGCATCGCCTTACCGCACGAGCGCTCACACCTCTTTACCGAACGCATAGATGGCCCGGTCTGACACCGCCTCGTAGCCCAGCCGCTGGTAAAGGGCGTTGCTGGTGGGGTTGGCCAGGTCGGTGAACAGCACCACCTCGGTCGTGCCCGCGTCCCGTGCGGCCTGGCTCACCGCCGCGGTGACCGCGCCGCCGTAGCCCCGGCCGCGGTGCCCGGGCGGGGTGTAGACCGGGCCGACCCGGACCTGCCCGGCGGCCGGCCGGGTCAGCCCGGCCATGGAGACCGGCTCGCCCCCGGTCTCCCACAGCGTGAGCCCGCTGTAGCTGAGCCGGTCGTCGATCATGAGCGACGCCTCCCGCGGGCCCCCGGCGTGCGCCTCGTCGTGGAAGGCCTGGCTCCAGGCCAGCAGCAGGCGGCGGTCCTCCTGCGCGGCGACCCGGGGCTGGCCGGGCGGCGCGGGCTGGGGCGGCCGGAGGCGGCCGAGCCGGTACAGCCGGGATCTCATGTCCAGCGTGACGGTGTCCCCAGTGAGCTGCTGCCAGGCGGTCGCGAACGCCGCCGCGACAGGCGCGTCGCCGTTCACCCCGGGGAGAGGCCAGCCCCGGCCGGCCAGCGCCTGGGCCAGGGCGGCTGCGCGCGGCCCCGGCATGCTGGTCAGCACGGGCGGGTACGGCGGGGAGTGCAGGAACGCGGCGGTGACCTCCCCGCCGGGCTCCGCCCACCAGCCGAACACCGGGGCCGTGCCGCCGAACGCCGCAGCGCCGCGGACCCGGATCGTCTCGGCCGCGCCCAGCAGGATGGTGTTCCGGGCCGGGCTGCCGCGCAGCAGCCGGCTGGTGGCGGCCGAGTACTCCGCCAGGCTGTCACTGAGGAACCAGGCCATGCTTGCCTCCAGAGGTCGCGGCCTCATCGTGATCGGTGCGCCCGGGGCGGCGCAGCTGATTTTCCGGCCCGGCTCCCGCAGTCGGCCGATCCTGTGGACGACTGGGCCGCCGCCGGGCAGGCTAGGGCCCGTGGCACGCGTATACACGCTGGCGGAAGCCCGGCAGCTGCTGCCCGATCTCCAGGCCCGGGCGGCGGACCTGGTCGCGGTGCGGGCTGACCTGGTTGACCTGGAGGCCGCCCTGGCTCACGGCGCGCCCTCCCCGCTCGGCGGGCTGCCCGAGGCGAAGGCCCTGGAAGCCCGGCTCGGCGACCTGCTCAGCTGGTTTCCCCAGCAAGGGCTGGACGTCAAGGGTGTCGCCCCGCTGCTCGTTGACTTCCCGGCCACACTCGACGGCGAGGCCGTATTGCTGTGCTGGCTGGAGGGCGAGCCGGAACTCCGCTGGTACCACCGGCCGGAACTCGGCTTCGCCGGACGGCGGATCATCCCGGCCCCCGGCCCTCGGCCGCCTCGGGAGAGCCCGTGACGCTGCCCGAAAACCCCGCTGACGTGCGCCGACGCCCGGTCTGGGGCACTTTCTATATCGTTTCGTTGCGAAGCCGGAATCTGCCGCGATAGCATCCTGATGCCCGGTAGAGAAGCGGGATCTCCCGGGTTTTGGCGGTGCCAGCCAGGCGATGTTGCCAGGCAGCCAAGCCAAAGCATGAGCTATTCAGTGTTCAGTATCCATTATTGGTAGGCAGCTGAGTCGCTCCTCCCGGGAGGTAACGTGGCGGCGAAGGGTGACGGTTCAACTGGGCGTTCGATGACCTTCACGGTTGGTAACGGGAGGCGCGGATACCAGGTGGCCCGGCCCAGGTCCGACGCGTGGCTCTGGGTCCTCAACGCCGTCGTCATCGGTTTCGTGGTCATTGCTGCGGCGGCGTCCTCGACCCCCATCGGGCACACGGTCGTCCAGGCGACTTACCATTTCCTGCTTTACTACGTAGGCGTGCTCGCGCTCATTGCGCTGACCGCCGAAGTGGGAATTGGCCTGGTTGCCACGGACCGGATTTTCATGAAGCCTGCTGGCCGCGTGACAATGCAGGCGATTCACCGGGCGACCGGGTTTGGCGCTATTGCCTTTCTGGTTATCCACATTATTTTCGAGATAATCGCAGGCCGGTCTACGGTGCTGGACGCGATCATCCCGTTCCTCTACACGCACAAGACGTTCTACCTGGGGATAGGCACACTAGCCTCAGACATGTTCATCTTCATCATGATGATCGGGATCTACCGGGCCCGCCTGGCCACCCGCATGTCCCCGCTGGCCTGGCGGCTGCTGCACGCGACCGCCTACCTTGCGTGGATCTTCGGGATTATTCACGGGCTGCTCGGCGGCCGCCCGGCCAAGCCGTTCTTCGGTTACGAGGGCTTCGTGTACTGGTGCTACGGCGGCTGCGTGGCGGCGGTGGCGCTGGCCCTGCTGGTCCGGTTCGTGGCCAAGGACCGGGCCCGCAGCCAGATGATCGAGCAGCCCGTGGCCGAGGCGCCGGCCGGTGCCTCCATGGCGGCGGCCGCGGCCATGGCCGGGCTGGGTGGCGGTGCCGCGCTCCCCGGCGCGGTGATGTCGGCCACGGCCCTGCCGTCCGCCCGGCAGATGGCGCTGGACGGCCTGGCCCCGCAGCGCCAGCCGGGCCGGCGGCAGCTGGCCCTGCCCGCAGGCTCCTCCGACACCGGGGCCGGGCGCACCGGCCAGCACCAGCCCACGGCGCGTTATGACCGCAGCGGCCCGTTCGACCAGCTCGGGCCGGTCTACCCCTCGGGTCCGCTCGGCCAGTTCAGCCCGGATCACCCGTCCGCCCCGCTGCCCCGGGTGACCGGCTACGAGGGGACGGGTCAGCTGGCCCCCGTGGGCCGTGGCGAACGGCCCCGGCCGCGCGGGCAGGGTGACTGGGCCGTCGCCTACGAGCGGCCGATGGGCGTGCGCCGTGACGGCACCCCGGCTCCCCGCTACGAGCGGACCGGCGAGATCGACCGCTCCGGCCCGTATGAGACGCCGCAGCGCGACCAGTCCGGGCCGTTGAGCGCGCCACTGGCGAACGACCCGGATGACCGGCCCGGCTACGACCAGCCTGGGGCGGGCGGCTACCGGGAGCGGGGCCCGCGCTACGAGCGGACCGGTGAGGCTGACCGCTCCGGCGCTTACCAGGAGGCCGACCGCTCCCGCGCCTACCAGCAGCCTGCCGGGTACGGCCCGGTTGACGGGCTGCGGGCGCAGCCGGCCCAGTACGGCCGCCCCGCCCAGTACGAGCGGCCGGACGGTGACTACGGGCCGATCCAGCACGGGCACGGTACCGAGGTTCCGGACTATGGGCCGCCTGCCGCCGACGACCCCCGGGACCGGTCTGCGCCGTACGGCCAGCCAGCGGCCTACGACAGCCAGTACCAGGCCTGGCCCGGTCAGCCCGCCAGGTATGCCGAGCCCGCTCCGTACCGCGAGCCGGCGGGGCACCCCGAAGCTGCCCGGTACGACGAGCCCGGGCCCTCCGGCGGGTACCGTCAGCCCGCCGGGCCCGGCCAGTACGGGCCGTCGTCCGGCTATGCCGCGCCGGCCCAGTACGGGCCGTCGTCCGGCCATGCCGCCCCGGCCCAGTACGGGCCGTCGTCCGGGTCTGCCCCCGCCCAGTACGGGCCGCCCGGCGGTTACGACGAGGCGGCACATTACGGCCGGCTGGCCCAGTTCGACCAGGACCGGGCCACGCACTACGCCTCGTTCGCGGAGCAGGACGCGTCGTACACCCGGCCGAGGCCGGCTGCGGCACGTGATCATTTCGACCCGCAAGATGAGACGGATCCGCTGAATATCGTGACGCTGAATCCCGGGAATCGCTGGTGAACTCGATTGCTATCCCTGAGGCGATGCGGATTGGCCGGGCCCGGCTGACCGCGGGCCTGGATCGCTTCGAACGTATTGATCTCGCGACTCACCAGGAGATCTTCGGGCCGATGCGGCGGGTCACCGCCCGCCAGCTGATCGAAATGGTGGAGAGCGTCAACATGCGCGGGCGTGGTGGTGCCGCGTTCCCTTTCGCCCGCAAGGTCCGGGCGGTCGCGGACGCGTGCGCGCAGCGCAAGATCAAGCCGATGATCCTGATCAACGGCACCGAGGGCGAGCCCGGCAGCTTCAAGGACAAGATGCTGCTGGTCAGGTCCCCGTACCTGGTACTGGGCGGGGCCCTGCTGGCGGCCCGGGCGCTCAGCGCCAAGATGATCATCATCGGCGTGACCAACCCGGCCGCGGCGGCCTCCGTGGCCGAGGCGGCCCGAGCTGAGCCGGACCTCAAGAAGATCGTCCGGGTCGTCGAGGTGCCGGAGCGGTTCGTCTCCGGCGAAGGCAGCGCGCTGGTCAACGCGGTCAACGGCAAAGTTCCGCTGCCCTCCGGCAGGAGGAAGCGGGCCGCCGAGAGCGGGGTGGACGGGCTGCCCACCCTGCTGTCCAACGCGGAGACGTTCGCCCAGCTGGCCGTGCTGGCCATGCTCGGTGAGGACGGGTATGCCTCGGACGGGACGCCAGATGAGCCCGGCACCCTGCTGCTCACCGTGGGCGGCTCGGCCGGCCGCCCGGCCGTGGTGGAGGTGCCGGCCGGGATCCCGCTCGGTACGGTCCTGGACATCTGTGAGGCGACGGCGCGGGAGGGTGTGCTGGTCGGCGGCTACCACGGCATGTGGCTGCCCGGCGAGGTGGCTGACGACGTGCCCGTCTCCCGGGCCGGGCTGGACGCCGCGGGTGGCGCGCTCGGGGCCGGCATCGTGCTGCCGATCGGCGGTGCGACCTGCCCGCTGGGCGAGGTGGCCCGGGTGGTGCGCTACCTGGCCAAGGAGTCGTCCGGGCAGTGCGGGCCCTGCAAGCTCGGGTTGCCCGGGCTGGCGCGTTCCATGTCCGCCCTGGCCGACGGCTCCGGCGGGATGGACACCCTGGACATGGCCCGCCGGGCCGCATCGACGGTCCGCGGCCGCGGGGCCTGCTCCCACCCGGACGGTGTCTCCCGGTTCGTGCTCTCCGCCCTGGACGTCTTCAGCGACGACCTGACCATGCACCTGTTCCGCGGCTCGTGTAGCCGTCCGGTCCGCGGCCTGCTGCCGCTCGGGCCGGAGGAGGAATCCCAGGTGCGGCTCAAGGTGGACTGGGCCCGGTGCCAGGGGCACGGGCTGTGCGCGAAGATCGCGCCGGAGATGGTGCAGCTGGACAACCAGGGCTACCCGATGTTCCTGGACATGCCGGTGCCCTTCTGGCTGGAGAAGGAGGCCACGCAGGCGGTGGAGATGTGCCCTGCCCTGGCGCTCAGCCTGGCCACCAGCGGCACCCGGGGCCGTGAGCCTGCCCGGCCCATCCCCGCCATCCCCGCCGCCCAGCCGACCTCGCTGCTGGTCTCCGGGCCGCCCCGGGAACAGCGGCAGCTGCCCGGCCCCCGCCGGTAACCCGCTGCGCCCGGCCCCCGCCGGTTTCGTAGCCTGGTCCCGGGTACGGCACCGGGAGGCGGGAGGAGCGCGCAGTGAACGATCCGGATGAGGTCGCGCCCGGTCTCCGGGTTCAGTACGTCCCGGCGGGGCTGGACGCCGCCGGCACCCGCACGGAGACGGATTCGCTCGGCGCGGTGCAGGTCCCCGCCGATCACTACTGGGGCGCCCAGACGCAGCGCTCGCTGATTCACTTCAGCATCGGCGAGGACGTCATGCCGATCGCGGTCTACCGCGCCTACGGCTACCTCAAGAAGGCCTGCGCGCGGGTGAACGGCCGCGGCGGCCGGCTACCGGGCTGGAAGGCCGACCTGATCAGCCAGGTCGCCGGCGAGATCATCGCGGGCGAACTGGACGGCGAGTTCCCGCTGCACGTCTGGCAGAGCGGGTCCGGCACCCAGTCCAACATGAACGTGAACGAGGTGATCGCCAACCGGGCCAGCCAGCTGACCGGCCAGCCGCTCGGCAGCAAGCGGCCGGTGCACCCGAACGACGACGTGAACGCCGCCCAGTCGTCCAATGACACGTTCCCCACGGCCATGCACATCGCCGCGGTGCTGGCGCTGACGCGGACGGTGCTGCCCAGCATCCGCCGCCTCCGCGGTGCCGCCGAGGTGAAGAGCACGCAATGGGCCGGGGTTGTCAAGGTCGGCCGGACCCATCTGGCCGACGCCACCCCGCTGACCGTGGGGCAGGAATGGTCGGCTTACGTCAGCCAGCTGGATGACGCCATGGAGAATATCGCCGCCGCCCTGCCCGGGCTCAGGCGGCTCGCCATCGGCGGCACGGCGGTGGGCACCGGGCTGAACGCGCCGCCCGGTTTCGGTGACGAGGTGGCCGCCGACCTGTCCGTCAGTACCGGGGAGGAGTTCACCAGCGCGCCGAACAAATTCGCCGCCCAGGCCTCCATTGACGACCTGGTGCGGGCCTCGGCGACGCTGCGCAACCTGAGCGTCGTGCTGTTCAAGTTCGCCAACGACATGCGCTGGCTCGGCTCCGGACCGCGGGCCGGCCTGGCGGAGCTGCTGCTGCCGGCGAACGAGCCGGGGTCCTCGATCATGCCAGGCAAGGTCAACCCGACCCAGGCCGAGGCGATGCTGATGGTCTGCCTGCAGGCCATGGGCAACGACAGTGTGGTCGCGATGGCCGGCGCCGAGGGTAATTTCCAGCTCAACACGTTCCGCCCGGTGGCCATCAGTAACTTCCTGCACTCGGCCACGATCCTTGCCGACGCCGCGGACTCGTTCCGAGAGTTCCTGGTCGAGGGGGCCGCGCTCAACGAGGCCCGGCTGGCCGAGAACGTGGAGCGGTCCGTCATGATGGTGACGGCGCTGAGCCCGGTCATCGGTTACGACGAGGCGGCAAAGATCGCCCACCTTGCCGTGGCCGAGAACCTGGCACTCAAGGAGGCAGCCCTGCGGTCCGGTGTCAGCGAGGAACTGTACGACCGGGTGGTGGTGCCGGAACGGCTGACCCGGCCAGGGTCGGCCCAGGATGGAGTGGCGGATGAGGGCAGCCCGGCTGCACGCGGTGGGTGACCTGCGGGTCGCGGACGAGCCGGTGCCGGTGCCCGGCGACGGGGAGAGCCTGGTCCGGGTGACTGCGGTGGGTATCTGCGGCTCGGATCTGCACTGGTGGGGTGAGGCGGGCATCGGCGACGCGGTTCTCTCCCACCCGCTGGTGCTGGGGCATGAGGCGGCCGGCGTGATCGCCGACGGTCCGCGCCGCGGTGAACGGGTGGCCATCGACCCGGCCATCCCGTGCGGGACCTGCCGCCCGTGCCGCGACGGCTATCGCAACCTGTGCGTCCGCATCCGGTTCTCCGGGCACGGCGGGACCGATGGCGCGATGCGCGAGTTCCTGGCGTGGCCCGCGGACCTGTTGTACCCGCTGCCCGATTCGCTGAGCGACGCGGATGGCGCCGTCCTGGAACCGCTCGGGGTCGCCATTCACGCTCTCGACCTGGGTCACCTTCACCTGGGCGGGACCGCGGCCGTGGCCGGCTGCGGTCCCATCGGGCTCCTGCTCATCCAGTTGCTCCGGGTGGCGGGGGCGCAGACGGTCATCGCGCTCGAACCGCTCGCGCACCGCCGCGCGGCCGCCGCGGCGCTCGGCGCCGCCACCGCATACCCGGCGGAGGTCGCCGACCAGGCGGCACTGTCCGAGCTGACCGGGGACGGCGTTGACGTGGCGTTCGAGATGGCGGGCACCGACCAGGCCGTGCAGCTGGCCATGGCGGCGGCCCGTCCCGGCGGCCGGGTGGTGCTGGGCGGGATCCCGCGCAGCGACACCACTACCTTCCGGGCCTCGGTGGCCCGCCGGAAGGGCCTCACCATCGCCATGGTCCGCCGGATGAACGAGGTCTATCCCCGGGCGATCAGCCTGGCCGCAGCCAAGCGGGTCGATCTGCCCACGCTGGTCAGCGACCGGTACCCGCTGGAGGAGGCGCCGGCCGCCTTCGCCGCGGCCGCCGCCCGGACCGGCCTCAAGGTCGTGGTCGAGCCGCCCCCCGCGTCCTGAGCGTCACCTGACCAGCCGGTAACATCCACCGGGTGGCCGATAGCTTCTACGTCCCCCTCGGCGATGGTGCGTGGGGTGCCACTGCCCACACGATTGGGCCGTGGGATGACCGTGCCCAGCACGGCGGCCCGCCCAGCGCCTTGCTCGGCCGGGCCATCCAGCATTCCACACCGCGCGATGACATGATCATCACGCGGTTCACCTGCGACATCCTGGGCGCTATCCCGGTGGGTGAACTGCAGGTCGAGGCCCGGGTGGCGCGCCCGGGCCGGAGCGTGGAATTCCTGGAGGCGGTGGCCCGGGCGGGAGGCCGCGAGGTGGCCCGGGCCAGTGCCTGGCGGGTGCTGCGCACCTCCAGTGACCCGGTCCCGCCGCGCGGCGAGCCGCTGTCACTGCCTGCGGATGCGTCCGGGGCGCCGCCGGACGGCTGGATCGACGGATACCTGTCCGCTATCGAATGGCGGCCGGTGCGTGGCCATTTCGCCGAGCCGGGGCCCGCCACCGTCTGGGCCCGGTTGCGTTATCCCCTCGTCGCGGACGAGGAGACCAGCCCGCTGGAGCGGGTGCTCGCCGTGGCGGACAGCGGTAATGGGCTGTCCGGTGAGCTGGACATCACCAGGTGGCACTTCATCAACCCGGAACTCACCGTGCACCTGCACCGGGAGGCGGCCGGGGAGTGGATCTGCATGGACGCGCAGACGGCGATCTCGCCCGGCGGCGCCGGGCTGGCGACCACAGTGCTCTCCGATCAGGACGGCCACATCGGCGTGGGCGCGCAATCGCTCCTGGTCAGCCCGCGCCGCCCGCGCTTAGCAAATACCGGACCGCTCTCTCGCTCTACCTGAGCAGCAGTGACACAATGCCCGCACGGGGATGTTCGGTGAGGGGGCACGTGAACGCGGAGGTCACGGAACCAGGCGGGCCGGACGCCGAGATGGGCGCGGCCCTGCGCACGCCGCGGTCAGCGGCGGTCGCCGGGATCCTCTTCTCGGTCCTGCTCATGAGCTCGCTGGTACTGCTCAAGGTGTCCGCTCCGGGCAATCTCGCGGCACCCGGCGGCTGGCTGACCGACCCAGCCCGGCGCCGTGCCCTGGTGATCGCGCTCAACCTGGTCCCGTTCGCGGGCATTGCCTTTCTCTGGTTCATCGGGGTCGTGCGGGACCGGATCGGCGCCCGGGAGGACCGGTTCTTCGCCACCGTGTTCCTCGGCAGCGGCCTGTTGTTCGTGGGCATGCTCTTCGTGGCCGCGGCGGTGGCGGGCGGGCTGATAGCGGGCGCCTCGGCGGGGCCGCGGGGTGCGTCAGGAGCCAGCACGCTGGTACTCGGCCTGGCATGTCACCTCGGTGCTGCTGAACGTGTACGCGATGCGGATGGCGGCGGTCTTCTCGCTGAGCACCGTGACGATTGCCCGGCGGACCAGGATCGTATCCGGCTGGCTGGTGCCCGCTGGGCTGGTGACCGCGCTCATCCTGCTCGTGGGCGTGGGCTTTACCGATTGGGTGGAATTGCTGTTCCCGGCCTGGATCCTCGCGCTGAGCGTGGACATCCTCGTGGCCACCCGGCGCTCGCTGCCTGGAAAAGGGCTCTGAAGGTTCCCACGCGGCTGTGACGGGGACGATGACCTGCGTGTTTGCCGATCCGTCCCGCGAGCCTGCCATGGATCGGGCCATGCCTTCCGACGCCGTCCCCGGTTCCACCATCCCGGCGGACACCAAGGCAGAGATCCTGCTCCGGGACGGGACCTGAGCCTGGGCGCAGGTGATCGGGCAGCGCAGGGACCGGCGCGGGCGATGGTGCGTGGGACTGCGCTGGTACGCCAGTTCCGCCGTCGGGGCCGGGAGGGCTGGTATCTCTACGGCCCCCTGCGGATCAGGCGGCCGCCGTTAGCGGCGGCTCTGGGCGGCCGCCTGATCCGCGGCCGCCCGGCGGTGCCGCGGCACCGCGCCGTATTCGTCCGGGCTTTCCCCGGGCAGCTCCCACCGCAGCGGGTATTCCTTGCGGTCTTCGAACAGGTGCCACGCCCTCAGTTCTTCCACTAGCCGCTCGAATATGGTGCGCATAGAGTGACCCTGGCACGCAGAAGTAGCACGAGTCCAGGAAATGACCAATCTGGCCGTGGGTCTTCGGTAAATGCCCTGATATGTAACCTACCGGAAGAATTGGTTTAAAAGCGGTTAAGTCACCCGGGTGCGTGGCGGCTACCACCAGCGGCGTCGTCCCAGGTTGCCAACAGAGATCGCGGAGCGCATACACGGCGAAGGTGCCATCCGTGCCAGCGCGGCCAGCCCGATTACCTCGCAATTCCGGGTACGTGCAGAGCGGGAAGATCTTCCCCTCTCCGGAGACTAACGCACGCGCCGCGCTCGCGTGATCCATCGCCCGCACCTGGTCCACCGCCGCTTGACCTTGAGTGTCCACCAAGCATGGCTGCTCACTGGCTGGTAGGGCACGTGGCGGGCACCCTTCTCCGGCATCCCCGGCTTGAGAGCTCGGTTGGGTCACTGGCTGGTCCACCAGGCGAGCGACCATCGGGGCCTTTGCGGAACCCGGCCGACCATGAGTGACCGTACGAATCCCTCGGCTTCCTTCACGCGTGGCCCCACTGACCAGCTCATCGCCGTTCAGTAGACTCTTGGCCCGCTAACCTGTCCGAACCACTTGATACAGCGCGGGAAACATAGGCCAGCGCAGTTCAGAGGAGGATTCCCGGAACCCTTGGCTGCGGATTGCAGCATTGAAGTCTTCCTCGGATGTCCATTGGGCGATGTTCACGAACGAGAAGCGCTCATCATGCAGCGACTGATGCAGCGCGGTTGCAATGTGCGCGGGCAGTGTCATGAGGTAGTTGCGGGTCTTTTCCCAGGCGGCTATGAATTCGTCTTCGTCGCCTGCCGGGACTTCGAAGATATTGATTAAGGTGACGCTCATGCTTCTGGTCCCTTCGGTGCGTCGGCGTAGTCGAGGTGATCTGCAGCTAGCCTTCACAGTCACCTTGCGGCTTCGCAAGAGGCGACGAGGTCTGAGTCGTAGAACTCGGAGGAAGCCGGCATCTCGTGGCTGCGGGTCGCCAATGCGCGGCGGGCATGGCCCGCGGCCGACTGGCGGGGTGGCAGCTGGGGCGGCTGATAACCGGGCAGCAGGCGGGGCGCAGGCTGCGGTGGCGGCTGCTGATAGCCCTGCTGCTGGCCTGGCCACGCCGATGGCGGCGGATAACGGCCGGGTCCACTCCCACGGCGCCGTGTTCTCCGGTGGCCGGGTCAGCTGCGGCAATGCCGTGCTCTTGCTCAGTCGTGTCTTCTTCAGCCGCGCCATGTTCTTCCGGTGGTCAGCCGCGCCCAGTTCTCTGGCACCGTGGTCGACCTCAGCCACGCCCTCGATTGGTCAGTCCCGCCCAGATTCCCCCCGGACAGGCACGCCGCCTCCAGGCGTGCAGCTTCCTGAGAAGCAAGATCAATCCCAAGTCTAGGCGTCGAGCGTTCTCGGCACCCCTTTCCGCAGGCTGTCAGACCTTGTCCGTTGGACCCACGCCTACGGGCATCGGCGAGTCAGGCGGCGTGTGTGCGTCAGCTTCTGCTGAATGAGCGGGTGATCGCGGCTATCACCGTGATGGCTAGCAGCCAGCCCAAGATATGGAGCCCTGCCGCTACCGCAAGCCCTGACCCTTGCGGATCAAAGTCACTGGCCTGCCCAAGCGCTGGCGCCGGAATCAGCACGTCCAGGGTGTACAAGGCGGCGTTGAAAGCCGGGTGCGGTCCCGGGCCCACGGGGACCGGGTGGCGACCGCGGAACACCAGCCACCCAACAGCGAACGCGCCGGCCAGCAGCAGCAGCGCGCGGCCGGGCGCATACCCGTACCCGGCGAGGGCGTCTTGCAGCCACCCCCACCAGCGCGCCCACCGGGGACGCTCCCGCCTGCGCTGGCGCTGCTTGGCCAGCAGCACGCGGCGGGCCTGCTCATCATGGCCCAGCCGGCGGTAGTATGCGGCGAGCTGCTCATACGGCTGAGGCGAGTACCTGAACCTGACAGACCGGTTCAGCCAGTCAAGTCGCTCTCGCGCGGGCATGTAGGTCAGGTCACCATAAGTCAGTCCGTCTAGACTCAAGTATTGCGGCCAGGACTCTTTATCGTTGACAAGCGAGCCTATCTTCGCGCCGAATAGATTGACGTTCCCGTCTGCCTGGAACCCGGACGGGCTCGGCGTGTCAAATGGCGAGGTCAGAGGTCTGTTGCAGAACATCTCCGCGATGACGGTGAGCCCATGGGCGTTCAGTGCGAAGCTGCCCTTGCCGTCCAGGTGCGCCCCGCTGAAGCTGAGCTGGCCGCCGATGCTGGCGCCGAACAGGTTGACCTCCCCGGCGGCCCGGAATCCCCGGTCGCAGAGCATGTCCGCGGTGACGGTGAGCCCTTGGGCGGTCAGGGCGGGCCCGTCCTTGCCGTCCAGGTGCGCGCCGCTGAAGCTGAGCTGGCCGCCGATGCTGGCGCGGAACAGGTTGACCTCCCCGGCGGCCCGGAATCCCCTGTCACAGAGCATGTCCGCGGTGACGGTGAGCTCTGCGGCGTTTAGGGCGAGCTCGTCTTTGCCGTCCAGGTGCGCGCCGCCGAGGCTGAACACCCCGTTGATCTTCGCGCCCCAAAGCCTAATCGGGCCTACGTGGCAGCCTCGCAGGCCCAGCGTCCGAGTAGTCGCCTCTGACAGGTCGATACCATCCCCGACATAGCACTCGTTCAGCCGCAGCCGGTGCTTGAACGTGGCTCCCGGAAGGTTCAGCTGCCCGGTGATGCGGGCCCGAGCAAGCCAGATCTCTCCTGCCTGGCCTGGTTCCACCTCAACCGCGCCGGACAGCAGCGCGGCCAGCACCTCGGCGCGTACCTGCCGGTCTGGACCCCAGCTTTCCCCGCCCGCTGGGTCGTCGTCTTCTGCCTTGCCGGTCCCGAAGTCCACGAGCCTTCCAGTCGGGAAAGCGTCCCAGACCCGCTGCTCGGCATCCGACAGGTCTCCCGCAACGGCCATGCCAAGCATCATGCGCTGTCAAATCGCCTCCGGGTAGTGATGAGCCGCTTATCACTCCTACAGTCCACGGTCAGACGCGAGCTATCGCACCGGGAACCAGCGCAAAAGGCCGGTAGCAACACTCGGCGGGGAGTGTCCGCTGGATGCCCCTTTGTGAGCCAGGCACTTTGTGCGCAGCAGGCCGACATGGCTCGCCCGCGCTGGCATGGTCTGCGGCAAGGATCTTGGCCATGTGCGCGGCCCCCGAGTATCAGGACGGACTGCAGCACGACGGCGCGGCATCAGGCCTCACCCCGGCCGTGTAGCTGTCGTCCAGGCGTTGCCCGGGCAGGCACTACCCGGGCGGGAAGGGCCGGCTTGCTCAGCGGTCAAGTGCGGGCCGGGCGCAGGCGGCCGGGACAGTGTGGCCGGTCCCAGCCTTGGATCCGCAGGGGAAGGATGCCCAGCCCGCGGTGGCCTTGCGCCCGGCCGCACGTCATACGCGGACCGGTCCCCTGGTCCCGGCCGGGATCGTCTGGACGGCGGTGGCTCCGTTGCCGGCGGGCCGCAGGAACCGGGCCGACCGCTTTGTCGCGGTCCTGGTGCTCGCGGACGGCGATCTCGGCAGCCCGGCGGGCGATGTCGTCGGCGGCGCCGGAGTACCCGGCGAGCGCCTCACCGAGGGCGCGGACGACCGCCTGCTCACTTTCTGTCAGGTCGCCTGCCATGACGTGGCGGGCAGGTCCGCCGCGAGGGTGATGACCGGCCGCCCCGGCCGCCCGGGATTGTCCACGGCCTGCTGGGCCTTCTTGAGCGCCGCGTCCAGCGCGGCGACCTTTGCCCGGGCCGTGGCGGCCGCGCGCTCTGCTTCCTCGCGCAACGCCGTGGCCGTCCGCAGCGCGGCCTGGTCGCCTTCCAGGATCGCCGCCGCGGCGTTGCGGTCCACCAAGGCGCGGGTGCGGGCCGCGGCGTCGGCGCCGCAGCGCCGGGCCGATTCCTTGGCATTGTCCAGGGTGGCGAAGTTGCGGCGGGCGTCTTCCTCGCCCTGTTTGCTGCGATGGAATGGCTATGCGGCCCGAAGTGGCGGACGCTGGCCGAGTTCGGCACAGAGGTGGGTTTGCGGCCGGGTGAGCTGTCCGGGCCGCATGGCCACCGGGTGGACTGGCTGCGCGGGAAGATTCAGGTCATCGACGTGATGACCCGCGAGCGATCAAGACCGCCCGCTTGTGCATGCTCCCCGCATTGCGCTGGCCTGCGGCAGCGGCCGAAGTCGAAGAAGTCCCACCGTGTGGTCCCGGTACCGCCGCACATCATGGAGGGCATGTCGGTCCTGATGTCCGGCCGTCCCCGGGACGCCCTCGTGTTCACCGCGCCGGAGGGTGGCCCGGTCACGGACGGGCACTTCCGGAACCGGGTCTGGTACACGGCCGTTGAGGCTGCCCGGTTGTGCGGTGGCCGGCCGCCGCAGCCCGGTGTCAAGGTCGCGCCCGGCACATGCGGCCCCGGAGGCTGCGATGACCCGGGCCACCGGATCCCGCGGTTCGCGCCCCGGGTGATGCGGCACACGGCGGCCTCCTGGCTAGTGCAGGACGGGGTGCCGCTGTACGACGTCCAGGAACTGCTCGGGCACGAGGACTACGCGACGACGCAGCGGTAAGCACATGGCGCCGGGCGCGCACGGCAAGGTCATCAAGTCCTGGAACCGGCGCCGTGACGCATCCATGACGCACCAAAAAGAGACCCGTCCCTCATGATGAGGAAAGGGCCTCTGACCTGGGTCTCGTGTTTCCGAGTTTCTTGGTGGGGTGGCCGGGAGCTGGGGGTGCGGCAGGAGTGGCCGGTGCGGCGGGATGGCCGTTGCGGGGCTGATTTGCTGGCGGTTGCCTACTGGGGCAGCATCGGCGGTGCTTAGTACACCGCCGATGACCGGAGTGTCCGCCGATGCTGCCGACTGCGAGCCTGCCCATGCCGGCGACCTGGCGGGATCTGCTGGAGGAGCTGGCGCCGGTCTTCAGCCGCCGCCCGGCGCACCGGCTGTTCGTGGCGCTGGCGTGCGGGATGCTCCTGGCCGATCGCAGCACCGTGGCGGGGATGGCCGCCGCGGCGGGCATGGCGGGCCGGTGGCGGCGGGCGTGCTGGTTCTTCGCCGGGGCGGCCTGGGACATTGATGAGCTGGGCCTGGCGGTGGCCCGGCTGATCGTGAAATACCTGGCCGCCGACGGCGGGCCGCTGGTGGTGGCGTGCGACGGGACGTTCTTTAAGCGGTGGGGCCGGAAGGTGTTCCAGGCCCGGTGGGCCTATGACGGATCCGCGCAGGGCGGGAAGAAGGTCGCGTCCGGCAATGTCTGGGTGGTTGCGGCCCTGGTGGTGCGGCTGCCGTTCTGCCCGTCCCCGGTGGCGCTGCCGGTGCTGTTCCGGCTGTGGCGCGGCAAGGGCACCGCCTCCCAGGTAGACCTGGCAGCCGGGATGATGAAGCTGCTGGCCGGGGCGTTCCCCGGCCGCGTGATCCACGGGACCGGTGATGCCGCCTTCCACGGCGAGTCCCTGATCGCGGAAGGGACCACCTGGACGACACGGCTGCCGGTGAACGCGGTGCTCTACGGGCCCAGGCCACCGCGCACCGGCAGGCGCGGCCGCCCGCGGGTCAAAGGGGACCGGCTGGGCACCTGCGCGCAGATCGCGCAGGACGCGGACTGGCAGGACGCGGTCATCCACGCTTACGGGCAGGACGCCATCGTGCAGGTCACCGCCGCTGAGGCACTGTGGCACGGCAGCTTCAAGACCGCCCCCGGCCGCGTCGTGCTGGTCCGGGACCCCGGCTCGGGCAAGGCGTACGACCTGGCGCTGTTCACCCTCGACACGCAGGCTGATCCCGGGGCCATCGCCGGGCGCTACTCCTGGCGGTGGCCCATCGAGCCGTCCAACGCGACCGGAAAGCAGCTCATCGGGGTCGGCGACGCCTGCAACCGGGTTCAGAAGGCCGTCGAGCGCACCGTCCCGTCCGGGTTCCTCATCCAGTCCCTGCTGATTACCTGGTATGCCGGCTTCGCCTACGACCCCGCCGGCATCGACCGCAGGCGCCAGCTATGCCCGTGGTACCGCACCAAGACCAGCCCGCCGCCCGGCGACATGCTCGCCAGTCTGCGCCGCGAATTCCTCAAAGCCCGATTTTCCGCCATCCGCGCAGGCCAGCCCGACCCAGATCAAATCGGCCTAGATGCCTGGACCTGCGGCAGCACCGCCGCCTAACTGGGAAAGACGAGCTGGGTCGGGGTGGCCGGATTTGAACCGGCGGCCTCTTCGTCCCGAAGAAACCTAAGTCGGTCGGTATAGGTCTGACGAAGCTGAACGGGGAGCCTCTCACTAGCAAAAACGCCCAAGAGGGGTCTGCGATGGTCTGTCAGGAACTGAGCCCGTTGGCTCCCCTTCTGGCTCCCGTGGCCCCTCCTGGGCGGGAGAGGCTCCCCGTGCCAATCAGGATCGACGATGGCTTCATGTCCCTGGAGATCGACGGCAAGATCGCCGCGACCGCCAGGGAGCGCACTGGTGGCTGGTGGGAAGGCAGCCACTGGCCGCGGTTCAGCCTCGTTACCGGGTCGCGGTAGCTGCCCGGGGCCCTGGCGGGAATGTACTGGCTCGCGGCGCTTGCTCTTCCGTTACTATAATGAGTATGCTAATCGTTATGTACAGTGCCTGGCCTGGCCGGTGAGCGTCCGGCACGCCCTGCTGGCCCTGCTGAGCGAGGGGCCGAAGTACGGCCTGCGCCTGCAGCAGGAGTTCGAGGAGCGGACCGGCGAGGTATGGCCGCTGAATGTGGGGCAGGTGTACATAACTCTGCAGCGCCTTGACCGTGATGGGCTCGTGGAGTCCGGCGGCGAGGGCGGGGCGGGGCCGCAGAAGAGGTTTGTGATCACTCAGGCCGGCGGGGCGGAGCTGGCGGGCTGGCTTCGCACACCTGCGGGCGATATCCCTCCGCCTCGTGATGAGCTGGTCATCAAGGTGCTGATCAGCCTGCGGGTGCCCGGGGCTGATGTGCACGACATCGTGCAGGTCCACCGGCGGCACATGATCGAGCTGATGCAGCGGTACTGGCACCTGAAGGCGGAGGCCGCGGAGGACGATATCGGGCTGGCGCTCATCGCCGACGCCGAACTGTTCCGGCTGGAGGGGATTGTCCGCTGGCTGGATGCGGCCGACACCCGGCTGAAGCTGCAGCCTGCAGCACATCCGGCCAGCCCGCCTGCGGCGCCTGCCCCGGCGGCCCGCAGGCCCAGGACGGGAACACGGCGATGACGGCGATGCTGGAGCTGCGTGAGGTGTCGAAGGTCTACGGGACCGGGGCCGCCGAGGTGCATGCGCTGCGCCGGGTCAGCCTGTCGGTCGGCGCTGGTGAGCTGGTGGCGGTCATGGGCCCCAGCGGCTCCGGCAAAAGCACGCTGCTCACCATTGCCGGCAGCCTGGAGGAGCCCACCAGCGGCCAGGTGCAGGTTGCCGGGATTGACCTGTCGGGTGCCTCGCTTAATGACCAGGCGAAGCTGCGCCGCCGCCTGATCGGTTATGTCTTCCAGGATTTCAACCTGCTCGCTGGGCTGACCGCGGCCGAGAATGTCACGCTGCCCCTGGAGCTGGATGGCGTCGGGGTGAAGGCCGCGCGCCCGGCCGGGATGAAGGCCCTGGAGGAGCTGGGCGTGGCTGAGCGGGCTGACCGTTTCCCCGATGAGCTGTCCGGCGGGGAGCGCCAGCGCGTCGCGATCGCGCGCGCAGTGGTGGGTGAGCGCCAGGTCTTGCTCGCTGACGAGCCGACGGGTGCCCTGGACTCGGTGAACGGCGAAGCGGTGATGCGGCTGCTGCTCGCGGCCTGCCGATGGGGAGCGGCCGGTGTGGTCGTGACTCATGACGCACAGTTCGCGGCGTGTGCCGACCGGGTGGTGTTCTTGCGCGACGGGCGCATCATCGATCAGACGCGCACCCCGCCGGGCCCGGAATCGCTGCTCACGCCAGGCCCGCAGCGGTGAGCGCGACGCTGCGGGACAGGGGAGTCCGTCCCGGCCCCGCCGGCGGTGGCGTCCCGGCCCGCCGGGCCATGGCCCGGTGGGCGTGGCGGCTGTTCCGCCGTGAGTGGCGGCAGCAGATCCTGGTCCTCGCGCTGCTGACCCTTACGGTCGCGGCGGCCGCTTTCAGCGTGTCAGCTGCCTACAACGTGGCCTCCCTGCCCGGCCCCCAGTTCGGCTCCGCCAACCACCTGCTGCAGTTCGACGGGACCAATCCGAAGGCCCTGACGGCAGACATCGCGGCGGCCCGGAAGGCGTTCGGGACCATCCAGGTGATCGGCCGCCGGTTCGTGCCGATCCCAGGCTCGACCCAGACTGTCGAGTTCCGGGCAGAAGGCCCGCACGGCCCTTACAGCGGCCCGATGCTCGCGCTGGCCGAGGGCCGCTTCCCGGCCGGCCCCGGCCAGGTCGCCGTCACCGGCCCGCTAGCGCAGACCCTCCAGCTGCGGATCGGCTCCGCACTGTCCCTCGACGGCCACCAGACCGTGACCGGCATCGTGGAGAACCCCAGTGACCTGAACGATGAGTTCGCTCTCGTCTCGCCCTCGGGCGCGGGCCCGCCGCAGTCGGTGACGGTGCTGCTGAACGCCGGGCCGGCCAGCTTCGAGGCCTTCCGCGCCGCATTTCACGGCCCGCTGGTGTGGCAGGCGCTCGGGGCCAGCACCCAGGGAGCCGTCGCAGGTGGCATGCTCGGCGCTGTCACGGTCCTGCTGCTCCTGGTCGGCCTCGTCGCCGCCGCAGGTTTCGCCGTCATCGCGGCGCGCCGCCAGCGCCAGCTCGGCATGCTCGCCGCCATCGGGGCGACGCGCAAGCAGCTTCGGATGGTCATGGTCACGGGCGGAGCGGTGGTGGGCGTCATCGCCGCCGTGGCCGGGACCGCCGCCGGCCTGGCCGTGTGGATCACGGCCGCCCCGGGCCTGGACACCTTCGCCGGGCGCCGGATCGACCGGTTCGCCATCCCCTGGGACCTGGTCGCACTCGGCATGCTGCTCGCCGTCGTGACGGCGGCCGGCGCAGCGTGGTGGCCAGCGCGGGCGGCCGCCCGCCTGCCGGTCACGCTCGCCCTGTCGGCCCGGCCGCCGCGGCCCCGGCCCGCGCACCGCCCGGCCCTGCTGGCCGCCCTGATGATCGTGGTGGGCGTCGCCTGCCTGGGCCTGGGTAACCAGAACCGCCCCCCGCTGATCATCGCTGGCGCGGTGGCGATGACGCTGGGGATCTTGTTCATCAGCCCGCTGGCCATCCGGGCGCTCGCCGCGCCCGGCCGGCGGGCACCGGTCGCGGTGCGGCTGGCGCTGCGCGACCTCGCCCGCCACCAGGCCCGCTCCGGCGCCGCCTTGGCCGCGATCAGCCTCGCCCTCGGGATCACCGCGGCGATCATCATCAGCTCCGCCGCCGACAAGACCGCCGCGACCGCGGGCAACCTGCCAGACACCCAGATCCTCGTCTGGACCGGCCAGTCAGACGGCCCGAATGGCCCCGCCATCCCCCTCCGGGCACCCGCCCAGCTGCGCGTCCTGGCCGCCGCGGTACACCAGATCGCCGGATCACTTCCTCACTCCGAAGTGACCGCCCTCGACATGCCTGTCAACCCCGCCGACAAGCCGCAGCCCGGCGGGCAGGGCAGCCAGGCCGGACAGCCGGTAGCCAGCATGGGCGCCCCGCAGGACCCAGCCGCCGGCGACCGGGGAGGGACCTACAGCACGATCCCCCTCTATGTCGCCACGCCAGCAGTACTCCGCTACCTCGGGATCAGCCCGGCCATGATCACCCCAGCCGCCGATTTCCTCACCGTCCAGGCGGGGCCGCTCGTGGTCAGCACACCCTCCACCTTTGCGACCGTCACCCACGCGCAGCGGATCCAGGCCCCCTCCTACACCTCCCAGCCCACCTCGCTGATGACCCTGGGCGGCCTGCACCGGCGCGGCTGGACACAGATACAGTCGGGCTGGCTCGTCCAGTCCGGCAAGCCTCTTACCGCCGCGCAGCTCGCAGCCGCACGGGACGTGGCCGCGAAAGCGGGCCTGATCATTGAGGCCAGGAACAACCAGGCCTCACTAACCACGATCAGTGCGGCAGCGACAGCCGCCGGGGCCCTGCTCGCCCTTGGCGTCCTCGCGATGACCGTCGGGCTGATCCGCACCGAGGCCGCCGGTGACCTGCGCACCCTCACCGCCGCCGGAGCCACTAGCACCACCCGGCGCACGCTCACCGCCGTCACCGCCGGAGCGCTGGCCCTGCTCGGGGCGTTGCTCGGCTCTGCCACCGCCTACCTCGCGCTGGCCGCCGGGCACCTCAGCGACCTCGGCAGCCTCAGCCGCGTACCCGTCTTCTACCTCGCCATCACTATCCTCGGCGTTCCCGTTGCGGCTACCCTCACCGGCTGGATCCTCGCCGGCCGCCAGCCACCATCCATCGCCCGCCAGATGCTCGAGTGACCCAGACCGCCAGCGCAGCGATCACACCCCCGGGCCCGGCGATACCGAAAGCGCATCGCCGGCCAGACCCGCGCGCCGCCGCAGCCAATCCAGGCTGGCCTCGCTGGATCGTTGACCGGGAAATGTGGGCAGCTCAGTGGTCGAAGGCGATCAGGGAGCGCTTGACGGGGGCGCCGATCTGCCAGTTGAACCAGATGGCGGCGTTGAGCGCGAGCAGGCGCTGGACGACGCGGGCCCACAGCCCGGCGGGGACGCGGCCGCCGTGGCGTTCGAGGCCGAGCTGGTTCTTCAGGGTCCAGATGATCGCCTCGACGCGCTGCCGCAGCCAGTTCGGGAAGTAGCGGGGGGCCTTCTCGTCTTTGCGGGCCGGGCGGATCAGGGTCAGGCCCAGGTCCGGGCTGGCGAAGAACGCCTCGGTGTCCTCGCCGGACAGGCCCTTGTCCGTGACGATGGCGGTGCCCGGCGGCGGGCGGTTGGCGGGCTGGCGCTCCAGCATGGTGCGGGCCTGCTCCCGCTCGCCGGCCAGCTTCGGGTTGGCGAGGGCGAACCCGGTGACCGTCCCGTCGCAGGTGCAGATGAGCAGCAGCTTGCTTCCCCAGTACCAGCGCGAATGCGACGGGCAGTACCCGTAACCTGCCCAGCCGTACAGGTCAGAACGGCGGGCGGTGATGACCGACTGCCCGCACGGGACCGGGGTGGCGTCCATCAGCCGCAGCATCTCCGCGGTGGCCGGTGTCTGGCCGGCCAGCCAGCGCAGCGCGGCCTCCATCAGCGGGGCCGCGGTCTTGAGCCGCTGGTTGTACTCGCTTTGGGCCAGCAGCCGGGGGAACAGGTGCCCGACCCGGGCGCGCGCGGCGCGCAGCCAGTGCCGCTCATCATCAAAACGCAGCAGCACCTGCGCCACGGCCAGGCAGGCCAGCTCGGCGTCGGTCACCTCCGGGGGCTTTGCCCGGCCCCGACCGGGCAAAGCCCCCGGAGGGGATGATGCGGTCGGTCAGCTCGACATAGAGTGCGGTCAGAAGAGTGTCCAGGTCGGCGATCACGATGACTTCCCAAGGGTCAGACGTGTGTAGACACGCCGATCTTGGACACTCTTCGCCTGCCAGTCACCCATCACGTGTGGCGTGTCGCGGCCCAGCTGACCTGCGCCGAATAACCGGTCAATGATCTAGCTAGTAGTACTTTGTTAGGTCGGGTATGGCTGCCGGGTTCTGCGGTGTTATCCCGGTGTGACACCTCAGGAGATCGCGGAGGTCGGGCCCCGGCTGCTGGATTTCGCCGCGGAGATGCTCGGCGGGCTGCCGCGCAAGGATCAGCGGGCGGCGGGCGAGTTGTACGTACGGGGGCTGCTGGGTGACGGGCAGCGCAAGTCGATGCTGCCGATGGCGGAGCGGCTGGGGATCGATCATCAGCGGCTGCAGCAGTTCATCACGTCCTCGACCTGGGACTACGCCGCGGTGCGGCGGAGCGTCGCGCGGTGGTTCGCCTCGACGCAGCCGGTGGAGGCGCTGGTGGTAGACGACACCGGGTTCGGCAAGGACGGCCCGGCGTCGCCGTGCGTGGCCCGGCAGTACTCCGGCACCCTGGGGAAGGTCGCGAACTGCCAGATCGGGGTCAGCGTGCACCTGGTGAATGAACGTGCCTCGTGCGCGGCGGACTGGCGGCTGTCCTGCCCGGAAAGCTGGGACGATGCGGCCCTGGACGACCCGGTGCAGGCGGCCCGGGCGCGGCGGCGCCGCGAGCAGGCCCGTATACCCGGTGACATCCGGCACAGCGAGAAGTGGCGGCTGGCGCTGGAGATGATCGATGAGATGACCGGCCCCGGCGGGTGGGGCGTCCTGGAGCAGGTCAGCGCCGCCGGCGGTGCCCGGCCGGCGGTGACGGCGGATGCGGGATACGGCGACAGCACCGCCTTCCGGCTGGAGCTGGAGCAGCGGGGCTGGCAGTTCGTGCTGGCGGTCAAGGGCACCACCAGCGCGTATGCCGGTGATGCGGAGCCGGTGACCCGCGTCCTGGGCGGCGGCCCCGGCCGCCCGCCCAGGCCCGCTTACCCCGGCACGCCGGCGAACCTGCGCCGGCTCGCGCTCGCCAGCGCGGACCAGATCCGGCCCGTCACCTGGCGGCAGGGCACCAAAGCCGCCAAAGGCAATCCCGCCGCCGCCATGACCAGCCACTTCCTGGCGATCCGGGTCCACCCGGCCAACCGGGACATCTCCCGCGCCGCCGACGGCAGCCTCCCGGACTGCTGGCTGCTGGCCGGATGGGCCCCCGGAGCGGACGAGCCTGCGGATTACTGGCTGTCGAACCTGCCCGCAGCCATCCCCGTCGAAGAACTCGTCCGGCTGGCCAAGATCCGCTGGCGGATCGAGCACGACGACCGCGAGCTGAAAACCGGCCTCGGCCTGGACCACTTCGAGGGCCGCTCCTGGACCGGCTGGCACCGCCACGTCACCCTCGCCGCGCTCGCCCAGGCCTTCTGCACCATGCTCCGGACAGACCCAAAAGCCCCTGCGCCGGGATGACCCTCTACCAGGCCCTGCACGAACTGCAGATCGTCCTGGCCCTCATCCTCGGCGCATGCCCCCTGTGCCACCAGCCATTAACTCTCGACCGGCTTGCCGCCGCCCCCGCCCCGACCTAACAAAGTACTACTAGGACCTCGGGGACGGGCCGAGCCCGCATCGGCTCGCCAGCGTGCGCATGGTGATGGGCCAACAGCGAAAGGCACGCCGGAATGATTGATCTGGGCGCCGACGACGACCCCAGGCACCCGTATATCACCAGACCGCAATCAGCCGCGCGGACTCGGCGCCCGCCGAATGGGCAGAGCCAGTGACACTCTGTGACGGCTAGCCGTGGCAGCGCTTCCTGGCAACCGCCGGGCGCGGGACCGGCGGCGGCTCTGCGTGCATACGGTCTCGGATATCTTCGTGCTCCTGAGCTGGGCGGCCGGTAACGGCAGCCGTCAAGAATGAGCGTTGCCGTTGATCATCGACCCGTGGCCAGATAATAGGTCGGTAACAACGGCTACTTCAGCTCATCTGAAGGACGGTGACTGAGCCTACGAGGCCGTCTCGCTGCAGTTCGTCGAGCACATCATCAATCGTCACGGGGTGCCTGGTCCGGGAGTCCACGATCTGCTGGAGGCATGCCCAGACAGCTTGCCGGTCGATATCTATCTGGTCGCGGACGAAACTGTCCGGGGACTTCGCCTTGAGATCCCAAGGAGTCAGTCGCTCCGCCGGAAAGTCCCGCAAGTTCTTGGTGACGATGATCTGGGCTTTCGCCCTGATCGCGGCGGCCAGGACATGACGGTCGTTAGGGTCGGGAAGGTCCAGGGCTGCGATGAGAGGCTCGTAGCCGGACACGAGGCAGTCGCGCACCGCTGTGTTCATCAGTTGGCGCAAGCGGTCGGTCTTCTCGACTGTGATGTCCGGCATGTTCTTCCGCAAGTTGTCGGTTACCTCATCCAGGATCTTCTCGGTCCACTTCGCCTGCACCAAGTGCGGAAGCTGGGCGATACGGATCAGCAAATCTCGCAGGGTGTTGGGGTAGAGGACGTCAGCGTCATACACCGCGATGAAGGGCATGGTCAGTACAGGCCCAGCTCTTGGCTGAGATCAGCCAGATCGTCGGCGGCGGCCCGCCGCTTCGAGTCGTCTTGCCGCTTGTACTCCATGAGCGCCTCGAAGGTTATCCGTCGATGGCGGCCGACTTTGCGGAAGGGAATCTGCCTAGATTCGAGCAGGCCGATGAGATAAGGCCGAGACACATTCAATACGTCGGCTGCCTGCTGGGTAGTGAGCTCGGCATCTTTCGGGATGATCTGGACGCCGTGACCCGACTCCAGCAGGCTGAGCACCTGGGCAAGCATGACTACGGTCGGACGCGGAATCACGAGTGTGTCCTCGGCGCCGACCTCGCCGAGGGCCTCGATCAGATCCTCTCCCGGATGGCTACTGAGGTAGTCGCTGATGCGCCGTGCGGCCCGGCCTGCGACCTCGGTGTCTACATCTCCCGGGTCAATCGAGGCGATTGGTTTGCTTGTCATCGTCGCAACCTCCTCCTCGTCGCATTATCCGCAATAAACGAAGCATCCGCAACACTAGAGCCCCCACTGGGCACCCGCGCTCGCTTGGGCTGGTCGTCGCTGAACGTGATCGCGCTGCCGGTGGTTGCCTGATAGGCCACAACATCTGACCGGTGTGTACCTACCAACGATGGGGTTCTCAGGTGGTCCCATCCGGTCTGATCAACTCGTCGAAGTCCCCACGCTGCGCTGCCTCGAGGAACTCGGTCCACTCGGCAGCGCTCAGATGCAGGACGTCATCGTCTGGGTAGCGGACGTCGCGCAGGTCTACGCATCCTGGCTGGGTGCAGGGGACGGCCTCGATGGTCATGAGCTGGTGCCTTCGGCGTCGAGCTTGGCGGCCAGGCCAGCCAGAGCGTGATCAACGACAACATGTAGTGCGGTTGGGGTTGGGCGTTCGATGGCGAACCAGACGCCCGTGTCGGGCTCCTGGCCGACCTCCCAGCGGTTGCCGTGCGCTTGCACCACGGCAGCGACGTTGGTGGCGTGGTCATCTGGTAACGGGGTGGAGTGCCTGTCCATGGCGGTAGCTTATGCCTAGCATGGTCTCGCATGCGAGAGCATGCGCGGTCTCGCATTTACATGATCATGCTGGCTAACGTGATCACGTGCAGATTGATCATGATGCGGCCGAGTTCCCGTTCCAGCAGTTGGCTGCCATCCTGCGGGAGCGGATCGAGACCGGGGTGTACCCGCCTGGGCGGAAGATCCCGAGCATCATCGACCTGGTTGAGGAATCGGGCTTGTCCACGATGACCGTGCGGAGAGCCGTCCAGGTGCTCGCGGACGAGGGCCTGGTCCGGACCGTCCCTGGTCGCGGGACCTTCGTGGAGCAACGGTAGGGAACTCCTCACCACTGCGCCGCACAGAGCCGGGCGCCAGGAGGCTGCGGCGGTGCGGCTGAAGGCGCAGCGCAGCTCGAACGGCTTGCTGTGATTGGCTGTGAGCCCGAGGCTAGTGGAACCGCGCGCAGGCTGCGATGAGGAATTGAATGCCGGACTCTGCTGAATTGCGCCGAACCGGTATGAACTGTGTCGCACGGAAATGAACTCTAGTCTTAGCTTCCTTGCCTTTGTGTTCGCCGGGGAAGCCAGGGCGAGCTGACTCATGCCTGGGCCAGCCGTGACCTCAGGAGCTGCGATGTAATCGCAGCTCCTGAGGTCACCGGAGCACCTTGCCGCCCAAGCGGGAGGCTGCTCGGCTGGAATGTCAGCAGCGGCCTCAACATGGTATGAAGCAAGATATCCACTTCGTTCCGATCGCTGTAGACCGGGCGCGGTCTACCGATGCATAATGGTCGCCAGTTCGGCCAATCCGCAATAAAGAGAATGGCATCCGGCGACATCAGATGACAGCGGCCAGGCCGGAAAGTACGCCGGGGAACGGGGCTCGCATGACAACGGCACGGGGTGGCACGCAGCGAGCGGGCACGCGGTCACGGAGGCGATCCGGCCGCGGCGGGAAGGGTGCGCAGCGTGCGGTTCGGCCTGACCGAGGAAGAGTACAGCGAGGTGGCTGGCGCCGCAGCGCACGCCGGCTTGGCGAAAGGAGCCTATGCGGCTCACGCGACGCTGGCGGCAGCCAGAGGGCTGGTGAACCCGGCGGACACGCCGTCCCGCCAGGCGCTGGCTGAGCTGATCCGGGCCGCCGGACTGGTCCGGCGCATCGGGGTCAACCTCAATCAGGCAGTGGCCAAGCTGAACGCCACCGGGCAGCGTTTCGGCCGATCTTCTGCCGTACGCGGCCTAGAGCTTGCGCAGAGCCCGGCGCCTCGATGCTGCGGCCGAAGACGTGCGGAGGCGCTGCGGTGATCGGGAAGGTGCTCCGCGGGCAGCGGCCAAGGGGCCTGCTGTACTACCTCTTCGGGCCGGGTAGGCGCGAGGAGCACACTGATCCGCACATCGTCGCCGGATGGCGGGACCCGGCCGAGCTGGAGCCACCGTTGCGTCCCGATGGCCGCCGGGACTTCCAGCAGTTGACCGGGTTGCTGAATCAGCCGCATGCGGCGCTGGGACCGCGCGGCCTGCGTCAGCCGGTATGGCACTGCGTAGTGCGGGCTGCGCCAGGGGACCGGCTGCTGTCCGACCATGAGTGGGCCGAACTGGCACGCGACGTCATGCACCGGACCGGGCTCGCACCGCACGGGCAGGACGACGACGCGGTGCGCTGGATCGCGGTCCGGCACGCTGCGGATCACATGCACATCGTTGGCACGCTGGCCCGGCAGGACGGTGCGCGGCCCCGATTCTGGAACGACTACTTTCGGGTCCGGGTCGCATGCCAGGCAGCGGAGGAACGCCACGGGCTGCGCCGCACCGCGCCCGGTGACCGTACCGCTGGGCACCGCCCCACCCGCGCCGAGAGCGAGAAGGCGCGCCGCCACGGTCGGCCCGAGGCGCCCCGCGTCACGCTCCGACGGATCGTCAGTACGGCCGCCGCCGGAGCAGCCAGCGAGGAAGAGTTCTTCACCCGCCTCCGGGAGGCGGGTGTGCTGGTAGGCACCCGGCTTAGCACCCGCGATCCGGGCCAGGTCACCGGATACGCCGTCGCCCTCGACGGCGACACGGCCCGCACCGGCGGACCAGTGTGGTTCGGCGGCGGAAAGCTCGCCGCCGACCTGACCCTGCCGAAGCTCCGCTGCCGCTGGGGCACCGGCCGCGCCGGAACGCTCCGGAGCGAGGATCTCACCGCAGCCGAGCGGAATGAGATCTGGGAGCACGCCGCCCAGACCGCTCAGAATGCCCGCGAGCAGATCCGTGCGGCCGCGGCGACTGGCGACCTCGGTTCGGTTTCCGACGCTGCGTGGGCGGCCTCTGACACACTGCACTCCGCGGCCGCCGCCCTGGGCAGCCGGGTCGTCCGCCAGGCCGCCGACAGCTACGCCCGGGCGGCCCGGATTCCCTACGCGCGGATGCCCAGACCCACCCCGGCGGGTCACAGCCTGCGCCAGGCCGCCCGGCTGCTTTCCCGCGCCGCGCTGGTCAACCCCACTTCCGCCCAGGCCGACCTGATCGTTCAGGCTGGCGGCCCTCGCTGAGGCAGTCATCGAGCTACGCCATGCACAGCAGCACGCCGCCCAGGCCGCCGCCGCCCGCCGGGCAGCCGAGCACCTGCACGCCGAGGGCAGGCGGCTTGGCCGGCGCACGGAGTCCCGGGCCGCCAGCATCGGCGCGGCTGGCCGCCGAGAGCTTCCCAGCCTCGCCCTGGGCCGCGGCACCCGCGCCGGGCTGGCCCCAATCCGCACCATCACATCGGCGCGGGCCAGGACCGTCCAGGCCACGAGGCCCCACCCGCTAACGCCGCCGCTGTGAGCCCGGCCGAGAGCATGAGGAGTTGCGCCCATGACCACGGCACGAACGACGAGGGATAGAAAGACAGGGGACGTGGAAGCGTACACAGTCGAGCAGGTAGCCGAGATGCTGCACGTCGGCCGGGACAAGGTGTACTACCTGCTGCGGACCGGCCAGCTCCGCAGCATCAAGATCGGCAAGCTGCGCCGGATCACCAGCCAGCACGTAGCCGAGTTCATCGCCTCGCTCGAAAGCGAGCCGAGGTAGCCTCTTCTCGGTGTAGAACGCGGTGCTACATTGTTCTACGTGCGCGATACCACGCTTCCGCCCGTGAGGGTGATGGCCGACTTCAAGGAACGACTGGCCCGGTACGCCGCTTCGCAGGACCGCGACGTCTCGTGGGTCATCAGGAAGGCGATCGAGGAATACCTCGACCGCCACGAAGACAAGGAATGACCACCGCCAGCCCTGGCCACCACGAGTACCGGTGGTACGCCTCGAACGCAGGCCAGGGCACGCCAGGTCCACACCGAACCAACCTGGCAGAAGGAGAAGAAGTGTCCAAGATCTTAATCGGGAAGTACCAGGCCACCATCTACCCGGACGGAGACGGCTTCACCGGGGCGATCAGCCTGGGATTCGACGGCCAGGGCAGGCGGCAGCGGATCAAGCGGAAGGGCCGCACGAAGGCGATCGTCAAGGACAAGCTCGTCCAGGCAGTAGCGGACCGGGATGCCGGGCTCAGGACCGCCGGGAACTACACGGTGGCGCAGGCGGTCCAGGACTGGCTGGCCAAGGGGCTCAAGGGCCGCGACGAGGAGACCATCACGGCCAACCGCATCCTGGCCGAGCAGCATGTCCTACCGCTGATCGGGGCCTGCAAGCTCACCGAGCTGACCGCCGACGACGTTGACGAGTGGCTCGATGGGCTCACCGCCAAGCTCGCGACGAGAAGCCTGCAAGGCGTGCACGCGATCCTGAAGCGGTCCATCCGCCAGGCCCAGGCCCGCGACCGGGTGCTGCGGAACGTGGCCGAGCTGGTCACGACGCCCAAGGGCAGGCCGGGACGGCCCAGTAAGGCCATGACGCTCGAACAGGCCACGGCCATGCTGGAGCAGGCGAAGGCGTCCAGGCTCCATGCCTATGTCGTCGTCAGCCTGCTGACCGGAATCCGCACCGAAGAGGCCCGCGCCCTGCGCTGGTCCCACGTCGTGGCATGGATCGCGGAAGAGGGACAGTGGCGGCCCGTCACCGAGGTCGGGTTCGATCACGAGCGGTTCGCGATCTACGTCTGGCGCTCGGTGCGGGCCGACGGCGACACCAAAACCGAGAAGTCCCGCCGGACGCTGGAACTCCCCGGGCAGGCCGCCGACGCGCTCCGGGACCACCGCGCGCGGCAAGCGAAGGAGAGGCTCGCGGCAGGCCCGCTGTGGCAGGATCACGGTCTCGTCTTCGCCAGCCAGGCCGGTACGCCCCTGGACGCATCCCACGTCCGCCGGTCGTTCAAGGCGATCACCAGGAAGGCGGGGCTTGGCGAGAACTGGACGCCGCGGGAGCTGCGTCACTCGTTCGTGTCCATCATGAGTGACAACGGCGTGCCCATCGAGACCATCGCTGATCTTGTCGGGCACGCCAGCACGGCGGTCACCGAGGAGGTTTACCGGCACCAGCTCAAGCCGGTGATCACCAAGAGCGCCGAGACCATGAACACCATCTTCACCCAGCAGAAGCAAGCCAAGTCCGCGTGAGGCAGTGGCTCCCCGTTTGGCTCCCGAAGACCTGATCTAAGATCAGAAGAGGGACCCCGGAGCGGTGCTCCAGAATCCCTCTGACCTGGTCACGGTGGTAGTCCGTGACTATGTTGCTTGGTCGGGGTGGCCGGATTTGAACCGGCGGCCTCTTCGTCCCGAACGAAGCGCGCTGCCAAGCTGCGCCACACCCCGGTGGCCGTCTGGGGGGCGGACCCCCAGGGTGGCCGAACCCTGAAACCTCCGGCAGTCTAGCCGATCCGGGGGACCAACGTGAGCAGGGTCGCCTCCGGGCGGCAGGCAAACCGGGCCGGCGCCCATGGCGAGGTGCCGAGCCCAGCGGACACATGCAGCCAGGACTGCGGCTGGCCGGGTTCCGGCGGCCCGGCCGGGTGCTGTGACAGGCCGCTGACCCGCTCGCGCTCGATGCCGCAGTTGGTCACCAGCGCCCCGTACAGCGGCACGCGGAGCTGGCCACCATGGGTGTGGCCGGCCAGGAGCAGGTCGTACCCGTCCGCGGTGAACCGGTCCAGCACCCGGGGCTCGGGCGAGTGCATGACGCCGAGCCGCAGGTCCGCCGCGGGGTCGGTCGTCCCGGCAATCTTGTCGTAGCGGTCCCGCCTGGTGTGCGAGTCGTGCACCCCGCCGACCTCGATGTCCAGGTCGCCCGCCTTGACCCGGCCCCGCTTGTTGTTGGCGTCCAGCCAGCCCGCCGCCGCCATCCCGGCGCCGAGCTCGGCCCAGGGCAGGTCGGGGATGTGCCTCAGATGGTCATGGCTGCTGTCCCGCCACAGGTAGCGCAGCGGGTTCTTGGGGGCGGGCGAGTAGAGGTCGTTCGATCCGTACACGAAAACGCCCGGCCGGTCCAGCAGCGGACCGAGCGAGTCCAGGAACGGCTGAACGGCCTGTGCGTGGGCGATGGAATCGCCGCTGTTCACCACGAGATCGGGGTCGAGCGCGTCGAGGGACCGGAGCCAGGACATCAGCCGGTGCCGTCCGGGGGTGAGGTGCGCGTCGGAGATGTGCAGCACCCGGAGCGGGGCCGCGCCCGCCGGGAGCACCGGGACCTCGTACCGGCGCAGGGCGAACCAGTTCCGCTCGATCACCGAGCCGTAGACGAGGGCAGCCCCGCCCGCCACGGCCGCGGTCCCGAGTGCCTGGAGGGCTCGTGATCGCATCCCCCTATGGTGCCATGCCCACTGTGCCCCCGCGCCTGGCCCCGGAACAGGGCAGGATGGGCCTATGGCAGCACTCAAGGACCGGTTGCGGTGCGGACCTGACCGCGTCGATGAAGGCGCGTGATGAGGTGCGCACCCGCACCCTGCGGATGGCGCTGACCGCGGTATCCACCGCGGAAGTGGCCGGGCCGGCGTCCCGTGAGCTCAGCGACGAGGAGGTCACCACGGTGCTGGCGCGCGAGGCCAAGCGGCGCCGGGAGGCCGCCGAGGCGTTCGCCGCTGCGGGCCGCAGTGAGCAGGCGTCCGCGGAGCGCGCCGAGGGTGACATCCTCGACGCCTACCTGCCCGCCCAGCTCACCGACGAGGAGATCGCCGCGGTCGTCACGGCCGGGATCGAGGAGTCCGGTGCCTCCGGCATGGGGGCCATGGGCCAGGTGATGAAGGCGGTCACCCCGAAGATCGCGGGCCGCGCGGCCGGCGCCCGGGTCGCCGCCGAGGTCCGCCGCCAGCTCAGCCAGGGCTGACCCGTGCAGCGGAATGCTGAACCTGAAGGCCGCCAATCCAGGAGCAGTTAGGGGATGACCCCTCCTGAGGGGTCATCCCCGAGTACGAGACTGGCCTCAGCCCCGGCGCGGCAGCACCCCGCGGAGCGGGGTCTGGGGTTCAGGCGGCAGGTGCGAGGGTGACCTTGTGGCCGAGGGCCTCGAGTTTGGCGATCAGCCGCTGGGCTTCCCTGGCCGGGTCGTTGCGTGTGGCGTAGAAGTCCGGGCCGAGGTCGGTGTAGGTCTTGCCGGCAGCCAGCACATGCCAGACGATCACGATCAGGGTGTGCGCGATGGCGACGATGGCGCGTTTTCTGGCGGCGGGGTTGCGGTAGCCGCCGAACCGCAGTACCAGCCGGTGGTACCGGGCTTTGAGCCGCCCGCTGGTGCGGACCGCGGACCAGGCGCATTCCACCAGGAGGGGCTGCAGGTGCTGGTTGCCGGCATCGTGTAGATCCCGGTGGCCTCCATCTCCACGTGCGTCACGCCCTGCGCTATCAGCCAGCGGGTCATGTCCCGCAGCACGCCGTAGAACGCCCCGAACTTGCGGACCCGGGTGTCCCGCCCGCCCGGTCCGGAGCCTGGCGTCCGGACCGCCACCGTGACCTGGTCCTTGTGCACGTCGATCCCGGCGCACCGCTCATACAGCACCTGCATCCCGGGCACCCCTTTCCCGTCTGGCCAGGATGATCAGGTGCGCTGCCCGCGAAACCCATCAAGATCAAAGACACTAGTACCCGCGCTCGCGGCGGCAACCGGGTGACACCCGGCATATGCAGGGCTTCCGCGTCAATCTAACCGACGGCCTCAACCGGGCCAAGGAGAACCGACGTCGGCGGACAGCGCACCCACCCAGTCTCATCCACCGCGGGCAGCCCGTCAGGGCGATCTGGATCTAACTGCTGATTGAACGGCGGCCTCCCGTGGGTGGGCGGTCAGCCGTTGGTGGGCGGGCCGCCGCCGGTACCGCCCCCGCCGCCCCCGTTGCCGCCGCCGCCGCCGCCGCCGCCGCCGTTGCCGCCGCCGCCGCCGCCGCCGCCGCCGCCGCCGTTGCCGCCGCCGCCGCCGCCGCCCGCCGTTGCCGCCGCCGCCGCCGTTGCCGCCGCCGCCGCCGCCCCCGCCGTTGCCGCCGCCGCCGCCGTTGCCGCCGCCGCCGCCGTTGCCGCCGCCCCCGCCGGGCTTCTTCTGCGCCGGGTTGGACTGGCCGTTACCCATCGACCAGAGGATGGGGTTGATGTCGGACATGACGAAGTTCTCCGGCGGGTTGGCCAGCGCGGCGTGCAGGAACGTCATCTGCCAGGTGTGCGCGGGCGCGTCCGCGCCGAACATGCCGCCGGGGTCGCAGCCGAGCCGGTAGCAGGAACCGAAGCCCCCCGACATCGGGTGGCCGGTCGCGCTGAGCGGATTGAACACCGAGACGTAACCGGTCAGGTCGGGGGTGTACCCGCCGAAGGCGGCATAGGTGAAGCTGTCTGAGGTCCCCGTCTTGCCGGCCGCCGGGCGGCTGGGGCCCAGACCCGATGCGGTCCCGGTGGGGCCGTTCAGGACGCTCTGCAGCACGTAACTGGCCGCATCCGCGACCGAGGCGGGGATGGCCTGGCGGCAGCCGGCCGACTCGACCGGCAGCTTAGCGCCGGTCCGGGTGACGATGGCGCTGATGGCGATCGGGTGACAGTACACGCCGCGGGCCGCCACCGCCGCGTAGGCCGCCGCCATGCTCATCGGGGAGACCGCCACCGAGCCCAGCGTGAACGAGGGGGTGTTGTCCGCGGATGACTGCGGCCCTCCCTGGCCTATCGTTGCCGGGTCCAAGAGCGATTTGCCGTTTACCCAGGTCACGCCCAGGTTGGCCGCCGTCTTGACCACGTTGCACAGCCCGACCTTGCTTTCCAGCATCGCGAAGTAGATGTTCACCGAAGCCTCGGTCGCCGTGTAGAGCGTGAAGCCGCCTTTCTCACCTGGCGAGTCGTTGACCAGGGACCACGGCTGGAGTGACTGGCCCGCGCAGTTGGTGAAGCCGCCCACCGTGGCCGGCGTGCTCACCGTCTGCGGATAGCCGAACGGCACGCCCTGCTCCAGGGCGGTGAGCAGGGTAAACAGCTTGGACGAGGAACCGGTCTGCACGCCGTCGGGGCTGCCGTCGTATTCGGTGTTCACCGCGTAGTCAACGGTGGTCTGGCCCGGCCCGGTGCCGTACTGGCGGCTGTTGGCGATGGCCAGGACGTGCCCCGTGCCGGGCTGGATCAGCACCTCGGAAGCGATGTTCCCGTTCGGGTTGGCGGCGTCCGGCGGCGGCGGCACCATGTAGTTCACCGCTGACGTGGCGGCCGCCTGGTCCTGGCCGCTGAGCGTGCTGTCGATGGTCAGCCCGCCGGTGGTGGTCAGCACCTGCCACGCTTTCGCGTAAGCCTTGTCGTGCTGCATCACGGCCATGACGTAGTCGCAGAAGAACGCGGCCTGGCTGGCGGTGCTGGCGGTGCAGCCGGTCTGCAGCGCCGTCAGGTGCAGCCCGAGCGGCTGCTTGCCGGCCGCGACGGCCTCCGCCTCGGTAATGTAATGCAGCTGGGCCAGCCGGGCCAGCACGATGTTCCGCCGTTGCAGCGCCTGCGACGGGTTGGCAATGGGATCATACCGGGCCGGGTTCTCCACCATCCCGGCCAGCATGGCCGCCTGCGGCAAGGTCAGCTGGGCGGCCGTGGTGCCGAAATACCGCTGCGCGGCCGCCTCGATGCCGACCGCCTGGTTCCCGGCGAACGTGCCGAAGAACGCGGCGTTCAGGTAGTCGGCCAGGATCTCGTCCTTGCTCTGCTGCTTCTCCACCTCGATGGCCAGCCGCAGTTCCTTGATCTTCCGGCTGATCGTGTCGGTGCTGGCCTGCTCGGCCATCTGGGTGTTGGGCGCGGTCAGGATCAGCGCGTTCTTCACGTACTGCTGGGTGAGCGTGGAGCCGCCCTGCACCGACTTGTGCTCCAGGTTGTTGACCAGGGCACGGAACGTGCCCTTGATGTCGATGGCGCCGTGCTGGTAGAAGCGGGAGTCCTCGATGGCCACGATCGAGTCCCGCATCACCGGGGAGATCTCGTTGTAGCTTACCGGCTCACGGTCGATGCCCTTCGGGTAGAAGTAGGCGATCACGTGGCCACCGGCCCCCACCAGCTGGGAGCGGATCGGCAGCGAGCCAATGCTGCCCGCGTTGAGGTTGTCGAACTTGTCGGACCCGCTCTTCACGGTCAGCCCGAGCGTGCCCACGGCCGGCAGCGCCAGGCCGCCGGCCAGCAGCCCGGCCACCACGGCCAGGCCTGCGATGCGCCCGGCGATGCCGGCCTTGCCGATTACCTGTGAAGTCAGCACGGTCCACAGGTTACGCGCTGCGTGTTGGCCGTGATGTCAGGTCGCAGGACGCGTAAGATGTCCGCTGGCGGGGCATTGGTGCCCTGCGCGGGCGAGGAACGAACCGGCAAACGCTCGGGGACCGCTCGGCAAGCATGGCATGGCCCAGGCGGGCTATGCGGGAAATGGGCCCAACGGGTCTGGTGCTGACCCCCTGGGATTCCGTAAGTTACGTTTTCGCGACGACGACAACGACGGCAGGCGCTTACCCGCCTGTTCCCTGGACCGCAGGTGAAACGCCACCCGGCGTGACGACCTTCCGGGCCGTGACGATCAGGAGGAGTGGGCCACATGTGGATCACTGACTGGACCGCCCGCGCCGCATGCAAGGGAACGGATCCTGACGAGCTTTTCGTCCAGGGTGCGGCGCAGAACCGGGCCAAGTTGATCTGCCGAGGCTGCACTGTCCGCACCGAGTGCCTGGCCGATGCGCTGGATAACCGCATCGAGTTTGGCGTCTGGGGCGGCATGACCGAGCGCGAGCGCCGGGCACTGCTGCGCCGCCGCCCCGACGTGACGTCGTGGCGCGAGCTGCTGGAGCACGCCCGTAACCAGTACGAGCGCAGCTCGGACGACGAGCTCGTGGCCAGCTGACCGCTGGCGCCAGCCGCCGCGGCAGCGCCGCGCAGTGCAGGCTTGACGGGATCTCGGCCAGCAGCGTCGCTCGCTGAGTACCCCGCCTGCCAGGACCACCCCAGCCTGCTGGCCGGCCATTAGCCCGGCTAGATCCGGCCCCCGCTAGTCCCCGGCTCCGTCCAGCGCTTTCCCGATGGCGCGCAGCCCTTCCAGGTCATGTACATCCTCAGGCTGCGCGGGTACTTCGGTCACCGGGATCACTGGGTGGGCGGCGGTGAAACTTTCCTTCAGCCGCTTCTCCCGCTGGGCTAGCTGCATCCGCTCCGCGTGCAGCCGCAACGCCGTGGCGGTCAGCGGGTAGCGGGAGGCGGCGGCAGCCGGGGCGGCAGTGCCGTTGCGCCCGGATGGGCCCGTTGACCGGCCGGCCGCCGCGGACGTGGCGGGCATCGCCTGCAGGGCCTCCGCGGCGGCCAGGCTGCGCGCGGCAGACAGCTGCGGGGCAGCCGGCCGGTGCACCCGGTTGACGATGAGCCCGGCCAGCGGCATCTGGTCCGAGGACAGCCGTTCCACGAAGTAGGACGCCTCGCGCAGCGCATCTGGCTCCGGGGTGGCAATGACCAGGAACGCGGTGCCGGGGGCCTGCAGCAGCCGGTAGGTGTCCTCCGCCCGCTCCCGGAAACCGCCGAACATCGTGTCGAACGCGGCCACGAACGTCTGCACGTCCCGTAGCAGCTGGGTGCCGATCACCTTGGTGATCACCCCGGTGACCATGGTGAACCCGGCGGTGACGAACCTCAGGTAGGCCCGCCCGCCGACTTTGGTGGGCACGCTCAGCAGCCTGATCAGCCGCCCGTCCAGGAACCGGCCCAGCCGCTGCGGGGCATCCAGGAAGTCCAGCGCGTTGCGGCTCGGCGGCGTGTCCACCACGATCAGGTCCCACTCGTCGGCCCGGCGCAGCTGGCCGAGCTTCTCCATCGCCATGTACTCCTGGGTGCCGGCGAAGCTGGAGGACAGCGACTGGTAGAACGGGTTGGCCAGGATCTGCTCGGCCCGGTCCGGATCGGAGTGCCCCTCGACGATCTCGTCGAAGGTCCGCTTCATGTCTAGCATCATCGCGTGCAGGCTGCCGCCCGCCTCCGCGGCGTGGCTGCCCGGCACCGGCCGCGGCGTATTGTCCAGCGAGGACAGGCCCATGGACTGGGCCAGCCGCCGGGCCGGGTCCACCGTGAGTACCACCACGTGTCGGCCGCGCTCCGCCGCCCGCAGGCCGAGGGCCGCGGCGGTGGTCGTCTTGCCCACCCCGCCGGACCCGCAGCACACGATGATCCGGGTGCGCCGATCGTCCAGCAGCCGGTCCACGTCCAGGCCGGGCGGGCGCCGGGCGGCCATCAGGCCGCCCCCTGCTCACGCAGCGCGCCGGCCAGCCGGTACAGCCCGGCCAGGTCCATCAGGCCGTTGATCAGCGGCAGCTCGTACCGTGGCTGGCCGGCCTCGGCCAGCCGGGCCAGCTGCGCCCGCTGCGCCAGCGCCTCCCGCCCGTGCTGGGCCAGCTCGGACAGCAGGCTGGCGGCCAGGCCGCGCCGGTCCTCGATCCCGGCCGCCTTGAGGCCCAGCTCCAGCTCGTGCTCGTCCAGCGTCCCGTCCGCGGCCGCCCGCAGCTGCTCGCTGGCCAGTTCCTCCGGCCGGACCATGTTGATCATGATGCCGCCCAGCTGCAGCCCGCCCTGGGCCAGGCCGCGCAGTTCCGCAATGCCGTCCAGGGTCTCCTGCACCGGCATCTCCTCCAGGACCGTGACGAAGTGCACCGCCGTCTGGGGTGACTTGATGAAGCTCTGCACGGTGTCCGCGTGCCCGCGGATCGGGCCCACCTTGGCCAGGCCCGATATCTCGGTCGCCACGTTGAGGAAATTGCCGATCCGGCCGGTCGGCGGGGCATCCATGATCACGGCGTCATAGTGCCAGCCAGCCGCCGGCGCGGCGGCGGGCGGCCTCCACCGCCTTCCCGGTGAGCAGCACGTCGCGCAGGCCCGGCGCGATGGTCGTGGCGAAGTCCACCACGCCGAGCCGGGTGAGCGCGGTCCCGGCGTGCCGGAGGTTGTAGAACATCTCCAGGTACTCGATGAGGGCGTCCTCGGGATCCGCGGCGAGCGCGTACACGTCGCCTCCCGGCTCGCTGGGCGTGGCCGGCGCGACGGCGACCCGGCGCTCCTCGTAGGGCAGCGGCGGGCTATCGAACAGCCGGGCGATGCCCTGGCGCCCCTCCACCTCGATGAGCAGCACCCGGCGCCCGCCCGAGGCGAGCGCGATGGCCAGGGCCCCGGCCACCGTCGTCTTGCCAGTCCCGCCCTTGCCGGTGACGACGTGCAGCCGGACACCCTCCCAGTCCGTGTCCCGCGGCCTCACCCGTAGGAGGCTACCGAAGCCCGGGGACCACATCTCACCTCGGCGGCTGCGACGCCGGGGATGGGACGGTGGCGCGCGGTCGCCGAATCACTAATCTGGAGGCGGGCGGAACGGGCCTGGCCGACGGGAAAGAGGTGGGTCTGATGGTGGCAGCCCTGGTGGTCATCCTCGTGCTGATCATCGTGGGGGGGCTGACCGTGGTGGGCCGCTCGCTGCGGGTGGTCCAGCAGTACGAGCAGGGCATCGTGTTCCGGTTCGGGAAGGTGCTGCCCGGCGTCCGGGGGCCGGGACTGACCATCCTGCGGCCGATCGGCGACCGGATGCAGAAAGTGAACATGCAGATTATCGCCATGGCGGTGCCCGCGCAGGAGGGCATCACCCGGGACAACGTCAGCGTCCGGGTGGACGCGGTGGTCTACTTCCGGGTGGTCGACCCGATCAAGGCGGTCGTCAACGTGCAGAACTACATGTTCGCCGTGTCCCAGCAGGCGCAGACCTCGCTGCGCTCGATCATCGGCCAGTCCGAGATGGACCAGCTGCTGGCCGAGCGCGACGTGGTCAACCGGGAACTGCGCCGGATCATCGACGAGCCGACCGAGGGGCCGTGGGGCATCCGGGTGGAGCGGGTCGAGATCAAGGACGTCAACCTGCCCGAGGGCATGAAGCGCTCGATGTCCCGGCAGGCCGAGGCGGAGCGGGAACGGCGGGCCCGGATCATCTCCGCCGACGGTGAGTACCAGGCCTCCAAGCGGCTGGCCGCGGCGGCGAACGTGATGGCCCGCGACCCGGCCGCGCTCCAGCTCCGGCTGCTGCAGACCGTTGTCGAGGTGGCCGCCGAGCGGAACAGCACGCTGGTCATGCCGGTCCCGGTGGAACTGCTCAGGTTCTTCGAGAAGTATGCCCCGCGCCGGCCCCGCCCGCCAACGTGGAGCCGCCGCCGGCCGATACCGGCGACGCCGAGCTGGCCGAGGCGGAGGCCGCGGCCGAGGTGGGCGGCCCGGCCGTGCCGGAGATCGCCGATGCGCCGCTCCCGGAGATCGCCGATGCGCCGCTCCCGGAGATCATCGAGGCTCCCGTCCCCGAGCTGGACGAATCGGCCATCCCGCCCACCCCCGAGGTTCCCGAGGTCCCGGGCAGCCCTCCCGGGGGCGCCCCCGGGAGGTCAGCGCCCGGGGCGCCGGACGGCACGGCCCCGCCGGCCCGGCCCTAACCGCCGCGCCTTTAGCACCAGGCGGCCCGGCCTGGCCCACCGCCGGGCCACGCCGGGTCGCTAGGGTGGCGCCATGCAGAAGTGGGAATACGCAACGGTGCCCTTGCTCGTGCACGCGACCAAGCAGATCCTGGACAACTGGGGCGAGGACGGCTGGGAGCTGGTGGCGCTCGTGCCCGGGCCGAGCTCCGAGCAGCTCGTCGCCTACATGAAACGGCCCAAGGACGGCCCGTGACCGGGGTGGCCGAGGGTGCCACGCCGGAGGAACGGCTCGCCGCGCTGGACCTTGAGCTCCCGGTGGTCACCCCGCCGCTGGCCGCCTACGTGCCGGCCGTGCGCACCGGCCGGTACGTCTACACCGCGGGCCAGCTCCCGCTGGTGGAGGGCAGCCTGCTGATGACCGGCAAGGTCGGGGCGGCCGTCTCGGTCGCCGAGGCCGCCGCCCTGGCCCGGGTCTGCGCGCTGAACGCGCTGGCCGCGGTGGCGTCGGTGACCGGCGGCCTGTCCGCGGTGACCCGGGTCGTCAAGGTCACCGGGTTCGTGGCCAGTGCCCCCGACTTCACCGGCCAGGCGCAGGTCGTCAACGGGGCCAGTGAGCTGCTGCTGGAGGTGTTCGGCGAGGCGGGCAGGCACGCGCGCAGTGCCGTCGGCATGGCGGTGCTGCCGCTGGACGCCCCCGTCGAGGTCGAGCTGATCGCCGAGGTGGGTGAGCCGGCCGGTGGCTGAGCGGCCCGCCGGAGCGGTACTGCGGCTGCCCGCGGCGCTCGCCGGGCAGGTCGTCGACGTGCTGGGCGGCCGGAAAGAGCCGGCTGCGGCCCGCGACGCGGCCACGGTGCTGCTGCTCCGCCCGGCGGGCGCGGGCCCGCCGGGTTCCGCCCCGCCGGGATCCGCCCCGCCCAGTGGCGGGGAGCCTGGCGGCAGCGGACTGCAGGTTTTCCTGCTGCGGCGCGCCCGGTCCATGGCATTCGCACCCGGTGCGTCCGCGTTCCCTGGCGGGTCGGTCGACCCCCGGGACGTCGAGGAGCAGGTGGCCTGGGCCGGCCCGGACGCCGCCGGGTGGGGGGCCCGCCTGGATGCGCCGCCCGCGCTGGCCCGGGCGCTGGTCTGCGCCGCGGTCCGGGAGACGTTCGAGGAGACCGGCGTGCTGCTGGCCGGGCCCACGGACGCCACCCTGGTCGCCGACACCAGCGGCCCGGACTGGGAAGCCGACCGCCAGGCCGTCGGTGAGCACACCCTGTCCCTGGCCGGCCTGCTGAACCGCCGTGGCCTAGTAATGCGGTCGGACCTGCTGCGGCCGTGGGCACGGTGGATCACCCCGGAGGTGGAGCCGCGCCGCTACGACACCCGGTTCTTCGCCGCGGCCCTGCCGCCCGGCCAGCAGACCCGGCATGTCGGCGGCGAGGCGGACGAGGTGGCCTGGTGGCCCCCCGAGGCGGCGATCCAGGAGGCCCGCGACGGGACGCTGCGGCTGTTCCCGCCGACCGCGGTGTGCCTGGCCCAGCTGGCCGCCTGCGGCGGGGTCGCCGCCGCGCTCGCCGTGCCCCGGGACCTGACCCCGGTGATCCCGGCGGTGGCCGCGTCCGGCGGTGAGTTCTGGCTGATCCTGCCCCCGGGCCTGGAGTACCCACTGTGACCGCGGCCGGCGGTCAGGAGCAGGTGGACGGCGCGGGCACCAGCCGGGCCCGCTGCGTGCTCGCCCCCAACCCGGGACCCATGACGCTCAACGGAACCAATACGTGGCTGATCGCCGAGCCTGGGTCGGCTACGGCGTTCGTGGTTGACCCGGGGCCCGATGACGAGGCCCACCTGACCCGGGTGTGCGAGCTGGCGGCCGCGGCCGGGCAGCGGGTGACCCGGATCCTGCTCACCCACCGGCATCTCGATCACTCCGCCGGGGCGGCCCGGCTCGCCGGGCTGACCGGGGCCTCGGTGGCCGCCGCCGACCCGGCGCAGCGCCGCGGGCCGGACGGCGGCGGCCTGGGCCCTGGTGACGTGCTGACCGGCGCGGGTTGCGAGCTGCGGGTGGTCCCCAGCCCCGGGCACACCACGGACTCGGTGTGCCTGCTGCTGCCGGCTGACGGTGCCCTGCTGACCGGGGACACCGTGCTGGGCCGGGGCACCACCGTCATCGCCGGGGACGGCAGCCTGGCCGACTACCTGGCCAGCCTGGACCGGCTGCGGGCGGTGGCCGACGCGGAGCGGCTGGAGATGCTGCTGCCGGGGCACGGCCCCGTGCTCGGCGACCCGGCCGGGGTGCTCGACTTCTACCTCGCGCACCGCAGGGAACGGCTGGCCGAGGTGCGCGCGGCGCTGGCCGCCGGGGACCGGGCCGAGGACGAGGTCCTGGCCCGGGTATACGCCGACGTGGACCGGTCGCTGTGGCCGTTCGCCCGCTGGTCGGTCCGCGCCCAGCTCACCTACCTGGCCGACCGGAGCGAACTGCCCCCGGATATGTCTCCCCGCCTCTAGCTCCCGCCCCGGGCCCCCGTCCCCAGGCGCCCGCCCCTGGCTCCTGGCCCAGACGCACTTTGCACCGATCTGTCGCGGACACCCCCCCCGATACCGGGCATTGTCTGCGCATCTTCGGTGCAAAGTGGGCCGACGGCCGCTGCGCGGGGCCGTCCGGGAGCTAGTGGGCGCGTTTGGCCAGCCGCTCCGGGTCGATGATGAGGACGGACTTGGCGGACAGGGTCAGCCAGCCGCGCGCCGCGAAGTCGGCCAGCGCCTTGTTGACCGTCTCCCGTGAGGCGCCAACCAGCTGGGCCAGTTCCTCCTGGGTCAGGTCGTGGTGCACCTGGAGCCCGTCCGGGGTGGTCTCGCCGAACCGGTCGGCCAGGTCCAGCAGGGCCTTGGCCACCCGGCCCGGCACGTCAGTGAAGACCAGGTCGGCCATTACGTCGTTGGCCCGGCGCAGCCGCTGCGCCAGCGCCCGCAACAGGTGCAGCGACACCTCGGGGCGGCCGGTCAGCCAGTCCAGCAGTTCCTCATGGGCGAGCGCGGCCAGCCGGCTCTCGGTGACGGCCACCGCGCTCGACGTCCGGGGCCGCGGGTCGAACAGGGACAGCTCGCCGAACATCTGGCTCGGCCCGAGCACGCTCAGCAGGTTCTCCCGGCCATCGGGCGCGGCTCGGGTCAGCTTGATCTTGCCGTCGAGTACCACGTAGAGCCGGTCACCGGCATCACCCTCGTCGAACAGCCGCTGGCCGCGGACGAGGGTAACGTCGGTCGTCAGCGACCGCAGTGCCTTCGCGCCTTCCTCGTCGAGCGCTTCGAACAGCGGCGCCCGGCTCAGCACGTCATCTGCGTGATCCACGGGAGCCTCCTTGTACGTGTGTTACGCACAGTGTCGCGCATCTGGCCAACTGGACGCGAGAGGGCTCAGTGAGAGGACTGTGCCAGCCGCTGTCGGCAGTTCTCGATCTCCTGCTCAGCCTCGATCCGGCCCACCCAGCCGCCGATCACGACTTCCTTGCCGGGTTCCAGGGCCTTGTAGACCTCGAAGAAGTGCTGGATCTCCAGCCGGTCGAACTCCGCGACGTCCTCGATGTCGCGGAGGACCGCCATCCGGGGATCGGTGGCCGCCACGCAGAGCACCTTGTCGTCCAGGCCTTTCTCGTCCCGCATCCGGAACATGCCGATGGCCCGGCACTTGATCAGGCACCCGGGGAACGTTGGCTCCTCCAGCAGCACCAGCGCGTCCAGCGGGTCGCCGTCGTCGGCCAGGGTGTCCTCGATAAAGCCGTAGTCCGAGGGGTAGCGGGTGGAGGTGAACAGCATCCGGTCCAGCCGGATCCGGCCGCTCTCATGATCCATCTCGTACTTGTTGCGCTGCCCTTTGGGTATCTCGACGAGCACGTCGAACTGCACGATGTCACTCCCTCGCCGCGAAGGTGGTTGACTCCGGTGCCTGGAGGTGCCCAGGCCGCCCTTCTGACCGAACAGAGCCGGGCTGACGGCGACCTGGCACCGGCCAGGCCCCACATCCAGCATCTAAGCATGTCGTGAAGGGATTTGCGTTGGCGAACCGGGCGCTGCGCAGTCGGCTCCGGGCCACCACGGTGGCCACGATGGCCATGATCAATCTTTTCACGCTGGGCGCCGGGGCGGCGGTGGCCGCCCTGCTGCCCGGGCGGCTCGCCCGGTGGGACATCCCCCGGGTCGCGGTCCGCCGGCTGGCGGCCGCCCAGCCGGTCCTGCCCGGCCTGTCGGCCGCCGCGCCGCTGCCCGCCGGAGCCGGCCTGGCCCATGCCCTGTCCGGGACGCTGACCTCGGGCGCTCTCGGTAAGCGCGCCGGCGCGGTGGTCACCGACGCGCTGACCGGCCGGGTGCTCTGGTCCAGCGCCGCCGCGGCGACCTTCGAGCCCGCGTCCGCCGCCAAGCTGACCACCGCGGTCGCCGCCCTGGACGTGCTGGGCCCGCTGCCCGGCTCACCACCCGGGTCGTGCTCGGAGCCGCGCCCGGCTCGGTCGTGCTGGTCGGCGGCGGCGACCCCACCCTGGCCGCCGGGCCGCCGCCCGCCTCCGGCTACCCGCGGCCGGCCACGCTCGCGTCGCTGGCCGCGGCCACGGCCCGGGCGCTGCGGGCCCACAGGCTGCGGACGGCCCGGCTGGGCTATGACATCTCGCTGTTCTCCGGGCCGCAGATGGCGCCGGGCTGGCCGATGGCCTATGTCAGTACCGGCAACGTCACCCCGATCACCGCGCTGGAGGTGGACCAGGGCCGGCTGACGTCCTCCGGTGCCCCGCAGGACGCCGACGACCCGGGTAACTTCCGGCCGCGCTCCACCGACCCGGCGGGCCAGGCGGCGGCCGCCTTCGCGGCCTTCCTGCGCGCGGACGGGATCCGGCTGGCCGGCCAGGTGTCCCAGCAGCGGGCCCCGGCGCACGCGGCCACCCTCGCGACGGTGTCCTCCCCGCCGGTCTCGGCCATGGTGAGCCAGATGCTGCGGGAGAGCAACAACGTGATCGCGGAGGACCTGGCCCGGCAGGTCGCGCTGCGCGAGGGCCGCCCCGGCTCGTTCAGCGGCGCCGCGGCTGCCGTCGCTGCCGTGCTCCGCCGCCTCGGCGTGGCCGGCGGCATTCACATGGTGGACGGCTCGGGCCTGTCCCCGCAGGACCGGATCGCGCCCGCCACGCTGGTCCGGGTGATCGGGCTGGCCGCCGCGGCCGCGCATCCCGGGCTCCGGGCCGCCATCACCGGGATGCCGGTGGCCGGCTTTTCCGGCACCCTGGCCCCCGGAGGAAGTGTCTTCGGCGGCTTCACCGGCCCCGGGCTGGGCCTGGTGCAGGCCAAGACGGGGAACCTGGACACCGTGGCGACCCTGGCCGGGGTGGCCTACGACGCCAGCGGGCGGCTGCTGGCCTTCGCCTTCATGGCCAACAACGTGCCCGCCGCCGCCCTGGGCCGGGCGGGCGCCGCCATCGACCGGATGGCCTCGGCCCTGGCCGCCTGCGGCTGCACTGGCTAACCCGGAGGGCGATCCCCGGAACCCCCTGGCATTTCACCGCGCGGCAGCGACCCCCCAGAACCCCTGAGCGGCCTTCCGGGCCGAGCGCGGCGCAGCCGCGGGTGGAAACGGCGGACAGTGCCGCCCGGGGCGCGGACCTCGCCAGCGCGCGTGCCACCGCCGACTCTTCGGCCCGTCATTGCGGTGATTTGCCGGTTTTCCGGGGTTGATGCGCAACGCCGGGGTGAAAAGTGGCCTGGCCGGGTGAGGTTGGCCGTGCGGGACGCGCCCCGGAGCGGTCGTGCGGCACGGCCCACCACGTACGGTGGAGGGGTGAGCAGCAGCGGGCAGATGATCGATTGGGACGTGGCCATCTCGACCGGGGTCCGGTGGGCGAGGCCAGGGCCGCAAGTCAGCCTGGGTGAGGCCCGGGCGGTAGTCGCAGAACTCCGCGCGCTCGCCGCCACGGTGTCCGAGCCGGTCCGGGCGCTGACCGGTTTGTCCGGCCCGGATGACGGCGGCTGGGTGGCGGTCGTGGACCGTCCGGGGTGGATCCGGGCGAACGTGGACGGGTTCCGCGTGGTCCTCGACCCGCTCGCCGAGCACCTGCGGGAGAAGGGCAACGCCCCGGCGCCCGGCTCGGTGATCGGCACCGTCGGCTCCCGGGTCACCGGGGTGCAGGCCGGCCTCATCCTCGCCTACCTGGCCGGCCGGGTGCTCGGCCAGTACGAGCTGTTCCTCCCGCCTGACCCCGGTGCGCCGAACGGGGCCGCGCCGGCCGGGCGGCTCACCCTGGTGGCGCCGAACATCCTGATGGTGGAGCGGGAGCTCGGCGTGGACCCGCACGACTTCCGGCGCTGGGTCTGCCTGCACGAGGAGACGCACCGCACCCAGTTCACCGCGGTCGGCTGGCTGCGCGGCTACGTGCAGGAGCAGATGACCGAGTTCCTGCTCGCCTCCGACCTCGATCCGGCCACCGTTCTCGAGCGGCTCCGCTCGGCCGCGGGCGCGGTCGCCGGCGCGGTCCGGGACGGCGGCGGGGAAAGCGTCATCGAGGCCATCCAGAGCCCCCGCCAGCGGGAGATCCTGGACCGGCTGACCAGCGTGATGACCCTCGTCGAAGGGCACGGCGACTACGTGATGGACGCGGTCGGCCCGCAGGTGGTCCCGTCGGTGGCCCAGATCAGGGAACGGTTCAACTCCCGCCGCGGGTCGGCCGGGCGGCTGGAGCAGGCGCTGCGCCGCCTGCTCGGCATCGACCTGAAGATGAAGCAGTACGCGCAGGGCTCGCGGTTCGTCAAGATGGTCGTTGAGGAAGCGGGCATGGCCACGTTCAACCGGGTGTGGACCTCGCCGCAGACACTGCCGACCAAGGACGAGTTCGTCACCCCGCGGCTGTGGCTGGACCGGGTGGGCCGCGGGGGCGCGCTGGCCGCGGGCGGCTGACCGGCCGTGGGCCCGCACCCGGCCGTCGCGCAGGTCCGCGGCTGCCTCCGGCGCGGCCTGGCTGACCTGAGGCCCGGGGACCTGGTGCTGGCGGCCTGCTCGGGCGGCGCCGACTCGCTCGCGCTGGCCGCCGCCCTGGCTCATGAGGCGCCCCGGCTCGGGCTGCGGGGCGGCGGCGTGACCGTGGACCACGGGCTCCAGCCGGGCTCGGCGGAGCGGGCCGCCCAGGTGGCCGCCGTGCTCGGCCGGGCTCGGGCTGGAACCGGCGGCCCGGATGCGGGTGACCGTGGCCGGCGGCCCGGGCTCCGGGGGCCCGGAGGCCGCCGCGCGCACGGCCCGCTACGCCGCCCTGGAGAAGGCCGCCCGCCAGGCCGGCGCAGCGGCCGTGCTGCTCGGCCACAGCCGGGATGACCAGGCGGAAACCGTCCTGCTCGGGCTGGCCCGGGGGGCAGGCGGCCGCGCTCTGGCCGGCATGCCCGCCCGGCGCGGCCTGCTCCGCCGCCCGCTGCTCGGGGTGCCGCGGGCCACGCTGCGGGAGGCCTGCCTGGCCGCGGGCCTGGAGCCGTGGGACGACCCGCACAACGCCGACCCGGCCTACGCCCGGGCGCGGGTGCGGCACCAGGCGCTGCCCGCCCTGGAGGCGGCCCTCGGCCCGGGCATCGCTGCGGCGCTGGCCCGCACCGCCGCCCAGCTGAGCGCGGACTGCGACGCGCTGGACGCCATGGCCCGCGCGGAAACCTGGCGGATCGACTCCGGGCCGGAGGCCGCGGACCCGGGCGGGGGCAGTGCGGGGGTGCGGGCCGTTATGCAGCTCGAAGGGCTGGACGTGCTGGCGCCGGCCATCCGGAGCCGGGTGCTGCACGCCGCGGCGCTGGCGGCCGGCTGCCCGGGCGGCGCGCTGTCGGCGGCGCACGTCGCCGCCCTGGACGGGCTGGTGACCGGCTGGCATGGCCAGCAGGGCGCGGACCTGCCCGGCGGCATCAGGGCGCAGCGCCGGTATGGGAGGCTGCTCTTCGTCGGGGGCAGGCCAGTCGGGGCGGCGCCACCCGAACGGACCGAGGCGGAGGTGGCCGGTGGACGCGAATGACGTGGGCACCGATCTCAAGCAAGTGCTGATCCCCGCCGAGCGGCTGCAGGCCAGGATCGCCGAGCTGGCGGCGCAGGTCGATGTGGATTACGCCGGCCGCGAACTCCTCCTGGTGGGTGTGCTCAAGGGAGCGGTCATGGTGATGGCCGACCTGGCCCGCGCCATGCACCTGCCGGCGCAGATGGACTGGATGGCCGTCTCCTCCTACGGCTCGGGCACCCGGTCCTCCGGCGTGGTCCGCATCCTCAAGGACCTGGACACCGACATCACCGGCAAGGACGTGCTGGTGGTCGAGGACATCGTGGACTCCGGACTGACCCTGTCCTGGCTGGTCGGGAACCTGCGCTCGCGGGGCCGGCCTCGGTGCGGGTGTGCGTGATGCTGCGCAAGCCGGCCGCGGCACGGATGGACGTGGACGTCGCCTACACCGGCTTCGATATCGAGGACGAATTCGTCATCGGCTACGGCCTGGACTACGCTGAGAAGTACCGTAATCTGCCGTTCATCGGGACCCTCGCCCCGCATGTGTACAAGGGAGCCGAGCCGCCCGCCCCGGCCCCGGCCGGCGGTGGCGGCCCGCCGCCCGGCGGCAGCGGCGCCGAGGGGAACAGGATCAGCGATCAGGAGCGTTGAGGTCTGCGAAGGCTGGCTGGAGTCCTGGCGGCTGCGTCTGAGTGCCGGCGGTGCCGGCCGGGGTGTACCGTCGGGTATTCCTGGCGGCGCAGCTGGGAATGACAGCGCTGCCGGTTACGACAGGAAGCCGGGCATGCACACTCAAGCACAGGGCCGTTCCGCCGGCGGTGGGACATGAAGCTGGTCAGGAGGAACCCGCGCGAAACGGGCGGGGCCGTGCACCGATGGATCTGAAGCGTTATTTCCGCGGGCCGTTCGTGGCGGTCCTCGTCATGCTGCTGGTCTTCTTCGTCGTCTACGAGTACGCCAGCTCGGGCAGTTCCTACACGCAGGCTGACACCTCCAAGGTGGTCTCGCTCATCGAGCAGGGCAAGGTCAAGTCCGCGCTGCTCATTGACAAGGATCAGACGATCCAGGTCACCACCGACTCGGGGCAGAAGTACGAGGCCTCCTGGGTAGGCAACGAGAGCACGCAGCTGGTTCAGCAGCTCCAGAAGACCCCGCCGCCGCAGGGCTGGAATGTCGAGGTCCCCAAGAGCAGCTCGGTGTGGAGCCTGATCCTCGGCTGGCTGCCGTTCCTGGTCATCATCCTGATCTTCTTCCTGATGCTGAACCAGATGCAGGGCGGCGGCTCCCGGGTGATGAACTTCGGCAAGTCCAAGGCCAAGCTCATCACCAAGGACACGCCCAAGACCACCTTCGCTGACGTGGCCGGCGCGGACGAGGCCATCGAGGAACTCCAGGAGATCAAGGAGTTCCTGCAGAACCCGGCCAAGTTCCAGGCCATCGGGGCCAAGATCCCCAAGGGCGTGCTGCTCTACGGCCCGCCCGGCACCGGGAAGACCCTGCTGGCCCGGGCGGTGGCCGGCGAGGCCGGCGTGCCGTTCTACTCCATCTCCGGGTCGGACTTCGTCGAGATGTTCGTCGGTGTCGGCGCGTCCCGGGTCCGCGACCTATTCGAGCAGGCCAAGGCGAACGCCCCGGCTATCGTGTTCGTGGACGAGATCGACGCGGTCGGCCGGCACCGCGGGGCGGGCTTCGGCGGCGGCCACGACGAGCGCGAGCAGACCCTGAACCAGCTGCTGGTCGAGCTGGACGGATTTGACGTCAAGGGCGGCGTCATCGTCATCGCCGCCACCAACCGGCCGGACATCCTGGACCCGGCACTGCTGCGGCCGGGCCGGTTCGACCGGCAGATCGTGGTGGCCCAGCCCGACCTGGCCGGGCGGCGCGGCATCCTCAAGGTGCACGCGCGCGGCAAGCCGTTCGCCCCCGACGTGGACCTGGACGTGATCGCGCGGCGGACGGCCGGCTTCACCGGCGCCGACCTGGCCAACGTGATCAACGAGGGTGCCCTGCTGACCGCACGGCACAACGGCACGCTCATCACCATGGCGGCGCTGGAGGAGTCCATCGACCGGGTGATGGCGGGCCCGGAGCGCAAGAGCGTGCTGCTGTCGGAGAGGGAGCGCAAGCTCATCGCCTACCACGAGGGCGGTCACGCCCTGGTCGGGCACGCGCTGCCGAACGCCGACCCGGTGCACAAGATCACGATCATCCCGCGCGGCCGGGCGCTCGGCTACACCGCGTCCGCCCCGCAGGAGGACAAGTTCCTGGTCACCCGCTCGGAGATGATGGACCAGCTGGCCATGCTGCTCGGCGGCCGGACCGCTGAAGAGCTCGTGTTCCACGAGCCCACCACCGGCGCGGCCAACGACATCGAGAAGGCCAGCTCGATCGCCCGCGGGATGATCACCGAGTACGGGATGAGCGAGCGGCTGGGCGCCCGGAAGTTCGGCACCGGCGACGGCGAGCCGTTCCTGGGCCGGGAGATGTCGCACACCCGGGACTACTCCGAGGAGATCGCCTCCACCATCGACGAGGAGGTGCGCCGCCTCATCGAGTCCGCGCACGACGAGGCCTGGGAGATCCTGGTCACCTACCGGGAGGTCCTGGACGACCTCGTGCTCAAGCTGATGGACAAGGAGACGCTGAGCCGGAAAGAGGTCCTGGCGATCTTCGCGCCAGTGCAGAAGCGCCCGTCCCGCGGCTCCTACACCGGGTACGGCAAGAGGCTGCCCTCCGACCGGCCGCCGGTGCTGACCCCCAAGGAGCTGGCGCTGACCGCGGCCGAGGTGAACGACCACCCGGCGGTCGGCAACGGCCAGGCGGGCGGCTCCCTGGGCGGCCCGGGAGCCACCGGCCAGCAGCCGGGCGGCCAGGGGTCCGGCTCCGCCGGCGATGGCCGGTGAGTACCGAGTTCGACGCCGCGCGCATCGAGCGCGCGGTCCGCGAGATCCTGCTCGCCATCGGCGAGGACCCGGAACGGGACGGGCTCCGGGACACCCCGGCGCGGGTGGCCCGGGCCTACGCCGAGCAGTTCTCCGGGCTGGGGCAGCGCCCGGAGGACGTGCTGACCACGGTGTTCGACGCGGACCACGATGAGCTGGTGCTGGTCCGGGACATCGAGGTGTACAGCACCTGCGAGCACCATTTGGTACCTTTCTTTGGCGCAGCGCATATCGGCTATATACCAAATGAAAAGGGTCAGATTACCGGGCTGTCCAAGCTGGCCCGGCTGGTTGATGTTTACGCGCGCCGTCCGCAGGTACAGGAACGGATGACCAGTCAGATTGCGGACGGCCTGATGAACGTGCTCGAGCCGCGAGGTGTCCTGGTAGTGATCGAAGCTGAGCACCTGTGCATGTCAATGCGGGGCGTTCGCAAGCCAGGCGCCAAGACCGTCACCTCGGCGGTACGCGGTGTCATCCGGAACAGCAACCGTACCCGGATGGAGGCCATGAGCCTCCTTTTCGGAAGGCGTGCCAGCGGGTAACGTGCTCTATTGGGCGTAATGCCCGCAGTATGCGTTAGTGATGGCTACGCTGGGGGCCTGTGATTCAGGGCGTGACCCATATGGCAAAGACAGCAGCAAAGCCCGCAAACGGGGGCGAAACGGCGAGCCCGACCAGCCCGCCGGCCGCGGGCCAGTCGGCGGGCAGGCCGCCGGACCGGCGTAACCAGCGTCGCTGGGTACCGGTCACGGCTGGCTGGCTGGCTCTGCTGATCGGGCTGGCCGACATCATCCAGATCGTCCGGCCCGCGCTGTACCAGTCCAAGCTGCACCGGATCAGCACCTTCGTACCGGGCACGCTGACCAACGTCACCCACACGGTCGAGGTCATCATCGGCCTCCTCCTGCTGCTGCTGTCGCACGGCCTCAAGCGCCGGAAGCGGCGGGCGTGGGAACTGGTCACCGTGCTGCTGGCGGCCAGCGTGGTGGTTCACCTCGTCCACCCGGTACGCGACCGGATCATCACCGCCGTCGTCTCCGCGGTGCTGCTGGGCGTGCTGCTGTACTTCCGGGCCGAGTTCTACGCGGTCGGCGATCCGCGGACCCGGTGGCGGGCGCTGTGGGTGTTCGTCGGGCTGATCGTGGCCGACGTGGCCATCGGCCTCACCTACATCCTGCTGGCCAAAGGCCTGGCCCAGGACTACTCGCTGTGGCAGCGGGTGGTGCACGTGGTTTACGGGCTGGTCGGCGTGTCCGGCCCGGTCCGGTTCGTCCCGGAGCGGCGCGCCGACCTGTTCACCCTGCTGACCGGGGCCCTCGGGCTGTTCACCCTGGCGGTCACGGCGTTCCTCTTCTTCCGGCCGGCCCGCGCTGTCAGGCGGCTCGGGCAGCAGGACGCGCAGCGGGTCCGGGACCTGCTGGCCAGGCACGGGGACCGGGACTCGCTGGGCTATTTCACGCTGCGCAGCGACAAGAGCCTCATCTGGTCCCAGACCGGCAAGTCCTGCATCGGCTACCGGGTCGTGTCCGGGGTCATGCTGGCCGGCGGTGACCCGCTCGGCGACCCGGAGGCGTGGCCCGGCGCGATCCACGCGTTCCTGGACGAGGCGGCCCGGCACGCGTGGGTACCGGCGGTGATGGGCTGCGGGGAACTCGCCGCCGAGGTGTGGTGCCGCGAGGGGAGCCTGACCGCGCTGGAGCTTGGCGACGAGGCCATCGTGGAGGTGGCCGAGTTCAGCCTCAAGGGCCGGGCCATGCGTAACGTCCGGCAGATGGTGGCCCGGGTCGAGCGGGCCGGCTACGTGGTCGAGGTGCGCCGGGCCGGGGATCTCCCGCGGGCGCAGGTCGCGGACCTGGTCCGGCAGGCGAACTCGTGGCGGGGCAGCCCGACCGAGCGGGGCTTCTCGATGGCGCTGGGCCGGATCGGCGCGCCCGGTGACGAGAACTGCGTGATCGCCACCGCGACCGAGAACGGGGTGCTGCGAGGCCTGCTGCACTTCGTGCCGTGGGGCGGCGACGGGCTGTCCCTGGACCTGATGCGGCGGGACCGGTCCGCGCAGCCCGGGGTCAACGACTTCCTCATCGTGGAGACCATCAAGGCCGCAGATGAACTGGGGATCAAGCGGATCTCGCTGAACTTCGCGGTGTTCCGGTCCGCGCTGGAACGGGGTGAGCGGATCGGGGCCGGCCCGGTGCTTCGGGCCTGGCGGCGGATCCTGCTGTTCGCCTCGCGGTGGTTCCAGATCGAGTCGCTGTACAAGTTCAACGCGAAGTTCGCGCCGCAGTGGGTGCCCCGGTTCTTCGTGTTCCCCGGCGCGTCCGACGCGCCCCGGGTCGCGCTGGCGGCCCTGGAGGCGGAGGCGTTCCTGGTCTGGCCCAGGCTCGAGCTGCGCAGGCTGGCCGGGCGGATCGGCCTGGGCAGGCTGCGCCGCCGCCAGGCCGCATTACGGCATCCGGCGGCCCCAGGCCCCGCGGAGGGCGAGTCCTCCAGCTGACGTCCGCCGCGTAGGGTAACCCCCGTGATCAGTCACGCGGGCCGCCCAGCCAGCCCGGCCGGGCTGCCCGACCCGGGCCGCTGCCTGGTCATGGGCGTGGTTAACGTCACGCCGGACTCGTTCTCCGACGGCGGTGCGTGGTTCGGCGCGCAGGCCGCGATCGAGCACGGCACCGATCTCGCCGCCCAGGGCGCGGACATCGTCGACGTGGGCGGGGAGTCCACCCGCCCGGGCGCCCAGCGGGTCACCGCGGCCGAGGAACTGCGCCGGGTGCGGCCGGTTATCGACGGCCTCGTGGCAGCGGGCCTGCCGGTCAGCGTGGACACTATGCGGGCGGAGGTGGCGGAGCAGGCACTCGCCGCGGGCGCGCGGCTGGTGAATGACGTGAGCGGCGGCCTGGCAGACCCCCAGATGCCCCGGCTTGTCGCGGCCGCGGGCGTGCCCTACGTGGTGATGCACTGGCGGGGGCACAGTCACAGCATGGATTCCAGGGCCGTTTACCGTGATGTGGTGCGTGAGGTCGCCGAGGAACTGAGCCGCCGGGTGGACACCGTGACCGCGGCCGGGGTGGACCCGGCCATGATCGTCCTCGACCCGGGGCTGGGCTTCGCCAAGCGCCCGGAACACAACTGGGCGCTGCTCACCAGCCTGCACCGGATCAGCGTGCTGGACGGCCGGTCAGCGGCGTTCCCGGTACTGATCGGCGCGTCACGAAAGCGGTTCCTGGGGCGGCTGCTGGCCGCCCGGGACGGCACCCCGCGCCCGTTCCCGGCCGCAGATGACGCGACCGTCGCGGTGACCGCACTGGCCGCCGCGGCCGGGGCCTGGTGTGCCCGGGTGCACCAGGTTCCCGGCAACGCGGACGCCGCCCGGGTCGCGGCGGCCTGGCAGCGGGCCGCGCCGCCCGCCGAGGAGGACGAATGACGCCGCTGGACCGGATCACGCTGCGCGGGCTGCGCGTGTTCGGCTATCACGGGGTGCTCGACAGTGAGCGCTGCGAAGGCCAGGAGTTCGTCATCGACGCGACGTTGTGGGTGCCGACCGCGCCGGCCGCGGCCGGCGACGACCTGTCCCGTACCGCGGATTACGGGGCGCTGGCCGACCGGCTGGTGGCCGTCGCCGCCGGGCCCCCGGTCCGGCTGATCGAGACGCTGGCCCAGCGGCTGGCCGAGGCGGCGCTGGCCGAGCCGCTCGCCCGCGAGGTGGAGATCACCGTGCACAAGCCGTTCGCCCCGATCGACCAGCACTACGAGGATGTCTCCGTCACCATCCGCCGCGCCGCCCCGCCGCCGGAGGCGGCCCGGTGACCGGCCCGGTGACGGCCCCGCCGGGGGACGGCGCCCCCGAGACCCGCACCGTCCTGGCCCTCGGCAGCAACCTCGGCGACCGGCTGGCCAACCTGCGGGGCGGCCTGGGCGCACTGCTGGCCGGCCCGGGCCTCACCCCGGTGGCGGTGTCCGGGGTCTACGAGACGGCGGCGGTCGGCGGGCCGGAGCAGCCGGACTACCTGAATGCCGTGCTGGTCGCGGACACCACGCTGCCGGCCGCGGCGCTGCTGCGCCGGTGCCAGCAGGCGGAGGCCGCCTTCCACCGGGTCCGCGAGGTGGTCTGGGGTCCGCGGACCCTGGACGTGGACATCATCGTTTACGGTGACGTGGTGAGCGATGATCCGGCCCTGACACTGCCGCATCCCCGCGCATCCCAGCGGGCCTTCGTGCTGGCGCCATGGCTGGAGGCCGACCCGGGTGCGGTGATCCCCGGCCAGGGCCCGGTGCCGGGCCTGCTCGCCCGCGCCGGGCGGACTGGGCTGCGGCGGCGCGACGACGTCGCACTGCGGCTGCCGGCATGACGCCGACCCGGCCCTGGGTCCTGGCGGTCCTGGCGGTCATCTGCGCGGCCATCGCCTGGGCGGTGGTGCGGGCGGAGTACGCCTCGCTGCCCACGCTGCCCTGGACGGCCGCCCTGGCGATGCTGGTGCTCGGCGTGGCCGAGGCGCTCAGCGGCCGGAACCTGCGGGCCAGGCTCCGCGGCGGCCCCGGGGTGAAGCCAGTCCCCCCGCTGGCCGCGGTGCGGATGGCCGCGCTGGCGAAGGCGAGTTCGCACGCGGCCGCGATCATCGGCGGGCTGGCCGCCGGCTTCCTCATCTACCTGGCGGGCTCGCTCGGCAAGACGGTGCCGCGCAGCGACGCGTTTGCCGCGGCCGGCACCCTCCTCGCGGCGGTCGTGCTGCTGCTCGGCGCGCTCTACCTGGAGCAGAGCTGCCGGCTGCCCGAGGACGACGACGACCGGGACACCGAGCGCAGCAGCCAGTCCCCGCACTGACCTGGCCGCCGCTGGCGCCGCCGTCAGTGCTGGCGCGGGATCACGCCGAGCGCAGCAGTTCCTCGCGGCGGATCGCGTCGCGCAGGTCCACGACATCCTCGCCGCGGACCACCAGGGGCGGTGAGGTTTTCAGCCGGCGGCCGTAGAGCAGGCCGCTGATTCCCCGCCAGACGTGCCAGGCTGGCAGCTCGGCGGCGTACGGCCACCAGTCGGGGACGTCGGGACCGGGATCATCACCAGTATCCACTGTCATGAGAGCAATATATAGCACCTAGAGCACTTAGAGCTAGCCAACGTCTGAGCTGCTCGAAGAGGTACGTACCTTGATCATGTGGGTGCCTCACGGGTGGATCCGCTCGCCGCCGACTTCGCGTACGTGCAGGTCGCGGACAACATCGCGGTGCGCATCGAGGCGGGCGAGATTACCCACCGGCTGCCTTCGGAGCGCGACCTGGCCGAGGAGTACGGGGTCGCTTACCAGACGGTCCGGCACGCCATGAAGCTGCTCCGGGAGCGGGGCCTGATCATCACCCGCCAGGGCCGGGGCACCTTCGTGGCCCGGGCCCGGGGCGCTCGGCCAGGCAGCCAGCCGGACTAGGCCCCGGAAGGCCATGCCGGTCCTCGTTGAGAGTTACGCAACCCGGGCTTACCGCGGCCGTTGTCAGGTGGCCGGCCCGGGGTTCCGCTAGCGGTCGATGTCACCGATGACGAAGAACAGCGACCCCAGGATGGCGGTCAGGTCGCCGACCCGGTGACCGGGCACCAGCTCACCGAGTACCTGCACATTGCTGAACGAAGCGGACCGTACCTTGAGCCGCCACGGCGTCTTGCCGCCCCGGGACACCAGGTAGTAGCCGTTCAGCCCGAGCGGCCCTTCCGTCCAGGCGTACAGTTCCCCCTCGGGCACCCGGAGCACCTTGGGCAGCCGGGCGCTGAGCGGCCCGGGCGGCAGGCTGGCCAGCCGGCTGGCGCACGCGTCCACCAGGTCCAGTGCCACCTCGACCTGGCCGAGCAGGCACTCATAGCGGGCCAGGCAGTCGCCCTCCTCCCGGGTCACCACCCGCAGCACGCCGGCCAGGTCGGGGTAGGCCAGGTACGGCTCGTCCCGTCGGAGGTCGAAATCGACCCCCGAGGCGCGGGCGGCGGGACCGCTCACCCCGTACTGCCGGACTTGCGCCGCGCTGAGCACGCCGGCCCCCCGGGTCCGGCGGCGGAACTCGCCGCTGGCTTCCACGATCGCGCCGATCTGCGGCAGGTCACCGCGGACCTGCGCCGCCGCGGCCTGCACCCGGCCGAGCCACCCGGCGGGGAGTTCCTCCTTCAGGCCGCCGACCCGGTTGAACATATAGTGCATCCGGCCGCCGGAGACCTCTTCCATGACCGATTGCAGCAGTTCGCGGGCGGCCGTCGCTGCCGTGGTCCCGGCGTCCGGCGGGACCACGGCGATCTCCGGCGGGTAGCTGGCCAGGAAGGCCAGGTGGCTCAGCGCCCGGTTCAGCTCGGCCAGCAGGGTCCGCGCCCAGACGCCCCGTGGCGGGACCTCGATGCCGGCCAGCCGTTCCGCGGCGAGGACCACACCCAGCTCGCTGGCGAACGCCCCCAGCCAGTCGTGCCGGTTGGCCAGCACGATGATCTGCCGGTAGTCCCGCGCCTCGAACAGCTTCTCCGCGCCGCGGTGCACGTAGCCGATCACCGGCTCCGCGGTGACGACCCGGTCGCCGTCTAGTTCGAGCCGCAGCCGTAGCAAGCCGTGCCCCGAAGGATGCCCGGGACCGAGGTTGAGCACCAGCTCCGGGCCGCCGGCGGCCGGGCCGGTCGCGTGCCCGGGGCCGGCCGCCCATGGGCTGGTGACCGCCTCCGCCCGGCGTAGCGGCGCCGTCATTCCAGCGCCTGCCCCGTCATGGCCGTCTCCCCGGCAGGCTCCCCGGCGGGCGGGCCGGCGGGCGGGCGGGCCCGCAGGCCGGACGCCAGCCGCTGCAGCGGGCCGGGCAGCGGCATGCCAACCGCCTGCACCAGCCAGCTGAACGCGCCAAACCCGGCCGGGTCGGTCAGCTCCGCCTCCTCCGCGGCCCGGCGCAGGCCGGCCAGGTAGCCGGCCGGGTCGGCGGAGGCCTGGCTCGGCAGGGGGCGGCACCCGGTCAGGCCAAGGGCCCGGAGCGCGGCACGCTGCGTGGTCAGCACCGTCAGGGACGCCCCGGCCGCGATCCCGGCCGCGGCGCAGGCGTCGATGGCCACGTGCGCGGTGATATCCCGTGAGCCGTCCGGGATCGGCCGTACCGGGCGGCCGTCCAGGTATGCGGCGATCGTCCCACAGGCCGGCCTGCTGCCCAGCCGGTGGCCGTAATCGGCGGCCAGCGCCAGGCCACGGTCCAGCCGGCCGATCACATCGGCCCACGCCGCGCAGCGCGGATGGCCCAGCTCGGCGCGTTCGCCCGGCTGGCCCAGCGGCCACCAGCGGCGCTGCCAGGCCAGGTCGGTGCCGCTGACGGCTGGCCCGGTGCGCTCCGCCCCGGTGCCGGGGTCCACCAGCACCAGGCGCGGCCCGTCGGTGCCCTGCTCGGCGACGTCCAGCGGGATGTTGTCCAGCCACTCGCTGGCTACGACCAGCCCGGTGATCCGGGCCGGCGGGACCGCCGCCCAGGTGATCCGGTCATCCGCGCCGGGTGGCCGCGGAGCTACCTCGGCCGCGTGGGCGTTGATCCGTCCGGCCAGCGGCGGCCCGGTCTCCGGTAGCTGGCCGGCCAGCATGAGCACCTGCCCGAGCAGCTCACCCTGGCCGGCGCCGACGTCCACCAGGTCGAGCTGCGGCGGGTGACCCAGCGCCGCATCGGTGTGGCGGAGCAGCGCGAGCACGGCGGCGGCGTACCGGGCGGAGGTGTGCACCGAGGTCCGGAAGTGCGCGGCGGGGCGCTCACCGCGCTGGTAGAAGCCACCAGTGCCGTAGAGCGCCTGCTGCATGGCCGCCCGCCACGTCATCCACACCCCGCCGACTCTAGTGGCGCCCCGCGGGTGGCGCCCCGCGGTGGCCATCGGTCCGGCGACGGACCCCGGTTATGCTGATCACGGCCCGCCGGCACCCGGCCGGGCCGATCAGTCAGCGACACCGAGCGGGAGGACCGTGGCGGCTATGGGGGACCCAGCCAGCGAGCCGGTCCCAGCCCTGGAGCCAGACCCGTTCAGCGAGCCAGCCGCGGCCAGCGACCGGGCCCGCCCGCCCGCCGAGCGCCCAGCCCGGCTCCGAGTCGGCGTGATCGGCGCCGGACGGGTGGGCGTCGTCCTGGGGGCCGCCCTGGCCCGGGCCGGCCACCGGCTGACCGCCGTCTCCGCCGTCTCACGGCGGTCGCTGGCCGCCGCGGAGCGGATGCTTCCTGGCGTGCCGGTCAGGCGGCCGCCTGAGGTGATGGAGGCAGCCGACCTGGTGCTGCTCACCGTCCCCGACGACGTACTGCCCGGCCTGGTGGCCGGGCTGGCCGCTACCGGCGCCCAGGTGACTGGCCGGCTGCTCGCGCACACCAGCGGGCGGCACGGGCTGGCGGTGCTGGAACCGGCTACCAGGCAGGGCGCGCTCCCGCTGGCGCTGCACCCGGTGATGACGTTCACCGGGCGGCCGGACGACCTCGACCGGCTGGCCGGGATCTGCTTCGGGGTGACTGCGCCGGACCCGCTGCGTGCCGCCGCCGAGGCGCTGGTGATCGAGATGGGCGGCGAGCCCGTGTTCATCGAGGAGGCCGCCCGCGGCCTCTACCACGCCGCGCTGGCCAGCGCGGCCAACCACCTGGTCGCGCTGGTCGCGCAGTCGGCTGACCTGCTCCGCACCGCCGGGGTGGCCGAGCCGTCCCGGATGCTCAGCCCACTGTTGTTCGCCGCCCTGGACAATGCGCTCCAGCTGGGCGATTCCGGCCTCACCGGCCCGGTCGCCCGCGGTGACGCCGACACAGTCGCCGAGCACCTGGCGGCGCTCCAGGACGCCTCCCCGGAGGCGCTGCGCGCCTACGTGGCGCTGGCCCGGCTCACCGCGGACCGGGCGCTGGCGGCGGGCATCCTGGCCGCGCCGGACGCCCAGCGCCTGCTCGATGTGCTGGCCGGGGCCCCGCGATGATGCCGATGCTGGCCCGGACCCGGGCCGGCCTGGCCGCCTCGCGCCAGGCCCTCGGCGGTGCCGTGGTGCTCGTGCCGACCATGGGGGCGCTGCACGACGGGCACCGGGCGCTCATCCGCCGGGCCCGCGAGCTGGCGCCGCCGGGTGGCGGGGTGGTCGTCTCCATCTTCGTCAACCCGCTGCAGTTCGGCGCCGGCGAGGACCTGGACCACTACCCGCGCACCCTGGAGGCCGACATGGCCGTGTGCGCGGCGGACGGCGTGGACGTGGTCTTCGCGCCGGACCGCAGCCAGATGTACCCGCGGCCCCAGCTGATCACGGTGGACCCGGGGCCGATGGGCCGGGTGCTGGAGGGGGAATCGCGGCCGGGGCATTTCGGGGGCGTGCTGACCGTGGTGAGCAAGCTGCTGCACCTGGCCGGCCCGGTGGCCGCCGTATTCGGTGAGAAGGACGCCCAGCAACTGGCGCTGGTCCGCCGGATGGCGGCCGACCTGAATCTCGACGTGGAGATCGCCGGGGTGCCCACCGTCCGCGACCCGGACGGGCTGGCCCTCTCCAGCCGCAACCGTTACCTGTCTGACGCGGAGCGGCGCACCGCGCTGCTGATCCCGGCCGCGCTGCGGGCCGGCCAGGAGGCGGCCCGCGCCGGGCCGGCCTCGGTGCTCAAGACCGCGGCCGAGGTGCTGGCCACCCCGGCCGACCCACCCCTCGCCCTGGACTACCTGGCGCTGGTGGAACCGGACAGCTTCAAGCCGGCCCGGGAGGATTTCACCGGCGAGGCACGGTTGCTGGCGGCGGCCCGGGTCGGCGCTACCCGGCTGATAGATAACGTAGCGATGAGCTTCGCCGGCCCCAGCGCGGCGGCCCGCGTCGGCGGCTCGTCCCGGGCGGGCGGCTCGTCCCGGGCGGGCGGCTCGGACTGAGCAACGCCAGGAGTGCCATGCTGCTGACCATTGACGTCGGGAACACCAACACCGTGCTCGGCATGTTCGACGGCGAGGAGATCATCGAGCACTGGCGGATCGCCACCGACCCGGATCGCACCGCCGACGAGATTGCCGTGCTGCTGCACGGCCTGCTCGAGCACAGGTCGCTGGTCAGGAAAGCGGACGTGAGCGGGATCGTGCTGTGCTCCACGGTGCCGTCCGTGCTGCACGAGATGCGCGAGATGTGCCGCCGGTACTACGGCGAAATCCCGGCCCTGATCGTGGAGCCAGGCGTGCGCACCGGGGTGTCCATCCGGATGGACAACCCGAAGGAGGTAGGCAGCGACCGGATCATGAACACGGTCGCCGCGGTCCACCTGTTCGGCGGTCCCGCCATCGTGGTGGACTTCGGCACCTCCACCAACTTCGACGCGGTCAGCGAGCGTGGCGAGTTCGTCGGCGGGGCGATCGCCCCGGGCATCGAGATCTCGGTGGACGCGCTGACCCGGCGCGCCGCGCAACTGCTCAAGGTCGAATTGGCCCGGCCGCACCGGGTGGTCGGCAAGAACACCGTCGAGGCCCTGCAGTCCGGCATCATCTTCGGCTTCGCCGGGCAGGTGGAGGGGATCGCCCGGCGGATGGCCGCGGAACTGGCGCCCGGCGACCCGGAGTCGGTCACCGTCATCGCCACCGGCGGCCTCGCCCCGCTGGTCATCGACGAGGTGAGCGTGATCGACGCCCATGAGCCGTGGCTCACCCTGATCGGGCTGCGCCTGGTCTTCGAGCGCAACCACCTCAGCCCGCAGGCGGGTGCACCGCGGGCCGCTCCAGGTAGGTCCGGTCTGGTCGGGTGAACCCGAACCGCTCGTACAGCCCGTGCGCGTCTGAGGTGTGCAGGGTCCACCGGAACGAGGCACCCGGGCCCCGGTCGATCATCGTGGCGACCAGTTCGGCACCGAGGCCCTGGCTCCGGAACCGCTTGCCCACGTACACGTCGGCCAGGTAGGCGAAACCCGCCCCGTCCGAGATGGCGCGGGCGAAGCCGATCATCGCCCCGGTCGCGGACTCGTAGACGCCGACGACCCGCCAGGCATTGTCGAGCTGCTGCTCGACCACGGTCCGGGTCCGCCACCGTCCCCAGTACGCCTCAGTGGACAGGAAGGCCCACAGCGCGTCCCGGTCCACCCGGGCCGGATCGTCGTCCAGCTGGAAGCCACCTGCGGTGATGCGCACAGATGGACTGTATCCGGTGCCGCCGCGACGGCGGCGGCACCAACGGCGGCGGCCGCGACGGTACCCTCAGCTGGGTGCAGGATGATCAGGCCACGCCCACCCCGCCCGGAGCGGCCGGAGCCGCCCCCGCCGGAGCCGCCCCCGCTACGGACGCGGGAACCGGGCCGGGACAGATGCAGGTGCGGCTGGACAAGCGCCAGCGGATGCTCGACGAGGGGCTGGACCCGTATCCGGTCGGCTATCCCCGCACCGCCACCACCGCCGAGGTGCGGGCCCGCCATGCCGGCCTGCCACCGGACGCCCGTACCAGGGACGTGGCCGGCGTCACCGGGCGGGTGATGCTGTCCCGGCCCGGGGGGAAGCTGTGCTTCGCCACCATCCGTGACGGCACCGGGGACATTCAGGTGATGATCTCGCTGGACCGGGTCGGGCCGGACGCGCTGGCCGCCTGGAAGCGGGACGTGGACCTCGGTGACCATGTCGGCGTGACGGGTGAAGTGATCACGTCCCGCCGGGGGGAGTTGTCCATCCTCGCGGACAGCTACGCCATCACCGCCAAGGGCCTGCGGCCGCTGCCGGACAAGCACTACGGGCTGACCGACCCCGAGTCCCGGGTGCGGCGGCGTTATGTAGACCTGATCGTGAACCCCGGGGCACGCCGGGCCGCCGAAGTCCGGGCCGCGGTGCTCCGCTCAGCCCGTCAGGACCTGAACGCCCGCGGCTTCCTGGAAGTGGAGACCCCGGTACTGCAGACCGTGCACGGCGGCGCCAACGCCCGCCCGTTCCGGACCCACATCAACGCCTACGACATGGACGCCTACCTGCGCATCGCGCTGGAACTGCATCTCAAGCGCCTGATCGTCGGCGGCATCGAGAAGGTGTACGAGATCGGGCGCATCTTCCGCAACGAGGGCGTGGACGCCACGCACAACCCCGAGTTCACCATGCTGGAGGCGTACGAGTCCTACGGCGACTACGACACCGTGGCGGAACTCACCCGGGCGCTGATCCAGCATGCGGCGGTGGCGGTGTACGGCGCCCCGGTGGCCCGCCGCGGCGGCGAGGAGCATGACCTCAGCGGGGAGTGGGCCGCCGTGAGCGTCTACGAGGCGATCTCGGCGGCGCTCGGCGAGGAAGTGCAGCCGGGTACGCCGGAGAGCCGCCTGCGCGCGCTGTGCGCCCGCGCCGGGGTGCCGGCCGACCCCGGCTGGGGTCACGGCCAGATCGTGCTGGAAATGTATGAGCGCCTAGTCGAGGAACGGACCGTACAGCCCACCTTCTACCGGGACTTCCCGGTGGAGGTGTCCCCGCTGACCCGGGCGCACCGCGCCGATCCGCGGCTGGCCGAGCGCTGGGACCTGGTGGCCTTCGGCACCGAGATCGGCACCGGTTACTCCGAGCTGGTTGACCCGGTGGAGGAACGGGCCCGGCTGACGGCCCAGTCGCTGCTGGCCGCCGGGGGCGACCCGGAGGCCATGCAGCTGGACGAGGATTTCCTGCGGGCCCTGGAGTACGGGATGCCGCCTACTGGCGGGGTCGGTGTCGGGATCGACCGGGTGCAGATCATGCTGACCGGCGAGAGCATCCGGGAGACGATCCTGTTCCCGCTGGTCCGGCCCGAGTAACCGGCGCCCCCGGCCCGGTGGCCCACCCAGGGTGCGGCCGGGGGTCAGGCCACGATGCGGACGGCGCCCACGTAGTCGCTCCAGAAGACCGGCTGCACCTGGACGTCCTGGCCGGTCTGCGGCGCGTCCAGCATCAGGCCGTCGCCCACGTACAGGCCCACGTGGCTGATGTCCGGGAAGAAGAACACCAGGTCGCCGGGCTCCAGCTGGCTCCGCGAGATGTGCTCGCCCATGTTCCACTGGGACCCGGTGTAGTGCGGCAGGCTGATGCCCACCTGCGCGTACGCCCACATGACCAGGCCGGAGCAGTCGAAATCGCCGGGGCCCGCGGCGCCCCAGACGTAGGGGTCACCACGCCGGGTCATCGCGTACTGCAGTGCCTCCGCGCCGACCGTGTTCGACGTGGGCAGGCTGATGTTCGGGTAGTTCCCGGTCTTGTCGAAGATGGTCATCGCCTGGGCGAAGGCGGCGCTGTTCAGCGTGTTGACCTTGCCCTGGATGATCTGCTTCTTGGCGGCCATCGCCCCGGCCAGGCTGGCCACTCTGGCGGCCTGCTGGATCGCCGTGTCGTGGGCGCGCTGCGCGGCGGCCACGGCCGTGGCCAGCTGGCTGACCCGGTCGCCGTTCTCCTGCTGGATCTGCTGGAGGATGGATACCCGGGTGAGCATCGACGCCGTGTTGTTCGAGGTGAGCACCTGCAGCGGGGAGGCGAGCCCGCCACTCATGTAGCTTTCCGCGGCCAGCTGCCCGATCGCGGCCTGTCCGGCGCCGAGGCGGGTGAGGTCCTGCCCGTAGGCGGTCTGCGCCGTCCGGGCCTCGGCGCGGGCCTCGCCGAGCTGGATGCGCAGCCCGTCGTACTGCTCGCTGAGCACGTCGATCTGGTGCGCCAGTACCCGCGCCTGGGCCACCAGGCTGGTCAGGCTGGGCTGCGGGTCACCCGCCGCCGCCAGGGCGCCCGTACCCGGCAGGGCGCCCGTACCCGGCAGGACACCGCAGGCCAGAGCGGTGACGCCGCCCGCCAGTGCTGCCCGCCACGCCAGACGGCGGCCGGCTGCCGCGGCCCGGCCACGCCGGGCGCCTCGCGCTGCTGGCCAGCCCGAGGGCAAGCGCTTCACGTGCTCTCCTCTCCTCATCCGCCTACCGGGTTAGCTGACGGGTTCGGGCTGGAGGATCGCCCTACCGTTCCGTGGCACCTGCGCCGCGGACGGATTCACCCCGGGAACGTTGGATCCCCGGCTCCCTGTGCCGCAGCTGAGGCACCGGAATTCGGCGGCCCGTGCTGCTGGCCTTGGGGGTGGAGCGCAGTACGGTGACAGCGATGCAGGTTAATGGATCACGCGCCGTCCGGGGGCCGGAACGGCAGAATCCACTGGCTGCATATCAGCCGATACCCAGGCGATTGGTCGGGCAGGCGGTGCGGCGCCACTGGCCGGTTGCGCACCGTCCGGGCGGCCGCGGGCGGGCGTCGCGGCAGGATTGTTCTGCCAGGTCAGGGGACTTCTGGATGGATGCCGGCGCCCTGGCGGCCGGGTTGCGGGACGGCCGTGATTGCGCTGTGATGGGCGCCAGGGCGGCCTGTGCGGCAGCGCGGCGCTTGCCGTGATTATTAGATGACGCTCAGTATGAAATTGTCGGGCTGGTGGTTACGGTGCGCGGTGACCGGCTGCGGTGAAGGGCCGCGGTTACCGAACGTAAAGACCGAACGTAAAGACCGGCCGGGCTGGCCGGCGGGGAGCCGGGCCGCCCCGGTACCGGCTAAGGTGTGCGGGCCATGGAGCACACGATCCGGCGGGCGCGCGCCAGCGACATCCGGGCGATCGCGGGCCTGGTCATCGGCAACGTTTCCTCCGGGCGGCTGCTGCGCAAGGCCACCGTCACTCTCTACGAGGACGTCCAGGAGTTCTGGGTCGCCGAGCGGCGGGCCGACCATGAGGTGGTCGGCTGCGGCGCGCTGCACGTCATGTGGGAAGACCTGGCTGAGATCCGTACCGTCGCGGTGCACGACAGCTGCCAGGGCCTCGGCATCGGCCACCGGCTGGTCGAGGCGCTGCTGGACAGCGCCAGGGAACTGGGGGTCCGCCGCGTGTTCGTGCTGACGTTCGCCGTTGGCTTCTTCGCCCGGCACGGCTTCGAGGAGATCGAGGGCACTCCCGTCGCCCCGGAGGTCTACGCGGAACTGCTCCGCTCCTACGACGAGGGCGTGGCCGAGTTCCTGGACCTCGGCCGGGTGAAGCCCAACACCCTGGGCAACACCCGGATGCTCCTGCACCTGTAGCAAGTACCCGCGCGGCAGGACGCGGGGTTGCCCGGGCGGTCCCGGGTCACAGCAGGCGGAGCTGTCGGGCGGCCGGCCGCCGGGCTCGGGGCGGTGCCGACCGGTCGAGCAGCGCCGGGTCGATGGCGGCCAGGAACGGGGACGGCCCGGTGCGGCCCGGGCGGCTGCGCTCGGCCGCACAGCTGAGCAGCAGGTGGCGGCGCGCCCTGGTCAGGCCGACGAACAGCAGCCGCCGTTCCTCCGCCTGGTCGGGGCCGGTCCCTGGTGCCGCCCCCGGCAGCCACAGCGGGAGCAGCCCGCGTTCGCAGCCGGCCAGGAACACCACCTCGAACTCCAGTCCTTTGGCGGCGTGCATGGTCAGCAGGCTGATGGCAGCGGCCCGGGGATCGAGCGCGTCCACCTCCGCGCCCACCGCGATGTCCGTGCAGAACCGGTCCAGGTCATCCCCGCACCGGCGGGCGAGCGAAGCCAGCACCTCGCCCGCGGTGCGCAGGTCGGCCGCGGTCAGCCGGCCGGGCCTGGCTCCGGCCGCCAGCCGGTGCACCGCCGCGCGCAGCTGCGCCGGCACGTCCCGGCCGCCCGGGCCCGCTGGCCCGGCCGCACCGCGCAATCGCAGCTCATGCACGATCTCGGGCACCCCTGGGCGGCGCGACAGCAGGTCGTGCGTCCGCTTCTGGAACGGCAGCCCGGCCCGGGCCAGCCCCTGGCCCAGCGCCGCGGCCTGGGCATCCGCCCGGTAGAGCACGGCGATGTCGGCCAGGCCGACCCCCGGCTCGCCGTGACCGTCCGCCCGTCCGCTGTCCAGGGAGTGGAACGATGATCCGCCGAGCAGCCGGTCGATGGCCTCGGCGATCCAGGCCGCCTCGCCGGACGGGTCCGCCGCCTCGTGGAAGGTGATCGCCCCGGTGCCGCCGAGCGGGCTCTCGGGCCGGCCCGTGGCCTGCGCCGGAGCCGCGGTGGCCGGTACCCCGGTGCCCAGTCGGGCGGTGGCCGGTACCGGAGCCGCGGCGCGGAGCTGCCGGCCGGGCACCAGTGAGGAGGGCGCGATGGCCTGCGTGGCGGCGGCGACGATGACCGGGCTCGACCGGTAGTTGGTGCTGAGCGTCACGGTGGCCGCCGCCGGGAAGTCCGCGGTGAACCGCAGGAAGAACTCCACGTCCGCGCCCCGGAAGCCGTAGATGGCCTGGTCCGGATCGCCGATCACGGTGAGGCCGGCGCCATCGGGGGCGAGCAGCCGCAGCAGTGCGTACTGGGTGGCGTCGATGTCCTGGTATTCGTCCACGCTCAGCTGCGGCCAGCGCTGCCGCAGCCCGGCGGCGAGCGCGGGCTGCTCGCGCAGCAGGGCGGCCGGCAGTTCCACCAGCCCGGCCAGGTCCACCAGGCCGCGCTCGGCGAGCGCCCGGCGGACCGGCGCCCGGTCCTGCCCGGCGGCGAGCAGTGCCCGGCCCGCCCGCGCCGATCCGGCCAGCTCGGTGGCGAGCTGTGCCACCGCCGCCTCGTCCGCGACGGCGACATCCGCTGGCAGCCCGGCCAGCTCGTGATGCTCGCGGAGCAGGAGGAGCCCCAGGCCGTGGAAGGTGGTCACGGTGATCCGCGCCGCCCGCCGCCCCAGCATGCTGGCCAGCCGGGCCCGCATCTCCTCCGCCGCGCGCCGGGTGAAGGTCACGGCCAGGCACGAATCTGGCCGGATCTCCTGGCTGGCTACCGCGGCCGCGATGCGGCTGGTCAGCGTCCGGGTCTTACCCGTCCCCGGGCCGGCAATGATCATCAGGGGCGAGGCCGCGGTGGCGGCTGCCCACTGCTCCGGGTCGAGGCCGTCCAGCGGGGAGGGGCCAGGCCGCGCACCCCGGGCCCCTTTCTTCTGAACGTCCCGTCCCCCCGGCTCACCCGCCCCGGCCGGCTCGTCCAGCGCCCGCCCGGCCGGCTGTCCAGCGCCCGCCCGGCCGGCCCGTCCAGCGCCCGCCCGGCCGGCCCGTGCCGCGCCCGCCCGGCCTCGGGTGGTGCTGCGGCGGCATCCGGCGGTTCGGCGGGCCGGGGGGCCCGTACTGGGACGGGTACCTCGAACAGGGTGCCGCCCGCGGCGAGCTCACCCGGACCGAACAGCCGGATAACGCCGTACTCGCCGTCAAAACCAGGGTCCTTGTGCACCGCGGCGGCCCGCAGCCGGGTCACCGCCTCGGCCACCAGGCTGCCGCCGGCGCGCCCGATATCGGCCAGCGGGACGTCCATCAGGATGCCCAGTTCCGGGCCGAGCGCGGCGACCAGCCGGCTCACTTCGGCGCCGACTTTCTTGCTCTTCGGCCCAGCGCCCAGGATCTCGCCGATGACTTCGGGCAGCGCGACCAGATTGACCGAGGCGGCCGCCCCTTCCGGCCGGTAACCTTCTGGCCGGTCAGCGAGTTCGGTCACCCGGTTCAGCACGCCAATGGTCAGCGGACGGGCGCATTCGGGGCAGATGCCGTCACATGCGGCTGATTGCCGCGGCTGGCGCCGCACCCCGCACTTGCGGTGCCCGTCCAGGTGGTAGCGGCCGCCTTCCGGGAAGAAATTGACGGTCCCGGCCAGGCCTGTGCCGGTGCGCAGGGCACGCTCGATGGCGAAGTAGTCCAGTTCTGTGTCCAGAGTGGTTGCTTCCCGGCCGAGCATCGGCGGTGAGTGCGCGTCAGAATTGCTGACCAGGCGATAACCATCCAGTGACGAGCACATCCAGTTCATCGGGGGATCGGAGGACAGGCCGGTCTCGACCGCAAACACATGCCCGGCCAGGTCGCCGTAGCAGTCGGCGATGGCATCGAACCCGGATTTTGACCCCAGTACGGCGAACCATGGCGTCCAGATATGTGCCGGGATCAGATAGCACCCCGGGCCGGCGTTCAGCGTGATGTCCAGCAGGTGCCGTGAGTCGAGGCCAAGAATGGGACGGCCATCAGCGGCAAGGTTCCCCACCTTGGCCAGGGCGGCCGTGATAGCGGCGGCCGCATCAAGCGTGGGCGCGTAGAGCAGGTGATGAACTTTGCGGGTCGCCTCGCCCGCGCGGTAGATCGTGGATATCTCGGCGGACAGCAAGAAACGCACCGGCTGGCGGCAACTCGGTGGACAGGCGCGCCGCAATCGCTCGTCCAGGTCAGGGCGGAGTTGCAGCAGTCCCGGCTCGGCCGGCACCAGGGTCTCGCGGATCTCTTCCGCCCAGCCCGGATGGGTGAAGTCGCCGGTGCCGACGACGGTCACGCCTTTCCGCCGCGCCCACCAGGCTAGCCCGGGAATGTCGCAGTTCTTGCTGCAGGCGCGGGAGAACCGCGAGTGGACGTGCAGGTCGGCGTGGAACATCCAGGTCACAGGCTCTTTCCTGGTCGGGTGACCTTCTTCCCGGCCGCTCTTCGCAGCAGGGTGACCCCCTGGTGGCCGGCGCACCACAGGCTCGTCGCGGCTGATCCTGCCATCGCCGAGGCCCTTTCCGGGTACGCTTCCCGGCACTCCCGCGAACGCGGCACCGCGTGGCCTAGCGGGACGGCGCCACGGCGGGGCGGCGTGGCTGGCCGCGGGCGGGCGCCGGGACCTGGCGGGCGGGACGGGCACGCCACGTGCGCGCGGGCCGTAACCAGGGAGGGGCGGCGGGGCGCCCATTGGCTGTGCGCCACAATGTATATAGGGAGTCTGGCTCTGATGGCGAAAGCAGCTTCGGCGGAGCAGGGAACTTCCGCGCCGTGACGCCGCCAGCAGCCCCGCTGGGAGATGAGTGAGCCGGCGGAAAGGAGAGCGCTGTGCTGAACGACCTGGCCGCGCTGACGCCGCCTGCGGTTGTCTGCGTTGCCTTCCTGATCGGACTGGGGATCTTCCTGCGTCATCAGCTGGGTCCCAAGCGAGAGTCCGCTGAGGACGAGATCACGGAGGACATTTCCGGTGACAGCGGGATTCCTCATAGTGAGCGTTCCGGGTCGGCCAGAACACCGGATGGCGCCGAGCGGTAGTTGGATGTGCGCAAGCCCGGCAGGTTGCGCGCGGGCCGGCTTGTTAGATCGGTGCCTCACTTTGACGAGTCCCTATCCATGCTCGATTACGGTGAGTTACAGCAATCTTCCGGCTAGTCCGCCCGCCCTTGCTGCGTATCGAAGTCCGGCTGGGGATTCCTTCGATGCGAATTGGCAAACGCGCGCAACGCATGGTATATCTTTGTCAACCTAAAAAACGTGCTCCAGCGGAAGGGCTGACACCCATGGCACAAAAGGTTCAGGTGCTCCTCGTCGATGACCTCGATGGGGGTGAGGCGACCGAGACTGTGTCCTTCAGTCTTGATGGCGGCAGCTACGAGATCGACCTCAGTTCTGAAAACGCGAGCAAGCTCCGCAAAGAGTTTGCGGCCTACGTTGACCACGCGCGCAAGGCCAGCGGTGGCGGTGGCGGTGGCGGCGGCGCCCGGCGGCGTCGCGCCCGGACTGGCCCTGGCCGGGAGCGGAGTTCGGAAATCCGCGCTTGGGCGAAACAGCGCGGCTACAAGGTGAGCGAGCGCGGTCGTATTCCGGCCACGATCATCCAGGAGTACGACGCCGCGCACTAGTTCCACGCGCCCGGAACGGGCAGCGCGAGGGGCCCGCAGGTGTCTCATGGCGCACCGGTGCTCCGGCCGGCGGCCATCGTCAGCCCGGAGCCGCGCCGTGGGGCTCGTGCGGGCCCCGCTTCGCCCCGGTACCTCGGGCTTGCTGTGACACGAGCAGCTGCCGGCCCGGCGCCCTGCCCGCTGCCCATGCGCTCTGCTCTGGCGCCCGCTCATCCCCAGCCGTCCTTGGCGCCCCCGCGGTGAACGCCGCTGCGCCCCGCCCCGTCTACTGGGTGGGTGCGCTCGCCGCGACGGTGCGGCCCGCGTTCGCTTGCGGCGTACTAGGGAACACCTCCGGCACCGCCGGGGGTTGGATGGGGATGAAGGCCCTCCTGCCGGGGAACTCTCTACTCATGTGCGGCATATCGCGCGGCACATCGTCCGGCATGCGGGCTACCATGCGGAAGGGACGGGCCCCGGAATCCGGACATCTGGGTCCCCCCGACCGCTCTGTGAGGAGCGAGGCGATGTTCGAAAGGTTTACCGACCGGGCGCGGAGAGTTGTGGTGCTGGCTCAGGAAGAAGCCAGGATGCTCAACCACAACTACATCGGCACCGAGCACATCCTGCTTGGCCTGATCCACGAGGGTGAGGGCGTGGCGGCCAAGGCGCTGGAATCCCTGGGAATCAGCCTGGAGGCCGTGCGCCAGCAGGTTGAGGAGATAATCGGCCAGGGCCAGCAGGCACCTTCCGGGCATATCCCGTTCACGCCGCGCGCGAAGAAGGTGCTCGAGCTGTCGCTGCGCGAGGCGCTGCAGCTCGGGCACAACTACATCGGCACCGAGCACATCCTGCTCGGCCTCATCCGTGAGGGTGAGGGCGTGGCCGCCCAGGTGCTGGTCAAGCTGGGCGCCGACCTGAACCGGGTGCGCCAGCAGGTCATCCAGCTGCTGCACGGCTACCAGGGCAAGGAGCCCGCCGCGGCCGGCGCGCCGTCGGAGTCGGCGCCGTCCACCTCCCTGGTGCTCGACCAGTTCGGCCGGAACCTCACTCAGGGCGCTAGAGAAGGCAAGCTCGATCCGGTGATCGGCCGGGAGAAAGAGATCGAGCGGGTCATGCAGGTGCTCTCCCGCCGCACCAAGAACAACCCGGTGCTGGTGGGCGAGCCGGGCGTCGGTAAGACCGCCGTCGTCGAGGGGCTGGCCCAGAAGATCGTCAAGGGCGAGGTGCCGGAGACGCTCAAGGACAAGCAGTTGTACACGCTGGACCTGGGCGCCCTGGTGGCCGGGTCCCGGTACCGCGGCGACTTCGAGGAGCGGCTCAAGAAGGTCCTCAAGGAGATCCGCACTCGCGGCGACATCATCCTGTTCATCGACGAGCTGCACACACTGGTCGGGGCGGGCGCTGCCGAGGGAGCGATCGATGCTGCCTCGATCCTGAAGCCGATGCTGGCCCGCGGCGAGCTTCAGACCATCGGCGCCACCACACTGGATGAGTACCGAAAGCACCTGGAGAAGGACGCCGCCCTCGAGCGGCGGTTCCAGCCGATCCAGGTCGCCGAGCCGACGATCTCGCACACCATCGAGATCCTCAAGGGCCTGCGGGACCGCTACGAGGCGCACCACCGGGTGTCCATCACCGATGGCGCGCTGGTCGCCGCGGCGCAGCTGGCGGACCGCTACATCAGTGACCGGTTCCTGCCGGACAAGGCGATCGACCTGATCGACGAGGCGGGCTCGCGGATGCGGATCCGCCGGATGACCGCGCCGCCGGACCTGCGTGAGTACGACGAGAAGATCGCCCAGGTGCGCCGGGAGAAGGAGTCGGCCATCGACTCCCAGGACTTCGAGAAGGCGGCCGCGCTCCGGGATAACGAGAAGCAGCTGATCGCGAAGAAGGAGGCCCGGGAGAAGGAGTGGAAGGCCGGCGACATGGATGTCGTGGCCGAGGTGAACGAGGAGCTCATCGCTGAGGTCCTGGCCACCGCCACCGGCATCCCGGTGTTCAAGCTGACCGAGGAGGAGTCGCAGCGCCTGCTCCGCATGGAGGATGAGCTGCACCGGCGGGTCATCGGCCAGAACGACGCCATCAGGGCGCTGTCCCAGGCCATCCGGCGCACCCGCGCCGGGCTGAAGGACCCGAAGCGCCCCGGCGGGTCGTTCATCTTTGCCGGGCCCTCGGGCGTCGGCAAGACGGAGCTGTCCAAGACCCTGGCGGAATTCCTGTTCGGCGAAGAGGATTCGCTGATCCAGCTCGACATGAGCGAGTACATGGAGAAGCACACCGTGTCGCGGCTGTTCGGCTCGCCTCCCGGCTATGTCGGCTACGAGGAAGGCGGCCAGCTGACCGAGAAGGTGCGCCGCAGGCCGTTCTCCGTGGTGCTCTTCGACGAGATCGAGAAGGCCCACCCGGACATCTTCAACTCGCTGCTGCAGATCCTGGAAGACGGGCGGCTGACCGACGCTCAGGGCCGGCTGGTCGACTTCAAGAACACGGTGATCATCATGACCACCAACCTGGGCACCCGGGACATTTCTAAGGGCGTGTCCATGGGCTTCGCCCGGGCCGGCGAGTCAAAGGGCTCCTACGACCGGATGAAGGCCAAGGTCCAGGAGGAACTCAAGCACCACTTCCGGCCCGAGTTCCTCAACCGGGTGGACGACACCATCGTGTTCCACCAGCTGACCGAGGCCGAGATCGTGGAGATCGTCGATCTGATGATCGCCAAGGTGGACGAGCGGCTGCGGGACCGGGACATGGGCCTGGAGCTCCGGCCGGATGCCAAGGCGCTGCTGGCGGTGCGCGGCTACGACCCGGTGCTCGGCGCCCGGCCGCTGCGCCGGACGATCCAGCGGTCGATCGAGGACGCTCTCTCCGAGAAGATCCTGTTCGGCGAGCTCAAGGCGGGCCAGATCGTCATCGTGGACGCCAAGGGCACTGGCGAAGAGGCCGAGTTCACCTTCAAGGGCGTGCCCAAGCCGGACGCGGTTCCGGATGCGCCGCCGGCGGAGATCGGGAGCGGTGCTGCCGTCGAGCGCGGGGCTACCGCGCAGCAGCAGGACTGAGCCAGCGCGATCGCGCTGCGTTGCGGGGCGGGCCCTCCGGGGCCCGCCCCGCACGTCGTTGCCAGCGGCTTACGGCACGGTGCCGGCGCGCTCGGCCGGGTGCCGCACATGCAGGCCGGGCAGGGCGAACCGGCCGTCCGGGAGCGGGTTGACCAGGCCGTCCGCGACCAACCCGTCGAGCGCCCGGGCCCGTTGCCGGGGCTCGGCCCAGGCCGCGTCGAGCGCCGTGCCGGTGACCGCGCCGTCCGCCGCCCGGAGCACCGCGAGCAGCCGCCCACGACACTGCCGGTCGGTGCCCTCGTAGCCCTGGCTGCGGCGGGGGCCGTCGCCGGGCGGGTGGCCCGCCTGGCGCCAGGCGCACTGAGCGGCGACGGGGCAGCGCGGGCACCGGGGCCGGGCCGCGGTGCAGACCAGCGCGCCCAGTTCCATGACCGCGACGGACCAGCGCGCGGCCACCGCCGGTGCCTCCGGCAGCAGTGACTCGGCCAGCCGCCATTCGGCCACGGAGAGGCTGGGCGGCGGCAGTTCCCGGGCGGCTGCCAGCCGGCCCAGCACCCGCCGCACGTTCGTGTCCAGGACGGCGTGCCGCTGCCCGAACGCGAAGCTCGCGACCGCGGCGGCGGTGTAGGCGCCGATGCCGGGCAGTGTCCGGAGCGCTTCGGCTGATTCCGGCACCTGGCCGTCGTGCCGGTCCACCAGTGCCTGGGCGGTGAGGTGCAGCCGGATGGCCCGCCGCGGGTAGCCCAGCCGCCCCCAGGCCCGGACGGCTTCGCCCGCCGGGGCGGCGGCCAGGTCGGCCGGCCGTGGCCAGCGGGCCAGCCACTCGCCGTAGACCGGCAGCACCCGGGAGACCGGGGTCTGCTGCAGCATGATCTCGCTGACCAGGACGGCCCACGGCGTCGCCTCCGGGCGACGCCAGGGCAGGTCGCGCTGGTGAGCTGCATACCAGTCGAGGACCGGGCTGGTCAGGGGGTGGGTCATGACCTCCCGATCCTCGCACGGCGGCCCGTGCCCGGCCGGCGCACCCCGCAGATCGGCCGCCCGGTCACGCGAAAGTGCCACGAAAGGGGTGCTGACCTGGAATAATGCGTGCCGCTACGGCGAGTCGCCGACGCTGCGCCACTCCGGCCGGCGCATACTGCACGCATGTCTGGCATTGCCCCTGGTAATCAGCAAAGCCCAGGTCAGAGCGATGTCTACTGGCGCCGAAGGGTGATCGCGCTCGCGGCTGGCATCGCGGTGACCGGCCTCGTCGCATGGACCGTGAACGGGGCGCTCGGCCGCGGTTCGGCCACCCAGTCCGCGCAGGTTTCTCACGTCAGCGCGGGCCCGACCCGGCGGCCGGCCGCGACCGGCAGCCCGGCCGCCGGGCCCACTCCCGCGGCCACGCCGGATCCGTCACCCGGGTCGGGGCACCGCGCCAGCGCGCCGCCCGGCCGAGGGCACACCGGAGCGGCTGGCCCGGGGCACCGCGGGCGGACCCATCCGGCGCCGGCGGCACGAACGGGCGGCGCCTGTCCCCACGCCGATATCGTGCTCAGCCTCTTCGCCGCCCGGTACAGCTATCCGGCGCACGCCCGGCCGCAGTTCCATGTGGACGTGGTGTCCACCGCGCCGCGGACGTGCACCTTCGCACTGGGCGCCGGGCACGTGCAGTTGCTCATCAAGGCGGGCGGCATCCGCCGGGTCTGGGACTCCGCGGACTGCGCGCGCCTGGGCGGGCCGAGTGTCGCCCGGCTGGCCCAGGGCGTCCCGGCCGTGCTGCCGTTCACCTGGGACCGGAAGACCTCGGCGCCGGGATGCCGGCTGCCGCGGCGGGCGGCCCGGCCCGGGACCTATACCGCGACCGCGTACAGCGGGCGGCTGAGCAGCCAGTCCCTGATCTTCGTGCTGCGGGCCCCCGGCGTCGGGGTGCCCTGACCGGGCACCGGACCCGCTGGGTGCCTGCCCCGTCGGTCAGGAGTACCGCTCGAGCAGCGTCACCTCGGCCAGCCGGGACAGCCCCTCCCGAACCCGCCGGGCGTGCGGCTCGGTGACGCCCTCCACGCTCTGCAACTCGGCCACGCTGGCCGCGAGCAGCTTCTGCAGGCCGCCGAAGTGCGCGACGAGGCGGCTGGCCACCGCCGTGGGCACCCGCGGAATCTTGGCCAGCAGGCGGTACCCGTGCGGCTCGGCCGGCTCGTCCAGCATGCCCGAGCCACCGAGCCCCAGCACGGTAGCCACCCGCTCGGCCTCCAGCAGCTCCTCCGGGGACAAGGCGGCCAGCTCGGCCAGCACGGCCGTGGCGCGCTCCGGGAGGCCCCCGCCCGGACCGGACGGCAGGTAGTCGGCCACGATCAGCTGCCGCTCGAAGTCGCTGCCCGCGATGAGCTCGTCGAACTGCAGCGCCAGCAGCCGCCCGTCGGTGCCCAGCTCGACCTGGTAACCCTCGATCTCGCGGGCGATCCGCCGGACCATCTCGAGGCGCTGGGCGACCACTGTCACGTCCCGGCCGGTGGCCAGATCCTCGATCTCGTGCGCGGTCAGCGTCCTGGACACCTCGTCCAGCCGGAGCTTGTACCGCTCCAGGGTGGCCAGTGCCTGGTTGGCCCGGGACAGGATGGCGGCTGAGCCTTCCAGCACATAACGGGAGCCGTCGAGGTACAGGCCGATGATCCGCATCGACTTGCTCACCGAGATGACCGGGCAGCCGGTCTGCCGGGCCACCCGTTCCGCGGTCCGGTGCCGGGTACCTGACTCGCCGGTCGGCAGCGAGGGGTCGGGCACCAGGTGCACGGCGGCCCGGACGATGTACTCGGCGCTGGCGTCCAGCACGATGGCCCCGTCCATCTTGGCCAGCTCACGCAGCCGGGTGGCGGAGAACGGCACCCGCAGCTCGAAGCCCCCGGTGCAGACCTCGTCCACGGCTGGCCCGTCACCGACGACAATGAGCGCGCCGGTGTTGCCGCGCAGGATCCGCTCCAGGCCGTCACGTAGTTCCGTGCCCGGGGCGAGCGCGGCCACGGCGGCCATCCGGCGCTCGTCCTTGCCGGTCAGCCCGGTAGCGGCAGGGCGCTGGCCGGCCGGTCCGAGGCGGGCCGCACCATCGCCGGCCCGGCCCGGGCGAGCCGGGCTATGGTCAGCTGGCGGCACAGCACCCCCGCAGGTTCTGGACGGGTATCAGTCTATCGGCGGCAGCCGCACCACGTCTGCTGACCGTAAGCCGCCGAAGGCGGCCGCCATCGCCGCCCGGATGTCGGCCGCCTCGCGCACCTCCAGGGCACCACGCTCCGCCCCGCTGCCCGCGCAGCCCTCGGGCACGATGGCCAGCCGGAAACCCATCCGCTCCGCCTCGGACAGCCGGCGCGGCACGCCACTGACCCGGCGGACCTCCCCGGCCAGGCCGACCTCGCCGATGGCCACCACGTTGCCGGGAACGCTCAGGTTGGCCAGGCCGCTGGCCAGGGCCAGCGCCACGGCCAGGTCCACCGAGGGCTCGGTGATCCGGACCCCGCCGACGGTCGCCGCGTAGACGTCCTGCTTGCCGATCTTGAGGTCGGTACGCCTGGTGAGCACCGCGAGGACCATGCCGACCCGCGACGCGTCCAGGCCCGAGGTGACCCGGCGCGGGATGTCCAGCGGGGAGGGTGCCACCAGGGTCTGCACCTCGGCCAGCAGCGGGCGGCGGCCCTCCAGGGTCACCGTGACGCAGGTGCCCGGGACCGGCTCGCGGTGCCGGGACAGGAACATCCCGCTCGGGTCGGCCAGCCCGACGATCCCCTGCTCGCCGAGGTCGAAGCAGCCGATCTCATCGGTCGGGCCATACCGGTTCTTGACCGCGCGGACCATGCGGAACTGAGCATGCCGGTCGCCCTCGAAGTGCAGCACGACATCGACGAGGTGCTCCAGGGCCCGTGGCCCGGCGATCGAGCCGTCCTTGGTGACGTGGCCCACCAGCACCGTGGTCAGCTGCTGCTGCTTGGCCACCGCCATCAGGGCCGCGGTGACCTCGCGGATCTGGGAGACGCCGCCGGGCGCGCCCTCCACCCGGTCGGCCGTGATGGTCTGGACCGAGTCCACGATCAGCAACTGGGGCCGCACCACGGCCACGTGGCCGAGCAGCGCCCCGAGGTCCGTCTCGGCGGCGAGGTAGAGATTCTCCGCGACCGCGCCGATCCGGTCCGCGCGCAACCGCACCTGGGCGGCTGACTCCTCGCCGGTGACGTACAGCACGGGCCCGGACTGGGCCGCGAATGTCCCCGCCTCCAGCAGCAGGGTCGACTTGCCCACCCCCGGCTCGCCTGCCAGCAGGACCACCGCGCCGGGCACCAGGCCACCGCCCAGCACCCGGTCCAGCTCGTCCAGCCCGGTCGGGCGGGCCCCGGCCGCGGTCACGTCCACCGACGCGATCGAGACAGCCGGGATGGCCGGGGCCACCGCGGCCCGCTCCGCCGCTGGCGCGGGGCCGGGCCGCAGCTGCCGGGGCGCGGCGGCCGGCTCCATCGATCCCCACGCCTGGCATTCGCCGCAGCGCCCCGACCATTTGGTGGTCCGCCATCCGCAGTCCGCGCACTGGAAGGCCTGGGCCACAGTCTTCACCATGGGCAGGACGGTACCGGCGGCTGCCGACACTTGCGCCGGGTCCGGCCCGGGCGCCGACACTCCTGCTCCGCCCGTGGTGCACGAGCGGCTGCCCGCCGCCGCATAAGCTGGCCAGGGCAGCCCGGTTACGCGCCGGGCCCGCCCAGTTGCGAAGGAGTGATGGTGAGCCATCCGGATCCGGCGCCGCGACGCCTGGTGGCGCTGTCCACCGCGTCCGTCTACCCGGACCGCACGCCGGACGCGTTCGAGGTAGCGGCCCGCCTCGGCTACGACGGGGTCGAGGTGATGGTCACCCCGGACGCGGTCAGCCAGGACGTGGACGTGCTGCGGCGGCTGGCCGACTACCACAGCATGCCGGTGCTCGCCGTGCACGCGCCCTGCCTGCTGGTCACCCAGCGGGTCTGGGGCCGCGACCCGTGGGGCAAGCTGGTCCGGGCCAAGGACCTGGCGGAGCAGCTGGGCGCAAAGGTCGTGGTGGTGCATCCGCCGTTCCGCTGGCAGCGGGACTATGCCCGTGACTTCGGCCCCGGGCTGGCCCGGATGCAGGACGAGACGGACGTGGTCTTCGCGGTCGAGAACATGTTCCCGCTCCGGGCGCGCGGCGCCGAGGTCGCGCCCTACGCACCGACCTGGAACCCGGTCCTGATGGACTACCCGCACGTCACGCTCGACCTGTCGCACACCGCGGTGTCCGGCTCGGATGCGCTCGCCATGGCCGATGAGCTCGGCGGGCGGCTGGCCCACGTGCACCTGGCCGACGGGACCGGGGTGGCCAACCGGGACGAGCACCTGGTGCCGGGGCGGGGCACCCAGCCCTGCGCGCCGCTACTGGGCAAGCTGGCCGCCGGGAACTACCCCGGCATCGTGGTGCTGGAGGTGAAGACGTTCCGCGCGACCACCCAGGAGGCCCGGCTGGCCGACCTGGCCGAGGCGCTGGAGTTCACCCGCGCCCACCTGGCCGGGACCGCCGTCCCGCCCGGGTCCCCGGACGCTGCGGCCGTAGGGGCCGGGACCGCGGCGAATGGGGCGGCGGCCACGCGCGGGACCGCGGCCAACGGCACCCCGGCGAATGGTGCCGCCGCCAGCGGGAACCCTGCCAGCGGGAGCCCTGCCAGCGGGAACCCTGCCAGCGGGAACCCTGCGAACGTGACGTCCTGACCCCGCCGTCCTGACCCCGCCGTCCTGACCCCGCCGTCCTGACCCTGCCGTCCCGAACGGCGCCGTCCCGAACGGCGCCGTCCTGAACGGCGTCCTCCCGAACCACCGCGCCGCCCAGGTCCATGCCGCGCCGGCTGGACGTGAACTCCGCTGAGGATGCAAGCTGCCCGACATGACATCGACTAGCTCCGCTGCCCGGCCCGCCGACGCGCCGGCGCGGCCTGCTCGCCCGGGCGCGGCGACGCTGATCACCGTCGCGCCCACCGGCGCGGAGTCGGACAAGGCCGCCGTCCCCGCTCTCCCGGTCACCCTGGACGAGCTGGTGGCCACCGCGGCCGCATGCCGCGCGGCGGGGGCGGCCGTGATCCACGTGCACATCCGGGACGAGGCGGCCCGGCCGACCCTGGACCTGGGCCGGCTCAAGGAGACCGTGCGCGCGCTGCGCGAGCACACCGACCTCATCGTCCAGCTGTCCACCGGCGGCGCGGTCACCGACAGCTTCGGTGACCGCCTCGCGGTGCTGGACGCCGCCCCGGACGCCTGCTCGCTGACCTGCGGCACGGTCAACTTCGGCGACGAGGTGTTCGCCAACCCGTGGCCGTTCATCCGCGAGCTGTACGCGCGCACCCAGGCGGCGGGCGTGGTGCCCGAATTCGAGCTGTTCGACCTCGGGCAGGTCGCCACCCTGCACCGCCTGCTCGGCGAGCTCGGCCCGCCGCACGGCGGGCACGTGCACTGCGACCTGGTGATGGGTGTCCCGGGCGGCATGCCCGGCACGGTGGCCGCGCTGGTGGCCGCCGTCGCCGCGCTGCCGGCCGGGGCGACCTGGTCCGCCACCGGGATCGGCCGGACCACGCTCCCGGTGCTGCTGGGCGCGCTCGCGGCCGGCGGCCACCTGAGGGTCGGCATGGAAGACACCACGACGTTCGCCCGGGGCCGGCCGGTCACCGGCAACGCAGAGCTCGTTGAGCGGGCTGCGACCCTGGCCTCCTGGGCTCAGCGGCCGCCGATGCGGCCGGCGGAGGCGCGGGCGCTGCTGGGGGTGAGCGGCCGTGCCTGAGCTGACGAGTCCCGCCACGGTGTCCGGGACGGCGGCGGCCGATGCCGCGCCCCCGGTGCTCGCCGAGGTCATCCGGTCCGGATTCGCCGAGTCCCGCCATCGCGGCTCGGCCGTGCTGCTCGGGGCGGACGGCCGGCCTGCACAGGCCGCTGGCCAGGTGACCGACCCGGTGTTCCCGCGCTCGGTGAACAAGCCGATGCAGGCCGCCGCCATGCTCCGGGCTGGCCTGCGCCTGGACGGCACACTGCTCGCGCTGGCCGCGGCCAGTCACTCCGGCGAGGACTTCCACGTGGCCGGGGTGCGCGAGATCCTGGCCGGCGCCGGGCTGACCAAGAGTGACCTGCAGTGCCCGCCCGCCCTGCCCATGGATGAGCAGGCCGCCCGGGACCTGCTGAGCCGCGGCGGCGGGCCGGGCCGGCTGCAGATGAACTGCTCCGGGAAGCACGCGGCCATGCTGGCCACCTGTGTCCAGGCCGGCTGGCCGACGGCCAGTTACCTCGACGCCGATCATCCGCTGCAGCAGGCGATCCGCACCGCCGTGGCCGGGCTGGCCGGGGAGCCGGTGACCGCGGCCGGCGTGGACGGCTGCGGGGCGCCGCTGTTCGCGCTGTCGCTGGCTGGTGTGGCCCGCGCGTTCCAGGCCCTGGTCAGTGCGCCGCCGCTGTCCCCCGAACGCACCGTGGCCGACGCCATGCGCGCCCACCCTGCGTGGACATCGGGGAGCCGGCGCCCGGAGCGGGCGCTGATGGCCGCGGTGCCCGGCTTGCTGCTCAAGTCCGGGGCGGAAGGGGTGGAGGGGTTCGCGCTGGCCGATGGCCGGGCCGCCGCGTACAAGATCGAGGACGGGTCGGCCCGGGCCCGTCCCGCGCTGACCGCGGCGCTGCTGCGCTGGCTGGGCGCGGGCGGCCCGGAGGCCGCCGGGACGCTGGCCCGGATCGGCGAGATCCCGGTGACCGGCGGGGGCCGCCCGGTCGGTGAGATCCGGATTACCCTGCCCTGGTAGGGAGATCCGGCTCCGGGGCGCGTGCTTGCAGGGCGTTTGCAATTGCAAGCAGGACGTGATTCACTGGATATGTGAGTCCCATGCGAGTCAGTTCCATCGGCGAGTACATCAAGGATCAGCGCGAGCAGGCGAAGATCTCGCTGCGCCAGCTGGCCGCCGCCGCGGGCGTTTCCAACCCTTATCTCAGCCAGATCGAGCGCGGCCTGCGCAGGCCCAGCGCGGAGATCCTGCAGCAGATCGCCAAGGGCCTGCGGATCTCCGCGGAGGCGCTGTACGTCCAGGCCGGCATCCTGGAGGACCGGCCTGCTGACTCCGGAGTGCGGGCCGCGGTACTGGCCGAGCCCGAGCTCACGGAACGGCAGAAGCAGGTCCTGCTGGAGATCTACGACTCCTTCCGCAAGGAAGCGGCCACCCTCAGGGAGCAGGCCGCTGCGGCGGAGGCGGAGGCCGGCCCGGGGGAGGTGCCCCCGGTGCAGGACGCCACCGGGGATGACCTGCGGTGGGCCACGGTCGCTGAGGAGTCCGCGGCCGGGGAAGGCGGAGCGGCGCTGGGGCCGCTGGGGCCGCAGGAGGAGATCGATGATCCACTCGCGCCCCCCGCAGTACTGAATACCGAGGAGGCACCGGGCGGGCAGCCGCCGGCGCCTGGAATGTCCAGCCTGCCATCGGCAGGCCAGGAAGGATGAAAGAGATGAACAAGACCCTTACCGTGCGTTCTGAGGCCGTCCGGAGTGAAGTGCGGAAGCTCACGGCCAGCAAGCCGGTGGCCGCGGCCGCGGGTGCGGGCGTGCTGGCCTCTGCGGCGCTGCGCGAACTGCCGGCCCTGATCGCACGCTGGCGCACCGAGATGCCGGCCTACATGACGACGGCGCGGACCAAGGCCATCCAGGAGTACGACAAGCTGGCCGTGCAGGGCGAGCGGGTGCTGGGGGCCAAGGCCAACGGCAAGGGCGGCTCCGCGAAGAGCTGACCATCCGATGACGGCCACGCCGACGGCGCGGGCGGGGGAAACCGGAGTTGTTTCCGGCTCCCGCCCGAACCGGATAGTCTAGCGTTGTGTTGCTGAACGCGGGAGCGATGACCCCGCTCTACTGGTTCCTCGAGATACTGGCGATCGCCGCGCTGGCGACCGAGGTATGGGCGTTCGCCGACGCGGTGCGGCGGCCGGCGAAGTCGTTCGTGGCGGCCGGCAAGCAGACCAAGCCGCTCTGGCTGATCATCCTGGGCGTGGCCGTCGTCCTGGGCCTGTACCTGGGCGTACTGCAGGGCGGGATGAGCGCGCTGGGCATCTTCCCCATCGCCGCGTTCGTTGCGGCCGCGGTCTACCTCACCGACGTCCGGCCCAAGGTCAGCGAATTCCGCGGTAACGACAGCAGCAGTTCCGGTCCGTACGGGCCCTGGTGAGGTCCCGGCCCGCGGATGCTGGCCGTTAGGCGCAGCGGCTGATGAGCGAGACGCAGTGGCGGACGCACCGGCTGGAGCTGGCCGACCAAGCCCTCCGGGACTGGGACGCGGCCGTGCTGGAGTCCGGCCCGGACGGGATCGTGCTCGATGCGTCCGCGTTCTATCCCGGCGGTGGCGGCCAGCCGCCGGATCATGGGGTCCTGCTCTGGGGCGGGGTACAGACCCGCATCGTGGGCGTCCGCAAGGGGGATGACCTTTACCTCATCCCGGCCGAGGATGACCCGCTCCCGCCGCCGGGCACGGCCGTCCGGGGAGCGGTCGAGGATTCCCGGCGCACGGCGCTGATGCGCACCCACTCGGCGCTGCACGTCCTCGGCGGGGTGGTGTTCCGCGACTTCGGCGCGCTGGTCACCGGGGGCAACATGGAGCCGCTGACGGCCCGGATGGACTTTAACCTCACCGAAGTCCCGCCCGGCTTCCGGGACGCCGTGGAGTCGGCTTGCCACGCCGAACTGGCCGCGGACCGGCGGATCGACGTCCGGGTGCTGCCCCGCGATGAGGCGTTCGCCATCCCGGACATCATCCGGACGGCCACGAACCTGGTGCCGCCGGAGGTTAAGGACGTCCGGATCATCGACATCGTCGGCCTGGACCAGCAGGCGGACGGCGGCACGCACGTGGCCTCAACCCGGCAGGTGGGCGGCATCCAGGTCGTCAAGATCGAGAACAAGGGCAAGGGGTTCCGCCGGGTGCGGATCCAGGTCACCGACCAGCCGTAGTCGCGGCATGACCAGCTAGTCACAGCGGCATGACCAGCAGCGCCGAGGGGACCAGCACCAACGCCGCGGCCGCCCCGCCGATCAGGACAAGAGCCGGCAGCGACAGCCCCGGTGCCGGGGCGAGCAGGCGTTCCACCCGCGCGGTGACCGCGTTCTCGCCCGTTACCGCGAGCGTGCCGGCCGGACTGCCCGCCGGGCCCGCGGCCCCCACCCGGATCAGCGCGGTGACCAGTTCCCGGGCCGGGCGGTGCCGCAGCGCATGGTCGTCGGCCAGCATCTCGATGAGCAGCGCCACGGCGCCGCGGGCCCGGTACACCGAGGCAGACCAGGGGAAGGCGCGGCCGAGGGCGGTGAACGGGAGCAGCACCAGATCGTGCCGTTCCCGGACGTGGGCCCGCTCGTGGGCCAGCACGGCGGCCAGCTCGTCCTGATCCAGCAGGTCCAGGGCGCCCGCGCTGATCACGATCCGGGAGCGCAGCCCCGGCACGCAGTACGCGGCCGCCGCCGGGTGGTCTACCACCAGGGCGCCGGGCACTTTGGGGTCACCGTGGGCGAGCAGGCTGAGCAGCGCCCGGTGCCGCCGCCGGTCGCGCAGCACCGCGCCGGACGCGGCGAGCAGCACCCAGCAGAGCAGGGCCAGCAGTGCGGCCGCTGCTGCGAGGCAGACCAGCCGCAACGCCCCCAGCAGGCCCAGGGGGTGAACCGCTCCCAGCACTTCGCGGGGCACGCGGGCCAGGACGCTCAGCGCCCCTCCGGCCAGTCCGGAGCGCCCGGGCTCCCCGCCCAGCCCAGCCAGGGTCCCGATCGCGGCCAGTCCCCAGCCCAGGCCCATCGCCTGCCAGAGCAGGATCGCCGCCGCCGGTGAGCGGTGCGGCCAGCGCGCGGCCGCCAGCCCGGTGGCCGCCGGCACCAGGCCGATGGCCATGGGCGCCAGAACCAGGACGGGTGGCAGCACGGAAGCTCAACTCCTGGCGGGATCTCCGCCTGTCTCCAGGGCCCGCCGCAGCACGAGTGCCTCGTTATCCGAGACGCGCCGGGCGAAACTAGCGAGCGCGGCTGACCTGTCGCCGGTCTGGTCGAGCGCGTGAAGCATGAGTTCGGTTACGTATGCTTCCCTGCTCGCCGCAGCCCGGTACAGCCAGGCACGCCCGTCTCGTTCGCGCCGGACGAAGCCCTTCTTGGCCAATCGGTCCAGGACGGTCATCACCGTGGTGTGAGCCAGGTCCCGGTCGGTAAGCCTACTTCCAACCTGGCGGACCGTGAGCTGATCTTCGCTTTCCCACAAAACGTCCATGATGGCTCGTTCTAGTTCGCCCAGACGGTTCACGACGTCACTCTACCCAGCGCTGCCCCGGCGGCATAGGCCCGCCCCACCAGGCCCGGACTGCCGGGCTGGCCGCCACCGGGTGTGGCTCAGGTGATCCAGTACACGTTGTAGTGCTGGTGGTGCATCCGGGCCACGGGGATGAGCTGGACAATCCGGCCGCTCGCGGCCGCGCTGAACTCCAGCGGGCGGGGTGAGGTGCGGTCGAGCGTGGCCGCGTCCAGCCGGGGCATCACCGGGCTGAATTCCGCCCCGTAGGCGCCACTGAGCACCACCGGGCCGTAGGTGACGGCCTGCACCCGCGGCTGGTCCGGGGTCGGGCAGGTGGCGAGCGTCATCGGCAGGCTGACCGTGAGCCGGTCACCGGGGGACCAGGCGCGGTCAGTGGCCAGCCAGCTTCCGGGCGCCGCGCGCCCGGCCAGTTCCCGGCCGTTCAGCCAGGACCGGGCGGCTCCGGCCACCCAGGACGGGATGCGCACCCGGAGCGCCATGCGGGCCGTCCCGGACACCACCGTCAGGTGGGTCGCGGGCTCGTCTGGGAAGCCGGTGTCCTGCCGGATCGTCAGCTCCCTGTCCTGCGACGTCACCTCGGAGGCGACGAAGAGGTTGACGTACAGCCCGGCCTGGTCCCGGGAGTAGACGGTGTCGGCGAACTTGGCCTGGGTCTCCAGGCCGGTGGCGTCGTCGCAGGAGAAGTTGTGATAATTCGTCGAGTACACGTCCGGATCGCTGCCCATGAACGCCGGCTGCTGCTTGAAGGCGCCGGGTGACAGCCCGGTGTAGTAGATGTTGAACCCGTGCCGGGACCGCGGGTCCTGCTCGCCCAGCATCTGGTTGAAGAGGGTCCGCTCGTAGTGGTCCAGCAGGTCGGTCCGGTGCGGCTGGTGGAAGTGCAGCAGCCGGGTCAGCTTGAGCATGTTGTAGCTGCAGCAGTTCTCGCAGGTCCGGTTGGTCAGCTGGCCGGCGATGTCGCCGGGGGCATGCCAGTGCTCGTAGTTGCTGGTGCCGCCGATCACGTAGCTGTGGTGCCGGGTGACGATCCGCCAGAAGTTCGCGGCGATGGCGTGGTAGCGCTCATCGCCGGTCTCCTCCCAGATCCGCAGGCAGGCGATCATCTTCGGGATGTTGGTGTTCGCATGCAGCCCGCGCAGTTCATCCCGCCCGGCGGCGAGCGGGTCGAAGACCCGGGCGTGGTAGAAGCGCTGCGCCGTGCGCAGGTATGCCTCGTCCCAGGTGAGCCGGTACAGGTTGGCCAGCGACTCGGCCAGGCCGCCGTGCTCTGTTTCCAGGATCCGCTGCATGTGCGGGTAGGACAGCCGGGACGTCCGCCAGCTCACCCAGTCGCCCAGCCGGGCCGCCAGCTCCAGCGCCTGGGCGCTGCCCGCCAGCTCGTGCTGGTCGATCAGGCCCGCCATGATCTTGTGGATCATGTAGTACGGCGACCAGACCGGCAGGCCTGCTTCCAGCCGGTCGAAGAAGCTCTCCGGGAAGGCGGACAGGTAGCCGTCGTGGAACCCGGCCGCCCGGGCGCGGGACTGGCAGCGGCCCAGTTCGGCCACGAGGTAGCGGCCCTTCTCCGCCGCCCCCGGGTGGCCGGTGTTGGCGTAGGTCAGGGCCAGGCCCGACATCAGGTGCCCGGTGTAGTGGCCGCGGACCAGCGATTGCGGCGCCTCCCAGCCGCCGACCGGCCGGGCCGCCGAGGGCAGCCCGTAATTGCGCCGGAAGGTGTGCAGCATCCGGTCCGGGTCGCAGAACATGAGGTAGTTCGTGTTGCGTGACTGATTGGCGCGCATGGGGCTGTCGAGCAGCCGGACCGCGGACAGCGGGAACGCCGCCGCCAGCCCGGCGGTGCCGTCTGTGACGTTACCGCTGGTCCAGTGGCCCGCCGCGGCACGCAACCGGGCCGCGACCCCACCGGACAACAGGGCGCCCGCCGCCGCGCCGCCCAGGGCGGTGAGCACCGCCCGCCTGCTGACCGGGTGGGAGGCCATCGCACCATCCCTCGGTTCCTGCCGCCCGCGGCCGCTCACGGGACACTCATTGATCACAACTCACGCCAGGCACGGCGTCAATGGCGTGCCCCAGGATCAGCGCTCCGGGCCCGCGTGCCCGGCTGCCCGGCTGACCGGCTGACCGGCTGCCCGCGCCCGCTGGCCACCCCGCAACCTCAGAGAGCAGGCCGCGTCATGACTGATGTTTCCATCGTGGGCCCGGCGGATGGCGAGCTGGCGCTGTCCGGGCCGATCGAGCTGCGCATCCTGGAGGACGGCAGCACCACGGCGCACCGCCTGGGGCTGGCCGAGATCATCATCGCCCCGCACACCACCGGGCCGCCGCAGCAACAGTACTTCCGTGACCTGCGTGACATGGCCGCCTCGGGGCAGCCGCTCCCGGCCGGGGCGGCCCGCGCTGGAGGGCAGGGACGATACTGGCCGGGAGGATTTCCGCTCACGCGGACATGCCACGCGACCGGGAGAGGCACCGCAGCATGAAGATCACTCTGGTCCAGGGTGACATCACCGAGCAGGACGCGGACGCCATCGTCAATGCGGCGAACTCGTCGCTGCTCGGCGGCGGCGGCGTGGACGGCGCCATCCACCGCCGCGGCGGCCCCGAGATCCTGGCCGGCTGCCAGGCGCTGCGCGCCGGGCAGTACCCGGCCGGGCTGCCCGCCGGCCAGGCCGTGGCCACCACGGCGGGCCGGCTGCCGGCCCGGTGGGTGATCCACACCGTGGGGCCGGTCTACTCCCGGCGGGAGGACCGCAGTGCCCTGCTGGCGTCCTGCTACACCGAGTCGCTGCGGGTGGCTGACGCGCTCGGTGCGCAGGTGGTCGCCTTTCCCGCGGTGTCCGCCGGGATCTACGGCTGGCCCGGGGACGACGCGGCGCGGGTCGCGCTCGCCGCGGTGCGCGCGGCGCGGACCAGCGTCCTGGAGGCTCGGTTCGTCCTGTTCACCGGCGCGATGCGGGACACCTTCGCCGCGGCCCTGGCCGCGCAGCCCGGCGGATGAGCCGCGGCTGAGCGGTGCGGCGCCGCGCCGGCCAGGGCGCCGGCCGGCGCGGCTAGGATGTGCTCGTCGCCGCCGAGGGGAGGACACCGGTGTCCCAGCAATCGCCCCGCTTCCGCAGCGTGCTGGATCAGTTCGCCCCCTACAAGCCCGGCCGTCACGTGTCCGGGCCGGATGGCCGCGCCTACAAGCTGTCCTCCAACGAGTCGCCCTTCGGGCCGCTGCCCTCCGTGCTCGAGGTGATCGCCGAGGCCGCCCAGACGGTGCACCGGTACCCCGACAACGGCGCGGCCGCGCTGACGGCGGCGATCGCGGACCGGTTCGGGATCGCACCGGAACACATCGCGGTCGGCTGCGGGTCGGTGGGGGTGACCCAGCAACTGCTCGAGGCCACGGCCGAGCCGGGTGCGGAGGTGCTGTACGCCTGGCGCTCCTTCGAGGCTTACCCGACGCTGGCGGCCCTGTCCGGGGCCGAGCCGGTTACCGTCCCGCTCCGCGGCGAGGTGCACGACCTGCCGGCTATGGCGGGCGCGGTCACCAGCCGCACCCGGGTGATCTTCGTGTGCAACCCGAACAACCCCACCGGGACCGTGGTGCACGCCGATGATCTCGGCCGCTTCCTCCGCCAGGTGCCCGGGGACTGCCTGGTGGTGCTGGACGAGGCGTACGCCGAGTACGTCCGCGACCCGGAGGTGCCGGACGGCCTCGGGCTTTACCGCCAGCACCCCAACCTGGCCGTGCTGCGCACGTTCTCCAAGGCGTACGGCCTGGCCGGGCTGCGCACCGGGTTCCTGGTGGCGCAGCAGCCGGTGGCCGAGGCGGTCCGGAAGACCATGCTGCCGTTCACCGTGAACGCGGTGGCCCAGGCCGCGGCGATCGCGTCCCTGGCCGCCGAGGCGGAACTGCTGGAGCGGGTGGACCAGGTGGTCAAGGAGCGGTCCCGGGTCAGCGCTGAGCTGACGGCCCAGGGCTGGACCGTGCCGTCCACCGAGGCCAACTTTGTCTGGCTCGGGCTGGGCACCGACACCGGCGACTTCGCCGCCGCCTGCGAGCGGGCCGGGGTCAGCATCCGGCCGTTCGGTGCCGAGGGTGCCCGTATCTCGATCGGCGACCACGAGGCGAACGACGCGTTCCTCACCGTGGCCCGCGCTTATCCCCGCCGTCACTGAGCCGGCCAGTCCCCGCGTCACCTCCAGCGCCGGTCCTCCGGCTCGGTCACGGTGCCGCGGCCTTCTACCGGCGGGCCCGGGACATGGCGGCAGGTCAGCGCACCGTGCGGCGCTCCAGCTTCTCGGTCACCAGCCGGTAGAACTGCCGCGGGCGGCCAGGCTGGGGCGTCCGGCTCGGCGGCAGCGGCCAGGCGAGCCCCTCCTCGACCAGGCCGTGCAGCAGCCGCCGCGCGGTCCGCGCGGTAACCCCGAGGACCCGGCCGGCCGTCTCCGCGTCCACCACCAGGGCGCTGTCACTGCCGGCCAGCTTGTCGGCCAGCCGGGACAGGGTCTCCAGGCCCCGCGGCCGGGTGGGCTCCACCGGGGCCGCAGCTGGGTGCCGCGGCGCCGGCACCAGCGCGATGCCCTCCCGGTCCAGGGCGAATCCGCGGCTGCCCGCGGCGACCTGCGACCGGGACAGCGCCGCCTGCGCGTGCGCCTCCGCGTCCTGCGCGGTGCGGCCCATCCCGATGCCGACTTCCACCGCGATGCCGAGTTCTGTGCGGGCCCGTTCGCTGAACGGGGGCACCCGGAAGCCGTCGCTCGCCGCGGCCAGCGAGCCCCGGGTCGCCGTGACCAGGAAGCAGTGATCGCTCACCGGGCTGACCGAGGCGTGGATCCGCTGTGCCTCCTGGACCAGGAAGCGGTGCACGGTGAGCCGCAGTTCCTCCCGGGCGTGCCGGGGGGAGGACCGCCGTGTGGTGTCGCGCAGGGTTGGCACCTCCACCAGCGCCACGGCGAGCTGGGCCTCCTCCAGCCGCCGGTTGCCGGCCAGCAGCGTGGCGGTGCGCAGCGCGGCCCGGATCGCACTGCTGGTCGGGCGGAGGATGTGCACCGGCACGTCGGCCGCGGTCAGCCGCTGGGCCACCGACGGCAGGCAGGTGAAGGCAACGGTGATCTCCTCGCGCCGCCACAGCCGCTCGTGGAAGGCGGCCAGCGTGGCCGCGTTGGCCGCGTCCTCGCGCACGTGCACATGGTCCGCAGGCAGGCCAAGCTCGCCGCAGGCGTCCTCGACGTCACTGCGGCTCAGCACGTCCACGCTGATCCGGCTGAGATCCTCGTCCCGGTCCCGGCTGGCCCGGAGCATGGCGGCATACAGGGCACTGCCGGACAGTGGCACGTAGGTGGCGGGCATCCGGAGGGTCCCGGCCCGCCGCGCGTACTCGTAGGGCACCTGGCTGGCGAACAGGCAGGCGTCGACCCCGGGCCCGAGGCGGAGCACCTTGTCGGCGGCCTCCTGCTCGCTGCGGTACGCGGCCGCGACGAGCCGCCTGGTCGGCGCGGGCGCCGAGCCGTTGGCGGCGGGCACCGACCAGGCCCCGGAGTGACCGCCGCCGCTGCTGAGCATGCCCGGCTGGGTGCCGGACAGCATGATCCGCTCGACCAGGTCGTGCGGCCCGACGACGCCGATGGTCAGTTCGCCGGCTGGCTGGCGTTGGCTGCTCATGGCTGCCTGCCACCCGTGGCCGGCGGGCCACCGGGCGCGGGCCGCCGCACCCAGGCCCGTGGCATCGGCCGCTGGCCAGGCGGCGCGCTGGTCACTAAGGTGCTGCCGGCCGCGCGGAACGGGGGGAGAGAAGTCACAGTGAGACCCTTACGCTGCAAGGATTGCACGTTCGTATATTTCGTAACCTGCGGATGGCCTGCGGGGAAGGGAATCCGGCGACTGTTTCTCGCTACGTCACATTTTCCCGGCCGGAAATGCGCGGGGACGGTGACCGGCCGCGCTTGCGGCCAGCCACCGTCCCCGGTTGGTCATCCGTTCCTGGTCAGGCGGTTTCCTCGACGGTGATATCGGCACCCAGCGTGGTGAGCCGCTCGGCGACGGCCGCGTGCCCCCGGTCGATCAGGTAGCCGGGAGCCACCACCGTCTCACCCTCCGCGCCCAGGCCGGCCAGGATCAGCGCGATGCCGGTGCGCAGGTCGTGGGCGACCACCTTGGTTCCGCGGAGCATGGACGGGCCGTGCACGATGACCACGTTGCCGCTGTCCACCTCGACCTTCGCGCCCATCTTGTTCAGCTCGCCGACCAGGCCGTACCGGCCGTCGAAGATCGTCTCGCGGATATAACTGGTCCCGTCGGCCAGGCAGCTCAAAGCCATGATCGGGGACTGCAGATCGGTGGCAAAGCCAGGATAGGGACTGGTGATCACGTTTATCGGGCGCAGCGTGCGCTCCCGCCTGACCTGGAGGACCGCTCCCTTGGCGGAAAACTCCACGCCCATCTGCTCCAGCTTCCACCGCACCACCCCGAAATGTTCCAGGGAGGCACCGACCAGGTTCAGTTCCCCGCCGGTGATGGCGGCGGCCATCGCGAAGACGCCCGCGTCGATCCGGTCCGGCATCACGGTGTGCTCGCTGGCGGTGAGCTCGCTGACGCCGCGGACCGTCACGAACCCGGTGCCGCCCCCGCTGATATCGGCGCCCATCTTGGTGAGGAACGCGATGACGTCGAGGACCTCCGGCTCCAGTGCGCAGTTGTCTATCACCGTCGTGCCGGGCGCCAGGCTGGCCGCCATGATCAGGTTCTCGGTGCCGGTGTGCGAGGGGGTGTCCAGGTAGAGGTGCGCACCGCGCATCTGCCCGGCCTTGATGTGGATCCGGTCCTCGCCCTCCTCCACCGTCGCCCCGAGCCGGGCGAAACCGCGGTAGTGGAAGTCGAGGTTCCGGCTGCCCAGGTTGCAGCCGCCGACGCCCTCGATGACCGCCTCGCCCAGGCGGTGCAGCAGGGCGGGGACGAACAGCACCGAGCCACGGAACCGGCGGGCGATCTCGGCCGGCATCACCGGGCTGGTCAGGTTGGAGGCGTCCACCACCAGGGTGCGCTCGGACTCGTGGAACTTCACGACTGCGCCCACCGCCTGCGCCAGTTCCACTGCCCGGCGGACGTCCTCAATGGGCGGGACGTTGCGCAGCACCGTCCGTCCTTCGCCGGTCAGCAGCGACGCGGCGATCATCTTGAGCGCGGCGTTCTTGGCGCCCTGGACGAAGACCGTGCCCTGGAGCGGTGTCCCACCGCGTACGCGGTAGCAGGTCTCGGGGGCAATGGTCATGGGGCAAAAGCTCCTGTCCTTCGGAAACGCGACGTGGCGGCGGGCTGCCTGTCCCGGCAAGTAGCTGCCCTGTGCCCAGCCAGCCTGTGGCCAGCGGGCCGACGGGAAGCCTGATGCATCATCAAGGCCAGTATCCCACCGGCCTGCCCAGCTCTCGGCCTGAGCCGGAGACGGGTCCGCCGCGCCGCGTTGAGCTAGCTGCGCGGGGCCGCCGCCGGCAGTGCCACGGCAGTCATACCCACTGCCGTCCGGTGATGCGCTCATATGCCTCGATATAACTTGCGCGAGTCTGCTCGACGATATGGCCAGGCAAGGGCGGGGGCGGTTCGCGGTCCCGGTGCTCCCAGGCGGCCTCGGGCGAGTCTAGCCAGTCTCGGACGATCTGCTTGTCGAATGACACTTGCGACTTACCGGGTTGCCATTGACTAGCAGGCCACAGCCGGGAGGAATCCGGTGTGAGAACTTCGTCACCCAGCAGCAGCCGGCCGCTGGCGTCGAAGCCGAGCTCGATTTTCGTGTCAGCCACCAGGATGCCGTGCCGCGCCGCGATCTCCGCGCCCCGCCGGTAGACCAGCAGGGTGATCCGGCGCAGCTCGGCGGCGGTGGCGTCGCCGACCGCGGCGGCCACCGCCTGCAACGGGACGTTCTCGTCATGCTGGCCGGGCGGTGCCTTGGTGGCCGGGGTGAAGATGGGCTGCGGAAGCTGTGATCCCTCGGCTAGCCCGGCCGGCAGCGGCACCCCGCAGACCGCCCGGGCCTGCACGTACTCCCGCCACCCGGACCCGGCCAGGTAGCCGCGGGCCACGCACTCGAACGGGACCATCGACAGGCGGCGGCAGGCCATCGCACGCCCGGCGAACTCCGCCGGGATGTCGGTGTCCACCAGGTGATTGGGCACGTCGCCAGCGAGCTGCTCGAACCACCACAGCGACAGCTGGGTGAGGATCTTCCCCTTGTCCGGGATCGGGGTCTGCAGTACGTGGTCGTAGGCGGAGATGCGGTCGGAGGCCACGATCAGCAGCACGCCGTCGTCGCGCTCGTAGACGTCGCGGACCTTGCCGGAGTACAGCAGGATGAGCGGGCGGGTCACGTGAGGTGCTCCAGCCGCTCGAAGACCGGCCCGAGCCGGGACACGTACCGTTCCGGCCGGCTGACCTCATCCAGCCGGTCCTCGTCCAGCGTGTGGCCGCTGGCGGCCGCCTGAGCGCGGAGCGCCTCGCGCAGCGGGGTGCCCGACTGCCAGGTCTCCATGGCCGCGGCCTGGACCAGGGCGTAGGCATCCTCGCGGGACAGCCCGGTGTTGACCAGCGCGAGCAGGATGCTGGAGGTGTAGATGAGGCCGCCGGTGGACTCCAGGTTGGCCCGCATCCGGGCGGGGTCCACCACCAGCCCCTCGACCAGGCCGGTGGTCAGGTGCAGCAGGTAGTCGGTGGCGATGGCCGCATCGGGCAGCGCGATCCGCTCCGCACTGGAGTGCGAGATGTCCCGTTCGTGCCACAGTGGGATGCCCTCCAGCACCGGCGTGACGTAGCCGCGGACGACCCGGGCCAGGCCGCAGATCCGCTCGGAGCGGATCGGGTTCTTCTTGTGCGGCATCGCCGACGAGCCCTTCTGGCCGGCCCGGAAGGGCTCGGCGAGCTCGCGGACCTCGGTCCGCTGCCCGTGCCTGACCTCCAGTGCGATCGCCTCGCACACGGTGGCGGTCACCGCGAGCGCGTTGATCCACTCGGCGATGCCGTCCCGGAACACCACCTGGGTGGCCACGTCGGCCGGGCGCAGCCCCAGCTCAGCCATGACGGTGGCCTCGATGGCCGGGTCGATGTTGGAGTAGGTGCCGACCGGCCCGGACAGCTTGCCCACCGATACCGCGTCGCGGGCGCGGGCCAGCCGGTCCCGGCTGCGCGCCATGGCGAAGGCGAAGTCGGCCACCCGGTGCCCCCAGACATCCGGCTCGGCGTGGATGCCGTGCGTCCGGCCCACCCGCAGCGTGCCGCGGTGCGCCAGGCCGTGCTCGCGGAGCGCGGCGACCAGCCGGGTAGCCCCGGCCACCAGCAGGTCGGTGGCCTCGCCCAGCTGCACCGCCAGCGCGGTGTCCAGCAGGTCGGACGAGGTCATCCCGTAGTGCACCCAGGCGGCGGCCTCGCGCGGGGTGGTGTTGTCCGCCCACGCGGTCAGGAACGCGATCACGTCGTGCTCGGTGACGGCTTCCACCGCGGCCACCGCTTGCGGCGTGGGCGGCGCAGCGGAGCGGACCGCGTCCACCGACTCGCCCGGCACGGTCCCGGCCTTCGCGTGGGCCTCCAGGACCAGGGTCTCTACCTGGCACCAGAGCTCGTATTTGTGGGCCTCACTCCAGACCTTGCCCATCTCGGGCAGCGTGTAGCGTTCGATCACGTGCTCTATCTTCGCCCACCGGGGCTGATGGGCTGTCCGCGAAGCCGGCCGTGACCAGCCGGGGCCACGCCGGGCCGGTGCGCAGCACCCAGCGGAAGGCGGCGTGGAAGTAGGCGGCCAGGGCCAGCCGGGGCCGCGCCTCGCGGGGGGCCGCGGACATGGCCCGCTCGGCACGGCCGTCGTCGTCGTCATCACCGAAGTGGACCCACCACAGCGCGGCCGCCACGGCCAGGCCGAGCACCGCGGCCGCGATGGCCTGGGCGGTCAGCCCCTGCCCGGCCGTGGCGATGGCCACCGACGCGACCGACGCACCCAGCGCCACGATGATCAGGGCACCAGCAGCGCCGGGGCCAGGTTGACCGGCGTCCAGGGTGCCGACCCGCAGTGGCAGGTCCAGGCCGGCCGGTTCGCCGTGGGCTGCGGAGGGCCGGGCAGATGGCCGCGCCGGGCCGGGATCCACGGGTCAGCCCGGGGCGCCGTGCGCGGCTGCCTGGGCCGCGATGTCGGTTCGGTACCAGGCGCCCCGCATCTCGATCTGGGCCGCCGCCTGGTAGGCCGCCTCCCGGGCAGCGGCCAGGTCGGGGCCGCTGCCCACCACGTTGAGCACCCGCCCCCCAGACGACACCAGGTGACCGGCGCCGTCGGTCGCGGTACCGGCGTGCAGCAGGTAAGCGCCAGGGGTGCGTTCGGCCTGATCGAGACCGGTGATCCGGTCACCGCGCGCCGGCTGGCCGGGATAGTTCTCCGCCGCGATCACGACCGTGACCGCGGCACCGGGTGCCCAGTCCAGGGCGGGGGCACCGGCCAGCGAGCCAGAGGCCGCCGCGGCCAGCAGCCCGGCCAGCGGGGTGGCCAGGCGGTCCAGCACGACCTGGGTTTCCGGGTCACCGAACCGGGCGTTGAACTCCACGACCCGCAGGCCGGCCGCGGTCAGGCTCAGGCCGGCGTAGAGCAGGCCACGGTACGGCGTGCCGCGGCGGCGGAGTTCATCCACGGCCGGCTGGAGCACGGTGTGCCGCACCTCCTCGGCCAGCGGCGCCGGGGCCCAGGGCAGCGGGGTGTAGGCGCCCATCCCGCCGGTGTTCGGCCCAAGATCCCCATCCTGGGCCCGCTTGAAGTCCTGTGCAGGCAGCAGCGGGACGGCGGTGGCCCCGTCGGCCAGCGCGAACAGCGACACCTCGGGGCCGTCCAGGTACTCCTCGATGACCACGGTGCCACACGCCGCCGCGTGCTCCTGGGCGGTGGCCAGGTCCGTGGTCACCACCACGCCCTTGCCGGCGGCCAGGCCGTCCGCCTTCACCACGTACGGCGAGCCGAATTCGGCCAGCGCGGCCCCGGCCTCGGCCGCGCTGGTGCAGGTGCGCGCCTGGGCGGTCGGGATGCCGGCCGCCTGCATGATCTTCTTCGCGTAGGACTTGGACCCCTCGATCGCGGCCGCCCGGCGGCTCGGCCCGAAGCAGGAGATCCCGGAGGCCCGCAGCGCGTCCGCCACCCCGGCGACCAGCGGCGCCTCTGGGCCGACCACCACCAGGTCAGCCCCGACCGCCCGGGCCAGCCCAGTCACCTGGCCAGGATCGGTGACCTCAGCCGGGTGCAGGTGGGCGAGCGCCGCGATGCCCGGGTTACCGGGCGCGGCGTGCAGGCCGGTGACGTCCGGGTCGGCGGCCAGCGCCCGGGCCAGCGCATGCTCGCGGCCACCGGATCCGAGGATGAGAACTCGCACGGCGTGAGCCTACCGGCGGCGGCCCGGCGGCCGCCGGACCGCCGTGCCGGCCGGGCCAGCGCGGTGCCGGCCGGGCCAGCGCGGTGCCGCCCGGGCCAGCGCGGTGCCGGCCGGGCCAGGGGTGCTGGTCAGGCCAGGGGGCGCAACTGCAGGGTCTGATCGCGGCGCGGGCCGGTGCCGACGGCGGCGACCGGGGCGCCGATCATGTCCTCCAGGGCCTGCACGTACGCCTGCGCGTTCCGGGGCAGGTCCGCGAGTTCCCGCGCGGTCGAGATGTCCTCCCACCAGCCGTCCAGGTACTCATACACCGGGGTGGCGTGATGGAAGTCGGTCTGCGTCATCGGAATCTCGTCGTACCGGGTGCCGCCGACCTCGTAGGCCACGCAGACCGGGACCTTATCCAGGCCGGACAGCACGTCCAGCTTGGTGATGAAGTAGTCGGTGATCCCGTTCACCCGGGTCGAGTAGCGGGCGATCACGGCGTCGAACCAGCCGGTGCGCCGGGCCCGGCCGGTCGTCACCCCGTACTCACCGCCGGCCTTGCGCAGCCACTCACCTTGCGCGTCGGTGAGTTCGGTGGGGAAGGGCCCGGCGCCGACCCGGGTGGTGTACGCCTTGAGGATCCCGATCACCTTCGTGATCCGGGTCGGGCCGATGCCCGCGCCCGCGCAAGCGCCGCCGGCCGTGGGCGAGGACGAGGTGACGAACGGGTAGGTACCGTGGTCCACGTCGAGCAGCGTGGCCTGCGCGCCCTCCAGCAGCACGATCTGGCCCTCGTCCAGGGCCTGGTTCAGCACCAGGCCGGTGTCGGCCACGTAGGGCCGGATCTGGTCCGCGTAGCCCAGGTACTCCTGGGCGATGACGTCGGCCTCGATGCCGCGGCGGTTGTACACCTTGGTCAGCACCTGGTTCCGCTCGCGCAGCACGAGCTCCAGCTTCTGGCTGAGGATGCCGGGGTCGAGCAGGTCCTGGACCCGGATGCCGGTGCGGGCCACCTTGTCCGCGTACGTCGGGCCGATGCCCCGGCCGGTGGTGCCGATCCGCGCGCTGCCCAGGTAACGCTCGGAGACCTTATCCAGGGCCCGGTGGTAAGGCATGATCAGGTGCGCGTTGGCCGAGATCAGCAGCCGCTCGCAGGACACGCCCCGCTCGCGCAGGCCGTCGATCTCGCGCAGCAGTACCTCGGGATCGATCACTACCCCGTTGCCGATGACCGGGGTGACCTGCGGCGACAGCACACCGGAGGGCAGCAGGTGCAGGGCGTAGCTGTCGTCGCCGATGACCACCGTGTGGCCGGCGTTGTTCCCGCCCTGGTAGCGGACCACGTACTGGACGCGGTCGCCGAGCAGGTCGGTCGCCTTGCCCTTGCCCTCGTCACCCCACTGTGCGCCCACGAGCACAATGGCCGGCATCTGACCAGCCCCTTCCAGGCCTCGCCCCAGGCGGCCGCGCCCGGGCCGGGCCCGGGCCGTCCCCGGGGCCTCGCCCCGGGCCTGACCTCGCTTGCGGAGTCTGAGGTTACTCCACGTCCCGGCGGCCGGTTCCGGCTGGCCGTGCCGACGTGCGCAGAGGTGCGCAGACGGCTTCCGGGCGTGCGCCAGTGGACGGCGGGGCGGCTGCCGGGGCGGGCGTGGCTGCCCGGGCCGGGGCCTGATCAGGTACCGGGCTGGGCAGCCGGATGAAGTGCTACGCCGGCGGCTGGGTTCGTTTGCCGGGGCTGGGTGGCTGGATCAGGTACCCGTCAGGGCAGCCACGGCGGTGCTGCTGCTGTCGCTCAGGAACTCCGCGCAGCGCTGCTCCTCATCGGTCTCGCCGATGGCCCCGGCCGCGCGGCCCAGTGCGTGCAGCGAGCGGAGGAAGCCCCGGTTCGGCTCATGCTCCCAGGGGATCGGGCCATGCCCCTTCCACCCGGACCGGCGGAGCAGGTCCAGGCCCCGGTGGTAGCCGGTCCGGGCGAACGCGTACGCCGTGACCCAGTCCTGCCGGTCCAGTGCCTGTTCAGCCAGGGCCGCCCAGGCGGCCAGGCAGGCCGGGTCCTCGGCGGCCACGGTGGCGGGGTCGGCGCCCGCCTCGAGCCGCGCGCCCGCGAGATCGGGGGGCAGGTACGTGGCGGGCGGCCCGCCCAGCAAGTTCCGATGGTCCATACCCCCATCCTGCCGCGTCCCCACCCCCACCGCGCCCCACGGGGCTGAGTGCCGCCCGGCCCCGGGCAGCGCCGGCGCAGGCTCAGGTCATCCGGTGGCCGGCGGCCAGCAGGTCCTCGCAGGCGTGGGTCACCCGGGCGGCCATGCCGGACTCGCCCGCCTTGCCCCATGCCCGGGGGTCGTACATCTTCTTGTTGCCGACCTCGCTATCGACCTTCAGTACGCCGTCGTAGTTGCGGAACATGTGGTCCGCGACCGGCCGGGTGAACGCGTACTGGGTGTCGGTGTCCACGTTCATCTTGACCACACCGTAGGAGATCGCCTCCCGGATCTCCTCCAGGGCAGAACCCGACCCGCCGTGGAACACGAGGTCGAACGGCTTCTCCTGGCCGTACTTGCTGCCGACCGCGTCCTGGATGTCGCGCAGGATGGACGGCCGGAGCGTGACGTGGCCGGGCTTGTACACGCCGTGCACGTTGCCGAAGGTGGCGGCCAGCAGGTACCGGCCCCGCTCACCGAGCCCGAGCGCCTCCGCGGTGGCCAGCGCGTCCTCCGGGGTGGTGTACAGCTTCTCGTTCATCTCGCCGGTGACGCCGTCCTCTTCACCGCCGACCACGCCGATCTCCAGCTCCATGACCGTCCGGGCCTTGGCGCACTCGTCGAGCAGTTCGCTGGCCAGCGCGAGGTTCTCGTCCAGGGGCACCGCCGAGCCGTCCCACATATGCGAGTTGAACAGCGGCTCCTCACCCCGGGCCACCCGCTCCTGGGACAGCTTGACCAGGGGGCGCACGAAGCCATCGAGCTTGTTCTTGGGGCAGTGGTCGGTGTGCAGGGCGATCTGCATCGGGTACTTGTCCGCGACCACCCGGGCGAAGCTGGCCAGCGCGGCCGAACCGATCACCATGTTCTTGACCGCCGAGCCGGACAGGTACTCCGCACCACCGGTGGATACCTGGATGATCCCGTCGCTCTCCGCGTCGGCGAACCCGCGCAGCGCGGCATTGAGCGTCTGGCTGGAGGTCACGTTGATGGCCGGGTAGGCAAAGCCGTGTTCCTTGGCCCGGTCGAGCATCTGCGCGTAGACCTCAGGGGTGGCTATAGGCATAACAATCGGCTCCCTGTCTAGTACGTGCTGTCTAGTATCCGTGAAATGGGTCCGGGGGCGGCAGTGCCGGAAGGCCCATAATGATGGAAGTCTGATGGTTAAGGGTCTCCTAAGTCGGCCTCCTGCACACCGCAGCACTCCGGGGATGCGGTACAACAGTGAGTTATGGAGAGCTTCCTCAGCCAGTGGGGCCTGGCCGCCGTCTTCCTGTTCGGCTTCCTCGAGGCGTGCTGCGTCCCGATCCCGTCGGAGATCACTTTCGGCTTCGCCGGGGTACTGGCTGGCGAGGGACGGCTGAACATCGTCGCGGTGATCATCGTCGGGACGCTGGCCGAGCTCATCGGCTCGTTCGTCTCCTACACGGTGGGCCGGGTGGCTGAGCGGCCGCTGGTCTCACGGTTCGGCCGCTACCTGCTGATCACCGAGCGGGACATCGACCGCGCGGAAAACTTCCTCGCCGGGCGCGGCGTGTGGGCGGTGCCGGTCGGCCGGGCGCTGCCGGTGGTGCGCACGTTCATCTCGATCGTGGCCGGCTTCACCAAGATGCCCGCGCTGCTGTTCGGCGTGCTCAGCCTCATCGGCACGGCGATCTGGGTGACCGCGATCTCGATGGTCGGCTACGCGCTCAGCAGCACCTGGCAGAGCATTGCGCACGGCATCGCGCTGGCCGGCTACCTGATCGCGGCCGCCGCGGTCATCGCCATCGCCGCGTTCGTGATGTACCGGCTGCGTGAGGTGCGCAAGGAGAACGCCGAGGCGGCCGCCGCGGGCGGCCCGCCGCACAGCCACCGGGCCGACCGTCAGTCCAGGCCCAGGTCCCCGATGTCGTAAGCCGCGAGGAACGGCAGCCCGTGCGCGCTGACTGGGCCCCGGGCGCCGCGTTCCACGATCACGGCCACGCCCACCACCTGCGCTCCGGCCTCGCGGAGCGCGTCCACCGCGGTGAGCACCGAGGCCCCTGTCGTCGAGGTGTCCTCGACCGCGAGCACCCGGCGCCCGGCGACGTCGGGACCCTCGATACGCCGCTGCAGGCCGTGCGCCTTCCCTTCTTTCCTCACCACGAAAGCGTCCAGCGGCTGCCCAGCCGCGCTGCCGGCATGCAGCATGGCGGCGGCAACCGGGTCGGCGCCCAGGGTGAGGCCGCCGACCGCGTCGTAGTCCAGGCCGGCGGTGAGGTCGAGCATCACCCGCCCGGCCAGCGGCGCGCCCTTCCCGCTGAGCAGCACCCGGCGCAGGTCGATGTACCAGGTCGCCCGCTGGCCGGAGGAGAGCACGAAGTCGCCGTGGACGACGGCCTTGTCCTTGATTATCTGCAGCAGGTCATCGCGGTCGGTCACGGCTGAGCAGCCTACCCAGTGCAGCGAGCCCGGGGCTAAAGGTGGGCCCCGCACCCGGGGCAGGCCGTCGGGCCGGCTCGGCGGTCCCCGGCCCCCGCTACTCCAGGCGGTCCAGGATGGCCTGCTCCTTGGCGGGGTCCAGGCCCAGGCCGGGCTGCCGGGGGAAGCCGTCCGGGACGACGCCGGCCGCTCCGAATTCCCGGCGCAGCCAGGTCCAGGTGTCCCGCACCGTGTCGGTGAGCGGCCGGTACCTGATCCCGGTCCGCAGCGCCCGGTCGCCGCTGACCTCCCAGGCCGCCGCGAGTTCCGGGATCGCCGGAGTCCACATGGGCAGTTCCATCCAGGGCCCGGCCCCGGCGGCCAGCAACGCCTCGTCGGGCACCCAGCGCAGCCGCAGGGGAGCGCGCCGGTTCGCCTTCGTCACCTCGCCGCAGGCGGCCAGCAGGTCTCCGAGGGTCACCCCGGCCGGGCCGGGCACGTTCATGACGCCCGGGATGCCGCGCCGGGTGTTGTCCAGCACCCATGAGGCCAGATCGCGGGCGTCGGTGACCCGCAGCGGCTGGCCGGGCCGGCCCGGGGCCAGCACCGTCCCGCCGCGCGCGATCCGGGCCAGCCACCAGGGCAGGCGCCCGACGTTCTCGTGTGGGCCGACGATCAGCCCGGGCCGGACGATCAGGTGGTGACCAGGCATCGCTTCCGCGACGGCGCGCTCCGAGCCGGCCTTGAGGCGGCCGTACCCGAGTTCCTCCTCGCTGCCCGCCGCATCGGCCGGGCAGTCCAGTACCGCGGAGTCCTCGGTGACCGGCTCCGGGCCCCGCTCGCGGTACACGGAAACCGTCGATATATAGGTGTAGTGCCGGACGCGCCCGGCCAGCAGCCGGGCTGCCGCCGCCACGTGCACGGGCGCGATCGACGAGGTGTCCACGACCACATCGAAATCTCGCTCTGCCGCCCTGAGCAGGTCCGGGTAGCTGGTACGGTCTCCGTGCAACGCCTCGGCACCCGGCCGGGGCTCGCCGCTCAGCCCCCGCGAGAAGGTCGTGACGTCATAGCCACGCCGGACCGCTTCGTCCACGATGGCACGCCCGAGGAACCGGGTCCCCCCCAGAACCAGAAGTCGCATGGCAGAAGATTCTGCCGGGCCAGGAGCAGTCGCCGGGAAGCTTCTGCCGAGAGCGGACTTCTCCGGCAAGGGCGCCCGCGACCTGCGCGCGATCGGCCACAATGGCGGCTGGGCGCTGGTAACGTCTCGCGTCGAGGGAAGGACGGTGTCGCGTGGATCGGTGCGCGCTGTTCGTGGACGCGGGCTACGTGCTGGCGGATGGCGCGATGGCCGTCCACGGAACCCGCCACCGAGAGTCCGTATCCTGGGATTACGCAGGCCTTCTCCAGTTCCTCGGGAGCATCGCCCGGGAGCGGACGAGCCTCCCGTTGCTGCGTTGCTACTGGTACGAGGCAACGGTTGAGGGCCGCCGCACATCCGAACATGACGCCCTCGCGGACCTGCCCGGGCTGAAGCTGCGGCTAGGCCGGATGCGCCCGGGCCGGCGGGAGGGCGTCGAGGGTGAGATCCGCCGCGACCTGACCACCCTGGCCCGGAACAACGCGATCAGTGACGCACTGCTGGTCAGCGCGGAGGAGGATCTGGCCCAGGTCGTCGCGGACGTGCAGGACCTGGGCATCCGGGTGCTGATCGTGCACATTACCGTCGGCGGCAACTGGACCATCTCCCGCAGCCTGCGGCAGGAATGTGACGACATCATCGAGATCGGCGAAGGGCATCTGCGGCCGTACACCGAGCTGGTGTCCGGGCCCGAGGCGCTCACCGCCGGGGAGCCCTACCAGCTGGCGGTGACTGCTGGCCGGTCGCTGACCAATGGGCACGGGCCGGTGGTCGGGCCGCTCGGTCACCAGGCCCTGGCCGCGGGAGCAGCCCCCGCCCCTCCCGCCATCTACACCTCGCCCGTGGTGGCCGAGTACCAGCGCGCGGCGCAGCCACTGGCCAGTGCCCCGCAGGCACCGCCGCTGCCCCGGCGGGAGCACACCGGTTCCATCGAGCGCCCGGCCATGCCAAGCACGCGCGGCCGGGGCGAGCCTTCAGGTGCCGCGGCCCTGCCCGGCAGCTCCGGCGGCCTGGCCGACCCGCTCGGCCAGGCAGGCATGACGCCGCCGCGAGGACAGGACCAGGCCGGCCCGGCGCGCGGGCAGCAGGACGCCGCGGCCCAGCAGCGGATGCCCAGCGCGCAGTCCTCCGGGCAGCAGCAGGACGTACGGGCCCAGCAGCAGGACGTACGGGCCCAGCAGCAGGACGTACGGGCCCAGCAGCAGGACGTACGGGCCCAGCAGCAGGCCATGAATGCCCCGCCGGGCCTGGCAGCACAGCCAGGACCGGCCCAGCCCGCCATGCCGGACACGGTCCCAGGATTGGCGATGCCGCCGCCACAGCAGCAGGTTCCGGGCCAGCCCAGCCTGCCGGGACTGCCTGGCGCCGGGCGCCCCGGGATGATGACCGGCCAGCCGCCGATGCCGGGCCAGCCGGGCCTCAGCGGCCCGCCCAGCCACCCGGGCCTGCACGCCGCCCCGGGCATGCCGTCAGGACCGCCGTCGCCCGGGCTGCCCGACCCCCGCTCGCGCGGGGCTCATGCCCAGCAGCCCCGCGAGGATCAGGGAGCCAGCCTGTACCCGGCGTCGCCGTCCGACCCGGACGGGTCGTTCCGCCGCCCGGCCCAGGACGTGCCCGCGGCCAACGGGGTACCGCGGCAGCCGATGCCCGGATCCCCGGGCCTGCCGGGTGGCCAGCCGGGCTCTTCCCGTCCGTACCAGCAGGGCCCGTACGGCGTGCTCCCCCCCGAGCAGCTCATGCCCGGGCAGTTCCCGCCCTCCCCCGCTGCGAACCCGGCCTACGTGCCGCCGCAGGGTCCCTATAACGGCACGCCACCCTCCAGCCCTGGGGGCCCTGTCCCCCCGGGCCAGGCACTGCCCCTCGCCGACGCGGTCCAGGCCGCTCACGCCGAGGGATTTGAATTCGGTCAGTCGGTGGCTCGCGAGGCCCCGGCACTCTGGCTGGAGGCCGTTCTTGCCCGCAAGCCGCGGATGCCCTCAGACCTGGAAGCAAGGCTGCTGCAGGACTCAGCGCTGCCGATCGATTCGCTCCTGCATGACGAGACCCGGCATGCGCTCCGGCGCGGCTTCTGGGACGCCCTGGAGCGTTCGCGCCGATAGCGTGGTTTCCCCGTGACTGAGTTCGTTCGCGGCGTTGGAACTGGTCCCCGGCTGGGTACGTCCGGGGGCGTGGTGCTGCTTACTCGCGACCTGTTCGATGCGATCGAGTTCGACGCTGCCTTCACCGGTGATCACCGTGCGGCCGCCGAGCAGATGATCAATCTCGCCGTTACCGGCACGCAGACGCATGAGTTTCCCCGGGCCGAGGCGTACCTGCGGGCTGGTGAGCAGTGGCTACTGGCCGACGAGCCTGCCGCGGCGGCCGACGGATTCCAGCGTGCCCTGGACGACGGGGGTGCCGCCTTCATCGATCCGCGGGTACCGCTCGCGCGTGCGCTGTTCATGATGGAGCGGCCGTCCGAGGCGGAGGCGCTCATCCGGCAGATCGAGCGCGAGCAGCCGGCCGATCCCCGCATCTACGACCTGGTGGCCGAACTCCTGGTGGAGCGGTCCGACCTGACCGGCGCGCTGCGCTGGGTGACGACCGGGGTCGGGCTGTGCCTAGGCCGGCTGGGTGCAGGCTGGGATGCCGGGACGGCTGTCCCGGCCCCCAGCCGTGCTCAGTCCTCAGCCGGGGGTGACCCCACCGAACTGCGGCTCCTGCTCACCCTGCGGTACCGGATCCGCAACGACCTCGGGCTCCCCGAGGACGACTACGACAAGCTGCTCGACGAGCTGCCCTCCGGGCCGGCTACCCCCGCCGGGGACAGCTGACCCCGGCGCACGGTCAGCGCGTCCGACGCGGTATCCAGGTCCACCAGCACCTGGTCCCCGTCGCTCACCTCGCCGGACAGCAGCGCCCGGGCGAGCTGGTCGCCGATGGCCGACTGGATGAGCCGGCGTAGTGGCCGCGCCCCGTAGATCGGGTCGAACCCGGTCAGTGCCAGCCATTCCCGGGCTGCCGGCGTGACGGTGAGGGCCAGCCGGCGGTCGGCCAGCCGCTTGCCGAGCCGTGCGACCTGCAGATCGACGATCCTGCTCAATTCCTCGGTGGACAGCGAGTCGAACAGGATGACGTCGTCCAGCCGGTTCAGGAACTCGGGCTTGAAGGTCGCCTGCACCACCTTCATCACCGCGTCCTGCTTCGACTCCTCGGTGAGCCCCGGGTCGGCGATGAATTGCGAGCCGAGGTTGGAAGTAAGGATCAGGATCGTGTTCCGGAAGTCCACCGTCCGGCCCTGCCCGTCGGTGAGGCGGCCGTCATCCAGCACCTGGAGCAGGATGTCGAAGACCTCCGGGTGTGCCTTCTCCACCTCATCCAGCAGGACCACGCAGTAGGGGCGGCGCCGGACGACCTCGGTTAGCTGCCCGCCTTCCTCGTACCCCACGTAGCCGGGCGGGGCGCCGACGAGCCGGGCCACGGAATGCTTCTCGCTGTACTCGCTCATGTCGATGCGGACCATGGCGCGCTCGTCGTCGAACAGGAACTCGGCCAGCGCCTTGGCCAGCTCGGTCTTGCCCACCCCGGTCGGGCCGAGGAACAGGAAGGAGCCAGCCGGGCGGTCCGGGTCGGCCACGCCCGCCCGTGACCTGCGGACGGCGTCGGACACGGCCTGGACGGCCCGGGCCTGGCCGATGATGCGGCAGCCCAGTTCGTCTTCCATCCGCAGCAGCTTGCCGGTCTCGCCTTCCAGCAGCCCGGCCGGGATGCCGGTCCACGCGGAAACCACGTCGGCCACGTCGTCCGGGCCGACCTCCTCCTTCACCATCGGGGTCCCGGTGCCAGCGGCCCCGTCCGGGCCGGTGCCGGGCTCCTCGGCGGCCGCGCTGGCCGCCGCGGCGAGCTCGGCCTCCACCGTGGGGATCTCGCCGTACATGATCCGCGAGGCGGTGGCGAAGTCAGCATCCCGCTGGGCGCGCTCCGCCTGGCCCCTGAGATCGTCGATCCGCTGCTTCAGCTCGCCAACCCGGTTCAGGCTGGACTTCTCCCGGTCCCAGCGGGCCAGCAGGGCGGTCAGCTGCTCCTGCCGGTCGGCCAGGTCGGCGCGGAGCCGCTCCAGCCGCTCCTTACTGGCCGGATCGCCTTCCCGGGCCAGAGCCATTTCCTGCATCTTCATCCGGTCTACCGACCGCTGCAGCTCGTCGATCTCGACCGGCCGGGAGTCGATCTCCATCCGCAGCCGGGACGCGGCCTCGTCGATGAGGTCGATGGCCTTGTCCGGCAGGAACCGGGCGGTGATGTAGCGGTCCGACAGCGCCGCCGCGGCGACCAGGGCAGCGTCCGATATCTGCACCTTGTGGTGTGCCTCGTAGCGGCCCTTGAGGCCGCGCAGGATGGCGATGGTGTCCTCGACCGACGGCTCGCCGACGAAGACCTGCTGGAACCGGCGTTCCAGGGCCGGGTCCTTCTCGATCCGCTCGCGGAACTCGTCCATGGTGGTGGCACCCACCATGCGCAGCTCGCCGCGGGCCAGCATCGGCTTGAGCATGTTGCCCGCGTCCATCGCGCCTTCCGCGGCGCCGGCCCCGACCACCGTGTGCAGTTCGTCGATGAACGTGATGACCTGGCCCTCGCTCTGCCGGATCTCGTTGAGCACGGCCTTGAGGCGTTCCTCGAACTCGCCGCGGTACTTCGCGCCGGCCACCATGGCCGCCAGGTCGAGGGAGACCAGCCGCTTGCCGCGCAGGGACTCCGGCACGTCACCGGCCACGATGCGCTGGGCCAGCCCCTCGACCACCGCGGTCTTGCCCACGCCGGGCTCGCCGATCAGCACGGGGTTGTTCTTCGTCCGGCGGGAGAGCACCTGGATCACCCGGCGGATTTCCGCGTCACGCCCGATCACGGGGTCGAGGGCTCCGTCCCGGGCCTGCTGGGTCAGGTCGATGCCATATTTCTCCAGCGCCTGGTAGGTGCCTTCCGGATCTTCCGTGGTGACCCGCGCGTGCCCCCGGACCTTCTCGAACGCGCCGAGCAGCTCGTCGGGGCCGGCCCCGGCCCGGCGCAGCAGGTCGGCGGCCTGGCCCCCGTCAGCGGCCAGCCCGACCAGCAGGTGCTCGGTGGAAACGTACTCGTCGTCCAGCTCGCGGGCCCGCTTCGCCGCGGTGGCCAGGGTGGCCAGCAGCGGGCGCGCCATGTCGGGGGCGCTGACCGTCGTGCCCGCCGCCTTCGGCAGCCGGGAGATCAGCGCATCGGCGCTGCCCAGGATGGCCTGCGGATCGGCCCCGACGGCACGCAGCAGCGGTGCCGCGGTGCCGCCCTCCTGGCTGACCAGGGCGGCCAGCAGGTGCAGTGGCTCGACGTGCGGGTTGCCGTTGGTCGTTGCCCGCCGCACGGCAGCGGAGAGCGCGTCCTGGCTCTTACGAGTGAGCTTGTCGTCCATGATTGCTTTCTGGATCGCGGTGATCCGGTGTTCTTCAGGTGAGTGCCGCCCGAGGCAGGCCCAGGCGGCCATGTGGGTAGGTGCCGCCTGGGTCAGCCCGGGTGGCCAGGTAGCTGGCGGTCGGCCCCGGTGAGGTCATCACGGCCCCCCCCGGGCGGCCTTGGCGTCCTCCGGGGAGAGCCGGCCGCCGCTGGCGGCAGGCTCGGTGCCAGCGCGGGACCGTCCGGTCATCGGGATGGCCGGGCGGTGCACCGCCTCCTGCTGCTGCCCGGGCGCCTGGCCGCCCGGGGCGGTACTGGCTGCGGCGCGGACCGGCACGAGCTGGGCGCCTCCGGCCCGGCTGCGCAGCAGCCCGGCCAGCTTGGCGGCCACCGAGCGGGTGGATTCGAGTTCGATGCGCAGCTGGGCCAGCTCCGCGCTCACGTCGGCGAGGCGTTGCTGGTGGCGGCGCAGCTCCTTGTCCAGCTCGAGGATGCGCTTGATGCCCGAGAGGTTGACCCCCTCTTCCTGGGACAGGCGCTGGACCTCGCGCAGGGCGAGCACGTCGCGCAACGAGTACCGGCGGCCCTGGCCGCTGGACCGGCTGGGTGACACCAGCCCCAGCCGGTCCCACGTCCGCAGCGTCTGCGGGTGCAGGCCGGCCAGCTGGGCGGCCACGGAGATGACGTACACGGGCGTGTCGTCGGAAATGTCGAACGGGCTGCTCATCGGGTCACCTCCGCATCCCCGCCCTGGCGTGCCGGGCCCGCATGTCAGCCGCTCCTGGCCCGCTGTAGCAGGTCATCGCGCGGGTCCTGGCTGGCGGTCGTCTCCCGGAACGCCTGCAGCGCGGTCTTGGCCTGGGCGCTCAGGTGCTGCGGCACCTGAACCTGCACGGTGACCAGCAGGTCCCCGTTCGTCCCGTCCGGCTTTCGCGCGCCCTTGCCGCGGACCCGGAAGGTACGGCCGCTCGGGGTACCGGCCGGGATCCGGACACTGACCGGGGCGCCGCGGTGGGCCGGACCTTGATCTCCGCGCCCAGCGCCGCCTCCGGGAACGTCACCGGCACGTTGACGGTGAGGTTGTGCCCCGTCCGGCCGAAGACCGGGTGGGGGGCAACATGCACCCGGACGTAGAGGTCTCCGGCCGGACCGCCACGCTCGCCGGGAGCGCCCTTCCCCTTGAGCTTGATCCGCTGGCCGTCGGCCACGCCCGCCGGGATGCGCGCCTGGATGGTCCGGGTGCTCATCGCCCGGCCGCTGCCCGAGCACACCGGGCACGGGTCGTTGACCACCAGCCCGCGGCCGCGGCATTCGTGGCACGGCTCAGAGAACGCGAAGCTGCCCAGGTTCTTGCTCTCCTGGCCGGTCCCCTCGCAATTCGGGCAGACCCGGGGCACGGTGCCCGCCTTGGCGCCGGTACCCCGGCAGGTCGGGCACGGTCCCTCCCCGGCCAGCCGGAGGCTGACCGTGACGCCCTCGAGCGCGTCGCCGAAGGACAGGGACGTCTCGGTCTCCACATCGGTGCCGCGCCGTGGGCGGGCGGTGGCGGTTCGGCCGCCACCGCGGCCGAACACGCCACCGAGCAGGTCCCCGAGACCGCCGCCTGCGTTGCCGCCGGTGTTCCCGGCGCCGAACAGGTCACCAAGGTCGAAGCCGCCGAACCCGCCGCCGGCCTGGCCGGCCGGTCCGCCCGGGCCGGGGCGGCGGAAGCCGCCACCAAACAGCGAGCGGGCGTCGTCGTACTCCTTGCGCCGCTTGCTGTCAGACAGCGTGTTGTAGGCCTCGGAGATCTCCTTGAACCGCTCCTCGGCCTTGGCATCACCCTTGTTCGCATCCGGGTGGTACTGGCGGGCCAGCTTGCGGTACGACTTCTTGATCTCGTCAGCGGTGGCCGTCTTGGAGACGCCCAAGATCTTGTAGTAGTCCTTCTCGAGGAAGTCCTTCGTGCTCACTTACTACCTCTCCCCGGGGGTCAGTTGTTTCCCGCCGGAGTTCCCCGTGACTGGCCGGGGCCGGTGCCGTGATCGGCGGCCGAGGGCTCGCCCGGGCCGCCCGGCCCGTCGCCGGGCTCGGCCACCGCTACCCTGGCCGGCCGGACGATCCGGTCGCCCACCTTGTAGCCGGGCTGCAGGATCTGGACGGCTGTCGGCTCGGTCACGTCGGGCGAGTAGGAATGCATGAGCGCCTCGTGCACCCGCGGGTCGAACGGGTCCCCGGCGGCACCGAAGCTCTCCAGCCCCAGCTTGGTGGCGATCGTCTCCAGCGATTCGCCGACGGACTTGAACCCGCCGGTGAGCTCGCCGTGCTCGCGGGCCCGGCCGATGTCGTCCAGCACCGGCAGCAGCGCGCTGAGCACGTTGGCCAGGGCCTGCTCCCGCACCGCCAGCCGGTCCCGCTCAACGCGCTTCCGGTAGTTGACGTACTCGGCCTGGAGGCGCTGCAGGTCAGCGGTGCGCTCGGCGAGCTGAGCGGCGAGCCCGGCACCGCCGTCAGGGGCGCCCGGCGGACCAGGCCTGCCCTGCGGGCCCGGGCCGCCGGGCGGGCCGGGCGGAGCCGGGGCGGCGGCCTCTGGTGCCTGGCCAGCCTGCGCGGGCCCGGGCTCTTCCGGGGCGGCCGGGCCTGGCCCGCCCGGGGGCGGGCCGCCCGGAGCCTGGGTCTGCGGGCCGCCCGGAGGCGGGCCGCCCGGCCCCGGGGGCGGCCCGCCGGGAGCGCCGCCTGCTGGCTGCGCTGCCGCGGGCCGTGCCCCCGTGCCGCCCGGCTTGGACGCCGCGTGCCGGCCGGGCCGGGGCTTCCCGGGCACGCGGGAATCCGGCTCGCGCCGTCCCTGCTGGCCTGGGTCCCTGACCTGGCCCGTCACCGGGTCGATGCGCCTGAGGTCACGGATCACCGGTCCTGCGTTGGTGTCCTCTGGCGAAGAATTCATCAGGCGGCGCCACCTTCTCCTGGGTGCCTGTCCTCGTCCACGATCTCAGCCTCGACGACCTCGTCGTCATCCGCGGGGGTCTCGGCCGTGCCGGCCCCGGCGCTGTCCGTGGCGGATGCCGCCTGGGACTGGGCGTAGATGGCGGTGCCCATCTTCTGGCTGGCCTGGGCCGCCTTGTCGGTGGCGTCCTTGATCGCCTCGGTGTCGGTGCCCTCCAGAGCCTTCTTCAGCTCAGCGATGGCCGTCTCCACCTCGGACTTGATGTCCTCAGGCACCTTCTCGGAGTTCTCCGCGAGGAACTTCTCCGTCTGGTACGCCAGTGTGTCCGCACGGTTGCGGACCTCCGCCTCCTCGCGGCGGGCGGCGTCCTCGGCGGCGAACTTCTCCGCCTCGGCCATCATCCGGTTGATCTCGTCCTTGCCCAGGGCGGAGCCGCCGGAGATGGTGACCCGCTGCTCCTTGCCGGTGCCCAGGTCCTTGGCGGAGACGTTGACGATCCCGTTGGCGTCGATGTCGAAGGCGACCTCGATCTGCGGGATGCCCCGTGGCGCGGGCGCCAGGCCGGACAGCTCGAACATGCCGAGCTTCTTGTTGTACGCGGCGATCTCGCGCTCACCCTGGAACACCTGGATCTGCACGGACGGCTGGTTGTCATCGGCCGTGGTGAAGATCTCCGACCGCTTGGTCGGGATGGTGGTGTTGCGCTCGATCAGCTTGGTGAAGATGCCGCCCTTGGTCTCGATGCCCAGCGACAGCGGGGTCACGTCCAGCAGCAGGACGTCCTTGACCTCGCCCTTGAGCACGCCGGCCTGCAGCGCGGCACCGACGGCGACGACCTCGTCTGGGTTGACGCCCTTGTTCGGCTCCTTGCCGCCGAGCAGCTCCTTGACCAGGTCCACCACGGCGGGCATCCGGGTCGAGCCGCCGACCAGCACCACGTGCTGGATGTCGCTCAGCTTGGTGTTCCCGTCCTTGATGACCTGCTGGAACGGGCCCTTGGTGCGGTCGAGCAGGTCCGAGGTCATGCGCTGGAACTCAGCCCGGGTGAGCTTGGTGTCCAGGTGCAGCGGGCCCTGCTCGGAGTGGGTGATGTAGGGCAGGTTGATCGTGGTCTCGGCGGAGCCGGACAGCTCGATCTTGGCCTTCTCCGCGGACTCGCGCAGCCGCTGCAGCGCCATCTTGTCCTTGGACAGGTCGGTGCCGTAATTGTTCTTGAAGTCCTGCACCAGCCAGTCCACGATGCGCTGGTCCCAGTCGTCACCACCGAGGTGGTTGTCGCCGCTGGTGGCCTTCACCTCAACGACGCCGTCGCCGACTTCCAGCAGCGAGACGTCGAAGGTGCCGCCGCCCAGGTCGAAGACCAGGATGGTGGCCTCGCCCTCCTTCTCCAGGTGGTAGGCGAGCGCCGCGGACGTCGGCTCGTTGATGATGCGGAGCACGTTCAGCCCGGCGATCTGGCCGGCCTCCTTGGTGGCCTGCCGCTGGGCGTCACTGAAGTACGCCGGCACGGTGATCACCGCGTCGGTGATCGTCTCGCCGAGGTAGGACTCGGCGTCCCTCTTGAGCTTCTGCAGGATGAACGCGCTGATCTGCTGGGCAGTAAACTTCTTGTCGTCGATCTTGACGGTCCAGTCGGTGCCCATCTGGCGCTTGACCGAGCGGATCGTGCGGTCGACGTTCGTCACCGCCTGGCGCTTGGCGACCTCGCCGACCAGCACCTCACCGTTCTTGGCGAAGGCCACCACAGACGGCGTGGTCCGCGATCCCTCCGCGTTGGCGATGACCGTCGGCTCGCCGCCCTCGAGCACTGCGACGACGGAGTTGGTGGTCCCGAGGTCGATTCCTACCGCACGTGCCATGTGTAGTCCCTGTGTGTGGTCGTAGTCTTAGACTTGAGTCTTCCGGGCTCAAGTCTGCCAGGGAGGGTCCCCCGTGGCAACTGAGTTGAGTCTAACGTGCTCAACTTGTCTGCGTGCCAAAAGATTCCCGCGGCGTGGCGCGGCCGGCCGCCTCCCGCCCGGGCGAACTAAGTTACTCGTGGGTAAGATAGCCCGGATCGTACCGCTGCCGTGCTCACGACCAGGCGAGCAGAGCGCGGCGTACGCTGGCAGCCGGCGCGGCGCGCATCCTGCCTGCCCGGTGCCGCTGAGGAGGCTTTCATGGTGGTGCGGATCGTGGTGGGGCTGGTGCTGACGGTGGCAGCGTTCGCGCTGGCTGGCCGCAGGTTGTGGTGGCTGGTGCGGGTGGGCCGTGCGGGGCAGCCGGCGCCGGAGCGGGTCGCGGCGGTCCGCTCGCATCCGGCGCGTGACGCGGGGGTCGAGGCGGCGGAGGTGATCGGGCAGCGCAAGCTGCTGAAATGGACGGTGCCGGGCCTGGCGCACGCGTTCACTTTCTGGGGTTTCATCGTGTTGCTGCTGACCATCATCGAGGCTTACGGGGACTTGTTCTCTAAGACGTTCGCGATTCCCGGCATCGGGCACTGGGCGTTCACCGGGTTCGTCGAGGACCTGTTCGCGGTGGGGGTGCTGGCGGGCATCATCACGTTCGCGGTGATCCGGCTCCGCGGCAACCCCGGACGCGAAGGCCGGGCGTCCCGGTTTGCCGGCAGCCACGCCGGCGCGGCGTGGCTGGTGCTGGCCGGGATCTTCCTGGTCATCGCCACGCTGCTGATGTACCGGGGCGCGCAGGTCAACACCGGCGACTTCCCCTACCCGCACGGCGCGTTCGCGTCGCAGCTCGCCGGGCACTGGCTGGCGCCGCTGGGCGTGAGTGCGAACAAGGTGATCGAGACGGTGTTCCTGCTGGCCCAGCTGGCGGTGGTGCTGGGGTTCCTGGTGTTCGTGACCTACTCCAAGCACCTGCACATCATCACCGCGCCGGTCAACGTGCTGTTCTCCCGCCGCCCTGACGCGCTGCGGGGCCTGGAGCCGATGCGCAGCGGCGGGAAAGTGCTGGACTTCGAGGAAGCCGACCCCGACACCGGCGTGTTCGGGCTGGGGAAGATCGAGGACTTCACCTGGAAGGGCCTGCTGGACATGGCCACCTGCACCGAGTGCGGGCGGTGCCAGTCGCAGTGCCCGGCGTGGGTGACGGGCAAGCCGCTGTCGCCCAAGCAGGTGATCCTGGACCTGCGTGACCACGCGCTGGCCAAGGCCCCCTACCTGCTGGCCTCCTCCGATGAGGAGCGGGAAAAGCTGCCCGACGCGGTGAAGTTCGAGGCCGGCCGCCCGCTGGTCGGCGGCGCGGGCGAGAACGGGGTGATCGACCCGGACGTGCTGTGGTCGTGCACCAACTGCGGGGCGTGCGTGGAGGAGTGCCCGGTCGATATCGAGCACATCGATCACATCGACGGGATGCGCCGCCACCAGGTCCTCATCGAGTCCGCGTTCCCGGCCGAGGCGTCCGGGATGCTGAAGAACCTGGAGAACAAGGGCGACCCGTGGGGCATGGGCGCCGCCCGGCGGCTGGCCTGGGCGGAGGAACTCGGCTTCGACGTCCCGGTCGCGGACGGCAAGCTCGACGACGGGGTGGAGTACCTGTTCTGGGTGGGCTGTGCCGGGGCGCTGGAAGACCGGGCCCGCAAGACCACCAAGGCCATCGCCACCCTGCTGCACACCGCCGGGGTGAACTTCGCCGTCCTGGGCCCGGCCGAGACCTGCACCGGGGACCCGGCCCGGCGCATCGGCAACGAGTTCGTCTACTCCATGCTGGCCGCCCAGAACATCCAGACCCTCAACGAGGCCGCCCCCAAGACGATCGTGGCGTCGTGCCCGCACTGCTTCAACACGATCGCGAACGAGTACCCGCAGCTGGGCGGGAACTACGAGGTCATCCACCACACCCAGCTGCTCGCCCGGCTGGTCGGGGCGGGCAAGCTGACCCCGGTCACCGCGATCGGGGAGAAGATCACCTACCACGACCCGTGCTTCCTGGGCCGGCACAACAAGGTGTTCACCCCGCCCCGGGAGATCATGGACCAGGTCCCCGGCGTCACGGCGCAGGAAATGCACCGGTGCAAGAACCGCGGCTTCTGCTGCGGCGCGGGCGGCGCCCGGATGTGGATGGAAGAACGGACCGGCAAAAGGATCAGCACCGAGCGCATCGACGAAGCCCTGTCCACCAGCCCGGACACCATCTCCACCGCCTGCCCCTACTGCCTGGTCATGCTCGGCGACGCGGTCAGCGCCAAGCAGGCCAGCGGCGAAGCCAGCGAAACCCTCCAGGTCATCGACGTCGCCCAGCTACTCGCCCGGTCAGTCACCCCACCCCCCGGCGGGAACCGCCCCCCGGCGGGCGCCGCAGGGACGCCCCCCCGCACCAGCAGCTAACCACCCGGGCATGGACAGCAGCCGCGCCGAGGCGTTCAGCGACGGGGTGTTCGCCATCGCGATCACCCTGCTCGTCCTGAGCCTGCGCCTGCCCGGGCCCAGCCGGGCTCACCCCACGCTCACCGGTCAGCTGCTCGCCGCCTGGCCACAGTATTTCGCCTACGTGGTCAGCTTCCTCACGATCGGGATCATGTGGATGAACCACCACACGATGCTGGCCCACGTCAGCCGGGTAGACCGCCCGCTGCTGGTCATCAACCTGCTGCTGCTGATGGCCGTCGTGGTCATCCCCTTCCCGACCTCGCTGGTCGCCGATAACCTGCGGGCCACCGGCGGTGTCGCGGCGACGGTCACTTACGGGCTGGTGCTGATCGCGGCCTCGCTCGGCTTCGCGGGGCTGTGGATCTACGTGGTGACGCACGCGGAGCGGCTGGGCGGCCAGGCTCAGCCGGAGGCGCTGCGGCGCTCGATACCGGGGTTCACCGGCGGCCTGCTCGTGTACGTGGCCGCCACGCTGGTGGCGGCGTTCGGTGCGCCGCTGGCCGCGCTGGTCATCTACGGCCTGCTCGCCGTCTACTACCTGTTCGAGCACCTGCCCAGCCCGGCGGCCGCGGCGAAGTCATCGTGAGCGGCCGGGCTGAGAGGTCACCGGCCCCGGACAGGGGCTGAACGTCACCGGGCCCGAACGTCACCGGCCCGGGCCGGGCGGGCGGTGCGGGCGGCTCAGGAGCCGGGGCTGGCCGGCAGCCAGACCCGGACCCGGGTGCCGTCCCCCGGCCATGATTCCAGCTGGGCCTGACCGCCGTGTGCTGCGGCGATCGCCTGCACGATGGACAGGCCCAGGCCGCTGCCGCCCGCCTCGCCGGACCGCGCGTCCGGCCGGCCCGTGCCGCGGTGGAACCGGTCGAAGGCCCGGGCTGCGTCCGGCAGCGACATCCCCGGGCCGGCGTCGGCGACCTCCAGCAGGGCAGCGCCCGGCACCGGGACCAGGCGGATCTCGGCCAGGGTCCCGGGAGGCGTGTGCTCCCGCACGTTGCCCATCAGGTTGGCCAGCACCTGCCTGATCCGGGCCTCATCCACGATGGCGATCAGGCGGCTCGGTGCCTGGACCGTGACCTGCCGCCCCGGCTCGACCGCCAAGGCGTCCGCGGCCGCGTCCCGGACCAGCCCGGCCAGGTCGGTCTCGGCCAGGTCGAGCGAGGAGGTGCGATCCAGCCGGGCGAGTTCCAGCAGTTCGGCGACCATCGTGCTCATCCGGTTCGCCTCCTGCTCGATCCGCCGCATCGCGCTGGGCAGCTGGTCAGGGCCGAGCGCCCCCTGCCGGTACAGCTCGGCATAACCCCGGATCGTGGTGAGCGGGGTGCGCAGCTCGTGCGAGGCGTCAGCGGCGAACTCGCGGACCTTCTGCTCGGAGCGCAGCCGGGCGCCGAAGGCGTGCTGGATCCGGTCCAGCATGGTGTTAATCGCGCCGCCGAGCCGGCCCACCTCGGTCCGGTCATCGGCGTCCGGCATCCGGGTGGTGAGATCGCCGCGCGAGGTGATCTCCTGCGCGGTGCTGGCCATCCGGTCCAGCGGGGCCAGCCCGCGGCCGATCAGCCAGCGGCCACCCGCCGCGAGCAGCAGGATCAGCACGCCCCCGGTAATCAGCTCCACGATGACGATCACGCCGACCTGGCCGGTGACCACGCCGACCGGGCGGGCGACCACCAGCACGGCCCGCTGGCCCGGCCCGGCGCCACCGGGCCGGGCCAGCCGGGCCACCGCCCGCAGCCGCGGCCCGGACGAGTGCGGCACGTCGAAGGGCGGGCCGCCCACGTAGTCGCGGACGTGGTGGGAGGCAACGATCTGCCGCACCGCGGCGGCCAGTTCCTGCGTGGCTGCGGTGCTGCCGGTCAGCGGCTGGACGTCCAGCGGCGGGAAGGTGATCTCCACCGCCGCGTAGTCGCCGGGGTTGCTGGCGATCTGCTCCGGTTTCCGGTGCGCCGCGGCGGACAGCTCGGAGTTGAACTGACGGCCCAGCCGCTTGCTCAGCACCATCGTGCTGACCATTCCCATAATCAGCAGGAAAGCCGCGGTGACCGCGATGAGCAGCACCAGCAGGCGGGAGCGCAGGGACAGCCGCCCGGGCCCGCTCATCCCCCCGGCCCGGCTGCCCCGCCCGGCCCGGCTGGGCGCAGGCTGTAGCCCACGCCACGCTGGGTGTGGATCACCGGCGGCCCGAGGGGGTCGAGCTTGTGCCGCAGGTAGCTGACGTAGGTCTCGACGATCTGCGACTGCCCGGCGTAGTCCCAGCCCCACACGTTCTCCAGCAGCTGGCCCCGGGTGAGCACCCGGCCCTGGTGCCGCATCAGGTAGGCCAGCAGCCGGAACTCGGTGGGAGACAGCTCCACCGGCACGCCGGCCCGGTGCACCGTCCACCGCGACTCGTCCAGTTCCAGGTCGCCCGCCCGGAGCACCGCCCGGTCCGCGCCGGGGACATCGCCGCCCCGCGCGGCGCGGCGCAGCACCGCCCGGACCCGGGCCACCAGCGCCTCCACCGAGAACGGCTTCGTGACGTAATCGTCCCCGCCCAGGGCCAGGCCGGTCACCGTGTCCGAGGAGGTGTCCCGTGCGGTCAGGAAGATCACCGGCACGTCATTCCTGGCGGCGCGGAGCCGCCGGCACACCTCGAACCCGTCCAGGTCGGGCAGCATCACGTCGAGCACGATGAGATCGGGGCGGGCCGCCTCCGCCTGCCGCAGCGCATCCTGGCCGCTGGCCGCGGTCGTCACGTCGCAGCCGTGGAACTTGAGCGCCACCTGCACCAGCTCACGGATGTTCGGCTCGTCGTCCACGACGAGCACCTGGGGGATCTGGTCACCCACTGTCATCACCTGGGCAGCACGGTAGGGGAGGCGAGGCAAGGCTATCCGGCTCCCGCAGCACGCGTGCTGCGGGAGCCGGATAGCAGGCGGTGCGGCCGGGCTCAGCTGGCCGATGCGGACGGGCTGGGCGCCACGCCCGCGGCCCCGCCGGGGGGCGCGATCACGATCAGCCTGGCGTCCTTGGCCCCGGAGGCCACCGGGCCGCCGACCCAGATGCTCTGCCCGGTGGCCAGCGCGCTGCGCTGGACCTTGGCGCCATGCTGGCGGACGACGGTGTTGCTCACCAGGTCCCAGGTCCAGGTCGTGCCGTCGGCGGCGCGCACCACGAGGGTACTGCCGCTCGCGGACTGCACCGTGCCGCGCTCAAAGGCCAGCGTGCGGAGGCCGTGCGCCGTGCGCACGGTGACCTGGCCGTCGATGCCGCGCAGCAGCGCCAGCCGGAACAGGCGGTACCCGAAGCGGCGGCAGCCGGCTATCGCCACCCGGGTCTCCTGGCGCTTGCCTGCCCGCCAGTCGGCCCGCGCTGCCGCCCGCGCCGCGGCACAGGGGCGGGCCGCCGACGCGCCTGCCGGCGCCGACGACGTCAGCGCGAGGGTACCGGGAGCGTCAGCAGAATTCAGCGCGCCGTTCAGGGCGGCGGCCTGGGCCGCGGGCAAGGTCGCCGCAGCGCCGGACGCGGACGGTGAGCTGCCGCCCAGGGACAGGCCGAGGAAGACGGCGGCCGCCGCCACCGCTACCGCCAGGGTCAGGCCGATGCTCCAGTGCACGGCGCGACGCCGGTCACGCTCGTAGTGGGCACTGAGGCCGCCCGGCTGCGGCGGCTGGCCGGTCCCCGGTCCGCCGGGGCTTGCTGGGGGCATCGGCCAGAACTGCTCGGTGGGCCGGGAGTCCTGCGGGTCACCGCCAGCGGGCCGGTTCGTGTTGTCCATGCAGCCGAGCATTCCGGGGCGTGCTGGGACAGGGCCGGGCGGAAGCTGGGATTTCGCTGGGACGCGGCCGCGGACTTGCCCCGGGTGGCGGCTACATCCGGTCCGGGACCGGGATGCCGAGCAGCCCCAGCCCGGTCAGCAGGACGCGCAGGGTCAGCGCCGACAATGCGAGCCTGCTCTCCCTAACGTCCGCCGCGGGCGCACTGAGCACCGGGCAGCGCTCGTAGAACGTGGTGAACGCGCTGGCTACCTCGAACAGGTAGCTGGCCAGCAGGTGCGGTTCCGCGTTCTCCCCGGCCTGCCAGGCCGCCGCGCCGAAGCCCAGCAGCCGCAGCGCCAGGGCCCGCTCGGACGGCTCGGCTAGCCGGACCGGTCCGGCGGCCGCCTCCGGGTCGATCTGGGCCCTGCGGAAGATGGACCGGATCCGCGCCGCGGCGTACTGCAGGTACGGCCCGGTGTTCCCCTTGAAGGAGATCATGCGGTCCCAGTCGAAGACGTACTCGCTGTCCCGGGCGGTGGACAGGTCGGCGTACTTGACCGCGCCGATGCCGACCGCCTCGGCGATCGCCGCCCGCTCCTGCTCATCCAGGTCCGGGCTGGGGTTCAGCTCGTCGAACACCGCCCGGGCCCGCTCCACGCCCTCGGCCAGCAGTTCGGTCAGCTTGATCGTGTCCCCGGCCCGGGTGCGCAGGATCTTCCCGTCGGTACCGAGCACGTTGCCGACCTGGGCGTGCTCGAACCGCGCTTCCGGCGGTAGCCAGCCCGCCTGCCGGGCGACCGCGAAAACCATCTGGAAGTGCAGCGCCTGGGCCGCCCCGACCACGTAGATGGCCCGGTTGATGTGCAGGTCCCGGATCCGGTACCGGATGGTCGCCAGGTCGGACGTGGCGTAGTTGTACCCGCCGTCCCGCTTGCGGATGATGAGCGGGAGCGGCTCGCCGTCCCGTCCGGTGAAACCGGGCGGGAACGCGCAGAGCGCCCCGTTGCTGATGACCGCGACGCCGCTGGCCTCCAGCTCCGCGCACACCCCGGCCAGCATGTCGTTGTAGAAGCTCTCGCCGTGGATGTCCTCGTCGGTCAGCGCCACGCCCAGCCGCGCGTAGACGCGGTGCAGGTAGTCCAGGGACAGCTCGACCACGTGATGCCAGAGCCGGAGCGTCCCCGGGTCGCCGCCTTGCAACCGCACCACCCGCTGCCGGGCCCGCTCGGCGAACGCCGGGTCGGTGTCGAAGGCGCGCCGCGCCGCCTGGTAGAACGCGTTCGGTTCGGTGGCCAGCGACTCCGCCTCGGCGGAGTCCTCGCCCACGTCGAGCAGGTACTCGATCAGCATGCCGAACTGGGTGCCCCAGTCGCCGAGGTGGTTATCCCGGGACACCTGCTGCCCGGTGAACGCCAGGATCCGGGCCAGCGCGTCCCCGACGATCGTGGTGCGCAGGTGCCCGACGTGCATCTCCTTCGCGACGTTGGGCGAGGAGTACTCCACCACGACCCGCTGCGGCGGGCTGGCCTGCGGCGTGTCCAGCGCCGGGTCGGCGAGCACGCGGGTGGCCTGCGCGGCGATCCACTCGCTGGTGAGAGTGAGGTTGATGAATCCGGGGCCGCTTACCTCGGGCGGCTCGGCCACCCCGGTCAGGTCGAGGTGACGGACCAGTTCCGCGGCGATGTCCCGGGGGGCGCGGCCCAGCTTCCGGGCCAGCGGCAGCGCCGCGTTGGACTGGAAGTCGGCGAACTGCGACGGGCGGATCACCGGATCGGCGCTCGCGTACTCCATGCCGAACGCGGCGCCGAGCGCCTCCTGCACCCGCTGCGCCAGAACTTCCCGGGGATCAGCCATGCTAACCAGCCTAGCGATCCTCCGAAGCTCCCTGCTTCGGCATTAATGCGCAGTGCCGGCCCGGGGGGTCGTCCCCGGGGCCAGCACCGTCAGGGCCGGCGCAGGAAGTGAGCGCCGCGGCCGTGCCCGAGCCGTTCCCGGATCTTCTCGGTGATCTGGCCCTTGACCAGGTCGGAAGCGAGCAGGCAGGCGGAGGTGATGCCCCGCGCGGTAGATGCCCCGTGCGCGATCACGATGGTGCCCTCCAGGCCGAGCAGGGCCGCGCCGCCGTAGCTTTCTGCGTCCATCCGGCTGCGCAGGGCCCGCAGCTGCCGGCGCTGCAGCCCGGCCCCCAGCCGGGCGGCCAGCGAGCCCTGCAGCACGGTGCGGAACTGCCCGGCGGTGAACCGGGTCGCGCCCTCCAGCGTCTTCAGCGCCACGTTGCCGCTGAAGCCGTCCGCCACGATGACGTTGACCTGGCCGGCCAGCAGGTCGCCGCCCTCGACGTTGCCGGCGAAGCGGATCGGCGGCGCGCCGTGCTGTGGTGCGGCGGTGAGCAGCTCGTGGGCCCGCCTGATCAGCTTGTTGCCCTTGCCCGGCTCGGTGCCGATATTGAGCAGCCCGACCGCCGGATCGGCGATCCCGTAAGCGATCTGCGCGTAGGCCACGCCGAGCTGGGCGAACTGCAGGAGCATCTCCGGCTTGGGGTCGGCGATGGCCCCGGCATCGAGCAGCAGCGTCGGGGTGGGCATGGTGGGCAGCGCGACGGCCAGGGCGGGCCGGAGCACGCCAGGCACGGAACGCAGCCGCAGCCGGGCGGTAGCCACGATGCCGCCGGTGGATCCGGCGGAGACCACCGCCGCGGCCTGACCGCGGCGGACCAGCTGGCAGGCGACCGCGACGCTGGAACGCGGGCGGCGCCAGCTGGCCAGCGCGCCCTCCTCCATGGTGATGGCGTCGTCGGCCGGCACGACGCGGAGCAGCCTGGCCATGCCGGAGTGCGCGGCGAGCAGCGGGTTCAGCTCCGCGGGCCGGCCGGTCAGGATGATCTCGGAACGCAGTGCCGTGGCGGCCGCGGCGGCGCCCGCCACCACTTCGGCCGGCCCGTGATCGCCGCCCATGGCATCGACCACGATCGGAGCCTGTTCCCGGATGGCGGGCGGCGCCGGCTCGGCAAGCACGAGGGTAAGCCTCTCACTGGCGGGCGCCGCTTTCGCCGCAGGCACCAGGACCGGGCCGGCGTGGTCGCGCAGATAACCGGGCATATCCCCGTGAATTAGGACGAGTCGGGCTGCTATTCAGGATTGATCATCAGTCCTGCTGGGTAACCATCTGTCACGATCTGCGCCGGGAAAGCGCCACCGGGACCAGGTGGCGTCCAGGGGAAGCGCAGCTCCGGCCCGGGTGGGCACCGGGGAGGGGCACCCGCTGGCGGCATCGCCGTGGGCGGGTGGCTGACGGTCGCAGGGGAGCGAACCGTCAACGTTGGTTCAGTGTTCCTGCAGTGTGACGTTCTTGACTGAAGCAGAGATCTGTTCCGCCTGCCCGGGGCCGGAAGGGGTGACCATACCGGGCAGATCACAGCCGCCGGCTGGCACGACCGCAACCTGGCCAGGCCGCCAGGAGCGCGACCCGACGGAGGGAGACGCGTGAGCAGGATTCGGCCGACAGTGCCCGCAGAGTCTGTTAGGGGACGACGGTTCCGCGCATACACCGGCAAGCATCTGGACGCCTTGACGGAACGGGCCGGGCTCAGCGCGGCTGACCGGCTCGCCGTCCGAGCCGTGGGGGCCGTGCTGCCGTTCCGGACGAACTCCTACGTTGTCGAGGAACTGATCGACTGGGCCGCGGCCCCCGAGGACCCCATCTACCGCCTGGTCTTCCCGCAGGCGGACATGCTGCCCATCGCTGACGTCGAGCACATCGCCGGACTGATCCGGCGGGGCGCGCCGGATCAGGAAATCGGCGCCGCCGCGCACCGGGTCCGGATGCGGCTGAACCCGCATCCGGACGGCCAGCTGACGCTGAACATCCCGGACTTCGCCGACGAGCCGCTGCCGGGCGTGCAGCACAAGTACCCGGAGACGGTGCTGATCTTCCCCAAGCAGGGCCAGACCTGCCACGCCTACTGCGCGTACTGCTTCCGGTGGGCCCAGTTCGTGGACGAGCCCGGACTGAAGATGGCCACCGCGGACACCAGCCGGGTACTGGACTACCTGCGGCAGCACCACGAGGTGACGAGCGTGCTGATCACCGGCGGCGATCCGATGATCATGGGAGCACCCGTGCTGCGCCGGTATATCGAGCCACTGCTCAAACCGGGCCTGGAGCACATCGAGTCGATCCGGATCGGCAGCAAGGCACTCGCTTACTGGCCGAGCCGGTTCGTCTCCGACCCGGACGCGGCGGACACGCTCCGGCTCTTCGAGCGGGTCGTGAAGTCCGGGCGGGCCCTCGCCTTCATGGCGCACTTCTCGCACCCGCGGGAACTCGAGCCGCCGCTGGTGGCCGAGGCGGTACGCCGGATCCGGGCCACCGGCGCGGTGATCCGCACCCAGGCGCCGCTGATCCGGACGATCAACGACGACCCGCGGGTCTGGGCGGCCATGTGGCGGACCCAGGTCCGGATGGGCATGGTGCCGTACTACATGTTCGTGGAGCGGGACACCGGGCCGCAGGACTACTTCGCGGTACCGCTTGCCTGCGGCTACGGCATCTTCCGTGACGCCTTCCGGCAGGTGGCCGGGCTGTGCCGGACGGTCCGCGGCCCGTCGATGTCCGCGACGCCCGGCAAGCTCTGCGTGGACGGCATCACCGAGGTGGCCGGCCAGCAGGTGTTTGTCCTGCACATGATCCAGGCCCGGGATCCGGCGCTGGTCGGCGTGCCGTTCTTCGCCCGGTACGACCCGGCCGCGACGTGGATCTCCGACCTGGAACCCGCGTTCGCCGCGCGGTTCCCGTACGAGCCGCACCCGGAGGCCATGCCGGGCCGGTGGTCTCCCGAGCTCTTCGAGTCGGCCAGCTAGCTGCAGCGCCCGGCCGTGCTGGGCATGCCGTCAGGCCGCGGTGCCCTGCTGCACGGCCACCTCCGGGGCCGGCGGGGCCGCGGGGGCGGCCGCCGCGGTCCCGGTCAGCAGCAGGCAGCTGACCGCGCCGACCGCGAGCAGGATGACCGGCATCAGCATGGTGGCGCGCATCGCGTCCACGTAGCCGGACGTGAAGACCTCGTGGCCGATCCGGAGCAGGTCGGCGACCAGGCGGGCGGGCAGGCCGGGTGGCAGCTTGATCCCGCCGTTCTGGCCGGCGCCCACCTGGATGCCCTTGCTGGCCGAGTTCCTGATCCCGGCCACGAACGGCCCGCGCAGCGCCTCGGGCAGCGCACCCGAGCGGGCCACGGCCTGGCTGGCCAGGGAGGACGCCAGCTGGTTCTGCAGCAGCGCGCCCACGGCGGCGGTGCCGACGACCATGCCCACCTGGCGGACAGTGTTCAGCACGCCGGAGGCCGCCCCGGCCATCCGCAGGTCGATGTTCCGCATGGCGGTGGTCACCATGGGCGCGAACGTGCAGCCCATGCCGATCCCGGCCACGATCAGCGGGGCGAGGAAGTCATACCACGCCGAGGTGGGGGTGGCGGCCAGGGCGGCCCAGCCCATCCCCACGGCGAAGAAGGTGAGCCCGGCCATCAGGATGTACTTGCCGCCGATCCGGTCGGTCATCCGGCCCGCGACCGGCGCGATGACCATGGACAGCACCGAGGCCGGCGCCATGGTCAGGCCGGCCTTGAGCGCGGAGAAGCCGAGCACCGACTGCAGGTAGATGGTGAACGGCAGGAAGATGCCCATCATGCCGATGGCCAGCGTGCCGGACACCCAGTTGACCACCGCGTAGTTCCGGTCCCGGAACAGCGCGAACGGCACCAGCGGCTCCTTGTCCTGGGTCAGCAACTGCAGCAGCAGGAAGCCCAGCAGCAGGGCCACCCCGACGCCGAGCACCAGCGGGATGGACAGGAACCCGGTGATCGTGCCCCAGTCGTACTTCTGGCCCTCGACCAGCCCGTAGCAGATGGCCAGCAGGGCCGCGCTGGCCAGCAGCACGCCCGGCACGTCGATCCGGTGCCGCCGTCCCGGCCGCAGGTCCGGGATGATCACGAAGGACAGCACCAGGGCGATCACGCCGAACGGCAGGTTCACGTAGAAGATCCACCGCCAGTCGAACGCGGTCACCAGCAGCCCGCCTAGCGTGGGCCCGGCGATGGTGGCCACCCCGGCAACGGCGCCCCAGACGCCGAAGGCCGCCCCCCGCCGTTCCGCCGGGAAGGTGCTGGTGATGATGGTCAGCGTCTGCGGCATGAGCATGGCCGCGCCCAGCCCCTGGACGGCGCGGAACCCGATGAGCCACCCCGGGCTCGGGGCCGCGCCACAAGCCGCCGACGCGACCGTGAAGACCCCCACGCCCGTGGCGAACATGATCCGCGGCCCGATCAGGTCGCCCAGCCGCCCGGCGGTGATGACCAGGACCGCGAGCACCAGGGCGTAGGCATTGATCACCCAGAGCACGTCATCGAGCGAGGCGTGCAGCCTCACGATCATGTTCGGGATTGCGATGTTCACGATCGTCAGGTCCAGCAGGGTCATGAAGAACCCGAGCGAGACCACCAGCAGCACCGCCCATGGATTCCCGCGGAATTTCGCCACCGACTCGCTCCTGTCTCCGAAGTCCCCGCCGGCGCACGGCGGTCCCCATCTGGGCGCGCTGCCCGCTGCCAGTGCCTCCTGATGGTAGACCGCAGGGCCGACAATTCCCCCGGCTCAGCGATCCCCGGGCGCCGCCTCCAGATCCGAACCCGGTTCGGTTGGCGGCAGGGCGGGGGAAGTATGCTCCCGGGCCATGAAACTGAACGGAACCGCAGCGATCATCTCGGGTGGCGCCAGTGGCCTGGGTGCGGCAGTGGCGCGGCGGCTCGCCGCCGCCGGTGTCACGGCGGTCGTGGCCGACCTCAACGAAGAGCAGGGCAAGGCGGTGGCCGCCGAGACCGGCGGGGTCTTCGTCAAGACGGACGTGGCCGAGGAGAACTCGGTGACCGCGGCGGTGGAGACCGCGGCGGGCCAGGGGGTGCCGCTGCGGGTCGTCGTCAACTGCGCGGGCATCGGCTGGGCCGCGCGCACCGTGGGCCGGGACGGCACCCCACACGACCTTGCGGCCTACCGCAAGGTCATCGACATCAACCTGATCGGCACGTTCAACCTGATGCGCATCGGCGCGGCGGCCATCGCCAAGACCGAGCCGGCCGACACGGACGGCCAGCGCGGCGTGGTGATCAACACCTCCTCGGTGGCCGGCCTGGAGGGGCAGACCGGCCAGCTCGCCTACTCCGCCTCCAAGGGCGGCATCATCGGGATGACGGTGCCGGCCGCCCGCGACCTGGCCGCCATCGGCGTCCGGGTGAACACCATCTGCCCCGGCATCATCGACACCCCGATCTACGGGTTCGCGCCTGACGGCGAGCAGTTCAAGGCCAAGCTGGCCGCGCCGGTGGTGTTCCCGAAGCGGATGGGCACCTCCGCCGAGTTCGCCCACCTGGTGCAGGCGCTCATCGAGAACGACTACATGAACGCCGAGGTCGTCCGGTTCGACGGCGGGATCCGGTTCCAGCCCAAGTAGCCAGCCCAGGTAGCCCGGGAGGGGCAGCAGTGCCAGACGATGCCACGCCGGAGGCCGCGGTGCTCTGCGCGGTCGACGGTCCGGTCGCCGTCATCACGATCAGCCGGCCGCAGGCCCGTAACGCGGTCAACGAGGCGGTCGCGGCCGGGATGGCCGCGGCCCTCGACGACGCCGAAGCCCGCAAGGACATCCAGGTCATCGTGGTGACTGGAGCGGGCGGGACGTTCTGCGCGGGAATGGACCTGAAAGGGTTCCTGCACGGCGAGAACCCGCACGCCGGCGGGCGCGGGTTCGCCGGCATCGTGGAGCGGCCGCCGGCCAAGCCGGTGATCGCGGCGGTAGAGGGCTATGCGCTGGCCGGCGGCTTCGAGATCGCGCTGAGCTGTGATCTCATCGTGGCCAGCGAGGCGGCCTGGTTCGGGCTGCCCGAGGTGACCAGGGGCCTGGTCGCTGCCGCGGGCGGCCTGCTGCGGCTGCCCCGGCGGATCCCGTACCACCTGGCCATGGAGATCGCGCTGTCCGGGGCGCGCGTGCCGGCGGCCCGGCTGCACGCCGCGGGCCTGATCAGCGCGCTGGTGCCGGAAGGCCAGGCGCTGGCCGCGGCGCGCGACCTGGCGGCCAGCTTGAGCCATAACGCCCCGCTGGCCCTCGCGGCCAGCAAGCAGATCATCACGGAATCGGCGGACTGGCCGGCCGCCGAGGCGTTCGCCCGGCAGGGCGAGATCGCCGGGCGGGTGTTCGGCTCCGCGGACGCCATGGAGGGCGCGGCCGCGTTCGCGGAGAAGAGGGCGCCGGTCTGGCGGGGCGAGTGACAGCAGCGGGGCTGCAGTGGCACCCGCCGCAGGCGGAAGCCGGGGCGGGGCCACGCGAGCGGCGCCCGGCCCATAAGATCGGGGCCCATACGACCGGCTGAGTCAACCAGACACACGCTTGGGGATATCCATGTGCGGAATCGTCGGCTGCCTGGCCCTCGCCCTGGAGGCAGACCCGGACCAGGACTGGGTGCATGCCGCCACCGAGCGGCTCAGCCACCGCGGGCCAGACGACGAGGGCTTCTACACCGACCCTGACGTCGCCCTCGGCTTCCGCCGCCTGGCGATCATCGACCTGTCGCCCGGCGGCCACCAGCCGATGCGCTCGGCCGACGGCCGCTACTGGATGGTCTACAACGGCGAGATCTACAACTACGTGGAACTCGGCGCCGAGCTCCGGGAGCAGGGCGTGGCGCTGCGCTCCGCCTCGGACTCCGAGGTGCTCCTGGAGATGTACGCCCAGGTCGGCAAGGACGTGGTGCACCGGCTCCGCGGCATGTTCGCGTTCGCGATCTGGGACACCTGGACGCGGGAGCTGTTCTGCGCCCGGGACCAGTTCGGCATCAAGCCGTTCTACTACACCGTGGACCCGCCCCAGGAGCAGGACTGGCTGGACGGCCCGCAGCCCGCGGGCCTGCCCCCCGGCGGCCCGGCCCAGGACCCGGCGGGCGCGGGGTCCCCGGCCGGGCGGCACGCGGCCGGCGCCTCGTGGGCGGCGGAGCGGCCCGCGCCCGCCAGTGCGCCGGGCGGCCGGGGCCGTCACGCCGCGGGCCGGGGGGGCGGTGAACCCGCCCCGGGCGGCACCTCCGGCCTCCCTGGCAGCGGCGGCGGCTACGGTGCGGACGCCCGCCCCGACGCCGGCATGGGTGCCCCGGCCGGCACCGGGCGGCTGCTCCGCTTCGCGTCCGAGCGCAAGTCGCTGGCCAGCCCGGGCGAGCTGAGCACGCTTGACGGGGACTCGCTGCGCCGCTACCTGGCGTTCCAGTACGTGCCGCCGCCGGCCGCGCTCACCCCGCCGATCCGGGTGCTGCCCCCCGGGCATGCGCTGATCGCCCGGCCCGGCGGCAGCGTGGACGTCTTCCGCTACTGGCGGGCCGACCTGCGCCCGGCCAAGGCGCCCAGCGAGGGCACCGCCGCGCAGATCCTGGCGGTGATGCGGGACTCGGTGGCCGTGCACCTGCGCAGTGACGCACCGCTGGGGGCGTTCCTGTCCGGCGGGATCGACTCCGCGGCCATCTGCGCACTCGCCGCCGAGCACCGGCCCGACCTGCTCACCTTCACCGTGGGCTTCGAGCGCGAAGGCTACAGCGAGATCGACCGCGCCCAGGAGACGGCCGCTGCGCTCGGGGTGAAGAACATCCCGTACGTGATCGGCGCGGAGGAATTCTTCACCCACCTGCCCCGGATCATCTGGCATCTCGACGACCCGATGGCGGACGCCGCCGCGGTGCCGCTCTGGTTCGTCGCCCGGGAGGCGAGCAAGCACGTCAAGGTGGTGCTGTCCGGCGAGGGCTCGGACGAGCTGTTCGGCGGCTACGCCATCTACCACCAGCCGGGCGTGGTCCGGGCCGGGGAGCGGCTGCCCGAACTGGCCCGGCTCCCGCTGAAGCGGGCCGCCGCGATGATGCCGGCCGGAGTCAAGGGCAAGGGCTTCCTGGAACGGACCTCGACCCCGCTGCGGCAGCGTTACATCGGCAACGCGCACGTGTTCTCCGGTGGGCAGGTGGACCTGGTGGCCCGGGGCCAGGGCACCCCGGCGGCCAGCGCGTACTCGGTGACCGACCCCATCTATGACCAGGCCGCCGCGGCGGACCTGGATGACACCTCCACCATGCAGCTGGTGGACATCAACACCTGGCTGCACGGCGACATCCTGGTCAAGGCGGACCGGATGACGATGGCGCACAGCCTGGAACTGCGGGTGCCGTTCCTGGACCGCGAGGTGATGTCAGTGGCGTCCCGGCTGGCCCGCGAGGAGAAGATCGCCGCGGGCACCACCAAGCTGGCGCTGCGCGAGGCGATGGGCGCGGTGCTGCCGCAGGCCGCCGCGGAACGGGCCAAGCTGGGCTTCCCGGTGCCGATCGGGTTCTGGCTCAAGGGCGAGATGTACGGCTACGCGGAGCGGCTGCTCGTCCAGGCGCGGACCGATCAGTGGATCGACCGGCAGGCGGCGCTGTCCCTGCTGCAGCGGTTCCGGGCGGGTGAGCCGGACGTGAGCTGGCGGCACATCTGGGTGCTGGTCGTGTTCTCCCTGTGGCACCAGATCTACGTTGAGCGGGTGTACGACCCGGCCGCCCTGGGCTGGGAGCGGCGGCCCGGCCCAGGATCGCAGCCTGAAGCAGCCCGGTCCCGGCCGGGTCAGTCCCCGCTAGGCGGAGCCTGGTAAGCGGCGCGCGGGTCAGCTAGCCGGTCATCGGGGCCAGGCCGGGGCCGTGGCCCGGCCCGTATGCCGACAGCTTGTCCCGCAGCCGCCCGCGGCCGCGGTGCAGCCGGGACATGACCGTGCCGATCGGGGTGCCCATGATCTCGGCTATCTCCTTGTAGGCGTACCCCTCGATGTCGGCCAGGTAGACCGCCACCCGGAACTCCTCCGGCAGGTCCCGCAGGGCCCGCAGGATGTCAGAGTCGGCCAGCCGGTCGAGCGCTTCCGCCTCGGCCGACCGGGCCTGCGCCAGCAGCGGGTCCGCCGGCAGCTGCCACTCCTGGAAGTCGCCGCTGGAGGCCTGGCGCGGCTCCCGGCGGCGCTTGCGGTAGCTGTTGATGAACGTGTTGGCCAGGATCCGGTGCAGCCACGCCTTCAGGTTGGTCCCTGGACGGAACTGGTGAAAGGCGGCGTACGCCTTCGCCGAGGTCTCCTGGACAAGGTCTTCCGCGTCAGTGGGGTTGCGGGTCATCCGGAGCGCAGCGGGGTAAAGCTGGCCGAGGAAAGGCACGACATCCTGCTCGAACCTCCGGTCCCGGTCCGGCGCCTCTTCGGTAGTCCCCATCGGTCACTCCTCGGTCGTTACCCTGTCAACTGTAGAGACGTATGGGAACCCACGTCTGGCTCGGTGACTCGGGTCACATTTCCTTACCCCCGGTGTTGTGTTCTAGTTCTACTCGCACAAACTGAAAGATTCCTGAAGGTGCCCTGTGAGCCATGACTGCTCCGGTACCACTTATTCGCATCCGCACCATGCTGCGGATGCCGCCACTGGCCTGCCAATGACGGCGCTGGCCGGCGGTCGCGCCGTGGACGAGCAGGGCCTGCTGGCGGCGGCGTGCCAGCTCGGCGCGGCCAGCGTGCCCGGCTGGTCCCGGGCCGAGCAGCGGCTGGCCGCCGGGGCCGGTACCGGCCCGGGAGAGGCCGTCGGCCAGGTGCAGGCCGCGGGGCGGGTGCAGGCCGCCGGGCTGGTGGCTGTGCGGGAGCAGGTCCGGGCGGGCGGGGATCCGCTGGGCGAGGCGTTCTGCGCGCTGCGCGGGCCGGACCGGCGGCGCCGGCTGGGCCAGACCTTCACCCCCGCGCCGGTCATCGGCAGCATGATCGCGTGGGCCGCGGCGAGCGGGTGCCGGCAGGCCCGGGTGGTCGATCCGGGCTGCGGGTCAGCACGGTTCCTGCTCGCCGCGGCACGGCGCTGGCCGGACGCCGAACTGGTCGGCGTGGAGATCGACCCGGCCGCCGCCATCCTCGGCCGGGCCAGCCTGGCCGCCGCCGGGCTGGCCGCCCGGTCCCGGGTCATCCTCGGCGACTACCGCAGTGCGCGGCTGCCCCGGGCCGGCGGCCCCACCCTGTACCTGGGCAACCCGCCCTATGTCCGGCACCACCACATCACGGCGGGCTGGAAGGACTGGCTGCGCCGGGCCGCCGCCGAGCAGGGCCTGCCCGCCAGTGCCCTGGCCGGGCTGCATGCCCACTTCTTCCTGGCCACCGCCCGGCGCGCGGTGCCCGGGGACACCGGCGTGCTGATCACCGCGGCCGAGTGGCTCGACGTGAACTACGGCAGCCTGGTCCGCGGGCTGCTGCTCGGCAGCCTGGGCGGCCGCGCGCTGCACCTGATCGAGCCCGCCAGCCCGGTCTTCGCGGACGTCGCCGCCACCTCGGTGATCGCCTGCTTCCAGCCCGGCACCGCGGCCCGCGCGGTGCGGCTGCGCCGGGTCGCCAGCGCCGGCCAGCTCGGCCGGCTGGGCGGCGGCAGGCCCGTGCCCGCGCCGGTGCTCCGGGCCGCAGCGCGCTGGGGCCCGCTGCTGCGGGCAGGCCAGGCATCCCGGCCGCAGGCCGGCCACGTCGAGCTGGGTGAGCTCTGCCGGGTCCACCGGGGCCAGGTGACCGGCGCGAACGCGGTGTGGATCAGCCACGGGCGGCACCCGCTGATCCCGGGCCGGTTCCAGTTCCCGGCGGTGACCCAGGGCCGCGAGTTGCTGCGTGCGGGCCCGGTGCTGCCCGACGGCGCGGCGCTGCGGCTGGTCATCGACCTGCCGGCGGAACTGGGCCAGCTCACCGAGGCGGAGCGGGAGCCGGTGGCCCGCTTCCTGCGCTGGGCGGCGTCGGCCGGCGCCGCCGACGGTTACGTGGCCCGGCACCGCACGCCGTGGTGGCGGGTCCGGCTGGGGCCGCCCGCGCCGATCCTGGCCAGCTACATGGCCCGGCGCCCGCCAGCGTTCGTCCGCAACCTGGCCGCCGCCCGGCACATCAACATCGCGCACGGCCTCTACCCGCGCGACCCGCTGGCCGCCCCGCTGCTCGAAGCCCTGGCGGCCGCCCTCGCCGGGTCGGTGACCACCGGCCAGGGACGCGTCTACGCGGGCGGCCTGGTCAAGTTCGAGCCGCGGGAGATGGAGCGGCTGCCGGTCCCCGGCCCGGCCCTGCTGGCCGCCCTGGCCGCGGAAGGGCGCTCAGACCGGGCAGGCCCTTAGATCCAGCCGTGATACCACATGTGCGATAGCCAGGACGTGTACGGAATGATCTGCCCGGAGACGATCGGGTACAGGTACGCGAAGTTCAGCAGCACGCCGAGCACGTAGGCACCGGCCACGGCCGCGCCCACCGTGCGGCGGGTGGCGGACGCCTGCGCCGAGCCGATGATCAGCCCCAGGCACAGCGTGATTGCGATGATCAGGAACGGCTCGAACTCCAGCGCGTAGAAGAGGAACTCGGTCCGGTGGTCGTGCACCGCGAACCAGAACCAGGGCAGCCAGCCCACCGCCACCGCGAGCAGCACCGCGCCGGCCCGCCAGTCCCGGCGGGTCAGCCACCACAGCAGGCAGACGAGCAGGGCGGCGATCGACGTCCACCAGATCAGCGGTGTCCCGATGGCCAGCACCTCCTGCGCCTTCGTGCCGGCCGCCCCGCAGCTCCCGTGGGTGCCGCCTGCCGGGCACTGCCAGAAGAAGGCCACCGGACGGCTCATCACCAGCCAGGTCCACGGCTGTGACTGGTACGGGTGGTGCGTGGTGAGGCCGAGGTGGAACTGCAGGATCTGCTTCTGGTACTGCACGAAGGCGGCCAGCGCCGAGATCACCGGCACGTGGATGCCCTTCTGTGCGGCCCACTGCCGGTCGTAACCGGAACTGGTGGCGAACCAGCCCGCCCAGGTGATCACGTAGACCACCAGCGGCAGCAGCCCGCACCAGGCCGGCAGCCACCGGGCGCGCCGCAGGGTGCCGCCGAGGCCGACGCGCAGCCCGGCCGCCCGCCGCGCTCCCACATCCCAGGCGATGACCAGGCCGGCGAAGCCGAGCACGTACCAGATCGCGTCCCATTTCGAGGCGAGCGCCAGGCCGAGGCACACCCCGGCGCCCACCCGCCACCAGGGCACCGCACCCCAGCGGAGCCCGCGGCGCGCCCCCGGCCCGGCCGGTTGCCGCGCGTCCCCGGGGGACACCGCCGGGGACGCCTGCACCGCCGAGACCAGGCGGGCCCGGGTGCGGTCCCGGTCCACCACCAGGCAGCCGAACGCGGCGAGCACCCAGAACATCAGGAAGATGTCCAGCAGCGCGGTCCGGCTCATCACGAATTCCAGCCCGTCCAGCGCCATCAGCAGGCCCGCGACGCAGCCGAGCAGGGTGGAGCGGGTCATCCGCCGGGTGATCCGGGCCAGCAGCAGGATGGCCAGCGACCCGATCAGCGCGGTGGCGAACCGCCAGCCGAACGAGTTCAGCCCGAAGGTCCACTCGCCGAACGCGATGAGCAGCTTGCCCACCGGCGGGTGCACCACGAACTCGCCGCCGGTGGTGAAAATATGCGAATCTCCACGGACGAGCAGCGAGTTCCGCGCGCTCACGTAGTTGTGCTCGACGCCGAACCGGAGGATGCCGAGCGCGTCCGGCACGTAGTACGTCTCGTCGAAGATGATGGCGTTCGGCACGCTGAGCCGGTTGAACCGCAGGAACGTGCCGAACGCGGTGACCAGCAGCGGCCCGGCCCAGGCCCAGAACGCGCTGCCGGGCATGGCCGGGACCATCCGGGCACGCAGCGCGGACGGCGGGCCGGCAGCGGCGGCCGGCTGGGCCGACGCCCGGGAGAGCATCATCGCAACATCGTAGGGCGGTGGCGCGGCCTGGCGGGCGCCAGATCCACCAGATCGGAGCGTACCGGTGCGCCAGCCGCAGCAGGGCGGTGGCCGGGACATACCGTGGTCCCGGCATGAATACCACTGACTGCGGCACGCTCACGGTGGCCGCCGTGCCCATCGGCCGGCCGGGCGACGCCTCGCCCCGGCTCGCGGCGGCGCTCGCCACGTCCCCGCTGGTGGCCGCGGAGGACACCCGCCGGGTCCGGCGGCTCGCCGCCAGCCTGGGCACCGAGATCACCGGCAAGGTGATCTCCTACTACGACGCGGTGGAGCGCAGCCGGGAAGGCGGGCTGCTCGCCGCGCTGCGGAGCGGCCAGGACGTGCTGCTGGTCAGCGACGCGGGCATGCCGGCCATCAGCGACCCGGGCTACCGCCTCGTCGCGGCGGCGGCCGAGGCGGGGCTGCCGGTGACCGTGCTCCCCGGGCCGTCCGCGGTGACGGCCGCGCTGGCCGTGTCCGGGCTCCCGTCGGACCGGTTCTGCTTCGAGGGGTTCCCGCCCCGCCGGAAGGGCGAGCGGGCCCGCCGGCTGGCCGGCCTGGCCACCGAGACCCGGACCATGGTGTTCTACGAATCCCCGCGGCGGCTCGCGGCCACCCTGGCGGAACTGGCCGGGGCGTTCGGCGCGGGCCGGCGGGCTGTGGTCTGCCGTGAGCTGACCAAGACCCACGAGGAGATCGTCCGCGGCACCCTCGCCGAGCTGGCGGACTGGGCCGCGCCCGGGGTCCTGGGTGAGATCACCCTGGTGGTCGGGGGAGCCCAGCCGGGAGCGGGCGGAACAGGCGGGCGCGGTCCCGCCGAGGCGGCGGCCGAGGTGGCCCGCCGCGAGGCGGCCGGGGCCACCCGCCGGGACGCTATCGCCGCCGTCGCCATGGACTGGGGGCTGCGCAAGCGGGAGGTCTACGAGGCGGTTCATCACGGCCCGCCGGGCCAGCCGGGGCTGACCTAGGAAGGCCACCCCCCGGTCCCCATTAGGCTGGGCTCCATGTCCCCGACGACCCGGCATATCCTCACCGCCCCGGCCTGGCCCTATGCGAACGGCCCCCGGCACATCGGCCATGTCTCCGGCTTCGGCCTGCCCTCGGACATGTTCAGCCGGTACCAGCGGATGGCGGGGAACCGGGTGCTGATGGTCAGCGGCACCGACGAGCACGGCACGCCGATCCAGGTCGCCGCCGATGCCGAGGGGCTCACCGCCCGCCAGCTCGCCGACCGCTACAACCGGGTGATCGCGGAGGACCTGCGCGCGCTGGGCATCTCCTACGACCTGTTCACCAGGACCACCACCCGCAACCACTACGCGGTGACCCAGGAGATCTTCCTCGGCCTGCTCAACAACGGCTATATCTTCCCGCAGACCACGCTGGGCGCGATCTCCCCGTCCACCGGGCGGACCCTGCCGGACCGCTACATCGAGGGCACCTGCCCGATCTGCGGGTACGAGCACGCGCGCGGGGACCAGTGCGACAACTGCGGTAACCAGCTCGACCCGGTCGACCTGATCAGTCCCCGCTCGAAGATCAACGGCGAGGTGCCCAAGTTCGTCGAGACCGAGCAGTACTTCCTGGACCTGCCCGCGTTCACCGAGGTGCTGGGCAAATGGCTGCAGAGCAAGTCCGGCCAGTGGCGGCCGAACGTGCTCAAGTTCTCCCTGAACCTGCTGGACGAGCTGCGGCCGCGGGCCATCACCCGGGATCTGGACTGGGGGGTCCCGGTCCCGCTGGACGGCTGGCGGGACCGCCCGGACAAGCGGATCTACGTGTGGTTCGACGCGGTCATCGGCTACCTGTCCGCCTCGGTGGAGTGGGCCCGGCGGTCCGGCGACCCGGACGCCTGGCGCGCCTGGTGGCAGTCGCCGGAGGCGGAGTCGTACTACTTCATGGGCAAGGACAACATCGTCTTCCACTCCGAGATCTGGCCGGCCATGCTGTTCGGCTACTCGGGTCAGGGCGCCAAGGGCGGCACGCCCGGGCGGCTCGGCGCGCTGAACGTGCCGACCGAGGTGGTCTCCAGCGAGTACCTGACGATGGAGGGGCGCAAGTTCTCCTCTTCCCGCGCGGTCGTGATCTACGTCCGTGACTTCCTGGAGCGCTACGACGTGGACGCGCTGCGCTACTACGTGGCGGTGGCCGGCCCGGAGAACCAGGACACCGACTTCACCTGGAGCGAGTTCCTCCGCCGCAACAACGACGAGCTGGTGGCCACCTGGGGCAACCTGGTCAACCGGTCGGTATCGTTCGCGGCCCGCAACATCGGCTCGATCCCCGAGGCGGGCGCGCTGACCACCGCCGACCACGAGATCCTGGCCACCTCGCGCGAGTCGTTCGCCCGGGTCGGCGGCGCGCTGAGCCGGTCGCGGTTCAAGCAGGCGGTCAACGACGCCATGCGCGGCGTGGGCGAGGCCAACAAGTACATGTCCGACCAGGCGCCGTGGAAGCTGCGCGAGTCCGACCCGCAGCGGATGCGCACCATCCTGCACGTCGTGCTGCAACTGGTGGACGACGCGAAGACGCTGCTCACCCCGTTCCTGCCGGAGTCCTCGGCGAAGGTGTACCGGATGCTCGGCGGCGAGGGAGAGTGGTCGGGCACCCCGCGGATCGACCAGGTGGACGAGGACGGCGGGCCCTCGTACCCGGTCGTCACCGGCGACTACGACACGGCGGCGGCCCGCTGGGAATCCCAGGCCATCAGGCCGGGAACCCCGCTGGCGCCGCCCGTCCCGCTGTTCACCAAGCTGGACCCCTCCATCGTGGCGGAGGAGCTGGCCCGGCTGGGCCCGCCGTGACCAGGGCGCACGGGTGAGCACGCGGACCCTCGACCAGTACGGCCGCCCGGCCGCGGCCGACCCGGAGCCGCTGCCGGCCAGCGCGTTCGACAGCCATTGCCACCTGGACCTGGTCATGGGCCCGGTTCCCGAGGTGCTGCGGCGCGCCGCGGCCTGCGGCATCTCGCGGGTGGTCACGGTGGGTACCGACCTGCCGTCGTCCTACTGGGCCGTCACCTGCGCGGTCGATCATGACCCGGTGTACGCGGCGGTCGCCATCCACCCGAACGAGACGGCCCGGGCCGCAACGCAGCCAGCGCACCGGGACAGCGTGCTGGACGAGCTGGCCGAGCTGGCCCGGCAGCCCCAGGTCCGGGCGGTCGGCGAGACCGGGCTGGACTACTACTGGGATGACGCGCCGCACGACGTGCAACAGGAATGGTTCCGGGCGCATATCGAGATCGCCAAGCAGGCGGGCAAGCCACTGATGATCCACGACCGGGACGCGCACGAGGACATCCTGCGCATCCTGGCCGAGGAACGGGCGCCGGAACGGGTGATCTTCCACTGCTTCTCCGGGGACGCCGACATGGCCAAGCGCTGCGCGGACGCCGGCTACCTGCTCAGCTTCGCGGGCGTCCTGACGTTCGCAAACGCCCGGCAGCTACGCGAGGCGGCCGCGGTAACGCCGCCCGGGCAGCTGCTGGCCGAGACCGACGCCCCGTTCCTGACCCCGGTGCCGAACCGGGGCAAGTCGAACGCGCCGGCCCAGGTGGCGCACACGCTCCGCGCCCTGGCGGCGATCAAGCAACTGGACGTGGCGGAACTGTGCGCCATCATCGGGGCGACCGGCCAGCGCGTCTTCGGCCCGTGGTAGGCAGTGCTAGCCCGGGGGGGCGACCCCCGGAACCCCCCGCGATTTCACCCCGCGGCAACAACCCCCCGGAACCCCCCGCGATTTCACCCCGCGGCAACAACCCCCCGGAACCCCCCGCGATTCGCCGGCTCGGAGGGACGCGCCTTCGGCGAGCCCCGCCTCGCCGGCGAGTGGCCTGCTCGGGCCGGCCGAGATCAGGGCCCTGGCGGCCCGGCTGGGGGTGCGGCCGTCCAAGCGGCTGGGGCAGAACTTCGTCACCGATCCCGGCACGGTCCGGCGCATCGTGGCGCTGGCCGGCCTGGCCCCCGAGGACGTGGTGCTGGAGGTCGGGCCCGGTTTCGGCTCGCTCACCCTGGCCCTGCTGCCGGCCGCCCGCCAGGTCACGGCGGTGGAGGTGGACCCCGTGCTGGCCGCCGAGCTTCCGCTGACTATCGCCCGTCATGCCGCTCCGCTGGCTGAACGCCTCGTCGTGGTCACGGCCGACGCCGCCCGGATCACCAGCGTGCCGCCTGACGCGCCGACGGCGCTCGTGGCCAACCTGCCCTACAACGTCGCGGTCCCGGTGGTGCTGCACCTCCTGGCGTCGGTCCCGTCGCTGCGCCGCGGCCTGGTCATGGTCCAGGCGGAGGTGGCGGACCGGATGACCGCGCCGCCGGGCAGCCGGGTGTACGGCGTGCCCTCGGTCAAGCTGGCCTGGTACGCGCAGGCGCGGCGGGCCGGCCCGGTGCCGCGCACCGTGTTCTGGCCGGTGCCGAACGTGGACTCCGGGCTGGTCGCGTTCACCCGGCGGGAAGCCCCGGCGGTGGCCGGGGCATCCCGGGACGAGGTGTTCGCCGTCGTGGACGCGGCCTTCGCGCAACGGCGCAAGACGCTCCGGGCCGCGCTGGCCGGCTGGGCCGGGTCGGCGGCCCGGGCGGAGCGGGTGCTGCGCGCGGCCGGGGTGGACCCGCAGGCCCGCGGTGAGTCGCTGGACGTTGCCGAGTTCGCCCGGATCGCGGCGGCCGCTACGATCGGGGAATCGTGACCGCTGTGACTGCGCGGGTGCCCGCGAAGGTAAATCTCCAGCTCGCGGTGGGGCCGCTGCGCGGCGATGGCTACCACGACCTGGTGACCGTGTTCCATGCCCTGGCGCTGTTCGACGAGGTCACCGTCGCGCCCGCGGAGCGGGACAGCGTCGTGGTCACCGGGGAGGGCGCCAGCAGCGTGCCGCTGGACTCCGGCAACCTGGCCGCCCGGGCCGTCACCGCGCTGGCCGACGCCGTCGGTCCCGGGCTGCGGGACTCGCCCGGAGTGGCGATCGAGATCAGGAAGCGGATCCCGGTCGCGGCCGGGCTGGCCGGCGGGAGTGCCGACGCGGCCGGCGCCCTGGTCGCCTGCAACGAGCTGTGGGGCGCCGGGCTGAGCCAGCACGAGCTGGCCGAGGTGGCCGGGCGGATCGGCAGCGACGTGGCCTTCGCCCTGTACGGCGGGACCGCCGTCGGGCTGGGCCGGGGCGAGCAGGTCACGCCGGCCCTGACCTCGGGCACCTACCACTGGGTGCTTGCGTTCGCCGCCGAGCAGCTGTCCACCCCCGACGTCTACGCGGCCAGCGATTCGCGGCGGGTTCCGCGGGATCGCCCCCCCGGGCCAGTACTGAGTACGGCCTTGCTGGCCGCGCTGCGGTCGGGGGACCCGGCGGCGGTGGGCCCGCTGCTCAGCAACGACCTGCAGCCCGCCGCGATCTCGCTGCTGCCCCGGCTGCGGCAGGCGCTGGCGGCCGGCCGGGAGCACGGGGCGCTGGGGGCCATCGTGTCCGGGTCCGGGCCGACCTGCGCGTACCTGGCCCGGAACGGCGCGCACGCCCGGGACCTGGCGGTGGCCCTGACCGGGGAAGGCGTGTGCCGCTCGGTGGTCAGCGTGACCGGCCCGGCGCCCGGCGCCACCGTTATCAGCCAGCCCCGCACCGCGTGGCCGCAGCAGCACGGCGGGGCGCGGTGAACCTGGTCAGCCTGGAGCGGGCCGTCAAGGGGTACGGTCAGCGGCTGCTGCTGGATGAGGTATCCGCCGGCGTCGCGGACGGGGACCGGATCGGTGTCGTGGGGCGCAACGGCGCCGGCAAGAGCACCCTGCTCGCCGTCCTGGCCGGGGCGGAGGAGCTGGACGGCGGCCGGGCCACCCGGTCCCGCGGCCTGCGGACCGGGGTCCTGGCCCAGCGCAGCGAACTGACCGGGACGGTGGCCAGCGTCGTGGTCGGTGACCTGCCCGAGCACGCCTGGGCGGCGAATCCGCAGACCAGGTCAATCCTCGGCGTGCTGCTGGCCGGGATCGACCTGGGTGCCCCGGCCGCCCGGTTGTCCGGCGGCGAGTCCCGCCGGGTGGCGCTGGCCGCCGTGCTGACCGGGGAGCATGACCTGCTGCTGCTCGATGAGCCCACCAACCACCTGGACACCGACGCGATCGACTGGCTGGCCCGGCACCTGGCCGGGCGCCCCGAGGCCCTGGTCGCGGTGACGCACGACCGCTGGTTCCTGGACGCCGTGTGCAACCGGACCTGGGAGCTGGCCGACGGCCGGGTGCACGCCTACGAGGGTGGCTACGCCGCATACGTGCTGGCCCGGGCCGAGCGGGTCAGGATCAGCGAGGCCACCGAGCGGCGGCGGCGCAACCTGCTGCGCAAGGAACTGGCCTGGCTGCGCCGCGGGCCGCCCGCCCGGACCAGCAAGCCCCGGTTCCGGATCGAGGCGGCCAATGCGCTCATCGCCGGGGAACCGCCGCCCCGGGACGGCGTGGAACTGACCCGGCTGGCCACGGCCCGGCTGGGCAAGACCGTCATCGACGCCGCCGACCTCACGGTCACCGTCGGCGAGGGGGGGCACCCCGGCGGGGTGTCGCCGCCGAGCGGACGTACCGGGGGGTTCCGGGGGGGCGTTCCCCCGGGCCAGCAGAGCGCCGGGGCCCGGATCCTGCTGGACGACGTGACCTGGCAGCTGGCGCCGGGTGAGCGGGTCGGCCTGGTCGGGCCGAACGGCAGCGGCAAAAGCACGCTGCTGACCGTGCTGGCCGGGGACGCGGCGGACGTGCTGGCCGCTGGCGCGGAGCAGCCGCCGAGGGGTGACGCGGAGGACCCGGCGGGCGGTGACGCGGAGGACCCGGCGGGCGGTGACGCGGAGGACCCGGCGGGCGGTGCCGCCGCCGCGCTCACCGTGACCGGGCGGATCACCCGGGGCCAGACGGTCCGGCTCGGCTACCTCCGGCAGAGCGACGCCGGGCTCGATCCCGCGCTCACCCCGCGCGAGGCGGTCACCGAGATCCGGGGCACCCTGGACTCGGCCCAGGGCGCCGCCGCGGCCGGCCAGCTGCTGGACAGCCTCGGGCTGCGCGGCGACACCCAGTGGACCCCGGCCGGCGAGCTGTCCGGCGGTGAGCGGCGCCGCCTGCAGCTGCTGCGCATCCTGCTGGCCGAACCGAACGTGCTGTTGCTCGACGAGCCCACGAACGACCTCGACGTGGACACGCTCACCGAGCTGGAGGACCTGCTCGACGGCTGGCCCGGGTCGCTCATCCTGGTCAGCCACGACCGGTATTTCCTGGAGCGGGTCACCGACCACGTGCTCGCCCTGCTCGGCGACGGCAGCCTGGCCTTCCTCCCCGGCGGGGTCGAGGAGTACCTGGACCGGCGACGCGCGGCGCTGCCCGCGGCCGGGCCGGCGGCGGCCAGCGTGACGCCCGGCCCCGGCTCCCGTGACGGCGACTCCGGCCAGCCCGGGAACGGGGGGCCGCCGTCCGCGGCGGCGCAGCGGACGGCGCGCAAGGAGATGCAGCGGCTGGAACGCCAGATCTCCCGGCTGGCCGGCCGGGAGGAAGAGCTGCACGCCGCGCTGGCCGAGCACGCCGCCGACTACGTCCGGCTCACCGAGCTCGGTGCCGAGCTGCGCGGCGTCCAGCAGGAGAAGGACCGGCTCGAAGAGCAGTGGCTGGAAGCCGCCGAGGCGGGTGAAGCGTGATCGTGGTGCTTTTTGCGTCACCCGCGGCACAAAAAGCACCACGATCATGAGCGGCCGGGCGGGCTAAGCGTCGAGTGGGGCGAGCAGCACCCGGAGCAGGCTGGCCAGGGTACGGCGATCGGCCACCGAGAGGCCGTTAAGCAGGGCGTGCTCGCTCTTGACGAGGTTGGCGAGCGCGGCGTCCACCCGCGCCCGGCCTGGGTCGGTGAGCGTGACCAGCACCCCGCGGCGGTCCTGCGGGTCGGGCTCACGGCGGACCAGGCCGGCCTCGGCCAGCCGGTCCACCCGGTTGGTCATGGTGCCGGAGGTAACCAGGGTGGCGCGCAGCAGCGCCCCCGGCGTCAGCTGGTACGGCGGTCCCTGGCGGCGCAGCGCGGACAGCACGTCGAACTCCCAGGTCTCCAGGCCATGCCCGGCGAAGGCGGTGCGCCGGGCCAGGTCCAGGTGCCGGGCCAGCCGGGATACCCGGCTGAGCACCTGGAGCGGCTCCACATCCAGGTCCGGGCGTTCGGCGCGCCAGGCGGCGACCAGGTCGTCCACCTCGTCGCGGGCCGCCGCCGTCTGGCCTGGCCCGGGGCGCTGCTCGTCCATGCGCGCAGCATATCTCTTGACATCAAGAGTGTCGCCGCGGCACGGCGCCCAGGGCGTGTATCTTGACGTCGAGAGAAATGGAGGGACCAGGATGTGGGATCCGGCCACTTACCTGCGGTTCGGCAGTGAGCGGGCGAGGCCGTTCTTCGACCTGCTCACCCGGGTGCAGGCCGAGAACCCCGGGTTTGTCGTGGACCTCGGCTGCGGGCCGGGCAACCTCACCGCCCTGCTGGCCGCGCGCTGGCCGGGGGCGCACGTGCTGGGGGTGGACAACTCCCCGGAAATGATCGAGGCGGCCCGGGCGGAAGCCGGGCGGGGCCGGGGCGAGGCCGCCCGGCTCGCGTTCGCCCTGGCCGACATCCGGGACTGGCGGGCCAGGCGGCAGGTCGACGTGTTCACCTGCAACGCGGTGCTGCAGTGGCTTCCCGGCCACCTCACCCTGCTGACCTCGTGGGCGGGCTGGCTGGCGCCCGGCGGCTGGCTGGCTTTCCAGGTACCCGGGAACTTCGACCAGCCCAGCCACACCATCATGCGCGATCTGGCCTGCTCGCCACGCTGGGCGCCCCGGCTGCGCGGCGTGCAGTTGAACCGGCAGGCCTCCGGCCCCGGTGCGTACCTGGACCTGCTCACCTCGGCGGGCTGCGAGGTCGATGCCTGGGAGACCACCTACCTGCACGTGCTGCAGGGCGAGGACGCGGTGCTGGAGTGGTACCGGGGCAGCGGGCTGCGCCCGGTGCTCGCCGCCCTGCCCGAGGCGGAGGCGGCCGAGTTCACCGCCGAGTACGCCGAGCGGATCCGGGCGGCCTACCCGCCGGCACCGTACGGGACGGTGCTGCCGTTCCGGCGGGTCTTCGTCGTGGCCCGCCGCCAGTGAGCCCGGCGCGCACGCGCGGCACTCACTGGCGGGCGCGGCGGGCTACCTCCGGGGAGATCCGGGGGTCGGTCTCCAGGTGGGACAGCCCGTTCCAGGCCAGGTTGATCAGGTGCGCGGCGACCTCGTCGCGCCGGGGCCGGCGGGCGTCCAGCCACCACTGCCCGGTCATCGCCACCATCCCGACCAGCATCTGCGCGTACATCGGGACCAGTGCGCGGTCGTAGCCGCGGGCGGCGAAGAAGTCGCTCAGGATGTACTCCACCTGGCTGGCGATGTCGCTGATCAGGCTGCCGAAGGTGCCCGCCCCGGAGGCCGGGTGCGAGTCCCGGACCAGGATCCGGAATCCGTCCGAGTCCTCCTCGATGTACTTGAGCAGGACCACCGCGGCGGCCTCGAACTTCTCCCGGGTGTGCGCGCCGCCCAGGATCTGGGTGGCCATGGTCAGCAACCGTTCCACCTCGCGGTCCACCACGACCGCGTACAGCCCTTCCTTGCCGCCGAAGTGCTCGTAGACCACCGGCTTTGACACCCCGGCCTGCGCCGCGATCTCCTCGATGGAGGTGCCTTCGAAACCGCGCTCGGCGAACAGCCGGCGGCCGACGTCCAGCAGTTGCTCGCGACGTTCCTTCCCAGTCATCCGCCTGCGCTGTTGGGGCCCAGAATCCGAAGTGGTCACCCGCCCATCATGGCCATTAGGCAGCGCGCTGGTCACCTGAGTTGACCGGCTGATCGGTGCCGGGGGCCGCGGCTTCGTCGCGGCTGGCGGGCCTGGACACGTTCCGGTCGGTCATCGAGCCGAGGACCTGGCCGCGCACCCCGGTCAGCCGGGCCGACAGCCGGTCCCCGTCCGGCCAGCGGACATCCCAGGCCCAGCCGAGCCGTTCCGCCCACGCGATGACCCGCGCGCTGGTGTCGATCTGGCCCTTGAGCGCGCCGTGCCGGGCGCAGGTCGGGTCGGAGTGGTGCAGGTTGTGCCAGGACTCGCCGAAGGACGGGATGGCCAGCCAGGCCACGTTGCGCGACTTGTCCCGCACCTCGAAGTCCTCATTGCCGAACGTGTGGCAGACCGAGTTGATCGACCAGGTCACGTGGTGCAGCAGGCAGATCCGGACCAGGCTGGCCCAGAAGAACGCGGTGAGCGCGCCGGCGATGGACATCGACCACAGGCCGCCGATCAGGGCGGGGGCGAGCAGCGAGACGGCGACCAGGCCGGGGAACCACCGCGAGACGCGGCTGACATCCTTGTCGGCCAGCAGGTCCGGGCAGAACTTGGCCTGCGACGTCCGGTTCGGGTTGAACAGCCAGCCGACGTGCGCGTACCCGAAGCCCTTGGTGAGCGCCTTCCAGTCCGTGCCGAACCGCCATGGCGAGTGCGGGTCGCCTTCCTTGTCGCTGTACTTGTGGTGCCTGCGGTGGTCCGCCACCCAGACCAGCACCGGCCCCTCGATGGCCAGGCTGCCCGCGATGGCCAGCGCGATCTTCAGCCCCGGTTCGCCTTGAACGATGAGTGGGTGAAGTAACGGTGGAAGCCCATGCTGATCCCCATCCCGGAGATCACGTAGAAGACCAGCGCGATGACCACGTCGTGCCAGCCGAGCCAGCCCAGGGTCGCGGCCAGCGGGATCGCGGCGAGCACCGCGAGCAGCGGGACGATGACGAACAGGCCGACCAGGAAGTGGTCCAGCGGGCGGCTCGGCTCGGCTTCTATCTCCGGCAGGGGCGTGCGCCGGGTGACTGTGGAGGCCGCAGCGGGGGTGGTCCGGTCCGGGACGGTCTCGGGGGAGGCAGTCATGCTGAACCTCGCTCTGCTCTCGGGGCCTTGGGGGTAGGGGCCGCACGTCGGTTTCCCGCCCAGCTACCCAGCTTCGCGGAAGTCATGACGCTTACGTCACCGTAACCTACGATCCCGTAAGTTGTGCAATCCCCGCCAAAGATTTCACCTAATGAAGGCCCTGGTAGCTGTCTGTAGCCGCTACGGGGTCTCAGAAAGCGAGACGGAATGTGGCGGGAGGTGCATGTGGCCGAGAGCGGATGGCGTCACCCGGCGCTCCAGGCCGGGGCTGTCTCTCCCAGCCATCAGCAGCGCCCGGCACCCGGACCGGCCTGGTCCCCGGTACAGTGACCGTGCGGATTCCTTCCCGGGTGGTCTAGCGGCATGACTGCGGGTTTTGGTCCCGTCAACGGAGGTTCGAATCCTCCCCCGGGAGCCGCACCGCGTAGAGAGTTTGGAAGCCACTCAGATGATGCGAGTCCTCCACGCTGAGGGCATCCACTGAATGAGGCTCATGAGGCGATGCCCATGACCGCCCGGGCCCAGCCCTCGATCCGCCGGTAGAGGTCCGCGCTCTGCATTACTTCGATGCGGAGACATCCGTGATAGTCGGTGCCTACGTTCTTACGGACTGTGCGCGGGTTATGCCTCTTAAGTGTCGCTCGGTAAAACTGCGCCGGTTCGGCGCCGGTGACATTCAGCCAGAATCGCTCGGCCGCAGCTACATCCGCAGATTCGTGGATGTAAACGCGAAAGCGTAGCTGAGCCGAGGCGACTCCAGCCTCGGCGAGGAAGTGCAGAAACAACCCGATCAACCCGAGGTCGGTGTTCGAAAAGATCACTCGTTCGGCGAGGTGGTACGGCTTGCTCTTGCCGCCCTCGCACCAGTAGGCGATCGCCCCGGCGATGAGGATCTCTCGCGTGGACAGCAACCCGATCTCACCGGCCGCCGCGGCTCGGACCTTCTCCCGCCGGGCCTCGCGAGCGGGCCGTTCGGCCTCCCAGTACAACCGGGACCCCTCAGCGCACCGCTTACGGCACTCTTCGTAGCTGAGCCGCTCAGGACGCGGCATGTCCCGGACCCACAAGGAGACGGAGCTCTTGGAGACGCCTAACGCCCCGGCGATCTCCTGGTAGTCGAGGCCCTGCTCGCGGAGTTCGCGGGCCCGGGCGTGCAGGTCGTCCTTGGCGCGGGGGCGGCGGGTCCACTCGGGCGGCGGCTCGCCGCGGAGTGCCTCGTTCAGCGTCTCGTTGCTGGTGATGCGCAAGAGGTCCTTGATCTCGCGGCGGGACCGGCCCGCCCGGCGGAGGGCGATCGCCTGCTGGCGCAGCCGGTCGAAGGACTCCCGGGGCCCGCCCGGGACCGGGGGTAAGACTGTGCTCCGAGGGGGACGTTCAGCCGAATTCATATTCGAATGCTATGAGGGGGCACCGACAAAGCGGACGGCACCGCCATCGCCGGCGATCTGGCGACGGCCCGCGCCGCGCCCGCGCGCCGCGCCTGGCTACCCGTGTGAACCTCGCTACACTCCGCTGATCAGGCGGTTTACCGGGCCCAACCGGCGGCCCGCCGGCTGGCCGGACGGTATCCTGCGAGAGTCGGGCGCGTGAACTGAGGGACTGGGCGGGGCCCAGCGGATCAGCGCGTGTGCTGGCGGCGCGGCCGGGGAGTGTGATCCCCGGCATCCGGGGAGCAACCGAGGAGCATCACAACGTGAGTGTGAGCCGTCCGGCTGCGGTCATCGTCCTCGCTGCAGGCGAGGGCACGCGGATGAATTCCGACACCCCCAAGGTGCTGCACCGGATCTGCGGTGACACCCTGCTCGGGCATGTGCTGGCCACCGCGCGCCAGCCGGACCCGGTCCGGCTCATCGTGGTGGTCGGGCACCGCCGCCGGGAGGTCACCAAGTACCTGAGCAAGCAGGCTCCCGACGTGCAGCCGGTGGTGCAGCACCGCCAGGGCGGGACCGGCCACGCGGTCCGCACCGTGATCGAGGAAGTCGGCCTGGACCACGGCACGATCCTGGTCGCCTGCGCGGACACCCCGCTGCTGCGCGGCGCGACGCTGTCCGCGCTGGTCGCCGAGCACCAGGCGCGGGAGGCGGCGGCCACCGTGCTCACCGCGCGGGTGGCTAACCCGCACGGCTACGGCCGGATCATCCGGGACGCCGACGGCGGGTTCACGAAGATCGTCGAGGAGGCGGACGCCACCCCGGAGCAGCGTGCCGTGAACGAGATCAACTCCGGCGTCTACGCCTTCGAGGCCCACCTGCTCGGGGACGCGGTCAAGCGGGTGCCCACCGACAACGCGAAGGGTGAGGAATATCTCACCGACGTCATCGCCATCCTGCGCGCCGAGGGTCACGTGGTCGCGTCCGTTACGCTGGAAGATCCTGATGAAGTCCTTGGGGTGAACGACCGCGCGCAACTCGCGCGGGCGCGGCAGATATTGAACGCACGGCTGCTCGGCACCTGGATGCGTGCTGGGGTGACGATCGTCGATCCGGCGACGACCTGGATCGACACCGGGGTGATTCTCGGCCGGGACGTCGAGATCGGCCCGGGCACCCAGCTCGAGGGCAGCACCATGATCGCGGCGGGAGCCCGGGTCGGACCCGGTTGCCTGCTCCGCGATACGACGGTCGGTGAGGGCGCGACGATCACCCAGGCGGTATGCCGGCAGGCTGAGATCGGCCCCGGCGCCGTGGTGGGACCGTTCGCCTACCTCCCCCCGGGCACCAGGGTCAGCCCTGGCGACCCGGTGGCCAGCCGACCGGGCGCCGCAACGAATGAGGGAGCTCAGGACGCGTGACCGGCATCACCGCGACCGGCGAGAAGAAGCTGATGCTCTTCTCCGGCCGGGCCCACCCAGAACTGACCAGTGAGATCGCGGGGTGCCTCGGCATCGACCCCACTCCGGCCCGTCTCTTCGACTTCGCCAACGGCGAGATCTTCGTCCGCTTCCTGGAGTCTGTCCGGGGCAGCGACGCGTTCGTGGTGCAGAGCCACACCGCGCCCATCAATCAGTGGATCATGGAACAGCTGATCATGGTGGACGCACTGAAGCGGGCATCCGCCAAGCGGATCACCGTGGTCGCGCCGTTCTTCGGTTACGCCCGCCAGGACAAGAAGAGCCGTGGCCGGGAGCCGATCTCGGCGCGGCTGATGGCTGACCTGTTCCTGACCGCCGGGGCGGACCGGATCATGGCCGTGGACCTGCACACCGCCCAGATCCAGGGGTTCTTCGACGGGCCGGTGGACCACCTGTTCGCGCTGCCCACGCTGGCCTCCTACATCGAGCGCAACCTGGACGTCTCCCAGGTCACCGTGGTCGCGCCGGACGCCGGCCGGGTCCGGGTCTGTGAGCGGTGGACTGACCGGCTGGACTGCCCGCTGGCCATCATCCACAAGCGGCGCGATCCCGACGTCGCCAACAAGGTGGCCGTGTTCGAGGTGGTCGGGCAGGTGGCGGGCCGGACCTGCATCGTGGTGGACGACATGATCGACACCGGCGCCACCATCATCAAGGCCGCCGAGGCGCTGTTCGAGCAGGGGGCCGCGAAGGTGATCGTGACCGCCACGCACGGGGTACTGTCCGGCGGCGCGATGGACGGCCTCAAGAACTCCCGGGTTAGTGAGGTTATTGTCACCAACACGCTGCCGATCGCGGCCGACAGCCGGTTCGACAAGCTCACCGTGCTGTCCATCGCCCCGCTGATCGCCCGGGCGATCACCGAGGTGTTCAGCGACGGCTCGGTGACCAGCCTCTTCGACGGCCAGAGCTGACCCGGGCGACCCCCTGGCGGCCGCCGCGGGCCGCAGGCCGGCCCGGGCCGTCCCCCGGGCCCGGCACCGGCCCGCGGCGTCTGGCGATCTAAGGTGACCGCTGTCTTCGCCCCCGCAAGCGACGAAGACGGCGGCCACCGCCCAGGCGCGCCGCATGGCGGCGCGGGCCTTTTCCCCCCGCTTCATCAGGTCGGGTCCCTGGTCAGGACCGGGGCACGCGATCCCGGCCCTGACCAGGTGATGGTGCGGACTGCGCCCCCGCATGGCCGTCCGCAGCGATCCCGGCCTGTCCCCCGCTCTGGCTTCCCCTGCCGGCGATTCGGTCTTCATCGCCGGCGCCTGATAAGACAATGGCAGGGGGCTCTTGCGTCACGATTGATCCGTGATTGAGCCGCCGGGGACCGGGTTGCCCGCCGCTACCCTTGGCCGGAACCCGCACATCACGCACTGACTGGTGCATGATTGAAAGCGGTAGGCGCTGTTTCCGTTCAAGTGCCTGGGGGCAGGCCGCCGCAGTTGATCGGGGCGCGATCGATGCTGTTTCGGATGCTTGGGCCGCTCGAAGTCCAGGTGGACGGGGAATGGGAAGGCATCAGCGCATCGAAGTGGCGCACGGTGCTGGCGGTGCTGCTGCTGAACCGGGGCCAGCTGGTCTCCACTTCCCGGCTGATCGAAGAGGTGTGGCCGTCCAGCCCGCCCGCCACAGCGACCAACTTGATCAGCGTGTACGTGCACCGGCTGCGCAAGCAGCTTGGCGGAGACGGCCAGCAGTTGCTGGTAACCCGCTCGCCTGGTTACCAGCTGCTCGCCGCGCCGGAGGACATCGATGCGCAGCGGTTCGCCGCCCTGGTGCACGAGGGCCGGAACGCACTGGCCGATCAGGACGCCGCACGGGCCGCGGATCTGCTCAGCGAGGCCGAGGGCCTGTGGCAGGGCACCCGGGCGCTGGCCGATGTGCCGTCCTCGTCACCGCTGGTCAGCGCCGAGGCGAGCCGCCTGGAAGAGTGCCTGGTGGAAGCGCTCGAACTGCGCATCCAGGCCGACCTCGGCTGCGGCCGGCATGCCCAGGTGGTGCCCGAGCTGCGCAGGCTGCTCACCGATTACCCGATCCGGGAGGAGCTGTGGCGGCTGCTCATGCAGGCCCTCTACACCTCGGGCCGGCAGGCGGAGGCCCTGGAAGCCTATGCGCAGGCCCGCGAGCTGATCGCGGATGAGCTCGGCGTCGATCCCGGCGCCGAGCTGCGCGGGCTGCATGAGCAAATACTGCAGGCCGATGCGGGTACCGGCCCCCCGCCCTTCATAACGGATGGTGCGGCCGGCTCCCGTTACCCCGGCCCGACGGCCGGGGCGCTGGTCACGCCGGCCCGGCCGGCCACGACCGCCGGTCCGGCGGGGACCGGCGGGACCGGGGGGACCACGGGGCACACCCCGCGGCGCAGGCTCCCTCGCCGCCCCCCGCGGACGCCGGCCCGGCCCGGCCCGGCCCCGGGGTGCTGCCGCAGCTGGCCCAGCTCCCGGCGGACATCCCCGACTTCACCGGCCGGGCCGGCCACCTGCACGCCCTGCGTGACCTGCTGTCGGGCCCGGGCCGGCCGGACAGCCCGGGCGCGGTGGTGGTGGCGGCCGTGATCGGGGCCGGCGGGCTGGGCAAGACCACGCTCGCGGTGCACGCGGCGCACCTGCTGCGCCCGCAATACCCGGATGGCCAGCTGTACGCCAACCTGCAGGGCGCGTCCCGCCGGGCCTCGGCCGCCGACGTGCTGGCCCGGTTCCTGCGCGACCTGGGGATGGATCCGGCTCGCATCCCGGCCGACCCGGAGGAACGCGCCGCGCAGTACCGGAGCTGGCTCACCGACCGCAAGATGCTTATCGTTCTCGACGACGCCCGGGATGCCGCCCACGTCCGGCCACTGCTGCCGGGATCGGCTTCGTGCGCGGTGCTGGTGACGACCCGCAACCGGATGCCGGACCTGGCCGGCAGCCGGTTCGTCGACCTGGACGTGCTCGAGCCGGGCGAAGCCCGGGACATGTTCGCCGGGATCATCGGCCCCAGCCGCGCCGATGCCGAGCCCGGGGCCACGGGGGAGGTGCTGGCCGCCTGCGCCGGCCTGCCGCTGGCCATCAGGATCGCCGGGGCCCGGCTCGCCGCCCGGAGCGGCTGGAGTGTCCGCAATCTGGCCCGGCGGCTGTCCGATGAGCGCCGGCGGCTGGATGAGCTGAAGACCGGCGACCTGGCCGTGCGGGCCTGCTTCGAGGTCAGCTTCGCCAGCCTGCCGGGCCCGGCGGGGCCGGACGGGGTGAATCCGGCGCACGCGTTCCGGCTGCTCGGCCTGTGGCATGGGCCCTCCATCGGGCTGCCCGCGGCGGCCGCCCTCATCGGGCAGCCGGATGACGCCGTGGCGGACGCCCTGGAGGTGCTGGTCGACGCGCAGCTGCTGCAATCCCCCGCGCCCGACCGCTACCGGTTCCATGACCTGCTGCGGGCCTACGCGGCGGGGCGGGCGGATGCGGAAGAGACGAAGGGCACCAGGGACGAAGCGACCCGGCGGGTGCTCACCTGGTACCTGGGAACCATGGACGCCGTCGCGGACCTGGTGTCACCGCATCGGTACCACGTCACGCTCCGAGCTGATGAGCCAGATCTGGCCCCGCTCAGCTTCGCCTCGGCCCATGACGCGCTGAACTGGTGTGAGGTGGAACGGGCGAATCTGGTCGCCGCCACCCGGCAGGCGGCCGCGGCCGGCCTGGACGTGCTGGCGTGGCAGTTGCCGGTGGCCGCGTTCGGCTTCTTCAACCGCCGTACCTACTGGGCGGACTGGGTCGATACCCACCAGATCGGCTTGTCCAGTGTCCGCCGGCTGGGCGACAGGAGCGGCGAGGCGCTGGTGCTGAATAACCTCGGCATGGCCTTTGCCCGCCGGCGCATGGCTGAGGCGGCCGGCTACTTCGAGCAGGCCCTGGTGATCCGCTGCGAAATCGGGGACCTCCCCGGGGAGGCGCAGACCGCGACGAACCTGGCCGACGCCTACCTGCGGCTGGAACGGTATGACGAGGCGCTGGGCCTGCTCAAGAGAGCCCTGGAAATCCAGCGGCAGGCAGCCAGCCCGTACAGCGAGGGCGTGGTCCTCAACAATCTCGGCGAGGCCTATCTGGCCCTGGGCCGGATCACCGAGGCCGTGCCGAGCCTCGAGCAGGCCCGTGAGATCTTCCGGCGGATCGAGGAGGTCCGCGGCGAGGGGTACGCGCTGAACAATCTCGGCCAGGCTTACCTCGCGCTGGGCCGGGCGGCCGCTGCGGTCCGGGTCATGGAGCGTGCGCTGGATCTCCGCCATGCCTCCGGTGACCGGCTCGACGAGGCGCAGACGCTCCGCGATTTGGTGCGGGCTCACCTGGCCAACGGCCAGCGGGCGGAGGCCCAGGACTGCCTGGCGCGGGCGCTGGAGATCCTGGAGGACCTCGGCGATGGGTCGCAGGCGGCGGTGGTCCGGGCTCAGTTCCCCGAGCTTGCCGTCTGACCGGGAGTCTCCGGCCGCGCGGGCCGCGGCCCGGCCGTGCCCGACGTAGGGGTACTCCTGCCTATCCGCAGAGTGAGTGATCTAAGACCTAATTGGCTATTAAATGGCCAGGATAATGCGGGCCTTACCGGTACTCTGCTGCCCAGTCCTATTGGCTGTCTTTCTTCCTGGCTCACGGGGGTCAGGAACAGGAGAGGGCAACGATTATGGGGAATCCGAGCAACACAGGGGACCAGCCGGCCATGACGCACGAGTCCGAGCCCGCGATGACGCACGAGTCCGAGCCCGCGATGACGCACGAGTCCGAGCCGGCGATGACGCACGAGTCCGAGCCCGCGATGACGCACGAGGCCGAGCCCGGCCATGACGCACGAGTCCGAGCCGGCGATGACGCACGAGTCCGAGCCGGCGATGACGCACGAGACCGAGAGCTAGCCAGGGCGGCCGCTGCCGCATCGGACAGCGGACCCCTCATCCTGAGCTAGACTCCGACAGGCACGCTGTATTCGGCGTGCCTGTCGGCTTAGGTGCGGCCCGCTACCCGGGTAGCCATCCGGCCAGACGCCGCACCAGCAATCACGCTGCCGTGTAAGGAGCAAGTACCGTGCCCGAGGTCCGCATCGCGGCAGAGCCGCGCACCGAGTTCGGCAAGGGCCCGGCCCGCCGTGAGCGCCGGGCCAACCGGGTACCTGCCGTGGTGTACGGCCATGGCACGGACACCCGGCACATCACCCTGCCCGGCCATGACGTGATGATGGCCCTGAAGACCGCCAACGTGCTGATCCGGCTGGACGGGCTGCCCGGCGGCAACCAGCTGGTGCTGCCGAAGGCGGTGCAGCGGGACCCGATCCGGGGCACCGTCGAGCACGTGGACCTGGTGATGGTCCGCCGCGGCGAGAAGGTGACCGTGGACATCCCGATCCAGGTCACCGGTGAGGTCTACTCCGGCGGGCTGCTCGACCAGCAGCTGGTGCAGATCTCCATCGAGGCCGAGGCCACGCACATCCCCGCCGCCATCGAGGTCGACGTGGAGGACATGCGGGTCGGTACCGCGGTGCACGCGGGCGACCTGAAGCTGCCGTCCGGCTCGTCGCTGGCCGTGGAGCCCGAGGCCCTGGTCCTGCACGTGATCGCGGCGCCCACCGCCGAGCAGATGGAGGCGGAGATCGGCGTGCCCGAGGCGGCCGCGGCACCGGCCGAGCCGGCCCCGGTTCCCGAGGGTGAGGGCGGCGAGCCTGAAGGCGAGCCCGCAGGCTCGGGCCGGGAGTAGCCGGGGCTGCCGCTCCCGGCGGGCACGATGCGGTGGCCGGTGCTCCGCCGGGGACGGGCGGCCGGAGGCGAGGACGCCATGGCTGAGGACCGCTGGCTGATCGCTGGGCTGGGCAATCCCGGACCGCAGTACGCCGGCCACCGGCACAACGCCGGGTTCATGGTCGCGGATGAGCTCGCGGACCGGATCGGCGGCAAGTTCCGCCCGGCCCGGTACCGGGCCGTCGCGGTGGACGGGCGGCTCGCCGGGCTGCCGGTCACCGTGATCAAGCCGCTCACCTACATGAACGAGTCCGGCGGTCCCGTCGCCGGGTTCCGCGGCTACTACCACCTGGACCCCGGGCAGATCGTGGTCATCCACGATGAGCTGGACCTTCCGTTCGGCACGGTCAGGCTCAAGCTCGGCGGCGGCGACAACGGGCATAACGGCCTCCGCTCGGTCACCTCCGCGCTGGGCAGCCGCGACTACTACCGGGTGAGGGTAGGGATCGGCCGCCCGCCAGGACGGATGGACCCGGCCGCCTTCGTGCTCCGGGACTTCCGGCCCGAGGAGCGGAAGGAACTGCCGTTCCTCATCACCCGGGCCGCGGACGCGGTGGAGACCCTGCTCGCCAAGGGCCTGGCCGCCGCCCAGAACGAATTCCACGCGTAACAGGCGGTGCCGCCACCCCGGCCCTGATCGTCACCCTGCGCCGACCGGCAACGTGCACAACCGTGGCTCAGGACGCCTGCAGCAGCACCCGTAGCCGCGCCAGGCATCGGCCGCGCGTCGGGCCGATGCTGCCCACCGGCAGCCCGAGCTGGTCGGAAATCTCGGCGTACGACGCCGGCGGATCGGCCATCAGCAGCCCGAGCAGCTGCTGCCACTGCCGGGGGAGGTGGGTGATAGCCTTCCGGACGTCCGCGGCCCGCTCGTCGGCGAGCAGCCGCTCGTCGACTGCCGGCTCGTGCGCGATGACCCCCTTGAAGGCGGCATCGTCGTCCTGCACCAGCACCATCCGCTTCCGGGCGGCCACCAGCCGCAGGCACTCGTGCCGTGCGGTGGTCGCCAGCCACGAGCCCACCCGGGCCGGGGACTCAATGCGGTCGATGTGCTCGAACAGGCGTAGCCAGGTGGCCTGGACGACGTCCGCGGCGTCGCTTTCCATCAGCTTGAAGTCGCGGGCCATGGCCCAGATGAGCCGGCCGTACTGCGCGATCAGGCACTCCCACGCCCACCGGTCCCCCTCAGCGGCGCGCCGGACCAGTTCCCCGACATCCGGCGCGCCAATATTCCGTTCCGCTATCACCCGGGACGCCCCCCCCATCACATGTCCCTGGAGACAATAGGTCGCAGACTACCCCATCACTAGCAGTGTCGACGCGCAGCGGGCATCAGGCGCTATACCTGCGCGAACACTAGCGAGACGTCTGCCCTGGCCCGCTGGTTGACGTATCCGGCGGGAGACTCTCCTGTCACCCGCAATGTGGCTGGCGAAATAGTTGCAGTTCGGAAACATCTGTTGTTTAGAAACAAATGGTGACGGCAAGGCGCCCCGCCGGTGTCGCTGCGCGGGCCGCCCAGGTGGCGAGGTACCGGTGCGGTATCAGGCATTGCGCAGGGCACGTAAACCGGCCAGGATGTCCGTGCGTCCTACAAATGTGGGATCGGGGAGTGTCTGCTCGGTTTGCGCTATATCCGGCTGTTTGGGGGGCCATGTCGCTGCGACCTGCGTGCCGTCTGTGTGGTGCCGAACTCTCCAGGACGTTCGTTGACCTGGGCATGTCGCCACTGTGTGAGAGTTACGTAGCGGCTGGGTGCCTCGACGACCCGGAGATCTTCTATCCGCTGCATGTCCGGCTGTGTGAATCCTGCCTGCTCGTGCAACTGCCGGCGTACGTCCCGGGTGAGGAAATCTTCTCGGATTACGCGTACTTCTCGTCCTATTCCGATTCGTGGGTGGCCCACGCGCAGCGGTACGCGGAAGCGATGATCGACCGGCTGGACCTGACCGCGGACAGCCTGGTCACCGAGGTAGCCAGCAACGACGGCTATCTCCTGCAGCATTTCCTGGCCCGCGGCATCCCGGTGCTCGGGGTGGAGCCGGCGGCGAATGTGGCGGAGGCCGCGACGGCCCGGGGGATCCGGACCGTGGTGGAATTCCTCGGGGCGGAGACGGGCCAGCGGATCGCCGGCGAACATGGCCACGCGGACCTGGTCGCCGCGAACAACGTCTTCGCGCATGTCCCGGACATCCGGGGTTTCGCGGCGGGCCTGCGGGCCCTGGTCAAAGACACCGGCCTGGTCACGCTGGAATTCCCGCACCTGCTCCGGCTCATCGAGCGACGGCAGTACGACACGATTTACCACGAGCATTTCTCGTACCTGTCGCTGCTGACCTCATCCCGCGTTCTCGCCACCGCCGGACTGCGGGTGGTGGACGTCGAGGAACTCAGCACGCACGGCGGGTCGCTGCGGGTCTATGCCTGCCCCGAGGAGAGTGCTGGTGAGCCGGCGGCCCGGGTGAAGGCGGTGCTCGCGGAGGAGGAAGCCGCCGGGCTGCACAGCGTGGCCGGGCACGAAGGCTTCGCGGCTGACGTACTGCGGATCAAGAGTGACCTGCTGGGGTTCCTCCTCGCGGCCGCGGCGCAGGGCCGTTCCGTCGCCGGGTACGGTGCGCCGGGCAAGGGCAACACGCTGCTGAACCACTGTGGCATCCGGACTGACCTGCTCGCCTACACGGTGGACCGGAACGTTCACAAGCAGGGCATGTTCCTGCCGGGCACGCATATCCCGATCTACCCGCCGGAGCGCCTGGCGGAGACCCGGCCTGACTACATTCTCGTCCTGCCGTGGAATCTCCGGGAGGAGATCAGCGGGCAGCTTGACTACATCCGTTCGTGGGGGGGCCGGCTGGTGTTCCCGATCCCGGTCCTGGATATCGACTGAGTGGGGGGTTTAGGTCGTGAAGGTTGTCTTGTTCTGCGGTGGCCTCGGCATGCGGATGCGTGATGGGGTTACCACCGGGCCCAAGCCGCTGGCGATGGTGGGCGAGCGCCCGCTGCTGTGGCACGTCATGCGCTACTACGCGCACTTCGGCCATACCGAGTTCGTGCTCTGCCTGGGCTACGGGGCTGCTGCGGTCAAGGACTTCTTCCTGAACTACGACGAGACGAGGTCCAACGATTTCGTCCTGGAGAACGGTGCGCGGGACGTCAAGCTGCTGCGCACGGATATCCCCGACTGGCGGATCACCTTCGTCGACACTGGCCTGAACTCGGCGATCGGTGAGCGGCTCCGCCGGGTCCGGCGGTTCGTCGCGGATGAGGAGGTCTTCCTGGCCAACTACGCGGACGTGCTCACCAACGCCGAGCTGCCCGACATGATCCGGCGGTTCGAGGCCAGCGGCGCGGTGGCCAGCCTGCTCGCGGTACCGCCGCAGTCCTCGCATCACGTGGTCGAGGTCGGCGACGACGGGGTGATCACCCAGGTGACCCCCGTGCGGGACCTGCGCCAGTGGGAGAACGGTGGTTACTTCGTCCTGCACCAGGACATCTTCGACTACCTGCGCGAGGGCGAGGACCTGGTGGAGGACGCGATCATGCGGCGGCTGGTCCCCGAGGGACGCGTGATCGGCTACCCGTACAAGGGTTACTGGTCACCGGCCGACACGGTGAAGGAACGGGCGCAGCTGGAAGAGATGTACTACCGGGGGACCTGCCCCTGGATGATCTGGGATCCGGAGCGATCCGGCCTGGACCAGCCGGTCAAGGACGCGCCGCAGGTGGATCGCCCGGCGCCCGCGCCGGTGCTCCCGTCGCTGCCGGGATGACCTGACGTGCTACCCCTGCACCTGCAGGCGCCGGACGGGCCGCTGTCCGTGCTGGCCATCGGAGCGCACCCGGACGATATCGAGATCGGGGCGGGCGGGACGCTGCTGCGCCTGGCGGAACGTCATCCGGGGCTGCAGGCCCGCTACCTGGTGCTCTCCGGCACGCCTGAGCGGCACGAGGAGGCGCGTGAGGCGGCCCGGGCCTTCTTGCCGGCCGCCGAACTTTCGGTTGAGCTGCACGCCCTGCCCGAGGGACGGCTGCCGGCCGTGTGGGCCCACGTGAAGGACATCCTGGAACAGGTGGCGCGATCCGGCTCGCCTGATCTGGTCATCGCGCCGTCCGTCCGGGATGCTCATCAGGATCACCGGACCATCGCCGAGATCGTGCCCACGGTCTTCCGCGACCAGCTCTACCTGGCCTATGAGATCCCGAAATGGGACGGGGACATCGGTCAGCCCTCAGTCTATGTGCCGCTGGCCCCCGAGCTGGCGCGGCTCAAGGTGGAGCTGCTGCACAAGTCGTTCCCGTCCCAGCACGGCCGGGACTGGTGGGATGACGAGGTCTTCCTGGGCCTGGCCCGGCTGCGCGGCATGGAATGCCGTGCCCCCTACGCCGAGGCCTTTTCCTGCATGAAATCGATAATGGGCTTGTAGCAGGCTCAACAAGTAATCCACCGGCATCAGGGGGAAGCGGATGGCTGTTTTCGTCGACTTGGACGTGCCCGCAGGCGAGCTTCGCCAGGCGCTCTATGAGGGAAACCTGGTCATACTGACGCGGCTGCAGGCGGTGACCGACTTCGTGGAGTACACGCGCGAGCAGCTCACCGAGCTTTTCAAGCCGCACGATCCCGAGCGGGCGCACGAGTATTTCGATAAGACGGAAATGGCCCGGATACTGGGTGCGTGGAAGCCCTGGTTCATCCATGCGGAAACATCCAGGAACCTGGTCCGCAAGATCATCGAGGAGGCGGGCTTCCCGGCCGAGCAGACCCACTATGACCTGCCGAAGCCACGGACATCCTTTCCGGTCGGGCATCTGACCACCGGCGTGGCGTTCGCCTTCCCCTGGCATCGCGACGCGTGGTACAGCGCACCCGCCCAGCAGGTCAACTGGTGGCTGCCCATCTACGCCGCCCGGCCGGACAACTCCATGGGCTTTGACCTGGCCAGCTTCGACCAGCCGGTGCCCAACACCTCGGGCGGCTTCGATTACTACCAGAACAACGCCGTGCGGCTGACCACCGCGACGCAGGTCACGGCGGAGCGGCAGGCGCGCCCGGGAGCCGTGGACCACAAGCCCGTTCAAGAGACGGTGGCGCTCCCGGCTCCCGGGGCCGTCCTGCTCTTCTCGGGCGCCCAGCTGCATGCCTCGATCCCGAATACGTCCGGACGGGCCCGGTACAGCGTCGATTTCCGCACCGTGGACGTGCCGGACCTGAAGGCGGGCCGGGGTGCCCCGCTGGTCGACGTGCAGTGCACCGGAACCTCGATCCGGGACTTCCAGAACGTGGCCGATGAGAGCGCTTTCCATGAAGAGACCGTCACCCAGATCTTCGGCGCGCCGCCGCCCGGCGTCATGCTCGTCTTCAGCGACGCCGAGGCCGAGAAATCAGCGGCGGCCATGAGTGAGCAGCGGTGACGGGGCGTTAATCAGCTGGAGCGCGCGGAAGCGGGCGGGTGGCGGCCTGCGGCCACCCCGCCACCCGCCCGCCGGTCAGAAGAAGGCCAGGAACTGGCCAGTGTTGCTGATCTGCCCGCCCCCCGTGGTGGTGGCGGCCGGAGTGGCCTCCACGTCCACCCAGTAACATGGTGCCCCGCCCGGGTCGTAGGTATCGGCCCAGGCGAATGAGCCTCCCTGGTGGTAGGTGCTCTGACCGGGAGTGGTCGCTTGGGCCAGGCTGGGCGCCGATAGCGGGCCGGCGGTGATGCCCTGGCCGCCGGCCCCGGTGGACCAGTAGTCGAGCGTGGCGAGATTCCACATCTGCGGGTTGCTGTCAGAATTGCACACCGCGACCTTGTAATCCCCGGCGGGCAGGGTGACCTGGTTGTAGGAACAGGCCACCCATCCGGACCCGGCTACTCCCGACCAGTGGGGCGAGGTCTCCTCGGTCCCGCTGACCAGGGTCTGCGAGGAGACCTTCCAGATCCCGCAGGCGCTCGGCAGCTGCGCTGCCCCGGGGGGCGAGTAGAACCAGATGTTGTCCAGCGTGCAGGCCGCGGACAGCTTGAACTCGGTGGCCAGCGTGAAATTGAGGGCGCTGTCCTCGACGGTGTTCAGCGGCACCGGCAGCCCGGGCCACAGCCGGTACGACGACCCGTCCGGGGCTACGTCGGTCACCTGGACGTCGATCCAGAAGTTGGCCGAGCCGGAACCCTGGTTCGGCATCGTGATCGTGGGGTCGGCGCTGGCCACGCCGAAACAGCCTTGGGCCAACCACTTGTGCGGCACCGGGTTGGCGGCCCCGGTATCGGAGTACGCCTGCAGCGGCCCGTTGGTGATTCCCGCGCTGTACGGCTGGCCGCTGCCGAACTGGCCGTTGGTGTCCGCAAACCCGTGCACGGCCCGCCAGCCCGTCGCCGCCACGCAGGCGACCGCGGCGGTCAGCCCGATCGGCCGGTGCAGCGGCACGTAGTTCCATTGCCCCGCAGCGAGCTGGCCCGATGTGACGTTGCCGCCGGGGATCAGGGTCCCGGTGTCCGTGTCGGTGACCTGCCAGAGCGCGAACTTCTGCGGTCCGGTGTCACCACCCGCGGGCACCCACCACCAGAACCCCTCGAACCAGCAGTTGTTACTGGTCACCTGGAAGGCCAGCCCGGCCTGGAAATTCCCGCTGTAGCGGGTGAGGCCCGGGCCCGGCCCGGGGCGCCCCGCGGTCCCGTCCATCAGCCGGTAGTCAGTCAAATCCAATTCCCCCCTTGGTGTAACCGGGCTGCCGAGGCCAGACGTCCACCAGGCCGCGCGGCCTGGCCGGGCTGCCGCCCTGGGCGGCGGTCCTGGCGGCGGTCCGCTATGGGAAGAACGTCAGGAACGCCCCGGAGTTCACCGGCGTAGGCGGCGGCGCTGCCCCACCGGGCGTCACCTCCACGTCGATCCAGCGGGTCTCGCCGTTGTCCTTGGTGTCGAAGGTGTCCGGGTAGGCGAACGGCCCGTCCTGGTAGGTGGAGTTCCCGGTGACCATGGCGCCGTTGCTGTTCGCGATGGCCGCGGCCGCATTCGCGACGTTCGGCGAGGTGAGCGGGCCGGCGGTAATCCCGTTGCCGCCGCCCCCGCTGCTGAAATAATCCACCGTCTCGGTGTAGAACTGCTGGCCGCCGCCGTAGTACATGGAAGCCCGGTAATCCCCGGCGGGAAGGGTGACGCCGCTGTACGCGCACGCCACCCAGCCGCTGCCCGCCGCACCCGACCAGGCGGGCGCCGTATTGTCCGTGCCCGCCACCACCGCGTGGGTAGCGACGTTCCAGACGGCGCACCGGGACGGCAGCACCGAAACGCCGGGCGGGCTGTAGAACCAGATGTTGTTGAGGGTGCATGCCTGGGACAGTCTGAACTCGGTCGCCGACGTCTGCTGCCCGGTGTCGATGCTCAGCGTGTTCGGGGGGGTCGGATAGTTCGGCCACAGCCGGTAGGAGGAGCCGGCCGGGGCGGTATCGGCCACCTGGACGTCCATCCAGAAGTTGCTCGAGTCCGACCCGTAGGCGGGCATGACCGCGGCCGGATCGGTGCCAGCCACGCTGAACGGGCCCTGGTCGATCGAGAACGGGGCGGGCAGTGTCCCGGTCTGCGTCGGAGTAGGCGCTCAGCGGGCCGTTGGCGATCCCGGCACTGTAGGGGTCACCGCTGCCGAACTGGCCGTTGGCGTCCGGGAAGCCGCCGGTAAACCCGGTCGCGGCGACGTAGGCCACGTTGATCGCCAGCGGTACCGGAGCCGGCAGCGGCACGTAATTCCACTGCCCGGCGGTCAGGGCGCCCGAGGTGACCGTGGTGCCGGAGATGAGTGTGCCGGTAGCATCGGCGTAGGGCTGCCAGAGCGCGAACTTCTGCGGCGAGGTGGACTGGCCGGCGTTACAGACCCACCACCAGTACCCGTCGAACCACACGCCGCCGGTGGTGACCTTGAAGGCCACGCCGGCGATGAACGGGCCGCCGTAGGAGACGGCGGTGGATGGCCCGCTGGTCCCGGAGAACAGCCGGTAGTTGGTCATCAGCTGAATCCGTTCACGAACGCGGCCAGCAGCCACTTGCCCTTGCTCGCGTTGTAGACGAACCCGAGCAGGTCCGTCTGGCCCGCCGCGCTGCTCAAGGTGGGCTGGGGCAGCCCGGTCGAGAATTCGTAACCGGTATCCCAGGTAATGGCGGACGATCCGCCGGAGCCCTGGGTGACCTGGAAGATGATCTGCTGGCCGTTGGCCGGATTGGCCGGGGTTCCCATCGTGCGGTTCCCGCCGATGGTCACCCGGAAATCATTGCCGAGGGAGGCGTCCACCGCGATCGTTGCCCCATCCGTCAACGGGACCACTGCGGGGGCAATGCGCCCGACTCGACGGTGGTCAACGCGGCGGCCATCTATTGGCCGGCCAGGCCCCGGGCCTGCCGGGCCGCCACGGCGCGCCGCGCGGCGAGCGCCGGGGCGGCCGGCGAGACCAGGGATGTGCCCGCGGCGCCCGCCGCAGTAGCCATCCAGGCGGTGTACTTGATGATCTTCCGCCGGCTTGGCGCCTGGCCGAGCGCTGACCTCGGCCTGGCAGCCGGAGGCTGTCTGCTCAATGCCGCCGCCCCCTTCAGAAGCTCTGCCAGCTGGCGCACAGGCCCGCTGCCCGCGCCGCGGCAATGTCGGCCGCCGCGGATCCGTGGTGGTAAATGGCAAGGTCGTTGGGTGAGTAGCCCCACTGGCCCTTGGCGTAGCTGAAGACTTCCTCGGCGCGCCGGTGCTGCGGTGGCCCGGCCGTGACGGTCTCCGTGACGATGGCCGCGGTACCGAAGACGGTCACGGCCTGGATGGCCCTGGTGCCCGTCGCGGCGGTGGCCGGCTGACACCCCTGATGCACCCTCACCCACAGGCGCCGCGGGAGCTGCCGCTGCACGGCCGGGACCAGCAGTTCCCACGAGGCCGCGTAGTGACCGGCCTGGTACGTGCGGTCGAACCGCAGGGCCGCTGCCTGGGCACCGGTCCGGGCGTGCGGCTCCGCCGCGCCAGTCTTATCAGGAGCGGGCCGCATCGAGGCCGGCGTCGTCGCAGCCGCCCCCGCGGCTGAGTTCCCGGGGGCGGAGTTACCGCAGCCGGCCGAGCCCGCGGCGACCAGGCCGGCCAGCAGAATCTTCGTATACCGCATGGTGGGCGGCAGTCCTTTCCGTGACGCGCTTACCGGGCATCCGGCACCGCATACGCCGGGCCGGCGAGCCGGGCAGGCTCAGGCCGGCGTGACCTCGGCATCGACCCAGTAGTTCTCGCCATGCCGGTGGCGTAGGTCTGCGGGTAGGCCCAGGAGCCGGAATGGTAGGTGCCCTGGCCGGAACCGGTGGCCGCCGGACGCGCTGGGCGCGGTGACCGGCCCGGCCGTGATCCCGCTGGCGCCGGGGCCGCTGGTCCAGTAGTCGAGGGCAGCCTGGTACCACGCGGAACCCCCGCCGTAGTAGACGGCCACCTTGTAGTCCCCCGCGGGCAGCGTGACGCCGCTGTACGCGCAGGACACCCAGCCGGAGCCGGCGGCCCCCGACCAAGACGGCGAGGTGTTGTCCGTGCCCGCCACCACGGTCTGGGAGCTGACGTCCCAGATCGCGCACCTGGCCGGCAGGGCTCCCGCGCCGGACGCGGAGTAGAACCAGATGTTGTCCAGCTTGCAGGACGCGGACAGCTGGAATTCCGTGGCCAGCGTGTAGCCCGCGGTATCCGACGAGATTGGCCCGGCACCGTCGGGTAACTCGGCCACAGCCGGTAGGTGGCGTTCGCGGGCGGGTTCGTGTCGACCTGCAGATCCATCCAGAAGTTGCAGGCGTTGGACCCGTAGATCGGCATGTTCGCGGTGGGGTCGGCGCTCGCGACGGTGAACACGCCCTGAGCCCCGTTGAACGGGGACGGCTTGGATCCGGTCGCGTCGGAGTAGGCGGTCAGCGGCCCGCTGACGATCCCGGCGCTGTACGGGCCGCCGCTGCCGAACTGGCCGTTGGTGTCCGGGAAGTTACCGGTGAACCCGGTCGCGGCCACATAGGTGGCACCGACGGCCAGCGGTACCGGAGACGACAGCTGCACATAGTTCCACTGCCCGGCCGCCAGGGCTCCGGAAGTCACCGTGCCTTCGGCGACGAGCGACCCGCTGGCACCCGTGCTGTACACGCACCAGAGCGCGAACTTCTGCGCCGCCGTGGACTGGCCGCTGCCGCAGACCCACCACCAGAAGCCGTCCAGCCAGCAGCCGCCAGCGGTCACGCTGAAGACGACGCCCACAGTGAAGGGCCCGGAGTAGGAAACCGGGGTCGGCCCGGCCCGGCGGTGGACCCGAACAGCCGGTATGGTTCGGTTGCTGGACGACCACCGCCGGGCTGAAACCGGTCACGTAGGCGGCGAGCAGCCACTTGCCTTTGTCCGCGTTGTAGATGAAGGCGAGCAGGTCCGTCAGGCCCGCCGCAGTGCTCAGGGTGGGCTGCGGCAGCCCCGTGGCGAAGGAATAGGCGCTGCCCCAGGTGAGCGTGGCCGAGCCAGCGGAACCCTGGGTGATCTGGAAGGTGATCTTCTGCCCGTCGGTCGGGTTGGCCGGGTTGCCCAGCGTGCGGTTCCCGCCCAGGGTCACCCGGAAGTCGTTGCCCAGGGAGGCATCGACGGCGATGGTCGCCGCGTCAGCCAGGGCGACGACGGCCGGCGCCACCGCCCCCGCCTCGACGGTCGTGCCCGCCGTGGCGGCCCGCTGCCCGGCCAGGGTCCTGGCCTGCCTCGACGTCACGGCGCCGTCGGCCGCGAGGGCCGGCGAGGCGCCGGCCTGCGACAGCACCGAGCCGCCCGCGGCCCCCAGCGCGGCCAGGCCGGCGGCCCGTCCGAATACCCTCCGGCGGCTCAGCGCCTGCCCGGTACCCGACCCGTCCGGGCGCACCGAAGATTGCCTGCCCATTGCGCCCCTCCCTGGCGGAGGTTTGCCCACCCGCCCTGCATGGACACAAGACGCATAGCCGGCCAACCTGGTTTACCGCCGGACGGCGCACGCTGGCCGGCGGGCGGGCGGGCGTGGCGGTGCCGCGGGAATCCCGCTAACGCGGGGTATGCGCCGCCTGGACCGGAGACGGCGCGCGGTCCGGGAAAAGCAGCGAGGACAGCTCGGCGAACTGACCGTCCAGGCTCGCCGCCTTGGCCGCGTTCCGCTCGGCCACAGTCTGCTGGAGCTCGCCCCGGCGCTTCTCGAGCTCGGTGAACCGCTCGGTCAGCATGGCGACGTCGAACGACGAAGCGGGCTCGGTGAAGTCGGCGAGCCCCATGTCCGCCATGAGCGGGACGAACTTCTCCGAGTAGCCCAGCGCTATGGTCGGCTTGCCGAGCTTGAGCGCGCAGATCACGTTGTGGTAGCGGGTGGCCACCACCGTGCCGACCGGGGACAGGGCCCGCATCAGTTCCTGGTAGGAGGAGCCGGGCTCGATGGTGATCCATTCCGGGCCGAGATCGGGCCGGTGCCGCCGCACCTCGCTGCGGATGTGCTCCGCGACGCTGACATCGAACTTGGTGTCCCCGCCGAACAGCAGTACCCGGTGGCCGCTGTCGACCAGCCACTGGGTGAACCTGGTCATCTTCTCCACGTAGGCGGCATGTATCTCGGCCGCCTGCTGGCGGTCGTCGTTCCCCCCGTAGTAGTCCATCACGCCGACGCCGACGACCTGCGGATCGCCAGGGTCGTAAGGCGGCGTGGGCACGCCGAACGCGAGGTCGGGGTAGACGCGGTCCCGGGAGGTGTCGATGCCGCGCCGCCGCATCGCGTCCCGCGAGTAGCTGTCGCGGTAGGACCGGTACGCGGCCAGCCGCGCGGTCCAGTTGGACAGCGATCGCGTGGCCCGCTGCTTGATGTCGTTGGCCCCCACGCTCACGAACGCGACCTTGGTCCGGAAGAGCTTCCCGGATGCGCTGAGCACGAACAGCGTGTACGGGAAGCCCCAGGGCCGGGTGGGCAGCGTCGCCTCGAGAGCCCCCGCCCCCGGTACGAACACCACATCATGCCGGCGTGCCCAGGACGCGATCCGGGCCGCGTCCAGTCCCTTGCCCAGCACCTTGAGGAACGGCGCGGTCAGGCCGGATGCCCGGTCCTCGTATCGCTGATACCAGTACAGGGGGATGGCGTCCAGGCCGTAGCGGGCCTGGAGCCGCTGCGACCCCCCCGACATGGCGTCGAGGACGGCCTCGGGATGGGCGTCGCGGAGATAGCGGAGCATGGTCTCCATCGACACGTCGTTGCCGGAGTTGCCCGAGCCAAGAAGGCCGAAGAGCCCGACTCTGGTGGGAGGGGCGGCCCGGCTGAGGCCGCCCTCCGGCTGGATCTCGACGGGTCATGGCTTCCTATCTCTCACGCCGCCGGCTGGCGTGCTGGCGGCCAGTCAGTTACGGGTTACCGGTTACGCGGGCGCCGCGCCTTACGCGCTGCCCTCGCGGCGCAGCATCTCGTCCAGCACCCCGGCCGACAGGAGCTCCTGGATCCGGCGCAGGCGCACGAACCGTGCGGACATGAAGTCGTCATGGCTCATGCCGTACTCGGTGTAGGCGGCGACAAGCTCGTCCACCCCTTCCCGCACGCTCCAACGCAGCTTCAGGCCCGGAAAGGTGTCGTTCAGCTTGGCGAAGTCCACGCGGTAGTTCCGCAGGTCGGGCCCGGCCCCCTCAGCGAATGACACCTTGGAACCGGGCACCGCGTCGCGGACCATCTCGGCGACGTCCCGGATCTGCACGTTGTCCTCGGAGCGCCCGACGTTGAACGCCTGATCATGGACCTGTTCCCGCGGGGCCTCGAGCACGGCGAGGAAGGCCCGGCAGATATCCTCCACGTGCACCAGCGGCCGCCAGGGCGATCCGTCGCTCTCCATGCGGACCTCGCCGGCCGTCATGGCGACGGCCGTGAGATTGTTCACCACGATGTCGAGCCGCAGCCGCGGTGACGCGCCGTAGGCAGTGGCGTTGCGCAGGTAGGTGGGGCTGAAACCGTCGCCGGCCAGCAGCCCGAGCTCACGCTCGGCCATGACCTTGGTCTCGCCATAGGGCGTGACGGGGAAGAGTTCGGCGTCCTCGGCCACCGCACTGGAGCCGGCCGCGCCGTAGAGACTGCATGAGGAGGAGAAGACGAACCGTTCGATACGAGCGTCCCGGGCGGCCCGGGCCAGCTGCATGGTCCCGTCCAGGTTCACGGAGTAGGTCGCCGCCGGGTTGAGGTGGCCGAGCGGGTCGTTGGACAGCGCCGCGAGGCAGGCCACCGCGTCATAGCCGGCCAGGTCGGGCGCGGCCGCGTCCCGCATGTCGCGCGGGGGCCGTGCGCCGATGTCCTCGGGACCGGGTCCGAGGTCACACCCCTCGTAGAGACCGAGGTCCAGCCCGTCGACCTGGTGCCCGGCCGCGCGCAGGAAGGGGACGAGAACCGCCCCGATGTAACCACGATCACCCGCAACAAGGACCCGCATCGCTTGTCCTCCAAGGATTTGGCGCGAACCAGGTGGAGCGGACAGGCGGTTGCCTGCCCCTCAGAGGATCCTCCGCGCCCCGGTCCTGATACATCACCGCGACAGCCGTTTCAGGAGCCGAGCGTGTCGGCGTCCACCCACCGGCCGCCTGCGGCCTCGATGCCCGGCCAGGCGTCCCGGACCTCTTTAAGCAGGTCGGAGACGAACAGCAGGACGGAATCGGGCTGACGGGCGGCCATCTGCTCCGGGCTGGCAACGGGGATATCGGTGCCCGGCATCCGCAGGCCCTGCTTGCCGGGCGAGGCGTCGATCACCTCGGGCAGGAGCGACGCATCCACGTCCGCGCGGCGCAGCAGGGCAACCGCCCGGGAGGCAGCGCCGTAGCCGACGACGCTCCGCCCGGCCGCGCGCTCGGACACGAGCCAGTCGTGGATTGCTTTGCCGCGGGCTTCGGTGTCTTGCTGGAGCCCGCTGAGCGCGGCGGGATCACGAACCCCGGCCCGGGCCTCGCCGGCCATCAGCGCAGCCACCGAGCCATCCGCGGCGATTCCCGGGGCGCCGTCCCGGCTGGCGGCCAGCAGCACCGTGCCGCCGTAGAGCTCGAACTGCCAGGCCACCCGCGGGCTGAAGCCGACCCTGGCCAGCATGGCCGACAGGGCCGTGACCGAGTAGTAGGCGTAATGCCCGTGCCGCAGAGCGTTCCACTGCCCGCACTCGATGATCGTGGCCAGTGAGTGGTACTGCAGCAGTAGCACGCCACCCGGATTGACCCGGGCCGCTCGCTCGGCGAGTGCCGCGAACTGGTCGGCGGCGTGCATCAGCCCGAAGCAGTCGAGCACCACATCCGCGGGCTCGCCGTCGCGGGCGGGGGTGAGCCCGCGGCTGGCCAGCAGTCCCAGCCAGGAGCCACCGTGCGGGCTGCCGTACTCGGCGACGCGGGCTCCGTCCGGCAGCAGGCCGGCCAGGGCGACCCGCCCGACCGCGTCGGCGGCCTGCGCGATGAGTGCGGCCGGCTCGGCGCCCCGGGGCTCCTCGGGCACCGTGGGGTCGGCTACCAGCTGGGCCAGGCCGCATGCGGCGCACAGCCACATCTGGAGCGGGTACACGGGATCGGGGCCTGGGTCATCGCGCCGCGGGAAATAGTCGCAGGCCGGCTGCTCGCCCAGGTCGAGTACCACGGTGCCGCTCTGGCCGCGGCAGAACCGGCAGGCCGGCCCGGTCACCGGCTCAGTCATGAGCGCTTCGCGGCGAGCAGATGAAGAAGTACTCTACGGCCAGGCGCGGGCTGAGGACCGGGATGTTCACGTTCAGGTGCATGTTGGCGGCCTTGACGAGGCCCCGCCGGGGCTGGCCCCCGTACCAGTTGTAGGAGGTGGGGAAGAACTTCTCGACGACGAAGTAGCGGCTCAGGTTCGCACGGAAACTGGCGAAGGGCTGGACGTTGCTGAAGGCCTCGAAGACATGCTTGCGGCGGTGGCCGAAATTCGTGTAGGTCACGATGAACGTGCCGCCTGGATTCAGCAGTTGGGCAATCTCGGCGAACTTCGTGGCCTGGGCGTCCCCGACGTACTCGAACAAGCCCTGGGCCACGACGACATCGAACCGCATGTCGCCGAACTTGATGGGTGCCTGGAGGATGTCGGCCTCCAGCAGGTTCGGCGCCGGGTCGTGGATGGCTATGTCAATCCCGAAATAGCGGATGCTGTCCGGCAGCAGCCGCATCAGCGTGGCTGGCCCGCAGCCGAGGTCAAGCAGGTCACACGGCTGACCTCGCGCGACCTTGCCGACCAGCCGGGCCGTCTTCTGCAGCCGGAAGTGCGGCTCGGCATGCTTGAGGTTCTCTTTGATCCAGAAGTCTCTCTTGTAGGACTCCGCGACGCTCCCGGACCGTTCGCCGGCCGCGGTGCCCTGTTTGTCTGCCGGGTCGTTCACGACCATGCCTAAGCTTTCCTCTCCCGGCAGGCCACCATGGCGTCCACCCGGATATCGGGCAGCGGATCGGGGGTCGGCCCACCCGGCTCAGCGCGGTCCGGGCGGGCCCGGCTGGCCAGCCACTGCGCGAGGTAGCGATAGCACTCGTAGCGGTCCATACGGGACAACGGCGCCCGGCGGATCGCCGCCAGGTAGGCCGCGATGTACTCGCCGTAGAGGCGGACGGCCGGGTGACGCCACCGGCTGGCCCGCCGCGGATCCATGTTGACGCAGCGGCTCCGCATGGTCGGGCACGACCGCTCAGCCTGGCCGGCATGCTCGCGCCGGAAGTACAACCAGCCGGGGACCTGGTAAAAAGGACCGTGCAGGGCGATTTCGGCGATGATCGTCCGGTCCGCGTGGTGGTAGCTGTCCTTTCTCGCGGCGCGGCGCAGGACCTGGGTCCGCACGATCCCGTAGTCATCGTCGCCGCCGTTGTCGAACAGCAGGCTCCGGAAACGCTCCGGAGCCCGGGGCGCGGCCGTGCTCAGCGGGTACTCGTAGGCTTCCGTCACGTTGCGGTCGTCGTCTATCTTCGCCGTCCACGAGTGCGCCAGCACCACATCCGGGTACTCGTCCAGGGCGGCTACGCACCGCTCCAGCAGGTCGCGCGCGTAAAGGTCGTCGCCCGCCGTCCACTTGAAATACTCGCCTCTGGCCTGGTCGGCGACGAAGTTGTGGTTCGGCGCGAGCCCGATGTTGTGCGGCTGGCGGAAGTAGCGGATCCGCGAGTCCAGGGACTCGTAGTGGCGGCAGATGTCTGCGGTGCTGTCGGTGGAGGCATTATCCGAGATGATCAGCTCGAACTCGGCGTGGCTCTGCCCGAGCAGCGCCTCGATCGCCTCGGCGAGGTACTTCTCGCTGTTGTAGATCGGCAGCCCGACGCTCAGCCTGGGCGTTGCGATCATCGCCGGCCGCCTTCATCCCCGGGTGCCCGCACCCGGGGGCCCGCCGCGGGCCCGTGGTGACCATGATCGCTTGCGATGAGATTCCTCACCGCCACCCCCCAAAGGATCTCTAGACGTTGGACAGGCAGCATGGACGCCCAGCCCGCGCCCATCCCGCACTACGGGAGCCGTGGCACGGCGCTCGTGATACATAAGCGCCAGACTTCTCGTATCACTGCGGTCAGCGGCGTGCTCCTATGGGGGTCTACTGGGATGCAGTCTCAGCCCGTGTGCGAGGTGAGGATGAAGGTTGCGGTCGGGCCCGCCTCTGCCGGGACGGTGACGGCAGCCGCCCGGGTGGCCCGGCGGAGCCCGGATGAGCGCTGAGGCACTGGATCTGCGCAAGTCAGCGCGGATCCTGCGGCGGCACATCATTACCGTGGCTATCGCTGCCGCCCTCGGCTTGCTGGCCGGCGCCGCATTCGCCGTGATTAAGCCGCCGATGCGGGCGAGTACCGCGCTTGTCCTGCTGCCGCCCGCGGTGAAGGACATTGGTGCGCAGCCAGCTCGCTACCTGGCTACCCAGCTTCTCGTCGCCGATAGCTACCCGGTGCTGTCCCGGGCGGCGCGGGCGCTGGATCCCCCGGCCGCGGTGCAGACACTGCACAACCGGATCACTGTCACCAGCCCGAGTGCTGACCTCATCGCCTTCACCGCGCAGGGCACGAGCGACACCCAGGCGGAACAAGCCGCGAACGCCGTCGCCCGGAGCTACATCGCCCAGGCTGGCTCCCCCGGCGGCTCCGATGCGCTGCTCCTGCAGCAAGCGGCTGACGCGGCGGGGACTTCCCTGGCGGCGCGAGCGGCAGTCGATGGCGGATTGGGCGCCGTGCTGGGCGCGCTGGCCGGGGCCCTCTTCGTGCTCACGATCCGCCGCGATGACCGCCGTTTGCGGGAGCGCGACGAGATAGCTGACGCCACGGGGATTCCGGTGCTGGTGTCCCTCCCCGTCCGGCACCCGGCCGACGCGGCCAGCTGGACCAGGCTGCTCGACGACTACCAGCCGGATACCGCCCAGGCGTGGAGCCTGCGGAAGACCTTGCACCGGCTGGGGCTCACCGACGGCCGGGACGGCCAGAGCGCCCGCCTGACACTGGTGTCGCTGTCTTCCGACCGCCCCGCGCTCGCCCTCGGCCCGCAACTGGCCGCCTTTGCCGCCTCGCTGGGTATCCCCACCACGCTGGTTCTCCGCCAGGAGCAGGACGTGCCGGGCACCGCGGGGCTGTGGGCTGCCTGTGCAGCGCGGTCGGCCGCATCCCGAGCCGGCCAGCAGAATCAGGCTGGCCGGAAGAACTCCGCGTCCGCATGGGCCCCGCCGATAATCCCGGCCAGCAGCCAGGCCGCCCGCTGACAGTGATCATCGAGGTTGTTGACGCACGCGTCCGGCGAGCAGTCGGCCCCGCCCCGGCCGCCACGACCGTGCTGGGGGTGTCGGCCGGGGCGGCCACCGCCGAGGAACTGGCCTGGGTGGCGGCCGGCGCCGCAGGCAGCGGCCGCATCGCCGGGATCCTCCTCGCGGACCCAGACCCGGCGGACGAAACGACCGGGTATCTTCCGCAGCTGGCGGGGCCGAGGCCGTTGACCCGCCCGAGCGCGCGATGAGGGGAGTCGGATGGTGACGGTGCCCCGTGGCGCCGCAGTCACGCACCTTGAGCGTGACTGGGTTGGCGATGCCCTCGGCGCCCAAGGTGAGCGGACGGCCCAATCCCCGCCGGCGGGTCTTCCCACCTTGCACTTCTTCCGGCTGGTCCTGCGGCGGGGAGTGTGGCAGTGGTGCCTCATCGCCGCGGCTGGATTGCTGATCGGACTCAGCCTGAGCCTTGTTCTCCCGCCAGCTGACCAGGCGGCGACCACGGTCCTGCTCAGTCACAACCCCAGCGAGCAGCCCGGGGATGCGATCCTGACCGATGCGGCCCTGGTACGGAGCCGGCCGGTGGCCCTGCGAGCCATGCACGAGCTGGGCGTGCGGCAGAGTGTCAACAGCTTTCTCGCGGCCTACTCGGTAACTCCAGTCACCGACCGGGTACTTCTCATCACGATGGGCGCACCGTCGATGAGCGGGGCTGTAGCGCGGGCAAACGCGGTAGCCACCGCGTTTCTTCAGGTCCGCGCACAGTCATTGCGGGACCAGCTGCCGGGCGTCCTGGCCAGCCTGAACCAGCAGATCAGTGTCGCCTGGCGGAAGGCCGACGGCCTAGCCGTGCAGATCGCCGCGATGTCCGGGCACGCCAGGACGCGAGCCCAGAAAGCTAGCTTCAAGCGCCTCAAATCCGAGGGTCGCCGGGCCGCTAACCAGCTGAACGGGCTGCAGCTGGCGGCGTCGTCATACCAGGTGGCCACGGTGACCGAGATTGCGGACAGCCAGGTGCTTGACCCGGCCGCGGCGATCACGCACACGCGTGGATCCGTCAGCTCGAGCCTGCGGGCCGCGGCTCTCTACGCGGTCACGGGACTCATCCCAGGTCTCGCGCTCGGCATGGGCTTCGTTATCGTCCGGGCCCTCCTGTCCCGCCGGCTGCGCCGCCGTGATGACATTACGTACGCGCTCGGCGCCCCCATCGGGCTCAGCGTCGGCGCTATACACCGGCGCGGCCTGCTCCGGCGTCGGCCCGGGCTAGCCGCTGCCACCGGCCCCGATTCTCAGCGCATCGTCGCCCACTTGCGCAGGTCAGTTCGGCCAAGCTCCGGAGAAACGGCAGCCCTGGCGGTCGTGGTGGTGGGCGACACGGCGGTGCCGGCCTTGTCCCTGGCGTCACTGGCCATCTCGTGCGCTGAGCAGGGCAGGCAGGTCGTCCTGGCCGACCTGTGCCGTGGGGCGCCTGCGGCGCGGCTGCTGGGTACCCGCGACCCGGGGGTGCACCGGGTGAATAAGGCCGGCGCGCAGGTGATCGTGTCGGTTCCTGACCCGGGCGCGGTCGCGCCGAGCGGGCCGTTGCGCCATGGCTCAGGGCCGACCGGGGAAGGGCCTTCCCCCGCACTGGCGGCCGCCTGCGACTCGGCGGAGCTTCTCCTCACCCTCACGCAGCTCGATCCTTCGCTCGGGGCGGAGCACCTCGCCACGTGGACGGCTGATGCCGTCGTGATGATCACGGCCGGGCAGTCGACGTGGACGAAGATCCATGCCGTAAGGGAGATGCTATGGCTCGCTGGCCTCCGGCTGGCTCCGGCCGTGCTCATCGCGGCGGACAAATCCGATGAGAGCCTCGGCGTGGTGCACGCCCCTGGCTTGATGGCACCGGCGGCCTACAGCCTTCCGGGCCCGTAACCCGCACGCGGACCTGGTCCGGGTTGGGCGGGAGCATGGTGCTGCCTGGTCCGGCCCGTGGCGAAGCTAACGACATCAGCTAAAGGGGTGGGAGATGGACGAGCAGACGGTCCAGAAGTTCTGGCAGGACCACGCGTGCGGGGATGCTCAGGTCGGCGGGCTTCGGGAGCGTTTCCACGGCGACTACGAGCAGTTTTTCGACGACTACGACCGCTTCCGGTACGGCAACGAGCGCCACCTGGCTGCCTGCATCGATGCCTTGGACGTGGCGGGCAAGCAGGTCCTTGAGGTCGGGCTCGGCGAGGGGGCTGACTCAGAGCGCCTGATCCGCCGCGGGGCGCGCTGGTCCGGCGTCGATCTGACCGCTGAGTCCATCGAGAGGGTGCGGACCCGGCTGACCCTGCGCGACCTTCCCTACGACGACCTGCGGCAGGGCAGCGTCCTCGCGCTGCCGTTCGCGGACAACAGCTTTGACACGGTGTTCAGTCATGGTGTCCTGCATCATGTGCCCGAAATCAGGACGGCTCAGCGGGAGATCCACCGGGTCCTTCGTCCCGGCGGGGAGCTGATCGTCATGATGTACGCTCGCTGGTCGCTGAACTACCTGGTGTCCATCGGGCTGATCCGCCGGGCCGCCGTGCTGGGGGCCTACCCCCTCGCCCGCGCCGGGCTGCTGCCGTCTGACCCTTCTGCGGGGATGCTGGCCGCCCATCTCGAGAACGCCAGGGCGAAAGGCCTCTTCCGCTATCTGCGCTTGGCCGAGTTCACTCATCACAACACCGACGGCCCGGCCAATCCGTACGCCGTGGTTTACGATAGGCGGCGGCTTGAGCGGGACTTCCCGGCCTTCCGGGTCACTCGCACCTACAAGTGCTTCATGCACGCGCCGCCGCTTCCGGTACACGGGGCTCCCGGTGAGGCGATTCTGGGTTGGCATCTCTGGGCGCACCTGGAAACCGCTGGATGACCGTGACCGGCGGGGTGCGCCGGCGAAGGAGCGCCGCCCCCGCCGGTTCCGCCTCACGGGCAGGCAGCCGGGATCCCCCGGTGGCAGGTCACGGTCCTGGCGGGGGGCTTGGTGCTGGCGGCGAGTGCAGGGGTGCCCGGTTGTAGCGGCTTCCTGAGTCCTGGCCGAATGGGCCGGTGCAAGCTCCACTCGTATGGGTGCCCGCCGAGCTGCACTTGTCGCCCTTCGACACCTCCCCTGTCCACTCGCTCCAGCTCACCGGGTTTTCCTGGTTGCCCTGGTTCCAGGCATAGAAGGTTGACGGCCCGTTATAGGTATTGCCCGACCAGGTGTCGCTCTGGAAGAAGGTGAGCTGGTCCGGGATGACCCAGCCTCCCGGATGATTGTAAGGATGGGCCATGCTGTACTGAGCGAAGATGCCGCCAGCACCACAGGCAGGCCAAGCTTTCTTGGTGCAGTACGAGACGGCCGCCGGGCTGAAGTCAATGACGTTGTTCGTGACCTTGACGTTTGCTGTCCTCCACAGGCAGCCGTTCCACCAGTCCGCCGCCGGGGATCCAGTGCGATACGCGGCGTACGTGAACGTATCGATGGACGCGGAGCGCAGATTCGACTTACAGGCGCTGATCGTGAATGGGCCTGATGGCCCGCTCCTGACGAGGGTGCAGACAGCGTCGAACCCGGCCGAGCAGAAGCGGTCCGAGTCCTCCCAGAGAAACACGTTCCCGCCATTGTCAACGAACGTGTTCTGGCTGATGACCGATCGTTGCGGGTACGCACCCTGCCTGCTGCACGACGCTTCTGGGCAGGCGCCCACCCCGCCGAAGGACGTGTCGCTGCCGCTCTGGCTGACATAAATGGCCGGAGTCGGGAATCCGGGGTTAGCCAGGCCAAGGGCCCAGCCGTTATTTGCCATGTAGTTTCCGGTGATGGAGAAGTTATAGGAGATTTCCTCGATGATCGCCTCCCCATCGTTGTTCATTATTGTGTTGCCGCTGTAGGTAGTATTCGCATTGTCCGTGTCCGCCCAGATGCCGGGTCCCCAGTTGTGGTGGATATAGTTGTCCCTGATTGATACCCCATCCGTTTGCCAGAGCTTGAAGGCGCCTTCGTTGCCGTCCCCCACGACGGTGCCACAATGGGGATTGCGGTATTGTGCCGGCACTGGATTGCGCTTCGACCACCCGATCGCCCTGTTACTGATCAGGCCCTCGAAGTCGCAAGTGTCGTTGTAGCTGATCTCGTTGTCCGTGATGGTGACGTTGTACGGGCCGCCCGTCAATGCGTCATGCCCCCAAGGGCTGGGAGCTGACGACTGGAAGCCATACTGGCCGTTCAGTGTCATGCAGTTGTGCTCGAGGACGTTATTGGCGTTGGCGATCATCCCGGCACCGGGGGCGTTGAGCGTGATGGTGTTGTAGCGGAGTGTCCAGTTGGTGTTAGCGCTCTGATTGATGGCCGCCGCGTCGGCGCGGGGCTGGAACTTCTCGATGGTTAGGTACTCGATCGTCACCCCGGGCTGGTTCCCGGCCGAGCTGTTCGAGTCGATGGCCCAGGGGAACCCGGAGTATTCGCCGGACAGCACGGACGGCGTGCCATCCCACCGCCCACCGACGAAAGCGTCATTCCTATTGGCCTGGAATGAGCCGACGTGAGTGCCAGGAAGCAGGTAATAAACTGTGTCCGGGGCCAACTGATACGAAGCATAACTATGCTTGCCAGGCGGCATGACAACCCCCGCGGTTGCTTCCGGGAAGTCCGAGCGGGGCGTACCGTAAGTCGGCAGTCCGGGCTGGCCGCTGCGGTAGCTGCCCGCGCGGCCGTGATAATGGTACGGGGAGTTGAGGATCTCGTGGCCGCAGACCCGGGTGGGCAGAGGCGTGGACGCAGCCGCCGTGTGTGCAGGCTTAGCCGCCTGCGGTGCAGGGGCGGCAGTGCACCCAGCCATGGCTGCCACGGCGGCCGATAGGGCCAGCGCCGCCCTGGTCGTGGAGCGGGCAACCACGGGGGGAAGCTTCACCATCATTCTTCTGTGTCTCCTTTTCCCGGCGTAGCGGAATTCGCTCTGGCTGTATGCGCAATTACAGACTGCCGTGCAAGAAGACCTTCAGGGTGAACCAGCAGCACCGGTCCGCCTGGTGGTTTGTCCCTATCGGGAACTGCCCGAGTGTCACGATGGAAATTGGGACGCCGTCAGCTCAGGGGGACGCCGTGCGGGGTGGGCGATGGCGAAGCGGTAGATCTCGAGCAGGTGCTCGAGGCTGCGTTCGGGGTCGAACCGCTGCTCATATGTCTTCCGGGCCTGGTCACCGTAGGTTTCGTATTGCTCTGGATGGGCCCCGGCGTCCGCGATGGCTGATGCGAGGGCCACGGGGTCGCCGGGCGGGAACAGCACACCGTCGATTCCGGGGCTGATCAGTTCGGCCAGCGAGCCGTGCCCGGCTGCGATCGCGGGCGTGGCCACGGCCATGGCCTCGACGACGACCAGGCCGAATGTCTCTTCCCAGGCGGAGGGAACGAGGATCGCCCGGGCTCCGGCCATCAGTTCAGTGCAGCGGCTGCTTTCCACCTCCCCGGTGAGCTCAACTGAGGGCCGGGTGGAGGCCCAGGCGGCTATCTCCTCCTGCAGCGGTCCGGCGCCCACGATGACCAGCCGCAACCCGGCATCACCGGCGCTCTTGCGGTGGAGATCCCAGGCGGCCATCAGCAGGCGCAGGCCCTTGACCTCGGCCAGCCGCCCGGCATAGACCACCTTCCCCTCGCGGGCCGTTTGCGGCAGTTCCCGGCGCGGTATCAGGTTGTGCCTGACGAAGGCCCGCTCCGGCGGGAGCCCGACGCCCCGCAGCAGGTCGCGCTGTGCTGCCGAGATGAATATGTAGGCGGACACCAGCGATTTCCAGGCCGGCCGGTGTGCGCTGACGGCGAGTGCTGCTGGCACGCTGGCCACGCGGGAATCCCGGTAGCAGCCGTGCCATATCGCCGGCACCGGAGGGCGGTGCGCGCAGTCGTGGCAGACCGCGCCATGGCGGAAGAAGATGCCGCTGGCGCAGGCCAGCCGGTAGTTGTGAATGGTGGTCACCACGGGGACGGCCGCTGCCTGGCAAGCGTGCAGGACCGCGGGGCTCAGCAGCGGGAAGGTGTTGTGCACATGGACGACGTCCGGGCGATCTTGGCGTAGCGTAGCGGAAAGATCACGATAGGCTTCCCGGCTCCAGAAGACCCGCGCTGGCAACGCCGCCTTCTTGGCCCATGACCACTCGCCGATCTCGTCGCTGTCCTTCTCAAAGCGGATGACCTCGTGCCCGGCGGCGGTGAGTGCCTGGGCTTCGGTGTCGACGACCCGGTTCTCCCCGCTGGGCATGCCCGAGCGGTACCGGTTGTGCGCCAGCACGATTCTCATCCTGCTCGCCAGTCCTTGATCGGGGGCACCAGCAACGACGCAGCCAATGCCAGATCGAGCATGTATGCCGAGGCGTCGCCGAGCCCGGTTTCGGTGTAGGACGTGATCATGAGATAAACGACGAGGAACAGGGCGAGCGCCCGCTGGGTATCATGGGCTGGAAGTAAGCGCTCACGAACACGAACAGCAGCAACGCCGCGCAGATCGTCACCCCGAGAAGTCCCAGGTCCATGTAGGTGGCCAGCCAGTTGCTGTCGATCGGGAAGCCGTTGTAGGCCTTGTTCGACAGGCCGTAGCCAAAAATGACCTGGAAAAGGTCGCGCGGGGCGCTGACCACGCCGTTCCAGACCGCGGTCCGGCCGGTCAGGCTGCTGAGCTGCTGTGTGCTCTCACCACGTGTCAGCCAGGCCGTTATCACGCCGGAGAAAACCGTGATCCCCACCGACACCGCGATGCCGACGGTCACGAACGTCCGGCGCACCCGCGACTCGGGACAGGAAGATGCTCAGGCCGCCGACGAGGACTGCCCGCGAGCAAGGCGATCAGTTCGACCCGGGTATGGGTCAGGAGCAGGACGAGCACCGAGATCCCGACCAGTGGCCCGGCCACGCGTCCCGGCATCATGCCGCAGAACCAGAGGATGATGACGATCCCGGCCATCACCGCGGCGAAGTCTGCTACCTGCGCCGGGGGCATTGGCCAGAACTCACCGGAAAGCCTGCCCTGCGCCAGGGCGCGGCCGGGAGCGACCACCAGGCCGAGCAGCACCGACCCGATGATCACCGCCAGTGCCTTCAGCTGGCACCTGACCAGAAGCAGGTCAGTGCGGCCCCACCAGGGGGTCAGCAGCCACAGCGTCGCGACGAAGCCAGTGAGGCGGAAGGTCCGGTACAGCGTGCCGATGACGTGGCCCTGCGGGTGCAGGCCCGACATGAACGCCTCTACGACGAGCAGGGTCAGCAGGCAGAGGAACACGTTCGGCCGCATGTTCAGCCGGCGGTTCACCATCATGGCTGCCATCAGGGCCGACGGCAGCGAGCCCTGGGTGATCATCTTGCCGACCACGGACGGGATATGCACGATCAGCGGCAAGCCGTTCCACGTGCCTGCCGCGAACGTCAGGACGTTGAGGAACAGCAGGCCCCACGTCACCCCGACCCCGCGCCGCACCCAGCGGTCGCGGGCGGCCAGCGCGATCCGCGGCCGGGACGCCGGGGCGGAAGCGGGTGACGGCCGACAGGCTCATCGGCTGGTGATCCGCTGGGCGGGGTCCACCTCGACGGCCTGAACCGGTCGCAGATCGTGGCCGGCCGGGACCGGTGCCGGAGCGGCATGGGCGGCGCCGAGGCTCTCATCGCCCTTGTCCGCCTCGATGAGCACGGCCGAGACAGGCGGCGTCCCGGCCAGGCGGATCATCTCCCCTACCGCGTGGATCTTCGTCCACGACGACTGCCCGGCGGTGACCATAACGACGCAGCCCGGGCCCAGGTTGCGAGGTGCTCCCCGCCGAGCGACGGGTCCAGCTGCGACCAGGGTGAGCAGGACATCCGCCGACGTGCACGCCTCGCCAGGTCCGGGGGCGGGCTGCGAACCCGGTGTGGCGGCCGGTCGCAGCGGGCCGGCTGGCGCGTCGGTCATCCGGGGGATGCGACCACCAAGTGCGCGCCGTCACGTCTGGCCGTGGCGACCCCGGGCCCTTGGCAGCCGAGGAGTCGCGCGGCAGGGGCACCGCGGCACAGGTCGGCCAGCACCACCTGCTGGCCCTGCTGCGCGCAAGAGACAACGCCAGCGCCACCAGGGACAGTGCCGCCACGGACGCGTCGTCGACCGCCACGAGGGCCAGCGCGGCGGTGCGCCGGGTGCCCTGCGGCACGGCTCCCGCAGGTGCGCCACGATGCGCTGCACGTTACGGTCCTGCGCGGCTGCCAGGCCGCCCGCTGCCGGGCCAGCGCCGCGCATGCACCCGTCCACGCTCAGCCGTACCGGGACGCCCAGCGCATGCGCAACATCATCACGCCGGCGCAGCCGGTCGGACACCAGCACCCGGATGATGACCAGGCCCATACCCAGCACCAGGCCCGCAACGAGTCCCGCCGACGACGTACACGCCGACCTTCTTGAACCGGCGAGGGGGGTTTCGGTGGAGGCGGCGTCCAGTACCTGGCTGCCCTGCACCATTTGCGTCATGGTCATCCGCGCGTTCACCTGGTTGGCTGGTGACCGCCTGCTGCAGCGCGGGCAACTGGCTCTCTGCCTGGCTGCGCTGGGCATGCAGGCTGCTCAGCCTCGCCTGCTGTGCTGGCGAGGAGGGCTGGGCCGAAAGCTGGTCGATCTGGCTGCCCATCGCCTTGATCTGCTGCTTGGCCTGGGTGACCTGCTGCTGCAGTGAGGAGAGCGTGTGCTGCTGCTGGGCCTGCGCCTGCTGGGCCCGGTACTTGGAGGAACGCGTTGGCCACGGCCTGCGCCCGGGCTACCGCCTGGCTGCTCGATGGTGCTGTGAGCGTGATCTGGATCACCCGGTCGGTGAGCGGGACGACCTTGTACGACCCGACGAAGCTTCCGGCACTCTGCCGCAGCCCCAGCTCGCGCAGAGCCAGGCCGGCCACGGTCTGGCTCTGCGCCAGCGCGATGTCTGTGAGGATCGCGTCGGTGGGCATCTCGACCGGGTTGGGCACCAGCACCACCGTCGTCGAGGCCTGGTAGGACGTGTGCTTGACGTACAGCCCGGCGCCGATGACCAGCCCGATCGCTGCGGTGATAACCCAGAGCCAGACGCTGCGCCGCAGGGCTGGCCTGATGAGGCGCAGGCCCGGAAGACCGGTGGAATACTCCTCGCCCGGAAGCTCAGCGGCTGGAAGGTCATGGACGCGCGGAAGACGCTGTGCAACGTCATCGCTGGCGTTCACGGATGCCGTTGCCGTCCGTTCGGCGTCACTCACAATGAATTCTCCGATGTGCTGCCGGTCAAGCGGGCCGGCCGCTTCCGGTGCCCTGGTGGCACCGGGTCTGGCTGGCGGCCGGTGGAGTGGTCAGCCGGGTCGGGGTTGGCGACCAGGATCCCGGCGATCTGGCGGTCGTCATTGGCTGCGCTGACCGCGACCCGGGCCAACTGCTCCGCGGTCGCCGCGCCGGCCGACACGCCCAGCACCGTGACAGTCGTGCGCATGGTGTCTGCCACCTGCGGGGCCTCTGCGTCCACGACCGCGGTGACGACGGTCAGGGACTCCTCCAGCGGCTGGCCGGCGCTGCCGCGGTCTGCCACCCCGATCCGCAGCCGCTCCCGCCGCCGCGACGGCCCAGCCGGCGCCGCAGCGCAGGCGGTCTGCAAGAGGGCGGTGACATTGTGGTCCTGCGGTGGACCCAGGATGAACGCCGTGGGGATTCCCAGAGAGGCGGCATAAGCTGCCAGCTGAGGGCCGAGCGCAAGTGCCTTCCGGTCGGAGGACAGGGAGATAACGGCCAGCGAGGCCCCATTACCGTCCCGGGCATCGGTGAGACCCAGATGGCGCAGGGCTTTGCGCAGGTTCCACGCCTCAACGGCCCCGGGCTCATACCCTTCGAGAAGCTTTGCCCAGCCTGCGGCGTCACCAGGGTGACTGGTGGGAAGCGCGGCCAGGACCGGAATCCCGATCGCGTCAGCGATCTCGTCACGGCTCCGCAGCCGCTGGTCACCGCGGTCGGCCAGTAGTGCGAGGATGGCTCCGATCAGCGATCCGGCCAGCGCCCCCAGCAGGCCGCTGGCCAGGAAACGCAGCGCTGCCGAAGACTGGGATGCGCTCGTAGCAGTCTGCAGCATCTGGGCCGGCACCCGCACGATCGGGTCGGCTGCGGAACTGACGTAGGCGATGTAACTGCGGGCAGCGGCGTTCGCGGTGGCCTCGGCCTGCGCGGCCGTCGTGCCCTGGGCGCTGATCGAGATGATTTGCGGACTCAGCCGCTGGCCTGGACGCGGCTGCGTAGCGTCTGACAGCGGTACGGGCGGATTCAGCCGGTTCGCGGCGCGCGTAAGGACCGGGTAGCTGTCTGCGATGAATACCTGGGTTCCGATCGTGTGGCTGGCTGCCGGGGGCAGAATGACCAGGGCCCTGCTGGTGAACAACGGCGGGCGGAGGATGGCGAATGCGACGCCCGCGAGCAGGCCCACCGCGGCGGCCATGCCGAGCAGGGCCTTATACCGCCACACGATCCGCGCGGTTCTCCGCAGGTCCAGCGCCTGCTCGCTCATCCGGCCTCCGCTCGAAGTCACGGCAGCTCCTGCACCGCGGCGCTCGCTGCCGCCCATGATATGGCTGACCTGGTCAAAACGGATTCCGTCGCGGGGTCAGCTTCGGTGAATTCCAGCCGCGCGGTCAGTGCCTCACCCAGCACCGCACGGCCGCTGCCGAGCAGGGTGACAGCCGGGACGCGGCGCCCGAGACCGCTGGAATACCAGCCGAGGATGGGGTCCGTCTCGCCCCGGTGCAGGCTCCACCGCAGCCCGGCTGGCAGCGCCAGCCGGGCCGCGCCCGGCACGCCCGCACGCGGCCAGCTCAGGACCGCGGCGGCCCCGTCGAGCTGCGCTTCCACCTCGGGACCGAGATGGAACGCGAGCCGCACGTCATGGTCGCCGCTGACCTCGTCGATGATCTCGATCCGGCGGGTGCCCCGGTCCAGCCGGACTGTGCGGCGGTGCCGGGCGGGCGGATCGAGCCGGGTGTAGCCGTCGTGTTCCGCCGTCCAGCGGACCATGTCGGCCGTGTCCAGGACCTCGGTCTCCCGGGCCGGAGCATGCCGCAGCCACAGGAACGGGCCACCCTCAGTGGACTGGCTCTGCCCGGCAAGCTCAACGGTGTTGTGTGCGAGGGTGGACCGGAAGTAGGAGCGCCAGGCGGGCTCGCCGTGGTAGCAGTAGGTGCCCGGGTCGGCGAAGATGTCGACGCCGCCGTAGCGGATCTCGACAGATAGGGCGTCAGCGTGCGCATGCGCCGCGATGCCGAGGTAACCGTGCGGACCGCCATCGCACCGGCACCAGATCTCGGGCGCCTCCCCGGGCGCCGTGCGGAGCAGGGTGATCCCGGCGTCCGGGAAGCGCCAGGGCCGCTGCGCGGGGCGGTCTGCGACTTCCGGCACCTGGCCGGCCAGGGCCGCGAGGAGCGTGCTGCCCGCGTCGGCCCCCGGGTCCGGCCACCAGTCCAGGCGGCCGAACAGCGTCCCGCCGATCGCCAGCAGCGACCGCCACCCGCCCCGGGCCGGGGCATCGAGCAGCAGCACGCGGCCCTCGTCGCCGTCACCCTGGCGGGGCGGCCGCAGTCGTTCGTCGAGCAGGGCGGCGGCGCTGTCGGTCATCGCGCCGAGCCGCGCCCAGGTGGCGTGACTCAGCGGGTGCTGGCTGGCCCCGGCTTCGACCGCCGCGACGAGGCCGAGCTCGGCGACGAAGCACTGGTAGTCGGAGGCGAGTTCCCGGCCGACACCGGACGGGAACGTGTTCTTGATCAGCTCGCGTTCGAGCAGGCGGGCAGCGGACCGGCGCCACCGCCCGCTCTCCGGGAACCAGGGGAAGGCGCAGCTGGCCACGAGCTGCCCGGCCGCTTCGGCGATGACGTGGTTGTTCGCTGACGAGCCGCGGCTGCGGAACGCCGCGAGGTATTGCTGATGCCAGCGGATCTGGCGCACCGCGAGGTCATCCTGCTCGAACAGGCCAGCGGCGCCGGGCCAGTCCGCCAGGAGGCGCCGGATCCAGGCCATGCTGATCAGCCGGACCCCGGCCTCGATGCCGCTCGTCCAGTGGATCCCGGACAGGAACGGGTTCTCCCGCCACCAGGAGCGCAACTGGCTGGCCACCCGCTCGGCGTACCGCTCGTCGTGACTGAGGAACCAGGCGGTGGCCAGCAGGGTCAGGTGGTGCAGCCGGGATACTTCCCACACTTGCTTGACATTGCCGGCCTGCTCTTCGGAGCGGTGGTTGATCCGGAAGGCGTACCTGTCCGCCGGTGACCAGCCGGCCGGTGACCGGGTCGCGGAACCAGTCGGGCTGGGCCAGGTCGGACCGCGGGACGCCGAGCACTTCCCATTCGCCGGCCAGCAGCTGATCCGCTGCCGCCAGGACGGCCGGCCGCGGCGTCGGCAGGGACGTTCCCAGCAGCCCCCGGCGGCAGGGTGGCCGTGAACCGCCGGTCGGCCGGGGGCAGCGGGGGGAGCCTCGCGAGCTGGCCGGGCCGTACCTGCCGGCGGGACCAGGCCAGGTGCATGGCCTGGTCCCGGGCCCGCCACGCCACCTCCGCGGGTGCCATCCGGGCCGCCCGCCGTGCGTACCAGCCGAGCCGCGATCCGCTGACGCTGCTCATACCCGCTCCGGGTGGCCGCTGGCCCGGCTTTCCGCGACCGCAATCGTGGCTCTGGTGGTGGCTATCAGGGAGTCGAGCGGGATCGGCATGGCGGTGCCGGCCCGGCAGGCCTCGATGAAGCGCTGGAGTTCCGTGCGCTGGCCCTTGTCCTGGCCGCTGCGCGCCCGGCTGGTGCTCTGCTTGCGGCCGGTCCAGACGCTGGCCCGGGTGAAATTGTCGAGCCGGGCGCTGCAGCCGCCGCCCCCGGCGTCCAGCGTCTCCTTGGGGAACCGCTGGTTACCAGCGGTGAGGTAGCTGATGGTCCCGGCCGCCCCGTTGGCGAACCGCACGATGGCCTGCACGTCTTCCGGGTCGGCACCGGAGACGGCGTACACCTCTTCGGGCAGGCTGTCCGCCCACCAGCTGAGCGTGTCGATGAAATGGCCGCCCTCGCCGGTGAACCGCGATCCTTCCAGCTCCTCGTTCAGGTACCAGCTGGCCGGGTCGAGCCGCCCCGCGTTCACCAGGTACCGGGTGCTCGCGGTGGCGGCCGGGGGGCCGAACCGGGCGCGCATCTCCGTCAGCAGCGGCGCGAAGCGGCGGTTGAACCCGACCATGAGACGGTCGTTGCCGGTCTTCTCGACCACGTCCAGGATCCGCTCCGTCTCGTCCCTGGTCAGCGCGAGCGGCTTTTCCACGAAGACCGCCTTGCCGGTTTCCAGCGCCCGGCAGACCAGCTCAGCGTGGGTGTGATGGCGGGTGACTATGAAGATCACGTCGAGCGACGTGTCCTCCAGGACAGCGTCCGCGCTGGTGGAGGCGGTGCCGAAGCCGAAGCGCTGCTGCGCGTTCACCGCTGACAGGGACCGGTTGGTGGCAACATGGGCCGGCCGGACGGCGGGGTCCTTCGCCAGGTGGGGCAGCAGCATCGAGGTGGCGTAGCTGCCCGCGCCGATGAACCCGACCGCTAGCTGGCCCGGCTTCGCCCGCGGCGCAGCAGCCGGGACCCGGGACAGCGCCCGGCTGGCCGCGGGCGGCTCGGTGCGCGCCTGGGGTTTGGGGTACTCCAGCAGCACCCCGACGGCCTGCAGCGCGCCCGAGGCCAGGTCCTCGTAGGCGGAGGTCGCCTTCTCGATCGGGAAGGTGCCGCTGATCAGGGACTCGACCTCGATGTTCTTGCCGGCCAGCAGGTCCAGGAAGCACTCCAGGTTGCGCCGCTCGGTCCAGCGGACGTATCCGGCCGGGTAGTCGATGCCCTCCAGCTCGTAGCGGTCGTCATACCGGCCGGGGCCGTAGGACCGGGAGAACCGGACGTCGAGTTCCTTGTCGTAGTAGGCGTTCCAGGGCAGGTCCAGCCGGGTCTTGCCGATGTCCACCACCCGGGCGCGGTCCCGGGCCAGCTTGGCGGCGATCTCCGCCGGGCCGTTGGAGTGCCCGCCCGCGGTTATCAGCACGTGGTCGGCGCCGCGGCCCCCGGTCAGCGCGGCCAGCGCCTGCTCGACGGCGGCCAGGCCCTCGCCGCTGGGTGCGCCGCAGCGCACCGCGCCCGCCTGCTCGGCCAGCTGGCAGCGATCCGCGTTCAGGTCGAGGCCGACGACCCGGACCCCGGCCGCGATCAGCAGCCGCACCGCCAGCTGGCCGACCAGGCCCAGGCCGATGACGCAGGCCGTCTCGCCCAGCTGGACCTCGGCCTGCCGCACTCCCTGCATGGCAATGGCCCCGACCGTCGAGAAGGCGGCATGCTCGGGCGCGACATCCGGCGGCACCGGGACGCACATGTTGACCGGGATCCAGTTGTACTCCGCGTGCAGGGCAAACTCATTGCCGGCCGCGGCGACCAGCTGGCCCACGTGGAACTCGGCGGCACCACGGCCCACCTCGGTGACCACGCCGCACAGCGAGTACCCCAGCGGCGTATAGGAGTCCAGCTTGTTCATGGCCTTCTGGTACGTGGTCAGCAGGCCCTGCTGGGATACCGAGTCCATGACCTTGCGCACCTGGTCGGGGCGGGCCCGGGCCATGCCGAGCAGCGACATCTTGGCCTCGGTCACCTTCATCATCTCGGTGCCGGTCGAGATGAGCGAGAAGAGTGATGCGACCAGTACGCCGCCCGGCCGGCACGACGGAGCCTGGCACGTCCAGGACGGTGAGTTCCCCGGATTTATAGTTCTGCGCTATCTGCTTCATCCCGTCCCCTGGTCACGGGTCCTGCGGTCATCGGTCATCGGTCATGCCGCCACGCCCATGGACTGGGCGTGGCGGAACCACAGCTCCAGCGTCAGCAGCTGCCAGATCTGCTTGGACCGGTCCTCGCGGCCGGCCTGGTCGTCAGCGATGAGCCGCGACAGCGCGTCCCGGCGGATCATCCCGGACTCCACCAGTTCGCCGCGCACGAGCACGTCCTGGATCACCTCGCGCAGGTCGTCGCGGACCCAGGCGCGCAGCGGCGCGCTGAACGAGGCCTTGGGCCGGTAGACGATCTCCTTCGGCAGCCACGCTTCGGCGGCCCGCTTGAGCGCCACCTTGCCCTGCCGCCCGCGGATCTTGTCGCTGCCGGGAATCGAGAACGCCGCGCGGGCCACCACCGGGTCAACGAACGGGACGCGCACCTCCACCGAGGCCGCCATGCTGGCCCGGTCCGTATAGGCGAGGTTCAGGCCGGGCAGGAACAGCCGGGAGTCGGCCAGGCACATCCGGTTGACTTCGTCGCCCAGGGCGTTGTCCTGGTAGATGTCGGCGTGCTCGGCCAGCACCGCGTCCACGTGCCCGGCCAGGTCGGGGCTGAGCAGCGAGGTGAGCTCGTCCGGGTCGTACAGCGTGTAACTGCGCCGGAAGCGCGGCTCCTCGGGCAGGTCCGCGAAGGTCAGGAAGCGCTTCGCCCACCGCGCGTAGCGCAGGCCGCGGCCGGCCGCCACGACCGGGAGCCGGCCGGTGGCGGCCGACACGGCGGCCCGCGCCGGGCCGGGCACCCGGCTGTACTTGCTGGCCAGGACGCAGGCGAGGTGCTTGCGGTAGCCGCCGAACAGCTCATCGGCACCCATGCCGGACAGCACGACCTTCACCCCGCGCTCCCGGGCCGCCTCGCACATCAGCAGGGTGTTGATCGCGGCCGGGTCGCCGATGGGCTCGTCCAGGACGTCCACGATCCGGGGCAGCATCCCGGCGATGTCCGGGGAGATCTCGATCTCGTGCAGCGAGATGCCGAAGCGCGCCGCGACCTTCCGGGCGTACACCGCGTCATCGGGCATCGCCTCCAGCCGCTGGTCCTGCGCCCGGAAGGCGATCGTGTACGCGTCGATCGCCGGGTTGGCCTGGTGGGCCAGCACGGTGATGATGCTGGAGTCCAGGCCGCCGGACAGGAAGCTGGACACCGGGACATCAGAGACCAGGTGGGCGGTCACCGATTCCTGGATCACCGCGCCCAGGTCCGCGGGCGGTTCGGCCGCGGCCGACGCCGCGACTTCCGCGGCCTGCCAGTAATACTGGATCGAGGACCCGCCGCCGGGACGGAACCGCGCCCACGACCCGGGAGGCAGCTTGCGCACCCCGTCGATGGCGCAGCGCTGCTCGGGCAGCCAGTAATAGAGCATCGACGCCACCAGCGCGCCCGGCTCGACCCGCAGCTCGGCGCCGGCCGCGGATACCAGCGCCTTCAGCTCGGAGGCGAAGACCACCCCGCTGCCGCGGGGGAGGTAATACAGCGGCTTGATGCCCAGCGGATCACGGGCCAGGATCAGGTCGCCGCTGCTCTCCTCGAACAGCGCGAAGGCGAACATGCCGCGGAACCGGCGCAGCGCGCCCGGCCCCCAGCGGCGCCAGGACTCGAGCACGACCTCGGTGTCCGAGCTGGTCGTGAAGCGGACGCCGTGAGCCATCAGCTCGGTGCGCAGGTCCTTGTAGTTGTACAGCTCGCCGTTGTAGATGAGCGTCAGGCCCTCGCGGTGCAGCGGCTGGTCGGCCAGCGCACTGAGGTCGATGATCGACAGCCGCCGGAACCCGAACTGCACAGCCGGGCCGGGACCCGCGCTAGTCCAGGTGCCGCTGGAGTCAGGCCCCCGATGGGCGATCCGCTCGCTCATGATGTCCACGAGCTTGGCGGCGTCAGCCTGCTGGTAACACCCGGCGATCCCGCACATGTCAGTCCCCGGCCCGGCCGATCAGCCGCCGGTACACGTCGAGATAGGCCCGCCGTTGGTGGCCCCAGGCCAGGTGCTGCTCCACCCGGGCCCGCCCCAGCTTGCCCAGCCGCGCCCGGCGCGGCTCGTCGTCCATGAGCTCGGCCAGGGCGGTGGCGTACTCCGGCACGTCGTTGGGGGTGACGTACACGCCCGCCTCGCCGGCCGAGACCCGCGTCTCACGCAGGTCGAACGCGAGCACGGGCAGCTCGAAGGCCATGTATTCCATCGTCTTGTTCATGGTTGACACATCGTTCAGCGGATTCTTCGGGTCGGGGGACAGGCCGACGTGGGCGGTGGACATGATGCGCCGGACGAGATCATCGGGTGCCCGGCCGGTGAACTCGACGTAATCACCCAGGTCCAGCTCATCGCGCAGCGCCACCAGCTCGTCGAAGCAGTCCCCCTTGCCGATCAGCGTGAACGCGATATCGGTGCGGCCCAGCTTGTGCACGACGACATCGGCGGCCCGCAGCACGATGTCCACCCCGTCCTGCGGCCCCATGACGCCGATGTAGACGGCCAGGAAGCGCCGGCCCCGGCGCAGCTCCGGGTGCTCCGGGCCGCGGACCAGGAAGTCCGGGTCGGGGCCACTCCGGACGACCGTGACGTCCGCGGGGGACTTGCCGCTGCGCTGGATCGCGATCTCCCGGTAGGAGTCGTTGGTGGCGATCACCTGGTCCGCGGCCCGGTGCGTCCGGCGCTCGAGGGCCCGCAGCCCCCGGTAGGGAAGCCGCGGGCCGTCGGGGAAGCGGGACTCGTACAGCTCCGGGCACAGGTCATGGTGGTCGAACACGAAGCGGGTTCCGTCGAGGGCCCGCAGGACCAGGGCGATCGGCCAGAAGATGTCCGGCGGGTTGCACGCCTGGAGCACCGCCAGCCGTCCGCGGTGGCGGGCCCGGAGCGTGCCCCACGCCGTCGCCGCGAACGAGTACACGTATTCCGCGATGAAACCGGCCTTGCTCCCGCCGGGCGCGTACGGCCGGTACTTGTACAGCTCCACCGTGTTCAGGACCGCGTACCCGGGATCCCCCGGCCCCTTCGGGCACACGACGGCGACCTGGTAGCCGTCGGCCACGAGTGCCTGGCATTCGAGCCACACCCTCCGGTCGAAGGGCACCGGAAGGTTCTGGACGATGATGAGGACGCGGGTCATCCGCTCGCCCCCCGCGGGCATGAGTGATCCCGCCTCACGGCTCAACCGTGCTCAGCGCGGCCACCACAACCTGCACTGCGCCACCTCATTTGGAATCTGGCCCCCTGGATCCGGTGGGCGCATAAAATGCCGACCCCCATAGGAGCGCCACCGGGCGGCGGTGATACGGCGAATTGAGCGGAGCCCATGATCACGGCAGGTGGCGAGGCCAATACCTTACTTAACGTCACGCTGTCGCTTCACTGTGTAACTAAATGGCCTGCGTACACTGGGCGCACACCGCGACCGCCGCTGACGCCCGGTTAGTCACAGGGCGGCGGGGGATGTATCAGGACGCGATGGCGGGGCTCCTGATTAGGCGGGGGTAACTGCGCGGGGGCGTGACCGGTTATCTTCTGAGAGTTATGGGGTGGGCTTGCGATGAGGATCAAGGTTACGCCGCCATGATTGGCGCCCGGGCACTTAGGAAGGGGCCGGTGAGTTCCGTCAGCAGGCCTGCCGGCACCCCGCCGCCACCATCCCGTCCCCACCGGTCCCCGGCCCTGGGGCCCCGCGCCTGCTTCGCGTGACGGCCCGCACATCCGGCGGTGCGCATGGCTGCTGAGGCAAGCTCCCCACCGGGCAAGGCGCCCGGCCGGTCCTGGACGGCGGTGCGCCAGCGGTTGCCGCGGCAGGGCATCCGTCGCCTCGGCTGGGGGGTCGCCGACCAGGCCGTCTCCAGCATCACCAACTTTGCCATCGTCCTGTACGTCGCCCACCTCCTCGGGGCCACCCAGCTCGGCGCATTCAGCCTGGCCTACGTCACGTACACGTTCGTGCTCACCGCGTCGCGCGGCTTGTCCACCGATCCGCTGATGGTCCGGTTCAGCGGCACCGACCTGCCTGGCCGGCGGCGTGCGGTCGCCAGCTGCACCGGCACCGCGACGGTGGTCGGCCTGATCTCCGGCGTCGTCGTGCTGGGCGTGGCCGCGGCGCTCGGCGGCACGGCCCGGGGGGGCTTCCTGGCGCTGGGGCTGACGCTGCCGGGGCTGATGCTCCAGGACAGCTGGCGCTACTCGTTCTTCGCGCTGGGCCGCGGCCGCCAGGCCTTCCTCAACGACACGGTGTGGGCGCTGTCGATGGTGCCCGGCCTGCTCGTCCTGCGGGCATCCGGTCACCAGAACGTGTTCTGGTTCGTGCTGGTCTGGGGAGCCGCCGCGTGCGTCGCGGCCGCGGTCGGGCCGCTGCAGGCGCGGGTCCTCCCGCGTCCCCGCCAGGCCTGGGCCTGGGTGGCGGACCATCGTGACCTCGGGCTGCGTTATCTCGCGGAGAACGCCTCCAACAGCGGCTCCGGGCAGCTGCGGCTGTACGGCATCGGCCTTATCGTGGGGCTGGCCGCGGTCGGCTACGTGCAGGCGGCGACCACCCTGATGGGGCCGTTCCTCGTCATCTACATCGGGCTGTCCCTCGTCACGGTACCGGAAGCGGCCCGGGCACTCCGCCGGTCCGGCCGCCACCTGTGGCTGTTCTGCCTCCTGGTCAGCGCCGTGCTGACCATCATGGGCCTGGCCTGGGGGATGGTGCTGCTGGTGGCCCTGCCCCGGGGGCTGGGCGGCCTGCTGCTGGGCCACGTCTGGCGGCCGGCCTACCCGCTGGTGCTGCCGCTCACGATCTCGGTCGGGGGCGCGTGCGTATCGGCCGGCGCCAGCGCGGGCCTGCATGCCCTGGGGGTGGCCCGGCGCAGCCTGCGGGCCATGCTGCTCGCCTCGGCGGCCTACCTGGGCTGTGCCCTGCTCGGCGCGTACCTCGGCGGTGCTCTCGGGTCCGTGCGCGGCATCGCCGTGGCCACCTGGATCGGCGCGGCGGCCTGGTGGTGGCAGCTGCACGCGGGCATGCGGGAGCACGGCCAGGCGCCCGCGTTGGCCCCGGCCCAGCCCGGCCGCCGGCCCGGGCACGAGCGCGGCGTCCCGGCGCTGTCCCGCCTGCCTTCGCTCGACGACACGCAGCCACTGGCCCCGGTGCCCTGGCCTGCCGCTGCCGGGACCGGGCCGGGCCGCCGCCCAGCCGCGCGGCCCCGGATGCCCGCGGCGACCAGGGCCCTGATCGCGATGGGCGGCCTGGTCGTCCTGACCGCGGTGGGGGCGACGGGCTGGATGCTGGGGCACGGGTCGGCCAGTGCCCGTCAGGACGTCAGTGCCCCGGCCCGGGCGCACACGAGTGCCCCCGCCGCAGGCCGTGTCGCGGGGGGCCCCGCCCCGGCCGTGGCCCCCGCCGTCCACCGGCTGATGCCGGTCAGTGCGACGTCGTTCGACCCTTACGGCACCGGGCAGGGCGAGAACAGCTTGCTCGCACCCCTGGCCATTGATGCCAGCCCCGCTACGGCCTGGCGCACCGAGTGGTACATGAGCCCCCGCCTGGGGAACCTCAAGCCCGGCACCGGCCTGCTCCTCGACCTGGGCCAGCGGGCCACCATCGCCCGCGTCCGGGTGCTCCTCGGCCCGGCCCGGGGCGCCACGTTCCAGGTGCGGGTCGGCGACGAGGCCGCCGCGCTGGGTGATTTCCGGGTTGCGGCACACGTAACTGACGTGGGCGGGCGGGTGGACCTGCGGCTGGCCCGGCCCGCCCGGGGCCGCTACGTCCTCATCTGGTTCACCGTGCTGCCACCCGACTCATCGGGTACCTTCCAGGCAAGCGTCTTCAACGTCCGGCTCTCGGGATGGACATGATCGTCAGCCCTGTTCCCCGCATCGCCGGGGCCCTGCTGTTCACCCCCGCCCCGCACGTGGATGAACGCGGGTTCTTCAGCCGGACCTTCGACGCGGAGGTCGCGCGGTCAGCCGGGCTCGACCCGGCCGCGTTCGTCCAGGACAGCCTGTCCCGTTCGGCCCGGGGCGTGGTCCGGGGCCTGCACCTGCGCCGCGGCCAGGGCGAGGCCAAGCTGGTGCGCTGCTCCTACGGCGCGGTCTTCGACGTCATCGTGGACCTGCGGCCCGCCTCGCCGACGTACCGTAACTGGGAGAGCTTCGAGCTCCGCGACGACGTTCAGGTCTCGCTGTACGTCCCCGCCGGGTGCGCGCACGGCTTCCAGGCCCTCACCGGGCCCGCGGACGTCTCCTACCGCATCGACCGGCCGCACGACCCGGCCGAGGATGTCTCGATCGCGTTCGACGACCCCGAGCTGGCCATCCCATGGCCGCTCCCGTTCACGCTGATGTCGGCGCGTGACCGGGCCGCCCCGCCCCTCTCCGCCGCGCTGAGCGAGCTGGCCTGAGCACGTGCCGCGACCGCCCGGGGCGCCCCGCCGCTAGCACGCCCGCTGCAGGACGAGTGCCTTGACCAGCGCGCCCCACTCGTAGGCGATCTGGTAGGGCCAGGCGGACCAGGGCTGGGACACCGCGACCACGTAGACCGGGCCGTGGAAGCAGCGGCTGGCCCGGATCCGGGCGCGGGTGTCCTGCGCCCGCGTGGTCACCAGGACCACGGACTCCCAGTGGTACCGGCGGGCGAGGCGGCCCACCGCCTCCGACTCGCCCTGGGTGGTGGCCGGATCAGGCTCGAAGCAGATCAGCGTGACACCAGGCGGCCTGGCCGGGCAGGGCCCCCCGTAGCCGTCGTGGCCGCGTGAGACGACGAGCATCGGCGCCCGGTGCGCCCGGGCCAGCCGCAGCGCGGCCGGCAGCCGGTCGCCGGGCCCGGCCAGCATCACGATCGCGCTGACGTGCGCGGGCATGCCCTGGGCCGGCCAGACGATCAGCCACGCGGTAGCCGCGCCGAACAGGGCCAGCACCGCCAGGGCCGCCGTTACCAGCCGCCGCGCGCGGCGGCGGGGCCGCCGGTCACCGACGGCCGCCGGATTCCCCGCCTGGCCCCTACCGTCCCCGATGGACACGCCTCCCCCAGCGTTCTCCCGCGCCCCGTCCGGCGGTCCAGCAGTTGGTCACTCAGCACAGTCACCTGTGGCCACTGGGTGATCAGGTGGTCAAGTGGCGGTCCAGAGAGAGAACTGTTTCCCCAGGTAGCCATCTTGCCCAGAGTTGCACGGTTGTGGACCCATCTAGGCGTCAACTAGCGTACTTGCCTGCGCGTCTCCTATATGTCCCTGCCGTTCGGCTGGCGGGGAACCGGGGTTGGGGAGTGTGCTGGGGGGGGTGGGAGTCGTGTCGAGTAACGCGGCTATCAGTGAGGGTCGGGGCGGTAGCCGTGCCTGGCAGGACGCCATGTCGTCCGCCGTGTGGACGAGCCACTACCGGCGGGCCGCAGCAGGCCTGGACGGCCTCTGCGCCTTGGCAGGTGGGTTCCTCGCATTCGAGGCCCGCTTCGACAGCCAGGGTTACCGGCCATCGGAGTACCTGGCGCTGAGCGCCTTGCTGCCTGTCCTGTGGGTCGCCTGGGTGGCCCTGGCCGGGGGGTACGATCCCCGGTTCATCGGGGTCGGCTCCGATGAGTTCCGCAAGGTCCTCAACGCGGGAGTCAGCCTGACCGCCGCCATCGCCGTCTGCTCCTACGCAGTCAAATTCGACCTGGCCCGGGGTTACGTCGTGCTGGCCGTGCCCGCCACGGCCACCTTCGACCTCCTGGCCCGGTACTGGCTGCGCAAGCGGTTGCACAATCGGCGCCGCAGTGGCCGCTACATGCGGCGGACGGTGGTGGCCGGCCACGCCCGGGCTGTCGCGGACCTGGTGGGCCAGCTGCACCGGGACAATCACCACGGCCTGTCCGTGGTGGCCGTGTGCGTGGCCGGGCCGCTGACGGATAAGGAAGTGGCGGGTGTCCCGGTGGCCGGCGGGCTGGACAGCGTGTCCTCGGCGGCCAGCGAGTTCCGGGCCGACACCGTGGCCGTGCTCGCGTGCCCGGAGATGAACGGCACGCGGCTGCGCGAGCTGGCCTGGGACCTGGAGAAGACCAGCACCGACATGTGCGTGGCGTCCGCCCTGCTGGACGTGGCCGGGCCGCGCACCACCATCCGCCCGGTGGCGGGGCTCCCGCTGCTGCACGTGGACCACCCGGAACTGGCCGGGACCAGGCAGGTGATCAAGGGAGTGTTCGACCGGGTGCTGGCCGGGCTGGCCCTGATCCTGCTCTCGCCGTTGTTCGCCGTCATCGCGCTGGCCATCGTGGTCGTGGACCGGCCTCCGGTCTTCTTCCGGCAGGTCCGGGTCGGCCGGGACGAGCAGGTCTTCCGGGTGTGGAAGTTCCGGACCATGGTGCCGGACGCGGACGCCCGCAAGGCGGAGCTGCTGGCTCACAACGAGGGCGCCGGGGTGCTGTTCAAGATGCGGCGGGATCCGCGCGTCACCCGGGCCGGCGCTGCGCTGCGCCGCTGGTCGCTGGACGAGCTGCCCCAGCTGTTCAACGTGGTGCTGGGGGAGATGTCCCTGGTCGGGCCGCGGCCGGCGCTGCCCGCGGAGGCGGCGAAGTTCGGGAACCACATGCGGCGCCGGCTGGCCGTCAAGCCGGGCATTACCGGGCTGTGGCAGGTGAGCGGCCGCTCTGACCTTACCTGGGACGAGGCCGAGCGGCTGGACGTACGCTACGTGGAAAACTGGTCCCTGGTCCTGGACGTGCAGATCCTCTGGAAGACCCTGTCGGCGGTGATCCGCGGTTCCGGCGCCTACTGAACGGCTCCTGAACGGCTCCGCCGCCGGATGCCCTGCTGGTGAGCACCTGCGCCCCGGTGCGCTCCCTGGCTGCACTACGGTGTGGGGGTGACCGATGACGACCAGCTGGCCCGCGATCTGGCCGCTGAGGCGGGGGACCTGCTGCTCGCGCTGCGCGGTGCCGGCGGGGAGCCGGACGCGCTGCGCAATGCGGGTGACCGGCGTTCGCATGAGCTGCTCACCGCCCGGCTGGCCCGGCTGCGCCCGGCCGACGCGGTGCTGTCCGAGGAAGGGCTGGACGACCCGGCCCGGCTGGTGGCCGACCGGGTCTGGATCGTGGACCCGCTGGACGGCACCCGGGAATTCGGTGAGCCGGGCCGCAGCGACTGGGCCGTGCACGTGGCCCTGTGGGAGCGCGGCACGCTGACCGCCGGGGCGGTGGCGCTGCCCGCCCAGGGCCGGGTGCTCAGCACCGCCGAGCCGCCCGCGCCGCACCCGGCGCCTGCGCCGGGTGCGGCGGTGCGGGCGGTGGTCAGCCGGACCCGGCCGCCCGCGTTCCTCACCCAGCTGGCCACCCGCGTGCCGCTGGAGCTGATCCCGCTCGGCTCGGCGGGAGCCAAGGCCGCCGCGGTGATCAGCGGGGACGCCGATGCCTACCTGCACAGCGGCGGCCAGTACGAGTGGGACTCGGCGGCCCCGGTCGCCGTCGCGGTCGCCGCCGGCCTGCACGCTTCCCGGCTGGATGGCTCGCCGCTCGCGTACAACCAGGCGGACCCCTCGCTGCCGGATATCCTTATCTGTCCGGAGGGTCTCGCCGCCACGCTGCTGGAGGGCCTGCGCGCCACCGGCAGCCGCGCTACCCAGTAGCCGCCCGGCAGGCGAGGCCCCCACCCGGTGAGCCTGCTCCCGTGCCCCGACGATCCGGAGTCTGCTTGATGGCCGTGACGCGCTCTGACTATTCGCTATCCCAGCTCGAAGTCCTGGAGGCCGAGTCGGTCCACGTGATGCGTGAGGTCGCCGCCGAATTCGAGCGGCCGGTGCTGCTGTTCTCCGGCGGCAAGGACTCGATCGTGATGCTCGCGCTGGCCGAGCGGGCGTTCTGGCCGGCCCGCATCCCGTTCCCGGTCATGCACGTGGACACCGGGCACAACTTCCCCGAGGTGATCGACTACCGGGACCGCCGGGTCGCCGAGGCCGGGGTGCAGCTGGTCGTCGCCTCGGTCCAGGACTCCATCGACGCCGGGCGGGTGACCGAGGAGACCGGCCGGCGGGCCAGCCGGAACCGGCTGCAGACCACCACCCTGCTCGACGCGATCGAGGAGCACCGCTTCGACGCCGTGTTCGGCGGCGGCCGCCGGGATGAGGAGAAGGCCCGGGCCAAGGAGCGGGTGTTCTCGTTCCGGGACGAGTTCGGCCAGTGGGACCCGAAGAACCAGCGCCCCGAGCTGTGGAGCATCTACAACACCCGGATCCGGATGGGCGAGCACATCCGGGTGTTCCCGCTGTCCAACTGGACCGAGCTGGACGTGTGGCACTACATCTCCCGGGAGAAGCTGGAGATCCCGTCCATCTACTACGCGCACCGCCGCCGGGTGTTCGAGCGGGACGGCATGCTGCTCGCCGACAGCGAGGTCACCCAGCGGGGTGAGGACGAGCCGGTGTTCGAGGCCATGGTGCGGTACCGCACCGTCGGCGACATGACCTGCACTGGCGCGGTGGAGTCCAGTGCGACGACGGTGTCTGACGTGATCGCCGAGGTCGCCGCGACCAGGGTCACCGAGCGCGGCGCGACCCGCGCGGACGACCGGGCCAGCGAGGCGTCCATGGAAGACCGCAAGCGGGAGGGGTACTTCTGATGACGGCCACGATCGATGACGTCATCTCCCCGGACGGGAGCAGGCAGATGGACATCCTGCGGCTGGCCACGGCCGGGTCGGTGGATGACGGCAAGAGCACCCTGATCGGGCGGCTGCTGTTCGACTCGAAGGCCATCTTCGAGGACCAGCTGGCCGCCGTGGAACGGACCAGCAAGGCGCGCGGCGAGGACTACACCAACCTGGCGCTGCTCACCGACGGGCTGCGCGCCGAGCGGGAGCAGGGCATCACGATCGACGTGGCCTACCGCTACTTCGCCACCCCGCGGCGCAAGTTCATCATCGCGGACACCCCCGGGCACATCCAGTACACCCGCAACATGGTCACCGGGGCATCCACCGCCGACCTGGCCATCGTGCTGGTTGACGCGCGCAACGGGCTCACCGAGCAGAGCCGCCGGCACGCCTTCCTGACCACCCTGCTGCGGGTGCCGCACCTGGTGCTGGCGGTGAACAAGATGGACCTGGTCGGCTACGAGCAGGGTGTCTTCGACCGGATCAGCGAGGAGTTCGCCGCGTTCGCCACCAAGCTGGAGATCGGCGACCTGAGCTTCATCCCCATCTCCGCGCTGCACGGGGACAACGTGGTGCAGCGGTCGGAGAAGATGCCCTGGCACGACGGGCCCTCGCTGCTGCATCACCTGGAGCACGTGCACATCGCCTCGGACCGCAACCTGATCGACGTGCGGTTCCCGGTGCAGTACGTGATCCGCCCGCACCAGGCCACCGACCCGCAGCTGCACGACTACCGGGGCTACGCCGGCCAGGTGGCCGGCGGGATCCTCAAGCCCGGTGACGAGGTGATGCACCTGCCGTCCGGGCTGACCACCCGGATCAGCCGGATCGACACCGCGCGCGGCCCGGTCCCGGAGGCCTTCCCGCCGATGTCGGTGACCCTGGTGCTCTCCGGCGACCTGGACATCTCCCGGGGCGACCTGATCTGCCGGCCGCACAACCGGCCGCTGGTCACCCAGGACGTGGAGGTCATGGTCTGCTGGATGTCGGCGAGCCGGCCGCTGGCCGCCCGGGACCGGCTGGTGGTCAAGCACACCACGCGGACGGCCAAGGCCATCGTCCGCGACCTGCACTACCGGCTGGACGTGAACACCCTGCACCGGGACGAGGGCGCGCAGCGGCTCGGGCTGAACGAGGTGGGCCGGGTGACGCTGCGGCTGACCAAGCCGCTGTTCTGCGACCCTTACAGCCGGAACCGGCAGACCGGCGGCCTGATCCTGATCGACGAGGCGACCAACGCCACCGTCGGCGCTGGCATGATCACCGAAGGGCACTGACTGGCGCAGTCATCGTGGGGGGCCCACCACGGCCGCGGAGGCGGAGTTTTGCTGACACCCTTCCATGATCTCGACGAGTACCTGGCGCTGCCCCGGCTCTGCGGGCTGCGGCTCGCACCGGACGGCACCTGGCTGGCCGTCTCCACGTCCGCGCTCAGCCCGGACCGGCGCACGTTCAAGCCGAGTATCTGGCGGCTGGACACCACGCCCGGGCCGGGCGGCCCGCGGCCCGCGATCCGGCTGACCCGGTCCGCGGAGGGCGAGGACAGCCCGGCCTTCCTGCCCGACGGCGGGCTGCTCTTCCTGTCCTCCCGGCCAGCCCCGCCCGGGGCCGTGCCGCCCGGCACCGTGCCGCCTGGTGCGGCGTGCCGCCGGTGCGGCAGTGCCCGGTGCGGCGGGGCAGGCCCCGGGGACCGGGCCGGCGCGGGCCGCGGCGCCGGGCGGCCCGGCCGATGCGCCCGGGAAGCGGGCGCTGTGGCTGCTGCCCGCGGCGGGCGGCGAACCGTACCTGCTCCGGTCCGCGCCGGGCGGGATCAGCAGGCTGGCCGCCGCCCCCGCCGCCCCGGTGGCCGCGTTCACCGCCGCGGTGCTGCCCGGGGCGGCCGGCCCGGCGGATGACGCGGACCGGCGCAGGGCCCGGGCGGACGGCGGGGTGACCGCGATCCTGCATTCCGCACCGCTGGTCCGGTACTGGGATCACGACCTCGGCCCGGACGAGCTGCGGCTCCTGGTGACCGCCGCGGGGGAGGGGACGGAGGCCGGGCAGCCCCGCGACCTGACCCGCGAGCCGGGCCGCGCCCTCGACGAGCACTCCTTCGAGCTCACCCCGGATGGCCGCCAGGCGGTGACCGGCTGGTCGGTGCCGGACGGCCGCGGTGACCTGCGCAAGGAGGTCGTCGTCCTGGACACGGCCACCGGGGCGCGCCGGGTGCTGCTGTCCGCCCCCGGGACCGACTTCTCCGCGCCGCGGGTGTCGCCGGACGGCACCCGGGTGCTGGCCATCGCCGAGCGGCACGAGACGTATCACGAGCCGGCCGAGGTGACCGTGGTGGTGGTCCCACTGCCCGGCGGCGACCCGGCCGACCTGCTGCCCGGCTGTGACCGCTGGCCCGAGGAGGCCGCCTGGTCAGCCGACGGGGCCAGCGTGTTCGTCACCGCCGCCGACCGCGGCCGCTGCCCGGTGTTCCGCGCCGCCGTGCCGGGCGCCGCCGCGTCGGATGCGGGCCAGGCCGGCCTCGCGGAGGCCGGGCTGACCCGGCTCACCACGGACGACGGTGCCTACTCCTGCCTGTGCCCGGCACCGGACGGACGGTCGGTGTACGCGCTGCGCTCGGCGCTGGACAGCCCGCCGGCCGTGGTCCGGATCGACGCCGCGCGCCCGGGGCGGCCGGAGCGGCTGCCCGGCCTGACCACCGCCCCGGCGCTGCCCGGGCGGCTGACCGAGATCGAGGCCGCGGCGGCCGACGGCACGCCGGTCCGCGGCTGGCTGGTGCTGCCGGGCGCGGCCAGCCCGCAGCAGCCCGCCCCGCTGCTGCTGTGGGTGCACGGCGGCCCGTATTCGAGCTGGAATTCCTGGTCCTGGCGGTGGAACCCGTGGCTGATGGCGGCCCGCGGGTACGCCGTGCTGCTGCCTGACCCCGGGCTGTCCACCGGGTACGGGCAGAAATTCATCGCCCGGGGCCACGGCGCCTGGGGTGACCTGCCGTACACCGACCTGATGACGGTCACCGACGCGGCCGTGGCCCGGGCCGATATCGACGCGGCCAGGACCGCGGCCATGGGCGGGTCGTTCGGCGGCTACATGGCGAACTGGATCGCCGGGCACACCACCCGGTTCCGGGCCATCGTCAGCCACGCCAGCCTGTGGGCGCTGGACCAGATGTTCAGCACCACGGACCTCCCCGCGGCGTGGCGCCGCGTGCTCGGGCATCCGGAGGACCAGCCGGACCGGTACACGGCGAACTCGCCGCACCGGCACGCCGCCGCGATCCGCACGCCGATGCTGGTCATCCACGGCGACAGGGACTACCGGGTGCCGGTCGGTGAGGCGCTGCGGCTGTGGTCGGACCTGGCCGCCCGCCCCGCCCCGCTGCCCGGGGCCAGGTTCCTGTACTTCCCGGACGAGAACCACTGGGTGCTCACCCCGGGTAACGCGGCTGTCTGGTACCAGACCGTCTTCGCGTTCCTGGGCCAGCACGTGCTCGGCGAGCCGTGGCAGCGCCCCGACCTGCTCTGACCCAGCCCGCTTGGCCCCGTCCCCAGCGGGGCAAAGCGGGCGCCGGGGCGGAGGGCGGGGGCAGCATGGCCGGTATGCCAGGCTGAACGCATGACACGCGCCCATCTCGACAAGCGGCCGGCCGAGGTCTCCGCGATGTTCGACACCGTCGCGGAGCGCTACGACCTGCTCAATGACGTCCTATCACTCGGCCAGGACCGCTGGTGGCGCCGGATCGTGGCGCGCGCCGTGGACGCCCGGCCGGGCGAGCGGGTGCTGGATCTCGCGGCCGGGACCGGGACCTCCTCGCTCACCTTCACCACGGCCGGCGCCGACTGCGTGGCCTGTGACTTCTCCCTCGGCATGCTCGGCGTCGGCGCGCGCAGGCTGCGGGCCCGCACCTCCGCGCGCCCTGTCCCCCCCAACGGCACTGGCCAGCCACAGCCACCGGCCGGGCCGGTCTGGTTCGTGGCCGGCGACGCGATGGCGCTGCCGTTCCGTGACCGGGCGTTCGACGCGGTGACGATCTCGTTCGGGCTGCGCAACGTGGCCGACCCGGATGCCGCCCTGGCCGAGATGCTGCGGGTCACCCGGCCCGGCGGCCGGCTGGCCATCTGCGAATTCGGCCACCTGCCCTGGCACCGGCTGAACACCGCCTATGAGGCGTACCTCGGCGGCGCGCTGCCGGCCGTCGCACGCAGGCTGACCCGCGCCCCGGACGCGTACGAGTACCTGGCCGAGTCGATCAAGGACTGGCCCGCCCAGCCGGAGCTGGCCCGGCGGATCGCCTCGGCCGGCTGGTCGGCAGTACGCTGGCGGGACCTGAGCCTGGGCGTGGTGGCCGTGCACCTCGCCCGCCGCGGTGCTGGCCCGGGGGGCGGCCCCCCGGAACCCCCCGCGGATCGCTGACCCGGCAAGCACCGCCCAGGTTCGCAGGGGCGCCACGGCAAGGTCTAGACTCCGGAAAGAGCCTTGTGAAGCGGTTCACAAGATAGTCAGGACAAGCTCTGTGACCCACGAAATCTCCCAGCCCGCCGCCCCGGCACGCGCTGCCGTGGCGGGCCCCGCCCCGGCCGCCGCGGACGACGCCGACGTCATCGTGGTGGGTGCCGGGCCGGCCGGCTCGGCGACCGCGTGCCACCTGGCCCGCGCCGGGCTGGACGTGCTCCTGCTGGAAAAGGCCACCTTCCCGCGCGAGAAGGTGTGCGGGGACGGGCTGACCCCGCGGGCGGTCAAGGCCCTCATCGACATGGGCGTGCCGGTCGGCGAGCAGGACGGCTGGGTGCGGAACAGGGGGCTGCGCATCATCGGCGGCGGCGTCCGGCTGGAACTGCCCTGGCCCGACCTGACCAGCTACCCGGGTTACGGCCTGGTCCGCAGCCGGCTCGACTTCGACGAGATCCTCGCCCGCACGGCGCAGAAGGCGGGCGCCCGGCTGATCGAGGGCATGACCGTGACCGGCCCGGTGCTCGACGACACCAGCCGGATCGTAGGAGTAGAAGCCCGGCCTGTGCTGGCCCGGGGGGACGACCCCCCGGAGCCCCCCGGACGCCGCCCCGCGGCGAAGTCGGCCGGGGCGGGCGTCAGAGACGACGCCGGGCCAACACGGACCTACCGGGCGCGGGTGGTCGTCGCGGCGGACGGGAACTCCTCCCGGCTGTCGCTGGCCATGGGGCTGAGCAAGCGCGACGACCGGCCACTCGGTGTCGCGGTCCGCACCTACTACACCAGCCCGCGGCACGAGGACGACTACCTCGAATCATGGCTGGACCTGTGGGACGGCCAGCGGCTGCTGCCCGGCTACGGCTGGATCTTCGGCATGGGCGACGGCACCAGCAACGTCGGCCTCGGCCTGCTCAACACCTCCGCTTCGTTCGGCAACGTGGACTACCGCGACCTGCTGCGCCGCTGGCTGGCCGGGATGCCCGCGGAGTGGGGCTACGTGGAGGAGAACCGGACCCAGCCGATCCGCGGCGCGGCACTGCCGATGGGCTTCAACCGCACCCCGCACTACACCCGCGGGCTGCTGCTCGTCGGGGACGCGGGGGGGATGGTGAACCCGTTCAACGGCGAGGGCATCGCGTACGCGATCGAGTCGGGCCAGCTCGCCGCGGCGGTCATCGCGCAGGCACTGGCCCGGCCCGGGCGGATGGGCATGGAGCGGGTGCTGCAGGCCTACCCGCAAGCGCTGAAGGACGCTTACGGGGGCTACTACACTCTCGGGCGCAGGTTCGTTCAGGCGATTGGCAACCCCAAGGTCATGCAGTTCGCGACCCGGCACGGGATGCCCCGCCCGGCGCTCATGCGGTTCACCCTGAAACTGCTGGCCAACCTGACCGAAACCCGGGGCGGTGACGCGGCAGACCGGGTGATCCACGCACTGTCTAAGATGACGCCGGCGGCGTAGGGCCGGGCCCTGATCGCCGTCAGGAGAAGCGGAAAGGAGGCATGTCGTGCTGGTGTTGTACGTCCCGATCCTGGCGCTCGCCGGGCTGGCCGCGTTCTTCGCGATCTTCTCGCTCATCTTGGGCTCGCTGAGCGGGCCCAAGCGGTGGAACCGGGCCAAGCTGGATTTCTACGAAAGTGGGATCGAGCCGACGCCGCAGCCGGCCGGCAACCGGTTCCCGGTCAAGTACTACCTGACCGCGATGCTGTTCATCCTGTTCGACATCGAGATCGTGTTCCTCTACCCCTGGGCGGTCTCGTTCGACTCCCTGGGCGCGTTCGGGCTGGTCGAGATGGTGCTGTTCATTGTCACTGTGCTGGTCGCGTACGCCTACGTGTGGCGGCGCGGCGGTCTGGAATGGGACTAGCCGATGGGACTTGAGGAGAAGCTGCCGGGCGGCGTCCTGCTCACCACGGTCGAGAAACTGGCCGGGTACGCCCGCCGGGTTTCCGTCTGGCCGGCCACCTTCGGGCTGGCTTGCTGCGCGATCGAGCTGATGCAGACCGGCGGCCCGCGTCACGACCTGGCCCGGTTCGGCATGGAACGGGCCTCCAACACGCCGCGCCAGGCCGACCTGATGGTGGTGGCCGGCCGGGTCAGCCAGAAGATGGCGCCGGTGCTGCGGCAGATCTACGACCAGATGTCCGAGCCCAAGTGGGTCATCTCGATGGGCGTGTGCGCATCCAGCGGCGGCATGTTCAACAACTACGCGATCGTGCAGGGCGTGGACCACATCGTGCCGGTGGACATCTACCTGCCGGGCTGCCCGCCCCGCCCGGAGATGCTGCTCGACGCCATCCTGAAGCTGCACGACAAGATCCAGAACATGAAGCTGGGCCTGGACCGGGAGCAGGAGGTAGCCGACCTGGAGGAAGCCCGGCTGCGCCGCCTGCCGCTCGCCGTGGACCTGGCCGGGTCCTCGCGCCGCGGACCGACGCTGCTCGGCGCGCCAGCGGAGCGGCGGCCGGCCCAGTGAGCGACACCACGCCTCCCCCCGGCCCGGACGGGCCGGCTGAGCCCGACCCGGCCGCGCTGGCCGGCCTGCAGCGGCTGAGCGATCAGGTCGTCCGGACCGGCATGTTCGGCACCGGGTCCACCGGCGACACCTCGGGCTACGGCGGGCTGCAGGTGCGCCGGGCACCGGTGCCGTCCTCTCCGCGGCCCTACGGCTCGTACTTCGACGAAGTGGCCGACACGCTGAGCGACCGGCTCGAAGGCGACGGCACCGGCTTCGGCGACGCGGTGGAGCGGGTCATCGTGGACCGCGGGGAGCTCACCCTGCACGTGCGGCGGGAGTACCTGCTGCAGGTGGCGAAGCTGCTGCGCGACGAGCCCGCGCTCGCCTTCGAACTGTGCAGCGGGGTGTCCGGGGTGCACTACCCGGCCGACGCCGGCCGGGAGCTGCACGCGGTCTACCACCTGCGGTCGATCACGCACAACCGCTGGCTGCGGCTGGAGGTCAGCGCGCCGGACGCTGACCCGCACATCCCGTCGGTGGTCGGCGTTTACCCGACCTGCAACTGGCACGAGCGCGAGACCTGGGACTTCTTCGGGATCGTCTTCGACGGGCACCCCGGGCTGACCCGGATCGAGATGCCCGATGACTGGAAGGGCCACCCCCAGCGGAAGGACTACCCGCTGGGCGGCATCCCGGTCGAGTACCGCGGCGCCCACGTGCCGCCACCCGACGAGCGGAGGTCATACACGTGACTGCTGGAGCCGGAACGGCACCGGGGGGCTCCGGTGGGTCGTCCCCCCGGCAAGACACGGCTGAGACCGAGGGGCGGGTCTACCACGTCGGCGGCGAGGACTGGGACGAGGTAGTCCGGGCCGCCCAGGAGGCGGGTGAGCGCTCGGACACCGAGCACCTCATCGTCAACATGGGACCGCAGCACCCGTCCACGCACGGCGTTCTGCGGCTGGTGCTGACCCTGGACGGGGAGACGGTGACCGAACTGCGGCCGGTCATCGGGTACCTGCACACGGGCATCGAGAAAAGCATGGAGTTCCGGACCTGGACCCAGGGCGTGACGTTCTGCACCCGGGCGGACTATCTCTCGCCGTTCTTCAACGAAACCAGTTACTGCCTCGCGGTCGAGAAGCTGCTCGGGGTGGAGGCGGACATACCCGGGCGGGCCAGCGTGCTCCGGGTCCTGATGATGGAGCTGAACCGGATCGCCTCGCACATGACCGCGATCGGCACGTTCGGGCTGGAACTCGGCGCCACCACCGTGTTCCTCTACGCGGTGCGCGAGCGGGAACGGATCCTCGACCTGTTCGAGATGATCACCGGGCTGCGGATGAACCACGCCTATGTCCGCCCGGGCGGGGTATCGCAGGACCTGCCACAGGGGGCGCTCGACGCCATCCGCGAGTTCCTGGGCCGGATGCCGCACCAGCTCGTTGAGCTGCGCTCGCTGCTGGACGAGAACCCGCTGTACCTGGCCCGGACGAAGAACGTGGCCTACCTGGACCTGGCCGGCTGCATGGCCCTCGGCGTGACCGGCCCGCTGCTGCGCGGCACGGGGCTGCCCTGGGACCTGCGCAAGAGCCAGCCGTACTGCGGCTACGAAACGTACGAGTTCGACGTGCCGACCCAGGACAGCTGCGATGCCTACGGCCGGTACCTGGTCCGCATCGACGAGTGCGACGAGTCGCTGAAGATCATCGAGCAGGCCATCGACCGGCTGTCCGGCACGCCCGGCCCGGTGATGGTCGCGGACAAGAAGATCGGCTGGCCGGCCCGGCTGGCCCTGGGCCCGGACGGCCTGGGCAACTCGCCGGATCACATCGCGCACATCATGGGCCAGTCGATGGAGGCCCTGATCCACCACTTCAAGCTGGTCACCGAGGGCTTCCGGGTGCCGCCCGGGCAGGTCTACGCGGCGGTCGAGTCGCCTCGGGGCGAGCTGGGCTGCCATGCGGTCAGCGACGGCGGAACCCGCCCGTACCGGGCCCATTTCCGCGACCCGTCGTTCACCAACTTGCAGGCCGTCTCCGCCCTGGCGGAGGGCGGCCTGGTTGCCGACGTGATCGCGGCGGTGGCGAGCATCGACCCGGTAATGGGAGGCGTGGACCGGTGAGCAGTCGGCTGCGGGCCCGCATCGACGCCTCTCATCTGATGGGAGGCGTGGACAGGTAATGGCGCTGTCGCAGGAGGTGAGCGACCGGCTGGAGCCGGACGCCGCGCAAATCATCGGGCGCTACCCGCAGCCGCGGTCGGCGCTGCTGCCGCTGCTGCACCTGATGCAGGCCGAGGAGGGCTACCTCACCGCCGACGGCATCGAGTTCTGCGCCGGGCGGCTCGGGCTGACCACCGCCGAGGTCACCGCGGTGGCGTCGTTCTACTCGATGTACTCCCGCCACCCGGTCGGTGAGTACCACGTCGGGGTGTGCACCAATTCGCTGTGCGCGGTGATGGGCGGCGACGCGATCTTCGCCGACCTGCAGGAGCATCTCGGTGTCGGCAACGAAGAGACCACGGCCGACGGCCAGGTCAGCCTGGAGCACGTGGAGTGCAACGCGGCCTGCGACTACGCGCCGGTGGTCATGGTCAACTGGGAGTTCTTCGACAACATGACCCCGCAGAAGGCCCGGGACCTGGTGGACGGGCTGCGGGCCGGGGCGGATGTCCAGCCCACCCGGGGCGCGCCGCGGCTGTGCACCTGGAAGCAGGCGTCCCGGATCCTGGCCGGCTTCCCCGACGACCAGGGCGCGGCCGGCCACATGGCCGGCGAGCCCAGCCTGGCCGGCCTGCGGATCGCCAAGGGCCACGGCTGGACACCCGGTGCCGACCAAGGAAATGGGAGCGCTCAGTGACCTCGGTGCTGACCCCGGAACTCACCGCGCGCTGGGACGAGCCTGATTCCTTCACGCTCGCCGCTTACCGCCGTAACGGTGGCTACACCGCCCTGCCCAAGGCCCTGGCCATGCCGCCCGACCAGGTCGTCCAGACGATGAAGGACTCGGCGCTGCGCGGCCGCGGCGGGGCCGGCTTCCCGACCGGGCTCAAGTGGGGGTTCATTCCCAAGGGCGGTGACAAGCCGCACTACCTGGTGGTCAACGCCGACGAGTCCGAGCCGGGCGCGTGCAAGGACATGCCGACGCTGCTGGCCAACCCGCAGGCGCTCATCGAGGGCATCGTGATCGCCTGCTACGCCATCGACGCGCACCAGGCGTTCATCTACGTGCGCGGTGAGGTGCTGCACGTGATCCGCCGGCTGCACTATGCGGTGGCCGAGGCCTACCGGGCGGGCTACCTGGGCACCGACATCCTCGGCTCCGGCTTCGACCTGGACGTGGTGGTGCACTCCGGAGCCGGTGCCTACATCTGCGGCGAGGAGACCGCGCTGCTGGACTCGCTGGAGGGCTACCGCGGCCAGCCCCGGCTCAAGCCGCCGTTCCCGGCGGTGGCCGGCCTGTACGCCTGCCCCACGGTGGTCAACAACGTGGAGTCCATCTCCACCGTGCCTTACATCCTGGGGAACGGCGCGGCCGACTTCGCCGCCTTCGGCACCGAGAAATCCAGGGGCTTCGGCATCTTCTCGCTGTCCGGGCACGTGACCATCCCCGGGCAGTACGAGGCGCCGCTCGGCATCACGCTACGCGAGTTGCTGGAGCTGGCAGGCGGCATCCGCGCGGGCCACCGGCTCAAGTTCTGGACCCCGGGCGGCTCGTCCACCCCGCTGTTCACCGGCGAGCACCTGGACGTGCCGCTGGACTACGAGTCGGTGGCCGCCGCCGGGTCCATGCTCGGCACCCGGTCGCTGCAGCTGTTCGACGAGACCACCTGCGTGGTCCGGGTCGTGCTCCGCTGGATCGAGTTCTACCGGCATGAGTCGTGCGGGAAGTGCACCCCGTGCCGGGAAGGCAGCTGGTGGGTGGTCCAGCTGCTGGAGCGGCTGGAGCGGGGCGAGGGCAGCGACGCGGACCTGGACAAGCTGCTCGACATCTGCTCCAACATCACCGGCCGGGCGTTCTGCGCCCTCGGTGACTCGATCGAGTCGCCGGTGAAGTCATCGATCGCGTACTTCCGCGACGAGTACCTGGAGCACCAGCGCTACGGCGGCTGCCCGTTCGACCCGGCCGCCTCGACCCTCTTCGCCCTGGAGTCCGCCTGATGACAGTAACCACGAGCGGAGCCGCGGGTGGCGAGGTGGCCCGCCCGGCCGACGGCGTCACCGTCACCATCGACGGATTCGAGATCACCGTGCCCAAGGGCACGCTGGTGATCCGCGCCGCCGAACTGCTCGGCATCCAGATCCCCCGGTTCTGCGATCACCCGCTGCTCGACCCGGTCGGCGCCTGCCGCCAGTGCCTGGTGCACATCGAGGGCCAGCCCAAGCCGCCGGCATCCTGCACCACTACCTGCACCGAAGGCATGGTGGTGCACACCCAGCTGACCTCGCCGGTGGCCGAGAAGGCACAGCGCGGGATGATGGAGATGCTGCTCATCAACCACCCGCTCGACTGCCCGATGTGCGACAAGGGCGGCGAGTGCCCGCTGCAGAACCAGGCCATGTCCACCGGCCAGGGCGAGACCCGGTTCGACGGCGTCAAGCGGACCTTCCCCAAGCCGATCGCGCTGTCCACCGAGGTACTGCTGGACCGGGAGCGCTGCGTGCAGTGCGCCCGGTGCACCCGGTTCGCCGGGCAGATCGCCGGCGACCCGCTGATCGAGCTGCTGGACCGCGGTCCCCAGGAGCAGGTGGGGATCGCCGAGGGCCAGCCGTTCGACTCCTACTTCTCCGGTAACACCGTGCAGATCTGCCCGGTGGGCGCGCTCACCGGGGCCGCCTACCGGTTCCGGGCCCGGCCGTTCGACCTGGTGTCCACGCCGAGTGTGTGCGAGCACTGCGCGGCCGGCTGCCGCCAGCGTACCGACCACCGGCGCGGCGTGGTCACCCGGCGGCTGGCCGGCAACGACCCCCAGGTCAACGAGGAGTGGAACTGCGACAAGGGCCGCTGGGCGTTCAGCTACGCCACCCAGCCGGACCGGCTGGCCGGACCGCTGGTCCGCGGTGAGGACGGCGTGCTGGCCCCGGCCTCCTGGCCGGAGGCGTTCGCGGCCGCCGCCCGCGGGCTGGCCGCCGCCCGCGGCCGGGCCGGCGTGCTGACCGGCGGGCGGCTCACCGTGGAGGACGCTTACGCCTACGCCAAGTTCGCCCGGGTGGCGCTGGGCAGCAACGACATCGACATGCGGGCCCGGGCGCACTCGGCCGAGGAGGCGGAGTTCCTCGCCGCTCATGTGGCCGGCCGCGGCATCGAGGTCAGCTACGCCGACCTGGAGCGGGCCCCGGCGGTGCTGCTGGCCGGGTTCGAGCCCGACGATGAATCACCCATCATCTTCCTCCGGCTGCGCAAGGCGGTGCGCCGTCATGGGCTGGCCGTCTACTCCATCGCCCCGCTGGCCGGCCGGGGGCTGGCCCGGCTGTCCGGGACGCTGCTGCCTGCCGTCCCCGGCGGCGAGGACGACGTGCTGGGCAGCCTGATCAGCGGCACCGGCCTCGACGAGGCCGGCCGGGCCGCGGCGGAGGCGCTGGCCGCCGACGGGGCCATCATCGTGGCGGGCGAGCGGCTCGCCGAGGTGCCCGGTGCGCTGTCCGCCGCCGACCGGCTGGCCCGGGCGACCGGGGCCCGGCTGGCCTGGGTGCCGCGCCGGGCCGGCGAGCGTGGCGCGATCGAGGCCGGCGCGCTGCCGAACCTGCTGCCCGGCGGCCGCCTGGCGGCCAGCTCCCAGGCCCGCGTCGAGGTGGCCCGCGCCTGGGGCGTGGCGTCGCTGCCGGTCCAGCCGGGCCGGGACACGGCCGGCATCCTGGCCGCCACGGCAGCACGACATCGACGCCCTGCTGATCGGCGGGGTGGACCTCGACGACCTGCCCGACCCGGCCGCCGCCCGGGCGGCCCTGGAGGCCACGCCGTTCGTGGTCAGCCTGGAACTTCGGCCCAGCGCGGTCACCGACCGCGCCGACGTGGTGCTGCCGGTGGCCGCGGTGGCCGAGAAGGACGGCACGTTCGTGAACTGGGAGGGCCGCCCGGGCTCGTTCGGCGTGGCGCTGGACGTGCCCGGCATCGAGTCCGACCTGCACGTGCTGCGCCGGATCGCCGACGGGATGGACGTGCACCTCGGGCTGCCCGACGCGGCCGCCGCCCGGCGGGAACTCGCTGCGCTCGGCGTGGCGAGCACTGGCGAGGCGGGGCGCGCCGGAGGCGTGTCCCCTCCGAGCCAGTCTCTCGCGGGGGGTTCCGGGGGGTCGTTGCCACGGAGTGGGATGCCGGGGGGTTCCGGGGGGTCGTCCCCCCGGCCGACACCGTGCCGGGGCCGGGCCAGGCGCTGCTGGCCACCTGGCACCAGCTGCTGGACGCGGGCCGGATGCAGGATGGCGAGCCATTCCTGGCCGGCACGGCCCGGCCGGTGGTGGCCCGCATGTCGGCGGCGACCGCGGCCGAGGCGGGCACCGCCGACGGCGGTAAGGTCTGTGTCGCCACCGAGCACGGCAGCCTGACCGTGCCGGTGGAGGTGGCGGCCATGCCGGACCGGGTGGTCTGGCTGCCAGCCCATTCCGACGGGTGCGACGTGCGGCGCGATCTCGGCGCCGGCCACGGCGGCCTGGTGACGCTGAGGAGTGCGCAATGACCGGTGGGGCCAGCGTGGCGCTGGCCGGTCACGGCCGGCTGCTGGCCACGGCGGATCCGACCCTGGCCAGCTTCTATCACCAGCCCTGGTGGCTGGTGATCATCAAGGTGCTGTTTGTCTTCGTATTCCTGCTGGTGCTCACCTTGCTCGCGATCTGGGCTGAGCGCCGGGTGATCGGCCGGATGCAGCAGCGCCCCGGGCCCAACCGGGCCGGGAAGTTCGGCCTGCTGCAGTCGCTGATGGACGGCGTCAAGCTGGCGCTCAAGGAAGACATCGTGCCACGGCGGGTGGACAAGCTGCTCTTCTGGCTGGCCCCCGCGCTAGCGGTGATCCCGGCATTCGTCAGCTTCGCGATCATCCCGTTCGGCCCGGAAGTTTCCATCTTCGGCGTGCGCACCCCGCTGCAGCTGGCCGACCTGCCGGTCGCCGTGCTGCTGGTGCTGGCCATGAGCTCGATGGCGGTGTACGGGATCGTGCTGGCCGGGTGGGCGTCAGAGTCGCCGTACCCGCTGCTCGGCGGGCTGCGCTCGTCGGCCCAGATCATCAGCTACGAGATCGCGATGGGGCTGTCCTTTGTCGCGGTGTTCCTGTACTCCGGCTCGCTGTCCACCACGGCGATCGTCAGCAAGCAGGCTGACGGGGCCTCGTTCCACCTGTTCGGTGCCATCCTGCACGCGCCGTCCTGGTTCGCGGTGCTGCTGTTCCCCTCGTTCGTGATCTACCTGATCACCATGGTCGGGGAGACCAACCGGCTGCCGTTCGACCTGCCCGAGGGCGAGGGGGAACTGGTCGGCGGGTTCCACACCGAGTACTCCTCGCTCAAGTTCGCGCTGTTCTACCTGGCCGAGTACATCAACATGGCCACGGTCAGCGCGCTGGCGACCACCCTGTTCCTCGGCGGCTGGCGGGCGCCCTGGCCGATCAGCGTCTTGCCCGGCGCGAACAGCGGGTGGTGGCCGATGCTGTGGTTCCTGGCCAAGGTGCTCATCCTGATGTTCTGCTTCATCTGGCTGCGGGGCACGCTGCCGCGGATCCGCTACGACCAGCTGATGCGGTTCGGCTGGAAGGTGCTCATCCCGGTATCGCTGGTGTGGATCCTGGTCATCGCCACCATCCGGGTATGGCGCACGCACGGCGGCAGCCCGGCGGTGTACACCGTGGCCGGGCTGCTCGTGGTGGCGCTGATGGCGGCGCTGTTCCTCGGCGACACGGCCGCGCAGCGCCGCCACGCCGCGGCGCTGGACGCCGCCGGGTCCGCGGCCGGCCTGGCCCCGGCGGCCGCCGGGGCCACCGACGACCGGCCGGCCTTCCCCGTGCCCCCGATGGACCTTCCGCACTACCACGGGGTGGGGGTCTCCCTGTCGGCCGGCCCGGGAGACGGCCCATCTGGTCCTGGTGACCCCAGGGCTGCCGCCAGCGGCACCACCAAGGAGGTGACCGGTGCCTGAGTTCCTGGGGCCCGTGAAGGGCTTCGGCGTCACCTTCAAGCAGATGTTCAAGAAGGTGGACACCGTCCAGTACCCGGAGGAGAAGCTGCCGACGGCTCCCCGGTACCACGGCCGTCACCAGCTCAACCGGTGGCCGGACGGGCTGGAGAAGTGCATCGGCTGCGAGCTGTGCGCGTGGGCCTGCCCGGCCGACGCCATCTACGTGGAGGGCGGCGACAACACCCCGGACGAGCGGTACTCGCCCGGCGAGCGGTACGGCGCCGTCTACCAGATCAACTACCTGCGCTGCATCCTGTGCGGGCTGTGCGTGGAGGCGTGCCCCACCCGGGCGCTGACCATGACCAACGAGTACGAGCTGGCCGACGACAACCGGGAGAGCCTGATCTGGACCAAGGAGCAGCTGCTCGCCCCGCTGCTGCCGGGGATGGAGCAGCCGCCGCACGACATGCGGCTGGGCCAGACCGAGAAGGACTACTACCTGCTCCGGTCGGCCGGAGTGCCTGGCAGCGCTGACGACGACGCTGACGCCGTCAAGCCCGCGGCCGGAAACGAGGGCGAGGCCGGCCGCCCGCCGGCTGGACGCCGTCGGCGCGGCCGGGCGCCAGCGAGCCCGGGACGGAGGCGTGATGCCTGGTCACGCGCTGGCCGCGGGCGGTGTCGCCACCTGGACCCAGCAGGCGACGTTCTGGCTGCTCGCCGTGGTGTCGGTGAGCGCCGCGCTCGGCCTGGTCCTGCTCCGCCGGGCGGTGTACTGCGCGCTGATGCTGGCCGTGGTGATGCTCTCGCTGGCGGTGCTGTACGCGCTGCAGGGCGCGCCGTTCCTGGCCTTCGTGCAGGTGATCGTGTACACCGGCGCGGTGCTGATGCTGTTCCTGTTCGTCCTGATGATCGTCGGCATCCGGGCCCGGGACTCCCTCGTGGAGACCCTCCGGGGCCAGCGGCTGTGGGCCGGGCTGGCCGCGATCGGCCTGCTGGTGCTGCTGGGCCTGACCATCGGGCACGCCGTGCTGGGGGCCGCATCGCCGGCGGCATCAGGGCCGTCCTTCGGCGCGGCCAACCTCAACGGGATCGCCCGGCTCATCTTCACCAGCTACGTGTTCCCGTTCGAGGTGACCAGCGCGCTGCTGATCACCGCGGCGCTGGGCGCCATGGTGCTGGCCCACCGGGAACGCACCTCGCCCAAGCCCACCCAGCGTGCCCTGTCCCGGATCCGGGTGGCCAGCGGCGATCCCGCGCCGCTGCCCGGCCCGGGCACCTACGCCCGGCACAACGGGGCAGACATGCCCGCCCTCCTCCCGGACGGGACCCCGGCCGCCACCTCGGTCAGCCCGTACATCAGCCAGCGGATCGAGCCGCCCGCCGTGACGGCCGGGCCGCCGGGTGCCCAGCTCTCCCCGCCCGTCCCGGATTCGCCCGGGCCAGACGGCGGGCCGCCGGCGCTGGCCGGCAGCGAGGCCGCTGGCCGGCCAGGCGGCCCGCGCCGGAAGGTGACCCGTCATGAGCCCCGGCAGCTTCGTGGTGCTGGCCGTGATCCTGTTCGTGATCGGCGCGGTGGGCGTGCTGGTGCGGCGCAACGCCATGGTCATCTTCATGTGCGTGGAGCTGATGCTGAACGCCGTCAACCTGGCGTTCGTGGCCTTCGCCCGGCTGCACGGTAACCTGTCCGGCCAGGTCATAGCGTTCTTCGTGATGGTGGTCGCGGCGGCCGAGGTGGTCGTCGGGCTGGCCATCCTGATGGCCATCTTCCGCGCCCGCCAGTCGGCGTCGGTGGACGACGCCAACCTGCTCAAGTACTAGGACCCGCTGGACGTTGCCAGGCTGCCCGCCGGCGGCCTGGCCCGGCACGAGGAGTAGCGCAGTGACAGGCTCACTTGCGGTCGCGCACGCAGTCGCGGGGCACGCCGAGACGACGTTGCCTGCGGTCGGCGCGCAGCGCGCGGCGTGGCTGCTGCTCGTGTTCCCGCTGCTCGGCGCCGTGGTCCTGCTGCTGGGCGGGAAGCGCACCGACCGGTGGGGCCACCTGCTGGGCGTGGCCATGCCGCTGGCCGCGTTCGGCTACGCGCTGATCGCCTTCGCCCAGATGCTCGGCTACCCGGGCTACCAGCGCAGCCGCGGCGTGCAGGTGTACCAGTGGATCGCGGTGGGCGGGTTCCGGGTGAACGTCGGCCTGCAGCTGGACCAGCTGTCGATCTGCTTCGTGCTGCTCATCACCGGCGTGGGCTCGCTGATCCACATCTACTCGGTCGGCTACATGGCCGCCGATCCCGGGCGGCGCCGGTTCTTCGGGTACATGAACCTGTTCCTGGCATCCATGCTGCTGCTCGTCCTGGCCGACAACTACCTGGTGCTGTACGCCGGGTGGGAAGGCGTCGGACTGGCCTCGTACCTGCTCATCGGGTTCTGGCAGCACAAGCCGTCCGCGGCCGTGGCGGCCAAGAAGGCCTTCATCGCCAACCGGGTCGGTGACGCCGGCCTGAGCCTGGCCATCATGCTGATGTTCACCACCTTCGGCACGGTCACGTTCACCGGGGTGTTCGCCCGCGCCGGGCAGGCCGGCTCCGGGGTGCTGACCGCGATGGGCCTGCTGCTGCTCCTCGGTGCCTGCGGGAAGTCGGCCCAGCTTCCGCTGCAGTCCTGGCTGCTGGACGCGATGGAGGGCCCGACCCCGGTATCCGCGCTGATCCACGCGGCCACCATGGTCACCGCGGGCGTGTACCTCATCGTCCGGTCGGGGCCGATCTTCGACCTGAGTGCGGACGCCCGGCTGGCCGTGGCCATCGTCGGCGCGGCCACCCTGCTGTTCGGCGGGATCATCGGCTCGGCCAAGGACGACATCAAGAAGGCGCTGGCCGGGTTGACCATGAGCCAGATCGGCTACATGATGCTGGCCGCCGGGGTGGGGCCGGCCGGCTACCCGTTCGCGATCGCGCTGCTCCTCGCGCACGGGTTCTACAAGGCCGGGCTGTTCCTCGACGCCGGGTCGGTCATGCACGGGATGAACGACGAGGTAAACATGCGCCGCTTCGGCGGCTTGTTCTCGGTCCTGCCGATCACCTTCACCACCTTCGCCGCGTGCTACCTGGCCATCATCGGCATTCCGCCGTTCTCCGGGTTTTTCGCCAAGGACACGGTGATCGACGCCGCATATCACGATGGCGCCACCACGGGCTGGATCGTCGGCACCGCGGCGCTGATCGGTGCGGGCGTCACCTCCTTCTATATGACCCGGATCCTGTTCATGACCTTCTTCGGGAAGCGCCGCTGGGCGGAGGACGCCCACCCGCACGAGGCACCCCGGGTGATGACCTGGCCGGTGATCGTGCTGGCCCTCGGCGCCCTGGGCTTCGGTGCCTTCGAGGTGCTCGGCGACCGGCTGGCCAAGTTCCTGGGCCCGGTGACCGGTTACACACCGCCCGAGCCGGCCGTGTTCAGCCTGGCCGGCGTCGTGACCCTGGTCCTCGTCGTGATCTTCGGAGTGCTGGCCTGGCTGCTGTACGGGCGGCGGCCGGTGCCGGAGACCGCCCCGGCCGCCGGGCTGGCGGTCACCGCCGCACGCAAGGACCTGTACGGTGACGCGATCAACGAGTCACTGCTGATGCGGCCGGGCCAGTGGCTCACCCGGCTGTCGGTGTACTTCGACAACCGCGGGGTGGACGGCCTGGTCAACACGGTGGCCGCCACCATCGGCGGCACCTCGGGCCGGATCCGCCGGATCCAGACCGGGTTCGTGCGGTCGTACGCGCTGTCCATGTTCGTGGGCGGGGTGCTGCTGGTCGGCGCCCTCCTGCTGGCGAGAATCTAGGAGAGGCCGGCTGATGAGCACGTTTCCCTGGCTGACCGTGATCGGCGCGGTGCCGCTGGCCGGCGCGGTGGCGATCGCCGTGACGCCAGGCGTGACCGCGCCGGGCAGCGAGGCGGACCGGGCGTCCCGGCGGCTGCTGGTCAAGCGGCTGGCCCTGGTCTTCTCGGTGATCACGCTGGGCCTGACCATCGCGATGATGGTGGCCTTCTCGCCGCACGGCAGCGAGTTCCAGTTCACCCAGACCTACCAGTGGATCCCGCAGTTCGGCGTGCACTATGCGGTCGGCGTGGACGGGATCGCGCTGGTGCTCATCGCCATGACCGCCGTCCTGATGCCGGTGGTCATCCTGGCCTCGTGGAACGACGCCGACCCGGAGGACGGCGAGGCCGGGGCCGCCGCCGGCGACGTGGCCGCGGCCCGCCCCCGGCGCAGCGCGAAGACCTACTTCGCCCTGCTCCTGGTGCTGGAAACCATGATGATCGGCGTGTTCGCGGCCACCGACGTGTTCCTGTTCTACGTGTTCTTCGAGGCCATGCTGATCCCGATGTACTTCCTGATCGGCAGCTTCGGCACCGGCCAGCGCCAGTACGCCGCGGTCAAGTTCCTGCTCTACAGCCTGTTCGGCGGGCTGCTCATGCTGGTCGCCGTGATCGCGCTGTACGTCTACTCGGCCCATGGCGGCCACCCGGGCACCTTCCTGTTCACCCCGCTCACCCACGTGGTGCTCAGCCCCACCGTGCAGAAGTGGCTGTTCCTCGGCTTCTTCATCGCGTTCGCGATCAAGGCGCCGCTGTGGCCGTTCCACACCTGGCTGCCGGACGCCGCCACCGCATCCCAGCCCGGTACCGCGGTCCTGCTGGTCGGGGTCATGGACAAGGTCGGCACCTTCGGGATGATCCGGTACTGCCTGCAGTTGTTCCCCGAGGCCTCCCGCTACTTCACGCCGCTGATCCTGGTGCTGGCGGTGATCGGGATCCTGTACGGCGCGATCGTGGCCATCGGCCAGCGGGACCTCAAGCGGCTGATCGCGTACACGTCGATCTCGCACTTCGGCTTCATCGTGCTGGGCATCTTCGCGCTCACCACCGAGGGCCAGACCGGCGCCACGCTGTACATGGTCAATCACGCGTTCGCCACCGGCGCGCTGTTCCTGGTCGCCGGCTTCATGATCGTCCGCCGCCGGTCGCAGCGGATCGCCGACTACGGCGGCGTGTACCAGGTGGCCCCGGTCATGGCCGGGCTGTTCCTGGTCGCCGGCCTGGCCGGGCTGTCGCTGCCCGGGCTGTCCACCTTCGTCAGCGAGTTCCTGGTGCTGATCGGCACCTTCGCCCGGTACAAGGTGGCGGCGTCGTTCGCCACCGTCGGCATCATCCTGGCCGCCATCTACATCCTGTGGATGTACCAGCGCACCATGACCGGGCCGGTGCGCGAGGAGGTGGCCGGGATGCCCGACCTGAGGGCCCGCGAGCTGTGGGCGGTCGGGCCGCTGATCGCGCTGCTCATCGTGTTCGGCGTGTACCCGAAGCCGCTGCTGGACGTGATCAACCCGGCGGTGCGCGACACGCTGTCCCAGGTGCACGTGACCGACCCGCGGCCACAGCATCCTGCCACCGTCGCCACAGTCGGCTTCCGGCACGGAAACGTGCTCTACCTCGTGAGCGCCGGCGGCGCCCAGACCCAGAAGGGAAGCACCCCGTGACCGGGTCCCTCGCGGTGGCGACGATACCCACGCCACACATCGAGTACGGCCAGCTGTCGCCGATGCTGGTGGTGTTCGGCGTGGCGGTGGTGGGCGTGCTGGCTGAGGCGTTCCTGCCCCGGCAGCGCCGCCGCCCGGTGCAGCTGGTGCTCACCCTGGGCGGCCTGCTGGCGGCGTTCGCGCTCACCATCGTGGTCGCGGCCACCTCCTCGCTGTTCGCCCACGGCGGGCACGGGAACGTGGCCGCCGTCGGCGCGGTCGGGGTCGACGGCCCGACCCTGTTCGTCTGGGGCACGATCCTGGTGCTGGCGCTCGTCAGCGTGCTGCTCATCGCGGACTCCTCCCGGGACGAGAACACGTTCGTGGCGCAGGCCGCCACCACGCCGGGCAGCGCCGAGGAGCGCGCGGCCCAGCTGGCCGGGGTGGTGCACACCGAGATCTACCCGCTGACCCTGTTCGCGGTCGGCGGGATGCTGCTGTTCCCCGCGGCGAACGACCTGCTCACCATGTTCGTCGCGCTCGAGGTGCTGTCCCTGCCGCTGTACCTGCTGTGCGGGCTGTCCCGGCGGCGCCGGCTGCTGTCGCAGGAAGCGTCCATGAAGTACTTCCTGCTCGGCGCCTTCTCGTCGGCGTTCTTCCTGTTCGGCGTGGCCATGCTGTACGGCTACGCCGGGTCGGTGCGGCTGTCCGCGATCGCCGCCGAGGCGACCGGCAACGTGACGAACTCGACGCTGCTCTACGCCGGGATGGCGCTGCTCGGCATCGGGCTGCTGTTCAAGATCGGCGCGGTGCCCTTCCAGAGCTGGAAGCCGGACGTGTACCAGGGAGCGCCGACCCCGGTCACCGCGCTGATGGCTTCCTGCACGCTGGTCGCGGCGTTCGGCGCGCTGCTGCGCGTGTTCTACGTGGCCTTCGGCCAGCTCACCTGGGACTGGCGGCCGGCCATCTGGGCGGTCGCCATCCTGACCATGCTGGTCGGCGCGATCATCGCCATCACCCAGACCGACGTGAAGCGGCTGCTCGCCTACTCCTCCATCGCGCACGGCGGCTTCATCCTGACCGGGGTGGTGGCGGCCAGCGTGGCCGGGCTTTCCAGCAGCCTGTTCTACCTGGCGGTGTACGGGTTCACCACGATCGGCGCGTTCGCGGTGATCACCCTGGTCCGTGACCAGGCCGGTGAGGCGGCCCACCTGTCCAGCTGGGCGGGCCTGGGCAAGCGCTCGCCGCTGGTGGCCGGGATTTTCGCCTTCTTCCTGCTCGCCTTCGCCGGCATCCCGCTGACCAGCGGGTTCACCGGGAAGTTCGCGGTGTTCCAGGCAGCGATCGCGGGCGGCGCCCTGCCGCTGGTCATCGTCGGCGTGCTGGCCAGCGCGGTCGCCGCGTTCTTCTACGTGCGGGTCATCGTGCTCATGTTCTTCTCCGACCCGGCCCCGGGCGGTCCCTCAGTGGTGGCTCCCGGCGTCTTCACCGGCGTGGCGGTGGGCATCGGGGTGCTGACCACGCTGGTGTTCGGGATCGTCCCGCAGCCGCTGCTCAGCCTGGCCAACCATGCGGCCGCTCACCTGTTCGTCCGCTGACGTGCCTCCAGGGCCCGCTCCTTCCCGGCATGCCGGCAGAGTGTCCGGGTACGGGATGAAGGGCATATCTGGGAAGGCGACGGCCTGGCCGCGGCACGGGGATGACCTGGCCGTCCCGGCCGCCGCCGGCCCGAGGCGGTACCCGGCCGCCGCGCCGACCACCGACCAGGAGCCGCAGTGATTGCCGCCGTCCCTGTAGAGCTGACCGATGCCGCCCTCGCCGCGGACTTGGTCCAGGGGCTAGCCCTGGTCGAGGATCAGCTCGCGGAGGCCTCCCAGGCCGAGGAGGAACTGCTCGCCGAGGCGTCCACCCACCTGATCGACGCCGGCGGCAAGCGGTTCCGGGCCACTCTGGTCCTGCTGGCCAGCCATTTCGGCAACCCCCGCGACGAGCGGGTGGTGACCGCCGCGGCCGCCATCGAGCTCACCCACCTGGCCACGCTATATCACGACGACGTGATGGATGAGGCGGTGATCCGCCGCGGCCATCCCAGCGCGAACTCACGGTGGACCAACACGATCGCCATCCTGACCGGGGACTTCCTGTTCGCCCGGGCGTCGCACCTGCTGGCCCAGCTCGGCCCGGACGCGGTACGGATCCAGGCCGAGACGTTCACCCGGCTGGTGAGCGGCCAGATCGCGGAGACCATCGGCCCGCAGCCCGGCCAGGACCCGCTCGAGCACTACCTGCGGGTGGTGAAGGAGAAGACGGCGTCGCTGGTCGCGACGGCGGGCCGGTTCGGCGCCATGTACTCCGCCGCGCCCGACGGGGTGGTCCGCCGGATCGAGCCGGCCTGCGAGGCGATCGGGGTGGCCTGGCAGCTGTCCGACGACATCCTCGACGTGGCCAGCGAATCCGCCCAGTCGGGCAAGACGCCCGGCACCGACCTGCGGGAGGGTGTCCGCAGCCTCCCGGTGCTGCACGCACTGCGGTCCAGCCGCCCGGTCGATGCCCGGCTGCGGGAACTGCTCGATTCCGGGGACCTCACCGACACCGCGCTGCACGCCGAGGCCCTGGGGCTGCTCCGGGAGAACCCGGCCATGCGGCAGGCCCGCGCCGACCTGGAACGCTGGGCGGCCATCGCCCGCGAGGAGATCGCCGGCCTGCCGGATGTCCCGGCGCGGGCCGCGTTCGAGGGGCTCTGCGACTACGTGGTGGAGCGTACCGGCTGACCGGCCAGGTATTACGGTTCCCGGGCGGCGGCCCGGTTTCCCGGGCGGCCCGGGCCCGCGCCCATGATGATCGCGCTACCTGGGGGATGTGGCTCCGGCGCGATCGGAGGTGCCTGGTCGTCCACGACGCGTTGCGGGCCGGGATGGCCCGTCCGTGCCGCGCGGCAGGCGGCGGTGCCCGGCTGCCCCGGCACGCGGCCCGGCCGCCGCCCCCGGCGGCGGCGGACCTCCGGCCGGTCACGAGCCGCGCTCCGGTCGTTATGCCTTGTTGTCCGGCTTGTTACCGGCCGCGATGGTCTGACACGGACTGTTGACATGCCGTCAGATTGCGTGGTTAAGTTCTGTAATGCGCATTCTTGTTCGCCATGCGAACAAACCCCAGTGGGCCGGGGCGGCGGCCCTGACAAGTCAAGAGGTAATGCCCGGCCGGTTACGGCCCGGGGCTTCAAGTGATTTCAAAGGAGACACGATGGGCCCTGAAGGAACGGGCGGACACTCATTGCCAGAGCGCGGGATGGCGCGGCGCACGGTCCTGCGGGGCCTCGGGGGTGGCGCGCTGGCGGCGAGTGCAGGGGGGCTCCTGAGCGCATGCGGCTCGGGCATCAAAGGCTCCGGTGGGTCGTCATCCACCGGGACCATCACCATGGGTCTCGTCACCCCGCTGACCGGCGCGCTGGCCGGCTTCGGGGCCGGTGACAAGTTCGTCCTGGCGACCGTGCAGGGCACGTCGGCCTACGCCAAGGGCTTCAAGGTCGGCGGCAAGAATTACAACGTCAACGTGGTGGTCGCGGACAGCCAGTCGGACCCTAACCGGGCCTCCCAGGTGGCCCGGCAGCTCATCCTGGACAACCACGTCGACATGATCGTCACCACGTCGACGCCCGAGACCACGAACCCGGTCTCCGGGGTGTGCGAGGCGCAGGGGGTGCCCTGCCTGTCCACCGTGGTGCCGTGGGAGTCCTGGTACGCGGGCCTGGGCGGCAACCCGCTCAAGCCGACCAAGGCGTTCCAGTACTGCACCGTGTTCTTCTTCGGGATGAAGGAGTTCGCCGGCACGTTCCTGCCCATCTGGAACCGGGTGAAGACGAACAAGCAGTTCGCCGGGATGTTCCCCAACGACGCCGACGGCAACGCGTTCCGGGCCGGGTTCCCGCCGTTCGCCGAGGCGGAGGGTTACAAGTTCACCGACGGCGGCGCCTACACCGATGGCACCACGGACTTCTCGTCGATGATCTCCAAGTTCAAGTCGGCCAACTGCGAGACCTTCACCAACTGCCCGCTGCCCCCGGACTTCAACACGTTCTGGAAGCAGGCCTCGCAGCAGGGCTGGAAGCCGAAGATCGCCACGGTGGCGAAGGTCCTGCTGTTCCCGGCGGACACCACCGCCCTGGGCAACCTGGTCGAGAACATCGCCACGGACTCCTGGTGGGGCCCGTACATGCCGTACAAGTCCTCGCTGGACGGGATGACGGCCAAGGCCCTCGCGGACGCGTACCAGTCCTCGTCCGGCAACCAGTGGCTGCAGGCGCTCGGTTCCACCTACAGCCTGTTCGAGGTGGCCCGGGAGGCATTCACCGCCGTCGATGACCCGCACGACAAGGCGCAGGTGGCGGCGGAGCTGCACAAGGTCAGCTACGCCGGCATCTGCGGGCCGCTCGACTTCGCGGGCGGCCCGGCGCCGGGGGTCGGCATCATCAAGCCGGTCGGCGTGCAGTGGAAGAAGGGCACCGGCAGCTACCCGTTCGAGATGCAGGTCGTGGACCACTCGCTCGACCCGAGCGTGCCGATCACGGCCGACCTGGTGCCGACCAATGCGTGAGCGGCGTCGTGCCTGAGGGGAAAGGTGCCTGAGGCCACGGCGGGGACGGCCCTGCTGGAGCTCGACCGGATCTCGAAGAGCTTCGGCAGGGTCGTCGTCGCGGAGGAACTGTCGCTCCGCGTGGGCGCGGGCGACATCGTGGGCATCGTCGGGCCCAACGGGGCGGGCAAGACCAGCCTGTTCGGGCTGATCTCCGGGGACCTGGCGCCCGGGTCCGGCGAGATCCGGTTCGACGGCCACCCGGTGACCAGGCTGGACGCGGCGGCCCGGTGCCGCCGCGGGATCGGGCGCACCTACCAGGTGCCGCGCCCGTTCAGCGGGATGACCGTCTTCGAGAACGTGCTCGTCGCGGTGCAGCAGGGCGCCCGGCTGCGCCGTCAGGCCAGCTATGCCCGGGCCGCCGGCGTCCTGGAGCGCACCGGGCTGGCGGCCCAGTCGAACATCCCCGCCGAGCGGCTCGGCCTGCTGCAGCGCAAGCGGCTGGAGGTGGCCCGGGCCCTGGCCACCGGGCCGCAGCTGATCCTGCTGGACGAGGTGGCCGGCGGCCTGACCGACCCGGAGGTGGCCCAGCTGGTGGAGATCGTGCGGGCGATCCGGGGAGACGGCATCGCCGTGGTCTGGATCGAGCACGTGCTGCGGGCGCTGACCGCCGCGGTGGACCGGCTGATCTGCCTGGCGGGTGGCTCGTTCGTGGCGGACGGGGAGCCCGCGGAGGTCCTGGCCGACCCGGCGGTCCGGGAAATCTTCCTGGGCAGCGGGGTGACCACGTCGCTGGTCACCCCGGGCCCCGAGGCGACGGGCGGCGGGGAGGCCGGATGACCAGTCCCGCCGGGGCCCCGGTGCCGGGCCGGGATGGCACGCCGCTGCTGGAGGTCCGCGGCCTGACCGCGCACCACGGCCAGCTCCGCGCGCTCACCGACGTCAGCCTCCGCGTGTCCCCGGGCGACGTGTACGCGATCATCGGCGCGAACGGCGCGGGCAAGTCCACCCTGCTGCGCTGCATCTCCGGGCTGCACCGGCCGACCACCGGGTCGGTCCTGCTCGACGGGGACGACGTGACCGGCCAGCGGCCGGAACGCCGGCTGGCCGCCGGCATCGCCATGGTTCCCGAGGGCAGGCGCCTGTTCGGGTCGCTGACGGTCGAGGAGAACCTGCTGGTCGGCGCGTCCTATGCCCGGCCCGGGCCGTGGACCGTGGACCGGGTCTACGAGCTGTTCGGCTGGATGCGGGACCGGCGCGCGCAGCGCGCCTCCCAGCTGTCCGGCGGCGAGCAGCAGTCGGTGGCGATCGGCCGCGCACTGGTGGCCAACCCCCGGCTGCTGCTGCTCGATGAGCTCTCCCTCGGCCTGGCCCCGGTCGTCGTGCGGCGCATCTACGCCGCGCTCCCTGAGCTGCTCGCCGCCGGGGTGACCGTGCTCCTGGTCGAGCAGGACGTGAGCCAGGCCAGCCGCGTCGCGACCCGCATCCACTGCCTGCTCGAGGGGCGCACCACGCTGGAAGGCTCCCCCGAGGGCGTCAGCCCGGAGCGGATCGAGAGTGCCTACTTCGGCCTGGCCGGCCCGCCGCCGGGCGGCAGTTCCCCCGGGCGTCAGGAGCCGCGCGCGTGAGCTGGGTCAACGCAATCATCCAGGGCATCCTGATCGGCGGCCTGTACGCGCTGTTCGCCTGCGGCCTGTCGCTGATGTTCGGCGTGATGAAGGTGATCAACCTGGCGCACGGCGATCTCGCCGTCGTCGCCGGCTACATCGCGGTCGAGGTGATCGCGGTCACCCACATCCCCGCCGTGTGGTCTTTCGTGCTGGTCGTGCCGATCATGGCGGTGGCCGGGTACCTGCTGCAGCGGACGCTGATCCAGACCAGCCTGAATCGCGGCGTGCTGACCACCCTGCTGGTCACCTTCGGCCTGTCGGTGGTGATCGAGAACTACCTGCTGCAGCGTTTCTCCGCGAACAGTCATTCGCTCAATATCGGGTCCCTGGTCTCCGACTCCTTCAGCATCGGCTCCCAGATCTCCATCGCCTACCTGCTGCTGGGCATCTTCGTGGTCGCCGTGCTGGTGCTGCTGGGGCTGCAGTACTTCCTGTCGCTGTCCAGGTACGGGCGGCTGATCCGCGCGGTGGCCGACGACCAGGAAGCCGCCCAGCTGTCCGGGGTGGACTACCGGCACATCTTCGGGATCGCCGCGGCGATCGCGTTCGCCACGGTGGCCCTGGCCGGGATCGCCTACGGCATGGTGTCCTCCTTCTCCCCGACCACCGGCACCGACACCCTGCTGCTGTTCGCCTTCGAGGCGGTGGTGATCGGCGGGCTGGGCTCGCTGTGGGGGACCCTGGTCGGGGGCATCATCCTGGGCGTGGTGCAGCAGATCGGAGCACAGATCAACTCGGCCGACCAGATACTCGCCGGGCAGCTGGTCTTCCTCCTGCTGCTGGTGATCCGGCCGCAAGGACTCACCGGGCGCAGGAGCATCGCATGACCGTCGCGCAGCCGGTGGCCGCGCCGGCCAGCCAGCGCCCCGTCCGGGTGACCCGGTCGCGGCGCCGCACCGCCTGGCTAGCCCTGGTGGCGGTGGCCGTGGTGGCCGTCTTCGCCTACCTTCCGTACCTGGTGTACGCCGGGACCACCAACCTGCTGGTCAACGTCTTCATCCTGATGACCATGGCGATCATGTGGAACCTGCTGGCGGGCTACGCCGGGCTGGTCTCCGTGGGCCAGCAGGCGTTCATCGGGCTGGGCGCGTACTTCGTGCTGATCCTGGCCATGCACGGGACCAACCCGTTCCTCGCGCTGCCGGTCGCTGTGATCGGCTGCGGTGTGGTCGGCTTCCCGGTCTGGTGGATCGTGTCCCGGCTGCGCAGCGGCTACTTCGCCATCGCCACCTGGGTGGTGGCCTCGGTGTTCGAGCTGCTCATCATCCGGTTCCCCTCCCTCGGCGGGGGCACCGGCGCGCCGCTGCCCGGGCTGGGCAGCCTCGCCCCGACCCTGCTCACCGCCTACACCTACTGGGTGTCGCTGGCGGTCGTCGTCCTGGTCCTCGCGGCCACCTACCTGATCCTGCGCAGCCGGACCGGGCTGGTGCTCACCGCCATCCGGGATGACGAGATCGGCGCCCGGAGCATCGGCGCCCGGGTGTGGCGCGCCCGCCAGTTCGTGTTCGTGGTGGCCGCGCTGGGCTGCGGTGCGGCGGGCGGCCTGCTGATCATCAGCCAGCTCAACGTGCAGCCATCCTCGGCCTTCGGGGTGCAGTGGTCGGCGGAGATGATCTTCGTGACGATCATCGGCGGCCTCGGCACGATCGAGGGCCCGATCCTGGGCACGATCCTGTTCTTCATCCTGCAGCAGAACCTGTCCGCCTACGGGGCCTGGTACCTGATCATCCTGGGCCTGGTCGCCATCGCGGTCGCGATCTGGGCGCGGCGCGGCCTGTGGGGGCTGATCGCCGACCGCTGGCACATCCGGATCTTCCCGGTCGGCTACTGGCTCTGGGCCGAGAGCGAGCGGCGGCCCGCGGTCAGCTGGCCGGGACGGGGCGGCCGTCCTGGCCCTCCGGGGGCGCTCGGGGACGATGCCGCGACGGCCGGGACCGATGCCGCGGGGAGCCCGGCCGCGCCGGGACCCGGGGACGGGGCGGCCTCCGGCGAGTGAGGCCGGGCGGACCACCAGCAGTCCCTCAGGCCAGCCACCGCCGGGCGGCTGGCAGGTCCAGAATGAGCGCGAGGCCGCAGACCGTTCCGATACCGACAGCGGCGCCAGCCACAGTGTCGGTGAAGTAGTGCCAGCGCAGGCCGATGACGGCGATGGTGACGACGCCCGCTAGCGCCCACGCTGCGGCTGCGATCAGTACGCGCAGCGCCCCTGCCCTGGGCGGCCTCGGCGGGAGGAGAAGCAGCACCGTGATCGTCGCGGCGAGCGCGAACATGGCTGTGGCATGCCCGCTCGGATAGCTGAGCTCGCCCAGGTAGGTGCGGTGGACCAAGGGCTTGAGCAGGCCTTCGTCCAGCCCGACAGCAGCTGGAACGGCTGCCGCGGCCAGCACGGCGCCGTTGAGCCGGCCGGCGAGCAGGCAGGCAACGACCATGGCTGCACTCACTACGGCCGCCGGAATCAGCGAACCCGGAGCGGCAAGCCACAGCCCAAGACCTGGATGGCCGCCGAGCCAGCTAATAATCGGAGAGTCAACGGCGTGATCGAGCCAGTCCGCCTTGGCCTGGTGTGCGAACAGTGCGCCGAGCAGGCCGACGACGATCGTGCAGCAGGCCAGCAGTGCGCCAGCCCAGGGACGGGCGGAGGCGGGCAGCAGGGGGCGGCCTGCCCGCAGACGTATGCCGTCCATGAGATGTATGCCGTCCACGCCGCCTCACTCGGTATGTGCCCTGGGGCAAGCATGAACCCCTGGCCAGCCTATGTCTCTGCGGCCTGTAGCGGCGAGACCCCCCGAGGCTTGCGACTTGACCTGAGCTGTATTGTCCGTGTAGCGGGCCCCGGACAAAGCGAGGCGCCGTGAAGCTTGGTTCTATGCATCTGGCTCTCCGCTGGCCGCGCGAGCTAAAAGCGAGCGACAAAAACGACGGCCCCTCGTGGGAGCCGTCGGGCTGGCCAGAAAAGGACCGGCAGAATCAGCCGGGCAGCGCCACCAGTAGTGCCCTCGGGCAGCAGGTGAACTCCGCTGCTTTAGTCTAGATCGCGGCGTAGTCGTTCGATGACCTCGGCAGGGTTCTCCGTGGTGACCCGGATCATCGCCCGCATTGCGTCCGCCAGTGCGACGCGTGGCACGTCGAGCGTTATCGCGGCGGAGTCCGCCCACCGGGTGAGCTGGCGGTAAAGCTCCGGGCTCAGGTCGAGAGTGATCCTGACCGGCTTCGACCTGATCGCGGTCCTCCCGGGCATAGGCGCGCCGGCCTCGGCTCGCCTCCCCGCGGCGGCTGCCATTTGCGCTTTACGCCGTTCCCGTTCCGTAGCCATAAGGGTCCCGATCTGAGTGGGGCACATCTCTCGATGAGGTCGCGGGCCACGCATCGCCACACATCGCGGCCTGCATCGGGAATCGGCATGCCGAAACTCTGGGCGTATACCTCTAGCCTCGGCACGGCCGTCTGCAGCACGTCATAGCCTAGCCCTTCCAGCGCACCTCTTGCATTAGCGGTGGAATTAGCGCGGGCAACGTAGCGATTCAGCAATATTGCCGACCGCACCGACCTATCCCGGATTTCCTCGATTTCCTCGATCTCGTCCCGCACCGGCGTGGTCCGGTTGATCTCGATGGGGCTCGGCGCGCACGGGATCAGGACCTCATCCACATACCGCAGCGCTGACCGGGCTATGCTCGCGTGGTCCTCGAGCTGCGGGGTGTCGATGATCACCACATCGTCATCCAGGGCGATCTCGGACACGCGCTTATGCAGGATGCGGGAGGGCAGCGCCACGACCCGGAACGGGAACGCGGCCTCCCGGGGTACCCACGGCGACGCGGCCGCGAGATCGGACCACTCCAGGGCGCTCCCCGAGGGGTCCGCGTTGACGAGCAGCACGTGCCCCGCCTCCGAGAAGACGTGGGCGAGCCAGACAGCCGACGTGGTCTTGCCGGTGCCCGGCTTCAGGTTGACCAGTGCGACGCGGAGAGCCGTCATTCCGGCAGTATTGCAGTAACTACGGTATGAACGGTAGGTGGCCGCCGGAGTGCTTGTACCCCGCCGCGGCCCGCGGCCACCCGGACGACGCGGGCATCACCTTCGCTCAGGCGCGGAACGAGGACATCGAGGAAACTATCCTCCAGCTGCGCTAACTAAGGCCCGCTGCCCCGGCACCGCGAGCAGCCGCCGAAGCCCCGCAAAAAGCCCATTAGTTCACAACGGCCGCTCCGGCCCCATGACCACGCCCAGGAACGGTTCGTTGCGTCGGTCACGCAACATCCCTGCTGGGCCTGACTATCCGGGTTAGTGGGTTATTTTGGCCTCCGGACCAGCCGGACCTCGAGGGGGTGCGATGTCCCAGTTCCCAGACGAGCTGGGCGCATGGTGGACGGATTTCCCAGGAAGCGACAAGGCAACCTGGCTGACGCCCTCCGCGCCCTCCCGCAGTCCCCTCGCGCCCGCCCAGGAGGGAGTCCGGGGTGCGGTCTCGCGGCGGGCGCGCAAGCACCGGCTGGTGGTCCCGGCCGGCAAGCGGGAGCGGGCCAGGCGGGAAGCCGCGGCCGAGTGGCGGCGCCAGACGGTGACCGCGATCCGTGAGCCGTCCCTCAAATCCGGTGTGATCACGCTCGGTTCAGGCTTCGGCGGTACCGGCAAGACCGACGCGGCGGTGACGCTCGCGGCGATCTACGCGGCGGCCAGGCCCGCTGACCGCGTCATCCTGGCGGATAGCAACGATGACATGCCGCATGGGTACATCCGGCTCGGCGGCGTCTCGGTCGAGGCACTGCCGAAGCACCAGCGGACCCTGTCCATCCGGGGTTTCTACCAGGCCTGCACGGAGGGCAGCATCAAGGTCTATGCCGACCTGCGCGACGCCGTGGCGTGGCTGCAAGGCGTGGCCGTGATCCGCGGCGACACCGCCGATGAGTGCGTGGGGGTCGATTTCGGCGAGCAGGAGTACCTGACGGTCCTGGAATTCCTCCAGTGCATGTCCAATATCGTCATCAACGACGGCGGGACCGGGCTGTTCGCGAAGCTCCAGGTCGGGACGCTGCTGCACGGTGACAAGTACGTCTTCGTGACGGAGGCCTCGCAGCTGGGTTTCTGGTCGATCGAGCAGGTGTTCAGCCGGTACCGGAACTACGAGGGCGAAAAAGAAAGACCGCTGACCGACCAGGAACGCAAGCACCTGAACGGCCTGATGGACGAAGCGACGATCGTGGTGGACAAGTACCTGGAGAGCGATCCGGAGCAGGCCCGGTGGTACGCGCGGACCTGCGCGGCGTTCGAGGGAACGCAGGTGTCGGTGGTCGCCACTCCCTGGGACCAGGCGCTGGCCAACCGGGTCCCGCTGGACCTGGGGGCCGTCGCGGAGGCGACCCTGGACGCCAAGCTGGCCATGGCCGAGGTGGTGCTCCGCGGGGTTGACCGCGCCAACCGCAGGCGGCTCGGCCTGCCCCTGGACGTGAACGGGGCCGATGCCCATAGTCAGCCGGCCGCCGCTGAGCCGCCGCGCTGGTTCTCCCAGCCAGCGCACCCTGGCCCGGAGGCCGTGCTGCCGCCGGAGGCCGTGCTGCCGCCGGAGGCCCTGCCGCACCCGGCGACCGCGCCGCGGCGGGAGGCCGGGGACGCGCCGTCCCGGCCGCCGGATGAGGATTCACTGCCCCGCCCGGCGGCCGGGCCGGCCCGCGGGATCGGCGGCTGAACCAGCTACCTACCGCCGCCTACCGGCCGCCGCGCAGCCGCACGGTGAAACCGCCGGGAGAGTAGCGCAGCGCCACTTCGGCCTCCAGTTGGTGCATGAACCACAGGCCGAGGCCGCCCTGCAACGCCCCGCCGGACGCCGGGGCCAGCCCGGCCAGGCGGTCCGCCGGGCCGGGGCCCGTGTCGTGCACGGTGACGACGATGCGGTCGGCCCCCGCCCAGATGCGCACGGTCGTCGGCGGGCGGCCGTGCCGCACCGCGTTGTTGACCGCCTCGGACACGCCAATCAGCAGATCCGCGAGCATGGTCTGCGGGACCCGGCCACGGCCGAGCGACTCCAGCGCGTGCCTGGCCTCGGCGGCGGACCTGTTCACCAGTTCCACCAGGGGCGGCGTGCTTTCCAGCGGATCGGGCCGGACCGGGAGGCCCTCGAACTCCGAGCTGCCCTGGTACCGCTCACCACGGCGGTGCTCACCCGACTGGGACAGGATCCGGGGGTGGGTCCGCTCGACGATGTCGAGCACCTCGTCCGGCGCGGTGGCCGTGTCGTACAGGCACAGCCCCCAGAGCGGGGTGCTGCCCCAGACCGTGTTCAGCACGCATTCGAAGCGGTCCCAGCCCTCGAAGCTGCCCCCGTTGCCCGCATGGGGCACGTCGCCGGCGAACCGGATCTGCTGTGCCCCCCGGGCCCGGCGTGAATCGAACAGCCGCTGGTACGTGGCGATCGCCCGGGTCGGCGTCGAGTACAAATCCCTGCCGCGCATGAAGGTGACCGCTGAAGGATCCTTGAGCCAGGTCCGCAGCAGGTCGGACTTGCGGTCGTCGTAGCCGAGGATGACCGGCTCGCCGGCCGCGGCACCCTCCTCGGCGAAGGGCACGATGAGGGCCTGGAACTCGTCGTCTGACCCGTAGAAGCCTGCCTCGTGGAAGTGACCGAGGTAGCCGCGGGCGGCGCCGGCTCTCATCGCCGCGCCCCCGGCGGGCTGGTGCCGGGATCGCCGAGATGATCCTGCAGGCCCAGCCCGCGGTGCGGATCCATGGACCCGGTCACGCGCACAGTCGCCGCCATACCTGAGCAGAACTCCCGTCATGACGTGGGCAGGGGCAGTGTACCGGCCGCTCCACGTTGGCTCATGAGTCTCCAGCTGCCCGCGAAGTCCCGGGGCATGCCTGAAGAGGCCGGATAGGGTCCCGGGCCCGCCTGGATGACCTCCGCTGCCCCTTTCCTCCCAGATCACGGCCGGTTATGCTCGACGGACCGTTCCGGCCTGGGGATCACTGCCGCGGCCGGTGCAGACGGGGGGGATGACAGTGGCGTCTCAGGCTGCTGTGACCGCGGTCGGCTCGGCGAGCCCGCCACAGGGAGCCGGCTCGTTCCAGATCGTGCCGCTCAAGGGGCTGCCCATCGTGGCCCTGGTGCTGGCCGGCCTGGTGGCCGTCATCGCGACCGGCTCAGCGTGGGGTATCGGCTTCTACCACGTCGTGTTCGGCGGTATCTGGACCACGCTGGACCTCTTCCTCGGCTTCGTGCTGGGGCCGATCCTCGGCCGGCTGTCGGTCGGGGCCAGGGTCGAGGTGACCACCCGGCTCATGCCGGCCCTGATCCTCATCATGCCGACCGTGGTCACCTGCACCCTCGCGGCCGGGTGGCAGCTCGCCCTGCACACCGGTGACGTGAACGCCTCGTTCTCCCATCACGGGTGGGTGGTGGCGTCGATGGTCATCGTGGCGGTGATGGCCCTGGTGGCGCTCGGCATCCTGGAGCCGGCCAATCTCGCCGTCCTGTTCGAGCTGAAGAAAGCCCAGCCGGACGGCGAGGTGATCGCCAAGCTCATGCGCCGTTTCATCTACTCGGCGGGGATCACCGGCGCCATGCAGGTGGCCACCCTGGTGATCATGACAAGGCTGGCCTCGCTGTGAGCGGGGACGCCGCCCCCGGGCTGGCCACGGCCAGCGTGGCCAGCCGCAAGCTGCCGCCGGTCGCCGAGATCGCCGTCGTCTCGATCGCGCTGATGCTGGCCGGGGGCATCTACCTGGCCGCGCACCTCCCCGGGCACCCGTCGCTGGCCATCCCGGTGGCCACGCTGGCCGCCGGGGGCGCAGCGACCGTGGCTGCCCTGGTGCTGCTCAGCCGCATCAAGCCGTTCGCCTGGCCGGTGTTCTTCCAGGTCTTCCGCTGGGGGCTGGTGGCGTACCTGGTCATCGCGGCGGTGCTGGGCTACGTGTTCATCCACGATCACACCCCCGGCGCCCCCCTGGCCGTGCTCGTGGCCACGCTCGCCGTCTTCGCCGCCGACGTCCCGCTCATCCTGGCGTTCACCGTTGCCCGCTACCAGCAGCCCGCGGCGTGACCCGGCCAGGTGCGCGGTCAGTCGGCTGGGGGCCGGGATGGCCGTGCCGGTGGCCATGGCCTGAGGTCACCGTCCCGGCCCGGCCGCGGCGGTCGGCCCGGAGGGCGCGCCCGCGGCCAGCCCGTGCTGGACATACTCGGTGAGGCGCTGGCCCAGCATGAGCGGGACGGTGTACCCGCGGTGGCTGACCGCCAGCCCGTGGCCGTCGGGCGTGGGGCTGACCGCCCAGCCGTGCAGATCCACGTCGCGGGTCACGCTCTGCTGGATCCGGTGCGACCGCTCCGCCGGGTTATGGTACCAGCGGTCGTCGTCGTTCAGGTCCAGGGCCAGGGTGAAGTCGAGGTTGTCGCAGGTCCGCAGCCGGTCCAGGTTGCGCTCCAGCATCAGGAGGACCGGGGCGAGCGCGAGGTCGGCGGCCGAGTGGGGATGGGGTGCGGACATCGGTACCACCGTGCTTCCGGTGCGTGGGTAGCTGCACCTTGATCGTGCGTTCCGGCGGGCGGCCCCGGCCAGGGACCATCGTCGTGTCCTCACGGGCCAACGTCCCCGGCACCCTCATTCATCTTCCGTTCACTTTTGAGTCGGTTCTGTGTCGCTTTGATGACATACATTCTTGGCCCGGGAGCATGCCGGCAGGCGCTCTCCCGGCACGCACGGAAGGATCGCCGGTGTCCTCACCTCGCTCCCGGGGCCTGAGCAGGGCCCTGGATGAAGCGTCGATCAGCCGGTTTCACGTCCGCGCCGCCGCCGTCTGCGGGATGGGCTTCTTCACCGACGCCTACGACCTGTTCGTCATCGGGATCGCCGCCACCCTGATCAAGCAGGAATGGCACCTGGATTCAGCCCGGCTGGCGCTGCTGAATGCCACCATGCTGGGCGCGGCCTTCGTGGGCGCATTCGTGGTGGGCCGGGCCGCCGACCTGGTCGGCCGCAAGCGCGTGTACTGGCTGGTGGCGGCGATCATGGTGGTGGGCGCGCTGGGCTCGGCGCTCGCCCCGTCGTTCTGGGTGCTGATCTTCTTCCGGTTCGTGCTCGGCTTCGGTGTCGGCGGTGACTACCCGGTCAGCGCGGTGCTGATGAGTGAGTACGCCAACCGCAAGGACCGCGGCAAGCTGGTCGGGATGGTCTTCTCCACCCAGGCCCTCGGGCTCATCGTCGGGCCGCTGATCGCGCTGGCGCTGCTCGGGGCGGGTGCGGGCAACGACATCGCGTGGCGGATCATGCTGGCCATCGGCGCGGTCCCCGCGGCGGCCGTGGTCTACCTGCGCCGGAAGATGCCGGAGTCACCCCGCTATCAGGCGCAGGTCCAGGGCCGTCACGAGAAGGCCGTGGCCGACCTGCATCAGTTCAGCGACGGGACGGTGCTGGCCGACCCGACGCCGGCCATCCGGCACCAGATGGGGCTGCGGGCGTTCCTCACCAATCGCCGGTGGCTGGTCATGCTGGCGGGCACGGCCGGCTGCTGGTTCCTGCTGGATTACGCCTACTACGGCAACACCATCTCCACCCCGCAGATCATCGCGCTGATCTCGCCGCACTCGTCCACCATGACGGCCATCGCCATTCAGCTCGGCATCTTCGTGGTGTTCGCGGTGCCCGGCTACGCGCTGGCCATCTCCCGGCTGGACCGGATCGGCCACCGGAAGCTCCAGCTGATCGGCTTCGCGATGATGGGGCTGTGCTTCGCGGCCCTGTCGCTGGTGCCCGGGCTGACCACCGTGGTGGCGCCATTCCTGCTGGTCTACGGGCTGAGTTACTTCTTCACCGAGTTCGGGCCGAACATGACCACGTTCGTGATGCCCAGCGAGGTCTTCCCGGTCACCATGCGGGCGACCGGGCACGGCATCTCGGCGGGCATCGGCAAGCTCGGCGCGTTCATCGGCGTCTTCCTGTTCCCGATACTGCAGAGCTCGCTCGGGCTGCGCGGCACGCTGCTGCTGACCGCGGGGGTGTCGGTGCTCGGCCTGGCGCTCACCCTGGTGCTGCCCGAGCCCGCCGGCCGCAGCCTGGAAGAGGTGTCCGGCGGTCCCGCCCACGCCGAGCCGCTGCCCGCGGTGGAGGGAGCCGGTCAGCCATCGCTGTTGCTGGGCGTGCTGGGGGGGCGCAGGCCGCCCGACCGGGTCGCCTGACCCGGGTCTGCCTGACCCGGGTCTGCCTGGCCCGGAGCGGGATCTGCCCCGGCCGGCAGCGCCACCAGTGACCCTGCTGCCGGGTGCCCCAGCCGGGCCCAGATCAGGTTCAGCTCATACTGGTAGTAGAGCGAGTGCAGCCCGGCGAAGAAGCTCAGGACCAGCCCGAGCCAGCCGTTGCAGGACCGGTCCATCCCGGCGTCCCGCTGCATGGTGCCGATCCGTTCCCCGGTCCGGTACACGGACACGAACGGGGGCACGATGATGATCCAGCCGATCAGGATGGCCAGCAGCGACAGCACGGGTTCCACCGCGATGCCCTTGTCGAAGTCGCGCGCCTCCCGGTTGATCTTGTACCACCACACGAAGTGGTAGATGCCGAGCGTGATCAGCGGCCAGATCAGCCAGACAAGCCAGATGTTCCGTGTCTTCCCCGCGCGACCCGTCATGCGGTACCCCGTCCCCCGATGCCCCGGCTGAGCCCTTATCTCCCCGCGCCGCCAGGCCGCGCGATGCTACTTTGAGTAAGACTATGACTTCATTCGGGCATATACCAGGGTCAGCGGGTCAGGCGGGCGTGCCGCCCCGGCCGGCCCCGCCGGTGAACCGGCCGACCTCAGCGGTCAGGCCGGGCGCGGCCAGGGCGGTCATCCCGCAGCGCAGTTCGTTGGCCATGGCCCCGGTCTCGGTCAGCGACAGGCTGGACAGCGCGGACTCGCGGTCGCTGCGCAGGCAGGCCTGCGGGAACGCGGCGACCTCCCGGGCCAGCGCCTCGGCGGCCGCGCGGGCCTGGCCATGCGGGACGACCCGGCTCACCAGCCCCATCTGGAGCGCCTCGGCGGCCGGTACCGCGCGGCCGGTGAGGATCAGGTCCAGCGCCCGGCCCAGCCCGACCAGGCGGGGCAGCCGGACCGTGCCGCCGTCGATCAGCGGGACGCCCCACCGGCGGCAGAACACGCCGAGCACCGCGTCCTCCGCAACCACCCGCAGGTCGCACCACAGGGCGAGTTCGAGGCCGCCGGCCACGGCATGACCGTCGATCGCCGCGATGACCGGCTTGGACAGCCGCATCCGGGTCGGCCCCATCGGGCCGTCCCCGTCCGGCGCGACCCGGTTGCTGTCCGGGCCGCCGAGCGCCTTGAGATCGGCCCCGGCGCAGAACGTGCCGCCCGCGCCGCACAGCACGGCGACCGAGGCGCCCTCGTCCGACTCAAACCCGGCGAACGCGCCGGCCAGGGCGGCGGCCGTCGGGCCGTCCACGGCGTTGCGCACGTCCGGGCGGTCCAGGATTACCGTGCTGACCGGCCCGTCCCGCTCCACCCGCACGCTCATGCTCGGCTCCCGCCGGTCGGCACCGCTGGTGGTTAGCTGACCTGCCAGGTGTCAGAGCCGGCCAGCAGCGCGGCCAGGTCGCCCTCACCCTGCCGGGCCCGGGCGTCGGCGATCTGCTCCGCCATCAGGTCGTCGTAGCTGTCCCGTGGCCGCTGCCGGAACACCCCGATCGGGGAGTGCGCGAAGTCGACGGTGTCCAGCCGGGACAGGGCGAACGCGTAGGACGGGTCGGCGGCGTGCGCGTCGTGCACCACCAGCGAGTCCGGGTCGGCCGTGACGGCGTCCACCGCCTCCAGCGACCCGGCCCGGCTGAACCGCAGCCCCAGGCTGTCGCCCGCGCCGAACCGCACCGGCTGCCCGTGCTCGAGCCGGACCACCCGCTGGTCCCGGGAGTCCGGCGCGGTCAGCGGGGCGAACGCGTCGTCGTTGAAGATCGGGCAGTTCTGGTAGATCTCCACGAACGCCGCGCCGCGGTGGTCCGCGGCGGCACGCAGCACGCTGGTCAGGTGCTTGCGGTCGGAGTCGATGGTCCGGGCCACGAAGGACGCCTCCGCGCCGATGGCCAGCGAGATCGGGTTGAACGGGGTGTCCAGCGAGCCGTACGGGGTCGACTTGGTCACCTTGCCCTGCTCCGAGGTCGGCGAATACTGGCCCTTGGTCAGCCCGTAGATCCGGTTGTTGAACAGCAGGATGTTGATGTTGATGTTCCGCCGCAGCGCGTGGATCAGGTGGTTGCCGCCGATCGACAGCGCGTCGCCGTCCCCGGTGATCACCCACACCGACAGGTCGGGGCGGGAGGCGGCCAGGCCGGTCGCGATGGCGGGAGCCCGGCCGTGGATCGAGTGCATCCCGTAGCTGTCCACGTAGTAGGGCAGCCGGGAGGAGCAGCCGATGCCGGAGATGATGACCAGGTTCTCCCGGGGGATCTCCAGTTCCGGGAGGAAGGACTGGAACGCGGCCAGGATCGCGTAGTCCCCGCAGCCCGGGCACCAGCGCACCTCCTGGTCGGACTTGAACTCCTTGGTGGATAGCTTCTGGTCGGCGACCGGGATCAGGGTGAGTGACCGCGGGCGGTGGCTCGCGTCGGCGGCGCCGTCGTCGGCCGGGTTGATGATGTCAGGCATTGGCGATCACATCCTGGATGACCCCGGCCAGTTCCGCCGCGCGGAACGGGAGCCCGCGCACCCGGTTGTAGGAGATGACGTCGGCCAGGTACCGGCCGCGCAGCACCAGCGCGAGCTGGCCCAGGTTGATCTCCGGGACCAGCACCTTGTCGTAGGCGGCCAGCACGTCGGCCAGGTTGGCCGGGAACGGGGACAGGTGGCGCAGGTGCGCCTGGGCCACCGTGCCGCCCGCCTGCCGGACCCGGCGCACCGCCGCGCCGATCGAGCCAAACGTGGAGCCCCAGCCCAGCACGAGCACCCGGGCCTCGCCGTCCGGGTCGTCGACCTCCAGCGGGCCGATGTCCGCGGCGATGCCGTCGATCTTGGCCTGGCGGAGCCGGACCATCCGGTCGTGGTTGTCCGGGTCGTAGGAGATCGTGCCGGTCCCGTCGGCCTTCTCGATCCCGCCGATCCGGTGCTCCAGGTCCGGGGTGCCCGGGATGGCCCACGGCCGGACCAGGGTGTCCGGGTCCCGCTGGTACGGGCGGAAGTCGGTCTTCCCGGTCGCGTCCAGCCAGTCACCGGGGCTGGCGAAGGAGAACTCGTCGCGCAGCTTCGGCAGCCCGGCCACGTCCGGGACGCGCCACGGCTCGGACCCGTTGGCCAGGTAGCCGTCGGACAGGATGATCACCGGGGTGCGGTACTTGGCGGCGATCCGCACCGCCTCGATCGCGGTGTCGAAGCAGTCCGAGGGGGTCGCCGGGGCGAGCACCGCGACCGGGGACTCGCCGTTCCGGCCGTACAGCGCCATCAGCAGGTCGGCCTGCTCGGTCTTGGTCGGCATCCCGGTGGACGGCCCGGCCCGCTGAACATCGATGACGACCAGCGGGAGCTCCAGGGAGACCGCCAGGCCGATGGTCTCCGCCTTGAGGGCCATGCCCGGGCCGGACGTGCTGGTCACGCCCAGCGCGCCGCCGAACGAGGCGCCGAGCGCGGCCCCGACGCCGCTGATCTCGTCTTCCGCCTGGAAGGTGCGCACCCCGAACCGCTTGAGCTTGGACAGCTCGTGCAGGATGTCCGAGGCCGGGGTGATCGGGTAGGCGCCGAGGAACAGCGGCAGCCCGGACCGGCGGGACGCCGCGACCAGGCCGTAGGACAGCGCGGTGTTGCCGGTGACGTTCCGGTAGGTGCCGGGCTGCTGGATGGCCGGCTTGACCTCGTACTGGACCGAGAACGCCTCGGTGGTCTCGCCGTAGTTCCAGCCGGCGCCGAACGCCGCGACGTTGGCCCGCATGATCTCCGGCTTGGCCGCGAACTTGGACTCAAGGAACTTCAGCGTGCCCTCGGGCGGCCGGTTGTACAGCCAGGAGAGCAGGCCGAGGGCGAACATGTTCTTCGCCCGCTCGGCCTCCTTGCGGGAGATGTCGAACTGCTCCAGCGCCTTCACCGTCATCGAGGTGATCGCGACCGCGTGCACGTTATAGGCGGACAGCGAGCCATCATCCAGCGGGCTGGCGGCGTAGCCGACCCGGGTCAGGTTCCGCTTGGTGAACTCGTCGGTGTTGGCGATGATGTCCGCGCCGCGCGGCACGTCGGCCAGGTTGGCCTTGAGGGCGGCCGGGTTCATCGCCACCAGCACGTCGGGCGCGTCGCCCGGCGTGAGGATGTCATGGTCGGCGAAGTGCAGCTGGAAGCTGGACACCCCGGGCAGCGTCCCGGCAGGCGCGCGGATCTCGGCCGGGAAGTTGGGCAGGGTGGACAGATCATTGCCGAACGCGGCCGTCTCCTGGGTGAACCGGTCGCCGGCGAGCTGCATGCCGTCACCCGAGTCACCGGCGAAGCGGATGATGACGCGGTCGAGTTGCTGGACCTGCTTGGTCACAGTCGACTAACCTCCTCGGCGCACCGCGGCCGGGCGCTCCAAGCGGCACCAGGCCAGCGAAACACCGCACCCGGCACGCTCCGCGTCCGGGGGCTGAGTTGGGATTGATCTCATGCTACAGCGCTATTGCGCTGCTCCGGTTCTCCTTTTATGCTTCCTGGCGCATTCTTCTGGCGTGATAGTGAGCCATCTCACATCACGGCTGGCGAGGCGCCCCGGTTCGGCGGCCGAACGGCGCGCCGGGAAGCCGCCGGTACGCTGGGCGGCGTGCCCGCCGACCTGCCTTTCCCGCGCCCGTGGCGCCGGGCCGCTGACGAGCCCGGCGATGGCCAGGTGGTACTGGACACCGCCCGCGGGCTGGCGCTGTGGGTCTTCGACGCCGGGCTGGCCTGCTGCGCGGTGGAATGCGCGGCCGCGCTGGCCCGGCTGCCCGGTGGCCCGCCCGCCGGGGAGGTCGCCGGGGCGCCGGTCAATGTGCTCCTGGTGGCGGGCACCGTCACCGACAAGCTGGCGCCGCTGGTGCTGCGCGCTTATGCCGTCCTGCCGGAACCGAGGTTCGTGGTGTCCTTCGGCGCCTGCTCGAACAGTGGCGGGCCGTACTGGGACTCCTACTGCGTGACGAAGGGCGCGGACCAGTTCCTCCCGGTGGACGTGTACGTGCCTGGCTGCCCGCCGCGGCCGGAGGCGCTGCTGCATGGCCTGGACGTGCTGGCCGCGCAGCCCGCCGTGCGGTCGCCCGCGGCCGCGGGGACGGGGCGGCCGGCATGACCGGCGAAGAGATGGCCGCGCTGGTGCGGGCCGAACTCGGCTGGCCCGGCCAGGAACCCGGGACCGGGGAGGCGGGCCGCGGCGGGGATGGTTCTCGTCCGGCGGGCGGGGCGCCGGAGGGGGCGCGATGCGAGGCCGGCCAGGCGACGGTCACCATCAGCGTGCCTCCGCCGCGGTGGCTGGCCGCGCTGGGGATGGTCCGGGACCGGCTGGGCGGCGATTTCTTCGACTGGCTCACGGCGGTGGACGACGAAGAGGCAGGCCTCGCCGTGGTGGTGCACGTCTATTCGCTGGCCGGCCGTCATCACGTCTTCCTGCGCACCCTGCTGGACGGCCCGTCTCCCCGCCTGCCGTCCGCGACCGGCATCTACCGGGGGGCGGACTGGCACGAGCGGGAGACGTGGGAGATGTTCGGGGTGGCCTTCGACGGCCATCCGGGGCTGGTCCCGCTGCTGCTGCCGGACGGTTTCGAGGGGCACCCGCTGCGCAAGGACTTCCCGCTGGCCGCGCGGGCGGCGCGGGAGTGGCCAGGGGCCCCGGAGCCCGGTGAGCAGGCTGGCCGGACCCGGGCCGCCGGGGCGCCAGGCGCCGGGGCGCGGGCCGCCGGGGCGCGCGGGCGGGCGCGGTCCGCGCCGGCCGCCGTGCCCGAGGGATGGGATACGCCGTGAGCGAGTTGCCGGGGGTGGCCACAGGGCCCACTGGAGTGGCCGGGGAGCTGCGCGGAGTGGCCGGGGAGCTGCCGGCCCGCAGCCGCGGGGTGATCGCGCTGCTCGAGGAGAACTGCACGGTGTGCATGCTGTGCGCCCGCGAGTGCCCGGACTGGTGCATCTACATCTCCTCGCACAAGGAGCCGGTGCCTGACGCCCCCGGCACGGCCGCCGAGCCTGGTGCGCGGGGCACCGGCTCGCCCGGGCCGCGCGGGCGGCCCCGGGTCCGCAACGCGCTGGACCGGTTCGCGATCGATTTCTCGCTGTGCATGTACTGCGGCATCTGCGTGGAGGTCTGCCCGTACGACGCGCTGTTCTGGTCACCCGAGTTCGAGTACGCCGGGACCAGCATCCGCGAGCTGACCCACGAGCGGGACCGGCTGCACGGGTGGATGGCAACCGTGCCGCCGCCCCCGGCCCACGATCCAGGTGCGCCGACGCCCCGGGAACTGCACGCGGTGCCCGGGGGCGGCGCGGCGGAGCCGCGGCCAGGTGCGGCTGGGCCGCCGGAGGGCTAGCGGAAGTTGACGAACTGCAGGGCCAGGTCCAGGTCCTTGCCCTTGACCAGGGAGATCACCGCCTGCAGGTCGTCCTTCTTCTTGGAAGAAACCCGGAGTTCCTCACCCTGAACCTGGGCCCGGACCCCCTTCGGCCCCTCATCCCGAATGATCTTGCTGATCTTCTTGGCGTCCTCCTGGGCGATGCCCTCCTTGAGGCTGACCCCGATCCGGTACTCCTTGCCGGAGAGCTTCGGGTCGCCCGCGTCCAAGATCTTCAGCGACACCTGGCGGCGGACCAGCTTGTCCTTGAAGAGGTCCAGGACGGCCTTGGCGCGTTCTTCACTGTTGGCCCGGATGTCCACGCCATGATCCCCGGACCAGGCGATCGATGCGCCGACGCCGCGGAAGTCGAAGCGGGTCGAGATCTCCTTGGCCGTCTGGTTGAGCGCGTTATCGACTTCCTGATGGTCGATCTTGCTGACAATGTCGAAACTGCTGTCTGCCACTGTGACGGCTCCCTTCCCCTCGGTCTTCCCTCGGTCTTCCGCCGGTCTTCCGGGGGGGTGTCCCCACGGGGGGGTGTCCCCACGGGGGGGTGTCCCCACGGGGGGTGTCCCCACGGTGAAACGTCGAGTCCTGAGGCTACTGCGCGGCGGGGCGCACTGAACGCAACCAGGCCCGGGTTTCGCCTGTGGCTGGCGGGTTCCAGGTGGCTTGACGGGCTGCGCGGGGCGCCCGGAGGGCGCCGGGAAGCCGGAGGGCGCCGGGACGGAACTACATGACGGGCACTTCCATGTACATCCGTGTGTATGGCTGTCACAGTGATGCACACGAGGTCCCCGCCCGCTGGGCGAATGCCGGGGCTGATGTGGTTTCTGTGGCAGATGGGGCGATCTACTGCGGTGGGCGATGCCAGTTCGACGTTGGGACGCGGACGCCAAGCCGGATGCTGTGGGCAGCGAGGTTCCGCTGGCCGGAGCGGCCGATCGTCGCTGGCGGCGGATGGCGCGCGACATCGGGATGTCCGCTATCCTTCACTGTGCTGTCCGAGTGACGGCACCAGGCAGGTTGCCCGAGTGGCCAAAGGGAGCGGTCTGTAAAACCGTCGGCTTAGCCTACGTTGGTTCGAACCCAACACCTGCCACTACCTGCGGAAACGGCCCCTGACCAGCGTCAACGTGGTCGGGGGCTTCGCTTGTCCGGGTCCGGTGGAGTCCGGCCGGAACCGGGCGCTGGCGGCTGGTCGTGGTTGAGGAGTGGTTGAGTTTGAGGCGCCCGGGAACCTGCTCCGTGCCCGTCGGCTCGGTTGGCTGCTACGAGATCAAGACGGCTGGAAGAGCTCCAGCAGCCGTGTCTGGCGGTCGGAGAGTGGCAGGAGCGGGTTCATGTGGTCGGGATAGATCTCGGCCGAGGTCCACTGACGCTTGAGGACGCTGGCCGCGACCCCTGTCTTGACCCCGCGTGATCGCTGCTCAGCCAGCAGTGTAGGCGCGTGGAACAGGTACACGTGATCGATGCGCCACGGCCGGGTACCTCCCCAGGAGGTGAGCAGGGAGGAACGCGGGCCGGCCAGCACGAGGTAGTAGTCGAGAGCCGGCGAACTGCTGATGTCGACCAGGCCTTCCTGCTTGAGATACCACTTCACATTCACGGTCTTGCCCTGCAGCGGCCCGGAGCGGAAGCGGCCGTCGATGGCCGCGGTGGAGGCGGAGCGCTCAAGCTCGATGTCAAAGACCCGGGCGGCGATCCACTCGCCGAGATGCCCGGATGTCATTGGCCGGTCGATGATGGCCGCGATGGTGTCATCGATGGCGTTGCGCTCGGTGAGCAGCCTGGCGATCTGGGCCAGCTCGTCGTCGGTCACGACCACAGCATTGCACCAGCAGAACGGTCGTAGGAACGGACTCGATATGCCTCAGACATGGACCTGCGGCCCGTCTGTCCCGCAGGCGGGTTGAGTACCTCGCCGGAGTGTCGGCGAGGCTGGCTACGCTTTTCTTGCCCTGGACCGACCGGGCAGGAGGTGAGACGTTGGACGACGAGGCCATACGTGTTCGCTGGGACCGTGAGCAGGCTCTCCTGGGACTCGCTCCGGAAACGTCGGATGAAGCGTTCGCTGCCGGTGGCTTGGCATCTTTTGCCGTGCCACCCACTGTGCGAATCTGCGTACTTGTGGGGGATCCGTACGCCGTCGCAGTGCCACCGCAGAACCCGGTGACTGTGATCCCTCAGCCCATCATCGTTCCCTGCGGCCGGGAGTTGCCGCACCACGGGATAGTGCGTGGAATGTCGAGTTGGTATGTGGCGGTATCGTCCTCCGGCAATGATGGCGAGTGGCGGAGCTTCGCTGCAGTGCATTGGCACGGCGGCGTGGACTTCTTCCTCGGCGGCCAGGGCGGTAGTGAGTGGGCTGCCCCTACAGGGTTCCAGCGGCGCGTCGTCTATCTCCAGAAAGCCGTTGGGTGGGCATGGGCAGCCTTCGATCTGTAGCGCGAGATGGTCGAGCGATTCGCGGTGGACGGCCCGTTCCGGGCGATGGTCGCCGTGGCTCAGACGTCTGGGGCGAGCCTCGCCGCATTGGGAGCAGGATGGCCTGAGCCGGCCAGCACGGGCTTTTGGGGTCAGTCAACCGCTATCGACCGGCGTGTGCTTCTGCTGGAGGACCTTGCCGAATGGCCCGATGCGGCGGGCGTGGAGGCGCTAGCCCTCCGGTTCGGCGCACGGCTGGATTTGGCGTTCGGTGGCTCGGGGATCGCCACCTGGACCGGGCGGGCAGGATTCGGGGAAGTTCAGACCACGGTGTTAACGCAGCACCGCGGATTCAGTTGGAGGTGGCTGTGAAGGTCTTCATTAGCTCGGTGATCAGCGGAATGGAGGATTTCCGGACGGCGGCTCGACTCGCGGCCGAATCGTTGGGTCACACGGTTACCGTTGCTGAGGATTTCCGGGCGTCGCCGCATTCTCCGCAACAGGTCTGCCTGGGGGCAGTGCGTGATGCGGATGTGGTGCTGCTCGTGCTGGGCGCCCGGTATGGAGCACCCCAGGAGTGGGAATCTCTCCCACTCACGAGGAGTACCGAGAAGCGCGCGGTACGAAGCCAGTGCTGGCCTTCGTTCAGACGGGCGTTACCCGCGAACCGGAGCAGGAGCGGTTCGTAAAGGAGGTGAGCGCATGGGAAGGAGGCGGCTACCGGGAGTCTTTTGACACGCCTGAGTCGCTGAGGAAAGCGGTGACTCGCGCCCTGCATGACTGGGAATTGAGCCAGCAGGCTGGTCCGGTGGATGAAGATGAACTCATAGCGCGGACAGCGGCGCTTCTGCCGACTCGGTCGGCCCATGCGGCAGGGGTCGCGCCCCTGCATGTGGTGGTAGCCGGCGCTCCATCACAGCAATTGCTTCGGCCGGGTGCTCTCGATGACGCGAGCCTGCGCCGCGATATGCAGAGAGGGCAGTTTTCGGAGATCATCCGGTGTTCGATCCGCAACAGGGGGTCCAAACGCCGGTCGTCCAGGGAAAGACTCTTCTCATAGCACAAGCGGATGCCCAGATCGCACTCGACGAGCAGGGGAGTGTCAGGGTCAGCCGTCCCGCCCGCGACTCGGGCGGCCACGTACGGTCGATGGGTGGATTGCCATCGCTTCTTGAAGAAGATGTACGGGATCGAGTCGCTGACGGAATCCGCTACGCAGGCTGGCTCCTGAATCGCGTCGATCCGACCAACAGGTTGCGTCGAGTGGGCCTCGCATGCCGATTGGCCGGAATCGGCTACCTGCCGTGGCGCACCCGTGCGGAGGCAGCCCAATCACCGAACAGCGTGAGCATGGGCTCCGGGGTTGAGGCGGCGGATAGCGCACCCGTGGTGCTGGCACGTGCCGCGCTTCTATTCGATACCACGAGACTTGCGGATGACATAACCGTGCGACTTCGCAGACAGGTCCACTGATCGAAAGACACGGAGTAGGACGGGGATGCTGCTGTCGGCCCATTCGGCGACCTGGGCGGGGGCGACGCCTGCGTTGAGCCAGGTGGACAGGCGGGCGTGCCGCAGGTCGTAGGGGCGTTCGGCAAGGAGCGACGTCTCCTCGGCGGGACCTGACTTCGGCCAAATTAGTTCGCAAGCCAGATGCGATGATTGATCGCTTCGAGCCATAGTGGAGGTCGGCGGGGACTTAACACCTGCAACCGCGGTATATGCAAGAACGGAGGAAGATTCCAGCGCGATGAATCGCGTATCCGAGTCGGTATCCGGCCCGCGAGGCGGCCTGCCCCGCCGTATCGAATGGGACATTGCGGGCGGCCACGCCGTGCTCCACCTTGCCGACGGCAGAAGCGTGGGCATGCCAGTGAACCTCCCAGCGACAGGCGAGGGCGCCGCGATCGCGCACATGGTTTACTCATTTGCGGACCGCGCACTGACGCTCACCACGCCAGGTGGTGTGCGCGCCACTATGGAGATCGAGCCGCCCGGTGGCACCGCGCAGCATGCGGACCGTCGCGTCGTCTACCTAGACCAGGGCCATTGGAGCACGCTTGCCCTTCGCATATACGATCCCGGCAGCATCGCTCATCAAGACGGCATAGCCGCAGATAAGCTCATCAGGTGGGCGCGTGACCGGCGCATCATTCTGCCACTCTCTTCCGGGCACGTAATCGAGACCACTCCGCTGTACGGCGTAAAGCGGCAGCGGCTGGCCTTGGTCATGCTCGAGCTGTCGCGCGGCTGGCACATGCGCAACCCCCTAGGCGTGCGCCACGACGAGATCGCACACGTCCTCGCCAACGCCAGCGCCGACGCGCTCGGCCGCGGCCGACTCAAAGTCTTTACACTCGGCCCGGACGACCTCTACGCGGCGACCACCACCAAAGCGCTGACGGCGCCTGCAGGGCTGCCCGAGTATCTGGACTGGCTTTGTGCGCGGCTGACCGCCGTCACAGCGAACTTCGACCTGCTCATGGACCCGCAGCGCATCCCGCCTGAGAAGACCACCGAATGGTGCAATCAGTTGGCCGCCACAGGCCGCAATGCTCAGTTCCGAAGATTGACCACCCAGCGGCGCCGTGCCGCAGCCCGCATCCTGGCCCTGAAAGACGCCATGGCTGATGCACCTGCGTCGTTTTATTCCAGCACTGCGGCCTGCCGCCCGAGCAGACCGCGGCCACTCTATTGCAGGGCCTGCAGAAGCGGACGGACGCGATGCCATTCCTGCGGCTCTACGCGGACGCACTCGGCGTGCGGCTGCTGAACCCCACCACCCGGTGGGAGCCGAACGACCTGGTCAACATGCTGTACCTCGCATGCGCCGCCGCCTACGCCGACGGTGTCGCCGCCGACGCGCGGCTGCGCGGTACCTCAACGCCGCATGGGGGAATCGGCCGGACCCCTGCCCCGTGGTACCGACCCTCGGCGAACTCGTAACGCACCTGACCGACCTAGGACTCGAGTAAGAGGCGGCGGTCGCAACCAGCCCATCGCACCGCCATCCTTAGTGCGTAAGTTTCAGCTGCTGCAAACAGCAAACCAGCAGGTCACAGGCCCGACCAATAAGCGACCGCCCAATGTTGTCCTAACTCAGGTGATACAGCCGTGGATATCGACGAGCGGTCACTTCGAGGGGTGTGTCTTTCTGAAAGGTGCCTCATTTCGGAGTGTTCCGGTCATGCGGCGAGGTTGAGGTCTTCGATGGTGGCCGGGTCGTAGCGGCTGAGGTGATGCTCGTCGCGGTAGCGTTGCTTGTAGTAGTTCATGTAGGCGTCGAGGTCGCCGTTGACGACGACGGCGCGGAGCTTGAGGATGGTCTCGGCGCCGTCGGGGGACCATCTGGCGCCTGTGATCCCGAATCTGTCTTCGATGACGAATCTGCAGGCGCCCTCGATCATGCCGGTGGCGATCGGCCAGCCTTTCTCGAGTGCCTTGTCGTAGCGCATGTGCTGGTGGTTGTTCGTGAGGTAGGTGACGGCCTTGTCCATGTCGGTGAGGTCAAGGCGCTTGCGGGGGTTGGCGCGGGTTTTCGCGGCGACGGAGGCGAGGGTGGCGGCGACGGCCCTCGCGCGGCCGTGCAGGACGCGGAGCAGCTGCCCGTCGGCCTGCTGGCCCGCGGCGGCGGGGTCGCCGGGGTGGAGGGCGGCGGCGGCCTTGCCGAGGTAGCCGCTGACGTGGATGTAATCGATGAGGACCGGGACCTTGAGGCCGCGTTCGCTGGCCTGGGCCTCGATGGCGGTGATCTGCTGCTTGTTCCGTTGACGAGGAAGACCCGCTGCCGCACGCGCTGAGGGTCGCGGCGGTCGGCCTCGTCATAGGCCGCGGCGATCATGTCCTCGATGGATTCGGTGATCGAGGCGGATACCCACTTGTCCCGGGCCTTCGGGCCGGGATGGGCCCTGCGGCGGGCCTGGGGGGCGGCGATGTCCTCCGGTTCCCGGACGGCGGGGGTGAAGTCGGCGACCGCGACGATCTCGGCCATCTTCTTGATCCCCGGATGCGCTGTATCGGCCTTGCCCGCGTTCTTGCGGTCTCCGGGCGCAGGGCGATGCCCTTGCCGTCGCCTGCATCATGATCACGTCCGTGTCCGGGAGATCGTCGTCCGCGTCCCGGGCGCGCTGCTCGTAGAAATCATCCGTCCAGGCGGCGAGGTCTTCCGCGAGCCCGGTGAGCTGGGCCGGCCGGCCGTGACCCCGGTGCGTTCCCTGATGACCTCTTGGGCCTGCCCGAACCCCCCGCCGGCCAGGTGATACGCCGCCAGGGCCGCATCCCCAGGGAATAGGGATCATCGGGGAGGATCCACGGGCGTCAGCGGGGTAAAGGTTCGGCTCGCGGCGGTTGCGGTAGGCCATCCGGGAGACCCGGACCGGCCCGGACACGCTCGTCACGCCCCGCTCATGCCCGGCTTCGACGCTGCCGTGCGGGATCCCCGCGGCGCTGGTGACCTGGCCGGCCCGTTCCTCGCGGGCGGCGTCGATCGCGAACGTGGCCTCCAGCAGCCGCCGCTGCAGCTCGCGTCCCCCGGTCCCGATGACCTCCTCCCGCTCCCCGAGATCGCAGAACCGGGCCTCATCCGCCGCCCACGCCGCCAGCCCCGCGAACTGCTCCGCGGTCCCGGCGAGCGCCGTCGCCAGCTCCTCCTCTACCGGGACCTCGGTCCCGTCCTCCAGGACTGCCGCACCGTCACCGAGACCCTCACCGTCACCGCCGCCTCCAGTGCCTGCCGGGAATGATTTCCGCCCATGGTCCCGGAAACGCCCCGGAAACCGGCGGACCCGGCAACGGACGGCCATCCCGGACCCCGCCCCGGGCAGCCCGTCCCCGCTACCGGTGACCAGCGCAGATCACCATCGGTAATGCCCGATAAGTCCGCCAAATGCAGACACGCCAAATTTCAGGCGGTTAATTAGGC
>CAWHJW010000014.1:0-385425 GCA_963829725.1 uncultured Actinomycetes bacterium | reverse complement strand
TCCTCCCCGGAGCGTCTCGATGGTGTCACGCTCAGGGTGGTACGGCTCGGAGAGAAGCCCAACAGGGTGGCGAAGTTGACCGGATAGCGCTGGCCGCCGTCGGGGAAGGATCGTCATGTTCCACGCCCAGCTGATTCGTAGCACGGTCGCGGCGACGATCGGTGTTCGAGCCACCCGGCCTTTGGCGAGAATCCAGCTTCTCGAAAAGTCGCTGTTCACGCTCGGGGATATGTCGTGCCAGCGGGCGTGCGGTTGAAGGTTTCCGGGATCGCTCATTCGGTCTGCTCCGCTCTCCGCTCGGCACGCAATCTCAGAATCGTCGCCCGATGTTCGCCCCCGACCGCTACGAGGCCGGAGTCCTCGTGAAGGTCGAGCGAGTACAAGGGTGTCCGGAAGACGACGCGAGCGCGCTCTTGGCCGCTGGCATCCCATACCCGCAGGGTCCCATCGGTCCCGGCGCTCAGAATCCGATTGGTCCTTCTCGGCCAGCGCAGTGCGGTGATTAGACCCTGGTGCGAGGACGGAACTCTGTGCCGCTGAGATCCCCGCAACGCCACAGAACCGGCTTTCCCCTGCGGTCACCGCCAACGAGACTCGCTCCGTCTGGAGACCAGGCGAGTGCCGTTACGGCGCTCGTGCGTATCCACGAGGTATCCATCAAGCACCAGCTCATAGGCCTGGACCCGTCGGGTTGTGTGGACGGCTCGGGCACGCCCTGGAGACGCCATCGCCGGACACTTCGATCCCATCCCGCCGTGGCGAGTTCGGCACCTCCAGGCGCCCACTCCAGAGCCGCGACTCCACCTAGGTGAGCCCGGAACTGCGCCACGAGACCCCACCTGGCCCGGTCTGCGAAGAGGGCCCGCTCGTAGCGTCCGACGGCCGCCAAATGCGGACAAGCCAGTCGTTCCCAGCGGTGGCCAACAGCGACCCCTGGGGGCTCCACGCCATCGCCGTTGTACCTCCTCGTGAGCGACGAGTTGATATGCCGGGTCGGGAAGGCTGGTTGATGTGGATCACCCAATCGCGGCCTAGCGTAAGCGAGTCGCTCACCTCTGGAGCTCGTGGTCCATGCGAGATCCGACACCCATGCTGCGTGGCGGTGCAGTACCGCGCTATCCGACTCCCGTTCCGCATTCCACTCGTACACCACACGCCGTCCGCCCCGCCCGTGGCGAGCCGAGCAGCTCCTCCGGGCGCCCACCCGATGGCGGGCGTCCATGCCGCGCGCGAGTTCAGTGTTCGACATTGCCGACTCTCCACGTCCCAGAGACAGATAGCACCGGCCTGCTCCTTAACCGTCGCCACGCTTCGGCCATCCGGCGAGCAGCGGACGGTCGTCGGCCCATGTGTCCGGGATCGCGGAAAGAAGGACACCGCTGTCCTCGAATGGTGCCCAGACGGCCACAGCGCCGTCTGAGCCTGCTCGTTGCGAGATGTCTTTTGGCGCGAAGACCAGGCCCACGCTAACAACATTGGTCTGGTGTGCGAAGATCGGAGCGGGCCAGGCCGATCCGTTCCGCGCCAGATCCGTACGACCCCACCATCGTGCGCGGCCGCCAGAACTGGCGCCGTCGGCGACCACGCCAGGGCACGAACCGCTCCGGACTGCGCCGGCAACGCAGTCCTGCACTCCGCCGCCGACCAGACGGGACAGCACCGTCGAATCCGCCGATGCCGGAGCGTTGCCCATCCTCATCCCATGCAATGACTGCCGGGCCTCGTTGGTCCGACGGCGTTCGGCTGTACAGCGGAAGGCCTCGAGTCGGGCCCAGCACGCGGACACGGTTCCGCCTCCCAGCCAGCACAGGCAAGGCGTCCCCCGCCGACCATGCCAAGAGATCGACGCCACCAGGATGCTCACCCGCAGCCGGCAACCGGGCCATCCTTCGAGAAACTGAAAACAGCCCCCTGCGCACGCTCCCAAACGCCAGCCGAGTGCTGTCGTCGGACCAGGCCATCGCCGTGACCCTGGGTCCCCGCCGATGTTGGTGTGCACCGCTGTGTCCAGGCGCCGCGACCAGCAGGCAAGGGCCCCGGCCCAACCAGGTAAGAAGATCACCCGGCCCTCTTCGACCAAGCGACAGCAGCTACGCCCTGATCCGTTAGGCTCTCCGGGCCGTCGCCGACCGGGCAATGGCCACACCGTGACAGTACCGTCGAAACGGCCGATCGCGATGAGTCCCCCGCGACTCGCCCAGGCAGCTAGCGTCACCGGCTGTGAGTCGGGGCCCCTGAGCTGGTGCAGCCGATTGCTGCTCCGGGTCCCAGAGACGGATAGCGCCATCCCGGAAGGCGATTCCGACCGATCAGGCTCGGCCATCCACGAGAGCGCCTTTATGCCGGTCCTTCTCCGTTTCGGCAGGCGGCGAACCAAGCGCCGGTCGTCCACTGATCCCGTGCGGCGGCCCCTCGACCTGTATGATGCCGTCTTCGACGCAACGGCTCGAGGCTGACCGCAAAGTCGGCGAGTTTGGGACGCCCTGCAACCGCCCGGCCAGGGTTGGGCAAAACGATTCGCGAGAGTCACACCGCTTGAGCAGGTCGATCGACTGGCGGATTCGGCTCAGGAGGGGTCGGAGCAACCGATCGCTGCCCTAGCTCCGACGAGCAGTGAGCGAGCGCGAGCGCCAGGTCATATTCGACGGCCCGCACTCCTCGGTCCAGAGCGGCATTGACCAGTGATTCGGGGCTGGTCAGGGCATTTACCACGCCTTCATAGTCGTGGGCTCCGATCAGATGCCATATCCGGTGCTCGGCTAAGTAGTCGCGCACGATCGGTTCGTCGAACATGCTGACCGCTCTTCCTAAGCAGTCGCTGGTCAGCCTTCTGGATCTCGTCCGGATACCGTTTCCGGAAGTATTCGCGATCGGAATCGTGGAGCCGGATGTGTTCCGGGTACCGGCTGCCAGTCTCTGGCCGGTCGAACTGCACCATACCCAGATCGCAGAGCTGTTCGACCAGGCTGCTAGTTGCCTCCTTCGATTTAGAGTCCCACAGCAAGTCGAGCACCTCGACAGGCACCATGGCGTCCGAGGGAAGCGCCCCGAGCTCTTTGAGCCGTTCACCGGGGTCGGACGGCGGTGGCACGAATACTTCTGCGATCGTTTCCAGCATGAACTCGACGCTCTTCCCGACCGACGTGTGACGAGAGCCGGGGGAATCGAACTTGTCCGGTCCGAGGCTGCTGAGCCGGGTCGCTACCCTCCTCACCGCCTCGTTAAAGGCAACCAAACCGGGTGCAGGCGGGGCCTGGTGCCGTACCGCCAGTTTTAGCCGCGCGCGGCAAGGAGAGGCCAACTCGCGCACCCCTCAACTAGATCGCCAGCCGCCGAGTCGCTCTTCCACTCTCGAGTGAGTATGCGACGCGCCCACTCGCTAACCCACACCGCCTCCTTAGAGGAGGTTAGGTCAAAATGCGTAAAAGGCCGACTACCGGCCTTCAGTGCGGTCGAGATCCTAGAATCCAAGGCTGTCACCAGCACGGTGCATTTGTCGAAGAAGGAAAAGAAGAACGGACTCAGATCGCTCTCGGTGCGGACATCATCCAAGATAAGGAGCGTCGCCTCGGCCGCAAGCAGCTCGTCCAACTCGACGCCTTCAGACGACCTTGAAGCTTGGTGAATCTGTAGGCGGAACTCCTCGAATGCGCGCTCTCCACGCACATCCTTCGGCCAATCATCTCTAAACTCGACCGCCACGATGGAATGGAAGTCCCTCTGCATCTCGGCACGCCCACCCCGCAAGCCCGGTCTTGCCATATCCGCTATGGCCGGTGAATACAACGATCCCGACCGGCTCAGCCCGAGCCACGGCCTGGCGGATACGGTCGCAAACCGGCTCGAGCGGTGGGACGAAACCTTCGATGAACCCAAAGCGACTGACCTCGAGCGACGGTCGCCTGGCGGGAACTTCCGAGCCTTTGGTGGTACGGCGCGCTCGCCACAAGGAACCCACGCCTGAAGCCCAGCCGCAAGCAAGATCGCGAACGCTAAGCCCGCGACAACGACGAGCAAGATGAACAACGTCCGCTGCCATGGTGTCTTGCCATCGGCGAACAAGGCGGCCAGAGCCGCGCCGGCCCGCTGACGCCAGCGCTCCATGCCACTACCGCGCCACGACTGTTCACCACATCGCTAAGCGTACGACCAACAGGAGTCGTCTGCACGACCAGCGATCGTTGGCGGCCGCCGTAGAGCAGTGCGGCCGGGGAAAGGGGACACATTCGCCGGAGCTGGTAGCCATGATGAAGCCCGATGGGAGTGCGGACTGCCGAGGAGGATGAGGCGACGGGACCTGTGGTAGATCGGGTCAATCCATCACGATCTTCCCGGCCACCAGAGTCCCGTTGCGTACTCAGCCTGCCACCACCATCCTCAACACGTAGGCATCGCAGGCCGGATCGGGCGCCTTGTCCACGACCAGGCAGACCCGGCCCAAGCAGATCAGACGGATATGGAATCCTTCCTTCCTGTCGGCCGCGCAGCAGCGGAACAGGCCGGACACCTCATGATCAGCGGCAGCCGCGCCATATGTCTGCAGCCTCAGCCATCACCTTTCCGAGAACGCAACCTGAGAATCGCCGCAGGCAGTGAACGACCGGTGAATCCGATATGGTTGGCTCCAGATCTGAACGTTCTGCGCGGACGCAGGTTGTCCGAATCAGCGATATGACTCGCGCTATGCGCACCCAAAGACACCATTACCCTGCTCACAATGCGTAGTAGGCAATGCGCCCAGCGGCTCGCGCCCGCCAAAGATCGCGATCGCCTCCGACATCTGGCGCGAGACGCTACGTTGGGCGGACTTGATCGCCTCCAAGCAATTACCGCGCATAGCCGCGCAGCGGGTGCGCCGCACTGCTGGATTTGCCAGCTGGCGGCCGCCGGCGAGATCGCGCTGGTGGATACATCTCCGGCACGGCTTCACCGCGGGAGGGACAGTAGTGATCGTCTCCAGGGTATCTCGCCGAAGGCTGCCAAGGGGCGCCGCAGTGCGATCGAAGGCCGTGGGCTGGTCGCGGTGTCGCCGATCGTGCAAGGATGAGATCGTCGCGATCAAGGGCGGCCACATCGTGGACACCGCTCACCTTGCGGCCGCTGCCGCAACCGGCTGCAGAACTCCGACGTGCAGATCGCTGACGGCTTTCACTTGGTGGCCCTGGAGGACGTAGTACGAGCCGGTGATGCTGTTTCTCAACCAACTCGTGCGAGCCGAACGTCGGCTTCGCCGGCAACATCGTGCTGTTGGCCATGCGCCGGATCAGCCCGGGCGAGGAACTGACGACCGACTATGCGCTGTTCGACGACTGCGACGGTGGCATGGATTGCCGCTGCGGCAGCGCCTCATGCCGACGCACCATCAGTGGCCGGGACTGGCAGCGTCCGGAGTTGCAGCGCAAATACGGGGACTACTTCTCTGCCCTTACCTGCTGCGCCGGATCAAACAGGCCGACAATCTCTGCTGAATCACTACGGATACTCTCATAGCCGCTGTCCGCGCTGGCCGACACCAACTTTGACCAGGGACCGCACTTCGCTGGCCCCTATGACATACATCTACTCGCGGGGCCCGCACCCGTTCTGCTTCCCGATCTCCCAGGCGAACACTCGTCCGTGTTGATGGACTGGGTGCATCAGGTGGTCATAGGCCGCTGCATGCTGATCGCCGAGGGTGACGCGCTCTGAAGCGAGTGTTTCGAACGCTTCGATCGCGGGGTCCATGGGCCAGTCGTTGTAGTCGTAACCGTAGATCACGATGGCCTTGCGGCCGGGCTGGACCGATTGGGCCAGCTTTTCGCAGTCCGTCAGGGCGCTGCGGTGTGCCGGGTAAGGGGATAGAACGTGCATCAGCATGTTGTCGTTGAGCTTCCCGTTGTCCCCGAACATGCGCAGCATCTTCGCCTCGATGGCCCAGTCCCAAGATGGGCCTGACCCAGGCACCAGTCGCATCGCTGCCGCGACGTGCCGGGGTAGGGCACGTCGAGCGCGTATGCCGCATACGCCTGGTCGAGTGTGATGAGTTCATTCGTCACGAGCCTGATTGTCTGGCTCTCAGTGTGCGGGCCGATCCCCGGCTGATACGCACGCCCTGTCCGGGATCCAACCGCTTGCGGTTTGCGGCTATCGGCACGCTGAATCGCTACCGCGAAGTCTGCGACGAGCCGCGCCAGGTCGATCACGCATCCATCATCCCAGGGATCGCTGTGATGATCCGGCGGTGCAGCCCGGCGAGCAGGTTCCTCGTTCCGCCCACCGGTATCGACCAGTCAGCCTGCTGACGGGGACGCCGTTCGCCTGGCCATTGCTGTTACGGCAGCGGACTGGCGCTTCGTGTCGCCCTCGCTGATCACCGGGTAGAACAGCGGGATGACCCGGTTGTCGGTGGACTACGCGGGGCTGGTGAGTGGCCTCCGGATGCCACTGGTGCCTGCCGATCTTGGCACGGCACTGCTCGACGCGGTGGCGGAACGATACGAACATCAATTCCCGGATTGCTCGCTACTGCAATTCGTGCAGTCTGGAGCCACCTACTTGTTCGACCTGGCGAGCGCCGTGGAGCAGATCAGGAGGATCGAACAGTGGCGGCCTGGACCATGACACCAGCCACAGTCGCCAAACGCGATGTCTCCTACCAGCGCGGATTCCCGCTGCCGCCCGACCCCGACGGCACGCTGGTGGACCGGGGCCACCTCATTCCCCATCTTTCCGGAGGCGAGTTCGGCCCGAACATCTTCCGGCAGCGGCGGGACCTGAACCGCGGCTGGTCGGACCAGGGCAACGGTTCCGGGCATTAGAACGAGAAGCGGCAACAACACCCGGCACCTTCTACTTCGGCCACCTGCTGTACGAGGACGGCACCGCGTATCCCACCGAGATCGAGACTGGCCTGCTCCGCGGGGAGACACTACATGTGGACAGGTTCCGTAACAGGTACGCACGCTGACAACCGGCACGGCGTCGCGGGCCAGGCGGGCTTGCGCGGTTCACTCTTCTGCAGCCGCTGACCGAGTGCGCTCGACCAGTAGGCATGCGGGTCCACGTGCTGGACTGGATATTTGGGCGGGGCGTTTAAGTGGTCAGGGGAGGAAGAGGAGGGGAGGGAGAAGGGGCAGGGCAGGAGACCGAGAAGAAAGCACAGCAGTGCGAGATAGAGGGCCGCCAGCCCCGCTCCCGGATCCCCCGCGGGTACAGACAACGTCCGCCCTGATGGGCAGCAACGAACGCAAGGAAGACATCTGGCCAGCCCAGCGGGCAGTCGATCCCGGCCATGCCTGCCTCCGCCATCGCGGCCAGGATCGCGGCGTCATCCGCGCCCCATGCCAGGTCGCGGACTACGGCCCGCCCGGCAAGCCACTCGACCCATGCCACCGCAGTTCCCTCTGGCTCCGCAGCGAGGTCAATCCCGACGGTAAGCACCCAACTACGCTAGCCCTAATCCACGCAGATCGTCGGTAGTCCGCATTGATGCAGGATGCTGGCGAGCGCCAGGACCGTGGTCCCGTTCGGTCAGCCGCCGACGGATTGGGGCGAGTGACCGACCGTCGAGTCTGAGTCCCAGGCCAGTCAACTCCTCGGGCCGACAGTCATGGCCGAGTCTCCGGAGCTGGCACTCCTGCCGAGGTGAACCAAGCTCCACAAGCAAAGTCAGCACAGGGTGGCCCCTTATCCAGTTGACTGACAGGAAACATCTTATTTAAATAAGATGTCTAAGAACAGTCAACCGTCCGCCCGACGGACCTCGGAATGTCCAGCCCTGACCGCGGACAGCGAGGCACCTGCCGATGCGGGCGGTGCTGCCAGTTGTCCGAGAGGTGTGCTTGCCGTGACAGCCATTGACCCGCCCGCGCTGGACCTTCCCCAGCTGTTCACCCCGGCCCAGGCCGCCGAGATCTTACGAATCTCGGGCTGGCGGAGATGACTGAGTGCGCCCTGCGGACCCGCGCCTACCGCAGGCAGGTGCCCTTCCACCTGAACGGCCGCCGGATCAGGTTCACCGCAGGCGACCTGCGGGAGATCCTTGAGGGTCAGGCCCGCCGGCCCAAGCCTGCCGACACGTCACAGGCGCTCCCGTCGAGAAGCCGACCGGCATCCCGACGGTCATCAGCGCACAGGACCGAGCGTCCACCCCAGGCCTGGCGCGCCCGTAGCCCACGCGACACGTCGCCCGCCGACGGGAAGCAGCGATGACCCCGCCGCGCAGGCCGAAGCCGTGGGCCGAGACGAACCGCCAGGGCCGTACCCGGTACGTCTGGCGGTTCCAGGACCAGAGGTACTGGACCACCTTCTACGACGACCCGGAAGAAGCCCGGGCGGATGCGACCACCCAGATCACCGAGCAGATCGAGGGCTCCTGGCATGAGCGCACGGGCCGCAAGATGCTCCTGGAGGACTGGATCGACGTCTGGGTCGGGATGCTCGGCGATATCGGGCCCAAGACCCGCGCCAAGTACAAGTACTTCGTCGAGGGCTTCATCCTTCCGGAGTTCGAAGGGCGCGAGCTCGGGTCCCTGGAGTTCGAGGAGATCGAGACCTGGGAGAACGCCATCCCCACCCGCATCAGCGCACGGGGAACGCCCTACGCCCGGTCGGTCGCCGGCGGCGCCCGCTCCCTGCTGATCACGATCCTCGGCGACGCGGTCCACGCCGGGAAGATCGACCGGAACCCGGCCGAACGGCGGAAAGGCCGCCGCGGCCGGGTGCGCGTCAAAGGCCGGGTCCCATCCAGGGCAGCACAGCAATCCACCGCGAACGTCATCACCCCGTTCCACGCCCTGTGCGTCGCCGAACGGTGCGCCCTGCTCTCCGGGCGGGACATCGACTTCGTGATGAACGTCTTCGCCGCCTGGACCGGCGTCCGCTGGGGCGAGCTCATGGCCGTGGAGGGATGGCCGGGCAAGGACTCCCCGCTCCAGTTCCCCAAGACCGGCATCCCCACCTACGCCGTGGACTGGCAGCTCCGCGAGCTCGGCGGCGCAGTCTGCAAGTCGGCCCCGAAGGATGGCTCCTTCCGGGTCCTGGACCTGCCGCCCTTCCTGGCCGGCCTGATGCGCTGGGCGATGGACAACCGCCGGGACACCTGCTGCTGCCCGCTCGAGGACGGCAGGCCGACCTGCAAGGGCGAGGACAAGACACCGCCCAACTACCTGTTCCTCGGCCCGAAGGGCGGCCACCCGCGCCGCTCCAACTACGCCGACGACTTCCTCACCCCAGCCGCCGAAGGCCTCCACCCCGCCCGCCAGGGCCTCCGCCGCCCCGTCTACGTCACCGCCGAGCCCTGGCCCGGCATCCCCATCCGCCGGGGCAACCGCAGAAATAAGGCCGCGGACCTAGCCGACGGCACCTGGCCGAACCTGACCGGCAAGCTCAAGCCGCACGACTACCGGCATTCCCACGCCACCTGGCTGGACGCCGCGAACCTGAGCAAGGTCATCCAGATGGACCGCCGCGGCCACGCCATGCAAGGCATGGACCGCGTCTACATGCACGTGACCCGCCAGATGCGCGAGCGCCTCTGCGAGGTCCTCGAAGAGCTATGGCAAGACGCCCTGCCGAGCGCTACAAGATCGACAAGCACTCGCAAGTGCCCCTGCTGGACCACCTACTGCGAGCCCACGAGACCGGCCAGCAGACCGGGACCACAGCACAGCCAGCAGCGACGGTCAGACCGGCCAAAATCAGTGATCTTGCCACTCGATCTGACACTCGCCGTGCCCGGCGGCCCGCCAGCTGACCAGCGAAACCACCTCTGACCTGGGAGCCCCCTTACGGAATCGAACCGTAGACCTTCTCCTTACCATGGAGACGCTCTGCCGACTGAGCTAAGGGGGCCTGTGTTTAGTTGTCTGGGCTGGGGTTTCACGCGTCCCGGCGGTCAACTCAGTTCGTGCACTCCGGTGGACAGCGAACCTGACCCACAACTGAGGCCAAGTTACCCGCCCCGGGCGTTGGAGAGCTTACCGCACTCCTGACGTCGTGGCGTCTACACCCGAAGGCGTCAAACCCGTCCGCAGCGACGCGCTATCGCTCGCAGCAACAGCAGCGAGAGGATTCCATGTGGATCGTGCGGGGAGCTACTCGATGCGGAGCACCTGTCCGGCTGGCGATCTCGCTGCCGCCGCCGCGGGGACGATGGCAATCGCGGTCGCAACGACGAGGACACCGGCGGCGAGCGCCGCGATGAGCCAGCCGGGCAGCACCGGGACCGCCACCACCCCGGCGTCGAGGGCGAAGACGCGCCAGACTACCCTTCCGGCCACCAGCCCTAGCGGTACGCCGACCACGATCCCCACCACCGCCACGGTCGCGGCCTGCCAGAACACCACGGCCGCGACCTGGCGGCGGACGAACCCGAGGGCCTTCAGCAGGCTGCTGTCCCTGCGCCGGCGCCACACGCTCACCGCCAGCAGATGGGCCAGTGTGGCGGCGCCGCACAGCGTCACCACCCCGCCCAGCAGCAGCGGGAAGTTGGCCGACTCCCCGAAGTTCACCAGCGCCGTCGGGACGGTGGGCCGGGAGGCACCGCCCGGGTACTGCCGGATGTGCCGGGCCAGCGCCGCGGTCCCGGCCGGCCCGGGCACGGCGTGCACCAGCACCAGGTCCGGGGGATGGGCCGCGGCCGCGCGGCGGCAATTCGGCTGGGCGGGCGACGGCGGGCACTGGGCCGCGGTGTATCCCGCCGTGGTCAGCGCCGCCCCGGTGCCAAGTCCCCCGGTCCCGAAGTCACTGGGGAACGACACCAGCCCCACCACCCGGAAGCGTGCGCGGCGGGCGGCGCCGTCCGGGGAGGTCACGCCCACCTGGACCACGGATCCGATGTGCGCGCGGGCCTGGCGCATGGTGGAGGCGCCGAGGGCTATCTCGCCACGGCCGGCCGGAAGCCGGCCGTCGGCGGCCGACAGCAGCAGCGGGCCCCGCGGCGCCGCGGCGGCGAGTGCCTGCACGCCGAGCTGGTTGACGGTGATCGCGGGCCCTGAGATCAGCGTGATCCGGTCGATCGCCGGATCGCGTTCCAGCCCGCTGAGCAGGCCGGTACCAGCCGCTCCCCCCGGTCCCGACCAGCTGAAAATTGCCTGGAACGGGTCTCCGTAGAGCTCGGGCGAGGCGGTGAGGTGGGACAGGCTGGCGCCGAGCACGGCGGTCGCGCACAGCGCGGCCACGGCCAGGATCGTGCCGGCCAGCGCGATCCCTGCCGGGACCGCGCGGGTACCACGGCCCCGTTCCAGGGCCTGCCGGACGCCCAGCACCGCGACCGCCGGCGCGCCCGCCGCCGCGGCCGCGCCGGCCACCATCGACGGCCGGATCACCCGGGCCCGCCGCGGGGAGCCGCGCGTCCGGGCACCACGCAGCGCGGGCGGTACCCCGAGCGCGAGCACCACGGCCACGGCCGCCACCGCTCCCAGGACTGCCACCGGCCAGTCGAAGGTCAGGCCGGGAGCGGGGTCAGCCAGCCGCGCCTCGCCCACCGGTGCGGACACAGACAGCAGCGTGGCCAGGCCCACCCCGCCCGCCGCCCCGGCCAGCGCCACGATCAGGGTCCGCAGCATGCTCAGCGCGGCGGACTGCCGCGAGCTCAGGCCCAGCGCGGACAGGACCGGTTGGTCTGTGTTCTCCGCGGCGGTCTGTCGGGCCAACGCCTGGCCCGCCACCACGGCCGCGGCCAGCGCGGCGAGCGCGGCGAGCACCCACCAGCCGACGGCCTGAGGGCGGATCGAGGCCGTGATCGCCACCGCCGCCGCATCGAGATTCTGAACCCCGACTCCGTTCAGTCCGCTGGCCGCGGCCTCGAACCTGGCGAAGTCCGCCTGCCCGTGGCGGAGCCGCACGTAGTAGAACGGCAGGGCCGGGGTGCCGCGGGTGGCGGCGGCAAACGCCTGGGTCGGGTAGAGGTCGTAGGCGGAACCCTGCCCGGACGGGAACTCGCTCTCGGCCGCCGCGATACCCACCACCCGCAGCGCGATCGTGGGCCCGGCGGGCCTGGGCACCGGGCCGCCGGCCAGGGCCTTGAGCACCGCCCCCCACTGCGAGGCGGCCGCCATCGGGAGGCGGATCACCGTGCCGGGACCGATCCCGTAGTCGCGCTGGAGTGTGTACGAGGCCAGCGCCTCATGGACGGACGCCTGGTCGGGCATGCGGCCGGAGACCAGCTTCGCCAGCCGGCCCAGGGCCGTGGCGGGCACCTCCCGGACGGCAAAATCGCCCTGGTCGATCTGGCGCCCGCAAGAGCACCAGGGCTGGCCGTGGAAGGGCGCCCGGATCGGCGTCACCTGGGACACTTCGGACAGGGTGGCCAGTTTCGGCAGTGGCCGGCTGCTGTACACGATGGCGTCGTAACCGTGGCTGGCGGCGAACCGCGGGAACGCGGAATCGGCGCGGCGTCCCGCCGTGACGGCCGCCAGCACGAACCCGGTCCCGATCGCGACAACCAGGCCGAGCAGTAGCCAGGACCGCCAGTAATGGCGAGCCCTAGCCGTCAGGACCAGCAGGATCGCACCCATGCCCTCCCCTTTGGCACAGTGTCCCGCTCAGGTCAGTGGCGGGGAAGGATGGCAGCCGCCGACGGCGGCCGGGTGCTAGCACGAAGACCAGGCTGAGGGAGCACTCGCCGAGGACCGCGCCACGGGTCATTCATTCCGGGGCGGCGGGCGCCCGCCGCACCGGCTCGCCGGGCGAACTCACGGCTCATCGCACAGGGCACCGGCGCGTCGTCGCTCCCGTGCACGATTCGCACCGGCACGCCCAGCGGGACCAGGCCCGCCGGGTCCGTCACCGCGTATCTCTCCGGCCACTCGCCGGGACCGCCGCCGAGCAGTGCGCCCGCCGCATTACCCCCAGCCCGTCCCGGTCGCAGGCCGCCAGGTCGCTCACGGGCGCAAGGGCAACCACCCCGCGCACCAGGTCTGGCATTGCGTCCACGGCCGCCGCCACATCGTCGAACGTCCCCCGGCCAGCCACCCCCCGGCCAGCCACCCGCCGGCCAGCCACCCCCCCGGCCAGCCACCCGCCGGCCAGCCACCCCCGGCCGCCACCCCCGGCGGCCCGGTCCGGCGGTACTCCAGCGCGCACACGACGAAATTTCAGCCGCCGGCGCCGCGGCCATCGGCCCGGTGTGGGACCGGTCATACGAGGCCCGCCAGAACCCACCGTGCAGCAGCACGATCAGCACCACCGGCCCCGGAGGACACCCCGGGAAGAACCGGAAGCACCAGCCAGGCCCCCCAAAGCCGCGCCAGCAGAACGTCACGACGCCGGAACCGCACGTCAGCAACCTGCTCCGCCCCCGGGCTATAACGCAGCATGACGTCCGGCGGCGGGGCAGGCCGGGTCAGAACATCGCGGGGATCAGCGGCCGCCACGCCCTCATCCTGCCCGGCGACCGGGCCGCCGGCGAACCCGGGCGCCCCGGCCAACCCCGGACCAAGCTCACCGCGGGCGCGAAACAGGGCCCGGGACGGCACCACCCAGCTTTACCTTGCGTCCAACTGAGCGTAGGTGTTGAACCTGAGCACCAGGGAATGGTCTCCAAGACAGCCATGCGACCGTCCGACCACACGCGAGGTCTCAACGAAGATGACCATGGCGACCAAGGCGCGCAGATGATTTCACCGCGCAGCGGGCCATCGGCGCTGGGCGCTGTGGTCGGCGCAGCCCTGGTTTCTTCCGGGATCGTGGGCAGCATGCTGGCCGGCGCCGTATCCGCCGATGCCGCGACGGTGAGCGAGGCCGTGGCCGGCGAGCGGGTGGCGGTCACGGCCACATCGAACGTCTGCGGCCAGCCGCCAGCCAGCACCAAGGCGCTGCACACCGGCGAGACCGCGGTGACCCTGGACGCCGCGACGGTACTGCAAGCCACCCCCAGATCCACCCCCAAGGCCACCTCCAGCAGCACCCGGGCCACCCCGAAGGCGACGGCCTCCGCGCCGGCCACCCCGAAAGCCAACACCTCCGCCACACCGAAGGCCTCGGCCACCGCGAGCGTCACCGCGACCCCGGAAGCAAGCGCCACCGCCACCTCGAAAGCGACTGCCACCCCCAGCCCGTCCAGCACGGGATCCAGCAGCGCGTCGGCCAGCCCGTCGCCGAGCCCGACGGATTCCGGGTCCGTGAGCCCCACGCCGACCCCGACGCCGACCCCAACCAAGGCGGCTGTGCGGTTGTGCCTCGAGGTCCAGCCGCTCAGCACATCGGGCGTCAAGCCGGGCAACAAGGCCGGTTACGCGATCTGGGTGTGGCCCGCGGGCGGCGCCGCCAGCAGCGTCAGCGTGACTCTCAGCGCCAAGGTGGCCGGGCGGGACGTCACCCCGGCCTTCACCGTGTGCCCAGCCGCCAGCAAGCAGGCCTGCACGGTGGGCGGCATCAACAAGGGCAACTCGGACGAACTCCAGGCCACCGTGACCATCCCGGGCGGCACCTCGGCGGGCAAGCAGGCCACTCTCTCGGCCACGGCCAAGTCCGGCGACGCCACCGCCCCGTCCCCCGCCTCCGGTTCGGTCAGCGTCGCCGCGGCCTCGTCCCCCTCGCCGTCCGGCTCGCCCACGCCCAGCACGCCCGCGGTGAGCCCGGCAGGCGTCGGCGCTACCCTGCCAGGCCGGCATCCTGCCGACCGTGCCCGGCTCGACCCCGGCCGCCGCGCTGCCCGACCTCCCCAGCCCGCAAAGCTCGGTGGGCAGCCTGTTCCCGACGGTGGCCCCGGGCGCATCCGCGAGCCCCAGCCCATATTCAGCCACGTTGCCTAACGCCCGTAACGTGACAGTGGCCGACGCCGCCGCGACGTTCCCGTTCAGTACTCGATTGATCGGTGGCGAGATCGCCGGACTAGCCGTGCTCGCGGCCGCCCTGGCCATTGGCATCGTCCGGTTCTCGCTGCGCCATCCGCGCCCGCAGCATGGGAAGGACCAGTCGGGCTGACTTCGGGCCGCCGTCCGGCTCCCGGGGACTGAACCGGGAGCCCGCGCCAGGCTACTTAGATGGGTGCTCCACACCGGGCCGGATGACCCGCAGCTGGGACGCGAGCATCCGCGCATCCATGGTGGGCGAGGCCACCACGCCGAACGTGTCGTTGTCGGCCCAGGTGCACAGCGCGACGCTGCCCGGCACGCTCGCCTGCGCGTTGACGCAGGCCGCGGATCCGCCGAGGGGCCCCGCGCTGGTCTGGAACGCGCCCGACGAGTGCTGGGTGAAACTGGCGATGAAGCTGCCCGCCGACACGCCGGACAGGTTGCCCCCGATGAACAGGATCATCTGCGGCGTCTTGCCGTTGGCCGCGCCGGCGCTGTTCTCGTAGACGGCGGACACCACGTGGCTGGCCTGCCCGGCGCTCTTGGCGATCACCTGCCGCTGCAACTGGCCGGCGTTCATCTGCTGCTCCAGCTGCGGGCGGCGCACGTACAGCCCGATCTGGTTCGGGGTCACCAGCACATGCGCCGGGCCGTTCCCGCCCAGCACGCCGGTCACCAGCCCGGCCGCCAGCAGGGCCAGCACGACGGCCAGCCCGGCCGCCAGCATCAGCAGCTGCCGGGTGCGCCGGCGGCCGGAGCGGCGCCCGGCCGGGGCGCCGCGGCTCCGGCGGGCCGAGCGGGGCGGGACCGCGGCGGCATGGCCGCCCGTCCCGGTGCCGGCGGAGTCATCGTCGGCCGCGGCGAACCCGGGCGCCACGGGAAGGGCACCGGCGACAGCCGCCCCGGCCGGCCCTGTCCCCGCGGAACGAGCCGCGCGGGGGCCGGACGTCCCCGGATCGGGCTCGGCCGGGACAGGCGGTCTCGTCTCGGCCGGCGTCCGGAGCGCGGCCGGTGCCCGGCCCGCAGCCGCCGTCCGGGTGGAGGCCGCCGCCCTGGTCGGCGGGGCCTCCGGCGCACGGTCCCGGCCGGCGCTATTCCACTCACGCCCGCCCCGCGGCGGGAGCAGGTCGCCGCCCGCGGCCCGGTGGCCGGTAGCCCCGCTCCTCAGGTCCGCGGGTGCCCGGCGGCGCGTGGCCCCGTCCTGCGGGTCTGCGGGTGCCCGGTGGCCGCCAGTCCGCTCGCTGCGATCTCCGGGCCCCGGCCTCTGGCGGCCGGCGGCCGGGTCGCGGGTGTCTGCGGGCGCCGGATTCCCGGGCACGGCATTTCCTGCGGCCCACGCGGCGGCCTCGGTGAGGGCCGCGAGATTCCAGTCGCTGTCCTCGGGGGGCTCTGGTTCGGGGCGGTGCCGCCGGCCTCGGCGGCCATCCGGCGCCCCGGCCGACGGCGGCCGTCCCGCCGCGGCGGCGCGCGGCGGCAGCGCGTCCCCGGCTGGCATCGCACCGGCCGACGTCGGACGGCCTGCCATGGCACGGTCGCCCATCGCAGTGTCTTGCCTCGCACTGTCTTGCCTCGGCGGTTCGGGCCGCCGGGTGCCCGGACCAGGGCCGCCCGGGACCGGCCCGGTCAGCCCGGCGGCGCCCGGCGGCAGGCCGCGGCCCGGGTCACCGGGCTGCGGGGCGCGGCGCCGACCGCCGCCGCCTGGCTCCCGGCCACGGTCCCACCCGGACTCCCGGTCCCAGCCCCGGCCGCGTCCCCGCTCCTGCTCCGGTTCCCGTTCCGGTCCGCGTTCCCGTTCCGGTCCGCGTTCCCGTTCCGGGCGGCGGCCCCGATCCGCTCCGGGATAGGGGCCGTGAGCGGGGGGGACGGGGCGTTCGGCGGGAAGGTCACGGGGGGCGTGGCGGCCCGCAGCCGCCGGGCCGGCCGCCGCCCGCTGCTGGGGCGGCGCGGCCTCGGGAGCCGACCACGCATAACCGAAGCCAGCGTCATCAGCGGGGTGCTCCGGCTCGCGGGCGGGGGCCCTCCGCCGCCCGGGGGCCGACGGCGGCCCCGGGTTCGGGCGGCCCGTCCGCGCGTCAACCGGGTTGCGGCCGCCTGGCGGCACGTCAGCCTGGTACCGGCCGGGCGGCACCTCACCGGGGTACTGGCGGCCCGGGTCGGCGTAACCACGCGATCGCCGCGCCTGGCGCGGCTCTAGCGGGCCTCCGTCGCTCATGGTCCCCTCATCGTGGCGTGGCGCGAATGTGCCGGACCGGGAAGTCACCCCATCATGGGGCATCGCCACGGCGCCCGCCACCGGGTCGCGATGGCTCGGCCCCCACCTGGGACGCCCCCGGCCGCCGCCGGCGGCCAGCCGGGCCCGAGCGTGAAAGTTTCAGGGGTTTCCACCCCGTCTGACCGGGACATAGCGGGTACAACGGCGCGCGCAGCGTGATCATCACGTAACGCGCCGTACATCCGCGGGAAATCCGGCCGCGCCCGGCCCTTGACGCGGCCCCCGTCAAGGCTGACGATGGTCAGTATCCTGACGACGGTATACAATGTTAGGCTCTGCTGACCGAGGAGGGACGCCTTGTACCACGAGCTCACGGTCTGGTCCCGCGGCATCATCATGGACAAGGAGGCCCGCGACGTCTCCTCCTGCGTGGCGGCCGCGGCGCGCGCGCTCGGCTACTACGCCGACAACGTCAGTGACTACGTGGACGACCCGGACCGGACCAACTGCCTGGTCCGCCGGTACGCCCGGTTCGGGGACTCCCCCATCGTGGACCGGTTCGTCTACGAGAATCCCCGGCCGGACTGGATCGTGCTGGTCGAGGAGACCATCATCAAGGCGGTCAACTTCCTCCGCGGCACCCCGGAGCACTCCGGGGTGCTCGTGATCAACTCCGCCCGCGACCCCGAGTACCTGCTGAGGTTCCTGCCCGACACCATGCGGGCCAAGCTGGCCAAGCTGGTCGTGGTGGACGCGGTCGGCCTGGCCGAGCAGCGCGGCAGCAGCCCGTGGATGTTCGTCCGGGACCTCGGCGAACTGGCCTACGACCGGATGTCCACCGAGGGCGCCGAGGAGCGGCTGGCCATCGGGATGGGCATCGCCGCCCCGCTCATCGGGGCACTGGTCGCGGCCACCGGCGTGCTGCCGGTGGACGGTGTCGCCGAGCGGGTGGCCGACACCGACGCGATGTTCCGCGGGATCGCCCAGCACCGGGTCATCGAGTTCGCCCCGGCCACGGCCACCGCACCCTGACCCGCCCACCGCGAGGAGGCCTCATGTCCGTACGCGGCACCCGGATCCCGCCGCACCTGCAGCTGCCGATCGCCGGAGTGACCCCGCCGCCGACCGAGAAGGACGGCCAGCGGCTGTTCCCCACCGGAAACTTCCGGTTCTTCCGGCCGGTCTACAAGGACAAGACCCCGCCGTGCAACAACGCCTGCCCGACCGGCGAGCAGATCCAGAAGTACCTGGACTTCGTCAAGCACGACCGGTACCTCGACGGCTACCTGACGATCATGGAGGACAATCCCATGCCGTCGGTGACCGGGCGGGTCTGCTACCACCCGTGCCAGACCGCGTGCAACCGGGCGCAGCATGACGAGCCGATCGGCATCCGCAGCGTCGAGCGCTTCCTGGGTGACTACGGGCTGGGCTTGCCCGAGAACCCGATCCTGGCGTCCCTGCCTCCGCTGAACGGCACCACGGTGGCCATCGTCGGCTCCGGGCCGGCCGGGCTGGCCTGTGCCTATCACCTCCGGCGGCAGGGCTACGGCAGCGTGATCTTCGAGGCGCTGGACAAGCCGGGCGGGATGCTCCGGGCCGGGATCCCGCACTGGCACCTGCCCGAGGAGATCCTGGACGCCGAGATCGCCAAGCTCCTCTCCCTGGGCGGCATCGAGATCCGTACCGGGGTCCGGGCCGGGGCCGACATCTCCTGGGATGACCTGCGTAACTACCCGGCCGCGTTCCTCGCGCTGGGCCAGGACGTAGGCCGGCGGCTGCCGGTCGATGGCATCCAGGCCCGCGGGGTCACCGGCGGCCTGGAGTTCCTCCGCGAGACGGGCCTGGGGCGGCCGGTCACGGCCGGCCGCGAGGTACTGGTCATCGGCGGCGGCAACACCGCCTCGGACACCGCCCGCTCGGCCATCCGGCTCGGCGGCGGCACGGCCACCATCGTCTCGCTGGAGTCGGAAGAAGAGCTGCTGATCGTCCCCGAGGACCTGGCGCAGGCCCGGGAGGAGGGCGTGGCATTCGCGCCGGGCACCTCGCTGGTCCGGGTGCTGTCCTCCGGCGGGCACGTGACCGGGGCGGTGCTCTGCGACGCCCGGCTGAGCAAGGACGACACCGGCGCGGTCCGCCCCGAGCTGATCCCGGGCACCGAGCGCGAGGTGATCTGCGACACCATCTTCGTGGCCATCGGCCAGGTCCAGCAGCTGGACTGGCTGCCGGAGCACCTCAGCGACCGCGGCGTGATCACCGCGGATGAGCACGGCCGGGTCGAGGGGAACGTGTTCGTCGGCGGTGACGTGCTGCGTGGCCCGTCGATGGTGGTGGACGCGCTCGGCGACGGCAAGCGGGCGGCCCGGGACATCGGCCGGCTGCTGGCCAACCAGGCGCTCACCGGGGAGCCGGAAGTCACGATCATGCCCTACGAGGGCCTGAACTCGGCCTACTTCCGGCACGCGCCCCGGATCGAGGCGCCGCTGTCCCCCGCCGCCGAGCGGAGCCGCAGCCAGCAGGTCGAGGTCACCCTGGCCTACAGCCGGGAGCAGGCCGTGGCCGAGGCGGACCGCTGCATGAGCTGCGGGGTGTGCAACGGCTGCGACAACTGCTACGTCGTCTGCCCGGACGTCAGCGTGCTGCGCGACGCCCGGGAGAACGGGCACTACTCGATCCGCACCACCTACTGCAAGGGCTGCCTGGTCTGCGTGCAGGAGTGCCCGACCGGCTGCCTGGAGAAGGTGCCGGAGATGGACTTCGACGACCCGGCTGACGTCACCCGGATGGAGACCGCGTTCGCCCCCTACGACGGCGCGCACGCCGAGCAGTCCGCGTTCACCAGGCAGCTGATCGAGGAGACCATCGCCGAATATGACGCCGCCCGGCGGCACGCGGTCCCCGCGCCCGCCCCGCCGAACGGCAAAACCAGCACCCATCCGGACGGAAATTCCGGGGTGAGGCCATGACCACGGTCGGAGTCGAGGGGGCCTGGGGCCAGCCGCCGGCCTACGGGCCGGGCCTGCGCCTGCCCGCCGGCGAGCAGCGGCTGGCTGAGCTGGCCGGCACCCGCAAGCGGCTGAACGGCTGCGCGGCCGCGGCCTACGCCGCGCTGTACGCGAACGTCAACGTGATCACCGCGTACGCGATCCGGCCGTACACCGCGATCATGATGAACCTGGCCCAGTTCATCGCGGACGGGCTGCTCGACGCGGAGTACATCCACGCGGACGGGGAGCACGCCCAGCTGTCTGCGGCCTTCGGCGCGGGAAGCTGCGGGGCGCGGGCCTTCACCGGCTCGTCGGGGGTGGGCGTCACCTACGCCTACGAGATGTACTCGATCATCTCCGGGGCGCGGATCCCGATCCAGATGTCGATCGCGGACCGCACCCTGGACCCGCCCGGCGACTTCGGCTCGGAGCACACCGACGCACTGTGCACCCGGGACATGGGCTGGCTGATGGGCTGGGCGGCCACCCCGCAGGAGGAGTTCGACAAGAGCCTGCTCGCCTACGCCATCGGCGAGGACCCGCGGGTGCTGCTGCCGCAGATGGTGGTGCAGGACGGGTACTTCGTCTCGCACATCGCCGGCGAGGTGGAGATGCCGTCCGCCGGGCAGGTGGACTCCTTCCTGCCCCCGTACAAGCTGCCGTTCCCGCTCGACCCGCGGCACCCGGTGTCGCACGGCCCGCAGATCCACCCGTCCCAGGGACCGCCGCTGCAGCTGGAGCGGGCCCGGGCCATGGAGGACGCCATCCCGGTGATCCGCGAGAAGACCGACGAGTTCGCCCGCATCTTCGGCCGCGCCTACCCGCACTTCGTCGAGGAGTACCGGCTGGACGACGCGGAGATCGCGATCGTGATCTCCGGCGGGCACTCGGTCACCTGCCGCGCGGCGATCAACCGGCTCCGCGAGCAGGGGATCAAGGTCGGCATGGCCCGGCTGCTGTGGATCAGGCCGTTTCCCAGTGACGACCTGCGCCACGCACTGCGGGGGGTGAAGGCCGTCGGGGTCGTGGAGACCAACCTCGGCCTCGGCGGTCCCACCTATGGCGGCATCCTCGCCCCGGACGTGTCCGCCGCGCTGTACCAGGCGCCCCGCCGGCCGCTGCTGACCTCGTTCATGGCCGGCCTGGGCGGCGAGACCGTGCCGACCGCCGAGTTCGAGTGGATGGCCGCCAAGCTGGGCCAGGCCGTCGAGCGCGGCGGCGTGGAGAAGGCGGCCCACTGGGTCGGGTTCGAGGACTGAGGAGCCTGCTGATGGCGTACGGAGTGAACCGGCAGCACCTCCCGCTGCTGGAAGAGGGCGGCCGCGGCGACGCGATCGGCGACGAGGCGGGCCGGGACCGGCACTACCTGCCGGACATGCCCGGCGAGGACCCCTACCAGGCCGGGCACCGGACCTGCGCGGGGTGCGGGCCAGCCATCGAGTACCGCTGGGTGCTCAAGGCGGCCGGCGCCGACACCGTGGTGGCCGGGCCGACCGGCTGCATGTACGTGGCCAACTCCACCTACCTGTGCACCCCGTACACCGTGCCGTGGGCGCACACCCCGATCGCCAGCGGCGGCTCGTTCACCTCGGGCGTGGCCGCCGGGTACGAGGCGATGATCCGCAAGGGGCGGCACCCGGGCCCGTACCCCAACATCATCGTGATGGCCGGCGACGGCAGCGCCGCCGACATCGGGCTCGGCTCGATCTCCGGCGCGCTGTACCGCAACCACGACGCCCTGTTCATCTGTTACGACAACGAGTGCTACGCGAACACCGGCATCCAGGTCTCCCCCACCACGCCGTATGCGGGACTGACCACGTTCACGCCGTTCGGGAAGGCCAACCCGGCCGGGAAGCAGCTGCCGCCCAAGAACCTGGCCAAGATGATGGCCGAGGGGCACCCGCACTGCTACGTGGCCACCACCACGGTGGGCTACCCGGTGGACCTGATGAACAAGACCCGCAAGGGGCTGAACCGCCAGGGTGCCGCGTTCATGCACTGCTTCACCCCGTGCCAGAAGGGCTGGGTGTACCAGACCTCGATGACGGTGGAGCTGGGCCGCCGGGTGGTCGAGGCCGGCCTGTTCCCGGTGTGGGAGTACGACCCGGAGACCCGGGAGTACCACTACTTCCACCCGCCGGTGCAGCGGCCGGTCACCGACTACCTGGCCATGCAGGGCCGGTTCGGGCACATGCTGCCCGAGCACGTCGCGGCCACCCAGCGCGCGGCCAACCTGAACTGGGCCGAGGCGGGCATGGACGTGCCCGCCGAATTGCGCGAGGGGGAGGACCCGGCCCGGCACGCCCGGCTGAAGGAGGAGAGCTACTCGATGCCGCTGAACCGGGGCGTCGGCGCCTGAACCCCCGGGGGGCTCCGGGGGTTGGGTCCCCCGGGGCCCGGCGTTAGCGGCGCCGGGCCTTCCGGGCCAGCACAGGAAGGAGCCTGATGGCCGAGCATTGGCAGATCCGCTTCGACGGTGGTCACCAGCAGCGGTACCTGCCCGACCGGGCGGCCGTGCTGCGCTACGTGCTGGCCATCGGGCCCCGCTCGCCCAGCCCCCGGTTCGAGGTGTTCGCCGAGCGCGCGGCCGCCCCGCTGGCTGATGGCTCGCCGGGCGGCCGGCGCTACGCGCTGGCCGAGGTGATCGACCTGGCCGTGGACGGCGAGCGGGAGCGGCTCGCCGCGGAACTGGATTCCCTGTCCGGCAGGCCCGGATGACCGGCGGCAACGGCCAGGTCACCCCGGGCCCGGGCGCACGGATCATCCCGCTGCTGCCGGGCGTGGCCCGGCCGGCCGGGGAGCGGCGCGAGCAGCTTCGCGCCGCGGTCGTCGAGGTGGTCAGCCACCTGGTGCTCAAGGCGATTCCCCCGGAGCAGCGTTCACCCCTGTTCGACCAGGCCGCTGGGCTGCTCGGCGAGGCTGGCTGGGGCCTCGACGAACTGTACGCCGCGGCGGCCGATGGACCGGAGCGCCGGGCCCTGTTCCGCGCGCTCGGGCTGGAGACCTAGGACCACTGGCCCCGCGAGCACGGCAGCCTGCGGCCCCGACCTGGAGGCGAGCATGGCGGATCGACGGAGATACCGCCGGCACGGCCCGGCATTGAGCACGCGCGGCCCGCCGCGGGCGGACCCGGACCAGGGACGCCGCGCGGAGGAGTAGGACACAACCCAGCGCAGCGCCCCTGCCCTAATCGGCTGGTACCCCGGGCGGCAACCCGGAGATGATCTAGCCGATCGATACCAACTACCGCGGGCGTCACTTCCATTCCTGGGAGTTCCCCGCCGCAGCCGCCGGCCGGCGTCCCTGCCTGGCCAGGCCCGAGCACAAGCGTCTCCTGCGAGAGGTATCGGTGGCGACCGATGGGCGCAGTAACCGGACAAGCTAACTACCAGACAGTTACCAACGCTACCGGCCGGGTCTTCCGGGTCGGTGAGACACCCCGGGACGTCCTCGGCCACGGCCGCTGGGTTCCCATCATGGCCGCCTGGCTGGCGATGTGCCTGGCCGGCCTGCTCGAATACACCTGGGGCGCGCTGAACGGCTCGCTGGCCCAGGTGCACCACTGGGGCCCCGGACCGGTGTTCTGGGCCTTCTCGTTCTTCGTCATCTTCGAGTCGTTCGTGCAGATAGGCACCGGCCTGCTGCGCAACCGCGGCATCCTCAACGTCCGGTGGGCGACCGTCATCGGCGGCATCGTCTGCGGCGTCGTGGGGTACGGGCTCCTGGCCCAGTCAACCTCGATCTGGGAGGCTTACCTCGGGTACGCGGTCCTGGGCGGCATCGGCTCCGGGATGGTCTACTCCAGCTGCATCAACATCGTGGCGAAGTGGTACCCGGAGAAAAAGGGCTGGCGGACCGGCTTCGTCAACGGCGGCTGGGCCTACGGCGCGGTGCCGTTCATCTTCGCCATCGGCGCCGCCAGCAGCGGCGGCGGCGCGATCACGATGAGCCCGTCCACGCTCAAGACCTACATCTGGATCCAGGCCGGGATCATGACCTTCGGCATCTGCCTGGCTGGGCTGTTCATGAAGGACCCGCCCAAGAACTGGTGGCCGAAAGAGATCGACCCGCTGAACTGGCACAAGCACAGCACCCGTGACCTGCGGAACAACCCGCCTTCGCTACGGCACTATAACGGGGGGGAGATGTGGCGGACGCCGCAGGCCAAGTGGATCGGCATACAGTACGCGCTGTATGTCGGGTGCTCGCTGTTCGGCGTGGCTTACTACTACTCTTTTGCGCAGGCCATGGGCCTGGGCACGGCAGCAGCCGCGGTCGGCTTCGCCGGCTTCTCCCTGGCGGACGGCATCGCCAGGCCGATCTACGGCTACATCTCCGAATTCATCGGCCGCCGGAGAACGATGGTCTACGCCTACTCCGGCAACGTGGTCTTCCAGCTGCTCGCGTTGTGGGCTGGTGAAGCCCATAACACCCCGCTGTTCGTCGTCTGCGCGGTGATCTCCGGCGGCTTGTCCGGAGCTAACTTCCCGATGACGGCAGCGCTGGTGGCCGACTACTACGGCGAGACCAACAACGCCGTCAACTACGGGTCCATCTATGCCTGGAAGGCGCTCGGCGGCAGTTTCGCCGGCGGTGTGGCGGCACTGATCATGACCGGCACCCTGTACGGGACGGCCACCTTCCACTGGGCCTTCGGGTTCTTCTTCGGCGCCACGCTGGGCGCGCTGGCCGCGCTGACCGTGGGGTTCCTGTGCAAGCGGCCGACCGTGGAGCAGATGGCGCGGGCGGTCCGGACATCGGCCGATAAGGAGACGGAGCAGGCCCGGCCGGCCGTGGCCTGACCCGCGCCGGGATATCAGGCAGCCCGTGCCGTGGCTGCCGTAACGTGACCGTGGTGGGCCCGCACCGCATGAAGGGCGGGCCCGCCACGGTCGGAGGGAGGAACCGGCATGTCGGGCGGCTTTCCCTACGAGCTGAGGCTGCCTCTCGCGCCATACCGGTTCGAGTGGCAGGGCGAGCCCGCGGTGGCCGCGGCCCGCAACGCCGGCGACGGGTACGCCGAGGAGCGCTACACGCACGCCGACGGCGCCGTGACGATCATCCGCGAGTACGAGGCCGACGGCTCCTACCTCATCCTGTCCGACCGGGCCGAGATCGAGCTGATCGACAACGCCGGCAACCCCTACGCCCCCCACCCCATCAGCGTGGTCCGCCTGCCCTGAATGGCCTCCCCGGTGCCCGCCGGTGCCGCGGCGCGGCGGGCGCCGCGGCCGCTGTCTAGGCTGGGCCCCGCTGGCCGTCGCGTGCCGCGATCGTGGTCCCGCCCGCCGCCCAGTGGGTCGGCGGGACCTCCTCCCCGGCTACTGAGCGGGTGGCTGGTGGTAGGCGGAACGGGTGCGCTCGGTGTGCTTCCGGGCCACCTCGGCCGCCCGCTCCTGATCGCCCGCGGCCACCGCGTCGATGAGCTCGGCGTGCTCGGCCCAGGATTCGTGCCCGCGCAGCGGCGCGACCTGGCGGTAGTACCAGCGGACCCGGCGGCTCACGATGCCGGCCAGGTCGGCCAGCACGGCGTTGCCGGCCACCCGGGCCAGCTCGGCGTGGAACCGGTTGTTGGCGGCCACGACGCTCTCGGTGTCGCCCGTGGCGACGGCGTGCTCGCCCTCGTGCCAGATGACCCGCAGCCGGGCCACCGCGGCCCGCGACGCCGACCGGGCGGCCAGCCGGGCGGTCTGCACCTCCAGCAGCTCCCGGACGTCCAGCAGCTCATCGACCTCGTGGTCGGTGGGAACGTGCACGAAGGCGCCCTGATTCGGCCTGAGGTCCACCCAGCCTTCCGCTTCCAGCCGGTGCAGCGCCTCGCGGACCGGCTGGCGGCTCACTCCGAGCAGCCGGGCCAGCTCGGTCTCGATCAGGTGCTCCCCGGGGCTGAGGCGGCCGCCGACCACCAGCTCGACCAGTGCTTCGTACACTGACTGGCGCAACGGTACCGGGCGCGTCACCGGGCTGATGAACGCCGAAGGACCCGCTGGCTTCGCGTCCGTGGTCATCGTGACCTCCCCCATGCCGTGCACATAGCATATCGGCTGCTGTATCCAAAATGCGGTGCGGGGGTGACGGGCGCTCATGGTGCTGCATGTCCGGGGGGTAGTCCTGCCCGAGCGGGAAGAACGGTCGGTGTGGATCGACGGCGGCGTGCTCCGCGCAGACCCGGTGGCCGGCGCGGACACCGTGATCGACGGCGGCTGGCTGCTGCCCGGTCTGGTGGACGTGCACACCCATCCCGGGGCCTGGAATCGCGGCGGCCTGTTCGACGAGGAGGTCCTGCGCGACGACCTGGCCGGGCACGCGGCCGCCGGGGTGCTGCTGATCCGGGCCCCGGGAGCGGCGGCCCGGATCCCGGGCTGGGCCCATGACGCGGACGGGCTGCCCCGGGTGCGCTCGGCCGGACCGTGGCTGGCCACGCCGGGGCGCTTCTTCCCGGGCTGGGGGCGGCCGGTCACCGAGGCGGAACTGGTCGAGGCCGCGGTCGAGGAAGCCACCGCGTCAGGCGTGGCGGCGGGTGTGGCCGCGGGCGTAGCGGCGGCGGGCAGTACCGCCACGGCCGGCTGGTGCAAGATCATCGGGGACTGGGCCCAGGACGAGCCACCCGTCCGGCTGGACGTGCTGCGCGAGGCGACCGCTGCGGTGCACGCCGCAGGCGGGAAGGTTTCCGTGCACGCCCAGACCGCGCCGGGCTGCGCCCATGCGGTCGCGGCCGGCGTGGACAGCCTGGAGCACGGCATGCACCTCGACCCGGCCCTGCTGGACCAGATGGCCGCGCAGGGCACCGCCCTGGTGCCCACGCTCAACGCGCTGGCCGCCGCCGCCTTCCGGGTCCGGGCGCGCCCGCCCGGCCCGCGGCGCGACGACTGGCTCCGCGGCTGGACGGCCCTGCCCGCGACGGCCCGGGCCGCGCACGAGGCCGGGGTCACCGTGCTGGCCGGGACCGACAGCCATCCGTGCGGCGCGGTGCCCGAGGAGGTAGAACGGCTGATCAGCGCGGGCCTGCCGCGAGAGGCGGCGGTCGGGGCGGCCAGCTGGTCGGCCCGGTCCTGGCTCGGGCTGCCCGGCCTGGCCGACGGGGCGCCCGCCGACCTGGTCGCGTTCACCGAGGACCCGGTGGCCCACCCGGACGTCCTGCATCATCCCAGCCGGATCATCCTGCGCGGCCAGATCCTGGCCTGACAGCATTCATCCCCCGCAGCGGCCGCTGCGGGGGATGAATCGCATTCCGGTGACGCTAAGGGAATTAGCGGTGAGGAAGGCCGGGGGCTAGGGGGTGAGCTGTGGCGGATGAGACTCAGCGGTAGTACATATTCGGGGTTGACGCCCGGGCGGAAGCCACGGGTACGGCAGTCGGGGTGGTGGCCACGGAAAGCGCCATGACGGGACCGGACAGGATCGCGCCGGCAATGGCGGAAACCAGGATTGATTTTATGGCGAATGCCTGCGGGATACGCATAGCGCCTCCATAGGATAATGCCCCGGGATGTTTACCCGACGGGCGGGCCTTGTGGATAACCTTGCGCATGCGTTGAGGCAACATCAGATTACACCTGAGGCTCTGAGCATGGGGTATAGATGTGCGCGACCACTAAGTAAGGCCGCACTAGCGGAAAGTAAACATCAATATCAGCACAACCTTTGGTTATTCCCAGATATGGTTAACTTAAGATAGCCAGAAGGTCACAAAATGATTAAGACCGCAGTGTCACGGAGGGGGCCTCCCAGCGCTCAGAGAAGTGCTAAAGAACAGACGGAATTGCTTCGCGCAATTGCGCTAGCCGCAGAAAACCATCAATGCGATTCGCAGATTCCATGGGTGCACCCGGGGGCGCCCCGGCGAAATGATCTTCTGTATCTGCCACAACCTGCGCAAAGACGCTTGTTCCGGTGCAGAACGGCGAGGTACGATCCACCTCGTGCCCGCTCTCACCGAAGACGGCCTTCTGGTCGGCCGGGACGATGAGTTCACGCGGCTGACCCGCTGCGTGGCTGAGGCGACCGCCGGGCGGGGCAGCGCGGTGCTGATCGAGGGCGAGCCCGGAATCGGGAAGTCCGCGCTGGTGCGCGCCGGATGCGCGGACGCGGCCGCGCTGGGCTGCCAGGTTTTCTGGGGGGCGGGCGACGAGCTCGGGCAGACATTACCGCTGCTGCCGTTTCTAGATGCTTTAGGAGTCCGCGAGCCTTCGGCCAGCCCAAGGCGGAAAACTATTCTTGCCCTGCTCCGCGGTGAACTCACCTCCGGCCGCGGTGAGGACATGTCCGCCGTCCTGGGCGAGCAACTGCTCGCACTCACCGAGGAAATGTGCGGCAGCGGGCCGGTCGTAGTGGTCGTGGACGATCTGCAGTGGGCCGACCGGTCGACCGTCACGCTGTGGGAACGGCTGGCCCGCTCGGCCCGGCACCTGCCGCTGCTGTTGATCGGCACCATGCGCCCGGTGCCGCAGCGCGAGGACCTGCTCGCGCTGCGGCATGCCCCCGGCCTCGCCGTGCGCGTCCAGCTCGGCGGGCTCCCCGGCGAGGCCATCACCGAGCTCGTCAGCGCCCTGGCCCGGGGCAAGCCGGGCCGGGAGCTGCGGCGGCTGGCCAGCGGCGCGGCCGGCAATCCGCTCTACCTGACCGAGCTGGTCTCCGCACTGGCCCGCACCTCCAGCCTGTCGGTCACCGGTGGAGCCGCCGAGCTGACCGATGGCCCCGCGCCTGGCTCCCTGTCCGCGGCGATCGCGGACCGGCTGGGCTTCGTGCCGCCCTGGGTGCGCGAGGTGCTCCGCGCGGCGGCCCTGCTCGGGGTGGACTTCGCCGTGCCAGACCTGGCTACGGTGCTGCGCCGCAGCGTGGCCAACCTGGTGCCCGCGCTGGCCGAGGCTCGGGCCGCCGGGGTGCTGGCCGAGTCGGGCAGCAGGCTCGGGTTCCGGCACCCGCTGATCCGCGCCGCCCTGTACGAGGAGATCCCGGCGCCGGTGCGCGCGGCCTGGCATGGCGAGGCGGCGCGGGCGCTGGCCACCTCTGGGGCGTCCGCCGACCGGGTCGCGCGGCAGCTGCTGCCCGCCCTGGACGGCGGCTCGGGCCCGATGGACGAATGGATCCTGGACTGGCTGGCCGGGACCGCGGCGCTGCTGGTCGGCCAGGCGCCGCGGGCCGCCGTAGATCTGCTCCGGCGGGCGGTGGCGAGACCGCCGACGGGCCCGGCCCAGAATGCCAGCCTCAGCTGCCGGCTGGCCGAGGCCCTGTGCCAGGTAGGCGACGTCACCGAGGCAGAGCAGGTGGCCAGCGGCGTTCTCGCCACCATCGACGACCCTGACCTGGTCATCGACCTGCACTGGACGCTGGCGGAGTGCCGCGCGCTGACCGGCCGGTTCGCCGAGTCACTGGCCGCGCTGCACGAGGCCCTGGCTGTCCCCGGCATCTCCGCGCGGAACCGGGCCCGGCTGCTGGCGCTCGTCGCCCGGGCGCATGGCCACCTGGGCCAGATCGAGCTGGCCGACCGGGCCGCAGCCCAGGCTCTTACCGAGGCCAGCCAGGCCGGCGACCACTGGGCCATGGGCTGGGCGCTGCAAGTACTGACCTACACCGCCACCATGCAGGGGCGGATCGCGGACTCGCTTCCGCTGACCAACCGCGCGCTGGCGGTGACCGCGGTCGAACCGGCGCTGATCGACCTGCGCCTGCTGCTGCTGGTCAACAAGGGGGTCACGCTGGGCCTGCTGGACTCATACGATGAGGCCTTCGCCACGGTGCGTGAGGCCAAGCAGCTAGCCGAGCGGGCCGGCCTCTTGGTGCGCCGCGTCCAGGCGCACTCCTGCCTCAGCGAGCTGCTGTTCCACACCGGCCTGTGGGATGACGCCATCGCCGAGGTCGGGGCCGTCCAGGAGGACATCAAGGACCCCGGCGTCGCGTGCTGCGGTCACGGCATCGCCGCGGTGATCAGTTTCCACCGCGGCGACGCCGGCGCCGCCCGCCAGCACCTCGCCGCGGCCGCCCCCCATGCGGAGCGGATCGGCAACCGGGTGGTCGGCACCCTGGCGCTGGCCCGCAGCCTCGGCTCTGAGCAGGATGGTGCGCTGCCCGATGCGCTGGGGGTGCTGACCGGTTTCACGGAGAACGCTGAGGAACTCGACGAGATCGAGGATCTGCTGCCCGACGGTGTCCGGCTGGCCACGAAGGTGGGCGACACAGCCGCCGCGCTGGCCCTCTCGGACCGCGCCGTGGCCCTCGCCGATGACACCGATATCCCGCACCGGCAGGCCAACGCTCTCTACTGCCAAGGCCTGGTCGATCAGGATGCCGGCCGGCTGCTCAAGGCGGCGGAACGCTACCGCGCTGCGCGCCGCCCGCTGCTGGGCGCCAAGGCGCTGGAGGCGGCGGCCGGGGCGCTGGTGGACCGCGGGGACCGCGCCCCCGCCCGGGAAGCCTTCACCCGCGCCGTCGACCTCTATGCGTCACTGGGCGCGGCCCGGGACGTCGCCCGGCTGCAGGCCCGGTTCCGCGAGCACGGCATCCGCCGCGGCCCGCACGTGAAGCACCGGCGGGCCCGGCACGGCTGGGACAGCCTCACCCCGACCGAGGTGACGGTCGCCGCCCTCGTCGAGCAGGGGATGTCCAATCCGCAGATCGCGGACAAGCTGTTCCTGTCCCGCAAGACCGTGGCCACGCACGTCTCGCACATCCTCGGCAAGCTGGGCGTCCGGTCCCGGATAGACGTGGCCCGGGAGGCGGCGGGCCGCCGCGCCGCGGCCAGCTGAGCCCGCTGGGGGGCTCAGCTGGCCGCGGAGTTCAGCCCCCGACCCGCACGCCCAGCACGGCGTCGCGCAGCACGGCATCGCGCAGCACGGCGTCGCACAGCGCCTCGCGCTCCTCGTCGTTGGCCCGGGCCACGAACTGCAGCATGGTCACACGGTGATTCCCGCCGGACCGGAGCACCTCGGCCATCAGCCGGGCGTCGTGCTCCTCCCGCGACTCGGACGGCCAGTACCGCCAGGCCCGGCCGTGCTTCTCCCGGCGCAGCACGCCCTTGTTGTACAGGATTCCCATCACCGTCATCACGGTCGTGTAGGCGAGCGGCCGGCTGTAGCAGAGCCGCTCCCGGACCTCCCGGACCAGGAAGGGCCGGTCGCTGGCCCACGCCACGTCCATGATCGCGGATTCCAGCTCACCGAACTCACGCATCGCCGGCCACCTCCCGGCCGTCCGCCTGCGCGGCCAGCGTGAAGTAGACCGCCTTGCCGGTGCCTGTCTCGCGGTACCCCCAGTCGGTGGCCAGGCGGGCCAGCAGCATCAGCCCGCGCCCGGCTTCCGCCTCGGGCGACGCGTCGATCACCACCGGCGCTGACCTCGACCGGTCGTGCACTTCCACCCGCAACTCACCGCTGGCCCAGCTGATCACGAGATCGATCGAGCCCGGGTGATCCGGGACGTGCTTGACCGCATTGGTCACCAGCTCGCTGGTGAGCAGGGCCGCGACGTAGTCATCCACCGGGGCGTCCCATGCGCCGATGACGGCGCGGACGTGGCGGCGGGCCTGGGCCGCCGCAGCGGGCCCGGGGGTCAGGCCGAGTCGGCAGGGCCGCTGCACCGTCATGCGGACCGGTGCCATCATGGTCATCACTGTCCCTGCCGGTCTAGGTCCGGCGGCTGCGGCAGCCGCAGATTCCGCCGCGCGTTCACTACTAGCGCCAGCCCGGACTCGCCCTCCCCGCCGGAAAGCAGGCCCAGGCCGGCTGGCCCGGGACTGCGGACGTCACATACCTCGACACGGAACTGACTGTCCACCCAACTGATCATTAACTGCACCGCCGCATTCTCGTCACGGGAGATAACCTCGGTGACCAGGTCGCTGGTGAGCAGGGCCGCCGCGTAAGCGTCGATAGGGACATCCCAGGTGTGGATGATCACCCAGACATGGCGCCGGGCTTCCTTCGCCGCCGGCGGCCCGGCCGGGAGACAGATGCGGTAGGGGCCGTGCACGGCCACGCGGGCCGCCGCCACCGGGGTCATCAGGTTCTCGGCCGGGCCGGTTCGGGCCGGGTATCGGCATGTAACGCTGTGCATTCAGAACACGATGGCCGGCCCGCCGGGCGGAAACATCGGTCTGCTGACCGATGTGCAAGTTGCATGGCGCAGTTGCGCGACGTGCCCGTGCACCGCGGCCCGCCCCGCATCCGCCGCGCGCTACCAGGCCAACACGCTGGTCAGGCCACCCCGCAGCTTCCGTTGGGTTACCGGATTCGGCACGATGGGCGGATGACAATAAAGGTGCGGGGCGTCATCGCCCCAGCTAAGGGTGCCCCCGTCGAGGTGGCCACCATCGTCGTTCCCGATCCGGGGCCCGGGGAGGCGCTGGTTCGCGTGCAGGCCTGCGGGGTGTGCCATACCGACCTGCACTACCGGGAGGGCGGGATCGGCGAGGACTTCCCGTACCTGCTGGGTCATGAGGCCGCCGGGGTGGTGGAAGCGGTCGGCGACGGGGTGACCTCCGTGACCCCCGGTGACTTCGTCATCCTGAACTGGCGCGCGGTCTGCGGGGAGTGCCGGGCCTGCCGCCGCGGGCGCCCCTGGTACTGCTTCAATACCCATAACGCCACCCAGAAGATGTCCCTGCAGGACGGTACCGGGCTGTCCGCCGCGCTGGGCATCGGGGCGTTCGCGGAGAAGACGCTGGTCGCCGCGGGGCAGTGCACCAAAGTGAACCCGGCGGCCAAGCCCGGGGTGGCCGGGCTGCTCGGCTGCGGCGTGATGGCGGGCCTGGGCGCGTCCATCAACACCGCGCCGGTCACCCGGGGGGACACGGTGGCGGTGATCGGCTGCGGCGGGGTCGGTGACGCCGCGATCCTCGGCGCGGCGCTGAACGGGGCCCGGACCATCATCGCGGTGGACATCGACCCGCGGAAGCTGGACTGGGCGAAGCAGTTCGGCGCCACCCACGTGGTCAACTCGCGCGAATCCGACCCGGTGGAGCAGATCCGGGCGCTGACCGACGGCAACGGCGCGGACGTGGTGATCGAGGCGATCGGCCGCCCGGAGACCTACCAGCAGGCGTTCTACGCGCGGGACCTGGCCGGCACGGTGGTCCTGGTCGGCGTGCCCACCCCGGAGATGCGCATCGACCTCCCGCTGCTGGACGTCTTCGGCCGCGGCGGCGCGCTCAAGTCCTCCTGGTACGGCGACTGCCTGCCCGAGCGCGACTTCCCCGTGCTCATCGACCTGTACCTGCAGGGCCGCCTGCCGCTGGAGAAGTTTGTCTCCGAGACGATCTCGCTGGACGCGGTCGAGGAGGCGTTCACCAAGATGGAACGCGGCGAGGTGCTGCGCAGCGTGGTGACGCTCGGATGACGGCGCGTCTCGAGAAGGTCGTCACCTCGGGGACCTTCTCGCTGGACGGCGAGGACTTCCCGGTGGACAACAACGTGTGGCTGCTCGGCGACGACCAGCAGGTCCTCGTCATCGACGCGGCGCACGACCCGGAGGCGATCCTGGCCGCGGTCGGCGAGCGCAGGCTGTCCGCCATCGTCTGCACCCACGGGCACAACGACCACATCAACGCGGCACCGCAGGTCGCCGAGGCGACGGGAGCGCCGGTGCTGATGCACCCCGCCGACCATGTCCTGTGGCGGATGATCTACCCCGGCGATCTGCCCGACGGCGATCTGGCCGACGAGGAGTTCATCGAGAGCGCGGCCACCCCGCTGCAGGTCCTGCATACCCCCGGCCATTCGCCGGGCAGCGTGTGCCTGTACGCGCCCGCCCTGCACGTCGTGTTCTCCGGGGACACCCTGTTCCACGGCGGCCCGGGCGCGACCGGCCGGTCATATTCAGACCCCGCCGCGATCATCGCGTCGATCCAGGACCGGCTGATGGACCTGCCACCGGAGACGATCGTGCATACCGGGCACGGGGAGGACACCTCGATCGGCGCCGAGTCCGGCCGGCTGGGCGGGGAACCGGGCGGCGGATGACCCGAGGGACACCCACGCCCGGCGGGAGCGCATGAGCAGTGACGCGGCCCGGATCGCGATGTGGTCCGGGCCGCGCACCGTGTCCACCGCGCTCATGCGGGCCTGGGAGAACCGCCCGGACACCGTGGTGACTGACGAGCCGCTGTACGCCTTCTACTGGCCCGCCGGCCCCGACCACCCCACGCCCGGGTACGGGCCACGCCGGCCTTCGACGATCTCGGCCGCTGGCAGCAGGCCGAGATCGTCGATGCGTTCGGCGGCCCCGTGCTGGACGCACGCGACCTGCTGGAACGCCCGGAGCCAATGCTGCGGGCGCTGTGCACGGCGCTCAGCGTGCCGTCCGGCCCGGAAATGCTGTGCTGGGCGGCCGGGCCGCGGGAACGTCGCGGGCCGGCTGACCCACCGGGACGAGGCGGCGGTCAGCCCGTTCGACTCCGCCGTCCAGGGCGGCGACGCGGTGTGGGAGGGGGCCGCGGTGCTCGAACTCGCCGCCGCGGACGGCCTGCCCTGCGTGGTCGGCGACCACAGCCTGACCCAGTTCTACGCCGCGGACGAGGTCTTCGTGACCGGCACCATGGGCGGCCTGGCCGCGGTGACCCGGCTGGACGGGCGGGTGATCGGCAGTGGCGCGCCCGGGCCGGTGACCAGGCGGCTGACGGACCTGTACGCGGGGCTGACCGCGACCAGTGGGACGCCGGTGGCATGACGGGACGCCCGGCTGCCCCAGGGACAGCTCAGGACCGGGGCCCCTGGGGAGCGCCATGGTGAGCAGGCAGAATGTGCCTTATGACGAAGGCGCCAGACATCCCCTCCGTACTGCTGCCCGGCGGAGTCGCCATGCCGATGATCGGGTTCGGCACCTGGCAACTGCGCGGCTCGGCCGGCTGACGACGCGATCCGGGGGGCCCTGGAGGCCGGTTACCGGCACATCGACACGGCCACCATGTACGGCAACGAGGCCGAGGTCGGCCAGGCACTGCGGGACAGCGGGCTGGACCGGAGGCAGGTGTTCCTCACCACCAAGCTCCCGCCCGGCCGGGTGGGCCGGGAACGGCACACGCTGTGTGCCAGCCTGCGCGCCCTGGGCACCGACTACGTCAACCTGTGGCTGGTGCACTGGCCACCGGCGGCCCGCGCCCTCAACCGGGTCTGGCATGAGTTCCTGGCCCTGCGCGAGGAGGGCAAGACCCGCGCGGTGGGGGTCAGCAACTACTCCATCAAGCAGATCGACACCCTGATCCAGGCGAGCGGCGTGGCCCCGGTGGTCAACCAGGTCCCGTGGAGCCCCGCTCTCTACGACGCGGGGATGCTGGCCGCGAGCCGGCAGCGGCAGGTCACGGTGGAGGGGTACAGCCCGCTCAAGGGCACCAACCTGACCGACCGGGTGCTGGCCGAGGTGGCCGGGGCGCACGGCGTGACGCCCGCCCAGGTCGTGCTGCGCTGGCACGTCGAGCACCGCATTCCCGTCATCCCCAAGTCCGCTCAGCCGGCCAGGATCGCGGCCAACATCGACCTCCTCGGCTTCTCGCTGACCGCCGGCGAGGTCGCCCGCATCGACGCCCTGTCCCGGCGCTGACCGCCGAGAGGGCCGCCCCGGTCCCCCCGCACCCCTTTCCCCTCGCCTGAGCTGCCGCTGATCTCCCCGCCGCGGTGCAGGCGGAGTGCCATACCGGCATTGGCTGGCCGGGCTGACGGTTCCCGCCGTAGGGTTCCTGTCATGCCCGCTGCCACCCCGACGATCCTGGCCACCTCGGGCGGGCTGCGCCGGGGCAGACGCTCGGAGATCGCCTTCGCCCCACTGCTGCTCCACGCCATCGAGCTGGCCGGGGTTGACGGGCGGGCGCCCCGGCTCTGCCATGTCGGCACCGCCGACGGCGACCAGCGCTGGTTCCAGGCATGGCTCAGCGAGGCAGGCCGGGAAGCCGGCGTGGACGTCGCGCACCTGAGCCTGTTCCCGATGCCGAACGTCGGCGACATCACCGGGTTCCTGCTGGTCCAGGATGTCATCTGGGTCGGCGGCGGCAGCGTCGCGAACCTGCTCGCGCTGTGGCGGCTGCATGACCTGGAACAGAGCTTCCGCCAGGCCTGGGAGGCAGGCGTCGTGCTGACCGGGGTCTCCGCGGGGTCCGTTTGCTGGCACGTCGGCGGCACTACGGACTCCTTCGGGCCGGACCTACGGCCGGTTACCAACGGCCTGGGCTTCCTGCCCTGCTCGAACGGCGTTCATTACGACTCCGAGGCCCAGCGCCGGCCCCTCTTCCAGAGCCTGATCGCTGACGGGACGCTGCCCGGCGGATACGCCACCGACGACGGCGTCGGCCTGCTCTACCGCGGCACCCAGATGACCGAGGCACTGACCGAAGTCCCGGGCAAGGGCGCCTATCAGGTCATCCGTGACGGCGATCAGGCCCGCGAGGAGCGGATCGAGCCCCGCGTGCTGCCCGGGGCGGCCTGACGCCCAGCCCCCGCTATCCGAATCCCGGGAAAGGTCGTCCGGGCAGGGCGGCTGAGCAATGCGGAATCCCCAGGAGGCCGCAGCCAGCCACCGGGGGCCACGGCAACCGGTCCCGGTCACGAGGACACGTCAGGCCGCCGGATGTGCTGGGCCAGGCGCCGTCCGGCTGTTTCTGCCAGCGCGGGAAGGGCCTCCCGGCACCGGGTATCACCCAGCGCCGGGCCCGTCACCAGCCGCCTCGGCGAGCACCGCGGCCGCCTGATCCGGTCCGGTGAGCCGGATGAACCGGAGATGGGCGTTGGCCGGGTCGGCCATGGCGTGCCGGTACCGGTCCTGGTACACGCGATGACGGGTCCACGACCAGGCGATGACCGACCGCTCCGGATCCGGCCGGAAGAAGTTGGCCCAGGGTTCGCGGTTACCGTTCCACAGTTCCGCCCGGGTCACCGCGCGGCGCAGGGTGCGCCAGGTGATCCGCCTGATGACCCGCCAGCGCGGCGGGTCCAGCCAGACCACCGTGTCCGCGCGGTCCCAGACGATGTCCCGGACCGTGGTGTAGTTGCCGTCTACCACCCATCCGGGGGCGGCGGTGAACTCCGTCACCCGGGCCCGGAACTCCCCGGGCGGCAGCGGCACCCAGCCGGGCTGGTGGAACACCGAGTCGAGCTCCAGGTGCGGGACACCCATCCGGCGGGCCAGGTCCGCCGCGAACGTGGTCTTGCCGGAGCCGCTGTTGCCGACCACTGACACCCGCCGCATGCCCGGCAGTATGCCAACTTTCCAGCCGTCTGGAAGTTGGCTCGGAAACCACTCAGGAGTCAGCGGCGTGGCCCTTGCGCGGGCGCCAGGCTGGCAGGATGACCGGTATGCACGCCACGTCGCCCGGCCAGCTGTGGCACGAGGCGGTCTCCGTGCAGCCGCTGCCATCCCGCGCCGTCATCCTGCTGTGCTGCCTGGCCGCGCTGATCCTGGTCGGCTCCCGGCGGCTGTGGCCGGTGACCCGGACCGTGGTCACCATCGCCCACGAAGGGGGCCATGCGCTGGTGGCGCTGGCTGTCGGGCGGCGCCTGGAGGGAGTGCGGGTGCACCGCAGCACGGCCGGGCTCACCGTGTCCGCCGGCAACGCGACCGGGCCGGGCATCGTGGCCACCGCGGCCGCCGGGTACCTGGCGCCGCCGCTGCTCGGCCTCGGCGCCGCGGCCCTGCTCGCCACCGGGCACCTGGTCGCCACCCTGCTGCTCAGCCTGGCCCTGCTCGCCTGCCTGCTGCTGCTCGTGCGCAATGCCTACGGGCTGCTCGCCGTGCTCGGCGTGGCCGCCGTCGTCGCGATCGTGGTCTGGCGCGGTGTCCCGCTGGCCCAGGCTGCGTTCGGCTACGCGATGACCTGGTTCCTGCTGCTGGGCGGGGTCCGGCCTGTCCTGGAACTGCAGCGGTCCCGGCGCCGCGGCCGGGCGGCCCGGTCGGACGCGGACCAGCTCGCCCGGCTCACCGGCCTGCCCGCCGGAGCCTGGATCGGGTTGTTCGCGCTCGTGGCGGTGGGGGCGCTGGCTGTCTCCGCATTCTGGCTGATGTACTGAGCAAAGCGGCACACCCGGCAGGCCAGCACAGGACGCCCGGGTGAGAGGGATCTCGGCTACGGCAGCGTGCTCCTGCACCCGGGTGCCCCCGCCCCGGGCCATGACCCGTGCTGGTGCCGCCGCAACTGGCACCCCCATGGGGGTGCGGGCCACTGCGCGCTCTCCTAGGCTGGCCCAAGCGGCTGCGCATCGGCGCGCGGCGCGAGGAAACGTGGGGGGTTTCCATGGTCACCCGTGATACAGCCTGGCCGGCCGGCACACCGTGCTGGATCGACCTGGGCGTCGAGGACATCAGCCAGGCGGGAACGTTCTACGCCAGCCTGTTCGGCTGGGATGTGCAGCCGGGACCACCCGAGGCGGGCGGTTACGCGATGTGCCTGAGGAATGGCCGGCCGGTGGCCGGCATCGGGCCGAAGCAGGGGCCCCCGGGTTCACCCTCGGTGTGGACCACCTACCTGGCCACCGACGACCTGGACAAGACGGTGGGCGCGACGGCGGCGGCTGGCGGCCAGGTGTTCATGGCGCCGATGGACGTGATGGACGTGGGCCGGATGGCGATCGCGGCCGACCCGGGCGGCGCCGTGTTCGGCCTGTGGCAGGCCCGGGCGCACACCGGCATCGGTGTGGCCAACGAGAGCGGGACGCTGTGCTGGAACGAGAACCTGAGCCGGGACTTCGAGCGGAACAAGGCGTTCTACCATGACGTATTCGGTTACGAGTACGGCGACATGAGTGACGCCGGGTTCCGCTACGCGACGCTGAAGCTGGACGGCCGGGAAGTCGGCGGCATCGGAGAACTGGACGCCAGTTTCCCGGCCGACGTGCCCGCGCACTGGCAGGCGTACTTCGCGGCCACCGACGCCGACGCCACGGCGGCAGCGGTCACCGCGGCCGGCGGTGCCGTGGTCCGGCCGCCGTGGGACACGCCGTACGGCCGGATGGCCGTGGTCAGTGATGACCAGGGCGCCGTGTTCTCGCTGATCGCGATGCCCCCGGGCAGCGGAGGCTGACTGTGGCACGGTCCCGGCCGGCGGGTCAGGCCGGCCGGGACCGCCCGGTCCTGGGTCAGGGGCCGGCCGGTCAGCCGACCGGGACCGGCTCGTCCTCGGCCATGAGCCGGCTGGCGGTCCGGGCGGCCGTCTGCCGCGCCCACGGGCCCGTGGTGAGCAGGCCGACGGTCAGGACCATCAGGCCGCAGCCGGTGATGATCCACCAGCCCAGGTGGCTGGCGGCGGCGAAGCCGGTGCGCAGCGGCCCGGCCATCACCGAGGTCACCGCGGATCCCACCACGGCCACCCCGAGGGACTGGCCCACCTGGCGACTGGTGGACGCGATGGCGGCCGCGACCCCGGCCTGGGTGCGCGGCATGCCGGACACCGCGGTGTTGGTGATCGGCGCGTTCACCAGCCCGAAGCCGATCCCGAAGATCAGGTAAGAGACGAGCAGCCACAGGGTGGGCGTGACAGCAGTCAGCCTGGTCAGCATGAGCGCAGCCAGCGTCATGCAGATGCCGGCCGCGATCAGCGGCCGCCGGGGACCCCGCCGGCTGACCATCCGCCCGGACAGCGGCGAGAAGATCACGGTGACCGCGGCCAGCGGCAGGGTGAGCAGCCCGGCGTGCAGCGCCGAGTAGCCGCGGACGTCCTGCAGGTACAGCGTGTTCAGGAACAGGAACCCGCCGAGCGCGGCGAACGCGCTGACCGCGATGACCGTGGCCCCGGAGAACGGGGCACTGCGGAAGAACCGCAAGTCCAGCAGCGGTTCCGTGCGCCGTGGCTCGACGTACAGCAGCGCGGCGAGCGCGGCCGCGGACAGGCAGAAGCAGCCGATGATCTCGGCGGACCCCCAGCCCTTCTGCGGTCCCTCGATGATCCCGTACACCAGCGAGGCCAGGATGGTGATGACCAGCACCTGGCCTACCGGGTCCAGCCGCCGCGGGTGCGGCGCCTTCGACTCCGGCACGAACAGCGCGGTCAGCGCGATGGCGGCCACCCCGACCGGGATGTTCACCCAGAAGATCCCGCGCCAGCCGACCGAGGCGATCAGCAGCCCGCCGACCACCGGCCCGAGCGCCAGGCTGACCCCGACGGCCGCGCCCCAGATCCCGATGGCCCGGGCCCGCTCGGCCCGGTCGGTGAAAGTATTCACGATGATGGACATGGCCACCGGGTTGAGCATCGACCCGCCCACCGCCTGCAGCATGCGGAACGCCACCAGAGCGCCCAGGCTGGGCGCGAGACTGCACAGCAGCGAGGCGACGGTGAAGGTGGCCAGGCCGGCCTGGAAGGTGCTGCGCCGCCCCAGCCGGTCCGCGGTTGACCCCGCCAGCACCAGGAAGCTGGCCAGCACCAGCGTGTAGGCGTCCACCACCCACTGCAGGCCGGATACCGAGGCGTGCAGGTCGCGCTGGATGGACGGCAGCGCGACGTTGACGATCGTGTTGTCCAGGCCGACGATAACCAGGCTCATGCAGCAGATGACCAGGATCAGCTGCCTGCGGCGGCGGCTCGGCGGGGTCACGGCTCCCTCGGGGTGGCAATCCATCAGTACTTGCGAAAATACAACTAAGCTTCTGCGGCAGGAACGCGGCGCCCGCCTCCGTTATGCCGGGCGGCGGCATCCGGGCGGCGGCATCCGGGCGACGGCGCTGGCTCCCGCGGCGGCCTGACCGGCCCGCGGAGCCAGGGCTTCCGGCCGCAGGCTGCGGTCCGTCGTCTGCGGGGCGGCGGCCTATGCCCCGTCCAGCGACCGTACCCTTAGCGGAGGCCCGCCGCCGTTCCCTGCGCGACACCAGCCCTAGCCCTGCCACGCCCCGCCCTCACTCACCGGGAAGACCGTCATGCGAATGCCAGCGACCGCACGGCGCTCGGGCGCTCCCGTGGCGGGGCAGGCCACCCGGCAGGCCGCCGGGCCGGCCGCCGGGCCGCGCCCGGGCGGCCGCGGCGTGGCCCGCCTGCTGCGCCGGCACTGGCTGCTGTCAGTGCTGCTGCTGGCCGGGCTGGTGCTGCGGATCCTGGCCACCATCGCCTACCAGCCCGCGCTGCTCTACATCGACAGCCTGAAGTACCTGTTCGGCGCGTGGCCCGGCAACGACCCGCTGGGCTACAACGTGATCCTCAAGGCCCTGCTGCTGCCCGGCAACCTGACCGTTGTCGCGGTCATCCAGCACCTGCTCGGCCTGGCCATGGCGATGGCCCTGTACGCGCTGCTGCTGCGCCGGGGGGTGCCCCGATGGCTCGCCGCCCTGGCGGCCGCGCCAGTGCTGCTTGACGCCTATGAGCTGCAGATCGAGCAGACGATCATGCCCGATGTGTGGTTCGAGGCATTCATCGTCGCCGGGCTGGCCGCGCTGCTGTGGCAGCCGCGGCCCGGGCTGAGGGCGACCGTGGCCGGCGGGCTGCTGCTGGGCCTGAGCGCCCCGGTCGCCCAAGTCGGCCAGATCCTCATCCTGCCCGCCCTGGTCTACGTGCTGATCGTGGTGGGCGGATGGCGGCGGAAGCTGGCCTACGGCGCCGCGCTGTGCGTCGCGTTCGCCCTGCCCATCATCGGATTCTCGATGCGCGAGTACGTGGTCACCAAGCACTTCTCGCTGGCGCCCGCGGCGGGCAGCACCATCTACGGGCGGCTCGCCTACTCGGCCAGCTGTGGCTCGCTGAACCTGCCCGGCGACGAGCGGGCGCTGTGCCCGCCGCGCGCGCTGGCGCAGCGGCTCGGCCCGGACGGCCTGGTGCACAGCGCCGAATCGCCCGACCACACCTACGTCGCGCCGCCCGGCCTGTCCCACGCCAAGGCCGTCAGCGACTTCGAGCACGCGGTCCTCAGCCAGCAGCCGTTCCGGGTGGCCGGCGGGATCCTGGGCGACGCGGCCAAGCTGTTCGCGGTGAGCCGTCAGACCAGCCCCGGAGATACACCCATCTCCCGGTGGCAGTTCCAGACCAGCTATCCCACCTACGGCACCGCCATCTTCCTCAGCGGCAACAAGACGATCATGCTAGGGCTGCATTACGCGGCCAGCGGCGGCCCCACCGTGGACCGGGCGCTCGACCCTTCCCTGGGCGGACGGGCCGCCGTGGCCGGCCCGCTGGCCAGCTTCCTGCGCGGTTACCAGCTCGGCGGCGGCTACACGCCGGGCCCGCTGCTGGCGCTGGCCGCGCTGGCCGGGCTGCTCGGCGCGCTGGCCGCTGCCGGAGGGCGCCGCCTCTCCCCCGCGCAGCGCGAGCTGGCCCTGGGCAGCCTGCTATTCTTCGGCGCGGCGGCCGCCCTGCTGCTGGCCTCGGACGCGTTCGAGTTCTCCTGGCGGTATCAGCTGCCCGCGCTGGTCACCCTGCCCCCGGCCGGTGCGCTCGGGATCGCGCTGGGCATCGCGGCGGCCCGCGGCCGACGGCGACAGCGCACCGCGGCGGCCGAAGTGACACCAGCACCAGCACCAGCACCAGCACCAGCACCAGCACCAGCACCAGCACCAGCACCAGAAAACAAAAACAAGGGTGACCCCGCGGCCAGCTGAGCCCGGCCCGGCCGCCGTCGCAGGCCCCAGGCTTCCCGCCCCCGCCCGCCATCCCTTTCCCGCCGAACGGCCCTCCCGTCGCAGTGCCCGGCCGCAGCGCCGGGCCCGGGGGGCCGCTGCTTGTGGACAACGCTGTGGGCGGCCCGGTGGTCCAGCGCGCGGCCCTGTGGATATCGGCCACTATGTAGGGGCCGCCCGGTGTATTCACAGCTCACCTTCCGCCACCTTCCCGCCCGGCCCTGTGGATTAGATTGTGGATACCGTGGTGGACGCCCGGCTTTCCCGGGGGATAACCGGCGAGCCGCTGTGGACACCCCTGTGGACCAGCAAAAATCTTGAAAATGAGGGGCGCAGGCTCTTGTGCCCAGGCGGCCGGCAGGCGTAGAAATTCTTTCACCGCGCAGGCGGGAATCCGCTTCCCGGGGGAAACTCCGGGAACGGGCCGGGGAAACCCGGGTTCGGCCGGAAATAACGGGAAACCGGCGCAATTTCCGGCCGATACAATTCCGCTGCGGCGGGTGGCCGTGACGCGCCAGGAAGCCGGGTAACCGGCGGCCCGGTGCGGGCGGCCGGGCGGGGCCCCTCCGTCTCATACATGGAGGGGCCCCGCCGCCATTCCGGGCCCTAGCTGGGTAACGTCGCTCAGGGCCAAGCCAGCCTGGGCCGGCGGGAACTCAGGTGGCCTCAGCGCACCATCCGGGTAGGGTCGGGCCGTGCCCGAGCTGCAGCGGCTGCATGCTGGCCACGCCCCGGCGGTCCTGGCCTTCGAGCTGGCGAACCGTGCCTACTTCGCTGCCTCGGTCTCCGACCGCGGCGACGACTTCTTCGACCAGTTCACCGACCGGCACAGCGTCTTGCTGGCTGAGCAGGGGGCCGGCATCTGCGCCTGCTACGTGCTCGTCGCCGAGGATGGCTCGGTCCTGGGCCGGTTCAACCTGTACGACTTCGAGGACGGCACGGCCGAGCTCGGCTACCGGGTCGCCCAGCACGTGGCCGGCCGCGGCGTGGCGACCGCGACCGTCCGGGAGCTGTGCCGGCTGGCGGCGGCGCGGCACGGGCTGCGCACCCTCAAGGCGGCCACCGCCCGCGAGAATGCCGCGTCCCAGAAGGTGCTGACCAAGGCCGGGTTCGTCCCCGTTGGCCCGGCCGACCCGGCCGGCCTCGGCGGTAAGCCAGGCACCTGGTATCAGCGCGACCTAGCCGCCGACTGAGCCTGATCAGCCGCTGGCCACGGCGTCCAGCTCCGGGTCCGTGGCTAGGTCAGGTCGCGCCGGTGGAAAGCGGCCAGCCCCGCTGTGGTCAGCCCGGCCGCCACGACCGCCAGCCAGGCCAGCGGCACGGCCGAGAAGTCCCCGCCGGGCAGCCTGGGCACGTGGGTGAACGGGGTGAGGTCCAGCAGCCACTGCGGCAGCCGCAGCGAGGGCCCGAGCAGGGCGAGCAGCGCGGCCACCGCCAGCGCGGTCCAGCCGGCCGGTATCGCCAGCAGTGGCGCCAGGCCGAACACGGCCACCACCAGCCCGGCCAGCACCCACGCGGCGGGAACCTGGGCCAGCCCCGCGGCCAGCTGCCGGGACAGCTCGCTGCCCAGGTGTCCGGTGCGCAGCCCGTACCCCAGCCCGCTGGCCAGCCCAGCCACGGCCATCAGCACCACGATGCCGCCCGCCGCCATCAGCGCCTGGGCCGCCGCCCAGCGGATCCGGCCGACCGGGCCGGCCAGCATGACTTCGGCCCGCTGCTCAGCCTCGTCGCTGCGCAGCCGGAGCGCGGCAGACACCCCGTACGCCGCGGCGACCACGCCGAGCAGCGAGAACTCGATGGCCAGGTAGGCGTCGACGAGGCCGCTATGCCCGCCCAGCCGGACGATCACCGCCCGGACCTGCGGGCTGCTGTCCAGGGTGGAGCCGATGCCCTTGGCCGCGGTGCCCAGTACCACCGCGCCCGCCGCGAAACCGATCGCCCAGCCGGCCAGGCTGCCGCGCTGTAGCCGCCAGGCCAGGCTGAGCGGGCTGCGCAGCCAGCCCGCGGCCCGCGGCGGCCCCGGACGCGCCGCGATCAGCCCGGCGCCCAGGTCCCGGCGGCCGGCCAGCACCGCCGCCACCGCCGCCAGCGCCGCGGTGGCGGCGGCACACAGCAGCAGCAGCCACCACCGGGGTCCCGCGTACGGCTGGACACGCTCGATCCAGCCCAGCGGGGACACCCAGCTCAGCCGCCGCAGCCCCGGCGCCGGGTCGCCCACCGCCCGGAGCAGGTACGCCAGGCCGAGCACCGCGGCGGCCATCCCCCGGGCGGTGCGGGCGCTCTCGGTCAACTGCGCGCACACCGCGGCGATGGCGGCGAACATGCAGCCGGCCAGCCCGGTCGCCGCACCCAGCGCCAGCGAGCCAGCCGCAGGCAGCCCGAACAGCATCTGGATGACGGCGATCGCCGCGCCGATCAGCAGGCAGGCGGTGACCGTCACGGCCAGTTCGGCCACCAGGGCGGCGTACCGGCCGACGACCGTGGCGCCGACCAGTTCCAGCCGCCCCGATTCCTCATCCGCGCGGGTGTGCCTGACCACCGCGAAAATGCCCAGCAGCGCGGCGCCCACCGCGACGAACAGCCCGGCCTTCCAGATGATCAGCGAGCCCAGCGAGTCCCCGTACACCGGGCCGCTCAGCGCCAGGAAAGAGGGGTTGCCCCGGATGCTCAGCGCCAGCGAGGCCCGCTGCGCCGGCGTCTCGTACAGGCCGCGGAAGCTGTAGGTGGTAGCGGCCAGGCTGCCGACCAGCGCGTAGAGCCAGATGGCCAGGAAGATGCGATCCCGGCGCACGGCGAGCACGGCCAGCGCGGGTGTGCCCGCCAGCCAGGATGGCCTGCCCCGACCGGCCCCGCCGCGCAGCCCCAGCGTGCTCATCGCGCGTCCCTGTAGTGCCGCAGGAACAGTTCCTCCAGCGTGGGCGGCTGGCTGACCAGGCTGCGCACGCCGGCCTCGGTCAGCCGCCTGAGCAGCTCATCCAGCGCGCTGTTGTCCACCTGGCAGCTCAGCCGGGTCCCGGTGATGTCCAGGTCATGCAGGCCGGGCAGCCCGGCGAGCCCGTCCGGCGGCCGGGCCAGCTCGGCGCGCACCGAGGTGCGGGCCAGGTGGCGCAGGTCGGCCAGGGCACCGGAATCCACCGTGCGGCCCGCCCGGATGATCGTCACCCGGTCGCAGAGCGCCTCCACCTCGGACAGGATGTGGCTGGACAGCAGCACGGTGCGGCCGGCCCGCCGCTCCTCCTCCACGCACTCACGGAACGCGGCCTCCATCAGCGGATCGAGCCCGGACGTGGGCTCGTCCAGGATGAGCAGCTCAGCCCCGGCGGACAGGGACGCGATCAGCGCGACCTTCTGCCGGTTGCCCTTGGAGTAGGCGCGGCTCTTCTTCGTGGGATCCAGCTCGAATTTCTCCAGCAGGACGGCTTTGCGCTTCTCATCGAGGCCACCCCGCAGCCGGGCGAGCAGGTCGATGACTTCCCCGCCGGTCAGGCTCGGCCACAGGGTGACGTCACCGGGCACGTACGCCAGCCGGCGGTGCAGCGTGGTCGCCTCGTGCCAGGGATCCCCGCCGAGCAGCCGGGCGACTCCCGCATCGGCCCGGATCAGCCCGAGCAGGATCCGGATCGTCGTGGTCTTGCCCGATCCGTTCGGCCCGAGGAAGCCGTGCACCTCACCGGGGGCCACCGTCAGGTCCAGCCCGTCCAGCGCCTGCGTCCGGCCGAACGACTTCCGCAGCCCGGCTACCTCGATAACCGCCGTCATACCCGCCAGCCTAACACCCAAATTCACAAAATTATGAAAGTTATGTATCGCGTAAACTACGAGGATGAAGGGGCGAGCGACAGCAGAGGCGGGACAGACAGCGGGCGGGCTCGGCGGGAACGGGCGGGCGGACCGGGACGGGCCGACCCGGGATGACGCGGCCGTGCACGCGTTCATCGAGCGGTTCGCCGGCGTGCTCACCGCGGCGGGCATCCCGCGGATGCCCGCCCGGATCTTCGCGGCGCTGATGGCCACCGACAGCAGCCGGCTCACCGCCGCCGAGATCGCCAGCACCCTGCGGGTCAGCCCGGCGGCCGTGTCCGGGGGCGTGCGCTACCTGGCCCAGGTCGAGCTGATCAGCCGGGAGAGCGTGCCCGGCTCGCGGCAGCATGTCTACCGCATGCCGGACAACGTCTGGCACGACGTGATGCGGATCCGGGACCGGGTCATGCTGCGCTGGGCCCAGGCCATGCGGGAGGGTTCCGAGGCGCTCGGCCCGGACACGCCCGCGGGGGCGCGGCTGGCCGAATCCGCGCTGTACTTCGACTTCGTCAGCGCCGAACTGCCCGCGATGGTCGGCCGGTGGGAGGCGTACAAGACCGCGCACCAGGGCTGATCCAGGCAGGCACGTGACAGGCCCGTGCCCGTGGCAGGCCCACGCACATGGCAGGCCGCCACCGGGACAGCAGCGGCCGCCCGGGTCCGGGCGCGGGATCTTGTTCGCTAGCCTGGCGCTATGCCCGATGACGAGAGCTATGGCGCAGCCGACTTCGCCGCGGCCGACTTCGAGCCTGGGACAGACGGCCTGGAGGACAACGAGGCCGAGGATGACGGCGTCCTGGACCCGGAAGACGCACTGGACGGGAACCCCGGCGACGACGCGCTGGAGGCCGGGATCATCCCGGCCGACCGCTGGTCGGCCGGGCAGCGTTTCGGCACCACCCTGGCCGAGGAACGCGCGGGTGAGTCCCTGGACCAGTTGCTGGCCGAGGAAGTGCCGGATCCTGACCCGTACGCGGAGGCTGAGGCGGACCCCGAGGCCGCTGCTGGCCGAGGGGCCGGAACCCTACGACGAGGCGCAGCCGCGGGCGGGCCGCCTGGTCGCCGAGGATGAGGGCGCGCATTCCGTGCTCGGCGCCGACCTGGTCGCCCGGGACGTCGGCATCGACGGCGGCGCGGCGGGCGCGGAGGAAGCGGCCGTGCACATCGAGGACGAGGACGAGAACCCGATCGTGCCGGGCTAAAGCAGGGAGAATCCGGGCATGACCGAATCCGCCTCGCCGACCTCGCTGCTATCCGGGCGGACGGCCTGGGCCCGGAACCTGGAAACTCCGCTGCGCCGTTTCCTGCGCACCGAGACCGGCAGCGCGGCGGTCCTGCTGGCGGCCACCGTGGCCGCGCTGATCTGGGTGAACATCAACACCGCCGGCTACGACTCGGTGTGGGGCACCACGATGTCGGTGCGGATCGGCGGCACCGGGCTGTCCGACAGCCTGCGCGGCTGGCTGAACTCCGGGCTGATGACCTTCTTCTTCCTGGTCATGGGGCTGGAGGCACGCCGCGAGTTCGACATGGGCGAACTGCGCGAGCGGGACCGCGTCGCGCTGCCGGTGCTGGCCGGCCTGGGCGGGATGATCGTGCCGGTCGGCCTCTACCTGGCCTTGAACGCCAGCGGCCCCGGCGCGCACGGCTGGGGCACCGCGATGTCCACCGACAGCGCCTTCGCGCTCGGCATGCTGGCCCTCGTCGGCCGCAGGCTGCCCGACCGGGTGCGCACCTACCTGCTCACCTTCTCAGTGGTGGACGACCTGGTGGCCCTCGTGATCATCGCGTTCGTCTACTCGGGGCAGCTGCGGCTGATCCCGCTGCTGGCCGGGACCGGCATCCTGCTCGCCGCGGGCGTCATCCGGGCGCTGCACGTCCGGTTCGGCGCCGCGTACCTGCTGCTCGGCGTGGCCGCCTGGATCGCGTTCTTCTCCTCCGGGGTGGACCCGGTCGTCGTGGGCCTGGTGATGGGCCTGCTCAGCTACGCCTCCCCGCCGGCCCGCAGCGACCTGGAGCGGGCCAGCGACCTGTTCCGGCTGTTCCGCGAGCAGCCCACCCCGGAGCTGGCCAGCGCCGCGCGGGAGGGCGTGCGCACCGCGATCTCCCCCAACGAGCGGCTGGAGCAGCTATACCACCCGTGGAGCAGCTACCTGATCGTGCCGCTGTTCGCGCTGGCCAACGCGGGCGTGGCGGTCAGCGCCAGCGTGCTCGGGCACGCCTTCACCTCCCCGGTCACCCTGGGCATCCTGATCGGCTACGTGGTCGGCAAGCCGCTCGGCACGACCGGGACGGCGTGGCTGGTCGCCACCGTCACCCGGGGCCGGATCCGGCCGCCGGTCGGCTGGGCGGCCGTGCTGGGCGCCGGCACGATCGCCGGGATCGGCTTCACCGTCTCGCTGCTCATCGCGTCCCTGGCCTTCGGTGGCACGCTGCTGGCCGAGGCCAAGCTGGGCATCCTGTCCGCGGCGCTGTGCGCCTCCGCGGTCACCTGGCTGGTTTTCCGGGTTACCGCGCTGTTGCCCAAGCGGCTGAAGATCCGCGCGCTGCTCGGCACCTCGACGCTGGTCACCGACCTGGTGGTACCGGTGGACCCGCGCCGGGACCACATCCGCGGGCCGAAGAAGGCACCGGTCACCATGGTCGAGTACGGCGACTTCGAGTGCCCGTACTGCGGCCTGGCCGAACCAGTGGTCCGGGAACTGCTGGCCGAGACCGGCGACGTCCGCTACGTGTTCCGGCACCTGCCGCTGACCGACGTCCACTCGCACGCCCAGCTGGCCGCGGAGGGCGCGGAGGCAGCGGCCCGGCAGGGGGCGTTCTGGAATATGCATGATGTTCTGATGGAGCACCAGGGCGCGCTGACCGCGCGCGACCTGATCCGGTACGCGACCGAGCTGGGCCTGGACACCGACCGGTTCACCACGGACCTGCGGAGCCACGCGGGCGCCGCCCGGGTGGCCGAGGATGTGGACTCCGCGGACCTGTCCGGCGTGTCCGGCACGCCGACGTTCTTCATCAACGGCAGGCGGCACTATGGCGCCTACGACATCGACGCGCTGTCCGAGGCGGTCCGGTCCGCCCGGGCCCGCGCGCTCATCACGGCATGAGGAGGCGGCACATGGGTCTGGTCAAGACGGTCGGCCTGGTGCTGCACCCGGGCCGGGACTGCGCGCCGGCCATGCAGACGCTGCTGAGGTGGGCGCGGGACCGCTCGGTGACGGTGCTGGCGCTGGACTCCGAACGCGAGCGGATACCGGGGCCGACCGCGCCGGTCGGCCCGGCGGACCTGTCCCGGCGCGCCGACCTGCTGGTCAGCCTGGGCGGGGACGGCACCATGCTGCGCGCGATGCGGCTCTCCTGCGGCACTAAGACGCCGGTGCTCGGGGTGAACGTGGGCCGCCTCGGGTTCCTCGCCGAGGTGGACCCGCCCGAGCTGGGTGAGGCGCTGTGCGCCATCGACGAGCATCGGTTCACCGTGGAGGCCCGGTCCGGGGTGCAGGCCTCGTTCCGCGGGCAGCAGACGATCGCGTTCAACGACGTGGACCTGGCCCGCATCCCCGGGCACGGCAGCTCCGCCGTGCTCGAGCTCACCGTCGAGTCGCATGCGTTCATCCGCTACGCCGCGGACGCGGTGATCGTGGCCACGCCCACCGGGTCCACCGCCTACAACTTCTCCGCGGGCGGCCCCATCGTCTCGCCGAATGCGGAGGGGCTGCTGGTTACCCCGGTCGCGCCGCATTCGTCGTTCAACCGGGCGCTGTTCCTGTCGGCTAGTGAGAAGCTGTCCCTGACGGTGCTGCCGACCAGCGGGGAACTGGCGGTGGAGGCGGACGGCATCGTCGTCGGGCAGGTACGCCCCGGCGACCGGGTCGACGTGGTCACGGTGCCCGGGGCTGCGCAGGTGGTCCGCCTCGGCCGCACCACGTTCTACCAGCGGGCCCAGCGCAAGCTCCAGGTCACCGGGTCCGCGGAGGCGTACTAGTCACGGGCTAACACCCGATGCCCGGGGGGTCGCCCCCCGGCTGGCACGGTACCGTGGGGCACAAGGATCGCATATCCGGGATGGATGACCAGGCGTCCGGGGTTGGTAACCAGTAGCGGGCAGGCGACACCCTGGAAGGACTGTGATCGAGGTGCGAGATCCGGGAGACCTCTACGAGGTGAGCCCCGACGCGCCGGCGCTGGACGGCGTCGTGATGCTGCACTACCTCGACGGCTTCATCGACGCGGGAGCGGCGGGCAAGCTGCTGGCGGCGCATCTGCTGGCCACCGGAGATCATGAGCAGATCGTCACGTTCGACGTGGACGCTCTGATCGACTACCGGTCACGGCGGCCGCCGATGGTCTTCGCCCGGGACCACTGGGAGTCCTACGAGGCTCCCGAGCTCGCCATCCACCTGCTCAAGGACACCGCGGGCAGCCAGTTCCTGCTGCTGACCGGGCCGGAACCGGACGTGGAGTGGGCGGCCTTCACTCAGGCGGTGCGGGACGTGGCCGCCCGGATGGGCGTGCGGATGGTGATCGGGTTCCACGGCATCCCGATGGGCGCGCCGCACACCCGCCCGCTCGGCGTGACCGCGCACGCGACCACCCCGGGGCTCACCACGGGCTACCCGGCGCTGGTGGACAAGCTGCAGGTGCCGGGCAGCGTGGCGGCGCTGCTGGAGATGCGCCTCGGCGAGGAGGACCGGGCCGCCGTCGGGTTCGCGGTGCACGTCCCGCACTACCTGGCCCAGGCGGCCTACCCGGCCGCGGCGATGACCCTGCTCGACTCGGTGACCCGGGCCAGCGGGCTGCAGCTGCCGGACGAGGCGCTGCGTGCCGCGTCCCGTGAGACGGACGAGGAGATCGCGCGGCAGGTCTCAGGCTCCGAGGAGATCATGGAAGTCGTGCAGGCCCTGGAGCGGCAGTACGACGCGTTCGCCGAGGGGGCGGGCCAGAGCGAGAGCCTGCTCGCCGAGGGATCCCAGCCGATGCCGACGGCGGAGGAGCTGGGCGCGGAGTTCGAGCGGTTCCTCGCCGAGCAGCAGGGCCGGGCCGACTCCGCCGACTCCTGACCCTGCTGCCCGGCTGAGCTGGTCAGCTGACCTCGCGCAGCTTCCCGGTGGCCACGTCGAAGACGAACCCGCGCACCGAGTCCTTGTGCGGGATGAACGGGCTGGCCTTGATCCGGTTGATGGACTGGTGGACGTCCTCGTCGAGGTCTCCGAACGCCTCGGCCGCCCACTGCGGCTTGATCCCGGTGTCGGCCTGGATGCTGGCCTTGAAGTCGTCGTCGGTGAAGGTGAGCATGCCGCAGTCGGTGTGATGGATGAGGATGATCTCGTTGGTGCCCAGCAGCCGCTGGCTGATGGTCAGCGAGCGGATCTCATCGTCGGTGATCACCCCGCCCGCGTTCCGGATGACGTGCGCGTCACCCTCCTGCAGGCCGAGGATGGCGTAGACGTTCATCCGGGCGTCCATGCAGGCGACCACCGCGAGGTGCCGCGCGGGCGGGAGCGGCAGGCCCTCCCCGAAGCTCTCCGCGTACCGGTCGTTGTTCGCCAGCAGTTCGTCTGTCGTGGTCATGGCACCAGTCCTCCCTGAGTAACCCAGCTCTGCGTGACAGGCCGGCTATACGGCATAACACCCTCTTCTGTATCAGAACGACCCGTCCGGGGACGGCTCATCCCCCCCGGCTACGAAAATACATAATCCCGATGGGGATAGTAAGAAGAAGGGTCATCTGGGTCGCCCCGCACCGCACCTCGCCACGCCGCGTCGCCACACCAGACCTTTCCGTCACTAATCAGTAGACTGGCCCGCGAGATGGCGCGGCGGGCCAGCCGCAGCGCGCTGGCGAGCACACGGGGGGACGGGCAGCCATGAGCCGATCGACCGTCCGCGCCTGCCTGGCCCCGGGGACCGTGGTGCGGCGCGGTGAGGTGCTCGTGGCCACCGGGATCGGTGACCCGGCGCGCGGCCTGCTGCCCTGCCCGGCCGCCCCGCTGATCGGCGGCCTGCTGCAGCGCCGCGGGATCACCGTCCGGTACGGCGACGTCCCGCAGGTCGGCGACGCGTCCCAGGCCGATGACGGCGCGGCGCTGTTCGTCACCACGACCCTGCACGCCGACGGCACCGCCACCGCCCTCGGCGCCGCCGCGGACAGCGTGGACGGCCTGGCCGTCGCCGCGGCCCGCGGCGCGGTCGCGGACTGGGCCGCGGTCACCGGCAGCAGGCGGCTGCTGGGCGCGGTCAGCCCGTGGTGCCCCGGGGCGCGGCACGCCCTGGAGCAGGCCCGGCAGGCGGCGGCGCGCGGCCCGGTGCACATCTGCGGCCAGTTGATGGCCGCCCCGTCCGCCTGCGCGGACCTGGAGAGGGACGGGGCCGTCTTCATCAGCTCACTGTCTGATATCCCGAACGGCGCGACGGTCCTGATCCCCGCCCACGGTGCCACGCCGCAGGTGCACGCCGAGGCGGCGGAGCGCGGGCTGGCGGTCATCGACGCGACCTGCCCCCTGGTAGCCGGGATGCAGGCGGAGTGCCGCCGGTTCGCCGAGCGCGGCGACCAGGTGGTGCTCATCGGCACCGGCGGCCTGGCCGTGCTGCCCGGCCTGATGGCCCAGGCGCCCGGGCAGGCCATCCTGGCCGAGACCCGGGCCGGGGCCGGCGCGGTCCAGGTGACCGATCCGCGGCGGGTCTCCTACGTGCTGGCGCCCGGGATCGAAGTGGAGGAGGTCACGGCGGCCATCACGGCGTTGCGTTCCCGGTTCCCGGCGTTGCGCGGCCCCGACCCGGACGGGTACTGTTACGCGGCCTCGGACCGCGCCGAGACCGTGCGCACCGTGGCGGGCTCGGCGGACATGGTGCTGGTGCTGGGCACCGAGGACGACCCGGATACCCGGCACCTGGCCGCGCTGGCCCGGGCCAGTCACGCCAAGGCCCATGTCATCGGCGACGTCACCGACATCCTGCCGGACTGGGTGGCCGGCACGTCCGCGATCGGGCTGGCCTCCTCCACCGCGGCGCCGCCCGGCCTGGCCGGCCAGGTGACCGCGGCGCTGTCCGGGCTCGGCCCGCTCAGCGTGACCACGCGGGCCGTCCGCACCGAGGTCGCCGGCCGCGGCTGAACGGCGCTGGCCGGGACGGGACCGGGCCGGCGGGACCGGGCCGGCGGGACTCGGCCGGCGGGACTCGGCCGGCGGGCGGGCATCTGCCATTGTGGGGGCCATGCTCTTTCCCACCTCACTCGTCGGCAGCTACGCGCAGCCGGACTGGCTGATCGACCGGGACCGGCTGCGGCACCGGTTCCCGCCCCGGGTCCGCGCCACTGAATTGTGGCGGGTCGCCCCGGAGTACCTGGGGCAGGCCCAGGATGACGCCACCGAACTGGCCATCCGCGCCCAGGAACGGGCCGGGCTGGACATCATCACCGACGGCGAGATGCGCCGGGAGAGCTACTCGAACCGGTTCGCCACCGCGCTGGACGGCGTGGACATCGACAACCCGGGCACCGCGCTGGACCGCAGCGGCCACCCCAACCCGGTGCCCCGGATCACCGGGCCGATCCGCCGCCGCCTGCCGGTCGAGGTGGCCGACGTGGCGTTCCTCCGGGCCAGCACGGACCGGACCATCAAGATCACCGTGCCGGGCCCGTTCACCATGGCCCAGCAGGCCCAGAACGACTACTACGGCAGCACCTCCGACCTCGCCCTCGGCTACGCGGAGGCGGTCAACGAGGAGGTCGCGGACCTGTTCGCGGCGGGCGCGGACATCGTCCAGCTGGACGAGCCCTACCTGCAGGCCCGCTCAGCGGAGGCCCGGAAGTACGGGATCCGGGTGATCAACCGGGCCCTGGACGGCATCACCGGCACGACCGCGGTGCACCTGTGCTTCGGGTACGCGGCGATCATCCACGACCGGCCCTCCGGCTACTCGTTCCTGCCGGAACTCGCGGACTGCGCCTGCGACCAGGTGTCCATCGAGACGGCCCAGTCGGGGCTGGACTGCTCGGTGCTGTCTCACCTGGTCGGCAAGACGATCATCCTGGGCGTGCTGAACCTGGGGGACGAGACGGTGGAGACGCCGGACCAGGTCGCCGCGCGGGTCCGGCGGGCGCTGCCCTACGTCCCCGCGGAGCGGCTTGTCCTGGCGCCGGACTGCGGGATGAAGTACCTGCCCCGCGAGTCCGCGTTCGGCAAGCTGGGCGCGCTGCGCGCGGCGGCCGGCCAGCTCCGGGCCGAGGCGGGCGTCCCGGCCGCGCCGTAGCCCGCCGCGGCGGGCTACGGCCCGCCCGCCCGCCGGCCATCCGTCGGGCCGGCTGACGACTACAGCTCGGCCAGCAGGTGGACAATTGAGCCCAGCACGCCCGTATTTGAAGCACTGGCCGCCGTCGCCGTCGATGTCGGCGTCGCCGTCGGCGTTGGCGAGGACGGCGGCGTGCTTGACGCCGGCGGCGACGAGGGCGGGGTGGTGTGCTTGGACTTCGTGGGCTTGGCTGAGGTCGGATGCGCCGGGGGCGTCGTGGCGTGCGTGCTCGCCCGCTGGGTGACGGGGGCCGAGGTGACCGGGATCACCGGGGCGCCCGGGTTGCCGGCCTGGGACTTCGCCTTGGCGTGCCTGGCGTGCGCTGGCCCCGACTTGCTCACGGTCGGTCCGGGGTGGGTGGACGGGACCGCTGAGGTCCCGACCGGCGTGGGCGGCCCGGCGGAGTGATGCATTTCACGAGCGGCCAGGGCCACTCCGCCGCCGAGGACCAGCACTCCGACGGCCAGCCCGGCGGCCACCGGGAGTAGGCGGGCCCGGGAGGACCGCACCACCGGCGGATCGATCGCGACCGGGAAGCCCGCGCGGTTGAACGCTTCCGCCCGGCTGGCCACCGCCACGCAGTACTCGGAGGCGTCCGGTGACTGATCGGTGAGCAGCTGGACTATCTCGTAACGCAGCCCGGCGGGCAGGTGGGAGACGGGCAGCACCTGGAGCATGGAGACCGGGTTGACCTGGTACCGCTGGGCCGGCTGGCAGATGGGACACGAGCCGATGTGCTGCCGCACCTGATGGCCGACCTTCTCGGTCAGCTCCTGGTCCCAGCCGCGCAGGATCTCGGACAGCTGCGGGCAGGAGCCCTCCCCGGTCCGGGCCATCAGCAGCGCGCCGAGCGCCGTCTCGAACCGCAGCCGGGCAGCGGACTCCAGCGCCCCGGCGCCGCCAGCCGGCACGCCCAGCACGTCAGCGAGGTCGCGGCCGTGCAGGCCATGCCGCAGGCTCAGCTCGACGATCTCCTGGTCGGCAGCACTCAGCCCGGCCAGCGCCGACAAGACCAGCTCGCGGTCTTCCGCCTGCTGCAGGGCGGTGCCAAAGTTGACGGTCTCCTCGCCGACCACCGGGTCCCCGGCGGCCCGGACCACATCCCGCCCCGGCAGCTGGCGGCGGCACTCGTTCCGGGCTACCGTGTACAGCCAGGGGCCCAGCCGGGACCGGTCCCGCAGCCTGCCCAGCTTGGCCGCAGCGATGATGAACGTGGCCTTGACCGCGTCGGCCGCCACCACCGGGTCATGCAGCTGTGACTGGCAGTACGCGTACAGAGACTCCGCGTAGCGGTCGTAGGCCGCTACCAGGGCGGCGGGCTCACCCGCGACAATGCCCGCAACTATCTCCCCGTCATGCACATGCCCCACGCTATGACCTCTCGGCGTTTTTCGGATGAAGTCTGCAGGATCGCCCGGCCACCAGGCTCGATGGACGCCTGGCCGGATCACCCCGCCACCTGGATCGATACCGGGACGGCCCAGCCGCCCGGGGCCACGTCCACGGCCGCTCCGGCCAGCAGGGCGTCTACGGCGGACACCGTGATCCGGACGCTGTGCCCGGCCGCCAGCGAGCCGGGGGCCCGGCTCACGCTGAGGCCGGGCCGGAACAGCAGCGGCACGGTGACGTTTTCCCGCCCGTCCCCGGGGCGGGCCGCGGCCGGGCATGCCCGGGCAGCAGGAGCAGGACGCTCCCGGTCGCCGCGACGAGCACGCTGACCGCCACCCCGGAGACCCGGGTCGGTGAGTCCATGGCGGCTTCCTCCCTCCTGGCGGCGCCTGGTCGCGCCGTCACAGGTAGGAGCACGCCGGCGGCCGATGCCAACACTTTGTGGCGGGCTTTCCGGCGGCCCGCACGGGAGACATCGGATACCCGCCGGGTTTACCGGAATGGACAGGCGCTTCCGCTGTCACGCCGTCCGCGCAGGTGAACGAGGGGCACTAGCGCCGGGCCACCGGCAATGAGGCTTGCCGGGTGAATGACAGCCGATCTACTCTCGTGTTCATCGCGCCAGCCCGGGATGCCGCGGCTGCGGCCACCCGGACGACGAGGAGCCGCCCGATGAGCGATTGCGTAGCCGGCGGGGCAGGCGCGGCGCAACGGGCCGCCGCGGCTCATGGCGCCGGCGCTCGCAGGGCGGCCGCCGCGGCGCAGCGGGCGGCGGCATGACCGGCCCGTCCTGGCTGGCCGACGGCTTCGCCGGGCTGATGCTCCTCACCGCGGGTTACTGCGCCGGCCGCCTGGTCGCCGCCCGGGTCCAGCGGCGGCCGGCCGAGCGCGACGTGGACCTGGTGCACGTGCTGATGGGCGTGGCCATGGCAGGCATGCTGGTGCCCCGGATCGGCCTGCGCCCCGCCGGGCTGCGCACCGGCATCTGGGCCGTGGTGTTCGCGGCGGCGGCCGGCTGGTTCGCCTGGCGGGCCGGGCTGGCCTGGTGGCTGGCCCGCCGTCCCGGGCCGCCGGCGGCCACCACCTGCCCCACCTGATCATGTCCGGCACCATGGTCTACATGCTGCTGGCAGCCGGCCCCGCGGCGGGCAGCGCGCCGGGGGCCGCGATGGGCGGTGCCGGGACCCGCTTTCCGCTGCTGGCCATCGCGGCGGCCCAGTTCATGGCCGGTTACGTGCTGTGGGCCGCCGACCGACTGCCCGCCCTCGCGCCGGTCCGGGACTGGCGGTCTGCTGCCCTTCCGGCCGCCGCCCCGGCCACTGCGCCCCGGCCGCCCCTCTCCCCGCGGCTCGCCGCCTGCTGCAACATCGCCATGGGCGTTGCCCTGGGCTACCTGCTGGTGATGGCCCGGTAACCGCGATGGCCGGGTAGCCGCCACCCTAGGACCCGGCCGCCGCCACCCGGTAGCGGTCCAGCGCGGCCTGCCGCGCCTCCTTGTGATCCACGATCGGGCCCGGGTAATCCGTCCCGATCCGGCAGCCCGTCCGCTCCTGCTCCTCGGCCGGCATCCGCCACGGCTCAGCCAGGTACTGGTCCGGCACCCGGGCCAGCGCGGGCAGGTATCTCCGGACATACCGGCCGTCCGGGTCGGACCGTTCCTGCTGGAGGGCCGGGTTGTAGATCCGGCGGAACGCGGGCTGCGGGTTGACGCCGACCGAGGCGATCCACTGCCAGTTGCCGTTGTTACTGGCCTGGTCGCCGTCGAGCAGCAGGCGCATGAACCAGGCCTCGCCGCGCCGCCAGTCGATGCCGAGGTCCTTGGTGAGGAACGAGCCAGCCAGCAACCGCACCCGGTTGTGCATCCAGCCCTCCCGGCGCAGCTGGCGCATGCCCGCGTCCACCAGCGGGAACCCGGTGCTGCCCTCGGTCCAGGCGGTGAATGCCGCGTCGTCGCCGGGCCAGGCCAGCGTGCCGCGGTAGCGCGGCTGGAACTCCTGCCGCGCATTGTCCGGGTGGTGCGCCAGCACATGCTGGTAGAAGTCGCGCCAGCACAGCTGGCGGCGGAACGCCTCGGCGCCCCGGCCCGGCGGCAGGGCCTCCTCCACGGCACGTGGCGACAGGCAGCCGAAGCGCAGGTACGGGGACAGCCGGGACGAGGCATCCGCGCCGGCCTGGTCCCGGCCGGAGTCGTAATCGCGCACCGCGCCGCCGGAGAACCCGGCCAGCCGGGCCAGCCCGGCGCTCTCCCCGCCCGGGGCGGGCTCGGCCACTTCCTGCCGCAGCCCCAGGCTGGCCAGCGACGGCACCCGCCCATGCCTGGTCTCGGCGGGTATCGCGATCCGTTTGGGCGCATCCAGCACGGGACGCCGCCAGACCCCGGACCAGTTCCGGTAGAACGGCGTGAACACCGTGTAGGGGCGGCCCTGCCCGGTCAGGATGCCGCGCACGTCATCCACGACGCTGACCCCGGGATGGGCGCGCCCAGTGACGCCAGCCTGTTCCAGGGCCGCCCGAACCCGGCGCCCCCGGATGGCCTCGTAGGGACCTGGGTCGCTGGTCAGGTGCACTTCGCTGGCCCCGGTCTCGGCGGCCAGCGCGGGCAGTTCCCGCTCAGGCGGCCCGTGCCTGATGACCAGCCGCCCGCCGCGCTCGGCCAGCTGCCCGTCGAGATCGGCCAGGCACTCCAGCAGGAAGGCGGTGCGGGACCCGGACGCGTGCCGGCCGTGCAGCAGCCGGTCGTCCAGGCAGAACACCGGCACGACCTGCTCGTGCGCCGCCAGCGCCGCGCACAGCGCCGGGTGGTCGTGCACCCGCAGGTCACGGCGGAACCAGGCAAGGGCAACCATGAACGCTGAGGATAAGCGGGGGGGCCGGGCCGGCGGGACCGCAGGCGTGACGCCGCTAGAGAGCAGGCAGCTCCAGGTCGACCACGATGGGGGCGTGGTCGGACGGGCCGGTGCCCTTGCGCGCCTCCCGGTCTATGTACGCGTCGGTGACCGCGCCGGCCAGCGGCGCGCTGGCCAGGACCAGGTCGATGCGCATGCCCATGCCCTTGTGGAACATGCCCGCCCGGTAGTCCCAGTAGGTGAAGGGCTGGCCCTTGAGCGCCCGGGCCGGGACGTCGGTGAGCCCGAGGTCCAGCAGGGCGGCCAGGGCGGCGCGTTCCTCCGGGGTGACATGGGTGGAGCCGGTGAATGCGGCCGGGTCCCACACGTCGTCGTCGTGGGGGGCGATGTTGAAGTCCCCGCACACGGCGAGCCGGGTCCCGCCACCGTCGCCGCCGAGCTCGGCGGCGAGCGCGCCGCGCAGGGCGGTCAGCCAGGACAGTTTGTAGGCCAGGTGCGGGCTGTCCAGGGCCCGGCCGTTCGGCACGTACACCGACCACACCCGGCAGCCCGCGCAGGTGGCCGAGATAGCCCGGGCCTCCGGGTCGGGGAAGCCCGGCTCGCCCGGGAAACCACGCCGTACGTCGCCCAGGCCGGCCCGGGACAGGATGGCCACCCCGTTCCAGCGGCCGCCCCCGTGCAGCGCGGCCTCGTAGCCGAGTTCCCCGACCTCCTTGACCGGGAAGCCGGCGTCGGGGGCCTTGGTCTCCTGCAGGCACAGCACGTCCGGCTTGACGTCGGCCAGCCAGCCGAGCAGCCGGGGCAGCCGCGCCTGCACCGAGTTGACGTTCCAGGTGGCCAGCCGCATGATGCACACTCCCCCGGCTCAGGCGTTCGCGTGCAGGATGGTGTTCAGCGCGATGCCGCCGCCCGCCCGCGCGACGACCCGGACCGCCCCGCTCTGCGAATCGCGCAGCCACAGCAGCCCGGGGCGGCCAGACAGTTCCCTGGCCTTGACCACCTGCCCGTCCGGCAGCGCGATCTTGGTGCCGGCGGTGACGTACAGGCCGGCCTCGACCACGCAGTCGTCACCCAGCGAGATGCCGATCCCGGCGTTCGCGCCGATCAGGCAGCGCTCGCCCACTGAGACGATCTCCTTGCCGCCGCCGGACAGCGTGCCCATGATGGACGCCCCGCCGCCGACGTCGGAGCCGTCACCGACGACCACCCCGGCCGAGATGCGGCCTTCCACCATGGAGGCGCCCAGGGTGCCGGCGTTGAAGTTGACGAAGCCCTCGTGCATCACGGTGGTGCCGTCGGCCAGGTGCGCGCCGAGCCGGACCCGGTCGGCGTCCGCGATCCGCACTCCTGCTGGCAGCACGTAGTCGGCCATCCGCGGGAACTTGTCCACCCCGTACACGATGACCGGGCCGCGCTGCCGCAGCCGCAGCCGGGCCTGCTCGAAGCCCGGCACCGGGCAGGGCCCGTAGTTGGTCCAGGCCACGTTGGCGAGCAGCCCGAAGATGCCGTCCAGGTTGCAGCCGTGCGGCCGGACGAGCCGGCTGGACAGCAGGTGCAGCCGCAGGTAGATGTCGTGCCCGTCGGCCGGCGCGGCGTCCAGGCTGGCGATCGTCGTGCGCACCGCGATCACCTCGACGCCGCGGGCCGGGTCGGGGCCGAGCAGGCTGGCCACGTCCGGCCCGAGTTCGCCGGCCGCCTCCGCCGCGGACAGCCTGGTGCTGCCGCTGGCGGCGCCCGCCGCGGTCAGCCGCGGGGCCGGGTACCAGGTGTCCAGCACGGTCTGGCCGTCCACGGTGGCCAGGCCGGTCCCGGCCGCGCCGACCGGCTGGGAATCCATCTCGGGCTCAGTCACGGCCCACATGCTAGCCGCCCGGCGCCGGGGCCGGCCCGGTGCGCCAGGGCCCCGGCCCGGGAGCAGCCTCCCGCGCTGTTCCGGCGCCGGAACTATGCGCTCAGGTCGGGCTGGGTCATGGTGAACCGGGCTTCGACCTGGCCGCGGACGACCTGCTTGGCGGGCTCCAGGTCGAACTGCGGCGTTGCTTCCGCAGCCTGCATGTCCCGCGACAGGGCGGCGGCGGCGCGGGATCGGTGCCGCATCCCGGGGGACTCCGCGAGCAGTTCCTGGTCGGCGATCTCCACCAGCCCGGTCACCTGGCCGCCAAAGGCATCGGCGTAGTCGCGGGCGCGGCGGAGCGCGCGGACCGGAGGCTCCCCGCGAGCCAGCCACAGCCTAGCCGCCGGGTGATCCCCAGGCCAGGAACCCGGGACTAGTCGCCCAGTTCCGCGCGGCGGCGGGTGACGAACTCATCCAGCTCGGCGCGGATCGCGTCGTCCAGCGGCGGCGGCTGGTACTCCTCCAGCGTCTTGGCGCAGATCTCGCCGGCCCGGGCGGTGGCGTCCTTGGCGCCGAGCCGGACCCAGCGCTCGTAGTTGGCGGTGGAGGACAGCAGCGGCCGGTAGAAGCACTCGCGGAACCGCTCCATGGTGTGCTGCGCGCCGAGGAAGTGCCCGCCGTGGCCGACCTCCTCGTGCGCGCCGAACGCCAGCGACTCCTCGTCGATCTCCAGCGGGGTGAACTCGACCCGCAGCATGCGCAGCAGCTCCACGTCGATGATGAACTTCTCGTAGCAGCTGACCAGGCCGCCCTCCAGCCACCCGGCGGCGTGCATGACGAAGTTGGTGCCGGCCAGGAACGTGGGCAGCAGGGTCATCAGCGACTCGTACGCGGCCTGCGCGTCCGCGGTCTGGCTGGAGGACAGCCCGCCGCCGGTGCGGAACGGCAGCCCGAAGTGCCGGGCCAGCTGGCCGGTGGCGAGCAGCCCGATGGCGGACTCCGGGGTGCCGAAGCTGGGCGAGCCGGACTGCATGTCGATGTTGGACAGGAACGAGCCGAAGATCACCGGGCAGCCGGGCCGGATCAGCTGGGCCAGCGCGATGCCGGACAGCGCCTCGGCCAGCTGCTGCACCAGCGCGGCCGGGATGGACACCGGGGACATCGCGCCCATCAGCAGGAACGGGGTGAGCACCACGGCCTGGTTGGCGGCGCAGTACTCGAACTGGGCGTCCAGCATCCGGTCGTCCCAGCGCAGCGGGGAGTTGCAGTTGATCAGCGAGACCGTGGCCGGCACGGCCTCGATGGCCGCCCGCCCGCCGAACAGGATCTCGGTCATCGCGATGGTGTCCGCCGCGTTCGGCCCGGACACCACGTTGCCCATGAAGATCTTGTCGGTCACGGTGGCCAGGGCGTAAATCATGTCCAGGTGCCGCGAGTCGAGCGGCGCGTCGTTCGGCTCGCAGATCACGCCGCCGGCCGTGTCCAGCTGCGGGAACGACTGGGCCAGCATGGCGAGGCGCCGGAAGTCGTCCATGGTCGCGTCCCGCCGGACGTCGCCCTGGCGGATGAACGGCGACCCGTACACCCCGCCGAACACCATCTGGTCGCCGCCGATGTGCACCGTGTTGGCCGGGTTGCGGGCCTGCACGTCGAACTCCCGTGGCGCCTTGGCCACCTGCTCCAGCACGAACTCGGGGTCGAGGAAGACGACCTCGCCGTCGGTCTTCTGGCCGGCCTGGCGGAACAGCTCCACCGCCCCGGGCTTGGCGAACTGCACCCCGATCTCCGAGACGATCCGCCGCCAGCCCCGGTCCAGGACGCCGATCGCGTCCGGCGACAGGATCTCGTAGCGCGGCATGGTGTTGCGGAACATCGCCACCTCGTTCTTGACCCTCTCCGGACCCCTCCGTAACATCACATCGTAGAACAGAGTTCCGTAACATGGAACTCATGGCTGCAGGCAGCGTCAATCGGGGCAGGGCATATGCAAGCAGTGACCGCCGCCGCGAGGAACAGGCGGGCGTGATGGCCACCCCCACCGGCACCCAGGCCGTGGACCGGGCCGCCCGGCTGGTCACCGAGGTGGTGCACGCGCCCGACTCGGTGACGTTCACCGAGCTGGCCGCGGCCACCGGGCTGGCTAAGAGCACCACCTCCCGGCTGCTGCTCGCGCTGGAGCGCGGCGGCCTGATCCGGCGGGACGACGACGGCCGGTTCTCCCCCGGCGAGGTCTTCGTCCGGTACGCCTGGCGCGGCGGCGCGGAAGCCGGGCTCACCGAGGTGGCCCGGCCGTTCCTGGACCGGCTCGGCGAGGCCACCGGGGAGACCGTCAACCTGGGCGTGGCCCGGGACGGGATGGTCGAGCAGATCGCCCAGGTGGACAGCCGGTACCTGATCGGCGGCACCAACTGGCTGGGCCGGCCGGTGCCGCTGCACTGCGCGGCGCTGGGCAAGGCGCTACTGGCGTTCGGCGCGGCACAGCTGCCGCCCGGCCGGCTGGAGGCCCGCACCCCGCGTACCATCACCAGCCGCGCTGCGCTCGGGGACGACCTGCGCGGCGTCCGTGACCGCGGCTACGCGGTCACCGACGGGGAACTCGAGCCCGGCCTGGTCGCGGTGGCGGCGCCGGTCTTCCGGGACGGCGCCGTCGTGGTCGCCGCACTGTCGGTCTCCGCCCCGGCCAGCCGCCTGGGCCCGGCCCAGATCCCCGGGGCCGGTGCCGCCTGCGCCGCCCAGGCGGACGCGCTGTCCGCCATCCTCGGGCACCGGCCCGCCGAGGACGCCCGCCCATCCCCCACGAAGGAAGGTGCCCCGTGACCCAGGACGAGCTACTCCGCCAGCTTTACGACTTCACGCTGGTCGGCAACGGGCCCGAGGTGCTCAGCCTGACCAACGCCGGCCTGGAGATGGGGCTCGGCCCGGAAACCCTGCTCTACGAGGCGCTGATCCCCTCCCTGGAAGAGGTGGGCGCCCGGTTCGAGCGCGGCGACTTCTTCGTCCCGGAGATGCTCATCGCGGGCAAGGCGATGGCCGGGGCGCTGGAAATCCTCCGCCCGCTGCTGGCCGAGACCGGTGCCGAGTCGATCGGCACCATCGTGATCGGCACGGTCAAGGGCGACGTGCACGACATCGGCAAGAACCTGGTGAACATCATGTTCGAGGGGGCCGGCTTCCAGGTCATCGACCTCGGCGTGCAGGTCGCCCCGGAGAAGTTCGTGGCCGCGATCCGCGAGCACCAGCCGGACATCGTCGGCTTCTCCGCGTTCCTCACCACCACGATGCCGATGTTCAAGGCGAACATCAACGCGCTGCAGAAGGCCGGGCTGCGCGACCAGGTGATCGTGATGGTCGGCGGCGCCCCGGTCACCCAGGAGTACGCCGACGTGGTCGGCGCGGACGGGTACGCGGCCGACGCGTCGGCCGCGGTGGTCCGGGCCAAGGAACTGCTGCACCGGCGGCGCGCCGTGGCACCGGCGTAGGGAGGGACCCCTATGGAAACAGTGCTCCGGTCGGCGTCGCGCGAGGTCGTGATCGCCCCGGACCGGCCGTTCTGCATTATTGGCGAGCGGATCAACCCAACCGGCCGGAAGATCTTCTCCGAGCAGTTGCGCCGCGGCGACCTGTCCAGGATCGGGATCGACGTGGCGCAGCAGGTGGCGGGCGGCGCCATGGTGCTGGACGTGAACATGGGCACGCCGCTGGCCGACGAGGCCGAGCTGATGGTGGCCGCGGTCAAGCTGATCCAGGGCACGTGCGACCTGCCGCTGTGCATCGACTCCTCGATCATCGAGGTGCTGGACGCCGGCCTGGCCGCCTACGAGGGCAAGGCGCTGGTCAACTCGGTCACCGCCGAGGACGAGCGGCTGGAGGCCATCCTGCCGCTGGTCAAGAAGTACGGCGCCGCGGTCATCGCGCTGCCCAACGACGAGGAGGAGATCCCGGACGATCCCCGGCAGCGGCTGGAGCTGGCCCGGAAGATCATCGGCGTGGCGACCGGCCGGTTCGGCATCCCGCTCTCCGACATCGTCATCGACCCGCTGGCCATGCCGGTGGGCGCGGACACCTCGCTGGTCGGCAAGACCCTGGAGACGCTGGAGCTGCTGCGCGCCGAGTTCGGGGTGAACACCACGCTGGGCGCGTCCAACGTGTCGTTCGGCATGCCGGACCGGCACACAATCGGCGCCTCGTTCCTGCCCATGGCCATCCGCTGCGGGCTGACCAGCGCCATCCTGGACGCCCGGTCGCCGCAGATCGTCCGCGCGGTGCAGGCCGCCGACCTGCTGCTGGACCGCGATCCGTGGGGCGCGGCCTGGATCGCCGCGCACCGCGCCCAGCAAGCACAGGCCCAGCAAGCACAGGCCCAGCAAGCACAGGCCCAGCAAGCACAGGCCCAGCAGGCCGCCACGTGACGATGGCGCAGGCCCGGGATCCTGGCCTGGCCGAGACCGGGCCGGCCCGGGTCGATCTGCTCTTCGAGCCGGGCGGCCGCCGGGTGCGGGTGCCCGCCGGGGTCACCGTGTTCGACGCGGCCAGCTGGAACGGCATCGCCATCGACTCGACCTGCGGCGGGCACGGCACCTGCAAGAAGTGCAAGGTGCGGATGCTGGACGGGGCCGCCCCGCCGTCGCCGCTGGACATCCGGGCGTTCTCCCCCGACGAGCTTCGCGCGGGCTGGCGGCTGGCCTGCCGGGTGCAGGCGGGCGGGGATGCGCGGGTGGAGGTGCCGCCGCTGGTCACCCGGCCGAAGGCGGCCACTGTCGGGGTGGGCCGCCAGGTCATCCTGCGGCCCGCGGTGCAGAAGCGCTACCTGGAGCTGGCCGAGCCGTCCCTGGCCGACCAGCGCAGTGACCTCGAGCGGGTGCTGGACGCGCTGGACGACCTGGAACTGCGGGCCGACCTGCACGCGGCCCGGGTGGTCGGCCGGGTACTGCGGGCCGCGGACTACCAGGTCACCGCGGTGATCGCCGATGATGTGCTGATCGATGTGCAGCCCGGGGACACCACCGGGCGGATCTACGGCATCGCGTTCGACCTGGGCACCACGACGGTCGTGGCCACGCTGCTGGACCTGTCCACCGGGACCCCGGCCGCGGTGGCCTCGTCACTGAACGCCCAGCAGCCGTTCGGCGCGGACGTGATCACCCGGATCAGCGCGACGATGATGGACCCGGCCGCGCTGGGCCGGCTGACCGCGCTGGCGCACGAGACGCTGGCCAGCCTGGCCGCCGAGGTGTGCGCGGAGGCCGGGGCCGACCCGGCCGACGTGTACGAGATCGCGCTGGCCGGCAACGCCACCATGACGCACATCGCGCTGGCCATCGACCCGGAGCCGCTGGGCGTGGCGCCGTTCATCCTGGCCGCCCGGCTGCTGCCCGAGGTGCTCGCCGCTGACCTGGGGGTGGCGGTGCACCCGCGGGCCCGGGCCGTGGTGTTCCCGCCGTTCGGCGCGTACGTGGGCGGTGACATCACGGCCGGCCTGCTCGCCTCCGGCATGGACCGGGACGCCCGGGTCCGGCTGTTCATCGACATCGGCACCAACTGCGAGATCGTGCTGGGCAACCGGGACTGGCTGCTGGCCACCGCGGCCCCGGCCGGCCCGGCCTTCGAGGGCGCGGCGATCCGCTGCGGGATGCGCGCCTCCAGCGGCGCCATCGAGGTCGTCTCGATGACCCCCGACGGGCTGGAACTGCAGGTCATCGGGGACGCTGAGCCGGCCTGTGCGGGTCCGGGCTGGTGGACGCGGTCACCGGGCTGGTCCGGCTGGGGCTGCTCGACGGCTCGGGCCGGCTCGTGCCCGAGGCCGACGCGGCCGCGCTGGCCCCCGGCCTGGCCGGCCGGCTGACCACGCTGGGTGCCGAACGGGTCTTCGTGCTGCACTGGCTGGGCGAGCCCGGGGACGTGCAAGCGTCGGTGTACCTGTCCCAGCGGGACGTCCGGGAACTGCAGTTCGCCAAGGCGGCCATCGCCACCGGCTGGCGGATCCTGCTGGAGGAGGCGGGCCTGGCGGCCCGGGACATCCAGCAGGTGCTGCTGGCCGGGTCGTTCGGCAGCTACCTGTCCCCGGGCAACGCGATCCGGCTCGGGCTGGTGCCGGACATCCCGGTGCTGCGGGTGGTCAGCGCCGGGAACGTGGCCGGCGAGGGGGCCAAGATGGCGCTGCTGTCCGTCCGGGAGCGGTCCGCCGGGCTGGCCCTGCTGGAGGAGGTGAGGTATGTCGAGCTCTCCGACCGCGCCGACTTCAACGACCGCTTCATCGACCAGCTGGCCTTCCCCGGCTGATCCGGCCCCGGCTGATCCGGCCCCGGCTGATCCGGCCCCGCGGGCGGCGGTGATCGCCTGCGGCGCGCTGGCCGGGCACGTCCGGGAGATCGCCGGCCGCCGGGGGTGGCCGGTGGAAGTGCACCCGGTGGCATCGCTGCTGCACAACCGGCCGGCCGCGATCGCCCCGGAGGTGGAGCGGCTGGCCCGGGCGGCCCAGCAGCGCGGCCTGCCGGTGGCGGTCGGCTACGCCGACTGCGGCACGTACGGCGCGCTGGACGAGGTGTGCGCGCGGCTGGGGCTGCGGCGGCTGCCCGGGCTGCACTGCTACGACGTGCTGGCCGGGCCGTCCCGGGTGGCCGCGCTGCTGGCCGCCGAGCCCGGCACGTACCTGCTGACCGACTTCCTGGTGCGCAGTTTCCGCCGCTCGGTGCTGGCCGAGCTGGGACTGGACCGGTACCCGGAGCTGTGGCCGGACTACTTCGGGCACTACCGGCGGGTCGTCTGGCTGGCCCAGTCCCGTGACCCGGCCCTGGAGTCCGAGGCGCGGGCGGTGGCGGCGCTGTTCGGCCTCCCGCTGTCGGTGATCGATACCGGCACGGCCGGGCTGGAACGCGAGCTGGGACGGCTGCTGGCACCCGGGGCGGAACGGTGCTGCGCGGGCTAGGGACCCGGCGCGGGCTGCTGAGCGCGGCACCGCTGCTGGCGGACCCGCGCTATGAGGTGTTCCCGGCCGCCTCGGCGGAAGACCAGGTGACCGAGTGGGTGCCGCCGGGGATGACGGTGACGGTGACCGCGTCCCCGGCCAAGGGCCTCGACGCCACGCTCAGCCTGACCGAGCGGCTGGCCCGGCACGGCTACCGGGTCGTCCCGCACGTGTCGGCGCGGCTGGTGGCCGACGACGGGCACCTGGCCGACATCGTGGCCCGGCTGGCCGCCTGCGGGGTGGACGACATCTTCGTGCCCGCCGGGGACGCCGACCCGCCGGCCGGCCGGTTCGACAGCGCCCTGTCCCTGCTGGCCCGGCTCACCGAGATGGGCCGCCCGTTCACCCGGGTCGGCATCACCGGCTACCCCGAGAGCCATCCCCGGATCGGCGACGACATCACCGTCCAGGCCATGTGGGACAAGCGGCAGCACTCCTCCTACATCGTGAGCAACCTGTGCTTCGACCCGGTGCTGCTGCGCCGCTGGATCGAGCGGATCCGGGCCCGGGGGGTGACGCTCCCGCTGTACGTGGGGCTGGCTGGCCCGGTGGACCGGGCCCGGCTGCTGCGGATGGCCACCGTGGCGGGGGTGGCCGAGTCGGCCAGGTTCCTCACCGGTCACGCCGACTGGTTCCTCCGCCTGGGGATCCCCGGCGGGTACAGCCCGGAGCGGCTGCTGGAACGGGCCGGGACGGTACTGGCCGCCCCGGCCTCGGCCGTCGCCGGGCTGCACCTGTTCACGTTCAACCAGCTCAAGCAGACCGAGCAGTGGCGCCGCGCCCTGCTGCAGCGGCTGGCCGGGCCCGGCATGGCCATCTGACTAAGAAGCCCACGCAATTCCGTCCGCAACGACATAGGCTGTGCATTGCAACTGATCCGCTCAGTTGTCGCGTACGACAGCTTCTTGCAACGACGGCATATGTTGATGTTTGTCCGGCTGCGTTAGGGAGCCATCGGTGAGCAGGCAGGCAGCGACCAGGTCACCGCGGTCCGGGGCCGTTTCGTGCCCCCGCGGCTAGTCGAATGGCCGCTGCGGTGCGGGCCGGTGCCGCCGCTGGCCGACTGCCACAGCCCTCGCCCGGAGACCGGCATGGGGCTGGTCGGGAAGCTCGACCCGGGCGACACGTTAGTTCTCATCCCGGCCGGCGAGCCGGGTTCCCTGCGGCAGGCCCCGCCGGGCGGCAGCGGCAAGACGCAGCTCGCCGCCGCGCTGGCCCACTCGCTGTGGGATAGCCGCGGGGTTGACCTGCTCGTCTGGGTCTGCGCGACCAGCCGGGTGGCCATCCTCGACGCCTACGCGCTGGCCCTCGCCGATCTTGGTGCCGCGGACCCGGACGACGACCTGACGGCGGCCGCCGAGCGCTTCCTGGCCTGGCTGTCGGGTACCGGGCGCCGCTGGCTGGTGGTCCTGGACGACCTGGCCGACCCGGCCGACCTGGACGGCCTGTGGCCGGCGGGCACGGACGGCCGGGTGCTGGTCACCACCCGGCGGGATGACGGCCTGGCCGCGCCGAACCGCCGGATCGCCGGCATCGGCACGTTCAGCATGCGGGAGGCGCTGGCCTACCTGACCGCGCGGCTGACCTCCGACCCGGGACAGCGCACCGAGGCTCTCGACCTGGCCACCGACCTGGGCTGCCAGCCGCTGGCGCTGGCCCACGCCACGGCCGCGATGATCTGCACCGGGGGCAGCTGCCGCGACTACCGCGGCTGGTTCCATGACCGCAGGCGGCGGCTGGCCAGCGCCGACCCGCTGGCCCGGGGCGCCGACCCGCTGGCCGACCCGCTGGCCGGGCCGCTGGCCGACCCGCTGGCCGCGGCCGCCGCCGCTCCCGGGATCACCGACGTCACCTGGTCCCTCGCCATCGACCTGGCCGACCAGATCCCGCCGGCCGGGTTCGCCCGGCCGATGCTGGCGCTGGCCGCGCTGCTCGACCCAGCCGGCATCCCGGGGGTCGTCTTGACCAGCCCGGCCGCCTGCGGATACCTCAGCGGCCACCCGGCCATGCCCGCCGACCCGGGGCACGCGCGGGAAGCGGTGCACAACCTGGCCCGGGCCGGGCTGGTCACCATCAACCCGGCCAGCACCACCCGGACCGTCCAGCTGCACCCGCTGGTGCAGGCGCTGGCCCGGGCCGCCATCCCGGAGGCCGAGTTCGAGCGCGCGGTGAAGTCGGCCGCGGACGCGCTCTACCAGGCGTGGCCGGCCCAGCAGGCCCCGCCGCGGCTGGCGCAGGCGCTGCGGGACTGCGCCGCCCGCCTCCAGGAGCGCGCCGGTGACGTGCTGTGGCGCCCGGAGGCCCATCGGGTCTTACTGAGAGCGGGCGAGAGCCTGGCCAGCGGGGAGGCGAGCGGCCCGGCCGTGGCCTACTGGCTGGCCCTGCTGGGCACCGCCGTGCGGGAGCTCGGCCCCGCGCACCCGCAGACGCTGCTCTGCCGGGACGGCCTGGCCGCCGCGTACGAGGGGGCCGGGCGGCTGGATGACGCCATCGCCGTGCACGAGCGCACCCGGGCCGAACGGCAGCAGGTGCTGGGGAACGACCATCCGGACACGCTGGTCTCGTGCGGCCACCTGGCCCGGGTCTACGCGGCGGCCGGCCGTCACTCCGACGCGCTGCCGGCCTACGAGCGGGTGGTCGCCGACCGTGAATGGGTGCTCGGCGCCCGGCATCCGGACACCCTGGCCGCGCGGGGCGACCTGGCCGCCGCCTACCTGGCCGCGGGCCGCCAGGACCAGGCCCTGCCGCTCTACGAGCAGACCCTCGCCGACCTGGAACGCTCCCTGGGCCCGGCCCACCCGGACACGCTGGCCGCGCGGGCCGGGCTGGCGCAGGCGTACCACGCCGCCGGCCAGCTCAAGCAGGCCGTCCCGCTGTACGAGCGGACCCTGGCCGACCGGGAGCGGGCCCAGGGCCCGGACCACCCGGACACGATCAGCGCGCGGGCCGACCTGGCCTACGCCTACCGGACCGCGGACCAGATGAAGCAGGCGCTGCCGGCCTACGAGCGGGTCGTCGCCGGCCGGGATCGGGTGCTGGGCAGCTATCACCCGGATACGCTGACCGCCCGCGGGAACCTGGCCAACGCTTACCTCGCGGCCCGGCGGGTCAAGGACGCGGTGACGGTCTACGAGCGGACCCTCACCGACCGGGAGATGGCCCAGGGTCCCGACGACACGGACACGCTGACCGCCCGGGGGAACCTGGCCAACGCCTACCACTCGGCCGGGCGGCTCAAGGACGCGCTCCCGCTGTACGAGCAGACGCTGGCCGACTGCGAGCGGGTGCTCGGCCCCACCCACCAGGCCACCCTCACCTCCCGGGCCAACCTGGCATCCGCCTACCACGCCGCGCTCCGGCTCACCGAGGCGATCGACGTGTTCGAGCGCACCCTCGCGGACTGCGAGCAGGCCCTCGGCCCGGATCACCCGCTGACCCGGGCCGTCCGGGAGAACCTCGAGGCGGCCAGCCGGACCTGAGGCCGGCGGGACGCTCGCTCAGCCGCGTGCCCGCAGTGCGGCCACCAATGCCGGGATCACCTCGCCCAGGTCCCCGATCACCGCGTAATCGGCCCGGGACATGATCGGCGCCGCCGGGTCGGTGTTGACCGCGATGATGTGCCTGGCAGCGCCGCAGCCGGCCATGTGCTGGATCGCCCCGCTGATCCCGCAGGCCAGGTACAGCTCCGGGGTGATCTTCGTGCCGGTCTGGCCGACCTGCTGGGTGTGCGGCCGCCAGCCCTGGCTGGTCACCACCCGGGACACCCCGACCACCCCGCCGAGCAGGCCGGCCAGCTCCTCCAGCGGGGCGAAGCCGTCCGGGCCCCCGACGCCGCGGCCGCCGCCGACCACGATCCGCGCGGTGGCCAGCGACACCCCGCCACCCCGGTCGGCGGACACGGCCGCCCGGACCCGCAGGTCCGCCTCGGTCAGCTCGGGCTTGTGCTGGTGCACGACGGGCCCGGACGCGGCGGAAGCAGCCGGCGCGGCCGCGGCCGGCCCCGTGTCTGCTGGCGTGGCGTCCGCGGACACCGTGGCCAGAGCGGGCGAGGCTTCCAGCACCGCGTCTTCCAGCAGCAGGCCGGCCCAGCGCTGCCGGACCAGCCGGTAGGTCCCGCCCGGGGCCGGGGTGATTTCCAGGCAGTTCGCGGCCACCGGCTGGCCGGTGATCGCGCCGAGATAGGCCATGACCTCGCTGCCCCGGTCGGTGGCCGCGGCCAGCACCGCGCCCGCCCCGGCCGAGGTGGCCAGCCCGGCGAGCACCCGGGCCCAGGCCCGCGGCGCGTACCCCTCCAGCTGGTCCGGCTGCACCGCGTGGACCTCGCTGACCCCGGCGGCGCCGAGCACGCCCAGCGGCAGCCGGCCTGCCGCGCCGAACGTCACCGCGAGCAGCGGCCCGGCCCCGTCCGCCCCGGCGGAGAGCCCGCGGGCCAGGGCCAGTGCGCGCAGCGAGGCGTCCACCACGGCATCCGCGGCGTCCAGCTCGACCAGGCACAGCACGCTCATTTCAGCACCCCCAGCTCTTCCAGCACCCGGACCAGCGCGGGCACCGCGTCGGTCCCGGTGCCCAGGACGGTGGCCTGCTGATGCTGCCCGGCGGGCACCCGCAGCCCGGTGGCGCGCAGCCCGTCGGCCTGCCAGCCCGGGTGGTACTCCTCGATGACCGCCCGCTTGGCCCGCAGCCGCCCGGGCAGCGACGGGTACCGGGGCAGGTTGATGCCCTCCTTGACGGTGATCACCGCGGGCAGCCGGAACTCGAAGGTCTCCTCGGCGCCCCGGTACTCCCGCCGGGCCCGGACCCGGCCGTCCTCCATGGCCAGCTGCTTGATGCCGGTCGCGCACGGCCAGCCGAGGGCCTCGGCGACCCGGATCCCGACCTGGTAGTCACCGGTGTCGGCCGCCTCGTTGCCGAGCAGCAGCAGGTCGTAGCCCGCCCCGTCGGCGGCCTGGCGGCGCACCTCGTCCGCGATGGCGGCGGCGGTCGCGACGGGGCCCCACTCCCGGCCGTCGGTGTCCAGCAGGATGGCCCGCCCGGCGCCGACGGCCAGGGTGTCGCGCAACTGCTCGGCGGCCGCGGCGGGCCCCAGCGTCAGCACCGTGACGTTCCCGCCATAACGCCCGGTCAGCTGCACAGCCTCCTCCACCGCGCACTCCTCGTGCGGGCTGATGGCGAACCCCGACATCCGGGTGTCCACCTCCTGCCCGTCCGGGGTGACCACGATCCGCCCGCCGACCTGGGGGACCCGCTTGACGCAGACCAGGATTTCCATGCCGGTCAGCCCCGGATCCGCAGGTTGTGCGGGTCGAATAGCGGGGTGGCGCCGGCCACCGCGACGGTGACCGGGTACTGCTCACCGAAGTACTCCACGGCCAGGGGGGTGCCCGCGGTGGCGTAGCGCGGCGGCAGGTAGGCCATCAGCAGGTGCCTGCCGACGGACGGCCCCGACCCGGCGCTGGTCACGTAGGACGGGCGGCCCTTCGCGTCCACCAGCCGCTCGCCGCCGGGCGTCAGGACCGGCTCGCCACCGAGCATGTAGCGCAGTTCGCCGCTGGCGCAGGCGTGGTCGTCCACGGTCAGCGTGCACAGCATGGCGGCCGGCTCCGCCGCCCGCTGCCCCAGGTAGGCGGCCTTGCCGAGGAAGTCCTGCTGCTTCACCCGGGGCCGGGTCATCCCGGCCTCGACCAGCGTGTAGTCCGCGGTGAGCTCGGCACCAAAGGCCCGGTAGCCCTTTTCCAGCCGCCCGGTGGTGCCGTACACGCCAATGCCGGCCGGCACCAGCCCGTGCGGGGCGCCGGCCGCCCGCAGCGCGTCCCACAGTCGGCCGCCCTGCTCCATCGGCACATGCAGTTCCCAGCCCAGCTCGCCGACGTAGGAGATGCGCGAGGCGAGCACGGACAGGCCCGCGATCTCCAGCTCCCGGCAGGTGCCGAACGGGAATCCATCGTGGCTCACATCGCCGGCCGTCACCGCCCGGAGCACCTCGCGGGCCCGCGGGCCCCACAGGCCCAGCGTGGCCTGGGCCGAGGTGAGGTCGGCCAGCGCGGCGGTCCCGTCGGCGGGCAGGTGCGCCGCGAACCAGGCCAGGTCGGCCAGGCCGGTGGCCCCGCCGGTGACCACCCGGAACCGCTGCGGGCCGAGCCGCATGATGGTCAGGTCGGCCTTGTACCCGCCCCGCTCGTCCAGCAGCGAGGTATAGACGACCCGGCCGGGCGCCACGTCCAGCTGGGCGACCGCCAGCGACTGGACCGCCTCCAGCGCGGACGGCCCGGTCACGTCGAAGATGGCGAACGCGGACAGGTCGATCAGCGCGCAGGATTCCCGCATGGCCAGGTGCTCGGCGTTGATCACCGGCGACCACCAGCGGGCGTCCCACTCGTCGGTGCGCGGCATGAGCCGTCCCTCATACCGCTCCAGCAGCGCCTCGTTCGAGGCGTACCAGTGCGGGCGCTCCCACCCGGCGGTCTCGTGGAACACCGCGCCGAGCTCGCGTTCCCGGCCGTACACCGGGCTGACCCGGACCGGCCGGCCGGACTCCCACTGCTCGGCCGGGTGCACGATGCCGTACATCTTGTTGAAGCCCTCGCGGGCCCGCGCCTCGATGTGCGTGGTGGTCCGCTGGCACGGGTAGAACCGGGCGATGCTGGCCTCGTCCACGTCCACCGCAGGGACCTGGCCGCTCATCCACTCGGCGACGGCGCGGCCCACGCCCGGGCCCTCCTTGATCCAGCTGGCCGCCGCCGACCACAGCCCGTCCACCTCAGGCACCGGGCCGAGCAGCGGGTGGCCGTCCGGGGTCATCGAGATCAGCCCGTTGATCGCGTACCGGACCCCGGCGCTCTCGTCGCCGAGCAGCTCAGGCATGAGCTCCAGGGCCTCGGCCAGCTGCGGGTCGAAGTCGTCTGCGGTGAACGGCAGCTCCGTCGGGGACAGCGCCGACTCCTCGATGGACGGGATGTCGTCCGGGCTGACGATGATCGGGCGGTGCGCGTAGGAGCCCACCTCCATGTCCCCGCCGTGCTGCCGCTCGTACATGTTGGTGTCCACGTCCCGCACGATCGGGTAGCTGATCTCCCCCGCCGTGTCCGCGAACAGCGCGATCGGCCCGACGCTGATCATCTGGTGCACGATCGGGGTGAGCGGGATGTGCGCCCCGGCCATCCGGGCGATGCGGGGGCTCCACACGCCGCAGCACACGACGACGATGGGCGTCTCGATGTCGCCCGCGGTGGTCCGCACCGCGGTGATCCGCGGCACGCCGCCCCGGCCGGCCCCGGCGGTGTCGATGCCGAGCACCTCGGCGCCGGCCAGCACCCGGAGCGCGCCGGACGCCTGGGCCTCCTCCCGCATCAGGGTGCCGGCCCGCAGCGAGTTGACGACCCCGACGGTGGGGAAGTGCGCGCCGCCGAGGATGACGGACTCGTCCAGGTAGGGCACGAGCTTGGCCACCTCGGCCGGGGTGATCACCTGGGCCGGGATGCCCCACGCCTTGGCCGCGGTGCACCGGCGGCGCAGCTCGGCCATCCGGGCCGGGGTGCGGGCCACCTCGATGCCGCCGCTGCAGGTGAACACGCCGAGGGCCTGGTACTGCTCGGTGCTGTCCCGGGTCAGTTCCATCATCATCTTCGAGTACTCGATGGGGAAGATGAAGTTGGAGGCGTGCCCGGTGGAGCCGCCCGGGTTGGGCATCGGGCCCTTGTCCACCAGGACCAGGTCCTGCCAGCCAAGCCGGGCCAGGTGGCAGGCCAGGCTGTTGCCGACGATCCCGGCCCCCACGATGACGGCGCTGGCCCGGGCCGGGAACTCACTCATCCGCTGATCCTCACTGGTCGTCCCGCCCGGCCCCGCGGCAGCACCCGCCGCTGCGCCCGGACAGCCAGGCGATTGGTATACGTCTGATATATCAGTTGGTAGACTAAAGGGCGTGGATTTCATGGTCAAGCCGCAGGAGCGCCCGGCTCGCGGCGGCGCGCCCGGTGAACCGCCGTCCCTGGCCGAACTGGCGTACCGGGCGATCCAGGACCGGCTGGTCCGGCTCGACATCCGGCCGGGCGCGCCGATCAACGAGGAGGAGCTGTGCCTGAGCCTGGGCATGGGCCGGACGCCCGTCCGGGAGGCACTCAAGCGGCTGGAACACGAACGGCTCGTCGTCGCCTACCCGCGGCGGGGTACCTTCGCCACCGAGATCAACGTCACCGACCTGCGGCATATCTCCGAGGTCCGCGAACTGCTGGAGCCGGCCGCGGCGGCCAGCGCGGCCCGGCACGCCGCCCCGGCCGACCGCACCGCTTTCCAGGCGCTGGCCAGCGAGGTGGCCGCCGCAGCCGGGCCGGGTGACCGCCCGGGCGAGCTGATGACCCTGGACACCCAGGTCCACCGGGCCATCTACGCCGCGACCCGCAACCCCTATCTCGAGGACACCCTGATCCGCTACGGCAATCTGGCCACCCGCATCTGGTGCCTGTTCCTGGACCGGCTGGAGGACATGGCGGCCCATGTCGGGGAGCACCGCGCGCTGCTGGACGCGCTGATCTCGGGCGACGAGAGCCAGGCCGCCGGGATCGCGCGACGGCATGTGACCGAGTTCGACCGGGCGATCCGGGCCGTCATCTAGCCCCGGACGCGCCGACGGGGCCCCCGGCCATGGCCGGGGCCCCGTCGGGTGGCCCGCGCGCCCCTACTCGACCGGGATCTCCTTGTTGATCAGGCCCAGGTCGATGCCCTGCCGGCTGCGCACCAGCCGGGCGGCCACGTACACGACGATCGCCAGCACGTACATGCCGCCCATGAAGTACAGCGAGTCGCGGTTGTTCACCCCGTACGCGCTGTTGGTCAGCCACTCATACAGGTTGTAGCCGAGCAGCCCGATGGTCACGACGCCCGCCAGCGGCACCAGCGGTACCCCTGCGATCTTGATCCGGCTGGCCGGCGATGCCCGCCACAGGTCCGGCTTGATCCACGGCAGCAGCACCACCGCGATGGCGCTGAACAGGTAGGTCACCGCGATGACGAGGGTAGCGTCCAGCGTGTAGGTCTCGAAGGTGAGGTTGTAGGCGTAGACCGCGCTGACGATGACCGCCGGGGCGAGCATCAGGATCAGCGAGTAGAACGGCACCTTGCGCTTCTCCGACACCTCGGCGGCGCGGTCCGGCAGCACCCGGTCGAACGCCGCGGCGAAGATGACCCGGGTGGAGGACAGGAAGAGGGTGCCGACCCAGCCGATGAACCACAGCGCCATCAGCAGGATGAGCACGGCCTGGAACACGGTGTTGTGCACCAGCCAGCCGGCGAACATCACCGGGTAGGGCCAGATCGGGATGGGCGAACTGACCTTGCCGCCGCTGTAGAACGCGGTCCAGTACAGCGCGTTGGCGTTGTTGTAGAAGGCGTTGCCGAACGTCTTCGCCACCACCACCAGGAACACCACGGACAGGATCACGGTGATCCACAGCCCGGAGAACATCCCGGCGAAGACGCGCTTGAAGTCACTGGCCCCGCGGATCTCGCCGTAGAGGGTGGAACCCCAGTTCGGCCACAGCAGGTAGAACATCATCATGGGGACCAGCAGCAAGCTCGCCCCGATCGGGGTGAAGCCAAAAGCGGGTGACACGTAACCGTTCTTGGCCGCCAGGGCGTTGGTCTTGCCGTAGGCGTTGCTGACCCCGAAGATCTTGTGCGCCTCGGTGTTGAACGACGAGATGAAATTCGCCTTGCTGTTGACCAGCAGCAGGATGACGATGACCGCGAAGCCGACCAGGCCGGCGTAGAAGCACCACTTCTGGATCCGGGCGTACCCGGCCATGCCAAGCGAGACGAGCAGGCCGGCCAGCGCGATCGTGATGACCGAAACCACGAAGATCCCGGTCTTGGTGGCGAACCAGGTCGCGCCGCCGGGATCCCCGAGTGTCGCCCACAACGGCTGGAACAGCTCAACCGAGAGGATGTTGCCGTAGATCGGCGCCCACAGCCACAGGATGAACCACCACCCGGTGGCCGCCATGACGAAACCCAGCCCGCTGCCCAGGATCCGGCTCTGCCAGACGTAGTCACCGCCCGCCCGGGGGATCGTGACGATCAGCCCGGCATAGGCGATGACCAGGAAAGAGACCCAGACACCGGAGATCAGGATCGAGGTGACCAGCTGGCCTTTGGGGATGAAGGACTGGAAGGAGAACTCGTAGATGCCCAGCGTCACCACATTGGTGGCCAGGGTCGCGTAGATCATGGAATCCCGGACGGACCAGCCACGGACCAGGCCGGTGGCTTTGCGCAAGAAGAGTGTCGGCGTCTCGCCGCCAATTGCGTCAGTTGCCATGCGCATCTCCCAGTTTGGGGGTTATGGGGCTAGGCAAGCCTATTGCGCAGCCGCCGCGGGCCGGCGGGAATCAACCATTCACCAGGAGGTACTTAGTAACTTTCCCCTTCTTGGGGTTCAGTTCTAGCACTGCGCCCTGCAGCACCCCGTCGCCGTAAACGCTGCCGGGGTTGATGGCCAGCGTCCGGCCCATCCGCTTGATCCCGCGGCTCTCGTGAATATGGCCGTGGACCGACAGCATGGGCTGGTAGCTGTTGATGGCATCGCGCACCGCGGTGGAGCCCACCGGCTTCATGACCGCCCCGCCGTGGGTGGGGCGGAGGGTCGCGTCCAGGGCGGGTGCCTCGTCCAGGCCGGTGCCGTACGGCGGGGCGTGGAAGTTGAAGATGGCCCGCTCCAGGTCCGGGATCTGGCCGACCACCGCGTCGATCTTCTTCTTGAGCTCCTCCTCGGGAGCCTCACGGAAGGTGTCCCACGGGGTGGGGTTGGTCCAGCCCATCGAGACCAGGTGGAAGCCCTCCAGGTCGAGCGCCTTGCCCTCGCCGAAGCTGACGCACGGGGACGCCTCGATGATGTCGTCGATTTCCCAGATGTCGTCGTTGCCGCCGTTGAGCACGCACGGGATGTCGCCGCCGCGCAGCTTGCCGTCCGCCATGTCCAGCCACCGGTCGAGCGAGCGGACCATCTCCTCGCTGAACCGGCGGTCCACCGCGCCATCGGTGCTGCTGAGTTCGGTGAGCTCGTCGGGCGTGACGACGGCCGGGTAGGAGCCCTTGTTGCGGATCTGCTTCTCGACTTCCTCAAGCTCCGTGCGGGTGTCCATCCGGATGGTCTCGCCGCGGACCACGGCCTGCCAGTACCCGTTGTGGGCCACGATCGGCACCATGACCTTGCCGGTGACGTCCCCGCCCAGCACGACGAGATCCGCCTTATAGAAGGCCGCGGCGTTAAGGAACTTCCGCCAGCACACTTCCGAGCCGTGGATATCTGTGGCGAAGAAGACCCTCATGCTGCCACCCATGCCTTCCTTCGCGCACCCGCTCAGCTGCGCTGGCTGCTGGTTGCGCAGGCAGGTTTCCCGGCGCCTCGCGCAACGACCGTGCGTCCTGTGCAACGTCTAGCATCCGGCTGAAACCGACGTCAAGCGGGACAAGCCGAATTCAGTGCGCTACTTCCTCAGGCAGCTCATACCAGCGAACCCGGTCGCCAACATTGGACCGCAGCTTCCACTTCACGCTCTTCGGCGCGGCTTCCGCGACGTCCAGCAACTGCCGCGCCGCGGCCAGCGGATCGCGGTAGGGCGCTGGCGGCACCAGTCCCGGCTTCTCCGCCACCAGGGCGGGCAGCTTGGCCAGGTTCTCGGTGACCGTGCGCCACCAGCCCCAGTCCGCGCCGAGCACCTTGCCGAACCGGCCGGTGTCGATGTCCGGCGGGCCGCCCTCGCCGAGCGGCAGCGCGGAGAGCAGGTGCACGATGTCCCGTGCGTCTTTCTCGTTCAGCTCGACGATCTGCAGTTTGGACAGCAGCAGGTCAACGGAGTCCACGGTGAACGGCAGCCGTCCGAAGGAGGGCCGGAAGTCCAGCGTGTGGCACATGGTGAGCCGGTCCACCATGACGTCGATCGGGCGGCCGGACGGCGCGTTGAAGTACATCTGCCGGTCGCCGTTGAGGTTGTTGAACCGCCGGTCCGGCACGGCGCCGTTGTCCGCGAGCCATGCCGCGACGTCCTTGCGGCCCTTGGACAGGCACGCGAAGTCGATATCCTGATCACGGCGCAGCCGGGGCGGGAACTCCGGGCACAGTACCCGCACGCCCAGCCCGCCAAGCAGCTTCAGCCCCAGGCCGGCCTCGGTGGCGGCGCGGGCCAGCCTGAGCGCCTCGGGGAGCGGATCGTGCGACGACCCGGGGGTCACCTGGTCGGCGGCCTCGGCCATTTGCCCCGCCCTGCTCTCGTTCCTCAGCGGTGCCGGCCGATGCGAGGGAGCGGGCCGCACCATTCGGGTAACTAGCTAGTGAGTATGCCATGCGCCACCAGAACACCAGTTGACTCAGAACGAGCAAATTGGTCATTCTGGGTTGCATGAGCGAGCCTTTGGTTGCGGCGGGCGCAACCTATCAGTCCGCGGAGCGAGTGCTGAGCCTGCTCGCAAGCTTCGAGGACGGCCGGCCGGAACTCAGTGTGTCAGACATCGCCGCATCCCTGGGCGTACATAAGTCAACCGCCTCCCGGCTGGCCGCCACCCTGGAGCGGACCGGCTTCCTGGCCCGCTCGGGCCGGCGGTACCGGCTCGGGGTCGAGGTCATCCGGCTCGGCACGCTGGCGCTGCGCAGCACGGACATCGTGGCCGCGATGCAGCCGGCCATGGAGAAGCTGTCCCAGCTGACCGGCGAGACCATCAACCTGGCCGTCCCGGCCGGGCCGGACATCCTCAACGTGGCCGAGGTGCCCAGCACCTATATCCTCAGCTGCTCGGGCGGCTGGATCGGGCGGCGAACCAAGCCGCACGCGGTCGCCAACGGGAAGGTGCTGCTCGCCTTCGGCGCCATCCCGCTGCCGGCCAGCCTGGAGCGCTACACCGAGCACACCATCACCACCGCGGAGGCGCTGCAGGCCGAGCTGGCCGCCGTCCGCCGCGACGGCTACGCCACGGCGGCCGCGGAGCTGGAAGAGGGCCTGACCGCCGTGGCCGCGCCGGTGCTGCGCCCCGGCGGCAGCTGCGTGGCCGCCCTGTCCATCTCCGGGCCCGCCTACCGGATGCCACCGGAAAAGCTGGACGACCTGGGCCGCCTCTGCGCCGGCTGCTGAGCGCGGGGACGTAGCGGCGCCCCGCCGCGCACGGCAGGATGGCGGCGCGGGGATTGGCCAGGAGGGAGCCCGGGCGTGGATGAGTACCTGCTCTGTGTCGGCGGCCAGTGGCGGGCCGGCCGCTCGGCGGCCGTGCCCGCGGTCAGCCCGGGATCGGGCGAGACTTTCGGCTCGGTGGCCACGGCGGACCCGGCCGACGTGGACGACGCGGTCCGGGCGGCCGCACGGGCCTGGCCGGAGTGGGCGGCGGCATCCCCGTTCGAGCGGGCCGCGTGGTGCGAGCGGGTGGCGGCGGCGATCGCGGCCCGGCGTGACGAGCTGGCCCGGGTGCTCACCCTGGACCAGGGCAAGCCGCTGGCCGCCGAGGCCTACGACGAGGTCGACGAGCTGGCCGAGTACTTCCGGATGGCGGCCGCGGACGCGCGCCGGCTGGATGGCGCCGCTCCCCCGTCCGTCTCGGCCGGGCGGCGGGTGGTCACCGCCCGGGTGCCGCTCGGCGTGGTCGGCGTGATCAGCCCGTGGAACTGGCCGTACACGATGGGCGCCGAGCTGTTCGCGCCCGCGCTGGCGGCCGGCAACGCGGTGGTGTGGGTCCCGGCCCCGAGCACGGCGGCCTGCTCGGCCGTGCTGGCCGGGATCATCGCCGGGGCGGGCACGCCGGACGGGGTGTTCAATTTCGTGCCCGGCCCGGGCCCGGTGGCCGGGGACGCGCTGGCCGGCCACCCCGGCGTGGCCGCGGTCGGCTTCATCGGGTCGGTGGCCACCGGCGGGCTGGTCGCCGCGCGGGCGGCCGGCAAGACCCAGCTGCTCGAGCTGGGCGGCAACGGGCCGATGGTCATCCTGGACGACGCGGACCTGGACCTGGCCGCCGGCGCGGCGCTGGAGGCGGCCTACCTGTGCGCCGGGCAGAGCTGCACGGCCGGGGAGCGGTTCCTGGTGCACGCCGCGGTGCGCGCCGAGTTCACCGAGCGGGTGGTGGCCGCGACCCGGGAGCGGGTCCGGCTGGGCGACCCGCTCGACCCGGAGACCACGATGGGCCCGCTGAACAACGAGCCGACCGCGGCCAAGTTCGGCCGGCACGTGGCCGACGCGGTCGGCCGCGGCGCCAAGCTGTGCTGCGGCGGGCGCCTCGCGGCCGGCTTCCCCACCGCCCTGTACGCCGAGCCGACCGTGCTGGACGGGGTGACCACCGACATGGAGATCGCCGCCGAGGAGACGTTCGGCCCGGTGGTGCCGGTCATCGAGGTGGCCTCGGCCGCCGAGGCACTGGCGCTGACCAACGCCTCCCCGTTCGGCCTGACCGCCGCGGTGTTCACGCAAGACCTGGAGCGCGGGCTGGCCTTCGCCGAGCAGGCCCGGGCCGGCTGGGTCAACGTGAACGCCTCGACCAACCTGTGGGAGTCCCACCTGCCGTTCGGCGGCCGGTCCGGGTCGGTGAGCGGCCGCGGCCGGGTCGGCGGCGCCTTCGCCATGGACGCGTTCACCGAGCCGAAGACGATCCTCTACCCCGCCCCCCGCCTCACCCGCTAACCCTCTCGGCCAGCAGTATTAGCCCGGGGAGGTCGCCCCCGGGCTAGTACTGCCAGGCGAAAGCGAGCGGGGTGAGCGCGGTCAGGTCGATGGCCGGCTCCACGGTGGAGTAGGACTGCACGTTGTCCGCGAACACCGCCCTGTGCCCGTTGAACGCCGTGTAGGGCACGTTGCCGGGCGCGTTCGCCGTGCACGGGCGCATGTTCGGCACGGTCCCGGTGGCCGCGAACGAGTTCGGTCCCTCGACGGCCGCCCCGGCCAGCACCGGCGGCTGCCCGTTGTGCGACCCGGCCAGGTTGGTGATCTGGTGCTGCATGCAGTCGGGGAAGACGGTGCCGTCCCCGACGATCAGCGAGACGCCCCAGGCGTTGCCGCCGAGGATGTCGTCCAGCCAGCGCTGCGCCCAGGCCGCGTAGACCGGGCGGCCGACCAGCGCGTCGTACTCGTCGGCCAGCACGGTCAGGCCGGCCCCGTGCGTGGTGGTGTCGAACTGATCCCAGGCGAAGCCGAAGCCGAACGGGTCACTGGCCGCGGTATGGATGCCCTTCTCGATCTGGCCGCGCAGGTTGGCCAGCAGGGACGCGGCGCTGATGCCGAGCCGCCCGCCCGGGGAATGGCGCAGCGCCCGGATGAGCTCGTAATCGGCCAGCGCACTCACGTCGTACAGGTTCAGCGTGTCGGACAGCGCGGCCTTGCCGTGGATCCACTCCCTGGCCCAGGTCGCCGCATCCCGCAGGTAGGTCCGGGCCGACCGCACCGGGAGCCCGGCCGGGACACCACCCTGCTCCAGGGCGAGGGCGAGTTCGGTGGCACCGAGCATCATGTCGTCCCGCCAGGTGGCCTCCGGGTAGAAGTCCCACGGCAGCGCGGTCAGCAGCTGGCCCTTCCAGTGCGTGCCCGCCAGGGCGTACACGGTCTCCGCGGAGCGCAGGCAGCGGCCCGCATAGTCCGGGTCGGAGGCGCGGAACACCTGGTAGCACAGTGCGAAGTCGGCGGCCAGCCGCCCGGCCAGGTTGGGGCTGATCGGCGCGCCGGGCTTCCCGGCGCGGAACACCGGCGGGTGCCGGATGTACTGGTAATGCGGGTTGCGGCCCTGGTAGCGGTCGTCGGCCTGGGGCAGCCGCCAGATGTCGTGGTCACCGAAGTAGTAGCTGTTGGCCTCGCCCGTGCCCACCTGGTAGTAGAGCGTCCGGGTCCGCTCGTCCCACATCCGCTGCAGGAAGTCCAGGCCGAACCGGGCCTCCGCGGTGAAGTCGGTGCCGCCGGACGCCGCGCTGGCCGCCGCCCCCATCTGGCCGGGGAACGAGGCGATGCCCTGCAGCAGGATGGCCTCGGTGTAGCTGGTGGTCTCGACGAAGTGCAGGTAATCCCCGGCGTCGGACCAGCCGCCGGTGGCGTTGATCCGGATCCCGGTCGCGTACCTGGCCAGGCTGCCCTTGAAGTCGCCGTTGCCATCGACCGCCGGGCTCCGGTAGGTCATCGCGCTGGCGTTGTTGAGGTGGCCCGGGGCGGTCCGCAGCGCGCTGCGGATGAAGTCCGGCCCGTCCCGCGCGTCGGCGTAAAAGGACAGCGCGTTGGCCAGCGGCCGCGCGTACAGCGCGGCGGCCGGGCCGATCTGGAACCAGGGCGAGGCGGACGCCGGGTCGCCGGCCACGCCCAGCCGGTACCAGCCCGGCGCGTGCACCCCGGAGAACCGCGCCGCCAGCACCCGCCGGTACCGGCTGCTCCACGAGCCCAGGTCCTGCCGGGCCAGCCCGGCCGCGGCCACCCGGCAGGTGCCGGCCCGGATCAGCAGCCAGCGCAGCGGGTGCGATGGCCGGGACGCGGTCATGATCTCGCCCAGCTTGGCCGCCCCGGGACGGGTAGCCGACCTGGTCAACCCGGACCGCCACGGCGGGCGCGCCGGCCGCCTTCCGGTGCGACCCGGTGGTCAGCACGGCCCCGGAGGCAGGTGCCGCGCAGATCTGCCGCGCCGCGGCTGCCCCGGGCGTCCCGGCGCCCGGCGCGGCGGCGGCGCTGACCGGGCCGCCCAGCCCGGCCAGCGCCGCCGCCAGGCTGACCGTGACCGCGCCGGCCCAGACGGCACGGCGCCCATTCCCGCGGCCCGGGTGACCGTCCCGAAGCTCCAGCCGGCCGCGCCGGAGTTGTTGCCGCCCGCGCCGAAGATCCATCGGCACAGGCTAGAGCCGTGACCGCTCCGGCGACAATGGGCCAGGAAAGTTTATTTCCGGTAATCGGGTCAGCACCTGGAATGTGGCCAGGGTGGGATCGGCGGCGTAGGCGATGCGGCCGCCGTCGGCCCGGGCCGCGCGCAGCGCCTCCAGGGCCGCGGCCGTGATCACCTCGCCAGGCGCGAGCACTGGGACGCCAGGCGGGTAGGGCGCCACCAGTTCGGCACTGACCCGGCCGGCGGCGGCAGTGGCGGGCAGCGTTTCGTTGGGCGCGAAAAACGCCTGGCGCGGGGTGACGGCCAGGTCGGGCACGACGGTCCAGGCGGCGGACGGGACGGGGGTGCGGGCCGCGCCCCGGTGCCGCTCGGCCGCGGCGATCAGCGCGGCGCTGAACCGGCTCACGGTCAGCTCGTCGTCGGCCAGCGTCACGATCGGGATGATCGTGTCCCGGTCGGCCATCTCCACCGGCATCCCGGCCGCGATCAGGTCGGCCTCCACCAGGTTGCCGTGCGCGCCGGTGCCCGCCAGCAGCGCCACCAGCTTGGCCGGTTCCACCCCCGGGCCGTCAAGCACGTCCAGGCCGGGCACCTGGCGGAGCTGCTGTTTCGCGGCGGCCACGGCGCGCAGCAGCCGGGCGCACAGTTCCTTGCCGTCCCGGGCCAGCAGGGCCCGGGCGGCGTCGATGCTGGCCATGATCGCGCCGGCCGGGCTGGTGGTGTGGGTGGCCTCGAACGCCCGGTCCAGCCGGGCGGGGTCCAGCCGGCCGGCCCGGGCCAGCACCAGCGCGCCCTGGGTGTAGGCGGGCAGCGCCTTGTGCGCGCTGGTCACCATGGCGTCCGCGCCGGCCGCCAGCGGGTGCGGCGGGAGGCCCGGGTGGAAGCCGAGATGCGCGGCCCACGCGGCATCCACCAGCAGCGGCACGCCCGCCTCGTGCGCGGCGGCCGCGTGGCCGGCGATGTCCCCGGTGGTGCCGACGTAGGACGGGTCGCCGAGGAACACGGCGCAGGCGCCCGGATGGGCGGCCAGCGCGGCGCGGACCGCGCGGACCGGGACCGGGCCGGGCAGCCCGGTGGCCGGGTCCACCTCGGGCAGCACCCACACCGGGTCCAGCCCGGCCAGCACCAGGCCGAGCAGCAGCGACCGGTGCAGGCTCCGGGTGACCACGATCTTGCGTCCCGGCTGGCCGGCCGCCAGGGCCAGCGCCTGGTTGCCGTGGGTTGAGCCGGCCACCGAGAACCGGCACCAGTCCGCGCCCCACAGGTCCGCGGCGCGGCGCTCCGCCCCGGCCAGCATCGTGTCGGCGTGCTTGATGGTGTCCAGCCCGCCGTACAGCGGCACGTCCCCGGCGGTCACCGCGCCGGTCAGGTCCTGCCGCTGCTTGTGGCCGGGCACGCTCATCGGGGTGAGCTGGCCCGCCTGGGCCGCCTCGGTGAACCGCAGCCACGCATCCAGCAGCGGCGCCTCCCCGCGTAGTCCCCGCGGATCCCTCGGATCGGTGCCAGCCACGCCCGCCTCCCCCACTGCGGTTCCCTCCGCCAGGTGAGCACGGGCCGCTCCGCGATATTGACATAGGCGTCGTCCCTCGGACACGAATCCTCCCTGACGAACCTCATCGAGCGCGACGTCCAGGAACTGGCAGCGATCGAGCGGCGGGGCGACCTCCGCCGACTGCTGGCCCTGCTGGCCGGGCGTTCCGGTGGCCTGCTAGTCCCAGCCAGGCCCAGCGGGTAGCGCCTGGGGTGGTTTTGCGGCTGGCTTGCCGGTGGGGGGTGCGGGGTGGCGAGGGGGTGCGGGAGGATTCGGGGCATGGCGGGGGATGTGGATATGGATTACCTGGCGGGGCTGGCTGGCGATCAGCGGGCGGGGCTGGAGCGGGTGAACGCCCCGGGATTAGACGCGCTGCGCGGTTACCTGGGCTCCGGTCAGGCGGTGGCGTTCCTGGGGGCGGGGGCCTCGGCGCCGCTGTACCCGCTGTGGGCCGGGCTGATCGGTGAGCTGATAGACGCGGCGGCGGGGCGGCTGAGCGAGGCTGAGGCGGTGACGTGCCGGGCGCTGGCGTCCTCCAGCCCGGATGCGGTCGTGGAGATCGTGCGCCGGAGCCTGGGGGCGGGGGTGTTCCGGGAGGTGCTGCGGCAGGTGCTGCGGGCCCGGGCGGACCCGGTGACCGGGCGGTCGTGGACGGATGTGCAGGAGCTGGTGTGCCGGTGCGCGTTCAAGGCCGTGGTGACCACGAACTATGACCCGGGGATCGTGAACGCCCGGATGCGGATCCGCCCGTACGCGGCGGCAACGGGGTTCATGACATGGGAGGACGAGCTGGGGCTGGACCGGTGGCGGACCGGTGATGTGTTCGGTGAGGATGAGCTGCCGGTGCTGTTCGCCCACGGCCAGCACAACCGCCCCGACACGATCGTGCTGGCCACGACGGAGTACCGGCGCGCGTATGCCGGGAAGCTCCCTCATGTGCTGGCCCGGCTGATGGACGGCCATGTGTGCTGGGTCGGGTTCAGTTTCGCTGACCAGCGGATCGGTGCCATCTTGCGGGAGATAGGCGAGCAGGCCGGCGCCCGGATCGACCCGGGCGCCGCGCCTCGGCATGTGGCCGTCATGCCATGGGATCCGGACGGCGAGGGCAATGACCCGCAGGTCCTGGCCCAGCGGGCGGAAATCGAATACGGCGCGCAGGTCATCCTGTACCCCGCACCGGGCGGCGACCATTCCGCGCTGGCAGCCCTGCTGGCGGGGCTGGCCGATCCCCGGTTCCCGGCCGCGGCGGAGGTGTCGGCCCGGCCCGCTCCCGTGGTGGCCGGGCCGGGCTCGGGAGCGGCGGGTGGCAGGGCTGGGGTGGTGGTGCGGTGGGTGCCGGCGCCGGAGCCGGTGGCGTATTTCACTGGCCGGGTCGAGGAGCTGGCCCGGCTGGACCGGTGGGCCGCCGACCCGCAGGTCCGGCTGGTCGGGGTGAGTGCGTGGGGCGGGGCGGGGAAGACCGCCCTGGTCACCCACTGGGCTGGTGAGGCCGGCGGGATCAGGCGGCGGCCGGGGTTGCGGGGGGTGTTCGGGTGGAGCTTCTATGCCGACCCCGCCCCTGAGCACTGGGCCAGAGAGTTCCTGGCGTGGGCGGCGCACGAGCTGGGCGTGCTGGTCCCGGGGACGGGGCGGCTGGCGGGGCGGGTGCTGGGGGTGCTGGCCGCGGTGCCGGTGCTGCTGGTCCTGGATGGGCTGGAGGTGGTGCAGGAAGGCCCGGCCGGGGAGGGGTTCGGGCGGCTGCTGGACGGGCTGCTGCGTGAGGTGCTGGCCGGCGCCTGCCAGCTGGACCACCGCGGGCTGGTCGTGCTGACCAGCCGGTTCCCGTTCGCCGACCTGGAAGCCTTCGACGGCGGCCCGGCCCGCATGCTGGAGGTCCCCGCCTTCACCCCGGCCGAGGGCGCGGCGCTGCTGGCCGCCGCGGGCGGCGGCTGGCTGCCCGAAGGCCAGCGGCGGGAGCTGGTGGCGGCGGTGGACGGGCACGCCCTGGCCGTCACCGTGCTGGCCGGGCTGCTCGCCGCCCGCCCGCCGGGCGCCGAACTGGCCGCCCTGCGCGAAGAACTAGCCACCGCCACCCGCACCAACACCCGGGTCAGCAAGGTGCTGGGGTTCTACGCCGGGCAACTGGCCGAGGCCGACCGGTACCTGCTCGCCGCGGTGTCGCTGTTCACCCGCCCGGTCACCGCCGCCGCGGTGCTGGCGGTGGCCGCCCATGAGGTGTTCGGGGGCCGGCTGGCCGGGTGGACGGCGGGGATGGTGGAGGCGGCGGTGCGGGAACGGCTGGCCGGGCTGGCTGCCTGGCACCCCGACGCCACCATCTCCGCCCACCCCCTGGTCCGTGACACTTTCCGCCCCCTGCGCCCTGCCCGCCGCCGCCACCGCCGCGGAAAGCAGCCTGACCGGGCTGCCCGAGGGAGAGGTGACCTCGAGGGCGCAGGCGCTGCGGGTGACCGAGGCCATCGAACTGCTGCTGGACGCCGGCCAATGGCAGCCCGCCGACGACCTGTACCAGGCCCGCAGCGGCAACGGCCAGGTGTGGAAGACACCTGCCGGCGGCGCGGCTGGGGCAGCGCACGGCCACCGCGTTCGTGGCCACCCCCGCCCGCCGCGAGCACTGCGCCACCCACCTCACCCCCAGCCTCCTCAGCTGGTACCTGAACGAGACCGGCCTGTACGCGATGTACGCGGGGGACCTGACCACCGCCCGCGACTACCTGACCCTGGCCGCCCGCCACGACCGGGACGCCGGGGACATGAGCTACCTTGCGGCCGGCTTGCGGAATCTGGCCGAGTGCCTGGGCCGTCTGGGGCTGGCCGGCCCGGCCCGGGAGGCCGCCGCCGAAGCCCTTGCCAGCGCCACCGCCGCCGAAGCCCGGGACAGTGTCCGTAACTCGCATGCGTATCTGGGGTGGCTGGCGGGCCTGGCCGGGGACACCCCGGCCGCGGAGCAGCACTTCACCACCGCCGACCAGATCTGCCTCACCGACGAGGATCAGCACCTGTACTCGCTGCCGGGGATCTGGTGGGCGCAATGGCTCGCTGCGACCGGGCGGGGTGTCCCGGCCCTGGACCTGACCCGCCGCAACGTAGACCTCAGCCGCAGATACGGCTGGAACGCCGACCTGGCCCGGTGTGACCAGGTCCTGGGTGGCCTGGCCCTGGCCGCCGGGGACACCGCCACCGCCGGGACCCACCTGTCCGCCGCCGTCGCGGCTTTCCGTGACGGGGACTATCTCACCGACCTCGCCGACGCCCTGCCTGGCCTGGCCGCCTGGGCCCAGGCCGCCGGGGACCTGGAGGCCGCCGGCCGCCACCTGGCCGAAGCGATCACCATCGCCGCCCCCCGCGCCCTGATCCCCGCCCACGCCGCCGCGCTGGCCGGCCGGGCCCGGCTGCGCGCCGCCCAGGCGGTCAGCGGGAACGCCGATGCGCTGGCGCAGGGCCGCGACGACGCGGACGCGGCGCGGCGGCTGGCGGTCCGCCACCACCTGCCCTGGCACGAACTCGACGCCCTGGCCGCCCACGCCATCCTGGACGACGCCGAAGGCACCAGCCACGGCTGGGCTGCCCACGCCCGCCACCTCCGGGCCCAGCTGGGCCCACCCGGACTCGACCCCGATCCCCTGGCCACCATCGAACGGCTTGTCAAGGACGAGAAGGCCAGCGGAGACGACGAGGACAGGAGTGAGGACTGATGGCATCGTCGTGGAGCAGTGTGCAGATCGTTACCCTGGTGGTGGACGCGCTGACTCCGGTCGTCGTCGCCGCGTTCGGTTTTTACGTGGCCCGGGTCAGCCGCCGGATCGCGCAGATCCAGTGGGCCAACCAGACCGTCGTCACCCGCCGCCTGGACATCTTCGGCCAGCTCGCGCCCGGGCTGAACCAGCTACTGTGCTTCGCCACCTTTGTCGGCGGCTGGAAGGAGATCCAGCCCCGGCAGGCCATCACCATCAAGCGCCAGCTGGACGAGACGATGTACGCCAACCGGGTGCTGTTCTCTGGGCAGCTCTTCGAGGCCTACCACCACTTCATGGCCACCCTGTTCGCGATGTACGCCACCACCGACGCCGACGCTCACCTGCGCGCCCCGGTCAAGTCGAAGTGGGGCGACCGGCGCAACATGCCCTGGTGGGACGAAGACTCCATGGCCGGCCTGTTCAGCCCGGGCAACCCCGCCAGCCTCGACGACATCCAGGCCGCCCACGATCAGCTGGCCGACCGGTTCCGGGCCGAGCTGTACGTCACCCGCCAGAACCAGCCGCTGCTTCCCAGCTAGGGGGCTGCCGCGCCTGGAAACAGCGCCAATCCACGCGCCCAGGCCAACCCCACCCACGAGACGGCACCGGGCAGACCGGGCAGGCTGATCGGTGCATCCATTGCCCGCCGGGGCGCCGATATTTTCGTCAAGGCTACCTTGGCCCGTCATGCCGTCATGGAACCTGACGGCATGACGATCCCGAGCCTCGCGCCAGGCGCCACCCGGCTCGAGACCTTGCGCTGCTCGTTCTGCCACAAGGACAAGAACGCAGTGGCCAAGCTCGTGGCCGGCCCGGGCGCCTACATCTGCAACGAATGCGTGGAACTCTGCGAGCAGATCATCGCCGAGGAGCCGGTACCCCCATTCGGTGCGTGGAACGAGCAGCCAGACGATCAACTGCTCGCGAGCCTGGCCCGGACCCAGGCCGTGGTGGCCCAGGCCGACGCCGCCGTCCACGACCATGTCGGCGTCCTACGCGCCCGGGGCATCAGCTGGACCCGCATCGGACAGGCCCTCAGTGTGTCCAAGCAGGCAGCATGGGAGCGGTTCTCCGGAGAGGACTGACCGCCGGGCCGTTACTGCCGCGCGAATCTGCTCCGGTTAGCGTCCTTTACCGGCTTGCTCACCGAGGGGGCAGCGCGCCTTTCTCCTGCTGGCCGCGGCAGCGCTCGGTATGGGAGTGGTGCAGCCGTTGCCGACGCATCAGCTCGCCCGGCGCTCGATCTGGGCTGGGCCGAACGAGACATGTCCATTATCAGTCCTGTGGCAGGAACTGAAACTTTCACCTCCGCTGGCCCTGTGACCTGCGGAGCAATTTAGTAACGTCGGTTTCAGCGCTCAGCGGCACCGCATGGACCCAGGACTTCAGCAGCGGCGAGATGATCCGCAGCGGTTACGACCAGACGCTCACCATCAGCCCCTGCAAGATCCAGTACCTCTACCAGGGGAAGAACCCGTCCGCCAACGGCAGCTACAACAGCCTGCCCTGGCAGCTTGGCCTGGTCACCCAGACCAACTCCACCTGCTGATCCGCTACCACCGACAGTGCAGGCCGGTGGCCCGGCCTGCACTGTCGTGTGCGCGGCTGAACCGGCCGGCCCGAGAACCGCTCACACCGGCATCGCCAAGCATGACCCGCTGGGCGGTCAGTCCTGGGCGGCGGCGCCAGGCCGGCCGGTCAGGCGGGGCTGCTGGCCGTGCCGGTAGAACTCCACGGGCTGCGGCGGGAGCGGCGTGTTGCCCAGGATGAGGTCGGCCGCCTTCTCGGCGATCATCATCACCGGGGCGTAGATGTTGCCGTTGGTGATGTAGGGCATCACCGACGCGTCCACGACGCGCAGTCCCTCCAGGCCGTGCACCCGCATCGTGGCCGGGTCGGTGACCGCGTCCGCGCCGGTGCCCATCTTGGCCGTGCAGGACGGGTGCAGCGCGGTCTCCGCGTCCCGGCGCACCCAGTCCAGCACTTCCTCGTCGGTCGAGACGTCCTTGCCGGGGGACAGCTCCCCGGCGTTGAACTCGTCGAAGGCGGGCTGGTTCAGGATGCGGCGGGTGATCCGGATGGCCTCGCCCCACTCCTGCCGGTCAGTCGGGGTGGACAGGTAGTTGAACCGCAGCGCCGGGTGCACCTCCGGGTCGCGGGACACGATCCGCACCGAGCCGCGGGAGTCGGAGTACATCGGGCCGATGTGCACCTGGTAGCCGTGGCCCCCGGCCGGCTGCGAGCCGTCGTAGCGGATGGCGATGGGCAGGAAGTGGTACATCAGGTTCGGGTAGGCGGCCTGGTCGTTGCTGCGGATGAACCCGCCGCCCTCGAAGTGGTTGGTGGCGCCCGGGCCGCCGCGCAGGAAGAGCCACTTCGCGCCGACCACGGGCCGGTTGCGCAGCTTGAGTGCGGGCGCCACCGACACCGGCTGCTTTGAGCCGTACTGCACGTAGACCTCGAGGTGGTCCTGCAGGTTCTCGCCGACGCCGGGCAGGTCGGCGACGACGTGCACGCCGAGCTGGCGGAGCGTGTCCGCGGGGCCCACCCCGGACAGCTGGAGCAGCTGCGGGCTGTTGATCGCGCCGCCGCACAGGATGATCTCGTCGCCGCGGACCAGCCGGGACGGGCCCCCGCCGCGGCCAGCACCGCCCTGGCGGAACTCGACCCCGACCGCCCGGGCGCCCTCGAAAAGGATCTTGGTGACGAAGGCGCGGGTGGTCACCTCGAGGTTGCGCCGGCTGCAACACCGGGTGCAGGTAGGCGCGGGCCGCGCTGAGCCGCCGGCCGCGGTGGATGTTCCGGTCGAACGGCGCGAAGCCCTCCTGGCGGTACCCGTTCACGTCCTGTCGTCAGCGGGTACCCGGCCTGCTGCACCGCGGCGAAGAACGCCTGGAATAGCGGGCCATCGGCCGGGCCGCGCTCCAGCACCAGCGGGCCGTCCCCGCCGCGGAACTCGTCCGCGCCGGCCAGGCAGGTCTCCATCTTCTTGAAGTACGGCAGGCAGTGCGCGTAGTCCCAGCCCGCCATGCCGGGGTCGGCCCCCCACCGCTCGTAGTCCAGCGGGTTGCCGCGCTGGAAGATCATCCCGTTGATGCTGCTGGAGCCGCCGAGCACCTTGCCGCGGGCGTGGTAGATGCGCCGGCCGTTCAGGTGCGGCTCGGGCTCTGACTCATACCCCCAGTCGTAGAACCGGTTGCCGATCGGGAAGGTCAGCGCGGCGGGCATGTGGATGTACACGTCCCACGGGTAGTCCGGCCGGCCCGCCTCCAGCACCAGCACCCGGCTGGCCGGATCGGCGGACAGCCGGTTCGCCAGGGCGCTGCCGGCCGACCCGCCGCCGACGATGATGAAGTCATACTCTGCAGGAGCCATCGGCCCTCCCGGGCTACCCTTCCGTGGTGATGCCCGAGCCTACGCCCGACCCCCAGCCCGCCGCGGCCCCCGCAATCACGCCCGCACCGCCGGGCGCGGAGCCCCATCCGGGCGCGGCCGCGTACCGGCAGGCCCGGTTCCGGCGGCCGCCCGGCGCCACGGAACTGCTGCTCATCCGGCACGGCGAATCCCAGGCCGCCTACCCGGACAAGCCGTTCCCGCTGGTCGGCGGGCACGCCGACCCGGAACTCGCCGAGGAGGGCCGGGAGCAGGCCGGGCGCCTGGCGCAGCGACTGGCCCGCACCCCGATCGACGCGATCTACGTGACCTCACTGCGCCGCACCGCGCAGACCGCCGCGCCGCTGGCCGCCCGCCTCGGGCTGGTACCGCAGGTGGAGCCGGACCTGCGCGAGGTCCACCTGGGCGACTGGGAGGCCGGGCTGTTCCGCAAGATGGTCGCGGACAATCACCCGCTGGCCGAGCGGATGTGGGCCGAGGAACGCTGGGACGTCATCCCGGGCGCCGAGCCGGCCGGGGTGTTCGCCGCCCGGGTCGGCGGGGCGCTGCGCCGGATCGCGGCTGACCACCCGGACCAGCGGGTCGCCGTGGTCGTGCACGGCGGGGTGATCGCCCAGGCCCTGGCGCTCGCTACCGGCTCCCGCCCGTTCGCGTTCCTCGGCGCCGACAACGCGTCCATCTCCCGCCTGGTGATCACCCCGCAGCGCTGGGTCCTCCGCGGCTACAACGACACCGCCCACCTCGAGCCGGGCTGAATTTTCGTGGCCCAGCCGCACTTCGCACCCAACTTTCCCGCCATAACCGGCAAATCGTCCTCGGAAATGTGACTGGGGGGGCAAAGTGCCGCAAACCATGATCGATGTGACAGATGGTTCTGGTGCTGCGGGCCAGGGAAGCATGGCGGTCAAGTCTTCCGCGCGGCCGCGCCGGCCAGCGCCGCCTTGCCGCGGACGACCGGGTTGACCAGCTCGCCGACCTCGGAGATGGAAATCGCGACCTCATCCCCCGCCTGCAGGGTGAACGGCAGGTCGGGGACGAGGCTGGTGCCGGTGGACAGCAGCACCCCCGCCGGGAACTCCTCCTCGCGGAACAGGTACTCCGCCAGTTCCCCGATCCGCCGCCGCAGCCCGGACGTCTCCGCCTCGCCGGACCAGGCCACCGCACCGCGGCGGGTGATGGTCATCGCGATCGTCAGCGCGTACGGGTCCGGGACCTCCCAGGCGGGCCGGATGCCCGGGCCGGCCGCGCAGCCGCCCAGGTAGATCTTGGCCTGCGGCAGGTAGAGCGGGTTCTCCCCCTCGATGGACCGGGAGCTCATGTCGTTGCAGACGGTGTACCCGACGACCTCGGCGGCCGCGTTGAGCACGACGCCGAGTTCCGGCTCGGGCACGTCCACCTCCGAGTCGGCGCGCGCGTTCACCGGGGCGCCCGGGCCGGCCACCCGCCAGGCGGCCGACTTGAAGAACAGTTCCGGCCGGGGCGCGGTGTAGACCTTGTCGTAGATGTCGGCCGAGTCCAGGCTCTCCTGGACCCGGGCGTGCATGGAGCGCTCGTAGGTGACCCCGGCCGCCCACACCTCGGTGCGGCCGTCCACCGGCGCCAGCAGGCTGGCCGGGTCGAATTCGTCGCTGATCTCCCGCGGGGCCTCCGCGCACAGTCCCTGGATCTCGGCCGCGGGCCGGCCCAGCAACTCGGCCATCGTGGCGATGCCGGGAACCGGGCGGACCCGGCGGCCGTCCAGCAGGCCGGCCCGGGCCTGGCCGCCAGGGCCGCGGTACCTGACGAGATGCATGCCCGCACGGTACGGCGGGAACCGTGGACAGGTCAACGGTTGATCCGACTTATCTATGACTTCATCAGATGAAGTCTTGACGGCCGACGGGACCGGCCCGTACCGTCGGCCGTATGACCGCCGCTTACCCGGACCAGGCCCGGCACGCTCAGGTGGTGCACGCACTGGGCGCGGCGATCGTCCGCGGCGAGCTGGGCCCGGGCCGCCCGGTGCCCACCGAGGACGAGCTGGTCAGCCGGTTCGCGGTAGGCCGCTCGGCACTCCGCGAGGGAGTCAAGGTGCTGGCGGGCAAGGGCCTGCTGGAGAGCCGGACCAGCGCGGGCACCCGGGTCCGGCCTCGCGAGTCGTGGAACCTGCTCGACCCGGACGTGCTGCGCTGGCGCTACTCGCCGCAGGCCAGCCCGGCCGACATCGCCACCCTGGCCGACCTGCGGGTCGCGCTGGAACCGGGCGCGGCCCGGCTGGCCGCCGAGCACGCCAGCGCCGCGCAGCGCGGCGCGGTCGCCGCCGCGATGGCCCGGCTGTGGGCGACGGTCACCGACAGCGACCAGTTCGTCCGGGCCGACCTGGCCTTCCACCGGGCCGTCTTCGAGGCCTGCGGCAACGACCTGCTGCTGTACATCCACGACGTGGTCAGCGTCGCGCTCGGCGCGATCCGGCCGCTGCACACCCACTCGGTGGCGCGTGGCCGGGAGACGCTGCCCGCCCACCAGCGGGTGGCCGAGGCCATCGGCCGCGGCCACCACCGCAAGGCGGAGGCCGCGATGCGCGAGGTCGTCGAGGGCGCCCGCGCGGACGCGCTGCGCCAGCACGGCACGGGCGCGCCCAGCCAGCACGAAACGGACACCGACAGCACCGGAGGGACCGCGGCATCATGACCGAAACACCAGGCGAGGTGCACCTGGAGGTCCGCGATCAGGTGGCCGTCCTGCGCCTCGACCGCCCCGCCAAGCTGAACGCCGTGACCCCCGCCATGACCGACACCCTCACCGGGTACGTCGCGGGACTGACCGCCAGCCCGGAGGTCCGCGCGGTCGTGCTGACCGGCACGGGCCGGGCGTTCTGCGCCGGCAGCGACATCGCCGGGCTGGACTCCTACGACAGCCCGTGGCAGTTCGGCCAGCGGCCGGACTACTGCGACGCGATCCGGGCGCTGGCCAAGCCGGTGATCGCGGCGGTCAACGGGCACGCCCTGGGCGGCGGCCTGGAGCTCGCCCTGGGCTGCGACATCCGGCTGGCCGCCGAGAGCGCCACGTTCGCCGCCCCGGAGATCAAGCTGGGCTGGATCGGCGGCGGCGGGATGTCCGCGCTGCTGGCGCACAGCATCGGGCCGGGCAACGCGGCCCTGATGCTGCTCACCGGCGATCCGGTGGACGCGGCCACCGCGCTGCGCTGGGGCCTGGTGACCGGGGTGCTGCCCGGGCCTGACCTGCTGGAGGCGGCGGTCGCGCTGGCGGCCACCATCGCCAGCCGGGCGCCGCTGGCCGCGCAGACGGCCAAGCGCACCCTGCGGGCCGCCTACGAGATGCCGCTGGGCCGGGCCATCGACTACGAGCGGCAGCTGCAGACGATCTGCTTCGGCACGGACGACGCCGCGGAGGGACGGGCCGCGTTCACCGAGCGCCGGCCGCCGGCCTTCCGCGGCCGGTGAGGGGGACGGATGGGGATCCTGTCCGGGTACCGGGTCATCGACCTGACCATCGCCATGGCCGGGCCGCTGGCCGCGATGCGGCTCGGCGACCTCGGCGCCGACGTGATCAAGGTGGAGCCGACCGGCGGTGAATGGCAGCGGCACACCGCGGCGGGCGGGGCGGCCGGGAATCAGGTGAACGCCTCGTTCCTGTCGCTGAACCGGAACAAGCGCAGCCTGGCCGTGGACCTCAAGTCGGCCGAGGGCCGCCAGATCGTGCTGGACCTGGCCCGGGGCAGCGACGTCTTCCTGCAGAACTACCGGCCCGGGGTGGCCGAGCGGCTCGGCATGGACTACGAGTCCATCCGGGCGGCCCGCCCGGACGTCGTGTACGTGTCGATCTCCGGGTACGGCGAGAGCGGCCCGTACGTGAACCGGCCCGGCCAGGACATGCTGCTCCAGGCGATGAGCGGGGCCATGCTCAACGTGGGCCGGGCCGGCGACCCGCCCGCCCCGGCGGGCACCTACGCGGTGGACGCGATCACCGGGTACGGCGCGTTCGAGGGGGCGCTGGCCGGGCTGCTGCACCGGGAGCGGACCGGCGAGGGCCAGCTGGTCACGGTCAACATGCTGGACTCGGCCATCGCGGTGCAGGCCCAGGAACTGTCCATCTACACCGTCGGCGGGGTGCCGCAGCACCGCGGCCGCGAGCCGCACGGGCATGCCTACATCCGCGCGCCGTACGGCACATTCGCCACCGCGGACGGGTACCTGGCGCTGGCCTTCCCGCACCTGGCCGACCTCGGGGAACTGCTCGGCATCCCCGAGTTCGCCACGATGGAGGACGAGGTGGACGGGCACGCCCGGCGGGACGAGATCACCGCGCTGGTCCGGGACAAGCTGACCGGGCGGACCACCTCGGAGTGGCTGGAGCTGTTCGCCGCCCGCGGCATCTGGGCCGGCCCGGTGTACAGCTACGCGGACGTGCTGGCCGACCCGCAGGTGCGGCACAACGGGTCGATGGTCAGCTACGACCATCCCACCGAGGGGCGGGTCACCACGCCCGGGTTCCCGTACCGGTTCAGCGCGACCCCGCCGGAGGTGCGCCGCGGCGCACCGCTGGCCGGAGAGCAGACCCGGGAGATCCTGGCCGAGCTGGGATACGACGAGGCGGCCGTGGCCGGGCTGGCCGGGCGCGGCGTGGTCACCGCACCCCGGCCGGCCGCCTGAAGGGGCCGGGGTGACCGCGGTGCTGCGCGGGCTGACGTGGGATCATCCGCGCGGCTACCGGGTGCTGGACGCGCTGGCCGGCGCGCTCGAGCCGGACATCACGGTGCGCTGGGACCGGCAGCCGCTGGAAGACTTCGAGTCCCGGCCGCTGCGCACCCTGGCCGGCCACTACGACCTGCTGGTGGTGGACCATCCCGGGCTGGGCGAGGCGGTCCGTGACGGCGCGCTGCGGCCGATGCACGAGATCTTCAGCCGGCCCGAGCTGGCCTGCTGGCGGGCCGGGTCGGCGGGCGCCTCGTTCGACAGCTACCGGCTGGCCAGGCGGCAGTGGGCACTGCCACTGGACGCCGCCGCCCAGGTGTCGGTGGCCCGGCCGGAGGAGATGCCGGCCCGCCCGGCCAGCTGGGCGGAGGCGGTCCGGGCCGCGGCGGAGGTGCCGGCCGTGCTGTGCCTGGGCGGGCCGCACGCGCTGCTGATGTTCAGCGCGATCTGCGTGGCCGCCGGTTCAGCGCCGGCCACCGCCGGGCGCGAGTTCGTCACCGAGGCGGCCGGCACGGCGGCGCTGCGGGTCATGGCCGGCCTGCTGGCCCGCGCCGACCCGGAGCTGTCCCAGCGCAACCCGATCGGCGTCCTGGAGGCCATGGCCGCCCCCGGCGGCCCGGCCTACTGCCCGCTGGTCTACGGCTACATCACTTATAGCGCCAGCCCCAGGAGTTCCGGGGGGCCAGCACTGGCGTTCTTTGACGCCCCCGCGGGGCCGGGCGGGATCGGGAGCGTGCTCGGGGGTACCGGACTGGCGGTCACCCGGTCCTGCGCCCAGCCCGCCGCGGCGGCCGCGCTGATCAGGACCCTGCTGTCGGAGCGGGTGCAGACCGGGCTGTTCGCCGAGCACGGCGGGCAGAGCGCGGCCCGGCAGGCGTGGCTGGACGCCGGGGCGGACCAGGCCAGCGGCGGTTTCTACCGGGCGACCTGGGCCACGGTGCAGCGGGCCTGGGTGCGGCCGCGGTTCGCCGGTTACCCGGCCTTCCAGTCGGCCGCCTCGGCCGTGCTGCGCAACGGCCTGCTGGCCGGCCAGCCGCACAGCGCCCTGGTCGGCCAGGTCAACGAGCTGTTCGCGGCCTCGCAGACCATCGAAGTCAACGGCGGATGGGTGATGTCATGACGAGTGCCGAGCAGCCCGCCGGGCGGCTAACCCGCGCGGTGATCGAGCGGATGGCGGGCGATGTGGCCGCGGCCGGCGGGGTGCGCGCCGTGGTGCTCGACGACGGCAGCGAGCGCGGCATCCGGGTGCTGGAGTTCCGCACCGGCGCCGGGCTGCGCTTCGACGTGCTGGTGGACCGGGCCATGGACATCGGCCTGGCCGAGTTCGACGACCTGAGCGTGGGCTGGCGCTCGGCCACCGGATTCCGCCACCCCGGGCTGCACGAGCACGGCGACGAGGACGGCCTGTCCTGGCTGCGCAGCATGTCCGGGCTGGTGGTCACGGCCGGGCTGGACCACACGCTGTTCGGCGGGGAGGTGGGCGCGGAGCAGTACCACTACCCGCCCCGGCAGACGGTCCGGCACGGGCTGCACGGCCGGGTGGCGAACATCCCGGCCCGGCTGACCTCCTACGGCGAGCGGTGGGATGGGGACCGCTGCGTGCTGTGGGCCGAAGGCGAGATCCGGCAGGCCGCCCTGTTCGCCGAGCACCTGGTGCTGCACCGCCGCATCGAGGCCGACCTGGGCGGCACCGAGATCCGGCTGTCCGACACCGTGCGCAACCCCGGCTTCGACCCCACCCCGCACATGTTCCTGTACCACGTCAACGTGGGCTGGCCGCTGCTGGACGAGGGCGCCAGGTTCGACGCGCCCATCGAGGCCACGCTGTGGCGCAGCGACAGTGTGGCGCAGCAGGGCGTTTCGCATCTGGTTTTTCCAGGTCCGCAGCCCGGCTTCGCCGAGCAGGTGTACGAGCATGCACTCACCCCGCAGCCGGACGGCCGGCAGCGGGTCCGGGTCCGCAACCCGCGGCTCGGCCGGGCCTTCGAGCTGGACTATGACCCGGCCGCGTTCCCCGCGTTCTTCGAGTGGCTGAACCTCCGGGACGGGAACTACGCGGTGGGGCTGGAACCGTCCACCCATCACGTGGCCGGGGACGCCGCGGCGCGCGCGGACGGGTCGATGACCTGGCTGCGCCACGGGGAGGAACGGCACTACCAGACGATGTTCCGGTTCCTGCGCGGATAGCACCCGGGCCGGACCGGCCCGGCGGAATGCGTTTACCGGACAGGCCGGCGGAGCACGTTTGCAAAGCAGGGTCGAGAGCGGGCCGGGGCGGGCGCAGCAGGAATACGATGCTGCGCGGACGGGTGCTTACCAAACGACGGCCCGGCTGGTGGGGGCGTAAATGTCCAGCTGGTTCACTACGACGATCGTGCAGACCGGGCGGCTTCCGCTGTTCTGCTTCTTCTGCGCGTTCGTGGTCGGATTCGGTTTCATCCGGCTTTCCACCCGGCTGATCCGGGCCCAGGTGCGCTGGTGGCCGGGGAATGTCACCCCGGGCAACCTGCACGTGCACCACATGGTGTTCGGGGTGGTGTTCATGCTGGTTGGCGGGGTCACCGGGATCGCCGCCCCGAACGGCTCGCTGAACTGGCGGGCCGGCGCGGCCGCGCTGTTCGGCCTCGGCGCCGCCCTGGTCCTGGATGAGTTCGCGCTGATCCTGCACCTGCGCGACGTCTACTGGACCAGCGCCGGGCGGCTGTCGGTGGAAGCGGTGTTCGTGGCGGCCGGAGTCACCGTGCTGCTGCTGCTCGGCATCTACCCGTCCGTGGTTCCCAGCCCGACGGACCGTAACGCCAGCACCACGGATGCGGTCGTCACGCTGGTCCTGTCCGTCGGCGTCACTTTCGTCTTGGCTGCGATCACCCTGCTCAAGGGCAAGATCTGGACCGGGCTGTTCGGCATCTTCCTGTTCCCGCTGCTCATCGTGGGCGCCATCCGGCTGGCCCGGCCGGGCTCGCCGTGGGCCCGCTGGCGTTACCAGCGCCGACCGCGCAAGCGCGCCCGGGCCGCCCGCCGGGAGCGCCGTGTCCGCCAGCCCGTCGTCAACGTGCGGGTGCGCGTCGAGGACTTCCTGGCCGGCTGGCACGAGCACCGCCCGGAACCGCAGGCCGCACCCGCCCGCCCCAAATCCGACGCGAAATAAGCCGGTTTAACGGCCCTTCCGTCTCACGCACGCCCGGCATCGTTGCTCCTTCGCGTTCGTGATGAAGTGCGCATCCCGGGCGGGGGCGGGTGGAGGCCGGCCGTCATTCTCACGAATGGCCGGACAATGGCCGGCCCCGCGGGGATTCCCGGGGGGTCGCGGCCCGCCGTGCATCATGCCGCCGGGCCGGGCGGCGTCGCATCCTCAGTCATGGCACCTCCTGCGGGCGGTCAGCCGGCGAACTCGGCCCGGACGCCGAGCAACCGTACCGGGCGCCGCCCGGTGAAGCGGTCCAGGGCCTGCAGCGCCGCCCGCTCGATGGCCTCCCCGCCGGTGCCCGGCTCGGGCAGCGTCCGGGAGTGCGTCTCGGTGATGAACGGGGCGTAGCGCACCTTCACCACCACCCGGGCCGCGGGCCGTGACCCGTCGCTGATCTCGGCGGCGACCTGCCGGGCCAGCCGGGCCACCTCGCTGCGCACCTCCGCCCAGTCGCCGAGGTCAGCCTGGTAGGTGACCTCCCGGCCGCGGGACCGGGCCAGGTAGGGCTGACTGGACACCGGCGAGTCGTCCAGCCCGCGGGCCAGCCGGACCAGCCAGGGCCCGGTGGCCGGGCCGAACTCCGCCGCCAGCCGCTGCGGGTCGGTGGCGGCCAGTTCCCGGACCGTGCCGATGCCCAGCCCGGCCAGCCGCCGCGCGGTCTTCGACCCGATCCCCCACAGCGCGTCGGTGGGCCGGTCCCCCAGGACCTCGAACCAGGTCTGGCTGGTGAGCCGGAACACCCCGGCCGGCTTGCCGAAGCCGGTGGCCAGCTTGGCCTGGAGCTTGTTCTGCCCGATGCCGACCGTGGCGTCCAGGCTGGTTTGCGCGCGGATCCGGGCGGCCAGGTCCCGGGCCACCTGCTCCGGGTCGGCGGTGTCCACGGCCAGGAAGGCCTCATCCCAGCCCATCACCTCGGTGGTCCAGCCGGAGCCGCGCAGCACGTCCATGACCACCGCGGACGCGGCCTCGTACGCCTCCCGGTCCACCGGCAGGAACACGGCGTCCGGGCAGCGGCGGGCCGCGGTGCGCAGCGGCAGCCCGGAATGCACCCCGTGTTCCCGCGCTTCGTAGGAGGCGGTGCTGACCACGCCGCGCTTGGCCGGGTCCCCGTCCCCGCCGACCACGACGGGACGGCCGCGGAGCTCCGGGTGGCGGAGCACCTCGACCGCGGCGATGAACTGGTCCAGGTTGACGTGCAGCACCCAGCGTGGCATGCCTGCCTCCCCCCGGATGGCACCGGTTCGAGTATGTCAGCCACGCCCGGCATACTGCCCGGGAGGTATCACCGGGCGGGGCACCCCGGGCCGCGGTGACCAGCCGGTCCCCTGGGAACTCACGGCCGCGGCGACCAGCCGGCCCGCGGGGAACTCACGGCCGCGGTAACCAACCGGCCCGCACGGGAAGAAAGAGAAAGTGCCGGTAGTTTTAGCTGAGACGCTTTTAATAGCGCAAGAATTTGCGGAATTGTAATACAAAGGAGGCCGGTTGTCAAACGGCGAAGCCCTCCGTGAGCAGGAATACATATCCATGCTTTACGGCCGGGTCGACGACCTCCGGGACCGCGCCCGCGGCCGGCTCTCGCAGGTGCTGCTGCAAGGTGGCGGCACCCCGGCGGCCAGGTCGGAGCGCGATGCGTTCGTGGAGATGTACTCGCAGCGGATCACCCAGCTGGACGCGGCCGAAAACGGGCTGTGCTTTGGCCGGCTCGACCTGGCCGAGGGTGAGCGGCGCTATATCGGGCGGATCGGCATTCTCGACGACACCGCCGATTATGAGGCCCTGCTGGTGGACTGGCGGGCCCCGGCGGCCCGCCCCTTCTACATCGCCACCGCTTTCTCCCCCGAGGGGGTGCTCCGCCGCCGCCATATCCGGACCCGCCAGCGCACCGTCACCGGCGTGGATGACGAGGTCCTGGACTTCGCCCCGGACGAGGACGCCACGGACGGCCGGGCGGCGGGGCGCGCCGGGCTGACCGGCGAGGCCGCCCTGATCGCGGCCCTGTCCGCGAGCCGGACCGGCCGGATGACCGACATCGTGGAGACCATCCAGGCCGAGCAGGACATGATCATCCGCTCGCCGCACAACGGGGTCACGGTGGTGCAGGGCGCGCCCGGCACCGGGAAGACCGCGGTGGCCCTGCACCGCGCCGCGTACCTGCTGTACACCTACCGCGAGCAGCTATCCCGGCGGGGCGTCCTCATCGTCGGCCCGAACCCGACGTTCCTCCAGTACATCGGGCACGTGCTGCCCTCGCTGGGCGAGACCGGCGTGCTCATGTCCACGATCAGCGACCTGTACCCCGGCATCAGCGCCCGCCGGGCCGAGCCGGCCGAGGTGGCCGAGATCAAGGGCCGTCACGAGATGGCCGCGGTGCTGGCCGCCGCGGTGCGGGAGCGCCAGGCGCTGCCTGCGGAGCCGCTGGAGATCCGGTTCGACCGCGAGGTGCTGCGGCTGGACCGCAAGGCCGTGCAGGGAGCCCGGGAACGGGCCCGGCGGTCGCGGCGCCCGCACAACGGCGCGCGGCCGATCTTCGTCCGGGAGATCCTGAACGCCCTGGTGCAGCAGGTGGTCGGGAAGTTCACCGCGGGCCTCCGGGAGACCGACAAGATGGTCGCCGAGATCCTCGGCGAGAAGCCGCCCCAGGTGGACAGCACCGCGCTCGGCGCGGCGGACACCGAGGACATCCGCGCCGAGCTGCGCCAGGACTCCGGGGTGCGGGCGGCCATCGCGCAGCTGTGGCCGGTGCTCACCCCGGAACGCCTGCTGGATGACCTGTTCGCGTCCGGTAAGCGGCTCACCGCGGCGGCGCCGCGGCTGACCGCCGGGGAGCGTGCCCTGCTGCGCCGGGACCCGGGCGGCGGCTGGACCCCGGCCGACGTGCCACTGCTCGACGAGGTGGCCGAGCTGCTGGGCGAGGACGACCGGGCCGCGCGCCGGCGGGCCCGGCTGGAACGGCAGCGGGAGATCGCCTACGCCCAGGGGGTGCTGGACATCGTCTCCCGTGACCTGGAAGACGACCCCGAGATCCTCATGGCGTACGACCTGATCAACGCGGACCGGCTGGCCGGCCGGCACGAGGAGCTCGCCTACGGCACTACCGCGGAGCGGGCCGCCGCCGACCGGACCTGGGCCTTCGGGCACATCGTGGTGGACGAGGCGCAGGAGCTGTCCGAGATGGCGTGGCGGATGCTGATGCGCCGCTGCCCCAGCCGCTCGATGACCATCGCCGGGGACATCGCCCAGGCCACCAGCCTGTCCAGCACCTCGTCGTGGGAGCGGGTGCTGGCCCCGCACCTGGGCACCCGGTGGCGGATGGACCGGCTGACCATCAACTACCGGACGCCGGCCGAGATCATGGCCGTGGCCTCCGACGTGCTGGCCGAGATTGACGACAAGCTGGAGACCCCGACCTCCGTCCGGGAGACCGGCATGGTGCCGTGGCACCGGCAGGTGGCGCCCGGGGATCTGGCTACGGCGGCGGCCGTGGCCGCCAGCGTGGAGGCGGCCGCGGTGGCGGGCGGCAACGTCGCGGTGGTGGTGCCGGCGGCGCTGGTCGAGGAGATCAGGGCGGCGGTCGGCAGCGGGCCGATCCTGGGCACCGCGGCCGACGCCCCGGACCTGGACCCGGCGGACGGCCCGGACCTGGACGACATGGTGGTGGTGCTGACCGTCGGCCAGGCCAAGGGCCTCGAGTTCGACTCGGTGCTGATCGTGGACCCGGCCCAGATCCTGGCCGACTCCCCGCGCGGGCTGAGCGAGCTGTACGTCGCGCTGACCCGGGCTACCCAGCGGCTGGGCGTGCTGCACCCGGGCCCGCTGCCGGACGTGCTGCGGCGGCTCGTACCCCGGCCATGACCGGGGCCGGGGCGGACGCCGCGAAATCCCCGGTCCCGCACCCGGGAGATGCCGCGGCCCCGGGCCGCCCCGGGTTCGGCTGGTCCGCGGCGGGTCGGCGGCGGGTCAGCCACCAGGTCGCCGACCTGGTCGCCGACTACCTGCGCACGGACGGGGACGAGGACGGCCCAGGCGGCCCGCGGTGGTTCTCCGAATAGGGCCTGGAGCAGACCCGACCGTTCCGCGCGCTCAAGGTGTGGCTGCAACTGCGCCACCTCGGCCAGGCCGGCTGACCGGGACCTGATCGCCCGGGACCTCGCGCTGGCCACCCGGCTGCGCCGCACGCTGGCCCGGTCGGATGACTTCGGGGTGCTGGCCAGCGGGCTGAGCGTGGTCTGCTTCCGGCACCGCCCGGCCGGTCTCGGCCCGGATGAGCTGGACGCGCACAACCAGGCGCTGCTGGCCGCCGTCCAGCTGGGCGGCCGGGCCTTCCTGGCCGGCACCCGGGTGGGCGGCGCGTTCGCGCTCCGCGCCTGCATCGTGAACCCGCTGATGACCGGGGCGGACCTGGACGCGATCATCTCCGACCTCCGCGCCCGCGCCACCCCCCGGCCATGCCGGGATTTCGTGATCCGTTAAGTTCTGACCCCGCCTGGGGGTCCAGACCTATCTGCTGACGAATCCGGGGCTTCAGCGACGGCCGAGGAGGCGGCTGATGGCCTGGACGGCGCGGCCGAAGTCGGTGCCGAACGGGTTTTCCTGGACCACGTAGGTCCAGGTGGCGCTGGGCCGTTTCAGCCCGGCGGCGGCCAGGTCAGCCCCGTCCGCGGTGATCGAGGTGGTCTCGAACGTGACCCGGGCCCGGTCCCGGACGTCCGCGGAGAACCGGCTGAACAGCCCGGTCAGCTCGCGGTTGAACTCGTTCACCGGGTTCAGTGAGCCGCCGAACGGGTTCGGGCCGTGCCCGAGCGACCGCAGGTGGATGCCCTCCCGGAGGTCGGCGGCCTGCGCCAGGTACTCCGACCAGGCCCGGTCCAGGTGGGCCAGGGTGATCTGCCGGGCCGCCTCGGCCAGCACGGCCGCGGGTACCGTGGCGCGCAGCCCGGTGACCCGTTCCGGGGCGGACTCCTCCAGATCGCCCAGCGCGGCCCCGGTGCGCAGCACCCGGTCGCGGTAGGCCAGCACGGCCCGCCGCTGATCCTCGAGGAGCGCGTTGTACCGCCAGGTGTCCCGGTGGATCTGCAGGTGCACCCCCTCGGCCACCCGCTGCGCGTGGCCGACGGTCCAGTGCGCCTTCGCGTCGTGCACCCGGCCGCCGGAGTCCACCTGGGCCGGCGGCTCGGCGTCCGGCACGCACGAGGTGATCAGCTCGTCCTCCATGCTGAGGAAGAACACCGACCCGCCCGGGTCGCCCTGCCGCCCGGACCGCCCGCGCAGCTGATGGTCGAGACGGCTGCTGGCGTGCCGGCCGGCGCCGATCACCAGCAGCCCGCCGAGCGCGGCGACCTCGTCCCGGTCACCGCCGGTCCCGCCGAGCCGGATGTCGGTGCCCCGGCCCGCCATCTGGGTGGAGACCGTGATGGCGCCGCGGGCCCCGGCTTCGGCGATGATGGCCGCCTCGTCGGCGTCGTTCTTGGCGTTGAGCACCACGCAGGGCAGCCCGGCCTCACCGAGCCGGCTGGCCAGCCGCTCGGACTCCGCCACGTCGAGGGTGCCGAGCAGGACCGGGCGCCCGGTGGCGTGCGCCTGCGCCACCTGCCCGGCCACCGCGGCCTCTTTCTGCTCCGCGGTCGCGTAGAGCCCGTCCGGCTCGTCCTCCCGGATGCACGGCCGGTTGGGCGGGATCACGGCCACTTCCAGGCCGTAGAACTCGCGCAGCTGCTCGCCGACCGTCACCGCGGTGCCGGTCATCCCGCACGCCACCGGGTACCGCTGGACCAGCGACTGGATCGTGATGCTGTCCAGGATCTCGCCGCTGTCGGTGCGCCGCAGGCCCTCCTTGGCCTCCACCGCCGCCTGCAGGCCGTCCGGCCAGCGCTGCAGCCGGGCGACCCGGCCCCGGGAGGCGCTGACCAGCTGGACCCGGTTCTCCCGGACGATGTAGTTGACGTCCCGCTGCAGCAGCGCCTCGGCGTGCAGCGCCACGTTCAGCCTGGTCAGCAGATCCAGGTTGGCCTCGGCATAGAGGTTGATGCCGCCCAAGGCCTGCTCGGCGACGCGCGTCCCCGCGTCGGTCAGGTAGACGTTGCGGCGCTCGTCGTCCACCTCGTAGTGCAGCCGGGGCAGCAGGCGGCCGGCGATCCGCGCGATGTCCTCCCCGGCGTCGGTGCCGCCGGCCGAGCCGGCCAGCACCAGCGGGATCAGCGCCTCATCAACCAGCACCGAGTCGGCCTCGTCGATGAGCACCACGTCCGGCTCGGTGGTGACCAGGTCGGCGGGCGCGACGGCGAGCCGGTCCCGGAGCACGTCGAAGCCGATCTCGTTGGCGGACGCGTAGCAGATGTCCGCGGCGTAGGCCTGCCGCCGCTCCTGCGGGGTGCTGGCCTGCCCGATCCAGTTCACGGTCACGCCGAGCAGGTCGTAGACCGGCTGCATCCATTCCGCGTCCCGGCGGGCCAGGTAGTCGTTGACCGACATGACCTGGGCCCGGTGCCCGCGGCGGGCGTAGCCCGCGGCGGCCAGCGCGCCGGACAGCGTCTTGCCCTCCCCGGTGGCCATCTCGGCGACCTGGCCGGCCAGCAGGGTCATGGTGCCGAGCAACTGGACGTCGTAGGGGCGCTCGCCGAGCGCCCGGCGGGCCGCCTCGCGGCCGGTGGCGCAGATTTCAGCGGCACCGGTCATCGCCCGTGCCGCCGCGGTGAGCTCCGCGTCGCTCAGCTCGCGCAGCGCGGCCTCCCGCGCCTCGATGCCGGGCAGCAGCGCGGTGTAGCCGTCCAGGCTGGCCGAGCCGGGCTTCTGCAGGAACCGGCGCACCCGGGACCGCAGCCCGCTCACCCGTACGCTCCGCCCAGCCGCCGCAAGAGTCCTCCGTGGTGAGCAAGCTGGCCCGGTCAGGGACCCTGTCCGACTGCACTCTATAGCCCGCTCACCGTGCCGCCCCCAGCTCAAACCGTGCCGCCCCCAGCTCAAACCGTGCCGCCCCCGGCCGGTCCGCGCACCCGCCCGGGGATGACCTCAGTCCGGGGCGGGGCTGGCGTGGTGGCCGGAGTCGGCGGATGCCGGCCCGGCGCAGATCTCCAGCGAGGTCAGCTCGTGCACCGCGTGTCCATCATGCCCACCGCGGTCTCCAGCGCTCATCTATCCGCCGATTGTGCCCGGCGGCCCCGACAGTTCGCCTGTCCCACGCCGTCACCACCGCCGGCATCGTCACCACGAGGCCAGCGTGTCGGCCAGCAGCTCGTAACTGAGCACCCGGCGCTGCCCGGTCACCTCGTGCCAGGCGTCCGCCTGCTCCCCGTTGGCGTGCTCGGCCACGCTGGCCGCCATCGCGTCGTAGGCGATGTGGTACACCGCGTCCACCTCCCCGGTGCCGCGGGCGATCGAGGCCAGCCGGGTCGGCAGCGGCTCCGCGGTCACCGTGACCAGGTGCGGCTGGCGGCCCCGGCGGTGCCGGATCATCTGCAGGCACTCATGCCGGATGTTCTGCACCCGGTCGGAGCGGATCGTCCACTTGCAGGACACCGCCGCGTGCAGCGCGGGCAGCCCCGACGCGGTCCGCACCCGGGCCAGCGACACGGTCACGTCCGGCTTGATCAGGTAGTCCGTGCCCACCGTGACCCGCAGCTCAGGCTCCGCGCGGACCAGCCGGTCCACCTCGGACAGGTGGGCGTACTGGTCGAACCGGGTGATGACGGCGCCCCGCTCGACCCGCCACCCGCGGTTCGGGTCCCGCCGTTGCAGGACCCAGCCGAGATGGTCGCAGACGGCCTGCTCCAGCGGGCCGCCCGGGTCCTTGGGCACATCCGAGACGGCATCGCCGGGCACCGCGAGCCGGTCGAGCACCCCGGCGGCGATCCGCACCGACTCGATGCTGTCCACGTCGGCGAAGTTCGGCACCAGCGGCCAGCCGAGCTTGTTCTTCCCGCTGGGCTTCCAGCCGAGCAGGGCGGTCGCAAAGGACGCAGTCACGGTTTCACTCCCCAGGCCACTGTCACCGTAGCGAGCGGCACCGACGCCGGCAGCTGATTCGGCCGGCCACAGCACGTACCGTGGAAGCGGCACGAGGAGGTGCGGGTGCAGACAAACCCCGAGGAACTGGACGTCACCCTGCCGGACGGCATCCTGCGGGTGCTCCGCTGGGGCCGCGGGCCGCGCAGCGCGATCGCGGTGCACGGCATCACCGGGTCCGCCGCCTGCTGGCAGCCGGTGGCCCGGGAACTGCCCGCGGACTGGTCGCTGTTCGCGGTCGACCTGCGCGGCCGCGGGCACAGCGCCGGGCTGCCCGGCCCGTACGGCTTCGGCCGGCACATCGAGGATCTCGCCGCCGCCGCGGGCGAGCTGGGCCTGGACCGCCCGGTGCTGGCCGGTCACTCGCTCGGCGCGTACCTGGCGCTGCTCACCACGTCCGCGCACCCGGGCATGTTCGGCGGGCTGCTGCTGGTGGACGGCGGCCTGCCACTGCCCGTCCCGGAAGGAGCGGACCTGGATGCCATCCTGGACGCCACCCTGGGGCCGGCCCTGGCCCGGCTACGGGAGACCTACCCGGACACGGAGGCGTACTTCGACTACTGGCGGGTCCACCCGGCGTTCTCCGGGGCCTGGAACAGCGACATCGAGGACTACCTGCGCTACGACCTGACCGGCCCGGCCGGGGCGCTGCGGTCACGGGTCTGCGAGCAGGCCGCCCGCGCGGATGGCCGCGAGCTGCTCGGCAGCGGCGCCCGGATCGGCGCGGCGCTGCGCGCCCTGACCGCCCCGGTCCGGCTGGTCCGGGCGCCGGCCGGCATGTTCGGCCAGCCGCCCGGCCTGCTGCCGCCCGAGGCGTGCGAGACGTGGCTGGCGCAGGCGCCGATGCTCTCCGCGGAGACGGTGCCCGGGGCCAACCACTACACGATCATCCTCGACCCGGCCTGCGCGGCCACCGTGGCCGCCCGGCTCACCGAGTCCCCGTTCCCCGCCTGAGCCCGGTATTTGACCCTCCCCCAGGGGCAGGCCGCAGCATCGGGAGGGCCGGGCACGGTGCCCGGCCGGGGAAGGTGGTGCCAGGTGCTGACGATCGGCGAGTTCTCCCGGGCCAGCCGGCTGTCCGCCAAGGCGCTGCGGCTGTATGACGAGCTGGGGCTGCTGCGGCCCGCCCGGGTGGACCCGCTGTCCGGCTACCGGTTCTACGCGCCGGGCCAGCTGGACCGGGCCCGGCTGGTGGCCTGGCTGCGCCGGGCTCGGCATGCCGCTGGCCCGGATCCGGCTGGTCTGCGACGCCGCGTCGCCCGCCGCGGCCGCCGCCGAGGTGGCCGCGTTCTGGGCGCAGGCCGAGGCCGACCACGCCAGCCGCCGGGACCTGGCCGCCTTCCTCACCAGCTACCTGGAAGGCGAGGAAGCACCCATGGCACACGCAGACTCTGGCCTGGCCATCCGCTACGCGGCGGGCTCGGATACCGGCCGCCGCCGGGCGGCGAATCAGGACAGCGCGTACGCCGGCGCCCGGCTGCTGGCCGTGGCCGACGGGATGGGCGGCGCCGGCCACCTGGCCAGCGCGGCCGCCATCGACGCGCTCAAGCCGCTGGAGACCGCACCGCCCGCGGGTGACCTGCTCAACGCGCTGGAGAACGCGGTGCAGCAGGCCGGCGCGGCGGTGGCGGACATCGCCGCCGGCGAGCCGGCCCGGGCGGGCAGCGGCACCACGCTCACCGCGATGCTCTGGGCGGGCTCCCAGCTGGCCCTGGTGCACATCGGGGACACCCGTGCCTACCTGCTGCGTAACGGCGGGCTGTACCAGATCACCCATGACCACACGGTGGTCCAGTCGCTGATCGATGAGGGGCGGCTGACCCCGGACGAGGCCGTCTCGCACCCGCAGCGCGCCCTGCTGCTGCGCGCGCTGGATGGCGGCGGGGCGGCGGCGGACCTGTCGCTGCACGACGCCCAGGCCGGGGACCGCTACCTGCTCTGCTCGGACGGCCTGACCGCCGTAGTCCCGGAGCACCGCATCCACGCCGTGCTGACCGCCGCGGCCACCCCGGAGGAGGTGGTGAGCGAGCTGATCGGGGCGGCCAACGAGGGCGGCGGCCCGGACAACATCGCCTGCGCTGCTGCGGACATCGTCCGCGCCCCGGGCCCAGCCACGTGACTGCAGCATCCGGTCCGGCGGGCGGGCCGGCCGGACCGGCCGGCCCGCCGGTTAGGCTGGGCCTGAGGTGGACTGCCGCATCGGCGCTGGGCTGGGAAGGGTGTTGACGCTGGACCGCAAGGATGGACCTGCTCGGGTCCTGCTGCTGGAGAACACTCACCCCGACGCCACCGCCCGCCTGGTCAAGGACGGCTACCAGGTGGAGACGGCCGCCAAGGCGCTGACCGAGGACGAGCTGATCGCCGCGATCGGCAGCGTGCACGTGCTCGGCATCCGGTCCGGCACCCAGGTCACCGAGCGGGTGCTGGACGCGGCACCGCAGCTGCTCGCCATCGGCGCGTTCTGCATCGGGGTGAACCAGATCGACCTGGCGGCCGCCTCCCGGCGGGGCGTCGCGGTGTTCAACGCGCCGTTCTCCAACACGCGCAGCGTGGTCGAGCTGGCCCTGGCCGAGATCATCGCGATGACCAGGCGGCTCACCGACAAGAACGGCCAGATGCACGCGGGTGTCTGGGACAAGTCGGCGGCGGGCAGCCACGAGGTGCGCGGCCGCCGGCTGGGCATCGTGGGCTACGGCAACATCGGCGGGCAGCTGTCGGTGCTGGCCGAGGGCCTGGGCATGACGGTGTTCTTCTACGACACCGCGGACAAGCTGGCCCTGGGCAACGCCCGGCGCTGCGGCACGCTGGAAGAGCTGCTGGAGATCGCCGACGTGGTCACCCTGCACGTGGACGGCCGGCCGGGCAACAGCGGCCTGTTCGGCGAGGCCGAGTTCGCGGAGATGAGGGCGGGAAGCCTGTTCCTCAACCTGTCCCGCGGGTTCGTGGTGGATCACCTGGCCCTGCGCCGCAACATCGAGTCCGGGCACCTGGCCGGGGCGGCCGTGGACGTGTTCCCGGAAGAGCCCCGGACCCGCGGCGAGGAGTTCGCCTCGGAGCTGCGCGGCCTGCCGAACGTCATCCTCACCCCGCATGTCGGCGGCTCCACCGAGGAGGCCCAGCAGGACATCGGCGAGTTCGTGGCCGGGAAGCTGCACGACTACGTAAGCTGCGGGACGACCGCGCTGAGCGTCAACCTGCCGCAGGTGGCGCTGCCGCACACGCCGGGCACGCACCGGCTGGTGCACCTGCACCGCAACGTCCCCGGCGTGCTGGCCAAGATCAACCAGCTGCTCGCCGGGCACGGCGCCAACGTCGAGAGCCAGCTGCTGGGCACCCGCGATGACCTCGGGTACGTACTGACCGACATCGGCATCGAGTACCCGGACGACATGCTGGCCAGCCTCCGCGACCTGGACGTGACGATCCGGGTGCGGACCACCCGCCCCAGCTAGGACCGGGCCCCGGCCGCCGGGCACCCGGCCGCCGGGCACCCGGCCGACGGGCACCCGGAGCAGGCGCTCAGCCCAGCGTGGCGGGGGCCGGGACGTCCTGGTCCTCGTCCGTCCGCACGAGATGCCGCTCCAGCCGCCACAGCATCTCCAGGTGCTCGTTCACCCACAGGACGAGCAGGGCGTCGTGCGCCTCGGCGGGCTGCCCGCCGCTGATCGCCGCGCGGGTGCACTGGAGCAGGTGGCTGCGCACCGCTGGGCCGCGGCGCTGCGGCGGCGGCACCGCGGTGCCGTGCGCGATGGAATCCCCCAGCGTCACGAACCAGGCCCGGATCGACTGGGCCTCTTCCTCCAGCTTCCCCGCACAAGGCTTGAGGCCGTCGGGCACGGCGGGGGCGGCACGGGGGGCACCGTCCGGCAGGCTGGCCGCCCGGCGGGCGGCCAGGTCCTGGAGCGCCGCCAGCGAGCGGCCGGCCCGGAGCACCCGGGCGGCCCCGGCGACCAGCCGCGCGGCCTGTTCCGGATCCACCCGCTTGGCCGACCGTTCCGCCAGGTACTGGCCGAACGTGTCATCCAGCCGGTGGACCGCCGCGACGGCGGCCAGCCCGGCCTGCTCCGGGTCGGCGCCGCCGTCGCGCCCGATCAGCCGCTCCACCATGGCGGCCACATAGTCCGCGGTCCGTGAGTAGGACTCGGCCAGGTTCTCCCGGACCAGCGCCGCGGCGCCCCGGGGCCAGAAGACCAGGCCCACGCCGAGGCTGATGGCGAAGCCCACCGCCACGTCCTCGATCCGCACGATGCCCACCTTCCAGCCGGCCGGCTGGATGATGTTGAACAGGATGAGGACCACCACGGTGAAGGCGGCCTGCCCGGCCGCGAACGAGATGACCCGGGGCGCGTAGGCGGCGATCAGCACGGCGACCGGGAGCACCGCCCACAGCATCGTGGTGTCGCCGTGCACCGGGATCAGGATCGCCGCGCCGATCAGGATGCCCGCCGCCGTGCCGCCCAGCGCGCTGAGCACCGTCCAGCCCGTGCCCAGCGCGTTGGAGCGCAGCACGGACAGCGTGCCCAGCACGACCCAGAAGGAGTGCTGCAGGCCGGATGTCTGCGCGATGAACACCGCGATGGCCAGGCCGACCGCGCCGCGGACGCTGTTGCGGAACCAGACCGACCGCACCCCCGAGTGGGTCACGCCGAAGTCCTCGGCCGCGCGGACCTCGGAACGGAGCTTGCCGAGGGGCCCGGTCAGCGCGCCCTGGCTGACGGCGGCACGCATCCCCGCGGGGCGCCAGGCGGCGGGGACGCTGGCCGCCTCGGCGTAGCCGGCGATCTGCCGCGTGGTGTACGACATGGAGTGGATCCGGAACGAGCGGCCGAGCATCGTCTGCAGCGCCACGTCGTCCGGCAGGCTGGGAGACGCGGAGATCCGGTCGGCGAGCGCCATGGCCGCCGCGTCCTGGGTGAGTTCCAGCTCGCCGGCCTGGCCGGGATGGTTCGGCTCCCCGGACAGCCGGGCGCCGCTGGCCCGCAGCACGCTGGCGATCGCGCGCAGCGCGGAGGAGTTTTCCTCCGCGCACAACTCCCCCGCCGACGAGGCGGCCAGCGCGGTCAGCGACTCACAGAGCCAGCCCAGCTCATCGACGAGGGCCGCGAGCGCGACGGCCGGGCCGGTCGGCCCGGTCGGCCGGTGCGACGTGCTGGTCAGCCGGTTCCGGAGGCCGCCCACGGTGACGCGAGCCGTCTGGGCCCGGGACGCCACCGAGAGCGGATCGCTGCACAGCGCCTCGGCCAGCGCGGCCAGCACCACGCAGGCCCGCGCGGCATCGGCGCGCAGCGTGGCCCGGTCGCGCGGCGGCCACAGCAGCATGGCGGCCAGGGTGCCGACGGCCGCGGCCAGGCCCCAGCCCTCCAGCCGGGCCGGGATCGACGAGGCCGGCGCGGGAACCGCGACCGCCAGCACGAAGGCGAGGATCGCCGCCGTGCCGCCGGCCGCGAAGTAGCCGTTGATGAAGCCGGAGAACAGGATCGCGAAGCCCACGACGGCCATGGCCCCCGCGGCCAGCCAGGCGTTCCCGGAGCACAGCGTGCCCAGCGTGACCAGGGCCGCGCCCGCCACGCCCAGCGTCAGGTAGGCGGCCAGGCGGCTGCGGGCCGGCCCGGAGAAACTGGCCAGCACCAGCAGCGAGAACGAGCCGAATGCGGCGAACAGCGCCGTCTGCGGCTGGCCGATGACCTTGCTGGCGAACGCGAACACGGCCGGCATGACGATCCCGGCCCGGGCCGCGGTCTTGAGCGAGGACAGCCCCGGATCGCGGATCAGGGGATGCGGAATCGCCATCCGCCACCCGCCCGCTGCCTTCGCCCGCAATCCCGCGACCACGCCTCCCCGCAAGCTCCCGGAACCGGCCGAGATGATGGTATACCGCCCGGGGCGGCGGACCGTTATGCTGCGCTTGGTAAGCAGGCGGCTACCGGACCTGGAGTGCGCTGGTGACTGGCCAATGGCTACGCAGGCCGATGTCAGGCCAGGAGAGGGCCGCGCAGATCGACGCCCGCCACCCGCACCCGGCGCGGGTCTATGACTTCTGGCTGGGCGGGAAAGACAATTTCGCCGCCGACCGGGAGGCGGCGCAGGAGGCCATCTCGGCCAATCCGGGGATCGTCAACGACGCGCGGGCGTGCCGGGCGTTCCTGACCCGATCGGTGCACTACCTGGCCGCGGAATGCGGTATCAGCCAGTTCCTGGACATCGGCAGCGGACTGCCGACCAGCCGCAACACGCACGATGTGGCGCAGGCGGCCGACCCTGGAGCCCGGGTCGTGTACGTGGACAACGACCCGGTCGTGCTGACTCACTCCCGGGCCATGCTGGTCAGCGGGCCGGATGGCCGCTGCGATTTCCTCGACGCGGACCTGCGTGAGCCGGACGCCATCGTGGCGGGAGCGGCCCGGACCCTGGACTTCAGCCGGCCGGTCGGCCTGCTGCTGCTGACGGTCCTGCACCTAATCCCGGACCCGGACAGCCCGGAGGAGATCGTCGCGGCCCTGCTGCGGGCGCTCCCCTCCGGCAGTTACCTGGCGCTCAACCACCCGGCCAGCGACATCCGTCCCGCCGAGGTCGGCGAGATGACCAGGCGGATGAACCAGCGGATGAACCGGGTCCACGCGTCACTGCGGGACCAGGCGCAGATCACCGGGTTCTTCGCCGGGCTGGACCTGGCCGAGCCCGGCGTGGTGCAGCCGCAGCAGTGGCGGCCCGGTGCCGGCGACCAGGAGCCGGACGCCGTTTCGGCCTGGTGCGGGGTGGCCCGGAAACCCTGATGCGCGGCGCCAGGCGGCCCCCGGCCGGGGGTCAGCCGGCCCGCCGCCGGGCCCGCAAGCTGCGGTTCTTCATCAGATTGCCGCAACTCGACATCTCGCACCAGGACCCCTGGCGGCTGTGCGACCGGTCGTAGAAAGCCCACAGGCAGTCCGGGTTGCCGCAGGCCCGCAGGCGCGCCCAGGTGCCGTCGCGCTGCGCGTCGCGGATCGTCAGCAGCAGCCCGAGCAGGCCGGCGGCGAGCCCGCCCGCCGGTTCCGGCGCCAGCCCGATGGCACCGCTGGCGTCCACGGCCAGCCGCAGTTCCCCCCGCCCGGCAAGATCTCGCAGCGGGCTGAGGTCATCCTGGTCCCCCGGCTCACCGCCGGCGTTGCGGATGAGCAGCGCCCGGATGCTCTCCCGGGCCTGCCGGGCCGCCCGCAGGTCCGCCTCGCTGACCTCGGCGTCCGGGCCGAGCAGTCCGGCGGCCCGCAGCCAGGATCCCGCGGTGCCAGCCCCAGCGAGCAGGTCGGTCCCGGCGTCCAGGTCCCGGGTGTTGACGAACGCCTGCACTCGGAGCAGTGGCATCGGGGCCTGCTTGAGGCTGGGCGGCACCCACGACGGCATGGTCATCCGCCCAGCATAACCGAATGGTGACTATCAAAAGCCCTTGACTAGTCATGCATGACCTGTAAAGCTGACTAACAGGTCACAACGAGCCATCGTCCACGGCGGCGACATGCCGCGGGACGGGAGGTGTCGCCATGCTCGTGCTGTTGCTGGATGAGCGCACCGGGGGCCTGGCCGCCAGGCCGGCCCGGCCCTGGGAGCGGTGGCAGGCCCGGCTGGGCGCGTACCGCCTCGATGAGAACCTGGCCCGGGGCGCCTCACCGGAGGCCACCGCGCCCCTGGCCCTGCGCGCCCGGCGGCTGGCCCAGCCGGGGTTCCGCCGCGGTCTGGCGCGCAGCGCCGAGCGGATCCTCGCCGAGGCGCAGCGGCCCGGCCCGGTCCACCCGGCCGTCCCGGTGTGCCGGGAGCGGGTGAGGGCGGCCGCGGAGGAACTCGCCCGCGTGATCGACGCGCTGACCGCGCCGGGGCTGGTGCCGGTGCGGGGACTGGCGCAGGTCAGCGTGCTGCTCTCCGATGCGCGCGGGCCGCTCTACTTCCGGTACGGACCCGGCGACCTGCGGGCCCGGCTGCGGGAAGCGGCGGGCGCGCTGGGGCAGCCGACCCGGTGGGCGTCCCCGTGACCAGCCCCCGGGGGTGCTAGGCGGACGACCCCCCGGGAACCCCTGCGCATTCGCCAGCTCGGCGGGGACACGCCTTTGGCGCACCCCGCCTCGCCCGCGAATAGGGCTAGGTCCGCAGGTAGGACGCGCCGTTGAGGTCAATGATCGAGCCACTGGCCCACTCGGCCTCCGGTGACGCCAGGTAGAGCACGGCCGCGGCGATCACCTCCGGGCCGGGGACCCGGCCGAACGGGCTCTGCGCACGGATTTCGTCGCCGCGCGGGCCGGCCAGGCTGTCCGCGGCCATGTCGGTCGCGACGAAGCCGGGCGCGACCGAGGTGACCGCGATGCCGTGCGGGCCGAGCGCACGGGCCAGTGACTGGCCGAACGCGTTCAGCCCGGCCTTGCTCGCCCCGTAGGCCGGCTGTCCGGGTTCCCCGCGGAACGCGCCCCGGGACGACACGTTGATGATCCGCCCGCCGCCCCGGGGGATCATGTGCCGGACCGCGCACCAGGTCACATTGGCCGCGCCGGTCAGGTTGACCGCAAGCGTCTGCTGCCAGGCGGCCTGCCACTCCTCGTAGGTCACCTCGGTGATCGGGTGGGCGACGAAGATGCCCGCGTTGTTCACCAGCACGTCGAGGCCGCCCAGCGCCCCGGCGGCCTCGTCCACCATCCGGCGCACCGCCACCGGGTCGGCCAGGTCAGCCTGGACCGCGACGTGCCCGTCACCGGGCAGCCCGGCCAGCACCTCGGCGGCCTGGCCGGCCGACCGGCCGTAGTGCACGGCCACCCGGTCCCCGCGGGCCGCGAAGGCCTCCGCCACCGCCCGCCCGATCCCCCGGCCGGCCCCGGTGACCAGGATGGCCCGGCCGGCCGCGTGTCCTGCCTGATCGTCTGCCATCTGGCGATCATCCACCCTCCCGGCACGCCTCCGGCCACCTGCCCGGGCGGTCCGGCACAATATCGCCATGAACGCCCCGCCGCACTGCGTGTTCTGCGAGATCCTGGCCGGGCGGCTGCCGTCCAGCCGGGTGTACGAGGACGACCTGGTCATCGCGTTCACCGACATCCGGCCGCTGACCCCCGGCCATCTCCTGGTGATCCCGCGCGAGCACGCCGAATGCCTGGAAGAACTCGATGAGGAACTCGGCGCCCTGGTGTTCACCGTCGCCTCCCGGCTGGCCCGGGCGCTGCGCCGGTCCGGGTTCTGCGCGGGCACCGACATGTTCCTCGCCGACGGCGTGGCGGCCGGCCAGGAGGTGTTCCACGTGCACCTGCACGTGATCCCCCGGTACCCGGGCGACGGCTTCCAGCTCAAGGCCAGGGCACGCACCCCGGACCGCGACACCCTCGACGCCACGGCCGGGCAGATCCGCCAGGCGACCGGGCCGCCGCAGCGGTGAACCTGCTGTCAGCCGGGACGGCAGGGCCGACCCGCCATAAAAGGCCGACGCGTCATTTAAGCCGGCAGACCGTCCCGCACTGCGGCGACAAAAGCACGCCATTGGTCGCGGCTGAAAATTAGTACCAAGCCATCAGGGTCAAGGGACTGCCGTACCATGACTGCCGAGTCGGCCATCGCGACCTCGACGCACTGGCCCCCATCACAGGCACTGCTCTTCCGCCACGTCATCCCGCACAGTACTCCCCCGTTCACCCGCATCCTCCCATGATGATCAAGAAAGCAGGCTGAGCGATCACGTTCAGGTAACCTGATTCATTGCTCCTTGTCAACTAATATGCCTCGCACCTGCCAGGGGCGGCTGGCAAGGGCCGATACAACAGCAGGAAGGGCCGGTGCTGCACCGGCCCTTCCTGCTGTTATTTACCACGCAGGCAGCTCAGCCCAGGTCGTCGAAGTCGCCCCGCTTCACGCCTGCTATGAAAGCATCCCATTCAGCCCGGGTGTAGGTATAGGTGGAACCATGCACATCATTCGTATTACCGAAAACGATCTTGTCTCCATTGCGCGCCACCGCCACGCATGCACCACTTTCGCAACTCTGCGAGACGCGCCAGGCGAGGTCCCCCGGAGCGGATGGAGATGCTGACATCACAGTCCTCTCTCTGAATCGTGCATATGGTGCATGGATTTTCAAGGCGTACGGCCTTCATCATACGCCTTCAGCATCTTATCAATCAGAGCCATGGAATCGCGCGGGCTGAGCGCAGAGTCCCTCAGGTAATCGATAGCCTCCCTGTAACGCGCCACTTCGTCCTTGCGGTCATGATAGGAAGGCCGGACAAGTCCTTCGACATAAACGATCGGGGAGAGCTCAGCCTCATTGAACTCCAGGAACACGAAGCTGCTATCCTGCGCGGCGTGCGCACCGGCATCAAAGGGGATGACCTGGACCGCCGCCTTTCCGGCGCGTTCCACTTCCAGGACTTTCGCCAGTTGAGCTTGCATGACCGCCATGCCGCCGACCTGCCAGGCGCAGCACCGCCTCATCAAGTATCGCGCGGTACCGCAGTGGCTGGTCTTGTCCCAGCAATTGCTGCCTGCGCAGCCTTACCTCCACCCGCTCGCCTAGTATCTCGGGATTGATTTTCGGGGCAATGCCCTTGATGATCGCCCGGGCATAATCCGCGGTCTGCAGAAGCGCGGGCATGTGGTACATCATGAAGCAGGTGATAGATGCGGCTGACTGCTCCAGGCCGATGTAGGGCTCGAGGTTCAGGTCCTCGTACTGTGTCCACCACCCCGGTTCCCGGGCCTGGCGGGCCAGCGCCATGAACTCCTCGGTCTCGGCCTGGCCGACGCCGTAAAGGAGGCATAGGTCCCGGACATCACGCAAGGTCGGCTTCCTGGTCCCCGTCTCGATACGGGAGATCTTCGTGGCCGAGCACAGCAGCTTGGCAGACACCTCTTCGACCGTGAGATCCAGGCCGTTACGCAGGCGGCGCAGCCTAGTACCTAGCTCGCGCTGGCGGATAGTCGGGCTCGCGTCTGACACTGCGTCCCGCCCCCCTTTTCTTCACGAGTTAAGGACCAGCGCGAACCCGGCCGCTTGACCGCCCGCCACCCTTGGACAACAGGCCCGCGGCCGGGCCTCCGGCCGGGCGGCTAGGCCAACGCCAATGGCATGTGCCATGACCGGAGAAGCTATCACACACGTAGGCGTACTAGTCAACCTCGGCCCGGAGCCAGGAACGGCCCCCGTGGCTGGACTCCCCACCAGGGCACCCGCGGCCGCCCTGGCCCGGGCAGCCGGCCAGAGCCCGCTGACCCAGCGGCCGGCGGCTGCACCAAGACGCTGTGCCACAGCCTAGTGATTCGGTCGGAAAGATAGTAGCCGTACCGAGAGCTTGTGGAAAAAGCCTATGGCACATGACATAGCCTTGTGCCAACCTGATCTCACGGACGCCGTCGGGCGCCGGAGCATCAAGGAGAACGCCATGACCAGCGCTACTGTGCACCCGCCGCAGGATCAGCCGGATAAGGCCAGCCGCACCCCCGCCCCTGCAGAGCGCAGCGCTCCCCCCGATCCCAGCCCGGTCGGCTGCTCCGACATCGCCGACTTGCTGTGCGATGCCAATGCATCCAATGAGGACATCGAGAATCAGTGCCTGCGTGCCCGGCATGCGGCGGACATCGCGGACCGCAGCGAGCAGGAGGCCCGCCGGGCCCAGGCCGCTGCCCGGACGGCGCGGGTCGCCCACTCCTCCATCCAGGCCGAGCGGCCGCAACGGCGGGCGCCGTTGCCACGTCAGTGGCTGATCACCTTCCTAACGGTCGGCCTTGACGGGCTGGCCTGCTATTTCGCGGCACAGGCCCTGGCTGGCAGCGAGGACTCCACGCTCGTCTGGGCGGCGCTGTTCCTGGCCGCCCTGGCGGGCGGCGAGCTTGCGCTCGACTTCTACCGGGACCGCAGCGTCCGGGCCTGGCAAGTACTCGCCGGCCTGCTCGGCGCGTTCGTCGTGGTGCTCGGGGGCTCCGGTTCTCGTTCCTGGCCACCATCGGCACCGGCGGCCTTATCCCGGCGCTGGCCGGCGCCGGGCTGTTTACTGCGGCGACGGCGGGTTTCCTCTTCCTCGGCTACCGCGCGCTCCGTTCCGCCGAGACGCCACAGGCGTGGCGGGCCCGGCGGCGGGCGCAGGCCGCCACCCGCGCGGCCCGTGCGGCCGAGGCCACCGCCAGGCAGGACGCCGCTGAGCGTGATCACCTGATCGATGCCTACCTGGGACAGATCCGGCGCCTCTCGCTCAGAACCCGTTCCGCCGGGGAGCAGCTGGCTGTCGAAGCGGCAGTGCGCGCCTACCTGCTCGGGAAGGATTCACCGTGAACGCGACGGTGCAGCGGACGGCAGTCATTCTGCGGTGCGTGGCCGTCCTCCTCGTCCTTGCCGTCGGCCTGTCCGGGTGCAGGCTCATGGCCCTGAGCCAGCAGGTAGCAGCCCGTAAGGTGCCCCCATCCCCGCGCAAGCCATCGATCCTGGTCGTGCTCACCGACGACGCTTCAGATCCGGGCATCAGAGCACTGCGGTCCTTGCTGGCCAGCACCGCCCGCGCCGACGAGCATCTCCTCATCCTGGACGGGGAGACCGGGGCGGTTCTGGCATCCTCGGTCGCTCCTGGACCGGCGAGCACCGCCGTAGCCGGGCCGCCTCCGGCGCTGCCACCCGGTGCCACCAGCTTCCAGAAGGCCCGCCATGCCCAGGCGATGGCCCGCTATGAAGCCGCGCTCAGGGCGGCTTGTGCGGGACTCCGCCGGGACCAGCAGGTCCTGCTCATCCGGTGGGCAGCCATGGCGGCAGCCCAGGCTGGATCCCGCTTGCGCAGCGCCGTCGGTAACCACGGGAGCGTTACCGAGGCACTCAGCGCAGCCACTGCGGACTCGGCCAGCCTGGTTCAGGCCGGAATGGCCCCCGGCCCACGCGAGGCCGTCGCCATCCTGGCCGCTGGCGACCTGTCCGCCGATATCCCGCCTGACCTGCCACTACTGCCATCCGGCGTCACCCTGGTGGTCAGCAGCTTCACGGGCACTTCCGCCGCCCAGGCCGCGTGGCAGGCCGCCTTCCTCCGAGCGGGCGCGGCCCGGGCGGTCATTCTCACCCCCGCCGCCAGCGGGCAGCTCGCGGCGGTCGTCCGGCAAGGCCTGGACGGCGCGATCACGGACACCCTCAGCAGCGTCCTCTTCGGCCTGGGTCAGGCCATGCTGCGGCCAGCGGCACGTCCCCAGCTCGACCGGCTGCTGTGGTTGCTCCGCAGTCGCTATCCCGGGTCAGCGGCCACTATCGACGGCTATACCGACAGCCTGCCCGCGCCCGGCGGGAACCTCGCTCTCTCCATGCGCCGAGCTGACACGGTGAGATCCTGGCTCGTTGGCCATGGCATCCTGGCTGGCCGGCTCCAGGCCGCCGGGTACGGCGCTGCCGACCCGGTCGCTCAGAACAACCGCCATGGCCAGCCGCTGAATCGCCGGGTGGTGGTGGTTATCGACCCCGCGGCATGACGATGGGCCCTGACTCTCCAGGGTTCCCCGATGGCTCCGCCAGCTCATAGTCCAGGGTGGACCACCGGCCAGGCACGGCCGCCGATTCCCCGAACTCGATAATCGTGCCCGCCTCGTCATAGAACCAGGATCGGCCGCGCAGCACTGCTGATCCAACCGCCACAGCCAGCTCCGCAGCCTCAGTGGCTGACACGTGGCCCACACAGAACTGATCCCGCCCACTGGAAACGAAACGGCCAGTGCGCTCCGCGACGTAGGCACCGGTCCCATCCAGGATTCGGCTGGCGACCAGAAGCAATGGCGCTACTTCGGCGAGGTCCGCATCGAACCAGGATGTGGACGCGATCACCGGCCTGTCGTTCCTGGACATTATCCGGTGCCGTTGAATCACGTCGGCGCCTTTTCTCAGCGCGAGGGCGTCGGCGACATGGGAAGGGGCCACCACCACGTCGGCCGAAACGACCGTAGTGCGCTCGCCGGGCGGGTAGATGTGCCCATTCCGCCGCACCGCGCGCACCCGGTCCCGTGAGGAGTGACGGAGCGTATCGCTGGCCCGGACGACAGTGCCTACCCCGCGGATGACGCTGGTGTAGCCCTCTGAGCGGAGAACGGCCAGCGCCTTGCTGGCCGTCGCGATGGCCACGTGCCAGTCCCTGGTGAGCTGCCGGCTGGAGGGGAGACGATCCCCCTCGCGTAGCTCGCCAGAAAGGATCTTGTCCCGGAGATGGGCGGCAATCTGCTGGAAGGGTGGGTCAGGGCGCACCGCTGACGGCGCCAAGGCACCCCTCCCTCCCTTTGCCTCAGCGTACTAGAACGCCAGAAACCAGGCGAGCGGCCGTTGCGGCGAGTTTGGCCCAGGACCGGCCTCCGGGACCAGCCGCCCCGGGGCCACGCCGGGGCCACGCCCCCCGGGGCCGCCCCGGGACCAGCCGCCCCCCAGGGACGCGGCCCGGAACGGCGCCGCGACATGCCTAACGCCGGCCAGCCGCTCCCTGATCACCCCCGGCCGACCAGGGATAAAACAAAGCACACGGGTAGCCTGGAGTAAATGCTGCCGAACAGAGGAGTTGCTGGCCGCGTGAACGAGCAGGCCCCGCCGACCGGCCAGAAAGCGGACGCCGGCCCCGCGGAAGAAGGCCAGGCACTGCCCACGGCCGGGGAATACAGCTTCGTGGTCGCGGCCAGCCGGCTGCCAGTGGACCGCACCGAGGGCCCGGATGGCCAGCCGGAATGGCGGGCCAGCCCCGGCGGGCTGGTCACCGCCCTGGAACCGGTGATGCGGGCCGCCGGCGGAGCCTGGATCGGCTGGCCCGGCTCCCCCGGCGACCCCCCGGAGCCGTTCGACACCGACGACATGCACCTGGTCAGCATCGGCTTGTCCGCCGACGAGATCCGGGACTACTACGAGGGCTTCTGCAACGCCACCCTGTGGCCGCTGTACCACGACGTCATCGCCCAGCCGGAGTTCCACCGGCAGTGGTGGGACGCATACGTCCGGGTGAACCGCCGCTACGCGGGGACGGTTGCCGACCAGGCCGCGCCCGGTGCCACCGTCTGGGTGCACGACTACCAGCTGCAGCTGGTCCCGGGCATGGTCCGCGCGCTGCGCTCCGACGTGCGCATCGGCCACTTCACGCACATCCCGTTCCCGGGCTACGAGATCTTCGCTCAGCTGCCCTGGCGCAGGCAGATCGTGCAGGGGCTGCTCGGCGCGGACCTGCTGGGCTTCCAGCGGCAGGGCGATGCCACCAACTTCCTGCGCGCCTGCCGCCGCGGCGCTGGCCTGGCCACCGTCGGGTCCCGGGTCTGGGTCCCGGACGCCCCGCCCGGCGCCGACATCCCGGGCGCCCCGGCCACTCCCGTGGGCGCCGGGAGCCTGCGCCGGCGGCGGCCCGGCGCGGCAGGCGGCCGTCAGGTCCGCGCAGCCACCTTCCCCATCTCGATCGACAGCAAGGGCTTCGGCGAGATCGCCCAGCGGCCGGAGGTCCAGGCCCGGGCCCAGGAGATCCGGGAGGCCCTCGGCAAGCCGGACATCGTGCTGCTCGGCATCGACCGGCTCGACTACACCAAGGGCATCCTGCACCGGCTCAAGGCGTACGGTGAGGTCCTCGACGAGGGCCGTATCGGGACGCCCGGGGCGGTGCTGGTCCAGGTGGCCAGCCCCAGCCGGGAGCGCGTCGAGCACTACCGGCGGCTGCGCGAGGATGTGGAGACCACCGTGGGCCGGATCAACGGGACGCACGGCGAGGTCGGCGTCGCGCCCGTGCACTACCTGCACCAGTCCTACCCCCGGGAGGAGATGGCCGCGCTCTACCTGGCCGCCGACGTGATGCTGGTGACCCCGCTCCGGGACGGGATGAACCTGGTCGCCAAGGAGTACGTGGCCTGCCGCCACGACGAGACCGGGGCCCTGGTGCTCAGCGAGTTCACCGGCGCGGCGGACGAGCTGACCGGCGCGTTCATCGTCAACCCGCACGACATCGAGGGCCTCAAGGACGCCATCGTCCGGGCCGCCACGATCTCCCCCGCTGAGGCCCGGCGGCGGATGCGCTCGATGCGCCGCCGGGTGCTCGAGAACGACGTCGCCCACTGGGCCGACACCTTCCTCAAGGCGCTGGAGCAAACCCCTGCCCAGGGCGAGCACACCCGCCCTAGCCCGGCCGAGCACTGGGAGCGCGCCGACTCGCCGGCGCCGGCCCCGCCCGCCTCCCTCCACCCCGCCGGAGGCGCTAAAGCTTCCTGAGGCGAGGGCACGGACCGGATATCTGGGCACATTCCGGGGTGGCTCGTTACGCTGTGATGCGGGGTACTTCACGTAATCGGGCGGAATCGGCCACAGGGACAGCGGATGACCGGGACGGCGTGGCAGCGACTGGAGGCCCTTGACGCGTACCGCGTAACCCAGGTCCCCCGGCGCCGTGATGAGGACAGCCCGCCGTTCTCCCGCGCCGCGGCTGGCCATGACGACGGCCGGGCCGCGCGCAGCGCCGTGCTCACGTCCGCGTATCACGCCGCGACCAGCGGCGGCGGGGACGCGGACGGCACCGCCGCGGGCACGATCGCCGTCGGCTGGGTGCGTACCGCCCCGGGCAGCCAGGTCCACGTGCTGGTGGCCGGGGCCGCCCTGCGCGGCAGCACCTGGCCCGCGGCCAGCACCAACGGCTTAGCCGCCCCCGAGATCTCACTCGCCTTACCGGGCGGTGGGAAAGGCCAGCTCATCGCGCCGGGCGGGATGGCCGCCGCGATGAGCTCCCTGCCCTGCTGGACGATGATCGCCGGGATCGCCGACGGCCTGCTGGCCGAGGACCCCGGCCCGCAGCAGCCCGGCCGGGCCACCCTGGAGGAATGCCTGCTCGCCGCGTGGGACGGCCCGTTCGGCTGGCTGGTCCTCGCGGACCCGCTGCACCCGCCCGAGATCGGCAAGCTGGCCGCCCGCGCCGCGGACCGGCAGCGGCTCACCGCCGGCCTGGCCGACCGTGACGCGGACAAGGCGGTGGAGGCGCGGCGCCTGGCACTCCGGCACACCGAACTGCGCCAGGGGCTGTCGGCCGGCCTGTGGCGGCTGCACGTCCTGGCCGGCGCGGCCGACCCGGAAGCGGCCGCGCGGGTGGCCGGCCTGGTCTGTGCCTCCGCCGACACCAGCGGCCTCCCGTACGCGCTCACTCCTTCTGGATGCTTAACGAATCCCCTCCCCGACCTGCTCGCCACCCCGCCCGGGGACCCCGCGCCAGCCCGGACGGACACGACCGCGGCGTTCCCGTTCGACGCCAGTACCGTGCTGCTCGCCACCCTGGCCCGGGTGCCGGAGGCCGAGGTGCCCGGGGTCCGGCTGGTGCTGCGCCCGGAATTCGATGCCACGGTGGAGCAGCCGGGCGGCCCGGAGGGCGCCGGGCCCGCCCTGGAACTCGGCACGGTGCTGGACCGCAACGGCCGCCCGGCGGGACGGCTGTCCCTGCCTGCGGCGTCGCTGAACCGGCACGTGTTCGTGTGCGGCGCGACCGGGGCCGGGAAGTCGCAGACCGTGCGGGCCTTGCTGGAGTCCGCGTCCGGTGCGGGTCTGCCCTGGCTGGTCGTCGAGCCGGCCAAGGCGGAGTACCGGATGATGGGCGTTCGGCTGGATGGGTGTGCGGGCGGGGTGGTGCGGATCCGCCCTGGCGAGGCTGATCAGGTCGCCGCGGGGATCAATCCGCTGGCACCGGCCGTGGACGCCGCCGGCCGCCGGTTCCCGCTGCAGACCCACGCCGACCTGGTCCGGGCGCTGTTCCTGGCGTCGTTCGCGGCCGAGGAACCGTTCCCGCAGGTGCTGTCCGCGGCGGTGACCCGGGTGTACGCGGAGGCCGGGTGGGACCTGGCGCTGGGCGAGCCGGCCACCCCGGGCGTCGAGCCGCGGTACCCAGCGCTGGGCGACCTGCAGGCGGCGGCCGAGCGGATCGTCACCGAGATCGGGTACGGCCGGGAGATCACCGACAACGTGCGCGGGTTCATCCGGGTGCGGCTGTCCAGCCTGCGGCTGGGCACCACGGGGCGGTTCTTCGAGGGCGGGCACCCGATTGATTTCGGCCGCCTGCTGGCCCGCAACGTGGTGTTCGAGATCGAGGACGTCGGCGATGACCGGGACAAGGCGTTCCTGATGGGCACGGTGCTCATCCAGCTGACGGAGTACCTGCGGCTGCGCGCGCGTCCGGATGCGGCGGGCCCGGGCGGGGCGGACGGCGCTGGGGCCGCGCCCGGGCTGCGGCACCTGGCGGTGTTCGAGGAGGCGCACCGGCTGCTGCGGCGGCCCGACGACCCCGGCGGGTCCGGGGCCGCGGCGCACGCGGTGGAAATGTTCGCCGGGCTGCTCGCCGAGATCCGCGCGTACGGCGAGGGCCTGGTCATCGCCGAGCAGATCCCGGCCAAGCTGCTGCCCGACGCGGTGAAGAACACCGCCGTCAAGATCGTGCACCGGCTCCCCGCGGCCGACGACCGGGACACGGTCGGGGCGACCATGAACCTGACCGAGGCGCAGTCCCGGTACCTGGTCACCCTGCCGCCCGGGCAGGCGGCGGTGTTCACCGACGGGATGGACTACCCGGTGCTGGCGGTCATGCCGGACGGCACGGCCCGGGAAGCGGCGGCCGCGCCGGTCACGGAATCACCAGCCGGGGTGGTCGGGTCGCGGTCAGGCAGTTGCGGGCCCGATTGCCAGGCTGGCCCCTGCACCCTCCGCGACATGCGTGCCGCCCAACGTCTCCTCGATGACCTGCCCGCCCTCGTCCTGTGGGCGGAGGTGTCGGTGCTCGCGCACGTGACCGGATGGCTGATGCCCCCGCCCGCGGCCAGCGGGGAACTAGCATCCCGGCTGTCCGGCCTGGCCTCGCGGCCACGCCTGCTCGACTGCGCGGTGTCGCACGCGGCCGACGCCGCCGTCGCCAGCCGGGCCAGCGAGATCGCCACGCGGATCAGCCCCGGCGCCTTGGCCGCGCACGTGGCCAAGGCGATGCGCCGCTGGGTCGGGGACGGCGGCCGGGCCTGCACCTTCCCGGAACCGCAGTGGCTGGCCCCGGCGTTCCGGTGGGCCCTGGTCCTGGACGACCTGAAGACCCTCGACCGCCGCGAGCCCGGGGCCTTGCGGCACCCCCGTTCCGCCGAATGGGAGCGCACCACCGGGCGGATCATCCCCGGTGAGACATGCGCCCGCCAGATCGGCGTGGTCCAGCGCTGGTACGACACGGATCAGCGGGACTCGGGCCGTGTGCGGCGCGTCGCGTTCGGCACGGTGTCACCGTCGGCCGTGGAAGTGGCGGTCGGAGCGCGGGCCGTCGCCGAGGACTGGGAACAGCATCTGTCCGCCGCGCTTGGTGAGTTGCACGACTGCTGCTGGCCCCTGGACTACCTGCGCGGCGGGGCGGGTAGCACGGCTCCAGGTACCGGGAGGTGACTCATGCCCATAGACCGCCCCTCCGACTTACCCGACGACGAACGGCCCCCGACGGAGAACCCGAGCCGGGCAGCCGACGAGTGGCGGGCTGCCGAGGACAGTCAGGAACCCAGCGGCCGCAGGCCCAGCCCGACCGAGCAGGCGGCGGATCAGCCGGAACCAAGTCCCGATGAACGCCCGGGCACCCGCAGTCAACCCAGTCCGGATGCCCCGGCTGCCGACGAAGAACGGGCAAGCCCAAATAGGAGCCCGACCTCTGAGGCACAGTCCGGCGCAAGCGACCGAACAGTTGCGGTCGAACAGCCTGACCCGTATGCGGAAGCGGCCGATGCCCGCAGTGGAGACACTGGGGCCCCCGCATCTGTGGGGGACGCCGTATCACAACCCAGGACCCGGCAGGAGCATGCCGAGGCCGTTCCAGTGGCGATACCCTGCGGTGGCGTTGAAGAAGAACACCCTTCCGACACCTACTCGGGTGACTCAGAACCTGACCTGAGGCAGTGGAAAGATCGGCCGAGCGTGCCGCAGCAATCCGACGGAGCCCAGTCCGCTCAGAACGCGCTTTCCCCGCGCGAGGCGGAAGACACCGAACGCAACAACTCAACCGATGAGAAGGAGTCGGATGAGTCAAGGGATCAAATCATAGAACCCGTCACTGAAAGCGAACAAGGCTACGACCCCGCCCATGTCTCCGAACCCCCACCTCCGCTAGAGACCACGCTCAATCAGACGCCGATTAAGTCCAGCAACGAAACCGATCATCTCGGCCGAACCCCCGAGACCGATACCACTCCGGATAGTCCAGGTGCCCCCAACCCAAGCCCGAATGAGCTAGAGAGGATCGCAGACGATGCTCCCCATCTCACCGAGACGGCATGGTCTGGACACATCACCGAAGTGTGTAATGGTCTCGCTAAAGCCGAAACGGGCGGGCTCACTCCGGAACAGATGCACACTGTCGATGGTGCAGGCCAGATTTGGACTGACGAGCGGGCAACCCTCCACCAGTCGATCTTAGAAGATCTCTATACGCAAGCCGCTCATGTCCCGTGTGAATTCAATGCAATAATAGCGGGCGGACTAGGCGGCGCAGGCAAGACTACCATCCTAACAGAGTATGCCGGCATTGATCTATCACAGTATCTAATGATCAATCCAGACAACTTTAAGGAAGAGATGGCCCGTCGAGGGATGCTACCAGAGATAGAAGGGCTATCACCGATGGAGGTTTCTGACCTGGCACATGAGGAGTCGTCGTACTTAGCCCTGCAGTTAGCTTCGCGTGCACAAGCGGAGGGGAAGAACATAATATGGGACATCACTATGTCCTCAGAAAAGAGCGTCAAAAGAAGAATAGACGACCTGCGCGAAGCCGGGTATGATCAAATAGATGGCATCTTTGTTGACATTCCGATTACGACTAGTATCAGACGTACCGAGTCACGACACAGAGAAGGACATGAGAAGTATCTCGCTGGTGAAGGCCTCGGCGGAAGGTACATCCCGCCAGAAGTGCTCCAACGACAAGAAGACGCCGAATTTGGCAGCACGAACAAAAGAGCCTTTAATGCGTTGGGAAGCGAGTTCACTAACTGGACCATGTACGACAACTCAGTGGATGGGCACCCAGCAAGACTGATCGATTCGAGCAGATTAAGAAATGTGTCGGCTGACGGTTCCTTAGGGAGAGAATATTGAACAGCGAAGTTAGCCAGCTACTTGCAGCTTTGCGGAACGGGACCATGGGCATCGAAGAAGTCGCGCAACGATTCCGCGAACACACATGGCCCCGAAAACAAGAGATTCACCCACGAACACCTCTAGAAGTTGCAGCAGCAGCTCAGCAAGATCCCGACCAATTAATTCCAGGGTCCTTTGACGAGGTAGCTGCAGCCTACTATCGTGGCGAAATTTCTAGGCAAGTTTACCGTCTGCTGGCAGAAGCAGCGGCGGAATCGATGCGCAACGACGATCTGCATAAGGATCAAACAGAGTAAGTGGCTTCAACACCTAGCGCTCTGGCTTCTGTGCTACGAAGGTGCCCCGGCCGTGGATGGTTACTATCAGGCCCTTGTCACGTAGGACTTGCATGGCGCGGCGGATGGTGCCGTACGCAACGCCATAGTGAGTAGCGAGGTCGCGTTCCGCGCGCAAACGCGTACCCCGGGCCAGCTCTCCCGAGGAGATGCGGGCTGCGATGTCGTCGGCAACCCGCATGTAGACCAGATCGTCCTGCCCGCCCGGCGCGGCGATGTCGCTCACCCTAGGACGGTAGCTACCCCTGACCTGCGCATATCAATCAGATAGCTCTACTAGAGCTATATAGAAGCTATAGTGATCTGTCAGTGTTGGAATAACCGAACCGACTGACGGGGAACGCATGCCATGGACAGAGGCTTCACGGCTGCTGCGCAAGCTGGAACTCCGCAACGAGAGCAGGGCACCCAGGCGCAGCCGAGACAGTCGTACCTGGAGTTGGGGGCGACGGGGTCGGCGGTGCCCTGTGCCAGGGGGCACACGCGGCTGGTGCTGGCGGAGTGGGGCCTACCGGACTTAGCCGATCCAGCCGAACAGGTTGTCTCCGAACTGATGACCAACGCGGTGGCCGCGTCCTATGGGCTGGTGGGAAGCAGGTTCGGCGGGCGGTGGTCAGCAGGGTTACCGCCGGTCCGGTTGTGGCTGGTGGCCCATTCGCGGCGGGTGCTCGTGCAGGTCTGGGACGGAAACAACCGGATGCCCCAGCAGCGGGAAGCCGACCCGGGGGCTGAGAGCGGGCGCGGACTCTGGCTGGTCGAGGTCCTCAGCGAAGACTGGGGAGCCTTCCAGCCCGAGCACGCCAGCGGAAAGGTCGTCTGGGCGCTGGTAGCCAGCCCGTGACCAGCAGCCCGGCCCCCGGCGCTGGCACTAATCCACCACACCCGGCCCGGCGCCCCGCACCGCCGTGGCTGGCCTTCCTCACCGCTGTCCTGCACGGCCGGCTGGCGAAGGGCCTGGAGTCCAGCGAGACTACGGCAAGTGAACGCGAGCCTGCCGCGCCGCGCACCCGCCATGAACATGCCGCCTCCCAGCCGGGAGATCCGGTCGGCGGAGTGCCAACCTTGACGCGCCCGATCCACCGGCCCTCGGCCCGTGTCCTGGTCGTTGGTCCGGGCGACACGCTGCTGCTGCTCCAGTTCCGCACGCGCGCTCGCACGCCGGAATCCACCTACTGGCTGACGCCGGGCGGCGGGATCATCCCTGGCGAGTCCGTAGCCGAGGCTGCCGCCCGGGAACTGCGGGAGGAAACCGGCATCGAGATCTCCGCTGCGGATCTCGGGCCGGTCGTCGCCTACAGCACGGGCGAATGGTCATCCGGTCGCACCGTCTTCGCGACGCACAACTCGTACTTCTTCGTCAGGACGACAGAGACCGCCTTTGATGCCAGCGGCCAGGAAGAACTGGAGCGCTCGCTGATCATCGGGCACCACTGGTGGGCCCTCGATGACCTGGCCACCACCAGGGAGCGGATCGTCCCGGCCAACGCGGCCTGGCTGGTCCGCTCCCTGCTGGCGGACGGCCACCCGGCCGAGCCGATCCATCTGCCCTGGGGGTAGCAGCCTGGCCCGCCCTGATGGTGGGCGCCGGGCGGCGCGCACAGTATCGCCCGGCGCAACGTCTCATCAGCAGGGGCCGTCGTTGTTCCAGGCGCCGGCGGCGCCGCCGGGAACCTCGTCATAGTTCCACTGATTGGCGGTCCACTGGTCGCCGCCGTAGGAAACGACATTGCCCGAGACGTACGCCTGGTTGGACACCCACGCCGCCGCGGTACAGCCGCCGGGCGAGGTCGTCGGGTAGGTGTCGGGCTGGGCGACGACGTGGTAGGCGTGGGAGTGGACGCGTTCGACATGACCTTCATCCTGGCCAACGGCGGTTCGTGCTCGCCGTCGTGGGATGGGACCGACCCGGTGTCCTCTGACACTCAGGTGTCCAGCGTCATCAACGGGGTCCGGGCCGGCGGTGGCGAGGTCGGGGGCGCTGGCCAGGAGGGCGGCGGCGGCACTGATGGTGGCCGTCGCTGGCCGGCGCGGAGGACTGCCCGGGGCCGGCTGCGGGGCGGGTGGAGCGGGGTTGGGTGCACATGGCGGCCCGGCGCTCGGAGGCGTAGCTGCGGGAATGGCACCCGGCGCACATTCGACGGGGCAACCGGTTCGTGACCGCAGAGACTGAAGTGACGAAGAATGACAGTTGTGGCCAGGGAGATCGCCTTGGCGGCCGGCGAGTGAGTCCGCGCGGCTCACTGCGGGACGCGGCGCGAAATGGATGTCGGAGCCAGTACCGGCGGCGTGCCGGACGGGTCTAGCCTGGCGTCGGGCACCGCGGGCCGCACCCTGACCGCGGGCCGCTGGGCCGGCTGGAGGTGGCGTGGCGCTGCGGGTGGTGGCCCTGGATGACTACCAGGGGCTGGTTCAGCAATACGGCCTGGACGGACGCCCGGACGGCGCGCAGTGGACCGCCATCCGCGGGCACCTGACCGGCCACGATCTGGCCGCGGCACTAACCGGCGCCGAGGTCATCGTGGCGATGCGGGAACGCACCCGGTTCGATCACGACCTCTTCTCGCGGCTGCCCAGCCTCCGGCTGCTGATCACCACCGGGCGGGCCAACGCCGCGATCGACCTGCACGCCGCCGCCGAGCACGGTGTCGTCGTGTCGGCCACCAGCGGGCCGCCCTCCGCGAACACCGCCGAGCTGACCTGGGGCCTCATTCTGTCGCTGGCCCGGCACCTGCCGGAGGAGATGGCCGCGGTGCGGGCCGGCGGATGGCAGCACACCGTCGGCACCGACCTGCTCGGCGCCACGATCGGGCTGGTCGGCCTGGGCCGCATCGGCCGTCAGATGACCCGCATCGCGCACGGGTTCGGCATGGACGTGATCGCCTGGAGCCAGCACCTCGATCACCAGACCGCGGCGCAGGCGGGCGCCCGCGCGGTCAGCAAGGAGCACCTGTTCGCCGTCGCGGACGTGGTCAGCATTCACGTGGTGCTGTCCGAGCGGACCGCGGCCTGGTCACCGAGCAGGACCTGCGCGGCATGAAGCGGTCCGCGTTCCTGGTCAATACCTCCCGCGGCCCGATCGTCGACACCGACGCCCTGGTCCGCGCGCTGCACGAAGGCTGGATCGCGGGCGCCGGCCTGGACGTCTACGAGACTGAGCCGCTCCCTCCCGGCCATTCCCTGCTCAACGCCCCGAACCTGGTACTGACCCCGCACCTTGGTTACGTGACCGCGCGCACGATGAAGCACTGGTACTCCGACGCGGTGGAGGATATCGCCGCGTGGCAGCGGGGCGAGCCGGTCCGGGTGCTGACGGCCGGCTGAGCCGCGCGGGCCAGAAGCCGTCCGGGCTGGCGCCGGGGCGGCGGGCCATTCAGGCCCCGAGGCCCAGGCCGTGCACCAGCGGATCGGGCAGCCGGCCGGCGGGCGCGGTGCCATACACCTCCGGCAGCCCGGCGATGAGTTCCCCGGGCTGGACCGCCCCGCCGGACCGGCTGCGGTACTCCCCGGCCGCCTTCCAGCCGCGCAGCCGCTGGACCCGGCTCCCGTCCACCCGGAACACCTGGCCGGTGAGCCAGGCGGCGGCGTCCGAGGCCAGGTAGACGACGAGGCCGGAGGCATTGGCAGGGTCGCGCGGGTCGAAGCCCTCGGGCCCGGCCGCCACCGGGTTCCGCGCGGTCACCCCGGCGATGCCGTCGGTCATCCTGGTCAGCGCGATCGGCGAGATGGCATTCGCGGTCACCCCGTACCGGGCCATCTCCAGCGCGGTGATGGTGGTCAGCGAGACGATGCCCGCCTTGGCCGCCCCGTAGTTGGCCTGGCCGACCGTGCCGAACAGGCCGGTGCCTGAGGTGGTGTTGATGATCCGGCCCCCACGCCCGGCACCGCGCTTCGCCTCCTCGCGCCAGTACGCGCAGGCGTGCCGGGTCATGGCGAAGGTGCCCCTGAGGTGCACGGCGATGACCGAGTCGAAGTCGTCCTCGGTCATCGAGAACAGCATCTTGTCCCGGAGGATGCCGGCGTTGTTCACCACCGCGACCTGCTCGTCCAGCTCGTCGTCGGCGCCCTGGCCGCCCGGGCCAGCGCCGAGGAATCCGGCGAGCGCGGGCTGGGCGCACGCGCTGACTTCACCGGGGACCTGCTGGAGGCGGCCGTGGGCCTGATGCTCGCCCCGGCCGGCCCAGGCGGCAGGGACCCCCGGCTGCCCGGCTAGAGCGTTCCCGCGACCCGCCCCGCCCAGGCCGAGCATCCAGCTGCCAGTCACCTGGAGATCAGCAGAGTGTCAGCCAGGCCTCAGCGGCTTTAGAGCTATCCCTCAGGTACTTCTCCGACCATCGGAGGAGTACAAGACGGGGGACTCATGTATCAGCGGCACTCGGGCCCGGAGCGGGCCTGGCAAGCGTGGCTGCCCGCCGCGGACCAGGCCGCCGGGCTGGCCCGGCAGGCTACCCGCGAGGTGCTCGGCGCATGGCGGCTGGGCCACCTGGAGGAGACCGCGGTCCTGCTCGTCTCGGAACTGGTCACGAATTCGGTGCGGCACGCCCGGAATGCAGGCACGCTGGCGCTGCGGCTGGAGACCGCCGGGAATGGGCTGCGGATCGAGGTTCACGACGCGGATTCCCGCTGGCCGCAGCCGAGCACCCCGACCGGCCTGGATGAATCGGGATTCGGGTTCGTGCTGGTGGAGGCACTGACTGATAAGTGGGGCGTGAGCGACACGGCGCTCGGCAAGGCGGTATGGGCCGAGCTGGACACGCAGGCGCCGCCTGCCGGGTGAGCGGGTACGGCTGGTGCATTCGCGCGTGATGCACCAGCCGGGCCGGGCTACGCCGGGCAGCGGCCCGTGGACGACCGGACGGTCAGGGACGTGGGCATCAGCACCTGCTTGGCCGGGCGGCCGTCGTCCTGGATGAGCCGTTCGAGCAGGAGGTGCGCCGCTTCCCGGCCGATGTCGTACTGCGGGATGCGGACGGTGGTGAGGGCCGGATGCCACCATTCGACGAAGGGCATGTCGTTGTAGCCGACGATGGAGAGGCTGGCCGGGCACGGGCGGCCAGCCTGCTGGGCGGCGGCATAGCAGCCCAGGGCCATCAGGTCGTTGCCGGCCAGGATCGCCGTGATCGCCGGGACCTCCGCGAGCAGGGCCAGCGCGCCGTCCTTGGCGGCGGCGGCGGTCAGCGCCGGGCAGTGGCGGACGATCAGCCGGTGCCGGTCAAGCCCGAACTGTTCCGCGCAGGCCTGGAAGGCCTCCGCCCGGGTCCGCACCACCGACAGGTTGGGCGGCCCGGTGAGATGGGCGATGACCCGGTGGCCGAGACCGGCCAGGTGTCGCATGGCCGACTGGACGCCAGCCCGGTCGTCGCTACTGACCGCGGGCAGGGCGGGGCCGCCCGTCTCCCGGTTGACCAGGATGACCGGCCCGGCCCCGGACGCGAGCCGGCCGATCGCCGTCCCGTCCAGGGTGGCTGAGGCCACGATGTAGCCGTCGCAGCGGCGGGCCTGCAGCGCTTCGATGCGATCACGTTCCCGCCCGGGGTCATTGCCGGTGTTCACTACCAGCGCCACGTACCCGGCCTCGGCGAGCGCGTCTTCGATGCCCTGCACGATCGGCGGGAAGACCGGGTTGGCCAGGTCCGGGACGACGACGCCGACCGCCGCGCTGCGCCCCGCGCGCAGGGTCTGGGCGACCGGGTCGGGGACGTACCCGAGACGCCGGGCGGCCGACCGGACCCGCTCGGCGGTAGGAGCCGAGATCCGGCCTTCGCGGCGCGGGTCGAGCGCCCGCGAGGCCGTTCCCGGGTGGACCCCCGCCAGCTCAGCGACGTCCCTGATCGTCGGGCGGCCAGCCATGAGCCTGAGCGTACCGGCCATGGCAAACGGTTGCCAGCCCCCGGTTCATGGTCCCTTGACAAATCATGCGAACCCGGCGGAGAGTGGGTGGCAATCGATTGCCAGAGAGAGGCCCGGATGCCCCGTATCAGTTACGTCGAGCCGAGCACGGTCACCGATCCCGAGCTGGCGGCGCTGCTCGAGGAATCACGCACGCACGGCACCCCCCGGCTGGAGAGCCAGGCCATCCGGGCGCACGTGCCGGCCGTCCTGCGGACCTTCTCCGCATCGTGGCAGCAGGTGTTCCGCGAGGGCGTGCTCGATCACCGGATCAAGGAACTCGCCCGGGTCTACGTGGCGAAATCACTCGAGTGCGGGTACTGCGCGGGCCAGCGGTCGCACATCGCGGCCGCGCAGGGGGTGACCGAGAGCGAGTACGACGACCTCATCGACTTCCGCAGGTCCGACCGTTACGACGATCGTGAGCGCGCGGCCCTGCGCTGGGCCGAGGCGATCGCATGGGATCCCGGCAGCGCCGATGACGACCTCTGGTCGGAGCTGCACAGGCACTTCTCCGAGCCCGAGCTGGTCGAGCTGGGCTACTTCATCGGCCTCACCATGGGCCAGCAGCGGTTCCTGAAGACTGTCCAGGTCAAGAACGGCGACCTGGGCACGGCCAGCCTGGCCGGCCTGGCCCCTGAGGTCGTCCGCCAGCTGACCGGGCAGGACTCGGGCACGGCCCGCTAACGTAGGACCGGAACATCCGGCCGGCCGGGCCGCGTTCCGGGTCCACCGCGGGCCGCTGGGCCGCGGCGCGGAAATCTTCTGCCGCCGTGTCGATCTGGCGGCCGGGCGTTCGACGCGTGGGCGACAAGACAAGGTTGCGGTGACCGTGACCGGCGCCCGGGCAGATCAGCAGCGGCGCCGGGGCGGTTCCCGCCAGGCAGCCAAAGGAGCAGGACCCATGCGATTCCTGGGTTACACGCTGGCCGACCCGTCCATCCCCATCCCGCCGCCGACCCCCGAGATGTACGCCCGGATGGGCGAGTTCATGGCCGAGGCCGACAAGGCGGGGGTAGTCGTGGCCACCGGCGGTATCGCGCCGTTCGGGGAAGCCACCAAGGTGTGTTACGCCGACGGCGAGTTCACCGTCATCGACGGGCCCTACACGGAGGCCAAGGAACTGGTCGGCGGCTGGGCGCTGATGGAGGTGCGGGACAAGGACGAAGCGATCGAGTGGACCAAGCGCTTCCTGGCCGCCGCCGGCGGCGGTGAGTCCACGATCCGCGAGGTCTACGGTCCCTGACCGGAGGTTGCGGCCCAGGGCGACGGAAGTTCCGGCCGGGCTCGGCGGAGCCCGGCCGGAACTTGCCCGGCCGGGAGGCCGGTGGTCTGATCAGACCCTATGGAGGGCTCCCAGGCGCACGCCGCCATCGAGACGGTGATCCGCCTCGAGTCGTCCCGGCTCATCGCCGGGCTGGCCAGGTACGCCAACGGGGACATCGGCATAGCCGAGGAACTGGCCCAGGATGCCGTCGTCGCCGCCCTGGAGCAATGGCCAGGCCAGGGTGTGCCGGCCAACCCGGGCGCCTGGCTGATGACGGTCGCTAAACGACGGGCCGTCAACCAGTTCCGCCGCAACCGCGAGCTGGAACGCAAGTACGCGCAGATCGGCCGGGTCCTCGAGGCCGAAGCGGACGATGGCACGGCCGCCATGGACCGGGTGGCCGCCGACGACATCGACGACGACCTGCTGCGGCTGATCTTCATCTCCTGCCACCCGGTGCTGCCGGTGCCGGCCCGGGTCGCGCTGACCTTGCGCCTGCTCGGCGGGCTGAGCACCGCCGAGATCGCCCGCGCCTTCGTGCTGCCGGAGCCAACGATCGCGCAGCGCATCGTGCGGGCCAAGAAGGCCCTGGCCGCCGCGGGGGTTCCTTTCGAGGCACCTGGCGGCCAGGATCGGCAGGCCCGGCTGTCCTCGGTGCTCGAGGTGATCTACCTCATCTTCAACGAGGGCTACTCGGCCACCGCGGGCGAGGACTGGATGCGCCCGGCGCTGTGCCACGAGGCACTCCGGCTTGGCCGGCTCCTGGCCCAGCTCGCACCGGTCGAGCCGGAGGTCCAGGGCCTGGTGGCGCTGATGGAGATCCAGTCGTCGCGGATCCAGGCACGCACCGGGCCGTCCGGCGAGCCGGTCCTGCTGCTCGACCAGGACCGCGCCCGCTGGGACCGGTTGCTCATCAACCGGGGCCTGGACGCCCTGGCCCGGGCGGAGGCCCTGGGTGGCCTGCGGGGACGCTACGTGCTGCAGGCCGCGATCGCCGCCTGCCACGCGCGGGCGTTCCGCGCCGAGGACACCGACTGGGCGCGCATCACCGAGCTGTACTCCGTGCTGGCCCAGGTGACCCCGTCGCCGATCGTGGAGCTGAACCGGGCGGTCGCGGTGTCGATGGCGCACGGCCCGCAGGCCGGCCTCGACCTTGTCGATCAGCTCGCCGCCGAGCCTTCGCTGCGCACCTATCACCTGCTGCCGAGCGTCCGCGGCGACCTGCTGCTCAAGCTCGGCCGGCCCGCTGAAGCCCAGGCGGAATTCCGCCGCGCCAGCGAGCTGACCCGCAACGCCAGGGAGCGCGAGCTCTCCGCGCGGCGGGCCCGCACGGCCGAGGCTCCGGCGGACGGCGCCGCCCGGACGGCCGACACCGGCAGGCCCGCGGACCCGTGAGCCCGTGGCCACCGTACGGTGAGCATCATGTGGTATGAGACATCCTTCACCCGCGCGCTCGGCGTGCGGCTGCCGATCGTGGGCGCGCCGATGGCCGGCGGCCCGACCACCACCGGCCTGGTGGTGGCGGTGTCGGAGGCGGGAGGACTCGGCGTCCTGGGCGCCGGGTACCTGACGCCGGAGGCCACCCGGGAAGCGATCCGGCAGATCCGGCGGCGGACATCCGCGCCCTTCGGCGCCAACCTGTTCGTCACCGGACCAGCCGTTCCCGATGACGCGCAGGTCCAGGCGGGCCTGGAACGGCTCGCCCCGTATGCGGCCGAACTCGGGCTGACACTGGCGGCGCCGGCGCAGCCTGGCGAGGATTTCGGCGCGCAGCTCGACGTGATCTGCGCCGAGCGGGTGCCGTTCTTCAGCTTCACCTTCGGGATCCCCCCGGCCGGCACCATGGCCGCGTTGCGCGATGCCGGGATACTCACCTGCGGGACGGCGACGACCGTTGCCGAGGCGGTAGCAGTGGCCCAGGCGGGCGCGGACATGGTGTGCGCCCAGGCAGCCGAGGCGGGCGGGCACCGCGGCGGGTTCCTCGGCGATCCCGCCGAGGGCGCGGTCGGCCTGGTGGCGCTGGTCCCGCTGATCCGCGACGCCGTGGATATCCCCGTCATCGCGGCCGGCGGCCTGATGGACGGACGGGGAATCACCGCCGCCCTGGCTCTCGGGGCGGACGCGGCCCAGCTCGGCACGGCGTTCCTGCTCAGCCCGGAGGCGGGGACCAGCGAGCCGTACCGTCACGCGGTCGCCGCGGCCGCGGAGACCGACACCATGCTCACCTCCGCGTTCTCCGGGAAGCCCGCCCGCGGCATCCGCAACCGGATGGCCCGTGAGCTCGCCGGCACCGAGCTGCCCCCCTACCCGCTGACCAACGCCATCACCCGTGACCTGCGCCGCAGGGCGGCCGAGGCCGGGCTCAGCGACTACCTCTCGCTGTGGGCCGGGCAGGGAGTACCGCTGGCGCGGCCGGTCCCCGCCGCTCAGCTCATCGAACGGTTCGAGCGCGAGACCACCGAGACGCTGCGGCGGCTCACCGCCGCGGACCCCGCGCCCGGCAGCACCGGTTAGCGGCCCGCGTGGCTGCGCGGCTGCGAACACCCCGGGAAGAAGGCCGTCCCCGGCTCAGATGCCCAGCCGGTCCAGCAGACGCTCGTGGTACACCGCCGGGCCGCCGAACAGCAGCTCGGACGATCTGGCCCGGCGGAAGTACAAGTGAGCGGGGTGCTCCCAGGTGAAGCCGATGCCGCCGTGTACCTGGATGTTCTCCGTAGCGGCGAAGACGTACGCCTGCGAGCAGCAGATGTGCGCGGCGGCCGCGGCCACCGGGAACTGCGCTGCCTGCTCGTCGGCGAGGCGGGCGGCCTCCCGGGCGCTGGCCTCGGCCAGTTCCACCCGGGCCAGCATGTCCGCGCACTTATGCTTGACAGCCTGGAAGGAGCCGATGGGCCGGCCGAACTGGACCCGGGTCCGGGCGTACCCGGCGCTCATCTCCAGGCACCTCCTGGCCCCGCCGGCCTGCTCGGCCGCGAGCGCCACGCAGGCCAGGTCCAGCACCCGGCTCATCAGGCGGCAGGCCTGGCCTTCGGTCCCGATCAGGACCGCGGGCACCTGCTCGAAGGTCAGGACCGCCAGCGGCCGGGTGGGGTCCAGCGTGGTCATCGGCTCGGCGCGCAGCCCGGGCGCGCCCCGCTCCACCGCGAACAGCGCCGGCCCAGCGGTGCTGCGGGCCACGACCAGCACCAGGTCAGCGATGGCCCCGTCGAGGACGAAGCTCTTCTTCCCGGTCAGCGTCCAGTCCCCTACCCGCCTTCCCGTTCCCTCTTGGCTATCCTCCGCCGCGCGCTCGGCCCGGGCCGCCACCATGGCCGGGTCCCATGACGCGCTGCCTTCCGCCGCGGCCAGCGTGGCGATGGTCCGCCCGGTGGCGATGCCCGGCAGGTACAGGGCGCAGGCCGCCTGGTCACCCGAGGCGAGCAGCGCCTGGGCGGCCAGCACCACGGTGGCGAAGAACGGGGCGCACAGCAGCGCGGCGCCCATCTCCTCCAGCACGACACCGAGCTCGGCCAGGCCGAACCCGTCTCCGCCGTACTCCTCGGGCAGGGCCAGGCCCTGCAGTCTGAGCTGCCGGGCCATCTGCTGCCACACGGCCGGGTCATGCCGCGGGTCCGTTTCCATGGCGGCCCGGACCGCGCTCTCCGGGGACTTGGCCGCGAGGAACCCGCGGACCGCCTCGCGCAGCTCGTCCAGCTCACCGAGCCGGAGGCCGGCTCGGACCCGTCCACCCTCACCACCCGGGCCGACCGGGATGGGCCGGACTGGGTGCTGGACGGCCTCAAGCGCTACATCACCAACGCCCCGGTCGCCGACCTGTTCATGGTGTTCGCCCGGACCGACCAGGCCGCCCCGGCCAGCCGGGGCATCTCCGCCTTCCTGGTGCCCCGCGACACCCCGGGCCTGACCGTCGGCCCGAAAGACCACAAGATGGGGCAGGCGGGCGCGTGGACCGCGGATGTCCTGCTGGACGGGGTGCGGGTGCCCGGGTCGGCCGTCGTCGGCGGCGACGCCGGGGAGAGCCGGGGACTGCGCATCGCGATGGGCTGCCTGGCGCACGGCCGGGTGCACATTGCCGCGATGTGCGTCGGCATGGCCGAGCGCCTGGTGGACGAGTCGGTGTCGTTTGCCCGGGAGCGCCGCCAGTCGGGCCGCCCGATCGGCTCGTTCCAGCTGGTGCAGGGGCTGATCGCCGACTCGATGACCGACTACTACGCCGGCCGGGCCACCGTCCTGGACGCCGCCCGGCGCTTCGACACGGGCGAGGACACCACCGTGGGCCCGTCCTGCGCCAAGTACTTCGCCAGCGAGATGGCGTGCCGGGTCGCGGACCGGGCGGTCCAGGTGCACGGCGGCGCGGGGTACATGCGGGGCGTGCCGGTCGAGCGGTTCTACCGGGACGCGCGGCTGTTCCGCATCTACGAGGGGACCAGCCAGATCCAGCAGGTGATCATCGCCCGCTCCCTCCTCGGCGACGCCGCCCGCTAAAATGCGCGCTAAGAAAAGCGTCGCCTAAGACCTGGAGCCTTGACTCAATTGTCGTAATCGGGCTAGTCGGCCAGCAGGATGTGCTTGCGCGGAATTTCTGGTCTTACTTGCCGGCACATCTGTCTTCGATCATCTTTATGCGCCGGTAGCGTCGGCGCGGGAATTCGCTATCTCCCGATATGCGGCCCGGCCAGATAAAGATTGCATTAAAGTGGCCGGGTGCACCTATCACCGGCGTCGGTAGCTGCGAATACTGCACGTGTTTATCGCGGGTGGCGGGGCTGCGGGAGGTGAGCCCCGGCGCGGGCCGCGCAATGACGGCACGCCAGGACAGGGGCGCATGTCGCCCCCGGGGGGATGAGCATGGTCTGGGACGAGGACAACGAGGTAGCGGACCCCGCGGGCCAGGTTTCGGGGGAACGTGAGGCTGTGTCGCGGCGGTCGGTGCTGCGCACTGCGGCGGGAGCCAGTGCGGCGGGACTGGTGGCCGGCGTGGCGCTGGGCGCCCTCCCGGCCGCCGCGGCCGGCCGCCCGGTGAAGCCCGCGCGGCGGGATGAGCATCCGGCCGGCTCCGGCGGCACTGCCGTCGCACAGACGGCTGATGACGCTAGTACCGGGCCGGTCGTGGTGCATGTGCGTGACGCGCGCACGGGCGAGATGGACATCTTCGCCGGGACGAGCCAGACGCGGCTGCGGGACCCGGCCCTCGCGGCCCGGCTCGTCCGGGCAAGCCGGTGACCCGGCGCCGCTCCGCTGATCTGCTGGCCAATTCCGACAAGCTGTGAGGAACGTGAATGTCATCGCATCGTGAGGCGCCGGAGATATCCAAGGACCCGGTCGCGGACAGCACGGACGTGTACGCGTTCGTCAGCCCGGACCGCCCGTCCACGGTCACCCTGATCGCCAACTACATCCCGCTGGAGGAACCGGCTGGTGGCCCGAACTTCTATGAGTTCGGTGACGACGTGCTCTATGAGATCCATATCGACAACGACGGCGACGGCCAAGCGGACATCACTTACCAGTTCCGGTTCGAGACCGTGCTGCGGGATATGGGCACGTTTCTCTACAACACCGGCCCGATCACGTCGCTGGCCAGCCCTAACTGGAACAGCCGGCAGTTCTACAGCGTCACCAAAGTGACCGGTGGGCGGCAGCAGCAACTGGCCGCCGGGCTGGCCAGCCCGCCGTGCAACATCGGGCCGCTGTCCACCCCCGGCTATGCGGGGCTGGCGGCCAGCGCGGTGCACCCACTACCCGGGGGCGGGCACGTGTTCGCGGGCCAGCGCGCCGAGGGTTTCTACGTGGACCTGGGATCGATCTTCGACCTGGCTGACCTTCGGCCGTTCCAGCAACTGCACGAGCAGTACGGGATGCATGTCTTCAGCAATCCCGCACCCGGGGTGAACGCCACCAACGAGCTGAACGTGCACTCGATCGCGCTGCAGGTCCCGATCGAGTCGCTCACCGGGTCCAGCTCCCGGCAGGAGAGCGACCCGCGCGCGGTGATCGGCGTGTGGACCACCGCCAGCCGCCAGCATGTGCAGCTCTGGGACGCCGACCAGGGGAAGGCCGTCTGCAGCGGGCCCTACCGGCAGGTGTCCCGGCTCGGCAACCCGCTGGTCAACGAGGTCATCAACCCGCTCGGCGTCAAGGACCTGTGGAACTCGCTGCCCCCTTCCGATGACAAGCGGTTCGCCTCGTATGTCGCGGCCCCGGAGCTGGCGGCGCTGCTGCCGGCCTTGTACCCGGGCGTGTTCCCGCACCTGGCCGCGCTGGTCAAGTCCGGGAAGCCACGCGCGGACCTGGAAGCCATCCTGCTCACCGGCATCCCCGCCGGGCTGGTGGGGGGCTTCCAGAACTACACCGGCCCCGTGCTCGCCGACATGCTGCGGCTCAACACCGCCATCAAGCCCGCCGAGAAGCCCAGCATCCTCGGCGTGCTCGGCGGTGACCTGGCCGGCTTCCCGAACGGGCGCCGCGTCTTCGACGACGTGGTGACGATCGAGCTACGGGCCATCGCCGGGCTCACCTACCCGCTGGTCAACAAGAGCTACCAGCCGGACGCGGCGGCCTCGGCCGTCACCGATGGCCTGACACCGGACAACGTGACGGCGCCCTACCTGGACCGCTTCCCCTATCTCGGGGTGCCCTACAGCGGCTTCTACAATCCGTCCTGAGGACAGCGCCGTGGCAGAGACCAGCCCGGGGCCCTCCCGCCCGGGGAGCGTCGTGCTCGACATCGGCGGCGACGTCGGCGCGCTGATCATCCTCACCCCGGCGGAGATGGCGGGCCGCGAGATACACGTCAGCCCGCTCGGCCAGCCGGAAACCGCCCGCAGGCATGCAGAGGTCCGCGAGCGGCGGCTGGGCCCGGAAGACTGTCATGCCGCGGTGTACCCGGAATTGCGTGCTGGCGACTACATCATCTGGCAGGACCCGCACACCCCGGCCGGCAAGGTGCGCATCCACGGGGGGACGATCACCAGCTATCGCTGGCCGTACGCGGCCGGCCACCCGCGCTGAACGGGCGCCACCACCTCGCTCATGGGCGGCGATGCGTCATCCATGCCGTTGCCGCAGCGCCTGGTCAGTAGGCGCGCAGGCCCATGCTGCGGGCGATGCCGTTGCGCTGGATCTGGCTGGTACCGCCGGAGATGGTGGCCACGATCGACTCGCGGTAGCGAAAGCTCATCACGCTCTCGGTGGAGAACCCGTGCGCGGCGCAGACCTGCATGCCGAGCCGGGCCGCGGTCACATAGGTCTCGGACGCCTTGAGCTTGGCCATCGAGCCTTCCCGGCCGCACGGCCGGCCCTGGGCCAGCAGCCAGGCGGCCCGGTAGGCGAGCAGCCGGGCCGCGTCGATTTCCACCTGGAGGTCGGCCATGGCGTGCGCCAGCGCCTGGAAGGTGCCGACCGGCCGGCCGAACGCGTGCCGGGACTTGGCGAAGGCCAGCATCTCGTCCAGGGTCGCCTGCGCGGCGCCGAGGTAGCCGCCGGTGATGATCACTTTCTCCAGCTCGAGGTTGGACAGCATCACGGCCCAGCCCTTGTCCTGCGGGCCGACCAGGTTCTCCCGCGGCACCAGCACGTCGGACAGGAAGACCTCGTTGGTGCCGAGGATGTGCCGGGCCAGTGTGGGGGTGCGCCGCACCTCGACCCCCGCGGCCCGCGGGTCGATCAGCAGCAGGCTGATCCCCTCGTGCTTGGGTTCCCGCGGGCCGGTCCGCACGTAGGTGGCGATCGTGGTGTCCGGCAGGCCGGCGCCGGTGCACCACATCTTCTGCCCGTTCGGCTGCTCCCTGAGAACGAGAAAACATATAGTTAACTTATTATGCTACATTAGCGAGTATAACGACAAGGACGTCTAGCCCCCGCTCGCCAATGCAGCTCGCCTACACCGCGCACGACGTGGCGGCCTTCTGCGGCGGGCGGTTCACGCTCGGCCTGGGCAGCCAGATCAGGCCGCACATCGAGCGGCGGTTCGGCATGCCATGCAGTCATCCGGCACCGCGGATGCGCGAGTACATCCTGGCCCTGCGGGCCATCTGGTCGGCCTGGAACGAGGGCACGCCGCTGAGCTTGCGCGGTGACTTCTACCGCCACACGCTGATGACCCCGTTCTTCTCCCCGCCGCCCGCGCCCGGCGGGGCCCCCCGGGTCTTCCTGGCCGCGGTCGGCGAGGCAATGACCGCGGTGGCCGGCGAGGTCGCGGACGGCCTGCTCGTGCACCCCTTCACCACGGAGCGCTACCTGCGCGAGGTGACCCTCCCCGCGCTGGGCCGCGGCCTGGCCCGGTCGGGGCGGTCCCGGGACGGCAGCCAGGTCAGCCTGCTGCTGATGATCGCGACCGGCCGCACCGAGGAGGAACTGGCCGGTGCGGTGGCCGGAACCCGCCAGCAGATCGCGTTCTACGGCAGCACCCCCGCCTACCGGGGGGTCCTCGAACGGCACGGCTGGGCCGGGCTGGGCGACGAGCTGAACGACCTGTCCCGCTCGTCGCGGGAGGACAAGTGGGCGGCCATGGGCGGCCTCATCGGCGACGACGTGCTGAACGCCTTCGCCGTCGTGGCCGAGCCGCCCGCGGTGGCAGCGGAGATCCGCCGCCGGTTCGGCGGCCTGGCTGACCGGGTGTCCTTCTACGCGCCCTACGACATCGCCGCCGAGGCCTGGGACCCCATCCTGCGGGATCTGCAGGCCTCCCCCGGTTCCTAGCCCGCAACCCCGCTGCCCTTTTCTTACCTAACGCACGGCACGGAGGACTCATGGACGACCTGGCCCCGGACCTCGTGGTGGCCGCCGACGGGCCGGTCCGCCTGATCGAGCTGAACCGGCCGGAGCAGCGGAACGCCGCGAGCGAGGCGCTGCACACCGCGCTGGCCGGCGTCTGGGACCGGCTGGCCGGGGACGACACGGTCCGGGCGGTGGTGCTGACCGGCCGGGGACGGGCGTTCAGCGCGGGCGGGGATTTTCAGGTGATGACCCGCGTGCAGCGGGATGCGGCGTTCCGGGAGCGCAACATCGCGGAGGCGCGCCGCATCATCACCGGGATGGTGCGCTGCCCGGTACCGGTGATCGCGGCGGTGAACGGGCCCGCCGTCGGGCTGGGCTGCAGCCTGGCCCTGCTCTCCGACCTGGTACTGATGGCCGAGGGCGCCTACCTGGCCGATCCGCACGTCCAGGTGGGCCTGACCGCCGGGGATGGCGGGGCGATCGTGCTGCCGCCCCTGGTGGGGCTGCCCCGGGCCCGTGAACTGCTGTTCCTCGGCGACCGGGTGAGCAGCGCGGAGGCGGTCCGGCTCGGCCTGGCCAACCGGGTGGTGCCGGGTGACCAGTTGCTGGATGAGGCGATGACCCTGGCCCGGCGGCTGGCCGCGCTGCCCGGGCCGGCGCTGCGCGGCACCAAGCAGGCCGTGAACCAGCACCTGGAGCAGGCCATGGCCGCGGTCATGGAGACCGGGCTGGATGCCGAACGCGACAGCATGCAGTCCGCCGAGCATGTCGCCATGGTCGCGAAGCTCACCGCCCGGGATCTGCGTGCGCGCCGGGTACCGGCGGTTATCGCGGCTGCGCGGCCGCTGGCCGGGCAAACGGAAAGCGCCCGGTCCATCGCCTGCGGCCATCGAAGCAGATGATGAGGCCTTCGTAGCCTTCGAGCGGCTCGAGGAAGGCCAGGCCGGGCGGCCCGGCCACGGCCAGCGCGGTGGCCAGCGCGTCGGCCAGGCCGAGATCGGGGCCGGTCACGCTGGCCGAGGCGGCGCGCGCGGCCCAGCGCCCCGAATGCGGGTCGATCAGGTGATTGCCCCGCTCGTAACTGCCTGAGGTGGCGATCGCCCCGGTGAGCTCGACGATCTCGGCCAGCCGCCGGGGGCGGCCCGGATCGGCGATGCCGATCCGGAAGGGCGTGCCGTTGCCCATGCTGCCAGAGCTGGCGATGTCACCGGCCGCGTTCACGATCACGCCCACGATGCACTCCGCGGCGAAGGCGGCCAGCGCACTCTGCGCCGCCCAGCCCTTCACGAACCCGGTCGGGTCGATCCCGCCCGGCATGGCCCAGGGGTCGAACCATCCGCCGGACAGCTCACGCGCGGTCGCGCAGCGCTCGAGGACCTCGGTAACCTCGGCGGGGGCCTGCGCGTCGGTGATCTCCCCCGAGCGCAGCCGGCTCATCGGGCTGTCCGGCCGCCACGTGCTGAACACCTCGTCGGCGTGCTGCAGGATGGCCCGCGCGCGGTCAAGCTGCCGGCTTATTTCGGCGGCCCCGGCGGCTGCCATTCCCGCGACCGCGTACACGTCGATGGTCACGACCGTGCCCATCACGTTCTCCAGGTGATGAACCGGATGGGCGGGCGGTTCCGGCGGGCAGGCCGCGGCACCCGCCGCGCCGGTCACTTGAAAGCGGCGGTGTGCAGCGCCGACTGGAGCGACTGAAGGAACCCGGCGCTGGTGTAGCTCGCACCCGAGACACTCTGGATGTTGGCGCTCTGTGCCTGCATGACCTCTTGCTCGAGGATCGGGATGGCCTGCTGGTCGATGAACTGGGAGCGGGGATTACCCCCGTCATCGATCGACGCGATCCCGACCTTGAGGATCTTGCTGCCCGAGACCGTGACCCTGACCGACAGGATGCCGTAGTTATAGTTGACCCCGGGCCCGACAGCCGTGCGGGCCGCGCCCGCCTGCTGGCCGCCCGAGCCTGGAGTGGGCGACGAGCCCGCCGCGGAGCTGCCCCGGGCCTGCGGCGAGCCTCCGGGGCTGGCGCTGGGCGCAGGCCCCGTGGCCGTTGCCCCGCCGCCCAGAGTGGACAGTTTCACCGGGGACGGCTTGGTGTGAAACATAAGCACGCCGACAAGACCGGCCACGGTCCCGCCGATAACGAGCGGCGCCCGCCTCATCGGGCTGGCCGTACACGAGCGCTCATGTGACCTTCGTTCCTCCCGGCCTAGAACCCGAACGTTTCGGTGTGGATCTGGTCTTTCGCCACCCCGAGCCGCTCAGCGGCGGCGACGGTCCCTGAGCTGAACCCGCCCGGCCCGCAGACGTAGACGTCACGCTCGGCGAGATCGGGAACGAGGCGCCGCAGCACATGCGCGTCGAGCCGGACCCGGTGGCGCGGGCCGACGATCTCGTGGAGGCGGCCGCCGCGCTGCCTCACCAGGGCGGCGACCTCATCGCGGTGCACTAGGTCGTCAGCGGTCGACGCCCGGACCAGGACCACCACGTCGGTCCAGGTCGGCAGATCCTCCAGCAGCGCGCGCACCGGGGTGATGCCCACCCCGGCCGCTATCAGCACGACACCATCGCGGGAGCACGCGTGATGGGTGAACGCCCCGTAGGGTCCCTCGATGGCGACGCGGGTGCCTGGCCGCAGGCGGGCTATCCCGCGGCTCTGATCCCCGAGCCCCTTGATGGTCACCCGCAGGTACGGTGGCCGCGGGAGCGCCGACAGCGAGTATGGGTGTGCCTGCCACCACAGGTCCCGCGCGAGGAAGCGCCACAGGAAGAACTGGCCGCCGGACACCGCGAGCCGGTCGAGCCGGCGGCCCGAGCAGACCACCGATACCACCCCCGGCGCCTCGGCGCGGACCTCGACCACCCTCAGCCGATGGCGCAGGCTGCGCCAGACCGGCTGCCCGACCCGGAATATGACGACCAGCCCGGCCGTGGCCGCCCAGGCCACGATCCACAGGGCGCGCACCAGCGGATGGCCGATGAAGGAGACGCCGGTGACGATCTGGTGCGCGAACGCGAGCGAGAGCGCAAGGTAGAGGTAGAGGTGGATGACCCACCAGGTCTCGTAACGCAGCCGCCGCCGGACGATCCGGTAGGAGGTGAACCCGGCCAGTACCAGCAGCCCGAAACCGGCGATTGCGGCGAGCATGCCGGGGTAGGACCACGCCAGCACCCACCACTCGTGCAGCCACCCCGACTTTGCCGCCTGCGCGTAGCCGAGAGTGATCAGGACTACGTGGCCGCCGATGAGCCCGAGGGCCCACGGGCTGATCCGCCGGTGCCAGCGGACGATCTGATCCTGGCCCGCCGCACGCTCAAGCCATGGCAACCGCGCGACCAGCAACACCATGATGAGCATGAGGTACGCGCCGGTGAATCCGGCGAACCGGCCCGCGGCGATCAGCAGCCCGCCCGGCGCGGCCAGCGAGCCGCGTGACTCGCCGGCGAGGACCGCGGCGAGGACCGCGCCAAAGCCGAGGCCAGCCAGCCCGGCACAGGCATCGACCATCCGGGGGCGCGGCTGGGGGGCTGGCCGCCGCTGCGGTGCGGTCCTGGATGGCGCCTGACGCGCTCGCCTGATCGACGCATCGGGCATCACACCGTCACTGTGAGCCGCCAAACTGAAAAGAACCTGAGGGCAAGCCAGCCGCCGCCTCTGAGCGAGGCACGCCGTGCACCGCGGCCGGGCGCCCGCCAGGCGCCTCCCGCAGGCGGCCGCGCAAACCCCCGGGCCGGCCTCGGCTGCCCGGTCAGGCGTGGCGGGCGCCGCGGATCTGCGCGCCGGCTGACAAGCGGAGCGCGGGCTTGCCGTCCGGCCCGCTCACCGTCCCCTCGGCGACCACGAACCGCCGCCCGCGGTGGGCCACCTGGGCGGTGGGTGACGAGACGGCCGGACGCCGGTACCCCGCGATAGTAGTTGACGACGAGATCCAGCGGGATCAACTGCTCGTCCGCCCCGGTCAGTGACTGCTGGGCATCGCTGGCCACCTGGTGGGCCAGCAGCCCTAGTACTCCCCCGTGCACCAGCCCGTAGCTGTTGGCGGTCCCGGAGGCCGACCGCAGCGTCCACTCGGACCGGCCTGCGCCCGCCCGCCGGCTGACCACTCCCAGGAAGCGCCCCGGTGGATCGGCCGCCAGGACCGCCGCGGGCGCGGGGATGGCCGCCGGTGCGGCTGTCGGGGCCGCAGTGAGTGCCGGTGCCGGGATAAGTGCCGGCGCCGGGGTGAGTGTTGCTGCCGGCGATCCGGCGCCGCGGGTGCCCGCGGTACCAGGCGCGCTCCGGAATCCCGGGTGGGACGCCGTCATCAGGCGCAGTGACGCGACCCCGAGCAAATGGCCTGTATCGTCCACGATCTCGCCACGGGCCAGGCCGCCGTCGCCGTCGGCCGCCTCGGTGCCGGCCCGGGCCTCTATCCAGGCGTGGCCCGGCGGCACGGACCCGATGAACTCCACCCGCAACTGCGCGGTCAGCGCGGCTCCGCCTGCGGGCAGGGCCGTCACGACCGCGCTCCCGCAGCAGGCGTCAGCCGCGATGGCGAACGCGCCGGGCAGCAAGCCGCCAGACGGGGACGCGAGGTGCGGTGACACCGGCAGCCGGACTACCGCCGCGCCTGCCGCGGCCTGGCGGAAGGCGAGGCCCAGGGTGCGGTACGCCGGGATGGGCAGCCCGTCCCGGCCGAGCCCGCGGCGCAGCCCGGCCAGCTCGTCCGGCACGGTCATGGCCATCTTCTCCTCCGGGTCAGCCATGGTTGCAATTAAGATAACTCATTAAGCTAATATAGAGTAATAGTGGACAACGGAGAGGCCACCCGGCATGGCAGACGACGCGGACCTGGTGCGCACTGAGGTTGACGCTGACGGCGTGGCCACGTTCACGCTGAACCGGCCGGAGCGCCGCAACGCGTGGACTGCGGCCATGGAGAACCGCTACTTCGGCGTGCTGGCGGCGGCGGACACCGATCCGGCCGTGCGGGTGGCGGTGCTGACCGGCGCCGGGACCTCGTTCTGCCCGGGCATGGACATGGGGCGGCTGGCCGAGGTGGCCGGCCGGCCGATGGACATCTCTGCCCGCCGCGCGCAGTACGCGCCGCGGCTGTTCCGCAAGCCGCTGATCGCCGCGATCAACGGCGCGTGCGCGGGGATCGGGCTGACCCAGGCCCTCATGTGCGACGTGCGGTTCGCCGCGCGGGGAGCCAGGTTCAGTACCGCCTTCGCCCGGCGCGGGCTCGGCGCCGAGTACGGCATGTCCTGGGTTCTCCCCCGCTATGTCGGCGTCGGCAACGCGCTCGACCTGCTGCTGTCCAGCCGGGTCTTCGAAGCCGACGAGGCCAGGGAACTCGGCCTGGTGAACCGGGTGCTGGAGCCCGCTGACGTGCTGCCCGCGGCCCGGGAGTACGCCCGCGACCTGGCCCGTCACTGCTCCCCGGCCGCCATGGCCGCGATCCGGCATCAGGTGCTGGCCGACCTGGATGCCTCCTTTGAGGACGCCTGCCGCCGTTCGTACGCGGTGATGGAAGTCCTGAACAGCGGCCCGGACTTCCGCGAGGGCGTAGACAGCTTCGTGGCGAAGCGGCCGCCCGCGTTCCCCCCGCTCGCCGACGACCTGGATCCCGAGAAGATCACCGGGATGCTCACCCCGGGCGCCCGGATGACCGCCGCCGAACTGCGTCGGCGCTGAGCGCCGCCCGGCGCCGCCGGGGAGCCGTCCTCAGAGCGCGCCCGCGGCGGTGCCGAGATAGTGCACGAACAGGTCGTCGGCGATGTCCCGCGGCTTGCCGCTGAGCACCACGCCGCCCTTGTTCAGCAGGTACACGTGGCTGGCCAGGGCGAGGGCGCGGCTCACGTCCTGCTCCACGAGGAGCAGCGCGGCCCCGGACGCGGCGATCTCGCCGAGGAACTCGAAGATCTTGTCCACGATGACCGGGGCCAGCCCCATCGACGCCTCATCGACCAGCACCAGCTTGGGGCTGGTCAGGTAGGCACGGACCAGCGACAGCATCTGCTGCTGGCCACCGGACAACTGGCCGGCCGGCTGGCGGAGCTTCTGCCCGAGCACCGGGAAGGCCGCTACGGCCCGGTCCAGCGCGGCTGCGGCGATCCCGATCAGGAGGCCGCCGATGTAGGTGAGCGGCAGGCTGGAGAACCGGCCTATCGCCGCGGCGCCGAACGCCTGGACGACCAGCAGGGTCAGCACGACAGCGTCCAGGTTGAGGGTCGGGGCCAGCAGGATGCCGGCCAGCGTGGCCAAGCTGGAGCCGATGATCCAGGCCCACCGCCGCACCGCGGCCGGACTGGTACCGCCCAGGTCGAGCAGTTCGGGGTTGTCCACCACGCCACGCATGGCGAGCCCGAGCCGGGTCAGCCGGAAGAAGAGGAACAGCGCCACGGTCGCGGCCAGCGCGATGCCAGTAATGATCATCTGGTCGACGCCGACGAAACCCCCGGCGATGTTGACGGTGTGCTGCGGCAGCCAGGCCGGGAAGGTGCGGGCCAGCGTGCCGAATGTCGCGGAGAAGATGCCCTGGACTACGAGCACGAGGCCGATCGTGGCGACCACCTGCATCGTCGCGGACGCGTGGGCCAGCCGGCGAGCCATCGCCTCCAGGCCCAGGCCGAGCACCGGGCCGACGACGAGGACGCAGATCAGCGCAGTCGGCACCGCCGGCAGGTGCAGCACATCGTCATGCAGGATGTAGAAGGCGTAGGCGCCGGTGGTGGCCACCGCGCCCTGGGCGAAGTTGAAGATGCCAGACGTCTTGTAGGTGAGCACCAGGCCGGTGCCGGTCAGGCCGTACACGGATCCGGCGGTAATGCCGAGGATCAGGAACGGGAGCAGGGCATTCATCTGGTCATCACGCTCGATAGGTCAGAGATCCCCGGGGCGCCCGGCCGGGCGCCCCGGGGATCAGGGATCACGACGGGCAGATCGGCGCGGTGCCCTTGGGGGCAGTCAGCTTGCCGGCTTTGATCTGGGCCAGGAAGAAGCAGCTCACCTGGGAGGCCGGAGCGCTCTTGTGGAAGTTCAACGGCGGGGCGAGCCCGTTCAGCGTGTCGTTCTTCGGCAGTGAATACAGGGCGGTGAAGACGTCCGCCGGGGTCGGCTTGGCGGGCAGGCTCGCTGCCGCGGCACCGAACAGGACGCCGCCCGTCCAGCCGGACACTGGGTTGGGGCCCAGCGCGGTGCTCGCCTCGTACTTGGCCATCGCCTGCTTGAACTGGTTCACCGCGGGCGTGCTGGCGAACCACAGCGCGTTCGTGGTCGGCACGTACGCCCCGTTCACCTGGGACAGCTGGAGGTAACGGTTGTCGAAGGCCCCGGACGGGATCACGTATGTCGGGCTGTAACCCTGCTGCGCGCACGCGGGCGCAAACCGGGAGCCAGCCGCGTAGGCAGCGTCGATGATCAGCGCCTGCGCGCCCGCCTGCTTGGCGGCCAGGCACTGAGCCGTGTAGCTGGGTGCCGCCACGGCAATCGCCGCGCTGGTGGACATGTTCAGGTGGAAGGCCTTCGCGTAGCCCTGCAGCGCCGGCACGGTCTGCTTGCATGCGGCGACCTCGGCGCAGTACACCGCGCCGAAGGATGACTTGCCGCCGCCTTCACCGTGTAGGCCTGCATTTCCAGCGAGGTGAGGACGGTGGCACCAGAGGGGAAGAACGACGGGTTGGTGAACCACAGCGGGGTGTCCGCCTGCCCGCCGACGACAGCGACATGATGCTGCGCCAGATACGATGCCCAGCCGCTCTCTGTCCCGCCGGCCTCTGGGCTGACGATGGCCAGCACGTGGTCCACCTGGACGAGCTGGCGGATGTCCGCCTGCGACTTGGTCGCATCACCCTGGTCGTCTTCGACGATCAGCTTGATCTGGCGGCCCTTGACCCCGCCACTGGCGTTGACCGAGTCCACCCAGGCCTGCAGCCCGGCCAGGTGCTCCGGCTGGCCCGACGGGCCTGAGAAGTTGCCGATGGTGCCGATGACCAGGGCGGAGCCGGAGGCGGCGACGGCGGAGATGGAACTCGCCGCGCTCGGGCTGCTGCTGCCGCCCGTGTTGGTCCCGCTGCTAGCGCTGCTACAGGCCGCGGCGAGGGCCGCGACCCCGACGCTCAGCGCGGATACCCGCAGCAGAGCGGTCCTGCGTGCTTTGTCGATCACTGGGTTCGACCCCCCATGAGAGGACTGGGATGGTGACTCGGCTGCCTGGCGCCGGCGCCCCGGGGGGCCACCGGCGTGGCCCGATTCGCCGTGGATGACTGGACGGTATGCATGCGTGACCCGGATCACCAACAACCAGATTAATTGTCTACCTAATTGTTATCATCTACCGAACCACACGTCTATAGTCAGATGCGGGTCACCGCGCCCGCTGCCAGGCCGCGGTCAGCCAGGCGCAGCGCGCTCGACGGGCGGCCGCGCCAGGCGACCCGGCTGCAATGATGCTGAGCAGGAGGGGTCATGGCAGGGACACTTGACGGCAAGCGGGCCATCGTCACCGGCGCCGGCCAGGGCATCGGCCGCAGCATCGCACTGGCCCTGGCCGCCGACGGCGCGGCGGTGGCACTGGCCGGCCGGACCGAGGCCACGCTGGCCGCAGTGGCCGCGGAGATCGGGAAGCCGGGCGGCACGGCCCTGCCACTGGTCGCGGACGTGACCCGGCCGGCCGACATCCAGCGCATCGTCGCGGACACGGTGCGCGAGCTGGGCGGGATCGACATCCTGGTCAACAACGCCCAGATCCCGGCGCTCGGCGCGCTGCTGGACGTCACCGACGAGGCATTCGCCGCGTGCTGGGAATCCGGGCCGCGAGCCGTCTTCCGGCTGATGCGGGCCTGTCATCCGCACCTGCGCCCGGGCAGCGTCATCATCAACCTGGGCAGCTCCGCCGCGGTGAACCCGCAGCCGGCCGGCCGCGGGGTCTACGCCGCGGCCAAGGCGGCGACCCAGACCCTGAGCCGGGTGGCCGCCGCCGAGTGGGGACCGGAGGGCATCCGGGTGATCACTGTCCTGCCCGCCGCGACCAGCCCGGCATCGGAGGCCTGGCGCCAGGCCAATCCGGCGGAGTACCAGCGCAGCATGTCGAGTATCCCGCTGCGCCGGCTGGGCGACCCGGAAACGGAGATCGGCCCGGCGGTGGCCTTCCTGTGCGGGCCAGCGGCGGGTTACATCACCGGGACCACGATCGCCCTGGACGGCGGCCAGGCCTACCTGCGCTGAACCGCAGCCGGGCCTGGCCGTCGCGGGCGCCGGGCCGGAGTCAGTGCCCCGTGAACACGGGAGGCCTGCGGGCCCGGAACGCCGCCAGCCCCTCGGCGCGGTCCGCCGTGCCGGACAGCATCGAGACCGACTCACCCTCATAGCTGATGGACGCGGCCAGGTCCATGCCGGGGCCCCGGTCGAGCAGGCGCTTGCCGGCCGCCAGCGCCAGCGGGGCCCCGGCCGCCAGCCGCTGCGCCAGGTCCAGCGCCACCGGGAGCACATCCCCCGGCGCCGCCACCTCGTTGACCAGCCCGACCTCGTGGGCCCGGGCTGCGGTGAGCGGCTCCCCGGTGAGGATCATCTGCCTGGCGATGCCCGCCGGGACCAGCCGGGGCAGCCGCTGCGTGCCGCCCGCGCCAGGCAGCACGCCGAGCTTCATCTCCGGCAGGCCCAGCCGGCAACCGGCGTCGGCGACCCGCAGGTCGCAGGCGAGGGCCAGTTCCAGGCCGCCGCCGAGGGCCAGGCCGTGCAGCGCCGCCACCGACGGCTTCGGGCAGTCCGCGATGACCTGGTAGACCCCGGTCATCCCGGCGATGAACGCGCGGAACGCCCGGGGCCCGGCGAGAGCCTCGATCTCGCTCAGGTCGGCACCGGCGCAGAAGGCACGGCCTGCGCCCGCGATCACCAGTGCGCGCACCCGCTCATCGGCCGCCGCCGCTGCGACCGCCCGGGCCAGCCCGGCGAGCATGTCGCGGCCGATGGCGTTCAGCCGGTCCGGGCGGTTCAGGGTGAGCACGGTCACCGGACCGTGCCGCTCGGAGCGCAGCACCGGCTCCGGGCGCGCGGGTGAGGAGTCCACCGGCGGCCTCAGGCCATGGTGAGGCCGCCGCTGACCGACAGCGTCTGGCCGGTGATATAGGCGGCCTCGTCCGAGGCGAGGAAGGCGACGGCGCCGGCGATGTCAGCCGGCTGGCCGACCCGGCGCAGGGGAATGGCCCGCTCCAGCCCGTCACGGAGCTTCTGGCTGTAGGCGGCCACCTGGCCGAGCAGCGCAGTGTCGGTCGGGCCGGGGCAGACGCTGTTCACCGTGATGCCGTGCCGGGCCACTTCCCGGGCCAGGGCCTTCCCGAACGCGATGATCCCGCCTTTGGTGGCCGCGTACACCACCTCGCCAGAGGAGCCGACCCGGCCGGCGTCCGAGGCGATGTGGATGATCCGCCCGCTGCCCCGCTCGATCATCCCGTCCAGCACGGCCCGGGTGACGGTGATGGTCCCGCGCAGGTTGACCGCGATGATGCGGTCCCAGGTCTCCTCCGAGGAGTCCACGAAGAGCTCGATCACGTCGATGCCCGCGTTGTTGACCAGGATGTCCACTGGGCCAAGCTCCGCCGCGGCCCGGGCGGCCGCGGCCCGGACGGCCGCACTGTCCGCGATGTCGACGGGCAGGCCGACGGCCCGGCCGCCATGCCGCCCGGCCAGGCCAGCCGCGGCCTTGGCGGCTGACTCGCCGTCCAGGTCGCAGACCGCGACGGCGGCGCCACCAGACGCCAGCGCATCCGCGATCGCCTCCCCGATGCCCCGGCCAGCGCCGGTGACCATGGCCGTCTTGCCGTGCAGCCGCATGCGTCCTCCCGATACCTGGCAGAGAGCTCAGCATATCGCTAACTTATCTATCTAGATAGCGACTGGATGGTCAGCCGAGCAGGTCGAGCACGGTGGTCATCGACTTGTTCAGCAGCAGGTAGTTCTCGGCTTCCCGCAGGTGCAGCCGCCACAGCGACTCGGCGTCCGCGGCCTGCTGCGCGGCCACCAGTTCCACCAGCCTGACGTGCGCGCGGAACCCGCGCTTGTTCGCCCGCACGTTCTCGGGGCTGCCCGCGTCCAGGTTGACGTGCGACCAGTTGGCCAGCTCGATGATGTGCCGCACCATGCCGTTCAGCACGGCCAGCGTCTCGTTGCCGGCCAGTTCCACCACCAGGGCGTGGAATTCCATGTGCGCCCGGATGAAGGCGGGCGGGTCATCCATCAGCAGGTCCGCCTCGGCCACCGCCGCCCGCAGCCGCTCCAGGTCCGCCGGGGTGCGCCGGGCAGCGAGCAGCGCGGCGCAGGGCGCCTCGATGAACGTGCGCGCGTCGTAGACATCCTGGAGCGTGGTACCCCGGTACTCGAGCACCAGGCCGGCGTAGCTGGCCGCCACGTTCCCGTCCGGCACCTGAACCCGGGCGCCACCACGGGCACCGCGCCGGATGCTGATCAGCGACTCCGACTCCAGTACCCGGAAGGCCTCGCGCAGCGTCGGCCGGGACACCGCGAACTCCCCCATCAGGGCCGCTTCGGAGGGCAGCGCATCCCCCTCGGCCAGCTCGCCACGGACGATCTTGCGGCGCAGCTCGGCGGCCACGAGCTCGGCTGTCTTCGGCACCCGTATCCGGTGACCCAGCGGCGGCCGCCCGCCCACTGCCCCATTGGCCCCGTTTTCGTGCGTGGACAGTGGCCCGCTCATCGTGTGCCCCTCACCACGACGGTCCCGTCCGGCCGGGCATCCCGGCCGGACAGGCGAATCAGGGCCGCGCCGCCCGCCAGCGCACCCAGCCCGGAACTCGTCGCAAATTTAGTTAAATATATGACACTAGTAAACTGTACCTTGACCTAGTCCGCCCCGGGCAGCCGGCGGGGGCAGGAGAGTGGCGGCGACTTCAGGACAGCAGCTCGACGACGGTGGCGGAGGCCCGGCCGCCCAGCACGATCTTGGCCGACTCGCTCAGGTGCTTGCGCCAGTGTTCCTCCGCCTCCTCCCCCCTGCGCTTGCGGATGAGCTCTACCAGCCGGGTGTGCGCGCGTATCGCGATCTTGGCGAGCTCCTGCTCGTGCTGCCAGTCGTGGCTCTCCGCGTAGGCGCGGTCGCCCTCGCGAATAATGTCGGTCACCATGGCCGCCAGCACCTGGAGGGTCTCGCTGCCGGACAGTTCGACGATCAGGCGGTGGAACTCGGCGTCCGAGGTGAACGCGGCACCCGGGTCCTCGACGGACTCGCGGTGCCGGTCCAGCGCTTCCTGCAGCCGCGCCAGGTCCGCCGAGGTGCGGCGGCGGGCCGCCATCCGGGCCGCGGCGGGCTCGACGACGGCGCGGACGTCATAGACGTCGGACAGCAGCGTCCCGCGGTACTGCAGCACCAGGCCGACCTGGCGGGCGGCCACGGTGGTGTCGGGTACCTGCACCCGGGCGCCACCGCGGACCCCGCGCCGCACGGTGATGGCGCCCTCGGCCTCCAGGATGCGGAACGCCTCACGCAGCGTCGGCCGGGAGACGCCGTACTCCTCCATGAGGACGCTTTCGGACGGCAGCTGGTCGCCTTCCTTGAGCTCACCGAGCACGATCTGGCGGCGCAGATGCGCCGCGACCATCTCCCCGGCCTTCGGCACCCGGACGGTCGAGTTCCCCTTGACGGCGTTCAAGCTTTCCCCTCGGGCCGGCTGGCCGGGATCCATCCCGGATGGAAACCCGCCTGGATTCGCTTATTGAAATAAGCATACGAGGATAACTCTATGAAGGGGGCGGTCTGCCGTGTGCCGCGCTGGCGGCCATCAGCCCGGGGACGGCCTGGCCGGTTCTTTGCGGCCGGGCCCCTCAGCGGCCGGGCCTCCTGGCTAGCGGCTGGGGCCCCTTAGCCGCCGGGCCTCCTGGCTAGCGGCCGGCCGCCGCCCCGGCCGGCCGGCCGGCGTCCCGCTCAAGCGCGTCCCGGGTCCCCGCGCAACGACAGGGCGAGGGAACCACAAGGCGGGTGCGCGCGGCGAAGTGACGTCGCGGCGGGGGCGGCGGCGGTCCGAGCGCAGCCAGCAGCCGGGTCACCCAGGTGGCCGCTCCCGATCGCCCCATGGTTCTATAATCAGCTAAATAATTTAGCTTGTCAAGTCCGATCCGGGACTGGTTCCTGGTAGTCACGGCCGCGGATGAGCCGGACCGGGGTGTAGCTGAGAACGTCCTCACCGCGCTGGTTGCGCACGCTGTTCCTGGTGGTGACTACGCCCCGGTGCCCGCTGCTGGCCGCCCGGGCCGCGGTGACCTCGACCACTACGTGCAGGGTGTCCCCCACATAGGCGGGCCGCTTGACGGTCAGGTCCATCGACATGAACGCCAGGCCGGTCCCGTTCAGCACATACGGCGGCAGCAGCCAGATCCAGCGGAACATCATCGGCGAGCGGATACTCGGCCTGCCGCGGGAGCCACGCCCCGCCTGATCGAGCCGCGTGCCCGGCGGCCGTGTCCGCATCGATGTATCTGCTTGAGAAGATAAAGCCCGGCTGCCCGAACCTATTTCGCTGAGATCACCTCAATGGTCCGGGCGAACTCAGCCGCCGGCTGTCCCGCCGCTCGCTAGCCCAGCGGCTGCTCGGGCCGGTGCCCAGGTTCCGCCGTGAGCTGCTGCGGCAGTTCGTTCGACGTGGACTACGTGGATCACTTCGCCCTGGTGGCGTTCCTCGACGATCAGATGATCGGCGTCGGGCGGCTCATCCGGCTGGACGGCACCGACCACGCCGAGGTGACGTTCACGATCGCCGATGACTTCCAGGGACTCGGGCTCGGCGCCCTGCTGCTGGAACGGCTCGCCGCGGCCGCCCCCGGCATCGGCATCTACGTGTTCGAGGCCGACGTGCTCGCCACCAACGCCGCCATGCTACGGGTCTTCACCGCCTCCGGGTACGGGCCGCAGATCACCGCGGACGGCCATCTGCAGCACGTCGTGCTCCGGGTCGATCCGCGGGCCAGCGCGCTGGCCCGGGCGAGCCGCCGCGAGCACCACGCCGCGCGCCGGTCACTGGAGAAACTGCTCCGGCCCCGGGCGGTCGCGGTGATCGGGGCTAACCGCGGCGCGCAGGTCAACACCGGTGACTTCCCCTACCCGCACGGCGCGTTCGCGTCGCAGCTCGCCGGGCACTGGCTGGCGCCGCTGGGCGTGAGGGCGAACAAGGTGATCGAGACGGTGTTCCTGCTGGCCCAGCTGGCGGTGGTGCTGGGGTTCCTGGTGTTCGTGACCTACTCCAAGCACCTGCACATCATCACCGCGCCGGTCAACGTGCTGTTCTCCCGCCGCCCTGACGCGCTGCGGGGCCTGGAGCCGATGCGCAGCGGCGGGAAAGTGCTGGACTTCGAGGAAGCCGACCCCGACACCGGCGTGTTCGGGCTGGGGAAGATCGAGGACTTCACCTGGAAGGGCCTGCTGGACATGGCCACCTGCACCGAGTGCGGGCGGTGCCAGTCGCAGTGCCCGGCGTGGGTGACGGGCAAGCCGCTGTCGCCCAAGCAGGTGATCCTGGACCTGCGTGACCACGCGCTGGCCAAGGCCCCCTACCTGCTGGCCTCCTCCGATGAGGAGCGGGAAAAGCTGCCCGACGCGGTGAAGTTCGAGGCCGGCCGCCCGCTGGTCGGCGGCGCGGGCGAGAACGGGGTGATCGACCCGGACGTGCTGTGGTCGTGCACCAACTGCGGGGCGTGCGTGGAGGAGTGCCCGGTCGATATCGAGCACATCGATCACATCGACGGGATGCGCCGCCACCAGGTCCTCATCGAGTCCGCGTTCCCGGCCGAGGCGTCCGGGATGCTGAAGAACCTGGAGAACAAGGGCGACCCGTGGGGCATGGGCGCCGCCCGGCGGCTGGCCTGGGCGGAGGAACTCGGCTTCGACGTCCCGGTCGCGGACGGCAAGCTCGACGACGGGGTGGAGTACCTGTTCTGGGTGGGCTGTGCCGGGGCGCTGGAAGACCGGGCCCGCAAGACCACCAAGGCCATCGCCACCCTGCTGCACACCGCCGGGGTGAACTTCGCCGTCCTGGGCCCGGCCGAGACCTGCACCGGGGACCCGGCCCGGCGCATCGGCAACGAGTTCGTCTACTCCATGCTGGCCGCCCAGAACATCCAGACCCTCAACGAGGCCGCCCCCAAGACGATCGTGGCGTCGTGCCCGCACTGCTTCAACACGATCGCGAACGAGTACCCGCAGCTGGGCGGGAACTACGAGGTCATCCACCACACCCAGCTGCTCGCCCGGCTGGTCGGGGCGGGCAAGCTGACCCCGGTCACCGCGATCGGGGAGAAGATCACCTACCACGACCCGTGCTTCCTGGGCCGGCACAACAAGGTGTTCACCCCGCCCCGGGAGATCATGGACCAGGTCCCCGGCGTCACGGCGCAGGAAATGCACCGGTGCAAGAACCGCGGCTTCTGCTGCGGCGCGGGCGGCGCCCGGATGTGGATGGAAGAACGGACCGGCAAAAGGATCAGCACCGAGCGCATCGACGAAGCCCTGTCCACCAGCCCGGACACCATCTCCACCGCCTGCCCCTACTGCCTGGTCATGCTCGGCGACGCGGTCAGCGCCAAGCAGGCCAGCGGCGAAGCCAGCGAAACCCTCCAGGTCATCGACGTCGCCCAGCTACTCGCCCGGTCAGTCACCCCACCCCCCGGCGGGAACCGCCCCCCGGCGGGCGCCGCAGGGACGCCCCCCCGCACCCGCAGCTAACCACCCGGGCATGGACAGCAGCCGCGCCGAGGCGTTCAGCGACGGGGTGTCCGCTGCGGACGAACCTGGTGGACGGCCTGGCCCCGCGCCGGAATACTCGCTGGCGGAGCGGGGCGGCCGCAATGCGGGTAGCAGTACTGGCTGACATCCACGGGAACCTCCCGGCGCTGGAGGCCGTGCTGCGCGAAGTGGAGGCCGCCGGGCCAGACGCGATCGTGCTGAACGGGGACCTTGCCGACGGCCCGATGCCCGGCCCGACCCTCGACCGGCTGGCCGCCCTGGGCGACCGGGCCATCTGGGTGCGCGGGAACAGCGACCGGTGCCTGGCCGACACGTTCGACGGCATGTTCCAGCCGACCGGCCTGGACGCCAATGCACCCGCGCAGCACTACGCCTGGTGCGCGGCCCGGATCAGCCAGGCACCACGGGACCGGCTGGCGGCGCTGCCGCTCGCCGACACCCGCCGGGTAATCAACCCGGGTTCGGTCGGGATGCCCTACGGTCACTCAGGCGCGGGCTGGGCCCTGCTCGGCCCGGACGTGGCGCTGCGCCGTACCCAGTACGACGCCGAGGCCGCCGCCACGGCGATGGAAGCCAGCGCCGCTGACCTTCCCGGTATCGAATTCATCGCCGGCAACGCCCGGGCCAGCGCCAGTGACGCCGACGCGCTGGCCGCCTTCGCTGAGGCGGAGCGGGAACAGGCCGGGTAGCGCCGGGGTTCACCCCGGTATGGCAAGAGGGCACACGATCACCACCACCCCCAGTACCGAGCACGTCGTGGTCACCGTCAGCGGCGAGAAGCTGGCCGAGACCGACCGGCCGCTCCTGCTGGACGAGACCGGGCTGCCGACCCGCTACTACCTCCCCCGGGAGGACGTGCGGACCGACCTGCTCCGGCCCACCGACACCCACACCACCTGCCCATTCAAGGGCCAGGCGTCCTACTGGTCGGCAGAGGTGGGCGGCGACGTCTACGACGACCTGGTGTGGAGCTACGAGAACCCGATCCCGCAGGTGGCCGAGATCGCTGGCCTGCTGTGCTTCTACCCGGACCGGGCGGAGCTGACCGTGGACGGGCAGCCCGCCTAGCACGACCGCAGCGCCATCGCGCCCATGCTGACACCGCCCGCTGATCTCCCCGAGGCTGCGCTGGGGCAGGCTGGGGAATCTCCGTCACCTCGGCCCGGTACCGGGCCGTTGGCGGGGACAGCCACCACTGGGACGTCACCGGCGCGTCCGGGCACGATGGTCCGTCACAGTCGACGGACTGGAGAACAAGCGGCTGTCGCGGCGCGAGCCGCTGGCCGCGGGATACCGGCGGCCGCGCGCGGCGCTGGCCGCCGCTACGGATCTCCGGGACTGCGGGCGCGGGGTTCGTGGTGGCGCAGGTACCCGCCGGTGATGGCGAGCCGCTGGCCCGGCTGGGTGACGGGTTCGCGGTCGCGGTCTACCCGTTCGTTGACGGGCAGGGTTTCGACTGGGGCGAGTTCTCGTCGCCCGCGCACCGGCTGGGCGTGCTCGGCCTGGTGGCCGCCGTGCACAGCGCCCCGGCGGCGGCCCGGAGATGCGCCCGACCGGTCATGGGTGTCGCTGGCCCGGTTCCCGGGGTGGCTTTGGGCCGGGCGGCGTAGCTTTCGCGGCAGCTCCAGGTCGATGAATGCCGTGTAGCCAGGCGCTCCACCACATCGGCATCGGCCGGACCCACGCCCGGACCCCGTCCTGATGCTGGTCCGCGACCTGCACATCCGCGTCATCAACGGCGCCACCGGCGAACTCCTGCGCGAACTGGACCTCGATCCCTCCCGCATGGAAAGGAGGCCGCGCCCGCCGTGCTGGCCGGGCGCGGCCTCCAGGGCCAAGTCAGTTACTGAGCTGTCAGGGCCCGGTCCACTTCTGCGAGTTGGTGCCATTGCACGTGTACAGATCGATCTTGTTGCCGTTGGCTGTGCCGCCGTGGTAGTCGTCCAGGCACTTACCGGACGCGGGGTTGAGATACGACCCGTTGGCCTGGTGCACCCACTTCTGCGCGCCGGTCCCGTTACACGAGTAGATGTCGATCTTGTTGCCGTTGGCCGTGCCCGAGCGGTAGTTATCCAAGCACTTACCGAGCACCGTCAGGGTGTTACCTGACGCAGCGGTCCACTTCTGCGCGTTGGTGCCGTTGCAGGCATAGAGATCAACGACGTTGCCGTTGGCCGTGCCCGAGCGGTAGTCGTCCAGGCACTTACCGCCGGGACCCGTGATCGGCCCGGTGGCGACGGTGGAGTTGACCGTCCAGGAGAACGTCGCGGACCCGGACACCGAGGGTGTGGTGTCGGTCGCGGATACCGTCACGGAGGAGGTGCCCGCGGTCGTCGGGGTTCCGCTGATCAGCCCGGAGGAGCTGATGGACAGCCCAGCGGGCAGGCCGGTCGCCGAGAACGTGAGCGGGTTACTCTCGCTCGAGGAACCGTTGATCTGCAGGCTGACCGCAGCGCCCGCGTTGGTGGTCTGGCTGCCGGGGTTGGTGACAGCGATCGTGTCCGCGGGCTGGCAGGACGAGGTGGAGTTGTCCCATTCGGGTTGCTGCGCGAAGGTGCCCCAGGGCCCGAGTGTCTGGGTGAACAGGTTGGTCCAGGCACACTTGTCGCCGATCTCATACCCCTGGTCGTCATACCAGGCACTCCCTGGCGAGGAGGAGTTCACGTCGGGGTCGGTGACCGATTCCATGTACTCGTGGCCGCCGACGATCGACCAGCCATCCATGCCGTTCTGGATGATGTTCGCGCCGCAGTTGCCGCCCTGGTCGGGGATATACGGCAGGTTGGTCCAGGACAGGAGGGCGCCGGAGCCGAGCTGTGCCCAGTTGTGGTAGGCGCAGTACTTGGAACCGAAGCCACCGCCGGGGTTGGTGCCGGACGGTGAGACCACGACGATCTGGGTGTTGTTAGTGATGTTGACGCCCTGGCTGGTCAGGTATGAGGCGTACGACGCGGCCTCGGCGCCGAGCTGGGCGTCGGTGGCGGATTGCGGCGGGTCGGTGCAGTCCGCGTTCCACGCGATAAAAGCCTGGCCGGCAACCGACGGGAACGTGGGGTGGTGGCCGCCGGAGTCGCCGTACTGGGTGGCGATAGGGGAAATATTGTCCGAGGCCGAGCCCATGCCGTGGTAATAGTCGTACAGGTATGCCTCGTCGGCGGCCCCGTTGCCCTGGGTGTTGCTGCACGACGAGTTCCACCAGGAGCCCCAGAGCAGTATGTAGAGTTCTGGGTCGGACTGGATGGGGCCGCCATGGTATAGCAGGTTGCCGCCGCCAAGCGATTTCAGGTGGCGGTCGGGCTGCTTCGCCTGCGGGATCAGGATCTTTGGTGTGCCGACTTTGCCGGCCGTGATGTGGCGGAGGTTGATGCCGGCGGGCACGTGGGCCTGCGCCGCGCCGGGCTTGTCCGCTCTCGGCGCGGGGTGGGTGGATGCGCTAGCGAGCCCGGCGCTGGCGATTGTGAACGCGGCCGTTGCCGTTGCAGCGAGGACAGCGGCGATTGGTCTTTCCCATTTCACTGGATAGTTCCCCCTGGATCATTTTTTCCTTTGTCGGGCCCGTGGTTTACAGACGCGGTCGTTACTGGCGGGCCACAGGATCGCACGTGCCCGATGGTGCTGACTAGCGACTGGGCTTATTTGCTCGATCGGTGACCTCGTTGTTGCCGTCAAGTGAGGCCGCCTGGTATCCGAATGTGTTTATTTAGACCGCTTTAGCTGGTCCTATGAGGGTCATCCCGCTAGCCGCATAGAAGTGTATTGCGATTACGTTTGAGATGACTGTCGTGAATGTTGCGAGTAGCCGCCGGTAATCAGTGTGCATGATCTGCCAGGCCTTGGAATTTGCCAACGTCTGCTCGATGACCCGGATGGGCGATCGAGAAGGCGGCAGCAGCGCCGGAGGGCGCGAAGGTTCTGCTCTCCGCTACGCCGCCGGAGCGGTTCAGCTAGGAGCTTGCATTTTTCCGATCGGCACCATGTTGTCTATGCGGCGGCTGCGGCCGGCGTGGTGATGCCGAGGTCGTGGAGTGGGCCTGCATGCTTGTTCAAGTCGATGCCGCCGGTGCGGGTGGCCCGATCCGTGATGGCAGCGGCAGCTCATCCAGGGTGCCGTCGGTGATGAAGCTGATATCGGCGCAGTCGGGGGCGGTGGCGAACCGGTCGGCCATGCCCGCCAGGCGGGTGATGATCTCGGGGAAGTTCTCCAGGCTGCGGCGGCAGCGCAGCGCTTTGGTGGTTGTGCACGGTGGCCCCGGAACGCAGGACGTGCTCGCCCTTGGTGCAGGCCTTCAGCTGCAGGCGCCCGAAGGCCACCTTGAACCAGGTCAGGCCATACTGGGATGTCCCGGTCACGGCTTCTTGGGCGGGCGGGCCGCCGGCACACGGTTGTGATGAGGACGGTTCTTCAGCCCGACGATGGTCCGCAGCGCCGGGATGTCCAGCCGGGACCGGGTCCGGTCCAGCACCCGGTCAAACAGGTCCTCCATCTGGCCGCCGGAGCCGAACAGCAGGTTGCGGCTGTATTCGGCCTGGTCGATGGAATAGGAGTAGGCGAACCCGCTGCGGGCCTGGCCGGCCAGGTCCAGGCCGGAGCACAGGCAGGCGGAGTAGATCCACCGGTCACAGACCTGGCCCAGGCGCCCTGTAGCCGCAGGCTGCGACAAGGTATCTGCGACCCGGGCCAGGCCCTGCGGATCCGCGATGCCAGTAAAGCAGTTGCCCTCCTTGGCGAACCCGGGCCCCGCCGCCCGGGCGACGGCCGCGACATACTCGTGGCCGTTGAGGATGACCTGCGCGGGAAACGGCGGATGCCCCGGCATCTTGACCGTCACATGACCCCACCACGGGTCCATGATGTGGAACGAATAGTGGTTGACATACGTCGTCTTCTTCGCGATGTTGCCGATCAGGCCGGTGGATTCCGGGCGGCGGACCTCCCGCACGCTCGCCGGGGCCTTCGCGGCCAGCACCAGGAACACCCCCGTGCCCCGCCACCAGACCCGGAACCCGCCCGGGTTGTGCCCCAGCGGGAAGAATGGCGTTCAGCACGACCCGGTCCACGCAGTCATAGGAGCCGGTCAGCAGGTCCCCGTACCGCCCGGAGAAATCATCAGCCATGCACCGAACGTGCCACGCTCACCCCGGCCCGTCAGCCGGACTGCCCGAAGGGCCACTCCTCCCGGGCGAAGTCCCCGACGGAGCGTAGCGGGCTTGGGTGGCCTAGCCCAAGCCCGCTAGCCGCGCAAGTCGGCGATCCTCCGGCGCAGATGCCTGGCCTGCGGCTCGCTCATGCCGAGGGCGAGCGCCCGCTGGTACGCGGCGCGGGCCTGCTCCGCCCGGCCCAGCCGGTGCAGCAGCTCGGCCCGGGTCGCGTGCCACCACGGGTACCCGTCCAGCCCGACGATCGCATCGGCCAGGGCGAGGGCGGCGGCCGGACCGTCCCGCTCGGCGACGGCCGCAGCCCGGTTCAGCTGGGCGACCGGAGTGTCCGCGACCGAGAGCAGCACGTCGTACCAGGAGATGACCGCGTCCCAGTTGGTGTGCGCGTAGTCCGGCGCGAGGGCATGGCAGGCGGCGATCGCCGCTTGCACGGCGTACGGGTCAGGCTGCCCTGGGGAGCGGCGCAGCGCCGCGCCGGCCAGCTCGACCCCCTCCTTGATCGCCTGGCCATCCCACCGGCCGCGATCCTGGTCGGCGAGCAGCACCGGCTGTCCCGCGGCGTCCACCCGGGCCGCCCGGCGGGCGTCGGTGAGCAGCAGCAAGGCCAGCAGGCCGAGGACGGTGGGCTCGTCCGGCATCAGCTCGGCCAGCAGCCGGGCCAGCCGGATGGCTTCGTCGGTCAGCGAGATCCTGATCAGGTCCGCGCCGGACCCGGCCGCATAGCCCTCGTTGAAGATGAGGTACACAGTGGCGGCCACCCCGGCCAGCCGGGCCGGCAATTCACCGGCGGACGGCACCCGGTAGGGGATCCGCGCCTGGGTGATCTTCTGACGGGCCCGGGTGAGCCGCTTGGCCATGGTCGGCTCGGGTACCAGCAGGCTGCGTGCCACCTCGGCGGTGGACAGCCCGCCGAGCGTGCGCAACGCCAGTGCCACCTGCGCCTCCGCGGCCAGGGCCGGGTGGCAGCAGGTGAAGATGAGCCGGAGCATGTCGTCCCGGACCACGTCGGGTGGCTCGGGCACCGCGTCGGCGAACATGAGTGCCGCCGTCTCCTTCCCGGGCCGCCGTGCCTCCCGCCGGATCAGGTCCACCGCCCGGCGCTTCGCGGCGACCAGCAGCCAGCCGCGCGGGTTGCCCGGCACCCCGTCCCGGGGCCAGGTTTCCAGCGCGCGGACCACCGCGTCCTGCACTGCGTCCTGGGCCAGGTCCAGGCGGCCGGTGACGCGGATCAGCGTGGCGAGCACCCGGGTTCCCTCGTCGCGTACCAGCCGCGCGACCGCGTCACCGGCGTCCACCGGGCGTCCGGCTGTGGTCAGAACTGGATGACCGGGCGGACCTCGACGACGCCGTCCCACGCCGCCGGGATCTGCGCGGCGTACGTGACCGCCTCATCGAGGTCGGCGCATTCCAGCAAGTAGAAACCGGTCAGCGCCTCTTTGGTCTCGGCGTAGGGACCGTCGCTGGTCAGTACGTCCCCGCCCTTGCCGCCGGCCACCCGCACAGTGGTCGCGGTCGCGGTCGGGTAGAGCGCTTTGCCGCCCCGGATGACCGCGGCCGCCGCCTCGGCGAACTCGGCGTACTCCTTCATTGTCCCCGCATGCTCCGGGGGAGGGTTGGTCCAGTCAACGTCCGGCGTGTAGGTCAGTGCCGCGTACATGGGCATAGCTCGCTCCTCAGGATCCGGCCGGCACGGTCACCGGCTCACTGTAAGGACGAACGGGCCCCGGCCGTCCAGGACAGCCGGGCCGGAAATTTTCTGCGGAACCCGGGGGGGCAGTCAGGAGGCGCCGCGGGCGAAGTCCAGCGCCTCCCGGGCCAGCGGGAGCCAGGGCAGCTCAGAGTCCGGATCGAGGCTGAACCACTCCTTCATCGGAGTTCCCTTGTTGGCGTCGAACCGGGTCCCTTCCCCCCCGCCGACCAGCGCGTTGACCCGCTGCGCCGGGAGCCTCACCACCAGGGCGCCCCGGACCAGCATGGCGAAGATCCGTTTCTCCCAGCGCAGCGCGGAGCGGCCGAATCCGCCGCCGCCGCGCGGCGGGGTGACGCCGGGAGTACCGATCAGCTCATCGACCAGGTCCGCGAAGCGCTCGTCCGCGGTCAGCGGGCGCACGTCGTTGTCACTCACAGCGCTAAGGCTAGACAGCGATACGGCAACGTGGCGGCCACTGGTCACCGGGCGCGGGACGTGGCGGAGACTAGGACCATGCGCTATCTGGCTACCGACACCGCCAAGCGGATTTCCAAGATCGGGCTGGGGACCTGGCAGTTCGGGTCCCGGGACTGGGGCTACGGCGACCCCTATGCCGCCGGGGAGGCTCGTGCCATTGTGCGCCGTGCCCTCGACCTGGGCGTCACCCTGTTCGACACCGCCGAGATCTACGGCTTCGGCCGTAGCGAGCGGATCCTGGGTGAGGCGCTGGGAGACGACATCGAGTCGGTTTTCCTGGCCACGAAGATCCTGCCCTTGCTGCCACTCGCCCCGGTCGTCGAGCAGCGCGCCATCGCCAGCGCCAACCGGCTGGGCGCCCGGCACCTCGACCTGTACCAGGTGCACCAGCCGAACCCGGTGATCGGCGACCCCACGACGATGCGCGGCATGCACGCGCTGCAGCGGGTGGGGCTGGTCGGCGAGGTCGGCGTGAGCAACTACTCGCTGGACCGCTGGCGCAGCGCCGAAGCGGCGCTGGGCGGCCGGGTGCTGAGCAACCAGGTCCGGTACAGCCTGGTGGATCGCTCACCCGAACGCGACCTGCTGCCGTACGCGGAGGCACAGGAGAGGGTGATCATCGCCTACAGCCCGCTGGCGCAGGGCCTGCTGTCCGGCCGGTACCAGGCAGGCAGCCGGCCAACGAACCGCGTGCGCGGGGCCAACCCGTTGTTCCTGCCGGAGAACCTGGACCGGGCTGCTGACCTCATCGGGGTGCTGCGGGAGGTGGCGGACGCGCATGCGGCCACACCGGCCCAGATCGCGCTGGCCTGGGTCATCCACAGCCCGGCCGTGACCGCGATCCCCGGCGCCTCCAGCGTCGAGCAGCTGGAGCGCAACGTGGCCGCCGCGGACATCGACCTGACCGGTGAGGAGTACCAGGCACTGCGGGCCGCCGCCGAGAATTTCCAGCCCGTCACCGGGCGGGCCGCCCTCCCGGCGATGGCCCGGGCCCGGCTCGGGCGGCGCTGAATCCCGCCCGGGCTCAGCCGCGGCCGATGTACGGCATGGCCGTGGCGGTGAGGGTGAGGAACTGGACGTTGGCGTCCAGTGGCAGCCCCGCCATGTAGAGCACCGCGTCCGCGACGTGCCGGGCGTCGAAGGTGGGCTCGGCGGCCAGCGTGCCGTTGGCCTGCGGTACGGCACTGGCCATCCGGGCGGTCATCTCGGTGGCGGCGTTCCCGATGTCGATCTGGCCGCAAGCGATGCTGAAGGGGCGGCCATCCAGCGAGATGGACTTGGTCAGGCCGGTCAGCGCATGCTTGGTCGCCGTGTAGGCGGAGCTGCCCGGGCGGGGCACATGCGCCGAGATCGACCCGTTGTTGATGATCCGGCCGCCCTGGGGCTGCTGGGCCCTCATCATCCGCACCGCCTGCCGGGCGCACAGGAACGCGCCGGTGAGGTTGGTGTCCACCACGCGCTGCCAGTCCGCAACGGAGATCTCATCCACCGGTCCGGCCGGGCCGAACACGCCGGCGTTGTTGACCAGCAGGTCCAGCCGCCCCCAGCGCTGCTGGACCGTCGCGAACAGCGCCGCCACCGATTCCGGCTCGGTGACATCAGCGGGCGCCACGAGCGCCGTGCCGTCTGGGGCTGACGCACCGTCCAGGGTCTCGCGGAGCGCCGCCTCCCGGCGCCCGGCCGCGGCGACCCGCCAGCCGGCGCCGAGCAGCGCGACGGTGATGCGCCTGCCCAGCCCCGACCCGGCCCCGGTCACCACGGCCACCCTCGGCTCCGTCATCGCCGCCTCCTTGCTGGGCATCACGGGCTTGCTGGGCATCACGGGCTTGCTGGGCATCACGGGCCCTGCCCTGCTAACGCGGAACCCGCTCCCGCCGTTACTGCTCACCCGGATCGCCGGCGGCGCCGCCAGCTGCTTCCTGCGCAGCCACGAGGCCCGGAGGTTGACCACGTTGCCGCAGGTGCGCACGTCGTGCCAGACGCCGCTGTTGTTCCGGGACAGGCTATAGAGGGCGGATCCGCAGGCCTCCCTGCGGCACAGCTTGAGCCGCGGCCAGGTGCCGCCGGCCTGGCGAGCAGGACCTGCGCCCAGATGGCGATTCGGCCCTCTAGGCTGGATGGGTAGCCGTCCCAGCAGAGGAGGTCCGATGCCCGGCAGCGCGCCGGGGCCGGAAGGTCCCAAGGACGATTTGAAGCGGAAGTTCCGTGAAGCACTGGACCGCAAGCGTGGTCAGCAGGCGGCACACAACGACCGTCAGGCCGGCCAGGGCGGCGGGAAGGTATCCGGTGCTCACGGGCCCGCCGGCCAGAGCAAGCGATCGTTCCGCCGCAAGAGTGGGGGCTGAGCCGCTGCCGGGGCGGGGCGGCCGGTGACGGGCAGGCTCACCGCACGCCCGGGCGGCGCCGCCCGGCTCCGGGCGCTGCTCGACTCGGGCGAGACCATCCTGGCGCCGGGCGCGTTCGATCCGCTGGCCGCCCGGCTGGTGGAAGAGGCCGGCTTCACCGCGGTCTACATGACCGGGTTCGGGACGTCGGCCGCGCTGCTGGGCCGCCCCGACGTGGGCCTGCTGACGATGACCGAGATGGTGGACAACGCCCGGCGGATCGCCGGGTGCGTGGACATCCCGGTGATTGCCGACGCTGACACCGGCTACGGCAACCCGCTCAACGTGATCCGGACCGTCGCCGCGTACGAGAATGCCGGGGCCGCCGCCATCCACCTGGAGGACCAGGTCGCGCCGAAGAAGTGCGGCCACATGGAGGGCAAGCTCGTCATCCCGGCAGCGGAGATGGCGCAGAAGGTCCGGGCCGCGGCCGAGGCCCGGGCGTCCGCCGATTTCGTGATCATCGCCCGGACCGACGCGCGGGCGGTGGAAGGGCTGGCCGGCGCGCTCGACCGGGCGGGACAGTACCGCGCGGCGGGCGCGGACGTGCTGTTCATCGAGGCGCTGACCTCGGAGGAGGAGATCGTGGCCGCGGCCCGCGCCTTCCCCGGAGTCCCGCTGCTGTTCAACTGGGCAGAAGGCGGCAAGACCCCGCCGGTCAGCCTGGGGCGGCTCCGGCAGCTCGGCTACCGGATCGTGATCTTCCCGATCAGCACGCTGCTCGCGGCCACCGCCGCGATGCGCCGGGTGCTACAGGAGATCGCACAGGCGGGCACGCCAGCGGCGATCCTGCCGGACCTGCCCGGATTCGGCGAGTTCTGCGATTTCATCGGGCTGCCCCAGGTACGGGAGGCGGAGTCGCGCTACGCCGCCACCGATACGCCGCCGCGGCCTCCCGGCTGAGCCCGCTCTCGCCGCCCCTGCCGCCGCCGGGTCCGGCAGCCTGAGGGCCGGCCTCATGGGACCCGTCCGCGTGGGACCCGTCCGTATGCGGGCCGCTGCCGCTGACCGCCCCGGCCACGGGAAGGGCGCCACCGGGCGGCAGCATGGTCAACAGGGCGCTGTCCCCGGTGAGGATCTGCAACTGCAGCCGGAGCAGGCCCGGGCCGGGCGGCCGGGCGGGCCGCCCGGCCGGTACCGGGCGGGCCTCAGCGAAGCAGGCCAGCGCCTCGGCCCGCCGGCCCGACCGGTACAGGGCCACCATGAGCTGGCCCAGGAACCGCTCGCGCTGCGGATGCTCCCGGACGAGGCCGGTGAGCAGCGGCACCGCCTCGTGGTGGTGACCCAGCGCCAGCATCACCTCGACCCGCTCCTCCAGGACGGCCAGCCTGAGGTCGGCCAGTCGCTCCCGCTCGCCCGCGGCCCACGGGCCAGGCACAGCGTGCAGCGGCTGACCCTGGAACCTGGCCACGGCCGCGTCCAGGGCCCGCGCCGCGGAGTGCAGCCGCCCGGCGGCGCACCAGTCCCGGGCACTGGCCAGATCGGCGTCGAGCAGCCCCGTGTCCAGGCCGGCGGCATCAAGCCGGAGCAGGTAACCGGGACCGCGCCCGGCTAGCACGGAGGCTGCCGGGACCGGGCCGTCCGGCGCTGAGCCGTCGAGCGCTGGGCCGTCGAGCGCTGGGCCGTACAGCACCGTGCCGACGGCCCCGCATCCGTCCAGGACGCCGCGCAGCCCGGTCACGTGCGCGGCCACCCGGCCGGATACGCGCCGGGCCGACGGCCCCGTAGCCAGGCCGCGGGCGATCTCACCGGCGGCCAGCGGCCGGCCACCACGCATGGCCAGCATGGCCAGCACGGCGCGCCGCTGCGGCGGCCCGATCCGCAGCTCCCGCTCGTCCTGCCAGGCCCGTACCGGGCCCAGCAGCTGAATTCTTAGCGTCCCGTTCTCCCTGTTCACGCGTCACTCCCCGCGCCTGGCCTACCACGGGGGAAACGGGCGGCCGCGGCTCCCGGTTCACTGCCGCCACGAACTCATCCGGGCAACCCGCTCACTGGCTCGTGATCATGGAATTGGTGCGTGCCCGGTGAGCCCGGCCACGGTCAGCCGGCCCGGGCGGGCCAGTCGATCCGGGCCCAGACCTCCCAGCCGCTGCACGGGCTGCCGGCCACCCCGGCATCACTGACCAGCCGGCCGATGATCTCCAGGCCGTGCTGGCGGCCGTCCAGTTCCGGCGGCCGCCACACGCCGCCCCCGCCGGCCACCTCCAGCCACACGTAGTCGCCGTCCCGGATCTCGACCCGGACCGTGAAGGTCCCGCCGGGCTGCCCGCTGGCGGAGTGGGTCACGCAGTTGGCGGCGAGTTCGGACACGCAGAACACCGCGTCGTCGGCCACCGGGGTGCCGGCCAGCAGCCCGGCCAGGAACTGGCGCGCCGCGCCGACCTGGTCCAGGTACCCGGCGAAGACCCGCTCGTGCCTGCCGGGCGGAACGGCCAGGGCAGCGCCGCTCGCGCCCCGCAACTGGGTTCGGGCGGGTCTCATGAGTCCCCCCAAGGTCGCCTCTCACTACCTCCTGCTCACCCCGCGGCGCGGCAAACGCGGCGCAACGGACAATTCGTCCGGAAAATATAGCGTCTGACCTGCTGCGCAGCGCTGGCCGGTGCCCACTGCAGCGGTGCGCAGGGGTTCTGATTAGCTTGACGGCGAGGAGGCTCGGCCGGTGCAGACGGCGTTCGTGCTTGGTGGCGGCGGCGTGCTTGGCGCGCACGAGGTGGGCATGCTGCGGGCGCTAGCCCAGGCAGGCGTGCAGCCCGACCTGGTCGTCGGGACGTCCGTGGGCGCGATCAACGGGGCCGTGGTGGCGGCCGACCCGGGTTCCGCGGCGGCCCGGCTGGCGGAGCTCTGGCAGGGCGAGGCGCTGCGGCAGGCGTTCCGCGAGACGCTGTGGGGCCGGGCGGTCCGGCTGGCCCGGTCCGGGACCCACCTGCACTCGATCGAGCCGCTGCGCCACATGCTGGACGACGCCCTGCCCGGCGCCACGTTCGGCGACCTGGCCGTCCCGTTCCACTGCGTCGCGGCCAGCATCGAGGATGCGACCGCGCGGTGGTTCAGCGACGGGCCCGTCGTGCCGGCCGTGCTCGCCTCGTGCGCGGTCCCCGGGCTGCTGCCCCCGGTGGAGGTGGATGGCCGGCACTACTTCGACGGCGGGCTGGTCGATTCGATCCCGGTCGGCCGGGCGGTAGCGCTGGGCGCCAGCACCGTGTGGGTGCTGCACGTGGGCCGGATCGAGCGCCCGCTGACCGTGCCACGCCGGCCCTGGGAGGTGGGCCTGGTCGCGTTCGAGATCGCCCGGCGGCACCGCTTCCACGAGGAGATGGCGTCGCTGCCGGACGGCGTGCAGGTTCATGTGCTGCCCTCTGGCGCGGACCCGCGGCCACCCGATCTTTCCCAGCTGAGGTACCGCGACCGGGCTAAGGTCGGGCTGCGGATGGAACGCGCCTACCAGGCGTCCGCGAGTTACCTCGCCGAGCTGGCCAGACGGTGACCGCCCAGCCGCGAGCGGAGGGAGCCGGGCATGGTGCCACCCAGGCTGGTCCGCCGGCTGGTGCTGGCGCCGCTGGCGGTCGCGATCGCCGCGGCCATCGTGGTGCTGTTCCCGCCGCTGGCCCTGCTCGCCGTGCTGCTGGGGGCCGGTGGCCGGACCCGGCCACACCGGATGCGGGCGCTCCGGCTGCTCAGCTTCGCGCTGATCTGGCTGGCCGCGGAGACCGCGACCCTGTTCATGTCCCTCGGGCTGTGGATCGCCAGCGGCTTCGGCGGCCGGCTGCGCACTGAGCCGTATCAGGCCCGGCACTACGCGCTGATGGAGTGGTACCTGGGCCGCCTCTACCGTGCGGCCCGCCGCACGCTGGGACTCCAGGTCGAGGTGGAGGAGCCGGACCTCACCCCGGCCGAGCAGGCCGCCCGGCTGGCTCACCCGGTCATCGTGCTCAGCCGTCATGCCGGGCCGGGTGACTCGCTGCTCCTGGTGCACCACCTGCTGACCGTCTACGGCCGGCGGCCGCGGGTCGTCATGAAGGCCGCGCTCCAGCTCGACCCCAGCGTGGACGTGGTGGCCAACCGGGTGCCCAACGTGTTCATCAGCCACCGGCAGGCCGGCGAGCACATCTTCGTGGAGCAGATCCGGCGCCTGGCCGCCGGCCTGGACCAGCCCGGGGCACTGGTGATCTTCCCGGAAGGCGGCAACTGGACGCCGGGACGGTGGCGCCGCGGCATCCGTCGGCTGGAGCGGAGCGGGCGCCCTGACCTGGCCGAGCGGGCCATCCAGATGCCGCACCTGCTGCCGCCGCGGGCGGGCGGCGCGCTGTCCGCCATCGCCGCCTGCCCCGAGGCGGACGTGATCTTCGTGGCACACGCCGGGCTGGACAAGCTGGTCAGCTTCTCCGATATCTGGCGCAGCCTGCCGATCCGGCAGGTGGTCCGGGCCCAGTGGTGGCGGGTGGCCGCCGCCGAGGTGCCCCGGGCGGCGGGCCAGGAGGAGCAGGTCCGCTGGCTGTATGACTGGTGGCAGCGCATCGACGACTGGATCGACCGCAGCGCGGCGGACCGGGAGCGCAGACCGCGCTCAGCGTTCCCGGATTCGGTGTTACCCTTTCCCGCAGGCCATTTCCGGCGTGATTTCATTGCAGGCGGTTAGCCGCGCAGGAGGCACACCGTGCAGGTCGGGACCGGCGCGAGTGGCGGCACCCCCGCTTCGCCGGGGCAGGGGCCGGTCGTGCCCACCACCGCCAAGATCCTCATCGCCGGCGGATTCGGCGCCGGCAAGACCACCATGGTCGGCGCGGTGAGCGAGATCCGGCCGCTGCGCACCGAGGAGACGCTGAGCGACCGCAGCGTCGGTGTCGATGACCTCAGCGGGGTGGACCGCAAGAACACGACCACGGTGGCGATGGACTTCGGCCGGATCAGCTTCCGCGCCGGGCTGACGCTGTACCTGTTCGGCACGCCGGGGCAGGAGCGGTTCTGGTTCATGTGGGACGAGCTGTGCTACGGCGCGCTCGGCGCGGTGGTCCTGGCTGACACCCGGCGGCTGGCCGACTGCTTCGCCTCGGTTGACTACTTCGAGCAGCGCGCGACCCCGTTCGTGGTGGCGGTCAACTGCTTCGAGGGCGCGCCGCACTACGAGGTCGAGGAGGTGCGCGGCGCGCTCGATCTCGACCCCGGGGTGCCACTGCTGCTGTGCGACGCGCGGGACCGGGATTCGGCTAAGCGGGTCCTCATCACCCTGGTGCAGTACCTGCTGGCCCGGACCGACGCCGCCGGCCAGGACGCCGCGCCCCTCCCGGCCGGCTGACCCGCGCCCCCCGTCCGGCAGTGGCGCCGCCCGCCACGGCGGCTGCCGTCAGCCACGGCGCTCCCGGCAGCGGATTCCCTCGGCCCGGAATGATCTGGCCATGCACAGCGTTGTGCGGTACAGTTGCGGCAGGTGAAGATTTCCGCCGTCAGGGCACATGTGCCTCGCCAGAGCGGCCGCTAGCCGAATCCGCTGGTCGGCTGGATTTCTTGCCAGAGCAGCTAGCCAGGCTCCTTTCCCTAGCTCCGTTCCGGGCCGTTCTCCCAGCCCAGGCGTTGAGCGATGACCACGGACGGGCCGTTTGGCTGGCGTCCGGATCATTTCCTGGCATCCGGCACGCGTGCATTTCCGCAGCGCCTTCCGGCGCTTATCCCGGCGTGCCTTTAGACGGCCGCCCCCGAAGGGATTGAGACCCTTATGACCACAGCTACTTATCAGCCGCCCGCGGCCGGCCAGGCCCGGCCGCGGCGCTCGGATCCGGCCGCCCGGCCCGCGCAGCAGCGCGCCCGGGGCGCACAGCAGCCCGCCCGGTCCGCGCAGCAGGCCCCGGATGCAGCAGCCGCCACCGAACCGGTGGACCGGACTGCTCGACGCCGGCGACGGCACGGCCGCGTTCCTCCGCCTGGGCGGGTACCAACGCGGCCCGGACGACGTATTCGTGCCCGCCGCCCTGATCCGCCAGCACGGGCTGCGCCCGGGCGATCAGGTCAGCGGGGCCGCCCGGCCAGCCAGCCCGGGGAAGGGCCGGGACCAGCACCCCGCGCTGGCCCGGGTGGACAGCGTCAATGGCCTGTCCCCGGAACAGGCCACGGGCCGGCCCGGCTTCGCGGCCCTCACCCCATTGCACCCCGAGCAGCGGCTCCGGCTGGAATCCCCGGCCGGCTTCCCCACCGCCCGGATCATCGACCTGGTCACCCCGATCGGGAAGGGCCAGCGCGGGCTCATCGTGTCCCCGCCGAAGGCGGGCAAGACCCTGGTCCTCACCGCCATCGCGGCGGCCGTCGCGGCCAACCACCCGGACGTGCACCTGATGGTGGTGCTGGTCGGCGAGCGGCCCGAGGAAGTCACCGACCTGCGCCGCTCAGTGCACGGTGAGGTCATCTACTCGACGTTCGACCAGCCGGCCGCCGAGCACATCGCGGTGGCCGAACTGGCCATCGAGCGGGCCAAGCGGCTGGTCGAGATGGGCCGCGACGTGGTCGTGCTGCTCGACTCGATCACCCGGCTGGGCCGGGCGTACAACCTGGCGGCCCCGTCCAGCAGCCGCATCCTGGCCGGGGGCGTCGCCGTCGGCGCGCTGTACCCGCCGCGCAAGCTGCTCGGCGCCGCGCGCAACGTGGAAGACGGCGGCTCGCTGACCCTGCTGTGCACCGCCCTGGTGGAGACCGGCTCCCGGATGGACGACGTGTTCTTCGAGGAGTTCAAGGGCACCGGGAACATGGAACTGCGGCTGCGGCGCGACCTGGCCGAGAAGCGCATCTTCCCGGCCGTCGACGTGGCCGCGTCCAGCACCCGCCGGGACGACCTGCTGCTCCCGCCCGCCGAGCTCGAGGCCACCGCCCGGCTGCGCCGGGTGCTCACCGAACTGGACCCGCAGCAGGCCATCGAGCTGCTGCTGGACAAGGCCCGCGGCACCGCGTCCAACGCCGAGTTCCTCGGCCAGGTCCAGCGGGCCGCCTGACCCGCGCTCCCGGCCGGCGCGGGGCCGGAGATGCTGAACGTGACTGGCCCGCCCTGCACGGTCAGCGTGAAGGATCCCTGGTAGGAGTTCCTCCGCCGCGGCGCCCAGCCATGACGAAAACCCTGCGGGCCACCAGGACGGAAGCCTCATTGGGCCACCGTGATGCGTTCCCCGGGTGGTCGTGTAGCTAGCCCAGGCCCCGGTGGGGCCGCCCCGGCTGACTGGCGGTACAGTCCGGTTCCGGATGACTCACACCGATGTGACCGCCACCCGGCGCAGACTCGAGCCGCGCCTCCGCGTGCTGCTCGGCTTCACCTGCGCACTGGTGCTGGTGGACACGGTGTTCTTCACCGCGCTCACCCCGCTGCTGCCCTACTACACGCACACCGCGGACCTGTCTAAGGCCGGGGCCGGCCTGCTGGTCGCCGCCTACCCGTTCGGCACGCTGGTCGGGGCGCTGCCCGGCGGGCTACTCGCCGCCCGGCTGGGCGACCGCGTGGTGGCCCTGCTCGGCCTGGCCCTGATGAGCGCGTCCACGCTGGTGTTCGGCTTCGCCTCGGCCGCCCCGGTGCTCGACGCCGCCCGCTTCGTGCAGGGCCTGGCCGGCGCGTGCACCTGGGCGGCGGCGATGGCCTGGCTGGCCCGCGCCGCCCCGCCGGAGCGGCGCGGCGAGCTGCTCGGCACGGCGCTGGGCGCCGCGGTCATCGGCGCCCTGTTCGGCCCGGTCGTCGGCGCGGTGGCCGGCCAGGTGGGCACCGGGCCGGCGTTCGCGGCCGCCGCGGTGGCGGGGGTGATCCTCATGGTGGTGGCGTTCATGGTGCCGCCACCGCAGGCGCCGGAACCGCAGGGACTCCGGGCGGCCCTGCCCGCGCTGGCCGACCGCCAGGCCCGGGCGGGCCTGTGGCTGACCATGCTGGCCGGGCTGGGCTTCGGCGTGGTGGACGTGCTGGCCCCGCTGCGGCTGGCCCAGCTGCGGGCGAGCACCGTGGTCATCTCGGGCACGTTCCTTGCGTCGGCGGCGCTGGAATCGGGACTGTCCCCGCTGGCCGGCCGGCTGTCGGACCGCCGCGGCGCGCTGGTCCCCATCCAGATCTCGCTGGCCGCCGCCACCGTCACCAGCGTCCTGGTGCCGCTGCTGGCCCCGGCGGCGGTGCTGATTGCCCTGCTCATCGTCGGCCTGCCCAGCTACGGCACCCTGTTCGCCCCGTCCTCGGCCATGCTCAGCGAGGCGGCACACCGGCTGGAACTCAACCAGGGCCTGGCCTTCGGGCTGGCCAACCTGGCCTGGGCGGGCGGCCAGACGTTCGGCGCGGCGGCCGGCGGGGCGCTGGCCCAGGCCACCTCGGACATCGTCCCGTTCGCCCTGCTCGCCGCCGTCTGCCTGGGCACCCTGGCCGCCGTGCGGATCCGGGGCGCCGGGGACCGCCCGCCGTAACGGGCCGGTCAGCCGGCCAGGTGCTGCGCGAGCCAGTCCCGGGCGGGTCCGCTGGCGGCCTCAAACCCCTGCAGGTAGGCGTCGAAGTGACCGCCCGGCATGATGATCAGCCGCTTCGGCTCGTGGGCCCGGTCGAAAGCGGCGATGGCGAGTTCGGCGGGGACCAGGTGATCACCCGTCGCCACCAGCATGAGCAGCGGCGTCGGGCTCACGTAGGGCAGGTAGCTCACCGGCTCGTATTCGGTGAACATCTCGACGCTCCGCAGCGTGACCTCATTGCGCCAGGCGGGCGCCCGTTCCTTGCCGGTCTCGGTGAACCATGCACAGGAGTCCGGGGTGGGGAGCGCCGACGGGGCGAGCGGGTCCGCGTCCACGACCGGCACCATGGCCGGCGGGTCCCCCCGGAACCGGGCCAGGCGGTCGGCGTCGAACAGCTGCCGGAACCCGGCGATGAAGTCGGCGCGCACCAGGGCCCGCAGGTTGTCATGCCCGCTGACCAGCGGGACCTGGCTGACCACGGCCTTGACGCGCCGGTCGATGGCCGCGACCACCAGGACATGGCCCCCGGAGTAGCTGCTCCCCCAGATGCCGATCCGGGCCGCGTCCACCTCGGGCAGCGTGCTCGCGTACGTGATCGCGTGCCGGAAGTCGCGAACCTGGGCCCAGGGATCGATCTCCTGGCGCGGCTCGCCGTCGCTCGCCCCGAAGTTGCGGTTGTCGAACACGAGCACGTTGAGCCCGGCCGCGGCGAAGACGTCCGCGAACCGGTCCAGGTACATCTCCTTGACGGCGGAGAAGCCATGCGCCATGACCACGGCCGGCGCCTGGCGCCGACCGGCCCCGGGCCCGCCAGCGGGGTAGAACCAGCCGCGGAGCGTGACCCCCTCGGCGTTGAATTCAATGTCGCGCCTGGTCATCCGGTCTCCCCTCCGGGGCGGCGGTCCCCGGGGGTGCCGCCAGGCCCCGTGCGACGTCGTTGTCGAGCACGCCCACGGCAGCAGACCCGGGCGTGCAGGCCCTGTCCCGACGGTAGCCGCCACCCCGCCTCCTGTCACCATCATGCCCAGCGGCGATGGCGGCACATATGATCACCGGTATGGCAGGACGGGCGGCCGCAGGCGAGCACGACGGGCGCCCGGCGCCCACGATCGTGCAGGTGGCCGGCCGGGCCGGTGTCTCGATCGCCACGGTGTCCCGGGTCGTCTCCGGGACGGGCCGGGTGCGTGAAGCCACGCGGCTGCGGGTTCAGCGGGCCATCGCGGAGACCGGCTGGACCCCCGACCCAGCGGCGCGGGCGCTGGCCGGGGGCCGGGGTGAGGAGGTCGTGCTCGCCGTGGCCGTGGCCAGCGGGCACGAGATCGGCAGCGATCCGCACTACGCGCGGGTCATCGCGGGGGCGCAGCAGGAGGCCGCCCGTCTCGGCCTGTTCCTGTCCGTGCACGTCGCCCCGCTCGGGTCGGTGGCCTCGCAGCCGACGTTCACCCGGAAGCGGCGCCCGGCCGGTGCGATCCTGGTCAACGCCGCCCCGGAAGAAGCGGCGGCCGTGCACGGCCTGGGCTGGCCGGTCGTCTCGATGGGGCCGACCGCGCGGTCCCTGCCCAGCGTGGACCCAGACAACGCGGCGGGCGCATCGGCCGCCGTCGGGCACCTCGTGGCGCAGGGACGCCGCCGGATCGCGATGATCACCGGCCCGGACCGTAACCCCTGTGCCCGCGAGCGGCTGGCCGGCTACCGGTCCGCGCTGCGTTCCGCCGGCCTGCCCGAGATGGGAGCCACCGCCGATTTCACCCGCCCGGGCGCGGCCACGGCGGCCCGCCGCCTGCTCAGCAGCCAGCCCGGCCTGGACGCGGTCTTCGTCGCCTCGGATCTCATGGCTACCGCGGTGATCCAGGTGCTGCAGGCGGGCGGGCGCCGGGTCCCGGACGACGTCGCGGTCGTCGGCTTCGACGACTCACCCCCGGCGCTGATGACCACACCCGAACTGTCCACGGTGCACCACCCCGTGGAGCGGCTGGCCGCCTTGGCCGTGCGCATCCTGGCCGACCCGGCCGCCGGCCACCCGCTGGACCAGCGGCTGCCCACCAGGCTGGTGGTACGGGCCAGCTCCGCCGCCTGACCACCCGGCGGCCGGCCTTGCGCCGTGCTGCCGGCCCGGGTCACTATCGTCCCAGCAAGGCAGTCCTGAGGAACGATGACGAGCAGGTGGCTGGCACGGGTCGGCGCGGACCCGAGAGAACGGGCCCGCGAGATCGCCCGTGCCCACACTGCGTTCCTGGCCAGCCGCGAGGTCAGCGACGTCAGCGCCGGCCTGCGCAACCTGGTCGCCGAGTCCTGGCAGCGGTCGGCCGCCGCCAACGTGGATCCGGACGCCGATCCCCCAGTCACCCTGACCGGCTCCGACCTGGCGGGTTACCGCGCCGACCACCTGCTGACCGGCGCCATCGATGCGCTCCGGGAGCTGATGGGCACCGTGGCCGAGGACGGCGAGCACCTGTGGGCGGTGTCGGACACCGCCGGGCGGCTGCTCTGGGTGGAAGGCCACCGCAGTGCCCGGGCCCGGGCCGAGCGGATGCACTTCGTCGAGGGGGCGCTGTGGGACGAGGCGCACGCCGGCACCAACGCGCCGGGCACCGCGCTGGCCACCGGCCATGAGGTGCAGATCTTCGCCACCGAGCATTTCCGGCACACGGTGCAGGCCTGGACCTGCGCGGCCGCGCCCATCCACGACCCGGTGACCGGCCAGGTGCTCGGCGCGGTTGACGTGACCGGCGGCGATGTGGTGGCCCACCCGCACAGCCTGGCCCTGGTCCGCGCCGCGGCCCGGGTGGCCGAGGCCCGGCTGCTGGCCCGGCAGCCGGGGCCGCCGGCGCTGTGGCTGCCCCCGCCCCGGACCTCACCGCGGCTGACGGCGCTCGGCCGCAGTGAGGCGGTGCTGCGGCTGGACGGGCGGGACATCCGGCTGAACCGCAGGCACAGCGAGCTGATGTTCCTGCTGGCCGCGAACCCCCGCGGGATGACCGGCGATGAGCTGGCCACCGCCCTCTACGACGAGGCGGCCAGCCCCACCACCGTGCGGGTGGAGCTGACCCGGCTGCGCCGGATCGTCGGCGGCCTGCTGCAGTCGCGGCCCTACCGGCTGACCGTCGCGGTCTCCGCGGACTACCACGACGTCCGGTCCGCGCTGCAGCGGGGCGACGTGCCCGGCGCGGTGGCGGCTTACCAGGGCCCGCTGCTGCCCCGGTCGGAGGCACCGGCCGTGGCGGCGGAACGGCGCTGGCTCGACGTCCAGCTCCGGTCGGCCGTGCTGGCCTGCCACGACCCGCTCGCCCTCCAGTCCTGGACAGAGCAGTTCGGCTTCGACGACCTGGAACCCTGGGAACGGCTGGCCGACCTGCTGCCGCGCGGCTCGGGGGAACGCCGGGCGGCCGCCGCCCGGGTCCGGCAGCTCCGGGCCGAGTACGGCCTCGGTAACGATGCAACGTTCAGGTAACGTCCGCCGAATTACGGTGTGGCCTTCGTTACCTGCTGCCCAGCGACGGGCGGCCGGATGGACGCTCGGAGGTCTGCACCATGACGCGTTATGCCGCACCGGGCCAGCCCGATGCACTGATGAGCTACCTGCCCCGGTATGACCACTGGATCGGCGGCGAGTACGTACCCCCGGCCCAGGGCCGCTACTTCGAGAACCCGACGCCGGTCACCGGGGAGACCATCTGCGAGGTGGCCCGGGGCACGGCCGAGGACGTGGAGCGCGCCCTCGACGCCGCGCACGGCGCGGCCCCGGCCTGGGGGCGTGCCTCGGCCGCCGACCGGGCGAACATCCTGAACCGGATCGCCGACCGGATGGAAGCCAGCCTCCCCGCCATCGCCGTCGCCGAGACCTGGGAGAACGGCAAGCCGATCCGGGAGACCCTGGCCGCCGACATCCCGCTGGCCATCGACCACTTCCGCTACTTCGCCGGGGCGATCCGGGCCCAGGAGGGCAGCCTCTCCGAGATCGACGACGACACCGTCGCGTATCACTTCCACGAGCCGCTGGGCGTGGTCGCCCAGATCATCCCGTGGAACTTCCCGATCCTGATGGCGGTGTGGAAGCTGGCGCCCGCGCTCGCGGCCGGCAACGCGGTGGTACTCAAGCCCGCCGAGCAGACCCCCGCCTCCATTCACTACCTGATGAGCCTGGTCGGCGACCTGCTGCCGCCCGGCGTCCTGAACATCGTCAACGGCTTCGGCGTGGAGGCGGGCAAGCCGCTCGCGTCCAGCGCCCGGGTGGCCAAGGTCGCCTTCACCGGCGAGACCACCACCGGGCGGCTGATCATGCAGTACGCCAGTGAGAACATCAAGCCGGTCACCCTGGAGCTGGGCGGCAAGAGCCCGAACATCTTCTTCGACGACGTGTCGGCGGAGAAGGACGACTTCTACGACAAGGCCCTGGAAGGCTTCACCATGTTCGCCCTGAATCAGGGCGAGGTGTGCACCTGCCCGTCCCGGGCGCTCATCCAGCAGGGCCACTACGCCGAGTTCCTCGACGCGGCGGTCACCCGCACCGAGAGGGTCGTTGCGGGGCATCCTCTCGACACCGGCACGATGATCGGCGCGCAGGCGTCCAACGACCAGCTGGAGAAGATCCTCTCCTACCTGGACATCGGGCGCCAGGAGGGCGCCAAGGTACTCACCGGCGGGGAGCGGGCCGATCTCGGCGGGGAACTGGCCGGCGGCTTCTACGTGCAGCCCACCATCTTCGAGGGCGACAACTCGATGCGGATCTTCCAGGAGGAGATCTTCGGCCCGGTGGTCTCGGTGACCTCGTTCGCCGATTTCGCCGACGCCATCAAGATCGCCAACGACACCCTGTACGGGCTGGGCTCCGGCGTGTGGACCCGGGACGTGAACACCGCCTACCGCGCCGGGCGGGCGATCCAGGCCGGCCGGGTGTGGACGAACAGCTACCACGCCTACCCGGCGCACGCCGCGTTCGGCGGGTACAAGGGGTCCGGCATCGGCCGGGAGACCCACAAGATGATGCTGGAGCACTACCAGCAGACCAAGAACCTGCTGGTCAGCTACTCGCCGAAGGCGCTGGGCTTCTTCTAGGAGGGGAGCTGGAAGAAGCGGCAGGTGATCAGCATGGTCTCCCGCGTGGAGATCACCCCCGCAGCGGCCGGCCTGCTCCGGTCGCTGCGGGGCAGCCACGGCCCGCTGATGTTCCATCAGTCGGGCGGCTGCTGCGACGGCAGCGCGCCGATGTGCTTCCCGGCCGGGGAGTTCCGCACCGGGTCCTCGGACGTGCTGCTGGCCGAGCTCGCCGTGCCCGGCGTAGCCGAGCCGGTCAGCTTCTGGATGTCCCGTGACCAGTTCGAGCGGTGGCGGCACACCCACCTCACCGTGGACGTCGTCCCCGGCCGGGGCAGCGGCTTCTCCCTGGAAGCCCCCGAAGGCGTCCGCTTCCTGATCCGCTCCCGCCTCCTCACCCCCGAAGAGAACGCCGTTCTCAACCCCGGCCTGCGGTCCCCCGCCCCTCCCCCATGATCGCCTCGGCCCGGGACACTCCGCCGCGGCGGGACGGTTTCCGCGCCTGCCCCGGCGTTGCCAGGAGCGCCACTCGGCTGAAGGCTGAGGCTCACGTGCTGGATAACCGGACAAGGCCGCAGCCACCGCGGCGTCCGACTCCTGCGCCTGGCTGAGCTGGCCCGGCAGCTGGCTGAGCCGGCTGGCGAACGCGCCTGCCGCCTGGCCGGTCCATTCGGCCCAGGCCTGCGGTGAGCGCAGCGCCTTCAGCTGACTTTCCGTGTCCCCGGCAGATCCGGTCGGCCTGGGCGCGGGGCGGGCGGACGACCAAGGCACTCCTCGGGTCCCGGGCCGAGGGCCCGTTCGTCCTGGACCTGGCCCAGGGCCCGCACCTGCTGGTGGCAGGCACCACCGGATCAGGCAAGAGCGAACTGCTGCAGACCCTGGTCGCGTCGCTGGCGGTCGCCAACCGTCCCGACGCGATGAACTTCGTGCTCGTCGACTACAAGGGCGGGGCCGCGTTCAGCGCCTTCGAGGGGCTGCCTCATGCCGTCGGCACGCTCACCGACCTTGACGAGTTCCTGGTGGACCGGGCGCTCACCTCGCTGCGCGCTGAGCTGCAGCGGCGGAAGGCCGTGCTGGGCCGGGCGGGCACGCCGAACATCACGGAGTACCGGAACGCGCTGCCCGCGATGGCTGACGCCGATCCGCTGCCCCGCCTGGTCATCGTGGTGGATGAGTTCGCGGTCATGGCCGAGAAGCTGCCGGACCAGCTGCGATCCCTGGTTGACATCGGCGCGCAGGGCCGGTCCCTGGGTATCCACCTGGTCCTGGCCAGCCAGCGGCCGGCCGGGGTGGTGTCCGCTGACCTTCGGGCCAACATCAACTTGCGGATCGCGTTGCGGGTGGCCTCGGCGGACGACAGCCGGGATGTGATCGAGACCCTGGATGCGGCCCGGATCCCGGCCGACGGTGCCGCCGGCCAACCGACGCGGCCGCCATGCTCGTCGCGTTGCAGCCCAGGCTGGCCGGGCTGGCGGCGCTGCCGCCCATCCCGGCCCGGGGCACGGGGCGGGGCCCGGGGCGGGGCCCGGGGCGGGGCACGGGCGCGGCGGTCACCCCGTCCCCCATGGCGGTCCAGCATCCGGCCACGGCACCGGCCTGGACCACGTCACCGCCCCGGGCCAGTACACCGCCGGGGTCGACGGTCTGGCCCCCGGCGCTGGGCACGGGGCACGACTCCCGGACGATGACCACCTTTCCCCGGCGCCGACAACGGGGGGACGATCGCACGCCGGCGCGACCGTGGCTACCGCGCGGACGAGGACGGCGGGGCGGCCCGGGGCGGCTCCGGGCCGTCCCGGGCCAGCCTGGCGTCGTCCCCGCCCGCCGGGCAGCGGGCCGGCGACCCCGCGCACTGGGACGGACCCCGGGACGCGTGGCGTCAGGCCTCGCTCGCCGCCGGGACGGCACCGGCCCGCACCCGCCGGCCATTCGGCCCCGGCTCGCGGCCCATGGTGCTGGCCCTGCCCGCCGCCCTGGTGATCATGGCGGCGGCCATCGGCTTCCTGATACTACGGCCGCACGGCACCGCCTCGGCCGCTGCCAGTTCGCCCGTAGCCTCCTACGCCTTTGCCGCCGAGGAGTACCCCGACGGCCTCACTATCGTGCGGCGCTGGATACTGAGCGGCCGTGGCGGCTCGGAACTCACCGGAACGCTCATCGCCAGCCGTTCCCGCCGCGGGACCAGCCCGCTGCCGTTCGAGGAGGTGATCCCGACAGCCATCGCGTCCAGTCTCAAGACTGTCCGCTTCACCACAAGGCAGCCCGCGATCCTGCGAGCGGATCCCCTCGTGGAGTGGCGGTTCCGGCCGCCTGCCCGGCCGGGGACCGAGACCGTCGGCTACCGCGCCGTGGTCAAGGCAGACGGAGTCACGCATGCGCGGCTCGTCCGGTGGGCCGCGGAACTCAACGCCGAGGCCGTGCGGCTGCACCTGCCTGTCCCCACCGTCATCACGCTCAGCTCGCTGACCGTCAGCCCCCGGAAGCTCAACCTGCCCGGCGGCTCCGCCGCCCAGCTGGCGGTGAGCGGCCAACTCGCCGAAGGCGGCCCGGCCCCGCAGCCGATCCTGTCCGGGGCGGCGTGGACGACCAGTAACGCGGCGGTGGCCACGGTGAGTCCCACCGGGCTGGTGACCGCCGCCGGAGCCGGCACGACCAGCATGACGGCGCAGATCGGCTCATCCCGCGACACCGCCAGCGTGACCGTCACCTCCCAGCCCGCGAACCTGGCGGCCGGCAGAGGGGCAAACGGGGCTGGTAACGGGGGCGGGGGCAACGGCGGAGGCGGAGGCCTCTCCGGCCCATCGCCGCGCACCACGGCCGCCAAGCGGGCAAGCCCGGTGAAGAAAACTCATTCCCCAGCCGCAGGCTCGGGCCCGACGCCCACCCTGGGATCCAAGTCCACTCAGTCGCCCGGGACCGGCGGCCTCGGGACCAGCCACTCAGAGACGGCCGACACCGCATCGAGCACCTGGAGCGACTACGTGGCCAACGCGGGCAACGGCGGGGGAACCGAGGGTGCCTCTATCTCCGTCGGCGAGACGGTTCAGGTGAGCTGCAAGATCATGGGCGATTCGCAAACTTCGGGTAATCCCTACTGGTACCGGCTCGCCTCCTCACCCTGGGATAACGAGTACTACGTGGCGAGCAACAACTTCTACAACAACGGCCAGACGTCCGGCCCCCTGGAAGGGTCACCCCTGGTCGATCCCAACGTCCCATCCTGCTGAACGGCGCGCCAGCGCCGACGGCACGAAAGAAAGAGCCCCATCCGTACCGGCTAAACGCCCGGGTAACGCGACGGGAGTGACATAACAGGCAAGCGTTCCGCGGGAAACCATGCGGTTATTCCGGTGGGATTCGGTCCCGGCCGGCCCGGCCGCCGGTTAGGGGGCGGTCCCGGCCGACGGGTCGGTCCCCGCGGGCAGGCGGGCGGCGAGCAGCTGGGCCAGGTGCTGGCCGCGCACCCCGGCCAGCTGGTCCGCCTGGGTACGGCAGGAGAACCCGTCGGCCAGGTAGACCGCCCCGGACGGCGCCGCGCGCAGCGCCGGCAGCAGCGCGTTCTCCGCGACCGCGACCGAGACCTCGTAGTGCCCGCGTTCCATGCCGAAGTTGCCGGCCAGCCCGCAGCACCCGGCCAGCGCGGTGACCGACGCCCCGGCCTGGCGCAGCAGGGCCTGGTCGGCGGCGTAGCCCAGCACCGAGTGGTGGTGGCAGTGCGGCTGGGCGATGATCTCGGTCCCGGCCAGGCTCGGCGGCGCCCAGCCCGGGCCCGGGCCCAGTGGCGGCGGTGCGGTCAGCAGCTCGGCGAGCGTGCGCACGGCCCCGGCAACGGCGGCGGCCCGGGGGTTGCCGGGCAGCAGGTCAGCCAGGTCGGAGCGGAGCACCGCGGTGCAGGACGGCTCCAGCCCGACGATCGGCGTGCCCGCTTCCGCGTACGGGCCGAGCACGCCGAGCAGCCCGCGCAGCCGCCGCCGCGCGCCGTCCAGCTGCCCGGTGCTGATCCAGGTTAGCCCGCAGCAGGCGGACTGCCCAGGGATGATCACCTGATACCCGGCGTGCCGCAGCACCGCCACCGCCGCCTGCGCCACCTCCGGGTCGAACGCGTCGCTGAACGAGTCGGCCCACAGCACCACGGGCCGCCCGCCACCCGCCATGCCGCGGCGGCCCGCCCAGCGGCGGAACGGCACCGGCGCGAACGGCGGGATGCTCCGGCGGTGGTCCATGCCGCCCGCCGCCAGCACCGCCGCCGCGACCGGCCGGATCCCGAGCACCGCGTTGACCAGCCTCGGCGCCACTCCCGCCCAGCGCGCCCAGCGCGGCAGCTGCCCCAGCGCGTAGTGCGCGGGCGGCCGCAGCCGCCGCCGGTAGGCCCGGTAGGCCACCTCCGACTTGTACCGGGCCATGTCCACCCCGGCCGGGCAGTCCGCCGAGCAGGCCTTGCAGGACAGGCACAGGTCCAGCGCGTCGCGCACCTCGGGCGCGCGCCAGCCACCGGTGACCAGGGTGCCGTTGGCCATCTCCTGGAGCACCCGGGCCCGGCCCCGGGTGGAGTCCTTCTCATCCCGGGTGGCCAGGTAGGACGGGCACATGAAGCCGCCGGCCGCCGACGAGTCGGCGCGGCACTTGCCGACCCCGACACAGCGGTGCACCGCCGTGGTGAAATCGCCGCCGTCCTCGCCGAACGCGAAGCCGCCCGCCCGGGGCAGCGCCGCGGCCCGGGGCCGCCGCAAGTCGGCGTCGAGCGGCCGCGGCCGGACCAGCACGCCCGGGTTGAGCCGGTCCTCCGGGTCGAGCAACTGCTTGAAATTTCCGAACGCCCCGAGCGCCGCCGGTGAATACATCACCGGCAGGAGTTCGCTGCGGGCCCGCCCGTCACCGTGTTCCCCGGACAACGACCCGCCGTGCGCGGTGACCAGGTACGCCGCGTCGGTCAGGAACCGGCGCATCACCCCGGCCCCGCCCTCGGCCGCCAGCGGGAAATCGATCCGGACGTGCACGCAGCCGTCCCCGAAGTGCCCGTACAGCAGGCCGTCCAGCCGGTAGGAGTCCAGCAGCGCGCGGAACTCGCGCAGGTAGGCGCCGAGCCGCTCCGGCGGCACTGCGGCGTCCTCCCAGCCGGGCCAGGCCTGCTGGTTGTCCGGGGTCCGCCCGGCCAGCCCGGCGCCGTCCTCCCGGATCCGCCACACCGCCGCGGCCTGCGGCCCGGCCGGGATGACCGCGGCGGCGAGGGCGCCCGCGTCGGCCACCATGGCCTGCGCCCGGGCCAGCGCCTCGTCCGGGGAGGTGGCGCCCATCTCGATCATCAGCCAGGCGTCCCCGGGTGGCAGGTCCGGTACCCGGGCCGCCCCCTGGCGGCGGCGGACCACCTCCACCATCCGGGCGTCCAGGCCCTCGATGGCCAGTGGCTGGTGCGGCAGGATGGCGGGCACCGCGTCGGCCGCCTCCGGCACGTCCGGGTAGCCGAGCACGACGAGCGCGTGCGCCTGGGCGACGCGCACCAGGCGGACCGTGGCGCCCAGGATGGTGACCACCGTGCCCTCGGTGCCGGCCAGCGCCTTGGCCAGGTCGGCGCCGTTCTCCGGCAGCAGGTGCTCCAGCGAGTAACCGGATACCTGGCGGCGCAGCCGCCCGAACTCCTTGCGGAGCAGGGCCAGGTTCGCGCCGACCAGGGAGTCCAGGCCGGGAACCGGGTCCAGGCCGCGGCCGGCGGTGAACCGGCGCCCGGCACCGTCCAGCACGTCGAGTTCGATCACGTTGTCGGCGGTACGGCCGTAGGCCAGCGCGTGCGCGCCGCAGGCGTTGTTGCCGATCATGCCGCCGAGCGTGGCCCGGGACCAGGTGGACGGGTCGGGGCCGAACCGCAGCCCGTGCGGCCGGGCCGCGGCCTGCAGGCTGCCCAGGATCACCCCCGGCTGCACCCGGGCGATCCGCGCTTGCGGATCGATCTCCAGCACCTGGCCCAGGTGCCGCGAGGTGTCCAGGACGATCCCGGCCCCGACCGCGTTCCCGGCGATCGAGGTGCCCGCCCCCCGGGTGGTCACCGGGGTCCCGGTCTCGCGGGCCACCTTGGCGGCGGCCACGATGTCGCCGGTGTCCCGGGGAAACACCACGACCTGCGGCACCACCCGGTAATTCGAGGCGTCGCTGGAGTACTCGGCGCGGCGGCGGGAGGAATCGTCCACCTCGCCCCGTAGGGCCGCGCGCAGCGCCCGGGTGATGTCGGCCTGATCCACGCCTGCCATCCTGCCGTGGCCTCCCCGCCGCACCCCCACTGACCCCGCCGCGCCCCCTGACTCCTGCGCCGCGCCCCCTGACCCCTACCGGCTCACCCAGGACGTCACCGCCGGGTACCTGCGGGCCGCGATCCCGCAGGACAGCCGCGCGGCCCGGATGGTCAGCGCGCGGATCGACTCCGGCGAACTGAACCTGCTCCCGGCGGTCTCCTCCGGTTTAACCGCGGCGGGCCAGCCAGCCGGCGAACTCGGTGGCCACGATCCGCTCGCCGTGCACGCCGCGGGCCTCCGGTGAGGCGAGCCACACGATCGGCGGGCCCATCACGTCCGGGTCGATCGGGGTGAACTGCGCGGGCCGGTCGGCCGGGTCCTCCGGCAGCATGCCGGTCCCGGTCGCCCCGCCGGGCAGCAGGATGTTCGCGGTGACCGGGGTGTCCCGCAGGTCCTCGGCCATGATCCGGGCCAGTGCCTCGGCCCCGGCCCGGGACGGGCCGTAGGGGACGAACCCGCGCCGGTTCATCGTCGAATGGTTCATCGAGATCGTCACCACCTTAGGCGGCCGAAGCCGACGACCAGCACGGCGGTGACCACCAGGTAGCCCACGATCATCGCCATCAGCACGCCGAGCGTGGTGTTCGACAGCGCGACGCGGCCGGGTCATTCCCTGGCGGCGCGGCTCCGTCGCGGCCACCCGGCTGTTCCCGGCGGCTCAGCGGACCAGCTCGTCGAACAGGCGGGCGAGTTCGGCGGCCGGGTCGGCGGTGAGGCCGCTGTGCACCGGGCCGGGCTGGACGATCGTGCTGCGCGGGGCGGTCAGCCAGCGGAACCGCACCCCCAGCGGCTGCTCCGCCGGCCGGCCGCCGTGGCAGCCCGCGCCGAGGGCGCCCAGCGCCGCCAGCACCGCGGTCACATCCGCGGCCGGATCCAGCGCCCGGAGCCGGTCCTCGTTCAGCAAGATCCGGCAGTCCAGGAAACGGTAGCGCTGTGCATAGAGGATCACCCCGGCATTGATCGCCTCGCCGCGCTCCACCCGGGGCACCACCCGGATCAGCGCGTACTCGAATGGCTCCCGGGCCGCCGGGTCCGGGCCCGCGCCCGGGCGGCCGGCGCTCACTGGATCACCTCCAGCACCCGGGGCGCGCGTTCCAGCAGGTGCGCGGCGTAGTCCCCGGGCCGTCCGTCTCCCAGCCACTCCTCCGGCACCAGGCCGAGCACCTCGTCGAGCAGCCGGGGCGTGATCCCGGGTGCCAGCGCCCGGTGCGCCGCGGCCAGCCGGGTCGCGGCGCCCCGCAGCACGTGGTCCCGCGCATCGAAGGGCGCCAGCGGGCGGGCCGTGGCCCAGTTGTGCTGGAAGTACAGCGCCGACCCGTGGTCGATGAGCCAGATGCCGCCGTGCCAGACCAGCAGGTTCGGGTTGCGCCAGGTCCGGTCCACGTTCTGGATCAGCGCGTCGAACCACAGCACCTGGCTGGCGAAATCCGGGTTGGCCCGCCAGCCGGCCGGGTCGAACCCGGCCGCCGACGGCAGGAAGTCCACCCCCACGTTGAGCCCGCTGCTGGCCCGCAGCAGGTCCTGGATCTCCGGGTCGGGCTCGGCGGCGGCGATCCGCGGGTCCAGGCAGGCCAGCACCAGCTCCGGGGTGCGCAGCCCGAGCCGCCGGGCCAGCTCGCCGCCGATGATCTCAGCGGCCAGCGCCTTGGGCCCCTGCCCCGCGCCGCGGAACTTGAGCACGTAGGTACCCAGGTTGTCCGCCTCGACCAGGGCCGGCAGCGATCCGCCCTCGCGCAGCGGGGTCACGTAGCGGGTCACCGTCACCTGTTCCAGCACGCCGGACAGGTTACCGGGCGGCTGCCCCGGCGCCGCGGCGCCGAGCAGGTCAGCGCAGCAGGTAGGCCAGGACGTCCGCGGCCGTGAAATCCGTCCCGGCCACCGCCACCAGCCCGGGCAGGAAGCCGAGGTCGGCGCCCAGGGTGACCACCGGCGGCTCGGCCGTCCCGTCATCCAGCCGCTGGCCCAGCCCGATGGTGGCGAGCAGGCCGTTGCACAGGCACCGCCGCCCGGCCGTCTCCGCCACGTCGCCGCCCTTGCGCTGGTACGCATCGGGCGGCTCGGCCGGGCAGCGGTAGCCCACCCGGCCCCCCTCACGCTGGTACGGAATCCGCAGGTAGCCAAGGTCGCACAGCCGGGGCCGGGCCGCGTACACCGCGTCGTCGGCGAGCGTGCCGGGCAGCTGGGCCACCTTGAACGGGAAGCCGGCCGGCGAGGCGGACGGCTCGTTACGCACGCGGAGCGTGCCGGCCAGCGCGCGGCTGATCAGCCCGGCGCGCAGCCCGGCTGCCATCCCGGACTCCCGGCACAGCGCGAAAGCCGTGCCGACCTGGATCCCGGCCGCGCCCGCGGCCCGCGCGCCGGCCAGCTTCCCGTCCGCCACCTGGCCGCCCGCGATCCAGAACGGCCTGCCCAGCGCCCTCACTTTCCCCAGGTCGATGGTGTCCCGTGGCCCGTAGACGGGCTCGCCGCACGCGGACAGCACCAGCCTGCCCCGGGGCGGTGCGCTGTGCCCGCCCGCGGCGGGCCCCTCGAGCACGAAGCCGTCCGGGGCGGTCACCGGGCTGCGGGCCAGGTAGGCGGCGAGCACGGCGGAGGAGATGATGGCCAGGAAGGCCGGCCGGGCCAGTGGCGGCGGGCCAGCCGGGAACAGCTCCGCCGGGTCGAGCCAGGCGATATGCCGGGTCCCGGGGTCCGCCCCGGCCACGGTGACGTCCAGCTCGCCGAGCCGCCCCGCGGCCAGCGCATCGAGTAGCTGCGGGATCTGGGCCGGGATGCCCGCTCCCATCAGCACGTAGTCCACCCCGGCCAGCATCGCCCCGTACACGGCGGCGGGGGTGGCCAGCTGCACCTTCTCCAGGTAGTTGATCCCCACCAGGCCGTCGTGGCCCTCCTTGGCCAGGTAGACCTCGGCGAAGTTGCCGGCCACGGCCAGCTCCCGCCCGGCCGCGCTGCCCCGCAGCCCGATCCGCGGGACAGGCCGGAACGGCTGGACCGGGCCGATGCCGCCGGGCACGTAGTAGCGCCGCAGGATGCGCTCGGCCGCACCGGGCAGCGGCAGCGCGGCCAGGGCGCGGCGGGCCGCGCCGTCGGGGTCCCCCCATTGCAGGCGGCGGGCCAGCACCAGGTCGAGGGCCACTCCGGAGACCACGCCAAGCTGCCCGGCCGACGCGACCGCCCGGGCCAGGGTCCAGCCGGACACGGCCACCCCCATGCCGCCCTGGATGATCACCGGCAGCTCGTGGCCCGGGGTGGGTGCGGGTGGCGTGGCCGGCGTCACGGCTGGAACGGGCATGCCGGGTCCTCGCCTAGCGGGTCGCCGGTGGCGGCGTAGGCCCGGGCCCGGGATCCGCCGCACAGGTCGGCGTGCGGGCAGCCGCCGCAGCGGCCGGTGAACCGCGCCGCCCGGATGTCATGCAGCAGCGGATGGCCGGTGTAGATGTCGCGCAGCGACTGGTCGGCGACGTTGCCCAGGCCCAGCGGGAGGAAGCCGGCCGGGTAGACCTCGCCGTCGTGCGCCACGAAGACAATGCCCTTGCCATCCCGGGTCGGCGCGGTGTGGGCGCTCGGCGGGCGGCCGGGCGGCCCGAGTAGCGTCTCCAGCCGCCGGGTCAGCCCCAGGTAGAGCGGGCTGCCGGGGGGCGGGGTGCCGCCGCGGCGCTCGGCCACCACCCGGCGGAAGAACGGGGCCTCGACGGTGCGCACCACGAACCCGTGCCGCGCGGCGTCGTAGAGGAAGTGGCAGACCTCCTCGTGCTGGCCGGGCGTGATCGCGCCGGCCTGGACCCCGCGGCCGACGTGGACCAGGAAGAAGACCTCCCAGATGTGCGCCCCGGTGTCCGCGAGCAGCGCGGCGATGTCGGGCAGTTCGGCCAGGTTGGCGCTCATCACCGTGGTGTTGACCTGGACCGTGAGCCCGGCGCTCACCAGGGCGCGGATGGCGTCAACGGTCTGCGCGAAGTGCCCGGCGATGCCGCGCACCCCGTCGTGGGTGGCGGCGCACGCCCCGTCCAGGCTGACCGATACGGCCCGGACCCCGCTGGCTGCGATCCGGTCGATCATCCCGGGCGTGAGCAGCGGTGTCACCGACGGGGACAGGCAGACCGGCACGCCCCGCGACACCGCGTACTCCACCAGGTCGAACAGGTCCGGGCGGAGCAGGCAGTCCCCGCCGGTCAGCACCAGGATCGGGTAGGGGCGGCCGAACCCCGCGACCTGGTCGATCAGGTCACGTCCGGCGGCGTGGCCGAGTTCGCCGGGCGGCGCCTCGGTGGTGGCGCTGGCCCGGCAGTGCCGGCACGCCAGCAGGCAGGCCCGGGTGGTCTCCCAGAACACCAGCATGGGCCGCGCACGGAAGTTAACCGGCGGCCGAGGGCGTGCCGGGCTGGTCGTGGGGGCCGGGGCAGTCATCGGGCGCTCGCTCCCAGGATGGGCGATGGATGGCACAGCCAGCCTCACCCGGCCGGTTGCGGGCCGCCCAGGGACCTAGGTCCCAGTAACCGGCCGCAAAGGGACTCAGCCGGACCGCACGCCGGCGCCCGGGGGTGCCCGGGACTGGCGGACGGGTGCGCCTTGCCGGTCCCGGGCGGGCGGCGCCGGTACGCTGAGACGGTGACTCAGCCCGGTACGCCTGCCACCGTGGCCGCGTGAGCAGCAGCTCGCGCCGCCTGTCCCGCGGGACCCGCCTGCTGGCTGCGGCGGTGGCCACCGGTGGCCTGAGCCTGGGCCTGGCCGGGGCGGCTGCCGCGGCCGCCGCCGCGGTGCCCGCGGCGGTGCCCGGCGGCGGGTCCTGGACGGTTTACCACGGGGACGTCGCGGGCACCGGGGTGGCGCGGTCCCCGGCCCGCGTGGACACGTCTGCCCGGGCGTGGACCTCGCCGCGGCTGGACGGGGACCTCTACGGCGAGCCGCTGGTGGCCGGCGGCCGGGTGTACGTGGCGACCGAGCGGGACACCGTCTACGCGCTGTCCGCGGCCACCGGCGCGGTGGCCTGGTCCCGGCACCTGGCCACCCCGGTCCCGGCCAGCTCGCTGGCGTGCGGTGACATCACGCCGACCGTGGGGATCACCGGGACGCCGGTCATCGACCCGGCCCGCGGCGAGATCTTCGTGGTCGCCGACGAACTGGCCTACGGCAAGCCCGCGCACGTGCTGATTGGGCTGTCCACCCGGACCGGCGAGGTACGGGTGAGGCAGGACGTGGACCCGGCCGGCGCCGATCCGGCGGGACTGCTGCAGCGGACCGGGCTGACCCTGGCCGGCGGCCGGGTCGTGTTCGGCTTCGGCGGCAACGACGGGGACTGCCCGCCCTACCGGGGTCGCGTGGTCTCCGTCCCCGAGGCGGGCGGCCAGCCCGCCGTTTTCACCGTGGACGCCGCGCGTGGCCAGGCCCAGGGCGCGGTCTGGATGGGCGGTGGCGCGCCCGCCGTGGACAGCCGCGGGCACCTCTGGGTCACCGCAGGCAACGGCTCGGTGCAGAAGAAGTCCCGCGGCTACGATTACAGCGACTCAGTGCTGGAACTTTCCCCCGGGATGCGGCTGCTGCATTTCTTCGCCCCGGATACCTGGCCCTCGGACAACGCCACCGACCAGGACATGTCCACCGAGCCGGCGCTGCTGGGCGACGGCCAGGTCGTGGCGGCCGGCAAGCAGCACAAGGTGTACCTGCTCAACGGCGCGCACCTGGGCGGCATCGGCGGCCAGCAGGCGATCCTGCCCGGCGCGTGCCAGGCTGACATCGACGGCGGATTCGCGGTGACCGGCCGCACCGTCTACCTGCCCTGCCTGAGCGGCATCGTGGCGGTCCGGGTCACCCAGTCGCCGCCGTCGGTGCGGCTGCTGTGGAGTTCCCAGGCCGGCGGTGAGCCGCCCATCGTCGCGGGCGGGCTGGTCTGGACGATTGACCGCAGCGGCATGCTGTACGGCCTGGACCCGGCCACCGGCCAGGTCCGCCAGCGAGTCTCGGTGGGTCCCCCGGCCAACCACTTCACCACCCCCAGCGCGGCCGATGGCCTGCTGCTCGCCACCTCGGCGGACCGGGTCACCGCCTTCCGCAGCGGGCCAGGGCGCGGCGGCGCGGCGGCCGCCCCGCTGGCCAGCGTGGCCCCGTCCGCCACCCGGCCCGGCGCGGCCGCGAACGGCGGCCCGGGCGGCGGGCCGGGTGGCGCCGCCATCGGCGGCATCGTGGCGGGCAGCCTGATCCTGCTGGGCGGCGCCGCCTGGCTGGCCTGGCGCCGCCGCCTGCCCACCCAGCCCGGCCAGCCCGGCTCCCGGACCTGAACCGGCCCCGGAACTAAACCCCGCCCCCGGACCTAACCCCGCCCCCGGACCTGACCCCGCCCCAACGTCGCCGTGCGGACCCCGGCGGCGCTCAGGCCCACGGATGGCGCGCTTCACCGGTCGTCGTCCCGGGTCCGGGGGACTTCCGGCCTGTACCGGCCGGCATCCCGCTCGATGGTCTCGACGTCCTGCTCGGCCGCGCGCTGGATCCGCCGGCTGTGCCTGGTGCGCAGCCGGGGATGGAAGGCCAGCCGCTGCGTACGCCGCCCGACGACGGCCACGATCACGCCGAAGACCACGAGGACGACCACGAAGATCACGACCGCATCCACGACCGTGAACGCGGCTGCGGCTGTGGCGCTGTGTGCCTGGATCAGGCTGGGACTGATTGCCATCGGCCGCCTCCGACCCTCGGAGCCGCCGCGCCGTGGCACGAGCGGCTCGCCCCTCCCAGTCTAGAGCGCAGTAGGCTACTAGTCAGTAACATTCAGCCAGCCGAGGGGAAGCGCGGGATGGCACAGCCCGCCGCCAGTCACGAGCAGGTGCGCCAGGCCGGCCAGCACCACATGCACCAGACCGGCGGCAACCAGGTGCCGCGACTGCGCGGCGCACTGCACGCCGTGGCACTACCGGTGGCGGCCGTGGCCGGAGCCGTGCTCATCGGGACCGCCCCGACCCCGCTGGCCAGGCTGGCGGCGGGAATCTACGTAGCCACCTCCGTGCTGCTGTTCGGCGTATCCGCGGTCTACCACCGGGCGCGCCTCTCACCCCGGGTGCGGGCCGTGCTGCACCGCTGCGATCACGCGAACATCTACCTGATCATCGCGGGGACCTACACGCCGATCGCCCTGCTCACCCTGCACGGCAACGTCCGGGTCGCGCTGCTCACGGTGGTCTGGGCCGGGGCCGCCGCCGGCGTCGTGTTCCGGGTCGCCTGGCTCAGCGCGCCACGCTGGCTCTACACCTCGCTGTACATCGGCCTGGGCTGGGTCGCCCTCGCGGTGCTGCCCCAGCTGGCCCGCGGCGCGGGAGCAGCGGCCCTGGGGCTCGTGCTGGCAGGCGGCGTCCTGTACAGCCTGGGCGGGGTGGTGTATGCCCTGCGCCGTCCTGACCCCTATCCAGGCTGGTTCGGCTTTCACGAGGTCTTCCACGCCTGCACCATCCTCGCCTTCGCGGCCCAGTTCGCCGCGGTTGCGCTGGTCATCCAGCGGGTGGGCGGCGGCTGACCGCGCCGGACGCCGCAGGACCCGCCCGTGGGGGCTCCGGCCGGCCGCCGGCCGGGCGCAGCACGGCCGAGGCGAGCCGCCGCGGGCCGCCGCCGCTGCACAGCCACACCGACAGCTGGTCCGGCCCTGGCTCGGACACCAGCAGCGGCTCGTCCCCGGGAAGGATGGGCCGGTGATACTCGATCTCTGCGCAGGCCGGCAGCCAGCCCAGGCCGGGCAGGACGTCCTCCACCGCGGCCCAGTGAATGCTGTTGTTGACGTGACCGGCGGTGTCGAAGTCCGCGCTGCGCAGCGGCCACGGGCGGACCACCGCGGCCGCCGGCGGCCCGGGATGGGACAGCCGCGCTGAGACGCGGCGGCCGCCGGCCGCGGGGCCGTAGCGCTCCTGGAAGGCCTCCCCGAGGGGACCGGGCCGCCCTCCGCCGGGTCAACCGCGGCCTAGACCGCGGTGGCCTGCATCAGGTCCCCGGCCGGGCCGGCCACGGTGGTGGTGCGTTCCGCCCAGCGGGGCCCAGTCCCCGAGCAGAAGGTGCGCAGCGTGACCCGCTCGCCATGCGCGGGGTAGCCGCGGACGGCCACCGCGGTGCGGCGCGCCAGCCAGGTGTACGGCCCGGCCCAGCGGGCGTCGGCGAGGTCGTCCTCGGCGGCCTGCTGCAGGTTCCGGGCGAGCGCGTCGAACCGGAGCCCGGCCACCGGGGGTCACGTCGGTGCTCCGCACCACCCGGGACGCCCGGAACAGCCGGCCCTGGGCGGGGTCGGCGCGGAACGGCGGCCGGGCGGCCAGCCGATGGGCGGTCGGCGGGGTCTCCATCCCCGGCATTGTCGCCGACGGAGCCGGGGCCACCCCAACCTGGGGGACGGGAACCCGCGCGGAGTGCGGCCCCCGCCCGCCGCCGGGCCGGCCTGAACCGTGGTTACGGACACGGCAGCCCGGACCGCCCGGCTGGCCGGGCCTGCCGGCGGGTTACGCTCGCGAAGGACGGCACGACTGGCGACGGAGGGCAGCATGACTCAGGCGGGCGGCGCAGACATCGGCGTGACGGGACTGGCGGTGATGGGCCGGAACCTGGCCCGGAACCTGGCCCGCCACGGCTACCTGGTGGCGCTGCACAACCGCTCGCCGGAGCGGACCCACAGCCTGGTCAAGGAGCACGGCGATGAGGGCACGTTCCTGCCGGCCGACTCGATGGCGGAGTTCGTGGCCAGCCTCAGCCGGCCGCGGGCCATCATCGTCATGGTCAAGGCGGGCGAGGCCACCGACGCCGTGATCAACGAACTGGTCCCGCTGCTGGACCAGGGCGACATCGTCATCGACTGCGGCAACGCGCACTTCATGGATACCCGGCGGCGCGAGGCCGCGCTGCGCGACCACGGCCTGCACTTCGTCGGCTGCGGCGTCTCGGGCGGCGAGGAGGGGGCGCTGAACGGGCCGAGCATCATGCCCGGCGGGTCCAAGGAGTCCTATCAGAAGCTTGGACCGATCTTCGAGTCGATCGCCGCGCAGGTGGATGGCACGCCGTGCTGCACGCATGTGGGCCCGGACGGCGCCGGTCACTTCGTGAAGATGGTCCACAACGGCATCGAGTACGCCGACATGCAGCTCATCGCCGAGGCCTACGACCTGCTGCGCGCGGGCCTGGGGGCCTCCCCGGCCGAGATCGCGGACATCTTCCGCACCTGGAACGAGGGGGACCTGGACTCGTTCCTGATCCAGATCACCGCGCAGGTGCTCGCGCACACGGACCCGGAAACCGGGAAGCCGTTCGTGGACGTCGTGCTCGACCAGGCCGAGCAGAAGGGCACCGGCCGGTGGACCGTGCAGAACGCGCTCGACCTGGGCATCCCGATCACCGGCATCGCCGAGGCGACGTTCGCCCGGGCCCTGTCCGGCCACGCCGACCAGCGCGAAGCGGCCCGGAAAGCGTTCGGCACCGCGGTGTCGCCCCAGATCAGCGACGCCGACGCGTTCGTGGAGGACGTCCGCCGCGCGCTGTTCGCCTCCAAGGTGGTCGGCTACGCCCAGGGCTTCGACCACATCGGCGCGGGCAGCGCGGAGTATGACTGGGGCATCGACCGGGGCATGATGGCAACGATCTGGCGCGGCGGCTGCATCATCCGGGCCCGGTTCCTGAACCGGATCCGGGAGGCCTACGACGAGAACGCCGAACTGCCCAGCCTGCTGGTCGCGCCGTACTTCGTCGCGGCGGCACGGGACGGAGTGGACAGCTGGCGCCGGGTGGTCGCCCAGGCCGCGCGGGCAGGCATCCCCTCGCCCGCCTTCTCCTCCTCGCTCGCCTACTACGACGGGCTGCGCCGGGACCGGCTGCCCGCCGCCCTGATCCAGGGGCTGCGGGACAACTTCGGCGCGCACACCTACCACCGCGTGGACTCCGACGGCGCCTTCCACACCGAGTGGGCGGGCGACGGCCAGGAGCACCCGGCCTGAGCACGGCAGGCCGCGCCGGGCAGCGGCATCAAGAATCGGCAACAGGACCGCGCGGGCAGCGACGATTCCACGTCACCGGCCGATCGCTCGTATCCTGTCGGGCATGCCTTCTCCCGCCAGTAGCGCGTGCCATTCCCTGCGCCTCCGCGTAGTGGCATGCCTGCTCACGGTGATGTCCGGCCTGGCTGGCTGCGGCGTGTTCACCCCGGCGAGCTCGAAGACCGTGTCCCAGTCGCCGGCCGGCGACCGGACCTCGTCCTCGCCGGGCCCCAGCGCGTCCCCGTCCCCCTCACCGTCGCCGACGGCCTGCCCGGCGAAGGTCGCCCCCGGGTTCTCCTGCACCATGCGGGAGCAGATCCGGCTGGCCCGGCAGTACCTGCAGACCCTGCCGGGCTCCCTCGGCCTGGTGCTGCACGACCGCGTCACCGGGGCGACCTGGGAGTGGGGCAACGCCACCACGCTGTACCCGGCGGCGTCGACGATCAAGCTGGCCATGGTGACCGACATCCTGCAGCGCGGCGTCACGCTGAGCACCGCGGCTCAGGACGAGATGTTCCAGGCCCTGTTCACCAGCAACGACAACGACGCGGACGGCCTCTGGTTCGCCTACGAGGACGCCAGCTTCATGAGCCGGATCCGGGCCTTCGGGATGAACAGCACCCAGTTCACCAACTCCGCGTACTGGGGCAACGTGGACACCACCGCCCAGGACCTGGACAACCTGATGAACTACGTGCTCGGCAGCGCCTCGCCCAGCACCCGCAGCTACCTGGTCTTCCGGCTCCGGCACGTGAGCGGGATCGACCAGCAGTGGGGCGTCTGGGGTGCCGGGCCGGGGAACCAGCCGGGCAACAAGGACGGCTGGGAGCAGGACCCGAACGGCTACGGCGTCTGGTACACGAACACGGTCGGGTTCGCCGGCCCGGGCGAGCGCTACACCCTGGCGATCATGTACGACATGGGCAGCTTCGGCGAGAACGGCAACGCCGGCTTCAGCTACGGCACGAACGCCCTGACCCAGATCTCCTCGCTCCTGTTCCAGGGCCACCACACCGCGCTCACGCCCGTGCCGCAGGCCTCCGCGGTGCCCTGAGCGCGTAGCCCAGACATATCCGGGCATCACTCCCGCATGCGGAAGAGCGTGCCGTGACCTCGCCAGGGACTTTCGCGGACCTGTCGGCGCTGCGCGCCTGCTGGCATCCGGTGGCGTTCGCGGCCGGGCTGGAGGACCGGCCGCAGCACGCTGACCTGCTGGGCGAGCCACTCGTACTCTGGCGCGGCGCGGACGGCGGGCCCCGGGCCAACCTGGACCTGTGCGTGCACCGGGGCACCGCGCTGTCGCTCGGCTGGGTCAGCGGCGACGAACTGGTCTGCCCCTACCATGGCTGGCGCTACCGCGCCGACGGCCGCTGCGCGGCCATCCCGCAGCTGGCTGACCCGGCCCGGGTGCCCGCCAAGGCGCGGGTTCCTGCCTTCCGCTGCCAGGAACGGTACGGACTGGTCTGGGTGGCCGTGGACGAGCCCCGCTGGCCGCTGCCCGAAGTGCCGGAACTGGAAAACGGGCAGTGGGCGGTGCTCACCGCCGGGCCCTACCGGTGGGCCTGCGACGCGGGGCGCCAGGTAGAGAACTTCACCGACCTGGGCCATTTCCCGTGGGTGCACCCGGGGCTGCTGGGCGACCCGGACCGGCCGGTGGTGCCGCGCCACGAGGTGCGCACCGACGGGCATGTGCTGCACTACACGATCACCCGGCCGGAGGCGGCGAACAGCGAGGACTTCCCGGTGTTCGGCAACGAGCAGGCCGGGCCGCCGGACCGGACCAGCCGCTACGAGCTGCACCTGCCCTACACGATCGCGCTGCGGCTGGGCTGGGGCGGCGAGCGTGGCATGGTGTACTTCTTCGCCGCCCAGCCGGTGGACGGCGGGCACTGCGCCGGTTACGTGGTGATCGGCCGGAACTACAACACCGACCAGCCGGGCCGGGTGCTGCAGGACTTCGAGGACACGATCTTCGGCCAGGACCAGGTCGTGGTGGAATCACAGCGGCCGGAACGGGTGCCCTTCGACCTGGCCGCGGAACTGCACCTCAAGTTCGACGCGGTGGCCGTCGCCTACCGGAAGGCCATGCGGGCCTGCGCCCTGGCCCGGTAACCCTGGCCCGGTAACCCTGGTCAGGAGGCCCGGGCCTGCGCGGCGGCCGGGACGGTGTCCGGCAGGCAGTCGCAGGCCACCTCCGCGCAGGAGATCACGAACAGGTGCAGCGGGGCAGGCAGCCGGGCAGCCGGGGTCATCCGAGCAGTCCGCCAGGCCGTCCACGTGCACGATCGCGGTGCCGTGGCAGTGCTCCAGGTCCTCGCGGCAGTCGGGGCACTCATTGGTGATCTGAGCTGGCTCGGGCATCGTGCCTCCCTCCCGAGTCAGCTCTATCACCGGGGGCCGACAGCCGTCCGGGCGACAGGCCGGCCGGGGGAAGATTGCTAGGAAATCCTCCGAGGGCGGCGCTTCGGCGCGGTCGCGGCCGTGATCGCGTCGATCAGCTCGGGCTTGGACATCTTCGACCGGCCGGCGATGCCCATATCGGCAGCCCGGCTGACCAGGTCGGCCTTGCTCAAACTGGCCAGGTCCTCCGCCCCGGCCGTGGCTTCCCGCGGCGCCGCTGCCCCCCGCGCGCCGGGGGCCGGCGGCGCGGGGGCGGCCTCGCGGCCCTTGTCCTGGCCGCCCATCGACGCGACCGAGGCTTCCAGCGCGGCCATCAGGTCGATCACGTTCGACTTGGGCCGCTCCTCCTCGAACACGACCGACTTGCCCTCCCGCTTGCGCTCGATGAGCTCCATCACCCGGTCCCGGTAGGTGTTGTGGTACTCCTCCGGGGACCACTGGACCGTGAGCGAGTTGACGAGCCTCTTGGCGATATCGAGTTCCCGGTCCCGGATGCTCACGTCCTGGGGCAGGGTGTCGAGTTCCTCGCTGGGCCTGCGGATCTCGTCCTCGAAGTACATCGTCTCCATGATCAGCACGTCGGCACCCGGCCGCACCGCGACCAGGTGCTCCTTGTCGCGCAGCACCATGGTGGCGATGCCCACCTTGCCGGCCTCGTCCATGGCCTGGCGCAGCAGGGCGTACGCCCGGTCCGCGCCCTTGCCCCGCGGGGCCAGGTAGTAGGTCTGCCGGTAGTGCACCGGGTCGATCTCGGCCAGGTCCACGAAATCGCTGATCTCGATGGTTTCCGACTTCCCAGGCGCGATCTCCTTCAGCTCGTCGCGGGTGACCACGACGTACTCCCCGCCGCCGAGGTCGTACCCGTTGACGATGTCCGGGTTGGCCACTTCCTCCCCGGTCACCTCGTCGACTTTCTTGTACCGGATCCGGTGCGAGGTGCCCTTGTGCAGCTGGTTGAAGTGGATGGTCTGGTCAGCTGTGGCCGGGTACAGCCCGACCGGGACATTCACCAGGCCAAAGCTGAGGAATCCCGACCAGATCGAACGCGCCATGCTCTTCTCCCAGTCCCCCGGGCCGCGACAGCCGGGCCAGCGGTCCCCCTGCCCGGCCGGTCACCGCAGCGGCCGTGCCCGGGGCGCGGGCCGCTGAGCTGCACTGTCGATCTTGATTCTATGCAACGGCGGCGGACCCGCCCAGGCCCGGTAGCTGCGCATTCACCCGGCCAGCGGTCGCGCGGCCGGGCCGCCGGGTCAGGACGGGGGCGGCTGGGGCGCAGACGGCTGGGGCGCAGACGGCTGGGGCTGCGATCAGAGCGGCGGGTCCTGGTAGCGGCCCTGCGGCTCGTGGTACCGGCGCTCCTGGTAGATCTCGGTGGCCGCACCGTCCACCGGGCGGCGCCGGCGGGCGGTCATGAAGGCGAGCGAGATGATCAGCCCGATGACACCGCCGATCATCACGATCAGGCCGAGGAGCCGCAGGTTGACGTAGGCGGGGGAATAGCTGATGGCGAATCGTAGGATCGCGCCGATCACGATGAGCGCGATGCTGCCTCCGAAGGTCATGGCCAGTTACCTCCTGTCATCCGCGGAGCGCGGCGCGCGCCCCGGGGCACGGCCCGGCCACCCCGGCCCGCCGGGGCCGGCCGGGCCCAGGGCTGTCAGGTGCCCGCGACACGCCCGCGCACACCTGCCGGCCGGAATCGGCCACCCGGGACTCACCGGGCGGGAAGGCGCTCCCCCGGGGCCAGCACCGGGGCGTGCACCGGTACGGTGCCGGGGTACTTCAGGCCCGTCCCGGTGTTGAGCACGACCACCTCGTCCCGGGCCGACAGCCAGCCGGCCTCGCGCAACTGGCCGACCGCGGCGACGCAGGCCGCACCCTCAGGGCAGATGAAGCTGCCTTCGTGCCCGGCCACGTCGCGCTGGGCCGCGAGCAGGTCCGGGTCATCGACGGCCACCGCGGTCCCGCCCGTCTCGCGTACCGCCCGCAGCACCAGGAAATCGCCGAGCGCCCGCGGCACCGTGATACCGAACGCCACGGTGCGCGCCGCAGCCTCCGGCCAGGGCGCGCTGTGGTCTGCCCCGCTGGCGAAGGCCGCCACGATGGGCGCGCACCCGCTGGCCTGCACCGCGACCAGCCGGGGCGGGGGGCCGGTCACCCAGCCCAGCTCCCGCATCTCGTCCAGCGCCTTGTGAATGCCGATGATGCCCACCCCGCCGCCGGTCGGGTAGACGATGACATCGGGCAGCCGCCAGCCGAGCTGCTCCGCGATCTCGTACCCCATCGTCTTCTTGCCCTCCAGCCGGTAGGGCTCGCGGAGGGTGGCCACGTCGGCGTACCCGGGACGGCCGGGCAGCGCCGCGGCCACGATCGCGGCGGCGTCCCCGATGAGCCCGTCCACCAGGTACAGCTCCGCGCCCGCCACGGCGCACTCGGCCCGGTTGATCGCGGGCGCGGCCGAGGGCAGCACGATGAGGCTGGCCAGCCCGGCCCGCGCGGCGTAGGCGGCCCAGGCCGCGCCCGCGTTGCCGTTGGTGGGCATGGCCACCCCGGCCGCGCCCAGTTCGGCCGCCCGGGACACGCCGACGGCGGCCCCGCGGGCCTTGAACGTCCCGGTGGGGATGAGGCTCTCGTCCTTCATCAGCAGCCGGGGCACGCCGAGGACCCGGCCCAGCCGGGGCACCGGGAGCAGCGGCGTCATGCCCTCACCCAGGCTGACCACCTGCGCGGGACCGGTGACCGGCAGCACCTCGTGGTAGCGCCACAGGTCCGGCGGGCGCGTGGCCAGGTCCGCGGGGCTGACCTGGCCACGGACCCGGCCCAGGTCGTAGCGGGCGAGCAGTGGCGCCCCGCAGCCGCAGGTGCCCTGGAGGCGATCGGCGTCATAGCGCGCCGCGCACCCGGAGCACTCCAGGTGGGACAGGGCGCTGTAGCGGGACGGCACCGGGTTTCCTCCTGTCGGCCGGTCAGCCGGCGAGTGCGCGGACCGTGTCCGGGGTGAGCTCGGCCAGGCTACCGAGCACCCGGGCAGCGGACGCCAGCGCCGCCGGGCCAGGCGGGTACTCCGGGCGCGGGACGGCGATCACCCGCAGGCCCGCGGCCGCGGCCGAGCGCAGGCCGTTGGCGGAATCCTCGACCGCGGCGCACCGGCCGGGCGGGCAGCCGAGCGCGGCCGCCACCGCGAGGTAGATGTCCGGGGCCGGCTTGCCCGCGGGGACCTGCTCGGTGGACATGGCGGCCCGGAAGCAGCCGCGCAGCGACGAGGCATCGAGCACGGCGGCGATGAGCGACGGCGGCGAAGAACTGGCCAGCCCCAGCGGCCACTGCGCGGCCAGGGCGCGGACCGCGTCTGCCGCGCCCGGCAGCAGCGAGAGCCGGCCGGAGTACCGGGCCGCCATCCGCTCGATGACCACCGTGGCGGCCTGCTCGGGCGGCAGCCGGACCCCGAGTTCCGCGGTCAGGTACCGGGCCCATTCGGCTGTGCTCATGCCCATCAGCCGCTGCTGCGCGTCCGCTGGCCAGTGGCCGCCGTGCTCGGCCACCAACTGGTGGCGCACCTCCTCCCAGACCGGCTCGGAGTCGACGAGCACGCCGTCCAGGTCGAACACGACCGCCTCAATCATGCGCCCACCCTGCCGGCTCACGGTCCGGGCGGGCAAGCCGCGCCGCGCCGGCTGGCCCCGCACCGCGGCCGGCCGCCGCACGCGGCCAGCTGCGGCGCCCTGGCTAGAGAATGCCGTCGAATCCGCGCAGCAGCGCCGACTTCGACCTCGCCCCGACGACTTGCCGGACGAGCTCGCCGCCGGTGAACACGTGCACGGTGGGCACATGCAGCACCCCGTACCGCGCCGTGGTCCGCCAGTTCTCGTCGGTGTCCACGGTGACCAGGTCGACCTGCCCGGCGTGGTCGGCCGCGATGGCGTTCAGTACCGGGCCGAGCTGGCGGCACGGGCCGCACCAGCGCGCCCAGTACTCGACGATGACCGGGCGCGGGCTGCCGAGCACCACCGCGTCGAAACTGTCGTCGGTGACCGCGGTGGCCACGGTCAGCTGCTCGGCGCTCATGGTTTCCGTCCTGCCACTATGTCCGGGCCGTCCGGGCTGGCCGTCCCGTATCCGGGCTCCGCGACGTGCAGCGCCAGGCAGTCGTCGGCGCTGCCGGACTCGCAGACATGCACCAGGCGGCGGAGCCGGCACTGCAGCTGCCCGAGCTCAGTGATCTGCTCGGCGACGTCGGCCAGCTTGCGCCCGGCGGCGGCCACGATCTCCCCGGTGGACCGGGCCTGGGCCGGCCCCAGCAGGTCGCCGATCTCGGCCAGGCTGAACCCGAGGCGCCGGGCCCGGCGGATGAAGGCCAGCCGCCACTGGTCGTCCTCGGAGTACTCGCGGAAGCCCGATCCGCCCCGCCGGGGCGCCGGCAGCAGCCCGCGCCGCTGGTAGAACCGCACGGTCTCCACGCCGACCCCGCCGGCTTCGGCGAACCTGCCGATCGTCAGTCCAGCCATGCCCGGACGTTAACAGCCGTACCCCGGTACGGAGTCAACCCGCACCGCCGCCAGCCTGGCCCGCCGCCCGGCGGGCGCGGCCCGGAACCTGCCAGCCAGCACGTTCCTGGACGCTCAGTTGGTGCGCAGCGGCCCTTACGTCCAGAATGTGACACATGACCGCTGCCGCCAGCTACGCCGGGGAGGCCCCCGCGGCTGAGCTGACGGTCTCCGGGCTGGGGGCCCGGTTCGGGCCGCTGACCGCCCTGCACGGCGTGGACCTGAGCGTCCGGCCCGGTGAGCTGGTCGCCCTGGCGGGTGAGAACGGCGCGGGCAAGAGCACCCTGGTCCGCTGCATCGCCGGGGACATCGCGCCCACGTCCGGGGTGGTCGCGCTGGACGGCCGCCCGGTCCCGCCCGACCCGATCAGCGCCAAGCGGCGGGGCATCGAGGTGGTCTGGCAGGACCTGGCACTGTGCGACAACCTTGACGTGGCCTCGAACGTCCTGCTCGGCCGGGAGCAGCGGCGCCAGGTGTTCTCCGAGGTCCGGATGCGCAAAGACGCCGCGCGGCTGTTCAGCCGGCTGGGCGTGCCACTGCGGGATCCAGGCCGCTCCGTGCGCTCGCTGTCCGGCGGCCAGCGCCAGCTGGTTGCCGTGGCCCGGGCGATGGCGCAGCAGCCCCGGCTGCTGCTGCTGGACGAGCCGACCGCCGCGCTGGGCGTGCAGGAATCCGCTCTGGTCGAGGAGCTGATCGCCCGGGTCCGCGAGCAGGGCACCACCGTCGTGCTGGCCTGCCACGACATCAGCCAGATGTTCCGGCTGGCAGACCGCATCGCGGTGCTGCGGCACGGCCGGCTCATCGCCGATGTCACGCCCAGCGAGGTGCACCCCGGGGACGTGGTGGCGCTGCTGTCCGGCCAGGAGGTGGACTCCTCGGCCCGCCGCCAGCTGACCCGGCTGCACGGGCTTACCGACCGGCTGGTCTCGGCCGACCCGTCCAGCAGCCTGTCGCTGATCCTGTCCGCGCTGGGCGCGGCGCTGGGCAGCGAGCGGCTGTGCATCCACCTGGCCGCTCCGGATTCCTCGCTGGTCTGCGCCGCGTCGCTGGGCCTGCAGCCGCCGCTGCTGGCCGCGTGGGCCCGGCTGCCCCGCGGCCCGGCGGGCGGCCCCGTCGGCCTGGCGGCGGCGGCCGAGTGCCCGGTCATCGAGGACAACGTGCAGGCGGGCACGGCCTGGGCGCCGTTCGCCGGCCTGGCCAGGTCGGCCAAGGTGGCCAGTTCCTGGTCTGTCCCGGTGCTGGGCCCCGGCGGCTTGCTCGGGGTCATCACCGTGTTCCGCGCCACCGCGGGCAAGCCGCGGCGGGACGACCTGGACCTGGCCACCTTGTACGCCGGCTACGCGGCCGGCGCGGTCGAGCGGGACCAGCTGCTGGACGAGGTGACGGCGCGGAACCGGGTCCTGGAGACGATCCGGGAGATGCTGCAGACGCTGGCTGGGCCGCTGCCGGTGGCCGACGGCCTGTTCCTGGCCCTCCAGGCACTGCGCCGCGGCCTGGAAGCGGACGAGGTGGTGCTGGCGGTCGGCGAGCCAGAGGGCCCGCCCGGGTGCCGGGCCGCCGCCGGCCCCGTGGGGCAAGCGGCCGGGACCCCGGCCGCGCTCCGCGCCGCCGAGGCCGTCCTCGGCTTGGGCCAGGACGGGATGCCAGTGCCCGGCAGCGACGCCGGGGGCGAGCATCTGCTGTCGGTGGCTTTCGCGGCGCCGGGCGGGCGCACCGCGCTGGTGGCGCGCTGGCACGACGCGCCGCCGCCGGCCGATTCCGCGGCGCTGCTGGCGGATGCCGCGCATTCGCTACGGCTCGCGCTGGAGCGGGAGGCGGCGTGGTCCGCCATCCAGGAGACCACGGCGCTGCGCCGGTCCGGGGAACTGCAGCGGGGATTCCTGTCCCGGCTGAGCCACGAGCTGCGCACCCCGCTGACCGCGATCAAGGGCTACGCATCCAGCCTGCTGCAGCCCGACGTGACCTGGGACGCCGCATCGCAGCACCGGTTCCTGACCACGATCGCCGCGGAGTCCTCCCGGCTCAGCCGCCTGGTCGATGACCTGCTCCGGTTCTCCGCCATCGAGTCGGGGATCATGCAACTGCAGCCTGACTGGTGCGACATCCCGCTGGTCCTGGAAGCCGCCGTGGCGTGCCTGCCGCCGGCCAGCGCGCTGCGCGTGGAGGTGCGCTGCGCGACCGATCTGCCGCCCGTCTGGGCCGATCATGACCGGCTGGAGCAGGTCTTCGTGAACCTGCTGGCCAACGCGACCGGCCACAACCCGGCCAGCACCCGGGTGACGGTCACCGCGCAGCGGGCCAGCGCGTACACGGTGCTGGTCACGGTGGCCGACGACGGCGTCGGGATGCCGCCCGACGTGGCCGCCACCCCGTTCGAGCCGATGCGGCGGGGCCGGTCACCGGGGTCCGGGTCCGGCCTCGGCTTGTCCATCGCCCGTGCCATCGTCGCCGCGCACGGCGGCCAGATCGAGCTGGACCAGCCACCACGCGGTACCCGGTTCCGCATCCGGCTGCCAGTGGAGAACACCGCTCTCTCCGCGGCGAGCACCGCCGCGCTGGAGGCCGTCGCCGATGGTTGAGGCGGCGTCCACCACCCGCGCCCTGGTGGTCGAGGACGATCCGAACATCGTCGACCTGATCCGGTCGAACCTGGCCATCCGCGGCTTCGACACGGTGGTCTCGCTGGACGGGCTGCGGGCGCTGAACCTGCTGGAGACCGAGGATCCGGACATCGTCCTGCTGGACCTGATGCTCCCCGAGGTGGACGGGTTCGAGCTGTGCCAGCTCATCCGGGAACGCTCGCCCGTCGCCATCATCGTGGTCTCCGCCCGCGGCGGGGAGCAGGACAAGGTGACCGGTGCCGCACTGATAGCCGGTCGAGATGTTCTGCAGGCCGGCTCACCCTGGGCATGGCCGAGGTGTTCGTGCTGCTGCTCGGCGAGATCGACCTGGCGGCCGGGTACACCGCGGCGTGCGGGGCGGTCATTGGCCTGTTAATGGTGGCCAAGGGTTACCCCTGGTGGCTGGCCATCGTGGTCACGTTCGCGGCCACCGGCGCCTACGGGGCCGTCCAGGGCATCATCATCACCCGGCTGCGGTTGCCCTCGTTCGTGGTCACGCTGGCCGGCTACCTCTTCCTGTCCGGGGCGCGGCTGTTCCTGATCGACGCCGCCGGGGCCATCGGGAACGGCGGGGTCATCCGGCTGAACAACAACGTCCTCAACGATATCGAGGCGGGTTACCTCAGCCCAGTGGCCAGCTGGATCGTCATGATCGTGCTGGTGGCGCTGGCCGGGGCGATGATGTTCCTGCGGGACCGGCGGCGCCGGGTCAACGGGCTGGTGTCCCCGCCGCAGTCCATCACCGTGCTCAAGATCGGCGCGATGGCGGTGGCCCGTGTCGTGGTGGTCCTGGTCGGCAACACCAACCGCGGCACGCTGCTGCTGGCCGTGCGCGGGCTGCCCTGGGTCGTACTGGTCGTGCTGGGCGTCCTGGTGATCTACACCACGCTGCTCGGCCGGACCCGGTTCGGCCGCTACATCTACGCCATCGGCGGGAATACCGAGGCGGCCCGCCGGGCCGGCGTCAACACCAACCGGATCCGGGTGCTGGCGTTCGCTCTGTGCGGCCTGACCGCCGGCATCACCGGCATCATCTACTCCTCTTACCTGGGGTCGATCTCCAGCGGGGTCAACGGCGGTCAGAACGTGCTGAACGCGGTGGCGGCGGCGGTCATCGGCGGCACCAGCCTGTTCGGCGGCCGGGGGAAGATGCTGGACGCGGTGCTCGGCGGGCTGGTCGTGGGCGTTATCGCCAACGGCCTCCAGCTCCTTGGCCTGACCGCCTCCGCGCAGCTCATGTGGACCGCCCTGGTCCTCGTCGCGGCGGTCACCGTGGACGCTCTCACCCGGCGGGGGCGCAGTACGGTCTGACACCGCCGGTGAGAGAGCCGGCGCCCGGTGATGGACAGGCACGGGCGTCGGCCCGGGCCGCTGGGCGGGACGGGACATCCGCACCCCGTCCCGCCCAGCGTGCCGTACCCGCGGGCGCTCAGCGCGGCGCTGTGGCTGGCGCGCCGGCCGCCTGGCCGGTGCGCCCGGCCCGTTCCGCCGCCGCGGTGATGTTCCGCACCATGCCGCCGAACACGATGCCGTGGAACGGGGAGATGGACCGCCAGTAGGCGTGGCCGGCCAGCCCGCGCGGCTGGAATATGGCCCGCTGCCGGTAGACCGTCCGGCCGTCGCCGTCCCGGCCCGCGGACAGCTCCAGCCAGGCCAGCCCGGGCAGCTTCATCTCCGCGCGCAGCCGCAGCAGTGATCCGGGGGTGATCGCCTCCACCCGCCAGAAGTCCAGCGCGTCCCCGACCAGCAGGTGCCGCGGGTCGCGGCGGCCCCGGCGCAGGCCCACCCCGCCGGCCAGCCGGTCCATCAGCCCGCGCGCCGCCCAGGCCAGCGGGAAGGAGTACCAGCCGGTCTCCCCGCCGATGCCCTCGATGACCCGCCACAGCGTGGCCGGCTCGGCCGCCACGACGCTGCTGCGCTCATCCACGTACAGGGAGCCGCCCGCCCAGGACGGGTCGCTGGGCAGCGGGTCGCTCGGCGCGCCCGGCGTGCCCGCCGAGGACCACCGGGTGGACACGTCACCCTCCCGGGTGTGCCGCAGCGCCAGGCTGATGGCCTCCTCGACCGGCATCAGGCCGTCCGGCGGGTCGGGCACATAGCGGGCGATGTCGTGCTCGGCGCAGACGACCTCGTTACGCAGCGATTCCACGAGCGGCATGGCCAGGCCGGCCGGGACCGGTGTGACCAGCCCGACCCACAGCGAGGACAGCCGCGGGGTCAGCAGCGGCACCGGGACCAGCACCCGCGGCGGCAGCCCGGCTGCCGCGGCGTAGCGGCGCATCATGTCCGCGTAGGTGAGCACGTCGGGACCGCCGATGTCGAACCGGCGGTTCACCTCGGCCGGCAGCCCCGCGCAGCCCACCAGGTAGCGGAGCACGTCGCGGACGGAGATGGGCTGGATGCGGGTCTCCACCCATTTCGGGGTCACCATGACCGGCAGTCGCTCGGTGAGGTAGCGCAGCATCTCGAAGGACGCGGAGCCGCTGCCGAGGATGACGGCGGCCTGCAGTGCCGCCGTCGGCACCCCGCTGCGCAGCAGGATGTCGCCCACCTCGCCCCGCGAGCGCAGGTGCGGGGACAACTCGGCGGGCGGGCCGGAGACGATGCCGCCCAGGTAGACGATGCGCCGCACGCCCGCGTCCGCCGCCGCCTGGCCGAACAGCCGGGCCGCGTCCCGGTCACGCTGCTCGAACGAGGCGCCGGTGCCGAGCGAGTGGATCAGGTAGTAGGCCACCTCCACGTCCTGCAGCGCCCGGCGGACCGCCCTGGCGTCCGTGACGTCGGCGGCGGCGATCTCCACGTCGCCGGTCCAGGGCCGGTCGGCCAGCTTGCCCGGGTCACGGGCCATGCACCGGACCCGGTACCCGGCGGCGAGCAGTTCCGGCACCAGCCGCCCGCCGATGTACCCGGAGGAGCCGGTGACCAGGCAACGCAGTGAAGTGGGCATGTCTGGAGTCTCTCGTATGGAGGATGACGCTTGGTATTCGGCCGGTAGTGCCTGCCTGGTTGTCGGGCCGTGGCCGGTTGCGGGCCTGGCAGTGCGGCAAGAGTCCCGGGGGGCGGGCGGGAATGATCCTGGCGGAGGGGCCGTTGCGCTAGTTGTAATATTGATGGGAACGCAAACTTAGATGCTCTGCCAAATTGTAGCGAGTGCAAAATGAGCGTAACTGAGACCCATGCTCCCCCGCAGCCCCGCATGCCCCTGCGGGAACGCAAGAAGCAGGCGACCCGCCGGGCGTTGCGCCGGGTGGCGCTCGAGCTGATCACCCAGCGCGGGTTCAGCCAGGTCACCGTGGAGGACATCGCTGCGGCGGCGGACGTCTCACCGCGGACCTTCTTCAACTACTTCCCGTCCAAGGAAGCCGCACTGTTCGGCGCCGACCCGGCCCGGATCGCGGCACTGCGGGATGGCCTGGTGCACCAGGTGCCCGGGGCACCCGCGCTGGACGCGCTGCGCGTGGTCCTGGCGGAGGACGCCCGCGCGGTGGCTGAGGAACTCACCGCGCTGGGCGGCGACCCGGCCGTGTGGCTGCGCCGGGTCAGGGAAGCACGGGCCGACCCGCATCTGCGGGCGGCCCAGTCGGCACAGATGGCGCTGGTCGAGCGGGCCATCGCCGACGCCCTCGCCGAGCGGCTCGGCACCGACGCCGAGGGGGATCCGTATCCCGCGCTGCTGGCCGCCGCCGCAACCGGGGTGTTCCGCGTCTGCACGACGTTCTGGGCCACCACCGGCGGCACCATCCCGCTCGATCACCTCACCGATATGGCCTTCCGTGCGCTCGCTGACGGGCTGCCGGAGAACTGCGCTGTGCGCCAGGTCACCACGACCCCGGCGCCCGGAAAGGACGATGACAAGTAATGGCTTCCACTGCTTCCGGGCCCGCCGCCGCTCGCGGGCCGCAGCCGCCGGCCGCGGTTGAGCCCGGCAACGCGCTGCCCGGCCTGAGCCGCCGGCGCATCCTGCTCATCATCGGCGCGCTCATGCTCGGCATGCTGCTCGCCGCGCTGGACCAGACGATCGTGTCCACGGCGCTGCCCACCATCGTGGGCGACCTGCGGGGCGGCTCGCACATCGCCTGGGTCATCACCGCCTACCTGCTGGCCACGACGGTGTCCACACCGCTCTGGGGCAAGCTGGGCGACCAGTACGGCCGGAAGATCTTCTTCCAGGCCGCGATCGTGATCTTCATCATTGGCTCGATCCTGTCCGGCATCAGCACGTCGATGTTCGAGCTCATCGCGTTCCGCGCGATCCAGGGCCTGGGCAGTGGCGGCCTGATGGTCGGCGCCCAGGCCATCGTCGGCGACATTGTCTCGCCCCGGGAACGGGGCCGTTACGTGGGCCTGTTCGGCGCCGTGTTCGGCGTCGCCAGCGTGATCGGGCCGCTGCTCGGCGGCGTCTTCGTGGACAACCTGACCTGGCGCTGGATCTTCTACATCAACGTGCCCATCGGCATCGTCGCCCTCGTGGTAGTGGCCAGCCAGGTGCCCGGGGCGCTGAGCCGGGTGCATCACGTCATCGACTACCTGGGCACCCTGGTGCTGTCGGCCGCCGCGACGTCACTGATCCTGCTGACCAGCCTGGGCGGCACCACCTACCCGTGGAAGTCCGCTCCCATCTACATCCTCGGCGCCTGCGGGATCGTGCTGATCGGGCTGTTCGTCGTGGTCGAGCGGCGCGCGGCGGAGCCGGTGCTGCCGCTGCACCTGTTCAAGCTGCGGATCTTCTCGGTGACCAGCCTGGTCGGCTTCATCGTCGGCTTCGCGATGTTCGGCGCGATCACCTACCTGCCGGCCTTCTTCCAGGTCGTCCGCGGTATTTCGCCGACCCTCTCCGGCGTCTACCTGCTGCCCCTGATGGCCGGGCTGCTGGTGGTCTCGATCGGGTCAGGGCAGATCATCAGCAGGACCGGCAAGTACCGGTTCTTCCCGATCGCCGGGACCGCCATGATCACGCTCGGCATGTACCTGCTGTCGCTGATGGGCGTCGGCTCGTCCACCTGGCAGGACGCGGCCTACATGCTGGTGCTCGGCATGGGCATCGGCGGGGTCATGCAGGTGCTGGTCATCATCGTGCAGAACGGCGTGCCGCACAGCGAACTGGGCGTCGCCACCTCCGGGGCCACATTCTTCCGGTCCATCGGCGGGTCGTTCGGCACCGCGATCTTCGGGGCCATCTTCTCCAACGTGCTGATCGGCAACCTGGCCAGCCACCTGCACGGCATCGCCCTGCCGGCGGGGTTCAGCGCCGCCGACGCCACCCCGGCCCTGCTCAAGCACCTGCCCGCGACGGTGCACGCGGGCTTCGTGGCTGGCTACGCCGAGTCCATCCAGACGGTGTTCCTCGTGGCCGTGCCGATCGCCGCGCTCGCCTTCCTGGCCAGCTGGCTGATACCGCAGGTGGAGCTGAAGCAGTGGCCGGCGGCGGGAGCCGCACAGGCCGGGACGGCCGGGCCTGCCCCCGGCGAGATGCCGTCGGAGGCCGCCATGTCGGTGGCGGGTGCCACGGTGTCCGAGGAGGCCATGGACGACTGCGTGCGGGCCGCGGACACCGAGGCCGCGGGCGCGCAGGCGGCAGCCCCCGAGGCGGAGGCCGGGTCTCGTCTGGGCCGGAACGGGCACGCCCCGGCCCAGGAGAAGCTCGACCCGCAGCAGGCGCCGCCGTACCGGGGCTGACCGAAGCCCCGCGCATCTCCTCACGCTGGCCGTGGCCTGCCGCCCAGGCAGGCCCCGGCCAGCCGCTTCGGCACCACCATGCACCACGCGTCGGTGACGAACTCGCGCATCTCCGCGACGCTGAGCGTGGCCATCCGCGCGTCGATCCACTGATAGCGCTCATCGCCGGCCCGCTGCAGCAGGAAACGGCCTGGCTCCGCCGCGATCAGCGCGGCCCGCTGCTCGCGGGGAAAGCCGAAACCCAGGATGACCTCGTCCCGGGACAGGGCGTCGTGCACGCAATGTCTATAATACAGGTCGATATTATCTATATATCGGCACCCCAGGGAATTGGCCAGCCGGCTGGCAGCGGCCCGCTTGATGCCTATATTTGGGGGTAGTTTTCTAGGAATTGAGCCGGGCCGCCGACGAGAAAGAGGAGCTGGTGAATCTCAACCCGTACATCGTCCTGGGCAGCGCGGTCGTCGGGCTGCTGGTGGGCCTGACCGGAGCCGGCGGGGGAGCGCTGATGACGCCCATGCTGATCCTGCTGTTCGGGGTGAAACCGTCCGCGGCAATCTCCAGCGACCTGGTGGCCGCAGTGGTGATGCGGCCGGTGGGGGCGGGCGTGCACCTGCGCAAGGGGACGGTGAACCTGCGGCTGGTCGGCTGGATGGTGGTCGGCTCGGTGCCGATGGCCCTGGTCGGCGCGTACCTGCTGCACCTGCTCGGCAACGGTGCCGCCGCGCAGCAGAACGTCGAGGTCGCGCTGGGCGCCGCGCTGCTGATCGGGGCGGCGGCCATGGTGTTCCGCTACTACCTCGACCGCCGGTCGGGCCTGGAGCGGATCGGTAACATCCGGGAAGTAACCATCCGTCCGCTGCCCACCGTGCTCATCGGCCTGGTCGGCGGCGTGATCGTCGGGATGACCTCGGTGGGCTCCGGCTCCTTGATGATCGTCCTGCTGCTGTTCGTGTACCCGCTGCTCAGCGCGGGCCAGCTGGTCGGCACCGACCTCACCCAGGCGGTCCCGCTCACCATGGCCGCCGCCCTGGGCGCCTTGCTGTTCGGCCATGTGGAGTTCGGCGTGACGGCGTCCCTGGTGGTCGGCAGCGTGCCCGCGGTGCTGATCGGCTCCTTCCTGTCGTCCCGGGCACCGGACCGCTACATCAGGCCGGTGATCACTGTCGTCATCTTCGCCTCGGGACTGAAGTACGTGGGGGTCGGCACCACGGCCCTCGGCTGGATCCTGTGTGCCGTGGCCCTGGCGGGCGGCGGATACTGGCTGGCCCGCGCCCAGCCCTGGCGAAACGGCCGCCAGGGCCTCACGAAGGCTAATGACCACGAGGTCAGCCAGCGCACCCTGCCGCGCGGCCGCGAACCGGCGAAGTGACCACGCCGCGGGCCGCCCTCGTCCTGGGGCCTGGGGGGCGCGCGTCAATTTTGTAGGTGATCGAGATCGTTTTGGGGTGTTGCATGGTTAGGTGGCGCCCGTCTGGTTGTGCGGTCTGGTTACGCGGTCTGGTTGCGCGGTGCGTTGCAGCTGGCTTCCCGCTGGTGCTGACCTCGCGGCAGCGCAGGACGATGCCGGTCCGCCGTCAGTTGATGTCGAACTCGTTGCCCTCAGGGTCTTTCATCGCGACCGCGTAGTGGTCGATCCCCTCATCCTCCAGGACGCCGACCATCTCGGCGCCGAGACCGGCCAGCCGCCTCGCCTCGGCGTTGACTCGCTGCCTGCGGGTTACCATCGGCATCGCCCGCCCGCCGCTAGCGCGGACGTCGAGGTGCAGCCGGTTCTTGGCCGTCTTGGTTTCGGGTACCACCTGGAACCAGATGCGCGGCCGGCGGCCGTCTGGGTCGATGATGCAGTCCTCGCCGATTCCCAGGTCCTCCTCGGGCAGTCCGACGTCGCGCCAGTAGTCATCCCAGGTGGCGAATCCAGTCGGCGGCGGCTCTATCTGATACCCCAGCCGCGGCCCAGAAATGGGCCAGCCGGTCAGGATCAGTGCAGTCGATCACCAGCTGGAAGCTGACAGCCATCGGTGTCTCCTCGGCCCGCGCAGTACGTCCCCGGCAGCATGCACGAAGCATCTGACAAGAGCGCTGTGGCGAAGAACCACCGAACCGCCGGTGCGCGTCGGATTTGTTGGTAGCGAAGATTATCTTCGGGTGCGGGCTGGTCAGGCGGCTCCTGTCTGGTTGTGCTGGTTGCGGCAGGTGGCTCCCACCAGCTGCTGGCCTCGGCGCAGCGCAGGGTGATGGTGGCGTCTGCGCCGGGGACGATCCAGTGCATGCCGGACGGCCGTCCTCGCCCTTGCCATCGCCCCCGGCGGTCTCCCTCGTGGTCATTGGCACGCCGGTGCCGTCGTTGACGCCGTAGAGCTTGTCCGGCACGGGCTGCGGCGGCAGCGGGACCAGCCTGCGCCCGGCGATGAGCCTGACCCGGCCGCGCGAGGCGGCGGCCTGGGCGGCGCCGCTGGCCTCCGCTGACCGCCCGACGCGGCTGGCGGTCAACCGGACCCCGGCCAGGTCCGCCAGCAGCCCGGCCGCCCTGGCGAACGGCACGGCAGCGGCGGCCTTGTCGTTCATCGCGGCCATCCCCGGCGACATCGACTGCCCGGCCACGCCCAGCTCGGCGTCCCTGGGGGCCAGGCCGTGCCTGCACCGGGCGCCGTGGTACCAGGCCCGCCCGAGGGTAAGCGGGCCGAGCACAGTGTCGATGACTTTGTCCAGGCAGGCCACGAACTCGGCCTAGTGGCCGTTCCCGCAGTGAACGCGGGGCCCCCGGTAGCCCGGTCAGCGGCCAGCAGCTCCCCGAGCATGCCGCTGCCCAGCTTCAGCATCCCGGCCCGGATGACGGCCTCGGCCGCCTCCAGGCCCACGTCGCGGCCGAGCGACCGGGCGGCCTGCGCCGCCAGGCGGCATACCTCGGCGGACTTCTCCAGCGCGAGCGCGTCGAAGACCCCCCTTTTTTCGCCCTCCGGGACCGGGGGCGCATCCGTGTCGGCGATGGACCTTGCCTCGCAGATCTTCTCGCTCACCTCCGCGATCTGCCCGACGGCCGCCGTGAACTCCGCGTGCCGGGCCACCTCGGCGCGCACCCTCTCCACCTCCGCCGCCGCGAGCTGCCGGCCGACCCTCGTCCGGCGGCCCGCCGACCGGGTCCACGTGAACCGCGGCCCGTGACCGGGATGGTCGGGGGCCGCGCACGCGAAGTTCGGCTTCCCGCACTTGCGCCAGTTCACGCTTAACCAGCCCGCCGGAAGTCGCCGACAGCGCTGAGCTGCGCGTACAGCCGGTCCCGCTCGGCCTCCAGCTCCGGGAGCGACGGCTCAGACATGAGCACTCCTCGTCTGGTTGTAACCGTTACAACCAGACCCGCCATCACAATCAGCCCGAACGCCGGATCCCTACATTCGTGTCGCACACCGGTCCTGGGGGCCCGCGGCGGTGTGTCGGCACCCGCCCGTATCGTCGGCCTCAATCCGCCCCCACCGGGCGGGCCGCCTCCTACCCGGAGGCCAGGGCGATGCCGGAGGGGACGAAGTCGTGGCCGGTTGCCTGCCAGGAGTCCCTTGCCCGCGCCCTGGGCCGGCTGCATCCTGAAGCCTGGCCCGCGCATCGCGGCCGCCGGGCGGCTGGCGGGATGATCGCCGGCTCGTACTCTTCCCAGGTCACTGACCAGATGCGCACTGGCTCGCCAGTTTTCGAACACATGTTCTTAGGTTATCTCGCTTCACAGTTGACTCGAATCTGTGTTCTAATAGCCGACATGCCAGAGGTCACTCGTGCTGCCGGTCCACGGCCGGGTCCCCATCCTGCAGCGGCAGGTCCGGGACTCGCGCCGTCCGGCTTCCCCCACACGGGGCCGACCTGCTTCCGGATGACCTGGCATGGGCTACCTCACAGCCGCGTCTGCTCACCAGGTCTCCAGTGGCGGATCCATGACCAGCCCTTAAGCACTGGACATGCCTGACGCAGACCCATCGCTGGAGGTGACACCATGAGCACGGACTTCGAGCGCATTATCCGGCTGAACAGCGAGCGCCTCGCCGACCTCAGGAAGACCACCGCGGACATAGAGCGGGACGTTGCCGCCGCCCGCGTATCCCTGGAACGCGAATTCGCCCGTGCGGTGCGCACAGCCGAAGAGAGCCCGGCCTATTTCCGTGGCGCGTGCCAGTGCGGCGCGGATCACGGCGAGCCAGAAAGGGAACCCGGGTCTAGCTGGGCGCCATTCCCGGCTCCCCGGGAGGCGTTCGATTACGAGGCAGCTGACCCGGAGTGCCCGGTGCATTCCGCAGAAGACCGCACCACGGTGCTGATGAATTCCGGCCGGAGCACGGCTGACCGCAGGAAGCTGCCACGGGGTGTCATGGCCGCGATCGGCGCCTTCGCCGCCGCGGCCCTGGTCACCATCCTGGTAGTGGCCCTGGCGGGTGGCCGAGCCAGCTGGCCGGCCAGCGTCTCCCGGATGCAGGGCCAGATCGGCGCGGCCTGCCGGAACCCGGACGTCAAGTCCGAGCCGGGGCAGGTGAACTTCGCCTGCGCCAAGTCCACCCGCCAGGTCCTGTGGGTCTTCGCACTGCTCACCAGCGGCGGCAACGCCAGCTTCGCGGACCGGAGGACCGGGCGGGTCGGCCTGGAACCGATCGCGCCCGCCCAGGGCGGCGAGGTGGCGGCCAACCTGAACCTGCACCACCCCTACGATCCGACCAACCCGGTGGACAGCCTGCAGGTCGCGGCCCGTGCCATCAACGACATCGTGGGCGGTGCGACGCTCACCGGCGCCAATGGGGACCCGGACGTCCAGCCCGGGCTGGAGAGTTCCGCGGCCAACTGCGCCCGTTACACGGGCTCGGCGGCGCTCAGCGCCCGGCAGGGGTTCCCGGACGTCTGCGCCCGGCCGGTGACCAGCACGGCCGGGCAGGCTGCCCTGGTGGCCGACATCTTCCGCAAGTGGATGGTCGGTGCCCCAGCCTCGGCCGCGGCGGACGCCGCCGTGCTTTTTGGGAATGCGGATAATCCTGGCAGCCCGCAGGTTCGCGCCATTCTTCAGCACCTGCCGCTCGCCGGTCTCGCGTCCTGACCCGAGTCCGCGCCGCCGACTCTATTTCATCGTGCACTCAGGAAGGAGGTGGGCTGGTTGCCTTCCGCCGGCAAGCCGTGGTGGCAGCAGGCAACAGCGGTCGTCAGCCTGGGCGCCGGCGGCGCGGTAACCGGGTTCTCCTTTGCCCCCAGAGCGACCGCAGACATCACATCGCCGTCCAGCCTGCCGATCAGCCTGCTCGCCCTGGGGCACACTGTGCGGCAGGCGCAGCGGGCACCCGCGGATGACTCGGCCTTGCGGTCGGCCATCGTCAAGGTGGCCAGCTACTACCTCCAGATGGCGAAGGACAAGACCCCCGCTGAGATGGAGGCGATCATCTGGCAGAACGACAGCCCGGACGGCGCCGATCATGGGCCGTCGTGTGCCGCGTTCGCCAGCATGACCCTCGAACTGGCCGCCCAGGTGGTCGGCGGGCAGAGCTGGGTGACCGGCGGCAGCTCCTATCCCTGGCCGGCGCACACCTGGGTCGACGCCCGGGTCGACCCCAACCCGGCGTCACCCGGCATCACGTCGGTCCTGCAGGACGCCGAGACGCACCAGCGCTGGCATCCGCTGGGCGACGGCTACCAGCCGATGCCGGGCGACTGGGTGCTGTTCGACCAGCACGTCGAGGTGGTCACCGGGTATTCGGGCGGAGTCCTGCACACGATCGGCGGCGACTCACTGCCGAACTTCTCGGTCAACGCCCACCAGTACCCCGGCTCGCTCGCCGCGCAGGGCGTGGCCGGCTTCGTCAACAACGGCGCACTCACCGCGGCCGGGCCGCCGGCCGCGGCCTCCGGCGGGGGGACGGCGGCGCAGCCGGATGCCGCCCGGACGTCCGGTTCCGGGCCGGCCCGGCAGGCCGGCCAGGCAGCGGGACTCCCGCGGGCACCGTGCTCCAGCTGGCCGCCATCCCCGGCAGCCAGGAGCGCCGGGCCGCTGAGACGCAGGCGGCCAGCGGGCCGGGGACCGCCGCCATCCCGGGGACGCGGGTGCCCGCTCCCCGGCCCGCCCAGGACGGAGCGCCGTCGCCGAAGCGGGCGGCAGCGGCCGAGGCCGCGCACGCCCGCAGCCTGGCCCGGATTCCCGGAGTGCAGGCCGCAGCGCAGCCAGGCGCGGCGGCCCCCCAGGCGCCGTACCGCCGGCACCAGCCGGAGGCCGCGGTTCCGGCGGCCTACGACGCCGCCACAAAGCAGGCGTTCATCAGCACGGTGGCCCCGGGGGCCATCGCCGCCCAGCACAAGTACGGTGTCCCGGCGGCGGTCACTATCGCCCAGGCCATCGAGGAGTCCGGCTGGGGCCAGAGCAGCCTGGCCGCCAAGGACAACAACTTGTTCGGCATCAAGGGCACGGGGCCGGCCGGCAGCGATGATCTGCCGACGCAGGAGTACCTGAACGGCCAGTGGGTCAGCCAGACGGCGGCGTTCCGCGTGTACCACAGCGTGGCGCAGAGCATCGATGATCACGGGAAGCTGCTGGCCGCGAGCGGTTACTACACGCGGGCGATGGCGGCCCGGCGGTCGCCGAACGCCTTCGCGGCTGCACTGACCGGGGTCTACGCCACCGATCCCAGCTATGGTGCGACGCTCATCGGGCTGATGCGGCAGTACAACCTGTACCGCTATGACGCCGGCGTTGCGTCCGGTCCATCGCTGAGCGCCGCCCCGGCGGCCCGGGCTGCCGGCTCGGCCCTGGCCGCCGAGATCCCGGGAGCCGCCTGGCCTGGCTCCGCCGTTTCCGGCGGGGACGGCCGGGCGGCGGCCCCGGCGCCCGCCGCGTCAAACCCGCACGCCACCACGCCCGCTACCACCAGGCCATCCGCGCGGCAGGCCACGGTGGCGCCGTCCGCGCCGGACCCCAGCGTCAGCCCGGCCACGCCTCGGGCCACCGCCACCCCAGTCGCATCCGACCCCACCGGCACGCTCGCGGCGCCGCAGATCACTGCCACCCCGGTCGCACCGCGGATCACTGTCCCCCCGGTCACACCGAAGATCACTGCCACCCCGACCGCACCGCGGATCACTGTCCCCCCGGTCACACCGAAGGTCACTGCCACCCCGGCCGCGCCGAAGGTCACTGCCACCCCGACGGCACCGCAGGCCACGGCGCCGTTGCCCGCTGCCCATGCCACGCGATCCCCATCAGCGGCCGAGGGCAGGACCTCAACATCAGCGGCCCAGGCCTCCACGTCTCCGCCGGCCGGCCGGGCCACGGCCTCACCTACGGCCAGCCCGGGCGCGACGGCACCGGCGGATTCCGCGTCCGGCCTGGCCGCCATCCCCGGGATCGCCCGCCCGGCGCCAGCCGGACGGGCCAGCGGGATCCCGGCGCAGGCGACCACCCGCGCCGACTGGATCGCCGGGGCAACGGCCGAGATGGCGGGCCGGGCGGCGCACTCCCCCACCGGCATCGAGTTGACCGCAGCGCAGCTGCCGCTATCGCGGCCGACTGCCCGGCCGGCCGGTAGCCCGGCTGCCAGTAAGGCGGCCGGCAGCAAGTCCGCGTCCCCCACGCCCGCCGCCAGCCGTCCCGCAATCTCCCGGGCGGCCGAGGACCGACTCGCCGACCTGCAGGGCGGTCCGGTCCCGCCCGCCATCATCCGGCCCGCCAGCAGCCCGCCCGCCAGCAGGCCGCCCGCCAGCGACCGGCCGGGTGTCTCACGCGCGGTGGAGGACCGCCTAGCCGACCTCCAGCAGCCAGCGGGCCACCAGGCCAGGTCCCGGTCCGCGAGGCCGACCAGAACCACCCGCGCCGCCACGACAGGTACCTCGCCGGGGCAGGCCAGGGGCGGCACGTCAGGTACCGCGCGGGCGCAGGCCAGGGTCGCCACCGCCCGGCTCTACCGGCCGGATATCCCACCGTCGGTGCGGAACGCGTTCATCACGACGGCCAAGGCACCCCTGATACGGGACGAGCTGCTGTATCGCGACGTGGCCAACCAGATCGGGATCAGCTGGAAGCTACTGGCCGCGTGCGACTGGATGCAGTGCCAGGCCAGGCCGGGCTACTCCGCCGTGCACGGCGAGAAGCTCGGCACCGTCAACGCGGACGGGACGGTGTACCTCACCCGGTCGGCCGGGCTGCGGCAGTGCGCCGACGACCTGCTGCACCTGGCCGATTCGGTGTACGGGATCGACCTGACCGCCCGGGTCTGCCTGTCCATCGCTGACCTGGCCAATGTGTTTGCGGCCTTCCGGTGGGGCCAGCTCCTCACGAGCCACAACACCTCAGCCATGGAGTTCCCCTATTCAGTGGCCGGCCTGACCGCACAGCACCAGCACATGCGCTGGCCCAGGATCCCCGACGCCCCAGCGCCAGATAAGCCCGGCGGGCGGTTCCGCCGGCCGTTCGGCGCCCTGCCCATCGTGCTCGGCCTTCGTTACCCGGCGACGGCCTGACCCGGCCCGCACAGCAGGAAGGTGACCTCATGTTCCGCTTCATACTTGCCCTGGGCGCCCTGGCCATGGGCAGGCGCGGCTCGCTAACCCAGGCCTGGGTGCAGGCGCCCGCGCTCGCGGGCCCGCCCAGCCATACGGCCACCGCTGGACCGTGGCCGCCGGGTCCGCCACAGCCGGTCCTGGACCAGCCGAGGCCGCCGGCCGCCGGTGCCGGCCCCGGTGCCGGGCAGGGCGGCGGGCCGGCCTGGCCCGGGGGCTACCCGGGCGGGCCCCCGCGGCGGCGCCGCCGAATCCCGCAGATGGTGAAGTGGGCGGCCGTGGCGGCGGTCACCGTGCTGATCTTCCGGCGGGCGATCGCCTCAGTGCTGCTGGCCACGCTGTCCGCGGCCCTGCACATCGTGGGCATCAACGTGCACCTGCCGAGTGTGCGGTTCGGCTGGCCGTGGCAAGGGGTCACTACCGGCACCACGAGCAACGCCGACCTGGGCCCGTGGGTCCTGCAGAAGATCGAGGGGATCTCGCGCCCGGCCCTGGGCCAGGCGAACTTCGACTTCGTGTTCACCCACAAGGTCTCGAAGAGCCTGGGCATCTGGCCGTGCTGGTACGCCAGCACGTTCTACGCGGTGGGCCACGCCTCAGCCACGGTGGACCTGAACCCGGGGGCATCCTGGTGGGCGCCGGCCACCGGCCATTACCAGCTGCAGGTGCTCCGGGCACCCCAGGGCGGCCAGGCCGGCCGGGTGTCGGTCATGATGACGCTCCCGCCGCCCCAGCTTCCGCAGTCCGCTCACGACATCGTGATCGACAACATCCCGTCCCGTCCGATCGCCACCCAGCACAGCTGGACCTACCCGGGGCTCGGCTGCGGGGTACTGCTCAGGCCCCAGTTCGCGGAATCGGTGCTCTACGCGCAGGCCCAGCAGATCGCGTTCTATAAGGCCGTTCATTCGCCCCAGATCACCCGGCCGCTGGTCGCGAGCACGGAAGCCCAGTCCGCTCGGATCATCCGCGACAACTTCGTGCAGCCGACGGTCAATGCCTTCGGCTACACCCTCGAGCAGTTCACGATCCGCTGGGCTAGCCGCTGAGCGCCGGCCCGGGAGGCGGCCCGCAGCGGGCCGGCCCCAGTCTGGCCGGGGCACGCTCAGCGAGCCGGGTGCGGCACTCAGGCCCAGACGGCGGCGCGGGCGGCACCGAGGGCGCGCCCATACTCCCGCGCCTGCTCCTCGGCCCGGACGCGCATCTGGTCCGCCAGGTCCCGGAACTGGTCGAGGGCGGGGTTCACACCCACCAGGGTGAATTCCGCCTCGACCACCCGGAGGTCGAGTTGCCACACGTCGGCCAGGATGCGGCGCATCCAGCCGGTGGCATGGTCCCAGCCTTCCCGCGGCGTCCCCGCTCCGTATGCGCCCCCGCGCACGGTCACCAGCACGGCAGGCCGCCCCGCCAGGATGGCCTCGGTCCCGCTGGCCATCTGCGGATTGGTGATCACCATGTTGACCCAGGCCTTGAAGTGCTGGGACACCCCGAAGTTGTAGAGCGGCACGGCGAACAGCAGGGCGTCCGCCGCCACGAGTTCACCGGCCAGCGTGGCGGCCAGTGCGACCGCGTCGCGCTGCCCTGGGCTTCGCTCCTCAGCTGGGACGCCCCTAGCGGACACGGCGTCGGCCCACGCGGTCGCCGGAACCGGCTCCAGCCCGATCAGGCGCCGGGTAACCGCTTCATCCGGGCGGCCGGTGCGCCATTCCTGTTCCACGATGTCGGCGATGGCCCGGCTGTGCCAGCCCTGGGCCCGGATGCTGGCGTCGATACGGAAAAGGGACATCGGGGATCCTCCCTGGTGGTTAGGGGGCCGGGGGTAACGTGCTGCTTGCTGCAAGACATGTGCTAGGAAAACACAAGTGCTAGGAAAAAGCAAGCAACCCGCTTTCGGCAAGCCCGGACTATACTTGGGGGCATGACCGCGACCCCGCGGCACGGGCCGACTTGCGACACCTGGCTGCGGCGCGCTTTCGAACTGCTCGGGAAGCGGTGGAACGGGGTCATCCTGGGCGTGCTGAGCCACGGGCCAGCCGGCTTCTCCGAGCTGCGCCGCGCGGTCGGGACGATCACCGACTCGGTGCTCTCCGACCGGCTGGCCGAACTGGCCGCCGAAGGGCTGGTCGAGCGGTCGGTCACGGATACCAGGCCGCCCGGGGTCAGTTACGCGCTGACCGATGCGGGGGCCGCGATCCTCCCGGTCCTGGAACAGCTCGCCGCGTGGGCCGCCTGTAACCTGGCACCCGAGTGCTCGGCCCGGGCTGGCACCGAGCCGGCCAGCGCAGCCCGCCCCGCCCCGCTGCGCCGGTGAGGCCCCCGGCGGTGGGCTGGGCGTGGCTGATGGCCGCGGCCGCCGTGAAATAAGCCCGCCCACATCATATTCTCCGCGACATTTCCGCGTGGGCAAAATCACGCCAGGAGCATTGCGGCATTGATGGCTGCGCGAGTACGGTTTCCCCGTCTCACTTTCACGGTCACACATGCATGTCATTTCGGCGCTAGTTCACGCCCACCGGAGAAGTGCCCCTTGTGGGGCGGATTGGGGATTTCGCATGCGAATAGTGCGCACTTTGCTCGCCTGCGGCTCGGCCGCCGTGCTAACCGGTGGCCTGACGCTGACCGCCGGCGCGACCTCGGGCCTGGCCGCGACCCGGGCACCGGCTCAGCCGGCGCATCACCTGTCGGCCCGGTTCCTGGCCGAGGCGCGCTCGGCCCTGGTCAAGTACCTGGGCCAGCATCCCCTGGCCGTGCTGGTCCACCCGGGCCAGCAGCACCGCGCCGGGAGCCCGGCCCCCGCGGGCAGCTACAACTGGTCCGGTTACGTGGACCAGGCCACCAACGTCCTGCCCGCGTTCAGCAGCGTCAGCGGGAGCTGGTCCACCCCCACGGTCACCTGCACCAACGAGGACACCCTGGCCGCGGAGTGGGTCGGGCTCGACGGCTTCTCCAGCCAGACCGTGGAGCAGGACGGCACGGTCGGCTGGTGCTTCCAGGACGTCGCGACCTACTTCTCCTGGTGGGAGATGTACCCGAGCAACTCGATCCAGGTGGGTTCCTCGGTGCAGCCCGGTGACACGATCAGTGCTTCGGTGTCCCGCCGTGGCACGATCTACACCCTGGCCCTGACCGATGCCACCCATCCGCTGAATAGCTTCACCCAGCACGCGAGCTGCTCGGTCCAGTGCCTGGACAGCAGCGCGGAATGGATCATGGAACGGCCCGCCTTCTCGATCGGCATCGCGCCGCTCGCCAGTTACGGAACCTGGACCGTCAATAACGCCGCGGAAACCTACCGCGGGGTGCCCGGGGACATTTCCAGCTACCCGAACCATTTCCCGGTCGACATGCAGGATGCGACGCAAACCTACAACCTGTCCACGCCGGGAGCGCTATCCGGCGGCAACAGCTTCACCACGACCTGGCTCAACAGCTACTAGCCCGCCCATCCGGCTCGCCGGGGCCCGCGCATCCGCGGGCCCCGGCGAGACCTCCGGCGGTACCGGCCCGGGCGGCCGCTACGATGCGCCGCATGAGGTTCGCGATCGCGATTCCGCAGTTCTACTCCGACGGCGAGTTCGACCCCGCGGCATTCCGCGCCTACCTCCGGCGGGCTGAGGAACTGGGCTTCGAGAGCGCCTGGGCCCAGGAACAGGTGCTGGGCTCCGCCCCCCAGCTCGGGCCGATCGAGACGATGACCTACGCCGCGGCGTGCACAACCGCCCTGCGGCTGGGCTGTGTCGTGTTTGTCTCCACCCTGCACAGCCCGGTCCACCTGGCCAAGAGCCTGAGCACGCTGGACCAGCTCAGTGGCGGCCGGACCGAGATCGGGGTCGGTACCGGCGGGCCCGGACGGCCCTTCGCCGCGTTCGCGGTGGACCGGGACCGTTACGTGGCCCGGTTCACCGAGGGGCTGGCGCTGATGAAGGCGCTGTGGACCGAGCCGCGAGTCAGCTTCGACGGTGAGTTCTGGCAGCTGCGGGACGCGGCGATGGAACCCAAGCCCGTCCAGAAGCCGTACCCGCCGCTCTGGTTCGGCGCGAGCGGCCCGGCCGCGCTGCGCCGTTCCGTGCGGCTGGGCAATGGCTTCTTCGGGGCCGGATCCACGCCAACCGCCATGTTCGCCGGGCAGGTGCAGGCCGTGCGGGAAGCCCTGGCCGCCGCAGGCCGCCCAGCCGGGGAGTTCGGCATCGCCAAACGGGTGTACATCGCCGTGGACGAGGACCGGGCCCGGGCCCGCAACCGGATCGACGGCGCGCTGGGGCGGCTGTATGGCCACCGGTCGGAGCAGATCGAGGCGGCCGCGGTCGCGGGGACCCCGGCTGACTGCGTGGCCGCGCTGCGGGACGTGGCCGCGGCCGGCGCCGGCCTGATCCTCTTCACCCCGCTGTTCGAGCAGGCCGAGCACGCCGAGCGGCTGGCCAGCGAGATCATCCCCCAGCTGGGCTGACGGTGACCGGCGCCCGGCAGCCCGCAGCGCCCCCCGGTCACCGCCCGGCGGCCGCCGGGCGGTGACCGGGCAGCCCAGCAGCCGGAATCGGCCCGTCCCCAGCGGCCCGGGGACACCGCCCGGAACACCGTCCCGCCGGCCGGCCCGGGCCGGGCAGTCATACTCGGGTCATGGCCGATCATGAGCCTTCCGGCGGCCCGGCCGGCCGGGAGGCCCCGGGAGGCGGGCCGCCCGGGCCCGGGATCCCACTGCGCAGGCTGCCCGCCGCGGAACGCAACGCCATCCGGGTCACCCGCATCCTCGACGCGGCGGGCCAGCTGGTCGCCGAGCGCGGCTACGAGAAGGTGACGACCTCCCAGGTGGCCCTGCGGGCCGGCGTCTCACCGGGCGTGCTGTACCAGTTCTTCGCCGATAAGCGCCAGATCGTGCATGCGCTGGCCAGCCGGAACCTGGACCGTTACCTGGAGCAGATGGATCTCGCGGCCCAGTCCTGCGACATCAGTGATCTGCGCGACACCGCCGATGCGGCGATGGACCTGTTCGTCGCCATGTGCCGGGAAGATCCCGGCTTCCGGGTGGTCCGTTTCGGCGACGTGGCGGACGTGCGGCTGCTGGGCATCACCGCAGACAACGACTCCGTGCTGGCCGGCCGTCTGGGCGCGGTGCTCGCCGCTCAGCGGGGCGATCCGGCGGAGGTGCCGGGCGAGCGTGCACTGATCATGGCGATCAAGATCGCTGACGCGATGGTTCGGCTCGCCTTCGCCGTGGCCACCGACCGCGACCAGGGCATCATCGATCATGCCAAACGGCTGATCAAGATCCATCTGGACCTGTCCGGCCCGGCAGCGCCACCCTGATGTCCAGCCCCCCGCCCGGCTGGCTGCTGGCCGCCACGCTCCCGCCATGCACGGCACCCCCGGCCGAGGCACCGCGGATCCGCTAGCCCTGGCCTAGCGAAGCTAGTCCAGCAGCAGCGTCATGAACGTGCTGGTGATGCTGGGCCGGTAATCGCCGAACGGCCCGCACTCGGTGAAGCCGGCCCGGGCGTAGAGCGCCCGGGCCGGGGCGAACGCTGCCATGGAGCCGGTCTCCAGGCTGAGCCGGCGCAGTCCCCGGCCCCGGGCGACACCGAGGAGGTGGGCCAGCATCGCCCCGCCGATGCCCTGGCCGCGTGCCTCCTCGGCGGTATGCATCGACTTGAGCTCGCCGTGCTGCCGGCCCAGGTGCCGGAGCGCGCCGACGGCGAGCAGTCGCCCGGACCGCCGGTACCCGTAGAACGTGACCGCGGGGTCAAGCAGCCCGTCGAGGTCCAGGGCGTGCACGTGCTCGGCGGGCGTGGTCGCGTAGGCGAACTCCAGGTGCCGCTGCAGCATGGCCCGGACGTCCGCGGCACGCGGGTCGTGGACCATGATCTCGTGGTCGGGCACGGCCACACTGTACGAGGCGGATCTGGCCGAGTTGTCCCGGCTTGCGGTGATACTGGCGGTATGGCACACCGGCAGGACCGCGCGGGGCTGGCCGTGCGGGAAGACGTCGAGTCGGGGACCGCGCAGCTGGTCGGCGACCCGCACCGGCCCGGTTCCTGGACCCTGCTGGTGGACGGCACGCCCCAGTCCCACGTGGACCTGGATGACCCGGGCTACCTGGACTTCGAGTACATGCGGCGGCTCGGACACCTGGCCGACCTGGCCGCCCCGGCCGGGGCGCCGTTGCGCGTGCTGCACCTCGGGGCGGGCGGCCTCACCCTGGCCCGCTACATCGCGGCGACCCGGCCCGGGTCAGGCCAGCTGGCGGTGGAGTCGGACGCGGCGCTGGCCGAGTTCGTCCGCCAGCGGCTGCCGCTGCCCCGCACCGGGCGGGCGGCCAGGCGGCCGCGCATCCGGGTGGGTGACGCCCGGGAGGTGCTGGCCAGCGTCCGGGCCGGGTCCTTCGACCTGGTGGTGGCCGACCTGTTCCGCGGCGCGCGCACCCCGGCCCACCTGACCTCGGCCGAGTTCGACGCCCTCGCGGCCCGGGCGCTGAGCCCGGGCGGGGTCTACGCGGTCAACATCGGCGACGGGCCGCCGCTGGCCCACCTGCGCGCCCGGGTCGCGACGGTCCGGTCGGTGCTGCGGCACGCTTGCCTGGCCGCGGATCCGGCCGTGCTGCGCGGCCGCCGGTTCGGCAACCTGGTACTCGCCGCCGCTCAGCATGAGCTGCCGGTGGCCGCGCTGGCCCGGCGGGCGGCCGCCGACCCATTCCCCGGGCGGGTGGTGGACGGAGCCGGCCTGGACCGGCTGGCCGCCGGGGCGGCGCCCATCACCGACGCAGGCAGCGTGCCGTCACCGGCCCCGCCGCCCGGCCTCTTCAGCGTGGTCCAGCCCTCCCCCGGCCGGTAAGCCATCGCCCGGGGCTCGCCCCGCTCAGCGGCGCTGCGCGAGGCGCCCCGGGCCGTCCAGGATGCACAGTGCGGAACGGGCCCGGCCGGCTACCTTTCCGTCATGCTCCGAGTACCCGGCCTTTCGTGGCCTGCGCCCCATGACCGGTGGCGCCGGTCATTCCCCGGGTGCGCCGTTGCGGCGGCCTGGCTGCCGCCGCGCTGATCCTCGTGGCCGCCTGCTCCCCGGGCGGCGGGGGCACGGCCGGCAGCCGCCCGGCTGGTGCCGGGCCGGCTGGTGGCGTGGCCGCCGGGGGCGGGACGGCCGGCGGCTCGCCAGCCGCGCACCGGACGCTGCCCACGGCCACGACTCAGACTGGACGGCTGAGGTCGGCCAGCCAGACCCTGACCGTCAGGGTGAGCGGCACCCAGAGCGAGACCACGACCGGGATCATCCTGGCCCAGCTCCAGCCGGCCGTGCAGATCAGCGCAGATCTGCGCCTCGCCCAGGGTGGCAAGCGCACCCGGATCAAGGAGGTGCTGGCCGGCGGCGCCCTGTTCACCCAGATGTTCCGCAACCTGCAGACCAACACCTTCACCGAGCAGGCCCGGCTGCTCAGCGTGGCGAGGAACACGCGGGTGGCTGGCCGGCACACGATCCAGGGAGTGCCCACGACCCAGTACGCAGGCTCGCTGGATGCCGCCGCCGCGCTCAAGGCGCTGCCCGCCGGCGTGCGGAAGGTCCTGTCCCCGGAGCTTGCGGCCCTGGGAAACAGCACGATCAGCTTCCGCGCGTGGATCGACAGGCAGCATCGCACGCAGAAAATGGCCGAGACCGCAGAGATCAGCGGCGAGACGGTCAACACCACGCTGGACATCACCGCGCTCAACCAGCCCGTGAAAGATCACGGTGCCGCTGGCCGGCCAGGCCACCGCTCAGCCGGGCCTCTGATCACGTTACCCAGCTACGGTGTCCACGAGTTCGTCGAGCATGTGGTCGAGTGCGCCCAGCGCGACAGAAAGATGACCTTCCCCTTCTTCGAGATGCACCGAAGCGCCGGGGAGTTGTGACGCCAGCCATTGCCCGTGGGCGAACGGCACCATGAGGTCGGCGCTGCCCTGCCAGATCATGACCGGGACGGAGATCTCGTCCAGGCTGAAGCCCCACGGGCTGGCGAAGGCCAGGTCGTCGTCAAGCCAGCCATCCACGCCGATGCGGACCGCCTCCCGGAAACTGGCCGCCGTGTCCTCGCCGAACTCGCCGGTCAGCACGGCCCGGTCGACGTCGGGAAGCAGCGTGTCGAGCGAGGAGACGATGTCGCCGGCGGAGATGTTCCTGAGTTGCTCGCCCCCCGGGAGAAGGTAAGCCCGCAGCTCGTCTTCGCCCTTGAGCGCCGCGGAGAACTCGGTGACGTTCTCCTCCCCCATCCCGGACATCCAGTCGAGACCCGCGGCCCCGTAAGGGGCGACGCCGGCGATGACCAGCACCGCGGCCGCCGCGCCCAGCCGGGCTCCGCAGGCCAGGGCATGCGGGCCGCCGCCGGACCAGCCCGCTACCAGGCAGCGTCCGGCGCCGATCGCGGCCAGGACGGCGGTGGTGTCGCCCGCCACATCCACGACTCCGCGGCCCGGCTGGCGGCTGGAGGCCCCGTACCCGGGCCGTGACGTCGTGACCAGCCGGAGCCCGCGCGCGTGCGCGGCCCGCTCGAGGGCCCGCACCGGGATGGCCGCACCGGGAGTCCCGTGGTGGTACACCAGCGGAAGGCCGCCGGCGGGCCCGCTGACCCGCATGTCGAGGCGCCGGCCGTCCGGCAGCAGAACATGATCAGGAACATCCACGCGACCATCCTGGCAGCCTGTCCGCGAGCGTCAACCTGGGCAGGCCTCATCTGTGACGCCCGCTTCCCCCCGCACCGCGCTGAGTGGGACCCGGTCTACCCGTTCAATCGTGATCAGGTCACCCTCGACGACATACAAGATCCGGTACCTGCCGGCACGCAGCCGGAGCATCTCCCCCCACCGGAAGGATTCAACGGGGCACGGATCGGCGGCGAGGGCATCCAGCGCTGCCACGACGGCTTTCATGCCTCCGGCGTCATCCAGGAACCTGGAGGCCGTGGAGACCGCTCTCGGAGACCACTCGAGGCTCACACTTCCCCGCTGAACAAGAGCCCGCGCGCCTGCCCGTGCGGGATGGCCCCGGGGCGCCCGGCCGCCGACCACTCGCGGTAATCCTCCAGCGCCGCGGCGGTGTCGGCATCCTCCCGCTCCTGCGGGGACGCGAGCCGTTCCAGCGCACGCATCCGCCGGTACTCAGCCATCGGGACCACGACAGCGGCTTCCCCGCCCAGGTGAATCACTTCGTGGCGGGCGCCGGCGGCCCCGGCAGGCTCTGCGGTCATGCCGCTCACGGTACCGGTCCCAGCCGACAGTTCCATGGCGATACGCCGCCACCACCGGCTCGCCTACCGAAGCAACCTTGGTTGACTAGTTGGGGTCTTGTCAACTAGGGTTGCTTACATGCAGGTGATGGAGATTCCGGCGGAGGGCGACCCCGGCGATGGGCTGGCCGCGGTTGCGGCGTTGCGGCGCCTGGCGGATCGGCTGGAGGACGTGGCCGTCGAGCGAGCCATGCGGGATGGCTGGGGCTGGCCGCAGGTCGCCGAGGCGCTGGGGGTTACCCGGCAGGCAGTTCACAAGAAGCATGCCCGGCGGCTCATCGCCGCGGGTGTCACGCTGAGGAGACGGTGATGGTGACGCATTTCGCTGAGCAGACCCGTGCGGTCGTCAGGCGAGCGGGGAAAGAGGCTGAGGTGGCGGGCTCGCCGGTGATCGAGGCAGAGCACCTGCTGCTGGCCCTGGCGTCGGAGCCGGGCACCGAAGCATATGACATGCTCACCGCGGCCGGCCTGGGCCATGACGCGGTCAGCGCTGCCCTGGACAGGGAGATGAGCCAGAGCCTGGCCGTGGCCGGAGTCGCCCTGCCGCCCGGCGGGCTGCCGCGGCCCAGCCGCGATCCGGCGCAAAAGGCGCGGCTGGGCGCCTCCAGCAAGCTGGCGCTCCAGCGTGCCCTGCGGGCCGCCGCCGGACAGCGCCGGATGCGCCCCGGGCACCTGCTGCTCGGCGTGCTCGGCGCGCAGGCGGGGACCGTGCCCCGGGCCCTGGCCCTGGCCGGCGCAGACCAGGCCGAGCTGACCATGCGGACCCGGCAGGCACTCGCCGGCCAGCCGGAGTGACGGGAGCGGATACGTCTGGCCTGCTGGCCTGCTACCGCGTAGTGTGCGGGATCGTGACCGGTCGGCTCGCGTTTGGGGTGTTCCCGCTTGGCCTCGCTGGCGCCCCTGGCGGCGTGGCGTCCGGGCCTCCTGATGACTTTGACCAGATGAGGGCGGCCGTGGAGCGCCTGCAGGGCGACGGGCCGCCGCTGCTGGTGCGCATGTACGTGAACTGGACCGGGAGAGCCCGCACGGCCAGCGCGCTCGCTGAGGTGGCCGGGCTGGCCGCTGAGCCAGTGCCCTGGGACCTGGTGCTCTGCTACCGGGACCCGGAGGCGGACCTGGAGGCGTGGGAGGACTTCGTCGGCCAGGTGGTGTCCGGTCATGGCGGTCAGGTGGCCGCGGTTCAGGTGACCGGTGAAGCCAACCTCACCAGCATCCCCGGGGCAGCCGACGGCGCCTTCCCCCGGGCAGCCGAAGCCTTAGTGCGCGGCGTGCTTGCCGCCGCGGCGGCCAAGCAGCGCACCGGCGCGGGAGCCGCCATCGGCTTCGCCGTCGCTCCCGAGGTGAACCCCGTCGCCAGCCCGTTCTGGCCGGTGGTCGCGGAAGTCGGCGGCCCGCAGTTTGCCGCCGCCGTGGACTACGCCGGCCTGGACATGTACCCCGGTGTGTTCGGCCCCCGCTTCGGCCTCGATCGACTGGACTCCGCGGTTGACTGGCTGCTGGGCAGCTTCCGGGAGCAAGCCCTGCCCATCGCCGGCATCGAGCCGGCCGTTCCCATCAGGATCTGTGAGAACGGCTGGCCCACCGGGCCGGGCCGCAGCGAGGCAGAGCAGGCGGACGTGCTGGAGACGGTGCTGCGCGCGGTGCACGCCCGGCAGGACGAATTCAACGTCACCCACTGGGAACTATTCAGCCTGCGCGACGCCGACAGTGCCAACGGCGGCCTGTTCCACCAGTTCGGCGTGCTGCACGACGACTACTCGCCCAAGCCAGCCTTCGGCCGGCTCTGCGAGCTGTTCGCCGAACTGCGCGGGTGACCAGCGGCCCTGGCCCGCAGCCGGGATGGCGATAATCATCAGGTTCGTGGCCGGGATCCTCGCCTATGCGGCCGGGTCGTGGTCGCTGCAATGGGGGCGCACGCCGTCCCTAGCCGCCAGGTTCGCAGCGCGACTGATCAGGTGGCGGCCGTCTGCTCCGGGTTCTGCGCCCTGGGCCGGGGAGCGCACTGGCCCCAGCGGGCTGAACCGCCCCGGGCCGTCAGATGGTGGAGTTAACTCCACCGAGATGTGGACCGCCGGCACGCACCATGGAAGCGCTGGGAAGGATCCGGAGCGGGAGGTAGGGATGGGCGATGGCGTCAGCGCCTTCAGCCGGCTGGCCAGGCTGACCAGGGTGACCTGCGTGCGTGGCCTGGTCCAGGCGGTAGTTTCGCTGGCCGGCCTGTCGCTGTTCGTCGCCTCGGTTTTCTCCGTGCTCAGTCTGGCGGCCGGGATCGGGGTGCTGCTCACGCCGATGAGCCTGCTGGCCGTGCGGCGGCTGGCCAGCAGGCAGCGCCGCTGCGCGCTGGAGTGGTCGCGGGTCCAGATCGCCACGCCCTACCGGCCCCGGCCGGTGGAGGTCACCAACGGGCTGGACGTAGCCGTAGTGGATGTGCGGCTCCCGCCGGGCTTCACCGATGAGGGACTGAAAGCGGCGATCGCTGCGCGCGCTCAGGTACCGGGCCTGCCGGTGCTCGTCCTGTCCCAGCACGTCGAGCCGCTCTATGCGAAGGAGCTGCTGTCCACGGCAGCAGGAGGCGTCGGCTACCTGCTCAAGGACCGGGTCTCGGATGTGCGGCGGTTCATCGAGGCGGTGCGTACTGTCGCCGGCGGCGGAACCGCCATGGATCCCGAGGTCGTATCGCAGTTGCTGGCCCGGTACGCCCGGGACAAGCCGCTGGGCTGTCTCACCCCGAGGGAACGCGAGGTGCTGGCGCTGATGGCCGAGGGACGTACCAACGCTGGCATCGCCGCCCGGCTGGTAGTCACGGAGAAAGCAGCCAGCAAACACATCAGCAACATCTTCACCAAGCTTGACCTGTATCCCGCCGAAGACGGCAACCGCCGCGTGCTCGCCGTCCTGGCCTACCTCAATGCCTGGGCACGGCCGTCCGCCGGCCCGCCGAAAGCGGGTGTCACTCAGGGTGGGCACGGGGCACGGCCCGAGAGTGGGTGGGACATCATTTCCTGGCTGTGCTGTAGCCCAGCGCCGCTGCGAGCGTGAGCGCGCTGCGGGGGGTGTACGCGATGCGCCACAGCCCGCCATGGGCGGCGGCGTGCGCCTCGTCCTGCCAGGGATGTGCGTGCGCCGGGCCACCGCCGGTGTGCAGGTCATGGACGAGGAGCGCGGCCATGAGGACCTTGCAGGTGGCGGGTTCGAAGACCTCGACGCCGAAGCGATGCGCACCGGCGTACGCCGCTGCCAGTATCCGGTTCTTCATGACCGACCTGGTGCGTGTCGGCGGGGCGATGTTCATCGACACGGTCGTGCCTGTTTCCCGGGCGAGTGTGGCGCGCCAGCGCTGCAGCCGCTTGGCAAGAGCATAGTTGGGACCTTGCTGCGGCACCAGGCTGTCGTTGATGCCGGGGTCAGCACCGGGCGGGTAGGCGCGGCACAGCAGCCGCCCGCCGGACAGCGTCCGCAGCGCCTGGCCGGCGAGCTTCGCCGCTGGCGAGCGGGTCGCGTAGGCGCGGGCGGACTGCGCGACCGCATCCGCCGGGACCGCGAACACGTCGGTTGGCGTCGCGAGGAACGCGAGCGCGGCATCGTCGCGCTCAGCCAGCAGGCGCACGGTCAGCGCGTCGAGGGCCGCAGCCAGGCGCACATTGGCCGCGCCGTCAGCGTAGACGTAGTTGCCCAGCACCAGCGGGCCGTCCATGCTGGCGAGCCAGCCGGCGGCGGCCGGGATGTCGCTGGCCAGGTCGAGGCCGGCGCGCTGAGCGATGGCCTCATTCCCGCTCCCCGCCTGGGGCTGGCCGGGCTCCTGCGCAGCGACGGGAACCAGAAGTGTCCCCCCGCTGCGCCGGGCGGTGTCCAGGACGCGCTCCCAGATCGGGGGATGAGGCAGGTCAACAGCGATCACCCGGGCTCCCCAGCTCAGCAGGGGCGCAAGAGGACCCACCTCGGCGCCTGCCCCGAGCACGGCGACCGTGCGGCCAGGCAGTCGGAGCCACTCCGGGTGCGCCGCGACCGTCCGGACCGCGTCTGCGCATGACGGCTCAATGACGCCGTCGTCCACCCACGTCTCCAGCCTGCGCAGCAGCGCACCGCCGCGCAGCCCGTCGCCGCGATAGGGCAGTGACAGGCCGTCGGCGGCCTCCCCGGCGCCCGGCACCGTGACCGTGGTGATAAGCCGTTGCGCAGGCGCCGAGAGCAGCGTGTCCAGCCCGCTCTCCTCGCCACCCGCGCGCACGACACGCATCCGCCGGTGCAGCGATTCCAGCCCGTCACGGGCAACCGAGACCGCGGCCTCCTTCGATGCCAGCCCAGCCTCGACAAGCCGGCGAAAGTGCACCACGTAGCCCGTGCGCCAGTTCGCATCCCGCTCCGCATCGGCTGCGCCGACCGGATCGACCTGCCGCAGCGCATCAGCAACCACGGCCCTGCCCACCGCCGTCGTGCTCCTGCGCCCGTCCGCCGACGCGGGAAAGACAACCCCTGCAGGCCCGTCGCCGCTCATCGCGCTCCTGTCATCGCCACGAGACAACCACGCTGAACGCCATCCCGCCACCACCGGCCCTCCTGCGCTCATGGGCTTACAGAATGCCCAGATCTACCGGCCAGCGCCTTGACCGGAAGCGAGCCGATATCCGCGCGGATCGGCGGGAGCGGCACCCAGGCCAGCCGCGGGCACCCAGGCCGGACCGCGGAGCGGTTCAGTAGGGCGCGATGGCCGGCTCGTCCGTCGTGCTGGCGCCGATGCGGGCGGCTGCGGTGTTGGCCTTCCGGGCGGCGGGCAGGTGCCGGGCGGCGGCGGCGAGGCCGAAGACCGGCATGTTGCCGTACACGGCCTCGTATTCGCCGGCCCGGACCTTGAACGTCTCGTGCCAGATCCCCACCTCGCCAGAGGCCCTGACCGCGCGGTTGAACTGCCGCCACGGCTCCAGGTGCGGCAGGGCCGTGTCCCGGGCGAACCGGTCCAGGGAGTCGAAGTCGCGCCAGTACTGGACCAGGATGGTGGTGCGGCCGAGCCACTGCTGGAACCCGAGGCAGCCCAGCTCCGGGTGCTGGCTCAGCACCTTCAGCATCCTGGGCATGGCGGCCGCCACTGGCCACCACCTGCTGATACGCAGCGGATGGTTGAACCGCATGCCGATCAGGAAGACGACGAAGTCGCCATCGATGTCGGCCGTGAAACGGCCCCGCTGGACCTCCATGGCCATCCCCTCCTCCGCCGGTTCATGTTCTGACCAGCATGAACCTGCTGCACCGGCTCGCACCAGAGGGGCAGGATGCCCTTCAACGCCAACGAGCGGGCCGGGTATGCCCGCACATCGCGGCGGCCGGGCCTCAGGTGGTGTCGTTCCCGCCCCGCTGATACTTCCTCAGGGACGGATAGACGAAACGCGCGATGGTGGCCGTGAGCCACTCGATGCCAACGCCGGTGCTTGCGGCCGTAAGACGTCCGGTACCGGGCATTCACGGGCCGTGACCTCCCCGGCCGGCGGCATCGGCACAGCGCTACCGTGATGCTAGCCTGCGGGCCCGGCCATCCGCCATGGCCGGTTGCGCGCCATGGCCCGCTGGCACCAGAGAGCTGAATCCGGTGAGCGCACCGGTCAGCCCATTTGGGCACGGAGCCGATGATCACGGAGACGTGCCGACCTTCGCCCAGATCGCATGGGCGCCCGCGGCGTTAGGAGGCCGGATGGCGCTGAGTGATTTCCCCCGTTATCCGCTGATGTTCGGCCCGAGCCCGGTGCATCTGCTGGCCCGGCTGTCGGAGCATCTGGGCGGAGCAAGGATCTGGGCGAAGCGGGAGGACTGCAACTCCGGGCTCGCCTATGGCGGCAACAAGGTCCGCAAACTGGAGTACCTCGTGCCAGACGCGCTGGCGCAGGGAGCGGACACGCTGGTGTCGATCGGCGGGGTGCAGTCCAACCACACCCGGCAGGTGGCCGCGGCCGCGGCCCGGCTCGGCCTCAAGGCCGTGCTAATACAGGAAAACTGGGTCGAACTGGCCGGACCCGCTCAACGACCGCGTCGGCAACATCCTGCTGTCCCGGATCATGGGCGCCGACGTGCGGCTCGTCGAGGCGGAGTTCGGGATCGGCGTCAAATCGAGCTGGGAGCGGGCGCTGGATGAGGTCCGGGCCGCCGGCGGGACCCCGTACCCCATCCCGGCCGGGGCCTCGGACCACTGGCTGGGCGGGCTGGGCTTCGCGAACTGGGCGTACGAAGTCCAGCAGCAGGAAAGCGACCTGGGGATCTTCTTCGACACCATCATCGTGTGCAGCGTCACCGGGTCAACTCAGGCTGGGATGATCGCGGGGTTCGCCGGGCAGGACCGCCCGCGACGGGTGATCGGCATCGACGCATCAGCGAAACTGGGCGAAACCCGTGCCCAGGTAGCGAAGATCGCGCGCGCCACCGCGGGGCTGATCGGCCTCGGCCGCGACCTGCGCGAAGACGAGATCACCGTGCTGCCCGGCTGGGCCGGGGACTACTACGGCATCCCGGTGCGGTCCACGCTCGACGCGATCCGGCTCACCGGCCGCCTCGAGGGCATGATCATCGATCCCGTTTACGAGGGCAAGTCCATGGCCGGGCTGATCGACCTCGTCCGCACCGGCCAGATCAGCCCTGACTCCACCGTCCTGTACGCCCACCTCGGCGGCCAGCCTGCCCTCAACGCCTACAGCGCCCTGTTCCGTTAACTCAGGGGGATTCAGGGCCCTGGGATCGCCGGGGTCGATGGCCGGGGTGAGCCAGGAGGCCGCGGCACGGGCCAGTTCTTCGTCGGTGGCCCGGGTGAGGGCGTCGAGTTTGAGGAAGCGTCCAACGCGATAACGCGATGGGTGACCACGAAAAGCGGCTGACCGACTTCGGCCCCGCCCGCCTGGAATGGATGGATGCAGCCGGCATCGACGTAAGCGTGCTTGGTGTTGCCCCCCGGCCACCCAGGCCCTGCCTGCCGGCGAGGCGGTCCCCTGGCCCAGGAAGCCAACGACCTGCCCGCCGAGGCGGTGCGGGCTCATCCCATCCGGCTGCGCGCGTTCGCCACCCTGGCCACCGCCGACCCCGGCGCGGCAGCGACCGAACTCGAACGCTGCGCGACCCAGCTCGGCCATGCAGGAGTGATGATCCACGGCAGTACCGGCACCCGCCCGCTCGACGACCCCTGCTTCGGCGACCTCCTCGCCGCAGCCGCCGATCTGGCATGCCCATCTTCATCCACCCCCAGATCCCGCCCGCTTCCGTGCGGGACGCCTCTTACCGCGGTTTCGGGCCGAATCTCGACCTCGCGCCGCCAAGATTCGGCTGGGGCTGGCTCATGGAGGCGGGCCTGGCGGCTCTCCGCCTGATCCTGCGCGGCACCTTCGACCGGCACCCCGGCCTGCAGCTCATCCTCGGGCACTGGGGGGAGATGCTGCTGTTCTGGCTGGACCGGGCCGACGCACTGTCCAACATCGCCACCCACCTCGACCGCCGGGTCGGCGACTACATCCGCGAGAACATCTACATCACCTGCAGCGGCATGCTCAGCAGCCGCCTCCTGCGGCATGCGCTCGACTTCACCACCATCGACCGGCTCCTCTTCTCCACCGACTACCCCTTCGCCCGCGCTGACGCCCCAGCGATCCAGCAGTTCCTCGCCGCGGTCCGCCATCCGGCCGACCGCGAGAAATTCGGCTACCGCAACGCCGACCGCCTGCTCCGGATCCGGTAACGGAACGGTTTATACGGCGATGAGCAGCATGCGGCTGGCCATGGCGGTGGTGGCGGCCAGGCTGTCGCACAGCAGCCCGTGCGCTACCGGATCGCTGCGGACTTCCCACAGCAGGCGGCTGTTGTTCCAGGCCAGGTCCCGGGCCGAGTTGATCGACCACGAGGAGACGAGGTTGCAGACTGCCTGCAGATGGCGGTCGGCGGCGAGCTCGGGCGCGGTTTCCAGGGACTGCCGGACAGACTGCTCCGCGGCATCCAGCAGCCGGTCCACCTTCTGGTAGTCGGCTAGGTGCGTGCCCGCGGACGGCGATGTGGCCAGCGCGGCACAGGTGCCCGTGACCGCGAGGGGCAGATCATGATTGATGTGCGCGTTCATGCCAGCCAGGGCGAACTGAACCGGCTCGATCCCAGGCTGCGCGCGCTGCTCGATGAGCGGCCGCCAGGCCAGCGGCACCGCCGACGGGTCCTCCGCGGCATCCACCGCCTCGAAGTACAAGTTGGCGAAGGTGACGTCGAGCTGGGTCATGAAGGCAGGATCAGCGAAGAACCCGGCACTCAGGCCACTGTCCACCTGCTTGGTGACCCCCAGGTACATGTGGTTGAAGCAGCCCAGCCCATCCCCGGCCGGAACAGAGGCATCGATCGCCTCCATGCGTGCTATGGCACCGGCGACCGACGTCACTGGCGCGGGTACAGCGGGCCCCCCGGCTGGCATGGCGTCACTATACGGTCATCGCCACCTGGCCGGAAGGGACGGCGGTCGGCGAACGCCGGCATCGCATCGCACGATCGCGTCCTCGCGGGGCGTTGCCGCTACGGATGGGCTAGCTGTCCAATGTCGCGCACAGCGTGTCCGGTCTTCGGGCAGGTCCACACAGCGCGGCCGTCCCGCTCGACGGCGGACAGTGGATGGGAGTCCGGGTGCTGCGGGCACTGCGGCCAGTTGGTCGGCTGGCCGCTGGTGCACAGCTCTTCAACCGCCCATTCCTGGACCTGGTCGGCTACCCGGGCGATCCGTACCGCGAGCGGCTCGCCGGCTATCGCGAAGACGCCCTGACCCCAGCCGCCCGGGCTGTACAGCATGGCCGTAAGCTCGCCGCCGCCGGTGGACCATTGCTCGTCTCGGACGTCGGGGGTAACCGAGCCGGAGTTCTCCAGGTCGCGTAGCACGGGGGTGAGCGCTTTAGCCAAGGCGTTGTCCACGAGGACATCGGCTACCGAGCCGCGATGCTAAGGCCGCCCGAGCTACCGCTGGTTCACTGACCCCGCAGAGCGGCTGCGCTACCCCCACGACGACCGGGACCGGCAGAGCCGCGCCCAGGTCGCGAACCTGCGCGCCGCCAACGGGCCGATGGGCCCGCGGTCGCAGGCCGGCGAGTTCGTGCGGGCGCTGCAGAAGGCGAGCGCGGAGTTTGCCGGGCTGTGGGAACGGCACCAGGTCGCCAAGCGGTTCGAGGACCACAAGACGCTCATTCATCCCGAGCTCGGCCCGATCGAGTTGGACTGCCAGGTGCTGTCCACCGAGGACCAGTCCCAGGCGCTGCTCGTGCTCACCGCTCCCCCGCGCACCGAGGCTACGAGAAGCTGCAACTGCCCGTCGTGCTGGGCCAGGATCAGTTCGCCGGGACAGGGCGCAGCTAGCCAGCGGTCCCTGGGCCGGGCCTGATGTAGCTGAGGCCGAAGTCGTGTTTCCAGTCCCGCCCGTCCGCGGACATTTCCCAGGCGCCCGTGATCATCGCGCCGCCGCCGGAGATCACTCCGGTGTAGCGCTGCCAGAATCCGGCGGCCGCGCGCCACAGCTTCCAGGTCCGGCCGTCCAGGCTCATCCCGTACACCCGGGCTACCCCGCGTGAGTCGTAGGAGTGCTGCGAGAAGGTCCCCAGCTCCCCGCTCGCGCCGATGATCGCGATGCCGCTCGGGGCGGCAGGGTGGTCGGCGGCGAACCGCTGGATGAGGAAGCACCTCCCGTCCAGCCACTCGAAGGTAGTCCGGCCGCCGCGGCGGGTCATGGCGGGGCTTCCCGGGCCGAAGTAGCCGGCCTCGAAGGAAGGCTCCATCTCCCACTCGCCGGTCAGCGCCTCCAGGCGGTCGAGCGACGCGGGGCGCCCGGCGGGGATGTCGCCGGGACTGCCGGGCTGGCGGTCTGGGTTCTGACCTGGCGGGTTACCGGCGCTTGTCATGGTCCCGGTCCTCCGGGTCATGGACTCCCGCGCCCAGGCTCGCGAGCAGTTCTTCCAGGCGGTCGGCGGAGTCATGGGCGCCGCGTTCCATGCCAGCGGCGACCATGGCGTCGCGGTCCTGGACGGACCGGAAGCTGGAGACGGTGCGCATCAGCGTCGTGCCGCCGCGCTGCTCGAAGGTCGTGGTGTCCAGCTTGACGTGACCGGGAGCGCCTTCGAACTCGAAGGTCGCCACGATGGCGTCGGGAGACGGGGTTCCGTGGAAGACGCCGTGGAAGCCGTCCTCGTGGCCGTGCGCGTCCTGGTGGATGTAGCGCCACGTGCCCCCGTTGCGCACGTCGTAGCAGTCGATGGTCATGGTCAGGTCGCGCGGGCCCAGCCACTGCACCAGCAGGCGCGGGTCGGTGTGCGCCCGGACACCAGGTCGCGCGGAGCGTCGAAGTCCCTGGTGATGATGATCTGCGGCACGCCAGGCTCGGCGGTGATCAGCGTCTTATTCATCGTCCTTTCCTTCCGCCGGGGCCGCCGCGTCGCGGCCGGGGCCGTGGTGGCCGGCTTGCAGGGCCGCGAGCAGGTCATCGAGCCGCTCGTTGCTCTCGTCCCAGAACCGCTGGTAGCGAGCGAGCCAGGTGGCGACATCGCGGAGCGGGCCGGCTTGCAGGCGGCTGAGCCGGGCCGTCGCGCGGCGGGTCCGCGAGATCAGGCCGGCGTTCTCCAGCACCTTCAGGTGCCGGGAGATGGCCGGCTGGGACATGTCGAACGGCTCGGCGAGTTCGGCGACGGTCGCCTCGCCGTCGGCCAGCCGGGTCAGGATCGCCCGCCGGGTCGGATCGGCGAGCGCCCCGAAGACCAGGCTGAGCCGGTCAGCCGTCATCTATAACCAATCTCTTCTAAAACTACTTGGTTATAGAATGGCTCTGCGGTAAGCGTCTGTCAAGCCCCGCCGGGCCCGCGCCCCGCCGGGCCCACGCCCCCGCCAAGCGGGCCGGGCCGGGCCGAATGCATCCGGCCTACCTCCCCTCCGGCTGGCCTCCGCGGCGGCGGGACTCGATCTCCCGCTCGACCATGGTGACCAGGTCCGGGTAGGCAGCCAGGCCCCACAGGACCCCGGGCGGGATGCCCAGCTGTCGGCCGGCCTGCGCCACCACCGGCTGGCTCATCCCGAGCGCGGCGGCCAGGCCCTCGTCCCGCTGGAAGGTCGGCGGCAGGTCATCGAGGGACAGCACGGCCGGGCGGTGGAACCGGCCGTCCGGCCCGGGCAGCCAGGCTTCCCGCGCGGCCGCCTCCCCGATCGCGGACCGGGCCGGCTGCTGGGTGGAGTCGGCGAAACCGTCGCGCACCGAGTACTCGATGACGCCTGCGACCAGGTGCCGGCTCGGGGCCAGCAGCACGTTCCAGACGAACTCCGACCGGGCCGGCCCGGGGTGGGCCAGCGCGAACTCCAGCCCGTCGATCTGCGCCTCCGGATCGAACCCGGCCAGGCCGCGCTCGTGCCGGGCGAAGCCGTTGACCAGCGGGACGTGCCCGAGCGTGCCGGGCGGGCGGGCCGTGACCACGACCGTGTCCCGGACGCCCATGCCGCGCAACTGGGGCAGCCACGGCCCGTACTCATCGGCGGCGAACCAGGCACCGGGATTCCCGTCGAAGTACCGCTCCAGGTCCTTGGACCGCTGGTAGAGCCGCGGCGGCGGCAGCAGGCGCCGCTCCCCCGTGGCCGCGTTCTCGCCGGCCAGGAACGCCGTCTCCCGCAGCCGCCGCAGCAGCTCATCGCGCCGCCCGGCCGGGGCCTCGCCGACCGCGCGCATGATGACGTCGAGGTCCGCGTCGTGCTGGACCGGGTCGAGGGCGGCGGCATCCAGACCCTCGTACCGGGGCAGGATGCCGTCCAGGACCTGCGCGACCAGGTCGGGCTCGGTGAGCCCGAGGGCCTCCAGGAAGCGCCGGGCCGCGGGCACGCCCGCGACGGCCCGCCGGACCACGGGCAGCCCGGCTACGCTCCCGCCGCCCGTCCCGCTCCCGCCGTCACCGGTCGCGCCCGCGCCGCTCCCGGGCACGCCGCTCCCGGGCACGAGCACCCCCGGCAGGTAGGCCCCCGGCCACTGCGCGGTTTCACCCGGCACCACGTGGCGGCCGTCCTCCAGCCGGAGGATCGGCTGCTGCCGCGCCGGGCCCGGCTCCTGCCGCGCCCGGCCCGGCTCCTCCCCCGCCGGGCCGGCCTCCCGCCACAAGCTAGGGCGGGCGTCCAGGTAGGCGTACAGCGCGGCGATCCACTCGTCCGGCTGGGCGGCCAGGAACTCCGCGCTGAGCCGCGCGGCCAGGTCCGCCCCGGTCACTTCCCCGATGCCCAGCTCGTCACGGAGGTAGCGGTAGAGCTGAGGTGTCTCGTTGGGCGTGATGGTCTCGGCAGTGAAGTGGAGCGGTCCCGGACTGGAGTACAGCAACCCGAGCTGAGCGGGGCGCAGCAGGCCGCGGAGGCCCGGGTCGCCGGCCAGCTTGAGGCTCGCCGCGGCGGCGTGGCCCCCGTCCGCGGCTGGGATCAGCTCCTCGGCGGCCAGCGCGGCGCGTACCGTGTCGAACAGCGGGCGGAGCAGCGAGCCGGGCGGGAAGCGCGCGGCCTCGAGCGGCATCGCCTGCAGCACCTCGGCGGTGAGCAGCCCGTCCGCGCGCAGTTCGCGCAGTACCCCGCCGAGCAGCGCGGCGGTCTCGCCGGCCAGCACCTGGTTGGCCGGGTCATGCTCGGGGACGTTGTCGCGGGCGGGCGTGGTCCGGTACGGGCCCTGCACGGCGAAGCCGAGGAAGGTCTCCTTCTCCGTCGGGAAGAACACCACGAGCGGGACGCCCTCGCAGCTGGCCAGGCCCTCCCCGCCCGCGGCGCCGCGGACCCGGAAGGCGACCTCCACGCGCTGCCCCCGATGCCCGGCAGCGTCCAGGTCCCGGTGCCAGGCCAGCCACGTTTCCTGGTCGCCCGCGGGCTGGCGGGACACGGTGACCTGACGGCGCGGGCCGGCGCTGGCGGCCACGACGCGCTCGGCGAGCGCCTCCGCGACACCTTCGCCGCGCACCCTGATGCGCTGGATGCTGCGCAGGAAGAGCAGGGTGCGCGGCTCGAACTGGCTCAGGGCCGCGGCTATCTCCCCCACCGCGGTCTCCGGCGGAACCTGGTCGTGGTCGAACGGGAAGACGAAGACGGTGCCGGCGGCGGGCTCACCCGGGCCCAGGGGCACCGGGCGGACGTAGTGATCGATCCGGAAGCGCTCCACGCCGCTGCAGACCCGCGGGCTCCGGGTGTACGCGTACACGGATTTGAACCCGATGCCGAACCGGCCGATCGCGGTGAGGTCGGCCGCCTTGGTGCTCGCGCCTACCCCGCAGATGCCGCGGACGTCGGCCTCGGTGAAAGGCCTGCCGTCGTGCCGCACCTGCAGCCGGTCCGTGAACAACTCGAAGGCCATCTCAGTCGCCCCGGCGTCCTCCGCGTTCTGGATCAGCTCGAAGATGAAGTGGGTGCGCTCGCTGTACAGCCGGCCGAGCAGGTCCAGCACGGCCGTATCCCAGCCGTAGCGGGCGATGTTCTCGTCGCGGATCTTCTGGTAATCAGCTGGCACCGTTAACCTCCCGGTCCCACCGTAGGGCCCCGGTTCATGGATTACCGGCCGGCCTGCGCGCTGTTACTGCAGGGCAGCGGCAGCACAGAGCAGGCGGGAACCGAGGAGGGCATGTCATGCAGGTGGAGATGTGGGGCGACCTGGTCTGCCCGTGGTGTTACCTGGGCCGCGCCCGGTTCCGCCGGGCCCTGGCCGGTTTCCCGCACCGCAACCAGGTCGAGGTGGTGTACCGGTCGTTCGAGCTCGACCCGGACTTCCCGCCCGGCCAGCAGGTCAAGATCGGCGACATGCTCAGCAGCAAGTACGGGATGAGCCCGGCGCAGGCCCAGGCGGCCGAGCAGCGGGTGGCCGGCCTGGCCGCCGCGGAGGGGCTCCCGTTCAGCGCGGACCGCGGGCACGGCAACACGCTCGACGCGCACCGGCTGTCCCACCTGGCCGCTGACCGCGACGCCCAGGACGCCGTGCTCGGCGCCCTGTACCGGGCGCATTTCAGCGGAGAGCAGTCCATCTTCGAGGCCGGCTGACTGGCCGCCGTGACGGCCGCTGCCGGGCTCGACGCCGGCGAGGTGGACAAAGTGCTGTCCGGTGGCGCCTACACCGACGCCGTCCGGGCCGACGAGCACCGCGCCCGCCAGCTGGGCATCACCGGGGTCCCCTACACGGTCGCGGCGGGCCGGGCTCGCCGTGCCCGGCTGCCAGCCGGCCGAGGTGTACGCCAACCTGCTCAGCGCCGCCTGGGACGAGGAGTCCCAGGCCGCCTGAGCGGAGGGCCAGGCGGGCAGGGGGGATGGGCGGCCCTCCGGGGGCCGCCCGGGTCAGGACCGGGGCCGGGCCGGGGCCCGGGCCGCACCGGGCTGGGCCGCCGGATGGTGGCGGCGGCCCGGATCAGGGCGGCCGGCTGGCCAGGGGATCCCCACGCGACGGCGACCACGGCGAGCAGCGCGGCCATCGGGGCGACCAGCGCGATGAAGCCCGATGCGCTGAGGCTGCCCAGCGCGACCAGGGCGCCGGCGAATCCGACGGCCAGCACGCCCACGACGATCAGTCCCCAGCCATGCAGGAACAGCCGCAGGGTGAACGGCGGCGGCACGTCCGTCACATCCTCGACCGCGGTCACCGACTTGGTGCCACGGCGCTCCATCAGGCCGTCCCGCACCCGCGCGGTGAGGGCCAGGGTGCCCGGCTGGTCCGCAATGAGCAGCAGCTCATCGGGGTGCGCGGGGTCGGGGTACTGCGCCACCGCGCCGCCCCCGGCCGCCCACGACACCACCTTCCGGCTGCCGGACGGCCGGACCCGGTACCGGGCCTGCTCGCCGGTCAGCACCGTGTCCGGCCCTTCGATGATCACCGGCGGGGCCGGGCCTGGCCCGAGGGCCTCCTCGTCCTCTGGCCCGGCCGCCTCCTGCGTGCCGTGGCCGTTCTGCACGGCCCGGGCGGCCACGGCGTCCTCACCGGTCACGATGAACTGGCGGCGGGCCAGCTGCTCGGCCAGCCGGATCTGCGCCGCGTGCACGCTCCACGCCATCGCGACCACGCCGGCCGCCAGCCCGGCGGAACCGACCCCGAGGAGGGCGGCCACCGCCGGGTGACCCGCCCCGGCTACGACCGTTGCGAGCATGTCATGTCCCTGGTCCGGGCCCCGGGGAGCGTTCTTCGGACACCGCCACCCAGGACGATCTGCGCCGCCTCACGACGCTATTAGAACACATAATCGAATGGCCGGGAAGCCGGGACGGGAAACCGGGACGGGAAACCGGGACGGGACCGGCCGGCAGCCGGGCCAGGACGGGCCGGACCAGGACGCCCCCGGCGAGGGCGAAGCCGCCGCCCGCCCCGGTCAGGCTACCCCGGACCAGCCATGTACCCAAAAGATAGTCATTGACTGCCCTTACCCACCTATTAATGCGGCCCCCAGTAACAAGCGCGCCAGTAAAAGTGACGCCGCTCTTACCGACGGCGAAGTGGTTGGCTACGTTGACCCCGCAGCAGGTCTTTTCCTGCCGTTCATAAACTTCACAGGGGGCGCATATGAAGATGGCGCGAGTTATTTCAATCCTATCGGGCGGAACCGTCGCGCTCGCAGTGATGACGGCCGCACCGGCCATGGCCGGCCAGGCGCAGGCCGGCCAGGCGCGAGGCCTGGCCGCCGGCCGCATCACGTCCATCCTGCGGCCCGGGGACCTCGTGACCGGTGTCCGCGGCGCAGGTCACGGCGGCGTGGTGCTGACCGGGTCGGAGATCAGCGGCGGTGCGGCGGCCGCGTTCCTCTGGCGTGGGCTGCTGGCCCGGGCGCCCGGGGCGTCGGTGTCCGTGCTGCACCCGGCCTTCCGCGGGGTGACCTCCGCCACCTTCTACGGCCCGGACACGCACCAGTTCAATCCCCGGGCCATCCGGGCCGGGCAGGTCCGGGCAGTCGGGAGCTATGTGTCGTCTGCGGCGCCGCGTGGGGTGCACGACCAGGGAATGATCTACCTGGGGCCACTCAGCGGCCGGGGCGGGTCGTGGCAGTCCATCGACGTGCCCGCCAACGGCGCGCAGGTGACCGGGCACGTCCGGGCCTGCCCGCGGCCGCAGCGCCGCTGCCGGGTGATGGACACCATCCCGCACAGCACCATGGGTGACCTGGTGGTCGGGAACTACGACCTCAACCCCACGGTGCGCGGCGGCGTCGCCTCCGGCAACGGGTTCATCTACAACATCACCCGGCACCAGTGGACCCTGCTCCGGCTGCGCGGCAGCCTGTCCACGGGGACCACGCTGTACGGCATCTGGCAGGACGGGGGCCCGGGCAGCCCGCGTTACACGCTGGCGGGCGGCTCCTCGGCACGCCTGGCCCAGCAAGGGTTCCTGGTTGACTACAACGAGCGGACCGGCGCCTTCGGCCGGCCCGCGTTCTTCAGCTTCGGCAACTCCCCGGCGAAGGTCACCCACTTCGAGGGGATCACCGCGGTCCCGGGCGGGTTCAACCTGGTCGCGCTGAACTCGGGCTACGGCCCAGCGATGGCCTTCGTCCCGGTGCGCGGGCACGGCCGGTTCGGCCGGGCACGGTGGTTCCCGGTCAAGGTCAGCGCGAGCAGCCTGTGCCCGTGCGCCACGATCACCGGGAACACGGTGTGGCGGAACCGGGTGATGGGGCTGTACGTCCCCACCAGCTCCCCGGCCCCGCACACCTATCTCGCCGCCGTCCCGGCCAGGTAGCCGACGCCGGCCGGCCCGGGAACGCGCAGCCCGGGGGCCGGCCTGCCCGGGCGGGGCGCGCGCCTGCGGGTGGCCTGTTAGCGTCACGCCATGGCGGTGGTCCTGGTCACGGGGGGCAGCAGCGGTATTGGCCTGGCTACGGTGCGGCGGCTGGCTGCCGCAGGCGACCGGGTGTTCTGCGGGTCGCGTGATCCGTATCGGGTCTCGCTTCCGCCGGGGGTGACGCCGCTGGCCACCGACGTCGCCGACCCGGAGGCCGCCCGCGCCGCGGTCGGTTCCGTGGCCGAAGCGGCCTGGCTGCTGGACGTCCTGGTCAACAACGCGGGCACCGGCAGCCTCGCCCCGCTCGAGGAGGCGGACGACGCCGAGGCGCACCGGATCTTCGAGGTCAACGTGTTCGGCCCGATGCGGCTGGCCCGCGCGGCGCTGCCGGTCATGCGGGCCCAGGGCGGCGGCCGGATCATCAACGTGACGTCGGAGAATGACACCGCCCCGGCGCCGTTCGGCGGCTGGTACTCGGCGTCGAAGGCCGCGCTGGCCAGCCTGAGCACCGTGCTGGACGCCGAGGTGCGCGGGGCCGGCGTCATGGTGACGGTGGTGGCCCCCGGTCTTTACGGCACGGCGATGGCGCAGGCGCTCCCCTCGTTCGGGGTCACCGCGGATTCCCCCTACGCCGCGGAGTTCGCGGCACTGCGGGAGCGGACCCTCGCCGCACTGCAACGGGCGGGTGACCCTGACGAGGTGGCCGAGGCCATCGAGGATTGCATCCGGGCGGCCGAGCCGCCGGCCCGGATCGTGGTCGGCGCGGACGCCCTCGCGATGGACAAGATCATCCGGCAGGCGGGCGCCGATGACGTGGCCCGGCTGCTGCGGGACTTCGTCGCGGGCCTCACGCCGTAGCCGCGGGCCGGCCTGCTGCGGCCGTGCGGGACCGGCCGCCAGCGTGCGCCATGCCCGTCTTGCGACGCTCCCCGCCCCCTTTCCTGAACGCCCTTTTTCCCGCTCCGGAATTTACCATCCGCAGCCTCGGCAGGCACGACTGCCAGTGCGCAGATCGTCAAGCCCGGTCACAGGAAACTGGCCCTATTGGTTGGCCCGGTTACTGCGGATTTCCCATTAATTCATGGCAAGAACCGGTCGCATGGGCGCAGCCCGCCGGAACCAGCGAGCAGAAAGGCCCCGTCCCGTGACCTTCATTCCCAACGCCCCCACGAGACCGGGCCAGCCACCACCCGGCCCGGCCGTGCGGGGACGATGTCCTGGCGCCAGCGGGTCCGCCACACCGCCGCCGCGTCCCGGGGCGCTGGCCGCCGCGGACATGCTGGCGCTGCCCGGGGTGGCCGGGGCCAGCACGTCCGCTAGCCGGCTGACCGCGGGCCGCCCGTTATCCGGCGTTCTCCGGACGGCCCGGGCCTGGCGGCCTCAGCCGGGCAGGCGGCCCGGGACGCGCCGCACGGCCAGCGCTCCCGCCGCGCCGGCCAGAGCCGCGCCGCCGGCGGATGCGGCGACCAGCCACCGGCCGGGGCTCGGTAGCTGGCGCCACGAGGCCAGGCTGGCGGCCACGTCGAGGGCGTCGGACAGGGCCCCGGCGGCCAGCCAGGCGGCGGCCGGCCCGGGCTCGGCGGCCGGGCGGAGGGCCTGCAGGGCGCCCAGGCCCAGGGCGAGGTCGCGGGCGCCCAGGGCGCGCCCGAAGACCTGGGCGGCCAGGTCATCAGCGGACGCGCCGACCCAGGGGCGGGCCGGCACGGAGGGGCAGGCCAGGGCGGTGAGGCCGAGGGCAACGCGCCCGGCTGCCACGGCCTGGGCCCCCCGGCGCAGCAGCGCCGAGGACGGAGTCGATATCACGGGTGCCCTTCCCCCCGGGACCGCCGGCCGCCCGCGGCGTCCGGGGATCCCGAGGCCATGATCATAACCGGGCCGCCTCCGGCCGGGCCGCGGCCGGGCCGCGCGGGGCCGACGGCCGTGGCACGATGCGTTTCGTTAAGTATGGAGATGCATCGAACTGGGACAGGAGTGACAAGGATGCTGGCACCGCGGGAAAGCCGCAGCCGGGACTGCCGCCGCCTGGACGAGTTGTGGCGCTTCCGGTTCGATCCCGGCGGCCAGGGCGTCACGCAGGCCTGGTGGCGGGGCCCCCTGCCCGGAGCGCGGGAGATGGCCGTCCCGGCCAGCTACAACGACCTGGTGACCGACACGGCCGAGCGCGAGCACGTCGGGGACGTCTGGTACCAGCGGGACGTCTGGGTGCCGGCCGCCTGGGCGGGCCAGCGCATCGTGGCGCGCTGTGACGCGGCCACCCACCATGGCACCATGTGGCCGGCCAGGTCCGGGTCGCCGAGCATGCCGGCGGGTACACGCCGTTCGAGGCCGACGTGACCGGGCAGGTCCGGTACGGATCACGATCCGGGTGGGTAACGAGCTGACCATGGAGACGATCCCGCCGGGAGTTGTCTCCCACGGCGCCGGCGGGCGGAAGCGGCAGCGGTACTTCCACGAATTCTTCAACTATGCGGGGCTGCACCGGTCGGTCCGCCGTGTCCCCGAGATCATCGGGGAGCACGTGTGGAACTTCGCCGACTTCGCGACCGCGCAGGCGGTGCACCGGCCCGGCGGCAATGCGAAGGGGATCTTCACCCGCGACCGGCAGCCGAAAGCGGCGGCACGGCTGCTGCGGGACCTGTGGCGGCAGCCGCCCTGAACCGGGCTCTCTGGTGCCCGATCACAGCTTCAGGGCCTGCGCCAGGGCGCGGTAGCCCGGCACCGGGTCGGCATCCGGCTCGGTGAGCAGCTGGGCGACCACGTGGTCCGCGCCGGCCTCCAGGTGCCTGCTGAGCTGCGCCGCCACCTGCTCCGCGGAGCCGTGCGCGACCAGTGCGTCGATCAGCGCGTCGCTCCCGCTACCGCTCAGGTCAGCGTCGGACCAGCCGAGCCGGCGCAGGTTGCTGGTGTAGTTGACCAGGCCGAGGTAGGGGTTGCGGACCCGGGCGCGGCCGAGGGCCCGGGCGCGGTCGGTGTCGGTGTCCAGGACCACCTTGTGCTCGGGGGCGAGCAGCGGGCCGGGCCCCAGGATGTCCCGGGTCAGGCGGGTGTGCTCGGGAGGCACGAGGTACGGGATCGCCCCCGCCGTGCGGTCGCGGGCCAGCCGTGCCACCTTCGGGCCGAGCGCGGCCAGCACGAGCGCATCCTGCGGGACGCCGTCACCGAGCAGGGTGTCCACGTACGCCGCGAGGGTGTCATAGGGGCGCTCGTACTGCTGGGTCGCCTCGCGGTGGCCCGCGCCGACACCGAGCACGAACCGGCCCGGGTAGCGTTCCTGCACCCGGGCGAAGGAGCGGGCCACCTCGTGCGCGCCGTCCTTCCACATGTTCACGATGCTGGTGCCGACCGTGAGGGCCTGGGTCGCGCCCAGGAGTTCTTCCACCAGGGCCAGGTCACCGGCGGGTGAGCCGCCGAGCCACAGCGCACCGAAGCCGGCCCGTTCCACCTCGGCGGCCAGCAGCGGCGTGACCTGGTAAGCACCTCGCCAGACACCCCAGCGTCCTAGCCGATCGCGGAGTTGCGCCATCGCCTGCTCCTTTCTGCCGGCGGCCGGCCGCCCCGGCAGCCCGGATGGATGTCCCGGACTGCCCGAACCCCGCCGGGGGCCGATGTGTTCCCCGCTTTGCCCCTCCGCACCGTTCCCCGCTTTGCCCGTCCGCACCGTTCCCCGCTCGGTCCGGCGCGACCGGGCGCCGCCCGCGGAGCCGGTCGCCTACCCCGCTCTGTATCGGTAAAGTAGAGACTGTGGGAAATGACGTCCGGGGACGGCCGCGGGTGACGCTGGCTGACGTGGCGGCCAGCTGCGCGGTGAGCCGGATGACCGTGTCCAACGCCTACAACCGCCCGGATCAGCTGTCCGCGGAGTTGCGGCAGCGCGTGCTGGCCACGGCGGAGCAGCTCGGTTACGGGGGCCCGAGCGCGGCCGGGCGGGCCCTGAAGCGGGGCCGCAATGATGTGCTCGGGGTGCTGCTCACCGAGGCCCTGCCGTACGCGTTCGGGGATCCGGGTACGGTCTCATTCCTGCACGGGGTGACCGCCGCGACGGGCGCGGCCGGCCTGGCGCTGCAACTCATCCCCGCGACCGCGGAGACGGCGGAGCGGCTGGTCCGCGACGCCGCGGTGGACGGGCTGATCGCCCACTCACCGGCCGACGATGACCCGGCGCTGGCGGTGGCCCTGCGCCGCAGGCTGCCCACGGTGGTGTCCGGCGGGCCGGCCGGGGCGGGGGCGGACTGCGTCACCATCGGCAACGAGGCGGCCGCCGCGAGCGCTGCCCGCCACCTCATCGAACTCGGCCACCGCCGGCTCGGCATCGTGACCTGGCGCCTGCATCCCGACGGGTATACCGGCTGGGTCAGCCAGGGCAGGCGGGACAGCGCGCGCTACGAGGTGTTCCGCCTGCGGCTGGAGGGCTACCGGCGCGCCGCGGCCGCGGCCGGATTGCCGGCGGCGGCCGTGCGGATGTGGGAACAGCCGGGCCACAGCGTGGCCGACGGCTGCGCCGCGGGACACGCGCTGCTCGGCCTGCCCGCCGGAGAGCGTCCCACCGCGGTACTCGCCAGCACGGACGTGCTGGCGCTGGGAGTGCTGCAGGCCGCCCGTGAACGGGGCCTGGACGTCCCCCGTGACCTGTCGGTGACCGGCTTCGATGACATCGAGGAGGCCGGGCGGGCGCTCCCCCCGCTGACCACCGTGCACCAGCCCCTGTACCAGCAGGGGCAGGACTGCGCCCGCCGGCTGATCGCCCCCGGCACGGCGACCAGGCTGCTGCACCCGACCCGGCTGATCGTCAGGGCCAGCACCGCTCCGCCGCCGGAGCGGCCGTGATCATCACCCTGGGGCTGCTGTCCGGCCTGCTCACCACCGGCGCCTGGCTGCCGCAGCTGCTGCGCACCTGGCGCCGCGGCCGCGCCGACGACATCTCCTACTCCTACCTCACCGTCTTCGCCGCGGGGGTGCTGGGCTGGCTGGCCTACGGGCTGCTGGCCGGCCAGCCCGCCGTGGTCGCCGCCAACCTGGTCACCTTCACCCTGATCGCCGCCCTCACCCTGCTCAAGACGCACCCCCGCCAGCCCACCGACAAGGAGCCCAGATAGGGGGCTCATGCGGCCAGGCCGGCGTAGCGGCCGTTGGTGGCCAGCAGGGTGGAGTGCGTGCCGGATTCGATGATGTGGCCGTGGTCGAGGACGGCGATCTGGTCGGCGTTGCGCACGGTTGACAGCCGGTGCGCGATGGTGATGGTGGTCCGGCCCGCGGCCAGGTGGTCGAACGCGTGCTGGACGGCGCGCTCGGTCTCGGTGTCCAGGGCGCTGGTGGCCTCGTCCAGGACGAGCACGCGGGGATCGCGCAGCAGGGTCCGGGCGATGGCGATGCGCTGCTTCTCGCCGCCGGAGAAACGGTGCCCGCGGGAGCCGACCATGGTGTCGTACCCGTCGGGCAGCCCGGCGATCAGGTCATGGATCTGCGCGGCCCGGGCGGCGTCCTCGATCTCGGCATCGGTGGCGCCGGGCTTCGCGTAACGCAGGTTCTCCCGCACCGTGGTGTGCAGCAGGTAGGTCTCCTGGCTGACCACGCCGACGATGGCGGCGAGGTCGGTGAGCCTCATCTCTCGGATGTCGATGCCGTCGATGGTCACGGTCCCGCGGCTGGGGTCATACAGCCGGGCGATCAGCGCGGCCATGGTGCTCTTGCCCGATCCGGTCTCGCCGACCAGGGCCAGCGTGGTGCCGGCCGGAACGTCCAGGTCGATGCCGGCCAGGGCCGGCCGGTCCGCGCCGGGGTAGGTGAAGCCGACACCCTCGAGCCGGACGTGCCCGGCGGTCCGGGCCGGGTCGATCTCGACCGGGCGGGCGGGGTCGTCCACCTCGACGGGCAGGTCGAGGTACTCGAAGATCCGCGCGAACAGGGCCAGCGAGCTGATCACGGAGACGCCGGTGTTGAGCAGGCCGGTCAGCGGCCGGAACAGGCTGTTCTGCAGGGTGGTGAAGGCGACCAGGGTGCCGATGGTCATCGCGCCCGCGGTGACCGGCAGGCCCGCGGCGAGGTAGATGACCGCCGGGATCGCCGCGAAGATGATGCTCATCGAGGCCATCCGCCAGCGCCCGGCCAGCTGGGAGCGCAGCTCCAGGTCGATCAGCCGGGCTGAGGAGGCGGTGAACCGCCCGACCAGGGACGGCCCGGTGCCCATCGTCTTGGCCAGCTGGACACCGTTGATCGACAGCCCTTCCTCGATGGTGACGTTGAGGTTGGCCAGTTCACGCTGCTGCTGGGTGGTGATGGCCCGGCGCATGCGGGCGACCTTGCGGCTCAGGTAGACCGCGGGCGGCATGACGACCAGCGAGATGAGGGAGAGCTTCCAGGACAGGGCGACCATGGCCACCGCGGTGGCGACCGCGGTGGTGAGGTTGGCCGCGATGGAGGTCGCGGTCGAGGTCACCACGGATTCCATGCCGCCGATGTCGTTGGTGATGCGGGACTGGACCTCGCCGGTGCGGGTCCGGGTGAAGAAGGCGACCGACTGCCGCTGCAGATGGCCGAAGACGCTGGTGCGCAACCCGTGCATGACCTGCTGGCCGACCTTGGTGCTGATCCAGGTCTGGATCACCCCGAAGGCGGCGGTGACGGCGGCGATGCCGATCATCCCGGCGACTAGCAGGATCAGCAGCCGCAGGTTCCGGTCCGGGAGGGCGGTGTCGATCACCGCGCGGAGCAGGAACGGCGAGGCTACTCCGACGATGGAGGAGGCCACGATGATAGCGGTGACGATCGCCATCTGCCAGGTGTAGGGGGCGAACAGCCGCCCGATGCGGCGCAGCGACACCTCACGTGCCTGCGCTTTCTCCGCGGCCGTGGCCGTTCTCGCGCCGCGGGACCGGCCGGTGTGACTGATCTGCGGATTCGTGTCTGCCTGTCGGTTCGTGTCTGGTGCCGCCAAGTGCTTGCTCGATTCTGCCGGGGGGAGGCTGGCGCGCCAGGCGGAGCCCCGGGTCTAGGTGTTTACTGAGGTTACCTCAATATGAGGCTACAACACTAACCACTGGTACGCTATTCCTGTGACCAGGGGAAGCGAGACGGGCGGCCGTGCCGAGGCCGGCGGTGACGAGACGCTGGCGGACGCCTTCCGGTCCGTCGCACGCCGGCTGCGCGAGACATCCCAGGAGACCCTCGCTCCGTGGGACATCACCCCGTCCCATTTCCGGGCGCTGCGGGTGCTGCACCACCACGAGGCCATGCGCCTGTCTGACCTCTCCGAGCGCCTGCATATCGCGCCACGCTCGGCCACCGAGGTCGTTGACGCCCTCGAATCCCGGGGCCTGGTCGAACGGCGCCCCGATCCCGCCGACCGGCGGGCCACCCTCGTCGGGCTGACCGGGCCCGGCAATGACATCCTCGACGCGATCCGCGCGGCCCGCGGAACCGAGGCGGAGCGGTTCTTCGGCCGGCTCAGCCAGGCCGACCGCGCCCATCTCGCCCGCATTCTCCGCAAGCTGCAGAACTGATCGATGGGGCCGACCCAGAGGGCTAGCGCCTGAGCGCGATGCTGGCCCCGGCCCGCGGCGCCGCGGCATGCCTACCTGCTCGATGTCTGGACACTGTCGGCCTACCGCCCGCACTTCATGTCGGCCGTCTCCGGCACCTGGCTCGGCAACGAGGCCAACCGGTAACGCGATCACTGCCCTGGAGCATGATCGACCAGCTGGACTTCGATGACCTCGGTCTGTGAGATGACTCTCTCGCGCTCGGCGGCGAGCGACAGCCGGCGCTCATCGGTCATGTACGCATCCAGCGCCTGCGCCGAGGGAAACTCCAGAAGCTGGATCTCCAGTGGCTGCCCGCCGGTGCCGCTGCCCCTGGCCCGCTGCAGGACCTGACCACCGTGGCCAGCAACGAAGCACAGCACCTGATCCTCGTACGCGATCAGGCCATCCTCGGCCCCAGGCCGCGCCCACAGCAGGACGCAGAGCGTCAGGCGCACAGCGCTGGCATCCGTGACAGTGATTTCCGCATTCCAGCAGAATGCCCCAGCTCATCCAGCCCGGCTGGTGATCCGCAGGTAGTAGCCGGCAGGATCCAGGATTCTGAAAATCCCTTAGGTTCCAGGGGCGATCCTGGAGATCCTCTTCCAGCGGCCATCCGGCCGCCACGACCCGGTCGCGTTCAGCGGCGACGTCGTCAACCTCAAGCACCAGTTCCACCCCGGCCGGCGGCCGCCGGGCCGGATGAGCAGCCGGGACTGCCCGCAAGGCCGCCCCGATGCGCACCCCCTTACCTGCAACGCGACATACGCGGGCGGGTCCTTGCGCTGGTCCTTCGTCACGCTGAAGCGCAGCACGCGCGTGTAGAAGTCAACGGCGGCATCCAGGTCGGCCGGAAAGATCTCGAACCGCAGGGTCATCTCCACGTGTCCGCTCCCCTGGACATCGGCCCGCATCACGACCCGGCGCTTGGCGGGCCCGCACACCTCATGGAACCCGGCCGCGGCCTCACCTCATGGAACCCGGCCGCGGCGAAAGCACTGCGACTGCCGACGTGAAACCCAGGGCACCTCGTTCGCGGGCACGACAGATCCCCAGACCCGGCCGGCGGATGCTGCCATGCGGACGGTCACCGAACCTCGCATGGCACGAGGACGAGCTCATCCCGCCACGCGGCCCGCGCCCGCCCGCACCCGCCGGGACCCTCCCTAGAGTGGCGGCATGGCGCACTACAGCCGGCTGTCCAAGATCGTGATTGACGTCCCGCCCGCAGATCACGACCGTGAGCTGGTGTTCTGGAGCGCGGCCACCGGGCAGCCGCTGGCCCAGTTCGAGCGCCACCCCGAGTATTACGGAGCTGAGTTGCACGGCCAGGAGTTCTGGCTGCTTGTCCAGCGGCTGGAAGAGGGGCCCGGCCGGGTGCATATTGACATTCACACCGACGACCTGGCGGCCGAAGTGGCCCGGCTGGAGGGGCTCGGCGCCCGGCGGGTACAGCAGGCGCATTCCTGGCAGGTGATGCGTGACCCAGCCGGGCTGCTGTTCTGCGTCATCCCCGAGCCCGCCGGGTCGCTGAACGACAGCAACGCGCAACGCTGGGACTGACACGCGGGCGGCTCCTTCGTTACCGGCATCGAACCTGGTCAGCATGGCGGCAGTGTGACGCCGCAGCCGAGGCCATGCGCGCAGGCATGTGCGCCGGGCAGGATGGCGGTTCCTGCGCAGGGACAGTCGTGCGGCAGGCTTGCCTCATGAGTGTGCCATTCCCTGCGCCGACGACTCCGGTGCCGACGCGCGCCGAGGTCTTCCTCGGGTACCTCGACTATTTCCGCTCCCGGCTGGTGAGCAAGCTGGAAGCCCTGCCCGGCGGGGAAGCGGGCCGCAGCCGGCTGCCGTCGGGCTGGACGCCGGCCGAGTTGCTCAAGCACCTGACGTACGTGGAGCTGCGCTGGCTCGAGTGGGGTTTCGAAGGCCGCGTTGTTGCCGGCCCCTGGGGCGACCGCCAGGATGGCCGCTGGCAGGTCGCCGCCGACGAGACACTCGGTGAACTGGTGGCGGCGCTGCACGCACAGGCCGCACGGACCAGGGCCATCGTCGAGTCGCATGACCTGGCCGACCTCGGCCAGCCGGGCGAGCGGTGGGACGGAGCCGACCCGCCAGCGCTCGAGCGGGTCTTGTTCCACCTGCTCCAGGAGTACGCCCGGCACGTCGGCCATCTCGACATCGTCAGCGAACTCGCCGGCGGCGAGACCGGAGAGTAGCGGGAGGCATGCCGGTCCTGGCCGCGGAGGCGCCGGCGGGCACCATTTCGCGGATCACTGCCGTGAGCGGGCTTGCCCGCTCACGGCCCTCGCAGCGGAGAACTCTCCGCTGCGGCCCTCCAGCGCAGGGAGACTTCATGGACTGCCGCCAACCGCAGGGACGGCGGGCGGAGTTATCGTCGTCAGCGGCAGGCGACGCCGGGTCGCCTTTCGCGCTGGGGTGTACGGCCATGAGTGTTAGTGACGACGCACTGCGCCAGATGACGCGGGAAGAGCGGACCGCCCTGAGCCGTCGCCTGGCCGCGATCGACAGCGATCTCCCGTCGCTGAGCACGGGGGCGGAACGACGCAGGCGATTCGTGATCCTGCTGACTGTCGCCTCGGTCGGCCTGGTTCCGTGGATTGTGCTGCTGGCGCTTACCTTGCCGCACCGCTATCTCGCGGGCCACTGGACACTGACCTGGGTCGGCTTCGACATCGTCCTGCTGAGCGGCCTTTCCCTGACAGCGTGGCTGGCGTGGCGCCGCCGGCAAGCGGTCATCATCGCTGCTATCACGACCGGGACGCTCCTGACCTGCGATGCGTGGTTTGACATCACGACCTCATCAGGACGCGTTGACACCATCACCGCGATCGGGTCGGCCCTGGTTCTTGAGCTACCCCTCGCTGGGCTGCTTTTCGCCGTGGCATACCACCTCCTGCGGGTCACCGTGCGCCGGGCGCAGGCCGCGGACGGCGTCCTTGATGCGCCATCCGGGCTGCTCAAGATGCCGTTGTTCGGGATGCCCCATAAGGCGGCCCGGTGAAGCAGCCGACCCGGGATCGCCGCTCGCCGCCAGGGGTCAGCACCGCGGCGAAGCTCTCTGGGTCCGGGGCCTTCCCCGGGCCGACCACGCTGTTGTGGCAGCCCATCGACTCCTCGTAGTCGTGCTCGTACCCGGTCGCGGGATCGATGGCCTGCCCGACTTCACCGTTCCGGTCCCGCGCATCGAGGCGGCTGACCAGTGGATCGGCCAGTGGATCCCCTGGTGCGAATCAGCGGCCGACGCGCGAGGGTCACCCCTGACACAGCACAAGGAGGCCGCAGTGAGCGTGACGGAAACCGGCAGCAACGACGCCAGCGGGATCGCGGACACCGGGAACGTTGACATGAAGCTCGAGGTGGTCGTCATCCCCGTCTCGGATGTCAACCGCGCGAAGGAGTTCTACGGAAGCCTCGGCTGGAGGCTCGACGCCGACGTCGCCGCCGGTGACGACTTCCGCCTGATCCAGTTCACCTCTCCGGGCTCCGGCTGCTCGGTCCAATTTGGCACGAACCTCACGTCGGCCGCGCCCGGTTCGGCTCAGGGCCTGTACCTGATCATCTCCGACATCGAGGCTGCGCGGGACAACCTGGCGGCGCGCGGTGTGAAAGTGAGCGAGGTGTTCCACGAGGGGACGCGCGGCGCTCGATTCCACGAGGCCGGCCGGGTAGCCGGGCCCTCGCCCAATCGCAGCAGCTATGACTCGTTCGCCTCGTTCAGCGATCCGGACGGCAACGGCTGGCTGCTCCAGGAGGTCACGACGCGGCTGCCGGGCCGTATCGATCCGGCTACGACATCCTTCGCGTCGGCCAGCGATTTGGCGGGCGCGCTCCGGCGTGCCTCGGCCGCCCACGGCGAGCACGAGAAGCGCACGGGCACGGCCGACGCGAACTGGCCCGACTGGTACGCCGAGTACATCGTGCGCGAGCAGGCTGGCCAGGAACTGCCGTCGTAAGCGATTACGACCTCGCTTCTCGGCCGGTGCGGGGCATTCACTGGGTCAGCACTGGGGATGAGTCGATTGCCGGAGGGCAAAAGACGGCAGTTTGCGGAGAAACGGACCGGCCGGCGAGGAACTTAGGGGTTGAGATGCCGTGGTTTCCGGACTTCGCCAGTGCCGTGGAACTGGCGCGCAGGCAGACTCGTGCCGCAGGCCAGGCTGATCCGGTCACGCAGTACTTCACCGCGCTCAACACGGGTGACGCCCACGCCCTGGAGGCTGTCTGGCCGGGCGAGGTGGTGATCTACGACCCCCGCGCAGGCGAGATCCGCGGCCACCGGCAGCTGCGGCGGTTCGTCAGCCAGAACCAGGCCTGGCTGGCCGGGCTGCACGCCCGTACCGAGACTGTGGCCTCCACCGTCGCCGGCGGGCGGGCCGTGGTGGAACTGCTGGCGCACCTGGACCGCGACGGGCGGGATGTGGCCTGGCCGCTGGCGGTCGTCGCCGAATCCCCCGACCGCCAGTCGGTGGTGTTCCGCACCTACTGCAGCCAATGGCCGGTCGGCGGGCGGCGTCAGGTCAGGCCCCCCATACTCGGCCCCGGGCCCGCCTGCCCTGGTGATGTCGCCGGCCGCTACCAGGCCGCACTGGAGGCCGGTGACACTGAGGCGGTCGTGAACACCTTCGCGCCGGATGGGTACTTCCGCGAGCCCATCGGCCCGCACGCCACCCACCGCGGCACCCGTGAGCTCCGCTCGTTCTTCACTTCGTGCTTCAGCGCGGGCGGCGGCATCGGCCTGCAGCACTGCACCGTGACCGACGACGGCGTGCGCTGCGCCCTGGAATATAACTGCGTCCGCTGGGGCAGTCACGACCTGCCACCCCAGGCGGGAATCGCGGTCTACGAGCGAGGCCCGGACGGACTGCTGGCCGCGGCCCGCGTCTACGACGACGTCGAAGCACCCGCCGAGCGGGGAATACACCCTGGCTGAGGCGGAAAGAGGCGGTGATATGTCAGCTGCCAGCTATCCAGACAACTTGCTTTGCCACCGGGAGCACGACTGGGCGCGACTGCAAGGCGACGAGGCCACCTTCGGGATCACCTGGTACGCCCAGGACACCCTCGGGGAGGTCGTGTATTTCGACCCGCCTGGGGTCGGCGACGAGGTAACCGAGGGCCAGCCGTACGCCCAGATCGAGTCGGTCAAGTCGGTCTCGGACCTGTACGCGCCGCTGTTGGGCGAGGTCGTCCAAGTCAACGACGCGCTCGCCAGTGCGCCCCGGGAGTGTCATCGAGGACCCTTACGGGCAGAGCTGGCTGGTGAGAGTGAAGCTGTCGGATCCGTCTGAGGCCGATTCGCTGATGAGCGCCGGAGAATATCAGGCGACGCTTAGTCAGTGACTGGCCTGGCCGCCGTCGATGGGCAGGGGCTCGCCGGTGATGTACGGCGATGGTGAGCACGTCAGGGCCCTCGGCCGGGTTGATCGTGCGAGCGGTGGCTGCCACCCCCAGCCTGGCCAACGCAGGCCGCGACCAGGCTCGCGCCGATGTCCTGGGGGCCGCCGGTGAGGATGGCGTCCATCTGGGCCGTTTGGTTCACTTCGTTCCGGTCGGCGCCGTGGCTGGCGGATGGATGATCGCCGGGTCGCTGGGATGCGGCGACAGCGGCGTGGTGTCCACGGTCATCCAGGGGGCCAGCGGCAGCGACTCGAGGATGGCCTCCATATGGGCCGCGTCGCTGGCTTGCCACAGGCCCAGCGAGCGCCCGGTGCCCGGCAGGGCCCACAGCCGGAGCAGGTGTCCCTGCACGGCCAGGTCATGCGCTCGCTGTGCCTCGCGGGCCTTGGTGTCCTCCACCGCCTGGGCGGCGGTGCCCGGCGGGACGGCCAGGGTGAAGGTCACCAGGAACTCCGGGGCCTTCTCTCCTGCTCCGGACGCCGGGGCGGGGTCGTTCGGATGCGGCGACAGCGGGGTGACCTCATCGCTGCGCCACACCCGCAGCGGCATCGAGGCGAGGACTTCCTCGAGCCGGTCGCCGTCGGCGGCGGCGAACAGGCCGAGCGTGCGCCATTCGCCCGGTTGCAGCGGCGGCCGCCACAGGCGCAGCAGGTGACCTCGGGCCGCGAGCTCGCGCGAGTGGGCGGCCTCGCGGGTGCGGATGTCCTGGACGGCTTCTTCCGGCGTTCCATCTGGCACGTGGGTGGTCATGGTGACGAGGTATTCCATGGTCAGGCACCTCCTGGAACGGCCCTGGCGCCCGGCATGTCCGCGGCTGACAGGCTCCGCCCGCCGTAGGCGTGGTACGGGTGGTGCAGTGAGTGGTCGCCAGCCTCCCAGCTCTCGCGCACGCGGGGTGCGGCCAGGTCCCACTCCGGGCGGATCTCGTGGGTCACCTCGCGCAGATCACGGCGCAGATCCTCGAACGACGGCCGGCCCCAGAACCAGTAGCGGTTGTAGACGCTGTAGATGACCAACCCCGGCTTGAGCACGAGCGTGTACGGGATCATCGGGTCGTAGTAGGAGTCGGTGTGCTCCTGGATGTCGAGGTCCTTCTGAATCTTGCGGCCGGCGTCAGACAGGAAGGTCCACGCGCGCCGACCGAGTCGCGGAACTCGTTGGTCTTGAGGATGTTGTCGGTCGAGATGGTGACGATCTGGGTGTAGGCGACGCGGATCTTCGGGTAGTTGGCGGCCAGCTCGAGGTGCTGCTGGTGGTCCTTGGGGCAGAACCCGCCGCGCGAGAGCACCAAGATCATCGGGTCGATCCCTTGCAGCTCGCTCAGCCGCCGCCGGATCTTGGTGTGGTCGGTCAGCTCGAAGTCCGGGAAGGTTCCGCCGGGGACGATGTCAGCGCGCATGAGTTACTCCTGGCCGAAGGTGACATCGGCAATGTCTGCCCGGGCCGATCTCCTCCGCCGCTGGGCTGGCTGTGACATCAGGGTCGTACTTCGGGCGGCCCGTCGCGCCCGTGAAATCCCTGGCCGCTTCCCTGGACCGCGGCCCAGGCCGCCCCCAGGGCCGGTGTGCTCGGTACTGCTCAGCAGCTTGCCGAGATCGCCGGCGAGCGTGTCGAGGTCGCAGCCCTCGGTCGGCAGCGGCCGGCGAGGAACGCCGGCAGAGGTCATGGCAGCGGTATCAACCTCGAAGGGCTCAGTGAAGTCGGACTGCCGCAGCAACGGGATTGATGGTCATCGGGACCGCCTGGCCCCTGAGGCGCTGACCACCAGCCGCTCACTGGCGCCCTGGATCGGTTCCACCCGGGCACGCCAGGACTGTCCCGCAATGCTCCCCGGGGTCCCCGGAATCAGCCAGCCGCATGCCCGCCAGCCGGGCGTGGATCCGGGCCAGGCCATCTTGACTGATCACGACGGACTCAGCCGCAGCATGCAGCGAACGGCGGATGAACTCGCCGAGCTCACGATCTCGGTGCGTCACGGCCTCCGCCTCGGCCTTCGCTCCGGTCCCTTGATGGCCAGTGCCTTATCGCGTTTGACACACCACACCGCAACTGGGGTTAAGACCCGGTTAGACGCAGCTCAAGTGCCTCCTGTGCCGTGGCCGGGCTACAGGCGGTCCCCCGGCGGTCCCCAGAAGACTCCGGCGAGAAACGATTGCGGGATACCCGGGCCAGTGATCTTCCCGCGATCGTTGACCTGATTGCCGCCGATCAGCTTGGTACCACCGCGGGACGGTGTGGAGACGTCCGGGCACCTGGCCGCCTACCAGGGGGCCTTTGGGGGCCTTTGCGGCCCTCGACCGCGATCCGGCCCACCTGCTGATAGTGGCGCGATCGGGCCCCTGACATCGTGGCCACGATGCAGCTCTCCTTCAGCGAATCCCGGCGACGGCAGTGCGCCCCGGTACAGCTGGCTACCGACAAGTCGTGCACCACCGCGCAACGCGCACCGCTTTTGCGAGCGGCTGGGCCTGGCCGGCTTACACGAATGGATAAAACTCGCACTCTGAGTGGCCGGACTTATCTGAGCAGCGGGAGCGACGGCCGGTCCTACCGGAAATCGACGTCCCGCATCGCCGCGATGGGCGTGGCCCGCGACGCTGGCGTCACCGGGTCTCCCATTCCCGCCGGGTGATTCTGTACATGACCCATTCGCGGCCGGAGTCGGCCACTGACCCGGCCAGCATCCAGCCGACTCGCTGGAAGACCGATCACATCGCCGCGTTGGCTGGATCGGTAGCTGCCTCGACGACCTCGGCCGATGCCTGCTCGAATAGCCAGTCTGTGAGCAGCGCGAGCGCTTCGCGCCCGTAGCCCTTGCCCGGGCATTTCCCGCAGGTTGATCCCGACCTCAAATGTCGCTGGCGGGAGCGGGCGCCCGGGCGGTACGCATGCCTGGATGCGCCCGACCGGAACGCCACCTGAATCGATGGCGAGGTCGAGCCAGCCTGCTATCAGGTGCCCCGATCACCCCAGCCGGGCCCTGAAGCTAGCCTCGTCGGGCGCTCGGGGCGGCCATGGGATCGGCGGTCACCCTAACCCGCCATTCCTCATCGATCTCACCCGGCCGAAACGCCCGGAGCACGAGCCGCGATCCGCAGATCCGGGCTTCCCCCTTATCGGCCGCCGCGTCCTGCTCGTCCTGGGGTCTCACCAGCCCAAGATAACCGGCAAGGATCTGTCACCGGGGCCGCCAGAGAACTCGCCAGCCGGCCACCGCGTCTGCCGCGTTGTGTACCGGTACCGCCCGGGTACCGCCCCCGGGAACGCGGGCCGGCGGCCGGTGGTCCCGGCTGCACGTGCGAGAGTGCACTCGAGGCACGTGCGGACAGGACCGCCGCCAGCCAAGCCGGTGATGATGAGGGACCTCAGCCCGCTGCGCTGAAAGGAGAAGCTATTCCTCGACGAGAATTACCAGGGTTTCGGGCAGCACGCCGTCATACGCCATCGCCGCGGCCATCTTCTCCGTCTTCATCGCAGCCATGACGGCATCCATATCGGCCACGTCCATGAGCACCGCAACCTGGGACGGGTTCTGCGGGTTGACGAACGTGCGGATGTTGGTCACCCCGAGCGGCCCGAATACCTCTTCGCGCCTCGGCGAGGAAAGCCAGTGATTCTTGTCCTTCACATCATGGTGAGCGATTACGGTCGGCATGGTCCCCCCGGGGTTTGTGTGGCCAGCAGCTATAGCCTGGCGTCGCTGACCCTACACCAACATGCTTCTGGTTTGTACCGGCCAGGCCCCTCGGGCATCCGGTAAGTCCCGCGCAATCCACGCCAGCATGGGCGATCCGGCTCCTATCGGAAATTCTTCGCTCGCATCTAGTACCGCACCGGGCCGCTGGTGGACTAATCCGCGCGGATCAGCGCTCATCCCTTCCTGGCGCGACTGGGCGTACTTGTGCGCGGCCCAGCAGCGGTTTCCCGGACCCGCCGAAACCCGAAGATCATCTCCTGGGGGCGGCCCGGGTGACTGCGGCCCACCAGGGATGGACCAGCGGCCCGCGTGGCTTGTGTTACCAGCAGTCCCGGGGCCGGGATGCCCCGGCACGGGCGCCGTGTCATCTGCGCGGTGCTTTTTGTGTCACCCGCGGTCTATAGAGCACCGCGCAGATGAAAAGCACCGCGCTGACGGGCGGGGCTGCGATGCCCTGGGGCCAGTGATGGCAGTGGGACTGATGGGAATTGGCCGGACTGGGCGGCACCCATCTGCACTTGGCGCAGGACAGAAGATGGACGACTGAGGTGGCACATCGTGACCGCGCCGCCCGCCGCCATGAACACCGCTCGCCGAGCCAGGCCGGCTGGAGCGGCCAACGGCACCCGCACCCCCGCCGCTCCGCGCCCCCACCGCTCCGCACCCCCGCTGCTCCGCGCCCCCACCGCTACGCGCCCCCACGCATCGCTGATGCCGTGCCGCTCGTACCGCAGCCGCGACCGACAAAATAAGTGTGCTTGACAAAATAAATTGTCGGTGACACAGTACAGCCATGCACGACGTGACCGTGATCGACGACCCCGCCGCCGCCGAGGCCTCGCTGGATCCGATCCGCGCTCGCCTGCTCGCCGAGCTGGCCGAGCCGGGGTCGGCCAGCACCCTCGCGCCGCGCGTCGGGCTCACCCGCCAGAAGGCGAACTACCACCTGCACGCGCTTGAGCGCCATGGCCTGGTGAAGCTGGTCGAGGAGCGGCGCAAGGGCAACTGCACCGAGCGTGTGCTCCAGGCCACGGCCGCGTCCTACGTGATCTCGCCCGCCGCGCTGTCCGCGGTCGCGCCGGATCCGTCCCGGGAGCCAGACCAGCGGTCAGCGCGCTGGCTGCTCGCGGTAGCCGGACGGCTGGTCCGGGAGGTCGGCGAGCTGATCACCCGGTCGAGCGCCGCCGGCCAGCCGGTGGCAACTCTCGGTATCGACAGCGAGGTGCGCTTCGCGTCCGCCCAGGACCGCGCGGCGTTCGCCGCCCAGCTGGCCGAGGCCGTGAACGGGCTGGTCGCCCGGTACCACGATGAGAACGCGCCCGGTGGCCGCGATCACCGGTTTGTCGTCGCACTGCATCCCAAGATCACTAAGGAGCCCCTGTCATGAGCCGCCCATTCGAGGTCAGCCGCGAGATCGACCTGCCCGCCGCCCCGGAAGACGTCTGGACGGCGATCACCGCCGACACAGCCGCCTGGCAGTTCCCGACCGGGATGGAGATCCCCGCGGGTACCACGCCGCCCGAAGGGGCGCCCGTCCAGACATGGGACCCGCCGCACCGGCTCGTGATCCGCATGGAGTCGCCCGACGGGACCTTCAACGCCCTGGACTACACGATCGAGGCGCGCGGCGGCGGGACCGCGCACCTGCGCTACGTGCACAGCGGCATCCTGGCCGACGGGTGGGAGGACCAGTACGACGCCATCGGCGGGCACACGGACTTCTACCTGCACACGCTCGGCCAGTACCTGGAGCACTTCCGCGGCCGCCGGGTCACCTACGTCGGCCAGCCGCCGGCCGGGATCGAGGGCCCGAAAGCGGCGGGAGCACCGGACGCCATGGACACGCTGCGCGCGGCGCTCGGCATCGGCGACGGCGCCACGGCCGGCGACGCCGTCCACGCCCGCCTCGGCGGCGCGGGCACCCTCGAGGGGGTCATCGACTACGTGACGCCGGAGTTCATCGGCGTGCGGACGCACGACAGCCTCTACCGCTTCTACGGGCGCAACCATTTCGGCAGCGTGGTCGGGATGAGCGCGCATGTGTTCCGCGACGGCGTGGATGCGGCGGCGGCCGTGGCGGCGCTCAAGGACTGGCTGGATTCTCTCTACGCGTAGCGGGTGCCGCGGCCGGGGGCGCCGGGCCGCCTCTGCCGGCCAGATGGCCGGCAGAGGCGCAGCCCCAGGCCGTTCAAGGCTCGCCGCCGCCCTGTCAGGCGGCGGCGAGCCTGCTCAGCAGCGCCCTGGTCTCGTGCCTGCTCTGGCCGTGAACGTCGGGGCGTCGAAGTTGCGGAGTGAGCGGGCGGTTAGGTCCTCGCGGGTGGCGAGGGCCCGCAGCGTGGAAGACCCCGCGATCTCAACGCGCGATGCCGTGCCCCACTTCGCCGCCGAGTAGCCCGCCCAGGCGGCGGTGATCGTGACGAGGGCGAGCAGCACGGCCTCGCCAATCTGCACGATCCGGGAATGATGGTCCTCGGCCTCGCCGTGACCGCCTGCTCGCTCGCCCTCCTGGGCCAGCTTCTCGCCATGCTCATGCAGCTTCTTGCCGGCCCCGGTCGGATTCAGCCCCTCAGTCACCGCACTCCTGCGGGACTGCCACCCGACCGCCCGGCGGGGACCTCGACGTGCGCACTGAATCGCGCTGCCGCCCCTAGCGTGCGCCGAGCTGAAGAGATCCACGCCCGTGTCATCTTCCGGGCGGGCAAGCGCCATCACCCGTGCGTAGTGAGATTCAGGCCATCGGATCGGGCCTCTGCGCATCCACCGCTCTTGGCCTCAGGCACTGGGCGGGCGGGAGGCCGGTTAACGAATCAGGCCAGAGATCCTCCGGCTCACGCCCGCGCGTCTCGGGGAGCAGCCAGAACGCCGCCATGACCAAGGCCGCAGGCGAGAAGGTGACCAACGCGGCCACTCCGAACTGGTGGTCCGCTTGGGCCACCGCACCGAAGGCGACCAGGCCGGCCACCGCCCCCAGCACGCCTGCCGCGACCGACCAGCCCGCCACTGAGGCCCGGACCGACGTGGGAAACAACTCGTTGAGCAATGCCCCGGCCGCCGGGGCGAAGACCGAGGCGGCGAACACGCCGAGTATGTAGCCGGCCAGCAGCGCCGGGACGGAACCGGTATAGGTCAGGGCGGCGAACAGGGCCACAGCCACCATGGCCAGTGCGCCGGTCAGGCGGCGGCCTACCCGGTCCGCCAGCCACCGTCCGGCTAGGAGCCCGGCCAGCCCGGAGACACCGGCACCGGCCACCATGGCCGCCGTCACGATGCCTCGCAGGTGAAGGAAGTTCTGCGCGAACAGGAAGACGAAACTGTTGGCCGGTCCGGTAATTACCGAGACAGCAAAGGCCAGGAGCGCGATCACCGCCAGGCGGCGACGGAACGGCCGGGCCACGGCATCGAGCACCGGGACCGGATGCGCGGATCCGGCCGCGGCCACGGTGAACCGGTCAGGCTCCTCGACCCAGCGCCAGAGAAGGGGCAGCAGGGCCAAGGGGACCAGCGCCACGCCGAACACGCCACGGAACCCGAGACCGCGCGACGCCAGACTGTGCACGATGGCGATGACTCCGGCGCCGGTGCCGTACCCGGCGGCAATGAGCGCCACCGCCTTGGCCCGGTCAGCCGAGGCGGTCTGCTCTGCTGCGGTGACCTGCGCCAGCCCGTTCGTGGCACTGAGCAGAGGGCGCCCGCAGGCGAAGATGGCCACGAACCACCAGTAGCTGGGGCTGGCCGCGGCCAGCACAGTCATCAACAGCCCCGCCCCCACCGTGACGAGCAGCATCTTCCGGCGGCCGAAGTCGTCAGCCAGGCCGGTGATGGGAAGCGCACCCAGCGACGCCAGCCGCATGATGGCCAGCCCGATCCCCAGGTCGGTGCCCGACAACCCGGCCTCGTCAGCGAAGGTCGCGCCGTGGTTCACCTGGCCGAACCCCCGGGCCACGTCGCCGAGGGCGGCTACGACGCCGAACTGCCCGAACCCCGAGGCGAAGGCGGCGACGGCCACACCGACCACGGCCCGGTCGTGCCAGCGGTGCAGCCTCAGCCCCGCTGGCTGAGGTGCGGGGTCCGGGCCGGGATGAGTGCTCACCCTCGCCTGCCTTGTCCATGACGTGTCCGCTGCGGGCCCCAGGGCGGCGCGGCGGGGTGAAGGCCGCAACGATGGGCCACGCCCGCCAAGGTCGTCCGGTTCGGCACGGGCAGCTCCGGGCGCTCACGCTGCCTTAGTACTTGTTCGTGACGAACAGCGTCTGGGCCGGGAACTTCGTGAGGATCTCGGTGCCGTAGTCGGTGACGACGACCTCCTCCTCGATGCGCGCCGCGGAGATGCCGTCGGAGGCCGGGCAGTAGGTTTCCATCGCGAAGACCATGCCCGCCTGGAGCTCGATCGGGTTCTCCAGCGAGTTGAGCCGTGAGATGATCGGCCGCTCGTGCAGGCCGAGTCCCAGCCCGTGCGCGAACTGCAGGCCGAACGCGGCCAGCTCGTTCTCGAAGCCGAAATCTACCGCCCGGGGCAGGACGCGCGCGACGACGTCGGTCGTCACACCGGGCTTGAGGGCGGCGATCGCCGCATCCATCCACTCCCGCGCCTGCTTATACGCGTCGTGCTGGCTCTCGGTCGCGCTGCCGACCCCGAAGGTGCGGTAGTAGCAGGTCCGGTAGCCGTTGAAGGAGTGGATGATGTCGAAGAAGGCCTGGTCGCCAGGCCGGATGATGCGGTCGGTGAAGTTGTGCGGATGCGGGTTGCACCGCTCTCCGGAGATCGCGTTGACCGCCTCCACCTGGTCGCTGCCGAGCTCGTACAGCCGCTTGTTCGCGAGCGCGACGATCTCGTTCTCGCGCACGCCCGGCTTGAGCACGTCCACGATGTCGGTGTAGACGCCGTCGACCATCGCGGCCGCCTGGTTGAGCAGCATGATCTCGTCCGGCGACTTGATGACGCGGGCGTCGAGCATGGACTGCTGGGCGTCGCGCACCGTGATGCCCTGGCGTTGCAGCTCGAACAGGAACGGGGGCTCGACGATATCGAGGCCGAGCGGCGCGTCAGCGACCCCGGCCGCCGTGAGCAGCGACTTGATCTCGGTCACCGCGTCGCGCATGAGGCCGGCCTCGGGGGCGACCGCGCCGCGGAAGCCGAGGAACCCGGGCCTCCAGTTCTCATCCGGCAGCCACTTCGAGTACAGCTTGTGATGCCGAACCGCCGAGCCGAAGTCCCACAGGATCGTGTCCCGGTCCCGGAACACCAGGGCGTAGCGGATCATCTTGTCGCCGAGCGCGCCGCCGATCCAGGTCTGCGTCGTGTAGCGGATGTTATAGAAGTCGAAGAGCAGGAAGGCGCCGCACTCGCTCGCCTCCAGCGCCGCCCTGGCCCGCGCCATGCGGTACCCGCGCAGCCGGCCGAAGTCCACCCGCTCCTCGTAGTCGACCCCCATCTGGCCGGGGGCACCGAGGGGCCGCAGGCCCGCCGGACGCTCCGATGGGGCCGGGAAGCCCGCTGCGCCAGTAGCCAATCCATCCTCCTCCGAGATGAGGCGCAATCGATTGCGACCCGCGTCACTATCCGCCCTGCCGTTAAGTCTGCCACGCCGGGCAGGCAGGGTCCGGCCAGGGACCCGGTCCCGCCAGGACGGCCGGCGTCAGTACCGGCGACGGGCCGTTAAGCAAAACGGGCCGTTAAGCAAAGATCTCCGGATGCTTCTCCAGCTCCAGCCGCGTGCGGCGGATATGCATGATGAGCACCCGCTCGGCGTCGTCCGGGTCCTGCCTGCGGAGGCAGTCGACCAGCAGGCGGTGCTCCAGGTGCGTGGCGGTCAGGCCGTCCCTGGCCGCGAGCCTGGTGAACTCGCGCCGGTAGTGCTGGGTCGTGTTCCACATGCGGTGGATGATCTGCCACATCTCGCCTGACGCCGCGCCCGCGTAGCTGGACAGGTGGAACTCCCGGTCGGCGCGCATGAAGGCATCGAGCCCGGACCCCGCCTCCATTTCGTCCGCGAGCTGGCCGAGACGGCCGACCGCGGCGGCGTCGAGGTTCGGCATGCTGGTGCGGAGCAGGAGCGGTTCCAACCGCTCGCGGATGAGGTAGGTCTCGGCGCACTCGCCGAGGGTCAGCCTGGTGACCCAGGCACCCGAGTTGGCGACCAGGGTGACCAGCCCCTCGGAGTCGAGCATCCGCAGTGCCTCGCGCACCGGGATGCGGCTCGCGCCGGAACGCGCCGCGACATCCTCCTGCCTGATGCGCGCGCCAGGCAGGTAGCTCCCGCCCAGGATCGCGGCGCGGAGGCTGTCCGCGATCCGGTGGCTCGCGACGTTCTCCCGGTAGCCGGCCTCCCGGTAGCCGGGGTCGTGGCTCGTGGTCACTGCGCCGGATACCCCGGATGCCAGAGCTTGACGGCCGCTTCCTTCTCGTAGGCCTTGCCGTCGGGGAAGCTCACCAGCTCGAACTGCATGCCCCACGGGGACAGGAAGTACTGCCAGCGCTGCCCGGCCGAGGCGTTGCGGCTGGCGACCGGCCCGGCGAGCAGCCGCACGCCCTTCGCGCGCAGGTAGGCGACGGCCGCATCCATGTCGTCGACGTAGAACGCAACGTGATGGCCGCCGACGTCGCTGTTGCGCGGCTGCGGGCGCTGGCCCGGCAGCGGCTCGTACTCGAAGACCTCGACGTTGAGGCCGAAGCCGCAGCGGTAGAACCGGATTTCCCGCACGGCCGCACGCGGATCGACGTTGAGGTGATCGAGCATCCAGTCGTCATCGTGCCGCATCTGCGGCAGCGAGTAGACGTGATCGAAGCCCAGCACGCCGGTGAAGAAGGCGTGCGCCTGCTCCATGTCAGGGACGGTGATCCCCACATGGTCGCCGCCGCGCAGCCCCGGGATGCCGGTTCCCATGAGTCCTCCTCGACCAGGTATGTATCCAATATTGCCGAACCTGACGGTAATTGCCAAGACTTCCGTCAGATTGGCCGTTGATATGGATACATTTGCGCAGTAGCCTCCTGTCAGGCCGTCAGCACATCGAGGGAGATGCGGATGCCACGCTGCAAGCGCCTTCACCCCGCGGCGGAGTGGGTCGAGCTGACCACGACCGCGGCGGACTGGAAGGCCGCCGACCCGGGGCTGCTCGCGACCATGCTCGGGCAGTTGCACCTCATCCGGGCCTTCGAGGAGACGGTCCTCGAGCTGGCCGGCGAGGGCCTCGTGCACGGCCCGGCGCACTCCAGCATCGGCCAGGAGGGCGGCGCGGTCGGCTCCATCGTCTCGCTGCGGTCCACCGACGCCGTCAACGGCTCCCATCGCGGCCACCACCAGTTCCTGGCCAAGGCCATCACGCACGTGACCAAGGGCGTGCTCGACCCGGCGGACCTCGTGACGCCGGAGGTGGCGACCGTGCTGCAGCGCACGCTGGCCGAGATCCTCGGGCTGGCCCAGGGCTACTGCAGCGGGCGCGGCGGCTCCATGCACCTGCAGTGGTTCGAGGCCGGGGCGCTGGGCACCAACGCCATCGTCGGGGGCGGCGTGCCGATGGCGGCGGGCAACGCCTGGGCGCAGCAGCACTCCGGCACCGACGACCTCACGGTCAGCTACTTCGGCGACGGCGCGGCGAACATCGGCTCGGTACTGGAGAGCCTCAACCTGACGTCCGCGTGGGATCTGCCGCTCTGCTTCTTCATCGAGAACAACCTCTACGCCGTCTCCACCACCGTCGCCGAGGCCACCGGGGAGCCGCGGCTGTCGGCGCGGGCGCTCGGCTTCGGCATCCCCGCCTGGCGGGTTGACGGCATGGACCCGCTCGCCGTGCACCTCGCGATGCAGCGGGCGCAGCAGCGGTTGCGCGCGGGCGAGGGCCCGGTCGTGGTCGAAGCGCTCGTCTACCGCTTTTTCCATCAGAACGGCCCTTTCCCCGGCAGTGCCTTCGGCTACCGCACCAAGGAGGAAGAGGCGCAGTGGCGTGCCCGGGACCCGCTCGGCCGCGTCGCAGGCGAGATGATCAAGCTGGGCCTGATCGACGAGGCGGGCGTCGCGTCGGTGCGCGAGCAGGCACAGCAGGCCATGAAGCTGGCCGCCGGCGCGCTCGCCGAGCCGGACCCGGAGGCCAAGCCCGGCGTCCGCCGCATCCGCCCGGAACTGTGGCCAGACCCCGCCTTCGTGGACGTCGGGATCCGCGGCGACCTGTCCGAGCTGGCCGGGGCGCGGACGGCCGAGCAGCGGGACTTCACCGGCAAGCTCGCGCGCGGCAAGCTCATCGACGCCGTGTCGGCTGTCATGGACCGGCGGATGGGCGAGGACCCGCGCATCGTCGTGCTCGGCGAGGACGTGCACCGGCTCAACGGGGGCACGAACGGCGCCACCAAGGGCCTGGCGAAGAAGTATCCCGGGCGCGTGCTCGGCACGCCGATCAGCGAGAACGCCTTCGCCGGGCTCGGCGGCGGGCTTGCCCTCGACGGCAGGTTCCGCCCGGTCGTCGAGTTCATGTACCCCGACTTCATGTGGGTCGCGGCCGACCAGGTGTTCAACCAGATCGGCAAGGCGCGGCACATGTTCGGCGGCCGCAACCCGGTGCCGCTCGTGCTGCGCACCAAGATCGCCCTGGGCAGCGGCTACGGCTCCCAGCACCTGATGGACCCGGCGGGCATCTTCGCGACCAGCCCCGGCTGGCGGATCATGGCCGCCTCGACCCCCTTCGACTATGTGGGCCTGATGAACGCGGCGCTTGCCATCGAGGACCCGGTGCTCATGATCGAGCACGTTGACCTGTACGGCTCCGAGGGCGATATCCCGGTCGACGACCTCGACTACCAGATCCCTTTCGGCACGGCCGCCGTGCGGCGCGAGGGCCGCGACGTCACGGTGCTCACGTATCTCTCGATGGTCGAGCACGCGCGGCAGGCGATCGAGCAGACCGGGATCGACGCCGAGCTCATCGACCTGCGCTTCCTCGACCGGGCGAGCCTCGACTGGCAGGCCGTCGGCGACAGCATCAAGAAGACGAACGCGGTGCTCATCGTCGAGCAGGGCGCGCAGGGCACCTCCTACGGCGGCTGGCTCGCCGACGAGGTCCAGCGCCGCTTCTTCGACTGGCTCGACCAGCCCGTGCAGCGCGTGACCGGCTCCGAGGCGAGCCCGAGCATCTCGAAGGTGCTCGAGCGCGCTGCGATCGCCCGCACCGAGGAAGTCGTCGCCGGTCTGCAGCGGGTGCGCGCCGGCTTCGGGAGGGCCGGCTGATGGCGTCGGTCGTGCGGATGCCGAGCGTGCTGGCCGGGGCGACGGAGGCGGCCATCGCCAGCTGGCTCGTCGCGCCCGGCGACAGCGTCGCTGTCGGAGACCCGCTCGCCGAGATCGAGACCGAGAAGGCCATCGTCGAGTACAGCGCGGAGGATGCGGGGGTCGTCGGCCGCATCGTGCTCGCCGCGGGCGAGGCCGGCGAGATCGGCGCCCCCATCGCCGTGCTGGTGAAGGACGGCGAGACGGACGCCGACATTGACGCCGCCCTCGGCGGTGCGGCGCCCGCCGCGGCCTCCTCGCCCGCCGCGGCCCCGGCGCCCGCCGCCGGCCCGGCGCTGGCCACGCCTGCGGGCGGCTCCGCACCTGACCCGGCCGCCCTGTCCGTCCCTGACGCGGTCTCCCCCTCCGCCCCGGCGGCCGTGTCCGACTCTTGCCCCTCCGGCCGCACAGGTCCCTCCGGCCCCACGGAGCCGCCTGTTTCGGCCGTGCACCGGCCGTATGAGAGCCTGCCGACTCAGGCCGCCGCCCCAGCCCGCCTGTTCGCGAGCCCGATCGTCCGCAAGATCGCCCGCCAGGAGGGCATCGACCTCGCCACGATCGCAGGGTCGGGCCCGAACGGCCGGATCGTCCGCCGCGACCTTGAGCGGCTCGCCGACCAGCGCGGCCAGGCTGAGAGCAGAGCCCGGGCTGGCGCGCAGCCCGCGGCGCAGCCGGCCGCTGCCCAGGCGGCGGCACAGCCGGCCGCCGCCCACGGAGCGCTGCAGCCGGCCGCTGTCCCGGCGTCCGCGGCCGGCACGCTCATCCCGCACACGCCTATCCGGCGCGCCATCGCGCGCCGGCTCACCGAGAGCAAGGCGACGACCCCGCACTTCTACATGACCACGGAGTGCGTCGTCGACGAGCTGCTCGCGCTGCGCGAGCGGATCAACGAGACCGCGCCGGTGAAGATCTCGGTCAACGACTTCGTCATCATGGCGGTCACCGCGGCCTTCGGTGACGTGCCGGAGGCGAACGTCTCGTGGAGCGACGAGGGCCTGGTGGCGCACGCATCCGTTGACGTTTCGGTCGCCGTGGCGACCGACGGCGGCCTGGTCACGCCCGTGCTGCGCGGCGTCGAGGCCAAGCGCCTGTCCGTGATCGCCGCGGAGGCGCGGTCCCTCGCGCAGCGCGCCCGCGACCGGCGGCTGCTGCAGCACGAGCTGGAAGGCGGCGTCTTCTCGGTCTCGAACCTCGGCATGTACGGCACGCTGGAGTTCTCCGCGATCATCAACCCCCCGCAATCGGGCATCCTCGCGGTGGGCGCGGCCAGGCCGCAGCCGGTCGTCGCCGACGGCGCCGTGACCGTGGCCACCGTCATGCGCTGCACCCTCTCGGTCGACCATCGCGCGATCGACGGAGCCCTCGCGGCCCGCTGGCTCGCGGCTTTCACCACCCGGATCCAGGACCCGCTGGGCATGATCATCTGAGACGGCCGGGGTGGCGCTGACCCGCCGAGGATCCGGAGAGGCCTGGACTGAGGGGTTCCTTGCCGCTCTTGACCTGACCCAGGCTGCGGCCGATCATGGGAGCGGGCCGGTCCGGGGGGCGCTATCGGAAGCATGAGTGGAAGCGACGTGGGCCAGCGGCCTGGCCGATCAGGCCGTGCGGGCGGCCCGGTGCCGGATCTTCTCGAGTCGAAGCTGCTGCGTCCGCTGTTGCGGCCCGGGACCGTCACCCGCTCGCCGCTGATAGAACGACTGGCGAGGAGCGAGCCGCACCCGATCGTCTCGGTGGTCGCGCCCGCAGGCTATGGGAAGACGACGCTGCTGTCGCAGTGGGCCGAGCGGAACGGCCAGTCTTTCGCGTGGGTGTCGGTTGACGAAGCAGACAACGACCCGAAGGTCCTGCTCACCTACGTCGCGGAGGCGCTCGATGCGGTCGAGCCGCTCGATGAGCGCGTGTTCGACGCGCTGGCCTCCCCGGGCAGCTCGGTGCCTGGCTCGGTTGTCCCGCGGCTGGGAGCGGCGTTCTCGTCGATGACCTCGCCGGTAGTGCTGGTCCTGGACGACGTGCACGTGCTGCACAACGCCGAATGCCGGGCCGCGCTGTCCGTGCTGGCCGATCATGTACCGGGCGGCTCGCGGCTGGCGCTGTCCGGCCGGGCCGAGCCGCCGCTGCGCATCGCGCGGCTGCGGGCCGAGGGGAGAATCCTGGAGATCGGCCCCGGGGATCTGTCGCTCACCCACGCCGAGGCGTCATCCCTGCTGCGTAACGTGGACCTCACGATGAGTGTGGATGACGTGGCGGAGCTGCTTGCGCGGACCGAGGGATGGCCGGCCGGGCTGTACCTGGCCGCTCTCTACCTGCGGGAGGGTGGCCCCCTGGACAGCGCGGTGGTCTCCTTCGGCGGGGATGACCGGCTGGTGAGCGAGTACATGGAGTCGGAGTTCCTGTCGCGGATCTCTCACGGGCAACGGATGTTCCTGACCCGGACCGCGGTGCTGGAGCGCATGTCAGGACCGCTGTGTGCGGCGGTCCTGGACTCGCCTGATGCGGCCGCGATCCTGGCGGATCTGGCCGGGTTGAATGTGCTGCTGGTGCCGCTGGACCGGCGGGGTCAGTGGTACCGCTACCACCACCTGTTCCGCGACATGCTCCGGGCGGAGCTGGAGCGCATGGAGCCGGGCATGATCCCGGTCCTGCTGCGCCGCGCCGCCGGCTGGTGCCTGCGTAACGGGCTGCACGAGGCGGCGTTGGAGTACTCGATGGCGGCTGGGGACACTGACGAGGCCGCTAGCCTGGTCAGCCAGCTCGCGGTGCCGGCCCACCGGCAGGGCCGGGTCACCACCATCCAGCGGTGGTTCCGCTGGGTGGAGGACCGGGGCGGAATCGGGGGACACCCGATGGTCGCGGTGATGGCCTCGATGATCTCGGCGATGACGGCCCGGCCCGTGGACGCGGAGCGATTGGCCGACGCGGTTGACCATTGGCAGTACGGGGACCCGGCCCGGCCCGAAGACCCTTCCGGCGAGGCGTGGGCCGCCCTGCTGCGGGCCGTCCTGTGCCGCCACGGGGCCGAACGGATGCGCGCCGACGCCGACGAGGCCGTGCGGAGGTTCGCGGGGCAGAGCTTCGTGACGCCGACACCCGCGCTCGCGCAGGGAATCGCGCGCGTCCTTTGCGGTGACCTCGAGGGTGGCGACGCGTCCCTGGCGGATGCGCTCAGCGTGGGGGAGAAAGCCGGCGCGCCCGAGGATTTTGCGGTCGCGCTGTGCGAGCGGTCGCTGGTGGCGATGGCTCGCAGCGACTGGAGCCGCGCCGAGATCCTCGCCAGCCGGGCATGCGCTGTCTTGCGCGGAGCCAGGGTCGAGGATAGCTTCGCGACGCCGCTGGTCAGCGCGGTGCGGGCCCGCACGGCCATGCACCGGGCAGATGCCCCGGCCGCGCGCCAGCACCTCGTGAGCGCCCAGCGCCTGCGGCATTTGCTGACGTACGCGCTGCCCTACCTCGCCGTCCAGGCCCGTATCGAGCTGGCTCGCGTCCACCTTGCGCTCGCCGACCTGCCGGGGGCGAGGACGCTCATGCGTGAGATCGATGAGCTGCTCAGGCGACGGCCCGGCCTCGGGAACCTGGCTGGCGACGCCCAGGCACTCCGGGCCCAGCTCGCCAGGGAGCGCGGCCCAAGCACGACCGGGATGTCGGCCCTGACGGATGCCGAACTTCGCCTCCTGCCGCTGCTCTCCACCCACCTGTCTTTCCCCGAGATCGCCGCACAGATGTTCCTGTCCAGCAACACCATCAAGTCCCAGGCGAACTCGATCTACCGCAAGCTAGGTGCCTCCACCCGCAGCCAGGCGGTGTCGCGGTCGCGCGACCTGGGTCTCCTCGACCGGTGAGTGGCTCGACCACCAGAGTCGCGGCAGTCACCCACCGCGACGGGGCTGGCGATCCTGCCAACCGCAATGGGGCTGGCGATCCTGCCAACCGCCATGCCGCACCGACGGTGGTAAGACGGCCGGTGCGGATCCAGCCCCGACAGCTGCCGACTGGACAGGGGAGGTGCGGTGCTGAGCTGCCCTGGTGCTCGCATGCCCGCGAGGTGGATGTCGAGGAACCGCCGCCAGGATCCAGGCGCGACATCCCCGGTGGCCTGTACCAGCCCGCGCATCGCCCAGATGAGCGCCAGGACGTCGCCGACGGTGATACCCGGGTTTACCGTGCCGGCCGTCTTGGCGCGTGCGGTGAGCTCGTCGATCGCTCCCCGCGTGCGGCGTGCGGTGGCGCCGTCGGTGTGGCGCCCGAGGAGCAGGCTGGCGTAGCGGGCGTGGTCGGCGAAGGACTGGCCGAGGGCCCGCAGCAGCTCTTCAAGCCCCTGTCCGGCCGGTGCACGCCAGCGCCCGCTCGGTAGACGACAGGATCTGCTCCAAGGCCAGCTGCAGCAGTTCGTCGATCAGGGCGTCCTTGCTGGCGAACCGCCGGTACACGGTGCCGACCCCCACGCGGGCCCGGCGGCGATCTCCTCCATGCTGGCATCGGCACCGGATTCGCCGAGCACCTCGCGTGCGGCGGCGAGGATGCGGTGATAGTTCCGGACGGCGTCGCGCCGTGCGGCCGGGGCCCGGTGCCGGAGCGCATCGGGCGGCTGACGGCTCATGTGGCTCCTTCCCGGCCCAGGCCCGCGGCCGCTCGCGCGGGTGCGGTCACTCGCTCTTGTCGCCCACGATCGTCCCGCCCGCGAGTATCGCCAGCTCCGCGTGCTCCGGCTCGTCGGCCACCCGCCGCAGTCCGCGAGCCGGGGGGATCAGCAGGCCAGCCAGCGCGGCCAGCGCGAGCCCGGCGGCCATCACCGCGAACCCGATCGTGTAGCCCGATTCCTTCGGCAGCCCCGACGGCTGGAGCTGGGAGGTGACGATACTGGCCATCACCGCCGAGCCGATGCTGCCGCCGATCGTGCGGATGTTCGCGTTCATGCCGCTCGCCACCCCGGTCTGCGACGCCGGCACCGCGGCGACGACGAGCGCCGAGCATCGCCGACATCGCCGAGAACGCGAGCCCGAACCCGACGCCCATGATGGCGGTGGACAGGTAGATCTCCCAGGCCTGCCCGTGCGCGAAGGCAAGGATCGAGATGGCCGCGCACCCGATCAGGCAGCCGGCGATCACGAGGAGCTTGCCCCCCAGCATGCGGGCGAGCCTGCCGGCGAACATGCCCACCGCGAACATGGTGATCGACGAAGGCAGCAGCATCAGCCCGGAACGGGTGATACTGGCGCCGAACCCGTGGCCGGCGGCCGAGGGCGTCTGCACCGAACTCGGGCAGGAACGCGAACGTCGCATACATGCCCAGGCCGATCAGCAGCGCGACCAGGTTGTTCGTCCACACGGCCGCCCGCCGCATCATCTTCATGTCGATCAGCGGCGTGGCCGCGCGCAGCTCGGCGAGCACCCAGACCGCCGCCAGGACCACCGCCGCCGCCAGCAGGCCGATCACCCGGGCCGAGCCCCAGCCCCAGCCGGGTGCCTCACTCGGCGCGACCAGCAGCGCCACCAGCCACCCGGACAGCAGCACCGCCGGCAGCCAGCTGATCCGCCCGGGGGTGCGCACCGGCGACTCGGGAACGAACAAGATCGCGCAGACAGCGGCGATGACCGTGAGGATCATCGGCAGCCAGAACAGCCAGTGGTAGTCCAGCGCGTTCACGATCGGGCCGGCCAGGATGATGCCCAGCCCCGCCCGACCGCGGTCAGTGACGCGAGAACGCCTACCGCGCCGGTCCTTTCGCGGCCGGAAACTCATCCCGGATGATCCTGAACGCGACGGGGACCATCCCGCCGCCAACCCCCTGGATCACCCGCGCCACGATCATGACGCCGATCGAGGGCGCGACCGCCGCCAGCAGCGACCCACCGCCAGCGCGATCAGCGTGGCGACGAAGACCCGCTTCTTGCCCGTCATGTCGCCAATCCGGCCCAGGATCGGTGTCATGATCGACGCCGACAGCAGGTACGCGGTGAGGACCCACGTCGCGGCGCTCTGCGTCGTATGCAACTCGTGCTGCACCGTCGTCAGCACCGGAATCACCAGCGACTGCAGCAGCGCGAACGCCCCGGCGCCGGCGGCCAGTACCGCGAACGTGACCTGATAATGCGCGCGCCGGCTACCCACGACCACAAAGACCTCCCCGAGGGGGAATCGCGCTTCCGATTAGGGCGCCTAGCAAACCGGAATCCCGATTCCGTTAGCCGGGAGCCCGAACAGCACGCCCAGGTCAGGCATGATTACCTCCGGCGGGGCCGGAAGGCTGATCGCACGGCGCGTCTGGTGGACCCTGGCGGACGTTGGTCATGATGGCCTCACTGGTCAATGCTGGTGCAGCGGAGGGGCGAAGGCGGGTGTCATGCGGCTGAGGGCACGGATCGTGCTGGCGACTGCGGTTGCCGCCATGGCCGGCAGTGTCGCGGCTTGCGCGCCCACGGTCGCGGGACAGGGCCTGCCCGTGCCCGGGCCGACTGCGGCCGCGGCGGCGGCCCGGACGCGGGCACCCGCCACGCCATCCCCCAGCCGCCCCGCGGCCAGCCAGGTGATCGAGGTGACCGGCGCGCCGAGCGGAGTGAGGGCCAAGGGCGCGGTGCTGGCCGACGCCGCCACCGGCCAGGTGCTGTGGGGCCGCGAGGTGGGCACCGAACGGCCGATGGCCAGCGTGACCAAGGTGATGACCGCCCTGCTGGTGCTGGACAGCGCCGACCTTGGCCGGGAGATCCGGGTGCCGAAGGCGGCGGTCAGCTACGCCTGGAAGTACGGGGGCGAAACCGCGGCGCTGCGCCCGGGGGACGCGCTGACGACGCGGGAGCTGCTGGCGGCGCTGCTGCTGCCCTCAGGGGCGGATGCGGCGTACACCCTCGCGAGCGCCTACGGGCCCGGCCTGCATGCCTTCGTCACGCGGATGAACGCGACCGCGGCCCGGATGGGCATGAGCCACACCCATTTCACCTCACCGGACGGGCTGCCCTACCCCACCGAGATCTCGACCTACTCCACGCCGTCCGACCTGCTCGCGCTCGGCCTCGCGGCGATGCGGTACCCGGCCTTCCGGTCGATCGTGGACCTGCAATTTTACCACCTGCCGAAGGGGGGCGGGCATCACCAGTACTGGTGGGACAACACCGACGAGCTGATCGGCTCGTATCAGGGCGCCGTCGGGATAAAGTCCGGATACACCGACGACGCCGGGCACTGCCTGCTGTTCGAGGCGATCCGGAACGGCCGGACGCTGATCGGGGCCGTGCTGGACAGCCCCACCACCGGCCCGACAGCCGGCGCGCAAGATGCCGGGCGGATGCTGAACTGGGGCTTCCGCCTCCATCGCGCGAGTTGAACCAGATTTACCCGGCGCGGAGGCTGGGCCGGGCTGGCGCTAGCCTCAGATGAGGCGAGGAGGGTGGCCATGGCAGACACCACGTCGTTCACGATCGGGTCCGACGCCAGCTGCACTGACGGGACCTGCGGTGAGGTGAGCCGCGTAGTCGTCGACCCAGTCGCCCGTGCGGTTACCCATCTGGTGGTCGAGCCGAAGGGACGCAAGGGGCTCGGCCGGCTTGTCCCCCTCGACCTGGTCGACGCCACGGAGGGCGAGATCCGGCTTCGCTGCACCGTTGCGGAGTTCGAGGCCCTAGACCCTGCCGAGGAGACGCAGTTCGTGCCGGGGAGCAAAGGCTATGCGTCCTACGGCCCGGAGCAGGTGCTGTCCTGGCCGTACTCCAGCCTGGGCGGGAGCGCGGGCGTGGCCGGGGACACAGTGAGCGGCGTTTCGGAGACCGTCACCTACGACACCGTCCCCGCAGGCGAGGTCGAGGTGCGTCGCGGCGAGCACGTCCATGCCGCCGACGGCGAGATCGGGCAGGTCGAAGGGCTCGTCATCGACCCCCGCGACCACCGCGTAACCCACGTGCTGCTGCAGCAAGGGCACTTGTGGGGCCGCAAGGAAGTGGCTATCCCGATCAGCGCCGTAACCGGGGTTGACGACGGCATCCAGCTCAACATCACCAAGCACGAGGTGCAGGAACTGCCGCCGGTGGACATCGATCACCCCGACGCGTAGCAGCGCCCGCAGGCGGAGAACAGGAACGCAGCGAGCAGCCCGGCCTGGCCGTGAGCCTGGACGGAGAGCACGCCGAATAACGGGCGCGGGTCAGGGCAGCTGCCGGAGATGCCCGGCGCCGGCGACATCGCCTGCGCGGGCGACCAGCAACGAGCGGCCTTCCCGGAGACGGCACGGCCCATCGCCCGGGCCCGCGAGGAGCGGGACTTACTTCCGGCAGGGTCTTTTCAGGACTTATGGCATCTGTGCGTGAGTGCGCCGTAAGCGCATGCTCGCGGCAATCAGCCCATAGTTGTGGGGGAGGATCACATGGCCACCACCGACCATGACCACCAGCCGCCAGCCGCCAGTTCACCAGCATCCGAGGGGCCTGCACCGGCCACATCCGGGGGTCCCGCAGCCAGCGGGGTGGCGTGGGGGAACTCCGCGCCACTCGCCCTGGCAGGCTTCGCGACTACCACCTTCATGCTCAGCATGATCAACGCCAACCTGGTCAACTTGGGCACCGAGCCGGTGGTCTTCGGCGTCGCGTTCGCCTTCGGCGGGCTGGCCCAGCTGATCGCGGGGGTCATCCAGCTGCGGATGGGCAACACCTTCGGCGGCATGCTGTTCGCCGGGTACGGCGCGTTCTGGCTGTCCCTGTTCGCCATCGCCAACTTCTTCATTAAAGAGGTACCGGCAGCCCAGGTAGGCCACGCGCTCGGCCTGTTCCTGTACGCCTTCGGCATCTTCACCGTCATCATGCTGGCCGCATCACTGCGCACCAGCATCGCGGTGGTCACGACGCTCTTCTTGCTGGGCGTCACCTTCTTCGTCCTGGGCGCCGGCAACTACACAGCGGCCGTGCCCACCCCGGCGGCATCCGCGCTCATCAGGACGGGCGGGTGGATCGGCCTGGCCGTGGCGGCAGGCGCGTTCTACCTGGCACTCGCGGAGGTGTGCGAGGCAAGCTACGGCCGCGCGATCCTGCCGCTCGGCCCGCTCGCCAAGAAGTAGCACCGGTCACCTGATCGCGCTAAAGCCCTTCCGTACTAAGGAGGAAACACCCATGGGCCGTTACGCAGAAGCGTTCCAGCAGAGCCTGGCCGACCCGGAGCGCTTCTGGGGCGCGGCAGCCGACGGGATCGACTGGTACCGCCAGCCGACGGTTGTGCTGGACAGGACCAACCCGCCGTTTTACCGCTGGTTCGCCGACGGCTTGCTGAACACCTGCTACAACGCGGTGGACCGGCATGTGCGTCTCGGCCGCGGTGACCAGGCGGCGCTGATCTACGACAGCCCGGTGACCGGTACTGGCCGCACGCTCACCTACCTGGAACTGCTGGATCAGGTGGAGCGGTTTGCGGGCGTCCTGCGCGGCCTCGGCACGGGCACCGGCGACCGTGTGGTGATCTACATGCCGATGATCCCCGAGGCAGTGATCGCGATGCTCGCCTGCGCCCGGATCGGCGCCGTGCACTCGGTCGTGTTCGGCGGCTTCGCCGCGCCCGAACTGGCCGCCCGCATCGACGATGCGACGCCTAAGGTCGTCGTGTCGGCTTCCTGCGGCATCGAGACCAGCCGGGTGCTGGAGTACAAGCCGATCCTGGACCAGGCGATCGAGCTATCGTCGGCGAAGCCGAGCGGGTGCGTCATCCTGCAACGGCCGCAGGCGACGGCGGCGCTGACCGAAGGCCGCGACCTGGACTGGCAGGAGGCGATGGCGGCCGCGGAACCCGCCGCCTGCGTCCCGGTCGCGGCAACCGACCCGCTTTACATCCTCTACACGTCCGGTACTACCGCGAAGCCGAAGGGCGTTGTCCGCGACAATGGGGGCCACGCCGTCGTGCTGCGCTGGAGCATGGATAACATTTACGACATCAAGCCCGGCGAGGTGTTCTGGGCCGCGTCCGACATTGGCTGGGTGGTCGGACATTCCTACATCGTCTACGCGCCGCTGCTGGCCGGCTGCACGACGGTGCTGTATGAGGGCAAGCCGGTCGGCACCCCGGACCCCGGAGCGTTCTGGCGGGTGATCGCCGAGCACAACGTCAAGGCGATGTTCACCGCACCAACCGCGTTCCGCGCCATCAAGAAGGAAGACCCGGCCGGTGACTTTGCCAGAAAGTACGACCTGTCGCACTTCCAGTACCTGTTCCTGGCGGGCGAGCGGCTCGATCCGGAAACTTACCGGTGGGCAGGCGAACTGCTCGGCGTCCCGGTGATCGACCACTGGTGGCAGACCGAGACCGGCTGGGCGATCGCGGCGGACCTGATGGGCCTTGAGCCGCTGCCCACCAAGCCGGGCTCGCCGAGCGTGCCGGTACCCGGCTACGACCTGCACGTCGTTGACCCGTTCACCGGCACCGACGTCCCGCCCGGCGCCACCGGGGAGATCGTGCTGCGGCTGCCGCTGCCGCCGGGCTGCCTGACCACCCTGTGGGGGGACGACCAGCGGTTCATCGAGTCCTACCTGGTGCAGCACCCCGGCTACTACATCACCGGAGACGGCGGATTCCGGGACGAGGAGGGCTACGTCTATGTGATGGGCCGCACCGACGACGTCATCAACGTCGCCGGGCACCGGCTTTCCACGGGAGAGATGGAGGAGATCCTCGCCAGCCATCCCGCCGTCGCCGAATGCGCGGTCATTGGCGTCAATGACCCAGTCAAGGGCCAGATCCCGCGCGGGTTCGTAGTGCTCAAAGCCGGTGTCGAGACCGACCCCGACGTGCTGAGCGCCGAACTCATCGGCCTGGTCCGGGCCCGGATCGGCGCCGTCGCCGCGCTGCGCAGGGTTGACGTCATCGCGGGACTGCCGAAAACTCGTTCGGGCAAGATCCTTCGCAAGACCATGCGCGGGATCGCCGACGGCAACGATGACGAGCCCGTGCCCTCCACTATCGACGACCTTGCCGCCCTCGATGCGCTACGACCCGTCTTGCGGACCGCAGCGGACCAAGGACGTCCCGGCGGTAACCGCGGTTGACCGCTTATCACCCTGGCTGATTCCAAGGGTCATTGCAGGCGGGTTGCCCGCCCTTACGGCGGGCAACCCGCCTGTGAGCCATTGACACGGCGGGCGCGAGCCGGCCATAGCGACGGCGAAGACGGCGCGGTGCAGGAGGCGGCCAGGTCCGCGGCTCCTTCTGCCATCTCGTCTCCCGGCTCTGTCATCACCTGCGGCCCCACGAGATCACCGCCAGGAAAGCCTAGCCGGGTTGCCTTCCGGCGGCCGGCCCTGCCGCGCAGGCGTCAGGGCCGGAAAAGCCGGCGGCGCATGGCAAGCCCTGGTCGTCCGGCCCGAAGTCACGGCTAGAGGTTGGTCATCCGTTCCCGGGCGCCGCTGTAGCGGCCACCCTGCGCACCGATCCTGGACGCGGCGGTCTCGAGCTCGGTGAGTTCGCCGGCTGGCAATTCGACGTCGGCGGCGCCGATGTTCTCCTTGTGCGCGAGCGCGTCCGGCGCGAACCGGGGGGATGGAGCCGCGGATGTCGTTGCGGCGTCGAAACTGTTGACGGGTGATGACGCCGGGGAGGAAGCCCATGCCGAGCGGGCTGTAGGGCGCGAAGCCGATGCCCAGTTCCTCGCACGAGGGCAGTACCTCCTCCTCGGGACGCCGCCACCACAGCGAGCACTCGCTCTGGACGGCCGTCACGGTCTTCGCCGGGAGCCATCCAGGCTCGCTGGCCTGCCCCGAAGAGGCGGCGTGAGCAAGACCCGGCACGCCCGCAGCGGCGGGCTGCGGATCGCTTATGAGCTGGGCGGGACACTGCACTGGCGGCGGCCATGGCTGGTGCTGATCCAGGGGATGGGTTTCGACCGCTTCGGGTGGGAGCCGGCGCTGCGGAAACTGCGGCGGCACTTCCGGCTTGTGCTGGTGGACAACCGGGCCAGCGGCTCGGCGACCGGTCGGCCGGCTCGTTTGCCGTCGCCGACATGGCCGGCGATATCGTCGCCGTGCTCGATGCCGCTGGCATCGGCGGAGCCCACGTCATGGGGGCGAGCCTGGGCGGCATGGTGGCCCAGGAGCCGCGATTACCCACCCAGAGCGAGTTGACGCCCTCGTTCTGGCGTGTGCCATGCCAGGCTGGCCTTTCGCCTACCCCATGCCGAGGGCCTCCGTGCGGCTGATCGCGGCAGCCGTCAGCATGACTGCCGAGATGACGCGGCGCCGCCACGCGGAGAATGCCGTGTCTGCGCGCACGGTCCAGCACCATCCGGAACTCGCCGGCCGACTCGTCGAGCTCCATGGATCCCGGCCGGCGGACCCGGGAGCGTTGCCGGCCCAGGCAGCCGCAGGCGCGCTGTACGCGGGCGGCCTCAGGCAAGCGCGCATCCGGTCACGCACGCTGGCCCTGCACGGTGCCGCCGACACCGTGGTCGACCCGCGGAACGGAAAGCTGCTCGCCGACCACATCCCGGGCGCCCGGCTCGTGACCTTTCCCGAGCTGGGCCATCTGCTCTTCTGGGAGGACCCCGACGGCTTCGCCGACGCGGTGACCTCGTTCCTGCTGGCCGACGCGGGCCTCAAGAAGAACCCACCCGCCGTATCCGGCACTGCCCACGGCACGGCACCGGGACACGAGCGGCGCCGGCGGGCCTGGGCCGGCCGTGACCGCACACCAGCCGCAGCCGCCGTCCATGACTGGGGTCGTTCACGGCGGTGACCCAGCACAACTCCTGGCCGGCCTCCAGGACGATCCGCCCGCGAGGGTCTGCCGCCGGTCAGGAACCGCCGGACTGCTTCCCAGCCCCCGGCCCACCAGGCATGTTCATCAGCCGCCCCTCAAGATCGGCCCAGGTTCTGCTCCACTCCACGAGCGGCTCGAGGACCTGCTCCAGCACCACGAGCTGCTCGTCGAACGCTGTCAGCTGGGTTTTGAGTGCCTCGATGCTGCGTCGCTGCGCGGTGACGCTCCCGGCGACCGACGCCAGCTGCGCCGCCGAGAGGGCGCCAGGCGCCGGCCAGGCCGGCAAGCCCGGCAGGCCCGGCAGCGAAGGCATGCCCGGCAGCGTCGGGAGGGACTCACCGAGCCTGGCCAGGCCCGCTAGCCTCTCGGTGACGCCGCGGAGCTGAGCGATGAACTCCCGCATCAAAACGGGAACTTCGCCGGATGCGCGTTCCTGATCATCGGCCATAGCAGTTTCACCTTCCAGGTGACATGACCACCGTACGCCGATTCTGTGGCCCGACGGCAAAGCGGCCGGTGCGGAGCCCCGCCTCTACCCCGGAGCGTCCCAAAGTGAGTGGTTGCCGGGTCAATGCTCGGCGCAGCCGACCGCGAAGCGTCGCCGGCAGGCGACATTGAGGCAGCGGCCTCGGGCTGGACAATCCAGAGCCTGCTCACGGAGGGCGGGGAGGCGGAGCGATGACCCTTGCGCATTGACGGCAGACCGGGCGTGAGGGACGCTTCCCAAACACTCAATGTAGTCGCTTGATACATCTACGTGGTCAAGGGGTAGATCACCCGAGAGGGCGGACAGTCAAATTCCTGCACTACGGGGCCTGAACGCAGGTGTGGAAGCTGAAAGAGCGGTGGAAGGGGCCAGTGCGCCGTGTCGCGGCGCTGAGCCTGTCGGTCGTCATCCTGATAGCGGCGCTGGTCGGGATCACTATCTGGCGTTTTGAGGACGCCCTGTCCCGGTCGGTGGTGGCGCTCGACGCTCGCCATGATGCATGGCTGACAGAAAGACTCGTCGGCGTCTTCTGGCACGAGCGTGAGGTGATGGGGGCATACCTCTCCGCCCCGACACCAGTGACATTGCGCGAGGTCTCCGCGCAGCAAGCACTGTTCGCGGCCACGTCGGCCACGCTGGGCGCGACTGAGACACCCTTGGAGACGCGACTCCGATTGCAGGCCACGACGGCGAACAAGCGGTATTCGGCCCTGTTTACCCGGATCCATGGAGCCGCCGGAAAGACAACGGCGGACGAGTTCAAGGCAAGCTCAAGGCTGTCGGCCGCTGAGGCCAGCGTCCTGCGGCCGCTGAGCCAGCTTGACGCCGCCCAGATAGCACGTGCGGAGACGAGCCAGGCGGCTGCCGCCTCAGCTGGCCGCCAGACGCTCGCGATCGGCGTGACCGTGTCCCTGGTCGCCGTCGTGGCTGTCGTTGCCTTCACACTCTTCGCGCTGCGATTGCTGGACCGTGCCCGCAAGGGGGAGAGCGAGCAGACGGCCACGGTGGGCCGGCTGAACGAGCTCTTGGGCCGCCTGCGGTCGACCTCGGGAGTTCTCGGCGAGGTCTCTGCTGAGCTGCGGCTGGCGGCGAAGAACGCGGCCGCGGTAACCGCCGAGCAGTCCTCCGCGGTCGCGGAGACGTCCGCCACTATGGAGGAACTGGCCACGACGGCCGGCACGATCGCCGATAACGCGCATGCCGTCGCGAAGGCAGCCGAGCAGACCGGTGCCACGATGCACGACCTGCAGGCGAAGATCGAGGCGAGCACCGAGCGGGCCCTCTCGCTCGGTAAGCACGCGCAGCAGATCGGCGAGATCCTTGAACTAATTAACGACATCGCGGCACAGACGAACCTCCTTGCGCTGAATGCCGCCATCGAGGCGGCCCGGGCCGGTGAGGCCGGCAAAGGCTTCGCCGTGGTGGCCGCGGAGGTGCGCAGGCTGGCGGAACGGTCGGTTCACTCCACCGGCTCGATCAGCGTCATCATCGCGGGCGTGCAGGACGGGGCGAACGCCACGATCATGGCGACCGAGCAGGGCTCCCGCCAGGCCCGCGAGGTCGGTGACCTGATGGCCACGACAGCCACGATGCTGGAGGAATCCATTCTCGCCACCCAGCAGCAAAAGTCAGCCGCCGACCAGGTAGACAGCGCGATCCAGCAGATCCGCGAAGCGGCGGACCAGCTAGCATCCGAGCAGACCCAGTGGGCCGCGACTGCCGGACGGCTCGAAGCGCTCGTCGGCGAACTCGACACCACCCTGCGGTCAGCGGACGGCCCGGACGCTCGTGAACGTTTATGTGCGGCTCCGGGTGGCTGCGGAGGCGTACGCGATGCCCGTCGGCTACATTCTCGAGGTGGCCGAGCTCGGCGTGGTGAGAGCCGTTCCGCGAGCGCGCCCAGAGCTTCTGGGTATCCGGAACCTGCGCGGCCAGATCCTTCCGGTGGCCGACCTCGCCCTGTTGCTCGGGATCACGCAGACCACGCCGCCGGGCCGCCTGCTGGTGGCCGAGGCGGGGGGGCACCAGGTCGGATTCGCGATCGACGAGGTGATCGGCGTCTGCGCCCTGGCTGATCCGGCCGAGGAGACCGAGTCGGACCTGCTGATAGGGGCCACGCTCAGAGAGGGCGACCTCATCGGCGTCATCGACGTGCCACGGGTCTTCGATTCGCTGGCCGGGACGCGGCGGGGAGCCGCCCCATGCCCCTCACCAAAGATTCGGCGATAGATGTCGTTATTACGCAAAGTAGCAACGCGGCATGTTTCCGTCGCCAGACGGGTAAGTCGTCTAGCAGGGCAGGACTGCGAGGCTGGCCGGGGCAACGGAACGGGAGGCGCACAGGCGAATGCGGAACGTACTGCCGAGGCAGGCGGCGCGCCGTGTCGTCGCGGCGAGTAAGCGCGGTGGCCGCCACCTGTACTGAGGCGCTCCGCGAGAACATGCGGCGAGGTCAGCAACGGCTTCGCGCCGTGGCGGCGGTGGGTCACTCCACCGGCTCGATCAGCGTCATCGCCGCCGTCAGGGCAGCGATAGGGAGCAGCCCAGTGAGCGTGCCGGATGCAGGCCTCATCGAGCTCTTCCGTGACGAGACGGCACGGCGCCTCGATCAGATGGACGCGGTACTGCTCGCGGTCGAGTCCGGGGATGCGGGCGCCGAGGCTGTCGATTCGCTGTTCCGCCAGGCGCACACCATCAAGGGAGCGGCTGGCATGCTCGGCTTCGACGACATCCGTGCGCTTGCGCACGCCACCGAAGACGTCTTGGCGCGGATACGCGACGCGAACGAGTTCCCGCCCGGGCTGGCCGAGCCGCTGCTCCGCGCCACCAGCGCATTGCGGGTCCTGGCCACCGGCTCCGGAACGCCTGTCGGCGACATCATCGACGAGCTGGCCGCCAGTTGGACGGCGCTGCCCGGCAGCGAGGCGGGCGCTCACGCAGGCGTTGCGCCAGCGCTGAGCGCGCCGGGGACGCTGAGCACGCCCCGGCCGCCTGCACCGGAGGAATCCACCCCTGGGGCAGGCCCCCTTCCGGCGGATGCGCCTCCAGAGGCCGTCCCTCGGGTAGCTATCCGTGCGGCGGAAGATGCCCCGCAGGCAGGAGCGGAGCACACGCTGCGGGTCCCGGCAGCCAAGATCGACCACTTGCTCGACGTCGCTGGTGAGATCCTGCAGTACCGGCGCCGTCTCGCTCACGAACTAGGGAGGGAAACACGGCTTCCCCCGCAGGCCGCCGACGTTTTCCGGGTGGGTGAGCGGCTGCTTGACGATCTCAAGGACACTGCGGTCGGGATGCGCACGCTCCCGCTCTCTGTGATCACAGGGCCGCTGCCGCGCGCTGTCAGGGACCTCGCCCGTGCCGCTGGAAAGGACGTCGAATTCGTCGTCACGGGAGAGGGCACAGAGCTTGACCGGGTGATCCTGGAGAGCCTGACCGAGCCGCTCACGCACCTGCTGCGCAACTCGATTGTGCATGGCATCGAGTCCCCCGCCGAGAGGGAGCAGGCAGCCAAGCCGCCTCGCGGGCTGGTCGAACTGCGCGCCGTGCCGCGCGGCAGTGTCGTTGAGATCGTGGTTGCGGACGACGGCAGGGGAATCTCGCCGGAGGTGATCGAAGCGGCTCGCCGCGAGGGGTCACTCGTGGACCTGATCACCCGGCCGGGGTACTCGACGGCTGAGGAAGTGACCGAGCTTGCCGGGCGCGGTGTCGGCCTCGATGCGGTTAGAACCTATGCGAGGTCGCTGGGCGGCAGCCTGGAGATCAGCACCGAGCCTGGCCATGGCATGGAGGTTGTGCTGCTCCTTCCGCTCGCCCTTGCCCTTACCGACGTGCTGCTCTTCGAGCGCGGCGGGGCCGTGTACGGCGTGCCCCTGGCCGCGGTCGCAGAGGTGGTGATGGTGCGGAAGACTCTCACGCTGCAGGGCCATCCTGTGCTGGACCTCCGCGGAAGATCGCTGCCGGTCGCTGACTTCGCCGCGGTCATCGGCGCGCAAGCTCCGCCGCTGGCCGACCGGCCGCCTGCGATCATCATCTCCGCCGGAGGCCGGATGGCCGCCGTGACCTGCGACGCGCTCCTCGGTGGGGAGGAGGTCGTAGTCAAGCCGCTCGGCCCGCTGCTGGCCGGGGTAGAAGGCTACCTCGGCGCGTCCATCCTGGGTGATGGCCGGATCGCGCTCCTTGCCGAGCCGGCGATGCTCACCCGGGCGTATCGGGGTGCTGGTCCCTGGCAGGCAGGGCCGGGGACGGCAGACGGCCAGTCCGCGGCACCGAGGGTTCTTGTGGTTGAGGACTCGTTCACCGTCCGCGAGCTGCAGCGCAGCATCCTCGAGGCGGCCGGCTATTCCGTAGTGACCGCGCACGACGGGCGTGACGCATTGGCCGTCCTTGATCGGGACCCCGGGATCTCGCTCGTGATCACTGATCTTGAGATGCCCGAGCTTGACGGATACGAGCTCACGCGCGCGATCCGCGCTGACGCCGCGCGCTCATCGCTGCCGGTTGTCATCGTCACTTCGCGTGGAGCCGAGGAAGACAGGCTGAGGGGTGTCGAGGCAGGCGCGGACGCATACATAGCCAAGCGGAGCTTCGATCAGCAGGCACTGCTCGCGACGGTCGAGCGGCTCGTCGGGAGGTGACTGCGTGACGTCCTTGCGTGTGCTGGTGTGCGAGGACTCCGCCTCCTATGCGGCCGCGCTGCAGCGGATGCTCGAGTATGGCGGAGACATCAGGGTCGCTGCGGTCTGCGGCACCGCGGAGGAGGCGATCTCCGTGCTGCCCCGGATCGCGCCGGATCTGGTCACCATGGATGTGGGCTGCCCGGCATGGGCGGGATGGAGGCGATCGGGGAAATCATGAGTTCCCGGCCGCTGCCGATCCTCGTGGTGTCCGGCCACGTAGGTCCCGGGACTGGCCTGGCGGCAGCCGCGCTGGCGGCGGGGGCGCTCGACGTCCTCGGCAAGGACGACCTCGACCTGCTCGATCCGGCCGGCCCGGCGGGAGCCGCGTTCCGGCGCCGAGTGAGGGTACTCTGCCGTGTGCGGGTGATCCGTCATCCGCGGGCCCGGCTCGCCGTCTCCGGCGGCCCTGTTCCGGCGCGTCGCGCGTCCGTGATCGGCGTGTGCGCGTCGGTTGGTGGTCCCCAGGTGCTGGCGCGCCTGCTCGGCGCGCTGCCGGCCGACTACCCTATCCCGATCCTTGTCGTGCAGCACATCGCCGCCGGCTTCACCGACGGCCTGGTCCGCTGGCTGGACCAGGCCGTCCGGGTTCCCGTCGGCATCGCAGTGCCAGGGGTACGGATAGCACCTGGGGCCTGGTTCGCCCCCGAGGGCGCGCATCTCACGCTCGCGGCCTCCGGGTGGCTGTCACTCGACAGGCGTACCGTCGTCGCCGGGCACTACTGTCCATCCGGTGACGTCCTCCTCAATAGCGTCGCCACCGCGGCCGGGAAGGATGGCGTGGCGGTCGTGCTGAGCGGGATGGGGAGCGACGGCGCGGCTGGCGCGGCGGCGGTGCGGCGGCGGGGCGGGCTGGCGATCGCCCAGGACGAGCAATCGTCGGCGGTGTTCGGGATGCCGAAGTCCGCGATTGACCTCGGTGTCACCGTGGTCCTGTCTCCCGAGGGGATCGCTGCCTGCCTGCTGGGCCTGCGTCACGAGCCTGCTGTGGAGATGCGGTGAGCTCCGGGCTCGCCAAGGTCGCGGATCTGGTCCGCCGGGAGACCGGGATCGTGTTGCCAGCGGCCCGGCAGAAGGCCCTCCACGCTGCGCTGGAACGCGCCGCGCCGGGGCTGAGCCCGGACGCCTTCGTGCGTGCGGCGTCGGAACCGCCGGGCGGCCGCGATCTGATGGACCGGCTGATCGATGAGGTGACGAACCAGGAAACGTTCTTCCTCCGAGACCGTGGGCAGCTCGACGAGATCGCCTGGCGCAGCCTCTTCCGGGGCGCCTGCGCGGCGGGGTCGGGAACCATCCGCGTCTGGAGTGCCGGATGCGCGACCGGGGAAGAGGCCTACACCCTGGCGCTGCTCGCCGACCAGGCATTCGCCCCGGCGCCCGCCCCGGTCAACGTGCTGGGAACTGACATCTCGCGCGCAGCGCTCGCCGCGGCAGCGGGCGGCCGGTACTCTCGAGCGGGCAGTGCGGGCGCTGAACCATCACTATGCGGCCGCTACTTCCAGCCGCAGCCCGACGGCAGCTACCTCGTCGGCGACCGCTGCGCAGGCTGGTGCGCTTCCGTCGGCACAACCTCGCGCGGGAGGAACTACCGCCCTCCGGCGAAGCCGGCTTCGACCTCATCACCTGCAGGAACGTGCTCATCTACTTCAAGGCGCCGCTCGTCTCCTCACGTGATCGGCGCGCTTGAACGATCGTTGCGGCCAGACGGCATGCTCCTGCTTGGTGCCGCGGATGCGCTCCACCGACCGGCCCGCTCTCCGGCCGCCGGGAAGCGCCCGGCCGGCAGGCAGGCCGCGGGTCCCGCAGCATGACCTGGGCCGCTGTCCCGGCCATGAGCGGTCGCCGACGCGCGAGCAGCGGCTGGCGGCCGCGCTGGACGCGGCAGACAAAGGCGACCGCGACGGTGCCCTGCTCGCGGTGACGTCGCTACTGGCGGACGCCCCGCTCGATGCCGACGCGCACTTCATTCACGGGCTCGTCGCGCTGGAGGCGGGCGACCCGGCGCAAGCGGCGGCCGCGCTGCGACGTGCGCTCTACGCCAACTCCGGGTTCGCTCTCGCAGCGTTCACCCTCGGCCGCGCTTATGACGCACTCGGCGACACCCCGGCTGCCAGGCGCGCCTACGAGCAGGCCTTGCGCACGCTCGACCCCCAGGACCAGAGACAGGACCGGCTACTCCAGCAGATCGATCTCGGCGACATCGCCGCCGCATGCCGCGCCCGGCTTAGCGGCCGCCAGAAAAGTTCCTGACCACAAGCCTCCCCATCGGCAGGTGCTGCCCACTGAGGCGGCCGCAATCCATCCCCTCGCACACTCCACCAGATGGCACCCACGCCCCGGAAGACCGCGTAGCCCACGATAGACTCGCGAGTACTCATCACGTATCGTAATTATACGATAGCTATACGTAATATGGCATGTGGCCGTGGCAAGGAGCGCACAGATGACTGACGGAGATCGGGAGGTGCCACCTGGCCGCATCCTCGTCGTCGACGACGATCCGGTGATCGGCCGGTTCCTGACCGGCCTGCTCAGTGATCACGGCAGATTCGAAGTCACGCACACGCCCGACCCGGCCGTCGCGCTGAAGCTAGCCACGTCAGAAGCCTGGGATCTGGTGCTGACCGATGTAGAGATGCCCGGCATGAGCGGCCTGGAACTCTTGCAGGCATTGCGCCAGGCATCCCCAGACCTCCCTATCGTGGTCCTGACCGCTCACGCATCGGTTGACTATGCCATTACCGCGCTGCGGGATCACGCCGATGAGTTCCTGCAGAAATCGGTACCGCCCGATCAGCTCCTGGCCAGGGTCCGCACGCTGGTCGCCGAGGGACGGCGTGCCCGGCTCGCGTCCCGGCAGGCAGTCCTCGCCATCGGAGCACACCCGGACGATGTCGAAATCGGCGCGGCCGGCACGTTGCTCGCCCACCGCAGTATGGGGCACGAGGTGTCGATCCTGACGCTCAGCCGCGGGGCCCGCGGCGGTACGGAGAGCACCAGGGCAGGCGAATCCGAGATGGCGGCGCTTGCGCTGGGCGCCACCCTGTTCCTCGAGGATCTCGAGGACACCCACATCCGTGAAGGCGACCCGACGATCAGCGTGATAAGCAGCGTGGTGCAGACGGTGCGGCCAACGGTGATCTACACCCATTCGCTGCACGATGTGCACCCGGATCACCGCAACGTCCATCAGGCCGCCATGGTAGCCACCCGCGAGATCGGGCGCGTGTACTGCTTCCAGTCCCCGTCTGCGACCGTTGACTTCCGGCCGACCCGCTTCATGACCATCGACGATGAGATCGAACGCAAGCTCATGGCCATCAGCGCCTTCGCACAGACGCAGGCCCGGGCCTATCTGGTGCCGGACCTGATCAAGTCAACCGCCCGCTACTGGTCGCGCTATGGCGACGGACTCTACGCCGAGGCCTTCGAGGTTATCCGGGAGACGGCCATGACAGCCGACCACCCCGGAGGTCCCATGCCAGGCGCGGCCACGGCCGAGCATGGCGGTGGCACCCTCGCGGCTCCGGACGCCAGGACCCGGCCTGGCGCTGCCATCCCAAAGACTGCCGGCGTCCCCCAGGACTGCCTGGAGGCTCCACATGAGGCACCGTGATATCCCGCTGCGCCCCGTCCGGGTAGCGCTAAGGGGCGACGGAGGGCCAGCCGCCGTCTCCGTCATGAAGTCCCTGAGTGCGGACCCAACAGTGACCTTGATCGCCGCCGACCTGGACCCGTGGCGGCCGGGCTCTACCTGGTTCCTCCCTGACAACCGGGCGCTGATCCCGGCCGGCGCTGGTCGAAATGGTGCTGGCCCGCTGCACCGCGCTGCGCATCGATGGGCTGGTTCCCGCTGTCGATGCCCATCTGAGCCCACTCGGCTTCGGCGGCGCGGCCATGGCTCGCTATCTGGAGGAACGCTTCATCGGCCTCGGCCAGGTCCAGCACGTCGCGGCATGACCAGCAGGCTTCAACGGCACCCTTCAGCCGCCCGGCACCACTGGCAGGCCGGCGAGCCTTCCCTGGGCAGCCAACGCGACGCCCTCAGCCACTTCCTGCCAGCCAAATTCAGCGGTGGCAAGTTCCGTCAGGGCCTTGCGAGCCTGCTTTGAGGAATCCGGCGAGTTCGCGGTGAACAGCAGCCAGCCGGCCAGTTTCTCGCCAATCTCACGCACGGCACCCGGGCCCAGCTTGAAGGACAACTGAGGGCGCAGATCCTCGCGAAATGCGGGGGCCAGCAACTCTGTGACTTCCGCGAGCCCCGAGTGGGCCGCCGACAGCGGCACCGAACCGCAGCACGCGGCTTCCGCGAGGACCATGCCGAATGCTTCCGGAAAGGTGCTTGGAATGACCACTGCCTGGGACACGCACATCAACTCGGAAACATCATCATGCTCGATCCGCCCCGCGAAATGCACGCGCCTCATGCCGGCCCGCGAAGCCTTCACATAGTGTTCCCGGTCAGACCCGGTGAGCCCGTCGAGGAAGGCAGCCAGGAAATGAAGCTCACCGGGTGGCCCTCCCTCCAGTTCCCGCCCGCGGCGGGCTATGACGCGCGCGGCCGACAGGTCACCGTCGCCCAGTGCGCGGGTCAATCCAAGGAGCGTGTGACGATACGCGCCAAACCCGGCGATCATCAGGCGGGCGTCCGGAACGCGCTCTATGACCAGCGGCCACGCCGCGAGGAGCAAGTCCACCCCTTTCGAGACGATGAGCTTCCCGACATAGCTGACAATCCGGTCTCGGATAGGGTCGGCGGCCCGGAGAGCCTGCCCCGCGCCGTCTTCCCCACCCCAGGCGGGCGGATCTGCTTCCAGGCGTGCCGCCAGCGCACGCAGCCGGCTCTTGGCTTCCCGGGGCGGGCGCGGGTGGAACCTGCGGGTATCAACGCCTGGCCCGAGGAGCCTGGTGCGTATGGGCAGGCCCGGCAGGCGGACGACCTCCCACAAGCTCTCGGCGGTATGCCGCGAGCCCACGAGCACGCCGGCCGCCCCCGCGAGACCCTCGCGGGCATAGGGCCCGAATCTCTCCGTGTTGGGCCGGACCGTGTACTCGAGCGCCGAACCGTGGATCTTGACCGCATAGGGAATCCGGCCGCCTAGCGCGCGCGCCAGGATCACCGGGCCCATCACAAGGTGGTTCGCGAGCGCCTCGTCCGGCGCCACCGCAGCAACGACATCACGGACGGCGGCGACGTTAGCCGCGATGTAGTGCTCGAGCTCACCGTTCGTCAACTCCGGGAACGTGCGGACCTCGAATCCTGCATAGCGATCGGCAACATAGACAGGAAGGAGCCCTCCGATGTCCGGCACATAGGCTGTGCAGCGGACCGGCTCGCGCGAGACCTCGACGTCCAGACGCCCGTCGTGCCAACGGCCGACGGCATCCACGAAATTGAATTCAGCGGCATCTTTTTCCTGGCAGAACAGGTGCACCTCATGGCCGATATTCACCAGCCACCGCGTGAGTTCCGCGTTATAGATGTTACTTCCGGTGCCCCGCAGAAGATAGCCATGAAATATCAGAATGCGCAACCCAACCACGTCCCCCGACGAACGCCGTCACCTCAGGCGCAACACGTAGAAACCCAGGCAAGACGGATATCTAGGCCAAAAACCGATTTCAGTAGCCGTAGCATATTCACTGCCTTGATCCTGAATTCAGGATAGCAGAATCGCGCTGTTGACCTGAACGATCATCTGCCTAAAAAATATCTGGGATAACGAAAATCGTGATAATTCATCTTATGCCGGTGGCGTAACGTAGCCTTACTGCACGCTCCGCTTCCTCGGAGTTGAGCATGTGGCGGGCGGATTCCGGCAACGCCTTGCGGGCTTGGGGAGCACGACCCGTCGCGTGCCGGAAGATCAGATCACCCGCAGCAGTGCTCCGCGAAACTCCTCCCACACAACTTCCCGCCGGGAACCGCTCGGCACTCATTACTCGCCACGGCGCCCTCCCGAGTCCTGGCGATCGCCCGCGGCGGCTCCGCATCTGACTGGGATCTGCAATGCCACTCACCCGGTCCGTGAGCCATTCCGGTGAGGGCCGGCCTCCTGGTGTAGGCGCCTGCGTCGGCAGACGCGAAGCACTACGCCCTGGCGGCGGTAGGGCCCCGCCACATGGAGGTTGCCGACGTCTGCCCATCCGCCGGGCCGTGACCGGCGCTCGCCGTCCTCGAACGTCTCGACCTCGATGAAGCCAATCGCGTCCGGGCCGCGCATCGCGGACAGACGGGTTCCGTTGATCCCGACCGAGCGGCGCACGGACAGGCCCGCGACAGGCACCTGAGCGAGGGACGGCAGGTCGCTGACCTGGGCCAGGTAGACGATCTCAGTGTGCCCGGTGTGGCGAAACCCGGCCCGCTCGTACAGATCGCTGACGTGCGGCCACTGCTCAGGAACTCCGTAGACCCCGGGGAAGGGTAGTTCGCCCGCCGGCGTACTGGCGGGTCACGCCCACTGCTCCAACCGGCGGACGCAGGCGGCGATCAGCACCTCCCGGCCCTGGTCGCAACGGGCCAGCAGGGATTCCCGGGCAGGCGCCTCGGGCCAGAACGCGAGCCAGTGGATCTCCCCGGAATCTCGCGCCGCAGTCCCGGCCTGGTCGTCGGGGAAGTACCGGAGCAGGTGCGCGCCGACGGCGATCCGGTCATCCTTCGCGGCGACGAGGGTTATCCGCTCGCTGACCCAGGGATCTTCGATGAACTCGCCCGGCCTGCGTTCCAGCGCGGACAGGACCGTGCTGGCGGATGCGCTCATACCGGGCACGACCGCCCCGGCGTGGGCGTTGACGAGCGCGGTGAGCCGTTCCAGTTCACCGCGGCGGAACGGGTGCACTTCGGTAGACGACATCAGCAGCCTCCCCGGCCATGCAGAGCGCGAAGAAGAAGACGGAGGCCGCTACCAGTGCGGTACAGCGCGCATGCTACCAATGAGGAGACCGGCAGCCCGGAGGAGCGATGCGACTGGAAATCCTGCAGGTGCCGGACTGCCCGAATGCGGCAATCCTGGCCACGCGGCTGGCTGAGCTGACCGACGGCAGGCCCGGCATCCGGGTAACCCGTAAGGTCGTGACCAGCGAGGACGACGCTGACCGCCTGGGAATGACCGGCTCGCCGACGAGCCTCGTTGATGGCGTCGATCCGTTCGCCCGTCCAGGGCAGAAGCCAGCAATCTCATGCCGCCTCTACCCCGACGAGCAAGGCATGCCCGGACCTGGGCCATCGCCCGCGCAGCTCCGATCAGCGCTCCATCTCAGCGGCCGCGACGGCCAGCCCTGACCGGCCCGCGACACGCAGGGCTACCAGGACGAGTGCCACCCGGCGCAGCGCAGCACCCCGCCGATGACCGGGAGCCTGTGCCACTGACGGGCCATAACCTCACCGCGAATCGAATCCGCCGCGCTCCTTAGCCGCTCGCGCATCAGCGACGCCTCACGGTCCTTGGCTCTGCGTCTCAGATAGCCGACGCAGTTCAGGCACACACCGACCTCGGGATGCTCACCGAGACGGACCAGCGACTCCTCCGAAGCGGCGCGCCCGCAGCACCAGCATCCGCTTTCGCCTATCTCACCGATTGCTTGTCTCAGCCTGAGCGCTCATTGGCTGCTCCTGTCTGGAGCTGTCGCAAGCACGTTGCTGTCGTTGAACACGTTGCTGTCGTTGATGCTGTTGCGAACCTCCGGTGCTTGTTCGCCCCAAGCTGACGGCGGCGTCGGGCGGCTGGGCTGCACCCTGGCTGACGCAAGCGCGGCGATGCCGCTGAGAGTTCTTCTCCGCTAAGGGTGGGCCCGAGGTGCCTACCTAGGTAGATTCTAGTGCCGTGGCTCGTCGTTCCGTGTTCTCTGCCCAGACTCTGTCGGTACTGGCCCGCTGGAGGCGGACCCCGCCTCCAGGCGGCATGGCTTTCTGCTCGCCAGGCAGACCGGGCTGCGGTCGGGCACGCTGTACCCGATCTTGATCCGGCTGGCCGAGCGGGGCCTGGTCGAGGCGTGCTGGGAGGATGGGCCGGCCGGGCGCCGCGGCGGCACCTGTACCGGCTCAGCTCTGATGGCCTGGCCGCGGCCCGGACGGCCCTGGCCGAACAGGCACCTCTGCAGCACCCGCGTGCGGCCGCCGCGGGCCGGGCAGACAGGCGCAAGACGGCGGCGGAGGGGGCATGATGGGCCGGTTCACGCGGGTGCTGGCCGGGCTGCTGGGGCGCTCCGCAGGGCTGCTTCCGGCGGCCCGCCGCGACTGGGCACGGGCCGTGCTGGCCGAGGCAGACGAGGTCCCTTCCGGGGCGGGGCGGGGGGCGTGGCTGGTGGCACGGGAGGTCTTGATGCACAGGGTGCTACGGGTGCTGGCGTTCGCCGCCGGGGCGGTGGCCATGGTGTGGATCAGCTGGCCGGGCCAATCGTCCGGCTCGGGCATACCTATCAACCGGATGAGAATCGTCGGCACGGTGGTGCTGCTGGCCGTGCTGCCATGGGTGGTCCGCCGGTACGTGGGGCCGGTTCGCGGCGGGTGGCTGCCGCGGGCCATGCGCATGGGCGGTTACGCGGTCGTGCTCGTGCTGATCACGGCCAAGGCCGTCATGGCACGCGACCTCAGCAAGCTCCAAAGCAAGCACGGCGCATACTTCGCACCGGCTCCCAGCACCTGGGCTGTCGCGACCGTGATCTTGCTGTTGCTGTTGATCGTCGCCTACGCGGCCGGGCTGCTCATCCTGACCTCCCAGCGGATCCGGGTCGCACGCCCGTGCCTGCCGATCGGGGTGTCCACGGCCAGGTCTTATCTCGACTGACTCGGCCACCGCGCCTACCACGACCACGAGAAACTGCGGCCGGTCGTGGTCCTCTCGCCGATCTTGGTCGTGGAGCGGAGGATCTGGGCCCGACCCCGATTCTGGACCTTGCCCCGCGCGCCCTTCAGCCCGAACTCGTGCCAGTTCTTAACCAGCACCCGGCCGTGCGCAGACCCGGCATCAGGTGCGGCGGGACGAGGGCCCGGGTGCGGTAGATGGACGCCGCGCCCTCGTTGGGGTCGGGCTCGCGCTGGCGGCTGCGGATGGTTACGTTCGGGCAGGTGACCAGGACGTCGGAGAACCGCGCGTGGCTGCCGCCACCCTGTCCAGGATGCTCCACGCGACGAGCATCTCTATGACCCGTCGTCTCGCCGGACCCGGTCGCCATCTTCCAGGCATTGCGGACGAAATCCCGGCCTCCTATGGGGGAGGTCGTTGCCCTGCCGGAAGTCGGCGGGGGCCCGCGGAGGAAGATGATGGTTTCGACTGCCTCGGCCTCCGGCCGGGTGGGTCACCGCGGAGAGGCGGCTCCCTCGTCTGTCTTTCTGGGACCGGCCAACAGCAGCCATGCGCGGCCTACCTGAGCAAGAGGCTCGTCGCCCACCCATCCGAAGGGGTAACTGGATAGGTATCGCTGGATGCCTTTCCTGCTCGGCCGCCGTATAGACCTGTGGTCACGGTAACTGTCGCGATCTGGCGGCGTGCCATGGATCGCCGCCGGTTACCGTGGTGGTATGTCATCGCGCCTGTCCGGCCGCCAGTTCGGCCTGTTCGACAACCCGGTCGGGGCCTTCAGCCTGGAGAAGCTCGCTGAGGCCGTGCGCGAGCTGGAGCGCCGGCGGCCCGGGCTGACGGTGGAGGAGATCTCCGGCGCCCTGTTCGCCGAGCTGGCCATGAAGCGGACACGCCGCGCCAGCGACCTGGTCAGCGAGGCCATCAGGATCGCCCGGTCACGCGAGCCGCGGCCCGTGATCACCGGGTCGCGGTGGCAGGCCAGCACTTCCGAAGTCCGTGAATGGGCGGCCAGCAGCGGATTCCAGATCGATCCCGATGGCGCTATCCCCGGGCCGGCCATCGCCGCGTACAACCAGACGCACCCGGACCGGCCTTACTGAACCCGGCCCGGCCGCGGCGGTTACCGCTAGCCAGCGAGCTGTTCCCCGGCGGCCCGCAAGGGACCGGTTCTCACCTCGTCTCGGGCACCCACGGCGTTCCAGTGGCGGCCTGTGTGAGTGCGTCGAGCTTGCCGATGCCGTGCTTGGCGGCGGTGGACAGGCATGAGCGGATGGCGCAGAACGCATCGGCCCCCGCCATCGACCGCATGCAGCCCGATACCTTGATCCGGAGCTTGCCCATCCCGACCTCTCTTTCAGCCGGCATAATTGTCAAACGGGCCGCGAGGGCCGGCGGTCAACCGCAGATAGTCGTCCTCGCGCTCTAGGAGCCGTTTCGCGGGGCGTGGTGCTTGCGCCCGGCCCGGGCTGCGGTCTGGTTCCTCCCGATCAGCAGCGCGGAGTGGTAGCGGTGCCGGATCTCGGACATCTTGGCCCAGCCGGCGTACCGCAGGGTGCCGTCGATGGCGAGGAAGACGCCGGCCAGGCGCTTCAGGTCGCGCAGGGCGTCGGCGGCCTGGGTGGCCCAGCACCACTAGCCGGGCGGGGTGGCGTCGGTGACGGCCTGGGGTTCCCGCAGGGCATGCGCGTTGCACAAGGCGTGCGTGACCTGGCCGTAGCGGTCCTAGGGTGTCCAGCAGTCGTGCACGGCGATCCCGGTGAAGTCCGGGAGCACCCCGGCGGCGTCCATGCCCTGGCGGCCCCGTGGCGGCCCCGCCTGGGGTGAACGGTGATCAGCGCGAACCTGCCCGACGACGCGGAGTGCACCCAGGCGAGCCTGCCCGCTACGCGGAACCCGGTCTCGCCGGACTGAGCCACCTCGGCGGCGGCCAGCGCGCGGCGGATCACCTCCAGGCAGCCTTTCACCGCCCCGGCGATCCGGGTGACCATCCCGGTCACCGCGCCCGGCGGCACGGTGACGCCGAGCACGCCAGCAGGCGCATCAGGATCCTCGGAGTCACGCCGCATCCCACCGGGGAATGGACCGCCCAGCAGGCCCGCAACCTGAGTGCGCCACGAGGCGCACTGCTGTATCGCCCGCGTAGCGGGCAGGGACTGGAGGAGGTGTCTTTGGATCTGATGGCTGACCCGTGATCCGAAAGGTGAGTGGGGAAAATAGCAGGCCAGGAAACCGGTGACCGTGCCCAGGCGTACGGGGCGGTGCGCCGGGGGATCCGCGCGATATGGCGAAAGCTGGATTGCCTGAAGCCCAGTCTCCGGAAGGTGTGATCCGGGCACCCGCCGGAAAGACGCCTGTAACCGGTGCCGGCCCCTGCCGTGAGGTGAGCAGGTACTTGCGGCAATCCTCTGGGGTGCAGGAGCGATGCCCTGCCGGGGCATTGAAGGAGACGAACGGGACGCCTAAGTCGCGCTGGTACGTACGGCAGTTGTGAACGTGGGATCGCCTAAGGGACGCGAGTTCTATGGCGACGGAGTGCCCGTAGTAGTCGCCGGGGTGACGTCCGGCCAATCTGGCGACCGTTAATGGCGGTCCACAGGGCGAAGGGGCACAGGCGATGGATGATCCAGGCCAGGAGGTATGCGTAATGCAGGAAGCCGCAGTGGTACTGGAGGTCCTCCGTGAGCGTGGCAGGAAGGGCCTGCCGCTCAGCGAGCTTTACCGTCAGATGTTCAATCCAGCCATGTACCTGCTGGCTTACGGCCGTATCTACTCCAACCAGGGGGCGATGACGCCGGGGGCCTGCGGGGAGACCGCTGATGGCATGTCCGAGGCGATGATCGGTGAGATCATCGAGCTGATGCGGTTCGAGCGGTACCGGTTCGCCCCGGCCCGCCGGGTGTATATCCCGAAGAAAAACGGCACGCTGCGGCCTCTTGGCATACCGTCATGGCGGGACAAGCTCACCGGCGAGGTGGTCCGCCTGATCCTTGAGGCGGTCTATGAGCCGGTGTTCTCGTCCCGGTCGCACGGGTTCCGGAAAGGACGGGGCTGCCATACCGCGCTGCGGCAGGTACGCGACGCCTGGACTGGGACCGTGTGGTTCATCGAGGGCGACATCTCCGACTGCTATGGATCGGTCGATCACGAGATCCTGATGCGGATACTGGCGGAGAAGATCGAGGACCAGCGGTTCCTCCGGCTCATCCGCGGCATGCTGCGGGCCGGGTACCTGGAGGACTGGGAGTTCAGGGACACGCTCAGCGGTACCCCGCAAGGCGGCGTGGTCTCCCCGGTCCTGAGCAACATCTACCTGCATAAGCTCGACGAGTTCGTCGAGAGGGAACTGATCCCGCAGTACACGCGGGGAAAGCACCGGGCACCGAACCCTGAGTACCAGGAAGTGAAGAACCGGCTGCGAAACGCGCGGCGGCACGGGAACCGGGCGGCAGCCCGGGACCTGAGACGCCAGCTGCGCGCATTCCCCGCAGGCGACCCGATGGACCCCGGCTACCGGCGGCTCTTCTACTGCCGCTATGCAGATGATCATCTGCTGGGGTTCACCGGGCCGAAGGCCGAAGCCGAGCAGATCAAGGCGGAGCTGGCGCGGTTCCTGCGAGAGACCCTCGCCCTGGAGCTCAACCCGGACAAGACCCTGATCACCCACGCCCGCACCCAGCAGGCGCGGTTCCTCGGCTATGACATCATCGTCCAGCACTGCAACACGCGGATCACCCACGGCCTGCGTTCGGCCAACGGGAAGGTCGCGCTGCGGGTACCGCCGGACGTGGTCAAGGCCCAGTGCGCCCGCTACCGGTCCCGGGGCAAACCCTGGCACCGGTCCTGGCTCCAGAACCTGCCCGACTATGACATCGTGCGGATCTACGGGGCCGAATACCGGGGCGTCGTGAACTACTACCTGCTCGCCCAGGACGTCTCGCGGCTCGGCACCTTGTGCTGGACCGCCCTGACATCGATGCTGAAGACCCTGGCCGCCAAGCACAAGTCCACCGTCGCCAAAATGGCCGCCCGGTTCACGGCGAAGGCCATCACAGCCGACGGCCCCAGGACCTGCTTCGAGGCCAGGATCCGGCGGGAGGGCAAGAAGGACCTGGTAGCACGATTCGGCGGGATACCCCTCAGGCAAGACAGGCGCGCGGTCATCACCGACCCCGCCCCGGTCCCGGTCACCGCCCCGCGCAAGGAGCTGATCCACCGGCTCCGCAAGCGGCGGTGCGAGCTATGCGAGCACGGCGCCACGGTGGCAGTCCACCAGGTCACCGCGCTCACCAGCCTCGGCAGGCCAGGACCGGGCCAGCCCGCGTGGGCCGCCCTCATGGCCAAGATGCGGCGCAAGACGCTCATCGTCTGCAGCACCTGCCATGACTGGATCCACGCGAACCCCGTCGCACACGCGGCATAAATCGCTGAAGAGCCCGGTGCACCGAAACGGTGCACGCCGGGTTCGGAGGGAGGCTGCCCGGAAAAGGCCCGGGTTCATCCAGCATGAACCCCGGGACCTCGCCGGGCAGCCCACCCTACTCATGGACCTCGGCGAGCAACCGCACCGGGTCAAGTTCATGATCCGCGACCGCGGCTCGAACTTCACCACCGCATTCGACGCGGTCCTTGCCGATGCCGGGAACCAGATCGGCATCTCACGCGCACGACCGGCACGCTCCAGCAGTCGAGACGTGACCGGGCTGACCCGCAACGTGCGCGGACCTGTTTGACGCTGGACCGCCAGACGCCCACCATGAGTATATGGACCTAGGGCGGATCACCGTGAACAACCAGATCATGGGCGGCGTTCCCTCCGTGGCCGGTACCCGTATCCCAGTCGCCACGGTCGTTGGCCTGGTCGCGAACGGGCTCGCCTCCGAGGAGATCATTGCCGAGTACCCGCAGCTAACCCTCGCCGACGTGCAAGCCTGCCTGGGCTAGGCCCGTAACCTGCTCATGGATCTCGGTGATCGCGCCGCCCGGTTCAGGTTCCTGACCGCGACCGCGAGTTCACTGCGGCGTTTGAGCAGGTTCTCGGCGGCAACGGCACTCGGATCATCAAGACGCCGGCCCGGTCATCCCGGGCGAACTCACTTGCGGAGCGGTATGTGGGAACACTATGGCGCGACCGCCTGGACCACCTGCTGCTCTCGGGCGAACAGCACCTCCGGCGGACTCTGACCGAGTACGCGCGCCACTATAACGAGCATCGGCCGCTCCAGTCGCGGAACAGCGACATCCGATGCACAGGCCCGGCGAAGCGGTCGATGTGACCGCCCGGATCAAGCGCAGACAGGTCGTCCACGGCCTGATAACGAGTACCGATGAGCAGCGTAACGAGCACAGAAACACCAGCTCAGAGCGATTGCGCGAGTTCTGGCACGGCACAGGGCGTCTCGCTGGCGCTCGCCTGCGACCTCCGGATCTGCCCGACCGCGGCCAAGTTCACCACCGCGTTCACCGCCATCGGCCTGACCCCGGACTCCGGCCTCTCCGCGACCTTAACCCGGGCGGTCGGGGCCGCGCGGGCCAGCGAGCTGATCCTGCTGGCCGAGCCCTTCACCGCCCAGCAGGCTCTGGACTGGGGGCTGGTGAGCCGCCTCACTGGCCGGACGGCGTGCTCCCCGAGGCCCTGGGCCTGGCGTCCCGCCTGGCGGCCGGCCCGACGCTGGCCTACGCCGAGGCCAAGCGGGCCATCCAGGCCGCCGCGCTGCCCGCCTGGCGACGTCCTGGCGGCCGAGGCCCAGGCGCAGGCCCGCCTCGGGCTCACCGCAGACCATCGCGACGCGGTCCAGGCGTTTCTCGCCAAGCGGCCCCCGGAGTTCCACGGCCACTGACCCGGCCAGCGGGCGGCAATCTCCCTGTGCACAGATCTGTGGATGACTTGTGCAAAGCCTGCACCAGCCTGTGCGCAGACCCGGGAAAGCTGGGGATCAAGCCGCTACGAACGGACCGGAATAGCGCCGTTCACCTGCAAGAACACAATCCTCAGCCTGTGCAAATAGAGAAATTTAAAATGTCCACACGACACGCCGGAGTAATCGCCGAAATACATTGGATATTTATCCGACAGTTATTTAAACGTAATTCGGCCTTAGGATGGTGGGAACCCGGGACCAAGAGACGGTGAACCGGCCGCATCGGAGGGGAAGCTACCGCCCTCGCCCGCGCAGCGGGACGCTGGGCGGAGCGGCACACGTTCGCCGGCCAGCAGAGCGGGAGGGCGTATGAACATTACGACCTGGCACGATGACGTTAGCTTGCACCAGACGAACGAGTGGTTGGCCGAGCTGCGCGACGATCGCCAGGCCGAACCGCCTGGTGCTGGTACCCGGCCATCCTGGGAGACCGCGCCGCCCGGGCGGCCGGCCTTCCCGGCGCGCGCCGCCATCCCTGGCCAGCGCCGTACCTTCGGACAAGCCACGGATGCACCCCGGGCCAGCGCCCCGGCGCCGGCCGACGCGGGGGTACGCGCCATCGGCTTCCCGGCGCCCGCCGGGGCTTCGGCGTCCGTCACCAGCATCCCGGCGCCGGCCGGGGCTGCGGCCCCCGTTACCGCGCGGGCCGCCATCGGCGATGAGCTCCGGAGGCCGATCATGTGGTGCGAGATGGCGTCGTGCATCTCCTATCATGCCGACCCGTCCGCCCTCGGCGAGGCCGACGCCCGCGCCCGCGCCATCCGCGCTGGCTGGCGCATTGACGCCGTCGGGCGGCTGGCGTGCCCGCAGTGCCAGCAGACGACGAGCTTCTGGGCCCCCTGCCCGGTGGTGCCGTGGGACCGGGCCACCGCGCTGGTCATGACCACGCTGGCCGTGGTGCGCGCCGACCGGGCGGGTGGCGGGCCGCCGCAGCAGCAGCAGGCCTGGCACCATGAGCAGCCATGGGTACACGGTGGGCGGCACGCACGCGCCACACCGGCCCGCACCTACATCTCACCGGCCTGACCGGCTGGGCCCGGGCGGCTGGAACCGCACCCGCACGCGGAGCCGCTTCTTGACCGCTCCGAGAGCTGCCGCACGGCCCGGCCGGGTCTGCGGCCCGGGGCAGCCACGTCCTCCAATGTCTCGACAGACAGACGAGTTGGCCACTGCGTTCAGGTAGGCCGTCGCCTCAGTCGCGGAACCGTTGCCAGACCAGCCAGCGATGCCGTTCCCTGCCGGTCTCCCCGCCTGTGCCCGGCCAGTGCGGCCCAATGCCGCTGCCTTCCTGCTGCCATGGAGATCAATGGCCTGACCGCCTTCCGGCGATCAGGCCATTGACATGCACTTACTTGGTTGGTTTGGTAGCGGGGGCGGGATTTGAACCTGCTTGCGACACGAGGTCGCACGCATTGAGTGAGCTTGTTGAGGAGGTCGGCTGATGCCGGGGACATAGCTACAGGTCTGTGCTCGACCTGTCCCCGCCGTGACGTGCGTGGCCGGTTCTGGACCGGCTGGGTGCGAAGCTCACGGCAAAGCCCAAGGGCCGCTGCCCCAGTCATGGCGGCTACAGGCGAGGGGAAGGACCGGAGGGGCGACTATCAGGGAACCCTTGCTGATGCCTCGTCACGAATACATCCCGGGCTGGGCTGTTGTGCCGGGATGGCAGGGACCGGCCGCTGAGAGGCGGCAGGCGGCGGCCGAAGAGCTGGTGACGGCCAGTGAGCACCGCTGTCCCCGGGGTACAGAGGGCGCCCGGCCCGGTCCGGGTCTCATGCGTGCGGAACGTGGAAACCTCGCCAGGGTCCGCATCTCAGGCGCGGGTATGCGCAGGCGGTGCGGTAGGCCGACCGTAAGGGGGGCGGAATCCCGTGGCGGGACAGGGTGCTCAGGAAGCGAATGCCGGTGGCTGAAAGGCAGCAGGAAAGCGGGTGCCGCAGGACCGGGTCTCCTCCCGGATGGCGTCTGTATAACTGGCCGGATAACGGGCCAGCGTGCCCGTGCCCGTAAGGGCGCTGACGTGAGCAGGTGAGCCTTTGAAGCGAAGCGAGCGGAAATGCCGGAACCTATGGGCAAGTTAGACACCTCGGTGAACGGACCTGAGGGCCTGCCTCCGTTTGATGGTGACGCCTGGGAAGCTGCGGACTGGCGCCGCCATGAGGAGCAGGTACGGCGGCTGCGCGGCAGGGTCTTCAAGGCGGTGCAGGACGGCGACTGGCCGCAGGCCAGGAGCCTGCAGAAGCTGATGCTGCGGAGCTGGAGCAACACGCTTGTCAGCGTGCGGCAGGTGACGCAGCGCAACACGGGCCGCCGGACAGCGGGAATCGACGGGCTGGTCGCGCTGACCAGCCAGGCACGGGCCGAGATGGCGGTGCACGTGCACGCCACCATCGGCTCGCACAAGCCTTCCCCGGTCCGGCGGGTGCATGTGCCGAAAGCCAGTGACAAGACCAAAATGCGGCCGCTCGGAATTCCGGTTCTTGCGGACAGATGCCACCAGGCACGGGTCCGCAACGCGCTGGAACCCGAGTGGGAGGCCCGGTTCGAGCCCCGCTCCTACGGGTTCCGGCCGGGCCGCGGCTGCCACGACGCGATCGAGTCGCTTTTCCGCACCCTGCACGGGAAAGGCAAGAGGGTGTGGATACTGGACGCCGACTTAGCGGCCGCGTTTGACAAGATCAGCCACGACTACCTGCTCCAGATGATCGGCGGGTTTCCCGCGATGGGAATGATCGCCGGGTGGCTGAAAGCGGGTGTCTTCGAGGCCGGGAAAGGGTTCGCGCCAACCGGGGAGGGAACTCCGCAAGGCGGCGTTATATCACCTTTGCTGTTGAATATCGCATTGCACGGGCTGGAGGAGGCCGCAGGCGTCCGCTACAAGACCGGCAGTCATGCCGGTGAGGTAAGGGACGGCTGCCCGGCGCTGACTAGATATGCCGATGACCTGGTCGTGTGCTGTCATTCCAGGCAGCAGGCCGAGCAGGTCAGGGCACGGCTTGCCGAGTGGCTGGAGCCGAGGGGGCTGGCGTTCAACGAGGCCAAGACTAGGATCGTTCACCTGTCTGAGGGGTTCGGTTTCCTGGGTTTTGACCTGCGCCGCCACCCCAACGGCAAGCTGCTCATCAAGCCGGGCGCCGACGCCATCAAGAGGTTCCGGAAACGGCTTGCTAAGGAGTTCCGCGCATTTCGCGGGGCCAGCGTCGCAGCGGTACTGGCGAAGATAGTCCCGATAGTGCGGGGCTGGATTTCCTACTACCGGACGGTGGTGTCGTCCAGGGTGTTCCGTGCCCTGACCGAATACCTGTGGAAGCTCACCTACAAGTGGGCGTGCTGGAGCCACCCGAACAAGCCGAAACGCTGGATCGTCGGCCAGTATTATCGGAAGTTCGACAAGTTCAGGAACGACCGGTGGGTTTTCGGCGACCGGGTTACCGGCGCCTACCTGCCGAAACCGGCCTGGACCGAGATCGTGCGGCACACCCTGGTCAAAGGCACGGCATCACCCGATGACCCCGCACTGGCCGGGTACTGGGCGCAACGCCGACGCAAGGTAAAACCCCCGCTGGATAACTACACCGTGCGCCTGCTGTCCAGGCAGGACGGCCGGTGCAGCCTATGCGGGGAAAACCTGATAACCCCCGACCAGCCACCCCAGACCCCTGAGGGCTGGGAACGCTGGTTCCTGTGGGTTACCAAGAAGGCGATCGTGGCGGACTACCTGGTCCACCACGACACGCCCACGGCCGCACGAAACAAGCGAACGCACCTCGTGCACGCCACCTGCCACCGGAGCAGGCAACCGCCCCGGCGGGCCGGAAACACCGTGATGCAGCAGACAACCTGAACCGCCCGAGTGGCTTGCTTGGGCCGCGTGCGCGGGAACGTGCATGCGTGGTCCTGAGGGGGCCCCGGCACGGCAACGTGCCGGGGCTACCCGGCGACCTCTGGGTTAGAGGACAGAGAGGCAGCGTTAACACAGGCCAGCACTGCGCACGCATGTCCGGCATTGCCGGCCAGTCAACGGCCTAGCCGGGCTGAGAGACGCCGAACGCGTCCCCCAGGCTGGTGAGGTCAACCGAGAGCCGTGCCTGCCCCGGCACATGGTCCAGGAACGGGCGCATCGCTTCGAGGGCGGTGAGGTTTTCGCGCCCGACCTGATGCGCGGAACGCATCGCATCCACGGAGACCAGGATTCCGCGGGCGCGGTACCACGAGACGATGGGGGATGTCACTTCATGGTAGAGGCCAAGGCGCTGGCCAATGATGTCTGCGGTGTCGTCGGAGCGATGCTCGAGCGCAGCTCGCGCCAGCAGCCGGCGCATGAGTTCCTCATCGTCGGCCTGCAGGTGCAGCGCCACATCCGCGGTCATCCCGAGTTCGCGGCCTATCAGGTAGGCCGCGCGGGCTTGTTGCATGTTCCGTGGGATTCCGTCTAGGACAAACCCCCTCCGGCCGCTTTGGCGGCGACCATCGCCTCCCGCACCATGTCGAGGACGACCTGGTCGGGCACGAGTTCGCCGCGGTCGAGATATTCCTGAACGGCTCGGCCGAGATCGGTTCGCCGCGCTACGTGATCGCGCAGCAGTTCACCGGTCGCGATGTGGGGAATGTCGAAATGCGCGGCGATCAGTGCGCCCTGAGTTCCCTTGCCCGCGCCCGGGGGCGCGATCGTCAGTACTCGCATACTCAGCTCCTCACGTCATCATCCCGCCCTCCGGCCGCCCAGCAAAGTGGTGCGAAGTTTTGTTATGCCTGCCAGCTGCCTGCATGTATGCCGCCCGGCGGGGCGGAGCACCCAGGGCCAGCGGCAGCCGCCGCCACCTTCAGCTGGCACCAGGCCGCGCCGGCGCTTATCCCCTCTTCGGCAGGTAGAGGTCGGTGATCGTGCCTTCGAACGCCTCCGCGGCCATCCCGACGGTCTCTGACAGCGTCGGGTGCGGGTGGATTGTCAAGCCGATGTCGGCCGCGTCGGCGCCCATCTCGATCGCCAGCGCCGCCTCGGCGATGAGGTCGCCGGCGGAAGGCCCGACGATGCCGCAGCCGATGACGCGTCCGGTCGTCTCATCGAATAGGAGCTTCGTCATGCCCTCGTCACGGCCGAGTGAGAGGGAGCGGCCGCTGGCTGCCCAGGGAAAGACGCCCTTGCCGTACTTGACACCGGCGGCCTTCGCCTCGTTCTCGGTCATCCCCGCCCAGGCCACCTCGGGATCGGTGTAGGCGACCGAGGGGATCACCCGGGCGTCGAAGAAACTGTTCTTGCCGGCTGTTACCTCTGCGGCGACTTTCCCCTCGTGCATGGCCTTGTGCGCCAGCATCGGCTGACCCACGAGGTCACCGATGGCGAAGATGTGCGGCACGTTAGTCCGCAGCTGCTTGTCAACCGGAATGAAGCCGCGGTCATCGACCGCGACGCCCGCGAACTCGGCACCGATCAGCTTGCCGTTGGGATGGCGGCCCACAGCGACGAGAACCCTGTCGAAGGTATCGGTCACCGGCGCTTTGGCGCCGGTGAAGGAGACCTCAAGCCCCTCGGGCCGGGCCTCGACGTTCGTCACCTTCGTCTTGAGGTAAATGTTCTCGTATCGCCTGGTGACCCGCTTGGCGAGCGGGTTGACCAGGTCCTTGTCTGCGCCGGGGATGAGCTGGTCCATCAGCTCGGCGATCGTGACCTTCGCGCCGAGCTCGTGGTAGACAGTCGCCATTTCCAGGCCGATGATGCCGCCGCCCAGCACGAGCAGCCGCTGCGGCACCCCGTCGAGTTGCAGCGCACCAGTGGAGTCCAGCACCCGCGGGTCGCCGCGCGGGATAAACGGCAGCGGCAGCGGCTCGGAGCCTGCCGCGATGATCGCCTGCTCGAAGCCGACGGTCGTGAAGTCACCCTCGGCGAGCTCGACCTGCAGCTGGTGCGGCGAGGTAAAGCGGCCGTAGCCCCGGATCGTGGTGACCTTGCGCTGCTTGGCCAGTCCGGCAAGACCGCCGGTGAGCCGCCGGACCACGCTGTCCTTCCACGCCCGCAGCTGGTCGACGTCGATCCGAGGCGTGCTGAACACGACGCCGTGCTCGCTCATCTCCTTGGTCTCGGCGATGACTTTGGCGGCGTGCAGGAGAGCCTTGGACGGTATGCAGCCGACGTTGAGGCAGACCCCGCCGAGTGCCGGCCAGCGGTCAACCATCACGACCTTTTTGCCGAGGTCAGCCGCCCGGAAGGCCGCCGAGTAGCCGCCCGGCCCGGCACCGAGGACGAGCACTTCCGCGTGCACGTCACCCTGTGCCGCCGCAGGCCTGGGGGACGGCGCGTCCGGGCGCGCGGCGCTGGGAGCCTTAGCAGCCAGCGCCGCCGCCGCTGGCCCGGCAGCGTCATCAGTGCGCAGGTTGACGATGAGGTGGCCGGCGGAGACGCGCTCACCGACAGTGACCCGGACGCCGTCGATCGTTCCGGCGGCCGGTGCGGGGATGTCCATTGTCGCCTTGTCGGACTCGAGTGTGATGAGCGGGTCCTCGGCTGCCACGCGGTCGCCGGGGGCGACGTGCACTTCGATGACGGGCACGTCCCGGAAGTCGCCGATGTCCGGGATTCGAATGTCCACGTCAGGCTCCAGGGATCGAAGGTGGCTGCTGAGACCGTCACCGGGTCGGGGAGGTTAGAGCACGAGCCGGCGGATGTCTTCGAGCAGGTGGCATAGGTGCCGGGCGAAACGGGCTGCCAGCGCACCGTCGATGACCCGGTGATCGTAGGAAAGCGACAGCGGCAGCATCAGTCGCGGCACGAACGCCGTCCCGTCCCACACCGGGGCGATCTTGGAGCGCACCACGCCGAGCAGCGCCACCTCCGGGGCGTTGATGATCGGCGTGAAGCTGGTGCCGCCGATGCCGCCGAGGCTGGAGATAGTGAAGCAGCCGCCCTGCAGGTCGGCCATGCCGAGCTTGCCGTCCCGGGCCTTCGCCGAGACCGTACCGAGCTCCTGGCATATTTCCCGGATGCCCTTGCGGTCAACGTCGCGGATCACCGGGACCACCAAGCCGTCCGGGGTGTCCACCGCGACGCCGATGTGGTAGTAGCTCTTGTGGATGAGCGCGTCCTTCTCCACGCTCAGGGAGCTGTTGAACTTGGGGAACTCCCGGAGCCCCGAGACCGATGCCTTCATCAGGAAGGCAAGCAACGTCACCCGGTAGCCCTCAGTTCTGGCAGCAGTGTCGAGTTCCCTGCGGTAGGCGTCGAGGTCGGTGATGTCCGCCTCGTCGTTGTGGGTGACGTGCGGGATGTTGAGCCACGACCGGTGCAGCTGCGGGCCGGACAGCCGCTGGATGCGCGACAGCGGCCGGATCTCCACCGGGCCGAACTTCGAGAAGTCCTGCGCCGGGATCTCCGGGATGCCGCCGCCCTGCGCACCTGTCGTCGTGGCAACTGGCCCGCGCACGCCCGCGAGCAGGTCGTCCTTGGTGATGCGGCCTTTCGGGCCGGTCCCGGACACCGCGGTGAGGTCCACGCCGAGCTCGCGGGCCAGCCGGCGCACACCAGGGCCTGCGTGCACAGCGTCGAAGTCGGCCGGCGGCCCGGGCTCGACGGCGGTCACCGGCCCGCTGGTCTGTGGTGCTGGTGGCGGGACTGCCGCGGCGGATCGGCGGGCAGGCTCCTGCGCCGCGGCGACCGGGCCGGGAGCCTCCTGGCCCGGCGGCTCCTGCTGATCGGTCAGCGGTGGCGGCTTTGTGAGCGCGCTGTCGGTGTCCAGGAGAAGGATGAGCGCCCCTTTCTCGACCCGGTCGCCGATCTCGACCCGCAGCTCGCGCACGGTCCCGGCTGCGGGCGAGGGGATGTCCATGGTCGCCTTGTCCGACTCCAGCGTGATCAGCGGATCCTCCTCGCCGACCACATCGCCGGCTGCGACATGAATCTCAATGACCGGCACGTCGGTGAAGTCACCGAGGTCGGGAACGCTGACTTCAGTTGCAGCGGGCACGGTTGCTCCCCTTGGCGGCGATGCCGGTGGCGTTTTCCTCTTGGTGCTGTGGTGTCAGCTCATACCGTGGTCGGATCTGGCTTGTCGGTATCGATTGCGTATCGCGAGATCGCATCAGCGACCGTGGCTGCCGGGATTGTCCCGTCCTCCGCGAGCGAGGCCAGGGCGGCGAGGGCGACGTAGTGCCGGTTGACCTCGAAGAAGCGGCGCAGGTTCCGTCGGTAGTCCGACCTTCCGAAGCCATCGGTGCCCAGGACCCGGTAGCGCTGCCGCACGAAGGGGCGGATCTGGTCGGCGAAGGTCTTGACGTAGTCGGTCGCGGCGACCACCGGGCCCGGCCGGCCAGCGAGACAGGTCTCGACATAGCTGGGCCGCTGCGGCTCCGTCGGGTGGAGCATGTTCCATCGCTCGGCCGCGAGCCCGTCGCGCCGCAGTTCGGTGAAACTCGGCACGCTCCACACATCCGCGATGACGCCGTAATCGGCGGCCAGCAGGCCGGCCGCGGCGAGCACCTCCCGAAGGATGGTCCCGCTGCCCAGCAGCTGGACCCGCGGACCGCCTGCCGCGCCGCCGGCCGATCCTGCCTTTACCGCGGGATGCCCGGCGTTGGCCGCCGGCTGCGGTGCCTTCCCGGAGCAGGTACATCCCCTTGAGGATCCCGGTCTCGGCGCCAGCGGGCAGCGCCGGGTGCTCGTAGTTCTCGTTCATCAGGGTGATGTAGAAGTAGACGTCCTCCTGCCCGGTGAACATCCGCCGCAGGCCGTCCTGGATGATGACGGCGACCTCGTAGGAGTACGTGGGGTCGTAGGACACGCAGTTGGGGATCACCGAGGAGAGCACGTGGCTGTGCCCGTCCTCATGCTGCAGCCCCTCGCCGTTGAGCGTGGTCCGGCCGGATGTCCCGCCGAGCAGGAAGCCACGGGCCCGCGAGTCACCGGCTGCCCAGGCCAGGTCCATGATCCGCTGGAAGCCGAACATCGAGTAGAAGATGTAGAACGGGATCATCGGCACGCCGCTCGTGCTGTACGCCGTCGCTGCGGCGATCCACGACGACATCGCGCCGGCCTTGCTGATGCCCTCCTGGAGCATCTGGCCATCCGGTGCCTCGCGGTAGAACATGAGCTGGCTGGCGTCCTCGGGCCGGTACAGCTGCCCGGCCTGGCTGTAGATGCCGAACTGGCGGAACATGCCCTCCATCCCGAACGTCCGGGACTCGTCCGCGACGATCGGGACGACCCGCTTGCCGATCCTCTTGTCGCGCAGCAGCGTGTTGAGGATCCGGACGAACGCCATGGTCGTGGAAATCTCGCGGCCCGGCGTGCCGGCGAGCTGGCCGCCAAAGGCGCTGAGCTCGGGCACCGCCAGCGACTCGGCCGACCGGCTCCGCCGGGCCGGCAGGAAACCGCCGAGGGCGGCGCGCCGCCCGCGCAGGTATGCCATCTCCGGGCTGTCGTCGGGGAAACGCAGGAACGGCAGCTCGGCCAGCTGCTCGTTGGTGAGAGGAAGGCCGAACCGGTCACGGAACCGCGCCAGCGCGGCATCAGCCATGTGCTTCTGCTGGTGGGTGATGTTCTGGCCCTCACCGGACTCCCCCATGCCGTAGCCCTTCACCGTCTTGGCGAGGATGACCGTGGGCTGGCCGGTGGTACGCAGGGCCGCCGAGTACGCGGCGTAAATCTTGTTCGGGTCGTGGCCGCCGCGGTTGAGTGCCCAGATCTCATCGTCGGTCATGCCGGCCACCATCTCGAGCAGTTCCGGGTACTTACCGAAGAACTTCTCCCGGACGTACCCGCCGTCCTTGGACTTGAAGTCCTGGTACTCGCCGTCGACGCACTCCTCCATCCGCCGCAGGAGCAGGCCGGCGGAGTCGCGGGCGATGAGCGGATCCCAGCCGCTGCCCCACACCGCCTTGATCACATTCCAGCCCGCGCCGCGGAAGACGCCTTCCAGCTCCTGGATGATCTTGCCGTTGCCGCGGACCGGGCCGTCCAGGCGCTGCAGGTTACAGTTGATCACGAAGATCAGGTTGTCCAGCTTCTCCCGGCTGGCCATCGAGATGGCGCCCAGCGACTCCGGCTCGTCGGTCTCGCCGTCACCGAGGAAAGCCCAGACCTTGCGCCTGGAGGTGTCCGCCAGGCCCCGGCTCGCGAGGTACTTGAGGAAGCGGGCCTGATAGATGGCCATGATCGGGCCGAGGCCCATCGACACCGTCGGCATCTGCCAGTACTCCGGCATCAGCCACGGGTGCGGGTAGGACGCGAGGCCGCCGCCATCGACCTCCATCCGGAACTTGTTCAGCTGATCCTCGGTGAGCCGCCCCTCCACGAAGGAGCGGGCATAGATGCCCGGCGAGGAATGGCCCTGGATGAACAGCAGGTCACCGCCGTGCTGGTCGTCCGGGGCGTGGAAAAAGTGCTGGAAGCCGACATCATAGAGGGTCGCCGCGGACTGGAAGCTGGCGATATGGCCGCCGAGCTCGGAGGACTCCTTGTTGGCGCGCAGGACGATCGCCAGCGCGTTCCACCGGATGAGCGACCGGATGCGGTGGTCGAGAGCCAGCTCCCGCGCGCCCAGCCGGTCCTCCTCATCGGGCGCGATGGTGTTCACGTACGGCGTGGTGGCGCTGTACGGGACCGGCGCGCCCTTCCGCCGGGCCTCCGCGATAACCTCGCCGAGCAGGAAGAACGTGCGGTCAGCGCCCTCGAACGCCATCACCGAATCAAGCGCATCCACCCACTCGCGGGTCTCGGCCGGGTCAAGGTCTTCCAGCATGTGGACCCCCATCGACAACGCCAACCCCACGCCACGGCCAAACCTGCCGCACCCCCATCGTCCCACCAGCGGCAACAATCGGATATAGCCGACGCGTCCGGCCAGACATAGGCCGCCGCGCGGAGATCGCAAGCTGGTCCTACCCGCACACGTCCTCGGCCGCCAGACTCCCCGGAGCACCGGCGCGCCCTCGCAAGGACTGAGCAGTGCTGTTCCCGCACCTTGGCTCACGCACGAGCAATGCATGGCCCCGGTGAATCGCGGCCGGCCCTTGCCCGTTAGCCCCGATTCCCGGTAAGCCGGCTCCGGCATCGGCGGTATCGCTGACCAGGACAGGTGCTCTCACCTCAACGAGTCTGGCTGAACGGGCAGGCCATGATCGCTGAAGCGCAAGCAGACGGCGTCGGCGGACATGCCATGGTGACCTCGGCAAACCTGGCAGTCCTTCTGCGGGCCGAGATGCTGCAGCGCTACGGTCAGATTGTGACCCTGGTCAAGAACCGGTGACGTTCGCCCTGGTCAACTCTTGGCGGCCGCCTGATCCACCAGGTAACCGTCTACACTTCCTTGCCGGGCTCCAGCGCCTTGTAAACCTCAAAGAAGTGGTGGATCGGCCGGATACCGGGTAGAAGTGAACAGCATCCGGTCCAGATCGGATCCGCCCCGTCTCATGGTCCATCTCGTACTTGTTGCGCTGGCCCTTCGGGATCTCGATGACTACCTCGAACTCCAGGCGGTCGAACTCCGAGACGTCCTCGATGTAGCGCAGATGGGCCATCCGCGGATCCGTCGCCGCCACGCACAAGACCTTGGCTGCGGCCCCGGCCGATGACATCTACGCCGCGATGGACTGGCTCGCGGGCCGGCAGCACAGCATCGAGGCGGCCCTGGCGGCCCGCCCCTGGGCCCGGCGAACCCGTCACGGATGGCGCTGTTCGGCCTGTCGTCCTCGTGGCTGGAAGGGGCGCACTGCCCGCTGGCCGCCCGCGGCTACTCCGGCGACGGCAAGAAAGGCCGGCTGCAGATCGAGTAGGGGCTGCTCACCGACCCCCCGCCGGGCCGCCCGGTCGCGGTGCGCGTGTTCGGCGGCAACACCGGCGACCCAGCCGCGTTCACCGAGATCGTCAAGGTGGTGCGGGAGAAGTTCGGCCTGGCCAGGATGGTCATGGTCGGCGACCGCGCCATGATCACCTCGGCCCGGATCGCCACGCTGAATGCCGCGGAGGACGGCACGGCGCCGCGGGGCGGCACCTGAGGGTGGATCACCGCGCTGCGCGCCCCCGCCATCCGCAAGCTGATGGCCGAGGACGGCCCGCTGCAGCTGTCCCTGTCCGGCCAGCAGGATCTCGCCGAGATCACGTCCGGGGACTTCCCCGGCGAGCGGCTGGTCGCCTGCCGCAACCCGGTGCTGGCCGCCGAGCGGGCCCGCGAGCGCGAGAATCTCCTGGCCGCCACCGAGAAACTCCTGCCCCCCTCATCGCCCGCATCCAGGCCGGCCAGCTGGCCGGCGCCGCGAAGATCGGCGTCGAGGCCGGCAAGGTGATCAATTAATACAAGACCGGCAAGCACTTCGACCTTGCCATCACCGACGACAGCCTCACCGTCACCCGAAGGCAGGACCAGATCGGCGCCGAGGCCGCCCTGGACGGGTTCTACGTGCTGCGCACCCCGTCCCCGCCAGCGACCTAGACGCGGCCGTATGCGGTCCTGTTATCTGTGGAATAGTTATAGATCGTTACGGTAGGTGTAAATTTGGGGGCGTCCGATTCCGGGGACCGGGGGCGTGATGAGGACGCGACAGGTGTTCGTGAGTCATACCTCCGATATGGCGGCGTTCCCAGGGGACCGGTCGTTTGTGCAGGCTGCCCTGGACGCGGTGAGCCGGGCTGGGGTGGCGCCGGTTGACATGCGGCATTTCGCTGCGCGAGAGGGCGAGCCTGCCAGCTATTGCCAGCAGCGTGTGCGCAGCTGCGAGATCTACGTAGCGGTAGTCGGATTCCGCTACGGCTCGGTAGCACCCGGTACGGCAGTGTCGTACACGGAGCTGGAGTTCCAGGAAGCCACCACCGCTGGCCTGCCCCGGCTGGTGTTCCTACTCGATGAGACTGTCTCCCTGCCAGCGGGCGCGGCCGATGCCGACCGCCATGCAGTGTATGCGTTCCGGCAGCGGTTGCGCCAGGCTGAGCTGATCGTCCGCACATTTACCTCCCGGGGCCGACCTGGAGCTGGAGGTGTTCCATGCGCTAACAGAGCTAACTGGCAGCCGCCTGGAGGCCATACCGCGGCAACTGCCCGCCGCCATCCCGCATTTCGCGGGGCGAGTCGATGAGCTGGCTGCCCTGGACAGGCTGATGCTGGAGGTCATGGGCGGCGCGCGGGGGACGATGGTGATCTCCGCGATCCGTGGCACGGCGGGGTCGGCAAAACCGCGCTGGCTGTGCACTGGGCCCACCAGGTCGCTAGCCAGTTCCCAGATGGGCAGCTGTATGTGAACCTGCGTGGCAACGGTCCGTCCGGCGCTCCGGTAACTCCTGCCGAGGCGATCCGCGAATTCCTCGATGCACTGGCCGTGCCCGCCGAGCGGATACCAGCGGGCACGGATGCCCAGGCTGGGCTATACCGTAGCCTGCTGGCTGGCCGGAAGATGCTCATCCTGCTGGACAACGCGCGTGACGCTACGCAGGTCCGTCCGCTGTTGCCTGGGACCGCTGGCTGCCTGGTGCTGGTCACCAGCCGGAGTCGGCTGACCGGCCTGGCCGCGCTCGACGCGGCCAAGCCGCTCACCGTGAATCTGCTCTCCGAGCATGAGGCCCGTGACCTGCTGAGCCGCCGCCTCGGCAGCCAGCGCGTCAGTGCTGAACCGGAGGCGGTGGCCGAGCTGATCACGCTGTCGGCACGGCTGCCGCTGGCGCTGAATATTGCCGCCGCGCGTGCCGCCGAACCCGGTCACCCGCTCGCCGCGCTGGTCGCTGACCTACGCGACGAACGAGGCCGACTGGACATCCTGGAGACCGGGGAGCCCGGCAGCAGCCTTCGGGCGCTGTTCAGCTGGTCCTACCAGAATCTCAGCCAGCCGGGCGCATGGATGTTCCGGCTGCTGAGCCTGAACCCCGGCCCCGACATTACCGCAGCCGCTGCCGCAAGCCTCGCCGCGCACACGCCCGCCCGGGCCCGGGCCCAGATCAGCGAACTGGCGGATGCGAACTTGATCAGCGAGTATGGACCGGGCAGGTATGCGTTCCACGATCTGCTCCGCGCCTATGCTGCTGACCTGGCCAGCCGGACGGACAGCGAGGAGACCCGGCGGCAGGCCGTGCACCGGGTGCTGGACCATTACCTGCACACCGCGTGCGCGGGAAGCCGACTGCTCAACCCGGTCCGGCCGCATTTGCCGGTGGAACCTCCCAGGCCGGGCGTCACCCCGGAGACCCTGAACTCGGTGAGCGAGGCGCTAGCCTGGTTCGCCGCCGAGCGGCAGGTCCTGCTGGCCGCGATCGCCCTGGCCGACCAGGCCGGGTTCGGGAGCTACGCGTGGCAGCTGCCGTGGGCGATGTGGCTGCTGTTCGACCGGGCCGGCGACTGGCACGACCAGGTCGCCATCCAGCGGACCGCGGTGGCGGCGGCCCAGCGCCTCGGTGACCTGAGCGGCCAGGCGCACGCCTGCCGGGACCTCGGCGCCGCCTACGGCCGGCTCGGGTTGCTCACCGATGCGCGCGAGTACTGCCGTCAGGCCCTGGAGCTGCACCGGCAGGCCGGTGACCGGCTCGGGAAGGCCCGCGCGCACAACGAGATCATGCTGCTGGCCGAGCAGCAGGGCCGGCTCGCCGAGGCGCTCGGGCATGCCCAGCGGTCCCTCGACCTCTACCGGGAAGAAGGCGACGAGCCGGGCCAGGCCAGGATGCTCAACGGGGTCGGCTGGATGCACGCCAAGCTCGGCGACTACAAGCAGGCCCTGGAGTACTGCGGGCAGGCGCTCAGCCTCTACCAGGAGGGCCACGGCGACCCCCTCAACCAGGCAGCCACCTGGGACAGCGTCGGCTACGTGCTGTTCCACCTGGGCCGGCTGGACGAGGTGATCGGCTGCCTGCGCACCGCGCTGCGCACCATCGAGGGTTTCCGGCCGGGCTATTACCAGACCACGATGCTGGTGCACCTCGGGGACGCCTATCACGCGATCGGCGAGCCAGGGCTGGCCAGCCAGGCCTGGAAGGACGCCCTGGCCATCCTGGAGGCGCTGGAGCACTCGGACGCGGACCAGGTCCGCGCCAGGCTGCGCGGCGAGGTGCCGCTGCCCGGCAGCATCCCGGTAACCACTGCCCGGCTCAAGGACAGACGGGACTGACCTCGTCGCGCAGTCCCTGAGCCGAAGCTGCGTCCTCTGTCCGTCGGCTCGTCAGCTTGGGTTGAGCCCGCAGCCTCCCAGACGAGTCTGGCGGCTATCCAGCCACCGGCATGCGCGGTTATGCCAATCCGGGCCGGTCTCTGCTGCCCACGCCCGGCTGATGTGGTCCGATCTCGCGGACGAACCACGGACAAAAAGATCAAAAAGACCTGACCGCCTCCTGGCGATCAGGCCATTGACATGCACCTACTTGATAGCGAGCGACCTCATACCGCCGAGAGTCGCGGCTGCGCCGCGAGCGGGGTGAGTGTCAGCTGGTGTGCAGCGAGGAGGTGCCCGTTGGGGTGGCCTCCTCACCGACATGCCGGTTCTAGCCTCCGGGTTGATGAGACCAGGGAGGCTGCGATGGCCGACTATTCGACCTTACTGCGGGATCGGGTGAGCCTGGCGGTCCGCTCGGTGGACCGGATTTTCCTGAACGTTATCTGAAGCCCTCCCTGTGTATGCCGCACCTGACCAGGACGCCTGCGGCGTGGACATGTAGCTGAACAGCGTTCACGTAGTAGCCACTTGGTTCTAAAAACGGCAGCGACAAGGGGATTTGCACGGGTCTGCGGCGGAGACCCTGTTCAGGTAACGTGTCCACCACGCAGCAAAAAGCACACAAAACACCCGCGGCGGCTACAGCAAGGACACCCAAATTCGGGCTTGAGATAATGCAAGGGTATGTGCCGCACCTGCAGACCGCGGGGTGGTGCGCGCGGTTCCTGCGCGAGCAGCGCGGATTCGGCTATCCGTCCTCGAGGGCGTTCGGCGAGGTGGGGAAGGCGTACGAGACCGCGATCAGGAACTTCGCTAAGGAGAACGCCATCCCGGTGATCCGCTTCGCCAAGGGAGATAACAGGGAGGAGATCGCCCGGCCTTACCTGGAGGCGGCTGCTGCTGCGGGCGGCAAAGGCAAGGTCGTCATGATCGGCGCCGGGCAGGAGAAGGCCTCGGCGTGGCGGTCCTGGGCGGGCAAGAGACATGACAGCCGGGGGCGGGTTCTGCAGGAGTGGGGGCGGCAGATGACCTTCGTCAACCACTTCTACTTCTACCTGCACGATCCCGGGTGGGGCCCGGCGTTCTGGAAGGTCAACTGCTATGCGCCCTTCCCGGTCTGGATCTGGCTGAACGGGCACGAGTGGGCCAAGCGCCAGCTTGATAAGGCCCGGATCGGGTATGCCGCGCTGGACAACGGGTTCCGCTCCTGTGACGATCCCGCGCTGCTGCAGCGGTTGTGTGACCGGCTGGGGCCCGGTGCGGTCACCGCGTTTTTCTGGCGCTGGTTTGCCCATTGCCCGGCTCCCGCAGGTGCTCACCACCGCTGACCTCCGCGCCGGATACGTCTACGAGCTGGCGTTCCGCCAGTTCGAGATAGCCGGCACGCTGGTGTTCGACCGTCCCGCCGCCGGGCGCGCCTTCTTCGAAGGGCTCATCCGCGACCACCTGGATATCGGCCGCCCCGACTGCGTGTCACTGACCTTCGGCCGGCGGATCAACGCCAGGACCCCGGGCGCCTTCCGCACCAAGGTCATCACCGAGGGAGCCGGCCCGCAGATCAGCTGCTACTACAAGGCCAGCCGGATCAAGCAGTACTTCAAAGGACACCGGGCGCTGCGGACCGAGACGGTCATCTGCGACACCCACGACTTCGGGATCGGGCGGCGCGTCTGCCTGGACAACTGGAACGCCCTGCGGGCCGCTGGCGAACACGCCAGCCAGCGTCTATGCGACGCTGAAGCAGCAGACGCCCAGCCGGCCCCCGACACCGTCACCTTCGCCGAGGTGACCACGCCCACCAGCACCCCCGAGGGCCTGCACGCTCCAGCCCTGCACTTCGGTGATCCCCGCGTCATGGCGATCCTGGCTGCCACGCTGCGGTTCACCCACCTGATCGCCGGATCCGGCAACCGCTCCCTGACCCAGCTCACCTCCGCGCTGCTGGGCACCCCCTACACCAGCCGGCAAGCCACCTACGACCTAAGGCGGCTGCGGCGAAAACAGATCATCGAACGGCTCCCCGGCACCCACCGGTACCGCCTCACCCCCCACGGCCGCACGATCGCCGTCCTGTTCACCAAGACCTACGGCCGCGTCCTCACCCCCGGCCTGACCACCCTCAGCCCAGCCCTCCCTGACAATCTTGCGCACCGCTCGGCCCCTCGCCACCGCCTGGCGGCAGTTCGACCGCGCCCTCGGCCAGCACATCACAGCCGGGCTGGCCGCCGCGTGACAGGCGAAAACTTGATCTGACCGGAAACATGGCCAAGGCCTACTGGAGGTAGCGGGGGCGGGATTTGGCGCCGGGTGATGGTCGCCCGGGCCCGGCCGCGGGCTTCCAGATCGCGGGCGAAGAACTCGATGTCCGCACGGCGCGCCTGGAACAGATGCAGCTGGTGCTGCTGGCACCAGCCAGCGAAGTGCCGCAAATCCAGCTCGTAAGCCTGGCGGTCAGGCCGCTGTAGCCGGCGAGGAAACCCGGCTAATGCCAGCCGCTCCGTGTTGGTGAACACCGGCGCGGCCGGCACGAGAGCGGTGGACGGGATGGTGGGGGCCACAATGCACCTCCGGGGCTCGGGCTGAGACCCCGAAGCTGGGCCAGCCGAGGCCCCAGCAAACGACGAGAATCCCACGGTAAGACGACCACGGCAGTCACGCCAGGTCACCGCCACTGTCCCGTCGCACCACCACGTCGCCCAGTCCGGCCGCTGCCCCCGAACGCCGACTATTTCCGGCTGGCAAGATGAGCTCCGCGGCTCGGCAACTGTGCGCAGACGCTCTAGTTCGGGCGTCCCTACCTCGTGCCGACGATGCAGCGGGCTACGCCCGGAATCCTTACCTTGCCGTCTTCTTCGTAGGTGCTGACCTTGGCGATGACGGCTTTCGCGATCCGCTCCCGCGCCGGTTCGCCGACCCGCTGAAGCGCCGCAACTGCGAGCGAGACGTGCTCGCTGATCATCTCCCAATACTGCGCGGGCGATCGCGTCACGAGTTCGACGTCGACGCTCCACTCGGCAACGTCGCGCAGCCCCGCGGCCTCGTACAGGGCACTGACATATCCCGGGGCAGCGCACCGGAACATATTCGGCCCGTCCGGGCCGGGTGGCGCCAGCACCGCCTCCGCCGCGATTGCCTGCATGGCGATCGTCGTCCACGGGTTTCCCTCGGGCTTGACCCATACCGACGAGCAGAGGCGCCCGCCCGGCTTAAGCACGCGCGCGAACTCGGCAGTCGCTTTAGCGACGTCGGGAAAGAACATGTATCCAAACCGTACCGAGATACTGTCGAATGTCGCGTCACTGAATGGCAGGTCGTCGGCGCTGCACACCTTGGTCTCAAAATTGGTGATCCCTTGCGCGTTCGCTCGTCGCGTCGCGATGTCGAGCATCTCATCCGCAAGGTCGGTCAGAACGACGTGTCCCCTCGGCGCGAGCCTGGCGACGGTCAGCCCCGGCTCACCAGTACCCGCGGCGATGTCGAGATGCTGCTGATCATCGGCGATGTCGAGACGCTCGATAATCGCTGTGCCGACCGGGCCCAGCTGATCCATGATGACCGAGTCCCACTTCTCCCAGCCCGCAGAAAGCCCGGCCCACGTCGCTCGCTGAACGTCTCGGATCTCATCGCCGCTCGGCATCGGCCCTCCCGCCATCGGACGCACCCACCGAACACGAAGGCACTCCTTGGCGGGAGAGCATAATGCCTGATAGGCGCGCCCCCAGCAAGTCAGCCCGAGAAGTCGCCAGCCGCTCCGAACATGCAGTTCTGGCGTCCTCGGGCCGCCACGCGATCGGCCCCACTCGGCGCGGGCCAGGCGGGCGGCAGGTTAACGGCTGTCTGCGTGGCAGTGGGCGCGTACTTCGGGCTCCATGAGCATCGGGTGCTAGCTGGTGCTGGCGGGCATGCTGGCTTCGTCTGGGTCCAGCTTGCGGTGACGGAACGTCCAGCCGCGAAGGCCATGGCCGGCTTTTTGGGCTAGCGCGGGGGGCGGCATGGCCAGGACCGGGCATTGGGCGTGATGCAGGCAGTAGCGGCTCACCCGGCAGCCGGTCAGCCATCGCAGCGGGCCCCTTGGCCCGGTTCCGGTGACCAGCAGGTCGCCAGCCTGGCGGACGGCGCTGGCAAGTACCTGGCCTGGTTTGCCGCGCAGCACGAGCAGCCTGGTGCGCACCGGGGGGAAGCCGCCGAATGCGGTGTCGAGCGCCGTCCACAGGCGCTGCCAGGCGTCGTTCTTCCCCCAGTTCACGCAGCTGCAGCGAGAGGTGCCCGCGCTCGTCCAGGTCACCGCCAGGCGGCACCCAGGTGAGCAGGGGGACCAGGATGGCATCGTGGTGGCGGGCGAGATCGGCGGCGTAGCGCAGCGCGTGCGCGCTGCCGGGTGATCCACGCACTCCGGCGAGGATCAGGCGTGCGGCAGGCACAGTGACTCTCCTTTGGTGTCCCGGGGGGCTCCGCCTGCGGCGGCCCGGTCACAGCGGCGGCGTTGCTGGCCGGTTCTGCGCCCGGCGTGGGCTGTCACTGGAAGCTCGCGTAGCCTGATGCGGCCCACACGACGTCGGCGAGCGCCCGGTAGCCGGCATCGGAGGGGTGACCGTCCGCTTGGTTGCACAGCAGGGTGAGCGTGCAGATCGCTGTGGTCTTTGCGGCAGGGTCGCCTTGGGGGTTGAAGAGGGGGAAGGGGTCGGCGAACCGGGCCCGCACGGTGGCGGCGGCCGCCTGCTGCGCCTGGTTGAGCTGGGTGAACAGCGGTTCGCCGAAGGCGAAGGCGTCGAGGTTGGGTCGTAGGCGCCGACGACGACGATCTGCGCGTCGCGCGCGCAAGCTCGCATGTGCCGCAGGATCGAGGTCAGCCAGGCCTGGTAGGAGGCGATCGCCGCCGGCGCGCCAGCGGCGATGCAGGCAAGGTCACCTGGCGGGCAGGTCTGCAGAAACTCATTGATGCCGTTGCCGTTGAGCGACAGCGTGATCGGGCTGACTTTGCCGCGGTGAGCGGCCAGGAACGCCAGCGCCGCGCCGAGCTGGGAACCGGGGTAGTCGTTGTGCAGCGTATGCCCGGACGTCTTCCAAATACATGGCAGCAAGAACGACGTGGTTGACTCGCCCGGGCAGGAATAGTTACGGTGGCGATGCGCGGCCGCAACTGGCGGAGCGCCGCCGCGAACAGGTTGACATATCCGGTGCTGAAAGTCTCCGGTGGCAGCCCGTAGCTCTTCGGCGGCGTCAGATGGGGCGGCGGGGACGCGGACGCGGCGGACGCGGCCGCCAGCGTCAAGGCCAGCGCGGCCTGGACAGCGCCGGCGCGTAGCAGATGACGGATCACGGTTGCCGCCTGTCCGCCGGCATACCCGGGATGTATTCGACGGGCAGTTGGTAGAAGTGCCGGCTGAGGCAGAAGGTTCGGGCATGCCGCACCGGCCCGTGGGTGCTGTCGTGTGCGACCTCCGCGTAGACCTCGGCCGGCGCCGAGCACTCCGGATCTGGACACCTGGCAATACAAGGCACCGCGTGGTCACCAGCGCCGCCGTCGCTGGTCCTTTGAACATTGCTGGGTGTCGTGGTGTGTCCGCCATCCGGCGGAGTCCCGGCGGTCACGGCCTGCCGTCCGGCAATGCGGCGACTCGCAGGTAGACGGCACGGATCCGGTGGATAGCGGCCGGGTCGGTCAGGGGGTTGCCGTTGACGACCAGGATGTCCGCGTCGTATCCGGGTGCGATGCGGCCCTTGCGGTCACCCAGGCCGAGCGCGGACGCGGCGCGCGCCGTGCACGCGTGCAGCGCCTCGGCTGGTGACATCCCGATCTGCTGCAGCTGCCCGAACGCGTAGCGCACCGCGTCCGGTGGCTTGGCCGGCCCGAGGCCGGCGTCGGAGCCGACGATGATTCGGGCGCCCGCGTGGTACATCCGCTGGGCGTTCGCGATGAGCGCGGGCATCCGGGCTAGCACCCCGGGGGGTGGCCCGGCTCCGGGTGCCGGTGCGATGCCGAACGTCAGGGAGAGCACAAGCTGGCCCTGGCCGAGCGTGGCCAGCAGTTCACCGGGGATCTCATCGACACCGTCGGCGGTCATGAACGACACGTGTTCCAGGCCGTCCATCCCGGCGGCTACCGCGTCGGTGATCGCGGACCTGCCGTGCGCGTGCGCGGTGATGGCCAGGCCATGGCGGTGTGCCTCGGTGACCGCGGCGCGCAGCTCGCCGCGCGTGTACTGGGCCAGCTCGGGGCGGGAGCCGGGGGTCATGTTGCCCCCGCTCGCCATGATCTTGATGACGTCGGCGCCCCGGTCAGCGCGTTCGCGGATCGCGTCGCGGATGCCGTCTGCGCCGGCGGCTGATGCGCCCAGGAAGTGGCAGTGGCCGCCCGGGGTGGTGATCGGCGGCCCGGCCGCCAGGATATGCGGCAGCGTGGTGTCGGTGCGGGCTGCGTCACGCAGCCCAAGCACCAGGAAGCCCCGGTCGCCGAGGTCGCGTACGGTCGTGACGCCACCCAGGGCGGCGCAGCGCGCGGCACCGGCCGCTGCGGCGAACGCGGCCGCGTCGTCGCGCGCGGCGAGCTGGCCGACCGGGTCGTCGGAGGCGTCGAACATAAGGTGCACGTGCCCGTCCACCAGCCCGGGCAGGATCGTCGCGCCGGGCATGTCGATCACGTGCGCGCCGTCCGGTACGGGAAGGCCGCGGCCGGCCGCGAGGATGACCGCGCCGCCGATGATCACGGTCGGGTCGGGCAGCGCGCCGGTGCCGTCGAACATGTGGGCGGCACGCAGCGCGGTGAGTGTCGGCCGTGCCCGCAGGGGCGTGGCGAATGTGGTCATGCCGGTAGCGTGCGCGTGATCGGCGCAGCTGCCATCGGTGGTTCTACTGACCGGGAGTACGGACCTGTGCGCCGCCGGTGGCCTGCCACGCGGCGAGCTGCGCCCGGGTGGCGAAGCCGAGCTTGGTGAAGATGTGGCGGATGTGGGTCTCCACGGTCCGCTCGCTGATGTGCTCGGCCGCAGCGATCTGCCGGTTCGTGAGCCCTTGCGCGACATACCCGGCGACTTGGGCCTCCCGCTGGCTCAGCCCGCCGTCGCCGCGGCCGGCGAGCGCGGCGAGGAACCTGTCGGCCGCCGCGCGCAGCGGCACCATGCCAAGATCACCGGCGGCCGCGGCGGCCGAGGTGGCCAGCGCGGCTGCCTCGTCACGGCCGCCCGGCCGCCGCAGGCGGTTCAGGGCCCGGGCCAGCTGCAGCCTGGCGATGGCGGCGCAGCCGGGCAGGCCGGCACGCTCGTTCACCTCGACCGCGGTGCGCAGGTGGCGGATCGCGTCGTCGAGGCGGCCGACGGTGGCAGCGGCGATGCCGAGCGCGCACCTGGCCGAGCCCTCGATGAGGATGGCGCCCGCTCCGCCGCAGACGAACAGGTCCGCATACGGGGCGAGCAGTTCACATACCTGGGCAGCGGCCGCCCTATCGCCGAACTCGGTGGCCAGCTCCGCCATCGCGGCAAGCGTCGTCAGCAGTAGGAATGGGGGGATGTCGGTCGGTGGCGGCAGGGTACGGTAGATCCGCTCCGCCCCGTCACGGTCCCCGAACCTGAGCGACGACCGGGCCTCGATAGCACGCATGGACACGCTTGCCACGCCGCGGTAGCGCGTAGGCAGCTGCGGATTGGCTGGCCTGGCGTCGCCGAGGTCCGCGTGTACTGCGGCCAGGAAGCCGAGCGAGGGCATCAGCGTTCCGTCGTGTCCAGCGCGCCGCGCGATCGTTTCCGCCTGCCGCCCGCAGGCGAGCGCATCGGTGAACCGGCCGCGTGCCGCGGCGATCGTGCCGCGGCACCGCAGCGCATGCCAGCGCGCGAGCGGCGACCGCAGCCGGGCCGCCACCGCGTCGATGTCCCCGGCCTCCGCCTCCGCCCCGTCGACGTCGCCGAGCTGGGCGAGCGCGTCGAACCGCCACAGGTGCCCCCACAGGCGGGCGTCGTCGTCGCCGTCCGCGCCGATAATCAGCAGCCGGTCGCCGAAGGCGAGCCGGTTGCGGGCACCGTCCGGTCCGCTGTGTGCGATATGGCTGGCCCGCAGCGCCTCGATGATGGCCCGGCGCTCGCCCACGCGTTCGGCCATCGCGAGCGCCTCGGCGGCGCGCGGCTTCGCCCCAGCGAGCGACCCCCACGTGTCCGCGACCACGAGCATCGCCAGCAGCCTGGCCCGCACCGCGCTGTCGCCGGCCGGGATCCCGCCGAGTGCCTGCTCGCACAGACCGCGCCCGGTGTCGTTCCACACGAAGTCGGTGGCGCCTTCCATGGTCAGCACCGCGTGCGCGATCGTCGCCGCGTCACTGCGGGCCCGGCCGATCTCGGCGGCCGCCAGCACGGACATGCGCGAGCCTTCGATGTCGTAGCCGCGCAGCTGCGCCTCGGCCCGTGCGATGAGCAGCTCGCACCGCACCTCCGGCGGCGCGTCGGCACCGTCGAGCGCGCGACGCAGCAGGATGTCGGCCTCCTCCCACGCAAGGTGCGCCATCGCCTCGGCCGACGCCCGGCGAGCCGCGCCGACCGCCGCAACCGGATCACCCGCTGGCAGTGCCTCGAGCCGGTGATGAGCGATCTCCGCGACCCGCCGGTCCGCGTCTGCACGGCCGGCCAGGTGCTCTGCCATCGCGTGGTGGAGCGCGAGACGCGTGGCGGTCGGCACATCGATGCGGGCCGCCTCACGCACGAGGTCGTGGGCGAACCGACGGTCCGGTCCGATGATCCCGGCCGTGCTCGCCTCATCGACCGCGGCGAGCACCACATCAAGATCGCGGCCAGTCGCCCCGGCGAGCGCCGCAGGGTCGAGCTGCGAGCCGAGCACGGCGGCCGAGGCGACCAGCGACCGGCACGCCGGCGTCAGGCGGGCGAGCCGGCCACGCACCGCGTCGCGTACACCGTCAGGAAGCGCGCCGTCGGAGGATTCGGCCAGCACCCGGCCCAGCTCGCGGACGAAAAACGGGTTGCCGCGGGTACGGGCACACACCGCGGCCGCCACCGATCCCGGCACTACCCAGCCGGTCACCTGGCTGAGCTGCTCCCCCACCTCCGGCTCGCTCAGCCCATCGAGGTGCAGGCGAGTCACCGTTGCCTCGCGCGTCAACGCGGCGAGCGCGTTCAGCAGCGGCTGACTAGCGGATGTCTCGGTATCCCGGTAGTTGACCACAACCAGCAGGCGCGAATCGGCCAGCCCGCGCGCGAGGTGGACGAGCAGCCCGAAAGACGCCGGATCAGCCCACTGCATGTCATCAAGCACCAGCAGCAGACCGGCCGGCTCCGCAGCCGCCCGCAGCACGTCCGCGACCACCTCGAACAGCCGGAACCGCTCCTGGGCCACTGTTTCCGCGCGCCAGTCCAGCAGCACCACGTCGAACACCACCGGCCCGATGCCCTCAACGCCGCGCAGCGCCTGCCGGAACGGCCAGTAAGGCGGGCTCCCCTCATCCTCGCTGGCCCAGCCCCACCCCCGGCGCATACCGGCCGCCACCGCCACACCCGCCGCCCACTCGGCAAGCCGCGTCTTGCCAGCACCCGGCTCCCCCGCGACCAGCAGCACCCCACCGGAACCGTCACGAGCGGCACGCACCGTAGCGTCCACGGCACCGCGTTCCCGTACACGCCCCACAAACATCCCAGCAGCATCGCCCATCCATACAATGCTGCCCGACCCGCGTCCTAACCATGCTCGCCAGCCCGGATCGGGAATACCTATTTCCCGGGAAGCGCCGCGGTAGAGCTCCGGGAGGTTCTGGCTGGTCATACACCCACTGGGAGCGTGACCGGCCCCACCGAGCGGCGCAGCATGAAAGGGCAGCAGCCGGCCTGGATCCCTGGGGACTGATCGACGCGCTGCAGGCGACCCTTCAGCCAAGCCACCTCATCGCGCTGTCACCGATAGGTTCACTGCCCGCCCCCGATCCCGTACCTGGGCACGGGATCGGCTCTACTCCCGGGTATTGCCGACCATAAATCTCACCCCTGAAAGCATTCCAACGTCACAGAACATCTTGATCTGCGCGGCGCGGCGGGACTGTAGGGGTGGCACCGCCCAAGAGCCCCCCAGAGCCGGAGCAGTCGCGCGAGTGCGTAAATGTGATCAAGGACACGGGGGATGAGACGATGACCTGTCCGATTACGTCGATCGAGGTGCGGGAGAGCCCTTACCTGTGAGCCGGGACGCGCCTACCGCATTGGGCAGACATCTGGGCGGCTGAGTCCTACCCTGCCCTCGGGCGGGCGTTCTTTGGGCTGGTCAACCGCCGAGTGGGCACTGCTGTGAGGAGCGCGGGTGGGAGCGCAATTCTGTCAGGTGGGTGCTGTGAGCGGTGCGCGGCCGGGACAGAGTAGTGGTGGGCAGGCCGGGGATATTGTTCGCAGGCTGCTGGCTTGCGGTCTACCGTGGGCAGCAGTCCTCTGCAAGGGCGCCGAACGGAGTGGGCTGTGACTGCGCATCCGGTTGATGATCACGATCCTGATGACCCAGCCAAAATCCTCAGCGTGCTGGCTGAGAGTTGTCACGCGCAGTTCCTGGCTGAGGCTCTCCCCGGCCAAGGTCCGCACTACCATGATCGGCGGGTCGGAACGGGCCCTGCTTTGGGATGACCTCAATCCGTTACAGCGGTGACCTTGTTCGACCGGGGTGTCAACCTGGTGCCTCCGGCGCTTTCGGAGCGCGAGGCCTGGCCGGTGTTGTCGAGGAGTTTGCGGACTGCATTCGCACTGGCCGGCCGTCGCTCACCGACAGCCGCCCCGGCCTCAGAGTCCTTGACACCCTCGAGGCGGCGTCGCGCAGCGTTGGGCTGCATGGGGCCCCGGTACCACTGCGGGGAATCCAGCCTGGCCACTCCGCGTCGTCGGCCCGCGAGCTAGCTGGGCAGGGAGGCGGGGCATGAGCCGGATCGATGTTGTGGTCCCGTGTTACAACTACGGCAGATACCTCAGTGACGCCCTGGCTGGCGCCCTTGACGACCAGCCTGACACCGATGTCCATGTCCTGATCATCGATGACGCCTCCCAGGACGACAGCGCAAAGATCGCACGCAAACTGGCAGCCAGTGATGACCGGGTCGAGGTACGGGTTCATCCCGTCAACCGGGGTCACATCGCAACATTCAACGAGGGCCTGCTCGACTGGGCGGACGGGGACTACTGCGTGCTGATCTCCGCGGACGACAAGCTCGCCCCGAGGGCGCTGCGCCGGTCCGCTGACCTCATGGACGCCCACCCCGAGGTAGGCTTCGTTTACGGTCATATCGTGGAGTTCCGCGACGGCGCGGAGCTGCCGCGCGCCCGGACGCAATCCCGCGGTCAGACAATCTGGCCGGGCTACTGGTGGCTCGAGCGGCGCTTCAGGGAAGCGCATGGATGCATTTTCTCACCGGAGGTTGTGGTCCGGACGTCGCTCCAGCATCAGGTGGGCGGCTACAACCCCGACCTGTACCACACCTCGGATCTCGAGATGTGGATGCGGCTGGCCGCCTGCGCCGATGTGGGATTCATCGACGCCGACCAGGCGTACTACCGCAGGCATGCCAGCAACATGTCGGGGGAATTCAGCAACGGCCTTGTGGCGGCCAAGGGCCGGAGGGCTGCTTATGAGGGCGTTCTGAAGCGCTACGGTGACGTGCTGCCCAACTCGGCCGGGCTTTCGGAGATCGTTCACCGTAAGCTGGCGTTTGAGGCCCTATGGACTGCCACCCGGGCGTATGACCGTCGGCGGACGGACACGGTGCCGGTGGCGGACCTAGAGGCGTTCGCGTTCGACTGCTGGCCCGATGCGGCCAGCCTGAGCACCTACCGCAGCCTGCAGCGGCGCCGCCGGATCGGGCCTACCATCATGCCGTACCTCCAGCCATTGATCTGGTCCGCAGTGGTGCGCGACCTGAGGGATAGGCGGTGGCGGCACCATTGGAGACGGCACGGCATCTGACTCACCCGCTGACATGCGCGATCGTGGGGGCAGACACGGATCAGATCATCGTGCTGGACAACCTCGTCCGCGGCCGCCGGGACAGCAGCCGGTTACGTCCGCGGTCGTCTGACACAAGTTCCGGGCTGGCAACGGATTCAAGCCCAGGCACAAGCTAGTACCACTCTTCCCAGTCGTCGTAGGCCCCGGCCAGTGCCGCGCGGAACAGCATGGGACGGTCGATTCTGCTGATGAAGTTCCGCGCGATGGTTCCCTCGGGGCGGGTATTGACGCATTGCGCGTACACCTTCGTGTAACCAGCCTCGGCCGCCGCGAGGGCCGCCGCCTGGGTCCAGTTACCGGACTGGCCCAACGGGATAGCGAACTCGTCGGTCTCGATCCCCAGCGCCCGGCGCAACTCCTCGCGGGAGATCTCAAGTTCCCGGCGCACCTCGCCCGGCTCGAGCCGGGCGAAGTTGGGATGGGTGACCGAGTGGCTGGCCACGGTCATCCCGCCTGCCTGCAGGGCACCCACCCCGCGCCAGTCCAGCACGAATCGCCGGAAGCTGTCCGGGATTTCCCCGCTGGCCCATCCAGTGACCACGAATGCCGTGGCGGGAATGCCATGATGGCGCAGGACGGGCAGGGCATTGACCAGCACGCTGGCCGTCCCATCGTCAAAGGTCAGCGCGAGCTGCCGCTTGCCCGGATCGGCGATCACCTCGGCCGGGGTAGCAAAGCTCCAGCCATCATCCACGGCGATCTGCAGGTGGCGCTCGAAGTCACGAGGGCTGACATCGTTGAGGCCCCATCGCGGCGTTCCGACCGAGTGATAAGTAAGAATCCGCCCTCGCCGGGCCGGGGTATCCCTGCCCCCCGTGCGGTAGCGGACAGCCAAACCCCAGCGTTCGGCGTACAGCCTCCCCCGGACGGCCCCCCGGTACGCGACACGGCGCGGCCGGTACCTGCCCAGCGCCTGGCGAAGCGATTCGGCCGTCATGATGCAGCTTCATCCTCTCCCCGTTCGCGCTGGCGTCAATGCTATGCCACCACCGACTCATCGAACGGTTCCCCGGGCGGAGCGACACCCGTCATTTCCGCCCTGCAGGGCGGTTAGGCCATGCTGCCGGCGGCTCCCTGGGCGGCATTGGCCGGGCCGGCCGCCGCCATGTCGCGGCGGGCCCGGAGGCTGCGGGGATGGCGGCGTTCGGACAGGATCGCACGCAGCCGCGCAGGCCATCATGGAAGATGTTCAGGCTGCTCACACTGCAGACGCGGGGGCTCTCGAAGCTGGGCACCTCGGTGATCACCCGGCCTTCGCGGCGAGGATGTTGACCGAGGTCTCCGCCGGTACGCGTGCCTCGCCATGGCGGCTCTGGCGGGCCGAACGACTCCGGCGGCGGGCTGGTTTTCGCCCAAGCCCGGGGACCGGCCGACCCTGGAAGGCAGGATAGACCAGGAAGCCCAGGGTGAGCCTCAGATCAGGCTGGCCGGGCCCCGCAGCCGGAGGTTAGCATTCTTCACGGCATTCCGGGCACCGGACTGCACCGACCGTACGGCACGGCGCCCGGTGGGGGAGAGGCTGTACCAGAACAGCAGTCGCAGCCCCCAGGTGCTGCGGAGCAGGCGACCCGCGCCCGCCTGTCTGGCCCGCTCCGCCATCTGCTCCGCTATCTCGTCGTTCCCGCCATACTTGAGGGCCGCCACTGCTGGCCGGACGTAGGCCAGACCGGGCGGCAGGCGTTGCAGCTGAGAAACTTGCGCCTCAAGCAGGTCGCGAATCCCGGCGACGCCGCCTCCTGTTTCGCGGGTCATTGAGCCAGGACGCAGGCGTAGATCAACGAGGAAGTGCTTGGCTGCCCAGAATATGGGCGTCTTCGAGCCCTTCGCAATGCGAAGCCACATCTCAAAATCCTCGACACGCTTCCGAGCCTCGTCAAAGCCGCCGACATCGTCAAAGCATGAGGTGCGGATCAAAAGCGAACTGCCGTTACGTGCTGGGTTTGCGCCGATCAGGAAATCATCGAAATCGTACCGCCCGGAGCGCTGCCACTGAAAGAAGAAGGGGGTGCCGTTCTCGAGTATCATCCGTGAGCGGCAGAATACTGCTCCGACATCCGGTGGAAGCGACTCGATCAGTGCAACCTGCCGTTCCAGGAACTTAGGATGCCACCGATCGTCGCCATCCAGGTATGCGATGTACTCAGCCTTCGATTCACGGAGGCCAACATTTCTCGCGGCGCTCTGGCCTCGATGCTCTACCGGAATCAGCCTAAACCGGGGATCGTCATCCGCGTGCACCCGGGCAACCTCAGCCGAATTATCGATTGAACCGTCGTTGACCACGATGTACTCGAAGTCTGCGAATGTCTGACGCATGACGGAGTCAACGGCCTCACCGATGTATCTGCCTACGTTGTAGGCCGGAGTGACTACAGTCACTTTGGGAGCCCCGGGGAAATACGAAGTGCCCATTAGTACGATACCACCCTTGGAGTCCTTGAAGGTTATTTAAAATCCCCCTGTTAATTCTGGCTCCCGCATCATCGAAAATCGTAATCAAGCCAACATTCTCCGCTACGGCGCGCCTGCCGGGCAACGACTTCTCCCCCGATAGAAAGGAAGTGCTAACACAACTTTCACGGAACGGAGAAGCCGTTGCGTTACGATGGTATGTCAGGTCTTGGCTCAGAGCAACTCGACGAACTTGTGTGGCGCATAGAAGAACAGCTCGACGAGCCCTGGGGTGAGGGAATCGGGCGCCCGAAAGACCTTACCTTGCGGGAAGCGGCCGTCGGAGCATCCGGCTACATGCGGCAGAACATCATCCAGAAAGTCTGGACGGAAATCTTCGACACGTCGCAGCCCCGTAATCTCTCAGATCGTCTAGAAAATCACGCGGCTCATCGATGCCGTCACCGAGGAGGACAGGCCGACCGCAGAGCAGGCCAGGGAAGCCGTCGCCCGAGAGCAGACGGTGCTGGTAGACGGCTTCCTGGCGCCCACCTGGTCCTGGCGGGACACGCCCGAACTCTGGTCGGGAAAGCATAAGACAACCGGTTTCAACGGCCAGGCTATCGCGAGCCTGCGGGGTGATCTCCTATTCGTTTCGGAGCCAGTCACCGGCAATAACCATGACATGACGGCGCTTGCCGAGACCGAGACGGCTGACATCATAGCGGCTGCTTTCAGCGGCATCGGCGACAAGGGCTACCAGGGCTCGGGCTTCATTACCCCGTTCAAGAAGCCGCGGGGCGGGAGTTGCTTGACTGGCAGAAGAAATTCAATGCCGATGTAAGCAGGCTGCGCGCTCCGGTCGAGCGCGCAATCCCGCACCTCAAATCCTGGCGCATTCTCCACACCGATTACCGGCGACCACTCCGTACGTACGGCACGTCTTATCGCGCCGCTGTAGGGCCGTACTTCTTTAAACTGAATTGTCGGGTCGCCCGGGGGAATCTAATAAATAACCCCAGAGTTTCCTGAGGTCTCTTCAGGCCGTCCAGCCGCAGGACCTGGGCTTTCTCCGCTCCAGCAGCGCCGGTTTCGCTATTGAAGAAGTCTGGGTGAATCTGAAGGATCATCGCTGGTTATGACTTTCTTGCGTCCCGGTGAAGGCGCGGACGCGCGCACATGAAGCCGGCGTGGCGTTCGCCCCACACTCGTCCCTGCCCTCGATAGCCGCCTGCCCTGCGAGGGGACGCGGATGTCAGGAGTCGCGCAGCGATCGTGCAGCGACACCCGCAGGGCGCCCTTGACCTCCCCGTCCGGGAGCGGATGATCGGGCGGCCGGGGGCAGGGACGAGCTGGCGTGACCGGCCCGGAGGCAGCGTGACCGGGTGCGCCACGAACCCAAGGACCCGATCCGGTCCATACAGCATCAAGACTGCTGAGTTTCCGCAGCCACCCTTGGGTTCGCCTAACTCTGGGCAAAGTCACGGGCTCCCACGGAACGGAACGTGACAGTCTCCCGTCATTCCGCTCTTCTCATCTATTCCAGTCGAACGCGCGCGTCAGCTTCCAGTGAATGAACAGGTCGGGCTCTCGATCGAGGAGTCCGGTCCACCACGTGCGGAACCGCTTGTAGCCGCGCAGCCGTTTATACTTTCTGCGAGCCCACCGCGTCAGGTAGATGTTGACGCGGGCGGAGGAGCTGATTCAGCGTTTTACGGCCGAACCGGCCATAAAAGTTGATCCAGCCCGCCACGATCGGATTGATCGCCTTAGCGAGGTCGTCCAGGCTTGTGACGGTACGCATGTGTATCCGCCAGCCGCGAACCATCTGGCTCTTGGCCTTGAGCGCCTCCGGGCTGTAACCAGTCATCAGGCCCCCGGTTGATCTGTGGCGTGTCGGTGCTGGTGTCCGGTTTGTGATCATGGTTGGGTTCGGGGGTGCCGCATCCGGAGCAGCCGTCGTATGAGGAGCTGGCTGCCCAGAATGCGGAGCTGACGGCGCGGGTCGCGGAGTTGCTGGCGGTGGTGGCGGAGCAGGCCGCGGTGATCGGGTCGCTGCGCGCGGAGGTGGCGGCGTTGCGCCGTCAGGCGGGCCGGGACTCTTCGAATTCCTCGCAGCCTCCCAGCCAGGATGGCCCCGCGGCGAAGGCGGAGTAGAAGGCCGGCCAGCGGGAGGCACGGCGGGCGCGGCCGGGCCGGCCGCAGGGCGGGCAGAAAGGCCATCCGGGTGCGAGCCTGGCGTGGGCTGCCCGGCCGGATGAGACCCTGGCCGTCGAGCCGGGCGCGTGCGGCGGGTGCGGCGCGGACCTGTCCGGCGCTGCCGGGCGGGTCGCTTCCGCGGTGCAGGTCTTCGATATCCCGCCGGCCGCGCTGACGGTGACGCAGTACCAGATGATGTGCCGCACCTGCGGGTGCGGGCAGGTCACGACCGCGCCGCCGCCGCCGGGAGTGACCGGCGGCCCGGTGTGCTACGGGCCTGGCGTGGTGGCCGCGGCGACGCTGCTGGCGGGCACGGACGTGATCGGGATCGAGCGGGCCGCGGGCCTGATGGGCGCCCTGCCCGGGGCGCCGGTCTGCACGGGGTTCATCTCCCGCTGCCTGGTCCGCCTGGACGCGGCGTTAACCGCCGCCGGGTCCGGGGACACGCTCAAGGACGCCCTGAAAGCGGCGGACGTCCTCGGCACCGGCGAGACCCCCGCCCCGCTGGCCACCGCGGCGGCCAGCGCGGAAGGCTGCGGGAACCCGCACGTTTACACGGTGCGGACCATGCGGGCCTATACCGGCGGCGGCCCGGACCTCATCTGGTACGGCGCGGCCGGGAACCGGACGAAGGCGGCGATCACCGGCTTCGGGATCCTGGACGGCTACCGCGGGGTCCTGGTCCGCGACGACTACGGCGGCTACCTCAGCTACGACGCCGCCCTCGCCGGCGTCCAGCAGTGCCTGGCTCACCTGTACCGCTACCTTGACGACGCCTACGCGACCGGCCCGGCATCCCAGGCCTGGACCCGGCAGGCCGGCGACGCCCTCCGCGCGGCCACCGCCGCGGTCAGGGCCGCCCGCGGCGCCAGCCAGGCCAGCCTGGACCCCGCCCTCCTGGCCCGCCTGCGCCGCAGCTATGACCAGGCCGTCGCCGCCGGGATCTCGGTGAACCTGTCCCGGCCCTGGCACAAGGGCGGCCACCCCGCGCTGATCCTGGCCAGAAGGCTGAAACGCAAGGCCGCCCAGGTCTGGCTATTCGCCACCCGCTTCGACGTCCCGGCCACGAACGATCTGGCTTCACACTGCACCTCCTGGGGGCGTTGAGCAGTATCGGGGCTGGCGTGGTGGTCGTGGTGTCTTGGTGCTCGTATTGTCGCGTGTGCCTCTGACATTTCTTGGGCGGCCGGAGGTTCGGGGGTGCACGACAGGATTGTTGGGGATGATCTTGGTGGCGGCTCTGGGCTGGATGTCTGAGTTGTGTTGTCTGTCAGACGGCGGCGCGTGGCCGGGCTGGGGTGTGGGTGCCGGCTGGCCAGAGCTCGTCCCAGCGGCCGCTGGCGTGCTGGCAGCGTAGCGCGATGATGTCTGCGGCGCCCTCGACGGTCCAGTGCATGCCCGACTGCTTGGCCCGGGCGGCGACGATTTGCTTGCATGCTGCCTCGATGGCGCCTGATCCGGTGAACATGCCAAGGTTCCTGAACCGGGCGTAGCGCATCCGGTGGATGTTGTGCTCGAAGTAGTGCAGTTTCTTGTCCAGGTCCTCGGCCTTGATGCCGTCCAGGGGGTACTGGCGGGCGGCGCCGATGATGGCCTCGATGTTCCCGGCGTCCAGGTCATCGAGCCGGGCTGCCAGCCATTGCGGCGGGCCGGGGGTGATGAAGGCCAGGTGGGCGGCGAGATCGTGCAAGTGCTCGCGGGCGTGGTAGATGTCCACGATGTGGGTGGCGTGCGGGTAGAGAGCCTCGGCCATCGTCCAGATCCACGCCGCGCCGTCGCCGAGGGCGACGACCTGGCGGAAGTGGTCCCCGCCGCGGCGCAGGTACTCGGCGCCGACCAGGCCGGCCAGGGTGTCCTTGCCGTCGAAGGTGGCGACGTAGCTGGACGAGCCCGGGTCCATGACCGGCCTGCCCTTGCTGTCAGGTCCAGACTGGGTGAACAGCCGGGCGAGCTTGATCTCCCGGGTGCGGGCCGTGCCGTCTTCGGCCTTGCCCTGGCGGCCCGCAGTTTCGCTGGCGCGGACCGGGACGCCGGTGCCGTCCGTCTCGACGTAGAGCATGTCCGGGACCGGCGGCAGTGGCGGCAGCGGCAGTATTTCCCGCGCGCGCAGCGCGGCTGCCTCAGCAGTGCCGGCTGCACGGGCGGCCGCGCCGGCGGCTTCTGCGGCGCGCTCGATGGTCTTGGCGTTCATCGTGATCCCGGCGAGGTCTGCCAGCAGCGCGGCGGCCTTGCCGAACGGGACTTCCGCCCCGGCCCGGGCGATCATCTCGGCCAGGCCGGGAGACAGCGAGGTTCCGGCCACGCCCAGCTGCCCGTCCCGGGGCGCGAATCCGCGACCGCACTGCCCGCAGTGATACCAGGCGCGCGTCACCCGCACCGGCCCGAGCACGGTCGTGACGGTCTTGGGCCGGCAGCCCGCGAAGGCCGCCTGGTGGCCGCGGCCGCAGCTGGCCTGCGGACCCTGGTACCCGGTATCGCCGGCCAGGACGGCCTCCAGCAGCCGGCCGCTGGCCGCCGTGAGCGCGGCGCGCATCACGTGCTCCAGCACGCCCAGCCCGGCCCCCTGCCCGAGCATCCCGGCGGCGAGCCCGGCCAGGTTCCTTACTTCCGCGGTGATGATCTCCCCGAGGTCCGCGCAGAGCCCTTTTTTTCGCCGCCCGGCGCTGGCGCGGCCCGGGCCGGGCCGGTGACCGGCCTGGCCGCGCAGATCGCCTCGCTGACTACCGTCACCTCCTCGACCAGGCCCTGAAACCGCTGGTGCTCGGCGACCTCCCGCTCCGCCTTCTCCAGGTCCGGACCGGGTCTCAGGTGCGTGTTGACGGTCTTCCCGCCCGCCCGCCGGGTCAGGTTGTACTGCGGGCCATGCCCCCGGTGCCCCGGCTGGGCGCACGCGCAGTTCGGCTTCCCGCACTTGCGCCAGACCGCATTCAGCGCACCCCGCCGGAAATCGCCGACCTGCGCGATCAGGCCGAACAGCTCGGCGCGGCGGCGCTCTAGGCCCGTCAGGTCAGAGGGCAGGTCCGGCATGAGGACACCTCCTAGTCTGAGTTCTAGCATCACTCAGACTAGCCTCGCTAGCTGCGCGAGCCAAGCACCTCACAATTCAGTCGTGCACCCGAGGTTCGGTGGGGGTTGCGGCGGCCTGATCGGTGGTGGTCGCCGAGGCGCTGGCCGGTTTCTTTGACCTGGCCGCGGGTGGGGCGGGCCTGGTCTCCAGGGTGGTAGAGGAAGATGCCGCGGTCGTCGGCTTGCTGGCCGGTGATGAGGCCGAGTTTGTGCCAGCGTTTGATGCTCTGGGTGTGGGCGGTGAGCTGGCGGGCGATCTCGTCGAGGGTGAGCAGGCCGTGGTCGCGGAGCCGCTGGTGGTGGCTGCGGAGGCCGCGTTCGTGGCTGTATCTGGCGACGAGTTCGCCGGTCCAGGGTGTGGCGTGGCCGCCGTGTGGTGCCTTCCGGGTGTTGAGGATGTCAGCGATGGGGACGCAGGTGTGGTCGTCCAGCAGCTGGTCGATCAGCTCGATGACGTCGTCGGGGGTTTTGCGCAGTTGCCAGGCGTTGCGCGGGACGGGCAGGTGCAGGACGTGGTGCTGGCCGCCGGGGAAGCGGACGGCGGCGGTGATGGTGTGCTGGCCGCGGGTGAGGGTGACGTCGGTGACCAGGAGGCGGATGAGGCGCTTGCGTTCGCGCGCCGGGGTGGCCGGGTTGTTCCAGAGGGCGGGGAAGTCGGCCGCCAGGGCGTGGATGCGGGCGCGCAGGGAGGCATCGAGCGCGACGGCCGCGGTCTTGGCGGCGGTGTAGTCGTCGCGGGCGGCGGTCAGCTCGCGCAGTGCGGCGTTCCAGTCGGCTTCGAGGGTGTCGGCGACGAGCCGGTTGCCGGGGTTGACGGCCAGGTAGCGGCGGCGGGCCTGGTCGGCGGCGTGCTGAGCGCGCTGGACGTGCGCGGCGCGCAGGGAGTCGGCGTGCTCGGCGTTGCGGATGAGCTCGTCGCTGACGGTGAGGGCGGCTTCGAGCGCGAGCGGGGTGAGGGTGTCCAGCAGCAGGCTGGCGACTGCGGCGTCGATGGGAGCGCCGGACAGATGCTGGCAGATCGGCTGGGCATCGCGGATGCCGTCGTTCTGGCACACGTAGCCGGGCACGATCGTGCCGTCGTTCCGGGAGTGGTACCGCACGGTCATGCGCCGGCCGCAGATGCCGCAGATGATGAGGCCTTGCAGCAGCGCGGGGCCTTCGCGTGGCGGGCCGGCTTTGCGGTTCTCGCCCCGGGCGGCTGCGTTGGCGGCCAGCACTTGCTGGTTGGCCTGGTATTGCGGCCAGGTGATGTAGCCGGGATGGTGTTCGATGATCAGCACGGTCCAGTCGCCGGCCGGCTTGGACAGCTTGTGGTGGTGTCCGTCCAGGTCGGTGGTGTGGCGGGACCGGCCGTAGCTGTAAGCGCCGGCGTAGGCCGGGTTGTGCAGGATTTTGAGGACCTGGTCGTGGGACAGGTCTTTCCAGTACAGCTCGCCGGCGCGGGCTCCGCTGCGGTGCCGGCCGGGGAAGGTGAGCTGGGCTTGCCGGAAGGCCTTGACGACGGCGAACGCCGAGCCGGTGGAAGCAAAGGTGGTGAACAGGTGGCTGAGCGCGCCACGGATACCGGTGTCTGGGTCGAGGGTCACCTGGCCGCGGGGATCGTAGGCCAATCCGATGGGCAGCTGGAGCTTCAGCTCCCCGCGGCCGGCCTTGGCGAGGATCCCGCCGCGCAGCCGGGACCGCAGGAAATGCAGTTCTGCCTCTTATGCGGACTTCTCCGTTATGCCGACCATGAGCTGTGAAGGTGCTGCTGGCTTGGCCGGCGTTGCCGGGATGTCGGCATAATCCCAGCTCGGCAGTGGCTTGCTGTCGGCTTCGTCCCAGGTCAGGGGCTGATTCTTCTCTCCGGACGCACTGGTCGTCCGGATGAGGAGTTCATGATGGCGAAAACGAAACCGTCCTGGGCGAAGGTGACCGGGCCGCTCGCGGAGCACGCGGGCGGGTTCCGGGCCGAGCTGGCCCGGCTCGGCTATACCCCGCTCACCGCCGCCTGCCAGATACGGCTGACCGCTCACCTGAGCCGCTGGATGACCGCCGAAGGCCTGGCCGCACAGGATCTGGACATTCCGGCAGCGGAACGGTACTTCTCGGCCCGCCGGCTGGCGGGATACGCGAACGAGCGGACCGTCGAGGCACTCGGCCCCCTGCTGGGCTATCTCCGCGGGCTCGGGGCTGCCCCGCTCCCGCCGGCGGAGCCGGCGACGGAGACCGGCCAGCTGCTGAACCGGTTCGCGGCCTACCTGGCGTCCGAGCGGGGCCTGGCCCCGCGGACGGTCGCGCTGAACGTCCGGCTGGCCCGCCCGTTCCTGCAGCAGCGGACAGCCGAACGCGGCGGTCGCCTGGACCTGGACCAGCTGACCGCCGGCGAGGTACGGGCATTCGTGCTGGGCCAGGCCCGCAGTCAGCCGCGGTCGGCGAAGCGGATCGTGACCGCGCTGCGGTCCCTGCTCCGTTTCCTGCACGTCGACGGCGTCCTCGCCGTCCCGCTGGCCGGAGCGGTCCCGTCGCCAGCCGGGCATGCGCTGTCCGGGCTCCCGAAGGCACTGGAGCCCGGGCAGGTCCAGGCGATGCTGGCCTCCTGCGACCCGGCCACCGCGACCGGCCGCCGGGACCGCGCGGTGCTCCTGCTGCTGTCCCGGATGGGACTGCGGGCCGGCGAAGTCGCCGGACTCGGCCTAGACGACATCGACTGGCGGCGCGGCGAGATCACGGTCCGCGGCAAGGGAAACCGCCGCGACCGGCTGCCGCTGCCCTCCGACGTCGGCGCGGCGATCGTCGCCTACCTCTCCGACGGGCGCCCGGAGGGCGCGCTGGACCGGACGGTGTTCATCGCGGCCCAGGCACCCCGGGAAGCACTGTCCTATACCGGGATCACGACGATCGTCGCGGAGGCCGCCGCCCGCGCCGGGATCCCCGGGCCGGTCCACGCGCACCGGCTACGGCACTCGGCAGCCACCGCGATGCTGCGCGGCGGCGGGTCGATGACCGAGATCGGGCAGGCCCTTCGCCATTCCCGCCCGGCCACGACTGCGGTCTATGCCAAGGCCGGCATCGACGCGCTGCGCCCGCTGGGCCGCCCCTGGCCTGGACTCGGAGAGCCCGCATGACGGCGGACGGGCGCCCGCTGCGGGAGTCGCTGGAGGACTACCTGGCGCTGCGCCGCGCGCTGGGCTTCAGGCTCAAGACCGCCTGCCGGCTGCCCGGCCAGTTCGTCAGCTGGCTCGAAGACCGCGGAACCGGCACGATCACCACCGAAGACGCCGTGGCGTGGGCAGTCCTCCCGCCCGGGGCATCGCCGGCCTGGCGGTCGATCCGGCTCGCCGCGGTCCGCGGGTTCGCCGCCTACCTGCACGGCACCGACCCGTCGGTGCAGGTTCCCCCGGCCGGGCTGATCCGCCGCGGGAACGACCGCGCGACCCCCTACATTTACTCCGACGCCGAGATCAGCGCGATCATCGCCGAGGCCGGCGCCCTGCGGCCGGCGTTCCGGGCCGCCACATACCAGGCGCTGATCAGCCTGCTGGCCGCATGCGGGCTCAGAATCGGGGAAGCCCTCTCCCTCGACCGCGGCGACCTCGACGGGGATCAGGGCATGCTCACCGTCCGGGACGCGAAATTCGGGAAGACCCGGCTGGTCCCGCTGCACCCCGGCGCGGCCGGCGCGCTGACCCGGTACTCGGCATTGCGGGACGGGCATCATCCCCGCCCTGCGGCCCCGGCGCTGTTCCTGTCCACGGCCGGCACCCGGCTGCTGCACAGCAACGTCGGCCTCACGTTCAGCAAGCTCACGGCCCAGGCCGGGCTGACCCGCCGGTCAGCGGCCTGCCGGCCCCGGATCCATGACGTCCGCCATTAGGCGGACGGCGGGGTTATGTGCCCTGCCGGGGTGTTTCTGCTGGTGGGGGCCGTGCTGGTGGTGTTTTCGGGCGCATAATCCCGGCGGTCGGGGTCACCGTGCCAACGATTCGAGCCAGCCTGGCAGGGAGCGCCGTCGGCTGAGCGCCAACGACTTCGGATGCTGCCTGCATCGACGAAGAATCGCTCTGTCTGTTCATGCGCGAACGAATGGAGGGGTGATTCTCGTGGGGGAAGCAGATGTCAGGTCCGCGGCTGGTCAGGTCGCGGCGGTGTTGCTCGAGGCGGGGAGGGCCGAGGGCACGGTCCGGCGCCATCAGGTCGTGCTGGATCGGTTCGCCGTGTTCTTGGCTGAACGCGGTGTGGACTTGGTGAGTGACCAGGTGTGCGTTGATTTTATTGCGAAGCAGACCGGGGTCCGGCTGGGGTCGTTGCGGGAACCGGTCACGGACAGGGCGGTCCAGGCGGTTCGCCGGCCGGTGGTGTTGATGGCGGATGCGCTGGCCGGCAGGGCGGTCGAAGCCGACCGGACGGTGGTCCCGGCGAAGGACGGTTGTCCCGCGAAGTTCCGCCCGCTGAGAGACGACTATCTCGCTTCGTGCCGTCGGCGCGGCAACGCGGAAGCGACTGTGGTCGCGAAAGACAGGGCGGTCAGCCGGTTCTTGGCCTACCTGGACGACGTGGGCGCTGCCGACCTGGCCGTGCTTGGCGTGCGGGACTTGTCGGGCTTTTTGCTGCGCCAACATCGTCTGCGGCGCAAGACGATCGCGTCCATGAGGTCGTGCCTGGCGGACTTCCTGGACTTCTTGGCCGCGGCGGGCCGGACCCCGCAGAGCCTGGCGGATCGGCTGCCGCCGCAAAAGTACGTCCGCCACGAGTCCGAGCCGCACCTGTGGACCGCGGATGAGGTCCGCCGGATGCTGGCCGGGATCGATCGTCAGTCCGCCACCGGCAAACGGGATTACGCGATGATCCTGGCGACTGCCCGGCTGGGCCTGCGGATCTCAGATCTGCGTCACCTCGAGCTGGGCGATCTCGACTGGCGGGCGAAGACCATCACGATCATCCAGCACAAGACGGGCCGGCCGTTGAGCCTGCCGCTGCCGGCGACGTCGGCTGGGCGGTCATCGATTACGTCAAACACGGCCGCCCCGAAACCGTCTGCCCGAAGGTGTTCGTCAAGCACCGCCACCCGTTCGACACGTTCGGGTGCGCTTCGTCGGTCGCCTCCCGGTTGTCGCGGCACGCCGCCCGCGCCGGGATTGACTTCCCGCCGGACAAGGTCTGCGGGATGCACTCCCTGCGCGGCGCGCTGGCCGTGGCCATGATCGGCAACGACACGCCGATACCGGTGGTCTCGGCTGTGCTGGGGCACGCCTCGAGCGACACGACCCAGGCCTACTACCTGCGGTTCGACACCGAAAGGCTGCGGTGTTGCGCGCTGGACGTCGAAGACGTCCTCGGCCAGGCGGGGGCGGGTGAGCGCGGTGCCTGAGACGACGCTGCCGGGCCTGGTCACCGGCCTGGTCGCCTTGCGCCGCGCCGGCGGATACAGGTTCAAAGTCCAAGAACGGGTCCTGCGCCAGTTCGCCGGCCACTGCCGGCGGGAGGGCTACCCGGACGGGTCGATCACCAAAGAAGCGGTCGACGGATTCCTTTACGGCCGCCATCTGCGGTCCTCCACGGTCAGGCGCAACGAGCTGGCGCTTCGCCAGCTGGCCGCCCGCGCCCGGGCGCTTCGGCTGGGATGCCTGCACCCCGGCCGCGGCAACTCGGGTCCCGGTCCGCCACCAGCCGCCGTATGTGCTCACCGACGACGAGGTGCGCCGCCTGTTCGCCGCGATCGACTCCCAGGCCATGTCCTCGTACTCGAACAAGGCGCTGGTTGACCCGGTTCTGTTCAGAGTGTTGTATGGAGCCGGGCTGAGGGTGTCCGAGGCGCTCAACCTGACGCTGCCGGACGTGGACACGCGCGCCGGGACGCTGCGGATCCGCGATTCGAAGAACGGCGAGGGCAGGACCGTCCCGGTCACCGGCCGGCTTGCCGCGACCCTGCACGCCTACACCGCGGCCGCGCACCCCGCCCCCGAAAGCAGCGACTACGTGTTCTACAGCGCCGCCGCGGGCAGGCCGGTCAACCAGGCGACCGTATACATGCGGTTCCGCGGCTACCTGGCCGATGCCGGCATCCCCCACTTCACGGGTGGCCCCCACCCGCACTCGCTGCGCCATGGCTTCGCCGTCGCCAACCTGCGGCGCTGGGCCGCAGACGGCGCGGACCTGGCCGTGATGCTGCCCTACCTGGCCTGCTACATGGGCCACGCCGACCTTCGCGGCACCCAGTACTACCTGAGGCTGACCGCGGACGCCCGCCCCGACGTGATAGCCAAAGCCCAGATCCGGTTCGGCTACGTCATCCCCGCCCCACCCGGGGACCAGCCGTGACCCCGCGGCCCGCACCGCCCCCGGATCTGGCCGGGCGCTGGCTAGCGAAGTTCTTCACCGACCACCTCGCAGGAGAGCGCGCAGCCTCACCCAGGACCATCGCCGCCTACCGGGACGCGATGAAACTGCTGCTCACCTGGTTCAGGGACGCAGAGCGCATCCCGCCCGAGAAGCTGCGCCTGGCCGACATCGACCGGCCCCGGGTCCTGCGGTTCCTGGACTGGCTGGAAACCGGGCGGTGCTGCTCGGCGGCCACCCGCAACCAGCGCCTCGCGGTTATCAAGTCGTTTTCCCGCTACACCGCCGCCGAGCAGCCCGACAGGCTCGGCCAGGTCACCCAGATCCTCGCGATCCGGCAGAAGAACACCCCGGCCCCGCAGCTGGGGTACTTGACCGGGGACGAGGTCAAGGCGCTGCTCGCCGGACCCGGCGCGGCCAGCGCACGCGCTGTCAGGGACACCGTCCTGCTCGCCCTGGCCTACGACACCGCAGCCCGCGTCCAAGAGCTCTGCGACCTCGACGTTGCCGGCATCCGCCGCTCCAAACCGATGACGGCGGCGATCCGCGGGAAGGGATCCAAAATCCGGTACGTGCCCGTGATGGACCAGACCGCCCGGCTCATCACCGGCTACCTCGAACACCGCGACCCGCACCCCGGCCTCGGCACCGACGCAGACCCGCTGTTCCACGGACCGAACCACTCCAGGCTGACCCGGTCCGGAGTCGCCAAACTCCTGGCCCGCCACGTGCGGGCCGTCCGGGCGCGCGACCCCGGCTGGGCTCCCGGACTGCCGGTCACGCCCCACACCCTGCGGCGCAGCCGGGCGATGCACCTGATCCAGGCCGGCGTCAACCTGATCTACATCCGCGACCTGCCCGGCCACGCCGATGTGTCCACCACAGAGATCTACGCCCGCGCAGACGCGGAAACCAAACGCAAAGCGATCGAGCAAGCCTACGAGCCACTCACCCCAGACGTCTTGCCCGACTGGACCCTGGACACGTCCTTGATGAGCTGGCTCGAATCGTTGGCACGGTGACCCCGACCGCCGGGATTATGCGCCCGAAAACACCACCAGCACGGCCCCCACCAGCAGAAACACCCCGGCAGGGCACATAACCCCGCCGTCCGCCTAATGACGCAGGCCGTGAATGGTGGCGCGGGGCCGCGGCGAGTCCCGGCCGATCCCGGCCTGGCGCAGCAGGCCGCGGAAGGCCGGCTGCACGGTGGCCTGGCATAGCCGCGCCCCGGTCGCAGACACCAGCAGGCTGCCCGTCGCTGGCGCCGGGCACAGCTGATCACGCAGGGCCTGGTAGCCGGCGAGCGCCGCTAGCGTGCTCACCTGCAGCGGCAGCTGCCGTGACTTCCGGAACTTGGTGGCGCGGACGGTCAGCAGCCCGGGACCGGCGTCGATGTCACTATCGTCGAGCGTCATCGCCTCGCTTCCGCGCAGGCCCGTGACCGACAGCAGCCCGATCAGGGTCTCGAATGTCGCTGCCTTCAGCGGGTTGCGCAGCTTGCGGGCGGCGGTCATCAGCGCGGCGATTTCGGCGCCGGAGTAGATGTAGGGCGTGACGCGGCGGGTCCGGGCCGGCAGCAGCCCGGCGGGCGGGATCTGCGCTGCGGGGTCGAAGGCCTGCAGGTAGCGGGCGAAGCCGCGGACCATGCTCAGCCGCTGCGCTGCCCATACCGGGGTTGCGTTCTGCGGCAGGATCGCCCACGCGACCGCGACGTCGGTGGTGACCGTGCTGACATCGGCGGCTTCGGCGAAGGCAGCGAGATCCCGCAAAAGCCGGCTCTCCTTCGCCAGCTTGAAGCCCAGCGCCCGCCGCATCGCCAGGTAGTCCTCGAGGTGACTGCTGAGCTGGCTCATCGCGGTCCTCCCGGCCAGGGCCGTGCCAGCGGCGACAGCGCGAGCACGTCGGACTTGGCGTAGATCGCGGTCGTGCCGGGCTGGGCGTGCCGCAGGACCTGCCCGATCTCGGCCAGATTCCCGCCGGCCGCCAGCATGCCGGCCGCCGCGGAGTGCCGCAGCCGGTGCGCCCCGGCCGTGGTGACGCCGGCCCGTGCGCAGGCCCGGCGGACAACATACGACACGCTGGTGGAGACGAGCCGGCCGTGCGGCGCGCGCAGCCGCACGAACACCGCCGGGCAGGCGGCATCCCGCGGCCGGCCACTGGCCAGCCAGCCGGCCACCGCCTCGCCGGCGTCGGCCGGCAGCGGCAGGATGTCGCGGCGGCTGCCCTTGCCGCGCACGACGATCTCGCCCTGCCGCCAGCCGATGTCGCTCAGGTCCAGGCCGGCGACCTCCCCGGCCCGCAGGCCCAGCCGCGCCAGCAGCACCAAGATCGCGAAGTCCCGGCGGCCTGCGGCACTGTCCTGGTCGCAGCTGTCCATCAGCCGGGCCACCCCGGCCGGGCTGACGGCCCGGGGCAGCGCCGCGAGCTGCCAGCACGCCGCCGGCGGCACCGCGCCGGTCAGCGGCACGCTGACCTGCCCGTCCAGGTAAAGGAACCGCAGCAGTGCCCGCAGGCCCGTCACCGTTGCCTTCGCCGACGCGACGCCGCGGCGGGCGCACTCGCGGCGGACGAATCCCGCCACGCCCGCCGCGGTCAGGCCCTCCGCGCCGCTGCCATCACCCGCGGCCGCCTCCGCCAGGAAGCGGCGGGCCACTCCCGTGTAACTGCGGATACTTTCCCCGGCCAGGCCCCGCTCCCGGGCCAGGTACTCCCCGAACCGCGCGGCCAGCAGGTCAGCCGGCGTCCGCGGCGCAGGCATCCGCGGCGGCAGCACCGCACCCACGCCGCGAAGGTAAGACAGCAGCGGAACCAGTGCCCTCGCTGACCGCAGTGCCGCATAACCATCAGCGCGCCGCGCGGCAAGGAACCGCCCGGTCAGGTGCTCATCCAGCGCTGCCGGCCGCAGTCCCCGCGCCTCAAGCCAGCGGCTCAGATGCGCCATCAAGTGGATCTGATGCGCCGCCGAGCCCCAGCTATAACCCTGGCCCAGCAGATGCTGCCGGAACCCCTCGGCATACGGGGCCAGCGGCCCAGCCACATGGCCACGTCCTGAACTGCTCACGAGTCTCTCCTCTCGTTGCGGAAAGAAGAGACTCCACCCAGCCCACCGGATTATGCCGAGGTTTTCACCCCGGCCACCGCCAGTCCCCAGGCCGCCCGAACCGGCCTCGGCATAATCCGGGACTCGGCATAAAGGATCAAGCTGGTGCGGCTGCGGACCAGCTGCAAAGACCAGGTCCACGGCGTGCTGGCCAAGCTCGGCGTCACGGTGACCTGCACTGACATCTTCGGCAAGGCCGGGTCGGCGTGGCTGGACGGGCTGGCCCTGCCGCAGCCGTACGGCGGGAAGGTGACCTCGCTGCGGCACCTGGCCGGGGAGCTCACGACCGAGATCACCATGCTGGGTGAGGTGATCGCCAGCCTGCTGGCCGGTGACCGCGGCTACCAGGTCATCCAGCAGCTGCCCGGCATCGGCCCCGTGCTCGCCGCGGTGATCATCGCCGAGATCGGCGACGTCACCCGGTTCCGGAACGCCGCCCAGCTGTGCTGCTGGGCCGGGCTGACCCCGAAGCACCGCGAGTCCGATGTCAAGGTGACCCGCGGGCATGTCACCAAGCAGGGGTCGCGGCTGCTGCGCTGGGCGCTGATCGAGGCCATCCAGCGCATCCCCCGCGACTGCGTGATCGGCGCGGTCAAGGACGGGATCATCGCCCGCCGCGGGAAGGAAGCAAAGAACATCGCCAAGGTCGCCGCCGCCCGGCGGCTGCTCACCCTGGTCTTCTACGGGATGCGCGACGGCCAGATCCGCTGCCTGCCGCAGCCACCCGCCGGGCCGCCTGCCACCCAGACGGCGCAGGCCGCATGAACACCCCACCGGCACGGGCGCGAGGTCGCCAAACATTCTGCCCTCTGCCAGGCGCGAGGCCGCAAACTAGTCTGCTCCCCCGCCGCCAGGCGGGCGGGCGCCCATCCTGATTGACCCCGCCTGACCACCTCTGACGTGGATCCGCCCCATGCCTCCCGGCCCCGGCCGGGGATACGCGAAGGGATGAATGCAGCCAGCGGCACTGCCCGCACCGGATGACCCCGGTACCTGGGACGACCTGACACAACCGAATATCCCCGCATCGCCCCCGGCTCCCGTTTCCCGCCGCCACATCATCGGGCGGCCGGCCGGTCACCTCAAGGACGCCTCCGGCGCCGCCCCTGGCGGCCGGGCTCCGCCCGGTCCCTGACCTGCCCCGGCCGGCCGCCACGGACATTGGCACCTACAGGGAAACAGGAGACCGCCAGTTACGCACGCCCACTCAAGCCGCCAGACCCCCGCATAACCCCCGTTGACGCGGCCCCGCTCCTTCAGGGATGACTGGTTACCCCTGGGCCCCCCTGGGCCGCTCGGCGCCGGCCGCCGACTGTCATTAAATCGGCGCTAATACCCTGACGGAGTTCTTTTCATACCTTCCCCTGGTTTACCCCGGATTTCCCGTCTTCGCGGGATCTGGCTAGCTGAAGTGCCGGGTTCGCCCCGGTCGCAGGCGGCGCCCCGGTCCGCATGGTATTCAAGCAAGCCCCGATGACGTCTTGGTGCGCCCTCAGCAAGCCGGGGAGAAAGAAACCGGCGAGAACGGCGTGACAATTGATTGCCGTGGATGCTTAAATAGGAACTGATCATGAGGCGACTGCGCCATCTGCCGGAAGCCCGGAAGCAACCTGGCCGCCGCGCCCGGCTCAATGATCCAAGAGGCACGCCATTCAGCCTGACAGCTTCGGGGAACTTACGCGCAACTGTCAATGTAAAGGAATAAACGGACATATATCTAGTTGGCCCCTTGGACTGGTGAATGCCAGACTTTAGGATTTTATCTGGGCATCCCAGGGTGGTTAGAGGGTGGCCCACTCCCGCGGCCCGGGTTCTCGGTGGATGGCTTCGTCCGGGTATGTGCCCGGGCGGGTGAGCGAGGAGATCCGGATGAGCGAAATCGCCGCGGCGGGAGTCCGTCCCGCATGGCCGGGCTGGCTGGACCCCAGAGCCGCGGCGGCCCGCGGGGCGCCAGATGCCAGGCGGCTGCTGCAGCTGACACTGGCCGGGATGTGGCTGCTCGACGGCGTGCTGCAGTACCAGTCCTTCATGTTCTCCAAGGCGTTCAGCCAGATGCTGGCCGGGACGGCCTCCGGCAACCCGGGCGTCATCGCCGCCCCGATCACCTGGGACGCCACCTTCGTCGAGCATCATGCCGTGCTGCTGAACGCGATGTTCGCCACGGTCCAGCTGCTGCTGGGGATCGGGATCGCCTGGCGGCCGACGCTGCGGCTGGCGCTGGCCGGCTCGATCGCGTGGGCAGTCGGCGTGTGGTGGTTCGCCGAAGGACTGGGAATGGTGCTGACCGGGAGCGCGAGCCCGGTCAACGGCGCCCCGGGCGCGGTGATCATCTACGCGCTGCTGGCGGTGCTGCTGTGGCCGGCCGACCGCGGGACGCCGGCGCTGTTCACCGCGGCGCGTGCCGTGGGGGTCCCGGCCGCGCGGGCGCTGTGGCTCGTGCTGTGGCTCAGCCTGGCCTACTTCGCGCTGCTGCCCGGGAACCGGGCGCCGCAGGCGCTGCACGACATGATCGCGGGGATGACAGACGGCGAGCCCGGCTGGCTGGCCGCCCTCGACAAGAGCGCCGCCGCGCTCGTCGCCCATCAGGGCCTGGCCGCCTCGGCCGTGCTGGCGGCCGTGCTGGTGACCGTCGCGGCCGGAGCGTACCTACCGCGGCAGGCGGCCCGCGCCACCTTGGTCCTGGCCATCGTGGTGGCCGCGGTGATCTGGGTGTTCGGCCAGGACTTCGGGACCATCATGACCGGCGGGGGCACCGACCCCAACTCCGGGCCGCTGCTCGCCCTCCTGGCGCTCGCCTACTGGCCGGCCCGGGCCCCGGTCCCGGCCCCGGTGCGCACCGCACCGGCCGGGACTGGCGAACGGATGGCCGCGTCATGATCCCGGCCTGGCTCCTGGACATCTTCGCGGCGGTCATGCTCGCGGTCGTAGCGCTGAGCGCGACCCGCCTGGCCGTGGCGCGGCCCTGGCGGCAGGGGGGACGGCGGGCCGCCTTGGCCGACGTTGACGTCGCGCAGATGCTGATGGCCCTCGGGATGGCGGGCATGCTGACCGCGAGCCTGACGACCCTGCCGGACGTTGCGTGGGCGGTCATCTTCGGCGTGCTGGCGGTCTGGTTCGCCTCCCGGGTGGTCCTTGACGCCCGGGTCAGTGGCCTCCGCGCGCTGGCGGGCGGGCACTGCGCCCCGCACCTGATCCACGCCACCGCCATGCTGTACATCGTCCTCGCCGTGGCCAGGGCCGCCGGCGGACCGGGGATGAGCGGCCTGGGAAGCCTGGAGCTGCCGGCCTTGGCGTTCGTCTTCGCGCTGCTGCTGATCGGCTACAGCACCTGGGACCTGGACCAGCTCTCCGGCCCCGGCCCCAGCGGGCACTACAGCCTGGCGACCGCCCGGGTCGCGGTGCTGGCCGGTGCCACCACGGCCGCGGTACAGCCGGGTGCCGCCGCCTCCGGCCTGGGTGCCGCCTCAGGGACCGGCGACGAGGGCATGGCCGCGGCCAGCCGGGTGCCGCCCGCCGGCGTCGGCGCGCAGGGAGGCGGTACCGGAGTGCTCGCCCCGTGGGTCACCATCGGATGCCGGATTACGATAGGCGTCACCATGGCGCTCATGCTGTTGATCATGATCTAGCCCAGCTGTCGGCGCGCGGCCTGCGGCCCCCGGGCAACACGATGGGAGTAGTCAGGCCGCCCTCGCTGACCGGCCGGTGACGTCGGCCGGCGTACCAGGTCCAGGGGCCGCGCCCGCCTGCGGCATCATGTACGACAGCTTGTAGTAGTACGCTGGCCGCACCGGCTCTGGGGTACGGGCAGGGCGCTGCGGAGGATGACGCGTCGTCATGTTCCGCGGCGTTCGCCGGTACCCCGCCTTACGTTGGCATCACCGGAGCGCGCGGTCCGGCGGCCCTGAGCCCCCTGGAGGTGCCTGTACGCCACGCCCTGGATGAATAGCGGCCTGAACGTCGATGATCCCACGGTGGTCGCCGCGTTCCGCGCGGCGCTGCTGGACCAGGGACTGATCATCGCGGTGATCTTCGTGGTGCTGTCGATCGCCTGGTGGCCATCCGCCGTCCTGCCGCAGCCTCGGTCCGCGAGGCGGTGCCCGAGTCGGCCGGGCGGCGGGTGCTGCGGATCGGGTTCGTGCTGCTGTGGCTGCTGGACGGGGTGCTCCAGGCGCAGCCGGGGATGGCCGCGGGCCTGCCCCTCGCAGGTGATCGAGCTGACGGCGTCCAGTTCGCCGTCCTGGGTGCAGCACCTGGTGAACTGGGCGGGCACCACCTGGTCCTACCACCCGATCCAGGCCGGGGCGGCCACGAGCCCGGTCCTCCGCTGGCGCATCGTAGCGAGCCCGTAGTTAGGCCAGCGCGGGCCGCACCTCTACCCGAAGAGATACTCAGGTATTAGCCTGGCATCATCCTTTAGATTAGATTCGAGCAGGATTCATATCGCCCTGACGGGCAGATCGCACAGAAGGCAAGATGATAGCGATCCATATCGGGACGATCTGCGCACACAGCGCACCGCCCCCGGGGCAACATTAGGCCGAAATAATCGGTATGCGGCCCCGGGCTGGGGAGTGACCGATTCGGTTCGCTCACCTGCTGTGGTGGTATTCGTTATCGTTGGCGCGGGGATGCTTATGGCTGCCCCTACTCATTCGTCGATGAGGTCCCGGGTGCGAAGCTCGGCCGTTTCCCGGTCAAGGGCGGGTCGGGGTCATGATCGGATGGGCGGGGTGGTTCCGGGCCGTCCAGGCCGGACCACACTGCTGTTTCGACCCGGATGATCCGGAACCGGCGCCCAGCGACAGTCAGCTGACTGCGCCGTTCTCGCTCCAGCAGTCGCGCCGTCGCGCCGCGTCCTGGTAGGCGGCTAATTCCTGTGACGAGTACTGGAGCCTGGCCGGGTCCATGGTGGTGAAGTAGGTGGCCAGCGTCAGACGTGCTTTCCGCGGTGAGGCCACCGGGCCAGACACAAGCGGCCAGGCCTGCCCCGTGTTCTCGGCGACAGCGAAACGCCCGGGCAGCATCACGATCTCTGGGTGAGTGACGAGTGCCTGCCGAGCGTCCCGGGTCACCGCGGGCGGAACCATCGGGCCTTCCGGCACGACTTCCCACCGCTCACCCAGCAGTGCCCTCCCCGGCAACTTGCCCTGACCGAGCAGGCCGCCCGTCGGCAAGTCCTTCCCCGGCCGGTCCGCGGGGCCGGACTCACTATCGGTATCGGCGGAGGGGGGCGGTTCGGGGCCGGCCAGGCCGCTGTAGCGGCAGAACTGGTCGGCGCGCACCACCCGGAACCGGCGGCCCGCCGCGACCATCTCGTCGCGGCGCTCGGTCTCCAGCACCGCTGACGCGGTCCAGAACTCCTCCCGCGCCGCCGGGGCAGTCGACCGCCTGCGCGCCAGAGTCTGCAACTGGTAGCCGAGGCTATCCCCAGGCTATCCCGGGCTTCCTGCGGCGTGGAGGAGCAGCTCATGCGGTTCATCCGCCAGCCCGCAGCGGTCTGCTCCATCACGCCATAGACCGGGCCTAGCCACAAGATCGCGGGATGGGTCCGCTGCGCCCGTCACGCCTGGCCCGCAGCAGGTGCCACTCCCCCCGCAGGCCGCCAGCAGGCCTCACCGGACAGCGCCGCGCCGTCGCTCCCTGTCATGACCTCCATCATGCAGCCCCTGCCCGCCGACCGCAGCCGTGCCGGCCCACGACTAGTCCGGGCCCTCACCTTGATCAGCTGCGGCGGGCCGCCCTTCCACACCAGCCAACGATGCCGTTTGCTGTCGATCTCCGGCACAGCATGCCGGACTCCCAGGTCCCATCCCGCCAACGAGCCGCCAACGGATGATCAAAAAGGCCTGACCGCCTCTCGGCGATCAGGCCCCTGACCTGCACTTACTTGGTAGCGGGGGCAGGATTTGAACCTGCTTGCGACACGAGGTCGCACGCATTGAGTGAGCTTGTTGAGGAGGTCGGCTGATGCCGGGGACATAGCTACAGGTCTGTGCTCGACCTGTCCCCGCCGTGACGTGCGTGGCCGGTTCTGGACCGGCTGGGTGCGAAGCTCACGGCAAAGCCCAAGGGCCGCTGCCCCAGTCATGGCGGCTACAGGCGAGGGGAAGGACCGGAGGGGCGACTATCAGGGAACCCTTGCTGATGCCTCGTCACGAATACATCCCGGGCTGGGCTGTTGTGCCGGGATGGCAGGGACCGGCCGCTGAGAGGCGGCAGGCGGCGGCCGAAGAGCTGGTGACGGCCAGTGAGCACCGCTGTCCCCGGGGTACAGAGGGCGCCCGGCCCGGTCCGGGTCTCATGCGTGCGGAACGTGGAAACCTCGCCAGGGTCCGCATCTCAGGCGCGGGTATGCGCAGGCGGTGCGGTAGGCCGACCGTAAGGGGGGCGGAATCCCGTGGCGGGACAGGGTGCTCAGGAAGCGAATGCCGGTGGCTGAAAGGCAGCAGGAAAGCGGGTGCCGCAGGACCGGGTCTCCTCCCGGATGGCGTCTGTATAACTGGCCGGATAACGGGCCAGCGTGCCCGTGCCCGTAAGGGCGCTGACGTGAGCAGGTGAGCCTTTGAAGCGAAGCGAGCGGAAATGCCGGAACCTATGGGCAAGTTAGACACCTCGGTGAACGGACCTGAGGGCCTGCCTCCGTTTGATGGTGACGCCTGGGAAGCTGCGGACTGGCGCCGCCATGAGGAGCAGGTACGGCGGCTGCGCGGCAGGGTCTTCAAGGCGGTGCAGGACGGCGACTGGCCGCAGGCCAGGAGCCTGCAGAAGCTGATGCTGCGGAGCTGGAGCAACACGCTTGTCAGCGTGCGGCAGGTGACGCAGCGCAACACGGGCCGCCGGACAGCGGGAATCGACGGGCTGGTCGCGCTGACCAGCCAGGCACGGGCCGAGATGGCGGTGCACGTGCACGCCACCATCGGCTCGCACAAGCCTTCCCCGGTCCGGCGGGTGCATGTGCCGAAAGCCAGTGACAAGACCAAAATGCGGCCGCTCGGAATTCCGGTTCTTGCGGACAGATGCCACCAGGCACGGGTCCGCAACGCGCTGGAACCCGAGTGGGAGGCCCGGTTCGAGCCCCGCTCCTACGGGTTCCGGCCGGGCCGCGGCTGCCACGACGCGATCGAGTCGCTTTTCCGCACCCTGCACGGGAAAGGCAAGAGGGTGTGGATACTGGACGCCGACTTAGCGGCCGCGTTTGACAAGATCAGCCACGACTACCTGCTCCAGATGATCGGCGGGTTTCCCGCGATGGGAATGATCGCCGGGTGGCTGAAAGCGGGTGTCTTCGAGGCCGGGAAAGGGTTCGCGCCAACCGGGGAGGGAACTCCACAAGGCGGCGTTATATCACCTTTGCTGTTGAATATCGCATTGCACGGGCTGGAGGAGGCCGCAGGCGTCCGCTACAAGACCGGCAGTCATGCCGGTGAGGTAAGGGACGGCTGCCCGGCGCTGACTAGATATGCCGATGACCTGGTCGTGTGCTGTCATTCCAGGCAGCAGGCCGAGCAGGTCAGGGCACGGCTTGCCGAGTGGCTGGAGCCGAGGGGGCTGGCGTTCAACGAGGCCAAGACTAGGATCGTTCACCTGTCTGAGGGGTTCGGTTTCCTGGGTTTTGACCTGCGCCGCCACCCCAACGGCAAGCTGCTCATCAAGCCGGGCGCCGACGCCATCAAGAGGTTCCGGAAACGGCTTGCTAAGGAGTTCCGCGCATTTCGCGGGGCCAGCGTCGCAGCGGTACTGGCGAAGATAGTCCCGATAGTGCGGGGCTGGATTTCCTACTACCGGACGGTGGTGTCGTCCAGGGTGTTCCGTGCCCTGACCGAATACCTGTGGAAGCTCACCTACAAGTGGGCGTGCTGGAGCCACCCGAACAAGCCGAAACGCTGGATCGTCGGCCAGTATTATCGGAAGTTCGACAAGTTCAGGAACGACCGGTGGGTTTTCGGCGACCGGGTTACCGGCGCCTACCTGCCGAAACCGGCCTGGACCGAGATCGTGCGGCACACCCTGGTCAAAGGCACGGCATCACCCGATGACCCCGCACTGGCCGGGTACTGGGCGCAACGCCGACGCAAGGTAAAACCCCCGCTGGATAACTACACCGTGCGCCTGCTGTCCAGGCAGGACGGCCGGTGCAGCCTATGCGGGGAAAACCTGATAACCCCCGACCAGCCACCCCAGACCCCTGAGGGCTGGGAACGCTGGTTCCTGTGGGTTACCAAGAAGGCGATCGTGGCGGACTACCTGGTCCACCACGACACGCCCACGGCCGCACGAAACAAGCGAACGCACCTCGTGCACGCCACCTGCCACCGGAGCAGGCAACCGCCCCGGCGGGCCGGAAACACCGTGATGCAGCAGACAACCTGAACCGCCCGAGTGGCTTGCTTGGGCCGCGTGCGCGGGAACGTGCATGCGTGGTCCTGAGGGGGCCCCGGCACGGCAACGTGCCGGGGCTACCCGGCGACCTCTGGGTTATGAGGACAGAGGAGCACCGTTTAACCCTGTCCGGCAGTGACCGTAAGCAGGTGGCACTCCTCAGCGACGCCGTCTGCGTGCCCGGCGGGAGGCGTCGACCATCGAGGCGAACTGCGGCGGCTCGATGATCGGACGGCCCTGCCAGGGCGACATGCTCGTGAGATCCGCATCGGCGGAGACGATCAGGAACGCGCCCACCGCCGCCGCTAGGTCAAGGATCCGGTTGTCCTCCCAGTCCGGACAGTCCCCGACGGTCTGCGGCGGGTCGGTGAGGCCGCCGCCAGACGCGTCGGCCATCTCGACCAGCGCCCGCAGATAGTCATCGACCTCGTCATCCGGGGTCTTCAGCACCGTGGCGAGCACCCGGCCGGTGTTGGCCAGGATGTGCGGCGAGAGCCACAGCGCGAACTCCGCAGCATCATTGACCACGCCCAGGCAGTCCGCACTCGGGTTCCCTGAAGTCGGTGGAGGTGACGGCCAGCTCCGGAACGGGGACTCCCCGACAGCCACCGCCAGGACGAGCACGTTCACGTCGAACACGACCGGCACCGCCGCCGGCCCGGGCACGCTCACTGTGCCGGCGTCCCGCCCTTGTAGGCCCGGCGGATATCCGCCAGCAGCAACTCATAATCCTGACCCGACGCTGCGGCCCGCTCGGCGTTACGGGCCTGGAGCTCCCGCAGTCGCTCCGCCCTGGCCAGTGACTCCATCACCGGCAGTGTCGCCCGCAGGTACGCCGACCGGTTCCCGTGCCCGAAATGCTCCACCAGGCGAGCCAGCCGCTCCTGGTCCTCATCCGCCACCGCGAACCCGACCGTCGAAGTAGACATGCGCTCATTGTACCTAGATTGCACCTCAGGATGCAATCAATAGCACGCGGCTGACGCTTCTCCGCGATCTGGTACCCGCGGACTCAACCGGCGGGCAGGTGAAATGCGCGGCAATGCTTGCATGCCGTCCCAGCTCGCTTCATCCTGGTCAACTCTCACTACGCCTGGAGGAGCGATGATCCCCACGTAAGCCCGGGCGTGACCGGGAACCACTGCGGCGTCCCGGACGTGTCCATGAGCGACTCGCTCAGCGGCGCCGTCATCGCTTTCGAATCGTTCTCCGGGCCGGCCGAAAGTGGCTCCCGACCGCCGGCACCAGCGCAGCGACACCGGAGTTCGCCGGGATCGTCGCGCTCGCCGACCAGTACGCGCACACCAGGCTCGGGTTCATCAACCCAGCGCTCTACCGTCTGGAGCAGGAGCGAGCACCCGGCGTCGTCAACGTTACCAAGGGCAGCGACACGGTCAGCTTCACGCAGGGCGGCAAGATCATCGCAATTAAGGGCTACCAGGCCAGGCCCGGATCCGACCTCGTCACCGAGGTCGGCACCATTGATGCCGCCCGGTTCGTCCCCGAGTTGGCCAGAACCGGCTGAATCCCGCTCTCGATCCGAGCGGAAGCCCGACTCGTCCTCCGGACGCGAGACCGAGTCCGCTCCCTGATCTGCATGTGCGGGTGCCCTGCGGTCAGCCAGAACGGCGATCGCCGACGTCCGGAACAGTTCCCCCAGACGGTGACCTCCAGACCTTCGAGCCGCGCCGGCCAACCACGGCCACAGCACGCATGAAGTCACCGCCGAGCTCGAAGAAGTCGTCCTCGGTACCGACGTCCGCGATCCCGCAGCTCCGACCACACAGCGGCCAGCTTCTTTCCACACCAACCAATGCCGCCCGCCCCGATGCGTCTGCACCGCCGACCGCAGCACAATCCCGATTGTAGCCACGACCATAGGCACGCCCCTGAGCCTGGCCAACCGCGCTGCCGCGGCGTGGCCGGGCGGCACGGCCTGGCAAACGAACTGATCCGCTGTGTGGCCGAAACCCTTTAGCCTCCGCTCTAGCCCTGGAAGGGACCCGAGACAAAAAACACGCATAACCGGACATTCTGCGCCCGGTTCGCTTCTCCCGGCCACACCAGCAGCCGAGCTAGCCGAGGCTCATGCGTGAGCGTCAGGGGCGCAGTGGGAGTGGCCGGACCCGCGCCCGGTCCCGTGTGATCGTGGCGATCGCGCCGGCGGAGAACAGTTCAACCAGGCCAGCGGACAACGCAGCGAGCAGTAATGCCGCCAGCTCCGCCGAGGGCATGGCTTCCACCTCATGCACCAGCACGAGCGATGGGCGGGTAGCGCCGGAAGCGAAGAGCATCTGGACGAAATCGTGATCGCCCGAGACAAGCACCCGGCCCTCATCGCGAGCCCTCGCCAGGATCACCAGGTCGTCGGTGCTTGTCAGGCCTATCTCGCCGACATGCGCGGCATCGTGGCCGGCTGCCTTCAGGTGCGACGCGACCCGGTATGAGACGTTCTCATCCAGCAGGAACCTCATGCGGGCCGGGTGATGGGCAAATGGTATTCACGCACAGAGAAGGCGGCATAGGAGATGGCCTGCTGGATATCAGCAGCCTCGATGAACGGAAAATCCTCCTGGATCTGCTCCAGGGTCCAGCCCGCGCCTACCAGGCTGAGCAGATGCTCCACCGTGAAACGATGCCCCCGGATGCACGGCTGGCCACCCATCTTGCCGGGCTCGATGGTGATGCGGTCAAGGCCTTCCATACGGCCAATCTACCGCCACCGCGACGACATCCAGCGAGAACACAGATCCGAAGCCGAACCACACCACCTGGCGAGCCCGGATACCTGTCCTCACCCAGGAGCGCCAGCGGCAGCTAGCCCGTGAAGCTGAGCACGGCGGGGTGCAGGACGGTGGCGGTGACGCCCGTAGCTTCCAGGCGGCGGGCGAGTTCGTAGGTGAACATGACGTTTAGCGGCCGGTGCCACTCGCCGCGTGCTGGCTTGCGGTGACCACGCGACCGCGGCCTCAGCTGTCGGCCTGGTTCCGGCCAGCTGGTCGTAGTGACTGGGGCGCTCGTCTGGGATTGGCTGCATGACTGGCACGCGGCCCGGGCGATCTGAGGTGGCGCTGCCGTGGCTGAGGCCGGCGTGGTGAAAGGCCGTACGGTGGGGTGGTGGAGGTGCGGCTGTTCGGCGAGCTCGAAGCGGTGCAGGACGGCATTGCGGTGCCGGTCCGGGGTACCAAACAGCGGGCCCTGCTGGCTTTGCTGGCGCTGCACCGCGGCGAGCCGGTCAGTGCCGACTGCCTGATCGACGTGCTGTGGGGCGACGGGCAGGCGGCGAACCCGGCCAACGCGCTGCAGGCCCAGATCGGCCAGCTGCGCCGAGTTTTTGGGCCAGCGGCGATCGTCACCACCGAAGCCGGCTATGCCCTCACCATCGGTTCCGGGGACGTCGATGTCATCCGCTTCGAGCAGCTGGTGGCGAAGGGGCGCCGCCTGTGCGAGGAGGGCGAGGCGGCGCTGGCGTCAGCTGCCCTGGGTGAGGCGCTTGGCCTGCGGCGCGGCGAGCCGCTGGCCGAGTTCGCCTATGCGGGCTTCGCCGACGCCGAGCGGGCTCATCTGGACGAGCTGGCCCTGGTGGCGGTCGAGGCCCGCGCCGCAGCGGACCTGGATCTGGGGCGGCATGCCGACCTGGCCGGCGAGCTGGAGGTCGCGTGCCGACAGCACCCGCTCCGCGAGCGCCTGTGGGAACTGCTGATCGTTTCCCTGTACCGGTCCGGCCGCCAGGCGGAGGCGTTGCGGGCCTATACCGCGATCCGTGACCGCCTGGTGGATGAGCTGGGAATCGATCCGGGTCCGGCGCTGCGCAAACTTCAGGCCCGCATCCTGGCCCAGGATCCGTCGCTTGCCGCAGCTAGGCCGTCTCTGGCTCAGGCGGCGGTTCCGCTCGCGGTGACCGGCAATCTGAGGGAACAGGTGAGCGGCTTGGCCGGCCGCGAGGCCGAGCTGGCCCAGCCGCGGCGCGAGGCCGAGCTGGCCCAGCCGCGGCGGGAGGCCGAGCTGGCCCAGCCGCGGCGGGAGGAGATTCTCTGGACACCAACGGCCCTGCTCGAGACGAAGTTCTATGTGCCGCAGCTGCGGCGTGGTCAGGTGCCGCGTCCGCGGCTGAGCGAGCGGCTGGACCGCGGGGCCGCGTCGAAGTTGATGCTCGTCTCCGCGCCTGCTGGTTTCGGCAAGACGACGCTGCTCACCGAGTGGCTGGCGGCAGGACCGGCGGCGCCGGCCGGTGAGCGGCTGGCCGCGTGGCTGTCACTCGATCGGGGCGACAACGATCCCGCATCGTTCTGGGCCTATGTGATCGCCGCGCTGCGGGCGGTGGCATCCGGGGTAGGCGAGGGTGCGCTGGCCCTTCTGCAGGCGCCCCAGCCGCCCCCGATCGAGACGGTGCTTACCGTTCTGCTCAACGATCTGGGCGCCATCACCGCCGATATCGTGCTGGTGCTCGATGACTACCATGTCATCGACGCGCGCGATGTGCAGGACGGGATGGCGTTCCTGCTCGATCATCTGCCTTCGCAGCTCCACGTGGTGATCGCCAGCCGCGCCGATCCCGCGTTGCCGCTGGCCGCGGTTGCGGGCGCGCGGCGAGCTGGCCGAGATCCGCGCGGCCGAGCTGCGTTTCACCGCTGATGAGGCGGCGGCGTACCTCAACGGGATGATGGGCCTGCAGCTGACGGCCCGGGACGTGGCCGTGCTGGAGGCCCGCACCGAGGGCTGGATCGCCGCGCTCCAGCTGGCGGCGCTGTCGATGCAGGGGCGCGACGACGTGGCCGGCTTCATTGCCGGCTTCGCCGGGGATGATCGGTACGTCGTCGACTACCTGGCCGAGGAGGTGCTGGCGCGGCAGTCCGGCCGTGTCCAGGCCTTCTTGCTGCAGACCTCCATCCTGGGCCGGCTGAGCGGCTCGCTGTGCGACGCGGTCACCGGGCAGGGCGGTGGCAAGGGCATGCTGGAGGCGCTGGACCGGGGGAACCTGTTCTTGGTCCCGCTCGATGACCGCCGCCGCTGGTATCGCTACCACCACCTGTTTGCTGACGTGCTGCAGGCGCGCCTGCTCGACGAGCAGCCCGGCCAGGTGCCGGACCTGCACCGGCGGGCGAGCGCATGGTACGAGCAGAACGGCGAGCAGTCCCTGGCCATCCGCCACGCGCTGGCCGCCGGAGATTTCGGGCGAGCGGCGGACCTGGCCGAGCTGGCGATCCCGGCCATGCGCAGGACCAGGCAGGAGGCCACGGTGCGTCGGCTGGCTCGAGGTGCTGCCCGACGAGGTGGTCCGCGTCAGGCCGGTGCTCAGCGCTACGTTTGCCGGGGCCTTGCTGATTACCGGCGAGATCGAAGGAGTCGAGGAGCGGCTGCAAGACGCCGCGCGGTGGCTGGACGCAGCCGCAGATCTCGGTCAGGGATCCCCGGCCTCGCTCGGGGGAGATGGTCGTCGTCGACGAGGAAGAATACGGCCGTCTCCCGGCGGTGATTGAGGTGTACCGTGCCGCCTTGGCCCTGGCTCGGGGCGATGTGCCCGGCACCGTGCGGCACGCCCGGCGGGCGTCCGATCTTGCGCCTGAGGAGGACCACCTCGGGCGTGCTTCGGCAGCGGGGTTCTTGGGGCTCGCGTCCTGGTCGAGCGGGGATCTCGAGGCAGGGCACTCGGCGTATGCAGAATGCATGGCCGGACTGTACCGGGCCGGGTACGTCTCCGATACCTTCGGCTGCGCGATCGCGCTGGCTGACATCCGGCTTGCGCAGGGTCGTCTCGGTGAGGCGATGCGCACCTACGAGCAGGCATTGCAGCGTGCACCTGAGCAGGGCGGTCCGGTTCTGCGGGGAACGGCAGACATGCACGTCGGGATGAGCGAGATCCACTACGAGCGCGACGATCTGCATACCGCCACCCAGCACCTGCAAAAGAGCCAGGAGCTGGGCGAGCACATTGGATTGTCGCAGAACCGGTATCGCTGGCGGGTCGCGATGGCCCGGGTGGCGCAGGCTGAGGGGAACTTGGCTGGCGCGCTTGACCTGCTCAACGAGGCGGAGCGCTGCTATGTGAGCGACTTCTTCCCGAATGTGCGGCCGGTTCCGGCGTTGAAGGCACGGGTCTGGGTGAGGCAGGGCAGATTCGGTGAAGCCCTCGGCTGGGCGCGTGAGCACGGACTGTCAGTTGATGACGACCTCAGTTACCTGCGCGAGTTCGAGCACATCACCTTGGCCAGGCTGTTCCTGGCACGGCATCAGGACGAGTGCGCAGAACGCTCCGTGCATGAGGCGATCCGGCTTTTGGAGCGGCTGGTGCTCGCGGCCGAAGAAGGGGGGAGAACGGGACGTGTCATTGAGATCGTTATGCTGCAGGCGCTCGCTCACCACGCGCAAGGGGACATGCCGGCTGCGTTTGCCTCCCTGGGACGGGCGGTGACGCTGGCCGAGCCGGAAGGTTACGTCCGGACCTTCGCTGATGAGGGCCCACCTATCGTCGCCTTGCTGAGAGCGTTCGCGAAACAGGGGACCAGGCAGAACTATGCCCGCCGGCTCCTAGCTGCCGTGGGCACGACCGAAACCAGCAGCCGCACGGCACTGGCGTTGATCGACCCACTGAGCGAACGCGAGCTCGACGTGCTCCGGCTGCTCGGAACCGAGCTGGACGGCCCGGCCATCGCCCGCGAGCTCATGGTGTCCCTGAACACGATGCGAACGCACACCAAGAGCATCTACGCCAAGCTCGCGGTGACCAACCGCCGGGCAGCAGTCCGCCGCGCCACGGAGCTCGACCTGTTGCCGCGAAACCGCGACCTCCGGCCCTGACCGTCGCTCACCGACAGGCGCACGGCGGTGAGCCGTGGGTGGTCGCGCAGCCGCGGGCCGGGTGGCCGGGGGCACGGCACCCGCTCACCGCACGCCTCCTCCGCGCCCTCCGCCGGCTGAATCACCACATCAATCACCAGGTGTGGTGATGCCTGCTCACCACATTCGCTCATAGCTTCCGATCAGACCCAGAAACGCCCGCATGGCGGCGGAGATCCCAGCCAGGCGAGTACCAGCTAAGGAAGCGCCATGAGCCAGACACCTGCCGGCCACCATGGCGGCCCCGAGCGGTATGAGATCCGCCTCAAGGGCCACCTCGACAGCCGGTGGGCCGCCTGGTTCGACGGACTGAGCATTGCCCGCTGCGGCGACGGCACCACCATCATTCACGGCCCGGTGGCCGACCAGGCCGCGCTGCACGGCTTGCTACAGAAAACACGCGACCTGGGCCTGCCCCTGATCTCGGTCACGTTCGTCGAACCCGGCCATCCCCAGGCACCCGACGCCGAGACCCGGTAACACAGCAGTTTCACGAACAGGAGACCGACATGGCCACCACCGTCCGAACCGCAGCAAGGAAGCCGCAGGCGAAAGGAGTCCCGATGACCTCGACAAGGAAGACCGCGCTCGTGGCGGGCATCTTCTACCTGATCACCTTCATCTCGATCCCCACGCTCGCCCTCTACGGCCCGGTGAAGAACCACCGGGACTGGATCCTCGGCTCCGGCGGCCACAGCGCCGTGCTGGTGGGCGGCTTCCTCGAGGTGATCGTCGCCCTGGCCGGCATCGGCACCGCCGTCACGCTGTACCCGGTGGTCAAGCGGCAGAACGAAGGCGTCGCGCTGGGCTTTGTCACCGCGCGCGTCCTGGAAGCCAGCATGATCTTCACCGGCGTCCTCAGCCTGCTGTCGCTGGTGACCTTGCGGCAGGACCTGGGTGGAGCGGCCGGGGCAAATGCGGCCGCTCTTGTCACCACCGGCGCGTCGCACGTCGCGGTCTACAACTGGACGTATGCTGCTCGGGCAGACCCTCATGCCGTGCATCAACGCACTGCTGCTGGGCTCCTTGATGTACCGGTCCCGGCTCGTGCCCCGCATCATCCCCGTGATCGGACTCATCGGAGCCCCGCTGCTCATCAGCGCCGTCATCGCAACGCTGTTCCGCGGCATCGGGCACGTCGCCGCGTGGTCGGCGATCGCGACCATCCCGGTGGCAGCCTGGGAGCTGTCGCTGGGCGTCTGGCTGGTCGTCAAGGGCTTCAGGCCCTCCCCGATCACCGCTGCAATGGACGCCGCCAGCACGTCGGCGCGCCGAGCGCGGCGTCGCCGTCTACCCTCGAAACGGCAACACGGCCGGGCCCTCCCGCAGGGCCCGGCCGTGTCCGCGCTGGCAGCCTGTTGCGTGCCGATGGCCGTGCTGCGCCGATGCGGTGCTCACCGGACCCGGCGCACGGGCAGGATCGCGACAGCGCTGGTGATCGCGCACAGTCCGGCCACCGTGTACAGCACGCCGTAGCTGCCGCCGCCGGCCGCCAGGATGGCCGGCGCGATCGCCGGCGCGATCGAAAAGGGAAGAGCGCCGGCGATGTTGAACACACCCAGATCCTTGGCGGCGTTGCGCCTACCGGGCAGCACGTCCACCACGAGCGCGAGGTTGACGGCCGCGTATACGCCGAAGCCGAGTCCGCTGATGGCCATGCCGACCAGGAAACCGTTGAAGTTGCTGGCGATTGCGATCACGAACAACGCCAGGCCGTACACGATCGACGCGGTGAAGACGAAGATCTTCCGGCGGCCTGTCCGGTCGGAGACCTTCCCGCCGGTGAGGGAAGCGGCGACGACGACGGCGGACTGGGCGAGCGTGCCGAGAAATATCTGCTGCGGCACGTCGGCCTTGGCGGTGCCGATCTTGTCCAGCAGGTAGTAGGCCTGGTAGGTGACCAGGAACGCGTAGGCCAGGACGAACATGAAGCGGCTGGCGAAAGCCCAGGCGAAGTCCGGGTTCTTCCGCGGGTTGACGTAGAAGGTGCTGGCGAATTCCCGGAGCGACCAGGCCGGCTTCTCGGCCTTGGCAAGCCGGCGATCTTTCAGGCTGACCGCGAACAGGAGGATAAAGAATCCGCCGGCCGCGCACGGGCCCAGGAACATGGCGAGCAGATGGCCGGTGAACAGCTTGACCACGAAGGTGCCGCACACCGACCCGACGGGCGTGCAGACCCCCAGGACACCGGAGACCAGGCCGCGCTGAACCGACGGCACCTGATCCGGCATCACCGCCACCATGGCCGCGAGCAGCGCGTTGAAGAACAGCTGGGCGACACACCATCCGGCGAGGACGACCGGGATGCTGGGCGCCAACGCCACAATCAAGATGCCGAGGGAGCCGCCCACCAGCCCGGTGATCATCCATGGCCGGCGCATGCCCAGCGGCGATGCGGTGCGGTCGCTCAGCTTGCCGAAGAACGGGTTAGCGACCATCGCCAGCAGGGCGCCGGTCCCGGCCACAAGCGCCAGGCTGCCCGGTGCCCGTCCGATCCCGACGAGCGAGTCCACCTTCAATGCCAGGGTGACCAGCAGAGGCGCGAGAAACAGCAGCGAGGTGCTCATGTACGCCAGCGTGTACAGCGAGATGAAACCCCATCCGACCCGGTGCGCCGCCTTCGGCGGCTCAGGCTCCAGCGCAGCCTCGGCTGCGTTTCGGTCCTTCACTTCGCGGCGCGCATTACCCGGCCGGGCCGCGGCACTGCTAACCCCTTTGGCTCCTGGCCGGAACAGATCAGGCGAGCGCTTTCGTCCCAGAGCCGCGCCGCGGCGGTGGTGTCGTAGGAGGCCTTGTTCGAGGTCTTGGGCCTGCGGTGGGCGAAATACTGTCCGGTGACACCTTCGACCTCGGGTGCGGTTGCCAGGTAGATGGAGGTAGCTGCGCCCTGCGCGGGTGTCTTGAGGAATGGCCGCGACACCGTGATCATGACCTTCGCGAGCAGTGACGGGTCCTCGGCGGCGAAGGCGGTGCGTACCACGCCGGGGTGCAGAACGGTGGCGGTGACGCCGGTGCCGTCCAGGCGGCGGGCGAGTTCGTAGGTGAACATGACGTTGGCGAGTTTGGACTGGCTGTATGCCTGCTGTCCGGAGTAGTGGCGCTCGCCCTGCAGGTCGGTGAAGTCAAGCTTTCCGGTTGCCTGGGAGTTAGAGGAGACGGTCACGATCCTCGCGGGGGCGCTGGCTTTGAGCAGGTCCAGGAGCAGGCTGGTGAGCAGGAACCCGGCGAGGTGGTTCACGGCGAAGGTGCGCTCAAGCCCTTCTGCGGTGACGTGCCTGGTGGCCCAGAACCCCCCGACGTTGTTGACCAGTACGTCCAGTCGTGGGTAGGCGTCGAGGACCGCGGCAGCGAGCCGGCGTACCTCGGCCTGGGAGGACATATCGGCGGCGAAGGCGTCCACGCAGGGGTTGCCGGACTCGCGCGCGATCGCCGCGGCGGCTGCCTGGGTGCGCGCGGTGTCCCGGCCGGTGATGCCGACGCGAGCGCCAAGCGCGGCCAGGCCTACTGCGGTGGCTCTGCCGATTCCGCCGGTACCGCCGGTGACCAGGGTGGCCGTGCCCGCCATCGGGCCGGGTGAGTCTTCAGTCATCGCGGTTCCCTCGTCCCGGTTGTGTGGCGGTCACGCAATTCTCCGTACCGGGCGCGCCCGGGTTTGTCCTTGTGGCTTTCATCGGGACGTCGCTCACGCCGTTCCCGGCCGCAGGAATCCGAGCCACACTTCCACGATCCCACCGTACGGCCAGTCGCCCTGCCGATGGCCAGTCAGCTTCGCGACCGCCCCGGCCGTGCGCCTCAGCGTCGCGACAGTGCCGCCTCAGGCCCGCTGCGCAAGCTTCATTCCAAGACCGGCACATCGAGAAGAACCCGTCGCTGGAGGAGGCGTTCTTCGACCGACCCAGAACGAACCGACTACCACGCCGGCCAGCTGACCGGCTCAGCCAAAGGAATCTGACATGAGCGCTTCGACCTGCACCACTGTCCCGGCTCCGCCGGCCCGAGCCACCACGATCCGCAGGCTCCTCTTCCGCGGTGAGAGGCCCCGCCATCTCACCGCGGAAGAGGAGCCCATGGATAACGCTGCCCGGGCACGCTTGCGGTTGCTGGCCGCCTTCCTGCCCGTCACCGCCGCGCTTTACGTCGGTGCCGAGGCGCTGGACCCCAGGGGCACCGACCAGGTGGTCACCAATACGGCCACCGCGTTCAAGCTGCTGCCCATCGCGGCGGCCCATTCGTCCCAGCTGTACCTGTCGGGTTCGCTGTCGGTGCTGGCGCTCGGCGGCCTGGCGGTGTCGTATGCGGCGATCGCCCTGCTGGTCACCGGGCGCGGCTGGGTAGTCGCCACGATTGCCGCGCTGCTGGGCGGCCTGGGCGCTTTCGCCGGGGCCATGCTCAACGTCCTGGGCGGGATCAGCCTCGCGGCGGCGGCCTCTGCGCACATGACCCAGATAGCGGCCGCCCGGTTCCTGGTGACCAGCTTCGGTTCCGGGCAGGCTCAGGTCGCCGCGTACATCTACTTCGCCTCCGAATACGCCGCGCCGGTCGTCATGGGGTATGCGTTGTGGCGCAGCCGCGCCGTGCCGCGCTGGCTGGCGGTCTTGTTCACCGTCGGCCTGGAAGTCGCCGAGGCGCAGGGCGCCATCGGCCCCAAGGTCGTGCTGTACATGCTGCCGTTCGCCGTCGCGATGATCCTGCTCGCGGCCCGGATCTGGCAGGCCGCGGCCCATCCGGCCCCGATGACCGGTGCCACGCGCACACCGGCGACAACGACGTCGCCGGACACCGCAGCCGCCCCGCTGCTCACCCCTCCAGGGAGCTGAGATGACAACCGCCAGCCCGCGCATGAAGCCAATCCGGAACAAGCTGACCGCCGCCGCGGCCGCCTGCGTCCTGCTCACCACGGCCGGGATGGCAACAGCCGGCGCCGCCAGCGCGTCGGCCGCCCCGCCCCGCACAAGCAGTGCCGTGCTGCGGACGGCGCTGTACCGTGACCTGAGCCGGTACCTGACCGCCCGGCGCACCGCCGAGCACATCTCCGCGGTCTCGCTGCGGGTCACCTTCCCCGGGAGCAGGCCGGCCATCAGCCTGGCCACCGGGACCACCCACTACCACGGCGGCGCGCCGGTGTCGGCCAGTGCGCTGTGGCAGATCGGCAGCAACACCAAGGCCTTCACCGCGGTGATCCTGCTCCAGCTCGAAGCCGAAGGCAAGCTGTCCATCAGCGACCCGATCGGAAAATGGCTGCCGCAGTACCCGGCCTGGCGCAACATCACCATCCGCCAGCTGCTCGACATGACCAGCCGCATCCCCGACTACCTCTACCAGCCCGCCTTCGCCACCGCATTCGCGGCGAATCAACACACCCGCTTCACCGCCGCCCGGCTGGTGTCGTACGTCGCCGACCTCCCCCTAGGGCCAGCGGGTTACCACTACACCAACACCGGCTACATTCTCGCGCAGATGATCATCGAGAAGGTCACCCACGACACCTACGCCGACCAGCTCACCAGGCGGATCATCACCCCGCTGCGGCTGCACACCACCTGCCTGGCGCCCTACACCTGCCCCCCGTCCGACGCCGCCCGGATGCCGGCCGGGTACTTCTACATCGCCGGCGGGCCACCGTCGTTGCTGGGTAAGCGCATGCCCCCGCTGGCCCTGACTTGGGCGCAGGCTGCTGGCGGCATCGTCAGCTCACTGGCCGACATGACCACCTGGGACCGCGCCCTCTACCAGGGACGGCTCCTGCCGGCCCGCCAGCAGCACCAGCTCGAGTCCCTGGTGTCCGAAGCCACCGGCAAGCCCATCCGCCGCGCCACCCTCGCCGACCCGTCCGGCTACGGGCTCGGCGTCCAGCAGCAATTCTCCCGCCAGACCGGCATCTTCTGGGACTACGAAGGCCAGGCCTTCGGCGCCCGGGTCCTGCACTTGTACTTCCCCCGCACCGGCTTGCTCATCGCGGTCGCCGCCAACAGTTCAACCAGCAACGACGACCTCGCCAACCTAGCCGGAGCCGTCTACCAGACCCTGCACAAAGCAGGCGCAGTGCACACCCGCTGAACCACGGGGTATAGGGCGCGGATACCGGCCACGCCCCGCGAGCTGGCCGGTATCCACGGCTGCGGCGAGAAACATGATCTACGTCCAGGGTGCCCCAGCGGTCCCGGCATCATTTCCATGCGCTGTGGCGGGGCGCGACGTTCAGCAGCGCCGCAAAACGCGGTTGCCGCCGAGCGGAGGCGCCACCTGGCAACGGCAGCGCCGCGGCCCCGGGACCAGCGTGCCGTTGGCGGAGGAACGGCCGCAGGCACGATGTGCGTCGTCGCCGCGCCAGCGGTCGCCGCAGCCGTTTTCGGGTACCTGATCTACCGACTCACCCTCTGGCTGTCCTCCAGCGCTCCACCAGCCACAACGATCCGCCCAGCATCATCCGCTGGATAACAACCAGCCTGCTACAACCGCTGCCGTGCGCTGCGCAGCGCCGACGGCCGAACCGGAGTCAGAGGGCACCGGACCCCGACGTGCTTCCCGGATCAGCCCCTGATGCCGTTACCTGCCAGTCTCCCCCACTCGCTCCCGGCTGGTGCGGCCTCATCCCGCGGACGAACCGCCGACAAAAGATCAAGAAGACCTGACCGCCATCTGGCGATCAGGCCCTTGACCTGCAACTTACTTGGTAGCGGGGGCAGGATTTGAACCTGCTTGCGACACGAGGTCGCACGCATTGAGTGAGCTTGTTGAGGAGGTCGGCTGATGCCGGGGACATAGCTACAGGTCTGTGCTCGACCTGTCCCCGCCGTGACGTGCGTGGCCGGTTCTGGACCGGCTGGGTGCGAAGCTCACGGCAAAGCCCAAGGGCCGCTGCCCCAGTCATGGCGGCTACAGGCGAGGGGAAGGACCGGAGGGGCGACTATCAGGGAACCCTTGCTGATGCCTCGTCACGAATACATCCCGGGCTGGGCTGTTGTGCCGGGATGGCAGGGACCGGCCGCTGAGAGGCGGCAGGCGGCGGCCGAAGAGCTGGTGACGGCCAGTGAGCACCGCTGTCCCCGGGGTACAGAGGGCGCCCGGCCCGGTCCGGGTCTCATGCGTGCGGAACGTGGAAACCTCGCCAGGGTCCGCATCTCAGGCGCGGGTATGCGCAGGCGGTGCGGTAGGCCGACCGTAAGGGGGGCGGAATCCCGTGGCGGGACAGGGTGCTCAGGAAGCGAATGCCGGTGGCTGAAAGGCAGCAGGAAAGCGGGTGCCGCAGGACCGGGTCTCCTCCCGGATGGCGTCTGTATAACTGGCCGGATAACGGGCCAGCGTGCCCGTGCCCGTAAGGGCGCTGACGTGAGCAGGTGAGCCTTTGAAGCGAAGCGAGCGGAAATGCCGGAACCTATGGGCAAGTTAGACACCTCGGTGAACGGACCTGAGGGCCTGCCTCCGTTTGATGGTGACGCCTGGGAAGCTGCGGACTGGCGCCGCCATGAGGAGCAGGTACGGCGGCTGCGCGGCAGGGTCTTCAAGGCGGTGCAGGACGGCGACTGGCCGCAGGCCAGGAGCCTGCAGAAGCTGATGCTGCGGAGCTGGAGCAACACGCTTGTCAGCGTGCGGCAGGTGACGCAGCGCAACACGGGCCGCCGGACAGCGGGAATCGACGGGCTGGTCGCGCTGACCAGCCAGGCACGGGCCGAGATGGCGGTGCACGTGCACGCCACCATCGGCTCGCACAAGCCTTCCCCGGTCCGGCGGGTGCATGTGCCGAAAGCCAGTGACAAGACCAAAATGCGGCCGCTCGGAATTCCGGTTCTTGCGGACAGATGCCACCAGGCACGGGTCCGCAACGCGCTGGAACCCGAGTGGGAGGCCCGGTTCGAGCCCCGCTCCTACGGGTTCCGGCCGGGCCGCGGCTGCCACGACGCGATCGAGTCGCTTTTCCGCACCCTGCACGGGAAAGGCAAGAGGGTGTGGATACTGGACGCCGACTTAGCGGCCGCGTTTGACAAGATCAGCCACGACTACCTGCTCCAGATGATCGGCGGGTTTCCCGCGATGGGAATGATCGCCGGGTGGCTGAAAGCGGGTGTCTTCGAGGCCGGGAAAGGGTTCGCGCCAACCGGGGAGGGAACTCCGCAAGGCGGCGTTATATCACCTTTGCTGTTGAATATCGCATTGCACGGGCTGGAGGAGGCCGCAGGCGTCCGCTACAAGACCGGCAGTCATGCCGGTGAGGTAAGGGACGGCTGCCCGGCGCTGACTAGATATGCCGATGACCTGGTCGTGTGCTGTCATTCCAGGCAGCAGGCCGAGCAGGTCAGGGCACGGCTTGCCGAGTGGCTGGAGCCGAGGGGGCTGGCGTTCAACGAGGCCAAGACTAGGATCGTTCACCTGTCTGAGGGGTTCGGTTTCCTGGGTTTTGACCTGCGCCGCCACCCCAACGGCAAGCTGCTCATCAAGCCGGGCGCCGACGCCATCAAGAGGTTCCGGAAACGGCTTGCTAAGGAGTTCCGCGCATTTCGCGGGGCCAGCGTCGCAGCGGTACTGGCGAAGATAGTCCCGATAGTGCGGGGCTGGATTTCCTACTACCGGACGGTGGTGTCGTCCAGGGTGTTCCGTGCCCTGACCGAATACCTGTGGAAGCTCACCTACAAGCAGGGCCATTCCAAGATCACCGAGTGTGACCAGGGTTACGCTAGGTAGTCATGAACTGGAGTGCCCGCATCCGGTCGCGGGAGACTAATTCCGTTGTTTCCTTTATGGCGTTTTCTCCTTTAATCCGGAATAGGCCTGCGGCCAGGTTCCGGAGTGACGCGAGGGCGTGCGGACCGTTTCCGGTGTAACTCTGGTTGGCGTCTTCGCGCCATGTCGTGTCGCGGACATAATGGCTCCTATTCTCGATTCCCCAGTGACCGCGGGCGTCCCGGCTCGCGTCGGCGGCGGTCATCTTTTCTGCTTTCCTGCTGGTCAGTATCAGGGCGCACTCCTTGCTGATGCGGTCACCGGAGATCTCGAAGACGTCGCGGCGGATGAAGGCGACCTGGCAGGCGTGCGGAAAATTGATTCCCTCTGCATCGGCGGTCCAGCAGGACCATCTTCTTATCCGGCCGCGCCTGTGTTCCTCCTTGACGTGGTGCGGGGTTTCGCGGAGCAGCGGGATAATTTTGTCGAATACTTCTCTCTGCAAAGAAGGCTGGTTTCCCTTGATCGTCATCAGGTAATCAAGCTCAGGCTTTCCCCCGATTATCTCCGCGGTTTCCCGCTGGGTGTGCGCGGCGTCGAGGGTGACCAGGACCGATTCGCCCTCCGGGATGTCCGCGGCATTCAGGAGAGCGTTCGTCTGGGTGATCTCGTTGGTGCCGTCGGGCACTCTTACCTGCGCTATCGTGACAGCCTCGCGGTGCAGCATCGCGGAGAACAACGTGACCTTGTCGTTCTCGTCAGTCCACGCGCCGCGCATTACCTTGCCGTCGAGCGCGATTTCCAATTCGCCTTCCGCGTCTTTCCTGGCCTGCGCGAAAAGCCACGCGCAGGTTATCCGGTCAAGCCGGGCCAGCGTCGATCCCGGTGAGCACGTTCCTGATCGTCTGCATGCTCGGGTACGAATACCTGAACTTGAACCAGTCCCATTTCGCTCCGAGTTTCTTCATCAGCGGCCAGGGGATGTCGGCGGCGTTGCTGGCGATCTCACGGTAATTTTTCGCACCGGCCAGCGTCGCCACTACGCAGACCGCCAGGACGAATGCCAGGGCGTGCCGTTTTCCCCGCGGGTCGCGCGGGTCCGGGACAGATTCCAGCATGCCCAGAAGGCCGGAGATATCGGGGTCTTCACCGTCTTCAACCACGGCAGTGCCGGCGTCTGGAGTTGACGGGCAAGGGATGGAATGCAAGACTGGCACAGGATGGCCTTCTCTCGGGATTTTGATTGCCTGGTAACAACCATCATCCCGGAAAAGAGAAGGCCATCTCGCGTAATCGGAGGTAGTCGAAACTGCGACGGGAAATCAATTCCGCAGGGCATGGTGACTGAAGCCGGATGTGCCAGCGCCGTGACCACGTACTGTAATCGATACGCTACCATAAGCGATCTTGGAATCGCCCTGACCTACAAGTGGGCGTGCTGGAGCCACCCGAACAAGCCGAAACGCTGGATCGTCGGCCAGTATTATCGGAAGTTCGACAAGTTCAGGAACGACCGGTGGGTTTTCGGCGACCGGGTTACCGGCGCCTACCTGCCGAAACCGGCCTGGACCGAGATCGTGCGGCACACCCTGGTCAAAGGCACGGCATCACCCGATGACCCCGCACTGGCCGGGTACTGGGCGCAACGCCGACGCAAGGTAAAACCCCCGCTGGATAACTACACCGTGCGCCTGCTGTCCAGGCAGGACGGCCGGTGCAGCCTATGCGGGGAAAACCTGATAACCCCCGACCAGCCACCCCAGACCCCTGAGGGCTGGGAACGCTGGTTCCTGTGGGTTACCAAGAAGGCGATCGTGGCGGACTACCTGGTCCACCACGACACGCCCACGGCCGCACGAAACAAGCGAACGCACCTCGTGCACGCCACCTGCCACCGGAGCAGGCAACCGCCCCGGCGGGCCGGAAACACCGTGATGCAGCAGACAACCTGAACCGCCCGAGTGGCTTGCTTGGGCCGCGTGCGCGGGAACGTGCATGCGTGGTCCTGAGGGGGCCCCGGCACGGCAACGTGCCGGGGCTACCCGGCGACCTCTGGGTTATGAGCCAAGACGTCAGTGTTCAACCTTGTGCGGCATCGCCTGATATTCAGCAGTTCGACGAGGCCCGGCGCTTCGCCATCGAGTCGGCATGGCCACCCGTACCGGGGCCTGGGTGGCGTGTCGCTGGCCGCGCATGCATCGATAACCCCTCCGGGGTTAGCCTGAGACCATGCTGATCATCGCGGGCGTTGAGGTTGATGAGGGACGCCTGGCCGGCATCTGCAACCGGTACGGGATCGCCAAGCTCCAGATCTTCGGCTCACAAGCCCGCGGCACCGCCGGGCCAGACAGCGACATCGACGTTCTCTACACGCTCCGTCCCGGACGCCGGCTGGGCTGGGAGATCGAGCAACTCGCTGACGAGCTCACCGTATTGTTCGGCCACAGCGTGGATCTGGTGTCACTGCGCTCCCTGCACCCGCTGCTGCAACCGTCAGTCCTGGCCGAAGCCCGGCCCGTCTATGCAGCGTGACATCCTCCTGCTCACCGAGATGATCGACGCTGCGGAGCAGGCCCAGCAACTCGCCGCCGGCGTCACAGCCAGCCAGCTAGAAGCAGACCGCCAGCGCCGTGATGCCTTGCTATGGAACTTCACCGTGCTCGGCGAAGCTACGGGACAGCTTTCCGCCGACCTCAAAGGCCAATTCCCAGACATCGCCTGGCAGCAACCAGTGCGGCTGAGGAACCGGATAGTCCACGGCTACTGGTCGATCGACCTGGAAGTCCTCCACACCACCGCCACTGAGCAGCTACCTGCATTCACAGCCGATCTGCGCAGCGTCCTGAACACCCTCACCGAGGGCACCTGAGCCGGCTGCCAGGCAAATAGTCCCCGCTGCTGGAGTCATAGGCTGCCTGGCCCCTGGCGGAGATCGTACGCGGCCTCCGTGAGCGTATCGGGGCGCCGCTGGGCTGACCTCAGCCGGCCTTGGCCGTCAGGGTGCGGGCGCTGGGTGCGCCGTGACCCGCGCCGCACCCGCCCGGTGCCCGGCTGGCGGGCCGGGAGGCAGGGCAGGGCGGCGCATTCGCAGCCCGTAGGCACGCATCCGATGGCGGGATTGGACATCGGGATACTTCATGATCCCGCAGTAGCCCTGGTACCGGCCGCCATCACCGCGACACGCCGCAGCGCTGACCGTGAGAATCCTGACATTTCATTTTTTGGATTTGAAGCGCCCGTCGAAGTAGTAGCCGCAGGGTCTGGCGCTGGTGCAGTGCACGATGACTTGTTGCGCTGGCCCCAGGCCTATGTGGGCACCCCCTACGATGATGGGTTCGGTCAGCCGGGCCGTCCCGACCGTCCCGCTTCCCTGGATGGCCCACACCGTCGCCGTGTCTACCCCGTCGCGTGCGGTGTAGTAGTGATCGTGTCCATGGTCAACGTGACCCACAAAATCGCGGGAAGGCTGGGCGGCGCCGCCTGCTTTCGCGGTGATTTCTGGTTCTACCGCGGTGAGCACGGTCACTGTGATACCGAAGAGGCCCGTGCCGGTACGGACCTCAACCAGGTCGGGCTCGATCTGCGTCCCGAGGCCGACGTCGAACGGTTCCGGCTCCTGGCCACCGCTCGGGGCCACGCCCGAATTCAGCGTGGTGAGCTCGAACTTCGCCCGCATATCGGCAAGGAATGCAGTAAGTTTTTCCGCCTGTTGCTGGTCCTGGCCCGGTGAGGCCGTGGTCACGGTCAGCGTGTACACCGCGTCACCGTTGTCGATCCGGCTCTGGAAGATAGCCTCAGTGCCGTTGTCCTCCGTTGGCTGGAAATTCAGTGGCTGAAGGTCCGCCACCGGGTCCTCCGTGCCGGGACCGTTCTGCTGATCTGTCATTTCGTCTCCCTCATTGTGTTGTCGCGACGCAGCGGAAGCCGGTTTCGTCCTCCGGCACGGTGGGGTCGGAGGGAGTCTGGGAACCATCGGCACTCGCGACGTTGTCGTCGTGCCAGCCGTAACCCATGACCGCCAGGGCTGGCACCAGGCCGCGCCCGTTCCAGTTCTCTTGCCACTCGACGTGTCCGCGGATGACAGGGGTTGCCGTCCACTCCGCGGCATTTCCGATCAGCTGCTCGACCCCATCCGGGCTTTCCCCCGCCGGAACCGGGGGGAGTCAACGGGCACCAGGCCGCGAGGCCGGTACCCGCCGACGACGGCGTTGACCTGATCTGGCTGAGGCGAGGCGTTACCCCAGGGGAATCGTGCGCCGTGTGTTCCCCGGGCGATTCGCTCCCACTCCGCGGCGGTCGGCAGCCGCCTTCCCAGCCAGGAACAGAAGTCCGCCGCGTCGTAGGCCGTCACCTACACGACGGGAAGGCTGCGATTGCCGTTCGCGAAATTCGCGTCGCCGTAGGGCTCCTCCGGCAGGCGGCACCGCAGCGCCTGAACGCAGTACCGGTACTGCTGATTGGACACCTCGTGCCTGTCAACCAGGAGCGGCGGGAACGTGACCCGCCGGTCGCCGGGGCCCACGATCGCCGGGCCGCCCGCCAGGCGCACCGCCGGGCTGAGCGTCTCGGCCTCGTGCTTCAGCCACGCCTCCCGTATCGGGGCGATCGCGAGCCACACCCCGCGGTCAGCGCCGCAGCCGCCACCATGGCCAGGCCGAGTCGTTCCAGCAGGCGCCGTCTCCGGCCCGCTGCCAGGAACCTCATGGCGTTCTGGCTCAGCTCGTACTCGTGCTTCCGTGCAAGTCCCAGGGCATCGGCGAGCTTGCGCCGCCGGTACAGCTCACCCGGATCGCGTCCGTTGCGCCGCCAGTCATCGGAGTCGCGCTCGATCCGCCGGCCTGCCATCTCGCTCGACGCGGTTCTCGTCGATCCAGTCCCTGAGGGTCAACCAATGCGTGATCATCGCCTCGTGCCCGAGGTCGACGGTCGGCTCCTTCGTTGTCCACGCTGCTGATGGTGAGCAGGCGGCGGTCAGTCAGGTGCTGCAACGTCCTGGCGAAGAGCGCTGGGTCGTCGCCGGGTGCCTGCAGGGCGCCCACGGCCTGCTGGCGGCGGGTGTCCTGGCGGCCTTCGCCGAGTTGCACCAGCCGCAAGAAGATTCGCCGCGCGATCATTCGCTGCGTGGGGGAGAGGGCAGCGAGTGCGGCGTCCGCCCTCGTGGCCAGAGCGGCCGCCAGCCCGCTCCGATCCCCACCGCCCAGATCCTCATATGCGGAGACCGTCAGCAGGCGGCGGGTTCTCCGTTCCCAGAGCAGCACCATCGTCTCTTGGACAAGTGACAGCGCCCCCGGCTCCTCCCCCGCGTCATGCATGAGCCGCTCGAGGAGCACCGGCTCGATGTGAACGCCGGCATCTGCTGATGGCCTGATGATCGCCTCGCGAAGCTCGGCGCCGCGCAGTGGGGCGATCTCCACCCGTTCGCCGCGGCTGACGAGGCCAGAGCACGGACGTCATCAGGTCGGCGTAGAAGTCGGCCCGCATCGCGAGCACGACGACGCATCGGTCCACCCGGCGGAGGCGGTCAAGCAGCGCCAGGAACGGAATCCGCTCCTCCGGCGGTAGCAGGAAGATCGCCTCGGCTTGGTCGAAGAAGAGCAGCAGCCGCTCGGCCTGGGGCGCCGTATGCAGAAAAGCGTCCACCAGCTGGCGGAGACGGCTCTCGGCCGCGGACGTCACCTCCCCGCCGAGCATCTCGCTCAGTGACTGCAGAGCACGTGAATCTGGGCGCAGCGTCTGCACCAGCCAGTGGTCGGCGTCCGTGGCCAGCAACCGGGGCAGCTACGCCGGCCAGCACCAGTGAGGACTTCCCGGAGCCGGAGGGTCCCACCACGAGCAGGAAGTTTTGCTGCCGGACCCGGCGGCTGATGTCATCGCTCTCCCGGTCCCGCCCGAAAAACAGCCCGGCGTCCTCGGGGCCAAAGGCGACCAGCCCGGGATATGGGCAAGGCAGCCGTTCCGCGGGGGGTGCGCCCCGCTGCAGCAACTCCCGCAGGCGGGCGGTCTCGGTTTCCCACCGCGACCTCACGGTGCAGTCCAGCCGTACCCGGAAGTCCAGATGAAGCGGAAGCTCGTACGGCTCCAGGAGCACCGGGACCAGCCGGTCGGAATTCCGCCGCAAGCTATCGTGCGAGGCCAGCAACTCAGCAAAGACCGACCATTGACTCATCCCGAAGGCAGGCGACAAGACGAGGACGGTCAACCGCGCCGTCTCTACTGCGCGCTCTAACTCCTGGACAACCGCGGCGCCGGGCCTGAAGTCCTGCGGCGTCAAGACAGAGCGCGGATCCAGGCCAACCTCCGGAAGCAGGAACCCGTGCACCCACTCGCTGTCTCGCTCGGCGTACACGACAAACAGTTCCGGCTGCGCCTGCAGCTCATGCCGAGTATCGAAGGTCACCCGGGCCTCGCTTCCGCCCGGTGGCGCAGATCAGCGGGCGCAGAACGATAGAAACGATGGAATTCCAAGCACCATGGATAAATTCCTGCATCTGTGACAATTCATACAGGCCAGCACGATGTCCCGTGTCCGTTGCTCAAGCGCAAGACCGGAGTGCTGACTAGATCTGGTGAGCTCCCTCCCCCCTAGTTGATCGGGCCACTCGGGACTGAGTGCCCAGCTGCCTGGTTTCCGTCTGCTCACCAGTCGGCCACCGATTCACGGTGTATGTCAGCTTATGCGACCCCGTTGCATCGAGGAAGAGCGAGGTTGTCGGTGAGGAGCGTGCGTCTGGCTGACCGCGCCGGCTCGAGCTCCTGCTGCCCGCATGCCGGCCCGTCCGGTGAGGTTAGGTCGCTGTGGTGCCCACCACCGCTGCCCAGAATGCAACAAACAGGTCAGAACCCTATCCGCCAGGACGCCTGGTCCTAGTCTCCGATCTGGAGGTGGTGCGCCCCGGAACCTCAGCGGCACAGGCCACCATGACGAGGAGAGCAATCGATGTCTGCGATGGACAACGCTCATGCGTTGATCATCGGCATTGCCGATTACCTGCACATCACCAAACTGCCTGCGACCGTCCGCAGCGACGCCCATGATGTTCGGGACCTTCTGGTGGATCCACGACACTGCGGTTACCCTCCGGGCAACGTCAAGCTGCTTCTCGACGGAGAGGCCACCCGCGAGGGCATCCTGGGCGCCTTGTCCGACCTGGCGGCTGGCACTGACCCTGCGTCGAGTGTCTCATCTACATCTCGAGCCATGGCGGGCGTGTGGTATCCGGTGCCCACGCCGGCGAGTACCTCTTGCCAGTCGATACGGTCCTCGTCCCCGACGAGGACCTCGCCTTGACCGCCATCTCTGGTGCCGAGTTCACGGCCGCCTTGACGGCGATCCCGGCTCGCAAGGGACTGGTCGCCTTCGACTGCTGCCACTCGGGCGGCATAGGCCAGCCCAAGGACCCAGCGGCCTCACCCGTGAAGGCGGGCCTGCCCGATGCCTACTACGAGCGGCTCGCGGCTGGTCGGGGAAGGGCGATCCTGTCTTCCTCGCGCAACAGCGAGTCCTCCTATGTGCTGCCGACGGCTGCTAACAGCCTCTTCACCCAGCACTTGCTCGCCGGGCTAGGGGAGGTGTCCCTAGCGAGGACGGCCTGATCCGTGTCTTCGATCTGTTCGAGTACATCCAGCCCAGAGTCACACATGATCAGCCCGGCCAGCACCCGATGTTCAAGGCCGATCTCGAGGAGAACTCCCCCGTCGCTCTCTACGTGGGAGGGAGGAAGGTGTTATGACGAGGAATGAAGAGGGATTCCGCTACGACGCATACCTCAG
>CAWHJW010000013.1:0-100495 GCA_963829725.1 uncultured Actinomycetes bacterium | reverse complement strand
CCCAGCATCAGGTAGAAGCGGGCGGCGCGCTGGGCCATGTCGGCGAGCACGCCGTCCAGCCGGGACAGCTTCCGGTAGACCTCGGCGGCGTCCCCTGACCGCACCGCCTCGGCGAGCGCCCGCAGGTCGGCCAGGATGTCAGGGAACACGAGGCGGGACAGCTGGGCGTCTTCCAGGCTGGCCGTCAGCACCTCCTCGACGGCCTGGAAGGCCCGGTATCCGGCCTGGTTGAACTGGTAGACGTAGTGCCGGTTGCGGTACTCGGCGAGGTTCGCGGCGCGGGTACCGTCGTAGGAGCGGTCCAGCACCTGCCATTCGGCGAGGGCATCCAGCAGAACCTGCACGTCGCCGACGGCGGCCGCCCCCGGGTGCTGCTCGGCCAGCTGGCCGAGTGCCTCGCGGGCGTCGGACGCGTGCATCAGCACCTGGTAGTTCGCCCTTGCTCGGTCGAAGGCACGGAGCAGCCACAGGTACTCGTGACGTTTCTCGCTGGCCGCGAAGTGGAACAGCCGCAGCCGGTCATCGGCGGTGAACGCATCGATACCGAACGCGGCGTCCGCGGCGGCCGCGTCGCCAGGAACAGCGGCTGGTCGGCCACGGGGATCACTCACGGAGGTAGCGGGCTGACTACCGGTCACAGGTTCTGATCATCTCGATCATCGGGGGTATTCGTCATGGAACGGCCGGGGGGATGTGCCGCCTAGTGTGCCGGATCGCCGTGACGGACGCCAAAGACACGCCGAACAAAGGCCGCAGTCCGGTCACCTCTCCGGCGGCTCGGCACACCTCAGTCCGGTCAGCCCTCCGGCGGCTCGGCACACCTCGCGAGGCCGTGCAGCGATGTCAGCACCGTCAGCGCGGCGCCGCGGCTGAGATCCTCGTGGTGACGCTCGTTCCGCGGGGTGCGCAGGCAGCCGTAGCACGACGTCTCCAGGCCGCAGTCGCACGACCCCACCCGCCGGACCGCGGTGGCGATCACCACGTCGAGTGCGGCGGCGATCCGCAGCACGCTGCCCGCCCCGCCCGGGACGGTGTCGAACAGCACCAGGCCGCTGCGGCCGTCCGCCCCGGAATGCACCACGCCGTCGATGTCATTGCGGCTGATCTCCAGGCCGTCGGCGGCACCTTCCAGCACCGCGTACAGGAGCGAATGCCACTCTCCTCCGGTCTCCAGGCCGGGAGCGTCCAGCCGCAGTCGCAGGATGTCCGTCTCGTATGTATGCGCGAGCGAACGCCAGCGCAGCGGCCCCGTGCAGGGCTTGCCGCGCAGCGGGTTCATGTGCGACGTGGGGGAACGGCCGTGGTTGGCGGCGCCCCACCCGCACCAGTCGCAGATCAGGAACCCCGAGCCGCCCGGTCCCTCGGCCAGCGACACCAGCCGGCCCCGTGCACCGGAGTGGCACCACGCCCGCGCGCCGGTGCCGGCCTGCCAGCGGGTCTCGGCGAGTTCCTCGCCCAGCGACACCACATGCACGGCGCCGTTCCAGGACCGCTGCGGCGGCACGTTACTGGGCTTGCCGGTGCGCGGGTCGGCGACGAAGCCGAACTCCGGCACGCAGTATTCGCGGACCGGGCCATCGGCGGGCCGCCCGCACGCCGAGCAGGCCGGTTCCAGCTCGGTGCCGCCCTCCCGGTAGTGCCGGCAGCCCCGGCACACCGTGTAGCTGCGGGTGATCAGTTCCCGGCCGGGAAGCCGGTATATGCCGCCCGAACGCCAGAGCACACCACCGGCGACCAGTTCGGCGCCAGGCGCGTATTCGTGGATCGCCACCGACAGGTCCCGGTTCAGCTCCAGCCGGGCGCCGACCTGGCTGTCGCAGTGCGCGGTACGCAACTCGACGGTGTCCACCGGAAACCCGTACTTCGGCAGGACGTTCCGGTTGGCCAGGTAGCCGATCAGCGGCCGCCGCGTGATGGTGACGATGCTGCGCTCGAACCGGGCTGCCAGGTCGCTGCGCCGGGATTCGAACGCCTCCCTCCGGCGCTCCTCGAACATCGCCACATCCTGGGCCAGTTCAGCGCGGACCTGCTCCAGCAGCCCGCACAGCTGCTCCACCCAGCTACCGTCGTTCAGCCCGATCAGCGGCCAGGTGGGCTCCGGGAGCACGGCGCGCAGTGCCGCGGTGACCTCGGCGGGCACCGGGGTGAGGTAGCCGCGGACCGCGTCGCAGGGCGGCCCGGCGCGTCCGCCGGCCAAGAAGAAATCCCCGGCGCTCTTCCACTCCCGGCCGCCGTTGTCCTTGGCGTCCCGGAAAAACGCTGCGAGCGCCACTGAATGCGCATGCCTGCGGTCGATGCGCGGATTTCCCAGCGGCACATAGGGAGCACGGACCTGCCCGGCCAGCATCGACTCCGGCGCCTGATAACGGGACAGATCATGGGAGCGGCGCTGGGCGTAGGTGACCACCAGCGCGGCGGTGCCACTGCGGCGGCCCGCCCGCCCGGCCCGCTGGATGTAGTTGGCGGTGGTGGGCGGCATGTTCCGCAGCAGCACCGCGGAAAGCGCCCCGACATCTACGCCCAGCTCGAACGTGGTGGAACAGCTCAGCACGTTGACCTCACCGGCGAGGAACCGCTGCTGGATGTCGGCGGCCTCCAGACCGGTCCACTGCGCGGTGTGCTCCCGGGCGGTCAGCGGCACCGGTGCGGTCTGCGTGTACAGGGAGCGGTAGTGGCCGTCATCGTCGGCGCGCTCGGCGGCCAGCTCGCCGGTGCAGCCCAGTGTCGGGCACACCCCGCGAAGGGCGGCCGTGGTGACCCGCCGGCACAAGGAGCACCGCCACCGGTCGCCGCCAGCCGACAACGTGAGCCATGTGTGATCGACCTGGTGCACCTGGCCCAGCTTGGGCAGCGCGGCCGCGTGCAGCCAGCCGTCCCGGGCGGCGGTGAGCGTGCGCCAGCATCCGGCCAGCACCTCGCGCGCGTCGATGCCGGACGCGGGCTCGCCGAGGACGGCCAGCAGCCGGCGCAGGTAGTCCAGCCGCTTGTTGACGCCACGGGTGGGCAGCCAGCTCAGTACCTTGAGCCTGGCCTCCGCGCCGTCGCCGCGGACGTAGATCGGTCCGCGCCGCGGGTCGAACATCTCATCGGCCGGGTCAACGTCCTCCGGCATGGTAAGCGCGCCCTGCAGCCGCACTGTGCGGAGCAGTTCGGTGAACAGCGCCGCGCACTCCTGCGCGGACAGGCCGAGATCGAGCAGCGGGGCGGACGGCCGCCATGACGGTTCCATGCCCAGCCCGACCCGCAGCAGCCCGAGGCCTTCCAGGGACTGGCGCTCGTCGACGGCGACCAGTTCGCGCAGCACCCAGCGGGCGGCCTCCCGGCGTCTGCCCTGCCGCGACTCCCGCCGGGAGAACACCCCGGCGCGGCCGGCCGCGGCTGCGGTCTCCTCGATGAGGTCGTCCACTCCTGCGTCCGCGTCGCGGGCGGTGGCCCGCGCCAGCCCGTCCAGGATCAGCCGCCGCTGCTGCACGAGGGCGTGACTGGACTCCAGGTAGGGGGCGAAGAACGCGGCAGCCTGCCGGCTGTCACTGAACGCGAGGAGCTTCCGGCCGCCGCCGGGCCGGTCCGCAAGCTCCTCATCGGGGGGCAGCGCCTGGTAGAGCGCGGTGGCCAGCACCGCCGCGGCCGCCTCGTTGCCGCTCTCGAACAGCCGCACCTGCCCAGCGCCGCGCGCACCGCAGGCCAGGCACCCGCTCGGGGTGCCGGACGTGGCCGTCAGCCGCCGCACCGACCGCAGTTCGGCGGCGCTGCATCCGCAGGGCGGCGTCCCCGCCGCGGGAACGGTCGCCGCGTGGAGGGCTCCGCAACGGCCGCACAGCAACGCGTCCTTGGCGGTCGCCGCCGCGGCACGCTCAAGGAGCTCATCGTCCTCGTCAGCCGCCTCGGCCGGCGCGTCGAGCAGCAGCCAGGTACGGCGGTCAGGGCGCACCGCGCGCGACGTGAAGCACTCACCCCCCGAGGTACGCTCCACCGTGCCCGCCAGGTGCACCGCGCCGCACCGCTTGCAGCAGCCGAACTCGAATACCGCGCCACGGCAGTCCGGGCAGATCTCGCGGCGGGCCAGTGACACGTGCGGGCCGGCGGGCGTCAGGCAGGTGTACGCGCCCTCGGTGGCCCGGGCGAACAGGTGATAGCGGGCCGACAGCACCGGGGTGCCGGCGCTGTCACGAATCTTCGCGCCCACCGCGACCAGCGCGCCGAGCGCCGCCTCGGCGCCGGGACCGTCCAGGTCAGTAAACACCTCAGCGGCCAGGTCGCTGAACGGCCGGGGTGAGCGGGCCAGCAGGGTGCGCAGCCGCGCCATCGTCTGCTCGTGCGTGAGGAGCAGCGCGGCGTCGGTACCGCCAAGGCCGGCGCCCACCGGATCATCCGCGGCGCGGACCAGCAGCGCCGCCCCCGGATCGGCCGAGGCGGCCAGGCCGAGGTAGCCGGCGGGGCCCACCGGCCCCCACAGCGGTCCAGCCGGGATGTCCACCCGCTGCGCGCCGACCAGGTCCTGGCGGGCCGGGTCGCCGTCCACCCACTCGAAGGATGCGTCGAACAGCTTGGCGGCGAAGTCCATCACCGCCCGCGGATGGTCGCCGACCGTAGCGCTCGTGGCGATGGCCTGGAACGACACGTCGGCATGGCCGCGGCCGACGCGCTCGCGCAGCCGGCGCAGGAGCATGCCGACCTCTTCGGCCTTCGCCCCGTCGTAGACGTGCGCCTCGTCCAGGACGACGAACCGCCAGTGCCCGCCGTGCTTGCCCTCGAACAGCTCCATGTCCGCCGGGCGCAGCAGCAGGTACTCGAGCATCGCGTAGTTGGTGAGCAGCAGGTGCGGCGGGCTGTCTCGCATCTCCTGGCGGCTGAGCAGCTCGTTTGGCAGCCGTGGTTCGCCCGGGTTCAGCGACTCGAACAACGACGCGCCCTCACCGGCCCGCTCCGGGGTGTCCCCGGTATAGCGGCCGAAGGTGATCTGCGGAACGCTGGCCAGGAGTCGGCGGAGCCTGCGGAGCTGATCGTTGGCGAGCGCGTTCATTGGATACAGCAGCAGCGCCCGCACCCCGGGTCCGAGCGTGCCCGCCTGGTGCTCACCTATCAGCGCCGACAGCACCGGCAGCAGGAAGCTCTCCGTCTTCCCTGACCCGGTGCCGGTGGCCACCACCAGGTTCCGTCCCGCAGCGGCCTTCCGCAGCGCCTGCTCCTGATGGCCGTAAAGAGGCCGGTCGAGGGGCAGCGCCGGGCTGCCCAGCCGGGCGAACGCCGGATCCAGCACGCCCTCGCCGATCAGGTCGCGCAGGCTCGCCCCGGTCCGGTAAGGCGGTGTCGCCTCCAGCAACGGGCCCTTGGTCAGCAACGGGCTGGCGGCGATGCAGTCGGCCAGAGCGACCGCCAGCCCGCGGTCACGGACCGGCAACAGCGACCGCAGGTAACGCCGGTAGGTGGCGCTCAGCAGGGTGCTGGTAGCGATCGCGTCCACGGTGCAAACGCTCCCGGGCGGAAGGAAATGCTCCTGGAACCCTACAGCGCCAGGAGACGCGCATCCGCGGGGCGCCGGGTCAACCGGGCAGCCACGGGTCGGCGGCCGGTGCGGAAACGCTGATCCGGGCAATCACCGCGGTCCGTGCACCGACCGTGATCCGCAGGTCCGCGCCACCGTGGGCGCTCACCGTGTCCAGCATCCGCCGCAGCGGATAGCTGCCCCGCTTCGAAGGCTCCAGGACCTGCACGACCCCGCGGGCGGTGACCACATCGATGGGTGGGTCAGCGGCGGCCCCGGGCAGGTCCAGGCGCAGCGCGCCACCGCGGATCAGGTCCGCCGTCTCCAGTTGCAGCGGCCCGAGACTGTGCCAGGCCGTGGGGGCGCCTGCGCTGCCCGGTTCGGGTTCGATCCGTATCCGGCAGTGCGGCGGGGTGACCCGCAGCGGCAGCACGACCGGACCCGCCACACACGCCACCTCAATCCCGGTGACCCCGGCCGCGATCATGGCCGCGCAGGGCGAGGCGGTCATCCCGGGCGGGGACGAGAGCACGGCCTCGGCCGCATCCAGGCCCGCGTCATCTGTCAATCGCAGCGCGGGTGAGTAGCTGACGTCCAAGCCCTCGGCCATGAAGACGGTACGGCGCAGCCCGGCGGCGGGCGCGGCGTCCAGCGCGGTCACGGTCACCACCAGCTCGCCGAGCAGCGGACGTGGCACCCGATCCCACAGACGCTCCGGATCCCAGCGATCGCCGCTGGCCTCGGCGGCCCCCAGGACCCGGCCGGAGCCCGGCCGCCGCACCTCGACCTGCCACCGGGTATTACCGGCGGGCAGCCGCACCGTCGGCAGCGTCCCGAAGACGGCAAGCCCGTCCGTCGTGTGGATCCCCGGTACCGGGGCGCCCGTCACCAGCCGCGGTCTCGACCGGCCGCGGACAATGTGCCGTCGCGGCACATCCTCGCCCGCAGGATCCAGTTCCAGCCAGGCAATTCCGGACAGGTCCAGCTGGACCAGCCGCCAGCCTTTCCAGGTCAGCGGCAGCCTGCTCGCCACCAGGACCCGCGGCGCGGTATCGGCACGCAGCGCCCGGTCCTCAGGGTAGACCAGCCAGACGGCCTCGGGCGGCAACACCGCCGCGATCGGCTCACCGTCGGCGTCGAAGGCCAGGAGCGGACCCGGAGGATCGGTGACCTCGTCCGGAGACATCGGGGTCCAGGATCCCGCCTCATCCCGGCCAGGATCGGCGGGGTCCACGTCGCGGGTCAGCACGCCCCGCCCGAACGGATCGAGCCGCAACGGCGGCCGCCCGCCCGGTCCCGGGGAGGCGGCCGCGACCGTCCGGGCCGCGTCGATGACGCGGCCCGGCAGAGACAGGTCCGCCAGGTCTTCAGCGCCGGGTTCATCGTTCTCGGAGAGCAGCTCCATGAGCGCACGGCAGCGTTCGACGAACCCGGTGCCCGCCCTGAGGCGCAGCAGCGCGGCGACCGCGGGATCGAGCGCGGCTAGTTCCTGTTCCGGCGCTCCGGCACCGGCCAGCCGCAGGAACTCCGGCAGGGACGACTCGGTCACTGCCGCATGGGCGAGCACAGTCTCAAGCGGGTCGCCCGCCGGGGCCGGGACGCCTAGTGTCGCCAGCGAGCCCAGGAACGTCTCGGCCCACTCAGCGGTGGAGCGCTTGGTCGCGCGCGATCCGGTCGCCCGGTGCCAGGTCGGCCAAACCTTCCCGTTCTTGTCGTGGTGGGCCGTGATCTGCGCCATGGCGACGACGACGCAGGCCGGCCACCGGCAGTTCAGTACGGTCGGCGGCTCGGACCGGGAAAGGCTTCCCAGCGCCTTTGCCGCCGCGTGCAGCATCTCGGGTTCCACGTCGAGTGTCCCGGCCGGCTCTCCGGACGCGAGATGCCGGCGCCAGCCAGGTTCGAGCAGGTCGAGCAGCGTGCCCGTTGGTGGCCCGCTCATGCTGACCCCCTTTAATTGCTCCCCTGCGTCCCATGGTCCGCGGATGAAGCGTAGTCACCGGCACCGGGCCCTTCGCGATCCAGGACGGATGGTAAGGTACGCGACCGCCTGCCGGCCACGATAGCCAGCAGTTGCGGCACGCCCCGGCAGTCTCGGGCAATCCCGGGCCCGAAAATGAAGCGCAGCGATCAGGCCAGCGGGTTGCGCCAGCGCAGGCCGGAAAAGCGGGCGAAATCGGTGTCGTTCGACAACATGTCCGCGTCGTGCTCGAGCGCGAATGCGGCGAGCTGAACGTCCGTCGTGAGGTTTCCGCCGGTCCCGACACCGTGCAGAAGGCTGAAGGCAATTTCAACATGCCGCGGGCCAGGGATGAGGTGGCTGACGTTGGGCTGGCCGAGCCATTCGGATACGTATCCCGTGGCGGCATCGACCGTCAGCGGCGGTGACAGCACTCGCGGATTCGTCGCTATCCGGATGAACCCGAAGATGGCCGGAGAGGTGAGGCCGATCTCCGCGGCGGAGTTGACCGTTTCCTCCCACCACGCGCGGGCGGCGTTGTGCTGCGGGAAGGCCGACACGACCGCATAGAGCAGCAGATTGACGTCGGGGACGATCACGATCCGGGGCGTTTCCCGGTAGCAAGAATCGCCTCGTCCTCAAGTTCGTCGGCCAGGCGATTGAAGCCGGCCAGGTCAAAGCCAGGCTGCAGCGTCGCCTCGTGAGCACGAAGGTGATAGGGCTCCCGACGGGATGGCGGCTGAGAAAGCTCCCGCCGCAGAGCATCGTTGATCACCTGTTTCCTCGACGTCCGCGCGCGATGGGCGGCCTCGTTGACGAGCCGGGCGACATCGGGGTCAAGAGTCAGCGTGGTACGCATATAGACATCATAGTGCCGCCTTAAGGAGGCATCAAGATGCCGCATGGCCGTGCACGATGTGCTCGAAGTCGGCGTCATTCTGACCTACCGGTACCCCCGCCAGGTCACGTCGCGCCAGGTGAGGGCCATTGAACAGGGTTCCGATGTTTCGGTTCGGTGGGCCGAACGTACCAGCATGCGAACCGCGAAGCCCTGATCGAAGGTGACCCGCTCCCGGTACGTCTGCGCAGGTCACGCACGGAAAAGGGCGTGCGATGAGCTGCGACGGCACCAGATCGGGAACACTCCCGGGCGGCAACGCTGCGGCCGGGAGCCGGGCGGACGCGTGCATCCGCAGGTAGCTGGACTTCGTCTTCGACATCAAGGGCTCGCCTGCGCGGTCTTGCAAGCCATCGTGCCATTGCGCGTAGTCGCCGGCGCTCATCCGGTCTACAGCGGCGATCCATGCCGCGTACGTCTGCCGGGTCCACTGGGCGGGCTAATGATGGCGGGGTGCTCGGCTAACAGCCACCGGCCCATCTTGGCCAGCGTGCTGCGGTAGATGCTTCGGGTCTTCAGGGTGAGCGCGGAGGTCGAGTGCCGCTGCCCCGTTTCGGCGGCGCGATCGTGATGGCGCTGGCCACCACCTCCGACATCGCCCAGGGCCGTGCCGCCAGTGCGCGGGCTGGGAGTGCAGGATCGGCCGCTCCAGCCGATCCACCCGGCACGTCTTGCGCAGGCGTGGGCCGCATGCGCTCTTCCCCACGAGAGAATCAACCACGACGTGACCAACATCACGACGCAATTTCTATGCCGACGCATGTGGCCCCGCGACGCCACAGACCTGTATCTGCTGCTCGGCTGCCTGAATGACCTCATGGCCATTGCCGCCTACGACCTCGGCTACCCGGAGGCGGCCGAGGAACTGCCTCGCGCCGGCTGGACGTATGCCGTCGCGATCGACCACCGCCCGCTGATGGCGCAGCTACGCATGCAGCTCGCCGGGATTCTCGCGTGGCAGCAGCCGCAAAGTAGCCGCGAGTACGCGGCCAGCGGCCTTCAGTATCTATCCGAAGGCCCGAACGCCGCACAGCTCTATCTCGTCCTGGGACGGGCAGAGGCGCGCCTGGGCGATGCCGACGCCGCCCGTGAGGCGATTTCCGCCGCCGACGAGGCTCACGAGCGCGACTACCAGGACGATCTGACAGGGATGGGCGGCGAGTTCGCGTCTTCCTGGGCCACCCATACCAGCTATACCGGGGCGACCCTGATAGAGATCCCCAGCGCAGCCCCCGAGGCAGTCACCGCGCTGGAGCGGGCTGCCGAGCTCTATGCCGCCGGGCCCGGCCCCGGCGATGTTCACAGTGCGCACTGCGAGACGCTCGCCCGTGCCGACCTTGCGGCTGCGCGCTTGCGCGCCGGCGCTCTCGATGCCGCAATCGACGCCCTGCAACCGGTGCTGTCCCTGCCTCCCGGCCAGCGCATCAGTGGCCTGGCGTCGCCGGCGCACGATCTGGAGGATCTTCAGGCCGGACTCTGCTCTACGGGGGAATTGAAGAAGTCCGCCATACGCAACAACGCGGTACTAGAACCAGCTGAGAGGCCGCTTAGCACCGCGGCGTCTGTGGAGCGTCCCGCGAGCGCGTCGGTGACGTGGGCTGCGGGCGGACCGGCAGTAACCATTCGGGTGACGGCGAGCGTGGCGGCACCGCGGCTTTCCACGTCGAAGATGCCGCCGCCGTCACCGCCCAGCGTCAGCTTTTCCTGCACCTGATCGCCGAAGATCGGCGCGACCGCGGCGGCGATGAACAGTCCGTAGGCGGTCGCGTAGAAGGTTGCGTCATCGTCGGTAGGGTGTTCGCGGTCCTGGGCGAGCAACACGTCGCGTTCGTGGAGCCACGAATCCCAGTAGGCGTGCAGCGCCAAGACCGTCCAGTCCATCGGCCCGTACGGGAGGTGGACATCGAACCTGCGGTCCTGGGCCAGCCAGGCGCGCAGCCGGCCGAGCATCTCTTCGGTCGTCGTCATGAAGCGGCGGAGGGTGGCGTCGCGTGACTCGTCAGCCGGTACTGTCGCCCACCGGCGAGGCGTGACTCTCGGGTCAAAGCCAGCGGTGATGTCGAGCCTGCGGTCACCTGGGCTGGTGCCAGCGACGAGGGTGTTGGCATCGCACAGGTGACGGACGACGTCGTGCGCGGACCAGTCGGCACACCGGGTCGGGGCAGCCCAGTCATCGGCGCCGAATCCTCGCAGGACCGCGACGAACCGCTCGCGCTGCTCGCCGAACACCTGGAGCAGGTGCCCTGGCTCGATCTCGCACGTGCCCGCAGTCCGCAGGAGCAGCTCGCAGGGCACGAAATTTTCTGGTACCGGGCTGTGATCGATCATCGATCCCCCTCGGCTTGCGGGGCGGGCGGCCTGCTGTTGTTGCGATTTCCGCGAGGACTTAGCGGGTCCCGGGTCCGCTGCTCATGTGCGGGGTCTGCATCCGTTCCCCCTGGGGGCGCGTACCGGGCGAAGAACATGTCGAAGGCAGCGTCGGTGAGGCGAGTGAACGAGCCGGTGTCGTAGTCCGCGGCTGGTTCGTTCGCCATCTGCTGAGAAATGAGGCCGCTCAGCACGATCGTGAACAACCGCGGGGCCTCGTCGGATGCGGCACTGGAGCGGAGCTGTCCTGCCCGCGCCGCTGCGGCGAATGCTGCGCGCAGCTGATCCATCTGCCGCTCGCTGACATCGAAGGTCGCGGCCGTGGGAGCGAACCCCGGCACCGGGCGCCAGTAAAGCAGCTGCGCCAAAGCAGGATTCTCGACCGCCCAGCGAACCAGGGCCTGGCCCGACGCCCGGATGGCCGCCACGCCGCGCGACGATCCCTCGATCGCAGCCCTCATGGCCGCGCCGTTTAGCTCCAGGCCGCGGGCAAACAGCGCATCGTAGACCGCGTGCAGCGACGGGAAGTACTTATACAACGACGGCTGGCGCATCCCGACCCGGCGCGCGATCTCTGACATCGATAGCCCGCCGACTCCGAGCTCTTCCATGATCGCCACGGCTGCGTCGAGTGCTTCCTCGATCGTCTGCTGGCGCCGCAACAGCCGGCGGCTCACGCCCGCATCTGGGCTATAGGTACTAGCCATAGCTATAGGCTATTCCAATGAATTACTCCGGTCAACCCCGCGTAGCCTGCCGTCGTCGGCGAGCCCGAGAAGGTCGTGCCCCGCCGCGTGCCCGATGAGGTAGTCGACCGAGGACTACACGCGCCCAGGCCAGTCCTGGATGATGTAGCGACGGACTGGACGACGCCTATAGCGTGTGCTTAGAGGAAGCATCCGCCGAGATAGGCGTCGTACATGCGCGCGGGATGCGGTCTGCTCGTGTCGATCTCGGGGGCGGCAAAACCGGGCTCCATCGCATCCTTCCCGCACGACGTGAACTGGGATCCCCCACGATGCGCCCGATGCTGGCAGCCGGGCAGACTACGATCACGGACACTTCATTACAGACGGCAATCATTGCTGCCAGCGCCCCGCCTCCACAGTGGCCTGCCGTGTCGCCGCCGCAGAGGTGGTCTTGGCCCTGCCTCCCGCAAGCGGATCCCCCTTGTCCCAGCGCCTCTGCCACGCTCCTGGGAACACCCCGGGCCCGGCCGCCATGGGCTGCTCCCGGGGGCTGGTGATGACCGCAAAGCCGCCCTAGAATGGTGAGCGCGGCGGTACGTATAGTCCCTTCGGCAAACCGGCCAGGTGTGGCGGGTGCTCACGTACGGACGCAGGACGGCTCGCTCAGGAAAACCCGCGAACCGGTCAGGGTTCCGTTCCGCCAGCTAATCTGTACTCCTTTCTGCATTCCTCGTGAGACCGGAAGCCCCGCCTCGCGGCTTTCTGCAGGCACCAACCGATCAGGACATTCCGGCGGACTCCCAGACTGATACATGACCATGCCTGTAAAACAATATCGGGGGGCGGCCGGGCGGTAATCATGTGTGTGACTGATAGCGGTTGCTAATGTGCCTGGCGGCTTGCTTGCGTGCCTGTTCGAAGGCGCTCGTCCTCCTGGGTGCCTGCCCTGCGAGGTGCGTGTCCCGGCCGGTGCCCGGCGCGGCGCGCTATGCGAAGCTGGCCAGGGAGGACGTGGCGCGAGGTGAGGGCCGGCGCGGGCGAGCGCGGTGCCGCGCCGAGGCCCTCGCGCGGGCGAGGCCGGCCTGCCGGCCGACCGCAGCCGCGCCGGCGGCGCACGGCGGACCGTAACCGCGTCACCGCTAATTGCGCATGCTGAATGTGCGGCCATCAGGCCCTGTTACTGCGGAACCCGAAGGGCAGGAAAGGCGTTTGTTTAACTGGCCCAGGTCTGGCAGCTATAGGTTTCAGCCGTCCGCGTAACCGAGATAAACGCGCGGACCGCTTGCCTGCTGCGCCACCTGGAGTGATGGTCGTTAAGACCGCAGCAAGAACGCCCCAGAATAACCCGCAACAACCGGGCCGGGGGAACCCCGGAAAAGGAGTCACGTAATGGCCGCTAGGAAGAAGAACGCCGCGCAGGCCAACGGGGCGCACAGCGCCACGCACACGGCCGCGTCCCAGCCGCCCGCCCCGATACCCGCACCCCCGGCCGACAGCCCGGCAGCGGCCGTCTAGGCCGCGCTGACCGCCGCACCCGGCGCGACCGCCGCCCAGATCGCCGCCGCCACCGGCACTACTCGGATCGCCGCCGGCCGGGAACTGGCCGCCCTCGAAACCAGCGGCCTGGCCGCCCGGACCCCCGGAGCCCGCAACGGACGCGGAACCGCCCCGGCCACCTGGCAGCCCGCCACCCCGGGCGCTGCACGTCCAGCAGAGACCGCCGATCCCGAGGGAGGCCCGGCCGCCACAGCCAGCGACGGCAGCCTCCCGGCCGGCCCGGCACCGGAAGAGGCCGACGGCAGCCCGCCCGGCACCGACGCCACCGCCAGCACCGGAATCAGCCTCCCCGGCACGGACGAGACCACCCCGGCCCCGGCAGACGGCACCGAGCCCGGCGGGGACACAGCCCTGGACAGCGGCGCGCCCGGCGGGCATCCCGCGCCGGACCCGGGCACTCCCGATGACGGCGCCGATGGCGCCCCGGCCGGGGAAGCCGCTGCCCCGGCGGCGGAGGCGGACGGCGAGCCGCAGCCCGCGCCGGCTCGCCAGGCGGCGGAGCTGCTGCGCGAAGTCGCCGGGAAGGCAGCGGCGGCCGGGGAGGCGCTGGACGGCGGGGACACCGCTGCCGCGCTGGCCGGGATGGACGCCATCAGCACCGCCGCCACCCAGGCACGCCGCCTGCTCAAGGCCACCGCGAGCGGACGTAGGCCACGCGGTACGGGCGGCCCGGCGGCCCGCCCCGGCCAGCTCCGCGACCTCGTCCAGGCCCATCTCGCCGCCCACCCGGACGCCGAGTTCACCCCGCACGCGATCGGCCGGGTCCTCGCCCGGTCCTCCGGCGCCGTCGCCAACGCCCTGGACCGGCTCACCGCGCTGGGCCACGCCCAGCTCACCACCGACAAGCCCCGCCGCTACCGCCACCAGGCCACCACGACCCCCACCCTGGCCCCGGCCGACACCACCACCTGACCGCACCGAGACTGCCGGGGCCCAGGGGCGCGCCGCCCCTTGGCCCCGGCAGTCTCACATTCCGCTCTTTCCGCCAGCTGCGCCGGGCGCTCTGCAACTGACCCCTCGGGTGCTGGCCTGTGATGGATCTCCCATGGACCTGCGATAGACCTCCCGTGGACCTGGCAGTGCCCCCGGCCCCCATGTCGGCGCCTCCGGACCCGGCCCAGGGGCCGGACGGCGTCCCAGGCGAGCGAGGTCAAATTCGCCGCTGGCCTGCGGTTCCACCCGCCCAGGTCCACGGGAGGTACATGCGCTGTGGTACGCGCGCTCGCGCCAGCGAAGGCCCGCGGGGCCACCGCCCGCAAAGCGAACGGCAGGCCGGGCCTCGGGCTGCCGGGAACGCGGCTGCGGGGGGCGGCCGCCTCCCCCCGCAGGCCCTTGCCGTGCCGCGGTCAGCGCCGGGGTGGCGCGGCGGTCCAGGCACGGCCGGAGGTCACCCCTGCCGGGACGCCCGCCGTAGCCGTGACCGCAGCGGCCTCCAGATCGACCCGGTGGTAAGCGCCGAGGTCGGCGCCGTGATCTTCCAGTTCGGTCAGCATGCCCATGGCGAACGCAGCAGTCGCCCGGACCTGCTCGGGCCAGCCGTCCGGGTCCTGGCGGTCGCAGCGCGCGACCGGGAACAGGAGCCCGTTCATCGCCGCCCACGCACTGACCGGACAGAAGGCGGTTCCAGGTTCCCGGTCCCTGGCTCGGCGGCCAGGTGCACCAGGATGTCACCGCCGTGAGCGTGCTGCCCGCCTGCAGGCAGCACCCGGGCGAGGAAGTCCGCACCCGGCGGCCCCTCGACCGTGGTGATCAGCAGCCATTCTCCCGGCCCCGCCGGGCGCTGCCCGGCCAGGTACAGGACATCCACTTCCCCGTCGCGGTCGGAGTCCGCCGGGATGCCCGGCACCTCGCCGGGCATCTGCGGACGGGGGCCTTCCCCGCCGGGCTGCGGGCTTGCAGGAGTCGTCTCCACGATCAGTCACCTCCAGGGATTGCCGATGGGCTTGACGGCCCGTCCCCCGGCGAGACGGCCACGAGCGGCCCGCCGCGCAGCGGGATGACGCGCCATGCTGATCGACGCCTGACTCTGCGGCGGACGTCAAGCCCCGGCACGGCCCGGTCGCGCAGCGTCCTCTCGCGGACCCGGCCATCCCGGCGGATCCGGGCACTGCCGCGCGCCATAGCCCCATACCACCCGAACCGGGCGTTGATCAGATCGGGTGGTAGCGGGGCACACAGCGGCGCTCAGGCAGCACCCGGGCCGGGGACACAGGACGAAGGAGCCGGGCGCCCGGCTGGCCCTCTTCGATGACTTTCCCGGCGCGCTGACCTGCGAGGTGGCAGGTTCGCGGCGCGCTGGATGACATCCTCAGCGGCCCCCGTATCACCGTATCCGGGTGCTTTCCCAGCACGATTTCCAGGGCCTGCGTGAAAAAGTGCCCCGAAACCGGATTTATGTAAGTGCAGGAAGAACCCGGCAGCCTCCCGGAGGACCGCGCCTGACGGCGCCTCGCGGCTGGGCCGCCCTGCACTGCCAGATTTGGCCGCCAACGCACAGGAGGAGATTATGCCCGACCATTCTGTTTCAGGCGAGCCAGCCGCTCGCGCCCGGGTCATCAGCGGCCTGCGCCAGGCCGCCGACTACCTTGACGAGCACCCAGGCGTGCCGGTGAGCGAGCACGGGTGGACCCTGCTCAGCTTCCCAGGCCGCGACGGCGACGAGGCCGGGCGCGCCGCGGTCAACCAGGTCGCCGCGATGCTCGGCGTCACCGCCCGAGACGACACCCCCGGCCGGGGCCACTACCGGGCCGTGAAGTCCTTCGGGCCGGTCATCTACGAGTTCGTCCACGTCAGCTCCGGCTACCGGGCCGCCTACCAGGCGGTCATGTCCTACTCCGGGTCCGTCACCCCCGCCAGCCTCCCCGACGCCGCCTGACCCCGCACGCCCACGGCTGCCCAGCCGCGCCCCGGACCCAGCCTGATCCGGAGGCTGGACAGTGTCACCCGCCCGGAGAACCCGGGCCAGCGCCCTGCTCCCCGTGCGGGAATCCGCGGTCCTGAGAGATGACAGCGGGACAGGAGTCATTTACCGGAGCGCTATTCAAGTGGGTAATTCCCGCCCCTCGCCAGCATTAAATACTGGAGGGGAATGGCACGGAAAACCGTCGATAATCACCGGACAGACGAATATCATGGGAATAGGGAAACGCGGAGCAGGCCACGGGAATACGCCACTGCGCCGCTTTCTGGCCCCATCCGTATTACCAGGATCGAGACCGTCCCGATTACAGCCGCCGAGTACGACAGCGCCGTCGAGGCCCTCGCCGTCCTGCTAGCCAGCTTCTGGGACGACCACCCCGAGCCCGGCACCCCCTGACCCGGCGGGCACCGGGGGTGGGCAGCCACCGCCCCGGCCCCGCCCCGCTTCCCGGGAGGAACTCGTGGCAGCAACCGCGCCGGCCAGGCCCAGGCCCCGCGGCAAACGCCGGCGGCCAGCCGCCTTCCTCGGTGACATGCCGGCCGCAGTGCGACGGATCGCGATCTACCTGCGCCGCTCCACCGATGACGAGCACCAGCCGTTCTCGATCAGCGCCCAGGAAGCCGCCCTGCTCAACTACATCGCCTCCCAGGCAGGGTGGACTCTGGTCGCGAAGTACAGCGACGACGCCTCCGGCGCCACCACCGGCCGCCCCGACCTGCAGCGCGCCCTGCAGGCCGCGCGGGCGGGGCGGTTCGACGTGCTGCTCGTCGTGCGCGTCAACCGATTCTCCCGCCGCCTGTCCGACCTGCTGGCCCTGCTCGCCGAGCTGGACGGCGCCGGGGTGGCGTTCGTGTCGGCGACCGAGCCGTTCGACACCTCTACCTCCATCGGCCGGATGCTCGTCCAGCTCCTCGGCGTGTTCGCCGAGTTCGAGCGGGAGACCATCATCGACCGTGTCACCAAGGGCATGGCCGCAAAGGCCGCCAAGGGAAAATGGCCCGGCGGCACCCGCCCGTACGGCTACTGGGTCAACCGCGACACGCACAAGCTCGTCCCGCACCCCAAGGAAGCACCGCACCTGAAGGAGATCTTCCGGCTCTACGCCGACGAGCGCCTGGGCACCCGGGCCATCGCCGCCGAGCTGAACCGCCGGGGCGTCCGCAACCGCACCGGCAAGCCCTGGTCCGGGCACACCGTCGCCCGGATCCTGGCCAACCCCGCCTACGCCGGGGACATCGCCAACGGCGACGTCTATGTCGAGGACGCCCACGAGGCCCTGATCGACCGCCCGACCTGGCAGCGCGCCGCCTCCATAGCGGCCGAGCGCGCCGACCCGCAGACCCAACGCGCCGCCAGCAACAGCGACTACGACCTCACCGGGAAGATCACCTGCCCCGGCTGCGGCCACAAGTACATCGGCACCTCCGCCACCGGCCGCAGCCGCACCTACCGCTACTACACCTGCTTCTCCCGCGTCCGCTACGGCATCCACGGCTGCAACGCCGCCCGCCTCCCAGCCGACGACACCGACACCGCCGTCCTACACGCCCTCGCCGGCTTCTACACCCAAGCCCCCGCCCTCATCAACGACGCCGTCACCCGCGCCCAGGCGCGGCACCGCGACTGCCACGCTGACCGGCACGCCGAAGCCGGCGCCCTCCAGGCCCAGATCAAGAACATGCAGGCCGCGATCGACCGCTACTTCACCGCCTTCGAGAACGGCACCATGGACGACACCACTGCCGGCCCCCGCATCACCGCCCTGCGAGCTGAGATCGACCAGCTCCAGGCACGCCACCACGAGATCACCGACGCCATCGGCGACGAACCCGCCGCACCCCCGCCCCGCACCATCCAGCAGCTCGCCACCTACCTGCACGACATCCTCGACAGCGGCACCCCCGCCGAGCGCAAAGCCGCCGTCGAAGCCCTCATCGCCGAGATCCGCATCACCGAGGAAGGACTCATCCCCGTGTTCAGAATCCCAGGGCCACGCAGCCCCATCCCCGGGGAAACCAGCACAACCGACACCAGCGCGATCTCAGTTCGCGCAATGGTTCGATCGGTGGGGCGGGTGGGGCTCGAACCCACGACCGACGGATTATGAGTCCAGCCGCCCAGCAGCCCGCGTCATGCCTCCTGACCTGGGCAGAAGAATTTCGACGCGATTATGTTCAGGACGATTTGGGCACGCATTTGGCATGATCATGCTTCCGGGTCCGGCTCGCCTTCAGCGACGGACGAAGGTACCTCTCCCCTGGACCCGATTGACGAGGCCCTCCTGAACGAGGGCGTCAATGGCCTTGCGGACGGTACCGCGAGCCAGGCCATGCTCCTGCATGAGCGTGGACTCAGAGGGCATGATCCGCCCAGGCGGCAGCTCCCCTGACTTGATCTCGGCGCGCAGGATGTCGGCAAGCTGCTGCCAAAGTGGCGTCTCCGCATCATGATCGACAGACACAAGATCAAGTTTAGGCATCCATGCCCGGCCCAGAGCGGGCGGCGTCAACTCTAGACGACCATAGACGACTCTGGTTAACTAGAAGGGTGATAGCCGGGCACGATGACCGGAACGCTGAAGCACTGCCGCCGGGGTTCGTACGGGCGGCACTCGACTATGCCAGGTATACCGACTCGCTCATGGATGCACTTGAGGCGCGCCTTATGGCCTTGGAGGAAGTCGCTGCGGCCCGATGGCCCCACCGTCTGGTCCTGACGTTGCAGCTGCGCAGGTCACTGCGCGCCTCAGTGCGCGCCTCCGCTGGCTCCTCCTTCGCACAGCAGCGCCGCGAGGCGGTCTCGGCCGAGTGGCTGTCGGCAGAGTCGGCCATGCCCAGGGACGAGGACCTTTGATCTCGTGCCAGGATGGACTCAGCGGATCGGAGCGTTACGGTGGACAGCAGGTTCGCACAGGAGGGGCGGTAATCGTGAGCGTCGCTGACTTCGCGGAGCCAGAGCGCAGCACCTACTCCGCGGAACTGGACAAGCAGGCTCGGCGCAAGGGCGTGCGCCCGATCACGTCGGTTAACGAACTGCGTGCCGACGTGTTCGAGTCTGACGAAGAGCTGGAAGAATTCCTTGCCGACCTGGAGGCATTCCGGCACGAGCACCTGGCGTAAGCCATGGCCCGGATCGTTCTCGACACGGACGTAGCCTCTTTGACCTACAAGGGCAGGTTGCCCGCCCCGCTGGCGACCCGGCTCGTCGGGCACGAGATCTGCGTGACGTTCGTGACTGTCGGTGAGCTTGCCCGATGGGCCGAAAAGCGCCGCTGGGGAACGCGCGCCAGGACGGAACTGGTGCGCTGGCTAGGCAACACGATCGTCCTGCCTTACGACGAGCGGGTGGCCTGGAAGTGGGGCCAGCTCAGCGTCATGTCTGAACGGTGCGGTCGCGCCCGACCGATCAATGACACCTGGATCGCGGCCTGCTGCCTCATTGCCAACCTGCCACTCGCCACCCTGAACGTGAAGGACTTCGAGGACTTCACCGAGAACGACGGCCTCCAGCTCGTCTTGACGGCCAACAGCTAGTAGCGATTGGGCTGATGGCCAGCCCCTGTCAGGTTGTCGGCTCGCGGTGACCGGTTGCTTAGAAGGTGCCGCACAGTTGTCCGAGATGGTCCCTCACCTGCGCGGACAGCTCGCGGCAATCCGGCATGGGACTACGGCGTCCGGTCCCGTTGGTGTCAGCTGCGGGTGTCAGCGATGGTGGGCGTTGCACTTGCCCCCAGGACGTGAGACTAGGCGTTCCTGATGGTCAGGACTGCTCCGCAGTGGGTGAGCGGCCGGTCTGGTGACATGCGGTTTGACGAAAACCATCCGGACGGCCCAGCCACTGGTCTCCAGTTTTTGGCACGCATTTGGCACAGCCAGCCGCAGGTGACGGCCTCAGGCCGCACACAGCCGCCTATCGCCGCAGGATCCAAGACCACGTGAACCAGGCATTCCGGCAGGTCAAAGGACCTAACCTGCGGTTCCGATGAGTGGGACGGGTGGGGCTCGAACCCACGACCGACGGATTATGAGACCACCACACTCGCCTCCCCCCACTCGGGCCCTGAGCTGCCGCAAGACGAGGACAGGCAGGGTTGCTTGCAGCGGTTTACCCGCGTATTCGCCGTGGCAGGCCCAGCTTGTGCCCCGTGGTAGCTATGGCTTGCGCTCGCCGCTCGGACAGTCAGAGTCGGATCGGAGTTCCGGCGTAGCCATGCCTTCCGGCTCCGTTGGTGTCGGTCACGGTGTCAGTGCCAGTGGCGATCCCTTGACCCCCAGGACGGAGGGTCGGAAGTCATCGCAGCTCAGGGCGTGTTTTCCGTACGAGCGTAATGTTCGCCGACGTGCGGTTTGTTACGTGCGTGGCATGGCGTGTGGTCCCCAGATGGTCCCCGAGGAAGTTCGCTGGGGAGCTGTGTGGTTGACGCGTGAGCGTCAACACTCTGCTGGGTGGAGCTGAGTCGCGGACGACGGTCAGGTCCTCGTCGTTGATCCGGCGCGCTAGACCTTGAGGGCGTGAATTTCGTACTCGGCGCCGTCGAGCAGCCGATCCCTGAAAGCCGCGACTCGTTCCTGGTCGGCGCTGTCCCGCGATTGTTGCTAGTCCCAATCCGTGATGTCGTCCAGGGCCTGGCGCACGACGGCTCCGGTCGTGACCTCGTTGATCTCCGCTACGTTCCACTTACTGCTGGGGATCCTGCCATCCTGGCACATCCGGCCGAAGGCGTGCAGCACGCTGGTAGCCGGTCCCCACATCCCGTTGTGTAAGAACAGCCGATCACCGGAGCCTGGTTGTTGAGGGTCATTGACGCAGGTGAGGAGGCCGATGTGGGTCGCACGGGGTCGGCTCGCTTCGTTGCGGTTGCTGCACTTTGCTGCACTTGGTTAGCTGGATGACACTGAAGCGTCAGCCTCCTGACTCAAGGGGGGATGACTGCCCTCGTGCGCTGGCTTGGGTTGGCAGTCGCTGGGTTATGAGCACTATGACGTGCGTCTTCCTCGTCTTTGACATTCCGGCGCGTCTTTCTGACCAGGCGAAGGCTTCGATAAGCGTCGCCCGTGTCTCGCGTCGTCTCCCCCGTCCCGACTGGTCTCGTTAGCAAATCCGTTAGCCGATCCGCATCGTGGCCTGCGACTTTCTGGATGTTGTGCAAGCGGTCCTGGGCGCTACCGTCACCGTCACCCGTCCAATGTCACCACATCCAGGAACTGGCACGCGAGCCGTCACCACTGGCGGTCACCGCCAACCGCGAGAGGGCTACGCCGAACTCAGCCAGGTCGGCTTCTCCTGCACAGTAGGCCACCGCGCGGCCATACCGGCAGACGAGGAGCTGCGGCCCATCGCCGATTGGATCAGCGCTCAGCCGCTTGGGTCTGACCGTCGGCGGAGCCGTGGCCAGATTCTCAGCTACACAAGGTAATCGTCGTGCTACATTGAGCGATCTATCGGGGTCTTCATAGTAGCGGTCAACCAGGAGCGGCTTGCTGCGGGATTCGCCGAGCTGGCTTCTGGTCCTTCGCGGACCGCGTGCGAGCGTACCTGAGCGGGCGGGAGTCGTGACGCATGAAACTGGCAGCACCTGCAACAGCGGCGGTGGTTAGCGTCTTCCTGGCCGGCCTGGCTGGTCCGCCAGCAGGTGGCGGAAAGCCCGGCCGAGATCACGCACCGGCAGGCAGCAGCCTGCCAGCTGCAGCCCTGGGCACGGTCACTCTCGCCAGCCACGACACTGGCCACGCCACTGAACCGCGGCCCGCGGTCTCACCAGGCAGCGGCGCTCACCTGAGCGCTGCACAGGCGGGGGGCGCGTCACCCGGCACCCCCGCCCGCGTCATCCACGCACCGGTGGCCGCGCAGCCCAGGTGGAATCCCACCACAGTGCCCCCGCCCCCCGGCGTGGCCACCAGCTCCGTGACCGCAATCTCCGTCAGCCCCGCGACCGAAATCTCCGGCGTGGCCTGCCCGTCAGCCCGCGAATGCGTGGCCGTCGGCGACTACAACGACTCCTCGGCCAACTTTCAGGGGCTGCTGCTGACCGGGCATGGGTCGTCGTGGACCGCGGCCAAGCCACCCCTGCCGGCGGGCGCCTCCACCAGGCCCCAGACCCTAATCTCCAGCGTGGCCTGCCCCTCACCCCGGGAATGCGTGGCCATCGGCAGCTACAACGACTCCGTCGGGCAACTGCTCAGGGGCTGCTGCTGACCCGGCACGGGTCGTCGTGGACCGCAGCCAGGCCACCGCTTCCGGCCGGCGCTGACGCCAGTCTTGGTGAGAGCATCTCGGTGATTGCCTGCGCGTCGGCCACCGCGTGCACCGCCGTTGGCGGCTACACCGACTCCTCGGGCACCGGCGGCCATCTGTCCCTGCTGACGATGCGCGGATCGTCGTGGACCGCGGCCACGGCACCGCTGCCGGCCGGCGCCTCCGCCAGTCTTGGTGCCTATATCTCGGTTCTGGCCTGCCCGTCGGTGACCGCGTGCACCGCCGTCGGCACCTACTTCGACTCCTCGGGCAATTAGCCATCTGTTCCTGCTGGCCAAGCGCGGATCGTCGTGGACGGCGGCCACCGCGCCGCTGCCCGCCGGTGCCCCCGACAACCCCTACTTCTATATCCAGGGGATAGCGTGCCGGTCTGCCACCGCATGTGTCGCCACCGGCTGGTACGGCGAGCACGGCCCCCCCGCGAGCCGCAGTGAGGGCCTGCTGCTGACCCGGCACGGGTCGTCGTGGACCGCGGCCAAGCCGCCCGCTTCCCGCCGGCGCTAGGCCGGTCGTATATCGCCCGCTGGGCGGCTGCATGCGGGCAGCCACCGCGTGCACCGCCGTTGGCGACTACGCCGACTCCTCAGGCAACATCCAGGGGCTGCTGCTGACCAGGCGCCGGTGGTCATGGACCGCCGCCACGGCACCGGTTCCGGCCGCGCCGCCACCGACCCCGGCAGTAGCATCAGGGCGGTGGCCTGCCCATCGGCCGCCACGTGCACCGCCGGCGGCGCCTACAGGGACTCCTCGGGCAACATCCAGGGGCTGCTGCTGACCAGGCACCGGTGGTCATGGACCGCCGCCACGGCACCGGTCCCGGCCGGTGCCGCCGCCGACCCCGAGACCTCCATCAACGGGATAGCCTGCCCGTCAGCCACCACATGCACCGCCATCGGCAGCTACACCGACTCCTCAGGCAACTCCCAGGGATTGCTGCTGACCAGGCACGGTCCGTCATGGACCGCAGCCCAGGCACCCCTGCCCGCCGGTGCCGCCACCAGCTAGATTCACCTGAACGGCGTAGCCTGCGGGCCCGCCGCCGGATGCGTGGCTGAGACCCACAGGAGGTCGCCTCCTGGGCTGGCGATGACCTGCAGGTTCATGCCGCGGCGGCGGTGCTTGCCGGAATAGAACGGCCGGTTGACAGCAACCCGGCCGATGGGGATGAGGGTGCCATCAAGCACCACGTACTGGCACCCGAACCCCTCATCGCCGTGTCGCGAGTTAGCCGAGCTGCCCTTTGCTCCTGGCCGCCCTTTGACCACCGCTTCAGAATAACGCCCGCTTCCACCGTCCTGATCGCCTCGATACGAACGATCTGCGGGGTAGCCGTTGGCGGTCGTTCATGTAGGTGGAAGGACTTTCGCGGTCGTATGCGGTCGGTGTGGTGCGGCACGGTTGCTGTACTTCGTGGCTGTACGGCCAGAGCTGCGCCCGGTGCCGGTGCCGACAGCCGCGTTTGCCGGTCTGGATTGATCAGTACACTGCTGCGGTTCTCGTTGAGGCCTAGGCTGGGCTGGGCAGCTGCGAACTCGACTACTTGCGGCCAGGACTGGTAGTCAACGCTGAATCGTACCCGGGCTAGCCGCCAGATCCAGTCATGGCGAGCGAGGTCATGTACTCCGACGTGGCTGAATGGGTTGGACCCACTGATCCCTCGCTTGTAAGGAGTGCGTGAGCCTACCCGTCCGTGGTGACCTGCAGTCGGGTGGCGGGTGACGCCTGCTGGTCCTGTCCGGGTCTGCTTTCCTGTGGCACATGGATGGCACGGGAAACGAAACTGCGGTCGGGTGGGAAGAGCTGCTTCTTGGCGCAGTACGGACACAAGAGCCGAGCGGCCCCCGGCTAGTGGCGTTCTTCGGATTAATGTACTACGCCGGACTCAGACCCGAGGAAGCCATCAACATTCGTAAATCCGATATAACCTTGCCGCCAATGCGGTGGAACAAAGAAGCGCGACAGTGGGAGGAACCGCCCGACGCGAAGAACTGGGGTGAACTACACCTGCGCAACGCATCCCCGGATGCAGGCCGTGAGTGGACAGATGGTGGAACCGACCGAGAGGAACGCCAGCTCAAACACCGGGCGAACGGCGACAGCCGCACCGTTCCTGTCCACCCGGAACTGACACGGCTACTCCGCATACATCTCCGCGATTTTGACACAAGCCGAGACGGCCGCCTATTCACTGGCGTTCAGGGTGGAGAGTTGCCGACCATCACCTACCGCCGGGCGTGGACCAAGGCACGGCGTGACGCGCTGACGGCCGACGAATATGCATCGCCTTTGGTCCGCCGCCCTTACGACCTCCGGCATGCCTGCCTGTCCACCTGGCTCAACGGCGGTGTTCCGCCGACACAGGTAGCCGAGTGGGCCGGGCACAGCCTGGACGTCCTGCTGCGCATCTACGCCAAGTGCCTCATAGGCCAGGACGAGCTGGCCAAGCGCCGCATCAGTGAGGCCCTACGAGAGGAGCCCGAGGACCAGGAGGCGGACGAGACCGGATCAGAGATGAAGCGTCCGGAGACCGGCGACGGCACCTAGCTTGACCGCGTATTTCCCACAGCCAGCCGCATCCAGCCGCCGTTGACCGCACACAACCGCATAGTTCGCGGCCGGTGAGGCGTCTCTGCCTGCCGCGTCTTGGCAGGTCAGGAGCGCCTCACGCTGGGCATCCTGAGAGTGGGGCGGGTGGGGCTCGAACCCACGACCGACGGATTATGAGTCCGCTGCTCTGACCGGCTGAGCTACCGCCCCGGGCGGCGCCTGAACAATACAGCAGACGCCGCCGCCGTGGCGGCGGCGTCCGCCGTCGGACTGGCCACGGGCGCTGCTGGCCAGCCCGGCGCCCGGCGCTCCGTCCTCGCCGCGGGCGCTACCTCGTGCTCAACTGCATGGTCATGGCGTGCTCCACCAGGGCGATGAGGGCGGCCTTGGTGGACTTCCGGCCACGGGCGTCACACTGCACGACCGGGACATTCGGGCTGACCGACAGCGCTTCCTGAACATCCTGGACGCCGTGCGGGAACTCGCCGTGGAAGCCGTTGATGGCCACGATGAACGGCAGCCCCGCCGTCTCGAAGTAGTCCACCGCAGGGAAGGAGTCGGCCAGACGGCGGGTGTCCACCAGGACAACCGCCCCGATAGCACCCTGGATCAAGTCGTCCCACATGAACCAGAACCGGTGCTGCCCCGGCGTGCCGAACAGGTACAGGATCAGCCCGGCATCCAGCGTCACCCGGCCAAAGTCCATAGCCACGGTGGTCGTCGTCTTGTCCGGCACCGCCGACAGGTCGTCAACACCAGCGCTGGCGGAGGTCATGACTGCTTCGGTGGTCAGCGGAGTGATCTCCGACACCGATCCGACGAAGGTCGTCTTCCCGACACCGAAGCCACCCGCCACGACAATCTTGACCGACGTCATGGCCGCGGTGTCCCCAGCCGCGCCCCGCACCGGACTAGAGCTTGCGAAGTCCACTGAGCACCCTTTCGAGCAGGTTGAGGTCTGGGCGGCCCTGTGCATGGTCCAGCTGGTGAACCCTGACTAGCCCTTCCACCGCCATGTCGGCCACGAGGACACGGGCCACACCCAGCGGCATCCTGAGCACGGCCGATATCTCGGCGACCGAGCGCCAGTCACGGCAGAACCCGAGAATGGCCTGGCACTCCGGGCTGAGGCTGGACAGGTCCCGCGCCTCGTAGTGAGACGCTGCCACCATCGCCTCGATCTGCAGCTGGTACCGGGGCTTGGTCCTGCCCCCAGTCACTGCGTAAGGCCGGACCAGCCCGCTCCCCGCTGGTTCAGCCGCACGCGCACGCTTTCCTCCGCCGGATCCGGGGGTGTGCTGGCCCCCTGTCGGCGGCCAGTCATCCAGGCCGGGGCCGGACAACGGTCTCTCCTGTCACTATCTGCCATCCTCCGACCGGAGCGCCCCACGCATATCAGGCGTCAGGGCACGGCCAACCCGCTCCACCAGGAGCGCCATCTCGTAGGCCACCAAGCCCATGTCGCAGTCGGCGGAAGCGAGCACAGCCAGGCTCGACCCGTCACTGATCGCCATCACGAGCAGGAGGCCCCGCTGCATCTCAACGACCGTCTGGGTTACCGGTCCGCCCTCAAAGACCCGCGCCGCGCCCTGCGTCAGGCTGGTCAGCCCGGAAGTAACCGCCGCCAGCTGATCCACCCGGTCAGCCGGGAAGCCGTTGGAGAACGCCAAGGGCAGTCCGTCCGAGGAGACCACGATGGCATGCGCGACCGACGGGACTCTCTCCACGAAGTTCGTGATCAGCCAGTTCAGGTCCTGCACCGGACGTGTGAGCGGACTCACGAACCCTCCTCTCTCGGCGACCCCACCGTACGCGTCATTTGTGGCAAACCTGTGCCACCCCTCATGTACCACCGTCTCCCTCACCGCCATCGTCGTCCGGACTGTTATCAGCAGTGGCGCGCGCTTCGCGGATGCCTCGCTGGAAGCTCGCGAAGCGATCCCGGGTTATCGCGGCCGACCGGGCCGGCGCAGGCGCCGCCTGGGCATTGCCTTCCACCGTCCCGGGCACCAGGTTGGCCTTGGGTACCCGCTTCGGGAGGCCGGACAGGGTCACCCCACCGGAGGCCGGCTTGCTCACCGCTTCCGCGGCCCGCCAGCCATCGTCTGAGGCGGATGTCCAGCTTGGGCTGCTCTCTGGCGCGGCAGTGGCAGTGGCAGTGGCATTGCCATTGGGCCGGTCAGCGCTGTGCCTGCCACGGCGGAACCAGTCCGATTCCACCGACTCGAAGATCGGCAGCCGGTTGCCCTGACCCGTCGGGGCGGCCAGCGGCACCACCACTTGGCGCCGGATTGGGCCGGTCTCGTTGCCGAAGGATGCCCGTACCTGGCGGGTGGGCAGCCGGGGCGGCTGGCCAGCGTCATCGCCGGCGAGCGGAGCGCCGAAGGCCGGCATCGACCCGGTGCTGGACACCGAGGGCAGCGGCCCGGTACTCGCTGCGGGCGGCGGCGCGGAGTCGGGCGCGCTCGGCCGCTCCTCCCAGGAGGCCGCGGCCGGCTTGACCGGCGAATCGTCCCAAGACAGCCCTTCAGGCATGGCCGACGGCGTGTCCCACGAGCCCGCCGCGGGCTTGGCCGGAGCATCGTCCCAAGACGGGCCACCGTCCGGCTTGGCCGCGGGACCGCCCCACGCCGGGGCGGCCGGGGCCGGGCCGGGCCAGTCACCCCAGCTGGGCCCGGGAGCCTTGGTCGCGTTGTCCTCCCAGGAAGAGGAGGACGGGCTGATGGCCGGGAAGCCCGCGGTGACCGCGGAGTCCCCGTTCTCGGCGTGCAGGGGCGCAAACCGGGGTGCCCGCGCGGCGTTGACCGCCTCTTCTGCGGCGTTCCGTCCCCGGCGTGGCCCCCACTCCCCGCCCGGGGTAAGCGGCTCGACAGAGTCGGGGGTGACTGACCCGTTCGAGCCCATCCTGCGGCCGCCCGGCGTCGCGGGGCCGACGCCCTCATGGGTGACCGTCTCGTCCGGGAGCCATACCAGGGCGGTCAGGCCACCGGTCGGGGCGGGCCGGAGCCGGACCCGGATCCCGTGCCGGGCCGCCAGCCGGGCGACCACGAACAGGCCCATGCGCCGCGACACGGCCACGTCCACCACCGGCGGGTTGTCCAGCCGCCAGTTGGCGTGAGCCATCTCCTCGGCCCCCATGCCGACGCCCTGGTCGCTGATGTCCAGCAGCACGCCGCCGCTATTGAGCAGGTGCCCGGAGACGGTCACCGGGGTTTCCGCCGACGAGAACGACGTCGCGTTCTCCACCAGCTCGGCCACCAGGTGGACGACGTCGTTGACGGCCTGGCCGCGCGCCGAGATGCCCGGCTGGACGTTCATCGAGACCCGTTCGTACTGCTCGATCTCGGACACAGCCGCGCGGAGCACGTTGACCAGGGCGACCGGCTGGTTCCACCGGCGGGACACCTCATGGCCGGCCAGAACCAGCAGGTTCTCCGAGTTGCGCCGCATGCGGGTGGCCAGGTGGTCCATCTGGAACAGGTTGGCCAGCCGCTCCGGGTCCTGCTCGCCCTGCTCCAGGTCGTCGATCAGCCGGATCTGGCGTTCCACCAGGGACTGGCTGCGCCGGGACAGGTTGACGAACATCGCGTTGACGTTGCCGCGCAGCGCGGCCTCGTTCGCGGCCAGCCGCAGGGCTTCCCTGTGCACCTGGTCGAAGGCCCGCGCCACTTCACCGATCTCGTCGGAGGAGTCCACGTCGATGGGGGCGACATCGAAGGAGACCCCGGTGCCGTCCGTCTCACTCATCCGCCGGACCATGTCGGGCAGCCGGACGCCGGCCACTTCCAGCGCTCCTGCCCGCAGCCGCCGCAGCGGCCGGACCATCGACCGGCCGACGACCACGGTGAGGAACAGCGCAACGCCGAGCACCAGGAGCACGACCAGGCCGACGGCCAGGGCCGCGATGAGGGCATCGCGGTGCAGCGTGGCCGCCCGCGCGGTGATCTGCGCGGACAACGCCTGCTCCACCGAGCCCATCTGGGCGTCAACCTCATTCTTCATGGCGCCGAACCAGTCATCCGGGGTGTAGGCCACCTCGCCGGCCAGCGAGCCGTTCGCCGCCTGGGCGGTGGCGATCGCCTGCGTTTCCTCAGCGTTCGCCTGGAATACGAAGGACCCGGCCACGCTGTTGTTCCACAGCTGGCGCTGGGCGATGCTCGCCGAGGTGCTGAACGACTGCAGGTTGCTCTGCTGCTGCGACTGGGCTGAAATGAGGGCGTTCAGCTCGTTGGCGCGGAGCTCCTTCTGCAGCAGGCCGGCGACGAGGATGCCGCGCTGCTGGGAAGCCTCTTCCTTCATCCGGGAGACCAGCCCGAGCACGCGGATCGCCTGGCCCAGCGTGGCGTCACTGGCGCCCTGGCCGGTGACATCGATCAGGGCCAGCAGGCTGTCCAGCAGCTGGGTGTACTTCTGCACCACGACCAGCGCGGGCAGCGCGGTCTGGGTGGACGCCGCGCGCAGGAAGGGCAGGTCCCCCAGCGAGGTACGCGCCGTGGCCGCCTCCTGCTGCGCCTGCGCCGAGAAGGAACCGTTGATCTGGCCCAGATCGGTGTTCACCACCCGCAAGGCCTGATCGGTCAGCGCGTACTTCTGCTGGAGCACATTCAGCTCTTCGGCGGCACCGGAAGTCCCCGCGGCCTTGCCCGCCGCCAGCGCCTCGGCGCGGCCGCCCTGGGCACCCAGCCCGATGTAGTAAGCCGTCTGGTCGCGCTCGTCCTCCAGCAGCTGGGCGAGCACGATCACATGCGAGCTCAGCGCGGCCAGCTGCTGGATCCGGCCGTCCGCGGTGGCCGCCCGGGCATAGGACAGGATGCTCGTGCCGCCGAGCACCACGGCGGTCAGCGTCGGGATGGCGATGAGCAGGACCAGCCGCGATCGCACACGCCAGTTCTTCAGGGCGCGGCGCGACCCGGAGCTCGCCTGCGGCTGCCGGGCCGGCCGGACGGCTGGGGTCCGGCACCGTCCTCACGGCCGTCCAGGTCAGCGGGGGCTCGGGACGCCAATCCAGCTTCGGTGGATGGCTCAGCTGACCCAGAGTCGTCAGCGGGCCGGGCACCGGTCTTGTTGCTGCGGGACCGCACAGCCTCTGCACCTTTCACCTGGCAAGTGTGTCGAGCCAGCAGGCCCGCGGTATTTGCGGCGAAACCGACATGACGCACCCCTTTCCGGGTGTCGATCCTGTGAGCCCCACGCGCGGGCGCAGCCAAGGGCATACCTTAACGTCTCGCCGCCGACCGTGATCAATACCTTATGACAGGAAAGCACTGTTCTAAGGCGATGTTTGGCGGATAGCTTGACGTCAGCAGGGTACTCTCCGCGGCTGCGGTCGTGGACGGTTCTGTCCTAACTACACGGTTCGTGGGTACAGAGCGCTGACTGTGCCAGATGTGCCGGTGTTTCCGTGCGGTCAGTAATCAAGGTGCAACGGATCCGGGAGCGACCGGCCAGCGCCTGCCCACCGCGGGCGGTACCGGCGGCCCGCCCGGCCGGATCACCTGGGAAGCGACAGCGGCCGGTGGGCTGGCCAGCGCCCGCCAGTCCGCCCAGGCCCAGGCCGTCGTGGCCGCCGGGCCGGCCATTTACCAGGCGGTAACCAGATCGGCGCGCCCGGGGTGCTGGATTCCTGCTCCGAGTGGCGGCGCGGATGTCCATCCGGACGGTTAATAACCTGACCCGGACGGTGTTCCGCTAGCTGGGGTGCCGCGGCGGGCACGCGGAGCGGCACGCCGGACGTTAGGCTCTCGTGGATACTAATCCTGCCGCCGTCCCGGAGGACGACATGGCGAGCCTCACCTGTCCCGTATGTGCCGCACAGGTGCAGCCAGACGACCTGATCTGCTTCACCTGCGGCGCGAACCTGCCACGCAGCCGTCCCGCTGACGAGCCGGACAGCCCGCCGACCGTCATGCAGGAGTCCCTGAAGCGGGACTCCTCGGCGGCCCCGGCCGCGGGGCCGTCGTCCTGCCCGCACTGCGGAGCGGCTGTCCGCGAGCCCACGGCGGTCTTCTGCCCGGCCTGCCGCGAGCCACTGCCGCCCCGGGCGGGCATCATCTCGCCGATCGTGCTGCGCCTGGTATTCCCGACCGGCAACGTGGAGGTCCCGGCGGGCACCTCCCTGGTGCTCGGCCGTGACCCGGAGGAGTCCCTGGTCGCCGCGGCCTTCGCCAGCTACGACAACGTCTCCAGGCGGCACGCCACGGTCACCGTGAGCGACACCGGGCAGGCCACGATCCGGGACGAGCACTCCACCAACGGCACGTTCGTGAACGGGGACCGGGTGCTGCCCGGCACCGAGGTGCGGCTGGTCGACGGGGACAGCGTCCGGCTGGCGGCCGATGTCACCGGCGAGGTCTCACTGCCCCGGCAGGGCCCGCCGCTGCCCGGCGCGTTCAGCCGCAACGGCCAGCGCGAACCCGGTATGAACTAGGGCTGTGCCAGCCCGGGGCGCCCCCCGGGTAGCAGCTTCTTGGGCCTGTCCCGCCTTAGTGGGCCATGAGACCATCACCGCAGGCACCCAGCTCCGCGGAGGTGGCCATGGCCGTACCAGAAACGACACAGGCGCACGGTCTCTGCTCGGGTTCACCACCGCGGCCACCATCAACGCCGAGTTCCCCGGCTACCCGGCCAACCTGTGGTGGCCGTGGGCGCTGGCCGGGGCGGTGATCGTCTGGCGGCCGGCTTCTACGGCCGGGGTGGATGATCGTAGGCGTGATCTACCTGGTCATCCTGTACCGCCGTGACCCGCGCCGCGTCGTCGAAGTCGGGCTCGTGCACACCGACCCACTGGAGGAATACGAGTGAGTGATCCGCAGGTCATCACCTTCCGCCCGTCACCGGAGCAGTACGCCTGGACCTTCGGGGGCGCCGCGCCGGTGGCCCGGATCCGGCCGCCCGCCGTCCTGGAGGTGTTCACCGAGGACTGCTTCGCCGGCCGGGTCCGCTCCGAGCGTGACCTGGTGTCCGAGGTCTGCGAGTTCCCCTACCTGAACCCGCAGACCGGCCCGTTCTACATCGAGGGCGCCGAGCCCGGGGACACCCTGGCCGTGCACTTCATCTCGATCGAGCCGGCCCGTGACTGGGGGGCGTCCACTACCGTGCCGCTGTTCGGCGCGCTCAGCGCGACGCACGCCACCGCGCTGCTGCACGACCCGCTCCCTGAGCTGGTCTGGCTCTGGCAGTTCGACACCGGCAAGGGCACCTGCCGGTTCACCGCCCGGCACGGTGACTTCACCGCCGACCTGCCGATCGAGCCGATGCACGGCACGGTCGGGGTGGCCCCGGCCAGCCTGGAGGTGCGCAGCGCCCTGGTGCCGGACGCGTTCGGCGGCAACATGGACACCCCGGAGATGCGCGCCGGGGTCACCTGCTACCTCGGCGTCAACGTGGAAGGCGCGCTGTTCTCCCTCGGCGACGGGCACGCCCGCCAGGGCGAAGGCGAGACCTGCGGCGTCGCGGTGGAGTGCGCGATGAACACGGTGCTCGCCGTGGACCTGGTCAAGGGCCGTCCGTGTGCCTGGCCGCGGCTGGAATCCGACACCCACCTCATGACCGCCGGGTCGGCGCGGCCGCTGGAGGACGCGTTCCGGATCGCCGCGCTGGACCTGGTGCGGTGGCTGGCCGCCGACTATGGCCTGCACCCGATGGACGCGTACCAGCTGGTCACCCAGGCCATCGAGGCGCCGCTGGCCAACGTCTGCGACCCGAACTACACCAGCGTGGTCAAGATGCCCAAGGGCTACCTGCCCGCCGGGGACCCGATGGGCAGCGCGCACGCCCGGCTCCGCGCCCTCGCCGCCGCTTACCTCGGCTAGCGCTCGCTGTCCAGCGCGCCCATCTGCGGCGTGTCGTACCGGGTGCCAGCCACCTGCTCTGCAGGCACCGCGGCCGCGATGGCGGCCAGCTCTTCGGAGCTCAGCCGCAGGTCGAGCGCGGCGATGGCCTCGGCCAGCCGGGACCGCCGCTTGGTGCCGATCAGCGCGATGATGTCCTCGCCCTGGGCGGCGACCCAGGCGATGGCCAGCTGGGCGGCGCTCACCCCGCGCTGCCCCGCGATCTTCTCCAGCGCGTCCAGCAGGGCCAGGTTGCGCTCCAGGTTGCCCTGCTGGAACCGCGGGAACCTGGCCCTCGGGTCGCCCTCGGCCAGCCGGGCCGTCTCCCGGTTCAGCAGGCCGCGGGACATGATCCCGTACGCGGTCACGCCGATCCCCAGCTCCCGCACGCATGGCAGGATCTCCCGCTCGATGCCCCGGCTCATCAGCGAGTACTCGATCTGCAGCTCCGCTACCGGGCGCACCGCATGCGCACGCCTGATCGTCTCCGCCCCCACTTCAGACAATCCGACATAACGCACATAACCCGCGTCGATCATTTCACCGATGGCTCCGACGGTGTCCTCGATGGGGACGTGCGGGTCGAGGCGGGCCGGCTGGTACAGGTCGATGTAGTCGGTACCGAGCCGGGTGAGGGAGTAGGCGAGGAAGTTCTTCACCGCGGCCGGCCGGGCGTCGTGGCCGGTAAAGGCGCCCCGCGGGTCCCGCATCCCGCCGAACTTCACCTGGATGAACACGCGGTCCCTGGGCACCTCGCGGAGCACCCGGGCCAGCAGCAGCTCGTTGTGGCCCATGCCGTAGAAGTCGCCGGTGTCCAGCAGGGTGATCCCGGCGTCCAGCGCGGCCCGGATGGTGGCCACGCTCTCTTCCTCGTCGGCCGGGCCGTAGATCCCGGACATGCCCATCAGCCCGAGCCCGGCCCGGGACACCTCCGGCCCGCCCCGCCCCAGTGTCACCTTCTGCACGGCACGCCTCTCCCTCCGTCCGGCACGGCCCGTTCCCGGCCGGAAGGACCCTACCCGGCGGGGGCCGCGTACACCTGCCCGCCCCCGACGTAGGTGGCGGCCACGGTGGCGGCGGCGATCTCCCCCCGCGGGCCGGTGAACGGGTCGCGGTCGAGGATGACCAGGTCAGCCAGGTAACCGGGGGCGATGGCGCCGGTCTCGTCCAGGTGGTTCACGTAGGCCGACCCGGCCGTGTAGGCGGCCATCGCCTCGGGGAGGGTGAGCGCCTGGCCGGGCAGCAGCGGCCCGGCCCCGGGATCGCCCTGGCCGGGCGGCAGCGCCCGGTTCACCGCGACGTGCATGCCCCACAGCGGGTTGGCGCTGCTGACCGCCCAGTCGCTGCCCGCGGCCAGCCGGGCGCCGGCCCGCAGCAGCGCGCCGAACGGGTACTGCCGCGCGGCCCGCTGCGCCCCGAGGAACGGGATGGTGAGCTCGTCCATCTGCGGCTCGTGCGCGGCCCACAGTGCCTGCATGTTCGCGGTCACGCTGAGCTGCGCGAAGCGCGGGATGTCGTCGGGGTGGATCACCTGGAGGTGCGCGATGTGGTGCCGGCCGGGGCTGACGATGTTGGCGGCCCGCGCGGCCGCGAAGGCGTCCAGCGCCTCGCGGACCGCCCGGTCCCCGATGGCATGGACATGCACCCCGAAACCTGCGGCGTCCAGCCGGGTCACCTGCTCGGCCAGGTCGGCCGGGTCCACATAGGACAGCCCGCTGTTGCTGGTCTGGCAGCCGCAGCCGTCCAGGTAGGGGTCGATCATCCCGGCGGTGAAGTTCTCCGCCACGCCGTCCTGCATGATCTTCACCGCGCTGGCCCGGAACCGGCCCGCCTGGCCCGCTTCGCGCCGGCCGAGCAGGTCCGCCAGCTGCTCGCCGCCACGGCTGCGGTCCCACCACAGGGCCCCGGTGACCCGCGCGGTGAGCGCGCCGTCCGCCGCGGCGGCCAGGTAGGCCGGCAGCGGGTCGGGGTACCCCAGGTAAGCACCCACGATGGCGTCCTGCCAGGCCGTGATGCCGAGCGCGTGCAGCTGCCGCTGGGCCAGCAGCAGCCCGCTGAGCTGCTCGGCCGCCGTGGGCCCGGGGACCAGGCGGCCCACCAGCGGCGCGGCGCCCTCATGCAGGGTGCCCTGCGGCTCACCGCCGGGACCGCGCTCGATGCGGCCGTCGGCCGGATCGGGCGTCCCGGCGGTCAGGCCGGCCAGCTCCAGGGCCCGCGAGTTGACCCAGGCACCGTGCCCGTCCCGGTTGGTCAGGTACGCGGGCCGGCCGCCGGTCACGAGGTCCAGCAGTTCCTTCGCGGGCGTCCCGCCCGGGAACCACTCCATCCGCCAGCCACTGCCGGAGATCCACTCCCGATCCGGGTGGGCGCCCGCGTACGCCCTGATCCGGCCCAGCGCGTCGGCCTGGTCCGCGGCATCGGCCAGGTCGCAGCGGAGCATGGTGAGCCCGGCGAAGACCGGGTGCACATGCGCGTCCTGGAAGCCGGGCAGCAGCGGCCGGCCGCGCAGCGGCACCGTCCGGGTCTGCGCGCCGGCCAGCGCGCTGATCTCGCTGTCGGTGCCCGACGCGGCGATCCGGCCGCCGCGGACCGCTACCGCGGTGGCTGGCTGGCCGCCCGCCGCGGGCGCGCGCACCATCTCCCGGCCGCCGTCCGGGACCGTGTACACCTGACCGCCGGTGAAGATCAGGTCGGCCGCGGGCTCCATCAGTGTTACCTCCTACTTCCAGATGCCGGTGATCACGTGCGCGGACGCGGCGTGGCCGGTCGGCGGGAGCCGGTAAAGGGACTCCAGGGTGCGCAGCACCCCGTAGTGGGTGACCGGGGCGCTGTACCGGCCGGCCCGCACCATCTGGCCGGTCATGATGGTGGGGATCTGGTTGCCCGCGCTGCTGTCATCCTCGTCCCAGGTCACGACGAGCAGGCTGGCATGGCTGGCGGCCCACTGCGCGTACCCGGACAGGTGCGCCCGCAGCCAGGCATCCCCGGTGGACACTGAACAGTCGTGCATGTCATGGCACAGGTTGGGGATGACGAAGGACAGCGCGGGCAGCCGGGCGTAGTCCCCGGCCGGGAAGCTGGTGAACGGCTTGCTGTCCGCCGCGGGCACGTTGCTGAAATCGGTCCACGGCACGTGCTTGCGGGCATATTCACCGCTGGCGCACACTGCTGAGCCGGTGCCGGGCAGGTCCTCGGAGTAGCCGGCGAAGGTCTTGCCCGCAGCGATCAGTTCCGAGGCCAGGTTGGCGGCGGCAAACCGGTGCGGGCAGCTGTCATCCGTGATCCCCTGAGTGCCCCCGGAAAACAGGGCCAGGTAGTTGGGCTCGCTGGGATGAGTGATCGCGTAGGAGTGGGTGAAGAGGGCGCCCTGGCGGGCCAGCTGGTTCAGGTAGGGCGCCTGCGGGCTGCCGATGACCTCCCCATAGGCGTGGTTTTCCATGATCACTATCACGGTGTGCGCGGGGGCGGCAGGCAGCGGCTGCGCCGCGGCGGTGGCGCCGGGCGAGGCGGAGACCGCGACCGTTCCGCTGGCCGATGCCGGCCCGGCGGCCGGGGTGCCGCCAGCGCCTGAGCCGCAGGCGGTCAGGCCCACGGCAGCGGCCGCGGCGGCCGCGAGGACGCGGAATCTCATGCCAGGACGGTAACGGCACTACCCCCGGCGGGCTCAGCCTGCCAGCCAGGAACGGCGGCCAGGCCAGCAGCTGCGGTCAGGCCAGAAACGGCGGCCGTGCCGGAAACGGACGGCCGTGCCCCCCGGCGACCACCACCACCCGGCTATGGATCCCGCCGCGTCACCGCTTGTGGCGGTGGCGGCGGGCAGCCACATTCCCCAAAGCTGCACCGTCCCGGTCACCCGGAGACGGCGCACCACGCACCCCTATTCCATGCCAGGCGGTGCCCGGCATGCCTACCGTGCGCCGGAGCGTGCGGCCTGAAACCTCAGGCCGCACACTCGCGGCAGATCGGCTGGCCATTGCGATCCTCGGCCAGCTGGCTCCGGTGATGCACCAGGAAGCAACGCGAACACGTGAACTCGTCAGCCTGCCGCGGGATGACCCGGAACGACAGCTCCTCGTTGGACAGGTCCGCACCGGGCAGCTCCAGCGACTCTGCGACATCGTCTGGGTCGATGTCGATCGTGCTGGATGACTTGTCCATGCGGCGTGCCTGCAGCTCCTGCAGGCTGTCTTCGGTGAGCTCGTCGTCAGTCTTCCGCGGGCTGTCGTAGTCAGTTGCCATCTGGGTACTCCACCCCCTCCTTCGTTTGTGCGCCTCGTCGCGCGGGTGTAACGCTCGGCAGGCCGCAGTTGTGCCCGATTCCGGCGGGGAATTCTGTCACGTCCGCCCGCCACGCACACAGAGGGTACGGGCAATAGCGCGTCGTGTCCGCGTCAGCACTGACTGAGGCACCGGCGTAAGGACCCCAACACCTGCGTCGCCCGGTAACTTCCCCCGATCCATGCACGCCAAGCACGTAAAAGTGCGTATCCTACGATACCGATCTGCTGAACCCGGCTAGGCCCCGCGGAGCCGACGCATGCCCTTCGTCACGCCATTGCGGCCCGACGACCCACGGCGGGTCGGCCGGTACCGGCTGGCCGGGCGTATCGCGGACCAGCCGGGCGCCCCGGAGGCCGCCCACACCTTCCTGGCCCGGCTGCCCGACGGCACTGCGGTCGCGGTCAGCCTGCTTGGCCGGAGCTCGGCACCGGATGCCGCGTCCCGGGACCGGTTCAGCGCGGAGGCCAGTGCGGCGCGCCGGGTCGCCCCGTTCTGCACCGCGCGGATCCTGGACGCCGGGTTCGACGCGGATCAGCCCTACCTGGTCAGCGAGTTCATCGAGGGCCCCTCCCTGGGCGAGGTGGTCCGGAGCGAGGGGCCGCTGGACGGGACCGTGCTGGCCGCCATGGCCATCGGCGCCGCCACCGGTCTGGCCTCCATTCACCAGGCCGGCCTGGTGCACGGGGATTTCGGGCCCGATCACGTGGTGCTGGGGACCGACGGCCCGCGGGTGGTGAATTTCAGCATCACCCCGCCCTATGGGGCCGCGACGCCGTCCGCGGACCTGCTCGCCTGGGCCAGGACGGTCATGTTCGCGGCCGGAGCGGACCGGCCGGGCGCTGCGCCGGACACGCTGCCCGAGCCCCTGCGGGCCGTGGTGCCGGCCTGCCTGGCCGCCGACGCCGCGACCCGGCCCGCGGCCCGCGCCATCGTCACCGCGCTGCTCGGGCAGGGCGACCCGGCGGCCGGGCTGCTGGCCGAAGGGACCAGGCGCGCCCGGACCGCGGGCCGGGACGTGACGAGCACCTCCGCCGGCCCGCAGGACGAGGCCCCGCCCCGCTCAGCGTCCCGGCGGCTGGCCTGGGCCGCCGGGTTCACCGCCTGCCTGGCGGCCATCGCCGTGGCGGCCACCCTCATCATCACCCACCACGGCCAGCACGATCCGGCCAGGGCGTCCGCGGCCGCGCGCCGCAGCAGCACGGTCCACGCCACCCGCCCCGCCTCGGCTGCGCCCGCCCCGACCGTCCCGGCGGCGCTGGCCGGCTCCTGGACCGGGACGGTGCGGCAGACCGACCCCTCGCTCGCGGTGACCGTCCAGATCCAGCTCACCGCGGGCTCCTCGTCCGGGACGATCTCCTACCCGCAGCTCGGCTGCTCGGGGCACCTGCTGCTGGTGTCGGCCGCGGGCAGCCGCCTTACCCTGGAGCAGGGCATCACCAGCGGCCAGCAGAGCTGCAACGACGGCGTGGTGACGCTGACCCGGCAGTCCGCGTCGGCCGTTGCGTTCAGCTTCCGGCGCAGCGGCGCACCCAGCCCATCCGGCGTCCTGTCCAAATCCCCGGGCTGAGGGCGTAACCACAGACTTCAGCGCGCCCAGAGCTATTCGCCGGCGAGGCGGGGTGCGCCGCAGGCGTGTCCCGCCGGGCCGGCGGATGCGCGGGGGAGTTCCGGGGGGTTGTCGCCACGAGGCGGAAAGCCCCCGGGGGGCCCGGGGGTCGCCCCCCGGGCTTACACCGCGTCGCGCTCCGGGTCCAGGGCGGCCAGGAGGTCGTGCAGGTCGCCGAACAGGCCCGGCTCGGCGGCGATGGCCAGCTCGCTGCTGGCCGGCCGGCCGGACAGGCCGCCCAGCCGGGCGCCCGCCTCCGTCGCGATCAAGCCCCCGGCGGCGTAATCCCAGTAGTTGACCCCGCGCTCGTAATACGCGTCCACCCGGCCCGCCGCCACCGAGCACAGGTCCACGGCGCAGGATCCGCCCCGCCGGATGTCCCGGACCCGGGGCAGCACCGCGGCGGCCACCTCGCCCTGGACCACCCGCCGCGCCTGGCCGTAGCCGAAACCGGTGGAGACCAGGGCACGGGACAGTGGCACCCCGGTGTTGCAGCGCAGCCTGACCGGCGCTCCCCCGGCCGGGTGCAGCCAGCTGCCCTGCCCGGCGACCGCGGTGAACACCTCCGCGTGCCGCGGCACCGCCACCACGCCTGCCACCACCTGGCCGGCCACCTCGGCGGCGATGCTCACCGCCCAGTCGGGCAGGCCGTACAGGTAGTTGACGGTGCCGTCGAGCGGGTCCACGATCCAGCGCACCCGGCCCTGGCCGGACTGGCCGCCCTCCTCACCCAGGATGGCGTCGCCTGGCCGCTCGGCGCGGATCCGCTCGCTGATCAGCGTCTCGGCCGCCCGGTCCATCTCGGTCACCACGTCGGTCGGGCTGGATTTGGTGCCCGCCACCTCAGGACGGCCCGCCGGGCCGTCCGGGCGGCGGGCGGCCAGCATCAGCCCCGCCGCGTCAGCGGCGGCCCGGGCCAGCCCGAGCAGCTCTCCTGGGTCCGGGTCAGCCGCGGGATCCGTCATGAGCCCGCCGGACGGCCGGGACCGTGCGCCGTGGCAGCCAGCCGGCAGCAATCGCCCGGGCAGGAGATCCCGGACGGGCCCAGCGAGCCCGCGGCGGCGGGAGTGACCGAGCCGTCCAGCCGCTCGTTCACCAGCGCCGTGATCATCGAGACGAAGCGGGGGTCGGTTCCCGGGGTCGCCGCGCGGGCCATGGGCAGGCCGAGCCGCTGTGCGGCCTCCGCCGCCTCGACGTCCAGGTCGTGGATGACCTCCATGTGGTCGGAGATGAAGCCGACCGGAACGAGCACGGCGCCCGGGGCACCATCGGCCGCCAGCTCCGCCAGGTAGTCGCAGACGTCCGGGCCGAGCCAGGGCTGCGAGGGCGGCCCGCTGCGGCTCTGGTAGGCCAGCCGCCACGGGTGCGCCTCCTGGCCAGGCCGGGCGGCGTTGACCCGGCCGGCGACGAGCCGGGCCGCCTCGGCCAGCTGCGCCGGGTACCGGCCGCCGGGCGGCGGCCCGCTAGCCGCCGCCATGGCCTCGGGCACGCTATGCGCGGTGAAGACCAGCGGGGCCCGGCCGCGGGCGTCCGGCGGGAGCGCCTGCAGGGCCGCGAGCGTGGCGTCGGCGAACGGCTCGATGAACCCGGGATGGTTATAGAAGTGCCGGAGCTTCTCGATCTCGGGAGCTCCCGGCCCGGCCTCGGCGCGCGCCTGCTCGATGTCATCCCGGTACTGGCGGCAGCTGGAGTAGGAGCCGTAGGCCGAGGTCACGAAGGCCAGTGCGCGGCGGATCCCGGCGGTGGCCATCCCGGCCACCGTGCCGGTGAGGTAGGGGTCCCAGTTCCGGTTCCCCCAGTAGATCGGCAGGTCCAGGCCGGCCGCCGCGAAGTCCTTGCCGATGGCGGCGAGCAGGTCCCGGCACTGCTGATTGATCGGGCTGACCCCGCCGACCGCGTAGTAGTGCTCAGCCACGGCGGCGAGCCGCCCGGCCGGGATGCCGCGGCCGCGGGTGACGTTCTCCAGGAACGGCATGACGTCGCGGCGGCCCTCCGGGCCGCCGAAGGACACCAGCAGGAACGCGTCGTAATCCGGCATGACTCCATCCAACCAGGCGCCGGAGATCGCCGGCACGCGCCCGCCGGGCCCGCCCCGGCTCAGCCGTAGTCCCGCGCGTACTGCTGCGCGAGCGCCAGCACCTCGTTGACGTACCAGGTGGCGTGGTTGTAATCGAAGATGGCCGCGCGCAGGCCGCCCGTCCAGGCCGCCCCGTCGGCGCACAGCATCCGCGCCGCCGCGGGAACCGCGTCGAACGGGTTCATGATGTCCGGCGGGCCGGTATCGCCGAACGCGGCGATACCCCAGGCCGACCAGGTGGCGGGCAGGAACTGCATCGGCCCCAGGGCCCCGGCGCTGGACGGCCCCATGTTGGCGCCGTCACCGCTCTCGATCTGGCCGATGGCCGCGAGCACGGTCCAGGACAGGCCGGGGCAGTACCGTGCCGCGGAGACCTGGAAGAGCTGGAGGTAGTTGGCCGGGCGGCCGGCGGCCGCCGCGTGGTTGACCGGAAGCTGCTGCTGCTCCGGACGCAGGCTGATGACGGTGCCGGGCTTGCCGGTGATGCGGCGTACCTCGCCGGTCAGCGTGCCGATGCTGACGCTGGGCGCGCTTATCAGGGCGAGCACACCGGGGATCAGTCCCAGCCCGGCGGACGCCCGGCTGCTGACCAGCGCGTCGATGCCGGCGATGCCGAGCGGGGCGCTCCCGCCGTCGATGAGGTCCAGGGAGCCCGGGCCGCCCAGCCGGTACTGGCGGCCCGGCTGCAGCCGCAGCCGCCGGGCCAGGGCGCTCGACGCCACGAAGTGTCCCCGGTCCAGCGCGGCCCACAGCCGCTGGTCGGACGCGGTGGCCAGCGGCGTCCAGGAGCGGAACTGCCCGGGGTCCACGCCGAGCGCGTTCACCCGCCTGGAGCCCAGCCGGATCGAGGCGCCGTCCGCGGACACCAGGCCACGGACGCCGGGGATCCGGGACAGCCTGGCCCGCTGCGCCGCGGTCAGCCCGGACGGCATGATCACCAGCAGGTCCGGCAGGATGATGTGCTGGAAGCGGGCCGCCGTGGACGCCGCGGGACTGGGCGACGACACGGGGACGGGGGCACCGCCTGGCACCGGGATGTAAGACGGGGACCGCATGGCCGTGGTTGCCGCGGCCAGGGCCACCACCGTGCCGGCCACGGCCACGGCCCGGGCGGCAGGCCTAGCCGCCGCGGCGGCTGGCGCTGTGCGCCGTTGCAGGCGTCTCATCGCGCTATCAAGCCTATAAGTGCCCTCCGGACGGCAGAAGGGCCGCCCGCCGTGGCGCCGGGAAAATCTACATGACTGCATCTTTGCGGTATGCAGAGCAGTCATGAGGCTTTTGATCCCCCAGTGAAGCCCTCGCCTGATCCGCTAGTGATGCCCTCGCCGGGGCCCGCTCGGATAGGGTCCGGGCATGGTCACCGCCGCTTTCCGCTGGCAGAACTGGGCGGGCAATCAGTCCGCCGAGCCACGCCGGGTGATCACGCCGCGGTCGGCCGCGGAGGTGGCCGAGGCGGTGGCGCTGGCCACGCTGGACGGCCTGCCGGTGCGGATGGCCGGCTCCGGGCACTCCTTCACCCCGGTCGCGGCGACCAGTGGGGTGCTACTCCGCCCAGGCGGCCTGCAGGCGATCCGGCCGGTGGATGAGGCGGCGGGGGAGGTGACCGTCGAGGCGGGCTGCCCGCTCCGGATGCTGAACGGCTACCTGCACTCCCGCGGGCTCGCGCTGGCCAACATGGGCGACATCCAGGAGCAGACGGTGGCCGGGGCGATCCAGACCGGCACCCACGGCACCGGGCGTGACCTGGGCGGCATCGCCGCACAGGTGAGCGCGCTGGAGATGGTGCTCGCCGACGGGACGATCATGACCTGCTCCGCCGGGCAGTCCAGCGCGGTGTTCGAGGCCGCGCGGATCGGCCTGGGCGCGCTGGGCGTGCTCACCGCGGTCACCTTCCGGATCGTCCCCGCCTTCTTGCTGGCCGCCCGCGAAGAACCGATGCGCTGGCCGGAGGTCCTGTCCAGGCTGGACGAGCTGACCAGCGAGAACGAGCATTTCGAGTTCTACTGGTTCCCGCACACCGACGGCTGCCTGACCAAGCGGAACAACCGGCACCCGGGACCGGCCGAGCCGCTGCCCGGCTGGCGCTACCGGCTGGACGACGAGTTCCTGTCGAACACGCTGTTCGGCGCGACCTGCCGGCTGGGGCAGCGCTACCCCGCCACCATCCCGGCCATCAACGGCATCGCGGCCCGGGCCCTTGGCGCCCGGAGCTATGTGGACGCCTCGCACCGGGTGTTCACCAGCCCGCGCCGGGTCCGGTTCAAGGAGCAGGAATACGCCATCCCCCGGGAGCACCTCGCGGCCGCGCTGACCGAGATCCGCGGCCTGTTCGCCCGGCATGACTGGCGGGTCAGCTTCCCGATCGAGGTCCGGGTGGCCCCCGCCGACGACATCTGGCTGTCCACCGCCTACGGCCGGGCGACCGGGTACATCGCCATTCACGTGTTCCACACCGCCCCCCACGAGCAGTACTTCGGGGCGGTCGAATCGGTGGTAACGGCACTCGGCGGCCGGCCGCACTGGGGGAAACTGCACACCCGGGAGGCGGACTACCTGGCCGGTGTGTACCCTAGGTTCCGCGACTTTGTCGCGCTCCGGGACGAACTTGACCCGGCCCGCCGGCTCAGCAACCCCTATCTGGAGCAGGTTCTGGGATCCTGAGCCATGACGCCCATCCGCCGCGACCGCAGGGATCTCGCCCGTCCCACCACAGTCGTACGGGGCTACTGCGGCAGGCAGAGCACCGGCAGGCTACCCTCCGGACATGACTGGGGATGCCTGCCCCGGCACCGCGCCAAGGGGACCCGTGCCAGACCATAACGCTGGTAAGCCACCGACCGCCCGTGACGGCCAGCCGCCGCAGCGGCACGCCAACACGCGGCCCGGGCGTCCGTCGCTGGGCGGCGGGGCGCCCGCGCAGGACCGGGAACTGCGCGCCCAGGGGCGGCAGACCGTGCAGAAGCTGCTGGAAGCCGGGCTGGCCGAATTCGACGAGCGGGGCTTCCAGGCGGTGCGCGTCGATGACGTGGTCCGCCGGGCCAAGACCTCGCACGGCACCTTCTACCTGTACTTCTCCAACAAGGAAGACCTGTTCAAGGCGCTGCTGTCGGACGCGCTGATCGACATGGCCGCGCTCACCGACGAGTTTCCCGTGGTCACCAGGAACAAGGCCGGTCAGCAGGCGCTGCGGCGGTGGGTCAGCGCGTTCTGTGACGCATACATGGCCCACGCCTCGGTGATCCGGATCCTCAGCCAGGCCGAGATCGTCGGCGAGGAAGTCTGGGGTGACGGCCTGCAGCTCATGTTCAAGCTGTCCGAGGCCATCGCCGGGGGCATGACGGCCGCCGCGGGGACGGTCGGCCGGGAAACCCCGCCGGGCCATGCCGAGCTCACCGCCCTGGCCCTGCTCATGATGCTGGAGCGGATCAACTACCTGCTCACCGTCGAGGTGCGGCTGCCCCGCGGCGAGATGATCGACCGGCTGACCGCGATCATCTTCGCCGCCTTCCACGCGGCCTGAGCCAGCGCCGCCCGGGCCGGCCCGGGCGGCGGCTGACGTGAGCACCGCCCGCTCCCGGGCAGAATCGTCAGCGTGCGATTCCTCACCGGGCGGCTGCCCGCCCACGACCTGACCTACAGCGACGTCTTCCTGGTGCCCAGCCGCTCGGCGGTGGCGTCCCGGCTCGACGTGAGCCTGGAAACCCGGGACGGCAGCGGCACCACCATCCCGGTCGTGGTGGCCAACATGACCGCGGTGTCCGGCCGGAGGATGGCGGAGACCGTGGCCCGGCGCGGCGGGCTGGCCATCATGCCGCAGGACATCCCGGCCGACGTGGTGGCCGAGGTGGTGGCCTGGGTCAAGAGCCGCCACCTGGTGCACGACACCCCGATCACCCTGGGGCCCGCCGACACCACCGGCCAGGCGCTCAGCCTGCTGCCCAAGCGGGCGCACGGCGCCGTCATCGTGGTGGAGAACGGGCGGCCGGTCGGCGTGGTGACCGAATCCGACTGCACCGGCGTGGACCGGTTCACCCAGGTCCGCCAGGTGATGTCCACCGACCCGCTCACCCTGCCGGCCGGGACCGACCCGCAGCGCGCCTTTACCCTGCTGCACGACGGCCGGCACCGGCTGGCCCCGGTGGTGGACGCCGAGCGCCGCTGCGTGGGCATCCTGACCCGGACCGGCGCGCTGCGGGCCACCCTGTACCAGCCGGACACCGACGCCACGGGACGGCTGCGGGTCGGCGCCGCGATCGGCATCAACGGCGACGTGGCCGGCAAGGCGAAGCTGCTGCTCGACGCCGGGGTGGACCTGCTGGTGGTGGACACCGCGCACGGCCACCAGGAGAAGATGATGAGCGCGCTGCAGGCGGTCCGCGGCGCCTCCCCGCAGGTCCCGGTGGTGGCGGGGAACGTGGTCACCGCGGCCGGGGTGGCCGACCTGGTCGCCGCGGGCGCGGACATCGTCAAGGTCGGGGTGGGCCCCGGTGCCATGTGCACCACCCGGATGATGACCGGTGTCGGCCGTCCGCAGTTCAGCGCGGTGCTGGAGTGCGCCGCCGAGGCCCGGCGCCTCGGCGCGCACGTGTGGGCCGACGGCGGGGTGCGGCACCCGCGGGACGTGGCCCTGGCCCTGGCGGCCGGCGCGTCCAGCGTGATGATCGGGTCCTGGTTCGCCGGCACCTACGAGTCCCCCGGCGACGCGTTCCGGGACGCCGACGGGCGCCTGTACAAGGAGAGCTTCGGGATGGCCTCGGCCCGGGCGGTGCGGCTGCGCAGCACCGCCGACTCCTCCTTCGACCGGGCCCGCAAGGAGCTGTTCGAGGAGGGCATCTCGACCGCGCGGATGTACCTGGACCCGCAGCGGCCCGGCGTGGAGGACCTGATCGACGGGATCGCCGCCGGGTTGCGCAGCGCCTGCACCTACGCGGGCGCGGGCGATCTCGACGAATTGCATGAGCGGGCCGTCGTGGGTGTGCAGAGCGCGGCCGGGTACAGCGAGGGCATGCCGCTGCCCACCAGCTGGTGACCTGGCGGGGCGCCCCGCAGGGCAGCGTGGCGGGAGGCCCGCCGGGCCACGGCCGGGTAACGGCCAGGCCGGCGAAAAGCCGGCTATTCGGAAAACCCACCCGGTAGGGTCAGGCAGACTGCAAGGAGGCCGTGATGAATGACGGGACGGCCCCGGCCGCGGCCCGCCCGGCACCCGGCCGGTGGTTCCGCGACCGGCCAGGAGCGGCCCTGCTCGTCGCCGGGCTGCTGGTTTTCGCGGTGGTCTTGGCCAGCTACCTGGCGTACATGGTCGGCCACCCGAAGAGCTGGACGCTGGACCCGGTGGACCTTGGCGTCTACCGGTCCGGCGGGCTGATCGTCCGGCACATCCAGCCGCTGTACAACCCGCACCTGGCCGCCCCGCTGTACCAGTGGCCGGGCACCCCCGGCGGGCTGCCGCTGAAGTTCACCTACACGCCGTTCGCGGCGGTCGTCTTCGCGGTCGTCTCGTACATCCCGTGGCGCTGGCTGCCCAACATCTCGGTCGGGGTAAATATTGCCGCCCTGCTCGCCACGCTCTGGTTCAGTTATGGCGGGCTGGGCTGGCGCCGCGGCCTGCCCCGGGCCGGCGCCACACTGCTCACCGCGGCCGCGGTGTTCTGGACCGAGCCAGTGCTGCGCACCATCTACCTGGGTCAGGTCAACCTGGTGCTGATGGCCCTGGTCATCTGGGACCTGTGCCAGCCGGACACCCGGGCCAGCCGGTGGTGGAAAGGGTTCGGGGTCGGTATCGCGGCCGGCATCAAGCTGGTGCCGCTGATCTTCGTCCCGTACCTGCTGCTCACCCGGAAGTTCCGGCAGGCGGCCATGGCCGCGGTGGGGTTCGCCGCCACGGTGGCGGTGGGCATCGCCCTGCTGCCGGCCGACTCGGGCCGGTGGTGGCTGCACGGCCTGTTCTTCAACGGCGGGCGGACCGGCTTCGTCGGCTGGGAGGGTAACCAGTCGCTGCGGGCCCTGCTCACCCGGCTGCTCGGCAGCGTGGCCGGCGCGGAGCCGGCCTGGCTGGTCGTGGCCGTGATCACCACCGCGGCCGGGCTGGCCTGCGCCGTCGTCCTGGACCGGGCCGGGCACCAGTTCGCCGGGCTGCTGGCCACCGCGCTGACCGGCCTGCTGGTGTCCCCGATCAGCTGGGATCATCACTGGGTGTGGATCGTGCCGGGCGTGGCCCTCGCGGCCAGCTACGCGGTGCGGGCCGCCCGCGGGCGGCCCTGGCCGGAGCGGGTGCGGGCCTGCTGGGGGTACTGGGCCGGCGCCGCGGCCCTGCTGGTGCTGTACGGCGCGTGGCCGGGCAGCCTGTGGGGCGAGCCCACCGACCTGGGAGCGTTCTCCCTCGGGGTGATCTGGCAGCCGCCGAACACCGACCCGGTGGTCTACTACCAGCACGGGGACCAGCCCTGGTACGCCGAGTACCACTGGCACGGGATCCAGATGATCACCGGGAACGCCTACCTGCTCGGCGGGCTGGCCGCCCTGGCCGTGCTGATCGCCGCGGCCGTGCGCTGCCACGGAGCCACCCCGTCCGGGACGGCCGGGGGCGGCGGGGGGCAGGCCCGCGGCGAGTCCCCGGTCCTGCGCGAGGTCGGCTGACCCCGCTCCGCCCGGCCCCTGGCGCCACCGATCCAGGAGCGGTTAGGGGATGACCCCTCATAGGGGGTCATCCCCTAGTGCTGATTGAACGGAGGCTAGACGGCGGGGTCAGTTGGCCAGGGTGAGCATGACTTTGCCGCGCGGGGCGCCGGGGACGGGGCCGGCGCCCGCCGCGCAGGGTGCGCAGGGCCTCCTCGTAGTCCGCGAGCGGGAACCGGTGGGTGACCAGGAAGGCCAGGTCCAGCCGCCCGGCGTTGAGCAGGGTGACCACGTCCCGCCAGGCCGCCGAGGTGTAGCCGAAGCTGGCCCGGATGGTGAGGTCGTTGTTGACCAGGTCGTCCACCGGCACCTCAGCCGTCTCCCCGTGCGGCGGCAGGCCGAGCAGCAGGACCGCGCCACCGCGGCGGGCGGCGGCCAGCGCCGTGGGCACCGCCGCGGTAGCGCCCGCCGCCTCCACCACCAGGTCGTAACCTGTCCCGGCGGCGGCGGGATCGGTGTGGAACGCGGCGGCGCCCGCGGCCGCCGCCAGGCCCGCCTGCCCCGGGCGCTGGCCGAGCATGACGATCCGCGCCGGGGACCATAGCCCGAGCAGGCGCGCCGCAAGCAGCGCCACGGTGCCGTCGCCGACGACCAGCACCCGGCGGCCGGGCTCGACGCCCACGCTGGCCAGGCCCCGGTAGACCACGGCGGCCGGTTCCACCAGGGCGCCGTCGGCCAGGGTCACGTCGGCGGCCAGCGGGTGCACCAGCGTGGCGGGCACCACGGCATACCCTGCCGCGGCACCGTCCCGGGTGAACCCCATCTCGTCGTAGGTGGCGCACAGGTTGGTCTGCCCGGCCCGGCACTGCGCGCAGTGCCCGCAGGGCACGATGCCCTCCACCACCACCCGGGTCCCCGGCGCCAGCGGCGCGGCGCCATCCCCCGGCGCGAGCGGCGCGGCGCCATCCCCGGGCGCCGGCGGCCCGGCGGCCAGCACCGTCCCGCTCCACTCGTGCCCGAGCACCAGGGGGTAGCGGACATAGGCGGGGTCGATCCGGCCGGCCACGATGTCCAGGTCGGTCCCGCACAGGCCGACCGCCTCGGGCCGGACCAGGACCTCGCCCGGGCCGGGGACCGGGCTGGGCCGGCGCTCCAGCCCGAGCACCCCCGGGGACTGCACGACCAGGGCATCCGCGGGCCGACGCGCCTGCCGGGTCACGGCCTGCTCAGCGCGCACCGGGATCACCTCCGCGCGCGGCGCCGCCGAGCAGGGCGGTCACCCGCTCGGCGCAGCCACGGACCGCCCGGCCCAGCTCATCGATCCGCCACGCGGGCAGGTCACCCTTGATGCCGGTGACGCTCACCGCGCCCGCGCAGCTGCCGTCGTGCCCGAAGAAGGCGGCGCCCGCGCAGAACACCCCCTCCGCGTCCTCCTCGTCATCGACCGCGAAGCCGAGCCGCCGGGCGGCGGCCAGGTTGTCCAGCAGCGTGTCCAGGTCGGTGATGGTGTGCGCGGTGCGCGGCGCCAGCCCGGTGTCCGCGCAGATCCGGCGGATCTCGTCCTCGGGCAGCACCGACAGGATGGCCTTCCCGGCCGCCGAGGCGTACGGGACCTCGCGCTGGCCGAGCGGGGTGTAGAAGCGGACGCTGCCCGGCCCGTCCACGCGGGCGATGAACACCGGGTACCCGCCCTCGCAGACCGCGATCCGCGCGGTCATCTTGGTCGCCTCGGACAGGTCGTCGAGCAGCGGCCGGCACAGGTCGCCGAGCGGAAGCTGGCGGCCGACGATGTCGCCGAGCCGGATCAGCGCGGTGCCCAGCGTGTACCGCGGGCCGGGCCGCGCGTCCCGCAGGTACCCGAACGCCTCCAGGGTCCGGGCCAGGGCCAGCGTGGCGCTCTTCGACGTGCCGAGCGCGCCGGCCAGCTCGCTCAGCGTCTGGCCCTGCGCCGGCCCGTCGGCCACGATGCCGACCAGCCGCAGTGCCCGGGCCACGCTCTGCACCGTGTACCGGCCAGCCGGCCGGCCGTCCTGCTGCGCCGCCACCTGCTCACCCCTCAACCACATTGTTCGGTATGACAGAACGCTCATCCGTTATGGTAGCGAGTCCTAAAGTGCCTTGACATGGACAAATGCGGATGATTCCATGTCGGCGTGATTCTACATCACAAAACTTCGTTCGGTACAGCCGAACAAGTGCCGTCGAGCGTGCCCCGGGCGGCTGCCGCCCGGGCGCGCCTGGACGGCTGGCTGGCCGGGCATCCGGACGTGCCGGCCGTGGTGCTCACCGGCCCGGCCGCCGTGGCCTGGGCGACCGGGGCGGTGGCCGCCCCGGTGGACCGGGCCGCCGGGGTGGACCTGGTCTGGGTGGTGGCCGCCCGGCACGGTGCCGCCCTGGTCACCACCGAGGTGGAAGCCGACCGGGTGAGTGAGGAGTACCAGCCGCGGCGGCACGGGTTCACCGACCTGGTCGCCGTCCCCTGGTACGAGCCGGCGGCGTTCGTGCGCGCCGCGCAGGACCTGGCGGGCGCGGCGGCGGCCCGGCTGGCCGCGGACGGGCATCCCGGCTTCGGCCTGGACGTGGCCGGCGACCTGTGCGCCCTGCGGCTCGCCCTTTCCCCCGCCGAGCAGGCCGACCTGCGGAGCCTCGGCGCCGACGCGGCCGACGCGCTGCAGCAGTCGCTGGCCGCCTGGCGCCCCGGTGAACGGGACACCGATATCGCGGCCCGGGCCGCGGCGGTGCTGGAATCGCGGGGCGCCGACACCCCGGTGCTCATTGCCGGCGGGGACGACCGGGTGGGCCGGTTCCGGCACCCGATGGCAGTGGGCGCCCCGGTCCGCCACCTGGCCATGGCGGTCGTCGTCGCCCGGCGCGGCGGGCTGCACGCCGCCGCCACCCGGTTCGCGGCCGCCGGGCGCCCGGACCCGGAGTTCGCGGCGCAGCGAGCCCGGGTGCTGCGCATCGAGCGCGCCACGCTGGCCGCGTCGGCGCCGCCGAACCGGTACGGCGACGTGCTCGCCGCGCTGGACCGCGGCTATGACCGGGAAGGAGCACCCGGTGCCTGGGCCGGCCACTACCAGGGCGGGCCGATCGGCTATGCCCAGCGCGAATTCGAGATCGCCCCGTGCCAGCGGGACTCGCGCTGGTACGGCATCCCGGTCGCGCCCGGGCACGCGGTGGCCTGGAACCCCAGCCTGCCGGGCGGGGCCAAGGCGGAGGACACCTACCTGGTGACCGAGGGCGGGCTGGAGCGCCTGACCACCGGCCCAGGGTGGCCGTCCGAGGACGACGACGAACTGCTGCCGCCACGCCCGGCGGTACTGGAGGTGGCGTAGTGACGCTCGGCGCTGAGCAAGCTCGCGGTGCGCAGGCCGGCCCCGAGGCCGGGACCGCGGCCGGTGACCACTCCCCCGGAGCCGGCCGGCTGACCGGCGCCGGGACGCTGGCCCGGCACGGCATCGCGGCCGAGCCGGGGCCTGCCCGGAGCACGGCCCGGTTCCCGGACGGCGCCGACTTCCGGATCGAGATCCCCAGCGTCGAGGGGCCGGCCGTGCTGCGCGCGGTCGTGGAGCAGGCCGCCGACGAGGGCATCACGGTCAACCGGGTGTCCCAGGGCAGCGGCGCCATGCTGCTGTCCGGCGCCGAACTGGAGGAGATGGCCGCGCTGGGGGCCGAGCACGGGCTGGAGATCTCGCTGTTCGTCGGGCCGCGGGAAGAGTGGGACGTGGGCAGCCTGGCCCAGTCCGACGAGGGGCCGTCGCGGGCCGGGCTGATCCGCGGCTCCCGGCAGCTGCGGTACGCGGTGGACGACGTGCTGCGCGGCGTGGAGCACGGCATCCGCGGCTTCCTGGTCGCCGACACCGGCCTGCTGGAGCTGCTGGCCGGGATGCAGCGGGCCGGCCAGATCCCGGGCTCGGTGGTGTGGAAGGTGTCGGCCATGCTGGCGCCCGCCAACCCGATGACCGTCCGCCAGCTGGAGCGGCTGGGCGGGCACACGGTGAACGTCCCCTCGGATATGACCACGGGCCAGCTGGCCGAGCTGCGGGCGGCCACCACGCTGCCGATCGACCTGTACGTCGAGGCGCCCAGCGCGATGGGCGGGGTGGTGCGCGGCCATGAGGCCGCCGACCTGGTAGCGGCGGCCGCGCCGATGTACGTGAAGTTCGGGCTGCGCAACTCCCGGCTGCTGTACCCCAGCGGGCTGCACCTGGTGGGCGAGGCGGCGGCCATTGCCCGGGAGAAGGTGCACCGGGCCCGGGTGGCGCTGGAGTGGATGGACCGGTCCGGCCTCGGGCTGGTCCAGTCCAAGGCGGGCGCGCCCGGCCTCGGCATCCCGGAGCCGGCCCGGTGAGCCCGGCGGGCCCGGTGAGCGGGAGGCTGCGCAGCGGCGCCTGGCTGTGCGGCGACGACGAGGTGGCACTGGCGCACCGGGCGGCCTTCGCGGCGGCCGGGCTCCGGGTCAGCGCCGCGGGCGGGCAGCCGGTGATCGGCGTCGCCAACTCGGCCAGCGACCTCAACCCGTGCAACCTGCCGCTGCGGGGCCTGGCCGGCGCGGTGGCCGACGGCATCCGGGCGGCCGGCGGCATGCCCGCCGAGTTCGGCTCGATGTCGCTCGGCGAGGACCTGATGAAGCCGAGCGCCATGCTCTACCGCAACCTGCTCGCCATCGAGATCGAGGAGATGATCCGCAGCAACCCGCTGGACGGGATCGTGCTGCTGGCCGGGTGCGACAAGACGGTGCCGGGCGCCATCATGGGCGCGGTCAGCGCTGACCTGCCCGTGGTCGTGGTGACCAGCGGCTCCCGGGCGCCAGCCACGTTCCGCGGCCGCCGCCTGGGCACCGGCAGCGATCTGTGGCGGCTGTGGGAGGAGCGCCGGGCGGGCCGGCTGGACGACGCCGGGTGGCAGGAACTGGAGCGCTGCCTGGGCTGCGCCACCGGGACCTGCAACACCATGGGCACCGCCTCGACCATGGCGATCATGTCCGAGACGCTCGGGCTGATGGTGCCCGGCTCGGCCACCATCCCCGCGGGTGACCCGCGGGCCGCGGCCGCCGCCGCCGCGGCCGGGCAGGCCGCGGTCGTCGCGGTGCTGGCCTGCCGCCGGCCCTCAGCCATCCTGACCCCGGCCGCGTTCCGCAACGCCATCCGGATGCTGCACGCCATCGGCGGCTCGACCAACGCGGTCATCCACCTGGCCGCGATCGCCGGCCGGGCCGGGGTCCCGCTGCCGCTGGCGGAGCTCGGCCGGCTCGGCCAGGGGGTGCCGGTGCTGGCCGACGTGGAGCCGTCCGGTACCGGCCTGCTGCCCGACCTGGACGCGGCGGGCGGGGTCCCGGCACTGCTGCGGGAACTGGGCGGGCTGATCGACGGTGACGCGGCCGTCGTCACCGGCACCACTGTCGGCGAGGTCGCCCGGGCCGCTCCCCCGGCCTCCGGGGTGGTCAGGACCACGGGCGGGGCGTTGGGAAGGAACGGCGCTTTCGCGGTGGTGCACGGCTCGCTCGCGCCCGACGGTGCGGTGGTGAAGACGTCCGCGGCGACGCCGGCGCTGCTCCGGCACCGCGGCCCGGCCCTGGTGTTCCACGGCTACGACGAGATGCGCCGCCGGGTCGAGGACCCGGCGCTGCCGGTGACCCCGGACACGGTGCTGGTGCTGGCCGGCTGCGGCCGGCCGGCGTGCCCGGGATGCCGGAGTGGGGCATGATCCCGGTCCCGGCCAAGCTGGCCGCCGCGGGCGTCACCGACATGGTCCGGGTGACCGACGCCCGGATGAGCGGGACCAGCTTCGGCACCGTGTTCCTGCACGCGGCCCCCGAGGCCGCGGTGGGCGGGCCGCTGGCCCTGGTCCGCGACGGCGACCCGGTGGCGGTGGACGTGGCCGCGGGGTCGCTGACCCTGGACATTCCCGAGGCTGAGCTGGCCCGCCGCCGGGCCGCCTGGTCCCGGCCGGCCTCGCCGCACCTGCGCGGCTGGCCGGCCCTCTACCGCGACCACGTGCTGCAGGCACCCGATGGTTGTGACCTGGACTTCCTGCGGGCCCCGACGGAGGAGCACCGCCGGTTCGTGGAGCCGGTCGTCGGCCGGTCCTGACTGGGCCGGCCGCGCCAGGCCACCGCGGTGACCGAGATATCGAGGCACAAGAGAGAAGGAGACAGCCGTGAGACGCTGGAAAGTGCTGGCCGTCACGGCCGCCGCGGCCCTGCTGGCCACCGCGTGCGGCAGCGGCGGGGGGAGCAGTGGCTCCGCATCGGGCCCCGTCACGCTCACCATCTGGGAGAACTACGGCACGGAGCAGAATGCGACCGCGCTGAAGAACCTGGCCAAGGCGTTCGAGAAACTGCACAAGAACGTCACCGTCAACGTGGTGAGCCAGCCCGCCGACAACTATTTCGCGCTGCTGCAGGCGGCGGCGGTGTCCAAGACCGGCCCGGACCTGGCGGTCATGTGGACCGGGCTGTTCACCTTGCAGTACAAGGAGTTCCTGGCCAACCTGAAGGGCAAGATCCCGGCCGCCGACCTGGCCCGGATCGATCCCAACGCGCTCAAGTGGACCTCGGACCAGTTCAACGCGGCCAACGGGCCGTACGTGATCCCGCTGGAGAACCAGTTCTACATCGGCTTCTATAACAAGGCCGCGTTCGCCAAGGCCGGGGTGACCGCCGTGCCGACCGACTGGAGCCAGCTGTTCACCGCGTGCAAGAAGCTCAAGGCGGCCGGGTACATGCCGCTGACCTACGGCAACGGGGGCCAGCCGCTCGGCGCGGAGTTCTACCCCTGGTACGACATGAGCTACATGATGATCGGCGCGCACCCGGTGACGAACTGGCAGCAGCTCTACAGCGGCCAGATCCCGTGGACCTCCGCCGCCAACCAGGCCCAGCTGAGCACCTGGGCCAAGCTCAAGAGCGAGGGCTGCACCAACAGCGACGTGCTGACCAAGACCAACAACCTGGGCGACTTCGAGACCGGCAAGGCCGCCATGATGGTGGACGGCACCTGGGACACGCAGAAGTTCACCAGCGCGCTCGGGTCCAAGGTGGCCGCGTTCGTGCCGCCGTTCTCCGACACCCCGATCAAGGGCGTGGTCGACTTCGCGGGTGATGGCCTGTCGATGACGAGCTACAGCCAGCACCAGCCCGAGGCGCTGCAGTTCCTGGAGTTCATGACCACGCCCCAGGCGGCGCAGATCATCAACGCCGCCGGGCTGATCCCGGCCATCACCGGGACGTCCACGTCCAACCCGGTGAACCAGCAGATGCTGAACTTCGTCAGCGCCGATCACCTGACCGTCTATCCGATGCTGGACAACGTCGTGCAGCCCGACGTGGTCAACACCGGCAGCAAGGTGCTCCCGTCGGTGCTGAACGGCAGCATCTCGCCGACGTCCGCGCTGTCCAGCATGCAGACCACGTTCGGGCAGCTGCCCACCACCCAGAGGGGGACCAGCTACCCGTGATGCGCTGGTGAGCGTCTCGGAAGCGACGTCGCGGCTGGCCCGGGGCACCTCCCCGGGCCAGCGGCCCGCCCGGGCCGCAGCAGGCTGGCCCGCCGCCGCCGGCGCGCGGGCATCCTGCTGTCCCTGCCCGCGGTGATCGTGGTGCTGGCCCTGCTCGGCATCCCGATCGGCCAGGCCGTCTACTACTCGATGACGAACTGGAACGGGCTGACGGCCCAGTGGATCGGGCCGAGCACCTACTCCACCGCGCTGTCCGACCCGGTGCTGTGGCGGGTGCTGGAGAACAACGCGCTGCTGCTGCTGGCCATCCCGTTCGCGATCGGCATCCCGCTCGCGATCGCCGCGCTGCTGAACGAGCACGTCCGCGGCTGGCGGTTCTTCCGGTCGGTGTACTTCCTGCCGACCGCGGTGTCCTGGGTGGTCATCGGCATGGTGGCGGTCCAGTTCTTCGCGCTGAACGGGCTGATGAACAAGATGCTCGCCGTGGTCGGGCTGGGCAGCTTCCAGACCGACATGCTGGCCGGCCAGCGCAGCGCGCTGATCGCGCTGGCCATCACGTTCATCTGGTCCATGCTCGGCACCAACACGATCATCTTCCTGACCGGGATGGCCACCCTGGACCCGACCCTGCTTGAGGCGGCCCGGGTGGACGGGCTGAACCGGCGGCAGATCTTCTTCCGGGTCACCCTGCCGCTGCTCAAGCGGTTCGTGCAGTTCTCCTTCGTGATCACGGTGATCAGCGCGTTCTCCGCGCTGTTCAGCCTGATCTTCGTGATGACCAACGGCGGCCCCGGGTTCGGCACCACGACACTGGAGTTCTTCATCTACCAGTCGGCGTTCTCGCTGGGCCAGTTCGGCACCGGGGCGCTGTACGGGATCATCCTGTTCGTGATCATGATCGTGGTGGGGCTGGTGCAGCTCCGCCTCATCCGGACCGAGGACGGGGAGGGCTGGTAGATGGCGGCTGATTCGCTGGCGGCCCGCCCGGGAGCGGCACCGGCCCCCGGCCAGGCGCCGCACAGGCGGGCGCTGCGGGCCCGGCGGCGCGGCCGGGCCGGCGCGATCTTCGGCATCATGACGGTCATCGCCGTCGTCATGCTGTACCCGTTCTGGTACATCCTGGATAACGCGTTCCGCACCCAGTCCCAGTTCGAGCAGCAGCGCGGGCACTCCGGGGTGAGCTGGGGCCAGCTCTTCTCCGAGCTGCCGGTCGGCCGGGAGCTGTTCAACTCCACGCTGATCTGCGTGGCGTCCATCCTGCTCATCCTGGCCGTGTCAACCACGGCCGGGTTCGCGTTCGCCAAGCTGCGCTACCGGGGCAGCGGCTTGGTGTTCCTGGGCGTGGTGGCCGCGCTCATGGTGCCGCTGCAGTCGATCATCATCCCGGAGTACGTGAACCTCGGGAAGCTCGGCCTGATCAACACCTACCTGGGCGCGATCTGCGTCTACGTCGCGCTCGGCACCCCGTTCGCCACGTTCCTGATGGCCACCTACTACCGGGGCATCTCCGATGACCTGATCGAGGCGGCGGTGATGGACGGGCTCGGCTACGAGCGGACGTTCCTGCGCATCGCGCTGCCGCTGTCCTGGCCGGCCATCGCCACCGTGACCGTGCTGCAGTTCATCCAGATCTGGGACGACCTGCTGGTCGGGCTGCTGTTCCTGCAGAACCCGCAGCAGCGGACGATCACCGTCGGGCTGGCCGCGCTGTCGTCCGGGCGGACCACCAGCATCCCGGTGCTGATGGCGGGCTCGTTCCTGTCCGCGGTGCCGGCCATCGTGGTCTACCTGATCTTCCAGCGCTACCTGGTGCGCGGGCTGACCCTGGGGATGGGCAAGTGACCGCGCCGGGCGACCGGCCCGGGACAGCGGCCTGGGAAGTCGCGGTCCCGGCCGGGGCGGAGCTGGGCGAGCGGCCGTTCTGGGACGCCGCCACCGGGACCCTGTGCTGGGTGGACATCCACGCCGGGCGGCTGCACCGGTACCGGCCCGGGGCGGGCGACGAGGTCGTCCACACGGCCGGGGTCGCGGTCGGGGCGGCGGCGCCGCGCGCGGGCGGGGGCTACGTACTGGCCGCCGCGGACGGGTTCCGGCTGGTCGGCGCCGACGGCCGGGCGGACGGCGGGCCGCTCCGGCCGCCGGGGATGGCGGAGGATGTCCGGTTCAACGACGGCGCCTGCGATCCGGCCGGGCTGTGGGCCGGCACGGTGGCCGCGGACCGGCGGCCCGGCGGCGGCGCGCTGTACCGCCTGGGCCCCGGGGGCCGGATCACCCTGATGCTGGACGGCGTCACCGAATCCAACGGGCTGGGCTGGAGCCCGGACGGCGGCACGATGTACTACATCGACTCCGGGGAGCCGCGCCCGCGGATCCGCGCGTTCGGCTTCGACCCGGCGGCAGGCTCGCTCGGCCCGTCCCGCGACCTGCTGACCGTCCCGTCCGGGCTGGGCATCCCGGACGGCCTGGTGCTGGACGCCGCCGGCTGCCTGTGGGTGGCGCTGTGGGGCGGCAGCGCGGTGCGCCGCTACTCGCCCGACGGGGAGGCACTGGCCGGGCTGCCGGTGCCCGTGTCCCAGCCGTCCTGCCCGGCGTTCGGCGGCGCCGGCCTCACCGACCTGTACGTCACCACGGCCTGGGAAGGCATGACGCCGGCCCAGCGGGCCGCGGAACCACTGGCCGGGCACCTGCTGCGGACCCGTGTCGAGGGCGTCGCCGGCCAGCCCGCCACAGCGTTCGCGGGATAGGAGAAACCATGGCGGAGATCGTCCTCGACGGCATCACCAAGCGCTACCCGGACGGCACCACCGCGGTCAGGTCACTGGACCTGTCCATCGCCGACGGCGAGCTGATGGTGCTGGTCGGCCCGTCCGGGTGCGGGAAGACCACGGCACTGCGCATGGTGGCCGGCCTGGAGGAGGTCACCGAGGGCACCATCCTCATCGACGGGCAGCCGGTCAACGACGCCGAGCCACGGGACCGGGACATTGCCATGGTGTTCCAGAGCTACGCGCTGTACCCGCACCTGACCGTGCGGGACAACATGGCGTTCAGCCTCAAGTACCGCAAGACCCCCAAGCCGGAGATCAGGCGCCGGGTGGCGGAGGCGGCGCAGATCCTGGAGCTGGAGGAACTGCTGGGCCGCAAGCCGCGGCAGCTGTCCGGCGGCCAGCGGCAGCGGGTCGCGATGGGGCGCGCCATCGTCCGCCAGCCGCGCGCCTTCCTGATGGACGAGCCGCTGTCCAACCTCGACGCCAAGCTGCGGGTGCAGATGCGCGCCGAGATCGCCAAGCTGCAGCGGTCGCTGGGGGTGACCACCATCTACGTCACCCACGACCAGACCGAGGCGATGACGCTGGGCAGCCGGGTCGCGGTGCTGCGGCACGGCGTGCTGCAGCAGGTCGCCTCGCCCCAGGAGCTGTACGCCCGGCCGGCCAACCTGTTCGTGGCCGGCTTCATCGGCTCGCCCGCGATGAACCTGGTCGAGGCGCGCCTGGAGCGCGGCCCGGACGGCCCCGAGGTGATCTTCGGCACGCACCGGCTCCGGGTGCCGGAGGGGGTGGTGCTCGAGCACTCCGCGCTGGAGAAATACCTGGGCCGTGCGGTCGTCGTCGGCATCCGCCCGGAGCACCTGGAGGATGCCGCGTTCGTGCCCGACCCGGCGCCCGAGTCGGTGCTCGACGTGTCCGTGGAACTGCGCGAGGAACTGGGCGCCGAGGTCAACGTGCACGCCGCGGTCGGCGTGCCGCCGGTTCAGGTGGCGGCGGTAGCCATTGGCGACAATGAGCCGGACGCCGCCGAGATCGAGGAGGTGCCGCAGATGCCGGCCATCATCGCCCGGCTGGACCCGAGGACAGCGATCCGGGCGGGCGAGCACGCCCGGGTGCACGTGGACCTGGACTCACTGCATTTCTTCGACCCCGCCGCGGGAGACAGCCTCCGGGACTAGCGCGTTCTGCCGCGCCCACCGGCCGATCCGCTCCAGCAGCGGCCCGTCCGCCCCCGACTCCGCATGCCCGAAGCCGGGCACGATCCACAGTTCCCTGGGCTCGCGGGCCGCGTCGAACAGCCGCTGGCCGTGGTAGACGGGGAAGTACGGGTCCTTTTCGCCGTGCACGACCAGCAGCGGGATCGGCGAGATCAGCGCGGCGGCCTCGTCCGGCGGCACCGGCACCGGGTCCCAGCCGGACGGGCTGATCCGGGTGTTCAGCCAGGTCCGGGTGATGGCCCGGCCCAGGCGGCGCTCCACCGCGAAGTGCACCCGGCGCATCGGCACGGTGCCGCGGTAATACCAGTGCCCCGGCCCGCTCACCGAGATCGCGGCGTCCAGCCCGCCGACCAGCCCCGCATACCGGATCACCACCGAGGCCCCCATCGAGAACCCGATGGCGACGATCCGCCGGTAGCCGAGTTCCCGCGCGAACCGGACGGCCACGTCCAGGTCCTTGATCTCGCGGTCACCGAGCGTGGACAGTCCCCCGGACCTTCCGTGCCCGCGGAAGTCGAAGCTGATCACGCCGCCGGCCTGGCGCAGCTTGCTGGCTACCTTCCAGACCGCGCCATGCTGCCAGGACAGCGTGAACCCATGAGCCATCACGAAGGCAACGTCGCGATTCCCCGCCAGATGCACGGTGTCGATGGCAACTCCGTCGTCCGTCACCAGGGTCAGTGCTTTCACAACGGGACTGCTCATCCCCCTATTCTGCGCGACGCCCGCCGCACGGCTGGCCCGGCCGATGTGAGAGCCTCATCACTGGAGGTGGATACGTGAAGATCGGACTGCAGATCCCTGACTTCACCACGCCCGGCGGCCCGCCCCGCCTGGGCCGGGACCTGGCCACCGTGGCCCGCACCGCGGACGACGCCGGCTTCTCCTACCTGGCGGTGATGGACCACTTCTTCCAGATCGGCGTGATCGGCCCGCCGGAGCGGGAGATGCTGGAGGCCTACACCACGCTCGGTTACCTGGCCGGGCACACCTCGCGGGCCAAGCTGCTGACGCTGGTCACCGGGGTCACCTACCGGCACCCGGGCATCCTCGCCAAGATCATCACCACCCTGGACGTGCTGTCCGCCGGCCGGGCCTGGCTCGGCATCGGCGCGGCCTGGAACGACGAGGAGTCCCGCGGGCTGGGCATCCCGTTCCCGCCGGTGGCCGAGCGGTTCGAGCGGCTGGAGGAGACGCTGCAGATCTGCCTGCAGATGTTCCGCGGCGACGAGGCCCCCTACTCGGGACGGCATTACCAGCTGGAGCGCCCGCTGAACTCGCCGGCGCCGCTGAGCCAGCCGCACCCGCCCATCCTCATCGGCGGGTCCGGCGAGAAGAAGACGCTCCGCCTGGTGGCCCGGTACGCCCAGGCGTGCAACCTGTTCCCCGGCCCGGACCTGGCCCGCAAGCTGGACGTGCTGCGCGGGCACTGCCAGGCCGAGGGCCGCGATTACGACGAGATCGAGAAGACCTGCTACTTCCGCTATGACGTCGGCCCGAAGGGCGAGAAGGCGCAGGAGGTCGTGGACGCACTCGGCGGGCTGGCCCAGCTGGGCTTCCAGGCCGCGATCGGCGCGGTCGCCAACGTGTGGGACATCACCCCGCTGGAGCTCATCGGAAGCGACGTCATCCCCGCCGTCGCGTCACTCTGAGCGGGCCTGGGCGCTAGGGCTTAAGCACGGGCAGGCGGGCGCCGATGGTGTCGAGGAGCCGGGCGATATCGTCCGGGTCTGAGGTGATAACCGCGGCACCATTCTCCGCCGCGGTGAGGGCTACGAAGCCATCTACGACGTCGGATGTCCCAGACCTGGCCAGCACGCTCCCCACGGGGGCGGCGTGCTCCCGGCCGAACGGGACAATGTCGCAGCCACGCAGCGCCAGCATGAGCCGGGCCTGGCGCTGCGGGGCCCGGATCACCTGGGCCGCCACGGGCGCCGGCACCAGGACGTGATGATGCCGGGCCAGCAGCGCGGCATGGCGGTCGATGGCGAACCCGCCAGGGCGGTCAAGAGCGATGAGCGCGCCACGGTCATAGACGTACGCATTCATCCGGCGCTCCGGCCCGGGTTGACGCCGGCCCGGCCGGATGCCTGCTGGGCCCGCGATTCGTCAAGAAGCCGGTCCGCCTCATCGACCCAGGCTTCCGCCGCGGCCTTCTCCCCGGCCGTCGGGTATCCATGCTCCTGGTAGTGAGCATCGATAGCAGCCAGGCCGTCCCGGCGCCTGAGTTCCCAGGCGAGCTGCTGGGCCAGCGCACGCTCGACGATGCTGGAGATCGTCGTGTGATCTTCCGCAGCGGTCCGCCGGACGTCCTCGGCGAGGGACTCGCTCACGGTGACGTTGAGCACAGCCTTCTTTTCGGGCATGTTATGACTATAACATGATTTCTGGCCAGTCCCGGCGGGAATTCCCGTGGCCGGCCGGTCCCGCGGTGGTAGAACGGCAGGGCCGCGCCGCAACGTGATCACGACGGGAGCCCGCATGTCCGTGCTGAGTGAGCTGACCGGGGCCATCCGGGATGGCCGGATCGAAGTGATTGACCTGACCGCGCCCCTGGAGGACTCGACGCCGGTCATCAGGCTGCCGGAGCCGTTCGGTAATACTGCCTCCTTTGCCCTGCACGAGATCAGCCGTTATGACGAGCGGGGCCGGCCTGGTACTGGAATGACATCAGCACCGGGGAACATGCCGGCACGCATTTCGACGCGCCGGTGCACTGGGTTACCGGGCGGAATGGCGCCGACGTGTCCGAGGTACCGGTGGTGCGGCTGATCGCCCCGGCCGTGGTGCTCGACTTCACCGCGCAGGCCGCGGCCGACCCGGACTTCCTGCTGCAGGTGGAGCACGTGCGGCAGTGGGAGGCCGGGCACGGCCCGCTGCCCGCGGGCGGCTGGCTGCTGTACCGGACCGGCTGGGACGCCCGGTCGGACAGCCAGCAGGAGTTCCTCAACGCCAGCGAGACCGGGCCGCACACGCCGGGCATCTCGGTGGCCTGCGCGCAGTGGCTGGCGGGCCGCGAGGAACTCATCGGGCTGGGCGTGGAGACCGTGGGCACCGACGCGGGCGCGGCGCACTCGTTCGACCCGCCGTTCCCGTGCCATGCCTTGCTGCTGGGAGCGGGCAAGTACGGGCTGACCCAGTTGCAGAACCTGGCCCGGCTGCCCGCCCGCGGCGCGGTCGTGATCGCCGGGCCGCTGCCGATCACCGGCGGCTCGGGCAGCCCGTGCCGGGTGATGGCGCTGGTCGAGCGGTCCTGATGCGGGTCCCCGAGGCGGTCGCGGCGACACTCGCCGGGCTCGGCGCGGACACCGTCTTCGGCGTGGTCGGCAGCGGGAACTTCCACGTCACCAACGCGCTGATCAGCCAGGGCGCCCGGTATGTCGCGGCCCGGCATGAGGGTGGCGCGGCGTGCATGGCCGACGGCTGGGCGCGCACGGCCCGCCGGACCGGCCTGCTCACCGTGCACCAGGGCCCCGGGCTGACCAACGCGGTCACCGGCATCACCGAGGCGGCCAAGAGCCGCACCCCGCTGCTGGTGCTGGCGGCCGACGCGGCCGGGGCGGCGGTCACGTCCAACTTCCGGATCGACGTGGCCGCGCTGACGGCGGCGGTCGGCGCCACCCCGGAACGGCTGCACTCCCCCGCCTCGGCGACGGCCGACGCGGCCCGCGCCTACCATGCGGCGACGCTGCAGCGGCGCACGGTGGTGCTGGCCATGCCCCTTGACGTGCAGGCCGGCGAGTGCGACCGGCAGCCGCCGGCCGGCGGCCCGGTGCTCGGCCCGGTCGCGCCCGCCGCGGACGCCGCCGACGCCCTGGCGGCGGCGCTGGCCCGGGCCAGGCGGCCGGTCTTCGTGGCCGGCCGCGGTGCCCGCATCGCCCAGGCCGGCCCGGACCTGGAGCGGCTTGCCGCCGCCTGCGGCGCGCTGCTGGCCACCTCGGCCGCGGCCAAGGGCCTGTTCCGCGGCAGCCCGTGGGACCTGGACGTGAGCGGCGGTTTCGCCACCCCGCTCGCCGCCGGGCTGATCGGCACGGCCGACCTGATCGTGGGCTGGGGCTGCACGCTGAATATGTGGACGATGCGGCACGGCACCCTGATCGGCCCGGAGGCCACCGTCGTCCAGGTGGACGACGACCCGGCCGCGATCGGCGCGCACCGCCCGGTGCACCTCGGCGTGCTCGGGGACGTGGCCGAGACGGCCCGGGCCGCGCTGGCCGCGCTCGGTGACCGGTTCGGCAGCGGGGCCGGCTACCGGACCGGGGTGGTCCGGTCCCGGATCGCCCGGGAAGGACGGTGGCGGGATGTGCCCTATGCCGACGGGACCGGCGGCGGCCGGATCGACCCGCGGACGCTGAGCATCGCGCTGGATGACCTGCTCCCAGCCGAGCGGACGGTCTGCGTGGACTCCGGGAACTTCATGGGCTACCCGAGCATGTTCCTGTCCGTGCCGGACGCGGACGGGTTCTGCTTCACGCAGGCCTACCAGTCCATCGGGCTGGGCCTGGCGTCGGCGATCGGGGCCGCCATCGCCCGGCCGGGCCGGCTGACGGTGGCCGCGCTGGGCGACGGCGGCGCGCTGATGGGCGTCAGCGAACTGGAGACGGCGGCCCGGCTCGGGCTGGGCATGCTGATCGTGGTGTACGACGACGAGGCGTACGGGGCCGAGGTGCACCACTTCGGCCCGGACGGCCACCCGCTGGATGTGGTCCGCTTCCCGGCGGCCGATATCGCGGAGATCGGCCGGGGCTTCGGCTGCGCCGGGGTGACCGTGCGCGGCCCGGAGGACCTGGGCCCGGTCCGGGACTGGCTGGCGGGCCCGCGCGAGCGGCCGCTGGTGGTGGACGCGAAGATCACCGGTGACCGGGGCGCGTGGTGGCTGGAAGAGGCGTTCCGGGGTCACTAGCGGTGCTGGCCCGGGGGGACGGCCCCGATGATGGCGGTGAGCTGGGGAACCCGGGGCAAACGGCCGGCGGCCTCCCGCGAGCACGTGGCTCGCGGGAGGCCGCCGGATGGTGCGGTCCTGGGTCAGCCCTCCTCGTGCGGGACCTTCTGGGGGGCAGGTGGCTTGGGGTCCGAGGCCAGTTCCGCGGCCCGGGCCGCGCCCACGCCGGACAGGGCCAGCTCCTCGGAGGGGTAGGCCTCCTCGCCGTGCACCGCGATGTCGCCGATCTCCAGCTCCTCGTCGGGAATCCGCAGCTTCATGAACAGCCCGATGCCCCTGAGCAGGAGGAAGGTCACCAGCCCGTCCCAGACGATGATGGTCAGCGCCGCCCCAGCCTGGAGCAGCAGCAAGTGCCCGCTGCCCCCGTAGAACAAGCCAGCCGCGGGGACGATGTTGGCGCTCTTCCCGAGCCCAAGGTAGATGATCATGTTGGGATCGGCGAGGAAGCCAACCAGGAGACCGCCGAAGAGGCCGGCGATGCCGTGCGTATAGACCACGCCGAGCGCATCGTCAACCTTGTTGAAGGGCGGGAGCTTGCTCAGGTAGTTCCAGGCGAACCAGACGATCGCGGAGCAGGTCAGGCCGATGACGATCGCGCCGACGCCATTCACGTAGCCGGCCGACGGGGTGATCCCGACCAGGCCGCAGATCATGCCGTTCAGGCCGCCCAGGAAGGTGGCCTTCTTGCCCGGGCCGCCGATCATGTCCATGATGATCCAGGTCATCATGGCCACGGCGGTCGCGAGGTTGGTGTTGACCACGGCCGCGGTCGCGTCGGCGCCGGCGAAGTACGGGTCACCGCCGTTGAAGCCGTTCCAGCCGAGCCACAGGATGCCCGCTCCGACCGCGACGAACATCAGGTTGTTCGGCACCGCGTGCTCGCGGTCCCGCTTGAGCCGCGGCCCGATGGTGGCCGCCGCGACGAAACCGGAGACACCGGCGGCCAGGTGGATGACGTAACCGCCACTGAAGTCCAGCGCGCCCTTGCCGGCCCAGTAGCCGCCGCCCCACAGCAGGAAGGCGTTGACCGCGTAGGCGAAGGTGATCCACAGCGGCACGAAGATCAGCCAGACCTTGAAGCTGATCCGGCCGATGACGCTGCCGATGAACAGGATCGGGGTGATCGCGGCGAACACGAACTGGAAGTAGACCAGGGACCCCTGAGGGAACCTGAACTTGGGGATCAGCCCGTCCAGCAGGGGAACGCTGGCCCGCCCCTGCTCGCTCCCAGCCCCGAGCACCGTTCCGGGCTTGCCTAGCAGGTGCAGGCTCCCGCCGATCCACGGCTGGCCAAAGCCCATCTTGAAGGCCCACAGCACCCACGTGATGAGTACCAGGCAGAACGTGCTGAACACCATGAGCACGGTGTTCATGGCCCATTTCTTCTGCACCAAGCCGCCGTACAAGACGGCCAGGGCAGGGATGCTCATGAGGCCGACCAGTGTTGCGGCTGTCATCTGCCACGCGTTATCTCCCGATGACAGCCAGCTTGAATAGGGAACCACTACTCTCCGCCTCCATGGGGCTACCCTGGAAGTGCGTGCCGGGGGGTTTCCGGTCGTTGTCCCACGCAGGCCTTTGTGGACTGCAGGAACCCCTCCCGCGGGCTATCACAGCGGCGTGATCCGGGGCATCCCCCGGGCTAGCTCGATCCGGCCGGCCACTTCGGTGTCCGTCTAGAACGCTTCATATTTCCCATGAGCGGGTTTCGGCTACGTTTCCCAACTGTTACGCCGTGGACAACGGACCAGCATCTGCCGGACATCGTGTTTCCGCTCTGTTTCGCGCCTGCGGCTAGCCGGTCCCGTCCGGCGGCCCAGTGGCGCCATGCTGTTCCTGGCGGGGCTGATGTTCCAGGTAGGAGCGGCGGTGGCGGCCGCTTCCCAGCCCGGGAGGCTGCCGCGTTCGCCCAGCCCAGGCCAGGAAGGGCACACCGCGTCCGGCCCCACGGCCGGCTCCCGGGCCCCGCCGGGCCCGGATACGGGCGGGTTACCCGTTCCGTCACGTTCCCGTAACAGTGGCACCGCGGGGTTGAGGCGGGCGGACGCACGAATTACTCTTCTCCTATCTCGCTTGGTAAGCGCTTACCTGCCAGGCTCTGTCAGCGGCTGTCAACCCAGCCGCTCTCTTAAGAGCGTCTGGGTAAGCGCTTACCAGGGAACTGGATGGCCGGTGCCCGCTTTGCCTGGAAACGGGCAGGCCAGGGCCCGGGGACCGCGAGGGAGCGTTCCGGTGGATAGTCGTGACAGGGCCAGCACCGTGCCTCTCGACGGCCACGCCGCCGGGACCGCCGCGGTCGGGCGCCCGGCCGCGGCGGACACTGCTTCTCCCCCCGCCACCGGCGGTTTCCCCGGCACCGGCCCGGCCCCCGGCACCAGCCCGGCCCCCGGCACCGGCGCCACCAGTTCGGTGACCAGCCGGCGCAGCGGCCCGGTGCCGCCGCCCACCATTTATGACGTGGCCGGTGCGGCCGGGGTGTCCATCGCCTCGGTGTCCCGGGTGCTCAACGGCCGCGGCAACCCCATGCCCGATACCCGGGAACGGGTGCTGCAGGCGGTTGACGAGCTCGGCTTCATCCCCGATGGGGCGGCCCGGGCGCTGAGTGCCCGGCTCAAGGAGGTGGTCGGGGTGGTCATCCGCCGCCCGACCGGGACCGTGAGCGACGGCGGGATGTTCCAGGACGAGGCGGAAAGCCTGCAGTTCCCCGACCTGATCAACCGGGGCATCGAGGTGGCCGCCCAGAATCGCGACTACAACCTGCTGGTCAGTTCCGTGGACGTGGACGACCACGACCACACCCGGCAGATCCACGCGCTGGCCCGCAAGAGCGACGGGCTGATCCTGCATGACCAGGTCCTCGACACCGCGCAGCTGGAGCGGCTGTCCCGGCAGGTCCCGGTGGTGACGCTGGCCGGCGTGGCCACCCCGGCCACGTCCAACGTCGGCGGCGAGAACCAGGCCAGCATGCGGGAACTCGCCTTCCACCTGATCCGCGAGCACGGCTACCAGACCCTGGCCTACCTCGGCGGCCATCCCGACAGTCCGGACAACCTGGCCCGGCAGGCCGGGTTCGGGGCCGCGGTGGCGCAGGCCGGCGGGACGTACGTGGCGGGACCGCAGTGGCAGGGCGACTACTGCGCGGCGGGCGGCGCCCGGGTCATCGGACGGCTGCTGGCCGCGGGCGGCGACCTGCCGCGGGCCATCGCCTGCGCGAATGACCAGACCGCGCTGGGCGTGGTGTACGCGCTCCGGCACCACGGCCTCGACGTCCCCGGGGACGTCGCGGTCACCGGCTTCGACGACATCCCGATGGCGCGCCACCTGCGCCCGCAACTGACCACCGTGCGCCAGCCGATCCAGGAGATCGGCGCCACTGCATTCGAGGTGCTGTATTCCATGATCAATGACCCGGAGCCGACGCTGCGCGATGTCGTGCTGCCCACCCGGCTCATCCCCCGGGAGAGCTGCGGATGCCGCCCCGACCCCGCACTGCCCGCGTGGCGGCTGGGCTGAGGAGGAACGGGCATGCGCATCATCATCCGGCGCCTCGCGTTCTACATCGTCACCGCGATCCTCGCCGTCACCGTGGTCTTCTTCATCCCGCGGCTGATGCCGGGCAACCCGGTCGAGGCGGTGCTGGCCCAGTTGCACGGCACGGTGACCCCGGCCACCATCCACTCGCTGGAGCTGCAGTACGGCCTGAACAACCCGGAGGGCCTGTGGGGGCAGTACCTGACCTACTGGTCCCACCTGCTGCACGGTAACCTCGGCGTCTCCACCAGCTACTACCCATCCACGGTGACCAGCGTGATCCGCAGCGCGCTGCCGTGGACGGTGGGCCTGGTCGGGGTGGCCACCGTGATCAGCTTCGTGGCCGGCACGCTGCTCGGCATCCTGGTCGCCTGGCGCCGCGGTACCTGGCTGGACAACCTGCTGCCGGCTACCACCTTCTTCCAGGCGGCCCCCTACTTCTTCGTGGCCTTCCTGGCCCTCGACCTGTTCTCGACCCGGCTGGGCTGGTTCCCCAGCGGCCGGGCCTACGGCCAGCTCGACTACCCCGGCTGGAACGCCGCCTACATCGGCGATGTGCTTTACCACGCGATCCTGCCTGCCGCGACGATCGTGCTGTGCAGCGCCGCCGGGTGGATCGTCGGGATGCGCAACGTGATGGTGACCACGATGGACGAGGACTACGTCCTCGTCGCCCAGGCGAAGGGGCTGGCCAAGCGCCGGGTGGTCTGGTACGCCGCACGCAACGCCATCCTGCCCAGCGTGTCCGGCTTCTCACTGGCCATCGGGTTCGTGGTCTCCGGCGCGCTGCTCACCGAGATCGTGTTCAGCTACCCCGGCCTGGGCTGGATCCTGCTGCAGGCGGTGGGCGCCCGCGATTACCCGCTGCTCCAGGGCATCTTCCTGATCATCACGTTCGCGGTGCTGCTGGCCAACCTGGCCGCCGACTCCGTGTACGTCTTCCTTGACCCCCGCACTCGCCAGGAGGCCTGAGCGATGTCCATCGGCACTGGCACGGACCTGGGCGGAACCGGCCTGGGCGGGGTGGGGGTTGGCGGCAGCGGGGCGGGCGGAGCCGACCCCGCTGACGAGCCCATCGGCGGACCGACCCAGCCACCGGTGCTCAGCCCGGGCCGGGCCCGGCGAATGCAGCTGCCCCGCTCCCCCAAGATCATCGCTGGCCTGGTGATCCTGGCCGTCTTCCTGATCATGGCCATCGTCGGGCCGATGGTGGCGCCCTATGACCCCTCGGCCAGCCTGTCCACCACGAACGGGACCCCGCAGCCGCCGTCGGCGGCGCACTGGCTCGGCACCACGCAGACCCAGCAGGACATCTTCTCCCAGCTGCTGGTGGGCGCCCGGAGCACCATCCTGGTGGCGCTGCTGTCCGGGATCGCAGCGACCATTCTCTCGGTAGTGATCGGGGTCAGCGCCGGGTACCTGCGCGGCCACTGGGCGGATGACTTCCTGTCCATGCTGGCCAACTTCTTCCTGGTCATGCCGGCCCTGCCGCTGCTCATCGTGATCTTCGGCTTCCTGCCGCCCTCGCAGAACACCAACGACGTGCTCATCGGCCTGATCATCGCCATCACCGGCTGGGCCTGGGGCGCCCGGGTGCTGCGGGCCCAGACGCTGTCGCTGCGGTCCCGCGACTACGTGGAGTCGGCCCGGATCATCGGCGAGCGCGGCTGGCGGGTCATCGGGTTCGAGATCCTGCCCAACCTGCTGCCCGTCGTCGCCTCCTCCTTCCTGTTCACCGTGCTCTACGGGGTGGGCACGTACACCGCCCTCGCCTTCCTCGGCCTGATCAACCCGCTGCACTGGAGCTGGGGCTCCATGCTGTTCGAGGCACAGGGCAACAGCGCCGAGATCAGCGGCTACTGGTGGTGGTACATCCCGCCCGGCCTGGCCGTCGCCTTCCTGGGCACCTCGCTGGCGCTGCTCAACTTCGGCATCGACGAGTTCATCAACCCGCGGCTGCGCGCGGCCGGGGTGGCCCGGCGCCGGGCCAAGAAGGCCGGCGACAAGGGGCTGCCACGCCGGTTCGAGCTGGGCGTCACCCCGGTGGTGCGCACCGCTCCCGGCAGCACGACCGCCGCCGCAGGCGCCGCCATGGCCGACCGGACCCGGGAGCAGCCATCATGACCGCCAACCCGCCACTGCTGGACATCCGCGGCCTGCGGGTTGACTACGGGGCCGGCCCCGTTGCCGTGCACGCGGTGGTCGACGCCGACCTGGTGCTGCGCCGCGGCGAGGTGCTCGGGCTGGCCGGGGAGAGCGGGAGCGGCAAGTCCACGCTGGCCTACGCGGCCATCCGGCTGCTCCGCGCGCCCGGGATGATCACCGGCGGCGAGGTGCTCTACTACCCGGAGCCGGGCCGTCCGGTGGACCTGCTCTCGCTCGACGAGGCGGAACTGCGCGGGCTGCGCTGGTCGCAGATTGCCGTGGTGCTGCAGTCGGCAATGAACGCGCTGAACCCGGTGCTGACCGTCGGCGCCCAGCTCACCGATGTGCTGCAGGCCCACGAACCCGGCATGAACTCGGCCGCCCGCCGGGCCCGCGCCGCGGAACTGCTGAGCATGGTCGGGATCACCGCGGACCGGCTGGGCAGCTACCCGTTCGAGCTGTCCGGCGGGATGCGGCAACGGGTCATGATCGCGATGGCGCTCGCGCTGGAACCGCAGATCGTGATCCTGGACGAGCCGACCACCGCGCTGGACGTGGTCACCCAGCGGGAGATCCTGGAGGAACTGACCGTACTGCGCGAGCGGCTGGGCTTCGCGGTGCTGTTCATCACGCACGACCTGTCGCTGCTGGTGGAGATCGCGGACTCGATCGCGGTCATGTACGCCGGCCGGCTGGTCGAGCGGGCGGCCGCCGGCGAGCTGTTCCGCTCGCCCCGGCACCCCTACACGCTCGGCCTGCTGAACTCCTTCCCCGCGCTACACGGCCCGCGCCGGTACATGACCGGCATCCCCGGGTCGCCCCCGGACCTGCGGATGCTGCCGGTCGGCTGCGTGTTCCACCCACGCTGCCAGTTCGTCATGGACCGCTGCCGCGAGCAGTCCCCGCCGCTGGAGCAGCCCGGGGCAGCCGCGGGCAGGCTCGTCGCCTGCTGGCTGCAGGACGGCTCCGCGGAGCCGCCCGCCGAGCTGGCCCTCCCCGAGGGGGGGACGGTCACCGGCAACGGGCCGGACGGCGGCCTCCCGGTCAGGACGGGCCAGGCGGACGATCCGTCACTCGCGCCGAGCATCGCCGTACCGGACCCCGGGAGCCAGTCATGACCCAGCCCGCCGCCGGGACCGTCGCGCCCGGCACCGGCAGCCCGCTGCTCGAGGCCCGCGGGCTGACCAAGCACTTCCCGGTCCGCCGTGCCTCACTGAAGGGCCGGGCCCGGCTGAGCAGGCGGCGCCGGGACAGCGAGCCGGCCGGGCCAGTGGTGGTGCACGCGGTGGAGGACGTGTCGCTGTCCCTCCCGGAATCCGGGATCACCGCGGTCGTCGGGGAGAGCGGCTCCGGCAAGTCCACCCTGGCCCGGCTGCTGGCCCGGCTGATCACCCCGACGTCCGGCCAGCTGTTCCTCGACGGGGCGCAGACACCAGCTACCAGCCACGGCAGGCGGGAGTACGCCCGCGATGTGCAGCTCGTGCTGCAGGACCCGTTCTCCTCGCTGAACCCGGTGCACAACGTGCGCTACCACCTGGCCCGGCCGCTGAAGATCCACGGGCTCGGCGGCCAGGGCGCCAGCATGGAAGTAGCGATGACTGGCCTGCTGGAGCGGGTATCGCTGACGCCGGCGGCGCAGTTCCTGGACAAGTACCCGCACGAGCTGTCCGGCGGCCAGCGGCAGCGGGTGGCGATCGCCCGCGCGCTGGCGGTCCGCCCGCGGGTGCTGCTGGCCGATGAGCCCGTCTCCATGCTGGACGTCTCGATCCGGCTCGGCGTGCTGAACCTGCTGGGTGACCTGCGGGAACGCGACCGGCTCGGGATCCTCTACATCACCCATGACATAGCCTCGGCCCGGTACCTGGCCGACGTGATCATGGTGATGTACGCCGGCCAGGTGGTGGAGACCGGGCCGGCCGGGCTGGTCACCGACGAGCCCGCTCACCCGTACACGCAGCTGCTGCTCAGCGCGGCGCCCGACCCGGACCGCGAGGCGCCGGTCTCACTCCAGGGCCGCGGTGCCCCGCCAAGCCTGGTGACACCGCCCAGCGGCTGCCGCTTTCACCCGCGCTGCCCGCATGCCATGGCGGTCTGCGCGGAGACCACCCCGCCGGAGACCGAAGTCGCCGACGGCCACCGGAGCGCCTGCTGGCTGCACGCCACCGGGCTGACCGAGGCCCAGGCACGCCCGCTGAGCCGGGCCGCTGGCCCGGCTGACCAGCCAGCCAGTTCCGCCACGGAAGGGGGAGAGGAGACGTGATGACGCCGGATGCCGCCTAGCGGCTGCACGACATCGTGCAGTGCAGCGCAGTCGTGACTGATCCAACCGCGCGGCGGGGCAGCCAGGGCAGCCCGGAATGGGCGCCCGGCCGACCCGCACCGCCCCACCGATAAAGACCCCGACACGGTCGCTCACAACAGGCCGGCTTCGAGCCGGCCGGGCACAACGGAGTTTAAGCAATGAAACACAAAGTCCTGGCAAGCCTGGCCGTGGCCAGCGCTCTGAGCATGGGAATCGCTGCCTGCAGCAGCAGCGGCAGCAACGCCGGCGGCGGCTCGTCCGGCGCTAAGACCGGTAAGACCCTGGTGGTGGAGAGCACGCCGCTCTCCCCGATGACGGACACGTTCAACCCGTTCTCGCTGACCGCCACCGGTTACCTCACGAACGCGGTGTCGCTGTACAACGAGCCGCTGTTCATCTTCAATACGCTCAACTCGGCGCAGGCGCCGATCCCGATGCTGGCGACGAACGCCGCCTGGTCGAACGGCGGCAAGACACTGACGCTGACCACCCGCTCCGGCGTGAAGTGGAACGACGGCAAGGCCTTCAGCGCCAGTGACGTGGCGTTCACCTTCAACTTGCTGAAGAACAACCCGAAGCTGAACACCAACGGCGCGCCCATCGTCACCAGCGCCACGGCGCCGAACGCCACCACGGCGGTGCTCAACTTCGCCACGCCGCAGTACGCGAACCTGTTCCTGATCGGGCAGGTCTACATCGTGCCGCAGCACGTCTGGTCAACGGTGAGCGACCCGGCCACCTACGCGGATGCCAGCCCGGTCGGCACTGGCCCGTTCATGCTGGATAAGTTCACCCCGCAGGGCTTCACGCTCAAGCAGAACCCGTACTACTGGCAGAAGTCCAAGGTGCACGTCCCGGCGGTCAACTTCCCGGCCTACAACACCAACGCCAACCTGGTGCCCCCGGTGGCCAGCGGGGCTATCGACTTCGCCGGCAACTACATCGCCAACATCCAGGGCAACTACCTGTCCAAGAGCCCTGACAACCACACCTGGACCGACACCGCGCCCTACTTCAGCGCGAACAACGTGGTCAGCCTGTTCCTCAACACGACCAAGGCACCGCTGAACGACCCCAAGGTGCGCCAAGCAATCAGCTACGGCATCAACCGCCAGCAGCTGAACGTGCAGGGCGAGACCGGCTACGAGCCGCCGGTCACCTCCACCAGCGGCCTGCTGCTGCCCAACCACCAGTCCTACCAGGACCCGTCGCTGGCCAACAACCTGCCCGTGACCGGGGACGCGGCCAAGGTCAGCTCGATCCTGAAGGCGGACGGCTACACCATGTCCGGCGGCAAGTGGGCCAAGGCCGGGAAGACGATCAAATTCGCGATCCAGGACCCGGTCCCGTACAGCGACTACTACACAAACGACCAGCTCATCTCGCACCAGCTGAACGCGCTCGGCTTCGACACCTCGGTGGACGGCATCGGCAACCCGACCGTGTGGGCGGGCAACGTCGCGAACGGGAACTTCGACGCCACCATCCACTGGAGCGCCCAGGGCCCGAACCCGTACTTCATCTACGACCAGTGGATGGACAGCTCGCTGGCGGCGCCGATCGGCAAGCCGGCCGCGGGTGACTTCGGGCGCTACTCGAGCCCGCAGGCGCAGGCAGCGCTGGCCCAGTTCGCTGGTTCCGGTGACGCGGCCACCCAGAAGGCGGCCATCACCAAGCTGGAGAACATCATGACCACCGATGTCCCAGTCGTCCCGCTGCTCAACGGCGGTGCGTGGGCCGAGGTCTCGACGAGGAACTACACCGGGTGGCCGTCGGCCAGTGACCCGTACATGAACCCGGTGCCGAACACGCCCTACATCGAGTACACGATCCTGCACCTCACGCCGAAGTCCTGACCTTCCCGGGACCCGACGAAGGACCTTGATGACCACGTCTACAGAGGCGACGGCGGAGCGCAGCCGGGTGGCTGCGCTCCCCGTCGAGGAGAAGGTGCGCCTGCTGACCGGAGCGGACAGCTGGCGCACCTACGGTGCCGCCACCCTCGGCCTGCGCCCGATCGTCATGTCGGACGGGCCGGCCGGGGTGCGCGGCATCACCAAGGACGACCGGAATCCATCGGCCAGCATCCCCTGCCCGTCCGCGCTCGGGGCCACCTGGGACAGCGACCTCGTCCGCGAGGTCGCCGCCGCCATGGCCGCCGAGGCGCGGGACAAGGGCGTTAACGTCGTGCTGGCCCCGACGATCAACCTGATGCGGACCCCGCTCGGCGGCCGGGGGTTCGAGTGCTTCTCCGAGGACCCGGTGCTGTCGGCCCGGCTGGCGGTGGGTTACGTGCGCGGGCTGCGCGCGGGCGGGGTCGGCGCCGCGGTCAAGCATTACGTGGGCAACGACTCCGAAACGGAGCGGTGGACCTACGACGCGCGGATCAGCGAGACCGTGCTGCGTGAGGTGTACCTGGTGCCGTTCGAGGCGTGCGTGCGCGAGGCGGGCACCGCCATGGTCATGGCCGCCTACAACGAGGTCAACGGCGCACGGATGACCGAGCACGCCTGGCTGCTGCGCGACGTGCTGAAGGGCGAGTGGGGCTTCCCCGGCGCCGTCGTCTCGGACTGGGACGCGGCGCGGAGCACGGTGCCTGCCGCCCAGGCCGGCCTGGACCTGGTCATGCCAGGGCCGGACGGTCCCTGGGGGGAGGCCCTGATCCAGGCGGTCCGGGACGGGACCGTCGCCGAGGAAGTCATCGACGACAAGGTGCTCCGGCTGCTGGAAGTGGCCCGCCAGGTCGGGGCGCTCACCCCGGCCGCTGGCGAGCCCGGCCCGCCGGACGGCGCGGCGGACGGCGTGGTGGACGCCCCGCCGGGACCGGCCGATCACGTGCTGCTGCGCCGGGTGGCGGCGGCCTCGTTCACGCTGCTGCGCAACGAGCGGGCCACGCTGCCCATCGACCCGGCCGCGGCCGGCCGCATCGCCCTCATCGGCCCGAATGCCACCCACCCGGTGATCCAGGGTGGCGGCAGCGCCGCGGTGCATCCGGCCTTCGTCTCGACTCCGGCCGATGCGCTGCGGCAGGCGCTGGACGGGCACCCCAGCCTCACGGTCAGCCCCGGCTGCCACACATGGGAGGCCGTCCCGGAGCCACCAGCCGCGACGATCACCGACCCGGTGACCGGGCAGCCCGGCGTGCGGCTGGAGTTCCGCGCCGCCGATGGCACGCTGCTCGGCAGCGAGCACCGGGCGAGCACCGTGTTCGCCTGGTGGGGCGAAGGGCTGCCCGCCGGGATCGGCTGGGGGGAGCCCGGCACGGTCTCGGTGCTGGGCAGCTACACGCCGCAGCAGTCGGGGCCGCACGTGATCGGGGCGGCCGGCGTGGGGCGGCTGCGGGTGACCGTGGACGGCGCGGTAGCCGCCCAGGGTGACACGCCGGTGCCCGATGACCCGGTGGAGACGATGACCCGCCCCGGCGAGATCACCGGCCAGGTGGAGTTCACCGCCGGCGAGGCCGCCGAGGTCCGGCTCGACTTCCTGCCCTCCGCGCAGGCCGAGGGACCGCTGGCGGTCCGGCTGGGCATCGTGGCCACGCCGGACGAGGAAGCCGCGCTGGCCCAGGCGGTGGCGGCGGCCGCGGCGGCCGACGTCGCGGTGGTGGTGGTTGGCTCCGCCGAGACCACCGAGAGCGAGGGCTTCGACCGGCAGACGCTCCGCCTGCCCGGCCGCCAGGACGAGCTCGTCGAGCGGGTGAGCGCGGCCAACCCGCGGACCGTGGTGGTGGTGAACGCGGGCATGCCGGTGCTCATGCCATGGGCCGGGCAGGTCGCCGCGGTGCTGTACGCATGGCTGCCCGGCCAGGCCATGGGCGATGCGCTGGCCGACGTGCTGTTCGGCCGGGCGGAGCCGGGCGGCCGGCTGCCGGTGACCATGCCTGCCGCGGAGGCGGACTGCCCGGTGCTGCACGCGGTACCGCGGGACGGGCGGCTCGGTTACGACGAGGGCCTGCTCGTCGGCTACCGCGGGTACGACACCGCGGGCACCGCCCCGCTGTTCCCGTTCGGCCATGGTCTCGGCTACACGACGTGGCAGTACGAGTCGCTGTCCGCGGCAGCCACGCATGAGCCGGGCGCGGACCTCACCGTCCGGGTGAGCGTGCGCAATACCGGCTCCCGGGCCGGCCGCGAGGTGGTCCAGGCGTACCTGGCCGCCCCCGGTGCAGAGCCGGGCCGCCCGGTGCGGGTGCTGGCCGCCTTCGGGACGGCCAGCGCGGGCCCCGGGGAGTCGGCCGAGCTGACCCTCACCGTCCCGGCGCGGCTGTTCGCCCGCTACGACGAGCAGGCCGCGGGCTGGGCCTGGCCGTCCGGCGGGTTCACCCTCGGTGTCGGCCGCTCCTCCCGTGACCTCCGGCTCACCGCCCCGGTCACGGTCAGGTAAGCGGGGTTAGCCCGGGGGCGCTCCCCGGGCTGGCACCGCCCGGGTCAGCGGCGTTCCTGCGGGCGGTCGGGGCCGTCGGGGGGGCCGGGCACGCTGTGGCGGCCCTCGCTGTGCTGGCCGTCCGGAATCGCGACCAGTTCCACCTCGTACCCGTCCCGGTCCTCCAGGTACGCGGCGTAGTGCTGCTCTCCCCCGGCGTACGGGTGGCGATCGGCGAACAGCAGCCGCCAGCCGTGCAGCAGCGCCTCGCCCACCATCTGGTCCACGGTGGCCTGGTCGGTGACGTGGAAGGCCAGATGGTTCAGCCCGGGCCGGTGCCGGTCATGCCGGAACGCGCTGCGCGCCGGTGACTGCTCCAGCACGATGTACATGTCGCCGGACCGCCAGCTCGTGCCCTCAGGCCACTGCTGGTAGATCTCGTAGCCGAGCGCGCCGAGCAGCCAGCCCCAGGTGTGCTCGGCCTGGCTCAGGTCAGGCACCCAGAGTTCCAGATGGTGCAGCATCCCCATAGCCGGCTTCATGCCGACAGCATGCCCCACGGCGGGCATCCCTCGCGGGTTACCGGTCAGGACTTCTCAAGGCAGCTGCTCGACCTGCTGCTGCAGCCGGTTCATCCCGGTCAGCCACCGGTCCGGGTCGCCGGCCCGGCGGGCGTACATCCCCGCCACCTCCGGGTGCGGCAGGATGAGGAACCGCCCGCCGGCCAGGCCGGCCAGCACCGCGTCGGCCACCGCCTCGGGGCTGATCGCCGCCTCGCCGAGCAGGGCCTGGCCGGCCCGGCCGCGTCCAGCAGCGGGGTCCGCACCCCCTGGGGGCAGAGCGCCTGCACGGTGATGCCGCGGTGGGAGTAGCTGGCCGCCAGCCACTCCGCGAAGGCCAGCGCGGCGTGCTTGGTTACCGAGTACGGCGCCGAGCCGAGCATGGTGAGCAGCCCGGCCGCGGAGACAGTGCAGATCAGGTGGCCCTGGCCGCGGTCCAGCCACGGCCCGAGCAGCAGCCGGGCCGCCCGGACGTGGGCCATCACGTTGACCTGCCAGCAGTCCTCCCAGTCCAGCTCGCTGGCGTCGGCGCCGCCTTCCCGGGCGATCCCCGCGTTGGCGCAGTACAGGTCGATGCCGCCGAGCCGGGCCGAGGCGTCGCGGATCAGCCCGGCCACGCCTGCCGCGCTGGCCGCGTCCCCGGCCAGCGGGATGGCGCCGCACGACGCGGCGACGGCCCCGGCGGCCGCCGGGTCGATGTCGTTCACCACGACCCGGGCGCCCTCGGCGGCGAACCGGCGGGCCAGCGCGGCGCCGATGCCGCTGCCCGCGCCGGTGACCACGACCCCGGCGCCGCCGACGGACCTCACCGGGTACCGGCGGCCGGAGCCGGGGCAGGCCGGCCAGGACGGCCAGGGTGGACCGGTGCCAGTCCGGCGCGCCGAACGCGATCGAGGTGCTCTTGGCCCGCTTCAGGTACAGGTGCGCCGGGTGCTCCCAGGTGAAGCCGATGCCGCCGTGCAGCTGGACGCATTCCTGGGCAGCGAGCGCCGCGGCATCGCCGCAGGCCGCCTTGGCCAGGGCCACCGCGACCGGAGCATCGGGGTCGCCGCCGGACAGGCAGGCCGCCGCGTAGCGGCTGGCCGCCCGGGCCTGGCTGATGGCCACCCACAGGTCGGCGAGCCGGTGCTTGAGGGCCTGGAACGAGCCCACCGGCCGGGCGAACTGGTACCGCTCCTTGAGGTAGCCGACGGTCAGCTCGAGGCACCGCTCGGCCAGGCCGAGCTGCTCGGCGGCGAGCATGGCCGCCCCGGCGGCCAGGGCGGCGGCCACGGCCGCCGAGGCCGCCGGGCCGGTCACCAGCGACCGCGCGGGCACCCGGTCCAGCGACAGGTCGGCCAGCTGGCGGGTCTGGTCCAGCGACACCACCGGGGACCGGGTCAGGCCCGGCGCACCGGCCTGCACCGCGTACAGCCCGGCCGGGACGCCGTCCGCGGGCACCAGCAGGACCGAGGCGGGCAGCGCATCGGCCACCCCGGTCACGGTGCCGGACAGCCGGGTCAGGCCAGCCGGGTCGCCCGGCTCGGGGCTCACCACCCGGACCTCGCCGGGCAGGCCCCCGGACCCGGCCGGGACCGGCCGGGTGGCGAAGGGCACGGCCAGCGTGGCGGTCAGCTCGCCGGAGGCCAGGCCGCCGAGCAGCGCGCGGTCACCGGCGCTCAGCGCCGCCGCGGTGGCCAGGACCGCGCTGCCCAGGTACGGGACCGGCGCGACCGCCCGGCCCGCCTCCTCGGCGACCACGGCCATCTCCTGGTAGCCCGCGCCGGCGCCGCCGTCGCTCTCCGGGATCAGCAGGCCGGCGCAGCCGACCTCGGCGGCCAGCACCTGCCACAGGCCGGTGTCGTAAGTCTCGCTGGTCTCGGTCCGGGCCAGGACCGCGGGCCAGTCGCTGCGCTGGGCGAGCAGCGAGCGGAGGGCGCCGCGCAGGTCCTCCCCGGCCTCGCTGTAGGTCAGGCTGGGTAGGCCGCGATCCGCGGCCACGATGCTCACCGGGGCAGGTCCTTCCAGGGCACGCGGGTGTCGGTGCGGGGCTCGGCGGGCAGGCCGAGAACCCGCTCGGCGATGATGTTGCGCAGGATCTCGGAGGTGCCGCCCTCGATGGAGTTGCCCCGGGACCGCAGGTAGCGGTAGCCAACATCACGGCCGTAGAAGTCGACGGCGCCGGAGCGGCGCATCGTCCAGTCGTCGTAGCGCAGCCCGCCCGCCCCCGCCAGCTCGACCTCGAACGCGCTGATCTCCTGGTTGAGCCGGGCGAAGACCAGCTTGGCCGCGGACCCTTCCGGGCCGGGGTGCCCCGCGGCCAGCTGCTGGCGCAGCCGCTCGGAGGCAAGCCGGGCCACCTCCGCGTCGGCCCACAGCCGCAGCATCCGGTCGTGCAGGCCCGGGGTGCGCAGCTCGGGGTGCTCCCGCCAGGTCCGCACGGCCGGGCCGATCATCCCGCCCTCGCGGGGCACCGGGGTGCCGCCGATGGACACCCGCTCGTTCATCAGCGTGCCCTGGGCGACCCGCCAGCCCTCGCCCACCGCGCCGATCCGGTCGGTGTCGGGGACCACCAGCCCGGTCAGGAACACCTCGTTGAACTCGGCCTCACCGGTGAGCTGGCGCAGCGGCCGGACCTCCACCCCGGCGCCGGTCATGTCGCAGCCGAAGTAGCTCAGCCCAGCGTGCTTGGGCACGTCCGGGTCGGTGCGGGCGAGCAGCAGGCCCCACTGCGCGTGGTGCGCCACGGAGGTCCAGACCTTCTGCCCGTTGACCACCCACTGCCCGCCGCCCGGGCCGTCCTGGTGTACCGCGCGGGTGCCCAGGCCGGCCAGGTCAGAGCCCGCGCCCGGCTCGCTGAACAGCTGGCACCAGATCTCCTCACCCGTCCACAGCGGGCGCAGCCAGCGCGCTTTCTGCTCTTGGCTACCGAACGCCACGATCGTGGGTGCGGCCATGCCCAGGCCGATCGGATTGCGTTCCGGCTGGTTTGTCGGGGCGCCAGCCGCGGCGAACTCGGCGTCCACCGCGGGCTGCAGCGCCCGGGGCAGGCCCTGCCCGCCCAGGCCGGGCGGGTAGTGCACGGCGGCCAGGCCGGCGTCGAACCGGGCCCGCAGGAATTCCAGCCGGGGCATCCGGGCCGGGTCGTGGCTGGCCAGGAACGCGCGGACCCGCTCATGGAGCGGGCCCGCGCTGGCCGGGGTTGCGTCCTGATCGACTGTCAATTAAGCGGCCCGCCAGCCACGTAGATGACCTGGCCGGATACATACCCCGCTCCGTCGCTGGCCAGGTAGGAGATGGTGTGCGCGACATCCTCGGGCTGGCCGACCCGGCCGACCGCGATCTGCTTGGCCGCCAACGCCTGGAAGTCCTCGAAGCTCATCTTCATCCGGGCCGCGGTCGCCGCGGTCATGTCGGTGACGATGAACCCCGGCGCGACCGCGTTCGCGGTGATCGAGTACCGGCCCAGCTCCTTGGCCAGGGTCTTGGTGAAGCCCTGCATGCCCGCCTTGGCCGCGGAGTAGTTCGCCTGGCCGCGGTTGCCCAGCGCCGAGCTGGAGGACAGGTTGATGATCCGGCCGTAGTTCGCGTCCACCATGTGCTTCTGGGCAGCCTTGGCCATCAGGAAGGCACCGCGCAGGTGCACGCCCAGGACCAGGTCCCAGTCCTCCACGGACATCTTGAACAGCAGGTTGTCCCGCAGGACCCCGGCGTTGTTCACCAGCACCGTGGGCGGCCCGAGCTCGGTGGCGACGGCGTCAACGGCCGCCTGCACCTGGTCCGCCTGGCTCACGTCGGCGCCGACCGCAAGGGCCCGGCCGCCAGCCGACTCGATCGCCTGCACCGTGTCCTTGCAGAGGTCCGTGTCCAGGTCAAGCACGCCGACAGCCATCCCGTCGGCGGCGAGCCGTTTGGCGACGGCGGCACCGATCCCGCGGGCGGCACCGGTGACGATGGCGACCCGTTGCTGATTTTCTGGCATGTCAGTCACTCCTGTCCTTCGAGCTAGTCAGTCCCACCCGTGACCGTGCCACCTGCAGGGAACCACTCACCAGGGCCAGAAGGCCCCGCTTGGCAGCCAATCGGCACGCCATCGCGGCAGCCGGTCACCAGGGCAGCCCGGTGCCGGGTCACCCGGCGGCCTCCCTCTCGGCCCGGTAACGGCGCAGTTCCCGCCGGGCCAGCGAGCGCTTGTGCACCTCGTCCGGGCCATCCGCGAAACGCAGCGAGCGGGCGTTGGCCCACAGGAAGGCCAGGGGGAAGTCCTGGCTGACCCCGGCCGCGCCGTGGGCCTGGATGGCCTTGTCGATCACCCACTCGGCCATGGCCGGGGTGACGATCTTGATGGCCTGGATCTCGGTGTGCGCGCCCTTGTTCCCGGCCGTGTCCATCAGCCAGGCCGTCTTGAGCACCAGCAGCCGGGCCTGCTCGATCCGCACCCGGGACTCGGCGACCCAGCCCTGCACCACGCCCTGGTCGGCGAGCGGCCCGCCGAACGCGGTCCGGGTGCTGACCCGCTGGCACATCAGCTCCAGGGCCCGCTCGGACGCGCCGATCAGCCGCATGCAGTGGTGGATCCGGCCCGGGCCGAGCCGGGCCTGGGCGATGCCGAATCCGTCGCCCTCCTCGGCGATCAGGTTGGCCGCGGGCACCCGGACATCGGTGAACAGCACCTCGGCGTGCCCGCCGTGCGGCGCGTCGTCATACCCGAACAGCGTGATGCCCCGGCGGACCTGCACGCCGGGGGTGTCCCGGGGCACCAGGATCATCGACTGCTGCCGGTGCGGGTCCCCGCCGGCGGCGGTCCGGCCCATCACGATGAAGATCTCGCACTCCGGGTTCATCGCCCCGGAGGACCACCACTTCCGCCCGTTGATGACGTACTCGTCCCCGGACCGCTCGATCCGCGTTGTGATATTCGTCGCATCGGATGACGCCACGTCCGGCTCGGTCATGCAGAAAGCCGACCGGATCTCCCCGTCCAGCAGCGGCCGCAGCCAGCGTTCCCGCTGCCGGGCGGAGCCGAACTCGGCCAGCAGCTCCATGTTCCCGGTGTCCGGGGCGGCGCAGTTGAGCGCCTCCGGGGCCAGCGCGGGGCTGCGCCCGGTGATCTCGGCCAGCGGCGCGTACTGCAGGTTGGTCAGCCCCGCGCCGTCGGGGTGGTGGGCCAGGAACAGGTTCCACAGCCCGCGCGACCGGGCTTCCGCCTTGAGCTCGGCGATCACCGCGGGACGCACCCACGGGGCTCCGGCCTGCCGGTTCTCCGCCACCTGCGCGGCGAAACGCGGCTCGGCCGGGTACACGCATTCGTCCATGAACGCGAGGAGGCGCTTGCGGAAGTCCTCCGTGCGCACGTCATACCCGAAGTCCATCAGGGTCCTCCATACGGTGCGCTGACGACTCTACCTACTGCCCGGTAGCCCGATCTAGCGGCCAGGCGTCCCGCTCACCCGGCGGAACACGTACACGTCGTTATCCACGAAGACCTGCCGGTAGACCGCGCCCCCGTGGCGCTGCTCGACGAAGGCGAGCGGGTTCGCCGGGGCCGGGCTCCAGCCGCTGTCGCTCTGGTCGAACACGATCCAGCCGGGCGCCGGGTTGCCGCTGGTGCCGATCCAGTAGGTGTCGTCCCGCGCGGCCAGCGGGGCGATCATGGTCAGCGTGGCCTCGACCGTGCTGCCCGGCGGCACCCGGGCCATCGCCGCGTCCTCCGCCTGGACGTGCAGCCCGATCTGGTAGGTGCCCGGCTGCCACACGTCCTGCAGCGGGAACTCCGGGGCGATGAGCGCGGCCAGCGCCACCATCAGGGCCGGGGCGGCCCGGGTGGTGGCCACGGCCACCCACCGCCGGTCGCTGCCCGCCCGGGCCCGGGCCAGCGCGTCGATCGCGGCCAGGAAGACGATGGGCATCACGGTGGCGTTGTAATGAAAGCCAGAGCCCCAGTACGCACTGTTGGTTGATACGAAACGAAGCGCGAGGCTGGGCAGTGCCACCGCCGCCACCGGGGAGCCCAGCGCGAGGAACGCCACCGGCAGGCTGATCAGCAGCGTGGTGCGCAGTTTCGCGACCCAGGAGACGCCGAACTGGCTTGCCACCGTGGCCAGCGTGGAGTGCGCGGCCCCGGGGCGCAATGCCCCGCCGTCGGTCCAGTACGGGTACTGATGGGCCGCGTTGAAGTGCGGGATGATCACCGCGATGGCCAGCACCGACCAGGCCAGCCCCCAGATGACCAGCACCAGCCCGCCGCGCACCGGGCTGTCCGCCCAGCGCAGCCACCCGGCCCGCCGCCCCGCCACGCCGGATTCCCCGGCTTCGGCCGGCCGCCCGGCCCGCTGCCGCCAGCCCGCCCCGGCCAGCATCATCACGATGCCCAGGGCGGCCACGGTGAATCCCTGGTCCTCCTTCACGAAGACCAGCGGCAGCGCCCAGAGCACGGCGGGCCGGATCCGCCCGCGCACCAGGGCCGACAGCGAGAAGGCGAGCAGCGGGACGGCGAACGCGATCTCGTGGAAGTCGAAGTCGATCATCTGCGCCAGGCCCCAGGAGAGCCCGTAGGCCGCGCCGATGGCCCATCCGGCGCCCCGGCCGAGGGTGGCCGCGGCGGCCCGGCTCACCGGGATCACCGAGACCGCGGTCAGCAGCGCCTGGGCCACCAGCAGCGTGGCCGGGCTGGGGAAGAGCAGGAAGAACGGGACGATCAGCGCCACGATCGGCTGGAAATGGTCGCCGAGCAGGTTGAACCCGGGACCGTGGATGTTGACCACCGGGGCCCGCAGGTGGGCCAGCTGGCGCACGTACTCGGTGAAGATGCCCAGGTCCCAGGATCCCGGCGCCAGGCGCAGGTAGCGGGACAGCGAGATGATCAGGTAGGCGGCCAGCACCACGGCCACGATCAGCCATCCCGCCCAGTCGGGCCGCGGCCGGGCAGGCCGGGCTGTGGCCGGCCCGGCCGCCGCCGCGGCGCCGGATCCCGGCTCGGGCCGGTGACCGCCGGTCCTGATCATGCGTCCCGCTGCCCCTCCGCGCCGCCTGGTCGCCTGGTCGCAGCCTAACCTGCCGGGGCCGGGCCAGATGAAAGGTTCACGGCCCGCGCGATGCCGGGCACCTCCGCGGTGCGATTGGCGTCCAGGTCCAGGAACAGCCGCAGGGCCATGACCTGCCGCTGCCGGCCAGGACGGTGCGCGGGCGGCTAGCGGAGCAGCAGGCGGCCGATCCGGCGGCCGGCCAGGACCAGGCCGGCCAGGCCCATCACCGCCAGGTAGGCGGCGTGCGCGAGCAGGCCCGGGCCGACCTCACCCAGGGTGAGGCCGCGCAGCACGACGACACTCTGGTACAGCGGCGTGCACTCCACCACGACCTGCAGCGCTCCCGGGTACACCGACAGCGGGTAGAACGTGGTGGAGAACAGGAACATCGGCAGCGTCGCCACGGTGACGAACTCGAAGTCCTGCCAGCTGCGCATGAACGTGGTGGCGGCCATGCCGGCGGCGGCGAAGGCGAACCCGGTCAGCACCGCGGCGGGCAGCGCGGCCAGCGCCCACCACGAGTGGATGAGCCTCATGGCCGCCATGACGACCAGGAAGGCCACCGCGTACAGGCCGCCGCGCAGCAGCGCCCAGCTGATCTCCCCCAGGGCCACGTCGGTGGCGCGCATCGGGGTGGCCAGCGCGGCGTCGTAGAACTTCTCGTACTTGAGCCGGAAGAACACGTTGAACGTCGAGTCGAACAGCGCCCCGTTCATCGAGGCACTGGCCAGCAGGGCGGGTGCCACGAAGGCCGCGTAGCTGATCCCGTTCACCTGGCCGACCAGCCTGCCCAGCCCGACGCCGATGGACAGCAGGTAGAACAGCGGCTCGGCCACACCGGAGACCAGCACCAGCCAGGTGTGCCGGTACACGAGCGCGTGCCGTTCCACCAGGTGCAGGCCGCCGCGGCCACCCAGGGCCCCGCGGGCGCGGGCCCGCAGGTGCCGGACCGGCAATACCCGCAGCGGGAGGGTGCGGACGTTAGACATACAGCCGCCTGGTGTAACTCCGGTTGCCCCAGGCCAGGCCCACGACAGCGAGCGCGACCAGGTAACCCAGGTGCTCGGCGGCCTGCGCGGGGGTGGCCACGCCGAGCATCAGCGCCCGGCACAGCGCCACCCCGTGCCACAGCGGGGTCAGGTAGGCCACCGGCTGCAGCCAACTGGGGAGCTGGGTGATCGGGAAGAACGTGCCGGAGAACAGGAACAGCGGGATCAGCCCGAACCGGTAGATAACCGACAGCGAGGTGTCCTTAGTCCGGGTCACCGCCCAGGCCTCCACCGGGGTGGCGAAGGCGATCCCGGTGAGCACCGCGACCGGCAGCGCCGCCAGCGCCCAGGGCGACTGGATGGCGCCGAACGCCGCCGCCACGGCCAGGAACGCGGCGCAGTTCATGGTCAGCCGCATCGCGACGAACAGCAGGTGACCGTGGAACAGGTCGGCCGGGCGCAGCGGTGAGGCGCTGGCCGCCTGGTAGGTCTTGTTCCACTTGACCGAGCCGAACACCGGGTAGGTGCACTCCCCCACCGCGGTCTGCATCGCGGTCGCCGCGAGCAGCCCGGGCGCCAGGAAGACCAGGTAGCTCACCCCGCCCAGCCGGGCGGCGCCGTGCGCATCCACCAGCTTGCCCAGGCCGAGCCCCATGGCGCCCAGGTACAGCAGCGGGCTCAGCACGCTGGAGTAGATGGAGCCGCGCCAGGTCCGCCGGTAGTCGGTCAGCCAGAACCGCAGCTGCCGGACGGCCGGGAACCGCAGCAGCCCAGGGACCGCGGCCGGGGTGGCCATCAGTCCTCCAGCCGCCGCCCGGTCAGCCGCAGGAACACGTCCTCCAGGGTGCTGCGCCGGACCAGCGAGGTGAGCGGCTCCACGCCAATGCGGCGGACCGCGCTGAGCGCCGCGTCCCCGTCCGCGACGTACAGCAGCACCCGGTCCGCGAGCACCTCCCGGCGCTGGGCCGGGATGGCGGCCAGCTTGTCCGCGGCGGTCTCGTGGACGGCCGGGTCGAACCGCAATTCGAGCACTTCAGGAGTGGAGTACCGGCCGATCAGCTCGGGCGGCGAACCCGCCGCGGCGATCTTCCCCCGGTCCATCACCACCAGCCGGTCGCACAACTGCTCGGCCTCGTCCATGTAGTGCGTGGTCAGCACCAGCGTCACCCCCTGCCGCTTCAGCCGGAACAGCCGGTCCCAGACCGCGTGCCGGGCCTGCGGGTCCAGCCCGGTGGTCGGCTCGTCCAGCAGCAGCACCTCGGGCTCGTTGATCAGCGAGCGGGCGATGGTGAGGCGGCGTTTCATCCCGCCGGAGAGCGGCTCCACCCGGTCGTCCTGACGGTCGGTCAGCTGGACGAAGTCCAGCAGCCGGGCCGAGCGCTGCCGGATCACCGCCCGGGACAGGCCGAAGTAACGACCGTAGACAAGCAGGTTCTCCCGGACGGTGAGCTCCACGTCCAGGGTGTCTTCCTGGGGTACCACACCGAGCCGGGCCCGGATGGACGGCCCGTCGGCGACCGGGTCCAGGCCGAAGATGCGCAGCTCACCAGCGGTGGGCGGGGACACGCAGCCGATCATCCGCATGGTGGAGGACTTGCCAGCGCCGTTGGGGCCGAGGAAGCCGAACGCCTCTCCCCGGCTCAGCTCGAAGTCGATGCCGTCCACCGCGGTGAAATTCCCGAACCGCTTGGTGAGCCCGCGCGCACGGATCAGGGCGTCTGCGGCAGGCACCCATGCGACACTACCGGGGCGCACTGACGATTCCGAACAGGTATTTTCCCGCCTCTTGACCGATGGATCCGGGAGCGGCGGCCACGCGGGGGTAGGGAGGCCGGTACTGTCGCACTGAGCGCGCGTGCAGTGCGTATCGGCTGAGCCCCATGGACCCTGTGAGAGGAAGACGGCCCAGTGGGATTGACTCGCAGGCTTTATGAGCGGTTCCGCACGCTCATCCACGAGGTGGCCAAGTTCGGCATCGTCGGCGGCTTCGCGTTCCTGGTCACCGAGGTCGGCACCAACGTGCTGCACTTCGACATGCATCTCGGCCCCATCAGCGCGAACGTGATCGCGACCATCGTCGCCACGTTCGTCTCCTATATGGGCAACCGGTTCTGGACCTTCCGGCACCGCACCGGGATGAGCAACGTGGCCGGCGAGTACGGCCTGTTCTTCCTGCTCAATGCCATCGGGCTGGTCATCCAGCTGGCCTGCATCGGGTTCACGTATTACGCGCTGGGCCGGGACGACAAGCTGTCGTACAACGTGGCCCTGTTCGTCGGGATCGTGCTCGGCACGCTGTTCCGGTTCTGGGCCTACCGCAAGTGGGTGTGGCAGGCGCACCCGGGACAGCCCGAGGTGCCCTCGGACGGCCCCATCCCGGTCGTGCCGTCACCCGACCACGCCGGCTACCCCGAGACGGCGCTGGCCAGCGGCACTGAGCCGGGCCGGGCGCATGGCGGCGGGCGGCACGCCGCGCCCGGGCGCGGCGCGGGGTCAATGTCCCGTCAGGCCCATGACATGACGATGCCCGGGGCGCCGCGCAGCGGCCGTTAGCGGCCACCGAATTTCACCCATGCTGAGGCCGCGCTGCCATGGGGCGGCCTCAGCACGCCTGCCATGGCGCGGCCGTTGACCGCCACCCAGGGCTCAGGGGTGGCCAGGGTCGGGTGGCCACGGAACGGCCGTTAAGCATGTGAAGGGGCGGGAGAGGGCGGCCGGCTAGCCGGTGCAGCCGGTGCCGCGCCCGCCGACCAGGTGCAGCGGGTGGGCGAACGCGGTGGCCGCCTGGCCCGCGCTGATCTTCCCCGTCGCCACCAGGCGGTACAGCACGTGCGCCTCGCGCGCCCGGCCCTGGGCGTAGTGCGCGATCGGGTCGTCGGCGGACGGGGCCTGGACCAGGCCGGCCAGCGTGGCGGCCTCGGGCAGGGTCAGGCCCGCCGGGGCGGTGCCGAAGTAACCGCAGCTCGCCTCGGCCAGCCCGTAGTACCCGTGGCCGAAGTAGGCCACGTCCGAGTACATCCGCAGGATCTGCGCCTTGCTGTAGCTCACGTCCAGCTTGACGCCGAGGATCACCTGTTCACCCTGGGCCCGCAGCCCGGTCTCCCCAGGCGTGTAGAGCATCTTGGCCAGTTGCTGGTAGAGGGTGGCGCCGCCCTGGTCCCCCTGCCGGGTGATGGTGGACTCGATGACCCGGGCGATGGCCAACACGTCGATGCCCGGCTCGGAGTAGAACCGGTGGTCCTCCGTGGCCACCAGCGACTCGGCGAACAGGGCCGGCACGGGCGGACCCGGGTAAGCCACGTGGTGCGCGCGGTCGAAGGCACGGGACAGCGCGGGGGCATTGGACACCGACGGGGTGATCACCAGCAGCACGCCGAATGCCACGACGGCCAGCATGACCAGCACGAGCAGCGCGCCGGCCAGGCGGCGCAGCCGCCGCCAGCGGCGGCGCCGGGGCCGGGGCGGCGGGTACCCGCCCGGGGGGCCGTAGGGATCGCCGGCGTACGGGCCGCCGTAGCGACCCGGGTCGGGCTGCGGCTGCGCCGGGGCGGAACCGAACGGCAGCGGCACGGTCGGCGGGTCGAAGCCGAACTGCGCCGCCCGCGGATCAGCCGCACCGCCCTCCCAGGCCGGTCCCGTCATTCCTGGCGCTCCGTTTTGTCCGAGGCAGTACCGACTGGGCCCAGCCGGCACTGCGGCAGTACCCGTTCACCTAACGAAGAATCATGAGACTTGGTGCCCTTGTTTGACGCCTCGCTCGATCTGGCCGAGGCCGCGCTGCCGGCGGCAGTCCCGGCGACCCTGCTAACCCGGCCCGGGCCGGGTTAGCGGGGTCGCGGCAGTGGGCATACACCCGGTGGTCTCCCGGTTGAGCTGGACGTGCAGCCATGAGGAAATGGCTCCTCAGGCCTGCCGCGCACGTGCCGTCAGCCAGCCCGGATCTTCACCAGGAGCGCCGCATGGAAGTCAAGGAACTCGGTCACCTCGTCCTCTACGTGCGTAACCTCGATCGTTCCGCGGCCTTCTACCGGGATGTGCTCGGCTGGCGCCAGATCATGGGAGGACCCGGCGACGCCCCCCAGCCGTTCCGGGCGGCGGCGTTCTCGGCACCGTCGGGGCGGACCCACCACGAGTTGCTGCTCATCGAAGTCGGGGAGGACGCGGCCGGCCTCCCGCCGGGGCGGCGGGTCGGCCTCTACCACTTCGGGCTCAAGGTTGGTGACAGCGACGACGAACTACGCGAGGCCCTGGCCGCCCTGGAGACTCACCAGGTCAACGTGGTCGGCGCCAGCGATCACACCGTGACGCACAGCCTGTACATCACCGACCCGGACGAGAACGAGATCGAGCTGTACGTGGACGTCCCCGGCGTGGACTGGCGCAGCGACCCGGCCCTGATCGCCGCCCCCATCCGCCCCCTCAAGCTCTGAGGGGCGCCTGGCCCTGAGGCGGGCCGGGTTCTCGGGCGCGGCGGGCGCTGAGACGGGCTGGGTTCTCGGGCGCGGCGGGCGCTGAGGCGGGCCGGGTTCTCGGGCGCGGCGGACGCTGAGGCGGGCTGGCTGGGCCGGCCTCACATCCCCGCCGTTGTCCCGCGTGGCGTGCGGGCCACGCTCATGTGCGCGGGGCCCGAGGCTCGCCGGAGCATGAAGGACCCGATGATCTCCAGCAAGCCCATGATCACGAACCACATGCCGAGCAGCACGGCGAGCACGGTGACCGAGGAGATCGGTGCGGCGACGACCACGATCCCGGCGATCAGGCTCACCACGCCGAAGAAGACCCACCAGACCCGCCCCTCGCCAGGGCCGCCCGCCAGGCCCGCGATCAGGGAGGTGATGCCCTGGATGATCCAGTCGATGCCGATCAGCAGCCCGATCAAGGCCAGGGTGAGGTGCAGGTGGCGGATCAGCACCACGCCGACCACCACGAACACCAGGCCGGCGATGCCCAGCCAGACCCGGTGAGGCTCGGCCGCGTCGAACACCCGGATCAGGTGGAAGATCCCGGAGATGATCAGCAGGACCCCGAGCAGCACGGCGATGACCGTGAGCGAGCCGGTCGGGTGGAAGGTCACGATCAGCCCGAGTATGACGGTCAGGACCCCGACGGCCATCGTCGCCTGCCAGGTCCGGGCCACCAGCGTCCGCTGCCACCTGTCACCATCGAGGTCGCCGCGGGGTTCCTGTGGACGGGTTCGTTCCGGTTGCATCTGCTCACCCTCTTGCCGCGGCCGTTGCCGGTCATCGGGATACACTCTTTGCCGTATGCATACCCAGGGCGCGGCGCGGGCACCGTGCCGCCCGAGGGCGGGATGGCTCCTCCTCGGGCGGGGGGCCGCATCCTCCTCGGGCGGGGGCCGGGCGCAGCGGTGAAGCGCGGGGCCGGAATCCTGTAGGCTGACCCGTGGCAACGGGACGTGGCGCAGTTTGGCAGCGCACTTGACTGGGGGTCAAGGGGTCGCCGGTTCAAATCCGGCCGTCCCGACCAGTTTGCGCAGGTCAGGGTCGTTCTCTCCGGGGTGAGAGACGGCCCTGATGCTGTCTGGGGAGCCAATCTCTCACAATTTCTCACAGGCAACTGCTAGGCGATCTTGTGGAGCCGGGCGAGCGTCCGGGTGCCTTCCTTCAGGTCCTCGTCGCTCGCGTGGACGTAGGTCCGCATAGTGAAGGCGGCGTCGTAGTGACCGGCCCACTTGCTGATGATCGAGATCGGCACGCCCGCCTTCTCCATCAGGCTCAGGGTCGTGTGGCGGGAGTGATGCAGCCTGATCTTGCGCAGCCCAGCGCGCTTGAGCAGGCGGGCGAACTCGTCGGAGTACCACTCGGGGTGAACCGGGACGCCCAGCTCGTCGGTGATCACGTACTGGTCGCCGGACCTGTACCAGTCCAGGTCGGCCAGCGCGGCCCCGTAGGTGGTCCCGGCAGCCTGGCTCTCTTCCGCTGTGTCGCCTGCGGAGCGCGGTGAGCGCCCCCACGAGCGCCGCGTCGAGTGGCAGGGTTCGCTTGCCGTTGCGGCTCTTGGGCGGCTCGATGCGGACCTTGCAGTCCACCAGTACCCGCCCCTGGCTGACCGTGAGTGTCCCGGCATTCAGGTCGATGTCTGGCCCAGCGCAGGCCGAGCACTTCCCCGCGGCGCAGGCCGTAGAGGCTAAGCCGCCAGGCCGCGTGCAGCCGGTCACCGGCCGCCGCCCGCAGGAAGGTGCGGACCTCGGTCTTCGACCAGGTGTCCCGCTCGGTGGTGACGTACTCGGGTGGCTTGACCAGTTTGGCCACGTTGCGGACCAGAATGCCCTCGTCAACGGCCATTTCTAAAGCCGCCTTGAGCCTGCCGAGGGTGAGCCGGACCGAGCGCGGGCCGAGCCCCGTCCCCGGCTTGCCGGAACGCTTGCGGCCCGCGGTGAGCATCCAGTCCACGAGTTGCTCGATGTCGGCCTTGGTGATGCTTTGCAGTGTCCGGTCCCCCAGGCGCACGCACCGGCTTGAGCGCATGCCGGTAATTCGCCTTGGTGGACTCGCGGCGGTCGCGGGTGGCGCCGACGAGGTAGTCGTCCAGGTACTGATTCAGCGTCATCTTGGACGGCTGGACGTACGTCCCTGCGTCCTGCTGGTGGCGAATCCGGGATAGCTCAGCGCGAGCATCCTTCTGCCGGGCGTACGTACGGGTGAGCTGCTTTCGCTTTCCGGTTTGGTCCTTGCCGATGTCCACGACGAGCCGGTATCGGACCGTCCCGTCCGCGAGCGTGATCTTGCGAATTGGTTCTTTCATGGAGTGGTCTCCCTTTTCGATTGCGCCGCAGCCCCGGCTTGTCCTTTGCATCGAAATTCGATGCACTTTCATTGTGGCCGATGACGCATCGGAAATCAAGGCACTTGACTGGCTGTGTGAGCTGGCCGCCGCTACGGTGCTGCCGGAGCCAGATCGGCTTTCGCCCCTCGCGGGAAGGTCGCGGACAGTGCCTGAACAGGCCGAGGATGACGCAGCTCTGCTCACCCTGTTCGACGTGCTCGGGCGGCGGTGGGCGATGCGGGTCATCTGGGAGTTGCGGCCGGGCGGGCTGACCTACCGGGAGCTGGCCGGGCGGGTGCCGGGCATGTTGACCAGCGTCCTGACCCAGCGGTTGCGCGACTTGCGCGAGGCTGGGCTGGTGGACCACGAGCATGGGGCCGGGTATGGGCTCACTCCCCTGGGCCACGACTTGCTGACCCATCTCGCGGCGCTGCGCGGTTGGGCCGACCGGACGGGGTTTGGTTCCGGCCCGGCGTCCGGTTGACGGCGCTGTGGCGGTCATGCTGCCGGTGGTGCCTGGTCTCGTTGCTCTGGCGTGATCCCGAGGACCCGGAGGAGATCAGCGGTCGGGACACGGTAGGAACTGCCCACCCTGAGCACCCGGCACGGGAACTCGCCGCGCCGGGCCAGCTCGTACCCGGTTGACCGCCCCAGGCCGAGCGCTCTCGCGGCCGTCGTAACGTCCACGACCACGGGCAGTGCCAGTAGTTCGGCGAGGGTCATTCCGCCGTGACAATGCGGTAGCACGTGGCTCATCTCCCGGCGTTCGATCATGCGGCCTGCTCGGTTGCCGAAAGTTCCGGGGCGCCCTGGCCGCTGGCTCTCGCTCGGGCTTCGGTGAGTGCGGCGTGCCATCGCTGGCGGTCGGCGACGATGTGCAGCATCCGTTGGGCATTCGGCATGTGGTCCGGGTCGCCGGGGGTGACGGGTTCCCAGGTGTATCGGGCCGGGTCAGCCGCGGGGAGCCCGAGCGTGGTCATCAGCCATTCGCGTCGGTCGGCGCGGTGGTCGGCGAGCGTCTTGCCGGACCACTTGCGGGAGACCAGGACCCGGCGCCCGGCGTAGCCGAGATGCTCGCGGCGGTGGGCCTTGCCCCGGCAGTGCCCGGGGCGTAGGCCCGGCCGGGGGTTCTTGGGCTGGACGCCGTAGCGCAGCCAGTTCGCGCACGTCGGCGAGCACGGCTCATAGCGGAGCGCGTCGGCCAGCCGCCCGGCGTGGTCATGCTGGGCGGGGGTTTGCGCTTGGTGGCAGTCGGCGACGTGCTTGGTCAGGTACTTGGTCAGGTAGCCGATGCACCGGTTCGCATCCCGTGACCCGGCGATGACGCCCTGAGCGTCAAACCGATCCCCGAACCGGGCCACATGCAACGGCTCGTCCCCGTCACCGATCGCATCGAGTGCTTCGTCCCAGGTCGGCAGGAGTTCACCCGTGGCGGGGTCGAGGTAGTGGCCGCTGGCCTCATGCCACACGGGCAGGTGGGCATCGTCGTGCTTCACCTGGTCGGTGCGTGGCCACCAGACCTGGTGATAGGTCGCGGCGAGCACCTGGCGCAACTCGGTACGGGACAGCGTGCCGCGCATGGCGACGTGAATGTGCGGCGCCAGCCGCCGCTGCGGCTCCACCGCGGCGAAGTACTGGACGTCATAGCCCAGGAACCGCCGCAGGTTCTGGACGAACCGGTCGAACAGCGCCGCGAAATGCAGCGCATCCCGCGCCGCCCGCTGATAGTCATAGCTGCCAGGGTCGGCGGGGGTGCCATCCTCACGAACCCGGCCGTAGCCGGGGCAGGTGAGCGTGATGAACATCGACGGCCGGAACGTCTTGCCGTCCGGGCTGGTGTAGGTCTTGCCGACCGTGCGCGGACTGATCTTCCGCCGGGGCAGGTCCGGCGCGTCCTGGCGGCGCCGGGTAGACCGGTGACGCCGTACCGGCCGGGCAGGCAGCACGTTACCGCGCATCCCCGATCGGGTGATCTCCTCATCCAGTTCGCCGATCAGCTCGTCATCCTCGGCCGTGTCGTCCCCGGCCGCGTCGGCGTGGTCGCGTTCCCGCTGGGCGTTGGCGCGCATCTCGATCCACATGTGCTGTTCGTCGTCGGCCGCCTCGGCCTGGACGGCAGGCTCACGGTCGAGGTGCCAGCCCTCCCGGCACTGCGCCGCCCGCAGCACCCGAGCGCGTTCCGCACACGAAGGGCAGACCGCGCCGAGGGTGTGCCCGCACGGCACGAGCACGGGTTCGGTCTGCCCGGTGTGCAGGTCGGTGCGGCGCAACTGGACCGGCCGCACGCACCCGCCGTGCGTGATGGCCAGCTCGCGTACCACGTCCCGGGCCAGCGGCATGGCCAGCCGCTGCGCTCTGGTCGTTCGTTCGGTCATTCAGCCTCCATCTCGCCGGGGTCAGGGTCGGGGTCAGGAGTGGGCGGGGTGGCGTGCCAGCGGGTGCGGAAGCCGCAGCCGGGGCACTCCAGGGTGATGAACCGCTCATCGGTGCTGACATCGAGCAGGGGGCCACCGCAGTCCGGGCAGTCCTCAGACGAGAGCCAGCCGACGCTCATCGCGCCTCGCCTGCCGCCGGGGCGGGCTCCCCAGCCGGGTCAGTGAGCGCGGCGGTCATGGCGTGGATGTCGTCGTCGGTGACGAACGCGGCCCGCACCCGCACCGGGTCGGGATCGGTCTCCAGCCGCACGAACCCGACACCAGCGCCCGTGGCCGGGTCGGCGGAAATGTCCTCGCACACCGCACCGCGATCGTGGGCGCCGTCGCCGAGCACCAGGTCCGCCTGCGCCGGTTCATCGAGGCGTAGCGCGATCTTGTCGGGGAACAGGTTGCGGATGTTCAGGACCTCTTTGCGGGGGTCCTGGAGCGCGGCGACGACGCTGTAGCCGACCGCCCGGCCTTGCTTGGTCAGGGTGGCTAAGGCGGCGAGGATGCGGTCTTTGAGCTTCCGGTCGGCCTGGTAGGCGGTCAGGAACGCCACCTCATCGACCAGCACCACCACGAACGGGTCCGCCGCGGTTGGCTGGTGGTCGCGCTGGCGGCCCGCGAACCGTGCGGCCCGGTCCTGCATATTGCGGACGTCGGCTTCGAGCAGGGCGGCGATGTCGGCCGGGTCGGCGGCGTACTTGCCGAACTTCTCGAACATGGCCCGGCCGAACGCCAGCTCCATCAGCTTCGGGTCACACGCATGAACCCGCACCAGCCCCGAGGCCATCCCGGGCAGCATGGCCCGCACCAGGCTCCACAGGTAGGAGCCTTTCCCTGCGCCGGTCGCGCCCGCGATCAGCAGATGCGTTCCATGCAGCCGGATCGTGAACGCCTCGCCGTCTTCCCGCCGCCCGACCAGCAGCGCCCGCAGATCCGTCGCCGCCGGGATGGGCATTGCCGGAATGACGGCCGCGAGCGCATCCCGCCGGACCAGTTCCAGGACGACCAGGCCCGGCCGGGCAGTGCGGATACGGCAGGACCGGACCCCGAACCCGTGCGCCAGCGCTTCCACCCGGTCCGCGAACGCCTTCGGCGACTGCCCGGAGACGAGCCGGACGGTCACCAGGTCGGCGCAGGCACCGGCCTGGACGTTGCCGAGCACGGGCAGGGTGACCCGGCCCCGGTAGGTGGGGGCCAGGCCGCTGATGGTCATGACGGCTTGCCAGCGGCGCCGGTAGGCCAGCCACCGCCACCGGCACCGCAGCGGCACCGTGACCAGCCGGGCGAACCAGTCCGGCCACCACAGCCGCAGTGTCACCAGCGCAGCGGCGGTGACGTTGACCAGGACCACGACGCCCGGCCAGCCCGCCTTGACCCAGGTGAGGATCACGGTCCCGGCCGCAGCGTCCAGCAGCGGGTGGCGGATCAGGAACCAGGTCACCCGGAATAGGAGCCGGATGAGCTGGACCAGCCAGATGATCCATTCGGGGGTCCGGTGCACGGGTGAGCGCCATACCGGGGCCGCGAATGGATCAGCGTTGTCTACCTGGGCGATCTGCTCGCCCGTGAACTCACGCATAGGATGGAGCCCTCTCTACGGGTTGCTGACCTGGGGAGATACCGGGGCGGCAGGAATGGCTGTTCCTGCCGCCCCACCTGCTCATGCCGTCCTGCTCATGCCGCCGTGTCCCGGCCCTCCGGGGTAGCCCGGCCCTGCCTGCCTGCGGGGCGGACCCCGGTGGCCTTGAGGGAGTAGGCCAGCCGCCCGGCCTGGTTCACGTACGGGGTGACCGTCAGCCCGGCGAACTCCACCGGCACGAATGGCATCCCCGGATGCGGCGCGGGCAGCACCGGCTGGTCCGGCGCCGCGACCTTGACCCGCACCGTCTTGTCCCGCGCCGCCGGGTCGGCGTCGATGACATCGACCTGCCACAGCGGCAGCCCCGACGCCTTGTCCTTGGACTGGACGAACCGGCCGCCCTTAGACGCCTCGAAGTCCCGGACCGGCTCGAACGGCCCCACCGCGAACACCCCACGCGGGAACACCGATGCGAACTCGACGGGGATCGGACCCTGTACTGCCATGAACCCTCCAGATTGCTTGACTGCTTGGTTATCCAAGCTGGGACCAAGGTACGGTCAGGCAACTTGGTTAGTCAAGCAATCAGCAGTCGAGGGAAGGGACTTCTACCCCACCGGGTAGGCGTCCTCCAGCTTGTGCAGATCCCCCGGCATCGCCACATCCAGCGCGAACAGCGGCCCACCGGACGCATCCCGGGCCACCACATACAGCGCCAGGACCGGCGCCGACCTAGTGATCCCCAGCAGCTTCACCTCATGCGGGGCCGGGTGGCGGGCAGTCACCTGCTCGACCACATGATCCACCCGGACGCCTTTCTGCCGGGCCAGCAGCGCCCGCACACTCCCGCGCACAGGGCCAGGCTCAGTCAGGCCGGTAGCGTCCGCCAGCTCCGGCGGGAACCACCAGGTCACCAGCTCGGAGGGTTCGCCGTCGAGGCGGATCAGCCGCCTGCGGCACACCAGCTCCTGGTCTTCCGGCCAGCCCAGCAGCGCGGCGATCCGGCGAGGCGGGGCAGCCAGGCCAGTGCTGACCAGCTCGCCACCTTCCCGGGCCTCGTCCCGGTCCAGTTCTCCCTGCCCGCGGCGGTCGGCGGTGACTCCGGCGAGGGCGGGACGGCCGCGGACGAAACTGCCCTTGCCCTGCTGCGTCTCAATCCAGCCCTCCTGCCGCAGCACCCGCAGTGCCCGCACCACGGTCGGCCGGGCGATCCCGAACTCACCGGAAAGCTGATGCTCGCTGGGCATCAGCGACCCGGGCGGGTACTCACCGCTCTCGATCCGCCGCTGCAGCTCCGCGATCACCTGCGCGTACTTCGGCGGCGTGTACTCATACGGCATGACAGCGCCTCACACGGCGTAGACAGGCAGCCACGCACTTGGCTACCCAAGCAGATTAGCGCATGGGCAGCCGAGCTGTCACGCCTCTGCCTATCCCCGCCGCCCGCTGCCAGCAGCTTGCTCGCGGGCGGCCCGGGACAGCTCGGCCATGATGGACTGCGCCGCTTCCAGGTACCCGGCGATCAAGTCCACGTCACACGCATGCTCATCACACCGGTTACCCGCCTGGCCAGGCCCGCACTCCAGGCATGGCGCCATCAGGCGCGCGAGCCGGTAGTTGACCGCGTCTTCCAGCGCCTGCAGCTCGCGGAACCGGTGCCGCTCAGGCACCGCGAACCGCAGCGACGAGGCACCCGCGCTCACGGGCATTCCACCTCAAACCAGACGACGCGCCCCAGCTCATCGCCCGCATGCCCCCACTGAGCGGCCAGCGCATCCACGATCCGCAGACCCCGCCCGCCGGTCAGGGCATCCGCCGATACGCCGTCGTCGGCCAGGCTGGGTTCGGACGAGCCGCCCTGGTCGCCCACCTCCACACGGACCGCGCCCTCGTTCACCCAGACGACGATCTCGAACGCGCCGCCGTCTCCGGAGGCGGTGTGCTTGACCGCGTTGGCCGCCACCTCGCTTACGAGGACCAGGAGGTCATCAAGGGCGGGGAAGTCCTCACCGACGACGCTGGCCACGAAGCGCCGCGCCTGGCCGACCGCCGAAGCCTGCCCGGGGAACCAGAGCTGCGCCAGCGTGGCTGCCTGACTACCGGGCATGGCCAGACCCCCCACAGTCCAGGCAAGTGACCCGCTTGGGTTCGGTCTGCCCGCGCATCAGCGCGGCCACCATCACGCGGCGCGAACGGCGTAACTTCCACCCGCGCCCCCGGCACGACGGGCAATCGGCAACCTCGGCCTTGAGTGCATCTGTCACCGTTCCACGATCTCGGGCAGCCGCGCGGTAACCCATCCCACGCTGGCGTATCCCGGGATGGGATATAGGATCACGAGCAGTGACCCAGCAATGACGCGCATCGAACGGACGAGTGCATGCCCGGCCGCGGAACCGACTTACTCGCGATCCCGGACCCGTTCTGGCAGCGGCCCGAGACCATCGCGGCGCTGCGCGAGCGGGCTATGGGAAAGCTCCTGCTGCTGATCCACCAGCACACCGGGGCCAGCCAGACCCAGATCGCCACCGCCTGCGGCACGACCCAGCCAAAGATCAGCGACCTCATCCGCGGGGTCCAGAAGATCAAGAGCCTGGCGGTATTCGCCCGCTACGCCGATGCCCTGAACATGCCCGACCCCGCCCGCGCCATCCTCGGAGTAGCTTCGAAGGCAACCGTGAGTGAAGGTCAACGGCAGGCCAGACAGCGAGAAGACCATCTCCCAGCCGAAGACGTCATTACCGCCGCTGCCGACGAGGTGTCCGCCGAAAGCCTGCGGCTCGCAGCGGAATTTGATCCGGAATCCCTCGCCTCCCTGTGGCGGGAATCCCTAGAAATCGCGAGAGCCGCCAACCGCCCAGCGCTGGATATCTTCACCGCCGCCCGCCACGTCCGTACCTGTGCGCTCGACCTGGCGGAGCGCACACGCCGTCCCAGCGTCTTGTCTGACTTGTACGTCGTTTGCGGCCAGGCCACGGCCCTGATGGCCTCCAGCGCCTTCGACCTCAACCACTGGAACGAATCCGACGCCCTGGCGAAATCCGCCGTGTCGTACGCATCCCTGGCGGGCCACTCTTCATTACAGGCATGGACCGTTGGCCTGGCTGCCCTGCTGGCCAACTGGCGCTGTGAGCCCGACATCGCCCTCAGCCATTACCAGCACGGCATGCACCTGGCCCCGCCAGGCGAACCCCGGGCCCGGCTCCGCTACATCGCCTCCCGCTCCTACGCCCTGCTCGGAGATAACGCATCCGTAGCCGACGTGCTCGCCTCGGCACGCAGGGACCAGGACGACGCAGACCGCCACCTGGACTCACTCAGCGAAGAAGTAGGCGGCGAGTTCGCTTTCGGCCACGCCCGCGCAGCCGCGTGCGCCGCTGCTGCCTGGCTGGACCTCGGTGACGGCCATGAAGCATCCGTAGCAGCCCGGTCCGCCCTAGCCGAACTGACCGCGCTCCCAGGACCCAGGCGCCCGCTGTCCCAGATCGACGGCGCCCGGATCGACCTCGCCACGGCCTGCCTGCTGAACAACGACCTGGACGCCAGCGCAGAGGCCATCAAGCCAGTCCTCGCCCAACCGCCTGCAGTCCGCAACGTGTCCCTGGCGGGCCGGCTGACCCGGACACAGACGACACTGCTCACCCGTCCCTGGGCCGGGAACGGCCCAGCCCGCCAGCTCGCCGACGAGATCGGCCACTGGCTCGACACCGGACATGCAGCCGAGCTGCCAGGCGCCCGCCAGCGTTAACCGGCGCTGGCGAGGATCTGCCTCTCACGCTCGCGGGCAATACCGATCTCGCTCGCCCGCTCGTCGTCCAGCGCCTCCCCGCTGGCTTGCAGCCACGACCACGTGTCCGCCACAGTCGCCGCCAGCGGACGGCACGACAGGCCCGCCGCCAAAGCCGCCCCCGGGTCCACGTTCCAGACACCCGGGAAAGTCCGCCACAGCGGCATCTCCGACCACTGCCGGACCCCCAGCGCCAGAAGCTGCGCATCCGGCACCCAGACGAACTCCGCATCCGCCCCGGTGACCTCGGCACACGACCGGAGCAGGCCCCCGAACGTCTCCCGGCCGATCGGCGCCGCCACGTTAAAGGCGCCCGGGATGCTCCGGTCAGCCGTGTGCAGCGCGAAGGCCGCCAGGTCCCGCACATCCACCGGCTGAATCGACCGGTCCGGCGAACCCGGGGCCAGGACCCGGCCACCCGAGGCCACCCGGCGCAGCCACCACGGCAGCCGCCCCACATACTCCCGCGGGCCAAGCACCACCCCGGGCCGCAGGACGGCCGAGCGGTCCGCGCCGAACGTCTGCGTCACCGCCAGCTCGCACCCGGACTTCTGGTACCCATACCGCGTAGGTCCGTCTTCGACATCCTCGCCGTACTCAGGCCCGGCATCCGGCGGGCAATACAGCACCTCCGAGCGCTCCGACAGCGGCTCGACCGGCCAGCCACGGTAGACGCTCACCGTGGACAGGAAGACATACCAGGCCGCCACAGGTTCCAGGCGCTCACAGACCGCAAGCGTCTCCCGGGGCACGTAGCCGGACGTATCCACCACGGCATCCCACGGACCGGCGTCTGCTAACCGGGCAACATCGTCCGCCCGGGTCCGGTCACCTCGTAGCACGCGGACTCCTGGGGTGTCGGCGCCCGACACGCCCCGGTTGAAGGTCGTAACCTCCCACCCGTTGCCGACCGCCGCCGCCGCGATTGCCCAGCCGACGAACCTGGTTCCCCCCAGCACAAGCAGACGCATGCAGACCATCGTGGCATGAGCCTCACGCAGAGACGGCCGGGCCATCCAACGTCAGCAACCGCATCAACGCCACCAAGGTTGGAGCGCTCCAGATCCGCCCTTCGGTGATGAGCTGCGGGACCGAGCCGAGCGGAACCCACTCCACCCTGGCAGCCTCCACGGGACCATCTCCCCGCTCAGGCTCCCGGCCGACGAACACCGCATGCTCGCAGTCCACCGTCTCACCCATCGGCTGAAACGTGATCAGACGCTCCACCCGCCCCGGCCGGTACCCGGCCGCATGCTCCACGACGCGAACCGCCGCCTCGCCCGGGTCTTCCCCCTCATCGACCAGGCCGCCAGGCAGCTCCCAACCCCACCTATCTGCCAGGAACCGGTGCCGCCAGACCAGCAACACCCGGTCCTGCCCATCCATCAGCGCCATCACAGCGACCCGATGTAAACGGACGACGTGCTCCCAGACTCGCTCTCCGTCCGGCAACTCCACGTCAACCTGCCCGAACCACATCTCAGGACTGCCGTAGACCTCCCGCTCGCCAAAGGTCCGCAGCCGCCCCGGCTCACCACTCATCGCATCAGCCACGGCCC
>CAWHJW010000012.1:0-254411 GCA_963829725.1 uncultured Actinomycetes bacterium | reverse complement strand
GACTACATGTTCGTGAACCTCTTCGCTGGCACCATTGGCGCGGCGATGACCTACCCGGCGGTGCACCAGCTCATCGGCCGCATCGCCGCCCGCACCGGGATCAGCTTCACCGCCCATATGCTCCGCCACAGCCACGCCACCGCCATGGTCCGCCAGGGCGTGCCGGTCGAGGTGGTCGCACGGCTGCTCACCCACCGCTCCCCAGCGACCACGAGCCAGACTTATGTCCATCTCGACGCAGCCGACATCGGGGAGGCACTGTCCAGGGCCGGAGCATGGCAGAAGGAGGAGAGGGCCCAGTGAGCTACCCGGTGCCTGCCGCCCAGGGCAAGCCACGGCTCCAGGTCGTTGCCGGCGAGGCGGCGGCCCTCGACGGCGAGTGGGCTCCGGACCGCTGGAATGCCGGGCGCCTGGGCATCCCCGCCCGGCGGGGACGCGGCCATGCCCGCTTCGACGGGATCAGCCAGCCCTGGCTCCGCGACCCGGTCAAGCGCTGGTCCCGGTTCCGCCTGGCGACCGGGTGCGCGTTCACCACCATCGGCGGCGGGGCACTGGCGCTCACCCGGTTCTCCCGGTTCCTTGCCACCTGCCACCCGGAGGCCGCCGACCCGGGCGCGATCACCCGGCCGGTCCTGGAGGACTACCTGTCCTGGCTGCTCACCGAGGGATACCCGGCCGCCACCCGGGCGCTGTCGCTGTCGATGATCCGGGTGTTCTTCGAGACCTGCCACCGCCACGGCTGGCTCCCCGGACTTGCCGCCAACGCCACCATCTACGTTGAAGAACTTCCCTTCCACCACGACGAGATCGCCCGGTTCATCCCCGAGTACGTGATGGCCCAGCTGGAATCCGATGAGGCGATCGCGAAGATCCCGCACACCACCACCCGCAACCTCGTCGTGGTCATCATGGAGACCGGGCTGCGCGGTGGGGACGCATGCAATCTCCCGTTCAACCCGGTGCTCACCGACAGCAGCGGCTGGCCATGCCTGCGGTTTGAGGCCATCAAGGTCCGGGCCGAGCAACTGATCCCGCTCAGCGCGAAAGCCGCGGCAGCGATCCGCGCCCAGCAAGACTCCGTGCGCCAGCACTGGCCAGCGGGCAGCCCCTGGCTGTTTCCCGGCATGGCCGGCAACGACGACGGGCAGAAGCCCTACTCCCACCGCACCTTCATCCAGCAGCTCGAGGCCTGGCAGCGCACCATCGACCTGCGCGACCAGGCCGGACAGCCGGTCAGGGTGACCGGTCACCAGTTCCGCCACACCCTCGGGACGCGCCTGATCAACTCCGGCGTCCCCCAGCATGTCGTGCAAAAGCTCCTCGGGCATGCCAGCCCCGGCATGACCGGGCATTACGCGAAGATCCACGACGCCACCATCCGGGAGGCATTCGACCGCTACCAGTCCCAGCGGGTGAACATCACCGGGCAGCGGATCGGCTACGACCCGGACGCCCCCACCGCCTCGGCCGAGTGGGTCAAGCACAACCTCAACCGGATCCGCGACAGCCTTCCCAACGGCTACTGCGGCCGCCCAGCCCAGCAAGACTGCCCGCACCCCAACGCCTGCCTCACCTGCCCGGACTTCCAGACCACGCCCGTGTTCCTGGAGATTCACCGGCGGCAGGCCAAGACCAACCGGCGTCTCATCGCCCAAGCCGACGCCAAGGGCCAGCTCCGGCTCGCCGAGAACCTGCGCCGCGTCCAGGCCAGCCTGGACCGGATCATTCCCGCCCTCGAAGCACCCGGCAAGGACGGTCCCGGCGATGGCCCGCGCTGACAACTCCGCATTCCTAGCCCAAGCCAACGCCCGGCGTCACCAGGCGGCCCTCGCCGCGGCACGCCACGCCATCGAGCAGCTCCAGCGCGAGGGAAAAGCCATCAACTACACCGTGGTCGCGCTCTCAGCCGGCGTCTCCCGGCCATGGCTCTACCGCCAAGACCAGATCCAGGATCTCATCAGCCAGCTGCGCCAGCAGCACGCCCCGGCGGCCGCGCTTGCCGCGCAACGCGCCAGCACCGACTCGCTTCGCCAGCGGCTCGACACCGCCCGAGCCGAGATCGCCCGGCTTCGAGCCGAAAACCGCTCGCTGCGCGAGCAGATCGCCCGCCAGCTCGGCCTCCAGCGCACCCAACACGCCAGCGAACGACCCGCCGGACCACGATGACAGCCACCCTCCCCACAGCACCGCGGCAACATGTCAACGCCGCAAAAACGCCCCTTGACCAGGCACGATCCCCGAACCGCTTCAGATAACCGCCGTTCGGGGCGGCGGGTCAATGGGTTATTTCGGCGCCTATGCCATTCCCGAATAGCTGATATGTGCACTATGGGTGAACCCTCAGACCTGACGCTCCGGCCCCGGACCAGCGGGAGGGCGTCCGGATGGCGATCTGCTTGCGAAGCAGGCGGTGCTAACCGACGCTGCCGTCGATCGCCTCACGCAGCAGGTCGGCGTGACCGGCATGGCGGGCCGTTTCCTCGATCAGATGCAGGAGGACCCACCGCAAGGAGAAGTGCTTGCCGCGCACGGGCTTAACCGACAACTGTTCGAGACCTGTGGCCTGTCGGACCACGGCCCTGCTCCGGTCGCAGGCTTCGCGGTAACGCTGGCGCAGCTGCTCCGGCCCTACCTCGGCAGGAACACGAAACTGCCAGTCGGCGTCGGCATCCCAGTCGGCGCCCGCAAACGGGTCGCGGTCAGGCTGGCCCAAGAAGTGGATCTCCATCCAGTCTTCTTCGGCGAGCGACAGGTGATAGAGCAGGCCCACCAAGGTCAGCGTGGACGGAGGATGCAACTGCGCCATCTGCTCTCGGTCGAGCCCTTCCGTCTTGGCGAGCAGCGCCTCGCGCTGGACGTCCAGGTATTGCCCGAGCATCTCGGCCTCGGAACCACCGGGATCAGGTTCGCTTCGCATCCACACAGCCTAGGGAGCGCTCGAGTCGTTACAGATGCCGAACCGCTCGGGACTCGATCGCCAGGCCGGCCGGCCCGACCCTGATCCCGATCATGGTCGTCCCGTACAACGCCTGATCATCGGACGTGCCCACATTGGATCCCCCACGGAACTGACCGATCTGCGCGTGGTGCATGATCCATCCTGCACGACTTGGGCCAGCGCCGATTCGGCTCGGGGGCGGTAGCTGGCTGATGAACTCGCCTCCGTGCGATGCACGGTGGTGACCTGGCGTGACTGCCGCGGCCGTCTTACAGTGAGGTTCTCGTTGTCTGCTGGGGCCTCGGCTGGCCCAGCATCGGGGTCTCAGCCTGAGTCCCCGGAGGTGCCTCATGGCCACCACGATCCCGTCCGCCGCTCTCGTCCCCGTCGCGCCGGTCTTCACCAATGCCGAGCGGCTGGCATTAGCGGGTTCCTGGCCGGGTACAGCGGCCTGACCCGGCAGGCCTACGAGCTGGACCTACGCCAGTTCGCAGGCTGGTGCCAGCAGCATCAGCTCCATCTGTTCGCCGCCCGCCGCGCGGATATCGAGTTCTTCGCCCGCGACCTGGAAGCCCGCGGGCGGGCCCGGGCCACCATCACCCGCCGGCTCTGCTCAGTGGCCGGGTTCTACCGCTACGCCGTCGAAGAGGAACTGCTCGATCATTCACCCGCGGCGCATGTGCGGCGGCCGCGGCTGGACTATGAATCCCACGCCGTAGGCCTGGACCGCAACGAGTTCGGCGCGCCGCTGGTGGCCGCCGGTCTTGGCCCGCCGGCAGAGCATGCGCTGATCTCGCTGCTGGCGCTGAACGGGCTGCGGGTCTCCGAAGCCACCGGCGCCAGCATCGAAGCGCTCGGCATCGAGCGCGGCCACCGAACCCTGGTGATCACCCGCAAGGGCGGCAAGGTCGTCACCATCCCGCTCGCCCCGCGCACCGCCCGGGCGATCGACCTGGCCATCGGCGAACGCACCGAAGGACCCATCTTCCTGGCCGCTAATGGGCGCCGGCTGGCCGGCACGGTGCCGGGCGGATCGTCCGGCGGATAGCCCGCCGCGCCGGGATCACCAAGCCCGTCGGGCCCCACACGCTGCGCCACGCGTTCATCACCGCGGCGCTGGATGCCGGGGTGCCGCTGCGGGATGTCCAGGAGGCCGCCTCCCATGCTGATCCACGGACCACGATGAGATACGACCGGGCCCGCACCTCCCTCGACCGCCACGCCACTTACATTGTCGCGGCCTACGTCGCCGGAGCCGCCCGGTAGGCCGCTCCCGAACTGGTACCTGCTCCGCCTGGCCGGACTCCGGCCAGGCGGACCGCCACCGGAAACTCCGAACGTGACGCCAGAAGCTGAACGCGAACCGCCTAATAGAGACTTGATGCAGGCGTTGCGGGTGATGCCGTAGCGTTCAGGGGTCCGATGGGCTGGCTCCCGAACCGCCTGCCGGCCGTGCGCGGCCTGGCTTCAGATCGATGTGCCAGCCTGTCGGGTCTCCGCTGCGGCGTGGCTCGAAAGAGGAGCGAGCGTTCCCAGATCCGGTATTAGGCATGCCCGCCGCGTTTCGTTTTTCGCTTGTGCCTGAGTTTCTGGATAGTTCTCTATTATCTCGCGGAGCGTGCTGACAGTGACGGTGATGATTGGCGTTGACCCGCATAAGGGGTCGCATACGGCGGTGGTGATCGGCCCGGGCGAGGAGCCCCTGGGAGAGCTCCGGGTGGAATCCTCGCCGGGACAGGCCGGGGATCTCCTGAAGTGGGCGGCACAATGGCCGGAACGTACCTGGGCGGTCGAGGGAGCGGCGGGCCTCGGGCGGCTGCTGGCCCAGCAGCTGGTCGCCGCCGGGGAGCTGGTGCTGGACGTGCAGCCCAAGCTCGCTGCCCGGGTGCGGCTGCTGCAGGCCGGTGACACGGGCAAGAGCGACCCGCACGACGCACAGTCAGTCGCGGTCGCGGCGCTGCGTTCCAGGGCCTGCCGCCCGGTCGCGGCCGAGGGCCACACAGTGGTGCTGAAGATCTGGGCCCGGCGGCACCGCGACCTGGCCCGCGCCCGTAACCAGGTCGCCTGCCGCCTGCACGCGGTGCTGTGCGAACTGCTGCCCGGCGGCGTCCGCAAGCAGATTACCGCTGGCCAGGCTGCCAGCGTCCTGGAGCGGGTCACCCTGTCCGGCCCCATCGGTGCCGCCCGCCGCGAGCTCGCCGCCCAGTTCCTGGAGGACCTGCGCCGCATTGACGGCCAGCTGCGCGAGGTGAACAAGAAGCTCGCCACAGCCGTCCGCGCCTCGGGCACCACCGTCACCGAGGTGTTCGGTGTCGGCCCGGTCAACGCCGGCACCATCATCGGCGACGTCACCGACGTGAACCGGTTCCCCACCCGCGATCACTTCGCCGCCTACAACGGCACCGCCCCGACCGAGGTCTCCTCCGGCGGCCGGAAGGTCTACCGGCTGTCCCTGCGCGGGAACCGGCGGATCAACCACGCGATCCACATGGCCGCCGTTACCCAGATCCGGCATTCCCACAGCGGCGGCCGCGCCTATTACGAAAAGAAAATAGCCGAGGGCAAGACCCACAAAGAGGCGCTGCGCTGCCTTAAGCGGAAGATCAGCGACGCCATCTACGCCTGCCTCCGCGCCGACGCCAGAATGGCAGCCAGGCCGGCCTGCGAGGGCCCGGGAGGGCAAACGGGGAACGGCTCTGACTCCAGCGCGGCCGGCTCACACCCCGAACACCAGCTCTTCGGACAGGCCACTCCCGGACCCGCCACCACCCTACGACCCCCGGCCCGGCCCGCGCGCCAGCAGACCCGAACCCGGCGGCTAAAAGATCTTGAAAAGACCCGGTGAGACCACTTGACAACAAAGAGGGTTCGATCTGGACGTCCGCGGCTGCCTGGTCCCGAGCCAGCTATGAGGCGCAGATCGGGTCATCCTGGCGCACCGGTGCCGCGTTGCCCGCGAGGGCTACGCCAGGACACGATGACTGCGGTGGCAAGGGCAATAACCGGCAGTTGATCCAGTCAGGGACTTCCGCCTCTGGCCCGTGCATGTTCGATCCCACCGCCGATCCCGGCGACAAGGTCATGCGCTTGGTGTTCACCTTGACCGGCGCGGTGCCGAGGCAGGTCTAGCGCCGACCGGTCAGCCATGCGGGGAGGGGGCCGCTCGTCATCGAACCCGGCGAGAGCGACGAGCGATCGTACCGTCGGCCACTCACAGCCCCGTGCGGGAAGAACCCCACAAGCGCGGGGAATCACCCACGAGGATGTGCTGGCCGGAGCCGATAGCCTTGCTGACGGTTCTCGCCGACGAAGCGGCACCGGCATCGGTGATCACCGGCCGGCGCCGTGGTGACGCAGGCCCGCTCACCGCGTGGATAGGGTGAATGCGATGCCTCAGCAACAGGCGCACCCAGGCTCGCCGGGCGTGCCGCTGGCCGCGACCGCCGAGTGGATCGCGGCGGTGCGTGCCAGCGAGACCCACCGGCCCGACCGCCTGCTGGACGATCCGTGGGCCGCCGCACTGGCCGGACCCCATGGCGAGGATTGGCTCGGGGAGCGAGCCGGGAGCCCAGCACTGACGGACATGATCATCCGGGCCCGCTTCTTCGACGACTTCCTGCAACGGGTCACCGGCACCGGCGAGGTCAGGCAGGTCGTGCTGCTGGCCGCCGGACTGGACACCCGCGGGTACCGGCTGAGCTGGCCCAACCGGGTCCAGGTGTTCGAGCTCGACCAACCCGAGGTCCTGGACCGCAAGCAAGACATCCTGGACGGCGCCGGGGCGAAACCCCGCTGCGCGCGCCGGGCCGTCGGCGCAGATCTCACCGGCCGGTGGACCACCGCCTTGCTGGACGCCGGGTTCGATCCGCGGGCATTGTCCAGCTGGCTGGCAGAGGGATTCCTGTTCTACCTGCCCGGGGAACGGATCGCCCGCCTCCTGGACGAGGTGACCCGGCTCGCGCACGCGGGCAGCTGGCTCGGATTCGACATCGTCAACACCGCCACCCTCACCCACCCGCTGACCCGTCCATGGATCGACATGCAGGCCAGGCTCGGCGCCCCCTGGCTCGGCACCCTAGACGACCCAGCCGCATTCCTGGCCGAGCGCGGCTGGGAGGCCACCGTCACCCAGCCCGGTGAGCCGGGCAGCCAGCTACGGGCGCTGGCCCTTCCCCGTCCCGGCGCCCGGCCTCCCCGGCGCGCCCCGGCACTGGCTCGTGACCGCCCGCCGACGCTGATCCGGGGATCGCAAGTGCACACCGAGCCGCCTGACATGTGCGCATTGCCGGTCGCCGGTCATCGCGGTCACGGCGCAGAAGGATCCTTCTGCAACCGACACGGGCTCGATCCCGCTGAGCTCCACGCCACGCAGATCTGGCTATTACGAGCAATGTTGGCCGCGCAAGCGGCGTACCGTCGCACGCTCGTATTCGGCAGGTTGACGCACCTGACCGGAGGCCGGATCACATCCCGTGATCGGCCTCGTCCGAGGCCTGCGCGCAAGTATCCGCCGCTACCGCCGAACCTTGTCGTCGACGTAGGCGGACTGGAGCCGTGTAATAGCGGTCGATCTGTGGACGAGCACGCCCGTACCTGCCGGGACCGGCCCGCCGCCGCGGCCAGGCCGGTGGCCTGCCGGGCAAGCGACCCGGCCGGATGGCGATCGGGCCGGCGCCGGGCAGGGTGATCGGCGCGGCCGGGCCGTGCAGGGACATCTGCGCCAGTCCTGGCCGAATGTCGCGTCTGGAGTGGGCTGATTGCCTGGCCTGCGGCAGGCCTTTTGATGCTGAAGATCTCCGGGTTGCCGGCAGCGGCTTGACGCGGGCTGTTGCGGTGGGATTATCCGGTTCATGATGGATGGTTTCGTGCTGGGCCCTGGCGAGGGCCAGCGGGTCCCGCCTGCCATGACGCTCAAGGTGGGCGACAAGAACTCGCAGGCCTGGTCTATGTTCGAGGTCGCGGACATCGGGCCGGGACTTGACGTCGGCGCTCACCTGCACCGCAACGCCGAAGAGCTGTTTTATGTCCTGGACGGCCAGCTCGACCTGCTCGCCTTCGAACCGCGGGTGCGGACTCCGGGCAACTGGCAGAGCTGGCAGTCGCACACCGGGGCCACGGTGGCCCGCGGCGGGCCGGGCAGCATGATGTATGTCCCGCGCGGCTGCCCGCACGCGTTCGCCAACCCGGGCCCCGGCCCGGCCCGCATGATCTTCCTGGTTTCCCCTCCGGCCACGAGCACTATCAAAGGGAACTCGCCGAGCTCGCCGCCAGCGCAACGAGCCCGCTGGACGCGGCGATCGCCGAGCTGCGCGCCCGCCATGACATCGAACAGCTCACCCCCCAGGTGATCCCCGGGCGCCCGTAACCACACCCGGCAGGTCTCCCGCTAGCGCCGCGATTGCCACCGGCAGCGCAAAGCCGACAGTCCAGCTGGTCGGTCGATCGACGCCGTTACCGAACGTGCCGACGCGTACCCCAGGTCAAGTGCGCGAACCGCCGTTCGGTGCGCGTGACGGCTCTTCAGTGATCACCGGCCGGGGGCAGCCGATCAGGTCGATCTGTGTGCGATGTCGTCCGGATCTGCATGAGCGGGCACGCTCGCCGCGACGGGCCTGGCTGTTGCTCCACTGGGCGATCAGTGGTTGCGGGATCCCGGTCAGGCACAGGAGTGGGCTTCACGCCTGATCCCAGGGGTGGCTGCTGCGCGTCCTCAGTTCAGGTCGATGCGCAGACCCGCGTCGCCAGACCGCCGCCAAGGCAGGTCCTGCTCTAGCGTGGCGGGTCGCCTTCGATCAGACGTCGCCGGGAGTCACCGTCGGCTATCTGCCTGGCGGAGCATCTCGTCGGTTTCGGGGTCGGGCATGAACTCCCAGACCTCTACCGCGCAGCGGCAGGCGCTGGCGGTCTTGGCAGCCCATTCCAGCGCCTCCTTGTGTGAGGGCACCTCGACGACACAGAGTCCGCCGATGGCCTCCGGGTACGGGCCGTCGGTGACCGTCCCGTCGGTGGCCACGATGCTCGCCTTCTGGTTTTCCAGTCCGCCGCCGAAAACCCACACGCCGGCGTTGATGGCCTGTTGGACCACCTCGTGCGAGGCCTTGGCCACGGCGGGCATCTCCTCGTCGGGGATGTGGTCCATCGCGTGGGCACCGAACGAGATCAGGTATCGCGTCATCCCATGACTCCTCTTGCCCCGGCGGCCTGCTTCGGCCGCCTGTTGACTTGTAGACGAACGCCTTGCTCCGGATCTGACGCTCTGCCAGAAGAAAATTCTCATGGGACCTCTGCTGCGCCCTCGCCCTGCGGTCGGCCGTCGTGCTGACCGGCCGCGGCACGGTCGCCTGCTGCTTCGTCACTGTCTCCTCCGTGACAGACCCGGCGGGGACCGCCAGGATTTGCGGCGACGATGAAGTAACCACGGCGAATTTCAGGCGGTTTGGCCGCACGCTGGGTGCCAGCCCTGGACAGCGCACCACGGCGTGCACGGATAATGAGAGCCGTGCCTGCTGACGAATCACCGCGAGCGACGTGCGTCTTCTGCCAGATCGTGGACGGCCGGGAACCGGCCAGCGTGGTCTACTTTGATGCCGGGGTCTTCGCCTTCATGGACCTGCGCCCGATCAATGCCGGCCACCTGCTGGTAGTGCCACGGGCCCACGCCGCACGCCTTGCCGACCTGGACGAGCGGCTCGGCGCGGCGATGTTCGCCGTGGGGCAGCGGCTGGCGGGAGCCATCCGACGCTCAGGTCTGCCGTGCGAGGGAGTCAACCTCTTCGTCCCCGACGGCGAGGTCGCCGGGCAGGAAGTCATGCATATCCACCTGCACGTGCTGCCGAGGACACCGGGCGACGGGTTCCGGATCGAGCGTGGGTCAGCGATAACCGGCCGGGCCGAGCTTGACCAGGCAGCTGCCCTTGTCCGGGGCGGCCTGGACCGGGCAGACTGACTGGGTGCAGGCCGTGCGCCGCCAGCGGATCCCGATTTCGTCCGCATCGAAGCAGTGCGGCGCCGGTTCCGCGGCCAGTACTTCCGTCACTTGAGGCTTATCGCTCACCGCAACTGGCGCACATGCCGCGACTGCGCCGCGAGGCGCCCTGTTGTATCCCCGGCTCAGCCGGGAGGGACTCGAAGGGAGGTTCCTGGGTCTGATGGCTAACCTGGACGGGAAACCGGAAGGGAACAATAGCATGCCAGGAAAGTAACGGCCGTGCCCCGGCGTATGGGACGGCGCGTTACGGGACCCGCGTGATATGGCTAAAGCTGGATTGCCTGAACCCTAATCTCCAGCAGGTGAAAATGAGCACCCGCCGGAAAGACGCCTGAAACCGGTGCCGCATCCTGCGCTGGCATCACCGCGGGGCCAGAGCACCCTCCGGGATGCGGGGCGATGCCCAGTGAGGGCATTCAAGGAGATGAAAGGGGAGCCTACGTCACGCTGTCACGTATAACAGGGATGAACGCGGGATCACCTACGGGGCGCGAGCCCTATGGTGACAGAGGCCCCGTAGTAGTCGCAGGAGTAACGACCTGCCAGGGAGGGCGGTAACACCGCCTGCAGGGCAAAGGGGGCCAGGCGATGGACGTTTTAAGAACAGGGAGGTATGCGTAATGCAGAACGCCGAAACTGTGCTGAATGTCCTCCGTGAACGCGGCAGGCGCGGCCTGCCGTGCACAGAACTGTACCGGCAACTGTTCAACCCCAGCCTGTACGGGCTGGCCTGGGGGCGCATCTACGCCAACCATGGCGCGATGACGCCCGGGGCAGATGGGGAAACCGCGGACGGCATGTCGGCGGCCAAGGCCGGGCGCATCATCGATGCACTGCGCCACGAGCGCTACCGGTTCCAGCCAGCCAGGCGGGTTTACATCCCGAAGAAGAGCGGCAAGCTCAGGCCGCTCGGCCTGCCATCCTGGTCAGATAAACTCGTCGGCGAAGTGATCCGCCTCCTGCTGGAAGCGTATTACGAGCCTCAGTTTTCTGGCCGGTCCCACGGTTTCCGTCCCGGCCGGGGCTGCCACACCGCATTACGCGAAGTGGAAGACGTCTGGTCCGGGACGACCTGGTTCATTGAGGGAGACATCTCCGATTGCTTCGGGTCTTTGGGCCACGAGATAATGGTCCGGATCCTGGCGGAGAAGATTCACGATAACCGGTTCCTGCGGCTCATGCGCAACATGCTGAAAGCCGGGTACCTGGAGGACTGGCAGTACCACCAGACGCTGAGCGGCTGCCCGCAAGGCGCGGTGGTGTCACCAATCCTCTCCAATATCTACCTGGACAGGCTGGATAAGTTCGCTGAGACAGTCCTGATCCCGGAATACACCCGGGGTGCCGTCAGGGTGATAAACCCTGAATACGGCAAGGTGACCAGAGCGATGGGGAAGGCCTTCCGGCGCGGTGACCGCGCCGCGGTGCGGCAGCTGCGCGCGCAGCGGCGCGGCACCCCACGCGGAGACCCGCGTGACCCCCGGTACCGGAGGCTCAGATATATCCGGTACGCCGATGATCACCTCCTCGGGTTCACCGGACCCAAGGCCGAAGCCGAGCAGATCAAAACCCGCCTCGCGGAGTTCCTGCGCGAAGACCTCAAGCTGGAACTCAACGAGGACAAGACCCTGATCACGCACGCCCGCACCCAGGCAGCGTCCTTCCTCGGCTACGAAATCACTGTCCAGCACAGCCACGACCGCCCATCAGTTAACGGCGTCATCCGGCTGCGCGTCCCCCGGGCAGTGATCAAGGCCAAGTGCGCCCCGTATCTCACGCACGGCAAACCCGGGCGGCGCGCCGCGCTGATGAATCTGCCCGACACACTGATCATCAGCACTTACGGCGCAGAGTACCGGGGCATCGTCCAGTACTACCTGCTCGCCAGTGATGTCTTCCGGCTGATCCGGCTGCGCTGGGCCGCCGAGACCTCGCTGCTCAAAACACTGGCCGCCAAGCACCGCTCGACCGTGACGGCGATGGCCCGAAAACACCGGGCCACCATCACCACACCGCACGGGCCGCGCACCTGCTTCGAGGCCCGCGTCGAACGAGAGGGCAGGAAACCACTGGCCGTACGGTTCGGTGGCATTCCACTGAAACGGCAGAAAAAGGCGGTCATCACCGACCGTCTTCCCGACCCGCCCATCCGCCGCAAAGAGCTGATCCAACGGCTCTGCACGCGACGGTGCGAGTGGTGCGAAACACGGACTGACGTGGAAGTCCACCAGGTCCGCAAACTCGCCGATCTCACCCAGCCGGGACGGCCGCAGCCCAGGTGGGCGCAACTCATGGCCCAGATGCGCAGAAAGACCCTCGTGGTCTGCAGTCCCTGCCACCAGGCCATCCACCACGGGCACCCTACCGCCGCCACGGCGCAATCGCTGGAGAGCCTCGTGCTGGGAAACTAGCCCGCGGGGTTCGGACCGGGGGCCGCTGGAAAAGGACCCGCCATCGGCGGGCACCTCGCCAGCGGCCTACCGGTGTTGAGGTGCGCGGCCAGGGCACCGACCGTGCACGCGAGGATCCCATCCAGTAGGCCAGCCGAGCAGTCGAGGGCGCCAGTGGTGACGCGACCGCAGGGAGCTCGTGTCGGCTGAGCCGATCGCAGGAGTTACCAACTCACTGACGGCAGCCGCGCACAGTCCTGCCGTTATCTGGAGCCCGAATCTGGGTGTCCTCGCTGTAACCGCCGCAGGTGTTTTGTACAGTGCTGCCCCCTGATGGATGCATTATCTCGACAGTGTCTCCGCCGCAGTCCCTGTGCAAATCTCCTTGTTGCTGATGCTTTTCGAACTAAGTGGCTGCCACGGTGAAGGTTCTTCGGCGGCTCCATGTCAACGCCGCAGACGTCCTGATCCGACCCGGCACAGACAGGGACGGCTCCAGATAACCGCCGTTAGGAGCGGTGGTGGCTCCTTGGCGATCATCCGCTGAGGTGCGCAGATCGCGTCGTTCTGGCTCCTTCACAAACTGGCACGGCGGAGAAACTCGCCATGTCGGCGGGCACCTCCGTCCCGGGTACGTCAAGCTGCCTCCTGGCCAGGCTATGTTGCTGGCGCTACGGGCTGGGTTGTCTTGCTACCTGAGGTTGCGGAGGGTTTCTTCGACGCGCTGGGCGTCGAGGGCTCCGATGCGCAGGTAGATCGTGAGTGCCTGCCGCAGCTGGGCGGCGCCCCGGCGGGGGTTGCCATCCTGGAGGTGGCAGTGGCCGATGCCTTCCAGGGCGCGTGCTTCTTCGTGGGGGGCGCCCAGCTCGCGGGCGATGGCGAGGGCCCGGGCATGATGTTCGCGGGCTTGCTGGCTGTCGGTGGTCTGGGACAGCAGCTCGCCGAGGTTGTTCAGCGCTTCGGCCTGGCCGAGCCGTGCGCTAAATTCGCGGAACAACTCCAGCGCCTGCCGGTGGCTGGTGGCGGCATCCCGGTGATTCCCGGTCAGCCGCTGGAGGACGCCGAGCTCGTTGAGAGCGTAGGCCTGGTCTTCCCGGTCGCCGAGGCCGCGGTATAGCTTCAGCGCCCGCCGCTGGCTGGCGGCGGCGGCCGGATAGTCGCCGGTCAGGCGCTGCACTCTACCGAGATTGACGAGGGTGTAGCCCTGGCCGAGCCGGTGACCAATGTCCCGGTAGAGCGCCAGCGCCTGCTGCAGGGTTTCGGCGGCGGCAGCGTAGTCGCCGGCCTGCGCTTGGAGGGCACCTAGCAGGTTGAGGGCATCGCCCTGGCCGTGCCGGTGGCCCAGGTCGCGGAACAACTCCAGTGCCTGCCGGCAGCTGGCGGTGGCGGCCTGGTGGTCCCCAGTCAACCGTTGGATCATGCCGAGATTGTTGAGGGCGTTTGCCTGGCCGGCCCGGTCGCCGAGATCGCGGTAGAGCGCCAGTGCCTGGGTCGCGCTGGCGGCGGCGGCCCGGTAGTCGCCGGTCATCCCCTGAATAGCGCACAAGTTCGTGAGCGCGCCGGCCTGGCCGGGCCGGTCACCGGCCCGGCGCGCCGCGGTAAGGGCGGTCTGGTGGAGAGCGGCGGCCTGGTCCCAGTGGCCCCAGGCGTCCAGGAAGTCAGCCATGGCTGCGGGGATGGCAATGGCATGCTGGGAGCGCCCGCAGGCCGCGGCGTAGCTGGTGGCCGCGTGCAGGTTGGCGCGCTCGGTTTCCAGCCAGGCCGCGGCCTGCCTGGGCGTGGATAGCTGCGGCATGCGGTCGGGCCGCCGGCCAGCCGGCAAAGGCCGGGTGGGGGTCATCGGGGTGGTGATGTGCCTGCTGGCGGCGAGTGCGCTGTCCAGGTAGTAGTCCAGCAGCCGACTGATAGCTTCGTCCGATTCGGCTGGGTTGCCGGCGGCGAGGGTGCGGGCGTGTTCACGGAGCAGGTCGTGCAGCCGGTAGCGGCCGGGGGCGGGCTCGGTGATGAGGTGCTGGTCATACAGCTCATCGAGGCAGCGGCGGGCGATGGCCAGGCTGGTGTGATCGAGGGCGGCGGCGGCGTAGGCGTCGATGTCGGGGCCCGGGTGCAGGCCGAGCCGGCGAAACAGCCGCTGCTGATCACCGGCCAGCTCCCGATAGGACAGGTCGAACGCGGCCGCGACCGAAACGTCCTCGGCCCGCATCAGCGCCAGCCGGTCTTTGGCGGCGGCCAGGTCGGCCGCCAGGCCGGCCGTAGTCCAGGCCGGGTGATGGTGCAGTTGGCTGGCCAGCATTCCGATCGCCAGCGGCAGGTACCCGCACAGCTGGGTAATCTCACCCACCCCAGCGGCACCTGGGCCCAAGCCCGGCCGGGCGGCCAGGCGTACCAGTAGCGCCGCTCCCTCTCCGGGAGAGAGGGTGTCGAGGCTGATGGCCGCGGTGTCTTCCAGCGCGGCTAGCCGACGGCGGCTAGTGACCAGCACCAGGCTCCCGGCGCTGCCCGGCAGCAACGGCCGGACCTGCTCGTGGCTGGCCGCGTCATCCAGCAGCAGCAAGACCTTCTTGCCCGCCACCTGGTCGCGCCAGCGTCCCGCCCGGGCCTCTAGACCAGGAGGGATCTGCGGCGCGGCAACTCCTGCGGTCAGCAGCAGGCTGGCCAGCGCATCGGCCGGGCCGACCGGCCGCTGGCCGGGGGTGTGGGCGTGCAGCGGCAGGAAAAACTGGCCGTCCGGGAAGTTCCCGGCCAGCCGATGAGCGGCGTGCACCGCGAAGGTGGTCTTGCCGATTCCGGCCATCCCGTCGATCGCGTGAATGCCCACCACCCCGCCACTGGCGGCGAGCGCGTCAATCGCGTTCAGCAGTTGCGTGAGCTCGGCCTGGCGGCCAGTGAAGCTGGCGATATCCCGCGGCAGCGCCCGGGTCGCCGCAGCGGCTCCCGCCGCCGCCGGCCGGGCCGCCAGCGCGTCGGCGGCTGGGCCGTGCCCGCGGGCCGCGGCGACGAACAGCGCGCGCGCCGGCTCGGCCAGGCCCAGCGCACCGGCTAGCAGCAGCGCGGTGTCCTTGTGAGCGGTGCGGTGGATGCCCCGCTCCAGGTCGCTGACCGACCGCGGGGAAAGGCCCGCCGCCTCCGCCAGTTCCTCCTGGGTCAGCCCGGCCGCTGCCCGCAGTTGCCGCAGCAACCCCGCGAACTCCAGTCCAGGCTGCTCCGCCACCGCCCCCACGCCCCTCAAGACCCGCCCGCGCCCACTAACGGCACCGACCGGACCCAGGCTCAAAGCCTACGCAGACCCGATCACCCCAGCTAGCCCGCCAGCACTAGCCAGCCGCGAAACCGCTGCCGCACCGCCCGGCGCCGGCCCGCCGGATCCCGCCTGGCCTATCGAACCCGCGCGGTCCCGATCCGCGCCCAGGTCGGCCACCGCCGCGGCTGTGTGGGCGGGCCGGCGGTTTATGTGGGTTTTGTGTGGGCGGTCGCGTGTGGTGAACCCGCTGGCCGCTGGTGATGGTGGAACCAGCCGCGGATGCCCGCCTGCCGACTGATCAGCCTCTGGCACCAGGCACGCGACCTGGCAGAACCTTAGCCACCCACCAAGGAAACAACGATGTGCAAAGCACTCCTGTACTACCTGGCGCAGACCTGGACCGCGGACCGGTACTGGCAGGCCCACCGTGATGAACCCGCCCGGGCTGCGGGCCGGGCCCGCCATTCCCGGCCCTCCCCGCGCGCCCCTCGCGCCCGCGGGCTCCCGGCCGTGGTGGCGCGCCGCCGGCGCACCGTGCTGGGCGGCGGCAGCCGATGACCGGCATACCGCCGCTCAAGGCACGCCAGAGTCGGCCCTGGGCGGTCGCGGGCCCGGCCCCGGCGGTCCCCTGGCCGACCACACCCTGCAGTTCGTGGCCTCACCGCTCGCGATATTGAAGCCAGCCGCGATACCAGCCCCGCTGAGCTCACCAGCTTCCGATCCCAAGCAGGCAGTCCGGCAAAGCCCGGCCGGCCACTAAGGAGGCCACATTGCCCCGGAATCCTCCCCCACCAGATCAGCAACGCCCAGGCCGCCTGCCCGCACCGGGTGCGGCAGCCACGGCGAGCCCCGCCCCCGGCCCGGCCCGCGTCCGCAGGCGGCAACTGGAGAAGACGGTCTCCTGGACCGGCCGCGAACGGCTCCGGTGCCTGTGGTACCGGCTCCGCCTGACGGTAGCCGAGATGAACTACGCGAACCGGCGAATGCTCGAGCTGCAGGCGCCCTGGATAGCTGACCCCACTGGGCGTCTGACGACCACCCCTGCCACTGACGCCGGCCGCCGGAGGGAAGGGCCACCGCCATGATGACGCGTACAAAGCTGGCGATCGGAGCGGTCGGCGCGGGCCTGGTGCTGTCCGTTTGGGGTATCACTGGAGCGGTACACGGCGCCACGACGCAAACCCGTCCAGGCCAGCACTTCAGTCAGCAAGCGTCACCGCCAGACAGCTGCCTAGCACCGGCTGCACCTCGCTGTCGAGCACCCACCACGCCGCCATCACCGACTACCCGAAGATCCGCGCTCAGTTCGTCGGCTCGCGCTGGCCGGACCTGCGCACCACCGGCACGGCCTACGCCGATCTTGCCGTCAAGCTGCGCAGCGCGCGGGGCACCGACGGCTACGAGACCGTCTGGTTCCACCAGCGGCTGGCCGCCGCTTGCGCCAGGCACGGGCGGCCGCTGAACGCCAGCGCCTGAGCGCGTGACAGGCGCTAAGGACGCCCCGAACAAGATGATCTGTGTACGGTGACCTGCATGTTCGCCTTGTCCGTCCGCCGCTCGTATTCGGCGATCTAGCCGCCGCGGAGGTGAATCGAGTGGCTGACCAGATCCCTCCGAACGAATTGCGGGCGGCGAATGATCATGCTGGGCTGCGCATAAGCATACGATGGTGCATACGCCCTCAATTCGGCAATGCCGGACGTCCCTGACGGTGGGCCGTGGGCGATGCGGGGTCGGTCAAGTTCCGGAGGCCATGTAGGCGGCCAGGATGTAGTTCGGATGGCGGTCGAGGTTCTTTCGGGCCCGGTCGTGACGCATTGTGGTCCGTGGATCGGCGTGCCGGGCGGCGATCTGGACGTCCCGGAGATCCACGCCCGCGTCGAGCATGGTCGTGACGAAGGTGTGGCGGAGCGTGTGAGGATGCGGCCTGGCAATCCGCACTCCCGCTGTCCCGGCAAGGCGCCTCAGGCGGCGGGTCGCGGCGTGGCGGTCCATCCGGGCGCCGCGACTGTTGAGCAGGATCGGCCCGCTGGTGCGGGTGCCGGTCGCGCGGTCGATAGCCCGCCCGACCGCTGGCGGCAGCGGAACCAGCACGACCTTGGTGCCTTTGCCGCACACACGTAGCACCCGGTGACCGTGCTCTTCGCCAAGGTCTGCGATGTCGGCTGCGGTGGCTTCGAAGATCCGCAGGCCGAGCAGCCCGAGCATGGCTACCAGGGCGAAGTCGGACGGGTTCGACGATTCGCGAGCCGCGGTGAGCAGGGCCTCGAACTGCAGGTGGGTGAACCCCAAGGTCGGCGACTCCGGCGGGACGGAGGGCCGGCGGACGTGCCCAGCGGGTGAATGCTCCAGCAGGCCATCGATGACACAGGTGCGGTAGAACCCGGCGGTGACGGAGAACCGCCGGGAGACGGTGGAGGGCTTGAAGCGGCGGATTTCCTGCATCCACCGGATGTACAGCTCCAGGTGCGGGCGACGCGCGGCTAGCGGATCCAGGCCGCGTTCGGCGCACCAGGCCAGGTAGCAGCGCAGGTCGGACTCGGTGTGGTAGCGGGAGGCGCCCTTGAAACGGGCCAGGTATGCAGCCACCGCCAGCCGCAGCTGGTCAGTGAACGGCACCGGTTGATCGGACAAGACAGGCAGCAGTTCGGTGAAGTTCGTCATGCCCAGACATTGCGCCTGCCGCTGCCCGCCGACGAACCCTTGCGAACACGCCAGGCGCGGCGAACAGTTACTACGTTCACGAGCCGATGGTCACCAACCACTGCTCCGCCACCTGAAGGGCGAGGAAGACTGGCCGGCGTCCGTCGGGCATCGGCCTGGGCTTAGGGCAGGATGAGCGGGTGCTGATCGTGCGCGCGACCAAGAAGCTGCTCGACCGCATCGGCCCGCCCAACCTGGGTGAAGGAGAACAATCCACCACCCTGATGGGCCAGTGGTACGCCACCGCCATGTTCTGGAAGCCCCAGGTCGCGCTGTTCGTCAGCGAACCGACCCTGCTGCCGGTGCTGATGCCGCTGGCTCCCGCAGCGACCTTGCTGGCCAGGTTCCCGCAGCAACTCTCTGCGGTGCTCACCGCGCACGAAATCCCAGACTTGGTCATCGATGAGGAACTGCGCCAGATGCGCGACTATCGCCTCGCCAAGACCGCCAACCGCAGCGTCGTCGGGATCATGAACGAGTTCACCTTCCTGGCCGAGGCCTACCAAGGCGACACCCCGGCGCCGGATCTACTGGCCCTTGCGATACGCCTGGCGGCACGCCCTGCGGCCCTCTCTACAGCAAGCACGTAAGTCCCGATCGCGAACTGGCCGCGCTGTTGCGCTCCATCGCACCGCCAGCGAATTGATCCCGCCGAAGCCCCAGCCGCCGTGCAGATCGCGGCAGAAGCGGGCGTTCACGCCCCGCGCTGGCAACGCATAAACATACGGCCTGGCCGCCTGCCTGCTCGACCGTGGCCGGAATTGCCAGCGGTGCGGAGAGCTCTTGATAACCGCGCGCCGAGCCGCCGTTCGGGGCTTTGTGGCGGCGGCCAGGTGCCGGACCGCGCTCACGCGCATAGCAGGTCGTTCTGTGCCTGGGACAGGCCACGGGCATGCGCAGGTCCGCTGCCCATCCCGAGACCACGCGGATGCCGTGGCGCTCACCGATCCGGTGGCGCTCGTCGTCTGCGGGCGAGGTGCTGATCTCATGGGGGTAGTCCTCGATGCGCACAGGGGTTGGTGTGGAGGCCGGGTTCGCGGCGCTGGCGGTGTGGTCGGGCGGGAGCGGTTAGGCGGTTGCTGGCCCGGGTTCCCGTTCCTGTGCTGCCTGGCGAGCAGCCCGGCAGGCCGTGTCAGGGTCCTGCCGGCCGCCCGCCGTACCTGCGGCCGCGGATCTGTGTCAATCTGCTTTGGTCGTGTGGTCGGCTGGCGGGTGGTCACCGGTGGCGGAGCCACACGCCGAAGTCGTGGCCAGCATCCCGCAGCACGGACGCGTCCATGACGATCCGGCCGGCCGGGGCACTGGTGGCGGTGTCGATGTACTGGACGGTCTGCCACGGGCCGAGGATGCTGCCGTGGATGCTGTGCCGCTCGAAAATAGGATTTCGGCCTTGACCTGTGCCTTCCCCGGTTTCAGGCGGCTCGCTCGTACTCGTTGATCAGGCCGCTCAGGACCGGTTTTTCGGCGGATCTGGCACGTGGCGGGGTCTGCTGCAGTGACGCGGGAACCAGGGTCAACGTCCGGGACGCGCTGTCCGAGGCCTTGATGGGGACGGGCGGTGTTGTAGTGCTCCTGGTAGTCGGCCAGGACGGCTCGCAGGTGCGCCTGGTTCAGGATGAGGACCCGGTCCAGGAGCTCCCGGCGCAGGGTACCGATCAGGCGCTCGCAGATCGCGTTCATCCGGGGCGCCTGCACGGCGGTGCATAGGATCGTGGTGCCGGTGGCCTGGAAGACGGCGTCGAAGGAGCGGGTGAAGTTTGATCCGCGGTCACGGATGAGGAACCGGAAGTCCCCGAACCGGTCGCCAAGGTCCAGAGCCAGGTTGCGGGCCTGCTGTACCGTCCACTCGCCGGTGGGGTGGGCGGTGACGCCGCCGATGTGAATCCGGCGGGTGCCGTGCTCGATGAACACCAGCACGTACAGCCTGGTCAGCGCGACAGTATCCTGTGGGTGCCGATAATGGTGTCACCTCATGCGACCTGCGAGTACTCGTGGATCAGGCCGCCGAGGCGGGCGCGTCTTCGGACGCGGAAGTTGTCGTCGGCGGGCGCGATGTGGGTTCTGCCGTCGGGTGGTTGCTGGCTGAGGGCGCGGTGCGGCCGGTGGGTGTTGTAGTGATCGGCGTATTCGCTGAGGACGTGGTGGAGATGTCCCGGCCGGTGATGAGGATGCGGTCGGTGCACTCACGCCGCGCGCTGGCGATCCAGCGCTCGCAGATCGCGTTCGCCCGCGGCGCCCGTACAGGCGTCTTGATAATCCGCATGCCGGTCGCGGTGAATACCGCGTCGAACGCGTCGGTGTACTTGGAATCCCGGTCCCTGATCAGGAACTTCAAGCCGTCGGTGCGCTCGGCGAAGTCCATCAGCGTGTTCCGGGCCTGCTGCACCGTCCATGCGGCGGTGGGGTGAGCGGTGACGCCGGCGAGCTGGATGCGGCGATGGTGGTGCTCGATGACGAACAGCACGTAGAGCCGGCGGAGAAAAATGGTGTCGACGTGGAAGAAATCAATCGCGGCGATCGTCTTGGCCTGGGCGGACAGAAACTGTTTCCAGCTGGCGGCTGTGCGTTGTGGTGCAGGGTCGATTCCGGCGGCCTTGAGGATCTGCCAGATGGTGGAGGGCGCGATCTTGTATCCGAGGCCGGTCAGTTCGCCGCAGATCCGCCGGTAGCCCCAGGCCGGGTTGTCGCGGGCCATTTCCAGCGCGAGTCGGCGGATCGCCGGGCCCGTGCGCGGCCGTCCGGGTGTCCGCCGCGGATAGGTCCAGCGGCGCCTGACCAACTCGGCGTGCCAGCGCAGGAGCGTGCGAGGGGTGATGATCAGGGACAGCTGGCGGCGGCGCGCGGTAGGCAGCCGCCGGGTAAGGGCGGCCAGGATCGCCCGGTCGGCCCAGGACAGCCGCGATGATCTGACCTGGCGTTGCAGAACGGCGATCTGGTGGCGCAGCTACCAGGATCTCGGTGTTCTTGGCACTATCGGAGCGGGGCAGCAGGGCCAGCCAGCCGCACAACCGCACGAATATCAGGTAGAGCAGGCGGAAGGTCACGAGAGCTGATCGTGCCGTAGCCAGCGCTGGCCCCGCTGCTAGTCTCCGAGACCGGTCCCGGGCGCAGGATCCCAGCTCAAGCGCGGGCGACACGATTTCCGGCACCCACAACATGAGCGGTGATCATCACGGCCAGACTGCCGGGAGGCAACCCTGCTGGTCAGGACCATGACGACATTTTCGGCACACACAACCCGACGTGGACCTGGCCAGAGCCTTGCCTGTCAGGCTCAAGGTCTCTGTTTGTGGCCTGAAGGCCGCTTCGGGACGTTCAGCCAGGCGTTGATGCGTTTCGGCCCTGAGACTCAGCTGTGACCGGTGGGACCGTATTAACGAGAAGGGTCGGCCCGGTTCCCCATGGGCCGATGCCTGCTGCCAGGCACCGTCCGCGTGGGGCAGTTTCCCCGCTGGGACGATCCGCCCGCTCAGACGAGCACGGGAGGGCAGATCGATGTCTATCAGCAGCATGCGCTGGCGCGTGACGCTAGCGATCGGGGCGGCGGTTGCCGCCGTATTCGCGCTGGCGGCACCCGCAGGGGCCAGCACCGGCTCCAGGTGGATCAGCCCGGAGATGGCCGGGTACGTCGCCACCAACGCACAGTTCAAGATCATCAACGCGCACGTCTACCTGCGCAACCCCACGCAGTACGCGGGCATGGTCGCCAGCTACCGCCACAGCCTCCAGCTCTGGTCCTCTGACGTAGTGGTCACCTTCGGCGTCACGGCCAGCACGTCAGGCAAGAGCTACACACCCTATGCCACGATCTATGACCGCAGCACCCACCAGGTGATCGCCTCGAATCCGAACGCCACAGGATTCCAACCCTTTGGGTTTGGTGAAGAGTTGAACCTGCGTATCGAATACATATGGGGGGTCGGCCTGAACATGAACGGATGGGCTGACAACGGAGGACCTCAGTTCTTCTCGACCTATAAAGTCACCCCGGAGCGGCAGTCGTTCACCCAGGCCCGGGTGGGGACCGAGTTCGGCAGCTCACCGTGGGACGCGTCCTACTCGCACACGCGGCCCCAAGCGATGCCCGTAAAGATCGCCGCCTACAACGGTGTGGTGCTGGTCAGCTACAACAGCCACCCCGCGACGCTGTGGTCGTGGTGGGTGCACCACAAGCTGCTCGCCTTCCAGTCCGGCGGCGACCTGGTCGCCGCCCCGAACAACCTGACGAACGGCGGTGCGAGCTTCCGGACCTTCTTCGAGTAGAGCGCACAAAGCTCCAGCCTGCCGCGCCCTGACCTGACAAGCACACCAGGCCAAAGCACCAGCGGGCACTTGCATGGCCCACATCGGGCCATGCAAGTGCCGTCGCCGTATTGACGGACACTGCACGCACTACCTACTCGCTGTCGCTGCCACAGCCGTCCATTCAGGACCGGCCGCAGCACCCGGAGGCCACGCTATGCAACCCCGCAGCCGCTGGCTTCGCCTTGGTTCCGTCCTCGGCAGCTCGCCGCACCAATGGGGTTGTCCCGCTTTGACGGACAGGGCTGATGGCTTGTCAGGCTACTTGCCCGAGGTCCTCCTTTCCGTTTGCGGCCTCGAATTCGGCGGGGCTTTGGTAGCCGAGGGTGCTGTGCAGGCGGGCCCCGTTGTACCAGCCGATGTACTCGACGATCGCGCGGCGGGCGGCGGCCCGGCTTGGCCAGGCCTGCAGGTCGGTGAGCTCGCCTTTGAGTGAGGCGAAGAAGCTCTCGGCGAGGGCGTTGTCGAAGCATTAACCGGCTAATAGGCCTGGAGTTATCCGTTGGCCGGTTAATCAATTTACTGCCGGGGTACTGCCGGGGCGCTGGCGCGCTTGAGCTGGCGGAGTTGTTCTTCGTGGCGGCGGACGCGAGCTGCGACGGCTTCGATCGCGGTGTGCAGGGCTGCGATGTCGGCGGCGAGGCCGGTGAGGGTGTTTGCGCTGGCGGCCTGCTGGCGGTGGCCATCGATGATGGCGCGTAGTGCGGGGTCACGGTAGAGGGTGGCGCGGCCGATGCCGGCCCGGGCGGCGACGGCGGTGAAGGTGACGGGCTGCCCGGATGCGGCGAGGTCGGTGCAGGCCTGCTCGGTCCGGGCCAGGGCTCCGGGGCGGCTCATCCGGCCTGGGCCTTGCTGATGAGGTTGTCGAGGCGGGCGATGAGCTTGCGGTGGCGGTCGGCTTCGCTGATCCAGCCGCGGGCCTCGGCGTCTTCGGCGAGCTGCTCGGTGTCGGCTTTCTGGGCGGCGAGCACGGGCAGGTAGCCGGTGTCGGTGCGGAAGTTCGGGCAGTGCTCGCAGATGTTGGCATAGGCGCAGGCGCCCTGGGCGGGGGCGCGCAGGCAGAATCCGCCGGCCAGCCGGGACTTGATCGCCGGGGTGTCTTTCCATGCTGCGGCAGCGGTGATGCCGGCGAGGGGAAGACTGGTGCGGCCTGCCGGCAGGGTCCCGAGCCGCTGCTTGGCAAGGGTGAGGGCGCGTTCGTATTCGGCCCGGACTGTGGTGTCGAACAGCTTGCCGTAGCGGAGGCTCATCTCGGCTGAGACGTGGCCGAGCAGCGCCATCAGTGCCTGCAACGACACCCCCGCGTTCACCATGGCGGTGGCATATGTGTGCCTGAGCTGGTGCGGGGTCACGTGGCCGAGGCCGGCGGCTCCGGCAGCGCGGTCGAGTTCCTCGCGCAGCGCACGCTGGGATAGCCGCCGCCCGTGATGGGTGAGCAGGAACTGGGCGGGCCGGCCGTATCGCGGATGAGGCAGCGGGCGTCCGGCGGAGCGGATCTCGGTGATCTCGTCGACCAGGGCGAGGGTTTCCTCATCGAGCGGGACCATCCGTTCGCTGTCGAGCTTGCCGAGCGGCACTTTCAGCCAGGCGCCAGAGCCGGGGACCTCGTGCACGCAGTCAAGTTCAAGGTCGAGGAGTTCGCCGATGCGCAGCCCGCAGGCGCGCTGGAGCAGCAGCGCAGAGGCGGCCAGCTCATACGGTGAGCCGCGGAGCCCTTCGGTGAGGCGCCGGTCAGCGTCGGCGGGCAGGTAACGCGGCAGGACCCGGGGCAGCCGCGGGGTGTCACCGGGGAAGATCAGCTGCCGGGCGGGTGCGTCATCCCAGCCCCAGGCGGTGATGTCGGTGAGGAAGTTCGCCACCGCAAGCACCCGGCAGTGGCGTTCGCCGATGGTGATCACGCTGTCGTTCTTGGTGTTCGGCGCGCTGGGCAGGCTGGCCAGCCAGGGCTCGATATGGCGGCGCCGGTCCAGCGCGGCCAGCGTGACCAGGCCGGGGTCGGTTCCGGTGAGGAACCTGCCGAAGTGCATCAGCCGGGTGGCCAGGCTGGAGACGGTCTTGGGCTTGCAGGTGGCCATCTTGCGTTCCAGGTAGGCCGTCATGGCCCCGGCGATCGGCGGGGTGATGCCGGCGAGCCGGTCCGCGAAGGCCTGCGGTTTCGGCCCGGACTGTGGCGGCGTGGGCACGATGCCGAGGTGGAACAGGACCTGGTGGGTGAAGCTGAGCCCGGACTTATAGTGCCGCCAGCCGTCCCCGGTGCGCTGCTCGCGTTCCCGGCATGCTGCGGCGAATTCTTCGAGGTCGGCCATTGTCAGCTGGCCGAGCTTGCGGCCAGTCTGGATCAGCAGCCGGGCCGGGACCTGGGAGGCGCTGGCGATCAGGTAGCGGTCGCTGAACCCGAGCTCGGCCGCGGCCGCGCGGAACCGGGCCAGGTCGCTGGCGACCGGAGAGTCATCCAGCTCCCGCCACAGGCTGGAAAACTTGCGTTCCAGCAGGTAGTCATAGCCGGGCCGCAGGTGCCCGTGCAGCAGCAGGAACGTGATCAGCGGCCGGGTAGCCGAGTTCGCCGACAGCTGGATCTCCAGCGGCTCGGCCGCCCACATCGCCGGGTCGGGCCAGCGGGAGAAGAAGCTGCGGGCGGCCTGCCAGTAGGAGGTGTTGCCCCGGCCTGTGCGCTCCAGGTGCTGGCGGTAGGCGGCCAGCAGCGGCCGCGGGTCAGCCCCGGGCACGCATACGGTCACGAGCCGCATCGAATTCCGCCTTCACATGCGAGGGAGCCAGGTGGATATACCTGGCCGTGGTGTCGACGTGGGCATGGCCGAGCAGCGCCTGCATCACCGCCAGGTCCACGCCGGACTCGGCCAGGGCGGTGCCGAAGGTGTGCCGCAGCGCGTGCGGATTCCCGGCCGGAACCCCGGCGGTCTCCCGGTGGCAGCGGAAGATGCGGCGCAGCCCGGCCGGCGTCAGCGGCTGCCCGCGGCCCGGTCCCTTGGCCACGATGAACAGCCGGGCGCTGGCTGTCTCGGGCCGCTCGGCGAGCAGGTACGTCTGGATCACCGAGGCGACATCGGCGTCCAGCGGCACCCGCCGTTCCCGGTTGCCCTTGCCGGTGACCTGCACCCACCGGCCGCCGATGTCCACGTCCGTCACGTTCAGGCCGAGTACCTCGGCGCTGCGCAGCCCGCAATACAGCATCAGCCCGGCGATCGCCCGGTCCCGCCAGGTCCGGAAGCTGGCCAGCAGCTCCGCTGCCTGCCGCTGATCCAGCGCACGGGGCAGCCGGCGCGGCTCGCGCAGCCGCAGCGCCGAGCGGGTCTTCGGGCGGCGGGCCACGTGCGCCAGCATCCCGTTACGCTCCCCGGCCGAAGCCCGCCGCGCCTCCCGCCCTTTCGGCACCGGGTTCCGCGCGTCCGGATCCCGCATGGCCCGGAACGCGAACAGGCCCGAGATCGCGATCAGCCGGTGGTTGATCGTGGCCGCCGCATACTGATCCAGCCGCCGGCCGCCAAGGGAGACGACGTTCGGCCCCGGGCGTCCCGGCACCCGTGCCTGACGGCAGGCGGCCAGGAACCGCAGCAGCACATCGGTGGTCACCGCAGCCAGCTCCACCTGCTCGGCGCAAAGCCAGCGGCAGAACGCCAGCAGATCAAACCCGTAAGCGCGCACCGTGCGCGGCGAGTAATTCCTGTCCGCCAGGTGCGACAAATACTCATTCACCAGCCCGAACCGCTCAGCGTCCGGGCCTGCCAGCACCCATTCCCCATCACGCTGCTCAAGCCGCAGCGAGCAATCCCCCGTGCTCATGGCGGACAGGTGTATCGCCAACGTCACCGTCAGGCAAGGATCCCCGCACCATCTGGCGCGTCGCTGACCTGGGGCTTCCCAGCGATTGGCCGGTCAAGGGGCACTGGCCGGTCCGGCCGAGGGACAGCACCACCTGGTAGTCCTCCGCGAGGCTGGCGAAGTCAGCGGACGTGTACACATACCCTCGTCTGGAACCAGTCTCGGCCTCACCCCGCATCCCACCGGGGATGGACCACCCAGCAGGCCCGCAACCTCCTGATGGACCTCGGCGATGAGGCGTGCCGGGCCAAGTTCATGATCCGCGACCGCGGCCCGGACTTCACCGCCGCGTTCGACGCGGTCCTCGCCGACGCCGGGATCCGGACCGTGCTCTGCAACATCCGGACGCCCCGCATGAACGCGTTCGCCGAACGCTGGATCGGCGGATGCCGCCGCGAGCTCCTGGACCGCACCCTCCTCTGGAACCAGGCCCATCTGCGGCGGATCCTGCGCGAGTACGAGCCGGGTAGCCCCGGTGCATTGCTGCACCGGGGCCCCCTCAGGACCGCGCATGCGCGTTCCCGCGCACACGGCCCAAGCAAGCCGCTAGGGCGGTTCAAGTTGTCTGCTGCACCATGGTGTTTCCCGCTGTCCGGGCTGTTTGCTCCGTTGGCAGGTTGCGTGTACGAGGTGTGTTCGCTTGCTCCGTGCGGCGCTGGGCGTGTCGTGGCAGACCAGGTAGTCCGCCTCGATCGCCTTCCTGGTGACCTGCAGGAACCAGTGTTCCCAGCCCTGGGGGGACTGGGGTGGCTGGTCTGGGGTCAGCAGGTTCTCCCCGCACAGACTGCACCGCCCGTCCTGCCTGGAAAGCAGGCGCACGGTGCTGGAGTCCAGCGGGGGTTTCACCTTCTGGCGGCGTTGCGCCCAGTACCCGGCCAGGCCGGGGTCATCGGGTGATGCCCCGCCTTTGACCAGGGTGTGCCGCACGATCTCGGTCCAGGCCGGTTTCGGCAGGTAAGCGCCGGTGTCCCGGTCGCCGAACACCCACCGGTCGTTCCTGAACTTATTGAACTTTCCGAAGTACTGGCCGGCGATCCAGCGTTTCGGCTTGTTCTGGTGGCTCCAGCGCGCCCACTTGTAGGTGAGTTTCCACAGGTAGTCAGTCAGGGCATGGAACACCCCGGACGACACCACCGTCCGGTAGTAGGCGACCCAGCCCCGTGTGATCGGGACGATTTTCGCCAGTACCGCTGCGACGTTGGCCCCGCGGAGCGCATGGAACTCCTTCGCAAGCCTGCTCCGGAACCTCTTGATGGCCGTGGCGCCCGGTTTGATGAGCAGCTTGCCGTTGGGGTAGCGGCGGAGATTGAATCCGAGGAAATCGAACCCCTCAGAAAGGGGGACGATGCGGGTTTTGGCTTCATTGAATGCCAGCCCTCTCGGCTCCAGCCACCCGGCCAGCCGCGCCTTGACCTGCTCGGCCTGCTGCCTGGAGTGACAGCACACGACCAGGTCATCAGCATATCTAGTGAGCGCCGGATAGCCGTCCCGCACCGTTCTGGCATGAATGCCACCCCGGTACCGGACACCCGCGGCCTCCTCCAGCCCGTGCAATGCGATATTCAGCAGCAAGGGCGAAATAACACCGCCCTGGGGAGTTCCCTCCCCGGTCGGCGCGAACCCTTTCCCAGCCTCGAAAACCCCTGCCTTCAGCCACCCGGCAATCATCTCCCTCGCGGGGAAACCACCGAGCATTTGCAGCAGGTGCCCGTGGCTGATCTTGTCGAACGCGCCTGCCAGATCAGCGTCAAGAATCCACACCCGCTTAGATTTCCCGTGCAGGGTGCTGAACAAGGACTCTATCGCGTCGTGGCAGCCGCGGCCCGGCCGGAACCCATAGGACCGGGGCTCGAACCGGGCCTCCCACTCGGGCTCCAGCGCATTACGCACCCGTGCCTGATGGCACCGATCCAGAATGACCGGAATCCCGAGCGGCCGCATTTTTGTCTTATCACGGGCTTTCGCTATATACACCCGCCGGACCGGGGAAGGCTGATGCGAGCCGATCGTGGCGTGCACCTGCACCGCCACATCGGCCCGTGCCTGGCTGGTCAGCGCGACCAGCCCGTCGATCCCCGCGGTCCTGCGGCCCGTGTTGCGCTGCGTCACCTGCCGCACGCTGACCAGCGTGCTGCTCCAGCTCCGCAGCATCAGCTTCTGCACGTTCCTGGCCAGCGGCCAGTCACCCTCCTGCACCGCCTTGAAGATCCTGCCGCGCAGCCGCCGTACCTGCTCCTCATGGCGACGCCAGTCCACACAATCCCAGGCGTCACCATCAAACGGGGGCAGGCCCTCAGGTCCGTTCACCGAAGTGCCCAACTTGCCCATCAGTACCGGCATTTACGCCCGCTTCGCCTCAAAGGCTCACCTGCCCACGTCAGCGCCCTTGCGGGCCCGAGCATCAAGCTCGCTATCCGGCCAGTTATACGAGCACCTCCCGGGAGGAGACCCGGCCCTGCGGCACTCGCTTTCCTGCTGCCTTTCAGCCACCGGCATTCGCTTCCTGGGCACCCTGTCCCGCCAGGGACTTCCGCCCCTCTTACGATCGGCCTACCGCCCGGCCTGCACTTACCCGTGCCTGCCGGGCGGACCCTGACGAGGTTTACACGTTCCGCGCGCATGAGACCCAACCGGGCCGGGCGCCTTCTCTACCCCGGGGACAGCGGTGCTCACCGGCCATCGGTGTCTCCGCGGCCGTCGCCTGCCGCCTCTCAACGGCTGGTCCCTGTCACCCCGGCAGCGCAACCCAGCCCGGGATGCTTGTGTAACGAGGCATCAGCAAAGGTTTCCTGGCAGTCGCCCTATCGGTCTTCCCCGCACCTGTAGCCACCATGGCTGGAGCAGCGGCCCTTGGGCTTTTCCGTGAGCTCCGCACCCGACCGATCCAGAACCGGCCACGCACGTCACGGCGGGGACAGGTCAAACACAACCTGTAGCTACGTCTCCAGCATCAGCCGGACCTCCTCAACTAGCTCACTCACCACGCGCGACCTCGTGTCGCAAGACCCACCACAATCAGCACCGGCCGCACCGCTCCCTGCACGGCGCCGCGCCGCTGAAACCGCTACCCGAACCGGTCGATCTCGGCCAGTACCGCGTCCGAAGACAGGCTCGCGTCGGTGGCCTGATCAACGAATACCGCCTGGTCGCATGACGTGGACGAGGTTTTCGGCACCCACACCACCGTGCTGGTCGTGCTCTCCCCCTTGCCGCCGGCGGTGTGCCGTGCGGAGATGGAGAGGCGACGATCGAGCGATCGAGCCGGGGCGCGCTGCCGCCAGCCGCCCGGAACCAGGGCGGCCGGACGATTAGACCAAAGCGCCGGCGCGGCCCTCACCCGCCTGACGCTCCAGCTGAGAGGAACCAGCCATGCACGTCCAGGACAACCGCGCAGGTACTCAGGGAGGGGAGAGGCAATGACGACGGTAGCGGGACAAGAACTGGACGGGTTACGGTCCAGGTTCTCCGGCCGGGTGATCACGGCCGCAGACAGCGCCAAAAAGAGCCCGCACCCGCAGCGCGGCCACCATCACCCACACCAGCCAAGGCCACGGGCCCTCCCCAACGGAGAACCGCAATGGGCGCGGAGCGACAGGTCATGCAGGACCACCTCGACGCCCTGGTCAAGCGGGCCGCCTCCAACCGGCGCGAGGTGGGCGATCGGCCGGGCCGGCTGACGTTCCTGGTCGACCGCTGTGCTCCCCCAGACCTCGCGCCCGCCCTGGCTGCCAGCGTCGCCTGGCATACCCGCGAGCGGGTCGCGCTCACGAATTCAGTCGATGCCGACGCGACGCACGTCCTCCTGCGTGTCGCCAGCGATGACCTGGTCCCGGGTGGCGTACCCGTGGTGGAGCTCGTGGGACGCGCCAGCCCCCCGAGGGTGCCGGAGCGGCGACTGACCGTTCGCGCGTGGGTCGATGGGCCGGTACGGCGAGGCCCGGACGCCGGCGGGATGGTCTCGATCCCGCCGCTCTCGCCCACCGATCGTGCCGAGCTGAAACGTGGCGTCCTGCCCGCGTCTACACCGGCCGGTGTCGGCGCTCGGCTGGGTCGCCCGCGACCTCGCCGGGCTCAAGGTCGGTCTCGCGTTGGGCGCCGGCAGCTACCGCGGCTACGCCCACATCGGCATCCTGCGAGGGCTCGCGCGGATTGGGCTGGAGCCGGACTACCTGGCCGGCACCAGCATTGGCGCGGCGGTGGCCGGGCTGTATGCCATGGGGCACAGCGCTGAGGACTCGACTGCGTTCCTGGATACGCTCGACAGCGTCTTCTTCCGGCCGACCCTGTCGCGGCGGAGCTTGCTGTCCAGCGTCGCCTTGGCGGCCAAGATCCGGGAGATCTGCCTGGAGACCCGGATCGAGGAGCTCCCGCTCCCGTTGGCGGTGGTCGCGGCCGATCTGGAGACCGGCCGCGAGATTGTCTTCCGCCGTGGTCTTCTGTGGCTGGCGGTGCTTGGCAGTAGTGCGATCCCTGGCATCCATCCGGCCGTGGGCATCGGACCGTACACCGCGGTCGACGGCGGCATCGTCAATCCGGTCCCGAGCAGCGCGGCGACGGCGATGGGCGCCGATAAGGTCGTGGCCGTGCGGCTCGGGCGGCCTCGACCGGCGGCCCACGATGATGCCGAGGCCCAGGAGCGCCTGGGGCGAGGGCCATCGGCAATCGAGGCGATCCTGCGCTCGGCCGACCTGATGCAGGCGACCATACGAGGCCAGAGGTCGCCTGGCACCATCGTGATCGCACCGGAGTGCGAGGAGGTACCTGGCATCGGGCTCCGGCGGTTCAGCCTCGGGCGACGCTATATCGAGGCCGGCGAGGCGGCGGTAGCAGCGGCAGTCCCGCGTATCGCGGCCGCGCTGCCGTGGATGCGGAGCTGACCCATGTGCCTGACCCATCTTCAGCCTCGTGACAGTGTGGCCTCAGATCGTGCCAGCGCGTCCGTCCGCCGCCTCAGGGTGCGGACACCCATGGAGGTCCAACAGGGGTTTACATCACACCCGCTACGTGGCCATACTCTAGGCGTTCGCGTAGCCAGGCTGCTCGTGCGTCTGCCGCCCCCGTCGACGCCATCGGCCCCGTCACAGGATTTCCGGGTACTTAGGAACAGAGCGCCTGCCTCACGAAATGCTTGCTGAATTTCTGAACGAAAGTGTAGAACGCCATGAAGTACGCAAGCCCGGACCCGAGAGAGAAGATCAACTGGCTAAGCTCGGTGCCGTTCTTTGGTTTCCATGCCTTGGCCGTCGCTGCCCTGCTTATTGGTGCAGACAGGGCCTCACTGCTGCTATGCGGTGTGCTCTACTTCGTGCGGATGTTCTTCATCACCGCCGGGTATCATCGTTACTTTTCGCACCGCTCGTTCAAGACCGGACGGACGATGCAGTTCTTGCTCGCCCTCGGGGGCACGACCGCGGCCCAGAAGGGCCCGCTTTGGTGGGCCGCCCATCATCGCAAGCACCATCTCTATGCCGATACCGACCGTGACATCCACTCACCACAGCGAGGCTTCTGGTGGAGCCACGTCGGCTGGATCCTATGCGATAAATACAAGACAGTGGACTACAAGGACATCCGGGATCTGGCCAAATACCCGGAACTTCGATTTCTGGATCGCCAGCATTGGCTTGGACCTGCGGTACTCCTGATTGTCTGCGCTCTCGTGGGCGGATACCGCGGGATCCTTTTTGGCTTCTTCCTGTCGACCGTCCTGCTGTGGCACGCAACGTTTGCCGTGAATTCAATCGCCCACCTGTTCGGTCGGCGCCGGTACGAGACGAGCGACACGAGCCGCAACTCACTCCTCGTGGCCCTGATGACCAACGGCGAAGGCTGGCACAACAATCATCACTACTATCCCACCTCCGCCCGGCAGGGATTCTTCTGGTGGGAGATCGACCTCAGCTACTACCTGCTCTATGGGCTCTCCACCGTCGGGTTGGTCCATGACGTGCGAACTCCGCCGCAACGGATCCTCCTCGGCCATGCTCCCGAGGTTGCCCGACGAACGTTGCCCTCCCGCGGGGTGGTCCGATCGCAAGGATCGGAGCGAGTCCTCGAGGGCCAACGATGCCTGCCCTGGCAATGGACGCCGACCGGCTGAGCGGCAGGCACCCTGTCAGACACCAGACTGGCGGCATCGGCGCCAGGCCAGAGGATTATGAGGACTGCGAATGAAGGATCATCCGCTCCTGAGCCGTCGCCCGCCTGAAGACAAGGTCATGGGGACCTTTGACCGACTGTTCACCGGCGCCGCTTTCGAGCTTCAGCTGCCCGGCCGCCCATCGCGTCTCTTCGGTCAGGGTGAGCCCGCCTTCCAGATTCTCGTTCGCAACCAGGCCGGCGTTGCCGCCCTCGGATCCCTGAATGAGAACCGCATCGGGGAAGCCTATTTGAACGGCGACATCGATCTCAACGGCGACGTGGTCGCGGCGCTCGACCTCAGAACCGAGTTGAGGGACCAGCGTCGGCTGGCCTACCTGTTCACCACCTACGGGCTCGGCTACCTGTGGGCGACCTACGTGCAGCCCCGCGTCTTCGGGCAGGTCAAGTGCGATGAGCGCTGGATCAGCCAGCACTACGACCTCGAGTCGGACTTCTATCTGCTCTTCCTCGACAAGCAGGCCCGCTGCTACTCACACGGATACTTCAGCCGCGATGATGAATCACTGGAAGCAGCGATCCAACGGAAGCTGGACACCGTGATCACCGACTGCGGGATGCGGCCTGGGTGGCGCGTGCTCGACATCGGTGCCGGTTGGGGCGCATTCACCGCCCATGCCGGGCGCCAAGGCATCCAGGTCACCTCGTTGACCATCTCAGCCGAGTCCGAGCGCTATGTTCGCGACCTTATCGCACGCGAGCAGCTTCCTTGCCAGGTGCTCCTCGAGCACTTCCTGGAGCACACGACCGACGAACCCTACGACGCCATCGTGAACCTCGGCGTCACCGAACACCTCCCCGACTACGCGGCCACCCTGGCCCAGTATCGACGCCTGCTTCGCCCAGGTGGCCGCGTCTTCCTCGACGCCTGCGCCTCCCGCAGGAAGTACCCGTTCAGCGCCTTTGTCCGCTCGCACATCTGGCCGGGCAACACCACCCCGATGCACTTGGCCTCCTACCTCAAAGAGGTCGGCAAGAGCCCATTCGAGGTGCTGTCCCTCCAAAACGACCGTCACAGCTACCTGCTCACAACCCAGCACTGGGCCGAGAACCTCGACCGGGCTCGCGACGAAGTGGTCAGCCGCTGGGGCGAATACGTCTACCGGCGATTCAGGATCTACCTGTGGGGATGTGTCCACTACTTCAACGCCGGGACCGTCACCGCCTACCGACTCCTGCTGCAGCTGCCAGCCCAACCCGGCAGTCGTCCCTCCCCGGCGTATCGATCCATGCAGGAACCATCAATCCTCGACGATAGAAGCGTTCCAGCCGGCTGACCGCAATGCCACTCGGGAGGACGTGTCGGTTGGCCAGAACGGTCCGCCAAGGAGGACCACAACCACGGTAGCTCTGCCGGCGTCAGGGATCAGTCACTGCTAGTCCCCAAGACCTCGCCGGCGTGCGGTCACGGCCTCGGTGGCATGCGCCGTGGCCACAAGATCACCGTCGTGGCTGGTGAACTGCACCTCAACGTGGCCAATCTGGCGGCCCCGGCTCAGGACGACGCCCTCGAACCGCAGCCGGCCACCCCGCACCGGACGATGGTAGGAGATGCGCAGGTCCGCTGTGGCAAATCCCTCCTCGTTGCCGAGGGTGGTGGCCATAGCGTGACCGGCGGTCGCGTCGGCAAGGGCAGCCAAGTAGCCGCCAAACAATGTCCCGTCAGGGTTGCAGATCTCTGGGTCGAAATCCCAGTCCCCCCAAACCCGGCCAGACTCCCAGCCACTGAAGTTGGGAAGAGCCAATCGCCGCAAGGCAGGGTGCTGGAATGAGCCGTTGACCGTTCCGTCGAGCATCTCCTGCCAGTTCACGATCATTCCTTTCGGGGGTGCGTCGCCTCGACGCGCTACCAAGCAGGGGCAGGGACTACCCGTGCAAACTGCCGGACCCCCCACATGGGTACATTACTGGAGCGCTTCGTCGTGCCGGTGCGCGTAACACGTGCGCGGCCGCACTGCCACGCCGCCCAGCGTAAAGGACTCTGGGCGGGGCAACGCCTCCAGCCAACCCCGGCCGCTGTCGTCGCACCGATGGCTCGCCGACATCGGTGCGACGACAGCGCACCGGCTGGCAAGTACCCGGCCCTGGCCATGGGCGGAACGCCGCGCCACCGTCAGCCTGACTCAGCAGGAAATACCGCAGCTACGACGAGCTGTGCGAGCTGCTCGGCCTTGAGGTCCCGCAGCATCCGGAGAGCTGGCTTTGCGCGCACAACAGCAGGTGGAACGGGCGGCCCTGGCCGTGCGGGCGGCTGTGCGCAGGGAGCAGCGCGACGAGTTCCATGACGTCACCACGGCGGGTACTACCTGCACATGGTCATCTGGACTATTCTGGCTCTACGAAGTTACTGTAACTTCGAAGAGCCACTATTCCCCGTACAGGATCGCGGCAGACCTACTTGACACCAATAACCCAGATGGCAATCCGGGCGGGAGCTCCCAGCGGTCACGGACGTTCATAATTGAGCATTCTGCGCCGCTCGACCGCATACGCTTGCCGCTGACGGCGGGTAGAATAGTCGGCGATCTGCGCCGAATGTATTGCTCTGACGCATGCCGCCGCGCTCACCCTCCGTGGCTGTCGCTGCCGCCCCCCCTTCTTGTGCGCAACCCGCCCGGTATGCGCGTTGACCTTCCTGATGGCCACCTAACCCGAGGGCCTGCTCTGCGGGCCAGCCTGGGACCGGAGCTGCCGGTCATGTGAGCGCTGGCGTAGCGGCGTGGCCGAGGGGATTGACTAACATGAACGCGTTTGATGTCCGGATCCACGCGATCCGCCGCAGGCCGGACCGCCGCCGCCCCTTCGAGGTCCGCTGGCATGCCGCCGGCCGGGCCCGGTCGCGGTCGTTCATCACCCGAGGGCTGGCGGACAGTTACCGGGCCGAGCTCATCCGCGCGGCCCGCAAGGGCCTGGACTTCAGCCCTGGGACGGGGGAACCGGCGTCCTGGGACACACGCGCGCCTGCCACCATCAGCTGGCTGGACCACGCGGCGGCCTACGCTGCGATGAAATGGCCCCTGGCAGCAGCCTGCACCCGGGCCGGCATCGCCGACGCGCTAGCGACCATCACAACAGCCCTCATCACACCCGGCCGGGGCAGGCCACCAGCAGCGGCACTGCGTACGGCTCTCTACGGGCACGCCTTCAACCCTGCCCGTGCCAGCACTGATCCCGGCTCGTCGGCCACGGCGCTGGCCTGGGCCCGGGATCACTCGCTGCCGGTGGCCGCCCTGGCCGACCCGGCCGTGACCCGGCGCGCGCTAGAGGCCCTGGCCCTGCGCCTGGATGGGAGCCGGGCAGCGGCCACGACCATCACCCGCAAGCGGGCTGTCTTCCACAACTGCCTCAGCTACGCAGCCGAACTCGGAATGCTGGAGGCCAACCCGCTGGACCGCATCACCTGGCCGCCCCCGAGGCCGTCCTGCCCGGTGAACCCGGGGGCAGCTGCTAGCCCGGCCGAGGTGCAGGCCATCCTGGCCGAGATCACTAAGGTCCGTCCCGAGCTGACCGCGTTCTTCGGCTGCCTGTACTACGCGGCACTGCGCCCCGCCGAAGCCGTCGCGCTATGCGCCGATTCCTGCGACCTGGTACCGGTCGGCTGGGGACAGCTGACACTTACTGGATCCCTCCCCCGCTCGGCGCGCGCCTGGACAGGGAACGGTACGCCACGCGAGGCCCGCGGCCTGAAGCTCCGCCCCGACGGCGCGATCCGGATAGTCCCCATCCCGCCGCAGCTTGTCCGCCTCCTCCGCCATCACCTGCACGCTTACGGGTGCGCCGCAGACGGGCGGCTGTTCAGGGGTGCCCGCGGCGGTCCGCTCAGCGAAAGCCTCTATGGCCGGATCTGGCACCAGGCCCGCGCCGCCGCCATCCCGGGCCAGGCAGGCACCCAATGGGCACGCCGCCCCTACGACCTGCGTCATGCTGCGCTGTCGCTGTGGCTGGCCTCCGGCGCCCCGCCCGCCGAAGTCGCTGCCCGCGCCGGGCACAGCGTGCGCGTCCTGCTCGCTGTCTATGCCCACTGCATACCCGGCTGCGACCAGATCGCCAGCCAGCACATCGAGGAAGCCCTCAACCCCAGCCACTGGCCCCCCGCTGGCCCACAAGAACCGGCGCAGACCCCGGGAATCCCGTCCGTCATGCGTCCGTGCCACAGCTGGACCCAGCGGGACACAGCTGGACCCGGGGCCTCCACCCAGACAGGTTAGACCTCCCTGACCTGCGGAAATGCAGGCTCAAGGCTCTGGCTCACCGACTGCGGCCCCGCGCAGGGCGCTCCCGGGCACCCGCTCTCCATACGCCGCTGACCAGGCCGGATCTGGCCCACCACTGGCCCACAGCAACCGGGAACGGTCTGCCGAACCGCTCCCGGACACGCATCAGACCCGGCCTCCGGGAACACCGGCACCGGGCCTGACCTGGGGGTTACGTGTGGCAGGTGTTGGGTTCGAACCAACGTAGGCTAAGCCGACGGTTTTACAGACCGCTCCTTCTGCGGAATGCGTCCGGTACCTCGCATGGGGAACCTGGCGCGGGGCGACCAGGCACTGGTGCGGATAGCGTCGTCTTGGCGGTGCTGCCAGTGCCGACGTCGCTTCGGAGGGGAAGCTGGATGCCATTCAAGGGAAGGGGACAGACCGGCCGCTGCGCGCGTCCCCGGAGGCGCTGTACCGCGACCTGCCGCGGAGGCCCGGGGCGCACCCGGGCCTGCTGATCCACCAGGGCGACGTTCTCAGGGCTTACGCTGCCTCTTGGTATCCAGGTACGCGGGGCCTGGTGCCCAGGCCAGATCAGGGCCACTGCCAGCAGGGATCACGGACCGTGCCGGCTGCTTCCGCCAGACTCCGGGCACGGCTAACGGGTATTACGTCTATCGCGTCTATACCTTTAGCGGCCCAGGCCCGGAGGTCCGGACCAGGGTGGTCTAGACCTTTCGGCAGCGATGTTCGCTCGGATGTCGCGGTACACCCCGGCACCGGGCGGCACTGCGCGTCACCCGGCCTCCCGGTTTGCCGTACAGCCCGGCACGTCATAGCATGGCCCGGCACGACGCGCCGCTAGCTCAACTGGCAGAGCAGCAGACTCTTAATCTGCGGGTTCGGGGTTCGAGTCCCTGGCGGCGCACCACCACCACCAGCCAGCCAACCAACCAGGACTGTGTGCTGCCTACCGCCGCCGGAGGCCGGCCCTCTGGCGCACTGGAGTCAGCAAATTCAGCTGCGGATCAGCAATTCAGGGCCGTGCTTGCGCAGTTCGCCAACGGAGCTGATGCCCAGCAACTGCAGCGTCCGGCGGAACTGCGCCGTCAGCAGCGAAAGAGCCTGGTCCACCCCTGGCTCACCCGCCGCCATCAGCCCGTAGAGGTAGGCACGGCCGATGGCAGCGGCATCTGCCCCCAGCGCGACTGCGGTCGCGATGTCGGCGCCGTGCCGCACCCCCGAGTCTGCCAGCACCGCGATGTCCGGGCCAACCGCTTCGCGCACCGCGGGCACCAGGTCGATGGGGGCGATGGTGCGATCGAGCTGGCGCCCGCCGTGATTGGACAGCTGGATCCCGTCCGCGCCGGCCTCCACGGCCCGGCGGGCGTCGGCCGCGCCCAGCGGGCCCTTGACGATCAGCCTTCCCGGCCAGCGTTCCCGCAGCGTGGCGAGGTCGTCCCAGGTGATATCGGGATCGAACCAGTCGGCCGTACCGGCGATGGTGGTGGATTCCGCGGTGGCCAGATTGGCCAGCGTCAGGGCGGGGCCGCGGAGCAGCCGTGCCCAGTACCCTGGCCGCGACGCGATGCTGGCCAGGCTCCGGACGCTCAGTTCCGGCGGGACGGTCAGCCCGTTGCGGACATCCCGGACCCGGCGGCCGGAGACGGTCGTGTCCACCGCCACCACCAGGACCTGGTAGCCGCACTTGGCGGCCTGGTCGACGAGGGCGTTGGTCCGGCCGCGGTCGCGCAGGATGTACAGCTGGAACCACAGGTCCCCGTGCGGGCCGGCGGCCAGGCCGACCACGGACGTGGTCGCCATCATGGACAACGTGTAGGGCAGTCCGTGCCTCGCGGCCGCCGCGGCCACGGCGGGCTCCCCGGCCGGATGCATCATCCGGGTAAACCCCGTTGGCGCCAGCACGAGCGGCAGAGCCGTCGGGCGGCCCAGCACCTCGGCCCGGGTATCCACGGCGGGGACGCCCGCCAGCGCCCGGGGCACGAAACGCCAGCGGCGGAACGCTGCCACGTTGGCGGCCATGCTCAGTTCCTCGTCCGCGGCGCCGTCCACGTAGTCGAACACCGGCCGCGGGAGGAGCCGCCGCCCGGCTCGCCGCAGGTCCTCGAGGTCGTGACAGCGGGCCAGCCGCCTGCGTGCCGCCTGCAGTTCCGGTGGCCGGATCCGTACCAGCGCGTGGATTTCCCTGAGGTTCACTAGGCTGCCAACGCCTCCCGGCCGGTCGTGGTACTCGTCCAGGCCATCATGGACGGAAGGGGGAGCACGGGGAAACCCCGCGGGCCGCCAGCCCAGCCGGCCGGGCAGCACGACACCACTTCTCACATCCGCGACGGCAGGCGGGTGTGCGACAGATTTGTAGGTAGTCAAGATCATCTTCGGGTGGGGGCTGGTCAGGCTGCTCTTGTCTGGTTGTGACGGTGGTGGCAGATGGCTTCCCGCTGGCTGCTGGCTTCCTTGCAGCGCAGGGCGATGATGGCGTCGGCTCCCGCGACGGTCCAATGCCTGCCTGCTTGAGTCTTTGCGCGACGACGGTCTTGCAGCTGGCCTCGACGACGCCGGAGCCGGTGAACAGGCCGCGTGAGCGGAACCAGTGGTAGCGCATGCGTGGCGCGTTGTTGAGGAACCGGGTAGCCGTCTTCGTCGAGCTTGTCCTGGGTGAAGAAGACGCCGGGCTTGACCTCGCGGGTGCGGGCGCGGCCGTCCTCGCCCTTGCCCTGCCGCCCGGCGGTCTCCCGGCCGGTCATCGGGACGCCGGTGCCGTCGATGACGGCGTAGAGCTTGTCCGGCAGCGGGGACGGCGGCAGCGGGACCAGCTTCCGGGAGGCGATGAGCCGGGCGCGCTCCCGGCCTGCCTCCGCGACGATGGCGCCGCTGGCCTCGGCGGCGCGCCCGGCCCGCCTGGCGGTGAGCCGGATCCCGGCCAGCTCTTCCAGCAGCCGTGCGGCTCCCGCGAACGGGCCGGCTGCGGCGGCCAGGTCGTTCATCGCGGCCAGGCCGGGCGACATCGACGCGCCGGCGACGCCGAGCCCGGCGTCCCTGGGGGCGAGGCCATGCATGCATTCCGCGCAGTGATACCAGGCACGCGTGAGGGTCACCGGCCCGGGCACGGTGCCGGTGACCTTGTCCCGGTAGGAGACGAACTCCGCCTCGTGCCCGGCCCCGCACGGGACCCGGGGGCCGCGGTAGCCCGGGTCGGCGGCCAGCAGCTGCCCGGGCATGCCGCAGCCTGCGGCCAGCATCCCGGCCCGGATCACCGCCTCCGCCGCTCCCAGGGCGTCATCGCCGCAGCCCAGCGACCGTGCCGCCTCCGCCGCCAGGCGGCCTATCCCGGCGGGCTTCTCCGCCGCGAGCGCGCTGAAGAGCCCCCCTTTTCCGCCCTCCGGCGCGGAGGGCGCGTCCGTGCCGGCCACGGGCCTGGCCTCGCAGATCTTCTCGTTCACCTCGATGACCTGCTCGACGGCCGACGTGAACTCCGCGTGCCGGGCCACCTCCCGGCGCACCTTCGCCACCTCCGCCGCCGCGAGCTGCCGGCCGGCCGTCTTGCGCCGGCCCGCCGACCGGGTCCACAGGAACCTCGGCCCGTGCCCGGGATGATCCGGGGCCGCGCACGCGCAGTTCGGCTTGCCGCACTTGCGGTAGTTCTCGCTCACCGACCCGCGCCGGAAGTCGCCCAGCGATGCCAGCAGCGCAAACAAGCGGTCCCGCTTGGCCTCCAGCTCCGGCAGCGTCGGCTCGGACATGGGCACTCCATATCTGGTTGTGACTGTCACAACCAGACTCCCATCATAACCAGCACAGATGTGGGACCCCTACGAATGTGTCGCACACCCACGGCAGGCGGCCGCGCAGTAGGCGGACAGCGGCCACTACTAGGCTGATGAGCTGCATGGGCACGAGGCGCCGCCCCCATCGGCGGAGCGGCGGCACCGCGCCTCGAGAAAGGCCGCGATCGTGAACGCCGACACCCGCAAAACGCCGGACGCCCGCATGCCGGCGGCGTTCATCGGGCACGACAACCCGATGAACGCCCTCGAGACCAACCGCTACACCACGGCATGGAAAGCCTTCGGCGAGGCGGTGCCGCGCCCCCGCGCCGTCCTGGTCATCAGCGCGCACTGGTACATCAACGCCACCGCCGTCACCGCAATGCCGCGGCCGCGGACCATCCACGACTTCTACGGATTCCCCCCGGCGCTCTTCGAGGTGCAGTACCCCGCTCCCGGGCTACCCGAGCTGGCCGCAGAGATCAGCGACGTGGTTCACCCCACCTGGGTAGGTGCGGATATCGACAGCTGGGGCATCGATCACGGCACCTGGTCGGTGCTGGTGCACGCCTTCCCGGACGCCTCCATCCCGGTCGTCCAGCTCAGCATCAACGCCGACAAGCCCATGGACTACCACCTTGAGCTGGGCGCCAAGCTGGCGCCGCTGCGAGAGCGGGGCGTGCTCATCGTCGCCAGCGGCAACGTCGTGCACAATCTGCGCGGCATGGACTGGAGCCTGGCCGACGGCGGCTATGACTGGGCTCAGCGCTTCGACGAAGACGCCAAGGCCCGGATGCTGACCGACCCGGCCGGGTTCGTGGCACTCGACGCCCACCGCGACTTTCCCCGCGCGGCGCCGACACCTGACCATTTCATCCCCGCCGTGTACCTCGCCGGCCTGGCCGCAGCGGCCGATGCGCCGGATACCGGGGTCCTGGTCGGCGGCTACACCTACGGGTCACTGTCGATGACGGCCTACACGCTGGGCCTCTCCTGCCCCAGTGCCGCTGGCGAGAGCGGATCCCCGCCGCCGCCACCCGATCTCCCACCCGACGCGTCCAATATCTGAGCATGCCGCCAGGGGCGCGGCCGCCTCTGTGGGCCCCTGCTTCCTAGCTAGTCTGTGTCCCCGTTGCCAGCCCCGGCGCCTGCGGGTTCGCCGGGCGGCCGGGTTCTGGCGCCTGCGGGCGCCGGGCCGGCGAGATGGGCGAGGATCAGCCGCAGTTGCCGCTCGGACCTGGAGATGAACTCCGCGGAATCGACGCGGACGCCGCACAGCCGCTCGATCTGCTCGGGGAGTGTCACCATCCCCATCGCAGCGCCCATCAGGAAGATGAGCAGGAATGCGGGATCAAGGTCAGCCGCGATCTCGCCGGCCGCCTGGCGGCGGCGGATATCGGTGACCTCGGGCGCCTCGCCGTGCCCGGGCCCGGTGTCTGGCGGGCGCGGGCCCGACTGCCGGGTAAGTCCTTCCCAGGCGAACATCCGCAGGAGCTCGGGGCGCACCGCGAAGGCACGCAGGTAGCCCGCGATGCTGTCGGCGAAGGACGCGTCCTGCTGCGCCATGAGGGCTTCCTGCCGATGCCAGGTCGCCATCAGCTCGTTGTAGAGGCCCTCCTTGCCACCGAAGTAGTAGGAGATCAGCTGGGTGTTCACGCCCGCCCGCTGGGCGATCTCGCGTACCCGCGCCCCGGCGTAACCCTTGTCGGCGAACTCGGCGAGCGCGGCGTCGAGGATCCGCTGGCGGGTGCGCGTGTAGTCCCGCAGGCGCTCACCGGGATCTGGTGCCCGGCGCGCGCGCCGCGGCACCTGGGTAGGCGCGGCGTCCGGCGTGCTCACCGCCTCATGCTAGCCGGGGCAGCACGATTTTCAAATTCCTGAGTAACTGTGTCACTCATTTGATTGACATCACTCAGACGGTTGAGTGACACTGTCGGCACGGTTCCCGCCCGCGCCGCGGGCCCGGCGGCGGGCCAGGGGCCGGGCTCAGCCTGTCCCACTGCGCGCCCGGCCCAGCGGACGACGGGAGGCACATCATGACTCGGCCACGCACAGCCCTGGTCATCGGGTCTGGCATCGCGGGACCCGCCGTGGCGATGGCGCTGCAGAAGGCGGGCATCGACTCCGTTGTCTACGAGCAGCACCCAGGCTCGGCCGCGGGGGCCGGGAGCTTTCTCACCCTGGCGACGAACGGAGTTGATGCGCTGCGCACCCTGGGCGCGCACGACCCGGCGACGTCCGCCGGCTTCCCGACCACCGCCACGCTGCTGTGGAGCGGCACCGGTAAGCCACTCGGGGCGGCCGAGGTGAGCCTGACCCTGGAGGACGGCACCACGGGCTACACCCTGAAGAGGGCCGACCTGTACCGGGCCATGCGAGACGCTGCCGGGAGCCGCGGGATCCAGGTCGAGTACGGAAAGCGGCTCGCCGCAGCCCGCCACATGGACGGCAGAGTACAGGCGAGTTTCGGCGACGGCAGCGACGCCACCGCCGACATCATGATCGGCTGCGACGGGATCCACTCCACCGTGCGCGGGATCATCGACCCCAGCGCCCCCGCGCCGGCCTATGCGGGACTCATCAACCTGGGAGGCTTCGTCCGGGGGATGCCGGTAGCGGCCGATCCTGGCACCTACCACATGATCTTCGGCAAACGGGCGTTCTTCGGCTATGCCCTCGCCCCCGACGGTGAGGTGTGGTGGTTTGCCAACGTGCCCTGGCCCGACGAGCCTGCCCGCGGCTCCCTCGCGCACATCGGCACCGGCGCATGGAAGCGGCGGCTCACCGGCCTGTTTGCTGACGACTTCGGCCCGGCGAAGCGCCTTATCGAGGCCACTACGCACGAATTGAGGGCAAGCCCGGTCCACACCCTTGCTCACCTGCCCCGCTGGCACGCCGGCCGGATGATCGTGATCGGCGACGCCGCCCACGCGCCGTCGCCCAGCTCCGGGCAGGGGGCCTCGCTCTCCATCGAAGACGGGGTGCAGCTGGCCAAGGACCTGCGCGATCTCCCCGGCCCCGGTCAGGCCTTCGCGGCCTTCGAGCGCTCCCGCCGCCCGCGAGTGCAGCAGATCATCAGGCAAGCCGCGCGCGTCAACAACAGCAAGGCGGCCACCGGGGCCAGCCGCGTCTTCCGCGATGCGATGCTGCCGCACATCCTCAAGCTCATCGCGAACAGCAAGCACTCCAGGCAGCTTTACGGCTACCACATCGACTGGGAAGCACGATGACGCGACGGTATCCGGCTCGGCCGGCCCGCAGGCCGCGGCTCGCCGCCCCCTTCCCGGGCTCTTCGAAGTTAACCGGGGTCTGGTTGCCGTCCGGTTACCTGACGTGATCGCCGCGGTGTGGCGGCCCGGGATCGCCGGGCACCCCGGGTGCAGGCGATCCGGACCCGGCGGCGCTGGTTGGCGGGGTTGCGGAACGAGTAGGCCATCCGGGCTTCCAGTTTCGCGAGCCTGTTCAGGCTCTCGCTCCGGGCTGACCCGGTCCCGGCCAAAGCCGATATCAGCCGGCCGCGTCACCACCCGCTCCCTGACATGCGCCGATGCCGTCCCGCAGGCCGGGCATGCCCGCGCGGCCGGGTCCGCCGTCACCAGCCACACCGTCCGGCCGCCGCCGGGCTCCTCATCAACCTCCGCGACCTCCGCGCCCTCCAGCGCGAACAGCCGCGACGCCATATCCTGACACACGTGCCCGCAGCTCTCTGCTGATCATGTTTCCCTGGAAAGAACCATGATCTTGAAAGCCGCGGGCACTCTCATGCAGCGACACGCCAGACCTGCCTAGTCGCTACGCTCCGTCAGCAGGCCGCCACGCCACCCAGGTTAACTTCGAAGAGCCCCTTCCCGGTGCCCTGATACAAGGCGCGCCTCAGCCCCGCGGGCCGAGCATCGCCCGGGTGGCCTGGACGGCGGCCTCGGCGATGTCCCCGATGTCGCCGCCATCCTCGACGGTCGTGGCGATGAGCTCGCGCAGCCCGCCGAGCAGCATGACCGCGAACGGCCGGGGCGGCGGCACGATTCCCGCGGCCCGCAGTTCCGGGGTATCGGTGAGCCGCTGGACCAGCACGACGAACGCCTCGAGCAACTCGCGCTGCACCTGCCGGGCGGCGTCACCGAGCGACGAGATCTCCCGGATCCAGCTCAGCGTGATAGCCGGGTCGGACTGCGCGCAGGCGATCCAGGCCTCGATCGCCTGGCGCACCTGGGCGTCCCAGGGTGCCTGCGGGTTGACCGCGGCGGCGACCCGGCGCACCATCTCCGCGTTGGCTTCCTGCAGCAGGGCGATGAAGCACGCCTGCTTGCTGGAGAAGTGCTCATAGAAGGTCCGCCGCGAGGTGCGGGCATGCCGGACGACGTCGGCCACCGTGGACTCGCGGAAACCACGCTCCCGGATGGCCGCGGCCATGCCGCCCAGCAGCCGCCGCCGGAACTCGGCAGGCCCCTCCGCCACACCGGCGGCCACCGAGGGCTGCGGTCTGGTCACCGAGGGCTGCGCGGCGGTCACGATGGTCACGCTATCCCTCCGGCGCGGGACGGTCTTGCCCAGGATGGTACACCGGCGTACCGTTATCCGGTACACGTGCGTACCAGTGATCTGGAGGACCGTCCGTGACCCCTGCGAGCTTGGACCAGCCAGCACCGGTAGCGGTGCCGGCATGACCGAGAAGACCGCGGACGTCGGGCGCGGCATCTCGCTCGCCTACGAGCAGCTGGGTGATCCGGCCGGGATCCCGGTGGTGCTGGTGGCCGGGCTCGGCATGCAGCTGCACAGCTGGCCGGACGAGTTCTGCGAGCTGCTCACCAGCCGCGGTTACCTCGTCACCCGCTTCGACAACCGTGACGTCGGCCGGTCGGCGCACCTGGACTTCCCGCCGCCGCGCCCGCTGGCCATGCTGCGTAAGCGCTGGGACCCGCGCCAGTACCAGCTGGCCGACATGGCCGCGGACACCGCCGGGCTGCTCGACGCGCTCGGCCTGCCCTCGGCCAACCTGGTCGGCGTGTCGATGGGCGGGATGATCGCTCAGACCGTCGCCGCCCGCTACCCCGCGCGGGTGCAGTCGCTCACCTCGGTCATGTCCACCACGGGCGCCCGGGGCGTGGGGCGCCCGGCGCCGTCGACCTGGCGCCTCATGCTGTCCCGGCGGCCGCGCAACGAGGCTGAGTACGTCGGTGGTGCGGTCCGCATCTTCGCGCACATCGGCTCGGCGGGGTACCCGTTCGACGCGGCGGCCGTGCGCGCGCTGGCCACGCAGGCCTGGAGCCGGGATCCGTTCAACGCCGGCTCCGAGCGCCAGCTCGCCGCCATCCTCGCCTCCGGCGACCGGACCGCCGAGCTGCGCGCGGTGACCGCGCCCACGCTGGTCATCCACGGTGACCGCGACCGGATGGTCCACCCGACCGGCGGGGCCGCCACGGCGCAGGCGATCAGCGCCGCCCGGCTGGTGACGATGCCCGGGATGGGCCACGACCTGCCCCGCGGCGCCTGGCCCGTCCTGGTGGGCCTGATCGACGGGCACATCCGCGACGCGCTGGCCGCCACCCGGGGCCCCGGTGCCGCGGAAGCGTAGGGCGATAGCCGGCCGGGCGGCGGCACGCCGATGACCGAGCACGTTGACGTCCTGATCGTCGGGGCCGGGCTGTCCGGGATCGGCGCCGCGCACCATCTGCAGTCCGCGTTCCCCGGCAAGAGCTACACGATCCTGGAGGCCCGGGACACCATCGGCGGTACCTGGGACCTGTTCCGCTACCCCGGCGTGCGGTCGGACTCGGACATGCACACGCTCGGCTACCGGTTCCGCCCGTGGACGCAGGCCCGGGCGATCGCCGACGGGCCCGCGATCCTGGACTACGTCCGCGACACGGCGGCCGAGGCAGGGATCGGCGGGCACATCCGGTTCGGGCACCGGGTGACCCGCGCCTCCTGGTCGAGCGGGGATGCGCGGTGGACGGTGCTGGCCGCGCACGGCGCCGGGACGACCGAGATCACCTGCGGCTTCCTGCTCATGTGCAGCGGCTACTACCGGTACGACGAGGGTTACCGGCCGGAGTTCGCCGGCCTCGGGGACTTCCGTGGCCAGGTCGTGCACCCGCAGCATTGGCCCGCGGACCTGGATTACGCGGGCCAGCGCGTCGTCGTGATCGGCAGCGGTGCCACCGCGGTGACCCTGGTGCCGGCTCTGGCCGCCACCGCTGGCCACGTGACGATGGTGCAGCGCTCCCCCAGCTACATCCTGACGCTGCCCGCCGAGGACCCCATCGCCAGCCGACTGCGCGCGATGCTCGGCGCCCGCCGCGCCTACCCCCCCACGCGCTGGAAGAACGTGCTCATCGCCACGGTGATCTACCAGCTCAGCCGCCGCCGGCCCCGCCTGGTCCGGAACTGGATCCGCGCCATGGCCATCAGGCAGCTGCCACCCGGGTACGACGTGGACACCCATTTCAACCCGGTGTACAACCCCTGGGACCAGCGCTTGTGCCTCGTCCCCGACGGCGACCTGTTCAAGGCCATCCGGGCCGGGCGGGCCTCGGTGGTCACCGGCCGGATCGACCGGTTCACCCCGCGGGGGCTGCGGATGGAGTCCGGAGAGGATCTGGCGGCCGACATCGTGGTGACCGCGACCGGCCTGCGGCTGCTGGCCTTCGGCGGCGCGCAGCTGGTCGTGGACGGCCGGGAGGTCACCCTGCCCGAGACCATGGCCTACAAGGGCATGATGCTGAGCGGCGTGCCGAACCTCGCGTTCACCATCGGCTACACCAATGCGTCTTGGACGCTGAAGGCGGACCTGGTCAGCGAGTTCACCTGCCGGCTGCTGGGCTACCTGGACTCCCGCGGGTACGACACGTGCGTCCCGGTCAACGACGACCCGGGCATCACCGAGCGGCCCTTGCTCGACTTCTCGGCCGGCTACGTGCTCCGGTCCATCGACCAGTTCCCGCGGGCCGGGTCGCGGGCGCCGTGGCGGCTCGGCATGAGCTACGCCCACGATGTGCTGACCCTCCGCTACGGCCGGATCAACGACGGCGTGCTGCGCTTCTCCCGGCCTCACGCCGGCCCACACGAGGTATCCCCGCCTAACAACGGGATCGGCGCGGGCGGCCCGCAGCGAGTCAGGTAGAACTGACCGGTAGCACATTCACTTCCGGGAAGGCGGGCCGCTGATGGTGGCCTGGAGCCAGGCGGCGTGGTCGCCTCGCTGGACACGAACGTCCCGCACATTGCCCGTGTGTGCAACTTCTGGCTGGGCGGCAAGGGCAACTACGAGGCCGACCGCGAGGCGGCCGAGAAGGTGCGGGCCGCCTTCCCGGGCATCACGGTCAGCGTCCGGGCCCAGCGGGCGTTCCTCGGCCGGGCGGTGCACTACCTGGTGACCGAGGCGGGTATCCGGCAGTTCCTCGACATCGGCACCGGCCTGCCCTCGGCCAACAACACCCACGAGGTGGCCCAGCGCATGGCAGCCGAGTCGCGGGTGGTGTACGTGGACAACGACCCGATCGTCCTCGCGCACGCCCGTGCCCTGCTCACCAGCAGCCCCGAAGGCGCGACCAACTACATCGACGGGGATCTGCGCGACACCGGCAGGATCCTCCTGGAGGGCGGCCCGCTCCCTGGACTTCGGCCGGCCGGTGCCGCCGGGCCTGGTGCAACTGCACCGGTGGCGGCCTGGCGCCGCGGATCTGGGGCGCACCAGTGAGCTGTCCAACTACGGCGGCGTGGGCCTGAAGCCGTAAGCGCCCGGGACGGCGACTTCGCGGCGCTGCTCGACCCGGACGTGGAGTTCCGCGCCGACGAGGCAGCGGTCGCCTTCACCATGGCCGGCGGGAAGATCACGTAGATCGGGCTGATCGCCGGCCAGGACCGGCTGGACCGCCTCGACCTGGAGTTCCTGCCAGGCCGGCCGCCTTTAGATACTTAACGCAACGCTTCCGCCTGGCGGCCCCCGCCCAGCCCGCCGCCGTCCGGGGCGCTGCCGCCGCGGACGTCCCCGTCCGGCACGTCCCCGTCCGGCACGCCCCCGTCCGGCACGCCCCCGTCCGGCACGCCCCCGTCCGGCACGCCCCCGTCCAGCACGCCCCCGTCCAGCGCGCGGCCCGGGCGGGCACTGGCGGCCCGGGCCGGCGCCGGCGGGCTGCGCAGCTCGTCCAGCCGCACCCCGGTGACCCCGGCCAGGATCAACGCGCCGCCCGCGAACTGGATCACCGAGGGCAGCTGGCCGAGCAGCAGCCAGGCGAACAGGATGGCGAACAGCACCTCGGCCATGCCAATGAACGACGCCAGCTTAGCCCCCAGCCGGCGGGCCGCGCCGATGCCGGCCACGTAGGCGATGACCGCGGCGACCAGGGCCAGCCCGGTCACCGGGACCAGCCAGCTGACCTGGTAACGCAGGAACGTCACCGGCCCGGCCGACGCCGTCATCGGCAGCAGGCCGGCCCAGCCGAGCAGCCCGAGCGCGGCCGCGCCGACGCACATCCCGGCCCAGGCCATGACGATCGGGGGCAGCGGCTCCCGTGCGACGGGGCGGGCCGAGGTGCCTGCGGACAGCAGGAAGTAAATGGCCAGCCCGACCGCGGCGAGCAGCCCCCACACCACGCCCACCGGGTTGATCCGGGCCGGCCCGCCCAGGTTCAGCACCAGGGCCAGTCCGGTGATGGCCAGGGCCGTGCCGAGCACGGTGAGCCGCCTGGGCCGCTGGCCGTGCCGCAGCCAGAGCCAGCCGACCACCAGCACCGCGCCGAGGTACTCCAGCAGCAGCGCGACACCGACCGGCATCCGCTGCACGGCGTTGAAGTAGCACAGCTGGCAGCCGGCCACCGCGATCAGGCCGTAGGCGGCGGACGGGACCGCGTGCTGCCGCAGCCGTCCCCACCGGCCGCGCAACTGCATCAGGGCGGGGATGGTGAGCAGCACGGCCGACAGGGCGATCCGGCTTCCCACTGCCGCGGCCGGGCTCCACCCGGCGCCGATCAGCGACGAGGCGAATGTGCCCGAGGTACCGAACGTGGCCGCGGACAGCACGGCCAGGCCGAGGCCGGCACCCTGGCCGGTGCGAGCGCGCGGGCGGGCGGCAGGCACAGCCGTGCTCCAGTCGGTGATCGAGCTGGCCCTGCGGCCGGGTAAGTGGTAAAAAGGATTACGCCAGTGACGGTAGCGGGCCGGCCCGAAAGGAGTCAAGGTGCTCTTTGCCCATGACACCGAGGTTGCCCTGACGGCGGCGGCGGCGCTGGTCAACACCGGCCGGGGCGAGGCCGACCGGCTGGCCAGCACCCCGGCGCTGGACGCATTCGTCGCTGCCTGGCGGTGGAGCGGGTCCCGCACCCATGACCAGGCGGAGCTGGACGCCGTCCGCGGGCTGCGGCCGCGGCTGGAGCGGCTGTGGTCGATGACCGAGGACGAGGCTGCGGACCTGGTCAACACCCTGCTCCGGGAGGCCCGCGCGCTGCCCCAGCTGGTGAAGCACGACGGCTGGGACTATCACCTGCATGCGACGCCCCCCGAGGCGCCGCTGGCCGACCGGATGGCGGTGGAAGCGGCGATGGCCTTCACCGACGTCATCCGGGCCCGGCAGCTGGACCGGCTGCGGCGGTGCGCTGCGCCGGACTGCGACAACGTGCACGTTGACCTGTCCAAGAACCGGTCCCGGCGGTTCTGCGGGACCGCGTGCGCGAACCGGACCAATGTGGCCGCCTACCGGGTCCGGCAGGCATCCCGGCCCGCCCGTCCCTGATCTGCATTCCGCTTGCCCGGGGCGGCGGCCGCCTGACAGGCTGCCGGGGTTACCGCCTACCGTGACGGGGGAGTCATGCGCCTGCCTGCCCGAGTCAGCGCGATCGTCCTGGCCGGAGGCCTGACCCTGACACCAGTGGCGGTCCAGGCGGCAACCGCGGCGCGGCCGGCGGGACCGGTGACCGCCACGCCGACCGCCACCCCGGTGACGACCGCCACCGCGACCGCATCGCCGGTCGCGCCCGCGCATCCCAGCGGGGTGCAGGCCAAGGGCGCCGCGCTGGAGGACGCGGGCACCGGCCGGATGCTGTGGGGCCGTGAGCCCAACGTTGAACGCCCCATGGCCAGCATCACCAAGGTGATGACCGCCCTGGTGGTCATCACGGCCGGGCATCTCAGCCAGCGGATCACCATCCCGGCCGGGGTCCGAGCCTACGTGCGCACGTGGGGCGCCAGCAACGCCGGCCTGATCCCGGGTGACCGGCTCACCGCGCACGCCCTCCTCGAGGCCCTGCTGCTGCCATCCGGCTGCGACGCCGCCTATGCGCTGGCCCAGGCCTACGGGCCGGGCCAGACCGCGTTCATCGCCAAGATGAACGCGGAGGCCGCCCGGCTGGGCCTCTGGCGCACCCATTTCTCGAACTTCGACGGGCTGCCCTGGCCGACCGCGCGGTCCACCTACTCCACCCCGGCCAACCTGCTCGCCCTGGGCCGGGACGCGATGCAGTCCGCGGTGTTCCGGGCCATCGTGGACCAGCAGACCGACCGCATCCCGGCCTGCCCGCTGCATCACGCCTACACCTGGCACAACACCAACCTGCTGCTGGGCAGCTACCCAGGCGTCATCGGGATCAAGACCGGGAACACCCCGGCGGCCGGCGACTGCCTGCTCTTCGAGGCGCGCCGGGACGGCGTCACGCTGATCGGGGTCGTGCTGCACAGCTCGCCGACCACGATGTCAGTGAGCTTCAGCGACGCGACCAAGATCCTCAACTGGGGCTTCACGCACGACTAACGCACCGGATCGATAACCTCGAAACCGTCCGCCCCGGACATGGGGTCACAATACTGAGGAATCCTGACGGTCTCGGGGCAAGGGGCGCAATGATGCGGTTGCGGTCAGGGGTGGCAATCGACCTCGGCACGGTGAATACGCTCGTGAGCATCTCCGGCCGCGGGCTGGTCATCGACGAGCCGTCGGCGATCGCGCTGGACCGGTCCACCGGCCGGGTAGCCGCCGTGGGCGAAGCCGCCGACGTGCTGGCCGGCAAGGAGCCGCAAGGCGTCGAGGTGGTGCACCCGCTGCGGGACGGCGTCATCGCCGACCTGGAAGCGGCGACGGCGATGCTGCAGGGCTTCCTGCGCCGGTCACAGCTGCGCCGCGGCCTGCTGCGCACCGCGGCGGTGGTCTGCGTGCCGGGCGGGGCCACCTGGGTGGAACGCCGCTCGCTGGCGGCCGCGGTCGGCGCGGTACGGCCCCGGTGCACCGTGCAGCTGGTGGACGAGCCGGTGGCCGCGGCCGCGGGGGCGGGCTTCGACCTGGCCGCAGGATCCGGCGTCTTCATCGTGGACGTGGGCGGCGGCACCACCGAGGCGGCGGTGGTGGCCGGCGGGCAGATCGTCCGCGCCCAGTCGCTGCGCATGGGCGGCAACGCGATGGACGACGCGATCGCCAGCACGGTCAAGAGCGAACTGGGCCTGATGCTGGGGCGGAACGCGGCCCGCAGCCTGAAGTGCACACTTGGCCTGGCCACCGACGGGCCGAGCGTGATGGAGACCGTCGGGGTGGACGCGGCCCGCCGCACGCCCCGGGTGGAGCACGTGCCGGCCGGGATGGTCGCCCGGGCCTTGCAGCACATCGTGACGGCCATGGTGGACTCCGTCCAGGAGATGCTGTCCGACATCCCGCCCAACCTCGCCGGGGACGTGGTCCGGGGCAAGATCCGGCTGGCCGGCGGCGGGGCGCTGCTGCCGGGCCTGGCCAGCCGGATCGAGGCGGCCACCGACATCCCGGTGCTGGTCGTCGAGGACCCGCTGCGCTGCGTGGTCCGCGGCGCGGCGGAGATCCTGGAGCACGGTGACGGGCTGGCTGAGCCCGCGCGCAGGTAGCATCGGGCCACAAGGACACGGGAGCTCGGGCCGACCGGGCTGAGAGGGTGGCTGGCCAGCAGGGCCGCGCGCCACCGACCGTCTGAACCTGACCGGGTAATGCCGGCGTAGGGAGGGTGCGGTGACCCCGGGCACGGCGGCCGGACTGGTGCACGGCATGGGCACGGAACTGGTCGAGCCGGACTGGCCGCCGCTGACCAGCGCGGAACTGACCGCGGTACTGGCCGGGTACCCGCAGGCCGGGCCGCCCGGCACCGGGGCCGCGCGGCCGGCCTGGCACAGCCCGCGGCCGATGTCTGCGGCGGCCCTGGTGACCTGGCCCGCCGGCAGGGTCTTCGTCAAGCGGCACCACACGGCGGTGCGCACCGCCGCGCAACTCGCCACCGAGCACCAGTTCCTGGACCACCTGCGGTCCCGCGGCATCCCGGTGCCCCCAGTGCTGCGCAGCGAGGACGGCGGCACCACCGCGGCGCATGGTGATTTCGTCTACGAGGTGCACGGCGTCGCACCCGGCCTGGACCTGTACCGGGATGCCCTGTCCTGGTCGCCGTTCCGCAGCCTGGGGCAGGCCTGGGCGGCCGGCGCCGCGCTGGCCCGGCTGCACCGCGCAGCGGCGGACTTCCCGCGCCCGGCCCGGCCGCCCGGAGTGCTGCTCAGCGGCGGCTGGCTGCTCGGCGCGGCTGACCCGCTGGCCGCGGTGCGCCGGCTGCTCGGCGAGCGGCCCGGGCTGGCCCGTCCGCTGGCGGCCCGGTCCTGGCGCGACGACCTGGCCCGTGATGTGCTCCCGCTGCTGCGCCGGGCGGCGCCGCTGCTCACCGGGCTGGCCTCGCAGTGGGGGCACGGCGACTGGCACCCGTCCAACCTGACCTGGACCTCAGCCGACCCGGAGGCCGATGTCGCCGGGGTGTTCGACGTGGGGCTGGCGAACCGCACGTACGCCGTGCACGACCTGGCGGCGGCCCTGGAGCGCAGCGCCGTCGACTGGCTGGACCTGCGCGGAACCGGCCGGGCCCAGGGCGATCTGGCCGGGGCCAGTGCGCTGCTGGACGGCTACCAGGCGGTCCGGCCGCTGTCCGCCGCGGAGGCCGCCGCGCTGCCCGCGGTCTTCCCGGTGGTGCACGTGGAGTACGCCCTGTCGGAGGTCGAGTACTTCGGCTCCGTGGTGGACTCCCCCGGCAACGCGGAGCTGGCCTACGAGGGCTACCTGCTCGAGCACGCCCGATGGGCCAGCGGCCCGGACGGAGCCGAGTTCCTCGCCCACCTCCGCCAGCACCTGAGCCGCGCTAACCCGGGGGCGAACCCCCCGGGTTAGCACGGTGCCAGCCCGGGAGTCGTTCTCCCGGGCCTGACACCGCCTCCGCCAGGCCGGCGAGCCAGGCCGCGAACTCCCCGGTGCCCGCGAAGGCCTGGTCGGCCAGCTCGAGGAGCCGCGGGTCGGTCTCGGGCCCATGGTTGACCACCAGGGCGTACCCGCCTGCGTCACGGACCGCCCGCAGCGCCGGGATGTCCCCGAGGTCATCACCCGCATAGGCGGCGGCCCTCAGCCCGGCCCCCGCCAGCAGGCCCGAGACGGCGGAGCCCTTGTCCACGTTCGACCGGGGGGCGCAGTTCCTCGACCAGCTTGCCCGGCTCCAGCCGCAGCCCGGTGGCAGCGGCGACCCGGGCGGTGACCTGGCGCACCTGCGCCGCGGCGGCGGCCTGGTCCGGCGCCTGCCGCCAGTGCACCGCCACCGAGACCGACTTGCGCTCCACCCGGATCCCCGGCGCTCCGCCGAGCAGGTCATCCAGTTCACCGCTGGCCGCGCGGACCGGCTCCAGCCAGCGCTCCGCGGCCGGGTCGAGGTGCCGTTCCCCGTCCTGGATCCGCTCGAGGCCGTAGGACCCGAGCAGCAGCACGCCCGGCAGCCGGACGCGGTCGGCCAGGAACGCGGCGGGGCGGCCGGACAGCACTGCGAGCAGCCCCAGGGGGCCGGCCAGCCGGGCCAGGCTCGCCGCGGCCCCGGCCGGCAGCGCGCTGCTGGCGGGGTCGGCGACAATGGGTGACAGGACACCATCGAAGTCGAGGATCAGCCCGGACGCCGCCGGGTCCGCCGCGAGGGCCACCAGAGCATCCGGCCGCGAACTCATCACGTGAGGGTCCGTCCTTCCTGACGGTGTGAGCCTGGCCGGGACGGGGAGCGGGCTCCACGACCAGCACGTACCGAGAGCCCGCAGGAGCGGCCATGACCGAGCCGATCAGCCCCGCCCGCGTGCCCGCCGGCGCGACACCCGAGGGCGACGGGATCGCCGTCGGGGACGGGCCAGTGCGGGTGGACGCCTACATCGATTTCCTGTGCCCGTACTGCCGCCGGTTCGAGCTGGCGGCCGGGCCGACCCTGGCCCAGCTGGCCGGGAAACGGCAGGCCAGCATCGTCTACCACCCGATGAACTTCCTGGATGCGGCGTCCACCACGGCTTACTCGACCCGCGCCGCCGCGGCGTCCGGGTGTGCCGCCGACTTCGGCCGGTTCGCCGAGTACATGCATGAGCTGTTCACCCACCAGCCACCGGAAGGCGGCCCGGGACTCACCGACGCCGAGCTGGCTGCCCTCGGCGATGCCGCCGGGCTGGGCGGCACCGGGTTTGCTGACTGCCTGGCCCAGGGGGCGTACCGGGACTGGCCGCCCTACGTGACCGCGCAGGCGGTCGCCGCGGGCGTGGGCGCCACCCCCACGGTCCTGGTCGCCGGGGTGGCTGCCCCGCCCGGCCCGGTGACGATCGCCGCCGCCGTCACCGAGGCCGCCCGGCCCTCGTAGCCGGCCGGCGCGCACCGGTTAGCGCTCCTGCTCGGTGGGGCGGATCAGCATTTCATTCACCGCCATGTGCCGCGGCCGGGTGACGATGTAGCGGATCGCGTCCGCGATGTCCTCGGCCTCCATCCGCTGGCCGAACTGCCCGCGCATCCCCTCCAGGATCTCCGGCCGGTTGTGCCCGGCCAGCTCGGTGGCCGTCGCCCCCGGCTCCACCAGGGAAACCCGCACGTAGCGGGTGGCCAGTTCCTGGCGCAGCGACTCGCTGAACGCGCCGACGCCGTGCTTGGTCAGGTTGTAGACGCCGCTGCCGTTGCGGGCCACCCGTCCCGCCACCGAGCTGATGTGCACCAGGTCGGTGACCTGCCGCGGACCATCCCCGGCGGCGTGCAGCAGGTGCGGCAGGGCCGCGTGCGCGCAGTAGAGCAGGCCCAGCACGTTCAGCTCGACCATCCGCTGCCACTCCGAGAGCGGTGCCCCGACCGCTGGGCCGAGCAGCATGACCCCGGCGTTGCTGATGAGCGTGTCGAGGCGGCCAAACTCGTCCACGGTGCGCTGCACGGCCCCGGCCGCCTGCTGCCCGTCGGTAATGTCGGCCTCCAGCACCAGCACGGTCCCGCCCTGCTCCCGCAGGCCGGCCGCGAGGGCGTCCAGCCGGTCCCGGCGCCGCGCCACGACCGCCACCGCGGCGCCCTCCCCGGCCAGCGCCACCGCCGTGGCTGCCCCGATACCGCTCGACGCACCGGTCACCAGCGCGACGGTCCCTTTCAGTGTCGCGTTCACCCGCGCAATCTCCTCGCCACTGTGTTCGTCACCGGCGGCGTTCCCGCCGGCCCTCCCATCATGGCCGGGTGCCACCCGCAGGTCTCAGCCCGCCCCGCCGGCTGCCCCGCCCCGCCGGCTGCCCCGCCCCGCCGGCTGCCCCGCCCCGCCGGCTGCCCCGGGCTGAGACAATGGGCCGGTGAGCGCCACCCGCCTGGTCACCCCCGATGACGTCCCGGCGCTGACCACGCTGGTCCGGGACAACCGGGAGTTCCTGGCTCCCTGGGAGCCCGCCCGTGGTACGGACTACTTCACCGACGAGGGCCAGCGCGCCGCCGTCCAGTCCGCACTGGCCCGCTTCCGGCAGGGGTCCATCCTGCCGTGCGTCATCCTGGACGAATCCGGCCAGGTGGCGGGGCGCATCACCCTGAACGAGATCGTGCGCGGGCCGTTCCAGTCCTGTCACATGGGCTACTGGCTGAGCGCCACCGCAGGCGGCCGCGGCCTGGCCACCACGGCGGTGCGCGAGACCTGCGCGATCGCCTTCGCGCGGCTGGCGCTGCACCGGATCGAGGCGGGCACCCTGCTGTACAACGTCAGGTCGCAGCGGGTGCTGGAGCGCAACGGCTTCACCCGCATCGGGGTGGCCCCGGACTACCTGAGCATTGCCGGCCGCTGGCAGCATCACGCCCTCTACCAGCTCGTCAACCCGGGCCGCCAGCCGTGAACCTGGAGTACTGGCTCGGCCGCGCGGTGGCCGCCATCGATGACTGGGCGGCGGCCTTCGGCCCGGTCTCCCCGCACCCGTCGCTGGCGGTGAGCGACGAGCGGTTCGGCGCGGCGTTCACCGAGTTCGCCGCGCGGCTGGCCGAGAACTACCCGTTCTTCCACCCGCGCTACGCAGGCCAGATGCTCAAGCCGCCGCACCCGGCGGCGGTGGCCGGCTACCTGACCGCGATGCTCATCAACCCGAACAACCACGCGCTGGACGGCGGCCCGGCCACCGCGCGGATGGAACGGGAGGTGACCGCGCAGCTGGCCACGATGTTCGGCCTGGAGGCGGCCCACCTCGGCCACCTGACCACCAGCGGCACCATCGCCAACCTGGAGGCCCTGTTCGTGGCGCGGGAAGTGCACCCGGGGCGCGGTGTCGCGTACAGCACCGAGGCGCACTACACGCACGGCCGGATGTGCCACCTGCTCGGCGTGCCGGGGCATCCGGTGCCCGCCGACAGCCGGGGGCGCATCGACCTGGGCGCGCTGGAGGACCTGCTCCGCACCGGCCAGGTCGGCACCGTGGTGCTGACCGCCGGCAGCACCGGGCTGGGCGCGGTGGACCCGGTGCACGAGGCGCTCCCGCTCCGGGAGCGCTACGGGGTACGGATCCACGTGGACGCAGCCTACGGCGGGTTTTTCACCCTGCTCGCCGGGGCGGGCGGCCAGGCCGGGCTGCCCGAGGCGCCGTGGCGGGCCATCGCCTCGTGCGACTCGGTGGTCGTCGATCCGCACAAGCACGGGCTCCAGCCCTACGGCTGCGGCGCGGTGCTGTTCCGCGACCCCGGGGTGGGCCGCTTCTACGTGCATGACTCGCCATACACCTACTTCACCTCGGCCGAGCTGCACCTGGGCGAGATCAGCCTGGAGTGCTCCCGGGCCGGCGCGTCGGCAGCCGCGCTGTGGCTCACCTTCCAGGTGCTGCCGCCCACCCGGGACGGGCTCGGCCAGGTGCTCGCCGCCGGGCGGCGGTCCGCGCTGGACTGGGCGGACCTGATCGGCGCCTCCGCGGACCTCAGCCTCTACCAGCCGCCAGAACTGGACATCGTCAGCTACTTCCCGGTCACCGAGCCGGTCACCCTGTCCCGCATCGACGCCGCCTCCGAGCGGGTGCTGCGGAACGGGATGACCGGCCCCGACCCGGTCTTCCTGAGCACGCTCCGGGCCGGCGCGGGCGCGTTCGCCGTGCGCCATCCCGGGGTCGGCGTGGACGCGCCCGCGGCCCGCATCCTGCGCAGCGTGCTGATGAAGCCGGAGTCCGAGGAATACCTGCCGCACCTGCACGCGCGCGTGGAGCAGCTGGCCCGCGGCTGATCCGCGCGCCGCGCCGCGCACGAGCCCCGCGCCGCGGCGCGGGGCTTGTGCGGGCCGCACCAGAGGTCTAGCATCCCTGCCATCGAAGCGCTTCGAATCCATGGACGGGGCCTTGGCCAGGATCTCTGACGTCGCACGGCAGGCGGACGTCTCGCCGAGCACCGTCTCCTATGTGCTCAGCGGCAAGCGATCGATCTCCGAGCCGACCCGGCGGCGCGTCCTGGATGCCGTCGCGGCGCTGGGCTACCAGCCGCACGCGGGCGCGCGGGCGCTGGCCAGCCACCGGTCGAACGTCATCGCCCTGGTGGTGCCGCTGCGGTCGGGCATCTACGTCCCGGTGCTCATGCGTTTCGCCATGTCGGTGGTGACCACGGCGCGGCGCTTCGACCACGACGTGCTGCTGCTGACCCAGGACGAAGGCGTCGAGGGGTTGCAGCGGGTCGCCGCATCCGCGCTGGTGGATGCGGTCATCGTGATGGATGTGGAGTGGCACGACGTGCGGCTGCCGGTGCTCCGGTCACTGCCGCTGCCTGCCGTGCTGATCGGCATCCCGGCCCGCCGCGCCGATCTGACCTGCATAGACCTGGATTTCGAGGCGGCCGGGAAAGCGTCCGCGAATCACCTCGCGCAGCTGGGCTGCCGGGACGTCGCGCTGATCGGCGCGCCGCCTGAGGTGTACCGGCGCGGCACCGGCTTCGCCCAGCGCACCCAGGCCGGCTTCGAGCGGGCTACCCGCGGCTGCGGGCTGCGGCCGGTCACCTGGCCGTGCGACCCGGCGCCCGCCACGGTGCGCGGCACGGTGCGCAGGCTGCTGGCGCAGCGCCCCCGCCTGGACGGCCTCGCGGTGCACAACGAGCCCGCGCTCGGCCCGCTGCTGGATGAGCTCCGCGCGGCCGGGCGGCGGGTGGGCGAGGACCTGTCGGTGCTGGCGCTGTGCCCGGACGAGCAGGCCGAGCGGGCCGCGCCGCCGCTCACCTCCATCGCCATCCCGGCTGAGGAGATCGGCGGCCAGGCGGTGGCGCTGCTGATGGCGAAGCTGAGCGGCGAGCAGGTGCCGGGCGTCACGTTGCTGCCGCCCCGGCTCACCGTGCGGGCCAGCAGCCACCCCCGGCACGGCTAGGCGGCCGCCCGGGCCGGCCGGGCACGGACACCAGGAACGGAGGCAGCCATGACTCTCACCCAGCGTTGAAGCGCTTCGACACCCGAGGCAGCCCGCCCGCCGCACCGAAAGGCAGACCCGCTCCATGAAGTTCAGTGACGGCTTCTGGCTGATGCGACCCGGGGTGCACGCCCGGCACCCGGCCGAGGTCCTCGACGCCACCGCCACGCCGGGCTCCCTGGTGGTCTACGCGCCGACGAGACGTATCCGGCACCGCGGGGACCTGCTCACCGGGCCCGCCGTCACGCTTTCCTTCACCTCCCCGCTGGCTGATGTCGCCGGGGTCGGGATCACCCACTTCGCGGGCGGGATCCCGCGGGAGCCGCAGTTCCAGTTGCTGCCCGGCGAGGGCGGCGAGGCCGCCGAGCCCGCCTCGTGCTGCACCGCGGCCGCGGCGTCCTTCACCTCGGGCACGCTGACCGCCCGGGCCGGCCGGGACGGCCCATGGTCGGTGGACTTCCTGGCCGGCGGCGGCGGCTCACCGGCAGCGCGGTCAAGGCGATGGCGATCATCGACACCGATGACGGGCGGCACTGCATCCGCGAGCAACTCGACCTGGCCACCGATCACTTCGTGTACGGGCTGGGCGAGCGCTTCGCCCCGCTGGTCAAGAACGGCCAGTCGGTGGACATCTGGAACGCGGACGGCGGCACGTCCAGCGAGCGGGCCTACAAGAACGTGCCCTTCTTCCTGACCAACGCCGGGTACGGGGTGTTCGTGAACCACCCGGGCCGGGTCTCGTTCGAGGTGGCCGCCGAGGCCGTGTCCCGGGTGCAGTTCAGCGTCGAGGGCCAGTCCATGCAGTACTTCGTCATCTACGGGCCCTCACCCAAGGAGATCCTGCGCAAGTACACCGCGCTGACCGGCGCCCGGCCCGGCTGCCGCCCTGGTCGTTCGGGCGGTGGCTGTCCAGTTCCTTCACCACCTCCTACGACGAGGCCACGGTCTACAGCTTCGTGTCGGGCATGGCCTAGCGCGACCTGCCACTGCGCGTCTTCCACTTCGACACTTTCTGGCTGCGCGAGTTCAACTGGTGCGACTTCGGGTGGGACTCGCGGACGTTCCCCCGACCCCGGGGCATGCTGCAGCGGCTGAAAGCGCGCGGGCTGAGGATCTGCGTCTGGATCAATCCCTACATCGCCCAGCGCTCGCCGCTGTTCGCCCAGGGGATGGCCAAGGGCTACCTGCTCCGGCGGCCTAGCGGCGATGTCTGGCGGTGGGACCGGTGGCAGCCGGGGATGGCGGTCGCCGACTTCACCAATCCGGACGCGCGGGACTGGTACGCCAGCAAGCTGGCCGCGCTGCTCGATGCGGGGGTGGTCTGCTTCAAGTCCGACTTCGGCGAGCGGACCCCCAGCGACGTGACCTACTTCGATGGCTCGGACCCGGAGCGGATGCACAACTACCACACCTGCCTCTACAACAAGACCGTCTTCGAACTGCTCCGCCAGCACCGCGGCGAGGGCGGGGCGATCGTCTTCGCGCGCTCCGCCACCACCGGGTCACAGCAGTTCCCGGTGCACTGGAGCGGCGACTCGGAGTGCACCTTCGCGGGCATGGGCGAGACCCTGCGCGGCGGGCTGTCCCTGGGCATGCCCGGCTTCGACGCGGCCGGCGAGGTCGCCTACTACGTGCCGGAGGGCACCTGGACGCACCTGCTGACCAGCGCGGAGGTCACCGGGCCGCGCTGGCACGCCGAGCGGCACGGCTTCATGAGCGTCCCGGTGCTGGCCCGGCCCGGCGCGGTGATCCCGGTCGGGGCCGTGGCGGACCGGCCGGACTACAACTACGCCGACGGGGTGACCCTCCAGGTGTACCGGCTCCCCGAGGGGGCGGCCCGGACGGTCACCGTCCCGGTGGCCGACCCGCGGCGCCAGCCCGCCGCCCTCACCGTGTCGCGGGACCGGGACATGATCCGGGCTTCGGTTGGGGGGCCCGCCCGGCCGCTGGCAGTTGCTGCTGGCCGGGGTGCCCGCGGTCGGCCGGTGACCGGCGGCACCGCGGCCGCGCACGAGCAGGGCACCCTGATCTGGGCGGACGGCGCGCCGCGGTCGAGGTCGCGCTCAGTGGCGGGCCAGCACAGCCCGGACCCGGGCCACCAGCTCATCGGGGTGGAACGGCTTGGTGAGGTAATCGTCGGCGCCGGCCTCGAAGCCGCGCGAGATGTCCGAGTCCTGCACGCTGGCACTCATCAGCAGGACCGGCAGCTGCTGGGTGGCCGGCCTTCCGCGCAGCCGCTCGGTGACCTGGTAGCCGTTGAGCCCTGGCATCATCACGTCGAGCACCGCCATGTCCAGCGGCTGCGCGGCGGCGAGCCGGAGCGCCTCCTCGCCGTCACCCGCCTCGACCACGCTGAAGCCGGACCGGCTCAGCCGGTAGGCGACCAGCTCACGGATGTCCTGCTCATCGTCGGCGACCAGGATGGTCTGCGTCACAGCGTTGCCTCCGCCCGTGCGGTGACCGGGAGTTCCACCACGAACCGGGTGCCGCCGGCCTCGGCGTCGGCCACCCGGATCGTCCCGCCATGCCCCTCCGCGATGGCCTTGCTGATCGCGAGCCCGAGCCCGGTCCCGGCCGTGCCGGCCGCGGTGGACGCCCGGTAGAACCGCTCGAACAGGTGAGCGCGCTCCCCGGCCGGGATCCCGACGCCGCTGTCGGTCACCTCGATCAGGCACCGCTCGCCCCGCCCCGTGACCCGCAACTGGACCGTTCCGTTCTCCGGAGTGAACTTGATGGCGTTGGATACGAGGTTGCTCAGCAACTGGCCGAGCCGCAGCCGGTCCCCGTGCACCGTGGCGGTCGGGCCGCTGCTAGCGGTCAGCTCGATGCCCTTCTCCGAGGCCGGCCCGGAGAACAGGGCCACCGTCTCCCCGACCAGCTCGGCGATGTCCACCTCACCGAGGTCCAGGCTGAACCGGCCTGCGTCCATCTGCCCGATCAGCAGCAGGTCGCCGACCAGGCGCATCAGCCGGTCACTGTTCCGCTTCACCGTGCCCAGGAAACGCCGCTGGTCGTCGGTGAGCGGGCCGGGCTCGCCCTCCAGCAGGATGTGCAGCCAGCCGTCCATGGCCGCCAGCGGTGTCCGCAGCTCATGCGAGACGGTCGCCACGAACTGGTCCTTCATCAGCGCCGCCGCCGCCTCTGTCTCCTTCCGCTCGGTGAACTGGGCCACCTGGGCGCCGATCGTCTGGATGGTGGTGATCATCCCGTCAGTCACCAGGAGCGCCGGGCCCAGCAGCTGGACCACCCGCACCACCTGGCCGTTCCGGCGGAACGGCACGGCCAGCTCACCGTCCGTGGCCCCGTCCGGGCCGGCCGATGACCGTCCGGCCGGGCCAATCTCGTGCACCGGCTCACCCTCTTGCCACGCCCGGCCGACCGTCCCGTGCCCGGCCGCCAGGGTGGCGTGGTCCAGCAGGGACACCTGCTCCTCGGTCCCAGGGCGGCCCACCGCGGTCTGGCAGCGCAGCAGGTCACCGTCGTCGTCCATGGCCCACACCGCGCAGACCCGCCAGCCGAGCTGTTCACAGTAGATCGCGAGCAGGCGGGGCAGCACCTCGCCCAGCGACCCGGCCTCGGCCAGCACCCGCGCCGCCTGGTACTGGGCGGCCAGCTGGCTGTCCGCCATCTTCCGCTCGCTGATGTCGCGGAAGGTGACCACGATCCCGGTGACCTGGTCGCCGTCGAAGAACGGGTAGGCCGAGCAGTCGATGGGAAACGGCGTGCTGTCCTTGCGCCAGAACACCTCGCCGCTGAACTGGGCGCCGGCCCGGTCATCGATCACCTGCTGAAACGGGCACTCGGCGGCCGGGTAGTCCGTCCCGTCCAGGTGGGTGCGGTGCAGCAGGTGGTGGGCATCCCGGCCCAGCAGCTCGCCGGCCGTGTAGCCGGTCTGCTCCAGCACGGCCCGGTTGATGTAGGTGATCCGCCCGGCCAGGTCGCGCCGGTAGATGCCCTCGTCGGTCGAGTCCATCACGACCTGGAGCTCCCCGGCCAGCCCTTCCATCCGGCGCAGCACCATGGCTTCCGCGCAGGCCAGGCTGGCGGTCTGGGCGAACTCGGCCAGGGTCTCGGTCTCCCGGGGGGTGAACTCCGTGTCGCGGGACCGGCCGAGGCTGAGCACCCCGATGGCCCGTCCGCGCTGCAGCAGCGGCAGGTGCAGCTCGTGCCGCACCTCACGGTCACCGATGAGGCCGGGCAGCCGCAGCGAGGTCCCCGGATAGCTGATGGTCACCGGGCGCTGCTCGGTGACCGCGCGCCCGGCCAGGCCGGCGCTGGCCGTGAACTCGGCAGCGAAGTCCCCGGCCCTGGCCCCGCGGTTCGCCCGCAAGGTGATCAGGCCGGAACGCTCGTCCAGCAGGTAGAGCGCGCCGACCTCGGCGTGGGCCCGGTCGGCGATCTCGCGCAGCGCCAGCCCGGCGATGACCTCCATCCCGCTCTGCGCGGCGAGTTCAGTGGCGAACCGGTGCGCCCCCTCAGCCCGCTCCCGCTGCTGTTCCACTTCGGTGAGCGCGCTCGCCAGCTCGGCCTGCTGGCCCTGCAGCTCCGCGTTCTGCTGCTCCACCTCGTTCCGCACGGCCTCCAGTTCCTCCGCCATGGCATTGAACGCGGCGCCCAGCTCGGCCACCTCCCGGATGCCGCCCGCCGGCACCCGCGCCGCCAGGTCGCCCTCGCGGACCCGCCGTGCCGCGCCCTGCAGCCTGCGCACCGGGCGGCCGATGGCCAGCTGGGCCGAGACGACGAACCCGGCCAGGACCAGCAGGCAGGCCGCCAGCCCGGCGCCGCCGAGAACCAGGGTGACCGTGGCGGTGTGCCGCGCGCGGGCCCACTGGCCCGCCTGCATCGTCAGCTGGGCCCGGTTCAGCCGGGTGAGCCGCTGCCGGATCCCGTTGACCAGCCTGCGGCCGGTGCCCGCTGCCAGGGCGCGCTCCGCCGCGGCCCGGTTGGACTGGCCGAGGCGGGTCACCGGCGTGGCCCAGCCGCGAACGTACCCGGCGATGGCCGCGCTGATCGCTGCCACCTGGGCGTGTAGTGCTGGCTGCGCCCTGGTCAGCAGGCCCAGCGTCCGCGCCTGCCCCGGGTAGTCCGTGACGGCCTTCCGGAAGTCCTGCAGCCCGGCCCGGTCTCCGGTGTCCACGAACCCGCGCACGCCCGACTGCATATCCAGCACGGTGTTCTCCAGCGTGCTCCCGGCCGACACCACCGCCAGCGCCCGGTCACTGCTGGTCTGGGCGCTGTCCAGCCGCTGGATTCCGTCGATCACCAGGAGGAACCCGCCGATGATCAGCACGGCCAGCAAGGCCACGGCGGCGGCGGCCCGGGCCGTCAGGCTGCCCCGCATGCAGCCTCTTTCCGGTAGGCGTGCGGGGCGTGCTGCGCTCCCGCCGCCAGGTAGATGGCGACGTTGCGGCACAGCACGAGGTCGAACAGCCCGGCCGGGGCTGGATCACGGACCAGGTCCCGGCATTCCCAGCGGACGGCGGCCCGCAGGTTCGCGGGCACCGACCGGGCCACGTGCTCGGGCGGGTAGGCAGACAGGGCGATCCCGGGGACCCGGGCCAGCACAGCGATGTCCGCCTGGCCCGGCGGGCAAACCCCGGCCTCAGCCATCCCGCCTCATCTCCGCGCAGCCACGTCCAATTACTGACGATCACTATCTGCTTACCCTAAGTAACTGCCAATGGAACGTCCTGGTCAGCGTGGGCCTACCGGACAACGGTCACCCCGCTGCGGCCCGGCCGGCGGCGGCTGGAAAGCTGGAGCAAACGGCGAGGAGGATGTCATGACCAGCCAACCGACGGCCACGGCGGCCGGCACCATCGACATTGGCGGCGACCTCACGGTGAACCGGATGGGCTATGGCGCCATGCGGATCACCGGACCGGGCATCTGGGGCGACCCGCCGGACCGGGACCAGGCCAAGGCGGCGCTGCGCCGGGCGCTGGAACTGGACGTCAACTTCATCGACACCGCCGACTCCTACGGCCCGGAGGTCAGCGAGATCCTGATCGCCGAGACCCTGTACCCCTACCCCGCGGACCTGGTCATCGCGACCAAGGGCGGCCTGGTGCGCCCCGGGCCGAACCGCTGGGACCGGGATGGCCGGCCGGAGCACCTGCGCGAGGCATGCGAGGGCAGCCTGCGGAGGCTGAGGCTCGAGCAGATCCCGCTCTACCAGTTCCACGCGCCCGACCCCAATGTGCCCCTGGCCGATTCCATCGGCGCCCTGGCCGAGTTGAAGGACGCGGGCAAGGTCCGGCACATCGGGGTGTCCAACTTCTCCGCCGAGCAGGTCCAGGAGGCCCAGCGGATCGTCCCCGTGGTTTCGGTGCAGAACCGCTACAACGTGAGTGACCGGTCCTCCGAGCCGGTCGTGGACCTGTGCGGCCAGGAAAGCCTCGCGTTCCTGCCGTGGGCGCCGATCCAGGAGACCGACCGGATCGTGCCGGTGCTCAGCGCCGCGAAGCGGCTCGGCGTCAGCGAGCGGCAGATCGCGCTGGCCTGGCTGCTGGCCCACTCCCCGCAGATCATGCCGATCCCCGGCTCCGGGTCGCCCGAGCACGTGGCGGACAACATCGCGGCCGCGAGCCTCGAGCTCACCCCGGAAGAGTTCAATTCCATCACCGACGCCATCACCGTCGGCCGCTGACGCCGTCCGCCTGCGCGGTGAGTTGTGACCGCTGAAGCGGTCACAACTCACCGCGTCAGTCGCTACCCCGGCAGGGGTTCTGGGGATGGCGCAGAATCAGGCGGTGGCGGTGCCCGGCGATGGCCTGACAACCCGGCAGCGGCGGACCGGCCGCTGCTCATCGCGCACACCGGCGAGATGAAGGGGAAGTCCACGGCCGCGTTCGGCCTGGCCCTGCGGGCGCTCGGCGAGGTCCACGCCAGCACCGGCCAGGGCGGCCCGGTCACCTGGCACACGATGCGCGCGGGCTGGTCCTGGATCCGCAAGCACGGCACCGAGGCGGACCATGCCGCCGACGCCCGCGAGGGCTGGGAGCACATCAAGCGGGAACTGGCCGCCGGGACCTACCGGTTCTACCTCCTGGACGAGGCCACCCCCGCTGATCGCCCAGATCCCGCCGGACGTCCGGCCGGCGCTGGTCCCGCGGACGGTGATGGCCGTGGCCGCGGTGGCGGGCGCCGTCGCCAGCCGGCCAGGTGCCCCGCCACGGGGTTCCAGCGCGCAGCGGAGACCCGCAGGTAATGATCGGGCCTGAGTGAATATGGTCGATAGCGTTGGAAGCTGCCCCGATTAAGGCGCCCGCAGGCGATGCGGCAAGATGCTGGGAAAGGCCGATTCATGACATCTGGCACCCCGCCCCCGGCCCCGCAGAACCCCTAGATCAACGGAAGTATGGTGCAGCCGGATGTGCATGACCATCACAACCATGGAGTGCCATCAAGTGGGGTGCCCCCACAGAAGAGCCAGACCGGGCGGCATCGTATCATTCAGGTGACCTGAGGGTTACAAAGCGTGATTGAAGGCCTTGTTCCGCACCCGGTCCGCCGACGTGCCGGACACGAGATGTCACGACTGATAGCATTTGTGCGCTATCGCAGCATCTGCCGGGGGGCGGGTGTCGCGGTGTTCGGGGGAACAGCGATTTTTCGGGGTACGACGGGGTTGTTCAGAGTGCACCGGCCCGTCCCGGCTACCCGGGGCAAGGCTGGCCAGGTCACGTCGGCCGAGACGGGCGCTGCCCGCCGGGCCGCCGTGCAGCGCGGCCTGGACATGCTGCCATTCCTGATCATCGGCGGGGTGGCCATCGCCGCGGTGATGGCCGGCCCGGAAGCCGGGGTGCTACCGCTGCTGGCCGTCGGCCCCGCGTTCGCCGCGGTATCCGGCGGGCTGCGCAAGACGCTGACCGCCGGGGTGGTCGCCCTGCTGGTATGCGCGGCGCTTGCCGCCGACCAGGTCATCAGCAGCTGGGGTGATTACGCGCGCGACTCGGCCGCGGTCGTCGGGGTGACCGTGGCCGCGGTGATCGCCACCACCGTCCGGCAGCGCCGGGAGAAGGAACTCGCCGAGGTCAGGGCTATCGCCGAGGTGGCCCAGCAGGTGCTGCTCGGGCCGGTCCCGCATCAGCTCGGCCCGGTCCGGTTGGCCGTGCGCTACATGTCGGCCACGTCGCGGGCACAGATCGGCGGTGACCTGTACGGGGTGGTGAACACGCTGGACGGCTGCCGGATCATCGTAGGCGACGTCCAGGGCAAGGGCCTGATCGCGGTCAAGACGGCGGCGATCGTGCTCAGCGCTTTCCGCGAGGTCGCGTACGATACGGCGGACCTGCAGCGAATCGCGGAGCGGATCGAGCTGCGCCTCGGCCGCCAGCTGAACGCCGAGCAATTCGTGACGGCGCTGCTGGTCCAGGTGGCCCCGGACGGGTCCAAGGTCCAGCTGCTGAGCTGCGGTCATCCCCCGCCGCTCCTGATCGCCGGGGGCATGGGCGCCTTCGTCGAGCCGGCCGTGCCCGGCCTGCCGCTCGGCCTGGCGCACCTGGCCCGCTTTCCCCGTGAGGTGGCCACGCTCGCGTTCAGCCCGGGAGACCAGCTCCTGCTGTACACCGATGGCGTCAGTGAGGCCCGGGACAAGCTCGGCGAGTTCTTCCCGCTATCCCATTGCCAGGCGCTGAGCAGCGGCCAGGACCCGGAGCAGGTGCTCGGCCAGCTGCAGCATGAGGTACTCAGCCACGTCGGGCACGCCCTGGACGACGACGCCGCGATGCTGCTCATCCGCCGCGACCTGGGCTGAGCGCCAACCCGGGCCGGTCAGAGGGTGCCGGCCTCGATGGCCTGCCGGATCCACGGGATGACCTCATCGAGCATGACCGAGAGCGAGGTCGTCGCCTCGAACCCGAGGACCCGCTTCGCCTTCTCGGTGGCCGGCACGCGGCGCTGCACGTCATGGGTGAACGGGTCGTCATGCACCACGCGCAGCGGCACGCCGGGGCCCTTGATCTTCGCCCAGATCACCTCGGCCAGTTCCTGGACGGTGGTGGATTCCGCGGTGGACAGGTTGAAGTCCTCGTTCAGCGCCCCGGGATGCTCCAGCGTGTCGACGATGCCGCGGGCGAGGTCACCGCCGTAGGTGTAGTGCCGCACCTGGCTGCCGTCGCCGAGCAGATGCACCGGGTCCTGCCCCTTGAGGACCTTCTGCACCAGGTCGGGCACCACGTGACTCATGGCCAGCTGGACGTTCCCGGACAGGATCTTCTCATCCCCGCGGGCCCGGCTCTCCCCGATGCCGACGCAGTTGAACGGCCGCACGATCGTGTACGGGAGCTGGTACTGGTCGTTGGCCGCCCGGGCGAAGTACTCCACGGCCAGCTTCTGGAACCCGTACGACGACAGCGGCGGCGGCACCTCGCGTTCCTGCCCCTCATACGAGGGCCACGAGCCGGTCAACTCGAACACCATGGAGGACGAGACGTAGGTGACCTTCTTCAGCCGTCCGGCGCGGTGCGCCGCGATGGCCGCGTCGCAGGACGCGGCGATGATCCGCTCGTTGGTGGCGAGCAGGTCGTAGGCGTAGGTGTGGAAGTAGGAGATCCCGCCGATCATGGCGGCCCCGGCCACGAAGTGGTCGCAGTCGGAGAGCAGGCGGGTCATCAGCCCGGCGTCCTGGGCGTCCCCCTCGACCAGGGTGTAACCCGGGTGGTCGTCGTAGGACTTGGCCACCTTGCCGTACTTGGAGAAGTTGTCGAGGCCCACCACGTGGTAGCCGCAGCGCAGCAGTTCCTCCACGAGGTAGCCGCCGATGAATCCTGCGGATCCGCTGACCAGGACCTTCTGCGTCGTCACGGTGTCTGCTCCGGGTTGTCGGTCGATTGGGCGAGCGCCTTGAGCTGGTCCAGGGTGAGCTGCGGGCCGAAGGCGAAGCGGTACCAGCGCAGGTATTTCGGCAGCCAGCCCGCCACCTGAAAGTTTGACATGCCGTCCTGGCGGTCCAGCCAGATGGTGGGAATCTCGGCGATCGGCAGCCGGAGCCGCCGCGCCTTGGCGGTGAGCTCGATGCCGATCTCGAAGCCGTCCCGGCTATCGATGCCGACCGCCCGCACGAACGCGGTCGAGTAGGCCTTGAACGAGTTGGTGGCGTCCCTGGTCCCGACCCGGGCCAGCAGCCGCAGGCTTCGCCCGGCGGCCGCGGACATGAGCCCCTTGAGCAGCGGGCCGCCCACCTGCTGGCCGCCGGCCATGTACCGGGAGGCGGCCGCCACGGCCACGCCCCGGTCCACCAGCCGGACCAGGTCGTCAACCTGCCGCACGTCATCGCAGCCGTCCGCCATGGTGACCACGGCCACCGGCGCCGTGGCGTGGTCGATGCCGAACCTGATCGCGTTCGCCGGCCCCCGCCCGTAGGTGTTGAACAGGCAGCGCAGCCGGGGCTCGGCCTTGGCCAGGCGCTGCACGACGGGGCAGGTGGTGTCGGCCGGGTCGTCCACCACAACCAGCACCTCGCACGGCAGGGAGACCGCCTCGAAGAGGCGCTCCAGCACCGGGGTGATGCTCTTGCCTTCCTGGTAGGCGGGCATCACGATGGAGACACGGGTGGCACCCGGATCGCTGATCATGGCCTGGCGGACTAAACCCGCGGCGGCTGGACCCGGGCCCGCGGCACGGCCGCGGAGCATCAGACAAGGACCCCCGCGCCCTGAATGTTCCAGATATCCACGATGGGCTTGTCGGTACGCAGGCTGGCGTACTCGGCGTGCGGGGCGGCGATGATCAGCAGGTCCGACTTCGCGATCACGTCGTCCAGCGGCAGCAGCGAGTCATCGACCGTGACGTACGGATCGGTGCAGTACACCGTGTCGGTCTCGAACGCGAGGATCCGCTTGAGCTTGTAGGCCAGGCTGGACCGGATGTCGTCTGAGCCGCCCTTGAAGGCCATGCCCAGGACGCCGACCGCCATCGAGCCCAGGTCATACCGCTGCTTGAGCCGGTCCACCAGGTAGAGCGGCAGGCCCTCGTTGATGGCCATGGCGGTGTGCCCGAGGGCGAAGTTGTTGTTGTTGAAGGCGGCCAGCTGCATGGTGTCCTTGAGCAGGCAGGGCCCGGCGGCGAAGCCTGCGGCGGGCAAGTCGGCCGCGCGCGGGTAATCCAGCATCAGGCCCTGCCGGATCCGCTCGAAGTCCAGCCCGCGGCTGTTGGCCATCATGTACAGCTGGTTCGCGGTGGCGAACTTGACGTAGCGCCAGACGTTGGTGAACAGCTTGGCCAGCTCGGCCTCTTCCGGGCTCATCCGCACCTGCCGGGCGGTCAGCAGCCCGAACAGGTCACCGGCCCGGTCGAACGCCGACTCGGTCCGCGCCGAGATGATCTGCGGCAGCTCGAAGAGCTCCGTCATCGCCTTGCCCTCGGCGATCCGCTCCGGGCAGAAGGCGACGTCGATGGCGCAACCGAGCCGGTTGATCATCTTCTCGACGAGGGCGGTCACCCCCGGGTACACGGTGCTGCGCAGGATGAGCAGCTGGCCGTCCCGGAGGTACTTGGCGCAGACCTGCAGGGCGCGCGGGATGGCCTGCTGGTCAGGGTTCAGGTGCTCGTCGACCGGGGTGCCGATGACCACGACGACATGCTGCGCGCTGCCCACGATGGCGGGATCGGTCGAGGCGCTCAGCTGCTCCCCGGCGACCACGCGCTTGAGCACCGGGGCCGCGCCCGGCTCCTCGAATGGCATCTGGCCGGCGTTGACGTGCTGCACGGCGACGGGGTCGACGTCATAGATCGCGACCTTCGCCCCGCGGTCGGCGAACGCGATCGCCAGCGGCAGCCCTACGTGGCCGCCGCCACCGATGATCACGACATCACGCTGGAAGGATTCGTTACGGATAAGTGTCACCGCACACCTGGTCTTCGAGGTTGTTGGCCTGTCCTTTTACCCGGCCCGCCTACCCTAGCGCCACCGGAATTGCCACATCGCTGTGGCGGTAAATATATGACCATCGGATGGTCCGCGATTAACCACGGAGCCGGGCCGGAGGCCCGCCCGCCAGCCAGCTCGCCCACCAGCCCGCCCGGCTGGGCGGGCGGAACAGCCGGCGCAGCGGTCCCGGAAGGAACCGGGGCGCCGCTACCAGTAAACACGACACCGGCGGGCGCCGCGCCGCAAGCCGCGTTACCGGCGGTCACCAGCATGGTGTGCCAGCGCGCCGCCGTGGCGGCCTCATGATCTGATAGGCCGGTGAGCCCAGGCGACACAGCATTCCCCGAGGCAGGCAGCGGCACCGCACCGCCACCCGCGGCGGCCGCACCGCCACCCGCGGCGGCCGCGGCGGCCCGGCGGGAGTCCCGCCCGGCGCCGGGCAGGTGGCGCTCCCGGCGGTCATGGCCCGGCCCGGCCGCGGCGTGGGCGGCCGGGGCGCTGGCCGCGTTCGGCTGCTACCTGCTGCTGGCCCGGACCCGGGCGGTCAACTCCGACGGCGCCGGCCAGGCCCTGCAGGCCTGGGACATGCTGCACGGCAACCTGCTGCTGCGGGGCTGGCGGCTCTCCGACGTCTCCTTCTACACCACCGAACTGCCGCAGTACATGCTGGTGGAACTGATCCGCGGGCTGCACGCCAACGTGGTGCACGTGGCCGCGGCGATGACCTACACACTGGCGGTGCTGCTGGCCGCGCTGCTGGCCAAGGGGACCGCCACCGGCCGGGAGGCCCTGCTCCGGGTCTTCCTGGCGGCCGGGATCATGCTCGCGCCGCAGCTTGGCGCCGGGGTGAACATCCTGGTCTCCTCACCCGACCACATCGGCACGTCGGTGCCGGTCATGGTGACCTGGCTGATCCTGGACCGGGCCCGGCGGCACTGGTCCGTCCCGCTGCTCGCCGGGCTGCTGCTCGGCTGGGCCGCGGTGGCGGATCCGCTGGCGCTGTACATCGGGGTGCTGCCGCTGGCCCTGGTGTCCGCGGCCCGGGCCGGCCGGGCCGTGGTCGCGGACCACCAGCCGCTGCGGGCGCAGCGTTATGACCTGGCCCTCGGGGCCGCCGCCCTGGCCGGGGGCGCGGCGTCGGTGCTGGCGCTGCGCCTCATCCACGCCCTCGGCGGGTTCTACACGCCGCCGCCGGTTACCCGGCTGGCCGCGAACGGCACAATCCTGCTGCATCACCTGCGCATCGCCGGGGAAGGGCTGCTGCTGCTCGGCGGCGCCGACTTCCTCCATCACCCGCTGAATGCGGGCACCGCCATCCTCGTCCTGCACCTGGCCGGGGTGCTGCTCGCAGCCTGGGGGGTCTGGCTGGCCGTCCGGCGGTTCCCGCGGGATGCCGACCGGGTGACCCAGCTGCTGGTCAGCGGCGTGCTGATCAACCTGGCCGCCTACGTGGTCAGCACCCAGGCGGGGCGGATCACCAGCACCCGGGAGATCGGCGCGGTGCTGCCGCTGGCCGCCGCGCTGGCGGGGCGCCTGGTGGCCGGGTGGCTGCTGACCGCCCGCCCGCTGGGCGGGCGGCTGAAGGCGGCCTGGCTGCTACCCGTCCTGGCCATCGTGGCGGCCGGCTACCTGGCCGGCCTGGGCCGCGAGATCAGCCGGCCGCCGGCGCCGGCGCAGGACCAGCAGCTCACCTCATGGCTGGCGGCCCGGCACCTGCGGACCGGGCTGTCCGGTTACTGGGAAGCCAACGTGGTCACGCTGGCCAGCGGCGGCCAGGTGCGGATCTGGCCGGTGACGACATCCGGGGGGCGGGTCGCCCAGGGCCGGTGGGAATCGAATACGGCCTGGTATGACCCGCGGCGCAGCCGGGCCACCTTCGTCGTGCTGTTCCGGGGCGTGCCCGGCTACCAGGGCTTCACCAGCGCCCGCCAGGTGCTGGCCACCTTCGGCCGCCCCGCGCGCACCTACCGAGTCGGCGCGTACCGGGTGCTGGTCTGGGACAAGAACCTGCTCACCGCGCTCCGCTGACCGGCCCGCCGGGCAGGCCCCCGTCCCGTGCTGGCCGGCGGCCCTGGCGCGCTACGGGGCGGGCAGGCCGAAGGCACTGGAACGCTCACCCGTCCGGCCACCCGCCAGCCAGATGGTCGCCTGCCCGGGCTCCAGCGCCGCGCCGGCCGCGGCCAGCAGTTCGGCCCCGACGGTGTCCAGGTCCACCGCGTCCCGCAGCCGGTCCGCGAACGCGGCCACCGCGGCGTCGGCGTCGTAGCGGGCCCGGTTGAACCGCCGGTCCACCACCCGCTGCACCCGCCGCCGCACCGGGGAGAACAACGCCGCCGCCACCAGGGTCGAGGCCGCCACCGCCCAGTTCGAGGAGAACCGCAGCACCTGGGTGGCCAGCAGCACCAGCCCGGCATACACCCCGACCAGCAACCCCGTCACCAGCGCATACCCCAGCGTCCGCGAAATCAGCCGGTCAATGTCATACAGCCGGTACCGCAGGATGGCCACGCCCATGCTGGCGGGCAGCGCGATGAGGCCGAGGATCGCTACTTCCCAGATGACCGAGTTGGTAGCCAGCGCCCAGATGCCCAGGACCGCGCACACCACCGTGCCACTGATCAGCCACTTCAGCTGCTGGCGGCGCTCTCCCGCGGAACGTCGCCAGCTTGCCGCCTGATGACCGAAGGCGCCGAGCCAGGCCAGCGCGACGGCACCGAAGAAGACCAGCGCGGTCCAGGACGGCGGGTTGTCCGCGGCGGCCAGGCTGCCATCGGCCAGCACGCGAAGGTGACTGGCGGATGCGATGGCCACGGCCGTGCTGACCGGGAGGCTCAGGCACAGCACCAGGTAGGCCCACAGCACCGGCCGCCACCGCGCCGAGGGCAGCCGCCCGTCCGGGAACAGCAGCGTCACCAGCGGGAAGACGACGATGACCAGGGTGAACTGCTGGTCGACGAACACCGCCAGCGGGGCGAGCCCCGGGATGCCGCGGTGACCGAGGTGGTAGGCGTACACGGCGTAACCGGACGCGACGATGGTGAGCGGTAGCCAGGCCGACGCGGCCAGCAGCAGCCAGCCGATCGAGTTACCGGGCTGGTGCCAGGCCACCACCAGGCCCACCGCAGCGACCGCCAGGGTCACCGCCACGATGCTGACCGCCGCTGTCAGCGACGCAGTGCTGGTGTGCAGGAGCACGCCTACCACAGGCAGGGCGCCGGTCAGGACCAGCACCAGCGCGCCGAGCAGCGCCGCGTTCCGTGGCGAGGCCAGGCGGAACCGGCCCGCATCGGGGGCCCCGCTCATCCGCGCCCCTTCCCCAGCCACACGGACATATGCCCGGGCTCGAGCGCCGCGCCGGCCGCGGCCAGCACTTCGGCCCGGACCATGTCCAGGTCCACCGCGTCCCGCAGCCGGTCCGCGAACGCGGCCACCGCGGCGTCCGCGTCGTAGCGGGCCCGGTTGAACCGCCGGTCCACCACCCGCTGCACCCGCCGCCGCACCGGGCTGAACAACGCCGCCGCGGCCAGCGTGGCCGCCGCCACCGCCCACGTCGAGGAAAACCGCAGCACCTGCGTGGCCAGCAGCACCAGCCCCGCATACACCCCCACCAGCAACCCCGTCACCAGCGCATACCCCAGCGTCCGGGAAATCAGCCGGTCAATGGCATACAACCGGTACCGCAGGATCGCCACACCCATGCTCAGCGGCAGCGCCACCACAGCCACCAGGCCGGCGCTGCCGATGACCTGAAGCGCGTGATCCGGGCTGTTGGAGAAGGGAACGGCCGCCAGGCCGCCGGCCACGGCGACGGCTGATCCTCCCACCAGCCATTTCAGCTGCTGACGGCGCTCTCCCGAAGACCGCCGGTAGCTGATCGCCTGGCCGGCCACGGACGCGAGCCAGCACGCGCCGAGCAGCGGGAAGAACACGGTCTGGACCGCCCCCCACCACGCCGCAGAGCCGGCCGGGTGGTCGATGACGAGCAGGTTCCCCCCGGAATCCACCCGGATATGGTGGCCGATGATGACCTGCGCCGAGATGACCAGGGTGCCCGCGATCCACAGCCCGGCGACGGCCAGGTAGGCCCACAGCGCCCAGCGCCAGCGGGGGCTGGGCAGCCTCCCATCCGGGAACAGCAGCACGCACAGCCCGAACATCGCGATGGCCGGGGCCCAGCCCGGCTGGAGCAGCACCGCGATCCAGCCGAGCGGCAGTCCGCCGTGCCGCAGCCGGTAGTCGGCCACGGCGTAGGCGCCGGCCGCCCCGCTCAGCGCCAGGAAGCCGACCGCGCCGAGCAGCAGCCAGCCGATCGGGTTGCCCGGCTTCCGCCAGGCCAGCACGAAGCCCAGCACCCCGAACACTGGCATGAAGATTAGCTCGCTGACGCCCGAGCTCATGGGCAGGCGGGCCAGGGCCGCCAGCGGGATCGTGGCGGCGAGCAGGGCCAGGATCACCCCGGCCAGGACGACGGCGGTGGCCGGCGAGGCCAGCCGCCGGCCGGCGACATGGGCCGGCCCGGGCCGGCCACCTGGCCCCTGGTCACGACCTGGCCCCCGTGCCCCACGTGGTCTCCCTGACCCACACCGACACCGCGGCCGGCTGCAGGGCGGCCTGCGCCGTCGCGGCCAGGTCATCCCGGACCGCTCCCAGATCGACCGCGTCCCGCAGCCGGTCCGCGAACGCTGCCACGGTCTGGTCGGCATCGTAGCGGGCCCGGTTGAACCGCCGGTCCACCATCCGCTGCACCCGGCGCCGGACCGGTGAGAACAGCGCCGCCGCCACCAGCGTGGAGGCCGCCACCGCCCACGTCGAGGAGAACCGCAGCACCTGCGTGGCCAGCAGCACCAGCCCCGCATACACCCCGACCAGCAACCCCGTCACCAGCGCATACCCCAGCGTCCGGGAAATCAGCCGGTCAATGGCATACAACCGGTACCGCAGGATCGCCACGCCCATGCACACCGGCAGGGCCAGCACCCCGGTGGCGGCGACCAGCGCCTCCACGATTCGCACCGGGCCGTGATCGCCGGCCGAGCTGAACGTGAGCAGCAGGCCGGCCAGGCCGCCCGCGGCCCCGGCCAGCAGCCACTTGAGCTGCTGGCGGCGCTCGCCGGACGACCGCCGGTAGCTGGCCGCCTGTGCGGCCAGCGAGGCCATCGAGCTCACCACGAATGCCACCGTGGCCAGGTTCTGCAGCACGACCCACCAGGATGAGGCCGCGCTTGAGGTGCCCAGGACGAGCAGGTTCCCACCGGAGTCCACCCGGATGTGGTGAGCGGCGATCTGGCGGCCCGAGAGGACGAAGGCAGCGGTCAGCCACACGGTGCCGACCATGAGGTACACCCCGGCCAGCCAGCGCCAGCGCCGCGAGGGCACCTGGCCGTCCGGGAACAACAAGATGATCAGCCCGAGCAGCACGATGCTGGGCGCCCAGCCCGGCTGGGCCAGTACCGCGACCCAGCCGAGCGGTAGCCCTCCGCCGTGCAGCCGGTAGTCGGCGACGGTGTAGAAACTCGCTGCCTCGCTGACCGAGCCGAAGGCGGCCACGGCGAGCAGCAGCCAGCCGAGCGGATTGCCCGGCTTCCGCCAGGCCACCAGGAAGCCCACCGCCCCGTAGGCCAGGGTGAACGGGGACGGCAGCGAGCCCCCGCCGGTGAGCAGGCTCTGATGGGCCAGCCGGGAGAAGGGCACCTGGGCGGCGGCCGAGACGAGCACCAGGCCGCCCAGGACGGCGGCGGCCACCAGTGGGGTCCGGCGCCGGCCGGGAGCGGCCCCGGTGGCGGTCACCGGGGCCCGCCGGGCAGCCACAGTCCGACATGGGCCGGTTCCAGTGCCCGCTGGGTCACGCTGACTAGGTCAGCCCCTACCGCGTCCAGGTTCACCGCGTCCTTCAGCCGGGCCGCGAACGCGGTGACCGCGGCGTCGGCGTCGTACCGGGCCCGGTTGAACCGCCGGTCCACCACCCGCTGCACCCGCCGCCGCACCGGGCTGAACAACGCCGCCGCGGCCAGCGTGGCCGCCGCCACCGCCCACGTCGAGGAAAACCGCAGCACCTGCGTGGCCAGCAGCACCAGCCCCGCATACACCCCCACCAGCAACCCCGTCACCAGCGCATACCCCAGCGTCCGGGAAATCAGCCGGTCAATGTCGAACAGCCGGTATTTCAGGATGCCGACCCCGATCCCGAGCGGCAGGGCGAGCAGGCCGAGCGCCGCCAGCGAACCGATCAATCCGAGCAGGCCGTGCCTCCCGTTGAGGAAGGCGGTGAGTGCGCCGCCCGCCACGCAGCCCGCCGCGCCGGCCAGCAGCCACTTGAGCTGCTGGCGGCGTTCGCCGGTGGCCCGCCGCAGGCTGAGGGCCTGGCTGGCCAGCGCGGCCAGGACGGTGATGAGCTGAACCGGGAAGAACAGCGCGTTTATGTGGCCCCACCAGACCGCACGGCCGGTGGGCTGATCCAGGATCAGCAGGTTGCCGCCGCTGTCCACGTGGACGTGATGCCCGGCCAGGGCCGCCAGCGACAGCACGTAGGCCCCGGCCAGCCAGGCCATGCCCAGCAACGCGTAGGGCATGATGACCCAGCGCCACCGCCGGGACGGCAGGTGACCGTCCGGGAACAGCAGCACGACCAGCCCGATCAGCACGATCCCCGGAGCCCATCCCGGCTGCAGCAGGACTGCGAGCCAGCCGAGCGGCAGCGCGCCGCCATGCAGCCGGTAGTCGGCCACCGTGTAGAAGCTGGCCGCCTCGCTGACGGTCAGGCAGGCCGCCGTGGCCAGCAGCAGCCAGCCCAGCGGGTTGGCCGGCCTGCGCACCGCGACGACCACGCCGACGATGCCGTAGGCCGCGGTGAACGGGATCGGCAGCGAGCCGCCCGCGGCGCCCAGCCCCTGGTGGGCGAGCCGGGCCAGCGGGATCTGGGCCACCATGACCGCCAGCACGACGGCCCCCAGGACCGCGCCGGTCACCGGCGACGCCAGCCGCGGCCGGCTCGCTGCGGGCATGATCGCGGTCACCGGGCACCGCCAGACAGCCACACCGACAGGTGGGCCGGTTCCAGGGCCGTGCGTGCCGCGCTGGCCAGGTCCGCGCCGATGGCGTCCAGGTCGACGGCGTCCCGCAGCCGGTCTGCGAACGCGGCCACGGCGGCGTCCGCGTTGTACCGGGCCCGGTTGAACCGCCGGTCCACCACCCGCTGCACCCGCCGCCGCACCGGGCTGAACAACGCCGCCGCGGCCAGCGTCGAGGCCGCCACCGCCCACGTCGAGGAGAACCCCAGCACCTGCGTGGCCAGCAGCACCAGCCCCGCATACACCCCGACCAGCAACCCCGTCACCAGCGCATACCCCAGCGTCCGGGAAATCAGCCGGTCAATGTCATACAACCGGTACCGCAGGATGGCCATCCCGATGGACAGCGGGATGGCGGCGAAGGCCAGCGCTCCCAGCTCCCACAGCGCGGAGTTGGTGGTGAACGTCACCCCCACCGCCGCCCCGAACACCACGCCCCCGCTGGCCAGCCACTTGAGCTGCTGGCGCCGGTCCCCGGAGGACCGGCGCCAGCTCGCCACCTGGCGGCCGATGGCGGCCAGCCATACGACGACCAGGGTGACCGCGACCATCCCCTGGATCGTTCCTGACACCCCGGGCGGCATCCAGCGCTGCGCGGGCAGCGTGCCCCCCGCGGTGATCCGGAATTGGCCCCGCACCGCCGCCCCGGCCGTCTCCACGTCCTGCAGCACGACCGCCGCCGCACCGGCCCCCAGGGCCGCCCACACCAGGGCGCGCCACCGCCGCGAGGGCAGCCGCCCGTCCGGGAACAGCAGGATGACCAGCGGGAACAGGGCCACGGGAGCGATCCCCAACGGCGAGAGCAGGAAGGCCAGCGGCGCCGCGTCCCGGCCCCAAGAGCCCAGCGAGCCGTAAAGCTGTGCGTACGCGGTCGCGTTCAGCCCCACCGGGTAGAGCAGGGCCGATGCCAGGAGCAGCCAGCCGATCGCGTTGGCCGGCTGGTGCCAGGCGACCAGCAGGCCGACCACGGCCGTGACCATCAGCATCAGCAGGATCCCCAGACCGCCCAGCAGGGCCCAGAACGACTGCGGAAGCCCCGTCGGCGCCACTACCGTGCCGATCAGCGTGGCCAGTACCAGCACGGCCAGCGTGACCGCCCACGCCCGGGGCGACGGCCGCCGCCGGGTCAGCCCCGCGGTGATCACGGCCCGCTCCCGGCTACCGCGGGCGGTCACGCCGCAGCCACCGGGCTCGGCCGGGCCGGCCCCAGGTCTGGAGCGGACCGCAGCCCGAACACGTCGCGCAGCGCGGTCAGCGCAGCCAGCTCGCCGCAGCGGCCGTGCACGCCGGGCAGCGGCGGGGTGGACGAGGAGCACAGGTACACCCCGCGCAGCGGGGTGCGGTACGGGTTCCACCGGGGCACCGGGCGGAACACCGTCTGCCACACGGTCTGCATCCCGGCGGCGATGTCCCCGCCGACATAGTTCGGGTTGGCCGCCTCCTCGCCGGCGGCGGTCCGGGCGTGCCGGGCCAGCACCAGGTCGCGGAACCCGGGGGCGAACCGCTCGATCTGTGCCTCGACCCGGGACGTCATGTCCACCGTGGACCCGGCGGGCACGTGGCAGTAGGCCCACAGGGTGTCCCGCCCGGCCGGGGCCCGGCTGGGATCCACCACGCCCGCCTGGGTGACCAGCACGTACGGTGCCTCCGGGTGCCGCCCGGCGGCCACTTCCGCCTCCGCGGCCGCGACCTCGGCGAAAGTGCCGCCCAGGTGCAGCGTGCCGGCCGCGCGGCAGTCGGCGTTCGCCCACGGCACCGGGCCCGCCAGGGCGTAATCGATCTTGAAAACCCCTGCTCCATAACGGAACCGGCCCAGTGCTGCCCGGTACCCGGCCGGCAGCCGTTCGCCGGCCATCGACAGGAAGCCGCGCGGGGCGACGTCGAGCAGCACGGCGCGCGCCGCGGGAAGCTCGCGGAGGGAGCGGACCCAGCGGCCGGTCTCGATCCGGCCGCCGGCGGCGGTCACCGCCGCGGCCATGGCGCCGGTAATCCGCGCGCTGCCGCCCTCGGCGACCGGCCAGCCGGTCGTGTGGGCCAGGGCGGTGAGCATCAGCCCGACCGCCCCGGTGGGCACCGCGCGCAGCGGCATCATGGCGTGCGCGGCCGCGCCGGCGAACAGGGCGCGGGCCTCCGGGGTGGCGAACCGGCGGGCCACGCCGGCCGCGGACCGCAGCCCGTTGATCCCGAACACGGCGAGCCCGGCGGACAGCCGCGCCGGCGGCCGCCGGATCGGGGACAGCAGCAGCTCGGCCAGGTCGGCGCCGTCGCGGGCCACCGGGCCCAGCAGCCGCCGGTAGGCGGCGGCGTCGCCGCCGAGCAGCGCCGCGGTCTGCGTCACCGACCGGGTGACGACCGCGGCCCGGCCGCCGTCCAGCGGCTGGGCGAACACCACCGCCGGGCTGGCGAAGGCGACCCCGCGGCCGGTCAGGCCGAAACGCTGGAAGAAGGGTGACGCCACGGCGAGCGGGTGCGCCGTGGCGCAGGTGTCGTGCCAGAACCCGGGCAGGGTCAGCTCCTGCGTACGGCAGCCGCCGCCGATCGTGGCCGCGCCCTCGACCACCAGCACCCGCAGCCCGGCGGCGCTCAGCGTGACCGCCGCGGCCAGGCCGTTCGGCCCGCTGCCCACCACGACCGCGTCGAACTCAGCCGCCATCGGCGTCTCCCGGCATGTCCCCCCCAGCCGCCGCGGGCTCAGCTGGTGCGCGCCGGGCGGCGGCGCAGCGCGGTGACCGGCGTGGCCAGGGTCTGCCCCAGGCTGCGGACCATCGAGTTGTGCCAGATGTTGCCCGCGTGGCGCCACTGCCGGTGGCTGTCCACGCACACCGACCGGGTGGTCACCGTGGCCTGCGTGGCACCGAGGCGGCGGCCGAGGGCGGTCAGCGTCTGGCCCCAGAACACGTCTTCCTTCCGGTGCCCGCGCAGCGTCATGGCCAGCTCGTAGAGCGGGTCATTGGCCCGCATCAGCACCTGAGCCTGGATGACAGTGCCCTCGGCGAGGCGTTCGGCAGAGAAAGTGATCCAGCCGGCGAACATGTGCCCTTGCGGTGTCATGAGGGTGAACGATTCGGCGTCGGCATAGAGCACGAACACGCCGGTGGACAGCTTGACCCCGCCGCCGATGGCCAGGTCCAGCAGGGCCACGTCGCCCGGGCTGATCCCGGTCAGGGCGCCCGCGAACCGGTTCCCGGCCGGCCAGAACTCCGGGAAGTGCGCCTTCCAGGTGGCGATGGCCTGCTCCGGGGTGAGGTCACCCGGCACGGTCAGCCGGTAGGTCTTCTGCCACATCTTCCCGAATCCCTGCACCGGGCCGGTCAGCCGCCGCCCGGCCACGTTGGTGCCGCGCACCCCGGCCCGCTGCGGGGCAGCCAGCCGGTCCACCTTGGACGCCCAGCTGCCCGCGTCCCGCGGGGTCACGCTGGACGCCGCCTCCCGCGCGCTGAGCTCGATCTGCTCCGCCGACCGGACCTGGTCCGGCTGCACTGCCTCGGTCATGACAGCTCCCTCAGGTCACCGCACCGGCCAGCGCCGATGCCTCATCGTCATAGATGGTGATCGCCTCGTCGAGGCGGGTCAGCTCGAAGATCTCCCGGTAGTGCTCGCTCAGCCCGTAGGCGGCCAGCTGCTGCCGCTGCCGGTTGGCCCGGACCAGCAGGGTCACCAGCATCCCGATGCCGCCGCTGTTCATGTACTCCAGGCCGCCGAAGTTGAGCACCAGGCGGCCCGCCGCCGGGCCGCCCGCTTCCTCGTACGCGGACATCAGCACCGGCTCGCAGGCCGCCGTGACCTCCCCCTTGATGTCCACCACCGCCACCTGCCCGGCGACGTGCCGGACGTCCATCGAGACCCTGGGTCCCTCCATCTGGTTCCCTCCCCTAGTGACCGGCGGGCCGTGATCCCGCCGGTGGCCCGGCCGTCAGGCGGCCGGGCCGGCCAGCTGGCGTACCGCCGCATCGAGGTCCCCGAAGACCTGGATGAAGTCGGACAGCCGGGTGATGTCGAAGATTTCCCGGTAGTGGTCGGACAGGCCGCTGGCCACCACCGTGCGGCGCTCCGACCGGGCCCGGGCCAGCACGCTGACGATCAGCGCGATCCCGGTGGAGTTGATGTAGCCGACGCGGGCGAAGTCGAGCACCACGGTGCCCGGGCCGCCGCCGTCGACCGCCTGCTCGTAGGCCGCGTTGAGCACGCCGGCCGCGGCGCCGTCGACCTCGCCGGCCAGCTCGATGACGGCCGCGCCGGGCACCGCGTGCACGGCGGCCTCACAGGCCTGCTTCATCGCTGCCTCCCTCGGATGCCGCGGGGTACGCGGCTGGCTTCCCGGCCGGGCCGGCCCGCATGCTCAGCTGGATGATGTGCCGTGGCCCATCGGTGCGGATCTGCATGGCGTCGACCATGTTCCGGATCAGGAACAGCCCCCAGCCGCGGGCCCGCTGCTCGCCGTCCAGCTTCAGCGCCAGGTCCGGTTCCTCGGCTGGCCCTTCGGGCTCGTGCTCCCCGCCAAGGTCGGTGATGGTCACGATGATCTGCTCGCCGACCTGGATCACCTCGACGTCCACCGGGATCTCCGCCCGTCCCCGGTTGCCATGCTCTATCGCGTTCATGGTTGCCTCGGCCACGGCGGTCTTGAGCTTTTCCAGGCGGGCCGGCGGCAGCCCGCTGGCCGCCACCGCCTCCGCCACCCGGGCCAGGGCCACCCGCTCGTTGCCCGGCTCGCTGGCCACCGAGAACGCGGCCAGCCGCCGGCCGTCGGGTCCGGCCAGTGAGGTCATGCGCCGCCTCCCGCATACATCGCGGACATGGTCCGCTCCAGGCTGACCAGGGTGATGTCGTCCTCCTGCTCAGCCTCCGGGCCGGTGAACTCGCCGAGCTCGGTCAGGCACAGGTCGATGAGCGCCTCACCGGAGACGCCGCGCCCGGCCAGCGCGGACACCCGCGGGAACCCGAACATCTCCCGGTCCGGGCCGTGCGCCTCGGCCAGGCCGTCGCTGTGCAGCAGCGCGCAGTCGCCCGGCTGGAACTGGAAGCTCTTCTCCTCGTACGCCATGCCAGGCATCAGGCCGAGCGGCATCCCGCGGGCCCGTAGCTCGGTCACGCCGCTGGCGGTCCGCACGTAGGGCACGTCGTGGCCGGCGTTGGCGAACTCCACCTGGCCGCTGGCCGGGTCCAGCACCAGGGCCAGGCAGGTGACGAACATGTGTGCCGGGATGTCCGCGCACAGCAGGTCGTTGACCTGGGCGAGCACCGCGCCGGGGGAGATCAGCCGGGGCGCCGCCCCGCGCAGTAGCGCGTGCGTGCTGGCCATCACCAGGGCGGCCGGGACGCCCTTGTCGGTGACGTCCCCGACCACGAACATGACCCGGCCGTCGGGCAGCGGAATGAAGTCGTAGAAGTCACCGCCCACGGTGCGGGCGGGCCGGTAGAACGCCGCGACGTGCCAGCTCGGCAGGTCGGGCACACTCTTGGGCAGGAACTGCTGCTGGATGATCTGCGCGATCTTGAGTTCCTGATTGAGGCGCTCCCGGTCGCGGGCCTCCGCCTGCTGCTCGCGGACCAGCTGGCCGACCCGCATGGCCGGGGCGGCGTACCCGGCCAGCGCGTTGAGCAGCCGCCGGTCCTCGGAGGTGTAGTCCCGCTCGGACAGCCGCGGGCCGAGGCTCATCAGCCCGATCAGGTTGCCGGAAGAGATGAGCGGCACGGCCAGCACCACCCCGCCCGCCTTGAGCGCGGTGAGCGCCGGGGAGTCGAGGTCCAGTGTGCGGATGTCGACCGCGCCGCCCGCGCCGAGCAGGTAGCCGACCAGCGGGTCGTGCGGCGCGAGCTCGATGTCGGGACCCGGGGCGGGGCGGCTGGCCAGCGGCGCCGGGGCCGCGGCCGCGGCCGGGTCGCCGCCGCGCCGCCACCCCCGCGCCCGCAGCCGAGGCCACCGGGCCGCGGGCGGAGGTGCCCCCGCTACCCCGCCCGGCTCGGTGACCGCCGTCTCCCCGGCCCCGGCGGCCGGCGGTGCCTCCGGCGCGCTCTCCCCGCCTGCGCCGCCGTCCGGTGGGACGGGCCGGTCCAGCGGGTCAGCCGCCGGGGCGGCCGCCCCGGTGCCGGCGATGCGCCTGTCCAGCCGCTGAGCCATAGCACGCTCCCGGGTCGCGCGGTGTTCTCCAAGCTCAGGGCCCAGCTTAGGGAGCGGCCGGTACGGGATCGTTACGGCAATTACGCAGTCCCGGCGGAATTTCACGCTGGTGCGTTACGGTGAGCGTCACGAGGTCGATCCCGGGGGGGATTCGGTGCGGGAACTAGGCCTGGACCTGCTCGGGCCGCCGGTGGTCACGGCGGACGGGGTGCCCGTCAGCTTCGACACGCGCAAGGCGACGGCGGTGCTCGCCGTGCTTGCGATGGCGGGCCGTGAGGTGAGCCGGGAACGGCTGGCCGCCCTGCTGTGGCCGGAGGCGGACACGACCAGGGCCCGCGCGTCGCTGCGCCGCACGCTGTCGGTGACCGCGGCGGCGGTCGGCGAGGCGCTCGAGGTCACCCGGGCCGGCGTGGCGCTGCGGCCCGGCCGGGCCAGGGTGGACGTGACCGAGTTCGAGGCGCTGGCGGCCGGGCCGGACCCCGGCGCCCTGGACCGGGCCGTGCGGCTGTACCGCGATGACTTCCTGGCCGGGTTCGCGCTCCGGGACTGCCCGGAATTCGACGACTGGCAGGCGGCCACCGCGGAACGGCTCCGCGAGCGGCTGGCCGGCGCGCTTGACCGGCTGGCCGCGGCGCGCGCCGCCGCCGGGGACCTGGATTCCGCCGTGGCGCACGCTCGCCGCCGCCTCGACCTCGACCCGCTGCACGAGCCCGCGCACCAGTCGCTGATCAGGCTGCTGGCCTGGGCCGGGCAGCGGTCGGCGGCGCTGCGCGCCTACCGGGCGCTGGTCCGGGTGCTCGACACGGAACTGGCGGTGCGGCCGCTGCCGGAGACCACGGAACTGTACGACGACATCCGGGCCGGGCGGCTGGCCCTGCCAACGGGCGCCGCCCGGCCAGGTGGCGCCGCCCGGCCCCCGGGCGCCGCCCCGGCGGCCCCGTTTCCCGTGACCGCCGCGCCGATCGCCGCGCCAGGCTGGCCGCTGGCCGGCCGCGCGGGCGAACTGCGCCGGCTGCACGGGGCCTGGCGGGAGGTCAGGTCGGCGGGGCGGGTGGCCGTCGTGCTGGGCGCCGCCGGATGCGGCAAGACCCGGCTGCTCGCCGAGTTCCGCCAGGAGGTGGCGGCGTCCGGCGGCGTGGTGCTGGCCGGGCGCTGCCACGACGGCGAGACCGAGCTGCCGTTCGTGGTCGCCGCGGGCCTGCTGCGCGCGGCGCTGTCGGTCTGCCCGGAACTACCCGCCCGGCTGCCGGCGCACACCGCGGCGATGACCGGCCGGCTGTGCCCGGGGCTGGCCGCCGACTACCCCGACGACCTGGCCCGGCTGGACACCCCGGTGGCGCTGACCCGGCTCTACGACGCGATCGGGGACACCCTGCGGGCCGCCGCCCCGCCCGGGCCGCCGGGCTGGACCGCGGCCGGTCCCGCTGGCCGGGATGGGGCCGGGGCGCCGGGCGCCGTTCCCGCCGTGGTGGTCTGCGTCGACGACGTGCACTGGGCCGACGGCCCGTCCCTGGACCTGCTGGCCTACCTGATCCGGCGGCTGGGCGACTGGCCGCTGCTGCTCGTGCTCAGCTGGTCCACGGACCACACCGGGCGGCTGCGCGGCCTGCGGGCCGCGGTCAGCGAGGCATCGGAGCTGGGCCGCTGCGCCATCATCGAGCCGCCGCCGCTCAGCGAGGGCCAGATCCGGGAGCTGCTGCTGCGGTCCGGGCTGCCGGATGCCGACGTGGGACGGCTGCTGAGCCAGACCCGGGGACTGCCGATGCTGGTCCGCGAGTACGTGGAGGGGCTGCGCTCCGGCGCCGCGGAGGCCGGCAGCGAGCGGTGGTGGCCGCCGGCGTCGGTGCGGGAACTGCTGCGCCGCCGGCTGCAGGCGGCCAGCGAGCCGACCCTGCAGATGCTGACGACGGCGGCCGTGCTCGGCAGCGGGTGCGACGGGGATCTGCTCCGCGCGGTCAGCGGCCGCGGCGAGGCGGAGACGGTGGAGTCCCTGGACGAGGCGGTCCGGCGATTCCTGATCACCGAGGTGCCGCCGGCCGCCGGGGCCGGGGCACCGAGTTATGACTTCCCGTACGAGGCGCTGCGCGAGGTCGTGTACGAGGCGGCCACCCTGGCCCGGCGCAGGCTGCTGCACGGCCGGGCCGCCGACGCGCTGGCCCGGCGGTACGACCGGGACCCGGTCACCACGCGGGCCGCGGCGGTCGCGGAGCACCTGCAGCGGGCGGGCCGGGAAAGGGAGGCGGCCCTGTGGTGGTGGCGGGCCGCCGGGCGGGCCCGGGACCTGTTCGCGTACGCCGAGGCGTACGCCCAGCTACGCAACGCCGAAGCGCTCGGGTACCCGCAGCTGGACGTGGCCGTGGCCCTCGGGGACGTGCTCACCCTGCTCGGCCGGTACCGGGAGGCGCTGGATGAGTTCGAGGCCGCGGCCGCATCGGGCGGCGGTGACCCGGCGGGCGCGGCGGCCATCGAGCACAAGCTGGCCGAGGTGCACCACCGGCTGGGCGACTGGGCGCTGGCCGAGGCGCACCTGGCCGCGGCCGATCAGCTGCTCGCCCCGGACGACGCCGGCCGCCGGGCCCGGGTGGCAGCGGACCGTGCGGTGCTCGCCTACCGCCGCGGCGCCATGGCCGAGGCGGCCGAGCTGGCCGGGCGGGCCCTCGGCGCGGCGCGCCAGGCGGCCGACCAGGCGGCCATTGCCCAGGCGCTGAACGTGCTGGGCATGCTGGCCGCCCGGCGCGGTGACGTCACCGCCGCGGCCAGCCAGCTGCGGGAGAGCCTGGCCCAGGCGCGCGGGCTGACCGACCCGGGAGCCGCGGTGGCCGCGCTGAACAACCTGGCCAGGCTGCTGGCCGAGCAGGGCCGCGCGGCCGAGGCGCTGCCGCTGGCCCAGCAGGCCCTGGCGCTCGGCAGCGAGCTGGGAGATCAGCACCGTGTCGCGGCGCTGCACACCAACCTGGCCGATCTGCTGCATGCGGCCGGCCAGCGGGAGGCCGCCGTCGCCCACCTCAAGGAGGCGGCGCGGGGCTTCGCCGCCGTGGACGCCGGTGGCGCTCCCCGGCCGGAGATCTGGACGCTCGTCGAGTGGTCACGGTGACCAGGCCGCGGTGACCAGGCCGCGGGGACCTGGTCATGGTGACCTGGGCGTGCTGACCTGGGCGTGGTGACAAGGCCAGATCGGGCCGGGGAGCGCCCCGCGGTCAGTGCCGGTGGTCGCTGGCCACCTCGCCGGTCGCCGGGTCGAGGATCACCGGGCCGAAATGCGGCCGGGTGTGGAAGTCCAGCAGGCCGCCGGGGGCGTCCAGGCTGCCCGCGATGGCGTCGAAGGACCCGGCGCCGAGCCGCCGGCCGTGCAGCCAGTTGTCCTCGATGAACCGGGCCACCGAGGACTGGTCGGTCACGTTGTGGCTGACGTAGTTGTCCCGGGTGTAGGGGGAAATGACCAGCAGCGGGAGCCGGGGACCGTAACCGCAGCGGTCCGGGTAGCCGCTGCGGCCCGCCGGGGTGCCGGTGCACACCGCCGCGTCCTGCGCCGTGTTCGAGCCGTTCGCCCGCGGCGAGTTCTGGTGGTCATACCAGCCGTCCGAGTCGTCGTAGGTGACCACGATGGCGGTGTTCTTCCAGTACTTGGACTTCTCGATCTGGTTGATGGTGCTGGCCAGGAAGGTCTGCTCGTCGAGCGGGTCAGAGTGCCCGGCGTGCCCGTCCTGGTACTCCGCCGCCTTGAGGTAGCTCACCGAGGGCAGGTTGCCGTCGGTGAGCGTGGTGTAGAAGTCGGACAGGTCGTACTGGTGGCTGGCCTGGTCGGTGCGGCCGATCATGGCCTCCGAGGACGGCGGCAGGTGCTTGGGGTTGGCGGTGGACTTGTAGTACTGGAACGGGTCGTGGTGCGGTGAGTAGTCCGCCACCGTGTTGCCGCCGATGTTGGTGTGCGTGGCGCCGCAGACCGCGTAGCCGGCGCCGTTCGTGCCGGTCGGCGCGAAGCCGCCCTGGAACCAGCCCCAGGTGATGTGCCGGGCGTTCAGCACGTCGCCGATGTTCTGACCGGTCATCACCCCGACCGGGTTGCTGCTCGTGTGGCTGGCGTCGGAGCAGTCGTCGTAGGCCGGGTCCAGGTCGCCGTAGATGGTGCCCAGGCCCTGGCTGTTCAGCGTGCTCACCGTGCCGGGGTCGGCCACCGGCAGGCCGGTGGCCGGGCTGACCGCGTAGCCGGGGCTGTCATTACCGGCGATGACGTTGAGCGCGCCGGGCGTGGACGGCCCGAAGTTCGTGTTGTAGTTGTCGTCGCTCATCGCGTAGCTCTGCGCGTAGTTCCACAAGCCGGTCACGGTATTGCCGTCGTAGTAGTCCATGACCAGGCCGGGCGCCCCGTACGGGGTGGTCGGCGTGCCGGTGCAGGTGGGCGTGTTCGTGTACTGGACGAACTTGTCCATCTTGCCGCCGTCGAACGCCTATTGCTCAGCCGTGTAGCCGTGGTCCTGGTCGCAGGTGAGCGCCTGGGAGCGGCTGAGCCGGGTGGGGTTGTAGGTGTTCGGGTTGGCCGTCAGCAGGCTCGGGGTGAGCCCGTTCACCGACGGGGTGCCCGGCTTGGCGTGGAACGGCGAGCCGTCGGTGTTGGCCGCGTGCGGGTACGTGCCGAAGTAGTGGTCGAAGGACACGTTCTCTTGGAAGATCACCACCAGGTGCTTGATGGGTGTCCTGGTCGGCACCCACTCCCGGTAGCCGGCCACCGACGCGGCCGCCGGCCGGGCGGCCGAGGCGGCCCGCGCCGTGGCGGAGGTGCTCGCTGGCCGCGGAGACACCGGCCGCCGCGCCGCCGGCCAGCACGCCGACCGCGAGCAGCGCGGTGTCGGGCCTGCTCATCCGCCACCTCCCCCGGCCATTCTCACTGCCATTACCTGGGCGTACGCCCATGTCACCCTCCCGAGTCTGGGATCGGTCATGGCGCCGCGCACCTGAGCCAGGCGCCCGGCGCCATCGCGCACAACAGCGCCCAAGGTTCCGGAATGGCATGGCCGGAGCGCGTCGGGTAAGCGACCGGCAAGCAAACGACCAAACAAGAATGGCCGGGTGGCCCTCGGGGAATGGCTGGGCCGCTCAGCTCAGCAGGGCACGGCCGAGGAAGTCGCGGCGGTCGGTGACACCGGGCAGCACGAGGAAGTACCCGCCGCCGAACGGTCTGATGAACTCGGCCAGCGGCTCGTCGATGAGGCGGGCCTGCACCGTCTCGAACTGGCGCTGGATGTTGCGCTGGTAACTGAGGAAGATGAGCCCCATGTCAAGGTTGCCGGCCTGGTCGATCCCGCGGTCGTAGTTCCAGGCCCGGCGCAGGATGCGCTCGGACTCGGTCTGCGGGGTCCGCGGGTTGGCCAGCCGGATGTGCGCGGTCAGCGGGATCACCGCGCCGGACGGGTCCCGCGCGTACTCCGGCCGGGAGAACTCGCCGCTGGCGTCCAGCGGGGCGCCGGAGTCGCGGCGCCGGCCGATGATCCCTTCCTGCTGCGGGATCGTGGTCCGGTCCCACGCCTCGATGTACATCCGGATGGCGCGGACGACGAGGTACGTGCCGTCGGCCGTCCAGGCTGTTCCGGGATGGGCTGACGGCGCCAGCCAGACCAGGGCGTCCATGTCCCGGGCCCGCTGGGTGTCCGGGTTCGCGATCCCGTCCTTGAACCCCATGAGGTTCCGCGGCGTGCCCGGCCGGCCGCGGCGGGCTGGAGAAGCCGTCGATGCGCCACAGCGGCTGCATCGCGCCGCGGGTGTGCCGGGCCAGATCGCGCAGCGCGTGCAGCACGGTGTCGGTACTGCCCGCACTGAGCTGCACGCTCAGGTCCCCGCCGCACTGTGCCGGGTCGAGGTCATCGTTGCGGAACGTGCGCATCGCGGTGAGCCCGGCCGGCTTGCGGCTGGCCAGGCCGTACCGGTCATCGAACAGGGAGGCGCCCACGCCGACGGTGATCGTGAGCCCGTCCGGGACCACGCTGGGCCCCAGCACCCCGGAGTCGGCCGGGGGCGCGCCGATCCCTTCCGGCGGCGGGGTCCCGCCGGCGGTCAGGAAGCGGGCCCGGGCGGTCAGCGTGGCGAACAGGCCGGCCAGTTCTGCCCGGCCGGCCGCGGTGACGGTGAAGGCCACGACGATGGTCCGCCGGGCCGGCTTGGCCAGGATGCCCGGCTGGTGCCGCCCGTGGAACGGCACCGCGGGAAGCCGGCCCACCCAGCCGTCCGCGGCCAGCCCCGGGGGGCTCGCCGCGGACCGCGTGGCGCCGGCCGCGTAGCCGCCGGCCGCGCCCACCGCGACACCGGCCGCTCCCGCGACACCGGCCGCTCCCGCGCCGAGCGCACCACGGAGGAACGAGCGCCGCCCGGGCGCGGCGGGCCCGCCGGGCACGGCCGGCCCGACCGGCTCGGCGGGCGCCGCGGCCGCGGGCTCCTGCGGTCCGGTCATCACATCCTTCCCGGCCCGGCGATAGCCGCCGCCGGGGCCAGGTCTTCCAGGGCCTGCCCGGCGGCCGCGTCGATCTGCTGCCGCTGGGCGGTGCCGAGCTTGCTGGCGGGAGTCCAGCTGCCGCCGTGATCCGCGGCGGTGACCAGCGTCTCCAGGTGACCCAGCACCGCGCTGGCCGGCGCCAGCGCCGGGTCCCGGGGCACCAGTACCGGGCGCAGCACCGCCAGCAGTTCCTGGACCGCCGCGATGCTGGCCGCGGCGGTGGCCAGCGTAGTCCCGCTGCCGAAGTCATCCTGCCCGGTGAGCTGGAATTGCGCCGTGTCCTCCAGGGTCCGCAGCACAGCCTGGGCGAAACCGGGCAGCGGCAGCTGCATCGACGGCCAGAACGTGTGCAGCGCCCGCACGGCACGGTCCAGGGCCGCGGCCGGCCCGGCCAGCTGGCTGGCGCCCTGGCCATGCCAGAGCCCGTATTCCAGGCGGTAGAACCCGGTGAACGCGGGATCGGTGACGCCGCCGGGCAGCCCGCCCGGCGGCCCGTCGATCTGGGTGTCGTAGTTGCCGAACGCAGCGTAGGCCCCGGCCAGCCGCGCATAGCTCAGGTGAGCGGGCAGCCAGGCGGTCCGGGCCGCGGCCAGCCGCCCGGCGCGGATCTCCGCGGCCAGCGCGTCGACCCGCCGGGCCAGTGTGCCCAGGCCAGCGGTGATGTAGCTGCGGTAGGCCCGGGCCGGGCCGGCCAGGTCGGCCGTGGTGACCGGGAGGACGGCGGTGGCTCCGCGCCGGTGCCCGCCGATCCGCACCACCGGCCCGGTCCGCGAGCCGCCCGGCTGCAGCAGGCAGTGGAACGCGTACCGGCCCGTCCCCAGGTTGACCCGCAGCGGGCGGGTGCTACCCGGCCCGACCACCGCGGCCTCGGCGTACACCGCCCCGGTGGCCGGGTCGATCAGGTCCACCCCGGCGGCTCCGGTGCCCGCGTTGCGCAGCTGGAAGGTCTGCGGACCGGCCGCCACCTGCCGCCAGCCGGTGCCGCACTGGCCGGCCGACACGGCGATGACATTCGGTGCCGGCCCGGCCGCCGCGCACCCGGCCAGCACCGCCGCCAGCGCCACGGCCGCGTTCCCGGCCAGCGCGGCCCGGCCCAGCACGGCCCGGCCCAGCACGGCCCGGCCCAGCACGGCCCGGCCCAGCACGGCCCGGCCCAGCACGGCCCGGCCCGCGGCCCGCCGCCAGCGCCGCGGCACACGCGCGACTAACGGCTGCGGGAGGACCGGCCGAACGCCAGCGGGCAACTGACCCCCTCAGCATGAGTCAGAGCAGTAGGCAGAGCATCTGCGGATAACGGGACATCCTGGCGTGCGGGCCCGGCCGGCCGCAACCCGCCCCGGCCCGGCGGCCGCACGCCGGGCGCGGGCTATGCTCGGCACGCGGTGGCCTGCCGCGCGGCCCACGCCGTGTGGCGCACGCCGTGTGGCGCACGGATTAAGGGGGCTGGCCCAGGTGAGCGAATCGCCCCGTAAGCGGGGGCTCATGTGGCTGATCGTGCTGGTGACCGGCCTGACGGTGCTGGTGGGTGCGGCGGTGGCCATCCCGGTGGCGCTGGTCGCCCGGCACGACCAGCGGGCCGCGGCCGCCCAGCTGCCGCGGGTCACCGGCATCCCGTCGGACGTGCCGACCGGGCTGGCCAACCTCATGTCGCTGTCCTCGCTGCCGTCGCCGGCCGCTCCCGGCTTCACCCTCACCGACCAGCACGGGCGGACGCTCGCCCTGTCCTCGCTGCGCGGCAAGGTCGTGGTGCTCCAGTTCATGGACCCGCACTGCACCGACATCTGCCCGATCGTGTCGCAGGAGTACGTGGACGCCTACCACGACCTGGGCGCGCTGGCCGGGAAGGTGGTGTTCGTCGCGGTCAACGTGAATCAGTACCACGCCAGGGTGTCCGACATGGCCGCGTACAGCCAGGAGCACGGCCTGACCGCCATCCCGGACTGGCACTTCTTCACCGGCCCGGTGCCGCAGCTCCGCTCCGTGTGGCACGGGTACAACATCGAGGTCCAGGCGCCGAACCCGGACGCCGACGTGGTGCACACGTCGGTGGTCTACTTCATCGACCAGCGCGGCCGCGAACGGTACCTGGCCATGCCCGAGGTCGATCACACCAAGTCGGGCACCGCGTTCCTGCCCGCCGCCCAGTTGTCCTCCTGGGGGCACGGGATCGCGCTGATCGCCCGGGACCTGGCGGCCTGACCCAGCTCCTGGTCCCCGGCCAGCACCGTCGTGTAGTGCCCGATCAGCGCGTCACCGACCGCGGTCCAGGTGCGGGCCAGCACCCGCTCCCGGGCGGCCCGGCCCTGCGCCGCGCGGGCCGCCGGGTCGGCGGCCAGCCGGGCCGCCGCCCCGGCCAGCGCGGCGGCGTCGCCCGGCCGCACCAGGTACCCGGTAACACCGTCCTGGACCAGGTCGACCGGGCCGCCAGCCGCCGGGGCCACCACCGGCAGGCCGCTGGCCGCGGCTTCCTGGATGGTCTGCCCGAACGTCTCGTGGCAGCCGCTGTGCACGAACACGTCGAAGCTGGCGTAGATCCGGGCCAGCCGCTCCCCCCGGTGCTGGCCGAGGAAGAGCGCGGCGGGGATCAGCCGCTGCAGCCGGGCCTCGGCGGGCCCGCCGCCCACGATGACCAGCCGTACCCCGGGCAGCCCGGCCACCGGGGCCAGCAGGTCCACCCGCTTCTCGGTGGCCAGCCGCCCGACGTAGCCGACGAGGACCTCCCCGCCGGGCGCCAGCGCCCGGCGCAGCTCGTCGCTACGGGCCGACGGGCGGAACCGCTGGCAGTCCACGCCGCGGCCCCACATCCAGACGCGCTCGACCCCGTGCTCCCGGAGCCGTTGCGCACTGTCCGTGGACGGGGCCAGGGTGCGGGCCGCCGCGTTGTGGATCCGGCGGACCCAGCGCCACGCCAGCGCCTCGGCGGCGGGGCCGTAGTGGTAAGCCCGGGCGTAGCCGGGCACGTCGGTCTGGTACACCGCCACGGCCGGCAGGCCTAGCTGGCGGGCGGCCTTACCGCCCCGGGCGCCGAGGATGAACGGGCTGGCCAGGTGAACCAGGTCGGCTCGATGGTCCGCCAGCCAGCCACGGATCTGCGCGGTGCCGGGGCCGCCGCCCAGGCCGAGCCGGAACGCCCGGTAGCCGGGGAGCGGCAGGGACGGCACCCGCAGCACCGGGTAGCCGGGCGGATCGGCGACGGCCGGGCCGCCGGGAGCCGGCCCCGGCGCGATGACCAGCGGCTGGTGCCCCCGGGCCAGGAGATGCCCGGCGACCCGCAGCACGCTGTGCGCCACGCCGTTCACGTCGGGCGGGAAGGATTCTGTGATGATGCCGATCCGCACGTACCCAGCCTGCGGCGGCGGCGTGGCGGCGGCACGAGCGGTGCCGTGCCGGGCGGCGAACGTCTGGTGACATTTGATCGCCGCTGGCGGGGCGGCCCGCGGCGGCGGCCGGCCGGTCGGCGCGGCACCGCGCCAGCGGCCTGGGACACTACCGGTCATGCAGACACTGGTTGTCGATCACCCGCTGATCGCGCACAAGCTCACGACCCTGCGCGACGAGGCCACCGAGGCACCGACCTTCCGGCGGCTCACCGATGAGCTGGTCACCCTGCTGGCTTACGAGGCGACCCGTGAGGTCACGGTGCAGCCGGTGGTGGTGCCCACTCCGGTGGGCGAGGCGCAGGGGGTCAAGCTGGCCAGCCCGCCCCCGCTGGTGGTGCCGGTGCTGCGGGCCGGCATCGGCATGCTCGACGGGATGACCCGGCTGCTGCCCATGGCCGACGTGGGGTTCGTCGGGCTGGCCCGGGATGAGGAGTCGCTGGTCGCCGCGACGTACGCCAACCGGCTCCCGGCCGGCCTGGCCGGGCGGGACGTCTTCGTGCTCGACCCGATGCTCGCCACCGGCGGCACGCTGGAGACCGTGATCTCCATGCTGGCTGAGCGGGAGGCGGCGTCGGTCACCGCCGTCTGCCTGCTGGCCGCCCCGGAAGGCATCGAACGGGTCGCGGCCGCATTCCCGGACGACGTCCCGCTCCCCGTCCGGGTGGTCACCGCCGCCCTGGACGAGCGCCTCAACGAGCGCGGCTACATCGTCCCCGGCCTAGGCGACGCCGGCGACCGCCTGTTCGGCGCGGTCTGACGGAACCTTGCACTCCAGATGCGCAGCGAATGCCCGTTTCGTCAGCATTCTCCGGGCCAGGTGAGTGCACAGTCGGCCGAGGGCGAGGAGCCGGGGGACTCCGGGCAGGCGGGTTACATGCCGACCGGGTGCCAGACGGTCTTGATCTCCAGGAAGGCGAGCAGGCGGCCCAGGCCCGGGTCGGCGGCCCAGTCCTCGGCCGCCCGGGCCGGGCCGGCCGGGTGGACCCGCTTGACGTTCCCGGCCGCCAGCCGCTCCAGGGCGGCCCGGTCCGCGGGCGCCGCGCCGGTCAGGTCGATCGCGTTCACATCCATGTGCCCGGCGAGCACCGGGGCCAGCTCCGCCGCCCGCCCGGTCAGCACGTTCACCACGCCGCCGGGCACGTCGGAGGTGGCCAGCACCTCGGCCAGGGTCACCGCGGGCAGCGCCTCCGGCCCGTCCGCCACCAGTACCGAGGTGTTCCCGGTGGCGATCACCGGCGCCAGCACGCTGGCCAGGCCGAGCAGGCCCGCGCCCGGCGGGGCGAGCAGCGCGACGACCCCGGCCGGCTCGGGGACGCTGAGGTTGAAGTACGGGCCGGCCACCGGGTTGGCCCCTCCGGCGATCTGCGCCACCTTGTCCGCCCAGCCCGCGTACCACACCCACCGGTCAATGGCCGCCGCGACCTGCTGGGCCGCCTCCCCCGCCGTGGCCCCCGCGTTCTTAACGGATTCCTCGGTGAACTGCCCCGACCGGCCCTCGAGGACTTCGGCCACCCGGTACAGCACCTGGCCCCGGTTGTAGGCGGTCGCCCCGGACCAGCCGCCGAACGCCTTCCGGGCGGCCACGACGGCGTCCCGTGCGTCCTTGCGGGAGGCCAGCGCGGCGTGCGCCAGCAGCGTCCCGTCCGGGGCGGTGACCGGGAAGGACCGGCCTGACTCCGAGCGCGGGAACGCCCCGCCGATGAACAGCTTGTACGTCTTGCGCACGCCCAGCCGGGCCGGCGGCGCGGCGGCCTCCCCATCCCGCACGGCCCTGGACCGGGGGGTGGGCGGCTGGGGGGCACCCTCCCCATCCCGCACGGCCCGGGACCGGGGGGTGGGCGGCTGGGGGGCACGGGACGTTGAGGCGGATTTTCTCGCGGGCTTGCGGTCAGGCATCGAGGTATCCCGCCAGGCCGTGCCGCCCGCCCTCGCGGCCGAAGCCAGACTCCCGGTAGCCGCCGAACGGGCTGGCCGGGTCGAACCGGTTATAGGTGTTGGCCCAGATCACCCCGGCCCGCAGCCGCTGCGCCATCCAGAAGATCCGGCTGCCCTTCTCGGTCCAGATCCCCGCGGACAGTCCGTACGGGGTGTTGTTCGCCTTGGCCACAGCCTCCTGGGGGGTGCGGAAGGTGAGCACGGACAGCACCGGCCCGAAGATCTCCTCCTGGGCGATCCGGTGCGACTGGCTGACCCCGCTGAACACGGTAGGCGGGAACCAGTAGCCGCGCTCCGGCAGGGGACAGGCGGGTGACCAGCGCTGCGCGCCCTCCCGCTCCCCCGCCTCCGACAGCTCGGTGATCTTGTCGAGCTGCTGCCGGGAGTTGATCGCGCCGATGTCGGTGTTCTTGTCCAGCGGGTCGCCGAGGCGCAGCGTGCCGAGCCGCCGCTTGAGCCGGTCCAGCACGGTGCCGGCGATGGACTCCTGCACCAGCAGCCGGGAGCCGGCGCAGCACACGTGGCCCTGGTTGAAGAAGATCCCGTTGACGATCCCCTCGACCGCCGCCTCCAGCGGGGCGTCGTCAAACACCACGTTGGCGGCCTTGCCGCCGAGTTCCAGGGTGAGCCTGCGGCCGGTGCCCGCCAGCGCCCGCTGGATCTCCTTGCCCACCTCGGTGGAGCCGGTGAACGCGACCTTGTCCACCCCGGGGTGGGCGACCAGGGCCTGCCCGGTGGCGCCGTCGCCGGTGAGGATGTTGACGGTGCCCGGTGGCAGGCCGGCCTCGGCGATGACCTCGGCCAGCAGCAGCGCCGTCAGTGGCGTGGTCTCGGCCGGCTTGAGCACGCAGGTGTTCCCGGCGGCCAGCGCGGGCGCCAGCTTCCAGGCCGCCATCAGCAGCGGGAAGTTCCACGGTATGACCTGCCCGGCCACGCCCAGCGGGCGGGGATCCGGGCCGAACCCGGCGTGCCCCAGCTTGTCCGCCCAGCCCGCGTGGTAGAAGAAGTGCGCGGCGGCCAGCGGCACGTCCACGTCCCGCGATTCCCTGATCGGCTTCCCGTTGTCCAGGCTCTCCAGCACGGCGAACTCGCGGGCCCGCTCCTGGATGACCCGGGCGATCCGGTACAGGTACTTGGCGCGGTCCCGGCCCGGCATCGCGCCCCAGGCTCCGGCGTAGGCGTCCCGGGCCGCCGCGACCGCCCGGTCCACGTCCGGCGGCCCGGCCTGCGCCACCTCGGCGAGGGGCTGCTCGGTGGCCGGGTTCAGGGTGCGGAAATGGCCGCCGTCCGCGGGCGGGACGAACTCACCGCCGATGAACAGCCCGTACCTGGGCGAGATCGACACCACGTCCGGGGATTCGGGCGCCGGCGCGTAATCCCAGTCCGGCACGGCCGGGGGCGAGGAGGCGACCATGGCGTTAACCTACCTCGCCCTCACCAGGGTGGCCCCGGTCAGGTGATGACGTCGGCCACGGTGACGATCACGGTGACGTCATGGGGCCGGCCTCGCTGGGGATCAGGTTCCCGGGGTCTGGGGACAGCCGATTGTCCCCAGACTCAACATCACGATCCCGTATGCTGGCCGTGGTCGCGGGCCGAAGACTGTCGCCTGATGACCCCGCGGGGCGGCAGGATCACCCTATGGCGGCACCGTTCATCCCCGGGCTGGAACTGGCCCGGCATCTGCATGCTGAGGTGGTCGCGCCGCTGCTGGAGGAGATCGCGCCCGGGCTGCGCTACTCGGCGGCGCTGCTGGGCCCAGGGTCCGAGGTCCTTGGCTTCGACACCGAGCGCTCCACCGATCACGACTGGGGCCCACGGCTGCAGGTCTTCCTGCCGGCCGGGACAGCCAGCCGGGACATGAACCAGATCAGCCGCGCACTGGCCGAGCGCCTCCCGGCCGGCTTCCGCGGCTACCCAACCCGGTTCCCGCTCACCGGCGAGCCACTCAGCGCCGCCCGCCACCACATCACCGTGGCGGTACTCGGCAGCTGGGTGCGGGGGCTGCTCGGCTTCGACCCGCGGCGGGGCATCGGCCTGCTGGACTGGCTGGCCACGCCCGCGCAGCGGCTGGCCGAGTTCACCGGCGGCGCGGTCTTCCATGACGGGCTCGGCGAACTGGGGCCGCTGCGGGACCGGCTGGCCTGGTACCCCGACGACCTGTGGCGTTACCTGCTGGCCTGCCAGTGGCGCCGGATCGCCCAGGAAGAGGCGTTCGCCGGGCGGTGCGCGGAGGTCGGCGACAGGCTGGGGTCGGCGGTCATCGCGGCCCGGCTGGCCCGGGACCTGATGCGGCTCTGCCTGCTGATGGACCGACGCTACCCGCCCTACAGCAAATGGCTCGGCACCGCCTTCGCCCGGTCACCGGCCGGGCCCGAGGTGGGATCGCCGCTCACGGCCGCCCTCGCCGCGCCCCGCTGGCGGGCCCGCGAGCAGCATCTTGCCCAGGCGCTGGAGGCGGCCGCCGCACGGCACAACCGGCTCGGCCTGACCGAGCCTCTCCCAGCCACCGTGCGGAGGTTCTACCACCGCCCTTACCAGGTGCTGGGCGGCGACCGGTTCGCCGAGGCGCTGCGGGCCAGCATCGCCAGCGCCAGGATCCGGGAGCTGCCATTAGCCGGGGCGGTGGACCAGTTCATCGACAGCACCGACGCGCTCGCGGATGCCGCCGCGCTGCGGGCCGCCACCGCCGCGCTGCTGCGGTGCGGCCCTGGCGAGCCCGTTCCTAGCCCGGACAGCCAGGCACAATGATCCGGCCGAAGTCCGGAGGTGAACCCGCCCCAGGGTGCCTTCGTACGCCTTCCGGCAGATTCGGGCAAGATTGCCCGTGCTCAAACAGGACTGCACGAAAGCAGCGGCGGGCTGGTTCTACGCGCTTAGCTCGTGGCCGGGAGGGTTTGGGCTAGCATCCTCCGGAAGGACCGACCAGTAGCTACCGGGCCGCGGCGCGCGGGCCGGCGCGGCAAGGGGCACGGCGATGAAGTTCTATGGCGAGATGCGCGTCCAGGGCAGCGGTCCCCTGGACGGCGCCCGCTTCGACGCGCTGGCCTACGCCCTGGCCGAGATCGAGCAGACGGACCCGGCCGTGGAAGAGGTGGACCTGACCGCCTCCCTCGCGCAGGGGTGGGTCACCGCCTCGATGATCATCGATCAGGAAGACCTGGAACGCGCCGTCGCCAAGCTCATCGCCACGGTGCGGACCGCGATCTACCCGAACGGCGACGTCGCGGGCAGCTGGAAGTTCCTCGCCGAGACCGCCGACCTGTCCATCCGCCCGGCGGCCGACCGCCGGACGGCGGGCGACCAGCGGAGGGCGGGCGACCAGCGGACGGCCAGCGCCGTGCAAGCCGGTGAAGGTCTGCCGGTCCGTGGGGGCGGGAGCCTCCCAGTCCGCGGCGGGACACCTGTCGCTGACGGCCTGCCTGTCCGTGGGGGCGTGCCTGCGGGCGGCAGCTTGCCGGTCCGCGAGGGTGCGCCTGCTGGCGGCGCAGCAGGCAGCGGCCATGGACCGAGCAGCGGCCGGGCACCGACTGGTGACCCCGTGCCGGCAGCCGGTGGCGGAATGCCCGGACCTGACCGGAGCGGGCTTTGGGCCGACGGGCGCGTGCGCGGGAGCGATGGGAGCGCGCCTGGGAGCGACGGGCGGGTGCCCGGTAGCGACGGCCGCGTGCCCGGGCCTCGTGGCGGCGACGTCCTGCCTGCTCGGGGAGGGTCGGCGCCCGGAGGCGCCACGGCCCGGAAAACCCTGCCTGGGGGCGCCGCGGCCGGAGAGGCCACGGCCGGAGAAAACCCAGCGGCAGACCAGCCACCTGCGCCGCACGACCAGACCGCCCCGTTCCGGCTGCCCGCGCCATACCGCCTGCCGACACCCAACCCCGCACCGGCAGGCACCTGACCCGCACCCGCAGGCACCCTGACCCGCGCAGCCATCTGACGCGCGCAGCCCATCTGACCTGGGCAGCCCACCTTGCCGACCCCGCGGCCGGCCGCGTGCCGCGGGTGATCGGCCGGCCACCGGGGGCGCCGATACCCAACTGTGATCACCGAAGCCCGGCTGGAGGAGGCACTGCGGCGTCCTAATCGGGTGATGGGGCATCTGGTGGAGGGGGTTTCCAATGAGATTCACACGCGCGCGAGTCATCCTGGCGGCCGGGGTCCTGGCCGGGGCCGGGACGCTGACCGGCACGGTCCTGGCCGCCGGCCCGGCCGCAGCGGGCTCCAGCCCGGTGGTTATGGTGAACTGCGCCGGGCAGGGACAGGTCCGGCCATCCGGCTACGACATCGGCTGCATGGCGAACGAGCTGCTGGCCCAGCTGCACTGGACCAGCTGGCGGTCGGTCGCCTTCGGCAGCGGGGTACTGAAGGTCGATGACTGCGTGCCGAACTGCGCGCAGGGCAAGTACATTCGCTACTCGGTGCTGACCGTGCTCTGGCGGGCCACTCCGTGGCCAGGGCACTCGGGGCGCGAGTACTTCAGCAGGCTCACCATGATCTTTACCGCCGCACGCCCGCAGCACTCCCGGGCCGCCCTCACCCTCACCCTGCCGCCCACCTAGACCAGCGCCGCCGGGTGGGGCGCCCAGCCAACTGCATCGCTGTCGCTGCCATGCACATGCGGTGGTGGTGGCGCCTCCGGGTGGTCGTGGCGGGCGTGGCTGACGCGGTGCTCAGCCCGCCGGGGCGGGGTGCCCGGGCCAGGCCGGGGTCAGCCCGCCGGGGGCGGGCCGGCCAGGTCGGCCGCCACCTTCCGCCAGGCGTCCAGCGCGGTCCCGATGGCGGCGGCCGGGACGTCCGCGTGGGTGAGCATCCGCACCCGTCCCGCGATCATCGTGACCAGCACCCCGTGCGCGGCCAGCCGCTCCGCCCATTCCGCGGCCGGGTGGCCGGTGCCGGCCACGTCCACGAAGATGATGTTGGTCTCGACCGCTCCCGGGTCCACGGCACCGGGCAGGATCTCGGCGATCCCGGCCGCGAGCCGCCGGGCGTTCGCATGGTCGCAGGCCAGCCGTCCGGGGCCGTCCCGCAGCGCGATAAGGCCGGCCGCGGCCATGATCCCGGCCTGCCGCCAGGCCGCGCCGAACAGCACCTTGAGCCGGCGGGCCTCGCGGATGAACCCGGCGTCCCCGGCGAGCAGCGACCCGATCGGCGCGCCGAGCCCCTTGGACAGGCAGAACATCAGCGCGTCGGCATGCTCCGCGTACTGCGCCACGGTCGCCCCGGTCACCGCGGCGGCGTTGAAGAGGCGGGCGCCGTCCAGGTAGAGCGGGGTCTGCCGGGCGGCGCACACCGCGGCGATCCCGGCCAGCCCGGCGACACCGAGCACCGAACCGCCGCCGAGCTGGTGGGTGTTCTCGATCGCCACCAGGTCGGCCTGGTCCACGTCGTACGGGTCGGGTTCCAGCGCGTGGGCAACCTGGGCCGGGGTCAGCAGGCCGTGCCGGGCTGCCTGGATGCGGCGGAACGCGATCCCGGACAGGGCCGCGGCGGACGCCGCCTCGCTCCCGCCAACGTGGGCCGTGGCCTCGCAGACCACGAACCGGCCCGGCCGCACGAACGCGTGCATGGCGATCTGGTTGCAGGCGACGCCGGTCGGCAGGTAGAGCGCGGCCGCTTTGCCGGTCAGCTCGGCCGCGGCGTCCTGGAGCCGGTTGACGGTCGGGTCGTCGCCGTACCAGTCGTCGCCCACCTCGGCGTCCGCCATGGCCCGCCGCATCGCCGCCGACGGCCGGGTCACCGTATCCGACCGCAGGTCAACCAATCCATCCATCTCCGGTCCCGTCTGGGCCGCCCCCGGTGACGCCCATGATCGCGGTTGATTGGGGGCCTGCCTGGACCTTAATCAACCACGATCACGGTGCTGCCGGAGGACGTCCTAGCGGAGCTAGGTTGGTTGTTGTGGCCGATACGCCGGATACGCCGATGGCGCTGGACGGTGTGGGCGGGACTGGGCTGGCGGTCGCCGCGATCCGGGCCCGGGAGAGCGCCCGGCCGGACCGGCTGTTCGACGATCCGCTGGCCGCGGCCTTCGCGGAACTGCGCAACGCCGGCACGACGCCGGGGGGTGAGCCCGCAGCGGCGGCCGGGAACGAGCCCGGCGAGCCGGGCGGGCAGCGCGCGGCCGCGCTGCGGGCCTGGGTGGTGGCCCGCACCGTGTTCCTCGACGAGATGCTCAACCAGGCCTGCGCGGACGGGGCCCGGCAAGTGGTGCTGCTCGGCGCCGGATTCGACGCCCGCGCCTTCCGGCTGCGGTGGCCGCCTGGCGTGCGCTGTTTCGAGCTGGACACCCCGGACGTGCTCGGCGTCAAGGAACAGGTAGTGGCCGCGCAGCAGGCCCGGCCGGGCTGCGAGCGCATCCCGGTGCCGTGTGACTTGCGGGCGGACTGGCCGGCCAGGCTGGCGGCCGCGAGTTTCGACCCGGGCCGGCCGGCCGCGTGGATCGCCGAGGGGCTGCTCGTCTACCTCGACCCGGACGCGGTCGACCGGCTGATACACGAGGTCACCCGGCTGTCTGCGCCGGACAGCCGGCTCGGCCTGACGTTCCGCAACCGGGTTCACGGGCCGCGTGGTGGCTCGCTGGGGCCGGCCCTGCGCCGCTCGGCGGCCCCGGACGACCCGGCCGGCTGGCTGGCGGGGCACGGCTGGTCAGCGACGCTGGCTGACGCCCGCGAGGTGCTGGCCGCGCACGGCCGGGCCCCCCGCAGCCCCGCCCAGCCGGGCCCGCCGCGGGCCCTGCTGGTCAGCGCCCGCCTGGAGCGGGCGGGTGCGGGTGCCGCGGCCACCGCTCCCCGCCCCGCCGGGAAACCTTCCCGCCGAACGCACCGTGCCGCCGCACTGACAACCCCCGCCCCCCAGCCGTCCGGGGCTGATGCTGGCCCGCCGCTGCCCGCGCTGCTGTCCCAGGCGCTGGTCGCGTTCACCATCGAGTTCGACAACGAATTCGAGCACCGGATGCCGCACCGGACCACCTGGGGCCCGGCCGCGGACGCCCCCGGGCCGTGGCACGTCTCCCAGGTCATGTGGGCGAACTTCATCCAGTTCGTCCCGCCTGGGGGCGTCCCGTTCCGCGAGGTGGCGGCGCTGGCCCCGCTGGTCAGCCTGGCGGGCCTGCAGCGCTGGGGCTACCTCGTGGTCGCCCCGGACGGCGAGGTCGGCGGCGCGCCGCCCCCGCGGCGGGACTGGCTGGTCCGGCTCACCCCGGCCGGGCGGCAGGCCCAGCGGGTCTGGCGGCCGCTGGCCGGGGAGATCGAGGAGCGCTGGCGGGACCGGCTGGGCGCGGTGGAGTTCGGGCGGCTGCGCGCCAGACTGGGCGCCGTGGCCGGCCGGGCCGTGGCCGGTTTCCCGCCGTACCTCCCGGTGTCCGGGGTGTACCCGGCCGACCCGGCCGTGCTGGACGCGGGAGGCCGCGCCGCGGCCGGGCTCCGGCCCCTGGCCGACTCCGGAGCCAGTCCGGGCAGCGCCCCGGGAGCCAGTCCGGGCAGCGCCCCGGGAACCGGCCCGGGCGACAGCCCCGGGACCAGTCCCGGGGCCAGCCCTACCGGGAAGGCGGGGTCCAGTCCCCGGGGCAAGGCGGGCGTCAGTCCCCCGGTCCGCCCTGGCACCAGCCCGGCCGGGAATGCGGGCGGCCGCCCGGCCGCGGACCGCGGCGCCAGCCCGGCCGGGGACCGGGACACTGGCCGTGCCGGGGGTCCGGGCGCCAGGCCCGGTGGGGGTCCTGGGCCGGGTGCCCCGGCGAGCGGGTTCGGCCTGCCGGCCTTGCTGTCGACGGCCCTGCTGTCCTGGCGCCTGGAGTATGAGCAGGAGGCCAGACTGGCCCTGCCGGTCAGCGCGAACGTGCTGCGCGTCCTCACCCCACAGCCGCAGCCGCTGCGCGACCTGCCCGCCCTGGCCGGGATCTCCAAGGAAGCGGTCGCGGTGTCGCTCGGCCTGCTGGAGCGCCGCGGCTACGCGGTGACCGGCCCCGACCCGGCCGCGCGCCCGGGCAAGGCCGCGTGGCTCACCGAGCGCGGCCGCGAAGCCCAGGCCGGGTATCTCCGGCTGGCCAGCACGCTGCAAGAACGCTGGCAGGCCCGGTTCGGCGCGGCCCCCGTGACGGCGCTGGGTGAGTCGCTGCGGGCGCTTTTCGTCCTGCATGAAGAGCAGTCAGCGGTCGCGGCGGCGCTGGCTCCTTATCCGGAAGGATGGCGGGCGAACCCGCCCTACCTGGCCCGTACCCGGGCAATGATCAGCGATCCGGCCGCGGCGCTGCCGCACTACCCGATGGTGTCCCACCGCGGCGGCTTTCCCGACGGCAGCTGACCTCAGTCCAGGGTGTGTCGGCAACGGCCAGCACGTGAGCGAGGCAGGGTCTCACCCTCGACCTGCCGCCACCGGCCGCATCGCCGCCTGCGCCCGGGACATGCGTGCGCCCGTCAGCGCCGCTGCGGCCCGGACGTGGCGGGCTCAGCCGGGGGGATGAGGGCGCCGACGTTCCCCGGTACGCCAAACCGGCGCCGGGGACCCCGGAGGCACATGGAGAGCAGGATAAGGACCGCGGCCAGATTGGCCAGCGGCGCGAGGAGGTCCCCGATGACGGCCAACTCCGCCCGGGTGATGATGTGCCCGGTCGGACCACCCGGCAGCGACACGAGGGCCGCGGCCAGGAGCCGGAGCAGCACCGCCCAGTCGAGCAGGGTAGCGGGGTAGAGCACCAGCAGGCACAGGCCGGCCACGTCGTACCAGACGTAGTGGTAGGGCCAGGTGAACAGCCACGCCAGCGTGATGGCCAGGGCGGCCCGGACGAACGGGCGATCAGGAAAGCCGAGCGGTAGCCGCCACAATGCCAGCAGGGCGACCGCGGCGAAGGTGATGTAGGCCACGATCTGCATGCCGGGCGGCGGCCCGGAATACCCAAGCGGCCGGTAGAGGAGTTCGTACAGGTTGCCCCAGGTGAACATGGTGCTACGGCGCACGAGCACGACGACGGCGGGGCGCCCGGCCAGGAGACACGCCGGTGCCAGGAAGGCCAGTAAACCGGCCAGCGCGAACGGGCCCACGGCGGCCAGGCGCCGCGTGGTCACCGCAGCCCAGGCGACCCCGATGCCGTACAGCGCGAATGTGACCTTGATGGCGGCCGCCGCGCCGATGAGGAATCCAGCGGCCAGCGCGTGCTGGTCATCCGGCCTCTCGCCGGGCCGACGGACGCTCAGCGCCGCTACCCCGGCAAATCCGAGCGCTGCTCCGATCCCATCAATGTGGCCGGCCGCGACCACGCCCCACAGCGCGAACGGGTTCACCGACCAGAGCAGGTGCGCGCGCGCCCGCAGCGCCGGGTTGGACCGGAATATCCGGTCCAGTGCGAGCACCACGGCGAGGAAGGCCAGTGCGTTCCACAGCTTCAGCCAGAACGTGATCCGGGCGATCGAGATCCCGCCGAGCTCGGCGGCGGCCCACTGCTCCGCGGTGGCCAGCGGGCCATACGTCAACGCCTGGTGCTGCCACAGGTGCCGCGCCGCCCAGCCGACCGGATCGCCCGTGCGGATGAGCTGCTGTGCGGTCATCACGTACGGGCTGTGGCCCAGGACGGCGATCCTGCCGTACACGGCGTAGTTCAGCGCGTCCTTGGACCCCGCCGGGGGCAGGACAGCGAGCGCGGCGACGATCAGGAACGCGCCCGCGACGAGCAGCCGGGGGGATGGCCGGGCTCCGCGCACCACCGCGGCCAGTCCCGCGCCCACGCCCGCAAAGCCGAGGACCGCCATCAGCCACTCGGCCGGGATCACGACCGACCACCGCGGCGTAAACGGCAGCCACCAGGGCAGGCTCCCGCCGCGTGCGCCCGAGGCAACGAGATTCGTGACAACGGCAGGATCCGCCGCCGCGGACAACGCCACCATGATCGCCGCGGCCGCCGTCAATCCTGCGGCCGCTGACCAGGAAAGTACCCTGGTCGGCAAGTCGGAGGGGGCGCGCGGCGGGCCAGGCCGCCGCGGGCCGCCGGCCAGGAGCGGGCGCATGCGTACCGGCCGCCCCTCGCTTTCGGCCACGCTCCCCATCCCTGACAGCGGCGTCTACGCTGCCCAGGCACTGCCTCGGCCGGCTCCGCGGCCACGGAGCCCGTGCCCTGGCGATACCTGGCTAGCCGCGCAAATCTCGGGTCCTGTTAATACGAGTGTGATGTGTACTGGGCACGAAATAGCCGTTTGATGGACACGGAAGGCCAATTAGTTACCAGGATTTGGAATTGATTGCCAGGCCATGGCATTTCATTGCTGGGAGTTGACGCGGCGGCTGCCCTTAGCCAGGGCGTCCATCTGGGCTCAGGCCCGGGGCGGCTCAGCCCGGCTGGCCAGCGGGCACACCTCGTGCTGCTGCGCGCTGCGCCGCAGCGTGCTCCACACCCGGGTGTGGCGGCAGGAGGGCCTGACCTGCATGCTCCTCAGTCCATGGTGAAGTAGTCCGGGCCCTGGTAGCTGCCGGTGAGCTGCTTGGCACGCTGCATGAGCAGGTCGTTGAGCAGGCTGGACGCGCCGATCCTGAAGTAGGCCGGGGTCAGCCAGTCCGGGCCGGCGGTCTCCCGGACCAGCACCAGGTAGCGGATGGCGTCCTTGGCGGTGCGCACGCCGCCGGCCACCTTCACCCCGACGCGGCGCCCGCTGGCGGCGGCGAAGTCCGCCACGGCACCGAGCATGACCAGGGCGACCGGCGGGGTGGCGGCCGGGCTGATCTTCCCGGTTGACGTCTTGATGAAGTCGGCGCCGGACAGCATGGCCAGCCAGGAGGCGCGGGCCACGTTGTCCAGGGTGGCCAGTTCCCCGGTCTCCAGGATCACCTTGAGGTGGGCCGGCGCACGCCTCCCGCACCGCCCGGATCTCCTCACTGACCTGGCCGTAGCGGCCGGCCAGGAAGGCTCCCCGGTCGATCACCATGTCCACCTCGTCAGCACCGGCCGCCACCGCGTCCGCCACGTCGGCCAGCTTGACCGCCAGGGCGGCCCGCCCGGAGGGAAACGCGGTGGCCACCGAGGCGACCACCACGCCGCTGCCGTCCAGCTCGCGCCGGGCCAGCGCGACCAGGTCGGGGTACACGCAGACCGCGGCCACCGGCGGCACCGCGGCGTCCCGCGGGTCAGGGCGCCGGGCCTTGGCGCATAGGCCGCGTACCTTGCCGGGCGTGTCCGCGCCCTCCAGCGTGGTCAGGTCCATCATCCGGATCGCCGCGTCCAGCGCCCACATCTTGGCGTCCCGCTTGATGGACCGGGTGGCCAGTGCGGCCGCGCGCGCGGTGGCGCCGACCTGGTCCACCCCGGGGAGGCCGTGCAGCAGCTGGCGGAGCGCCGCATCCGAGGTGCCCGCCCCGGCGGGCAGGACGCCGGCCGGGGAGGTGGCCAGGCCCACGGCGGCGGTGCCGGTCACGATCGTGTCCCGCTGGCTGCCCACGCCCTGGCTGCCTCCGTCCCGGCTCATCTCCGTCCCGGTACCCGCACCACAGCATCACTCGCCGCGCGGGCGGTGGCAAACCCGGGCTTGATCACCGTGTCGATGATCCGCAGCCGCTCGTCGAAATGGGCGAACGCGCTTTTCATCGCGTTGACGGTGAGCCACTCGAAGTCCCGCCAGCCGTAGCCGAACGCCCCGGCCAGCCGGGCGAACTCCGAGGACAGGGTGACCCCGCTCATCAGCCGGTTGTCCGTGTTCACCGTCACCCGGAAGGACAGCTGGCGGAGCAGCCGGATCGGGTGGTCCTCGATGGAGGGGGCGGCGCCAGTCTGCACGTTCGAGCTGGGGCACATCTCCAGCGGGGTGCGCCGGTCCCGTACATAGCTGGCCAGCCGGCCCAGCGACGCGGTGCCATCGTGGCTGATCCGGATGTCATCCACGATCCGGACGCCGTGGCCGAGCCGTTCCGCGCCACACCACTGCAGCGCCTCCCAGATGGAGGGCAGCCCGAACCCTTCCCCGGCATGGATGGTGATGTGGAAGTTCTCCCGGGCCGCGTACTGGAACGCGTCCAGGTGCCGGCTGGGCGGGCTCCCCGCCTCGGCGCCGGCGATGTCGAAGCCGACCACGCCCGCGTCCCGGTAGCGCACGGCCAGTTCGGCGATCTCCAGCGAGCGGGCCGCGGTGCGCATCGCGGTGAGCAGTGCGTACACGGTGATGCCGCGGCCGGCGCTGCCGATCCGGAAGCCCTCCAGCACCGCGCGGACCACCTCGTCGAGGGTCAGCCCGGCGGCCACGTGCAGTTCCGGCGCGAAGCGCACCTCGGCGTACACCACGCCGTCCGCGGCCAGGTCCTCGGCGCACTCCGCGGCGACCCGGGTCAGCGCCTCGGGAGTCTGCATCACCGCCACCGTGTGCTGGAAGGCGTCCAGGTAGAGGTTCAGGTGCCCGCGGTGCGCGCCACGGCGCAGCCACCGCGCGACCTCGTCCACGTCCCGGGAGGGCAGCTTGTCGTACCCAATCTCACGGGCCAGCTCCACCACGGTGGCAGGCCGCAGCCCGCCATCCAGGTGGTCGTGCAGCAGCACCTTGGGCGCGGCCCTGATCTCCTCGATGGTCGGAGTCACCCGCCTATTGTCACAGACCAGCCCAGGTGCCGGGCGTCAGCCATGCAGGGGGAACAGCTGGCTCAGGCTGGCCGGGGCATGGCCGAACAATGCCACCGCCGCGGCGAGCAGCGCCACTCCGGTGACCGCCACGGTCACCAGCAGCATCCGGTATGGCCGCCCCGGCGCGGACGGCTCGGCAGCCACCCGGCCGAGGAACCAGATCAGCGGGGTGCAGGCCAGGACAGCCAGGCCGATGATCAGGTCCCGGCGGACGATCACGGCGCCGACAGCGGCGAAGGCGAGCGCTGTCCGGGCCCAGGCCAGCCGGGTCCGCTCCCGGGCCAGGCCGGGGACCGGGGGCCGGGGCTCTGGCGCCGGCCTCGTGCTTGTCACTGGCCGACCGACATCAGCACGACCACCGCGGCGGCCACGGCGATGGCCGTGATCACCACGGCCAGGATCAGCGGCAGCACCGACCGCGGCAGCGGCGCGCCGTGGACGAGCGCCGCCTGGTTACGGCGCCACTCCAGGTAGGCGGTCACGGACACCGCCGCGCCGAACACGATCAGCGGGATGCCGAGGGCGTGCCGGCCCCAGGGGACACCGCGGAAGGGCGGCAGCAGCTGCACGATGCCCAGCCCCGCCACGACCAGGGCGAGCGCGGTGCGGTTCCAGGCCAGGAACGTGCGCTCGTTGGCCAGGCTGAAGCGGGCATCCGGCTCCATCCCGGCATCCGGTGTCACGGGACCCGGTTCTGCCCCGCCGTCGTGGCTGCTCGTCGTCCCTCCCCGTCCCCGCACGCACGGAATCCCATGGTGACATGAACGGGCCGGGGCGCGGGGTCATCCGGGTCGGGTGAGGCGCGCCGCTGGCACTGGAACGCATTGTGGGGGGTGGCGCGCGCACGGTGAGCGCCGGGTTGCCCCCGACCCCCGGGAGTGGCCGCTGCTGGAGGCGACAGTGAGTGACACCTTTGACGTGATCATGGCCGCTTACCCGTCCACCGGGCCGGCCGAGCGCAACTTCGACGCGCTCATCTCCCTGGTGAAAGCCAAGGCGGTCCGGTCAGAGGGCGTGCTCCTGGTGTCGCGTGACGCCGATGGCCGGGTCACGGTCACCCAGACCGGCGACCACCTCGGCCGCAAGGGCCTGGGCTGGGGTGGCGGGGTGGGCCTGGTGGTCGGCTTGTTCGCGCCGCCGCTGCTCGCCTCGGTCGCGGTCGGTGCCGCGGCCGGCGGCCTGATCGGCAAGTTCACCAAGCACCGGGTGGACAGCGGCCTGGAGCAGGACCTCGGGGACAAGCTCCAGCCCGGTACCGCGGTCGTGATCGCGGTGATCGATGACGAGGACCGGCTGGCCGCCGAGCGGGTGCTGGCCGACGCACTGGCGATGTCGGCCGCGCCCATGGACTCCCGGGGACTGCGGGACCTGAAGGCCGCGCTGGCCGAGGCGGCGGGCAAGTTCAGCCCGGACCGAACCGTGCTGCCGATCCCCGACCGCGCCTTCGGCGGGACGATAGGCCGCACGATGGGCCAGTCGGTCGCGGACTGGTCGATGATCCCGGGCCCCCAGGCTCCCGGAGACGCCCCGAACGTGCTCATCGTCCTCATCGACGACGCCGGGTTCGGCAACCCGGATACCTTCGGCGGGCCGATCGCCACCCCGAACCTCACCCGGGTGCAGCAGATGGGGCTCACCTACAACCGGTTCCACGTCACGGCGGTGTGCTCGCCCACCCGGGCCGCGATGCTCACCGGCCGCAACCACCACCGGGTCGGTTTCGGCTCCATCGCCGAGTACCCCGGCCCGTTCCCCGGGTACACCGCGGCGCGCCCCCGCAGCTGCACGGCACTGCCCCGCATCCTGCAAGAGAACGGGTACGTCACCGGCGGGTTCGGCAAGTGGCACCTCACCCCGGACAACGTCCAGGGCGCGGCCGGGCCGTTCGGCCACTGGCCGCAGGGGTGGGGCTTCGACCACTGGTGGGGGTTCCTGTCCGGCGCGGCCGGCCAGTACGACCCGATCATCACCCAGGACAACTCGACGCTGGGCGTCCAGGAAGGCAAGGACGGCGGGCAGTACTACTTCCCCGACGACCTGACCGACAAGGCGGTGGAGTGGCTGCACGGGGTCCGGGCCCAGGACGCGGCCAAGCCGTGGTTCATGTACTACTCCACCGGGTGCGCCCACGCGCCGCACCACGTGGCCAAGGCTTGGGCGGACAAGTACCGCGGCAGGTTCGACGGCGGCTGGGACAAGCTCCGGGAGGAGACCTTCGAGCAGCAGAAGCGGCTGGGGATCATCCCCGCGGACACCGAGCTGACCCCCCGGCCCGGCCTGTTCCCGGCCTGGGACTCGCTGGCCGCGGCCGAGAAGAAGCTCTACGCCCGCCAGATGGAGGTCTTCGCCGGCTTCTGCGAGAACGCCGACTGGAATGTGGGCCGGCTACTGGATGCCATCGAGGACATGGGCGACCTGCGCAACACGCTCATCTTCTACATATGGGGCGATAACGGCTCCAGCATGGAGGGCACGGTCACCGGCTCGTTCAACGAGATGACGTTCCTGAACGGCGTGACGCTCGACCCGGAACTGCAGCTCAAGCTCATCGACGCCTACGGCGGCATCGAGGGCCTGGGCAGCCCGCACACCGCCCCGCACTACGCCGCGGCCTGGGCGCACGCGGGCAACACCCCGTTCCAGTGGGGCAAGCAGATTGCCAGCCACCTCGGCGGGGCGCGGGATCCGATGGTGGTCGCCTGGCCGGACCGGATCACGCCCAGCCGCGAGGTACGCAGCCAGTTCACCCACTGCATCGACATCGCGCCGACCGTCCTGGAGGCGGCCGGGCTGCCCGAGCCGGAGACAGTGGACGGGATCGCCCAGGAGCCGATGGACGGCACCAGCTTCCTGGCCACGTTCGGCGACGCGGACGCCGAGGAGCGGCACACCGCGCAGTATTTCGAGATGTTCGGCAGCCGCGCCATGTATTCCGGCGGCTGGTGGGCCTGCACCAAGCTGGACAAGGCCCCGTGGGACTTCTCCCCGGAGACGCTGAAGAGGTTCGCGCCCGGGGTGTATGACCCGGAGCAGGACGTGTGGGAGCTGTACTACCTGCCCGATGACTTCTCCCAGGCGCACGACCTGGCCGCCGAGCAGCCGGGCAAGCTGGCCGAGCTCCAGGAGCTGTGGTGGGCCGAGGCGGAGCGCAACCGGGTGCTGCCGCTGCTCGGCGGCCTCAGCGTCCTGTTCGGTAACCTGCCGCCGCTGCCCACCATCACCAGGTACACCTTCGCCGGGGACGTGCAGAACGTGCAGCGCGGCATGGTGCCGCGGGTCTTCGGGCGGTCCTACGCCATCGAGGCCGAGCTGCACGTCCCCGAGGGCGGCGCCGAGGGCGTCATCGTCGCCAACGCCGACTTCATCGGCGGGTTCGGGCTGTGGGCCGATGAGCACCGGATGCTGCACCACACCTACTCGTTCCTGGGCGTGGAGACCTACAAGCAGGTCTCCACGGAGCCCATCCCGAGCGGGGACGTGACGGTGAAGATGCTGTTCACCGCGGACGAGCCCAAGCCGGGCACCGGCGGCACCGTGACCCTGTGGGCGAACGGCAGGGTGATCGGCGAGGGCAAGATGCCGCACACCGTGCCCGTTGCGTTCTCCAGCTACGCGGGCATGGACATCGGCCGCGACAACGGGCTGGTCGTCAACCTAACCTACGAGGACAAGGCGCCCTATGCCTTCACCGGGACGGTCAAGAAGGTGGTCTTCGACCTCAGGCCCGCCACCCATGAGGACGAGCAGGCGCTGCACGCGCATGCACAAGCGCACGTCGTCGGCGAAGGAGCAGCGGGCTGACGGCGCGGGCGGACGGGATGGCACCGGAGATGGATGAGCAGGCCGATGTGAGCGTGACCGGGGACCACGGGGGCCCGCTGCTCCCGCGTTCGGCACCACAGCCGTTCCATCTGCTGGCCAAGCCGACCGGGGCGGTCTGCAACCTTGACTGCACCTACTGCTTCTTCCTGTCCAAGGAGATGCTCTACCCGGGCAGCCGGTTCCGGATGGCCGACGACCTGCTGGATACCTACCTGCGGCAGCTGATCGAGGCGCACGCCGGCGCCCCGGAAGTCGTCGTGGCCTGGCAGGGCGGCGAGCCGACGATGATGGGCCTCGGCTTCTTCCGCCGCTCAGTGGAACTGGCGGAGCGGTACCGGCAGCCCGGCCAGCAGATCACGTACACCATCCAGACCAACGGCACGCTGCTGGACGACGAGTGGGGCGCGTTCTTCGCCGAGCACGGCTTCCTGGTCGGCCTGTCGATCGACGGCCCGCAGGAGGTGCACGACACCTACCGGGTGGACAAGGGCGGCAAGGGCAGCTTCGGCCGGGTGATGAAGGGGCTGGCCGCGCTCCAGCGGCACGACGTCGCGTGGAACGCGCTGACCACCGTGCACGCGGCCAACTGCGGCCTGGGCCGGGAGGTCTACGCGTTCCTGCGGGACGACTGCGGCGCGCGGTTCATGCAGTTCATCCCCATCGTGGAGCGGGCCACCCCACAGACCCTCACGGTCGCCAACGCGGGCTGGGGCGCCCGGGTACGCGACCGCCCGATGTATGTCCAGGAGGGGAACCTGGTGACCGGCCGGTCGGTCCCCGCGGACGGCTACGGACGGTTCCTCATCGACGTCTTCGAGGACTGGGTACGCCGCGACATCGGCGAGGTCTACGTGCAGATGTTCGATGTCGCGCTGGCCAACTGGTACGGGGAGCCGCCCGGGCTGTGCGTCCACTCGGAGACCTGCGGGCTGGCGCTCGCCCTGGAGCATACCGGCGACGTGTACTCCTGTGACCACTACGTCGAGCCCGCCTACCGGCTGGGCAATATCCGCGAGACCCACCTGGTCGACCTGGTGATCTCGCCCCGGCAGCAGGAGTTCGGCCAGGCCAAGCGGGATACGCTGCCCCGCTACTGCCGGGACTGCGACGTGCGGTTCGCCTGCCACGGCGGATGCCCGAAGGACCGCTTCATGACCACCCCGGACGGCGAGCCCGGGCTGCACTACCTCTGCCCGTCCTACCAGGCGTTCTTCCGCCATATCCGGCCGGCCATGGATGGCATGTGCGGGCTGCTGCAGGCCGGCCGCGCGCCGTCCGAGCTGGCCGGCCGGTATGCGGCCGCGGATTCCCGGCGGGGCCGTAACGACCCGTGCCCCTGCGGGTCGGGCCGCAAGTGGAAGCGCTGCCACCTGCTCCCGCCGGCGGCCCGCCCGGCCGCGGCCGGGCCCGCCCCGGAAGTGCCCGTCCCGCCTGGATGACGCAGCCGGCCGGGCGGCCCCTCGACGGGGATGCCCCCTAGGATCGGGGCCAGCGGGCCGGTCCGCGCGGGGGAGGACGCATGCTGCAGTCAAGCGATGTCGTGGCGTTCACGGCGGCGACCGACCTGAGCCGGGCCCGGGCGTTCTATGAGGAGGTCCTCGGCCTGACCGTGGTCGGGCAGACCGACTTCGCCTGCGTGTTCGACGCAAACGGCACCATGCTCCGGGTGACGGCCGCCCCGGACGTGGCCCGCGCCGCCTACACCATTCTCGGCTGGCGGGTCACCGATATCGCGGCCGTGGTCGAGGGGCTCTCGGCCAAGGGCATCGCCTTCCTGCGTTATGACGGGATGGACCAGGACGAAACCGGGATCTGGACGACGCCCGGCGGGGACAGGGTGGCCTGGTTCCCCGATCCGGACGGCAACATCTTGTCGCTTACCCAGTTCGGGTAGGTGGCAGCAGAACATCGATGACGGGCGGTGGCAGCCTGGGCGGCTCCGCCCCGATGGCCACCGCGTCCGTGAGCACGGCGACCGCGCGGCCGAACCGGGACTCGTCATCGGTGCGCAGTTCCAGCATGGGCTGGCCCCGCTCGACCCACTCCCCCGGCTTGGCCAGGCAGAGCGCGCCGGCGGCCGGGCTGACCGCATCCTCTTTGTGGGCCCGGCCGGCACCCAGCCGCCAGGCGGCCACCCCGACCGCCCGCGCGTCGAGCCGGTGCAGCCAGCCGTCCTCGGCGGCGGGCAGCACCTGCCGGGCATGCCGGGCAGCCGGCAGCGGGGCATCGGGATCCCCGCCCTGGGCGGTGATCATCGCCCGGTAGGCGGCCAGCGCGCGCCCGTCAGCCAGCGCCGCCGCCGGGTCCGCGTCGATCCCGGCCAGCCGGAGCATTTCCCGCGCCAGCGCGAGGGTCACCTCGACCAGGTCCGGCGGCCCCTCCCCGCGCAGCGTGGCGACCGACTCCTCGACCTCCACGGCGTTGCCCACCGCCCGGCCGAGCGGCTCGTCCATCCGGGTCAGCAGGGCTGAGGTGGCCACCCCCTGCTCGGCGCCCAGGGTGACCATGGTCCGGGCCAGCAGCCGGGCGTCCGCCTCCTCGCGCATGAACGCGCCGCTGCCCACCTTGACGTCGAGCACCAGCGCGGCCGTGCCCTCGGCGATCTTCTTGGACATGATGGAGCTGGCGATCAGCGGGATGGACTCGACCGTGCCGGTCACGTCCCGCAGCGCGTACAGGCGGCGGTCGGCCGGGGCCAGGCCCGGGCCGGCCGCGCAGATCACGCAGCCGGTGTCGCGCAGCACGGCGAGCATCTCGTCCGGGCTGAGGCTGGCCCGCCAGCCGGGCACGGACTCCAGCTTGTCCAGCGTCCCCCCGGTGTGCCCGAGCCCCCGGCCAGACAGCTGCGGGACCGCGGCCCCGCAGCTGGCCACCAGCGGGGCGAGGATCAGCGAGACCTTGTCGCCGACCCCGCCGGTGGAGTGCTTGTCCACGGTGGGCCGCCCGGCTGCGGTAAGGTCCAGCCGCTCCCCGGAATTCACCATGGCCGCGGTCCACGCGCGCAGCTCCGCCTGGTCCAGCCCGCGAAAGTAGACCGCCATCAGCAGCGCGGACATCTGCTCCTCGGCCACCACGCCGCGCAGGTACGCGTCGATGAGCCAGCGGATCTGGCTGTCTTCCAGCCGCTCTCCGTCCCGCTTGGCCCGGATCAGCTCGACAGCGTCCGGCTCGGAGCGCTGGGGCTCAGCCATTCCGCAGGTCTCCCTGGTGCAGGCCTCCCTGGCGCCGGTCCCGGAGATCGGCGTCTGGGATGCCCCCGGGCGCAGGCTCGGTCTGCCGTAGGTCACAGAGCGGAGCGTCCTGGTCCCGCCGCGCGCCGAGATCGGTGCCACTGAACGCGGCCGGCAGCAGCACGGCGAGCGGCTGCGGGCCCTGGTCGGTATCCACCAGCAGGTCCGGGCCGCCGGCCTCGAGGAGCAGCTGGCGGCAGCGCCCGCAGGGCAGCAGCGGCGCACCGTCCCCGGCGACCACGCTGACCGCGGCGAGCGTCCCGCCCCCGGTAGCGTGCAGTGCGCTGACCAGGCCGCACTCCGCGCACAGGGTGAGCCCGTAGGAGGCGTTCTCGACGTTGCAGCCAGTGATCACTCGCCCGTCGGCGGCCTGGCCCGCGGCCCCCACCCGCAGCCGCGAGTAGGGCGCGTAGGCCCGCTCCGCAGCCTGCGTGGCCGCGGCCCGCAGCCCGTCCCAGTCGATCACCACGCCAGTGCCTCCTGTTGCTGGGTCGCGGCTCCTAGGCCGCGCCGATCGTGCATGCGACAGTCGGCCGGAGGAGCCGACGCAGGAGTCATTCCCCTCCGGACCTGCCCTCACCGTCCAGGCTGGTGCGGAGACCGGCACCTGAGCCCGGCGCGACCTCCCGAACGCACGCCGCAGGCATTCCTGCTCGCGCATAACCCCGCTTCCGGCCCAGGCGGATCGGCTCATGGCCGGGCGGGACGGTTCTTCTTCGGCAGCTTGCCGACCACGGCCTCGTAGGAGGCGTCAACCGCCTCCAGCACTTCCTCATCGGGGATCGCGCCGCCGATCCGCAGGCTGTTCCAGCCGGAACGGCCGATGTAGGCCATGACCGACGCGTCATCTGGGTAGCGCAGCAGCCACTCGTTGGCTGCTTCCCGGGTGGGAGCGCACTTGAGACCCACCACGGGCGGCATGCCCGACCCCAGGAAAGCGAAGATCTTGGGCCCGACCTTCACCACGACGTCGCCCTCCCAGGGCTCATCCCGCCACGCGCCCGGCTTGCCCAAGCAGTGCGCCAGCAAGTCCTGCCACGTCATGACCGCCTCCTGCGCTATGACTGCCTCCTGCACGCCACCTCATAATCATGGACCGGGTGCCAGGCCGCGGAGAGCACGCCTGCCCGCTGGCCACGGCAACAGAAGCGCCCTGGGGTGGCAACGGGGCCAGAACACGGAACGTGCCCGGCGGTCCGGCTCACTCATGGCGGCGGAACGGTGCTTCGTCATCCTCGGGGGCCCGCTCGTCATCCTCGTCGTCAACGGGCGCCGAAGCCGCGGAGCGGGCCGCTTCGCGGGACCGGGCGGCGGCGTCGCCGTGGAGCCCGCTTCGCTCGATGCACCACTCCGTCCAGTCCGGCAGCAGCCGGAGCGCCGGGTTGGCGTAGTCGGCAAAGTAGCCTTCGCGGATCAGGTGCGCTGCCATTTCGATACGGTGCGGCGAGCAGGCGTAGAACGATCGTTCGTCCAGATTCTCATGCGGTCCCCACTCGCCAAGGATGGCGCCCGAGGCCTCGCGCGCTGCCTCGGGAACGTCATCGTGCCGCATGGCGTACCAGTCCAGGAACGCATCATGCACTTGGTCAGCGTCGAATGGTGATGAGCCCGCGGTGGCGTCTGCGGATCCGGCGAGGTCGCGGGCGCGGCGCCGGAGCCGGTAGTACTCATGGATGAGTTCGCGCGGCTCCCGCCCCTCTAGCATGTCCGCCAGGATCCCGGTCCCCCGGCAGGGCTCCAGCAGCCGGGCAGTCATCCCCGCCGCGCACGGCGACAGCTCCGCACTGGAGGCCGCGGGACCGACGGCGCCGCGCCATTCACGCAGCCCGTCCTCAGCCGAGGCGAACACGCCGGCCCCGACGACCACGGCGATCCAGCACAAGTCGATGTCCCAGGCGTACCAGTGATCCGGTACGCCCCCGTCGTAGCTGAATGGGGCCATGAGCAGGAGACGGCTGCCGTACGCGTCGCGGGCAGCGAGGGGTTCCCCCGCCGGCCGCGAACCATAGGCCGGGAAGCCGGCGCCGGGCTCCAGCCCGTGGTCCGCCAGCAGCTTGGCGACCTTGGCTGCTTCAGCCAGCGCGGTTTCGCGGGGGTCCTTGATGCCGGGGAACTGCTCGCGGACCCTGAGGGCAGTCTCGCCCGGCGCGTCGTCGATCATCGCGGGTGTCGTCAGCGCCAGCCCGCACAGCAGCGCCCACAGCTTGTGCCAGTCTTCCGCACCCTGGGCTATCTCGGCGCCCAGCGCCGCGCCGGCCTCTTCCGCGAGGGCACGCAGCCACTGGGCTGGATGAAGACCGGTCTGCGGCGACCGCAAGCAACCGTAGAACTCATCGCCCACGATCTGGCAGGCCTGCGTCTCCACATCGACGAGGCGAGACGGCCAGGTGAGGGCGCGGGCCCGGGCGAGAATGCGCTCGTGGGATTCCCGCCACCACGCTGCGGCTGGAGCGCCGCCAGCCAGGCGGTAGGCGAGTTCCCGGAACGCCGCCCGATCCGGGTCCGCCTGCGGCACCTGCCCGAACGCCGGCTGGCCCTGGGCCCGCTGCTCCTGCAGTTGCTGGGCGCGACGCTGCGGGTTGCCGCTAAGGCCCTGGCGATGAGTCCTGGGCTTCCGGGAGTTCCGCTTCTTGGAGGACACGGCCGTCAGCGTAGTGGTCCCACGGGTGCTCCCGCGTGGCTGCGTCCCGGGCAGCAGGCGAAGGTGACCACGTTCCGGCGTGAAGCTGGCGGCTCCGAGCCCGAGCGGCAGCACCGGGATCGCCAGCTTCAGGCATGGCGCCAGGCCTCTCCCGCAGAGGAGGTGGCGTGAGCGGCCACGAGGCTGCCGGTGAACCGGAACTGAACGCCGCCGCCATCGTCGCCGCACTCTGGACGGGGAGGCTCTCGGCAAGCCCGGCACGGCGCAGCGGGCCGCGGCCCTCTGGCACCGGCTGTCCGGGCGGCAGGGCACCCTGTTCACCGGCCACTGCCTGATCGAGCCCGGCACCGGGCGCCGGGCCCGGGGCGTCGGCCGCACCGTGGTGCGCTTCGGCCGGCCCAGTGACGCCGAGATCGCCGCCTACGTCGCCAGTGGAGAGCCACTGGCGCTGGCCGGCGGGTTCAGCCTCGACGGGCTGGGCGCGCCGTTCGTCGAGGGCATCGACGGCGATCCGGGCAACGTCCTGGGGCTATCCCTCCCGCTGCTGCGGCGGCTGCTCGCCGAACTCGGGGTGGCCATCACCGACCTGTGGGCGCCCAGTCGCCGCTAGCCGGAATCGGCAGGGGCCAGGCCGGGTTAGCGCCGGGTGGGGCGCGCCAGGCGCGGCAGCCGGCCGGGCACGAGCCAGCACCGCGCCGACCCCCGCCGAGACTGATGCTGATCGCGAGAGCGGAGTTGGCATGCCGAAGGCAGTGCGGTTCGACGAGTACGGCGGGATCGACGTGCTCAACGTGGTCGAGGTGCCGCAGCCGGAACCAGGCCCGGGCGAGGTCCTGGTCCAGGTGAAGGCGGCCGGGATCAACCCGGGCGAATCCAAGATCCGGGAGGGCCTGCTGCACGAGCGCTGGCCGGCGATCTTCCCGTCCGGCCAGGGCGGCGATCTGGCCGGCGTCGTCGCGGGCACCGGCCCGGAGACCTCCGGTTTCGCCGGGGGTGACGAGGTCATCGGCTTCGTGGACACCCGGTCCAGCCAGGCGGAGTACGCGGTGGTGCCCGCCCAGAACCTCACCCCCAAGCCCGCCGGGGTGCCGTGGGAGGTGGCCGGGGCCCTGTTCGTAGCCGGGTCCACCGCTTACGCCGCGGTCCGCGCCGTGAGCCTGGGGCACGGCGACACGGTCGTCGTGTCGAGTGCGGCCGGCGGGGTCGGCTCGGTCGCGGTCCAGCTGGCCCGGCGGGCCGGGGCCACGGTCATCGGCCTGGCCAGCGAGGCGAACCACGAGTGGCTGGCCGGGCATGGGGTGATCCCGGTGCGCTACGGGGACGGGGTGGCAGACCGGATCGAGCAGGCGGCCGGCCAGGCGGACGCCTTCATCGACACGTTCGGCGCGGGGTACGTCCAGCTGGCCGTGGAGCAGCTCGGCGTCCAGCCCGCCCGGATCGACACCATCGCCGATTTCGATGCCGTGGGGCGCTACGGCATCAAGGCGGAGGGCAGCGCCTACGCCGCCAGCGCCGCCGTGCTCGCCGAGCTGGCCGCGCTGATCGCCGGTGGCGAGCTGGAAATCCCGGTGGCCGCGACGTACCCGCTCAGCGCCGTCCAGGACGCCTACCGGCAGCTGGAGACCGGCCACGTCCTGGGCAAGATCGTCCTGATCCCCTGAGCCCGGCGGCGCAGGCCGCCTCCTGGTGCCGCCGACCGCGGTGCCAGGAGGCGGGGCCCGCCGGGCCCCGGTCACCGGCCCTCCCCTAGCCTGGAGCGAGCACCCGGAAGCCCAGGCGAGCACCCGGACCGCGCGGCGTTAGGAGGCATCGTGGACATCACCCAGCTGATCCTGGACGACCACCACGAACAGCGGCGCCTCTTCGCCATCCTGGAGCAGGTGGACCGGGGCAACACGGACGTGCTGCGCGCCGTGTGGGCCCGGCTGGCGGCCTTCCTCGACCTGCACGCGGAGGCCGAGGAGGAGATCTTCTACCCGGAACTGCTCCGGGCCGGCGTCAGCGCCCGCCGCACCGCCGCGGTCGAGGACGAGACGCTGGACGCCATCCACGACCACAATGACATCCGGGACGCGGTAGCGGCGGTCGCCGAGCATGCGGTGGGCAGCGACGAGTGGTACGCGGCGGTCGCCGCGGCTAACAAGGCGAACGGCGACCACATGGCCGAGGAGGAGCGGGAGGGGCTCACCGACTTCCGCCGCCTGGCCAGCTTGGCGCGGCGGCACGACCTGGGTGTCGCCTTCGCCGGCTTCGAGGCGCGGCACTTCACCGGGGTGACGCCGGTGGACAAGGACCCCGCTGGTTACGTCCGGGCCGTGGAGGAGACCGTGCCGCCGCCGGAGGAGCCCCCCGCCCCGGACGGCTCGCTGAGCATCGGCAGCCTCAAGACCACCTGACCTCACGCATCGCCCCGGGGAGGGCCCTGGCGGCCGGCGCCCCGCCCAGGTGACCGGCGCCTGGGCCAGGTCATCCGGCGACGATGACCGGATTCCAATTTGGCAACGGACGGCCGCGGCGCGCTGTCCTTCCTTCCCTGGCCGCCTCACCCGGTCTAACCTGCGGACATCCCAGAGCGGGGCGTTTCGGATCTTCCAATGCCCCCGGCACCGGGCGGAGTGAGGGGGCCGGCGGCGGCCCTGCGGGCGGCGTGAGCAAACCCCGGACTCGTGGTCACGGCCGCACCGGACCAGCAGGCGGTGACAGCCGCCCCGGAACAGGAGGTTATCCGTGAGACACACGGTCCCGGCCATAGCAGCATTCGGCGCGGTGGCGCTGCTCGCCGCGGCGTGCGGCAGCAGCACCAACAGCCCGTCCTCGTCGAGTTCCTCGTCCAGTTCCTCGTCCAGCAGCAGCAGTGCCTCGGCGACCAGCTTCAAGGGCTGCATGGTCACCGACACCGGCGGCATCGACGACCGCTCCTTCAACGCCTCCTCCTGGCAGGGCATGCAGAACGCGGCCTCCGCCGACCCGAGCGGTGTGAGCGTCAAGTACCTGCAGTCGTCGTCCGAGAGCGACTACGTCCCGAACATCAACGCGTTCATCGGGCAGAAGTGCGGGATCATCGTCACGGTCGGGTTCCTGATGGGCAGCGCCACGGAGGCCGCCGCCAAGGCACACCCGAGCCAGAAGATGGCGATCGTGGACTACAACTACACGCCGCCGCTCAAGAACGTGGACGCGCTGCTGTTCAACACGGTGCAAGACGGCTTCCTCGGCGGCTACCTGGCGGCCGGCATGACCAAGACCGGGAAGGTGGCCACCTTCGGCGGCCAGAAGCTGCCCACCGTCACCATCTACATGGATGGCTTCTGGGACGGCGTCCAGTACTACAACTCGAAGCACCACACGAATGTGAAGGTGCTCGGCTGGAGCGAGCCGTCCCAGAACGGCAACTTCACCGGTGACTTCACCAACCAGACCAAGGGCCTGACGCTGACCAACACCTTCATCCAGGAAGGCGCCGACATCATCTTCCCGGTGGCCGGCAACGTGGGCCTGGGCGCCGCTAAGGCCGTGCAGACCGCCGATCAGCAGGGCCACAACGTCAACATGATGTGGGTGGACACCGACGGCTGCATCAAGGCCGCGCAGTACTGCAAGTACTTCATCACCAGCGTGGAGAAGGGCATCCCGACCGCGGTGAAGACGGCGGTGCTGAACGCCGCGCACGGCACCTTCAAGGGCGGCAACTACATCGGCACGCTGGCCAACGGAGGGGTGGGGCTCGCGCCCTACCACGACTTCGCCAGCAAGGTCCCGGCCTCGCTCCAGTCGGAACTGGCCCAGGTGAAGACTGGCATCGAGAACGGCTCGATCAAGACGCCCACCAAGAGCCCGGTCTAACCCGCCGAGTAGTTTTGGCTGCGCGTGACCCGGGCGGGGACCCCGCCCGGGTCACGCGGGGCTGCGGTGCACCTTACGCCCGGCAGCCCGGAGCATGGGAGGCGGGCCGGTGAAGCTAGAGCTCAAGGGGATCACGAAGCGCTTCGGCGGCCTCGTGGCCAACGATCACATCGACCTGACCGTGGAACCGGGCCAGATCCACGCGCTGCTCGGGGAGAACGGCGCGGGCAAGAGCACGTTGATGAACGTGCTGTACGGCCTGCTGCAGCCCGATGAGGGCGAGATCCTGCTGGACGGCAAGCCGCAACACTTCACGACCCCCGGGGACGCCATCAGGGCGGGCATCGGCATGGTGCACCAGCATTTCATGCTGGTTCCGGTGTTCACCGTGGCCGAGAACGTCACGCTCGGCATGGAGGAGACCCGTGCGCTGGGGCTGCTCGACCGGCGGCGGATGCGCCGGGACGTGCGCGAGCTGTCCGAGCAGTACGGCCTGCAGGTCGATCCGGACGCGCTGGTCGAGGACCTGCCGGTGGGCGTGCAGCAGCGGGTGGAGATCCTCAAGGCGCTGCGGCGCCAGGCCAGCGTGCTGATCCTGGATGAGCCGACCGCGGTGCTCACCCCCGGCGAGACCGAGGAACTGTTCCGCATCATGCGTGATCTGCGGGCAGGGGGGCGTTCCATCGTTTTCATCTCGCACAAGCTGAAAGAGGTCCAGGCGATCGCCGACACGATCACGGTGATCCGGCGCGGCGCGGTGGTGGGGGAATGCCCGCCGACCGCGAGCGACGCGGAACTGGCTTCGCTGATGGTGGGCCGGTCCGTCCAGCTGCGGGTCAGCAAGTCCCCCGCGGAACCGGGCGCGGCCCTGCTCGACGTGCAGGACCTGACGGTCACCGGCGAGTACGGGCAGCCCGCGGTGAACGGAGTCTCATTCCAGGTGCGCGCCGGGGAGATCCTCGGCGTGGCGGGCGTGCAGGGCAATGGCCAGACCGAGTTGTGCGAGGCGCTGCTGGGGGTGCTGCCGGCCGCCAGCGGGTCCATCCGCCTCGACGGCCGCGACGTCACCCGCGCGGGGCCGCAGCAGCGACTGCGGGCCGGCCTCGGCTACATCCCCGAGGACCGGCAGGAGGATGGGCTGGTCTCTAGCTTCACGGTGGCTGACAACCTGATCCTGGACGTCTACGACCAGCCGCCGTACGCCTCGGGGATCGCCCTGGACCTGGGCACGATCAGTGCCACCGCGGCCGACCGGGTGGCGCGCTTCGACATCCGCACCACCTCCACCGCGACCCCGGTGGGCACCCTTTCCGGCGGCAACCAGCAGAAGGTGATCCTGGCCCGGGAGATCGGCCGCGACTGCCGCGTCCTGGTGGCCAGCCAGCCCACCCGCGGCCTGGACGTGGGCTCCATCGAGTTCGTGCACCGCCGCATCGTCGAGCAGCGCGACCAGGGGCTGGCGGTGCTGCTTATCTCCTCTGAGCTGGACGAGATCTACGCCCTCTCCGACCGGATCGCGGTCATGTACGAAGGCCGGATCACCGGGTTCCGCCCGCCGGACGTGCCCGCCGAGGAACTGGGCCTGCTGATGGCCGGCGCGGGCGACGAGCAGGCCGCCGCGGCGGCCGCGAAGGCCGGCGGCCCGGGGCCGCCGCCCGCCGCCGAGACCGGCCTGATGGAAGCCGGGCTGCTCGGCACCGGCATCCCGGACGTGAACACCGAAGCCCAATCCAGCTCAACGAAAACCAGCCCGCCAGCGGACCCCGCGCCGGGCGGCAGTGAAGCGGAGCCGGGATGAGCGAGGCAGCGCCACCCCAGCCGCCCGCCCCCGCCGAGCCGCCGGCCGGGACGGACACCGCGGCGGGAGGCACCGGACGCGGGCGGCCGCCGGTCGGCCGGGCCATCATCGACGCCATCTTCGAGGGCAACTCAGTGGTCGTCACCATCCTGGCCATCGCGGTGGCGATGGTGATCGGCGGCCTGCTGATCGCGTTCACCTCCCCGCCGGTGCTGCACGCCTGGGCCTCGTTCTTCAGCGACCCCGGCCATGCGATCGCCCTGGCCTGGGACGCCGCCGCCGGCGCCTACGTGGCCATGTTCGAGGGCGCGATCTTCAACCCGCACACCGTGGCCGCCGTCTTCCAGCAGGCGTCCCTCAGCCAGGCACTGCACGACGGCTATGTCGCCGCGGTGTTCAACCCGCTGTCCGAGACGGCGGTCAACGCCACCCCGCTGATCCTCACCGGGCTGTCGGTGGGCCTCGCCTTCCGGGCCGGCCTGTTCAACATCGGCGCGGCCGGGCAGTGGATCGGCGGCGCGATCGTGGCCACCTGGCTGGGCTTCGGGGTGAGCCTGCCGCCGGTCATCCACGTCATCGTCTGCGTGCTCGGCGCGTTCGCGGGCGGCGCCGTGATCGGCTGGATCGTCGGCGAGCTGAAGGCGCGCACCGGCGCCCATGAGGTGGTCGTGACGATCATGCTCAACTACGTCATGTACTACTTCCTGGCCTACATCCTGGGCACCAAGCCGATGCAGCAGCCCGGGCGGACCGACCTGATCAGCCCGATGATCGCGGTCAGCGCCCGGTTGTGGCACATCGCCGGGCCCAGCCTGCGGATCAACGCGGGCTTCCTGCTCGCCGTGGCGGCCGCGGCCGGGGTGTGGTGGCTGCTGAACCGCAGCACGATCGGCTTCGAGTTCCGCACCGTGGGCGCCAACCCGAGCGCGGCCCGGACCGCGGGGATGAGCGTGGAGCGGACCTGGGTGCTGGCCATGCTGCTGGCTGGCGGGCTGGCCGGGCTGGCCGCGTCCTCGGTCATCCAGGGCACCGACTACCAGCTGAACTTCCTGAGCTACGGCACCTTCGGGTTCGACGGGATCACGGTGGCGCTGCTCGGCCGGGCCCGCCCGCTGGGCATCGTCCTGTCGGCGCTGCTGTTCGGCGCGCTGCACGCCGGCGGCGTGCAGCTGCAGGCGTCCACCCAGATCCCGCTGGACATTGTGACCGTCATCCAGTCGCTCATCGTCTTGTTCGTGGCGGCGCCACCGCTGATCCGGGCCATGTTCCGGCTGCGGGCGACCCGCGCCGCCGGGATGGGCGAGACCGTGGCGAAGGGGTGGAACGCATGACGTCGCTGACCACGGCGGTCCGCACGTCGGCCACGGTGAACCGGACGCTGATCGCGTCGGCCACGTACGTGCTGTTCGGCCTGGCCGACATCCTGCTGTTCGGGCTGCACAGCCACGGCTCGGCGACGTTCTCGTTCGCACTGTACGGGGCCAAGGTCAGCGTGCCGAACCTGGTGCTGCCGGCCGCCCCGGTGGCCTACGCGCTCGGCGCGGTGTCCATCGCCATCGGCGGGGTGCGCGCTGCGGTGCCGCTGACCCGGGGCGGCCGGCGGGCGTGCATCGCCATCGCGGTCGGCGGCTTCGTGATCTCGCTGCTGTGCTGGGCGGACGCGGGGAACTCCACCGCGCTGAACGTGATCAACCTGCTGCAGGGCACGGTCGTCTACTCCATCCCGCTGATCCTCGGCGCGCTGGCCGGCGTCATGTGCGAGCGGTCCGGCGTGACCAACATCGCGATCGAGGGGCAGCTGCTGCTCGGCGCATTCGCGGCGGCCGTGATCACCAGCGCGTTCAGCTCGCTGTGGCTGGGGCTGATCACCGGGTCGCTGGCCGGCGGGCTGCTCGGCGCGGTGCTGGCCGTGTTCGCCATCCGGTTCCTGGTTGACCAGATCATCCTCGGCGTGGTGCTCAACGTGCTGGCCTCCGGCCTGACCGGCTACCTGTATGACCGGGCCCTGGTGCCGTACCAGAATCGGCTGAACTCCCCGGCCACCTTCTCGGCCATCAAGATCCCGCTGCTGGGCGACATCCCGATCCTCGGCCCGGTGTTCTTCGACTCGACGATCTTCCTGTACATCACCTACGCGATGATCGCCCTGGTCCAGGTCGGCCTGTTCCGCACCCGCTGGGGCCTCCGGGTCCGGGCGGTGGGCGAGCACCCGACCGCGGCCGACACGGTGGGCATCAGGGTGCTGGCTACCCGGTACCGGAACGTGATCATGGGTGGCCTGATCGCCGGGATCGGCGGCGCGTTCCTGACCATCGGCCAGGTCGGTGCGTTCGGCAAGGACATGTCCTCCGGCGAGGGCTACATCGCCCTGGCCGCGATGATCTTCGGCCGGTGGACCCCGCTCGGCGCGACCGCCGCCGCGCTGCTGTTCGGCTTCGCCACGCCCCTGCAATCCATCCTGTCCACGCTGAACGTGCCCATCCCGTCGAACATCCTGCTGATGGCCCCCTACGTGGTGACGATCGTCGCGGTGGCCGGACTGGTCGGCAAGGTCCGCGCCCCCAAGGCCGACGGCCAGCCGTACGTGAAGGCATGAGCAGCACCGGCATGACCAGCGACGAACTGGCCGGGGACCCGTTCGCGGCGGCGCGGGCCAGCGCGGCCCGGCTGGCCCGGCTGACCGGGACGCCGCAGCATGACGCCGCGGTCATCCTCGGCTCCGGGTGGGCGCCGGCCGCCGACGCACTGACCGGTGCTCTCCCCGGGGTGACCGAGATCCCGGTCACCGACCTGGGCGGCTTCGCCGAGCCCACGGTCGGCGGCCACCGCGGCACGGTCCGGTCCGTGCTGCTGCCGGCCGCCGCCCCCGCCGCCCCCGCCCCCGCTGCCGACCCCGACGCCCCGGGCGGCTGGGCGGGCGAGCCCGGGCCGGGCGGACTCCGGCTGCTCATCTTCCTCGGCCGGACCCACCTCTACGAGGGGCACTCCCCGGCCGCCGTGGTGCACGGGGTGCGGACCGCCGTCGCGGCTGGCTGCCGGGTCATCGTGCTGACCAACGCGGCCGGCGGCATCGAGCCCGGATACCGGGTCGGCCAGGCGGTGCTGATCCGCGACCACCTCAACCTGACCGGCCGCTCGCCGCTGTCGGGGCCGCCGCCCCCGGCGGGTTACCCGTCCCGGTTCACCGACCTGACCGGGCTGTACTCAGCGCGGCTGCGGGCGCTGGCCCGGGAGGCCGACCCCAGCCTGGCCGAGGGGGTCTACGCCGCACTGCCCGGCCCGCACTACGAGACACCGGCCGAGATCGGCATGCTCCGCACCCTCGGGGCTGACCTGGTCGGCATGTCCACCGCGCTGGAGGCCATCGCCGCCCGGCACCTGGGCGCCGAGGTGCTGGGCATCTCGCTGGTCACCAACCCGGCGGCCGGCCTGGCCGCGCACGGCCTCGACCACGCCGAGGTGGTGGCGGCCGGGAAGGCGGCCGCGGGCCGGATGGGCGCCCTGCTGGCCAGCGTGCTCCCCCAGGTGCCCGGCAGGACGCCGTGATCATGACTTAGGTGTCGTCATGACGACACCTAAGTCATGATCACGATGCCAGGAGGCGAGCGGGCCGGGGGGATGGCGAGATGAGCGAGCACGGCCGGGGCGATTCCGGCTCCGATGCCCCTGCACGAGACGATCCGGGCCGTCCCGACCGCGACCTGGACGGCCGGGTCCGGGCCTGGATCGCCGGGGACCCCAGCCAGGCGGACCGCGCGGAACTGGACCAACTCCTGGCCGCGGCCGGCCGGGGCGGTGCCGCGGCGCAGGCGGCCCGGGCTGACCTGGCCGACCGGTTCGCGGGCCGCCTCGAGTTCGGCACCGCGGGCCTCCGCGGCGCGATGGGGGCCGGGCCGAACCGGATGAACCGGGCCGTCGTGCTGGGCGCCACGGCGGCGCTGGCCCGGTGGCTGCACGCGCACCGGCCAGCGGCGGCCGAAGCCGGGGTGGTGCTCGGCTGGGACGCCCGGCACCACTCCGCCGGGTTTGCCCGGCAGGCCGCCACCGTGCTCACCGGGGCGGGCATCCCGGTGCACCTGCTGCCGGACCGCAGCCCCACACCGCTGCTGGCGTTCGCCGTCCGGCACCTGGGCGCCGCGGCCGGTGTGATGATCACGGCCAGCCACAACCCGCCCGCGGATAACGGGTACAAGCTTTACCTCGGGGACGGTGCGCAGATCGTCCCGCCGGTGGACGCCCAGATCGAGGACCTGATCGCTGCGTTGGGGCCGCTGGCGGCGATCCCGCTCGGCCCGGACGCCGGCCCGCTCGTCACCCGGTACGGCGACGAGGTCGTCCAGGCCTACCTGGACGCGGTCATAGCCGCCTCCCCCGGCCTCCTCCCGGCAGCTGACTCGGCGCGGTCGGCCAGCGCCCACGCCACCCCGGCCAGCGCCGCCACCCCGGCCAGCGCCGCCACCCCGGCCAGCGCCCCCGCCACCCCGGCCAGCCACAGCGCCCCCGCCACCCCGGCCAGCGCCGCCACCCCGGCCAGCGCCCCCGCCACCCCGGCCAGCGCCGCCACCCCCGCCACCCCGGCCAGCGCCGCCACCCCGGCCGGGGACCTGTCCGTGGTCTACACGCCGCTACACGGGGTGGCCGGGCCGCTGATGCTGCGAGCCATCGAGCGGGCTGGCTTCCCGGCGCCGCACGTGGTTCCGGCACAGGCCGAGCCGGATCCGGACTTCCCGACCGTCTCCTTCCCCAACCCGGAAGAGCCGGGCGCCCTGCTCCTCGCGCTTGACGAGGCGCGCCGGCTGGACGCCGACCTGGTGCTGGCCAGTGACCCGGACGGCGACCGGCTCGCCGTCGCGGTGCCCGACCCCGGCGCCGCGGGCGGCTGGCGCGCGCTCACCGGCGACCAGGTCGGCGCGCTGCTCGGCGCGTTCATCCTGGACGCCACGGCGGAGGGCCCCGACCCCGCGCACCGCCTCGTCGTTTCCACCGTCGTGTCCTCGACGCTGCTGTCCCGGATCGCTGCCGCGGCGGGCGTCCGCTACGCGGAGACCCTCACCGGTTTCAAGTGGATCGTGCGGGCTGGTGAGCACCTGGATGGGTTCCGTTTTGCCTATGGGTATGAAGAAGCGCTCGGGTACGCGGTCGGCCGGGTGGTGCGGGACAAGGACGGAATCGGCGCCGCGCTCGCCGTGCTCAGCCTGGCCCGCGCGGCGCGGGCGGCCGGCCAGTCGCTGCTGGACCGATGGGACGCGCTGGAGACGGCGCACGGCGTGCACCTGCGCGCGGCGCTGACCGTGCCGACCCGGTCGCCGGGGCAGATCATGGCCGGGCTGCGGGCGCACCCGCCGGTGGCGCTCGGCGGCCAGCCGGTGACGGGGATGGACGACCTGGCGGGCGGGGGCGAGCTGCCGCCGTCGGACGTGCTGATCTTCCGGCTGGACGGCGCGCGGGCCGTGATCCGGCCGAGCGGCACCGAGCCGAAGCTCAAGGCCTACCTGGAAGTGATCGAGCGGCCGGCCCGCACGGCCTGGCCGCCGCGCGGCGCGCCGCCGCGGCACGACTGGCCCCGCTCCGCGCCGCGGTCGGTGACCTGCTGCTCGGCCCGGCGTGGCCGCCGGGCGGTGACCGGCCAGGTTCCTGCTGATCGACCAGTCCAGCCACCCGCAGCCCAACCCGCTGGCCGACTGGCGGCAGCATGAGGCGAACCGGGAGGGAACCTACCCGGGGTATCACCGCGTCCGCCTGGTGGCCATCCACTGCCCGCAAGCCGGAAAGGCCGCGGACTGGGAATTCACCTACTACCGCCAAGGCGTCCTCACCCACGTCCTTAATCGCGATATACTGGCTAATTCCACGCACGCATACGCCTTGTCCTGGTCTACCCCGCAGGCGGAATGGAATCAGGGCAGGCATATCTCCCAGGCCCTTGCCCGCACATTCCAGCCTGCTCCTTGACCTGCGCAAACAGGTACCAGGACAAAGTGCGCAAGCTGCGGCCACCTGGGTCAGCAGCTTGGAAAATCTAAGTGTTCATAAAGGCTCTAGGCAACCTGAAGGTAGAGACTATCTCCCGGCAAGCCTTATCCCTCGGCTCCCGGCTGTTCATGCCGGGTAAATGCCATAAGCGCCAAGTAGGGATCAAAAGGTCAGGGCTAAGACTGAGAGGGCGGCCGGGTGCCTGGCGACGAGCTGGCGATGCACACAACGGCGGGGATTGCGGAACCACAGCCCGGCAAGGGCCTGCCACCCGGCAGTGCTGGCCGACTGCCGGGGCGGCCGTTGGCCGGCCGGGTACCCCCGTCCGCCGGCCGCTGGCTGGCTTTCTTCGGTGCGGCGCTGCCCCTGCTGCTCGTCCGCTTCCTGGTGCCCACCCCGGTCGGCCAGGCCGACAACCGGGACGGCCCGCGGCTGATGTGCGGGCTCGGCATGGAGCCGGTGACCGGCCACCATCCGCGGTTCTTCCGGTTCGCCTACTTCGAGTACCGGCTGTCGCCGGCGTGCGGCGCGCACCATCCCTACCCTTCCTCAGCGCTGCTGCCGCTGGAGGTCGGCCGGCTCCTGACACCACTGTTCGGCCTGTCCGGCAACCTGAACCTGATCACCGTCGGGGTGCTGTACTGCGTGCTGGCCGCAATCGCGGTCGCCACCCTGGCGACCGGCCTGCGGATCAGGTGGTGGGCCCAGCTGCTCGTGGCCGCCGCGTGCTGGCTCGCCATCGCGGACTCAGCCTTCTTCGACGTCTTCGGCGGGCCTTTCAGCGAGCCCGCCGCCCTGGTCGGCCTGATGCTGGTCGCCGCCGGGGTGCTCTACCTCGGGCGAGACTGGCGCGCCACGGTGTCCGGGCTGGCGCTGGCCGGGACCGGAGGCTTCCTGGCCATCCTGTCCAAGGAGCAGTACCTGGTAGTGGCCGCGCCGATCTGCATCACCCTGGCGCTGGCTACCGCGAGCCGCGGACCCTGGCGGGGGCTGCAGCGGTTCCGCGGCAGGCAGGCCGCGGCCGGGCTGCTGGTCGCCGCAGCCCTGGCCATGCTGACCGCCGGGTACTGGACCTGGGACTACACCAGTTCCTACGGTCAGCGGCTGCACCATATCCAGGCCGTGGACATGATCTTCACGGACATCGTGACGAACCAGTCGTCCGCGCCTGCCCGGCTCCGCGCGCTCGGGCTGCCGGCCAGCTGGGCCACGTACGCCGGCGATTACTACTGGGACACCAGGTCGGTACGGTTCAGCCCGCTGTACACCCGGTACGAGGGCAAGCTGACCGACGGGAACATCGCGCATTACCTGCTGAGCCACCCCGGCACGGTGGTCAGCGTGGGCCAGCAGGCGGCCGAGTTCGCGCAGCAGTTCCGGATCACCACGCTCGGTGACTACCCGGTGTCGGCCGGGCATCCCAAGGGTGCCTACGAATCCCGGATGGCGGTGCTCACCTGGCTGGCCCGCCGGCTGCCGCCGAGACTCGGCTTGTGGCTGTACCTGCCGCTGTGGCTCGTCATGACGGCCCTCGCGGCCCTCGCCCTGAGGGTGGGGCGGCCCAGGCCCTGGCACCGGGACGCCGCGGCCCTGGTACTGTGCATGACCGGCTGCGCCGTGGTGGCCTTCGCGCCGCCGGCTTACTTCGCGGGCATCTCCACCACCCGGCACATGGTGGGGATGAACCTGTCCACCGCGCTTGCCTTGATCGTGAGCGTCCTGCTGGCCGTCTCCCTGCTCCAGCAGGCGGTGTCCCGGCGCCGCCAGCGGCAGGCGGCCAGGGTCCCGGCGGCCGGGGCGGTCCAGCAGCCGGTCAGCCCCGGCCCGCTGCGCTGACTAAACCGCCTGCTGGACGCTGACACCCCACCCGCTCGACGCTGACACCCCGCCTGCTGGACGCTGACACCCGCCTCCCGCACGTGCCCCGGTGGCTCAACGTGCCTGACTGCCTCACTCCTGCAGTTCGGTGTGTAGCAAACTCACGTTCACGGAGCCGGGCCGGGACGGGCGTCGTGATCCCTGAGGTTGGCGTGGCCGAGGTGACGGAAGTTGCCGATCCGGCGGGGCCCGGCGTGCTGTCTGGCGCGGGTGGCGATTCCGCGTGCCTGCACGGCGTGAGTACGCCGCCGCGGCGCGTGGGAATTCGTGGCAAGCTCGGGAGTATGAGGCAATCACAGGAAGGCGCGGCCTGTGAGGTGGCGCACGGCCACGGCGCTGGGCCGACTGTTGACCGGACGCTGATCGCTGTGTTCATCTCCCCGGTGGCCGAGTACCTGATGCGCTACGCCGGCGACGCCGGGTTCCGGGTGGTCCTGGTCGAGCCGGACATGGCGCGGGCCGGCGCCAAGTGGGCCAGGGGTTATCCGGTGACCGGCGAGATCGAGGACCAGCTGGATGAGACCGCTGACGTGATAGTGACCGACCATCACCGGCCTGAGCTGGGCGTCGTGCTCCGGGACGCGCTGGACATCAAGGCCCGCTGGGTGGGCATCATGGGCAATCCGCGCCATCCGGCCCCGCACATCCCCGCGCTGCGGGAACTCGGCGTGGCCGATGCTGACATCGCCCGGGTGCATCGGCCGATCGGGCTGAATATCGGCTCCCGCACTCCCCCGGAGATCGCCATCGCCACCCTGGCCGGCCTGATCGCCGACCGGAACGGCCGCCCGGGCGGCTTCGAGTTCTGAGCGCCTCGCTGGTCCCAGGTGCTCGCCAGCTGATCAAGGCCGTGTGGCGGCAGCCAGGCGCCGCGGCCCCTGCCGCGGACCGGGACTGGGACTGGGACCGGGACCCGGACCCGGACCCGGACCCGGACCGGGACCGGGACCGGGACCCGGACCCGGACAGGGACTAGCCTTTCAGCGCACCGGATACCAGGCCGCGGACGTAGTACCGCTGCAGGACGACGTACACCAGGATGCACGGGATCATCGCGATCACCGCCCCGGCCAGCAGCAGGCCGTAGTTGACCGGCCCGTAGGCGCCGGTCCCCACGTTGCTCAGCGCGACCGGCAGGGTGAACAGGCTGTCGTCGGTCAGGAAGCTGAGCGCGCCGAGGAGCCCGGTCCAGGAGAACAGGAACGCGAACAGCGCCGTGGTGGCGATGCCCGCCATGACCAGCGGCGGTACACCGAGGCCAGGGTGCGCAGCACCGGCCACCGGCCAGCCGCGGGCGGCCAGGGACCTGGGGCGGCCGCCCGCGGGCCGGCCGGGGTGAGGCATGAGAACCCGGCCAACCGGGCACACCACCAGACACGGGCCGATTAAGTACATGAACCTTTCGGCTCGCAGGCCGGACTCGGTGCCCGTTGCCGTTATGCCGCGAGCACGAGGAGACGCCAGGGTTGACCCGCCATCATGTTAACGATAACAATCGTGGCAGCAGCGGACCGGGGAATGGGTACCTGCCTCTAAATTAGGGACACCACATGCGGATTCGGGCGGCGAGCCCGGGGCCGCCTGGAGGCGCCGCCAGCAGCGGTCTTGTTGCAGATGACAGGAGGGAAGCAGGATGCCTCTTGCCAAACGCGGCCGCAACCGGCCACCAGTGATGACCGACGTGGCGCAACTAGCCGGAGTTTCTCACCAGACCGTTTCCCGCGTGCTCAACGACCACCCGAATGTGCGGCCGCAGACCCGGGAGCTCGTCCTCGCGGCGATCACCGAACTCGGCTACCGGCCCAATGCCGCCGCCCGGACCCTGGTGACCCGGCGTACTCACACGCTCGGGGTGATCAGCTTCGACACGACGCTCTACGGGCCCGCCTCGATGCTGTACGGGATCGAGCGCGCCGCCCGGGACAACTACTTCGTCGCGATTGCCAGCGTGCCCACCCTGGACCGGCGCTCGGTGCTCGATGCGGTGGACCGGTTCGCCGGCCAGGGCGTGGAAGGCATCATCGTGATCACTCCGGTGGAGGCGGCGGTGGACGCCCTGCGGCACTGCCCGGACGACATCCCGCTGGTCGCGATGGGCTGCCGGACCGAGCCGCCGGTGCGCTCCGTCGCCGTGGACAACGCCGAGGGTGCCGCCGTGGCCACCCGGCACCTGCTGGACCTGGGCCACCGGACGGTACACCACCTGTGCGGGCCGGCTTCCTGGCTGGACGCGGAGGCCCGGGTGGATGGCTGGCGTCAGGCGCTGCGGGAGGCCGGGACGCCGGAACCGGAGGCGCTGGCCGGGGACTGGTCGGCCGCCAGCGGGTATGAACTCGGCCAGCGGCTGGCCCGCGATGAGAGCGTGACCGCCGTGCTGTGCGCGAATGATCCCATGGCCCTGGGCCTGCTGCGGGCCCTGTCCGAGCACGGGCGGCGGGTGCCGGAGGAGGTCAGCGTGATCGGATTCGACGACGTGCCCGAGGCGGCCTACTTCCTGCCCCCGCTGACCACGATGCGGCAGGATTTCGGCGAACTCGGCCGCCGGGCGCTCGATACGCTGGTCGGCCTCATCTATGGTCGGGAGGACGCCACGGCCGCCGGCCCGGTCGCCCCGCACCTGGTCGTCCGGTCGAGCACCGCCGCGCCGGGCGGCTGACACCGGGGGGCAGGGAGCTAGCACCGGGGCCGGCACCAGCAAAGGCAGAACGGGACAACGATGACTGTGAGCGCTCACCGCAGGGGGGAACAGCCCGGAGACACCGGCGACGGGTACGTGCTGGGGGTCAACTTCGGCACGCTGTCCGGCCGGGCCCTGGTGGTCCGGGTCAGCGACGGCGCGGAGCTCGGCTCCGCGGTGCACGCCTACTCCCACGGCGTGATCGACGAGAAGCTGCCCGCCGCCGGCGAGGCGCTGCCGCCGGACTGGGCACTGCAGGACCCGGAGGACTACCGGGACGTGCTGCGCCAGGCGGTGCCGCAGGCGGTCCGGGAGGCCGGCATCGACCCGGCCGCGGTGATCGGCATCGGCACCGACTTCACCGCCTGCACGGTCATGCCGGTGCGGCGCGACGGCACCCCGCTGTGCCAGCTGCCGGGACTGGACGGCCGCCCGCACGCCTACCCGAAGCTGTGGAAGCACCACGCCGCCCAGCCCCAGGCGGACCGGATCAACGCGCTGGCCCACGAGCGCGGCGAGCCGTGGATCGGCCGGTACGGCGGCAAGATCTCCTCGGAGTGGCAGTTCGCCAAGGCGCTGCAGCTGCTGGAGGAGGATCCGGACCTCTACGGCCAGGCCGAACGCTGGATCGAGGCGGCCGACTGGATCATCTGGCAGCTGTGCGGCACCGAGACCCGGAACGCCTGCACCGCCGGGTACAAGGGGATCTACCAGGACGGCCATTACCCGTCCGAGGACTACCTGGCCGCGCTGCACCCCGGCTTCGCGCGCTTCGCCGCGGACAAGCTGGCCCACGAGGTGTCCATGCTCGGCACGCGGGCCGGGTCGCTGACCGCGGAGGCGGCCGGGTGGACCGGGCTGCCCGAGGGCATCGCCGTCGCGGTGGGCAACGTGGACGCGCACGTCACGCCGCCCGCCGCCAACGCCATCGGGCCCGGCCAGATGGTCGCCATCATGGGCACCTCCACCTGCCACGTGATGAGCGCGACCTCGCTGCACGAGGTCCCCGGCATGTGCGGCGTCGTGGACGGCGGCATCGTGGCCGGGGAGTTCGGCTACGAGGCGGGCCAGAGCGGCGTGGGCGACATCTTCGCCTGGTACCTCGACCACGGGGTGCCCGCTGGCTACGCCGCCGAGGCGGACCGCCGGGGCATCTCCCTGTTCGACCTGCTGTCGGAAGATGCGGCCCGCGAGCCAGCCGGGGCCCACGGCCTCATCGCCCTCGACTGGCTGAACGGGAACCGCTCGGTGCTGGTGGATCACCACCTGTCCGGGGCCATCGTGGGCCTCACCCTGGCCACCCGGCCGCCGGACATCTACCGGGCCCTGGTGGAATCGACCGCGTTCGGCACGCGGGTGATCCTCGACGCGTTCTCCGCCGCCGGCTGCGGCGTCACCGACTTCGTGGCGGCCGGCGGCCTGCTCAAGGACCGGTTCGTCATGCAGGTCTACGCGGACGTGCTGCGCCGCCCGATCAGCGTGATCACCTCCGACCAGGGGCCGGCGCTGGGCTCGGCCATCCACGCGGCCGTCGCCGCGGGCGCCTACACCGGCGTCCCCGCGGCCGCCGCGGTCATGGGCGGCAAGCGGGAGGCGGCGTATGCGCCCGACCCGGCCAGCGCGGACGTCTACGACGAGCTGTACGCGGAGTACGCGCGCCTGCACGATTACTTCGGCCGCGGGGCCAACGAGGTCATGCACCGGCTCCGGGCCATCCGGGACCGTAGCCTCGCCCGCCAGGAGGACAACCACCGATGAGCACGGAGCACGCGATCAGCACCGCGATCTCGCACGCCCGGGAGGAGGTGGCCCGGTTGCACGCCGCCCTGGTGGAGAACAACCTGGTCGCCTGGACCTCGGGCAACGTCTCGGCCCGGGTGCCCGGCGCCGACCTGATGGTGATCAAGCCCAGCGGGATCGGCTACGCCGACCTGACTCCCGGCCACATGGTGCTCTGCGACCTGGACGGCAACGCGGTCGAGGACGAGTTCAGCCCGTCCAGCGACACGGCGACGCATGCCTACGTGTACCGGCACATGCCCGGGGTCGGCGGCGTGGTGCACACCCACTCTGCCTACGCCACCGCCTGGGCGGCGCGGGGCGAGGCCATCCCGTGCGTGATCACCGCCATGGCCGACGAGTTCGGCGGCGAGATCCCGCTCGGGCCGTTCGCGCTGATCGGCAGCGACGAGATCGGCCGCGGCATCGTTGCCGCGCTCACCGGGCACCGCTCCCCCGCGGTGCTGATGCGCAGCCACGGCGTGTTCACCATCGGGGCCACCGCGCGTGACGCGGTCAAGGCCGCGGTGATGTGCGAGGACGTGGCCCGGACGGTGCACCTGGCCCGGCAGTTCGGTGAGCTCCAGCCGCTGGCCCCGGACCAGGTAGACGCACTGCACCGGCGCTACACCGAAGAGTACGGGCAGCGCTGACCAGCGTGGCGCTGGGCAGTTCCACCGGCGGATCGTTAAGAAAGGTTGCTTCCATGACCGGACGCAAGCCCCGCATCGGGATCCTGGGCATCATGCAGGACCTGTACGACGACATGATCCCCGGCATCGCGCAGCGGCAGGAGGGCTACGCGGCGGAACTGGCCGCGCACCTGGCCGACGTGGGCGAGTTCGTCCCCAGCAAGGCGATCAAGTACCGGGAGGACGCCACCCGCGCGATGCGCGAGTTCGAGAATGCCGACCTGGACGGGGTCATGATCGTCATGCTCACGTACGGGCCGGCCATGCGGGTCGCCCGGCTGCTCGCCGAGTCCCGGCTGCCGGTGCTGCTGGCCAACATCCAGCCTGAGCCGAACGTGACCCCGGCGTGGGACATGGCCGACATGACCTACAACCAGGGCGTGCACGGCGCGCAGGACACCGCCAACGCGATGGTCCGGGCGGGCAAGCGGTTCGCGGTGCTCACCGACGACTGGAAGAGCGAGGCGTTCACGGCGGACGTGGGCCGGTTCGCCCGGGCCGCGGCCACGATCACGATGTGGAAATCGCTGAAGACGGCGATCTTCGGCTACGCGATGAACGACATGGGTGACATCCGGGTGGACGAGTCGGCGCTGATCCGCACGCTCGGCCCGGAGATCCTCGCGGTCGCCCCCGGTGACATGTACCGGGGCATGCAGGAGGCCACCGACGGCCAGGTCGCCGAGGTGATCGCGTTCGAGGATGAGAACTTCGAGATCGACTCGCGGCTGTCGGCGGCGGAGCGCGCGGACCACGCCCGGATGCAGGTGGCCATCGAGCAGATCCTCCTCGAGCGCGGGTTCGGCGCGTACACCGCGCACTTCGACGCGATCGGCGATGACGGCCGGTTCAGCCGGCTGCCGCTGGCCGCGGCCTCGTCGCTGATGGCCAAGGGGTACGGGTACGCCGCCGAGGGCGACGTGCTCACCGCCTGCATGATCGCGGCCGGGCACACGCTGATCGGCGACGCGCACTTCACCGAGATGTACGCCATGGACTTCCCGTCCGACTCGATCCTGCAGAGCCACATGGGCGAGGGCAACTGGAAGGTGGCCCGCACCGACCGGCCGGTCAAGCTGATCAAGCGGCCGCTGGGCATCGGGCGGCTGGACGACCCGCCCACGTTCCTGTTCCAGCTGCAGCCCGGCCCGGCCACCCTGGCCACGCTGGTCTCCCTGGAGGGCGAGCGGTTCCGGATGGTCGTGGCCGAGGGCGAGAACCTGGACAGCCAGGAACTGCCGGCCCTGGAGATGCCCTACGGCCAGTTCCGCCCGGCCTCCGGGGTGCGGGCCTGCCTGAACGGGTGGCTGGCCGCGGGCGGCCCGCACCACGAGGTGATGAACCTGGGCCACCACGCCGCCGACTGGAAGGTGTTCTGCCAGCTATCCGGCATCGAGTTCGTCCAGGTCTGACCCCTCCCCTCCCCGCCCTGCTGGCGGCCTGCGGCAGCAGCGGTAGCTCGGCCGCCCCGGCCGGATCCTCGAGTGCCAGCCTGAGAGAACCGGCTGTACCCGCTCACCGTCGGCCTGGGCCTGTGGTCGCAGCGCGCCCAGAACAGCGGCAACGCGGAACTGTTCCCGCTGGTGGTGATCGGCGGCCTGGTGGCCATCATCCCGCTCATCGTCGTCTTCCTGGTGCTGCAGCGGTACTGGCGCAGCGGCCTGCTGCTCGGCAGCATCGCGCACTGAAGCCGCCGAAGGCGTCGCGATCCAGCGGAAGCGCAGGCTAGCCTGCGGGCGGTGAGGACCTCCAGCGGGTACTCCGGGACCCCGCTCCCGGCCAAGCTCGGCATCCGGCCCGGGCACGCGGTCGCCGTGCTCGGCGCCCCGCCCGGCTTTCACCGGTTGCTCGGCGACCTTCCCGGCACTGAGCTTTCCGACGGGCTGCCCTCGGCCGGCCCGCTGGACGTGATCGTCTTCTTCACGGCCTGGCAGGCCGAGCTCGACGATCAGCTCGGCGGCCTGCGCGCTCACCTGGCCCCGGCCGGCGGCTTGTGGATCGCCTGGCCGAAGCGGGCGGCTAAGGTGCCCACCGACATGAGCGACCACGCCGTGCGCGAGATCGCGCTGCCCGCCGGCCTGGTGGACAACAAGGTGTGCGCGATCGATCAGGTGTGGACCGCGCTGAGGCTGGTCATCCGGCGCGAGCTCCGGTAACGCGGGCCGGCCGGGCGGGGCTCAGCCGAGCAGGTGGCGGCAGGCGAAGACGCCGAGATCCTCCCGGTACAGCTCCAGCCCGACGCCGTTCGGGTCGCGGAAGTACATGCTCTCCTCCACGCCGCGGTCCGGGCCAAGGTACTCGGTCCCGGCCTCATCGAACTTCTTCTTCGCCGCGTCGTACTGCTCCTGCGAAATGGAGATGGCGAGGTGCTGCACGCCGCCAATGGTCTCCTGCCACGGCGGATGCTCGTGTCCGGGAAAATCGAAGAAACCAAGCAGGTTGCCGTTCCCGATGTCGAAGAAGAAATGGCTGGAGCCCGCGTAGTCACGGTTCTCCACCAGCTCGACCAGCGGGAACCCGAGAAACTCCTGGTAGAACTGGATCGTTTCCTCCACGTCGCGGCAGATGAGGGCGAGGTGGTGGACGCCCGCGACCGTGGTCGGGGGACGCTCGCCAGGCGGCTGCAGATAGCGCTGGCGCAGTTCCTCCCGGCGCGCGCGGATCTTCTCCAGCTCGGCTCCCGTGGGCTGTGGCATGACCGGCCTCCCTGCTGCTCGCCGCCGGGATCTGCGTGGAAAGTCCCCGGCCCAGCCTCAGGCTAACCCAGGGAGGCCGTCCCGCTCAGCCCCGCCCGCCCGGCCGGGCACCACGGCCACTGGGCCCTTGGCATGGTGGGTGACCTGGGTGCTGACCGGCCTTATGACCAGCCGGGCGAAGCCACCGGCCCCCCGTGCGCCGATGATCAGGAGGTCGGCGCCGTCCTGATCAGGAGGTCGGCGCCGTCCGAGGCGCTGATCAGCTCGTCAGCGGCCAGCCCGCAGACGGCCCGCACGGTCACCGCGGTGGCAGGAGCCCGGCCGCGGCGCTGGATGGCCTCGCCGACGAGTTGCTCGGCGGCCTTTTCCGCCTGCAGGCGGCTTTCCTCCTCGGCGGGGAAGAAATCGGCAGGAGCGATGCCGGGACCGAAGAGGCGCCCGGCGACCGGATGGCTGGGCCGCTTATCCCGCATCCTGGGGACTTTCGCCGGAGTGCCGGCCAGCGGCCGCTGCCCAGCGGGGCACTTCGCCGTTAGGCTGGGCATACACCCGGCGGGCAGGGCCAGCCCGCCGGGCAAAGCAGCCGGATGGTGCAGCCGAGGAGCAGAGCAGCGGATGAACGAGGCAGCAGAAAACGGTGCGGAGATTGCGGTGTTCCTTCTAGACGATCATGAGATCGTCCGGCGCGGAGTACGTGACCTGCTGGAGGCCGAGCCCGATATCAGCGTGGTGGGCGAGGCCGGGACAGCCGCCTCGGCGCTGGCCCGGATCCCCGCACTCAAGCCGGACGTCGCCATCCTGGACATCCGCCTGCCGGACGGCGACGGGGTCAGCGTCTGCCGCGAGATCCGTTCCAAGATGCCGCAGGTGGGCTGCCTGATGCTGACCTCGTTCAGCGACGACGAGGCGCTGTTCGACGCGATCATGGCCGGTGCCGCCGGGTATGTCCTCAAGCAGATCCACGGGACCGACCTGGTCGGCGCCGTGCGGACCATCGCCTCCGGGCAGTCCCTGCTCGACCCGGAGGCGGCCAGCCGGGTGATGCGGCGGATGCGGGACCAGGCGGCCCGCACCGATCCGCTGGCCGGGCTCACCGACCAGGAGCGCCGGATCCTCGAGCTCATCGGCGAGGGACTGACCAACCGGCAGATCGGCGACCGCCTCTTCCTGGCCGAGAAGACCGTGAAGAACTACGTGTCCGCGCTCTTCGCCAAGCTTGGCATGCAGCGCCGCGCGCAGGCCGCCGCGTACGCCGCGCGCGTCTTCGACGAGCATCATCCCGACCAGACCGAACGGTTTCCCCGGGGTAACTGACCCGCCCCGGCCCGGCGCCGCCGGTGGCGGGCCGGGTGGCCGCTAAGTCGAGCGGCACCCGCCACACCAGCGAGGTACCGCCGTCCGCGCCGCTGCCGACCTCCAGCGTGCCGCCGAGCTCAGCGGCCCGCTTGCCCAGGTTGGCCAGGCCGCTGCGGCGCGTGGTGCGGCCCATGCCCACCCCGTTGTCCGCCACCCGGAGCACCAGTTCCTCGCCGGCCTGCACGGTCACGTCCACTACGGACGCGGCCGCGTGCCGGGCCGCGTTGGACAGCGCCTCGCGGAGCGCGCTGAGCATCTGCTCGCCCACCTCGGCCGGGACTGCCTCATCGAGCGGGCCGACCAGCCGCAGCCCGGGGGCGAACCCCAGCGCGGCCGCCATCTCGTCGGCGACCTCGAGGATCTGGGTCCGCAGCCGGTGCTGCTTGGCCTCACCGCGCGCCTGCAGGGAGAAGATCGCCGAGCGGATCTCCCGGATGGTCTCGTCCAGTGCGTCCACCGCGCTGGAAACCCGGTCGGCCGCCTCCGGGCGGCCGAGCAGCGGCATCGCGCCCTGCAATGACATGCCGGTGGCGTAGAGCCGCTGGATGACCAGGTCGTGCAGGTCACGGGCGATCCGGTCGCGATCCTGCAGGATGGCAAGCCGCTCCGCGTCGCTGCGGTGCTCGGCCAGTTCGAGGGCCAGGCCCGCCTGGGCGGCGAAGGTGCGGACCATGTCGATCGCCTGCTGGGGCAGGGGCATGGCGCCTTGATCGCGGCCGACCGTGAAGACGCCGCGGACGTCACCGGGCGCGCCCAGGGGCAGGACGATCGACGGCCCCAGCGGCATGTGCTGCCGGGCCGCGCCTGCCACCCGCTCGTCATGGCCGAAGTCGGCGACCGCCACGGCCTCCCCGGTGGACAGCACCTGGCCGGACAGTGAGGCCGTGACCGGCAGGACCAGCCCGATGGCCTCCTCGGCTCCCGACCCGGCGGCGTGCTGGATGACGAGTTGCTGGCGGTCCGGCGTGGGCACCGCGAGCGCGACCAGGTCGGCGCCGGACATCTCCAGCGCCAGCTGGGTCACTATCTGCAGCACCTCGTCGGGGGCGGTCCCGGACAGCAGCCGCTGGCTGACCTCGCTGGTGGCCCCGAGCCAGCGCTGCTGGCGGCGGGCCTCCTCATACAGCCGGGCATTGTCGATCGCCACCCCCGCCGCCGCGGCCAGCGCGATGAGCAGGGCCTCGTCCTCCTCGTCGAAGTCGGCGCCGCCTTGCTTCTCGGTCAGGTAGAGGTTGCCGTACACCGCGTCCCGGACCCGGACCGGCACGCCCAGGAACGACCGCATCGGCGGGTGCCCCGCCGGGAAGCCGTGCGAGTCCGGGCTGGCCGCGATGTTCGGCAGGCGCAGCGGGCGGGGCTCGTGGATCAGCGTGCCGAGCAGGCCCAGGCCCTCAGGCCAGTGGTGGATGGCAGCGATCTTGTCCTCGGTCAGGCCGACCGGGACGAACTCGACCAGCCGGCCGTCCTCGCCGATGACGCCGAGCGCGCCGTAGCGGGCCCGGACCAGGGTGATGGCGGCCTCTACGATCTGCTTGAGCACCATCTCCAGGTCGAGGTTGGCGCCGACGGCGACGACGGCTTCGAGCAGGGCGTAGACCCGGTCCCGGGTGGCCAGCACCGTCTGCAGGCGGCTCTGGAGTTCGGTGAGCAGGTCGTCGAGCCGGAGTTGCGGCAGCACTGGGTGCGGTTCCGACGACTCCACAGGATCTCCCACCGGCCCCTTAGACTTTCCCTAGCCTTGAACTAACGGTATCGCCCGGCCGTACTCGTGTCTGTAGTGTCCCCGCCCGCCCCGCTTGCGCAGGTGCGCCACGGGCGACCTGCCGACCGGGCCGGCCCGGCCAGAGGTGATGATGGTAAACGTGACGCGGACGCCCAGGCGCTTGGGGGCAGCGCTGGCTCGCTGGATGGGCCTGGATGCCAACCCGCTGCGCCGCCGCACCGACCGGGTGGAGACCTGGGTGCGGCTGGCTCTGGTCCTCGCGTTCCTGGTGGCCAGCCCGCTGGCCGCGCTCGGCCTGGGCCGGCTGACCAGCGAGGTGTCCGCCAGCGCGGCCCGGGCCCAGGCGGCCACCGAGCGCCAGGTGACGGCGGTCCTGCTGAAGCGGGCTTCCCGGACCCCGGACGATTCGGTGTACGCCGTGGCCGAGTTCGTCTATGCCCCCGCCCGGTGGACCGCGCCGGACGGCCAGCGGCGCATCGGCGAGGCGCCGGCCCCCGTCGGCAGCGCGGCCGGCCGGCGGGTCTCGATCTGGGTGGACACGGCCGGCCGGCTGGCCTACCCGCCCATCGGGGAGGGCCAGATCGCCAGCCGGGTCGTCGCCGTCGTCGCGCTCACCCCGGCCGTGCTGGGCATCCTGCTGCTCACCGTCCTGTGGCTGACCAGGCGGTTGCTGGACCGGCGCCGGATCGCGGGCTGGGCCGCGGAATGGTCCTCCGTCGAGCCACAATGGACCAAACGCTCCCGCTGACGCCTTTCCTCCGGCCGACCAAGGCCCATCCCTTGGGTGACCGAAGTCCTTGCCTGCCCAGGTCGCGCGGCCCTGCCTGGCCCCCGGCTCGTGAGAGACCCTGCAGAAGATGGAACTTCACCGCCGGGCCACAAACCCGGTGCCAAAGGAGGCAAAAACAATGCGCCGCAAGACATTCGACGTGCTGGTCAGCACAGCGGGTTTGGTTCTCGCCGCAGTCCTGCTCGTCGCGGGCGGCCTACTGGTGTGGGGGTACTCGTTCGCCAACGGACAGGTGCACGACCAGCTCGCCGCACAGAAGATCGTCTTCCCGACCAAGAGCAGCCCCGGGTTCAAGGCCCTGCCGGCCTCAGACGCAGCCGCCATGGGCGTCTACGCGGGCCAGCCGCTGACCACCGGCGCGCAGGCGAAGACCTATGCCGACCACTTCATCGCCGTTCACCTGGGCGAGATGGGTAAGGGCCTGACCTACTCACAGCTGTCCGCCCAGTCGCTGGCGCAGCCGAAGAACGTCGCGCTGGCCGGCCTGGTGCAGACGGTCTTCCGCGGCACCACGCTCCGGTCGATGCTGCTCGAGGCCTACGGCTTCTGGATGTTCGGCCAGATCGCCCTGTTCGCCGCGATCACGTCCTTCGTCGGGGCAGGCCTCCTGCTCATCCTGTCGATCTTCGGGATCGTCCACGAGCGCCGGGTCCCGGCCGAGAAGGAAGTGTTCGCGAAGACGGTGCACCCCACCACCGCGACCGCCTAAGCGGCACCCGCACCAGCGAGAACCCGGCCGGCCGGGACCGAAAGTCCCGGCCGGCCGGGTCGCGTGTCCCTGATCCCAGCCGGCCTGGGCCAGGACGGTAGGGGTGGGCTCCGGGCGAGCCGGGCACCGGCCGCGGCACCGCCCGTGCCGCCGCGGCACCGGCCCGCTCGCCCGGCCGCCGGGCACCGGCCCTGCTCGGCCCGGCCGCCGGGCCGCGCACGCGAGAGCCCGGCTCCGGTCCCCGGGAATGAGGGAACCGTCGTGAGCCAGTCCAGGCGAGCGCACCCGGCTGGCCTGGGCCACCGCATCTCCCAGCTCCGGCGGGAACAGGGCCCGAGCCGCGCTGATCGAGCCGACGCGGCCCTGGGCGCATATCCGGCGCCATTCCCGGGAACCCTACGGGAAGCCCAGAGGAGCACGCCAGGCAGGGACCAAGGTCCCACCACCCCATGACCGACATCCCTGCCCTGTGTTAACCGCCCTGGTTAATTCTGTGGCAGTCACTAGTTTTTCGGGCCTGCGCTAGGAGACTCCATGAAACCGCCCGCTCACATAGCATCCGCGCCTATAAATCTGGATCAGCCTGGAACGTATCTGCACGGGTGGATCATCACCGTGTCGGTCGCCAATCTGGTCCTGATCCTCGTGATGGTCGTCATCTTCGGCCTGGCGCTGCTGCTGCCCTTCCCCAGGGCACGTACCTTCCCGCCCGCCCCCGAGGAGGCGGGGTCCGCGGGAAGCCGCCGGGACGTGGAGGCGGCGTACGCCGGCGAGGACGAAGACCGCAACATGTGGACGAGCAAGGTCCGGCGCTTCGCCACCCGGATCCTGCCGCCGGGGAAGCTGCTGCCCGACCGCCAGCCCGCCTACGTGGCTTCCTGGATCTACATTTTCGGGGTGGCCAGCCTGGTTGCCTTCGTCGTGGCCTGCGTGTCCGGGTTCGCGATCGCCCTGGGCGGCCCGGACTGGTGGCGGTACAACTCGGTCGGCCACTTCTTCAACAGCCTGCACCTGTGGAGCGTCGAGCTGTTCATGGCCCTGCTGGTGATCCACCTGTGGGGCAAGTTCTGGATGGCCGCCTGGCGCGGCAAGCGGGCCTGGACCTGGATCACCGGCGTGGTCGCGTTCATGGCCTCGGTCGTCGAGTGCTTCACCGGGTACCTAACGCAGCAGAACTTCGACTCACAGTGGATCTCCACCAGCGCCAAGGACGCATTCAACTCGGCCGGCATCGGCGCCATCTGGAACGCGATGAACTTCGGCCAGATGCTGATGTGGCACATCGTCCTGGTGCCGATCGCGCTGACCGCCATCATCGGCGCGCACGTCCTGCTCGTCCGGGTGCGCGGCGTCTCCCACCCGCTGCCGACCACCATCAAGCTGCCGGGCCGGGGCTCGGCACGGCAGCGCCGCCGGGCACTGGCCACCGCCGATGCCGCTCCCTGGCGCGGCGCGACACGGCGTTACGACATCCTCAAGGAGGGCACGATCGCCGGGGTGATCATCCTGGTGCTCACGTTCGCCCTGGCCGCACTGCTCTCCTCGCCCAACGTCCCGGAGCTGTCGGTGCAGAACTGGGCGAAGGTAGCCCCCGCCGACTTCCTGGCCACCTCGGCCATCGAACTGAACGGCACCAGCGAGACGGCCACCTACGGCCCGCCGTACAACACGAACGGGGAGCCGCAGAAGATCCTGTTCGCCCCGGCCAACATCTTCGGGGTGACGCAGCCGATCAACACCGCGCAGGACTTCGTGCTCGCGCCGCTGTCCTCGGCCGCGGTGGGCAACCCCACGCTGGCCGCCGCACTCGCCACCTACCGGGCCGCCTCCCCGGCCCAGCAGCTCAAGTGGGCCAACGCCTACGCCAGCGCGGTCACCAAGGTGAAGTTCGTGAACGGGCAGCCGGTGGTCCCGGCCGCCGCTGACGGGCCGGTGCCGGTCATGCTGGCCAACGAGCTGACCATGGCGCGCAGCGGCGGACTGGACTCCGACCTGCTGGCCAAGCAGAGCTTCTACGGCACCAACTTCACCCGGCCCCTGCTGTTCATCGAGGACGGCGCCTACTTCGTCAACCAGGCCACGGCCATGCACCTGACCGGTGAGCAGTGGGGCGTGATGAACGAGACCGGCAGCTACCCCGGCCAGCCATGGCTGTGGCTGTACACGCTCTGGTACCAGACCAGCTGGGGCCAGTCCTCCAACGCCGACCTGATCGCCATCTACATGACCGGCCTGGGCACCATCCTGCTGCTGCTGATCCCGTTCATCCCGGGCCTGCGGGACATCCCGCGGTACATCCCGTTGCACCGGCTGATCTGGCGCGGCTGGAAGGAGACCTCCGCGGACGGCCCGCCGCCCCCGGCCGACACCTCCGGCCCGGTCGGCACCGCCACCGCCGGGAAGTCCTGACTGCCGGCGGCCCGCCCGGTCCATGCCAGCCGGGCGGGCCGCCCCACTGCCGAGGAGAGCTTCAGCAATGAGGTCTGCCGTCGTTCGCACGTTCCTGGAGCCGCTGGTCATCGAGGAGCGGCCCATCCCGGAGCCCGGCCCCGGCCAGGTCGTGGTCCGGATGGAGGCATCCGGGCTCTGCCACACCGACATTCACGCGGCGCACGGCGACTGGCCGGTCCGCCCCGCCCCGCCGTTCGTCCCCGGCCACGAGGGCGTCGGCCTGGTGCACGCGGTCGGCGAGGGAGTGACCAGCCCCCTGATCGGGCAGCGGGTCGCGGTGCCCTGGCTCGGATACGCGTGCGGCACCTGCGAGCACTGCCTGACCGGCTGGGAGACGCTCTGCACCCACCAGCGCAACACGGGTTACTCCATGGACGGCGGCTTTGCGGAGTACTTCGCCGCCGACGCCGCCTTCGCCAGCCCGGTACCCGATGGCATCGACCCGGTTGACGCGGCCCCGCTGACCTGTGCCGGCGTCACCACCTACAAGGCGGTGAAGGTCGGCAACGTCCGCCCCGGTGACCTGGTGGCCATCTCCGGCATCGGCGGCCTGGGGCACATGGCGCTGCAGTACGCCAGGATCTTCGGCGGCACGGTGGCCGCGATCGACGTGACCGACGAGAAGCTCGAACTGGCCCGTGAACTGGGTGCGGACATGGTCATCGATGCCCGCACCGAGGACCCGGCCGCGGTGTTGCAGGAGCACGGCGGCGCCAGCGTCGCCATCGGCCTGGCGGTGGACGACAAGTCCTTCGCGACCGCCTACGCGGGGCTGCGGCGCGGCGGCCGCCTGGTGCTGGTGGCCCTGCCGGCCTCGGGCACGCTGCAACTTCCCGTCTTCGAAACCGTGCTGAACGGCACGTCCGTGCTCGGGTCCATCGTCGGTACCCGGGCCGACCTGGCCACTGTGTTCGACCTGCATCGCCAGGGGCGGACCCGGGTGGTCGCCGAGACCCGCCCGCTCGAGGCGGTCAACGAGTGCATCGACGAGGTGCTGCAGGGGAAGGCCCGGGCACGGATCGTGCTCCAGCCCTAGCAGCGGGAAACGGGGCCCGGCACCGCGGGCGGGGCTGCCGGGGACCACCTCAGGGTGAACGCGCCGCACAGAGGGTCGTAGCGCCGGCGGGCGCTGCGGCCCTCGCGTGTTGACGGGCGCGGCGCGGCTGAACATAATGTCTAGGTCCAGCGCAGTCGGGACGTAGCCCAAGCAGAGTGGCTACCTCTGTCACCCGTGACAGCAGGAGTAGCCATGCTCGAGATAGAGGCGGACGGCGCGACCGGGTCTGGTTCTGCCCGGCGGCGGGCCGAGATGGGGTCGCTGGCCGCCCCGGACCGTGAGGTCCTGGACAGCGCGCGCTCCCGCCTCGATTCCCAGCGCGCGGCCACCGGGCCCGGGCCGCTGCTCCGGCGCTCCCTCGAAGACATCCGGGCCGTCGATGCCGTGATCCAGGCGGTCCGGCACGGCGCGCCACGCTCGCCCGACCTGCTGGACGCCGGCGCCGCCCTGGTGCTGCTCTGCAACCTGCGGCTCTACCTCGACCGGCTGGAAGCCGACCTGCTGGAGGTGGCCCGGCACCTGGAGATGAGCTGGGACCTGATCGCCGCGATCACGGGGATGCCCGCCGCGGTGGCCGGGGATCGCCGCCTGGCGCTCCGCTCCCGGCCAGATCCCCGGTAATCGTCCTGGCCATGACGCCAGCCGGCCGGGGGCGGCGTCATGGCCAGGCGCGGGCCGCGTGTTTGAGCGGCGCCCGGCGCGGCAGTTAGGAAGACCACCGCCTGCGAAAACAAGGCCAGGCGGCTGGGAGGGTATCGCTGTGGTCACCGAGGAAAACGCGGCGGCGCTGCCCGGTGAACGGTATGAGGACCTCATCGGGTCGCTCACCGCACTGAGCCGGGCGCTCGCTGAAGACGAATCCATACCGGAAACGCTGCAGAGCATCCTGGCGCTGGCGCTCCGGCTGGTGCCCGGCTGCCACGCGGCCAGCATCACCGTGGTGGACGCGGACGGCCAGCCGGCCACCGTCGCGGCGACCGACACCGAGACGCAGGAACTGGACCGCCGCCAGTACCTGCTGCACGACGGCCCATGCCTGGACGCGGCCCGCCGCCAGCAGGTCAGCAGCTGGAGCCTGGCCGAGGCCGAGCAGCGCTGGCCAGAGTTCGCCCGCCTGGCGCAGGAGATGGGGCTGCGCAGCTACCTGTGCGCCGGCCTGGGCATGGGCGAGCGGCGGCTCGGTGCGCTCAACCTGAGCAGCCGCGGTACCGACGGCTTCGACCAGCTGGACCAAGGCCTGGTCACGTTGTTCGTGACGCCCGCCTCGGCCGCCATCATCACCGCCGACCGGTACGCCCGGGCCCGCGAACTGGCCGCCCAGCTGGAGCAGGCGCTGCTGTCCCGCGCGGTGATCGACCAGGCCATCGGCATCATCATGGCCGAGTCACACTGCCCCGCCGATCAGGCCTTCGCCATGCTCAAGCGCGCATCCAACAACCGGCGGACCAAGCTGCGGGATCTGGCCGGCGAGATCGTCGCCCGGGTCAGCGGCCGGCCCCCGGCCGGTGCGTGACCACGGCCGGGGTACGGCCCCCGGCACGGCCCGGCCGCCAGCGCCGAGGCCGGGCTCGGCGGGCTGGTCGGAATCTGGCCGCGCACCGTCGAGGAACTCGGCTCCATGACCCCGCCGGCCCAGCTGCGTGCCCTGCTGCTCATCGACGGGGCGGGCCGGCTGAACCTGACCAGGCTGGCCGGGTGGGTCCGGGGACAGCGTCAGGCCGCGATCGCCCGGGCGCTCACCGGGATGAGCCCGGAAGGCCGCCGGCACCGGGCCCGCGGGCGGGCGGACCTGGCTGACCCGGCGGCCCGATGAGCGTGGCTCAGCGCCCGGCGGCGAGCTGGGCGGACAGGTCGATCAGCTTGGCCCGGGTCGCCTGGAGCCGCCCCGTCACGGCGGTCAGCAGCCGCCGGGTCAGCTCATAACCGAAGGCCGGGTCCTCCTCGCAGCTCCGCCGGACGGCCGCGGCGTCGAATTCGAACGCCTCGGTCGGCTGCACCGCCACGGCCCCGAACTGCCACTCGAAGGGCGGCAGGAACCAGGACAAGCCGACCACCTCGCCGCGGCCCAGCGTCTCCACGATGATCCGCCGCTGCCCGGGTGCGTCGATCTCCACCGCGACCTGCCCGGCCCGGATCAGCCAGAACTGCCGCGGCACCCCGCCGACGGAGAAGAAGCGGTGCCCGGCGGGCACGCTGACCAGCGTCGCGGCGGTGGCCAGCTGGCCCAGGTGCTCGGCCGGCATCCCGCGCAGGAAGGCCTGGCCCGCCAGCGCGGAGGCCAGCACCGGGGCTGTGGTCATGGCAATCCCTCCCCCGAAGGCCGGGTGGGGCCTCTCCTGGCTGCCGCCGCCCGCCGCGCGGCTACAACTGGCTCCCCACCAGGACCGCGAGGTCCATCAGGCGGCAGGTGTAACCCCACTCGTTGTCGTACCAGCCAAACACCTTGGCCAGCGTGCCCGACGCCTGGGTCAGCCCGGAATCGAACACGCAGGACGCGGTGTCCCCGACGACGTCCCGGGAGACCAGCGGATCGGTGCTGTACCGGAGGAACCCGGCCAGCGGCCCCTCGGCCGCGGCGCGGAAGGCGGCGTTGATCTCGTCCACGTCCACCTCGCGCTCCAGCACGACGGCCAGGTCGGTCAGCGACCCGTCCTCCACCGGAACGCGGAGGGCGACGCCGTCCAGCCGCCCGGCCAGTTCCGGGATCACCAGGCCGGTGGCCCGGGCCGCCCCGGTCGTAGTCGGAATGATGCTCACCGCGGCGCTGCGGGCCCGGCGCAGGTCCGTGTGCGGGCCGTCCAGCAGCATCTGGTCGCCGGTGTACGCGTGGATCGTCGTCATGAACCCGCGGACCAGGCCGAACTCGTCGTGCAGCACCTTCGCCATCGGCGCCACGCAGTTCGTGGTACACGAGGCGTTGGAGATGATGTCGTGCCGCTGCGGGTCGTAGTCGGTCTCGTTGACGCCCATGACCACGGTCAGGTCCAGGCCCTTGCCCGGCACCGAGAGGAGAACCTTGCGGGCACCGCCCTTGAGGTGCAGGGCCACCTCATCCCGGGCCCGGAACTTGCCGGTGGACTCGATGACGAGCTCCGCCCCGGTGCCGGCCCAGTCGATGTCGGCCGGATTCCGGTGCGCGGTCACCGCGATCGGGCGCCCGCCCACCTGGATCGAGCTCGCGTCGTGGGTGACTCCCGCGAGCCGCCCGTAGGTGGAGTCGAAGGCCAGCAGGTGCGCCAGCGTGGCCGCGTCGGTGATGTCGTTGACCGCTACGACCTCGATGTCATCGAGTTCCAGGGACCTGCGGACGAAGGCACGCCCAATCCGCCCGAAACCGTTGATACCTACCCTGATCGTCATCGAGGACCTCCCCTGGCCGTCACGGCCAGTACGTCAATTCACCGTTATCTAGCACAGCGTCCCGCGCCCGGCCTGCGGGCGGCCACAGGCGTACGGCATGGCCGGCCGGGACCATGGTCCCCGGGCGGGCCGGCCCGGGCACCGGGACGCACCTGGTCCGGAGCGGCCCGGCCCCGGGCCGACCGGTCTGCAAGGCAGGACCTTTGGCCCCTGGCCGGCCAGGCCGCCGCCGGGAATAGTGTCGCTCTGCGGTGCGGCGGAAACCGGGACCGGCTGCCTGGAGGTGCTATGACGATGACCCAGCCGAGGCGGTTGCGCGCCCTGTCGCGGGCGGAATCACTGAGCCTGCTGGGCAGCGTCTCGATAGGCAGGCTGGTCTTCACCCACCTGGCCCTGCCTGCCATCAGGCCGGTGAACCACATCGTGCGCGGTGACCAGGTCATCATCCGGTCCTACCTGGGCACCGCGATCGCCTCGGCCGTGGGCGGCAATCCCGGCACCGTCGTCGCCTACGAGGCCGACCTGATCGACCCGGACGTTCACCTCGGCTGGAGCGTCATCATCATCGGCCGGGCCAGCCGGGTCACTGACCCCGGCGAAGCGGACCGGTACCGCGCGCTGCTGGACCCGTGGGTGGCCGGCGGGACGGATGACGTCATCGCCATCCAGGCCGACATGGTCGACGGCTTCCGCCTGGTTCAGTCCGCCGCCTGACCCGGGCCCGCACTCACCGGGGCCCGGCCGCAACTTCGCACCCCAGATTCACGACCGATGCCCGCTATATGATGGTTTGTCCGCGAAGGGGAGTGCAGAGTCGGGGATGTGCGGGCGCTAGCAGGACGCTTCCCACATCCGCTGGTACAGGCCGCCCGTCCGGACCAGGTCCTGGTGCGTTCCGCGCTCCGCCACCCGGCCGCGGTCCAGCACGACGATCTCGTCCACCTGGTCCAGCCCGTCCAGGTCATGGGTGATGAGCAGGGTGGCCCGGCCTTCAGTCGCAGCCAGCAGGTCAGCCGTGAGCGCCTGGCGGTTCTCCGGGTCCAGGTGCGCGGTCGGCTCATCCAGGATCAGCAGCGCCGGGTCGGCGAGCAGGGCCCGGGCCAGCGCGATCCGCTGGCGTTCCCCGCCGGACACGGCCATGCCGCGCGGCCCGACCATGGTGTCCCAGCCCCGTGGCAGGGCCCCGATCCAGGGCAGCAGGCGGGCCCGGGCGGCCGCCTCGTCCATCTCCTGCTGGCTGGCGGAGGGCCGGGCCAGCCGCACGTTGGCGGCGATGGTGGTGTCGAACAGGTGCGGGTCCTGGGCACAGCCGGTGATCAGCGTGCGGACCGCGTCGGCCCGGTAGCTGGCCAGGTCGGCTCCGCCCAGCGTGGCCCGGCCGCCGGCCAGCTCGCAGAACCGGAGCAGCACGGCGGCCACCGTGGACTTCCCGGCCCCGCTCGGGCCGACCAGGGCGACCCGCCGCCCGGCCGTCAGGTCGAGATCGATGCCGTCGATGGCTAGCGGCCCGCCCGGCTCGTACCGCACCTGGGCGCCGCGCAGCCGGACCTGGAGCGGCCCGGCGGGCAGCGGCCGCGGCGTGGCCGGGTCACGGACCGGGTCGGGCGCATCCAGCACGGCGCCCACCCGGACCGCGCTGGCCCGGGCCTGGCCCAGCTGGATGGCGGCGGCGGGCAGCGCGGTCACCGCCTCGAACGCGGCCAGCGCGGTCAGCGTGATCACGGCCAGCGGGACGCGGGTCAGGGCACCGGAACCGACCGCGGCCACGCCCGCCACCAGCACCGCCCACAGCGTCAGCCCGGCGACCGCCTGGGACAGCCCGCTGCCCAGCGCGGCGCCGGCCGCGGAACCGCGGGCCAGCCGGGTCAGGTCCGCGTCGGCATGCTGCGCGGCAGCCAGGGCGGTGTCCTGGGCGCCGAACGCATGGAGGTCGGCCGCACCCGCCACCAGGCCGGTGACCTGGGAACCCAGCTCGCCCCGGGCGGCGGCGGTGCGCCGGCCCGCCACCGCGGCCCGGCGGGCGGCCAGCCAGGACACCCCGGCCCCGGCCAGCAGCAGCCCGGCGGCCAGCAGCAGGCCCGCAGGGGCCAGGATGACCAGGCAGGCGGCCGCGGCCCCCGCGCCGACCAGGAAGGCGGTCAGCGGCGGGGCCACCCCGCGGATGAACAGGTCCTGAGTGGCATCCACGTCCGAGACCAGCCGGGCCAGCAGGTCACCGGAGCGGAATTCGCGCAGCCCGGCCGGGGCCAGCCGTTCCAGCCGCTGGTAGACCCGGACCCGCACGTCGGCGAGCACCCGGAACGCCGCGTCGTGCGAGGTGAGCCGCTCGGCGTAGCGGAACACGCCCCGGCCGACGGACAGCCCGCGGACGGCCACGACGGCGACCGAGATGGCCACGATGTTGGGGTGCTGGGAGGCCCGGGCGAGCAGGAACCCGGACGTGGCCAGCAGGGCCACCGCGCATCCGGTGGAGGCGGCACCGGCCAGCACGGCGAGCACCAGCTGGCCGCGCAGCGGCCGGGCCATCCGGAGCAGCCGCAGCAGCGGGCGCGGCGCGGCCGCGGACGGGGGGGCCGCGGACGGGGCGGCGGGGGTGGCGGTCATGAGGTTCCCGCCCCGTGCGGCGGGACGGCCGCCGCGGGCTCGGCCCGGCCGGGCACGGGCGGGCCAGCCACGGGCGGGCCAGCCACGGGCGGGCCAGCCACGGGCGGGCCAGCCACGGCGGGCCGGCCACGGGCGCGCCGCCCACCCCGGTCACCAGCCGGCCGTGGTCCAGGCTGATGACCCGGCGGGCGCCGCCGGTCCAGCCCCGGCCGTGCGTGACCAGCAGCACCGTCCGCCCGGCCATCAGCCCCTCGATCACGTCCAGCAGCTGCCGGGCGGTGACCGGGTCCAGGTGCGCGGCCGGCTCGTCGAGCAGCAGCAGCGGGGCGTCCCGGAGGAAGGCCCGGGCCACCGCGATCCGCTGCCGCTGGCCCGCCGACAGCCGGGCGCCGCGCTCGCCCAGCGGGGTGCCGTACCCCTGGGGCAGTGCCTCGATGAACTCGGCGGCCCCGGCCGCCGTGGCGGCCGCTTCGATGGCCTCCGGTGCCGCCTCCGGCTGGCCCAGCGCGATGTTGGCCGCCACGCTGCCCGGCAGCAGGTAGGGCTGCTGCGGCACCCAGGCGATCTGCCGCCGCCACGCGGCCAGGTCGGTGCTGGCGATGTCCGCCGCCCCGGCCGTGATCCAGCCGGAGGTCGGCTCGGTGAACCGGAGCAGCAGCGCCAGCAGCGAGCTCTTGCCCGCCCCGCTCGGCCCGGTCACCGCGATCCGCTCACCGGGCCGGATGTCCAGCCTCACCCCGTCCAAGGCCGGGACCTCGCGGGCGGGATAGGCCAGGGTCACGGCGTTCAGGGTGATGGTCTCGCGGCGGAGGTCGGGCAGGACAGGCGCGGCCGGCCCCAGCCCGCGCGGCGCGGTGCCCACGGCAGTGGCGGGCGGGGGCACGTCCAGGATCTCGCAGGCGCGGCCGGCCGCCGTGACGCCCTCCATGCTGGCGTGGAACTGCGTGCCAACCGCGCGCAGCGGCAGGTAAGCCTCCGGGGTCAGCAGCAGGACCAGCAGCGCCGTCTGGTAACTCATGTGCCCGGCCAGCAGCCGCAGGCCCACCTCCACCGCGACCAGCGCGGTGGCCAGCGCGGCGGACAGTTCCAGCACCAGCGCGGACAGGAACGCGACCCGCAGCGTGGCCATGGTCGCGCTCCGGTGCGCGCCGGTGACGTCCCTGATCACCTCTTCCTGGGCCTTGGCCCGGCCGAACATCTTGAGCGTGGGCAGCCCCTCCACCACGTCCAGGAAGTGGCCGCCGAGCCGGGCCAGCAGCTGCCACTGGCGCTCGGTCTTGGCCCGCGTCTGCAGCCCGATGAGCACCGCGAACAGCGGGATGAGCGGCAGCGTGACCGCGATGACCACGGCGGAGATCCAGTCCGCCGCGGCCACCCGGGCCAGCACCGCGACCGGGACCAGGAAGGCCAGCACGAACTGGGGCAGGAACCGGGCGAAGTAGGGATCCAGGGCGTCCAGGCCCCTGGTGCACAAGGTGGTGATCTCGCCGGCCTGCTGCCCGCCCAGCCAGGCCGGGCCGAGCCGGGTCAGGTGCGCGGCGAGCCGGCGCCGCAGCTGCGACTTGACCGCCGCGGCGGCCCGCAGGGCGCTGAGCTCACCGCCGTACGCGGTCACCGCGCGGGCGGCCAGCACGGCCAGCAGCAGCCCCAGGGTCAGCGCCAGCGCGGCTACCCCGGTGCGGGCGGCCGCGCTGGCCAGGGCGTGGGCGAGCAGGCCGGCCTGGGCCAGTATCAGGCCGGTGGTGACCAGCCCGAGGGTGATCGTGACGATCAGGTACCCGCGGGCGGCCGCCGCGTACCGGAGCAGACGCGGGTCAACCGGCCTCATGGACCGCTGGGGACCTGTGTCAGCGGGCCGCCGAGGCCGCCGGCCGGGCCGGGCCCGGTTCCGCTGGACCGGCCGTCCGGGCGGCCTGGCCCGCCCAGAGCGCCCAGGCCGGCCAGCGGGGACGGCAGCGGCGTGCCGCTGACCCGGCTCCGGAACACCCAGCGCGTCCAGGTCTGGTAGGCCAGCACCACAGGAGTGAAGATCACTGCCACCCAGGTCATCACGAGGAGAGTGTAATGAGACGATGACGCATTGTGCACGGTCAGGCTGTACGCGGCGGACGTGGTAGACGGCAGCACATTCGGCCACAGGTCACCGAACAGGGTGGCCACCGCCAGCACCAGGGTAACCGCGGTCCAGGCGAACGCCCAGCCCTCGCGGCCGCGCATCGCCGCGGCCACCGCGGCCAGCAGCGCCACCGCGGCCAGCAGCGAAGACGGAGTGGTAGACGGCGGTGATCCCGAACTGCCACCGGGCATACGCGGCACGGGGCCTGCGTCTTGGATCTTCACCGCGGCCGGGCCCGCCCTAATCCGAAGTTCGCCCTAATAGGGACGTTGGCGATGCGCCCCAGGGACGTTGGTCACTGCCTGCCGGGGGGCCCGGCCAGCGCAGGCCCAATGGCCCCCGGGCCGGGGACGTCGGCCCGATGCCCCCGGGCGGCCGGCCGGCCGACTATGAAGCATGAAGTCAGGCAGGGCGAGCTGCCCCGAATCCCAGACCATGATGCTGGTGTCAGCGCTGGGAGGACGACCCATGAAGGCCAATGTTGGTGACCGGCTGGTTACCGAGGGCCCGGACGGGCAGCGGGAATGCCTGATCATCGGCCTGCAGCACGCGGATGGGTCGCCACCTTACGTGGTCCGCTGGCTGGCCGACGGGCATATCGCGCTGGTCTACCCGGGGCCTTATGCCCGGCTGGTGCACGCGGACAACGGGACACGGCGCGGGGACCGGCTGCAGTGACAGCCAGGCCAGCCGCCTGGGCGTGCGGGACGGCCAGCCGGAGAACGAGGCGTGATGCCGGCTAACCCGGGCCCGTGGGCACCTGCCCGCCGCCGGGCGGCACGCCTGCGGCACAAACTGGCCGGGGATTCCGACCTGCTGAGCCTGCCTACCGGGCCTCCGGGCGGTCTCGGACTCGCCGGCAGCGGGCCGGTCACCCGAGCTGAACTGGCCGGGCTGCCCGCGGCGGCCCGCACCTACCTGCGCTTCATGGGCGCGGTGGGCAGGCCGGCTGACTGGTCGTTCGTGGCCCACTGCACCGGGCGGTTCCGGCTCCGCCCCGGCTGGCCGTGGCTGGCCTGCGCCACCTGGCAGTACAACTCCGCGCTGGAGGTGGCCCGCATCTTCCACCTGCGGATCGGCGCACCGCCGATGAGCGCCCGCGACGCCTACGTGCGGGGCCAGGGCAGCATGGCCGGCACGCTGCTCGGGGTGGTCCCGGTCGCGGGCGGCCTCGGCCCGGAGTACGACGTCAGCGAGCTCGTCACCTACCTCGACGACCTGGTGTTCTGCGCGCCGTCGATGCTGCTCCGCCTGCCGGTCAGCTGGCACGAGGCCGGCGACCGGTGTTTCGACCTGACCATCCGGGACCGCGGGCACGAGGTCAGGGCGCGGGTGTTCACCGACGACCGGGGGGCGCCGGTGGACTTCAGTACCCAGGACCGGTGGTGTGACCTGCCCGGCGGCCTGGCCCGGGTGCGCTGGACCACGCCGGCGCAGGGCTGCCGCCAGCGGGGCGGGCGCTGGCTGCCCACCCGCAGCACTGCCATCTGGCACCTGCCGGGCGGGAACTTCAGCTATGCCGAGTTCTGCCTGCGCCCCGGTGATCTGCGCTACAACGTCGCCCCGGGCTGGCTGCTCGTCCCGGCCGCCATGGATGAGGTCGCCGCTGCCGGGTAGTGCTCGGCGCGCCGCGCCCGGCATCGTGCTGCTGGCCTGCCCGCCGTCGCCGCGGTTACCGGCGGGTGTCCGCGGCATGTCCGGGCCGTGCCCACCACCTGCCCATAGCGGGAACTTCGCCCACCTGACCCTAAACCGGCCGCCGGGATTAGCCACCCGCCCAGCCGGCGGGCCATGATGTGGGTGACATGTGGGCTGGATGGCCAGCCGGGACGGCCAGCGTCGCGGCTGGGCCGGCCCGCCCCGGGCCCGCCGCCGCGCCCGGAGCGGGCCAGGGCGGCGCATGTATCGGACTAGACCGGCAAATCAGGACTGTTGCCCCTAAGAGCCAGCAACACCAGCACGACAGGCTAGCTGGAGATCCCGGGAAGAACAGGAGACACGGAGTGACTGCGCTGACTGCGCCGGGCTCCTCGTACGCCCTTCTGGCCGACGGCACGACCATCACCATCCGGCCGGCCACCCCGGGGGACTACGAGGCTGTCAGGAAGTTGCACGAGCACATGTCCCGGGACAACCTGTACCTCCGATTCTTCTCCATGAGCCGGCGGGCCGGGGAGCAGGAGGCCCGCCGGGTGTGCCGGGGCGACGCGGAGAGCCACGGCGCGCTGCTCGGCTTCCTGGGTGACGACCTGGTCGGCGTGGCCAGCTATGAGCCGACCACCGCCCCGGACACGGCGGAGATCGCCTTCGCGGTCGCCGACCAGATGCACGGCCGCGGCGTGGCCACCCTGCTGCTGGAGCACCTGGTCTCGCTGGCCCGGGAGCGGAGTGTACGGGTGTTCACCGCGTCCACCCTGCCGGAGAACACGGCCATGCTGCGGGTCTTCGCGGACGCCGGCCTGGGCGTGCGGCGCCGCCTGGAGGACGGCGTGGTGGAACTGTCCATGCCGATCCCGCACAGCGTCGCGCTCAGCGAGGCCAGCAAGTACCTCGACGCGGTGGCCGGCCGGGAGCAGCGCGCCGACGTGGCCAGCCTGGAGCCCTTGCTCGCGCCGCGTTCCGTGGCCGTGGTCGGGGCCGGGCACCGGCCGGGGTCCATCGGCCGGTCGATCCTGATGAACATCCGCAGCGCCGGGTTCGCCGGCGCGCTGTACGCGGTCAACCCGCAGGAGCTGCACATCCCCGGAATCACCGGCGTGCCCACGGCCGCCGCGCTGCCGGAGGCGCCGGACCTGGCCATTGTCACCGTGCCCGCCGCCGGGGTCGTGGACGTGACCCACGCACTCGGCAAGCGGGGCACCCGCTCCCTCGTCGTCATCAGTTCCGGGCTGGGCGCCGCCCAGTCGGCCAGCCTGCTCGACGCCTGCCGCCGCTGGGGCATGCGGCTGGTCGGGCCGAACTGCTTCGGGGTGGCCGTACCCGCCCTCGGGCTGGACGCCACGTTCGCCGTCCACCACCCCTCCGCCGGGCGGGCCGGCCTCGTGGTCCAGTCCGGCGGCGTCGGTGTGGCCCTGCTGGAGCACTTCTCCCGGCTGGGCATCGGCATCTCCTCATTCGCCTCGGTCGGCGACAAGCTCGACGTGTCCAGCAACGACATGCTGCAGTGGTGGGCCGAGGACGGGACCACCCAGCTGGCCGTGCTGTACCTGGAGTCGTTCGGCAACCCGCGCAAGTTCGCGCGCACCGCGGCCCGGGTCAGCCAGCACATGCCGGTGCTGACCGTGCACGCGGGCCGCTCGGCCCCCGGCCAGCGGGCCGCCGCGTCGCACACCGCGGCGGCGGCCGCCCCGCTGATCACCCGGCAGGCCCTGTTCGAGCAGGCGGGCGTCATCGCCACGACCAGCTTCGGCGATCTGCTGGAAGCGGCCGTGCTGCTGGCCGAGCAGCCGGTGCCGACCGGCAGCCGGGTCACGGTGATCTCCAACGCGGGGGGGGCCGGTGTGCTGGCCGCGGACGCCTGCGTGGAGGCGGGCCTGGCGGTCGCCACGCCCAGCCACCGCGCACAGGCCCGGCTGGCCACGGTGCTGCCGCCCTACTCGGCGCTCGGCGGCCCGGTCAACACCACGGCCGGGGTCAGCGCCAGCGCGTTCAGCGAGGCACTGGCCATCGTGGCCGCCGATTCCGGGGTGAACGCGGTGCTAGCCCTTATCGTGCCGACCGCGGCGGCCGACCTCATCCCGGCGCTCACCGCCGCCCAGCTCCCGGTCCCGCTGGTCACCGTGGTACTGGACCAGGCCGACTCGGTGCGGCTGCTGCCGGGGGCCAACGGCGGCCCGGCCGTGCCTGCCTACGCCTACCCGGAGAGCGCCGCCCGGGCGCTCAGCCGGGCCGCCCGGTACGGCTCGTGGCGGTCCCGGCCGAAGGACACCGTGCCCGACATCGGGGGCCTGAAGGTGGCCGAGGCCCGCGAGCTGATCGAGGCGTTCCTGGACCGGATGCCGGGCGGCGGCTGGCTGCCCGCCGCCGAGGCCGACCGGCTGCTCCGCTGCTACCAGCTACCGCTGGCGCCGTCGCGGGTGGTGACCGACGCCGGGCAGGCGGCCGCCGCCGCCACCGAGCTCGGCGGCGAGGTGGCGCTCAAGGCCGAGGTGCCCGGGCTGGTGCACAAAAGCGACGCCGGCGCGGTGCTGCTCGGCGTCACCGGGCCGGAGGAGGCCCGGGACGCGTTCACCCGGCTGGCTGACCGGTTCGCAGGCAACTTCTCCGGGGCCCTGGTCCAGCCGATGATCACCGGCGGCACCGAGGTCATCATCGGGGTGGTCCAGGAGCCGGTGTTCGGGCCGCTGGTGGTGTTCGGCCTGGGCGGCGTGGCCACCGATGTGCTCGGCGACCATGCGGCCCGGCTGGCCCCGCTGACCACCGCCGACGCCGACGACCTGATCCACTCGATCCGGGCGGCGCCGCTGCTGCTCGGCCACCGCGGGCAGCCGCCCGTCAACATCGCCGGGCTGCGCGACACGCTGCTCAAGATCTCGCAGCTCGCCGATGACCTGCCGCAGATCACCGAGCTGGACCTCAACCCGGTGATCGCCTGCGCCGACGGCATCACCGCCGTGGACGCCCGGGTCCGGGTGACCGGCCACGGCGGCGCCGACCCGTTCCTGCGCCAGCTGCCGGAGATGCGGCACCGCGACACCTGACCTCCTGCCCGTGACCCCCGGCCAGGCCCGCGTCCAGGTGCCGACCAGCAGGCCGCGCGCCGGCCCGGGAAGCCACCCCAGCCCACCCATCGCCGGAAGGGAACCGCGAGATGACCGTGACCGCGACGCCTGAGCTCACCGCCGGGCAGCTGCAGGCCCTCGATGGGTACTGGCGGGCCGCGAACTACCTGGCGGTCGGCCAGATCTACCTGATGGCCAACCCGCTGCTGGCCGAACCGCTGCGGCCGGAGCACATCAAGCCGCGGCTGCTCGGCCACTGGGGCACCACCCCGGGGCTGAACTTCCTGTGGTCCCACCTGAACCGGGCCATCGTCACCCACGGCCTGAACATGATGTTCATCATCGGGCCCGGTCACGGCGGCCCCGCGGCCCTGGCCAGCACCTGGCTGGACGGCAGTTACACCGACATCTACCCGAGCATCCGGCGGGACGCGGCCGGGATGGGCCGGCTGTTCCACCAGTTCTCCTTCCCGGGCGGGGTGCCCAGCCACGTGGCACCGGAGACCCCGGGCAGCATCCACGAGGGCGGCGAGCTGGGCTATTCGCTCGCGCATGCCCACGGCGCCGCGTTCGATAATCCTGATCTCATCGTGGCCTGCGTCATCGGTGACGGGGAGGCGGAGACCGGGCCGCTGGCCGCCAGCTGGCATTCGGGGAAGTTCCTCAACCCGGTGACGGACGGGGCGGTGCTGCCGATCCTGCACCTGAACGGCTGGAAGATCGCCAACCCCACCGTGCTGGCCCGGATCCCGGAACGGGAACTGGACGAGCTGCTGCGCGGCTACGGGTACGACCCGGTGTTCCTGGCCGGTTCGGACCCCGAGACCATGCACCGGGAGATGGCGGTCGTCCTCGATCAGGCCATCGCCCGGATCCAGGCCATCCAGGGCGCCGCGCGCGCGGGCGGCGGCGCCGCACCGGAGGGCCACGGCGAGCGCTGGCCGATGATCGTGCTGCGCACCCCGAAGGGCTGGACCGGGCCCGCCGAGGTGGACGGGCTCCCGGTGGAGGGCACCTGGCGCGCTCACCAGGTCCCGCTGTCCGAGGTCCGGTCCAACCCGGAGCACCTGCGCCAGCTCGAGGCGTGGATGCGGTCCTACCGGCCGGGCGAGCTGTTCGACACCGAGGGGCGGCCGCGGCCGGAGATCCTCGGCTACGTCCCGGCCGGGCAGCGCCGGATGGGGTCGAACCCGCACGCCAACGGCGGGCTGCTGCTCCGCGAGCTGGCACTGCCCGACTTCCGGGACTACGCGGTGGCCGTGGACGCGCCGGGGGCGGCGGTTTCCGAGCCGACCCGGGTGCTCGGGCGGCTGCTCCGCGACGTGACCAGCCTGAACGCCGAGCCGCGCAACTTCCGGGTCGTCGGGCCGGACGAGACGGCGTCCAACCGGCTCGACGCGCTGCTGGAGGTCACCGGCAAGACCTGGGAAGAGGCCACCCTGCCGGTGGACGAGCACCTGGCCAGGGACGGCCGGGTCATGGAGATCCTGTCCGAGACCACCTGCCAGGGCTGGCTGGAGGGGTACCTGCTGACCGGCCGGCACGGCCTGTTCAACTGCTACGAGGCGTTCATCCACATCGTGGACTCGATGTTCAACCAGCACGCCAAGTGGCTCAAGACCAGCCGCGCGCTGCCCTGGCGGCGCCCGGTCGCCTCACTGAACTACCTGCTCAGCTCGCATGTCTGGCGGCAGGACCACAACGGCTTCTCGCATCAGGACCCCGGCTTCATCGATCACGTGATCAACAAGAAGGCCGAGGTGGTCCGGGTGTACCTGCCGCCGGACACCAACACCCTGCTGTCGGTCGGCGACCACTGCCTGCGCAGCCGGGATTACGTGAACGTGGTCGTGGCGGCCAAGCAGCCCACCCCGGACTGGCTGGACATGGACGCCGCGATCCTGCACTGCACCCGGGGGGCCGGGATCTGGGAGTGGGCCAGCAGCGACACCGAGGGCGCCCAGCCCGACGTGGTGCTGGGCTGCGCCGGCGACGTGCCCACGCTGGAGATCCTGGCCGCGACCAGCATCCTCCGCGAGCACCTGCCAGACCTGCGGGTCCGGGTGGTCAACGTGGTGGACCTGATGCGGCTGCAGCCGGAGTCCGAGCACCCGCACGGGATGAGCGACGCCGAGTTCGACGCGCTGTTCACCACCGATCGCCATGTCATCTTCGCCTACCACGGCTACCCGTGGCTGATCCACCGGCTCACCTACCGCCGGCACAATCACCACAACATCCACGTCCGGGGCTACAAGGAGGAAGGCACCACGACCACCCCGTTCGACATGGTCGTGATGAACGAGATGGACCGGTTCCACCTGGTCATGGACGTGATCGACCGGGTGCCCGGGCTCAGCGACCGGGCCGCCTGGCTGCGCCAGAAGATGGCCGACTCCCTGGTCCGGCACTGGGCCTGGGTCCGGGAGCACGGCGAGGACATGCCCGCGGTCCGCGACTGGGCCTGGCCCGGGCAGCCCGCCGCGCGCGGATGAACATCCTGGTCGTCAACGCCGGGTCGAGCAGCCTCAAGCTCAGCCTGCTCGGCCCGGCGGACGAGATCGTGGCCGCCACCGAGGTGGACCACTGGGACACTGACGAGCCCCCCGCTGCCCTCACGTCCTTCCTCAACGGCCTGCCCGGGGTCGATGCCATCGGCCACCGCATCGTGCACGGCGGGCCGAAACTGACCGAGGCCGCGGTGCTCGACGCCGGGGTGCGGCAGGCGATCGAGGCGGCCACCGACCTGGCCCCGCTGCACCAGCCCCGGGCGCTGGGCGGCATCGACGCCGTGGCGGCCGTGCTGCCCGGGGTGCCCACGGTGGCCTGCTTCGACACCGCGTTCCACGCCGGGATGCCGGCGGCGGCGGCCACCTACGCGCTGCCGGCCGCCTGGCGGGAGCGCTACGGCCTGCGCCGCTACGGCTTCCACGGCCTGTCCCACGCCTACGCCAGCCGCCGCGCCGCGGAGTTGCTGGGCACGTCGCCGGACCGGATCCGGGTGGTCTCGTGCCACCTCGGCGCGGGTGCCTCGCTGGCCGCGGTCCGGCACGGGCACAGCGTGGACACCACCATGGGGTTCACCCCGCTGGAGGGCCTGGTCATGGCGACCCGGGCGGGTAACACCGACCCCGGGCTGCTGCTGTGGCTGCTCGCCGGCGGGCGGCTGTCCGCCGGCGAGCTGTCCGCCGGGCTGGAACACTCCTCCGGCCTGGCCGGCCTGGCCGGGACGCCGGACATGCGCGAGGTGACCAGCGCCGCCGGCGCCGGTGACCCGGCGGCGGTGCTCGCCCTCGACGTGTACATCCACCGGCTCCGGCAGCTGATCGCCGGGATGGCCGCGGCCATGGACGGACTGGACGCGCTGGCCTTCACCGGGGGGATCGGCGAGCACTCCGCGGTGGTCCGGGCCCGGGCCGTGCCCGGCTTCCTCGGCGCCGCCATCGACTCCGGGCGCAACAGCGCCGCCACCCGGGACGCCGACATCAGCGCGCCCGGCGCGGCCGTCGCCACCCTCGTGGTGACCGCCCGGGAGGACATCGAGATCGCCCGCCAGGTCCGTGCCGTCCTCAGCACGGACTGATGACCCGTCCCGGCCCCGGGCGGTCACGGCAGGCGGTCACGGCAGGACGTCCGGCCCCGGTCACCCCCGGACAACGTGGCTGGACCTCCACATCTGCCCGCCAGGCCCTGGCGATCCCGGCCCGCACGGAGCATGCTGAAAGGGAGCGCGGCCGCCGGGTCCAGCTGGCGGCTGCGCGCCGGCGCAGCCACCTGGATGCTGGTCACCGCGCCCGCCATCCCGGCCTCCTCGGTGATCGCCTTCGCCTGCCTGGTGATCCTCGCCCTGTTCGTCGGTGGCCTCGCCCGGCCAGCCCGCCGCCGCTAGACCCGTCCCGCCGCCACTGACTGTCACGATCATCTGGATCTGTCCAGCCGACGGTGCAGCACGGTCGCGACAGCCGCATGCTGCAAAGTGTACACTTTGAAGTGTGCCTGATCCGTATAGCCTTACCGAAGCACGCGCCCACCTCGGAGAGCTGGTTGCGCGCGCCAAGCACACGCACCGTCCGGTCCCGATTACCGAACACGGTAAGCCCACCGTCGCCATCATCAACATAGATGACCTGGCTGATCTGGAGGATCGCGCCGCGCTGGCTGCGCATTATGCGGACAAACTGGCCGGCCGCGAGGGCATCCGGCTGGCCGACCTCGATGCAGCCCTAGACCGGATTGACGCCGACAACGGGCGATGAGCCTTACCGTCATCGTGCAGGAGACGGCGATCCGGGCGCTGGCCCGCATCCGCTCGGAAGACAAGGATGCTTTCGCCCAGATCAGGCAGGCGATGTCGGCGCTGGCAGATCAACCGCGTCCAGATGCGGCGGTCGGATGGGGAGACAGCGGGATCTACCGCCTGCATCGTGCGGGCCTGCGGATCTTGTATGACGTTGATGATCGCGCATCAGCTGTCTACATAATCAACGTCGCGTCCACGTCGTAACTCCCGCCTGCGGCCGATGCCACATCCCTGGCGGCAGCAGCCCCAGCCAGGCCGCATCCCGCCACACGCCTTGTTATTGACAGAAACTCAAAACTGAGAGTAACTTTCTAATTAGACCGCGTATCAAATCTCCCCCCGGGATGGCGGCGCCATGAGCATCTCCTCAGCCCGCCGGTGGTGGGCGCTGGTGGCCATTGCGGCGAGCGTGCTCGTCGTCGGCCTGGACCTGACCGTGCTGAGCCTGGCCCTGCCTGCGTTGTCCGTGCAGCTGCATGCCTCCACGACCGACCTGCAGTGGTTCTCGGCCGCCTACAGCCTGGTGCTGGCGGCGGCGCTGCTGCCGGCCGGGATGCTCGGCGACCGGCTGGGCCGCAAGAGGATGCTGCTGATCGCCCTGGCCGTGTTCGGCGTCAGCTCCGTGGGGTGCGCCTTCGCCACCTCGGCCGGCGAGCTGATCGCGGCCCGCGCCATCCTCGGGCTCGGCGCCGCGGTGATCCTGCCCATGTCCATCGCCGTGATCCCGGTCCTGTTCGCCGAGGACGAGCGGCCCCGGGCCATCGCGGTCGTGATGGGCGCGACGTTCCTGGGCTTCCCGGTCGGCCCGCTGCTCGGCGGGTGGCTGCTGGACAAGTTCTGGTGGGGGTCGGTCTTCCTGATCAATGTGCCGGTGGCCGTGCTGGCCCTGATCGCGGTGGCCACGCTGATGCCCGAGTCGCACGGCGCGCGGGGGCGCCGGATCGACGTCCCGGGCATCGCGGCGTCCAGCCTGGGGCTGGCCGGGCTGACCTACGGCTGCATCAAGGCGGGCGAGGATGGCTGGAGCAGCCCCGTCGCGCTGGCCACGATCGTGGCGGGCGCCGCCCTGCTCGTCCTCTTCGTGGCGTGGGAGCGGCACGTCACCGGCCGCGGCCAGCCGCTCATCCAGCTGGACCTGTTCCATTCGGCCGGCTTCACCTGGGGCACCATCCTGACCACGTTCGTGTCGTTCGCTATGTTCGGCATCCTGTTCGCCATGCCGCAGTACTTCCAGGAAGTGCTGGGCCAGGACTCGTTCGGCAGCGGGCTGCGGCTGCTGCCGCTGATCGGCGGGATGGTGGCAGGCATGCTGGCCGGCACCCGGCTGCAGACTCCCCGCCGGACTCCGGATGGCCCCCCGGGGGACGCGCCGCTGGGAGCCCGGCCCCTGGTGGCCACCGGCTTCGCGATCATGGCCGTCGCGCTGGCGGCGGGCGCCACCACCCGCCTGGCCAGCGGGACCGGCTTCGCCGCGGCCTGGTTCGCCGCCGCCGGGCTGGGCCTGGGCGTGGCCATGCCGGCCGCGATGAACGCCGCTCTCGGCGCGCTGTCCCCCGAGCGGAGCGGGTCCGGCTCGGCGCTGATCACGGCCATGCGCCAGGTCGGTGCCACCATCGGCGTCGCGGTGCTGGGCACGGTGCTGCTATCGGCTTACCGGGACAGGCTGAGCCTGGCCGGCCTGCCACCGGCCGCGGCGGGAGCGGCCCGCAGCAGCGTGGCCGGCGGGGTCGGGGTGGCCCGCGCCGCGCACTCGGCGGCCCTGCTGGCCATGACCCGTAGCGCCTACGCGCATGGCATGGACGTCATGCTGGCGGTATGCGCGGTCATCGCGATCGCCAGCGCGCTGCTCGCCCTGGCCTTCCTGCCGGGCCGGACCCGCAGCCCGGTTACCGCGGGGCAGGAGGGGAGCAGGTCGCGGCGGCTGCGCGGAGCGTGAAGAATCGGGGCCATGAGCGACATCGGCGCCGCTGGCCGGCCTGCCGGGCTGCGCGAGCGCAAGAAGGCCAAGACGCGTGCCACCATCCAGGAGCACGCGTTGCGGCTATTCCGCGAGCGGGGCTACACGGCCACCACGGTGGAGCAGATCGCGGCGGCGGCCGAGATCTCCCCGGCGACGTTCTACCGCTACTACCCCACCAAGGAAGACGTGGTCCTCCAGGATGACCTCGACCTGATCACGATGGAGGCGCTGGAGGCCCAGCCGCCCGGCCTGGCCCCGATCGCCGCCGTGCGGGCGGCGGTGGCCCTGGCCCGGACCCGGTTCACCGCGGCGGACCGCGAGCGCTTCCGGGAGACCACCGCGCTGACCCTGACGGTCCCGGAGATCCGGGCCCGCGCGCTGGATGAGTTCGCCCGCACCCTGGATATCTTCGCCGGGGCCCTGGCCCGCCGGAGCGGGCGGCAGCCCGGCGAGGTGGCGGTGCGCGCCCTGGCCGGGGCGATCTTCGGGGTGATTACGGCCACCACGCTGCCGGCCCTGGAGGACGGCCCTCCGGAGATCGACGACCTGTTCGCCGCGATCGATGCGGGCCTGGCCCAACTGGAGGCCGGGCTGCCGCTCTGACGCCAGGGCCAGGCCCGGGCAGAGCGGGGCGCGAGGAGCAGGCGCGCGGCGGGCGCGAGGAGCGGGGCGCGGGGAGCAGGGCTCGCGGGTCAGCGCACCCCGTGCGGGCGGAACTGGACGCTGATCCGCGGCCCGGCGGGCCGGGCCGTCTTGGGGACCGCGTGCTCCCAGGTGCGCTGGCAACTGCCGCCCATCACCAGCAGGTCGCCGTGGCCCAGGTCGTGCCGGAGCGCGGGGCCGCCGCCCCGGGGCCGGAGCAGCAGGGCCCGCGGGGTGCCGAGCGACAGGATGGCGACGACGGTGTCCTCGGTGGAGCCCCGGCCGATCCGGTCCCCGTGCCAGGCCACGCTGTCCCGGCCATCGCGGTACAGGCACAGGCCCGCGGTGACGAGCGGCTCGCCCAGGGCCGGGCCGTAGTGCGCGTCGAGCGCGCGGCGGGCCTGCTCCAGCGCCGGGTCGGGCAGCGGCTGGCCCTCGTCGTAGAAACACAGCAGCCGCGGCACGTCCACGACCCGCTCGTACATCCGGCGGCGTTCCTCACGCCAGGGCACGGCCTGCCACAGGCGGCGGAACAGCACCGCGGCGCCGGCCATCCACCCCGGCCGGATGTCCACCCAGGCGCCGCCGGCCAGCGGGATGCGGCGCACGGCGGCGCCCAGCGGGCCGGGGGCCGGCTCGCCGGCCAGGTCGAGCAGGGATTCCTGCAGGGCAGCGTCCATCCCCCCGAGGATACGTCGTTATCAAAAATTTGTTCGAGAATGGATCGGCCAGTTCCGCCCGCCGCCCGGGCCGGGGCTTTACAGTGAACCCCGTGGCAGGCCGTGAACTGAGTGAGATCGTCGAAGGCCGGCTGGGCGCGCGCGCTGGCCCCGGTCGCCGGCCGGATCGCCGCGATGGGCGACTTCCTGCGCGCGGAACTGGCCGCGGGCCGCCGCTACCTGCCTGCGGGCGACCGGGTGCTGCGCGCCTTCCAGCAGCCGTTCGACGAGGTGCGGGTGCTGATCGTCGGCCAGGATCCCTACCCCACACCGGGTAACCCGGTCGGGCTGAGCTTCTCGGTGGCGCCCGAGGTGCGCCGGCTGCCGCCCAGCCTGCTCAACATCTTCCGGGAGTACACCGCCGACCTCGGCTACCCGGCCCCCGCCAATGGCGATCTCAGCCCGTGGAGCGAGCGCGGGGTACTGCTGCTGAACCGGGTGCTCACCGTGGAGCCGCGCAAGCCGGGCTCCCATCGCGGCCGGGGCTGGGAAGAGGTCACCGAGCAGGCCATCCGGGCGCTGGCCGCCCGCCAGACCCCGATGGCCGCCATCTTGTGGGGCCGCGACGCCCGCAGCCTGGCACCGCTGCTGGACGGGGTGCCGCTGATCGAGTCAGCGCATCCCAGCCCGAACTCGGCGGACCGCGGCTTCTTCGGCTCCCGGCCGTTCAGCCGGGCCTGCGCCCTGCTGGAGCAGCAGGGCGCTGCCCCCATCGACTGGAAGCTGCCCTAAGCCCCGCCCCGCCCCATCCGGCCCATCCCAGCCGACGGGAATGTTGAGCGGTCAACTATCGTTAGAAGCAGCTAGTGAGCTGACCCGCGAACGTTCCAGAGGAGATGCCATGCCCGCGGTGACCGTAGCCGACATCCTGGTCCTGCCGCGCATCCCGGAGCCGGACCCCGCCGCCGTGGCGGACCGGCCCGTGGTCTCGGTGACCACCGCCCCGTCCGGGTTCGAGGGCGAGGGCTTCCCGGTCCGGCGGGCTTTCGCCGGCGTGGAGCTGCGCCAGCTGGACCCGTTCATCCACATGGACCAGATGGGCGAGGTCGACTACGCCCCGGGCGAGCCGAAGGGCACCGCCTGGCACCCGCACCGCGGCTTCGAGACCGTCACGTACATCATCGACGGCGTGTTCCGGCACCAGGACTCCAACGGCGGCGGCGGCCTGATCACCAACGGTGACACCCAGTGGATGACCGCGGGCGGCGGCATCCTGCACATCGAGGAGCCCCCCGAGGAGCTGGTGATCAGCGGCGGGTTGTTCCACGGCTTCCAGCTGTGGGTGAACCTGCCCCGGGCGCTCAAGATGACCGACCCGCGCTACCAGGACATCCGGGCCGGCCAGGTGTCGCTGCTGTCCTCCTCCGACGGCGGCGCGCTGGTCCGCGTCATCGCCGGTGACCTGGCCGGGCACCAGGGTCCCGGGGTCACCCATACGCCGATCACGCTGCTGCACGCCACCGTGGCGCCCGGCGCGCAGCTCCGGCTGCCCTGGCGGGCCGACTTCAACGCGCTGGTCTACGTGCTCGGCGGGTCCGGCACCGTGGGCCAGGAGAGCCGCCCGGTGCGCACCGGCCAGCTGGCCACCTTCGGCCCGGGCGAGGCGCTGACCGTGGCGGCCAGCCGCAGCCAGGATGGCCCGGCCCGCGAGCTGGACGTGCTGGTCCTCGGCGGCCAGCCAATCCGCGAGCCGGTCGCCGCGTACGGCCCGTTCGTGATGAACACCAGGGACGAGCTGGTCCAGGCGTTCGAGGACTTCCAGGCGGGCCGCCTGGGCACCATCCCGGCCCAGCGGGCCACCGAGATCCCGGCGGAGCCGCACCCCGGCCACGACGTCCTGTGAGTACCGCGCCCGGCGCGGCACGCCACCCCCCGGAGGGGGCCGGGCGTGCCGCGCGCAGCCGTCTCCGGGCTGAAATTTTCCCGCCCTGACGGCCGGCTTCTGCGCGCCTCCCCCGCGGCCGGCCGCCTGCGGGTGATCCGCCCCGCTACTCCCCCTCGTGCTTAACGGCCCAGGTCAGGCGCATGATCCCGGCCCCGCCGGCGGCATCGCGTATCAGGTTGCGCCGGGTGCTGACGGCTTTAGCGGTACTGGGGCTGGGCAGCGCCGGCCAGGCGGCGGTAGCCGCCGCGCCGGCCAGCGCGGCGACGTCCTGCCAGGTCGCCTACACGGCGAACTCGTGGAGCACCGGCTTCACCGCGTCTACTCCGGCAACCAGGCACTGACCCAGGGCTGGTCCGGGAACTGGACCCAGTCCGGGCAGAACGTCACCGTCACCAACGCCAGCTGGAACGGCTCCCTGGCCACCGGCGCCTCCACCCAGATCGGCGCCAACTTCTCCTACAGCGGCACCAACACCGCCCCCACCGCCTTCGGCATCAACGGCACCGCCTGCAACGGCAGCGGCAGCCCGTCACCGTCCCCGAGCCCGTCGAGCTCCCCCACCGGATCACCGACCTCATCCCCGTCGCCGAGCACCTCGCCGACGGCCTCGCCCTCACCTACGGCGACCGGCGGCGGCGGCTCCTGCGCCTCCGGGGTGAGCCTCCAGGCCAACCCGCCGTCGTTCTCGGTGGCCCAGGGCACCAGCGGGGTGTTCGGTGTCTCGCTGTCCGCGCGCCAGCCACGCCGATCACCGTCAGCGTGGCCAACACCTCTGGTAAGAGCGGCCTGTCCGTGTCGGCCGGCAGCTCCATCACGCTGTCGTCCAGCAACTGGAACCTGCCGCAGCCGGTCATGGTGGCGGCCAACTCCTCCGGGACCGGGGCGGCCACCTTCACCGTGAGCGCCCCCGGCTGCACCTCGGCCACCGTGACCGGGACCCAGACCGCGGCCGGCTCCACGACCACCCCGTCGCACGTGCTGAACCCGTTCACCGGGGCGAGCTGGTACGTCAGTCAACCCGAACTACACCTCCGAGGTCGCGACCTCGGTGGCCGGCGCCAGCGGCACGCTGGCCGCGCAGATGACCCTGGTCGGGCAGCAGCCGACCGGCATCTGGCTGGACCGCATCGCCGCGATCTACGGCGGCAGCGGGAACAGCAACCGGCTGAGCCTGGCGGCGCAGCTGGCCAACGCGGCCGGCAGCAGCTCGCCGGTCATCGTGCCGATCGTGATCTATGACCTGCCGAACCGGGACTGCGCGGCCCTCGCCTCCAACGGGGAGCTGACCATCAGTAACAACGGCCTGCAGTACTACGAGCAGGCCTACATCAACCCGATCGCGCAGATCCTCACCGACTACTCCCACACCAACATCCGGGTGGTCGCGGTCATCGAGCCGGACTCGCTGCCCAACCTGGTCACCAACCTGGCCGACGCGAACTGCGCCCAGGCGAACTCCAGCGGGGCCTACGTGTCCGGCGTCCAGTACGCGCTGGACAAGCTGCACGCGATCCCGAACGTGTACAACTACATCGACATCGCGCACTCGGCGTGGCTCGGCTGGCCCAGCAACATGGGCCCGGCCGTCTCGCTGATCCATACCGTGGCCGCGGGCACGACCGCCGGCGTGGCCAGCGTGGACGGATTCATCAGTGACACGGCGAACACCACGCCGATCTCTGAGCCGTACATGACGGCCGCCGAGAGCGTCGGCGGACAGCCGGTGGACTCGGCCACCTTCTACCAGTTCAACCCGTACATCGACGAGCTCACCTATGACGAGGCCATGTACACCAACTTCGTCAACGCGGGGTTCAGCGCCAACATCGGGATGCTCATCGACACCTCGCGCAACGGCTGGGGCGGCCCGAGCGCCGACCGCGGCGAGCACATCGACCGATCTGAACACCTTCGTCAATGCCACCAAGGTGGACCGGCGCCCGTTCCGGGGCGACTGGTGCAACCAGTACGGCGCTGGCCTCGGGCCCTTCCCGCAGGCCAACCCGAACTCCTCATTCACCCACCTGTACGCCTACGTGTGGATCAAGCCGCCGGGCGAGTCGGACGGCGACTACCCGACGGCCACTCACACGCCACTGTGACCCGAACGGCACCAACACCGACGGGAATGGGAACACCTACCCGACCAACGCCTTCCCGGGTTACGACATCCGGGCGGGCCAGTGGTTCCCGGCCCAGTTCACCCAGCTAGTGCAGAACGCCTACCCAGCCGTCCCCTTACCGCCCATCAGGTGCCTGGCCGGTGCCCCGCCGCGGGGTACCGGCCAGGCCCACCCAGGGCCGTCGGTGGCAGGGCCAGCCGGGAGGACAACCGCGGCGGAACTCCCGGCGGTTCCGCGGTGTGGGGCGTCCCAGATCAGCCCGATGCCGCATGGCCCGTGGTCAACTGACCGGCGCGGCCTTCCCGTTGGCCGCGCTGGTTCCGCCGTGCTCCGTCTCCACCGGGGTCATCGCCACGGCCGCCTTCGGGGCCCAGACCACTTCTGGCTGTGCGTGCCGTTCCGGCACCCCGACGATGACCGCCAGGTCCGCGCCGTCAATGGTCTCCCGTTCCAGCAGGAGATCGATAACCCGGCCGAGGGTGTCCAGATTCTGGCGCAGCAGCGTGGTCGCCCTGCTCTCGGCCTCCCGGAGCAGCTTGGCTACTTCCCGGTCGATGGCTCGCTGCGTCTCCTCGGCGTAGGGACGGCCGGCGAACGGGTTGTCCCGGCTCGGTCCTTCCGGGCCGTATCCGATGGGTCCCACCTCGGTCGAGAAACCCCATTCCCGGACCATCCGGGTGGCCAGATCGGTGGCACCCGCGAGGTCATCCGCCGCACCGGTCGATGGCTCCCCCAGGACGACGATCTCCGCGGCCCGGCCACCCAGCCGCACGGCGAGCGCATCGGTGAGGTAGCTCTGCGGATACAAGTGGCGTTCGGATTCCGGCAACTGCTCGGTCACCCCGAGCGCCGCGCCGCGAGGCAGGATGGTGACCTTCGCCACCGGGTCGGCGTGCTCGGACAGCACGGCGACCAGCGCGTGGCCGGATTCATGCACGGCGACAGAGCGCTTTTCCTCAGGCAGCAAGGCGTTGGAGCCATCGCGCCGGCCGATCAGCAGGCGGTCCCGCGCCGCGGCGAAGTCGGCGGCGGACAGGACATCGCGCCCATCCCGCACGGCGTTGATGGCCGCTTCGTTCACGAGGTTGGCGAGATCAGCGCCGGAGAACCCCGGTGTCCCCCGGGACACCGTGTCGAGATCCACGTCGGGGCCGAGCGCCTTGCTCCGGCCGTGGATGGCCAGGATCGCCGTCCGCTCCTTCTGGTTGGGCAGCGGGATCTCCACGGTCCGGTCGAAGCGGCCGGGCCGCAGCAGGGCCGTATCGAGGATCTCGGCCCGGTTGGTCGCTCCCATCACCACCACGCTGGCACCCGGCTCGAATCCATCCATGTCGGACAGGAGCTGGTTGAGGGTCTGCTCGCGCTCGTCGTTCGAGCCGAACCCGCCGGGACCGCGGCGGCCCCCGATCGCGTCGATCTCATCGATGAAAATGATCGAGGGAGCCTGCTTGCGGGCGTCGGCGAAAAGACTCCGCACTCGTGATGCGCCGACACCGACGAACATCTCGACGAAACTCGACCCGCTGAGGGCGAAGAAAGGGACCCCCGCCTCGCCGGCCACTGCCTTGGCCAGCAGCGTCTTCCCGGTCCCGGGCGGGCCCACCATGAGCACGCCCTTGGGGCCGACCGCGCCCGCCCGCGCGTACCGCTCAGGGTGTTTCAGGTAGTCGACGACTTCCATGACCTCGGCCTTGGATCCCTCATAACCGGCGATGTCCGCGAAACGCGTGGAAGGCCGCTCCTCGTCGTAGACCTTGGCCTTGGACCGGCCAAAGCTCATGATCCCGCCGATCTGCTTGCGGCCGCGGCGGGCGAACCAGATGAAGATGCCGATCAGAAGCAGGAACGGCCACAAGGAGAAGATCAGGCTGGCCACGGAGTAGCTGCCCGAGGTGGTGCCCGTTACCTGGACCCCGTGCTTGAGCAGGAGCGGCGACAGGGTGTTGTCGGTCAGCGCGGTGGGGATCTGGGAGCTGTAGGCGACGCCGTTATCAAGCTTCCCGGTCACCAGCCCGGTCGAGCTGATCGTCGCCGTCGAGACCTTATTGGCCGTCACTTCACTGACGAAGCCGCTGTAGCTGAAGTCGCGGGTCGTCGAACCCTTGAAACCCGGGTGGAAGAGGAGGAAGGCACCAAGCACGGCCCCGCCCAGCAGGAGCCACAGCGGCCAGCGCGGCGTCGCCGACGGCGTGGGTGAGGGCGTGGGGGACCGCTTCTTCAGCTTGTTGATGCTGTTCGGCGGGCCCGGCCGGGCCGGGGTCGACCGATGGGCGATCTTCATGCCCTGATGAAGTCAGTGGAGCGGGAAATAGCTTCCATGCCAGCCTCGGCTCTAAGAAATACGGAAAGTGACCGCCGAGGTCCAGAGCAGTTCCTCGCGTCATGTAGAGCGCACGCTGTCCCGTAGATATTTCCCGGGGGTCCTGCTACCGCACCGGGCTGTCCGGCTTTCGACTCGGACGGCGTTCGTCCGGGGCTCCCGGCCCGGGCAGCGTCAGCCAATGGAGCGGCCGGTCCGGTAGCTGAGCTCGTCCCAGGGCTGGCTGGCCCGCGGCCGGTGGCCGCGGGCCGGTCAGGGCCGGGTCCAGCCCCGCTGGGTCCGGGTGAGCTCGGTGAAGCCGGCCGCGGCCAGGAACGCCCGGTAGCCAGGCTCGCCGCCCGGCCGGTCCGGGCTGGAATAAGCACGGGTCCAGGGCCGCCGGGAGCCCTGTCGGCCGGGCGGCCGGGGTGAGTGACGTTGAGCCGTGCACGACGGGCCTTCCGGCCCTGCCTGAGCGAGACGCACGGCGTGAACCTGGAGGTGGCCCGGGTCGGCCAGCCCGCCGGTCCGGGAAAGACCTCAGGAGATGGTTATGCGAGCGCTTGTCTACCACGGCCCAGGGCAGAAGGCATGGGAAGAGGTGCCGAAGCCAGGCATCACCGCTGACACCGACGCGATCGTCCGGGTCGACGCGGTGACGATCTGCGGCACCGACCTGCACATCCTCAAGGGGGATGTCCCCGCGGTAACCGACGGCCGGATCCTCGGCCACGAGGCCGTCGGCACGGTTGAGGCCGTCGGTAGCGGGGTGAAGACCGTGAAGGCCGGGGACCGGGTGCTGGTCTCCTGTATCTCGGCCTGCGGGTCGTGCCGGTACTGCCGGGACGGCCATGCTGGCCAGTGCCTGGGCGGGGGCGGCTGGATCCTCGGCTACAAGATCGACGGGACCCAGGCCGAGTTCGTCCGGGTGCCGTTCGCCGACACCTCCACCTATCCGGTGCCCGGACGGCGTCAGCGACGAGGAGTTCCTCATGCTGGCCGACATCCTGCCCACCGGCTATGAGGTCGGCGTGCTGAACGGCGGGGTCCGGCCAGGTGACGTGGTCGCCGTCGTCGGATCCGGCCCGATCGGCCTGTCCGCGATCATGGGCGCGCGGCTGTACAGCCCGAGCCACGTCGTGGCCATCGACCTGGCCGACGCCCGGCTGGAGGCGGCCAAGCGGTTCGGCGCCGACGTCACGGTCAACAACAGCGGGCAGGACCCGGTGGACGTCGTGCACCTGCTCACCGACGGGCTGGGCGCCGACGTGACGATCGAGGCGGTCGGCGTGCCCGCGACGTTCGAGCTCGCCGTCAAGCTGTCCCGCCCGGGCGGCCGGATCGCGAACATCGGCGTGCACGGCGAGCCGGTCACGCTCCATCTCGAGGAGCAGTGGATCAGGAACATCACCATCACCACCGGGCTGGTCGACGCGTACTCCACGCCGACCCTGCTCAAGCTGCTGACCAGCCACCAGCTCGACGCCTCGAAGTTCGTCACGCACCACTTCCGGCTGAACGAGTTCGACCAGGCCTACGACGTGTTCAGCCGCGCGGCGGAGACCAGTGCGCTCAAGGTCGTCCTCACCCGGTAACCGCCAGCCTGCAGTGGCGGCCAGGCACGCACCCGCCCGGCCGCCACTCCCATGATGTACAGGGCACGTCATAGTATGAATCGCACCTCACATACAATGAGATTGTGAATGCCGTTCAAGCCAAGGTGACTAGCAATGGGCAGGTGTCCCTGCCAGCTGAACTGCGGCACCGGTGGGACGTCACGTTCGTGCTGGTGATCGACCGGGGTGACTACGCGATCGTCCGGCCGATCCCGGATGACCCGGTCAGCGCATTGCACGGAGCACACGCCGGGCCAGGACCGTCCAGTGAGCAGGCGCGAGCTCATGAGCGGGCCGGGGAGGCTGCCCATGAAGCAGCCCGGCGATCCTCGCCATGACGGTGCTTGATGCCCATGCCGTGCTGGCCTACCTGCGCGCAGAGCCCTGCGCAGACGAGGTCGCGCGGTTGCTGCGCTCCCCTTCCTCGCTGTCGGCCGTCAATGCCGCCGAAGTCCTCGACCAGCTTGTCCGGGTCTACGGCCGTGAAGCCGACGACGTGCACGCCGACCTTGCCCTGCTGGCCCATGCGGGCATGGAGATCATGCCGGTGACCAGTGACATCGGCATGTCGGCCGGACGCCTGCGCGCACGGCACTATCACCGGGAAAGGATGGCCGTCAGCCTGGCCGACTGTGTCGCGGCGGCCACTGCCCTCTCCCGGCAGCGGCCGCTCGCCACGGCCGACCCGGCTCTGGCCGCCCTGGTCCGCGATGAGGGCGGCGACGTTCACGGTCTGCCTGACAGCTCCGGGAAGCTGCCCTGACCCCTGGTCAGGTGCAGGGGGTGCCGTTCACGGCGAAGCTGGCGGGCGCGGCGTTGCTGGCCCTGTAGGTGCCGGTGAAGCCGATGGTGACCGAGCCGGACGGGGCGATCGTCGCGTTGTAGGGCGTGATCGTGACCGTGATCTGCGCCTGCAAGCCACCCGACCAGGTGTTGGTCAGCGAGTAGACGGCATGGCAGGACACCGCCCCGGCCGTCGAGCCGGTGGGGGACGGCGACGCGGTCGTGGCCGGCGTGCGTAGGAGTCCTCGCCGTTGAGTGCCCAGTAGGTCCAGCCCATCGCCGGGCTGGCCTTGAGGTAGGCGACCAGGCTGGAGAACCACTGGCCCTGGACGCCGCGTCGGCGATGGCACCGGTCGCGGCCAGGCCCGGCCACGGTGCTGGTGATGGCGAGTGCCGCGGCAGCGCGGAAGAGCCGCATCGGTGTCTCCTCGTCGGCGAGGTAACCCCACGGGGCCCGGGTGGGGGGGATCACCCGGGCCCCGTGGGACTGTGTCGGGCGGGGGGACGCCCGGCCCAGCGGTGACCGTGTCGGGGTACCACATGGGCATTGGCAGCCAGCCGCGGGCGGAATCGCCGCGGTCAGCGGCCCGCCGTGAACGTACCGGACGGGCCCGCTAGCGGGTCAAGGGCCGGCCCGGCGGGCCCGGCGGGTCCCGTTGTTTCCGCTGGTGGGACCGGATGTGCCCGGTGATGCGGATGAAACTAAGTGAAATCCTGCCGGGTTAGCCCGGGGGGATCGCCCCCGGGCTAGCACCACTCAGCCGCCCGCGAGGGACACCAGGTGGGCCTGGTACCCGGCCCCGTGGGCGGTCGCGTCCCCGGCGTAGTCGGTGATCAGCGCGGGCCCCTGGGAGCAGTCCCAGTTGTTCCAGGTCCACGCCAGGTAGCCGATGTGCTCGGTGTCGAGCCAGGTCATCAGGGGGCTCAGGTACGTGTCCGCGCCGTCGTTCTCCCCGATCTCGCCGGCGATCACCGGCACGTTGTTCGCGCGGGCGCCGCGGATCGCGTTCACCATGGACTGCATGCCGGCCACGGTGTAGGAGCGCCGCGCGCATCCGCCGCGGGCCGGCGTTCACCGACTCCGCGGCCGGCCTGTGTTCATCGCGATGGCGGCCCAGGCCGGCGAGCAGTATTACAGCGCGGATGGCCACCTGGCGGTGGCGGCCAACCCGGCCATCAAGGTGGCTTGGGAGACGGCCGCCCAGGCCGGCCGCAGGACCTCACGGCGCGGCTCGTCCCGGGTACCGCGGCCTGGGACCGCGGGGTGGCCCGTTCCTCGTTCGCCACCACGGCCTGCCCGGCCTGAATGCTGCCGGAGATCAGCCACCTGGCCGGGCCGCTCGGGTCCGGGCAATGGAATGTGACACGGCGGCGGTGGGCAAGATCTTCGGCCAGACCGCGGACCGGACCCCCGCGGCCCCGCTCGGCCCGGCCAGCGCCGCCATCACCTAACCCGCCATTTCGTCAGCCGTTAGGATTGGGCCCCTTATAGGGGGTAAGGCAGAGTCTGAACTGGGCTGGGCCTCATCGATGATGGCGGCGACTGTTTGCGCTGTGCTGGTGGTGATGAGGGCACGGCAGGTGATCTGGTGTGTGTCGTGTTTATACACGGCTTCGATGCCGAGGGCCTGGTAGAGCCTGATGCGGATGGCCAGGGGCAGGTCGGTGAGGCGTGCGGGGAGCTGGGGCAGGGCGTCCAGTAGCTCCGGGTCGGTAGCAGGGCCGGTATAGCTGGTGAGCTGGTGGAGCTGAGAGCGGGTCTGAGTGCGCTGCGCCCGGGTAGGGGCTGTGGTCTGTCTCGGACCAGGAGACTTCGGCGTCGGGGATGTGGCCGGGTGGCGACGCGGCCGCCGATCGCGGCGCGGATGCGCCGCTCCGAGCGCCACCACGGTTGCCCGGCCTGCCCGGCGTCGCTGGACTCCAGGGCCATGCGGGCGGCGAGCACGGCGCGCAGGTGCGCCAGGAGGCCCAGCGACGGCGGCGTCGCCGCGAACCCCTGCCCGGTCGCGGCCAGGCCGTTGCGGGTGAGCCAGCACCACGCCGGGCCGGGGCCGAGCCGGCCCGTCTCGGCGTACCCGGCCGCCCGCCAGCGGGCCGCGATGCCGCGCAGGCGGTCCTCACGCACGCCGAGATAGGTGGCGAGCAGGTCGTAGGGGGCGCCGTACATTTCCCCGCACAGCATCAGCCCGCCGATATCCCGGTCGCTGACGCGGACGATCCCGGCGTCAGACCGCCGGGCAGTGAGGGCTGTCCCGATCTGGGCAGGGCTGGCCTGGGGCATGAAGGGTCCGCCTGTCTCCCCCCTGTGCGGCCAGTGTGCCTGGCGGTCACCGGAGTACGCCAGAGCGAGGACAGGCCGCTGACCAGGCACGCAAGGGTTACGTCAAGGACGGATGCAGGAATCCCGGGGCATTCAGGCTTGGCGGGTGGGGGTGAGGCGGGCGGGGTCTTCGCCCAGGACGGCGGCGAGGCGGCCCAGGGTGCGGCAGCGGCAGGGTGCGGCCCGCCAGCGTTCGAGGCGCCTCATGGTGGTGAGGCTGATGCCGGCCTGCCCGGCGAGTTGTTCCTGCGATAGCCCTTGCTGGCGCCGTAAGTGGCGCAGCCGGTGGCCGTCCAGGATGGTGGTCCATCGCTGAGGCTGCCTGCCGGGCGGGGTGGCGGGGGTGAGTTCTGCGCGTAGTTCGGCTAAGTCGCTGGTGATGAGGGTGTGCGGGCCGGGGCCTGGCTGGAGGCGGCGGGCGACGTAGCGGCGGCGGTCGTAGTGGAGTTCCTCATGGATCAGGTACCGGGGGAAGTCCCGCCGGGCGTCTTCCAGATCGCCGGGTGCTGGTGCTGCCGGGCTGTGTGGCCGGGAGTCGCCCGGCTGGTGGTGTGCATCATGTGTGACCATGACGAGAGTCTAGCTAGATGCAGCTAGCTACGGCTAGTCGCGTCTTGATCTTGTTAGCTGGGGTGAACTAGATCTAGACGCATGCCGCTGCAGCGTGATGCGCCGTTGCCGTTGAGCCAGCAGCTCGCGGCGCTGCTGCGTGCGCAGATCGAGTCCGGGGAGCGCGCGCCGGGGTCACGGCTGCCGACCATCATGCAGCTTTCGCAGGAGCATGGCGTGGCCACGGCCACGGTCGTCAAGGCGCTGCGGATCCTCAAGCGTGAAGGGCTGGTGGTGGGCTCCAGCGGGCACGGCACGTTCGTGGCCGAGAATCCCGGCAGGTAGCGTGGGAGGAGCAACCCGGCTCGCTTCGCCGCAGTTGGCATACCGCTACCGGCAGGCGCCGACGTTGGCAACGCCCTGCGTGTAACGCACATGCTGGATTTCCGGCCCGCCGGGCCAAGACCCACCGAACGTGCAGGCCGGTCCAGCCACAGCCGAGGGTTCCGGCCTGTGCCACCGGATGTTCCACGTTAGTAGCCTCGATTCCCGGTGAGGTAATCCAGTTGAGGCTGGGTGTTGTCGGACGCTCAAGATGAGCATGGCGGCGTCACTGAGCATGAGCATCTAGAAACGGGCATTCCGGGCGTGCTGGAGTGCGGTGATGCTCGGGGTGTCGCCGGGATGCTCACGCTGGCGGTTCTGCTCGCGGTGGATATCGCAGGGTGCTCATGGTGAGCGTCGCCGGCCGGTTCCGGGCATGGGGATGCCCGGGACGGGGCTGGGGGATCAGCTGCCAGGCGCGGGCGTGAGAGCGGCAGCGAGGCCGAACCGGCAGGCCAGCGCCTCCAGGTCCGCCTCTGCCCAGCCGTGCCACCTGACCGCGGCCACCGCGCACGCGGCGACCAGGGCCAGCGCGTCGCCCAGCAGGGACCCGGCCGGCCCCGGCGGGCAGGGGTCACGGCCCTCGGGGGTCTCGATGACGGCGGCGAGGCGGCCGAACTCAGCCGTGGCCTCCGCCAGCATCCGGCCGGCCCGCTCCCGGAGGCGGCGCAGCCAGCCCTGCACGGTCCCGGCCGGGACGCCCAGATCCGCGCCGATCCGGGCCGCTCCCGCCCCGTGCAGGACGTGCGCGGCGGCCGCCCGTGCGATCACCCCGACGGCGTCCGCCCGCCTGGGCGCCGACCACGATGGCAGCAGGATGTGCGTCGCCCCGCATGAGCGGCACCGCCCCCGCCGGGGCCGCAGCCGGCGCCGCTCGCCGCCGGTCCCACGGATGATCCGCTCCCGCCCGTAGCCCCACGCCCGCAGCCGCCCGGTCCCGCACGAGGGGCAGGCCAGCACGCCGGACGCCAGGTCCACGGACGCAGCGTCCGCATCGGCGCACAGCAGCACGGCGGCCTTCCCTTCCGGTCACGGATCCACGGTCCCTGGCGGATGAGACTGCCGCCAGGGGCGGTTCGTGTTGCAGGCTGCCGCCCCGGCCGCCGCCCCGCAACCCGAACCAGCCACCAGCAGGGGAAACGACACCATGAGCATCCGCGGGCACCGCCACAGCGCCGTAACCGGCGGCGGGACGCCCGGTGCTCACGGTGTCGTCGGGCACAAAACCAGGAATCCGCCGCTCACCCCAGGCCGGCACGCTCACCTTGAACGACGCCAGTCATCGATTTCAAGCTCAAGAAGAATGACGCCTAACAGCTGGGACTCCCAGCGGACAGCGCTGGTGGGCGTGACCTGGGCAAACGCCAGCAGGTCTCCGCCTGGCCACGAGCAGGACCTCAATCGACCCCAGCACTCTGACCGCTGCAGTGCCTCAAGGAATCCCCAGGTCACCAGCGCCACTCTGCCGTCGATGTCCGGATTCCGTGGACAGTCCGGTGCGTGTGGCGTGTGTGTACCGGGCCTGCGCGGGTTTGGTATCCGCAGGAGCTATATGCGCTCGGCGGACCCCTGCGTCGCGCTGTGGCGGGCGGGGGGTGATGTGGCCCGTCCGTTGTTCCGTGTGCTCTGGCTACCGGAAACTACGCATCACGCATTGGTGGCGGCGTCCAGGTCAATCTGCCTGGAGGTCACCAGCGTCGAGGGGTGGTCGGGGCCCAGGACACGCAGTTTCGCGGTGAGGATGTCGCGGTGTTCGGCTTCGGCGGCGGCGTGGTCGCCGCGTGCGGCCATCTCCAGGGCGATCTGGTGGCGGGTGGCCAGCGTGTCGGGGTGGTCGGGGCCCTGGATGCGCAGCCGGGCGGTGAAGATGTCGCGGTGTTCGGCTTCGGCGGCGGCATGGTCGCCGCGTGCGGCCATCTCCCGGGCGATCTGGTGGCGGGTGGCCAGCGTGTCGGGGTGGTCGGGGCCCTGGATGCGCAGCCGGGTGGTGAGGATGTCGCGGTATTCGGCTTCGGCGGCGGTGTGGTCGCCGCGTGCGGCCATCTCCAGGGCGATCTGGTGGCGGGTGGCCAGCGTGTGGGGGTGGTCGGGGCCCAGGACACGCAGTTTCGCGGTGAGGATGTCGCGGTATTCGGCTTCGGCGGCGGCATGGTCGCCGCGTGCGGCCATCTCCCGGGCGATCTGGTGGCGGGTGGCCAGCGTGTCGGGGTGGTCTGGGCCCAGGATGCGCAGCGAGGCGGTGAGGATGTCGCGGTATTCGGCTTCGGCGGCGGTGTGGTCGCCGCGTGCGGCCATCTCCAGGGCGATCTGGTGGCGGGTGGCCAGCGTGTGGGGGTGGTCGGGGCCCTGGATGCGCAGCCGGGTGGTGAGGATGTCGCGGTATTCGGCTTCGGCGGCGGTGTGGTCGCCGCGTGCGGCCATCTCCAGGGCGATCTCGTGGCGGGTGGTCAGCGTGTGGGGGTGATCGGGGCCCAGGACGCGCAGCCGGGCGGCCAGGACGTCGCGGAATTCGGCTTCGGCGGCGGCGTGGTCGCCGCGTTCGGCCATCTCCAGGGCGATCTGGTGGCGGGTGGCCAGCGTGTGGGGGTGGTCGAGGCCCAGGACGCGCAGCCGGGCGGCCAGGACGTCGCGGAATTCGGCTTCGGCGGCGGTGTGGTCGCCGCGTGCGGCCATCTCCAGGGCGAGGCAGTGGCGGGTGGCCAGCGTGTGGGGGTGGTCGGGGCCTAGGACGCGCAGCCGGGCGGCCAGGATGTCGCGGTATTCGGCTTCGGCGGCGGCGTGCTGTCCTTGGCTTGCCTGGTAGCGGGTGGTCATGTGGGCGGCGTAGGCGGCGGCTTTGAGCGCGTCGTCGCTGGGTGGGGTGGGCTGGGTGGTGAGGGTGTGGAAGATGTGGGTGGCGTGGGGGGTGAGCAGTTGCCAGGCGGGCCACATCTGGGGGTCTTCGGGCAGCCCGGTTTCGGTGACGGTGGTGGCGTGTTCGAGCAGGCGTGCGGCGAGGTCGAGGAGCGCGGCGCGGGTTTCGGGGTTTGCGGGGTGGCTGGTGTCGCGGACCAGGGGGTGCAGCCGGGCGGTGGGGACCGTACCGCCGTCGCTGGTGGTGAGGTCGGTGAGGCCGGTGGCGGCGAGGGCCTGGAGGATCTGCCAGAGGCGGGGGCCGGTGAGGTCTTTGAGGGGCAGGCTGGCGGCGATGTCAGGGGGGTGGAGGAGGGGCTGGTAGGGGATGGGGGCGTCGGCGAAGGCAGCCAGGAGCTGCAGGAGGGGGCGCGCTTCGGGGAGGTCGCGGGTGGTGAGCAGGTCGAGGGTCAGGTCCCAGGTGGCGCCGATCAGCTCACGGGCCTGGCCGGGGGTGATGTCGCCTGTGGGGGCGGGGAACACGGCGGCCGGGCCGCCTGCATCGAGGGCGTGGTGGTAGTCCTGGTAGGTGCGGATGGCGGCGGGCCCGGCGAAGGCGGCCGGGGTGGTGGTGGTCTCGGCGAGGTAGGTTCCGGCGATTTTGAGGGCGAGGGGCAGCCCGCCGAGGCGCTGGGCGAGGGCGCGGGCGTCGTCGTCGCTGCCGGGGGCGGGGTGGTGGCGGGCGTGGTCGGTGAGCATGGCGGCGGCCTGGCCGGCCGGGAGCGTGCTGAGGTGGTGGAGGTGGCACCAGGGTCCCCAGGTGGCGGGGTTGCCGTCGCGGGTGGTGACGAGGACTTGCCCGGTTGCGGCGGGGGGAGGGGGCGGAGCCAGCCGCGTCCTTCGGCCAGGGTGGCGGCGGGGCCGGTAAGCAGGCAGGGGTCGTCGGCGTTGTCGATGACCAGCAGCCAGGGGCGGGGCCGGGTGGTGAGGTGGTGCCAGATGAGGTCGGTGGCGTCGCCGTGGTCGAGGTCGGTGTCGGTGAGGCCGAGGCGGCGGCCGAGGGCCCGCATCCCGGCGTGCAGGGCGGTGTCCTGGGTGGCGGTGATCCACCACACGTCGGTGCCGTGCTGCTGGGCGCGGTAGGCGGTTTCGAGGGCGAGGCGGGTTTTCCCGCAGCCGCCCATCCCGCACACCACGTGGACCTGCCCGCCGCCGCCGGTGAGGGTGGCGAGGATGTGGTCGCGGCCGCGTAGCGGCAGCGCATCGTCGCGCTGCCCGGCAGGCGGTGCGATGGACAGCGCCGCCTCCGGCGTGGGCTGGGCGCCCCCGAAGTAGTTGTGCATGGTGCCGGTGCCCAGCATGGCCTGCTGGGCCTGGCCGGTGGCGGCGGCGTCTTGCCAGGTGCCGGGGGGCAGCTCACCGGGGCCGGGGCTGTTACTGGCCGGTGCGGTGGGGTCCATCCTGGCCGCCGAAGGTGTTGTGTTGCACGCCGTGGCCTTGGACGGCCTGCTGGGCGTGGCCGGAGGCGGTGGCGTGCTGGTGGACGGTGCCCGTGGTCTGGGTGGCGTGGATGTCGCTGATGAGCTGCCGTAGCTCGGTCTGCGCGCCGGGGTCTTGTTCGAGGAGGTCGGCGAGGCGGGTGCGCCAGGCGATGGCTTGCTCGGCGCGGGCGCGTTCCAGGTCGGCCCCGAGAGCCGGGCGAGTTCGGCGCGGGCCTGGTCGAGCCGGGTTCCGGCGGCCTGGGTGTCGCGGGGGCTGCCGTGGCCGAGCAGGCGGGCGGCTCTGGCCCGGATGCCTTCCCAGCTGTCGGTGACCATGGCGGTCACGAGTGCGGTGCCCCCGGTGGAGGCCAGCGCGGCCAGTGCCTCAGCTAACATCGTGCCCCCCCTTGGTCAGCCCGGGGCGGTGGCCTGGCCCCGGGTCTCCTTCCATGCTTGTTCAGCCAAGGGTACCGGGGTGTGCGCGGTCAGCGGCAGTCCGCGGTTGCTGGCGGCGGGGAGGCTGGGGCGCAGCCTGCTGTTCACTCGGGTGCCCTGGCGGCGGCCAGGTGGTGCCGGGTGGGGCGGCCGGGGGCCGGGCGCGCAGCGCCCGGCGGCTGGGGCCCGCGGTAAACGCAGGGCCCGGAGGGCACCTTCCGGCGGTTGTGGCGGTCAGTCGTGTGCTTGCGGGACCACGGCATGGTTGGGGGTGGGCGGGCGGGCCGCCTTGCCGTGGGTCAGGTTGGTGGTGGTCTCAGGCCGCGCGGGTTGGTGTTCGTCCCGGGATCTGGGTATCGATCGTGATTAGGCTGGTGGCTGGGTGTCTCCTAGCCGGGTTGTCCACTCGATGATCAGTTCCCGGCTGGGGTGGCCTGCGCCCTGTTCGACTTCCCCTGGCCCCTATAGGGGGTCAGAATCGAACTGCTGATCGATTTTGGCCGGGTTGGGGTACCGGGTGGTGGGGCCGGATGGGGAGGGTGCGGCCTCGGGGTGGGCGCGGGGGCGGCTCACCGCAGCTGCCGAGCGGTGGGCGGAAGCTGAAATGTTCAGTTACCAAAGGTCACCGCGAGGGTGACCGGGGCGCTCCTGATGGCCCGGGATGGCCGGCCCGGGGCGCGGGGCGGGGCATGGGCGGCCGCGCTCCCTCGCTGGTCATGCCGGTAACCGGCGGCCTTCGGCCGGTGGCCGGGCCGGCGCCACTGGCCACCGGCTGCCCACGCCACCGGCTGCCTGCCACCGGCCGGTGACACCACGTTCGACGGGATGTACTACACCCCGGATCCGGAGCACGCGAACCCGCCGAGCAACCAGTGGTTCGGGTACCAGACCTGGCCGATGGAGCGGCTGGCCGAGTACTCCTACGGCACCGGCAGCACCCAGGCCCAGACGATCTGGCCAAGTGGGTGTCCTGGGCTGAATCGGTCGCCACCGCTCAAATCACCACGACCGGCTCGAGTCGGGCAACACCACCGCCCAGGCCGCCGCGCAGAACATCATCGACGTCATTCACAAGTTCTACGCTGACTCGCTCGGCTACTCCTCCCCGGAGACCCGGACCGACTACAGCAACTTCACCAGCCCGTACAACACGACGAACTATGAGGGCGTTTACACTCCCTCCGGGTGGACTGGGAAATACTCCGGCGGAATCCCGCTCAGTTCGTCCACCAACACCTTCCTGTCCATCCGCCCGTGGTACATCGGCGATCCGCAGTGGTCCAAGGTTCAGGCGGTTCAGGCCTACCCGAAGGCGGCCAGGCCGCCCGCCACGATGGTCCGGGACGTCCTCGTCCGCGGTCACGGGCGGCCGGTGCGCAGCGGGGACACCGTGGTCGTCCAGGACACCGGCGTGGTCTGGCGCACCGGCAAGGTGTTCGACTCGAGCTGGGGGCGCGGCTTCCCGGAATCCTTCGTGCTCGGGTCCGGCCAGGTGATCCCCAGCTGGGAGGCTGGCCTGGGCGGCCTGCCGGTGGGCAGCCGGATGCTCCTGGTGCTGCCGCCGAGCCTCGGTTACGGCCAGGTCGGAAATCCGCCCGACGTCGGGCGACCGATACCCTCGTTTTCGTGATCGACATTCTGGCCGCCGTCTGACCAGGGTTACTGCCGCCTTGAGCCGGTAAAGACCCCGGCTGAGCCGGGCACGAAGCTTTCATGGCCCGGCTGGCCCATCCCGGGGCACGGGACGGGCACGGGACGGGCACGGGACGCGCGGCCGGATCGCCGGCCTCTGACCCTTGACAGCAGCCTGAATTTAGCACGAACATTCAGCAGAGAGTTTTCATATCCGTTACTCTCAGGGTACAAAACCGGGTGCGCGACATAGGCTCCCTGCCACTCGTGCTAGGCTTCGGCCGCCTATTTTCGCCGCCCTCGGTGAATGGCTGGCGAGGAGGCTGGCGTGCCGGGTGCGGACACAAAATTACGACCCAAACTGGCTGACGTCGCTCAGCAGGCCGGAGTATCACCAGCGACCGCGTCCCGGGTGCTCACCGGGTCAGCAAGGGTGCGGCCGGAGACGCGGCAGCAGGTCGAGGCCGCGATCGCCCACTTGGGCTACGTGCGCAACCGGGCCCCCCGGGCCTCGGCCGCGCGGGGCACCGGGTCCATCGCGTTCATGGTGTGCGAGGACAACGCGCGGGTGTTCTCGGAGCCGTTCTTCCCGCTGATGCTGCGCAGCGTCAGCCGGGAGCTGTCGGCCCGCGGCATCCAGCTGGTGCTGCTCACCGCGCACTCCCCCCGCGACTACCAGATCGCCTCGCGCTACCTGCGCAGCGGCCACGTGGACGGCACGCTGCTGGTCAGCATGCACGGTAAGCGGCCGCTCGACCTGCGCAGCCTGGGCGTCCCGGTGGTGCTGGCCGGCCGCCCGTTCGGCGCCGACGAGGCAATCTCCTACGTGGACGCGGACAACGCCGGCGGGGCCCGGATGGCGGTGGAGTACCTGCTCAAGTCCGGCCGCAGCATGATCGCCACGATCGCCGGGCCGCCGGACATGGCCCCGGGCGCGGACCGGCTGGCCGGCGTACCGGGCCGCGATGGCCGAGGCCGGGCTGACCGACCCGAACCTGGTGGTGTTCGGTGATTTCGGCCGGATCTCCGCGGAACACGGGCTCTGCCGGCTGCTGGACCGGCGTCCCGGCCTGGACGCCGTGTTCGCGGCCTCGGACCTGATGGCGGCGGGGGTGCTGGGCGCGTTGCGGCGGGCGGGCCGGCGGGTGCCGGATGACGTGGCCGTCATCGGGTTCGAGGACTCCCCGCTGGCCCAGCACACTGACCCGAAGCTGACCACGGTCCGCCAGCCGGTCGAGGCGATGGGCGCCCGGATGGCCAGCGAGCTGCTGGCCCTCATCGCCCGCGGCGGGCAGGAACCGTCCCAGGTGGTGCTGGCTACCGAGCTCGTCGTCCGGGACTCCGCCTGACTGCTCCCGCGTGGCCTGGGGCGAGTAGCACGAGGCGGCCGTTCGGCTGGTTCGCAGCGGCATGGGACCCGGTAACGGTCATGCGGGCCACGGGCATCGACCCCGGGGCCCGTCCCGCGGCAGCGGCCGGGGCCCCGTGCGGGACCGGCGCAGCGCCGACCGTCACGGCGCTCTCGACCTGCGCCATCGCCCGCCCGGCCAGGCCCTGATCCCCCGGCCGGCCAGGCCCTGATCCCCCGGCCGGCCAGGCCCGCACGCCGGCCCCGCACCCTGGCTGGCGCCTTGGTTACATTTCACAGCCGCCCGGGGCCGCCGCCCGGCCAGCCCGCTGACCTGCAGCTGAACCCGAGCGGGCCACCGTCAGGCGAAGCGCTTCGACGCGGCGGCTGGACGGCCCGCGGGCCCAGGGCATCTTCTCCAACGGGTCGAATTATGGCGGCACGGCCGAGCCGGCCCCGGAAACCCCGTTCGGCCCGTACTACGGCATCGAGATGCTGGCCAAGCTCGGCGCGCCGGGCGACACGATGGTCACCTCAACCTCGGCTAACGCGCTGGTCCGGGTGCACGCGGTGCGCCGGGCGGGCGGCTGGATCGACGTCCTCATCGACAACGAGGACCCGTCGAACTCGTACACGGTGAACCTGGCCTACAACGGTTTCACGCCGTCCGGGTCACCGACCGTTTACACCTATGGGCTCAACGCCACCTCGATCACCTCGGCCACCGGCAGTTCCGCGTCCTCGGTGACGGTGCACCCCTACTCGCTGACGGTGCTGCAGATCCCCGGCAGCGGGGGGACCGGGGTGACCGCGCCGGGCGCGCCCGGCCAGCCGGTCGCCTCCGGGCTGTCCTCGTCCACCTCCGGCAACACCTCCGGCGTGGCCACGCTCACCTGGCCCCGGCCGCCGCCGGAACCTACCCGGTCGCGGATTACCAGGTGTACCAGCAGGGCAGTGGCGGCAGCGCCACGCTGGCCGGCACGACGACCGGCACCACGCTGTCGCTGTCCGGGCTGACCGTGGGGTCGAGCTACACCTATGACGTGGTCGCCGTGGACAGCCACGGCAACACGTCGCTGCCGTCCCCGCCGGTGACGTTCACCGTGCCGCCCCCGGCCAACAGCAGCTGCGCGGTGCACTACACGGTGACCAGCAGCTGGCCGGGCGGCTTCGGCGGATCGATCACGATCACCAACAAGGGCGCCACGGCGATCAGCCCGTGGACGCTCCCCTTCACCTTCCCGGCAACCGGAGAGGCGGTGCAGTCCGGCTGGAACGGCACCTGGTCACAGAGCGGCCTGAACGTGACCGTGAACGCGGCCAGCTGGAACTCGACATCGCCGCGAACGGCGGGACGGTCAGCGTCGGCTTCAACGGCACGGACACCGGGCAGGACCCGGCGCCGACCGTGCTGTCGGTCAACGGGACGGCCTGCGCCACCAACTGATGATGGTGTGAGCCGGGGGGAGATCGTCCCCCCCGGGCTCACTCCGCCCAGCTCAGCCGGCACTGCGGGCCAGCGCGGTGATCTCGTCGTTCAGCACGCTCGCGGCGGCGACGGTGACGGCGCCCTCACTGACCCGGGTCCAGAGTCTGGCCTGCAGGGCGACGGCGAGCTGGGCGACCGGGGCCTGCTGGCCTTGTTCCAGCTCATCCGCGACCGGCCGGATCAGGTTGCCGAAGTCCACCGCGACGTCCTGGCGCAGCTGGCCCGCCGCCACGTCGGCGGTGATGGTCCGGGATACCTGGCTGACCGCGGCCAGTGGCGTCAGCGGCGGGGCAGGAGTGGCGGACGGGGGCGTCGAGGCGAGCACGGACCGGGTGACCTCCGGGGTCGGCACCTCCCCCGTCCTTCCCGAACTGGGCTGGGCGCCCGCGGGGCTGCTGGCCCGGGTGATGTGGGCCAGGGAGCCGGGGGTGACCGGCCGCCCGCCCAGCGAGGACGCCAGCACGGCCACCACCACCGCGGCGGCGGCGGTACCGGTCACCGCGCCGGCGGTGACGACCCGGCCGGGCCGCGAGAGTGCGTGCCTGCGGCGGGCCCGGCGTTCCCCGGCGGCGGCCGCCGGGGAACTGCCAGCGGCCGCGGAGCCGGCCACGGCCGCGGAGCCGGCGGCGGACGGGGGGCCGGCGGCGGCTGCGGAGCCGGCGGCTGCGGACGCGGCGGCGAGCGGGACGCCAGGCGGCACCACAGCCCCGGCGTCCGGTGCGGTGCCGGCCGGGACCGCCCCCGTCTCCTGGGCTGGCGGGGCAGGCCCGGCGGGCAGCGTCCCCGGGTCACTGGTGTGATCCAGCGAGGGGCCGGGCCAGGCCGGCTGATCCAGCGGGACAGCCGCCTGGTCAGCCGCGGCCGCCCAGCCGTCCGCGGCCCGGCCGCCGGGGAGCATCTGCCGGGACATCACGGCGGCATGCGCGGCACTGGGGCGTTCCATCGGGCCGGGTCCCAGGCAGGCGGCCCATAGGGCGGCCAGGCCGGGCGGGACGGCGTCCAGCGCCGTCGCGCCGAACGCGGTCCCGCCGGAGCCGCCAGGCTGAGCCGGGCCGGCCTGCTCCCCGTCATGGCCAGCCGCCCGCACCGTGGCGGCATCCCCGGTCCCGGCATCCCCGGCCCCCGGGGGGGCCGCGCGGTCCCCGGCATCCGCGGCTCCCGCGGTGCCCGGGCCGATCCCGGCCAGGCAGGCGATGAAAACAATGCCGAGGGCATACATGTCGGCGGCCGGGGTTGCCGCGCCGCCGAGGGCCAGCTCGGGGGCCGCATACGACAGGCCGGCGGGGTAATCGCTCTCCGGCGGCTGGCGCAGCCCCCACAGGCCGAAGTCGGTTACCTGCACGCCATCCGGCCCGAGCACGATGTTGGCCGGCGCCAGGTGACCGTGCGGCACCCCGGCCCGGTGCGCGGCCGCCAGTGCCCCGGCGACCGCGGCGACCACGTGGAGTGCCTCGCCGGCCGACAACGGCCCCTGCGCCAGCCGCTGTTCCAGGGTCTGGCCGCCGACCAGATCCCGGACCAGGTAGGGCAGGGCGAGGCCATCCGGCAGCGCGGCTTCGCCGTACTCATGTACCGGGGTGATGCCCGGGCCGGACAGCTGGACCACGGTGCGCGCGACGAGCCGGAACCGGGCCTGGGCCACCGCATCCCCGGCCAGGTGCGCGTCGAGCACCTTGACCGCGACGTCGTGACGGGACATCCAGTCGGCTGCCCGCCATACCCGGCCTGGCTCCCCGGCCCCGACTGCCTCTATTAGCCGGAAACGACCCCCCAGGACCGATGCCTCCCGTAACTGATCCACAGACGCAAGTCTGCCCGAAACGCCCGCCCCGGATCGGCCTGGACAGCAATACGCGCCCGAATGCCGGAAGCCGGCCACCACTCGCCCCGGCTCAGGAACCGCCCGCGGCCAGCCGGCGCAGCGCACCGCGGGCCACCTCAGGGTCGGTGGTGGCCCAGAACGGCGGCAGGGTGGCCCGCAGGAAGCCGCCGTACCGGGCCGTCGCCAGCCGCGGGTCCAGCACCGCGACCATGCCCCGGTCCTGCATGGTGCGGAGCAGGCGCCCGGATCCCTGCGCGAGCAGCAGCGCGGCGTGCGAGACCGCCACGGTCATGAAGCCGTTGCCGCCCCGCGCCCCCACCACCCGCTGCCGGGCCGAGGCCAGCGGGTCATCGGGACGGGGAAAGGGGATCCGGTCGATAACGACCAGTTGCAGCGCCGGCCCGGGACGTCCACTCCCTGCCACAGCGACAGGGTGCCGAACAGGCAGGTCGGCTCGTCCTCAGCGAACTGCCTGATCAGCTGGCCCGTGGTGTCCTCACCCTGGCACAGCAGCGGAACGTCGAGTTCGGCCCGCAGTTCGGCAGTGGCCTGCCGGGCCGCCCGCATCGAGGAGAACAGCCCGAGGGTCCGCCCCCCGGCGGCGGCGATCAGCTCGCGCAGTTCGGTGAGGTAGGCGCTGGGCAGGCCATCCCGGCCGGGCGGCGGCAGGTGCCGGGCTACGTAGAGGATCCCGTGCCGCGGATGGTCGAACGGCGAGCCGACGTCGAGCCCGGTCCAGGCCAGGTCCGCCCCGCGCCCGGAGCTACCGGCCCGTCCGCAGGCCCGGAAGCATCCGCGGTCCCAGGCCCGGAACCTTCCGCGGTCCCAGGCCCGGAACCTTCCGCGGTCCCGGGATCGGAAGCTTCCGCGGGCCCAGGCCGGGAAGCATCCGCGGGCCCGGGATCGGAAGCTTCTGCGGGCCCGGACCCGGAAGCATCCGCAGGCCCAGAGTCGTCTGAGGTCCTGGGACCAGCAGGCGGGTCTGCCCCCGGGGCGCTCCCTTCCCCGTCCCCAGCCGAGTCCCCGGCGGCCGGGACGGCGGGCAGGCCCCACTGGCGCGCCAGCGGCTGGAACGAGCCGCCGAGGACGAGCGTGGCCGACGTCAGCACGACCCGCCGGCGGCGGAAGAGCCGCTCCGCGAGCAGCCCGCCCACCTCCAGCGGCGCCACCTGGAGCGTGACCGGGCGGCGCTGGTCCGGGCCGGACGGGCGGTCCAGCCAGACCACTTCGCGGCGGTCCGGGATCGCCGGGGCGAACGCGGCCACGATCCGGTCGGACGTCCTCGCCAGGTCATCGAGCACGGCCAGCGCGGCCCGCACCGCAGCCATCTGGTCGGCCCCCTCCCCGCCCTCCTGGGCGCCGTCCACCCGGGCACCGTTCTCCTTGGCCGTGGCCCGGACCTCGGCGGCGCACCCGGCCGCGGCGTCCCGCAGCGCCACCAGGGCCGTGGCCAGCACATCGTCCAGCACGTCGATCCGGCCCTCACGCACCCCCGGCAGCAGGGCCGCGAGCGCCTCCCCGGCCGTCCGCAGCCGGGCCACCGCGTCGGCCGAGGCGAGCCGGGTGCTGCGGCGCGCCGCGGTCTCCGGCGCCGCGGCGGACAGCTCGCCGGCCGCCTGGGTGGTGACCCGGTTCACCAGGTCGTGCGCCTCGTCGATGATGACCGCGTCGTGCTCGGGCAGGACCGGGTAATCCTCCAGCGCGTCGATGGCGAGCAGCGCGTGGTTGGTGACCACGATGTCCGCCTTCCCGGCCGCCTCGCGGGCCCGCTCGGCGAAGCACCGGGAGCCGTAGGGGCAGCGCTGCGCGCCGATGCACTCGGTCGCCGGCACCGAGACCTGGCGCCAGGCCCGGTCGTCCACCCCGGGCACCACGTCGTCGCGGTCCCCGGTGCTGGTCGTCTCGGCCCACTCGGCCAGCCGCTGCACCTGCTTGCCGACCGCGGACACCGCACCCGGATCGAACAGCATGTCGGCGGGTTCCTCCGGGGCACCCGAGCGCAGCCGGTTCAGGCACAGGTAGTTCCGGCGGCCCTTGAGGATGGCGAACACCGGCGGCCGGTCGAGCAGCGGCTCCAGGGCGTCGGTGAGCCGGGGCAGGTCCCGGTCGACCAGCTGGCGCTGCAGCGCGATCGTGGCCGTGGCCACCACCACGGCCGTGCCGGTGGAGATAGCGTGCGCGAGCGCGGGCACCAGGTAGGCCAGCGACTTCCCGGTCCCGGTGCCCGCCTGCACGGCGAGGTGCCCGCCGGACCGCAGGCTCTTCTCGACGGCCTCGGCCATCGCCACCTGGCCGGGTCGTTCCGCACCGCCGATCCCGGCCACGGCGGCGGCCAGCAGCACCGGGACCTCGGGCACGCCGTCTTCACCGGTGGTCATGTCCCGAAACGCTACCGTGCCGGCCGCCCCCTCGCCGACGCTCTTTCACGGACCCCGCGGACCCTGCGTCCGCCGGTAACACAAGCCCCACAGCCACCGTCATCCACCTCAGCCACCGAAGCCGCGAGGGCCTAACTACATGGCTGGGACTCGCATGCACATCCGTGTACATGGCTGGCCCCAGCCATGTACTTCCTTCCCTGGGGTGGGGCTCAGGGGCGGGGGAGGGGGACGCGCCCGGCGCGGAGGGCCCCGAAGAGGAAGCAGCCGAACCCCATCGCGCGGTCGTGCACCAGGCAGGCCTTTTCGTGCCTAACGAACCGCAACGCCCGGCTGCCACCCCCCGCGCGCTCCGCCGTGCGCTGATCGAGGCAGGCGCGCACCCGGGGACGGCCGTTACCGCGCTCACCCCGGATCAGTGGCACGGGCTGGTGATGCGGCTGGCTGGTGGGTCCTGACTGGGCGGCCACCCGGGCAGTGATGGCGGCCGGCATCTCCCGATCAACGCCCGCACCTGCCACGATGATCGCATGACCGATGTGCAATCAGCGACGCTTGCCTTCCGTTCCGCGCGTGATCTGCTGCTCCGGCACCGGGTGAACTATGCGGCCGCGGTGGCCGAGTTCTCCTGGCCGCACCTGGAGGAGTTCAACTGGGCCCTCGACTGGTTCGACGTCATCGCTGCGGAGCACCCGGACCGCGACGCGCTGCGCATCGTCGCTGATACCGACGCCGCGGCCCGGATGAGTTTCGGCGCCCTGGCCGTCCGGTCCAGCCAGGTGGCCAACTGGCTGCGCGGCCTCGGTGCCCGGCGGGGCGACCGGCTGCTGCTCATGCTGGGCAACATCGCCCCGCTCTGGGAGGTCATCCTGGCCGCCATGAAGCTCGGCGTGGTGATCATCCCGGGCAGCACCCTGCTGGGGCCCGAGGACCTGGCCGACCGGGTGGCCCGGGGCAGCGTCCGGCACGTGGTGACCGAGACGGCGCTGGCCGACCGGTTCGACGCGGTGCCCGGCGGCTGGACCCGGATCGCGGTCAGCCTCGGCTCCGGCGGGGAGCCGCCCGCGGGCTGGCATGCGTTCACCGAGTCGGCGGCAGCCAGCGAACTGTTCATCCCGGACGGCGTGACGCGCGCCAGCGACCCGCTGCTGCTGTACTTCACCTCCGGCACCACCGCGCAGCCCAAGCTGGTCGAGCATACCCACGCCTCGTACCCGGCCGGGCACCTGTCCACCATGTACTGGATCGGCCTGCAGCCCGGCGATGTGCACCTGAACATCTCCTCGCCGGGCTGGGCCAAGCACGCCTGGAGCAATGTGTACGCGCCGTGGAACGCGGGCGCGACCGCGCTGTTGCTCGGCCACGAGCGGTTCTCCGCGCAGGCGCTGATGGACGCTATCGGCGAATACGGGGTGACCACGTTCTGCGCTCCCCCGACCGTGTGGCGGCTGCTCCTCCAGGCCGACCTGGCCAGCTGTGACGTGACCCGGCTGCGCGAGTGCGTGGCCGCCGGGGAACCGCTCAACCCGGAGGTCATCGAGCAGGTCCGCCGGGCCTGGAACCTGACCGTCCGGGACGGCTACGGCCAGACCGAGACCACGGCCCAGGTGGGCAACTCCCCCGGGCAGCCGGTCCGCCCCGGGTCGATGGGGCGCCCGCTGCCCGGGTACGAGGTGGTGCTGGTAGACCCGCTGACCGGGCAGGCCGCCGAGGAGGGCGAGATGTGCCTGGACCTGTCCCGGCGCCCGCTCGGGCTGATGACCGGGTACCGGGGAGACGCCCAGCGCGCTGCGGAGGCCATGCGCGACGGGTACTACCACACCGGGGACGTGGCCAGCCGGGAAGCCGATGGCTACCTCACCTACATCGGCCGGACCGACGACGTGTTCAAGGCCTCGGACTACCGCATCTCCCCGTTCGAGCTGGAGAGCGTGCTGATCGAGCACGAGGCGGTGGCCGAGGCCGCGGTGGTGCCATCGCCCGACCCGATGCGGTTCGCCGTCCCCAAGGCGTACGTGACCCTGGCCGCGGGCTGGTCGCCGACCGCCGAGACGGCGCTGTCGATCCTGGCCTACGCCCGCCAGCGGCTGGCCCCCTACAAGCGGGTGCGCAGGCTGGAGTTCAGCGAGCTGCCCAAGACGATCTCCGGCAAGATCCGCCGGGTGGAACTGCGTGGCCAGGAGACCGTGCGACTCGGCGAGCCCGGTGCGGTTCCGGCGGGCGCCGGCGCCGGGGCCGCCACCGGCCCGCGCGGCACCCTGGAGTTCTGGGAAGAAGACTTCCCCAGCCTCAAGGGGTAGCCTCAGGCGGGCCGCCCGGGGCCCCGCGCAGCGGAAGCCCTGGCGGGGTGCTCCCACTGCGCGGGTTCCCGTCCGGCAGCAGCATGACAACGCTGCCGGTCCCCCTCCCGGCTAGGAGATGCCCCCCTAACCTCCCGCCGGGACAGCAGGCGGGCGGGTGCCCTACAGCTAAAAAAATCCGGCCCCGCGCCTGGCAACGGCAGATATCGCGCTCGCCACTGCCTGGGTCCGGAGCAGTGCTGTCACGTTACCTCTCCCGCGCTTAAATGCCTAGCACCATGCGCAACTTGCACGTCAACCGAACAACTCCAGTCAGTAGTAACACAACTCCGCAGGAGCGACTGCGCCGCAGCGCGGCCCGACGGCGTGGCGGGCACAGACCGCGGCGGGCGCACGACACAGCGGGCGCACGACACGGCGGCGCCGGCCCCGGTGGCGCCTAGTGGCTGCCGCGGCCGCTGGTGAACGCGAGGTCGCGGATCGCGCGGATGGTGTCGTCCAGGTGGCCGACGGCTTCGCTGATATACGGCCCGGTCACCTCCGGGGACACGGCCCTGGCCGCCTCCAGGCAGAGCCCGGCGTGGAAGAGGGTCGTGATGATGCTGTCGGGCCATGGCCGGCCGCGGTGTTCCTGCCCGGTGACGCCGGCCTCCCCGGCCAGGTCCGCCAGGCCCGCGCGGTCTTCGAGGCGGCGGGCCCTGCTGGCATCGCGGATCACGGCGAGGGTGAACCGGCCTACCGCAGTCGGCACCGGGCTGAGGCTGATCTCGGCCGGGAAGGTGGTGCCGTCCGCGCGGAGCCCGACCAGCCGCGGCCCGATGAGGCTGAGCCCCGCATCCACCGGGCCGTTCCACGCGGCCAGCCCGCGGCCGGCCCGGTGGCTGCGGTAGCCGTCCTGCGGCTCGACCGAGATGAGCGACTCAACACCCCGGCCGACCAACTCGGCGCGATCGCAGCCGAACATGTCCGCGAGCCGTGCGTTGGCCAGGGTGAGCATGCCGTGGTCGTCGGCCAGCGCTACCCCGTCGGGGAACGCGTCGATCAGTTCGCGCAGCACAGCCGGGGCGATGTCCGGGCCCTTCCCGGGGAACACGGCCGCCTTGGCCGCCTCCAGGGACGGGTAGACAGGCAGCAGCCGGTCCAGGCCATGATGGCCGAGCACCGCGGCGACGGCCTGCGCCGTGACCACCAGCCGGAGCTCGGTCCCGGTCGCCACGGAACGCTGGTAGGCAGAGGCCAGCGCATCCGCGCCCGCGTGATCACACGAGATCGTCATGGTCATGTCCGCGATCAGCACCGTCGCGCCGCGGCCGATAACCGACAGCAACTGCTGCCGTATCTGCGGGGCGTTGGACCCATCGACATGTTCCGGGAGCGCCAGCACGGACTGCCAGCCTGCCCAGCGCACCGGGGTGGCGTTCTCAAGCATGGCAGCTTCCGGGGCGGGCGCAGTGCGGCGCCAGCCGGGTGATCCGGCGCGGCACACACAACGAGCATGCTGACTGGGACATCACTGGCGCACCTTCAGGTGAGAGCCGGCCACGACAGGCCGTGCCGCCAGGGTCTGGAGCGACGCGGTCGCTGCACCCGCACGGGCGCAGCGTGTGCTGCTAATGCTGATCATCCGGGTCCGACGATACGCTCCCGCCGCAGGCCCGGGTAGCCGCAGGCCCGGGTGAACTCGTGCCGTGGCGCGGCTGGATGACAGCGTCAGGCCCCGGCGAGCTGACCGCGGCCGCTCCGGGTGCCGTGGCACGGGCTGCCGCCACCACATCCATGGCGTAACGTTGGTCTTGAGTGGCCCGGCAGCCCGGGCCCCGGAAGGGCGTCGAGTCCAGACCCTGCTGATGCTGTCCTTCCTTCGCTGAAGGAGCTGGCAGGTGAATGAGTGCCGTGGTGTCGTTAGCCTGTCCGCGGGCTGCCTGGGACGGGGTCATTGAGGTGGCGGGCGACAGGCTGCACCGGCTACTGGCGGAGCTCTCCGCCGGGGGCAGCGAGTGGCCCGCGGCCCAGCTGTGCGCGGTGTGCCCGGGGATTCTTAGCGTGGACGGCGCCGGGGTCATGCTCATGTCCGGTGACATCCCCCGTGGGTCGCTGTGTGCCAGCGACAATGTAAGCAAGCTGATCGAGGACCTGCAGTACACGCTGGGTGAGGGCCCCTGTGTTGATGCCTACCATCTGGACGCGGTGGTGGCCGAGCCCGACCTGGCCGACCCGGCGGCCCGCCGGTGGATCGCGTTCACCCCGCCGGCGCTGCAGGCCGGGGTGCGGGCGGTGTTCGGGTTCCCGCTGCGGGTCGGCACGGTGCGCCTGGGCGCGCTCAACTTGTACCGGGACCGGTCCGGCCCGCTGACCGCCGACCAGCACGCTGACGCACTGGTGATGGCCGACGTGATGGCCCGCTGGGTACTGGACGTGCAGGCCGGGGCACCGTCCGATGTGATGGCGCAGGCACTCGAGTCGGGCGCGGACTTCCACTTCATGGTGCACAACGCGGCCGGCATAGTCTCGGTCCAGGAGGAGATTAGCGTCACTGAGGCGCTGATCCGGCTGCGGGCGTTCGCCTTCAGCCACGACCAGCTCATCAACGATGTGGCCCGGGACATCATCGACCGCACACTGCGTCTCGAATGACCTGGTGCGATCGTTCACCGATACTAGGATCGGTACTGAAGGCCCGGGCTGCCGCCCGGCAACCGGCAGGCCGCGGGCGCTCAGAGAAGGTGACTCGAGATGACCCGTGAATCCGATGTGGTCCGCTCTCTCGTCGAGATGGCCGACACCCTCGTCGAGGATTACGACGTCGTCGAGCTGCTCACCCGCCTCACGGACCGGTGCGTCAACCTGCTCGGCGTGTCTGCCGCCGGGGTGATGCTGGCCTCGCCGTCCGGCAGCCTGGGGCTGGTGGCCTCCTCCAGCGAGGCGATGCGCCTGCTGGAGCTGTTCGAGCTGCAGGCTGAGCAGGGTCCCTGCTTCGACGCCTTCCGGAGCGGTGAGCCGGTCCGGCAAGAGAACCTGGTGGCCGACGCCGGCCGCTGGCCCGTCTTCGCCACCGCCGCCCTCCAGGCCGGCTTCCAGTCTGCGTCGGCGCTGCCGCTGCGGCTGCGGGACGTGACCATCGGCGCGCTGAACCTGCTCAGTACCGACCGCGCTGTGATGGAGGAGGCGGACGTCGTCGTCGCCCGCGCCTTCGCCGACCTCGCCGCCCTCAGCATCATCCAGCATCAGGTCAGCGACGAGGCGCAGCGCCTCAACGAGCAGCTGTCCGGCGCCCTGACCAGCCGCGTAGTGATCGAGCAGGCCAAAGGGGTCATCTCCGAGCGGGCCGGGGTCAGCCTGGCCGAGGCGTTCGCCCGGCTGCGCGCTCACGCCCGGAACAAGAACCTCCGCCTCACCGACGTCGCCCAGGCGGCGGTGGACGGCACCCTCGCTCCCGCTGCCTGGTCCCCGCCGGCCAGCCGCTGACTCCCCTGCGCCCTGGCTGGAACCCCAGGCGGACGATGGCCCGGCCTTAAGGCCTAACGCCCCTGCCCTGATTGGCGCCTGATGACTACGGTCGCCGTTTAAGCACAAGTGCCGGGTAACGGGAACCCGTGCGCATAAACCGGTGAGGGAATCATGCGAAGATTAGCAATAATCGCGGCCACGGCCGCAGGGATCGCCGTCATGCTGAGCCCGGTGCTGCCCGCCGCAGCCCAGGCCGCCACGTCGCCGATCGTTATCCACGAGATCTACTACAACTCGCCCGGCCCGGACCGTGGCTCGAACACCAGCCTGGATGCTGAGTGGGTCCAGTTGTACAACCGCACGGGACATGCGGTCACCCTGACCCACTGGACGCTGCGCGACACGGCTCGCCATATCTACACGTTCGGGCCCTACCAGCTGAAGGCGCACGGGTATGTGAAGATCCACACCGGGCGAGGCATCAACGGCCCGGCCAGCCGGTACTGGGATCATTCCTGGTACATCTGGAACAACACCGGGGACACCGGCACGCTCAAGAATTCCGGCGGCGCCACGCAATCGCGCTGCTCCTACTCCGATCCGCGTCAGCGGCACGCCTACACGATGTGCTGAGCACGGCCCTGGCCCGGCCGGCCGCGCCACGTTCAGCTGGTGACGTCGGCGCTGGTGAAGCGGGCCCAGGCGATCGAGCCGAAGATCACGATGTAGGTGGCGAAGGACAGCAGCCCGTGCACCAGGTCGCCGGTGGCGACCGGCGAGCGGAGCAGCGAGTCGAAGGACAGCCAGAAGTGCGTCGGCAGGAACGGGTGGATCACCGCGAACTGCGGCACGTTGTCGGCCACCTCACTGGCCACGGCGAGCACCAGGATGGCCGCGATGGCGCCGATCGGGTGCTCGGTGAGCGTGGAGATGGCCAGGCCGATGGCGCCCAGCGCGGCCATCCCCGCCGCGACGTACAGCGTCACGAACAGCAGCCGGAGCAGCCCGTCGGCGAGCGGCACGGTGGTCCCGGATAGCAGCGTCACCGGCCCGACCGGGAACAGGATGGCCCCCATGATCAGGGACACCGCGGAGACGAGCAGGCAGGAGGCCAGCCCGAAGATCACCACCGCGGCGTACTTGACCGACAGCAGCCGGGTCCGGCCCGCGGGCACGGTCAGCAGGTAGCGCAGCGTCCCGAGGCCGGACTCGCCGGCGATCGAGTCCCCGGCCACGACCGCGACCACCAGCGGCAGCACCAGGGTGAGCAGGATGGTCAGGGCCAGGAAGGACAGGAACACCCCGTTCCCGGCCAGCTGCGCGAAGAACGCCGAGTTCGGCCCGCCCCCGCCGCCGCCGCCGTGCGGCGTGGACACCCGCAGCCCGATGCCCAGCACTACCGGCAGCACGATCAGCACGGCCAGCAGCGCGAGGTTGCGCCAGCGCCGGAAGATGAGGCGCAGCTCCGACCCCAGCAACCGGTTCCATTGCCTAACGGCCCCCGGTGCCCGCTCACCCCGGGCCAGCGCGCTGCCGTCCGGGGCAGCGGCCAGGTCAGCCGTCGACATCGAAGCCCTCCCCGGTCAGCCCGACGAACAGGTCCTCCAGGCTGGGCCGCGGCGTGTCCAGCCCGGCCACCGGCACGTAGGCGTACACCAGCTCGCGGCAGACGTGCTCGGGCGCGGCCTCGCCCAGCAGGGCGGTGGCCTCACCGTCGCCGGCCGCCACGTCAGCCAGCCCGAGCTTGCTGAGCACCTCAGCGGCGCGCTGCGGCTCCGGGGTGCGCACGCAGATCCGGGCGGCGCCCCGGGTGCGCAGTTCCTCCAGTGACCCCTGGAACACCAGCCGCAGGCCCGCATCACCCCGACCTGGGTGCAGATCTGCTCCACCTCGGCGAGCAGGTGCGAGGAGACCAGCACGGTGATCCCGTCCGCGGCGATCTCCCGGATCAGGCCGCGGACCTCGCGGGTGCCCTGCGGGTCGAGGCCGTTGGTCGGCTCGTCCAGGATGATCAGCTCCCGCGGGCGGAGCAGGCTGGCCGCGATGGCCAGCCGCTGCTTCATGCCGAGCGAGTAGGCCCGGAAATGCTTCTTCTTCGCCGCGAGCAGCCCAACCCGGTCCAGCGCCGCGCCGATCCGGGCCCGGGCAGTGCGCGGGTTAGCGGTCCGGTCCGCCGCGTCCAGCCGGGCCAGGTTGTCCCACCCGGACAGCTGCGGGTAGAAGGCGGGGCCCTCGACCAGCGAGCCGACCCGGGGCAGCACCTGCACGGTGCCAGCGGGCATGGGCACGCCGAGCAGGGCCACGCTGCCGCGGGTCGGGTAGGCCAGGCCGAGCAGCATCCGGATCGTGGTGGTCTTCCCGGAGCCGTTCGGCCCGAGGAACCCGTAGACGCTGCCGCGCGGCACCAGCATGCCGAGGTCGTCCACGGCCAGCTGGCCGCTACGGAACCGCTTGGTCAGCCCGGCCGTGGCGACCGCCGGGTCGCCCGGCTGACCCGCGGCGGCAGCCGGGGCCCCGACCTCCCGCCCCGCGGCCTGCGCCGCGGCGGCATGGCCTGTCCAGCCGCCCCGCGGCCTGCGCCGCGGCGGATGGCCTGTCCATCCGCCCTGAGGCCTGCGCCGCGGCGGCCGGCTCACCCACCGCCGCGTCCCCCGTGCCTGCTGCCTGCTCGGTGCTCACCTCAGCCGACGCTCACTTCACCTGTGCGGCGGCGGCGTAGAGCACCGCGGGTGCCACCGCGCCGACCAGCACGTGCCCGCTGTCGGTGATCAGCACCGAGACAAGGCTGGTCCGCAGCAGCCGGCCGCTGCCCCAGGTCCCGTGCACGGCCCGCGCCGAGCCGAGCAGCGCCCCCATGATGGCGGCGCTCTCGCCGCTGCCGCCGGAGCCGGAGGCCGCGGACTGGGCCGCCTGCCCGGCCGCGCCGGCCGCGCTGCCCATCCCGGTCAGCCCGGCCAGGGCCGAGGCGGGCAGCACCGCCACCGACAGCCAGTCCTTGCCGACCACCTGGAACTGCCCGGCCGCCTGGCCAGCCGGCGCGGCGGACTTAGGCGCGGCGTCGGCGGGCAGGGTGACGTTCTTGACCTTGGCGCCGCGCGGCGGGGTGAAGGTGAAGTTGGCCGCGGCCGGGGCCACGTAGGAGATGGAGGTGAAGCCGACCTGGAAGGCGGGAGTGCGCGCCCCGCGGGCGAACACCTGGACCCGCAGCGGCACGTTCTTGGCCGCGTCGATCGCGATCGTCACCCGGCCGATCAGCGAGCTCCCCGACTTCGGGCTCAGCGCCAGCTGGTAGGCAGGCTGCCCGGCCACCGAGACGGTGCGCTGCACGCTGATGTAGGTGCTGGGCCCGGCCGCCTTGAGCGCCTCGCTGGCCGCCTGCTGCGGGGTGAGCGGGACCCCGGTGGGCGCCGGGGTGGCCATCGGGGCGGACCCGGCGGCGGCCCTGGCCGGCAGCTGCATCTTGGTCACGCTGTTCGTGCTGCTCTGCCACAGCCATACCTGGCGGCCGCTGTGGATCAGGTCGGTCTCGCTCAGCGGCACCGGCACGGCCAGCCGGAAGTGCGCCGGGTTGGCGTACCACACCTTGATCGTGTGCGATCCGGCGAGCAGCGACGTGGCCGAGTTCTGGTTACCGAGGCCGGGCAGCTGCGGGATGCCCAGCGACGCGGTCTCCACCACGGTCCCGGTGAACGCGGGCGGCGGGGCGGTCTGCCCGGCCACCGCGGCCAGCAGCTGCGCGGGCGTGCGCGCCGGCAGTTCGGGGGAGGCCTGGGCGACGCTGATCATGGAACCGGCCGTCACGGCGGCGGCGATGGCCACGGCGCCGACCGGTACCGCCCACCTCGCGTGCCGGGAGAACATCGGCAGCGCTGTCATCGTGAACCTCACTTCCTGTGCCTCGCGCCGGCAGCCGCCGCGCTTCCGTGCCGCTGCCATGTCACCCGCCGGGGGCGGCGCTGGCCGGCCGCCTCCCCGCTCCTCCCATCATGCAGCACGATTTCTGTGCGCAGACTGTGAGCGCCGCGGCACAGCGCGGACGGTGCGCGCCGCCGCCGCGTACCGGCCGGATGACCGGGCGGCAGGGTACTCTCGGGCCGTGCGAGTGCTCGTCGTGGAAGACGAACAGCGGCTGGCCGCCGCGGTCCGCCGCGGCCTGGCCGCCGAGGGCTTCGCGGTGGACGTGGCCCACAACGGGGAAGATGGCCTGCACGCCGCCCGGGAAGGCGGCTACGACGCGGTGGTCCTCGACCTGATGCTGCCCAAGGTGTCCGGGTACGCGGTGTGCCAGCAGCTGCGCGCCGAGGAGAACTGGGTCCCGATCCTGCTGCTATCGGCCAAGGACGGCGAGTATGACCAGGCGGATGGCCTGGACCTGGGCGCCGACGACTACCTGACCAAGCCGTTCTCCTACGTGGTACTGGCCGCCCGGCTGCGTGCCCTGCTCCGCCGCGGCGCGCGGCCCCGGCCCGCCCAGCTGCGGGCGGGTGACCTGTCCCTCGACCCGGCGACCCGCCGGGTCCGCCGCGGCGATGCCGAGATCGCGCTCACGGCCCGGGAGTTCGCCGTGCTGGAGTACCTGATGCGGCGGCCCGGGCAGGTGGTGGCCAAGTCCGAGCTGATGGAGCACGTCTGGGACAGCTACGACTCACTTGACCTCAACGTGGTCGAGGTGTACGCCGGCTATCTGCGGCGCAAGATCGACGTGCCGTTCGGGCGCAACGCCCTGCAGACCGTGCGCGGAGCCGGCTACCGGCTGGCCGCGGACGGCGGCTGACCAGGGCCGGCGCCCGGGAGGCGAGCAGGTGGACTGGCTGGCGGGCTGGTGGCGGCGGCGCAGCCTGCGGGCCCGCGTCACGCTGGCCTCCACGGCGGGGCTCGCGCTGGCGCTGGCCGCGGCGGCGCTGCTGCTGAGCATCGCGCTCGGCCTGGCCCTCACCCGGAGCCTGGACAACTCGGCCCGGCAGGGCGCGGCCGAGGTCGCGGCCCTGGCCAACGCCAACCGCCTGCCCGACCCGGTACTGGCCCCCGGCACCGTCACCGTGCAGGTCCTCGATACCCACGGCCGGATCGTGGACGTGTCACCGGACGCCGACCGGCTGGTGCCACTGCTGACCCCGGCGCAGGCCACAGCCAATGCCCGGGACGGCCGGACGGTGTTCCTGAACGGGCGTCCGTTCGGCCTGCCCGACCTGGTCCGGGTGGCCGCGGTGCCGACCCGTGACGGCGGCACCGTCATCGCCGCGGTGGCCTACGGCCAGGTCGGGGACAGCCTCGCCTTGCTGGCCCGCGTCCTGGTGATCGGGACGCCGCTGCTGCTGATCCTGCTGGCCGGGGCCATCTGGGTGATCGTGGGCTCCACCCTGCGGCCCATCGCGGAACTGAGCCGCGGCGCGCGGGAGGTGACCCGGACCGGCCGCCCGCACGCGCTGGCCGTGCCCGCCGCCCAGGACGAGGTGCGCGGCCTCGCGATCACCCTCAACGACATGCTCAGCAGGCTCGGCGCGGCCCAAGAGCGGCAGCGCGGCCTGGTCTCCGACACCGCCCACGAGCTGCGCAGCCCGATCGCCAGCATCCGGGCCCAGCTGGAGGTGGCCCTCGACCACCCGGACAGCCAGGACTGGCGGCAGACCGCCACCGACGTGCTGGCCGACACGCTCCGGCTGGCCCGGCTGGCCGAGGACCTGCTCGCGCTGGCCCGGCTGGACGAGCGGGGCCGTCCCCGGCAGACCCGGGAGCTGGACCTGGCCGCGCTGGCCGCCGGCGAGGTGGCGCGGTACACCGACGCCCGGGTCCCGGTGCTGCTCACCGAGGGGCAGCCCGGCCCGGTCACCGGGGACCCGGACGGCCTGCGCCGGATGCTGGGCAACCTGATCGACAACGCGGTCCGCTATGGCCGGTCCCGGGTCGGGGTGACCGTGACGCGGGACGGGCGGAATGTCCGGCTGGTGGTGGCCGACGACGGCCCCGGGATCCCCGGAGCGGACCGGGAGCGGGTGTTCGGCCGGTTCACCCGGCTGGATGCCGGCCGGAGCCGGGACGGCGCCGACGGCGGCGGGGCCGGGCTGGGCCTGGCCATCGTCCGGGCCACCGCCGAGGCGCACGGCGGCTCGGTGTGCCTGGAGGATGCCGAGCCAGGGCTGCGCGCGGTGGTGCTGCTGCCCGGCCGGGCTACCAGCCGCCCCACGGCAGCACCGCAGTCACCGCGATGACCGCGAACAGCAGCGTCAGGTAGGCGATGGACAGGTGGAACAGGCGCATCGGGGCCGGGTTGGCGCTGGGCTGGACCACCCCGGCGCACGCCCCCTCGGTCACTCCCGAGTCCGCCGGGGCTTCCGCGGCCACGGCCACCCCGACCGGGGCGGTGACCTCCACGGCGGTGGCGACGTTCCCGCCTGCCCCGGCCAGGGCCGGCGGGGCGGGCGCGGGCGCCGGGGCGGGGGCCAGGTTCTGGCGGGCATCGGGCATGGCGGCCACCCGCGCGTGCAGCCGGTGCGCCTCGGCCAGGAACCAGCCGCCGAGCACCACGGCGCAGCCGGTGTACAGCCAGCCGGCGTACGGCGCGAGGCCCAGGGTGACCACGACCATCACGTACGAGTAGATGAGGATCTTCCGGGCTACCACGGCCGGTGACGCGACCACCGGCAGCATCGGGACCCGGGCGGCGGCGTAGTCGTCGCGGAACTTCATGGCCAGGGCCCAGAAGTGCGGCGGCGTCCAGAAGAAGATCACCGCGAACAGCACGACCGCGGGCAGGCCCACCGTCCCGGTCACCGCCGACCAGCCGATGAGCACCGGGAAGCAGCCGGCCGCGCCGCCGATCACGATGTTGGAGGGCGTGCGGCGCTTGAGCCCCAGCGTGTACACGAAGACGTAGAACAGGATGGCGCTGACCGCGAGCACCGCGGACAGCCAGTTCACCAGGAAGCCCAGCAGCACGGTGGACAGCGCGCCGAGGACGATGCCGAACACCAGCGCCTCGGCCGGCTTGATCACCGCCGCCTCACCGCCCCTGCCGTTCAGCGGCCGCCGTGAGGTGCGCCGCATCACCGCGTCGATGTCCCGGTCGATGTAGCAGTTGATGGTGTTCGCGCTCCCCGCCGCGAAGGCGCCGGCCACGAGCGTCACCAGCAGCACCCGTACTGGCGGCAGCCCGCGCTGCGCGAGCAGCATGGTGGGCACCGTGGTCACCAGGAGGAGCTCGATGATCCTGGGCTTGGTCAGGGCGAAGAGCGACCGGGCGACCACCCGGGCGGAGCGGCGCCCCGCGGCAACGGGCAGCGCGTCGGTCGCTGGGGTCACTCTGGGTCCTCCGTGCTGTCCGTCGATTCCGTCGTGCTGTCCGGCGCGGCGGATTCCGTGCCGCTGCCCGTGGCCGCCTCGTCGGAGGCTGGCTCCGCGTCCGCGCTGGCCGCGCCGACCACCGGCGGGGTGCCCCGCCCGGCGAGCGGCTCGGTGCCGCCCGTGCTCGTCGCCAGCGGGAAGCCGGTGGCGGCGGCGATGGACGGTGCCGCCTCGCTGTCCGGAGCGACCGGCCTGGCCCCGGAGATCGCCCGGTGCCCAGGTACGGTGTGCGGCCGGGTGAAGACAAAGTAGAGGGCGATCATCACGACGATGAAGAAGCCCAGGGGCAGCACCAGCGTCATCACGGCCGAGCCGTTGTTGTACCCCACCAGCGCGGCTGGGGGAATCACTTCGTGCACTCTATCCTCCTGCGGGGAGCTGGTGACTGCGTCATCTCCACCCGGTCCGGGCCGGCCAGGTGGACTTCGGTGGCCGGAGTATCCGCTCCAGGCCGAGGGAGACGGCGCCCGTGTCCTCTTCATGTACCCACCGCACGAGGAGGGAGATGCCGGTGATCACGTACGGCAGCAGCATGAGCACCCACAACTCGGCCCCCGCAAGCTGCTGGTCGAAGGGCACCGTGAGCAAGCTATGGTGCCCTACCGCCCGGTAGGTCGGGTAGAGCACGTGCGGATCGAAGCCGAGCACCATGCCCAGGATGGTGCCCGTGATCACGCAGGATGCGATGAGCATCACCCGGTGCAACGGCCCGAACTGCGGGCTGAACGGGCGGGAGCCGATGAGCTGGAGCCAGAACAGCACACCCACGCCAAGATAGCTGACCACCTGCACGGCGAGCACCAGCGGGTGGTGCACCCCCGCGTCGTACAGCGGCGGCACGTACCATCCGCACCAGACCAGCGTGAACAGGGCCGTCACCATCACCGGCCAGCTACGCCACCACGGCCGGACGGAGGCCGCCGCGGCAACTGAGTCAGCCGTGCCCGGTGGTAGCGCGCGGCGGCCGAGCCCGCGCCACAGCACGAGCCACGGCGCGCCGAGCACGAGGAGCGCGGGCGCCACGATCCCGAGCAGCAGGGCCTGCAGGGTGCGCACCCAGATGAAGGTGCCCCCGTAGTACCCGAGCGGGGATACCAGCGCGATCACCACGGCCAGCAGGCCGGAGTAGAACGCGGCTGCCTGCTGCCCCAGCCCCGGCGGCAGGGGCACGCCATCCCGGCGTGCGTCGGCGCGCAGCCGCGCCAGCCCGGCCAGGTGCACTGCCGTGACCAGCAGGCACCCGGCCACGACCGCCACGTTGGCCGACCAGTGCGAGACAACCAGGTTCATGACGGTCGTGGGCCGCCGGTGGCTGACGTGGGCGCAAGCCCACCCGGACCGGCCACTCCTTTCCCCTTAGAGCACGTAGAACAGGATGAAGAAGAAGATCGTCACGATGGCGATGTAGTTCCAGATGAGCGTGAAGCCGCTCAGCGAGGACTGGAACCGCTGGACCGCGAACGCCTCCGCGTAGGTGGGTGGCTGCTCCACGAAGAAGATCCCCGGGATGGCCCGGGCCCGCATGACCAGGATCTCCAGCCACATCATCATGGCCAGCCAGCTGACCAGCAGGACCGGGTAGGTGTTGACGAACACGCTGGAGAAGCCGGAACTGCCCGGCTGGAACGGCAGGTTCAGCAGGTCGAGGATCTGCACCACCACCGCGGCCACCCCGAGGAGCAGGGCGATCAGGCTGGCGGCCTGCCAGACGTTCTTCGCCCCGGCCTTGATCCGCACCAGGCCCACATACTGGATCACCGCGCTCGCCACGACCAGGATCAGGACCGTCACCCCGTACCCCATCGGGGGTGCGTGGTAGCCGGACCCGTGCCACCGCCCGGCCGAGTTGACCGAGCGGAGGTAGAAGTAGGCGAACGCGAGGGCCCCGTACAGGAAGGACAGCGCGCCCACGGCGAACCGGGCGCCGGTCCACGCCGCGTTGAGGGCCGCCTCATGGTAGAAGCCGGCCTCTTCAGCCGCCCGGTCCAGCTCGGACGAGGGCTGCGTAGTCTGCTCCGCCATGGCCTAGGCCTCCACTCCGGTGCCAGCGGTCGCGTACGACGCGCTTACCACGCCGACGGGCGGGTGCAGGTCGGCGACCGGCGGCGCGTCCTGCACGCCGTAGTCGTACGGGCCCGCCAGCACCACCGGGATGTGCTCGAAGTTCCCGGGCGGCGGCGGCGAGGACACCTGCCATTCCAGCCCGCGGGAGTTCCACGGGTTGGCGACTTCCTTCTCCCGGGCGAACACGGTTGACCAGATGAAGTTGATCAGGAAGATCAGGATCGACACTCCGAGCAGGAACGACGAGATCGACACCCAGTCGTTGAGCCCGGTGAGGTTGCGGGCGTACTCGTAGACCCGGCGCGGCTGGCCCAGCATGCCCACCGCGAACAGCGGCAGGAACGTGGAGTTGAAGAAGATGAACATCGTCCAGAAGTGGAGATAGCCGAGCTTCTGGTTCATCCGGATGCCCATCATCTTCGGCAGCCAGTAGTAGATCCCGCCGAAGAAGGCGAAGATCAGCCCGCCCATGATCGTGTAGTGGAAGTGCGCCATCACGAAGAACGAGCCGTGCTCGGTGGTGTCCGCCGGGACGTCGGACAGGAACACCCCGGAGATCCCGCCGATCAGGAAATTGAAGTACAACCCCAGCGCGAACATCATCGGCACGGTGAACCTGATCTTCGCCTTCCAGAACGTGCCCATCGCCACCAGGTAGATGAACCCGGTCGGGATGGAGATCAGCTCGGTGGTCAGCATGAACAGCGGCCGCATCTCCGGGTTGATGCCGCTCATGAACAGGTGGTGCTGCCAGACGAAGAAGCTGAGCAGCGCCACCCCGATCATGCCGGCCCCGGCTACCCGGTAGCCGAACAGCGGTTTCCGGCAGAACACCGGGATCAGCTCGGACACGATGCCGAACCCGGGCACGGCCAGGATGTACACCTCGGGGTGCCCGAAGAACCAGAACAGGTTCTCGTACAGGTAACTGCTCCCGCCGAGCGTGTTCACGTAGTTCGCGGTCTGCGCGGTGCGGTCCAGGATCAGGATGTACAGGCCGCCGACCAGCACGGGGACTGACAGCACCATGAGGAACGAGACGGTAATCATCGACCAGACGAACATCGGCAGGCGGCTCCACCGCATCCCGGGGGCCCGGTAGTTGACGATCGTGACGAAGATGTTGAACCCGGCCAGGATGAGCGCGACGCCCGCGATCCCGAAGGCGACCGCGTAAGAGTCCATGCCCTCGGTGGCCTGCACGCTGAGCGGCGCGTACCCGGTCCAGCCGGTCGGGAACCCGCCGAGCAGGACGCCGGAGAGCAGGACGACGTAGGCCGCCGGGGTGAGCCAGAAGGCCAGCGCCTCCAGCCGGGGGTACGCCATCCGCTTAGAGCCGATCATGAGCGGCATCAGGTACTGGCCGAACGGGCCGAGCACCACGGACGACATCATCATCATCATCATGGTGCCGTGCTCGCCCACCACCATCAGGTAGCTGCTGGCGTTCATGATGTGGTAGGTCGGCGACAGCAGTTCCGTCCGGATGGCCATCGCGAACAGGCCGCCGGTGCAGAAGTAGACGATCATGCCGACCAGGTACTGGAGGCCGACCACCTTGTGGTCAAGGGTGTACCGGAAGTACCGGGCCAGCCCGCTGGCGGCCTCCGCCTCCTCCTCGGCCACCGGCACCGGCTTGCCGAGCATCTGCCGGATCAGGTCGTTGAACACGCCCAGACCAGCCAGCCAGCCGACGGTCCCGAACACGTAGCCGAGCACGAGCGGGAAGTCGTTCATGTCCGACAGCGAGTTCCGGGCGTAGTCGTAGGACAGCATGTTGCCCAGCCAGTGCCCGACGAAGTAGCCGATGACGGCACCGATGATGCCGGTGTGCACGGCCGGCCGCATCCACCACTGCCGGGCCCGGGCCGGGCCGGACGGGCCTGATCCCGCTGGCTCCTGCGCCTTTTCCGGCTCTATCTCGATGGACATCCGTTCACCTCTTCATCGAAACGGTTGCGGCGGTGGGCTGGGAGCGGGCGGCGATCATGGCGTCACCGGGTCGGACGGCGGGTAGTAGTAACCGGCGCCACCGGTGATCCCGTTCTTGATCAGGACCTTGCCCATTTGCGGGATCACCGTCGGGTCGTAGGTGAGCGAGTACGGCGGCAGCGCGGCCAGCGTGCCGTTCTTCCGCTGGGCATTCTCGGTCGCGAGGGCCCAGGCGTTGAAGGCGCCCGGTGTCACGATGTGCCCATAGTTGTACATCGCGCCGTGCCAGATCCCGCACAGCTCGCTGCACCGGACGGTGAAGCTGCCCAGCTCGCTCTTGGTGTCGGTGTAGGCGACGTTGTTCACGTTCGGGTTGGCGTCGGCCTTCACCCCGAGCTGGTAGGCCCAGAAGCTGTGGATCACGTCCAGCGAGGTCACGTTGAACTCGATGGTGCGGTTGGACGGCAGCAGCAGCTGCGTGCTCTCAAACCCGCCGAACTGCGGGTACCGGTAGGTGAAGGCCCACTGCTGGCCGATCACCTGCACCTGCAGCCAGTTGGATGTGGTCGGCTTCCACACCGGCAGCGGGCCCTGGCCCGCGCCCGCGCCAGCCGGCACGATCAGCTGCACGGTGCCGAACACGAAGGCCGACAGCACGATGACCGCGGTGCCGGCGATCCAGGTGGCCTGCAGCTTGGTGTGCCCGAAGATCGGCGGCCCGTCGTCGTCGTCACCGTCGCGGTGCCGCCAGTTGACGAAGGTGTAGCCGAAGTAGATGTACACCAGCAGCATGACCGGGGCGGCCGCCAGGGCGAGCACCGCGATGTCGAACTGCTGGCCAGCCGCGGCACTCGCCATCCGGCCCGGAGGGAGGTGCGGGTACCAGACGAACCAGATGAGCAGGTCGGCGGCGAGCGCGAGCACGACCCAGATCAGGAAGATCCGGAGGCCGTGGTTCGGCTCCTTCGTCTCGTTATCGGCGGCCGCCGGGGCCTGGGACGCGGCCATCAGGCTGACACCTCCATGTTGCCCATCATGTAGCCGATCGTCTGCATCGGGCCGCCGTTGCCGTCCAGGAAGCCGCCGCCGCACGGCACGAAGCACTGCCAGCGGAAGGTCCCGCCGTGCTTCGGCGTGAAGAAGCTGAACTTCACCATCGAGTGCGGGCCCTCGGTGCAGGGGGAGTCAGTGCACGGGTCGTTGTTGAACAGCGCGGTGTTGGGCGACGCCACTGGCACGAACAGATGCAGGCTCGGGATGGCGAATGTGTGCCCCACGCTGCAGTCCGACCAGGAGTTGAGGACCGAGTACTTCTTGACCGGGCTGATCGGCTGGCCAACGGTCTTGAACTGCTGGACGGTGATCGCGTTGCCCACGGTGCCCTGGATCTGGCTCCAGTAGTTGTTGCGCAGCGGGGTGCAGCCGTCGTAGCCCAGGATCGTCATGTTCACCCGGGTGTTCTCCGGGACCTGGAACAGCGTGGTGTGCACCCAGGCGTTGGTCTTCGGGTCCTGGACGTAGTAGCTCACCCAGTCCGGTTCGGTGGACGAGTTGTTCTGCGGGTCTTCCTGCAGGACCACGTTGACGGACCCACCGGAGGCCACCGGGGCGAAGTTCACCACCGGTGGGCCGCTGCCGATGTAGTACACGGCAATGAAGACCCCACCCGCGACCACGGCGGCGAAGGCCACCACCAGGGTCGCGATACGGGCCGGCAGAGACACCAGTCACCACCTCGCTTCTTCGCGGCGCCTCGCGCACACGACTGGGGCCGGCCGCAATGTCCCCATGACTCCGGGCCGGAAGTCTCGTCTGGTCCCGATCTTGCGATCGTTCGCTACGCCTCGGCAACCGGGCAGCCGCTCAATGACGAAATTGTCATGATCAAGGTGTCTCATCCAGATAACGTTCCTGCTGGACATGGGTCACAGTACGGTCGCTTCACGATCACGCTACTGATTGTTACCACTTGCTCACGCGACGACACCTCGCGAGGTAAACGGGTGCTGCAATGGTTTGCCGCAGTTAACCCCTAGGTAACGAAGCTTGACCGGGCACCTTGTTCCGGTACATCCTGCCCCGAGGGGGTCGCCAGGCGGCGGCGCAACTCGCCACCGCACCGTGCTGACGTATCGCCCTGATGTCCCATGACACGTAATACACCTGCGAAGACGGTCCACCGCCCCGGGGGGTACCCGACGGCAGCAAGGCTGCTCGTTGTGGATGACGAGCCACAGATCCGGGAGTTCATCACCCGCGCGCTGACGGCCGCGGGTTATGCAATCGATTTCGCAGGCACCGGTAAGGACGGCCTGCGCCAGGCCACGGCCGGGGATTACGATCTGGTCATCCTCGATCTGGTCATGCCCGACCTGGATGGCCGGGAGATCCTCGCCCGGCTCCGCCGCGAGCGGCCCGAGCAGGCGGTCCTGGTGCTGTCCTGCCTCGCCGACGTGACCACCAAGGTGGACTGCCTGGAACTGGGCGCCCAGGACTACCTGACCAAGCCGTTCTCGCTCGCGGAACTGCTGGCCCGGGTGCGGGTCCGGCTTCGCGACGACGGCCACCCACTGGCCGAGGTGCTCAGGGCAGGAGAACTCGTGCTGGACTTCGGACGGCTGGAAGCCAACACCGGGCACGGCCCGGTCCCGCTGACCCGCCTCGAATTCCTGCTACTCCGCGAGCTGATGGACCATGCCGGCCAGTCGGTGACCAAGGGGCAACTGCTCGCGACCGTGTGGGGGTACGACTTCGATCCCGGTTCCAACGTCGTGGACGTCTGCGTCCGGCGGCTCCGCTCCAAGCTCGGCTTCGGCCTGATCAAGACGGTGCGTGGTGAGGGATACCAGCTCACCGCGTGACGCCGGGAGCATGGACCCGGACGAGGCGGGCCGTTCCCGGCTGCGCACGGCCCTGCCGGCCGGGCTGTGGCACTCGCTCCCGTCGGCGCTGCCTTTCGCCCGGCGCCATCCGAACGACGGCCCGGTCACCCGCCGCCCGGCCGTGGCGCGGGACGGCTTTACCTGGCCCTGGCGGGTCGCCTGGGTGGACCTGGTCTGGGCCGTCTTCTCCGCGGCCAACCTGCTCTGCATCCTGATCTTCTCTCGCTGGGAGACGATCCCGTTCCACTTCATCTGGATCAGCCTCACGCTGCTCTACGGGTTCCGGGTCTGGGCGACCCGGCCCACCCTGTGGGTGCTCGGCGTGGTCATGGTCACCACGTTCGCCGCGATCGGCGTCGACGTGTGGCGCGGCGCCCAGTCGGTGGACGAGCTGAACGAAGTCCCGCTGATGGCCATGATGTTCTGGCTGATGGTCTGGCACGCCCAGCGGAGGCTGGCCGCGGACCAGGAGCGGGGGCTGGTCAGCGAGGCGAACGCGCGGCTGCTGGCCACCCAGCGGCGGTTCCTGCAGGACGCCTCGCACCAGCTGCGCACCCCGATCACCATCGCGCTCGGGCACGCCGAGCTGCTGGCCCAGGAGCTCACCGACCGCGCCGAACGGCGGGATATCCAGGTAGTGGTGGGCGAGCTGGCCCGGCTGCGCCGGCTGGGCGAGCGGCTGCTGGTCATCGCCGCGTCCGAGGATCCCGACTTCCTGCGCCCGGAGCCCATCGCCCTGGACCGGTTCACGATGGACGTCATCTGCCGCTGGCGGCCCACCGCCGAGCGGCAGTGGCGGATCGGGCGGCTGGACCGGGTGACGGTCAGCGCGGACCGGGAACGCCTCGCACTGGCGGTGGACGCCCTGCTGGAGAACGCGGTGCGGCACACGACCAGCGGCGACACGATCGAACTGTCGGTGGCGGCCAGCGGCCCCGGGATGCCGGTGCGTATGATCGTCGCGGACACTGGGACGGGAATCCTGCCCACGGAGCTGGCGCACATCTTCGACCGGTTCCGGACGGGATCGCCAGCCGGTGACCCGGCGGCCGCCAGCGCGGGTACCAAGGGCACCGGGCTGGGGCTGTCCCTGGTCCGTGCCGTGGCCCACGCCCACGGTGGTGACGTCCGGGTGCGCAGCACGCCCGGCGAGGGCAGCGAGTTCGAGCTGGTCCTCCCGGCGCCCGCGGTCAGTGCCGTCGCCGGGCTCCCGGCCGTGGCACTGAGCTGGGCGGCCGGCTCCGCGGACCCGGCACCGGACCGGACGCTGAAGGATGATCCATGGGCAAGCAGGAACAGATGACCTCGAACACGGCCAGCGGCGGCACCGATGAGCTGACGGCCGGGCCGGGCAGCGAGCGCCCGGACCGTGGCCTGCGCGCGTGGTTCCGCACCCGGAGCCGGGCGGGCCGGCTGGTGCTGACGTCCACGGCCGCGCTGACCGCGATCGTCGTGGCCCTGCTGGCGCTGAGCGCCACCTCAGGGGGCCCGCCGAAGGCGGCCGCCGCGCAGCCGCCCCGGCCCGCCCCGGCGTTCAGCCTGGCCGTGCTGGGACATCCCGGCCAGCACCTCTCGCTCGCGAGCTACTCCGGCCATCCGCTGATCCTCAACTTCTTCGCCTCCTGGTGCGCCCCGTGCCAGCGGGAGACCCCGCTGATCGCGAGCTACTACCGGGCGGCGCACGGCCGGGTCACCATCCTCGGCATCGACAGCGCCGATTCCGCCACCAAGGCCGAGGCGTTCATCCGCAAGGCCGGCGTGCAGTACCCCGTGGTGTCCGCCCCGATAACCACGGCCCTCTCCTACCAGGCACCCGTCCTGCCGGTCACCTTCTTCCTAGACGCCCGGCACCGGATCGTGCGGACCATCTACGGCGCGGTGACCCGGGCCGAACTGAACAGCGGGGTAGCGATGATGACCTCGGTGACCGGGCGGGGCTGACCGGCATGGACAGCCCGACCAGGACCGACCCCCCCTACGTCCCCATCCGGGCCACCCGGTGGCCGGTCCGCAAGACACCGCGCTGGATCTGGCTGGTCGGCGCGTTGCTGGTGATCGCCGCCGTTCTCGTGGGGCTGGCGCACAAGCCCACCCACTCGCAGCTGGCCTCCGACCTCAAGGGGTTCCTGACCGACGTGCGGACCGGCACCGAGTCCTGCGCCGGCGGGGTCAGCGAATCGCTGACCGCGCTGCACGGGATTGGCACCGGGGCCGGCGCGGCGGCCCGGGCCCGGGACACCATCCAGATCGCGCACACCGGGGCGGCCAACTGCGAGCCCGCCAACAGCCAGCCGATCGACGACCTGAGTCAGTACCAGGTGTCCGAGTCACTGGCCGGCTTCCACCTCGATACCGTGGTCAACGACCTGATCTTCTGGTGTTCCCCCTATGCGGTGCGGGTGCAGGACGACGTGGCGAACGCGGCCGGGGCCACCCAGCCCGCGGCGCGGCAGCGGGCCGAGGCGGCGCTGGGCCGGGACACGGCCGCCCTGAATGCCGAGCGTGCCAAGATAGACAAGATCGTGCTGCACGCCATCCACGCCACCGGAGCCACGGCCCAGCTTCCCCGGCTCCCCGGCTGATCCCCCGGCTGCCCGGCTGATCCCCGGCTGGATCCCCTGGCCGCCCGGCTGGATCCCCCGGCCGCCCGGCTGGATCCCCCGGCCGCCCGGCTGGATCCCCTGGCCGCCCGGCTGGATCCCCTGGCCGCCCGGCTGGATCCCCCGGCTGCCCGGCGTACCCCCGGCTGCCATCACGGCCAGGGCCGCCGAACCCGCGCACCGCCTGCTCCTCCCGTCCGGGCCGCTCACGCATGGCCCCCCTCACCCGGGTGAGCGCCACCCCGCATGAAGCGGCCCCGCGTAAAGCGGGTCAACCAGGGCACTGAGGGAGAGGCGGGCAAGCCCGGCATGCTGGGTATGGTCCGCGGGGAAAAGGACGGAGGAGCCGACGATGCGCAAGGGCATGCTGGGCGCGGCCCTGCTCGGCCTGGCTGGCCTGGCCGTCGGCCAGGGCGCGCCCGGGGTCACCGCGATCGGGCCGGTGCGCCGCCGCTTCTTCCCCGGGCTGGCAGGCCAGGGCCGGCCCGGCCATGTGGCGCTCACCTTCGACGACGGGCCGGACCCGGGCGCCACGCCGAGCTTCCTGGCGACGCTGGACGCGCACCAGGTGCGCGCCACGTTCTTCCTGCTCGGCCCGATGGTCGCCGCGGCCCGCCCACTGGCCGCAGAAATCGCCGCGGCCGGGCACGAGATCGGCGTGCACGGCTGGGACCACCGCTACGCCACCCTCCGGGGGCCCCGGGCGCTGCACGACGACCTGGCCCGGGCCTGCGATACCATCGCCGAGGCGACCGGCGCCGCCCCGCGGCTGTACCGGCCGCCGTATGGCGTGCTCAGCGCGGGCTCACTGCTGGCCTGCTACCAGCTCGGGCTACGGCCGGTGCTGTGGACCTGCTGGGGACGCGAATGGGACTCGGGCGCGACACCGGAAACGGTGCAAGCCAGCTTGAGCGCTACCCTGGACGGCGGAGCGTCCGTGCTGCTGCACGACTCGGACGCCCTCGCCCCGCAGGGGGCGGCGGCGGCCGCGCTGGGCGCGATCCCCTGGCTCCTCGGCGAGTGCGAGGCCCGCGGCCTGGCCGTGGGCCCGCTGGCCGACCACGGCCTGGCCGGGGCGCCCGCCGGGATGGTCCGGGCCACCGGCATGGCGGCCCGGACCCGGCCATGGATGAGGAATCCTCAGGACGCATTCAGCTAACACCCAGATTTGTGGTGCTTACTGAGAGGTGCCTGGAAGGCACGGGCCGCCCGGCCGGCCACCGGCAGCGATACGCACGAACGTAGGCTGTAATCCGGGACAAAGGTGATACGGATGCATGAAGGTCAGGACCGGGGTGGCGGCCAGCCGCCGGAGTACATGGGTGCATGGTCACCCATTCCGGAGGAGCACCAGCCCGACCCGGCCGTCGGCAGCAGCCAGCCGGGCAGCGCCACCCCGGCGGAGGAGGCCGGGCCCGCCCCGGCCGACCACGATTCCTGGGTCGTCTCCGCCAACACTGGCCAGCAGCCCGAAGAGGCTCCTGCGGCCGAACCCGTGCGGCCGCAGGACAACGGTGCGGCTGGACCCGGTCCGGCTGCCGGGCCCGGCGACCCCGGTTCGGCCTGGGCGCCGGGCGCGGGCAGCGATCCCTGGTCCTCAGCGGACGGCACGGCCGCCGGCCAGGGCGGCTCCTACGACCCGCCGCGCTCCTGGGAGCCGACCAGCGACCAGCCGGCGGGCGGGCCGGAGGGCGTAAGCCAGCCGGGCAACCCCGGCGCCACCGGGTTCGGGCCGCAGCCAGGCTACGGTGCTGGCGGATACGCACCCCCCGGCTACGGCCAGCAGCCTGGCGGCCAGCCCGGATACGGCCAGCCCGGCTACGGCCAGCCCGGGCAGCTCCGGCCAGGACAGGCTCCGGCCAGGAAGGCTCCGGCCAGGAAGGCTACGGGCAACAGGGCTACGGCCAGCCCGGATACGGGCAACAGGGCTACGGCGCAGCCCGGATACGGGCAACAGGGCTACGGCCAGCCCGGATACGGGCAACAGGGCTACGGCCAGCCCGGATACGGGCAACAGGGCTACGGCCAGCCCGGATACGGGCAACAGGGCTACGGCCAGCCCGGCTACGGGCAACAGGGCTACGGGTACGGCCAGGGCGGATACGGCCAGCCGGGGTATGGCCAAGCGCCCTTCGGCCAGCCCGGCTACGCCCAGGGTGGCGGGCAGCCCGGCTACACCCAGGCGAGTGCGGGGGTGGAAGGGCCTGGCCAGCCCGGATACGGCCAGCCCGGGTACCCCCAGGGCGGCTCTGGTCACGAAGGCTCCGGCCAGGAAGGCACCGGGCAGGAAGGCACCGGGCAGCCTGGATACGGGCAGGCTGGCGGCCAGCCCGGATACGGGCAGCCCGGATACGGGCAGCAGGGTTCCGGACAGCAGGGCTATGGGCAGGCCGGGGGCGCAGGCCCCTGGGACACCCCGCCTGGCGGCACCGGCGGCTGGGGCCCAGGCGGCATCCTCGGCTACGGGCACGAGCCCGAGCCGCCGCGGCGCAAGCACCGGGCCGTCATCTACGTGGTGGTGGCCGCAGTCGCCGCGGGCGCGGGCGCGGGCGCCGTGGTCGCGCTGAACCATAACTCCTCCTCGCCCGGCAGCAATGTGTCCTCGCAGCAGATCCCGTCGCCGAAGGGCAATGCGGGCGGGGCCAACACCGCGAACGTCAACGAGCAGGCCGTGGCCAACAAGGTCGAGCCGGGCGTCGTGGACATCAACTCCACGCTCAAGTACGAGGACGGGGCCGCCGCCGGGACCGGCCTGGTGCTGTCCTCCAACGGCCTGGTACTCACCAACAACCACGTGGTGGAGGGCTCGACTTCGCTCCGCTCGACGCTGGTGGTCGGCGGCAAGACCTACACCGCCACCGTGATTGGCGTGGACCCCACCGATGACGTGGCGCTGATCAAGCTGCAGGGCGCCTCGGGCCTCAAGACCATCCAGGTGGGTGACTCGTCCAAGGTGAGCCTGGGCACCGGGGTGGTGGCCATCGGGAACGCGGGCGGCCGCGGCGGCCCCCCGACCGTGACCAGTGGGGCCATCACCGCGCTAAACCGGACCATCACCGCCAGCGACTCAGGCAGCGGAGTGAACACCGAGACGCTGCACGGCATGCTGCAGACCAATGCCGCGATCGCGGCCGGCGACTCCGGCGGCGCGCTGGCCAACTCGGCTGGCCAGGTGATCGGCATGAACACCGCCGCTAACGGCCAGAGCCTGGGCGGTCCCGGCACCGCTCAGGGCTTCGCGATCCCGATCAACAAGGCGCTGACCATCGCCCGCCAGATCGCCGGCGGGCACGGCGGCGCCAAGATCCTCATCGGCCCGAGCGGTTTCATGGGGGTCGGCGTGGACGACGTCAGCGACGCGCGCCAGTGCCTGGCCAATGGCGGGTTCAACTACAGCCCGCCGACCGGGTCAGGTGCGCTGATCTGCAACGTCTACCAGGGCACCCCCGCCTTCAAGTCCGGGATCCGGGTGGGCGACGTGATCACCGGGGTGAACGGGCAGTCGGTGAGCAACGCGAGCGCGCTGACCACCATCATGGGCAAGTTGCATCCCGGCGCGACCGTCTCGCTGACCTGGGTGGACACCGGCCGGCAGAACCACACTTCCTCGGTCACCCTGATCGAGGGGCCGGCCAAGTAGCCACCGCCGGGGGCAGCAGGTGCGCCGGGGTCAGGGAGTGAGCCAGGCGCGCAGGCGACCCTCCACCTCGGCGATCTGCTCCATCGGCACGTGCTCGCCGCGGGAGTGCGCGATCTCCGGGTCGCCCGGGCCGTAGTTGACCGCGGGCATGCCCAGCTCGGCGAACCGGGCCACGTCCGTCCAGCCGAACTTGGCCCGCGGGGTGCCGCCCACCGCGGCCAGCAGCGACGCCGCCGCCGGGTCACCCAGGCCGGGGCGGGCACCGGCGGCCCAGTCGGTGAACTCCACCTCGAACCCGCGGAACACCTCACGGAGGTGCTGCTGGGCATCGGCCACCGAGCGGTCCGGCGCGAACCGGTAGTTGACCGTGACCACGCACTCGTCCGGGATGACGTTGCCGGCCACTCCCCCGCTGATGAACACGGCGTTCAGCCCTTCGTGGTACCTCAGCCCGTCCACCTCGGGTTCCCTCGGCACGTAGGCCCGGAGCACGTCGAGGATGGCACCGGCCACGTGGATGGCGTTAAGCCCGTTCCAGGACCTGGCGCTGTGCGCACGCTCGCCGGACGCGCGGACCTCAGCCCGCATCGTGCCCTGGCAGCCGCCCTCGATCCGGGCATCGGTCGGCTCCAGCAGCACGGCCAGGTGCCCGGTCAGCAGGTCCGGGGCGTTGCGGGACAGCCGGAGCAGCCCGTTGCGCTCCGCCTCGACCTCCTCCCCGTCGTAGAACACGTAGGTGACGTCGCTGCTCGGCTCGGGCAGCGAGGCGGCCAGCCGCAACGCCACCGCCACCCCGGACTTCATGTCGCAGCTGCCGCAGCCGTAGAGCAGGTCATGCTCGGCATGGGAGGGGAGGTTGCCGGCGATCGGGACCGTGTCGATGTGCCCGGCCAGCACCACCCGCTGCGGGCGGCCCAGCTGGGTCCGGGCGACCAGGGCATTGCCGTCCCGGGTCAGCTCCAGGTGCGGCAGCGGGCGGAGCGCCGCCTCGATGATGTCAGCGAGGCGCTTCTCGTCCCCGCTGACCGAGGGCACATCGACCAGGGCCGCGGTCAGCGTGGCCGCATCCTGGGAAAGGTCTAGGTCTAGGTCTAGGTCAGTCCACGGGAGGAGCCTAACCGGGGATCATGGATGATCGAGGCACCACCCGTCATCGAAGGGGAGAGCGCATGTTGGGTGTCAACTCCGAGGTTGGCCGGCTGCGCCAGGTCGTGCTGCACCGGCCCGACCTGGAACTGCGGCGGCTCACCCCGGACAACGCCCGCGACCTGCTGTTCGACGGCGTGCTGTGGGCCGGGCGGGCCCAGGCGGAGCACGACGAGTTCGCCGCCGCGCTGGCCGCCCGGGGGGTGTCCGTGCACTACTACGGCACCCTGCTGACCGAGACCCTGGACATCCCCCAGGCACGGGACTACATCCTGTCCCGGGTGTTCGACTCCCGGATGCACGGGCCGCTGGCCTGCGACGCGCTGCGGGCGGGCGTCGAGGGCCTGGATTCCGCGGCGCTGGCCCTGATCCTGACCGGCGGCATCACCAAGCGCGAGTGGCTGGAACTGGCCCCGGAGCCGAAGAGCATCGCGTTCCACTCGCTGCGGATGGACGAGTTCGTGCTGGCCCCGCTGCCCAACCTGCTCTACCAGCGGGACACCTCGTGCTGGATCTACGGCGGGGTGTCGGTCAACGCGATGGCCCGGCCGCCGCGGACCCGGGAGATCATCAACGACGAGGCCATCTACCGGTGGCACCCGATGTTCGCCAGCGGCGGCTTCGAGGTCTGGTACCACGGGGAGGACGCCGCCCCGGCCACCATCGAGGGCGGCGACATCCTGGTCATCGGCAACGGCGCGGTGCTAGCCGGGATGAGCGAGCGGACCACGCCCATGGCGCTGGAGATGCTGGCCCACCGGCTGTTCTCCGCCGGGGCGGCGCGCTGCCTGGTGGCCCTGGACATGCCGAAGGCCCGGGCGTTCATGCACCTGGACACCGTGATGACCATGTGCGACTACGGGGTGTTCACCAAGTACCTGGGGCTGGGCATGCTGCCGTCCTACACCGTCGAGCCGGGGGCCAGCAGCCGCGAGCTCAAGGTCACCGACCATCCCCCGGAGGACATGCACACCGCGATCGCCGCCGCGCTGGGGCTGCCCACCATCAGCGTGCTCACCGCCTGGCAGGACGAGGCGGCCGCCCAGCGGGAGCAGTGGGACGACGGCTGCAACGTGCTGGCCATCGAGCCCGGGGTGGTGGTCGCCTACGACCGCAACGTGACCACCAACGACTACCTGCGGGAGCACGGCGTCGAGGTGGTCGAGGTGCCCGGCAGCGAACTGGGCCGCGGCCGCGGCGGGCCCCGCTGCATGAGCTGCCCCATCGAGCGGGATGCCTGACACCCGGCGGCGCGAACGCCCCTGACCAGCGCCTACGCGGTTCGAGGGGGTGTTCGTGGCCGACGCCGTCCGGTCCTCGGACCGTTGAGGACGAGCACCGGCTCCTCAGCGAAACGACCCGCCGCGACATCGACCAGACGTCGCTTCGCCAGGCCAGTCAGAACCTCACGCATACGACGATGCCACCTACGGATTCCCGTTTTCCGGGCCAGTCCTTCCGCATTTCCACGACTTTTCTTCCCGTTTTCCGGCAACCGGTTACCACAACTCCGGCATATGTCACCGCCTCTGAGATGGACGAACGTCAAGTCAGAGCGCCCGCCCGAGGGACCGAGCGAGCGGTTAAGCCCGAACACCTGGTAGCCGACCGCAGCCAGCGCCTGCACCCACAGCCCGCGGTGAGTCTGGACCCCCACCACCACCTGGCCAGAATCACCGTCCCCGCCCAGGTGCAACGCGATCAGCTCATGCAGCCGGGCTTTCCTGGCCGCGCCCGCCGGCAGCCGCGGATGATGAGCCGCCTGGCGCCCGGAAGCTACCTGGTGATCTCCGCCGTCGTTTCCGACGACAGCGGACTGCGGGAGACGATGACCGACCTGGCGCGCGGCACGGTCAGCGGCGACCACGGCCGGATACGCACGAAGCAGGAGGTCCAGGCCTTCTTCGATGGCCTGGAACTGGTCGAGCCGGGCCTGGTGAAGATCACCGACTGGCGTCCTGACGGCCGGGAAGAACAGCAGAGCGAGCAATGGGTCATGTTCGGCGGCGTCGGCCGCAAACCCTCCTGATCCTGTCGGGGCCGCCCGCGCGACAGTAAACCGGCAGGTATGCGGCGGGAGGGTCATCCGAGGGCAAGCCGACCCGGAGCGCAGGGCCGCCTGCGGCCCGAGCACCGGAAGCGGCGCGGCAGACCATGCGCACTTGGGGCAGCGTTCCCAGGCCCGGCGGAGGAAGGCGGCCTACCTGCGCTAACCCTGCCGGGTACCCGTGACCCGATGCGACATGCTGGGCGAAGAGCCAGCTCGGGTCAGGAAACAGTCGTCCAGGAGCCTGCCGCCTGGCACCCCGGCCCGCAGCGGCGCACCGTCCCGGCCCAGCCACGGCTGCGCAGGACGGCGGCGACCTCACCCGCCACCCAGCAGGGCCGCTCGGTGATGGCCGCCCAGCCGTAGCGCAGCGTGAGGATGCCGTCCACCGCGGCGGCGTTGTCCCGCTCCCGGTCCCGCCAGCGGGCGCCGGCCGGGTGGGCGACCGCGCCGTCGGTCTCGACGGCCACGCCGAACTCCTCATACAGCACGTCCCGGTAGGCGGTCCGCGATCCATGCGCCGCCTTCGCCTGGCGGCGCCCGGGCGGCAGCCCGTGCGGCCGCTCTACATCCCGCAGATACCGGAGTTCCAGCACGGAGTGGGCCCCCGAACTCACGTCGGCCAGGGCGCCGGCGAGCTCCCGTCGCCAGCGGACCCGGGACCGGGCCGCCAGGGCGGCCCCAGCCGGGCCGGGGTGGTCAGCCGGTTCCCGCACGCCCGGGCCAGCCACGCCATAGCCGTCGTCCAGCGTCCGGGCGCCTGCGGTCAGGTCGAGGGCGGTCTCCTCAATCCGGGTCCGGGGCGGCTGAGCCACCGGGTGACGGAGCTGGCTGAGGGCCTCCCGGCGGTGCAGCACCACCCCGGCGATCGGGCTGACATGCTGGTCGCGGCCGACGGAGACATGAATCACCTGGGCCTGCCCGTTCAGCCGGCCGCCCAACTGGATGCCCAGGGGCAGCAGGTGGTCTAACTCCGCGGCGGTGAGGTGGCTCAGTACCGCACCGGGACCGGCCCGCAACAGGGCGGCCCACAGCAGCGACTCGCGCCGCGGTGTCCCCGGGTAAGTCGCGTAGACGCCACGGTGCAACGGCTGCCAGCAGCCGGTCCGCAGCATCGACCGGACTGTCATCGTCGCCACTCCCGCGTCCAGTGCCTGGGACCGGGAAATCACGCCATCCTGGAGATCCAGCAGGTCGCGGCAGGTGGCCGGTAAGACTCGCGTCATGCATCCAGCCTCACCCGTCCGGCGCCGAGAGCGCCACTCGGCTTTTCTTCCTGTGGATAACTCCGCCCGGCCCGGCCTCGAAGTGGCCGCCCGGGCCTTCCGGCCCGCCCGCGCGGCCCCCCGGAACACCCCCGCCCCCTCTCCCGGCCACCCCGGCCCCCCGCCGTCCCGGCCACCCCGGCCACCCCCGGCCACTCCGCCGTCCCCGGCCACCCGGCCGTCCCCGGCCGTCCCCGGACGTCCCCGGCCGTCCCCGGCCGTCCCCGGCCGTCCCCGGACGTCCCCGGACGTCCCCGGCCGTCCCGGCCGTCCCACAGCGCGGTTACTTCAGACCACTCACGCGGCCACAAGTCACCGCGCAAACCCCGGACGCCCCCGCCGGCCCACGGCGCGGTGAGTTGTGGCCGCTCTCGTGGTCACAACTCACCGCGCAACTGAGGGGGGGTGGCGGTCAGCCGGGACGGCGGCCGGCGGGGCGGGCGCGGTGCGGGCGGTGGCGCGGGAACGCTGCTGGCGGCCGGGCAGGTGGCGGGCGCCGTCGTGCAGCGCGGCCAGCACGACGGCCACCCCAGGGCGGCGCACGCTGGCCGTCCGGGCCACCGCGTACACGTCCCGGGCCAGGTCTGAGCCTGGCAGTTCCCGGACCGCCACCCGGCCCTCCCCGGCGGCCAGGGCCAGCCGGGGCACCGCGGCCACCCCGATGCCCCGGGAGACCAGCGACAGGATCGTGCCCAGCCCCTCGAACTCCCAGGGCATGGCGGGCACTCCGCCGGCCGCGGCGAGCAGCCGGTCGGTGGCCTGCCGGGACGCCTCCCCGGCGGGAGCGGCCATCCAGCGGCTCGTCTGGCTGAGCTTGCGCAGATCCACGGGCTCGGCCGGGTCGGCCAGCGGGTGGCCTCGCGGTACCACCAGCACCAGCGGATCCCGGACCAGCGGGTAGAACTGGAGCACCCCGGTCCCGGTGCTGGCCAGCGTGCCGGTCCAGTCGTCCACCAGGGCGACGTCGGCCTCGCCGCCACGGACGGCGCCCAGCCCCTCGTCCCGCTGGGTCTGCCGGAGCAGCAGGGTGAGCGCCGGGTGCGCGCGCAGGCTGCGCGCCAGCGCGGGGGCGAAGGCCGCGGCGGCGGTGGGGAACGCGGCCACCGACACCCGCCCGGAGGGCTCGCGTTCCTGGGCGGACAACTCGGCCTCGGCCTCCTCCACCTGGGCCAGGATGCGTTCGGCGTGGACGGCGAGGCGGCGGCCGGCGTCGGTGAGCTCGGCCGACCGCGCGGTCCGGTCCAGCAGGATCACGCCCGCCTCCCGCTCCAGGGCGGCCAGCTGCTGGGACACCGCGGACGGGGTGTAGCCGAGGGCCGCCGCGGTGGCGGCGATGGTCCCCCGCCCGGCGAATTCCTTGAGCAACCGGAGGCGGCGCAGATCGAGCATAAGCTGAGCTTATCCTTCACCCTAGATATAGCTGCTTGTGCTAATGCATGACTTGAGCGCATGCTGGTCAGGGTGGTCGCCGGTCCCCGAGACCGCTTATGTGACGATCACGTTTCGGCGCAGCGCGGCGCGCAGGTCCCCGTGTCGAGGAGTCGAGAGCCATGTCCATGGCTGATACAGCCATGCCGTCCACCTTGCCCAGCGACTCGGTCGCCGTGACCGCCGCGCCGCCCCCGCCGGCCCTCGTGCTGGCCGGGGCGCGGGTCCCGGTGTCCGCCACGCTGGCGGCCAACGAGACCATGGCCCGCAAGCGCCGGGCCGGCGAGCCGGTGCTGCCGCTCGCCTTCGGCGAGGCCGGGCTGCCTGCCCACCCCCTGCTCCGGGACGCCCTGGCCGCGGCCAGCGGCGGGAACGCCTACGGCCCGGTGGCCGGGCTCGGCTCGCTGCGCGAGGCGGCGGCCGGGTACTGGGCGCGCCGCGGCACCCCCACCGACCCCGCCCAGGTCATCTGCGGCCCGGGCAGCAAAGCACTGCTGTTCGGCCTGCTGCTGGCGCTGGGGGCCGACGTGGCCGTGCCGCGGCCCAGCTGGGTCAGTTACGCGGCCCAGGCTGCCATGATCGGGGTCCGGCCGCACTTCGTGCCGGCCCCGCCGGGCGAGGGCGGGGTGTGCGGCGCGGACGGGCTGGCCCGGGCGGTGGCCGGGGCCCGGCAGGCGGGCCGACGGATCGGCGCCGTGATCCTCACGCTGCCGGACAACCCGACCGGGCGGCTGGCCGGCGCGGCCAGCGTGCAGGCGCTGTGCATGGTGGCCCGGGAGCATGACCTGGTCATCATCGCCGACGAGATCTACCGGGACCTGGTGCACGACCCCGGGGCGGAGTTCGCCAGCCCGGTGCGCTACGCACCGGAGCGGACCGTGGTCACCACCGCGCTGAGCAAGAGCCTGGCGCTGGGCGGCTGGCGGATCGGCGTGGCCCGGCTGCCGGACAGCCCCACCGGGCGGGCGCTGCGGCAGGCGCTGCTGGGCATCGGCAGCGAGATCTGGTCCGCCCCGTCGCTGCCCATCCAGCAGGCCGCAGCCCTCGCCTTCGCCGAACCACAAGCACTAACCGGACGGATTTCCCGCAGCCGGTCCCTGCACGCAGCCGTGGCCCGGGGGGTGGCGGACCGGTTCGCCGCCGCGGGGCTGGTGGTGCCCGCGCCCCAGGCGGCGTTCTACCTCTACCCCGACTTCGGGCCCTGGCGGGCGCACCTGCGCGCGGCCCACGGCCTGGTCACCGGGGCGGACGTCGCGGGGCACCTGCTGCACCGCTACGGCCTTGGCGTGCTGCCGGCCAGCGCGTTCGGTGAGGAGCCGCGGGCGCTGCGGATGCGGGTGGCGACCGGGCTGCTCTACGGCGAGACCGAGGAGCAGCGGGAGACCGCGCTGGCCGCCGCGGACCCGCTGGCGCTGCCCTGGGTCGCGGGGGCGCTGGCCCGCCTGGAGGAGATCCTGGCCGACCTGGCCCCCTGAAGAGTCAGGCGTGGCGGCCGGCGTGCTCCTCGTAGCCGGGCGGGTAGCCGGGCGGCGGGCCGATCGTGGCGGCCTCCGGTCCCAGCCGTTCGGTGTAGAGCGGGTGGACCTGCTGCCAGGTCTCGCCCCAGCCGGGCGGCGGGGTCCCGTCGAGTTGGCTGCGCAGCCGGTCCAGGCACTCGTGCCAGCCGGCCGCGTCCCGGGCGGCCTTGCCCAGTTCGCCGAACGTGTCGGTCAGGGTGAGCACGGTGCCGGCGCCGTCCGGGCGCAGTTCGATGCGCAGCCGGTCACCACCCCAGCTGAACTCCAGCACCGTGGGCGGCTGGAACGCGAGCATCTCGCCGTCGAAGCCGTCGCCCGCTGGGCTGACGAAGCGCAGCGGCGCCCCGGCCCGCCGGTCCCCGACGATCTGCTGCGGGAACCAGGCGGCCAGGTGCTCCGGCTCGGTGACCGCCTGCCAGACCTGCTCGACCGGGTGGGCCAGCCGGCGGGTGAAGGTGAGCGTCCACTGATCCCCGTCCCGGGCCAGCTCGCCCAGGTCCGCGTCGTCCATGTCAGCTCTCCTTGTCGCGGGGCCCGGCAGGCGCACCGGGCCCGGCCGGCACGGGGGCGCGGCCGGCGCAGGGGGCGCGGCCGGCGCAGGGGGCGCGCCGGGCCCGGCGGGCGGCATCGCAGCGAGGTGGCGTTCCAGCGCTCCGAGCCGGTCCCGCCAGGCGGCCCGGTAGGGCGCCAGCCACTCCTCGATCTCGGCCAGCGGCTCGGGCCGCAGCCGGTACAGGCGGCGCTGGCCTTCGGCCCGGACGTCGACCAGGCCGACGTCCCGCAGCACGCGCAGGTGCTTGGAGACGCCGGGCTGGCTCAGGCCCGTCGCGGCGACCAGGTCGCCGACCGCCCGTTCCTGCTCGCGGAGCAGGTCCAGGATGCTGCGGCGGCTGCGGTCGGCCAGTACCTCGAACACCCGGCAAGCATAACCACTCTGGCATATAACTGCCGAGCGATATAGGCCGCGTGGCCGCGGCTGCGAGGCGGTGCGCGTGCCCGGCTGCCTAGCTGGTGCCCCCGCCGGGGCTACGAAGCCGACTGCCCCAGCGGCCCGACCCCCAGGCCCAGGCCGCCCAGGCGGGACGGCGCCTCGGCCAGCGGCAGCAGCTGCGGGCGCTTGGGCTCGATGCCGTCCCCGGACGAGCGGCCGCGGATCCGGCGGCCCAGCCAGGGCGCCGCGTGCACGCGTGCCCACCGGGCGTCCATCTGGCGGGCTGACAGCCAGCCGAGCGCGGGCGAGCGGGGTAGCCGGTCCAGCGGCGGCCACGGCTCCCGCCAGTCCTCGCCGGTCGGCACGTCCATCGCCTCACACGCCCGCAGCGCCACCCGGTGGTGGCCGTCGGGGGTGAGGTGCAGCCGGTCGGCGCTCCAGGCCCGGGGATCGCGCAGCACCGGCATTGACCACAGATCCACCAGGTAGCACTGGTGCCGGTCGGCGATGGCCCGCAGGTGCATGTTGAACGCGGCTACCTTGCCGCGGATGAGCCGGAGCACTGGGAACCGCGGATCGAAGCCGGTGAACATCAGCACCGGGAGCCCGGCCTGCTGCAGTTCCAGGATCACCGCATCGAAGGACTCCGCCAGCAGGTCCGGGTCGGCGCCGGGCCGGAGCATGTCGTTCCCGCCGGCCGCGATGCTGACCAGGTCGGGCCGCATGGCGATGGCCTGCGGCACCTGCTCGTCGGCGACCTCCTGCAAGACCTTGCCGCGCACGGCCAGGTTCGCGTACCGCAGGCCAGGCTGGAGGTCAGCCAGGCGTTCGGCGAACCGGTCCGCCCAGCCCCGGTAGCCGCCATCGGCGGCCGTCAGATCGTCGAGCCCCTCGGTGAAACTGTCCCCGAGCGCGACGTAGGAGCGAATCTCCATGGTCACGTGTCCTCCTCTTCCTCCCATTCATTGTGCGCCGGGGCGGGGTGAGCACCCAGGGCACGGTGCCCGTGACCCACGAGCACCTTAGGGAGGAGGCTGGTGCGGGCACGTCACCCGGGCCGGGTTAACCGGGATGACGTGCCGCCCGGCGACAGGACAAGAGAGGTGCGCCAACGGAGGGCTGGCGGCCGCCGGCCAGCCCCCGACGCGGGATCGCCTAGCGGAACTCGCCGCGCTCGCGCAGCGCCCGGATGTCCTCGGCCATCCGGAAGATCACCATGAAGAACTCCAGGATGATCCGGTAAAGCGCCGTCACCACCAGGAAGTACAGCGGCGCGCCGATGAGCAGGACGACCAGGCCGAGGACGAGATTGGCGGCCAGCATGCTGACCGTGAAGGCGAGCGCGCTCAGGCCGACGACGACCACGATGAGCAGGTAGAGCACCTTGACGACCTTGGGCGTCACGAAGGAGGTGAACCCGAAGTCGAACAGGGCGTTCAGGAAGTTCTTGGATTCCTCGAGGGGCAGTTGCGGCCGCTGGCGCGCGCCGCGGCCTGAACCGGCTCCGCTGCCCTGGCCGACATCAGCCCCGGTGCCGTAGGTCGTGTCGGCGCCGCGGGCCGCGCCGGCTCCGGGGGCCGGGCCGACTCCGGGGGCCGCGCCGGCTCCGGCGCCATGGCCGACGGGACCGGGGGCGGCCGGCCCGGATGGCTGACCGGACGGGACGGCGCCGGGCGCCGGGTCGGACTGGGGCGTCTCCCACGGCGGCAGGCCCTGGGTGGCCTGGTAGGACGGCTGGCCGAACAGGCCCGCGCCAGAGGAGGGCGGGTACTGCTCCCGGCCCAGACCGCCAGCCCAGCCCTGGCCAGGTGGTTGCTCAGACATGGCTGCCCCAATCCGCGAGGTCCTCAAGCGACGTGGCCACCAGGGCACGTGCTTACCGGCTGGACGCGGCAGCCTAACAGCGAACTGAGCCCGCAATACATCAATCTGGAATCTAAGCCCCCATAAACGACCGTCCCGGCATGCCCCTAACCGATCAGCGGCTAACCTCGATTCCCGGGAGACGGTGCGGAGCCTGTGACCGCCGGGTGCCCGGACTGTCCCGGGGCGCATTTGTGCTGGCAGGCGAGCATATTCCAGCTCGGCGCGCCTCGCATAAGTACGGCCGCCGGCACCGCTCACGCGGTGCCGGCGGCCGGTCCAGCCGCTTGGACTCAGCGGGGCGCGGCTGGAGTCACTGTGAAGGGATACCTCCTGGCGAACGCCGCAATGGAGTCCTGCCGGATGGCGGCCCATAGCTGGCGGGTGATGGCCCGGTCCAGGTAGACGCGGCCGCCGATATAGTGCACCGGAGCGGTGACATAGGTGGAGGAGCCGGTCAGCCCGCGGATTTCCCGGGCCAGGTGGTACAGCTCCGCATTAGTGAAGTTGCTGTCCACCGTGAGCATGCCGATCAGGGCGTGCAGCACCCGGTACATGGTCACCGGGTTGGTCAGCAGATGCTGGAAGTACAGCTTGCGGATCACCGCGCGCATCAGGCTCTGCTGACGCAGCACCCGGCCTTCTTCGGACAGGGTCGGCTGTCGCGCGTATTTCAGGGCGTTGACGCCGTTGAGATGGTTAACCCCGATGTGGAACACATGGCCAAAGCTCACCGCGACGTCCGGCAGGGTCACGTCCACGCCGCCCATCACGTTGACCACGTTGGCCACGTGGTCGAAGTCAATCCTGGCGTAGTGGTTGATCTGCACGTGGGTGAGAATTTCCACCGTCCGGACCAGGAGCGACGGGCCGCCGTAGGTCAGCGCGTCCTGGATCTTCCCCCGGCCGTGCCCCGGAATCCGGACGATGGACTGGGGCGGGATCGACACGACGCCGCCCGAGTACTGGTCAGCGTTGACGTGCAGGATCATGATCAGGCCGCTGGCCGATGGGGCACCAGTCGGCGCAGGGCTCCCGGTCGGGCCGAATCCCGCGCCGGTGATCAGCACGTTCATCGCCTTCATGTGATCGTAGTATCCGGCGGCCCCGTCAGCCGCGGTGAGCTTGGTGAACTTCACCGGGATCCGCTGGATGCTGCCGGCCATGTGGTTCAGGTAGGCGTAGCCACCGGCCGCGACCGCGCCGATGAGCACCACGAACGAGGCCATGGAGATGAGGGCGATGCGCAGGCCACGCCGGCGGCGTGGTTGCGTGCGCGCCTCACCGGGGTCCCCCCGAACCTCGGCCCCGGCCGGGTCATTCCGGCTGGGCGTCTCTGACATTGTTACTTGCCCCCTTTTGCGTAGGCGAATGCCAGTTAGCTCTATTGGGCGTTAAGGATTCGGGCCGACTCGCCTGAGCGCAGTGGCTCGGTGCTAGCAAAAAGCACAAGACGTTCACGTACGCCCGTTACCTTCACCCGAACTCCTCCGATAGCAAGGGACATCCGCCAGGCTCTTGTTACCCACAGTGCATCTAGAAATACCCAGGGTAATGTATCTCACGCGACCGCGGCAGCATTACTTAGGCGCAGCAAGATTTCTGAGCGCGATGAGGAGAGAACGGTGCACAATGAGGCGGCTGACGCCAACTCACCGGCCTTCCGGATAAGTCGGGCTTTCCCGGTGCGGCGCCGGGTAAAAGCAGGCATCGAAGCCGGTTACGACACCGCGGCCTGGCTTTCCGGGATGCTTGCCGCCGCGTGGGTGACCGGCACCGGGTACACCACGCTCTCCCTGGCCGCACTGTCCGTGCTTGTCTGCCTGACGGCCACGGGCGCGGGGCTGTTCGCCGGTTTGTACCGGCATCAGTACCAGCGCGGCAGCCTCGATGAGCTGGCGGCCATCGCGCTGGCGTTCTGCAGCACCGGATTGGCACTGCTCTTGCTGAGCTTCGCGCACGTGGCCCCGCTGCCGGCCTTGCCGCGGACGGTTACGGGAGCCGGGATGTTCGCCGGCGCCGCCATGCTCGGGGGCCGGCACATCCTCGTCGCGCTGCGGCTGCGCACCCGCGCGCCGGCCACGGAAGCCACCGACATCATCGTGTTCGGGGCCGGTGAGGCAGGCACGATCCTGGTGCTCCGGCTGATCCGGGATCCGCAGGCCAGATACCGGCCGGTCGCCTTGCTCGACGACGACCCGGATAAGCGCCGGCTCCGCATCGGCGGCATCCCGGTGCTCGGGGACCGTTCGGCCATGGCCGAGGTAGCGGCGAAGACCGGGGCCCGGGTCCTGGTCATCGCGATCGCCGGCGCGAGCGGCACGGCCATCCGCGACCTCAGCGCGGAGGCGGAGCGGTGCGGGCTGGTGCCCAAGGTGGTCCCGTCGGTGAGCGAGCTCATCAGCGGGAGCGCGCGGATCGAGGGGGTGCGCGATCCCCGGATCAGCGACCTGCTGGGCCGCCGTCCGGTGCGGACCGACATCACGGCCATCGCCGGGCATTTCGCTGGCAAGCGGATCCTGGTCACCGGGGCCGGCGGCTCGATCGGCGCCGAGCTGTGCCGTCAGCTGCACCGCTTCGGCCCGGCCGAGCTGATCATGCTGGACCGCGACGAGTCGGCGCTGCACTGCCGTGCAGCTGGCGCTGCACGGCCGGGCCCTGCTGGACTCCGATGAGACCGTGCTGGCCGACATCCGTGACCCGGGCCGGGTACGCGAGGTGTTCGAGCGGTTCCGGCCGCAGATCGTCTTCCACGCCGCCGCCCTCAAGCACCTCCCGCTGCTGGAGCGCTACCCCGCCGAGGCAGTCAAGAGCAACGTGCTGGGCACCCAGACGGTGCTGGAAGCCGCGGCCGCGTGCGGGGTGGCCTCGTTCGTGAACATCTCCACGGACAAGGCCGCGGACCCGGTGAGCGTCCTCGGCTACTCCAAGCGCATCGCGGAGCGGCTCACCGCGCACATGGCGGGCCGGGCCGACGGCAGTTACCTGAGTGTCCGGTTCGGCAACGTACTGGGCAGCCGAGGTTCGGTGCTCACCGCGCTGTCCGCGCAGGTCGAGATGGGCGGGCCGGTCACCGTGACGCATCCCGAGGTGACCCGGTACTTCATGACCGTGGACGAGGCGGTGCAGCTGGTCCTGCAGGCGGCCGTCATCGGCAGCTCCGGCGAGGTCCTGGTGCTGGACATGGGCGAGCCGGTGCGGATCGCCGACATCGCCCAGCGGCTCGCGGCCCGGGCCAGCCGTCCGGTGGACATCGTGTTCACCGGGCTGCGCCCGGGCGAGAAGCTGACCGAGGACCTGCTCGGCCAGGGCGAGGCAGACCGCCGGCCGCGTCATCCGCTGATCCAGCACGTCCCGGTGGCGCCGCTACCGCCGGAGATGCTGGCCGGCCTGGATCCGGCCGCGGACGCGGATTCGTTGCGCGAGGCACTGGCCTGCTGCGCAGTGGACTCCGGCTCACGAGTGCCGGGGCAGGCCGCCCGCCGCTAGACCGGCCGCGGATCCCCGGCCCGCGCCCTGGTGTCGGCCGGTATCCCCCAGCAGAGCCCGGCCAGCTGGCGGGTGCAATGCTCGATCTCAGCGGCCGCCGCCACGTAGGCCCGCATCGGGCCGCCCACGGGATCCGCGATGTCGTCCTGCGCCGCGTCCCCCAGCAGCGCCGCGCGCTCGCGGCCTTCATGCACGCCGGCCAGCCAGTCCCGGAGCGGCTCGTCCTGGCGCCGGTCGCGCAATTGCCCACCGCGCCGGACGATCTCCTTCAGGGTGAAGGTCCGCGGCCAGCTGTCCGGCTCGGTGACGACGGCGTGCCGGACATGCTGGCGCGCCATCCCGATGATGAGGGCGGCGTCGCGAAGGTCGCCGGCGATGACCGGGCGGCTGCGATGCCCGCTGACGTCCAGGCCGTAACCCGCCATGACGTTCGCTACCTCAGGTGGCGGGCCCTGACCGTCCCCGGATACTCCGGCCGAGGACACGCGTACGGCCAGGCCAGCTCGGCCGAGCCGAGCCGCCAGCAGCGCTTCCGCCATGACCGACCGGCACTTGTTCGCGCTGCAGACGATGAGAACACCGCTCGCTGGGTCAGCTTCCCGCATGACGTCCGCTTTCAATGGCCGGGCAATTCCAGCGATCATACTCACTAAAAGTGAGCAGGTGTACACTCCCTGTTCGCGAGGCGCAACACGCGTAGGCCCGCGGACGCTCACAATCAAGGGGGACTCACCCGATGGCTGAGTTCGGCACCAGCCCCACCCTGCGCAGCTACCTGGTCGTGGTGCAGCGGCGGAAGTGGTGGGTAATAGGGCTCGCCCTGGCCGGCCTGGCCGGCAGCCTGGCCCTGTCGCTGACCCAGGCCAAGCAGTACTCGGCCACGGCTCAGCTGCTGGTGCAGTCCTCCGGGCAGGGGGTCAACCTGGGTGGCGCCCAGCAGAGCGTCACGACCACCGACGTGCAGACCGACCTGCAGCTCGCCACGAGCGCGCCGGTGGTGCGACTGGTCGAGAAGAAACTCGGCAGCGCCCCGGCCATCTCGACGGCAGAAGTAGCCCAGACCAACGTCATCGCCCTGACGGCGATCAGTTCGTCCCCGGCGCGGGCGGCGCTCATCGCCAACGCCTATGCCAATGCCTACGTGACCCAGACTCGCCAGGTCGCCATCAGCAACCTGACGGCCGCGCAGACGCAGTTGCAGTCCCAGATCACCGCGCTCAGCCGGCAGATCAAGTCGCTGCAGGGACGGCCCAGCCAGACCGCGCAAGTAAGCGCACTGGTCAACCAGGAGGCCGTGCTCAAGGAGGAGGTTGCCCAGCTCCAGGTGAACGGCGCCGCGGCGACCAGCGGCGTCGAACTCGTCACCCCGGCCCAGGCTCCGTCCTCGCCGAGTTCACCCAAGCCGGCCCAAGACGCCCTGCTCGGCCTGGCCGCCGGGCTCCTGCTCGGCCTGGGCGCCGCGTTCCTGCGGGACAGCCTGGATGACGCGCTGACCTCCAAGGAATGCAGCGGAGCGGCTCGGTGGCGCCCCGGTGCTGGCCCTGGTCCCGATGGTGAATTCATGGAAGAAGCGGGAGCACCCGGTGGTCGCGGCGACCGCCGAGCCGACCTCGCCGGTCGCCGAGGCCTACCGGTCGCTGCGTACCTCGGTGCAGTTCGCCCGGCAGGCCCACGAGCTGCGGACGGTCCTGGTGACCAGCCCGGCGGCGGCCGAGGGCAAGACGTCCACGCTGGCCAACCTGGGGGCGGTGTTCGCCCAGGGTGGCGAGCGCGTGGTCCTGGTCTCCTGCGACCTGCGCCGACCCCGCCTAGGACAGTTCTTCGGCCTGGACGAGCGCACCGGGCTGACCACCGTGCTGCTCGGTCAGCAGACGCTGGAGCAGGCCCTGCAGCCGGTCCACGGGTACGACTGCCTGTGGCTGCTCGGCGCCGGCCAGGTGCCACCCAACCCGGCGGAACTGCTCAACGGCCCGCACGCCCGGGAAGTGTTCGAGACGCTGCGGGAGAATTTCGACCTTGTCCTGGTGGACAGCCCGCCGGTGCTGCCGGTCACCGACGCCATGGTGCTCTCCCAGTACGCCGACGGCACGCTTCTCGTCGTCGCGGCCGGCCAGACCAGGCGCGCCCAGCTGGAGCGGGCCGCGGAGCGGTTCACCCAGGCCAAATCGCCGGTGATGGGCATCGTGCTCAACGAAGTGACCAAACTGAGCGGTTACGGATACGGATACGGCTATGGCTACGGATATGGCGCATACGAGCCTGACCCGGCAATGGCGGCCGTACCCGCCCAGGCCAATGGAAAGCCGAGTAATGACCCGGAGGCCAGGCGCTCACATCGGTCCAGCTAATTTAGTCGCCGATGCCGGAAAAGTCGGCCGGGCAAGCGGCACATCCAAAACTTTAAGTAATTAGTCGATTACAGAAAGTACGCAGCCGGAGTACGATTCACTGTGTGTCAGGGATCGGAGCCTTCACTGCGGTCGCCGCGTGCGGCGGGATCGTCCTGCTGGCCGAGCCGCTGACGATCGGGTTGCTCCGCCGGTGGCAGGTCATCGACGTTCCAGGCCGGCGCTCTTCACATGTTGTTCCGACGCCCCGCGGCGGCGGCCTGCCGATCGCCGTCGGGCTCCTGGTGACGGCCGCCCTGCTCCGGGATGGCGCGAGCGCCGCGTTCGCGGCCGCGGTCGGGCTGCTGGGCGCACTCGGCCTGGCCGACGATCTCCGTAACCTGTCCGCGGGCCGCCGCCTCGTCCTGCAGGCGGCCGGGAGCGCCGTCGCCGCCGCCCTCCTCATGGTCCCGATGCATCTGCCCCTGGTGGCGGCCGCCGGGCTGGCCATCGCCGCCGCAGTGTGGATCATCGGGTTCGTCAACGTGTTCAACTTCATGGACGGCGTGAACGGGATCTCCGCGGTGCACGCGCTGATCGCCGGGGTCGCGTACGCATGTTATGGCGAATGGGGACAGCACCCCCTCCTGCTCGGCGCCAGCCTCGCGGTGGCGGTGAGCGCACTGCTGTTCCTGCCCTGGAACGCGGGCCGGGCCCGGGTGTTCCTCGGCGACGTGGGCAGTTACACGCTGGGCGCCGCGCTGGCCGTCCTGGCCGCATGGGCCGTGCTGCGCGGGGTGCCGGCTGAGGCCGTCCTCGGTCCGCTCGCGCTGTACCTGGCCGACACCGGATGGACGCTGCAGCGCCGGATCCGCGCGGGCGAGCCCTGGCTGCGGTCCCACCGCACGCACGTCTACCAGCAGTGGTGCGACGCTGGGTGGTCGCATCAGGAGGTCACCCTGCTGACCGGCGCGCTCACCATCCTGCTCACCCTGCTGGGTGCGGTGAGCCTGACTGGCGACCTGCCGTTCCGGGCCGCGGCGGACGTGGCAGGCCTGCTCCTCCTCGCGGGCTACCTGCGCTCCCCCGCCTTCTTCCGGTGCCTCGGCTTCGGTATTGACGCACCCAGGCCGAGGATCCCGGACACGGCCGCCCCGTGGGCGCCCGAGCTGGAAGGAAAGCTGGGCTGAGGTGCGCATTCTCATCGTCACGCACTACTTCCCCCCGGAGACCGGCGCGCCGCAGGCCCGGCTGGAGGCGCTGGCCCGGACGTGGGCGGCCGACGGCGACACGGTCACCGTGCTCACCGGCATGCCGAACCACCCGACCGGCGTGCTCCCGCCGCAGTACCGGCGCGCGGTCCGGCGACGGGAGAAGAAGGACGGCTACCGGGTCCTGCGGACCTGGCTGTACGCCACGCCCAACGAGGGCATCGCCCGCAAGACCCTGGGCCACCTGAGCTTCATGATCAGCAGCGTGCTGCTCGGCGCGGCGGGCCAGCGGCCCGGCCGACGTGGTCGTGGTGTCCTCGCCCACGTTCTTCTCCATCGGCTCGGCCGTCGCTGCTGGCCCGGCTGCAAGCGGGCCCGGCTGGTGCTGGACATCCGTGACCTGTGGCCGGCCATCTTCACCGAACTGGGCGTGCTGACCAGCCGCCCGGTCATCGGCGCGCTGGAGCGGCTGGAACTCGCCGCCTACCGGGCCGCCGACGAGATCGTGGTGGTCAGCGACGGGTTCCGGGACAACCTGATCGGCCGCGGGGTGCCGCCGGGCAAGGTGCACACGATCCGCAACGGCGTCACGCCCGGCCGGTTCGCGCCGGCCGCCCGGCCCGATCCCGCGATGCGGGCCCGCCTGGGCGCGGGCCCGGCGGACTGCCTGGTGCTCTACCTCGGCACGCATGGCATCTCCCAGGGGCTGCCCGGCCTGACCGCCGCCGCGGCCCGGCTGGCCGCCCACCCGGTCCATTTCGCCTTCGTCGGCGAGGGAGCGGACAAGGCGCGGCTGCAGCAGCGGGTCCGCGACCTGGGCCTGCGGAACGTGACGCTGCTGCCCGGGGTGCCGCACGCGGAGGTCCCGGCGGTGCTGGCCGCGGCGGACATCTCGCCTGGTCCCGCTGCGGGACGTGCCGCTGTTCGGCACGTTCATCCCGTCGAAGATGTTCGAGTACCTGGCCGCGGGCAAGGCCGTCATCGGCTCGGTGGCCGGCGAGGCCGGCGCAGATCCTGCGGGAGGCCGGCGCGGCCGTGGTGCCGCCGCAGGACGCGGTGGCGCTGGCCGACGCGATCCGGGACCTGGCCGCCGACCCGGCGCGGCGGGAGGAGATGGGCCGGGCGGGCCGGGCCCACGTCGACGCAGTTCTACGACCGGACGGCGCTGGCCCGCGAGTACCGGAAGATCCTCGACGCCGCCGGCGGTGAGCCGGTGAGGCTGCTGGTCACCGGGGGAAGTGGTTTCCTCGGCGGGTTCGTGCTCGACGAGGCGGCCCGGCGCGGTCACGAGACGCGTGGCGCTGGCCCGCAGCGACGCCGCGGCGCAGGCGGTTGCCGCCCGCGGCGCCAAGCCGCTACCGGCGACCTCGATGACCAGCGCCCAGCTCCCGGGCGTGTTCGCCGCGGCGGACTGCGAAGCGCTGGTCAACCTGGCGTCGCTCGGTTTCGGGCACGCCCCGGCCATCGTGGCGCGCCGCCCGGTCCGCCAGGCCTGGACCGGGCCGTGTTCATCTCGACCACCGCGGTCACCACGACCCTGCCCGGCGCGCAGCAAGCGGATCCGGCTGGACGCGGAGCAGCAGATCCACGCGTCCGGGCTGGCCTGGACGATCCTGCGGCCCACCATGATCTACGGCGCGGCCGGGGACCGGAACCTGTCCCGGCTGCTCCGGGCGCTCACCCGCGCCCCGGTGCTGCCGGTGCCCGGCGGCGGGAAGCACCTCCAGCAGCCGGTGCACGTGGCCGACCTCGCGGACGCGGTACTCAACGCGGCAGAGCGGCCCGCCGCCGCGGGCACCTGCTACGACGTGGCCGGGCCGGAGGCGATCCGGTTCGCCGATCTGCTCCGGGAAGCCGCGCGGGCGGTCGGCAGCCGGACCCGTTTCGTGCCGGTGCCGCTCACCCCGGCGGTCGCCGCCGCGCGGTGCTACGAAATGCTCAGCCCGGCGCCCCGGCTCCGCGCCGAGCAGTTGCAGCGGCTGGCCGAGGACAAGTCGTTCCGGATCGACGACGCGGTCCGCGACCTGTGCTACGCGCCCCGGCCGTTCGCCGAGGGCATCCAGGCCGAGGCCGCCGCGCTGGGCCTGGCGGCCGGGGCGGCGCTGGCCGCCGGGGCGGTGTCATGACTCGCCCCGGCGACCTGGCCCGCTTCGCCCGCACCGCCGCCCGGCTCCGGCCCGCCCAGGTCACCCAGCGGGCCCGGCTGCGGGCCCAGCGCGTGGCGCTGCACCGGGTCCCGGCGTGCCGGCCGCTGGCTGCTGGCCGGCCCGGACCCGGCCGCCGCGGCCGGCTGGCCGCCGGCTTCACCCCGCTGGACGCGGCCGTCTGGCGGGACTGGCCGGGGCTCCCCGGCCTGCAGGCGGGCCGGATCGAGCTGCTCGGGCTGTCCCGGCGGCTCGCCGGGCCGGCCGCCGGTGCGGCGCTGGCCGCCCTGGGCGACCCGGCGGACAGCGACGGCGGTGGCACCCTCTGGCCGGGCACCGACTGGGCCGCCGCGGACTGGGCGCAGCGCGGCGCGCCGCTGCTGTGGCGCTTCCACCTGCACTACTGGGACTGGGCCTGGGCCCTGGCCGCCGCCCCCGGCGACGGCGAGGCCGCCGCCGACGTGACCGGCGCGCGGGAGTGGTTCACCGCGCTGTGGACCTCCTGGCAGGCGGCGGTCATCCCCGGCCGCGGCGCCGCCTGGCTGCCCTACCCCGCGTCGCTGCGCGCCTGGTCCTGGTGCGGCCTGCACCGGCCGCTGGTGGCCGGCACCCCGGTCGAGCAGGCGTTCACCGCCAGCCTGGCCGCGCACGCCGGGTTCCTGTGGCGGCACCTGGAGACCGACGTCGGCGGCAACCACCTGATCAAGAACCTCAAGGCGCTGGCCGGCCTGGGCGTGTTCCTCGGCGACGGCTCCCTGCTGGAAGCGCGCTCGGCCGGCTGCGGCGGCAGCTGGCCGTCCAGGTGCTCCCGGACGGCGGCCATTACGAGCGGGCCCCCGCCTACCACTGCCAGGTGCTCGGCCGACCTGATCGACGTCGCCGGGCTGCTCCGGTCGGCCGGCCGGGAGCCGGGGCCGGAGCTCACCGACGCGATCAGCCGGATGCGGCGCTGGCTCGGCTGCGTGCTCTCCCCCGCCGGTGAGGTCCCGCTGCTTAACGACGGATACCCGGTCAGTGCCACCCTCCTCAGCCAGCTCCAGCCGGGCCCGGTGCCGGGCGACCCGCTGCTGGTCCTCCCGGACTCCGGCCTGGCCCGGCTCACCGCCGGCCGCTGGCAGGTGCTCGCCGACGTGGGCGCGCCGTGCCCGGACGACCTGCCGGCCCACGCGCACGCCGACACCCTGAGCTGCCTGGTTCACGTGGACGGCGTGCCGCTGCTGGTCGACACCGGCACGTCCGGGTACGCGGCCGGGCCGGCCCGCAGCTACGAGCGCTCCACCGCCGCGCACAACACGGTGACCGTGGACGGCGCGGATTCCACCGAGGTGTGGGGGGCGTTCCGGGCGGCGCGGCTGGCCCGGGTCAGCGGGATCAAGGCCGGCGCGGACGGGAGCCTGCTCACCGCCGAGGCCGGGCACGACGGCTTCCGCCGGCTGCCGGGCCGCCCGCGGCACCATCGCCGCTGGTCGCTGACCCCGCGCCGGGCTGCGGGTCGACGACCTGGTCAGCGGGCAGGGGCGGCATGAGGTGAGCGTGCACTGGCACTTCGCCCCGGGGACCACGCTGCGCCTGGCCCCCGGCGGGGCGGTGGCCAGCACCCCGGCAGGTGAGTTCCGGATCGGGGTGCAGGGGCCGGCGCAGCTGGCCGTCATCGCCCGGTTCGCCCCGGTCGCCCGCGGGTTCGGCCGCGCCGTGACCGCGCCCGTGCTGACCTGCCGGGTCGCCGGGCCGCTCCCGGTGCGGCTGAGCACGCAGTGGCGCCGGGCCGCGGAGACGCACCCGGCCGCCAGCGGGGCGGAGGCCGCCGCTGACGCCGGTGCCCCCGGACCCGCGAGCGCCGGCGTGACCGCTGATTGCGCGGGTACCGCGGCCGGGCCCGCGCACGTCTTGGAAGGAGCCGGGTGAGACAGGTCGTCCAGCCGCTGTCCGGCGGCCCGGTGCAGGTGCTCGACGTGCCCCGGCCGGTGCCCGGAGCCACCGAGGTCCTGGTCCGCACGGTCGCCTCGGTGATCTCGCCGGGCACCGAGCGCGCGGTCATGGCGCTGGCCCAGTCCAGCCTGCTGGCCAAGGCCCGCGCCCGCCCCGACCTGGTCCGCCAGGTGGTCCGCAAGGCCAGGTCCGATGGCCTCGCGGCGACCCGGCAGGCGGTCCGCAGCCGGCTGGCATCGGACCTGCCGCTCGGCTACTCGGCGGCCGGCGTCGTGCTGGAAACGGGTGCCGCGGTGACTGGGGTCCGCCCTGGCCAGCTGGTCGCGACCGGCGGGGCGGGCAAGGCCAACCACGCCGAATTCCAGGTCGTGCCCGGGCTGCTGTGCGCCACGGTCCCGGGCGGGGTCGAGGCCGCGGACGCGGCGTTCACCACCGTCGCTGCGATCGCGCTGCACGGCCTGCGGATCGCCGAGGTCGGTCCCGGCGCCAAGGTGGTGGTGCTCGGGCTCGGCCTGATCGGCCAGCTGGCGGCGCGGCTGGCCATCGCCGCCGGCTGCGACGTGGCCGGGATCGACCCGGCCGCGCACCCAAGGCGGGTGGCAGCGGGAGCCGGGGTGCTGGCCCTGGACGAGTCCGGGGACGCGACCACCGACCAGGTGCTGGCCTGGTCCCGGGGCCGCGGCGCGGACGCCGTGCTGGTCTGCGCGGCCGGCCGGTCGTCGGATGCGGTGATGCGGGTGCCCGCGCTGTGCCGGGACCGGGCCTCCGTGGTGATCGTCGGCGATGTCGGGCTGCACCTCGACCGGACCCCGTTCTACGAGCGGGAGCTGTCGGTGCGGTTCGCCCGCTCCTATGGCCCCGGACGGTATGAGCCCTCCTACGAGGAGTGGGGGGTGGACTTCCCGGCCGGGCAGGTGCGCTGGACCGAGGGACGTAACTTCGAGGCCGTGCTCGACCTGCTGGCCGGCGGCCGGCTGCAGGTCGCGGACCTGGTGACGCACACCTTCGGCATCGCGCGAGGCGGACGCCGCCTACCGGCTCATCGAGCGGCGCACCGAGCCGTACCTGGCTATCCGGCTGGCCTACCCGGCGGGAGCCGGCGCCGCCGGGCCGGACGGCGCCGACCCCGTCCGGCTCAGGGATTCCCGGCCCGGGAACTCCGCCCCCGGCATCGGCTGGGCCGGGTGCCGGGGCGTTCTCCACCGGGACGCTGCTGCCGGCGTTCCGCGCCGCGGGCTTCGATCACTTCGTCGCGGTGGCCTCGGCCAGCGGCCTGTCCGCGCGCCGCATGGCCGAGAAGCACGGCTTCGAGCAGGCGGTGTCCGGCGCGGACGCGCTGCTCGCCGACCCGGACGTCGAGGCGGTGGTCATCGCCACCCCGCACGACACGCATGCCAGCCTGGCGGCCCGGGCCCTGGCCGCGGGCCGGCACGTCTGGTGCGAGAAGCCCCTGGCGCTGACCGAGGACGAGCTGGACGCGGTCGAGAAGGCCTGGCGGGAGTCCGGCACCCAGCTGGCGATCGGCTTCAACCGGCGCTGGTCCCCCGCGGTGCTGACCGCGCGGCGGGCGTTCGCCGCGGGTCACGGCGCCGAAGCTGGTGGTGTACCGGGTCGCCGCCGGGCCGGTCCCGGACGGGCACTGGTATCACGACCCCCGCCAGGGCGGCCGGCTGCTCGGCGAGGTGTGCCATTTCGTGGACACCGCCCAGGCGCTGGTCGGCGCGCCGGTCGAGGAGGTGGCCGGCCTGCTCGGCGGTGGCGGCCCGGCGGCGGCCGGGGGATGACGCGGTGGTCTCGCTGCGCTTCGCCGACGGGTCGCTGGCCGCGATCGCCTACGGCAGCGCGTCACCCGTGGCGGGCAAGGAATGGATCGAGATCCAGGCCGGGTCACACCGGATGGTGATCGACGACTACCGGTCGGCCGTGCTGGACGGCAAGACGGTCTGGAAGGGCCGCCAGGACAAGGGGCACCACGCCGAGGCCACCGCGTTCCGGCAGGCGGTCGCGGGCGGCGCCGGCCATGCCCACCGAGATCCTGCTGGCCACCATGCGGGCCACGATCCAGGCGGCGGCTGGGATGACCGGCCGTGACTGACCAGGCGACCGGGCACCCCGGGCAGGTGCAGCGGCTGTTCGATGAGAAGGCCGCGACGTGGTCCGCGAAGTACGCGGCTGACGGCCCGCTGTCCGGTCGGCTGACCCAGCTCGCCGATGCGGTCGCGTATCACGTCGGGCCGGGCGGGCACGTGCTAGACCTCGGGTGCGGCACGCGGGGACCTGGCGCGGTACCTGTCCGGATCCGGCTTCCGGGTCACCGGCTGCGACATCTCCGCGAGCATGCTGGCCGAAGCCGCGGCAGCGCAGCCAGGCAGTGCAGTGACGTGGGTGCGGCTGAACCCGGACTGGCAGGTGCTGCCGTTCCCGGCGGCCTCTTTCGACGCGGTCGTCGCATCGAGCGTGCTGGAGTACGTCCGCTCCCCCGCACTGGTACTGGCCGAGTGCGCCCGGGTGCTGCGCCCCGGGGCGGTCATGCTGGCCACGGTGCCCGACCCGGGCCACCCGGTCCGCTGGCTGGAAGCGGCAGCCCGCGCCGTGGCACTGGTTCCGGGTACCCAGGCGCTGTCCGGCCGGTGGCCACGGCTCGGAGGTTATCAGGCCTACCTGCGCGTCTCCCGGCAGCGGCACACGGCGGGCTGGTGGTCGCGGGCGGCGGCCCGGGCTGGGCTGCTGACCGTCCCCGTCCCGCCCGACCCGGGCCAACCCGATCCGCTGCGGCTGGTCACCTTCCAGCGACCGGCCCGTGCCGGAGATCGCCGGTGACCGGGGCCGTGCTGGTGGACATCGCAGGAGCGCAGATGGGCGGTGCGGCACGGTGGAGCGGGGAGTTGCGCGGTTACCTCGCCCGCACCGGACGACTGGACGTCCAGGTGACCGGTGCAGATCAAGTCGTAGGGCCGACCTGGCTGCTGCGCCGCGAAAGCCCTGGATATCGCGCTGCACGGCGTGTGGCGACGAACAACGTGAGCTTCACCGGTCCGGGCGGCGAACGCTGGGTCCTGCTACGGAATGCTCTCCACTTCCTGACCGACTGCGAGGCCACCGAGATCGATCCTGAGACGCATGCCTCGGTGACCCGCCAGGCCGTAGTAGTCCGTCTCGCTGCCCGGCGTGCCGACGTGCTGGTGGTCCCCTCCACCGCGATGGCGGAACGGGTGATCCGGGCGCTGCCCTGGGCGGATAGACGGATCGTTGTGCGGCCACATCCCGTCTCCGCAGTCGGTCAAGTTGACGGGGCTCCTAGGACGGTAGGTGACCCCGCCATCCTGTGCCCGGTCCTGTTCGCCTCCTATAAGCACATGTCTTCTAGGCTCGCCGAACTGCTCACCGCACTAAACGACTACGGCGACGACCGCGTCCGGGTGCGACTGACCGCCTGCCCAGCCGACTTGCCGCCCATCATGGCCGAGGATCCCCGACTGGAATTTCTCGGTAGACTAGACGCGGCCAGGCTGCGTCCAGAATGGGCCCGTTGCCGGGCTGCTTACTTCCCTACCGGCATCGAGTCTTTCGGCTATCCGCTGGCTGAGTCCCGCGCGATCGGGCGGCCAGTGATCGCCCTAAACACTGCACAGAACCGGGAGATCGCCGGGACGGCCCTGTGTGGATTCGACGCGGCCAACCTTGACTCATTGAGCCATGCCGTAAACACAGCACTGACGGTAAAGGTCACCCCAGACCCAGGGCCATTCGATCCCGAGACCTATTTCGCCTGGCTGCTAGGGTCGTCGGCGTGATCTCGGTCGGACTGCGGCCAACCCAGCAAGGAGATGAGCCCTTTACGGGCAACGTTCCGGTCAACGTAGTCGCGCCGAGTCGCAATGATGAGGCAAAGACTACGTGGTGCCTGGCCTATCTTGCCCCGGCAAACCGGGCCATCGTGGTGGCCAAGGGGTCGGCTGACCAATATGCCCCTATCGACCGATGCCCGTTGGCGGGAGCGATCAAGCAGCCATGGCCCAACTCCCCCAATCAGCATGAATTCCTTCCGCGACTACTCGAACGCCAGCACGACTGGGTCGCCAGTGCCAGAGTTAGACATAGGCCTGCAATGACACTTGACTCAACACCCTCAAAGGTTACCAGGCAGCACCCTGCCCTAATCCGATGTAATCCGCCGACGATCAACGTCCCGCACAGAAATAGACCACAAACGCACGTAAGCCTATGCGCAGGAATTCGCGACATCCTACGACAAACTCAACTAGCAAAGGGGCCATCAATCAGACATCTTATCTGCGTGTTCGAATGGCATAGGGACGATGGCAGACTTCTTCTGCACCAAACCGCCGCCCACCGCACATCTCTACCATGAAGGCAGCGCATAGCTTCAGCCGGAACACAACCACAAGTGAATCTACGGAACGACAGCATCGCACCAAGGCGATGAGATATCCGGGTCGGAGAGATCGAGCCCTCCGAGGAACAGTCGTCACCAACATCGTGCTAGCGGTGCTCGGCGCGATGACTGGCGTTCTCGCGGCACGTGCGCTCGGCCCCGTCGGCGAGGGCGAGCTAACAGCGATCCAAGCTTGGCCCACAAGTCTCGGAACAATTGCGATACTCGGCCTTGACTTTTCGGTCGTCTACTTCATCTCCCGCCAACCTGAAAGAGGACGGCAATATACATCGACCGCCATTCTTGTCGGTCTCACATCAGTACTTGCAGTAGACACAGTAGCATGGTTTGCATTGCCAACTCTGCTCTCGGCGCAAAGCCCACAAGTAGTCTCAGCCGCGAGGACCTTTCTCCTAATCGGCGTAATCTATGCACTGATAATAATCCCACGCGGGTCACTCCGGGGCGCCAACCATTTCACCTCCTGGAACCTATTCCGAATCGCGCCCGGTGTAGCATGGCTGTGCATACTAGTTGCCTCAAAACTTGCAGGAACCCCTGACCCTATCCTTCTTTCCCGGCTATACATGGGCGCAGTCTTTGTATGCGGACTTCCCTTCCTGGTACTATTGAATGACAAGCTCGATGGCCGGGGCAAACCCGACCGCAGTCTCGTGCCAAAATTGTTGCGGTTCGGTCTTCCTTCGGCCCTCACATCCCTTCCGCAAACCGTAAATCTGCAGCTCGATCAGATGTTGATAATTGCCTTCCTTCCCGCCCGCTTCCTGGGGTTGTACGTAATAGCCGTGTCATGGAGCGGAGCGACGGTGCCACTGCTTTCAGCAATTGGATCGGTCCTATCTCCTAGCGTGTCAGCCGAAAGAGATAAGAGCCGCCAAGGACTACTGGTGACCACGGCATTGCGGGGAGGCACCATCGTCGCAGTCATCACCTCGGCAATTTTCATGCTTCTCGCACCAATAGGATTGCCATTCATTTTTGGGTCACGCTTCACCTCATCCATCCCTTCCGCCGTCGTTTTGGTTCCCGCTGTTGCTATCTTCGCATGGGCGGGTATCGCACAAGAGGGACTACGAGGGCTCGGCCGACCTATTACCATATTGATCGCCGAAGCGTCAGCAGCCGTCGTCACCCTAGCAACACTCCCTGTCCTTATACACGCATACGGCATCTTCGGCGCAGCCATGGCATCTCTTATAGGCTATTCTACGATCGCGGTCTTTTGCGTAGTCACTATAAGCCGTGATACTCAGCTCAAGATTTCATCTCTTATCATACCGGATTGGCAAACTACAAAATTGCTACTTAGCCGAAGCAGCTCCCTATTGCCGAGATGGCGCAGGGCACCAGCTACAAGTCGGCACCGCAAAAGTTAGATCGGTAACTTCACAAAGAGAGAGTCCCGGCCACGGCAAAATACGGCAATACCTGGCCTAGCGATACTTAGTCGCTAGCGACCAAGGATCGCTAGCCGACCGCGCCGACGCCAGAACCACATGCAAACACGGCCTGGGAATCAAGGGGCTGCTAATTTATTGCGCCTGCTCGGCGCGGGAGATCAGCCGCAGACGTACTCAGGGATCAGGATCGTCGCCACCCGGCGCCCACTCCCGCTCGCCCCAGGTGCGCTGACGGGCAGAGGCCCGCGTAGTGCGAATCGCTTCGGCGCCAGGGTGTCACCTGCCACCAAGAACTTGGGCCGTTGACGCCCGGGACGATGAATGACGCGCTTGCGGAGGAGGTCGAGGCTGGCGCGGCCGCACATCTGCCTTTTGAGGGCTTTGAGCCCATTGACGTTGCCCTCGGAGGCTCCGGAGTTGTAAGGCAGGCTGAGCCCGACGGTGACGGCGGCCAGGTCGAGGCGGATCCCGGCGGCGAAGGTGTGCAGTTGGGGGGTCTTCGAAGTTACTGTAAGTTCGAAGAGCCAGTTTGGGCTGATCGTCGGCCTCCACGCACTGCTTGCCGACTCAGACAGCAACGAGGCTCCCGGGACGCTCGTGATCTTGACCGGTCACCCGCCTCGTACCGGGGCCTCGCTGCGCATGCCAGGCGGCACGCCACCGGCCGCCCAAGTCGTGATCTTCGAGGCCGGTCTCCAGTGCAATCGATCACGGAAATCGCGCCGGAGCCCATGAGCGTGGCAGGCGACAAGGGGCGAGCGCGGCGACCAATCGGGAGTTAGTGGCCTGGGAGGCCTCGAACCAAGCCAACTCCCCTCCCAGGGCGGTGCGCAAAGTCGTTTCGGCTGGTCATGATGTGGTTTCTGGGCCGGGTTGCAGGCCCGGATTGTCATGAGCAGGCGGGGGTCGTTTCTGATGCGGCGGATGGTGGCGGCGATCTTCGTGTGTCCGGCTTGCCGTATTAGTCCGATTGCCAGGTTACGGAGAGTCGCCATTATCCTGGGCCTGGAACCGGCCCTCACTTGGGACATATCTTCACGGAACGTGACGTCACGGACCCAATGGACCTTGTTGTCGGATAGGGGGCGCCGTTTTCCGGCGCCCCCCTCCTCAGAACCGTGCTTGCCACTCGTCGCGGCACACGGCTCAAGCAGCCCGCAGGGGCGGTCAGGTGCGTGCAGTCTGCTGTTCCGTGCCACTGGGTCCGTCGTCTGGGTGGCGGCGGGCGCAGTAGGCGTGTACGAGGCGGTGTTTCGTCCGGCCGGTGCTGTTGTCGGTGATGGCCTGGCGGGTCATCGCCTTGCCGATCGTCGCGTACCAGGTCTCCCACTGGCTGGGGGAGTCCGGCGTGCGGTCGGCGAACAGCAGCAGTTCCCGGCATAGCGGGCACAGTCCGCGCTGGTCCCGCACGGCGGTCTGCCAGGACGGGGACAGTTGCGGGGGTTTCCGCTTGCGGCGCCGGCCTGCCCAGTACTGGGCCAGGGCAGGATCGTAAGGCGAGTGCCTGCCGGGGACCGGCGCGTGCCGGACGATCTTCGTCCAGGCGTACTGGTGGAGGTAGGCTCCGGTTTCCCGGTCGCCGAAGACCCACCGGTTGCGCCTGTGCTGGCAGTACTGGCCGAAGTAGCGGGTGGTGACCCATCTCCGGCCCTTCTTGGGGTGCCTGCGGCGAGCCCACTTGTAAAGCTGCTGCCACAGGTAGCTGTCCAGCGCCTGGAAGGACTTCTTGGACGCCCCGGTCCGGTAATAGTTCGCCTGGCCCCGTATGACCGGGTTGAGTGTGTAGATCACCTGGCCTTCCAGGGTACCGCGCATCTCGCGCAGTTCGTCGGCGAGCCTCCGCCGGATCTTCTTCATCGCATCGCGGCTGGGCCTGGTGAGGACCTTGCTGCCCTGGCCAGTCCGGTACCGGCGTATGTTGAAGGAGAGGAAATCGAAGCCGTCGCTTATCCGGCCGATCCGGGTCTTCTCCCTGTTGAGAGACAGGCCCCTTTCCTTCAGCCATATGCTGAGTTTCGCCTGGACCGCTTCCGCCTGCGCGCGCCTGTGGCACAGTGCCACGAAATCGTCCGCGTACACAATAACGGTCGGGCATCCGGCTTTCACATATCCGCGTGAGTCGTACCTGACTCCGGCGGCCTCTTCCATTCCCTTGTAAGTAATCGGTGATCCCGTGGGGTGGGGCCGCCGGGGTCGCGACACGCCGGGTTTGGTGCGTGACGTGGCTGGTGTGGTGATGTGGGCTGGGTCGCGTGCCTGCGTCGGTGATCGATGAGGATGTTGCTGCCGGTTACTGGCGTGCCCGCGCCGGGCGGGCCGAGGCGCTGGTGGCGGAGCTGCGGGCGGAGAATGCCGGGCTGACCGCGCGGGTGGCGGAACTGGCCGGGCAGGTGGCCGCTTTGCAGGAGAGCGTGACGACGCTGAGCGGGTTGCTGTTCGGCTCGTCGTCGGAGAAGGGCTCGCCCTTACGCAGGACCGGGCGGGAGGGCTGCGATCGGCCGGGCGGCGCGGGTAAGCGGGGGCAGCGGCCTGGATCACCTGGTCACGGGCGGCGGGATCGTTCGCATCTGGAGACCGAGGAACGTGTCATCGATGTAGATGCCGCCCAGCGGTGCTGCGCCGGGTGCGGGGAGCCGTTTGAATTCCTGGGCACCGAGGACAGTGAGCAGATCGACTGGCACGTGAAGATCACCCGGATCGTGTGGCGGCGGCGCCGTTACAAGCGGGTGTGCGCCTGCCCGGGACCCAGGACGACCTGCGCGCCGCCGGCGCTCCGGCCGGTGCCTAAGGGCCTGTTCACCGCCGGGTTCCTGGCCCGGCTGGCGCATGAGAAGTTCGTGCTGGGCCGTCCGGTGCACCGGATTGTCGCGGCGCTGGCCGCCGACGGGTTCGACGCGGCCCCGGGCACCTTGTGCGGGGCGCTGAAGCAGGTCGCGCCGCTGATCGCCCCGTGGGCGGAGGCGATCGCCGCGCACGGCCGGACCGCCGGGCACGTGCACGCCGATGAAACCAGCTGGCAGGTGTTCGAGGACGTTGAGGACAAGGACGGCCACCGGTGGTGGCTGTGGGTCTTCGCTGCGCCACGAGGCGCAGTGTCATATCGCCCGCATAGCGGGCAGGGATGGGAGGAGATTATCTCTGGATCTGATGGCTTACTCCGATCCGAAAGGATGACGGGAGGAAAATTGCATGCCAGAAAACCGGCAGCTGTGCCTAGGCGTACGGGATGGCGTGCCGGGAGATCCGCGTGATATGGCGAGAGCTGGATTGCCCGAATCCCAGTCTCCAGAAGGTGAGATAACTTCTGTTTTGATGTCACGCTGGGCTACCGGCGGCTGGAACGGCCGCGGCGTGTCACCGGCGATGAGTGACATGTCGGGTAGTACGGTTATGGCATGGCTGGTGATCGCCGGGTGCGTGCTGGTGAGCAGGCGGAGCGTGTCAATGCCGCTGCGGACCTGCTGGAGGCGGGCGTGCCGGCGGCGGAGGCCGCGCGGGTGCTGGCGGCCCGGTTCGGGGTCTCGGCGCGGCAGGCACGCCGGTATGCCGACCAGGCCAGGGCGTCGGGGCGGGCGGAGGTGCCGGAGGCGAGCGTGGTGTTCACCGTCAAGCTGCCCGCGGCGCTGGCCGGGCGGGTGCGGGCGCACGCGCGGGAGAGCGGGACCACGATCTCCGCCGTGGTGACACGGGCACTGACCGAGTTCCTGGCGCGGGGCCGCAGGAACAGTCCCCGCAGGTGAACGACCGGGCGGTCGAGACGGAGTCCGTCTTCGGCCGTCACGCGGCCACGGAATTGTCGGTGGCCTACGCCATATTGGTGCCGCAGCGGCGGGCCCGCATCGTGCGGCCTGGCCAGGAAGGACGGCCGCAGCATGAGCAGCGCGGCGATCTACGCCCGGGTCTCCAGCGCCCGGCAGAAGAAGGACGAGACGATCGGGTCGCAGACCGCGGCGCTGCGCGAGCACGCCGAGCAGGCCCGGCTTGACGTCCCGGAAGAATGGGTCTTCGAAGACGAGGGCCATTCCGGCGCGACGCTGGTCCGCCCGGCCCTGGAGGCGCTGCGGGACCTGGCCGCCCAGGGCTGCCTGGACGTGGTGCTGTGCTATTCCCCGGACCGCCTCGCCCGCAAGTTCGCCTACCAGGCGCTGCTGCTGGAGGAGTTCGCCCGCGCCGGGGTCCGGGTGGAGTTCGTCAAGGGCCCGCGCGGCGACACCCCGGAGGACCAGCTGCTGGTCCAGTTCCAGGGCATCTTCGCCGAGTACGAGAAAGCCCAGCTGGCCGAGCGGTACCGGCGCGGCAAGGCCCACCGCGCCCGCACCGGCTCGGTGAACGTGCTGTCCGGCGCCCCGTTCGGCTACCGGTACGTCCGCAAGACCGACCTGTGCCGGCGCCGCCTACGAGGTCCTCGAGGACGAGGCGGCGCTGGTCGCGGAGATGTTCCGCCGCTACGCCGACGACGGCGCCGCCATCGCGGACCTGGCCCGCTGGCTGACCGGCCTGGGCGTGCCCACCCGGACCGGCAAGAACCGCTGGGACCGCAGCGTGGTCTGGGCCATGCTCCGCAACCCCGCCTACGCCGGCCGCGCGGTGTTCGGCAAGACCATGGCCACCAGCGGGACGCCAGGGCTGAACCGGGTCGCCCGGCTGCAAGGACGGACCACGCCGCGGGCAGTCAAGACCGTGGACCGGCCGCGGGAAGAGTGGCTGGAGATCCCGGTCCCGGCCATCGTGGACGAGGTCACTTTCGCCCGGGTGCAGCAGCGGCTGGAAGACAACAAGCGGTTCGCCGCCCGCAACACCAAGGTCCCGTCCCTGCTGCAGGGCCTGGCCGCCTGCTCGGCCTGCGGATACGGCTACTACCGCACCTCGGCCCGCACCGCCCGGCGGAAGATCTACTACTACCGGTGCCTGGGCAGCGATGACTACCGCTACGAAGGCGGCCGGGTCTGCGGCAACCGGCCGGTCCGCGCCGACTACCTCGATACCGTCGTGTGGGACCACATCACCGCCCTGCTCGCCGACCCGGCCCTGATCCGCGCTGAGATCAGCAAACGGCTCGATGCCGCCCGCACCGCCGACCCGGCCACCCGCCAGCGCAACCGCCTCGAACTCGAGCTGGCCAAGGCCGCCACCTCGATCACCGCCATGATCGAGGCATTCTCCGAGCAGCTCCTGACCATCGACGAGCTGCGCGCCAAGATGCCGCACCTGCGCGCCCGCCAGGCGAACCTGCGCGGCCAGCTCGACGCCCTCGACGCCCAGGCCGCCGACCGGGACGCCTACCTCACCCTCGCCGGCGACCTGGAAGGCTTCCTCGCCCAGCTGCGCGGCAACGCCGCCACCGCCACCGTCGAAGACCGCCAGCGGGTGCTGCGGCTGCTCGTCAAGGACGTCCTCATCGGCCCCGAGAAGATCACCATCCGGCACCGCATCCCCGCCCGGCCAGGCGGCCCGGGCGCCCGGCAGCACGACCCCGGACCCGATACGGAGGGTGACCATCGCCGGGATTATCTATTGCGTTGGGGGCGTGATGCACGCCGCCCTGCGGTGTTGCCCTTTGGGTCGGCGCGTACCGGCCTTTCTCGACCACCCCCGCTTTCAGCCACGCGCGGACCTGTTCCCGGGCGGGGAAGGACCCGAGGCGACAGCAGGTAGAAGTGGTCGAGTTTTCGAACGCGGCTTTCAGGTCGGCGTCCAGTGTCCAGGCCCGTTTCGCGTCTTTCGCCGCGGCGGCCTTGTGGATCATCTCGATCACGTCCTGGCATCCGCGGCCCGGCCGGAACCCGTACTGTTTCGGTCCAGCCGGGCTTCCCATTCCGGCTCCAGCGCGCTGCGCACCCGCTGTTGCTGGGCGCGGTCAGCGATAACCGGAATTCCGAGCGGGCGTTTCTTTCCGCCTTTCTTTGGTATGTACACCCGCCGCACCGGCAGCGCCTGGCCGGGTCCGCCCTGGCGATGCAGCCGCATCGCCAGGCTCGCCCGGGCCCGGAGGTCAGCGCGACCTGCCTGTCGACGCCAGGGGTGTGGCGGCCGGTGTTGTGCTGCGTGACCCGGCGCACGCTGACCAGCGTGTTAGCCCGGCTGCGCAGCAGCAGTTTCTGCAGGTTGCGAACCTGTTTCGGGTTGCCTGCCTGCTCCGCCTTGAAGATCCGTTGCTGTAGGCGCCGTACCTGCTCCTCCTGGTGCCGCCAGTCGATGGCGTCCCAGTCGGGCAGGTCCTCTGGTCCGTTCGCCGCGCTGCCACTTGCCGCGAGGTCAGCCATGACGGCTGTCGCGTCCGGCACCCCGGCGCCCAACTTGCCCATATGGTTCCGGCGTTTCATTAGCTCTGATTCGTCAAAGGGCCACCCGGCTCACGTCAGCTCCCTTTCGGGCCCAGGCACCCGGCCTGGTATACGGCCAGTTATACGGGAGCAACCGCGCTCGGAGGTTCAGTCACGCGCTCCCGCTTTCCTGCTGCCTTTCGGCTGCCGGCATTCGCTTTTTGGCCGTCCTGTTCCCGCCGCAGGTATCCGCTTCCCTTACGGTCGGCCTACCGGCGGCTAGCCCACCGGACCGACGGGGTTTCCATGTTCCACACTGCTGAGATGCGACCGGGGCCGGGTGCCCTCTATACCCCGGGACCGTGGTGCTCCCATGGCCGACATCTAAACTCCGGCCACCACCGCCGCCTCCCAGCGGCGGGTCCTTTTCTTCGGTATTCTTCCATCTTCCGGAGTTATGGGTAACGAGGCTTGCGGGGGTTCACTTTATTCGCCCTTTCCGGTCTTCCCCTTGCCTGTGACCTGTGGATGGAACACCGGTCCTTGGGCTTTCTCCCGGGCTTCACACCCCGCCGTTACCAAGCGCATGCCGGGAGCGGGGACGGGCTTGAGCACTCGCCCGGGGTTAACCTCCGATCAATCGACCTCCATACAGTTCTCTCGCTCACACAGTGCGACCTCATGTCGCACCTCGATTGTCCAGTGCTCGCGGGCGGTAAGCATTCACCCCGTGCGCGGTGGGTGATGTCAGGTGGTTCGGGTTGCTCGCTGGGGTCAGGGCGATGGCCCGGCCGCGGGTGGCCGCCAGGGGTTTCCGGTGAAGATCGCGCGGAGGACAGTGAGGGCGCCCTGTCCGTGTTTGCGGGCGGTGTCGATGTAGCTTCGGATGTCGAGCCGGTCCTGGGTGGTGTCTTCGCTCATCAGCCGGGCCGGAAACCTTCTGCTGGGTCTTCGTGGGGCGTACTCCGCGCTCGCTGATGTTATTCGTCGGCCAGATCGCCGTGTCGGCTGTGAACCGGAGGACGGCGTCTTCGTGGCCGGTCTCGGAGCGGAATTCGAGCAGGTCACGGCCGGGGTGCTGGGCGGTAGGCGTGCCTCAGGCCGGGGATGCGGGGGACGGCGGCCAGCCCGGCGCGGACCGCGCGGCGGAACTCCAGGATCAGCGGGTCCGCGGCGTCAGCAGGGGATCACAGCAGACGTCAGCAAGGCAGGCGGTGCCCAGGCGCCGATCAGGCCGCGTAGCGCCCGCTACGCCTGGACCGGCCAGATCGCGTCCGGGTAGGTCTCGGCGGCGTCCT
>CAWHJW010000011.1:0-314053 GCA_963829725.1 uncultured Actinomycetes bacterium | reverse complement strand
AGCGGTTACGGCTGCCAGGGGCGCTGACCAGCCAGGTTAGCTGGCCCCTAGTAGCCGTGGCTGCCCCCTGTTCACCCTGGTTAATGGCCCGCTAATGGCCCGGCGATCATGCGCCGACCTGGTGCGGTTCGGGGCGCCCTCGTGCCCTTCTCCTCCCTCTTCCTCCTCTTAGAGCCCGCTTGAAAACTGGCGGGCCGCAGGCCAGACATATCTGGATCTTCCTGGACGGGGTGCGGCGTGTCGCTGATGTGACGTAAGAGGCTCCTGGTAATCGCATGGGTGTCGAAGCCAGCGCGATGCCAGGAGCCTTGCGTGCCGTTCTACCTTGCCGCCGATGACGATGTCCACCCAGGCCCGGCCGCAGGCGGTTGGCGTGCCGGTGCTGCCCGGGCGGGGTCTCCCGCAGCACCCGCGCCCGCCGCTATCCCTCGGACATGACCGACGCGGAATGGGCGGTCTGCGAGCCGTTACTGCCCGCCCCGGCGTGGCTGGCCGGGCGGGGTGGCCGCCCCGCCCGGTACTGCATGCGCGACATCGTCGACGCGATCCGCTACCTCACCCATAACGGCCCGGTGTGGCGGGCGCTGCCGGCGGACTTCCCGCCCGCCTGGACCGTGTACTACTGGGCGGCAAGTGGCAGGCGGACGGCAGCACCGCGCGGATGCATGATGACCTGCGCGAGCGCATCCGGCTGGCCGCCGGGCGGAAGGCGGCCCCGACTGCGGCGATCATCGATTCCCAGTCGGTGAAGGGCTCGGAGATGATCTCCCGCGCCCGCCGCGGCTACGACGCCGGGAAGAAAATCAACGGGACCAAGCGGCATATCGCCGTCAACACCGGCGGCCTGCTGCTGGCGGTGCTGGTCACCGCCGCGTCCGTCCAGGACCGCGACGCCGCGAAACCGCTGCTGTGGAACCTCCGCCGCGCCTTTCCCTCCATCAGGCTGGCCTGGGCAGACGGCGGCTACGCCGGCAAGCTCGTCACCTGGGCCAAAACCGCCCTCCGCCTGACCCTGGAAATCGTCCGGCGGCCCGATGACCTGCACACCTTCAAAGTGCTGCCCCGCCGGTGGGTCGTAGAACGGACACTGTCGTGGATCACCCGCCACCGCAGAACCGTCCGCGACTATGAGCGGCTGCCCGCCCGGCACGAGACCTACGTCTACTGGGCCATGATCATCGTGATGACCCGCCGCCTCGCCCGCCAGCCCGCCGACGCCCAGCCACGAGCCGCCTGAGTTTTCAAGCGGGCTCTTAGCTGCCCGCACTTGACCGTGGCCGCCGTGTCAGGCTCGCGAAGCGACGGCGAAGCCGCATGGCCTTGACACGGCGGGCTCGGCCAAGATCATGTCCAGCCGAGGAGGACGGTTACCTGATCCTTTCGCAGCAGTCACCAAGAGTGACCGTGAGCCTCCGGGCTTCGCCGCCTCTTCAGACATGCAGCGGGCACGACTGGACCCGAGGATTAAAAGGCGGACTCGTTGACCGTCGAGGCCGTCTGGGACCGTCCGGTTCTTTGGCCTGAGCAGGGGATTGGGCATGTTCAGGCTGATCTGCGCTGATCCGAGGTCGTGCGTTGGCGCTGCTGCCTGAATTGCTGCTGCTCACAGGGCACTGGCTTGGTCCAGCTGGTCGCCACCGTCTGCTCGTAGATGGATGGTCACCGGTCCGTCGCGCCTGGTTTAACGTGCCGGACGAGGAAATCTCGCAGGGCCACATCGCGAGTTGCCGACACCGAGTCGCTGGCGGCAGGCTCCGCAGGTGAGCGAGACATGACATGATTGCAAAGAGGTGGTAAAGACTCTGCATGGGGGATATGCAATCGCATCCATAGTGCACATCGCCCCATCTATTTTTCCTGGTCAGGCACGGGCTCTGGGCCCGGCCTGAGAGGGGGCGCACGTGCTCTATATCGACAGTGACGAAGCCCAGTGGGAGGCCCTTGAGATCGGGCTCGCAAGCGGGTCTGTACCATCGACCATTATTGATCCGGAGCTATGTGACGATAGCGTTTGCGCACTAGAGCCAGCGGTGATCGAGCCGTGTGCGAACGGAATGAGCTTGGCTTTGGTTACGGCAACTGAGTCTTGGGCATTGCTGGAGGCCAATGAATGCCAGGTAGCCTCTGGCCTTATTAGGCCTCAGACATTGTCTGGACTGTCCAGAGGTTTGTCAGTGACTGCCGAGTCGGACGTACGCAAATTTATAGCGCGGTTGTACCAGCGTGGACTTCTTCGTATTGACACAGGCCTGGCATACAGCCAGATCTCCTCAAAAATGACCTCTCATCACGATACTAATCTGGTCGAAATTTTCGTGACTAAAATGCACCCTAGGTTGTAAGTACTGCTCTGCGCAGGCGGGCTCCGATATGCCGCACCTGGATCCCAACCTGGCACGCCGGGCGGTGGACCAAGCGTTCCTGCTTCCCCCCGATTTGCCTTTGGCAATTGAGCTTGCCGGTGGTGAGCCCTTTGTGAACTTTGGACTCTTTTGTGACCTCGTGCTTTACATTGAACAAAAAAGCCTAGAGCTTGGGAGGGATGTTCAACTTTACACCCAGACCAATGGGAGCACTGTTTCGCCAAAGGTTGTAGACTTTCTGAAGGCACACAAAATTTCTGTTGGTGTTAGCATCGATGGTCCGGCCGATCTTCACATGCCGCTTGTCCGCGTGCAAACGGCAAGGGATCCTTCGATCAAGTAATGAGAGGAATCTCGCTTTTGCGGGATAACGGAATTCCATTTGGAATGATTACAGTTCTCACGCGTCATAACGCCAGGCATCCAGAAAGAATGGTTCGTTTCTTCTCTGAGATCGGCGCTCGGAGCGTAAAAATAAATCCAGTAAACCTGATTGGTGATGCAGATATCCTGGAATACAGTTGGAATCAGTGGGAACAATACTTCGAGTTCTTGGATGCTTTTGTAGATCCCGCACTTCAGTATCGAATCAAGTTGAGGGAGGCAAATCTGGCAGAGTGCATCAAAAACATCGTCTTCCGTGTTCATGAATATCCATGCATGAGAGCAACTGCGGGTCGGGTCAGACCTTTTCGTTGTCACTCGAGGGGAGACCTTTTCCCTTGTGCGCACTCCACTGCCATTGAGTCATGGAGCTTGGGTCCCTCGCTGATGCCGAGCGTGCTGGCGGATTTGTTGCTCTCGGTGCCCGTAACGAGGCTGTGAGTGCCATCGCTCGCAGGCGAGTCGATGACATGTCGAGTACATCGTCGTGCCCGTGGCGACACTTCTGTGAGGGCGGTTGCGCTGTAAATGCCTTCAAGGATCATGGCGCAATTGCATCCAAGGATCCTCTTTGTTCTTTTTATGAGAAGATGTATCCGCGACTATTCCAAAGACTCGCGATCTCATCTGACACTTTCCAAGATTTGCTCGATGGCCAACTTGGAACTGGGTCGCGAGGACAGAAACATTTCTTATGGACAGCCATGCGTAGACTCGACTTTCCGCTTTGGTGCTACAGCGAACGTTGGTATTAATAGAGTGCCACCATAATCCACAAGGAGAAGCCGTCATGCCAAAACGCAAACCCGAACCCGGACGAAACATCCTCCTCTTAAGCCAAATAGAGCCTCATAAAGCTCCGTGCTGATCTCAAAGTACCCCATCTGCGGAAGGAACTTGCTGAGAATCCGAATGCCGTATTCACCAAATATGGTCTGTCTGTAGTTCCCCCTGCGGGCACGGTGGCCAGGATATCTACGGGCGGGGGGTACACGTTTCCTGATGGCGAGAGCTACATGCTGACGCGCACGTAGATACACATGTTGACGTTAACCCACACATCGACCAGAATCCGCACATTGATCTCGGTACTTTGATTTGTCTCTCTTACCTGTTCGTTCTCGACGAGCACGGCAACAACTGAAATAGCGTGTCCAGATCATCCGTTGGCTACAACTCGATACTTCGATCGCTGCCTGACCGCGCGTGACACGGTTGCCGTCTGTCGGCACGTAGCGGCCTTGGACGATCCTGGGCTGCCGGTGGTGGGCAGTGTCGGCACGTACCGGGCACCCGGGTGACTGATCCTTTTATGCCTTCTTCCTCATAGCTGCCTGCCCGTGTGAGCGGGCCGCCGGGTCTAGGGCGGCCCTTTGGAGGCGGTGTAGCCGATCGCGTGCGCCGGGCCTGAGTGCGCACTAGACGCCGCGGTGGCTGCAAGCTGGATAATCGGGCGGCGAGAAAGCTGGCTGCGTATGGGTCCCATGCGTCTTGCCTACTGAGCGTCTCGATCAGCGCGCCATATGGGTGCGGCCCGGCGTGCGACGGGCGGGCCTCCCCAAGGCTGAGCCGGCGCTGACGCCGGGCCAGCGGCGCCGCGCGCGGCGCCGCCTTGATCCAAGTAAGGCTCAATTCGGCAGGGCCTTATCCCATGGCGTGTCCACCGTCGAGTGATGCCGACATTCGCCGCCAACTGATCTGCGACATCCGAGCGCGGATCGTGATAGAAGAGCCCGCCCGCTGCATCGGCGTGATGCTGGAAGAGAACCACACCTTGCCTGCCCCCTTGAGCCACCGCAAGCCAGAGCGGACTTTCCTGGTGCTACTCACGGCCGCCCTGCAGCCCGGACGAACCTGGGACGTGATCAGTAAGCAGGCTCTACGGCTGACTCATGCTGGCTTACCAAGACCTCACTCAGCTCCTTGCTACGCCAGCATCTACCCCACCGCGACAGCCACCAATTGGCTGAATCAGCCGAACCATTGGGGTGCGCGAGCTGGGACTGCCGCGTAGTGGTCCCCGGTGCCTGCCTGTGGCTTGGAGGTTGCCAGGGAATCGGGTGAGCATGCCACCGATTCGATCCGATCCATCCCACAGTCTCTGCGCGGCGTGATTGGTACTCAGTAAAAACTCAATCCTGAGCGTACATTGGTTGATCAATTGACAGGCTGAGCACTTCCTGTGCTAGCTTCCGCCTGTCGCCCTCAGTTCCGAAGTCCGCTTGACGAATGGCGGCTTGTATTTCCTTCCTGTCCCGGGGAGCTAGGCCATGCCAGCAGAGTTTGGCGAGCTTCATGGCTTGAAATTGCTCATTCCTAGACCTGCCGCGGCTCACCGCCGAGACGATCGTGTCCGCGTCGGCAAGTGACCTGTCACCCTGCATCAGCCCAAGGACCAGGACCCTCACAAAGACCGAACCATTATCAAAGAGGCTTCTTACCTCTTGAGGGTCAAATCTTTCCTGCTTAGCAACGCTTGCCGACCGCTCTACTAGCAGGTCCTGCAAGTGAAGCCTCGCCGGATGTACTCCGGAACGGTCAACTCATCGTGAACCAGCGCATACGACTCAGCGAAGCTGCCCAGCCTGGTTCGCTGCAAGATCGCAGCGGCTTCCGGCGCGCCTCGATCGCTGACCTGAGTCGTGAGCCACAGGTCCACGCTGGTGGTGCTCACAGAGACACGCCCGACCCTGTCCAGGACAAAGGCACAGATTAGAAGGATCGCGCCCGCAACAACCAAGATCAGGGCACGGGCGCCTGCGGCGACTGCCGCGGCCCTTTCAGCACCGAGAACCAGCAGCGCCAACCCGACGACGCCGACAAGGAGCCTCGCCACCACTGGCCAACGGACCGATGACAACCACGCTCTCCCGGAGCGACGGCGCCGAGCGGATGAATCCATAGTCACGTCCTCCTCCACGCACCAACCCGTACCTGGCAACGTACGCGGGGTACCGCCCGGCCCGGGAGCGACTTGAGCGACACGTAGGTACCGTCGAGACTCTGGAATGACCGCAGACGGCGTTGGCTGATTGGAAGATCGATCGCGAGGCGCAAACAGTCTTCGACGCCACCCGGATGGCGCTTCTAGACCCGTCGCACTTCAGTTGGCAGACATGTGTAGCACATCAGTTGACGGATCACACTTATCCCACAGCGTTCACCGGGGTCAGCGACTGTTGCAGCGTTGCCTTTTCCACAGAAATTGTGAATCGCGTCTAGCGCCGATCCGTTTCCTCGATTTCCCCTTCGTCTTTCATTCTCCGGCAAAATCGATTACCAATTGTTCCCCGCCATCTGGTCCGACAATTGGTTGAGTTCCCAGATCTACGAGTTTTTCGCGGGTTGATTCATCTACTGATTGCATTAGCGGAATCGCAACTCTGACGAGGTCACTTACAGGGAACGTGGCATTAGTGTGGCCCTTTGCAGTACTTTCCTCGAAGTCACATATGAGCCGCCTGCCGTCAAGAATCACCGTAGCCTCGGCCACACGGGTAGCAAGTCCCAACGCTCCGGACACGTTCACGAGATCTTCGTCACTGCTTAGGTTGGACTTCGGAAATCGACTCGTATGTGAGAGCGGCGTTCCGATTGTCCGTCTAACCACGCCTACATTCAGACTCTGTGACTGAGCTCGCTCTCGGAGCGTGGAGATTGACGGACCATCTAGTAGAGGCACGGTCGGAAGACTTTCGACAGATGTGGCGGCGATGTACGCTGTGAAGTTACTGCCACGAAGCGCTAGGTTTCCACCACTCAAAAACCATTCGAAGACATCATCAGGATCGCCGAGTCTTACTTCGGTTTTGGCTACCCGGACGGCCTTTGCGGACAAGCTTCCGGCATTAGCCGTTACGAGCTTCTGGAAGGCGTCCGGCAAATCGTTTGGCGGGATACGGGTAAGTAGGTCAAGGCTGAGACTCCGGCCCATTCTGCGCCAGAGCGCTTCATCGTTAGAGTCAATACCATCGAGGAGGTACCTTAGATCTGTACCCGTCAGCTGAGCTGCTACATCACTAGCGACTGGAAAGTCAGATGCAGCCCCACCATGTCCCTCCCAGAAGAAGCGAAGAATACGTGTCAAGCGTTCCGACTGGCGGTGGTCCAGAATATCGTTTAGGAGTACAGCCGCCTCTTGGGTTGGTTGTTTACTAACTGCTTGGGCTGCCTCAAAGCCGCTAGACGTTGTGCTGACAACATTTCCGACAGATGCCTCACTGATTACACCTCTGCCACCTTGCAGCAAAGCGGAACCAAGAAGACCGACGACAGGTTTGTCGCGCTTAGCCTGAGTTAGGGCTTCCAGGGTTCCCGGCTCAGTTATTAAGGTATTTTCGCGTTTGGCTAAGGAAGCAACCTCCTGCATCGGGCCATCTTGCTGTCCGGCAGAAAGTGTCATCATCAACGGATGCCGCACGCCGATATTTTCGATATCGTCTTTTAGCCACGCGGGATCGTTGTTTGTACGCAATAAACATATAGGTCGATATTGTCCCGTGGCCACATGAGCACGAGGTCCGGCGCGAACGAATGATTGAAATAGCTTGTTCGTTGAATCGTGACAGCAGGGTCGGCCTGCCGAAGGTAGTCCGTTATAGCCGTTTTGACATTGTCAACAGCGTCCGCTGGATTATCAACCGCAAATGACGCACGTATTCGCTCGGTTAGCTGACCGTCCACTAGGGTCGGGCCTCCCTTGCTATTATCTTCACAATCTCCGAATAATGACATGGGTAATGACGAGCGTCTCGTGAGCTTCGGATAGGACTATTAACGAAAGTCTTTCGGTCCGCTGCGGCTCCACATATCGATGCTGCTTCGAGCTTCCTCTGGAGTTACGTCAGGACCAAAAACCTTCTCCGCTCCCCTATGATTGCTTCGATTACCTCATTAATACTTGTTAGCTCGTCCCATCTGTCGGATCTGAAAGGACACCACGATATCCAAATTAGCCTATCACAGTAAGTCGGTTTAGCTCTATATGCAATGTGACGAAGCGCTAGGAGTTTCTTAAATTCCGGGTGCTGGTCAGACTTCGGTCCATCGTTCTTGACTTCGGCGAGAAACGACTTCTTGCTGAGTTCTTCTTCTCCCGGAAGATCCCACCTATGTCGAAACTAGCCGATCCCCCACCCGGACAATCGAATGTCAGCAAGTCAACACTTGGGATGTTGTCATAAGCAGTGTATGAAAACTCAACCCTCGTGCTACGTTCTAGCCAATTTTTGGCTCTATGGACACCCTCGCGACCCTTCTCTTCCGGGCCGTTCTCCGACTGTTGGCGCACGTGGAGAATGGTCCGCCCAGCGCGAGATAGCTAGTGCAATCGCCATTGCTTTTATTTCCCCCGATGCCACAGCCGGGTAGCGCGTAGGTGACATCAGCTTGTCCGGTTTTTTGGTAATCGTCCCCATAGACGATGATTCAGCCGCATGAGGCCGCTGCCATGGGCGGTGGACTCGGCGGCCGGTCCCGGGTGTCCTGTCCCCTGCCGAGCGGCTAGCGTCGGTAGGCGTGACTGATGCGCGCGATCGGTGGCGTGACTGATGCGCGTGATGGGTCGAGCCGGTGGCGGACGTTCGGTGAGCGGACGATCTACGACAACCCGTGGGTGTGGCTCGGGCAGATCGATGTCGAGCTGCCCGATGGTGAGCGGTTCTGGCATCACGTGGTGCGGCTGCATCGGGCGGCGATGATGGTCCTGGTCGATGACCAGGACCGGGTGCTGTTGCTGTGGCGGCATCGGTTCGTGCAGGACAAGTGGGGCTGGGAGTTGGCGGGCGGGCTGATCGATGAGGGCGAGGAGCCCTCGGAGACGGCCGTGCGGGAGCTGGAGGAGGAGACCGGTTACCGGGCTGGCCGGGTTGAGCATCTGGTCACGTTCCAGCCGATGGTCGGCATGGTGGACTCCGAGCACTTCGTGTTCGTCGGCCGGGACCCGGAGAAGATCGGCGAGCCGACTGAGACGACCGAGGTCGAGCGGATGGAATGGGTTCCGCTGGCCGATGTGCCCAGGTTGATCGAGTCGGGGCAGATCTGGAACTCCGGGAGCCTGGTCGGCCTGCTGAGGCTGCTGGCGCGGAAGGCTGGCAGTTAGGCGGCGTGGCCGAGGCGCTTGGCCAGGTCGGCGATGCGGCGGCGCTGGCGGGCTGAGCCGGTGAGCTGGGCCAGCTCTGCGGCCCGGGCCAGGTGGCGGCGGGCTTCCTCGCGTTCGCCGGTGACGTGCAGCGCGGCGGCGAGGTCACAGCGCAGGCCTGCCTCGGCGCGGGTGAAGCTGGCGTCCATCCCGGCCAGGGCGGTGGTCAGGTCGGTGATGGTGGACGGGTCGCCGAAGTGGACGAGGCAGTTGCCCCGCCAGCGGGCCAGGTGCGCGCTGTTGAGCGCCAGGTAGGGCAGGTCTTCGCCGCTGGGGCCGTGGTCGAGTTCGGTGCTGGCCTGGTCGAGCGCACGGTGGCAGTCCCCGTTCCGGCCGACTGCGGCGGCCATTTCGCCTTCGGCGGCGCGGAGCCATCCGCGCACCTGATGAGGGATGGCGGCGTGGGTCTGGTCGTAGACGGCGCGGACTTTGTCCAGGCCTTCGGCGGGCTGGCCGAGGTCCATGAGCACGTAGGCCTGTTCCCCGGCGGCGAACGCGAGCAGGCAGTTGTCGTCGGCTTCGCGGGCGGCGGAGGTGGCGGTCTCGAAGTGCCGCCAGGCGGCGGGCAGGCGGCCCATGTCGATGGCCTGCCATCCGGCCAGGGCGGCAGCGTCGGCCAGGACGGCGGCGAGGTGCTGGCGCCTGCCGGGGTCCAGGGAGTGGCGCAGGCTGATGGCGACGTGGGTGATGTGGGCTTCGAGCTTGGCCGCGACGGCTGGCGCGCCGAGCCTGCGGTCCAGCAGCCGGATGGTGTTGGTTTCCTCCTGGAGGATCTGGATGATCGAGGCGTCGATGTTGCGGGCGCTGGCGATCTGCCGCAGCAGCTCGCGCTGCTGCTTCCTGCCCTCGGAAGGCATCGGCTCGTGGCCAGGCGGTGCGGCTGATGGCTCGGTGGCGACGCCGAGGAGGATGCGGCCCTGTTCGGGCATGTTCAGGCCGTCGGCGATCCTGGTGTAGACGGCCAGGGTCCAGACCTCGCTGCTTGCCGCGGATGATGGCGCTGACCCGGCCTTGCGTGAGGCCGGTGGCGGTGGCGATCCGGGTCTGGGTGATCCCGGCTTTGTGGTGCAGCAGGCTGAACAGCTCGCCCATGTCCTTGCTGGCCAGGGCGGCGGACACGTCTGGCCGGTGCCAGAAGGAGTCCGGTAAGGCTATGGGGCCGAACGCGCTGTCCCGCATCGGATCGCCTGCCTCATCCAGGTCGCGCCGGATGATCCGCAGTTGCGCATGCCACGTTACCTTCCGTGGCTTACCACGGTGGTAACTCGCCGTGGGATGGGTTACCAAGCTGCCAGGCCCGATCGTGGGCCGCATGGCACGACGTGAGGATGATTCACCTGCCTGCCCCGGGTGCGGGGGACGCGGCTGGAAACTGCGGCGCTCCCGCCGGGTGCTGGTCCGCGGCACGCTGATGCGCGGGACGGTGCAACCGGCCCGGGTCACCTGCGCCGATTGTGATGGCTCCGGCCATGCGCGGTGAACCGGCAGCGGCCATGCCCGCGCAGTTGTGGTTCCCCGGGACCGCCTCTGCGGTGAGCCAGGCGCGGCGCTTCGTGGCGGGCGTGATCGGTGACGGCTTCCCCGGCGCTGGATGATGTGCTGGTCCTGGTGAGCGAGGTCGCGTCCAACGCGGTCAAGCACACCGCCTCCGGGGACGGCGGCGCGTTCGAGGTCGCGGTCTGGGTGACCGGCGGCTCGGTGCGGGTGGAGATCGGCGACCAGGGCGGCGCGTCCGAACCGCGGCTCGCCGATGACGGCCCGGCGGACGCGCTGACCGGCGGGCGGGGCTTGCGGATCGTGGACACCCTGGCGGCCAAGTGGGGCCATGCGGGCGATGAACTGGGCCGTGTCGTCTGGTTCGAGGTGCACTGCCCATGAGCGCGGCCGCTGGTGCCCGGTCGCTGCGGTTCGCGGTTCCCGAACGGCACCGGTACCGGGAACTGCAAGCCCTGGAAGATGCGGTCAACTTCCGGCTGGCACGCCTGATGGCACCCTGCCCGCGATGCGAGCCGGTCGCGGGCGGCGCCCGGTGTGACGAGCACGCCTGCGACGTGGCGCTGATCGCGGGATACCTGGAAGCGGCGCACGCCACGATGGCAGTGCTCTCACGTGCCACCGGGGCCACTCACCAGGGCGGCAGACCGCTGTCACCGGGCAGCACGGACCGGCACGAGGCGTGACAGCCTGGCTGGTCTCGCGCTAGTCTGCTTGGGCAGACAAGTGCCTGAGCACTGGACAGCCCGAGTAAGGCGCCCGCCATGCCCTATGAATACACGCCACCCAAATACGCGCAGGTGATCGCCGAGCTGCAACGGCGGATCGAGAACGGCGAGTACCCGCCCGGGTCGCTGATGCCCAGCGAGCACCAGCTCTCGGGAGAGTTCGGGATCGCCCGGCCGACCGTCGTGCGGGCGCTGCGGGTGCTGCGGCAAGAGGGCTGGATCGAGACCCAGCAGGGCAAGGGCAGTTTCGTCCGCGGCCGTCCGGCCCTGGCCGAGGTCACTTCGGCACGCCGGGGAGCCGGCGGAGCTGGACCGGGACGAGTCCCGCGAGCCTGGCGAGCTGGTGTCCGTCGGCCTGGCCGTGCCACCCCCGAGGATCGCGGCGCTGCTCGGCTTGCCGGAGGGCCAGGAGGTGCTGTGCCGCAGGCGGCTGATCCGCCAGGACGGCGACCCGTCCGAGGTGGTCACGTGGTGGTTCCCCCGCGACCTGGCCGAGGGCACCAGCCTCGCGGACGAGGCTCCGCTGCACGGCGGGGTCCGGGCTCACCTGGCCCGGCGTAAGGGCGTCCGGGTGGATCACGTGGTCGAGCAGGTCACCGCCCGCCACCCTGCCCCGCATGAGGTCAAGCTGCTCGGCATCACCAAGGCGGCGCCGGTCCTGGCTCTGTATGTGTCGGCCCGTGATGCGTCCGGGGTCTCCGCTGTTCGCGCTGGATGTGGCGATGCCGGGGACCCTGCACGAGCTGGAAGACGCCTATCCAGTCGGCTAGGACATAGTCACCCATCGGCTGATTACTTGACCAACCAAGTTGGCGTCCCTAATCTGGATCTCAGCTTGGATATCCAAGCAATCAAGTATCCAACCAGTCGGAGGATTCATGGCAGTGCAAGGCCCGATCCCGGTCGAGTTCGCGACGGTGTTCCCCCGCGGTGTGTTCGCGGCGGGACCGTTCGAGCCGGTCCGGGATTTCGACGCATCGAAGGACGGCCGGTTCGTGCAGTCCAAGGACAAGGCGACCGGCCTGCCGATGTGGGCAGCCGAGGTGATCGACGGTGACCCGGAAGCGCGGGTGAAGTCGCTGCGGGTCAAGGTCGCGGCGGCCGACCAGCCGGTGCTGCCCGCGCCGCATCCGGGGATGCCGTTCGTCCCGGTGGAGTTCGCCAGCCTGACGATCACCCCGTACGTCAACCAGGCCGGGCGGCTGGCCTACTCCCTCAAAGCCCTCGGCGTCCGCGCCGCTGCCCGCGCTGGCCGCAGCGCCACGGACGGAAAGGAGACGGCGGCATGAGCGACGGCTACACCTACACGACGATCAGCGCGCGGCCGGGCGAGCGCCCCCGGATCGGGGTGGCCTTCTACCTCGACGAGCACGCCTGGATCACCGTGCCCGGCACCGACGAGGGCAGGCCGCACCTGCACATCGCGCACGGCGAGGTGTCGGTGTCGATCAGCCCGCCAGCCGAGACGGTCACCGCCGAGGACGTGGTGATCGCGCGGCGGCTGGCCGACCAGGCCGCGGAGTACGCGGCGGAGATCGAGCGGCTGCGCGAGCACCAGCAGGCCGACAGCTTCGGGCCAACCGCGGCGTGATCGGCCAAGGGCGGGACGGCCGGGAGCTTGCACCTTCCGGCCGTCCCTGGTCTCTCCCCTCACTGGCCTGGCAAGGAAAAGAGGTGACCAGCGTATGCGCGACCATGTCCCTGGCGAGCAGTACGCCCAGGTAGACAACGCCGACCCGTTCACCGCCCCGGTGTGGCGGTCCCCGGTGCACCGCACCCCCGAATGGGTCATCTGGCTCGTCCAGCTCGTCCGCCTGCTGATCCGGGTGGTCTGGTTCCTGATCCGCCACCCGCTGCTGGATGTCGGCCGCCGGGATCGTGGTCACGACCTGGGCGAAGGCGGGCTGGCCGGGTGTCGTGGTCCTGGCCAACGTCACCATCGCGGCGCTGGTGACGCTCCGCCTGGCCCGGCCGGACTGGTACGCCCGGCTCGTCTCCGTCCCGGCGAAGTCGCGGTGGCGGTGGTGGTGTTACCGGCGCCGCTGGCAGCCCGTCATGACCATCGCCGGGCTCGCCCCCATGTACCGGGGCCGGGTCACCCTGCCGGTGCTGGGCAAGGTCCAGGCCGGTCCGTGCGCGGACCTGGTGACCGTCCGCCTGGTGTCGGGGCAGTCGCCGAAGCTGTTCGCTGACCGGGCCAGCGAGCTGGCGCACGGGTTCGGGGTGCTGTCCTGCCGGATCCGCACCGCCGCGCCCGGGATGGCAGTGCTGGAACTGGTCCGCCGGGACGCCCTGGCGGCGGTCATCCCGGCCCTGCCCATCCCGGCTGCCTCGGATCTGCGGGCGCTGCCGGTCGGCCGGTGCGAGGACGGCTAGCCCGTTCACGATCCGGCTGCACGGCACCCACCTGCTCATCGCCGGGGCGACTGGTGCGGGCAAGGGCTCCTACATCTGGGGACTGGTCCGGGCGATGCTCCCGGCCATGCTGGCCGGGCTCGCCGTGGTGCATGCGTGTGACCCGAAGCTGATGGAACTCGCGTTCGGCCGCCCCCTGTTCGAACGCCACGGCACCTACGCCGCCGACCCCGCCGACATCGCCGACCTGCTCGAGGCCGACGTCGCCGACATGCAAAACCGGGCCGCCCGGTTCGCCGGACGCCAGCGCGACCACACCCCGACCACTGAGTTCCCGTTCGTGGTGGTGCTGGTCGATGAGGTCGCGTTCCTGACCGCCTACCAGGCCGACCGCAAGCTCCGTGAACGCATCCTCGCCGCCCTGGCCACCCTCACCACCCAGGGCCGCGCGGTCGGCTACTGCGTCGTCGCCGCGTTGCAGGACCCGCGCAAAGAGGTCCTGAACATCCGCAACCTGTTCCCCGACAAGATCGCCCTGCGCCTCGACGAGCCCACGCAGGCGGACCTGGTGCTCGGCGACGGCGCGCACGACCGCGGCGCCCTCTGCGAGGAGATCTCCGCTGACCCGGCGACCGGCGCGGGGGTCGGCTATGTGCGGCTGGAAACCAGCCCTGACCCGGTGCGGGTGCGGGCCGGGTTCGTCACCGACACCGACATCCACGACATGGCCGCGAGGTGGTGGCGGATTGATCACCGGATGGCTCGCCCCCGACGACTGCCCCGACTGCGGCGGCCCGCTGCTCGACACCAGCACCAGCGACCGGTTCCTGGTCCTGGACTGCCCCGGCTGCGGCTACCGCACCCGCTGGCACCTCACCGACCCCGACCCGGACGACCCCGACTCCGACGATGACCTGGAGGCTGAATGACACAACCTGGCACCAGAGCGCAGCGGCTGGCCATGCCGCTGGCCCGGGACGTGGTGCGCGAGCTGGCCATCTCGCACGGCGGGTGCGTCCGGCCGGTCCAGCTGCGCCGCACCGACCTGGCAACCGGCCAGCACCGAACCCGTGCTCGTCCCCTGCGGGCACACCCTCGCCTCGGTCTGCCCCTCCTGCGCCGAACGGGCCAAGACCCTGCGCGCGGCGCAGTGCCGGGAAGGCTGGCACCTCGACCACGAGCCCATCGTCCAGGCCGACGACCCCGACGACGAACAGCGCATGTGGGTCGAACTGCGCGCCGACGCCCAGCGTGACCGCGACCAGGCCGACGCCAGCGGCGAGGACACCGCCGAGGACGACGCGGCGATCGGGGACCTGGACGAGCAGATCACCCGGTCCGGGATGCGCGGCAACGTGCTGCCCGCCCGGCCGGTCCGCCGTCACCGCTCCACCCGGCGCCGCCAGGACACCCCGGACCTGCCCCGCCGGAAGATCACCCCGCGGACCATCGGCAAGACCTACGAAGCCGGCGGACGGGAAGACGTTCCGGCCGTCGATGTTCATCACCCTCACCTGCCCGGGCTACGGGCGCGTGGGAAGCGACGGCACCCCGGCCGACCCGGCCCGCTACGACTACCAGCGGGCGGCGCGGGATGCGCTGCACTTCGCGGCGCTGTTCGACCGGTTCATCCAGAACCTGCGCCGCTTCCTCGGCCACGACGTCCAGTACTTCGCCGCCGTCGAACCGCAACGGCGCCTCGCCCCGCACATCCACATCGCCATGCGCGGCACCCTGTCCCGCACCGAGCTGCGCCAGGTCCTCGCCGCCACCTACCACCAGGTCTGGTGGCCACCCACCGACACGGTCAAGCACGACGACGCCAGCCTGCCGGTCTGGCACGAGGCCAGCGGCAACTACCTCGACCCCGCGACCGGCGAAGTCCTGCCCACCTGGGACCAGGCCCTCGACGCCATCGGCCCGGACGACGAGCCGCAGCATGTGGCCCGGTTCGGCGAGCGGTTCGACGCCCAGGGCGTCATCGCCGGAAGCCGCGACGCCAACCGGTGCATCGGCTACCTCACCAAGTACCTGACCAAGCACGTCGCCGACTGCCACCAAGCCCGCACCCCCGCCCAGCACGAGCACGCCGAACGGCTGGCCGACGCGCTGCGGTACGAGCCGTGCTCGCCGACCTGCGCGAACTGGCTGCGCTACGGCGTCCAGCCCAAGAACCCCCGGCCGGGCCTGCGGCCCGGGCACTGCAAGGGCAAAGCCCACCGCCGCGAACACCTCGGCTACGCCGGGCGCCGCGTCCTGGTCTCCCGCAAATGGTCCGGCAAGACCCTCGCCGACCACCGCGCCGACCGGCGCCACTGGCTCATGACCACCCTCGGGCTCCCGGCCACCGACCCGGCCCGCTACACCTGGGAACCCGTCACCCCCGGCGACCCCGACCACATGCCCAACGCCCAACGGCTCCTGCACGTCGTCGCCGACCGCCAACGCTGGCACGCCGCACTCGACCCAGGCCAGGGCAAGAGCCAGCGGCCAGGCCGCCCCGGAACTTTCGGCAACTGGGCGGGCGGCATGAGCGCCGCCCCACGGGAACCCGCGCACCGATGACCCGTTTGCCGGGCTCCCGCTCCTGATTCCCGTCCCGAAAGCGGCAGAGCTGCTCGGCATCAGCCGGGCGGCGGCCTACCGCTTCGCGAGCGCGGGTGACCTTCCGACCAAGAGGCTTGGCCGTCGCATCTACGTCGTGTCGGCCAGGCTGCGCGAGTTCATCGAGACCGAGAGCGAGGCAGCATGAAAGGGCACGTCTACAAGCGGGGCAAGATCTGGTATTACCTGTTCGACATCGAGCCTGACCCGCTGACCGGCAAGCGCCGACAGGTAAACGGAAGCGGGTACAAGACGGAGCGTGAGGCATCGAAAGCATGCCGGGCCGCGATAGCCGACTACGAGAAGGGCCGGGCGGTCAGCTCGTCCCGGCGCAAGGTGGCGGACGCGCTGGAGGAATGGCTGACCCGGATTGAGCATTCGATCAAGCCGTCCATGGTGCAGAACTGGCGGAATTACGCCGCGTACTACGTGATCCCCTACATCGGGCAGCGCGACGTGCAGGACATCGACGGCGCGGTCTGCGACGCGCTGTATGCGAAGCTGCTGGCCGAGGGACGGGTCAAGGCCAAGCCGACGGAAGAAGGCAGCGACCCGGGCCGTTCATATCCGGCGGCTCACGCCGGACGGCAAGCTGCTCCCCTGCCTCCCCCACCGTGACAGCACCGTCCGGTGCTACCGCAGGCACGCGGAGAACGATCCGGTCATCGGCCAGCCGATCGAGGCGCGGAAGCCAAGCCGGCACGCGGCCGGGAAGGCCGCCGAAGCGTCACGGAACAAGCTGCCGCCGGGCCTGGAGCCCAAGACGGTCGTCAACACGCACCGCATGCTGCACCGGGCCTGGGAGGACTTCGCGGTCTGGGGATGGGCAAAACGGAATTTCGTCAATGACGCGCATCCGCCCCGCGTCCCGCGCAAGGGCCGCAAGGTCTGGAACGTCGCCCAGCTCCAGACGTTCCTGCAACGCACCCGGTCTGACCGGTTCTTCGCGCTGTGGGTGCTCGAAGCCACCTCGGGCATGCGGCGCTGCGAGCTGGCGGGCGCTCGCCGTGATCTGCTCGACCTGGACGCCGGAACGCTCACCATCGAGACCACCCGCGTCGTGGTGGACGGCAAGGTCATCGAGTCGGACGGCAAGACCGAGAACGCGCAGCACGTCCTGGCGCTCGACCCGTTCACCCTCGCCGCGCTCCGGGTGCACGTCGAGATGCTCGACCAGGAGCGGCGCGAGTTCGGGCCGGACTACTCACGATCACGGGGTGCTGTTCTGCTGGGAGAACGGCAAGCCCCCGCACCCCGACACGATCACCCGCCGGTTCAAGCGGCTCGCGGCGGCGGCCGGGCTGCCCGAGATCGACCTGCACGACGTCCGGCACAGCTACGCGACGGCTGGCCGGGATGCGAAGATCGACTGGAAGGCGCTCAGCCAGCGCGATCGGCCACGCGGACGTGGCCTTCACCATGAAGCAGTACGTGCAGACCGACCTGGAGGCAGACCGCCAGGTCGCGAACACGCTGGCCGAGCTGATCATCGGCGGCGCGCTCGCCTCGACAGAGATCACACAGGACGAGAGCGACGAGGCGGGCAAGGACGCTGCCGCGTGAACCGCCGTGCACAAATCCGTGTACAAACGGCAAGCAAAAGGCCCCTTCCATGATCGGAAGGGGCCTCTGGCCTGGTAGCGGGGGCAGGATTTGAACCTGCGACCTCTGGGTTATGAGCCCAGCGAGCTACCGAACTGCTCCACCCCGCGTCGGTGTGCCTTCACTTTATGGGCAACCGCGGCCGGAGGCAAATCAGCCATCCACCCGCGCCATCCCGCCAGCTCAGCGCATCCTGCGACCGGACGGACGCCCGCCGCGCTCCCGCGCGGAACGCGTCACGCGCCCGGCGCGGACGCGCCCGGCGCCATCCATAGCGAGTAGCTGATCGGCCACGGCAACGTCGGCGGCTGGGTGAGATCATGCGGGTCCTGGGTGGTCACCAGGATGAGCACCGGCCGTGGCCCGGCCGCGTAGGGTGCCAGCTCACTGGCCTGGGTGGCCAGCAGCACCGGTTCCCTCCCCCGCGCGGCGATGGCCCGGATCTCGGCACGCACCTCGGTAGCCGTCGCCCCGGCCATCACCCCGGCCGGCACGTGGCACATGCCCCGGATCAGCTGCGCGAACTCATCCGCGGCGGTCTGGTCCACGATCAGCACCGACATCCGGGAACTCATCGTCCCGCACAGGCCCTGGATCGCGCTCGTCTGCCCCGCTCCGGTCCGGTGCACGCCGAGCCCGCTGAGCGTCAGTTCCGCGCTGTGCCGCGAGCGCCCGGACGATCCGCTCCCGGAGAGCCCGGCACCGAACGTGGTCACCGCGGTGGGAATGGCCAGCGCGACGGCGAAAAAGGCCGCGGCGACGGCGACCGCGGGCAGGCTGGCGCCGCGTTCCCGGGCCCGGGCGTCCAGCCGGGCCGCCACCCAGACTGCGCCAAGCAGGAAAGGCCGGCAGGGCGGCCGGCACCAGTGTCCGGCTGGCCCAGGGCTGGTCGGGCACGGTGCTGGGCGCCCACAGCACGCTGACCGTCACCCAGCCCAGGAGGGCCAGCGGGAGCACCCAGGCGCGCGCGATCCCGTCCTCGTCCCGCCAGCGCAGCAGCGCGCGCACGCACCGCCGGGTCAGCAGCGCGGCGCCGAACGCGCCGAGCAGCAGGGCGGGGATGCCGATGTACCAGATGACCCAGTACATGGTGTCCTCGGCGTACGACCGCGTCGGCTGCACCGGCAGGCTGAGCAGCTTCTGCAGCGCCGCCACGTAGCCCGTGGTGCCCGGTCCGGGTGCCCAGTGCGCCGTCTGCACCGACGGCCGGATTAGCAGGCCGGCCAGGCCCACTGCCACCAGCACGCCCGCGAGGTCGGCCACCCGCCAGCGCGCCGCCGCGCGCAGCGCCGTCGTGGCCCCTGCCCGCACGGGCTCCCAGAGCGCGGCGAGCACCGCTAGCAGGGTCACCAGCGCCGTCCCGGCCGTGATCACGCTGGCGGGCCGGACGGAGAAGCCCGGGGCGGCCAGGTAGGCCGGTGCCGCCAGATGCCCGGCGGCGATCCCGCAGCCAATGCCGCCAAGCACCCCGATACCAAACGGCACCACGTGTGGCCAGCGCCCCACCACCGCGGCGCCGAGGAACGGGATGACAGGGATCAGATAGGGCAGCGTGCCCAGTGACACCATCGAGGTGAGCGCGATGGCCAGCCCGCCCAGTGCGGCCGCGGCGGCGGGCGGCGGCAGCCACCAGGGCCAGCGCAGCCGGCCGGTGTAACTGCCGGGCCAGCCGTCTGGAGGCCGGATGGTCAGCGCGTCCACCACCAGGGACAGCCCGCCGAACAGCAGCAGCTGGATGAGCGGCTCGGCGAACGCGGACCGGCTGGTGTACTGCTCGGGGAGGCTGAGCGCCAGGACGAGCGCGGCCACCGGCGCCCACTGCGGCCCGGCCAGGCGCCCGGCCAGGCCGCCGACGCTCAGCACGGCGAACGCCCCGATCAGCGGGCTGGCCAGGGCCGCGGCAGTCATCCCGTGCGCCCACCAGCCGCCGGCCAGGATGATCCCGAGGCCTGGCATGAAGTCCGGCAGCAGCCCCGGCCCGGAGCTGGCGAAGCCGGTGCTGGCGAAGCGCAGCCCGGCGTGCGGGCCGCCGAAGGCGCTCAGCGACCGGGTGATGGGCAGTGCGCCGTGGCCGGCCAGCCAGTAGCCCAGCTGGAACTGGGCGCCTGGATCGCGAAGCACGATGAGCTGGGGTGAGTTCAGCGCGATCTGCCAGGCACCGAACCCGGCGGCCACGGCCACCGTGCCACCCAGCCCCCACCAGCCCGCCCAGCCCCGGGCCGGCCCGGGCCGGCCCGGGGCTGGGCCGAGCGCGGCGCCCAGCCGCTGCCCGGGTACCCGGCGCGCGACGGCCGTGATCATCAGCACGGCCAGCGGGACGGCGATGAGCACCAGCGGCGCGGGACGAAGCCAGCCGCCCAGCAACAGCAGCAGGCCGGGTACCAGCCAGGCCATCACCAGCACCACCGGTACGACGGTGACCTGGGCGAACACCCTCCCGGACAGCGGGACGCGGCGGGCCTGCCGGACCGCGGCGGCAGGCTCGCGCCTGCTGCTTCCGGCTGCTCGGCCGGCCGGACGGGCTCCCGGGCGCACGGAGTCCACTCTAGAGCCGGAGGGCCGCCGCCCACGGGAGGGGTGAGGAGCGATTCACCCTATTGACCCCACATGCCACGTCCGCTCGGTGAACAATGGGCGTCGCACCCCCGCCCGATGATTCATCAACGCAGCGAGGAGCGATGACCGGCTACCACGACGTGGACGAGCTCGGGGGAAACATTTCATTCCCAGGTCAGGAACTTCCCGGGCTGCCGGGCACGGGGCACGGTCGGGCCGCCTGCAGGCGCAGCCAGGTGACGACGGCTGGATGCGGGCCGCTTACCCGGTCGGCGGCCCGGGTCACCCGCCCGCCGGCATGGGGCTGGACGAACTGGACGCGGGCGGCTGGTCCGCGTCCCAGGCCGGCTTGGCTGGCCCCCGCGGGCCGGGACGGGGATGCGCCGGAGCGGCCCGCCCGGCGGCCGCGGGTCCGGGCTGCTCCACCCGAGCCGGCTGGCCCTGGCCGGCATGGCCGCGATCACGGCGATGGTCCTGGTGGTCTCCGTTTCCCTGGTCGCCTACGCCAAGTACCGCGGGGTACTCGGGAGCATCCACACCGAAAACGTGACCGCGGCCATGCTCGGCAAGCGGCCGCCGTTCACCGCGGGCCTGAACATCCTGGTCATCGGCTCTGACTCGCGGGCCGGGACGGGCCGCAAGTTCGGCGCGGACGTCCTCGGCTCGCGGTCGGATACCTCCATGGTGCTGCACATCGCCCCCGGCCACGCGCGCGCCGACGTCATCAGCTTCCCGCGCGACTCGATGGTGCCGATCTTGTCCTGCTCGAACGACGGGCAGGGCCATCCCGGCCAGCAGGCCGCGCCGGGCCAGGTGGAGCGGCTGAACACGACGTTTTCGGCGGGCGGGGCGCCGTGCCTGTGGAAGACCCTGGAGCAGGAGACCGGCATCCGGATCCAGCACTTCGTGGAGGTCAACTTCGCCGGATTCCAGTCGATCGTCAACGATGTGGGCGGCGTCCTGGTCTGCCTGCCGTTCGCGATCAACAACCAGCAGGCGAACCTGCACCTGGCCGCGGGCAAGCATGTCGTCAGCGGCGCCCAGGCGCTGGCCTTCGTGCGGCTCCGGGAGAACATCGGCGAGGGCTCGGACACCCAGCGCATCCAGCGGCAGCAGTACTTCCTCGCCGCGGTCATGCAGAAGCTGAAGGCCACCAACCTGCTGACTCAGCCGAGCCGGATCTTCAGCGTCGTGAACGACGTGGCCAAGTCGCTGACTACCGACACCGGGCTCGACCTGTCCACGATGCTGCGCATCGCCGACAGCATGAAGAGCCTGAGTTCCAAGTCGGTGGACTTCATCACGGTGCCGGTCGTGCCCTACCCGGGCGATCCCGCCGCGGAACTGTCCTGGGAGCAGCCGCAGGCTGGCAACCTGTTCCGAGCCATCGAGGCGGACAAGGACCTGCCGCGGCCGGTCAAGGGCAAGAGGGCCAAGGCCGCCGCCGCGGCGCCCACGGTCGGCCCGTCTCAGGTCCAGGTCCAGGTGCTCAACGGGTCCGGTGTCACGGGCATCGCGGGCAGTACCGCCACCGCGCTCACCGGCCGCGGCTTCAAGGTGACCGGGACCGGCGCGGCGGCCAACTACAGCTACACCAGCAACGTGATCCAGTACGCGACCACGGCGCAGCTTCCCGAGGTCAACGCGCTCAAGGCGGAGCTTGGCTCGGTCGCCGTGCAGCAGGACAAGTTGCTGGGCAACGGGCCGATCAACCTCATCCTCGGATCCAGCTTCACCGGGCTGCAGACGGCCGCGCAGGCCAAGCAGGCACCCTCGCTGAGCAACCTGGCCAAGAACTACGGCGGGATCACTGCCAGCACCAACATCTGCTCGGACTCGGCGGCCTTCGCCGGCCCGGACACCCCGCTGCCGGGCGGCTGACCAGACTGCCCGGCAGCTGACCAGACTGCCCGGCGGCTGACCAGACGACAGGTCAGGGGTCAGGGGTCACCGTGGCGGGGTCGGGGATCAGTTGGGCGCCTAGCTGCGCCACGGCCACCCACGCCAGCAGGCCGGCCGGGTACAGGAAATAGCCGAACCGGGTCGCCGGGGCCAGCGTGAACATCAGCGCCAGGCCGATGATGAGCCGCCACGTGGCCGCCGGCACGGTCCGCGGCGGCGCCAGCACCAGCGACACCAGCACGCCCAGCCCGGCCAGGCAGAGCAGCAGCACCGCGATCAGGTGCCCGGTGTGCCCGGTGTCCGCCAGCACATGGCCCGGCAGCGGGCTGACCGCCTGCGACTTCACGTGGGCCAAGCCGAGCGGGAAGAGGATGGTGTTCTGCACCAGGGCGCCGGGGCCCAGCACGGCGACCGGCACGATGATCGCGGCCGCGGTGGCGAGCGCGGCGACTGTGAAGCGGCTGGTCACCCGCCAGCCGTCCCGCACGGCGAGCATGGTGCCGGCGACGACGAGAGCGGGCCAGGCCGTCGCCTTGGTGGCCGCGGCGATGCCGAGCACCAGCCCGGCGGCCACCGGCGGCGGGTGGCGCCACAGCAGCGCGAGGCCCAGGCAGACCAGGGCCAGCACTGGGACGTCGGTGCCGCCCACGGTGAGGGAGAACGCGATCACCGGGGTGGCGGTGACCAGCACGGTCCAGCGCAGCACGTCACGGGCGCCCGCCGCGGCGAGCGCCGCGGCGAACAGGGCGACGAAACCGAAGCCGAACCAGATCCGCGGATCAGTCACCAGGCCCAGGCCGAACAGCGCCCGGGGCAGGCCGAAGACCGCCATCACCGGCAGGTAGGGGTTGTAGCTGTTCGGGTCGTGGGTCACGGCCAGGACGGACTGGCTCTCGTACGGCGAGCCATGCTCGACGAGCAGCCGGGCGGCCCGCGCGATGACCCAGACCTCGGGCTGCCACCGGGCCTCGGCGGCCAGTACCCCGAGCGGCGCGAGCAACGCCCCACCGAGGGCCACCAGCAGCGCCAGGTCCGGGCTCCGGGGCGACTTCCAGGCCGCCGCGAGCACGGCGGCCAGCAGGTACCCACCCAGCGCGTAAACCCCCCACAGCCGGTGCAGTCCGTCGCTGCTGAACAGGGCCATGCCGCCCGCGAACAGCGCACAGCAGCCGAACAAGGCCGCCAGCCAGCGCCGCGGGATGGTAACCGGGGACTGCCACCCCGCTGCCCCCCGCCCGCAGCGGCGCAGCGGCGCTTGCCTGAGCTGGAGCATCGCGACACCCTCCACTGCCGGCATCCTAGCCGCCCGCCTCGGGCGGCCTTCCGGCTCCACCGGAAGGCCAGGCTCAGTACCGGGCCGGGCGGGCGGCCTTCTGCGGCGGCTGGGCGGCGGCCCAGCCGGACAGCCCGGTGCAGCACAGCTGCCAGCCGAGGTACGCCGCCAGGGCTAGGTAACTGACGGTAGCCAGCCCGATCATCGCGCCGACCCCGGCGGCCAGCATGCGGCCCTCCCAGCCGATCCCGCCGTAGCGCCGTGGGCCCGGGAGGCCGCCCGCTTGCGCCGCGTCCAGCTGGCGGAGCGCCACCAGGGCGATCAGGGCACAGGTCACCGGGCCGGGGACGCCCTTGTCGAAGCCGAGGACCGCCAGGTAGACGTACTCGCCGGCCTGCACCACGGCGGGCGCCAGCCAGTCGGCGGGCCCGTCGTGCGGGTGCGCGGAGCCGGGCGCGGCCAGCAGCATCACGGCGACCGGGGTGAGCAGCACCGGCCCGGCCAGCCCGTGCAGGCCGAGGACGGCGAGAAGCACGGTGGCGGACAGGCCAGCCACGGCTGGTGGCAGCGGTGCCAGCTGCCCGCGCACGACCGAGCCGGCGAACCGCGCGATCGGCCCGTCGTCCCGGCACGCAGAGATGTCCGGGCGCCTGCCCGTCCGCCGGGGCGCGGTGAGGATGACCCAGGCCAGGCCGACCGCGCTGGCCCAGACGAGCACGACGAGGGCAGCCCGGGCGCCATAGGTGGCGGCGGCCACGGTGATCAGCAGAGCGCGCTCCCAGCCCGGCACGGCCAGCAGCCAGCCCGCCGTGGCGGCCAGCCCGGTCCGGAACCGCCCGGCGCTCGCCTGGCCCGGTGGCACACCCGGCTCACTGGCCGGCCCCGGCCGCCAGGGCGCCGCCGCGGCTGGTTCTTCCCGGCACCGCCGGACCACGGCCCGGGTGCCGAGGAGCGCCGCCGCGGCCGTGGCCAGCTCCCAGTCGGCCCGTTGGCCGCCTGCTCCGGCCGCCAGCCCGGCGTATAGCCCGAGTTCCCCGGCCAGCGCGCACAGCCCGGCCAGCCAGCCATCGTATTCGCTGGCGAGGCGGGGTGCGCCGGAGGCGTGTCCCCACCGAGCCGGCGAATGGGCGGGGGGTTCCGGGGGGTCGCCCCCCCGGGCCGGCATTGCCAGCTGGCTACCGACCCGCCGGGCCAGGTAACCGGCGCCCAGCACGGCCCCGCCGACCAGCGCCGCCCCCCGGGTCCCCGCGCTGAACCAGGCGGCCGCGCAGATCGCGCAGGCGAGCCAGATGCCGGTCAGCGAGGTGCGGGCCAGGGCCCGGCGGGTCGCCCAGACGGCCATCCGGCGCGGCAGCACCACCACGGCCGTGGTTACCGTCATCGGCCCTCTCCCGTCGATCCGGCGGTGCTGCCGCCGGGGTGATCACGTGCCTCTCTTACCCACAGGTGACTCCGCCTATCATCACCCCGCCCGGCGGCTGCGGCCGGGCGGCCGCCCGGGTACAGTCCGCTCATGCGGACGGTGGCGGTGGTGCTCGCGGCCGGCTCGGGGCAGCGGTTCGGCACAGCCGTGCCCAAGCAGTTGCTGCCGCTGGCCGGGCGTACCCTGCTGGAGCATTCCGTGGCCGCCTTCGAGCAGGCCCCGGGAGTGGACGCCATCCTCGTCGTCGTCGCCCCGGGCCAGCGCAGCCAGGTCCGCACGCTGCTGGCGGGCGGCGGCTACCGGAAGCTGGACGGGGTCATCGAGGGCGGCCTGGCCCGCCCGGACTCGACCCGGCGGGCCATCGCGGAACTCGGCCGCGGCGAGTGTGACGTGCTGTTCCACGACGCCGCCCGGCCGCTGGTTGACCAGGAGACCATCGCCGCCTGCGTCGAGGCGCTGCGCACCCACCCGGCGGTGGGGGTGGCCGTGCCCACCTCGGACACGATCGTGGTCGTGCACGACGGGATCATGACCGGCATGCCGCACCGGGACACGCTGCGCCGCTGCCAGACCCCGCAGGGATTCCGGCTGTCGGTGATCCGGCAGGCCCACGAGCTGGCCCTGGCCGACCCGGCCGCCGCGGACCTGCCGCACACCGACGACTGCGGGGTGGTGCTCCGCTACCTGCCGGATGTCCCCGTCGCCGTGGTGCCGGGCAGCGAGCGGAACATCAAGGTCACCTACCCCGGCGACCTCCGCGTCGCCGAGGCCCTGCTCGCTGAGGCCCTGCTCAATGGCGACGGGCGCTGACCGCCTGCTTGACCAGGGTCTGCCCGAAGTCCCAGATCAGCCCGCTGCCGCGGCTCGCGTCGTCCATCACCTCCACGAACGCGTCGCGGAACGCGTCCACGTCCTCCTCCCCGATGACCAGCGGCGGGATCAGCTTGATCACGTCCATGAAGTCACCGGACACCTGGGTGAGCATGCGGTGCCGCTGGAACAGCGCGACCACCACCGTCTGCGCGAACAGGCCGCGCCGCGCGGCCTGCAGCACGTTCCAGGCGGCCCGCGGGCGGATGGACTTCGGCCGGCCGAACTCCAGGCCCACCATCAGGCCGCGGCCGCGCACCTCGGCCAGCAGCTCGTACTTGTCCACCAGCACCTGGAGCGCCTCCTGCAGCGCGGCCCCGGTCCGCTCGGCGTTCTGCACCAGCTTCTCGTCCTCGATCACGGCGAGCGAGGCCAGCCCGGCCGTCATCGCGGCGGCGTTCGAGCCGAACGTGGAGTCGTGCACCAGCACCCGGTCGATCGACGAGTAGACCTTGTCGAAGATCCATCCCTTGGCCAGCGTGGCGCCGACCGGCACGAAGCCACCGGACAGCGCCTTGGCGATGGCGACGATGTCCGGCTCGGCGTCGTCGTGCTGGTAGGCGAGGAACCGCCCGGTGCGGCCGATCCCGGTCTGCACCTCGTCGCAGATGAGCAGCGCCCCGTGCTCGTGCAGCAGCTTCCCGGCCGCGGCCAGGAAGCCGGGCGGGGACACCGCGACGCCCTTGCCCTGGACCGGCTCGATGATGAAGCCGGCCACATCCCCCGCGGCGCAGTTCCGCCTCCAGCGCGTCCAGCTCACCGAAGGGAATCCTGGTGTCCGGGAGCAGCGGGGCGAAGCCGCGGCGGAACTCCTCGGACCCGTTCGCGGACAGCGAGCCCACGGTGAGCCCGTGGTAGGCGTGGTCGCAGTAGATGATCCGGCGCCGCCCGGTCGCGTACCGGGCGAACTTCAGTGCCGCCTCGACCGCCTCGGTGCCGCTGTTGCAGAAGTACACCCGGTCCAGGCCGGGCGCCTTGGCCAGCAGCCGCTCGCCGAGCAGGCCGGGCAGCAGGGCCGTGTCAAACTGGACCAGGTCGGCCAGCTCGGCGTCGAGCATGTCGTGCAGGGCCTGGCGGACCACGGGGTGGTTGCGTCCCAGCGCAAACACCCCGAACCCGGCCAGGTAGTCGGTGTACCGGTTGCCGTCGGAGTCCCACAGGTAAGCGCCCTCGGCGCGCTCGTAAACCCGGTCGAAGCCGATGGCGTGCAGCATCCGGGGCAGCTGGGGGTTGAGGTACCGGGCGGCCAGGGCGTAACCCTCACCGTGCCGGGCGCGGAGAAGCTCGGGCAAGTCGAAAGCCATGCCAGTAGTCTGCCGACTCACCCGTACCGCTGGCTACCCGGCCCTCACCTACGCATAACCGGCGATTCGCCGGCGCTTACAGCCCAGAGTCCTCCAGCATCTCGGTGACCAGGGCCGCGATCGGCGAGCGTTCCGACCGGACCAGCGTGACGTGCGCGAACAGCGGATGCCCCTTGAGCTTCTCGATGACCGCCACCACGCCGTCGTGCCGGCCGACCCGCAGGTTGTCCCGCTGCGCGATGTCGTGGGTGAGCACCACCCGCGAACCGGACCCGATCCGGGACAGCACGGTCAGCAGGACGCTCTGCTCCAGGGACTGCGCCTCGTCCACGATGACGAAGGAATCGTGCAGCGACCGGCCCCGGATGTGGGTCAGTGGCAGCACCTCGAACAACTCCCGGGCGATCACCTCGTCGATCACGTCCTGGGAGGTGACCGCGGACAGGGTGTCGTACACCGCCTGGGCCCACGGGTTCATCTTGTCGGCCTCGGAGCCGGGCAGGTAGCCGAGTTCCTGGCCGCCCACCGCGTAGAGCGGGCGGAACACGACCACCTTCCGGTGCTGCCGCCGCTCCATCACGGCCTCCAGCCCGGCGCACAGCGCCAGTGCCGACTTGCCGGTCCCGGCCCGGCCGCCCAGCGAGACGATTCCCACGTCGGGATCGAGCAGGAGGTCCAGGGCGACCCGCTGCTCCGCGCTCCGGCCGTGCAGGCCGAACGCCTCCCGGTCGCCGCGGACCAGCCGGACCGACTTGTCCGGCAGTACCCGGCCGAGCGCGCTGCAGCCGCCGTGCCCGCCGCCCATCAGCACCAGCCCCGTGTGGCAGGGCAGCTCCCGGGCCTGCTCGCAGTCCAGCTTCCCGGTGTCGTACAGCTCGCTGATGTCCTCGGCGCTGACCTCCAGCTCCCGCATGCCCGTCCAGCCGGAGTCCGGCGGCAGCTCCGCCCGGTACTCCTGCGCGGTCAGCCCGATGGAGGCGGCCTTCACCCGCAGCGGCAGGTCCTTGCTGACCAGCACCACGTCCTCGCCTTCGGCGGCCAGGCTCCGGGCCACCGAGAGGATCCGCGTGTCGTTGTCACCCAGCCGGAACCCCGGCGGCAAGACCGCCGGGTCGGAGTGGTTCAGCTCGACCCGGATGGTGCCGCCCTGGTCCCCGATGGGCAGGTCGGCGTCGAGCCGGCCGAACTCGATACGAAGGTCATCCAGGTGCCGCAGCGCCTGGCGGGCGAAAAAACCCAGCTCAGGATGGTGCCGCTTAGCCTCCAGCTCGGTGATGACAACGATGGGCAGGATCACGCGGTGCTCGGCGAACCGGCCAATAGCGGCCGGGTCGGCGAGCAGAACGCTGGTGTCCAGCACGTAGCTGAACCGGCGGGCAGCGGGACTCGGCTGAGCAGCGCTGACCGTGTCAGTACCTGCATTGCTGGGCCGCGGAATGCGGCGGTCAGAAGAACTGGCCACTCGTTCTCCCCTGGCGCCCTGGCAGGCGCCTCGCTCGGACACAGATGTGTCTCCAGGACCGGGACCTGCCCTTCAAAGGGCCGGATCCCGGCCCTTCGCTCGTCTCGCCTGCGTGCGCCGGCACGAAGCTCGAGGATGTCGAGGGCCTTCCCGGGGGGACGGCTAGGCACCATCCACCTAACTCGAAGGTACCCGGCCCGGGCGGCCGCTGGAAGACCCGCCTGAGGTGGCGCATGCCACGAGGGACCAGGGTTTAGTATCCCAGTTGCGGCTAATGTGACGTTAAGAACCAAATCGTCGCTGGCGCGCCGAGTACGAGCGGAGCGCGCGCAGGAAGTCCACCCGGCGGAAATCCGGCCAGTACGCGTCGCAGAAGTAGAACTCCGAGTGCGCGCTCTGCCAGAGCATGAAGCCGCCCAGCCGCTGCTCCCCGGACGTCCTGATGACCAGGTCAGGGTCGGGCTGCCCGGCCGTGTAGAGATGCTCGGCGATGTGCTCCACGTCCAGGATCTCGGCCAGTTCCTCGATCGTGGTGCCCTTGGTCGCGTGGTCCTGCAGCAGCGACCGGACCGCGTCGGCGATTTCCCGGCGGCCGCCGTAGCCGATGGCCACGTTGACCAGCAGCCCTGGGTTCCCGGCCGTGGCCTCGGCGGCGGCCTTGAGCACCTGGGCTGTCTCCGCGGGCAGCAGGTCCAGCGCGCCCACCGGTTTGACGTGCCAGCCGGCCGTGGCCAGGTCGCGCACCGTGCCTTCGATGATCTTCAGCAGCGGCTCGAGTTCCGTGGCGGGCCGGGCCAGGTTGTCCGTGGACAGCAGCCACAGCGTGACGACTTCCACCCCGGCCTGCCGGCACCAGCCCAGCAGCTCGAAGATGTGGTCGGCGCCCTTCTGGTGACCGTCATTCACGTCGGTGAAGCCGGCCAGCCGCGCCCAGCGGCGGTTGCCGTCCAGGATCACCCCGACGTGCCGCGGCACCAGGACCCGGGACAGGGATGCTTCCAGCCTGCGCTCGTAGAAGCGGTAGACGAGATCACGCAACCCCATCCGAACCTACTCCCGCCGCTAGTCATCCGGTCGGCGGGCACCCCCGCCACTATCAAGGATGTCACCAACGGCGGGGGGCCGTGACAGGTCCCGGGGGTTCGCCCCGGGCCGCTGGACCGCGGCACGCTGGCTTCCGAGCGGGAAGTGATGTGCCTACCCAGGCGCGGGCGGGTTAGTAACGCACCGTCCAGGAGCCCGGAAACGCGGGCGGGATGACAAGGGCCCGCCGGCGGCGGCGGGGCCGGCCGGCGGGGCTTTCCGTTACCGGGGCCTGGGCCTTTTGCGTGCGGCCCAGTCAGCGCTGATCACGCCTGAGGCCCTTCGGCCCGTACCTCTCCGACACGGCGCAGCGCCTCGCGCAGCTGGCCGAGCCAGGATTCCTCGTGCTCGCCCACCAGGCGCACGCACCAGGCCAGCGCGTCGCTGCGGCTGCGGGCCACGCCGGCCTCCACGAGCGTGTCCAGCACCCGGCGCTCGGACTGCCGCAGCCGGGTCATGACCGGCACCGACACTGTGGTGAACATCACCTTGCGGCCGGCGCACAGCACCCCCCAGGACACCTTCCGGCCGAATTTCAGCTCGGCCTCGCGGGCGATCTCGATGCGGTGATCCCGGGTCTCCTCGCGGAACCGGCGGGCCCGGCCGTCCGCCTCCGCGGCCGTCACGGCCGGCGAGGCGCCCTCCTCCGGGCCGGCGATCGGGCCCACGATCGTGATCTCTTCCCGGTCCACCAGCACCTCAGGCGTCCCGGTGAACCAGTCTGCCGGGAGCCGCCCGGTGAACCAGCCGCGTAGCTCGTCGCCGGATCCCGCACCCGCGCCCTGCTCCTCGGTACTCATGTAATTATGTAATCACGCTTGCGCGGCCATGGCAAGAACCGAGCCGGAGCCGCGCGCCGACCGGAGCCGGGGCCGAGCGGCGGCGGGCGGGGGTCAGCCGAGGGGGGAGACGGCCACCTCGGCGGCGATGGCCTGGGCGACCCGCACTGCGCCCGCGAACTCAGTGCCCACGTCGGCCGGGACGACCTGCACGTCCTGGCCCGGCTGAGGTGCCTGGATCATCAGGCCCTGGCCGAGGTAGATGGCCACGTGCGAGATGTAGCTGGGCGCGGTCGGGTCGGTGCGGTAGAAGAGCAGGTCGCCGGGCTGCAACTGGCTCGCCGGGACCAGCGGGCCGGTGCGCGCCTGGTCGGCGGCGACCCGGGGCATGACCACCCCGGCCTGGGCGAACGACCACTGCACCAGCCCGGAGCAGTCGAACGAGCGCGGCCCGGCCGCGCCCCAGATGTAGGGCATCCCCACCCGGCTGACGGCGGCCTTGAGCATGGCGGTGAGCTGAGCCCGGCTGAGCCCGGCGCCGGCCTGGCCGGTCCCGGCCGTGCTGCCCGCCGAGCCCGCCACGCTGGCCGTGCCCGCGGTGGACCCGGCCACGCCCGCCTCCGCCTGCCGCCCGCTGGCTGCCGTGCTCACCAGAGGCTCGACGAGCGCGGTCCGCGGCACCCGGGCCTTGATCCGCTTGATCAGGGTGGCGACCCGGTCGCCCGGCGCGCTGACCAGCACGGCGTTCCCGGCCGGGAAGCCGAGGGACCGGGCGACCTGGTCCGAGACGACGGCGTCCACCCCGCCGATGCCCACCGTGCCGAACCCGCCGACCCGCAGTGACTTGAAGGTCCGGCCGGAGACCCGGACGGTAGCGCCGGCTGGCAGCTTGTCCTGCTTGCCCATGGTGTAGGAGACGGCGATGCCCCCGGCGGCCACGCTGGCCCACAGCTTGCCGGCGGCCGCGGTGGGGCGCGGCGTGAACTGGCGGAAGGCGACCGGGTCTACTCCGAGCATCGCCACGTACCGGCCGTTCACCTGGATCCGCGCGGCGTCCACCGGACGCGCCGCCAGCACGCCGCCCAGCTTGGCCACCGCGGCGGCCGTCCCGGGCGGCAGCGAGGTGCGCGACACGATCAGCACGTCGGCCCGCAGCAGCCGGCCCGGCCCGTGGCTGCTACCCGGCTGGGCCGCCGCGGCGGTGCCCAGCAGGGCCAGCGCCGCCAGCGCGGCGGGCCCAGCCCGCCGGGCGCGGGCACGCGCGGCGGCGGGCAGCGAAGTCATGAGTCCGTGTATACCCGGCACCGGCGGCCCGTACCAGGGCCGGTCCTCCCCCCTCCCGTCCGCGGCCCCCGCCGGCCGCCTTTCCGCCCACGTCATGGCCGCCCATAAGCGGCGGATCCGGCTGAAAGTACCCCGGTGTCCCGGCGGCCCCACCCCGCGCCGCGGCCACCCCGGGTTACCCCCCGGCCCCGGCCGTCCCCGGGTGCGGCGCGCCGACCAGCGCCGCGCGCAGCGCCTCGGGCGTGGTGACCGGGGCCAGGCAGGTGAACTGGCGGCAGACATAGGCGGCCGGGGCCCCGCCGGCCAGGCCGCGGCCCGCCAGCAGCGGGATGCCGTCCGCGTCCCCCGCCGCACTGCCGTCGCCGAGCGCGAGGACCGCACCAGGCGGGGCGGCCAGCAGCGCCATGTGATGCAGCTCCGCGGTCCGCGGGTCACCGGCCGGCCCGATGATGGCGATCTCGGCCGGCCCGGACAGCGCGGCCTCCGCCACGGCCAGTCCCGAGCCGCCGCCCGGGGGTACCGGGAGGCGATGGCCGGGAGCACGCCCAGCGCGGCCAGCGCGGCGTCCCGGTGCCGCGCCGACCCGGTCAGCGCGGCGTAGCTGAGCAGCGCCCCGGCCGCCGCGAACGCACCGGACGGAGTCGGGCCGTCCGTCGGGTCGGCCGGCCGGTAGACCAGGGCCTCGCCGTCGTCAGGGGTGTCGTAGAACCCGCCGGCGCCGTCCGCGAACCGGGACAGCGCGACGTCCAGCAACTGGCCGGCCAGGTGCACCCAGCGGTCCTGCCCGGTCACCCCGGACAGGGCCAGGAAGCCCTCCGCCACGCAGGCGTAGTCCTCCAGCACCCCGGCCGTGCCGGACGCGGCCCCGTCCCGTGAGGTCCGGGCCAGCCGGCCGTCCCGCAGGTGCACCCGGGCCAGCAGGCTGGCCGCCCGTTCCGCGGCGGTGATGAACTCCCGCTCCCCGAGCAGCAGCCCGGTCTCCGCGAGCGCCGCGATGGCCAGGCCGTTCCACGCCGCGACCACCTTGTCGTCGCGGCCCGGCGGCACCCGCCGCTGCCGCTCCGCCAGCAGCGCGGCCTGGATCCGGCTCAGCCGGGCAGCGTCCTGCGGGTCGGTGTGCCGCTGCAGGACTGAGCGGCCGTGCTCAAAGGTGCCGGAACCCGTGACGCCGAACGCAGCAGCCGCCCACTCACCATCCTCGGTCCCGAGCGCCCCGGCCAGCTCACCCGGCGTCCAGGTGTAGAACAGCCCTTCCGCGCCGTCGCTGTCCGCGTCCAGCGCGGACGCGAACCCGCCCTCGGCCGTGCTCATCTCGCGGAGCAGCCACTGGCACGTCTCGGCGGCGACCCGGCGGCCGAGCGCCGACCCGGTGCGCCGCCACAGGTGCGCGTAGACCCGGGCCAGCAGCGCGTTGTCGTAGAGCATCTTCTCGAAGTGCGGCACCACCCAGCCGGCATCGGTCGCATAGCGGGCGAAACCGCCGGCCAGCTGGTCATAAATACCGCCGCGGGCCATCGCCTCCGCGGTGCCGGCCGCCATCCGCAGCGCCGGGCCGGCCGCCGCGCTGCCCCCCTCCGCATGGCGCAGCAGGAACTCCAGCACCATCGACGGGGGGAACTTGGGTGCCCCGCCGAAGCCGCCGGCCGCCTCGTCGTAGTCCCCGGCGAGTGTGGCGACCGCCTGCTCGGCCGCCTCGGCCAGCGCGCGGGCGTCCGGGCCGGCTTCCGGTCCGCTACCCCGCCCGCGCAGCGGGGCGGCCCGCTCGGCCAGGGCCTGGGCGATCTCCCGGGCCTGCCCGGTGACCTCGCCGCGCCGTTCCTTCCAGGCCTCGGCGACGCCGAGCACCAGGCGCTGGAAGTGGGTGCGGGGGAAGTAGGTGCCGCAGAAGAACGGCTCCCGGTCCGGGGTCATGAAGACGGTCATCGGCCAGCCGCCCTGGCCGGTCATGGCCTGGGTGGCCGTCATGTACACGGCGTCCACGTCGGGCCGCTCCTCGCGGTCGACCTTGATGGCCACCAGGTGCTCGTTCACCAGCGCGGCGGTCTCGGGGTCCTCGAAGGACTCGTGGGCCATCACGTGGCACCAGTGGCAGGCCGAGTACCCCACCGAGAGCAGCACCGGGACATCCCGGGCCCGCGCCTGCGCGAACGCCTCGTCGCTCCACGGCCACCAGTCCACCGGGTTGCCCGCATGCTGTAGCAGGTACGGGCTGGTGGCGTTCTTCAGTCGGTCAGCCATTCCCCCATCTTGGGCCCTGCGGCAGCCCCGCCCGTACCCGGAGGGGGCCGCCGCGGGCCTGCCCGCAGCTAGCAGCTGCGCAGCGCGGGCGACTGGTTGAGCAGCTGGGCGCGCGGCGAGACGAACTCCTGGTAGGCCGGGCCCTGGTCGCCGGGCCGGAACGCGGCGACCCGGTGGCAGTTCTGGAAGGCGAGCCGGACACCGAAGTGGCGTTCCAGGCTGCCCCGGATCGAGTCACTGGCCAGGGCGCGCAGCAGCTGACCGCGCTCGGCCTCTCCCGGCGGCGGCACCTGGTTGTCGGCGAACGGCAGGCCGCCCTGGCCCAGCTCGGCAGCCAGGCCGCCGATGAGCTGGTACGCGTACGGCAGCGAGGTGCGGACGGTCGCGACGAAGGCATCGTCGCCGACCTCGCCGGCGCGGGCCTGGTCCAGCAGGCCAGGCGAAACCTCGAGGGACATGACTGAACTCCTCTCCGAAACGGTTATCATTTTCATTTGAAGAGTCTGCCCGGGCCGGGAGGCCCGGTCAAGGAACGGGACCGTGTGGCAAGCTAGAAGTCATAACGGTTATCATTTTCATCTGGTGTCGGCCGGACGCCCCCGCGTCCCACCTGAGACAGGACCATGCCATGACCTTTCGCCAGCCAGCCGCGTACGCAGCCCTGCTCGCCGGGTTGGCCCTGCTCGGCTCCGCGTGCTCGGCCAGTCCCGGGTCCACGGCCGCGGCCGATTCGAGTGCCACGATCACCGCGGTCGGGGCCGAGAACGAGTACGCCAACGTGATCGGCCAGATCGGCGGCAAGTACGTGCACGTCAGCGCGATCGAGAGCAACCCGAACACCGACCCGCACTCGTTCGAGGCCAGCGCGAGCGTGGCCCAGCTGGTCAACAGCGCCGGCCTCGTCGTGCAGAACGGCCTCGGCTACGACTCCTACATGAACAAGATCGAGTCCGCGGCGCCGAGCGCCAGCCGCAAAGTGATCGACGTGCAGAACCTGCTCGGCCTGCCGGACAGCACGCCCAACCCGCACCTGTGGTACCAGCCGTCCACGATGCCGGCCGTGGCCAGGGCGGTCGCCGCCGACCTGGCCCGCATCCAGCCCGCGCACGCCGCCTACTTCCGGGCCCGGGTCACCGCGTTCGACCGGTCCCTGCAGCCCTGGTACCAGGCCCTGGCCGCGTTCAAGGCGAAGTACCCGGGGACCCCGGTGGCGGTGACCGAGCCGGTCGGCGACTACATGCTGCAGGCGGCCGGGGCCCGCATCCTCACCCCGTTCAGCTTCCAGGCCGACGTGATGAACGGGGTGGACCTGTCCCCGCAGTTCGTGTCGCTGGAAGATAGCTTCTTCGCCCAGCACAGGGTCAAGGTCTTCCTGTACAACCAGCAGGTGACCGACTCGGCGACCGCCTCGTTCCTGGCTGACGCGCACCAGCACGGCATCCCGGTCGTCGGGGTGTACGAGACCATGCCGGCCGGCTACGGCTACCAGTCGTGGATGCTCGCCGAGGTGCACGCGCTGCAGCGGGCGGTGGCCGACCGGGTGTCCACCCTGAAGCTCGGCTCATGAGCGGCCAGCCGGCCGCCGCCGACGGTGCCGAGGTACTGGCCGTCGACGGCGTGAGCGTCCGGCTGTCCGGCCGCGAGATCCTCCGTGACGTCAGGTTCTCCATGCGCCAGGGTGAGTTCACCGGACTGATCGGCTCCAACGGGGCCGGGAAGACCACCCTCCTCAAGGTGATCCTCGGGCTGCAGCCGCCGTCCGCGGGCGCCGTGCGGGTGGCCGGCCAGGCCCGCTGGCGCCGGGCCGGGGCGATCGGTTATGTCCCGCAGAAGATCTCGCTCGACCCGGACATGCCGCTGCGCGCCCGTGACCTGGTGGGACTGGGACTTGACGGCCAGCGGCCCGGCCTGCCGTGGCCGTCCGCCCGGCGGCGCGCCCTGATCGACGACATGCTCCAGGCCGTCGGCGCCGCGCGCCTTGCTGATGCGCGGGTGGGCAACCTGTCCGGCGGTGAGCAGCAGCGGGTGCTGATCGCGCACGCCCTGATCAGCCGGCCCCGGCTGCTGCTGCTCGATGAGCCGCTGGCCAACCTGGACATCGCCAGCGAGCAGGGTGTCGTCACGCTGCTCGGCCAGGTGGCGAAGGACCAGCAGATCGCCGTGCTGATCTCGGCGCACGACATGAACCCGCTGCTCCCGGTGATGGACCGGCTGGTCTACCTGGCCGGCGGCCGGGCCGCCAGCGGGACCACCGACGAGGTGGTCCGGACCGACGTGCTCAGCACCCTCTACGGCCAGCACGTGGACGTGATCCGGGTGCACGGCCGGATCCTGGTGGTGGCCGGGCGCGGCGACGGGCTGGCCGGTGCCCCGTCACCGGATCCCGTCGTGCACGGGAGAGCGTGACCGCCGGTGCCGCACCTGTTCCACCTGATCTTTGAGCCGGGCTTCCTCGCCAGCGCCCCGGTGCGGTCGGCCTTGCTGGCCGGCGGGGTGGTCGCCGTGGTGTCCGGCATCGTCGGGTCGTTCGCCGTCCTCCGCGGCCAGTCCTACGCCGGGCACGCGCTCGCGGACATCAGCGTCACCGGCGGCTCGGCGTCGTTCCTGGCCGGGGTCAGCCCGCTGTGGGGGTTCGCCGGGGTGGGCGTGCTCGCCGCCGGGGTGATGGACATGATCGGGGTGCAGCGCCCGCAGGGCCGCAACCTGGCGACCGGCATCGTCCGCGGGGCGGCCCTGGGGCTCGGCGCGCTGTTCCTCTACTTTGACACCACGCACACCAGCACGACCGGGGCCACCGTCACCATCCTGTTCGGCTCGCTGTTCACCATCGACGCCTCGCTGATCCCCGTCATCGCGCTGTTCAGCGCGGTCGCGCTGGGCATCGTCGGGGTGCTCTACCGGCCGCTGCTGCTCAGCTCGGTGGCCGCCGACCTGGCCGCGGTGCGCGGCATCCGCGTCCGGCTGACCGGGCTTCTTTGCCTGGTGGCCATCGCGATCACGGTGTCGCTGTCGGCGATGACCATCGGCGCGATCCTGAGCACCGCGCTGCTGATCGGGCCCGCCGCGACCGGGCTGCGGCTGACCAGCCGCCCGGGACTGGCCATGCTCTGGGCGGCGGTCACCGGCCTGGCCGCCACCTGGCTGGGCGTGCTGCTGGCCTGGGACAGCTTCTACTGGCCGCCGGGGCGGCATGGCTGGCCGGTCAGCTTCTTCGTCGTCACGCTGATCTTCCTCGGCTACCTGCTGGTGCCCCGCCCGGGCCGCCGGGCCGGGCGGGGCGAGCCGGCCAGGGTGGACCCGGCCCAAGCGGACCCGGCCCAGGCGGAGGCGGGCTGATGGGCATGTTCTCCGGGTTCATGGCGGGCAGCTGGGAATCGGCCAGCATCGTCGCGGTGGTCGCCGGGGTGGTCGGCTTCTTCGTCGTGCTGCGCGGCGCAGCCTTCGTCGCCGACGCGCTGCCGCAGGGCGCCTTCACCGGGGCGGCCGCGGCCAGCCTGCTCGGGATCAACACCCTCATTGGCGTCGCGGCGGCCTCGCTGGCCGGCGCGCTCGGCATCGGCTGGCTCGGCCGCCGCGGCCAGCGGGACGTCGCCACGGCGCTGGCCCTGGTGGTGATGCTCGGCCTGGGCGCGCTGTTCCTCAGCTTCAGCACCGAGTACGCCCCGGAGATCTACTCGCTGCTGTTCGGGGAGGTCCTGGGGGTCAGCACTACCGAGATAGCCCCGGTGGCCATCCTTGGCGCGCTGAGCATCGCCGCCATCCTCGCCCTGTTCCGGCCGTTGCTGCTCACCTCGCTGATGCCGGAGCTGGCCGAGGCCCGCGGTATCCGCGCGGGCCGGGTCGAGCTGGCGTTCCTGGTCGTCGTGGCCGTGGCGACCAGCATGGCGCTGCCGGTCGTCGGCGCGCTGCTCATCTTCAGCCTGATGATCGGCCCCCCGGCGGCCGCCCGGTCGCTGACCTCCCGGCCGCTGCCTGCGCTGCTGGCCTCCGTGCTCATCGCGCTCGCCGTGGTGTGGGCGTCGGTCGCCGCGGCGTACGACACCAACTGGCCGGTCGGGTTCTTCGTCGGGACCCTCGGCGCGGCCTGCTACGCGGCTGGCCGCGGCTGGGCGGCACTGTGCCGCCGCCGGGCGGTCGCGGCGGAGGCCCACGACGAAGCGGTGGGGCACCAGCCACCCGGTGCTACTGTGCGGGTGTGATGGCGCCGGTGCCTGCGAAGCGTCCGCTGGGCGGTACCCGGGTGCGCGGCACCCGGCAGGCCGAGGCGCTGTCTGCCGCCCTGGACGGGCTGCCCGGCTTCTGCAGCGCGCAGCAGATCCACGCGGCGCTGCGCGAGGGTGGCGAGCACATCGGGCTGACCACGGTGTACCGGCACCTCCAGGTGCTCAGCGAGGACGGCCGGGTGGACACCATCCGGGACGCCAGCGGGGAAGCTCTGTACCGCCGGTGCGAGAGCGACGCGCACCATCACCACCTGACCTGCCGGATGTGCGGGACCAGCGTGGAGGTGGAGGGGCGTGCCGTCGAACGGTGGGCCGAGCAGGTGGCGGTAGAGGCGGGGTTCACCGCCGTGGACCACACGGTCGAACTGTTCGGCCTGTGCCCCGACTGCAGTGGTTCGGCGGGGCCATGAGCAAGTCGGGCCGCACGGCCGCCCGGGAGCGCATCCGGCTGGAGCGCGAGCGCGCCGCCCGGCGGCAGCGCCGCAACCGGGCCCTGCTCATCGTCGGCGGCGCGCTGGCCGTCATCGTGATCGCCGTCATCGTCCTCGTCGTCACCCAGCCCGGCCAGTCCAAGCCGGCCACGGTGCACGGCGCCTTCTACACCGGCCCGTTCCCGCCGGTGACGCTGAACTCCGATCACAGCGTCACGGCGGCCCGGCCGGGGGTCACCACGCCGGTCCTCGACATCTACGAGGACTTCCAGTGCCCGGTCTGTGCCGCCTTCGAGAAGGCCAACGGCGGCGTGGTGCAGAAGCTCGCGGCCGAGGGCAAGGTGCGGGTGATCTACCACCCGTTCACGATCTTCCTGGGCGAGCAGCCGCAGCAGGGCAACTCCGTCAGGGCCTGGGCGGCGGCCCGGTGCGTGCCGGCCGGTAAATGGCTGCTGTACCACAACCTGCTGTACGCCAATCAGCAGCCGGAGACCACCCCGGGCGGCTTCCCGGTCAGCCAGCTGCTGGCCCTCGGCCAGAAGGCCAGGCTGACCAGCCCGTCGTTCACGTCATGTGTGTCGTCCCAGCGGTACGCGCCCGAGGCCGCGCCGCTGAGCGAGCAGATCATCAAGAGCGGGATCACCGGCACGCCCACCGTCCGGCTCAACGGGCGTACCGTCAGTGTCAGCGTGCTGCTCACCCAGGGCACCGGGCTGCAGAAGATGATCCTCGCCGCGCGCTGAGCCCTCGCCTGCCCGGGCCAGGTGTGCTTCCCCCGGCCGCTCGCGGCGGCTCCCGGTCAGCGGCCGCCCGGCGGCTGGGCGGCAGCCAGCGTGACCAGGGCCAGCCGGACCAGGTCCGCGTTGCCGCCGACCGGCCCGCCGTCCGGTCCCGCCAGGGTGTCCTCCAGCCCGATCCGGGTGGCCAGCCCCCGCTGTCCGGCGCACCGGACGAGCGGCCAGCAGCCGTCCCCCTCGCCATGCAGCAGCCGTGGCACGCCGCGCAGCGCCGAGCCGTCCAGCGCGGCGAGGATCTCCCCGGCCGCCGCGGCCTCCTGGCCGGGCGGCGCCCCCATGACCTCCACCATGACGCGCAGCAGCGCCCCCGGCGCGGCATCCGCCGCGGCGGACCGCGCATCGGCCACGGACCAGATGCCCGCCTCGACGCCGATCCCCGCCCCGGCCAGGGCCCCGGCCACCTCGGCCCAGCCCTCCTCGGACACGTTCACCGAGGCGAAGTCGGGCCGCGCCGCGGCAGGCAGCCCCGCCCACCGGGCCACGGCCGCCTGCCGGGCCGGATGGTTCCCGGCCGTGATCCACAGCCCGGTGGACACGCCGACCGGCAGGCCCGGGCAGGCCTGGCGGACCGCGGCCACGGCGGCCCCGACATCCTCGGCGAGCAGCGACTCATCCCCGTCCGCACCCCGGGCGTGCAGGTGCACCGCCTCCGCCCCGGCCGCGGCGGCCGCGGCGGCCTCGCGGGCCACGTCCGCCGGCGTGACCGGCACGGCCGGATGCTCATCCCGGCCCCGCCTGCCGTTGAGGCAGGCCTTGATCCGCGTGATCCCCTGGTCCACCCGGCCATGTTCTCAGTCGCCCCGGCGCCCGGCGAGCACCGTTCGGCGGCAGGACGAAGGCAGGGGCCGCGGCCGCCGCGCCCGGCAAACGACGGGAGAGCGGGGCTATCGGCCGTGCGTTCGGCCAGCACGGCTACCACCGGCTGCCGTACGCGGGTTCCGGCGCCGACGACGCCGTCACCTTCCTCGGGCCGCCGTTCGCGGCGGCCAGCGGGCCGGCGGACCGTGCGGTACGCAGCACGCAGCGGTTGGTGACACTGCCCCGCGGCGGGGTGCTGCCGGGCAGCGGCTGGCCGGGGAACCGGTCGGTCGCCTGGACCGCCGAGACGGGGTCCTTCCCGCTCTACTACGCCTCGGCCGGCGCACACCAGCGGGCGGCCCGGTTGCTGGCCTGGCTGGGGGAGCACCGCACCAGCCTGGGGGCCTTGCCAGAGCAGCTAAACGGGCACGGCCAGCCCGCCTCGGTCGCCCCGCTGGCCTGGACAGATGCCGTGGTCCTGCGGGCCCTGCTCGCCCAGGCGGCCACCTGGCCGTCCTCCCGCTGCCGGGAGGACGGCCAGGGCAGCCCGCGCTCAGCCCAGCTGCGCGAGGCTGACCAGGTACGTGCCGCCCGCGCCGGTTCAACTCGTCCCTGATCGTGATCAGGGCCTCACCACCGGTCAGCCGGATGTGCGCGTACACGGTGTCGCCCCGCGTCACCTGCAGGCTGACCCGCTGCCGGGCAGGCTGCTGCGGCACGACCCGCCACCACAGGGAATACCGGGGCCGGCTGCCAGCGGTGCCACGCACGGACGCGGACCCCGCCTGGACCAGCGGCTGCGCCAGGCTGCCGCGGCCCAGCGCGAGGCCGGCGAACGTTCCCCTGGCCGGCCGGGTGACCCGCCAGGTGCCGTCGGCATCGTTGAAGCTGGTCGCCGCGCTGGCTGCGGTCCCGGCCTGGAGGGCCAGGCCGGTGCTGGCGTCCCCGATGACGGACAGCGGGCTGGCCGGCCCGCCGATCGGCACCGCATCCCCGATGACGCTGGCGTTCACGCTCGTGCCGGTGGCACCGGTCCTGGCGTCGCCGATGACGCTCGCGTCCCCGATGACGCTCAGGTTGGTGGCCACGCCCGCGTCGCCGATGACGCTGGCCGCCCGCATCACGCCGACGCCGCTGTCACCGATGACGGACAGCGGCACCGCCCCGGCCGGCACGCCGGTAATCGTGCAGCGGGACGGGGCCGCCACCACGCCACCGGTCACGAAGCGCTTCCAGACGGCGACCTCGGCCGGCCCGGCCGGCCGGGCCTGGCAGCTCGTTCGCGATCAGCTCCGCGTTGGTTGCCGTGAGCGGGTTGAAGCCGGCCGGCAACCGCACGTTGACGGCTGACACACCATGCCCGCACCGCGTGACGACACGCACGCCCACCTTGGCATCCGGCTTTTTCAGCACGGCGGAAAAGGCCGGGGTCACGGTCACCACCTGACTGAGGGCGAGCCCGGCGATTGCGGTCAGCCAGATCCGCTTGCGGGCGAGTGGCGCGCGAAATAACCCGGTGCCGATCATCAGCGACCTCCTCGGGCATCAGGGACCATGCTTGATGCGCGCGGCCGCAGCACGCGCGACTGCAGGGCGGGGGCTGCCGTCAGGTCCGGTCAGACGCAGCATAGCGAAATACCGGGGCAGGTCAGGGGCAAGACCAGACATGTCATGGGTTATCTGGGTGCTGTCCTGACCGAGGGGCGCAACGCGGTGGTCCCGGTTCCGGTGCGATGATCGGATGCCCCGCCCGATTTACCTGGAGGCAGCTCGATGACCACATCCCTCCCTGGCGAGTTCGACGGGCTCTCAGCCCTGGTCACAGGGGGGGCATCCGGCATTGGCCTGGCCGTCGCCCGGTACCTGGCGCAGCGCGGAGCCCGGGTGGCCGTGCTGGACCGGCAGCCGCCGCCCGAGGGGCCGGGCCCCGGCGGGGCGCCCCTGGAAGCCGTGCTCGCCGACGTCACCGACGACGCGGCGGTGCACGCCGCGGTGGACACCACGGCGGGCGCGCTTGGCGGCCTGGACATTCTGGTTAATAACGCAGGAATTGGTGCCTTGGGCACGATCGAGGATAATTCCGATGAAGAATGGCATCGCGTACTGGACGTGAATGTGCTCGGTATTGTCCGGGTCAGCCGGGCGGCGCTGCCGCACCTGCGCTGCGCGGCCCAGGAGCGTGGCCACGCGGCGATCGTCAACACCTGCTCCGTCGCGGCCACCGCGGGCCTGCCGCAGCGGGCGCTGTACTCGGCCAGCAAGGGCGCGATCTACTCGCTGACGCTGGCCATGGCCGCCGACTACATGGCCGACCGGATCCGCGTCAACTGCGTCAACCCTGGGACGGCGGACACCCCCTGGGTGGACCGGCTGCTCCAGGAGGCCGCCGACCCCACGGCCGAGCGCGCCGCGCTGGCGGCCAGGCAGCCGATGGGACGGCTGGTGACCGCCGCGGAGGTGGCGGCGGCCATCGGCTACCTGGCCAGCCCGCTTTCCGGGGCCACCACCGGCACGGCGCTGGCCGTGGACGGCGGCATGGCGGGCCTGCGGCTCCGCCCGCCCGCTGCCCGCTGACCGGGCCGGGCATCGCCGGGGAACTAGCCCGGCTCCGCGAGCTGCCGGGCGGGGACCAGGTGGACCGGGCTGGACGGGGGGATCATGACCACGCGGCCCGATGCCGTGCGAGTGGCCAGCCAGCGGGCCGCGGCGATCTTGCCGAGCCCGGCGGATGTCAGCACGGGGTGATACCAAGGAGGGTATGACTGAAGACGGAGGCCTCCGGGAGGAGGCGGAGCGCTGCCTGCGCTCCCTCGCCGGGGAGTCCGCCCGGCTCCGCGATGACCAGTGGACCGCGATCCGCGCCCTGGCCAGCGAGCGCCGCCGGGCCCTGGTGGTGCAGCGCACCGGCTGGGGGAAGTCAGCGGTCTACTTCGTTTCCGCGGCCCTCCTGCGGGCCCGGGGCATGGGCCCGGCAGTGATCATCTCCCCGCTGCTCGCCCTGATGCGTAACCAGATCAGCGCGGCCGCCCAGGCCGGCCTGCGCGCCCGCACGGTCAACTCGGCGAACGTGACGGAGTGGGAGGAGATCTACGCGCAGATCGCGGACGACGCGGTTGACCTGCTGCTGGTGAGCCCGGAGCGGCTGAACAACCCGGGCTTCCGTGACCTGGTGCTGCCGAAGCTGGCTGCCACCGCGGGGCTGCTCGTGGTGGATGAGGCGCACTGCATCTCCGACTGGGGCCATGACTTCCGCCCGGACTACCGCCGGCTGCGCACCCTGCTGGCAGGCCTGCCGCCCGGGGTGCCGGTGCTGGCCACCACGGCGACCGCGAACGCCCGGGTGACCCGGGACGTCGCCGAGCAGCTGGCCAGCGGCGCGGACGGCGAGGTCCTGGTGCTGCGCGGCCCGCTGGACCGCGACAGCCTGCACCTGGCCGTGGTCCGGCTGCCCGGGGCCCAGCAGCGACTCGGCTGGCTGGCCGAGCACCTGGACGAGATGCCGGGCTCGGGCATCGTGTACGCGCTGACCGTGGCCGCCGCCCACGAGACCGCGGCGTTCCTGCGCGAGCGCGGCTATCAGGTCGCCCCCTACACCGGGCGGGACGAGCAAGCGGACCGGCTCGCCGCCGAGCAGGCCCTGCTCGGCGGCGAGCTGAAGGCGCTGGTCGCCACGAGCGCCCTGGGCATGGGGTTCGACAAGCCGGACCTTGGCTTCGTGGTGCACCTGGGCGCGCCGCAGTCCCCGGTCGCCTACTACCAGCAAATCGGCCGGGCCGGCCGGGCCGTGCCGCGGGCCGAGGTGATCCTGCTTCCCGGGGTGGAGGACCGGGACATCTGGGCCTACTTCGCGTCACTGGCCTTCCCGCCCGAGCCGGTGGTCCGGGCCACGCTGGCCGCGCTGGACGAGGCCGGGCGGCCGCTGTCGTCGGCGGCGCTGGAGGCCCGGGTGGACCTGAGCCGGGCCCGGCTGGAAATGATGCTCAAGGTGCTGGACGCCGACGGGGCGGTCCGGAAGGTGAGCGGCGGCTGGGCGGCGACCGGCGAGGAGTGGGCCTACGACGCGGACCGTTATGCCCGGGTGGCCGGGGAGCGCAGCCGCGAGCAGCAGGCGATGCTGGATTACCTTGGTACCGCGCAGTGCCGGATGGAGTACCTGCGGCAGCAGCTGGACGACCCGCAGGCGGAGCCGTGCGGCCGGTGCGACAATTGCACCGGGAAGCCGTGGCCGGCCGAGGTCTCCGCGGCCGGCGCGGCGGCCGCGCAGGCCCGGCTGCTGCGGCCCGGCCTGGACGTGGCGCCGCGCCGGATGTGGCCGACCGGCATGGCGCAGCTGGGCGTGGACGTGTCCGGCAAGATCCCGGCGAGCCTGGCCGCGGAGCCGGGGCGCGCCCTCGGCCGGCTGACCGGGCTCGGCTGGGGCCCGCGGCTGCGCACGCTGCTGGACCGGGCGGGCCCCGGCGGGCCAGCGCCGGACGGGGAGGTCCCCGGGGACCTGGTGAACGCCCTGGTGGCGGTGCTCGCCGCGTGGGACTGGCCGCAGCGGCCGGCCGGCGTGGTGACCCTGCCCAGCCGGACCCGGCCGCAGCTCATCACCAGCCTGGGCGGCCGGATCGCCGGGATCGGGCGGCTGCCGCTGCTCGGCTCGCTGCGCTACGCGGGGGCCGGGCCGGGGCCCCGCCAGTTCAACAGCCCGCAGCGATTGCAGGCGGTGTGGCGGGAACTGGTGCTGCCCGGGCCGGCCCGGGACGCGGTGGCCGGGGCCGGCGGCCCGGTGCTGGTCATCGACGACCAGATCGACAGCGGCTGGACGATGACCGTCGCGGCGAAGCTGCTCCGGGAGGCGGGCGCGCCCGCCGTGCTGCCCCTGGTCCTCGCCGTCAGCGCGGGCTGACGCCCTCCCGGGGCGGCGGCTGCGCGAGGCCAGCCGCCGGTCAGGTGCGGGCCGGCTCGGCCACCGGCCGCGGCCCGCCGTCCTCCCGGATGCCGTACCGGCGGTACAGGCCGCGCAGCGGCCGCGGCGCCCACCAGTTGGCCCGGCCCAGCAGCCGCATCACCGCGGGCACCAGCAGCACCCGGACGATGGTCGCGTCCACCACCAGTGCGACGATCATGCCCACGCCCATCAGCTTGATGAACGTGATGCCGGACGCGGAGAACGCGCCGACCACGATCACCAGCAGCAGCGCCAGGCTGGTGATCAGCCCGCCGGTGCGCTGCAGCCCGCTGGCCACCGCGGCCGGGTTGTCCCCGGTGGCGTCGTAGCGCTCGCGGACCCGGGACAGCAGGAAAACCTCGTAGTCCATGGACAGCCCGAAGATGATGGCCAGCATCAGGATGGGCATGGACGGGTCGATCGTCCCGGTCGGGGTGAACCGGAGCAGGCCGGACAGGTGACCGTTGGCGAAGATCCAGACGACCACGCCGAACGTCGCCGTCAGCGACAGCGCGTTGGCGCCGATCGCCTTGACCGGCAGCACCACCGAGCCGAACGCCAGGAACAGCAGCACGAACGTGGCCAGGCAGATGACCAGTGCCATCCAGGGCAGGGTATGGCCCAGGCTGGCCAGCTCGTCCACCAGCTGCGCGGTCACGCCGCCCACGTAGGCGTGACCGCCAGCCGGCACCGGGACGGCCCGCACGGCCGCCACGATGTCCCGCGCCGCGGCCGAATCGGGATTGGCCGCATAACGGAGGTCAACCCGCGCGACTGCCCCGCGCACCCCGGTCACCTGCGCGGCGGAGACCCCGGGGACGCGGTCCAGGCGGCTGACGTAGGACAGCAGCGCGGCCCGCTGGGCCGGCGCCGTCGCGGGGCCGCGCAGCCGGGCAATCACCTCGATGGGGCTGGCCGGGTTGCCAGGGAAGTCATGGTTCAGCGCCTCGGTCACCACCCGGGCGGGCGCGCCGGCGGGCAGCGCCCGCGCGTCGGTGCCACCCCAGCTGATGCCCCGGAACGGGGAGGCCAGCACGAGCAGGGCCGCCGCGGTGACGGCGGCGTAGATCGCCGGCCGCCGCATCACGCTGCGGGCGATCCGGTACCAGGCTCCGGACTGCTCATCCTGGGGCAGCCGGCTCGCGGCGCGGCGCACCCGCAGCGCGTTCACCCGGGGCCCGAGCACCGCGAGCAGCGCGGGCATGACGGTGAGTGCGGCCAGCATGTCGACGCAGACGGTGGCCACCCCGCCGTAGCCCATCGACCGGAGGAACATCTCCGGGAACAGCATCAGGCTGGCCAGGGCCACGGCCACGGTAATGCCGGACACCGCGACGGTGCGGCCCGCGGTGGCCACGGTGGCGGCGACGGCGTCGGCCGTGGTCGGCTGGCGGTGCAGTTCCTCGCGGAACCGGCTGACCATGAACAGCCCGTAGTCGATGGCCAGGCCGAGGCCGAGGATCGTGGTGATGTTGACCGAGTAAATGGAGACGCTGGTGACCAGGGTCAGCAGCCGCAGCGCCGCGAACGAGCCGAGGATGCCCAGGCCGCCGATGGCCAGCGGCAGGCTGGCCGCGGCCAGGCTGCCGAAGATGACCAGCAGCAGGATGAGCAGCACCGGCATGGAGATGCCCTCGGCCCGGCCGATGTCGGCGGTGACCTCCTTGTTGATCGCTGCCTCAGTCGGGATCTGCCCGCCTGCCTGGGTGCGCAGCCCAGGCGCGGCCAGCCGGCCGCGCACCGCGTCGTAGGTCTTGATCCGGGCCGGGTCCGTGCCGCCGGCCAGTTCCAGCACCGCGTAGGTGGCATGCCCGCCTGAGCCGGTGAACTGCGGCGACCCGGTGGTCCAGTAGTCCGCGGCCGCGATCACCTGATCCCGGGGCAGTGCCGCCAGGGTGGCCGTCACAGCGGCGCGGAACGCGGGGTCGCGCACGGTCAGCGCCGGGCTGGAGTACAGCACCACCACATCAGCGGCGTCCCGGCCGAACGCCCGTGCGGCCAGGTCACTCTCCCGCTGGCCGGGGCTGCCGGGGGCGGTGAAGCCGCCACCCGACTGAAGTGCCCCGAACACCCCGGTGCCCCACACGGCCGCGGCCGCGACGAGCAGGGCCGCGACGGCCAGCACCAGCCGGCGCCCCCGGTAGACCAGCCGTCCCCAAGACTCGAACATCGGGCCCTCCCGGCCTAGACTCGGACGGTCAGCCAGTTTCGCTAACACTGTAAACAGCTAACGTCGTTAAGCTCGCATACACTGTTTACGAATGTCAAGACTGTTTACCTGATGGCAACCTGCGGGAGGGGCCGGTGACGGAGACGCTCAGCAGGCGCGATCGGGTGCGGGCCGAGACCACGTCCGAGATCAAGCAGGCGGCCCGGCGGATCCTTATCGAGCAGGGCCCTGAGGCGGTGACCCTGCGGGCCATCGCCCGGGACATCGGCATGACGGCTCCGGCCCTGTACCGGTACTTCGGCAGCCACGAGGACCTGCTGCGGCACGTGGTCGGCGATATCTTCACCGAACTCGGCGGCGGCATAGCCCGGGCGATCGACGCCGTCGGCGACGGCATGGCGGGCAAGATGGTCGCCGCCTGCCGCGAGTTCCGCCGCTGGGCGCTGAGCCACCAGGCCGAGTTCGGCCTGCTGTTCGGGACGCCGCTGCCCACCCTGGAAGCCGCGCATGACGACGTGGTCACCGAGTGCGCGGCCAGATTCAGCGGGGTGTTCTTCTCGCTCTTCTACGAGCTGTGGCGCAAGCAGCCGTTCCCAGTGCCGGCCGACGACGAGATCGACCCGGTCCTGCGTGACCAGCTAGCCCGCTACCGGGACGCGCTGGGCGTGGACCTGCCGCTCGGCGCCGGCCTCACGTTCCTGCGCTGCTGGGTGCGCCTGTACGGGATGGTCAGCCTGGAGGTGTTCGGCCACCTGCACTTCGCGCTGGACGACCCCTCCCCCATGTTCGAGATCACCCTCAGCGAGCTGGCCGCGATGGTGGGCCTGCGGTACCCGCTACCTCCGGACGGCCGGCCGTGAGGCCCTGACCCTCCGCAGCGCCCAGCCCGGCTCCCGGCCCGGCTGCTAGCCCGGCTCCCAGTTCGGCGCGGCGGCGGGCGGCGTGCCGCGGACGGTTGGTGATGAGGACGTCGATCCTCGGGTCCGTCAGGAACTGGTCGATCAGCGGGTCGGAATCGACGGTCCAGACCATGACGCCGACCCCGTGGCGGTGACACGCTCCCGTCACGCCCAGCCGCGCCAGCCGGTAGTTGACGGCCACCGCGTCAGCGCCGCAGGCACGGACCCGCGGCAGCGGGAAGAGCTCGCTGTGCCGCGCCGCGGCCCAGCGATGCCGTGGCACGCCCTTGAGGCTGCGCCCGAGCGACAGCGCGGTCCGGGTCTGCGGGGATGCCCGCTTGATCGTGGCGACCGAGACGTCTTCCAGGGTCGTGATGACGAAGTTGCCCGGGCCGAGGATCGAGGCGGCCAGCCCGGTCACTTCCTCCTCGTCGCCGGCCTCCTTCAGGTCGAGGTGCCCGGTCAGGCGGCCGGCCAGGAGGGCCATGACCTCGTCCACCCGGGGAACGCCGTAGCCGACCCGGTCACACAGGGCGGCGTACTCCAGTCCAGAGACCAGCGGGCAGGCCCGCCCCGCGCGGGCGTCGTGGTAGGCCACGAGGACACCATCGGCGGTCCGGCGGATATCGAACTCGGCGAACTCGGCCCCGCTGGCCAGTATCTGCGTGTAGGTCTGGCCGGTGACCGGTTCCGCCTCATCCCGGTGGTCAGCATGAGCGGAGATCTGTACCACGTCGCTGGGCTCTCCGGTGGACGAAATGTCTGCGGGGTACTCCCGCGATCGGCACCACCATCGTTGTCCGGGCAGGCAGCGCGAAGGTGAATCCCGGGCGTCCGGCGGGAGGCTTGCGCCGGAAACCTGCATGCATCCGGCTGCGGTGGCGGGCGGCAGGCTTACCGGGCACGCTCCGGGATGCCAGGCTTGCTGCATGGTAGGGGAGACCATGGGCGGCGAGGACGGGGCGGAGAGACCGGGCCGGTGAGCTATGACCGGGAGGCGGCCGAGCGGGTGCGCCATATGCTGTCCAGCCGGGACGACGTGGTGGAAAAGAAGATGGTCGGCGGCCTGTCGTTCCTGGTCAACGGCAATATGTGCTGCGGCATAACTGGGCCGGCACTAATGGTCCGGGTGAGTGCGGAAGGCCGCGATCAGGCTCTCCGCGAACCGCACGTGCGGCCCATGGAGTTCGCCGGGCGGCCCATGGCCGCCTTCGTGCGCGTCGAACCCGGCCGGCTTCGCGACGGACGATGAGCTGGCCCGGTGGCTCCAGCGGAGCCTGGATTTTGTCTGCGGCCTCCCGCCGAAGCGTTAGCATCCCGGGCGTTTGCATACCCGATCGGAAGGCCACGACGCCAGCTAACCGAAGCGCGGAAACGCGATGGCCGCCCTTTCCACGAACGGGATTTCTCCGGCGAGACGGCGGCGTTCTACGGGTCCTGCCTCGGGTTACGAGGCGGCCTGCGCCGAAGCGGTGCATGGACCGAGCGGTGAGATCAGCTCGGGCCAGCCGCCTTTCTCCTGGACAGCGCCGTGTACGTGGAGCAGAACGTGTGGAGGCTGCGTGCTCTCGACGCCCCGGAAGGCGGCTGGGTGCAGAACGGCGACCGGGTGAGCATCTGGTCCTGGGCCCGCAGCTCAAGCGCCGTGGCCCTGATCGGCGAGGCGATCAAGGGGCAATAGCGGAGAGGCTGGCCATGGCATCGGGTCGAATGTGAGCGGCTCTGTTTCCTCTGCGGCGGGTCCGGCCTTCCTGATCTCAGGAGTAGGGACCGCAGGCACGGCAGCCCAGTGCGCAGGCTGGCCGTCGCGCGTGCGGTCAGATCCAGCCGCGGGAGCGTGCCAGCTGGGCCGCCTCGTGGCGGTTGGCCGCGCCGAGCTTGGCGGCTGCCGAGGACAGGTAGTTGCGGACGGTGCCGGGTGTCAGGGCTGCGCGCCGCGCGATTTCCTCGACGGGGGCGCCGCCTGCCGCCAGTTCCAGGACGTCGGCCTCGCGGGAGGTGAGCGGGCTGTCCCCGGCGGCAATGGCGTCGGCGGCGAGCTCGGGGTCGACGTAGCGGCCGCCGCGGTGGACGGTGCGCACCACATCGGCCAGTATCTGGGCCGAGACGGTCTTCGGCAGGAAGCCGCGCACTCCGGCGGCGAGGGCCCGCTTGAGGTGCCCGGGCCGCCCGTAGCTGGTCAGGATCAGGCTGGCGCAGGCCGGCAGCTCGCTGACCAGCGCCTGGGCGACGGCGATCCCGTCCAGGCCGGGCATCTGCAGATCCAGCACTGCCACGTCGGGGCGGTACCGGCGGGCCATCGCGAGGGCCTCGTCGCCGGAGGAGGCCTGGGCCACGACCTCCAGGTCGTCCTGGATGCCCAGCAGGGAGGCCAGCGCGGAGCGGATGAGGTTCTCGTCGTCGGCGAGGAGCATGCGAATCATGACGCGGGCTTGTCTGTGCCGATGCGGGCGCGGTGCTCGCGCGGAGCTGGCAGCGCCGCCGCGCCAGCGCAGGCGGGCAGGCTGGCTTCCAGCCGGAAGTGACCGCCGCGGGGATGCTGGGTGGTGATGGTGCCACCCAGGCTGGACAGCCGCTCGCCGAGCCCGCGCAGGCCGCTGCCGCCGGCGCTGGCGTCGGCTCCCGTCGTGCGCGCGCGATCGTTTTCCATGCTGAGCGTCACCGTGCGGGCAGTGCCCGGCGAGTCCACGACGTAGAGCTCGATCGTGCAGGCGGTGGCATCGCTGTGGCGGATGACGTTGGTGGTGCCCTCGCGCACTACCCAGCCCAGGGTTTCCTGCACGTCCTGGGAAAGGCCCGCCGCGTCGCCGATGACGCGGCAGCTCGCCCCGGCCGACCGCAGCACCGCCTGGGCGCCGGCCAGCTCGGAGTCAAGGTCGGCGGTGCGGTAGCCGCGGACGACCGCTCGCATCTCGCGCAGCGACTCGTGGGCGATCCGGCGCACCTCGAGCATGCTCTCGGCGGCGTCCTCGCCGCCGTCACGCGCCAGCTGCGCGGCGAGCTCACTCTGCACCGCGATCAGGGAAAGGTTCCGGCCCAGCACGTCATGCAGGTCGCGGGCGAAGCGCAGCCGTTCCTCGGCGACTGACAGGCGTGCGTGCGCGGTCCGGGAGCTGTCGAGTTCCCACATGATCCGCAGCGTCCACGCCGATGCGCGGCCGGTGACCGCGGCGACGCCGCCCACGAAGAGGACATAGATCAAGAATGACCCGGCCAGCGCCTGTCCGTGGGCCCCGACGCCGACTCCCCCGATGCTGGCGGACACGCCGCTGGCCACGGCCGCGCCCGCGAGGATCAGAGCGAGCAGCGCGGGCGGGCGCAGCAGCGGCGCGAGCGCCATCGTCAGCGCGCCGCCGAAGAGCATGGCCACGGTCATGCTTACCGGGAACGCGCCCACCGGGGGGCGGGTGAAGGCCGGGAAGGCCGCGGCTGCCGAAGGCAAGCCAGCCGCGGTAAGCGCGATGGCCGTGGCGACCAGCCACCTCTTCGGCCTGGGCCCCCTGCCCAGGTAATGAGACAGGCCGACGTGCAGCAGCGCGATGCACACGGCTACCTGCGCCAGGCACAGCAGCACGAAGACGGCCAAGCCCGGCACCCGAACCTGCTGCTGTCCCCCGGCGAGATTTAGTACCAGGAAGGGCTCGAAAACTAGCAGCGTCGCGTACAGGCTGACCCGGATAAAGAAGTCGAATCGCTCGGGACTGCTCCGATCATTCCACCGCCGCCATATCGACATCACGTCATCAGCCTGTCACGTCCCGCTCAATGCCGCGGCTCCCAGCGGAACCAGCGCCGCGCGGCCCAGGTGGCCGCCGCGATCCAGGCCGCGAGCGCGAGAACCGGGATGACTGCCGCGCCGAACGTCGCGGCCAAGCCGAGGTGATGGCCGTCGGTGGCCGTTCCGGTCAGGCCGAGCCGCGTCAGTTCCACGACCAGCGTCAGCGGCAGTGCCTGGGCGACCGACCGCAGCGGCTCGGTCAGCGTGGCCAGCGGGAACAGCATGCCACTGAACACCAATGAGAGCATCAGCACCGGCAGCGTCGTGACCTGCGCCAATTCCACCGTCCGGGTCACCGCCGTGGTAACCGCGGCCAGCAGCACGAACACCGCCGTCCCCAGGAGCACTGCGGCGAGCACGAGCAGAGCAGTAGCCTGCAGGTCCATGCCGGACGCGGCACCCGCGGCCACCGCGGCTACCGCGACCTGGACCCACGCGATCGCGACGGCGGGCGCGGCCGTCCCCGCCAGGATCTCGGCGTCGGTGATCTCGCCGGAGCGCAGCCGCTTAAACACCAGCTCTTCACGGCGGGCCACCATCGCTGTCACCAGGTTGTAGTACACGGCAGCAAGCAGCGCGAACGCCGCCAGCCACGTCACCAGCATTGCCGCCGCCATGCCCCGGGGCCCGCCAGCGTCAAGGCTGGAGGACCTGAGCCAGAGGACCAGGGCGGCAGGAAGGGCGATGCCGGTCAGCAGCGCGATGCGATTGCGCCGCAGCAGCACCCCCTCCGCCCGGGCCAGGGCCGCGAACCGGTGCACCGACTGCCTAGAGCTGTTCATGGTCGAACTGCTCACTGTCATGATTCCGGCGTTCATGCCGCACTTCCTGTCCGTTGTTGTGCACGTTGGCTTGCTCGCTGCCGGAGGCCGCCACGGCGTGGAAGGCCTCCTCCAGCGAGGTCGAGCGGGCATCCAGGGCGCCCAGCACCAGATCGCGGGAGTTCGCCCACTGCAGCAGCGCGGCCAGCGTCCGCTGGAGGTCAGGGGTCTGCAGCCGCACGCTTCGGCCGGTGACGCTGGCCAGCGTCCCCGCCAGCTCGGGAACCGGCTCGCGCCAGCCCTCGGGGAGCTCGAAGGAAATACGGGCCGGCTGCGAGGCCGCGACCTCCGCGGGGGTACCCATGCGCACGATCCGGCCCTCGTGCATGATCGCCAGGCGATCCGCCAGATCCTCCGCCTCTTCCAGGTAGTGGGTGGTCAGCAGGACGGTGATGCCCGATCCCAGCAGCTCGCGGATCAGCAGCCACGTGCAGCGGCGGCCTTCAGGATCCAGCCCGGTGGTGGGCTCGTCCAGGAACAGCACTTCAGGGCGGCCGAGAATCGCCATCGCAAGATCCAGGCGGCGGCGTTCGCCTCCAGAAAGCGATCTGATAACGACACCGCCGCGGTGGCTGAGGCCGACCAGTTCCAGCGCCTCGGCAACCGGCCGGGGCGCGGTCAGTGTCCCGGCCCACATCCGACCCGTCTCCGCGACCGTCAGGTCCGCAGGGAACCCGCCCTCCTGGAGCATGATCCCCATCCGGCGCCGGATACGGGCTCGCTCGCGGTAGGGATCGGCGCCTAGCACTCGCACGGTGCCCTCGGCCGGGGGCGCCAGTCCCTCCAGCACCTCCATCGTGGAGGTCTTCCCGGCCCCGTTGGTGCCCAGCAGCGCGAAGAGCTCCCCGCGGCGGACCGAGAAGGTGACCCCCCCGACCGCGTCGAAGCCGGGCCCACCCTGGCCGCCGTAGCGGCGCCGTAGATCCCTGACCGTGATAATGCCGCTGTCGTCCATGCCAACCAGCATCACGGCGGACCAGCGCGCCCGCCCGTGCCCGCCATCACCAGTCCCGATGACATCCGCCCGGGCCGCCCATGACAAACCTCACGTACGCCCGGCTGCCAGATCGTGCGGCTGGTACTCCCGGCCGGTCCTCCGCGCGCGCCCATGATGACGGCAGGAACACCAATGTGAGTGGCGCCGGACTGGTGGCAACTGCACCCGCAGCATGATCCGGAAAACCGGCAGTGGCAGCGCGGCCAGCAGCCGGAACAGGAGCCCGGCCTGGCCCGGCCCTTCCCGAGCTGCGACTGGTGCGCCGCGAGCGCCGGACCCGGACACCGCCCGCCAGCTGGGCGGGCGTAGTCGCGATGGGCATGAAAGGCGATGACCGTGCCCACCCGGGCATTCTCCCGCCACACGCACCCGGCCGGCGCTGAACCGACGGAGCCAATGCCTGTCCAGCCGTTGTAACTGGCCAGCTTCAGCGGGATGCGCCGGGCGGCAGGAGGGCGCCGGCGCGAGCCAGGTAACCGGCGTGCGGCGGCTGCGCGTTGAAATGGTGTGGGAACCCAGCGACTGGACTTCGCGGACTTCTACCGCGACGCCAGGAATCAGTGCCTGTTCGCCGTCCTGGTCAGCGTGGGCGATCGGGACACGGCCCAGGACCTGGTGGACGAGGCGTTCGCCCGCGCCGGGGCGTCCTGGCGCGCGGTCAGCCCGCACCCGGGCCCCGGCGGCGTGGGTGGTCCGCACGGCGCTGAACACCGAGATCGCTCCCCGCGCACCTCGCACCTCGCACCTCGCACCTCGCACCTCGCGTCAACCACGCCGTTCCAGCCGGGCTTCGGCTTCGCGATGAACTGGAACTTCGTGCCCACGGTGGGGGCGGATCCATCCGCCCGGCCGCCCGCGCCGGTTGTGGTCCACAGCGGGATGAGCGCCGGGTCGGCCATGGCTTCGCGGACGGATGGGGGTAGTCACGCACGATGCGGATCTCACTCACGGGAACTCCGTGCGCTGCGCGAGTGAAGGACAGGAGCAGCATACTTACAGTTGCTAGAAATTTATAGTAGAAGAAAAATATGCTGCTATATGGCCGGGCCGGGTAGGGAAGCCGCATGAGTGCCGATCTGGCCGTACAGCTACGGGCGATCTGCCTGGCCCTGCCCGAGGTGACCGAGCGCCTCAGCCATGGCGCGCCAACCTGGTTCATCCGCGACAAGAAGGCGTTCGTCACGCTGTGGGCCCAGGGCCATCACGACCACGACTTCCCGCACCTGTGGTGCGCGGGCCCACCGGGGGCGCAGGATGAACTCACCGCGTCCGAGCCTGGCCGGTTCTTCCGGCCGCCTTACGTGGGCGGCCGGGGCTGGATCGGCGTCCGGCTGGACCGCGGCACAGACTGGGCTGAGATCGCCGAGCTATGCCGGGAGGCATACCGGGCCGTCGCCTCCGCCCGGCTGGCCGCCCTCCTCGACGATTAACGTCAGGCGGACCGGGACCCGGCTGAATCCAACCCCGGGCAGGACGCCCGGGCCGGCTAACCTGCGAGCAGGCCTAACTGCGCGCCGCCACCCGGAGAAGCGGATGAACCTGCCCGCCCGCCAGCAACGGATTCTTGACCAGATCGAGCAGGTTCTCCAGGCGACCGACCCCCGGCTGGAATCGGCGTTCGCGGCCTTCACCCGGCGGGCGTCGGGAGCCTTGCGCCGGAACGCGGCGCACCCCGAGCAGCGCAAGGAAGCCTAGACATTCCACTGCCTGGCCCCGCCAGCCGCACGGACACCAAGGCTATCGGCCAATTGATCCCAGCCGGGTCAAGCGGCCACCCAACGAGCCTGTGCACCGTCCCGCCCCGTGGCGCGTCGTAACGACGGCACCACCGGGAGGGGAAACCATGGCACATCCACCGCATCCGCCGTGGCAGGACGACCCGCGCTACGAACCTGACCCCAGGTTCGCACCAGCGGATCCACAGCCCGGAGGAGGGCCTGCAGAACGGCAGGCTTGGCAGCGGCAGGCCGGATCATGGGACACCAGCGTAGAGCCCGGCTACCCGCAACCGCAGCAGTCACCACACGGCTACAGCCAGAGTCAGCAGTACCCGCCGCAGGCCGAGCCTTACCGGCCGCCCATGATGCCTCCAGGCAGCGCCATCCCACCCGGCAACGCCCTCCGGCTCCGACCGCCTGCCGGCCCGCCCCCGCGCCGCAAGCACCGTGGCTGGCTCATCGCCCTGGCCGCTTTCACCGCCCTGCTGCTCATCGGCGCCATCGCCGACGCCTTCGGCAAACCGCAGCCAGCCGCGCACTCCTCGGCCGCGTCACCGCCCGCCTCATCTCCGCCTCTCTCCTGCCGCCAGCAGGTCGCCGCATGGAAGCACTCGCAAGGCTGGGCGGATCTCAGCAAGGTGAAATCCGACGCACCTGCCCTCACCTCGCTCACCCAGTCCCGGCTGGCCTCTGCAGCGAAATTCGGCGGAACCGTGATGGCAGCCGACGCGCGCCTCGCGCTCGCACACCCCATGCCGTCCTGCGCGGACCCGTACGGCTACTACGCGACGGCCATGACCAAGTTCTCCCAGTCCGCCAAGGCCGCCGCAGTCGCCCACTACACCCTGGCCCTCATACGGGAACGGCAGGCATGGCGGCTCCTGGTCAAAGACCACCTCGCCAAGCCCGTCAAGCAGCCGAATCATCCCCGCCCGAAGCCGACGCCGGCCTCATCCGCCCCCGCAGTAACAGCGCCGTCTCCAGCGCCCCCAGCAGCGCCGTCCCCGCAGGGCTGCTACCCGCTCAGCAACGAGGGCACCTGCTACGAACCGGGCGAGTACTGCCGCAGCTCCGACCAGGGGACCACCGGTGTCGCCGGAGACGGCGAAACGATCATCTGCGAGGACAACGACGGACTGCGGTGGGAACCAGCTGGCTGAACGCCAGCCCGGCACGTAGCGGGAGCAGCCCGGCATACTTCCCCTTGGGCCTCACCCAGAGGACCGAGGGAAGTCTCAACAGCCCAGCCGACAACTGGTTGTTGAATGGACGACCTAGATAGGAGCCAAGTGCCAGGCAGCCTAGCCAGCAGTCCGCTGGGCCGCGCGGCCGTATACCAACCCCGCGCGGCCCGGCGCCAACGCCACCCTGACCCGCAGCACGGCGGCCCACCTACCCGCCCAAACCACGCCGTGGCCACCGCCGCGCATACCTGACCGCCCCGGATTCGAGACCACACGGCGCCCTCCGGGCACTCACTACCAAGCTCCCGGGCGCTCCGCGCCTGGTCACCCCAGCGACCGGCGAGATCGATGCCTCCATAGGGGGTCTCATCCGAACTGATGACGGAATGGCTGGTGCGCGACCGGCCCGCGGCAGCGCCGGGGGTCAGCTGTGCCCGGCGATGGGGTGCGGCACGTACGGCTCCTCCAGGCGGCGCATCTCGTCCCTGGTGAGCGTGAGCTGCTCCGCGGTGAGCGCGTCCTGGAGGTGGGACACCTTGGTGGCGCCCACGATCGGCGCGGTCACCCCCGGCCGGTGCAGCAGCCAGGCCAGCGCCACCTGGGCGGTCGGCACGCCCCGCGCCGCGGCCACCTCGGCGGCCCGGTCGGCGACGTCGAAGTCGGAGGGGTCGGTGTAGAGCGTGTCGCCGAATGCGTCGCTGTTAGCCCGGACGGTGTGCTTAGCGCCGTCCCGGCTCCGGCTGCCCGCCAGCAGCCCGCGGGCCAGCGGGCTCCACGGGATTACCCCGACGCCCTGATCGATGCACTGCGGGATCATCTCCCGCTCCTCCTCGCGGTAGACCAGGTTGTAGTGGTTCTGCATGGACACGAACCGGGTCCAGCCGTGCAGCGCCGCGGCATGCTGCGCCTTGGCGAACTGCCAGGCGAACATGCTGCTCGCGCCGATGTAGCGGGCCTTGCCCGCCCGCACCACGTCGTGCAGCGCCTCCATGGTCTCCTCGACCGGCGTGCCGGGGTCCCAGCGGTGGATCTGGTACAGGTCCACGTAGTCCATGTCGAGGCGCTCCAGGGAGGCGTCGATGGAGGCCATGATGTGCTTGCGGGACAGCCCGCGGCCGTTCTCGCCGGGCATAGTCGGGCCGTGCACCTTGGTCGCCACGACGACTTCCTCACGGGTGAACAGCTTGCCGAGCAGCCGCCCGGTGGCGGTCTCGCTGGCCCCCGCGGAGTAGACGTCCGCGGTGTCGTAGAAGGTGATCCCGCCGTCTGCGGCGGCCCGGATGACCGGCTCCGCCGCATCCTCGTCCAGGACCCAGGGCCGCTCACTGTTGTTGCCGTAGCTCATCATGCCGAGGCAGATCCGCGAGACGCGCAGGCCCGTGGCGCCCAGGTTGACGTATTCCATGAGTCCCCTTCATTAGGCTTGCCTGATTTCAACCCTACCGAGGTAGCCGGAACTGTCGTTGCCGTCAGGCCCCGTCCGCCGCGGCCCGCCCGGCTGCGCCGACCAGCCTGCGGCTGACCAGTGCCACGATGGCCGCCAGCAGCACCGCGAAGCCGAGCAGCGCGTACCGGGGTGACAGCAGCTGGGTGGCCAGGCCGAGCGCGACCACCGGCACCGCCAGCCCGGTGTAGGCGGCCAGGAACAGCCCGGCCAGCGCCTCGCCCCTGGCCTCCCGCGGCGCGATGCCGAGGACCGTCGCGACGCTGCCCTTGAACGCGGCCCCTGCCCCTGCGCCGGCCAGTATCCCGCCGGCCAGCAGCAGCGCCAGGCTGGCCAGCCACACCGCGGCGGTGATCAGGACCAGCCCGGCGACCAGCACCGCGAGCCCTGCGGCCAGCTGCCGCCGCAGGGGCACCCGGCTGACCGCGATCTGGGCCAGGGCCGCCGCGCCGAACACGGCGAAGGTGGCCGCGCCCGCCAGCGCGTGCGAGTGATCGTGCAGGGTGCCCGCGACGAACCCGGGCGCCAGCGAGGTGAACAGGCCGAACAGGGCGAAGGTGGCCGCGGCTGCCGCCCCGGCTGCGTAGAACAGCGGGCGCTGCTCAGCGGGGACCGACACCCGCTGCGGCCGGTAGCGGGGCCGGCGTTCCGGGCGCCGCACCGTCTCCGGGACCAGGGCCAGCCCGGCCAGCCCGAGCAGCATGAGCGCCTCGAACACCAGGTAGGGGACCTGCAGCGGGTCCCCCGCGTACTGGGCGAGCAGCCCGGCGACCAGCGGCCCGAGGCCCAGCCCGCCCAGGTTGGCGGCGGTGGCGGCGATCTCCGCGCGGCGCCGCGGCGGCCGCCCGGGGCCGCCCGCGTCCAGCTCACTGAGGTAGGCGGTCGCCGTGGCGGCCAGCAGGCCGATGCTGATCCCCGAGATGACCCGCCCGGCCAGCAGCCCCGCCACCGTGGGCCAGAGCAGGAACAGCAGGCCGGACGCCGCGTTGACGACGACCGCGGCCGCCGCCATCCGCCGCCGCCCGGTCCAGTCGGACAGGTGCCCGGCCAGGAACAGGCTGGCCATCACCCCAACCGCGTACGCGGCGAAGATCACGGTGACCATCAGCGGGCCGAACCCGTCCCGCACCCCGTAGAGCACGTACAGCGGGGCCGGCACCGCGGAGAAGGCCATGGTGACCAGGAACACGAATGCGACCAGCCAGAACCGCTGGCTGCGGCGCGCGGCCAGGGTACTGCCCGGCCGGCCCGCGCCGGCCCGCCGGTCCCGCGGGCCGCTGGCCACCCGGGCCAGCGGCGTCATTGCGCTCATCACACGACTCCTTCACAGGGTGCTGACCCTTCTAGCTTCCGCGGAGCCGGTCATCTATGCAAACGAAAACTATTGCTAACCAGCATCTGAAAAGCAGATAATTAACGGATGGAGCTCCGGCATCTGCAGTGCTTCATCGCGGTCGCCGAGGAACTGTCGTTCACCCGGGCCTCCCGGCGGCTGCACATCGTCCAGTCCGGGGTGTCCAGCGCCATCCAGGCCCTGGAGCGGGAACTCGGCGCGGTGCTGTTCGACCGGGACCGGCACCGGGTCGCGCTGACCGACGCCGGGCAGGCCCTGCTGCCCGAGGCCCGCGCCACGCTGGCCGCCGCCCAGGCGGCCCAGGATGCGGTCGCCCAGGCCAGCGCGGGGCTGCGCGGCACGCTCACGGTCGGCACCATGACCTCGACCGGCCCGGTCAACCTGCCCCAGCTGCTCGGCCGGTTCCACGCGTCGCACCCCGAGGTCGCCGTGCACCTGCGCCAGGCCGCCTCCGGGTCCGACGGGCTGGCCCGCCAGGTCATCGCGGGCGAGCTCGACCTGGCCCTGCTGGCGCTGCCCGGCCAGCCGCCGTCCGGGCTGCGGCTGCGCCCGGTCAGCGAGGAGCGCCTGGTGCTTATCTGCGCCCCGGGCCATCCGCTGGCCGGGGAGCCGGCCGTCGAGCTGGCCCGGCTGGCCGGGGAGACTTTCGTGGACTTCCCGCCCGGCTGGGGGAACCGGACCGTGGCTGACCGCGCCTTCGCCGCGGCCGGGCTGGACCGTAACGTCCCGTTCGAGGTGGCCGACTTCGCGTCCGCGGCGGCGCTGGTCCGCTACGACCTGGGCGTGGCGTTCATCCCGGTCACGGCGGCCGGGGAGTTCCCCGGGGTGCGGGCCGTGGAGCTGGCCGGTGAGGCCCTGACCTGGCGCATGTCGGTCGCCACCCCGACCGCGCGGCGGCTGTCGGCGGCGGCCCGGGCGTTCCTCGGCGAGCTGTCTGGTGATCAATCAGCCCGATAACCGTTGCGCGTGATATCTATCACCAGCCGGGCATCTGGAGCCGGGCGGCGCTGTTGCCCCCAGTGGACCTGAACGACAGCTTGCCGCCCCAGCGGGCCTGGGCCGTCGCGCCGCCGCTGCGGGCACCGAGGACAACTGAGGGAGTCTCAGAATGCGCACCAGGACTATCGGCAGCACCACGGTCAGCGCGATCGGGCTGGGTGGCATGCCGATGTCGATCGAGGGCCGCCCGGACGAGGAGCGGTCCATCGCCACCATCCACGCCGCGCTGGATGCCGGGGTGACCTTCATCGACACGGCCGACGCCTACCACCGCAGCGCCGGCGAGACCGGGCACAACGAGCGGCTCATCGCCAGGGCGCTGGCCAGCTACGGCGGGGACACCAGCGATGTCCTGGTCGCCACCAAGGGCGGCCATCTGCGGCCCGGCGACGGCTCGTGGACGCTGGACGGCTCCCCCGCGCACCTGCTGGACGCCGTGGACGCGTCGCTGAAGGCGCTCGGCACCGGCGCCATCGGCCTGTACCAGTTCCACCGGCCGGACCCCAAGGTCCCCTACGAGGAGTCGGTCGGCGTGCTCCGGGAACTGCTGGACGCCGGGAAGATCCGGATGGCCGGCATCTCCAACGCGTCCGTGGAGCAGATCGACATCGCCCGCCGGGTGCTGGGCGAGGGCAACCTGGCCAGCGTGCAGAACCAGTTCTCCCCCGCGTTCCGCGCCAGCGAGGGCGAACTGCGGCACTGCGCCCGCCTGGGCATCGCGTTCCTGCCGTGGAGCCCGCTCGGCGGCATCGGCCGGGCCGGCCAGCTGGGCCGCCACCACGCGGCCTTCGCCGAGATCGCCGCGGCCCGCGGCGTCTCGCCGCAGCAGGTCACCCTGGCCTGGATGCTGGCCCTCGACCCGGTGGTCGTCCCGATCCCGGGCGCCAGCCGCCCGGAGTCCGTCACCGACTCGGCCCAGGCCGCTGACCTGGAGCTGACCCCCGACGAGGTGCAGCGGCTCAGCAACAGCTGAGGCACGTAATACGGCAGGCCGCCCCGCGAACACCGGGGCGGCCTGCCGTATTCGCACAGAAAAAAACAAGTCTGGACATAACGCAACGTAGTGTTACCTGTGACTACCACCTGGTTCCCCGCGCCAAGGAGTGCTCACCGATGAGGCAGCGTCCCGCCCGCCCGCCCGCCCGGCCAGCCCGCCCTTAGGGGCCACCGCCCAGCCCGGCCGGTCCGCCGTGTCCCGCCGCGCCATGCTCACCGGCACCGCGCTGGCGGCGGCCGGGCTGGCCGCCCGGCCGGCGTTAGCGCACGCCGTGCTGGCCCCGGCGGGAGCCGTGCTGCCCGGTGCCGGCGGGCATCGGCTACATGAGCCACCTGTACGCGAAGGCCCGCGCTCAGTGAACTGATCCCAGACTGCAGCGGATCCGGCTCCTCCTCCACTGACCTGCCCAGGGGAAGTCAGGCCAGAACGCGGCTAGATAGAGCGACTGTTTTCAGCCTTCCAAGGTCTCCCCCGTACTCTGAGCGGAGATCGACGGATGGAAAAAGGTTCGGTGGATGACCGTTCCGGATGGGCGCCTGGCGTGCATTTCGACATCCTGGTTGGTGATCTTGACGCTGCCCATACGCGAGTGATCGCCGCCGGTGGGACCTTTAGCGGCGAGCACGTCTCCCCGCGCCCGGGCCCGGCGGGGAAGTGGTCCGGTGGCGCGTGTACCAAGACCCCGCCGGCCACCCCTTCTGCCTGGTGACCCGTTGGTGAGCGCCCCCCGCACACGCTATCCGCGGCGAATCCGGACGTTCATGAAGGTCGGATGACTGTGCCGGAGGCCCGGCGGCCGGGGTGCGGCATGATGGCCTGCGATGTCCGGGCAACGGGGCGTGGCGCTGGAAGCCCTCCGGCGCTATGACGTGGCACCGCAGAAGGTCACGCTTGCGGCGGAGTCGTTCAACAGCATCTTCCGGGTCACCACCGCCTCGGCGGTCTACGCGCTTCGAGTGGGATCCGCGCTGCAGATCCATCCGGAGGGTACGCCTGCCGTCGAGGCGGCCTGGCACCGGAGGCTGCGCCAGCGGGGCGTGTGCGTCCCCGATGTATTGGCCAACGTGGACGGTGAACTCGCGACGCTGGTGACGAAGGGCCGCGCAGACCTTGGGCCACGGACTTGCGTCTTGCTCGAGTGGGTGGCCGGGCGTTCCCTGCGGACCTGCATGAACGAGCGGCGGTCAGCGGCGCTGGGCAGATTGTCGGCCCGGCTGCACCAGGACGCCGTGGCGTGGTCCCCGTCCGGCGCTGGGGAGATGCTGCTGGCGGACCGTGTCCTGTACTGGCGGCTCCCCGAGCAGTTGCCGGCAGCTTCGTCACGGCTTGGGTTCGGGACCTTGTTCCCCGACGCCCTGGCCCGCGCCCAGTCGGAGGTCGAACTCGCTCTGGCGGAGCCCGCCACACCCGCCGCACCCTGTGCACGGGGACCTGACGCCGGCGAACGTGATCGTGCCGCCGCGCAGCGGCCTGGTGCCCATCGACTTCCAGGACACGGTGCGGGGCTTCGAGGTTCAGGATCTGTCGATCACCGTCGCCGCGCTGCGGCGCTGGCCGGACAGCGGCCGGCTCGTCGATGCGTTCCGCAGCGGATACGGCGAAAGCCGGCCCTGGCCGGACGCCTCCCCGGCCCTGTTCGAGTCGCTAATCGTCGCCCGTGCCCTCCACCAGATGAATCTCAGGCTGAACATGACCGGGGTCGGCGGGCTGGAAAGCTACCTGGCCAGTCATGCCGAGCGAGTTCGCGCCTGGATGCGGTCCCCGGCCGGCCTGTAGCCAGGGACGCGCCGATCAGGGCATGAGCGAGCGTTCGGGAGAGCACCTTCGGGCAGGGCGGGCGCTGCTGGCGGGTGGTGATAAACAGGCCGCATGGCATCTCCACCACCCTGGGAGGGCGCGGGCGGGATCGGCGGCTTCTTTGAGCGCATGTTCGCCCCGCGGGTCTTGCGCGGCATCTACGCGGATGAACTGGAACGGCTCGACGCCTACGCCCGCGCACGCCGCGATAGCTGAACCCGCGATCCTCAGGCGCCTGCTGCCCAGCCACCGGCGGCCGGCGGGCCGCCGGTGGTGATGGGTGCCCGCATAGACGAGGTGCTAGTTCGGGCCGGGCGGGACACAATCGCACCCATGGCGTCTTCGCGCTGGCCGCTGGCTGACCTGCGGCTGCAGACCCCGGAGCTGGAACTGCGCTGGCCCAGCCGCAACGACCTCGACGCCCTGGCTGACCTGGCCGCAGTCGGGGTGCACGACCCTGACGTGCAGCCGTTCATGGTTGCCTGGACAGACGCCTCCCCCGAGGAACGCGCCCGCAGCACCCTGCAATACCACTGGTCCCGCTGGGGCTCCTGGAAGCCCTCGGACTGGATGCTGGAACTCGCCGTGATCCGCGACGCCGTGGTGGTCGGCAGTCAAGGTGTCGGCGGCCGCGACTTCGCGGTGCTGCGCGAGGTGCACACCGGCTCCTGGCTAGGACGCCGCTACCAGCGGCAAGGGATCGGCACTCAGATGCGGGCCGCGGTGCTGCAACTGGCCTTCGACGGGCTGGGCGCCCAGTGTGCGGTATCCGCGGCGTTCGAGGACAACCTGGCCTCACTTCGCGTCTCCAGCAAACTTGGCTACCGCGACGACGGCATCGAGAGGCACCTCGTCCGCGGCCGCCCAGCCCTGATACGCCGGCTCCGCCTGGAGCGCGCCGACTGGCAGGCCAGCCGAACGATCCCGGTACAGATCCAGGGCCTGCCGCCCTGCCTGCCCCTGTTCGGGCTGCCCGCCGACAGCTGAATCGATTGCCGGCGGCGGGGAGTATGCCGGAGGCATGCGATGGTCGCAGTTCGCCGCCCATGAGCAGGTGCTCGCCGCGATCGCGCATGATCAGCTGGTCAAGCCGGGTGTTGTGCTGGCCGGCACGACGCGGCGCGACGGGTCGGCACGGATAAGCGGGTACTGAGCCATTGATCATGGACGGTGAATTGTGGCTGTCGATGATGCCCCGCCTCCGTCAAGGCGCGTGACTTGTACCGCGACCCGCGGATCCTGCTGCATAGCATCGTGACCAATCCCTCCCCTCAAGCCGAGATCATGATGCGCGGTACCGTACGGGCCGAGACTGGCGAGCAGGCACAGCGGCGTTACTCCACAGCCGCGGGGCTGACCTCGGCTGGCGGCCTGTCCCTGGCGAATTCGCGCTGTTCGCCGTAGACATCAGCGACGTCACTTACATCGGGCATGACGCTGGGAGCAGCGCCCAGCATGTAGCGCGCTGGCCAGCCGGGGAAGAATACCTGCGCCCCGTCCTGACACCGACCAGCCTTGGTCCTCCCCAGCTGGTCAGGCGGCTGCTGGCCCGGCAGGCCGAAGATTAATGCAACGCGCGCACGGCCTACAGGGCAGCCGCAGCAGCAATCAATTGAGGATGTTGCGTGGCCCAGCCAGCCGGGCGAGCATGTCCCGCGGAGGATGAGGGCATGGCACGCGGCGGTCCGGGTGACGTTGGCCAGGTGTTGGTGCCCGACCTGGTCGGGATGACCGTTCCGGAGGCCAGGCGGAAAGGCCATGAGGCTGGCCTGGTGGTCGTCTCGGCCGATCCCGATGGACCCCCTCTCGGCGGGCTCACCTGGCCAGGCACCTGGATCGTCACCGCTCAGCATCCAGCGCCCGGAGCCCGGCTGAGCCAGTGGGACAACCTGGTGATCGAGTTCGAGGAGCGGCGCGGCGGCGAAGGCGCGGGAGACCGGGAACCACGCATCCCGTTGCCGGACCCAGGAGCGCTGGCTGCTGAACTGCCGCCACCAACTGAGCCCGGGAAGCCGTGACCCGGTATTGACATGCGCCCGCTCATCCGGCGCAACACTCTCCCTGTCGGCGGCAGAACTGAACGTTCGAAACCCGGTGTTAAGGTCAGGTCAGTGACCGCCGAGACGGCACTCCTGACGGGGGCTCTTAGTCATCTTCTTGGGTGACGACGGCCAGTCCCGGGCGCAGAACCGGCGGTGCGGGTTCACTGATCTGCAGCATCCGTTGCCACCAGAGAACAATACTCAGTATGCTACTCGCCATGATATCGAGTGCGGGCGGCTCGTGATCGTACGGCATGCGATGCTCGCGCTGCTGGGCGAGGGACCCCCGGACGGGCCGCGGCGCGGCGCTCCCCCGGCTGGCTTCACTCGCGGACGCCGGCGGGTGCCCGATGCCTGACGCACCGCCCGAGCCGCAAGCCGGGGCGTCGCTCGAGCGGCCGCCCAGTCGCCGGACCGCGCGCCGCTCCCTTTCCCGCTGGGCGGTCCATCTCGGTCTCCTGTGCTCGGCAGCGGCAGCACTCGGCACACTGGACCTTCTGCACGTGCGGATCGACATCCACACCGACGTCGGCCTGGTCTTCGTCGGGCTGGTGGTCGTGCACCTGGCCCAGCGCCGCCGGACCCTCGCTCGCATGGCCACCCAGATCGTCTGGGCCCGGACGTTCGCCGGACGGAGGATCCGCCTCACCGTTTCGGATCTCCTGCTCCTCTTCATCACCCTCAACGTGCTTGTGTCAGGCGTCCTGGACTGGAACCGCGGCGCCCCGGTACAGCTGCCGCTCCCCAGGCCCTTCGGCAGGTGGCACGGCGACGCCGGGCTCGTTCTCGTCGTCTACCTGGCGGTGCACGTCTGGCACCGGAGGAAGCGCCTGCGGCGGTCAACGATCCGATAGCAGGCGATGCCGGGTGGCGGTTACCTCCAGGCAAACACCGGCTGCTCGAAGTGCGCCACCCTGATCAGGGTGCCGTGCAGGGCGGCCTGGCAGAACTGGTAGATGATCGCCGCGGTCGGCGCGTGCAGGTAGCCGCCCAGCAGCGGCAGCTGGATGACCGGCGCGGTGGACTCCGGGATGCGCACCAGCCGGGGCGCGACGTCGAAGTCGGCCACCGGGATCACGTGGATCCCGGCCACCTCCGATTGCGGGCCGCGCATCCCCGGGTCGGCCGGGCCGCCCCAGACCACCACCGGAGTGATCAGGTAACCCGATCGCGTGACGTAGTCATCGAGCAGCCCGAGAACGTCCCCGGGCCCGGCTGCCACCCCCGTCTCCTCGTGCAGTTCCCGGCGCGCCGCGTCTTCGGGTGACTCACCCGGATCCCGCCGCCCGCCGGGCAGTGCCCACTGGCCAGCGTGGCTGCGCAGGGTGGCGGCGCGCCGCGTGATCAGCAGGGCGGGTGTGCCGTGCTGGACCACGACGCACACGGCCACCGCGGCCGGCTTGAGGCCGGCCGGGCTGGCCGCAACGCGCTGGAAGCCGGCCAGGTTCCCGGTGATGGCATCTCGTTGCATGCGGCGATCCTCAGACCTGAGGTCCGCTCCTGTCCACCATGTCACTTCGTGACCAGGCCTGCTCCTGGGCTTGAGCGCACCGAGCCGGCGTGCCCCGTGCGGTGACCGCAACTACGCCGCGACGGGATCAGGGGGCCGGCCAACCCGCCGGGCGGGCCGCAGGCCGAGGACGAGCCCGGCCGCGACCACGGCCAGGCCTGCCCAGACGAGCGGCCGTGGCGCCGGGCCGCCCAGCGCGATCCCGGCCGCGGCGGCCGCCACCGGGGCCAGCCCGGTGAGCAGGCCCGCCCGGCTGGCGCCCATCCGGCGGACGCTGGAGTACCACAGCACGAACGCCACCGCGGTGACCGCCACCGCGAGGTAGCCGTCGGCGAGCCAGTCGGCGGCCCGGAGCCGCAGCACGGCGGCCGGGCCTTCCCGGACCGCCCCGACCGTGGCGAACAGGATCGCGGCCAGCCAGGTGGTGTGCACCGAGACACCCGCGGCCCCGCCGGCCGAGCACCGGCACGGCCAGCAGGGTGAAGCAGGCCTCGCAGCCCAGCACGACCACGGCCCAGACCAGGCCGGCCGCGTCGGCGCGGCCTGCGCCCTGCACCAGGGCAGCACCGCAGGTGACCATGACGGCCGCCGCCACGACGGCAGCCCGGGGCCGGCTCCCTTCCATGAGCGGGCCGCCCACCGCCAGCAGCGCCGGGACACTTGCCACCGCCACGCCGAGCACGGCCGGCTCGGCGTGCCGGGCGCCCTGCACCAGGGCGACATTGAACAGCACCAGGCCGGTCGCAGTCACCCCGAGCAGCCACAGCCATTCCACGCCGCGGGGCCGGGGCACGCGCTGCCCAGCCAGCCGCACGTAACCGAGGAGCAGCAGGCAGGCGACGCCGTACCGGACGGCCTCGGCCGTGTACATCGGCGCCCCGGCCAGCACCCCGGACACCGCCACGCTGCCGCCCACGCAGACCTGGGCGGTGGCGCCCGCGGCCACCGCGGCCCAGGCCCGCGGCACCCTTGCCGCGTGCGGGCGCGTTGCGGGCGGCTTCGCTGCGGAGGGAACAAGGGCATCGGGCACGAGAGCGACGATAAAGAGCCAGTGGTCCATCTAACAGGGCCACTCAACCGACCTTATAGTGGACCAATGACCGCGACCGGGTCCCGTCCGCGCGCGACCGGCACCGACTTCCTCCAGCTGAGCCCGGCGGATGCGCCGTCCCGCGGGCTGACCGCATGGCTGGCCGACGCCCTCCGGGCCGCCATCATGGACGGGCGGCTGGCGGGCGGGGCCTTTCTCCCCGCGACCCGGGTGCTCGCCGGTGACCTGGAGGTCTCCCGTGGCGTGATCGTCGAGGCGTACCAGCGGCTGCATGAGGAGGGCCTGGTGCGCGCGGACCGGGGCGCGGGCACCCGGGTGCTGCCGCGGCCGGGCCAGGACCGGCCCGCCGGCGGCCCGCCGGCGGCCGGGCCGCGGCTGCCCCAGCGCTGGCGGGCCGGGGCCGACCTTGACCTCTCCCCCGGGGTTCCGGACCTGTCCGGGTTCCCCCGTGCCGCCTGGCTGCGGGCCGAACGGGCGGTGCTCGCCCAGGTCACCGCGGCCGACCTGGGCTACGGCGACCCGCGTGGCAGCAGCTGGCTGCGCCGGGAGCTAGCGGGCTGGCTGGCCCGGACCCGCGGCTTGCGGGCCGCCCCGGACGACATCATCATCGTGGCCGGCGTCGCCCAGGGGCTCGCCCTGCTCGGCCAGGTACTGGGCCGCCAGGGCACCGGGCAGGTCGCGGTCGAGGACCCGGGGTCGCGCGGCGCCCGGGATCAGCTCGCCTACTGGGGCCTGGACCCCCTCCCGGTCCCGGTCGACGAGCACGGGCTGCGGGCCGCCGACCTGGCCCGCAGTGGGGCCACGGCGGCCCTGCTCACACCCGCGCACCAGTTCCCCACCGGGGTGGTGCTGGCCCCGCAGCGGCGTCGTGACCTGCTCGCCTGGGCCGCGGACGGCAGGCTGGTCATCGAGGACGACTACGACGCCGAGTTCCGGTACGACCGGACGCCGGTCCCGGCGGTGCAGGCGTCCGCGCCGGACCGGGTCGCCTACCTGGGCAGCACCTCCAAGACGCTGGTTCCCGGCCTGCGGCTGGGCTGGCTGGTCCCGCCCGCCCGGCTGCGGGCCGACCTGGCCGCCGCGAAGCACGCGAGTGACCTGGGCAACCCCGCACTGCCTCAGCTGGTGCTCGCCCACCTGATCGCCACCGGCCAGCTGGCCCGGCACACCCGGCTGGGCCGGGCCCGGCAGCGCGACCGCCGCGATGCGCTGCTCGCCGCGCTGCGCGAGTACCTGCCCCAGGCCCGGGTCCAGGGTGTCGCGGCCGGCCTGCACCTGCTCATCACGTTCCCGGATGCCGCCGGCCAGCCGGGTGACGCGGACCTGGCCCGCCAGATCCATGAGGCCGGGGTGCTGGTCCACCCGCTGTCCCTGCACCGGCTCAGTCCGGGGCCGCCCGGCCTGGTCCTCGGCTACGCCGCCCACTCTCCCGGCCAGCTGCGCGAGGCGGCCTGGCGGATCGCCGCCGCCGTGACCGCCTGGTCCGCCCCGCGCGGCACGGACCACCGCGGGCGGGCTCAGGCCACGTAGGGCGGGGTGCCGCCGTCATTGGTCATCGGGCGGCCCGCCGCGTCCCAGCCCCGCATGCCGTCGCTGACGTTGATCGCCTGCCAGCCCGCGCCGGCCAGCGCGTGCGCGGCCCGATTCGACCGGGCCCCGGACCGGCAGATCACGTAGACCGGGATGTCCGGCGGGATCTCGGTGTACCGGGCACCCAGTTCGCCCAGCGGGATGTGAGCCGCCCCCGGCGCGTGACCTGCCGCCCACTCGTCATCCTCCCGGACATCCACCAGGTGCGCATCCGCGGGCACCTGCGCCGCGGGCACCTGGGCCGGGGCCGTGTTCTCGGTCATCCTGGCAGGTTACTCGCGGGTTACCTGCTCCGGAACCGGCTGGCCGGCCAGCCGGTGATAGGCCGTGGCCAGCAGGGCGGCCAGCGGCTGGCCGCGGACCGTCACCTCTGGCGGGTCAGCCGACCGCAGCAGCAGGTCAGCGGGGGCGGGCGGGGCGGGCTGGACCACCCGCAGCCGGGCCCGGCTCATCCCCGGTGACCAGAACTCGTCCGTGCACTGGGCCAGCGGCAACGCCGGACCGCTGTCCGCCAGCCAGGAGGCCGCGCCCGCCCGGCCGGACGGCGCGCCCGCCAGCCGCGGGCCGCCCGCCGCGGGCGGGCCGCCCGGCGCAGACCGCGCGGCCGCGGCCCGCAGCCCGCCCGGCGCAGGCCGCGCCGCGGCCGTCACCGGCCCGGCCAGCCGCCGGCGCAGCGCGGCCAGCAGCTCCTCCCGGCCCCGGCCCCGCCAGGCGAGCATGGCGAACGGGTCCTCATCGAACCGCTCGGCCAGCACGTAGCAGAGCGCGGCCAGGTGCTTGCACGGCACCTCCCAGTCCGGGCAGGAGCAGAACAAGTCCAGGTCGCGGGCGGAACGGGGGAACAGCGGGGTGCCGCACGCCGCGAAGACCTCCTCGATCTCCGGTGGCATCTCCCCGGCCAGCAGCTTGGCGCGGAACAGGGCCTGGCCGCCCAGGGCCTCCTCGACCCGCCGCCACTGCGCCGTCGTCAGCGGCAGGACCCCGATGCGGACCTGGTAGGGAGCGGGCCGCGAGCCCTGCACCTGGGCGGTGACCCGGCCCTGGCTGAGCTCGAACCCGAGCACCTGCCCGCGCCGCGCGTAGTTCCGGCCGCGGGCCAGCCGGCCGCTCATCCCGAACGACTCCAGCACTTCCACGAACCGGCGGGACCACCACTGCTCGCCGATCGCGCCGCGCTGGCTGCGCGCCTTGATACCGCCGTCCACCCGCCGCGGCGGCCCGGCCTCGTGCCACCAGCCGGTGTCCCGGCCGCGCCCCCGGCCGCCGTCGTCCCGCTCGCTCACTCCGCCACCGCCTCGGGGGCCAGCGTGAGCACCTCACGCAACTGGGTGACCGACATGTCGGCCAGCCAGCCTTCCCCGGTGCCGACGACCCGTTCCGCCAGCGCCTTCTTCTCCTCGATCATCGCGTCGATCCGCTCCTCCAGGGTGCCCACGCAGACGAACTTGCGCACCTGGACGTCCTTGCGCTGGCCGATCCGGTAGGCCCGGTCGGTGGCCTGGTCCTCGACCGCCGGGTTCCACCACCGGTCGAAATGGATCACGTGGCTGGCGCCGGTGAGATTGAGCCCGGTGCCGCCGGCCTTGAGCGAGAGCAGGAAGACGGCAGGGTGCGTAAGGCCCTGAAATTCGGTGACGAGGCTGTCTCGGGCCTTCTTGGCCGTGCCACCGTGCAGGTAGAGGACCGGGCAGCCGAGCCGGGCCGCCAGGTAGGGCTGGAGCACCCGGCCGAACTCGGCGAACTGGGTGAAGCACAGCGCCTTGTCGCCGGCCGCGATGATCTCGTCGCAGATCTCCTCCAGCCGGGCCAGCTTGCCGGACCGGCCGGGCAGCCGGGAGCCGTCGCCGAGCAGGTGCGCGGGGTGGTTGCAGACCTGCTTGAGCTTGGCCATCGTGGCCAGCACCAGGCCGCGCCGCTCGATGTCGGCCTCCGCCGACTCGATCCGGGCGAGCATGTCCGCGACGGTGGCCTGGTACAGGGTCGCCTGCTCGGGGGTGAGGTTGCACCACACCTTCATCTCGATCTTGTCCGGCAGGTCGGAGATGATGGACCGGTCGGTCTTGAGCCGCCGCAGGATGAACGGCCCGGTCAGCCGCTTGAGCCGGGCCGCTGCCTCCTCGTCGCCGTGCCGCTCGACCGGGACGGAGAAGCTGGTGCGGAACTTCTCCGCCGCGCCGAGCAGTCCCGGGTTGGTGAACTCCATGATCGACCACAGGTCGCCGAGCCGGTTCTCCACCGGGGTGCCGGTCAGCGCGATCCGGGAGCCGGCGGGCAGCCCGCGGGCGGCGCGGGCCTGCCGGGTGCCCGCGTTCTTGATGTTCTGCGCCTCGTCGCACACCACCCGCCGCCAGGCGATGGCGGCCAGGTCGTCGTGGTCGCGAGCGGCGATGGCGTACGTGGTGATCACCAGGTCCGCGCCGCGCAGCGCGTCCCGCAGCGCCGCCCCGGCCAGCCGGTCCGAGCCGTGGTGCACATGCACGGTCAGCTCCGGCGTGAACCGTTCCGCCTCCCGCTGCCAGTTGCCCACCAGCGACATCGGGCACACCAGCAACGTCGGCCCGGGGGGCGCAGCGGTCCCGGCGCGCTGTGCGCCGTCGCGGCGTTCGGTCTCACGGCGTTCGGCCTCGTGGGCCAGCAGCGCCAGCGTCATCACGGATTTCCCTAGGCCCATGTCATCAGCGAGGATGCCGCCCAGGCCCAGATCGCCGAGGAACGACAGCCAGGTCAAGCCGCGCTCCTGGTACGGGCGCAGCTCGCCACGGAACGAAGCCGGCGCGGGCACCGCGGCCAGCCGCCGCTCGGTGTCCCCGGAAAACAGGTCACCGAGCCACCCGTCGGCGTCCACCGCGGTCACCGGCAGCTCGTCTTCAGGGCCGCGCAGGCCGTCGAGCAGCACCTCACCGGCCGGTGCCACGCCGCCCCCGCCACGCTCCAGGAACCGCAGCGCCGCCTGCAGGTTCCGCTCATCCAGTTCCACCCACTGGCCGCGGACCCGGACCAGCGGGACCTTCAGCCGGGCGAGCTCGGCGAGTTCGGCCGGGTCCAGGGTGGTGTCGCCGACGGCCAGGTCGTAGCGGAACTCGACCAGGTCGGCCAGGCCCAGCGAGGGGGCGCGGGCGGCCGCGCCGTCCGCCCCGCTGGCGGGCTGGCGGGTGCGGGAGGTGAGCTTGAGGCCGAGCCGGGCCTTGCGGGCCCAGTCCGGCAGCAGCACCCCGAACCCGGCCGCGGCGAGCAGCGGCCCGGTCTCCCGCAGGAACCGGAGCGCCCCGGCGGTGTCCAGGTCCACGTGCTCCGGGGTGGCGTCCCGCAGCGCCGCCTCCACCTCGGGGAACAGCCGGGCCGCGCCGCCGAGCCCGGCCAGCAGCAGCTCATCGGGGTGGCCGTCCCCGCCCAGCACTCCGGCCCCGGCGCCGGCCCAAACGTCGGCGGCCTCCAGCATCAGGCTCGGGTCCTCGGCCGACTGCAGCGCGAACCCGACCCGCCAGGTATCTCCGGCCGGATCGCCGCCTGGCTCCTCGGGCCCGTCCGGCTCCGCTGCGACCGGTTCCGCCACCGCGTCCGGTTCGGCCGCTTTGGGCTCGACAAGCCGGAAGCAGGTCCGCACCGGACCTGCCGGGACCTGCACCGCCTCGCGCCACCCGGCCAGGCCGGCGGCCAGCCCGGCCGCCTCGCCCTCATCCTCGGGCGTGCCCACCTCGACCCGGTCATCCGGCCCGGTCAGCGCCATCACCCAGCGTTCCGGCACCGGGACACGGGCCGGGCGGCGGCCGCGCCGGGATGGCAGCAGCGCCCAGCCGGGATCATCAGCGGCCAGCCGGGCCCGCGCGGCCGCATCCGCCAGCGCGCCCAGCGCCGCCGTCAGGACCGGCCCGGGCTGCTCGCCGCCCGGCTCGGTGGCCCGGCACAGCGGCGGCATGGCGTCGGCCAGCTCACCGGCTCGCCGGGCGTCATGCCCGGTCAGCACCGGGTCCCAGGACGCGATCCAGTCTTCCCCGGCCAGCGCCAGGCCGGGCAGCACCCGGCCCCGGCCGGCCAGGTCGGCGGCGAAGGAGGCGACAGCCGCCCAGTACGCCACGGAGCCGCCCGCCACGAGTTCGCCCGGGACGGCCCCAGGCAGCGGCGCCTCACCCAGGACCGGCTCACCCAGGACCGGCTCACCCAGGACCGGCCCGGCCGACGACGGCTCACCCAGGGACGACTCCCCCGGGTCATCCCGGTCCAGCGCGGCCAGCAAGGCGAGCGCGGCCGCGGGGCTGAACGCCAGCGCGGGCACCCGCCAGCAGCCCAGCGCGGGCCCGCGGCCCACCGTCCCGGCGCTACCAGCCGCGGGCCGGATCAGCTCAGGGGCGGCCTGCGGGCCGTCCGGCGCGGACGGAAGCCACAACACCAGCTCGTCGGCCTCGGCCTTGCGGGCCAGGTCCCCGGCGGCGCCGCCCGGGCCGCCCAGCAGGTCGGCGAGCGCGTCCGGGTCGGCCGCGAAGGGGTGCCAGCGTGGCACCCGCGACGGGCGCCAGCAGGCCGGCGCCGTGGCGGTCGCGGGCAGCGAGGCATCCTCGGCCCACACGCAGAGCGCTCCGCGCGCCCAGACGGCGTGGATGACCTGCATGCCCAGCACCACTCCCCGCGGCCCGGCCGGGCCTGGCCGGATCCGGCCCGCCCGGACCGGCCCGGTTTCACCGTCACGGTAGCAACCACCGCCGACGGTTCCGGCCGTTCCGGGAGGATCGGCCGGAACAGCACCCGCGCGGCGCCGGCCCGGTCAGCGCCCGGCCGGGCAGCGGCGGAGAGGATGGTGAGCATGGCGGGCAGCACGGACAGCGCAGGAAGCAGGAACAGCACCGGCGTGGACGGCACGGGCGGCAGGCAGCGGGCGGGGGGCGCGGACGGCGCGAGCCGGGCCGCGGCGGTCCTCGGCACAGCCGCCCGGCTGGCCGCCGAGGTGCTCGCACCCGCCGCGATGAGCGTCGAGGCCACCCTGCGGGTGCCCGCCTCCCACCTGGACCTGCTGGCCGCCGAGGGCTTCTACGGGATGGCCGGCCCGCGTGACGCCGGGGGCCTCGACCTGGCCTTCCCCGACGCCTGCCGGGTGGTGGAGGTGCTGGCCAGCGGCTGCCTGTCCACCGCGTTCGTCTGGCTGCAGCATCACGGCGCGGTCCGTGCCGTCGCCGCGGCACCGGGCCCGCTACGTGCCGAGCTGCTGGGCCCGCTGTGCCGCGGGGAGCGCCGGGCCGGGGTGGCCCTGGGCGGCCTGCTGCCCGGGCCTCCCCGGCTGCGGGCCCGGGCCGTTCCCGGTGGCTACCTGCTCGACGGCACCTCACCCTGGGTCACCGGCTGGGGGCTCGCTGACACGCTCCACGTGGCGGCGCGGGACGAGCACGACACCGTGATCTGGGCTGTGCTGGACGTGCCCGGCGACGGCACCATCTCGGCGCAGCCGCTGCCGCTGGTCGCGGTGATGGCCAGCGCCACCGTGGAACTGAGCTTCCAGGGACACCCCGTCCCGGACGGTCGGGTGACCGGCAGGCTGCCCTACCGGGACTGGCCCCGGCAGGACGCCGCCGGGCTGCGGCTCAACGGATCTCTCGCCCTCGGCCTCGCCGCCCGGTGCGGCCAGCTGGCCGGCCCGGGACCGCTGGACGGCCAGCTGTCCGCCTGCCGGGCAGCGCTGGATGAGGCCGGCCCGGAGGCGCTGCCCGCCGCGCGCGCCGCCGCGTGCGAGCTGGCCGTCCGGGCGGCCGCCGCGCTCGTGGTCGAAGTGGGCAGCCAGGCCATCCTGACCGGGAATGACGCCCAGCGGCTGGCCCGCGAAGCGCTGTTCCTGCTCGTGTTCGGCTCCCGGCCGGCCATCAGGCAGCACCTGGCCGGCCTGCTGGCCCGGGAATGCGGAGCTGGCGGCCGGACTTGGACAGCGGTGTGATCGTGCGTGATGCTCTCCCCGGCGAGCTTCCCCGGATCGGCGCGCTGCGGCTGGCTGCCTACCAGGCGGGAGACTTCCTTTCCGACGCGTCCAACTACGGCGAGACCCTGCGCACCCTGGGTTTCGACGGCACCGGCCAGATCCTGGCCGCGGCCGGCGACGACGGCGGCCTGCTCGGCACGGTGATGCTGCAGTTCTGGCCGCACGCCGAGCATGTGGTGCGCGGCCCGGACGAGGCTGAGGTCCGCGCCCTGGCGGTGGCACCCGAGGCCCAGGGCCAGGGAGCGGGCCGGGCGCTGCTGCGCGCCTGCATCGACATCGCCGCCGGCTGCGGCATGCGGCAGCTGGTGCTCTGCACCCAGTCCGACATGGCTGCTGCCCAGCACCTCTACGCGGGCGCGGGCTTCCGCCGCCTGGCCGACCGGGACTGGTCCCCGGTTCCCGGCTTCACCCTGCTGTCCTACGGCCTGACGCTGGGCCCGGAGGCGCCGGTCACGTCCCCGCCGGGCCGTCTGGCCCGCTGACCACGGCGCCGCCGGTCCCGGTCGTCTCCGGCCCTGTCTCGGGCCGCCGGGCCGTGGCACTCGCCCGGGACGCCGAGCGGCCTCCCGGCGTGCCAGGGCGCCCCGGAGTCCCGGGCCCGCCCGGGGAGATCTTCTTGAGCTGCTTGTTCATCGAGCGGAACAGGAAGTAGACGGCCACGCCCATCCCGGCGACGACGAGGAACCCGGCCAGGCCCGGGTAGACCTGGCTGGCCGTGCTCGACGAGCCCGCAGCGGCCAGGAGCATTACCGGCTCACCCTCTCCTGCATCCCGGCGAACAGATCGTCCTCCGGGAGTTCGGTGTCCACCACCGATCTGGCTAGATGATAGTCCTCGGTCGGCCAGACGGCGCGCTGCACCTCCACCGAGCAGGCGAACCAGGAGCTCTGCGGGTCGATCTGGGTGGCGTGCGCGAGCAGCGCCTGGTCCCGGAGGCCGAAATAGTCCCCGCACGGCACGCGGGTGGTGATCTCCATGGGACGGCGCTCCGCTGCCCGCTCTTCCCACCGCTCGAACCATTCCGTGTACGGGGATTCCAGCCCACGGCGCAGCATTTCCTCGTGCAGCGCGGTGAACCGCTCCTTGTGGAAGGTGGCAAAGTAATAGAGCTTGAGTGGCTGCCATGGGTCCCCGGCAGCCGGGTAGCGGTCCGGGTCCGCGGCGGCCTCGAAAGCCTCCACCGCCACTTCGTGCGTCTTGATGTGATCCGGGTGGGGGTAACCGCCCTGCTCGTCATACGTCAGCATCACGTGCGGCCGGAATTCGCGCACCAGCCGGACCAGCGGCTCCGCCGCCACCGGGAGCGACTGCAGCGCGAAGCACCCCGCGGGCAGCGGCGGCAGCGGGTCACCCTCGGGCAGCCCCGAGTCCACGAAACCGAGGAACTGCTGGCGAACGCCCAGGATCTCGCGGGCCCGGTCCATCTCCTCACGCCGGATGCGCGGCAGGTTGGCCCGCACGTCCGGCCGTTCCATGGCCTTGTTGAGGATGTCCCCGCGCTCCCCGCCGGTCAGCGTGGCCACCATCACCTCGGCGCCGTCCCGGACGTACCGCGCCATCGTGGCCGCGCCCTTGCTGGACTCATCATCGGGATGTGCGTGCACTGCCATCAGGCGCAGTGGCGCGGCCTGGCCCGCGCCCGCCCCGGCGGCGGCATCATTCGTGACGGCAGACAAGCGGAATCCCCTCGGGCACCAACGGCTGCTTATTTCGGACCGGCCTGCCGCGCCCGGGCACTCTCATCCGGACGGCACAGCACCAGCAGATCATTCTGCAGCACAACACTTCAGTGCCGGGGTGGCATTCCCGTATCCTGGCGGGCCAGCCCCGTTGCCGGGCGCGCCGGAAACGCAACTGGCGCGACGTACTTGTCAGGTCTTGTTAGCCTCAAAGGATTACCCCCGATGAGCCACGCGTGGCCAGTGCGGACCCCGGGGGTCCGCACTGCAGGCAAGGAGTACCCGTGACCGAGACGCACAACGACAGCCTTACCTGGCTTACCCAGGAGGCGTACGACCGGCTCAAGACGGAGCTGGACCACCTCTCGGGGCCGGGGCGTGTTGACATCGCGAAGAAGATCGAGGCCGCCCGGGACGAAGGCGACCTGCGGGAGAACGGCGGGTACCACGCGGCCAAGGAGGAGCAGGGGAAGATCGAGGGCCGGATCATCCAGCTGCAGCACATCCTGCAGCACGCGCGGGTCGGCGAGCCGCCGCGCACCGACGGCGTGGTCGGCCCGGGAATGACGGTGACGATCCGGTTCGCGGGTGACGACGACGAGGTGACCTTCCTGCTCGCCTCGCGCGAGGAGAGCGGCGCACCGATCGACGTGTACTCGCCACGCTCGCCACTGGGGTCGGCGATCAGCGGGAAGAAGATCGGCGACACCGCCACCTACCAGCTGCCGAACGGCCGCGCGGCCAGCGTGGAGATCCTGGAGGCCGTCCCGTACGTCGGCGGCTGACACCGGGATCCCGCAGCGCGGCGCACCGGGCCTGGAACCCGGGTGCGCCGCGCTGCACGTTCAGGCCACGAGTTCGGGCACGGAGAGCAGGTACATCCCCGCGGTCATCCAGGCGCGCCGAGGATCGGGAGTGCCTTGTAACGGCCGGTCCGGGTGGTCACCTGCCCGGCGATCAGCGAGGTGACCATCACCCCGACCACCATCGGGGTGAGCAGCAGCCGCACACCATGGGTGACGCGCACTGACCAGGGAGAACACCGCCTCCGCACCATCAACTCCATGACTGGCGCATCCACTCACCTCTAAGGCGGGCGGAACGTCCACCTCGCCCGTAGCTGCCTGCCGCGGCATGCCTGCGGTTCTGGCGGGTTGCCGGAACAGGGCTCGCAGTAGCGGCGCGATTTCCGCAGGTAGCGATTTGTATCAGATGTGATACACTGGTCCCGACCAGGGAAGGCTACGCCAATGCCTGAGAACGCGGACATGACACCGGGGCTGAGCCGTCCCGATCTGGTGCGCGTGCTTGAGTCGGCTGGGCGCCTTCAGGCTGTTGTCCCCGACGCCATCCTGGTCGGCGGCTCGGCCGCGGCGCTCTGGGCCAGCCACCGACGTCGTTCGACCACGACCACGTGCTGGCGGACCTGAACGTGCGCTTCGACACGGTCCTCGAGGCGATTGAAGCAACCGAAGGATGGGTCACCAACAGGGTCACCCCCGGGAAGATCATCCTCGGCGAGCTCGGTGACATTGAGTCTGGCATCCGCCAGCTCATCCGGAGCAGGCCGCTCGAGGTCACCGAGGTCGAGCTGCCTTCCGGGCAGAAGCTGCGCGTACCGACGCCGGAGGAGACCCTGCGGTTCAAGGGTTACCTGATCGTCCGGCGGAACCAGGTCCGGGACTACCTTGGCGTGGCCGCCCTGTCCGACCGCTACGGGATCCCGCATAGCGGGCAGGTCCTCGCCCGCATCGACCTTTACTACACCGACCAGCGCGGCCCTGACGCGGAGGGCGTCGCTACGCAGCTCGCCCGCCAGCTCGCCGATCCCCGTCCGGCGGACCAGCGGACGATCAGGCAGCTGGGCAGCTACAAGGGCCTCGACGCCCGCTGGACCACCTGGGAGACGGTCACCGGCGTGTGCCGGTCGCTGGCCGCGGAGATGACACGATGAGCGCGCTGAAGTTCCGGAACATCACCGCCTCCGTCGATGACCCTGTCGAGACCTGGCCCTTTGAGGGCATCCTCACGGCGGTCGAGCGCGGCACCCTGCCCGACTGGCGGCGGCTGGCCGCCGCCGTCCGCACCGACCCCTGGGGACCCGTCGCGCAGCAGGTCCTCGAAGCCGTCGAGCTGTCCCGGCCCTACGGCACCAGCGAGCTCCTGACGACCGTCATCGAGCGCGCCCGCCAGGACGCCGCCGACGCGGAGCGCGAACAGGTCGCGGGCGAGATACGCGACCTCCTCGCCCGATCCGGCCTGTCGCAGCAGGACTTCGCGCTCCGGCTCGGCACCTCCCGCCCGCGCCTGTCCACTTACATGTCCGGCAAGGTCACGCCATCGGCCGCCCTCATGCTCCGGATGCGCCGCGTCGCCGCGCAAGCGCAAGCCAGGGACGGCCGGCAGCTGCCGGACCGCGACTGAGCGGAGCGGTCCGGTCCGGTACTGGCGGATCGAGCTGCTGCGCGGCCGGCCCCGGACCACCCAGTCGCTGCTGCCACGGGACGAAGCCGCCGAACGGGCCTCCTGGGCAGCCGGCGTAGCCGCCGCCCGCGAGCACTGGAACCTGGTCCTGGCTGCCTACGGCCGTGAGGCCTGCTGTGACTGGTGGGGCTCAGTGTCATCGGGGGGCGGGACCGGGCGGGGCGGGGCGGGCAGCGGAGCGGACCAGGGGGAGGACCCGGTAGGGCAGCGGGGTGGCCAGCACGATCACGGTCGAGGCCCGGACCACCCCGGCCACGTCCACGATCGCGTCGATGACCCGCTGCAGGTCGGCGTTGGTCCGGGCCACCACCCGGCAGAGCAGGTCACCCGGGCCGGTGATGGTGTGCGCCTCCAGCACCTCCGGGATCGCCGCCAGCCGGCCGGCCACCGGGTCGTGCCCGCCCGCCTGGCGGATCTCCAGCGTGACGAACGCGGCGACCCCGTAGCCCAGCGCCTCCGGGTCGATGTCCGGGCCGTACCCGGTGATCACCCCGCGGGCGTGCAGCCGGTCCAGCCGGGCCTGCACGGTGCCGCGGGCCACGGCGAGCCGCCGGGACGCTTCCAGCACGCCGACCCGGGGCTCGGCGGCCAGCAGGGTGATCAGCCGCGCGTCCAGGTGGTCGATCATCTGGCCCCGCTCTCCGCCGCCACGCAGGCTGCACAGTTCGCCCGCAGAGTTGCGTTAAGTATTGTACAGATTGACCAGTATTTTAGGGCAGTGTTGCACATCTTGTGCTCCGCGTCGATGCTGCTGACAAGCCTGCCGCGACGAGGGAGCCCGTGATGACAGCCACCAGCCAGCCCGTGCCGTCCTCCGCCACCGATGACTTCCCGGTCACCGGGATGGACGCGGTCGTCTTCGCCGTCGGCAACGCCCGGCAGGCCGCGCACTACTACTCCACGGCGTTCGGCATGCGCTGCGTGGCCTACCGCGGCCCGGAGACCGGGTGCCGCGACGAGGCCGCCTACGTGATGGAATCCGGCCAGGCCCGGTTCGTGCTGCGCGGCCCGGTGCGGCCGGGCACCGACCTGGCCCGGCACGTTGCCGAGCATGGTGACGGGGTCATCGACCTGGCCCTCGGGGTGGACTCCGCGGAGGCCGCCTACGCTTACGCCACCGCCCGCGGCGCCCGCGGCCTGGCCGGGCCGCACCTGGCCGAGGACGAGCAGGGCAAGGTGGTGCTGGCCGCCATCGCGACCTACGGGGACACCCGGCACACCCTGGTCGAGCGGGCCAGCTACAGCGGCCCCTACCTGCCCGGGTACGTCGCCGCCGGGCCGGTCGCCGCCCCGGCGGCCCGGCCGTACTTCACCGAGATCGACCACTGCGTCGGCAATGTGGAACTTGGCCGGATGGACGAGTGGGTGGGCTTCTACCAGCGGGTGATGGGCTTCACCAACATGAAGGAGTTCGTCGGCGACGACATCGCCACCGAGTACTCGGCGCTGATGAGCAAGGTGGTCGCGGACGGCTCACGGAAGGTCAAGTTCCCGATCAACGAGCCCGCGGCGGGCAAGAAGAAGTCCCAGATCGACGAGTACCTGGAGTTCTACGGCAGCGCCGGGGTGCAGCACGTCGCGCTGTCGACCGGCGACATCGTGGCCACGGTCCGGGCCATGCGCGCGGCGGGCGTGGAGTTCCTGAGCACCCCGGGCAGCTACTACGACACCCTGGGCCAGTGGGTCGGCGAGACCCGGGTCGAGCTCGAGACCCTGCGCGAGCTGGGCATCCTGGCCGACCGGGACGAGGACGGCTACCTGCTGCAGATCTTCACCAAGCCCGTCCAGGACCGGCCGACGGTGTTCTTCGAGCTGATCGAGCGGCACGGCTCGGCGGGGTTCGGCAAGGGCAACTTCAAGGCGCTGTTCGAGGCGATCGAGCGGGAGCAGGCCCGCCGCGGCAACCTGTAGCCCCGGCTCACCGGAACATCAGGTGGTACCCGGACTGGCGCAGCTGGCTGGTCACCTCATCGCAGTGCGCCGGGCCGCGCGTCTCCACCTGCAGAAGCACCTCCACCTCCCCGACCTGCAGCCGCGGCGTGATCCGCTCGTGCATCACGTCGAGCACGTTCGCGCCCAGGTCCGCCACCGCGCGCAGCAGGGCCGCCAGCGCCCCGGGACGGTCCGGGATCCGGCAGCGGAACGTGAGGTAGCGGCCGGCGGCCGCCAGCCCGTGCCGGAGCACCTTGGACAGCAGCAGCGGGTCGATGTTGCCGCCGGACAGCACGGCCACCACCGGCGGCTCGAACATCCCGGCGTACTCCAGCAGCCCGGCCACCCCGGCCGCCCCGGCCGGCTCGACCACCTGCTTGGACCGCTCCAGGCAGAGCAGCAGCGCCCGGGACAGGCTCTCCTCCGACACGGTCACCACCCGGTCGGCGTAGCTGGAGATGATCCCGAACGGGATGTCGCCCGGCTGGCACACGGCGATCCCGTCGGCCATGGTGGCGGCGGCCACGATCCGGACCGGGTGCCCGGCCGCCAGTGAAGCCGGGTAGGACGCCACCGCCTCGGCCTGCACCCCGATCACCTCGATGCCCGGGTCGGCGCCCTTGACGGCCACGGTGACGCCGGCCGCCAGGCCGCCGCCGCCGACCGGGATGGCGATAGTCGCCACCCTCGGGCACTGTTCCACGATCTCCAGGCCCAGGGTGCCCTGCCCGGCCACGATGTCCTGGTGGTCGAACGGGTGGATGAGCACCGCGCCCCGCTCCGCGGCGAACTCGCGGGCGTACTCCAGCGCGTCGTCCACCGTCGCGCCGTGGAAGATGATGTCCGCCCCGTACCCGCGGGTCGCCTCGATCTTCGGCAGCTGCGCGCCCTCCGGCATCACCACGGTGGCCTTCACCCCGAGCCGCGCGGCCGCGAAAGCGACCCCCTGCGCGTGGTTGCCCGCGCTCGCCGCGACCACCCCGCGCGCCCGCTCCGCCTCGCTCAGCCGGGAGATGCGGAAGTAGCCGCCGCGGGCCTTGAACGAGCCGGTGCGCTGCAGGTTCTCGCACTTCAGGTAGACCGGGCCGCCGATCCGCTCGGACAGCGCCCGGGAGTGCAGCAGCGGCGTCGGCGGCAGGACATCGCGCAGCACGTCGCGGGCGGCGGCCACGTCATCCGGGGTCACCGGGGAGGAGATCATCGCCATGCTTGCATCCTCGCATCCGGGTCAACGTGACCAGCCCGGGATGCGGAGCACTCCGGGAGGGACATAGTGTCGAATGGTGCAGTCACACAACCAGACCCCTGACGCTGACCGCATCCCGCCCCGGCCCCGCGCCGCCACCGTGGGCGAGCTACGGGCCAGCGGCCACCGGTACGAGACCGTCAAAGAGGAACTGCGCCGCAACCTGCTGTCCCGGATGCGGGCCGGCCGGGACCGGTTCCCCGGGATCGTCGGCTTCGACCAGACGGTTCTGCCGCACGTGGAGCGGGCCATGCTGGCCGGGCACGACACGATCCTGCTCGGCGAGCGCGGCCAGGGCAAGACGCGGCTGATCCGCACGCTGCCGGTGCTGCTGGACGAGTGGACCCCGGCGGTGGACGGCTGCGAGATCAACGACCATCCCTACCAGCCGGTCTGCGCCCGATGCCAGCGTCTCGCCGGCCAGCTGGGCGGCGAGCTGCCCATCACCTGGCGGCACCGCAGCGAGCGGTACGGCGAGAAGCTGGCCACCCCGGACACCAGCGTGGGCGACCTGATCGGCGACATCGACCCGGTCAAGGTGGCCGAGGGCCGGACCCTCGGCGACCCGGAGACGATCCACTACGGCCTGGTGCCGCGCACCAACCGGGGCATCTTCTGCCTGAACGAGCTCCCTGACCTGGCGGAGCGGATCCAGGTGGCCCTGCTGAACGTCCTCGAGGAACGGGACATCGGGGTCCGCGGCTACGCGCTGCGGCTGCCGCTGGACCTCATCCTGGTGGCCAGCGCCAACCCGGAGGACTACACCAACCGGGGCCGGATCATCACCCCGCTCAAGGACCGGTTCGGCGCGGAGGTCCGCACGCACTACCCGATGACGCTCGATGACGAGCTGGCGCTGACCCGGCAGGAGGCGCTCACCGCGTGGGACGGTGCCGACCCGGGCGCCGTGCTGCCCGAGCACCTGGTCGAGGTCCTCGCCCGGTTCACCCGGCTGGTGCGCGCCTCGCCCGCGGTGGACTCCCGGTCCGGCGTGTCGGCCCGGTTCGCGATCGCGGCGGCGGAGTCGGTGGCCGCCTCGGCGGTGCGCCGGGCCGCGCTCACCGGGGAACCGCAGCCGGTCGCCCGGATCTGCGACCTGCCGCCGATCGTCGGCAGCCTGCGCGGCAAGGTCGAGTTCGAGGTCAGCGAGGAGGGCCGGGAGGCCGAGGTGCTCGAGCACCTGCTGCGCCGGGCCATCGCGGACACCTTCCGGGCCCGGCTGGGCAGCGCCGACCTGAACGGCGTGCTGGCCACGTTCGAGGGCGGCGGCTCGGTGGAGACCGGCGAGCTGGTGCCCGCCGCCGCGCTGCTGGCGCGGACCGGCGAGGTGCCCGGGCTGGCCCGGATCATGGACCGGCTGGGCATGGACGGCGGCGAGTCGTTCGGCGAGGCCGCCGCCGCGCTGGAGTTCGCGATGGAGGGGCTCTACCTGATGCGGCGGCTGTCCAAGGACGTGATCGACGGCAGTGCCGTCTACCGGACCTGACCTGCCGGACCTGACCTGCCCGCTGCTATCCCGCCTGGGAGGTGACCCGTCCCCGTGAGCGGTGGTTACCGGTACGGCGAGTACCACGACGGCCCCGACCCGCTGGCGCCGCCGTTCGACGCCCGGGGCGCGCTGGACGAGCTGGGTGACGCGGTGCTGGAGGGCGCCGACCCGTCGAGCGCCCTGCGCGACCTGCTGCGGCGCGGCGCGGGCGGCCGGCGCGGGCTGGATGACCTGCTGCGCCGGGTGCGCGACCGGCAGCGGGAGATCCGTAGCCGGGGCCGCCTGGACGGCATCCTGGAGCAGGCCCGCGCGCTGCTGGACACCGCGATCGGGCAGGAGCGGGCCGAGCTGTTCCCCGACCCCAGCGACGAGGCCCGGCTGCGCGAGGACGAGCTCGACGCGCTGCCCGCCGACACCGCGCAGGCGATCCGGCAGCTGGCCGACTACAACTGGCGCAGCGCGGCGGCCCGGCAGACCTTCTCCCAGCTCAGGGACCTGCTCCGCAGCGAGGTGCTGGACAGCCAGTTCCGCGGCATGAAGGACGTGCTGCAGCAGCCCGACCCGGAGGCCATGCAGCGGGTCAAGGACATGATGGCCGAGCTGAACCAGATGCTCGATGCGGATGCCCGCGGCCAGCACACCCAGGCTGACTTCGACGCGTTCATGGACCGCTACGGCGAGATGTTCCCGGAGAACCCCGGCAACCTCGAGGAACTGGTGGACTCGCTGGTCCGCCGGGCCACCGCGGCGCAGCGGCTGCTCGGCTCGCTGACCGACGAGCAGCGCGAGGAACTGGCCGCGCTGATGGAGCAGACCCTGCAGGACACGGGGCTGGCCGCGGAGATGGCCCGGCTGTCCGACGCGCTGCACGCCCGGCGGCCGGAGATGGACATGGACGCCTGGGGCGGCGACCCGATGACCGGTGACCAGCCGCTCGGGCTGAGCGACGCCACCACCGCCCTGGCCGACCTCGCCGACCTGGCCGACCTGGAGTCCGAGCTGCGCCAGGACTACCCGGGCGCCCAGCTCGACGATATCGACGAGGCGGCCATCCGCCGGGCCCTGGGCCGCCAGGCCGTGGACGACATGGAGGCGCTCCGGCAGACCGAGCGCGAGCTGGAGCGCCAGGGCTACCTGCAGCGCAACGCCGGTCAGCTGGAGCTGACTCCCAAGGCGGTGCGGCGGCTCGGCGAGACCGCGCTGCGCCGGGTGTTCGCGGACCTGCCCGAGGGCGGTTACGGGGACCACGAGCAGCGCGACGCCGGCCAGGCGGGCGAGTACACCGGTGCGACCCGGCGCTGGGAGTTCGGCGACGAGCAGGCCATCGACGCGCCCGCCACGGTGCGCAACGCGCTGCTCCGGGACGCCGCCGCGTTCCGCCCGCGGGCCGGGGAGGATCCCGACCACTGGGAGGGCGAGCCGCCCCGGGTCCGGCTGACCAGCGAGGACTTCGAGGTCGGCGAGACCCAGCGGCGCGCCTGTGCCGCAGTGTGCCTGCTGGTCGACCTGTCCTACTCGATGGCGCTGCGCGGCACCTGGGGCGCGGCCAAGCAGACCGCGCTGGCCCTGCACGCCCTGGTGCGCAGCCGGTTCCCGCAGGACTCCATCGTTGTCATCGGGTTCTCCAACTACGCCAGGGAACTGCGCGAGACCGACCTGGCCGGGCTCGGCTGGGACATGGTCCAGGGCACCAACCTGCACCACGCCCTGGTGCTGGCCGGCCGGTACCTGGACCGGCGCCCCGAACACGACCCGGTGGTGCTGATCGTCACCGACGGCGAGCCAACCGCCCACCTGCGCCGGGACGGGCGGTCGGAGTTCGACTGGCCGCCGGCCCCGGAGACCATCCAGCTGACCCTGGCCGAGGTGGACAAGATGACCCGGCGGCATGCCTCGCTGAACGTGTTCATGCTGGCCGAGGACGAGCGGCTGACCGACTTCGTCAACGAGGTGGCCCGCCGTAATGGCGGCCGGGTGCTCCGCGCGGTCCCGGAACGGCTCGGCGAGTTCGTGGTACGCGACTTTCTCCGGACCCGCCGGGAGACGCGGCGATAATTTTGCTTTACGGCTTTTGCGGGCGTGCCGCAGCCGTCCCTTCCTCCGTAGTAGCGTTCGGCAGTCACAGCGTGGCGGGCCGGGCAGGCAGCAGCTGGACCGGGCCTGCCTATCTCTAGGAGGAGCACGTGAGTACTGTTAGCGAATCAGGGGTGCGCTCGTCGTCTGGAAAGCGCATCGGCGCCCTGATTCTCGGCATCGTGGGAGTCCTGTTCCTGATCGTCGCGATCGTGTACATGACGACCGCGGCCGGCTCCCTGCCCAGCTTCATTCCCGGTCACATCCATGGCTCGACGGGCCACCACGCGCTGCGGGCCGGCGTGGCCGCGGTCGTCGGCCTGGTGCTGCTCGGCATGGCCGGATGGCTCGGCTTCGGCGGCAAGAAGGCCGCCAGCCACTAGCGCGCCCGCCCGGCGGCGCGCGTGCCGCCGCGGCGGCGCACGTCCAGGTGGTCCCCGACTCGGCCGGGGGCCACCTGGACGCGCTACGGCCCCGGCACCGCTTCCGGGCGGCAGGGCCGATCTTGACCCCCTAGGATCTAGCTCATGTCCTTTAGCGACCGGCTGATTCTGTGGCTCCACGTCGGCTTCGTCATCTTCACCATCGGGCCGGTCACCATCGCGACCATGTCCACGGCCCGCTACATCCGGGCCCGCAACGTGGGCGTGCTGCGCTACCTGTCCCGGATGACCCGGGTGTTCGGCGCGGCCTCGCTGGGCGTGCTGTTGTTCGGCATCATCGCCGGCCAGCAGCAGCACAAGATGGCCCAGGCCTGGCTGACGTCGTCGATGACGCTGTTCGTGGTGGCCCTCGTCCTGCTCGTGCTCATCATGCGGGACCAGCACCGGGCCATCGCCGCGCTGGAGGCGGCGGCCGCCGCCCCGGCGGTGACCCGGCCGGCCAGCGAGGCCGTCGGGGCGGGCACCGACCCGGCCGCCGCGGCCGCCGCCCAGCCCGGTGCCCCCCAGCCCGGTGCCGCCCAGCCCCGTGCCGCCCAGCCGGCCGCCCCGGAGCCGACCGCGGCCGACGTCGAGCCGGCCCCCGCGGCCGCGCAGCCGGCCGCCGCCGCGGGCCACGTGGCCACCGTGGAACGGGGCCGCATCGCCTCCATGGCCGGGGTGGTCAGCCTTATCTGGCTGGTGATCCTGGTCCTGATGGTCTGGAATTCCTGAATTCCTGGCCCGGCCACTCCGCCGTCCCTTGCGGGTTAATGGCCTCCGGCCATTAACCGTCCAGGGCCTGGCGCAGGTCTTCGAGCAGGTCCTCGGCCGTTTCGGTGCCGACCGACAGCCGGACCAGGTCAGCCGGCACCTCCAGCGGCGAGCCGGCCGCCGAGGCGTGGGTCATCCGGGCCGGGTGCTCGATCAGCGACTCGACCCCGCCCAGTGACTCGCCCAGGGTGAACAGCCGGGTCCGGCCGCACACCCCGACCGCCGCCGCCTCTCCCCCGCGGACCTGGAAAGACACCATCCCCCCGAAACCGCGCATCTGCTTAACGGCCACCTCGTGGCCGGGGTGGCCGGGCAGTCCCGGGTAATACACGCGGGTCACGGCCGGGTGCGCGGCCAGCATGTCGGCCACCCGCGCCGCGTTCTGGCCGTGCCGGTCCATCCGCATCGCGAGCGTCTTCACCCCGCGCAGTGTCAGCCAGGCGTCGAACGGCCCGGCCACCGCTCCGGTCGCGTTCTGCAGGTAGCCGAGCCGCTCCGCCAGCGCCGGGTCGGCCACGACCACCGCCCCGCCGACCACGTCCGAGTGGCCGCCGAGGTACTTCGTGGTGGAATGGACGACCGCGTCCGCGCCGAGCGCGAGCGGCTGCTGCAGGTACGGCGAGGCGAACGTGTTGTCCACCACGAGCAGCGCGCCCGCCTCGTGCGCGAGGCCCGCCAGGGTGGTGATGTCGGCGATTGACAGCAGCGGGTTGGTCGGCGTCTCGGCCCACAGCACCCGGGCCGGCCGCTCGGCCAGCGCCTCCCGCACCGCCCGGATATCGCTCAGCGGGACCGGGTGGTGGCTGACCCCCCATCCGGCCAGCACCCCGGCCATCAGCCGGAAGGTGCCGCCGTACGCGTCGCCCGGGATCAGCACGTGGTCCCCGGGCGCGCAGGTGGCACGGAGCAGGCAGTCCTCGGCCGCCATCCCGGATGCGAAGGCGAAGCCCGCCACGCCGCCTTCCAGCGCGGTCAGGCACTCCTCCAGGGCATGCCGGGTCGGGTTGGCGGTCCGCGAGTACTCGTAGCCGGACCGCAGCCCGCCCACCCCGTCCTGCTTGTAGGTGGATACCTGGTAGATCGGCGGCACCACCGCCCCGGTCACCGGGTCGGGGTCCTGGCCCGCGTGGATGGCCAGCGTCTCGAACCCGGCAGAGTTCTCCGTCACAGGTGCCACTCTGCCACGGGCCGACGCGTCACTGGCTGCCGGCCAGGAAAGTGAGCAGGTCCTGCCGCGTGATCAGACCGGAAGGGCGGCCGTCCACCAGCACCACCGCCGCGCCTGCCTTCTCCAGTGCGGTCGCGGCCCGGCTGACCGGCTCGCCGGACCCGATCATCGGCAGCGGCGGGGACATGTGTCCCTCGACCTCATCCTGCGGCCGGGCCCGCCCGGACACCAGCGCGTCGAGCAGGTCACGCTCCACGATCGAGCCGATCACCTCGGCCGCCATCACCGGCGGCTCCTCCTTCATCACCGGCAGCTGGGACACGTTGTACTCGCGCAGCAGCTCGATGGCGGCAGACACCGTCTCCCCGGGATGCGCGTGCACGAACTCCGGCAGCCCGGACTGCTTGCGGCCCAGCACGTCGGCGACCCGCGGCTCGGTGGTCTCGGCGGTGAGGAATCCGTAGTCCGCCATCCACTCGTCGTTGAAGATCTTCGACAGGTAGCCGCGGCCAGTGTCCGGCAGCAGTACCACGATCACGTCGCTGCGGCCGGCCGCCGCCGCGACCCGCAGGGCGGCGACCACCGCCAGCCCGCTGGAGCCGCCGGTCAGCAGGGCTTCCTCGCGGGACAGCCGCCGGGTCATGAGGAACGACTCGGCGTCGCTGACCGCGATCACCTCGTCACACACGTCCGGGTCGTAGTTGACCGGCCACATGTCCTCACCCACCCCCTCCACCAGGTACGGCCGGCCGGTCCCGCCGGAGTACACCGATCCCTCCGGGTCCGCGCCGATCACCCGGACCCGGCCGGCCGAGACTTCCTTGAGGTACCGCCCGGTGCCGGTGATCGTGCCGCCGGTGCCGATGCCCGCCACGAAATGGGTAACCCGGCCGTCGGTCTGCGCCCAGATCTCCGGGCCGGTGGAGTAGTAGTGCGAGGCCGGGTTCTCCGGGTTGGAGTACTGATCGGGCTTCCAGGCGTCGGGGACGGTGCTGGCCAGCCGGCTCGACACGGAGTAATAGGAGTCCGGGTGCTCCGGCGAGACGGTGCCCGGGCAGACCACCACCTCGGCCCCGTACGCGCGCAGCACGCTGATCTTGTCCGGGCCGACCTTGTCCGGGCAGACGAACACGCACCGGTAGCCCTTCTGCGCGGCCACGATGGCCAGCCCCACCCCGGTGTTACCCGAGGTGGGCTCCACGATCGTGCCGCCCGGCCGCAGCTGCCCGGATGCCTCGGCCGCCTCCACCATGCGGAGCGCGATGCGGTCCTTGACCGAGCCGCCCGGATTGAAGTACTCGACCTTGGCCAGCACGGCCGGGGCGCGGCCGCCTCCCACCTGCTTGGTAACGGAGCGCAGCCGGATCAACGGGGTGTCCCCCACCAGCTCAATGAGGGATTCGTGAACCTGCATCGCCCGACGGTACCCCACCTCATTGCCCGGGGATGGAGGCCGCCCGCCCGGGGCCGTAAGCTACTGATGGGTAATCAGGGAGACTGAGGTCATCCGCGGCAGCAAGGGAGCCCGCCATGCCCGAGGCAGTCATCGTCGCCACCGCGCGGTCGCCGATCGGCCGTGCCTTCAAAGGCTCGCTCACCTCCATCCGGCCCGACGACCTGGCCCGCCAGCTGGTGTCCGCCGCCCTGGCCAGGGTGCCGCAACTGAACCCGTTGGACATCGACGACCTCATGCTCGGCTGCGGCCTGCCCGGCGGCGAGCAGGGCTTCAACCTGGCCCGGGTGGTCGCCGTGCTGCTGGGCCACGACCACCTGCCCGGGACCACGGTGAACCGGTACTGCTCGTCCTCGCTGCAGACCACCCGGATGGCGTTCCACGCCATCAAGGCCGGCGAGGGTGACGTCTTCGTGTCGGCGGGCGTGGAGTGCGTCAGCCGCTTCACCCACGGCAGCAGCGACAGCTGGCCGGACACGCACAACCAGGTGTTCGCCGGCGCCGAGGCGCGTTCGGCGGCGCTCGCCGCCGAAGGCGCGCCGCCCTGGCACGACCCCCGGGAGAACGGCACCGTCCCGGACATCTACATCGCCATGGGGCAGACCGCCGAGAACCTGGCCCAGATCCGCGGCGTCTCCCGCGCCGAGCAGGACGAGTTCGGCGTCCGGTCCCAGAATATGGCCGAGAAGGCGCGGGCGAACGGGTTCTGGCAGCGCGACATCACCCCGGTGACGCTCCCGGACGGCACCGTGGTCGGCGCCGACGACGGCCCGCGGCCCGGCACCACCCTGGAGAAGGTGGCCAGCCTGCAGCCGGTGTTCCGGCCGGACGGCACGGTCACCGCCGGGAACTGCTGCCCGCTGAACGACGGCGCGGCGGCCGTGGTGGTGATGAGCGACATCAAGGCGGCCGAGCTGGGCATCACCCCGCTGGCCCGGATCGTCGCCACCGGGGTGACCGGGCTGTCCCCGGAGATTATGGGGCTCGGGCCGGTGGAGGCGTCCCGGCAGGCGCTGCGCCGGGCCGGGATGAGTATCGACGACATCGACCTGGTGGAGATCAACGAGGCGTTCGCGGCCCAGGTCATCCCCTCCTACACCGATCTCGGCATCGACATCGACAAGCTCAACGTGAACGGCGGGGCGATCGCGGTCGGCCACCCGTTCGGGATGACCGGCGCCCGGATCACCACTACCCTGCTGAACAGCCTCGCGTTCCACGACAAGACGTTCGGCCTGGAGACCATGTGCGTGGGCGGCGGCCAGGGCATGGCCATGATCGTGGAGCGGCTCAGCTAAAGATCTTCGACGGCGGCGGTTACCGGCCCCGGGAAACGTGAATCATCGGTGCAAAGCCGGCGCAGGCCAAGATCGATGTGACCACTGGTACCGGTGGTGCGCGCCCCCCCCGGGTGGCCCGTCTCACACTCCGCGCCGGGGCGCTGACCAGGGATGAACCGTACATTGCGGAACGGTTACGACGAGGGGTTGTCAGCGGCCTGCCGGTGGTGCAGTCTCAGGTGAAGAGCCGTTCGCCCCTGGAGGTGGCCATGTCACTGAATCACTCTCCGGAGATGCACAAGAACATCATCGCCCGCATCCCGTCCGTCACCGGACGCGATCTCCGTGAGTGGTTCGTGAGGCTCGAATCCGGACCCCCGTTCCTGCGCTGTGAAGAACGCGCGCATTGGCTGTCTGACGAGCACGGCCTGTCACACGGCTACGCCTCCGCGATCGTGCACGAGTACGAGTTCCGCCGCCGTGTCCGGCTGAACAGCGCCTGACCCATGCAGCCCGCGCAGGCCCGGGAGTTCCTCCGCGCGAACCACCGGGCCGTGCTGGCTACTGCCCGGGCCGATGGCCGGCCGCAGCTGTCGCCGGTGACCTGCGCCGTGGACACCGCGGGCCGGGTGCTCGATCAGCACCCGGGAAACCGCCGTCAAGACCAGGAACCTGCGCCGTGGCCCGCGCGCCTCGCTCTGCGTGTTCACCGATGGCTTCTTCGGGCCGTGGGTGCAGGTCGAAGGGGACGTCGAGATCATCTCCCTGCCCGAGGCCATGGACCAGCTGATCGAGTACTACCGGCTGGTCGCGGGCGAGCACCCGGACTGGGACGAGTACCGCGCGGCCATGGCCACCGAGCGCCGCTGCCTGCTGCGGATCGAGATCACCCGGGCGGGGCCGGACAACAGCGGCTAATCCTGATCCGCCCCGGCCTGGGCCCGTCCCGGGCGCCAAGAAACTTCCGGGCGAGTACGGCGAATGAGATAACTGCGGCCAAAACTCATTCATGGCTGGTTGCCTCCCACGCGACCACCGTTCCCGTGCAACAACAGTCCTGCTCATGGCACGTTTGATCAGAATGCGATTGACCAGCGATTTGAGCACAGCCCATGATCAGCACCAGCCCGGAATGGCCACCATAGGGCGCTGAACGGCCGATATCTAAGATCTGTGCGGTAGGCGAACGCCACCCGGGAGGGTGCCGCATAACCCTTCCTGTGCTGATACGCACAGGTCAGGCTACTCGGCGCTGGTGCCCCCGGTCGGAGTCGAACCGACACTGGGGACCCTTTTAGGGGGCCGGCCTCTTCCCTTGGGCTACGGGGGCTGGGTAATAATACCCCGGACTGTCTGAGGGACTCTCGGGCAGCCAAATTAATACAGATTGTTTGCGGGGGCGGTACTTATCTATTTTCACAGGCACGGTGAATGCATAGCGTGACCATTTCGATTAAGTTCGATGCCGATCGATCACTTAGAGTAACGACACGTGCGGACAGGGGCCGTCACTCATCTATTCCGGCGGTGGCACGCGCCCGCCAGAAGACCGCCTCCAGCATCGCAGGGGTGACCCGCCCGGTGAACGTGTTCTGCTGGCTCGGGTGGTAGCAGCCGAGCAGGGTGACCGGCCCGGCCAGCCCGGCCAGCCCGGCCAGCACCGCCTCGGCGCCGTGCCCGAACCGGGGCCTCGGGCGGGGCACGGTGAACCCGGCCGCCGCCGCGGCGGGCCACAGCGCCTGCCAGGCGAACCCGCCCAGGCAGACGATGACCCGCAGCGAGGCGGTGAGGCCGGAGATCTCCGCGGACAGCCAGGGGCGGCAGGTGTCCCGCTCGGCCACCGTCGGCTTGTTGACCGGCGGTGCGCAGCGGACCGCGGCGGCCATCCGGGTGTGCAGCAGCCGCTGCCCGTCCCCCGCCGCGCGGCTGCCCGGCTGCACCGCCAGCCCGCACTCATGCAGCGCGGCGAACAGCACGTCGCCGCTGCGGTCCCCGGTGAAGATCCGGCCGGTCCGGTTGCCTCCGTGCGCCGCCGGGGCCAGCCCCAGGATCAGGATGCGGGCCTGGTCATCGCCCCAGCCGGGCACCGGGCGGCCCCAGTACGGCTCGTCCGCGTGCGCCCGCCGCTTGTCCCGGGCCACCTGCTCCCGCCAGCCGACCAGCCGCGGGCAGGCCCGGCATACCGATTGCCGGGCCACCAGTTCCGCCAGCGTGCCCGCGCCGTCCGCAAGCGCCGTCACCTGGGCGGGATCCGCGGCCACCGGGGTGGCGGGAGACGCGGGATCCCCGGGCCAGCCCGACCCGGGCCGGGCGTAGGTCACCGGACCGCGCCGCTGGCCAGGGACCAGGCGATCCCGTCGAGGATGTCATGCTCGCTGACCAGTACCTCGGCGAAGCCGAACCGGCGCATCACGTGGTCCAGCACGAGCGCGCCGCCACCGATCACGTCCACCCGCCCGAGATGCATGACCGGCAGCCGGGCCCGCTCTTCCCGGGTCTGCCCCAGCAGGCGGCGGGTCTGCGCGGCGACCTGGTCCGCGGACATGTGGGCATGATGGATCCTGGCCGAGTCGTAGCAGGGCAGCCCGAGGACCAGGCCGGCCAGCGTGGTCACCGAGCCGGCCAGGCCGACCAGGGTCCGGGCCCGGCCCGCGGGCAGCGCCGCGGCCACCGAGTCCAGGGCCGCGTCGATGTCGGCCCCCGCCGCCGCGATCTCCGCCGCCGCCGGCGGGTCCGAGTGGAGGTGCCGCTCGGTCAGCCGGACGCACCCGATGTCGACCGAGACGGCGCTGAGCCGCCCCTGCTCACCCCGGCCGCCCAGCACGAACTCCGTGGAGCCGCCGCCGATGTCCACCACCAGGTACGGGCCGCCGGGCAGTTCAGCGCGGGCCGCGGGCAGTTCGACGGTCGCCCCGGTGAACGACAGCCGGGCCTCGTCCGCGCCGCTGAGAACTTCCGGCACCGTGCCGAGCACCGCGGTCACCTCGCGGACGAACTCGGCGGCGTTGCCCGCGTCCCGGGTGGCACTGGTGGCGACCATCCGGACCGCTTTGACCCCGGCATCCCTGATGATCCGCGCATAACCAGCGAGAGCACCGAGGGTGCGGGCCAGCGCCTCGGGCGCCAGGCGGCCGGTCGCGTCCACGCCCTGCCCCAGCCGGACGATCTCCATCCGCCGTTCCAGCTCGGTGAGCCGCCCGGCGGCCGGATCGACGTCGGCGATCAGCAGGCGCAGCGAATTGGTCCCGCAGTCGATGGCGGCGACCCTGATCTTCCCGGTCACGGGACACACCGCCCCCGGTCCCACCACGCCCCGGCCGCGTCCAGCGCCTCCCGCCCGAGCGGGTTCGCGCCGGGCACCGCGAGCTCGTGCGCGGCCAGCGCGTGCAGGCACTTGACCCGGTCCGGCATGCCGCCGGCGCTCTGCGTCCCCGGCGGCAGCGGGTCCACGCCCGCCGCCGCCGCGGCCGTGTCCCGCCGGGCCACGTAGTCCTGGTGCGCCGCCTGCTGCGCGGCCCGCAGCCCGGGATCGCTGGCCAGGCGGTCCTGCATCTCCCGCATCAGCCCGGCCGACTCCAGCGTGCTGATCGCCGCCGCCGCCCGCGGGCAGGTCAGGTAGTACAACGTGGGAAACGGGGTCCCGTCGGCGAGCCGGGGCGCCGTCTGCACCACGTCCGGCCGCCCGCACCGGCAGTAATGCGCCACGGCGCGCAGGCCCCGCGGCGGGCGGCCGAGCTGGGCCGCGATCACCGCCACGGTGGCGGCGTCGGGCACGGCATCCGGCACCGGGCCGGCCGGGGGCACGGGACTCACCAGGCTGACCGGGACGCGGGCCGGTCCGCCTGGCGGACCGAGTGCCAGAGCCGCTCGTACCACGGGGTGGCCGCCGCCGCGGCCGCCGCGGCGTGCCCGGCCGGCTGGCCGCCGATGATCACGTAGCAGGTCTGCCCCGGCAGGCACCAGTGCAGCCGGTCCCGGGCCTGCTGCTCGATGTAGGACGGGTCGTTCAGCCGGGAGGCCTCGGCACGGAGCCGGCCCAGCTCCGCCGCGGTCGCGGCGGACTGGGCCTGCAGCTGGTCGATCTGGCGCCGCTGGGCGATGTACTCCCGCACCGGGTAGGCCAGGCTCAGCGCGATCGCGCAGAGCACCACCGCCAGCACCGCCGCCCGGCTGGTGAACCGGGGACGCTGCGGCGGCTCGGGCCGCCTCAGCTGCGGGCCTGGCATCAATCAGCGGGAGCGTACCGAGGGAAGGCGCTGGCCCCGGCGTAGCTGGCCGCGTCGTCCAGCAGTTCCTCGATCCGCATGAGCTGGTTGTACTTGGCCACCCGCTCGCCGCGCGCGGGCGCGCCCGACTTGATCTGCCCGCAGTTCACGGCCACGGCCAGGTCGGAGATGGTGGTGTCGTCCGTCTCCCCGGACCGGTGGCTGATCATGCACGCGTAGCCGCTGCGGTGCGCCAGCGAGACGGCGTCCAACGTCTCGGTGATCGACCCGATCTGGTTCACCTTGACCAGCAGCGCGTTGGCGGAGTGCTCGGCGATGCCGCGGCTGATCCGCTCCGGGTTGGTGACGAACAGGTCGTCCCCCACGACCTGCACCCGGTCCCCGACGGCGGCGGTCAGCGCCTGCCAGCCCGCCCAGTCCTCCTCGGACAGCGGGTCCTCGAGCGAGACGATCGGGTAGGCGTCCAGCCATTCGGTGTAGATGCGGGTCATCTCGGCCGCGTCCTTGGCCCCGCCCTCGAACCGGTAGCTGCCGTCGGCGTAGAACTCGGTGGCCGCGGCGTCGATGGCCAGCGACACATCCAGGCCGGGGGTGAAGCCGGCCTTGCTGATCGCCTCGAGGATCAGGTCCAGCGCGGCGCGGTTGTGCTCCAGGTCCGGGGCGAAGCCGCCCTCGTCCCCGACGCCGGTGGCCAGGCCGTGCCGCTTGAGCACCGCCTTCAGCGCATGGTAGGTCTCGGCGCCCCACTGGACGGCCTCGGTGAAGGTGGCCGCGCCGATCGGCGCGATCATGAACTCCTGGATGTCCACGCTGTTGTCCGCGTGCGCGCCGCCGTTCAGGATGTTCATCATCGGCACTGGCAGCACGTGCGCGTTCGGGCCGCCCAGGTAGCGGAACAGCGGCAGCCCGGCGGACTCGGCGGCGGCCTTGGCCACCGCCATGCTGACCCCCGTGATCGCGTTGGCGCCCAGCCGGGACTTGCCCGGGGTGCGGTCCAGGTCGACCATGGCCTGGTCGATCAGCCGCTGGTCTTCCGCGTCGAAGCCGAGCAGCTCCGGCTGGATCTCCTCGATGACGCCCTGGACCGCCCTGGTGACGCCCTTGCCGCCGTATTCGTCACCGCCGTCGCGCAGCTCCACCGCCTCGAAGGCGCCGGTCGACGCGCCGCTTGGCGCGGCCGCCCGGCCCAGCGAGCCGTCGTCGAGCGCGACCTCAACTTCCAGGGTCGGGTTTCCGCGGGAATCCAGAATCTGCCTGGCGTGCACCGCCTCGATCGAGGCCACGGCGAACTCCTCAAAGCTCGGCTGACTTGTCCGTAAAGAAGCCTAGTGGAGTGGCGCCGCACCGTCGCCCCGGCCACGCCGGGGCCGCGGTTATCCGGCGGCGCGCCCGGAACGCTCCCAGCCCCGGACACGGTCCGCGTACCGCCGGGCGGCGGCGCGCAGTTCCAGCTCGGGGTCGAGCCCCTCGGCCTGCGCCCGGGCCACCAGGGCGAACAACTCGGCCCCCAGCCCGTCGCCATCCGCCGCGGCCCCGTCCGCGGCCAGGTCCGCGGGCAGGCCGGCGCGCTGAGCGCGCCGCTGCAACTGGGCGGCGAGGGCCAGGGCAGGCTGGCCGAACGGCACCCCGTCCAGCGCCGACCCCCGCGAGCCGGTCGCCGACTCGCGTTCCTCCGCCTTGATCTCGTCCCAGTTGCGGGTGACGTCCTCCGCGCCGGACACGGCCACGCCCGCGAACACGTGCGGGTGCCGCCGGACCAGCTTGGTCACGATGGCGTCCGCCACGTCGTCCACGGTGAAGCCGGTCCCGTCGGCCCGTTCCTCCGCGATGCGGGCGTGGAACATCACCTGCAGCAGCACGTCACCGAGTTCGCCGCGCAGCGCAGCCCGGTCACCGCTCTCCAGCGCGTCCAGCGCCTCGTACGCCTCTTCGATGAGGTACGGGGCCAGCGACTCATGGGTCTGCTCCGCATCCCATGGGCACCGCCGACGCAACGTGTCCATCACCGCGACCAGTGTGAGCAGCTCGCCGCCGGGCAGCGCGGTCGAGCCGTGCAGCAGTTCCACCGGGGCATCCCGCGGCCCGTCCGGCCCGCCCAGCTCGGCGGCGAGCGCGACCGGGCCCGGGGGCACGTCCGCCGGGCGCCCGGGCGGCTCCGGCGGGCACAGCCACACGACGTCACCCCTGGCGCCGGCCACCGCCGCGGTGAGCAGCCGGGCCAGCCCCGTGCCTTCCGACCCCCCGGGCAGGACCTCCCAGCCGATCCCGGCCTCCCCCAGGGCGGGCAGCAGCGGGTGGTCCCGGGCCGGGGCCAGCACCCGGCCCGCGCCGCGCAGCAGCTGCCAGGCCGGCCAGCTGAGCAGCCCCGGGCGGACCGTGGGCGAGGTGACCAGCAGGACGAGCCGGGTCATCAGCAGTGCGGCGTGAGCTGCGGCGAGGAGGTCGCGGACGGGGCCGGGGACGCGGTGCCGGGGGCCGCCGCCAGCTTGTCCGGCGCCGGGACGATAGCGATCTGGCTGTAGTCCAGCGCGCCGAACTGCGGGTTGACCCTGATGGCCAGGCTCTTGGCGGCCCGGCACTGCGCGGTGCCGAACCGGGCGGACAGGCCCTGCAGCGCCGTGTTGCCCGTCGGCAGCTTGCCGCCGTCCATCCGGTCCAGCACGGCGTTCTGGATCGCGAGATAGCGGCCCAGGTTCTGGATCTGGTCCGGCGGCACCCCGTTGGCCACGGCCAGCTGGGCCAGCGTCACCCCGCTCTGCCGGGCCTGGGCGGTGGCCGCGGCCAGGGCCGCCTGCACCTGCGCGTCGGTGACGGTGAGGTGGTACCGCGCGGCCATCTGGTCCCGGACCTTGAACCGGAGCAGCCAGGCCAGCACCACCTGGGGCGCCTGCGTCGCCGCGAACTGCAGAGCCACCTTCGCCTTGTCCGCGTGGTAGGCGCGGTTCAGGTTGCTCACTTCGGTGGTCACCGTGGACGAGGGAATCCGGGAGTTGCTGGTCACCGCGGCCGCGCCCAGCTGCACGGTCCCGCAGGCCGACAGCGTGAGCGCCGCGGCGAGCGAGGCCGCGGCCAGGGTGATGGGGGTGCGGAGCACGACGGTGTCCCTTCTGTTCTACGCGGTCCCCTCGGGGGCGCCCGGTGCATCTGGTTCCAGCACAGCCCCGATCAGCTGCGCGCACCAGGTGAGGAGTTCCGTGTCCCGCAGCAGCGGGGCGCCCAGCGGCACGGAGCCGCTGCCGGAGCCCCGCCGGGGCACGGGTACGAGCATGCTACGCACCGCGGGCTTGAGCACGGTCTTCGGGTACAGCCGCTGCAGCCGGACCTGCCGGGAGTCGGGCAGCTCGACGGGTGAGAACCGGATGAACGTGCCCTGCTGGGTGATGTCGGTCAGCCCGGCGCGCCGGGCCCGGGCCCGCAGCCGGGCGACGTCCAGCAGGTTGGTCACCGGCTCGGGCAGCGGGCCGTACCGGTCGGCCAGCTCGTCGGCCACCGCGGCGGCGTCCTCCGGCGAGTCGATCGCCGCGACGCGGGTGTAGGCCTCCAGCCGGAGCCGCTCACCCGGCACGTAGTCATGCGGGATGTGCGCGTTGACCGGCAGCTCGACCCGGACCTCGGGACGTTCCGCGGGCCCGCCGCCCTTCAGCTCGGTGACCGCCTCGCCGATCATCCGCACGTACAGGTCGAACCCGACCCCGGCGATGTGCCCGGACTGCTCCCCGCCGAGCAGGTTGCCCGCCCCGCGGATCTCCAGGTCCTTGAGCGCCACGTACATGCCCGCGCCGGCCTCGGTGTGCTGGGCGATGGTGGCCAGCCGCTCGTGCGCGGTCTCGGTGAGCGGCCTCTCCGGCGGGAACAGGAAGTAGGCGTAGCCGCGCTCCCGGCTGCGGCCGACCCGGCCGCGCAGCTGGTGCAGCTGCGGCAGCCCGTAGGTGTCGGCCCGGTCCACGATGAGCGTGTTGGCGTTCGGCACGTCCAGCCCGGACTCGATGATGGTGGTGGACACCAGCACGTCGAACTTGCGGTCCAGGAAGTCGGTCATCACGTTCTCGAGCACGTGCTCGTTCATCTGCCCGTGCCCGACCACGATCCGTGCTTCCGGCACCAGCTCGGCCAGCCGGGCGGCGACCCGGTTGATGGAGCTGACCCGGTTGTGCACGAAGAAGGCCTGGCCGTCGCGGAGCAGCTCGCGCCGGATGGCCGCGGCGATCTGCTTCTCGTCGTACGGCCCGACCAGGGTGAGCACCGGGTGGCGCTCCTCCGGCGGGGTGAGGATGGTGGACATCTCCCGGATCCCGGCGATGCCCATCTCCAGCGTCCGCGGGATCGGCGTGGCCGACATGGACAGCACGTCCACCTCGGTGCGCAGCCGCTTGAGGTATTCCTTGTGCTCGACGCCGAAGCGCTGCTCCTCGTCCAGGATGACCAGGCCGAGCCGGGCGAAGCGGGTGTCCGGGGACAGCAGCCGGTGGGTGCCGATCACCACGTCCACCTTGCCCCCGGTCAGTTCCTCCCGGGTACGGTCCACCTCGGCGTCGCTGACGAACCGGGACATCATCCGGACCGTCACCGGGAACGGCGCGAACCGCTCGCTGAACGTGCCGAAGTGCTGCTGGGCCAGCAACGTGGTCGGCACCAGCACCGCCACCTGCATGCCGTCCTGGACGGCCTTGAAGGCGGCCCGCACCGCGATCTCGGTCTTGCCGTAACCCACGTCGCCGCAGATCAGCCGGTCCATCGGCACGGCGCGTTCCATGTCCCGCTTGACCTCGTCGATGGCGGCCAGCTGGTCCGGCGTCTCCACGTAGGGGAAGGCATCCTCCAGCTCGCGCTGCCACGGGCTGTCCTGGCCGAACGCGTGCCCGGGCGACGCCATCCGCGCCGAGTACAGCCGGATCAGCTCCGAGGCGATCTGCCGGACCGCCTTGCGGGCCCGGCCCTTGGTCTTGGCCCAGTCCGCCCCGCCCAGCCGGTGCAGGCTGGGTGCTTCCCCGCCGACGTACCGGGTGACCTGGTCGAGCTGGTCGGTGGGCACGTAGAGCCGGTCCGGCGGCTGGCCCCGCTTGCTGGCCGCGTACTCGATGACCAGGTACTCGCGGATGGCACCCTGGATGTTCCGGCTGGTCATCTCCAGGTACCGGCCCACGCCGTGCTGCTCGTGCACGATGTAGTCGCCCGGGGTGAGCTGCAGCGGGTCAACGCCGGCCCGGCGCCGGGTGGGCATCCGCATGTCCTTGCTGGCGGTGCGCTGCCCGGCCAGGTCGGCCTCGGTGAGCACGGCCAGCCGCACGGACTCCCAGGTGAACCCGTTGCTGATCAGCCCGGTGCTGACGCACGGCACGCCGGGCTCCGGCGCGGCGTCGAGGTCGCCCAGGCGGGCGCCGAGCCCCTCGCCGCGGAGCATCTCGGTGAGCCGCTGCGCGGGCCCGTGTCCCTCGGTGACCAGGGCCACCCGCCACCCGTCGGCCAGCCAGTGGCGCACGTCCGCGACGGCGCGCGCCGTATCGCCGCGATAGCCCGGCAGCGCTGAGGCTTCGATGCCGAACGCAACGCGTTCCCTCACCGCCTCCGGCTCCCCAGGGCCGCCCTCGAGCGAGTCCGGGTTGTCGAACGGGGTGCATGTCCACCAGCCGATGCCCAGCTCACGGGCCGCGGCCCGGACGTCGGCCAGCGGCTGGAACGCGGCCGCGCCCAGGTCAACCGGCGCCTGGCCGCCGCTGGCCGCGTTCACCCAGGACGCCTCCAGGAATTCCTGGCTGGTGGCGACCAGGTCGGCTGCCCGGGCCCGGATCCGCTCGGGGTCGCAGGCCAGCACCAGGCCGCCCGGCGGTACGTGGTCCAGCAGCAGTTCCATCGTGTCCGCGAGGACCGGCGCGAACGCCTCCATGCCGTCCACCGCGATGCCCTCAGCCAGTTGGCCGAGGATGTCGGCCAGCCCGGGGTACTGCGCGGCTAGCCGCGCGGCCCGCTCCCGGACGGCCGGGGTGAGCAGCAGCTCGCGGCACGGCGGCGCCCACAGGCCGTCCGCCGCGACGTGCAGGCTGCGCTGGTCGGCGACCCGGAAGTACCGGATCTCCTCCACCGTGTCGCCCCAGAACTCCACCCGGAGCGGGTGCTCCTCGGTAGGCGGGAACACGTCCAGGATGCCGCCGCGGACCGCGATCTCGCCACGGTGCTCCACCAGGTCGGTGCGGGCGTAACCGATGTCCACCAAGTCCGCGATGACCTGCCCGAAGTCGGCCGCCTGACCCGGCCGCAGCGCAACCGGGGACAGGTCGCCGAGCCCGCTGACCATGGGCTGGAGCAGGCTGCGGACCGGGGTGACCAGCACGGTGACCGGGCCCGCCTGCGGACGGCCGGGATCGGGATGGGCCAGCCGCCGCAGCACCGCCAGCCGCCGTCCGGAGGTGTCCGAGCGCGGCGACAGCCGTTCGTGCGGCAGCGTCTCCCAGGCCGGGAAGCAGGCCACCTGGCCGGCTGGCAGCAGCGATTCCAGCGCGCCGGCCAGATCGTCGGCCTCCCGCGCGGTCGCGGTCACGGCCAGCACGAAGCGCGGCTCGGCCAGGCCGGGCGGCTGGGACAGCGCGGCGGCCAGGAAGGGGCGGAGGGCGGGTGGGGCGACGAGGTCCGCGTCGCCGTCGCCCTGATCGAGGGCGCGGCGCAGCTGCGGGTCCTCGGCGATGACGCTGAGCAATCCGGCGAGGCTCATGGTGTCCTTGGTGAGGCAGCACGAAAGGCCCGCGAGGGCGGACGGCGGGCCGTCCAGGACCGGGCGCGGGGTAGGTCTAGCTTACGTCCCGGGCCGGGGCAGCGGGCCGCCAGCGCCTCCCGGGCCGCCCGCCAGCGCCTCCCGGGCCGCCCGCCAGCGCCTCCCGTCGGCGCCGCCGCGGAAATAGCCAGTCGCCGAGCAGCGACTATTCGCATCCGGACGGCTACGCTATGGCGTTGTGGCAGGGGAAAGTGGTGTCCGGGGGGGCGGGGTCCCCGCAAGCGGGGCGCGGCCGGCCGCGGCGGCCAGCGCGGGAGGTGACCGCACCGGGGCCGACCGCACGGGTGCTGACCGCACCGGGGCCGACCGCACGAGGGCTGACCGGACCGGAGCTAACCGGACCGGAGCTAACCACAGAGACCGTGATGTTCTGCCGCTGGGCCGGGGACTACGCCGCCGAGCGGCCGGACCAGCCCATCGCGGTGCTGCTGGCCGGGGCGGTGACCGCGGACGCCGACCTGAGCCTGGGCGTGCTGGCCGGGGAGGACGCCGGCCTGACCCTGCTCGACGACGACCAGCCGGTGACCCAGGCCGCGGCCGCCGCGCTGCCGGGACTGAGCCGCTGCGCGCTGGGCGACCTGCGGACCGTCCCGCTGCCGCCGCGGTCGTTCGACATCGTCGGCTGCACCGGCCTGCTGGACCGGATCGAGCACACCGAGCTCGTCCTCGACCGGCTGGTCGCCGCGCTCAAGCCGGGCGGGCTGCTGCTGTTGCAGGTCCGCGACCGGGACAGCGCGGCCGGGTTCCTCGACCGGGTGCTGCCCGGCCGGCTGCGCGCGGCGATCTGGCGGCGGCACCGGCCCGGGCGGCCGGGGCCGCATCCGGCGGTCTATGAGCGGCTCAGCTCGGTCCGGGGCGCGGCGTCCTACGCGCTGCTCCGCGGCCTGGTCGTCGCCGACCGGCAGCCGCTCGGCGGGCTGGCCGGCGGCCTGCTCCCGGCTCCACGCGGCTACCTGGCGGCGCAGCGCCTGGTGGCGCGGCTGTCCGGGCAGCGGCTCACCGCCGCCCACGAGGAATTTCTCTACGTCATGCGCAAGCCCGAGAACCGGTTCGCCCGTATCCTCTGAACGGCACCCTGGACGGCCGCGCCACGCCTAGAGGCGGCCGGCCATGCGGCCCGCCCCTTCCGGTATAGCCTCAGGGGTGCCGGGGATGGGGCGGGCACGGAGGTGACGATGACGGCGGAGAGCGCTGCCGGGCTGCCAGCGGAGCTGGCCGGCCTGCCGTCCGTGACCCTGGACGAGGGCCAGCTGGGCGACCTGGAGCTGCTGCTGGACGGGGTGTTCGCCCCGCTGCGCGGGTTCATGACCGAGGCCGAGGTGACCTCGGTGACCGCGCACGGCGTACTGCCGGACGGCACCCCGTGGCCGGTGCCGGTCATGCTGGAGGTGCCGGCCGCCAGCCTGAAGCCGGACACCGCCCGGCTGCAGCTGGCCGACGCGGAGGGCACGCCGCTCGCCGTGCTGGACATCAGCGAGCGGGTGGCCGCCGACGGGCTGGTCCGGCTGAGCGGCCCGGTGACCGCCTGCCGCCCGCCGGAGCACGGCCCGTTCCGGCACCTGCGCCGGCGGCCCGCTCGAAGCGTCGGCCGAACTGGCCGGCAGCCCGGTGCTCGCGTACGTCACCCGGGCACCGCTGCACTGCCACGAGATCGGCCAGCTCCGGCACGCGGCCGGCCAGCTCAAGGCCCGGATCCTGCTGCTGCCGCTGGTGGCCGGCCCGGCCGAGACGGTGCACCGGCCCGAGACGCTGGTGCGCACGGTCCGCGCCGCGACCCGGCACCTGCCGCCCGGCACGCTGGTGATCCCGGTCCCGCTGCGCCCCCGCCACGCCGCGCCCGGCGACGAACTCGCGCTGCGGGCCATCGTCGCTGCCGCGTACGGGGCCACCCACCTGATGGACGACAAGCTCGCCAGTCCCGGCGGTGCTGGTGACGGCAGCCGCCCCGGGCCGGTCATCCCGGTCATCTCCCCCGGCGACTGGGCCTACGACCCGTTGGCGGAGGTATGGCGGCCGCTGTCGCTGATCGAGCCCGGCACCGAGCGCACCGGCCTCGCGGCCGGCGAGCTCGAGGATCTGCTGGACCGGGGCGAGGAGCTGCCGGCCTGGTTCACCCCGCCCGCGGTGGCGGCCGAACTGCGCCGGGCCCGGCCGCCGCGCAGCGAGCGCGGCCTGGTCGTGTTCTTCACCGGGCTCTCCGGGTCGGGCAAGTCCACCCTGGCCCGCGCGCTGCGGGACGCGCTGAGCGAGCGGTGTGACCGCACCGTCTCGCTGCTCGACGGGGACCTGGTCCGGGCGCTGCTGTCCGCCGGGCTCAGCTTCTCCCGCGCGGACCGGGACCTGAACATCGCCCGGATCGGCTTCGTGGCGGCGGAGATCGCCCGGCATGGCGGGATCGCCATCTGCGCGCCGATCGCGCCCTACGCCCAGGCCCGCCAGGATGTCCGGCGCGCGGTCGGTGAGGTCGGCGACTTCCTGCTGGTCTACGTGGCCACCCCGGCCGAGGTCTGCGAGGCGCGGGACCGCAAGGGCCTCTACGCCAGGGCGCGGGCCGGGCTCATCGACCATTTCACCGGGGTCTCCGACCCGTATGAGGAGCCAGACGACGCGGACCTGGTCATCGACACCTCGGCGCTGACCCGGGACGAGGCCGTGGTGGCCGTGCTCGATCTGCTGGCCAGTGGCGGCTGGCTCCGGTCGCTGAAGGACTGATCCGGTAACCGGCCCCAAGCCGGGCGCGCGGCCGGCCTAAGCCCGCCTGGCCTTCGCGGCCGGGTCAGGCTGGGCGGCCTGTGGCTGGGCGGCCTGTGGCTGGGCGGCCTGTGGGTCGGGCGCCGCTCCGGCCTGGGCCACCGCGGCCGGCGGGACGCTGGCCGCGGGCCCGTCGTCCTCATCGTCGTCCTCGGTCCTGGTGCCGGTGTCCAGCCGGCTGCGGAAGTCGCTGATCAGGCCGGTGACGCCGCCCAGGCGCGCGGTGAGTGCTCCGGACATCGCATCCCGCTGCCGGGACAGCAGCACGTAACTGGCGATCCCGCTGATCAGCAGGGCCAGGCCGAGCAGCAGCAGGCCGCGGGCGCCGATCACGTAGAGCACGCCCGTCGCGGCGACGAACAGCAGGATCCGGGCGGTGGTGTAGGCAATCGTGGATCGCATGGCGGGTTCAGCCTACTCGGGCTGCTCAGCGAGGATTGACAGGAGCAGGGCGGGGTCGATATTACCGCCGGACAGCACGGCCACCGTGGTCGTCGCGGGCGGCAGTTCCTTACGCCGGAACAGGCAGGCGGCGACGGCCACCGCACCCCCGGGCTCGGCGATCATGCGTCCCTCCAGCGCGAGCCGCCGCACCGCCGCCCGGATCTCATTATCGGTGACGGTGACGATGTCATCCACGTACTCCAGCAGGTGCCGCAGGGGCAGCGCCCCGACCTGGTCCACCCGCAGCGCGTCGGCGATCGTCCGCTGAGTGGCCCCGGGCGGCCAGGCCACCTGGCGGCCCTCGTGGAGCGATTCTCGGGCATCGGCGGCGAGTTCCGGCTCCACCCCGACCACCGCCGCGTCCGGGCACAGCGCCCGGATGGCGGCGGCTACCCCGGAGATCAGGCCGCCGCCGCCGACCGGGACGACGACGAGGCCGACCTGGGGGCAGTCGGCCGCGATCTCCAGGCCCACGGTGCCCTGGCCGGCGATGACCCGGCGGTCGTCGAACGGCGGGATGGACACCGCGCCGCGCTGCATGGCCACGTCCCTGGTGGCCGCAAGCCGGGCCGCCAGGGTGGCCTGGGAGATCACGATCTCGGCACCCAGCGCCCGGATGGCCGCCACCTTGACCGGCGCGGCGTTCTGCGGCACGACGATGACCGCGGGCATGCCGAGCAGCGCGGCCGCGTAGGCCACCGCCTGGCCGTGGTTGCCGCTGGAGTGCGCGACGACACCGCGCTGCCGCGCTGCGGCCGGAAGCGCGGCGACCGCCGCGTAGGCGCCGCGCAGCTTGAACGCACCGGTCGGCTGCAATGACTCCGGCTTGACCAGGAGCGGGGGGTCCGCACCGGGAAATGGGACCAGTGGCGTGCGGACCGCCACGCCGGACAGGGCCGCCGCGGCGGCCCTGATTTCATCGATCGAGACCAGCGGCTGCACCCGAACACCCTACCGTTGACAGGTTTTACGGAAACTAAGGAGAAAACGGGCTTTAGTCGCCACACTTGGGGCAGGGCCGTGCCAGAAGCCCGGCGGTCTGCTCAGGAGGGGAATAGCGTGGACGGCAACAATGATCGCCTCCTGACGCCAGGGGAGGTTGCCGCGCTCTTCCGGGTGGATCCGAAGACGGTGACGCGCTGGGCCGCGTCCGGCCGGATCAGCAGCATCCGCACCCCGGGCGGGCACCGCCGGTTCCGCGAGTCCGAGGTCCGCGCCCTGCTCCGCGGCGAGAGCAGACAGGCCAAGGACGACCACCCGGCCAGCTAGCTCCGAAGCCCAGACAGCTGACCCCGGCAGCCCGGCTGCCTAACCCCGCTGGCCAGCGCTGCCTAACCCCGCCGGCCAGCGGAGTCAGGCCCGCCGCCGTGGCCGCCCTGGCTGGCCAGGAACTCCGCGAACTGCCGTTGCAGTGCCGCATCGCCCTCCTGCCACCGCTGGCGGCGTTCCGCCATGTCTTCCTCGGTCACCGCATGCTCGGCGAGCCGGGCGTAATCCCGGTCCTCCGGGCCAATCTCGACGTAGGCGTCACCGGTCACCTCGCCGTCATCGGCCAGCGCTGACTCGGGAACCAGCAGGTTCCCGTTTGGCAGCCGGATGACGAACATCACCCATCACTCTAAAGCCCATAGCGCAGATTGAAGTAGAGCATCACATCAAGAGCGGTCCTGATGTTGCCGCCCAGCATGTCTACCAGGGCCGGGCGCTGCATCGAGGCGATCGCCGCGAAGGCGTCCGCGAAGAATTCCCGGCGGCCCAGGTCCCCGGCCTGCTTGTGGAAGTCGCTCACCAGGGACTGCTCGCAGCGCGCGTAGAGCCGCCGGAACTCCGCGGAATCGGACTGCCAGCCGCCCTCGACCCGGTTGACGTCGTCCAGCGCGTGCCCGACCTCGTGGCACATCACATCGGGGGCGGATGACGGCCGGGTGCCGACGATGATCTTCCGTTTCCCGTAGGCGCCCGCGCACGCGTCCCAGGTGGCGCGGCCCGAGGGCAGCGGGACGCCGCGGAGCCGGCCCATGTCGTCGAGTTCCGGGACGCCGCCCTCCCCGACGTGGATCGCCTCCAGGCCGGCGGCGAGGATCTTCTTGATCGTCAGCGGCAGCCCGGCCAGCCGGTTAACCGCGAGGACCACCGGCGGGGATGGCACCACGCTGGCCGGCCACTCCCGGTGCAGTACCCGCTCCAGCGGGCCGCAGTCGGCCGAGCCCTGGGCGGCCCGGCGGGCATGCGCCACCTCGTACCAGGGGACCCGGCTGGCCGCGGCGCCGTCCCGGGGTGCCTGCCGTTCCGCGGACCGGGCCTGGTACTCCGCTGGCGGCGGCTGGATCGCGGGCGCCCCCGGCGCCGGCCGGATGGCCACCCGCTCCTGCCCGGACAGGCCGACCGCGCGGCCCGCGGCGGCGCCGGAACCGGGTACCTGCTCTGGCCCGGCGGCTGGGCCGGGCTGCGGGCTGCGCGGGCTGCGGCGCGGCAGCTCGGCCGGCCCCGCGGGCCTGCCCGGCGCAGGCCTGCCCGGCGCGGGCGAGGCCGGCGCGGGCGAGGCCGGGCGGCCCGCCCAGTCCGTCTCCGCCCGTCTCGCTGTCACCGATGTCTGCGGCGCCCGGGGGGATGTCCCCGATGTATCCGCGAACGGGGCCGGGGCTGCCGCGCCCGCGGCCTGGTGAGTGCGGCGGTGGCGGCCGGTGCTGACCGAGCCGGCCACGCTGCTCGCGGCCGGGCTGCTCCCGGCGGGCGGGCCCGCCTTGTCGCTCCCGCGGGAGCGCGGCCCAGCCAGTCGCGGCCGGATGTACCGGCGGACGCGATCGATAAGCCGCAGCCGCATATCTCGCACTCCCAGCGATCGCGTGCCAGGCTGCCAGGGTATGCCGAATCGCCGCGAACGTCACCTGTCGTTACCCAGCGTGATGATTTAAGGAAGCCGATCCGTTACCAGCCGACTCGTCTCATTCACCGACGAATATTGCCCAGGTGGGGTTAAGCTCTCGCGCATGTTGGTCGTGGGTGCGTTCGCCGCAGCGCTCACGCTGGCTTTCTGGGCCTGCTGGTCGCGCTGGCCCCGCCGCCTGGACCACCCGGCGGGCTCGGCGGCGGATGCCGCCTTCCGCAGGCACCCGGCCGGCCGCGCCAGGTTCGGACCTGATGATGACCCTCTGTCACCAGCATCTGGCCGGCCGGTGACCGACTGGGCCGTCCCCCGCGGCCCCGACGATGACCCGGAGTTCCTCGCCGAACTCGACCGCGTCATCCGCGGCGGCCTGGAGCCCGGCGAGGAGGAGTGACCGCGCCGGACGGGGCGTTAGGTATCCGGGGCCCGGGCGGGCCGGAGCGTGCGGGGTAGCGGTCAGTTCAGGCCGGCGTAGGAGTGCAGGCCGGTGATGAACAGGCTGACCCCCACCATGTTGAACAGCAGGCAGCCGAAGCCGAGCAGGTTGATATAGGCCGCACGGCGGCCGCGCCAGCCCGCGGTAACCCGGGCGTGCAGGAAGCAGGCGTACACCACCCAGGTGATGAAGGCCCAGGTCTCGGTGGGGTCCCAGCCCCAGTAACGGCCCCACGCCTGGTCCGCCCAGATCGCCCCGGCCATGATGCCGAAGGTCCACAGCGGGAACCCGAAGACCACCGTGCGGTAGGCGAACTGGTCGATCCGCCCGGCGCTGGGCAGCAGCCGGAACACCTCGCTGTTGCGGACCGGCAGCCCGGCCGCCACCCGGCGCTCGTGCCGCTCCGCGGCCAGGTACACCACCGCCAGCACGGCCGCCACCACGAACGTCCCGCAGGCCAGGGTGATCGAGGTGACGTGGATGGCCAGCCAGTAGGAGTTCAGCGCGGGCACGAGCGGCCCGGCCGGGGTGTAGATGACGGTCTGGGCCAGGCCCATGATGATCACGATGGGCGCCATGAAGAACAGGCCCAGCCGGTACGGCCGGTACCGCACCATCAGCCCGACGAAGAACAGCACCGCCACGCAGGACACGGCGATGATGAACTCGTACATGTCGCCCCACGGCACGCGGTGCACCGCGAAGCCGCGGGTGACCACGCCGGCGATGTGGATGATCAGGCCCGCGACGGTGACCGTGAGGCCGGCCCGTACCCACCAGCTGGCCCCGCGGTCGGCGGCCGCGCCGCCGCTGGCGCCCGCCCCGCCGCTGGCGGCGGCGCGGGACCCGGGCACCGCCGTCGCACCGTCCGCCGTCGCGCCGTCCGCTGTCGCGCCGTCCGCTGTCGCACCGTCCGCCGTCGCACCGTCCGCCGTCGCACCGTCCGCCGTCGCGGCCACGCCGGCCGGCACCCGCTCGGGCGCCGGCACCGCGGCCGGCGCCCCGGTGCTGCGCCGTCCGAAGGCGAAGTCGGCGGCGAAGGCCAGCACGGCCAGTGAGTACAGGACCACGGTGACGATCAGGAAGTGATCGCTGAGGTTGGACAGGCCCTGATTATTCATCAGTCTCGCTCCCCTGGGAGGTCGTGGTGAGAGGGGCGTCGTCGGCGGCGCCCGGCTCACGGCCCTGATAAGCGCCCGCCAGCGCGGTGGCCAGCCCGGCGAACTCCTCATCGAACCCGCCTGCCGGGTCCGACCGGGCCAGGCCGCCCACGTCCACCACGGTGCCGCCGGGGCCCGGGTAGGCGCGGACGAACACCCGGCGGCGCCGGATGAAGAACGACAGCAGCAGCCCGGCCAGCGCGCACAGGCCGGCGATCAGCGCGGGCAGCTGACCCGGGTCATAGGTGATGGCCAGGCTGACCCACTGCCGGTAGCCGGTGAAGGTGAGGGTGCCGGCCCCGCCGGGCAGCTTGATCGACTGGCCGACGGCCAGCGGCCGCGGCGCCACCGGCAGCTCGGTCAGGCCGGCCGGGTTCAGCGTGTACACCGACTGCGGGGTGCCGCTATTCATGCCCAGGTTGCCCTGGTAGGAGATCAGGCTCACCCGCGGGTCGAGCGGGGCCGGGAAGGCCGACTGGAGCTGGCCGCCGACGTCCACCGCGGTGGGCAGGAACACCCCGGCGAAGCCCAGCTGCTCCGGCCGGGCGTCCGGGACCTTGATGACCCCCTCGGAGGTGAAGCCCGCGGTGTTGACCGCGATGAACGGCACCGGCTGGTCGAAAACCACCTTCCCGGTGCCGTCGGTGACCTTGAACACCGGCGCGTACCCGTGGCCGATCAGGTAGACCTTCGTCCCGTCCACGTTCAGCGGGTGGTTCACCCTGAGGTCATAGCGCTGGCCCGCGGCCCCCGGCTGGGCCGAGTAGCTGAGGTAGGCGTCGAAGTTCGCGGGCTGCCCCCGGTCCGGGCCGGAGGTCACGTACGAAGCGTCGAAGCGGTTCAGCGTGATGGTGAACGGCTGCAGGTCGGCCGAGGAGACCAGGCGTCCCGGGTGGAACTCATCCAGGGCGGTCACCGTGTTGGCGAACGAGTCCCCGCTGACGAGCAGCCGGTCCGCCTTGTAGCCGAACAGGCCGCCCAGGGCGACCGCGCCCAGCAGGGCCAGCAGCGACAGGTGGAACAGCAGGTTGCCGAGTTCCCGGCGGTAGCCCTTTTCCGCCGACACCCAGCCGTCGCCGGCCCGCAGCCGGAACTTGCGGCGGCGCAGCGCCTCGCTGGCCGCCTCCAGCGCGGCGGCCGGGTCCAGGCTGGTCTGGTGCCGGGCCGACTGCGGCAGCCGGGCCAGGTTGCGCGGCGCGGGCGGCGGCGGTGTCCGGGCCGAGCGGGCCAGCCGGACCGCGCGGGGTACCACGCAGCCGGCCAGGGAGACGAACAGCAGCAGGTAGACCGCGGCGAACCAGGGCGCCGCGAACACGTTGAACAGGGACAGCCGGGACAGCCAGGGCGCCAGCGCCGGGTGCGAGGCGAAGTACTGCTGAACCCCGGCCGGGTTGATGCCCTGCTGCGGCAGCAGCGACCCGGGCACGCTGGCCACCGCCAGCAGGAACAGCAGCACCAGGGCGGTGCGCATGGAGGTCAGCTGGCGCCAGCCCCAGCGCAGCCAGCCGGATACCCCGAACCCCGGGCCGGCCGGGGCCCCGGGCGGCGCCTCCGCCTGTGTCACGCCGGCAGGCTGGGCTTCCGGCTGGGAGATACCGGCTTTCGCCTGGGAGATGTCGGTCATCCGGGCTGTGCCACCACCCGCTGGATCACGTTCTTGAGGCCCGTGTACGTCACGCCGCCGATGACCCGGGCGGCGATCCGGCCGTCCCGGGCTATCACCAGTGTGGTCGGGATCCCGGCCGGCGGGACCGTACTGCGGAAATTCAGCGCGATGGTGTCGCTGGGGTCGTTCAGGCTCGGGTAACTGATCCGGAAGTCGCTCATGAACGCCTGGGCGGTGGCGGCGCTGTCCCGGATGTCCACGCCCAGGAAGCGGACCCCGGACGCCTTGAACTGGCTGGCCAGCTGGGCGAGGGACGGCGCCTCGGCCCGGCACGGCGTGCACCAGGACCCCCAGAAGTTCAGCACCACGACGTGACCGCGGTAGGAACTCAGGCTGGCCCGCCCGCCGCCGACCAGCGGGCCGCTCACCGCGGGAGCGTACGGCCCGGCGGTGTACACGGTGGTCCCGGGACTGCCTGCGACGAAGCTCTGCCCGCTGCTGGCCGGGCTGCTAGCCGCGATCGACCCGCTGCAGGCAGCCACCGTCAGCACCCCGGTAACCGCCAGCGTGGCCACCGCCAGCGCCCGGCGCGGCCGGGCAGGGGGGCGTGGCCATCGGGGCGGACGGGACACCAGAGAAATCTCCTACAGGGAGTAGTACCGAGCCCTATTGTGCCCGACGGGACCGCGGCGGCCGGCAGCGGGTGCTCCCCCGGCTCCGAGCCGGGTCACGCCCCCGGCACCTGCGGGCGCCCGGCCCCGGCCGGTTCCGCGTAGCTGATGCCGGTGATCGTGTCCCCGGTGTAGGTGAAGCTGGTCACGCTGGCCAGCGCGCACTGGCGATGGCGCGGGTCATGCCACAGGTGCTTGCCCTCGGCCGCCCGCCGGGCGGTCCAGATCGGCAGCTGGTGGCTGACGCAGACCGCCTCATGACCCTGGGCGGCCCGGGCCACCTCGGCCATGACCGACAGCATCCGGGCGGCGATGGCCTGGTACGGCTCGCCCCAGGACGGCCGGAACGGGTCCCACAGGTACCGCCAGTTGGCCGGGTTGCGCAGCGCGCCGGGGCCCATGCCGACCGTCGTCCCCTCGAACCGGTTGGTCGGCTCGATCAGCCGCTGGTCGGTGACCACCTCCAGGCCGAACTGCGCGGCCAGCGGGGCGGCCGTTTCCACCGTGCGGTCCAGCGGTGAGGACCGGAGGGCCACCACGTCCCGGCCAGCCAGGAACCCGGCCGCGGCCTTGGCCATCAGCTTCCCGTCCTCGGACAGGTGGAAATCGGGGAGGCGGCCGTAGAGCACTCCCCGCGGGTTGTAGACCTCACCGTGCCGCACCAGGTGGAGCACGGTCCTGCCGGGCCCCGGGGTGAACGCCCCGCCGGCCCCGGCGCTGCTGGAGCCGGATGTCGCAGTCATGGCGGGCACAGCCTACCGGCAGCGTGGCGGCCGGTCTCACCGGCCATGATGCCGGGCCCGCGCGGAGCCTGGAGGTTGCTTACGATGGCCGGGAGGTGAACGAGCCGCCTTAGACTGGGGCCAGCTTGTGGTTGCGCCTAGGGTTCCGCGTCCCGCCCGTGCCCTGCCCGCAGGGCAGCCCGGACGGGCCCCATAACGAGGACGGGACGGACCGGACCGAGCGGCGCCAGGCACGGCCGGGGTGGCGGGTCCGCCACCAGCGCCGGGGCCCACACCTGACGGGATAGAAACCTCGAGGGCTCTGCCGTTCGCATGCCTGGATTCCGCCCAGCCGGCGCCCCAGGCCCGGACCTGGAGCCGCCCCGTGAGCCCGACCGCCATCACGCTGATCCTGATCGCCGCCATCGCGCACGCCACCTGGAACCTGTTCACCAAGCAGGCGTCAGTAACGGGCGCCACCTCGTTCGTCTGGCTGATCTCGGTGGCCGCCACCGCGGTGTACACGCCGGTGGTGGCGGTCAGCCTGGCCCTGAGCCCGCCCCGGCTCACCGCGCTCAGCTGGGTCTTCCTGGCCGGCACCGGGCTGCTCCAGGTCGGCTACTTCCTGTTCCTGCAGTCGGGCTACCGGCTCGGTGACCTGTCCCTGGTGTACCCGGTCGGCCGGGGCACCGGCGCGCTGCTGGCCGCGCTGGCCGGCATCGTGCTGCTCGGCGAGCGGCCCGGGCCGGCCGGGGTGGCCGGCATCGTGCTCGTCGTGCTCGGGGTGCTGGCCCTCGGCGTGCCCGGGGGAAGTGCCGCGGCGGGACATGCCCCCGCCTCGCGCGCCCTGGTGTTCGCGCTGGTGACCGGGGTGTTCATCGCCACGTACACGCTGTGGGACAAACACGCGGTCAGCACCCTCAAGGTGCCCCCGCTGCTGCAGGGGTACGCCTCGCTGCCGGTGATGGCCCTGGTGCTGGCCCCGTTCGCGCTGCGCGCCCGGCAGCGGACCGCCCGGGTATGGCACGGCTTCCCCCGCCAGGTAGCCGGCGCGGCGGTGCTCTACCCGCTGGCCTACATCCTGGTGCTGGCCGCGATGAGCTTCACCGCCGTCAGCGCGGTCGCGCCGGCCCGCGAGGTGAGCGTGCTGGCCGGGGTGCTGCTCGGCCGCCGGATGCTCGGCGAGGGCGGCCTGGCCCGCCGCCTCGCCGCCGCCACCGCCATCGCGGCCGGCATCCTCTGCATCGCGATCGGATAGCCGCGGTTCAATCAGCGGTCAGGATCGGACCCCGCCTGGGGGGCCCAAGCCTAACCGCTGATGCTTTCCCGGAGAGTGGCGCGGCGCGGGCAGCCGCCCCGGCTACTCCAGGGCGGCCGCGGCGGCGCGGACGGCGGCGGGCAGCGCAGCCGCGATCCGCTCGACCGCCTCCGCGTCGTGCGCGGCGGACACGAACCACGCCTCGAAGGGTGAGGGCGGCAGGTACACGCCCCGCTCCAGCATGGCGTGGAAGAACGCCGCGTACGCCGCGGCCGACTGCCCGCGGGCCTCGCCGTAGTCGCGCACGGCCTGCTCGCTGCCGAGGAACACCGAGAACAGGCTGCCCGCCTCCTGCAGCCGGAACGGCACCCCGCCCGCGCCGAGGGCGTCGCCGACCAGCTTGGCGATGGTGGCGGCCACCTCGTCCACCCGCGAGTAGACCTCCGGGGTGCAGCCCCGCAGGGTGGCCAGCCCGGCCGCGGTGGCCAGCGGGTTCCCGGACAGCGTGCCCGCCTGGTAGACCGGCCCGGTCGGCGCCAGCCGGTCCATGATCTCGCTGCGGCCGCCGAACGCCGCGGCGGGCAGGCCGCCGCCCATCACCTTGCCGAACGTGGTCAGGTCGCCCGCCACCCCCTCCCGGCCGTACCAGCCGGAGGCGGTGACCCGGAACCCGGTCAGCACCTCGTCCATGATCAGCAGCGAACCGTGCTGCCGGCACACCTCAGCGAGCAGGCCGTTGAAGCCGGCGGTGGGCGGCACCACACCCATGTTGGCCGGGCACGCCTCGGTGATCACGCAGGCGATCCGCGACCCGTGCTCGACGAAGGCCTGGCGGACCGCGAGCGCGTCGTTGTACGGCAGGACCAGGGTGTCCGCCGCGGCGGCACCCGTGACCCCGGGCGAGTCGGGCAGCCCGAAGGTGGCCACCCCGGACCCGGCCGCGGCCAGCAGCGCATCCACGTGGCCGTGGTAGCAGCCGGCGAACTTCGCCACGATCCGGCGCCCGGTGAAGGCGCGGGCCAGCCGGACCGCGGTCATGGTGGCCTCGGTGCCCGAGTTGACCAGCCGGACCTTCTCCACCGGCGTCCGGGCCACGATCTCCTCGGCCAGCGCTACCTCGCCGGCGGTGGCGGTGCCGAACGAGGTGCCCTTGGCGGCCGCCCCGGTCACGGCGGCGACCACCGCCGGGTGGGCGTGCCCCAGGATCATCGGCCCCCAGGAGCACACCAGGTCCACGTAGCGCTGGCCGTCCGCGTCGGTGAGGTAAGCGCCCTGGCCGGAGTCCATGAATACCGGCACCCCGCCCACCGCGCCGAACGCCCGTACCGGCGAGTTCACCCCGCCCGGGATCACCGCGCTGGCGCGGCTGAACAACTCGGCGGACCGGCCCGCACCACTCACCTAGGAAGCCTCCTCATCGATCGCGTCGGCCAGGAACTCCAGCAGGCGCACTGCATCGGGGAGCGCCGCATGCTCGTCCGGGGAGCAGACCCACCGGGCGGCGGTCCCGGCCGGGTCCCGGGACGGCGGGGCCAGCACGTAGCTGTTGCGGCAGTGCCAGCGCAGCCCGACTACCTCCCCGACGTCCTCCGGCTCACAGTCCAGCTGGCAGGACCACCATTCATCCTCGTCCTCCGGCGCACCGCGGGTGGCCACGAAGAACAGGGCCCGCCCACCGCCCGTGGCCACCGGCCCGGTCGCCACGTCGGCCCGGCGCATCATCTCCAGCGCCGCGGTGCCCGCCGCGGCGGGCACGTCCAGCACGTCGAACACCCGGCCGGTGGGCAGCACGATGTTCGCCTCCGGGTAGCGCTCCCACCGCTGGCGGACCTCCCCGGCGGCACAGCTGGCCAGCAGCTGCCAGGCCGGGGACATCGGGTGCGCGGCGGGGGCGGGGCAGCCGACCCGGTCGCAGGAGCAGGCGCGGCCCGTGCTCCGGGCGTCGGGCGGCGGGTAGGCACCCAGGCACACCGGCCACCCGCGGGCCGCGTACGTGGCGGCGGCCGCGGCCAGCCGGCTGCCTTCCCTGCGCCGGTTACGGCGCAGTACCGGTGCGACCATCAGGCTCCAGTCCGGCGTGAGGCGACAGGATTCTCCTTTACAGATAATGGCCGGTCAGCAACGCTGCGCGCAGGCAAGCGCCCGAGCGGATGCCCATATGTTGCCGAACGGAAACGCGTCGAGACGATCCCGTCACCGTGGTCCCGGCCGTCACGCCGGACTCAGCGCAGTGCCCTGGCCACCTCGGCCGCCCAGTAGGTCAGGATGATGCTCGCCCCCGCCCGCCGGATGGCGGTGAGCGTCTCGCCGATGACCCGGTCCCGGTCCACCCAGCCGTTGGCCGCCGCCGCCTCGACCATCGCGTACTCCCCGCTCACCTGGTAGGCGGCGACAGGTACGGGGACACTGCCCGCAGCGGCACCAATGATGTCCAGGTAGGGCAGCGCGGGCTTGACCATCACGATGTCCGCGCCCTCGGCGACGTCCAGCGCGATCTCCCGGAGCGCGTCACCGGCCCCCGGATCCTGCTGGTACGCGGCCCGGTCGCCGAATCGCGGGGCGCACTCGGCCGCGTCACGGAACGGCCCGTAGAAGGCAGAGGCGTACTTGGCCGAGTAGGCGCAGATGGCCACGTCCGGATAGCCGGCCCCGTCCAGGGCGGCCCGGATCGCGGCGACCTGGCCGTCCATCATGCCGCTGGGCGCCACCATGTGCACCCCCGCCGCCGCCTGGGCCACCGCGATCGAGGCGTACCGCTCCAGCGTGGCGTCGTTATCCACCTCGCCGGCCGGGGTCAGCAGCCCGCAGTGCCCGTGATCGGTGTACTCGTCCAGGCACAGGTCGGCCAGGAGCACGGTGGCGTCACCGACCTCGGCGGCCAGGTCGCCGAGGGCGGTGTTGAGGATGCCCGCCGGGTCGTCGGCCGCCGAGCCGCGGCCGTCCTTCACCGCGGGCACGCCGAACAGGATCAGCCCGCCGACCCCGGCCTGCACCGCCTCGGCCGCGGCCTTGCGCAGGCTGTCCCGGGTGTGCTGGACCACGCCCGGCATCGAGGGGACGGGCTGCGGCTCGCCGATGCCCTCCTTGACGAACATCGGCAGCACCAGGTCCGACGGCTGCACGCTGGTCTGCGCGACCAGGCGGCGCAGCGCCGGGGTGCGGCGCAGCCGCCGCGGCCTGACCTGCGGGTATCCCGTGCTCACCCATGCCCTCCGCTCATCGCAGACGTCTGCGTGCTCCGCGGCGCCGCTCACTCGGCTTGCGCACCGTCTCCCCGGCCGCGATGGCCGCGTCGCGGGCGCTCGCCGCGTGCTCGGCGAGCGCGTCCACCAGGGCGGTCGCGGACGGCTTGGGCGCCTGCACGTCCACCCGCAGGCCGAACTCCGCGGCGGTCCGCGCGGTCTGCGGGCCGATCACCGCGATCACGGTCACCGCGTGCGGCTTCCCGGCGATGCCGATCAGGTTCCGCACCGTGGAGGACGAGGTGAACAGCACCGCGTCGAAACCGCCGCCCTTGATCGCCTCCCGGACCGGGGCGGGCGGGGGCGCCGCCCGGACCGTGCGGTAGGCGGTCACGTCCTCCGCCTCCCAGCCCAGCTCGGTGAGCCGGGCGACCAGGGTCTCGGTGGCGATGTCGGCGCGGGGCAGCAGCACCCGGTTGATCGGGTCCAGCGCGGCGTCGTACGGCTGCCAGGCCCGGGCCAGGCCCTCGCCGGACTGCTCGCCGTCGGGGATGAGGTCCGGCTTGATGCCGAATTCGGCCAGCGCCCGCCCGGTCTGCTCACCCACCGCGGCCACCTTGACGCCGGCGAAGGCCCGCGCGTCCAGGCCATACTCCTCGAGCTTCTCGCGTACCGCGCGGACCGCGTTCACCGAGGTGAACGCGACCCACTGGTAGCGGCCGGTGACCAGGCCCTTGACCGCGCGCTCCATCTGCTGCGGGGTCCGCGGCGGCTCCACCGCGATGGTCGGCACCTCCTCCGGCACCGCGCCGTGCGCCCGCAGCCGCTGCGAGACCGACCCGGCCTGCTCCTTGGTCCGCGGCACCAGGACCCGCCAGCCGAACAGCGGCTTGGTCTCGTACCAGGACAGCTCCTGGTGCGCGGCGGCGGCCTCGCCGACCACGGCCACGGCCGGGCCGGTCTCGGTGAGCAGGTTGACGCCGGCCGCCTTGAGGTCGGCCGTCACCGAGCCCAGCGAGCAGGTCACCGTGAGCTGGTCGGTGGTGGCACCGTTCCAGGTGATGGTGTACGGGGTGGAGTCCGGCCAGCCCGCCGCGGTCAGCATCTTGGCCAGGTCGGGCGGCCCGGCCTCGGCGCCCAGGATGACCAGGGTGCGCGGCGGCGGCCCGTCGCCCAAGACCCGGCTGACGTCGGCGGCATGCACGATCCGGACGTCGCCGGCCGCCTCGGAGGTCAGCGGGATGCCGGCGTAGGCGGGCACCGCGGTGGCGGCGGGCACCCCGGGCACGATCTCGTACCGGACGCCTGGCCCGGGCGCACGCGGTCACGTGCCCGGCGGCCGGGCCGAACAGCAGCGGGTCCCCGCCGTACAGCGCGACGGCCAGCCGCCCGGCCCGCGCGGCCGACGCCAGCCTGCCCGGCTCGGCGTCCAGGTCGGCCAGGTCATGGACCTCCGCGCCCGGCGGGATCAGGTCACGGACGCTGTCGATGACCTCGGGGCGCCCGGCCACCAGGTCGGCCCGGCCGATCAGGTAGGCCGCGCGGACGGTGAGCAGCTCCGGGCCGCCCGGGCCGGTGCCCGCGAAGGCCACCATCCCCGGCTGGGCCGGGTGGCCCGCGGCGGGCGGGGTGGCGCCGGCCGCGTTCTGCGGCGGCGTGGCCGCCGCGTCGTCGTTGTTCGTCGTGGATGTCATGCTCACGATGCATCGTCCCCGTCGCTGGTCAGTTCCGAAGGCATGCCCATGTACCTCGCCGCGCCACGGCGCAGCAGGTCGGCGGCGACGTCGCCGCCCAGGCGGCCGGCCTCGGCCGCCGGGCCCGTGGCACTCGCGCGCACCGCAGACCCCCCATCGACCGCGGCGACAACCGCTCTCACCTGCAACAACTCCGTTCCGGCAGCATACGCGCCCACCGGTGCGCTGCACCCCGCCTGCAACGCCGCGAGCACGGCGCGTTCCGCGGTGATGGCAGCGCGGCTGGCCGGGTCGTCCACGCTGGCCAGCAGCCCGGCCAGGACGGTGTCGGCGCTGCGGCACTCGACCGCCAGCGCGCCCTGGCCCGGGGCGGGCAGCATCTCCTCCGGCTCGAGCACCTGGGTCACCGCGTCCAGCCGGCCGATCCGGGCCAGGCCGGCGTAGGCCAGCAGCACCGCGTCCAGTTCCCCGGAGGTCACCTTGCCCAGCCGGGTGCCCGCGTTGCCGCGGACCGGGACGGGGCGGATGTCCGGCCGGAGCAGCCGGACCTGGGCGGCGCGGCGCGGCGAGCCGGTGCCGACCCGGGCGCCGGGCGGCAGGTCGGCGAACTTGGCGCCGTCCCGGGCGGCCAGCGCGTCCCGCGGGTCATCGCGGGGCGGCACGGCCGCCAGGTCGAGCCCGGGCACCGGCCCGACCGGCAGGTCCTTCAGCGAGTGCACGGCCAGGTCGACCTCACCGGCCAGCAGGCTCTCGCGGAGCGCGCTGACGAAGACCCCGGTGCCGCCGATCTGCGCCAGCTCGGCCCGGGTGACGTCGCCGAACGTGGTCAGCCCGACCAGTTCCACCTCGGCCCCGGTGCGCTCGGTGATCAGCCTGGCCACCTGGCCGGACTGGGCCAGGGCCATCGGGCTCTTGCGGGTGCCGAGCCGCAGCGGCGGCCTGCTCACGTGTCGTCCTCTCCAGCGGTGGCCGTATCCACCGCAGCGTTGCCGGCATCCACCGCCGCGTTGTCGGCCACGGTCACCGCGGCGATCACGGCCGGGTCGAGGTCGAACAGCACCCGCAGCGCATCTTCGTAGGAGTCGCCTCCCGGTGACCCGGCCAGTTCCTTGACCCGCACCGTCGGCGAGTGCAGCAGCTTGTCCACTACCCGCCGCATGGCCCGTTCCACCTCCTGGAGGGTGCGGTGATCACCGGCCTGCAGCCGTCCCGCGAGCCGGGCCAGCTCCGCGTCCACCACGGTGGCCGCCTTGGCCCGCAGGGCAACCACGGTCGGCGCGACCCGGGCCGCGTGCACCGCGGACACCCGCGCGGCGAACTCCTCGGCCACGATGACGCGGACGGCGGCCACATCGGCCTCGCGGAGGGCCACGCCGGGCATTCCCGGGGCGGACCGGTGCCCCAGCGCGTCCAGCCCGACCAGGCTCACCCCGGGCAGGCCGGCCACCTCCGGCTGCACGTCGCGGGGCAGGGCCAGGTCGAGCAGGAGAAGCGGGCGGCCGAGGCCAGGGCCTGCCGCGGCCGCGCGCGCCGCGAGCGCCCCGGCCACCAGGTCCGTGCTGATCACCGTGCCGGTCGCCCCGGTGCAGGTGATCACCAGGTCGGCCGCGGCGATCGCACTGGCCAGGCCGGACATGTCGATGGCGGTGCCGCCCACGGCCGCGGCCAGCTTCCCGGCCCGGGCCGGGCTGCGGTTCGCCACCACGATGCGGGCCGCGCCCATCCGGGCGGCGGTGGTGGCGGCCAGCGAGCTCATCGAGCCGGCCCCGACCACCAGCACGCCCATCCCGGACAGGGCCGCCTGGCCGTCCCGGCCGCCGGGCAGCGCGCCCAGCGCGGCCTCGATCCCGACGGTGACCAGGCTGGCCCCGGCCCGGTCGATGCCGGTCTCGGTGTGCGCCCGCTTGGCGGTGTGCAGCGCCAGGGTCCCCAGCTCGCCCAGCGGGCGGCTCAGCGTGCCCTGGTCCCGGGCCGCGCCCAGGGCCTTGCGGACCTGGCCGAGGATCTGGCTCTCGCCCAGCACCATGGATTCCAGCCCGCAGGCCACGGCGAGCAGGTGCTGGACCGCCCGGTCCTCGTAGTGCACGTACAGGTGCGGGGTGAGCTCGCCGAGCGGGATCCCGGAGTGCCGGGCCAGCAGGTCACAGATGGCAGACACGCCCGCGTGGAACTTGTCCACCTCGGCGTAGACCTCGGCCCGGTTGCAGGTGGAGACGACGAATGCGCCGGCCACCGACGGTGCCTGGGACACGTCCCGGAGCAGCTTGCCGAGCGCGTCGCCGGTGACGACGGCGCGCTCCAGCACATCCAGCGAGGCGCTCCGGTGACTCAGGCCGACGACCAGCACACTCATGGGCTGACCGCCTGGGCGTCCTGGGGAACGCGCACCACCGACCTCCGCTGCGCGTGGAAAGCGAGGATCTGCAATTCAATGGACAGGTCGACCTTACGCACGTTGACGCCGCTCGGCACATTGAGGACGACAGGGGCGAAATTAAGAATGCTGGTGACGCCCGCCGCCACCAGCCGGTCGCACACCGCCTGCGCGGTGCCCGCGGGCGTGGCGATCACCCCGATGGACACCCGGTGCCGCGCCACCACCTGCTCGATCTGCGCCACGTCCAGCACCCGGTGCCCGGCGATCTGGGTGCCGACCACCTCGGGGTCACTGTCCAGCACGGCCGCGATACGGAAGCCGCGGGAGGCGAACCCGCCGTAATTGACCAGCGCGCGGCCCAGGTTCCCGGCGCCGACGATGATCAGCGGCCAGTCCTGGGTCAGGCCCAGCTCCCGGGACACCTGGTAGACGAGGTACTCCACGTCGTAACCCACCCCGCGGGTGCCGTAGGAGCCCAGGTGCGAGAGGTCCTTGCGCAGCTTGGCCGAGTTGACCCCGGCGGCTGCGGCCAGTTCCTCGCTGGACACGGTGGGGATGTCCTGTTCCGCGAACGCGTACAGGACACGCAGGTACACGGGGAGGCGGGCGATGGTCGCCTCGGGAATGCCCTGACTTCCGTTCGCGGACACTGCACGGCGTGACATGCGCCGGACGCTCTCCTGAGGAATCGACCAGAGCTGGCGAATTCCACGGTACGCCCTTGTGAACGTTTGCACAAAGTCAGCTGTCAGCCCGGGGGGACGACCCCCCGGGAATCGCTGGCCCGGAGGGGACACGCCTCCGGCGCGCCCCGCCTGGCCAGCGAGCGGGCCCGGGGCACCTCCGGGGTATCGCGCGGAATGCCTCGTCAGCGGGACAGAGCCTCCCGCAGCCGTGCCTCGCTGACCTGCCAGAAGTCGTGCTGGACCCCGTCGATCAGGGTGACCGGGATCTTGTCCCCGTACTCGCGCAGATCCGCCTCGGAACGGGTGATGTCCCGTTCCTCCCAGGGCACGCCGAGATCGGCGGCCACCCGGGTGATCACGTCCCGGGCGGTGTCGCACAGGTGGCAGCCCGGCCGGGAGAGCAGGGTGATCTGGTGCGGCGCGTCAGTCACCGGGCCCTCACGAGGGCCGCCCCCGGCCCGCGGACCGGGCCCGCAGCGCGGCCACCTTGAGCTCACTCACGCCCAGCTCGATCACGTTGGTGGCCAGCACCAGCGGCCGGAGCCGGGCGTCGAAGTCGGTCATGTACGGCTGCCGCTGGTGCTCGTCGTAGGCGCCCCGGTCCCGGTACACCTGGTAGAGGATGCGCTGCAACGGCGCGGACGGGACCTGGTGCACCACGTACACCAGGGTATCCGGCTCACCCGTCCGGACCCTGGCCAGCACCTCGCCGGACAGCCGGTCGAATTCGGCCGCCCCCGCCTCGAGCAGCGTGTAGATGGCGATCTGGCCGTAGAGCCGGTCGGTCTCGACGTCGAGGTCACCCGTCCCGCCCCCCGCGCCCCGGTAGCCACGGGCATCCGCCCCGCCCGGGCCGCCGCCGCCCGGACCGCGGCCGGCCGCGTCGGCCAGCACGGCCTCCTCCAGCGCGGCCAGCTGCATCCCGGTGGCGAACTCGATCCCGGAGTCCGCGCCCCCGTTCCCCACCGCGGCCGGGGCCGGCCCGCGCCCGTTCGCCGCCCCGCCCCCGGGCGGCCCGGTGTCCCGGTAGAGCGCGTCGAACGCGCCCGTCACCGGCTCCGGCGGCAGGCCGGCCGGCGTGCCCGCGGGCCCGGGGTACCCGCCCGCCGGGTAGCCGGCGAAGCTGCCGGTGTCCGGGTAGCCGTCGTACCCGCCGCCGGGCTGGACCGCATACCCCCCGGTGTCCCCGTAGCCCCCGGTCGCCACGAAGCCCCCGGTCGCCACGAAGCCCCCGGAGTCGCCGTAACCGCCGGTGGCCGGGTAGCCGCCGGACTCGTCGTAACGCCGGTACGCATCGTAGGAATCCATGGAGTCGTCCCCGGCGTAGCCGGGCCCGCCCGCCCCGTTGGCCGCCCAGCCCGGGGCCGCCGCGCGGCCGGGCTGGGCGGCACCGTCCCGGCCGTGGCGCAGCATGCCCAGCGGGACCCGGGCGGCCCGGTCCCCGGCCAGCCAGGCGCCCGCCACGGCGGCCAGGCACAGCAGCACGTCGGCGGAGTTCACCGGGAGGTGCACGAGCAGCCCCTGGGTGGCCAGCGCCCCGGCCGCCGCCGCCCCGGCCCCGGGCAGCACCGGCCGCCAGCGCGGGTCGCGCCCGGTCCGGACGCCCACGATGGCCAGCGTCCCGGCCACGGTGCCGAAAACCACGACCGCGACCAGCGCCAGCAGCCCGAGCGGGAGGAACTCAAAGTGCATCCGGGCGGCCGGGAACTCCTGGGTGAAGGGCTGCGCGCTGAGCACGTCGGTGGCCAGGATGACCGCCGCGACCACGAACAGCCCGCCGAGGCACAGCCGGGCCGCGAACCGGGCCACCAGCCGCTTCGCGGTCAGCTCGATCATGCCCCAGCACAGCGCGAGCGGGGCGATCAGGGCCGCGCCGAGCTGGGTGGCGCGGAACGTGGTGGGCCCGAACCCGCGGTTGTAAGAGGCCGACTGCGCGGCCATCGCGATGACCAGCCCGAGCAAGGCGACCAGGAAGGCCAGCAGATCCATCCGGAAGGCCCGGACGCATAGCCGGACCAGCAGGCCCGCGCCGGCCAGAGCGGCGAGGGTCCCGGCCAGCGCGCCGAGGAACGAAATAGACATTGCTGCCTATGGTGCCTGACGAGCGGCGGCCATGACGTGCAGATGCGTGACCAGCCCGTCTCACCGCCGCCAGGTTTGTAAAATCGGCGGTCATGAGGACTCTGCGGCGGGACCGCGCAGCGCTGGCCGGGGCGGCGTCCGCGGCCGCCGCCGAGGTGACCACCCAGGCGCCGCCCGAGCCAGACCCGACCGCGGGCGCGTTCTTCGACGTGGACAACACGCTGATGCGCGGCGCGTCCATCTACTACTTCGCCCGCGGCCTGGCCGCCCGCAAGATGTTCGGCGCCCGTGACCTGGCCCGGATTGCCTGGGGCCAGGTGTACTTCCGGGCGCGGGGCGCGGAGAACACCGGGCACATCGAGGCGGCCCGGGAGGCCGCGCTCGCATTCGTGGCCGGGCACAAGGTGGCGGACATCGTCAGCCTGAGCGAGGAGATCTTCGACGAGACCATGGCCGACCGGGTCTGGGAGGGCACCCGGCAGCTCGCGCAGGGGCACCTGCGGGCCGGCCAGCGCGTCTGGCTGGTCACCGCGACCCCGGTGGAACTGGCCACGGTCATCTCCCAGCGGCTTGGGCTGACCGGGGCGCTGGGCACGGTGGCCGAGTCGGTGGACGGCGTCTACAATGGCCGGCTGGTCGGCGGGCTGCTGCACGGCGAGGCCAAGGCGGCGGCGGTGGCCGCGCTGGCCGAGCGCGAGGGCCTGAGCCTGGAGCGCTGCTCCGCGTACAGCGACTCAGCCAACGACCTGCCCATGCTCACGCTGGTCGGCCACCCGCACGCGGTGAACCCGGACAGCGACCTGCTCGCCGAGGCCCGGCGCCGTGACTGGCCGGTGCACGACTTCCGGTCCGGCCGCCGGGCCACCCTGATCGCGCTGCCCACCGCGGCCGGCGCCGGGGCGGTGGCCGGCGGGATCGCCGCCGGCATCGCGCTGCACCGCAAGCACTCCAGGAAGCACCACTCCTGACCCCCGGCCTGCGCCGAGGGTGACCCCGGCCTCAGCCGAAGGCGGGCCCGCGCTCCTCCAGCAGCCGGTCCAGGCACTCCTGCACGGTGCCGCGGACCTGCGCGGCCAGCGCGTCGGTGACCGCCGCGTCCCGCCACGCGCCGGCCGGGTACCCGTCGGTCGGCATCGGCGGGCAGAACTCGATGATCCACCGGGACGGCAGCGGGACCGCGCCGACTGGCCCAAGCCACGGGAACAGCGGAGTGACCGGGAAGTAGGGCAGCCCGAGCAGCTTGGCCAGCGGCCGGGCGTTGGCCACCATCGGGTAGATCTCCTCCGCGCCGACGATCGCGCACGCGATGATCGGCACCCGGGCCCGGATGGCTGACACCGCGAACCCGCCGCGGCCGAACCGGCGCAGCTGGTACCGCTCGCTGAACGGCTTGCCGATCCCCTTGAAGCCTTCCGGGAAGACGCCGACCAGCTCGCCGTCGGACAGCAGCTTCTGCGCGTTCGCCGGGCAGGCCCGGATGTGGCCGGCCCGGCGGGCCAGATAGGCCAGCCCGGGCACCTCGTAGACCAGGTCCGCGCCGAGCAGCCGCAGGTCGCGGTGCGCGGGATGCTCGTCGTGCAGGCCGGCCTGCAGCATGATCGCATCGAACGGCAGCACCCCGGAATGGTTGGCCACCAGCAGCGCCGCGCCGGACGCGGGCACATGCTCCAGCCCGCGCAGCTGGACCCGGAACCATTGCTGGTAAAGCACCCGGGCCAGCGGGATCAGCAGCCGGGAATTGAACTCCGGGTCGAAACCGAACTCGTCGATCTCGCCTTCCCCCGTCACCTGGCGGAGCGCGAAATCGGCCAGGCCAGCCAGCCGGTCCTGCCAGTTCCCGCCCGCCCCGTCGGCACTGCCCCCGGACCCGGGCGGGGCAGCCGGACCGCCGCTCACGGGCCCGTCAGCGCGGGCCCAGCGCGGCACGGTCCAACCGGGAGCGGCACCGGCACCGGCGCCGGCCGCCCAGCCCCGTGGTACCGGGTCCCGGGCCAGGGTGACTGGCCGCGGCGCGGTCCCGCTGCGCCCGACATTGATTGTCCCGCCCGGGTCGCTGCCCGGCTCCCCCGCCCGGCGCACGATTCCCTGCGGCTACTTCTTGTTACGCCGCTGCACGCGCGTCTTGCGCAGCAGCTTGCGGTGCTTCTTCTTGGCCATCCGCTTGCGGCGCTTCTTGATGACGGAGCCCACGACACCACCCTCACTAGGGACTGCGGCCTCCCACCGGAGGCCAGCAACCAGGCATACGGCGCTTTCGCCCGATGCCGGTTGGCTGGGCACACGCCAACCATAGAGGTTACCCGCCCGGGGGGCTCACCGTTGAACCGCCCTGGGGCGCCGTCCATCAGCTGGCCGCGACGAATGAGCCCTTCAGGTACCTGTTGACCGCCTGCTCGGGAACCCGGAACGACCGGCCCACCCGGATCGCCTCCAACTCGCCGGAGTGCACCAGCCGGTAGACCGTCATCTTGGACACACGCATGATCGAGGCCACCTCGGCCACGGTCAGGAACCTGACGTCACTGAGCGGGGTTTCGCCTGCAGCCATCTGCCCATCCCTCTTCCGCACGGAGCCGAGTGCGCCTGGCCGGATTCAGCGCATCAGTCACCTCCGTCCCCAGCGTAAGTCTTGTGCGGAAAAGGGCAACCCCGCCGCTAGGCTCCCGCTACATCACAAGCCCGGGAAAAGTCCGTGGGCCGGGAAAACGGCACTGCGGGTGGCCATCACGGCCCGGTCCACCGGATCCGCCGGGTCATAACCGCCATCAAACGGAGAGTAGTTAATATCGTCACCGTCGGTCATCATTTCTGGCCCGGCTATACCGGTGCGGGCCAGGCAGAACTCGCGCCACCGCTGCGGGATGACGGTCGTCGGGTCGATCGGCACCCCGGCCGCCTCAGCCAGCAGGTGGGTCCAGGTCCTGGGCACCACCTGGACGAGGTCATAGCCACCGCCCCCGGTGAGCAGCCAGCGCCCGTCCGCGCACTCGTGCGCCAGCTGGTGCAGCTGCCGGTGCGCGGCCCGCTGCGCGTCGATGCTCAGCTCCAGGTGGGCCAGCGGGTCGAGCCGGTGGCTGTCGCACCCGTGCTGGGTGACCAGGATGTCCGGGTGGAAGACCCGCAGCAGGGGCGGCACCACCGCGTCGAAGGCCCGCAGCCAGCCCGCGTCACCGGTGCCGGCTCGCAGCGCCACGTTCACCGCCGAGCCCTCCGCGCCCGGGCCGCCGGTGTCCTGGGGCAGGCCGGTGCCCGGGAACAGCGTCATCGGGTGCTCGTGCAGGCTGATCGTGAGCACCCGGGGGTCGTCGTAGAAGGCGGCCTGGACCCCGTCACCGTGGTGCACGTCGGTGTCCACGTACGCGATCCGCTGGGCGCCGGCCCCCAGCAGCCAGCTGATCGCGATGGCCGGGTCGTTGTAGACGCAGAACCCGCTGGCCTGGTGGCGCATCGCGTGGTGCAGGCCGCCGGCCACGTTGACGCCGTGGTCCGCCGCGCCCGTCCATACCGCGTCCGCGGCGGCCAGGGTGGCCCCGGCCACCAGGGCCGACGCCTCGTGCATGCCAGGGAACACCGGGTTGTCCGGCGTGCCCAGGCCAAAGTAGGGGTTCGGTTCCGCGAGCCGGACCGCGCCGATGTAGTCCCGGTCGTGGATCAGCTCAAGCTGGCTGGGGGTGGCGGGCTCCGGCACGGCGATGGCCACCCCGGGCTCGTCCAGCACCCCGAGCTCGCGGGCCAGCGCCATGGTCAGCTCAACCCGGACCGGCGCCAGCGGGTGCCCCGGCCCGAAGTCGTAGCTGGTCAGCCGGTCATCCCAGGCCACGTGCAGACTGCAGGTCATCCGCCCCCCAGCTCCCGGCCCCGGTCCCGGGCCGCCTCGATGGCGGCCAGGAACGCGGCCCGCACCCCATGCCGTTCCAGTTCCCGGATCGCAGCGATCGTCGTGCCGGCCGGGGAGGTGACCGCCTCGCGCAGGATGACGGGGTGCTCGCCGGTCTCGCGCAGCATGGTCGCCGCGCCGAACACCGCCTGGGTGACCATGTCCATGGCCGTGCCGCGCGGTATGCCGAGCAGGATGCCGGCGTCCACCATGGCCTCGACCAGGAAATAGACGTAGGCCGGGCCGCTCCCGGACAGGGCCGTGGCCGCGTCCTGCTGGGATTCCGGGATGCGCAGCACCTTGCCGACCGGGCGGAGCAGTTCCTCGGCCCGGGCCAGGTGCTCCGGCCCGGCGAACGCGCCCGGCGAGATGACGCTCATCGCCTGGTCCACCAGCACCGGGGTGTTGGACATGACCCGGACCACCGGCGCGTCCACCCCGAGCCGCCGCTCGATCGCCCCGGTGGTGATGCCGGCCGCGACCGAGATGACCAGCTTGCCCGCGGCCACATGCGGCGCGATCTCGTCCAGCATCGGCAGCATGTCCTGCGGCTTGACCGTGATGATGAGGGTGTCCGCGGCCTTGGCCGCCTCGGCTGGGGGGAGGACGGCGACGCCATAGGCGGTGCGGAGCTGTTCCGCCCGCTCGGGCCGCCGGACCACGGCGACCACCCCGGACGGCGCCCGCCCGGCCCGCAGCAGCCCGGAGATGAGCGCCTCGCCCATCTTCCCGGCCCCGAAGATCCCGATCACGCTGGCGAGCCTACGCCGAAAGGCTCACCGGGAGGAGATCAGCGAGCGCAGGAAGAAGGTCACGTTGGCGGGCCGCTCGGCCAGCCTGCGGACCAGGTAGCCGTACCAGTCCCGGCCGTAGGGAAGGTAGACCCGGACCTGGGCGCCGGTGGCGGCCAGGCGGCGCTGCTCAGCCGGCCGGACGCCGTACAGCATCTGGTACTCGAAACTCTCCGGTGCCCGCCGGGCCAGCACCGCCTGGGCTGCGGCGATCCGGGTCAGCCGCGGATCGTGCGTGGCCACCATCGGGTAGCCGGGGCCGTTCATCAGCGCCCGCAGGCACCGGGCGTAGCTGCGGTCCACATCGTGCCGGCTGGTGAAGGCGGCCGGGGCGGGCGAGTCGTAGGCGCCCTTGCACAGCCGCACCCGCGAATCCGGGCGGGCCAGCGCCGCGCAGTCCGCGGCGGCCCGGCGCAGTGCCGACTGGATCACGCAGCCGAGGTCGGGGAAGTCCTGCCGCAGGTCGGCCACGATGGCCTGGGTGACCTCGGCCGTAGTGTGCTCCTCCGCGTCCACGGTGACGGTCGTCCCGGCGTCCCGGGCCGTGGCGCAGATCCGCGCGATGTTCTCGGTGGCCGTCTTGCGTCCGTGCTCGGGGAGCTGCAGCCCGACGGCGGTGGGCTTGACCGAGACCTCCGCCCGGCCGCCGCGGGACAGCCCGGCCACGGCCAGCTGGCGGAGCAGCCCGCAGTACTCTGCGGTCACCGAGGCCGCCTGGTCCGGGTCCGTGGTGTCCTCGCCGAGGTAGTCCATGCTGACCAGCAGGCCCGCGTCGATCAGGTCGCGGCTGACCGCGACCGCGTCGGCGGCGCTCTCCCCGGCCACGTACCGGGCGACGACGCCCCGGGCCAGCGGGGCGGAGCTGATCAGCTGGCGCGCCCGGTCACTGCCCGACGCGGCCAGCAGCAAGTGCCGTAGCACGTCCGTTCCTCCCGATGTCTCAGCGGAGCAATCCCGGCCGTTGCTTGAGGGACACCTTCACGTTCCCCCCAGCGTCGGGCGGCACGATGACCTCCTGGGCCGCGGGCAGCCCGCCCGCCAGCAGCGTTGCCGCCACCGGCGTGGTCCGCTTGACCAGCGCGAGCCCGATCGGGCCCAGTTCGTAGTGCCGCGCGACTGAGCCTACAAAGCCCACCGTCGCCGCTTCGAGCTGGACCGGGTCCCCGTGGCCGGGCAGCCGGTCCTCGCTGCCGTCCAGGTGCAGGAAGACGAGCCGCCGGGGCGGGTGGCCGAGGTTATGCACCCGGGCCACCGTCTCCTGGCCGCGGTAGCAGCCCTTGTCCAGGTGCACCGCGGAGCCGATCCAGCCGACCTCGTGCGGGATGGTCCGGTGGTCGGTGTCCACGCCGAACCGCGGCCGGTGCGCCGCGATCCGCAGCGCGTCGTAGGCGTCCAGGCCGGCCAGCTTCGGCCCGCGGCCGGCCAGCTCCGCCGCTGCGGCGCCGAGCCGGTCCCGCTGCACGAGAACATCGATCCCGAACGAACCGCGCACCACGGCGGCCACGCCCTCGGGCAGCGGCACCCCGGCCTCGGGGCCCATGAGGGTGAGCACGGCGAAGCGGTCCGTGACGTCCCCGGGCTCCACGCGCAGCATGAACCGCATCGACTCCAGGAACGTCAGCAGCGCCGCCGCGGTGCCGGGCTCGACGTGGACCCAGGTCGCGGTCCCGTCGTCGGTGAGCGTCAGGTGGTGCTCGATGTGCCCGGTGGGGCTGAGGATGAGCGCCTCGGCCGCCTCGCCCGGCAGCAGCCGGTCCAGCCGCTGGGTGGTGAGGCTGTGCAGCCAGGACAGCCGGTCGGCCCCGGTGATCCGCAGCACGCCCCGGTGCGAGCGGTCCACCAGGCCCGCCGTGACGGCCAGCGCGCGCTGCTCCGCGTACGGGTCCCCGTAGTGGGCGGCGACGTCCGCGTCGAGGCCGCTTCCGGCCACGGCGCCTGTGGTTTTCAGCAACGGACTTTGCATGGACCCAGGCTATGCGGGCCGGCAGTCCGCACAGCGGCCGTGCACGGTCAGGTGCCCGACGTTGGTCTCGAAACCGTAGGCGTCAGTCAGCGCGGTCACCAGCGGGCGGACGGCCTCCGGGCTGATCTGGGTCACCCGGCCGCAGCCGGAGCAGAGCAGGTGCACGTGCTGGGCCTCGGCGGCCAGGTGGTACCGGGGCGCGCCGTGCCCCAGGTGGGTGTGGGTGACCAGGCCGAGGTCCTCCAGCAACTCCAGCGCCCGGTAGATGGTGGAGATGTTCACCCCGCGGGCGGTCTGCTGCACGTCGGCGCAGATCTCTTCCGGGGTGGCATGCTCCAGCTTGGTGACCGCCTCCAGGACGAGCTGGCGCTGCGGGGTAACCCGGTAGCCCCGGGCCCGCAGCTCCTCGTCCCAAGCCTGCTCCATGGCCGAAAGCGTAATCCCGTTCCCGGCCTGGAGCGCACCCGAGCGGGGCCCGGGGTTAAGGGTTTGCCTGGGCCGGCCAGGGTCGCATAACCTGTCGGCAACGCGGGAGAGGAGGTGGTCCAACAGCATGCATAGCAGTAGGACTCGCGAGGTGGCTGTCCGCTAGCCGCCGTCCCGCCGCAGTGCTCGGCACGCCGCGATGGCGGCCGGCGAATACTCGGCAGACACCGGACCCCCGGGCTGACTGGTCCGTCCAACCAGTCCCCGCACTGCTGATAGCAGCCGCGGGAGCCGCCCGGGGGTTTTTAATTTGCCCTGCAGCTTTTGGCCCGTTTCGCCAGTCAGGCAATAAGGCCGGGAACTTTAATCAATCGGGCCGCATATCCGGATTCGCTCCCGACATCAACACCCGCCCTACCCGCATTTCCTTTCCATTCTGGGGTCGCGCCGCGTAATGTCAGGGCCCGGAGTCCGCGGCAGTGCGCGGGCTCTCTTTCCCTGCCCATCCCAGATCGCGGCCGGCCGCCGCGCGGGAAAGGACGATAGATGCGCAAGCTCCGGCGCGGCGGCGGTGCCGCCGTCGCGACGCTGTCCCTGATGCTCACCGGCTGCGCCTTTACCGCGCCGGGCCGGCCGTATGCCCAGCAGCTGCCAGCGCCCCGGCCGCCGGCCCTCCGGCTGAGCGGGCCGATGGTCTCGGCGGCGGGCCACGCCGGGCCGGGCCGCATGGTGGACGGGCGCACCGTCGTGCACTCGCTGAACTGGGCCGGATACGCGGCCGCCCGGGCGGGAACGGCCTTCCGGTCGGTGCGGGCCGCGTTCTTCGTGCCCTACATCGACTGCACGAGCACGCCGGGCTCGTACTCCTCGCACTGGGTCGGGCTGGATGGCCTGGGCTCCTCCAGCGTCGAGCAGCTGGGCGTGGCGGCCGGGTGCGCCGGCTCCCGGCCACACTATTACGCATGGTATGAAATGTACCCGAAGCCCGTTTCTGGGGTATTCGCGGTCAAGGCTGGTAATGCCATCGTGGTCAGCGTTAATTACCAGGCACAGCACCGGCGATTCGTTCTCGCCCTGCGTGACCTGACCACGCGGCGGCATTTCATCCGGTCTGAGAAATGCGCGGCCAAGGTGTGCCTCCGCTCCTCCGCCGAGGTGATCAGCGAGGCGCCATCGGACACGTCCGGCAATATCCTGCCGCTGGCCGATTACCGCGCGGCGAGTTTCTCGGGTGTCGCGCTGACTAGCGCGGGCGGGCATCGCGGCGGCCTGGTGTCCCCGTGGTGGACCACGGACCAGATCATCGGCGTGGGGCAGTCGAGCCGCCGGGTGACCCAGCAGCCCACGTCGCTGCTGCGCGGGCAGGCGTTCAGCAACTACTGGATCCGGGAGAACTGACGGTCACGGAGCCGCCTAGCCGGTCCTCTTGAGCTGGGCCGAGACGTGCGGCTGCAGTGGCTGGCCCATCGCGGCCATGTCGTAGGCCCAGCCCAGGTCGAACTCCGGGCCGACCAGCCCGTACAGCCGGTGACCGGCCGTTACTTCCTTCGCTGAACTGGTCCGGGCGACCACGTCGGTGCGCAGCTCGACCTTGGTCCCGGTGACTTCCCCGAGGTAGATCTCGGTGATCCCGGTCGGATGGGCCAGCAGCACCTCCAGCTGGCCGTCCGGCTGCGGCCGCCAGAAACCGGCCTCGGTGGACAGCGGCCGGACCAGGTTCCCGTCCTCGTCCAGCAGCCAGGTCCGGCTGGTGTAGGCCAGGAACGGCTTGCCGTTATGGCTGAAGGAGATCTCCTGACCGAACCGGAAACTCTCGATCGTCGGGTAGCCACCTACGCCGGCCCCCTCCCAGCGCCCCAGGAGGAAGCTGAGCGGGGCAAGATCGGGATGCGGTTCCGGGGTGTCCGGCCTCTCGTCAGGCATCCGGTGACTCCCCCGATGCTCCCCCACCCTCGGCGGCGTGCTGTGACGCGGTGTCCCGGGTCGCCGTGAACAGCCGCACGGCCAGGAAGCCGGCCGCCGCGGTGACCGCCCCGAACACGGCGACCAGGATCAAGCCGCTGGCCAGTGCCTGCATGAGCACCCTCCCAACCCCAGCAGTGTACGGAGCCGCCCGGCCGGTCGGCATCCGCCATGCCGCAAACGGCGGGTGACGTTAAGGTGCGGTCATGACTGCGCGGAGCCTCGTCATCAAGATCACTGCTGGCAAGGATGACCCGGAGCGCTGCAACCAGGCGTTCAACGTGGCGGCCGCCGCGATCGTCAGCGGAGTGCCGACCTCGCTGTGGCTGACCGGGGAGGCTGCCTGGTTCGCGCTGCCGGGCCGGGCCGACGATTTCAGCCTGCCGCACTCGCCCCCGCTGGCCGATCTGCTGGCCAGCGTGCTCGCGGGCGGGACGATCTCGGTGTGCACCCAGTGCGCGGCGCGCCGGGACATCGCCCCGGAGGACGTGATCGAGGGTGTCCGCATCGCCGGCGCCGCCACCTTCGTCGCCGAGGCATGCGCCGAGGGCGCGCAGGCGCTGGTCTACTGAGGTGAGGGCCCGGATCCCCGAGACCCGGATCCCCGAGACCCGGATCCCCAGGCCCGGTACCCCAAGGCCCGGATATCCCAAGGCCCGGATATCCCAGGCGGGTGGTGTGGGCAGTGCAGGGTACCCGGCGTTCAGCTGGAAACGGCAGCTAGGCGCTGCTCGCGGAACCGGCCAGTCCACTGTTCGTAGGCCGGGTCGATCGGGGGCAGCGCGCCGACGGCCCAGCTGAGCAGCAGGTCGGCCAGCCCGGGGTTGCGCACCAGAGCCGGGCCGTGCAGGTAGGTGCCGAGGACCCGGCCGGCATAGCCGCCCTCGGTCCCGTCCCCGTTGCCGACGCCCAGCCTGACCTGGGCCAGCGGCCGGGCGGACGGGCCCACGTGCGTGATGCCCTGGTGGTTCTCGAACCCGGTGAGCGCGGGCACGCCCAGCCCGGGATCCACGTCGGCCAGGATCTCGCCGACGCCACGCCGCTCACCGCGCCCGCTGCTGATGTCCAGGATCTCCAGCCCGGTGACCGGCTGGCCCTCCTCCCCGCCGAACTCGGTCCCGATCAGCTGGTACCCGGCGCAGACGGCGAACACCACCGAGCCACGGGACGCCGCGGCGGCCAGCCCGCCGTCCGCGCGCAGCCGCCGGGCCGCCAGGACCTGGGGCAGGTCCTCGCCGCCGCCCAGCAGGTAGATGTCGCCCTGGCGCGGGACGGCCTGGTCCGAGTTGACCATGATGGATTCCACGCCGATGCCGCGCAGCCGGGCCCGGCGCTCCAGCACGATCAGGTTGCCGCGGTCCCCGTAGGTGCTGAGCAGGTCCGGGTAGACCCACACCAGCCGCAGGTCGGCGGGCCCGCGGGCGTGCGCTCCGCGGCGGCTGCTGTCTGGTTCCCAGGGTGCACCCATAACGCCCGTCTCCGTCCTCAGGCCGCGCGTCCGACGGCGGTCCGGATCTGCTGGAACGCGGTGTAGTTGGCGATCACGTCCAGGGTCCGGCCTGGGGCGACCCGGCTGACCGCGTCGTCGATGTCCGCGACCACCTCGAAGGGAACCCCATCGGCTTCCAGCCGCACGGCCAGGTCGAGGCCGCGCTCACCGGCCACGAACACCGGGCGGTCGCGGACGACCCGGTAGTCCACGTCCCACAGCCAGGAGGTGTCCCGGCCGTCCGGGACCTGCGCGTTGACCGCGAGCAGCACCGGCACCGGGGCGGGTTCCAGGACGTCGAACGCCTCCAGCCACCCGGCCGGGTTCTTGGCCAGCAGCAGCCGCACCTGGCGGCCGTCCCGTTCCACCTGGGTGTACCGGCCGGCGACCGAGGTCACCGAGCGCATTTTCTGCAGGGCCTGGGCGGGATTCACCCCGAACACCTCGGCGACGGCCAGGGCGACCACTGCGTTCGAGCGGTTCGCGCGGCCGGGCAGCGCCAGCGAGAGCTCGGTCACCGTGCCACCCGGGTCTATGACGGCCCCGCCGTCCAGCACCCACCGGGCGTGCGGCCGGCTGAACCCGCACTCGCCGCACCGCCAGCCCAGCTCGTCGCGGCGCAGGTGCGATCCGCACCGCGGGCAGCACCAGGAATCCTCATGCCAGCGCTGGCCCGCCGCCACCCAGGTCACCTGCGAGGCGCCGCTGGCAGCCCAGGCGATCAGCGGGTCATCCGCGTTGGCCACGACACGGCAGCCGGGGGCGGCCTGGAAGGCCTCCCGCCACCGCCGGGCCACCAGCCAGATCTCCGCCGCGCGGTCCATCTGGTCGCGGCTGAGGTTCAGCAGCGTGACCACCCGGGCCTGGGTGGCCTGCAGCACGGCCGGGATGTACTTCTCATCGACTTCGAGCACCGCATACGGCGCTTCGGGGGCCTGGCCGAGGGCGGCGGCGAGCCCCGCCTCCATATTCGCGCCGAACGCGTTGGACGCTACGTCCTGGCCGAGCGCGCTCAGCGCCGAGGTGATCAGCCGCGTCGTGGTCGTCTTGCCGTTCGTCCCGGTGACGAGCACGATCTGTCGGCCGGCGGCCAGCAGGGAAAGCAGCTCCGGCTCCACCCGGAGGCCGATGACACCGCCGATGACGGACCCGTCGCCGCGGCCCGCGAGGCGGGACATCCGGCCGGCGGCACCGCCCAGAGTGGTCGCCACCCGTGCCCGGAGCGGAAGCTTGCTCATGGCCGACGATGCTATCCGGCTCTGCGGCAGGAACGGCACGGGTCCGGCCACGCTGGGGCTGTGCTGATCCCGTGGCGGGCGGGCTGTCATCCGGGGTAGGGCGGCGGGGTGGTGGTATAGGCACGGCCGGAGGGCGTGGCCAGGGCGAAGGTGCCTGGACAGGGCTGGATCGGAGTCCAGACCGGGGCTTGCGTGACCCGGTGGTGGTAACGGCAGCAGGGACTATGGCGGCATACTCAGCCAATGGGCGGTCAACCCGTCGCCCGGGAGGCAGGCGGGAACATGCCTGACAATGGTCAGGGGTCTGCCAAAGTCGGTGTGACGGTGAGTGACTAATGGGGATGTTTGCTGTTCTGCCGGCGGGCTGAGTAGCGGGGCCGCAAGTCCGCAGTGCCGGTTACTTTCCGTAGCGAATCTTGGGGGCCGTGCGACACGCGTGCGCGGTGAGGCGGATGTGCTTGCGATGAGGGCGCGGCCCGTGGTGACGATTCGGGTGCTAACCGTCTGAAACGTCACCGTGAAGGGCCGCGCCCGTGGATGCATCATCGCTGATCGAGGCTGTCCGCCGCCACCTGGGCGGCGGGGAGGCGCCGGAGCCGGGGGTGCTGCGGCGGGCGCTGGCGGCGCGGCTGACGGACCGGCGGAAGAGGCGGGGGATCCGTCATGAGCTGGCGCCGGTGGTATCGGTGCTGGTGGCGGGCGCGGCGTGCGGGTACCGGGGGGCGCTGGCGATCGCGGAGGCGGCTGCCGGCTGGGACCAGGAGCTGCTGGCCGCCCACGGTTGCCGGGTCAGCCCGGCGACGGGGCTGCGGGCCGCGCCGTCGGCGCGGACGCTGTACCGGGTGCCGGAGGGACTGGACGCGGATGAGCTTGAGGCCGCCCTGACCGCGGCGCTGGCGGACGCGGCGCTGGACCCGCAGGTCACGGCCGCGGCCGCGGCGATGCGGCAGAAGGAGCTGGGGAAGAAGGAGAAGAAGCGGAAGCGGAAGCCGCCGGCGGCGGGGAGGTTCCGCCGGGAGCGGGAGGACGGCTGGTTCCGGCCGCACCCGCTGCACCCGTGGCTGGATCCCGCGGCCTGCGGGGATCCGGGGCATGTCCCGGCCCGGCACGCCGTGGCCGTGGACGGCAAGGAGCGCAAGGGCGCGAAGGCCGGCGGGAACAAGAAAGTCCACCTGCTCGCCGCCGTCACCCATACCCCCGGCATCGTGATCGCGCAGGACAAGGTCGCCAAGTCCGGCAAGGCGAACGAGATCAGCCACTTCAAGCCGCTGCTGGCCCCGCTGCCGCTGGACGGCGCCGTCGTGACCAGCGACGCAATGCAGGCGAACCGGGATAACGCCCTGTTCCTCCGCAAGGTCAAGAACGCGCACTACCTGTGGCCCATCCTCGGCAACCAGCCGGCCCTGAACGCGCAGCTGAACGCCCTGCCCTGGGAAACCACCCCGGTCAGCGCCGCGACCTGCGAGATCACCCGGGGCCGGATCGAGACCCGGACCCTCCGCGTCCTGCCGTGCCCCGAGGGCTCCGGCTTCGAGGGCGCGGAGCAGGCCCTGCTCATCGAGCGGTACACCACGTACAAGAAGAAAGGCCAGTGGCACACCCGGGCCGAGGCCGTCCTCTACCTCACCAGCCTCGCGGAGGACCAGGCCACGCCCGAAGACCTGCTCGCCTGCGTCCGCGGCCACTGGCGTGCCGAGCACGCGCACTGGCTACGCGACGTGATCTGGAAAGAGGATAAATCGCTCATCCGCACCGGAAACGCCCCCCAGGTCTGGTCCGCCATCGCGAACCTCGTCATCAGCCTCTTCCGCATACACGGAGTAACCAGCTACACCGCCGAGACCCGCCGCTGCGCCCAGGACCCCCGCCGCGCACTCCAGATCCTGGACCTCACAGCCCTCTCGCCTGGCTAAACACCGCCTACGACTTTGGCAAACCCCTGTGACAATGGTTGTCGTGCGGAAATGGCGTTCTGTTCCTCCGGCGACACTCTTCGAGTTGGCGGCACGACGCGCTCGTTCGGGTATCTGACGATGCCTGCGACGCCGCCCGATCGCCGCGTAGATTCGGACCGTGGGCAGAGCGAGCAAGCGCAAGAGCCAGCGCCGTCGGGGAATCGGGCCGTCGCGGGCGGACTTCGAGAAGCGACGCGGCTACCAGATGCTGCTGACCGGCATGCAGCCGATGATCGACAGGCTCGAGGCCGAGAAGGAACGCGAGCAGCAGGCGAGAAGGGCCTGGGCTGGTGGCGCCGAGCCGCTGCGGGCCACGCTGGTGCGGTGGCGTGAGGATTCGGTGGGTGATCGCTTTTTCTCCGCGGATGCCATCGCGGACGCCGCCGGCGCACCGAGGCTCTCAAACGCTACGCTGCCCAGTCCGCAGCGGATGGCGGAGAACTCCGGGTACTGGGCGACCGCGGTGTCCGCCCTGGTCCGCGCCGTCGTGCTGGAGGGGGCCCCGGTGAACGATCCTGCGGTCGCGCGGGTGCTGGATCTGCTCGCCCCCGTCGTCCGTGACGAGCTTGCCGCCGCAGCCGGAGAGGACGGGGACTTCCCTGACACCCACGGCCCCCTGTTCCTGCTGGGTGTGTGCGTGCTCACCGACGGGACCTGGGCGATCGTTGGGCTGGACCCGCTGGATCAGTCCCTCGCCCTGATGGAACGCCGGATCGATGAGGCCCTGGCGGAGGCAGGGCGCGCGGGATTGCCGGACGGGAAGGTAATCGCCGAGGAACTGATCCGCGCGTTCGCCGGGCAGTACCAGTGCAAGGAGCCCAGCGATGTCCGGACATTGGAGCGTCTCGGCCGGACCGCTTCCGGCAATCCGCTCGTCGATCTGATCCAGGTCAAGGATGTCGCGCCGGAGGATGCCCTGCGTCTCGGGCTCATCACGCTGGTCGCGCTTGCGGACCTGGCGCGAACCGACGCCGACTCGGCTGCCGGGCAATAGGGCGTCATCGGCGCGCGTGAGGCGTCGGCCATTGCGGACCAGAACGTCGGCGGGCAGATGCTGTGATGGCCTCATGGCTAAGCGTGACGGGAAGGGCTGGCGGGCTGCTCTGCGGCACTTAACCGCTGTGCAAGATGCAAGGCCGGGCGATGACATCGACATAGGGCGCGTCCGCGCGCAGTAGTTAAGTATGGCCGCGCAGGCCGCGGCAGTGGGCGGCGATCCACTGGATGCGCGGGTCGGCGGTGGACCGAGCCAGGACCAGGTGGAACTCCCCGCTGCTGATGTCGGCCTTGAGCTCACTCAGCGTGGGCGACGGGATCGTTCCGGTGAACCCGCCGATCGGGAGTGCTTCCAGGCCACTCGTGTCGATGACTGTTGCGACCGGACGATCGTGGCCGGCGAAGTCGGGCGCGAGAGATGAGTAGGACGCGCCGGGTGGTTAGCTGTCGTGGCTCTCGCCGTCATCCTTGACTTGGGTAAGCGCGGGTGGGGAGATCTTGAAGCAGGAGGGAACTACACGTCACGGAAACCGTGTTACTGTGAAACTGTGAAGAATCTTACGGTGTCCGTTCCCGATGACGTCTACCGCAATGCGAGGGTCGCCGCCGCGCGGCGTGACACATCGGTGAGTGCACTGGTCGTCGCGTACCTTGAGCGGCTGTCCGGACGGATGCAAGAGTTCAGCAGGCTTGAGGCGCTGCAACGCGAGGTCCAGGCCGAGATAGGCCAGTTCAGCGCGGCCGGCCGGCTGGGCCGCGACGAGGTTCACGATCGTGCGGTTCGTTGACACCAACATCCTGCTCTACGCGATCTCGCGCAATCCAGCCGAGCAGGATAAGGCCAAGTGCGCCAATGAAATCCTGGCCGATCGCGACTTGGCGCTCTCGGTGCAGGTGCTACAGGAGTTCTATGTACAGGCGACCCGAGCGAGCCGTCCGGATGCCATCGGGCACTCGCAGGCGGTCCGGCTGATTGAGTCGTTCCGGCGTTTCCCTGTCCAGGACCTCACGAGCGGGATCATGATGGCGGCCCTGGACGCTCGCCAGCGCTTCCAGCTTTCCTACTGGGACGCCGCGATCATCGAGGCGTCCCGCGTGATGGGCTGCACCCAAGTCCTGTCCGAAGACCTGAACGACGGCCAGGACTACGCGGGTGTCCAGGTCACCAACCCGTTCCGCTGAGGCGCACGGACAGCCTGTGTCGTTATCGCTGACACGGTTGTCGCCTGCCAGCGGCCCATCACGCTGGCAGGCGACACACGGTGGACCATGGCGTCACTCGCAGCCTGCGGAGAAGCTGAGGAACTACGCCGAAAACACACATGTCACGGCGGGAACCAAGAAGGATGCGGCCAGCCGGGAGAAGCCAGACGCGGCCGTTCACCTTCGTGCCGACAGGGGTTAATCGGGCTGGTCTATCTAGCTCAGCGCCGTCGGCGCCAGCGTGATCACGACATCGAGCCGGGCAGGCACGATCCGTGACGCGAGGGTAGACCCAGAGGACCTGGACATGGCCGACGGTTATGGCGGCCTCCGCGCGTACAAGTCAAGCAAGCTGGCGAACGTGCTGTTCACCCGGGAACTCGCCCGACGCTGGGGACCCCTGGGCATAAGCCCAGCAGCTGTGCACGCGGCCCCGGAGAACACCCGGCCAGCAAGGTAGCACCTCAGGGGTGGCTGCCTCTCGATGGTAGAAGTCTGCTATTAGATCTATACTTCCTCCATGGCGTTGAGTATCAAGAGTGACGAGGCGGACCGGCTCGCCAGGGAGCTGGCTGCCGAGACAGGTGAGACATTGACCGAGGCCGTCGAGACTGCGCTCAGGGAGCGGCTCGACCGTGAACACGCCAGGCATGCGGCCAGCATGAGAACGCGGCTGAAGCGCCTGGCGGCCGACGTAGCGGCCCTGCGCGTCGCCGACGACAGGACGGCGGAGGAAATCATCGGTTACGACGACACTGGCCTGCCACGTTGACGGAGCCGGCGCGGCGGAGCCTTGTCGTCGATACGTCCGCAGCGGTGGCGATCATCCTCGGCGAGCCAGGAAGCGAGGAGCTTGCGGTTCACCTTGAGAATGCTCTTACCCGGCTGATGCCGGCCGCGATACGCGTCGAGCTGGGCATCGTCATCGAAGCCCGGCTGTGGCCTGCCGGGCAGGACGTTGTCGGCCGGCTCCTTCGTGACGCGAAGATCGATATCGTGCCCGTCGATGCAGACCTGACTGCCCGTGCGATGAGCGGCTGGCGACGATATGGCAAGGGACGCCAGCCGGCGGGGCTCAATTTCGGCGACTGCTTCACTTACGCGCTTGCCGAGCGGACCGGGCACCCCGTGCTATGCACTGGAAATGACTTCGCCGCGACGGATGTCACCGTAGTGCGCCCTGGGCAGGCGCCGCCCGAGGGCTGAGCATGAACACGGCGGAGTTTTCGTCCTCGAAGGTCACCGGCAGCCGAGGACCTCCTGGTAGAAGGCGGACGGTCTGGATCACCGGCGGGTCGCCCGGAGCCGGCGGATGGTGGTCTTCACGGTGCTGGTGAACGGGTCGGCCGCTTCATCCCATACTCGTTCGAGCAGCTCCTCGGCCGGGACCGGCCGGCCGTCCACGGCGAGCAGGCATTCCAGCACGGCGAGTTCCTTGGTGGTGAGCGGCAGGCGCCGCCCGGCGCGGACCGCGACGCGGCGCGCCGGGTCCAGGCTCAGGTCACCGTGCTCGAGGCTGGGAGGCAGCGGGGTGGCGGCGGGCCGGCCCAGGGTCCGGATCCGGGCCACAAGTTCCGCGAAGTCAAAGGGCTTGGGCAGGTAGTCATCGGCGCCCAGCCCGAGGCCCTCGACCCGTTCCCCGACCGACCTCGCCCCCCGCCCCCCGCCCCATCCGCCCCATCCGCCCCATCCGGGTCGTTCATAGCTAGTTCAGAAGCTCTGCAAACGGCCGGTAGAGACCCCGGGGGCAATCTATAGACATCGACGCCGGCGGGACCGCCACCGGCGAGAGACTTAAGGAGACACCGTGAGCACCCTGGTCCTGGCCAACTTCCCCATCGCCTTCCTGATCTTCGCGGCCATCGTCGGCATCCCGATGTGGATGACCTTCAAGCGGCCGGACAAGGCCCCCGGGTACGGGCAGGCCGCCGTCCGCGCTGAGGCCACGCCGGCCGCCGCCACTCGCGCGACTGGCCGTCTCTCCACCGCCCGTCAGCACGCGGCCGCCCGCACCCCGGTGCCCGGGCGCCTGCACGCCGCCCCGGCGCGCCCGCTGCGCAGCCACACGGCGCAGGAGCAGCGCGAGCGCATCTCTGCCTGACCGGTTCGGAGACTGACCGGCACGCAGGCCAGGACGCGCCACAGCCGAACAGACCGCTGCTGAGGCAGCACCGCGCACGGCGGGAGTCACTGCGACTCCCGCCGTGCGCGTTTCTGCGACTCCTACCGTTCTCTGACTCCTGCCGTGCGGGCTTCTCAGGGAGGCGGCGCATGGTCCTCATCGCGCCAGATAAGCGGAGCCTGGGCGGGATCCCGGGTGAGCGGGGGCACCGGACCTGCCCACGACGGGGCACCGGAAGCTGGCCGTTCTGGCCTGCTGGCCCGCTGACTCCAGGAGGCGCTGCCAGCGCCGGAGCGTTCCCTGGGCGCGGGCGGCTGGAACCCGGCCACGCCCGCTGCCGCTGCGGGCCAACTCGCCGCCGCTGCGGCTGCGGGCCAACTCGCCGCCGCTGCGGCTGCGGGCCAACTCGCCGCCGCCGCGGCTGCACCCCCTGCCGCGACCGCCGGGCCCCCCAGCCCGGCCTCGTCCCTGGTCCGCAGTGTCGCGGTGGGCAGCCCGAGGATGCCCGGGTTGGCGTCGGCCAGCACCACCCGGCGGCCGGCCGCCGACGCATAGCTGACGATCACCGCGCTGGGCGGGAGCTGCTGCAGGGCGTGCTGTTCCACCAGGAACTCCCGGGACCGCTGGGCGGTGCGGCCGGCCGACGCGGTGCTGCCCGCCGCGCGCGCGGTCTGCCTGCCCCAGGCGGTCCCGGTGGTGATCCCCTCGGTGATAGACGCGGAGTCACTGACGCCCGCTGAATAACTCGTCTCCCCATGTGAGGAGGTCGTCCGCGGCGCGAACGGGGACATCCCCGCCCAGCTCCGTCCCCGGCCCCCGCTCTGCCCGCTGCCGTGGCTGCTCGACGCGGACAACGCGACGGACGAGGCAGCCCCGACCGTGCTGGTATAGGCATCACCAGCGGTATCCGTGAGTGAGGTGCCCACCGTGTCGGTGAGCTGGGCGACCACGAGGCGGTGCTCGGTGCCGATCTGCTCGCTGGCCACCCGGGCATCCTCGGCGTTGCCCAGCCGCATGAACGCGACGGCCGCGTTGCCCCGCCCCAGCCGTTCCCGGACATACGGGGGAAGCGACCGGTAGGTGAGCACCAGCCCGGTGCCAGAGAACTCGCAGGCGTCGGAGAGCCGGTCGAGCACGTCGCCACGCAGCCGTTCCGCGCCGCAGAGCAGCAGGGTGTGCCGCCACCCCTCGCGGCGCGGCTGCCGCCGGAGCAGGTGCGTGAGCGCGGCGGCCACGTAGCCGCCGATGACCTGGCCGGTGGCCATCCGGGCGGCCCGGTCCATGGCCACCAGGCGGAGCCGGCTCGGCGGCAGCGGGACCGGGTCGCGGCCGAGGCCGGTCAGCGGACGCAGCCTGGCTTCCAGCATCAGCGCCCGCTCGAGGATGACCCGGTCGGCGGCGGCCCGGCCGTACAGCCCGGTGATCGCCTCGGCCTCCGGCTCGGTGACCAGCCCGCGCCGGACCTCGTCGCGCGGATCACCCACCTGCGCGAGCACCCGCAACCCGGCGGCCAGCCGCGCGACGCTCAGCCTGCCGGGCGTACCGAGCACCCCGGCGATGCGTTCCAGGATCGCGCTGTCCTGCGCCGGGTCAGCCGCGCCCGCCGCCCCGGCCGCGCCCGCCCCGCCAGGGCTGGCCGGATCGGCCGCCGCCGACGCGGCCACCGCGAGCAGGTCAGCCAGGGCGTCGCCGGGCAGCCCGGCGCCCAGGTCGAAGCGGGGCAGGTCGCCGGGGAGCACCCAGACCAGCGGCTGCACGCCCAGCCCGCGGGCCATGCCGACCAGATCCTGGGCCACCGCGCCCTCGGACAGGTCCAGCACGGTGACCTCGCCCCCGGCGGCCAGCCGGAAGCCGCCCAGCATGGCCACCAGCGCCGACCAGCCGCCGAGCGTGCCGCCCGCCACGTCGATCCGGTCGATCGCGGCCGGCACGGCCACCCCGTACCACTGCACCTGGGTGCGGAACGCCTGGCTGCGCGCCTGCCACTCCCGTAGCCGGCGGGCATGCTCGTCCTGCCAGGCGGCGAGCCGGCGGTCGGCCGCCGCCTGCGCGATACCGACCCGCTGCTCCTCGGCGGCCAGCCGGTCACGCAGCTCCCGCCAACCGCGCCACACGCCCCGGGCGCAGGCCACCGCCAGTACGGCGCAGGCGGCGATCCCGGCCACGGCCAGCGCCGGATTCAGCGTCCCGAGGGCGCCCAGCGCGGCGGCCGCCCCGCCCGCCACCAGGCCCGCTGCCGCGCCCGCCCGCAGCGGCCGGCTGAGCCGCCGCTCCTCGCGCCGCTGGGCCGCCACCCAGCCCTGGTTCACCTGTTCCGGCGGGGGTGGCAGCGGCGGCCGAGGTGGCGCCCCTGGGTCGGCATGCCGCAGCGCGAATTCCCAGCCGAAGTACAGCCGGTCGTCCCGGATCGGCACCCCGCCCACCGGACCAGCCCCGCCCACCGGACCAGCCCCGCCCACCGGACCAGCCCCGCCCACCGGACCAGCCCCGGTCACCGGATCGCCCCCGGGACGAGCCGGCCCGCCTCCACCTGCCAGCCGGGCTCCCGGATCCGCAGCGAGAACTGCCCGCGCGGTCCGCCCTCGCCCGCCTCGACGCGGACATTCACCAGATCCGCGATGTGCCCGGCGTCCGTCCCCGGCCGGGCGCTGAACACCGTGGCCAGCCCGGCCCGCGAGCCGATGGCGGCCAGGTCGGCGAGCACAGGGCCCGCGAGCAGGTCGCAGTGGCCGAACCAGGCCAGGCCGTCACCGGGCACTCCCAGCCGGAGCGAGGCCGCGTAGGCGGCGGTCAGGTCGAGCGCGACCAGGTTGGCCATCATCTGCGCGGGACGGCCGTGCCGGGACAGGCTGAGCGAGAACAACGCGACAGCCCGGTCACGGATCACCGCGCCGAGGCTGACCCCGTCACCGGCGGCCCCGGCGCCCCGCACCGCCCCGGCGGCCGGGCGCAGCCAATGCCCCAGCGGTGACGCACGCAGCCCGGCCAGCTGGCCAGCCAGGAACGCCGCGGGGTCCGGGTCGGCCTCCAGCCGGCTCGCTGACGCCTGGACCCGCTCGGCCAGCGGCCGGTGGCGCGGGTGGTACGGGGGCACCTGGCCCATCCGCGCGCGCAGGGCGGCCGGGCTGAGTAACGCCACCACCTCGTCCAGCACCGGGATCCGGGTATCGCCCGGCGCGGCGGCCGCGACGGCGAACAGGTCGGTCAGGTAAACGGAGCAGGTCCGCCGGGCGTTGTCGGTGCTGCCCCTCCAGTCGATCATGCCCATGACCAGGGCCGCCTTCCGGGCCGGATCGCCGCCCCGCAGCGGGTCGTAGCAGCCCGGGCCGGCTGCCCCGAAGACGTGCAACGGCGCGTCGGTGTCCGCGCACACGGCGGCGAGCGCCCCGCCCAGGCCCGTGGTGCCCGCCAGGTCGACCACGATTACCGGCTTGCGCCGCCGGATCGCTGCGTGCACGAGCTGGAAACTGGCCGCCGAGACCACGCCCGGGTCGGCTCCCCCGACCAGCACGCCGCCCTCGGCGGCCTGCCACGGGATCTCCACGGCCCGCCCGGTGCGCCAGTCCGCGCCGAGCACGCCCCCCGTCCGCCCCGCAACCCCGCCCGACTTAACGGCCCGCACGGTGTACTGCCGCCGCGCCACTGCGAGGAGCCCGGGGCGGGCCGCCGGGAAGCCGTCGCGCCCGGACCCGAGCCAGCGCGCCCAGCAGGCGATGGCCGTCTCGGCCGCCGCCGCGATCAGCGCGACCGGGGCCTGCCGCGGCAGCCACCGGCCGATGCCGGCGAAGGCCCGCCCGAGGTGGGCCAGGCGCGCCGGGTAGGCGGCCGCGCCGGCCAGGTAGCCCAGCACCTGCCGCGGGCCGTCGGCGAAGCCGGCCAGCGCGGCCCGGGGGCCGATGGCCAGCAGCCAGACCAGCCCGGCGGCCGCCGGTACCGCGAGCCAGGCCGGGCGCCACCGGGTGAGCCGGCCGGCCAACTGGAGCACGGCAGCCAGCAGCAGGGTCAGCGGGGCCAGCAATAAGTGCGCGAGGACCCCGGCCAGGCCGAGGGCAGCGGCGAGCACACCGTGCCGCGGGACGTCCTCCGACGTCAGGGCACGGGCTCGCCGCGGCTCGCGATCCGCCGCATTCGTCACCGGGGCACGCATGTCGGGTCAAGGTTCCCAGTCTCCGGCCGCATGTGTCCAGGCGCCAGGCAGACCATCCGGGCCCACCGCCGGCCGGGGGATGCCCGGTGACTCGACCACGATGCGGAACCGGTCCGGCCGGAGTACGGCCACGGCCAGCGCGGCGACCGCATGGTGCGCGCCATCCCATGCCTCGGGCGCGGCCCCGAACCGGACGGTGACCGTGGCGGCGGGCTCACCCGGCGCGAGCCGCAGCGTGCGCGCCACCGACGGCGCGGGCGGCGCGAACTCCACCTGGAACGCGCACGGGAGGCCGGCCCGTGAGGGTGGCCCGGTGGGTGAGGCGGCCGCGGTGAACTCCTTGGCCAGCCCCTCCATCTGCGGCGGCAGGTAACTGGCCGAGAACGCGGCGGGCTCGCCGCCCACCGACCACAGGCACCGCACGGTCAGCAGGTCCTGGCCCGGCTCGGTGCCGAGGGCGCGGGCCACGTCCTCGGCGGCGCGGCGGCGGGAAATGGTCCGGCTCTTGCAGGCCAGCTCGCCGCCCATCGGGTTGACCTGGGCGGTGATGCCGGGCAGCCCTTCGAGGGCCAGCCGGTACTCGGCCGGGCTGGCCCGGAAGACCTGGCCATCCGGCAGCCGGGACAGCAGGTGCCGGGCGACCAGCAACTCGATCGCCGCCTCAATCTCCGTGGTGGTCACGTTGTACCGGCGGGCCAGGGCGGTGTGCCGGGGCAGCCGCCAGCCGGGCTCATGGTGCAGCAGCGCGGCCGCCATCCGGTCCGCGAGCACGGTCGCGGACAGGGGCCGGTGGGCTGCGAGCGCCCGGCCGTCCTTCTCTCCGCGGACGTCCGTCATTCCGCATGACGCCTTGAGTACGCCCTGATCACCCGGACCAGGATGGGGAGAATGGGCACGAGCAGCGGGGATGCGGGGTCCGCCCCGGCATGAGCCAGACGGGATCAGCATGAACAGACACTCTGCAGCCGCCCTAATTGCGTTCCGCCACGATTGAGCCAGGGCGGATGGTGATCGCCCGCCTGGCACCCCATTAGTAGGGGGTGAACATGACGCTCAGGTGAACGCGGGTGAAGACCAGCTGGACAGGCAGATGAACAAGGCCGGCTGCACGTCGCTGACCTGCCCATATTCCGAGATCACCATAATGGGCTGGACGCGGGGAGCGGGCCCGGGCACGCCTGAGGGGCGGGTGGATAACCACCCGCCCCTCAGCTGAGCGTCCTGCGGAGCCGCTCAGACGCTGACCTCCACGGCGCTGATCTGGCCGTAGTCCGTGGTCACCGCCTGGTCCACGTTCACCCCGCCCGGGGCCAGCACCCGCACCGTCCAGGTGCCGGGCGCGGCGAAGAAGCGGAAACCGCCGTCGGTGCCCAGCGGCACCTCGGCCACGAAGTCACCACCGGAGTCGAGCAGCCGGGCGTAGCCGGTCTGCACGGAGTCCCCGCCCCGGGTCACGTGCCCCTGGACCACGGCCTGGTTACCGGCGTCGGCCGGCAGTGCCGCGCCCCCGGCCGGGGCACCGCAGCCGTCGGTGCTGGCCTGCCCGGCGCTCACTTGCCGTCGCCCAGCTCGATCGGCACGCCCACCAGCGAGCCGTACTCGGTCCAGGAGCCGTCGTAGTTCTTCACGTTCGGCTGGTCGAGCAGTTCGTGCAGCACGAACCAGGTGTGCGCGGAACGCTCGCCGATCCGGCAGTAGGCGATGGTGTCCTTGCCGAAGTCCAGGCCCGCCTCGCCGGCGTACAGCGTCCGCAGCTCGTCGTCGGACTTGAAGGTGCCGTCGTCGTTGGCCGCCCTGGACCACGGCACGTTCTTGGCGGTGGGAATGTGGCCGCCCCGCTGCGCCTGCTCCTGGGGCAGGTGCGCGGGGGCGAGCAGCCGCCCGGCGAACTCGTCCGGCGACCGGACGTCCACCAGGTTGCGCTGGCCGATGGCGGCCACGACCTCGTCCCGCAGGGCGCGGATGTCGGCGTCCTGCTCCTGGGCGGTGTACTGCGTCCTGGGCCGCACCGGAACGTCCTTGACCAGCTCGCGGGAGTCCAGTTCCCACTTCTTGCGGCCGCCGTCGAGCAGCTTCACGCTCTGGTGCCCGTACAGCCGGAAGTACCAGTAGGCGTAGGCCGCGAACCAGTTGTTGTTGCCGCCGTACAGGACCACCGTGTCGTCGTTCGCGATCCCGCGCTCGGACAGCAGTGCCTCGAACCCGGCCTGGTCCACGAAGTCGCGGCGCACCGGGTCCTGCAGGTCCTTCTTCCAGTCGATCCTGATAGCACCCTGGATATGCCCGGTGTCATAGGCACTGGTGTCCTCGTCCACTTCCACCAGGACCAGGCCAGGGTCGTTCTTGTGCGCATCCACCCAGTCTGCGTCCACCAGGACGTCAGAACGGCTCATGCGGCAACCTCCTTGTCGGTCTCCGGCGCCGCCGCCATGCGGCCGGGCCGGACTCGTTGAATCAGCACGTACATCTCGCAGCCCAGGCAGAAGCCGAAGGCCGCATTGAGGAATGCGGCGGCGAGCGCCGCCGCCGCGGCGGCCATCCCCAGGGGGGCCAGCCCGGTCGCGTACCCGATCACGCCGATCACGGCGAAGGCCAGGCCGACGCCCTGGGCGAATCGCGGCGGGGCCTCCGCCTCCATTTCGGCCGGCGGCCCGAGCCGGGGCCGGACCGCGAACCGGTAGAGGTAGCCATACGGCGAGTACCTCAGGCCGAGCACGGCCCCGATCCCGAACACGACGCCCTGCGCCGCCAGCAGCCACGTGCTGCTGGTGATCAAGACCACGGCGAGGACGATCGCGGAGAGCGTCGCGTTGAAGCGCTGGCCCCTGGGGTCCACTGTCACGAGCGTTACCTTCTCCTCTGCGGGCTTGGGAATGGCGCGAACCGGCATGAGACGCCTGCCCGCGGCGCACCGGCCGGCCCGCGCTGCGGTCAGCGGGCCGCCGGCGGGCTGGCCATGCCCGGACACAGCGCGGCGGCGACGTGACAGTAGTCCACGACGCGGCGCCGGGTCAGCGGCGGCCGCGGCCGGCCGCCAGCCGCCCGCTCCGCCAGGATGGCCAGGGAAAGCACGTCCCCGATGGTATGCGGCGCCGGGCCCGGTGTCACTTCCCACCTGGCTGGTAGGGTATTCCCGCTCACCGGATCTCGCCCAGGGCGGCCAGCACGTCTTCCCGGCGCATCAGCCCGCTGCCGCGCCGGGCGACCCGGCCGTCCGGGCCCAGCACGAACACGGTGGGGGTGCGCCGCACGTCCAGCAGCCGGACCAGGTCCACGCGGTCCGCGGCGTCCACCTCGACATGGCGCACGCCGTCGGCCCCGCTGGCCACGTCCTCGAGGATCTTCCTGGTGGCCCGGCACGGGGCGCAGAACTCGGAGGAGAACTGGAGCAAGGTGGCCCGCTGGCCCAGCGGCTGGCCGAGCCGGGCGGCACCAACCTGCGGCCCCCCGGCCGCCTGCCCGCGGGGGGCGGCGCCCATCCCCGGGCCGGTCAGCCGGCCATCGCGGCGCCGGCGGTTCACGCCAAACACCGTCGCGGCCCCCAGTACCACCAGGCAGACGACAACTCCCGCTATCACGCGGACTACAGCGCACTGGGTAGCCGTCCCATTCCCGGCTAACGCATAGGTACCGTGACCAGCACCTTGCCATGCGAGGTGATCGCGAAGCTGCGCACGCTGTCCAGCGTGACCGCGGTCGCTCCCGGGTACCAAGTCCAGCTCTCGTCGTAGCCGGTCGTCCAGCTGCCCACCACGGTGGCGTGCCCGGCCGTGTCGGTGACCACCAGCTGGCACCGGGCTCCCTCGGCGACGCCGTGCACCTGGGTGTCCAGCGCGGTGCCCCAGTCCTTGCGGGTGAGCCGGATGGTGGCGGCGACGCGCGTCCGCGGGTTGCTCGCCGAGACCGAGGTGAGGCCAGCCGCCGGCGCGCCGCCCGGCGTCACGGCACCGGAGCCGCTTCCGGACTGGTGCAGCGCACTCCAGCCGACCGCCCCGCCGAGGCCAGCCACGAGCACCACCGCGGCCGCGGCGGCCAGGCCGCGCCAGCGGCGGGCCCGCCGCACCTCCTGGGTGCGGTTCAGCAGCGAGCTCAGCATCAGCTCGGACGGCTGCGAGCCGGGCAGGTCCTCCTCGCCTTCCCCGGCCACTTCCTGGGCCTCGGCGACCGGGACCCGGCGCAGCAGGGCGGGCAGGCTGGCCAGCCCGGCGAGCTCCTCCCGGCAGTCCGGGCAGGTGCTCAGGTGCATGTCCACCCGCGAGCGTTCCGCGGGATCGATGGCGCCCAGGACGTAGACGCCGAGGGAAGGCCGGATGTCGCGGCATTGCGGGGAGCCGGTCATGGTGCGAGCCCCCGTTCCTCGAGCGCCAGTTTGAGTGCCTTGAGCGCGTAGAACGTGCGCGATTTCACGGTCCCCCCCGGGATGCCGAGCTCCAGGGCAGCTTCCGCGACGGAGCGGCCGAGATAGTAAGTCTGCACCAGCACCTGACGGTGCTCCGGCCGCAGATCACGCAGGGCGTCGGCCACCGCCCAGGATTCCAGCACGCGATCCGCCTCGTCGGCCACGGGTACGAGTTCGAGCGCTGCCTCGCCGACCTCGCGCGGCCGGGCGTTCCGTGCCCGGTGCGCGTCCACCGCCAGGTTCCGGGCCACCGCGAACAGCCACGGCCGGGCTGGCCGCTCTGCGATCGCCTCGGGATGCAGCCAGGCCCGGAGCAGCGTCTCCTGAACGATATCCTCGGCGCGCTGCCGGTCGCCACTAGTGAGCCGGAGCGCGTAGCGCAACAGCGGGGCCGCGTGCTCCGCATAGAGCGCCCGGACCAGCGCCTCGTCACAGGCTTCCCCCTTGGGCTCACGCCCCTGGGTTCCGCGATGGTGTGCCACGACCTCACTAACGGCCAGCCTGGCCTGCCGGTTCAGCAGCAGGGCCGATCTATCCGGCCCGTCTCATCCTGCCGGGTTATCCGCCCGCGAACGGCGGGAGCACCTCGACGACGGCCGCGTCCCGCAGTGGTACCGAGTCGGGGGGGCGGCTGCCCACCGGATCGCCGTCGATCAGGAAGGAACTGCGGGCCAGCACGGCCTGGAGGGCGGCCCCCCGGCCGGCCGCGGCGGTCAGCGCGGCGCCGAGGGTGTCCGCGCTGATGGTCTCCTCCGCCATCCCGGCGGCCTGCTTCGCCGCCGCCCAGTAGCGCAGCGTCACTGTGGACATGTCCGCTATCCTCGCTCCATCGGATCCGGGCTAAGCCGCCGACGGGTCCTTGTGTGCGTTGATGGGTAGTTTCTCCCGCAAGAGACCACGGGGCGGAGGTGGCAGCGCGTTGAGTGACCTGCTGCTGCTGAGCGGTGCCCTGGAGCCTGCGGTGGAGATCCTGCCCTCCCTTGGCCTTCTCCTGCATACCGTACGCGTCGGCCCGGCCGAGGTTCCGGCCCTGGCCGACGCGCCCCCCGCCGACGCCATCCTGGTCGACGCGCGCCGCGACCTGGCCCAGGCCAGGAGCCTGTGCCTGCTGCTGCGCACGGCCAGCCTGGAGGTCCCGGTACTGGCCATCCTGACCGAGGGCGGGCTGGCCGCGGTCACCGCGGAGTGGGGGGCCGATGATGTGATCCTGCACACGGCCGGCCCGGCCGAGGTGGAGGCGCGGCTCCGGCTGGCCATCGGCCGCAAGATCAGCGCGGCCCCGGCCACCCCCGACGAGATCCGGTCCGGCGACCTGGCCATCGACGAGGCGACCTACACGGCCCGGCTGCGGCACCGCGCCCTGGACCTGACGTTCAAGGAATTCGAGCTGCTGAAGTTCCTGGCCCAGCACCCCGGGCGGGTCTTCACCCGCGCGCACCTGCTGCAGGAAGTCTGGGGCTATGACTACTTCGGCGGCACCCGGACGGTGGACGTGCACGTCCGGCGGCTGCGCGCCAAGCTCGGCGCCGAGCATGAGGCGCTCATCGGCACGGTACGGAACGTGGGGTACCGGTTCGTGCCGGCCAAGGGCGGGGAGGACAGCCGGGCGGGCCGGCCGCCCAGGCCGGGGGAAGGCGGCAGCACCTCCGGGGACGACGACACCGCGGCGGGCAGCGGGCCAGCGGGGAGCGGGCCGACCGAGAACGGGACGGCCCGGGACGCTCCCGCGGGCCGGAGCACGGCCAGCGGCCAGAAGGAGGCCAGTGCCGCCCGTGCCGAGTGATGGTGACGACGTCGTCAGCACGGTGACCGGCCAACTGGAGGAGACCGCGGCCACCGGCGTGCTGCGCCTGGTCAGCGCCGCGGCTGACCAGGACGCGGTGAGCCCGCTGTCCGAGCACGTGCTGCTGCACCTGCGCTACGGCGGCGACCAGCAGGCCCGTAACCTGCTGCTGACCAGCCACGGCGAACTGGCGGGCTACGCCCACCTGGACCCCGGCGACCCGGCGGAGGGGCCGAGCGGGGAACTGGTCATCGGCCCGGGGCACCGGAACCAGGGCCTGGGCCTGCGGCTGACCCGGGCGCTGCTGGCCGAGGCCGGGCCGCGCCCGCTGCGCCTGTGGGCGCACGGCGACCTGCCGGGCGCCGCCGCGCTGGCGGCCCGGGCCGGATTCGCGCGGGTCCGCGCGCTGTGGACGATGCAGCACTCGCTGCAGGCGCCGATCGACACCCCGAAGTACCCGCCGGGCATCACGGTGCGTACCTTCAGCGCGGGCTCGGACGAGGAAGCCTGGCTGGCCCTGAACCGGAAGGCCTTCGCCAGCCATCCTGAGCAGGGCGCCTGGACCACGGAGGACCTGACCCTGCGGGAGCGGGAACCCTGGTTCGACCCGGAAGGGTTCTTCCTGGCCGAACGCTCCGGCGGGCTGGCCGGCTTCCACTGGACGAAGATCCACGGGCCCCAGCCCGGCGGTCCCGGGCACGGCCACGACGCGATCGGCGAGGTGTACGTGGTGGGCGTGGATCCCGCCGAGCGCGGCACCGGGCTGGGCCGCGCGCTCACCCTGGACGGGCTCCGGTACCTGCGGTCCCGTGGGCTGCCCGAGGTCATGCTGTATGTGGACGAGGACAACACGCCAGCCATCCGGCTCTATGAGTCACTCGGCTTCCGGCACCGGGACACCGACGTCATGTTCGGGGTCCCGGGAACGACCGGTACAGCCGAGGCTGGAGAGGCACCCGGAGCGGGATGACCGCGGTAGCCGGGCTGGATTGCCGCCTCAGTCGGCGATCCTGGATATCCCCGCCGCTGCTGACACGACCCCGAGTACCGCGTCGAGTTCCGCTGCGGTCAGCGGCCGTTCAGAAGTAGCCACCGCGCTGAGCACCTCGGCATAAAGCTCGATCTCATCGAGCGCAACACGGTCGGGGACGCGAAGATCGAGAGTCTCGCGCACCGCGCCCACCTCCATCGCCAAGCGAGTTCGCAGAAGTCTGGCCACAAGGCTACGACGCGGCCCTATGCCCCCGCATGACCCAACAGGGTCATTTCTGGACCACCCTCAAGTGCGATTTTACCCACGACCACGGTAACGATTCCAAGAAGGCGGTGACCGTGATGGTCTGGTTACGGTAAAGGACTGCCTCCGCTTAGCGGGGCTGCGGTGACTACTGGGGTGCCTTTCGTGATATTCCCGGCGGGCTTGCCGCCAGGCCCGCTGTCATGCGGCCGGCGTCCCCTCGCCGTCCCCTTCCCAGCGCGCCGCGCGGTGCACGGCGGCGCGGGCCACGTAGCGGGCCGCGGTCTGGTCGAACGTGGCCCGGTCAGCGTCGGTGAGCTCGCGGATGACCCGCCCGGGCACGCCCGCTACCAGGACCCCAGCCGGAACCTGCTGTCCCGGGCGGATCACCGTGCCCGCCGCGACCAGGGACCCCGCCCCGATCCGGGCCCGGCCGAGCACGATGGCCCCGATGCCGATCAGCGCCCCGGACCCTACCTCCGCGCCGTGTACCGTGGCCCGGTGGCCGAGGCTGACCCGGTCGCCCAGCATGGCCGGCTCCCCCGCGTCCACGTGCAGGCAGCACTGATCCTGGATGTTGCACTCGGCGCCGACCACGATCTCATCGTCGTCGGCGCGCAGCACCGAGCCGTACCAGACGCTTGCCGCCCGGCCCACCGTGACCCGCCCGACGAGGATCGCGCCGGGGGCGACCCACGCCTCCGGGTGCACTGCGGGAGCATGACCGTCGATTGACCCGAGCCGGCCCATCAGCCTCTCCTTCACCCATCCCCGAGACCGAAATAATCGGGGCAAAACGGGATACTCGTTCGTTTCGGTTGCGCGCACGCGGCTTACGGACAAGAGTCTTGCCGTTCATACTTGCTGGTACCACGTTCCGTGCCCACGGCCCGCTTCCTGACTCAGGCCAGCCCGTCATGCCCTCGTGCCCGGGCGGGTACTGGCCTGGACTGACCCTCCTGACGGGTGAGACATGACTGAGCAAAGCGACCTTATCCCTGACCTCGACTCGGAAGACGCCTTCGAAGTTCAGATGCGCGGTTACAGTCGCCGTCAGGTCAACGAATTCGTGGCCCGCTCCCGCAGCCAGACCCGGGACCTGGAGGAGCGCCTGTCCCGCTCTATCGACGAGATCGAGCGGCTGCGCACCGAGGTGTCTGCCGCCCGGCAGCGGGAACTGGACGACAAGCCCGCCCATCAGGAACTCAGCGAGCGGATGAGCCAGATCCTCAAGCTCGCCGACGATGAGGCCAAGGCGCAGAAGGCCCGCGCCCTGGATGAGATCACCCAGCAGCGCAACGACGCCAAGCAGGAGATCGACCGGCTCAAGGCCGAGGCCCGGGAGCAGACGGAGCGGATGCTGGCCGCGGCCCAGGAGCAGGCCGAGAACACGATCGCCACCGCGCGCTCCGAGGCTGAGAAGACCCGCAACTCGGCCCGCAGCGAGGCGGAGCGCACCATCAGCGACGCCCAGAAGAAGTCGGAGAACGCCGTCGCGGCCGCGCAGGCCCAGGCCAAGCAGATGCTGGACGAGGCGACCGCCCGGGCGACCGCGATCCATGACGGGGCGGAGCGCCGCCTGAACCTGCTGGTGGCCCGGCACACCGAGACCGTGCGGCGGCTCACCGAGGTCCGCGACGTGGTCACCAATCTGGTCGCCGGCGAGGCCGCCCGCGGGTCGCTGGAAGAAGAGGTGGCCCGGTCCGTGGCCAGCGCCGTGGGGGCCACGGCCGGCAACGGCGCCCCGGGCGGTGCCCCCCGGCCGGGCGGCGTGGCTGAGGGCAGGCACGCGCCGGGCGCTGGCCGCGCACCGGCCGACCAGGCCGCTGCCCCGGCCGACGTCCCCGGCGGGCCGACCCGCAGCCACCGCGGCAGCCCGCTCCCGGGCGAGCGGCCGGTGCCCGCCGAGCGCCCGGTGCCCGCTGGCCGGCCTGCGTCCGCTGACCGGCCGGTGCCCGCCGAGCGGCCGGTGCCCGCCGACCGGCCAGTGCCCGCCGACCGGCCGGTGCCCGCCGAGCGGCCGGTGCCCGCCGAGCGGCCAGCCCCCGCCGAGCGCCCGGCCACAGCCGGGGCGTCCCCGGACGGCCTGGCCCGGCCCGCGGCCAAGCCGGTCCGCTCCACCGCCGGGCGCGGCACCCTGGCCGACCGCACCCAGGCCCCGCCCGCCGACGGCACCCGGCTGCCCGAGTAGCCGGGTAGCCGCCGGCCACAGCACCGGCCCACGCAACAGCCCGGCCTGAGCGAACCCGCTCAGGCCGGGCTGTTGCTGTGCTTACTCACCCCGCTTCCGGGCCACCCTCACCCCGAATCGGCGGGCTTGTCCGGCACGGCCCCGGTCAGCGCGTCCAGCCGGCGCAGAATCACGCCCTCACGCAGCGCCCATGGGCAGATGAACAGCTGCTCCAGGCCGAACAGGTCCATCGCGGCATCGGCCACGATCGCGCCCGCGGCCAGCTGCGGCGCCCGGCCGCGGGAGACCCCGGGCAGCTGGGCCCGTTCCGCCGCGCTCAGCGCGGGCAGCTTCTCGGCCAGCTTGGTCAGGTCGGCGTGGCTCAGCCTGCGCCGGGCATAGAACCCCTCACTGGACGGGGCCGCGCCCGCGATCCTGGCCAGCTGCCGGAAGGTCTTCGAGGTGGCCACGGCCCGGTCTGGCTGGCCGTCCCGCATCACCTGGCCGGCCTGGCGGCCTATCTCGGCCCGGACGTGCCGGCGCAGCTGGCGGACCTCGCCGGCGGACGGCGGGTCACTGGTGAACCAGTCCCGGGTCAGCCGGCCGGCACCCAGCGGGAACGAGACGGCCACGTCCGGCTCCTCGTCCACGCCTCCGGCCACCTCGAGCGAGCCGCCGCCGATGTCGAGCATGAGCACCTTCCCCGACGACCAGCCGAACCAGCGCCGCACGGCCAGGAAGGTCAGCCGCGCCTCGTCCCGGCCGGACAGCACCTGGATGTGCGCGCCGGTGTCCTCGCGAATCCGGGCCAGCACCTCGTCGGCGTTGCTGGCGTCGCGGACCGCGGAGGTGGCAAAGGCGAGCAGGTCCTCCACGCCCTTGTCCTCGGCGATCTGCAGCGCCTCGGTGACGAAGGCCCGCAGCTGCTCGGCGCCCTCTTCGGACAGCCGGGTGCCGTCTTCGAGGTGATCGCCGAGCCGCAGCTCGGCCTTGTGGGAGAAGACCGGCGTCGGCCGCGCACCGCGGTACGCGTTGACCACCAGGAAATGCACCGTATTGGAGCCCACGTCCAGGACGCCGAGTCGCATACATTGACGCTACTGGCCCGCTGCGCATGCCAGCACCAGGAACGTCCCGCCACATCAGGAAAAGCTGCCCCGAGGGGAACGTAAGAGACGGGAGGCCGTCCATGGCCAAGACCGCCGGCCGGGTCCACACCGAGACGGGCCACAAGCGGGTACGGGCGTACCTCGACGGCGAGCTGGTCGCGGACACCCGGGAGCCGCTGCTGGTCTGGGAGTGGCCCTATTTCCCCGTCTACTACATCCCGGCGGCGGACGTCCGGGCCGACCTGGTGCCCAACGGGAAGACCGAGCACTCGCCCAGCCGGGGCGACGCGGAGATCTGCGACGTGATCACCGGCCGGGCGACGGCGCCGGGCGCGGCGCGGCGTTACCCGGACTCCCCGCTGGAGGCGCTGCGCGGCGCGGTGCGGCTGGACTGGGACGCGATGAGCGAGTGGTTCGAGGAGGACGAGCCGGTCTACACCCACCCGCGGGACCCGTACTCCCGGGTGGACATCCTGGCCAGTTCCCGGCACGTCCGGGTGGAGGTGGCCGGGGTGACGGTGGCCGACTCGCATCAGCCGCGGATCCTGTTCGAGACCGGGCTGCCGCCGCGCTACTACCTGCCGCTGACCGACGTCCGGATGGACCTGCTCCGCCCGTCGGTGACGCAGTCGCACTGCCCGTACAAGGGGACGGCGAGCTACTGGTCGGTCGAGGCGGGCGGCCAGGTGCACCCCGACCTGGTCTGGATCTACCGCACCCCGCTGCCGGAGAGCCAGAAGGTCGCCGGGCTGGCCTGCTTCTACGACGAGAAGGTGGACGTCTACCTGGACGGGGAGCGGCAGCCCCGGCCGCGGACGCACTTCAGCTAATCAGGCCCGTCCAGGGCTGGGCCGTCCAGCTGGGCCGTCCAGGTCCTCGATCCGGGCCGTTGACGGCGGGCGCCTGCCGGACAGTTCCCGGCCAGCCGCCTCCGCCTCGCGGAGCACCCGCAGGATGTTACCGCCGGCCAGCCTGGCACAGTCCTGCTCGGTCCACCCGCGGCGCAGCAGCTCGGCGAACAGGGCCGGGTAGCCGGACACGTCGGCCAGTCCGTCGGGCATGTCGGCGCAGCCGTCGAAGTCGCCGCCCAGCCCGACGTGCTCGATCCCGGCCACCTCCCGGACGTGCTCGACGTGCGCGGCCACGTCAGCGATGGTGGCCCGTGGCGGCGGATCGGCCGTGGCACGCTCCCGGCCGGCCGCCTCGCGCGCCGACAGGTCCCACGGATCGCGCCCGCGCCGCTCCAAGCCGGCCGTGAGCGCCCGGTCCCATTCGCGGGCGGCTGGTGAGATGAACGCGGGCACGAAGGTGACCATGCACACCCCGCCACGGGAGGCCAGGGCGCCCAGCACGTCGTCCGGGACGTTGCGCGGGTGATCGCAGAGCGCCCGGGCGCTGGAGTGGGAGAAGATGACCGGCGCCTCGGCGGCCGCCAGCGCGTCGCGCATGGTGCCCGGGGACACGTGCGACAGGTCCACCAGCATGCCGAGCCGCTGCATCTCGCGGACCACCTCGCGGCCGAACGCGGTCAGCCCGCCCGCCTTCTGCTCACCGGTGGCGGCGTCGGCCCACGGCACGCTGGCGTTGTGCGTCAGGGTGAGGTAGCGGACGCCGAGCGCGTACAGCATCCGCAGCACGCCCATCGAGCAGGCGATGGAATGCCCGCCCTCCGCGCCGAGCAACGACGCCACCCGGCCCGCGGCGACGGCGCGGCGGACGTCGTCGGCGGTGAGCGCGAGCTGGAGCTGACCCGGGTACTGCCGGATCATCCGGTGCACCAGGTCGATCTGCTCCAGCGTGGTGGCCACCGCCGCCTGGCCCTGGAGCCCGGCGGGCACGTAGACCGACCAGAACTGGCCGGACAGCCCGCCCGCGGCGATCCGCGGCAGGTCCGTCTGGGTGAACGCCACCGGCCGGGCCAGGTCAGCCCCGCGGAAGTCCGCGCAGCCGGCGTCGCGCAGTGCCCAGGGAAGGTCGTTATGCCCGTCTATCAGCGGGACCGCCGCGAGCAACGCCCGCGCCCGGGCGAGGTCGGCCGCCCCGGTCACGCCATTGACAGCACGGCCGCGCCGTGCACCCGCTCCTCGCGCAGGTCGGTGAGGGCCTGCTGGGCCTGATCGAAGGAGTACGGCGTGGTGGTCACCTTGATTCGCAGCCGCCCGGCCAGGGTGAGGAACTCGGCCGCGTCGGCCCGGGTGTTCGAGGTGACGCTGCGCACCTGGCGCTCGGAGAACAGGTGCCGCTCGTAGTTCAGCACCGGGATGTCGGTCAGGTAGATGCCGGCGATGGCCAGGGTGCCGCCGCGGTCCAGCGCGGCCAGCGCGGGCGGCACCAGGTCGCCGACGGGGGCGAACAGGATGGCCGAGTCCAGCTTGACCGGCGGCGGATCGAGGGAGTCCTGCACCGAGGCGGCGCCCAGCGACCGGGCCAGGTCGCGGGCCGCCTCGCCGCGGGTGAACACGTGCACCGCCGCCCCCTGGGCGATCGCCACCTGCGCGGCGAGGTGCGCGGAGCCGCCGAAGCCCCAGATGCCCAGGGTGCCCCCAGGTGGCACCTCGGCGCGCCGCAGCGCGCGGTAGCCGATGATCCCGGCGCACAGCAGCGGGGCCAGCTCTTCATCGCTGAAGTTCGCGGGGAGGGGGTGCGCGAACGCGTCCGCGACCAGCATGTACTCCGCGTAACCGCCATTGAAATCCCAGCCGGTGTAGACGGACGCCGGGCACAGGTTCTCCTGGCCACGGCGGCAGAATGGGCAGGCCCCGTCGGTGCCGCCAAGCCAGGCCGCGCCGACCCGGTCGCCGGGCCGGAACCTGGTCGTGCCCGGGCCGGCCGCGACCACCTCGGCGACGACCTCGTGGCCCGGCGTGACGTCCGGGTGCTTCGGCGGCAGGTCACCCTCGGCCAGGTGCAGGTCGGTGCGGCACACGCCGCAGCAGCGGATCTTGATCAGCAGCTGGCCGGGGCCGGGCTCCGGGACCGGCCGCTCGGTCAGCCGCAGCGGCTCCGAGGCCATCGGGCCGGGCTTGTGCACCACCCATGCGCGCATGGTCCTACCGTATGCGTACCGCGCCCGGCGGCGGCTGGCGGCGGGGCGGCATCGCCGTCAGCAGGAGGCGTTTGGGGATATTCACGAGATATACATTGCCTAACGTAATAGTCGTGTAAGTGAATCACCGCAGGTAGGCTGGGGTGCGTGGATCTGGATCAGGCGCCGGGGCAACGCGCGGTGCCGCCCGGCCTGGACGCCGATCCGGACGGCTGCCCGAACTCGCCGCCGCCGCTGGCCGGGCTGCCCGACGACGAGCGGCGCCGCGCCCTGGTCGCCGAGACGGCTCAGTTCGCCGCGGCCTTCCAGCGCTGGACCGAGGGGCGGGCCGGTGGCGGCCTGCCCTACACCCGGCTGCGGCTGCTCCAGGCCCTGCACTGCGGCGGCCCCGCGATCATGCGTGACCTCGGTGACCAGCTGGGCGTCAGCCCGCGGAGCATGACCGCGATGGTGGACGCGCTGGAAGGGGCGCACCTGGTGGAGCGGCGGCCGCACCCGACGGACCGCCGGGCCACCCTGGTCGAGCTGACCGGCGCGGGCCGGCACGAGGCCGAGCAGGTGCTCGGCCCGCGGCTGGATGCGCTGGCCGGGCTGTTCGAGGGCTTCACCCTGGACGAGCAGCAGCAGTTCGCCACCACGCTGCACCGGCTGGGCCAGGCCATGCGGGCCCGGCACTGCTGATCACCCGCCCTTACGAGGTTCTTACCGTCTGTCGCTAAACCGTCCTGACCTGCATGTCTGCGGTTAACGTCGGGAGCATGGCCGGGACCAGGGGACCACGGCAGGACGACGCTACCCCCACGCGGCGCACTGCCGAGCAACACAACGACGCCCGCACGGCGCGGCGGACGGACCGCCAGCCGCGGTCCGCGCGCAGGCGGCGCGCCATCGCCGCCTCAGCCGCCGCCGAGCGGGCCCGGGCCGCCGCCGTGCTCCGCCGGGCCACGCAGGCCGCCCGGCATGCGGCCGATCACCCGCCGCCGGGCCCGTTCCGCCCCGGCACCTGGCGCAGCCCGCTCCGCGGCCTGTGGCTGACCTCCGTGCTGGCCCTGGTGCTCCTGGTCGGGCTGACCATCCTCGCCGTCACCGGGCTGCTGTCCTACGCCGCCTACGATCCGCTGCTGCTGGGCAACGACCAGACTCCCGGGGCCGGGCTGCTGCACTTCTACCTGTTCTCCTGGCCGACCCACCCGTCGTGGCTTTACCGGGCGAACCAGGGGGTGCACATCACCCTCGGGCTGGCACTGCTGCCGGTCGTGCTGGCCAAGCTGTGGTCGGTGCTGCCCAGGCTGTTCGCCTGGCCGCCGGTCCGCTCGCTGGCCCAGATCCTGGAGCGGGTCAGCCTGATCATGGTGGTCGGCGGGGTGCTGTTCGAGTTCGCCACCGGGATCCTGAACATCCAGGACTACTACGTCTTCCCGTTCTCCTTCTACACCGCGCACCTGTACGGCGCGTGGGTGTTCATCGCCGGGCTGGTCGTCCACGTGGCGCTGAAGTTCCCCCGGATGGTCCGCGGGCTGCGGTCCCGCAGCCTGCGCCGGGAACTGCGCACGCCGCTGGCCGGGACCGAGCCGGAGGCACCCGACCCGGCCGGGCTGCGCGCGGCCCGCCCCGCCGCTCCGACGATCTCCCGGCGCGGGCTGCTGGCCGCGGTCGGCGGTGCCTCGGTCACCCTGGCCGGGCTGGTCGTCGGCCAGTCGATTGGCGGCCTGGCCCGGCGCACCTCGCTGTTCGGGCCGCGCGGGCTGTCCGCGACCGCGCCGCACTACCTGCCGGTGAACCGGACCGCGAAGTCCGTCAACCTGACGGCGGCCCAGGTGGGCCCGGCCTACCGGCTGACTCTCATCGGGAGCCGGACCCTCTCGCTGACCCGCGAGGAACTGCTGGCACTGCCGCAGCACGAGGTGGAACTGCCGATCGCGTGCGTGGAGGGCTGGTCCTACTCGTGCCGCTGGACCGGGGTCCGGCTGGCCGACCTGGCCCGGCTGGCGGGCCGGCCGCAACCGGCCGCGGTGCTGGTGGAGTCGATCCAGGCCCGGGGGTCGTTCCGCGCGGTGACGCTGTCCGGGGCGCAGGTGACCGACCCGCAGGCGCTGCTGGCGGTGGCCATGAACGGCCGGGTGCTGCCCTGGGACCACGGGTACCCGGCCCGGACGATCATCCCCAACGCCCCGGGCGTGCATAACACCAAGTGGGTTAACAAGATCACGTTCATGGAGCAGGCCTGAGTGGCACGCAGGACGAGGACACCATCATGATCCGCTGGATCCGGCGCTGGTACGGCGCCAACCCGCTGCACCTGCTGGCTCTGCTGGCCGCCTTCGCGCTGGCCGGTTACGCCGTCCATGCCGTGGTGGCGGCGGGCGAGTGGCGCGGCTTCGCCATCTGGTTCGTGGTCGCCATCATCGGCCACGACCTGCTGCTGTTCCCGCTGTACTCGCTGGCCGACCTGTCGCTGCGGGGGCTGCTGCCCGGCCGGCGGCGCCGGGGGCAGGCCGGGGAGGCCGCGGGCGCCGGGGAGGCCGGCGGCGCCGGGACACCGGGATCCAGGCCGCCGGTGCTGAACTACGTGCGGATCCCGGTCATGTTCTCGCTGCTGCTGCTGATGGCGTTCTTCCCGCTCATCCTCGGGCTGTCCCAGGGTTTCTACCATTCCGCGAGCGGCCTGGGCACCCAGCCATACCTGTGGCGCTGGCTGGGCGTCACCGGGATCATGTTCGCCATCTCCGCGGTGGCCTACGCCTGGCGCACCCGCCGGGCCGCCCGCGCCGCGCGGCGCCGGGCCGCCGCCCGCAGCCGCCGCCCGGAGCGGCCGGGCGCAGGCGCGGCGCCGCCCTGGACCATGCCTCCGCCGCCGGTCCCCCCGGCGGGTCCCCCGCACTGGCCCATGCCAGATGGAAGGGCTTCCTACAGGCCGAGGTGAATCCGGAGCGCCTGATCGAGTCCGGTGATGAGCGCGGGTGGCAACTGGCCGACCCGTTTGCCGACCCGCTCCACGGACACCGAGCGGACCTGCTCGGCCTGTGCTTTCGAGTCGCGGGGCAGCCCCGCCTGGTCTGCGGGCAGCAGGACCTGGAACGGGTAGACGCGGGCCGTGTTCGAGGTCACCGGCACCACGGTGATGACGCCGCGCCCTAGGCGCGTCGCGGTCGCGTTTGCCGCGTCGTTGCTGACAACTACGGCGGGGCGACTCTTGGGGGACTATGACTGACCATGTCCGGCCGGACGGCGGGATAGCCGGCGAGCAGCCGCCGCTAACTAGCTAGGACCGGCCGGTGACACGGCAGGGGTCCCGCCCAGGTGCGCTGTGGTCGCGCTGGCCGCGTCGTTACTGACGACAATGGTGGGGCTCGGCGACGCCGGGCAAGGCAGCAACACCCTGGGAGTGCCATGACTGATCATTTTCAGCCGGATGGCGGGATAGCCGGCGCGCATCTAGTCGATCAGCTGAACGGGAACGGCCAGTCCATCGGCAACCTGGCCTTCATCACCTCGCTCACCGGCGGGAACCTGGAGCTGCTGGCCCAGGGCGGGGCCGGCACGTTCGTCAAGCTGAACTACCTTGACGCCGCTGGCACTGAACGCACCGGCCTAGCCGTGACCACGGGAACGGATGCTCCCATCGTCTCGATCGCGCCCGAGGCGAACGGCGCCGCGTCGCTGGACCTGGAGAACAACGACCTGACCGGCGTGGAAACTGTCGTGCCGTCACCGGACAACGACGGCCAGCTGCGGCTCGATGGCCTGCTGGCGCTCACTGCCCAGGCCGAGCCGGCCACCCCGACCAGCGGTGGCATCCTCTACGTCAACGCCGCAGATGGCGCGCTGAAGTTCAAGGGGAGTTCCGGCACCGTCACCACGATCGCGCCCGCCTGAGGACAGGCAGGGGACGCGGGATCAGATCCAGAGCCGTATCGTCCCGCCATCACCGGCGCCGTATCGTCCCGTCATCACCGGCGGTGGCAGCGATTGCCTAGCTGGTCAATTCCCTGGCCACAGAGGCACGCGGCCGGAAGGGGCCGGCGGCCGGAAGGGGCCGGCGGCCGGAAGGGGCCGGCGGCCGGGAACCCGGTCATCCCCCTTACCGCCGGGGACATCGCCGTGACCGCAATGCACCGGGAGCGGCGCCAGCGGATCACCGACACCCCGGCGACCACGGCCAGCGCGGCGGCGTAGGCGGCCCGCTCGATGGTCTCCGGCGGCACCTGCCAGCCGGGCAGCGGGTTGCCGACCGCCACGTACTTGACCACCGCGAAGCTCAGCCACTCAGCGCGCCCGTCGAAGGCGACCAGCATCACCAGCAGCATGGCGTACCAGGGGAACGGCGGCGTGGTCACGGCCAGCGCGGTCGCGGTCATCACCACCGCGCCGCGCCACGGCCGGTCCGGGTCGGTGCGCCGCAGTACCAGCACCCCGACGACCGCGAGGATTCCGAACGCGGCCAGCAGGCCCAGCCGCCCGCGGACCAGCACCCCGAGGAGCAGGAACCGGGTGCCGTTGTTGTAGCCCTCCTGCTGCAGGTAGCCGGGGAGGAAGCCGATCACGCGCCCGCCCGCGGCCAGCACGTGCGGCAGGTAAACGGCTACCGTCGCGAAGAGGCCAGCTGAGGCCAGCGCGTACCAGCGCCGCCGGGCCACCGCGGGCGCGACCAGCACGGGGGTGACCTTCGTCCAGATGGCCAGGGCCAGCAGGGCGCCGCCGGCCAGCGACCGGCGCACCCCGCCCGGCCGGGCCGCCGCCAGCAGCGCCGCCGCGGTGGAGGCCGGCCGCCAGCACGTCCACGTGGGCGTTGTTGCCGGCCTCCAGGGCCACGGTCGGGCACCAGGCCCACAGCACGGCCAGCCGCCGGTCCAGGCCGAGGCGGCCGAGGCCGAGCAGCAGCAGCAGCGTCAGGGCGACAGCGCAGAGCGCGGCGGCGGCCTGGATCGGGGTGGTGCCGGAGCCGGGCGGGGAGAGCAGGTGGACGGCGAAGAAGTAGGCCTCCGCGACCGGCGGGTAGATCGTGTGCACGATCGGCCGGTTGATCAGGGTGCAGCCCGGCACGGCCAGGCCGTGCGGGGAGCCGTACAGCTGCGTCCCCGGGGAGACGCACCACGCCGTGCTGTGGTGCGGCCAGAGGAACGGGTCACGCAGCGAGACCAGCTGCGGGGCGGCACGGCGAGTACGAGTACGGGTCGATGCCGGCCGCCTGGACCCGGCCGTCCCAGATATAGCGGTACAGGTCGTCACTGCCCTGCGGCGGCGCGGACAGCGCGGCCAGCTGGACCGCGATCGCGCCGAGCAGGATGAGTGGCACCGCCTGGCGGGCCAGCAGCCGGCGGATCAGCAGCACGCCGCCGGCGAAGACTGCCCACAGCGCCGCCGCCAGCGGCAGCACCCCGATCCGCGCGGTGACCCGGTCCGGGTGGACCGTGAGGAACACCAGTGCGGTGAGCGCGGCCGCGGCGGCCGCCGTCGCGCCGAGCCGGACCTTCGCCGCCAAGCCAGTCATGCCGTCCACGCTGCCAGCAAACTCCCGCGCCAGGGCCCTTCCCGGTGGGGCCGTAATCAATTGTTAAGGGCATTCCGCCAGCTCATGGCGCTGGCGGCCCGATGCCACGGGACAGCGCCGCGAACCAGCGGCCCGTGTCGGTCCAGACCTCGGTCACCGCCAGGCCCGCGTTGAGGCCGAGCTCGCTGATCTGGTCAGCGCCGATGGTGGCCCAGGGAAACCAGGAGCTGAGGCGCCCCGCGTGACTCAGCCGGACCATCTCCCGGGCCAGCGGCGCACCGGGGGGCTCGACCTCCACCAGGGCCTGCCCGGCCGGCTTGAGCAGCTCGGCCACCCGGGTCAGCAGGGCGTCCGGGTCGCCGCCGATGCCGATGTTGCCGTCCGCCAGCAGCACCCGGGCCCACCGGCCGGTGCCCGGGACGGTGGCGAACACGTCGCGGTGCAGCGCGAGGGCGCCGCACGCGCGGGCCAGCTGGACGGCCGAGGGGGTGATGTCGATGCCGAGCGCCGGGATGCCGCGCTCGGCCAGCGCGACCGTCAGGCGCCCCGGCCCGGAGCCTACGTCCAGGGTGTGCCCCTGGCAGCGCTCCAGGATGGAGGCGTCGCCCGGGATGGCGTGCAGCCAGTCATCGATCCGCAGCGGCGTGCGGCGGCCGTCCGCGTACTCGATCTCTGGGCGGGCCAGGCCAGCAATGGCATCCTCATACAGCTCACCGAGCACGCCGGTCCCTCCTAGATCTGGCCGCCCCGGGCAGCGCAACGGCCACGGTCGCAGCCGCGTAGAGCCTAATGCGGCCTGCCCGGATGTGACCCTTACGGAGCTGTGACGTATCTGCCCGGGCTAGCAGCGCAATAGGGGCAGCGCATTTACGGTGGTTATGTGAACACCAACCCCGACCGGCCGGGTCGCATCATCGTCGTGGATGACGATGCGACCCTCGCTGATGTCGTCGGGCGTTACCTGACGCGCGATGGGCACCACGTGGAATGTGTCGGCGATGGCTATGAGGCGTTGCGCCGGGTCGCGGCCGAGCCGCCGGACCTGGTGGTCCTGGACCTGATGCTGCCCGGCATCGACGGGCTCGAAGTGTGCCGCCGACTGCGGGCGCAATGGCCGATCCCGGTGGTGATGCTGACCGCACTGGGCGAGGAGACCGACCGGGTGGTCGGGTTTGAGACCGGCGCGGACGACTACGTGACCAAGCCGTTCAGCCCGCGGGAACTAACGCTGCGGGTGCGCTCGGTGCTGCGCCGGGCGCGCGGCGGCGGCCTGCCGGAACCGCCCGCGCTCGGGGTGATCAAGGACGGCAACCTGGTCGTGGACCTCGGCGCGCATTCGGTGATGCTGGGCGAGAGCGCGTTGTCCCTCACCTCGCGGGAGTACGACCTCCTGGTGTTCCTGATGCGCAGCCCCCGGCAGGCGTTCGGCCGCGAGCAGCTGCTCGCGCACGTGTGGGGCTGGACCTTCGGCGACACGTCCACGGTCACCGTGCATATCCGCCGGCTCCGGGAAAAGATCGAGCCGGACCCGACGGCGCCCCGGCGCATCGTCACGGTCTGGGGCGTTGGGTACCGCTACGAACCAGGAGAACCATGACCGGCATCGACTGGCCGACCATCCAGCAGGCGTCCGAGGACGTCGCCGGTGTCGCCGTAGCTGCGGCGGCGGCCGGGCTGCTCGTCGTCCGCCTGCTAGCTAAGCGGTCCATGGCCACGCTGCTGTTCGTGGTGGCGGCGGTGGTGATCACCAGCTCGGCGGTGGGCGTCGGCATCGTCGCCCACCAGATGCTGGTCATGCCCGAGGACACCAACGTTGTGCTGGTCGTCGTGATCATGGCGGCGCTGGCCGGGCTCGCGGTCGCGCAGATCGTCGGCCGCCGGGTGACCAAGGCGGGCCGCGTCCTGCTGACCGCCGTGCAGGACGTCGGCAGCATCGGCTACTACGAGCCGCCGCAGGCCAACCTGCCCGCCGAGTTCGCCACCCTGTCCGACGAACTGGCCCACGCGCACGAGAAGCTGGCCGACTCACGCACCCGGGAGCGGGCCCTGGAGGCCAGCCGCCGGGAACTCGTCGCCTGGGTGAGCCATGACCTGCGCACCCCGCTGGCCGGCCTGCGGGCCATGGCCGAGGCGCTGGAGGACGGGGTCGTGGTGGACTTCGAGACGGTGACCACGTACCACACCCAGATCCGGCGGGAAGCCGACCGGCTGTCCGCGATGATCGATGACCTCTTCGAGCTGGCCCGGATCCACGCCGGGGCGCTGCGCTTGTCGCGCCGCCTGGTCGGGCTGGACGACCTGGTCGCCGAGGCGCTGGCCAGCACCGAACCGCTGGCCCGGGCCAAGGGCGTGCGGCTGCGCGGCTCGTCGGTGCGCGGGCTGCCGGTACTGGTGGACGCGGACGAGTTCGGCCGCGCGCTGCGCAACCTGGTGACCAATGCGATCCGGCACACGCCCTCCGAGGGGCTCGTCGAGGTCCAGGGGGACGTGCACCGCGGCATGGCCTGCGTGAGCGTGGTGGACGCCTGCGGCGGGATCCCCGCCGACGCGCTGCCACGGGTGTTCGACGTGGCCTTCCGCGCGGAGACCGCCCGCACCCCGGGACCGGACAACAACGCCGGGCTCGGGCTGAGCATCGCCCGGGGCATCGTGGAGGCGCATGCCGGCCAGATCGCCGTGCAGAACATGGCCCGGGGCTGCCAGTTCGTCATCCGGCTGCCGCTGGGCCGGGCAGTGGCCGCCACCGAGGCCCCGGCCGCCGGCTACGTGAGCCAGGCCAACTGACCGGCTGCCCCCAGACGATAGGCACGCCGCGGGCACGCAGCTGAAGCAATGTGGCCGGCCTGCCGGGGAAAGCCCCGGCAGGCCGGCCACAAGTCTCAAGACCGGGAGGGACTGGGTTCCTCGGCCTGGGCAGGGACGGGGGTTCCCCAGCCTGCAGGGACCGGGTTTCCTCAGCCTGCCAGGCTCAGGCCCGCGGTGCCGGCCTGGCCCGCCCGGGACGCACTGGCCGGGCGGCGCAGCGGCGCGTGCGCGAACTCCTTCATGCCGCCGGCGAAGCTGGTCTCGGCCCGGAAGCCCAGGCCCTGGGCGGCGGCCTCGGGCGAGGCCACCACGTGCCGGACGTCGCCGAGCCGGTACCGGCCGGTCACCTCGGGAGCCGGGCCGCCGAACGCCCCGGACAGTGCGGCCGCCATCTCCCCCACCGTGTGCGGTTCCCCGCTGGCCACGTTGAACGCCTGGACCGTCCCAGGCACGCCGGCCTGCAGTGCGGCCAGGTTCGCCCGGGCGACGTCGTGCACGTGGACGAAGTCGCGGCGCTGCGAGCCGTCCTCGAACACCTGCGGCGCGCGCCCGGCCTCCAGGGCCGAGCGGAAGATCGCGGCCACCCCTGAGTACGGCGTATCCCGCGGCATCCGCGGCCCGTACACGTTGTGGTAGCGCAAGGCCACCACGGACCCGCCGGTCATCCGGGCCCAGGTGGCCGCCAGGTGTTCCTGGCCCACCTTGCTCGCGGCGTAGGCGTTCCGCGGGTCGAGCGGCGTGTCCTCGGTCACGGTGGCGGTGCCGAGCTCACGGGAGCACTGCGGGCAGCGCGGCTCGAACCGGCCGGCGGCCAGGTCCTCCTCGCTGCGCGGCGCCGGGCGCACCTGGCCGTGCTCCGCGCACTCGTAGGCGCCCTCGCCGTACACCACCATGGACGAGGCCAGCACCAGGCGGCCCACGCCGCTGCGGCCCATCGCCTCCAGCAGCACCGCGGTGCCGGTCACGTTCACGTCGGAGTAGGCAGGCAGGTCGCCGAGGTCGACGCCCAGCCCGACCATGGCCGCCTGATGGCAGACCACGTCGGCGCCCGCCACGGCCCGGCGGACGGCCGCCGGGTCCCGGACGTCCCCGACCGCCAGCTGGAAGTCGCCCGGCAGGTAGTCCGGCCGCCCGGTGTGCACCGCCGGGTCGAGCGAGTCCAGTCCCTGCACCTCGTGCCCGGCCGCGCGCATGACGTTGACTGCATGGGAGCCGATAAAGCCTGCGGCCCCGGTCACCAGTATTCGCATGGCAGCAGCGAATCATGCGGCCGACCTGCGCTCCTACCGTGCGCAACCATATGTCACAGTTCTGTAAGGGTCGTTTCGGCCCCTCCCGGGCTACCGTCGCAGCCATGAGCGTTGATGTCATCCTGCCCTGCCTCAACGAGGCGGAGGCGCTGCCCTGGGTACTTTCCCGGATGCCCGCCGGGTTCCACCCGATCGTGGCGGACAACGGGTCAACGGACGCGTCGGCCAGCATCGCGGCCGCGCACGGGGCCACGGTCATCACGGTGCCGCAGCGCGGCTTCGGGGCCGCCTGCCACGCCGGGCTGCTGGCCGCGACCAGCGACATCATCTGCTTCATGGACGCGGACGCCTCACTCAACCCCCACGACCTGCCGCAGGTGGCCGGCCCCGTGCAGGCCGGCCCGGCGGACCTGGTGCTGGGCCGCCGGGTCACCCGCACCCTGGGCAGCTGGCCGCTGCACGCCCGGGTGGCCAACAAGGTCCTCGCGGCCGAGTTGCGCCGGCGCACCGGCGTGCGGCTGCGCGATCTCGGGCCGATGCGCTGCGCCCGGCGCGCGGACCTGGTCCGGCTCGGGCTCACCGACCGGCGCTTCGGGTACCCGCTGGAGATGGTGATGGCCGCGGCCATCGCCGATTGGAGGATCGACGAGGTGGACATTCCCTACCTGCCCCGGTCCGGGCGGTCCAAGGTCACCGGGACGGTGGGCGGGACCGTCCGCACCGTGCGGGACATGCGCCGGGTGCTCACCTCATGAGTGCTGTCGCAGCCCAGCTCGTCGTGCTGGCCAAGGCACCGGTGCCGGGCCGGGTCAAGACCCGGCTCACCCCCCCGTTCACCCCGCACGAGGCGGCCATGCTGGCCGAGGCGGCGCTGGCCGACACGCTGGAGGCCGGGGCGAGCGCCTCGTTCGCCCGGCACGTGCTGGCGCTCGCTGACCAATGGGCCACCCCGGGGGCACTGCGGGCCGAGCTGCCCGGACGGTTCGAGGTGGTCCCGCAGCGCGGCGACGGGCTGGATGAGCGGATCGTGGCCGCCTTCGATGACGCCTACGCGCTGCAGCCCGTCCCGGTGGTGCTAATCGGCATGGACACTCCGCAGGTGACACCGGGGCTGCTGGAGACGGTGGCCCAGCCGCTGGTCTCCGGCGAGGCGGACGCGGTGTTCGGCCCCGCCGTGGACGGCGGGTTCTGGCTGCTCGGCCTGCGTAAGCCCGACCCGGAGCTGATCCGGGGCGTCCCGATGTCCGTGGCCGACACCGGCCGGACCCAGCTCTCCCGGCTCCGCGCGGCGGGGCTGCGGGTCCGGCAGGTCCCCGAGCTCATCGACGTGGACACGGTCGAGGATGCGGTGCTGGTCGCCCGCCAGGCCCCGGGCAGCCGGTTCGCTGCCACCCTGGGCATCCTGCACCCCGAGGACCGTGCCCGGCCGGGCGGCTCCGGCCAGCACCACCACCACCGGGCCGAGCCAGCTGCGGCCAGCCTGGCCAGCTGACCGGCCGCGCGGAAACCCCAGCCCTACCGCGGTACTAAGGCACGCTGCGGGACGGGCCCGGCACTGGCCCGGGCCCGGTCCGCGGCGATGAGCCGGATGCACAGCTGCACCAGCAGCAGGCCGATCGCCGCTTCCACCACGCCCACGACGACACCCCGGGCCAGCGTGGCCAGCACGAGGGCGGTCAGGCCTTCCGGGGCCGGCAGCGCCGACTCCACGCCGCTGGCCAGGATCACCGGCAGGGTGCCAACCAGGGCCACCTTCCAGAAGTGCGGGCGGACCAGCTGCATGCTGCGGCGCAGCCCGGCCAGGGCCGGCCGCCGCTCTATCTCGATCACCGGCCCCACCACGGCCAGCAGGTTCATCGCGATCAGGCCCGGGATGACCAGGGCGAGCACGCCCACCACGATGATCACGGCGACCAGCAGGTCAGCCCGGATCAGCGGGCCCCACGGCAGCGAGCGGAGCACGGGCTTGATCCGGGCGCGGTCCGGCCCATCGTCACTGACCAGCCGGGACAGGAAGCCGGCCAGGAACACCGAGCCGAGCAGGCTCACGCCGGACGCGCCCACCGAGCCGGCCACCCGCAGCGGGAGGTTGGTCCGGTCGATGAAGTGCTCGGCCGCTATCTCCGCCAGCGCGGTCACGGTGCACACAGTCACCGAGACGGCGAGGATCCGCCAGGCGTTGCGCCGGCCGGTCCGGGCTGCCGCCCCGACGATCTCCCGGGCCGGCAGCACGGGGGCCCGGGGGCGCCGCTCCTCGCCCCGCCGCCTCCCCTGGTGGCGACGTGAGGTCATAAGCCCTGACGCTACGTCAGGACAGCGGCCAGGCCCGTCACCGGGCTGCCGGGACCGCGCGGGAGTGCGGCCAGGCGGGAAGTCCCGCGCCTACTCCTTGGCGGGCAGCTCGGTGAGGAGGTCATCGGCGGTCTCCATGCCGGCCCGCCACACCGACCGAGCGATGATCTTGGTGAGGTCGGCCCGGGTGGCATACTTCGCGGCAACCTCGGTGCCCTCCTCCAGCAGCCCCTCGGACAGCGTGGTCGGCTTGAGGCCGAGCGCGAGGAACTGGTCGTTGCGCACGCAGAGGTCGTTCTCCTCGGCCTCCCGCCGCGGGTTGGGCAGATAAGCGATGTCCACGCCCATCACGTCGCCGACCATCTTGGCCAGGTCCAGGACCCGGTGCGTCTCGGTGATCTGGTTCAGCACCCGCGGCCGGTCGCCCGCCTCCGGCGGGTTGGTGATGGCCAGCTCGATACATCGGACGGTGTCCCGGATGTGAATGAACGCCCGGGTCTGCCCGCCGGTGCCGTGCACGGTCAGCGGGTGCCCGATGGCGGCCTGCATGAGGAACCGGTTCAGCACGGTGCCGTAGTCGCCGTCGTAGTCGAACCGGTTGATCAGCCGCTCGTCCCGGCTGGTCTGCTCCGTCTGGGTGCCCCACACGATGCCCTGGTGCAGGTCGGTGATCCGCAGCCCGTCGTTCTTCGCGTAGAACGCGAACATCAGCTGGTCCAGCGTCTTGGTCATGTGGTACACCGACCCGGGATTGGCCGGGTGCAGGATCTCCCGCTCCAGCTCACCATCGGGCGTGGGTACCTTGACCGTCAGGTACCCCTCGGGGATCGGCGCGCTCCCGGACCAGCCGTACCCGTACACGCCCATGGTGCCCAGGTGCGCGAGCGCGGCATCGATCCCGGTGTCGACGAGCGCGGTGAGCAGGTTGTGCGTGGCCCGCACATTGTTGTCCACCGTGTAGCGCTTGGTCTTCTCCGACCGCATCGAGTACGGAGCCGCCCGCTGCTCGGCGAAGTGGACGATCGCCTCCGGGCGCAGCTCGCGCAGCACCGCGACCAGCCGGTCGTACTCGGTGGCCAGGTCCACGCTGAGGTAGCCAATCTCCTTCCCGGAGATCTCCTGCCAGGCCCGGAGCCGCTCGCTGATCGGCCGGATGGGGGTCAGCGAGTCGACCTCCAGATCGATGTCGATCTTGCGACGGCTCAGGTTGTCCATGATGGTCACGTCGTGACCACGGTCGGACAGGTAGAGCGAGGTCGGCCAGCCGCAGAACCCATCGCCGCCGAGAACCAGGACGCGCATTCCGACTCCCATCACCTTCTGCGATTGCATGAGACCCATCGGCCGCGACCGGAAGGACCGGGCGCGGCACACCTGGCAGCCCGCTACCGCTGCCTGCCACCGCTCCCGCGGCGGGCAGTTTACCCGCCAATCTTGAAAGCGATACCTGCGCTTGAGCAGGAACGGCCGCAACCGCAGGCTGCCCAGAGCCCGCCGACCGCCAGCGCTGGCATCCTAGCCACGTGCACTCCGGGTACACCAGCACATGCCTGACCTGCGGCGGCTTGGGCGAAGCGTCCAGCCGACCCTCCAAGGCGCTTACCACAACTTACCGCCTCATATGCTCCTGCCCCGCACTAACCCGCTTAACGGAACCACCGGGGTGACCTGCCCCACACCGTCGGGCGGCCGCCGGGCCCCGAGCCGGGCGGCCCCCGAGCCGGGCGGGCCGTAACCGCAGGGAAACATCCCCCGGCGACACTGGGGCGATGGGACAGCGGTGGATCCAGGTGGGATGTGACTTCACCTATCGTGCCGCGATCGATACGCCGGTGATCATCCAGGTGCAGCCGGCCCCCTCCTGCCTTATCTCCATGCAGGATCCAGCGTGGACCGCTGACCCGCCGATGCTGATCCGCAGCTACACCGACCTGTACGGGAACCCGTGTGCCCGGGCGGTGCTGACGGCCGGCATGTCCCGGTTCGGCTACCACGCGCTGGCCGGGGTCCCGGACGCGGCCGAAGACACCGATGCGGTCGCGGCCGAGTGCGGGCCGGACGCGCTGCCCGACGACACCCTGCTCTACACGCTGCCCAGCCGGTACTGCCTGCCGGACGTGCTCGGCGACGAGGCCTGGTCCCGGTTCGGCGGCGTGCCGCCCGGCTACGGCCGGGTCCAGGCCATCTGCGACTACGTGCACGGGCACCTCACCTTCGCATACGGCAGCAGCACGCCGCTGTCAACCGCCGCGGACGTGAACCAGGCCCGCCGGGGGGTCTGCCGGGACTTCACCCACCTGGCTATTTCGTTCTGCCGGGCGCTGAACATCCCGGCACGGTACGTCTTCGGCTACCTTCCGGACATGGACGTGCCGCCGGACCCGGCGCCGATGGACTTCGCCGCGTGGATGGAAGTCTGGCTCGGCGACCGCTGGTGGACCTTCGACCCGCGCAACAACGCCCGGCGCAAGGGCCGGGTAGTGATCGGCCGCGGGCGCGACGCCTCGGACGTGGCCATGGTGACTACCTTCGGCGGCCCGGTGCTGGAGTCGATGGTGGTGTACGCGGAGGAGGTGCCGGGATGACCCTGGACGCCCAGGCGCAACTGGAGGCGGCGGAGTTCCTCGACCACCGGGGGCTGGACCTCGACGTGGCCGACCGGGTGACCTTCGTCATCCAGCAGATCTTCCGTTACACCTATGACGCGCCGGTCCAGTCGCTGCGCCAGCGGCTGGTCATCGTGCCGCCCGTGCGGCACGGTAGCCAGCACCGCCGCGCCCACTGGCTCACCGTGTCCGGCACCCGCGCCCGGCGGCGGCTGCGCCGGGACTCCCGGGGGAACGTGGTCGCGCACCTGCACGCTGAGCAGGTCACCGAGGCCGTGGAGTTCCGGCTCACCGCCGTGGTCGAGCGGATCCGCGCCGACGGGCCGGTCCGGCTGCCCGCCGCGGCGCTGCGCAGCCCGGCACTGCTGCGGCCGACCCGGCTGACCGCGCCGGACGGCCGGCTCCGCACGCTCGCCGCCGGCCTGCCCGGGCCGGGCACCGCGCCGCTGGAGGTGGCCGGGCGGATCTGCGCGCTGGCCCACCGCAGCCTGGAGTACGCCGACGGGGTCACCTCGGTGACCACGACAGCGGCCGAGGCGCTGGCCCTGGGGCGGGGCGTCTGCCAGGACTCCGCGCACGTGATGCTGGCCCTGTGCCACCTGGCCGGGCTGCCCGCCCGCTACGTGTCCGGGCACCTGATCGGGCAGGGCGGCACGCACGCCTGGGTAGAGGTGATCGTGCCGTGCGGCACCGAGGCGGAGGCGGTCGCGTTCGACCCGTGCCATGGGCGCCGGGCCGGCAGTGGCTACCTGACCGTCGCCACCGGCCGCGACTACCGGGACGTGGCCCCCACCACCGGCAGTTACGTGGGCTCCGCGCCCGGCCGCCTCACCGCGCAGCGCCGCGTCGGCGTCCTCGACGCCGTGTTAGCCCGGGGGGGCGACCCCCCGGAACCCCCCGGCTTTCCGCCGGTGGCGACAACCCCCCAGAACCCCCCGCGCTCTCGTCGGCTCGGCGGGGACACGCCTCCGGCGCGCCCCGCCTCGCCGTCTCAGAGTGGGTAAACCTCGCGCTGGCCAGCTAACTCCGGTTGGCCAGGATGATGTTGTGGTAGCCCAGGTCCAGGATGGGACGGCCGGAGTTGGGCAGCGGGCGCCCGAACCGGTCCAGGCCGATGTAGTTCCTGATCACGTAGTTGTTGCTGGCGCCGCGGGTCAGCGTGACCCCGATCCCGGTGTTCCCGCTGATCAGGTTGGCGGGCCGGAGCCGGACGTCGCCGATGAGGTTGTCAAAGGCCGAGCCGCCCAGCAGCACCCCGCCGACCTGGTTGCCCAGCGCCTGCGTGCCCAGCACGTTGGTGCCGATGTCGCTGGAGAACACCTCGTTGGCGTAGGCCCGGCCGGTGATCACCACGCCGTAGCCCACGTTCCCGGAGAACGTGTCCTGCGGGATGACCGAGCGGAGCGTGCCGCCGATCACGTTTCCGTGCGCGGCGCCATCGATCAGCAGGCCGTTACCGCCGTTGGGCAGCACCGCGTTCCCCTTGGTGTTGAGGCCGACGATGTCCGGGTCCACGGTGACCCCGGAGGCGTTCCCGGCCAGTTCGATGCCATTGTTCCGGTTCCCGGAGAAGACGTTGGTCCGGGCCAGGTTGCCGCCGCCGGTCGAGGTGATGAGCAGGCCGTCGTTCCCGTTGGGCGCGGCGCCCTTGAAGGCCAGCAGCCCGCCGAACGTGTTGAACGTGATGAACCCGCTCACCGTCCCGGCCACCTCGATGCCGTTCTGGCCGTTGCCGGCCGACACGTTGCCCAGCGGGATCACCCCGCCGACCTGGGTGTTCCGCGACGAGCCGCCCACTTTGATCCCGTCGAGGCGGTTGCCCAGGATCGTGGTGTTGTTCGCGCCGATACCGAAGAAATTGCCCTGAACGGTCACGTTGTCGGAACTCGTCACCAGCAGGCCGTCTTCGCCATTGCCGCTGATGACGTTGTAGTAGACGAACGGGTTGTTCACGAACTTGCAGCCGACCAGGGAATTACCGCCGGCCCGGTGAATCCACACCCCGTTACGGCCGTTGCCCAGCCCGGCGTTGCCGGAGGCGGTCGTGCCGATGAAGTTGCCGTTGAGCATGTTGCCTCGCGAGCCGGCCTCGATCGCCGCGCCGTTACCGGCATTGCCGGAGATCAGGTTGCCCAGCGGCGGCACCACGAAGACCGGCGTGGTCGTGCCCTTGCTGCCGGTCGGATTGTTCGCCTGGCCGGTCGATGGGTTGATGTAGGCGGTGCCGCCGATCTCGTTCGCCGACGCCGCCTCGGTCAGGGTGAGGCCATCGCCGCCGTTGCCGATGGACAGGTTGCCGGCCGGGTTGGTACCGATCCGGTTGGCCACGATGGTGTTGTGTGACGACCCGGACAGCATGATCCCGCTGCCCCCGTTGCCGGAGATCACGTTGCCGACGACCCCGGGGCGAGCGGACCGGTTCCGCCCGATCCAGTTCCCCCGCGACGTGGCTGAGGCGTACACGCCGGCGCCGCCGTTCCCGTCCGCCGTGCCGGTCAGGTCCAGCCCGATGAAGTCACGGTTCAGCGTGACCGAGCCGGCGTACAGGGTGACCCCGTTGCCGCGGGCGTTGTCCACCGCCAGGCCGAGCAGTGCCGACCCGGCCGAGGCACCCGCGAAGACCACGCCGCCCCGGCCGTGGCAGTCGATCTCCACGACCGGCCGCCGGGCCAGGGAGTACCCCGGCGCGGTGGTCCCGTCGATGATCACCCGCTGGGAGATGACCGGCAGGGCACGGGCCAGCCTGATGATGCCCCGGGTCGCGAACGCGATCCGGGCCGGGCGCCCCGCAGCCCCGGTGTTGACGAACGTGATCGCGGCCCGCAGCGACCCCGGGCCCCTGTTGCGGCGGTTCGTCACCACGATCGTCCGCGCGTATGACAGGGCGGGCTGCCCGGACGCGCCCGGTTGTCCGTTAGCGCCCGCCCGCGCAGTGGGCACCGGGCCGGACACCGCCGTCGTGGCCGCGCCGGCCGGGATGGCCGGGAGGACAGCGGCGGCCGCTCCCCCGGCGGCCAGGCAGGCCACGCCCGCCAGGCGCAGCAGGTACCGCGGCGCCCCCTGGCCGCCCCATCGAAGCCACGGCCGCAGCCCGGTGTGATTCGTACCGATTACAAACAATGTGATCCCGCTCCCCCGCTGACGGGAATGCCGACCGCGGCCCATTTTCCCGGCTACAGCCAGGTTTCCCGGTTTTGATTACCCCGCCCAGCCGGCACTTGTGCGGTGCCAGTCCACCGGGGCTTTCGTTAAGCTGAAAAGGTTTTTTCCGTCAGGGAGTATTTACGGCAGGGCGGCACGGTAAACACGGGAACATTCTTGGGGTTTTGGCGAGAAAGGCGGACTAATCGCGTCAGTCAGCGGCAGCCAGGAGCGGTTCGAGGACGAGGCCAGGCTGCTCGCGCTGCAGGGCCCGCAGCCGCCAGACGTCCTCGAACAGCACCAGCAGGGCCCCGTCGCTGTGCCGGGTGAGCACCTCGAAGCCGCGCCCCGCGCGCAGCGCCTCGGCGGTGGCAGCGTCCGTCCGCCGGGCCAGGCTGTAGCCGAGCCGCTCCAGCCGCGCCGGGGCGCCGAACTCGTGCTCCAGCCGGTGCACCGCCACGTCGAACTGCAGCGGGCCGACCGCGGCCAGCACCGGGGCCTGGCCGCCGCGCAGGTCCGAGGACAGCACCTGGATCACGCCCTCCATGTCCAGCTGGTCGATGCCCTTGCGGAACTGCTTGTGCTTGCCGGAGTCGGCGGCCCGGACCACCGCGAAGTGCTCCGGGGCGAACGCCGGGATCGGCGGGTACGTCACCGGCGGCCCGTCGTAGAGGGTGTCCCCGGGGCGCAGCGACATCGCGTTGACCAGGCCGATCACGTCACCGGGGTAGGCGGTCTCCACGGTCTGCCGTTCCTGGCCGAACATGGCCTGGGCGTACTTGGTGGCGAACGGGCGCCCGGTGGCGGCGTGGGTCAGCACCATGCCGCGCTCGAACCGGCCGGAGCAGACCCGGACGAACGCCACCCGGTCCCGGTGCGAGCGGTCCATGCCCGCCTGCACCTTGAACACCAGCCCGGAGAATGGGGCGTCCACCGGCCGGTCCTCGCCGCCGGTGTCGCGGCGGGCCGCGGGCGGCGGGGCCAGCTCGCACAGCGCGTCCAGCAGCCGGCGCACCCCGAAGTTGGGCAGCGCGGCGCCGAACAGCACCGGGGAGGACTCCCCGGCCAGGAACGACTTCATGTCCAGGTCCGCGCCGATGGCGTCCAGCAGCCCCAGTTCCTCCTGGGCGGTGGTGTAGGCGGCGCCATCGCGGGCAGCCGCGTCGGCCGGGCTGAGCTGCTGCTCGCCCGCCCGGGCCGCGCCTCCCGGCGTCCGGGTGTAGACGGTGTAGCCGCCGGTGCCGCGGTCGATCAGCCCGCGGAAGTCACCCGCCACGCCGACCGGCCAGTTGACCGGCGTGGGGCGGAGCCGGATCCGCTGCTCGATCTCGTCCAGCAGTTCCAGCGGCTCCCGGCCCGGCCGGTCCCACTTGTTCACGAACGTGATGACCGGGATGTTCCGGCTGCGGCACACGTCGAACAGCTTGAGCGTCTGCGGCTCCAGGCCCTTGGCCGAGTCCAGCAGCATGATCGCGCAGTCCACCACCTCCAGCACCCGGTAAGTGTCCTCGGAGAAGTCGGCGTGACCGGGGGTGTCCAGCAGGTTCAGCACCAGGTCCCGGTAGCTGAAGCGGAGTACCGCCGAGGTGATCGAGATGCCGCGCTCCCGTTCCATCACCAGCCAGTCGGAGGTCACCCCACGGCGGCCGGCCTTGCCGTGCACCGCCCCGGCCGAGGTGATCGCGGACGCGTGCAGCGCCAGTGCTTCGGTCAGCGTGGACTTGCCCGCGTCCGGGTGGCTGATCACGGCGAACGTCCGGCGCCGGGCGGCCTCCGCGGGCACGTCCGTGGCGTGGGCCCGCTCGCGTAGTTCTGTGTCGGCTGCCGTCACTGTGACCTGTCTCTGCTTGGCGGTGCTGGTTGCGCTGGTTGCGCGCTGGTTCATGCTGGACCGGTGCCCGGTCCCCCGGGAGTGCAGCGAGTGGGCCGCAGCGGATATTCCGCGCGCAGCCCGCAGCGGCCGGGCCGGGGCGGCCGCACCCGGGAACCGGACCCGGGCGGCGGACCCGGGAACCGGACCCGGGCGGCGGACCCGGGAGGCGGGCGGGGCGGGCGGGACCCGGGAGGCAGTGGCCCGCACCGGTCACGAGCATCTCATAATCTTGGAGAGCCAGATGACGCCCTGGCGGGAGGGCCGCCTCCCGAACCGCCGCCCCGCGGCTGATGGCCTCTAGCGCAGATGCAGAAGCGGACGGAGCCTGGCGCGTTGCCTGACCACAGTGCGGATCATGCCGCCGAGCCTGCCCAATCGGGGGCGGCAGGGCTCGCCATCCCCGAGGCTGAGCCGCAGCCCCCCGCGGGGCGCGGGGCGCGCCGGATGCCCCGCACCGACCAGCGGGAGATCGCCGCCATCTTCGCGGGCGGCGCCATCGGGACCCTGCTGCGGGCCGCGCTCGCCGAGGCGTTCCCGCACCCGCCGGACGCCTGGCCCTGGCCTACGTTCGGGGTGAACATCGCGGCCGCGTTCCTCCTCGGCTACTTCGTCACCCGGCTGCAGGAACGGCTGCCGCTGTCCAGTTACCGGCGGCCGCTGCTGGGCACCGGGCTGTGCGGCGGGTTGTCCACCTTCTCCACCATGCAGGTGGAGATCCTCAGGATGCTCGATGCGCACGCCTGGGGCCTGGCCGCCGGGTACGCCGCCGCCAGCGTGGCCGCCGGGTACGCGGCCATCCACGTGGCCAGCGCGATGGTCCGGCGGGTCCGGGTGATCGCCGTGCGGGGGCCGCGATGACGGTGCTGCTCTGGGCGGGCGTGGTCATGATCGGCGGGGCGGGCTCGGTGGCCCGGTTCTTCGCGGATGGCATGGTGGCCTCGCTGGGCCGCCGCGACTTCCCGTTCGGCACGCTGGCCGTGAACGTGTCCGGGGCGGTCATCCTGGGCCTGCTCACCGGGCTGGCGCTGGGGCATGACCAGGCGCTGCTGGCCGGGACCGCCGCGGTGGGTTCTTATACGACGTTCTCGACCTGGATGCTGGAGACCGAGCGGCTCGCCGAGGAACGCGCGTACCGGAAGGCCGCCGTCAACGTGCTGGCCAGCCTGGTGCTCGGTGTGGCCGCCGCCGCGCTGGGCCAGCTGATCGGGGCGCACCTGTGAGCGAAGCGGCGGCAACCACGGACTGCATCAAGCTGACCAGCTACTTCGGCGAGCGCCGCCGGGCCGGGGGCACCTTCGTGGCGGACGCCCTGCTCGACCTGTACGGGCAGCATGAGATCGCGGCGAGCATCCTGCTGCGCGGCATGACCGGGTTCGGCCTCACCCATCACCTGCGCACCGACCGCTCGCTGACCCTGTCCGAAGACCTCCCGCTGATGGCGATCGCCGTGGACAGCCGCCCGCGCATCGAGGCGGTCCTCGGCCGGACCCTGGAGCTGAACAGCCCCGGCCTGGTCACCCTGGAACGGGCCCGGCTGCTGGCTGCGGACGGCGGTGGCCTGGCCGTCCCGGATAAGCCGGATGGCCCGGACGGGCCGGGCGGCCCGGGTGGCCCGGACGGGCGGCACGAGGCGACCAAGCTCACGGTGTACCTGGGCCGCCAGGAGCGGATCTACCGGGTGCCCGCCTTCGCCGCCGTCTGCGACCTGCTGCACCGGCGGGGCATCGCCGGGGCCACCGCCCTGCTCGGCGTGGACGGGACCGCGCACGGCCGCCGGGAACGGGCCCGGTTCTTCAGCCGGAATGCCGAGGTGCCGATGATGGTCGTCGCGATCGGTTCCGGCGAGCAGATCGGCCGGGTCCTCCCGGAACTCGGCGCGCTGCTCCGCCGCCCGCTGATCACCCTGGAGCGAGTCCGGGTGTGCAAACGCGACGGCCAGTTGCTGGCCGCGCCGGATGGCCTGCCCGGCGTGGATTCCCACGGCATGGCACTGTGGCAGCAGCTGACGGTGTACACCTCCGAGAGCGCCCAGCACCACGGCCAGCCGGTGCACCGGGCGATCGTGGGCCGGCTGCGCACCGCCGGGCTGAGCGGCGCCACCGCCCTGCGCGGCATCTGGGGGTTCCACGGCGATCACCCGCCGCACGGCGACCGGCTGCTGCAGCTGGGCCGGCATGCGCCTGCCGTCACCCTCGTGATCGATACGCCTGGACGCATCTCGGTGGCATTCGACGTCATCGACGAGCTGACGACCGAGCACGGCCTGGTGACCAGCGAGACCATCCCGGCTATGCGCGCGGCTGGCGGCGGCCGGCGGCGCGGCGGCCCGGAACTGGCGACTCACCACCTGCGCTGAACCCCCACCCGCGCCACACCCGGTACGCAGCGGGCTTTAGCGCAGGTGGGGGGCTCATCATCGGGGACTGGTTGCGTCAAGCATCCCGGACGAGCCAGACCGAGACGTGCGCGGGCTGGAACGCCTGGTGGACCGCGCCGACCAGGTTGCCGTGCACGGTGCCGAGATCCACGGTCTGGCGGAGCCGGCCGTTGAAGGCGGCCACGACCGCCTCGGCGTCGTAGCGGGCGCGGTTGAACCGGCGATCCACCGCACGCTGGACCCGCCTGCGCAGCGGATTGAACAGCGCCGCGGCGGCCAGCGTGGCGGCGGCCACGGCCACCGGCCCCCGGAACGGGAGCACCTGCGTGGCGAGGAGGACCAGGCCGGCGAACACGCCCGCCAGCACGGCCGTGACGATGGCGTAGGCAATCACCCGGCTGACGATGCGGTCGATGGCGTAGAGCCGGTACTTCAGCACCGCCACGCCGATGCACACGGGCAGGACCATGGCAGCGGTCTCCCCGAGATCGTTCAGCCAGGACGGCGACGAAGGCAGGAACACCCCCAGCAAGAACGCGACGCAGCCCCCGTACAGCCACTTGAGCTGCTGGCGCCGCTCCCGCCCCGCCCGCCGGTAGCGGGGCACCTGGACGGCCAGCCAGGCCAGGAGGCTCGCGAACAGGCTGATGAGCAGGACGGGAGCAATGAACCGCCAGGCCCCGTAAGGCTTCGCGGTGAGGTTGCCGGCCGCGTCCACGGGAACGGCATGCCCGGCCACCGCGACCACGCCGCCGGCCGTGCCCGCGAGCCCGAGAACCAGCCCCGCCCCGAGCAGGATCACGGTCACCCGCCGCCACCGGCCCGCGGGGAGCTGCCCATCGGGGGAACAGCCACAGCAGGATGACGATCATCATCAGCCAGACCGGCCAGTCGGCCAGCAGAGCAAGCGCCACTCCGCCGAGAGGCAGCGTCCCGTGATGCATGCGGTAGTCCAGCACGGCGTACTGCCCATAGGGCGGGGCGACCAGGAGGAAGATGGCCAGGAGCAGCCACCCGATCGGGTTGCGCGGCCGGCGCGCCGCCAGCAGGGCGCCCACCGCGGCCCCCGCTCCTTCCAGGCCGATGCCCGCGGCGTAATCGGGCAGGCTGCCCTGCTGGTGGGACAGCCGGTCCAGCGGGACATTGGCCACGGCCAGCCCGAGCGTGGCCACGCCGAGCGTGATCGCCGCGGCCGGGGCCAGCCGTGAACTCCGCTCCGTCATCACCCGCTGCCGCCCCCCTCGGCCGACCAGCGCATCGATCTTCACTCTAAGTGGCCAGCGTCCCGAGAGCGTTACGGCCCTGCGCCAGCCATGGGGTACTAGCCACCGGACATGGCCCCGACGATCAGGTAGGGCTCCGCGCCGATGGTGACCGCCTCGGGCAGCGGGGTGTCCGGCGGATCGTGCGACAGGTCCTCCTCGCAGGCGAAAAAGCGGACCATCGCCCGGCGCCGCCCGCTGTGCTGGTCGCGGATGGTGCCGCGCAGCTGCGGGTAGCGGACCTCCAGCGCGTCGAGGACCGAGCGCTGGGTCACCGGCCCGCCGATCTGCAGTTCCACCTCGCCGCTGATCCGCGCCAGGGCGCGCAGGTGCGCGGGCAGCACCACCCGGATCATGGCAGCGTCTGGACTTCCACCGACAGCACGGCGGGAAGGTCACGGACGATCGGCGTCCAGCTATCCCCGGCGTTGGCCGATGCATACACCTGGCCGCCGGTGGTGCCGAAGTAGATGCCGCACGAGTCGAGGGAGTCCACAGCCATGGCGTCGCGCAGCACGTTGACGTAGCAGTTTTCCTGCGGCAGGCCCTTGGTGAGCGGCTCCCACTCGTCCCCGCCGGTGCGGCTGCGGTAGACGCGCAGCTTCCCCTCCGGCGGGAAATGGTAAGAGTCGCTGGTGATCGGCACCACGTAAATCGTTTCCGGGTCGTGCGCGTGCACGTCGATCGGGAAGCCGAAATCGCTGGGCAGATTGCCGCTGATCTCACGCCACGACTCACCCGCGTCATCGCTGCGCATCACATCCCAGTGCTTCTGCATGTACAGCAGGCCAGGCCGTGCGGGGTGCATCGCGAGCCGGTGCACGCAGTGCCCGACCTCGGCGTCTGGATCAGGGATACCCTCCGACTGCAGGCCATGGTTCACCGGCCGCCACGTCTGGCCCTCGTCATCGGACCGGAACGCGCCCGCGGCGGAGATGGCCGCGAACATCCGGCCGGGCTCGCTGGCGTCCAGCATGATCGTGTGCAGGCACATCCCGCCCGCCCCCGGCTGCCAGGACGGGCCCGAACCGTGGCCGCGCAACCCCGGCAGCTCCTGCCAGGAATTCCCCCCGTCGGCCGACCGGAACAGGCCAGCGTCCTCCACCCCGGCGTAGACGGTATCCGGGTCACTGAGTGACGGTTCGAGATGCCAGACCCGCGCGAATTCCCACGGGTGCGGCGTGCCGTCGTACCACTGGTGCGTCCCGGGGACGCCGTCATAGCGGAATTCGTTGCCCACCGGCGCCCAGGTCGCGCCGCCGTCGTCAGAGCGCTGGATGACCTGGCCGAACCAGCCACTGCACTGCGACGCGTACAGCCGGTCCGGGTCAGCGGGTGATCCCTTGACGTGGTAGATCTCCCAGCCTGGGAAGTGGGGCCCGCTGATATCCCACCGCTCACGCCTGCCGTCTGAACTCAGGACGAACGCACCCTTGCGCGTACCGACCAAGACCCGCACGCCGCTCATCAGCATTCCTTTCCCTTGTGGGCTGACCACCGGTCAGCCGGCCTCCGGCCTGGCCGTGATCCGGCCCGGCCTGCTGGCGCCCGTCCTCGTGACTATCACAGGCCGCCGACCTTTTGACGCTGGCTGGCCGCTGGACTCATCGCTCAGCCGGCCGTCTGGGCCAGGTAAACCGGCGCGGGACGGCAAATCGTTGAGTGTGTGTGTGGGGGGGACCCGGCACCTGGTTTTCGCGGAGTTCTACCCGCAGATCGATGGATGAGTGCCTGTTCACCGTGGCGGTCAGCGTCGCTGACGTGGACACGGCGCAGGATCTCGTCGCCGAGGCCCTCGCCCGGGCCTGGGCGTCGTGGCGCACGGTCAGCAGCACCCGGCGCCGAAGGCGTGGGTCGTTCGCACCGCGCTGAACGCGAACGACTCCCTGTGGCGGAGCCGCTCCCACCGGGAGGTGCTCGTACTGGATACGAGCCGTCCGGGCATGGACGGGAGGAATTAGCTTGAGAACTGGCGCACCAACCGGCAAGTAACGGAAGCCGACCAGAGCTCAGCGCTCGGGTTCGTACTTGAACGAGAGCTGGAGCTTGGTGCGGTAGGTGATCGCTCCGGCCTCGTCCAGGGCAATGTCCTGCTTCACGACCTCCGCCACTCGAAGATCGCGGATTGTCCCAGCTGCAGTCCTGATCGCCTGCGCGGCCGCGTCCTCCCATGAAGTGCCGCTTGCCCCGATGACCTCGGTCACCCTGTAAACGCTCATGACACTCTCCCTTGATGACTTGCCAGCCCGTGAGCAGCGGCGCTCAGCCGGGCCCGCATCCGTCTAGCCTCGGCCCGGGACTGGCTCAGATCGGCAGGTGAGACATGCGCCGCCACAATGAGCTTGGCACTCACCCCGGATAACGTCCAGAACCGATGCGCCGCAGATACGCGACCGTGCTGCGGCGCGGGCCGGGGTCTCATCATCAGCGTGCACCGCCGGGGCGGTCTTCAGCAGCGCCTGGATACGCTCCATGAACCCGGATACTTCCACCAGGGCCGCGGCCTTGCCGCGCACTCCGGCCATCCACCCGCTCGATACCTTGATGCCGGCGAGCTGGCACATCACCAAGGTGGCCCGGTAGATGGGGATGTGGTGGCCGCTGACCAGGTTCGCGGCCCGGGCGCAGGTCTCCGGCCCGTAGCTGGCCCGCGCCCGCACGTGCGCGGGCAGCTCCCCGACGCTGACCGTGCCGCAGCCCGCGCATTCCTCCGCCTGCGCCACGTACTCGGTGACCTTCGGCGCCGGCGCCGGGGCGATATCGGTGACCTGGTGGCGGCGCTGCGCCGTCACCGGTGCGGACGCCAGGCCCGCGCCGCACCCGCAGCACACCGCCGGCGGGCACTCGATCCTGTACCATCCAGGTCTACCTCGATGGTTGTGCCGCGATGAAGAGGCGCTGTCGTCTCATTCCGCCCCCCGCAACTTCTTCGGTACGGCCGGTACACCCGCGACAAGCGTGTTCGGCGGGACATCATCGATAACAACTGCGCCTGCGGCCACTACGGCACCGTCTCCGATTTTGACATCGCGAAGTATCACACAGTGCGCACCCAGCCAAACATCATTGCCAATGGTGATCGGACCGGCTCTATGGCCCTGGTTCCCGATCGGCTGAGTTGGATCGGAGTAATTGTGATCACCACTGTTGATAACCACATACGGTCCGATGAGAACGTCGTCGCCTATATGAACGTCCGAACGTGCCGTTATTAGCGTGCCACGATTCACAAGTACTCGGTCCCCGAGGTCGATGCGCTCTGGAAATTCAAAGATAGCACCTTGATAAACGTCCAACTCCGAACCGCACGAACGCAAACGACGCTGCAGAAATACCCTGCGGCTCCAGCGAACTGGCTGCCAGGAGGGAAGGGAGGCGAGCAGTTCCTGCGTGGCAATTCCGCCTCCGAACGCACGGATCGAGGACCAGGCCACAGTCGGTACGGCCCTCGACCAGTACCTCCGACGCTTGCTCATGTTAGGAGAGTGTAGTAAGTCGGGCTGATCTGTGACTCCCGGAACGTAGCTTGCCTGGTGACTGGGCAAGACAGACGGTCCCAGGGTTCGTGGGGGCCTATGCGAGCTGTGACAGGCCAACTCTTCGCGGCCCGGGGAGGTGACGCTAATGCCCGCAGCCAACTCCGTGCCCCTCACGTGGCCCCCCACGTGCACCAAGGTCGCGTTGATCTAACCCGAAGTTCCCTCCGGTGATCCGCGTGCATGGCCGTTTACCTGGCCTTTTGGTGTGGTGCTGGGGTGGCTTCTGACTACACGACCCCGAGGCGGTGGCTGACGCTGAGCAGGTCGAGGGCCTGGCGCTGCAGCGGGGTGGGTGTGGTGACGAGATGGAAGGCGGGGAGGGCGGGGTCGGCGGGCGCCCTGGGCGGCAGGCTTGTCGTCGTCGGTGAACAGGAGCGGCGCGAGGCGGGCGTGCATGTGCCAGGTGATGTAGTAGGAGATCATCCGCAAGAACACGTGCGCCCGGACCCTTTGTTCGGTGCGGTGGCGGATGGGCCGGATGTCCAGGTCGGTGTTGAAGGCGCGGAACGCCCGCTCGACCTGGGCGAGCGCCTTGTAGGAGGCGACCACCTCGCCGCTGCCCAGGTCGCTGCCGGTGACGGTGGTGCGCAGCACGTAGATGCCATCGAGAGCGGTTTCGGTGGTGATGGAGTCCTGGTCGCGGGCGTAGCTGAAGTGGTCGTCGCTGATGCTGGTGGTGAAGTGCCCGGCGACCTTGCGGCGGCGCAGCACCCGGTCCGCGCGGACCGCGATCGCGTCCTGGCCGCGCAGCGGCCGCCGGTCCCGCGCGACCGCGGCGGCGATCGTGGCCAGGTCCGCCTCGGTGGCGGCGAGCAGTGATTGCGGGCCCGCTCGGCGTCCAGGAAAGGGTTCTTGCAGGCCACCAGCCGCTCACCGGGGTAGTCCGGGTGAGTGATCTCGGCCAGGTCTGTCTCATCGAACAGGGACAGCTGCAGCGCGCCGTCGCGGACCAGTGCCTTGACCTGCGGGGCGCGCAGGGCGGTGATCCAGTCCAGCCCGGCGGGGCCCACGTCCTCGCGCAGCCGCGCGGCGGTCAGCATCCCCCGGTCCCCGGCCAGGACCACCCGGGCCAGGCCGAACCGGTCCCCGACCTTGGCCACCTGGCTGGCCACCGTCTTCGGGTCACCGGTGTTGCCCTCGAACACCTCGACGGCGACCGGGACGCCCTCCTTGCTGGTGAGCAGGCCGTAGACGATCTGCAGCCGGCCCCACACCCCGTCCTTGGGGTGGCCGATGGCGCCTAGCGGGCAGGTCCGCCCCTCGAACGCGGCACTGGACACGTCGTAGAGGACCAGGGTTCCCCCGGCCAGGTGCCGCCCCGCGAGCGCGTCCTCGATGCGGTCCTGCCGGGCGGCCAGCCAGTCCATCGCCGCGTACAGGTCATCCTCATCACAGCCGTCTAATCCGAAAATGGGTGAGTTACCGGGCGTGCGGCAGCGCCCGGTGTAGCGTAGCGGAGCCGGGCTCGGGTGAAGCGGCTGGTCAGGCGGCGGGTTCGAGGGTGACTTTGTAGCCGAGGGCTTCGAGCTGGTGGACGTGGGTGCGCTTGCGGCGCTCGGGGTCGATGCGCTGGGCGTAGAAGTCGCTGCCCAGGTCGGTGTAGTGCGCGTCGGGGTCAGACAGCAGGTGCCAGATGATGACGAGGATGGAGCGTCCCACGGCGACGATGGCTTTCTTGCCGCCGCGGCGGCGGGCGATCCGCCGGTAGCGCTCGCCGAGGAAGGCGTCGGTCCTGGCCGCACTCACGGCAGCTTCGCCGAGGACCCGGGCCAGGTAGGGGTTGCCGTGCCCGGTGGAGCCGCTGCCTTTCTTCTTCCCGGCGGACTCCTTCACCCCGGGTGCGAGCTTCGCCCAGGAGGCCAGGTGCCCGGCGGTGGGGAACCGGGTCATGTCGGTGCCGATCTCGGCGATGATGATCGCGGCGGCGATGCGGCCGATGCCGGGGATCTCATCCAGCCGGGCTGCCGCCTCCGCGAAAGGGGTGATCATCTCCTCGATCCGGGCGTCCAGCTCGGCGATGTCAGCGTTGATCGCGTTGACGCGGGCAAGCATCTTGCCCAGCAGGAACGCGTGATGATCGGTGAAGTGCCCGGTGAACGCCTCCTGCAGCGCCGGGATCCGGGTCCGCATCCGGGTCCGGGCCAGCTGCGCCAGCACCACCGGGCTGCGCTCCCCGGCGATCAGGGCAGCCATCATCGCCCGCCCGGAGACCCCGAAAATGTCCGAGGCCACCACCGACAGCTTGATGCCAGCGTCCTCCAGCAGCTTCTCGGCCCGGTTCTTCTCCGCGGTCCGCGCCCCCACCAGGTCGATCCGTTATGCCGAGGCCCGGATTATGCCGAGGCCGGATGGGGCGGCCTGGGGACTGGCGGTGGCCGGGGTGAAAACCCCGGCATAATCCGGAGGGTTGTCAGCTCAGCTGTTCAAGGAAGGCGAGCAGGTGGTCGGGCGGGCGGTAGCGGCCCGGGCGGATGCCGGGAGGTGTGGTCCGGTCGAGGGCTCGCTGTTTGATCGTCTAGTCGGCGTGGATGTAAATCTGGGCTGTTTCCGCTCGTTCGTGGCCCTAGCCAGAGCGCGATCACGGTGATGTTGACGCCGGCATGCAGGAGGCTCATTGCGGCGGTGTGCCGCAGATGGGAGGTTGGGAGATGGCCAACCGCGAACACCGCCCCGGCACCAAGATCACGTTCGGCACCACTGGTTGTGTCCCCGAGGAACAGGACCAATGTAGCCCTCCCCTTGTCTTTCTCCCGGTTCACAACGCAGGAGCCGGCGATGACGGTGAGAGACTGGATCAGCATGTCTGGGCTGGTGGTCTCGGTCATCGGGTTCAGCGTTGTCATCTGGCAGTCCACACGGGCAGCGAACGCCCGGGAAGGAAACCAGGCCAGCCATCGGGCGGCCTGACCGGGGCAGCTTGGCTGACGGGTCTTCCCCACGGGCGCTGACGGGGGTTCACGTCCGCTAGGTCCACCACCCCTCAGGCTCCGACGACCCGGCGCCTGAGGCTGATTCACGCTGCTCCGTGCGCCTAGAGAGCCCTAGAAAGCAGCGCAAACCCGCCGCGGATAGCGGCACCGCAGGCACACGAACTGCCTGCATGATTATTCATAGCTTCTCAGCGGCGACAACGCGCGCCTCTGCCGCGCCTGGTACGTTCAGAGCTTTGCGGCGGAGGGATGCCGGCGCAGTGTCTGGGCACGAGGAACTTCACCGAGTTGCCGTCCGTCCCGTCCGATCGCCCGGTGCTGTTCACTGATCAGCTGCGGCTGGCGGTGGCTGCCTACCTGGCCCGTTTCAAGGGCGCCTCCCGCTACCACACCGAGTCCGACTTGCGCTGCTACCTGGCCTGGTGCGCAGAACGTGGCCTGGATCCGCTGACCGCGTGCCGTCCGCACCTGGAGCTGTATATCCGGTGGATGCAGGAGATCCGGCGTTTCAAGCCCTCGACGGTGTCACGGCGGTTCTCGGTCACCGCCGGGTTCTACCGGACCTGCGTCATCGATGGCCTGCTGGAACACTCACCCGCTGAGCACGTCCGCCGGCCCTCCGTCCCGCCGGAGTCACCGACCCTGGGATTCACCCACTTGCAGTTCGAGGCGTTGCTCACCGCCGCCCGGGAATCGTCGAATCCGTGCGACTTCGCGCTGGTGGCCATGCTCGGCCTGCTCGGCTTGCGGATCTTCGAAGCCACCGGGGCCGACATCGCCGACCTCGGCGAAGAACACGGCCACCGGGTGCTGCGCGTGTGCGGCAAAGGCACCAAGGTCGTCCTGGTCCCGCTGCCGCCAGCGGTCGGGCGGGCCATCGACCGGGCAGTCGGCACCCGCGCCCGCGGGCCGATCCTGCTCAACAGCCGCGGCGCCCGGATGGACCGCCACGCCGCCACCCGCCGCCTCAGACGACTCGCCGAGACAGCGGGCGTGCGGATCGCCAGGCCGCACCCGCATATGCTCCGCCATACGAGTAACGACCATGCTGGATGCTGGCGTGGACCTCCGGGATGTCCAGATCGCCGCCCGCCACGCCGACCCGCGCACACGATGCGGTACGACCGGGCCCGCAAGAACCTCGACCGTCACCCGAACTACATCCTCGCCGCTTACATGGCCTCCGGCACCTGACCGCCCGCTTGTCTATAGCATCCGATACATATAGCATTGGATGCATGGCAGGGTTGTACGAGGTTGAGATCGAACCGGAAGTGCGGTCCTGGCTGGCCGGGCTGAGCCACCGCGACTTCGGCCGCGTTGACTTCCTCGTCGGCCTGCTTGCTCAACACGCCGAGGATCTTGGCGAGCCTTACGCCCGCCACCTGGGCGGGAAGGTCAGGGAACTGAGGTTCCACCTGTTACGCCAGCAGACGAGGGTCACCTACTGGCTGGCACCGGGCCGGCGGGTGATCTTACTGACGGTGTTCTCCAAGACCCGCAGCGCCGAGACTGCTGAGGTAGCTCGTGCCTTGCATGCCCAGAAGATCTGCGAAGCCGAACACGGCACCGCTCACCAGGTGTTCGACCGGGAGGTGAACTGACATGACCGAACGGCACTCCTCTTACGAGGAATTCGCTGCCGGGCGCCGTGACAGCGACGAGTACCGGGAGGGGTACGCCGAAGCCCGCCGGGCGTTCCTCATCGGCCAGGCGGTCCGTGAACGCCGCCTGGCCCTAGGACTGTCCCAAGTCGAACTCGCAGCCCGCGCTGACATGACCCAGCCTGCCCTCTCACGCCTGGAAGCCGGCGGCGTCGTACCCACGATCCCGCTCCTGGAACGAATCAGCGCAGCCCTCGACGCCGACCTCATCGTCCAACTCGCGCCCCACGCCGCCTGACAAGGTCAACAGCCCACCGCCTCCCAGCGCCTTTACCGGGTCTGCCGATGTGCGGGTGCGGCCTTTCGCCTACCAACGGTTACGGCCGAACCCAGCCATGATGCTGTGATGCGACCGCCAGTCTCGCGACATCCTGAGTGCGATGCACCGCTCCGCCCAGCGCTACTCTTGGATGACGCGGGCATCATCGGGCGTCATCGGGCGACGGCGGCCGCGGCCCGGAAGAGCTGACCGGGATGGTCAACCTGACCCGTGATGAGCACGGGAGCGTCTGGGCGCGACTGCTGGACCTGTTCCCGGCCGTTCGGGCTCGAGGATGCCAGCCGGTCCTGGGCGTCTTCCACATCGTCAATTTGGCGAGCAAGGTCGTCGAAGACGTCAGGCGCCGAGTGCAGCAGGAGTTCCATGGCCACCGGTGCCGCAAGAAGGACCCGCTCTGTCGAATCCGGAATATCCATCGCGCCGGCAAGAACAACCTTGCCGATCGGGCAGCGGGCGGACTCGAATCGGTGTGGGTCGCCGACGAGCGAATCTTGAGGTGGAGGTCTCCTCCGATTGCCCAACAGGTTCCTTGGCTTACCATCAAGAACAGCTATGCCCACAGACGAGTCATCGCCGACAAGCCCTGGCCTCGTTCGCGACGTGGCTCATCCCCAAAGTCGCCCGCCTCGGGATGACTATGCGGCAGCCGAACACCGCGTTTCTCGGCTACTCCTACACCGGCGGAGCGATCAACGGCCACACCGAAGCGGTCAACGCCTCATCCGGCTCCAGCGACGCATTCCGCGGGCTATCGTAACCGACACAACTACCGGCTTCGAGGGCTAGGGGAGGACTGGCACCTTGGTGATCTGGACGTCATGCCGGGTCACGACCCAACACCAAGGACTGATACGTGAATGGCCCCCAGCCGGGCCGCGCCAGCGCCCATAAAATCTTTAGGTGTTAGTACCTTCCTGGCGGGTTCGTGCTTCTTGGTTCCGTATCGGTCTTTGTGTCTGGTTTGAGGGTGGCCGTGAGCGGTTCCGGGCATCGGTGCAGCCCGATGACGCTCGGGCGGGCGTGCGGTTCCACTGGCCGCAGCCCCGGCGGGCGGGGCTGTTCCTCCTTCCGGGTCGCTGTTTTGCTGGTCAGCGGCTAGGCGCTGTCGTGGGCGGGCTGGAACCTGGTGATGTTCACCGGGCCGGTGTGGGTGGTCTTGGTGACGGGGGTGTGGCCGAAGGCCGGACGGGACTTCTGCTTGCGTTCGGAGTGCCGGTGCCGGCCGGTGACGGTGAGGGTGTGCAGCGCGGTCTGGGTGGTGGCCCCGGTGAGGGCGGCCAGGGCGGCGAGGCTGGTGGTGGCGGTGACCAGGGACTGGCGCATCGAGGTGGTGGCGGCGCGGCGCATCGTGGTGAAGGAGACCTGCCGGCCAATTTCGTCTGCCCGGATCCCGGAAAGTCTGGTACCCGCACATCAGGCCGAACGCCGTGTCTGGCTGGGTCCGGCGCTGGCCGCGAGAGTCTGGCTGCGCAGTCACTTGGCTTGTCACTGGCTTCCAGGCCTCACCAAGGGAGGTGAGCCTCATGACCAGCAGCGCCAGCATCGACGATTTCACACTATTCCGGATCAAGGATCCAGTGATCGCGACAGTCCGGATCTCGGGCAAGTAGTCTGACAAGCCATCAGCCGCGTCCGTCAAAGCGGGCAACCCCAGGGTGCGGTGCGTGACGGAGTGATCAATGTACGGTGTGCGGTTATCAAGCGGAAAGCTTCGCCTCATCGGCAAGGGTGCCAGCCAACTTCGGTTGGCGATCGGTGAACCAGCCCGCATAATCCAGCCTGTCGCACAAACCCATGTCTGCGCTCCGGCGCCTGAAGATGTAGAGCTGCTGGGACCAGAAGGCCCCTACATATCAGGGGTCGGCCTTCTCTAACCCTTTGTGCAACAGGCTGATCATGCATCGCCACCATGCACGATGGTGTCGCCATGCCGCACATGCCGCTGTGGTGTGCGTTTGCGGAGGCCAACGAGTAAAGATTATTTAAAACTCCTCTGTTAATCTCGGCTCTCGCATCATAGAAATCGTAATCAAGTCAACATTCTCCGCTCCGGCGCGTCTGCCGGGCAACGGCTTCTCCGCCCGATAGAAAGGAGTGTTAACAAAACTTTCACGGAACGGAGAAGCCGTTGCGTTACGATCGTATATCAGGCCTTGACTCAGAGCAACTCGACGAACTTGTGTGGCGCATCGAAGAACAGCTCCACGAGCCCTGGGATAAAGGAATCGGGCGCCCGAAAGACCTTACCTTGCGGAAGCCGCCGTCGTAGCATCCGCTACATGCGGCAGAACATCATCCAGAGAGTCTGGGCGGAAATCTTCGACACGTCGCAGCCCGTAATCTCCCACATCGTCAAGAAAATCACGCCGCTCATCGATGCCTTCACCGAGAGGACAGGCCGACCGCGGAGCAAGCGGGAAGCCGTCGCGCGAGAGCAGACGGTGCTGGTAGACGGCTTCCTGGCGCCCACCTGGTCCTGCGCGACACACCCGAACTCTGGTCGGGAAAGCACAAGACAACAGGTTTCAACGGCCAGGCTATCGCGAGCCTGCGGGGTGATCTCCTATTCGTTTCGGAGCCAGTCACCGGCAATAACCATGACATGACAGCGCTTGCTGAGACCGAAACCGCTGACATCATGGCGGCTGCTTTCAGCGGCATCGGCGACAAGGGCTACCAGGGCTCGGGCTTCATTACCCCGTTCAAGAAGCCGCAGGCGGGCAGTTGCTTACTGGCAGAAGAAATTCAATGCCGATGTAAGCAGGCTACGCGCTCCTGTTGAGCGCGCAATCGCGCATCTCAAATCCTGGCGCATTCTCCACACCGATTACCGGCGACCACTCCGTACGTACGGCACGTCTTATCGCGCCGCCATAGGGCTGTACCTCTTTAAACTGAATTTTGAATAAGCTTCAATGTACGGTGTGCGGTTATCAAGCGGAAAGCTTCGCCTCATCGGCAAGGGTGCCAGCCAACTTCGGTTGGCGATCGGTTGACCAGCCCGCATAATCCAGCCTGTCGCACAAACCCATGTCTGCGCTCCGGCGCCTGAAGATGTAGAGCTGCTGGGACCAGAAGGCCCCTACATATAGGGGTCGAGCCGGTACTCGAACCCTTTGTGCAACAGGCTGAATCATGCATCGCCACCATGCACGATGAGTGTCCGCACATGCCGCACATGCCGCTGATGGTGTGCGTTTGCGGAGGCCCCACAACGAGAGGTACTGAGAACGCCTACCGTGGCGGACGCACGGTCGATACGACGACAGGAGGACGGGCCTATGTCACATGTACGACGCTTCGACCACGTCGGCGTCACGGTCGCAGATCTCGACGTCGTGACCGCCTTCTTCGTGGCGCTGGGCCTGGAGGTCGAGGGCAGGACGTTCGTCGAGGGCGAGTTCTTGGACACGGTCTGCGGCATTCCCGGCTCCCGCACCGAGATCGTCATGCTGAAGCCGCCCGACGATGGCACCCGCCTGGCGCTCTCGAGCTTCGTGCGACCCGGCTCCGTGCCGGGCTCACCGGCACGGAATGGCCAACGAGCTGGGATTGCGCAACGTGGCCTTCGAGGTCAACGACCTGCAGGGGCTGTCGATTGGGCAGCTACCGAGGGCTATGGACTGGTCGGTGGCATCGGCGAGTACGAGGGCGCTTGGCGGATGGCCTACGTCCGGAGGCCGGAAGGGATCATCGTCTCGCTGGCCGAGCGCATCGGCTGAGCCCCGCAACGCCCGCATCTGCCGCATATAGCGCGTCCGGCCAAGCGTGACGTGGCGACCGGCGGCCGTGGTCGAAGACGGCAAGCACCTCGGCCTGCAACCTCCAGCAGATCGTTCACACACGCGCTGATCGAAACCGGCCTCGGACTTCGTGGGCGGACAACATCACGCTAAGTGACAGGGTGAGGTGCGGAGAACGCTCGCCGACCCGCCGTTAGGTACGGCAGTGCCCGCCCGGGGTTGGGCCGGTGGCTGTGCCCAGATCAGGTCGATATGTTGCGGCCGGCCCAGCCCTGGTTCCCAGAAACCATGGAGAGGTTTGTAATTCTGATCTTGTTCCGCCCGGTTCTCTCGTGCCCAGGACGGCCTAAGCGCAGTCGCTTTCGTTAGGCAGAGCCGATCGAGGGTGACAACCTTCGCCGCCGGGTCGGGACACAATTGCCTGGTGAACCATGTACGGCGTATCCAGCTAGCCTTGCTGGCAGTCCTCGGGGTCGTGGTCGCTGGCAGCATCGGCTACCTCGTGCTCGGATTCAGCCTGCTCGACGCCGTCTACCAGACGGTCACGACGATTACCACGGTGGGGTTCCGCGAGGTCCATCCGCTGGGCGTGGCGGGGAAGATCTTCACGATCACGCTGATCGTCGTGGGGGTGGGCACGGCGCTGTACGCCTTTGGCGTGGTATTGGAATCGCTGGTGGAGGGTCATCTGCACCAGCACTTCGAAAGGCGCCGGATGGAACGCAGCATAGCCCGGATGAGCGGGCACACTATCGTCTGCGGGTGGGGCCGGGTGGGCCGCGCGGTCGCTGGCTACCTGGCCGGGCAGGGCGCTGCGGTCGTGGTGATCGACCTGGACCCGGCGCGGGTGGCGGAGGTCACCTATCCCGCGCTCACCGGGGATGTAACCGACGACGAGATGCTGCGCAAAGCGGGCATCATGCGGGCCAGGGCCCTGGTCACCGCGATCAACACCGACGCGGAGAACGTCTACGTGACGTTGTCCGCCCGGGCGCTGCGTCCTGACCTGATCATCGTCGCCCGTGCCCGCACCGAGGCGTCAGAGCCGAAACTGCTGCGTGCGGGTGCAACCCGGGTCGTGAATCCGCAGCGGATCGGTGGCCAGCGAATCGCGGCGGCCGCGTTGCAGCCCAACGTGGTGGAATTCCTGGATGTCGTGATGCATGACGGGAGCCTGGAGTTCCGGTTGGAGGAGGTACCAGTACGTGGCGGCTCCAGGCTTGCCGGGCGCACCCTGGAGGAGGCGAATGTGGGCGAGACGACCGGGGCGCTCGTGCTGGCACTGCGCGGCCGCGACGGGACTTTCCTGACCAACCCGCCGATGCAAACCCCGGTCGACGCGGGCTACGTACTCAGCAGCAGCTATCCGCCCTGCAGGACGCAGCGGACCAAGCAGGGTGACCTGTGCCGCGGCGACGTCGGACCGGTCAGGACAACCCCGGTCGGCTGACCACCCGGGCGTGCTGGCACGGACATCGCAACCGGGTGACCGAGCGTGGCGGGGTCTCCGCGTCTAGTCGCGCCGAGCCGCCGTTATCTCAAGTGCGTTTTCGGGTGTCCACGATGTAGCTGACCTGAGCTTTGAGCTGCGTCGTGGACAAGTTATCTGGAGCAGTGTCCACGACGCAGCCGACGGGGTGCCACCCACGTGACCTGCGCCGACCCCTTGTCGGTGCCGCTTTTCGGGTTTGTTTCTCGTACGCGACCTTCGTCAGCGACATGTCCACGACGCAGAACCGCCCCCTCACCTGGGCTTCGTCCAAACGGTCTTCAGATAGCCGCCGTTATGGGCGACAAGTTGGCTTCCGGAATTGGCGTCGTTGCCGCGACCGAATGGATGATCTGCGCTGGTTGATTCTGATCGGGTGGATTGGGCAGCTGTTGCCGGGCTGGGCTGGTTGGATGAACCGCGCTACTCACCGCGGTCGCGATAGCCGCCTCGCGACCGTCGGAATGATGATCGCACCGGCGATCAGGTGTGCGACGGCGAGCGTGAGCTTGGTCGAGATCGCCGTGTCCGCTGCTGTGAGCGGCACGGCGAGGGAGAGGGCGAGCAGCGGCAGCGCCGTATGGAGGTAGGTGCGCTTGGGGTTCTTCGCGAAACGGGCCACCAGGATGACGGCGAACGTGAACCAGAACGTGACGACCATCGTCCCCATCGCGAACATGCCGGCAGTGATCGGCGTCGCGTGGTGCGAGCCGAGGCCGGCGGCCCTCATCGGCACGCCGGCGGCTCGGGCGGCCAGTCCCCACGTCTCGACGGCGACGCTGGCGGCGAGGCCGGACACGTAGCTGACCTGCCAGACGGGGCGGCACGCCAGGAACGACGCGGCGGACGTATGCGTGGAAGCGGCCGTGCTGGACATGATGTCCTCCTGGATTCTCCGATGGTGCCTTCTCAAGGGGGGAACGGGGCCGATCGGCGTTTCTCGACACCGGCTGCTGCGATCGGGTAGGAAGGTCCGGTGCGGGCATGTCGAGAACGTGGAGGCGGCTCCGTTCCTCCGGTGAGAGCGCGCCGACCGGGCGTGCTGACGGTGGCCCGTCGGGCTGTGATCTACCGGAGAGAGGAACCGCGATGAAGTACCTGCTCATGATCTACGGCAACCAGGAGAAGTGGTCCAGCATCCCGGCCGAGGACTGGCCGCGCGAGATCGCCAAGCAGGACGCCTACAACAAGAAGTACACGGCGACCGGGGAACTGCTCGGCGGGTACGGGCTGGCCGACGCCGCGGCCGCGAAGCTGGTGACGCGCAAGGACGGGGTCCCGGCCGTCAGCGACGGCCCCTACCTGGAGACGAAGGAGTACATGGCCTCCTTCTACCTCGTCGATGTCGAGAGCGAGGAGCGGGCTTACGAGCTCGCCGCGGAGATGCCGTGGGCGGACCAGAACCCGACCGAGGTCTGGCCGATCCTGCACGAGTCCGCGAGCGACGCCTGAGGCCCAAGGCCGAACCGGTGACGGATGGAATCCGGCGACGCGCCGAGGACCTGCTGCGCGAGCTGGCGCCACAGGTCCTCGGCACGCTCACGGGCCGCTACGGCCAGTTCGGCGCCTGCGAGGACGCCACCCAGGAGGCGCTGCTCAAGGCCGCGCAGCACTGGCCCGAGGACGGGATCCCGCAGAGCCCGCGCGGCTGGCTGCTGACGGTCGCGTCCCGCGTCCTGATCGACGAGTCCCGCAGCGACAGTTCGCGGCGCCAGCGCGAGGACGTCATCTTCGCCGCGACGCCGCACTCTGAACTGCTCGGCCGTCCCGCGGACTCGATCGCGGACCCCGGCGAGGTGGCGGCCGACCGTGACGACTCGCTGAAACTGCTGTTCCTGTGCTGCCACCCGTCGCTGTCCGTGCCCAGCCAGATCGCGCTGACGCTGCGCGCCGTGGGCGGATTGACGACGGCGCAGATCGCCGCGGCGTTCCTCGTCCCCGAGGCGACGATGGCGCAGCGCATCAGCCGCGCGAAGGCGACGATCAAGTCCGGCGGGATACGGTTCGAGATGCCGGAAGGCCAGGCCCGCGAACGCCTGCGCGCGGTACAGCACGTCCTCTACCTGATCTTCAATGAGGGTTACACCGCCTCCTCGGGCGAGGACCTGACCGCGCCGAGCCTCTCGGACGAGGCCATCCGCCTCACCCGCCTGCTGCGCCGGCTGCTGCCCGAGGACGGCGAAACGGCCGGCCTCCTGGCCCTGATGCTGCTGACCGACGCCCGGCGCCCCGCCCGCGCACTGCCCGACCGCGCACTGGTCCCGCTGGCCGAGCAGGACCGCACACGCTGGACGCGGGCCTCGATCGCCGAGGGCGTCGCCCTGATCTCCGAGACGCTGCCCCGCGGCGCGGTCGGGCCCTACCAACTGCAGGCGGCGATCGCGGCGGTGCACGACGAAGCATCCACGATGGCCGACACCGACTGGCCGCAGATCCTCGGCCTGTACGACCTGCTGGAGAAGGCCGCCCCGAATCCGATGACGACGCTGAACCGGGCCGTCGCGGTCGCGATGGTGCACGGACCCCAGGCAGGGCTGGATCTGGTCGCCTCCCTGAAGTCCGACAGCCGGATGGCTCGCAACCACCGGCTCCTGGCCACCCGGGCACATCTCAGGGAACTCGCTGGCGATCACAACGGCGCCGCGTCCGACTACCTGAACGCCGCACGGCGCACGGCCAGCATCCCCGAACGGCGGTACCTCACCGGCCGCGCCGTCGCCCTGGACGCCTGACTCCCGGCAGAGGACCAATCGACCGAGGCAGTGTTGCATTGGCCGATCGGTGCGCATGGCAGAGCGCGCCGACGAGAATGACCAGCTGTCAGATGACCATCGCAAGCTGGTCGAATGCTGCGCGGATCCGGTGGCGGGCGGGGACGTCGGTGGCGAGTTCGTAGTGGCCGCGGCGGAGGTTCTGGACGAAGGCATGCCCGGCGGCCAGGGTCCGCACAGACCGGTGGCGCTTCAGGCCGCGCATCGGCCGGAGCCGCGCTTTCAGCCGCCCGTGATCTGCTTCGACCGGGTTGTTCGCATAGCGCTCGACGGTATGCAGGGCTGAGGGGATCAGCTCGTCGAGGACCCGCGGATAGGCCGGGGCGCGGTCGGTGGTGACCTCGGCCGGGATCGTGCCGGCGCGCAGAGCGCGGGTGAAGAACCGCCGGGCGGCGGCCAGGTCGCGCCGCTGGGACAGCAGCACGTCAATGACCTGGCCGTACTGGTCGATCGCCCGGTAGAGATAGGTCCACCGTCCGGCGACCTTGACGTACGTCTCGTCGGCGAACCACCGGTCCCCGGGAACGTGGCGGCACGGCCGGGCGACCTCGATGAACTCGGCCGTGAAGCGCTGCACCCATCGGCAGATAGTGACGTGATCGACGGTGACGCCGCGCTCCGCCAGCAGTTCCTCAAGATCGCGGTAGGACAGCCCGTACCGGAGGTACCAGCGGACGGCGACCCCGATCACCTCCCGCGGAAACCGGAAGCCGCCGAACACTGAGGACCTCCCGGACGACGTCACCGAACCAGTCTCCCGCCGACTGCGATCGGTCAACGCAACACTGCCTTCCGATGGACGGCGGTGGCGTCGTCGTCGGCGACAAGGTGTCGATCAGCCTGGAGATCGAGGCCGTCCTCCAGAAGTGACCCGGCCCGGACTTGGCTGCCGCACCCCGGCAGCCAAGTCCCCGGCTGTAAGCAGCGATAACCACCCGAATGCTCATGTCGCAAGCCACCCGGGCCTGACCCGGGCCTGACCCGGGCCTGGCCAGCCTCCATCAGTGCGCCTTATGAATAAGTCTCATTGCATACTCGCCGTGATTCTCGTTCGGGTAGACATTGTGCGGCAAATGTGTGTGTGACGCGCTCCGCAACGGGCGCGATTTCTGGCAACTGGCCAGCTTGGCCGTGAATACGCCGGGCAAAGAGTACGATCATGTCGGGGGCGAGTAATCGCGTATCTAAAAGGGGGAATTGTAATGACAACGGGAACGGCAGCGCCGCCGAAAGCGGATCCGAACATCGTCAACGAGGTCCGCGCCGCGCTCGTATCCAATCTGAAGTGGGCGGTTAAGAATAAGGCCAAGTTTGGCTATGTCGAGAAGCGCCCCATGGTGCTCGCGCCCCACCGGCAGATCCCCGCGGGCTTCGCCTGCGACTGCTCGACTTTCGTCACGCTGATGTGCCAGTGGTCACAGGCGCCCGACCCCAACGGCTACGGATTCAACGACTACGGCAACAGCGACTCGATCGACGTCCAGCTGAACTCGATCGCGCTCAACCAGACCTGGCGCGGCGACCTGGTGGTCTACGGCACCGAGGGCGCGACGCAGCATGTCGCGATGTTCCTGCAGGGTGGCGTCAAGTTCACCGACCCGCTGGTGGTCTCGCACGGTGACGGCCACGGGCCGACACAGATGAGCATCAGCGCGCTCAACGCTGGGTTCAGGGGCATGCGCGTCGCGTACAAGCAGCTCATCCCCGGCAACAACGCGCTCTTCGCTTAGTGGCTAGCTCCGTAAGTTCGTTGGGGGTTCGGGGTCGGGCTCGTGCCTGATGTCGGCGAGGTGAAGGGTGCAGGTGGTGTCGAGTGCTTCCTGGAGGGTTCCGGTGGGGTATCCGGTGAGCAGGACGGCGTCTTCGTAGCGTTCGCGGGCGGGTGAGTAGATCGCGAAGCCGGACGAGTGGGCGGAGCCGCCGTAGCGGAGCCGGAACAGCGGGATCTGCTCGCCGCTGGGCAGGACACCGGCCGCGTAGGCGAAGCTGCCGCGGCAGGTGACCTCGACTTTGCCCAGCTGGGGCCACTGCTTTTCGGCGTGGTCCAGCAGTGCTCGTGTTTCCGAGCTAGGCGGCGGTGGTGTCGCAGGTCCAGGCGTAGTCGCCGATTTGTTCAAGGCGGTCCTGGTCTGGGCGGATGGCGGAAAATCGGGCCTTGAGGAACTCGCGGCGCAACCTGGCGAGCATGTCGGCGGGTGACGGCCCGGTCTTGGTGGTGTACCACGGGCATAGCCGGCGCCGGCGTTCGATGTCGGCGGGGTCGTTGGCCCAGCGTGCGTACCAGACGATCAGCAGGGTCTGGGTGAGGAACCCGAACGGGACGGTGCGCTCGACGGCCTGCTCGACGCGGTTGCAGGCGTCCCCGGCTCCGGGGAGCTGCTTTCCGGTCGCGTTGGACGGCTCGATGGGCCACCGCCAGGAGTACCGTTCGGTGATCGCGGCGGGCCCGGCCTGGGTGTCCAGGGTGAACAAGCCCAGGTCATACGGCTTGCTGGAGCGGGGGTCCCGGACCAGCACAACGCGGCCCGGGAGGGTTTTGAAGCTGCCGTGCCACAGCGCCCCGGCGGCGGCGATCTGCACCGTGGTGTCCTGCCCTTAGACGTGGATGACCGCGTCCTGCCAGTCCGCGGCCTGCGCGATCTGCGCGCAGGTGCCCAGCCGGTCCCCTTTGACCTTCGGCCGGCCGCGCTTGCCGGTGCGCGGCGGCTTCGGGCCGTACAGCACCGCGTTCGCTGGCAGCCGCGTCGTCCACGTGGTGCCCTCCACGACCAGGGATTCCCCGTGGAAGGCGGCCCGGCCCGGGAACGCCCCGGCCAGCAGCTTCATCATCTCGGCGGCCAGCTCCACCTGGGAGGCGGTGCCCTTGCCGCGCCACAGCCGGAACAGCACCGGCAGCGCCACCGGGGAGGAGCAAAAAGGCAGCTTCAGCACCACCGCCGCGACCACCCAGGTGTTGCCGGACGCGACCTTCTTCCCGCCCTGCGCCGACCCGTCATAGGCCCACCGGGCCTGCGCCACCTTCTTGCCCCACCGCCGGAAGAACGTTCCGTCGCACGCCACCACCAGCGGCTCGCCCTCGGCGACCAGGTACTTCACGATCAGGCCGGCCACCGCCAAGCCCAGGTCATCGACGTCCCACACTGCGCCGGCGAAGAACCAGCACGCCCGCCGGAACCGCTCCGCCATCCCCGCCGCTGCCGCCATCGCCACCACAGTGCGCCGCCCGGCCCGGACCATCCCGCACGCCAGCGCCATGAACAGCCGGTGCGTGGACCGCCGCCGGAACGCCGGCGCCAGCTCCTCCAGGACATTCCGCCATGTGGCAGGCATCGGCAGGCTCGCAGACGGCAGCATCGGCGGACAATCCGGTCATCCGGCGGTGTAAAGGCACCGCCGATGCTGCCCTCAAAGATGATCAAGCGCAAACCGCGATACAGGCGGCACCCGCGCCTCCGCCACCCAGCCACCCCACCGGCCCGCCCGTCACGACCTCTCGCCCCTTGCCGCCGAGCGAATCTCGGAAAGACGAGGCAGCCGCAGGGTTATCGAGCTGCGGGTTGACCGGGGAATGGCGGGCATGTGCCGACTGGAGCGCTCTTCGTCATGCAGCATAACGGCTGGGATCATGCCCTGAAAGTCACGGGCGACGGGGAGGGACTGGTCGGGCACGCCGGCGCGATCCTGCTGCGCAAGGCCGCTGACCAGGCGGGACTGACCGCTGGCCTGGGCGCGGCGCTGCGGAGGGCGGGGACGTCGCCGCTGTTCGGCCGGGGTGCCGCGCTGGTGTCGATGGCAGGGGCGATCGCGCTGGGGGCCACGAGCATGAGCGATATCGCGGTCCTGGCGCACCTGGCTCCCGTGCTGGGGACAGCGCCGAGCGGCCCGACGATACGGCGCACCCTGGACCTGGCCGACGGCGCGGCCATGCTGGAGCGGATCGCGAAGGCCCGGGCGAGAGCCCGGGCGCACGTGTGGCAGCTGATCGAGAGCACCCCGGCCGGGTTCCCGTGGCTGGTCATCGCCGGGAAGGCGCTGACGGGCTGGCTGGTCATCGACATGGACGCGACCCTGGTCACCGCCCGCTCGGACAAGCAGGGGGCGGCTCCCACCTGGAAGAAAGGCTACGGCTTCCATCCATTGGGGGCGTGGTACGCGAATACTCGCGAGTGCCTGGCCATGCTGCTGCGCCCCGGCAACGCCGGGTCCAACACGTTCGCTGATCACAGGGAGGTGCCGGCCGCGGCGATCCGGCAGGTCCCGCCCGGTTCCGGGGGAAAACCATCGTCCGCATCGACGGGGCCGGCGCCAGCCACGAACTCATAAAGCACCTGCTGTCACTGTCCTCCCCGCGCCGGATCCTGCTGTTCACCTGCGGCTGGATGATCACCCCCGCCGACGAGGCCGCGATCATGCAGGTGCCCGCAGGCGCGTGGAAGCCCGGCATCGCCCAGGACGGCACGATCGAGGAGGACAAGGACGTCGCGGAGATCACGGACCTGATGAGCCGGGCCGGGAACTGGCCGGGCGGGCTGCGGTGGATTGCCCGCAGGGTGAAGCCGTCCCGCCAGCAGATGCGCAACCTCGCCGCTTACGAGAAGAAGACCGGATGGCGGTACTCCATCACCTGCACGAACATCCCGGTCACCGGGATCGGCGGCGTGCCCGGCAGGCACCACCCGCAGTACATCGACGTCACCCACCGCGAGCACGCCGTCGTCGAGACCGGCGGCGTCCGCACCGCCAAGGCCATGGGCCCGCGGAACCTCCCGTCGAAAGCCTGGCAGGTCAACAAGGGCTGGCTCATCGGGGCGAACATCGCCGCCGACCTGACCGCCTGGACCCGCCTGCTCGGCTTCTGCGACCACGGCGACCTGAGCGAAGCCGACCCGGACACGCTCCGCTACCGGATCTGGCACATCCCCGCCCGGCTCGCCCGCCACGCCCGCCAGCGCCTCCTGAAGATCAGCCCGGACTGGCCATGGAAGGACGCGTTCCTTGCCTGCTGGCAGCGACTATGCGCACTGCCAGCACCCGCCTGACCAGCACGAACCACCCGCCAACGCGAAAGGAGAACGGTCCCGGCGCGGTCGAGCAGGCGCGCACCCGGGCACACCGGGCACCGCCGGATGCCGTCGCCCCGACAGCAAACAGACACCACGCCTAAAACAGGCACCAGCACAATCAGTAACCGCACCCGGAGAACCCTGAACGATTGAGGCTAAGCATGGCATCCTGCTCGTCAACCGACTGTCAAGTCGGAGTTGACGGCCAGAACAGTGCTGGCCTTGTTGGTCGGCGACATCGGGTGAGCTGGTTTGTAGGCAGGGACGGCTCCGAGCAGCCTACCGTAGCGCACCCCATCGGTCAGATTTAATGCAGCAGATTACTTGTCGCCGATGACGCGCAATACCAGAACAACTACCACGATGAGCACAATGATTCCTGCGCCGATGACCATACAGTCCCCTCTACTCTTGAACGGGATGCTAGCAGGCCACCCGCAAGCATGCCCGGAGTAAGACGCCACCCCCTGATTCCGCCCCCGTCCTCCTGATAGGCGCTGGGTCTTGCCGTGAAAGATCACACTCAAGGGCGGCGCGGAGCGTCGTCGTAGACGCGAGCGTAGCGAGCGCCCCTTACTGTGATCTTGCGCGGTGAGAGCATGTCCGGCATGAGGAGGACGGCCTGGCCAGCTCTTGCGGGTGTGGTCATCGTGGGTGCGTTGCGGACGGGACTGCCTGCCTACGGGAGCGGAGGCAGCCGACCGGCGGCAGCGCCGTGCCCGGAGGGCTCCCGCCCAAAGGGCGCGGCAGGCTGCCGCCCCGGAGCAGGCGAGCCCCTTGCTACCCGTCCGGCTATGGGCAGCTCTCCCCCCTTGCGCAAGCTCGCGACCCTCTCGATGACTTTCCGTCTCCGCATGCGATCGGGCCGGGCCCGGCCCGGTGACCCAGATGGAGCGGCGGATGACCCGGCCGTGGCTGTAGTCCAGTTCCGTGTGGTCCGGCTCGCGCGGGCCGTCTTCCTGGATGGCGCCGAAGACGGCTTTTTGCAGGGACGGCTGGTTGCCCTTGAGGAACAGGAAGTAGTCCGACCCGCGGTTCCCGTCCTCTTTCTTGCCAGCGATGTACTCCGCGGTCTCCCGCTGCGCGTGGGCGGCGTCGGCGGTGACCACCGCGCCTTCCAGGTCCACGGGCTCCAGCAGCTCCCTGACCTGGGTGGTCTCGGTGGTCTCGTCAGGGATCCGGTGCTGCGCGATCATGACCTTGTCCTCGTGCAGCATCGCCGCGAACAGCTTGACCTGGCCGTCGGCGACGCCGCGCAGCCATTTCCCGTCGATCGCGATCGCGGTCAGCAGCCCGTCCAGCAGCCAGGCGTCCGCCAGGGCGCGCAGCCACCCGCCGATGATCTCATCCAGTATCTCCGCGCCGATGGCGTGGATGAGGGGGCACGCCGCAGGCGTGCCCTTGATGACAGTAAAGAAGTCCTCACACATCTATGGGCACCTGTCTATGGGCGCACGTTGCTGAGCTATGCTTGATCGGCAACCCATGGCCACACCTGGACGCCCCTGGACGTAGGTGAATGAGACCCAAACTGAGACCGCCCGGCAAGACAGCAGTCCCTCGATCCAGGGCTCGTGGGGACTCTTTGACTCCTCGCCAGTGCGCCTGGGCCGAGCGCTGGCGGCGGGCGTGAGAGCTGCTTTCGGGTGGGCAGTGTTGCGTTGGCCGATCGGTGCGCCTGACAGAGCGCGCTGACGAGAATGCCCGGCTGCCAGATGGCCATCGCGAGGACCCGCGGATAGGCCGGTGCCCGGTCGGTGGTGACCTCGGCCGGGATCGTGCCGGCGCGCAGCGCCCGGGTGAAGAACCACCGGGCAGCGGGCAGGTCGCGCCGCTCAGACAGCAGCACATCGATGACCTGACCGTGCTGGTCGATCACCCGGTACAGGCAGGTCCACCGCCCGGCGACCTTGACGTAGGTCTCATCGGCGAACCACCGGTCGCCCGGAGCATGCCGGCGCAGCCGGGCTGCCTCGATGAACTCGGGCGTGAACCGCTGGACCCACCGGTACACGGTGACGTGATCGACGGTGACACCGCCCTCGGCCAGCAGTTCTTCCACATCACGGTAGGACAGGCCGTACCGCAGGTACCAGCGGACCGCCACGGCGATCACCTCCCGCGGGAACCGGAAGCCAGCGAAAACCGAAGACGAGCCCGAGGACATCACCACGCCAGTCTCCCGGCCACCGCGCTCAAACAACGCAACACTGCCACGTGGACGTCATCGGATAGTCCTGCCTTGGCGAGCGCAGCCGCCCAGGTCTTGGAGAAGTTGCACCGGCGGACCTGGCCGCCCTTCACGCCGACGAAGACGAACTCGTCCGGTCCGGGTGCCGCGTATCTCTCCAGATGCGTCTGTAGCTCAGTGATGATCAGTTCGGGCAGCGGGATCTTCCGTACGCTCGCCGCGGACTTGGGTGTCCCCTTCACGAGCTGGCCGAAACTCATAGACCGTCTCGACCACTTGCACCGATCGGCCGTCGAGGTCGAGGTTCCGGCGCCTGAGTCCGACCAGCTCACCCCAGCGCATGTTGCCGAAAGTCGCCTGCAGCGCGAGAGTTCGGAAGCGCGGTGAGATCGCGGCGGCGAGCTGAGAGACCTCGGCGACGCTGAGCACCGGCCGCTCCGGGCTCGACTCCTAATCGGCCCCCTCGATCTGGCGGGGGTTCTCTTTGATCCGCTTGTCTTTCGCCGCTGTGTTCAGGATCGCCCCGCATCAGGCGGTATGCCTTGGCCACGTCACCCGGCCGAACGGCGGATCACTGGACGGCCCTGCGTTAAGCCGGGCTGTCCGCCACTTCCGCACCGTCAAGGGTCCCTTGACGGGCCACGCTCCGGCCACGAGATCGGCAGCTATCGGGTGAAGGCCCCAGGCCGCCCACGCCCGCTGCCAGGCCCCGTGAAGGAGCACAGCCAATGAGCCTCACGATCACCGATGAGCTGATGAGCAGCCACCGGACCAGGCACGTTGCCGCACGTGATCCCGAACACACCTGTCACTGGCGGGTGTCCTGGCTGCCCGGCCGAACGCTCACCCGGAACCAGGCAACGACCGCCATGATCCTGGCCGAGGAAGTAGCAGACCGCACCGGGAACCGCGCCGACAAGCGATGGGTCTTCATCGAAGCGCACGAACGAGCCCGGCCTATCCGGCGCCGACGCCGTGGGCAAATCGGCATCACTGCGCGCTAGAGGCCGTGCCGGACTGGACCGTACCGGGTCCAAGGCGACGAGCACCAGGCAGCATAGGAGCTTCACACGGTTCTCGGTACTCATCCAGACTGTTACCGTCGCCAGTAGAATGAGCGTTCCGCGTGTCTGCCCAGACGCCCTTACATCACAGATGACCGACTCAACCTTGTTGAGAAAACCTCACTGATTACTTGGCGCCGCACGCAGTCCACGAGCGACCGCGCCGAACCGCCGCGGAAGGATCGGATCCAATGGCAGTCGGGATCTACTTCACGCCCAGCTCGTTCACCTCGGACACGTACGACGAGTCGATGAGACAGCTCGGGGCGACAGGGGTGGGATGGCCCGAAGGATGCTCGCACCACGTCGCCCTTGAGAGGAGCGGCGAGATCCAGTTCTTGTTCGACATCTGGGAGTCGCAGGCGGCTTTCGAGGCGTTCATGGCGAGGCTCAGCCCGATCCTCACGGAACTCGACGTTGATCTGGGCGAGCCGATGGTGGCGCGGGTACACAACGTGGGAGGATGCCCCGGCCTTTAGCGCCGATTTCCGCACGGCCCTACTCTCGGATGGCCCCGCGGCGGGTCCGCCCAGGTCAGCCAGTTCGGACCAGCCGAAGCCGCCCGCCGTCGTTGCGCGATCTCGCTGTCATGGCAAGGCTCATCGTTTCCGGGCACACAGGCCGTAGCGCGGAGATCCCGCCCGGTTCCAGCGTGATCATACTCTGCGTGCCCGTTTGCTCTCGCTATCTGTTGCTGGCTGTCAGCTCAGCGTGGCGGTCACGGCTCGATAACGAGTGCGGCATGGTGCCCGCGCAGCGAAATCGCCCCTACGCTACCGGGCGGCTTACCATCATCAGCGGGCGTTCCTGCACGTCACGTTCGCGCCTCACCTCGAACTCGGGGCGGAACCCTGGCTGAGAGTTGCCTTAACTGGCTGCGTGGAAATCCGCGTTAGAACTCGAAAGTGGCGGTCTCTGCCCGTGGCCTGCCAGGTGGTAGGTGTCGGGCAACCGCCAAGTCATCCGACGAAGGAAGGTGGCCGCCGTGAGCAGCACCCATCAAAAGAATCGCCGCTGGGCCGAGCATGACCGGCTGCCGGGGGAGATCACCATCACCGAGCAGTAGGTCCTAGTCGAGCAAGCCGAGCTCCTGCGCCAGCGCCCCCTATTGACCACTGTGCGGCTAGTTCGCATCGAGGGGGTCAGTCTGGTGCTCCATGATTGAGCCGTGTTAGATCAGGGGCGGTGCCGCTACGCGGCCCCACTGGCCCGGCACCAGCGCCGGGGGTGGCCTTGGCGAGGCCCGCCCGGCACACGCCGGGCCACATGCTCGCAAGGCACGCGGACTAGGTGCGAGGGTGCGGGAGGTGGACGCGCAGCACGGTCTGGCCGGGACGCGAATCGATCCTGATCTGGCCGTGGTGGCGCTCGACGATGATGCGGCGTGAGATGTCGAGGCCGAGGCCGGTGCCTTTGCCGACGTCTTTGGTGGTGTAGAACGGCTCGAACGCGCGGGCCTGTACGTCGGGAGGCATCCCGGGGCCGGTGTCGCCAATCTCGACGACGACATCGTTAGGTTCGGCCCGGGTCGAGAGCCGGAGCGTTCCGCTTCCGTCCATCGCGTCGATGGCGTTGTCGATCAGGTTGGTCCATACCTGGTTGAGTTCGCCTGGGTTCGCCTCGATGCGCGGCACGTCGGTGGCGTAATCACGAACGATGGTTATACCGCCGTTTAGCTTGTGCCCGAGCATGACCAGGGTGCTGTCGATGCCTTCTGTGACGTCGATGAGCTGCAACGAGGCCCGGTCGAGCTGTGTATATGATTTCACCGCCCCGACGAGTGCCGAGACGCGCCCTGTCGAGTCCTTTATTTCGGAGAGCAGCGCCGCGGTGGAGAGTGTGCTGGCCACCCATTCGAGGCCGGGTTCGAGCGTTTCACTGCCGAGTATCTGGGCGGCGCGCTCGCACCAGGCGATGTCGGCGCCCGCCGCCGCGAGTACAGGGGCGATGCGCCAGGCGGCGTCGACCCCGTGCGCGTCGAGCCAGTCAGAGAGCGCTTCTTCGCGGTCCGCGACCGCCAGGTGGTCGAGGCTCGCCGTTGCGGCGCCGATCTGGCATCGTAGCGCGTCGATGGCGACGAACTGCTCCGCCGACAGCGATCCCTCGGCGAGGCCGACGAGCGACGACAGCAGCAGGTCGCAGGAGTCTTGCAGTGCCGCGACTGCGCGGACGGCGGCCGACGCCGGGTTGTTGATCTCGTGCGCGAGGCCTGCCGCGAGGGTGCCGAGCGCGACGAGTGCTTCACGCTGGCGCGACAGGGCTTCCATGGTGCGCACCGTCTGGAAGACGCCTTGAATCAGGTGAACGGCGAATGGACACCAGGCGCGCGCCAGTACCCCGAGTGCCCCGGATGGGACGCGAAGGATCCGTCCCGGGCTGGCGCCGCAGCCGGTAGCAAGGTAGCCGGCCGTGTCGGCCCATGCCCGGAATCCGCCCGCCCAGACCCCTGGCCGGTCCATCACCCTGACGACGGATTCCTCCTGCCCGGAACGGCGCAGCAGCTCGATCCGCCCGTCGAGCAGTACCCACCAGTAGTCGGCGGCGTCACCCTCACGGAAGAGCACATCGCCTTTATCGAAATGCACCTCATCGCCGACGGCGATCAGTTCGAGCAGCTGCTCGTCGCTGAGCCCGTCGAACAGGAAGATGGCGCGCAGATCGTCGATGTGCATCAGATCGTGGCCAGGTAACGATGCACGAGATAGACGGACATGGCTCCCTCGCCGACGGCGGACGCGACGCGCTTCATCGAGTCGAGTCGCACATCGCCGGCCGCGAATACACCGGGCACACTGGTTTCCAGCGCGAACGGAGCCCGTGCAAAGGCCAGCGCGGGCCGTCTTCGCGGGTCAGCAGATCCTGGCCGGTGATGACAAAGCCTTTCTCGTCGCGTGCAATATCGGAGCCAAGCCAGTCGGTGCGCGGCGACGCGCCGATGAAGACGAAGAGCCAGCTCGCCGGTACCTCCTCCTTGGTGCCGGCCGCCCGATCAGCGATCGTGATGGCCTGCAGGTGATCGTCGCCGCGCCCGGCGACGATCTCGGCCTGAAGCCACACCTCAACGTTTTCCGTGGCGCGGATGCGCTTGACGAGGTATTGCGACATCGATTTCTCCAGCGCGTCCGATCGCGTGAGCAGCACCACGCGCCGCGCGAAGCGGGCAATGTTCAAGGCCGCCTGGCCGGCGGAGTTGGCCGCGCCGACGATGTACACGTCATCGCCTGCGCACGCCTGCGCTTCGCTGGCCGTTGCGCCGTAGTAGACGCCGCGACCCGTGAGCTCCTCGAGCCCAGGCGCTTCGAGCAGCCGGTACGACATGCCTGTCGCGACGAGCACGGCTCGCGCCTCAATCTCGGACCTGCCGCCGAAGCGAACGGCGCGCACCGGCCCACGCGTCTCAAAGCCCACCACGTCGCGCGCGAGCACCATTTCCGCGCCAAAGCGCCGCACCTGCGCAACGGCCCGGTGGGTGAGGTCCGCGCCCGACAGGCCTTTGGGGAACCCGAGGTAGTTCTCGATAGCTGCGCTCTGACCCGCTTGCCCGCCCGGGGCCTCGCGTTCGATCACGACGGTCTGCAATCCCTCCGATGCTCCGTAGACGGCCGCGGCGAGTCCCGCCGGACCGCCGCCGACGATGCACAGGTCATACAGCGGCTGCTCAGCGGTCGTGCGCAGGCCGAGCGCGTCCGCCAGCTCGAGGGTCGACGGCGCCCGCAACGTCTCCCCGTCCGGAACCAGGACAAGCGGGAGATCGGCTGTGTCCGCGCGGGCGAGAGCTTGCAGTCTGCGCGCTTCCTCGTCGCGCTCCAGGTCGAACCAGCGGTACGGCACATGGTTGCGCGCGAGGAAGGTCTTGATCTCGTGGCTCCGTTCCGACCAGCGGTCCCCAACGAGACGCAATCCGCCGGTGTCGCCGGGATGCCCTTCCTGCCAGTCGCTCAGCAGGTCATCAAGGACGGGATACAACCGCTCCTTGGGAGGATCCCACGGCTTAAGCAGGTAGTAATCGAGACCGATATCGTTGATGGCCCTGATCGCCACGTCCGTATCGGCGTACGCCGTGAGCAGCACCAGCTTGGCGTCGGGCGCATAACGGCGCGACTGTTCGAGGAACTCGACGCCGGTCATCTCCGGCATCCGCTGATCGGATGCGATTAAGGCGACCGGCCGGTCGCGCAGGGCGAACTTGCTCAGCATAGTGAGCGCTTCGGCACCCGACGTCGCACGGACGATCTGGTAGTCGGCACCATACTGGCGGCGCAGATCGTGTGTGATCGCCTGCGAGACCGCAGGATCGTCATCGACTGTCAGAATTGCCGGCTTGGCCACCGCGTGGGCCTTTCCGTAGGTCAGGTCCGGGTGAGGCTACGCGCGCCCACCGAAGATCGCGAGCAGCTTGGTCCGCAGGGGCATCGCCGGCGCCTGACGAACTTTGCGTCGAGTGTCCCTTTTGGGGCATGTTACCGCACGAGACCCCACCAGTGACTCAGCGTCGGTGGACATCTCCCACAGTAGTCGGCACTGCTAACACCAGCACCATGGCATCGAGCGCGCGCACACCGAACCCGGTCGGCGCGCGGCCTGGAACCTGGCCTGCCACCTTGCACGTCACCGCTTGGCGTAGTCCGCGAATCCCTGCCAGTCAATGAAGATGCACGGCTCGTCCCCGACGGTCCACGCGTCGTGCCCGGGTGGCATGATGGCGAAATCTCCCGGACCGTACTCCATCTCTTCCCCGTCGTTCATGACGACCTTCATCCGACCGGAAAGGAAGTAGCCCGCATGTGTAGCTTGACAGCTGTCGGTGTTGGCGATCGGCTTCGCGTGCTCTGACCATCTCCAGCCTGGCAGGTAGGTGAACCAGCGAACGACGCCTCCTTCCATGTTCACCAGCTGGACCTGGCCCGTGCCGCCCTCGAACGGCCGGATCTCCTCGGGCGAATCGAGGCGTTTGCGAACAAGACTTGACATCTTTGACCTCCTATTTTGTCGATGCTGGTCGATGTGGATCGGCCTGCGTCTCGCCGAGACCATCGCGTCTGCGCTCCGTGCCCGCGTTCCCGCCGGCTCGGGTCAGAGTGCGGTAGCACCCGTCGAGCTGGCGCCGATGCCGGAGCGAGCGACCAGGTTTCGATCGCTGTCTCGCCGACGAGCTGGTAGTTGGTGGCCTTAAGATCGCGATAGACGTTCCACCGCACTGCACCGTCAACGTACCCTCGGCGTGGGCAACCGGGCTCACGCCGATGAGACCTACGTCAAGGTCGCCGGGCGGTGGACCTGCCTGTACCGGGTGATCGACCAGCACGGTCAGGTCATCGATGTGCTGCTGTCTGAGCGGCGCGACCTGCCCGTTGCCCGGTGGTTCTTCACCCGGGCGCTGCGCGCCGGCACGATCCCGGCCGAGGTCACCACCGACCGGGCACCGGCCTATCCGCGGGTCCTGGATGAGCTGATTCCCTCGGCGCTGCACACCGTCGAGCGCTACGCGAACAACCCCGTTGAGGCCGATCATGGGCGGCTGAAAGCGAGGCTGCGGCCGATGCGCGGCCTGAAGCGCCACCGGTCCGCGCGGATCCTCGCCGCCGGTCACGCCTTCGTGCAGAACCTCCGCCGCGGCCACTATGAACTCGCCACCGACGTCCCCGCCCGCCACCGGATCCACGCAGCATTCGACCAGCTCGCGATGGCCATCTGACAGCCGGGCATTCTCGTCAGCGCGCTCTGTCAGGCGCACCGATCAGCCAACGCTATACTGCCCCGGGGAGAAACAGCGGGCGGAAAAGCTGCTCGAATCAGCGGCGGTCAAGCTCTCCTCCGTGGTCACCGACCTGCACGGGGTGACCGGCCGGGACATCATGGATCACCTCATCGCCGGTGAACGCCACCCGAAGGTGCTGGCCCAGCTGGCCCGGGCCCGCGCCCGCCGCAAGCTCGCCGAGCTGGAAGCCGCCCTCGAAGGCGCGGAGTTCTTCACCGCAGAGCACGCCGCGCTGCTGGCCGCCATGCTGGCCCGCATCGACCGGGTCAACGCCGAGATCGCCCGGCTATCGGAGGTGATCGAGCGGCTGCTGGCCCCTTATGAGGAGCAGCTGCAGCAGGCAGAATCGATGCCCGGCTGGGGCCGCCGCGCCGCCGAGGACGCGGTCGCCGAGACCGGCACCGACATGACCCGGTTCCGGACCGGCGCGCACCTGGCCTCCTGGGCCGGGCGCACCCCGCTGGACAACTCCTCCGGCAAGCGCAAGGGGAAGGCCAAGTCCAAGAAGGGCAACCGGTACCTCGGCGGCCTGCTCGGCGAGACCGCCATCGCCGCCGGCAAGACCCAGACCCGCGAGGGCGCGCGGTACCGGCGGCTGTCCCGCCGCCGCGGCAAAGCCAAAGCCCTGGTCGCCGTCGGCAACACCCAGCTGATGGTCTACCACACCCTCCTGTCCAGCCCCGGCGCCCGCCATGCGGACCTCGGCCCGGACTACTACGAGCGCCGCGCTGAGGTCAGCCGGCAGGTCCGCCACCACGTCGGCAAGCTCGGCGCCCTCGGCTTCGACGTCACCCTCTGCCGCATCCCCGAACCCGGACCCGAGCCGGGCGGAACTGGGAACAGCCACGCCGCCTGACCCATAACACCCCTGCAGACCCTGGCCGGCCCGTGATGGTGGGTGTTCGCTGCCGCGCGCCCAGCTGAGGTCCATTTTTCGGGTCAGTCGTGCTGAGGCAGACTCGGATTCTGGTAGCCGCCGCAGAGAGGGCCCGTAGGTAAACCGCGCTGACCTGCACAGATGCCAGTGCGGCTCGTAGCATCGGCACGTATTCGGCATGATCAAGGTCCCCAGTGCCCCAACCCCAGCCACCTACCGACGCGCCGCGCGCGGACGGCCCTCGTTGATCTTCCCGGAGCCGGAGCGCCCCCGTCGGAGGCGTCACGGCCGTTCGTTGCTCGTTATGACCCGTCTCACGTGCGTTTACCTCCTCTTTGACGGTCTCAGTTCGTCGCGCTGACCTCAGCATCCGGGGGTCGGGGCATCTTCCCGTAACGGTCACGCCTCCCGTCGCCCTGTTCCTGGTAAGAGGGCCATGCGGGCGTAGGGTGGAATCTTGGTCAACTATCGTTCGTGGGCGGCCTCGGCGCGAGGTCGCGGCCCGGTTGCAGCGGAGGTCAGGCATGCTGGCAATTCGGGCGGAGCGCGCCTTTGACGGTGAGCGCCTCGTACGAGGCGGCGTGGTCGTCTTGCTTGATGACGGACGCATCGTCGCGGTGGGGCGGGATGCTATGGCCGTGCCCGCCGATGTGCGCGTGGTCGACTTCCCGGATGCCACGGTGCTTCCCGGGTTGGTTGACGCCCACGTCCACCTCTCCGGTGACGGCCGCCCGGGTGCCCTCGACCGGCTCCCCGAGTACGACGACCCGGGGTTGGCCGGGGTGATCAGCAGTTCGTTAGCGGGTCAGCTCGCCGCCGGTGTGACGTCGGTTCGCGACCTGGGTGACCGTCGGGCAGCAGTGCTGGACTGGAGGAGCCGGACCACTACGTTGACCGGCCCGGAGGCAGTGGCGCCGACGATCGTGGCATCGGGCCCGCCCATCACCAGCCGCGACGGGCACTGCGCGAACATGGGCGGGGAGGCGACCGGGCCGGAGCAGCTTCGGGCTGCGGTGCGCGACCGCGTCGAGCGCGGTGCCGACCTGATCAAGGTGATGGCCAGTGGCGGGGTCATGACACCGGGCTCAGACCCGCTGCTGTGCCAGTTCCAGCTCGCAGAGCTACGCGTTGTCGTCGAGGAGGCGCATGCGGCCGGGCTACCGGTGACCGCGCACGCACACGGCCTGCCCGCGGTTGAGCAGGCAGTGGACGCCGAGGTTGACGGCATCGAGCACTGCACCTGCCTGACCCGGTCGGGCATCCAGATGCCTGACCGGTTGCTGGAGCGGCTGGCCTCCCGCGGAACTGTGGTGTGTCCGACGCTAGGCCGGGCCGCCGGATCCACGCCGCCGGCGGCGGTCCTTGCCATCATGCAGCGCACTGGCGTGACGTGGGAGGCGCGGCAAGCCCATGCGGCCCGGATGCACGGGGCAGGTGTGCGGCTGGTCTCCGGCAGCGACGGGGGCATCAGCCCGCGGAAGCCGCACGGTGTTCTACCCGAGGCGGTTGCGGATCTCGTGGCCGGAGGCGTATCGGCCGCCGACGCGCTGGCCGCTGCCACCTGGTGCGCGGCCCAATGCTGTGGGTTAGGCAAACGCAAGGGCCGCCTGCGCGCCGACCACGACGCCGACCTGCTTCTCGTCAACGGGAACCCGCTGGACGACATCGGCGCTCTCCGCCGCGTCTCCGCGGTGATCCTGAACGGAGCCATCGTCGACGGGCCGTCGTGACCCGGCTCCTGCGCTGCAGGATCTCGGGTCCTCGCCGTCCCAGGTCACACCGCTCTGACCTTGCTACCAGAAATGCGCGGCCGAGTGCCGGGCATAAGATCGCACAGCGATCCGGTAGGCGCAGTTGACCCGGGGGCTGCGATCGGGAAACTTGAGCGCGAGTACAACGGCCCGGCCTCACCTCAGGCGGCTCGCGCTTGTAATAAGCCAGGCTGGTCAGCGGTGTTGTTCAGGCCGGACGGCGCGCCCGCGCCGGGCGGGCCTCCCGCGGCTGAGCCTGGCAAGCGCGCAGCGCCTTGATCTGATAACGGCACAATTCGGCACTCAACGCTAGACATCAGATCCGGGCGTTCCGAATGTCTTGTCGCGAGAAGCCGACGGTTTTACAGCTGTGCTCATCGGGGCTGGTCGCGTTCGCGTGAAATCTTCGGCGCGCGCGGGTGGGCTGCTGGCGGCGGTTACCCCGCCTGCGGTACGGCGTTTGCGGTCCGTGCGGGCCTGCGGATGAGGTTTTATGGCGGCGGGCTGCCCGTGACGCCGGCAGGTTTGTGGGATCTGAGCCCGTTTTACAGCTTGGCGCCGGGACCTGACCTTTGAGGGTCGCTTTCTGCTGCCGTGAGCGCGCTGGTCAGACTTCGGCTTGCGTGAGCCTGCTGACCTGGTCCCCGGGCAGCCCGCCTGTCATTACCCGAGGTCAAGGATAAGGGGACGTGGTGGCCGCGCGGAAGCAGAAGCAGAAGCGGATGAGCGCGCAGGTGGTAGAGGACGAGGACTACCAGCTGCGCTATGAGATCGCCGCGGGGATCGACGTGGCGAAGGAGTCCGCCGTGGTGTGCGTCCGCATGCCGCCGGCGGCGGGCAGGAAGCACCGGACGTCGCACCTGCAGACGGTGCCGGCGACGGTCCCGGCGATCACCGAGCTCGCGGCAGAGCTGAAGGCAGCCGGGGTGCAGATGGTGTCGATGGAGGCCACATCGGACTACTGGCGCATCTGGTTCGCGGTGCTGGAGGAGGCCGGGCTGGCGGTGCAGCTGGTGAGCTCCTCCCAGGCCCGGAACCTGCCTGGCCGGCCGAAGACCGACAAGGAGGACGCGCGGTGGATCGCGGGGCTGACCGAGATGGGGATGCTGCGGTCCTCGTTCGTGCCGCCGCCGGAGATCCGGGCGCTACGGGTCTACACCCGGCACATCTGGGACCTGACCGCGGACCGCACGAGGTACTGGCAGCGGCTGGAGAAGCTGCTGGAGGACGCCTTGTGCAAGCTCACGGCGGTCGTGTCGAAGCTGGCCGGGCACCAGACCGCCCGCGCGATCATCGAGAAGATGATCGCCGGGGAACGCGACCCGCGAGTCCTCGCCGCCTTGGGCCAGGGGAAGATGCGCAATGACAAGCTCCCCGCCCTCGCTGAGGCGCTGTCCGGCATGCGGTTCGGCCCGCAGCACGCGCATGCCGCCGCGTCCTTGCTGCGCGCCATCGACCTGCTGGACGCCGAGCTGCGGGACCTGCAAGAGCGGGTCACCGCGCACCTGGCCGCGATCCCCGCGTCCTGGGGCGTGGACGCGGACGGCGTTACCGGGCCCGAGGCCGGACGGGCCGCTGACGCTGCCGAGCTGCCAGCTGCGGACCGGCTGGATGAGATCCCCGGCCTGGGCCGGGAGGCCGCCGCCGCGCTGATCGCCGAGATCGGCCTGGACATGAGCCGTTTCCCGGCCCCGGAAGCGCTGGTGTCCTGGGCCGGGCTCACCCCGGCCGCGAGGCAGTCCGGACCCCGCAAGGGCCGCGGGAAGAAGGGGCACGGCAACACCTACGCCAAGCGGATCATCGTCCTGGCAGCCTACGCCGCCGCGAACACGGACACGTTCCTGGGCGAGCGGTTCCGCCGCCTGGCCGCCCGTCCCGGCGGAGGCGGCCGGAAGAAGGCCGGCTGCGCCGTGGGCCGGTCCATCCTCGTCATCGTCTGGCACCTGCTGAACGACCCCGCCGCCCGCTACCGCGACCTCGGATCCGACTGGCACGCCAGGCACACCGACCGCAGCCGCAAGGCCCGCAACGCCCGCCGCCAGCTCGAGGCCCTCGGCTACGACGTCATCATCACCCTCCGGGAGGACGCCGCCTGATCCGGGAGCCACCGACAACCGCATAGCCGTCACCGCGGCCCGGGCAGCGCTTGCCACGGGGCCATCTCGTCATGCCCGGAACCGCGGTCACGCGAGTGGGCTGAGGTGGTTATTTCTTGGTCAGACCGCTCCCCTACACCTCACCACATCGTCGTACCCGTGTGCCGTTCAGGCGGCCAGGGGCGGAACGCGGCCACCCGGGTGCACCTGCCGAACTCACCGCGTCACTACGCAGGGACGAGCGCTGCGGGCACAGCCGACCGACCGTCGTGGCCGGCGTAAACATTCGGCAGGGCGCGCACTGGCTCGCAGCCGCCTGCCGCCACGCTCTGCTCGACGATGTTGTGGACCTACTGGGCCCAGCATGCTCCCCTGTACCAGCGAAGCTGCCTATCGTCCGCTTGCTTCTTGGCCCCAAACTGAGACCCCAGCCGAGAAAACGCCCAGATCGCGATCTTGGACCGGGCGTTTTCCCTGGTCAGATGATGTGGTCAGGGGCGGGGTCGAACCGCCGACCTTCCGCTTTTCAGGAGGTCTGTCCCCGCCCGGGACTCTTATCCTCAGCTTGCCCATAAGCTCAGCTCACCGGCGTTTCCGCTGGTCAGTGAACGGACTCCCTCATACTACCGCCGTCCGCCTGGTTCCGCCGAGGTCCGTATTAGCTGTGGATTCTGTGTGGTGCCTCCTCCTCCCGAGAGCGCGTTGTGGGCATTCTGTGGGCCTGCAGATGATCATGAAACCCGGGAGAGCCAAGGATGAGTGTCCACCTGCACCCGGCGGGCGACACGGCCCAGGCCGGACCACCCCCAGCCAGTCGGGCTTCTATACCTATGAACGGGCCCGCCCGACACCCAGCGTCGGTGGCCCAGGAGCCCACCCTGGAGACGCCAACCCCCGACAACCGCGATCTGGAAGCCTGGCCTGGCCCGACGTGGTCACCCACACCGGCACACCACTGAACCGCGACCCGGAGTCATTGGCCAGGTGGCCGCAGACCTGTTCGTGCAATCCCGTCGCCGCCGGCACCCGCCTTCTCGCCCGAAGTTCCAGGCGAGGTAGCGAATTGGGGCCAGCCGACAAGACAGTTGGCTGGACCACGTCACGGGGCCAACTCAGCCGACTTCCGTTCTCGTCTTACGCAGCGTGACGGGATGTCGCGGTCTGGAGGTGCGCACCGGCGCCGTCATGAGCGGTCACCGTCCTCTCTATGATCACCTACGGCACGCAGATCAGGCCGATCCTGCGCGCTAGGGTCTTCCGCGAGATGCCTCGGAGTCGCCCGATTCTGCCGATGAGTGCGCGTTTGGTCTGCGCACGATCATGCAGTCAGCCGCATGCCTACTCGTGTCTTAGGGCATTGGCATTGGATGAAGGTCGCCGCTCGCGCGGTTGTACGCGACGAGCGCGCACGGAATGCCGAATGGGAGGTGGGACTGATGCCTGCACCTGTCCGGGCAGGGCGAGAACAGGGCATCGGGTTCTGGCATCCTCGGCCGCCAAGTCAACCCGCGACATGGTCGATGCCCTGTTCGCGGGGGGCGGCTGCTCGGGGTGGTCCGGCAGCAGGTGGCTCACTCGAGGGGATGGATCCGCTGATGCGGCTCATGACGCGCGTGAGATCGGCGAGGTCCCGGCCGTCGAGCGCCTCGCCGAACGTGCGCTGCAGGAAATCGTGATGGTCCTGGCGGGCTCGCCTGGCTATTGACCGGCCCTGGGGGGTGATGGTGGCGAACGCGGAGCGGGCGTCGCGGGGGTCGGGTTCGCGGTGGACGAGGCCGGATAGCTCCATGCGGTCGAGGAGCTTGGACAGCCCCGACTGGGACAGCATGATCGCGGAGGCGAGGTCGCTCAGCCCGAGCCGCCCGCCTGCGTTGACGAGCTGGGCGAGCACGTCGTAGCGGGCCATCGTGATCCCGTGGTCCTTGCGCATCTGCGCCTCGGCCATGTCCCACAGCCGGGTGTGGGTGCGGATGAGCAGTAGCCAGGCGGGCATCCAGCGGTCGTCATTCTTGGCGGCCATGTCTGGGAGTCTACGCACTACTTGACATGCCAAGTAACCTTCCGCTAATACTTGGCATGTCAAGTAGTTATCTGGCTCTGCGATCAGGAGAAACAGTCATGGCTGAAGTTGTGGTCATCGAGTTCTCGGCCCCGGGCGCCGGCGGCATCTACTCGCGGGTGAACCGCATATTGGGATGGGATGGCGCGCCCGGTCCCGAGGTCAGGCCAGAGGGCCTGATCGGCTCGATCGCCGGGGAGTCGGGCGACAGGCTGATCGTCGTCGAGGCATGGGAGTCCAGGGGGCCTCAGGAGAAGTTCATGCACTCCCAGCTTGGCCCCGCGCTCGCGGAGGCCAAGGCCGCCCATCCGTCCCGTGTCGAGTGGTTCAGCGGGGTCATCGACTTCCACCTGCAATGACCCGGCGTTTCCGGCGGCGTGGCCGGAAGACCGATCCACAAACCTTGGGGGTATCTGATGTTCGCAGTAGTGCTGTCCTTCGACGGCGAGTCCGCGGAAGATCTCACGGCCGGGATCGAGCACGTCCAGGACGAGGTCATCCCGGCGCTCGAGCACGCCAATGGCCTGCGCGGCTGGTGGCTTGCGGACCGGGACGCAGGTCGGCGATTGACGGTGATGGTGTGGGACACCCAGGAGCAGTTCGACGCCGGAATGGCCCGCATCCAGGAGGCACGCGCCAAGGACCCCGGCCGCCACCGGCCAGCTCCGAGCTCAGTGGCGCGCTTCGAGGTCTACGGATCAGTGACCGGGCCAAGCTGAAGAGCGAAGACATCCGGGCTAAGCGGCCGGCCCTGATCCAGGCCCGCCGCTTCGCCCGGATTCCGGATCAGTTCCGGCAGCAACCCGCAGCGCCGCCTGCCACTGGAGAGCAGAGGATTCCCCTCAGCCAGGTGACACGCCGATTGGACCGTTCCCGATAGCCCATCACGCTCATCGAGCCACCTGGGCGGCCTTGCGTTTCAGCCTTCTGGCCAGGGTCAGTCCGGGGTGATTTCCCTTGTGCCAGGGCCGGGACAGGTTCACGGAGATCCCGAAGGCGACGGCCTGGTCGTAGCTGCGGCGCAGGCGGGCCAGGAGCGCGGGGCTGAGGCTGGCGCGGTTGCCGGCGCGGGCGGCCCTGACCGTGGCGGCGGCCGCGCGCAGGGCGTCGCCGGCCTGCCTCGTCCACACCTGGGATACCGGGTCGGTCGCGTAGGCATCGTCGAGGTAGCGGTACAGGTGGGCCAGGCACTGCTGGACGCCGGCGAGCCCGGCGTCGTAGCTGAGGTAGCCGCCGTAGTCGTCGCGGACCAGGACCCCGCGGTAGCCGTCCAGGATCCCGAACCCGGTGATCGCTGCCTTGGTGCGGTTGCCCGCCGCGCCGTACCAGATCAGGTCCGGCCCGCCGCCGGTATAGGCCCGCATGGTCCGCACCGTGTACACGTGCGGGTTCCCGCAGTCCTGCGCGCTGGCCGCCGCGGTGGCCAGCGGGGCGGGGGTCTCGTCAGTGCCGAGCACCTCCGCCGCCCGCAGGGCGTCCTTGAGCGCGTCCTCGAACGCGGCGGCGGTTAACGCCGCGTCCAGGCGGACCAGGCACCGCGACACGAACCCCGTGGAGACCGGCGCCCTGAGCAGGGCGCCCATCAGGTCCGCGGCCCGCTCGACCCCGATCACGTCCGTGCTGGCCAGCAGCGTCGCCGCGCCAGTCACGTTCGGGCCGTAGCAGACCGGGCCCCCGGTTACCCCGGCCGGGGCCGGGGCGGTCGTGACCAGCCCGCATCTGCAGGTGCGGCGCATCATCTGGTACTCCGTCACCGTCAGCACCGCCGGCGGGATATCGACGACCTGCACCGCGGAAGCGACCCGGCCCTCAGCGCCGGCCAGGCCCGCGCCGCAACCCGCGCACGAACCCGGCTCGATGACCAGGGTCTCATCCGGCCGGGCAGCCCACGCCAGGCTCGCACCCGGATGGCCTTTCTGGCCGCCCTGCGCCCGGCCTGGCCGCGCCCGCCGCGCCGCCTGCTTACCGGCCTTCTTCTTCGCCTCAGCCGCAGGGCCGTCCTGGCTCGGGGGCTGCGAGGAGTTCGAGGAATCCCGGCCTGCCTGCCGGCGCAGCGCCGCCAGCTCGGCCCGCAGCGCCTCGATCAGCGCGGCCTGCTCCGCCACCACCGCCAGCAGCTCTGCGTTCCGGGCAGCCAGCTCCTCATACGACGGCTGATCCGGACCCGGCACCCCCGAACCAAACCATGATCACAAACCGGACGCCAGCACCAACACACCGCAGATCAACTGGGGGCCTGACTGGTTACGTTCCAGCGCTGTGCGAAAGTGTACCCGTCAACGATGCCCCAGATCCAGGCGCCAATCAGGAGGGGTATCCCGATCAGGAAGAGGGGAGAATATCCAGCCGATGGCGTAAAGAGACCGTACAAGCAACAAGAACGCCCGCTATTGCCGCTCTGCGCGCGTACGACTTAATGCGGTGCGTTGTGCACATCGCGAGCATCGCGCGGGCCTGCTGCGCAGGCAGGAACTGCTTCGCACCGCCAGGAAACAGCTCCAGCAGCGCTGGTGCGGCTGGTTGATGACTGGAGTGCGGGTCCGGTCAGAGGGGTATGAATGGCAGGCGCATGCCGGACTGCTCGATGTTGATCGTGGCTTCTGGGGGTGCCTCCCGCCTGATCTGCTCGCCGAGTTCCCGGGCGTCGTCCTCGTTGCTGGCGCCGACGACCAGGAACTTCCAGCGCCGCGTCACCACCAGGCCTTCACTGCGCAGCTTTCCCGCCAGCGCGACCGCCTCGCGGTGCGACGGCAACTCGGCCCGCGCCTGCCACTGGAGGGCCCCGGTGGCGAGAGACTCGGCGGTTTCGCTGTCCTCCAGCCGCTGGTGCTCGGCCTGGCGCTCGGCCTCGGTCCCCGGCATCGCGACGCCCGGGTCCTCCCACTCCTCCTCGATAGGATGCCAGCGGTGCACCGCGGCCTCCGCCTGGATGCCGTCCTGGCCCAGCACGTCAAGGGCGACCCGCTCAGCCTCCCTGGCCGCCATCTCAGTGCCGGCGTACAGGAAGATCTGCGAGTCACCCGCGCTAACGGCGATGTTGCGGCCGAGCTGGCGGCGGACGTCTTCTTCCACCTCATGCCCAGACAAGGATCGCTGCGCCCGCCCGGCCTGCGCCTGGTCAGCGAGGGAGATCGTCACGCGCCAGTCATTGCTGTCCGTCACGGCGTGACTCTAGCGCACCCGCGATCACCCGGAAGACCCGCATCATCGGCACCCGGCTTGCGGCGCCAGTCCCATATCCGCTAGAACGACACCCCGGTCCGAAAACGCACGGATCTGCCGCAGTTGGTGCATGTCGCCGGGGCCTACGCTGAGTGCTCAGGAAGTCCAGCGGCGCTGTGAAGCCTCATAGTCGGCCAGGCGCCACGTCATCGCCGACTGCGGCCTGATGGCATAGACCACGTCGAAATCGGGATCGGCGTCCGGCAGATACTGCTGGTCACCCTCGCCGGAGTATTTCGCCGACAGAGCCGCTACCACCTCAGGCACACCGGCAGGAGCTCCCAGGTCCTGGGCTGTGCCCCGCACGATCACCACGTCCTCACCGCTTTCCAGGTGCACCACCACCCGCGGGTCGGCGGCAAGGTTGCGTGCTTTAACGGTGCGGCGCTCGCTGTAGAGGTACAGGGTGTGGCCGGTCACCACTCCCCACACCGGGGCGGCGTGCGGGGCGCCCGCGGGCGTCGTGGTGCACAGCCAGTAATTGCGCGCCGCCGCCAGGCGCGCGGCGACCTCAGGCCAGGAAAGCACGTTGTCCGGCACCAGCACATGATCGCACCCCCACCACAGCGGCTGTCATGCCCATGCCGTCCTGTCGAGTCCGAGAAACGCACTACTTTGCCGCGATGATGACTGGTGGCGAGCCTGGTGAGCGAGCGTATGCCTGGCGTCGCGGTGGCTGGCTGGCCTTGGGGTTTGCGCGTCTTGCTGGGACACTGGCTTTGCGTTGCCTCGGCGGGCCGGTTATCTGCCGGTGCAGTGGCGTGAGCGGACTAAGCGACCGGAATGGGGGGCGGGAGCATGGTGCAGGTCGTCGCGCTGCCCGGTGGGCGGGCCGCCAGTTACGAGGTCATCGGAAGCGGCAGGCCGGCGCTGATGTTTGCCGGTGGGCCCGGATTTTCCGCTGCCTACATGAACGGCGATGCGGCGCTGCTGTCGGATGTGCTGTGTTCCTACCTGATCGACCCGCATGGCTCAGGGTTTTCCACGCCCCCGGCCGACGACGCCGATTACTCGCCCGAGGGGCACGCCCGGTTCTACGAACAGGTACGTCAGGCACTGGCGCTGCCGGAAGTGGTGGTGCTGGGCCATTCGTTCGGAGCGACCACCGCCCTCACCTACGCGGCGCTGTTTCCGCAGAGCACGGCGGCGTGTGTGGCCGTGGCCGCCTTCGGCATCGGGCCCGAAGCCGATGCGCAGCAGGGAGGCGAGGCCGAAGCCGAGGCCGAGGCCCTGCTGGCCCGACACGCCCGGTCGCCGTGGTATGAGGCAGCACGGCCAGTCATGGACTCGTGGACCGAACGCCTGCTGGCCGCCACCGACGCGGCCGAGATGGAGCAGATGATGGCGATGGTCCTGCCGTTCTACCTCGCCGAGCCGGACAAGCCCGAGATAGCGGCTAGGCTGGCCGAGATGAGCGCCGCCATGAAAGCGAACCTGGCGGCGGGCCAGGCTTGGGAAGGCGGCCTGTACCAATCGGTTGACCTGCGCCCACTGCTGGGCCGCATCGCCTGCCCCACACTCATCGTGGCAGGCGAACTCGACTTCGGCTGTGGCCCCGCGCAAGCTCAGCCGATCGCCGCCGCCATCACCGGCTCCCAGCTCATCATGCTGCCCGGCTGCGGCCATATACCCAGCATCGAAGCACCTCAGGAATATCGCCACGCGGTCGCGGAATTCCTCTGCGGCTAAGCAGCGCGGCGATGCCCTCTTCACCACCCGCAGCACGATATGCAGGCAGCGTCTCGCCAGACCGGCAACCGGTCAGACAACATCCGGTAGCCGCAGATCGGGTGGGACTCCTGCACGTTTCACGACGCTCTGGATGAGCCGTTCGGGCACGGACGGGAGGAATTAGCTTGAGAACTGGCGCACCAACCCGCCAGTGACGGAAGGCGACCAGAGGTCAGCGCTCGGGTTCGTACTTGAACGAGAGCTGGAGCTTGGTGCGGTAGGTGATCGCCCCGGCCTCGTCCAGGGCAATGTCCTGTTTCACGACCTCCGCCACTCGAAGATCGCGGATTGTCCCAGTTGCAGTCCTGATCGCCTCCGCGGCCGCGTCCTCCCATGAAGTGCCGCTTGTCCCGATGATCTCGGTCACCCTGTAAACGCTCACGACGCTCTCCCTTGCTGACTTGCCGACCCGTGAGCAGCGACGCTCAGCCGGCCGCATCCGTCTAACCTCTGCCCGGGACTGGCTCGGATCGGTGGGCGAGACATTCCCTGCCGGACTGAGCTTGGCACTCGCCTCGGATAACGTCCAGAACCGATGCGCCGCAGATACGCGGGCGACACGCACTCTGCCGCGATGAGGTTCATCCGTGTCGCCGGGCTTGACGTGGCAGGGGTACGGTACGGGATGCGCGCCCAGCGGCACTATGGGATAACGGGCTTGGTGACGGTCCGGGCTAACGTGGGGGATTGCCGGCATGAAGATGACACCGGAGCGGGAAGCCGCCTACGCGCTGGACTTTGGCGTCTCGCGCGACGATCTGAAGCCGGATGTGCAAGCCGAGTACGACCGGCAGCTGAAGGTACGCCGCAGCCAGGGTCGGCACGCTGGGCCGGATGCCATCTTCTCGGCGCTGGGCGTCCAGGTGCGCGGCGAAGCCGTGGAAACCTACGCCGCCCCATTTGGTGCGGCGGCACTCGGCCTGCTAGCTGGGGCTGAGGCCCGGCTGACGGACGGGTCGCAGGCATGGAGCCCGGGCCGGGCCATGTTCCTGCCCGTGGGTCTGGCTGGGCTGGCCACCAAGACCAAGGCTGCCGCGTTCGTGATCTTCCCTGACGGCAAATACCACGAGACCGCGCTCAATGGCAACGCCGCCGTAAGGGCCGCCCAGGCGGAGGCCGTTAAGTTCAACCTCATGGCTGGCACAGCCACCCCGCCTGCCCAGCAGCAGGAGGACATGGCAGCCATACTCCGTAAGCTGGCCAGCCTGCACGACGAGGGACTGTTGACGGATGAGGAGTTCGCGGCCAAGCGGGCGGAGGTCATCGCCCGCATATAGGCGCAATTGGGAAGTAGCGCCTTTAGCCTGACGTCTGAACTGACCATCGGAGGTCAATTGTAGACGTAGGGGAGGCTGGGTCCACGTCGACTTGGCTACCAGGCTGGGTCAGCACTGTAATCAACCTCACCTGAACCGTTGAGAGCGAGTCCCTGAGCCGACCGCACCTGCCGCCGACGGTGTGCGCCGTCATTCCCGGCGCGCGGCGTTGAGACGCAAGACGACCTCCACGATCGCGCCCTCCCCGATTGCCTCCGCTCGCTGCACCGCCACCTTGACGGGCACTAGGTAGCGCCCGTCCTTGGGGAACAGCGCGGTGGTGAACTCGGTGCCGCCGATGGTGACGCAGACCGGCACCTGGCCCCAGTAGATCAGGCCGCGGGCTGCCTCCTTGAGATCCTCGCTTTCCTCTGGCGTCATGGCCACGAAGAGGTACGGCGCCGGTCCGCGCCACTCGATCACCTCGCCGGTGAAAGTCCACTCCATGCGCCCCATCATCGGAGATGTGCTCAAGCATCGTGGACGCCGCTCTGTATCGGAGGCCTGTCAGTCTCACAGCAGGACACGCGCTCTCATGCCGCATTGACGGCACGGTTCTAGCCGAGGGACATGCCCTGCTGCTCGAGGGCTTCCTGCAGCAGCTTCAAGGCCTTGGGTCCCACGCCATGTAGCTTTCTCAGCTCAGCGGCGGGCACGTTCGCCAACTGGAGAGCAGCGCGGACCGGCCGGTTGGCGGTCCAGCGCAGCCGGGTGGTTACCGGTGCCGCAGCGAGATCCCGAAGTCTTGTCCGGCGTTCCGCAGTCCGGTGTTGCTCATCACGATCGGGCCGGAGGCGGTGGCGTTGGTGGTGTCGATGAATTGGTCCGTACTCCAGGGGCCGAGGATGGTGCCCCGGTCACCGTTGTAGGTGGTGGCACTGCAGCGGGAGAAGGCCCACAGCTGGATGTCGGCGGCAGGCGGGGTCACCTGGTTATTGTCGATCGATCCCATGACGTCGGCGCTGAAGTACACCTGGCTCCCAACATTTGCCCGGGCTGTCTGGGTGCTGCGCTGTGTGATGTCGGTGGCGGTGAAGAAGTCATGGCCGCGCCGGTCGTAGTAGATGCTGATCCTGAGTTGGTCGCCGATCTTGGGGCTGACCCGGAACGCGCCGCTGGTGGTCGTCGTGGCTGTTCTTGCGGAGTAGGTGACGCTGCCAGTCCCGCCGCCGGGCCTGACGATGACGCGTGCCTGCTCCGCAGGCGCGTTGAGGGCGATCCAGCCCATGATGCCCGCGCCACCATGCGCGATGCTGTCCGACTGGCGGGCGGGCACCGTGAGCGTTGCAGACACGAACCGGAACTGGTGGCCCCCGCCAGTTTCGTAGCCAGCCTCCCCGGCTGTCCAGGCAGGCGTGAAGGGAACCCAGACGTTGAAGTCCCGGCCTGCCCCGGACAGGCCCGTCGGGCTGGCGACTACCGCGCCGGACGGCGTGCCGTTGCTCGTGACGATGAGCGCGGTGGTGGTCCAGGGACCCTGGATGGTGCCCCGGTCGCCCCGGTATGTGGTCACGCCGCTATCTGTGAACTGCCACAGCGGGGTGACCGGCTGCGGCTGGTTCACGGCTCCCACGATGACCCCGGCGAGCTCAGCCTTGTCGTAGGCGGGGCGGCCTGCGCCCGCTCGGATGGTCTGCGTGGTGCCCTGGGTTATGTCAGTGGCGGTGAAGAAGTCATGGCCCTGACGGTCGTAGTAGATGCTGACCCTGAGTGTGTCGCGGATCTTGGGGCTGATCGCGAACTCTCCAGTGCTGGTCGTGTGCTGGGCGGAACGTAGTCCCCAGGTGACCGTGCCGGGGCCGCCTCCTGGTATGACGTTTATATCCGCGAGTGGCCCGTCCTGGGCGGTGAGAGTGATGTGTGCGTTGCCACCGTTGCCAGCGGGCACTCCCCGCGCTGGTACCGTCAAGGTAGTCGATAGGAACCGGAACCAGCGCCCCCCGCCAGCCTGATAGCCAGCAACGCTGGCGTTGTAGGCGGACGGTCCCGCTGACCCTTCAGCCGCTAACGCTGAGCCGGTCGTGCCCGCTCCGGCTGAAGCGAGTGACGCCAGTCCAAATCCTGCCACAAGACTGGCATGGAACACACGGGTAATATGCCAGCGCATCAGGAAATCCCTCCCCGCTTATTCCCCGGACACGGGGAAGGCCGTAGATTCACATCCTGCGGCGGCCCCCTGCCATTTACAACCTATTCCACCGCGCTGACCGCGCTAGGGACAGATGTCCCGTGCCTGAGGGACCAAATGCCCCTAATTCGCCGATCCCGGCGCCCACAAGGTTGCCGTAACCGTTATCAGCCAAAGACGGGGCCACGACAGCAGCGCAGCTGGGCTCAGATCCGCGCGCCGCGCCCAGAGCCCGGTTCCCGTGCCCCGGTAGACTCCTAGCACGAGTTCACTCTCGTAGCCGCTAGTCGAGCAGACGCTTGCTTACTCGGGGAACAGCTGCGCGGCTCTCGTTGCGAGGAGGTAGTCAACCATCTGCGCCTCATGGCGCGGCGATTTCGGTCCAACCGGAACGGTTTTGAGACGCCAGTACAGCTGGCGGATGCCACGCTCGGAGTGTTGCTGGGCCAGCCGCTGGGCCTCCTTCAGTGTAAAGAGCCAAGCCGTGTCCGTGTCGAGCGCGACAAACGCAAGCAACTGCGCTCGGCATTGATCAGGGAAATACCAAGCCCGCGATAGCGGGCCACGTCCACCGGCTGGCTTGGGGCCCATGTTGGTCTTTACCTGCACTGTGCTTGCTGATCGATCCCCGGGAGCGTACACGACCAGATCGACCCCAGCATCCGTGGTCATCCGCGCACTATCGATTCCCATCTTGAGCAACTGATACTGCACCAGCAGCTCGCCGGCGGCCCCGATGTGCTGAGTGCTCATGCCCGGAGGCTAGCGCTGAATGCCGCGGCTATTCCCGCGCCGCGCTCATGAGCCGAGCGTCGCACTATGCCGCGCCTGGTGCGCGGCCGCGGCGGCCGGCCCGCCCGGCCGTCGCCCGGTTCACGCAGGCAGGCGGGAGTGCCCGCCGCCGATGCGGGAAAGGCGTAGAGGTAGGTCGCCTGTCTGTCTGATGGAAGGGGTTGGGAGATGGCCAGCCGCAAGAGCACCGCCCGGGCACCGGGATCACGTTCGGCACCGCAGGTTGTGTCCCCGAGGAACAGGACCAATGTAGCCCTCCCCTTGTCTTTCTCCCGGTTCACGACGCAGGAGCCGGCGATGACGGTGAGAGACTGGATCAGCCTGGCTGGGCTGGTGGTCTCGGTCGCCGGGTTCAGCGTTGTCATCTGGCAGTTCACACGGGCGGCGAACGCCCGGGAAGAGAACCAGGCCAGCCATCGGGCGGCCTGACCGGGCCAGCTTGGCTGACGGGTCGTCCCCACGCGGTGCTGACGGGGGTTCACGTCCGCTAGATCCACCACCCCTCAGGCCCCGGCGACCCGGCGCCTGAGGCTGATTCACGCTGCTCCGTGGGCCTAGAGAGCCCTAGAAAGCAGCGCAAACCCGCCGCGGATGGCGGCACCGCGGGCACGCAAGTGCCTGCATGATTATTCATAGCTTCTCAGCGGCGACAACGCCCGCACATGGCTCCCTTCTATGAAGGGATCTGTCAAGGGCATGGCCCCGGGGCTGTTGAGGGTATGGCGGCGCTGGTCGGTGTCAACGTCGTTCGTCCGGCAGGGCGCCCACGTTGACACCTCGGGCGCGCCGCCGGGTAGCAGCAGCAGCGGGGGCCATGGCCTGGGGTGTCGTCGGTGGTAGCGGTAGCGTCAGATCTGCGGGTCCGGGAAGTGGCTGATCCGAAGTGCCGGTGTCCGGGGACAGGCCGGCCGCGCTGGATGTCAGAGACGCCCCGGGGTGCCCTCCCGGGCTCGCTTGTTCCTGGGCCAGGGCGTCGGCTGCCAGCTGCCGGTAGACCGCGTCGGACAGCCGCCGCCGCAGGCAGCGCATCGCTTCCATCGAGGTCTTGCCCGCGGCGAGCTTGCGCCGGTAGTACGCCCGGCCTGCGGTGTCGTTGCGCAGCTGGACGATCCCGGCCATGTAGAGCACGTGGTTGAGCCGGCGGTTCCCGGCGCGGGACAGCCGGTGGCGCAGATGCTGGCCGCTGGAGGCGTCGATGGGGGCGGTGCCGGTCCAGGACGCGAAGTGGTTCCGGTCGGGGAACCGGGCGACGTCGCCGACGTCGGCGAGGATCCGGGCGGCGCCGGCCGGGCCGATGCCGTGGATGTCCATCAGGTGCGATCCCGTCGCGAGGACCGCGGTCTTGAGCTCGGCTTTCATCGCCTTGAGCTTGGCGTCCAGGCGGTGCAGGTCTTCCAGTTCCTCCGCGGCCATCCGGCGGCAGGTCTTCCCGGCCAGGTCACGGGGCCGGACTGTGCCCAGCAGCACCTGGTATTGGCTGACGGACTTCTTCACCGGCGCCCCGCCGGGCAGCAGCCCCAGGAACAGCCGGTGCATGCGGTTGAGCGCCTGCGCGCGTGCGCGGGACAGCTCGTCGCGGCGGTCACGCAGCATCCGCAGCACCATCAGCTCCGGATCGGTGCTGACCTCGCGCAGTCCCTTATCCCGCAGGGCGACCATGACGATCGCGTGCGCGTCCGTAGCATCGGTCTTGCGGCCCTGCCCGGTATCGAAGACCCGGGCCCGGGCGGCGAGCTTGGCGGGCACGTCCAGCACCCGTTCCCCGCTGGCCAGCAGCCGCTGCGTGAGGGGGCGGCCGATCCCGTTCGCGCCTTCCACCGCCCAGACCCGCTCGGGCCACTGCCGCGCGACCTGCAGCAGCTGGCGGTAGCTGCGTGCATCGGTGGCGAACCGGCCGGTGGCCCGCAGGATCTCCCGGTTGTCGCGGGCTTCGATCGTCACTGACAGCTTGTGCGGGTCGGCCCCGATGATCACCCGGTCCATCGCCATGCCTCCTCGCCCTGGGCGGAGCACCTTGCCGGCGAGGACGGGCAACGCTATTTCGAGCTGAGCAGACCCTTCTTGAGCCACGCCTCGCCACGGCACCCGGCCAGGACGCATGCCATGAAAGAGCCACGCCCCTGAACAGTCCAGGCGGGCAGCCGCAAAGAGAGCGTCCCGGCCGGGCACCTCACCCGAGCCTGCGCCAGGCCGGGCAGTCATGGAAGACATAAATAGCCGCCGACAGTGCGATCCCGGGGATCACTCGCTCGGGCTGCCCGATTCGGCTGCCGCCCAGCCAGGCCGGGCAACTCTCCCTCGACGGTTCCGTGGAGCCGACTGTCGCTACAGAGGGTAGTCAGAGGACCAGGTCGTAATGCGCACAGTCCCGCCGTTCTGGACGGTCGGCGCTTCCGGGCGATCATCAGCTGGGATGCACAGATCGAGGGCGTTCTGCGCTGGAGTCGCCCTCATCTGGATGAGGCGAGTGTGAAGACCTGGCGGGGCCAAGACTCGCGCTCGTCGTAATCGAAGTCAACGCCGGCCGTCCGAACGGCCGCGAACCCGGCCATCAGCGCCTGTTCCGACTCCCACTGACCCGTCGTCACGACCGCCTGGTGTTCTTCGCTCATCCAGCAGTCGACCGCCAGGCAGCCCCGTGTCGCCACCATGATCTCCGCCGCCCGGTGAACGCGGGAGATCATCTCGTCCCAGTGCTCCGGGCGCGGGTAATGCAGCGCCACGAGGCCCACCTTTATCCCTGCCTCTCGTCGGCTAGCGGTCACGGCCGCGCAGCAGGCCGAGGCGGTACGGCCGCAGGTCCCCGCGCATGTGCCCGCCGCCGGTCACGGGCTCATCGGCAACGATGCGCCGCGGCGTCTCCTCATCGGGTGCCTCGAAGATCGCGATCCCGGTGTTGACCTGGCCCAGGCAACCCCGGGACTTTGATCACCCGGCTGGCTGGTTCGGCGGGCCTGAGTTCCGGCTGCGGCGGCGTCCGGGCAAAGCCGTCCGATGGTGGCTCACCCCGGCCAGATGCCGGTGCTCTCAGGGTTTGCCTGCGGCTTCGCGACGTTCGATCATAGGTTCTGCGAAGTCCCGTCGCAGACCTTTACCGACCGGTCGTTCTTTCCATGCCGGCACGGCATCGGGCTATGTCGCCAACATCTCCCTGCCTGGCTCCCTTCCAGCCGAGCCGCCACGGTAGGCAGTCTGCAGGGGTCAGCGGAACGCCGGCGGCGATCCGCAGCCCGCTGACGGTGCGCCTTGCCGCGCACTGGCGTGCCTACCCGCCAGGGTGATGGATGTCCACCGGCGGCAGATCCTGCACCTGCTGCTTGGTGATGTTGAGCCGGATACCGTCGTCGACCCCGGTCACTGCGCTGATGGGGATAGCCACTTCCTTGCGGCCCCACAGGTGGCCCTCTTGCAGGAGCACGTGGGTTACGTGGTGGCTGTGAGGGTCGATGACCAGCCCTTGGACTTTCCCGATGCGGCCATCGCTGGCATGGACGTGCTCGCCGCGGCGTACCTCCACCTCGTCCAGCGGGACGGCGTCGTAGGTGACAGCCACCGGGACGTCGCCCCCGCCCATGCCGTAGTAGGGCATGGAGAGCACCTGTTCCGGGTCATAGCCCGGGTATCCGGGGGTGCCGGGCAGGAACTGGGTCTCCTCGGCGGGATCGAGTTTCTCGAAGTCGGCTAGGGTGCACCGGAGCCGGATCTCGCCCGTCGTGGCGTCAACAAGGTCAAGAGGAACAAGCCGGCCAGAGCCACGCCAGTGCGTCGGTTCGACCACGAGATGGGTAACAGCACGAGCGACCGGGTCAACGACCACGCGGCTCACCTCGCCGCACACCCCGTCGGTACAGCTGGCGCCGGCCCCGATCGTGAACGACGTCGTCTTTGCCATACCCATCCTCCTCGTTGCCAGCGAGATCATCGTTCCAGCTCGTGAGCGCGGTGCCGGCCATTTCCCCGCTCCGAGCTGGAACACTGGCCCGCGGGCAGAGCGATCGGCCCGGACGCTGCCGTCGGCCCATCCCGCCGGGGTCACGGACTGCCATCCGCCCGCTGAGCATGCGCGTAGTGCCGGACCCGATACGCTGCACTGCATCGGTAGCCGCAGGTCACATGCGGTGGCCGACTTTGGCACCTTACAGGCCCTTCGCGTCTGCGTCAGGGTGGGTGCTGGTTCTCGCCTGCCCGCCGCCCATTTCTGCGGCGGGTGCCACGTCGTCCGCATCGGCCTGCGGCGTCGTGGAGCCTGGCTTCCTGCGGTTGCAGGCGATAGCCGCTGCCGCGCCAGCGGCAGCGGTAACCGTCGCTATGGCGATCGGGGTGCGCCAGCGCCGATGCCGTGGCTTGTCGGACTCGAGCAGCTGCGCGACCGAGGACAGCAGGGCCGAAACCTTGGGCGCGACACTGTCTTCCAGGACCTGGCCTGTGTGCTCGACTCGCGGTGCCGCCCAGGCGCACGTTCTGTGCACTCCGCGTTCTGCGGCCGCCCCCGTGCTCCCGGCAAGGGGCTTCACCTTGGCCGCAGCTGGCTGCAGCTGAGCGGCTGCCTGGCGGACGCGGTCCAAGGCCTCGTCGGTTCTCTTGTTGCGGGACATTGGGAACCTCCGCGTTGCGTCATGTGGGTAGGGCGAGTTGGGTGCGGCGCTTGTCGAGTCCGGGTTGGCGGCCGGGCGGCGCGATGGCCGCGACGTCGTCGAGCAGCCGGGTGAGCAGGCGGGTGACGGTCGGCAGCAGGCCGGGGAGCGCGATGATCTCGTCGAGCGCGACGGCGAGGTATTGCTCCCAGGTCGGCAGGACCAGCTTGACCCGGGTCGTGCCGCTGCCGTCAGCGACGTTTTCGATGTCGAGGTCGCGGGTCGCGAGCACGCGGAGCAGGCTGGCGGTACGGTCCAGCGCCTGCACCGCGGTGGTCGGGTCGTTCACCGCGGGGGACAGTGCCCGCAGCGCGATATCGGCGAGCAGCCGGAGCGCCAGCGCCGGGTCCTGCTCGAAGGTGCGCTCGACACCCACGGTGACCGCCTTGAGGACCTCCGGTTCCAGCGCTGGCTCCCGCGGGCCGGTGACGACGGCCAGGGCGGCGCCCTCGGCGATCTCATCGCCCGGTCCCACGGTGAACTGGACCGTGGCGCGGCCCGCTCGGCCGCGCGCAGGACGAGTGGCACGTTGATGACCTGGATCACCGCGGAGTGATGCGGCCAGCGGATCTGCTGCGCGCCCTGGCCGGGCGGGGAGGTGGCCGGGGTGCGAGGGGAGGTGCTGTCCTGCCCGGCCCGGGCGGGGGCGGTGTAGAGGCCGTCGATCACCTGCCGGCCGCGGCCTGCGACCTGGGACAGCACGGGGCCGAGCTGGATCGACTGGAACGCCGCATTTTGCCGGCTCCGGTACAAGATGATCGCGATGAGCACGCCGAGGAAGGCGGCGAACGGCACCACTCCGGAGACCTTCTCGTTCCGCCCGATCACCAGCGCGGCGGTGAGCGAGTAGACCACGACGCCGACATAGTACGCGAAGGCGCGCCACACGATCGGCGCGTCCCGGAACAGGTTGAGCCGCGGCGTGAACGTGGTCGACCCGAACTGCACGACCAGGAACAGCAGCGAGAAGACGACGCCGATGAAGGTGACCGTGGCCGCGCCCACGGCGACAAGCATCGGGACCGCCTCACTGACCGGGATGTCGTACCCGATATGAGCCTGCGGCAGGAGGAACCCGAGCCCGACGGCAGCGGCCGCGGCGAGCAGCTGGACCAGGTCGGCCCGCAAGCGGCGTTTGCGGCGCAGGACCCGGGCGAGCTGGCGGCGCCGGCCTTCCGGGCCGGACGCCGGCGCCACCTGCGGCGAATCGGTGTGCGACGTGCTCATGACCCCACCCGGCCAGGCCGCCGCCGCCCCGGTGGCCGCCGTGGCTGGCTCGTTTGCGAGGCTAGCGGGGCGCCCGGTCCGTGGCCTCACCCGCACCGGATGAGCGGGACAGGGACCGAAGACGTGATGCCGGGCGGCAGGCCGCCCGCACGGGCGGGCGGTCATCCGCCTGGGGTAATCCCGGCCGGGTCGTGAGGTCCGTAGCCTCAGGAGGGTGATGGCGCCCTCGGACGCGGGCACGGCCACCGCCGGCTCCGGCAGGTCCGGGCTCGCCCGGTGGCTGCCGATCATGGGCTGGCTACGGGGGGATGGTCGTTCCAGCTCACCTGCCAGACCATCGCCATGACCTGGTACGCCACCGCCGGCCATGACCCCGCCGACATCGACGACCGCCGCGCCCGCGCCCCCTGGTACCGCAGCAAGGCCCGCCCGTCCACCGCCGACATGCTCGGCAACCCCGACCACCCGCCCGGCGACGTCAACCTGGCCAACGGTCAGGGCGGCCAGTTCTCCCCACCGCAAGCCGGTGTAGGCCGCGAAATTGGCCATGAGCTCGTAGCGGTCATGCAGCACCGCCAGGGCCTGGCCGAGCTTGGCTACGTCTGCGGGCCCGGGGACCTCCGCCGGGTCCACATACAGCGCCGACTCCCCCGCGACCATGACCTTCGGGTCCGGCACCTCCCGGTCACCGGCCTGCCAGTGCACCTCCTTGAGCCGGGCGTTTACCAGCCAGCCCCCGGCCAGCCCGGCCGACACCAGGGCGGAGACGCACCGGCGCAGCCGCACACCTTCCCCGGCGGTCGGCGCCGCGTTCAGCGCGCGCTGCATGTCCGCGACCCGGATGTCCTCACAGACCAGCTCGCCCAGCACCGGCAGCAGGAACCGCTCGCACAGCCGCCGCTGGGTATCGGCGTGCTTGCGTGACCACGCCTGATCAGCAGGCCGCCGTTCGGGCGAGAGATACCAGGTGATCAGGTCAGCGCCCGGCTGCTGGAGGTTCGGGGCATCTACCGTTAGCCGCACCGCGACCTTCTCCAGGGCGGCCGTCAGCCGCTCCTCCGACGCCGCCTGGCACTGCCGCCGCACGCCGTCCTCGTACCAGACCGCCCGCCAACGGCCCCCGGCCGCGCGGGCCGGGTACACCGTGATGCCCTCAGGGGTCTTCATCACGACCCGGCCTGGAGCCCGGCCACCGGCCCCAGGCGCACCGGTAAGGACGACGGCACCACACTCAGCAGCCAGCGTTCCGCCAGCAGCCGCGGTTGTCCGCCGACGTCCGGCAGGCACGAGTTGTGGGTTCTTTGTGGGGATCTTGGTGCGAGCACCGGGCAGCGAAGACACGTAAGCCCTCTCTTCCTGCGCGAAACCGCAGGTGAGAGGGATTACGGGAACCCGGATGATATGTGGTCAGGGGCGGGGTCGAACCGCCGACCTTCCGCTTTTCAGGCGGACGCTCGTACCAACTGAGCTACCTGACCGTGCCTGAGCCACCGTCACCACGTCGAGGAAGATCAAGCGGTCCAGGTCGAGCGGTCCTGACGGGACTTGAACCCGCGACCTCCACCTTGACAGGGTGGCGAGCTAACCAGCTGCTCTACAGGACCATGCATGCCGACCTCGCGGCCGACCGTGCCCCCAACGGGATTCGAACCCGTGCCGCCGCCTTGAAAGGGCGGTGTCCTAGGCCACTAGACGATGGGGGCCATGACGGCTTTCGCCGCCGTGAACCCTTGGCGCCCGCCGTCGGGGACTGCCCCAGCATAGGGGACAACCGGGCCGCCCGGCAAAGCGAAGCCGCGGAGAGCCCAGACGATCATGACGGAACCCCTTGCGCAATTGGAGATTTTTCGACACGGTAGGCAATCGACTGACAACTCACGGTCACTACTGGCTGTTACCGGACTCGGCCCACCACGCCAGGAGCGGTAGCACAGCGTGAGAACAATGTCGCGCTAAGCCCCCGGCACCGCAAGGCCGAGACCTAGCAGAGAAGAGCACACCGTGCACAACGGAGAGCACCCCCCGCTCCCCCGAAGGCCGGCCCGCGCAGGACGAGCGCACGCAGGACGGGCTCATGGAGCACACTCCGGCCGTCATCGTCAGCCCGGCGAGCAGCCCGTCGCCTTCCGCGACGTCTTCGCCATCCCCGAATTCCGCGCCCTCTGGTCGGCCCAGGCGCTGTCCTCGGCCGGCGACCAGTTCTCTCAGGTCGCCGTCGCCGTCGCCGTGTATGCCCGGACCGGGTCGGCGTTCCTGACCGCCCTGGCCTACGCGCTCAGCTACCTGCCGCCGGTCGTGGGCGGCCCGCTGCTGTCCGGGCTGGCCAACCTCTTCCCCCGGCAGCAGCTCATGATCACGCTGGACCTGACCCGGTCTGGGCTGGTGGCACTGATGGCGCTGCCCGGGCTGCCGCTGCCCGCGCTGGGGCTGCTGTTCTCCGGCACCGTGATGCTGGGCGTGCCGTTCTCCGCCGCCCGCACGGCCCTGCTGCCCAGCGTGCTGCCCCGGCGCATGTTCGCGTCCGGCTCCGCCCTCGACAACCACACCGCCCAGCTCGGCCAGGTGGCCGGCCTGCTGGCCGGCGGGGCCGTGGTGGCGGCCCTCGGCCCGTACCGCGCACTCGCCTTCGACTCGCTGTCCTTCAGCCTGTCCGCCGTGATCATGGCCTGCTGGGTCCGGCCACGGCCCGTTCCCCCGACCCCGGCCGTCGGCTGCCGGGCCCCGGCTTCCTGGGAGATCACCTGGCGTGGCCTGCGGACCGTGTTCGGCTCGCCGGTGCTGCGCATCCTGGTCCTGTTCGGCTGGCTGGCCGGTTTCGCCGTGGTGCCGGAGGGGCTCGCCATGCCGTATGCGCGCAGCCTGGGCGGCGGCGCGGCCACCTGCGGCCTGCTCATGGCCGCGCTGCCGGCCGGGACCGTGATCGGCGGCTTCGTGCTCGGCCGCCTCATGCGCCCCTCGGACCGGATGCGGCCCATCGGCTGGCTGGCCATGCTCTCCTGCGCCCCGCTCCTCTTCGCAGTGTTCCGCCCACCACCGACGGTAGTGCTGCTGCTGTGGGCCCTGGCCGGCGCGGGCGCTGCGTATCAGCTGGCGGCCGCTACCGCCTTCGTGCGGGCCCTGCCCGCGGGACGCAAGGTTCCCGCGTTCGCCGTCGCCCAGTCCGGCCTGCTCGCCGCGCAGGGACTGGGCATCCTGACCGGTGGCGCGGTGGCACAGCGGATGGGGCCGCAGGCCGCGATCACCCTGGCCGGGCTGTTCGGCCTGGTGGCGGCGGCCGCGCTGGCCACGGTGTGGACGCACCGGCATGGCGTGCTGATCGCGGTGCTGGACGGCGCGCCCGCCGATGGCTGGGCCGGCGGCCTCGGCGCCATCCCCGACCTGCCCCTCGCCGCGGTACCGGGCGAGGCCCCCGGCCCCCAGGCCCATGGTTGCCCCAGGCCCATGGTTCCCAGGCCCATGGTTCCCAGGCCCATGGTTCCCAGGCCCATGGTTCCCAGGCCCATGGTTCCCAGGCCCATGGTTCCCAGGCCCATGGTTCCCGGGACGACGGTCCACGGCACAGCGATGCCCAGGCCACGGTGCCCGACCTTCCGGTGGCCGGCCGGCATACCCGGCGCCCTTCGGCGCACCGGGCTCCGCGCGAGCTGCGGGTGCCGCGCGACCTGCCCGCTCGGGCCTGGCTAACCGCCACCCGTCTTCTTGATCAGGTTCTCGGCGATCGAGGCACCTTCCCCCTCTTCGGGGATGATGACCCAGCCCGCCAGGTAGACCAGGGCGAAGACGCCGGCCGTGAACACGGTCAGGGCCAGGAAGATGAGGCGGACGAGGGTGGCATCGATGCCGGCGTAGTCAGCGATCCCGGAGCAGACGCCGGCCACCATCCGGCCGTTCCGCGTCCGGATTAGCCTCTTGGCTGGTTTGGCCTCATTCATGCCCCCGATCATTCCCGGTGTGCCCGGGCCCAGACAGCCGAACCCGGCACGCATACGCTGGCGGGGTAGTTAGTGATGGACCGGAAGGACCCGCCATGCCGTCACACCCGCTCAGCCAGCCCGGAAACGACCTCGACGTGCTCCGCCTCGATGCCCAGCTCACCCCGGAGGAGATCCTGGTCCGGGACACCACGGCGGCCTTCGCCGCGGAGCGGGTGATGCCGCACATCGCGGACTGGTTCGAGGCCGGCACCCTGCCCGGGGAACTCGCCCCGGAGCTGGGCAAGCTAGGCCTGCTCGGCATGCACCTGACCGGCTACGGCTGCGCCGGGATGGGCGCCATCGCCTACGGCGTCGCCTGCCGCGAACTCGAGGCGGCCGACGCCGGCCTGCGCAGCCTCGTCTCGGTCCAGGGCTCGCTGGCCATGTTCCCGATCTGGAAATACGGCTCGGACCAGCAGAAGGAGGAGTGGCTGCCCCGGATGGCGGCCGGAGAGGCCCTCGGCTGCTTCGGCCTCACCGAGCCGGACCATGGCAGTGACCCCGCCAGCATGCAAACCCACGCAATACCTAACGGCACCGGGTGGGTACTGTCCGGTACCAAGATGTGGATCACCAACGGGTCGATTGCCGATATCGCCGTCGTGTGGGCCCGGACTCCGGACGGCATCCGGGGGTTCCTGGTGCCGCGCGGAGCGCGGGGCTTCACCTCACGGGCCATCCACAAGAAGATGTCGCTGCGCGCGTCGATCACGGCGGAACTGCACTTCGATGAGGTAAGGCTGGGCGCGGACGCGGTGCTGCCCGGAGCGACGGGGCTCAAGGGCCCGCTGTCCTGCCTCTCCGAGGCCCGGTTCGGGATCGCCTGGGGGGTCACCGGGTCGGCCCGGGCCTGCCTGCAGGCGGCCGCCGACTACTCGCGGACCCGCGAGCAGTTCGGCCAGAAGATCGGCGGCTTCCAGCTGACCCAGGGCAAGCTGGCCTGGATGCTGGCCGACCTGGCCCGGGCCCAGGCGCTCGCGCTGCACCTGGGCCGCCTCAAGGAGGCGGGCGAGATCACCCCGGAACAGGTCAGCCTGGGCAAGATGAGTAACGTGCGGACCGCCATCGAGATCGCCCGGCAGGCCCGCACGATCCTCGGCGCGAACGGGATCACCCTGGAGTACCCGGTGATCCGGCACGCCAGCAACCTGGAGTCGGTGCTCACCTATGAGGGCACCGAGGAGATCCACGCCCTCGCTCTCGGCCACGCCATCACTGGCATCCCCGCCTACCGCTGACCCGCCCCGCGCACCGGCATCACCTCGTGATCATGACTTGGGTGTCGTTGCAACGACACCCAAGTCATGATCACGAAACGTTGATCTCTGGGGTTAACGGAGCGAGAGGGCGGCCAGGGCAGCGTTGACGATCGAGCCGGGGTCCAGGTCATGAGCCCGGTACAGGTCAGCGACGGTGCCGGACTGGCCGAACCCGTCCACGCCGAGGCTGACCGCCGGCACCCCGAGCGCGGAACCGAGCCAGCTCAGCGTGTGCGAGGACGCGTCGTGCACGGTCACGATCGGGGCCCGGTCGCCGAACGCGGTGCGCAGCGCGCCGGGGATGGACGGGGCCGTCGCGGTGCGCACGCCCTGCCGCAGGGTCCGCTGCCAGGCCCGGTACAGCCGGTCGGCGGAGGTGACGTCCACCACGCTGGCGGCGATGCCCTCCTCGCCCAGTTCTGCCGCGGCGGCCAGCACCTCCGGCAGCACCGCCCCGCAGCCGACCAGGTAGACCCGGGGCGCCCCGGCGGCGAGCCCCGCCCCGTCGTCGGCGGGAACATCCGCGTCGAGCAGCCGGTAGGCCCCGGCCAGCACCTGGCGGCGCAGCACGGCGTCGCCGAGCCGGGCCCGGGCGGCGGCGAACGGCTGCTGGTCGATGGCCCGGGTGGTCAGCCGGAAGTAGAACGAGCCACTATCCAACGCGCCCGGCGGCACGGCGCCCGGGGGCACGCCGCCGGGCGGCTCCGGGGCGGGCGCGCCCGATGGCGCGGCACCGGCGGCGGCGATGGCCTGCAGGGCGCCGCACATCAGCCAGTCCAGCGCGGACGCGTAGGCGGGCTCGAGGAACGTCACGCCGGGCAGTTCCAGGCCGACCGAGGCGGTGATGGTGGACTGGTGCGCTCCGCCCTCGGGAGCCAGGGTCACCCCGGACGGGGTACCCGCCACGATGAACCGCGCGCCGGAGTACACCGAGTAGATGAACGCGTCCAGGCCGCGCAGCACGAACGGGTCGTACACGGTGCCGACCGGCAGCAGCGGCTGATCCGACAGGTCCCACGCCAGGCCGAGCTGGCCGAGGAGCAGGAACAGGTTCATCTCGCTGATGCCCAGCTCGATGTGCTGGCCCTCGGGGCCCTCGGCCCAGCGCAGCACCGGGTCCTGCGACCAGGACCGGCGGGCGGCCGGGCTGAACACATGGACCCGGTTGATGAAGCCGGCCAGGTTGGTGGACGTGGCCACGTCGGGCGCCGTGGTCACCAGGTACGGCGCGACGGCGGCGCGGCGGGACAGGTCCACCAGGATCCGGCCGAATGCCTCCTGGGTGGACAGCGGCCGGCTGGCCCGCAGCCCGGTGGCCTCCGGCACGGTCGCCGCGGGCGGCTGCGGCCGGGGCGGGCGGGCCAGGTGCTCGCGCCGCGCGGCGGCCCACTGGCCCGCGGGTGTCGTCGGGTCGAACCGGTCCCACTCCGTGTCCCGGGTCAGCCCCAGCCGGGCCCGCATCTCGTCGACCTGCTCGGTGGTCAGCAGCAGCGAGTGGTTCCGCGGGTTGCCGGCGGTGGGCAGCCCCCAGCCCTTGACCGTGTAGCAGAACACGACGCTGGGCCGGCCGGCCTCGGCGTCGCACTGCGCGAAGGCGTCCAGCAGCGTGCTCAGGTCGTGCCCGGCCAGGTCGGTGACCAGGGTGGCCAGGTCGGCGTCCGGGATCCCGGCGCAGAACTGCCGCACCTCCGCCGGCGCGCCGTCGGTGAACTGGCCGCGGACCGCCGCGGCGGGCAGGCCGAACAGCGACTGGTAGTGCTCGTTCGGCATGGCGTCGATCCAGTCGCGCAGGACCGTCCCGCCGGGCCGGGCGAACGCGGCCTGGAGCCCGGCCCCGTACTTGGCCGCCGCGACGTGCCAGCCGGCCGCGGTGAACTGCTGCTCCCACTGGGCGATCCGGACCCCGGGCACCACCCGGTCCAGGGACTGCCGGTTCACGTCCACGATCCACAGCACGTCACCGAGCCCGTCGGTGGCCGGGTCGGCGACCGCCTCCCAGATGTTGCCCTCATCCAGCTCCGCGTCACCGAGCAGGGCCACGAACCGGCTCCGCGGCCGGGCGCCGAAGTGGGCGTCCACGTACCGGCGGGCCGCCGCCGCGAACAGCGGCGCCGCGGCGCCCAGCCCCACCGAGCCGGTGGAGAAGTCCGGGGCATCCGGGTCCTTGGTCCGGCTCGGGTACGCCTGCAGCCCGCCGAACGCGCGCAGCGTCGTCAGGTAGCCGCGGTCCAGGTTGCCGAGCAGGTACTGGATGGCGTGGTACACGGGCGAGGCGTGCGGTTTCACGCTCACCTTGTCCGGGGCGTCCAGGAAGCTGAAGTACAGCGCGGTCATCGCGGTGACCAGGCTGGCGCTGGATGCCTGGTGGCCGCCCACCTTGACCCCGTCGCCGGTGTCCCGCTCGTGGTTGGCGGCGTCCACGATCCGGGTGGCCAGCCACAGCACCCGCTGCTGGATCTCGCCGAGGACCGCGAGGTCGGGCCGGGCCGGGCCGACGCCGCCTGCCCGGCCGCGATTGGCGCTGGTCATGGTCATGCGCAGCCCCTCATGACGTGCTGGTCCTGCCAGCTTCGCATCCACCCCGGGGCCCGGCCAGTCCGGTCCTGAGACGATGTACCCCATGATCGATGCACCCCAGGTCAGGCAGGACCCCGACGCGTCTCGTTTTGTCTATGCGGACGCCGGCGTGGAGGCAGAACTCGTGTACCAGCTCCGGGCGGGACAGCTGGTGCTCGCGCATACCGGCGTCCCGCCTGAGCTCGAGGGCCAGGGCATCGGGGGGTGGCTGGTGGAAGCGGCGGTCGAGTACGCGGCGGGGCACGGCCTGACCGTGGTGCCGTCGTGCCCGTTCGCCCGGTCCTGGCTGGGACGGCATCCCGAGGTCGCGGCCCGGGTCCCGATCGACGCTCCCGCCTAGCGGGACCGCCATGATAGTGCCGCTGTACATGCGCTACATCGCCGCTGCCGTCGGGCTGTTCCTGGTGATCGTGGACGGCCTCAGCCTGGTCGGCACGCTGATCGTGCCCCGGCCGGCCGGCGGGCGGCTGATGGCCTGGGTGGACGGCCTGGTGCACTGGATCTTCCAGGTGCGCACCACCCGGGTCCGGGACTTCCGGCGGCGGGACCGGATCCTGGCCGCCGAGGCCGCTACCCTGCTGCTCTGCCAGCTGCTGGCCTGGCTGGCACTGGCCTACGTGGGCTTCGCCCTGCTGCTCTGGCCATTCGTACCGGGCGGGATCACGCTGGCCTTCGACACCGCCGGACCCGGGCTGTGGTTCGTCGGCGACTCGTCGGCGCGCGGCGCCCTGGAACGTCTGATCCAGTATGCGGCAGGCCTGGTCGGCCTGACGATCCTCACCCTGCAGATCGCCTACCTGCCTACCCTGTACTCGGCGTTCAACCGGCGGGAAACCGACGTCGCCCTGCTGAACGCGCGGACCGGCGTGCCGTCCTGGGGGCCGGAACTGCTGGCCCGCACCCACTACGCGCTGGGCTCGGGCTCCTCCACCATCGGGACCCTGCCGGACTTCTATGAGCAGTGGGAGCGCTGGGCCGCCGACGTCGCCGAGAGCCACACGACCTACCTGCCGCTGGTCCGGTTCCGCTCTCCGCGGCCGCTGTCGTCCTGGGCCACCGCGCTGCTGGCCGTGCTGGACTCCGCGGCGCTCTACCTCGCCCTGTCCCCGGAGTCCGCGCCGACCGTGCCGGCCCGGCTGTGCCTGCGCAGCGGGTTCCAGTGCTTCAGCGAGGTGGCGCGGGCCCTGGGAGCCGACGTGCCGGACATGCCCGACCCGGCCGGGGGGATCAGGCTGACCTACGAGGAGTTCCTGGAGGGGGTCGCCGTCATGCGCAAGGTCGACTTCCCGATCGAGCGCGACCCCGCCGACGCCTGGCCGGACTACGTGGGCTGGCGGGTCAACTACGAGCAGGCCGCGTATGCCGTGGCCGAGGCGGTGGATGCGGTGCCGGCGCTGTGGTCCGGGCCGCGCCGCCACCCGCACGCGCCGATTGCGCCGAAACGGCCGCCGACCGGGCGCCAGCCGAAGGATCCGCAAGAACCCGGGTCCCACCCGGACGGGAAAAAGCCGGCCAATGGGGCGTAGGATTTACCTGTGGTCGAACATCGGCAGGGATTTCAGGGTGAGCTGGAAGCCATCGAAGGTAAAGTCATCGAGTTGTTTGCCATGGTGGCTGAGGACCTACCCGGGGCCACGGAAGCTCTCCTCACCGGCAACGACGAAGTGATCCAGGCACTGGGCGAACGCGAGGCGTTCATCGACGCGCTCTACCCGGAAATCGAGAACCTGGTCAACCGGGAGATCGCACTGCAGGCTCCTGTCGCTTCGGACCTGCGTTTCCTGCTCTCCGTGCTGCGGATCGTGCCCGAACTCGAGCGTTCCCACGACCTGGTCGTTGATATCGCGCATCGGGCCAATCACATTCTCAACGAGGACCTCTCGCCCCGCACCCGGGGACTCATCGAGCGAATGGGAAACCTGGCATCGGTCATGTGGCGCCAGGCAGCGGACTCCTGGTATAAGCGTGACCGTTCCGCCGCGGTGGCGCTCAGCGAGCTTGATAACGAGATGGACGATCTTCATGCCAGCCTGGTGGCCGAGCTTGCCTCTGGACGGATGGCAATACCCGTGACCATGGAGATGACGCTGGTGGCGCGGTTCTACGAGCGCCTTGGCGACCACGCCGTCAACATCGCCCGCCGGGTGGTTTACCTGGCCGGGTCCCAGCCCCCGCAGTAGGACGCGCGCCCCTTACTCCGGGCGGGTGGCCTGGTGAGCCCGGGGGACGATCACGACGGGGCAGGCCGCATGGTGTGTGATCTGGCTGCTCACTGAGCCGAGCATGAGCCTGGCGAAGCCGCCGCCGCCGCGGGACCCGACGACGAGCATGTCAGCGTCGCGCGAGGCCTTGATGAGTTCCTCGGCCACCTCTCCCGTGGTCACGGTCACGGTCACCTCAGGCACCGTCTCGCCGATCTCACTCGCGACATTGTCCACGAATTCCTGCAATGCCTTCTGCGCAAGGTCTGCTTTGAAGCTGCTTTCTGGGCGCACGGCCCAGTAAATCCCGGTGGCCGGGCGAACCGGGTCCTGGTGAACGGTCATGACCGCCAGCGGCATATCGTGCTGGAGGGCTTCGCGCATCGCCCAGACGAGAGCATGGCGGGAACTGTCCGAGCCATCCACCCCGACCATGATTCCGGCCATCCCTGCTCCTCAGATTCCCGATCCGTACCAATTCATCCCGACTACAGCGTGGCCTGACGAACACCAGACGAACACCTGGCCTGTATGAACGGCCGGGAGGTTACCGGGCAACGGCCTGGTGGTGTCACGGCCAGCCCTTACGCGGCCGGCCGGGCGCCGCCCGGGTCAGCCCATCCGGCCGGTGACGTAGGCCCTGGTGCGGGGGTCCTCCGGGTCCTGGAAGATCTGCTCGGTCCGGCCATACTCGACGAGCACCCCGGTGCGGGTGTCGCTTTCTTCATTGCGGAGCACGGAGAAAAAGGCGGTGCGGTCGCTTACCCGAGTGGCCTGCTGCATGTTGTGCGTGACGATGACGATGGTGTACCGCGACTTGATGTCCTGCATCAGGTCCTCGATGGCGCTCGTCGCGATCGGGTCCAGCGCCGAGCAGGGCTCGTCCATGAGGACGACGTCCGGCTCGACGGCGAGCGTGCGGGCGATGCACAGCCGCTGGGCCTGCCCGCCGGACAGGCCGAGCGCCGAGGCCTTGAGCCGGTTCTTCACCTCGTCCCACAGTGCGCCCTGGCGCAGCGAGCGCTCGACGATCTCGTCCAGCTTGCCCTTGCCGCGGATGCCATTGATGCGCGGCCCGTAGGCGACGTTGTCGTAGATCGACTTCGGGAACGGGTTCGGCTTCTGGAAGACCATGCCGATGCGCCGCCGCACGGCTATCGCGGAGACGTCCTTGCCGTACAGCGGCATGCCGTGGTAATTCACCTGGCCTTCGACGCGGGCGCCCGGGATGAGATCGTTCATCCGGTTCAGCGTCCGCAGCACCGTCGTCTTGCCGCACCCGGACGGGCCGATGAACGCGGTGATCTCGTTCTGGTGGATGGACAGCGAGACGTCCGTGACGGCCCGGAAGGCGCTGTAAAAGATTGAGACGCTCTCCGTGTCGAAGACGGGCGCGCCCGGGTCCGGCGGCCCCTGCGGCTGCACCTGCTGCTCGACCGCTGGCTCGGGTTGCTGAGTGGCGACGAGGTCCTGGTCAGGGTTTTCCATGACGTTCCTAGCGCAGAGATTTCGTGAATCGTGCGGTGACAAAGCGGGCCACGATCATCAGGATAAAGGCAATCACGATGAGCGTCAGTGCCGCGCCCCAGCCGCGGGCCTGGGCCCCAACAAACGGCGATGACGCGTTGGCGAAGATCTGCGACGGCAGTGAGGTGTTGGGGCCGCTGAAGACGTTCCGGTTCACCGTGGTCACGGTGAGGATGGTGAACAGCAGCGGCGCCGTCTCTCCGGCCGCCCGGGCGACCGCGAGCAGCGCGCCGCTGACGATTCCGCCGACCGCGGTCGGCAGCACCACGGTCGCCGTCACCCGTGCCTTGGTGGCACCGAGCGCGTAGCTCGCCTCACGCAGCGCGTTCGGCACCAGCCTGAGCATCTCGTAGGTGGACCGGATCACGATCGGCAGCATCAGGCAGCCCAGGGCGAACGCGCCCGCCAGGCCCGAGTAGCCGAAGTGCACCACCCAGATCGAGTAGATGAACAGGCCCATGATGATCGAGGGCACGCCGGTCATCACGTCGGACATGAACCCGATGAGCGCCGCCAGCGGATTCTTGCCGCCGTACTCGTTGAGGTAGATCGCGCCCAGGATGCCGAGCGGCACGGACATGACCGTGGCCAGGGCGACGATCTCCACCGTGCCGACGATGGCCGGCCCGATCCCGCCCACGTTCGCAGGCGCCACATTCACCGGGATGGCGCTGGTCAGGAAGGTCCAGCTGATGATCGAGATGCCCTTGGAGATCACCGTGAACAGGACGAACCCGAGCGGGATGATGGCGAGCACGAACGCGACGACCATGAGGACGGTCGCGATGCGGTTCTTGGTGCGCCGCCAGGATGGTGGCTCCTGCAGGTCGGCTCTCTGGTGCGGGGTGGTGACAGCCATCAGGCCCCCCTCTGCCGACGGGCGTTGCGCTCTACGGTCGCGCGGGCGATGACGTTGATGATGATCGTGAAGGCGAACAGCAGCACGCCGAGCCCCATCAGCGCGGATCTGGACAGGCCAAAGGCCTCGCCGAACTGGTTCGCGATGACTGCCGGCATGTCGTAGCCGGGGGCGAACAGGTGCGAGGTGATGGTGGGCGACGAGCCGATGACCAGCGCGGCCGCGATCGTCTCGCCCATGGCCCGGCCCAGCCCGAGCAGCACCGCGCCGACGATGCCGCTCTGGCTGTGCGGCCAGACGGCGCCGCGGATCATCTCCAGGCGGGTAGCGCCCAGCGCGTACGCGCCCTCCCTGTCGATGGTCGGCACCGTCGCGATGACCTCACGCGACAGCGAGGTGATGATCGGCGTGATCATGAAGGCCAGGATGATGCCGGCGGTGAAGAACGAGGCGCCGCTCGTGGGCGGCCCGAACAGGGAGTCCAGCACCGGGATGCCGGTGACGCCCGAGCCGATCGTGGCGTAGGTGCGCCTGGATCCACGGCGCGAACACCAGGATCCCCCACAGGCCCCAGACCACGGACGGGACCACCGCCAGCAGGTCGATCACGTACACGATCGGGCGCGACCAGCGGTACGGCACGACCTCGGTCAGCAGCAGGGCGATGGCCACGCTGACCGGGACCGCCATCACCAGCGCGATGATCGACGTGATGGCCGTGCCGTAGATGAAGGCCAGCGCGCCGAACTGGTTGGCCGAGGGGTTCCAGGTGGTCGAGAAGATCTTCAGGCCCTCGGTGCTGAACCATTGCGAGGCCTGCTGGCTGGTCGAGACGGCGATCAGGACCAGGATCACCAGCACCAGCAGGCCAGACGCGAGCGCGATGACCTGGAAGGCGCGGTCGCCCAGCGGCCGCCGTTCGGACAGGGACGGGTGGATCCGGCCGGGACGGCCGGATCCACCTTCGTCACAGTGCTCACGGTCATGAGCCAATCTGATTGGGGCGCGTCACGAGACTCCCGGTGAGGTCACTGACGGCGCCGTCGATCATGAGCCGATCTTGCTGAGCTGCGCCACCGCCTGCTGGTCGATGTTGGAAGGCAGCGGCGCGTAGTCCAGGCTGGGCAGCAGCTTCTGGCCGGCGCCGAGCAGGTAGCCGATGTAGCCCTTGAGGTTCGCGGTGGTGCTTGTGCTCGACTGCTTCTCGAAGACCAGGACCCACGACTGGTAGGTGATCGGGTACGCGGTGGCGCCGCCGCGCCCAGACCGCGTGGAACGTCAGGTCGCGGCTCGACCGTGGCCGCCTGCCGCAGCCGCGGAGGCCGCCGCCACCGAGGGCGCGACGTACTTGCCGTCCTTGTTCTTGACGGACGCGTAGGTCAGCCCGGACGCCTTGGCGTCGGCGTAGTCGACGTACCCGATGGCCCCGGGGGTGGTCTTGACGATCTGCGCCACTCCGCCGTTGCCGTTGCCGGCCTGGCGCCGGAGGGCCAGTTGATGGTCGAGCCGGTGCCGAGCTTCCACCGCTCGGCCCGGCGGCTCTCGAGGAACAGGGAGAAGTTGGCCGTGGTGCCCGAGGAGTCCGAGCGGAGGGCGAGGGTGATCGGGGTGCTGGGCAGGGTGACACCGGGGTTGATCCGCCGCGATCGCCGGGTCGTTCCAGGTCTTGATCTTGGCCTGGAAGATGTCCGCGATGACCGTCGGGGTCAGCTGCAACGGCTTGCTGAGGCCGGACAGGTTGTACGACACCGTGATCGGGCCGATCACGACGGGGAAGTACAGCACCGTCTTGCCCTTGAAGAGCGACGCCTGGGCGGACGGGATCGGCGAGTCCGAGCCCGCGTAGTTGACGGTCCCGGCGGCCAGGTCCGTGCGGCCCTTGCCCGAGCCGCCGCCGCCGTAGTTGACGGTCACGTTGGGCTGGACCGTCTTGAAGGCCTGGATGGCGGCCTGCTGGAAGGTGAGCTGGAACGTCGATCCGCTCCCGTTGAGCGTGCCCGAGAGCTTGCTGCCGCCCGACGAGGAGCCGCTGCTGCTCGACGAGGAGCTGCTGCTCGACGAGGAACTGCCGCTGCCCGACGAACTGCAGGCGGCCAGCGCCAAACTCGCCGCGACTAGCGCGACACCCGCTGTCGTGACCCCTTGGATGCGCACACGTTGCATATTCAGATACCCCTCTTTAGTTACCCGCCGAGCGTCGCCACAAGGATTGCCTTGATGGTGTTTGGCCGGTCCTCGGCTTGATCGGGGACGATGCTAGCGCCCGATTCAAACACACCGCCAGTGGCGTCGGGCCCTCCGGTCATTCCGGTGTTCTGCAATAAAGCCGCGGCTCAACCGTAGGGTTGGAATAGTGAAATGCAAGCAAACAAAACATGAACTTCACCTTGCGGTTGGCGAAGCTGCCGATGGACTGGACGGCCGCGGCGTTGTGCACGGGTCGCGGGGGCGGTCAGGCGCCGGGGGTCCGGGCGGACATGAGACCTTCACCACAGCCCCTGTTCACGGCGGGACGGCAGCGCTCAGGGCAGCGTTGCCCGGACGGCGGGGCGCCGTCGGTTCCCGGTGGAGCAGGCGGCCGCGGCTGGGCGAGGCGAGGAACGCCTTCCGCGGGGATCCTGGGGCATCAGCGTGATGCAGGGGTGGATGAGCGTCCTGATCATCGTGTTGAACTGAAGAAACGGGACAAATCGGTCTAGGGGCGTTCCCAGGCGGGGATCACTCCCCGGGCCTTTACCCTGGAATCGTGCCGCAGCGTGGCCGGGGGGCGGCTTTCGCGGCGGCCTCGTTGACGACGGTGTAGCCGGAGCGAAGCCCGGCGGTGATCTTCTGGCCGTCCTCGCAGGATCGCAGGCGGCAATGGCCGGCCTTCGGCGCCGCCGGCGCCTCTTAACCTCGCTGTGCCGCGAAAGCGCCTTTGTCATATCCCCGGCAAAGCCGGAAGGAAATCACCGCGGGATTTACCGGCCAGATGGCCGGATGGCAAACGGCATGGGGCCGCCAGGACGCCAGGAAAGGAACGCTCTCGTTCATGCGCATGAAAGCGGGCCGTCGCAGGCCCCGCCTGCTGTGGATGAAGTTTAGCCACCCGGACCTCAATCTCCGCGGTGGCGCTGAACACGCCGGCCGGAAAGCCGCCCGGGACCGGAGCTGCAACCTGTACCGGCATCAGGAGGTTCCTGGCACCCGCTGGCCCGCCACCTGGCGCAGGGCCATGCCGGGCTGCCCGCTCGGCATCAGCCAGGGGAAGTCGGTACGCTTCCTCCGACGGGGCCGGCCTGGCCCGGCGTCCCGGGGCGTTAGCTCAATTGGCAGAGCAGCGGACTTTTAATCCGTCGGTTCAGGGTTCGATCCCCTGGCGCCCCACCAGCCCGCTCTCAGTTCAGGCGGTGTGACACGCCTCGCGGTGACACCCGCCGTGACGCCCGAGCAGCAACGGCCTTCATCTGCCGTCCTCCTGGCCCTCGCCCGGATCGGCGGTACCGGCGTCGTCGGCCTGGTCTTCACCGTCCTGGTCCAGCGCCAGCGCACCGGCCGCCGCGAGCGCCTGCCCATGCACCCGGTAGTGGTGCTGGCAGAACAGCAGATCTACGGCTGGCCGCCCCCGGGCAGGCGGCATGATGACAACGACCGACGGCGAGGCCGTGCAGCAGCAGGCGTGACCGGCCCGCCGCAACGACTCATGCCAGTCGACGAGATCCTCGGCGTGGGCGCGCGGCACAGTGGCCGGCTGGGCGGCGTAGTCATGCGAGGGCCACGTTGTCATGACCTCAGCGTCCCACCCGCCCAGCGGATCCCGGTAAGGGCCGAGTTCCCCCTGGCTCAGGCCTAAGGACCCGCGGGCTGGCTTACCGTCTGCCCGGGCGAATTCGCCCGGGCAGGCAGGCCCCGGGCCGCCTACCCCGGCCCGCTGGAATGAGCGCCCGGCGCGCCGGGCGGCAGCAGCACCACCCCGTCGTCGTCCGCGTGCAGCACGTCACCCGGCTTGAAGGTTACGGTTCCGAACGTCACCGCCACATCCACTGACCCCGCGCCAGCCTTCGCGCTCTTGCGCGGCGTGGTGCCGAGCGCCTTGATCCCCAGGTCGAGGCCGGCCAGTGCCACGCTGTCCCGGACCGCGCCGTGCACGACCAGGCCTGCCCAGCCGTTGGCCTGGGCCGCTCCCGCGATCAGGTCGCCGACGAGCGCCGTGCGCAGCGAGCCGCCGCCGTCTACCACCAGCACGCAGCCGGACCCGGGTGCGTGCAGCACCTCCCGCAGCAGGGCGTTGTCCTCGTGGCAGGACACTGTGCGGACCGGCCCGGAGAACAGGCGCCGCCCCCCGAACTGCCGGAACTGGACCTCACAGACCCTCAGGTCCGCCCCGTACTGATCGGCCAGGTCCGCGGTGGCCACGTCATCGTCGGTCATGACACCCATCGTGCCGGATGCGCGGTGTGGCCCGCCGTCCGGCGTCCGCCCGGACCCGGTGAACCGTCCGTACACTGGTGAGTCGAGCCCTGTTGCCCCTAATGCCTGCCGTCATTCACCTTCTGGCCCCGGCCGGCCCGGCTCACCAGGAGGCCTGGGATGTCCCAGCTGCCGTCCGTGTCGCGCCCGGCGTGGCTGATGGCCCTCTCCGGGAGCGGGGTGTCCCGGCGGTCGCCGGTGGAGATCGTCGCCAACGCGGCCTCGTACCTGACCCGGACCCAGGCCGCGGAACGGTCCGGGCTGCGGGCCGGCTGGCTGGGCCGGTGGACCGACGGGGTTGCCACCCTGCCAGTGACTGCGTGACCTTCGCCAGTCACTGGCAGGCGCACAACGACCGGGTCCGCAGTGAGAGCGGCCCGCTGTGGGTGGTCCTCGGCGACTCCACCGCCCAGGGGCTCGGCGCGCTCAGCCCGGAGGGCGGCTACGTGGGCCAGGCCCTCGCCGAGCTGAGGGGGCGCACCGGCCAGCCGTGGCGGGTACTCAACCTGTCCACCTCCGGAGCCCTCATCCGCGATGTGCTCCGCGCCCAGCTGCCCCAGGTCCCGGCCGGCGCCGACCTGGTCACCTGCGGGATCGGGGTCAACGACATCTTCTACTCCGCGCCGCGGCGGCTGCTGCGCGACCTGCGGACGCTGATCGCCACGCTGCCCGAGGACACGGTGCTGCTGGACCTGCCGGTGCCCGCCGGGCTGTGGGGGCTGCTCGGCCGGGCCTGCCTGCCGTGCGTGACCCGGATCAACCGCACCATCCACGCCGAGGCCGGGCTGCGCGGGCTGCCGGTGGCCACGGTGTCCGCTCACTTCCTGCCGCCGTGGTCCGGCAAGTTCGCCTCCGACTTCTTCCACCCCAGCCAGGCCGGCTACCGGGACTGGTCGCGCGCGGTGCTGGCCGCCCTGCCGCTGGCCGACCGGCGTGCCCAGCCCGCTCAGTAGCCGTCCGCGTCCCCGCCGCCCGCGTCCCCGCCGCCCGCGTCCCGGAAGATCAGCCAGCGCATGGCCGTGTACATCCAGGCCGCCTCGCACGCCGCGGCGGGACTACCCGGGCCAGGCCGAACGGGAGCCGGCTGGTGCCCGCCGCCATCACCGCGCCGAACCGCTCCCCCCGCACCGCCCGGGCCTGCGCCGTCAGCATGAGCGGCAGCCTGCCAACCACGGATGACGCCCGGATGACCGGACGGCGGCGGACGGCCCAACGGCGTCGCGCCAGCAAGGGCGTCAGCACCGCCGGGGCGGGATGGTCTGGGCGTTCCGGAACAGGTTGCCGGGTCGTAACGGTCCCTCGGCACTGGCGAAGTTTCTCTGGGCGTCCCAGAAGGACATCTCCGCGGCCGTCCGTTGAGCTGGCTCGCCGCCCGCCATGAGCAGAGGCGCCACGATGTCGCGGAGCTAAGCTGCGGGGCCGATGTACTGGCCGCGGGAGAAGACGCCGATCGCCTCGCGCAGGCCGCCCAGCCGGGCGCTACCTGGGCCCCGCAGCCGCGGTTCACGCCAGGGTGAGGAACATCTTCTCCATCTGCTCCTCGGTCATCGGAGCCTCGCCGTCCCCGGCGGCCAGGCACTGGCGCATCCCGCTGGCCACGATCTTGAAACCGGCACGGTCCAGCGCCCGCGACACGGCGGCCAGCTGGGTGACCACCTCGGTGCGATCCCGGCCCGCCTCGATCATGGAAATCACTCCGGCCAGCTGGCCCTGGGCACGGCGCAACCGGTTCAGCACCTGGCCCACCGCATCGTCATCTAGCTTCATCCGCTGCCTCCTTGGCCCGCCTGCCTAAATACCCTACAGGGTATCGGGATGGATCATGCCCACGCGCCACGCGGTCCCGCCGGGCCCGCGGGACCAGGCACGGCGCCGCAGCACCCTGGGGCAGGCCGCGGCCGGGCGGCCACCCCGCGGCGGGGGTTCACGGCGATCGCTGGCTCATCAGCGCGCCGCGGCAGGCAGCCTGCCTGGTAGGCGTGCCACCTGGCGCGTGACGGGCCAGCCGCTCGGGAGGCGCGGGTAAGTTTGCCGCATGGACGAGAACCGAGCCCGCCGGGTCGCCGACGCTCTGCGTGACCGCGGCATCAATGCCCACCTGGAGAACGCCGGCATCGACATCTATGGCGTGCGCATCGAGCTCGGCGACGGGCGCGAGGCCATCTGGGGCAACGAGGGCACCGCCTCCCTGGAAGCCGAGGTTCTGCTGGATGGGGATCTCGTGGGGTTCGTCCCGGAGATTCCCGGCTCGGCCGACTTCGACGAAGCGCAGATCGTGGATGCCATCGCCCGGGCCGACTACACCCAGCCGATCGGCCGGGAGCGGCCGGAAGCGCCACCACCGGCACCGGCGCTGCCCCATGAAGGGGGCCTGTTCCGCCGCTTCATCGGCGGCTTCCGTTACGACTCCGAGTAGCGCTCAGGGCTTCCGCGCCCGGCTGGGCGCGACCCGGGGCGGCTCGCCCGGCTGCTTGGGGTAGACCGGCGGCCAGGGAGCATCCAGCAATCCGCGGGCCTGGTCCCGGTCACTCATGTCCAGCAGCGGCTGCAGCGACTGAGGCTGTTCGTCCATGCCCTGCCACGGATCGCCGGCCCGGTCCAGCCGGCCCGGCACCGTCTCGATCGTGAACTGGTCCGGGTCGATGTCGTCGATCTCCGGCCAGGCCAGCGGCATGGACACCTGAGCGCCAGGGCGGGCCCGGACCGACCAGGCGCCGAACACCGTCTTGTGCGGCGCGTTCTGGTTGAAGTCCACGAAAACGCGCTGGCCGCGCTCTTCCTTCCACCATGCGGCCGTGATCAGGTCCGGCCTGCGCCGCTCCAGTTCCCGGGCCACGGCGACCGCCGCCGCCCGGACCTGGTAGGAATCCCACCGCGGCTGCAGCCGGACATAGACGTGCAGGCCCCGGTTGCCGGTCGTCTTGGGGAAACCATTGATGCCGCACTCGCTGAGCAGCTGGCGCAGCTCCCGGGCGGCCTCGCGGATCTGCGGGAAGCCCGTGCCCGGGGACGGGTCCAGGTCGATCCGGAGCTCGTCGGCGTGCGCTGGGTCGGCGGCCAGGTAGGGCCAGACATGAAACCCGAGGCAGCCGAGGTTGACCGCCCAGAGCACATGATCGATGTCCGCGGCTACCAGCGCGCGGGAGGTGGTGCCGTTGGGCGTGGCGACTGTCGTCGTCTGCAGCCAGCCGGGAACGTTCTGCGGTACCCGCTTCTGGAAGAACGACGGCCCGCCCGCCCCCTCCGGGAAACGCTGCAGCAGGACCGGCCGCCCGCCCATGATCCGCAGCAGCGGGCCGGCCACCCGGGTGTAGTACGTGGCCAGGTCGGCTTTGGTCTCGCCGCGCTGCGGGAACAGCACCTTGTCCGGATGGGTGATCAGGCCGGAGCACTCGCTCACCCCGCCACTATAGGACCCGGCCGCCCGAGTAGCCGCGCAGGTCAGCGTGGTCTGGCGGCGACGGCCGGCACCCTTCCCAGCAATGGACAGCTCGCCGGCCTGGCCGCCCCGCCGGCTAGGCGCGAGTCCTGACCGCTGGGCACGAGTCCTGACGGCTAGGCGCGTCTCCTGACGGCTAGGCGCGTTTCCCCGGCCTCCGCGGCTTCTTCTCCTTGACGGGCAGGGCGGCCACGTAAGCGAACGCCCGCTCGACCCAGCCTGCCCCCGTGGCGGGCGTGGCCCGCCAGCCGGCGGGCAGGCTGAGGTAGCCGCCCATCGGGCGGCCTTCCGGGCCGAACGGCCCTGCCCCGTCCATGGCCGCCAGTTCCGCCCGCGCATCCTCGGCGAGCCGCACGCCGACGTCGGGCCCGAACAGCCCGGCGAACATGTGGCCATGCACGAAGGCGCCGAGGTTGCCGAACATGGGCTTGACCTCGACGGCCGGGTCAGCAGGCAGCAACGACCGGAAGTACTCCCGGTCCGCCTCGGTCGCCTTGGGGATCTGCATCGTGCTCCTTCCCTGCCCGGGCACACCGACAGGCTAGTCTCCCGGGCACGCCCGGTGACGTTTGTCATGGGCGGCCCGTGACAGAGCAGGCTTCGCCGCGGCGCGGGCGCTCCTAGCGTGACGGCCATGGAATCCGTCCCGGCCCTCGTGATCGACCTGCTCGTCCTGGCCCTGCTGCTGTACCGGCAGGTTCAGGTCCGGCGGCTGGCTGACGGCCGCATCTCGGTGATCCTCATCGTGATCGGCCTGGTGGAACTGGCCGTACCTCGGCCTCACGCTGGGCGCACCGCAGCTGGTGCTGCGGGCCCGTGCCACTACCGGGCATCTCGCCAGCCGGGCGGCGGCTGGCGTCAGCGGCCAGTGAGCCGTTACGAAACCCTTACTGACCCAGGTCAGAGTGGGTCACACGGGGAGCGCGCCCGTAAGCTGACTGTGCGGCATGAGTACACCGGAGAAGGGTTCAGCCTTCTCCGTCTCCCGGACGGCAGCGAACCTAGAGACGCTGGCATCCGGGAGGGTAGGGGCATCCGCCGCGCTGCCGAACGCGCGGATGCCCCCTTTCCGCCCGCTGGCTCGCGGGCCCGGTTCACCCGGTCAGGGTCAGCGGATAAGGACTACCTGATCAGCGCGGCCAGCACGTCCTTGTGCCGGTCCAGGGCCGGCATCGCGGACGGTGCCAGGCCCGGCCTGGCCGCCATCCCCGGCTTCGCAGGCAGCCCGGGCTTGGCCGCCACCGCCGGCTTGGCAGGCGCGGGCTTCGCGCCCATCGTCGTCCCGGCGCTCATGGCCGGCTTAGCCATCACCCGGGGCCGCATCCCTGTCCCCGGGCGGCTGGTCACCGCGGGCATCCGCTGCGGCGCCTTCAGCCGGCGGCTTGATCGCGCTCTTCGCCGCCGCGGTCCGGCCGACGGCTGGCCGCGAGCCCGCGGCCTTCATGGCCGGGCGCGCCGGGCCAGGCTTGGCCACGCGTGACCGGCTGGCGGCGGGCTTCAGCGCGATGGCACGGGTCCCCGTGGCCCGGGCCGAGCCGGCCCGCATCCCGGAAGCACGCGTCATGGTCGTCCGGGCCGCGTTGTCCGTCCGCGCCGTGCTGCCCGGGCGCGCCGCGACCGGGCTGGCCGACGTGGACCGGCTGGCAGCCGGCTTGGCCGCCGCCCGGGAACGCTGAGCGGACGGCTTGGCCGCAGCCGGGCGGCGCGCGGCCGGCTTGGCCGTGGTAGACCGGCGTGCCGCGGGCTTGGCGGCCCCGGCCCGGCGTGCGGCCGACTTGGCCGCGGCGGATCGGCTGGCCGCGGCCGGACGGGCCGAACCGGCCCGCGCCCCCGGTGCCTTCCCGCCCGGCACGGTCATGGCCGCGCTGGTCAGCGCCCTGGCCGCGGTGGACATGGCCTTGGTCGCCATGTTCATCGCCTGCATGGCGGTGGACATGGTCTTGGTCGCCGTGTTCATCGCCTGCATGGCGGTGGACATGGTCTTCACCGAGGAGGTGGCTTTGGTGGCGGCAGCCGCCATCTGGGTGGCCGCCGCGGTGACCTTCATCGCAGCGGACGAGACGGTCCTGGCCGCGGCCGCGGTGCTGCGCACGCTCGTCGGTGCCGGGCTGCGCGTGGCTCTTGGCGGCGGCCGGGCTGCGCGTGGCCTTGGCGGCCGGGCTGCGCGTGGCCTTGGCGGCCGGGCTGCGCGTGGCCTTGGCGGCCGGGCGGCGGGCGGCCGCCCTGGCCGGCGCCTTAGGGCTGGCCTTGGCTTTCGACGTGCCTGCTGCTTTCTTCGCAGCCGACCCGCGAATCGATCCGGTACGCGTGGCGGTCGCCGATATGCGGCGAGCAGCCGGACGTGCCGTGGTTTGTACCGGCATTGATCTCCCCCCGTATTGATCAATTACGGGAAGAGCTATTCCACGATTGGCGGGAAAGGAAACGTGCCAGTTCATTGGCGGTTGGCGCGGTGGCGGGGCCGCGCCTTGTCACCGAGATTGCCGCGGCGGCATTCGCGTTCCGCGCGGCCGCTGTCACGTCCATGCCGCCTGCCAGGCCAGCGATGAAAACACCGGTGTGCGCGTCGCCCGCCCCATTGCTGTCCACAGCGGTGACGGGAAATGGGGGAACCACGATAGGTGACGTTCGGAAATATCCAATCATGCACCCTTCCGGCCCGGTCCGTACCAGGACCCGCTGGCCCCGCCGGGGCGTCCAGGCGGGCCGCTGGCTGAGCACGTGCAGGGCGCGGGCCGGGTCGTCCTCGCCGGACAGCAGCGCGGCCTCGCGCGCGTTGCAGGTCAGCCAGTCGGCGCGGCGCAGGACGCGGTCCAGCGCGTCCCGCGGGATCCCGGCGGCCAGGGGGCCAGGGTCGAACACGACGAGAGCAGCCCCGGGCAGGCGGCCCAGCCAGGGCGCCAGCGCCGCGCGGTTCGCCGGGTGGGCCAGCCCGTAGCCGGACAGGTACACGATGTCCGCCGGGCCCACGGTCACCGCGTCCAGGTCGGCGGCGTTCAGCGTGGCCTCGGCGCCGGGGCTGGTCAGGAACGTTCGCTCGCCGCCCTCCTCCACCACGGTCACCACCAGGCCGGTGTCAGCGTCCGGCCGGGGTGGCTGGAGCACCCGGATGCCCTCCGCGGCGAGGGCGGCCCGGGCCAGGTCCCCGAACGGGCCGGTGCCGTGCGCGCCCCCGTAGCTGACCGCCAGCCCCTGCCGGGCCGCGGCGGCCATCACGTTGAAGCCGCCGCCCGGTGCCAGGGTGGTGTCCCGCGCCAGCACATCGCCGCCCCGCTCGGGCAGCGCCGGGACGTCCATGACCAGGTCGACCACCACGTTGCCCAGGTGCAGCAGCCGCTGGAACGGCCCGGCGGTCATCCGGTGGTCACCCGACCCGCACCGCCAGCAGGCTGGCCGCCACCTCGTCCAGCCGCAGCCTGTTCACCGCGGTCACGGTGGCCCGGGCCCGGTCCGGGAACACGGCGGCCCCGTGGCACGCCCCGCCAACCGCGCCGGCCAGCGCCGCGATCGTGTCGCAGTCCCCGCCCGCCGAGGCGGCCATCCGGCAGGCCAGCCACGGGTCGCCGGGGGCCGCCGCGAGGAAGGCGAAGGCGGCAGGCACCGACTCCTGGGTGGCCAGGCTGGTGCCGACCAGGGTGTAGATGACGCTGATGGCCTCCTCCGGCGGCAGCCCGGCGGCCAGCCCGGCCGCCCAGCCGATCCGCGCCCCGACGTCGGCGGCCGCCACCCAGTGCCCGAGGTTGGCCGCCCGGCCCGCCGCGGCCACGGCCGCCGTGGTCGCCTCCGGCACCGTCGCCCCGTCCACCCCGGCGCTGACCGCGGCCGCCACGGCCGCCGCCCCGGCCAGCGCCACCCCGGTGTTATGCGTCACCCGGCTGGCCGCGACCACCCGGTCCAGCAGCAGCCCGGCATCCGCGCCTGGGGTGGCGACGCCGGCCGGGGTGATCCGCATGGCCGCGCCGTTCGTGGTGCCGGAACGCCCCGACTCGGCGATGTCCGCCCCCGCGAGCAGGGCGTCCAGGGCGCGCTTGGTGGACGGGCCGAGCAGACTCCGGGTGCCGCGGGCGCGCACGCCGGACTCCCAGGCCAGCAGGCGGCGGGCGAACTCGCGCTCGTCGATCACGCCGCCGCCCTCGGTCAGCAGGCCGGCCAGGATCAGCGCCTGCTCGGTGTCGTCGGTGACCGTGCCGGCCGGCAGTCCCGGGGCCACCGGCTGATCGTCGGCCCCGGGCTGGAACTCATCCAGCAGCGGCCCGTACCGGGCCACGATGGCCGCCCGGGGCATCGACTCGGTCGGCATGCCGAGGGCGTCGCCGATCGCCAGCCCGTACAGCGCCCCGGCCGCGCGGTCCTGGGCCGGGGTCATCCGCCCAGCAGGCCGGCGGCGCTGACCACCTCGACCAGCGGCGCGTAGAGCCGGAGCACGGCCAGCGCCTGCTGGTGGCTCTCGTCGGTCACGCCGGCGCAGGCGTCCGCGACGACCTGGACCGCGACCCCCTCGTCGGCCGCCGCGACCGCCGTGGACAGCACGCAGCAATCGGTGGATACCCCGGCCAGCACCAGCCGGCCGCCCGCTTCGCTGGCCCGCCGCGCCAGTTCCGGCCCCCATTTGCTGAACGTCACCTTGTCCACGGTCTGACCCGCCCCGGCGGCGAACTCGTCCACCAGCTCGTAGATGCGCGCGTCCGGCGGCTGCAGTGCGAACGGCCAGGCTTCGTAGTAGCGCTGCCACGCTCCCGCGGGCGCCTGCGGGGCGATGAACCGGGTGAACACGACGCGGGGCTGGAAGGCCGCGGCGAGCTTGGCCACGGTCCCGGTGATCTCCCCGAAGCGGGGCGCCAGCCAGGGGCTGCCGGGCTCGGCGAACACCCGCTGCATGTCGATGACGGCCAGGCAGCCCGCTGGCGCGGTCACCTGGCCGCCGCGGGGGCCAGCGACGGGGCGGACTCCTGGGCCCGCACCGGCGCGAAGTCCAGCAGCCACCCGAAGGCGAACCCGAGCACCAGCGCGACCAGCACGCCCAGGTTGGCGAACGCCCAGGCGCCGGTCTTGCCGCCCAGGCCGAGCGGGCCGAGCAGGTAGCCCTGCCAGGTGAGCCAGCTCGCATTGGTGTTGGTGACCAGGCCCCAGCCGATCCCGGTGGCGACCACGATGATGGCCAGCGGGGCCAGCCGGATGTCGCCGTACCGGCCGCGCGGGTCGTACAGATCGGCCTCGGCGTAGTCCTTCCGGCGCAGCATGATGTCGGCCAGCATGATCCCGCACCAGGCCGCGATGGGCACGCCCAGGGTGATCAGGAACCCCTCGAACTGGATCAGGAAGTTGTGCGCCACGAACACCACGTAGATCGTGCCTGCCACCATCACCGTGCCGTCGATCAGCGCGGCAGCGTAGCGCGGGATGCGCACCCCGAGCGTGAGCAGCGCCAGCCCGGAGGAGTAGATGTCCAGCACCGAGCCGCCGACCAAGCCGAGCACCGCGACGACGGCGAACGGGATCAGGAACCAGGTGGGCAGCAGCGTGGTCAGCGCCCCGATCGGGTCGGCGCCGATCGCGCTGCTCAGCTTGGCCGACGAGCCGGCCAGCAGCAGCCCGAAGACCAGCAGGAAGATCGGCGCTATGGAGGAGCCGAACGTGGTCCAGCCGACCACGCCCCGCCCCGAGGAACGGCGCGGCAGGTAGCGCGAGTAGTCCGCGGCCGCGTTCACCCAGCCGAGCCCGAAGCCGGTCATCACGAACACCAGGGCGCCGATGAACTTCTCCGGTGAGCCGGCCGGGATGGCCGACACGGTGTGCCAGTGGATCTTGTCCGCGACCAGCGCGATGAACACGATGGTGAGGATGCCGGTGACCCAGGTGATGACCGACTGCATCCGCATGATCAGGTCGAAGCCCATCACCCCGCCGGCCACGGTCAGCGCGCTCACCACGATCAGCGCGATGACCTTGACACCGGTGCCGCCGCCCCAGCCGAGCCGGGTGAACACGGTGGCGGTGGCCAGCGTGGCCAGGATGATCAGCACGGTCTCCCAGCCCACGGTGAGCAGCCAGGAGATGAGCGAGGGCAGCTTGTTCCCCCGCACCCCGTACGCGGCCCGGCTGAGCACCATGGTCGGCGCCGAGCCCCGCTTGCCGGCCACCGCGATGAACCCGCAGAGCAGGAACGAGCCGACGATCCCGATCACGCCGAGCGCGACCGCTTGCCAGAACGAGACCCCGAAGCCCAGCACGAATGCCCCGTAGCCCAGGCCGAGGACCGAGACGTTCGCGGCGAACCAGGGCCAGAACAGGTCGCGCGGATGACCCTTCCGCTCGGCGTCGGAGATGACGTTGATCCCGTTCGCCTCGATCTGCATCGGGCGGAACTCCGTATCGGCGGATGAGTGAGCGCCCGTTGCGTGACTGTCAGCCATGGCGAGCCCCTTCAGGCGAGGAATACCGGGGAATAGCGAGGTCCAGGTGCGGTGCGTGCGGCGGCCGGTAGTGGCGGCGCCACGCGACCCAGGCGGCCAGCAGGCCGGCCAGCGCGCCCGCGGCCAGCAGCGCAGCGGCCGCGGCGGCCGTGCGTTTCTGGGTGGCCGTCCGGAGCGGGCCGGGCCGGGGCCAGCGGGCCCATGCGTGGACCTGACCGGGGGCCGGTTCGGGGGCAGCGCCAGGCCGGGGCAGCGCCGGCCGGGGCAGCGCCAGCCGGGGCAGCCTGGCTGGCCAGCAGCCGCTCCACGTTCCCGGCGAACTGCTCGACCAGGCGCTGGCCGACGTCGCCGATGGCCCCGGCGGCGTACTGGGCGACCGAGCCGCGGATCATCAGGTCGGCGCTGATCAGGACCCGGGCACTGGTCCCGTGCGGCTCCACCCGCAGCGTCACGCTGGCGTCCGCGCTGCCCTGGCCGCTCCGCTCCTGCCCGATGGCCCGCAGCCGCGCCGTGCCCGCCGCCCGGTCGGCCGCGTCGAGGTGGACAGTGCCCGCGTACACCGCGTCCACCGGGCCGATCCGCAGCTGGATCTCGCCCGCGTAAGTGCCTTCGTCCACCTCGCCGATCAGTCGGCTGCCCGGCAGGCAGGCCGCCACCTTCCGGGCGTCCAGCAGGGCGTCGAGAACTTCCGGGGCAGGGCGGCCGATGCGGACCGCGCTGGTCAGCTGCACTCCGGTGCTCCTACCGGTCCATGACCGCTTTGCGCTGGGCCCCGTCGACCGGGATGTGCGCGCCATTGATGAAGCTGGCCCGCGGCGAGGCGAGGAACGTCACCAGCGCAGCGACCTCGGCCGGCTCGCAGATCCGGCCCAGCGGGATGGACTCCTCGGCGAGGTCGTGCGCCTGCCGCTGCGTGACGCCCTTGTCCCGGGCGAAGGCCTTCTCCAGGGTGTCCCACCGGTCGGTGTTCACCGGCCCCGGGTTGACCGTGTTGATCCGCACCCCGAACCGCCCGTACTGCTCCGCGACCGAGGACGCGAAGTTGATGTCCGCGGCGTTAGCGACCCCGGCGGTCATCTCCCAGTAGCTGGGCTTGAGCCCGTCATTCCCGACCACCAGCACGATCGAGCCGGCGCCGCGCTCCCGCATCTGCGTGATGACCGCGCGCACGCTGCGGACATACCCCATGAACTTGAGGTTCAGGCTGGACAGCCACTGGTCTTCGGTCAGGTCCTCCAGCAGCCCGCCGGGCGAGCTGCCCGCGCAGGTGACCAGGATGTCGATGGGGCCCAGCCGGTCCGTGGTGGCGGCCACGCACCGCTCCACGTCCGCCGTCACGCTCATGTCGCCGGCCAGCGGGAGCACCGGCTGGCCGGTGACCGCCCCGATCTCCTTGGCCGTGACCTCCAGCGGCTCCGCAGTGCGTGCGGTGATGGCCACCCGGGCGCCCTCCGCGGCCAGGTGCTCGGCCACATGACGGCCTATGCCCTTACTGGCGCCGGTCACCAGGGCCACTTTCCCGCCCAGTTGCAGATCCACGGCAGGGCTCCTTCCGGCTGGCACACCCAGACGAATCAGCAGACCAGGCCAGGGTACGTGCGCTGGATGGTATACCAAATATCACTTTAACGGAAGGCTCCCCACCCGCCCCGATCGCCCGTCCCCGCACGGCTCCCGGCACCCCGGGCGCGGCCCCAGCTCAGGGCGGGGGCTCAGGGCGGGGGCTCAGGGCGGGGGCTCAGGGCGGGGGCTCAGGGCGGGGGCTCAGGGCGGCGGGAAGGGCGGCGGTGGCGGGAAGGGCGCGGCGGTCGAGTTTGCCGACGGGGGTGCGCGGGAGCTCGGCCAGGCGGAAGACCTGCTTGGGACACTTGTAGGCGGCCAGCAGGGTCCTGGCGTGCGCGATCAGGCCGGCCGGGCGGACGTCATGGCCAGGGCGGAGCACGACCCAGGCGGTGACCTGCTCGCCCCAGCGTGGGTGCCGGAGCGCGGCGACCCCGGCCTCGGCCACCGCCGGGTGGGTCTCCAGCGCCAGTTCGACTTCGCGCGGGTAGACATTCATCCCCCCGGTGATGATGAGCTCCTTGATCCGGCCGCGGATGATCAGGTGCCCGCTGGCCGGATCGACCGCCCCGATGTCCCCGGTGCGGAACCATCCGTCCGCCGTGAACGCCTGTTCCGTCCCGGCGCGGTCCCGCCAGTACCCGGTGAAGACCTGCGGGCCGTGCACCTGGATCTCGCCGTCGGTGCCCGGAGGAGCCTCGCCGCCGGGGGCGGCCGTGTCGGACCAGACCCGGCAGTAGACCCCGGGCAGCGGCAGCCCGACGGTATCCGGCCGGAGGCCATCTACCGGGTTGGAAACGTCGAGCCCGGATTCCGTGGTGCCGTACCGGACCAGCGGGACGCGCCCGGCCACGGCGGCGAGCCGGGCCGCCAGGGCCGGGCTGAGCGGCGCCGACCCGCACACCGCCAGCCGCAGGCCGCTCAGCACGGGCCCAGCCGCCGGGCCGGCCGCGTCCACCAGCCCCTGGTAGGTGGCGGGCACGCCGAACAGCACGGTCGCCCCGGCCTGCGCGATGAGCGCGAGGAGGCCGGCCGGGTCGGGCGTGGACCGCAGGTGCGCGGTGGACCCGGCGGCGAGCGTGGCGTGCACGCCGCTCAGGCCGTGCTGATGGAACAGCGGAAGTGCGCAGGCCAGCACGTCCCCCGCGGTCCACCGCCACGCGGCCATCGCGGACTGGATGGAGGCGGCCAGCTGCCGGTGCGTCAGCGGCACGCCCTTGGGCCGTCCCGTGGTGCCCGAGGTGTAGGCGAGCACCGCCATATCGCCGGGGCGCACCGGACGGGGCCGCGCGCACCCCGGCGATACGGGTCCGTCGTCGGCTCCTGCCGCATCCAGCCGGCCCGCCCCGGCCACGGGGACGGTGAGCGGGGCCTCCGCCAGCCCGGCCAGGCGGCCGGCCGGCTCCGGATCCGCGAAGGCGATCCGGGCTCCGGAGTCGCTGACCAGATGACCTAGCTCGGCGGCGGTGTAGCCGGGGTTGGCCAGCACCACCACCCCGCCCGCCCGCAGCGTCCCGAGGTAGCAGCGCAGGAATCCCTGGCTGGTCCCGGCGGCCAGCAGAATCCGGTCACCATGGGCGATGCGCGGGGCCAGCCAGGCCGCGACCGCGCGGGCGCCCGCATCCAGCCCGGCGTGACTGACCGGCTCCCCGTCCACGGTGAACGCGACCCGGTCCGGGACGCGCCGCGCCGACCCGGCCGCCAGCGCCGGCATGGCCACCGAGCCCAGCCCGCCCGCCAGCCGCCCCGGATCGGCCTCGCCAGGAAGGTGGGCCCGCCAGCCGGCCTCACTCCAGCGTTCGGCGGGGCTCCGTGCCGCCCCGGTCACGCAGGCCAGCCAAACGCGGACCGGTTCGCGGCCCGCTCGGCCCGCAACTGCCCGAGCAGGCCGCCGGCCGCGGCGATCAGCTTGATGCTGCCGGCGGCCGCCGGGCCGGCCGCGGCGAACTCCCCGGCCAGGCCTTCGGCGACCCGGCCCGGGTCGTCGTCGATCCGGCTGACCAGCCCCAGCGCGAGCGCCTCGGCGGCGTCCACCCAGCGGCCGGTCATCGTCAGGTCCAGCGCGGCGCCCCGGCCGATCAGGCCGGGCAGCAGCCAGGCCCCCACCGCCAGGCCCCGGCCCGGCGGCCCGGCCCAGCGGAACCGGGCCCGCGGTCCCGCAATCCTCAGGTCGCTGGCCCCGGCCAGCTGGGCGCCGCCACCGACGGCCGGCCCCTCGACCACGGCGATGACCGGGCCCGGGCGGGTGATCATGACTTCGTAGCACTCGTACAGCAGGTCAGACACCCCGGCCCGGTCAGCGTCCGGAACGGTCAGGTCGGCGCCCGCGCAGAACATCCCCGGTGCGGCGCTGGCCAGCAGCACGGGCGCGGATCGCTCCGCATGAAAGGCGTCGAGAAGGGCCTGGGTCATGCCCGGGTCCAGCGCGTTGCGCCGCTCAGGGCGGGCCAGCAGGACCCGGAGGTACCCGGCCGGGCCGGTCTCCACCAGGACGGACGGGTGCGGCATGGGCAAACTCCACGGAAAGCGGCCCGGCGACGTGCGCTGACATATGGTATACCAAACGAGAGGGCCGACCGCTGCCGGCTACTGCCGCGCAGCGCCGCTGGCCGCCCGGACCGCGGACCCGGAGGAAGCCGGTGAAGCCAGCCCCATTCAGCTACCACCGGACCCGGGACGTGCCGGAGACGGTCGGGCTGCTGGCCGAACTGGGCGACGGGGCCAAGATCCTGGCCGGCGGGCAAAGCCTGGTGCCGATGATGAACTTCCGGCTGGCCCGGCCGAGCGCGCTGGTGGACATCACCCGGATCCCGGGACTGGACTACCTGCGGGCCGGGCCGGACGGCCTGCGGGTCGGCGCGCTGACCCGGCACCGCGCCATCGAGCTGTGCCGCGACCCGGCCGTGCTGGACGGCTTCGGGGTACTCCCCCGCTCCGCGCGGTGGATCGGGCACTACCCGATCCGGGCGCGCGGCACGCTCGGCGGCAGCATCGCGCACGCCGACCCGGCCGCCGAATGGTGCCTGCTCGCCGTGCTGCTGGACGCGAACATCATCCTGGCCGGCCCCGGCGGCCAGCGGACCGTCGCCGCCAGGGACTTTTTCCAGGGCTTCTACACCACCACCGCCGAGCCGGACGAGATGATCACCGAGCTGCATTTCCCGGCGCCCGCGCCCCGCGCCGCGCTGCTGGAGTTCGCCCAGCGGCGGGGCGACTTCGCGGTGGTCGCCGCGGCCGTGGCGGTGGACACCGACGACGGCGGGCAGGCCTGCCGGTCGGTGCGGGTGGTGCTCGGCGGCGTCGGGCCGCTGCCAGTCACCGTGGACACCGCCGGCCTGGCCGGGCAGCCGGCCACGGCGGCCACCTGGCAGGCGGCCGGGCGCCTCGCGGCGGCGCAGATCGACCCGCCGGCCGACGGGCACGGCAGCGCCGCCTACCGCAGGACGCTGGCCGCCACCCTGACCGAGCGGGCCCTGGCCGAGGCGAGCCGCAGGTGAGCTGGGTCGGCGCGCCGGTGCCCCGGGTGTCCGACCGCCGGATGCTGCTCGGCCGGGGCCGGTTCACCAGCGACATCCCCGGCCCGGGCGCGCTGCACGCGGCCTTCGTGCGCAGCCCGTTCGCCGCCGCCGCGATCGGCCGGATCGACGCCTCGGCCGCGCTGGCCCGGCCCGGGGTGGCCGCCGCGTGCACCGCCGCGGATCTGGGCCAGCCATCGCTGCTCGCGGTGCTGGAGCGGCCCGAGTTCGTGCCCACCGCGCTGCCGCTGCTCGCCATCGGCCAGGTGCGGCACGTCGGCGAGCCGGTCGCGGTGGTGCTGGCCGAGGACCCGTACCTGGCCGAGGACGCCGCCGAGCTGGTGGACGTCGAGTACGCGCCGCAGCCGCCCGCCGCCAGCCTGGATGCCGCCCGCTCCCCCGGCGCGCCGCTGGTCCATGACGCGGCGCCCGGCAACTGCCTGGTGGACCTGCTCATGTTCGACGACGACCGGCTGGAGGAGATCTTCACCGCCGCCCCGGCCGTCATCAGCGCCCGGCTGCGCAGCGGGCGGCTGGCCGCGCTGCCGCTGGAGGGCCGGGCCTGCGTGGCCGACTGGGACGACCGCGACGGCCAGCTCATCCTGCACGTCTCCACGCAGGTCCCGCACCAGGTCCGGTCCGCGGTGGCGCAGGCTTTCCATATTCCCGAACGCACCATCCGTGTCATCGCCCCTGACGTCGGCGGGGGGTTCGGGCTGAAATGCGTGGTCGGCCGCGAGGAGCTGGTGGTCGCCGGGCTGGCGGCGCGGTTGCGGCGGCCGGTGCGCTGGACCGAGGACCGGCAGGAGAACCTGACCGCCGCGTTCCACGGGCACGAGCAGTGTTATGACGTGCGGGCCGCCTTCGGCGCGGACGGGCGGATCCTCGGCCTGGCCGCGGACATCGACTGTGATGTGGGCGCCTACTCGGCGTTCCCGTTCACCTGCGGGGTCGAGCCGCTGATGGCGGCGACCGAGCTGCCCGGCATCTACAAGGTGCCGGCCTACCGGGCCCGGGGCCGGGCCATCGCCAGCAACAAGGCGCCCACCGCGCCGTACCGCGGGGTGTCCCGGCCGCAGCTGGTGCTGGTGATGGAGCGGCTGATGGAGAAGGCCGCCGCGCGGCTGGGCCTGGACCCGCTCGCCGTGCGCCGCCGCAACATGATCGGGCCGGGCGAGTTCCCCTACACCGGGGTCAACGGGATCAGCTACGACGAGGGCAGCTACGCTGAGTCGCTCGACCTGGCCGAGAAGCAGGTCACCGAGGCCGGCTGGGCCGCCGAGCGGGACCGGCTGCGGGCGGGCGGGCTGCGGGCCGGGATCGGCTACTCCTGCTTCTCCGAGCGGACTGCCTACGGCACCCCGGCCATGTCGCAGCGGCGGATGCGGATGACCCCCGGCTATGACACGGCCGCGGTGCGGATGGACCCGACCGGCGAGGTGATCGTGACCACCGGGACCTGCGGCCACGGGCAGGGCCACGAGACCACGTTCGCCCAGATCGTCGCCGACCGGCTCGGCGTGGACCCGTCGCGGATAAGGCTCCGGCAGGGCGACACCGACCTGGCCTCCTACGGCTGGGGCACCTGGGGCAGCCGGTCCATCGTGATCGGCGGCGGCGCGGCCAGCCGGGCCGCCGAGCAGGTGGCCGGCCAGCTCCGGCAGGTCGCCGCGCACCTGCTGGAGGCCAGCGCGGCGGACATCGAGCTGGCCGGCGGCTGCGCCCGGGTCCGCGGCGACGACGCCGCCGCGGTGCCGGTCGGTGAGCTGGCCCGGATCGTGCACTTCCAGGCGCACCGGCTGCCCGAGCCGCTGCGCTACGGGCTGGAGGCACGGTCCTCGTTCGACCCGCCGGGCACGTTCTCCAACGCGTGCCACGCCTGCCTGGTGTCCATCGACCCGGGCACCGGCGCGATCCGGCTGCGGCGCTACCTGGTGGTGGAGGACTGCGGGGTGGTGATCAACCCGGTGATCGTGGACGGGCAGGTGCGCGGCGGGGTGACCCAGGGGGTGGCCGCCGCCCTGCTGGAACAGATGCGCTACGACGGCGAGGGCCAGCCGGTGACCGCCACCCTGATGGACTACCTGGCACCGACCGCGGCGGAGATCTGCCCGGTCGAGGTGCTGCACCTGCAGACGCCGTCGGCGCACAGCGAGACCGGGGCCAAGGGGATGGGCGAGGGCGGCACCATCGGCGCGCCCGCCGCCGTGCTCAACGCGGTCAACGACGCCCTCGCGGACCGCGGCGTCGGCTTCGACCACATCCCTGTGCTGCCGTCACAGGTCACCGCCGCGCTGGGGGCCGCGCCATGAACGGCCCGGTGAAGGACCTGCATCTCATCCGGCTGCGGGTGAACGGCCTGCCGCACGAGCTGGCCGTGGAGTCGCGGCGGACGCTGGCCGACATGCTCCGGCTGGACCTCGGCTACACCGGCACGCACCTGGGCTGCGAGCAGGGCATCTGCGGGGCCTGCACGGTGCTGGTGGACGGCGTGCCCGCCCGGGCCTGCCTGATGTTCGGGGTCCAGGCCGACGACTGCGAGGTCCGCACGGTGGAGGGCCTGGCCGATGGGGATGAGCTGTCCGACCTGCAGCGCTCGTTCAGCGAGCATCATGCGCTGCAGTGCGGGTTCTGCACGCCGGGCTTCCTGATGCTGGCCGAGGGCTACCTCGGTGAAGCGCGCCCCGCGGCAGCGGCACCGGCGGAGCAGGAGATCCGCGAGCTGGTGGCGGCCAACCTGTGCCGATGCACCGGTTATCAGGGCATTGTCGAGGCGGTGCTGGCCACCGCCCGCTCCCGGGATGGCCGGGCGCTGGCCGGGAAGGAAGCCGCGACGGCGGAGGCTGCGGACCCGGCAGGCGAGGCGGGTACCCGGTGAGCAGTATCGGGACGAGCATCCCGCGCAAAGAGGACCCGCGGCTGCTGCGCGGCCAGGGCCGGTTCGGGTCCGACATCCGGCGGCCCGGCCAGCTGTGGGCCCGGGTGGCCCGCTCCCCGGTGGCCCACGGCGGGCTCCGCGCGGTCCGCACCGGGGCGGCCGCCGCCGCGCCCGGGGTGGTGGCCGTGGTGACCGCGGCCGACCTGCCCGGCCCGGTGCGGATCCCGGTCCGGCTGCCGGTGCAGGGCATCGACCTGGACAGCTACCTGCAGCCGGTGCTGGCCGACGGGATCGTGCGCTACGTCGGCGAGCCGGTGGCCGTCGTGGTCGCCGACGACCCCTATCGCGCCGAGGACGCCGCCGAGCTGGTGGACACCGACATCGACGAGCGGCCCGCGGTGCTGGATGCGGCCGCGGCCGCCGGGCCGGGCGCGCCGCGGCTGTTCCCGGGCGGCAACGTGGCCGCCGAATTGACCCTGGGCTATGGCGACGTGGCCGCCGCGTTCGCCCGGGCCGCCGCCGTGGCCGAGGTGACGGTGCAGACCGGCCGGCACGGGGCCGTGCCGCTGGAGCCGCGCACCTTGCTGGCCGAGCCCGACCCGGTCACCGGCGGCCTGGAGATCTGGGGCATGACCAAGGTGCCGGTGTTCAACCGGGACCTGCTCGCCTCGCTGCTCGGCATGGACGAGACGCTGATCGCAGTGCACGCGGTGGACGCGGGAGGCGGGTTCGGCGCCCGCGGCGAGTTCTACCCGGAGGACTACCTCGTGCCGTGGCTGGCCCGGTCGCTGCGGCGGCCGGTCGGCTGGGTGGAGGACCGGGCCGAGCACCTGGTCGCGGTGAACCATTCCCGGCAGCAGTCACACCGGATCTCGGCCGCGTTCGACGCCGGCGGGCAGATCCTGGCGCTGCGCGACGACGTCGTGCACGACAACGGCGCCTACTGCCGCACCCACGGCATCATCGTCCCGGAGCTGACCGTGGCCATGCTGCCCGGCCCGTACCGGGTGCCCGCCTACGAGGGCCGGGTCCGGGTGGTGCTGACCACCAAGACGCCGTGCGGCACCTACCGGGCGCCAGGCCGGTTCGAGGGCGCCACCGCCCGGGAGCAGCTGCTCGACGTGGCCGCGGGCCAGCTGGGCCTGGACCGGGCACAGCTGCGCCGCCGCAACCTGCTCACCCCGGCCGAGCTGCCGTGCCGCCGCCCGATGAGCACGCTCGGCACCGAGGTGATCCTGGACGCCGGCGACTACCCCGCGCTGCTGGCCGCCGCGGAGGCCGAGGCGGGCCGGCTCGGCTACCAGGCGGACGTTCGACCGGGGCCGGCAGCGAGGGCGCCTGCGCGGGCTGGGCGTGGCCGCGTTCCTGGAGAAGAGCGGGCTGGGCCCGCAGGAAACGGCGGACGTGGTGGTCAGCCAGAGCGGCGCGGTGCACGTGTACTCCGGCGGCACCTCGCTGGGGCAGGGTATCGAGACCGTGCTGGCGCAGATCGCCGCGGACGCGCTGGGCGTGGACCCGGCCGTGGTGAGCGTGGTCAACGGGGACACCAGCCGGCAGCCGTTCGGCGGCGGGTCATGGGCGTCCCGGTCCACCGTGGTGGCGGGCAGCGCGGTGCATGCGGCGGCCCGCGCGGTCCGCGACCGGGCCGCCGAGGTGGCGGCCCGGATGCTGGAGGCGGCCCCCGGCGACCTGGTCAGCTCCGGCGCCGCGGTGAGCGTCCGCGGCGACCCGTCCGCCCGGGTCACGCTGGCCGAGATCGCCCGGGCCACCGTGCCGGCCAGCCCCTACCTGCGGGCCGGGGAGCCGGCCGGGCTGTCCGCCCGGCGACGGTTCGAGGTGGCGCACATGACCTACCCCTATGGCGTGCACATCGCGGTGGTGGAGGTGGACCCGGCGACCGGCGGGGTCCGGGTGCTCCGGTACCTGGTCGCCTACGAGGTGGGCCGGGCGATCAACCCGGCCCTGGTGGCCGGGCAGCTGCGCGGCGGCGCCGCGCAGGGCATCGGCGGGGCGCTGCTGGAGGAGTTCGGCTACGACGAGGCCGGGCAGCCGCAGGCGACGACCTTCATGGACTACCGGATGCCGACCGCGGCCGAGGTGCCGCCGATCGACGTGCTGGTGACCGAGGACTCCCCGGCCCCCGGCAACCCGCTGGGCACCCGGGGCGCCGGGGAGGGCGGGGTGTCCGCGGCCGGCGCCGTGCTGGCCAGCGCGGTCCGTGACGCGCTGGGCCTGGCGGGCAGCGTCGGGCGGCTGCCGCTCACCCCCGCGCGAGTCCAGGAACTGGCGTGCAGCAACGGAGGCGGCGGATGACCCACCCATCGGCGACGAGCGCTGCGGGCGGCGGCCAGGTGGTGCCTGGGCCGGGCTACGTGAGCAAGACCGACATGGTGGCCGCACTCATCCGGGAGCAGATCATCACCGGCGAGCTGACCGCCGGGGAGCAACTGCGGCAGCGTGACCTGGCCGCCCGGTTCCAGGTGAGCCAGACCCCGGTCCGCGAGGCGATGCGCCGGCTGGAGTCGGAGGGCCTGGTGATCGGCGACACGCACCGCGGGTTCACCGTGGTGGAGCCGGATGACGGCCCGGTTGAGGAGAACTTCCAGATCCGCGCCGCCCTCGAGGCACTGGGCGCGTCCCTGGCCGCCCGGAAGATCGATGCCGCCGGGATCGCCCGGCTGCAGGAGCTCAACGACCGGATGCGGGCGCTGGACGACGCGGACTCCCGCTACGCCGACCTGAACCGGGAGTTCCACTTCACCGTGTACTCCTGCGCCGGCAGCCCGCTGCTGCTGTCGCTGATGCGGCTGCTCTGGGCGTCGCTGCACGGCGGCCCGAAGGTAGCCCGCAGCCACGCCGAGTCGGCCCGGCAGCACGACGCGATCCTGGCCGCGCTCCGGGCCCGGGATCCCGCCGCGGCCGCCGCGGGCACCTACCAGCACATCATGGGCGTCGAGCGGGCGCCGGACCGGTGAGCGGGGAGACCGCGGCCACCGCGGTGCACACGGTGCGCACCAGCGACGGCGTCCGGCTGCACGCCGAGAGCACCGGGGACGGGGCGCCGCTGCTGTTCATCCACGAGTTCGCCGGTGATCACCGCAGCTGGGAGCCGCAGGTCCGGCACTTCTGCGCCGGGTTCCGCTGCGTCAGCTACGCGGCGCGCGGCTACCCGCCGTCGGACGTGCCGGCCGGCCCGGCCGCGTACTCGCAGCGGCGCGCGGTGTCCGACGCCATCGACGTGCTGGACGGGCTCGGCATCCCGGCCGCCCACGTGGCAGGCCTGTCCATGGGCGGGTTCACCACGCTGCACCTGGCGCTGCGCCACCCGGACCGGGTGCGGTCCGCGGTGGTGGCCGGGGCAGGCTACGGCGCGCCCCCGGGGCGCCAGGCCGCGTTCCGGGCCGAGTGCGAGGCGATCGCGGCCGCCTTCGAGCGCGACGGGGCCGCCCGCGTCGCCGACTGGTACGCGGCGGGCCCGGCCCGGGTGCAGTTCCAGGACAAGAACCCGCGTGGCTGGGCCGAGTTCGCCGCCGCGCTGGCCCGGCACTCCTCGCTGGGCTCGGCGCTGACCATGCGCGGCGTGCAGGCGGGCCGCCCGTCGCTGTACGCACTGCGCGACCAGCTGGCCGGGGTGGCCGTGCCCATGCTGATCCTGGCCGGGGACGAGGACGAGGGCTGCCTGGAGACGGCCCTGATGCTCAAGCGCACCATCCCGTCCGCCGGGCTGGCCATCCTGCCCCGGACCGGGCACACCGCCAACCTGGAGGAGCCGGACGTGTTCAACGCGGTGGTAGACCGGTTCCTCAGCGCCGTGCAGCGCGGCGCCTGGCGCCCCCGCGACCCGCGCTCGCTGTCCGCGTCCACGACCGGCGCCGCCGTCGCCGGCTCTTGAGGATCCCGGTCGTCCCGCCGTGCCCCAGGCCGCTCACCCGCTGGCGGCCGCCGTGCGCGGCGCCGGGCTGGAGGCCGGGACGATGGTGGTGATCAGCCCGGTCTCGACGTCGTAGACGTGACCCGACACGCTGAGCCGGGACGGCACCTTCGCCGAGCTCAGCAGCCGCCCGACGTCAGTCCGCACCGTGGCCTCCGGGTCGGTGACGGCCTCCGCCGCGAGGGAGGCCTCATCCAGGCCGCTCCGCGCCGCGAAGCCGGCCCGGAAGGCCTCATCGGCCAGGAAGCCGGTGCCGCACTGGGTGTGGTGGATCACCGCCACCTCGAACAGCGGCCCGTCGGCCAGCATCGCGGTAGCCAGGTAGCCGATGAACGCGACGTCGTTGATGACCTCGCCGGTCACCCGCCCGCCCGCGTTGCGGATGACCGGCGCGTCGCCCAGGCCCAGGCCCGCGATGGCGGCCGGGTCGAGCCGCGGGTCCAGGCAGGTGATCAGGAAGACGGGCAGCCTCGGCATGATCGGCAGTCCCGCGTGAGCGCCGCTGCGGGCGAAGGCCTGGTTACGTTCGAGCAGGGGCTGGAACTTGGACATGGTCACCTCTTATGGAGCCGGTTACCCTATGTGGTGTAGATACACTATTTTGACATGAGGTGTATATGCAACAAAATTGCGGGGCGGACGAGCTGGCCCGGGAGAGCAGCGCGGACGAGCTGGCCCGCGAGACCAGCGCGGACGAGCTGGCCCGCGAGATCAGCGCCGGCTGTGTCGGGATGCGTGTCGGCCGGCTGCACCGGATCGTCGCCCGCCGCTTCGACCAGTCACTCCGGCCGCTCGGCCTGACACTCCCCCAGCTCGAAGCGCTGGCCGCGCTGACCCTGACCGGCCACCCGGTCCGGCCGGGCGCGCTCGCCGACTACCTCGCGGTCGAGCGGTCGACCATGAGCCGCAACCTGGTCGTGCTGGAAGACCGCGGCTGGGCCAGGACCGCCGGGCGCTCACCGACGGGCCGGTCCATGACGTTCGAGATCACCAGCCCGGGCACCGAGGTCCTGGCCCGGGCCGGGGACGCGTGGCGCGAGGCGCAGGCCGCCGTCACCTCGCTGCTCGGCGCGGACGCTCCCGCGCAGCTCGACACCTGGCTCGGCGTCCTCGCGTAATCTGCGGACAGCACGGCGGCCGCCTGACCAGGCCGCGCTCGATGCGAGGGGTACCCGATGACAGCCAGCACGCCCCGCCGGAACCGCCTGATCGTCGCGGCCATCACCGTCCTGGGCATCCTGGTCGTCATCTGGCTCGTGCAGTTCGCCAACGTCGCGGACCACTACCGGCTGGACCCGGAGTTCGGGATCCATCCCCATGTCGCGGGCAGCCTGCCGGACATCCTGAGCGCGCCGTTCCTGCACCTGTCGTGGACGCACATCGAAGGCAACTCGGGGCCGCTGCTCGTCCTCGGCTTCCTGGCGGCCTTCCGGAGCCTGGCCAAGTTCGCCGCGGTCACCGCCGTGGTGATCCTCACCAGCGGGCTAGCCGTGTGGCTCACCGCGCCCGCGGCATCGGTCACGGTCGGCGCGTCCGGCGTCATCTTCGGCTGGTTTGGTTACGTCATGGTGCGCGGGTTCTTCGACCACCGGGTCAGCGACATGGTCATCGGTGTCCTGGTCGCGCTGTACTACGTGTCGGTGTTCGTGCTGCTGCTCCCCGCGCCCGGGCTGTCCTGGCAAGGTCACCTCGGCGGCCTCCTCGGCGGGATCTTGTGCGGATGGGCGCTGCGGATCCGCAAGCCGGCCGCCGGGGCCGGACCCGGGGCTGGGGCTGGGCCCCGGGCCGGGGACGCCGCACCTGTGAAGCCAGCACAGCCCAGCCAGCCCAGCCAGGTGGAGCGCGAACTGGCCGCGCTGAAGCAGCAAGCCCGCCGTGCGCGCCGGGGAGATAACCCGTAACGGCGCACGGCCGGGGCACTGCGCGGCGGCTCGTATCTTGTGGGTCATGGACGCGCCGCTGACCGCGCCGGGGACCGGCTGATGGCCTTCGGGCTCGGGCGGCTCTCTCCCCGGCGCCGGCTGTTCGCCATCGGCCTCGCCGTGCTGCTGGCCGCGGCGCTCATCGTCGTCGCGGTGGCCGCGGTCCAGGGCGGCAGCCAGGCCAGCGGCGCCGGGCCCGGCCAGTCGGCCGGCTACCCGGCGCAGGACCGTCCCGGGCCGGTGCTGCTCGTCCCCGGGTACGGCGGGAACACCGGGTCGCTGACGGCACTGGCCCGGCAGATCCGGGCCACCGGCCGCCAGGCCACCGTGCTGCACCTGCCCGGCAACGGCACCGGCAGCCTGATCACCGACGCCGGCGTGCTGAACACCGCGGTCAGCCAGGCACTGAGCCGCGGGGCGCCCTCGGTGGACGTGATCGGCTACTCCGCGGGCGGGGTGGCCACGCTGATCTGGGCCCGGCAGGACGCCGGCGCACGCAAGGCCCGCCGGATCGTCACGCTCGGCTCACCGTTCCACGGCGCCGAGATCGCCGCCGCCGCCGAGGGCTTCGTCCCGGGCGCCTGCCCGACCGCCTGCCAGCAACTGGTCCCCGGCAGCAGCCTGCTGGCCGACCTGACATCGACGGCCGTGCCGGCCCGCCCCCGCTGGCTGTCGCTGTGGAGCACCGACGACCAGACGGTCACCCCGCCGGACTCGGCGCGACTGGCCGGGGCGCTCAACGTGCCCGTCCAGTCAGTTTGCCCGGCCCAGCAGATCACCCACTCGCAGCTGCCGGTCAACCCGGCCGTCACCGCCATGGTGCTGCAGGCCATCGGATCCGGCCCGGTCCACACCCCCACCAGCGCCGACTGCCGCGCCTGACGGCCCCGCAGCGCGGTGCTTTTGTCAGTGCGGTGCTTTTTGTACCGCCGGCGGTACAAAAAGCACCGCACTGACAATCCGTGCCCGGGGTCAGGTGCGCCCGCGCCCGGGTCAGGTGCGCCGGGCCGCCTGCTGCCGCGCGTCGGTGATGGCGTAGCCGGGCAGTGACGGCCAGCGGACCGCCAGCACCACCGACGCCTCCTCCGCGTACCAGGAGTGGCTGACCTGGTGGAACACCACGTAGTCGCCGTGCTGCGCCAGCAGCACGCTGCGGCCGGGCAGCTCCACCCGGAACCGGCCGCTAATAAGGATCAGCACGGTGGACCGCTGCTCGCCCTCGACCCACTCCGGGCGGCGGTCCCCGGGCGGGTGGATGGCCCACTTCACCTCGACGCCGGTGCTGTGCCGGGCATCGCCGGGCGGCTGGAAGTGGCCCAGCAGCCAGCCGCGCGCCGCTGCGGCGTCCACCGCCGCGTTCCCCGTGTAGACGTCCTCCGCCATAGGCCGCGAGGCTAGCTGGTCACGTCCTTGGTGGCGAAGTGCGCCCACGCCGCCCCCAGGAAGACCAGCACGTAGACCAGTTGCACCGCGTAGCCGCGCTCGATGTTGCGCCAGACGACCGGGTCACGGAAGAAGTCTATCCAGGCCAGCCAGTACCGCGTCGGCAGGTAGGGGTTGATCACCGAGGCGGCGTTCAGCGTGACCAGGACCTCACTGGTGATCAGCGCGGCCAGCGCGCCCAGCGCGGCACCGAGCGCGGAGTCGGTGATGGTGGACAGGAACAGGGCGATCGCGGCCACCCCGAGCATGGACACCGCGATGAAGGACACCGCGCCGAGCGTGCGCAGCGCGATGTCGAAGGGGGTCATCGCGGTGCCGGACAGCGTGGTGGCGGCGGCGCCCGAGATGAGGTTGGACGTGGTCGGGCCGCCGGAGGTGGCGGCCACCGGCTTGGCGCCGAACAGGGCGATCCCGGTGATGTAGGCGGTCACCGTGACCAGCACCACCGCGGCCAGCGTGTAGGCGATCAGCGTGACCAGCTTGGCCACCAGCAGCCGGGTCCGGCCGACCGGCCGGGCCAGCAGGTAGCGCAGCGTCCCGGCCCCGGCCTCGCCAGCGATGGAGTCCCCGGCCACCACGGCCACCGCGACCGGCAGGAAGATCGGCAGCACGATGGCCAGGGCGGCGGCCGGGTAGAGCTGCCCGCTGGACAGCACCGCGGACAGCAGGGCCGGCCCCTGGCCGGGCGGCGGCGCCACATGGGTGACCGCGACGAACACCGCGACCAGCACGGGCAGGCCGCACAGCAGCAGGATGCTCACCCAGCTGCGCGGCCAGGCGCACCAGCTTGGCCAGCTCGACCCGGATCATGGCCGCTCCCCGTCCGCGCGCTGCACCCGGTCGGAACCGGAGCTGGTGACCGACAGCACGACATCCTCCAGTGACCGGCGCTCGGCGGTGATCTCGGCGACGCGGATCCCGCCCGCCACCAGGTGGGCGTTAAGAGCGGCGGTATCGGCACCGGCGACCAGGAGCCGCTCGGCGTCGCGGTGCTCAACCCGCCCGTCCAGGAGTTCCAGGGCCCGGTCGGCGTCGGGCGTGTGCACCACCGAGCGCCCGGTCGGCGCGCGCAGCGCGTCCAGGTCGTCCTGCCGGACCAGCCGGCCGGCGTTGATGATGCCGACCCGGGTGCACAGCTGCTCGATCTCGCCGAGCTGGTGGCTGGACAGGAAGACGGTGGTGCCGGCCGCGTTCAGCTCCACCAGCAGGTCGCGGACCTCCCGGATGCCCTGCGGGTCGAGGCCGTTGGTCGGCTCATCGAGGATGAGCAGCCGCGGGGCGCGGAGCAGCGCCGCGGCCAGGCCGAGCCGCTGCCGCATGCCGAGCGAGTACCGCTTGACCGGGCGGTTGTCGATGCCGCCCAGGCCGACCCGTTCCAGGGTGTCGGAGATCCGGCGGCGCCTGCTGCGGCGGCCGCCGGAGCCGCGGCCGGCCGCGTCCATCAGCGCCAGGTTGGCCCGGCCGGACAGGTGCCCGTACGAGGACGGGCCCTCGACCAGGGCGCCGACCGACGGGAGCACGTCGCCGACCTGTTTCGGCACCGGCTGGCCCAGCACGCTGATGCTGCCGCTGGTCGCGTAGACCAGGCCGAGCAGCATCCGGATGACCGTGGTCTTCCCGGAGCCGTTCGGGCCGAGGAAGCCGTACCGGTCACCCTCCCGCACGTCCAGGTCGACCTGGTCCACCACGAGGAGGTGGCCGTAGCGCTTGGTGAGGCCCTGGGTCTCGATCATCGGGGCCTCCTGAACCGGTTCGCCAAGTCAGTGATGAAGTCATTGGCCGCGTTCTCCAGCAGCGCCGGGCTGACCGCCCCGGCGAACACGAACGTCGTGTGATGGAAGCCGGCCGTCACCAGCAGAACGGTCAGCAGCGGCGTGCGGATCACCGCCCCGGTCGTGCTGGTTCCCGTCTGGGTGCCCAGCGCCACGAGGTCCGCTCCCGCGCCCACCGCCGCGTTGACCGCGCTGGCTCCCTCGCCGCGGGGCAGCGGCAGCAGCACGAAGCGGGAGAAGCCGGTGCCGTAAACGGCCACGCCGGGTGGGCTGCCCGGCAGCGGGACGTGCGGCGCGCCGCCCAGCGCGGCCGGGAACGGGGTGTGGTCGCCGTCGCCGTCCCCGTCGCCCTTCAGCACGTTGTCCACGTCGGGGAGCCGGGTGGTGGTGATGCCGATCTGCGGGGCCGGGTGCGGGGTGACCGCGTCGAGCGTGGGGCGGGCCTGGCTCAGCTCGAAGAAGGTGCTGGTGAGCACGGGCAGGGCGGAGCCGCGCGCGGTGAGCTGCACCTCGACCGGCAGGCCGGTGCGCGGGTCGGCCCAGATGTCGATGGAGGCGATCGTGGTCGAGGTGTCGGCCGGGATGACCCGCAGCCCGGCTGCGGACAGGCCGGCCACCCGGCGCGCGGGCAGCCGGCTGATCCGGCCGGCGCCCCCGGCGATGCCCAGCAGCCGGCGGGCCAGCGGCGGGGGCAGCAGGTCGGCGGCCCGGGGCAGCCGGACCGGCTGCGCGCCGACCACCTGGGTGAGCAGGTTACGGCTGTAGTCCCACAGGTAGGTCACGCCACCGTCGGTGTAGGTGTCGGTCTCCCCGGCCGCGGTGACGTCCTCGGCCCGCCAGTATGCGGGTGAGCGGTACCACACGTACTGGTCGGTGGTCCCGTCCAGCAGGGTGGCGACGTCCTGGAGGTCGGGCAGCTGCGGCAGGCCGAAGTTGGCGGTGCTCTCCGCGTACCCCTGGTACGGCACCCGCGCCGAGGCGAGGATCTTGTCCCGCAGCGCGGCCGCGCTGACCGTCGAGCCCTGCACCGGCAGCGCCGCCAGCACCGCGGGGACCGAACCGAGCAGGATGGTCCCGGCCAGCACGATCGCCCACCGGCGCCAGGCGCCCCGGGCCGTGCCGAAGGGGCGCAGGCTCACCGGCGGCGCCACATCGCTGCTACTGCCACGCCACCACGGTACGTCCCCGCCCTGGCCGCCAGTACCGTTCCGGCCACCCCGTAATGTGGCCATAAGGTAGCGGCCACGAGTGACCGGAGGCACCCGTGATCCTGGTGACCGGAGCGACCGGGCGGGTCGGCTTCCGCCTGATGGAGCGGCTGCGCGACGCGGATGCGGACGCCACCGCGATGGTGGCAGTGGAGGCGCGGGCCGCGGGCCTGCCGGGCGCGGCCAAGCACGTGGTGGCCAGCCTCGACGACCCGCCGCCGCCCGAGGTGCTGCAGGGCTTCGACCGGGTGTTCCTGCTCAGCCCGGCCGGTGAGGCCCAGGTCGAGCTGGAGATCGGGTTCATCGACGCGCTGCTGGCCGCGGGCCACCGGCCGCACGTGGTCAAGGTGGCCTGCGACGGTTTCGCCGACCCGGGCTGCGAGGTGCGGTTCATGCGCGGCCACCGGGAGATCGCGGTGCACCTGGAGGCCAGCGGCCTGCCCGCCAGCTACCTGGCCGCCGCCCCGTTCCTGGAGAACCTGCTGGCGTCGGCGGCCACCATCCGCACCGAGGGCCTGCTGCGGGCCCCGGCCGGGCCGGGCCGGGCCGGGTTCATCGCGGCCAGCGACGTGGCGGCGGTCGCCGCCCGGCTGCTCACCAGCGAGTACCTGGAGCCGTCCAGTTACGTGCTGACCGGGCCGGAGGCGCTCGGCTACGGTGACCTGGCCCGCCGCATCTCGGCCGTGTTCGCCCGCGACGTGGGCTACCGCGACGAGCGCCCGGCGCAGGCCCGCGAGGCCCTGCTGGCCAGCGGGCTGGCGGCCTGGGAGGCGGACGGGATGCTGGAGCTGTTCGGCTGGATCCGGGAGGGCGGCGCGGACACGGTGACGTCCGACGTCCGCGACGTGACCGGCCGGGACCCCCGCCCGGCGCAGGACTGGCTCGGGGAGTTCCGGGCCGTCTTCCTCGACCCGCCGTGAACACCCCTCCGCTTAACGGCCCGCACCTGGCCGGTCCCACCGGGACGCTCCGGGCCCGCGCGCTGGGCATCGGCTTCGGCGGGATCCCGGGCCGGTGGAACGCCATCACCGACGTGGCCGGGGTGGAGGTCGGCTACCGGACCATCATCGCGGGCGAGTCGGTCCGCACCGGGGTGACCGCGATCTGCCCGCGTGGCCGGGCCGGGGCACTGGACCCGGTCGCGGCCGGGTACGCCGCGCAGAACGGCAACGGCGAGCTGACCGGCGCCGCCTGGATCGAGGAGTCCGGCACGTTCTCCCTGCCGGTCGCCATCACCAACACGCATGCCGTCGGCATCGCGCACGCCGGGATCATCAGCTGGGCCGTGCAGCGCTACCCGGCCCTCGGCGACGACTGGGCGCTCCCGGTGGCCGGCGAGACGTGGGACGGCTACCTCAACGACATCAACGGGCATCATGTCACCGAACAGGACGCCGTCGCGGCGCTGGACGCCGCGTGCAGCGGGCCGCTGGCCGAGGGGTCGGTCGGCGGCGGCACCGGGATGATCTGCTACGGCTTCAAGGGCGGCAGCGGCACCGCGTCCCGGGTCGTGCCGCACGCGGGCAGCGACTACACCGTGGGCGTGTTCGTGCAGGCCAACTTCGGTCACCGGGCCGAGCTCACCCTGGCCGGGGTGCCGCTCGGCCCGGCGCTCGCCGCCGACGATCCGGTGGGCACGGACCGGGGCATCCCGCCCGGCGCCGGCTCCGTGATCGCGGTGGTGATCACCGACGCGCCGCTGCTGCCGCAGCAGTGCAAGGCGCTGGCCCGGCGGGTCACCCTCGGCCTGGCCCGTACCGGCACCACCGGCTCGCACAGCTCCGGGGACCTGTTCCTGGCCTGCTCGACCGCGAACCAGTACGGCTTCAGCCCCTACCATCAGCGGGACGGGCGCCCGTACAACCAGCTCACGTTCATCCCATGGGACGCCATCGACCCGTTTTTCACCGCCGTGGTGCAGGGCGTGGAGGAGGCGGTGGCGAACGCGCTGTGCGCCGGCGAGGAGATGACGGGGCACCGCAGCCACCGGGTGCCCGGGCTGCCCCGGGAGACGGTGGCGGGGCTGATGCGGGGCCGGGGCGAGTTATCCCCGGCCGGCCCCGGGTACGTAGGCCCCGGATCACGCGGGTCCGGGGCGCGGCCCGCGGAGAGCGACGCATCGGAGGACTGATGGAATACCGGTTGCTCGGCAGCAGCGGCTGCGCGGTGTCAGCACTCGCGCTGGGCACCCTGACCTTCGGCAATGAGACCAGCGACGAAGACGCGTTCGCCCAGCTCGACCGGTTCACCGAGGCCGGCGGGACCCTGGTGGACAGCGCCGACGTGTACGCGGACGGCCGCTCCGAGGAGATCATCGGCCGCTGGCTGGCCGGGCGGCCGGGCCTGCGCGAGGTGGTGGTGCTGGCCACCAAGGGCCGGTTCCCCACCGACGAGAGCCCGAACGGGCACGGCCTGTCCCGGCGGCACCTGTCCCTGGCCCTGGACGCCTCGCTGCGCAGGCTGAACGTGGAGACCATCGACCTGTACCAGGTGCACGGCTGGGATCCGCTGACCCGGCTCGAGGAGACGCTGCGCTTCCTGGACGACGCGGTGCGGGCCGGCAAGATCAACTACGTGGGGCTGTCCAACTTCACCGGGTGGCAGCTGCAGAAGGCGGTGGACCTCTCGGAGTTCCGCGGCCTGTCTGTCCCGGTGTCCCTGCAGCCGCAGTACAACCTGCTGGCCCGCGCGGTGGAGTGGGAGATCGTCCCCGCGTGCCAGGCCGCCGGGCTGGGCATGCTGGCCTGGTCCCCGCTGGCCAGCGGCTGGCTGACCGGCAAGTACCGGCGGGGTGAGCCGCCCGCGGCGGGCACCCGGGTGGTGGAGAACGCCGACGAGGGCATGCGGATCTGGAACTCCCGCGGCGAGTCCGGGCAGACCTGGCAGGTGGCCGACGCGGTGCGCAAGGTCGCGGACGGCCGGGGCGTGTCCCCGGCCCGGGTGGCGATCGCCTGGGTGGCCGCCCGGCCCGCGGTGTCCTCGGTGATCCTGGGCGCGCGCACCATGGACCAACTGGCCGACAACATGGCGGCCACGGACCTCACGCTGAGCGCCGAGGAGACCCAGTCACTGGACGAGGCGAGTGCGCCGGTGACGCCCGACTACCCGTACGGGGAGAAGGGCCAGACGCAGCGCAGCCGCCGGATCGCGGGCGGCCGGTTCTGACGGGTGCCCCGCCGGGCCCGGACAGGGCCGGGCCCGGCAGGGACCGCAGGGGTCAGCCGGCGGGCGCCGGCGCCGTCAGTACCAGCCGTAGGCCAGCTCGTGGCCCCAGGCCGCGCCGGGCGAGCCGTAGCGGCTCTTGATGTAGCGCAGCCCCCAGCGGATCTGGGTACCCGCGTTGGTCTGCCAGTTCGGGCCAGCGCTGGACATCTTGCTGCCCGGCACCGCCTGCGGGATGCCGTAGGCGCCGGAGTAGGGGTTGGTGGCGTACTTGTTCCACCCGCTCTCCCGGTTCCAGAGCTCGTTCAGCGGGGTGAACTGCCCGGCGCCCCAGCCGTAGTGGCCGAGCAGCTTCCGGGCGGTCTGGCGCGCATACTGGGCCCGGGCCGCCGCCGCGCTGTCCAGCCGGATGGCCGGGCGGGATGCGGTGCCATGGCGCAGCATGATGGTCAGATGCGCGCCGGTGATGGCCGGGGTCGGGATCAGCACGGTCCGGCTCCCGGCCGCACGGCCCAGGCCGGCCGTGCGGGTCGGGGTACCGGCGTGCGCGGCGGGCACCGCCAGCAGGGCCACCGCGACGGCGGCCGCGGCCATGGCCGCGGCGGCACCGGTCAGGGCCGCGATGATCAGGGACGGGGAACGGGTAAGAGTCCGCTTCGGGGGCAAGGTGAACCTTCGGTCGGCGCGCCCAGCGCGCTCGGCTTCCACCCGGGAGCACATGCCAGCCCCACCGGAAATCGCAAAGGGGAAGGCAGCGGCGTGCGGACGTGGCGCGGGGACAGGGCGCCTGGCGGCTCACAGGCGGCCGTCACGCATGCGGGGTGCTTGCGGAGCCACTTTGCCAGAAACGTGACGTTAACGTGACCAAAACGGATAATTACGGCGTGTGAACTGACTCACACGTGCCGGGGTGCGGGGGCAGTGCCGGTTACGGCCGAGGCCGCCACCGGGAATCTCCGGAGCGGCCGCGGCCGGGCTGGCGCCGCGGTCAGTACCAGCCGTAGGCCTGCTCGTGCGACCAGGCCCCGCACGGCGAGCCGTACACCGACCGGATGTACTGCAGGCCCCAGCGGATCTGGGTGGCCGGGTTGGTCAGGTAGTCCGGGCCGGCGGAGGCCATCTTGGAGGCGGGCAGCGCCTGCGGGATGCCGTAGGCACCCGAGGACGGGTTGCTCGCCGACACGTTCCAGCCGCTTTCCGCATTCCACAGCGGCTGCAAGCAGCTGAACTGCGAGGACGACCAGCCGAACGAGCCCAGCATGCCCTGAGCGATCTGCTGCGGGCTGCCCTGGGGCTGGGCGGCCGGCGGGGCCGCTGGCGCCCCGGCGGCACTGCTCTGCGCCTGCCGCGCGGCGGCCACGCGGGCCGCCGCGGCCCGCGCCGCCGCGGCCTTGGCCGCCGCCCGCGCCGCCGCCGCGGCCCGGGCCCGCGCTGCCGCGACCTGCTGCGCGGCCGCCACCTGGGCTGCGGCCCGCCCCGCCTCGATGGCCTTGAGCTGGTGAGCCGGGCTGGACAGCACGGCCTGCTGGGCGGGAGCCGCGGCCCGGGCGGGTGCCGCGGCGTGCTGGCCTGCGAACGCGGCCGCGTCGGCCATATTCGCGGTGGCCGGCGACCCCGGCGGCGACGCTGCTACCGTCCCGCCGGCCACGCCGGCCACGGCCAGCGCCGAGCCCGCGGCGATCAGCGTGAGCTTCGAGATTCTGCGTGCAGGCGTCCGTCGTCTGCTGAGGGACAAGATGAACCTTTGGTCAGGCGCACGCGCGCCACATGTTTCCACCCAGGGCACAAACCCGCCATCTCGGGGTTTCCGGGGCGGGTCAGCGGCGCACGGACATGGCGCGGGGACATGGCGCCGGGCCGCTCAGGAGGCGGCTATCACGCACGCGGGGTGCTTGCCGCTCCCCAGAATGCCGCAGCAGGCCAATCGGGCAGCCGGAAATGCCAATACGGCCGCTATGAAAAAGGTCACATACTGACCATGTTTAAACCGTTCTGCCCAGATTCGTCCCTTTTCGGCCTGGCGCAGGCCGGGCAGGCCGGGCAGGCCGGGCAGGCCGGCGCAGGCCGGGCAGGCCGGGCGCTCAGCTCAGCGCCGGGATGATGGTGTTCCCGTAGGCGGCGAGCGTCTCGGCCGGCTGGTCGTGCATCAGGTACACCGCGAACTGGTCAGCGCCGATCCCGGCCAGCTCGCGGAGCCGGTCGGCGTGCGCTCCGGCCGGGCCGAGCAGGCAGAACCGGTCCACGATCGAGTCGGGTACGAAGTCGGTGGACGGGTTCCCCGCCCGGCCGTGGTGAGAGTAGTCGTAGCCCGCCCGGCCCTTGATGTAATCGGTCAGCTCGTGCGGTACCGGCCCGTCCTCGCCGTACCGGGCGACCAGGTCGGCGACGTGGTTGCCGACCATGCCGCCGAACCAGCGCAGCTGGTCCCGCTGGTGCGCCAGGTCCGTGCCGACATAGGCCGGCGCGGCCACGCACACGGTGATGGCGGCCGGGTCGCGGCCGGCCGCCCGCGCCGCGGCGCGGACCGTGCCGACCGTCCACCGGGCGATGTCCGGGTCGGCGGTCTGCAGGATGAAGCCGTCCGCCTGCTCACCGGCGAGGGCCAGCGCCCTGGGCCCGTAGGCCGCCATCCAGATCTCCAGCTTGCCGTCGCGCACCCAGGGGATCCGGATCGGCGCGTCGTGCAGCATGACCTCGCGGCCCTCGGCCAGTCCCTTGATCACGCGCATGGCCTCGGCCATCGTGGCCAGGTTCACCGGCCGCTGGCCGATGACCCGGCGAGCCGAGTCGCCGCGGCCGATCCCGCACACGGTCCGGTTGCCGAACATGTCGTTGAGCGTGGCGAACAAGGACGCGGTCACCGACCAGTCCCGGGTGCCCGGGTTGGTCACCATCGGGCCGACCATGAGCTCCGAGGTGGCCGCCAGGATCTGCGAGTAGATGACGAACGGCTCCTGCCACAGCACGTGCGAGTCGAAGGTCCAGCCGTACCGGAACCCCCGCTCCTCGGCGCCCCGCATGGTGGCCACCACGGCGCTGGCCGGCGGATCGGTCTGCAGTACCACCCCGAAATCCATCGCTTCCCCTGACCGTCAGCTCAGGTACTGGGACAGCTCACGGCGCAGGAACCGGCCGTGCCCGGTCCGGCCGTGGTACTCCCCGCCGTCGATGATCACCTGCCCGCGGGACAGCACGGTGCGCACCTGCCCGGTGATCGGCATCCCCTCATACGCCGAGTAGTCCACGTTCATGTGGTGTGTGCTGGCCGACAGCGTCTGGCGGGCCGCCGGGTCGTACACGACGATGTCCGCGTCGGATCCGGGCGCGATGACGCCCTTGCGCGGCCACAGCCCGAACATCCGGGCCGGCGTGGCCGACGCCACCTCCACCCAGCGCGCCAGCGAGAGTTCCCCGGACGCCACCCCCTGGTGCAGCAGGTCCATCCGGTGCTCCACGCCGGGCATCCCGTTGGGGATCTTGGAGAAGTCGCCGCGGCCGAGTTCCTTCTGATCCTTGAAGCAGAACGGGCAGTGGTCGGTGGACACCACGGACAGGTCGTTGGTGCGCAGCCCGCGCCACAGCGACCCCTGGTGTTCCCGCGGGCGCAGCGGCGGGGAGGCCACGTACTTGGCGCCCTCGAACTCCGGGCGGGCCAGGTCGTCCAGCGACAGGTACAGGTACTGCGGGCAGGTCTCCGCGAACACGTTCTGGCCGGTGTCCCGGGCCTCGGTGACCGCCTGCAGCGCCTGGGCCGCCGACAGGTGCACGATGTACAGCGGGGCGCCGGTCACCCTGGCCAGCGTGATCGCCCGGTGGGTGGCCTCGGCCTCCAGTTCCGGCGGCCGGGTCAGGCCGTGCTGCACCGGGTCGGTCCGGCCCTCGGCCAGGGCCCGGGCCACCAGCTCGTCGATGGCGATGCCGTTCTCCGCGTGCATCATGATCGTCGCGCCGGTTTCCGCGGCCCGCTGCATGGCCCGCAGGATCTCCCCGTCCGTCGCGTAGAACACACCCGGGTAGGCCATGAACATCTTGAAGCTGTTCACGCCCGCGCCGATGCACGACTCCATCTCCTTGAGCGTGGTGTCGTTGACGTCGGAGACGATCATGTGGAAGCCGTAGTCGACGGCGCAGTTGCCGTCCGCCTTCGCATGCCATTTATCGAGGGTAGCCAGCAGCGAGGTGCCCCTCGATTGGACCGCGAAGTCGATGATCGTGGTGGTGCCGCCCCACGCGGCGGCCCGGGTCCCGGTCTCGAAGGTGTCGGCCGAGAACGTCCCGCCGAACGGCATCTCCATGTGCGTGTGCACGTCGATGCCGCCAGGCAGCACGTACATCCCGGCCGCGTCCAGGACCCGGTCCGCGGACTTTGCCCAGGACCGGGCCAGCTCGCTGTCCCGGGCGGCCAGGGCAGCGATCCGCTCCCCGTCCACCAGCACGTCGGCCTCGGCCCCGCCGCCGGGCGACAGCACCCGGCCGCCGGTGATGGCGGCCGTGCTCATGGCCGCACCAGCGATCCGTACTGGTCGGGGCGGCGGTCCCGGTAGAACTGCCACAGGTCGCGGACCTCGGCGAGGCTGTCCATGTTCAGGTCGCGGACGATCACCTCGTCGCTGGTGTCGGAGGCCGCGTCCCCGATCAGCTGACCGCGCGGGTCGGCGAAGTAGGACTGCCCGTAGAAGTCGTTGTCGCCGAGCGGCTCCACCCCGACCCGGTTGATCGCGCCGACGAAGTACTCGTTGGCCACCGCGGCCGCGGGCTGCTCCAGCCGCCACAGGTACGCGGACAGGCCGCGGCTGGTGGCCGAGGGGTTGAACACGATCCGGGCGCCGGCCAGGCCCAGCGCCCGCCAGCCCTCCGGGAAGTGCCGGTCGTAGCAGATGTACACGCCGATCCGGCCGACCGCGGTATCGAACACCGGGTAGCCCAGGTTGCCGGGCCGGAAGTAGAACTTCTCCCAGAACCCCTTCACCTGCGGCAGGTGGGTCTTCCGGTACTTGCCCAGGTAGCTGCCATCGGCGTCGATGACGGCGGCGGTGTTGTAGTAGAGCCCGGGCTGCTCCTGCTCATACATCGGCACGACCAGCACCATCGAGTGGCGCCGGGCGAGCTCGGCCATGAGCGTGGTGGTCGGGCCGCCGGGGATCTGCTCGGTGTAGGAGTAGTAGTCCGCGTCCTGCACCTGGCAGAAGTAGGGGCCGTAGAACAGCTCCTGCAGGCAGGCCACCTGCGCGCCCGCGGAAGCCGCCTGCCCGATGGCCTCGGCGGCGGCGGCGATCATGGAATCCTTGTCACCCGTCCAGCGCTGCTGGATCAGGGCGGCCCTGATGATCTCGGCCACGAACCCTCCTTTTCCCGGTGGCACTGCCAGCGACAGCATCACATAGCTGAGCAGGCTGACACCAAGGCCCACCGCCCAGCTGTCGCCGTAGAGCAGCTTGAGGGAGCGGCGGGTGCCATGACGCCCCCCCTTTCAGGTGCTGGCCGCGGCCGCCAGTGTCAGCATCGGTTGTTCCGCCGTATGACGATTCGTTCCTTCCCCGGCCAGCCGCGTTTCAGCCCTGTCACCGGGCCGCTACGGCTGCGGGGCGTGCGGCAACTGGCGCTGGGCGCGGATCACGTGGATGACCGCGTTGATCAGGGCCAGGTGGGTGAAGGCCTGGGGGAAATTGCCCAGGTGGCGGCCGGTCCGCGGGTCGATCTCCTCGGCGTACAGGTCCAGCGAGCTGGCCAGCGACAGCAGCCGCTCGCAGAGCTGGCGGGCCCGGTCCGTCTCGCCGATCTCGCACAGCGCCGACACCAGCAGGAAGGAGCAGATGGTGAAGGTGCCCTCGCCGCCGGGCAGCCCGTCATCGGTCTCCTCCGGGCGGTAGCGCAGCACCAGCCCGTCCTCGGTCAACTCGTCGGCGATGGCCAGGATGGTGGCCCGGACCCGGGCATCGTCCCGGGGCAGGAAGCCGGTCATCGGGAGCAGCAGCAGCGAGGCGTCCAGCGCCTTGGTCTCGTAGTGCTGGGTGAACACCCCGCGCTCGTCAACCCCGTGGGCCAGGATGTCCTCCCTGATCTCGTCGGCGGCCTCGCGCCAGGTCTTGGCCAGCGCCACCGCGCCCCGGGCCTGCGCGGCCTGGGCCCCGCGCTGGACTGCGGACCAGCACATCAGCTTGGAGAAGGTGAAGTGCCTGGCCGCCCCGCGCACCTCCCAGATGCCCAGGTCCGGCTCGCGCCAGTACTTCAGCGCCGATTCCACCTGGCGGCGCACCACCGGCCACATCCGCTCGTCCAGCCGCTGCCAGCTGCCCAGCTTGAGGTGGATGGCCTGCAGCACGGTGCCCCACACGTCGTGCTGGCGCTGGGTGTAGGCCTCGTTCCCCACCCGCACCGGCTGGGCCCCGTCGTACCCGCTGAGGTGGTCGAGGACCCGCTCGGTGAGCACGCGCTCGCCGTCCACCCCGTAGACCACCTGGACCTCGTCGTCACGCTGGGCGAGGTCGGCGAGGAACCAGAAGAAATCATCAGCCTCCCAGTCGAAGCCCAGCGCGTAGAGGCTCCACAGGGTGAACGCGGAGTCGCGCAGCCAGCAGTAGCGGTAGTCCCAGTTGCGCTCCCCGCGCGGGACCTCCGGCAGCGACGTGGTGGCCGCGGCGACCATGGCGCCGCTCGGCCCGAACGTCAGGCCCTTCAGCGTCAGCGCGCTGCGCTGCAGGTAGCGGCTCCACGGATGGTCCGGGAAACGGCCCCGGGCCAGCCAGTGCTGCCAGTGGTGCGCGGTCCAGACCAGCCGCTGGCGTGCCTCCGCGTAAGTGAACGGCGGCGGGTGATCGGTCCACGACAGGGCACAGAAGTGGACCTCACCCTCCCGCATCCGGGTCCGCGCCATGGCCCGGCCGCCCTCGAACCCGAGCCGCATGTCGGTGGTCAGGGTCAGCGTGACCCCCTGGGCCTCGCTGGCCGCGCGGCAGGACGCCTGTGCGTAGTTCCGGTCGGTGTGGGACCAGGTCCCCTGCTGACGGCCGTAGTCGAAGGCCGGCTCACATTCGAACGTGACCTGCACCTCGCCGGTGACGCAGCGGATGGTGCGCAGCAGCACGTGGTCGGCGTCGTAGTCGGTGGGCGTCCGGCGGTGCGTATGGGACAGCTCGTTCTCGTGATGCCAGGGCCCCATGATCAGCGCGTCGCGCACCACCAGCCATCCGGTGGGTGTGGCCCAGCTGGTCTCCAGCACCATGGTCCCGGGGAGGTAGCGGCGGGCCGCCGGGACGGTGACCCCCTCGGGGCCGAGCCGGAACCCGCCCGCCGACCGGTCCAGCATGGCGCCGAACACGCTCGGCGAGTCGATCCGGGGCAGGCACAGCCATTCCACGTTGCCGGTGGGCGCGATCAGCGCGGTGGTCTCGCAGTCCGAGAGGAACCCGTACTCGCCGATGGGCGGGAACGGGGATTCCTCCGGCATCAGGTCCGCGGGCCCCAGGGCCGCCATGTCCAGGCCGTCCCAGCCCGGTCCGGCCACGCCGCCCCCGAGGCGCTCGCTGAAAGCGCTCATCCGCCTGGTATACCCCGCAACCAGCAGCCCGGATGCCGGTTTCCCGAACGGCGTGGGACCGTTGCCGGGCATTACGGACACGGCCATGCTCAGCGTAAAGCACCAGCCGGGGGCGGCCGCCGCTACCCGTCCAGGCGGGCCACGTACCGGTCGGCCGACCGCCGGACGGCAGCCGGGCCATCGGTGCAGACGACACGGCCCCACCAGCCACCATAGATCCGGTCAAAGGAGAACCGCTCGACACGGCGGGCGATGTCCAGCACGGTGGCCTTATCCAGCGGGATGAGGTTGGGGTAGCTCCACATGAAGCTCACCCATTCCCGATCCGGCACCACGGTCACCGTGTCCCCGGTGAGGAGCGCACCCCGGCCGTCTGACCCCGCGGGCCAAGCCAGCACCGCCGCGCCGTCGAAGTGCCCGCCGATCCGGGCCAGCGTCAGCCCGGGCACCGGCTCTGCCTCATCCTCGAACAGCTCGATGCGCGGTGATGGCCGCTGAATCCACTGCTGGTCGGCCCGCGGGATGAAGATCCGGGCGTCGAACGCGTCGGCAAATTCGACATTGACGCCGTAGAAGTGCGGGTGACTCATCGCGATGGCGTCGATGCCGCCCAGCTCGGTGATCCGCGCACCGGCCGCGTCATCCAGCAGGGAGACGCAGTCCCACAGCACATTGCCGTGCGGGGTACGGACCAGCAGTGCTCGCTGCCCGATGCCGAACGGGGGCTCGACGCCCACGCCGAAGAGGTCAGGCTCCTCCTCGCGCACCACGACAGCATGATCCCGGGCGAGCTGCGCCATCGTGGTCCACTGCTGCCCGTTCCACCCCACGTACTGCCGTTCGTCCGCACAGATCGGGCAGCTGCCGGGAGGCTTCCCGGTATCCGGATACTGGACGCCGCAGGTGCTGCAGACCCAGGCGGGCATGGATCTCTCCTCTCATCGGTGCGCTGGCTCGCCTCTCAGGATCTCGATGATGCGCCGGCCGCGTCCAGGGTCCCCGGTGATCCGTTGCCCAGCGCCCGGCGCCACCTGACGTTAACCTCCGGGGAACCGGACCGGTAGGGTAAACGCCCAGGTGATGGCGGGGCGCCGCGGAGCGCCCTTCGCAAGACGTGAGGGCTGATCAGATGCGCCGGATCGCATTGACCGCTGCCGTGGCGGTGCTGGGTGCCGGGCTGGCCGCCTGCGGCAGCGCCGGGAGCGGTGCCGCCAGCGGCAGCGCCAGCAGCGCAGCCGCGGGCACCATCAGCTGCACCTACTCGGGAGTCCAGAAGTACCTGTTCACCAAGGGCGTGCTCACCGCCGGCACCGACAAGCCCGCTTACCCGCCGTGGTTCTCCAGCAACGACCCCTCCAACGGGAAGGGTTACGAGAGCGCCGTGGCCTATGCGGTGGCCGCCCAGATGGGCTTCAAGAAGTCACAGGTCAACTGGGTCTACGAGCCGTTCAACAACTCCTACGCGCCCGGGCCGAAGAAGTTCGACTTCGACATCAACGAGATCTCGGTGACGCCGCAGCGGGCCACCGCGGTCAGCTTCTCCACCAGTTACTACAACGTGCAGCAGTCGCTGGTCGCCCTCAAGGGCACCACGATCGTGACCAAGCACTCCCCGGCCGACCTGAAGAATTACGTCTTCGGCGACCAGGTCGGCACGACCAGCCTGGCCTTCATCAACAGCCAGCTCCAGCCGGTCCACCCGCCGCGGGTGTTCCAGACGCTGAACGACGTCAAGCAGGCGCTGCAGACGCACCAGATCGCCGCGCTGGTGGCGGACACGCCCACCGCGCAGTACATCTCGTCCTCGGAGATCTCCGGCTCGGAGATGGTCGGCCAGTTCCCCAGCACCGGCGAGCACTTCGGGCTGCTGTTCAGTAAGGGGAACCCGCTGGTGACCTGCGCCGACAAGGCGCTGGCCACGCTCAACCGCAATGGCACCCTGGCTGCGCTGGAGAAGAAGTACCTCCAGGTCTACCTCACCGTGCCGACGATCAAGCCCTGACCCGGCCCACAGCACCCCCCTTTCCCCGGATGGACACCAGCTTCCCGGATGGACACCAGCGAGACCGGCTCCCCGGCAGAGCCGCTCATGATGCCCGGGCCGGTGCTGGGCGGCGGCCGTGGGCCCCGGCTGCTGTCCGGCGGCGGCCGCCGGGCCGTGGCCGTCTCCACGGCCAGCACGCTGGTCGTGGTCGGCGCGCTGGTCGCGGTGTTCCTGCTGGCCCCGGGCAGCGCCGAGGTCCGGCACACGTTCTTCGATCCCCGGGACATGTGGGACTCCTTCATCGGCAACCCGAAGAAGGGCTACTACTCGGTCGGCGAGGCCATCTGGCTGAACATCAGGATGTTCCTCGCCGCCGAGGTGCTGATCCTCATCCTGGCGCTGCTGCTGGCCCTGGTCCGGCAGTCGTCCGGGCCGGCGCTGTTCCCGCTGCGCGTGCTCGGCGTGATTTACGTAGATTTCTTCCGGGGTGTCCCGCTGCTCCTGATCATCCTGGCCATCGGCTTCGGGGTGCCCGCCCTCGGGCTGCCGTTCATCTCGCACCAGCCGCTGGCCGTGTACGGGGTGGTGGCGCTGGTGCTCTCCTACTCCGCCTACGTCTCCGAGGTGTACCGGGCCGGGCTGAACTCGGTGCACGCCAGCCAGGTGGCCGCGGCCCGCTCGCTCGGCCTGTCCCGGTGGGCGTCGCTGCGCTACGTGGTGCTGCCCCAGGCGGTGCGGAACATCATCCCGCCGCTGCTGAACGACTTCATCAGCCTGCAGAAGGACACCGCGCTGGTCGGGGTGCTCGGCGCGATCGAGGCGAACAACGCCGCGCAGATCTACGGCAGCACCGTGTTCAACTACTCCAGCTTCACGGTCGCGGCCATCCTGTTCCTACTCCTGACCATCCCGCTAGCCCGGTTCACCGATCACCTGATCGACGCCGACCGGCGGCGCCGGCTCGCCGCGGGGACCGGGTGAGCGCCGGGACCGCGCCGCCGGGCGCCCCCGGGGACCCGGCAGCAGCCGGCACCCAGGCCGCGGGCGGCGAGGCGGTGCGGATCGAGGGGCTGCGCAAGTCGTTCGGCCCGACCGTGGTGCTGCAGGGCATCGACCTCACGCTGCACACCCACCAGGTGATCTGCCTGATCGGCGCGTCCGGGTCCGGCAAGTCCACGCTGCTGCGCTGCGTCAACCTGCTGGAGCCCATCGACGCCGGGCGGATCTGGCTGTGGGGCCAGGACATCACCCAGCCGGGGATCGACCAGAACCTGGTCCGCCGGCACGTGGGCATCGTGTTCCAGTCCTACAACCTGTTCCCGCACATGACCGTGCTGCGCAACATCACCCTCGCACCGGTCAAGGCGCTGGGCACCGCCCGCCGCCAGGCCGAGGACGAGGCCCGGGCCCTGCTGGACCGGTTCGGCCTGCTGGACAAGCAGGCGGACTACCCGGACCGGCTGTCCGGCGGCCAGCAGCAGCGGGTGGCGATCGTCCGGGCCCTGGCCATGCGGCCGCAGCTCATGCTGCTCGACGAGGTGACCAGCGCGCTCGACCCGGAACTGGTCGCCGAGGTGCTCGACGTGATCCGCGAACTGGCCGGGGGCGGCATGACCATGCTGATCGCCACGCATGAGATGGGGTTCGCCCGGGATATCGCCAGCCGGGTGTGCTTCCTGGCCGATGGCCAGATCGTCGAGGACTCGCCGCCCGCGGACCTGCTGCGCAACCCGAAAGACGAACGTACCCAACGTTTCCTGCGCCGCATCATCGACGCCGGGCGGCTCTGAGCCGCCCCCGGCGAGCCAGGCCTCCGGCGGCCTAGTGCATCACCCAGCCGCCGTCCACGCAGAGCAGCTGCCCGGTGATGAACGAGGACTCCGGGGCGGCCAGGAACAGCACCGCGTTCGCGATGTCCTCCGGCATCCCGCGCCGCTTCACCGCCTGCTGGTCCAGGATGTAGGCGTTGTAGGCCTCCAGGTCCGGGTGGATCGCCTCGGCGGCGGTCGGGAACGCGCCGGGCGCGATCGCGTTGACCGTGATTCCGTGCGCACCGCACTCCCGGGCCAGCGCGCGGGTCAGCCCGACCAGCGCGCCTTTCGAGGCGACATAGGGCACCAGGAACGGGGTACCGCCGAAGAACGTGATGCTGGAGATGTTGATGATCCGGCCGGATCCGGCCGTCCGCATGGCGGGCAGCACCGCCTGGGCGCAGACGAACGCGGCGTCGGAGTTCACCCGCTGCACCGCCAGCCATTCACCGGTGGTGTACTCCGCAACTTCCCGCCGAGGGTAGATGGCGGCGTTGTTGACCAGGACCGACGCACCCTGCCGGGCCACGATGGCGTCGATCAGCCGCCGGGTGCCGTCCAGGTCGGAAAGATCACCGGGAGCGAAGGACGCGGTCCCCGGGATGCCCGCCCCGTTGATGCTGGCCGTCAGGTCGGCCCCCGGACTGCCCGGCCGGTCCACGATCACGACGGCGGCCCCCTCGGCCGCGAACGCACGGGCCATGGCCGAGCCGAGGCCACCCGCCCCGCCGGTGATAATGACCGTCTGGTCAGCAAAGCGCATCCGGGTCCTCCCGTTCCGTGATCACCAGGGGCCTTTCTAAGATGTGATCAAGGTAGTCCTTGTGCTAAATCCGAGACCATAGCGAGCCAGCCGGAAGCCAAGCAGAGGGAGCCGGTCGGGCCCATGAAGCGAACCGCGGGACTATGGCCCGCCCGGGGGTTCCTGGGCCATCGCGGGCTGATTGTAGTCTGCGTCTGAGCCGCCGCGTGCGAGGCGGCCCTGCTGTGCTGGCTGGGGCCGCCGGCCCGGGCGCTGTCGGCCCAGCTCACCGCCCTGCCGCCGCTCGCGGTCGTCCACGACCTGCGCTGGCTGTACGGCTACCAGCAGTCCTGGCCCGGCTTCGTGGCGCTGCTCGCCGGGCTGATCGTGGCCCGCTCGGCGCTGGACACCGTGGTGGTCCGGCTGGCCTGGCCGGTCCGGCCGGGCGGCCCCGCCCCGCCGCCGGGCGGCGAGGTATTCCGGGCCGCCCTCACCCTCACCGTGGCGGCCTTCGTGCTGCTGTCGCCCATCGCGGCGCTGATCGTCGGGGTGGCGATCCTGCCGTTCTCCTGGCCATTCTTCGGCGTCCTGCTGCTGATGCTGCTGATCTCGCTGCCGCTCAGCCACGGCGGGGTAGGCGCCTCCTGGTGGCGGGCCCTGCCGCCGGTCCGCGCCCTGTGCTGGCTGCTGGCCGACTTCCTGGTGCTGTCGGCGGGCGCGGCGGCGATCGGCGGCCTGCCGGTGGCCGCGGCGGTGCCGCTGGCGGGCGTGGCTGGCCTGGTCAATGCCCGGGCCTGGTACGGGGTGGTCGGCGCGGTGGCCCGGCGGCCGGACCGGCGGGCCGTGCAGGTCCGGCCGCTGGCCCGATTGCCGCTGGCCCCAGTGGCCGCCGTGCTCGTGCTGGCCGCGGTGGTCGGCCTTACCAGGCTGGCCTTCGCCGTGAGGCACGGCCCCGCGCAGGTCGCGGCGGCCGCGGCGCTGCAGCCGGGAGTCGTCGCCCCGGACGGTACGCACTTCTCGTGGAGCGCGCCTCAGCGCCGCCACAGCCGCCACGACCCGGTCCTCGTCATCCTGGGCTTCGGCTCGGCCTGCTGCTCGTCCGCGCGCGGCCTGCAGCCGGTGGCGCCCGGCGCCCTGGTGCAGCAGTTCTCTTACCGGGGGACGACCCCAGCCGGCCAGCCGCTGCCCGAGGGCAACAGCGCGGGGAACATCCCGCTGCCCGAGATGGGTGACCGGATCGACGCCCAGGTCCTCCGGCTACACGCCGACACCAGGCGGCCGGTGGACATCATCGCGGAGAGTGAGGCACGCTGGGAGTGGACGCGATGCTGGCCCGGCACCGGCACCTGCCACTCGGCACGGTGGTCATGATGAGCCCGATCGTCACCCCCGGCGAAGTGAGTTACACGGGAGGCAGCGGGACGGCGGCAGGCCTGGTGCCCGCGGACGAGTTGCGCGCGGTCGTCTGGTTCGTCGGCGGACTCTCCCCGTTCGGGTCATCCGGGGCGCAGACACTGATCAACTCGGTGAACGCGACAGGAGCCAGGTTCGCGGAGGCAGCGGCGCGGCACCATCCGTTGAGATGGATGCTCCTCGTGCCGCTCGCCGACGCCGTCACGCTGCCGGTATGCCCGCTGCCCCCAGACGTTTACGTCGTCCCGGCGCTGCACGGGGACCTGCTGGGCACGCCCGCGGTGAAGCAGATGGTCCGCTAGTTCCTGGCCCGCGGCACGGTAGGGCCACGGGACCCCTACAACGCGACCGCGGAGGTCGTCGCCGCGGCCGCCGCGGCCTGGCGGATGCCGCAGGTCACCGCGCCGCCCCCGGCCTGCGCCCGGTGAGCGCCCGGGTGAGCGGTCAGGCGGTACGGGCATGAGCAGCCGGGCGGAGAGCCGGACGGTCTACGCGGCCGGGCTGGTCCAGGGCGTCGTGCTGGTCACCTTCCCCCGCGGCGAGCACGATCTTCACCGCGCCGGGCTCCTACGGGCTGTCCAGCACCCAGTACGGCGCGATGTTCCTGCCGCAGGCCTGCCTGGCCGTCACCGCCGCGCTGGCCGAGGGCGGCCTGGCCCGGCGGTTCGGCGCCAAGCGGGTCTACCTGGCCGGGCTGGCCGCGGACCTGGTCGCCATGCTGCTGCTCATCGCCAGCCGGTTCGTTGAGGGCGACCAGTCGGTGGCCTACGGGCTGCTGCTGGCCGCGACGGCGTTTCTCGGTGCCGGATTCGGGCTGACGGTGCCCTCGGTCAACACGTTCGCCGCGGCTTTCCACCCGGACGCGGTGGACCGGTCGGTGCTGGTGCTCAACTCGCTGCTAGGCCTGGGCACCGCGCTGGCCCCGGTGTTCGTCGCGGTATTCGTCGGCCTGGGGGCCTGGGTGGGCCTGCCGGTGCTCGCCGCGCTGGCCGTGGCGGGACTGATGGTGGTGAGCGCGCGGCTGCCGCTGAGAGCGGGCGGGGCGGCCGGAGACGGGGCAGCCGGAGGCGCGGGGGCCGGGACGGGCGCGCGCCGGGCCAGGGTGCCCGCCGGCTTCTGGGTGTTCGCGGGCTTCGCCGTGCTCTACGGATTCTGCGAGACCATGAACGGAACTGGTCGCAGCTCGACCTGACCTCGCTCCAGGTGTCCGCCACGCTGGCATCGCTGGCGCTCACCGCGTTCTGGGCCGATGGTGACGGCGGGGCGGCTGTTGTTCGCCGTGGTGGGGCGCTGGTTCCCCAGCCGCCTGGCCTACCACCTGCTGCCGTTCGTGCTGGCCGTGGCCTTCGTGCTGATCTCCGTCCTGCCGCCGCATGCGGGCATAGCTGGTATCGGCGCCTTCGCGCTGGCCGGCTTCGGCTGCTCCGCGCTGCTGCCGCTGACCATCAGCTTCGGCCAGGAGAAGCTGACCGGCATCTCGGCTGCCGTGGCCGGACTGGTCATCGCCTGCTACCAGGCCGGGTACGGGATCGCGGCGTTCGGGGTAGGACCGCTGCGGCACGCTGGGCTGAGCCTCCCGGACCTGTACGCCGTGAGCGCCGCGGTGGCCGTGGTGCTCGGGGTGCTGTCGTTCGCGGTCGCGCACCGCCGGCCGTCGCCGGCCTCCCTGCATCCGCAGCCGCAGGCACTGGCCGGCCAGCGTCAGTTGGGGGTCAACCGCACCAGCCCGGCGCGGTGACACGGTTCGTGCACGGGCCGCAGATGAGCGACCCCGCCGGGAGGTACCAGTGCGGTGGCCGGCCAGGATGCGGGCACCGGGGGAGCGTGCCCGCGGCCAGGATCCGGGCCGCCGCGTCCTGGAGCCCCCCGGCAGGGGAGCCGGCCAGCGGATGGCCCTGGTAGGCCAGCACGCTGGCGGCGTCATCAGCAAGCATGCGGGTCACCTCCCGGGCCGCGCTGAGATTGTCAGCTGAGGCTGCGGCTGGACTGCGCCGGGTTACGACGAACGGGAAACTATCGCAAACCGGACGATGCATGCGGCGTAACCACGACGATGTAACAACCAGGTCATATCTCGCTGACCTCGCTGACCTCGCTGACCTCGGCCTCGAGCTGGGCCTTCGCGTGCAGCATCTCCTGGCGTACCACCAGGTCGGGGACGGGGTAGTGCGGGTCGAGCGCAATCAGCTCGTGCGCGATGACCGCCGCCGCGCACACGCGGGTGAACCACTTGTGGTCCGCGGGCAGCACGTACCAGGGCACCCACCTGGTGCTGGTGTGGCTGAGCGACCACCCGGATGCCGTTCTCCACGAGGTGGCGCTCCCAGTCGTTGATCTCGCGGAAGCGGCGCGCCCAGAGCCGGGTGGACCTGCTCTGCGCGGCAGTTCTCCTCGTCGGCGAGTTCGGGGTGCGCCCGGACGACGAGGACCTCCTCGTAGTGGGACCGGTTGAAGATGCCGATCTGGCCCCAGGCGGGCAGGCGGCGGGCATGCTACCAGAGGTAGTCGTGGCTCAGTTCCTCCGCGGACGGCGCCTTGAAACTGGATACCGTGACGCCCTGAGGGTTCACCCCGCTCAACACATGCCGGATCGTGCTGTCCTTGCCAGCCGCGTCATGGCCTTCAGGACGACCAGGACACCGTACGTGTCCTGCGCGGATAGCCGGTCCTGGTACTCGGCCAGGGTAACCCGGGGGATCATGGATGGCATGGCAGGGCCTATCCAGGTCCGGGGCAGGACCATCCCGGCTGACGAGCTGTCCTGGCGGTTCTCCCGGTCCTCCGGGCCGGGCGGGCAGTCCGTGAACACCAGCGACAGCCGGGTGGAACTGTCCTACGACCTGGCCGCCTCCAACGCACTCGGCCCGGTGCTCAAGGAACGCGCGCTGCGCGCCCTCGAAGGCCGCCTGGTCAGCGGGGTGCTGACCATCTCCGCGTCGGAGTACCGGTCCCAGCTGCGCAACCGGGAGGCGGCGCAGCAACGTCTCGTCGGGATACTGACCGCCGCCACCGCCCCACCGCCGACCGCGCGGCGGCCGACCCGGCCCACTCGCGGCTCACAGGAACGGCGGCTCGCGGCTAAGCAGCGGCGCGCCCAGATCAAGCGGCTCCGGCGCAGCACGGACGAATAGCATCCGGGACCGTCGGTGTCCCCGCTGGTGGTCAGGAGCGGCGCGTGCTGCGGCTGGCGTCAGTGGCCGCGGGTGCGGTCGCCGGCCGGGAGGCCGACGCGGTCTCCGGCCACCCGGAGCAGGACGCAGGCCCAGGTGCGGAACGGGCGCCAGTTGGCAGCGTAGTACGGGATCCGGGGTTCGTGATGGGTCATCATGTCGGTGACCCCTGTCGAGCGCAGCAGGACGAGCCGGGCGTACGTAGGTTGGCCCGGGCTGGGCTGGGTCACCCGCCAGGAGCGCAGGCCTTTCAGCTGATGGTGACGGCGGCAATGCGGCGCGAGGTTGCCCAAAACAACACACGTTGGATCGAGCGAGGCTGAAGGGCGAAGGTGGCCTGTTACACGGCGTCCGGTCCCGGCCGTATCCCGCGCAGTGCCCGGGCACCCCGCCCGGAAGACGGCGACCGATGTGGCCATGAGATGTGAGTCCGCAGGTCGGCGCGGGTCAGGTCGGTGCGGGGGCCGGGGGGAACCGGGTCATGGCCGGTGCCGCTGCACTGTTCGGCTTCCAGGGCGTGGCCGACCGGCCCCGGCCGGGGCGGCAGCTGCCTGCGGGAGCGCCGCTGCTCCACCGAGGCGGCCGCCCCGCGTATCAGGATGACAAGTGCCGTGACCACGACGGTAAGGGTCAGCAGAAGCAGCAGGCGAGTCCAGCCATGATGGGGGCCGGGGCCGTTGGGGTCCGAATTATCGATGATGTTGCCGGAGTGCGCGATTGCGGCCGCGATGACCAGGAAGCCGCCCGACTTGACGGCGGCCCTTGCCAGCGGCCAGCGGCGTGCCAAAGCGGGCGGGCCCGCCACCCCGGCCCTGGCCGGGACAGGCGAGGCGGGCGGGCCATCCAGCCGGGGCGCGCCAGGGATGTCGGCGGTGACCGCGTCCAGCTCGGCGTAAGTTTGAGCGGCGAGCGCCTGGTCCGTTCGCGCGTCGAGTTCGTCCCTGGTCAGCCGGCCCTGCGTGAACGCGTCCTTCAGTGTGTCGATCACCTGCTCGCGGTTGGCGTGACCCACCCTGAGGCGGCCCCGGCCCGGCGCTGCCGGGTCTTGCGGCCCTGCCATCACCGGCACCTCCCCCTAGCACGATGCAGGTAAGCGTAGCGCGGCTGCTCCCCGGAGCCATCCTGCAGCCACGCCACGATCGACCGCGCGGCTGTCCCTTAGACCGGGTATTCGGCAGGGGTGGTGGTATAGGTGCGCCCGGCCGGCGTGCGCCAGACCAGGACGCCTGGTCCGGGCTGCTCCAGCTGCCATCCTTCGGACTGCTTACACCTATGGTGATGACGACATAGCGGCTCCTATCCGTTATATTAACACATATGACGATCCGCGACGCAATACAGCTAGCAGAGGCCAGCAGGCCGCCCGACGGCGTCATCCGCTGCCTGATCTACGTGCGGATCAGCATGGACAAGGCCCATGACGGGCACGGCGTGGCCAACCAGCTCGCCAAGCTGGAGCACAAGGCCCGCGAGCGTGGCTGGACGGTGGTCTACCGGCTGTCGGACAACGACATCGGGGTCACCCGCAAGGACCCGACCAAACCGGGCAAGTACCGGCCGGGGTACGAAGAGGCGATGCGGCTGGTCGACGCGCGGGCGGTGGACGCAGTGCTGTGCTTCAAGTGGGACCGGTTCATCCGCGAGCCGCTGGATCTGGAGTACCTGATCCCCCGCTTTGACAGGGCCGGGGTGCGGTTCGCCGAGGTGGACGGGAACATCGACCTGGGTACCGACTCCGGGCGGCTGCACGCCCGCATCCTGATCGCGGTGGCCAAGGCCGAGCAGGAACGCAAGGCCGAGCGACAGAAGCTGGCCAACGAGGCCGCGGCGGTCAACGGGCAGCGGTTCACCGGCGGGCCGCGCCCGTTCGGGTACCGGGACGATCATGTGACGGCGCATCCGGTGGAGGGCCCGGCGGTGGCGGAGGCGTGCGCGGCGCTGCTGGGCGGGGGGACGGTCAGCGGGGTCATGCGGGAGTGGACCAGGCTGGAGCTGGCGCCGCCGCAGCGGGACCGGCGCGGCACCACCCGGTGGAACCGGGCCAGCATCCGCAGCATCTTGCTGAACCCGCGGATCGCGGGCCTGTCGGTCTACCACGGGGAAATCGTCGGCCAGGGCCAGTGGGAGCCGCTGGTGAGCGAGGAGACGTGGCGGGCGGTCCGCGGCATCCTGGAGGACCCGTCCCGCAAGCCGCCGCGCGGGGTGCGGACGCTGCTGGGCGGCCTGGCACTGTGCCCGTGCGGGAACGTGGTTGCCGGGGGGCCGTCGCATACCGGGCACCGGGTCTACCGCTGCTCGATGCCGACCCGGGACCGGGCCTGGCCCGGAACCCACGTGGCCCGGAAGGCCGGTCCGGTCGAGGACTTCATCACCCGGCTGGTAGTGGGACGGCTGTCCCGCGCCGATGCCGCCGACCTGGTCGCGGTCCCCGAGAGCGGCCCGGATGTGGTGGCGCTGCGGGAGGAGGCGGCGGCGATCCGCCGGAATCTGGAGGAGATGGCCGCCGACCGGGCGCTGGGCCTGATCACCCGGCCGCAGATGCTCGCCGCCACCGGGCGGGCCAACCTCAGGCTGGATGAGATCGGCAGCGAACTGGAGCACGCTGCGCGGGAGAACGTGCTGGCGCCGCTGGTTGCCGCCGAGAACGCCGCCGCTGTCTGGGCCGGCCTGGACCTCAGCCGCCAGCGCGCGGTCATCAAGACGCTGATGTCGGTCACGCTGCACTCCCCGGGCCGCGGTGCCCGCCGCCCGTTCGACCCGGCTACGGTCGCGGTCACCTGGCGGCAGCCGGACGCCGCCTGATCCCGGCCAGGATGCCCGGGCCCTGATGCTGGGAGCCGGGGCGTCCTGGCGGTTACCGGCGGCGGGGGCGGCGCAGGAGGAGCGCGAGCGTGTCACGCTGCTGGCTGGACAGGGGCGGGGCGGCATCGACCAGCCGGACGATGTAGGCATCCAGGCTGATCTCACCGTCGTTTGCGGGGTGCCCGTCGTGGTCGTGGCGCTCGTCGTGCTGGCTGGGCGCGGCCAGGGACGGGCATGACCTGGCTAGTTCCGGCTGGGCGGCTTGGATGCCCGTCCGGTTCCTCATTCCCGGTCCCCGTTTTCACGGTGATGCTGGTCCCCTGGCATGATTTAAAGCTACGTATCTGCGGCCGGGCGGCAAATCAACGTGCGCTATCGCAGACCGCGCTAAACGGCATCCGGCATCACTCCGCATGACTGGACATCCCTCGGCAGCACTGAATAGCGCTGGTTAGTACGGCAGATTTTTTTGCCTGGCCGCGTAAACCAGGGATACGTCCCGTTCTGCGCGTTCAAGCACTCACGTAAACGCGTCCACGAGGTGATCGCCGCTTGGTGCCGTTGCGCCACGGTAGCCTCACGGAGCACATACGTCTGGCCGCTGGCCTGCGGCTCAGCACGCCCGGCGCCCCGGCAGGAACCTGGAGGCTTGGGGTCATCTAGGACTCGATCTCGCCCTCGCATGTGCGTCAGCGACCGCTATCTCAGCGGCGAGTAGGCCGAATCCGCGGTCGTTAACCAGCGCGTTTTGCTCTGGATGAAAGCAGCCCGGAACCACCGGCAGCAAGATGTGGAATAAACCCCCCTTTACGTCTGGACCGGGCGCGGTCCAGACGTACACTGGCACCGGGGCAGCGGCCCGGTAAAGTCTCCCGCCCGGGGGAATCGGCGGGAGATCAAACAAAGACGGTCGGGAATTGAATGCCGCAGACGGGGAGGACTAGCAAATGACAGGCGCCATCAGCGGCAGCGGAACCGGCGTCAGCGGGCAGGGCCGACGGCGGGCACGGCAGATGGTTCCGCGTACCCGCCGGGTGGAGTTCACGCTGACCGGCGAGGAATACGCGGTCATCATCGCAGCGGCCGGGCGGGCGGGCCTGGCCCGGGGAGCCTGCGTCGGCCAGGCGGTGCTAGCCGCCGCCGCGAACGGCAGGTACGCCGACGGCCAGGAGTCGCTCAGGCAGGTGCTGATCGAGTTGATGCGCGCGGCCGGGCTGGTCCGCCGCATCGCCACCAACCTCAACCAGGCAGCCGCCAAGCTCAACGCGACCGGGCAGCCCACCGGAGACCTGCCCCGCTACGCGGCCGAGAGCATCCGCCGCGCCGACCACATCGACGCCGTAGCCGACGCCGTGCGCAAGGCCCTGGGGTGAGGTTCGCGGATGCGGCAACGGTGACCGCGTGATCGGGAAGATCAGTACCCCGCGCGGGGAACACGTCCAGCCGTTGCTGTATTACCTGTTCGGTCCTGGCCGCCATGAAGAACATACTGATCCCCATATCGTCGCGGGCTGGCGGCATCCCGCTGACCTGGAACCTCCGCTACGCCCAGATGGTACGCGGGACTTCACCAATCTCACCGGCCTGCTGTTGCAGCCGCAGGCCGCCCTCGGCAAGCGGGCCTACGCGCGGCCGGTATGGCACTGCTCGATGCGCGCCGCTCCCGAGGACCGGATGCTCAGCGATGACGAGTGGGCCGCTATCGCGCACGAGGTGATGCACCGTACTGGCTTGTCGCCGTATGGGCAGGAAGACGAGGCCGTCCGCTGGGTCGCTGTGCGCCACGGCGACGATCACATCCACTTGGTGGCGATGCTGGCCCGGCAGGACGGCGGCAAGCCGAGCCTGTCGTGGGAACGGTACAAGGTCCGCGCTGCCTGCCTGGCTGCCGAGCAGCGGTACGGGCTGCGCTCTACCGCGCCCGCTGACTGCACGGCGGCTCGCCGGCCGACTCGGGCCGAGAACGACAAGGCTGCCCGCTGTGGCCTGGACGAGGCCCCCAGGGTCATACTGCGACGGCAGGTTACTACCGCCGCCGCGTCCGCCAGCAGCGAGGACGAGTTCTTCGCCCGCTTGGACCAGGCTAGGGTGCAGGTGCGCAAGCGGTTCAGCGTCAGCAACCCGGGTCAGGTCACCGGGTACTCGGTCGCCCTGCCTGGCGACACGACCAAGGACGGCGGCCCGGTCTGGTACGGCGGCGGGAAACTCGCGGCAGATCTGAGCTGGCCCAAGCTGCGGCAGCGGTGGACCCCGGATCGGGTCACTCCCGGCCGGCCGCATCTGAATCTGACCGCCGCCGAGCGGAACGCGATCTGGGAGCACGCCACCCGAATCGCTGCCGACGCCACGGCGCAGATCCGCACCCTTGCCTGGACCGACCCGGCTGCTGCCACTGACGCCGCGTGGGCCACCTCCGATACCGTGCACGTGGCCGCCGCCATGCTGGGCAGCCGCATCCTGCGCCAAGCCGCCGACGCCTACGACCGCGCGGCACGCGCGCCTTACGCTCATATTCCGCCACCGTCCCAGGCTGGGAACCAGCTCCGCCAGGCCGCCCGGCTGCTATCCGCGTTCGCTTACCTGACCGGCGACCGGTCTATGACCCCGATCGTGCTCATCACCCGGCTGGCCGCACTCGCCGAAGCCGTCGCCGAACTCCGCGAATCCCAGCAGCACGCAGCCCAGGCCGCCGCAGCCCGCGCCGCCGCCGAACAGCTGTACGCTGCTACCCGCCCGGCACCACCCGCACAGCCGCACCCGGCCCAGCGCGCCACCACCGCCGCCAAGCTCGCCAGGCTGTCCTTCCCCCAGTCAGCCCGGCCAGCCACGCGACCAGCGACACCAGGACAGCCCGGCCCGGCTCCAGGCGGACCGCCACCAGTGCCACGGCCGCCACCACCGAGGCCGCGCGGCCCCACCCGCTGACGATGCGAGCACACACAGCTCAGCGCCTCAGATATACGGCTCCAGCGCCCGAGTGCTACGCGACACTCGGCGCACTTCCGTTGTGGCATCTCCGCCATGCTCACGCTGCCGCCGACGCGCTCGGCGTGGCGCCAATCGGCGTATGGCCACCTCCGGCTCATGTCACGGATAGTGACGGTCGGCCGAGAACTGGTGCGCGAGATCCGCCGATCTGTACTGGAACAATCGCTTCGGTACGGTCGGTTGGAGGCGCGCAGAATGGTCGTTCGGTGCGCCGCGGGCGCGGGCGGGCGCCTGTGCCACGCTGGTCAATCTGGGTCGATCCGGTGCATGGAGATCAGGACGAGCCCGAGGTCGTGCACCTTGGTCAGCAGCCCGTGCAGGGCGACCTGGTTGGCTACCGGGCCGCAGATGACCGTCTGGTCGCCGTCGCTGCTGACTAGCAGGCCCCCGAACCAGGCTGCCCAGCAGCCGTCCAGGACCCCTTGGACGCGGATTTCGCAGCGGGAACCGGCTGCCGCTCATGCCAGTCCGGCGGTGGGCGGCCGGTCCGCTGGTGTCGGCGCGCCGGTTGTGGTGTTGGGCCCCGGATGCCGGTATTGGCCTACGGCCGCGATGGGGAAGTTCCCAGGGGGGAGGTTATGCGCGGGATGCCGGGGGGGATAATGCGAGATGGCTGGCGGCCGTGAGATGGACTTGCCAGACGCGCCACCGCGCGACAGCGAAACGGAGGATGGCGAGAGACGCACAGCGATGATTGAACTCTCTGCGGCGGCGGCCTCATCGCACGCTGTGGCGTCCGAGCGGGATGCGCTGCTGGCCACCAAGCTATACGTCCCCGGCTCGCGGCCGGGCCTGGTGCCACGCCCGCGACTGACCGGGCAGCTCGATGAGGGGCTGGAGCGGGGGCTTGTACTCGTCTGCACGCCGGCCGGATACGGCAAGACAGTGCTGCTAGCCGAGTGGGCACGCCAGGGCGGCCATCCCGCCGGGTGGCTTTCGCTGGATGCGGCCGATAATGATCCGGCCCGGTTCTGGCGTCATGCGGTGGCTGCGCTGGACCGGGCAAGTCCCGGGATCGGCGAGCGGGTGAGCCTGCTGCTCGGCCCGCCCTCCCCCCCGTCGTTTCAGCCGCTGGTAACAGCGCTTATCAACGAGCTGGCCACCGCGCCCGAGGGCGACGAGGTGTTGCTAGTCCTCGATGACTACCATGTGATCGACTCTCGGCCGGTGCACGAGCAGGTGGGGTTCTTGCTCGAGCACCGGCCGCCAGGGCTGGGTGTGGTGCTAGCCAGCCGCACCGATCCGCCGCTGGCGCTGGCACGGCTCCGGGCCCACAGCCAGCTGGCCGAGCTGCGCGCCGCCGACCTGCGGTTCACCGCCGACGAGGCGGGAGGGCTGCTGGCCCGCGTGGCGGCATGGCAGAGCGCGGGGTTGCCGGAGGCGGCGGTGGCAGCGCTGGCGGAACGGACCGAAGGGTGGGCGGCCGGGCTGCAGCTGGCCGCCCTGTCACTGCGAGGGCAATCCGATATGGCCGGGTTCGTGGCGGCGTTCACCGGCAGCCACCGCTACGTGCTGGACTTCCTGGCCGAGGAGGTGCTCGAGCGCCAAACCGGGCAGGTACTCACGTTCCTGCTGGAGACCTCGGTGCTGGAGCGGCTGAGCGGCCCGTTGTGCGACGCGGTCACCGGCCGCGAGGGCAGCCAGGCGCTGCTGGAACACGCCGAGGCGGCGGGGCTGTTCCTGGTGCCGCTGGATGCGGTGCGCGGCTGGTGGCGCTACCACCACCTGTTCGCCGATCTGCTGCGCGCCCGCCTGCAGGCCGAACAGCCCGCCCGGGTGGCGCAACTGCACCGCAATGCCGCCGCGTGGTGCGCCGACCATGGGCTGGCCGATGACGCGATCCGGCACGCGGTAGCCGCCGGGGAGATGGCGTGGGCCGCCGGGCTGGTAGAGCAGCATTTCGACGGGCTTGTCTATCTGCACGGCGAAGATGCGACGATTCAACGCTGGATCTCGGCGCTCCCCGGCGAGCTTGTCCGGTCCCGGCCCCGGCTGTTGCTGGCGCAGTCGTTCCTGGCGTCCTACAGCGGCCAGCTGGAGGCGGTGGAGCCGCTGCTCGATGCGGCCGAGCGAGCATCCCCGGGCTGGGCCGATGAGCCCTTTGAGCCTTCTGTCGGCCGGGCCCGCAGCTTGCTGGTGAACATACCCGCGCTGATCGCACTCCGTCGTGGCTTTCTCGCCCAGCTCCGCGGTGACGCTGAGGCCACGGTCGCGTTCGCTTCCCAGGCCATGGCCGAGTCCGGCGAGGACGAGTGGCTGCTGGGGTTGGTCGCGCAGTCGAGTCTGGCTGCAGGCGAGTGGCTGCGTGGCCGGGTGGCGGCGGCTGAGAGCGTTTTCGTGGCCTGCATCCCCGGGTGGCGGGAACTGGGCCAGCCCACGTTGACCGCATGGGTGGTCTATCAGCTCGGCCAGGTTCAGCGTGCTCAAGGGCGCCTTGATGCGGCAGTCGAGACCTTCCAGCGGACGCTGCACGCCGCAACGGCGCCTGGTCGGGAATCTGCGCCGACCCTCGGCCTCGTGTATGTGGGCCTGGCGGAGGTGGCCTACCAGCGGAACGAGCTCGACAGCGCCCTCCGATATGTCACTGAGGGCATCGCGCTATGCCGCCTGTTCGTCTACGGCGCGCCGCTGGCCGCCGGCCTGGCGACGCTGGCGTGGATCCGGCAGGCCACCGGTGACCCTGCCGGGGCACGGGAGGCAATCGAGGAAGCGAGCGAGCTCTCGCCGGGCGCGGCCAGCCCGGTCAACCCGGTCCCAGCGCAGCGGGCACGGCTACTGCTGGCCTGGAGCGATCTGGCCGGGGCCACGCGCTGGACGCGGGAGCGCGGCCTCAGCCCGGATGACGAGCCGGACTATCCCAGAGAAGCGGAACATCTCGTGCTGGCCCGCCTGTTGCTCGCCCAGGGCCGGCCGGGCCAGGCGCTGGCGCTGTTGGGCCGGCTGCACGAAGTGGCCGCCGCCCAGGACCGGGTCGGCAGCCTCATCGAGATCGGCGCGCTGCGGGCGCTGGCGCTGGCGGCCAGCGGTGAGGAGGACGTCGCCGTGGCCGCCCTGGCCGGGGCGCTTACTATTGTCTGCCCGCAGGGTTATGTCCGGGTGTTCGCCGACGAGGGACCGCCGATGGCCGTCCTGCTGGGCCGGCTTATCGCGGCCCAGCGCAGCGGCCGGGCCGCTGCCCAGGTCCCGCTGGACTGCCTGGCCCGGCTGCAGCGTGCCTTCGCCGCCGGGCCCGTCGTGCCCGATCACCGGCCCGACACCGCCGTCGCGGGGCAGGGCATCGTCGACCCGCTGACCGGACGTGAGCTGGAGGTGCTGAAGATGCTGGCGACCGGGATGTCGAACCAGGGCATAGCCCGCGAACTGGTGGTCACCTTGGACACCGTCAAAAAGCACGTGGGTCATGTCCTGGGCAAGCTCGGCGCGGCCAATCGCACCGAGGCCGTGGCCCGGGCCCGCGAACTGAGCCTCATCCCCTGACGCGCCGCCCGTCCCACCGGCGGGCGGCGGACAGCGGCACCAGGGTGCCGCGCGGAAACCGCCTGCAGGTGCCGTCAGGGCCCTGCCCAGTTGCGGCCGTCGCGGCCTGGCCGGGTCGCTGCATCCCCACGACGGCCAGGCGCAAACGCCGGGCCAGGTTACACCTTGGTGCCCGGTGCCCCCCGGAAGATTCCACCCGGCATGTCCACTTTCGGGTGACGCCTGGCCCGCCGGATCTTCCTAGCGTGCGGAGGACGAAACGCACACCGAAAGGAAGAAGCGCAATGGCCACCGTCAAGCCCGACCCGCCCAACGGCGGTACCGCCGGCGCCGCGAGCGCCTCACCAGCGGCGCTCGCTGTACCCGCACCCCGTGATCGTGGCCGTCTAGGCCGCGGTGATGGCGAAAGGAGAAGCATGACCAGCGCGATCACGGCCACCGGGCTGCGCAAGTCGTTCGGCGGCACGGCCGTCCTTGACGGCATCGACCTGGAGGTCGGCGCGGGAACAGTGTTCTCGCTGCTGGGTCCCAACGGCGCCGGCAAGACCACCACCGTGCAGATCATGTCCACGCTGGTCCACGCAGACGGCGGCGAGGTGCGCGTCGCAGGCCATGACCTGGCCCGCAACCCCGCAGCGGTACGGGCCGCGATCGGGGTCACCGGCCAGTTCTCCGCGGTCGACAACCTGCTCACCGGCCAAGAGAACCTGCTGCGGTCAACGCCAGGCTGGTCCGGGCGGCCGCCGCCTTGCATCGGCCCGATCGCGATCAGCGTCTCGAGCCGCAATGCCTAGCGGCCGGCAGCGGGACCTCGAGGCCGAGACGGCGCCAACGTCCGCCCCCGCGACGGCGAGCGCACACCGAACGATCATAATCGACGTCGACCGCGAGCTGGGCGAGCGCCTAGGGGACATGGCCGGGTGGCGCGGGGTCAGCCGGGAGGATCTGCTTGCCGAGGCTGTTGAGCAGTACCCGAAGGTCTCCGACCAGCGAAGTGTGACGGTTCAGGTCAGCGAGGCCGCCGCCGCCCGGCTAGCTGCCGCCGCGGCGACCATCGGGATGAGCCAGGAGGAGCTGATCGCTGAGGCCATAGACACCTACTCCCCGGCAAAGACGCCTGCCAGATTCTGGCCTGCCCTTGGCATTCCCGGACTGCTGGTGGCGCTCCCGCTGGTGCTGATGTTCGCCTCGCCCCCTATCGGCCGATCCGGATCAGTGGCGGCCTGGACCGTGTTCGCCCTGGCAATGCTCGCGTGCTGTGCCGGCGCCCTGTATCTGATAACTACCGTCATGTACGCCGAGTGGATGGCGATCAAGTATGGGATTGTTGGCCTGGTCTCCATGGCCGGGTGCGGGGCCCTCGCGGTATTGTCCGTGTTCGCCTACGTCTACTGGCTGCTCGGCAGCCTGAGACCGGCCTCGTTCAACCTGCCATTGTCACGTGTCAACGCGGTCTACTTCACCCTCGGGACGTTTACCACGACGGGAACCGGCCGGTTCGGGGCGCAGTCGTCACTGGCCGAGTCGCTTGTCTGCTGCCAGGTTGTACTCGGCTGGGGCTTCGTGGCCGTATTCGTCGCCTTGCTCGTGCCGCGCGCTGCGGCGGCCCGCAAACGCCTGTCGAACGGCCGCATCATCATCCGCACCGAATCCCCGGATTAGCGGCTTCTGAAACTCCCCATCCAGCCCCCCATCGACACCGGCCGGCGGTCCGAAGACAACCTCGGCCTGCCGCTGGACTGCCTGGCCCACGATCCGCACTGCCGGGCCGGCCGCCTATGTCGGCCGCGGGCCCGCGTATGTGGGCCTGGGCGAGGTGGCCTATCAGCGCAACGACCTCGACACCGCACTCTGGCATGTCACCGAGGGCGCCGCGCTATGCCGCCAGTTCGTCTACACCCCGCCACTGGCCGCAGGCCTGATTACGCTTGCGTGGATCCGGCAGGCCAACGGTGATCCGGCTGGGGCCCTGGACGCAATGGAGGAGGCCATGCAGGCATCGCCGGGCCCGGCAGGCATGTTCAACCCTGTTCCGGCACGGCGGGCACGCTTGCTGCTGGCCCAGGGTGACCTTGCCGGAGCCGTCCGCGCCACGGCTGAGCTGGGCCTTAGCCCGGACGACGAGATGAATTACCCTCGCGAGTTCGGGCACCTGGTGCTGGCCCGGGTCCTGCTCGCCCGGGGGGAGGCCGAGCGGGCGCTGGCCTTGCTGGACCGGCTGCACGCGGCGGCGGACGCCCAGGACCGGCCCGGCAGCCTTATCGAGGTCGGCGCGCTGCGGGCGCTGGCCGCCAGGGGCGACGAAACAGCCGGGTTGAGCGTGCTGGCCGAGGCGCTCACGCTGGCCTGCCCGCAGGACTATGTCCGCGTGTTCGCCGACGAAGGACCGCCGATGGCCGCGCTGCTCGGCCGGCTCGTCGCGGCTCAGCGAGCCCGCCAGGCGGCCCCGGGCGTCCCGTTCGGCTACCTGGCCCGGTTGCAGCGTGCCTTCGGCGCCGGGCCTTCCACACCCGATCACGGGCCTGGCACCGCCGTCGCAGTGCTGGGCATCGTCGACCCGCTGACCAGCCGCGAGCTGGAAGTGCTGAAGATGCTGGCGGCGGGGCGGTCGAACCAGGCCATCGCTGGCGAGCACGTGGTCACCCTGGACACGGTCAAGAAGCACGTGGGCCATGTCCTGGGCAAGCTCGGCGCGGCCAACCGCACCGAGGCCGTGGCCCGGGCCCGCGCGCTGAACCTGCCCCCTGAACGGCGGTCCGATCGCTTCTGGATAGGCGCTGCGCGCTGCTGGCGACTGGCCGCAGCGAAGTCGCCCGGCCTCGGCCTGGGGCAGGCGCGGGCGTGGGAGCGCGCCGCGTCGGCGGGCTCATACGCGGGCCTGTGCGCTCCGCTGCCGTTCGGCTATCCCCATATCCCGAACGGGCGGCGGTGCCCAGGTCGCGGATCCGGTTCAGCACCCCGTGCAGGGCGGCCTGATCCGCCACGCGGCCGGAGATGACCGTCTGGCTGTCGTCACAGCCGATCTCGAGGCCCTCGAACCAGGCCGTCCAGCGCTGGTCCAGGACCCCCTCGACGCGGATCTCGTAGCGCGATGACCGCGCCGTGCCGCTCATTTGTACCGTCCTTCCGTCGGGTTCCGTGATCTGCACGTTATGAAGCGGCACCGGGGCATGGCGTCACCCGAAGGTGCCCATCGGGTGAGATCTTCCGCGGCGGCCCCAGGGCACCAAGGTGCCGTCCCGGCCAGCCATAGTTGTTTTGCGGCCGGAGATCGCGGGAAGTGGGAGAACGGGGTCCAACAGCGACCCGGAGGCGCAGAGCGTGCAGGTTAACGATGGCTGAGTCGCCGCTCGCGGCGGCGCCGCCCGAACGGGATGTCCTGCTCGCGACCAAGCTGCACATGCCCGCGGCGCGGCCGGAGCTGGTGCCCCGGCCGCGCCTACCCCGAACGGCTCGATGAGGGCCTGACGCGAGGACTCATCCTGGTCTGCGCGCGGCCGGATACGGCAAGACCGTCCTGATGGCTGACTGGTCCCGCAGGGCATCCGGCCGGGTGGCTGTCGCTGGACGTGGCGGACAACGACCCGGCCCGGTTCTGGCGGCATGTCGTGGCCGCGCTGGATGGGGTGTGCCCGGGGATCGGCGAGCGGGTGGCCCCGCTGCTCGGCCCGCAGGCACCGGCGTCATTCGAGGGCCTGGTCACGGCGCTGATCAACGAACTGGCTTCGGACGAGGCCCTGCTGGTCCTCGATGATTACCACCTGATCAGCGCGCAGCAGGTGCACCGGTGGCCGGCGTCCCTGGTGCGCACCGGCAGGCCGGGATCGGCGTGCTGCTGGCCAGCCGCAGCGATCCGCCGCTGCCGCTGGCGCGGCTGGGGCGCGCGGCCAGCTGGCCGAGATACGCGAGGCCGAGCTGCGGTTCACCCCCGCGGAGGCAGCCGAGCTGCTCCAGCACGCGGCATCGGGCCTGCCGGAGACGTCGGTGGCGGCGCTGGCGGCCCAGACCGAGGGCTGGGCGGCCGGGCTGCAGCTGGCCGCGCTGTCACTGCGCGGGCAGGCCAATGCCGCCGCGTTCGTGGCCGCGTTCACCGGCAGCCGCCGGTACGTCCTGGACTACCTGGCCGAGGAGGTGCTCGACGGGCAGGGCAAGCAGCTGCGCGCGTTCCTGCTGGAGACCTCGGTGCTGGAGCGGCTGAGCGGCCCGTTGTGCGACACGGTCACCGGCCGCGAGGGCAGCCAGGCGCTGCTCGAGGAGGCGGAACGGGCGGGGCTGTTCTTGATCCCGCTGGATGAGGTGCGCGGCTGGTGGCGCTACCATCGCCTGTTCACAGGCCTGCTCCGCGCCCGCCTGCGGGAAGAGCAGCCCGGCCGCGTGACACAGCTGCACCGCCACGCCGCGGCCTGGTACTCCGAACACGGGCTG
>CAWHJW010000010.1:0-684282 GCA_963829725.1 uncultured Actinomycetes bacterium | reverse complement strand
GTGAGCGCCCGGGCGGGGTGCGGCATCTGAGGAACTCCGGCCGTGTGGGTCAGCAAATCTCGCACTGTCGCGGGCCGGAAGCTCGCCCTTGCCGGGATCAGCCGGTAGGCGCGCAGGTAGTCGCTGGCGGGCCCGTCGAGGTCGATCCGCCCTTGCTCCCGCAGCTGCATCACGGCGACCGCGGTGAACGTCTTGGTGATGGACGCGATCCGGAAGACCGTGTCCTCGGTGACGGGCGCGTTCGACGCGAGGTCTGCGACCCCGTGTGCGTCGAAGAACTCCAGGGCTCCGTTGCGGACCACACCCACAGCCAGGCCGATGGCGGCGTGGCGGCTGAGGATCTCGGCCACCCTGGCCTTCATCGCCAGCTCATCGGCTACGGGCATAGCTCCCCCTTCCACCTAGCTGGCCGGACTCCCGGGCCGAGTCCCGCCGGTGCGGGCCCGAAACCGGCGTTGGCCTAACCCCACGTTGCCCGGCTCTCCGGGCAGGAAGGAGGAGGCGACCGGCTCCTGCCGGGAAGGCCGAAAGTCCCTGGCCTGGCCCCGGACGGTGCCTGACACTGGCCGGGGAACCGGGGGTGACACCGGGTGAACAGGCTGACCGCCGCCGACCAGCTCATGTGGTGGCCGACAACCAGCGGGTGATGAGCCGGCCCGGCCGCAGACGCCGGATGAGCACGGACTGTCCGCGCATCGCGCCGGGCAGCGTCTGGTGCCTGCGCTGCCCTCAGGGTACGCGGCCGTGAACTTGCCTTAGGCTCTGAGGCCGTGTCAGCCCAGCGGTGGTGCATCGGACAGGTCGGCGCGACGGCCCGGGAGGATCAGCGCCGAGGCATCGGCCAGCGCCAGCAGCCTCGCTTCGCTGTCGGTAACCTCGGCGCGGGCAGCGGCCAGGCCGCGGCAGCGGCCGGCAGCGGTGGACCACGGTGGCCCGTGCCGTTACCTGGCAGCCGTCGCCTGGCGCGGGGCGGATGAACTGAACACGAAGGCCGGTCGGCGCGACGGCCGTGCCGGGCGGGACGGTCGTGTGCATCGCGGCGCCAAGCGCGAAGTCAGCCGGGCACGCGGTCACCCCGCCGAGGACCAGGCCGGTGGGCGAGGTTAGCCAGCCGGTGGCCGGCATCGAGAAGGTGCAGGTTCCCTTGCCGGCCTCGATGGGCCGTGCGCCTAGCAAGAGGGCCGCGGGCGACAGCGGCAGCTCACCGCTGACCAGCCCGCACACCAGCTCCAGGCCTGTTCTGGTTGCAAGATCTCCTGGTCCAGCACGGCACCGCGGACGGGCCGCAGGAACGGCGCGACCCAGCCGTTGTCTTGCTCCCTGACATCCGCGGCTCCCTGAGCCGGAGCGGGAACATCAGCCGCCGGCGGGAAGATCACGCACCGGGACGTGCCGTGGGCGATCAGGCGGCCGGCGTCATCGGTGACGAACACCTCCGACAGCCCCGGGCGGCGCCCCAGATGGACCAGGCGGCCCCGCGCCACCAGCTGCCCTTCGTCCGGGACCCCGCGAACCATGTTGATCGACAGCTCGGTAGTCGCATATGCGGCGCATCCCGGGTTCACCCTGACCAACCTGCAGACAGCCGGCGCCAGCCTGGGCCGGGACAAGCCGAGGCGCACCATCTTCAACAGCGCGGCGCTGTTCCTACCCACGCAGCTGCCGCCCCAGGGCGCCGAGCCGCTGCTGTTCGCGGCGACCAGCCCGGACGCCGTCACCAGCGGGTACTACGGGCCCGGCGGCCGCTTCGGCCTGGTCGGCCCGACCACCATCGTCCGGCTGCCGCGCCGCGCCGCGGACACCGCGGCCGCCGCCCGGCTGTGGGCGGAAGCCGCGCAGCTGACCGGCGTCTCCCTGGCCGCCGCGGCCGGCCGCGCCTGACACCGGGCAGGCTGGCGGGCGTTCCGCGGCTGCCCTGGCGGGGATGGCCATCCGTGCGGGAAGCTCGCTGGTGCCTTACCCGCCGACCATCCCGATCAGGTCGAAGGTCAGGTAGGTCACGATCTCGCGCCGCAGTTCCTGGTCATCGTCGCGGCCGAGGTTGCGCGTACTGGTGCCGGTCACGCCATTGTCCCCGCTGGCCTCTATCCGCAGGGCCTGGCCGCGGCGCCAGGCGGGCCGGGACAGCCAGGCCTGGACCGTCCCCCGGGAGGTGGTGATCACCGCCTCTCCCGTGGCGAACAGGTCCGCCGCGGCCTGTTCCGCCCAGCCGGTGACCCAGTCCTCGACCCGGGCCAGCGGGTCCCCGGGCCCGGCGGGCAGCGCCTCGATGCGGGTGTCGGCCAGGACGTGCTCGATCAGGCCGGCTGCCGGCCACATAGCTCCAGGGCAGGTCGATTTCGCTGGCGGCGCACCACGCGTGGTCGTGCGGCCACCACAGGTTGGCGGTCTGCTCCTCATCGGCCAGGCGCCCCGCCCAGGTGACCGCCCCGGCCGGGGCGCGGTAGAGCAGGTAGTCGCGGTGCGGCAGGTGCACCCGCGGGCCGCTGCGGACGGCCGCGGGCACCGGGTCCGGCGGCGGCGCGGCCGGCGGCTGGCCCGCCGCGGTCAGCGGGGCGACGTTCTCCCAGCCGTACCCGTCCCACACGCAGAACCAGCACTCCTCAGGCGTGCTCGTCCAGGCACTCGCGATCTCGGCCAGGACCTCGGCGTCTGGCGGGTACAGGCTGCCTTCGCGCGGGCCCTGGCTCGACCACGGGGCGTCCGCCGCGGGGCGGGCGGGCGGCAGGGCGATGGTGTGGAACTGCGTGTCGCGGCGCAGCGGCATGCCGCTCCAGGCGGCGACCTCAGCCCACCGGACCAGGCGGTCCCCCCAGGACGGCTCCTCGGCGGGGTGCAGGACGCGGGCGTAGGCCTCGAACCCGCGCGGTACCACCGAAGTGACCACGGCGGACTCGAACGGCGCGAGCCGTGCGCCGATCCACGCCGCCTCGGCCACGGCGCCGCTCCAGTCCGGCCTGCTTTCAGCGCTCACCCCGGCATCATCGCAGCCGCGAGGGCAACATCCCTGGCGAGCGCTACTGGCTCACGAAGGCCTGCCGGGCCAACGGGTGGCCCGGGCCCAGGATCAGCGGCGTGCTGGCCTGCTCGGCCGCCTGCTTCTGCTGCTCTAGTTGGGATCCCGGCGTGGCGTAGATGACGTGCACGCGCGCGTCGCCGCTGCCCCGCTGCCCGACCGGCGCCACCGCGGCGGGCTTACCCTGCCCGTCGGTGACCCAGAGCTGGAAGTCGTCGTACTTGAACAGCTGGATGTCGGCGATGGGCGTCGGGTAGTGATGCACCCCGCCGGGCTCGGGGTCAGCCGCCGCGGGCGCAGCGCCCCCTGGCGGAGCCTGCGGGCTGCCTGCGGGCAGGACCCCGGTGTGGAACGCCGGGTGCAGCGGCACGCCGGCGTTGAAGATGGAGTCGGTCCACTTCGCCACCCCGGCGGCGTCCTGGATGGGCTGCTCCAGCAGCCCATCCGGGTCGAGTTCCTGCTTGATCTCCGGCGCGAGCAAGTCGTAGAGCCGCTTGGCGTTCTGCCGCAGCAGGTCGATTTTTTGCGGATCGGCGCAAAATTGCGCTGACCACTCGACCCCCGCCAGGTTGCGGACCATGAACCAGCCGGCGTTGTCCTTCAGCCACAGGGCGCCGCCGTGGTGGTCCTGGAACGGCCCGGGCCCGTAGATCAGCCCTGGCGCCTGGGCGGCGAGCTGGTTCATCTTGGTCCGGGCAGCCACGTACTCGGGGGAGTCCTGGCGCACCGGGTGGTCCGGAACGTCGATCGTCCAGCCGTGGGTCTCAGATTCCCCGTGAACGGGCTCGGTGCTGGTCATCCTGCTCTCCTCCGGCCAGGCCCCCCACGGGCACCGGCTGCGGGCATCGGCCCGCAGCCCCCCACGACCATGGCCACGCCGTCATTAGACAACCCCCAGCCCGCTACCACCAGCGGTATGGGGGGCCAGCTTGGCCACGCTGAGCCGGACGCTGCCGCCGGGGCTGCCGGCCGGTGATACTGGCGGGGTGTCTGAGCCGGAGTTCCGGAGCGACCTGTACCGGGGAACCGCCCGGTATTACGACCAGGACCGGGTGCCCTATCCGCAGGCGCTGATCCAGGATCTGGCCGGGCGGGCTGAGGCGGACGGTTCAGGCCGGCTGCTGGACCTCGCCTGCGGCACCGGCCAGCTCATCTTCGCGCTGCGCCGCCACTTCGCCGAGGCATGGGCCGTGGACCAGGAGCCTGAGATGGCCGGTCTCGTCCGGGAGAAGGCCGCGCGGGCCGGCATCCACGGCATCCGGCCGGTGGTCAGCGCCGCGGAGACCGCCGACCTCGGCCGTGAGCTCCAGGCGGCCGAGCCGGGCGGCCGGTTCCGGCAGACGCTCACCTTCGCTTACGATCTCGCCCGCCGCCCGCCATGACGCCCGGCCAGGAGCCGGGCTCAACGGCCCGGGGAGGGCGACCTTCGGCCCTTCCCGGGCGACGGGAGGAGACCCGACGATAGAGGCGTCCGAGGACATGGCCGGCCCGAGCGCCGGGCCGGTGGCCCGGAAGGGGTCCTGCGATGACTGCGTTCGCCAAGCTGCTGGCGGCTGGACCGATGTTCTTCGTGAGTGCCTGGCTGCTGATGATCTTCGCCGGGATCGTCAGCACGGACCTGGGTATCAAGCCGTTCGGCTACCTGACCTCGATGGTCGTGACGATCGGGCTGTGGCTCACGCTGGCGCCCGCTATCGGCGCGGTGGCCCAGAGGCCCGGGAGTAAGCGCGGGAGTAAGCCCGCGAGTAAGACGGCCTGAACAAGCGAGCGTGACGCTGGCCGGGCACGAGGCCCGCTCCCTCGTGCCCGGCCAGCGAGCCTTACTGCTTCTTTTCCGGCACGACGAGCACCGGCAGCGGTGACTTGTGCACCACCTCGTGGGCCACGCTGCCGAGCAGCATTGAGGTGAGATCGGACCGCCCGCGGGTGCCGACCGCGAGCAGCCCGGCACCATGCTGCAGGCCGATGTCCACCATGGCGCCGCCGACGCCGGTCTCCACCTCCCGGTGCACCAGGCCGGTGGCGGCGATGCCCTGGTCGGTCAGTTCCTTCACGTACCGGTCCACCAGCAGTTGCGCGTCGTCCTGGGTCTCCGTGGTGTACGGCTGCGCCCGGCTGGCGTGCAGCACCACCCCGTGGAACACGAGCACCGCGTCCCCGGTCCCGGCGGCGATCCTCGCCACCTCCCGCACCGCGTTGTCGGCGTGGCCGGACTCATCCACCCCGACGACGATCGTTCCGAACATGGTGACCTCCGCGAGCCGATGTCAGAGCCCTTCGTTGATCAGCCCGGCCTGCTCGTACTTCTCCGGCTTGCGCTTCTTGAAGTAGAACGCGACCCCCACCCCGATCAGCACGACCGCGAGGTCGATCGGGCCGAACCATTTCGCGTACGAGTAGCCGCTGCCCAGGAAGGTGATGTTGTCGAACAGCAGGTAGACCACGTACGCCTGGGACACCAGCGCCAGGACCGGGGCCAGCCGGGTCTTCCACCAGTGTGCCTCGTCGCGGTGGTGCCGCTCGTAGTAGACCAGGATGGCCAGCGAGACCAGGGCCTGCACCGACAGGATGATGATCACGCCCATCACCGCCATCAGCCCGTACAGCTGCAGGTAGGCCTGGGAGTTCGGGTCGTTGGTGCCGGTGAACACGGCGAACAGGATGATGATGAACGCGGCGATGGCCGACTGCACCAGTGACGCGATGTGCGGGCTCTTGAACCTGGGGTGGGTGCGGCCCAGCGGGGCGGGCAGCAGGCCTTCCCGGCCCAGGGAGTACATGTACCGGGCCGTGGTGTTGTGGAACGCCATCCCGCAGGCGAACGACCCGGTGATGATCAGGTAGCTCATGATCGAGGCCACCCACGACCCGGCGTACTGCCTGGCCGGGGTCAGGTAGAAGTTCGCCGCGCCGGTCTGGGCCTGGGTAATGGCGGCGTGCGTGCTGGAGTAGCCGAACAGCGGCGCCCACGACGTCAGCGTGTAGAACACGCCCAGGCCGATCACCGAGATGTACAGCGCGCGGGGCACGATCCGCTTCGGGTTGCGGGACTCCTCGGCGTAGTTCGGTGCCATCTCGAAGCCGACCCAGGACCAGAACGCGAAGAACAGCCCGATGCCGACGGACCCGGCCACCAGCTTCCCGGAGGCCGGGAAGCTCCTGAACGCGTTGACCGGGTTGAGCGAGCTCCAGTTCGCGTGCCCCTTGCTGAACATGAAGATGTCGAAGATGGCGAGGATGGCGATCTCGCTGATCAGCCCGATGGCCAGCAGCGTGGAGGACAGCCGGACGTCGAAGAAGGTGAGCAGCGAGATCAGCACGACCATGCCCAGGGCCAGCCAGGGCCAGCCGATGTTGATCCCGAACGCGTTGATCTTGAGGTTCGCGAAGTACGCGAACCCGCCGGCCAGTGACGCCTCGAACACCGAATACGCGACGACCGCCCCGTAGCCGGTGCCGATGCCGAGTTCCCGGCCGAGACCGTGGCTGATGTAGGAGTAGAAGCCGCCCGCGCTGGTCTTCTTCCGGGTCATGGCCACGTAGCCGACCGAGAACACCACCAGCACGATCGCCGCGAAGATGAAGGCCGCAGGCGCGCCCGCGCCCTGCCCGTAGCCGACCATGATCGGGGTGTTGAACAGCATCGCCGAGATCGGCGCGGAGCCGGTCACGGTGAGGAACAGCACGCCGCCCAGGCCGACCGCGTGCTTGCGCAGCTTGGGTACCTCGGCGCGCTGGGAGACGTCGAGGGATTCCTCCATGCCCTCGATACCGCCGACCCGTGGAAGCTCCGACTGTGCCATGAGTGCCCTCCCCAGAGGATCGCCTCACCGGTCCAGGCGCCACGCCCGGGCCGGACAGGGTGTCAAACGGTTTCAGGGGTGCCCTGTGGTATGGATCACAGCGCGGACGGTATCAGCAGGTAGAAACACTGACAAGAGTTTTGGTTCATGAAATATGGACTTAACTTACGATCCTTGACAGCAATCGGTCGAAGGGATACCTATTTGGTCAGACCGATCGGAGGTGGCATGGCCGAGGAGCTGATCGCCTTCCCGTCCAAGGGCGAGATGCTGGCCAGGTCACGGCAGTTCTGGAACCCGGGCAAGACCCAGTTCTGGACCGACTCGGGGATCCCGCTGGTCATCGACCGGCGCGAGGGCTACTTCATCTACGACGTTGACGGCAAGCGGCTCATCGACGTCCACCTCAACGGCGGCACCTACAACCTGGGGCACCGGAACCCGGAGGTCATCGCGGCCGTCACCGCCGCCATGCAGCGCTTCGACATCGGCAACCACCACTTCCCGTCGCTGGCCCGCACCGCGCTGGCCGAGGCGCTGATCAGCAGCGCGCCGCCCGGGCTGGGCAAGGTGGTGTTCGGCAGCGGCGGCGGCGAGGCCATCGACATCGCGCTGAAGACGGCCCGGCACGCCACCGGCAAGCGCAAGATCGTCTCGATCGCCAAGGCCTACCACGGGCACACCGGGCTGGCCGTGGCCACCGGCGACGAGCGGTTCGCCGCACTGTTCCTGAGTGACCGGCCGGACGAGTTCGGGCACGTGCCGTTCAACGACCCGGCCGCGATGGAGCAGGCCCTGCGCGGCCGCGACGTCGCCGCGGTGATCATGGAGACCATCCCGGCCACCTACGGCTTCCCGCTTCCCGAGCCCGGCTACCTGGAGCGGGTCAAGAGCCTGTGCGAGAAGCACGGCGCGCTCTACATCGCCGACGAGGTGCAGACCGGGCTGATGCGCACCGGCGAGCTGTGGGCGATCACCAAGCACGGCGTGCGGCCGGACATCCTGGTCACCGGGAAAGGCATCTCCGGCGGCGTGTACCCGGTCAGCGCCGTCCTGGTCAGCGACGCGGCGGCGGGCTGGCTGTCCGAGGACGGATTCGCGCACATGTCCACCTTCGGCGGCGCCGAACTGGGCTGCGTGGCCGCGCTGAAGACACTGGAGATCACCTGCCGGCCGGAGATCCGGTCGATGGTGTGCTACATCGCCGACCTGATCGGGGCGGGCCTGCGCCAGATCCAGGCCGCCTACCCGGACTGGTTCACCGGCATCCGGCAGGACGGGCTGGTCATGGGCCTGGAGTTCGGCCACCCGCAGGGCGCCAAGTACGTGATGAAACGGCTCTACGAAAACGGGGTGTGGGCTATCTTCTCCACCCTCGATCCGCACGTCCTGCAGTTCAAGCCCGGGCTGCTGATGACCCCGGACCTGTCCGAGGAACTGCTGGACCGGGTGGCCGTCGCCGTCGCCGCCTCCCGCGACGATGCCGCGGCCGGGCGGGGGCGGCCGTGATCGCCGACGAATGGCGGGGGGACCCGGGGGGCGCCCCCCCGGACCGGCGCCGTTCGGCGCAGACATCCCCATCAGCGTCGACCTGCTCACCGGCCCGGCCGGGGTGCCGCGGGCCCGGGCCATGCTGCAGCGGGCGCAGTGGGCGGCCCGCGCCTTCGCGCGCTACGACAAGGCCGCCGTGGACCGGGTGGTGCACGCCGCCGCCGCGGCCGGGGCGGCCCGGGCCCGCGAGTACGCCGCGTGGGCGGTGCGCGAGACCGGCTTCGGCGTGGCCGGGCACAAGGTGGCAAAGAACCTGGCCAGCAGCACCGGCCTGGTCGAGGCGTACGCGGGGCACGACTACGTGACCCCGCGGGTCGACCCGGCGGCCAAGGTCATCGAGATACCGCGGCCGGCCGGCGTGGTGCTCGCGCTGACCCCGTCCACCAACCCGGTGGCCACGGTGTTCGTCAAGTCGCTGCTCGCCCTGATGACCCGCAGCGCTGTCGTGGTCAGCCCGCACCCGCTGGCCAAGGAATGCTCCGCCGATGCCGCCCGCACCCTGGCCGCGGCCGCGGTGGCGGCGGGCGCGCCGGACGGCGTCATCCAGGTGGTCGACGAGCCGTCGATCCCGCTCATCAACGCGCTGATGACGGACGAGCGGACCAGTGTCATCGTGGCCACCGGCGGCAACGACGTGGTCCGGGCCGCCTACAGTTCCGGCAACCCGGCCATCGGGGTCGGCCCCGGCAACGTGCCGGTGCTGGTGGACGGCACCGCCGACCTGGCTGCGGCGGCCAAGCGGATCGCGGACAGCAAGAGCTTCGACAACTCGATCCTGTGCACCAACGAGTCGGTGCTCATCGTCACCGAGGCGGCCGCGCCGGCGCTGCTGCGGCACCTCAAGCGGGAGGGCTGCTACCTGCTGGAGCCCGCCGAGCGGGACAAGGTCCGGGACCTGGTGTTCCCCGGCGGGCACTTCGACGCCCGGTTCGTCGGCCGCGACGCGACCTGGATCGCCAGCGAGGCGGGCATCCGGGTACCGGGCACCACCCGGGTGCTGCTGGCACCGTTCCGGCTGGTCGTCGGGGAGGAGCCGCTGGCGCACGAGAAGCTGTGCCCGGTGCTCGGCATGGTCACGGTGGGGTCGGCGCAGCAGGGCATCGCCGCGGCGCGGGCCGTCCTGCGGATCGGCGGCCGCGGGCATTCGGCGGCCATTCACAGCGCCGATCCGTCGACGGTCATGGCGTACGGGGCGGCGCTGGACGTGCTCCGGGTCTCGGTCAACGCGGGCAGCAGCCTCGGCTCCTCGGGATACGAGACGGGGCTCGCCCCATCCATGACGATCGGGACCGGGTTCTTCGGGCGGTCGTCGGTGGGGGAGAACCTGCAGCCTAAGCATCTCGTGCAGTGGACGCGGCTGGCTTACAACTCTGATCCTGGCGAGGTGTTCGGGGACTTCGCGGGGCTGGATCCCTGGGAACGTCCCGTGGGGGCAGTCCCCCCGTATCCCCTGGCGTCCAATCAGGCCGTGACGGAAAAGCGAGGACAGGGCAAGTACTCCGGCCCGGCGGACGAAACGCCGGTCCGGAGCACTCACCCTGTCCCCGCCCTCGGGTCCGGGTTGGCGATGAATGGCAACGGCCCCGCAGGTCCAGGGCCCGACCCCGAAATGCTGAGAGAAGAGATCCGGCGGATCATCGTGGAGGAGCTTCAGGCACTTCGCCGGGATGGTCACGATGGCTGAGTTGCGGTCGTTCATTTTCATCAACCGGTTGCAGCCGCAGACGATGTGTTACCTCGGTTCCTGGATCCGCGGGTCGCTGCCGCGGAGCGGGGATGCGGCGCAGGTCATTGAGATCGCGCCGGGGCTGGACATTGAACCGCTCACGGACGTTGCCCTTAAGCACGCCTCCGTGCAGGCGGGGATCCTGGTGGTCGAGCGGCACTTCGGCTATCTGGAGATGCACGGGGGGAACGACGAGGTCCGGGCGGCCAGTACTGCTGTTCTGGAGGCGCTGGGGGCTACGGCAAGCGAGGCCACGAGGCCGCAGGTGCTGGCGTCGAAGATCATTACGATGCTGGATCCGCAGCACGCGTTCCTGATCAACCGGAACAAGATCGGGTCGATGGCGCTGGCCGGGGAGTCGCTGTTCGTGCTGGAGATGCAGCCGGCGTCGTACGCCATCCTGGCCGCCAATGAGGCGGAGAAGGCGGCCCGGATCAAGGTGGTGGACTACCGGATGATCGGGGCGACCGGGCGGGTGTACCTGTCCGGGTCCGAGGCCGATGTCCGGCAGGCCGCCGAGGCGGCCGGGGAGGCGCTGCACGCCCCGGGGAGCCTCGGATGAACGAGCCCGGGAGCGGGGGGCTGGACGTGGGTGCCCTGCGGGCGCTGGTCCGCGAGGTGCTCCGCGAGGCGCTGGCCGATGCCGCGCCCGCCACCCCCGCATCCGGCAACGCGGTGACTTGGGACCCCCCGAGCGGTCACAACTCACCGCGCAACGGGGAACGGGCCCCGGCACGCCACAACGCGGTGAGTTCGGACCTCTCTGGCGGTCACAACTCACCGCGCAACGGGGAACGGGCCGCGGCGGGCCCGGCGCCGGCGCAGGACGGGGCGGGGTTCACTACGCGGGACGTGCCCCGGGATGTGGAGACGGTGAGCCTGCGCACCGATGCGGAGCTGGGCGCGTTCGTCACCCGGCTGCTGCACCTGTTCGAGAACCCCAAGCACCGCGCGGACCTGCGGGCCGGGCGGCTGCGGTTCCGGCTCCCGCCGCAGCGCGCCGCCGGGGCGGCCAGGCCCGCGCACCGGATCGAGAAGGGCGCGGTCACCGAGGCCGCGGTCCGCGCCGCCGCCCAGGCCGGGGCCCGGCTGGTGCTGGGCCGCCGGGCCGTGCTGACCCCGCTGGCCCGGGACCGGGCGCGGGCGGCGGGTGTCGAGATCGAGAAGGAGCACTGAATGCTGACCGCGACGGTGACCGGCAACGTCTGGGCCACGCGCCGGCTGGCCGAGATCCCCGCGGGCGCGTTCCTGGAGGTAGAGGTGGACTGGACCGGGCAGCACCTGGTCGCCTTCGACGTGCTCGGCAGCGGGATCGGGGAACGGGTCCTGGTCGCCCAGGGCTCGGTCGCCGCGGCCTGGTTCCCGGGCAAGCCGCCGCCGGTGGACGCGCTCATCATCGGCTCGATCGACGAGCCGGGCAACGACCGTGCGGACACATCCTGATCATGACCTGGGTGTCGTTACAACGACACCCAGGTCATGATCACAAACCTGAGATAGGAGAGGACCGTGGCGGACAACGCGATCGGCATGATCGAGACGAAGGGCTACGTGGCCGCGCTGGCGGCGGCGGACGCCATGGTGAAGGCGGCCAACGTGACCATCGTCGGCCGTGAGGAGGTCGGCGACGGGCTGGTGTCGGTCACCATCTCCGGGGATGTCGGCGCGGTCAAGGCGGCCACCGAGGCCGGCGCCGAGACGGCCAGCAGCGTCGGCGAGCTGATCTCGGTGCACGTGATCCCGCGGCCGCACGCCGAGCTCGGCAAGTACTTCCGGCTGCGCAGCGAGTGATGCGGTGACGCTGCCCGCGCCACCCGCGCCGCAGCTGCGGGTGCACCTGCTCGTCCAGGACCTGCAGCGGCAGTTCGCGGCCTACCTGGGCACCCCGACCCGGGCCCGCGGCTATCCGCCGATGGAGGGCGAGCACTCGCTCATCGTCGAGGTCGCCCCCGCCCTGGCCATCGAGCGGGTCACCGACCTGGCGCTGCGCGCGGTGCCCACCGTGGAGCCCGGCATCCTGTACGTCGAGCGCCAGTTCGGCGTGCTCGAGGTGCACGGCCCCGGGCTGGCCGACGTGCAGCGCGCCGGCGAGGCGATCCTGGCCGGGCTGCGGGCCAGCCCCGGCGACCAGCTACGGCCGCACATCCTGTTCTGCGACGTCATCGAGAACATCACCGACCGGCAGGCCATCATCTGCAACCGCAACCGCGGCGGCTCCATGATCCTTCCTGGGGACACGCTGCTGGTGTGCGAGGTCACGCCGGCGCTCTACGCCAGCATCGCCGCCAACGAGGCCGAACGCACCGCCCCCGGGGTGACTCTCGTCGACGTGTCGATGATCGGCATGGCCGGGCGGATCTACCTGAGCGGGCCCACCGCAGACGTCACCGCGGCGCGGGACGCCATCATCGCGGTGCTCAGCGAGGTTGGGGGGCGCGATCATGAGCGACCATGACCTGTCGGCCGGCGCTGACGTGCTGGACCGGGTCACCCGGTTCGCCGAGCGGGCCGCCCGCGCGCACGGCTGCAACCCGGCCAGCACCGTCCGGCTGCTCAACGTGTCGGAGAACGCGACCTTCCTGATCACCGACCCGGCCGAGGGCCCGTCGGTGCTCCGGGTGCACCGCCTTGGCTACCACACCCCGGCCGAGATCGCCTCCGAGCTGGCCTGGATGGACGCGCTGCGGGCCGAGGCCGGGGTGCGTACCCCGCGGGTGCTGCCGGTGGCCAGCGGCCGCCGCATGCTCGGCCTGCCCGACGAGGGTTCGGGCGAGGCGGCGGGGCAGGACAGGTCCCGGGGTTTGCGGTACTGCGTCCGGTTCGAGTACCTGCCCGGTACCGAGCCGGCTGACGACGACGCTGCGCACTTCGCCGAGCTGGGCGAGATCACCGCGCGGATGCACCGGCACGCCCGGCAGTGGGCCCGGCCGTCCTGGTTCACCCGGTTCTGCTGGGACTACGACGCGGCGTTCGGCCGGGAGGCCCGCTGGGGCCGCTGGCAGGACGGGATCGGGGTCGGCCCGGCCGAGCGGGAGATCCTGGGCCGGCTCGACGGCGAGCTCGCCGTCCGGCTGGCCGCGTTCGGCACCGGGCCGGAGCGGTACGGGCTGGTGCACGCGGACACCCGGCTGGCCAACCTCCTCGTGGACCGCGGCCGGGTCGCCGTCATCGACTTCGACGACTCCGGCTTCAGCTGGTTCCTCTACGACGCCGGCACCTCGGTGAGTTTCTTCGAGCATCAGCCGCACGTGCCGGAGCTGATGGACAGCTGGCTGACCGGGTACCGCCGGGCGGCACCGCTGCCCGCCGCCGACGAGGCGGAGATCTGGACCTTCATCATGTTCCGCCGGCTGCTGCTGGTCGCGTGGATCGGCTCGCACCAGGGCGCCGACATCGCCCAGCAGCTCGGCGCCGGCTACACCCGGGACAGCTGCGATCTGGCCGAGTGGTACCTCAGCGAGGCCGGTCCCGCCGGCCGGGGCTGACGGCAGCGCCGGAGGCGGGCAGAAAGACAAGAGAGGAACCTATTCCCATGTTCACCCCCATCACCGGGCGCGCGGTCGTGGTCACCGGCGCCACCCGGGGCATCGGCAAGGGCATTGCCCGGGTCTTCGCGGGCAGCGGCGCCCGCGTGCTGATCACCGGGCGCGACTCCGGCGCTGCCAAGGCCACCGTCGCCGAGCTGGGCGCCGGCGGCGCCGAAATCTCCTACCAGCTGGCCGACGTCAGCACCCGGGACGGCTGCGCCGCGGTGGCGCAGGCCGCCGCGGAACGGTTCGGCGGCATCGACGTGCTCTGCGCCAACGCCGGGATCTTCCCGGACAAGCCGCTCGCCGACATGACCGACGAGGACCTCGACACCGTGCTCGGCACCAACCTGCGCGGCTGCATCCTCTCGGTGCAGGCCTGCCTGCCCGCGCTGACCGCCTCCGGGCACGGCCGGGTCATCCTGACGTCCTCCATCACCGGGCCGATCACTGGCTTCCCCGGCTGGGCGCACTACGGGGCCAGCAAGGCCGGGCAGCTCGGCTTCATGCGCACCGCCGCGGTCGAGCTGGCACCGCGCGGCATTACCGTCAACGCGGTGCTGCCCGGCAACGTGATGACGGAGGGGCTGGCCGACCTGGGCGAGGACTACATCGCGGGGATGACCGCCAGCATCCCGCTGCGCCGCCTCGGGACCCCAGAGGAGATCGGGCACACGGCACTGTTCCTCGCCACCGACGAGGCCGCTTACATCACCGGCCAGGCCATCGTCGTGGACGGCGGCCAGGTGCTGCCCGAGTCGCTGGACGCGCTGGATGCCGGCTGAGCCGTCCCGGGCCGTGAGCCGCACCCCGGAGGAGGTGCAGCGGGTGCTGGCCGAGCGGATTTCAGCCGGGCAGCTGCGCCCCGGGCAGCGGCTCGGCGCCGAGCGGGCCCTCGCCGCTGACCTCGGGGTCAGCCGGGCCACGCTGCGCCAGGCCCTCGCGGTGCTGGCCGACAGCGGCGTGGTCCGCCGGGTTCCCGGGCGCGGCGGCGGCACGTTCGTCAGCAAGGACAAGATCGAGCGGGACACGTCCGTAGTGGTCGGGGTGCCCGCGCTGCTGCGCAGCCAGGGCGTGGTGGCCGGCACCCGGGTCATCAGCGCCGGGCTGGCCCCGGCCGACGATCCGGTGGCCCGGGCGCTCCGGCTCAGGCGCGGTGACCTGGTCATCGACCTGCTGCGGATCCGGCTCGCGGACGGCAGCCCGCTGGCGGTGGAGCACGCCCGGTTCCCCGCCGAACGGTTCGGCGGGCTGCTGGAGATGCCGCTCGGCGGCTCGGTGTACGAGCTGCTCGAGGAGCACTTCGCGACCCGCCCGGCCGAGGCCACCGAGCGGATCGAGGTGGTCACCGCCTCCGCTGATGAGGCCGCCGTGCTGGACGTGCTGCCGGGCGCGCCGCTGCTGGCCATCACCCGGACCACGACCGACGCCGGCGGCGAGCCGTTCGAGTACTCCCATGACCTGTTCCGCGGCGACCGGACCCGGATCGTGGTGCGCACCCCCGGGTCGGGGGGCGCCGCGCCGGGCTCGCGCACCGGGGCCGGCCGCGGCCGGGTCATCGAACTGCGGCCGCAGAACGCCATGTGAGCCGGACCGGAAGGAGCCGCCGATGTCATCGCCAGCACAGGACCGGCCGGTCGGCCGGGTCCGGTTCATGGACGCGCAGCGGGTTAACCTGGACGGCTTCGCCGTCGAGGACCCCGGCCTGGGCCTGGTCGCGCTGCGCTCCCCGAGCGACCCGGAACCGGGGCTGGCCATCGCCGCCGGGCGGGTCGTTGAGCTGGACGGCACCCCGGAGGCGGAGTTCGACTCGATCGACACCTACATCGCCCGGCACGGTCTCGACCTGGCCGTGGCGGAGGAGGCGATGAGCCTGCCCGATGCCGAGTTCGCCCGGTGGCTGGTCAGCCCGGACGTGCCCCGGGCCGGGATCCTCCGGCTGTCGGCGGGTGCCACCCCGGCCAAGCTGGCCCGGGTACTGGCCCTGCTCCGGCCCGCCGAGCTGGTCATGGCCATGACCAAGCTGCGCGGCCGCCGCACCCCGAGCAACCAGGCGCATGTCACCAACCGGCTGGACGACCCGCTGCTGCTCGCCGCGGACGCCGCCACCGCCGCCGCGTTCGGCTTCCGGGAGATCGAGACCACCGTCCCGGTGCTGGCCGACGCGCCCAGCAACGCGGTGGCCTGCCTCATCGGGGCGGCTGTGGCGTCGCCGGGGGTGCTCATCCAGTGCTCGGTGGAGGAGGCGCTGGAGCTGGAACTGGGCATGCGCGGGCTGACCACCTACGCGGAGACGGTGTCGCTGTACGGCACCGAGCAGGTGTTCACCGACGGCGACGACACGCCGTGGTCCAAGGCGTTCCTCACCTCCGCGTACGCCTCCCGGGGGATGAAGATGCGGGTGTCCTCCGGCGCCGGTGCCGAGGTGCTGATGGCCGGGGCGGAAGAGAAGTCCATGCTGTACCTGGAGGCCCGCTGCGTCGCGCTGGCCCGCGCGATCGGCGCGCAGGGCGTGCAGAACGGCGGCATCGACGGGGCCAGCGTGGCCGCCTCGGTGCCGGGCGGGCTGCGCGAGCTGATGGCCGAGAACGTCATGGTCATGATGCGCGGCCTGGAGTCCTGCTCAGGCAACGACGCGCTGATGAGCGAGTCGGACATGCGCCGGACGTCCCGGACGCTGCCGATCGCGCTGGCCGGCTCGGACTTCGTGTTCAGCGGGTTCGGCAGCATCCAGCGCTACGACAACATGTTCGGCCCGAGCAACTTCAACGCCGAGGACATCGACGACTTCCTGGCCATGCAGCGGGACTGGGGCATCGACGGGGGATTGCGCACCGTGGCCCCGTCGCGGATCGCGGACCTGCGCCGGGAGGCGGCGCAGGCCTGCCGGGCCACCTACCGGCACCTGGGGCTGGCCGACTTCACCGACTCCCATGTCGAGCTGGCCGTGGACGCGGCCGGGTCCAAGGATCTCGGTGAGACCGACACCCTGGCCGTGGTCGGCGCGGCGCACGCCATCCGGGAGGGCGGACTCACCGTGGTGGACATCGTCGCGGCACTGGACGAGACCGGGTACGAGGACGCGGCCGGGCGGATCATGGCGATGACGGCGGCCCGGCTGTCCGGCGACTACCTGCAGACTGCGGCCATCTTCGACGAGAGCCTCCGGGTGCTGTCCGCGGTGACCGACCCGAACGACTACGCCGGGCCGGGCACCGGCTACGAGCCCGGGCCTGTACGGCAGGCCGAGATCGACGCGATCCGGCAGGCCCGCGGGGTCGAGGACCTGCGAGCCGAGCAGGCGCTGGCCGCGGTGCCGCTGCTGGCGGCGGCCGGGCCCGCGCTGCCCGGGCGCGGCCCGCGGGATGTGGTCATCGGGGTCTCGCCCGCGGTGGGCCGGGACGTGTGGCGCACGCTGTCCGGGCTCACCGTCCCCGACGTGCTCGGCGAGCTGCTGGCCGGGCTGGAGGAGGAAGGCTGCGCCGGCCGGGTGGTCCGGTTCAGCGACACGGTTGACCTGGGCCGGATCGGGCTGGCCGCGGCCCGGCTGGCCGGCAGCGGGATCGGCATCGGGCTGCAGGGCAAGGGCACCGCGCTGATCCACCGCCGGGATCTCGCCCCGCTGGCCAACCTGGAGCTGTACTCGGTCGCCCCGGCGGTCACCCCGGAGCTATACCGGCTGCTGGGGGCGAACGCCGCCCGGCACGCCAAGGGCGCCACCCCCGACCCGGCCCGCAACCCGTACACCGACGAGGCCATCGAGGCCCGCTACCACACCACGGTGATCGCGCTGATGGCCCTGGAACGGGCCTGGGTGCGCGCCGGGGCCCCAGCGCAGGAACTCTCCCGCGAGGGGCTGCAGTGAATGAGGTGCGGGGGCTGTCCGGGCGGCCGGTGGGCGACCTGACCCTGGACGCGGTGCGGCGCGGTGAGATCCGCCTGCCCGACCTGCGCATCCACCCGGACGCCCTGGAACGCCAGGCCCAGGTGGCGGAGGCGCACGGCAACCCGCAGCTGGCCGGGAACCTGCGCCGGGCCGCGGAACTGACCGCGCTCGGCGACGACGAGGTGCTGGCCATCTACGAGGCGCTGCGGCCAGGCCGGTCCACCCCGGCGCAGCTGAACGCGCTGGCCGCGTCGCTGGCCGGGCGCGGGCTGCCCCGGTGCGCGGCGCTGCTAACCGAGGCGGCGGAGGTCTACGCCCGCCGCGGCCTCACCGCATGACCCTCGTCGCCGGGGTCGACATCGGGAACGCGACGACCGAGGTCGTCGTGCTGGACGGCACGCGGCTACTGGGGGCCGACCGGCTGCCCACCCGGGGGCGCAAGGGCTCGCCCGAGTCGCTGCAGGGCGCGGCCGCCGTGGTCCGCCGGGTCGAGCGGCGGCTCGGCAGCCAGGTCGCCGAGGTCAGCATCGCGCCGCTGCGGGCGGCCGTCACGGCCACGGTGACGGTCCCGGCCCAGCCGCCGGCCACCGGGCGGCTCCGCGTGCTCGCCGCCGGGGCGGCCACGCCGGGCGGGACGGGCAGTTGCGTGGGAGTGCCGTTCTGGCTGGACCGGGACGCGCCGGAGGAGCGGCCGCCGGGAGACGGGAGGCTGGCCTGGATCGCGCTGGTCCCGGGCGGGCTGGGCTACGCGGCGGCGGCGCACCGGCTCCGGGAACTGCGGGCGGCCGGCCTGCCAGTGGGTGCGGTCCTGGCCGCCGGGGACGAGGGGGTGCTCGTCGCCAACCGGGTGGATGCCCCGCTGCCCGTCCTGGACCAGGTCGACCTGACCGTGGTGGCGGGCTGCGCGCGGCTGGCCGTGGAGGTGCGCCCGCCCGGCCAGCCGCTGACCGTGCTCACCGACCCGGTGGCGCTGGCCGCGGCCCTGGAGCTGGGCGGCTCGGAGGCGGGGCACGCCGCCGCGGCGGCCCGCTCGCTGCTCGACTACTCCAACGCGGTGATCGGGGTGGCCGGAGGCGGGGCGGCCGGAGGCGGGGGGGACGGCCCGTCCCGGGCGGACGGGTCCCCGGCAGACGGGACCGGGCCGTGGGTGCTGGCCGGGGGCCGCCGGATCCCGCTCCGCGCCGCCTGCGGCGGGCTGTCCGGCTGGCCGGTGGGCCGGGTCACCGCGTTCGGCACCGGCACCGGACGGCAGGATCTCGATGACCTCTTCGCCGTGGACCTGGCCGCCGTGGCCGACACCGCCACCGCGCGCCGCGGCAGCACCGGCCGGGCCGTCCTGGTCGCCTCGCTCGGCCCGCTTCCGCCGGGCACCGACCATGCGGATGCGCTGGCCGGCCTGCTCGGCCGCCCGGTGCACTGCCGGATCACCGAGCCGGCCGCGGCCCGGCTCGGCGCGTCCACCACCCCGGGAGCCAGCCCCGGCGCGGTCGTGGTGGACGTCGGGGCGGGCACCATCGACGTCATCGCCCCGGACGCGGAGGTGGTGGCGGCGGGCGCGGGTGAGCTGCTCACCACGGCCGTGGCCGAGACGCTCGGCGTGCCGCGCGCCGCGGCGGACTGGGTGAAGCGCGGCCCGTGCGTCCGGGTGGAGGGCGGCCAGCGGTTCGCGGCCGAGGACGGCAGCCGGGGGTTCCTGGACCGCCCGGCCGACCCGGCCGCGGCCGGCATGCTCGCCGTGGCCGGCCCGGCCGGGCTGCTGCCGTTCGACCGCGGCCACAGCCCGGCGGAATGGCGGGCCATCCGGCTCCGGCTGAAGGAGGCGGTACTCGCCGCGAACCTCATGCGCGCGGTCGCCACCCTCGGCCGGGATCTGGGCCAGGTGCTCATCGTCGGCGGCCCGGCCGGCGACGATGAGCTGATCGGGGTGCTGCTGCGGGCCCTGCCGGACGGTATCTCGGCCGGCCGCGGGAACGTCGGCGGCACTCTGGGCGGGCCGCCCGCCGGGCACCGGTACGCGGCCGCCCTCGGCCTGGCCCTGGCCGCCGCTGCGGAGTGACGGGAGAGTCCTGATGAGCAGCCTGCGAACCGATATCACCGTGCCCGGACGGCCCGTGGTGCAGGAAGTGTCCGCCGGGGTCTACGCCTACGTCCAGCCGGACGGAACATGGTGGATCAATAACACCGGCTTCCTGGCCGGGCCGCAGGGCGTCATCGGCATTGACGCCTGCTCCACGGAGCGCCGGACCCGCGCCTATGCCAGCGCCATCGCCGCCGTCACCCCGGCCCCGGTCCGCGCGGTCGTCAACACCCATCACCATGGTGACCACACGTTCGGTAACTGCCTGTTCCCGGGCGCGGCCATCGTCGGGCACGAGCGCACCCGCGCCGAGGCCATCGCGTTCGGCCCGGCCCGGCCGATGCCGTTCTGGGCCGGCCCGGACTGGGGTGAGCTGACCCTGGACCCGCCGTTCATCACCTTCGCCGACGAGATCACCCTGCACAGCGGGGACCTGCGCGCGCAGGTCCGGCACGTGGGCATGGCCGCGCACACGACCAACGACTCGATCGTCTGGATCCCGGAGCGCTCGGTGCTGTTCTGTGGCGACCTGATCTTCAATGGCGGCACGCCGTTCCTGCTCATGGGCTCGGTGGCCGGGGCCATGGAGGTCCTGGAGCAGGTCGTCCGGCCGCTCGGTGCGGCCACCATCGTGCCCGGCCATGGCCCGGTGTTCAGCGGCGCGGAACCCATCGACGCGACGCTGGACTACCTGCGGTTCGTGCTCGACGTCGCGGGCCGGGCCCGGGCCGCCGGGCTGTCCCCGCTGGAGGCCGCCCGGGAGACTGGCCTGGGCCGGTTCGCGGGCTGGGCCGACGCCGAGCGGATCGTCGGCAACCTGCACCGGGCCTGCGCGGAGCTGGACGGCACCCCGCGCGGCGGAGCCATCGACATCGCCGCGGCGCTCGGTGACATGGTCGCCTACAACGGCGGGGCCCCGCTCACCTGCCTGGCCTGAGCACCTGCGGTCAGCCCGGTGGCCGCCCGGAACTCCGGGTCGAACACCTGGTTGTAGCCCAGCGGGTCCAGCTGGATCCAGCGCACTCCCGCCTCGATCGGGCCCTCGATCTCCTCGATCATCAGGAGAGCACGCGCCGCCGGAAGTTGCGCAGCCCGATGGCCAGGAACACCACGGCGAACCCGATCATCACCGGGTAGATCACGTACAGGTGCATGTGCGGCGCCAGCGTGAACGCGGCCCGCATGCCCTCGTTCACGTAGATCAGCGGGTTGATCAGCACGATGGTCTGCAGCCAGTGCCAGCCGCCCACCGACACCGGGGCCAGCCTCGTCCATGAGTAGTAGGTGCCGCCCAGGAAGGTGATCGGCAGGATGATGAAGCCGAACATCAGCCCGATGTTCCGCGGCTCGAAGCTGGTGCCCAGGACCAGCCCCAGGCCGGCCATGGCGATGCAGGCCAGCGGCACGAACGTGAGGATGATCCACCAGTGCAGCGAGAGGTGGGCGTGCACCCCGGGTGCGTGCACGACCGAGGCCATCGGCAGCACGATGATCGCCGAGATCACGCCCTGGGCCGCGCCCGATGCCACCTTGGCCACCGCGACCAGCCAGATGGGGCAGGGCGCCTGCACCCGGTCCTCGATCTCCCGGGTAAAGCCGAACTCCTGCGCCATGTTCAGGGCGATGGACTGCACCCCCTGGAACATGACCGAGATGCCGACGACGCCGGGCACCAGGATGGTCGCGAACGCGGACTCGGCGGCCGTGCCGTGACCACCGCCGATACCCTGGCCGATCTTCGGGAACACGAACAGGAACACGAAGCAGAGCAGGAACGGCTGGATAACGGTGCGCAGCACGAACTCCCACCAGTGCTTGCGCAGCACGACCAGGTCGCGCAGCATGAGCGCGCCCAGCGCGGTCCAGCTCGCGGCAGCCACGGACCGGGTCGGCCCGCCGCCGATCCGCTGCGGCGGCGCCTGCGGGGTCAGCGAGGCGGTCATCAGTCCCGCAGCTCCTTGCCGGTCAGGTTGATGAACACGGTCTCCAGGCTCGGCTCGGCGATCGACAGGTTGACGAGGTCGAACCCGCCGCGCTCCGCGGCCAGCACGATCCGCGGCACCAGCCGGTCGCTGCCCTGCATGTGCAGCTGGACCCCGCCGTCCACCTGGCGGGTCCGGGTGACGCCGTCCACGTCCTGGCTGAGTAGCTCGGCCAGCCGGCCGGTGTCGCCCGCCGTCTTCACCGTGACGACCGTGTTGGCGCCGACGCTCTGCTTGAGCGCGGCCGGGGTGTCCAGAGCCAGGATCCGGCCGTGGTCCATGATCGCGACCCGGTCGCAGAGCTGGTCCGCTTCCTCCATGTAGTGCGTGGTGAGCAGGATCGTCTGGCCCTCGCCGTGCAGCTCGCGGAGCAGGTCCCACAGCGCCAGCCGGCTCTGCGGGTCCAGGCCCGCGGTGGGCTCGTCCAGGAACAGCACTGAGGGGCGGTGGAAGATGGCCCGCGCCACCATCAGCCGCTGGGCCATGCCGCCGGACAGCGCGTAGACCGAGGCCCTGGCCCACTTGGACAGCTGGAACTGCTCGAGCAGCTGATCGGCGATCCGCCGGGACGCCTTGGCCCCCATGCCGAACAGGCGGCCGTGGAAGTACAGGTTCTCCCACACGGTGAGCTGCCGGTCCAGCGTGTTCTGCTGGGACACGATCCCGCTCAGCTGCTTGGCCAGCGCCGGGTGCGCCGCGACGTCCACCCCGGCCAGGAAGGCGCGCCCGGACGTCGGCACCACCCGGGTGGTGAGGATGCCCGCGGTCGTGGTCTTCCCGGCGCCGTTCGGCCCCAGCAAGCCGAAGATCTCGCCGGCCTCCACGCTCAGGTTCAGCCGGTCCACGGCGGCGAAATCCGTCCCCGGGTAGACCTTGGTCAGCTCCTCGGTGCGGATCACCGCACCGGCCCGGCTGTCCTGCTGCCCGGTCGTACTCGCTGCTGCTGGCGCGCCGCTCATGGCCTGCTCATCGTAGCGAGTGAGCCTGAGAGCGGCCTCCGGGAACCGCTGCCCGGTGTCCTCGTTAGCGGCCTGCGCCGGCCCGGGCTGCTGCTGCCCGGCGGCCCGGATGGGCAGCGGAACGGGCGGGGCTGGTATGAGAGCGGAACCGGAGGAAAGGTGCTGACCTACGGCTCGGGTTTTCATCACCGGATCGTCGGACGGCCTCGGCCTGATGGCCGGGCAGGTGCTGGCCGCCGACGGGCACCAGGTCATGCAGCACGCGCGCAACGGCGCCCGTGCGGCGGACGCCCGCGCGGCGCTGCCCGGCGCGGAACAGGTGGTCACCGGTGACCTGTCCGCCATCGCGGGGATGCGGCAGGTCGCACTCCAGGTGAGCGACCTGGGCTGGTTCGACGCGGTCATCCACAATGCCGGCGTCGGCTACCGGGAGCCGCGCCGCGTGCAGACTGCCGACGACCTGAGCCTGGTCTTCGCGGTCAACGTGCTGGCGCCCTACCTGCTCACCGCGCTGATCAGGACGCCGGCCCGGCTGATCTACCTCAGTTCCGGGATGCACCGGGGCGGCGATCTCTTCCGGTGCCGGGAAGGGGATGGCCCCCGCCCCGGACCGGATGCTCCGCACCCCCAGGCCGTATCCGCTGGCCAGCCGCCGCGCACTGGCCTCGTCCCCGGCCACCACCACGTCCGCGGACACGCTGACGACGGGCGCGCTGAGCTCGGCCGAGGGCCGGAAGGCGGCCCGGTACCCCTCGGCGGCCTCCAGCACCGTCGCCGGGCTGACGTGGTAGTTGGCCGCGAACCGCAGCCCGTTCGCCCCGGCCACCTGGGCGCTCTCGCCGCCGCTGCTGCCCAGGATCCACGCCTGGACCGTGGCGTGTTCCCCGGGGATGACGTGCGCTTCCACCCCCTCGGGGGAGCGGTAGTCACCGCGCAGCAGCGCCAGGATGTCGCCCACCTGCTCGGTGTAATCCTGCGGCTGCGCGCCGGGCAGCTGGAGCAGCGACTTCTGCATCGAGAACCGCGGGGCCCCAGCAGCCGCTCGGGGAGAACCGGGGCGGGATCAGCAGCCCGTTCGGGGGCCCGGCCGTCCACCGCCCGCGGCGGCCCGGCCAGGGCCGGTTCCCGGCCGCACTTTATCCTTTCTCTATAGGGATTGTCGAAAATGCCAGGCGGCAGATCAGGCCAGGCGGAGGATGCGGGCGGCGTTCCCGCGCAGCACGGTGTCTAGCACGTCCTCGGGCAGTCCCAGGCCGGCCAGTTCGTCCAGGCAGCGCTCCGGAGTGAGGAACGGGTAGTCGCTGCCCCACAGGAACTGCCCGCGCAGCCGCCCGGACATCTCCCGGATCACCTCCGGCGGCACCCGCCGCGGGGACCAGCCGGAGATGTCGGCGTACACGTTGGTCTTGTGCAGCGCGATGGCCATCAGGTCCTGATGCCAGGGCCAGCCGAAGTGCGCGGCGACCACGGTCAGCCCCGGGTGCGCGGCCGCCACCGGGTCCAGCTTGAGCGGGTGCGCGTAGTCGATCCGGATGCCCTGGCCGCCAGGCTGGCGCGCGCCGATCCCGCTGGTCCCGGTGTGGAACAGGGCCAGCAGGCCATGGTCGGCGCAGGCGGCGAAGACCGGCCAGTACACCGGGTCGTCCGGGGCGAAAGCCTGCAGCGAGGGATGGAACTTGACCCCGCGCAGGCCGAGCGCGGCGATGTTCGCCACCTCGGCGACGGCGGCCTCCCCCTTGTGCGGGTCGACCGACCCCAGCCCGGTGAAGGCATCCGGGTACTGACGGCAGGCCTCCGCGACGGTTTCGTTAGGAACGCGAGGGCGCCCGGTCGCGGTCTCCGCATCCCAGGCCAGCAGGACCGCCCGCACGCCCAGCCGCCGGTAGCGGCCCGCCAGCCCGGCCAGTGACTCACGCTGTACCGGGGAGCGGAAGTAGGCCTCGGCCGCCTTTACGTACCCGGCCATGCTGCCGTCCAGCCAGTCCGGCGTCGGCAGGTGCACGTGAAAGTCGATCGCGCGGATCGGCGGCGGTGCCATCAGCCCTCCCCATGATCGCGGATCCAGCCTGGTCCCGACCATACTCGTGGCGGGGCTTAGGAAGCCCGCCCGCCACCAAGCTGGCTCAGCCCGGCGGGGCGCGGGTACGGAAATGGCGAGGTCCCGTCGCGCTTCCAGCCTTCCCGCCATTCGGCGTAGACCGGCGAGAAGACAGCGCAGGCCAGCCAGATTCCCGCGACCACTTGTGCCCACGCCACCAGCGCGAGGACCACGCCGAAGGAGCCGGACAAGCGCCCGTTGTCGGTGATCCAGTAGCCGAGTATGAACTCGGAGACAGTCACCTGCAGGCCCAGGAGGAGCGTGGAGACGACGAACCACAGCGCGAAGCGCCAGCGGTCGGTGAGCGAGCGGACCCGGCCGACAGATCGGACAGGGCGTAGATGGCCAGCAGGGGGCGCTGCCCGATCATCGTCTATTACTCCAAGTAGTCAGAATACTACGGAGGATGGCCGTGCGTACGAGCACGGTCCCGGCCATGATCGCGGTGGGGCAGGCCGCATGGATCCTGTTAGGGGGTCCTTCGACGGCTGGTCAGGGGGCTGCCGGGCGTGTTACCACGAGAGCATGGGACGGCAGCTAGGCCGGGATCGCCTCGCAGTGCCGGCGGCACTGGCGGGGCCGCTGGCCCTGGCCGCCATCCTGGTCCCCTTCCGGGGCGGCTTCCCCAACACGGATGCGGCGCTGGCCATGCTGCTGGTCGTCGTGGCCGTGGCCGCCAGCGGGAACCGGGTGGCCGGCTACCTGGCCGCGCTGTCCGCCGCGGTGTGGTTCGACTTCTTCCTGACCCGCCCGTACGAGCAGTTCGCCATTACCCGGCGGGCCGACATCGAGACCACTGTGCTGCTGCTGGTCATCGGGGTGGCCGTGACCGAACTCGCGGTGTGGGGGTGGCGCCAGCAGGCCGCGTCGAGCCGCCGTGCCGGGTACCTGGACGGGATCGCCGCGGCCGCCGAGGCGGTCGCCGCGGGTGAGCCGACGGCCCTCGTCGAGCAGGTGTCCGGCCAGCTCACCCGGGTACTGGGGCTGGAATCCTGCCGCTGGCAGTACGGCGTCGCCGGCCTCGGGAAGCCCGCCCGGCTGATGCGCAACGGTGACGTGATGGTCGGCCGGCGGCGCTGGGATGTGGCGGCCGAGGGTCTGCCCGCCAGCGGGATCGAACTGCTGGTGGAGAGCGGCGGCATCTTCCAGGGGCGCTTCCTGATGACCCCCGGCCCGGGCACCCGGCCCACGCTCGAGCAGCGGCTGGTGGCCATCGCGCTGGCCGACCAGGTTGGCTCGGCCCTCGGCAGTCACCCGGCCCCGTCGGACCGTTAACTGGCTCCGGCCTGCAGCGCCTCCCAGACCCGCTGGGGGGTGGCTGGCATGTCGACATGCCGCACCCCGAGATGGCTCAGCGCGTCCACCACGGCGTTCTGCACCGCCGGGGTCGCGCCGATCGTGCCCGCCTCCCCGATGCCCTTGGCGCCCAGCGGGTTGTAGCTCGTGGGCGTGGCCATGCCGGCCAGCTCAAAACTGGGCAGTTCCGCCGCCGACGGGACGGAGTAGTCGGCGAACGTCGAGGTCAGCGGGTTGCCGTCGGCGTCGTAACGCACCTCCTCGAACAGCGCCTGCGCCGCGCCCTGGGCGATGCCGCCATGTCGCTGCCCCTCGGCCAGCAGCGGGTTGATGACCGTGCCCGCGTCGTCCACCGTGATCATCCGGCGCAGGGTCACCTTGCCGGTCTCGGTGTCTGCCTCCACCACCGCGACATGCGCGCCGAACGGGAAGGTCGCCCCGGGCGCGATGAAGGTGGCATGCACGACGAGCCGCTCCGCCGCGGCCAGGCTGGCCAGCGGGACCGCGGCGGATGGGTCGCCGGCCACCGCGAACACGCTGCGGGCGGGGTCGAACACCAGGTCGGCCGGGTTCGCCTCCAGGGCCGCGGCGGCCCGCGGCCGGCCCTCCTCGATCAGCTCGCGGGCCGCCTGCCGCACGGCCGCGCCGCCCAGCTGCAGGCTGCGCGAGCCGCCGGTGCCGCCGCCCTCCGGGATCAGGTCGGTGTCGCCCCACCGGACGGTGATCTTGTCCACGTCGATGCCGAGTTCCTCGCTGGCCAGCATGGCCCACACCGTCGCGTGGCCCTGGCCGTGCGGGGACGTGCCGGTGAGGATGGTCGCGGTGCCGTCCGGGTGCACCTCGATGGTGGCGTTCTCGCGCGGCCCGCCCGCTTCCGCGTCGGCCCCGGTGATCTCTACGTAGCAGCACAGCCCGATGCCGAGCTGCACCGGCCCGCCCGCGGCGCGGCGCCGCGCCTGCTCCTCCCGCAGGTCCTGGTACCCCGCGGTGGCCAGGGCTAGCTCCAGGGCGGCGGGATAGTCTCCGCTGTCATATTTCGCGCCGAACGCGGTATCGTGCGGCTCACTGAACGCCGGCAGCAGGTTGCACCGGCGTACCTCGGCCGGGTCCGTGCCGATCTCCGCGGCGAACAGGTCGATGGCCCGCTCGACCGCGGCGGTCGCCTCCGGACGGCCCGCGCCCCGGTAGGCGCCGACCGGGGTAGTGCTGGTCAGCACGCTGGTCGCGATGGCCTCGGCCCGGTCGATGGCGTACGGGCCCGGGGTCATCAAGATAGTCAGCGAGGGCAGCAGCGCACCGAACCGCGGGTAGGCCCCGGCGTCCTGCAGGATCTCCAGCCGGTAGGCGGTCACCCGGCCGTCCCGGCGGCCGCCGATGGTGACCCTCTGGCGCTGAGCCCGGCCGTGCGTCATGGCCACCAGGTTCTCGTGCCTGGTCTCGGCCCAGCGGGCCGGGCGGCCCAGCTGCCGGGCCACCCAGCACACCACCGCGTGCTCCGGGTCGGCCCCGAACTTGGCGCCGAACGCCCCGCCCACGTCGGGGGTGATGATCCGGACGGCGGCCGGGTCGAGCCCCAGCATCCGGGCCAGCACGGCCTGGGTGGTCTGGGCGCCCTGGTTCGGGATCCAGGCGGTGAGCCGCCCGTCGCCGTCCCAGGCCGCGGCGGCGGCCCGGGACTCCATCGGCGCCGGCGCGACCCGCTGGTTCTCGATCGTGGCGCTGACGACGACCTCGCAGCCGTCGAACAGGCTGGCGTCGAGCGCGGCCGCGCCGAACGTGGCGGCGACGTTGGTGCCCAGCTCGGGGAACAGCAGGGCGGCGGTGGCGCCGGCGGCCGCGGCGGGGTCAACCACGGGGGGCAGCGGGTCATAGTCCACGTCCACCAGTTCCGCGGCGTCGTCGCCCTGGTAACGCTGCTCGGTGACCACCACCGCCACCGGCTCGCCCACGAACCGGACCACGTCCTGGGCCAGCAGCGGCTGGACCATGTCGTCGTTGACCATGCCGGGCATGGGCGGCGCCACCGGCGGGAGAGCCGCCAGGTCGGCGCCGGTGAAGGCGGCCAGCACGCCCGGGGCCGCCCGCGCCGCGGTCACGTTCACCGAGCGGATCCGCGCGTGCGCCAGGGGGGACCGGACGAAGAACACGTGGCCCGCGCCGGCCAGCCGCGCGTCGCGGAGGTCATCGGTGTAGACCGCGCCCGATGTCAGGAAGCCGGGGTCCTCCGTGCGCAGGACCCGGGTGCCGAGAATGCTCACGTCCTGATCGCTCCTTTGCGCAGGCGGCAGGTGCCTTTGTAAGTTACATCCCCGGCCCGGGGCGGCGGGCGCCCGGCCCGCGCCGCCGCCCGGTGCGCCCGCGCCGCCGTCACCATGCTGAACTGCGCGGACGGCCTGCCGCCGGAGCGCCGCTCGAAGCGCTTCGCGCCCGGCCGGGGATCCGACGAACGCAGCCGTTGCGCGCCGTCCCGCGCGCTGCGACATTGGGGTCGGCTCACCAGCTGGCCCGCGGGCCAGGACAAGGGGAATTCCAGTGCGCTACGGATCTTTCGACGACAGCCGCCGCGAGTATGTCATCACCCGCCCAGACACGCCGTTGCCGTGGATCAATTACCTGGGCACGGAAGATTTCTTTGGCATCATTTCGAATACGGCAGGCGGTTACTGCTGCTATCGCGACGCCAGATTGCGGCGGCTGAGCCGGTACCGGTACAACAACGTCCCGGCCGACTCGGGCGGGCGCTATGTCTACCTCCGGGACGACGAGTCCGGCGAGTACTGGTCTCCCACGTGGCAGCCCACCCAGCGGGACCTCGACCATTATGAGTGCCGGCACGGGCTCTCCTACACGCGGATCACGTCGGACTATCACGGAATACAGGCCGAGGCGCTCTACTTCGTGCCGCTCGGCCAGACACTGGAGGTGTGGCGGTTGCGGGTGGGCAACGCCCGCCCGGCGCCCGCCCGGCTATCCGTGTTCTCCTCCGTGGAGTTCTGCCTGTGGAACGCGCAGGACGACGGGGCTAACTTCCAGCGCAACTTCTCGACCGGCGAGGTGGAAGTCGACGGCAGTGTCATTTATCACCGGACGGAATACCGGGAGCGGCGCGATCACATCGCCTACTTCGCGTGCTCTGAGCCGCTGGCCGGCTTCGACACCCAGCGTGAGGCGTTCCTCGGCGCCTACCGCGGCTGGGACCGCCCGGCCGTGGTCGAGCGGGGCGAGTCCGGCAACTCGGTGGCCCACGGGTGGTCGCCGCACGGCAGCCATCACGTCCGGCTCACCCTCGAACCGGGCGAGACCAGGGAAGTCATCTTCCTCCTTGGCTACTGGGAGAACCCGCACGGGGCCAAGTTCGACCCGCCCGGCTCCGGGATCCTCAACAAGTCCCTGGTCCGCCCGGTCATCAGCCGCTGGCTGCGGCCGGCCACCGTGGCGGAGGGCTTCGCGGCGCTGCGCGAGTCGTGGACGTCACTGCTGTCCCCGCTGCGGGTGGAGACCCCCGATGCCCACACCAACCGGATGGTCAACATCTGGAACCCCTACCAGTGCATGGTCACGTTCACCATGAGCCGGTCGGTGTCGCTGTTCGAATCCGGCATCGACCGGGGGATGGGCTTCCGGGATTCCAACCAGGACCTGCTCGGCTTCGTGCCGATGGCACCGGGCCGGGCCCGGGCCCGGCTCCTGGACCTGGCCGGCACCCAACTGGAAACTGGCGGTGCCTACCACCAGTTCCAGCCGCTCACCAAGCGCGGGAACAACGACATCGGGTCCGGCTTCAACGATGACCCGCTGTGGCTGGTGCTCGCGGTCGCCGCGTACCTGAAGGAGACCGGGGACCTGGCCATCCTCGACGAGCCGGTGCCCTATGACAACGCCGCGGGCAGCGAGACCTCCCTTTACGAGCACCTGGAGCGGTCGGCGCGGTACACGCTGGACCGGCTCGGGCCGCACGCGCTGCCGCTGATCGGCCGGGCTGACTGGAACGACTGCCTGAACCTGAACTGCTTCTCCGATACCCCGGGTGAGTCGTTCCAGACCACGCAGAACCGGGAGGGCGGGACCGCGGAGTCGGTGTTCATCGCCGGGCTGTTCGTGCTGGCCGCACGGGAGCTCGCCGGGATCGCCGAGCGGCGCGGCCGGGCCGCGGATGCTGCCGGGTACCGGGCCGCCGCGGAGACGATGGCCGGCTCGGTGGTGGAGCACGGCTGGGACGGTGCCTGGTTCCGCCGGGCCTATGACTACTTCGGCGACGTGGTCGGGTCCAGCGAGAACGAGGAGGGCAAGATCTTCGTCGAGCCGCAGGGCATCTGCGTGATGGCCGGCATCGGCGTCGAGAACGGCATCGCCACCCAGGCACTGGACAGCGTGCGGGAGCGGCTGGCCACGCCGCACGGGATCGTGCTGCTGAACCCGGCCTTCAGCCGATACCACATCGAGCTCGGCGAGATCTCGTCCTACCCGCCGGGTTACAAGGAGAACGCCGGCGTCTTCTGCCACACGAACCCGTGGGTCATGATCGCTGAGACGATCGTCGGGCGCGGTGACGCCGCCTTCGACTACTACCAGCGGATCAATCCGTCCGCGCGGCAGGACATCGCCGACACCCACCGGTGTGAGCCGTACGTGTACGCGCAGATGATCGCGGGCAAGGACGCGCCGACGCACGGCGAGGCCAAGAACTCCTGGCTGACCGGCACGGCCGCCTGGAACATGGTGGCGATCACCCAGTGGATCCTCGGCATCCGCGCTGAGTTCGACGGGCTGCGCATCGACCCGGTGCTGCCCGCCGCCTGGACGGGCTTCGCCGCCACCCGCCGGTTCCGCGGCGCGACCTATGAGATCAGCGTGCGCAAGCCGGCCGGCCACACCGGCCGGGTCAGCGAGGTCTGCGTCGATGGCGAGCCGATCACCGGGACGCTGGTGCCGCCCGCGCCCCGGGGAGCCACCGTCAGCGTCGAGGCGATCATCCAGTAGCCACCCCGCTGGCCAGCGGGGGGGCCGATCCGGAGGGGCGGCCATGTCCGTCGCCTCCCGGCGCTGGGGCAGCGCCACCTACGCGCTCATGCTGGCCGCCGCCGCCGCGGTCGGCGCGGTGGTGTCCGGTACCACCCGCGCTCCCGCGGACACCGGTGCCGCCTGCGCGGCCAGTTACACGGTCGGCTGGCAGACCCCGTCCAACAGCCCGCCTGACCTCGGCGCCACGGTCACGGTGACCAACAAACGCCTCGTACACCATCAGCACCTGGACGATCACGCTGACCTTCACGGCCGGGCAGGCGCTGGTGCCCGGGTCGGCCTGCAGCGCGAACGTGTCGCAGGGCGGCGCGACCCTGACCGCCACGCCGGGCGGCACCTACAACGCAGTGCTCGCCCCCGGGCAGAGCACCACCTGGGGCTTCAACGGCGACTACAACAGCACGTCCAACCCGGTGCCCACGGTGACCTGCACGGGGCCGACCCAGGGGTCCGGCAGCACCACCCTGTCCGGCCCGCTGGACCCGCTCGGCGTCAACCCGGCCTCCTGGGATACCAACTTCACCGACCCCGCGGTGGCCAGCGACCTGTCCGCGGCCGCCACCGGGCTCATCCGGTACCCGGGAGGCTCATATGCGGACGGCTACCTGTGGCAGCCCAACACCTACCAGGGCACGGCCGGCCCGGTCGGCTTCGCCCAGTACTCCAGCCAGGCGGACGCCATCACCGGCGGGCAGAAGTTCGTCACGGTCAACTACGGTTCGGACACGCCGCCGGACGCCGCCGCGCGGCTCGTACGCGGTGATGCTGGTCAACGCCGACCCGGCCAGCGGCTACTCGGTGAGCGCGGCCAGCCCCGGCCTGACCAGCTCGGCGGAGACCGAGTACAGCTACAGCGCGGCTAGCCCGACGGTGACCTCGTCCAGCTTCACCGGCAGCTCGGTGTCCGTGCCGGCCGAGTCCGTGGTGGTGCTAACCAACGGCGCCGCGCCGAGCGCCAGCCCGACGCCCAGCCCGAGCCCGAGCAGAACGAGTCCCAGTCCCAGTCCCACAGTCCCAGTCCCAGCGTGACCCCGACCGCCTCGCCCAGCCCACCCGCACGGCCACGCCCACCCCGACGGCCACTGGGACCGGGACCGGGGCGGCCGCCTGCCAGGCCAGCTGGTCGGTGGTGAACTCGTGGTGCGGCGGCTTCCAGCTCTCGGTCACCGTGACCAACTCCGGCGCCACGCCCACCACCGGGTGGAACGTCAGCTTCACCGCGCCGCCACCCTGGGCACGGTCCAGTGCACGCCGCAGACCGGGTAACTCAGCGCGCCGGGTAACGGCGGGGACGCCGCCGCAGCCAGTCCCAGAAGCTGCGCCGCGGCGGCCGCGCCGTCAGGGAGCCGCTGCCGATCTTGCCGGCCACCTGGACCCGGAGGATGGCGGGCGTGGCGGGGTCCCAGGGTGCCTTGACCTTGACGGTCCCGCTCTTGACCGCCACGTCATCGGTGTCCACGGTGATCCCGGGCCGGGTGATCAGGGTCAGCGTGCCGCTGCGCACCTCGGCGTCGATCTCGAGGGACGGCTGTGTGATCATCGCGTCGGTGAAATCCAGCGTCACCGTGCCGCTGGTCACCCGGACCTCCAGCCGCCGCGGCACCACCCAGCGGCCGTCCCGCCGGGCGGTGCCCGACTGGCATTCGATGCGGGCCAGTTCCCGGGGAGCGGCCGGCGCGCCGCGGACCGCGGGCAGGTCCCTGGTCAGCGCGGCCAGCTCACCGTAGGTCCGCGCGGTCAGCGCCGCCTCGAGCCGCTGGTCGAGCTCGTCGGCGCTCAGCCGGCCGTCGCCCGCGGCGATCCGCAGTGTCTCGGCGACCCGGTCCCGGTCCTCATACGAGGCGCGCAACTCACCGGGCGGCACCAGTTCCCCGCCGTCACCGGACGGCTGCAGCTCACCCATGGGCACACTCTAGACAGTGCCCGCACCGGAGTCAGGCTGGAAGGCGCCTCGAGCCCAGTGGCTCCAGGGGCTGCGGCCAGGCGCGCTACCACCGGGGCCGCTTCCAGGCGCTCGTCGAGTTCCCCCGCGGTCAGCCGCCCATCCGGATCACCCGCGGCGACGCGCAGGATGTCCACCACCCGGTCCCGGTCCGCGTCCGAGGCCCGTGCCCCAGGCGAGCCCGGTCCGGAAGGCTCTCCGGCCGGCGACAGGTAAGCCGACACCACCGCGTCCCTGGGTTGCTCGTACGACTCGTCTCACCGCTTCGAGGTTAACCTGGTCAGTGGCGGCCCGGGACGGGGACTGGTGGGGCGAGTTCTACGCTGACCGCGCCAGGCCGTGCCCGTTCTTCGTGGACTGGCCCGACGAGAACCTGGCCGGGTGGTTCTGCAGCGGCCTGCTCGCCCCGGGGACGGACGCTCGAACTGGGCTGCGGTATCGGGCGGAACGCCACCTACCTGGCCAGCCTGGGATGCCGCGTCGACGCCGTCAACTTCTCGGCCCGGGCGATCGAGAGGGCCCGGGAGCAGGCGGCGTCGGCGGGTGCCCGGGTGGATTTCCAGTGCCGGTCCACAGTCAAGGCGGCATTCGCCCCCGGGTCATACGACCTGGTGTACGACGCAGGCTGCTTTCATCACCTTCCCCCGCACCGCCGCCGGGACTATGTCGAACTCGTGCGCCGGCCCTCCGGCCCGGCGGCAGCTACGGGCTGGTGTGAGGGCGGCAGCGGCTACACCGACCAGCAGGTCTACGAGCGGGCCAGCCTCGGTGGTGGCCTGGGCCACTCGGCCGGCCGCTGCGTGCCTTGTGGGACCGGCCACCGTTCTCGCCGCGCGAGCTCCGGCCGATGAAGAAGCCGGCCGGCCCGGGGCCTTACTTCGGCGAGGAGTTCCTGTGGGTGCTGCTGGCCACGAAGGAAAGCCCGGCCTGACCAGCTAGTGCGCCCAGGCCGCGCTGTTGTGCGGATGAATCCCGGCTGAATTTCTCGTGCCGGGCCGGCGCGCCGTGAACCGTTGAACGGCAGCTGCTGGATCCCGGTCACCGCGTACAGCTCAGCCGCGCCGATCCGCCCCGCCACCTCGGCCGCCACCCCGTCGGTCCGGGTGTCGCGGTAGTGCACCGGGTTGCCCAGCAGCACCCCGCCCGGGCCGAGCAGGCCGTAGTCCACGCCCCAGGAGTCGATGCCGATGCTGGCCAGGTCCGCGGCCCGCGCCGCGGACCGCAGCCCGTCCAGCACGTCCGCGTACAGCCGGAGGATGTCCCAGTGCAGGGTGCCCAGCACCCGGACCGGCTCGTTGCCGAACCGGTGCACCTCCTCCAGCCGCAGCGTGCCGTCACCGACCCGGACGGTCATGACCCCGCCCGCCGGACGCGCCGAGGTCGACGGCGGCCACGCCCGCATCCACCGGGATATGCAGGCCGGTGGTCAGGGCCAGGTCACCCGCGTGCGGGCGATGACCGCCGCGGCCACGTGCTCCGGCAGCACCTCCCGCTTGAGCAGGGTGCGCTGGGCGTAGTAGGCGCCGAGGTCCTCCGCGGGCACCCCGTACAGCGCGGCCCGCTGCGCGCCCCAGCCCCCGGCGAAGATGCCCGAGCCGCGGACCACGCCGTCCGGGTTGATGCCGTTCACCCGGATGCCGTGCCCGCCGAGCTCGGCGGCGAGCAGCCGCACCTGGTGCGCCTGGTCGGCCTTGGCCGCCCCGTAAGCCACGTTGTTCGGCCCGGCGAACACCGAGTTCTTGCTGCAGATGTAGATGATGTCGCCACCCATGCCGTGGGCCTGCATGGTGCGCGCGGCCTCGCGGGCGACCAGGAACGAGCCCCGGGCCATGACGTCGTGCTGCAGGTCCCAGTCGTGCAGGCTGGTCTCCAGCAGCGGCCGGGAGATGGACAGCCCGGCGTTGCTGACCACCAGGTCGGCGCCGCCGAAGGCCAGCGCTGCCTGCTGGTAGGCGCCGGCCACGCTGGCCTCGTCGGTGACATCCGAGGTGACTGCGACCGCGACGTCCGCGGACCCGAGGGACTCCGCGACCTTCTGCGCGGCGGCAGCGTCCCGGTCGGCGACCACCACGCAGGCCCCCTCGGCGGCCAGCCGCTCCGCCGTGGCCCGGCCGATCCCCGATCCGCCCCCGGTGACCAGCGCCACCCGCCCGGCCAGCGGCCTGGGCTTGGGCCGCCGCCGCAGCTTGGCCTCCTCCAGCGCCCAGTACTCGATGCGGAACTGCTCGCTCTCGGCGATGGGGGAGTAGGACGAGACCGCCTCGGCGCCGCGCATCACGTTGATCGCGTTGACGTAGAACTCGCCCGCCACCCGCGCGGTCTGCTTGTCGGCACCGAAGCTGAACATGCCCACGCCCGGCACCAGCACGATGGCCGGGTCGGCGCCGCGCATCGGCGGCGAGCCCGCCTCGGCGTTCCGCTCGTAGTACGCCCGGTAGTCCTCCCGGTAAGCGGCGTGCAGCTCGCGGAGCCGGGCTATCACCTCACCGAGCGGCGCCAACGGCGGGAGGTCTGCCACCATGGGGCGGACCTTGGTGCGCAGGAAGTGGTCCGGGCAGGAGGTGCCCAGCGCGGCCAGCGCCGGGTGCTTCCCGCGCGCGGTGAAGTCCAGCACCTCGGGGCGGTCGGTGAAGTGACCGACCTGCCGGCGGTCGGTGCTGGCCAGGCCCCGGAGCAGCGGGGCGAGGGCAGCGGCACGCAGGTGACGTTCGGTATCCGGAAGCGGTTCGTAGCCGGGGACCTGCGGGCCGAAGGGCTCAGCCGAGCCATGCTCGTCCAGGTAGCGCTGCGCGGTCGCGATGATCTCCAGCGAGCGAGCCTCGCACTCGTCGCTGGTCGCGCCCCACGCGGTGATGCCGTGACCGCCCAGGATCACCCCGATGGCGCCCGGGTTGTCCCGTGCCACCGCCGCGATGTCCAGGCCGAGCTGGAAGCCTGGCCGGCGCCACGGTACCCACAGCACCCGGTCACCGAAGCAGGCACGGGTCAGCGCCTCGCCGTCGGCCGCGGTGGCCAGCGCGATCCCCGAGTCCGGGTGCAGGTGGTCCACGTGCGGGGCGCCCACCGGGCCGTGCATGGCGGTGTCGATGGACGGGGCCGCGCCCCCCTTGCCATGCAGGCAGTAGTCGAACGACGCCACCATCTCGTCCTCCCGGTCAACCCCCGGGTAGACGCCGGTCAGGGCGCGGAGCCGGTCCAGCCGGAGCACGGCCAGCCCGGCCCCGGTCAGCGTGCCCAGGTCCCCGCCGGACCCCTTGACCCAGATCAGGTCGGCCGGTTCCCCGGTCACCGGGTCGGTGACCGGCCCCTTCGCGGAGGTGTTACCGCCGGCGTAGTTGGTATTGCGCGGATCCGACCCCAGCCGGTTGCTGCGGGCCAGCAGTTCCGTGACTTCGGCGGGCGCCTGGGTCATGGCGTGATGCTCCTTCCGGGCGGGTGGATTCCCTCAGTGCGGTGCTTTTTGTGTCGCCGGCGACACAAAAAGCACCGCGCTGACACAAGGCACCGCGCTGATGCGGGTCAGTTGCCCTAACTGGCGGGGGTGCCGCCGACCCGGTCCGAGACGATCTTCTCGCCATAGCCGGACCGGTGGTAGGCCGCGATGGGGTCGGGATCCAGGCATGTCGGCGCGGAGTTCCGCGAGCAGCGGGCGGACGTCGGTGTTGTAGGCGTCCATCAGCGCGGCGTTCGCGCCGAGCACATCGCCGGCCTGCTGAACGGCGGCCAACGCGGCCGTGTCCACCAGCAGCGCCGTGGAAGCCCTGGCCGGGTGGCAGGCCATCGAGGTCGGTGCAGAACTCGGCCATCTCCGCCTGCCACCTGTCGTTCACCGGGGCCCGCGCCATCGCCTGCAGGGCGGCCGCGAAGTCATCGGTCTCCAGGTAGCCAATGAGCAGTCCCTCGCCGGTCAGGAACAGCGAGTGGCTGGCCCACCCGGCCACGCGCAGCGCATCGAGCATCTCCGGCCAGACCGCGGCGTGCCGCTCGCGGTACTCCGCCAGCCGGGCCGGCCGGACCCGGCCGAGGAAGCAGACCCGCTCCACCGTGATCCCTCTCCCTCCGGCCTCCCCGGAGCCGCGCCGTGGCAGGTGAGCCAGCGGCGCGGCCCCTGGGGCCGGTTCCAGGCGGCATGATCATGGAATTGGTGTCGTCAGGACGGCACCTAACTCATGATCAGCACCCCTCGTATGGTCAGAAGTTGAAGCTGTTGACGTTGGCCTTGGTGAACACGAACGGCGGGCCGAGCAGGATCGCGCTGTCGGTTGGGGAGCCCGGTTGACGGCGCGTGACGGGCCGCACGACACTGACCGGACACAGGAGGAGCCGTGGCGGACACGCCGGTCAGCATCAGGGAGGTCGCCGCCCTCGCCGGCGTCTCCGTCGGTACGGTCTCGAACGTGCTGAGCCGGCCCGAGGTGGTGGCCGAGCCCACCAGGAGTCGGGTCCAGGCGGCGATCAATCGGCTCGGCTTCATCCGGGACGAGTCGGCGCGCCAGCTGCGGGCCGGCCGCAGCCGGACCATCGGCCTGGAGGTGCTGGAGGAGCACCGGGTGCAGGGCATCCTGATCACCCCGGTGGCGGGCGCGGACGCGCGGCTGGCCCGGGTGCAGCGCCGGGGCACCCCGGTGGTGCTGGTAGACAGCCGGTCGCCGTCGCGCGGGCAGTGCTCGGTGCCGGTGGACGACGTGCTCGGCGGCGACCTGGCCGTGTCCCAGCTGCTCGGCGCGGGGCACGAGCGGATCGCGTTCGTCGGCGGGCCACTGAGCACCCGGCAGGTGAGCGACCGCCGGGACGGGGCGGTCCGGGCCCTGGAACGGGCCGGGCGCACCCCCGGGGACCCGCACTTGGCGGAAATGTTCGAGCCCGGCCTGGTGGTCCGGGCCTCCAGCCAGGGCCGGGCCCGGCGGCCCCGGAAGGTCCGTGCCGCCCCCGAGCCCGCATCGGCGGGGGCCGCCCGCGGGGCCGCCGCCAGCGGCACGGCAGGATGACCCCCATGCGCGTTGCCCTTTTCGTGACCTGCCTGGCCGACACGCTGTTCCCGGACGCCGGGCGGGCGACGGTGGCACTGCTGGAGCGGCTCGGGCACGAGGTGGAGTTCCCGGCCGCCCAGACCTGCTGCGGGCAGATGCACGCCAACACCGGGTACCTGCGGGAGGCACTGCCACTGGTGCGGCGTTATGTCGAGGTTTTTTCTGAGTGCGAGGCCATCGTGGTCCCGTCCGGCTCGTGTACCGGGTCGGTCCGGCACCAGCATGCGATGATCGCCCGGCGCTACGGCGACGCGGCGCTGGCCCGCCGCGCCGAGGCGGTCGCGGCCCGCACCTACGAGCTGTCCGAGCTGCTCACCGACGTGCTGGGGGTGGAGGATGTCGGCGCCTATTACCCACACCGGGTCACCTACCATCCGACCTGCCACTCGCTGCGGATGCTGCGGGTGGGGGACCGGCCGCTCCGGCTGCTGCGCCGGGTGCGCGGCATCGACCTGGTGGAACTGCCCGACGCCGACGTGTGCTGCGGCTTCGGCGGCACGTTCGCGGTGAAGAACGCCGACACCTCCACCGCGATACTGGCCGACAAGATGCGCAACGTGCTGGCCACCCGCGCCGAGGTGTGCACCGCCGGGGACAGCTCGTGCCTGATGCACATCGGCGGCGGCCTGTCCCGGCTGCGGGCCGGCACCCGGACCGTGCACCTGGCCGAGATCCTGGCCTCGACGCAGGCCGCGCCGGCGGGCGGTGCCCGGTGACCGCGCCCCGGGCGACCTTCCTGGGCATGCCGACCGCCCCGCGCGGGGTGGGCCACCTGCGCGGCGCCGAGCCGTTCCCGGTGGCCGCCCGCCGCGCGCTGGCCGACAGCCAGCTGCGCCGCAACCTGGGCAAGGCCACCGCCACGATCCGGGCCAAGCGGGCCGCGGTGGTGTCCGAGCTGCCCGACTGGGAGGCTCTCCGCGACGCCGGCCAGGCGATCAAGGCCGGCACCATGGCCCACCTGGACCGCTACCTGGAGCAACTGGAGCGTGAGGTGACCGCCCGCGGCGGCGTGGTGCACTGGGCCCGCGATGCCAACGAGGCCAACGAGATCGTGACCGGCCTGGTCCAGGCGACTGGGGCTACCGAGGCGGTGAAGGTCAAGTCCATCGTGACGGACGAGATAGGGCTGAACGAAGCCCTGGCCCGGGCCGGCATTACCGCCCACGAGACCGACCTCGCGGAGCTGATCGTGCAGCTCGGGCACGACCGCCCATCCCACATCCTGGTGCCGGCGATCCACCGCAACCGGGCCGAGATCCGGGACATCTTCCTGCGCGAGATGGGCGACGTGGACCCGGGGCTGACCGACGAGCCCGCCGCGCTGGCCGAGGCGGCCCGGCTGCACCTGCGACGGGCGTTCCTGTCGGCCAAGGTCGGCATCAGCGGGGCCAATTTCGCCGTCGCCGAGACCGGGACGCTGTGCGTGGTCGAGTCGGAGGGGAACGGCCGGATGTGCCTGACCCTGCCCGAGACGCTGATCACCGTGATGGGCATCGAGAAGGTCCTGCCCACCTGGGATGACCTGGGGGTGTTCCTCCAGCTGCTGCCCCGGTCCTCCACCGGCGAGCGGATGAACCCGTACACCTCGATGTGGACCGGGGTGAGCGCTGGCGACGGGCCGCAGCGCTTCCACCTGGTGCTGCTGGACAACGGGCGGACCGCCGCCCTGGCCGACCCGGAAGGGCGGCAGGCACTGCACTGCATCCGGTGTTCGGCCTGCCTGAACGTGTGCCCGGTGTATGAGCGGGTTGGCGGGCACGCCTACGGGTCGGTGTACCCGGGGCCGATCGGGGCGATCCTGTCCCCGATGCTGACCGGGGTGGAGGACAACGCCTCGCTGCCCTATGCGTCCTCGCTGTGCGGCGCGTGTTATGACGCCTGCCCGGTGAAGATCGATATCCCGTCGGTGCTGGTGCACCTGCGGGCCCGGCACATCGAGGAGTCCGGGGCGGAGCGGGGCGGGGGTTCTGGGGCGGCTGGGCGCGGTCGGCTGGCCGGCCTGGCCGGGCGGCTGCCCACCCCGGAGGCGCTGACCATGGCCGCGGCCTCGTGGGTGATGGCCAGCCCGGCCCGGTTCGGCGCGGCGCAGCGGGCCGGGCGGCTGGGCCGGCTGGCCAGCCGGGGCGGCAAGATCCGGCGGCTGCCGCCCCCGCTGTCCGGCTGGACGGCGGCCCGGGACGTGCCCGCACCGCCGGCGCAGACGTTCCGTGAATGGTGGCGGCGTGAACACGGGGACCCGCAACGCGAACACCGGGACCCGCAACGCGAACACCGGGACCCGCAACGCGAACACCGGGACTCACGATGAGCGCGCGGGAGGAGGTGCTCGGGCGGATCCGGACCGCGCTGGCTGACGTCGGCCCCGGGGAGGAGACGCCGCGCCCGGACGGGTACCGGCTCCGCGGCGACCTCGATCCCGGCGCGCTGCTGGACCGGCTGGCCGAGCGACTGGCCGACTACCATGCGCTGGTCCGGCGGGCGGAGCCCGGGCAGGTGCTGGACGTGATCACCGCCGCGCTGGCCGAGCGGGGCGCGCGGCGGCTGGTGGTACCGCCCGGGCTGGACCTGCCCGGTGCGGTACCCGGTGCTGAACTGGTGACCGACGGCGGGCTGTCCTCCGCTGAGCTGGACGCCTTCGACGGCGTGATCACCCGTGCCGCGGTCGCCGTGGCCGAGACCGGGACCATCGTGCTGGACGGCTCGGCGGGGCAGGGGCGGCGCGCGCTCAGCCTGATCCCGGATTACCACCTGTGCCTGATCGAGGCGGGCCAGGTCGTCGGGCTGGTGCCCGAGGCCGTCGCCCGGCTTGATCCGGGTCGTCCGCTCACCTGGATCAGCGGCCCGTCCGCCACCAGCGACATCGAACTGGACCGGGTGGAGGGCGTGCACGGCCCGCGCACCCTCGACGTCATCCTGATCGCCCCCTGATCAGATGTCGGCGGGGAGGACCACCTCGTAGTGCGCGGAGCGCTCATCGAACCGGCGCAGCAGCCGGCGGGCGGCGGGCGGCACCACCGCCACCTGCGGCTCGGGGCCGGCGAACGCCGCGACTGCGTCCCAGTCGGGGAAGCTCATGATCGTCACGAACTCCACCTCGCCGCCGGCCATGTCCCGGCGCAGCAGGCGGGGGCCGCGCACCCCGGCGAGGTGGCGCCCGGCGATGCCGGGTGCGATTTCTTGCTCCAGCACCTGCTGGTAGGCGTCCGCGTCCGCGCTGCTGGTCCAGCCATGCCAGATCCGGGTGATCATTTCTGTGCTCCTTGCCGACGATATTGACAGTGTACTGTCAAATAGACAGTACACTGTCAATATGGCAGATCAAGCCGCGGAGGCATACCGGCTGCTCATCGCCGACGTCTACGAGCTGGCCGGGCGGTCCCGGGCGACGAGCGAGGCGATCGCGCAGCGGCACCAGCAGACGGCCGCCCGCTGGCACCTGCTCAGCGTGCTGCAGGACGAGGTGGTGACGGTGCCCGGCATCGCCCGGCGGCTCGGGCAGTCCCGGCAGAGCGCGCAGCGGGTGGCCGACGACCTGATCGCGGCCGGCTGCGTGGTGCCGGTGCCCAACCCCGGGCACCGGCGCTCACCGCTGCTGCGGCTCACCGCGGACGGGCTCCGCCAGCTCGAGGCGCTCAACGCGGACGGCGACCGGGACCGGGCGGCCCGGATGGCCGTGGCCGGCCTCACGCCGGGCCAGCTGGCGCAGGCCCGGCAGGTGCTGCGCGCGCTCACCGGTGCGCTCGACGGCCCCAAATACCCGGAATTAGATCTTGTGCCAGGCGGCAGCGCTGGCGCATCATCGGCTCACCAGCCAGTGCCGCCGGCGGCGGCGGCATGAAACGGGCCAGGCGGGCCGCGGGACGGCCGCCGGCCGGGGAGGTGCGGAACGGATGGCGTCCACCAGCAGCGAGACCGGGCAGCGGACGCTGCATCGCAACCTGAGCGTGTGGGAGGCCATCGGCATCTCGCTGGCCCTGATGGCGCCGTCCATGGCGGCCAGCATCAACCCGCAGGGCACGGCGACGACCGTGGGCCGCGCGGTCCCGGTGGCGTTCGCCCTGGCCTTCGTCGGGGTGCTGCTGGTGGCCTACACGTTCGTCCGGCTCACCCAGCGCTTCCATCACTCCGGGTCGGTGTACGGGTTCGTCGGGGCGACCCTCGGGCCACGGGCCGGGGTCATCTCCGGCTGGGCGCTGACCGGCACCTACGTGTTCTATGCGGTGGTCACCACGATGGCCGGCGGCCGGTTCGCGGCCAACTTCCTGAACTCACTCGGCGTCTGGCACAACCCGCCGGACTGGTCCGGCTTCCTGCTCGGCGCGATCGGCATGGTGATCGTGTGGTGGATCGCGGTCACCCCGGCGCGGGGCGGCACCCGGCTGCTGCTGGCCGCGGAGGCGGTCACCGTGACGCTGATCCTGATCGTCACCGTGGTCGTCTTCGTCAAGCTGGCCAACCACTCCGCCCCGAACGGGCTCGGCGTGGACTGGTCGGTGTTCAAGATGCCGTCCGGCACGCCGCTGTCCACCATCTTCCTCGGCGTGGTGTTCGGCTTCCTGTCCTTCGCCGGGTTCGAGGCGTCCTCGACCCTCGGCGAGGAGACCAGGCATCCCAACCGGGACATCCCGCGGGCCATCCTCGGCGTGGCGATCTTCGGCGGCATCTACTTCGTCGTGGTCACCGCGGTCGAGGTGATGGGTTTCGGCACCTCGGCCAAGGGCGTCACCGCGTTCATCAACTCCACGTCCCTGATCGGCGACCTGGGCACCAGCTACGTGGCGTCCTGGCTGGGCACCCTCATCACCGCGGGCGCGATGATCTCGGCGTTCGGCTGCGCGCTGGCCAGCACCGTCGGCGCCGCCCGGCTGTCGTTCGCGATGGGGCGGGACGGCATCCTGCCCGCCCGGCTGGCCCGGGTCTCGGAGCGGCGCCGCACGCCGACCGGCGCGACCATGGCCGTCGCGGTAGCCGTCTACCTGATCATCGCGTTCACCTGGTTCATCCTGCGCAGCAACCCGTTCACCCTGTTCCTGGAGAGCGGCACGATCGGGACGCTGATCCTGCTGGTGGTCTACGTCCTGGCCACGATCGGGATGGTCCGGCTGGTGTTCTTCGGCGCGCCGTCTGGCGTGCGGCGGTGGGAGATCGTCATCCCGGTGCTCGGCATCATCGTGCTCGGCTACACCCTGTTCCGTAACGTCTGGCCGCTGCCGTCCGGCGTGGCTTGGTGGGGGCCGGCCGTGGCCATCGCCTGGCTGCTGATCGGCATCATCGGGGCGCTGGCCCGCCCGGCCGCCACCCGGCGGGCTGGGGAGCTGCTGACCAGCGCCGAGGGACTGTCCGGTGCGGGCACCCCGGCCACCGGCCAGCTCCCGGCCGAAGGCACCCTCCGCCCCTGACCCGGCCCACACGGTCTATCCGGCGAATCGCGGGGGGGCTCCGGGGGGTCGCCCCCCGGGCCAGCGCAGCCAGCACTGTCTGCGAAGCTGTGGCGGAACACCGTCCGCAGGAAGGGAAGCAAGCATGCCACGGCCATACAGCCGGTACCGCGGCGAGGATGAGCGCGCCGCCGACGAGCGGCGCGCGCAGGCGCTCCAGCGCCAGCTCGCCGAGGAGGTCAGCGGCGTCGCCACCACCTTCATCGATAACAGCGGCGCGGCCCGGGTCAAGGCGGTGTCGCTGGCCGGGCTGGCCAAGGCGGCCCGGTCCGGCCTCGGCTTCTCGCCGGTGATCGACGCGTTCGACAGCATGGGCGGGATCAACGCCGACTCGCCGCTGGACAAGCCGGACGGCGATCTGCGGATGGTGCCCGACCTGGATCACTTCGCCGCGCTGCCCGCGCCGGAAGGCTGGGCCTGGGCGCCCGGGGACCGGTTCCACCAGGACGGCACCGTGTACGCCGGGTGCCAGCGCTCGTTCGCCCGCGCCCAGGTGGCCAACGGGCTCAGCCAGGGCATCAGCGCGCTGATGGCCTTCGAGGTGGAGTGGATGGTCGGGCTGGACCAGGACGACTTCGTGCCCGCCGTGGGCGGCACCGGGTACGGGCTGTCCCGGCTGCTGGACGGGGCCGGTTACGCCCGGGACGTGCTGGACAGCCTGGAAGCGGCCGGGGTGCGGGTCGAGCAGCTGCACCCGGAGTTCGGCCCCGGGCAGTTCGAGGTCTCCGTCGCCGCCCAGGACCCGGTGTCCGCCGCGGACACCAACGTGCTGGTGAAGCTGATCATCTCGGCGGTCTCCGCCCGGCACGGCATGCGGGCCGCGTTCGCCCCGGCAGTGCTGGCCGGCAACGTCGGCAACGGCGGGCACCTGCACGCCAGCTTCTGGAGCGGCGGGCAGAACCTGCTGGCCGGCGGCGCCGGCCCGCGCGGGATGACGGACCGCGGTGAGTCGATCGCGGCCACGCTGCTGGGCGGCTTGCCCGCGCTGCTCGCCATCGGCGCGCCCACTCCTGGCTCCTACCTGCGGCTGCAGCCGTCCCGCTGGGCCGGAGTGTTCCAGGTCTGGGGGACCGAGAACCGGGAGGCGGCGCTGCGCTTCATCGAGGCCAGCCCGGCCGAACCGGACCGCGCCAACCTGGAGCTCAAGTGCTTCGACTGCAGTGCCAACCCGTACCTGGTGGTCGGTGCGGTGCTGGCGGTGGCGCTGGCCGGCGCCGACCAGAAGGCCACCCTGCCGCCGGAGGTCAGCGGCGACCCGGGTGTCCCCGGCCACCCGCAGGCGGGGCAGTTTCCCCGGCTGCCGGGCAGCCTGGGCGAGGCCGTCCGGGCCCTGGAGGCCAGCGCCGACCTGCGCGCCGCCCTGGGCGGGGAGCTGCTGGCCGGGTTCACCGCCGCCCGCCGGGCGGAGATCGTCCTGGCCGAGGGGAAGACGGAGGAGGAGATCGCCGCCGCCTCCCGCTGGGTGCTCTGACCCGCCGGGGCGGGGGCCCGCGGCCCCGGCCCGGGGCGCCCGGGGGGTCTGTTAGGTGTTGCGGCCCCGGGCCGTCACCGGCCACCGGGCGGTCACCGCGCCGTCGGTCACCACGTGCAGGAAGTCCACCAGGTTGACCACGGTGCACACGTGGTTCGGGATGACGGTGACCTGGTCACCGGCCTCCGGCAGCGGGCCCGCCTCCGGCGCCATGCGCACCACGGCGTGGTGCTCCCACAGCCCGGTGATGACCGCGTCCGGGTAGCCCGGCAGCAGGCCGTGGCCGGGCACCCAGGCCGGGCGGTCCGGGCCGAGCACCTTGGCCCCGGAGTCGAGGATGAACCGGTCCGCGGCGGGCACGCTGACCACGGTGGCCTGGATGGTGAGCGCCACCTGGCCCAGCGTGGCGCTGCCCAGGACGACCTGCTGCGCGTCGTTGAAGGCATAGACGCCGGGCCGCAGCTCGGTGACCGGGCCGCCGCCGGCCGGGCCGGCGGACAGCCCGGCGCTCGGCGTGGACCCGCCGCTGCGCACCGGGCACGGCAGGCCGGCCGCCTCCAGGCTGGCGGCCGCGGTGGCCAGCGCGGCAGCCTCGTCGCGGGCCGCCGGGCCGGGGGCCCCCGGCGCGTAGCTGTGCCCGGGGAAGGTGAACACGCCGTCGACCGGCAGCCCGCCCTGGGCCGCCGCTGCCGCGATCCGGCCCGCGTCGGCCGGGGCGACGCCGCTGCGGGCCAGCCCGCAGTCCACCTCGACCAGCACCCGGACCGGAGCCTGGGCGGCGGCCAGCCGCTGCACCGCGGGCACCGAGTCGGCCCCGACCGACAACCGGATCCGGGCGGCCAGCTCACGCAGCCGGGTGACCCGGCCCGCGTCCGGCCAGAGGGGATAGGCGATGAAGATGTCGCTGATCCCGGCGTCCGCGAACGCCTCGGCCTCGCCGAGGGTGGCCACCGAGAGGCCGGCCGCGCCCGCGGCCAGCTGGCGCTGCGCTACCTCGGCTGACTTGTGCGTCTTGGCATGCGGCCGGAGAGTGATCCCGCGGCGCGCGGCGCTGCCCGCCATGCCGCGCAGGTTGGCGTCGAGCACCGCCGCGTCCACCAGGACGGCCGGGGTGGTCACGGTCCCGGGCGGCAGCACCGCGCCGCGCACTGCCCCGGCTCTCAGCCGTGCCCGCCGGGGCCGGCCGAGCCCGCCGGGCCGGCGGAACCCCCGGGAGCCCGCCGGGCCGAGCCTCCGGCCGGCTGGTAGGACCACAGCTCGCTGGACACGCCGACCGGCGGCGCGGCCGGCCCGCCCTCCCGCTCGGACGCCGAGCGGTGCCCGTGCCCGAACGCGGGGGAGTGCAGCCAGGCGCCGAACGCCGCCTCGTCCCGCCACCGGGTCACCACCAGCCAGGTGGTCCGCTCGTCGGTGGGCTTGAGCAGCTCGAACCCCTCGAAGCCGTCCTGGTTGTCCACGGCGCCGGCCCGGGCCGCGAACCGCCGGGCCAGCTCGTCCCCGCTGCCGGCTGGCACAGTGATCGCATTGATCTTGATGACCGTCATACGCCCGATGATGCCAGGTGGCCGGCGGGCCGCCTATCTTGGCCAGCATGCCGCGAACCCGCATGTACCGGAACGGGACCCTGGCGGACGAGGGCTTCCCGGTCGCCAAGGTGTCTGACTACCTCGCCGAGGAAGACGCCGTCATCTGGTTCGACCTGTGCGAGCCCAGCGCCGCCGACCTGGCCACGATCAGCGAGGAACTGGGCCTGCACCCCCTCGCCGTGGAGGACGCGGTGCACGAGCACCAGCGGGCCAAGCTGGACCGCTACGACACGCACCTGTTCGTGACCTCCTACGCCGTCGCGCTGGACGAGGGCACGGGCCAGCTGGAGACCTGCGAGGTGGACGCGTTCGTGACGCCCCGGGCCCTGGTCACCGTGCGGCGCGACGAGCGGTTCGACATCGACGCGGTCGTCCGGCGCTGGGACGGCTCGCCCGACCTGACCCGCTACGGCGTGAGCTTCCTGCTGCACGGGCTGCTCGACTACGTGGTGGACACCCACTTCGAGGCCGTCCAGGCGCTGGACAGCCAGATCGAGGCGCTCGAGGACCAGCTGTTCGACGACGACCCCCGGGACAAGGAGATGCAGCGGCGCACCTACGAGCTGCGTAAATCCCTGGTCACGCTACGGCGCGTAGTACTGCCCATGCGGGAGGTCCTCAATAGCCTGCTCCGGCGTGACCTGCACGTGGTGCACGGGGACATGCTGCCTTACTTCCACGATGTGTACGATCACGTGCTCCGCGCGACCGAGTGGACGGAGTCACTCCGCGACCTGGTCACGACGATCCTGGAGACCCACCTCACGGTCCGCGGGAACCGGCTCAACATCATCATGAAGCAGGTGACGAGCTGGGCCGCGATCATCGCGGTACCAACGGCGGTGACAGGTTTCTACGGGCAGAATGTGCCTTATCCAGGTTTCGGGCATACTGCGGGTTTCTGGGTATCCACCTTGGTGATGGTGGTGCTGTCCGCCGGGCTCTTCGTCGTGTTCCGCCGCAAGGACTGGCTATGAGCCCGCGGACCGCGCCGGGCCGGACTGTGGCAGGGCTCACTGGCGGCCGGGGGCCGCGGGTGAGGTGATCATCAGCGGAAGCGCGGGATAAGGGAGCGGACTGTGCAGACACCAGGCTGGATTCGGCGGCCGCTGGCCCGGCTGGCGGCCCGGGGGGCCAAGGGCGAGGCCAGCAGCGGGACCGGGCCCAACCGCCGCCGGATCGCGGTGCTGGCGACCGGGGTCGCCGGGGCGCTCGCGGTGGCCGGCATGGTGGCGGCCACGCTGGGCACGGCCCGGCCGGCCGGCCGGGCCACCCTGATCTCGGCCACGCCGACCACGACCACCTCGCCGGCCGCCAGCCGGTCCGAGCCGCTGCAGGTGCTCTCGGTGACCGAGGGCGGGCGCACCAGCAGCACCAACGGCGCCGACCCCATCACCATCGCGCTGTCCGCCCCGCTCGCTGCCTCCTCGCCGCTGCCTGCGGTCAGGCCCGCGGTGGCCGGCCGGTGGACGCGCAACGGCGCCACGCTGACCTTTACCCCGGCCTGGCCGCTCCAGCCGGGCAGCCGGCTCCGGGTGCGCCTGCCCGGCGGCACGGCCGGGCTGGCGTCGGCGTCCGGCGCCCACCTGGCCAAGACCGTCACCCGCAGGGTGTCCACGGCCGGCTGGTCCGCGCTGCGGCTGCAGGAACTGCTGGCGCAGCTGGGCTACCTGCCCCGGACATTCCAGCCGTCCAGCCCGGCCACCGCGCTGCCCAGCACGGTCCCCGGCGAGCTGGCCAGCGTGTACCAGCCGCAGGCCGGCCGGTTCACCTGGAAGGCCGGCTACCCGCACATCCTGACCACGCTCTGGGGCGGCCCGAACAGCCTGATCATCGAGGGCGCGGTGCGCGCCTTCCAGTACGACCACGGCCTGGTGATGACCGGCCAGATGACCGGCGCGGCGTGGACGGACCTGCTCCGGGCGGCGGCCAAGCACCAGCGCAACTCCCACGGCTACAGCTACGCCTGGGCCAGCAAGACCGGGACCGAGACGCTGAAGGTCTGGCACAACGGCCGGGTGGTCCTGGACAGCGTGGCCAACACCGGCATCCCGGCGGCGCCCACTGCGGACGGCACCTACCCGGTGTACCTGCGCTACTACTACCAGGTCATGAAGGGCACCAACCCGGACGGCACCAAGTACGCCGACCCGGTGTATTACGTGGCCTACTTCGACGGCGGCGACGCGGTGCACTACTTCCCGCGTTACTCCTACGGGTTCCCGCAGAGCCTGGGCTGCGTCGAGCTGCCCTGGACAGCGGCCAAGAAGGTCTGGCCCTACCTCAGCTACGGCTCGCTGGTCAGCGTCACCGGCTGACCCGGCCGGCGCGCGCGCCGGGCCGGATACTCGGGCGCGCGCGCCGCCGCGGGTCGATAGCATCGGAAGCCCGGGATGCCATGCCCGGACGCCGATTTCACCAGGGAGCCTGCCGTGCCTGCCCATCAGCTGCACATCACCCTCGCCGGACGCGAGCACGCGGTGGATGCAGGCACGACCGCCGGCCAGGCGCTGCAGGTTCTTAACGCCCCGTCCGGGGCGCCGGCCCGGCCGGCCCCGGGGTGATCGCGGCCCGGGTGAACGGCGAGCTCCGCGACCTGGCCAGCCCGCTGGCCGAGGGCGACACGGTCGAGCCGGTCGAGGCGGCCAGCGACGCCGGCCGGGCCATCGTCCGGCACTCGGCCGCGCACGTCATGGCCCAGGCCGTCCAGGAGCTGTTCCCGGAGGCCAAGCTCGGCATCGGCCCCCCGGTCGAGAACGGTTTCTACTATGACTTCGACGTGGCGGAGCCGTTCGGGCCTGAAGATCTCAAGGCCATCGAGGTCCGGATGCGCCAGATCGTCAAGCAGGGCCAGCGGTTCTCCCGCCGCCCGGTCAGTGACGACGAGGCCCGTGCGGAACTGGCGGGGGAGCCGTACAAGCTGGAACTGATCGGGCTCAAGGGCAGCGTATACGGCGCCGAGACCGATGCGGCCTCAGCGGGAGCGCCGAGCTCAGCCCCGACCGAAGAAGAAGCCGTGGAGGTCGGCGGCACCCAGCTGACCATGTACGACAACCTCAACCCGGCCAGCGGCGAGCTGTGCTGGAAGGACCTGTGCCGGGGCCCGCACCTGCCGACCACCCGGCAGATCCCGGCGTTCAAGCTGCTGCGCTCCGGTGGCGCCTACTGGCGGGGCAGCGAGAAAAACCCGCAGCTGCAGCGGATCTACGGCACCGCGTGGGAGTCCCGCGAGGCGCAGGACGCCTACCTGACCATGCTGGCCGAGGCGGAGAAGAGGGATCACCGTAAGCTCGGCGCCGAACTGGACCTGTTCTCGTTCCCGAACGAGATCGGCAGCGGGCTGCCGGTGTTCCACCCCCGGGGCGGCACCATCCGGCGGGTGATGGAGGACTACTCGCGCCGGCGCCACGAGGAGGCGGGGTACCAGTTCGTCAACACCCCGCACATCACCAAGGCGGACCTGTTCGAGACCTCCGGTCATCTGGGCTGGTTCGCTGACGGCATGTTCCCGCCGATGGAGCTGGACGGCGCGACGTACTACCTCAAGCCGATGAACTGCCCGTTCCACATCCTGGTCTACCGGGCCCGCGGGCGCTCCTACCGCGAGCTGCCGCAGCGGCTGTTCGAGTTCGGCACCGTATACCGGTACGAGAAGTCCGGGGTGGTGCACGGCCTGACCCGGGTGCGCGGCCTCACCATGGACGACTCGCACATCTTCTGCACCCGGGAGCAGGCCGGCCCGGAGCTGAAGCGGCTGCTGGGGTTCGTGCTCGACCTGCTCCGCGATTACGGTCTCGACGACTTCTACCTCGAGCTGTCCACCCGCGGCGAGGAGAAGGAGAAGTTCGTCGGCAGCGACGAGGACTGGGACCTGGCCACCGCCCAGCTGCGCGAGGCGGCCGAGGAATCCGGGCTGGAACTGGTGGACGATCCCGGTGGCGCGGCGTTCTACGGCCCGAAGATCTCGGTCCAGGCCCGGGACGCCATCGGCCGTACCTGGCAGCTGTCCACCATCCAGCTCGACTACAACGAGCCCCGGCGGTTCGGCCTGGAATACCAGGCCGCGGACGGCACCCGGCAGCAGCCCATCATGATCCACCGGGCGCTGTTCGGCTCGATCGAGCGGTTCTTCGGCATCCTGGTCGAGCACTACGCGGGCGCGTTCCCGCCGTGGCTGGCCCCGGTCCAGGTCACCGGCATTCCGGTCACCGACGAGCACGTGCCGTACCTGGAGGACATCGCCGCCGGGCTGCGGCGGCGCGGCATCCGGGTCGAGGTGGACGCCAGCGACGACCGGATGCAGAAGAAGATCCGCAACGCGCAGCGGCAGAAGGTGCCGTACATGCTGATCGCCGGGGATGATGACGTGGCCAAGGGCGCGGTGTCGTTCCGGTTCCGCGACGGCACCCAGCGGAACGGCGTCCTGGTCAACGAGGCCATCGACGAGATCGCCGCCGCCGTGGACCAGCGGATCCAGGTCTGAGCATCCCGCCGATGTCCGAACGGGCCGACGAGGACGTGCCGGGTGACGCCGCCGGGCAGGACGGCGCCGGGGTCCCGGACGGCTTCGCCCGGCTGTGGATGCCGCACCGGATGGCCTACATCAAGGGGGAGGGCAAGCGCCGGCGGCGACAGTGAAGACGGCTGCCCGTTCTGCCGGATCCCCGGCCTGGACGACGCCGATGGGCTGGTCGTGGCCCGGGGCGCGCTCGTCTACAGCGTGCTCAACCTGTACCCGTACAACGCCGGCCACCTGATGGTCGTCCCGTACCGGCACGTCGCGGACTACACCGGCCTGGCGGCGGACGAGACGGCGGAACTCGCCGATTTCACCAAGCGGGCCATGACCGCGCTGCGGGCCGCGTCCGGTGCGCAGGGTTTCAACATCGGCATGAACATGGGGCCGGTGGCCGGCGCGGGCATCGCCGCGCACCTGCACCAGCATGTGGTGCCCCGCTGGGGCGGGGATGCCAACTTCATGCCGGTGGTCGGGCACACCCGGGTGCTGCCCCAGCTGCTCCGCGACACCCGGGACCTCATCGCTTCGGTCTGGAAGGACTAATTGGTCCAGCGAATCGCGGGGGTGTTCCGGGGGATCGTCCCCCCGGGCTAGCACGGGCGGGTGCAGTAGAGGCGGCGGGACCAGAGGTAGCCGAGCAGGGTGAGGGCGACGCGCCAGGCCAGAGCCAGGACCGCGTTGCGGCCCGCCGGGGTGCCGGTGAGCAGGGCGCGGAGCGGCCGGCCCCCGGGTGACCCAGCCCGGCCCCGAGGGTGGTGCCGAACACGTACACGAACAGCAACAGGAAGACCACCGGCAGGCCGATGAGCAGCAGCGGCACGGTCGGGTAGCGGCGCATGTGCCGCAGGTTGCGGCGCAGCATGGTGGCCGAGTCGGTGACGGCGAGGGCAACGGAACTCATGGCAGGCCCGCTTCCTGGCGACGCGGGCCGCCGGTGACCGCGGAGAACACGTCATCGAGGTCGGGGGTGGCCGGTCATCAGAGCGAGGTTCTCCGCGCCGGTGAGCAGGTTGTCCACGCGGAGAACTGGCCGGTGACCCCGATCGCGGCGCGGACTGCGTCCGGGTCTGCGGTCACGTCGTGGCCGGCCACCGCCGCCGTGCCGCCGCCGGCCGGGATGAGGGTGGACAGGATCCGCACGACCGTGGTCTTGCCCGCCCCGTTCGGGCCGAGCAGGGCGAAGATCATCCCCTCGGGGACGGCGAGGTCGGTGCCGTCGAGTACCACGGTGCCGCCGAAGGACTCGCGCAGCCCGGCGACCGAGCTGGCCAGCCGGTCTGGTGCCGTGCCGTCATTACCCGCCGCCCCTCACGCCAGCCCGGCGGGCGCGGCCCGGCGGATGACGATGTCGCCGTAGCTGGTCCGGGCGCGCACCTCGGCGGTCTCGTCGGACGGCTCCGGGCGGTCGGCGGCGTCCATCTGGTTGCGCACCGCGCCGAAGCGGGTCTGCACAACGAGCCGGGCCGCGGTGCCCGCCTCGACGCCGATCTCGATCTCGCCGAAGCCGGTGCTGAGCGCGGCCGTGCCGCGGCGGATCCCGGCGACCCGGACGTCCCCCCGGGCGGTGCTGGCGGTCACGTCCGCGCCGGTCCGGCCGGCGGTGATGTCGCCGTTGGCCGTCTTGGCCCGCAGGCTCCCGGTGACCTCGCCGACGGTGATGTCGCCGTTGGAGTTCTTGATCACGGCGGTGCCGTCGATGGCGCCGAGCTGGATCCGGCCGCTCCCGGTGCTCACTTCCGCGTCGCCGGCCACCTGCTGCACGGCGATGGCGCCGGCCGCCGTCCGCACCTCGAGCGGCCCGGTCTCGCCCAGCTCGACATCTCCGGTCGCCGTGCTGACCCGGCATCCGCCCAGGCGGCCGGTGCCGTGCACGGCGGCGATGGCCGTGTCCGCCCGGAGCCGCGAGCCGGCCGGCAGGTCGATGCTGACGTCGACCGACCCGGGCGTGCCGAACATCCCGAGCCCGCGCTGCCTGGGCGCCCTGATCTCCAGGGTCCCGTCGGCGTATTCGACGCTGGTCTGCTTCGCGGCCTGCTGGTCCTGGTCCCGGTCACTGTCGCTGGGCCGGACCCGCACGACGGTGTCGTCCCGCTCGGTGGCGGTCAGCCGGACGTCGCCCACCGGCAGGTTGAGCACGACGGAGACCGGCGCTGGGGTGGGGAAGGTTTGCATGGTGATATCTCCGGATGGGGTGAGGTGGACGTCCGGTGTTCCGGGACGTGACGGTGAGGTACGGGCGGCCGAGCGGTGCGCCGGCCGGGGTGTTACCGGACCCAGCCGGTGTAGTGCTGGCCGCCCCGGGGGGCGCGGCGGCCGGCCTGGCCGGATAGGGCCGGGTCGGCCGCGGCGGAGTCCACCGCGGCCGCGGCCGCCCGGACCAGCCAGCCGTTGACGGACAGCCCGGCCCGGTCGGCCGCTGCCTCGACCCTGCCCTTGAGCTGCTCGGGCAGCCGCAGGTTGATCCGCGCCACCGCCCCGTCCTCGGCATCCGGGCCGGGCAGCCGGAGGGCCGGGGGGTGCGGAGCGAGGGGTCCGGCGGCCAGGTCGTCCGGCGGCAGCGTCAGCACGAAGCTGGGCTCGCGGCCGTCCAGCCGGACGTGCACCGAGCCGGGCGCGAGTTCCCGGGTGATCTCGCTGGCCGCTGCGGACAGCGCGTCGAGCAGCGCCAGCCGGACCGCCGACTCCAGCGGCGCGGTCAGCCGCTCGGCGAGGGCGCGGGCATCCTCGCCGCCGGCCGCGGCGGCCACCGCCAGCTCCTGGCGGAGGTTACTGACATACGGCGTGAGGTCCATGACGCCATTATGGCACCACTATGGCGTCACGGCAAATCTTTGCGGCATCACTTTGATGCCGCAAAGGCACCGGGTGGCTTGGGCGTGGCACCTGGCCCGGCCGCAGCCGTCACCCAGGCGTGGCCGAGGCGGTCGCAATCTTGTCGGCCAGGTGCGCCGGCAGCGGCTCATGGCGCAGGTAGTTGCGGCTGAACGACCCGGTCCCGTGGGACATCGAGCGCAGGTCGATGGCGTACCGGGTGATCTCCAGCTGCGGCACCTCGGCCTTGACCAGGGTGCGCCCGCCGGCCACCGGCGCGGTGCCCAGCACCCGGCCGCGCCGCGAGGACAGGTCAGACATGACCGCGCCCACGTAGTCGTCGGCGACCAGCACGGACAGCTCGTCCACCGGTTCCAGCAGCAGCACCTTGGCCTTGTCCGCGGCGTCCTTGAGGGCCAGCTTGCCCGCCTTCTGGAAGGCCATGTCGGAGGAGTCCACCGAGTGTGCCTTGCCGTCGAACAGGGTGATCCGGACGTCGACCATCGGGTACCCGGCCAGCACGCCCTGCTCCAGCTGGGCCCGCACCCCCTTCTCTACCGAGGGGATGAACTGGCGCGGCACCACGCCGCCGACGACCTTGTCCACGAACTCGAAGCCGCTGCCGGACGGCAGCGGCTCCACCTCGATCTGGCACACGCCGTACTCGCCGTGCCCGCCGGTCTGCTTGACATTGCGGCCCAGCCCCTGGGCCTTGCCGCCGACCGTCTCGCGCAGCGGAACCCGGAGGTCCTTGGTCTCCACGCCCACCCCGTAGCGGGTGGACAGCCGGTCCAGCAGCAGGTCGGCGTGCGCCTCGCCCATGCACCACAGCACCAGCTGGCGGGTCTCGGAGTTGTTTTCCATCCGCAGCGTCGGGTCCTCGGCCACCAGGCGCCCGATCGCCTGCGACATCTTGTCCTCGTCGGCCTTGGACTTCGCGGAGATCGCGACCGGGAGCAGCGGCTCGGGCATCGACCACGGCTGCATCAGCAGCGGGCGTTCCTTGTCCGACAAGGTGTCCCCGGTCTCCGCGGTCGTCAGCTTGGCCACCGCGCAGATGTCACCCGCGGCGCACTGTGCCACCGGGCGCTGCTGCTTGCCCAGCGGCGAGGTGAGCGCGCCGATCCGCTCGTCGGTGTCGTGGTCGGCGTGCCCGCGCTCGGCCAGCCCGTGCCCGGACACGTGCACGGTGGCGTCCGGCCGCAGGGTCCCGGAGAACACCCGGACCAGGCTGATCCGGCCGACGTACGGGTCGGAGGTGGTCTTGACGACTTCCGCCAGCAGCGGTCCCTTGGGGTCGCAGGCCAGGCCGGTCACCGGCTTGCCGTCCAGGGTGGTCACCCCGGGCAGCGGATGCTCGGCGGGCGCGGGGAACGCCTGGGTCATCACTTCCAGCAGCTCGGCCAGGCCGACGCCCTGCGGGCTGGACACGGTGAGCACCGGGAAGAAGCTGCCCAGCGCCACCGCCTTCTCCAGGTCCTCGATGAGCACCTTGGGGTCGATGTCCTCGCCGGCCAGGTACCGGTCCATCAGGGTCTCATCCTCGCTCTCCTGGATGATGCCCTCGATCAGCGCGCCGCGCAGCTCCGCGGCCCGGTCCTGCCAGGCGGGATCCGACTCGCGCTCGGCCCGGGTTCCTCCGGAGTAGTCGAAGAACTTGCCGGACAGCAGCCCGATCAGCCCGCGGACCGCGCCGGGGCCGTCGGTCACCGGCAGGTACAGCGGGGCGACGGAGTCGCCGAAGGCCTCCTGGCAGGCGCGCAGCGCCTCGTCGAAGTCGGCCCGCTGGTGGTCCAGCTTGGTGATCACCACGGCGCGCGGCATCCCGACGGAGGCGCATTCCTCCCAGAGCATCCGGGTCAGCCCGTCCACCCCGTCGGTGGCCGGGACGGTGAACAGCGCGGCGTCCGCGGCGCGCAGTCCCGCGCGCAGGTCCCCGGTGAAATCGGCATAACCCGGGGTATCGAGCAGGTTAACTTTGATGTCGGCGTGCACGACCGGGGCCAGGGTCAGGTTCACTGAGCGCTGCTGCCGGACCTCGACCTCGTCGAAGTCACTGACGGTGGTCCCATCCTCCACCCGGCCGGGCCGCGGGATCGCTCCCGTGCTCGAGAGAAGTGCCTCGACCAGCGTGGTTTTCCCCGCACCTGAATGGCCGACCAGCGCGACGTTCCGCACGCTGCCGGGCTGGCCGGCCTCTGCTGTCCCGCTGGTGGCTGTCGGTCCTCTCCGGTCAGTCATGAGTATCGCCTCCTGCTGGTCCGTCTCTGGTCCGTTCGGCTGCCTCACGACCAGCCTTTACCTGCCGGCCACCCGATAACAAGACCCCAGATGGAATCGTCCGCCTCGTCCCCGCCGACGCTAGGATCAGACGGCCATGCTGAACGCGCTGCGACCCTTCTTCGCCCGGCTGCTGACCCCGGTCGGCGAGGCGCTGGCGCGCACCCCCATCACCCCCAACATGATCACGGTGATCGGGACGGTGGGCGTCGCGGCCGGTGCCCTGGCGCTGTTCCCGGTCGGTCACCTGTTCGTCGGCACCCTGGTCTGCTGGGGCTTCGCCATGTTCGACATGCTGGACGGGCTGCTGGCCCGGGTAAAGGGCACCTCGGGCTCGTGGGGCGCGTTCCTGGACTCGACACTGGACCGGATCGGCGATGCGGCGGTGTTCACTGGCCTGGCCATCTGGCTGGCCCGCAGTCATCAGCCGGTGCTGGCGGGCGTGGCCCTGTACTGCCTGGTGGCCGGCGGCATGGTGTCCTATGCCCGGGCCAAGGCGGAAGGGCTGGGCGTGCGCGCCGACGTGGGCGTGGCCGAGCGCTCGGAGCGGCTGGTGGTCGCCCTGGTGGCGGCCGGGCTGACCGGGCTGGGCGTGCCGTACGTGCTGGCCATCGGGCTGTGGCTGGTGGCCGCGGGCGCCACGGTCACGTTCGTGCAGCGTGTCCTGGTGGTGCGCAAGGCGGTCGGCCCCGGCCAGGCCGGAAAGGACAGCGCGCCGTGACCTCGGTGCAGGACCGGCTGACCGACGCGGCGTACGCGCTCGGCTGGAAGATCGTGTGCCGGCTGCCGGAACCGGCCGCCCGCCGGGCCTTCCAGGCCGCCGGGGACGTGGCCTGGCGCCGCCAGGGACCCCGGGTGGCGGTGCTGGAGGCCAACCTGCGCCGGGTGCTGGGGCCGCAGGCCTCCGGGAAGGAGCTCCGGGCCCTGTCCCGCGCGGCGATGGAGTCCTACTGCCGGTACTGGATGGAGGTGTTCCGGCTCCCGGTGATCGGCCGGGACCAGATCATGTCCGGGATGCACATCACCGGGGAGGACGAGGACCGGCTGCTGGGCGCCCTGGCGGCCGGCCGGGGGGTGGTCGTCGCCCTGCCGCACATGGGCAACTACGAGCAGGCCGGGGCCTGGATCATCAACCTCGCGGCCGGCACGCTCAGCACGGTGGCCGAGCGGCTCAAGCCGGAGTCGCTGTTCCAGCGGTTCCTGGCCTTCCGTGAGGGGCTCGGCTTCGAGGTGCTGCCGGCCACCGGCGGGGACAGCCGGTTCGGCGTGCTGGCCCAGCGGCTGCGGGGCGGCGGCCTGGTCTGCCTGGTCTCCGACCGCGACGTGACCGGCCGGGGCATCGAGGTGGACTTCTTCGGCGAGCCGGCCCGGATGATGGGCGGACCGGCCGCGCTGGCCGTGCAGACCGGCGCGGCGCTGCTGCCGGTTACCTTGTGGTTCGAGGAGACGGGCTGGGGTGCCCGGATCCACGAGCAGATCCCGGTGCCCGCGGAGGGCACCCGGCGGGAGAAGGTAGCGGTGATGACCCAGCAGCTGGCCCGCGACTACGAGGAGGGCATCCGGGCCCACCCCGAGGACTGGCACATGCTGCAGCGGGTGTTCACCGCCGACCTGGACCCGGCCCGGCTGGCCGCCGCGGACGCCGCCCATGCCGCCGCCGGGCAGGCAGGCGGCCCCTGATGCGGGTCGGCATCGTCTGCCCTTACACCTGGGACGTGCCCGGCGGGGTGCAGCAGCACATCAGGGACCTGGCCGAGGCGCTGATCGGGCTCGGCCACGAGGTGTCGGTCATCTCCCCGGCCGACGACGACACACCGCTGCCGCCCTACGTCGTGCCGGCCGGCCGCGCCGTCCCGGTGCCTTACAACGGCTCGGTGGCCCGCCTCGCGTTCGGCTTCCGGTCCGCCAGCCGGGTGCGCCGCTGGATCAAGGAGGGCGGTTTCGACGTGCTGCACGTGCACGAGCCGGCCGCTCCCAGCCTGTCGCTGCTGGCCTGCTGGGTGGCGGACGGGCCGATCGTCGCGACCGTGCACACCGCCACGCCGCGGTCCCGGGTCATGCACGCCGCCTACCCCGCGCTGCAGACCGCCCTGGAGAAGATCACCGGGCGGATCGCGGTGTCCGAGGCGGCCCGGACCACGCTCGTCGAGCACATGGGCGGAGACGCGGTGCTCATCCCCAACGGGGTGACGGTCAGCCGGTACGAGAAGGCGGCCCCGCTGCCCGGCTGGCCGGGCGACGGCGGCGCGCTGGGCTTCCTGGGCCGGATGGACGAGCCGCGCAAGGGCCTCGACGTGCTGCTCCGCGCGTTCGCCGAGCTCGGCCCGGCCCGGACCGGGCTGCGGCTGCTGCTGGCCGGGCCGGGGGACGTGGAGGAGATCCTCGGCAAGGTGCCCGCGGCGCTCCGCCCGCGGGTGATCCTGCTCGGCCAGGTCACCGAGGAGGATAAGGCCCGGGTGTACCACTCGGTGGACGTGTTCTGCGCGCCGAACACCGGCGGCGAGAGCTTCGGCATCGTGCTCGCCGAGGCGATGGCGGCGGGCGCCCCCATCGTGGCCAGCGACCTGGACGCGTTCCGCCAGGTGCTGCGCGGCGGGCGGGCGGGCGAGCTGTTCGAGACCGGCGACCCCGGCGCGCTGGCCCGGGCCGCGTCCCGGCTGCTGGATGACCCCGGGCGGCGCGCCGCGCTGGCCGCGGCCGCGGCCGAGGCGGTGCGGGCCTACGACTGGCCGGTGGTGGCCCGGGATGTGGTGCGGGTGTACGAGGCGGTCGTCGCCGCCTACGGCCAGGTCGGGGCCGTCCGGTGACCCCCCGTCCCGCGGCCCGCCGGTCTCCCCGGAGCCCGGCATGCTGATCGACGTCATCCTGATCGCGGTGGCGGCCGTGCTCATCGGCGTCTATGTGTCCTGGCGGGCCGCGGCTGGACCGGCTGCACGCCCGGGTCGAGGCGGCCCGGGCCGCCCTGGACGCCGCGCTGGTCCGGCGCAGCTCGGTGGCCCTGGAGCTGGCCGCCTGCGGGCTGCTCGACCCGGCCACCAGCCTGCTGCTGGCCGGGGCCGCGCACGATGCCCGCGCGGCCGGTGAGCCCAATGAGCTGGCCGAGAGCGACCTCACCCGGGCCCTGCGGGCCGTGCTCAGCCAGCCCGACTTCGCCGCCTCGCTGGACGGCGGGCCGGGCGCGGAGGAACTCCTCGCCGAGCTCGAGGCCGCCGCCCACCAGGTGTTCCTGGCCCGGAAGTTCTACAACGACGTGGTCGCCGCCACCCAGGCGGCCCGGCGGCGCTGGCTGGCCCGGGTGCTCGGGCTGGCCGGCGGCGCCCCGATGCCCGAGTTCTTCGAGATCGACGATTCCCTGGTCGTCGGGGGCGGCGGCGGCCGCGGGTCGGACATGCCCCATCTGACCAGCTGATCGAGCGCCTACCATGGGAGGGGAACCCTTCCGCGACATCCTGTTTCACGACTGAGTGAGGTTCGCAGTGTCAAGCAGTGCCACGTCCAGCCCCGAAGGCCCCGCCACGGCGGAAGCCGCCCCGCAGACCGGCACCGCGCGGGTCAAGCGCGGCATGGCCGAGATGCTCAAGGGCGGGGTGATCATGGACGTGGTGACCCCGGAGCAGGCCAAGATCGCCGAAGACGCCGGGGCGGTGGCCGTGATGGCCCTGGAGCGGGTGCCGGCTGACATCCGCGTCGAGGGCGGCGTGGCCCGGATGAGCGACCCGGACATGATCGAGGGGATTATCCAGGCGGTGTCCATCCCGGTCATGGCCAAGTGCCGGATCGGGCACTTCGGCGAGGCCCAGGTGCTCCAGGCCATCGGGGTGGACTACATCGACGAGTCCGAGGTGCTCACCCCGGCCGACGAGGCGCACCACGTGGACAAGTGGGCGTTCACCGTGCCGTTCGTCTGCGGAGCTACCAGCCTGGCCGAGGCGCTGCGGCGGCTCGCCGAGGGTGCCGCGATGATCCGGTCCAAGGGCGAGGCCGGCACCGGCAACGTGGTGGAGGCCACCCGGCACATGCGGCAGATCTCCTCGGACATGCGCCGCCTCACCACGCTCCGCGAGGAGGAGCTGTTCGCCGCGGCCAAGGAGCTGCAGGCCCCGTACGAGCTGGTCGTCGAGGTGGCCAGGACCGGCAAGCTGCCGGTTGTGCTGTTCACCGCGGGCGGCATCGCCACCCCGGCCGACGCGGCGATGATGATGCAGCTCGGCGCGGAGGGCGTCTTCGTCGGCTCCGGCATCTTCAAGTCCGGCGACCCGGCCACCCGGGCCGCGGCCATCGTCAAGGCCACCACGTTCTACGACGACCCCGATGTTGTCGCCAAGGTCTCCCGCGGGCTGGGCGAGGCCATGGTCGGCATCAACCTGGACACCCTGCCGCCCGCGCAGCGCTTCGCGGGCCGCGGCTGGTAGTCCAGCCGCTTTCGCCCCCTATGTCGGGGAGCATGCCATGTTCGAGAGGTTCACTGACCGGGCCCGCCGGGTCGTCGTCCTGGCCCAGGAGGAGGCCAGGGACCTCGACCACAACTACATCGGGACCGAGCACCTCCTGCTCGGCCTGTGCCACGAGGGCGCGGGCGTGGCCGTGGACGCCCTGGAGGCGCTGGGGGTGAGCCTGGCGGCCGTCCGCGAGCAGGTCGAGGAGATCGTCGGGCGGGGCGGGCACCAGCGGTCCGGGCACATCCCGTTCACCCCCCGGGCCAAGAAGGTGCTGGAGCTGTCGCTGCGCGAGTCGCAGCAGCTCAGGCACACCTACATCGGCACCGAGCACCTGCTGCTCGGCCTGATCCGGGAGGGCCAGGGCGTGGCCGCGCGGGTGCTCGGCAACCTCGGCGTGGACCTGGGCCGGGCCCGGCAGCAGGTGATCGAGCTGCTCGGCGTCGGCCCCGGCAGCGCGGCTGCCGAGGGCCAGGCCGCCGTGCGCATCAGCGGCTCCCGGGGGCAGCTGGAGGAGATCCTGAGCCGGCTGGGGGCGATCGACGCCCGGCTGGCCGCGATCGAGCGGCAGCTGGGCATGGGGGAGCCGCCCGCCGCCGCGGCGGACTAGGCCCGGGAAGATCACCCGGGGTCGCCCGCGTTGCCCTGGGACCATAGTCTCGAAGAAGCCCGTTTCCCGGAAGGAACAGCCATGCCCGACCACCTGTCCGCCGCCGGCTCGCCGGTCGTGGGTGTGCTCGCCCTGCAGGGCGACGTGGCCGAGCATTTCCGGGCCTTGTCCGCGGCCGGCGCCCGCCCGGTCCGGGTGCGCCGGCCCGGTGAGCTGGACGGGGTGGACGGGCTGATCATCCCGGGCGGGGAGTCGACCACCATCTGGAAGCTCGCGGTGACCTTCGAGCTGATAGACCCCCTGCGCAAGCGGATAGCCGCCGGGATGCCGGTGTTCGGGTCCTGCGCTGGCATGATCATGCTGGCGGACCGGCTGCTGCACGACATCAGCGGCCAGCAGACGTTCGGCGGGATCGACATGACCGTGCGGCGTAACGCGTTCGGCCGGCAGGTGGACTCCTTCGAGGCGGACATCCCGCTGGCCGGCGTGCCGGGCGCGCCGGTGCGTGCCATCTTCATCCGCGCCCCCTGGGTCGAGGAGGCCGGCCGGGACGTCGAGATTCTCGGCACCGAGCACGGCACCGGTAGGATCGTCGCGGTCCGCCAGGGGCCCGCGCTGGCCACCGCGTTCCACCCCGAGCTGACCGGTGACCCGCGGGTGCACAAGCTTTTCGTAGACATGGTGAGGGATCGGATATGAGCGGCCACTCCAAGTGGGCCACGACCAAGCACAAGAAGGCGGTCATCGACGCCAGGCGGGGGAAGCTCTTCGCCAAGCTGATCAAGAACGTGGAGGTGGCCGCCCGGACCGGCGGCGCCGACCCGGCCGGCAACCCGACGCTCTATGACGCGGTGCAGAAGGCCAAGAAGAACTCGGTGCCGAACGAGAACATCGACCGGGCCATCCGCCGCGGCGCCGGGCTGGAAGCCGGCGGCGCCGCCTACGAGAACATCGCCTACGAGGGGTATGCCCCGGGTGGCGTGGCCGTCCTGGTGGAATGCCTCACCGACAACCGCAACCGGGCGGCCGCGGACGTCCGTACCGCGCTCACCCGCAACGGCGGCTCGATGGCCGACCCCGGCTCGGTGTCCTACCTGTTCCACCGCAAGGGCGTCGTGCTGGTGCCCAAGTCCGGCGGGGTCACCGAGGATGACGTGCTCACCGCGGTACTCGAGGCCGGCGCCGAGGAGGTCAACGACCTCGGCGAGTCGCTGGAAGTGATCAGTGAGCCGGGGGACCTGGTGACGGTGCGCACCGCACTGCAGGACGCCGGGATCGAGTACGAGTCGGCCGAGGCGGCCTTCCTGCCCACCGTCGAGGTGGCACTGGACGAGGAGCAGGCGAAGCGGGTGTTCCGGCTGATCGAGGCGCTGGAGGATTCCGACGACGTGCAGGACGTGTACGCGAACTACTCAGTGCCGGACGACGTGATGGAGAAGCTGGGCTGATGCCCGGACCAGGCGTGGCACCCGTCCAGGTGATCATCCGGGAACTTGATGCCACGGACGACACAGCCGCGCTGCTGGACCTGAGCGTCCGGGCGTTCGGGCCGGTCGGCGACCGGCACTACTGGGAGTCCTCCGCCGCCACCGTCATCGGCGACCGGCGCTACCTGGCCGCCTTCGACGGCGACGCGATGATCGCGGCCGCGCGGTTCCACGACATGAGCCAGTGCTGGGCTGGCCGCTGGCTGCGGATGGCCGGGGTGGCCGGCGTGGCCGTGGCGCCGGAGGAGCGCGGCCGGGGCACCGGGCGGGCACTGGTGACCGCCCTGCTCGCACAGATCGCCGACCGGGGCTACCCGCTCTCCGTGCTGTATCCGGCGACCTCGTCGATCTACCGGTCGCTCGGCTGGGAGACGGCCGGCGGCTGCGAGACCCTGGCCTTCCCGGCGCGGTCGCTGCACTCCCTGGTCCGCCCGGACCCGGCGGCCGCGGCGGACGATGCCGAGGCGCCCGGGACCCGGCTGCGCCGGTGCGGGCCGGGCGACGCCGCGGCGGTCCTCACCATGCTGACCGCCGTGCACCAGGAACTGAGGGACAGCGGCCCCAACCTCCGCGACGAGGAGAGCATCCGGCAGTGGCTCGGTGCCGAGGGCCGGTTCTGCTACCTCGCACCGGACGGCTTCCTCGCCTACCGCTGGCAGCACGGCAACCATGAACTGCAGGTGGACCGCGCGCTCGCCGTCTCGGCCGCGACCACCCGGGCCATCTGGGGCATCGTGGCCTCGCATTCGTCCGTCGCCCGCATGGTCCGGGCCTGCCTCGGGCCCGCCGACCCGGTGCACTGGCTGACCCGGGAGCCCGACGTGGCGCAGACCGGCCGGGAGGCGTGGATGCTGCGCGTGGTCGACGCGCCCGCCGCCATCGCCGGGCGCGGGTTCCCGGCCGGTGCCGAGGTCACCGCCAGCCTCCGGCTGGCCGACCCGGGGTGCCCGGACAACGAGGGGCTGTGGACGCTGGAGGTCAGCGGCGGGAAGGGCGCCCTGTACCGCGGGCCCTCCGGCCCGGGCCGCGGGACGGCGGCCCGGCCGCTGCGGGCCGGGCCGCGCGGGCTGGCCGCGCTCTACGCCGGGACGCCGCTGGCCACGCTGCGCCGGGCCGGGCTGGTCGCCGACGGCGACCCGGCCACCGACGCCGGGCTGGACACGGTGTTCGCGGCCACCCCGTTCCTGCTCGAGACGTTCTGATCCCGGTCCCGCCCGGGGCCGTCCCCGCCGGCGGGCGGCACGACACGCCGCGGATCCTCGCCGCGCCGGCCATCCGGGGCCGGTAGTGTCAGTCGCGACCGAACACGTGTTCGCAGGGCCTGCCGGCGGCGGTGCGGCGGCCGGGATGGAGCGCAGATGCGGGTGCTCGGCGTGGACCCCGGGCTGACCCGGTGCGGGCTGGGCGTGGTGGACGGCGTCCCGGGCCGTCCACCGGCGCTGGTCGCCGCGGGGGTGGTGCGCACCCCGCCGGGGGACGATATCGCCGCGCGGCTGCTCGCGCTGGGGGCCGAGATCGACTCCTGGCTGGCCGAGCTTCACCCGGACGCGGTCGCGGTCGAGCGGGTCTTCAGCCAGCACAACGTGCGGACCGTGATGGGCACCGCGCAGGCCGGCGCGGTCGCGGTGCTGTGCGCGGCCCGCCGGGGGCTGCCGGTGGCCCTGCACACCCCGAGCGAGGTGAAGGCCGCGGTGACCGGCAGCGGCCGGGCCGACAAGGCGCAGGTGACGACGATGGTGATGCGGCTGCTGCGGCTGGCTGACCCGCCCCGGCCCGCGGACACCGCGGATGCCCTGGCCCTGGCCATCTGCCAGCTGTGGCGCGGCAGCACCCAGTCGCGGCTGGCCACGGCCGTGGCCGCCGCCCGCGGGAAGGAGCTTCGGTGATCTCTCACCTGGACGGCCTGGTCTGCGGGATCGCCCCGGAAGGCGCGGTGATCGAGGTGGGCGGCGTCGGCCTGCTGGTCCAGTGCACTCCGGGCACGCTGGCCACGCTGCGTACCGGGCAGCGGGCCCGGGTGGCGACGTCGCTGGTGGTCCGCGAGGACGCGCTGACCCTGTACGGCTTCGCCAGCGACGACGAGCGGGACGTGTTCGAACTGGTGCAGACGGCCAGCGGGGTGGGGCCCCGGCTGGCGCTGGCACTGCTCGCCTCGTTCAGCCCGGACGGTCTGCGCCAGGCCATCGCGGCCGAGGACGTGACCGCGCTGACCCGGGTGCCAGGCATCGGGCGCAAGGGCGCGCAGCGGATCGTGCTGGAACTGGCCGGACGGCTCGGCTCGCCCGCCGGGGCGATCCCGGCCGGCAGCGCATTGCCGGCCGCCGGGCATGGCGCGCGTCCCGCGCCATGGCGGGATCAGGTCCGGGCCGGGCTGGTCAACCTGGGCTGGCAGGCCCGGGAGGCCGACCAGGCCATCGCGGCGGTCGAAGCGGACCTCGCCGCGGAGGCCCCTGGCACCGCACCGGCCGACGTGGACGTGGCCCTGGCCCTGCGGTCCGCCCTGCGGAAGCTGAGCCGGGCATGAGCACCCCGGACCTGCCGCCGGGACGCCGTTCACCCGCTGGCGAGGCGGGTGATCCCGGGGGGCGCCCCCCCGGGATCACCCGGCGGCGGAGGCTGCGGCGCGGGACGCGCCCGTGTTGTCCGAGGCCGAGCAGCAGCGGCTGGTCTCGGCGCTCGCCGAGGCGAATGAGCGGGTCATCGAGGGTGCGCTCCGGCCCAAGCGGCTCGCCGAGATAATCGGCCAGACCAGGGTGCGGGAGCAGCTGTCCCTGGTACTGGAGGGCGCGATGCGCCGTGGCCGGGCCCCGGACCACGTGCTGCTGTCCGGGCCGCCGGGCCTGGGCAAGACCACCTTCGCGATGATCATCGCGGCCGAGCTCGGCGCCCAGCTCCGGATCACCAGCGGGCCGGCCATCGAGCGGTCCGGCGACCTGGCCGCGATCCTGTCCACACTGGGTGAGCGGGACGTTGTGTTCATCGATGAAATTCACCGGCTGGCCCGGCCGGCCGAGGAGATGCTCTACCTCGCCATGGAGGACTTCCGGGTCGACGTGGTGGTTGGCAAGGGGCCCGGGGCCACCGCCATCCCGCTGGAGATCGCGCCGTTCACCCTGGTCGGCGCGACTACCCGGGCCGGGCTGCTGCCCGCCCCGCTCCGGGACCGGTTCGGGTTCACCGCGCACCTGGACTTCTACGAGCCCGCCGAGCTGGAGGTCATCGTGCGCCGGTCGGCGGACCTGCTCGGCGTGGCGCTGCGCGGCGACGGGGCGGAGGAGATCGCCCGGCGGTCCCGCGGCACCCCCCGCATCGCCAACCGGCTGCTCCGCCGGGTCCGCGATTACGCCGAGGTGCGCGCGGACGGGGTGGTCACCCGCGACCTGGCCCGCGCGGCGCTGGAGCTGTACGAGGTGGACGAGGAGGGGCTGGACCGGCTGGACCGGGCCGTGCTCGGCGCCCTGGTCATCCGGTTCGGCGGCGGCCCGGTGGGGCTGTCCACGCTGGCGGTCGCGGTCGGTGAGGAGGCCGAGACCGTGGAGGTCGTCGCCGAGCCGTTCCTGGTCCGCAGCGGGCTGATGGCCCGCACCCCGCGCGGCCGGGTGGCCACCGCCGCGGCCTGGCAGCACCTGGGCCTGATCCCGCCGGAGCCGCCCGGCCTCACCGCCCCGGGTACGTTGTTTGAGTGACCGGCCGCGGCTCGATGGTCGCGGAGATGTCACGATCAGTCGCCGGACGCCGTAGCCTGTTGGTGCGCCGGGTGCGCGCCGCTACACTTCGGCAGTTGGTCAACGACCGCCCGGCCGGGCAGAGTCATTCCGGCCGCGCTGGGTCACGGCCCGGCGCGCGGCCCGGCGGAGCACATCAACTGGAAGGATGCCCCCGCGATGGGGAACGGTATGTATCTCGCAGCTGCCAGCAAGAGCGGATCAGGGAGCTACACGTTCCTGATCATCATCGTGGTCCTGTTCGGCCTGCTCTACTTCGTCATGATCCGGCCGCAGCGCAACCGGCAGCGCCAGGCTCAGCAGATGCAGGGCCAGGTGCAGCCCGGTCAGCGGGTCCGTACCACCGCGGGAATGTACGCAACGGTGGTCGAGGCCGACGATCAGGACGTGGTCCTGGAGCCGGCCCCCGGCGTGCGGATGCGCTTCCTGCGCCGTGCGGTGATGGATGTGCTCCCGGACGAGGACGCCTCCGCTGAGGCCAGCGCGGCCGACACCGCCGAGCCGGGCATGGCCGAGGCCAGTGCCGACGAGCCGGCGGCCACGGACCTCAGCGCCGACGGCCAGCCGGTCAACGGCAGCCAGAACGGCGCCGCGGCCAACGGGACGGCGCCGGGCACCGCGGCTGACCACACGGCCGCCGGCGAGCACCCGGCCGACTGACCAGCGGCCCCGCGCCGGACGCCGGGGCGGGGGAATTCCAGAAGCGAGGGATAGGCAGCAGTGGCTCCCCCCAGCGGTAACGCCTCCCGGCCCGGCCGAGCGCTGGCCGTGCTGGCGGCGCTCATCGTGGTGCTGTTCCTGGCCATCGTGGGCGGCAACATCGGCCAGCCCGCCAAGTGGGGCAGCGACTTCAAGGTGCACCTCGGCCTCGACCTGACCAGCGGCACCACGGTGACGCTGCAGGCGCAGAAGCCCAAGGGCGTGTCCACCGCGCAGTTCGCCGCGGACATGACCCAGGCCAAGAACATCATGGCCAGCCGGGTGAACGGGGCCGGCTTCACCGAGGCCCAGGTGCAGCAGCAGGGCAGCAACGAGATCACCGTGGCGGTGCCCGGCGCGGGCACCCAGCGGGTGGTCAACCTGGTCGGCCAGACCGCCCAGCTGCTGTTCCGCCAGGTGCTGCTGATGGCGCCGAACACCGCCGCGGCCGCCACGCCAACTCCGTCGGCCAGCGCGTCACCCTCGCCGTCACCCTCGGCCAGCGGTTCCAGCACCGCCACGCCCAAGGCCAGCGCCTCGGCGACCAAGAAGTCCGGGGCCCTGGCCCCGGCCGGCGCGGGCGGCACCGGCACGCACGAGATGGCCTCCCGGGCCCGGGTGATCGGCGCCGCGGCGGCCAAGGCCTCGGCGAGCCCGTCGGCCAGCGCGAGCCCGTCCGCTAGCGCCACGCCCTCGGCGGCCGCCACCGGCCCCGGGGGAGTGTCCACGGTGGCGGGCGCATCCGGCGACGCCAGCCTGGTCAGCGCCCCGGTCAAGGCGCAGTTCAACAAGCTGAACTGCGCCGACAAGAACTGGAAGCAGCAGGTCGGGTACAACAGCACGTCGCCGCAGTACAACAACAAGGACATCCAGACCGTCTCCTGCGGCTGGCAGGGCGGTGTCCTGTACAAGTTCGTCCTGGACAAGGCGAAAGTGATCGGCACGCAGATCAAGTCGGCCAGCGCCAGCCTGTCGACCAGCAGCGTGGACTGGCAGACCAACCTCACCCTTAACGCGGCCGGCGGCGCCGCCTTCGGGACGCTCACCGAGCAGATGAGCAGCAAGTATGGCGCGGGCGGCACGGCCAGCTCGCCGCTGGACTACCTGGCTGTGGTGCTCGACGGCAACGTCATCTCGTTCCCGGCCATCGACCAGGGTGCCATCACCGGCGGCTCGGCCCAGATCACCGGCAGCTTCACCCAGGCGGAGGCCACCAACCTGGCCACCGTGCTGAACTATGGTCACCTGCCGCTGACCTTCACCAAGCAGTCGGTGGACTCGATCTCGCCGCAGCTCGGCAGCGACCAGTTGCACGCCGGCCTGCTGGCCGGCGCCATCGGCCTGTTCCTGGTCGTGCTGTACTGCCTGCTCTACTACCGGGGGCTGGCCGTGGTCGCGGTGTCCAGCCTGATCATCGCGGCGGTGCTGGTCTTCGAGTCGGTCATCCTGCTCGGCAAGTACCAGGGGTTCGCGCTGACCCTGGCCGGCGTCGCCAGCCTCATCGTGGCCATCGGCATCACCGCCGACTCGTTCGTGGTGTTCTTCGAGCGGCTCCGCGATGAGGTCCGCGACGGCCGGACGCTGCGCACGGCGGTGGAGCGAGGCTGGAAGCGGGCCCGGCGCACCGTCCTGGTCTCCGACACGGTGTCCTTCCTGGCCGCCGCGCTGCTGTGGTACTTCTCCATCGGCGAGGTCAAGGGCTTCGCCTTCACCCTGGGGCTGACCACGGTCATCGACGTGGTCGTGGTGTTCCTGTTCACCAAGCCGATGATCACCCTGCTGGCCCGGACCAAGTTCTTCGGCCAGGGGCACCGGTTCTCCGGGCTGGACCCGGCCCGGCTCGGCGGCCGTGCGCCCTGGCGGTCGTCCGTGCGCACTACGCGCCCCCGAACCACCACCCCGGCTAAGGAGGCGTGATGTCGCGGCTCGGCAGCATCGGCGGGCGGCTCTACCGCGGCGAGGTGTCCTTCGACTTCGTCGGCCGGCAGAAGCTCTGGTACAGCATCTCCGGGATGATCCTGGTGCTCGCCCTGGTCGGCCTGTTCGCCCGCGGTCTGAACTTCACGGTCGACTTCAAGGGCGGCTCGGTGCTCCAATTCAAGGACACCTCCGCCACCGTCAACCAGGTGCGCAGCGCCATCAGCAGCACGCCGGCCGGCAACAACGCCATCGTCCAGCAGGTGGGCTCGGGGAGCAACGCACGGTGGGAGGTGCAGACCGGCAAGCTGACCTACGCCCAGCAGAGCACCGTGCAGGACGCGATCAGCCACGACCTGAGCATTCCGGCCAGCCAGATCAGCGTCAGCTTCGTCGGGCCGAGCTGGGGCTCGGACATCTCACACAAGGCGGCCCAGGCGCTCATCGCCTTCCTCATCGTGATCGTCATCTACCTGTCGATCGCGTTCGAATGGCGGATGGCGGTGGCCGCGCTCATCGCGCTGGTCCACGACATCGTCATCACCATCGGCGTCTACGGGCTGGCCGGCTTCGAGGTCAGCCCGGCTACCGTGATCGGGCTGCTCACCATCCTGGGTTACTCGCTGTACGACACCGTCGTGGTCTTCGACAAGGTCCGGGAGAATACGGCCGGGCTGCTCAGCTCGTCCCGCAGCACCTACAGCCAGGCCGCCAACCTGGCGCTCAACCAGACCCTGGTCCGGTCGATCAACACGTCGGTCATCGCGCTGCTGCCGGTGGCGGCCATCCTGTTCATCGGCGGCGGCCTGCTCGGCGCGGGCGAGCTCAACGACCTGGCCCTGGTGCTGTTCGTCGGCATGCTGTCCGGCACCTACTCCTCGATCTGCATCGCCACCCCGGTGCTGGCCGACCTCAAGGAACGCGAGCCGCAGTACAAGGCGCTGGCCAAGCGCGTGGCGCTCAAGGCATCCGGCGGGCGGGCGGCCAGGCGGGCCGCCGCCAAGGGGACGCGCCCGGCGGCCGCCGGAGCCGCCGCGGCGGGCGGCTCTGCCGCGCTGGCCGCGGAGGATGCCGACCCGGCCGGTGCCGTCCCTGGCGGGGTCAGCGCCGCCGACGACGCGGCCGCCCCGGACGAGAAGGTGCCGGTGGGCCCGGCCGCGCCGCGGTCTCCGGGGCCCAGCGGAAGTCCCGGCCCGCGGCAGCAGCCACGGCGCGGCACCAGTTCCGCCCGGCGCCGTCCCAGCGGCAAGAAGAAGCGGCGCTAGATGCAGCCCGCCGATCCCGCCGCGGCGGCCGAGGACGGGACGCTGGCCCGGCTGATCGCCGAGCGGGTCCGTGACATCGCCGACTATCCGCAGCCCGGGGTGATGTTCAAGGACATCACCCCGCTGCTCGCCGACGGGGCGGCGCTGAGCGCCGTGGTCCGCGGGCTGGCCGCCGGGAACCCTCCAACCGGCGGGGCCGGCGGGATCGACAAGGTGGCCGGCATCGAGGCCCGCGGGTTCATCCTGGCCGCCTCGGTGGCCATCGCGCTCGGCGCCGGGTTCGTGCCGGTCCGCAAGCAGGGCAAGCTGCCCGGGCCCACCTACGCGCAGAGCTACGACCTGGAATACGGCAGCGCCACCATCGAAGTGCACCAAGACGCCTTCGCACCGGGGGAGCGGGTGCTGATCGTGGACGACGTGCTGGCCACCGGCGGCACCGCGGCCGCGACCATCGAACTGGTCCGCAAGTCCGGCGCGGAGGTGGCCGGCCTGGCGGTGATCCTCGAGCTCAGCTTCCTGGACGGCCGGGCCCGGCTGCCGGGGGCGCTGGTCCGCTCGCTGCTGGTTGTCTGACACGGGAGTCAGCTGGCGCGGCCCAGCTCCGATCATCCGCCGATAGAATGATGTCCTGGCGGACGTGAGGAGTGCCTGTGGCCGGTGACGTGGTAACGACCGGCGCGGCCGCGCCGGCGCCACCCCTGGCCCCCCGGATGAGACTACTGGCCGGGGGCAGCAGGAAGCGGTCGCCGCCCCGGAAAGTCCTGCCCAGGTCACCCAGAATGGGCATGGCCCGGGCCGGCGGAACGGCGGAACGGCGGAAGGCGCGCCCCGGCCGGACGGGACCGCGGCCCCGGCGGGCCCGGCCGCGGGCAGTGCCGCGCCAGCCAGCGGCGGGGCCGCGGTCCGGCGGCGGCTGGCCCGGCTCGGCGCCACCCGCAGCGGCGGCGTGAATCCGGTGCTCGAGCCGATGATCAAGACCGTCCGGGCCACCCATCCCAAGGCCGACGTCCGGCTCATCGAGCATGCCTATGACGTCGCGGCGCGCTGGCACGCCGGGCAGCAGCGCAAGAGCGGCGACCCGTACATCACCCATCCGCTCGCCGTCGCCACCATCCTGGCCGAGCTCGGCATGCCGCACGAGACCATCTGCGGCGCCCTGCTGCACGACACGGTCGAGGACACCGCCTACACCCTGGAAGAACTCCGGGCCGACTTCGGGGACGAGATCGCCGCCCTGGTCGACGGGGTCACCAAGCTCGACAAGGTCAAGTACGGCGAGGCGGCCGAGGCGGAGACGGTGCGCAAGATGGTGGTCGCCATGTCCCGGGACATCCGGGTCCTGGTGATCAAGCTGGCCGACCGGCTGCACAACATGCGCACCCTCCGCTACCTGCCGCGGGAGAAGCAGGAGCGCAAGTCCCGCGAGGTCCTGGAGATCTTCGCGCCGCTGGCCCACCGGCTCGGCATGAACACGATCAAGTGGGAGCTGGAGGACCTGGCCTTCGCCACCCTCTACCCCAAGCGGTACGACGAGATCGCCCGGCTGGTCTCCGAGCGGGCGCCGCGGCGCGACGTGTTCCTCCAGGAGGTCATCGAGGACGTCTCCGCCGACCTGCGCGAGGCCAAGGTGAAGGCCCGGGTGACCGGGCGGCCCAAGCACTACTACTCCGTCTACCAGAAGATGATCGCCCGCAACGTGGGCTTCGACGACATCTACGACCTGGTCGGCATCCGCGTCCTGGTGGATTCGGTCCGCGACTGCTACGCGGCCCTCGGCACCGTGCACGCCCGGTGGAACCCGGTTCCCGGGCGGTTCAAGGACTACATCGCGATGCCGAAGTTCAACATGTACCAGTCGCTGCACACCACGGTCATCGGCCCCGGCGGCAAGCCGGTCGAGCTGCAGATCAGGACGTGGGGGATGCACCGGCGGGCGGAATACGGCGTCGCCGCGCACTGGAAGTACAAGGAAGAGACCGTGTCCGGGACCGGGCGCGGCAGCCGCGACGGCACCAGCGACATGGCCTGGCTGCGCCAGCTGGTGGACTGGCAGCGGGAGACCGCCGACCCGGCCGAGTTCCTGGAGTCGCTGCGCTTCGACCTCGGGGCCGCCGAGGTTTACGTGTTCACCCCGCGCGGCGAGGTCATTGCCCTGCCGCAGGGGGCCACGCCGGTCGACTTCGCCTACGCCATCCACACCGAGGTGGGGAACCGCACCATCGGCGCCCGGGTCAACGGGCGCCTGGTGGCGCTGGAGAGCGCCCTGGACAACGGCGACACGGTGGAGATCTTCACCTCCAAGGCCCAGGACGCCGGGCCGAGCCGGGACTGGCTGGGCTTCGTCAAGAGCGCCCGGGCCCGGAACAAGATCCGGCACTGGTTCTCCAAGGAACGCCGGGAGGCGGCCACCGAGACCGGGAAGACCGCGATCGCCCGGGCGCTGCGCAAGCACGGGCTGCCGCTGCAGCGCCTGGTTACCGGGGACGCGCTGCTCGCCGTGGCCGCCGAGCTGCACTACCCGGACCTGTCCGCGCTGTACGCGGCGGTCGGCGAGGGCCATGTCAGCGCGCAGTCGATAGCCGGCAAGCTGGTCCAGTCGGCCGGCGGGATGGCGGGCGCGCAGGAGGACCTGGCCGAGGCCACCGTACCGACCCGGCCGCCGCCGCAGCGGCCGGCCGGTGACTCCGGCGTCGTGGTCGAGGGCACCACGGACGTGTACGCCCGGCTGTCCAAGTGCTGCACCCCGGTGCCCGGCGACGACATCACCGGGTTCGTCACCCGCGGCCATGGGGTGTCGGTGCACCGCTCGGACTGCCTGAACCTGCGGCACCTGCTCGACTCCCAGCCCGAGCGGCTGGTCGCGGTGCGCTGGTCGCCCACCGAGGACTCACTGTTCCTGGTGGCCATCCAGGTCGAGGCGCTGGACCGGACCGGGCTGCTGTCCGACGTCACCCGGACCATCTCCGACCAGCACGTGAACATCCTGTCCGCGTCGGTGACCACCACCCGCGACCGGGTGGCGGTCAGCCGGTTCACCTTCGAGATGGGTGACCCCAAGCACCTGGGCCACGTGCTCCGGGCGGTCCGCGCCATCGACGGCGTCTACGACGTGTACCGGATCACCAGCTAGGCCGACTGGCCAGTGACCTGTCCCTTTCGGGTGCCCGCGAGAATGACGTTAAGAAGCGGCTCTTGCCTGATTCCGGCGGTGCGCAGGCCTGCGCACCGCCGGAAGTTCTTGCCGGGATAGGTGTTCCGGTGGCAGTCAGCCCGCGATCAGGGAGGCATGTCACGCGGGTCATTGTTAACAGGCTGCACCATTACTGCTCAAGGCACAGGTTGTAGCCACCTTTACCTGTGTACTCATACAACCATACTCGTGTCCCGCACCCGTCTCCCGCAAGGGGCTCCTGGGTTACGTCAACACGGTGTTCACGCTTTCCCCGTTCGAGCACGCCCAGGCGGTAAGGCATCCTGAGGGGCAGATGCAGACGTCGTAGTCCCTGGTAGCTGCCCCGGAGACGATGATGCCGTCGGGTGATGCTTTCTTGACTGAATCCTGCGGGCCATGCCCATGGGCGGTTGCCGCTACTGCGGAGGTCTGGTGCGTATGCGGACGCTGTTCCCACGATAGTCGCGCCAGCGACAACAAGCACGAAGAGTAAAAGTGCCAGCCTAATCAATTTCATGTATATCTGTCCTCCGGATTACGGGAGGTTTTACGGCAAGGTTAAATAAGAATGGCGCTGAGGTTATATCCAAATGGAGCGTCCCAGATCTGCAAGAATGAAAGGCGGGACTGTTCAATCGAGGCTCGGAAGACGGGCCATGGCTGGCAGACGGCTTTAGGGCCGGTCTCTGGCCCGGACATCAGGGGAGCGGTCCTGGACTCTCCGGCTGCCTTCCTCAGCACCGGCCGGGCCGCGCCCGGTGAGGAACCTCAGCTGGACAGTTCGGCCAGGGTGCGTTCGGCTTCCTCGAGCCAGGACCGGCGGGCGGCGATCGCCTCGCTGGCGGCGTCCGCGGCCCGCGTGTCGCCCCGCTGCTGCGCCTTGGCCAGCTGCTGCTCCAGGCTGGCGAGGGTGGAGCGGATCTGCTCCACCGTGCCCTGGGCCCGGGCCAGCGCCTCGGGGTTGGACCGGCGCCACTGGGCGTCCTCGGCCTTGCGCACCGCGTCCTCGACCCGGCGCAGCCCCTGCTCCAGCCGGTCGTGCGCCTCGCGGGGCACCGGCCCGGCCAGTTCCCAGCGTTCCTGGATGGACCGCAGCGCCGCGCGGGCGGCCCGCACGTCGGTCACCGGGACCAGGTGGCCCGCCTCCTCCAGCAGCATGGTCTTGACCTCGGCGTGCTCGCGGAGCTCGTTCTCCTTGGCCGAGAACACCGAGGAGCGGGCGGTGAAGAACTGGTCCTGGGCGGCCTTGAACCGGCCCCACAGTTCTTCCTCCTCGGCCCGGCCGGCCCGGCCAGCCGCCTTCCAGGACCGCATCAGCTCCCGGTAGGCGGCGGAGGTGGGGCCCCAGTCGGTGGAGCCGGCCAGCGCCTCCGCCTCGACCACCAGCTTCTCCTTGCGGGACTTGGCCGTCTCCCGCTCCTCCTCCAGCCCGGCGAAGTAGGCTTTGCGGCGCTTGGCGAACGCGTTCCGGGCCGCGGACAGCCGCTTCCACAGTGCGGCCTCCACCGCCCGGTCCGCCCGGGGTGCGGCCTTCCACTCCTCCAGCAGCTGGCGCATCCGCTCGCCGCTGTTCTTCCAGTGGGTGGCCTCGGCGGCGATCTGCTCCGCTTCCGCCACGATGCGCTCCTTGTGGCTCTTCGCCTCGGTGCGGGCGTGCTCGCGGGCGGCCTTGACCTCCTCACGGCGGTCCTCCACCCGGCCGGTAAGGGCCTCCAGCCGGGTCCGCAGCGAGGCCAGGTCACCGACGCAGTTCGCGGTGCCCACCGCCTCCAGCAGCCGGTCGATGCTGGCGCGGGCCGTGCCGGGCGCGAGGTCGGTGGCCGCGAGCCGCTGCTCCAGCAGCGCCACCTCGGTCTCCAGCGACTCGAACTTGCGCCGGTAGAACGCGAGCGCCTCATCGGGGCTGCCCGCCTGCCATGAGCCAACCACCCGCTCGCCCTCGCCGGTCCGCACGTAGACGGTACCGTCGTCAGCTACCCGGCCCCACGGATCGTTGGCGGTGCTCACCGCTAACCTCCTGCCCAGTCCTGCCCAGGCGGCCTTGCCTGGCTCAGGTCTTCGTAATAGTCACGCTCTCGATGACGACGTTCTCCTTCGGGTGCCCATCCCCTGGGGCGGAGGCGTTCACAATGCCCGCCTTGGCCACATTCTGGATGATCCCGAGCCCTTTGACGACTGTGCCGAACGGCGTGTAGTCCGGCGCCAGCGTTGACTTCTTGTAGACGATGAAGAACTGGCTGCCGTTGGAATCCGGCTGCCCGGTGTTGGCCATCGCCAGGGTGCCCGCCGGGTACCTGGCGCCGGCCAGGTTCTCGCTGGCGAACTCGTAGCCCGGGCCGCCGGTGCCGGTGCCGGTCGGGTCGCCGCACTGGAGCACGTACGGCGGGCTGCTGGTGGTCAGCCGGTGGCAGCTGGTGTTGCTGAAGTAGTTCTTGCCCGCCAGGTAGGCGAACGAGTTGACGGTGCAGGTGGCCTTGCTGTTCAGCAGGTCGATGACCACGTCGCCGCGGTTGGTGCGGATGGTGGCCTGGTAGCTGGCCCGCCAGTCGGGCCTGGACGGCGGCTGGCCGACCTTCCGGGCTGGCGTGCCGCTCGTGGTGTAGGTGCAGCTCTTGGCAGGCTCGGCCACCGGTGCCGCCGACGCGGTGGCGCCCGCGGACGCCGAGGCGGAAGCCGACGCCGTGGCGGACGCGGCCGTGCTGCTGCTCGTGGTGGGCTGGGAGAAAAGGAAGTACCCACCGACGCCGAGACCGGCGACCACCAGGCAGACCACCACGATGATCGAGGTCTGCCGGGCCCGCCGCGCCTGCTGCGAGCGCCTGGCCTGCTGGCGCAGCAGATGCTCGCGGGCCAGCTTGCGCTGCCGCTCCTTCTTACCGGCCACGGGTTCCTTCCTCCTGGCTGCCTGTTGCCTGCTTACCAGCGAAACTTCGCGAATGGTACCGGCACCGGGAAGGTCGTGACGTCGCTGTTACCGGTTCGCCGCTGGGCTGAGCAGATCGGTAGCCTGGAGGGGCGCCAGACAAGGCTGAACTGCCCCACAGATCCCCCGACTCACCGGGAGGCCCGCCCGTGCTCATCGCCGGATTTCCGGCCGGCTCCTTCGCCGCCAATTGCTACCTGGTGGCCGCGGAGCCCGGTGCGGAATGCCTGATCATTGACCCCGGCGAGGACGCGGAACCGGGCATCGCGGAGATCGTGGCCCGGCACCGGCTCAAGCCGGTCGCCGTCCTGCTTACCCACGGGCACCTCGACCACGTCTGGTCGGTGGCCCCGGTCTGCGGGGCCCGGGACATTCCCGCTTACATTCATCCCAGCGACCGCGCGCTGCTCACCGACCCGGGCCGCGGGCTCGGCCTGCAGCCGGGGCAGCAGATCTTCGGCGGCCTCACGCTGAGCGAGCCGGATGACGTCCGGGAACTGGCCGATGGCACCGTGCTCACCCTGGCCGGCCTGGAGATCACGGTCGATCATGCGCCGGGGCACACCCCGGGGTCGGTAGCCTTCCGTTCAGGTACCGACGTCATGTTCTCCGGCGACCTGCTCTTCGCCGGCTCGATCGGCCGGACCGACCTGCCGGGCGGCGACACGGCGGTCATGATGGACAGCCTGGCCCGGGTCTGCCTGCCGCTGCCGGACGAGACCCAGGTACTGCCCGGGCACGGTCCGGTGACAACCATCGGCGCCGAGCGTGCCGGCAACCCGTTCCTGGCCGGGCTGCGGCCCGGCGCGGGACCCGGCGCCCAGCCGGCCCGGCCGGGGCGGGCCACCGGGCTCTAGGACCCGGGCTCTAGGACTTTTACAGGAGAAGGTGGAGCGGGCATGATCCGAACCCACGAGGCGGGCACGCTGCGCGCGGAGCAGGCCGGGCAGCGGGTGACGCTGGCCGGCTGGGTGGCCCGGCGCCGCGACCACGGCGGCGTCACGTTCATCGACCTGCGTGATGGCAGTGGTGTCGTCCAGGTCGTGTTCCGCGCCGACGGCGAGGACTCACCCGTGCACGCGCTGCGCGCCGAGTTCTGCGTGCTGGTCACCGGCGAGGTGCGACGCCGCCCGGCCGGCAACGAGAACCCGGAACTGCCCACCGGCGGGGTAGAGGTCGCCGCCACCGACCTTGAGGTGCTGGCCGAGGCCGACCCGCTGCCGTTCCCCATTGATGGCTCGGGGGAGCTGAACGAGGACATCCGGCTGCACTACCGCTACCTGGACATCCGCCGGGCTGAGACCGCGGCCGCGCTGCGGGTCCGGTCCGAGGCCACGTACCTGATCACCGACGTGCTCCGCGGGCACCGTTTCCACTACGTGGAGACGCCCTACCTGACCCGGTCCACCCCGGAGGGGGCACGCGACTTCCTGGTCCCGGTCCGGCTCCGCCCCGGCCACTGGTACGCGCTGCCGCAGTCCCCGCAGCTGTTCAAGCAGCTGCTCATGGTGGGCGGCATGGAGCGGTACTGGCAGCTGGCCCGGTGCTTCCGTGACGAGGACTTCCGGGCCGACCGGCAGCCGGAGTTCACCCAGATCGACATCGAGATGAGCTTCGTCACCCGGGAGGACGTGATCGGGGTCGCCGAGGACCTCGTCGGCCGGCTGTGGGCGGAGGTCGCCGGGTACGAGCTGCCCCGGCCGGTGTCCCGGATGAGCTACGCGGAGGCGATGGCCCGGTTTGGCTCGGACAAGCCCGACCTGCGGTTCGGCTGTGAGCTTTCCGAGCTCACCGGGTACTTCGCGCAGGCCTCGTTCCGCGTCTTCCAGGCCCCGTACGTGGGCGCGGTGGTCATGCCCGGCGGGGCCAGCCAGACCCGCCGGGAGCTGGACGGCTGGCAGGAGTGGGCCAAGGCCCGCGGCGCCCGGGGCCTGGCCTACGTGCTGATCGGCGCGGACGGCGCGGTGTCCGACGCCGGGCCGGTGGCCCGTCACCTGTCCGCCGAGGAGCGCGCCGGGCTGCCCGCCGAGGTGGGCGCCGGGCCTGGTGACTGCGTGTTCTTCGCCGCGGGCCCGGCTGCGGCGGCCCGGCCCCTGCTCGGCGCGGCCCGGCTGGAGATCGGCCAGCGGCTCAGCCTGATCGACCCGGAGGCCTGGGCGTTCACCTGGGTGGTGGACGCGCCGATGTTCGAGGACGACGGGGCCGGCGGCTGGACCGCGGTGCACCACCCGTTCACCGCCCCGCTGCCGGAATGGGCGGCCAAGTTCACCGACGAGCCGGGCGGCGCGCTGGCCGACGCCTATGACCTCGTCTGCAACGGCAACGAGATCGGCGGCGGCTCGGTCCGTATCCACCGGCCGGATATGCAGCAGCAGGTCTTCGACGTGATCGGGCTGTCCCGGGAGGAGGCGGAGTCGCAGTTCGGCTTCCTGCTGGAGGCGCTCCGCTTCGGCCCGCCGCCGCACGGCGGGATCGCCTTCGGCTGGGACCGGCTGATCATGCTGCTGGCCGGGCGGGACACGATCCGCGACGTCATCGCCTTCCCGAAGGCCGCGTCCGGCGCCGACCCGCTCACCGGCGCGCCCACGCCGATCACCCCGGAGCAGCGGCGCGAGGCCGGCATCGACGTGATCCCGGAGCCCGCCATGTGACGAGCCAGCCTGTCCGGGCGGGCGGATAGTGTCTGGGTGTGGTCAGGGCAGGTAGCACCGGGAGCCAGGCGGACAGCCTGTTCGACGCGGCGGGGGAAGAGGCCGCCCGGGCGGCCGCGCCGCTGGCGGTGCGGATGCGCCCGCGCACCCTGGATGAGGTGATCGGCCAGCGGCACCTGACCGGCGAGGGCACGCCGCTGCGCAAGCTGGCCGAGAACGACGCAGGCATGTCCGTGGTGCTGTGGGGGCCGCCCGGCACCGGGAAGACCACCCTGGCCCACGTGATCAGCCAGGTCACCCGGCGGCGGTTCACCGAGCTGTCCGCGGTGACCGCCGGGGTCAAGGACGTCCGGGCGGCCATCGAGGCGGCCCGCCGGGATCTCGGCCTCACCGGCAATCAGACCGTGCTGTTCATCGACGAGGTGCACCGGTTCAACAAGGCGCAGCAGGACGCGCTGCTGCCGGCCGTGGAGAACCGCTGGGTCTCGTTCATCGGGGCCACCACCGAGAACCCGTCGTTCTCCGTGGTCGGCCCGCTGCTGTCCCGCTCGCTGCTGCTCACCCTGGAGCCGCTCAGCGAGGATGAGATGCGCGAGGTCATCGACCGGGCCCTCGCCGACGAGCGGGGCCTGGCCGGCGCGGTCAGCCTGGAGGACCAGGCGCTGGCCCACCTGATCCGGCTGGCCAGCGGCGACGCCCGGCGGGCCCTCACGTACCTGGAGTCGGCGGCGCTCGGGCTGCCGCGCGGCGCCACCATCGACACCGGCACGCTGGAGCGGGCGGTGGACCGGGCCGCGGTCCGCTACGACCGGGCCGGGGACCAGCACTACGACGTGATCAGCGCGTTCATCAAGAGCATCCGCGGCAGCGACGCCGACGCGGCGGTGCACTACCTGGCCCGGATGATCGAGGCGGGGGAGGATCCCCGGTTCATTGCCCGGCGGCTGATCGTGCACGCCAGCGAGGACGTCGGGATGGCCGACCCGACGGCGCTGCCGATCGCGGTGGCAGCCGCCCAGGCGGTCGAGTTCGTCGGCCTGCCCGAGGCCCGGATCAACCTGACCCAGGCCACCATCCACCTGGCGCTGGCGCCCAAATCCAACGCGGTGATCAAGGCGATCACCGCCGCCTCCGCGGACGTGCGCTCCGGCCTGGCCGGCCCGGTGCCGGTGCACCTGCGGGACGCGCACTACCCTGGCGCGGCCCGGCTGGGCCACGGCCGCGGCTACGAGTACCCGCATGACTTCCCGGAGGGCGTGACGGCCCAGCAGTACGCGCCGGACTCGCTGGCGGGCCGCCGGTACTACGAGCCGTCCCGGCGCGGCGCGGAAGCCCGGTACGCCGAGCGGTCCGAGCGGATCAGGGCCATCCTGGACCGGGCGGGGGAGCCGGAACAGTAGGGTCAGGCAGATGGAGGGGCAGGCATGCTGAACGCGGTTTGGGTGGCGGTGATCGCCGCCGCGGCCGGCTGGCTGGTGCTGGTCACCGCGGCGGTCTTCGTGCTGCTGCGGATGGGCAGGCTGATCAGGACGACGTCGGTGACCGTGGCCACGCTGCGGGAGCGCAACGACTCGCTGATCGACCGGGCGCACGCGACCCTTGACGCCACGGCCGGGCAGCTCAGCCGGACCGACGAGATCACCGCCAGCATGGACGAGGTCGCCGCGGGCATGGCCGACCTGACCGGCCGGGTGACCGCGTTCGCCCCGCTGGCCCGGCTCGCCGCGGTCAGCGCCGGCACCCGGCTGGCCCGGGTCCCGGCCCTGCTGTACGGGGTCCGCCACGCCGCCGAGATGCGTGCGCTTCCGGGAGAGCGCTCCCCGGGCCAGTTCGCCAGCGAGCCGCACGGGGTTCCGGGGGGTCGCCCCCGGGGCGGGCAGAGCAAGGGGGCGGGGCGGTGATCCGCAGGCTGTTCTGGCTTGCCCTCGGAGCGGCCCTCGGCATCACCGGCTACCGGCGGGTGTCCGCGCTGGCCCGCACGTTCACCCCGGCGGTGCGGGCCAGGGAACTCACCCGGTTCGCCGGTGACGTCCGCGAGGGCATGGAAATCTACCGTCAGCGCCAGCTGGCGGCACCGCGCCGGGCCATCGAGGGGCAGCCTGCCCCGGCCCGGCCCACCGACCACGTAGCAGAGGATGACCGCTGATGGAGTCGGCTGAGATCGCCCGCCGTTTCCTTACCTACTTCGCCGACCGCGGGCACACGGTCGTCCCGTCCGCGCCGCTGATCGCCGACGACCCCACGCTGCTGCTGGTGAACGCGGGCATGCAGCCGTTCAAGCCGTACTTCCTCGGCCAGGCCACCCCGCCGTTCACCCGGGCCACCAGCTGCCAGAAATGTGTCCGCACCCCGGACATCGAAGAGGTGGGCAAGACCACCCGGCACGGCACCTTCTTCCAGATGCTCGGGAACTTCTCCTTCGGCGACTACTTCAAGGAGCAGGCCATCCCGTTCGCCTGGGAGCTGCTGACCACGCCGGAATCCGGCGGCGGCTTCGGCTTCCCCGAGGACCGGCTGTGGGCCACCGTCTACACCGATGACGACGAGGCGGCCCGCCTGTGGCGGGATGTGGTCGGCCTGCCGGACAGCCGCATCCAGCGCCGCGGCATGGCGGACAACTACTGGTCGATGGGTGTCCCCGGCCCGTGCGGCCCGTGCTCGGAGATCTACTACGACCGCGGGCCGGACTACGGGCAGGAGGGCGGCCCGGTCGCCGACGAGGACCGCTACCTGGAGGTGTGGAACCTCGTCTTCATGCAGTACCTGCGGGGCGAGGGCCCGGGCAAGGAGGGCTGGCCGATCCTCGGCGAGCTGCCCCAGCGCAACATCGACACCGGCATGGGCCTGGAGCGGATGGCCGCCATCCTGCAGGGCGTGGACAACATCTACGAGGTCGACACGCTCTGGAAGGTGCTGGACCGGGCGGCCGAGCTGACCGAGCAGAAGTACGGCCGGGAGCACCGCACCGACGTGGCGCTGCGGGTGGTCGCGGACCACGTGCGCACCGCGGTGATGCTGGTCGCCGACGGCGTGCTGCCCTCCAATGAGGGGCGCGGCTACGTGCTGCGCCGGATCCTGCGGCGCAGCATTTACAACCTGCGGCTGCTGGCGGGCGGCCAGCGCGGCGGCGGCGCGGACGGCCGCTACCTGCACGAGCTGGCCGAGGCCGCGCTGGGCGCGATGGCCGGCCTGTACCCGGAGCTGCGCACCGAAACGCCGCGCATCCTCGGCGTCATCGACGCGGAGGAAGCGGCCTTCCTGTCCACCCTGCGCACCGGCTCGGCCATCTTCGACGCCGCGGTGGGGGAGACCCGGCGCCGCGGCGCCGCCACCCTGTCCGGGGAGCAGGCCTTCCAGCTGCACGACACCTACGGCTTCCCGATCGACCTCACCCTGGAGATGGCCAGCGGGCAGGGACTGGCCGTGGACGAGGAGGGGTTCCGCCGCCTCATGGCGGAGCAGCGCCAGCGGGCCAAGCAGGACTCGCTGGAGAAGAAGACCGGGAACGCGGACATCTCGGTACTGGCCAGCCTGCTGGACAAGTCCGGGCCGGTGACCTTCACCGGGTACGACCAGATCTCCGGCGAGGCCACCGTGACCGGCCTGCTGGTGAACGGCGTGAGCGTGCCGGCCGCTGGCGCCGGGACCGAGGTCGAGGTCGTCCTGGACCGCACCCCCTTCTACGCCGAGGGTGGCGGCCAGCTGGCCGACTCCGGCGTCATCCGGGTGGCGGACGCGCCCGGGGCGGCCGGCGGGATCGTTGACATCCGGGACGTGCAGGCGCCGGTCCCCGGGCTCATCGTGCACCGCGGCGTGGTCACCACCGGCGAGGTGGTGGCCGGGGCCGGGGCCGAGGCCGAGATCGACACCGGGCGGCGCCGGGCCATCTCCCGGTCCCACACCGCCACCCACATGGTGCACCGGGCGTTCCGCGGCGCGCTGGGTGAGTCGGCGGCCCAGGCCGGGTCGGAGAACTCGCCCGGGCGGTTCCGGTTCGACTTCACCGCGGCCGGGGCGGTGCCGCCGGCCGTGCTCCGCGACGTAGAGGACGAGGTCAACCAGGTGCTCATCGACGACCTCGCGGTGCGTGCCTTCGTGACCCCGATCGACGAGGCGCGGGCCATGGGCGCGATGGCACTGTTCGGCGAGAAGTACGGCGACGAGGTCCGGGTGGTCGAGGTCGGCGACTACTCGCGGGAGCTGTGCGGCGGCACGCACGTGGCCCATTCCGGCCAGCTCGGCCTGATCAAGATCCTCGGCGAGTCCTCGATCGGGTCCGGGGTGCGCCGGGTCGAGGCCCTGGTGGGCACGGACGCCTTCCGTTACCTGGCCCGGGAGAGCGTGCTGGTCAGCCAGCTCACCGAGCAGCTGAAGGCACGCCGCGAGGAGCTGCCAGACCGGGTCGCGGCGCTGGTCGGCCGGCTCCGGGACGCCGAGCGGGACCTGGAACGGCTGCGCGGCGCCCAGGTCCTGGGCGCCGCGGCCGACCTGGCCGGGGCGGCGCAGGACATCGGGCCGGTGGCCTTCGTCGCGCACCAAGTTCCGGACGGCACCACCGCCGACGGGCTCCGCAAGCTGGCCCTCGACATCCGCGGCCGTCTCGGCGACGCCCGGCCCGCCGTGGTGGTGATCGCGGGAGTTCCCGCCGACCGCCCGGCGGTCGTGGTCGCGGTCAACGAGGCGGCCCGCAACCTGGGCCTGAAAGCCGGCGCGCTGGTGCGCGCGGCCGCGGGCGCGCTGGGTGGCGGTGGCGGCGGCCGGGATGACATCGCCCAGGGCGGCGGGGCGCCGCAGGGGGACCGTGCGGCCCAGGTGATCAGTGATGCTTTTGAGGCAGTTCGCGCCGTTATCCGGTCCGCGTCGTGAGGGTTGGGTACGGTGAGACCGTGCTGTACCCAACCCGGTGCGAGGCCGAGCGCGCGCGCCGAACGGTGATGAGGGCCGGCGTGCGGCTCGGCGTCGACTACGGGTCGGCGCGGATCGGCGTCGCCCGCTCCGACCCGGCCGCCCTGCTGGCCAGCCCGCTGAGCACCGTGTCTCGCGGCGCCGGTGACATCGAGGCGCTGGCCCGCCTGGCCGCCGAGCAGGACACCGTCGAGGTGATCGTCGGGCTGCCCACCGGGCTCTCCGGGCGCGAGGGCGCCGCGGCCGCCGCGGCCCGTGCGTTCGCCGCCGCCCTGGCCGGGCGGCTGGATCCGGTGCCGGTGCGCCTGGTGGACGAGCGCTTCACCACGGTGCTGGCCCACGAGGCGCTGCGCAGCGGCGGGAAGGGCTCGCGGGCCCGGCGGCCGGTCGTGGACCAGGCCGCGGCCGCCCTGCTGCTGCAGGGAGCCCTGGACGCCGAACGCGCCACCGGCCTGCCTCCCGGCGAGCTCGTACTGCCCAGCCCGGGAGCGCCCGGGTGAGCCGACACGCGCGGCGGGGCACGCAGGGAGAGCAGGAGTGGGAGCCGGGCCAGTACCCCCGGGGAGATGGCGGCGGCCCGCTGGGGCCCGGCCAGCCGGACCCGGAGCCGATGGCCCCGGAACGCTGGGAACGGCAGTCGTGGGACTCCGGCGGCTACCCGGCGGCACCGCCCGCGGGCCAGCCCTGGGACGAGCAGTCCTGGGACGGCGAGCAGCCCTGGGATCAGCAGGCAGCCTGGGATGAGCAGCAGTCCTGGGGCGCGCTGCCCGGTGCGGAGCATCCGTCCGGGCCGCTGTCGCCCTTGCCGCACTCGGATTACGACTGGCGGGACCCGGGCCGCGACCCGCTGGCCCCGCTCCCGCCGCGCCTGTCGTCCAGGCACGCGGCGCCCTCGCGCGAGCCGGACGCGCCGGGTTACCCTCCCGGCTACCCCTCCGGATCGCAGCACTACCAGGCGGGCCCGGCGGGCTACCCGTCCGGGCCGTATCCGGCGCACCCGGCCGACTACGCTGGCGAGCCCGCGGGCTACGGCGACGAGCCGGCGGCCTACCCGGCTGAGCACGGCTATCCGGGGTATGAGGGGTACGTGGACCAGCCTGGGGACGCTGACGCGGTATCGATACCTGGCTCCGGTGCCTATCCGGCCGCCGGGGAGTGGTATGGCGGCGAGGACGAGCCGCCGCACTGGGCGGATGACGAATACGGCCGCGACCTGCTGCCCGGGCTGGACCCGGGCCAGGGCGCGGGGCCGGCGAGCCAGTCCGGCGGCAGCGGGCGCAAGCGCCGCCGACGCAGCCGCACCGTGGCCCTGGTGCTGCTCTCGGTCTTCGTGATCTTCGCCGCCGTGGTGGGCGGCGTCGGTTACCACTACTACCGCATGTACTTCAACCCGCCGGACTTCTCCGGGCCGGGCACCGGCACGGTCGTGGTGCAGATCCTGCCCGGCGACGCCGCCCTCACCGTCGGCGACCGGCTGGCCGCGCTCGGCGTGGTGGCCAGCGGCCGCGCGTTCGAGAACGCGGCCAAGGCCAACCCGCACGGCAACGCGCTGGAGCCCGGTTACTACCGGGTGCACAAGCAGATGAAGGCCTCGCTGGCGCTGGCCCTGCTGCTCAACCAGGCCTCCCGGGTGCAGTCCAAGGTGACCATCCCGGAGGGGTTCCGGCTGGATCAGATCATCGCGCGGCTCGGCCAGGACACCGGGAACCTCAAGGGCTACGAGCAGGCCATCGCGAACCCGGCGGCCCTGGGCCTGCCCGCCTTCGCGAACGGCAAGCCGGAGGGCTACCTGTTCCCGGCCACCTACGAAGTGCAGCCCAAGACGCCGCCCGCGGCGGTGCTCAAGAGCATGGTGCAGCAGTTCAACCTGGAGGCGGCCAGCATCGGGCTGCCTGCCGCGGCGGCCGCGGCCCACGAGAGCCAGGGCGCGGTCATCACGGTGGCCAGCCTCATCGAGGCAGAGGGCAAGCTGCCAGCGGACTACCCGAAGATCGCCGAGGTCATCTACAACCGGCTCAACGCCAACCCGCCGATACACCTGCAGCTTGATACCACTGTGCTGTACGGGATGGACCTCGTGCACAGCAAGGCGCCGTTCAGTACCACGTTCCCGTCGCCGTACAACACGTACGCGCACGCCGGGCTGCCGCCCGGGCCGATCGACAGCCCTGGCAAGCTCGCCATCGAGGCGGCGCTGCACCCCGCGCATGGCAATCTGCTGTACTTCCTGACCATCAACTCGCTGAGCGGCAAGACGCTGTTCTTCTCCAACGCCACGCAGTTCGACGCCGCAGTAGCCCAGTACGGGAGCACGGGTGGCAGCACGGGCGGCCGCGGCTGAGTGGCCCGGCCATGAGCGCGGTCGGCCTTGACGCGCTCGCCACGCGAGAGTAAAGGGATTGCCAGCGTTTCGGTGGACTTGCCTTGAGTTGGCACATACCGTTACCTCATGCGCGATGGCGGGATGGTCGCCGGGATAGTAGCGGGTGATCCCACAGCGCTGGGCGACGCATACGATCACTACGCGCCGGGGTTGCATGTCTATTGCCGGTCACTGCTGACCGATCCGGCCGCTGCCGCCGAGGTTGTCCTGGACACCTTCGTGGTGGCCTCGCTCCGGCTCTCCGGGCTCCGCGAGGCGGCCCGGCTGCGCCCGTGGCTGTTCGCGGTGACCCGGAACGAGTGCCGCCGCCGCCTGGACGACTACGCCGCCGCGCCGTTCGACGCCGACGAGGTCGAGACCGGTGAGGACACCACCGACTTCGGCGACTCCCTGGAGCAGGCCGAGCTGCGCGAGCTGGTGCTGGCCGCGCTGGCCGGGCTGTCGGCCCAGGACCGGGATGTCGTTGAGCTGAACCTGCGGCACAGTTTCTACGGCGCGGACCTGGCTGAAGCGCTGGGGGTGCCGCGAAACCAGGCCCATGCGCTGACCAGGCGGGGCCGCGCCGCGTTCGAGACCGCGCTCGGCGCGCTGCTGGTATCCCGCTCGGGGCAGGGATCCTGCTCGAGGCTGGCGGAAATCCTTTCCAGCTGGGACGGGGAGCTGACCCCAGCCATCCGCAGGCAGGTCCGGCGGCACATCGACAGCTGCCCGGACTGCGGCGGCCAGCGCCGCCGACTGCTCAGCCCGGTCGCGCTGTTCGGGCAGCTGCCCGTACCCCTGCTCCCGGCGGGCCTGCGCAGCCGGGTGCTGGGCTTCATCGGGGACGGGTCGGCGGACGCGGTCGCCGCCCGCGTGCAGCTCGCCCAGCGGGCGGAGCCGTTCATTCGGTCGGGGTTCCCCGCGCCGCTCGACCCGGTCGCGCGGGTCCGCAGCCCGGCTACCCTGCTGCCGGCCGCCGCGGTCCTGGCCGCCGTGTGCGTGGCCGTCGGCGGGGGAGTCGTGCTGACCGCCAGCACGCTGCACAACACCGCCCACCCGGCCACGTCAGCGCTGTCACCGGCACTGGCGGTCCCGTCCGTGCGGCCGGCCCCGGCCGCCAGTCCGCCCACTGTGGCGGCCGTACCCGGGCACCGGAAATCGCGCTCGGCGCCGATCGGCTTCCTCGGCTCGCTGGCCACGCCAACCAGCCCGGTGCTCACTACCGCCGCGCCGGGTACCGCCGCGTCATCTGCGCCCGCGGGGCGCTCGTCCACCCCGAGCCGCAGCTCGTCGCCGAGTTCCACGCACAGCTCCACGCCGGCGCCGACGACCCCGGTGCCGACCACGCCCGTGCCGACGACCCCGGTGCCGACGACCCCGGTGCCGACCACGCCCGTGCCGACGACCCCGGTGCCGACCACGCCCGTGCCGACGACCCCGGTGCCGACCACGCCCGTGCCGACCACGCCGGTGCCGACGACCCCGGTGCCGACCACGCCCACCCCGAGCATCAGCCTCACCGCCGCCGGCCTGCTCATCGGCATCCTGGGCTGAGGGCCGCCGGGGGAGCGGGCCGCGCGGAATACCGCTGGACCCCTGAATGCTGTTACTGTTGGCTGACGACCAGCCCGGTACTGCGTGCCGGGCGCGCAAGCGGAGGACCGCCTCCCACCTAGCCTGCCGGCTGGCCGGCAGGTCGCCTTCCTGGCCCTCTGGGACCGGGCGGGCACGCCGGGGCCGCAGCACCCGGGTTGCCAGCACGGCGACCCAGATTGCTGACGGGCCCGGAGGTCATGTCCCCGGGCGCGGGCACTGCCCCGCCGGGCGGTGTGGCGTTGGCGGGCTCCGTGTGCATCCACGCGGGGCCTTTTTCTGTGCCCGGGCCTGACGGGCCGGGCACCGGGTCCCGCGGGGTGGTCAGCTACCCGTCCGGGCACCGGGCCCGGACGGTGACGAGGCCCAAGGAGGTCACATCAGCGCCGAACCCCGTATCAACGACCGCATCCGTGTCCCCGAAGTGCGGCTCGTCGGCCCGAACGGCGAGCAGGTCGGCATCGTCGCCCTGAACGACGCGCTCCGGCTGGCCCAGGAAGCGGATCTCGACCTGGTGGAGGTCGCGCCGACGGCACGCCCCCCGGTCTGCAAGCTGATGGACTACGGCAAATTCAAGTACGAGTCCGCGCTGAAGGCCCGGGAGTCGCGCAAGAACCAGGCGCAGACGGTCATCAAGGAGATCAAGCTCCGGCCGAAGATCGACCCGCACGACTACGGGACCAAGAAGGGTCACGTTGAGCGGTTCCTCAAGCAGGGCGACAAAGTCAAGGTGACCATCATGTTCCGCGGCCGCGAGCAGTCCCGGCCGGAGCTCGGGTTCCGGCTGCTGCAGCGGCTGGCCGGCGACGTCGAGGAGCTGGGCTTCGTGGAAGCCCAGCCCAAGCAGGACGGCCGGAACATGATCATGGTGATCGGACCGCACCGCAAGAAGAGTGACACCCGGATAGCTGCGGCCGCAGCCAGGGAGGCGGAGGACGAGACCGCCACCGCCCGCCCGGTGCCGCGTCCGCGTCGTCCCCCGGCCCCGCCCGGCGGCAACCAGCCCAGCGGCAGCCAGCCCAGCGGCCAGGCTGCCCCCGAGGCTGGCGGGCAGGCAGGCGGCTGACCAGGCCTCCCGCCGCGCTCAGCTCGCCATCGCGCCGGTTCCCCGGGCCGGGAACCGGCGCCCCCTCAGCTGGCGGTGCCGTCATGGCACGCCACGACCAGGAAAGACGACGGCCATCATGCCGAAGATGAAGACGCACAGCGGTGCCGCCAAGCGGTTCCGGCTCACCGGGACCGGCAAGGTGATCCGCCGTCGTGCCAACAAGAACCACCTGCTCGAGCACAAGTCGAGCCGGCGGACCCGGCGGCTCAGCGGTGAGCTGACGCTCGCCCCGTCCGACGTGAGCAAGATCAAGAAGTTGCTGGGGAAGTAGCCCAGCCCGCCTCAAGGGAGTAACGAAATGGCACGCGTGAAGCGGGCTGTGAATGCCCACAAGAAGCGCCGGGTCGTCCTTGAGCGGGCGAGCGGATACCGGGGCCAGCGGTCCCGGCTGTACCGCAAGGCCAAGGAGCAGGTGCTCCACTCGATGACGTACGCCTACCGGGACCGCAAGGACCGGAAGGGCAATTTCCGCCGGCTGTGGATCCAGCGGATCAACGCCGCGGCCCGCGCCGACGGCATCACCTACAACCGGTTCATCCAGGGCCTCCGGCTGGCCGACGTGGATGTGGACCGCCGCATGCTGGCCGAGCTCGCGGTCAGCGACCCGGCCGCCTTCTCCGCGCTGGTCGAGGTGGCCAAGACGGCGCTGGCCGAGGCCGGCCCGGACGCCGCGGCCACCAGCACCGCGGCGGCCTGACCAGGCTGGGCCGGCAGCCGGGGGGCGGTGGCATGCTGCCAGCAGGCGCCGAGCTGACCAGTCTCCGGTCGCCCCGGGTGAAGGCGGCCCGGCAGCTGGGCAAGCGGGCGCTCCGCCAGCGGGCCCGGGCCTTCCTGGCCGAGGGCCCGCAGGCGGCGGCCGAGGCACTGGCGGCCGGCGATGTCGTCTCGGAGTTGTTCGTCACCGCGACGGCGCAGGGCCGCTACGCTGACCTGGCCGCGCGCGCCCGCGCCCAGGGTGCCGCCGTGCACGCGGTCAGCGGCGAGGTCATGGCGGAACTGGCCCAGACGGTCACCCCCCAGGGCGTCCTCGCCGTGTGCCGTTTCATTGACGTCAGCGTGGCCGAGGTCATCAGCCATCCCCTACGGCTCGTGGTGGTACTGGCGAACGTGCGGGATCCGGGTAATGCGGGGACGGTGCTGCGCAGCGCGGATGCGGCCGGCGCGGACGCCGTGCTGTTCGCCGGTTCCTCGGTGGACCCGTACAACAGCAAGTGCGTCCGGGCCTCGGCCGGCAGCCTGTTCCACCTGCCGGTGGTGACCGGGCTGCCGGTCGCCGACGCGGTGGCCGCGCTGCGCTCGGCCGGCCTGCGGGTGCTGGCCGCCGACGGCCGGGCCGCGCGGACTCTGGATGACCTGCACGAGGACGGGCTGCTCCGGGAGCCCGCCGCCTGGGTATTCGGCAACGAGGCATGGGGCCTGCCCGAGGACCTGCTGGCCCTCGCGGACGAGTCCATCGCGGTGCCCATCTACGGGCGGGCCGAGAGCCTCAACCTCGCCGCCGCGGCCGCGGTCTGCCTCTACGCGTCCGCCCATTGGCTGGCGCCGGGGGGTGCCCCGGAGGGGCGTCGCGTGGCGCCAGCGATCCCGGGGGGTTCCGGGGGGTCGCCCCCCCGGGCCAGCACGGGGGGTGCCCCGCAGGGGCGTCGCGTGGCGCCAGCGATCCCGGGGGGTTCCGGGGGGTCGCCCCCCCGGGCCAGCACCGCCGCGAACCTGGGAGAGCTGTGACAGGCCGCGAACGGCTGGCCTGGGGACTGCCGTAGTGCGTTGCACAGGCGCTAAAGTCTGATCACGTTGCGTCATTCACGGAACCGGACTTCGAGGGGCGGACGGAGGCTGCGGCCGAAGTGGACAGGCTCATGCCGGACCCGGCGGTGACCGCCCTGCCCAGCGTTCCCGCGGGCCGGGTCGTCGCCACCGGCGGACTGGTCTGCGCCGACGACCTGCCGGACGGCCTGGTCATCGCCGACCATCTCGGCCGGGTGGTCGTGTTCAACCAGGCCGCCGCCCGGCTCACCGGTACCGCCCCGCTTAACGCCCTCGGCCGGGGGGTGCGGCAGGTGCTCCCGCTGCGCGACGCCGAGGGCCGGGACTGGTGGGCCTGCGTCGACCCGTACGGCGGCCTGTCTACCCGCACCCGGCACCCGGAGCACCCGCTGTTCCTGCCCGACGGCACCGAGTTCCTGGTCACGGTCGGCTATGTGCGGGCCCCCCGCTTCCCCGGCACCGGGCTGGACCGGACCGGCCCGGCCCGGCCGGGCGCGGTGCAGCGGCTCGCGGTCAGCTTCCGCGGCACCCAGCAGCGGGTCCGCCTGGAGCGCAGCCGCGCCGACCTGGTCTCCACTGTGGCTCACGAGCTCCGTTCCCCGCTGACCAGCGTCAAGGGCTTCACCGCGACCCTGCTGGCTAAGTGGACCCGGTTCACCGACGACCAGAAGCGGGTCATGCTGGAGACCGTCAACGCCGACGCCGACCGGGTCACCCGGCTGATCACCGAACTGCTCGACGTGTCCAGGATCGAGGCCGGCCGGATCGAGGTCCACCGGCAGCTGGTGGACATCCCGGAACGGGCCGAGAAGATCGTCGCCGGCCGGGTCGCGGCCGGCGACCAGCCCGAGCGGTTCCGCATCGAGGCTGCCCCGGAGCTGCCGGAGACCTGGCTCGACGCCGACAAGGTGGACCAGATCCTCGGCAACCTGGTGGAGAACGCGGTCCGGCACGGTGCTGGTACGGTGACCATCGTGGTAGAGCCTGCTGACGGCCCCGGGACCCGGGTAACCGGCCGCCCGGCGGCAGGCAGTGCCGCCACCGCGGGAGCGGTCGCGGTCAGCGTCCGGGACGAGGGCCCGGGCGTGCCGCCCGAGCTGGTGCCGCGCATCTTCCGGCAGTTCTGGCGGGCCAAGCGGCGCGGCGGGGCCGGACTCGGCCTGTACATCGTGAAGGGCCTGGTCGAGGCGCACGGCGGGTCGATCACGGTGCAGCGCGCGCCCGGCGGCGGCGCCGAGTTCCGATTTATCATGCCCGCCGGACTGCCCGACTTCGGGTAGCTGGCGGGCAGGGTTAATCCGGGGGGCGACCCCCGGGATCACTGGTGCCGCGGGAACCCCTTCCGGGGCGTCCCCGTCGCCAGGCCAATGGGCCGCCCAGGCGGCCCCGGCCGCGACCGGATCGTGGCAGCCGGGCTGCCACCCCGGGCCGGGGCCGGGCTGCGGGTCGGGGTGGCCGTTCGGCCCGGCAGGCACCCTGGCCCGCGCAGACCTACTCCCTGACCGCATCGCCGCAGGAAAGCAGAATGATGTCCGCACCGAACAAGCAGTACGACCCCGTGGAGGTGACCATGCTGTCACCCGAGGAGGTCTCCCGCATGCGTTCCGACGCGCTCGCTGGCATCGCCGCGGCGGGCACCCTCGCCGAGCTGAAGGCGGCCCGGCTGGCGCACACCGGCGACCGCTCGCCGCTCGCCCTGGCCAACGCCGAGATCGGCGCGCTGCCACCGGAGGCCCGCGCGGAGGCGGGCAAGCGGGTCGGCACGGCCCGGAAAGAGATCGCCGCGGCCATCGCGGCCCGGCAGGCCGTCTTGGAGAGCGAGCGGGACCAGCGGGCCCTCATCGAGGAGGCCGTGGACGTCACGCTGCCCTGGGACCGGCAGCCGCCCGGCGCCAGGCACCCGGTGACCACCGTGGGCGACCGGCTGGCCGACGTGTTCGTGGCCATGGGCTACGAGATGGCCGAGGGCCCCGAGGTCGAGGCCGAGTGGTACAACTTCGACGCGCTGAACTTCCCGCCCGACCACCCGGCCCGGGAGATGCAGGACACCCTGTTCATGGCCGGCCCGGACGGGACGGACCGGTCCGGCGTGGTGCTGCGCACGCACACCTCGCCGGTGCAGATCCGGGCCATGCTCACCCGGCCGCTGCCGCTGTACGTGGTCAGCCCGGGCCGCTGCTACCGCGCTGACGCGCTGGACGCCACGCACAGCCCGGTGTTCGATCAGATCGAGTGCCTGGCCGTGGACGAGGGGCTGACCATGGCCGACCTGCGCGGCGCGATCCGCGCGTTCGTGGACGCCATGTTCGGCGAGGGGCTGCGCACCCGGCTGCGGCCGGATTATTTCCCGTTCACCGAGCCGTCCGCCGACGTGTCCATGGAGTGCCACGTCTGCCGGGGCACCTCGACCAAGCCGGGCGGGCCGCCGTGCCGGGTGTGCCGGTCCCAGGGCTGGCTCGAGCTGGCCGGCTGCGGCATGGTCAACCCGCGGGTGCTGATCGCCTGCGGCATCGACCCCGACCGCTACAGCGGCTTCGCGTTCGGGCTGGGCATCGAGCGCACCCTCATGGTGCGGCACGGGGTGACCGACATCCGGGACACCCTCGAGGGCGATGTCCGGTTCAGCCGGGCATTCGGGATGGAGGCCTGATGCGCGCCCCACTGTCCTGGCTGCTCGCCGCGGCCGGGGTGGATCCCTCGGCCGACCCGGCCGAGGTGGCCCGGCGGCTCACCGCGGCCGGCCTGGAGGTCGAGTCGGTGCAGCAGGTCGGGCACGACATCGACGGCATCGTGGTCGCCGAGGTCACCGCGATCGAGGAGCTCACCGGGTTCAAGAAGCCGGTCCGCTACTGTCAGGTGCGCACCGGCCCAGCAGATGACGCTGCGGAGCGCGGCGTGATCTGCGGGGCGGCCAATTTCGCGGCCGGTGACCGGGTGCCGCTGGCGCTGCCCGGCGCGCACCTGCCTGGCGGGTTCCAGATCACCGCCCGGAAGACCTACGGGCACGTCTCGGACGGGATGATCTGCTCCGCCGCGGAACTCGGCATCGGCGACGACCATTCCGGGATCCTGGTGCTGCCGCCGGACGCGCCGCTGGGGACCGACTTCGTGGCCTACGCGGGCCTGGCCGACGACGTGCTGGACATCGCGGTGACCCCGGACCGCGGTTACGCGCTGTCGGTCCGCGGGGTGGCCAGGGAACTCGCCACCTCCTACGGGCTCCGGTTTGGTGACCTGGCCCACGACGGGCTGCCCGACGGCGGGCTGGCCGCCGATCTCAGCCAGGTCTCCGCCGAGGTGCACCCGGCCAGCATCGAGGACCCTGCCGCATGCGACCGGTTCGTGCTGCGCGAGGTCCGCGGCTTCAGCCCGGCGCCCACCCCGCTGCCCATGCGGGTCCGGCTGGCCCGGGCCGGGATGCGGTCGGTGTCGCTGGCCGTGGACATCACCAACTACCTGATGCTGGAGCTGGGCCAGCCGCTGCACGCGTTTGACGCGGACCAGCTGCACGGCCCGATCGTGGTGCGCCGGGCCCGGCCGGGGGAGCGGCTGGAGACCCTCGACCACGTGGTCCGCGAGCTCGACCCGGAGGACATCGTCATCGCCGATGAATCCGGGGCCATCTCGCTGGCCGGCACCATGGGCGGGGTGGCGACCGAGATCTCCGGGTCTTCCGCCAACCTCGTCATCGAGGCCGCGCACTTCGACGCCCGCGGGGTGGCCCGGATGAGCCGCCGGCACAAGCTGTTCAGCGAGGCCTCCTACCGGTTCGAGCGCGGGGTGGACCGGGAACTGCCACTGCGCGCCACGGCCCGCGCCGTGGCCCTGCTGGCCGAGCTGGGCGGCGGCACCGTCGTGCCCGGCTGCACCCACGCGCAGGTGGACGTGCCCACGGTGTCGATCACCATGGCGGTGGACTACCCGGACAAGGTGGCCGGGATGGTGTACGGCGCGGACACCGTGGTCCAGCGGCTGCAGGACGTGGGGTGCGTGGTGTCCGCGGCCAGCGGCGGGCGCGCCGAGCCGGACGCTGACGCCGCTGGGGCGGCCGCTAACGGCACCACCGGGCCGCACCGGGCCGCACGGTCCGAGCATGGCCGGCACGACCGCAGCAAGCAGCTGGTGGCCGTGTCGCCACCGTCCTGGCGGCCGGATCTGCGCTACCTGTGGGACCTGGCCGAAGAGGTCATCCGGCTGGAGGGGTACGAGAACATCCCGGTCTCCGTGCCCCGGGCTGCGGCGGGCCGGGGCCTGACCAGCCGGCAGCGGCTGCGCCGCAGCACCGGCCGCACGCTGGCCGAGGCGGGCTTCGTCGAGGTGCTCAGCCAGCCGTTCAGCTCCACCGCCGACCACGACCGGCTGCTGCTGCCCGCGGATGACCCGCGGCGCCGGGCACCGGTCATCGCCAACCCGCTCAACGACGACGAGCCGCTGCTGCGCACCATGCTGCTGCCCGGCCTGTTCCGGGTGCTGCTGCGCAACCTGGGCCGCGGCTTCGGCGACGTGGGGCTGTTCGAGGCGGGCCGGGTGTTCCTGGCCCAGCCGGGCGGCCCGCGGACGGCTCCGATCCTGCGCACCGACCGCGGCCCCACCGTGCGGGAGGTGGCTGAGCTGGAAGCCGCGCTGCCCAGCCAGCCGCAGCACATCGCGGCCGTGCTGACCGGCGACCGGGAACTGCCCGGCTGGTGGGGCCCGGGCCGCCTGGCCAGCTGGCAGGACGCCATCGAGGCCGCCCGGACGGTGCTGCGGGACAGCCGGGTGAAGTTCGAGATCCGCGCCGACCAGACGGTGCCGTGGCATCCGGGCCGGTGTGCCGCGCTGTTCCTCCAGACGGGCGACGGCGAGCAGTGGCTGGCCGGGCACGCCGGTGAGCTGCACCCCCGGGTCATCACGGCCTTCGGGCTGCCCGCCCGGACCGCCGCGATGGAACTCGACCTGTCCGCCATCGAGGCCGCCGCTGACGCCCTCGGCCCGGTCGAGGCCCCGGCCATCTCCGGGTACCCGCCGGCCACCCAGGACGTCGCCCTGCTGGTGCCCCAGGCCGTCCCGGCGGCCGAGGTGGAGGCGGCCCTGGTGGCCGGGGTGCGCGGCAGCGACGAGCCGGGCCTGCTGGAAGAGGTCCGGCTGTTCGACGTCTACACCGGCGAGCAGGCCGGCGAGGGGCGGAAGTCGCTCGCCTACACGCTGAGGTTCCGCGCCCCGGACCGCACGCTGACCGTCGAGGAGACCACCGCAGCTCGCGACGCCGCGGTCGCCGAAGCTGGGCGCCGGGTCGGCGCGGTGCTGCGGGGCCCAGCCTGAGGGTCTCGTGCTGGCTGGCTGGCTGGCTGCGGCGGGACCGCAGCCAGCCAGCGGGGCCGCAGCCAGCGCGGTCCCGGGCCGGGGAAGCGCCCGCCCCTGTTTTGGGAAGCGCTCTTCTTGACAACGCCCTGCGATCCGCAATCGTATGTGTCGGTAGCGTTCATACAAGAGGCATACGGGTGATTACTCATCGTGATCAGATGGGGCGATGCTTAACCCCGCGGCGCGGCCCCGGTCAGCCGGCCAACTCGAGCGGGATACGGCCGGACCTGGCTCTGCCGCTCCGCGGCTCGTTAGTCACTCAATGTGTCTCACGGGGCGTGAGGGAGGAGCGTATCGTCAGCCGGGATCCGGAGATCTCACCGCGGACGTGTGGCGGCCAGCCGGCTGAGCCCGCCACTGCTCCGCCGCACCGGTCTACGTTTGCCCAGGTATTCGGGGTCCGCGAGTTCACCGCTCTGTGGGTCGCCCAGGTGCTGTCGGTGGCCGGCGACCAGCTGGCCCGGGTCGCGGTCACCCTGCTGGTATTCGACCAGACCGGCTCCTCCCTGCTGGCCGCGATCGCGTTCGCCGCCAGCATCGTGCCGACCTTCGCCGGCGGGCTGCTCCTGTCCGGCATCGCCGACCGGCGCCCCCGGCGGCAGGTGATGATCGCCTGCGACCTGATCCGGGCGCTGATCGTGGCGGTCATGGCGCTGCCGGGAATGCCGGTCGGGGTGCTGGTGGCACTGCTGTTCCTGGCCACCTTGACCGGCGCGCCGTTCACCTCGGCCCGGGCCGCGATCTACCCCGACATCCTGCCCGGTGACAGCTACGTGCTGGGCACCGCCATCACGCTCACCACCTTGCAGTTTGCCCAGGTACTGGGGTTTGCCGTCGGCGGGGCGCTGGTCGCCTTCTTCGGGGTCCGCACGTCCCTCATCGTCGACGCGGCCACCTTCATCCTGTCGGCGGTGATCACCCGGCTGTGGGTACGCGCCCGGTCGGCGTCCCGGTCCAGGCCGGTCCCCGCCGGGGGCGGCACGGGCGCTGTGGCGGCCGGGGAAGGGCCGGCGGTGGGGAAGGGCCCGGCGGCGCGGGGAGGCCAGGCCGGCGGGCTGAGGGCCGTCCTCCGGCTCGTGTTCGCCACGCCGGCGCTGCTCATCCCCATGCTCTTCGGCTGGCTGTCCGCGTTCTACAACGTCCCGGAGGGGATCGCGGTCCCGCTCAGCCGGTCCCTGGGTGGTGGGGATGTGGCGGTCGGCCTGCTCCTGGCCGCCGCGGCCCTGGGGGCCTCCGTGGGGGCGGTGGCGTTCGGGCGGCTGGTCGGGCCGCTGCAGCGGCTGCGCTGGATGAGCCGCCTGGCCGGGCTCAGCTGTGCCGTGCTGATCCTGTTCGCACTGCACCCGCCGCTACCCGCTGCGCTGCTCATCCTGGCGTTGAGTGGCTTGTTCGACTGCTATCAGCTGGCCGCCAACGCGGCATTCGTCAGCGCGGTCCCCAGCGGCCAGCGCAGCCAGGCGTTCGGCATCGCGCAGGGAGGCATGAACCTCGGCCAAGGCATTGCCATGATCGCTGCCGGCGCGGCCGCACAGCACTACGCACCGAGCACCGTCATCGCCGTGACTGGCGTGACCGGCGTGATCGCTGCGCTGGCAGTGCTCCTGCTGCGTCGGGCAGGCGGCTGGGCACCGAGGTAGCTTGCGGCCCCGCGGGCCGGTTCGTGGTGGCGGTGGGGTCAGCCCCAGGCGGTGTTGCGCATGAGGGGTTCCTTCCTGGCTGGTGGTGGTCGGGTGGCGGTGGGGTCAGCCCCAGGCGGTGTTGCGCATGGCGGGTTCCTTCCTGGCTGGTGGTGGTCGGGTGGCGGTGGGGTCAGCCCCAGGCGGTGTTGCGCATGGCGGGTTCCTTCCTGGCTGGTGGTGGTCGGGTGGCGGTGGGGTCAGCCCCAGGCGGTGTTGCGCATGGCGGGTTCCTTCCTGGCTGGTGGTGGTCGGGTGGCGGTGGGGTCAGCCCCAGGCGGTGTTGCGCATGGCGGGTTCCTTCCTGGCTGGTGGTGGTCGGGTGGCGGTGGGGTCAGCCCCAGGCGGTGTTGCGCATGGCGGGTTCCTTCCTGGCTGGTGGTGGTCGGGTGGCGGTGGGATCATCCCCAGGCGGTGTTGCGCACGAGGGGCTCCTTTCCGGTGAGCCGAAACTAGGCCTACTTAGTAGGTCAGTTAGGACGTTCAGGTGCATACCACGCATTACGGTCCCACGTGCGGAAGCGCAAGATGCAGTACTTCCTGAAGGCTTTCGGGACCCCTGGCCCGGTGCTTTGCAGTCGGCGGGTAACCTAGAGCGACGGATGTCCGGCCTAGGCCCCGAAGGTGGTATCAGGGCGTAATGGGGGCTTGACAGCGGGCACACTACGTCTGTGACAATGCGGGGCAAAGCTCTTACCCCGCGCGACAGCTGGCCACCGATGAGAGGGCGCTTGTCCGGTAAGGAGGATTGCGTGCGGCCTGGCGGCTCTTGCAAACGTGTGCGTGCCGGGCTGCAGCATGTCCGCTCCTGGCCGCTGTGGGAGCTGCCCCGCTGGCTGATCGCCTTGATCGTGGTAGTGACATCCGGCTACCTGGCCGCGGTCGGCGTGGGCGCGAGCACGGTGCATCTGACCACGCATGACCTCCTGCTGTACGGCGCTCTGCTGGCGTGCATTGCCGCCACTGTCGAGCTCACCAAGCGAAGCGGCGAGAATGCCGGCGTCATCAAGGACGTCTACGCAGTCTGGGAACTGCCGATCGCGATCCTGCTGCCCCCCGTATTCGCGCTGCTGGCCCCCTTCGTGCAGTACACGCTGTCCCAGTGGCGGGTCCGGCGGATCGCTCTGCACAAGAGATTGTTCTCGAGCGCCGCCATCGGGCTGTCCTATGGCCTGGCATCGGTCCTCTTCCATGAGGGCCTGCCGTCCCTGGGAACCGTGCTGCCAAGTGCTCATAGCCGGGTCTCGCTGTGGCTGGTGGCGGTGGCGGCCGCGGGCGTCGTGCAGTGGTTGACCAACCAGGCCCTGGTGCTCCCCGCGATCAAGGCCACGGACCCTTGCCTGCGGGTCAGGGACATCCTGCTGGCCCGGGAGCGGGTGCAGAATGACGTGGCTGAGCTGTGCGTCGCTGTCCTGGTCACTCTCGGCATCGCCGTCAGCCCTCTCACGATCCTCTTCGCGTTCCCGTTCGTCACCCTGCTGCAGCGCTCTGTGCGGCATGCTCAGCTGGTCAACGCGACTCGTATCGATACCAAGACGGGCCTGCTCAACGCCGGAACCTGGGAACGCGAGGCCGCGTCCGAGGTCGCCCGCGCTGTTCGTACACGTACCCCGCTGGCGCTGGTGCTGATCGACGTTGACCACTTCAAACTGGTCAATGACCTGCACGGTCACCTGGCTGGTGACAGGGCTCTCCGAGCTATAGCACACACGTTCCGGATCTACTTGCGCGATTATGATCTGGCCGGGCGCTTCGGCGGCGAGGAGTTCGCTTTGCTCCTACCGCAGACAAGTGCCGCGGATGCCCGGCGGATCGCGGAGCGGGTGCGGAAGCACATCGCGGCCATGCCGATCAGCATGAATGACACGCCGGACGCCGAACCCCTCCAGGTTACCGTCTCGATCGGGGTGGCCGCACTCGGCCTGAACTGGGATCCCACCACCGGCAACCAGCTCACCGATCTGCTGGCCGGGGCGGACCGCGCCCTGTACCAGGCCAAGAACGCCGGGCGTAACCAGGTCTGGATGGTGACCGACACCGCGACGGTCAGCGCCGTCACCCGACCGGAGACGTCCGGTCGGGTGAGCGGTAACGCAGGCGGACGGCGCGCTTAGCCCGCTCAGGAGGCTGGCGAGGCGGACGGGCTGGGCAGCACGGCCAGGATCTTCGTCGTGCCCTTCGTGCATTCCGACGCGTCGCCGGTGCGCAGGATCTCCGGGGTGTTGAAGCCGGTGCATACCCAGCCCCGCACCACGACTGGCCCGCCGCCGCCGTTACCGGGCGCCTTACCCGAGACCAGGGCGGCGGCGTAGGCCCGTTCCAGGGTCATCGCGGCCGGGCAGGCGACCGGGCCGCGGGCGATCTCCACCAGGACCGGGACCCCGGCCGCGGTCCGGCCGGTGCCGCACGGCCGCCCGGTGGCGGCGGGCATGGCGGACGCCGTTGACGGCGAGGCGGACGGGGACTGGGCGGTGCCCTGCGCACTGCACCCCGTGATCAGGGCCAGGGCCAGGGCCGCGGGGAAAGCCGCGCCGGCGGGCCAGGGCGAGCAACGGCGCATGAGGGGGCTCCTTTCGGCGCCCCTCATCATGCCGTTATCGCGCCTGCCCTCCGACGCCGGCTCCCCGTGTCGGACGCGCCCCCGAGCGCGCCCGTTCGACGTGCTGGCGAAGTGGGCGTGCGGGCCCTGCCCGGTCGCGGGACGGCGGAACCTTCCTTGCATAAGTAGTCAGGGCAATGCATAATTTTGCGTGGGTCGAAGGTCCGGCTGCTGGCGGCCCGCGCGGGCAGCCGCGGGGGGGCTGCCGGAGTCCCATGACGGCAAGCACGAGGAGGATCGGATGGGAGTCCGGGTGGCGGTGGCCGGTGCCAGCGGCTACGCCGGGGGAGAGTTGCTGCGGCTGATTGCCGCGCACCCCGACCTCGAACTGGGCCCGGTGACCGCCAGGACCAAGGCCGGCGCCGCGGTCAGCGCGGTCCACCCGCACCTGGCCAGCCTGGCCGGGCGGGCCTTCGAGGAGACCAACCCGGCCCTGCTGGCCTCGGCTGACCTGGTATTCCTCGCCCTCCCGCACGGCGAGTCCGCCACGGTAGCGGCCGGCCTCCCGGCCGAGACTGCGGTCGTCGATCTCAGCGCGACCTTCCGCCTCGCCGACCCGTCCGCCTGGGCCGCCTATTACCGAACGTCCCATCCCGGGCAATGGGTCTACGGCCTGCCCGAGCTGCCCGGCGCCCGCGACCAGATCCGGGCGGCCCGGCGGGTCGCCGCCCCCGGCTGCCATGCCACCGCGGTCATCCTCGCCCTGGCCCCGCTGCTGGCCGCGGGCCTCGCCGAGTCCGCGGACATCGTCGCGGTGTCCGCGTCCGGAACCTCCGGCGCGGGCCGTACGCCCACCGAGTCCCTATTGGCCAGCGAGGTGATGGGCGCGGTGTCCGCCTACCAGGTGGGCGGCGTGCACCGGCACACCCCTGAGATCGAGCAGGCCTTCGCCGTGGCGGCCGGACGGCCCGCGGCCGTGTCCTTCACCCCGCTGCTCGCCCCCATGCCGCGCGGCATCCTGGCCACCTGCACCGCGCGGCTCGCCTCGCGGGCGCCCGGCGCGCCCGGCCCCCGCGAGGTGCTCGCGGCCGCCTACGGCGACGAGCCCTTCGTCCACCTGCTGCCCGAGGGGCACTGGCCCAGCACCGCGGCCACCGCCGGATCCAACGCCGTGCACCTCCAGGCGGCCGCCGATGATCATGCCGGGCGCGCCGTGGTGGTCGCCGTGCTGGACAACCTGGTCAAGGGCGCGGCCGGGCAGGCGGTCCAGATCGCCAACCTGATGCTCGGCCTGCCGGAGACCGCGGGCCTGTCTGCCAACGGAGTCGCCCCATGAAATCCCCCCTCGCCCCGGCGCCGGGGAGCGCCTCGACGCCGGGAAGCAGGCCATGAGCGTGACCGCGCCGCTCGGCTTCCGCGCGGCCGGGGTCGCGGCCGGCCTCAAGTCATCCGGCGAGCGCGATGTCGCCGTGGTGCTCAACGACGGGCCAGCCCAGGCCGCGGCCGCGGTGTTCACCCGGAACCGGGTGAAGGCGGCCCCGGTCCTGTGGACGCAGCAGGTGTTGCGCGGCGGCCGGGTCCGCGCGGTGGCCCTCAACTCCGGTGGGGCCAACGCCTGCACCGGTCCGCTGGGCTTCACCGACACCCACGCCACCGCCGAGCGGCTGGCGCAGGCGCTCGGCGAGCAGCCCGGCGGGGAACCCGAGTCGGCCGGCGAGATCGCGGTCTGCTCAACCGGCCTGATCGGAGAGCGGCTGCCCATGGACATCCTGCTCCGCGGGCTGGACGCGGCCCTGGCCGAGGCGTCCCGCAGCGGCGGGACCACGGCCGCCGACGCGATCAGGACCACCGACACGGTCAGCAAGATCGCGTTCCACCGGGCCGACAGCTACACCATCGGCGGCATGGCCAAGGGCGCCGGCATGCTCGCTCCGGCCCTGGCCACCATGCTCTGCGTGCTCACCACCGACGCGGACCTGACCCCCGTGGAGCTGGACGGCGCGCTGCGCGAGGCCACCCGGGTCACCTTCGACCGGCTGGACACCGACGGCTGCATGTCCACCAACGACACCGTGCTGCTGCTGGCCAGCGGGGCGTCCGGGCACGCTCCCGACCCAGGCTCCTTCGCCGCCGCCCTGACCGACGTCTGTGCCGACCTGACCCGGCAGCTGCAGGCCGACGCCGAGGGCGCGAGCAAGCTGATCGCGGTGGAGGTAGTCGGCGCGGCCAGCGAGCAGGACGCGGTCACCGCGGGCCGTGCCGTGGCCCGCTCCAACCTGCTCAAGTGCGCCATCGCCGGCGAGGACCCGAACTGGGGCCGGGTGCTGTCCGCCGTCGGCACCACCGACGCGGAGTTCGAGCCGGAGCGGCTCAGCGTGGCCATCAACGGCGTCTGGGTCTGCCGGAATGGCTGCGCCGGCGACGACCGGTCCAAGGTGGACCTGAGCGCGCGGCACGTCACGATCATCGTCGACCTGTCCGCGGGCCCGCACGCGGCCACGATCCGCACCACCGACCTGACCGACGCGTACGTGCACGAGAACTCGGCGTACTCGACATGACGACCGCCGTGACCCCGCTGCCCCCCGAACGCGACAATGCGGACCTGGCCCTGGCCAAGGCGGCCACGCTCATCGAGGCGCTGCCCTGGCTGAGCCGGTTCCACGGCCAGACCGTGGTGATCAAGTACGGCGGGAACGCCATGACCGAGGACGACCTGCGGGTCGCCTTCGCCCAGGACGTGGTGTTCCTGCGGCACGCCGGCCTGCGGCCGGTGATCGTGCACGGCGGCGGCCCGCAGATTTCCGCGCACCTGGACCGGCTCGGCGTGCCGAGCACGTTCAAGGCGGGGCTGCGGGTGACCTCCGCCGAGACCATGGACGTGGTCCGGATGGTGCTCACCGGCCAGGTCAACCGGGACCTGGTCGGGCTCATCAACCGGCACGGGCCGTTCGCCGTCGGCCTGTCCGGGGAGGACGCCAACATGTTCACCGCGGTGCGCCGCGGCGCGGTGGTGGACGGTGAGCCGGTCGATCTCGGCCTGGTCGGCGAGATCGACATGGTCGATCCCGGCGCCGTCCTCGCGCTGATCCGGGACGGCCGGGTGCCGGTGGTGTCCAGCGTGGCCCGCGGCGAGGACGGCGAGGTCTACAACGTGAACGCCGACACGGCCGCCGCCGCGCTTGCCGTCGCGCTGGACGCGGCCAAGCTGGTCATGCTGACCGACGTGGAGGGGCTGTACGCCAACTGGCGCGGCCCCCAGGGCGCCGCCGGGCAGGAGGTGATCAGCCTGCTGAGCGCCACCGAGCTGGAGGACCTGCTGCCCGGGCTGAGCTCGGGCATGATCCCGAAGATGGAAGCCTGCCTGCGCGCGGTCCGCGGCGGGGTGCCCCAGGCGCACGTGCTCGACGGCCGACTGCGGCACGCGGTGCTGCTGGAGATCTTCACGGACTCCGGCATCGGCACCATGGTCGTCCCGGACGGGGCCCAGCAATGAGCCGCTCTCCGCTCCGCCCAGTCCTGATCATGAGATTGGTGTCGCTGGAACGACACCTAGGCCATGATCACAAGCATCCGGCCCGGGGAGGGCAGCGGTGAGCGCGAGCCAGCGGCTGCAGGCGCGGTTCGAGGCCGCGCTGATGGGCAACTACGGGCTCCCCCCGCTGGCGCTCACCCACGGCCAGGGCTGCCGGGTCTGGGACGCCGACGGCCGCGAGTACACCGACCTGGTGGCCGGCATCGCGGTCAGCTCGCTGGGGCACGCCCACCCGGCCCTGGTCGAGGCGGTCTGCGCGCAGGTGGCCCGGCTGGCCCACACCTCCAACCTGTACCTGCACGAGACCGAGGTCGCGCTCGCGGAACGGCTGCTCGGGCTGCTCGGCGCGGCCGGCGCCGCCCGGGTCTTCTTCGCCAACTCCGGTACCGAGGCCAACGAGGCCGCGCTCAAGCTGGTGCGCCGCCACCAGGGCCCCGGCCGTCCGATGTTCGTCGCCGCGGAGCGCGGGTTCCACGGCCGCACCATGGGGGCCCTGGCGCTGACCGGCAAGAGTTCCATCAGGGAGCCGTTCGGGCCCTTCGGGTTTGACGTGCGGTTCGTGCCCTACGGGGACGCGGCCGCGCTGCGCGAGGCGGTGCGCGAGGACTGCGCGGCGGTCGTGCTGGAGCCGGCCCTCGGCGAGGGCGGCGTGGAGCCGCCGCCCGCGGGCTACCTGGCCGCGGCCCGCGCGGCCTGCGACGCGGCCGGCGCGCTGCTGGTGCTGGACGAGATCCAGAGCGGCATCGGGCGCACCGGCCACTGGTTCGCGCACCAGGCCGACGGGGTCCGGCCGGACGTGCTCACCCTGGCCAAGGGGCTGGGCGGCGGGCTGCCGATCGGCGCCTGCATCGGGTTCGGCGCCGCTGCCACCGCGCTGCGCAAGGGCGACCACGGCAGCACGTTCGGCGGCAACCCGGTGGCCTGCGCGGCCGCGCTCGCCGTGCTCGACACCATCGACGCCGACGGCCTGCTGGCCCGCGCGGCCGCCGTCGGCGGGCAGCTCGCCGACGGGCTGGCCCAGGCCAGCCACCCGCTGCTGGCCGGGGTCCGCGGCCGGGGCCTGTGGCTGGCTGCGGTGCTCACCGCCCCGGCCGCCGCCCGCGTCGAGGCCACCGCCCGCGACGCCGGGTTCCTGGTCAACGCGGTGCAGCCGGACGCCGTGCGGCTGGCGCCGCCGCTCATCACCGGCGCCGACGACGCCGGTGCGTTCCTCGCGGCCCTGCCCGCCATCCTCGACGCGGCGGCCGCGCAGCCGGAGGCCGTCCCCGCCGCACCCGGAGGCCCGCGATGACCCGTCACTTCCTGCGCGACGACGACCTCAGCCCGGCCGAGCAGGCCGCGGTGCTGGACCTGGCCGACGCCATGAAGGCCGACCGGTTCGGCTACCGGCCGCTGGCCGGGCCGCGCACCGTCGCGCTGCTGTTCGACAAGCCGTCCACCCGGACCAGGATCTCCTTCACCGTCGGCGTGGCCGAACTGGGCGGCCAGCCGCTGCTCATCGACGCCCAGACGTCCCAGCTGGGCCGGGGTGAGCCGGTCGGGGACACCGCCCGGGTGCTGAGCCGGCAGGTGGCCGCGATCGTGTGGCGCACGTCCGGCCAGGGCCGGGTGGCGGAGATGGCCGCGGCGGGCAGCGTGCCGGTGATCAACGCCCTCACCGACCAATTCCACCCCTGCCAGGTGCTGGCCGACCTGCAGACGATCCGGGAGGCGCACGGCCACTTGGCCGGCCTGACGCTGGCCTTCCTCGGCGACGGCGCGGGCAACATGGCGCACTCCTACCTGCTCGGCGGGGCCACCGCCGGGCTGCACGTGCGGATCGCCGCCCCGGCGGCCTACCGCCCCGACCCGGCGGTGCTGGCCGGCGCGACGGCCATCGCGGCGGCCACCGGCGGCTCCGCCGAGGTGACCGGCGACGTCAAGGCGGCCTGCGCGGACGCCGACGTGCTGGCCACCGACGTGTGGACCTCGATGGGGCAGGAAGGCCAGGAGACGCAGCGGATCGCGGCCCTGCGGCCGTTCCAGCTCGACGAGGAGAAGCTGGTGCTGGCCGCGCCGGGCTGCGTGGTGCTGCACTGCCTGCCCGCGCACCGCGGCGAGGAGATCACCGCCGGCGTGCTGGACGGCCCGCGCAGCGTGGTCTGGGACGAGGCGGAGAACCGGCTGCACGCGCAGAAGGCGCTGCTCACCTGGCTGCTGGACGGGTCACGGTGAACCCCGTCAGCCCGGTCACCAAGACCGCCCGCCAGGCGCAGATCAGCGGCATCCTCGCCCAGGCCGCGGTCCGGTCCCAGGAGGAACTCGCCGAACTGCTCGCCCAGCGGGGGGTGAAGGTCACCCAGGCCACCCTGTCCCGCGACCTCGACGAGTTGGGCGCGGTCCGGCTGCGCGGCCCGGACGGGGCGCTGGTCTACGCGCTGCCCGGGGAGCCGGGTGGTCCCGGGTCCCGGCCCGGCGGGCTGGCCGGCGCGCTGCCGGGCGGCCCCGGGGCGGAGCGGCCCGGCCGGTTGGCGGTGCCCGCGGGCGTCCGCGTCGGCCTCGGGCCGCTGGCCGCCCGGGGCCGGGGCCTGCCGGCCGCGGCCGGGGGCCTGCAGGACCGGGAGCCCGCGGGCCGGCTGGCCCGCATCGCGGCCGAGTTCCTGCTCAGCGCGGAAGCCAGCGCCAACCTGGTGGTGCTGCGCACCCCCGCGGGGGCGGCGCAGTTCCTGGCCTCGGCGCTCGACCATGCCGCCTGGCTGTCGATCCTCGGCACCGTGGCCGGTGACGACACCGTGCTGGTCATCGCGCGCGCCCCGGACGGCGGCGATGACGTGGCGCGTGCCCTGCTCCGGCTGGCCGAGCGGAGGACCTTAGCCATGCTGACTTCCGCGGTGGCCGGCCCTGATTACCCAACCCCCCGGGGGGCGCCCCCGGGCCCCATCGACCCAAGGGACACATGATGACGCAGCGCGTAGTACTGGCATACTCGGGCGGCCTGGACACCTCGGTTGCCATCGGCTGGATCGCCGAGCAGACCGGCGCCGAGGTGATCGCCCTGGCGGTGGACGTCGGCCAGGGCGGCGAGGACCTGGGCGTGATCCGGGAGCGGGCCCTGGCCTGCGGCGCCGCCGAGGCCGAGGTGGCCGACCTGCGGGCCGAGTACGCCGCCGGGTACTGCATGCCGGCGCTGCGGGCCAACGCCCTGTACATGGACCGCTACCCGCTCGTCTCCGCGCTGTCCCGGCCGCTGATCGTCAGTCACCTGGCCCGGGTGGCCCGCCAGCACGGCGCCAGCGTGGTGGCGCACGGCTGCACCGGCAAGGGCAACGACCAGGTCCGGTTCGAGGTCGGGCTGGCCGCCGTCGCGCCCGAGGTCAGCGTGCTGGCGCCGGTCCGCGACTCCGGCATGACCCGGGACAAGGCGATCGCCTTCGCCGAGGAGCGGGGCCTGCCCATCGACGTGACCTCGCGGTCCCCGTACTCCATCGACCAGAACCTGTGGGGCCGGGCGGTGGAGACCGGGTTCCTGGAGGACATCTGGAACGCCCCCATCGAGGACGTGTACGACTACACCGCCGACCCGTCGGTGCCGCGTGACCCGGACGAGCTGGTGCTCACCTTCGCCGAGGGCATCCCGGTCGCCATCGACGGGCGGCAGCTGACCCCGCTGGAGCTGGTCACCGAGCTCAACGAGCGGGCCGGGGCGCAGGGTGTCGGACGACTGGACATGGTGGAGGACCGGCTGGTCGGGATCAAGAGCCGGGAGGTCTACGAGGCGCCCGCCGCCATCGCGCTGATCACCGCGCACCAGGAACTGGAAAACGTCTGCGTGGAGCGGGACCTGGCCCGGTTCAAGCGCCAGGCGGAGCAGCGGTGGACCGAGCTGGTCTACGACGGGCTGTGGTTCTCCCCGCTCAAGCAGGCCCTGGACGTGTTCATCGCCGAGGCTTCCAAGCACGTCACCGGCGACATCCGGCTCAGGCTGCACGGCGGCCGGGCCGTGGTGACCGGCCGGCGCAGCCCGGTCTCCCTGTATGACTACAAGCTGGCCACCTACGACACCGGCGACACCTTCGACCAGTCGCTGGCCAAGGGGTTCGTGGAGCTCTGGGGCCTGCCCAGCAAGATCGCCGCGATGCGGGACGGCCGCACGGCAGGCTGACCCATTCTCCGGGGCACGGCCTCTTCTCCGGGGCGCGGCCTCCCGGCGGCGACGGCCGCCCGGCGGCCGGAACCCGGCCACGATGAACCGAGTGCGGTGCCGCCGTCCGGCGGCACCGCACTACCATTCCGAGGCAGCATCGGCATTCCGAGCAGCACCGGAGCACGAGGGAAGGAACCTGGTGACAGAGGAGGAGCGCACGCCGACCCGGCTGTGGGGCGGCCGGTTCGGGTCCAGTCCCGCGGAGGCCCTGGCCCGGCTGTCGGTGAGCGTCCAGTTCGATTGGCGGCTGGCCCCCTACGACCTGCTGGCCTCCCGGGCGCACGCCCGGGTGCTGCACCGGGCCGGACTGCTCACCGACGAGGAGGCGGCCCGCCTGCTGGCCGCGCTGGTCAACCTGGACGAGGCGTGCCAGGCCGGCCGGTTCCGGCCCACGGTCGCGGACGAGGACGTGCACACCGCCCTGGAACGCGGGCTGCTGGAACGGGTCGGCGCGCTGGGCGGCAAGCTCCGGGCCGGCCGCAGCCGGAACGACCAGGTCGCCACCGACCTGCGAATGTACCTGCGCGATCACGCCCGCCGGGTGGCGTCGCGGGTAGCCGAGCTGGAGACCGCCCTGCTCGCCCAGGCGGAGCAGCACGTGCACACCCCCGCGCCCGGCATGACCCACCTGCAGCACGCCCAGCCGGTGGTGTTCGGGCACCAGCTGCTGGCCCACGCCCAGGCGCTGGCCCGGGACGTCAGCCGGCTCCGCGACTGGGACAAGCGCGCCGCGGTGTGCCCGCTCGGCGCGGGCGCGCTGGCCGGCTCGTCGCTGCCGCTGGACCCGGAGGCCGTGGCGGCGGAACTCGGCTTCGACCGCGCCGCACCGAATTCCATGGACGCGGTGAGCGACCGGGACTTCGCGGCTGAGTTCTGCTTCGCGGCCGCCCTGCTCGGGGTGCACTTGTCCCGGCTGGGTGAGGAGATCGTGCTGTGGGCAACCTCTGAGTTCAGCTGGATCGAGATCGACGACGCCTACGCGACCGGCTCCTCGATCATGCCGCAGAAGAAGAACCCGGATGTCGCCGAGCTGGCCCGGGGCAAGGCCGGCCGCCTCATCGGCGGCCTCACCGGCCTGCTCACCACGCTCAAGGGCCTGCCGCTGACTTACAACCGGGACCTGCAGGAGGACAAGGAGCCGGTCTTCGACGCGGTGGACACGCTGCTGCTGGTCCTGCCCGCGCTGGCCGGCCTCGTCGCCACCCTGCACGTTCATGCTGACCGCCTCTCGCGCGGAGCCAGCACCGGGTTCGCGCTTGCTACCGACCTGGCGGAACTGCTGGTCCGGCGGGGCGTCCCGTTCCGCGACGCGCACGAGGTGGTCGGCCACCTGGTCGTGTGGTGCCAGGTCAATGACTGCGACCTGCCCGACGTCAGCGACGAGGACCTGGCCAAGATCTCTGAGCACCTGACCCCTGACATCCGCGACGTGCTCTCCGTCCGGGGCGCGCTGGCGGCACGGAAGGCCCCCGGGGGCACCGCCCCGGACCGGGTCGCCGAGCAGTTGGCCGCGCTCCGCGCGGAGGTGGACGAGCACGCCGCCTGGGCGGCCCGCTGACCAGTCCGGTGCTCCCGCGCGGGTTCTTCGCCGGTTCCTCGCTCCAGGTGGCGGCGGAGCTGCTCGGCTGCGTGCTGGAGCACGACACCGCGCAGGGCCGGGTGGCGGTGCAGCTGACCGAGGTGGAGGCGTACGAGGGGACCGCCGACCCGGCGTCGCACGCCTACCGGGGGCGGACCGTGCGGAACGCGGTGATGTTCGGCCCGCCCGGGCACGCCTACGTGTACTTCACCTATGGCATGCACTTCTGCGTCAACCTGGTCTGCGGGCCGGCCGGCACGGCGACCGCGGTGCTGCTCCGGGCGGGCCGGGTGATCGAGGGGGCCCCGCTGGCGGCGGAGCGCCGGGCTTCCCGGCGACCGGCCGCGGGCCTCCCGGCCTCGGGCCTCCCCACCTCGGGCCGGCCCGCGGCGGGCCGGGCGGGTGGCGGCGCGCCGGGTGTGGCCGAGCGCGACCTGGCCCGGGGCCCGGCCCGGCTCTGCCAGGCGCTGGGCATCGACCGGGCCCAGGACGGCGCGGATGTGTGTGATCCGGGATCCCCGTTGCGCATCCGGCCGGGGCTGCCCGCCACGGATGTCGGCCCGCCGGCCAGCCCGCTGCTTACGGTCAGCTGCGGGCCCCGGGTCGGGGTGAGCAGCGCCGCCGACCGGCCCTGGCGATTCTGGCTGACCGGCGACCCCACGGTGTCCGCCTACCGCCCGCACGTGCCTCGGAACCGGCCGAAAGCAGTTTCACCTCCGGCCGGCGAAGGTGGCACGATGGGCCGGTGACCGACATCCTCGACGAGCTGACCTGGCGCGGGCTGATCGCGCTGTCCACCGATCCCGACGAGCTGCGCAAGGCGCTCGACGCTGGCCCGGTCACGGTGTACGTCGGATTCGATCCCACCGCCCCCGGGCTGCACATCGGCAACCTCGTCCAGCTGCTCACGCTGCGCCGTCTGCAGCTGGCCGGGCACCGGCCGATCGCACTGGTCGGCGGGGCCACCGGGCTGATCGGGGATCCCAGCGGGAAGTCGGCCGAGCGGGTGCTCAACCCCCGCGAGGTGGTCGCCGACTGGGTGGGCCGGATCCGGGGCGAGGTGTCGCGGTTCCTGGACTTCGGCCCCGGGCCGACCGGTGCGCTGGTGGTCAGCAACCTGGACTGGACCGAGCTGCTGTCCGCGCTGGAGTTCCTCCGCGACATCGGCAAGCACTTCCCGGTCAACCAGATGCTCAGCCGGGAGTCGGTCAAGGCCCGGCTGGAGGCCGGCGGGATCAGCTACACCGAGTTCAGCTACCAGATCCTGCAGGCCAACGACTTCCTGGAGCTGCACCGGCGGTACGACTGCCTCCTGCAGCTAGGCGGCAGCGACCAGTGGGGCAACCTGGTGGCGGGGGTGGACCTGATCAGGCGGGTGGAGGGCGCTACGGTCCATGCGCTGGCCACGCCGCTGATCACCAAGCCGGACGGCACCAAGTACGGCAAGACCGAGGGCGGGGCCATCTGGATCAGCCCCGACCTGATGAGCCCGTACGCGTTCTACCAGTTCTGGCTGAACCGCACCGACGAAGAAGTGCCCGGCCTGCTTCGGGTGTTCACGTTCCGCTCCCGGGAGGAGATCGAGGCGCTGGAGCAGGAGATCCGGGACAAGCCGGCCGCCCGGATGGCGCAGCGGGTCCTGGCCGTGGAGGTCACGGAACTGGTGCACGGCCAGGGGGAGACCGAGAAGGCCATCGCGGCCAGCCACGCCCTGTTCGGCCAGGGGGAGCTGGCGGAACTGGACGAGAAGACGCTGGCGGCCGCGCTGGCGGAGATCCCGTCCGCCCCGGTGCCGCTGAGGGAGGGCGGCGAGTTGCCTCTCGTGGCCGACCTGATGGCGGCCACCGGGCTCGTGACCAGCAAGTCCGCCGCCCGCCGGGTCATCAACGAGGGCGGTGCGTACCTCAACAACCGGAAGGTGACCGCCGAGGACGCCCGGCCTGACCGCGCGGACCTGCTGCATGGCCAGTTCCTGGTGCTGCGGCGCGGCAAGCGCACCGTGGGCGGCATCCGCCTCGTCCCGGCCTGATCACCTGACCGCCTGGCCACCCCGCCCCCCAAAGGTCCCTCGGGCTCTCCCGCCCGCCTCGCCCGGCAGGCTGCGGAGGCTGCGCCCGCTACCACCCCAGCCCCCGTCGCATGGTTGGGGGTCTGGTGCAGTCCTGGTTACCTCAAACTCCCATCCATGTCTGGCCATGACGGTGCCCAGCTGGGGGAGACCGGGCCCGCGGAAGCATGGCTGGTGGGGCTGACAAAGCGGACTGACAGGAGTGACGCTGTCCTGGACGGCCACAGCTTTTCCCCGGTATGGATGTTGTCAAACTCACAAATCAGGTCGATGCAGGCCGCCGAGGGGCGCACTGGGGCCCGTCGTGGGCCCCTGGGGCGGGCAGCGCCGCAGGTCAACGCGAGGTGACTCAGCGGTGACCGGCGGGGGAAGCTCCGATTTGACGGAAACCGCTTTGCTCCCTAGTGTTTCTCCTGCGCCGAGGGAAACGGAACGCCGCTGGCGGGCCGGCTCCCGAAGGGGCCCAGCAAGTAGACCGGCTAAGCCGATCAACTGCTTGCGGGACGGAGCTCGGTCACGGGTGGTCCCGAACCGCAGGTATGCTGAGCCTGGCGCAGGTCGCAGGGTCAAGCCGAAAACCTAGAAATAGGGACTTGACAGCCCGGGGATCTGCAGGTAAGTTAGAAGGGTTGCCCCCGAACAAGGCGAAAGCCGAGTGAGGGTGCGCGTCCGCTCCTTGAGAACTCAACAGCGTGCTAAAAGCCAGTGCACATGCACAACCCCCGTCAGTGGGGTCTGGCCGGTAACGGTCCAGGTCTCACTACGGAATTGCCAAGATCGCCTTCATGGACGGCTTCGGCCGCCCGGGCAAGGCACTCTTTATGTCAGCTCCCGCTGCACTTCTGGCTCGCACCGTTTTGCGGTGTTACCCCAGATCAGCGGTTGCATATAGACATCAACGGAGAGTTTGATCCTGGCTCAGGACGAACGCTGGCGGCGTGCTTAACACATGCAAGTCGAGCGGAAAGGCCCTTCGGGGTACTCGAGCGGCGAACGGGTGAGTAACACGTGAGCAACCTGCCCTTAGCTTCGGGATAGCTCCGGGAAACCGGAATTAATACCGAATAAGACACCGGCCGACATCTGCTGGTGTGGAAAGAATTTCGGCTAGGGATGGACTCGCGGCCTATCAGCTAGTTGGTGGGGTAACGGCCTACCAAGGCGACGACGGGTAGCCGGCCTGAGAGGGCGACCGGCCACACTGGGACTGAGACACGGCCCAGACTCCTACGGGAGGCAGCAGTGGGGAATCTTGCGCAATGGGCGAAAGCCTGACGCAGCAACGCCGCGTGGGGGATGAAGGCCTTCGGGTTGTAAACCCCTTTCAGCAGGGACGAAGCGAAAGTGACGGTACCTGCAGAAGAAGCGCCGGCTAACTACGTGCCAGCAGCCGCGGTAACACGTAGGGCGCAAGCGTTGTCCGGAATTATTGGGCGTAAAGAGCTCGTAGGCGGACTGTCACGTCCGCTGTGAAAAGCTAGGGCTTAACCCTGGCCTTGCAGTGGATACGGGCAGACTAGAGGTAGGTAGGGGAGAATGGAATTCCCGGTGTAGCGGTGAAATGCGCAGATATCGGGAGGAACACCGGTGGCGAAGGCGGTTCTCTGGGCCTTACCTGACGCTGAGGAGCGAAAGCGTGGGGAGCGAACAGGATTAGATACCCTGGTAGTCCACGCTGTAAACGTTGGGCGCTAGGTGTGGGGTCCTTCCACGGATTCCGTGCCGCAGCTAACGCATTAAGCGCCCCGCCTGGGGAGTACGGCCGCAAGGCTAAAACTCAAAGGAATTGACGGGGGCCCGCACAAGCGGCGGAGCATGTTGCTTAATTCGACGCAACGCGAAGAACCTTACCAAGGTTTGACATGCAGGGAAAAGCCGTGGAGACATGGTGTCCGTAAGGGCCCTGCACAGGTGGTGCATGGCTGTCGTCAGCTCGTGTCGTGAGATGTTGGGTTAAGTCCCGCAACGAGCGCAACCCTCGTTCTATGTTGCCAGCGGATAATGCCGGGGACTCATAGGAGACTGCCGGGGTCAACTCGGAGGAAGGTGGGGATGACGTCAAGTCATCATGCCCCTTATGTCTTGGGCTGCAAACATGCTACAATGGCCGGTACAGAGGGCTGCGAAACCGCAAGGTGGAGCGAATCTCAAAAAGCCGGTCTCAGTTCGGATTGGGGTCTGCAACTCGACCCCATGAAGTCGGAGTCGCTAGTAATCGCAGATCAGCAACGCTGCGGTGAATACGTTCCCGGGCCTTGTACACACCGCCCGTCACGTCACGAAAGTTAGCAACACCCGAAGCCGGTGGCCTAACCCGCAAGGGAGGGAGCCGTCGAAGGTGGGGCCGGCGATTGGGACGAAGTCGTAACAAGGTAGCCGTACCGGAAGGTGCGGCTGGATCACCTCCTTTCTAAGGAGCACCTGGCGCTCTCCGGTTTTGGCCGGAAGGGCGTCCAGAGCCACAACTCGGACGCGTGTTCCGAGGTGGTAGCTCATTAGTGGAGCACTGGTTATTCGGTCTGGGCAGCGGCCCGGGCAGCTAGTACACCCGCTTGCGGGAGGAACGCTGACCATGGGGGTTGCACAGGCCGAGCACGCTGTTGGGTCCTGAGGGAACGGGCGCTTAGCGTCTTGTCCTTCAATGGACCGGTTGGCCTCCCCTGGAGACGGGGTGAGGCGCCGGGACCGCCCGTATCTTGAGAACTGCACAGTGGACGCGAGCATCACATCAGTAGTTGCCAAGTTATTAAGGGCGCACGGTGGATGCCTTGGCACCAGGAGCCGAAGAAGGACGTAGGAGCCTGCGATAAGCCCCGGGGAGTCGGCAACCAGACTTCGATCCGGGGATTTCCGAATGGGGAAACCTGGCGGGTGTAATGACCCGTCGCCCCTGCCTGAACACATAGGGCAGGTGGAGGTAACGTGGGGAAGTGAAACATCTCAGTACCCACAGGAAGAGAAAGCAACCGCGATTCCCTGAGTAGTGGTGAGCGAAAAGGGAATAGGCCAAACCGATCACGTGCCATAGCCAGCAGGCGTTGCGTGATCGGGGTAGCGGGACCGTCCAGCCGGAGCTGCTGACCCGGCAGGAAGTAAGAAATCGCTTTGGTAGTCGAAGACGTTGGAAAACGTCGGCATAGAGGGTGACACCCCCGTAGGTGAAACTGAAGCGACTTCCGGACGGTATCCCAAGTAGCACGGAGCCCGAGAAATTCCGTGTGAATCTGGGAGGACCACCTCCTAAGCCTAAATACTCCCTGGTGACCGATAGTGCACAAGTACCGTGAGGGAAAGGTGAAAAGTGCCCCGGTGAGGGGTCGTGAAATAGTACCTGAAACCGTGCGCCTACAAGCCGTGGGAGCGTGTCGGCCTTCGGGCTGACGTGAAGTGACCGCGTGCCTTTTGAAGAATGAGCCTGCGAGTTATGGTATGTGGCAAGGTTAACCCGTGTGGGGGAGCCGTAGCGAAAGCAAGTCTTAATAGGGCGTCTCAGTCGCATGCTATAGACCCGAAGCGGAGTGATCTACCCATGGGCAGGTTGAAGCGCGGGTAAGACCGCGTGGAGGACCGAACCCACCAGGGTTGAAAACCTGGGGGATGACCTGTGGGTAGGGGTGAAAGGCCAATCAAACTCCGTGATAGCTGGTTCTCCCCGAAATGCATTTAGGTGCAGCGTCACGTGTTTCTTACCGGAGGTAGAGCTACTGGATGGCCTAGGGGGCCCACAAGCTTACCGAAGTCAGCCAAACTCCGAATGCCGGCAAGTGAGAGCGTGGCAGTGAGACTGCGGGCGATAAGGTTCGTAGTCGAGAGGGAAACAACCCAGATCACCAGCTAAGGCCCCTAAGCGTGTGCTAAGTGGGAAAGGATGTAGAGTTGCTCAGACAACCAGGAGGTTGGCTTAGAAGCAGCCACCCTTGAAAGAGTGCGTAATAGCTCACTGGTCAAGTGATTCTGCGCCGACAATTTAGCGGGGCTCAAGCACACCGCCGAAGCTGTGGCATTCGCGCGATAACCCGGCCCTTTTGTGGCAAAGGTGGATGGCGGTTTAGACCGTCGCGGTTTCGGCCGTGGCTGTCTTTACTGTGGCCGCCGGAGTCTTTTAGGGTCCAGGTGTGCGGATGGGTAGGGGAGCGTCGGGTAGCGAGAGAAGCGGCGGAGTGATCCAGCCGTGGACGCTACTCGAGTGAGAATGCAGGCATGAGTAGCGAAAGAGGGGTGAGAAACCCCTCCGCCGAATGACCAAGGGTTCCTGGGGCAGGCTAATCCGCCCAGGGTAAGTCGGGACCTAAGGCGAGGCCGACAGGCGTAGTCGATGGACAACGGGTTGATATTCCCGTACCCGCTTATATGCGCCCATGCCGAACCTGGCGATGCTAAGCAACCAACGTCGGGGATCCTTCGGGTGATCCGATAGCGGAAGCGATCCAGACCGGTAGTAGGCAAGCTGTAGGGGTGACGCAGGAGGGTAGCTCTACCGGGCGATGGTTGTCCCGGAGTAAGGGTGTAGGGCGGTGCGTAGGCAAATCCGCGCACCATGTGCCTGAGACCTGATGCCGAGCCGACTTAGGCGAAGTGAGTAATCCCATGCTGCCAAGAAAAACCTCGCAGCGAGCATATAGGCGGCCCGTACCCCAAACCGACTCAGGTGGTCAGGTAGAGAATACCAAGGCGATCGGGTGAACTGTGGTTAAGGAACTAGGCAAATTGTCCCCGTAACTTTGGGAGAAGGGGAGCCGCGTCTGGTGAAGAGGCTTGCCCTCTGAGCTGGGTGCGGTCGCAGATAGCAGGGGAAAGCGACTGTTTACTAAAAACACAGGTCCGTGCTAAGTCGCAAGACGACGTATACGGACTGACGCCTGCCCGGTGCCGGAACGTTAAGGGGAAGGGTTAGTAGCTTAGGCTGCGAAGCTCTGAACTTAAGCGCCGGTAAACGGCGGTGGTAACTATAACCATCCTAAGGTAGCGAAATTCCTTGTCGGGTAAGTTCCGACCTGCACGAATGGCGTAACGACTTTCCCACTGTCTCAACCACAGACCCGGCGAAATTGCACTACGAGTAAAGATGCTCGTTACGCGCAGCAGGACGGAAAGACCCCGGGACCTTCACTGCAGCTTGACATTGGTGTTTGGGACGTCTTGTGTAGGATAGGTGGGAGACTGTGAAGCGGGGACGCCAGTTCTCGTGGAGTCATTGGTGAAATACCACTCTGGTCGTTCTGGATGTCTAACCTGGGTCCGTGATCCGGATCAGGGACAGTGTCTGGTGGGTAGTTTAACTGGGGCGGTTGCCTCCCAAAAGGTAACGGAGGCGCCCAAAGGTACCCTCAGCCTGGTTGGCAATCAGGTGTCGAGTGTAAGTGCACAAGGGTGCTTGACTGTGAGACAGACATGTCGAGCAGGAGCGAAAGCTGGGACTAGTGATCCGGCGGTGGCATGTGGAAGCGCCGTCGCTTAACGGCTAAAAGGTACCCCGGGGATAACAGGCTGATCTTCCCCAAGAGTCCATATCGACGGGATGGTTTGGCACCTCGATGTCGGCTCGTCGCATCCTGGGGCTGGAGCAGGTCCCAAGGGTTGGGCTGTTCGCCCATTAAAGCGGTACGCGAGCTGGGTTTAGAACGTCGTGAGACAGTTCGGTCCCTATCCGCTGCGCGCGCAGGAGACTTGAGATGGGCTGTCCCTAGTACGAGAGGACCGGGACGGACGAACCTCTGGTGTGCCAGTTGTTCTGCCAAGAGCACGGCTGGTTGGCTACGTTCGGAAGGGATAACCGCTGAAAGCATCTAAGCGGGAAGCTCGCATCAAGATGAGGTCTCCCTCGGGGTTAACCCGGTAAGGCCCCCAGCTAGACGACTGGGTTGATAGGCCGGAGGTGGAAGCGTCGCAAGGCGTGGAGCTGACCGGTACTAATAGGCCGAGTGGCTTGGCTTCTACACTCAATGTGTTTCGCGTCCACTGTGCGGTTCCCGAGCTGCGGTCGGTTCCGTGCCCGGGTGGCGATTTAGGTCGTGCCCGTGGTGCGGGCCCCACATCTCCATAGAGTTTCGGTGGCCATGGCGAAGGGGAAACACCCGGTTCCATTCCGAACCCGGAAGTTAAGCCCTTCAGCGCCGATGGTACTGCGTGGGAGACCGCGTGGGAGAGTAGGACGCCGCCGGACATCTTCAGTTGAGGCCGTCCCCTGCGGGGGACGGCCTCAACTGCGTTGTCCGGAACTCATCACCGGGACCCAGGCCGGTGCCCAGAAGCGGGCCGGGGCCGAATCCCGGGCGTTACGTGAAACACAGGCGTTACCGGAAAAGCGGGCGCAGTCTGAATCCAGGGCGCGGTCTGAAACACTGTGTGCGCGCAGCATGGACTGGCGGCGAGGCCGCAGGACGTGCCACCCGGTGGTGCCGTGGCCGGGACGGCCAGGCGGACAGCGGGCGGCATCAGGGTCGCGCCGACAGGCAGGTATGGAGGAGAACGTGGCAGGGGAGCAGCGTCCGCGAAGCGGCCGTAGCGGTGGCGCCGATCGCGCCGGCGGCGCCGGTGCAGGCCGGTCTGGTGCAGGCCGGTCTGGTGCAGGCCGGTCCGGTGCAGGCCGGTCCGGTGCAGGCAGCGGCCCGGCGGGTGCTGGGAGATCCGGTGGCACGGGCCGGAGCGGCGCCAGCCGCGGGACCGACCGGGCTGGTAGCGGCGGAGCGCCGGGAGGTTCGCGCGGAGCTGGACGCGCCGGTGCCGGTGGCACGAGCCGGGCAGCGGCGGGTGCCGGGCGGGATGGCACCCCGGCGCGACCCGGCACGTCGGGACGGCCCAGCGGCGCGGGACGGACCAGTGGGTCCGGCTGGACCAGCGGATCGGCCCGGACTGGCGGCTCCGCCCGGACTGGCGCATCGGCCCGGACTGGCGGCTCCGCCCGGACTGGCGCATCGGCCCGGACTGGGAGCCCGGCCCGGGGCGATGGCTCCGGCTGGGCTGGCGGCGCGGGTCGGCGCGGCACCGGCGGAGATGAGCGGCCACGCGGGACGCGAGAGGACAGCCGCAGGACCCCGCCAGGCCCAGGTCCCCGGGCGGGGCAGTACCGGGGCCGTCCCGGGAGTGACACGGAGCCTGCGGGTCGGCGTCCATCCCAGAACGAGGGAGCACGACGACGCCCGGCTGCGGCCCGGCCTGGTACCAGTGCAGGATCCGGTGCCGCGCGGTCCGGCTCTGGGCGGCCTGGCTCGGCTCCGATCCGGCCTGGTACCAGTGCTGCGCGGTCGGGTGCTGCGCGGTCGGGTGCTGCGCGGCCCGGTGCCCCGCGATCTGGTGCTGCTCCGCGATCTGGCGCGGCATGGTCCGGTGCTGCACGGTCCGGCTCCGGGCGGCCTGGTTCCGCCGGAGCCCGGTCTGGTCCCGGGGGGCGGCCCCGAGCAGGCTCCGGCCGGACGGACTCCGGGTCCCGGCCGCCAGCACCGAGATCGTCGGCGGGCGGATCCGCGACGGGTGGGTCGCGGCTGCCGGTGCCGGACGGCATCACCGCCGACCAGCTCGACCCGGCCGCCGCGGCCGAACTGCGCACCCTCCCGGGTGACCTGGCGTCGGCCGTGGCCCGGCGGCTGGTCGCCGCAGGACTGGCCGGGGACGCGGAGACCGCGTATCAGCACGCCCTGGAGGCCCGGCGGCTCGCTGCCCGGGTCGGCCTCGTCCGGGAGACCGCCGGGATCGCGGCCTACCGGGCCGGGCACTGGGCCGACGCGCTCACCGAACTGCGCGCGGCCCGGCGGCTCACCGGGCGGGCCAGTTACCTGCCGATGATGGCCGATTCGGAACGCGCCCTGGGGCGGCCCGACCGCGCGCTCGCGCTGACCAGCGGGACCACGGGGAACCTGGACCGGGAGACCCAGATCGAGCTGCGGATCGTCGAGTCGGGTATCCGCCGTGACCAGGGGCTGCCCGAGGCGGCCGTCGTCACGCTGCAGGTCCCTGAGCTCACCGACCGCCGGATCCGGTCCTGGTCCGCCCGGCTGTTCTACGCCTATGCGGACGCGCTGCTGGACGCCGGGCGTACCGAGGAGGCACGCGCCTGGTTCGCCCGGTCCGCCGGGGCAGACCGGGACGGGCAGACCGATGCCGAAGAGCGGTTCGACGCGCTCGGCGAGGTGATGATCGACGACCTCGAAGAGGATCTCGACGAGGAGTTCGACGATGACCTCGAGGACGAGTTCGAGGACGACTCCGCAGCCGAATTCGACGCCACGGGTGCCGAGGACGGGCGGCCCGCGGGCAGGCAGGCCGCAGGCGCGGCCGGGCCGGACGACGCCGCAAACGGCGCGGACGGCGCGAATCCGGACCACTCCGCACCCGCCTAGCGGTCCTAATGGTCGCTAGCGGGACGGCGCCACGCGGGCCGGCCCTGGCGGTGCCACCGGGCGGATTGGCGGGCTGGCGGGACTGCCGCGGACAGGCCGTTCAGGAACTGGGGTTTTCCCGGTCGAGCCAGTGCATGATGCCCGCCACGCTGGAAGCCGTGCCGCTGACCGCCTCGAATCTGGCCGCCACGGCCGGGTCCGCGTCCGGCCCGAAGGCCGCATAACGCTGCCTGGTCCGCTCGTGAACCATGGCCACCGCGTGGTCGAGGTCCAGGCCGGCGCCGTGCGCCCGGCGCGTCTCCGCCACCCACAGGTTGATCTCTTCTGCCGACCGCTCCAGCGTCTGCTGCACGTCCGGCACCGGGCCGTAGTGGCTGAACAGCAGGCGCTGCGGGGCCAGGGCGGCGAAGATGCGCAGCGAGCCGAGTGCGGTCTCCAGGTCGAAATCCGGTGGTGGCGTGGCCGGGCGCAGGTCGCCCGTCTCGGGGATGTAGACTCCGGCCGCGTCGCCCACGTACAGGTCACCGCTCACCGTGTCGATCAGCCCGACGTGGTGCTTGGCGTGCCCCGGCGAGTAGTGGCTCTCCAGCCTCCGGCCGCCGCCGAGATCCACCGTGCCGCGGTCCCCGACGGCCCGGATCCGCTCGGCCGGCGTGGCGCGCATCGTGCCGAACAGCCGGTCCAGGGCGGTGCCGTAGACCTGGCGGGCGCTGGCCATCAGCCGGGACGGGTCAGCCAGGTGCCGGGCCCCGCGCTCGTGCACCACCACCTCAGCCCCCGGGTACAGGGCGGCCACGTCGCCGGCCCCGCCGGCATGGTCGAGATGGATGTGCGTCACCACCACGGTGGCCAGGTCCGCGGGGCCGATCCCCAGGGCGGCCAGCGCGTCGCGCACCACCGGCGCCGACGGCGCGGTCCCCGTCTCCACCAGGCACGGCCGGTCACTGAGGATCAGGTATCCCGCGGTGATCCCCGGGTAGCCGGCCATCTTGGTATCGATCTCGTACACTCCGCAGCCGAGATCGGTAATGCCCGGGTCCTGCCTGCCGCTCTCGGCCGTCTGCATGCGACCATGATCCCAGATGGTGCCGTGCCGCCGCCACGCCACTGTTTGCCAGCCCGGGACCGGTTCCGGCAGCTGGGCACGGCCGTCATGCGGCGGGAGTAATATTCGCCAAGACGAATCGTTCGTGCCCATATAGGGCATGGCAGGCGGCGACCCTGGGGATGATCTCGGTTGCTTGCGGCCCTGCGTTCGCGACTGGGGCCCAGTGCCTGACCGGGATTGTCGGAAACGTGCGAAGCAACCAACAGGTGAGCGGATAACCAGTGAGAATGCCTGCTGCCGGGCCGCGTGTCGCGCCAGCCGGCCCCGGCCGGGTGGATCGCTGGGAGCGGCCAGGGCCGGTGAAGGTGGTCATCGTCCTGGCTACCCTCCTTGCCATCGGCCTGCGGCTCTACCAGCTGACCCGCCCGCAGTACCTGCTGGGCGTGACTGAGTACGACGACGGGACGGATTTCGGCAGCGCGATCCTGCTGGTCCACGGTTACCTGCCCTACCGGGACTTCATCATCGTGCAGCCCCCGGGCATCACCCTGCTGATGGCCCCCGTCGCGGTGCTGACCAAGAGCATGGGCACCGCGTGGGGGATGGGCGTGGCGCGGATCCTCACCGCGGTGGCTGGCGGGGCCGCGGCCGGCCTGGGCGGCCTGCTGGTCCGCCACCGCGGGCTGCTCGCCGTCATCCTGACCTGCGGGATCCTCGCTGTCTTCCCGGACAGCATCAACGCTGCGCACACGGTGCTGCTGGAGCCCTGGCTGGTGCTGTTCTGCCTGCTCGGGACGCTGGCGGTGTTCGACAGGGACCGGCTGACCAGCTCCCGGTGGCGGCTGATCTGGGGCGGCGCCGCGTTCGGCGTGGCCGGCGCGGTCAAGGTCTGGGCCATCCTCCCGGTGGCGGTCATCCTGGTCCTGCTGCTCATCGCCAGGCCGCTGCGGCGGGCCGCCCGGTACCTGGCGGGTGTCGCGGCCGGCTTCGTCATTCCCGTGCTGCCGTTCGCGGCGCTGGCGCCGGGCGCCTTCTACCGCAGCGTGATCGTCGCCCAGTTGGTCCGGATCGACTCGGTGCGAATCCCGCTCAGCTACCGGCTGGCCCAGATGGCCGGGCTATCGGACTTCACCAGCCCGGCCACCGCGGTCGTGGGGATCATCACGCTGGCCCTCGTCGCGCTGATCCTGGGCAGCTCGCTGGCCGCCTGGCGGCTGACCCGGCAGCCGCCGCCGGTGCTGGAGCAGTTCGCGCTGGCCACCGGGGCGGTGACCGTCATCGCCTTCCTGTGGCCCGCCGACTTCTACTATCACTATGCCGCGTTCCTGACCCCATTCCTGGCCCTGGCGGTCGCGCTGCCGGTGGCCCGGCTGGTCGGCGCGCTGGGGCCCGCCCCAGGGCAGCCCGGGCGGGCCCGGCACTCCGCCGCCGCGGGCCCGGACGGGCCGCCCCGCCCGGCTCGGCGGCCCGCCCGGTACGCCTGCGTGGTGGCCGGGGCGGTGCTGGTGGTGCTCACCGGACTCCAGGCGCACTACGAGAGCACCCTGCGGCCGCCAGGTTCGCAGACCAGTTCCGGGCCGGCCTGCGGGACCCGCATGGTGCGGGAGGTCAAGCGGATCGTCCCGCCTGGCGCGTGCGTCCTCACCGACCAGGCGTCCTACACGATCGCCGCGAACAGATTCCTCGCCGCGCGGCCCGGGTGCGTGCCGATCGTGGACGGGGTCGGCAGCGACTACTCGCTGTCGCACGGGCTCAACGCCACCACCGGCGCCGGGCGGGTGGCGTCGGTCCGGGCCCTGTGGCTGTCCGCGCTGCGCGGGGCGCAGTACGTGTGGCTGTCGCCCATGTCCTACAAGCGGATCCCGTGGAACACGGCGGCGATCACCCAGTACCTCAACCGCAACTTCGCGCCGGTCCGCGGGGTCTTCGGCCTGTACGTCCGGCGCAGCGGGTAGCCCGTCGCCCCGCGGGACGGCCTGCTGGCGCGGCGGCTAGCGGGGCGCGGCGGCCAGGGACCGGAGGATCAGGCCGGTTCGTGGCTTCGGCGCGAACGAGGTGGACTTGCGGGGCAGCCGCTCGCCCTCGGCGGCCACCGCGTAGACATCCGCGGCCGTCACCGCGTTGACCAGCACCGCGGTGCCCGCGGGAGGCTCGGCGGCCCGCCGCAGGGCCCGGGCGGCGTCGTGGTGCACCACCTGCACGGTCTGCTCGTCGTCGCGGATGCCCCACAGCGTGCGGATCAGCAGTTCCTGCAGGACCGCGGTGGACAGCGCGCGCCACGCCGCGGAACGGCCGCCCGGCATGGCCGCCTCGGCCTGCACCGGGTCCGGGTCGCTGAGCAGGTGCAACTGGCCCTGCCCGGCCACCAGGAAGGCGGCCCCGTCCCGGCCCGCCGCGGCCAGCAGGTCCAGCGCGGCCGGCAGGCCGCCGGAGCCACCGGGGATCGGCCGGACGGTGAACGCCGCCTTGGCCCGCTCCACTGCCTCCGCAGCGGGCAGGCCGGGGATCACCCGGTGGATCGCGCCGATCTCCGGCGGGTACGCGGTCGCGTCCACCAGCAGGGCGAGGCCGTAGTCCCACGGGCCGGGGCCGTCGCCGGCGGCCCGCCGGTCGGCCTGCATGCCCAGGTAAGCCGCGTAGCGGTGATTGCCGTCGGCGATGAGGGCCTGGCGCGGCGCCAGGTCAGCCGCGATCGCCGCGTGGGCGGCCAGGTCGGTCAGCGCCCATAGCGTGTGCTCGATGCCGTCACTGGTCCGGGTGCGGAGCAGCGGCGGGCTGCCCGCCGCTGCCTCGTCGGTGAGCCGGGTCGCCACCGCCCCCGGGCCCCCGTCATACAGCAGGAAGATCGGCTCCAGGTTGGCCTGGGTGGCTTCCATCAGCCGGCGCTGGCCGAGGACCGGGCCGGGCATCACGTCCTCGTGCGGGAGCACGATCCGCTGCTCCGGCCGGGTGAGCTGGACCGCGCCGATCAGCCCGCGCTGCACCAGCCCGCCGTCCGCCCCGGCCGGCGGCATCCGCTGCTGGTACACGTACAGGGCCGGGTGGTCCTCGGTGACGAGGATCCCCTCGGCCTGCCAGGCAGCGAGCAGGCGGGCCGCCTCCTGGTACTCCCCGCCGGGCTGGCCCGGCTCCTCCGGGGGCAGGATCAGCCGGACCACGTTGTGCGGGTCCGCGTCCCGCAGATGCTGCACGCTCTCCCGGCCGATGACGTCGTACGGTGGAGAGGTGACCGCTGCGAGTCCGCTCACCCGTTCCTGGGCATAACGGACACCACGGAAGGGCGCGAGCGTGAGTCCGGCTGGTCCGCTCACCGCTGGTTCCTCGCCGGACGGAAGGATCTGCACATATGACAGAAGCACCGCTGGGCGGCCAGGATTCCCGCCCGGAGGAAAATCCGCAGTCGCGTGATGACTCTCAGGCCCCGCATGGTGACGCATACACCTGGTACCAGCGGGGCCTCGAGCTGCTCGGCCGGGGCAGCGCCGCCGCCGCCGCCCAGTTGCTGGAACGCGCCGCGGAAGCCGAGCCCGGGGCCCGCAGCGTGCTGGAGGCGCTGGCCCGTGCCCAGTTCGGCGCCCGCCGGTACGCGGCCGCGGCGCGCACCTTCCGGCAGATCGTGGAAGCCAGCCCCAGCGACGACTACGCGCATTTCGGCCTCGGCCTGGCGCTGGCCCGGGACGGGAACCCGTCCGCCGCCGCAGAGCACCTCGCGCTGGCCGCGGCCATGCGGCCCGAACTGCGGCACTACACCGACGCCCTGCGCGGCGTCCGGGCCACGCTCAAGGCGCGGTCGGAGGCGGCGGGCAGCCCGTCGGCCGGCGGCGACGACGGGATGAGCCGCCGGTGACCGCTGCGAGCCAAGCCCGGAATGGCCAGCAACAGCCGGGCCAGGCCCAGGAGAGCCTGGCCCGAGCCGGGCCTGCTGCGGGGGAGCGCCGGGCCACTCAGCCAGGACTACGACGTGGCCTTGCTCGACCTGGACGGTGTCGTCTACCTGGGGCCCTCGGCGGTTCCCGGGGCTCCGGAGGCACTGGCCAAGGCGGCCGAGGACGGGATGCGGCTGGCCTTCGTGACGAACAACTCCTCGCGGACCCCGTCGGCCATCGCTGCGCAGATCGTCAGCTTCGGCGTGCCCGCGGTCGCCTCCGATGTGGTGACCTCAGCCCAGGCCGTGGCCACCCTGCTGGCCGGGCGGCTGGAGCCCGGTGCCGCGGTACTGGTGGTGGGCGGCAACGGGCTGCGCATCGCGGTCCGGGACCGCGGGTTCCGCCCGGTGACGGTGGCGCTGGACAAGCCGGCCGCGGTGGTCCAGGGCTACGCCCCTGGCATCGGCTACCCGCTGCTCTGTGAAGGGGCACTCGCCGTCGCCGCCGGGGCCTGGTTCGTCGCCTCCAACGCCGACGCGACGATGCCCACCGCCCGTGGCCGCCAGCCGGGCAACGGCTCGCTCGCCCAGGTGATCGTGCATGCGACCGGCCAGCAGCCGGTGGTGGCCGGGAAGCCGGAACCGCCGCTGCACGCCGAGGCGGTCGCCCGCACCGGAGCCCGCCGCCCGCTCATCGTGGGGGACCGGCTGGACACCGACATCGAGGGCGCCGTGCGTGCCGGGGCGGACAGCCTGCTGGTGTTCACCGGGGTGACCCGGCCGGAGGACGTGCTGCTGGCCGGCCCCGGCAGCGGCCCACCTACCTGGCCGCGGACCTGTCCGGCCTGCTGGAGCGGCATCCCGCGGTCGACGGTGACGGCACCACGTTCCGCTGCGGCGCGGTGGACGGCGCGCTACGCCGGGGCCGGGGAGCCGCTGGCCCTGGACGGCTCCGGGGACACCATGGACGGGCTGCGCGCGCTATGCGCGGCCGCCTGGTCGGCGGACCAGGTCACCGCGGAGATGGTGAGCCCGCCGCTCAGCGCCCTGCACTTCAGCGACTCGTCAGGCTGAACGCCCCTTCCGCCCGAATCGGCTGCCCGCCCCTGGGCTGAGCCGGCCCATCCACCCACAGGGGGATACGGATCGCCCGCGTGGCCGATGTGCCGGGACCGCCCGGCCCGGGAGACTTGGCTGCGAGGCCGGCGACAGCAGGCCCGGGCGCAGAAGGGAAACGTCGATGATTGAGGCGCGCAGCCTCACCAAGCGGTACGGGGACAAGGTGGCCGTAGACCACCTGACGTTCACTGTGGAGCCAGGCCGGATCACTGGCTTCCTGGGCCCCAACGGGGCGGGGAAGACCACCACCATGCGGCTCATCCTGGGGCTGGACCGCCCCACCAAGGGCAGCGTCACCGTGCACGGCCAGGATTTCCGCGAGCTGGCCCAGCCGATGCGGGAGGTGGGCGCGCTACTGGACGCCAAGGCGATGCACGGCGGCCGCAGCGCCTACAACCATCTGCTCTGCCTGGCCCAGACCAACAACCTGCCTGCGCGCCGCGTCGATGAGGTGCTCGACCTGGTCGGCCTCAGCGACGTGGCCCGCAAGCGGTCCAAGGGATTCTCCCTCGGCATGGGCCAGCGTCTCGGCATCGCCGGGGCGCTGCTCGGCGACCCGGCCATCCTCATGTTCGACGAGCCGGTCAACGGTCTGGACCCCGAGGGAATCCTGTGGATCAGGAACCTGATGAAGGCGCTCGCCGCGGAGGGCCGGACCGTGTTCGTGTCCAGCCACCTCATGTCGGAGATGGAGAACACAGCGGATCATCTCCTGGTCATCGGGCGGGGGCGGCTCATCGCCGACTGCACCGTGGCCGAATTCATCGCCCGTAACTCGGTGCAGACGGTCCGGGTCCGCACGCCTGCGGCCGACGACCTGCGCAGCGTGGTCGCGCTGGCCGGCGGCCACGTCACCGACGCCCCGGACGGCGCGTTCGTGGTCCAGGGCCTGGCCCCGGACCAGATCGGGGACCTGGCCTTCGAGCGCGGCATCCGGCTGCACGAGCTGGCCCAGGCACACGCCTCGCTGGAGCAGGCGTTCATGGAACTTACCGCGTCCAGCGTGGAGTTCCACGCCACTGCCGACATCGGCGGATCCGGCCCCGGCGGGCCTGCCGCCCCCGGTACTGCCCAGCCGGTGACCTCAGGAGAGGTGCTCTGACATGGCCACGACGACACAGCTGCCGGGCAGTTCCGCGCCGGCCCTGGGGGCCGCGCCGTCCGGCCGGGCCGGGTTCCCCGGCGCGCTCCGCTCGGAGTTCACGAAGATCCGCTCGGTCCGGTCCACTTACTGGACACTCATCACCCTGGTCGTGATCACGATCGGGATTGGCACCCTGGCCTGCGTGGGCGCGGTCTCGCGCGGTGATCACCACGGGCCGTTCTTCGACGCGACCCAGCGAAGCCTGGCCGGCCTGATCCTGGGCCAGCTCATCATCACGGTGCTCGGGGCCCTGACCATCACCTCCGAGTACTCGACCGGGATGATCCGCAGCTCACTGACCGTGCAGCCGCGGCGGGGTACCGTGCTCGCGGCCAAGGGCGTGGTGTTCTTCCTGGTCAGCCTGGTCACCGGGCTGGTCGCGGCGTTCGTGTCGTTCTTCATCGGCCAGGCCATCCTGTCCTCCAAGCACCTGAACGTCACCCTGGGCGATCCCAACGTGCTGCGCGCGGTCATCGGCGGCGCGCTGTTCCTGGCCGTCTGCGGGATGCTGGCCTTCGGCCTGGGCGCGCTGCTGAGGCACACCGCGGGGGCGATCACCGCGTCCATCGGGCTGCTGTTCGTGCTGTTCGTGCTGATCAACTTCCTGCCGTCGAACTGGCAGGACCACGTGGACAAGTGGATCCCGTTCAACGCGGGCAGCCAGATCTGGACCACGGTCCAGCCGCCGGGCCAGCCGAGCATGTTCTCGCCGTGGACCGGGTTCGCCGTGTTCGCTGCCTACGCGGTGATCGCGATCATCGCGGGGGCGTTCGTCTTCCTGAAGCGGGACGCGTAGGACCGCGCGTCGCAGGACAACTCGCCTGGCGGCCGGGGGCCGCCGCCAGGCGAGTTGTCCTTTTAGGTCCTGGGCGGGCTTAGCGGGCCAGGCCGGCCTTACCAGGGCTGGCAGTGCGGGCACCAGAAGGTGATCCGGGCCTCCGGCTCCGCGCCCTGGTCGGCGCGCCGGACCGGGGTCCCGCACCGGCGGCACGGGCGGCCGCCCCGGCCGTAGACCCAGTGCTCCTGGCCGCGCTGCATGATGCCGGTGGTGATGTGCCCGATGCGGCGGGCGTTGGCGGCCAGCAGCCGCTGGGCCAGGGCGACCAGTGCGTCCGGATCCGGCACCTCCCCGATCGGCCGCCACGGGCTGATGCCGCGCAGGAACAGCAGCTCGCACCGGTACACGTTGCCGATGCCGGCCAGGTTACGCTGGTCGAGCAGGGCGTCGCTGGCGGTGCGCTCCGGCTGCGCCAGCAGCCGGTGTACCGCCTCGGCGGCATCCCAGTCCGGTCCGAGCAGGTCGGGCCCGAGGTGGCCGACCACCTCGTCTTCCTTGCTGGTGGGCAGCACCTCGACGATGCCGAGCTGATAGCCGATCGCCTGCCACTCGTCGTTGGCCAGCACCAGCCTGATCCGGTGCCCGTCGGTCACCCGGAAGCTGGCCGGCCGGACCCGCCAGGCGCCCTCCATCTTCAGGTGCGTGTGCACGGTCAGGCCACCGTCCACCCGGGTGAGCAGGTGCTTGCCACGGGACACGGATTCGGTCACCCGGCGCCCGGTCAGGTCGGTGGTGGCGTACCGGGGGACACGGAAGTCGCTGCGCGTGAGGACCCTCCCCTCGAGTCCCTCGCGAAGCCGCAGCGCCGCATGCCAGACCGTGTCGCCCTCGGGCATGGCCCCAGGGTATGTCCCGGCGCATGGCTGAAAGATCTCTGCGCAAAGAACTACGTGACTGTGACAGCCACGCACTGCACGCCGGTGCGGGGACCCGGCGGGGCTGGCTACAACAGCTTGCGCAGCCGGAACAGGTCGGACAGGCTCGCGTCCACCTTGACCCGGCCGGTGAGCCAGGCCCGGCCGAACCGCCCGGGATCGGCCGCGATCTCGATCAGGTCGTCGCTCGCGGCGGAGAACCGGACGTGGGCCCGCGGATCACCCGGACCGACCTCGGTGACCGGCCCGGCCCCGCCCTCGCTGAGCAGCGTCGCGTAGGTGACGCCAAGGTCGCTGACCGTGCAGCTGATGGAGCGGTCGGTCAGGTGGGCGGCCCGGGACGCGGGGTCCAGGTTGGAGAGCCGCCCGGCCAGCACTTCGAGCGCGCGGCGGCACTCGTCGGCAGTCGCCACGGTCACCTCACTTCCCGGAGAAGATCCATTGTGCATTGTCCTGGGCACTGCCCGGTGACGGGCACGCCGTGACCCGATGCTGACCCGGGTGGCCGTCCCGCGGCGGTAGCGTTCATCGGGGAGGCCGGCGCCCCGGTGAAAACGCGGCGGGGGCGGCAGTGCCCGGCGGGACGCGCCCGGCGAGAGGAGTGCGACGTGACGCAGCAGGATCCGGCCCCGGCCGACGGCTCAGCCCCCGGGACCGCGGGAGTTCCCGGAACCGCGGGAAACACCGGCGACGCCCGGGTCGATGGCGCCCTGGGCAAGCTGGCCGGCCTGGACGGCCTCCCGGTACACGAGCACCCGGCGGTGTTCGGCCAGATGTACGAGGCACTGGCCGACGCGCTGGGGGCGCTCGAGGTGACCGCGGACCCGGCGGCCCGGGACCCGGGCCACGAGCCGGGCCGCTGACCAGCGGGCAGCCACTGCATGAGCACGCGGAGACGGCTGGACGCCGAGCTCGTCCGGCGCGGGCTGGCCCGGTCCCGTGAGCACGCCGCTGAGCTGGTGAGTTCCGGGCGGGTGCTGGTGGCCGGGCAGGCGGCCGGCAAGACGGCCACCCAGGTCGGCCAGGACGAGCCGATCGCGGTCCGGGACGACGCCGCCGGCCCCGGCTACGCCTCACGCGGTGGCAGTAAGCTGGCCGGCGCCCTGGCCGCGTTCAGCGGCCTGCCGGTGGCCGGCCGCCGGTGCCTCGATGCCGGGGCGTCCACCGGCGGCTTCACCGACGTGCTGCTGCGCGCGGGCGCCGCCCACGTCGTCGCGGTCGATGTCGGGTATGGCCAGCTGGCCTGGGCGCTGCGCAGCGATGAGCGGGTCACCGTGCTGGACCGGGTGAACGTGCGCCACCTGCAGCCCGGGCAGGTGGCGCCGCCGCCCGGGCTGGTCACCGCGGACCTGTCGTTCATCTCGCTGAGCCTGGTGCTGCCCGCGCTGGCCGCCGCGGCGGCCCCGGACGCGGATTTCGTGCTGCTCGTGAAGCCGCAGTTCGAGGTAGGCAAGGGGCGGGTCGGCGCCGGCGGGGTGGTGCGTGACCCGGCCCTGCGGGCCGAGGCGGTCACCTCGGTGGCGGCCGCGGCGGCCCGCTCCGGCCTCGGCGTGGCGGGCATCACCGCCAGCCCGCTGCCCGGGCCGGCCGGGCAACGTGGAGTACTTCCTGTGGCTGCGCCGGGGCGCGCCGCCCCTCGACCCCGCCCAGCTTGACCAGGCCATCGCGGAAGGACCTCAGTGACAGCGAAGCGCACCGTGCTCGTCATGGCGCATACCGGCCGGGCCGCCGCGCTGGCCAGTGCCCGGCTGGTCTCGGACATGCTGCTGTCCGCTGGGATCGCCGTGCGGATCGTCGAGACCGAGGCGGCCGACCTGCGCTGCGCGGGCGCGGACGTGGTTCCGGCCACCCCGGCGGCGGCGCGCGAGGCGGAGATGGTCATCGTGCTCGGCGGCGACGGCACGCTGCTGCGGGTGGCCGAGATGACCAGGTCAGCCGGGGTGCCGCTGCTCGGCGTGAACCTCGGCCACGTCGGGTTCCTGGCCGAGGCGGAGTCCGATGACCTGCCCGACGTGATCGACCGGGTGATCGAGCGCCGGTACGCCGTGGAGCAGCGGATGACGGTGGATGTCACCGTGCGGCAAAATGGCACTGTCACCGCGACCACCTGGGCGCTGAACGAGGCCAGCGTGGAGAAGGTAGCCCGCGAGCGGATGATCGAGGTGGTGACGGAGATCGATGGCCGCCCGCTGTCCCGGTGGGGGTGCGACGGAGTGGTGTGCGCGACCCCGACCGGCTCGACGGCGTACGCGTTCTCGGCGGGCGGTCCCGTGGTCTGGCCAGAGGTGGAGGCGCTGCTGATGGTCCCGATCAGCGCGCACGCGCTGTTCGCCGGCCCCATGGTGGTGTCGCCGGGCTCGGTGCTCGCGGTGGAGATGATCAGCGGCGCCAGGACCGGGCAGCCATTCGCCGGGGTGCTCTGGTGCGACGGCCGGCGCCGGGTTGACCTGTCCGCCGGGGCCCGCGTCGAAGTCCGGCGCGGCGCCGTCCCGGTGCCGCTGGCCCGGCTGCGTGGCCCGGGTGAGGGCGACGGCCCGGATGCGGCGGGCGCCCCGTTCACCGACCGGCTGGTCGCCAAGTTCGGCCTCCCGGTGGCCGGGTGGCGCGGCCAGCTCGCCGGCCGGGACACCAACCAGGAGCGGACGGCTGATGCTTGAGGAAGTCCGGATCACCGAGCTCGGCGTCATCGACGACGCCGTGCTGGAGCTATCGCCCGGGTTCACCGTCGTCACCGGCGAGACCGGGGCCGGCAAGACCATGGTCGTCACCGGCCTGGGCCTGATGTTCGGCGGCCGGGCCGACCCCGCCCGGGTCAGGCCGGGGCGGAGCGGGCCACCGTGGAAGGCCGCCTCCGGGTTGACCCGGCCGGCAAGGTGGCGCAGCAGGTCATCGAGGCCGGCGGCGAACTCGACGACGACGGGGCCACCCTGCTGCTGAGCCGTTCGGTGTCCGCGGAGGGACGCTCACGGGCCTACGCGGGCGGCCATTCGGTGCCGGTCTCGCTGCTCACCTACCTCGCCGATGACCTGGTCGCGGTGCACGGCCAGGCCGACCAGCAGCAGCTGCTGCGGCCGGGCCGCCAGCGGGAGGCGCTGGACCGTTTCGCGGGCCCGGCCCTGTCCGCCGTCGCCTCCGACTACCAGCGGGCCTACCAGCGGCACCGGGAGGTGCAGGCCGAGCTGGCCGAGATCACCAGCCAGGCCCGGGAGCGGATCGCCGAAGCCGAGGACCTGCGCCGCGGGCTGGCCGAGATCGAGCGGGTGGCGCCGGCCGACGGCGAGGACACCGAGCTGCGCGCCGAGGAGGACCGGCTGGCCAACGCGGACGCCCTGCACAGCGCGGCCGCCACGGCGCACGACGCGCTGCTCGGCGATCCGTCCAGCGGCTCCTATGACCGGCCGGACGCCGTGGGGCTGCTCGGCGCGGCCAGCCAGGCGCTGGAAGCCGTGGCCGCCCACGACCCGGTACTGGCCGGGCTGGCCGCCCGGCTGTCGGAGGCCAGTTACCTGGTCTCCGACGTCGGCGCCGAGCTCGCCTCCTACCTGCAGTCGGTGGAGGCCGACCCGGCGCGGCTGGCCATCGTGCAGCAGCGGCGGGCCGACCTGACCCGGCTGATCCGCAGCTACGGGAACCCGGTGCCGGGCGTCCCGGCGGCGGCCGCCCCGGTGCCGGGTGACGACGGCGGGCAGCCGGGCGGGGAACCGGGCAGCGGGCTCGGCGCGGTGCTCACCTGGGCGAAGCAGGCGGCCAGCCGGCTGGGCGAGCTGGACGGGGATGACGACCGGATCGCGGCCCTGGCTGAGGGGGCAGAGCGGCTCGCCGCGGCGGTGGCCGAGCTGGCGGCCCAGCTCTCCGCGCTGCGGAAGGAGGCGGCCGAGCGCTTCTCCGCCGAGGTGACCGCCGAGCTGGCCGCGCTGGCCATGCCGCACGCGGCGGTGACGGTGGCGGTGCTGCCGCAGGAGGAGCTCGGGCCCTACGGCGCGGACGAGGTCGAACTCAGGCTGGCCGCGCATCCCGGGGCACCGGCCCTGCCGCTGGCCAAGGGGGCCTCCGGCGGTGAGCTGTCCCGGGTGATGCTGGCCATCGAGGTGGTGTTCGCCGGTGCCGACCCGGTGCCCACCTTCGTGTTCGACGAGGTGGACGCCGGGGTGGGCGGCAAGGCGGCCGTGGAGATCGGCCGCCGGCTGGCCCGGCTGGCCCGGCTGGCCCAGGTCATCGTGGTCACCCACCTGCCGCAGGTCGCAGCGTTCGCGGACACCCACCTGGTAGTGCAGAAAGCCGGTGATGGCCGGGTGACCCGCAGCGGGGTGACCCGGCTGGATGACGCGGGCCGGGTCACCGAGCTGTCCCGGATGCTGGCCGGCCTGGAGGATTCCGCGTTCGGCCGGGCGCACGCCGGCGAGCTGCTCAGCGCGGCCGCCGCGGAACGGGCGGCGGCCGCCGGGCGGCAGCCCGGGGCGGCCGGGCGGGCTGGCCGGTAACCTGCGGGCCGGGGCGGCGGTGACGGGCCGGAGTTGGCCGGCCAGCTGACCAGGGCCTGAGCGTTAGCTGAGGGCCGCGGGCCGCCGGGCGGCCGGAGCGGTGAGCCGCTCGGCGGTGTTGCCTCAGCTGCCCCGGGCGTCTGGCAGGATGGAGGCGATGATGGCCCTGTTCCTCAAGCTTCCCATCTCCCGCCGGGGCAGGCCGGAGGACCTGCCCGGTGTGAGCGGGCGGGCGCGCCTGGACCGCCGGACCAAGCAGCTCACCAAGCGGGTCGCCGCCGGCGAGATCGCCATCATCGACCACCTGGACCTGGATAAGGTGAGCGCGGATGCCCTGGTCAGCCTCCAGGTGGCCGCGGTGGTGAACGTCTCGCCCAGCATCAGCGGCCGGTACCCGAACCTGGGCCCCCAGGTGCTGATCGAGGCCGGGATCCCGCTGCTGGACGACGTCGGGCCCGAGGTGTTCAACCTGGTCAGCGAGGGGATGTGGGTCCGTCTACACGGCGACACCCTGTACGTGGGCACCGCGGTGGTGGCGAAGGGCCACGTGCGGACCGCTGAGGAAGTGGCCCAGGCCATGAAGTCGGCCAAGGACGGGATCGCCGTCGCGCTGACGGCGTTCGTGACGAACACCCTGGAGTACGTGAAGGGCGAGGGCGCGCTGCTCACTGACGGCATCGCCGCGCCGCCGCTGCGGACCAGGATCGAGGGACAGCACGTACTGGTCGTTGTGCGGGGTCATCATTACCGCGAGGACCTGCTCACCCTGCGGTCCTACATCCGGGAATTCAAGCCGGTGATGGTCGGCGTGGACGGGGGCGCGGACGCGCTACTGGAAGCCGGCTACCGGCCTGACATCATCGTCGGCGACATGGACTCGGTAACCGACGAGGGCCTGCACTGCGGGGCGGAACTCGTGGTGCACGCCTACCCGGACGGCCGCGCGCCGGGGCTGGCCCGGATCGAGCGGCTCGGCCTGCCCTCCCTGCTCTGCCCGGCCGGCGGCACCAGCGAGGACGTCGCACTGCTCATGGCCGACGAGAAGGGCGCCAGCCTGATCGTCGCCGTCGGCACCCACAACAGCCTCGACGACGTGCTCGACAAGGGCCGGCCGGGGTACGCGAGCACCTGGCTGACCAGGCTCCGGGTCGGCAGCAAGCTGGTGGACGCCAAGGGAGTGAGCCGGCTCTACCGGGACCGCATCTCCGGCTGGGCGCTGCTCGGCCTGGTGCTGGCGGCGTGCTGCACCATCCTCGTGGTCTTGCTTGCCTCACCCGCCGGGCAGGCCACCGGCCGGATCTTCTTCTCCTACCTGGGCGCGCAGTGGGACGGCGTGAAGTACTGGCTCAGCGGATTGCTCTAGCCCGGGACCTTCTGTGATCGATTTCCGATACCACCTCGTGTCCATCGTGGCCGTGTTCCTGGCCCTGGCCATCGGCATCGTCATCGGCTCCACGTCCGTGCTGAAAGGCGCCACGCTGAGCGTCCTGGAGAAGACCTCCAGCGCGGAGAAAAAGCAGATCGACTCGCTGATCAACCAGAACGCCCTGCTCAAGCAGCAGCGCAGTGCGGACCAGTCGTTCGCCGCGGCCAGCGAGAGCGTCCTGCTGCACGGCCTGCTCAGCGGCTCCCGCGTCGTCCTGATCCAGGCCCCCGGCGCGCCCGGGCAGGTGACCAGCGGGATCTCCGCGGCACTGACCCAGGCCGGGGCGGTCGTCACCGGGCAGGTCCAGATGCAGCAGCCATTCTTCGCCACCGGCAGCCAGCCGAACCTGGATACGCTGAACCGGCAGCTGACCCCAGTCGGGGCGACCCTGCGGAGCGGCACCGCCCAGGCGCAGGCCGGGCAGCTGATCGCCAGCGCCATCCTGACCAAGGACAGCCCGGGACAGCTGCCGGCCGGGGTCACTGACATTTCGGCCAAGGCCATCCTGAGCGGGTACGCCGCAGGAGGTTTCCTGAGTGTCAGCCAGCCGATCACCGGGCGTGCGACCCTGGCTGTCGTGATAATCCCGGCCACCCCGCCGTCCACTGACGATGCCAACACCCAGAGCCAGGGGCTGGCGACCCTCGCCCAGCAGCTGAACATGGCGGACGACGGCAGCGTCGTGGCCGGCCAGCTGGCTGGTTCCGGCCCGGGCAGCGCCATTGACGTGCTGCGCACCGGCGGCCAGCCCACCCATCTGTCCAGCGTGGACAACGCGGACGCCACCAGCGGCCAGATCGTGGTCGCCCAGGCACTCTACGAGCAGCTCACCGCCGGGAAGTCGGGCAGTTACGGCAGCCTGCCGAGCGCGTCGGCGCCTGGCCCCTCCCCGGCGCCGGCCCGTCCGGGGTGCCCACGCCTGGTCCTACCGCTACCGCCACCAAGCGGTCGGCCCGCCCGGCGGCGACCGTCTCGGCGAGCGCCGGGTGACCGGGCGGGACCGCCGCCTGCGCACCGCGGCGGCCGGCGCCCTCGCGGCAGCCGCGGCGCGGGGCGCCTACCTGCTGCTCACCCGGAAGCCGCCCGGCGGCGCGGCCGCCTGGGCCAGGACTAACCACCGCGGCGAGCAGCTGACGCTGCTGGAAGGCCCGGCGCTGGCGGCCGGCGCGGTGCTGGCCGCCGCGGTCACGCCCGGCCTGCCGCCCCGGGCCCGCGCGGCGATGATGACCGCCGCGGCGGGCGCGGCCGCCTGCGGCGGCTATGACGACCTGGCGGGCAGCGGCGACCGCCGCGGTTTCCGCGGGCACCTCGGCGCGCTGGCGCACGGCGAGGTCACCACCGGCGCACTGAAGCTCGGCGGTATCGGCGCGGCAGGCCTGGCCGCGAGCGGCCTGCTCGGCGGCCCGCCCACCGAGGTGCTCGTGAACGCGGGCCTGATCGCGGGCAGCGCGAACCTGATCAACCTGTTCGACCTGCGGCCTGGCCGGGCGATCAAGGTGGCGGTGGCGGGCGGGCTGCTGGCCGCGGTGCCCGGTTCCGCGGCCCGCCGCCGGGCCGTCCGAGCCGGGGCCGCCGTCCCAGCCGGGGCCGCCGTCCCAGGCGGCTCTGCCGGGGCGGGCAGGGCCCCGCTTCCCGCGGGGGCGCTGCTCGCGCTGCCCCTCGGCGCGGCGCTCGCGCTGGCCGGCGAGGATCTCGGCGAGCGGGCCATGCTGGGTGATGCTGGCGCCAACGCGCTCGGCGCGCTGCTCGGCACCGTGGCCGCAGCCAGCCTGGGCCGCCCGGCCCGGCTCGCGCTGCTGGCCGGGATCACCTCGCTGACCGCGGCCAGCGAGGTGGTCAGCTTCACCCGGGTGATCGAGCGGACCCCGACGCTGCGGTGGCTGGACATGCTCGGCCGGCGGCCCCCGGCTGGCTCCGCCTCCGCCTCCGCCTCCGCCTCCGCCTCTACCTCTACCTCTACCTCCGCCTCCGCCTCCGCCTCCGCCTCCGCCTCCGCGTCTGCGGCGGGGCAGGGGATGAACCCGGGCCCGGCCGGGACGGCACCGGGCGCCGGGGCCGCCGGTCCCGGCACGCAGGCGCCTGTCACGCCCCCGTGACCGGGACACAGGCGCCGGTCACCGAGACAGGCCGGCCGCACCCGGTCACGCGGGGGATCGGCCGGGCTGCCCTGGCCATCGGCGCGATCACGGTGGTGTCCAACATCATCGGTTTCGGCCGCCAGCTGGTATTCGCGCACACGGTGTCCGCGACCTGCCTGGGCACCGCCTACGTCACGGCCAACCAGGTGCCCAACATCATCTATGACGTGGTCGTCGGCGGCGCGCTGACCAGCGCGCTGATACCGGTGCTGGCCGGGCCCGCGGCCCGGCGGCTGGGCGGGCCGGGCGGCGCGGACGGGGAGGCCAGCCAGATCGCGTCGGCCATGCTGACCTGGACGGTGCTTCTGCTGGCCCCGGCCAGCGTGCTCGTCGCCGTCATGGCCAGGCCGCTGGCCTCGGCCTTGCTGGCTGGCGCACCGCGGTGCGAGTACGCGCCGATCGTGGCCACGAGCAGCCGGATGCTGAGGGTGTTCGCCCCGCAGATCCTGCTGTACGGGCTGGCCGTGGTGCTCTACGGCGTGCTGCAGGCGCACCGCCGGTTCATCTTCCCGGCGATCGCGCCGGTGCTGTCCAGCCTGGTCGTGATCACCGCCTACCTCGCGTTCGTGCCGCTGAGCCACGGCGCCCGCAATCACCTGGCCACGCTGCCCCGCGGGGCCGAGCTGATGCTCTCGCTCGGCACGACGGCAGGCGTGGCGGCACTGGCTCTCACCGCTCTGGGCCCGGCGCTGCGCCTGGGCCTGCGGCTGCGGCCCACGCTGCGGTTCCCCCCGGGGGTGGCGCGGCGGATCCGCGGTCTCGCCGCGGTCGGGGTGGCCGCGCTCATCGCCCAGGACGCGTCGCTGATCGCGGTGATGGTGCTGGCCAACGGGCATCAGGGGCACGGCGGCCTGGTGCTGTACAACTTCGGCTGGCAGATGTTCTTCGTGCCGTACGCGGTGCTGGCCGTCCCGATCGCGATCACGACGTTCCCGGTGCTGTCGGCGGCGGAGGATGCCCGTTTCGATGAGACCGCCGCGGCCGCCACCCGCGCCGTGATGCTGGTCTGCTGGCTGGGGGCGGCGCTGCTGGCCGGGGCCGCGATCCCGGCCGCCCGGCTGTTCGAGCACCGCCCCGCGGAGGCCCATGCGCTGGCCCTCACCTTCGCCGCTTTCGCGCCGGGGCTCGTCGGCTACGGCCTGACCGCCTGCCTCTCCCGGGTGCTGTTCGCGGACGGCCGGGCCAGGGCGGCCGCGGCGGCGCTGGTGGCCGGCTGGCTGCTGGTGATCGCGGCGGACGTGACCGCCGTGGCGCTGGTGCCAGACCGCTGGGTGGTGCCGATCCTCGGCCTGGGCAACTCCATCGGGCTGAGCGCCGGCGGCCTGGCCCTGCTCGCCGTGGTCCGGAAGATCCGGGGGCGGGACGCGCTGCGCGGGTCGGCCCGGGCGGCGGTGGCCGGGCTGGCCGGGGCCGTGGCCGGCGTCGCTGCCGGGGTGGCCGTATCGGCCGCCGCCCCGGCCGGCGACTTCGCGGCCAACGCGGCGGTCGCCCTGCTCGCCTGCGGTTGCGTGCTGCTGGTGTTCGTGACGACGGCGCTGCTCCTGGACGGCGGCGACCTGCGGGCCGTGCTGGGCCGTGTCCGGGAGCGGCTGCCCCGCGCGGGACTGTCCCGGTGAGCGGCCCGGTCGCGGCCGGGCTCAAGGTCAGTTACCTGGCCGCCAGCACTGCCGGCGGCACCGGGCGGCACGTGGCCACGCTGGCGGCCGGCTGCGCCGCGCGGGGCGCGGCGGTGACCGTGTACGGGCCGTCCCCGGCCATCCAGGCGATGAGCGCGGACGGCCGCGCGTGGGACCAGGCCGGGGTGCGGTTCGCAGCCGTGGACATCGCCGCCCGGCCCCGCCCGGCCCAGGATGCGGCGGCGCTGCTGCGGCTGCGCCGGCTGCTCGCCCGCGACCTGCCCGACGTGCTGCATGCGCACGGGCTGCGGGCGGGAGCGCTGGCCGGGCTGGCGCTTACCGGCCTGGCTGGCCGCCGGACCGCGCTCGCGGTCACCGTGCACAACGCCCCGCCCGCCGGGCAGCCCTCCGCCACGGTCTACGCGTTCCTGGAACTGCTCGTGGCGCGCCAGGCCGGCGCGGTGCTCACCGTGTCCGGGGACCTCGCGGACCGGATGCGCCACCGCGGCGCCCGCCTCGCGGGTCGCGCCCTGGTACCCGCCCCGGCCACCCGGACGCCCGCGCCCGCCGATATCGAGGCCGTGCGGGCCGAGCTTGGCGCGGCGGACCGGCCCATTGTGCTCGCGGTCGGCCGGCTGGCCCGCCAGAAGGGGTTCGGCACGCTCATCGAGGCGGCTTCCCGGTGGCAGCGGCCGGCTAGTCCCGGGCCCCCGCCGGTGACCGGGCCGCGGAGCGCCGGTGCGTTGCTGGTCATTGCCGGGCAGGGACCGTTGCGGACGGCGCTGCGCAACCAGGCCGAGGCGGCCGGCGTGGCGGTCCGGTTCCTCGGCCAGCGCGGCGATGTGCCGGCCCTGCTGGCCGCTGCGGACGTGGTGGCCGTGCCCAGTGCCTGGGAGGGGCAGCCGCTCATCGTGCAGGAGGCCCTGCGGGCCGGCCGCCCGCTGGTGGCGTCCCGGGTCGGCGGGATCCCCGACCTGACCGGGCCGGATGGCGCGGTGCTGGTCCCCCCGGGAGACCCATGGGCACTGGCCGCCGCGGTGATCCGGGTGCTGGACGACGGGCCGGCCGCGGCCGCCCAGGCCGCGGGCGCGCTGGCTCGCGCGGCCCTGCTCCCTACCGAGGACATGGCCATCGAGCAGGTGCTCAGCATCTATCACGACTTGGCCCGGCCCGCGCCTCCCAGCTGACCCCCACGGGCCGCTTCCGGTCCTTGCCCCAGTCGGCTCCCGTCCCGGCCGGCTAGTCGCAGTCATGCCAGTTGGGAGCGGGTGCGGTGGCGGCACTGAGGGGGCGTCACGCAGTGCGGTCGCCGCCCGCACATGATCCGGGTCTCATGCACGCTCTGTGATGAGCCACTTATTACTCAACAGTACGTATTTCCTTAGTAGCATCGTGTTATTCCGGTTGAAATGCCTTCTACGCGTGTGCTCCCCTGTCTGCTTGGGTCCGAATGTCCATGTTCAGCGTTGAGGCGGGCCTAATGGGGGACTCACGCGTGCGACCGGATGACCGACGGCTGGACGAACCCGGGCCCGCGCCCGGGAAATCTCGTGTGCGGCCTGGACCTCAGCCGCCCCTCGGCCGACGGCGGACCGTGCCCGGCTGGGAGGGCGACGAAGCTGTCGCGCAGGACACGATCATCCTGTCGGTAGAGGACCTGGATCTGGCGCAGGAGACCATAGCGCTGGCCCAGCAGGAAGCCGCGGCCGCCCGGGACGAGGGAGCCGCGTCGTCCGGTCCCGCTTCCCCGGCCGCGGGCAAGGGAGACGCCGCGCCATCCGGCCACGCTTCCCCGGATGTGCGCGAGGGGAGCGCCCGGCCGGCTGAGCATGCGCCACCGTCTCCGCCGGCCGCCCCGCGGCGGGAGCCGGCGTCCACCGCCGAACCGCGTCCAGTGCCCTCCTGGGGCACGGTGCTGGTCACCACCGTCCGGCTGTGGACTCAGCGCCGGCTGCACCGCCCGACGGGCCTCCGGCCCCCCACCAGCCCCGCCGCAGGGTCCCGCCCGGCCATCGCGCCCGGTCCCGCCGCCGGGTCCCGCCCGGCCATCGCACCTGGGCCCGCCGCAGGGTCCCGCCCCGCCCGGGGCTCCCGGCGCAGCACCCGCTGGTGGCTGACCCTGGTGCTGATCGTGGCGGCGGCGCTGTTCGCGGCCGGGGCCGTCACGGTCGCGCTGACCAGCGGCATGGGTACCTCCGCGGCGAAGGGCAGCCAGGGTCAGGCAGGATCCGGGCAGCCGGCCAGCACGGCCGCGATCCGGGCCGCCGCGGCCGCCCGGGCGCAGGCCGCGGCGTGGATCACCGCGCAGGTCGCCACGGACGCGATCGTGGCCTGTGACCCGCTGATGTGCGCCGACCTGCAGCATGCCGGCCTGCCCGCCGGACGGCTCCTCGTGCTCGGCACCGGGAACGCCGGCCCGCCGGGCAGCGACGTGATGGTGGCCACCGCGGCGGTGCGCCAGGAGTTCGGCGCCCGGCTCACCTCGGTTTACGCGCCGGTGACGCTGGCCAGCTTCGGGTCGGGCAGCGCGCAGGCCAGCATCCGGGTGGTCGCGTCCGACGGGAGCGCGGCCTACATGTCCGGGCTGCACGCGGACGAGGCGGCCCGAGCCGACGCGGGCAGCCAGCTGCTGGAGAACCCGAGGATCCACGAGCGTGCCGCGGTCCGCCAGGCGCTCACCGCCGGCCAGGTCGAACTCCCGGCTGCTCACCGTGCTGGCCGCGCTGTCCACCATGCACACCGTCGATGTGCTGGCCGTCGGCACCCCGGCGGCGGGTGCGAGCGCCGGGATGCCGCTGCGCTGGGCCGACATCGCACCCGGCGGCCCGATGCCCAGGCACCCGAACCGGACCACCACCATCCGCTCGCTGACCCGGTTCCTGCGGGCCCAGCAGGCCCCGTACCAGCCCGCCATCACCACGATCCGGCTGGATGGCCGGGCGGCGCTGCGCATCGAGTTCGCCGCACCCAGCCCGCTCGGGCTGCTCGGCAAGAGTTAACGAGTACTGACCAGAGTGGGGGAACACCATGGCACGGAGCTCAGCGTGAGGCGGCCCGGGATGAACCGGGCCGCCGCCAGCCAGCCAGGGACCGCCCTGGCCGGCTCCCCAGGGTCTGGGCTGCGCTCGCGGGCGGCCCGGCTGGGCCTGCTCACAGCCAGCGCCCTGCTGACGATCGCCGGCCTGGCGGGCACGGCGACCGCGGCGGCCGCCGCCCCGGCTTCCACCGGGGACGGCTGGATCAGGCTCGCCCATCTCTCGCCGAATACCCCCGCCGTGGACGTCTACCTGTACAGCTACGGCATGCCGAACGCCGAGATCGTGCTGCATCACGTCAGCTACGGCACCGTGTCGCCGTACGAGAAGGTCGCCAGCGGCGAGTACACCGTGGCCATGCGCGGCGCCGGCGCTTCGCCCGGTTCTACCCCGGTGCTGTCCAGCAACCTCATGGTGCATCCCGGGCACGCCTACACGGTGGCCGGGCTGGGGCCGGAGAAGGCCCTGCGGCTCCAGGTGCTGGATGACCGGCTGAGCACGCCCAAGGGCAAGTCGCTGGTCCGGGTGATCCAGGCGTCGCTGAAGGAGCACCAGGTCACGGTGCGAGCGGGCAGCGCCACGCTGGCCAGCGACCTGCCTTTCGCCAGCGTCACCGGGTATGGAACCGACGCGCCCGGCACCTGGATGGTGCACGCGGTGGGCGGCACCGAGAGCTGGTCCGGGGCGGTCAAGCTGACCGCGGGCTCCATCCACACGCTCGTGGTGCTCGACACCACGACCGGCTTGCAGGTCACCGACCTGATGGACGCGGACGGCAGCAGCATGATGCCCGCCGGCGGCGCGGCGACCGGCCTGGGCGGCACCGCCCCGGTGCCGGCTCCCTCGCCCCTGCCGTGGCTGGCCGCGCTCAGTGCGGGCCTGGCACTGGCCGTGGCCGCCGGGATCCGGATGCGCCGGACCAGGGCGATGGCCCGGCACGCTCGCTGATGGCGGCTGGCGCCCCAGCGCCCGCTACCGAGACCCGGCCGGGCCGGCATGGGCGCCGCGGCCCGCCCTGGCGCATGGTGGCACGGCGGCCGCTCGCGGCCGCCGTGCTGCTGGGCGGCCTGCTCGCCGTCGTCCTCGCGGTGACTGGCCTGCTGTTCCGGCCGGGGGGGCGGCCCGGCGACGCGCCCAAGCCGCTGCCGAAGGGAGCGGCGGCGCTGGTCCCGCTGGGCCAGGCCTCGCTGCCGCAGCCGTCCTCGTCCCGGCCCGTGCCGCCGCCGGCCTGGCTGCGTATCCCGGCCATCGGGGTGCGCACCCGGCTGATCCGGCTTGGCATCACCCCGCAGGGCACCCTGCAGGTGCCGGCCAGCACCTCGGTGGCCGGCTGGTACACCGGCAGCCCGCGGCCGGGCGCGATCGGCTCCTCGGTCATCGCGGGGCATATCGACTCCCGGCTGGGGCCCGGGATCTTCTTCCGGCTGCGGCTGCTGAAGCCGGGTAACCGGATCTTCGTCCGGCAGGCCCGTGGCCGGCTCGCCGTGTTCCGGGTCACCGCGGTCCGGCAGTACGCCAAGGCGCGGTTCCCGACCGCGCAGGTCTACGGCCCGGTTCCCGACCCGGAACTGCGCCTGATCACCTGCGGTGGCGTGTTCAACGAGGCGACCCGCAACTACCTGAGCAACATCGTCGTGTACAGCACCGAGATCCGCTGACCCGCTGGACGGCGGCTCTGGTCGGAAACCGTTGTGCCTGCAGCGGTTTCCGCACCCGCTGAACCCCGAAGATCTTCCCTTGGGGGTGCCCGGGCGGCTGTGGCCCACCAGGGATGGACCAGCTGCCCGCGCGGCTTGTGTTATCAGCAGCCCCGGGGCCGGGATGCCCCGCCACGGGCGCCAGGTCATCTGCGCGGTGCTTTTTGGGTCACCCGCGGTCTACAAAGCACCGCGCAGATGAAAAGCACCGCGCTGATGGGCGGGGCTGCGATGCTCTTGGGGCCGGTGATGGCAGCGGGACTGAAGGGGATTGGCCGGGCTGGGTGCCGTGGGCGCTGCGGCCGCGAGCGGCCGTTGGGCGACTACCAGCCGCGGGCGCGCCATTCGCCCAGGTGCGGGCGTTCGGTACCGAGTGTGGTGTCCTTGCCGTGCCCCGGGTACACCCACGTCCCGTCGGGCAGTTTGCCGAACACCCGGGCCTCCAGGTCATCCATGAGCTGGCCGAACCGTTCCAGGTCACCCTGGGTGTTCCCCGGGCCGCCGGGGAACAGCGAGTCACCGGTGAACAGGTGCGGCGTGCCCGTCAGCTGGCCGCCCGCGTCGTAACACAGCGCGATGCTGCCCGGGGTGTGGCCGCGCAGGTGGATCACCGCGACGCTGGTGTCGCCGACCGGCACCGAATCGCCGTTATGCACGAGGGTGGTGACCTTGACCGGCAGCTCGCCGGCGTCGGCGGGGTGCGCCACCACGTCGGCGCCGGTGGCCGCCTGCACCTCGGCGAGCGCCTGCCAGTGATCCCAGTGCTGGTGCGTGGTGATGATCCGGCGCAGCGGGCGGTCGCCGATCAGATCCAGTAGCCGGCCCGCGTCGTTGGCCGCGTCGATCAGCACCGCCTCGCCTGTTCCGGTGCAGGTCAGCAGGTAGGCGTTGTTGTCCATCGGCCCGACGGACAGCTTGGTCACGGTCAGGCCGGGCAGGTCCCGCGTGTCGGGCGGGCCGCCGGCGGTCACGTCCCCGGTGTAGGCCACCAGTTTCTCCTCGCGTTGGCGCTAGCTGCCTTTCTATACCGAACGGCCCGTCCGTGCGTCATCATCCGCCCCGGTCCGGGGGGTGGTCCCGGGAACAGGAAAGCCCGCCGGGCGGTCACCGCGCATCATGTTTGCGGGGGTTCGGTGTCATCATCGCCCGGCGGGATGGCACCCTGGGAGAAGTGCGGGGCGGGGCGGCCGGCGGCGTGGCCGGGCGGTGCCGGAGCCAGGGAAGGCTTCCCGCCGGATCGTTGTTTTGTCAGTGCCCCCGAGTAGCATGGCGCATCCCGGTGGGCGGATGGCTTACCCCGCTCCTGACCTGGAGATCCGTCATCATGACCCGGAGAACCGTGACCCGGAGAGCAGAGCGCAGTGGCTGACCGTCTCGTCGTCCGTGGTGCCCGCGAGCACAACTTGAAGGATGTGTCGCTGGAGTTGCCGCGGGATTCCATGATCGTGTTTACCGGCTTGTCGGGGTCGGGGAAGTCGAGCTTGGCGTTTGACACGATTTTCGCGGAGGGGCAGCGGCGGTATGTGGAGTCGCTGTCGGCGTATGCGCGGCAGTTCCTGGGGCAGATGGATAAGCCGGATGTGGATTTCATTGATGGGCTGTCCCCGGCGGTGTCGATCGACCAGAAGGCGGCGTCGCGTAATCCGCGGTTGACGGTGGGGACGATCACGGAGGTGTATGACTACCTGCGGTTGCTGTATGCGCGGGTGGGGCGGCCGCATTGCCCGGTGTGCGGGCGGCCGATCGCGCGGCAGGCGGCGCAGCAGATCGTGGACCGGGTGCTGGAGCTGGAGGTGGGGGCCCGGTTCCAGGTGCTGGCGCCGGTTATCCGGGGCCGTAAGGGTGAGTTTGGGGAGCTGCTGCGGGAGCTGCAGGGCAAGGGGTATTCGCGGGCGCGGGTGGATGGCACGGTCATCCGGCTGGAGGGCGCGGGCGGGGACGGGGGCGGGCTGCCGGCGTTGCGGAAGTATGAGAAGCACACCATTGAGGTGGTGGTGGACCGGCTGGCGGTGAAGGCGGATGCGCGGCGGCGGCTGACCGATTCGGTGGAGACGGCGCTGGGGTTGTCCGGCGGGGTGGTGCTGCTGGATTTCACTGACCTGGCGGAGGATGACCCGCACCGGGAGCGGATGTATTCCGAGCATCTGGCGTGCCTGTATGACGACTTGTCGTTTGAGGAGCTGGAGCCGCGGTCGTTCTCGTTCAATTCGCCGTGGGGGGCGTGCCCGGACTGCACCGGGCTGGGCACCCGGATGGAAGTGGACCCGGAGCTCGTCGTCCCTGATCCCGCTAAGACGCTGGCCGGGGGCGCGGTCGCGCCGTGGAGCGGCGGGCACGTCAGCGACTACTTCACCCGGCTGATCGAGGCCCTCGGCATGTCGCTGGGGTTCGGCATGGACACGCCGTGGTCGCGGCTGCCCGCGGCGGCCCGCGGGGCCCTGCTGAACGGTTACGGCCAGCAGGTCCATGTCCGCTACAAGAACCGGTACGGCCGGGAGCGGTCCTACTACACCTCGTTCGAGGGTGCCATCCCCTACATCGGGCGGCGGCATTCCGAGGCGGAGTCCGATTCCAGCCGGGAGCGGTTCGCCGGGTTCATGCGGGAGGTGCCCTGCCCGGCCTGCCACGGGTCCCGGCTCAAGCCGGCCGCGCTGGCGGTGACCGTGGACGGCCGGTCCATCGCGGAGGTCTGCGCGCTGCCCATCAGCGAGCTGGCCGGGCTGCTCCGCGGCCTGGACCTGCCCGGCCGGGACATGCAGATCGCCGGGCGGATCCTCAAGGAGGTCAACGCCCGGCTCGGCTTCCTGCTCGACGTGGGGCTGGACTACCTGTCCCTGGACCGGGCCTCGGCGACGCTGGCGGGCGGGGAGGCGCAGCGGATCCGGCTGGCCACCCAGATCGGGTCCGGGCTGGCCGGGGTGCTGTATGTGCTGGATGAGCCGTCGATCGGGCTGCACCAGCGGGACAACCACCGGCTGCTGGAGACGCTGATCCGGCTGCGGGACCTGGGTAACACGCTGATCGTGGTGGAGCACGACGAGGACACCATCCGCGCCGCCGACTGGGTGGTGGACATCGGGCCGGGCGCGGGGGAGCACGGCGGGAACGTGGTGGTGTCCGGGCCGGTTGCCGACCTGATGGCCAGCACGGAGTCGCTGACCGGGGCGTACCTGACCGGGCGGCTGAGCATCCCGGTCCCGGCCCGGCGCCGCAAGCGGTCCAAGGCCCGCGAAGTCGTGGTCAAGGGCGCCACCGAGCACAACCTCAAGAATGTCGACGTGGCGTTCCCGCTGGGCTGCCTGATCGCGGTCACCGGGGTCTCCGGGTCCGGGAAGTTGACGCTGGTCAATGACATCCTGTACAGCGCGCTGGCCCGGGAGCTGCACGGGGCGCGGACCGTCCCCGGCCGGCACCTGCGGGTCACCGGGATGGCCCAGCTGGACAAGGTGGTGCACGTGGACCAGGGGCCGATCGGGCGGACCCCGCGGTCCAACCCGGCCACCTACACCGGGGTGTTCGACCACATCCGGAAGCTGTTCGCGGCCACCACCGAGGCCAGGGTCCGCGGCTACCAGCCGGGCCGGTTCTCCTTCAACGTCAAGGGCGGCCGGTGCGAGGCCTGCTCCGGGGACGGCACCATCAAGATCGAGATGCAGTTCCTGCCCGACGTGTACGTGCCCTGCGAGGTATGCCACGGCGCCCGGTACAACACCGACACCCTCGGCGTGCACTACAAGGGCAAGACGATCGCGGACGTGCTGGACATGCCGATCGAGGAAGCGGCCGGGTTCTTCGCCGCCATCCCGGCCATCCACCGCCACCTGGCCACCCTGGCCGACGTCGGCCTGGGCTACGTCCGGCTCGGCCAGCCCGCCCCGACCCTGTCCGGCGGCGAGGCGCAGCGGGTCAAGCTCGCCGCCGAACTGCAGCGCCGCTCCGCCGGCCGGACCATCTACGTCCTCGACGAGCCCACCACCGGGCTGCACTTCGAGGACATCCGCAAACTCCTGGCCGTGCTGGGCCGCCTGGTCGACAGCGGCAACACCGTCATCGTCATCGAGCACAACCTGGACGTCATCAAGACCGCCGACCACGTCATCGACCTCGGCCCCGGCGGCGGCACCCGCGGCGGCCACATCATCGCCGCCGGCACCCCCGAAGACATCGCCCGCAACGACACCAGCCACACCGGCCAGTACCTGAGAAAACTCCTGGACGTCTGAGCGGGCGCGTCAGTGACGGGCCGACATGGTGATGAAATCCCGGGCCCAGGCCGGCTCGAAGAACGTCCACGGGCCCTGCACGGTGGAGCCCAGCAGCTTGCTGCCGTTGGCCGGGGCGGCGGGGCCCTGGCCGCCCTGCGGGTCGTAGCTGGCGAACACGGGCCAGTCCGGGTTGATGTCCAGCTGCATCCCGCGCACGACTCCGGCGCGGGCGAGCAGCCGGGCGAGCTGCAGCGGGTCCAGGGCCGGGCCCGCAGCGTAGACGAGGGCACCGTCAGCGGTGACGCCGACCCCAGACCGCCACTGGTGCTCGATGCCGGGGACCGTGGCGGCGCAGGAGGCCGCCCCGCATGTGTCGCCCCACGCCCGCCAGTCCGGGCTGGCCGCCTGGGCCGTGGGCCGGCCGCCGGACACCAGCAGTACCAGGTTCTGCCGGACACTGGCCACGCCCGGGCCTATGGACAGGCCCTGGCCCCAGGCGCCGACCGTCACGCTGCCATCGGCTCTGATGACCAGGGAGGCCGCGTTCCGGCGGAGCGGGACGACCGTCCGGCCCTCGGTGTAGTAGCCGCCGCCCGCGTCCTTCATCTGGAAGCCGCCATTGAACGCCGCGACCAGGGTGGCGGCCTGAGCGGGCTGGACCGGCGCGGTGTACCGGTACGGGCCGCCGCCGGGACTGATCGATCCGGAGTACAGCCGGGCTGCCAGCAGCCGGGTGTCCATCCAGGCAATTCCCGCGGGCAGGCCGCCGCCAGGCGGGACGAGCCTGGTCTCGTACACGGCCCGGCCGCCGCGCACCGGCCGCCCGGCCGGCCGCCAGGTTCCCGCGCCGGGCGCGGCCGGGCGGCTGAACGGCTGCAGCGCGGCCGGGCGCGGCAACGCCGTGGCGTCGGCCGTCCCGGCGGCCTGGGACCGGGACGGCCGTGCGGCCGCAGGTGTGCTGGCCTGAGAACCCGCTGTGCCGGCCGGCGCGGCCGTCCCGCCGCTGTCGTGAGCCGGCGTGACGACGGCGGCTGGCTGGCCCGTGGTGCATGAGGCGAGCACGGCGGCCAGCGCGGCTGGGGCGGCCAGCCGGGCCAGCGAGCGGGCCTGTGCCCCGGCCTGTGCCCGGCCAGGGATCCGTGACCGGGCCGGTGCCACGGCCCGGTCATCGGCCCGGCCGGGCGAGGCGGTGCTCATGCCTCCACGGTAGACAGCGGCCCTGGTGGGCCGGGGCCGGGCCGGGCATGGGCCATAGGATCAGCGCATGAACCGCCGCTTAACCGCCGGGACGATGGCGTTCGGGCTCGCCGGGCTGCTGGTCGCGGCCTGCGGGGGACAGCCGGTCCCGGGGCATCCGGCCACCGGTACCACCGGCCCCGCCGGGCGCCCCCGGGCAACGGCCGCGGTCAGCGGCCAGCCGGTGCCCGTGCCCGGCTGTTCAGCCCGGGCGGGGTCCGCGCCGGGACTGCCCGCCAGCCTGGTCAGCCTGGTCCACGTCGGTGGTACCCCGTTCGGGGTGGCCGGCGGTGCGGGCGGGCGGTGGGCGTTCGTGTCGTCGGCCGGCCCGGGGATCCAGGTGCTGCGGGCCGGTGGCCGGCCAGCGCTGGCCCGGGTGGGCGCGGTTACTGTCCGCGGCGCGCGACTGCTCGGGGAGACAATGACCCGGGATGGCCGCTACCTCCTCTCCGCCACCGGGCGGGGCGTGGCGGTCATCAGCGTCCGCGCGGCAGAGCAGCGCCGGCCGCACGCGGTGCTCGGCACGCTGGCCGCCCCTCGCGGGATGGGCGCGATCGAGGTGGCGGTCACGCCGGACGGGCGGCTCGCCTTCGTCAGCCTGGAGTATTCGGGCGACATCGCCGTTTTCGACCTGCACCGGGCGCTGGCCCGCGGCTTCGGGCCGGCGGACTACCTCGGCCTCATCCCGGCCGGGCTGGCCCCGGTGGGCCTGGCCGTGTCCCCGGATGGCCACTGGCTCTACTCCACCAGTGAAGTGGCCCGTAACAGCGCCAACCCGCAGGCCAGCGACGGCACGCTGTCGGTCATCAGCGTGCGGCGCGCCGCCACCGACCCCGCCCGCTCGGTCGTCGCCACGGTGCTGGCGGGCTGCCAGCCGGTACGCGTGATCACATCGGCGGATGGCAGCCTGGCCTGGGTCACCGCCCGCGGCAGCAATGCCCTGCTCGGGTTCTCCACCGCGCTGCTGCGCGACCGCCCGTCCCGGGCCCTGATCGCCCGGGTCGCGGTCGGCACGGCGCCGGTCGGGCTGGCCCTGGTCGATGGCGGCCGCCGGGTCGTGGTGGCGGACTCGAACCGGTTCCGGGTGACCGGGGCGACCTCGAGCCTCGCCGTGGTCCGGGTACCCGCGGCGCTGGCCGGCCGTCCGGCACTGGCGGGCCTGCTCGGGGCCGGGCGGTTCCCGCGGGACATGGCGCTGGAACCGGGCGGCCGGGTCCTGCTCGTCAGCTGTTTCGCCTCCGGGCAGGTCGAGGTAGTGCACGTCCCCGGCCTCCCGTAGCCGGGCCCGCGCCTGACCGGCGCCCGGTGACGGCTACCATGTCGGCGCGTGGAGATCATGACCAGCGCCGGAGCGGCCCAGGCTGACCTGGCCGGGCCGGGCCTGACGGCCAGGGTGCCCCCCGGGCCGGCCTTCCTGCTCGTGCTGACGCACGGCGCCGGCGGCGGGGTGGCGGCCCCCGACCTGGTGGCCGTTCGTGAGTCGGCCCTGCGGCTGGGTGGCGCGGTGACCATGGTCACCCAGCCCTACCGGGCCGCGGGACGGCGCGCGCCCGGGTCTGCGATGCGCCAGGACGAAGCCTGGGCGGAGGTGATCGCGGCCTTGCGGGAGCGCGTGGCGGCGCCCGTTCCGCTCATCCAGGGTGGCCGCAGTAACGGCGCCCGGGTCGCCTGCCGGACCGCGCAGGCGGTAGGCGCCCGCGCGGTGCTGGCGCTCGCCTTCCCGCTGCACCCGCCGGGACACCCGCAGCGGTCGCGGGCCATCGAGCTGGCGGCGGCCGGGGTGCCGGTGTTGGTGATCAACGGGAGCCGTGACCCGTTCGGCGTCCCGGCCGCGGGCGCGGCCGTCGAGGTGGTGGTGCTGGAGGGGGAGACCCATGCCCTGGCGCGGCGGCCCGAGGCGGTCGGTGAGGCCGCCGGAGCCTGGTTGCGCGGGCTGAGCCAGGGGTGACCGGGCAGCCGCGCTAGCAGGCGAACGTGGGCATGCTGGCCCTGCCGCGGGCACGGCATGCCTGGTGGGGGGAGCGGCCGACCCAGCCGGGGGCGGGGACACCCGGCAGTGGCGGGGGAGCCAGCTAGGCCGCAGGCTCAGCAGTCGCGGTGGCGGCTGGGGGGTTGGTCCGGCTGGGGTAGGCGCCGGTGGCGGGCACGATCTTGCTGTTCACGCTCACATCTGTGGGCCTGTGCGGGGCGATGGTGTCCCCGCCCGGGAGCAGTTCCCCGGTGTCCTCGAAGACGACGATGCCATTGCAGAGCAGGCTCCAGCCCTGCTCAGGGTGGCTGACGACAGTCCGGGCTGCCTCTCGGTCCAGCGCTCGCGCATCTGGACACGGCGGCGTGTGCGGGCACATTGGCGTGCCTCCTGGTCAATATCTAGCTGTGGCTGGGACTAGCTGTGGTGTTGATCACATGTTAGTGTGCTGGCCCGGCACACCGCGCGACATAGTCCGTTGTGACGATTTATTGAGTCACTCTTTGTTACTAGTAGCCAATAACCACCCGCTGACTACGCAGTCCGGCAACCGGGCGGTCCGGGCGCCCGGTCACTCCGGGCGGGTCAGGCGGCCGGGTTATGGGGCATCGGGGGGATACCCGTCAGCCGGTGGCTCTCCCGCAGGGTGAGCAGCCGTTCTGCCTCCGCCGACCAGAGCCGGACCGGCGGAGTGGCCTTGGCCTTGCGCCGGTAGATGCGGTCGTCGTAGCCGAGCGGGCCGATGGCCACGCGTTCGGCCGCGTACGCGGCCCGCATCACGCCGGTGAGCGCCGCGTCCAGCGCCTTGGCCAGCCGGTACCGTTCCGGCAATGGCGCACGGGCCGCCTCGGCGTCGCGCAGTGCCTGCTCGGCGGCGCGGGCGCCGTCCAGGAGATCATCGAACCGGCCAGTCAGTTCCTGGTCGGCCGCGTACTTCTGCTGCGCCTCCTGGCTGGCCACCTTGTGTCTCGCCATCACGGTGTGCTCCTCAGCTATCCCGTAGCCAGCAGCCCGCCGCGCCGACGGCGCCACCGGGGCGAGCCTAGCGGATCATCCGGGTTTACCTCCCCCGGGAGGCGACCGGCCGGGGCGGCGGGCGCGGGCGCTGCCGAGGCCGCCTGGGTCCAGTCCCGGGCCGGTCCCCCATTGCGCCGCGACAAAGCGGGCGCGGACGGTCAGGCTGGCAGGGTGAAGGCGGTTATCTACAGCGGGTACGGGGTGCTGCCGGAACTGGCCGAGGTGCCGGATCCGGCCTGCCCGGACGGCGGGGCGGTCATCGCGGTACGGGCCTGCGGCGTCTGCCGGTCGGACTGGCACGCCTGGAGGGGGCACGATCCGGTCCTGCTGCCGCATATCCCCGGGCACGAGCTGGCCGGGATCGTCGCGCAGACCGGGACCGGGGTGACCCGGTGGCGGGCCGGGGACCGGGTGACCGTGCCGTTCGCCTGTGGCTGCGGCCGGTGTGAGTACTGCCGGGCCGGCCAGGCGCAGGTGTGCCCGAACCAGACCCAGCCGGGTTTCACCGGCCCGGGATCCTTCGCCGAGTTCGTGGCCATCGAGGCGGCCGAGGAGAACCTGGTCGCGCTGCCGGACCGGGTCGGGTTCACCGCCGCGGCCTGCCTGGGCTGCCGGTTCGCCACCGCGTTCCGCGCGCTGACCGCGCACGGGCGGCTGCGCCGCGGGGAGTGGCTGGCGGTGCACGGCTGCGGCGGGGTGGGCCTGTCCGCGGTGCACATCGGTGCCGCGCTGGGCGCCCGGGTGGTGGCGGTGGACGTGTCACTCGCGGCACTGGCGGCGGCTCGCGGGCTCGGCGCCGAGCAGGCCGTCCAGACCGCCGAGGGTGGCCTGGCGGAAAACACGGCGGAGGCCGTCCGGGAACTGGCTGACGGGGGCGCGCACGTTTCGGTGGACGCGCTCGGCTCGCCGGCCACCGCCGCCGCCTCGGTGCGCTGCCTGCGCCGCCGGGGGCGGCACGTCCAGGTCGGCCTGCTGCTCGGCCCGGACGCGGCCACACCGCTGCCGATGGACCTGGTCATCGCCGGGGAACTGGAGATCTACGGCTCGCACGGGATGGCGGCCCGCGATTACCCGGCCATGCTGGCCATGGTCGCCGACGGGATACTCCGCCCGGACCGGCTGCTCGGTGAGGTGATCGGGCTGGACGGGGCCGGCCGTGCGCTGGCCGCGATGGACCGGCCGCCGGTCACCGCCGGGATGACGGTGATCGAGGTTCCGCCGCCGCAGGGATGAACCGGCCCGCCGCGGGCAGGGGGACAGGACGTCCAGACGGCCGATCATCGGAGAAGAGGAACCCGTCGAGACCGCCGTGCCCGAGATCATGCTGAACAACGGCCGGGCCATCCCGCAGCTCGGCTTCGGTGTCTTCCAGGTCAATCCGGAAGAGACCGCGGCCGCGGTGAGCACCGCGCTGGAGGCCGGATACCGGCACATCGACACCGCCGAGATGTACGGCAACGAGCGGGAAGTCGGCGAGGCGATCCGCAAGTCCCGGCTGGACCGCTCGGGCGTCTTCGTCACCAGCAAGCTCAGCAACGCCGCGCACCGGCCCGATGACGCCCGGCGGGCCTTCGATGCGTCCCTGGATGCGCTCGGCTTCGATTACCTCGACCTGTTCCTCATCCACTGGCCGCTGCCCACCCGCTACGACGGCGGCTACGTGTCCACCTGGCGGGTGCTGGAGGACTTCTACCGTGAGGGCCGGGCCCGGTCGGTCGGGGTGTCCAACTTCCAGCCGCACCACCTGCGGCGGCTGCACGAGGAGGCGGAGATCACCCCGGCCGTCAACCAGATCGAGGTGCATCCCTACCTGACCCAGGATGACGTGCGGGCGTTCTGCGCCGAGCACCAGATCGCCATCGAGGGATGGTCCCCGATCGGCCAGGGCCGGGTGCTCGACGACCCCGGGATCGTCACCATCGCCCAGCGGCTGGGCCGGACCCCGGCCCAGGTGGTGCTGCGCTGGCACATCGAGCGCGGCGACATCATCTTCCCCAAGTCGGTTACCCCCGAGCGGGTCCGGGAGAACGCGGACATCTTCGGTTTCGAGATCACCGGGGAAGACGTCGCGGCCATCACCGCGCTGAACCGTAACGAGCGCTTCGGCCCGGACCCCGACAAGTTCGACATGATCCCGGGCTAGCTGGATCCCTCCCGGGGGCTAGCTCGCTGGCGAGGCGGGGCGAAGCCGTGTCCCCTCCGAGCCAGCGATTGGCGGGGGGGTCCGGGGGCGCCCCCGGCTAGCGCTGCGGGATCAACTCGGGCTGGTCGAGTACCCGCAGCCAGCTGCCGTCAGGCTGCCTGCGCGCCACCTGGGCCCGGCCGCCCGCGCCGTCCCTGGCGACCGTGCTGGTCAGCGCGATATCGCCGCTGACCAGCGTCGGCAGCGGTGGTTCGGGCTCGAAGCGCGGCGCGTTCGGCAGGATCTTCTCCCACAGCGCGCGGATCGCCTCGCGGCCGGTGGTCTGACTGTCCGGCGGGTACGCCATCACCGCCTCCGGCTCGTAGAGCGCCGCAATGCCCTCGGCGTCCCCGGCGCTGGCCCGCTGCACGAATAGCCGGGTGAGGTCCTCCGGCTGCCAGGCCTTCTCGCGCTCCTGCATGGGTATCTCCCTTCTGCCGTGCTGCGCCTGCCGTGATTGGCCTGCACCTCCCACTCTGGGGGATAGTTCATCAGAAGTCCAACAGATCGTTCTGCTGGAAGCTAGAATTTCTGGTTATGGAGTTGCGGCAGCTGGAGTACTTCATCGCGGTGGCCGAGGCGGCCAGCTTCACCCGGGCCGCGGAACGGGTGCACATCAGCCAGTCCGGGGTGAGCGCCCAGATCCGGCAGCTTGAGCATGACCTCGGCGCGGTGCTGCTGGACCGGTCGAGCCGGGAGACCACGCTGACCGCCGCCGGGGTGGCAGCGATCGGGCCCGCGCGGGCCGCGCTGGCCGCGGCCGGAGCCGTCCGGCAGGCGGTGGACGAGGTGAACGGGTTGCTCCGCGGGCGGCTGGTGGTCGGAATGGTCACCGCCTGCACGGTCGCCCCGCTGTTCGAGGCGCTGGCCGGCTTTCACCACTCTCATCCAGGGGTGGAAATCAGCCTGCTCGAGGGCAACTCCGACGTGCTCACCGGCCAGGTCCGCGCCGGCCTGGCGGATCTGGCCCTCATCGGCTGCGCGGGCGCACCGCCTGATGGCCTGGAGGCACTGACGATCATCAGTGAGCCGCTCGCCGCGGCTGTCCCGCCCGGCCATCCGCTCGCCGGGCGGGACCGGGTCACACTGGCCGACCTGGCGGGCTACCCGATCGTGAGCCTGCCGGAGGGCACCGGCGTCCGGGCCGTGTTCGACCAGTCCTGCCTGGCCGGCGGGGTCCGCGCCGATATCGCGCTCCAGGCGAGCGCGCCGGGGACGGTCGCCGACCTCGCCGTCCGCGGCCTCGGCGTGGCGATCCTGACGCAGTCCATGGCGGCCGGGCACGCCGGGCGGCTGTGCGCCGTGGCCATCGACGGCCTGGCCATGCCCACGGTGCTGGCGCTGGTCTGGGCGCCGGCTCCCGGCCCGGCGCTGCGTGAACTCCTGGTGCACAGCCGGAGGGCGTTCGGCCCGGCCCAGTAGGCTGACCGCCGGGTGCACCTGGGCTCCAGCCCGCCCGGGCGCCCGGGCGCGAGCAGGCGGGCGGAGGCGGATGCGGGTCGTACTGGCCACCAGCGCGGGGACCGCGCACTGGCCCAATGAGGACTTCGCCGCGGTGGCGCCGGGCGCGGCCGTGCTGCTGGACGGCGCGACGACGGTGCCCCGGGACCGGGACACCGGCTGCCGGCATGGGGTGGCCTGGTTCGCCCGGACGCTGGGCGGGCTGCTGCTGGCCGGGATCACCGCGGACCCGCCGGTGCCGCTGGCCGAGGCTCTTGCGACGGCGATCGGCGCGGTGCGGGACCGCCACGCGGGCCGCTGTGACCTGGCCAACCCGGCCACCCCCGCCGCCACCGTCACCGCGGTCCGGGCGGTGCCGGGCGGGCTGGACGTGCTCGCACTGTCGGACTCGGTCATCCTGGCCGACTACGGCGGCGGCCGGGAGCCGGTCGTCATCACCGGCACTCACCCAGCCGCCGGAGCCGACCCGGGAGCGGCCGGGCAGGCCTGGACCGGGCGGCTGCCGGGTGCCGGGCTGCGGGCGATCGCCCTGCTGAGCGACGGTGCCACCCGGATCGTGGACCGCTACGGCGTGCTCGGCTGGCCGCGGCTGCTTGAGGTGCTGGCTGACCCGGGCCCGCGGGAACTGATCGCCCAGGTACGCGCCGTGGAGGCCAGTGACCCGGATGGCGCCAGGTGGCCCCGGCTCAAGCCATCCGATGACGCTACGATCGTGTACTGGCGCCAACCGGGGAAGAGCGCCGGGACCGGCGGGGCCGAGTAGAAGCAACACCGGCCACGGGCCGGAAACGCCGGGCCCGGTCATGTGCCCGCGGAGCCACGCTCCCGCGGGCCGGAACGGCGGCCAGTCAAACCGACGCTAAATGGTAAAGGTAGGGCCGCAGTTAATTCTGTGACGGCAACGTAGGGCATGATGCTCATCTCGCCTCGTGCCACGAAGGAGCCAGGCATGCTGTCCCGCGCACCCCGGCGCCCCGCCTGCCGCCCTGGCTGGCCGCCGTCAGCAACGCGCCCGGCAGCAGCGCAGCGGCCGCCCGCGATATGACCGAGCGCGAGACCACCACCCGGGCCGGCGCGCCGCGCGCCGGGCGTGCGGGCGGCAGGGCGCCGGCGGGTACCGCGCCTGCGGACAGCCAGCCGACGGCCGGTGAGCCTGCGGGCGGTGAGCCTGCGGGCGGCGAGCGCGGCGGGGTTCTCCCGGGTGGCGCCCCTGCTCCGGCGCCACTGGCTGATCGGGGCGCTGCTGCTGGCCGGGCTGGTGCTCCGGGTGCTCGCCCAGGTCGCCTACCAGCCCGCGCTCATCTACGTTGACACGCTTAAGTACCTCTACGGCGCTTCGCCGGGCGCCGACCCGACGGGGTACATGATCATCCTCCGGGGCATCCTCACCGTGGGGAACCTCAGCGTCGTCGCCGCCATCCAGCATCTGCTGGGGCTGGGCCTCGGGCTCGCCCTCTACATCGCCGTGCTGCGCCAGGGTGCCCCGCGCTGGCTGTCTGCGCTGGCTGCCGCGCCGGTACTGCTCGATAGCTACCAGGTCCAGATCGAGCAGACGATCATGCCGGACATCTGGTTCGAGGCGCTGGTCGTGGCCGGGCTGTGCGTGCTGCTCTGGCGTCCCGCGGTCACCATGCGGCTGGCCGCCGCGGCCGGGCTGGTCTTTGGCTGCTCCGCGCTGGTCCGCCAGATCGGTGAGGTGCTGATCCTGCCCGGGCTGATCTACCTGCTGGTGCGCGGCGGCGGCCTGCGCCTGGTGGCCATCCGCGTGGTCGCGCTGTGCGTCGCGTTCGCGCTGCCCGTCCTCAGCTACTGCGCCGTGTCGTACGCCAGGACCGGCAACTTCTGGCTGGCCCGGGGACAGAGCATGACGGGGCGGCTGACCGCGGTGGCCGACTGCGCCACCCTGCGGCTGCCCGCCGAATTGCGGCCGCTCTGCCCGACGCCGGCGGAGCAGGCGCACGGGCCGGACTGGCTAGAGCACTCCGGCCAGTCTCCGCTGCACCTGGCGCCCATCCCGCCCGGGGCGAACCGGGATCAGCTCATCGCCGAACTGGGCGCGGCCGTCGAGCGTCAGCAGCCGCTGCTGGTGGCGGGCTCGATCGCCCGCGACTCGGTGCGGCTGTTCGCCCTGACCCGGACCCCTAACGCATGGGTCACGCCGGTCTCGCGCTGGCAGTTCCAGACGCACTACCCCACCTATCCGCCATGGGTCACCCTCGGCCCGGGGAACACCATCGTCGTCGGCCTGCAGCATCGCCTCTTCGGCCGGTTCTTCCACAGCCCGCTCAAGCCGCGCTACGGCGGCCCGGCCCATGTCAACCGGCCGGTGGCCACCTTCCTGCGCTCCTACCAGCTCGATGGCGGGTACACGCCTGGCCCGGCGCTCGCCCTGCTCGCCCTGCTCGCGGCAGCGGGCTCGGTCCTCGCGCTGTTCCAGCGCGGTGCCAGCCTGCGCACCCGCCGGCTGGCGCTGGCCTGCCTGCTGTTCACCGGCACCGCGGCGGTGCTGCTGCTCGCGCCCGATCTCTACGAATTCTCCTGGCGGTACGAGCTGCCCGCCGTGATCACCCTGCCGCCAGCCGGCCTGCTCGGGGTGGCCGCGCTGGCCAGCAGGCTCCGGGACCGGAAGGAACCGCCGGCCTCAGCCGCCCGGCCGGCCGCGGAGGCGCCGTCAGCCGCTTAGCCCGCCTGCCATCCGGCCCTTCCCGGCGGCCCTTCCCGGCGGCTCAGCCCGCCTGCGGTCGGCCCGCCAGCGGGGGTTCCCCGGCGGGAACGGCCGGGCCGGCGGCGGGAATGGTCAGCCCGGCCGCGGCGAGCAGGTCCTCGGTGGGCCGCGGCCGGGTCCGCAGGCCGGCGGCGAGCCCGCGCCGCAGGCAGGAACGCAGCGTGGCCCGGTCCGCGGAATGCGCGAATGTGCGGACCCAGCGGCGCACCGTCGCCCCGCTGTACAGCAGCCGCTCGGCGGGTGCCAGCGGGGCGCCTGACCGGAGCGTCCACACCTTGTTCCGCACCTCGTAGTAGAAGCGCTGCCCGGGATCGGTGTCGGTGGACCCGAACGCGGCCGTCTTGTGCACCACCACGCTGGCCGGGCAGAGCCAGCCGCGGCGGCCGCGCAGCAGCCGGGTGGTGAACTCGAAGTCGTCGTTCCACAGGAAGTAGTCCGCCTGCGGCAGCCCGCGCTCCCGGCACGCGCCCGCGTCCACCAGGATCGACACGAACGAGGCGGAACGGATGGGCTGGCACCCGGCCTCCGCCGCGGCGCGCCGCTGCGCCTGCGTGGCGAACGGCTTGACCCGGGGCGTGTTCATCGGATGCGGGCGCCCGTCGGTCCACACCACCCGGCTGGCAACCAGGACGGGCGGGGCCGCCGGGCGCTGGCCGCGGGCGTCCAGCAGGGCCTGCAGGGCGGTGGGCTCAGGCACGGTGTCGTCGTCCATCAGCCAGATCAGGTCGGCCCCGCCGGCCTGGGCCAGCGCGATGCCGGCCGCGAAACCCCCGGCGCCGCCGGTGTTCTGCCTGAGCACGGTGAGCCGGGCGGCCGGGAACGACTCGCGCACCGCCGCCGCTGTCCCGTCGGTCGAGGCGTTGTCGATCACCAGCACGGCGTCCGCGGGCCGGGTCTGGCCGAGCACCGCGGCCAGCGACTCCAGCAGCAGCGGGCGCCGGTTATAGGTAACCACCACGGCGGCGACCCGGGGCTCTGCGGCCGGGGCGGATGGGCCGGCCATGCTAGGGGTGGCTCCGGGTCCGGGAGCGCTCCAGCGCCTGCCAGGCCAGGATCCGCAGCCGCCGCACTGACGAGTGGCGGCTGCTGAGCTCACGGACCGTCCGCTTCAGCCGCGGCGATGCGGCCACCGCCGACTCCACCCGCCCGGCCAGGCCCCGCGGCGCGCCCCGGCCGTCCTGCTTCGGCCGCCCGTGCTCCTTGCGGTACTGATTGACCACCAGCGCGGCGGCCGCCTCCACCGCGGCGTCCAGGGTGGCCCCGGCCGGCACCGCGCCCGGGGCGGCCGACGGCGGGGCGCTGCCCGGCCGGGGACGCAGGTCGTCCAGGTCACCGATGACGTCGTAGTCGCTGGCGGACAGCCCGGCGGCCAGCAGGTCGCCTTGCTCCTTGGCCCAGGTGTCGCGGTCGGCGGGCAGCACCAGCCGGCCCTGCCGCGGCCGGGAGGCCAGCGCCCGGTGCGCCACCCCCTCCTTCACCGTCCACATGTAGAACCAGTCGGGCACCTCGTCCGGCAGGGCCTGGTTCAGCCGGCGGAGGAACTCGATCTCGGGCATCCCGAGCGACGCGTTCGGCCGGGCGCAGCTCAGGTCCGCGCAGGCTGGGTCGATGCCGAGCAGCCCGGCGAAGCGCTCCCAGAGCACCCCGGTCCCGGTCCCCGGCGGCGGCATGGTGATCACGTGGATCCGCTCGGCGGGCAGGAGCCGGCTCCACAGCTCGAGGATGGCCAGCGTGTCGTGGACCCGCCAGAACCAGTACTGGCGCCGGCCTGGCGACACCGATTCGGTGTCGATCACGTCGCCGAGCCAGTCGGCCCAGCCGCGCGCGTTGCGGTGCTTCACGGTCTCCTGCCACTCGGCGGGCAGCAGGCTGGCCATGTCGCGGACCGTCAGCACCAGGTGCACGTCGGCCGGGCTCAGCGACGCCACGGCCCGCTCGGCCTGCCGCTCGTCGGCGGCCGAGAACAGCTCATGGGAGATCACCGCGGTGCCCGGGGCCTGCCGGGCCTGCGTGGCCAGGATGTCCCACTCACCGGTCCAGGACCCGGCCGGGTCCGACGGCAGCTTCTGGATGCCGCGCAGGTCCTGGCTGGCCCGGAAGTGGTCCTGCGGGTGGTGGCCCGGCAGCACGACGCCACGGGCCTTCAGCGCGGCCCGGTTACCCCACATCACCTGCTGCAGGAAGGTAGTGCCGGTCTTCGGCTCGCCGATGTGCAGGAAGGCGCGGCCGGGCCCGGTTCCGGCGGTTCCGGGCGGCACCGGCTGGGCCGTGGTGCTCTGCTCGGTGCCGTGCGCTGCCATCCGGGTACCTCTGTCGTGGTGGTGATGCTGCCGTGGTGAGCCGGGCCGGCCTGGTCGGTGCAGCCGGCCCACGGTCAGGGTAGACCAGAAGGCGGTGCCGGGCGGCCGCATGGCGCGCCTCGCCGGGGCGTGGGAGAACGCGCAAGCCTGGTGATAGCTGTCGTAAAGTAGCCTTCACCCGGCGGCCCAGGTCCGTGCCGGCCGCTCGTGCGGCGACGGCCCGGCGAGCCCCGGGCGGCGCCGGCCGGACCACTGGGCGGCCGGCCGCCTCATGCCGCAGCGCGCAGTATCCCGTCACGGAAGGCAATTACGGCATATGCCCGAGCCCTTCACCCTCCTGCTCTCGGTGTACGACGGCGACCGGCCCGACTACCTGCGGCAGGCCTTCCGCAGCGCGGTGGACCAGCAGACCCTGCGCCCGGCCCAGGTCGTGATCGTCCGGGACGGCCCGGTGCGCAGCGAACTGACCCGGTGCCTCAACGAGTTGTGCGCGGCCTGCCCGGTGCCGGTCACCCCGGTCCCGCTGGAGCGCAACCGCGGCCTCGGCCCCGCCCTGGACGCCGGGCTGGCCGCCAGCACGTACGACGTGGTCGCCCGGATGGACGCCGACGACATCGCGATGCCGCACCGGTTCGAGGTGCAGATCCCGCTCATCGCCGAGGCCGACATCGTCGGCGCGGGCCTGCTCGAGTTCGTGGATGACACCAGCAACATCGTCGGCCAGCGGGTCCCGCCCACCGATCCGGAGCAGATCGTGCGGTACGCCCGGATGCACGACCCGTTCAACCACCCCACCGTCGTGTACCGCAAGCAGGCTGTGCTGGCCGCCGGCGGTTACGGGGACCTGCCGCTGATGGAGGACTACGCGCTGTTCGCGCGGATGTTGCAGCACGGCGCGCGGCCCGTCAACGTGGCCGAGCCGCTGGTGTACTACCGGGTCGGCGCGACCTCGTTCAAGCGGCGCGGCGGCACCGACCTGCTCCGCTCGGAGCTCAGGCTGCAGCGCGAGTTCCGGCGGCAAGGGTTCACCAGTTCCGCGGAGTACGTGCGCAACGTGATGGTCCGCGGCGGGTACCGGCTCATCCCGTGGCGGGCCCGGCGCGCGGTCTACCGCCCGATCGTGTCCCACTACACCGGCCGGGCCGAGCCGGACTCCCCGGAGGGTGAAACCGGCGCCGACTCCGGGAGCGCCACTGCGCGCAGCGAGATGACGGTGGGCCAGTGAATGTGGACCTGGTCATCGTCGGCTCCGGGTTCTTCGGGCTGACCATCGCCGAGCGGTGCACCCGTGATCTCGGCCTGCGGGTGCTCATCCTGGAACGCCGGCCGCACATCGGCGGGAATGCCTACAGCGAGCCCGAGCCGCAGACCGGGATCGAGATCCACCGCTACGGGGCCCACCTGTTCCACACGTCCAATGCGCGGGTGTGGGAGTACGCCCGGCAGTACACCGAGTTCACCGGCTATCAGCACCGGGTGTTCTCCGTGTACAAGGGCCGCGTCTACCCGCTGCCGATCAACCTCGGCACGATCTGCGAGTACTTCGGCTCGGTCATGTCCCCGGACGAGGCCCGCGAACTGGTGGCCGGCCAGGCCGCCGAGGTAGCCGCCGGGGAGGCGGCCAACCTGGAGCAGAAGGCCATCTCGCTGATCGGGCGGCCGCTGTACGAGGCGTTCATCCGCGGCTACACGGCCAAGCAGTGGCAGACCGACCCGGTCAACCTGCCGCCGGAGATCATCGCCCGGCTGCCGGTCCGGTACACGTTCAACAACCGGTACTTCAGCGACACGTACGAGGGCCTGCCGGCCGACGGGTACACCGCGTGGCTGGAGCGGCTGGCCGACCACCCCGGCATCGAGGTCCGGCTGAACACCGACTTCACCGACCTGCGCGCGGACCTGGTCGGCAACGTTCCCGTGGTGTACACCGGCCCGCTCGACGCGTACTTCGGCTACGCGGAAGGCGACCTGGGCTGGCGTACCCTCGACTTCGACCTGGAGGTGCTCGCCACGGGGGACTTCCAGGGCACCCCGGTCATGAACTACGCGGATGAGGACGTCCCCTACACGCGCATCCACGAGTTCCGGCACTTCCACCCCGAGCGCGACTGGTACCCGAAGGACAAGACCGTGATCATGCGTGAGTACTCGCGCTTCGCCGACCGAGGCGATGAGCCGTATTACCCGATCAACGCGCCGGCCGACCGGGGCCGGCTGCTCCGCTACCGGGAGATGGCCGCCGCCGAGCCCGGCGTGCTGTTCGGCGGCCGCCTCGGCACCTACAAGTACCTCGACATGCACATGGCGATCGGGTCGGCGCTCAGCATGTACGACAACCGGCTGCGCCCGTTGTTCACCGGCGGCCAGCCGCTCAAGGCGGCGGGGCTGGGCGATGACTGAGCCAGTGACGGGCCCGGCGGCGGGGCCGGGCGCCGGCGGCCCCGTGCTGCGGGTGCTGCAGCGGGTCGTGTTCCCCGGCGCGGACCTGGACGTGGTCCCGCTCTACGTGGAGACGCACATGGACCGCGGCGCCGCCGAGCTGGCCGCGGAGATGGCCACCGAGCAGCTGACCGGCCGGAAGGCGGCCGGCGCGGGCAGCGTGCCGGTCGCCAACGCGGCGGTGGGCGAGGCCCAGTCGGTGGTCCGGTTCGGCGCGGACGTGCCTGCCTACCTGGCCGGGGACGCCGGCCCGCGGCGCAGCGCCATCATCAGCGAGGGGCGCCGGGTCTCCTTCGCTACCTACTTCAACGCCTTCCCGGCCAGCTACTGGCGCCGCTGGACCACGGTGGAGTCGGTGACCCTGCGCGTCCGCCTGGCGGGGGAGTGCACCGTCATCCTGTACCGCTCCACCGCCCGCGGCTTCAGCCACCCGGTCGAGACGATCGCCGTGCAGTCGGACGAGCCGGAGACCATCGAGCGCACCCTGCCGCTGACCCCGTTCATCGACGGCGGCTGGTACTGGTTCGACGTCGTGGCCGGCCACCGGGGCACCACCCTGATCGAGGCCGAGTGGCTCGGCCTGGCCGACCCGCGCCCGGCCGGGCGGGTGAGCATCGGCATCACCACCTTCAACCGGCCCGACTTCCTGCTCGACCTGGTACGCACGCTGGGTGACGCGACCGAGCTGGCCGACCTGCTCGACACCGTGTACGTGATCGACCAGGGCAGCAACAAGGTGAGCAGCCACCCCGCGTTCGGCGACGCGGGCAAGAAGCTGGCCGACCGGCTGCAGATCGTGGAGCAGGGCAACATCGGCGGCTCCGGCGGCTTCTCCCGGGCCATGGACGAGACGGTGCGCGCCGGGCAGAGCGACTACCTGCTGCTGCTCGATGACGACATCAAGGTGGACCCGGAGGGCATCCGGCGGGCCGCCACCTTCGCCGACCTGGCTCGCCGGCCGACCATCGTCGGCGGCCACATGTTCAGCCTCTATGACCGGTCGCTGCTGCACGCGTTCGCCGAGGCCATCGCCCCGTACAAGTGGTGGTGGGGGATCGCGCCGAACACCCGTGGACGGCATGACTTCGCCCGCCGGAACCTGCGGAACACGCCCTGGATGCACCGCCGCGCCGACTCGGACTACAACGGCTGGTGGATGTGCCTCATCCCGACGAGCGTCATCCGGGAGATCGGGCTGGCGCTGCCGGTCTTCATCAAGTGGGATGACGCGGAGTACGGAGTGCGGGCCAGGGAGCACGGCTACCCGACCGTGTCCATGCCGGGCGTCGCCGCCTGGCACGTTCCGTGGGACGACAAGAACGACGCCCGCGACTGGCAGGCCTACTACCACCTGCGGAACCGGATCATCGCGGCGCTGCTGCACTCGCAGCAGCCGCGCGGCGGCAGCATGATCAACGAGAGCCTGGAACGGCAGCTGCAGAACCTGCTGTCCATGCAGTACTCGACGGCCGCGCTGCGGCTGCTGGCCCTCGAGGACGTGCTGTCCGGGCCGGCTCACCTGCACCGGGACATCCAGACCAAGAACCAGCAGCTGCGTGAGCTCCGGGCGCAGTTCACCGACGCGCACGACGCGGTGGATATCGAGAGCTTCCCGCCGCCGCGGCGCCGGGCGCCCGAGGCCGTGAAGGACTCCACCACCCCGACCAACAAGCGCAACCTGCTGACCAAGGCGGCCGCCGGAACCGCGCGCCAGTTCCGCAAGCCGGGCAAGGGAACCAGCAAGCGGCCGCAGATGGCGCTGCCGTACCAGGACGCCTCCTGGTGGGTGCTGGTCAAGCTGGACAGCGCGCTGGTCTCGGCGGCGGATGGCACCAGTGCCGCCTGGTATCAGCGGGATCCCAAGGTGTTCCGCTCACTCGGGCTGCGCAGCCTCCGGGCACACCGCCGGCTGCGCCGCCAGTGGCCGCGGCTGGCGGCCGAGTACCGGGCGGCCGCGGCCGAGTTCACCTCACCCGCGGCGTGGCGGCAGACGTTCGCGGCCTCCACCGGCCAGCCGGCACCCGGCCCGGTGCCGCCCGGCCCGGCACCGTCGGGACAGGCACCGTCGGGACAGGCACCGTCGGGACAGTGAGCCGGGTACCGACGCGGCGCGGCGGCCGCACCTCCCCGCCGGCCCCGGCGGGCGGCCCCCGGGGCACGGGGACCGGCCGCGCCGCGGACACCGCGGCGCGCTACGCGCCGGCCGTGGCTGCGGCGCTGGTGATGGCCGTGCTCGGGGTCTGGGGGCTGGCCCGGGATTCCGCCATGGGCAACGACGAGGTGGCCACCCGGTACGCCGCGCTGCTGCCGTTGCACCTGCTGGCCCGCCTGCTGCGGCACGTCGATGCCGTGCACGGGCTGTACTACCTGCTGATGCACGGGTGGATGGCGGTGGGCACCAGCCCGGCAGTGATGCGGATCCCCTCCGTGATCGCCATGATCGCCGCCGCGGCCCTGGTCGCGATCATCGGGCGGCGGCTCACCGGCTCCGGCTGGGCCGGCCTGTTCGCGGGCCTGATCATGACGCTCACCCCCACGATCAGCTACTACGCGCAGACCGCCCGCTCCTACGCGCTGGTGTACGCGTGCGTGGCGGGCGCCACCCTGGTGCTGCTGCAGGCACTGGGCGCGGAGCAGCCGGCGGCCGGGCCCGCCGGGCCGGTGCCCGCCGGGCGGGTGCCGGGCGGGCGGGTGCCGGGCGGGCGAGTACCGGCCGGGCGGCCGCTGCTGGCGCGCTGGGTGGCCTACGCCGTGCTGATCACCCTGGCCGGCTACCTGAACGAGCTCTCGCTGATGGTGCTGGTGGCGCACGGGGTCACCGTCCTGCTGGCCCGGTACGGGCGGCGGACCCTGGTGCACTGGGCCGCGGCGTCCGCCGTGGCGGTAGTCATCGTGGTGCCGCTCGCCGCGCTCAGCGCGGCCGAGGACCAGGCGGTCAACTGGATTTCCCGGCCCGGGCTGTTGAGCCTGCGCATCCTGTTCCAGGATTACTTCGGTGCGACCATGATCGTCGCGGTGCTGCTGCTGGCCTGCGCGGTGGTCGCGGTGCTGCCGGACCGGATCGGCCCGGGCCGGGCGCTGGCTCCCGGGCTGCCCGCACCCGCCCAGCCGGCCGGGGCGGGGCCGGCCGGGGCGGGGCCGGCCGGGGCGGGGCCGCCCGCAACCGCCCAGCCGGCCGGGGCGGGGCCGGCTGAGCCGGGCCTGGCCCCCTGGTGGCGCCGTGGTGGCGTGTCCCTGCCGTCGGTCGCGGCGCCGCTGCTGGTACTGCCCGGCGCGGTGCTCATCGGTGAGTCGCTGATCGCCCGGCCGCTGTACGTGGACCGTTACGTGCTCTACGGCGAGGCGGGCGCCGCGCTGCTGGCCGGCGCCGGGGCGTACCGCCTCGGCCAGTGGCTGGCCACTGCGGCGGGCCGCCGCGGCCTGCTGTGGGCACCCGGCGCGGTGGTGTGCGCTCTCGCGCTGATCCTGCAACTGGCCCCGCAACACCGGGTGCGCACCCCGCAGAGCCGGCTGTACGACTTCGGCGGGCCGTCCCGCTACCTGGCGGCGCACGCCCAGCCGGGGGACGGGGTGCTGTTCTTCAGCGACTTCTTCCGCAAGATACGGCTGGGCTACCCGGCGGACTTCCGCAACGTGAGCGACTTCTCCCTGGCCGCCTCACCCGCCCAGGTCGGCGACTTCCAGGGTCGCGACAAGCCGTTCGGTGTTGTCCGCCAGCTCATGCTCGGCCGCCAGCGGATCTGGGTGATCGGCCGGTCGCCCGCCGCGCGCCTGACCGCCGGCCCGATCCGCGCCGAGGACGAGGTGCTCAAGGCGCAATTCACCCTGGTTACCGAACGTCACTTCAAGGGCGTCTGGCTCACCCTGTGGCGCCGCCGCTAGCTCACCCGGCTCCTGCGGCGCTCTCCTCAGCGGCCTTCTTCAGCGCGGTCAGCGTCACCCGGATGCCGTGGCGGGCCGCCTCGATGCGGGCCTCGATCTGGTGGGAGGCGTCGTCCCCGTAGCGCTCATGGAACCCGGCGATCCCGTCGGGCAGGAACTCCCACGCTTCGGTGACCCGGGTCCCGCCGTCCACCGCGGTGAACGTGTAACCCCAGCGGGCCCAGGTACCGCGCACGATGAAGGCGAACTCCCGGCCCCGGTCCGCCGCCACCACCCGGGACCGGGTCTCCCACACCCGGTCGGGCAGCTCGTTCCGCCCGGTGAACCAGGCGCCTTCGCGGGGGCCGGCACCGTCGTCCCACGAGCCGCCGGTGCAGACCGGGCTCCACTCACCCATCCGGGTCACGTCGGAGACCATGTCATAGAGGGCTTCCGGGCCGCGGGCGATGTCGATGGATTCCGTGTAGCTCAGTTGGTCCACGCACCCAGTATCACCCGTGCGCTGAGCCGCGATGAGTTCGCTGTCGGTGCGGCGTCCTAAGGTCGGTAGTGGGCGGCGATGGTCGGCGGGCGCCGGGAATTCCATTCGCCACCGCCGCGGGGCGGCCGGTAGGTTCGTCGCGCGGGGACATCCATGGGCAGGGCCTGCTCGGGAGGCATGGTGACACAGAGCAGTACGGGGCCGGCAATCCTGGTGGAGGGCCTCGTCAAATCATTCGGTGAAGTCCGGGCCCTGCGCGGCATCGACCTGACGGTGCCGCGCGGCACGGTGCTGGGGGTGCTCGGCCCGAACGGCGCGGGGAAGACGACAGCGGTGCGCATCCTGACCACGCTGTTGCAGCCGGATGGGGGAAGGGCCGTGGTCGAGGGCCACGACGTGGTGCGGCACGCAGCCGCGGTGCGCCGGTCGATCGGCCTGTCCGGGCAGTCGGCCGCCATCCAGGAGGAGCTGACCGGCCGGGAGAACCTGGAACTGATCGGGCGCCTCTACCACCTGCGCCGGGCGGACACCCGGAGCCGGGCCGCCGAGCTGCTGGAGCAGTTCGACCTGACCGATGCGGCGCACCGGCCCGCGAAGACCTACTCCGGTGGCATGCAGCGCCGCCTGGACCTGGCCGCCAGCCTGGTCGGCCTGCCGAAGGTGCTGTTCCTGGACGAGCCGACGACCGGCCTGGACCCGCGGTCCCGGCTGGGCATGTGGGAGATCATCCGGTCCCTGGTGGCGACCGGCACGACCCTGCTGCTCACCACCCAGTACCTGGACGAGGCGGACGAGCTGGCCAACGAGATCGTGGTCATAGACCACGGCCTGGTCATCGCGGCCGGCACGGCCGAGGAGCTGAAGGGCCGGGTCGGCGGGGACGTGCTCGAGTTCTCGGTGCCCGACCGGGTCCGGATCCGGGACGCTGTCGCCGCGGTCGCGAAGGTCGGGGAGGGCGAGCCGCACGTAGACGAGGAGACCGGAGTGGTCAGCGTAGGTGTCGGGGGCCGTGGCAGCGATGCCCTGATCGAGGGGGTCCGCGCGCTGGACGCCGCCGGCGTCCAGACGAAGGGCCTGGCCCTGCGGCGGCCCTCGCTCGACGACGTGTTCCTCGCGCTCACCGGGCACGCCGCCGAGGAAGAACAGCAGGGCAAGCCGCCCCGCGGTCGGCGCCGTCCGCCCAAGAAGGACCAGGCCCGGCCGGACACGGCCCGGCCGGACCGGGCGGAGGTCTCGTCGTGACCGCCGCGGACATGTCGGCCGGCCGAGTCACTTCCGACGAGCCGGGCCTGTTGACCCAGGCCCGTTGGGCGGTGAGCGACACGCTCGTGCTGACCCGGCGCGCCCTGCTGGTCTGGATGCGGGTGCCCGCCTACCTCGTGTTCACCGTTATCCAGCCGGTGATGTTCGTGCTGCTGTTCCGCTTCGTGTTCGGCGGCGCGATCCCCGTGAACGGGACACCCGGTGGCTACGTCAACTACCTGATGCCGGGGATCATCGGGCAGACCGCGGCGTTTGCCAGCTTCGGCACCGCCATCGCGCTGGCCCAGGAGCTGCAGAAAGGTGTGATCGACCGGCTGCGGTCGATGCCGATGGCCCGGTCCGCGGTGCTGGCCGGTCGGCTGGTCGCCGACACCGGGCGGATGCTGGTAACCATCCTGATCATCGTCGCCGTGGGCTATGCGGTCGGCTTCCGGTTCCTGAATGGCTTCGGCCCGGCGGTAGCCATGGTCGTGCTGGCCACCGTGTTCGGCCTGTCGATCTGCGTCATCGCGGCGTTCACCGGACTGGCCATCGGGGACGAGGAATCGGTGCAGGCGTTCGGCCTGATCTGGCTGTTCCCGCTCACGTTCGTCAGCTCGGCGTTCGTGCCGATCGCGACCATGCCGGGCTGGATGCAGGCCTTCGCCAAGCATCAGCCGGTTACCTACGTGGTCGACACGATGCGCGGGCTGGCCCTGGGCAAGCCCTTTTCCGTGGACCTCACGTCCAACCTGTGGCACAGCATCGCCTGGCTGGCCGGCATCTTCATCGTGTTCGTCCCGCTCGCGGTGCGCGCCTACCGCCGGGCCAGCTGACCCAGACGGCCCCGGCCCCCTGGTGACCCGCGGGCGGCTGGCCCGGGCGGGCCGCCCGGGCCAGCCGGGCGGCCCCCGTCTTCAAACCCGTTGCAGGTCTACACCTGCAAACCAGACCGCCGCACAGCAACCCGGAAAGTGCCTGGACGACACGAACTGGTCCACCACCCCGGGGACCCAGTTGCGGATCTGGGATTGCGCCGGTAACGCCAACCAGCCATGGGCACTGCCCTAGGCTAGGAGCATTCCCGGGCCGTGCCCAGCCGGCTGGGCCTAGGCGGCGTAGCGGCGCGCGGCGAGGATGTGGCGGATCTCCGCCGTTTCCTCGTCGCTGTGCCGGGCGAGGATCGCGCCCAGGTCGTTGAGGTCGTTGTCCGAGGTGTAGCTGGACAGCTCGCGCTCGAGTGACTTGCGCGCGGCGCGCGCGGCTCGGGCGCTGCGGAGCTCATCCCGAATAGCCGTCAGCCGGGGGCTGAACGTGCGGGTCGTGGTCTCCATAATTCCTTCCTTGTGGCCTGATTGCTCCGTTATCAGTGTCACCGGTCAGGACTCATGCGTCCAATGACGAGAATGCAAGCGACCTATGCCTGGGCGTCATGCATCAGGAACAGCCACCAGCGCCAGCGGTGCGGCGCCCGCTGCCTGCGGTCCGCCGCCGCGGATCCGCCCGGTTCCGCTCCAGGGGCGGCCGGTGCCTCGAGATCCTCGCTGAGCACCAGTTCGGCGCCTGCCTCGATCAACGGCAGGAGGGCCTGCGGATCGCCGCACTCCACCCGGAGCCGCACCGGCGCCCCCACCCCGTACGGGCACTGCTCCCGGATGAACTCACTCAGCCGGACCCGGGCCGTGATCCTGGCCCGAGTGTCCGCGTCACCCGGCAGGATGCTGACCACGTCAAGCAGGGCGTTCCGCTGCCGTGCCTGCGAGGCGCCGCGCTGCAGCGCCTCGCCCGATGCCCTGCTGCCGTCCACGACCACGGCGACCCGCCTGCCGTCGGCGATCCCGGTCATCCGGCTCATCTCGTCTCCTCAGCTCGCTGGCTCCTCACCCCCAGGCTGGCCGCTGCGGGCGGTCTGGCCACAGGGGCGGATGACCCTGCGCGGCCGGGACTTCTCGGCCGGGCACCGGGACCTGCGGGCTGCGCGGGTGGCGGGGACTGGCAGGCGTGCGGGACGGGCATGTCCCGCGGGCCTCAGCCGTGATCAGTACCGCGGTCCAGCCGGAGCGCGAGCTTGGGGCAGATGCGGACCGTCTCCCGCGCCTCGCCGGCCAGCGCGGCCGGGACCCTGCCCGGCCGGATGACCGGGAAGCCCCAGTCGTCCACAGTGATCAGCTCGGGCAGGGACTCCGCGCACAACCCGCGGCCGTCGCAGGCGATCGGGTCCACCCGGAGCACCAGGCCGCTCACGTGGCCCGCCGGGGTGGTACCGGCAGTACCGGCGTCCCGGCGGTGCCGCAGCACCAGCCCTGGGCGTGCTGCTCGGCCTCGGCTGCGAATACCTGCAGCGCGCTGCTGATCAGCCCGGCCGCGCCGTCCGGGTGGGCGCAGGCGCCCCGCCCGGCCACCTGGCCCAGCCACCGGCGCAGCGTGGCCAGGCTGGCCGGGTAGCCGTCCGCGAGGCGGGCCAGCTCACCGGCTATCGCGTCCAGCCCGAACAGGCACGGCCCGCACTGCCCGGCCGACTCGTCGGCGAGGTAGCGGGCCACCCGGGCGGTCTCCGCCAGGCCGCACGCATCGGCCGGCAGCGCCGCGATCAGCCCAGCCCCGATACCTGCCCCCAGCGGGGCCAGGCCCGCCGCGGAAAACGGCTGCGCGAGGGCGTCCGGCCCGGCCCACTGCCCGGAGTAACCGCCGAGCAGCACTGCCTGCAGCGGCCCGGACACGCCGCCGGCCAGCCCGAGCACCTCCTCCAGCGGGGTGCCGACGGCGATCTCGCAGACGCACGGCTCCCGCACCGCGCCCAGGATGGTGACGAGCATCGTGCCCGGCTCGTCCGCCGTGCCCAGGGAGCGGAACCACCCGGCGCCATGTCGGCCGATGAGCGCGAGATGCGCCAGCGTCTCGACGTTCTGCACCAGGGTCGGCCGGCCGCCCAGCCCGTGTTCGGCCAGCCGTGGCGGCCTGGGCAGCGGCGCCGGGACGCCCCGCTCGATCCAGTGCACCACCGCGCTGGCCTCCCCGGCCACGAACCGGTCCGCGGCCGTCACCACCCGGAACCGGACCTGGCCGTGGCCGTCCCGGCACCGTTCCGCGACGGCCTCATCCACGATGTCGCGGACCGAGTAGGGCACGACCACGAACACCTGCCGGGCTCCGACCAGGCCAGCCGCGACGGCCGCGCCGTCCAGCACGAGGTGCGGCGAGCGGGCCAGCAGGATCTTGTCCTTGGCGCTGGCCGGTTCCCCCTCCGTGCCGTTGGCCACCACCACCGGGTCCGGCCCGGCGGCGACGGCGGCCAGCTTGCGGGCGGTGGGAAAGTGAGCCCCGCCCCGCCCGGTGAGCCCGGCCCGCTCCACCTCCCGGATCAGCCTCATCCGGTCCGGGTGGCTCCGCGGCGGTTCCGGCTCCGGCCCGTACCGGGCCCGGTGCCCGGCCAGCGTGGCCGGCCCGGCCGCGAACTCGGCGGGCAGCAGCCGGGGCAGCGCCCCGGCTTCCTGCCATCCCGCCTGCCGCGCCCGGCCGGCCAGGTACGCCGCCGGGCGCATCACGGGGCCACCCTGCTAGCCCGGGGGGACGACCCCCCGGAACCCTCCGGTATTTCATCCCGGGGCGACGACCCCCCGGAACCCCCCGCGCATTCGTCGGCTCGGAGGGAACGCGCCTGCGGCGCGCCCCGCCTCGCCGGCGAATCATGGCGCGGGTTGCGTAGTGCGGTGAGCAGGCGCGCGATCACCGCGGTGCCGACGGCCAGCGCGCAACCCCACTCGATCAGCGCCACCCACCAGATCCCCAGGTCGTTACCCGCCGTCAGGGAGTGCAGGAATGCCACCGGCCAGGCCAGGTAGGCCAGCCAGTGCACCGCCCGCCAGGCCCGGTAGCCCAGCCGGGCGCGCGCCAGGCTGGTCACCAGCACCGCGCCGAACGCGTCCACGGCCAGGGTGCCCAGGCCGATGGCCAGAGTCCGGTACCCGGATAGGAACGGCAGCACGGTGGCCGCCCAGCCGATCGAGACGTAGGGGTCCAGCAGCGCCGTCACCACGTGCAGCCCGAGGAAGGCCACCGCGAACAGGGCCAGCGTGCGGTGCACCTCGGTCACGGCCAGCCGGTGCATCCAGCGCGGCGCGGAACCGAGCCGGGCGGCCACGCCGAGCACGGTGACCAGGCTGAACAGGATGAGCAGCGCCAGGCCGCTGGCCCGGGAGACCAGCCACAGGCCCTGCGAACCGGCGATGACCGCGGCCGTGCTCATCGCGCACCTCCCCGCGGGCCGGCGCCCGCGTAGACCCGGGTGACCGGGGGCACGAGCACCGTGCCGCCGGGGCGCTCCGGCCAGCCGCTCAGGTAGCGGACCTGCCCGTCCCGCCCGGCCAGCCGGGCCGGCAGCCCAGCCCGGGTCAGCCAGGCCTCGGCCTGCGGGCCGGCGACGATCGCGGCGGTTGACGCGGCGTTGGCGTCGGCGCAGGTGATGGCGGCCACGGTGGCCGTCTGCCAGGGACCGTCAGCGGGCCGGCCGGTCCGCGGGTCCACGATGTGGTGCACCAGCCGCCCGTCGCGCCGCCAGCGGCGGCAGGTGATCGACGACGTCGCCACCGCCCCCCTGGGCAGCCGGACCGGCTGCGCGGGGGAGTTCCCGGGCGCGTCAGGGCGGTCTGCGGCCACGATCGGCCAGCCATCCTCGGGTGGCGTCCCGCCGGTGGCGATGTCGCCGCCCAGGCTGACCAGCACCCCGCCGGCCTGCCCGGCCGCGGCCATCACCGCCCGGGCGGCCCGGTCCGAGCCGAGGCCCTTGGCCGTGGCGCCCAGGTCGAGCCGGATGCCCGGCGGCAGCTGGAGCAGCGCGCCGTCGAGCCGGACCCGCTGCCAGCCCGGCGCGGGGACCGCGGCGGCCAGCGGCTCGTCCTGGTGCGCGGCGATGGCGGCGAAGTCACGGTCGTAGCCCAGCGCGATGAGCGCCTCCCCGACGGTGGGATCGGCCAGCCCGCCGGTCCACCGGGCCGCCTCCAGCGCGACCCGGACCGCCTCAGCCAGGCCGTCGCTGAGCATGAACAGCCCGCCGTCGCCGCGGTGCACCCAGGAGATCTCCGAGTCCGTGCGGAACCGGCTGGCCTGCAGGTCCAGCGCGGCCAGCACCTGGTCGGCCGCCACCGCGGCCAGCCCGGCGTGCTCCGGCGGCCACACCGCCAGCCGCGCGGTCGTGCCGAGCGCGGTGCGCTCCACGACCGCCACAGCCTGGTCCCCGGTCTGGATGAGCTGCCAGGCGGGGGCCTCGGCCAGCCCTGGCAGCGTGCTCGTCGTCATCGTCATCGTCATCATCCGGCTCAGTTGTCGTGGTAGGCCGCGGGGTGCACGGTCCGGACGATCACGGTCTTCCCGTTGACCGTCTTCGTGCTAGTGCTCACCGTGGCGCCCGATCCGCTGGTGGTCGCCACCGAGTGGGATACCTGCGGCCCGCCGGTCCCGGTGCTAGCGGCCTGGCCGCCAGCCACGGCCGTGCCGGTGCTTCCGGTCGCGGTCGTGCCAGCGGCAGCCACGGCCGTGCCGGTGCTTCCGGTCGCGGTCGTGCCAGCGCCCGTGCTGGCCGGCAGAACGTGGCTGGCCAGTGCCACCGTCGCCGCCCCGGTGCCAGCCAGCAGCGCGGCCAGGGTCCAGTTCGACATCCGGCGGGCATGCCGGATGCCGTCCCGGGGTGCCGGCCGGGGCGCAGAGCCCGCCGGCAGCCCGCCTGCGCCGGGCAGCGGCACCTGCCCCGGGCGGTACTCGCGCTCGCTATTCATCACGGATGTCCTTTCGCTTCATGCCGGGTACGGCCCGGCTCTCCCGATACTGCCGGGGGGCCGATGAAGCCACCGTGAGAAGGTGATGTGAGAGTTCACATCCTCTCCGCTCCTGCGCGTCTCACCGTTTTCACATCTGAGGGTGCGTAGCCTCCGGGTATGCGGGTGCTGGTGGTCGAGGACGAAGTCCGGATGGCGCGGCTGCTCAGGCGCGCGCTGGAGGAAGAGGGCCACGCGGTTGATGTGGCCGGCACCGGCCCCGATGGCCTGTGGCTGGCCACGGAGAACCCCTATGCGGCCATCGTCCTGGACATCATGCTGCCGGGCCTGGACGGCTTCGAGGTGTGCCGCCGTCTGCGCGCCGCTGGTGTCTGGGCCCCGGTCCTCATGCTCACCGCCCGGGATGAGATCGGTGACCGGGTACGCGGGCTGGACGCCGGAGCTGATGATTACCTGGTCAAGCCATTCAGCCTGCTGGAACTGGCGGCGCGGCTGCGAGCGCTGGCGCGGCGCGGGGACCACCAGCGTCCCGCGGTGCTTGCCGAGGGCGACCTGAGGCTGGACCCGGCGAGCAAGCGGGCCTGGCGCGGGGACGCCGAGATCGTCCTGTCGCCGAAGGAATTCTCCCTGCTGGAGTTCTTCCTGCGGCACCCCGGCAGCGTGCTCAGCCGGTCCCAGATCATCGAGGGGGTCTGGGACTTCGCCTACGACGGCACCTCGAACGTGGTCGACCAGTACGTGAAGTACCTGCGCCGGAAGGTGGACGAGCCGTTCGGCCGGCACGACATAGAGACCGTCCGCGGCATGGGGTACCGGCTCCGGCACGAGGACGCTGACTAGCGGTGTCCATCCGCCTCCGGCTCGCCGCCGTGTTCACGCTCGCGGCCGCGATCCTGTTCGCCCTGGGCAGCTGGCTCTTCGCGGCCACCCTGTCGGCGTCACTGCTGGGCACCATCGACGCCCAGCTCCAGGCCCAGCTGGGCCGGGCCAGCCAGTATCTGTCGGCCGCCAGCCGGAGCCCCGGCGAGGACGGGGCCGCCGCGCCGCTCCCCGGTCAGTTCGTGGTTCAGGTGATCGACCCGGCGGGCCGGGTCCGCGGCGCCAGCCCGGATGCGGGTTCCGCCCCGATGCTCAGCCCGGGCCAGCTCAGCCAGGCACGGCACGGCCAGATCGTGGTCACCCGCAATGACGAGGGGGAACTGGAGCGAGTGCGGGCGGCTCCGCTGCCCGGGCATCCCGGCTGGGTGGCCGCGGCGGGCGTCTCGCTGGAGTCCTACACCGGGACCCGCCGCGATATCACCCGGGAGCTGCTGATCGGCGGGATCATCTTCGTGGCCGCCGCCGGGCTGGGCGGGTACGGGCTGGCCCGCGCCGCCCTCTCCCCGGTCGAGCGGATGCGGCGCGAGGTGGCCGCCGTCTCGGCCGGCGACCCGGCCCCGCGGATCAGGGTGCCGCGGACCCGGGACGAGATCGCCGCGCTCGCCGCCACCATGAACGAGCTGCTCGCCCGGCTCCAGGGTGCGCTGGCCCGGCAGCGGGCGCTGGTGGCCGACGCCAGCCACGAGCTGCGCACCCCCTTCGCGGTGCTCCGTGGCGAGCTGGAACTGGCCAGCCGGCCCGGCCGGAGCCGGGAGGACCTGGCCGCCGCGGTGCAGCAGGCCGGCGAGGAGGCGGCCCGGCTGGCCCGGATCACCGACCAGCTGCTGTTCCTGGCCCGGAGTGACGAGGACCGAGTTCCGGTCCGGCCGTCCCCGACCAGCCTGGCCGGGTTGCTCGCCGCGAGCGCCCAGCACGCCGCGGGCCGGGCCGGCGTGGCCGGGGTGAGCTGCCAGGTGGACGTGCCGCCGGAGCTGAGTGCCGAGATCGACGCGGACCGCATCCGGGAAGCGGTGGACAACCTGATCGACAACGCGCTGCGCTTCGCGCCGCCGGGCACGGTCATCGAGATAGCCGCGGCACAGGACGGCCCCGATGTCCTGATCGAGGTCCGGGACCGCGGGCCCGGCTTCCCCCCGTCGTTCCTGCCGCACGCCTTCGAGCGCTTCGCCCGCCCGGACTCCGGCCGCGCCCGCAGCGACGGCGGGGCCGGCCTGGGGCTGGCCATCGTGAGCGCCATCGCACGGGCCCATGGCGGCCAGGCCGACGCGGCCAACCGGCGGGACGGGGGCGCAGTGGTCACCCTCCGCCTGCCCCGCGCCGGCCCGTCAGGCGGCTGAGGCCCGTCAGGCGGCTGAGACCGGGCCAGCCGCGGGGACCAGCGGGCTCCGGGCCGGTGGCGGCGGCCCGGGTGGCTCCTGCAGCTTCCAGCGGCCGGTCACGCACAGCCCGACCAGTCCGACGGCGGCGGCCAGGATGACGATCGGCGCGACCACGTGCACCACCCAGTGGTCGGCCAGTTTGAGAATGTGCCCGTGGTGCAGGTACGGGTCCCCAGGCATGTTCGAGAGCGTGCCCGCGGTCAGCCGGGCCAGCACCAGCCAGTCGAGCCGGGAGGCCGGGTACAGGATGAGCAGGCAGATGATCATCGTGTCGTACCACGGCAGCTGGTACGGCCAGAAGAACAGCCAGGCCGCGCTGATGGCCAGCGCGGGGCGGATCGCGGGCCGGTCCGGCAGCGCCTGCGGCATCCGCCAGAGGGCCAGCGCGGCCACGGCGACGACGAGCGCCGTAGCGATCAGCGCAAGGTGCGGCGTCCAGCCATGCGGCAGCAGCGTGCGGTAGAAGTTGTCGGCGCTGGCCTGGTTCCGCCGCGCGACCAGTGCCTTCACGGCGGGCATGCCGAACGCGGCGTAGCTGGGCACCAGAACGACGAGCGCGGCGGCCGCGGCCGCCGCGAGCGCGGCCAGCGAGTGGCGCAGCGCCCAGGCCAGGCCGAGCCCGAACAGCACATAATTGATCTTGATGTCCGTGGCTACGCCGAGCAGGGCGCCGGCCGCCACTGCCCGGCCCATGGCCGGCCGGGTGCCCGGCTGCTGCTCACCGAGGGCCAGCAGCCCGAGCAGGCCGGCCGCGGCGGCCAGCACATCGAGGTGGCCCGCGGCCAGCAGGTCCCACAGCAGCAGGGGGTTGACCGTCCACAGCAAGTGGGCGCGGAGCCGCCGCGCCGGGTCGCCGCCCCGCAGCAGCCGGTCCACGACCAGGGCCACCGCGGCGAAGGCCACGCCGTTCATGAGCTTGAGCCAGAAGACGATCCGGGCCGGGGAGTCCCCGCCCAGCTTGGCCGCCAGGTACTGCTCAACGGTCGCCAGCGGCCCGTAGACGCTCACGTTGCGCGACCACATGAGCGGGATCGACTGGGCGAAGGCGTCGTGTACCTGGCGCAGGTACTCCGGCGTCAGCACGTACGGGTTGTGCCCCATGGCCAGGATCCGGCCGTAGGCGGCGTAGTCCAGCGGGTCGGTGGATCCGGCGGGCGGCAGCACGGTCAGCACCGCGGCGATGAGCAGCCCGCCGATAATCAGGATCCGCGGCCGGTACCGGGCACCCCGCCGCACGGCGAGCAGGCCCGCGGCCACGCCGCCGACGGCCAGCAGGGCCGACGCCCAGAGGCAGTAGGTCACCACGTCGATGCGGACGTGCAGCAGCGGGATCTGCCACGGCGGCCCGCCCGACGGCATGACCAGGTGGGGTTCCATCCAGCCGCCCCGCACCAGCGTGGCGCCGAGCATGATCAGGACCGCGCCACCGATCCCGGTGGCCGCCATCATGGTCAGGGTGCGCGTCCCGGGCTGGCCAGCGGGCCGGGACACCGCGGGTGCCCCGGTCAGGCTTCCTTCGGTCGCGCTGGTATTACCGCTCATGTTTCGTGTTCTGCCCGGTCTCTGATCGTGCTGCGCTGGGGGCGCCAGGCGTTACCTGACGGCCGACGAACCGAAAGAATAGCGCAAAAGCTGCTGATACTCCGGCAAATGCTAGCTGCTCACCAGCGGAGCCAAGTCATTCGGGAACAGCAGTAAATGTGCCATAACATGATCGGCTATTTACTTTCCCTGTGCTTAGTACCGCTGGCTGTACTTTCAACGCATGCGGGATCCGCCCAGTGCCAGTCCGGCGAGAATTTTCACCGTTCATTACCCGGGGCTGGGTCACGGCCGTACCGCGCCGGTGACCAGCCACCGCTGGCCGCGCGTCCGCAGCGTGAGCGTGGCGAAGCGGGCCAGCAGCCACACGGTGAACGCCAGCCACAGGCTCACCAGGCCGCCATGCCAGGCGTTGACAACTACTGCGGTGGCGGCGAACACGGCCGCGGCCGCCAGGCCGGCCAGCGCCAGGTAATCCCCGATCAGCACGCCATCCAGCACGAAAACCACGCCCGCGATGGGCTGCTGCAAGGCCGCGACCACCAGCACCGGCCCGAGCACCTGCCGCACGTCCGGGCCGGCTGAGAAAATAAGCGGCAGGACGGGGATGGACACGAATAGCACCGCCCCGAATACGGTGCCGTAAATGACCCCCAGCCGATCATGCGGTTGGTGGCCGCCCGCGCCCCGGCCGGGTCGCCCGCGCCCAGGTAACGTCCGGTGATCGCCTGCCCGGCGATGGCGATCTGCGCCAGTCCTCGGCGTGGCCCTGTCGTCGGTGAGCCCGTAGGCGAGCCGGACCACGGCCGGCCACCGGCCCGGCATGAACTCGCGGAACTCCTCGCCCGCCCGCTCATCCACGGGCCCACCTCCTCCGCCCCTCCAGACCACGCCAGCGCGGCGGGGGTTGCCCGGCCCGCGGGATCTAGGCCGGCCCGCGCCCGCGGGTCAGACGGCCGCCGCCCATGCTGCGTCCTGGAGGTCCCGGTGCACCGGCGGCGGCTCCGGGCTGTCGAACATCCGCTGGGTGAGCACGATCACGGTCAGGTCGCGGGCCGGGTCGGCGTACCAGGAGGTGCCGAACCCGCCGTCCCAGCCGAACGTGCGGGCCCGCGGCCCGGCGGTCCGCACCGACACGCAGTACCCCCAGCTGAGCTCGTCGAAGAAGGCGGCGCCCAGCCCGCCGTACGCCTTCTGGGCCGGCGTCAGCTGGTCCCGGGTCAGCTCGGCGGCCGCCTCGCGCGACAGCACCGGATCGCCGTCGCGCAACAGCATCCGGCTGAACGCCAGCAGGTCGCCGGCGGTGGACACCAGGCCCGCCGCCCCGTCCGCGAACTCCTGGGGCTTGCTCCACAGGCCGCCCGGCTCGTCCCAGGCTTGCAGGCCGCCCCCGGCGCCGGCGGAGCGGTAGGCGGTCGCCAGCCGGTCCGGCTGCGCCGCGGCGAAGCCACTGTCCCGCATGCCCAGCGGCTCGAAGACGCGGGTGCGCAGCACCTCGGGGAAGGAAACGCCCGCGGCCCGGGCGAGCAGCACACCGAGCACGGACGCGCCGGTGTTGTAGAACCAGCGCTCGCCGGGCTGGGCCAGCAGCGGCAGCGAGCCGAGCCCGGCGATCCAGGCGTCCGGTCCGGGCTGCTCCGCCGGGTCAGGCGCCCCGATGGTGGACAGGTGCAGTGCGTCGGCGGCCGCCACCACCGGCCAGGGCTCCGCCGCGCTGAACATCTCCACTGCGAAGCCGAACCCGAAGGTGAAGGTGAGCAGGTCGCGCACGGTAATCGGGCGGCGGGCCGGGACGGTGTCCTCCAGCGGCCCGTCCATCCGGCGCAGCACGCGGCGGCCCGCCAGTTCGGGCAGCAGCCCGTCCACCGGGTCAGCCAGCCGCAGCAGCCCCTCCCGGGCCAGGGCCAGGGTGGCCGCGCCGGTCACCGGCTTGGTGACCGAGGCGATCCGGAACAGGGAGTCGCGCTGCACCGGTGCCCCGCCGATGGTCAGCGACCCGGCCGCCACAGCGTGCACCTGGTCCCCCCGCGCGACCAGGGCCACCAGTCCCGGCACCGTGTCATCGCCCACGTGAGCGGCGGCGGCCTCATCGAATCGCCGCAGCCCGTCCGCCGTCAGCAGGTCCGTCATCCCGGCCAGCTCCCTCCTCCGCAGTCACCCGCTCAGACTCCGGTCGCGCAGGGAACTCACCGGCGTGCGCGCGACCACCGGGTGCTGCCCGGGCCTGGCCGGTCAGGTGGTCGCCCAGCCTTCCTGGTTCAGCTTGATAGCCAGCGTGGCCAGATCCGGCGCGTAGCTGAGACAGGTGGACGTGGGCGTGGGGTGCCAGACTGCCTCCCACGCGTGGGTCTCGTCGTTGAGCGCGATCGAGCATTTCCCGGCGTACCGGCTGCGAAGCTGGCCGAGTTCCTCCGGCTCTGGCAGTCGTGACGGGCCGGGTTCTAACGGCCGCAGCGTCATGGAGACAGTCTAGCGCAGTACAGCGCAGTACTATATATGCGCAGGTCAGCGCTAGACTGTGTAGGTTAGGCCGCGTGCCGCGTGATCAATTGCCGCCATATCTCAGCCTGGCGGCCGACCTCCGATCGAAGATCGAACGAGGCGATCTGCACCCGGGGGATCAGGTACCCAGCCTTGACGAGCTAGCCCGCGACTACCGGGTGAGCCGCGCCACGGCCCAGAAAGCCCTGCGGGTATTGCGTGAAGAAGGTGCCGTGGTGACGCGGCCCCGCTGGGGCACCTTCGTCGCCGAGCGGACCTGAGCCGCCCGCTGGAGACCGGCACGCCTTTCCCGGGGTCACCAGCAGCCATGGCACGCGGCGGATGCGGGACTCCGGGCGCCTAAGCGGCGTCGCGGAGCTGGGCCAGGGCGCGGGTGATGCGCTGCTCGGAGACCGGCCCCCGGGTGCCGAGGATCTGGGCGAACAGGCTGACCCGCAGTTCCTCGATCATCCACCGCACCGCCCGGGCCTCAGGACAGTGCCGCCGGGACGGCGGCAGGTCCGCCAGGGCCTGCCGGTAGTCCCCGGTCACCCGGTGCACCATGGCCATCCGCTCCGCGTCCCGGGCCGGGGACTCCGGCATCTTCTCCAGCCGGCGGCTCATCCCCTGCAGGTAGCGGAGCAGGTCCGGCAGCCGCGCCGCGCCGGTCTCCGCGATGAACCCGGGATGGATCAGCCCGGACAGCTGGCCGCGCAGGTCGGCGACGGCCGGGGCCAGGACGGGAGCAGGCTTCCCGGCCAGGCTGGCCTCCAGCCCGTGCGTCTCGGCCAGGATCCGGGCCACCCGGGACACCACGTCGGCGGTGACGGCGGCCAGCCGGTCCCGGGTCGCGTCCAGCAGCTTCGCGAACCCCGGCGTGTCCCACGCCGGGCCGCCCGCGTCCGCCACGATCTGGTCGGCGGCGGCGGCCGCGCAGTCGTCCAGCAGCGCGTCGGTACTCGGGTAAGGGTGCCGGCTCAGCGCCAGCTTCGCGCCGACCGGCAGCCGTCCGGCCACGGCGCGCGCACCGGACGGCACCGCCAGCAGCAGCAGGCGGCGGGTGCCCTGGCGCATCGCGGCCTGCGCCTCCGCCTCGGTCTCGAACAGCCGGATGTCGGCCGCGTCACCGGCGTCGGCCAGCGCCGGGTAGCCGCGCACCTGGCCGGCGCGCAGCACCCGGGGCAGGGTGTCAAGGTCCCAGGCCCGCAGCCCGGACCGGGTCAGCCCGCGGGCCGCCTCGGTCAGCGTCTCCCGCAGCCGGGGCCGCAGTTCCTGGCGCAGCCCGGGCAGGTCTTTCCCGGTGGCCAGCACCTGCCCGTCCTCGACCACCCGGAACGTCACCCGCAGGTGGGCCGGCAGCCGGGACACGTCGAAGGCCGACCGGGGGACTCGCGTGCCGCCCAGCCGGGTCAGCTCGGCGGCCAGCGCGGACAGCAGGTCACCGTGCGCCGGCCCGAGCCGGGGCAGCAGCGCCCGGGCCGTGTCCGGGGCCGGCACGAACATGGTCCGCAGCTGCTTGGGCAGCGACCGGATCAGCTCGGTCACCAGTTCCTCGCGCAGCCCGGGGACCTGCCAGCCGAACTCCTCCTCGCCGACCTGGTTGAGCCGGGCCAGCGGGATGTCCACGGTCACCCCGTCGTCCGGCTGGCCCGGGGCGAACTCGTACGACACCGGCAGCTCGCCCCAGCGGACGGGGTAGGCGGCCGGGCCGGCCTCCTCGGCGGCCGCCCCGAGCAGGTCATCCAGCCGCAGGTCGAGCAGCTCCGGGTCGGCGGCCCGGGCCTTCTTCCACCAGCTGTCGAAGTGCCGGGCCGAGGTCACCGTGGCCGGGATGCGCCGGTCGTAGAAGTCGAACAGCGCGGTGTCGTCCGCGACGAGGCCCCGGCGGCGCGCCTTGCGCTCGGTGTCGGCCGCCTCGTCCCGGACCCGCTGGTTGCGGGCGAAGAACCGGTGGTGCGTCTGCCAGTCGCCCTCGACCAGGGCATGGGAGATGAACAGCTCCCGGGCCAGGGCCGGCTCGATGCGGCCGTAGTTGACCGTGCGGGCCGCCACGATCGGCAGCCCGTACAGGGTGACCTTCTCGGTAGCCTGCACCGCGCCGCGCTGGGCGTCCCAGCGCGGCTCGCTGTAGCTGCGCCGGAGCAGGTGCCCGGCCAGCGGCTCGGCCCATTCCGGCTCGATCCGCGCGGTCACCCTGGCCCACAGCCGGGAGGTCTCCACCAGCTCGGCCGCGACCACCCAGGCGGGCGGCTTCCGGGCCAGCACCGAGTCCGGGAAGATGGCGAACCTCGCCCCGCGCGCGCCGGCGAACTCGGCCGGCCCGCGCCGCTTGCCCTGCGGCGCCCTCGTGTCCTGCATCCCGATCTGCGACAGCAGCCCGGCCAGCAGCGACATGTGCACCCGGTCGGCCAGTTCGGCCGGGAACCGGTCGGCGGGCTCGGCGTCCCCGGCGGGGCGCTTCGCGGTGCGCCGGTCATGCCCGATCACGATGCCGACCTCGGCGGCGGCCTGCCGGAGCTGGGCGTACACGTCCTGCCATTCGCGGGCGCGCAGGTAGTGCAGGTACTCCCGGCGGCACATCCTTCTAAACGCCGATGCGGACAACTCACCCTGCCGCTCGCGCAGGTAGTCCCACAATGCGAGGAAGGCGAGGAAGTCCGACCCGGGCACCGCGAACCGCGCGTGCATCGCGTCGGCAGCCTCGCGGTGCTCGGCGGGCCGTTCCCGCGGATCCACGATGGACAGCCCGGCGGCGATGATGAGCACCTCCCTGGCGCAGCCGTTCCGCCCGGCTTCCAGGATCATCCGGGCCAGCCGCGGGTCGGCGGGGATGCGGGCCAGCTTCCGCCCCGTCTCGGTAAGCCGCGGTGCTGGCCCGGGGGGACGACCCCCCGGAACCTCCCGCGCGTTCGCCGGCCCGGGGGAGCCCGCCTGGCGGCGGGTCCCCCCGGGCCAGCGCTAGCGAAGGCGCCGAGTTCCTCCAGCAGCCGGACGCCGTCGGTGATGGTCCGCGAGTCCGGCGGGTCCACGAACGGGAAGGCGGCCATGTCGCCCAGGTCCAGCGCGGCCATCTGCAGGATGACCGAGGCCAGGTTGGTGCGCACGATCTCCGGGTCGGTGAACTCGGGCCGGGCGGCGAAGTCCTCCTCGCTGTACAGCCGGATGCACACCCCGTCCGCGGTGCGGCCGCACCGGCCCGCCCGCTGGCTCGCCGACGCCTGGGAGATGGGCTCGATGGGCAGCCGCTGCACCTTGGTCCGCTGGCTGTACCGGGAGATCCGCGCGGTCCCCGGGTCGATCACGTACCGGATCCCGGGCACCGTCAGCGAGGTCTCCGCGATGTTGGTGGCCAGCACCACCCGGCGCCGGTACCGCCCGGTGTCACGGGACGGCTCGAACACCCGGTGCTGCTCGGCGCCGGACAGCCGGGCGTACAGCGGCAGCACGTCCAGGTCGTCCTGCCCGGCGAGGGCGTCCGCGGTGTCCCTGATCTCCCGCTCGCCGCTCAGGAAGACCAGGATGTCGCCCGGCCCGGTGGCCTTCAGCTCGGTGACGGCGTCGAGGATGCCCTGCACCTGGTCGCGGGCCTCATCCTCCGGGTCGTCCGGGTCGGCCAGCGGCCGGTACCGCAGTTCCACCGGGTAGGTGCGGCCGGACACTTCGACGATGGGGGCCCCGAAGTCGCGGCCCTGCTGGCCTGATTCGCCTCCGGCAAAATGCTGGCTGAACCGCTCCGGGTCGATGGTGGCCGAGGTGATGATGACCTTGAGGTCCGGGCGGCGCGGCAGCAGCCGCTTGAGGTAGCCGAGGATGAAGTTGACGTTCAGGCTGCGCTCGTGCGCCTCGTCGATGATCAGCGTGTCGTAGCGCAGCAGCTCCCGGTCCCGCTGCATCTCGGTGAGCAGGATGCCATCGGTCATCACCTTGATCAGCGTGGCGTCGCTGGATGTGTCGGCGAACCGGACCTTGTAGCCGACGGCCGTGCCCAGCCCGGTGCCGAGCTCGCTGCCGATCCGCTCGGCCACGGTCCGGGCCGCGATCCGCCGCGGCTGGGTGTGCCCGATCTGGCCGGCGACCCCGCGGCCCAGCTCCAGGCAGATCTTGGGCAGCTGGGTGGTCTTCCCGGACCCGGTCTCGCCCGCCACGATCACCACCTGGTGCCCGGCGATCGCCGCCCCGATCCGGTCCTTGACCTGGCTGACCGGGAGTCCGGGCGGATAGGTGATGACCGGCACCGAGTCCCGTCGCGCCGCGGCCCGCGCCGCGGCCGCGGCCAGCTCGCCCTGCAGCTCGCCGAGGGCACGCTCACGCGCCGCGCTGTCGCGCAGCGCGGCGGCCCGCTCGGCCCGGCGGCCGAGCCGGCGGGCGTCGCGCAGCATCAGCCCGTCCAGCTGGGTGCGCAGCTCGGGAAGCGCAGACGTCAAAGCAGTGATCTCCGTTGGACAATCAAGAGGATGGGCCCCATGGGCCCTCCCTCTCAACGCATTAACCGCCCGCACACTTCCGTCCCCCCGTGGCCCCGCCCACCCGGCCATCCCCCCGGCTGCCACCCGGCTGCCACCCGCACTGCACCCCAAACGTGGCGGGCAACCGGTCAAGCCGCCCGCGAGACCCCACCTCCCGGGGGCTATGTCAGTGTTTGTCGGTGCGATGGATCCCAACGGCGGGAGGCAGCGGGTGGGGGAGGCGGGGGACGGGGGGTTGTGGGGGGCGGAGTTCCGGGGGCTGACCGCGGGGCTCGTGCTGACCATCACCATGGTCGCCTCGGAGGCCCTCGCCGTCGTCACGGTGATGCCGGTCGTCGCCCGGGACCTGGGCGGGCTCCGGCTGTACGGCTGGGTGTTCAGCGCGTTCATGCTGGGCAGCATGGTCGGCATCGTGGCCGCGGGCCGGGAGGCCGACCGGCGCGGGCCGGCCTTCCCGTTCGCGGCCGGGGTGGTGATCTTCGGCGGCGGGCTCGCCGTGGCCGGGCTGGCCCCCACGATGCTGGTCCTGGTCGCGGGCCGGGCGCTGCAGGGCATTGGCGCCGGGGCGGTGCCGGCGGTGGCCTACGCCGCGATCGGGCGCCGCCTGCCCGGGCCGCTGCGGGCCCGCATGATGGCCCTGCTGTCCACCGCGTGGGTCGTCCCCGGGCTGGCCGGGCCGGTGCTGAGCGCGGAGGTGGCCCGGGCCTTCGGCTGGCGCTGGGTGTTCCTCGGGCTGCTCCCGGTGGTCGCCGTGACCGCATCGATCGCGATGCCGTCGCTGGTCCGGCTGGGGCCGCCCGGGTCCCGGCCGGGCGCTGAGCACCGGGTGGCCGACGGGATCGCCGCGGCCGCCGGGACCGCGCTGGTCCTGGCCGGGCTGACCGTGGCGGCCCGGTCCGGCACGGGCCCGGCGGGCCTGCGCTCAGCCGCCGCCGGGGCGGGGGCGGTGCTGCTCGGCGCCGCGGCCGGGCTGCCCGCGCTGCGCCGGCTGGTCCCGCCCGGCACGGTGACCGCGCGCCGCGGGCTGCCCGCCACCATCCTGGCCCGCGGACTGCTGACGTTCGCGTTCTTCGGTGCGGACGCCTACGTCACGCTGACCATCACGGTGCTGCGGGGGCGCAGCACGGTGCTGGCCGGGCTGGCGCTCACCGGGGCCACCCTGTCCTGGACGGCCGGCGCGTGGGCGCAGGCCCGGCTGGGAACCTCCTGGGAAGGCCGTCACCTGGTACGGGCCGGGCTGGTCATCATCCTGGCCGGCATCGGCGGGATGGTCCTGGTCACCATGCCTGCGGTGCCCGCGCTGACCGGCCTGGCCGCCTGGACCGTGGCCGGCCTGGGCATGGGGCTGGGTTACGCGCCCATCACCCTGCTCGCGCTGCGGGAGGCGCCGCCCGGCCGGGAGGGCTGGGCCTCGGCGTCACTCAACCTCGCGGACGTGCTCGGCGCGGCCGTCGGCATCGGCACCGGGGGAGCCGCCGTGGCCGTGGCCACCGGGCCCGGCCTGCGCTGGGGCATCACCGCCGCGTTCGGCCTCAGTGCCACGGCGGCGCTGGCCGCACTGGGCGTCACCCGCCGCCTGCCGGCCGGGCTGACCGGCCGCCCGGTCAGCCGGCCGGATTGACCAGGAACCTCACGATCTCGCCGTGCTGCACCACGTAGGTGCCCGCGAAGTACTTGACCGTGCCGTCCGTCTGCACGGCGGTCAACCGGGCCGTCACTATGTCACCGGCCGCGTGGATCGACGTGACCACGTCCCGCCGGGTCATCAGGAAGCCGGCTGCGAACCGCGGAAACCTGGCCCCGGGGCTCGCGTTCCTGCCGCCCAGCCGCCAGGCTGCGAGATAGCGGTGGGCGGTGATCGCCGCGTAGTACGCCTGCACGGTGGCCTCGGGGCTGAGCGCCCCGGGCGGCGCGGTGGAGGCCGGCGAGGTGGGCGCCCCGCCGGACGTGCTGAACGGTGAGAGGCGGTGGCTCAGCGCGGCCGCGCCGCCCGCGAGGCCGGCGGCCAGCAGGCAGGCGATGAGGATGGCCAGCCCGCGGTGCCGCCGCGGTGACCGGGGCCGCGGCGGGACAGGTAGCTGGCCGGTCACCGGCCCCCGGGGGGCGGCCGGGCCACGGTCAGCCGGGGTTGCTGAGAACGGTGCCGCCTGCCCGGCCGGGGGTGCTGGCCGGGATGCGCGGGCCGGCGAGCGCGGCCGCGGAGCCCCGGCCGCGGGGGCCCCGAAGCCTGCCCGGGCCGGGGGCATCCCGAAGTCGGCAGCGTCCGCGCGGACGCTGCCCCGGGCGGCTGGTGCCCCGAAGCCGGCCCCGGCGGCGCCCGGCGGGTCCGCCGCGACGCCAAGCCCGGCCGCGGCCGCCTCGCCGGCGGCCGGCACCCGAGCCTCGCCGCGGGGCGCCGGAACATCCATCGAGGTCGGCGGCGCGCCGCGGCGGACGGGACCGGCCGGGACAGTGCCGTTAGGCGTCGCGGTCTCCGCGGTGCGGCAGGCCTCCTGCAGCGCCGCGGCGAAGGCCAGGCAGGTCTGGTACCGGTCGGCCGGGGACTTGGCCAGTGCCTTGGCCATCACGCGGTCGGCGGCGGGGGGGAGGTCCGGGCGGTGCTGGGTCAGCGGCGGCGGCGGCGCGGACACCTGGGCCCACATCACCGCCAGGTTCTCGTCCCGGCGGAACGGCGGGGAGCCCGCGAGCATCTCGAAGGCCGCGCAGGCCAGCGCGTAACCGTCGGCCCGGCCGTCCACCGTGCGGCCCTCTACCTGCTCGGGGGCCAGGTAGTTGAGCGTGCCCAGCACCTGGCCGGTCAGCGTCAGGCTGGACGTGGCGTGCGCGGCCTTGCTGATGCCGAAGTCGGACAGGTACACGTGGTCGCCGGTGCTGTTCTCGGCCAGCCCGCCGAGCAGCATGTTGGCCGGCTTGACGTCCCGGTGCACCAGCCCGCACTCGTGCGCGGCGTCCAGCGCGGCCGCCACCTGGGTGATGATGCCGATGGCCCGCGGCGCAGGCAGCGGCCCGGCCCGGTGCAGCAGGCTGTGCACGTCCTGGCCGGAGACATAGCGCATCGCGATGAACAGCACGCCGTCGGCCTCGCCGGCGTCGAAGATGGGGATGATGTTCGGGTGATCCACCCCCGCGGCGGCGCGGGACTCGCGGATGAACCGCTGCCGGAACGCCTCATCGCGGGCGAACTCGGGGGACAGGACCTTGAGCGCCACCCAGCGGTCCAGCCGGGCGTCGCGCGCCCGGTACACCACGGCCATGCCGCCGCGGCCGATCTCCTCCGCCAGCTCGTAGTAGGCGATCTGCGAGCCCGCCCGGTAATCGGTTAACCCCGAAGGAAACTCGTCAGCCACCGTTCCTCCAGCGTTTGGCCCCGTGTGCTCGCCGGCCGCTGCAGTCGGGACGGCCGGCGGCGAATACCGTAGCAGCAGACTAGGCCAGCCGCCGCTCTGTCGCCCATCGCGTCAGCTGGTGCCGCGTGGACAGCTGCAGCTTGCGCAGCACCGAGGACACGTGGCTCTCCACGGTCTTGGTCGAGATGTACAGCTCCCGGGCGATCTCCTTGTAGGTGTAACCGCGGGCGATGAGCCGCAGCACTTCCCGTTCCCGGGGGGTGAGCTGGTCCAGTTCCGGGTCGAACGACGGCGCGGCGGCCCCGGGCGCGGCGGCGGGCGAGGCCGACGCGGCGAAGGCGTCCAGCACGAACCCGGCCAGCCGGGGCGAGAACACGCTGTCCCCGGCCGCCACCCGGCGCACCGCGTCCACCAGCTCCGGGCCGCTGATCGTCTTGGTCACGTACCCGCGCGCGCCCGCGCGGATCACCGCGATCACGTCTTCCGGCGCGTCCGACGCGGACAGCGCGAGGAACCTGACCTGCGGGTGCGCGGCCCGGACCGCGCTGACCACCGCCTGGCCGCCGCCGCCGGGCAGGTGCACGTCGAGCAGCACCACGTCCGGGAGGCACTCGCCGATCAGCGTGATCGCCGGGGCCACGTCATCGGCCTCGCCGAGCACGGTGACGTCGCCGCCGAGCTCGGCCCGGACGCCGGCCCGGAACAGGCCATGGTCATCGACGATGACCACCCGGGGCACCCCGGTCACGACGGCACCCCGCCGGCCGCCCGCTCGCCGGCCAGCCGCGGCATCCGGAGCGAGACCTCGGTGCCCTCGCCCGGGCTGCTGCGCACGGTGGCGACGCCGCCGCGGCGGGCCATCCGGGCGTGGATGGACTCCGCGAGCCCCTTCCGGTCGCCGGGCACCGCGGCGGGATCGAAGCCGCAGCCGCGGTCCCGGATGAACACGGTCACCTCGGCCGGCTCCACCTCGGCGAACAGCGACACGACCGGGGCCCCGGACCACTTGACCGCGTTGACCGTCGCCTCCCGGGCGGCGGCCAGCAGGGCGCTGAGAGCATCGTCCAGCGGGCAGTCACCCACGGTGATGGCCTCCACCGGGATACCGTGCCGGGCCTCGACCTCCTGCTGGATCAGCCGGACCCCGTCGGCCAGCGTCGTGGCCTGGCCTTCCAGCGATCCGGGGGACCGCCCGCCGAACAGCCAGCCGCGCAGCTCACGCTCCTGGGCCCGGGCCAGCTGGACCACCTGCTGCGGATCGTCGGCCCGGCGCTGGATCAGCGCGAGCGTCTGCAGCACCGAGTCGTGCACCCGGGCGGCCATGTCGGCCCGCTCCTCGGCCCGGATCCGGGCCTGCCGTTCCGTCACCAGGTCGCGGGCGATCCGGACCCACCAGGGGCCGAGCAGCAGCAGGATCCCGGCGACCACCAGTATCAGCCCGCCCAGCGGCAGCAGGGCTGCCCGCCGTGGGTGACCGGCCACCAGGGACGCCAGCCCGGCCACCAGCAGCACCGCGGCGATCGCGGCCCGGGCCCAGATCCGGGACCTCGGGTAGTCCGCGGCCAGATCGAGAGCGGGCTTGGCCACCCGGCGCAGCGAGGCCCGCTCATCCGGGTCGGCGTTGCGCCAGATCAGCACCAGCCCGGCCAGCGTGATGACGCCCGGCCAGGCCAGCGAGCCAATCCAGGCCGCGCCCAGCGCGGTGCCGATGAGCATGATCACCACGAGCACTGACACCAGCCCGGCGGCCAGGGCGATGCCCCGCCGGTCGGCCAGCGCCCGGGACGCGATCGCGCCGTCCGTGGCGTCCTCCGCGGGCAGCAGCAGCCAGGCCGCCACATAGGCGGCCGCGCCGAACCCGCTGAGCAGCGCGGCGATCACGAAGGCCGCCCGCACCACGCGCACGTCCAGGCCGGCCCGGGCGGCCAGGCCGGTGGCCACCCCGCCGGCCAGCCGGCCCGCCCGGCGGCGGCGGAGCGGGCCGCTGATCCGTGGCCCGCGCGGCCACCGGTCCGATGTGGGCCAGGGGCCGCGGCTGGTTCCCGGCGCGCCCGGATGGCCGTCCCCGGCGGGCGGCTGGCCGTCCGCGGGAGCCGGCGTGCCGTCCCCGGGGGGAGGCGCCTGCGGCGAGGTTTCCGCAGCCCAGGGCCCGGCCCGGTGGCCGTCCCTCAGGCGGCCGGCCCGGCGCCGGGCGGTAAGGCCGGTGCGTTCCCGCATGCCCCCATCATCCCGCCAATCCGGCCGCCCCCGCCATCCGGGAAGTCCCTGATCCCCAGGGCGGCTTTCTCAGGGTGGGGGCCCGGGTTTCTCAGGGTCGGATCCGGGGCGTTCCCGATAGTCCCGGCGGGTGGCCGGGGCGCACGCTGGAACCATGAACGCCACGATGAATAACCCAGGAACCGACGACCAGACCCAGTACCAGCCCGGGGGAGGCGGCCAGCATGTCCCGCCCCCGCCGGCGCCCGACCATCCGCTATCCCGCCCACGGCACGGCCGCATGCTGGCCGGCGTGGCCGCCGGCCTCGCCGACTACCTGGGCGTGGACGCTACGGTGGTGCGCATCGTGTTCGCTGTGCTCGCCTTCCTCGGCGGTGCCGCCGTGCCCATCTACCTGGCGTGCTGGCTGCTGATCCCGGAGGAAGGCAGCGAGCAGTCCATCGCGGGCGACTGGTTCGCCGCGCGGCAGCGCTGAGATGGGGGCCAGATTCCGATGACCACGCCGTGGATGCGGGGATCCGACGCGCGCCGCCGGGCCCGCTACGCCGATGCCACCGCCCACCTGCGGGTTTCCGACGCCGAACGCAACGCCGTGGCCGACCGGCTGGCCCAGCACTACGGGGACGGACGGCTCGACCAGGCTGAACTTGATGAGCGGCTGGGCCGGGCGATGAGCGCGAAGACCCGGGCCGACCTGGACGGGCTGCTGGCCGACCTGCCGGACGCGGGTCCGCCGCCCAAGCCGGCCGGGGGGGCGCGGGCCGCGGGCAGCGCCCCGGTGCCGGCCGGGCCGGCCGGCACCCGGCCGCGGCGGCGGGTGCTCCCGGTGGTGCTCGCCGTCCTGCTGGTGATGCTCACCTGGCGGGTGCTGGTGCACTGGGGCTCGCCGTGGGTGCTGTTCTGGCCGGGTGGCTGGTTCGGGCTGCCCTGGCTGTGGATCGCGCTGCTTGTCTTCATCTGGGTGCGCTGGAGCCGCCGCCACCGTCGCTAGCCGCCCAGCCGGCCAGTACTCACTGGCTGCACTCACCGGCCGGAATGTGCCCCGGGGGCGGCACGTTCCGGCCGGACGCCATTACCCGCCCGGCCGGCTGCCCGCCCGGCCGGCTACCCCTCCTGGCGGCGGGCGCGGGCGCGGCGCTTGCCCTCGTGCATGGCCTGCACCCGGGCGACCGGGATGGTGCGGCCCTCGGCGACCAGCCCCGGGTCCAGGCGCTGCGGGCGCAGCCCGGCCGTCCACGGCCCGGCCTGCGGCAGCAGCCGGACGGCGGTGTGCAGGGTGAAGTCGGCCGGGCGGACGTCGTCCAGGTCCTCCCAGCGCACCGGCCAGGACACCGGTGCACCGGGCCGCACCCGCGGGCTGAACGCGGCCACCACCGTCGCGCCGCCCGCGCGGGTGGAGTCGAGGAAGACCTTCCCCTCACGGTCGTCCCGGATGAACGCGGTGGTCGCCAGGCCCGGGTCGAGCCGCTCCGCGCGCGCCGCCACCGCCCGGGTCGCGGCGGCCGCCTCCTCGGCGCTGGCCTGCCCGACCGGCGCGAAGACGTGCACCCCCTTGGCGCCGCTGGTCTTCACCACGGACTCCAGTCCGGACCCGGCCAGGACCTGGCGGACGAGCCGGGCGGCTCGCACCGCCAGGTCGAAGCCCGCGCCCGGCGGCGGGTCGATGTCCAGGATCAGGAAGCCCGGGTGGTCCTCCTGCCCGGCCGGGGTGAGCGCCGGGTGGTACTCCACCGCGCGCTGGTTGCCGAACCACAGCAGCGTCCGGCGGTCATCACACAGCGCGTAGGACACCCGGCGCCGGGAGCTTTCCGCCCACAGGGTGACTGTCCGCACCCAGGGCGGCGTGTACTTCGGCACGTTCTTCTGCATGAACGGCGGCTGGCCGCGCAGTACCCGGATCACTGACAGCGGCCGGCCGCGGAGTTCCGGCAGCAGGTGCTCCCGGGCGGCGTCCAGGTAGTCCACCAGGTCGCGCTTGTCCGCCCCGGCCTCGTCGAACAGGGGCTGGTCCAGGTTCGTCAGCGAGACCCCGTCTCGCACCTCCTCGGCGCCCATGAGCTCACCCTGCCATGCTCGGTACGGTTACCTGGTGAGCGATACGAATTGGGACGGGCCTTCCGTGCTGCTGGTGGCGGTGGACGGCTCCGACACCTCGCTGCGGGCGGGCGCTTACGCGGCCGGGATGGCGCGCCGCGAGCGGGCCCGGCTCATCTGCCTGTATGTCCGCCCGCTGACCGCCGTGGCCGGGATCGGCGCCGGCGTGGCCGTGTCCATGCAGGAGGCCCACGACGAGGTCGCGGCCGACCTGCGGCAGTCGGTCGAGGCCCAGCGGGCCCGGCTCGGGATCCGGGCCGAGTTCGTCGAGCGCTCCGGGAACCCATTCGCTGAGATCGTCCGGCTGGCCGATGAGGTCCGGGCCGACGCCGTGATCGTCGGTGCCTCGACCAAGGCCGGGCACCGGTTCGTCGGCTCGCTCGCCGTCCACCTGGTCCGGGCCAGCCGCTGGCCGGTCACCGTGGTGCCCTGAGAGCCGGGCCCGGAGATCTGTGACCGAGGTCCCGGCTGACCAGGACATCTAGCCATGATCAAGGGGGGGTCCGCGGGGGGACACTGAATGTGCCGGGATTATGTCAGTAGTCCGGCTGCCGGCCGGAGAGTGAGGGCAGCAGACATGACAAGGCGTGACATTTACCTCGACGCCATGCTCCGCCACCTTGGCGCCGCCTACTACGAGTCGCTGCATGGACGGGCCATGTGGGCCGATGTGGCCCGGGCGCTGGACAGCGTCGAGGACCACACTCAGGAGCACACGGCCAGATCAGGCGCCTGGGGGCAGCCTGCTGCGTCGCTGCCGACCGGGGAGGCTGGCCGGAACGGGAAGGTCCACGCCGCGCCGCGCGGGCCCGGAAAGCCGCACCATGGGCGCTGGCACCACCGGGTGCGCGACGTCATGACCACGAAGGTCGTGACGGTTGACCGGATCACGCCGTTCAAGGAGATCGCCACGCTGATGGCCGAGCACCGGGTGAGCGCGGTCCCGGTGCTGACCATGGGGCGGCACGTGGCCGGCATCGTCTCCGAGGCTGACCTGCTGGCCGTCCAGGACAAGCGGGAGCGGGAGGCGCACGCGCAGGCGCACCCCGGCGGCCTGCTGCACTTCCGCAACGTCGAGAAGAAGCACTGGGGGCGCACCGCGGCCGAGCTGATGACCTCCCCGGCCATCACCATCCACCCCGACGCGACGCTGCCCGCGGCCGCCCGGCTGATGAACAGCCATCACCTCAAGCGGCTGCCCGTCGTGGACCCGGACGGCACGCTGATCGGCATCGTGAGCCGGTGTGACCTGCTCAGCGTCTTCCTGCGGCCGGACGAGGACATCGCCCGGGAGGTCCGCGAGATGCTGAACCAGGTGCTGCTGGCCGACCCGGACACCGTGACGGCGCTGGTGCACAACGGCGTCGTGACGCTGGCCGGCCAGGCCGGGCCCGGTGAGCAGAGTGACCTGGTCCCCGTGGGCGTGCGGCTCACCTGGGATATCGATGGCGTGGTCGACGTGCTGGACCGGGTCGAGCCGGCCACCAGCACCGGCTGACCAGCCACCGTGCTGCCTCGCCGGCAGCTTTCCGGGAGTCCGCCCCGGAAAGCTGCCGGCGTGCGGCGTTTCACGGCTCTTTGCCGCCCGGCGGCTCCGCCAGCGCGGTGACCCGGTGCTCAGCGGAGGGCGGCGACCGCCGCGACCACTTCGTACGGGAGGAATCGCGGGTGCACCAGCAGCGCCCTGGCCACCTGGCGGATCTGCAGCCGCAACGGGGTCAGCACCTCCTCGCTGTGCCGCCACGCCGCGACCTCGTTGCCGCCGAGACGGGCCTCGATCGCCGCCCGGAACCGGCGCGCGTCGCCGCCGTCGCTGTGCCACGTGGGCAGCCAGGCGCGCAGGTCCTCGTCGCGCTCCAGCATGGTCCAGGTCCGCAGCCGCTGGGCCACCTGGCCGGCCGCGTCCACCACGAAGTCCAGGTCCCCGGTGTCGCTGATGCCGTGCACCCGGCCCTCGGACGACCGGCCGTGATGGATGCTGGCCGAGCTGAACCGGGCCCCGACCGCCAGCGCGGCGACCGCGTGGCCGGCCTCGTGCCACGCCGTCTCCACGGTGGCCCGGCGCGCGGGCGCCAGGCTCGGGACGCAGCCGCAGTCGTAGCGCTGCCTGACCCACTTCTCGTGCACGATGGACTCGTCGTCGTAGCGGACCACGCGGGACAGTTCCGCCTGGATCTCGGCGATAAGGCGACGCCCGGCTGGCTTCATGACGGCGTCCCCGCACCCTCTCGCCGGCGCCAGGGGTATCGCCGGCCGGCCCGGCACGGGCTGGCCGTCCGGCCCGGGGGCGCCTGCACCTCGGCCGGCCAACGGTGTTGACTAACGGTATGCCTATTGAGGGACAGTACGAGCCGAGCCCGCAGCAATGGGTTCGTGACCAGGTCGAGTTGTACGAGAAGACCGGCGGGGAGCAGGGGAACACGCTGCTCGACACCGGCCTGCCGGTCGTCATCATCACCAGCCGCGGGGCACGCAGCGGCAAGGTGCGCAAGACGCCCCTGATGCGGGTCGAGCACGGGGGCCGGTACGCCTCGGTGGCCTCGCAGGGTGGCGCGCCGACCCATCCGTTCTGGTATTACAACTTCCGCGCCGACCCCCGGGTGGACCTGCAGGACGGTGCCCGCAAGCAGGAGATGATCGCCCGCGAGGTGACCGGGCCGGAGCGCGCGGAGTGGTGGGAGCGCGCGGTCGCAGCCTACCCGCCGTACGCCGAATACCAGAAGAAGACCTCGCGCGAGATACCCGTGTTTGTCCTGGAGCCCCCGCAGGGCGGCTGACCGGGACCCAGGGTCGTGTTCCGCCGCGGCCAGCAGCACGCCACCGACGCGGACCAGCGCGCCTTCGCCGCGCTGCTCTGCCCGCTGACCAGGCCGCACCCGACCGTGGCGGGCGACGGTCCCTCCCTTGACTCAAGCCAGGAGAAGGTTAGGCCAACCCGTATAGACCTGTCTATACCTAGGTCAGACTGTACCGAGTTAACCTGGGCTAATACTGCCTGCTTAGAGTCATGTTTCATGATCGTCAACCCTGATTCGGCCGTCCCGCTGTGGCGGCAGGTAGCCGCCTGGATAGCTGGCCAGATCGCGGAGCCAGGGCAGCGCCTGCCGTCAGAGGCAACGATCATGCAGGAGCTTGGCGTGTCCCGGGGCACCGTGCGGCAGGCATACCGCTTCCTGGCCAGGGAAGGCTGGGCCGTGATCGTGTCCGGGAAGGGTGCATTCGCAGCCGACCCTCTCCCGCCGGGCAAGCCCCAGATTTGACAGCATGTAATACAGGAAATGGGCGAACTAGCTGTGTGACAGCCAGGCGGCAGTCGGCTCTGCGTGCGGGCTGCCGGCCCGCACGCACTCGATACCGCCAGCAACTTCCTCGATGGGCTCCGGGCCCGGGTGAATAGGACCTGAGCGCACATCTGGCTCGGCGCTGAATCCCAGGGCGCCTCGACCTTCCGCTGACGCGTCCCTGTCTGCCCGCCCGGCTAGCCAGCCTGTATGGATGGCTGTCGCTGTCATGTAGTCCGGCGGCCGGGATCCGCGGGGGAGCGGCGGTCTGGCAGGGTAAGGGGCATGGCGACTGGTTCTGCGCAGCGGGCGGTGACCATCGAGCGGACGGCACCCGGCAGGCATGCCGCGGTCAACGGGCGGGGCGGGCGGATCACCGTGGGCCGCGGCGACGACGCGGCCTTCACCCCGACCGAGCTGCTGCTCGCCGCGATCGGCGGCTGCACCGCGATCGATGTGGACATCCTGACCTCCCGGCGGGCCGAGCCGGAGTCGTTCACCGTGACCGTCGGGGGCGAGAAGGTGCGCGACGCGGACGGCAACCACCTGACCGGCATCAAGGTCACGTTCCGGATTGCCTTCCCGGACGGGCCGCCCGGGGACGCCGCCCGCGCGGTGCTGCCGGACGCGGTGCTCCGCTCGCACGACCGGCTGTGCACGGTCGGACGCACCGTGGAGCTCGGTACCCCGGTCCGCACCCGTATTGACCCGGCGTGAGCGGGTGACTGGCCGCCTGACCGCGGCGGGGTCAGCCGCCGAGCCGGCGGTCGCGCTGCGCCACTCCCAGCTCGCCGTACGGGTAGTCGGGCGGCTGCGGGTCGCTGGCCGCGTCCAGCGCGGCGGTCTCCGCGGCGGACAGCCGCAGGCCCGCGGCGCGCAGGTTGACCTCCAGCTGCTCCGCGGTGCGCGCCCCGAGGATGGTGGCGGTGACGCCCGGGCGGGCGTTCACCCAGGCCAGTGCCACCTCGGCCATGGACACGCCGCGGTCGGAGGCGACCTGCTGGACAGCGGCGATGACCCGCCAGGTGCGGTCCGTGCCCCGGCGGTCATACGCCTCCATGCCGCGGCCCGGGTCCTCGCCCAGCCGGGTCGCCCCGGATGGCCGCTGGTCCCGCCGGTACTTGCCGGACAGCCAGCCGCCGCCGAGCGGGCTCCACGGCAGCAGCCCGAGGCCCGCGTCCACCGCGGCGGGCGCGATCTCCCACTCGATCTCCCGGGCCAGCAGGCTGTACTGCGGCTGGAGGGTGACCGGGCCGGCCAGGCCGAGCTCGCGGGCCAGCCACACGGCCTTAGTGAGCTGCCACCCGGTGAAGTTGGACAGCCCGTAGTAGCGGATCCGGCCTGCCCGGACGAAGCCGTCCAGGGTGCGCAGCGTCTCCTCCAGCGGGGTGCACGGGTCGAACGCGTGCACCTGGTACAGGTCCACGGCGTCCACCCCCAGGCGGCGCAGCGACGCGTCCAGCGCCCGGGTCAGGTGGCGCGCCGACAGCCCGGCGCCGTTCGGGTCGCTGTCCAGCGGGAACCGTCCCTTGGTGGCCAGCACCACGGGCTCGGTGACGCCGGCCGGCCGGGCCGCCAGCCAGCGGCCGATGATCTCCTCGGACGCGCCCTGGCCGTACACGTCGGCGGTATCGATGAACGTGCCGCCAGCCTCGGTGAACCGGTCCAGCTGGCGGTGCGCGCCCGCCTCGTCAGTCTCCGCGCCGAACGTCATGGTGCCCAGGCACAGGCTGGACACGGCGCAGCCGCTGCGCCCCAGAGTGCGATAGTCCATCCCCCGACCCTACGGCGCGCCAGACTTGGTGCCGGGCCGCGCCGGCCCGCCCGCCGTGCGCAGAGGAAGGTCAGCAGATGACGACCGTTACCCGGATCGGCTCCGCCGTCATGTTCGTGCAGCAGCTCGGCCGCTCGGTCAGCTTCTACCGCGACGTGCTCGGGCTGGAGGTCACCGATGAGAGCCCGACCGCCGCGCTGCTCACCAGCCCGGGCGGGGCGCAGCTGATCCTCCGCGCCATGGGCGCCAATGCGGCGCACCCGCTGGGCGGGGTCGGCCTGCAGTACGTGACCTGGACCGCGGCGGGGGAGGAGGACCTTGGCCGGTGCGAGCGGGTGCTCCGGGAGCGGTCCGCCTACCGGGACACCCGCCGGATGGCCGGGGTGGTCGCGGTGGAGGGGCATGACCCGGACGGCATGGTGGTGATGGTCACCTATCCTGGCCCGGACCAGGAGCCCGTCCAGGAACTCCCGGCCCGGATCTACGGCTGGTGACCGGGCGCGCGGCCACGGCTGGCAGCCAGGATCCACCGCAGGGGGCCGGTACCGCCGATCCGGGATGAGTCGCTGGCCGCCTCCGGGGTACTTGGCGCAGAGCCGACGATGGAGGGCGATATGGTGCGCACCAGTCAGGAACGGATGACGGAAGGCGCCTCGGTACGCATCAGGCGTGGCCCGGGCGTGCTCGGCTGGCTGGCCGGGCTGGTGGCGGCGGTGGTGGCCGTCGCCGTGCTCGTGGTGGCGCTGGCCGCGGTGCACCTGCTGCCCCAGCTGCGCAACCCGTTCGGCGAATCCACCTCGGTGCGCAGCCAGCCCGTGCTGCTCAAGTCGATCACCTCGCTGAGCCGTTACCAGGCGGCCAGCGGGTCGTTCCAGGTGGTCGTGGACCTGACCAGGAAGGCCGCCTACCTGCCGTCCTTCCTGGAGGGCAGCCAGACGCTGTTCATCGGCCAGGGCAGCGAGATCGCCTACGTCGACTTCTCCCAGCTCAAGGGCTCGGCCATCCAGGTGTCGGGAGACCGCACCGGGGTGACCGTTAAGCTGCCCCCGGCCCAGCTGGAGCCCGCCGTGCTGAACGTGCGGCAGTCCTATGTGTTCGCCCAGCAGCAGGGGCTGCTGAACCGGGTCGGGACCTTCTTCTCCGGCAACCCGAACAGCGAGCAGCAGCTCTACATCGTGGCGCAGCAGAAGATCCAGGCCGCGGCGCGGCGGAGCGTGCTCCTGGCGGACGCACAGCGGAACACGGTGAGCATGCTCACCGGGATGCTCCGGTCGCTGGGCTTCCAGCGGGTCACCGTGACCTTCACAGCCCCCGCAGGAACGCGTTGACCACCGGGCCTGCGCTGCTCGCCCCGAAGCCCCCACCCTCCACGAGCACGGCGAAGGCCACGTCCCCGCGGTAGCCGATGAACCAGCCGTGAGACTGCTTCCCGTTGCCGAACTGGGCCGTCCCGGTCTTGCCGTACACGCCCGGCGGGAAGCCGACCCCGGCCGCCGTGCCGCTGGTGACCACGGCGCGCATCATCGGCCGCAACGTGTCCAGGATGACCGGGCTGACCGCCCGCGGCTGGCTGGCCTGGTGCGGGGCCGGGCTGGTGACCAGCACCGGCGGCCGCCAGGTGCCGTCATCGACCGCCGCGGCCACGCTGGCCTGGCTGAGCGGGTTGACCAGGTCGGTGCCCTGGCCGAAGGCGTCCGCGGCCAGGTTGACCGGCTGGCGTGGCGTGGTGAAATGGCCCAGCGTGGCCGGGATACCGAGATTCGGGGTGGCGTTAAACCCGAATGTGGTGGCCATGGAGGCGAGCGCGGTACCGTCCAGCCGCTGCGAGGCCAGCATGGCGAAGGTCGAGTTGCAGGACACCGCGAACGCGGTCTGCAACGTGGTCGCCCCGAGCTGCTCATTGTTGTCGTTGTGAAAGATGCGCCCGCCAATGTCAACCTGGCTGGGGCACTGCACGGCGCTGGACGGCCGCATCCCGGCCTGCGCCAGCGCGGACGCGGTGACCACCTTGAACGTGGAGCCGGGCGGGAAGATGCCGGACAGCGCGCGGTCGAAGCCACCCGGGCGCTCGACCACGGCCAGCACCTTGCCGGTGGACGGCTGGATGGCGACCAGGTCGATCGGCTTGCTGGTCGGCGCGGCGGAAACGGCGGCTGAGGCGGCCCGCTGGTCCCGCATGTCGATGCTGGTCCGGACGGCCGTGCCCGGGACGGCGGGGAAGCGGGCCACGGCCGCGCTGGTGCGGCCCGGCCCGGTGACCTCGATGGCCATCGCGGGGCGCCCGGCCAGCTGCGCCTGGTAGGCCTGCTCGATGCCGCCCTCGCCGATGGGGTCGCCGGCCTGGTACGGCGCGCCGAGCGCCTTCGCCCGGGCCGCGGTCGCGGCGACCACGTTGCCGGTGAGCAGGGCGATGGACCCGGAGGACGCGATCACCGTGGGGGAGCTGAGCTCGGTGCCGTCGGCGGCCAGCACCGCTGCCCGCGGCGGCCAGGTGGCGTGCAGCGTGAACCGGTCACCGGGCCGCAGGGCCGGGTAGATGCCGGCCGGGCTCCAGCTCACCAGCCAGCGCCGGCCGCGCTGCACCAGCCGCAGCTGCCCGTGGTAACGCCAGGTGTGCCCGCTGGCCAGGGCGACGGTAGCGGTGAACGCGGCCTGGGTGGAGCCGCCGCCGGAGTTCACCCCGCCCAGCCGGGTGGCCAGGCTGCGCTGGCCCAGTTCAGCGGCGGCCTGGCGCAGCGGCCCGGCCACGCCGCCCGCGGGCCGGCCCGTGGTGATGGCGTCCATGGCCGCGTAGTCGCCGCGCTGCCAGTCACGCAGGTAACTGGCCGCGGTCTGCTGCGGGCTGCCCTTGGTCCGCAGCAGCAGGTACCCGGCTGCCCCGCCCGCGGCCGCCACGACGAGGACCGCCGCGATCACGATCGCGACGACCTTGGACCGCCGCCGCGGCGGGCGCGTGCTGCCTTGGCTCACGGGCCACCACCCTAGCCGCGCTTAGCAGATAAGACCGCGACGCCGGTGAAGCGGGACGCCGGCCTGCGCGCTGTCGGCAGGGTCGGGCAGGCTTAGACCATGGCGGAGAACCTCACCCTGATGGCCGTGCACGCGCACCCCGATGACGAGGCGTCCAGCACCGGCGGAGTGCTCGCCAGGTACTCGGCCGAGGGTGTCCGGACGGTCGTGGTCACCTGCACGAACGGGGAATACGGCGACAGCCCGGACGGGGTCAAGCCGGGCGGCGACGGCCACGACGAGCGGGAGGTCGCCCAGATCAGGCTGGCGGAACTCCGGGAGGCCGCCGAGTATCTCGGCGTGACCAACACCGAACTGCTCGGCTACCACGACTCGGGCATGCTCGAATGGGACTACAAGGACCGCCCGGACGCGTTCTGCAACGTGCCGCGGGCCACGGTGTCGGCCCGGATCGCCGAGCTGATCGAGCGGTACCGCCCCCAGGTCGTGGTCACCTACGACGAGAACGGCGGCTACCAGCACCCGGACCACGTGCATGCTGCCCGGTGCGCGGCGGACGCGGTCTCGGCCACCGGGATCCCGGCCAAGTTCTACCTGACCGCGATGCGGTTCAGCGAGTGGCGGCAGATCTGGGCGGCGCTCCGTGAGGCCGGCGAGGACGTGCCGGACGCCGGCGGCGTCAGCCCGGAGATGCTGCGGCAGATGGAGCAGGCCGAGCAGCGGATCTCCACCACGGTGGACATCCGCCCGGTGCTGGAGCGCAAGCGGGCCGCCCTGCTGGCGCACTCCAGCCAGGTCAGCGAGTCCTGGTTCAGCAAGATCCCGGCGGAGGTCGCCACCCGGGTCTTCGGCGTCGAGCACTTCATCCGGGCGGCCGATTCCACCGGTGCCCCCGTCCCGGAGGACGACCTGTTCGCCGGCCTTCGCCGAGGCCCCCCGGGCCGCGGCCCTGCTCAGCCGGGCTGGCCGCGCCGGCGGCGGGCCATTACAGTAGCACTCCCGCCATTCTTGATCATGAAAGCGGCCCGGCCCTGGCGTGTTCATAAATTATTGCCGGAATGCGGTCTTGGTTTTCCGGCGGCGGCGCGTTTGACTGGTGCGCATCGGCGCGGGCAGTGCGTCCCCCGCCTCGCCGGGGTGAGCTGTACCTGGGCGACCCCCCGGCGGCGGCCGAGCCGCCCTGCCAGCGGAAGGGTTTCACCAAGATCACCCTGCAGCCGGGCCAGTCCGCCACGGTGCGCTTCCTGCTCACCCGGCACGGTCTGTCCTACTGGGACGCCACGGCCAACCGGTGGGTCGTCCCGGGCGGGTGGTTCAGCGTCTACGCGGGCGACTCCTCGGCGCTGACCGGGCTGCCGCTGCACGGCGGGTTCAGCGTGGCCGGCGGCCACTAGCCCGCTGGTAGCCCCGCCGGACCCTCCGCTAAGGCTCCGGCGGGGTCTCGGGAGGGCCGCCGCCTCACCCGCAGCGGGTGAGGCGGCGGCCCGGCCGGCTGGGCATCGTTGCTGCTTATGGCGGGTGAACCAGCGGGCGGCAGCGCGGCGGCGGCACCCGCCAACCCGCTGGCGGCGCTGCGCACCCGCGGGTACCTGGTCCTGCTGGTGCTGGCCGCGGTGCTCGGCGTGCCGGTCTCGGCCGCCGCCTGGGGATTCCTGGCCCTGACCAGCAAGATGCAGGGCTGGGTGTTCACCGACCTGCCCAAGGCCGTGGGCTTCCAGGGCGAGCCGCCGTGGTGGCCGCTGCTGCCGCTGGCGGCCGCCGGGATCCTGGTCGGGCTGACCATCCGCTACCTGCCCGGCCGGGGCGGGCACTCGCCGGCCGACGGCTTCAAGGCGGGGGAGGGGGCGCCCGGGCCCGCGGAGCTTCCCGGCGTGGTGCTCGCCGCCCTGGCTACGCTGAGCCTGGGCGTGGTGCTCGGCCCGGAGGCCCCGCTGATCGCGCTGGGCGGCGGGCTCGGCGTGATCGCGGTGCGGCTGGCCAAGAAGGACGCGCCGGCCAGGGTCACCGCCATGCTGGCCGCCGCGGGCAGCTTCGCGGCGGTCAGCGCGCTGCTCGGCTCGCCGCTGCTCGGCGCGTTCCTGCTGATGGAGGCGTCCGGGCTGGGCGGGGCGACGCTGGAACTGGTGCTGGTGCCGGGGCTGCTCGCCGCGGGCATCGGCTCGCTCACCTTCATCGGCCTGGGCAACCTCACCGGCCTGGGCACGTTCTCGCTGTCCATCCCGAACCTGCCGCACCTGGGGCACCCGACGGGGGCGGAGTTCGGCTACGCGATCGGCATCGGCCTGGCCGCCGCGCTGCTCGGCTCCGGGATCCGCCGCCTCGGCCTGGCCCTGCGGTCACGGGTGGAGGGCCGCCTGCTGCTGCTCGCCCTGCCGGTGACGGGCCTGGTCATCGCCGCCCTGGCCATCCTCTTCGCGGAGGTCACCCACCATGGCTCCGGCGAGGTCCTGTTCTCCGGGGAGACCACGCTCGGGCCGCTGATCACCAACGGCGCGGCCTGGTCGGTCGGCGCCCTGCTGCTGCTCCTGGTGTGCAAGGGGCTGGCCTACGGCCTGTCGCTGAGCGGGTTCCGGGGCGGGCCCACGTTCCCGGCCATGTTCCTCGGCGCCGCGGGCGGCATGGCCCTGTCACACCTGCCCGGCCTGCCCCTGGTCGCCGGGGCGGCCATGGGGATCGGCGCGATGAGCGTGGTGATGCTCCGGCTGCCGCTGACGTCGGTGCTGCTGGCCACCCTGCTGCTCTCCTCAGACGGCCTGGTCGTGATGCCGCTGGCCATCGTGGCCGTGGTGGTGGCCTACGTGACGTCGGCCCGGCTGGCCCCGCTGCCGGCGCCCGCGGAACCCGCGCCGTCCCCGGCGGCCTCCGGCCCCGCCCCGGCGGTCCCGGGGGGCCCGGGGCCGCCGGGTACGGTTCCCGCCAGGACCCGCCCGCCGGTCACGTGATCTCCGGCAGCACCTGGGCCGTGTCGAGCACCGGGGCGAACAGGTCGCCGCGCCGGGCCAGCCGCTCCGGCATGTCGCGGATGGTGAACCCGTCGGGCCGCAGCGCGGGATCGTCCAGTTCGGCCCAGTCGATGGGGGCGGACACCGGCGCCCCGGCCGCGGCGCGCGGGCTGTACGGCGCGACCAGGGTCTTGTTGGGCGTGTTCTGGGTGTAGTCGAGGCGGGCCAGCCCGCCCCGCTCGCGCACGTCCCATTTCCAGCTGACCAGCTGGGGCACTACGGCACCGATGGCCTTGGACAGCTGCTCGACCCAGGCGCGCGTCTCCCCGAAGCCGGGCCCGGGGGCGACCGGGATCCAGATCTGGATCCCGCGCCGGCCGGTGAGCTTGGGCTGGGCCCGCACCCCGAGATGCTGCAGCGCGGTGCGGTGCAGCCGGGCCAGCACCAGGATGTCCTCCCACGAGGTCGCCGTCCCCGGGTCGATGTCGATCAGGGCATAACTCGGCTGGCCCGGCTGGCTGGTGCGGGCGGTCCAGGCGTGCCATTCCAGCGCGCCGAAGTTGGCCGCCCACACCAGCGCGGCGGGCTCGTCCACCACCAGGTAGGTCGTGGTCTTGCCGGGGCCGGCGGCCGGGTCGTCCCAGCGCGGCAGCCAGCCCGGCGCGTGGCCGGGCAGCTGCTTGTGCCAGAACCCCGCGGTGCCGGCCCCGCCCGGGTACCGGTGCATGTTCAGCGGCCGGCCAGCCAGGTAGGGCAGCAGCACCGGGGCCACCTGGGCGGCATAACGGATCAGTTCCCGCTTGGTCACCGCCGCCTCCCCGGGCCGAGCCGGGAACATCTCCTTGTCCAGGTTGGTCAGCCGCAGCTCCCGGCCGAACACGTGCCACGTCCCGGCCGGCCCGAGCTGGTCCAGCCGGTCCAGGTCCGCCGGGCTCGGCGCGGCCGCCACGCCGGGCTGTCCCGCCGCGCCGGGCTGGCCGCCCGCGCCGGGGCCGCGCAGCGCGACGGACGCCTGCGCGGGGGGCAGGTCAGACCGCCACATCCGGTCCGGGTCGGCCTTGACCTCGTCATTGGTCCGCCCGCTGAGCACCGACGCGGGGTGCTCCTCCGGGTCCCAGCCCGGCACGGCGTACTCGTCGTGCTTGTGCAGCAGCAGCCACTGGACCCCGTCGCGCTGGATGAGGACGAGCCGGCCGCGCAGCTTCTCGCCGTGCACGTCGGCGTGCAGTTCGCCGGCCGCGACCGCCGCGGCCGGGTCGCTGGTGGCGTGCGGCTCCCAGGTGCCCCGGTCCCACACGATCACGTCCCCGCCGCCGTACTCGCCGCGGGGGATCACGCCCTCGAAGTTGAGGTACTCGATCGGGTGATCCTCGACGTGCACCGCGGTCCGCTTCACCGCGGGGTCCAGCGTGGGCCCCCGCGGCACGGCCCAGCTGGCCAGCACCCCGTCGATCTCGAAGCGCAGGTCGTAGTGCGGCCGCCGGGCCCGGTGCCGCTGCACGACGAACCGCCGCGCGCCGGGCTCCGGGCCGGCGCCAGCGGCGGCCGCGGCGGCCTGCCCGGCCGGCTCCGGGCTGCGCGCGAAGTCCCGCTTGCCCCGGTACGGCGCCAGCTTGTCCGGCATCGGTCACCTCCACCCGCCTGCCCTGCCCGTTCCCCCCTGGCGCGGCGGCACACCACCGGGACCGGCCGGCTGGTCATCGGCGTGCCCATTGCCTGGAGTGCCCAGCCTGGGTAGCGGCCCAGGCGGAGGTGGTGAACGACGTGAGTGGAACCTCGGCGGGCGGGATCATCGTGATGTGCGTCGTGATCGTGCTGGCGCTGCTGGCGCTGCTGGCGCTGCTGGCCATGATCGGCCTGGTCCTGTACGCGGTCAGCCACCCGCATTTCAGGCATCCGAAGATCGACGTCTATGACAAGCCGGGGGACGTGCGCGGCGGGGTGCATGTGGGGGATCCAGGCAGCGTGGCCCCCAGGCGCGACGCTCCGGTGAACCCGCCGGAGCGTGACGCCCCGCCCGGAAACTTAACGCCCCGCCCGGGGCCGCCGCCCCGCCTTGGCCGGACCGGCCGGGGGTGGCGCGAGCTTAGGATGTGGCCCGGTGGCGTAGGTCCGCTTCCGGAGGGCAGCTGTAGCGCATGACACGGTCCGATCCCGCCGCAGGCGGCCCCGCACCAGGAGACTCCGGCCCCGGGCACCGGGCGCCCGACGCCCAGCTGCCCGCGTTGCCCGACGACTTCGCGGAGCTGGTCGGCGAGTTGAGCGAGGAGGCCAGCCCGTCGCGGCGGCGCCGCCTGCTGGACCGGATGACCGGGCTGGTGGCGCGGGGCGGCCGGACCGGCTGGAGCGGCGCGGCGCGCGGTGGCCGGGCCAGCTGGGCCGGGCTCGCTGCCGGCAGCCGGGCTGGCTGGGCCGGCGTCCAGTTCAGCGGCCGGTGGCTGACCGCGCAGGCCATCGCGATGGCGCCGCGGCTGCCGGTGCGCAGCCAGCAGCGGCTCCGGGAGCAGTTCCCCGGGCTCGGCCCGGACGAGCTGGCCGATGCGCTGATCCTGGGGGCGTCCCGGGCGGCCACGTCGGTGGGTGCCACGGTCGGTGCCGCCATGCTGCTGCCGCTGCCGGCCGCGCCGGTCGAGGTGGCGGCCGAGACGCTGGCGCTGGTCGGCATCGAGATCAAGCTCGTGGCGGAACTGCACGAGGCGTACGGGCAGCGGGCCGCGGGCTCGACGGCCGAGCGCATGCTGGCCTACCTGGCGGCCTGGGCCCAGCGGCGCGGGGTGGGCCTGGTCCCGGGCGGCCTCGTGCTGGCCGTGGGCTCCCCGCTGCGCCGGCAGCTGCAGCGCCGCCTGCTCGCCCGCGCGGGCCGCAGCGCCGTGTCCCTGGGACCGCTGCTCACCGGTGCGGCGGCCGGCGCTATGCTCAACCGCCGCGAGACCCGCCGCCTGGGCCAGGAGATCCGTGACGACCTGCGCCGCCGTTCCTCCCCGGAGGCGGGCTGGCCGCGCTGAGGCGTCAGTGCCCGGGGGAGGCGCCCTGCTGGCCCAGGAAGAGCCCCGGGACAGAGTCCCAGCCGATGATTTCCAGCACCGCGCGCAGTTGGGCCGGGACCTGGTGCAGCACCACCCGGCGGGTGGCCCCGCCCTCCCCGGCGGGCCCGGCCAGCCGCACGATGGCCCGCAGCCCGGCCAGGTCGCAGTAGACGACGTCGGCCAGGTCCACGTGGACCTCGTGCTGCCCCCGGGTCAGCTCGTCCAGGGTGGCCACGAGCGGCGAGTAGGTTGACTCGTCGATCTCGCCAGCGATGGCCAGCCCGGGGGGTGGCCCGGTACGGGTGATCCGCAGCACGCCGTCGTCGTGGGCGGGGCTGTCTCCCATGCGAATCACCTCCTCGCGCCCTGGCCGCGCGGACCCGGCCGCCTCGTGAGGGCCGCCCCAGCCGCCGGCCGCCCGGCCCGCACCTGGACAGTCCGGGGCAGCATACTGGCATGACCGGGTAGGGATCACCGGGCACCCGGAGGAATACGTGCCTGGACCCCCCGCTGGTTGCCGCCCGCCGCTACCCGCCGTCCCAGGGCCCGGCCAGCCGGGCCGCGCACTCGAACATGACGGCGTGCACGAAGGCCTGCGGCAGGTTCCCGCGCAGCTGGTGCTGGTGGGTGTCGAACTCCTCGGTGAACAGCATCGGGGGCCCGCACGCCGCCCGGTTGCGCTCGAACCAGCCGACCGCCTCGCTGTGCCTGCCCTGCTGCTGCAGGGCCAGCGCCATCAGGAAGCCGCACAGCACGAACGCGCCCTCGGCCTCCTCCAGCGGGCGCTGATCGTGCCGGAACCGGTACAGGTACCCGTCCTGGGCCAGGTCCGCGGCAATGGCCTCGAGCGTGGCCAGGCCGCGCGGATCGCCCGGCGGGACGGCCCCGCGCACCGGGGCCAGCAGCAGCGCGGCGTTGACCCGGTCATCGTCCGGGGCGCGCTGCCAGCGGCCGCTGGGATGCAGGCTGTCCGCGGCCACGTCGGCCAGCACGGTGTCGGCCAGCGCCTCCCAGGCGGCCGCCTGGGCCGGGGCCGCCCCGGCCGCGGCGATCGCGCGCAGCCCCGCGACGCACATCAGCCGTGAGTGCGACCAGTGCCGGTCGCCGAGTTCCCAGACGCCCGCGTCCGGGTCCCGCCAGCGCTTCTCGATGGCGGCCGCGGCCGTCTCGGCGGCCCGCCAGTGCTCGGTGTCCAGGTGGTCGTGCCGGGCGGCGGCCGCGAACAGCTGCAGCGACTCGCCCAGCGCGTCGAGCTGAAACTGGCGGTTGACCCAGTTGCCCACCTTGTCTGACCCGCCCGGGTACCCGGCCAGGTGAGACAGTGCCCGCTCGTCCGGGACCGGCCCGCGGCCGGTGGTGTAGGCCGGCTTGAGGTCCGGGCCGTCGGCCAGGATGCGGTCGGCCACGAAGGCCACCGCGTCGTCGAGCAGCCGGTGCGGCCCGTCCGCTGCCACCGCCTGGCCGGTATAGCACTGGTCCCGGATCCACACGTAGCGGTAGTCGTAGTTGCGCCCGGCCTCGGAGCGTTCCGGCAGGGACATGGTGGCGGCCGCGACCATCCCCCCGCCCCGGCTGGTCAGCCCGGTGAGCACCGCATAGCTATGCCGGCTGGCCTCGGGGGCCACGCTGGCCCCGAGGCTGGGGATGGCCGCCGCCCAGCTGGACTCGGTCGCCTCCCAGGCCTCCGCGGCCTGGGCCGTACGCCGGGGCAGCGGCTGGCCGGACAGTTCCAGGATGAGGTCGTGGTGCTCGCCCGGGTCCAGGGTGAGGAGCAGTTCCAGCGCCCCGTTACCGCGGGCCCGGGCGCCTGCCGCCCCGGACCAGCGCACCCGGATCGCCCCGCTCCGCGCGGTCCACTGGCCGCCGGGCTGCCCTGACCTGCGTCATGCGGTTCCGCCCGAACCCGGCCCGGACGTCGAGGACCACCCGGACCTGGGCGGGGCCGTCCACCGCCACGATCCGGCGCAGCAGCACGGCCAGGTCCGGCTGGCCGGGGTAGGCGAGGGCTTCCCGGCATTCCACCACCCCGGCGCTGGTCACCCAGCGGCTGCGCCAGATCAGCGAGCCGTTCTCGTAGTACCCGCCCCAGACGAAGCGGTCCTGCGGGGTCACCGCGTAGATCCCGGCCCCGCCGATGAGGCTGGAGAACACGGCGTCGCTGTCCCACCCGGGCGCGCACAGCCAGGCCACGTCCCCGCGCGGCCCGATCAGCGCGCCCCGCTCGCCGTCCGCGACGAGCGCGTACTCGCGCAGCACGTGCGGCGGAAGCCGGCCGCGGCCCCGGGGCCGTGCTGGTTGCTCATCGTGCTCTTTCGCCCTGCACTGGTCCCGTTACAGCGGGACCGCCCGCTCGGCGGCCACGCCAAGCCCGTCGCCCGACGCCCGCACCAGCTGCCGCAGCGCCGAGGTGACCGCCTGGCGGCTGTCCGGCGGCAGCGCGTCCAGCAGCCGCCGCAGTTCCCGCTCCCGCGCGGCCGCCACCGTGGCGACCAGGTCCTGCCCGCTGGCGGTGAGTTCCAGCGTGACCACGCTGCGGTGTGCCGGGTCGCCGCCCCGGATCACGTGGCCGGCCGCCACCATGCGGTCCGCCAGCCTGGTCACCGTGCTGGCATCGAGCCCGAGCGCCCGGGCTACCTGCGCCGACCGGAACCGGCCCAGGTCGGCCAGCACGGCCAGCAGCCGGAACTGGGCCCGCGTGACGACCCCGTCCAGGACGTCCAGGCTGCGCAGGGCCACGCCGGCCAGCACCCGGGTGGCCTCCTGCTGCGCCGCCATCTGCTCCGCCGGGCCGTCTGGCGCCGGTGTTTCCATAACGCAATAGTGTACTGAGAAACACTTGTCTCACGCCAAGGTCTGCGCCGGGCCCGGGGAGGCCGCCGCGCGGCTGGGCCACCTGCCGCACTCGGTTAGCCGGCGGCCATGCTGGCCTGGCGGGCCGCTTCCTCATAGATCGCCAGCGTCTCCCGGCCGATCCGGGCCCACGAGTACCGTTCCGCGGCCCGGCTCGCCGCGGCGATGGCCATGCCTTCCCGCATCGGGCTGGCCAGCAGCTGCCGGACCCGCCAGGCGAGCACCGCAGGCTGGCCGGGGGAGAGAAGGACTCCGGTGGTGCCGTGGATGACCGCGTCCGCGTGCAGGCCCGCCTGGGCGGCGACCACCGGGACGCCGCACGCCATCGCCTCCACGGTCACCATGGCCTGCTCGTCGTCCGGCCCGAGGTTGAGCAGCAGCTCGGCGGACCGCATCAGCGCGGGCATGTCGGCCAGGCTGACCTGGCCGGTGAAGCTGACCCGGTCGGCCACCCCCAGCTCGGCGGCGAGCCGTATGAGCGCCTGGTACCCAGGGTCGGTGGCCAGCTGGCCGTGGGCGGGGCCGCCGGCGATGACGAGCTCTGCGCCCGGCACCTCGGGGAGCGCGCGCACGGCCGTGACCGGGCCCGGGTCATCGGCCAGCCCGCCCACCATCAGCAGCCGCGGGCGGCTGCCGCGGGGCGCGGTCGGCCCGGCGGGGGTGAACCGGGTCGTGTCCACGCCGGCCGGGACGATCCGGATGGAGGCCCGCGGCACGCCGGAGCGGCGCAGCGCGGAACCCGCGTCCGACGTGCCGACGAGCACCGCCCGCGCGGCGCGGGCAAGGGCGAGTTCCACCCTGGCCGGGTCGGCGCCCTCCGCGCGCTGCGGCCGGCCCTGGGCGGACGGCACCGGGTGAAGGGTCTGCACGGCGGGCAGGTTCAGGCCGCGGCCGCCAGCCAGCGCGGCCAGGCCGGCCAGCCAGGACTGGGCGTGCACCACGTCGGGGGCCGCCCGCCGCCACTTCCGGGCCAGCTGGTCGGCGAAGGCCCGGATGCCGGGCCCGGTCCCGGGGGACTCCGGCCCGTGCACGGTGACCTGGGCACCCAGCCCGGCCAGCGCGGTGGCGAGAGCCCTGATCCGGGCGGCCGGCCCGGCCGGGTTGACGTCCTCGTGTGCCGCCCGGAGCGGCCCGGGCACCTCGGTGATCAGGGCTATGCGCATGTGTCACGTTCCTCGCAGTTCCCCTAGCGTGACCTCATCCTCTGCCCGGGAGCTGGCCGGGTAAACGGCCCGGCCGGCCGCGGCCGGGCCGCGCCGCCGCCACGGTGTAGCCGGGGGAACGCTGGGTAGTCCGGCAGCACCGAAGCGCCTAGGGGTGCCCGCCGAGAGCATGGAAGGACCCGCCGTCTTGAGTTGTATGCCCGTGATGTCCGGCCATGGCTGCGCCACGGCCCATCACGGTCCGGGCGGCCCCATGTCGGCGCTGATAGGCTCCAAACCGGTTTCACCGTGCCGCCCCGGGTGCACCCGGGCCGGCCCGCGCCACCCGGCCCGCTGCGACGACGGCCGGCCGGCCCACGGCACCCCGCGGGCCGGGCCAGCTGACCTGGGCGGCCGTCAGCAGGGCCCATATGGCCCTGGCAGGCGGCTGCAGCGGTGGGCAGGGTGGGAGTGTGCTGCGGCGGCGCGGTCGTGCACGGCGCAGCGGACGGATACCGGAGGTGACACGTGCTGGCTCAGGCACGTGGCGAGGCCTGCTGGCCGGCCCGTACGGCCCGGCCGGGCGCAGCGGGCCGGCCCGGCGGTGATGCCTGATGGGCGCTGACATGGTCCCCGGCTCCGGTCACCCGCAGCTCGACGCGGCGCCAGCCGAGCGCGGCCTGACTGCCCTGGTCGAGGCGGCGGAGCGGGCGGTGGAGAAGATCAGCTCCTCGGTCCCGCCGGCCCAGCTCCGGGCCCTGCTGATCGTGGACCGTGCGGGCGGGCTGAACCTGAACAAGCTCGCTGCCCAGGTGGGGGCATCCGCCTCCGCGACCAGCCGGCTTTGTGACCGGATGGAGATGGCCGGCCTGCTGGCCCGGGACCGTGCCGTCGGCAGCCGCCGGGAGATCGTCCTGTCGCTCACCGAGTCCGGGCGCCGGCTCGCTGAATGGGTGCGTGAGCAGCGCCGCGCGGCCCTGGCTGAGCTGCTGGCGGCGATGACGCCCGAGGGGCGTGACGCGCTGCTCCGGGGCCTGGGGGAGCTGGCCCTGCAGGCGAGCTAGCTGGCCGCCGGCCCTGGCGCAGCCCGCCGCCACGGCTGACTTGAAGTCCAGAAATTTTTTCCTTGTGGAAACACTTGTGCGATGACTTGGGCCGTGACACTCTTTCCTCATGGAAACAATCGGTGCGCTCGATGTGCTGGAACAGTCTGGTGACGACGAGCTGCTGGCGATGATCCGGGCTGAGCTGCCCGGCAGTCCGCGCCGCGCCGCGGCCTGCGAGGTCCTGGTGGGCCGGTACCGGACGCTGGTCCGCTCCTGCGCCAACCGCTACCGGCGTAGCCCTGAGTTGACCGAGGACCTGATTCAGGTGGGCTACGTGGGCCTGCTCAAGGCGATCAACAACTTCGATCCCGGCGTGGGCCGCAGCCTGGCCGCCTACGCCCAGCCTTGCATCACCGGCGAGATCAAGCGTTACTTCCGTGACAAGCGCTGGCAGGTTCACGTCGAGCGCCCGGTCCAGGAGCGGCTGCTCGAGCTGCGAGAGGGCATGCGCGACCTGACCCAGCAGCTCGGCCGTGGCCCCAGCGACGCGGAACTGGCCGCGCATTGCGGCTTCACCGAGGCGGAAGTGCGCGAGGCGCTGCTGGCCGACCTCCTGCTGCAGCCGGCCTCGCTGGACGCGCCGCTGGCGGGCCAGCCCGAGACGGCCAGCCTCGCCGACCTCCTCGGCGAGGAGGACCCGCGGATGGAGCACACCCTGTCTATGGAAGCACTGGCCGTGCACTGGGGCGAGCTGCCCCGGCGGGAACAGCGCATCCTGCTGATGCGGTTCTACGGGGACATGACCCAGGCCGAGATCGGCCGTGCGCTGGGCATCTCCCAGATGCACGTGTCCCGGCTGCTCGCCCACGCCCTCGGCTTCCTGCGGGAGCGGATCCTCGGGCTGGACGAGCAGGACAGCAACGGAAACAAGAGCGGCGCGGCCGCCTGAGCACGCACGAGGCATACCCATGACGACGAGCACCACCCCGGCCGGGTCGGCGTGGATGGACGTCGGAGCATGCCGGGAGGCGGAGCCTGAGCTCTTCTTCCCGGTGTCCTCCGCCGGGCCCGCGCTGGCCCAGGTGGCCGCGGCCAAAGCTGTGTGCGCCCGCTGCGTGGTGCGCGAGGAGTGCCTGCAGTACGCCCTGGAGACCGCCCAGGACCATGGCGTGTGGGGCGGCCTGAGCGAAGAGGAGCGCCGGGCGGTCCGCCGTGCCGCGCGGCGGCCGGCCCCACTCGCCCGCTGAGCGCCCGGCCGCGTCGCCGTCGTCCGGGATGTTCCGGCCGGCCAGATTCTGGAACGTGAGCGGACTGGCGCGCACCCGCGCCCCGGGCCGGCCCGATACCAGCGGGACTGACCTGGCTGGGCGAAGCGGATGACCCAGATGAACCCCCGCACTAGTCCGTCGCGGACGGGACCCTGGCGCCGCCCGCCCGGTCCCCGGCCTGGCGCACACTCAGAGGAGCAGTCGTTGGTTGCACGCCCCCTGGGCGGCCGGTGATCGGCTCAGCCCCGGCCAGCGTGCCGCAACCGCGCGGCCCGGCTGGCGCGCCCGGTTCCGGCCATGACCACGGCGAGGAGCAGCCTGGCTGGCAGATCGACCCTGAGACAGCGCTGCTGGTCGAGGACGACCCCGCAGACGCCCTGCTGGTCGAGGAACTGCTCGGGGACAGCGGCGTGCGGGCCTCGCTGTCCTGGGCCCGGTCGTGGCCGAGGCCAAGGGCATGATGGGGCGCGGCGCCGTGCCCGGCTGCATCCTGCTGGACCTGCACCTGCCCGACGTGCAGGGCCTGGAGGCGGTCACTGCGATGCTGACCACGGCGCCGGGTGCCCCGGTGGTGGTGCTGACCGGACTGGCCGACAGAGCGCCGGCCTGGCCGCCGTCGCCGCAGGTGCGCAGGACTACCTGATCAAGGGCCAGGCGCCGCTGCTGCCCACCCCGCTGATCCGCACCGGCGGCCTGGACGTGGTGGCTCGGTACCGCCCCGGCCGTGCTTACGCGCTGCTCGGCGGGGACTTCTACGACGTGGTGGAGACCGGCGACGGCACCGTGCACGCGGTCATCGGCGACGCATGCGGCCACGGGGCCGAGGAGGCGGCGCTCGGCGTCTGCCTGCGGGTCGCGTGGCGGTCCCTGGTGCTGGCCGGCGCCGCGCCTCCCGTGCTGGTCGGGTTGCTGGAGCAGTTGCTGATGGCGGAGCGCGCCGACGATCATGTCTTCGCCACACTGACCCACCTGGCGTTCAGCGCGGACCGGCGGCAGGTCCGGATGCTCCAGGCCGGCCACCCCGGCCTGCTGCTTCCGGGTGGTCTTCGCCGTGATCGCGGTGCTGGTGGTGGCGGTCACCGTGCTGATCGCAAACAGCCTGGCCGTCACCCGGCACGCCTCCGACGAGCTCTCCGGGTCCATCCTGCCGGCCCAGGCCCAGGCCTACCGGCTGCAGGGCGTCCTGGTTGACCAGGAGACCGGGGTCCGCGGGTACGGCATCACCGGGGACCGCAGCTTACTGCAGCCCCGCACCGCCGGGCGGGTGACCGAGCAGGACGCGGCCGTCCGGCTGCGGGCCCTGACCGGCCGCGGGCAGCCGCTGGCCGGCGACCTGCGCGCGCTGGAAGCGGCCGCGGTGGCCTGGCGGCGCGACTACGCCGTGCCGCTCATCCAGCGCGCCGGGCACGGCCCGCTGACCGGGTCCGACCTGGGCCAGCTGTCCGCGAGCAAGACCGCTTTCGACCACCTGCGCGCCCTGTTCGCCCGGCAGGCCGCCGGCCTGGCCGCAGCGACCGCCGCGGATTCGGCGCGGCTGGGCGAGGCCCGGACCGTGCAGAACGTGACCTACCTCACCATTCTGGCCGCCTTCGTCATCGCTGCCGTACTGCTGGCCCTGTTGCTGCACAACGCGGTCGGGCGGCCGGTGCGGCGGCTGCACGCCGCCTCCCAGCAGGTCGCGGACGGCGGCTACAGCCATCACATCGAGCCGACCGGCCCGGCCGACCTGTGGGCGGTGGCCGCGGCAGTCGAGGCGATGCGCGCGGGCCAGCAGCGCTGAAGGGATTCCTGCATGACCGACCTGCACCCGATCGAGGTCCTGCTGGTGGAGGACGACCCGGGCGATGAGCTGATGACCCGGGAAGCCTTCGAGGACAACAAGATCCGCAACCGGCTGCATGTCGCGCGGGACGGCGAGGAGGCGCTCGACTTCCTGTACCGCCGTGGTGAGCACGCCGGCGCCCCCCGGGTGGACCTGATCCTGCTCGACCTCAACCTGCCCAAGTACGACGGGCGGCAGATCCTGGAGCGGGTCAAGTCCGATCCCAGCCTGCGCACATCCCGGTGGTGATCCTCACCACGTCCTCCTCCGAGGAGGACATCCTGCGCAGCTACAAGCTGCACGCCAACGCGTACGTGACCAAGCCGGTGGATGCCGGCCCGTTCATCGCCGCGGTCCGGCAGATCGACGAATTCTTCGTGCCGGTGGTCCGGCTGCCCCGCCAGTAGCCCACTCCGCGGTCCAGGGCCGTGGAGGGGGCTTGGATCATCAGATCCGGGAGCCGGACGGCATTAGCGGTCAATGGCCCGGGCGGTCACTGTCCACCGGTTGTGGCGGCGCAGGGTGATCCTGGCCGGCCGGGGACGCGCTGGCGGACCCAGGTGGCGCGCTAGCGCTGGGCTGGCCATCGCTGGGCTGGCTTTCGCCGGGCTGGCTTTCGCTGGGCTGGCTCTCGCTGGGCTGGCCATCGCCCGGCGGGTCGTTCCCGGTGGCACGGGCACTGCGGCCCGGCCGGATGAAGTCGGCCAGTGCCCGGCGCATATCCGCCAGCCCGGCGCCCCGAGGCACCTTGAGCGAGATGTACGCGGCCGCCCCCGCCGGGATCGGCAGCCAGAAGTTCACCAGCCGCCAGGCCAGCACGCCCAGTGTCGCGACGCTACGGGTCAGCCCGAAACCGACCAGCAGCACCGGCGTGACCGAGTCGATCACGCCCAGCCCGGCCGGGCTCACCGGGATCGCGCCGAGCACGTTGGCGATCCCGTAGGCGGCGAACAGGCCGACCGGATTGGCGAACGAGCCGAACGCGGCGATGAAGCACCACAGCGACGCCGCGTCCAGCAGCCAGTTCAGCGAGGCCCAGGTCAGCGCGCTGAGCAGGACGTGGCGGTCGGTGGCCAGCGTGCGAACCGACGCGCTGGCCCGCAGCACGATCCGGCCCAGCCGGTCGCCGCCGACGCCGGGGATCTTGTCCCCGATCGCGTGCACGATGCGGGCGGCCCGGTCCCCGCCGCGGATCAGGCCGATGACCATGGCCGCGAACGCGCCGAGCAGGACGGCGCCGACGATGGCCACCGTCGCGTAGACCGGGCGGAAGCCCGACAGCGGGATGGAGATCACCAGCGACAGCCACAGCAGCACGTTGAGCACGACGGTGGAGCCCATGCCCTTGGTCGCCATCATCACCCCGACGTCGGTGCCGTCGAGGCCCTCGGAGGTGAACAGCTGGTAGCCGATGCCCGCGCTGCCGATCGTGCCGGCCGGCAGGATGTGCGCCACCGCCGCCGCAGCCAGGTCGATGCGGAACAGCCGGGACAGGTTCGGCCGGCCCTCGGGCGGCAGCAGCGCCCGGGTCAGCACCGCGTAGCAGAACAGCGACGCCGCCTCCAGCACCACCCCGGCGACCGCCCAGTAGACGATGACCCGGCCGACCAGGTACGTGTCCTTGCTCGCGCCGACCAGTTCCGGGATGACCAGGTACTCGACGATCAGCGCCAGGATGAACAGCAGTGCCACCCGGCGCAGCGGCCGCTTGGCCGCGCGCAGCCAGCGCGGTATCCATCCGGGCAGCTGGTACCCGTGAACTGTTCCGGCGCCGGCCCGTCCTGCTGCCGGTTCAGCTCGCGTCCAGGCGGCGGAACGTCACCTCGCGCAGCAGCAGCCGCAGCGTCGCTGCCGCCGGGATGGCCACCAGGGCGCCGATCAGGCCCATGAGCGTCCCGCCGAGCAGCACCGCCACCACCGTGACCACCGCGGGAACCTCCACCGTCCGGCCCATGATCCGGGGCACGATGAGGTAATCCTCGGCCAGCCGGTACGCAATGTAAAAGCCTAGCGTGGCGATGGCCACCGGCAGCGAAACGGTCAGCGCGACCAGAGAGACGGCCGCACCGCCGATCGTCGAGCCGATGACCGGGATCAGGTCGAGCAGCGCGACCAGCAGCGACAGCAGCAGCGGGTAGGGCACGCTGAACGCCAGCAGCCAGACGTACGTGCCCACCCCGGCGATCAGCGACGTGAGGAAGTTCCCCAGCATGTACCCGCCGACCTTGTCGAAGACCTCGTCGCCGATCAGGATGACCCGGGCCCGCCGAGACTGCGGGGCCAGCCGCCAGGCGAACAGCTTGATCTGCGGCATGGCGGCCAGGAAGTAGATGACCAGGACGATGACCACCATCATCGAGCTGAACGCGCTGAGCACCAGCTGGCCCGCCCCCAGCACGCCGCCAACCAGGGCCGTGCCCTTGGCGGACAGCAGGCTGGACAGCCGTTGCTCGACGTGGAACCGCGCGTTCAGCTTGCCCAGCTGGGAGTTGTGGTTCTGCAGCGTGGTGATGTAGTGCGGCAGGGCCTGGACCAGCGCGGTGACCTGGCTGGTCAGCGGCGGGATAGCCGACATGATGAACCCCGCGGCCACGGCCGCCACGATCAGCAGGATGACGACGACGGCCGCCCAGCGGGGCAGGCGGCGCCGGGCCAGCCAGCTCACCGCGGGATCGAGGCCCGCCGCGATGAACAGCGCCAGGCCGATCAGGACCAGCACCGAGCGCGCCCGGATCAGCAGTTCCACCAGCCCGTAAGTGACCGCGACGCCGGCCGCCGCGGCCATCCCGATGAAGAAGGGCGACCGCCGGTTCATCGGGCGGCCGAGCCGGCCGAGCCCGCCGGTCTCCTCGGCGATGGCCGCCGCCGCGTCCACCGCAGCCTGCACCCCGTTGCCGTGTTCCCCGGGGGACTCCGGATCGCCGGTCCGAGTGGCGCCGCCGCGCGGCTCCCCGGTCCGGGAATCGCTGGACCGTGCCTGCTCCAGCTTGCCCGGCGTCATCTCGCCCGCCCTCCCGGGAGCGCTGCCGCGCCGGTTGGGCCCGGCGGGGGCGGCACGCTCGGCCCTCTAGCTGCCCAGGCGGCCGGCCTTTCACACATCCGCCGGGGCGGGCGAGCCGCCCGGTCCCGCGGCCCTGCCCTCCGCAGAGGTGAGGATGCCCGCAGGCTGGGTAGCGGATGGTCCAGCCGGCCGGAAAGGTCCAGCCGGCCGGAAGGCGGGGAGATGGCAGAGCGCACAGGCGGGGATCGCGCAGCCGGGCAGCGCACAGCGGGCCATCGCGCGGCGCGGGAGTTCACGGCGCAGACCGGGTACCGGCCCAGCGTCAACCAGGCACGCGAGGAACCGGTGCCGGCCAGTCACCACGAGGATCACGACCAGGCGGCCGTGCTGCGCAATGAGGAACTAGGGCAGGGGCACCGCCCGGACGACGAGCCCGCGGATGCCGAGGCGGCGCGCGGCGAGGCGGAGCGCGGCGGGGGAGACGACGGCGGGTCCGGGTAGCAGCTGACCCCGGCCGGCCATCCCCGGGTTGTTACGCGCCGTGAGCCTGTGGCGCCGCTCATTTTGAGCACGGCCGCGACCGTAATCTTCTGGCTGGTGGCGATAACTTCGTGAGCATCGCGACTGTCAGGCTTGGCCGACGGCGTCCTTGCTGAGGCCGGTGGCTGTAACGGAGAGTGAGTGCTCACGCCGAGTCTCCAGCTCGTGCCCGGGCATCCTCCCTGCCGAATACGGGTGGGCGGTCGATGGCTAACTCGCCGCGGCCGGGCGGCACAGAACGGCCAATTCGGGGCGCTGGCCGCGTGTCGTCGTGAGGCGCACGGGTCCTGGACACGATTAATACGCGGTCGCTGCGGTTCAGCGCCGTGGTGGCGGCCGCGGTTCCGCTTGGCGGATGTCCATCACTCGGGCCGCAGCAGCTGGGCCGGGCGTGGTTGCGCGGCCAGCAGGGCGGGGAAGAAGGCGAGCCCGTTGGCGGCGGCGAGCACTATGAAGGCGAGTGCGGCCAATAGGTGGTGCCCCGCTGCGCGTTGCGCTGGCAGGCATTCCTGTCGGCACCGGGCGGGCATTTCAAATCCGTCAGCGCACTCAGGGTCATCGTGGCCCAGCTCCCAGGCCCACCGGTGTGGAAGCTGGGTGCGAAAGGCACGCGACCAACGACGCGGAGCTGAGCCTTGCGCCGAGCACCTTCCGGGTCGGTGACGGTGACCTGGACCAGCCCGCCCGGCTGCGCGCCAGCACTGCGCATGGTCGCGGCGCCCAGCTGTATCCGTAGTGCGAGGAGGTGGGCCTTGGATCCAGCGACTGGCTGACCGCCGACCCGGGTCCAGGTCCGCGTCAGTGGCTGGGGTGGTCGTCAGAGATCCAGGGCGCCTGCAGCTCGACCATGCGCCGGGTGGCGTAGTTCATCTCCGCCACCGTCAGGCGGAGCCGGTACCACAAGCACCGGAGCCGTTCGCGGCCGGACCAGGAGACCGACTTCTCCACCTGCCGCCTGTGGACGAGGTCAGCAGAGCCGGGGGCGGGGCTCGCCATGGCTGGTATGCCCGATGCGGGCAGGCGGCCTGGGCGTTGCTGATCTGGTGTGGGGGGGTTCCGGTGCATGATGGTCTCCTTGGTGGCTTGGCCGGGCTTGCCGGGGCTGCCTGCCTGCTCGGAATCTGATGAGCTCAGCGATGCTGGGATCGCGGCTGGCTTCACTGTCGCGGGCGGCGGAGGTGTTGACCACGCATGACCGCCCACAAGACGTCCCACACGACAGCCCACAAGAATCCGCGCGCCCTGCGTTCCGGTGATGGCTGCGCGAGGTCGGCGCGGGCCCTGGCGGGCTGTTCCTGGCGCTTGGGGCGCTGGCTCCGGTAGGGCCTCGTGGCGGTGCTACGGAAACCGCAGGTGGAGGCTGACTGTGTGGTGGCGGGACATGGCGGGAGTGGCTGGGCCTGCGTACTGTTGGGGCAAGACTGCTTCCGCCCGGTGCTGGTAGCCGTGGCGGACAGGTTGTGTGGGGGGGCACTGGGATGGTGGCCGAGCAGCCTGCGCTTTCTTTTGCCGGGCTGTTGCGGCGGCTGCGGGCCGGGGCGAAGCTGACCCAGGAGGAACTGGCGGCGGCGGCGGGGGTGTCCGCGCGATCGGTCAGCAATCTGGAGCGGGGCATCAACCGCACCGCGCACAAGGACACCGCGGTATTGCTGGCCGGTGCGCTGGGCCTGACCGGGCCGGCGGAAGAACTGTTCGTGGCGGCGGCCCGAGGCAACGTCCCTGCCGCGCAGGTCCTGGCGGCCGCCGAGGGCGCAGGGCCGCAGCGGGGGCCGGTGACCGGTTCTCCCTACCGCGGGTTAAGCGTGTTCGAGGAGCAGGACGCGGCGTTCTTCTTCGGCCGCGAAGCGGCCACCACCCAGGTGCTGGAGCGGATGTCGTTGCACCTGGCGGGCGCGGGGCTGCTGGTGGTGTCAGGGGTGTCGGGGGCGGGGAAGTCGTCGTTGCTGCGGGCGGGAGTGCTGCCGCGGATCCGGGCGGCGGGGCTGGCAGCCGCGCCGGGAGCGGCGTCGTGGCCGTGTGTGCTGTTCACCCCGACCCGGGCGCCGCTGGACGAGCTGGCGCTGCGGGTGGCGCTGCTGGCGGGAACCGACGTGTCCGCGGTGCGGCGGGGGCTGGACACCTCGCCGGAGGAGTTCGCCCTTCCCGCGCGGCAGGCCGCCCTGGCGCGGTCACCCGGGCCGGCCGGGGACGGAAATGGCCCCGCGGCCGAGAGCGGCCAGCCCCCGCTGCAGCGCCGGTTGCTGCTGGTGGTCGACCAGTTCGAGGAGCTGTTCACCCAGTGCCCAGATGAGGGGGAGCGGCGGGCGTTCATCACCGCGCTGCATGCGGTCGCCACCGCCCGGCACGGGCCGGATCAGCCACCGGCGGCGCTGGTCGTGCTGGGTATACGCGCTGATTTCGAGGCCCGGTGCGCGGACTACCCGGTGCTGGCCGACGCGGTCCAGGACCGCTACCTGGTCACCGCGATGACCGTGCGGCAGCTGCGGATGGCCATCACCGAACCAGCCAAGAAGGCAGACTCCGGTGTCGATGACGACCTGGTCGAGGTTCTGCTGGCCGAGGTGCGCACCGGCCAGCCCGGGACTTCCGGCGCGGGGGTGCTGCCGTTGCTGTCGCACGCCCTCGACCAGGCCTGGCGGTCCCGGGCCGGGCAGGCTGTCACCCTGGCCGACTATGAGCGCACCGGCGGCATCGAGGGCGCGGTCGCGGGCAGCGCCCAGCGCGCCTACGACGACCTCACCCCAGCTCAGCAGGCCGCGGCCCGGCAGGTGTTCCTGCGGCTGACCACCACGAGCAGCGAGGGTATGGACTCCGCCGACCGCGCTAGCAGGGCGGAGCTGACCGAGGGCAAGAGCGCCGCCGAGGCCCAGGATGTGGCGGCGGTGCTGGAGGCCTTCGCCGCCGAACGGCTGCTTACCCTGGCGGCCGGCACGGTGGAACTCAGCCACGAGGCGCTGCTGACCGCCTGGCCGCTGCTGCGCGACACCTGGCTGGCCGACACCCACGCCGACCGGATCGTCCGCTCCCGGCTGCACACCACCGCCGCCGAGTGGGCCCGCCAGTCCCGCGACCGGTCCTACCTTTACAGCGGCAGCCTGCTGCAGGCAGTCACTGGCACCGCAACCCGGATCGGCGCTGATCCCGCCCGCCACCCGCCGCTCAGCCAGACCGAGCGTGACTTCCTGCACGCCAGCAGCCACGCTCACCGGCGGACCGTCCGCAGGCGGCAGGCAGTGATCGCAGGCCTGCTCGCCCTCACCCTGACCGCCCTCACCGCCGCCGGGATCGCCGTCCACAACGCCGCCAGCGCCCGCCACCAGCATGCCATCGCCCTGTCCCGCCAGCTCGCCGCCGAAAGCCTCAACATCGACGGCACCGATCGCGTGACCGCGCGCCGGCTCGCCGTCGCCGCCTGGGCCGTTTTCCCCACCGGCCAGGCCGCTTCCGCCATCACGGCCCTGCTGGCCGAGCAACAGCAACAAGGCATGCTGCCCGCCGGCCCGTCCACCGTGTACGGGGTGGCGTTCAGCCCCGATGGCAAGCTGCTGGCCAGCGCCAGCGCCGGCGGCGACGGCACGGTGCGGCTGTGGGACCCGGCCACCGGCCGCGCCGTCGGCGCGCCCCTCCACGCCAGCGCCCGGCACGGCGTGTACGGGGTGGCGTTCAGCCCCGGCGGCAAGCTGCTGGCCAGCGCCGGCGGCGACGGCACGGTGCGGCTGTGGAACCCGGCCACCGGCCGCCCCGCCGGCAAGACCCTCCACGCCAGCGGCCGGACCACCGCCCGGTATGGCGTGCGCGGGGTGGCGTTCAGCCCCGGCGGCAAGCTGCTGGCCAGCGCCGGCGCCGACGGCACGGTGCGGCTGTGGAACCCGGCCACCGGCCGCGCCGTCGGCGCGCCCCTCCACGCCAGCGCCCGGTGGGGCGTGTTCGGGGTGGCGTTCAGCCCCGGCGGCAAGCTGCTGGCCAGCGCCGGCGGCGACGGCACGGTGCGGCTGTGGGACCCGGCCACCGGCCGCCCCGCCGGCAAGACCCTCCAGACCAGCGTCGGCCCTTTTGGCGGCCATGGCGCGGTGGCGTTCAGCCCCGACGGCAAGCTGCTGGCCATCAGCAGCGGGGACGGCACGGTGCGGTTGTGGAACCCGGCCACCGGCCGCCCCGCCGGCGCGCCCCACCAGACCGGCGCCGTGTACGGCGTGCGCGGGGTGGCGTTCAGCCCCGGCGGCAAGCTGCTGGCCAGCGCCGACGCCGACGGCACCGTGCGGCTGTGGAACCCGGCCACCGGCCAGCCCGCCGGCGCGCCGCTCCAGGTCACCAACACCTACAACAGCGTGTACGGGGTGGCGTTCAGCCCCGACGGGAAGCTGCTGGCCATCGCCGGCGGCGACGGCACCGTGCAGCTGTGGAACCCCGCCACCGGCCGCCCCTCCGGCGCGCCGCTCCAGACCGGCTCCGCCCCTGATGGCGGCGTGCTCGGGGTGGCGTTCAGCCCCGGCGGCAAGCTGCTGGCCAGCGCCGAAGGCGACGGCACGGTGCGGCTGTGGGACCCGGCCACCGGCCAGCCCGCCGGCGCGCCCCTCCCCGCCACCAGCGCCCGGTACGGCGTGTCCGGAGTGGCGTTCAGCCCCGGCGGCAAGCTGCTGGCCAGCGCCGACAACGACGGCACCGTGCGGCTGTGGAACCCCGCCACCGGCCGCCCCGTCGGCAGACCCTCCACGCCACCAGCGCCCAATACGGCGTGAACGGAGTAGCGTTCAGCCCCGACGGCAAGCTGCTGGCCAGCGCCGACTACGACGGCACCGTGCGGCTGTGGACCCCCGCCACCGGCCGCCCGCCGTCGCGCCCCTCCACGCCACCACCCAGAACGGCGGCGTGCACGTAGTGGCGTTCAGCCCCGACGGCAAGCTCCTGGCCGGCGGCAGCGGCGACGGCACCGTGCGGCTGTGGAACCCGGCCACCGGCCGCCCCGTCGCGACCCTCCAGACCGGCACCGGCCCTAATACCGGCGTGTGGGCGCTGGCGTTCCGCCCTGACGGCAAGCTGCTGGCCATCGGCTGCGGCGACGGCACCGTGCGGCTGTGGAACCCGGCCACCGGCCGCCCCGTCGCGACCCTCCACGCCACCACCAGCAGCGTGTACGGCGCGCACGCGGTGGCGTTCAGCCCTGACGGCAAGCTGCTGGCCAGCGGCGAAGGCGACGGCACCGTGCGGGCGTGGAACCCGGCCACCCGCCGCCCCGTCGGCGCGCCCATCCAGACCGGCTCCAGCCCTGCTGACGCCGCGTCCGTGCTGGCGTTCAGCCCCGACGGCAAGCTGCTGGCCGGCGGCAGCTACGACGGCACCGTGCGGCTGTGGCAAGTATCGCTATTCGCGCACACCTATGCGCAGCTTTGCGCCGACGTAGGACCACCGACACCGCAAGAATGGAACCACTACGCCCTCGGCGAACCGCAGCCGGAAGTCTGCGGGTGAAACGCCCCGGACACCCGGCCGCCGCCGCCGCTCAGGCCGGAGTGTCCAGCCCGTCTTGACATCAGGTCCTGACCATCGCCGGGCGCTGGCCGTAATCAACAGCGTCCTGAACGGCGGCACACTGGGCCTGGCCGCGCGGGCCGGTACCGGGGCGCTCACGGCGTCGCCGCCGGCGGGCGATGATTACCGGCGCCCGTGCGCTGGCCGGACACCTCAAGCGGCAGCCATCGTCAGCACCACCGCCAGCCCATAACCAACGGCCCAGCCAGGTGGGGGCAGGCCCGCCCCATGACCGTGAGCAAGGCCCTCGATCAGGGATCCCAGATCCCTGACGCAGAATGGCCAATCCGGGGTGGGGCATGAGCGGCCAAGCACGGACGGGATGGCGCGCCGAGGCGGTTATCTGAAGCCCTCGCCAGGATGCCGCACCTGACCAGGACGTCTGCGGCGTTGACACGTAGCTGAACAGCGTCACGTAGTAGTCGCTTAGTTCTAAAAACAGCAGCGACAGGGGGATTTGCACGGGTCTGCGGTGGAGGCATTGTTCAGGTAACGCGTCCACCACGCAGCAAAAAGCATACAAAACGCCTGCGGTGGCTACAGCGAAGACAGCGCGCCGGTCACGGCGCCGGCAAGGCTCAGGGCAGGACGGGATCTAGGTGCCCGTCAAGGAAGCGATCCGCGGCGTCCTCATCAATGAGCGAGTTATCAGCGAGCCATTGCACGGCACGGCGCCTGGCGCGGACATCGCGGAACGCGTACCACGCTGGCAGCAGGTCCGGATACTCATCGTGGAAACTCGTCCTTGAACCGGCGGAAGGCTCTCTTGCCCTGGATAGCGCGTGCCAGCCTGCGCCCGGCGCGTTCATCGGTTATTCCGTCGGCAAAGTCGGCCATGTCCTGATACCACACCCACGACGGCGGCGGATCGATGCAGACCAGGTCCAGCTCATCGAGGTTGACCGGCGTCTGCCCGTCGATTCCGGTGTCGGCCGTCCAGAACGCGATTTCGCCCGTCTCTGGGTTGATCAGCCACCGGTGTTCGCAGTCGGTCTGATCGGCCAGCGCGTTGCCGATCTCCTCCAGATCGAGGCTGCTCAGGTCAAGCACCAGGCCAGGATAAGTCTCTCCCGCTGCCTACGCGCAAGGAGCGGAACGCCCGACCAGCGGCATGAGCGGACGTCATCCTGAGAGCGGCGCTACATAGGCATGCGGTCGGGCGGTGGCATGGGCGCCAGCCGCCGTGATATCGCTCAGCAGGCTTCCAGCGCCAGCCAGGTTGCTGGAAAGTGGCCTCGGACCCCCGCATGTACGGCGACAGCGCCGCGTCGATAAGCGCGACCAAATCCAGCGCGGTGTCGCGGGGGCCTGACGTCAGATGAAGACGGTGGCCGCCGTTGGCCATCCGACAAGCCGGGCATCAAGCGGGCTGCAACCTTTCCATCAGGTCCCGCCCGTCAGGCTGGAACATGCCCGGCCGCGAGAGCCGGGTACCCGCTGCCTGAGTCCGCCGGGGAAGGGACGTGGCATGGCTGTCTGGCCTGCGTCACCTGAAGCGCTTAAACCAGCCAGGCCCTGGAATTCCCCGGACACGAGGGTACCGGGAAACAGCCCACCTACATGAATGGAGCGCGCCATGGGCACCAGCAACAGGCCAATGGGCGGAATGGGCACCCGGGGTGACTTCCAGGCCGATCGCCGGAAGGCAGCCAGCGGAGGTGCCGTGCTGGCCTGCCTCGCGGCCGCCAGCGCGATGATCGCGCTCGCTGGCTGCGGCCAGGGAACGGCAGCCGGCGGCCAACAGTGACGGCCGCTGACTTCGGGGCCTATCCCGGGTGGCACGCCCCGGAGCTGGCCCTCAACGGTCTCGCCGCGGCTCATGGTGAGCTGGTCGCCGTGGGCGCTTCCGCCGGGCATCCCGCCGTGTGGCGCAGAACGCCAGGTGGCACCTGGTCTCCCGGCTTCCCGGTACCGGCCCGGCCTGGTCTGGCGGCGCTGGCGAGCGTGGCGCACGGTCCCGATGGCTGGCTCGCCATAGGCGCGGGCACCCCGGCGATCTTGACCTCGGCCGACAGCATGTCCTGGCGGCCCGCAAGCACGGTGACGCGGCGTCTCGGGGGGGCTTCCAGCGCGATCTCGGCCGCTGGCCCCACGGGATACGTGATCATCGGCAAGCGGCGCAAGCCCGGTGGCGCCTGCGCCGCTGACATCTGGTGGTCACCGGATCTGGCCGCGTGGGCTCATGCGCACGACGTGAACGACACGACCGGCTCCAGCGACGTGCTCGGCGTCGCGGCCGGCCCGCACGGGTTCGTGTCCGTCGGCCTGCACAACGACAAGCCGGCGGTGTGGACGACGACCAGCGGCCGGGCCTGGACGACCATCGTGCTGCCCATGCCGTCCGGCGCACCCGGGGCGGCGCTCCAGCAGGTAGCGATCAATGGGAGCCGTGTGGTCGCGCTGGGCGAGGAGAGCACAGCAAACGGGAAGGTGGCGGTCAGGCCGTTCGCCGAATTCTCAGCCGATGACGGCGCGAGCTGGCGCCTGGTGCCGCTCAGCTTCCCCGGCGCTGGTACCAGCGTCACCGCGGTCACCGCCGTCTCGCGTGGCTTCGTCGCCGCAGGGCGGTATGCAGGGCCTGGCCGGCGGGCCATCGTGGTGTGGGCATCCGCCGACGGGGCCCACTGGGTGCGGGTACGTGCACGCGGCCTGGCCGGCGCCCGGATCGTCGGCCCTCATGGAATCACGGCCTTGGCCACGTCCGGATCCACCGTGGTGGGCATCGATCCCGCACCGGCCCCGCCGGGCCGCTACCGGCCGGTCATCGTGACCCTCGCTATGCGCCGCTACCTGCAATAACGGTCGGCACTCATATCGGGTGACGCAACACCCCGGGTAACCGCTGGCCGGCGCCGGGCCCGGTCAGCGGCGGGCCTTGCTGGGCTGGGCGGTGTGCCCCCGCCAGTCGGGTGCTGTCCGCCAACGCCGAGGTCAAACCGGTGTGAACGGTCCGCTGCCGGGTAACTGCGGAACTCGTGGCCCGACCGGAGAGGCGTTGACGTGCGTGACCGCTATCACTGACCAGGCCCCGTGGCCGAATCACCCGGAGGCCGGGCGGGGCGACGTGGACCTGGGCCACCTGCCCGCCTGGCAGCTGGCCGGGGCGGCGTTCGCCGCCGCCGCCGCGGGCGGCCGGGTTGACCTGCCGCTGCCCGGGAGCGGGCAGACCCGGCTGCGCTGGGCCGCGCTCGCCGGCCTGGCCGCTGAGGACCTGTCGCTGGCCCGGCTATCCGAGGGGCACGCCGACGCCGTGGCCATCCTCGCCGAGCTCGAGGGCCCGCCGCCCCCGGCGGGCAGCCGCTGGGGCGTCTGGGCGGCGCAGCCACCCGGGCCCGGCCTGACGGCCACCCATGCGGCCCGCGGCTGGCGGCTGACGGGCATCAAGCAGTACTGCTCCGGCGCCCGGATCTGCACTCATGCGCTGGTCACCGCGGCCGCCCCGGATGGGGCCCGGCTGTTCGCCGTCGCCGCCCGCGACCTCGCCCCGGTCCCGGACAGCTGGCCGGCCACCGGCATGGCCGGCAGTGACACGCTCGACGTCGGCTTCGACGACGTGGCGGCCGAGCCGGTCGGGCCGCCCGGCGGTTACACCCGGCGCCCCGGGTTCAGCCACGGCGGGGCAGGCGTCGCCGCCTGCTGGCACGGCGGTGCCCGCGCGGTGGGGGCCGCCCTGCTGGAGGCCGCGCGCGCCCGCGACGTCGGCCCGCACGCGCTGGCCCACCTGGGCGCGGTGGACGTGGCGCTGCACGCCGCCCGGGCCGCCCTGGACGTCGCGGCCGACGAGATCGACACCGACCCCTACGACCTGGCCGGCGCCGGGCCGGCCCGCGCGCTCCGGGTCCGCGCCCTGGTCGAGCGGGCCGCCACCGGAGTGCTGGCCCGCACCGGGCGGGCCCTCGGCGCCGGGCCGCTGAGCCACGACGAGGCGCACTCCCGGCGGGTCGCCGACCTCACCGTCTACCTGCGTCAGCAGCATGCCGAGCGCGACCTCGCCCAGCTCGGCTCGCTGGCCGCCGAGCGGGGCGTCACATGGTAACCCCAGCCGCCCCGGGGCTGCCCGGCCAGGTCCCGGCCAACCCGATCCAAGCGCCGGGCACGGCCGAGGCGGACTGGCGGGCCTGGCCCGGGCTGGCCGCGCTGCCGGCCGCGGACCCGGCCAGGTGGGGCAGCGTCCTGGTGGTCGCTGCCCATCCCGACGACGAGGTGCTCGGCGCGGGCGGCACCCTGGGCCTGCTGGCGGCGGCCGGGGCCCGGCTGCGGCTGGTCTCGGTGACCGACGGGGAGGCCTCCCATCCGGGCTGCGCCGACCGGGCCGGGCTCGCGGCACGCCGCGCCGCCGAGACGGCCGCGGCGCTGCGCCAGCTTGGCGCGCAGTCGGCCGAGGTGATCCGGCTCCAGCTGCCGGACACCAGGGTCGCCGGGCACGAAGCGGTGCTGGCCGGGCGGCTGCGCAGGCTGGCGGCCGGGTTCGACACCTGCCTCGCGCCCTGGGACGGTGACATCCACGCCGATCACGAGGCGGCTGGCCGGGCCGCCCGCCGGGCCGTCCCGCGCACCCTGTGCTACCCGGTGTGGGCCTGGCACTGGGCCCGGCCCGGCGATCCCCGGGTGCCCTGGCACCGGGCCTTCGCGGTCCAGCTGCCCGCCGGGGTCGCCCGCCGGAAGCGCGCCGCCATCGGCTGCTTCACCAGCCAGCTGGAGCGGCGTGACGGCCTGCCCCCGGTGCTGGCCCCGGGCTCCGTCGCGCATTTCACCCGGACGATGGAAGTCCTGCTCACGTGACCGGCCCGGCGACGCTGGGGCCCGGCTACTTCGACCGCATGTACGCGGCCGCGGCCGACCCATGGGGGCTGGCCACCCGGTGGTACGAGGCCCGGAAGTACGCGCTCACCCTGGCCCTGCTGCCGGACCGGGGTTACCAGGCCGCCTTCGAGCCGGGGTGCTCGGTGGGGGTGTTCACCCGGATGCTCGCCGCCCGGTGCGGCCGCGTGCTGGCCTGGGACGGTTCCGCCGAGGCGGTTCGTTCGGCACGGAAAGAGACGGCGGGGCTGGCGAACGTCCAGGTGGAATGCCGGGTCATCCCGGCGGACTGGCCGGCCGGGCAGTTCGACCTGATCGTCTTCTCCGAGGTCCTGTACTACTTCGGCGGCGCCGACCTGGACCGGGTGCTGGACCGCGCGGAGGCGGCGCTGCGGCCGGGCGGGCGGCTGCTCGCCGTGCACTGGCGGCACCTGGTGCCCGAGTACCCGCGCGACGGCGACGACGTGCACCGGGTCCTGGCCGGCCGCCGGGGGCTGTCCCGGCTGGTGGCGCACTACGAGCCGGACTTCAGCGCCGAGGTCTACCGGCGGGGCGGCGGCCCGCCGTTCTCGGTCGCCCGGGCTGAGGGCCTGGTGTGATCGCCGCCGCTGGAGTGGTGATACCGGCGCATAACGAGGCGGACCTGCTGCCCTCCTGCCTGGCCGCGGTCCGGCTGGCGGCCGGGCAGCTGGCCCCGGTGCCGGTGCACCTGGTGGTGGTGGCGGACGCCTGCACCGACCCGACCGCTGAGCTGGCCCGGGCCGCCGGGGCCGTGGTGGTGGAGATCGGTGCCCGCACCGTCGGGACGGCCCGGGCGGCAGGCATGCGGGAGGTGCTCCGCCGCACCGCGCACCTGGACCCGGCCGAGGTCTGGCTGGCCAGCACCGACGCGGACACCGTCGTGCCGCCGCGCTGGCTGGCCCGGCAGGTGCGTTACGCCGGGGCGGGCTGGGATGCGGTGGTGGGCACGGTCACCGTGGCGGACTGGGCGGAGCAGCCCGCCGCGGTGCCACCACGGTTCCTGGCCCGTTACGCGGCCGCGGGGACCAGCCACCCGCATGTGCACGGGGCCAACCTGGGCTGCACGGCCCGGGCGTACCTGGCCGCGGGTGGCTTCGCCGCGCTCCGCACCGCCGAGGATCACGGCCTGGTCAACGCACTCGCCGCGGGCGGGGGGAAGATCCTGCGCACCACGGCGGTCAGCGTGGTGACTTCGGCCCGCCGCCGCGCCCGCGCCCCGCACGGGTTCAGCCACCTGCTGTCCACGCTCGCCGCCGCGCCATCCTGACCGGCCGGCGCGCCCCGCGCGCCATGATGGTGGCATGACGGACCAGAACGCGGTGGCCGCACTTCTCGGCGAGCTCACCCTGGCTCAGAAAGCCGCATTGTGCCTGGGCTCGGATTTCTGGCACACGGCGCCGGTCCCCGCGGCCGGCATCGAGCCGGTCATGCTGTCCGACGGGCCGCACGGGCTGCGCAAGCAGCCGGAGCGCGCCGACCATGCGGGCATCGGCGGCAGCGTGCCGGCCACCTGCTTCCCGACCGCCTCCGCGCTCGCCTGCTCCTGGGACCCGGGGCTGGCCCGGGAGGTGGGCGCGGCGCTGGGCGCCGAGGCACGGGCCCAGGACGTCGCGGTCGTCCTCGGGCCGGGGGTCAACATCAAGCGCTCGCCGCTGTGCGGGCGCAACTTCGAGTACCTGTCCGAGGACCCGTTCCTGGCCGGCCGGCTCGCCGCCGGGTTCGTGGCCGGCCTGCAGTCACAGCAGGTCGGGGCGTGCGTGAAGCACTTCGCGGCGAACAACCAGGAGACCGACCGGCTCCGGGTCAGCGCCGACGTGGACGAGCGCACGCTGCGCGAGATCTACCTGCCCGCCTTCGAGCACGTGGTCACCGCGGCCCGGCCCTGGTCGGTGATGTGCGCCTACAACAAGATCAACGGCGAGTACGCGTCGCAGCACCGGTGGCTGCTGACCGGGGTGCTCCGGGACGAGTGGGGCTTCGACGGGCTGGTCATGTCGGACTGGGGCGCGGTGCGTGACCGGGTCGCCGCGCTGGCCGCCGGACTGGACCTGGAGATGCCGCCCGACCTGGGATTCAGCGACCAGGCCCTCGTCGACGCGGTGACCGCCGGGCGGCTCGGGGAGGAGGTGCTCGACCAGGCGGTGTCCCGGGTGCTCCGGCTGGTGCTGCGGGCCCGCGCCCGGCGCCCGGACCAGCCCGACCCGCGGGCGCACCATGCGCTGGCCCGCCGCGCCGCCGCGCAGAGCGTCGTGCTGCTCAAGAACGACGGCGGGGTGCTGCCGCTACGTGACGCGCCCGGGCTGACCGTCGCGGTGCTCGGCGAGTTCGCCCGTACCCCGCGGTTCCAGGGCGCTGGCAGCTCCCAGGTCAGCCCCACCCAGGTGGATGTGCCGCTGGACGAGCTGGCCCGGGCGCTGCCGTCGGCGGCCCTCCGGTTCGCCCCCGGGTTCAGCCTCGGCACCGGCTCCGCCGGCCTGGCGCTGGCCGGGGACGCGCCGGCTGATGAGGCGCCGGCTGAGGAGGCGCTGCGGGCCGCGGCCGGCGCTGACGTGGTCGTGTGCTTCCTTGGCCTGCCACCGGACGCGGAGTCCGAGGGGTTCGACCGGGTACATATCGACCTGCCCGCGGCGCAGGCCAGCCTGCTCGGCCGGCTCGCGGCCGAGGTGCCTGGCACTCCTGTCGTGGTCGTGCTGGCCAACGGGTCCGCGGTGCGCACGTCCCCCTGGGACCATGCGGCCGCCGCGGTCGTGGAGTGCTGGCTGGCCGGGCAGGCAGCCGGCGGGGCCATCGCGGATGTGCTCACCGGTGCCGTCAGCCCCTCCGGCCGGCTGGCCGAGACGATCCCGCGGCGGCTGCCGGACTGCCCGTCCTACCTCAATTTCCCAGGCGAGGAGGGGCACGTCCGGTACGGCGAGGGGGTGTTCGTCGGCTACCGCGGCTACGACGCCGCCGACCTGCCGGTCAGCTACCCGTTCGGCCACGGGCTGGGCTACACCACGTTCGGCTACTCGGGCCTGCGGGTCAGCCAGGCGGGCTCGGCTGGCGGCGGGGACCTGATGATCACCGTGGCGGCCGAGATCCGCAACACCGGCGGCCGGGCCGGCCAGGAGGTGGTGCAGTGCTACGCCGGGGCCCCGGCCGCCAGCGTGGCCCGGCCGCCCCGGGAGCTTAAGGGCTTCGCCAAGATCACCCTGGAGCCGGGCGCCGCCCAGGAGGTCCGTTTCACGCTGACGGCGCGGGACCTGTCCTACTGGTCGGTGCGCCGGAAGGGCTGGCTGCTGGAGCCGGGGGAGTTCCGCGTCGAGGTGGGCGCGTCCTCCCGTGACATCCGGCTCAGCCAGGTGATCCAGGTCAGCGGGCCACCGCTGCGCACGGTGCTGTCCGGCCTGGCCACGCTGGAGGAATGGCTGGCCGACGCCGACGGAGGCCCCGCACTGCGCGCCGCCATCGGGACCGGCCCCGATGGCCGCCCGCGGGGCATCCTCGGCAGCCCGGAGCTACTGAAGATCATCGGCAATTTCCCGCTGTCCGCCCTGGCCGCCTTCCCCGGCCTGGGCGTCACCCATGACATCGTCAGGACGCTGGCCGGCGGCGTCCCGCCGGGTGGCGCAGCGGGTCCCGGCCAGCCGCGGTCTGCGTCGGGTCGATGAACACGTAGGGCTTGACCGGGAGCCGCTCGGCCAGCCGCCGGTCGATGTCGTCCGCGAGGTCCTCGACCTGGTCGGCGGTGGAGCCGTCGGCCAGCGCGACCCGGGCCGCGACGATGATGCTGTCCGGGCCGACATGCATGGTCTGCAGCTGGAGCAGCCTGTCCACGCCCGGGGTGTGCTCGATCTCCTCGCGGATCAGCTCCTGCACCCGGGGGTCGGCCGCCTCGCCGATGAGCAGGTTGCGGCTGTCCAGGCCCAGGCGGACCGCGACGATGACCAGCAGCACGCCGATCGCGATGGACGCGGCGCCGTCGTACACCGGCGAGCCGGTCAGCTGCTCCAGGATCAGCCCGAGGGCGGCCAGCGCCAGCCCGATCAGAGCCGCGGTGTCCTCGAACAGCGCCGCCTTGACGGTGGTGTCCCGGCTGGTCTTCACGTGCTCCAGCAACTCGGTGTGCGATGCCCGGGCCTCGCCGCGCAACTGGCTGGTGGCACGGTAGAACGAGGCGCCCTCGGCGACCGCGCAGACGGCCAGCACCGCGTAGGCGATCGGGAAGTTGCTGGTGTGGCTGTGCAGCGACAGCACGCCCTCGAAGACCGAGAACCCTGCGCCGGCGATGAAGATGCCGAACGCGGCCAGCAGCGACCAGAAGTACCGGGCCTGCCCGTAGCCGAACGGGTGCTGCCGGTCGGCGGGCCGGGCCCCCTGGCGCACCGAGGTGAACAGGAACACCTGGTTCAGGGTGTCGGCGAAGGAGTGCGCGGCCTCGGCCAGCATGGCGCTGGACCCGGTGAGCACGCCCGCGACCAGCTTGGCCAGCATGACCACCAGGTTGGCGGTGCCGGCGATGACCACCGTGCGCAGCGTGCCGCCGCTGGCCGAGCCGCTGGCGGTGCCGTCAGTCGCGTCACCGGCAGTGCCGCTGCCCGGCGCGGTCACGGCTTTCCCAAGCGCGTGGCAAGATTCATCGGCGTTCCGCTGCCCGGGAGGCCCCGGGCTAAACGGTCACCCGGTGTGCTGCAGCGTGTACCGGACCGTCTGCACCCGGATCATCCCGTCCGAGAAGACGAACGTGTCAATGCCGTCGTCCACCCGGGTGGCGCCAGCGTCCGCGGTCCACTCCAGGAACAGCACGTCGCCCTCGTAGAGCTGGGTCTTCAGGTCCCAGCGGGCGTCCGGGACGTCGGCCAGCAGCCGGGTGAAGGCGGCCCGGATCCCGTCGTTGCCCCGCAGCACCCCGGCGGGCGAGATGAACACGGCGTCGTCGGAGTAGTCGGCGACGATCTCGTCCAGGTCGCCGGCGCCGAGCGCCTGGGCGTGATGGGCGAAGACTTCCTGCGGCGTACGTGCCATCGTTATCTCCCTTGGTAACGGAACCCGCTGCCACTCATGCGCCGTACCCGGCCACGCGGCACAATGCCCTGGTGACCGTAACTTCTCCTTCCGGCGCGCCCGCCGTGCCCCCCGCCACCCGCCGCATCGCCGACGAACTCGGCGTCCGGGAAGGTCAGGTGGCCGCGGCCGTGGACCTTCTCGACGGCGGCGCGACCGTGCCGTTCGTCGCCCGTTACCGCAAGGAGGCGACCGACGGCCTGGATGACGCCCAGCTCCGCGCCCTCGAGGAACGCCTGCACTACCTGCGGGAACTGGATGAGCGGCGGGCGGCCATCCTGGAGTCGATCCGCTCCCAGGGCAAGCTCGACGCCGAGCTCACCGCCCGGATCATGGCCGCGGAGTCCAAGGCGCGGCTGGAGGACATCTACCTGCCCTACAAGCCCAAGCGCCGGACCAAGGCGCAGATCGCCCGGGAAGCGGGCCTGGAGCCGCTCGCCGCTGCCCTGCTCGCCAGCCCGGGCTACGATCCGCGAGCGGCCGCTGTGGCGTACGTCGACCCGGACCGGGGCGTCCCGGATGTGACGGCGGCGCTGGATGGTTCGCGCGCCATCCTGGTCGAGCGGTTCGCCGAGGATGCCGACCTCATCGGCGAGCTGCGGGAGCAGATGTGGGCGCGCGGCGGACTGGCGTCGAGGGTCCGCGAGGGCCGCCGCGAGGCCGGCGCGAAGTTTGCCGACTACTTCGAGTTCAGCGAGCCGTTCACCGCGCTCCCCTCACACCGGATCCTGGCCGTGATGCGCGGCGAGAAAGAGGGGATCCTCGAGCTCACCATGGACCCGGGTGACGGTGAGGGTGAGGGGCCGGGCGAGTACGAGGCGGCGATCGCCCGGCGGTTCGGCGTGGCCGATGAGGGACGCCCGGGGGACCGCTGGCTGGCGGACACGGTCCGGTGGGCCTGGCGGACCCGCATCTCGGTGCACCTGAGCGTGGACCTGCGGACCCGCCTGTGGCAGCGGGCCGAGGACGCGGCGGTGGCCGTGTTCGCCGCCAACCTGCGCGACCTGCTGCTCGCCGCGCCCGCCGGGGCCCGGCCGACCATGGGCCTGGACCCGGGATTCCGCACCGGGGTGAAGGTGGCGGTGCTGGACGCCACCGGCAAGCCGGTGGCCACCGAGACGATCTACCCGCACGAGCCGAGACGCCGCTGGGCGGAATCCCTCGGGGTGCTGGCCCGGCTGGCGGCCCAGCACGGGGTGGAGCTGATCGCGATCGGCAACGGCACGGCGTCCCGGGAGACCGACCGGCTGGCGGCGGACCTGATCTCCGAACACCCGGAACTGGGGCTGACCAGGGTGGTCGTGTCCGAGGCCGGCGCCTCGGTGTACTCGGCCTCCGCCTACGCCTCCCGGGAACTGCCGGATATGGACGTGTCGCTGCGCGGTGCCGTCTCGATCGGCCGCCGCCTCCAGGACCCGCTGGCCGAACTGGTTAAGATCGACCCGAAGTCCATCGGGGTGGGCCAGTACCAGCACGACGTCTCCGAGCTGAAGCTGTACCGCTCGCTGGACGCGGTCGTCGAGGACTGCGTGAACGCGGTCGGCGTGGACGTCAACACCGCCTCCGTGCCACTGCTGGCCCGGGTGTCCGGGATCAGCGAGGCGCTGGCGGCCGCCGTGGTGGGCCGCCGCGATGAAGGCGGCCCGTTCCGCAGCCGCCAGGCGCTGCATGATGTGCCCCGGCTGGGCCCGAAGGCGTTCGAGCAGTGCGCCGGCTTCCTGCGCATCCGCGGCGGGGATGACCCGCTCGATGCCTCGAGCGTGCACCCGGAGGCCTATCCGGTGGTGCGCCGCATCCTGCAGCGGGCGGGCACCGGCATGCCCGGGCTGATCGGCAACACCGCCCTGCTGCGCACGCTGCGGCCGCAGGACTTCACCGCTGACCGGTTTGGCCTGCCCACCGTCACCGACATCCTGCGCGAACTGGAGAAGCCGGGCCGTGACCCGCGGCCGGCCTTCACCACCGCGACGTTCGCTGAGGGCGTGGAGACCCTGGAGGACCTGGTCCCCGGCATGGTGCTAGAGGGCACCGTCACCAACGTGGCCGCGTTCGGCGCCTTCGTGGACATCGGGGTGCACACCGACGGGCTGGTGCACGTGTCCGCGATGTCGCGGCAGTTCGTCAGCGACCCGCGGCAGGTGGCGAAGTCCGGCGATGTCGTCCGGGTCCGGGTGCTCGGGGTCGACCTGCCCCGCAAGCGGATCTCGCTGAGCATGCGGCTCGACGAGGACGCCGCGGAGCCCGGCCGCCAGCCGCCGCGTGAGCCGGGCCGGGAGGCGCGGCAGGGGGATGACAAGGCACGGCCGGGGGGCGAAGGGCGCTCGGCCGGCGCGGCGCGCCGCGCCGGCCGAGCGGCGGCCAGGTCCGGGCGCGGGCAGCCCGCCCCGGACGGGGCGATGCACGATGCCCTGCGCCGCGCCGGCCTGCTCGGCGAGCCCGGCCAGTAGCCGTTCCCGGCGGCCGGGAGCCGCCGGTGTGCCGGACCGGCCGAGCGCTAACACGCGACGCGAAGTTCTGTCTAGAGTGGTGTCACGAGCTGGTCATGAGCCGGCTGGGACAGATGTGGTGATTCTGGCTGCGGGAACAGGGCAGCCGGGCCCGCCGGAGGGAGCGACGCCAGGAAGGTCCCGGGGCCAGGGGCGGCCCGGGACGGGGGAGGGGCTGGCCCGGGCAAGCCGGGCCACACCGGGGGGTGCGGCCAGTGGCGTTGCGGCGTAGCTGGATGGCGGCCTACGTCGCCTGGATGACGCTGCTTGCCGTCGCGTATTTCCTGGCTCCCGGGGGCCGGGTGCTCGCCTGGGGGCTTTTCACGCTGACCAGCGTGGTGGCCATGGTGGCTGGCGTCCTAGTCCACCGGCAGGCCCGCCCCCTGCCCTGGCTGCTGCTGGCGGCGGCCAACCTGAGCTTCGCCGTGGGCCAGTTCGGTTTCCTGCTCAGAACGGAGACCTGGCACGAAACCGTGCCGTTCCCGTCGGTCCTCGACATCTTCTACCTGGCCACCTACCCCTTGTACGTGGCCGGGCTACTGATCTTCATCCGGTCCCGGTCCGCCGGGCGGCACCGGCGCGGCCTGCTGGACGCGCTGACCCTGCTGATTGGACTAACCCTGCTGGCCTGGATCTACCTGATCCTGCCGTACGTGCACAATCCTGACCTGTCCTGGGTGGCCAAGGCGGTCGCTATCGCTTACCCGATCGGCGACGCCGCCGTACTGGCCCTGCTGGCCCAGCTGCTGACCCCCGGAAGATGGCGGACCCGGTCAGTCCAGCTGCTCACGGTGGGCACGGTCGCCCTGCTGGCCTCGGACATCCTGATCAGCATCCTGCAGCTGTACAGCAGTTTCAACGCGGGGACCCTCACCGACCTCGGCCTGGCCGTGTTCTACCTGGCCTGGGGTGCCGCCGCGCTGCACCCGAGCATGACCACGCTGACCGAGCCGGCCGCCGGCCCGGCGGCCCGCAGCACCCCGTTCCGGCTGGCCTTGCTGCTGCTCGCCTCCCTGGTCGCGCCGAGCGTCCTGCTGGCCCAGGCACTGGGCCACAATGTCCGGGACCCCGGTGTCATCGCGGTCTGCTCGGCGCTGCTGTATGTGCTCGTCCTGGGCCAGGCTCGCGGAGGTGGCCGCGGCGCTCCGCCGGGCGCTGGCCCGGGCCGAGGTGCTGCGGGTGACCGGCGCGGCCCTGGCCGCGGCGTCCACCGTGGAGGAGGTGGCCAGTGCGATCCGGGCCGGCGTTACCGCGCTGGCCGGCCCGGTCCAGGGTCGGCCCGCGCTGCTTGCCGTGCCCGACGACGGCAGGCTGCGGGTCGTCGGCGCCCCGCCCGGAGACCCGCCGGTGCGGATGGACCTGCCCCCGGCGCTGGCTGGGCGCTGGCCGATGCCGGACGTCGGGACGTCGCCGCGGCTGCTGGCCGCCGGCCCGGAGGCCGGAGGTGGCGACACCATCCTGGCCTGCCCGCTGGCGCTGCGGGACCGGCCCTCCGGTGATCCGCTGATCGGCGTCCTCGCCGTCTTCGGCCCCCGTGCCGTCCTGGCTGGTGTCGCGGGCCCGCTGGAGGTGCTGGCCCGGCAGGCCGCCCTGGTGGTCGAGCGGGTAGTGCTCAGCCGGGAGGTCATCCAGCGCAACAGGGAGGCCTACTTCCGCACGCTGGTGCACGACACCTCGGACGTCATCCTGATCGTCGACGACGACGGCCGGATCCGGTACGCGACGCCGTCGGCGGCCAGCCTGTTCGGCGACGCCCAGATCGAAGGGGCCCGGCTGTGGGACCTGGTGCAGCCGGAGCAGCGCGGCGAGATAGCCCGGGCGCTGGCGGACATGCGGGACGGCGGCGGCCGGGGCCTGGACGAGGACTGGCGGATCACCTCCCGCAGCGGCGCCTATGCCGAGGTCGAGGTCCGCTGCAGCGACCTGCGCCAGGAGCCCACGGTCGGCGGCCTGGTGCTCACCCTGCGGGACGTCACCCAGCAGCGCCAGCTGGAGCGCGAGCTCAGCTACCGGGCCTTCCACGACTCCCTGACCGGGCTGCCCAACCGGGTGCTCTTCTCTGACCGGGTGGTCCGGGCGCTGGCCCGGGCCTCGCACAAGGGCAGCACCGTCGGCGTGCTCTTCGTCGACCTGGACGATTTCAAGGTCATCAACGACACCCTCGGCCATACCGTGGGCGACGAGCTGCTGGTGGCGGCGGGCCACCGGCTGGCCCAGCTAGCCGGGCCACGCGGCGTCGTGGCCCGGCTGGGCGGCGACGAGTTCGCCCTGCTGGTCGAGGACATGGCCGGGCGCCGCGCAGTGGACGCCACCGCGGAGAAGATCGTCCAGGCGTTCGCCGATCCCTTCCCGCTGGCGATGGGGTCCGCCATCGCCACCGCGACGGTGGGCGTGGCCACGTCCCAGGACAGCGCCAGCCCCGGCGAGCTGGTCCGGCACGCGGACCTGGCACTGTATGCGGCGAAGGCCGCAGGCAAGCGGCAGTGGCGCCGCTACCAGCCGGTGCTCAGCGCGGGTATGAAGCGCCGCCGGGAACTGCAGGCGGCGCTGGACGTGGCCGTGGCGGAGTCGGCGTTCACCCTCGTCTACCAGCCGATCGTCGAGCTGGCGGAGGGCGGTCTGGTCGGCTTCGAGGCGCTGGTCCGCTGGCCGCACCCGGACTGGGGGATGCTCAATCCCGACCAGTTCATCTCACTCGCCGAAGATACCGGGCACATCGTGCCACTCGGCTCCTGGGTGCTGCGCCAGGCCCTGGCCGATGCGGTCCGCTGGCAGCATGACCTGCCCAGCCTGTACATCAGCGTCAACGTGTCAGCCCGCCAGCTGCGCGACCCCGGGTTCGTGCGGGGGGTCCGCCAGGCCCTCGCCGCGTCCGGCCTCGTCCCGTCGGCCCTGCTGCTGGAACTGACCGAGAGCGTGCTGCTGCAGCCGGATCAGCGGATCCGCGCCGACCTCGCCGAGCTGCGGCGCATGGGAGTGCGGCTGGCCATCGACGACTTCGGCACCGGCTACTCGTCCCTGAGCTACCTGCGGGAACTGCCGATCGGGGTCCTCAAGATCGACAAGTCCTTCGTGGACGGCATCGCGGTCTCCCCGCAGCGGCTCGCCCTGGTCGAGGTGATCATTCGCGTCGCCAAGACGCTCGGCCTGACCGTCGTGGCCGAGGGGATCGAGAGCGAGGAACAGCGGGAGCTGCTGGTGTCCATGGGGTGCCCATACGGCCAGGGCTACCTGCTGTCCGAGCCGGTGGGCGCCGAGGAGGTGGCGAAGATGGTCCGGGAGGGACGGAGCCTGCTGCCGCGGTTCCCGGCGCGCTCGCAGGCGCCCGGTTGACCGGCCTTCCCCTCAATGATCTGATTGAGCAGAGGAATCGCCGTATAACGGGAGGGACCATGGCCGGTGCCACCGCGGATGCGGGTGATGAGCGCTACCAGCCCGGTTTCGGGAACGAGTTCGTCAGCGAGGCGGTGCCGGGGGCGCTGCCCGCGGGCCGCAACTCACCGCAGCAGGCCCCGCTCGGGCTGTACGCCGAGCAACTGAGCGGGACCGCGTTCACCCAGCCCCGGGCGGCCAACCGGCGCACCTGGGTCTACCGGATCATGCCGTCCGCGGCGCACCCGCCGTTCGCCCGCATCGGCAACGGGGCGCTCCGCTCCGCACCGTTCGAGGAGGTCGAGCCGGACCCGAACCGGCTGCGCTGGGACCCGCTGCCGCTGCCCGCGGGGGAGGTGGATTTCGTCGGCGGCCTGCACACCATCGGCGGCAACGGGGACGTGCGCACCCGCAGCGGGATCGCCGTCCACCTGTACGCCGCCACCACCTCGATGACCGACCGGTACTTCGTGGACTCCGACGGCGAGCTGCTGGTCGTGCCGCAGCTCGGCACCCTGCTGCTGCATACCGAGCTGGGCCGGCTCCGGGTCGCGCCGGGCGAGATCGCCGTGCTGCCACGCGGCATCAGGTTCCGGGTCGAGCTGCCGGGCGGTCCGGCCCGCGGATACCTGTGCGAGAACTACGGCGCGCCGTTCACCCTTCCCGAGCGCGGCCCGATCGGGGCCAACGGCCTGGCCAGCGAGCGCGACTTCCTGGCGCCCGTGGCCGCCTGGGAAGAACGCGCCGGCGCCCAGGTGGTGCAGAAGTTCGGCGGCGGCCTGTGGGCCGCGGACTATGACCACTCCCCGCTCGACGTGGTCGCCTGGCATGGCAACTACGTGCCGGTCAAGTACGACACCGCCAGCTTCATGGTCCTCGGCACGGTCAGCTTCGACCACCCGGACCCGTCCATCTACACCGTGCTCACGTCACCCAGCGAGACACCGGGGCTGGCCAACGCCGACTTCGTCATCTTCCCGCCGCGCTGGCTGGTCGGCGAGGACACGTTCCGGCCGCCCTGGTTCCACCGCAACATCATGTCCGAGTTCATGGGCCTCGTTCATGGTGCCTACGACGCCAAGGCCGAGGGCTTCCTGCCCGGCGGGGCGAGCCTGCACAACACGTTCACCTCGCACGGGCCGGATGCCGAGACGTTCGCCCGGGCCAGCGCGGCGGACCTGGCCCCGGAGAAGCTGGCTGGCACCCTGGCCTTCATGTTCGAGAGCCGCTGGATGATCATCCCGACCCGGCAGGCGATGGAGGCGCCGCACCGCCAGGCCGGCTACGACGCCGTGTGGGCCGGGCTGGCCCGCGCTTTCCGCGAGCCCGGCCTGGCCCGGTGACCCCCGGGACCGGGACCCCGGCCGCCGCCGGCCCGGGGACAGGCGTGCGGCTGCCGGCGTCACCACCCCGGTTCAGCGGCGCCCTGCCGCTGTGGTACCAGCTGGCGCAGAGCCTGCGGGCCGCCATCCTCAGCCCGGACGATGGCGGCGGAACCCGGCTGCCCACCGAGATCGAGCTGGCCCGGCACTTCGGGGTCAGCCTGGCCACCGTGCGCCAGGCCCTGGCCTCGCTGGCTGCCGACGGGCTGATCACCCGGCAACGGCGCCGCGGCACGTTCGTCAACACCGACGCCGTGCGCACCAGGACGCTGCGGGTCATCGGCTCCGCCGACGCGGTGGCGGCCCAGCAGGCCAGCGACGAGGTCCGGGTGCTCGGCCGCACCCGGGTGCCGGCGGCCAGCCCGCCCGCCGACCGGCTGGCGGTGCCGGGGGACGCACGGCCCGCCGGGGAGGTGGTGCTGATCCGGCGGCTCCGGCTGGACGCGGGTGTCCCGGTCAGCTACGCGGAGAACTACCTGCGCCCCGAGCACGCCGAGCGGATCAGCGACGCCGCGCTGGCCCGGGCCCCGGTCACCGCGCTGCTCCGGGATGAGCTGGGGCTGCCGCTGAGCCGGATCGACAACCTGGTCTCCGCCCGGAGCGCTCCCGCTGACCTGGCCGCGCTGCTGGAGATGGAGGCGTTCAGCCCGGTACTGGTATCGGAAAATGTGACTTATGCCGTGGCATCTGGCCCGGTGGACGTGGCCCGGATCTACTACCGTGGCGATCGCTTCACCTTCGCGATCTCCCTGGATCTTCCTTGACCTTGCTGACCTTCACCGAGCACGCCATGCCGTACTGCGTGTTCTCCCGCGGCTCCGACCGTCCCCGGGTGGGAGCGGGCCTGGGTACGCACATCATCGACCTGGAGCGGGCCTTCGGCGACCCGACCTTCGGCGTCCCGTCGCTGAACGCTTTCATGGCCCGCGGCCCGCGGGCCTGGCAGCGCGCCAGGGAACGGCTGCACGGCTTCATCCGCGGCGGCCAGATCACCGACCTGGTGCCGATCGCCGAGGCCACCCTGCACCTGCCGTTCGAGGTGGCGGACTACACGGACTTCTACTCGTCGCTGGAGCACGCCACCAACGCCGCGCGGATCCTCCGCCCGGCCGACCCGTCGCTCGCCCGCAACTGGCGGGAGATGCCGGTCGGCTACCACGGCCGGGCCGGCACCGTGGTGGTCAGCGGCACCCCGGTGCGGCGCCCGCAGGGCCCCATCGCGCCCGGTCACGGGCGGCCCGAGCTGGCGCCCACCCGGCGGCTCGATTTCGAGGCCGAAGTCGGGTTCGTGGTCGGGGCGGGCACTCAGCCCGGCCAGCCGGTACCGGTCGATGACGCCGCGGCGCACATCTTCGGCGTCGTGCTGCTGATCGACTGGAGCGCACGGGATATCCAGGCGTTCGAGTCACGCCCGCTCGGGCCGTTCCTGAGCAAGTCGTTCGCGACCACGATCTCCCCGTGGGTCGTCCCGCTGGCCGCGCTGGAGCAGGCCCGGGTAGTGCCGCCGGCCCAGGATCCGCTGCCCCTGGATTACCTGCGCTCCGGCCAGCCGTGGGGACTGGACATCGAACTGGCGGTGAGCGTCAACGGCCAGGTCGTCTCCCGGCCGCAGTTCGCCACCATGTACTGGACCGCCGCGCAGCAGCTCGCCCACCTCACCGTGAACGGCGCGCCGGTCCGGACCGGCGACCTCTACGGCTCCGGGACGGTGTCCAGTTTCCGCCGTGACGAGCAGGGCTGCCTGCTGGAGCTGACCGTGGGCGGCCGGGAGCCCCTCCTGCTGCCCGGCGGGCAGGTGCTCGGCTACCTGGCCGACGGCGACACCGTCACCCTGTGCGGCTCCGCGCCCGGCCCGGGCGGCTCGCGGATCGAGTTCGGCTGCGCCTCGGGCACGGTGCTTGCCCGGGGGGACGACCCCCGGTAACCCCCCGGCATTTCACCCCGCGGCAACAACCCCCCGTAACCCCCCGGCACTTCACCCCGCGGCAACACCCCCCCGTAACCCCCCGCGAAGACGACTCCAGGTAACCCCCGGCGTCGCCAGCGGCCTAGGCCGGGTCGGCGTGGAATGCCTCAAGCGCCTCGCCCGGGGTGTCATAGAACGCGTCCGGGCCGTCGCCGCCGCTGATCCCGTAGTGCCGGAGCTGGGCCCGGACCGGGTCCGCCATGCTGGTCACGATCACCTGGATGTGCGCCGCGTGCAGCCGCCGGATGGCCGTGGCCACGATGGCCGACGCCGTGTAGTCCACGTCCCCGATGGCCGCGCCGTCCAGCACCAGCCAGCGCAGCGGTTCGCCGTGCGTGGCCAGGCTGAGCAGGTCCTCGGCGAACTGGCCCGCGTTCGCGTAATAGAGGCTGGTGCCGAACCGGTAGGCCACCAGCCCCGGCTCGGTCCGCGCTCCCGGCGCCACCGGGGCGGGCTGCCAGTGCCCGGCGGCCGACTTCACCAGCAGGCAGCTGCGGGGCCGGTAGCTGTGCCGCAGGTGGTCGATGATGGACGCGACCACGGCCACGCCGATGCCCCACTGGACGCCGAGCGCCACCACGGCCGCCGCCGTGATCAGGGCCACGGCGAACTCACCGGCCCGCACGGCCCGGATCCGCCGCATCCCGCGCACATCGACCAGTTCCGCGCCGATGAGGAAGACCACCGAGGCCAGCGCGGCGATCGGCAGGTAACGCAGCGGGCCGGTGGCCACCAGCAGGACGATCGCGGCCAGCGCGCAGGTGGTCAGGGAGGCGAGCTGTGACCGGCCGCCCGCGTCGTCCACGATCTGGGTCTTGGTCGGGCTGCCGTTGACCACGAAGGTGCCGGTGAACGCGGCGGCGATGTTGCCGGCGCCGAGCCCCACCAGGTCGGTGTCGGTGCTGGACTGCTCGCCGTACTTGGCCGCGTAGGCCCGCGCCGTGGCCGCGCTCTGCGCCAGGATGACGATGAAGATCGACGCGGCCGTGCCCAGCAGCGCCGCCGCGTCGTGCAGCCCGAGGGCGGGCAGCTCCAGCCGGGGCAGGCCGCGGGGCACCACGCCGAGCACCCGCACGCCCCGGGCCTGCAGGCCGGCCGCCCAGCTGACTCCGATCGCCCCGGTCACCGCGATCAGCGCGCCGGGGATCCGGCGGGCGATCCGCCGGGCGGCCAGCATCACCGCGATCACCCCGGCGGACACCGCCACGGTGGCCGGCTGCGCGGTGCCCAGTGCGGTGACCGTCTGCGCCAGCTTGACCAGCGTGTGCGGGCTCGGCGCGGTGATGCCCAGCATGTCCGGCAGCTGGCTGATTGCGACCTGGATCCCGACCCCGGTGAGGAACCCGAGCAGCACCGTACGGGACAGGAAGCTGGCCAGGAAGCCGAGCCGGGCCAGCCGGGCGAGCAGCAGCAGCACGCCGGTGAGCAGGGCCGCCAGCCCGGCCAGCCGGATGTATTCCGGTGACTGCGGCACGGCCAGCCGGGTCAGCGCGCCGGCCAGCAGTGCCGCGGTCGCTGAGTCCGCCGCGACCACCAGGAGCCGTGAGGCGCCCAGCGCGGCGTACAGGGCCATCGGCAGCAGCAGCGTGTACAGCCCGGTCACCACCGGCATGCCGGCGATCCGGGCGTAACCGAGCACCTCCGGGATGCCCAGCGCGGCCAGGGTGAGCCCGGCCAGCAGGTCCCCGCCCAGCTGGGCACGGTGCACCGGCCGGACCCCGCGCAGCACCGGCCAGTCCTGGGGCCGTGCCCACCGCGGCGCCATGGTCACCTCGTGCCCCCTGTCGCCCGCTGCTCCCGATCTGGTAATCATGCCCCGCCGCGGCATCCCGGGACGGCTCGCCGCCCAGCCGGTCCCGGGCTGGAGCCATGATCGCGCCTGTGCAGTCCCTCGTGCATGCGCAGACCGCGCCCCGGCCAGCGGCGGCGCGCGGGGTAAGCGGGCGTTGCCCAGGCCCAGCCGGCCGCGCTGTCCAGGATGTGGGGGCCCGACGCGCTGCTGGCGGCGCGCCTGGCGGCCGCGGATGATCATTCGTTCGCAGAGATCTTCGACCGCTTGGCGCCCGCCGTGTGCGGTGCCGTGCTGCGCGTCCCGCCGAGCTTGGCCAGGGCGGGCCGGAGCCGCGACTTGGCGATCCGGCGCAAGTCGCGTGGCGGGGGGGTCAGCGGCCCCGCACCCGGTCGCCGGCCGGATCGTACGGCGGCCGGGTGGTCACCCGGGCCGGGTAAAGCTCGCCGCCTGCGTTGACCTGGTAGCGGCCGGACCCGAGGAATTCGGGCGTGACCACCTCGCCGGCTGGGTGACGCAGGTAGCCGAGGCCCGCGGCGCAGCCGAGGGCCTCGGCCCAGGCGGCCGAGGTCAGCTGGCCCACCGCCACGCCGTCCCGCAGGATCAGCTCTCCGCCCCACAGCATGGGGCTGCGGCCGGCCCGGCCAGGATCGGTGGCCAGGACCGAGACCAGCCGCCGCCGCGGGCCCTCGGCGCGGGCCTGCCGCACCGCGTCGGCGCCCAGGAACGGGACACCGGATGCCAGCTTGCAGGCGAACAGCAGGCCCGCCTCCACCGGGCCGTACTCCGGGGTCAGCTCCCGGCCGAAGGCCCGGTAGCCCTTCTCCAGGCGCATCGACTCGATCGTGTAGTAGCCGGCGTTGACCAGCCCGAAGGCCGCACCGGAAGCGGCCAGCACCTCGAACACGCCGACCCCGCACTCGGCCGGCACGTACAGCTCCCAGCCCAGCTCGCCCACGTAGGTGATCCGGGTGGCCCGCACCGTGAAGTAGCCGATGGACACCTCCCGGCTCGTCCCGAACGGGAACGCGGCGTCACTGAAGTCGTCGGGGGACACGGCGCCCAGCAGTTCCCGCGACCGGGGCCCCATGACGCCGAACACGGCATAGGCCGAGGTCACGTCGACCAGGCTGGCGTGATTGCCCCGCGGGGTGCGTTGCGACATGTGGTCTTTGTTCCGAGCAATGAGGTCTTTGTCCCGCTCGGTCGTCGCCGAGCTGCTGACCAGCAGGAATTCATCGGCGGACAGCCGGGTCACGGTCAGGTCGGACTCGTACCGGCCCGCCGCGCTGAGCATCCCGGTGTACACCACCCGCCCGGGCGGGACCGCGACGTCCGCGGTGCACAGCCACTGCAGCGCCTGCTCGGCGCCCGGCCCGGTCAGCAGGTACTTGGAGAACGAGGTCTGGTCGAAGATGGCCACGTCCCGGCGGGCGGCCTGCTGCTCGGCCGCGGACCAGGGCAGCCAGTTCGGCGCGTCCCAGGAGTACCCGATCTCCGGCGTCACCCCGGGCGGCGCGAACACGCTGGGCCGCTCCCAGCCCATCCGGCTGCCGAAGCAGGCGCCCGCCCGCTCGAGCAGGTGGTGCACGGGAGAGCGGCGCAGCGGCCGGGCGCTGCGCAGTTCCCGGTTCGGCCAGGGCACGGCGTAGTGCAGCCCGAGCACCTCGCCGACCCGGTCGCGCAGCCAGTTTGTGTTGCCGTGGAACCGGGCGAACCGCCGGATGTCCGCGCTGGTCAGGTCCAGCCCGGGGTCCCCGGACAGGATCCACTGCGCGAGCGCCCGGCCCGCCCCGCCCGCCGAGGCGATGCCGACCGAGTTGAAGCCGGCCGCCACGAAGAAGCCCCGCAGCTCCGGGGCCTCGCCGATGATGAACTGGTTGTCCGGGGTGAAGCTCTCCGGGCCGTTGTAGAACTTCTTGATGCCGGCCTCGCGCAGCGCCGGGATGCGGACCTGGGCCTGCTCCATGAGGATCCCGAAGTGCTCCCAGTCCTCGCCGAGCAGCTGGAACTCGAACGGGTACGGGATCTGCGCGGGGTCAACCCACGGCTTGGCCTCCGGCTCGAAGCCACCGGCCAGCAGGCCGCCCACTTCCTCCTTGAGGTAGGTGTACCCGTCCGGGTCCCGCAGCACCGGCAGGTCCCGGTGCACCCCGTCGATCTGGTCGGTGACCACGTAGAAGTGCTCGCAGGAGTGCAGCGGCACGGTCACCCCGGCCCAGCCGCCGACCTGCTTGGCCCACTGCCCGGCGCAGTTGACCACGATCTCCGCCTCGATGTCGCCCCCGTCCGTGCGCACCCCGGTCACCGCCCGGCCGGCCGGGCCGTCGGCGGCCAGGATCGCGGTCACCCGGGCCCGCTCGCGGATGGTGACGCCCCGGTTCCGGGCGCCCTTGGCCAGCGCGTAGGTCAGGTCGGTCGGGTTGGCCTTGCCGTCGTCCGGCAGCCAGATCGCCCCGGCCAGGTCGGCCGTCTCCATCAGCGGATACCGGGCCCGGGCCTGCGCCGGGGTGAGCATCTCGGCCTGCAGGCCGAACGCGGCCGCGGCCGCGGCGGTCCGGCGCAGCTGGGTGAGCCGCTCCGGGGTGCGGGCCACGATGAGCCCGCCGCAGCGGCGGAACCCGGCGGTCAGCCCGGTCTCCGCCTCCAGCCGGGAGTACAGCTCGGTGGAATACTGCACCAGCCGGGTGCCGCTCTCCGAGGCGCGCAACTGGCCGACCAGCCCGGCCGCGTGCCAGGTGGTGCCGCAGGACAGCTGCCCCTGCTCCAGCAGCAGCACGTCGGTGCAGCCCAGATGCGCCAGGTGGTAGGCGGCGCTGGTGCCGATGACGCCGCCGCCGATGATGACGACCCGGAACCTCTCAGTCATCGCGCACCACGTCGTCCAGCAGCCGCCGGAAGTCCGGGCCGGCCAGGCCGGCGGCCGCGAATTCGTAGCGCGCCATCGCCCAGCCGGCGAAGTCGAAGTGCAGCGGGCTGGCGGCCTGCTGGATCGCCCCCCACAGCGTCCAACCGTAGGCGCCTACCAGGCCCAGGATGCGGGCCCGGGCCACCTTATTTCGCAACGGCCCCCCGTAGTACTGCCGCACCAGCTCGGCGAGGCCGTCCGGGGGCAGCCCGCATTCGGCGCCGATGTTGCCCAGCTCGAAGCAGGGATCGTTGTTGCCGGAGTACTCGTAGTCGATCAGAGCGATCCGGCTGCCGTCGTCGATGAAGTTGGCGGCCAGCAGGTCGTTGTTGCACGGCACCGTCGGCGTGTCCCGTACCGCCAGCGCCGTGCGGGCCGCGTTCACGCCGGGCATCAGGTCCAGGTAGCCGTCCGGGACGGCGATGCCGTGCGCCCGGGCGACCGCCAGGTAGCGCTGCTGCACCTCGAACATGTTGAACTCGCCCGCGAACCGGGGCCCGGTGTGCAGCGCCCGGCAGGCGCGGGCGATCCGCGGCAGCATGGCCGGGTCGCGGACGTCCTCGTTGCGCAGCGTGCGGCCGTCGAGGTAGCGGAGCACCAGGATGCAGTCGGCCGGCTGGTAGGCCACCACCGGGGCGCCCACCCCGGCCGCCGCCGCGGCCACCGAGTTGTAATGCTCGGCGTCCCGGTCGATGGCGAGCAGGTCACCGGGGGTCCACACCCGGGCGACGAACGTCCCGTCCGGGGTGGCCACCTTGTAGTTCCGGTTGGTCAGGCCGCCCGGCAGGGGAGTGACCGCGCGTGGTGCCGCGGCCAGCGCGGGCACCCGGTCGAATAGGGCGGCCGGGTCGGCGGGCAGTGCGGCCACGTCTCTCATGGCACCGGAGGCTAGAACGCCAGCCGCAAAAGGTCTAGACAGTTACTTCGGCGGGACTTTACGCTACGCGTCAACCGTGCGGCTCCCAGGCCACGTGCGGCTCCCAGGCCAAGGGAGAACCAGCGATGAGCCGCCCCGATCTCTCCGCCGACCACCACAGTGCCGGACAACACCGGGACGCCGCCGACCTGGCCCGGTTCGGGTACAAGCAGGAGCTGAAACGCTCGCTCGGTCTGGGGAGCTCGTTCGCGGTCGCGTTCAGCTACATCTCACCCTCGACCGGCATCTTCACCCTGTTCGCGCTGGGCCTGACCACCATCGGCGGGGTGTTCATCTGGACCTGGCCGGTGGTGGCGGCCGGCCAGTTCCTGGTTGCGCTGAACTTCGCCGAGGTGTCCAGCCACTACCCGGTGGCCGGGTCGGTGTTCCAGTGGACCAAGTACCTGGCCAGCCGTCCGTACTCGTGGTTCACCGGATGGATCTACCTGTTCGCAGGAGTCCTGACCGTGACCGCAGTGGTAGCGACCATCCCGATCGCGCTCATCCCGGCGCTGAACGGGCTGGGCTGGCACAGCCTGAACGCCGGCAGCCTGCGCACCCAGCTGGTGGTGGCGCTGATCGTGCTGGTGGTCATCACCGTGCTGAACATCTACGGCGTGCGGCTGGTCGCACTGATCAACAACACCGGGGTGCTGTTCGAGATCCTCGGCATGTTCGTGTTCGCGATCGTGCTGCTGATCTTTCACAACCACCAGGGCATCGGCGTGGTCACGGACAGCGGTGGCCTGCACGTCGGGCCGAACACGTTCCTGGCCGCGATGTTCATGAGCCTGTTCGTCATCTACGGCTTCGACACCGCCTCGACCCTGGCCGAGGAGACCAGGGACCCGCGCCGGGCCGCGCCCAAGGCGGTGCTCTACTCGGTGATCGGCGCGTTCATCATCGGCGGCGTGTTCCTGCTCGGCGTCCTGATGGCCATCCCGAACCTGCACACCGCGATCACCGGGAACGGCGGCCTGGGCTGGAACCCGGCCAACGTGATCGAGGCCAACTTCCCGTCCGGGCTGGCCACCGTCTACCTGCTGGTGGTGTCCGCGGCCATCTTCGTCTGCTGCCTGTCCATCCTGGCCGCCACGATCCGGCTGTGCTTCGGCATGGCCCGGGACAACCAGCTGCCATTCTCCGGCGCGCTGTCCCGGGTCTCCCCGACGCTGCACACCCCGCTGTGGGCCAGCATCGTGATCGCGGTGCTGGCCGCGGTGCCGTTCCTGAAGTACTCCGGGGCCGGGACCATCGCCATCGCCGCGACCGGCATGATCTACCTCAGTTACTTCCTCGGCAACCTGGTCATCATGCGGGCCCGGCTGCGCGGCTGGCCGAAGGTCAGCGCGCCGTTCAGCCTGCGCCGCTGGGGGCCGGTGGTCAACGTCCTCGCGCTGGCCTACGGCGGGGCCATGCTGGTCAACTTCGCCTGGCCGCGGGCGACCAGCAACCCCGAGCCGCGGCAGACCGGCGGGCTGCTGAGCTTCGGGATCGGCTTCCTGAACCGGATCCCGATCCTGTGGACCGTGGCGGTGGTCATCACCCTGATCGGCCTGATCTACTACCTGGCTGTCGGGCGGCGCAAGCAGTTCGCCCCGGTCATCAGCCCGGCCGGCGACGACGCCCCGCTGGTCCAGGGGACGGCCGCCGCCCCGGAGTGAAAAGGGTCCCGCTGGAATCGCTGGCCCCGGCCCCGCCTGTCATCGGGCGCGGGCCGGGGACCACCGTGCACGCCCAGATCGAGGACTGGCTGGCCGAGGCGATCGCGGCCGGGCGGCTGCGGCCCGGCGACCGGATGCCCGCCGAGCAGGACCTGGCCGCCTGGCTGGGGGTCAGCCGGATGACCCTGCGGCATGCGCTGGCCACCCTGGCGCGGCGCGGCCTGGTGCGGCGCGCGGTGGGCCGGAACGGCGGCACGTTCGTCGCCGCCGGCAAGCTGGACCAGGACCGCACCACCCTGGTCGGCCTGTCCGAGCAGCTGCGGCGCCGTGGCATGGTCGCCGGGGCCCGGGTGCTCTCCGCGGCGTGCCGCCCGGCCGGGCCGGCCGCCGCCGCGGCCCTCGGCCTGGCTGACGGGGACCCGGTGTGCGAGATCCGGCGGGTCCGGCTCGGCGATGGCCGTCCCCTCGCCGTGGAGCGCTCGATGTTCCCGGCGGCCAGCTTCCCCGGCCTGCTCGGGTGCCGGCTCGATGGGTCGCTCTACGACCTGCTGGAGGAGAAGTACCAGCACCGCCCGCGCCGCGCCCGGGAGAGCCTGGAGCCGGTCCTGGCCGGGGTCCGCGAGGCCGAGGCGCTGGACGTCCGGGAGGGCGCGCCGCTGCTGCTGGTCGAGCGGGTGGCCTACGACGGCGACGGGCGGCCGGTGGAGTTTGACCGCGACCTGTTTCGCGGCGACCGGACCCGGATCGTCATGTGGACCTCGGAGCTGGCCGGCGTCCGCTGACCCACCGCGCCGCCCGGGGCCGGCCGGGCCGCGTGCGATCATGTCGCCATGCCCGCCCCCGCCGCCTCCGGCGGCCGGCTGCTCGCCTTCAGCGACCTGCACGTCGGCTACCCGGAGAACCGTGAGATCGTGGCGGCGCTGTGGCCGGAGTCGGCCGCGGACTGGCTGCTGGTAGCCGGTGACGTGGGCGAGTTCCTGCCCGACATCGAGTGGTCGCTGCGCCTGCTCAGCGAGCGGTACGCGCAGGTGATCTGGGTGCCCGGGAACCACGACCTGTGGACCCACCCGCGGGACCCGGTGCAGATCGGTGGCGAGCGGCGGTACCTGCACCTGGTCGAGTACTGCCGCAGCCTGGGCGTGCTCACCCCGGAGGACCCGTTCCCGCGGTGGCAGGGCCCGGGCGGCCCGGTCACGATCGTGCCGCTGTTCCTGCTCTACGACTACTCGTTCCGGCCCGAGGGGGCGCGGACCAAGGCGGAAGGGCTGGCCCGCGGTTACGCGGCCGGGGTGGTCTGCAGCGACGAGAAGTGGCTGCACCCGGACCCGTACCCGAGCCGGGAGGCGTGGTGCCAGGCCAGGGTGGCACAGACGCAGCGGCGGCTGGCCAGCCTGGACCCGGATGTGCCGACCGTGCTGGTCAACCACTTCCCGCTGACCAGGGAGCCGACCGCGATCCTGCGCTTCCCGGAGTTCGCCCAGTGGTGCGGCACCACCCGGACGGCCGGCTGGCACCTGCGCTACCGGGCGGCCGCGGTGGTGTACGGGCACCTGCACATTCCCCGGATCACCTGGCAGGACGGGGTGCCGTTCGCGGAGGTCTCGCTGGGTTACCCGCGGGAGTGGCGGCGGCGTGGCGGCCCGTCCGGCCCGCGCCTGATCCTGCCTGGGCCTGAGCCGGCTGCCAGCCCGGAGACGGCCAGGCCCCGCCCCGGGTGAGAGCGTTCACACCAGATACGGGCCGCCGGCGCGGCGGCCGGCCGCCGTCAGCCGCGGGGCCAAGGCTGTCCGCGGGGCGGATGCTGGCGGCGGGGCGGATGCTGGCGGCGGGGCGGATGCTGGCCGCGGGGCGGGCGGGGGCGGGGCGGAACCGACCGTGAACGCGGCCCAGACCGTCTTGCCGGCGTCGGTGGGGGCGGTGCAGCCCCAGGCGTCGCTGAGCGCGTTGATGACGTGCAGCCCGCGGCCGCTCTCGGCGAAGTAGTCCGGCTCCTTCGGGCTGGGCACGCCGGTGCCCGGGTCGGCCACCGCGCACAGCACGAACCGGGCCGGCCAGGCCAGGCCCAGGCGCACCGGCCAGCCCGGCCGGGTGCCCCGGGTGGGCGGCAGCCCGTGCCGGAGCGCGTTGGTGAGCAGTTCCGACGCCACGACCGCGATGTCGTCGGCACGCTCGACGATGCCCCAGCGATGCAGGGTGGCCAGGCAGAAGTTGCGGGCCACCCCGACCGACCGGGTGTCCGGGGCCGGGGTGCGGGTGGCCACGCGCGGGCAGCAGGCCCAGTCCTGGTGGGCCCGGCCCCCCGCGAGCGGGTGCACCGACGTTGCCGTCGCAGCCATGGAGACGGCCCGGGCCAGCCAGCGCCACCGCACGTCATCGGCCACGGCGACCGCCAGCGGTAATGGGTGCGCTGTCATTCCTACCGGGTGATCCCATCGTCAGAAAGGAAAGGCGTCCTGCAGCGGTATCTTGCCCCACGCATCGGCCGATTGCAATGCCTTCTGCAAACCCCAAATGCACGTGCATTTGGTCTGTTACGCTGTTCCGCGCAAGGACAAGCCTGGTGCGCCCCCCGCTCGCACGAGGAGGAAAGTTGCACGTTACGAACGGAATGCCCGCCGGTGAGCTCACGGTGCGCTGGCGCAAGAGCAACGCCAGCAACCCCAGCGGCAGCTGCGTCGAGGTGGCCCGGGTCCCGGATGGCTCGATCGCGGTCCGCAATTCCCGGTTCCCGGCCGGCCCGGCGCTCATCTACACCCAGGCGGAGCTGGCCGCCTTCCTGGAGGGCGTGAAGAAGGGCGAGTTCGACAACCTGTGATCACGCCGCCGGGCCGCTGTCAAGCCCGCAATCCGGCAGCGGACAGGGATGGCCCGCGGTGATATCGTGCACACTGTGTGCTGCCGGGGGGTGGCGTTATGGCCGTTCGTTCATTGGGTCGGGAGCTGGGTTGAGCCAGGAGCTGCGATGACTGCTGCGCACCCGGCGGATGACATCCCGGTCGGCGCGATCGCCGGGGCGCGGGCCGGCGCCACCGTCGTCCGGATGATGCTCGGCGCCCAGCTGCGCCGGCTCCGGGAGCGCGCCGGGATCACCCCGGACCAGGCCGGCTACGAGATCCGCGCCTCCCGGTCCAAGATCAGCCGGCTGGAGCACGGCCGGGTCGGCTGCAAGCTCCGCGACGTGGACGACCTGCTCACCCTGTACGGGGTGGCGGACGAGCAGATGCGGGCCGGGCTGCTGTCCCTGGCCCGGCAGGCGAACACCCAGGGCTGGTGGACCCAGTTCGGCGACATCCTGCCGGACTGGTTCGAGACCTACCTCGGCCTGGAGGCGGCGGCCTCGCTGATCAGGACGTTCGAGCTGCAGTTCGTGCACGGCCTGTTCCAGACCGAGGGCTACGCGCGTGCGGTCACCGTGCTCGGGCACCGTGCGGCGCCCGCGGCCGAGGTGGACCGCCGGGTCAGCCTGCGGATGACCCGGCAGCAGCTGCTCACCGCCGCTGCGCCGCCCCGGGTCTGGTCGGTGATGGACGAGGCCGCGCTGCGGCGGCCCGTCGGCGGCCGGGACGTCATGCGGGCCCAGCTGGCCCGGCTGATCGAGGTGGCCGGCCTGCCGCAGGTGACGCTGCAGGTGGTGCCGTTCCGCCGCGGTGGCCACGCGGCGGCGGGCGGCTCGTTCAGCGTGCTGCGGTTCGGCGAGCCGGACCTCCCGGACGTGGTCTATATCGAGCAGCTCACCAGCGCTCTTTACCTGGAGCGCCGGTCCGACGTGGACCACTACATGGAGATCATGAACCGGCTCAGCGCCGAGGCGCTCACCCCGGCGAAGACCACCCGCCTGCTCAAGGACATCATGCAGGAGACCTGAGCCAGGCCCGCCGGCGTGCCTGGTCAACGCCCGCCCGCGGGCCGGCCGGGGTTTGACGGTCCGGGCCCAGGGCAGATGTTCGTCGGCTGGGCCGCGGGATTAGGGTCGTGGCCCAGGCCGGATGCCAACTGAGGCAGCCACCCCGGGCGGGAGCCCCGGCGGCAGGAGCAGTCAGCACGCGACTCAGGGATGGGACCGTTGGCGCAGCAGGCTTCGATCTGGCCGGGCACGAGTTACCCGCTCGGCGGCACCTACGATGGCGTGGGCACCAACTTCGCATTGTTCTCAGAGGTAGCCGAGCGGGTCGAGCTGTGCCTGTTCGCCGAGGACGGCACCGAGACCCGGATCGGACTGCCCGAGGTTGACGGGTTCGTCTGGCATGGCTACGTGCCCGGGATCGGGCCCGGGCAGCGCTATGGGTACCGGGTGCATGGCCCGTACGAGCCCGCGGCCGGGCAGCGCTGCAACCCGGCCAAGCTGCTGCTCGACCCGTATGCCAAGGCGATCGAGGGCAGCGTGTCCTGGGACCCGGCCGTCTTCGCCTACCCGTTCGGCCACCAGGATGACAGCAACGACCGCGACTCGGCGCCGTACGTGCCCCGGTCCGTGGTGATCAACCCCTTCTTCAGCTGGGACAACGACCGTCACCCGCGCACGCCCTACCACGACACCGTGATCTACGAGGCGCACGTGCGCGGGCTGACCAAGCTGCACCCGGAGGTTCCCGAGTCGCAGCGCGGCACCTACCAGGGGCTGACTCACCCGGCCGTCATCGACCATCTGCACCGGCTGGGCGTGACCGCCATCGAGCTGATGCCGGTGCACCAGTTCGTCAGCGACGCGATCCTGGAGGAGCGCGGGCTGGCCAATTACTGGGGCTACAACACGATCGGGTTCTTCGCGCCGCACAACAGCTACGCCGCCAGCGGCGGCCGGGGCGAGCAGGTCCAGGAGTTCAAGTCGATGGTGCGGACCCTGCACCAGGCCGGCATCGAGGTGATCCTGGACGTCGTCTACAACCACACGGCCGAAGGGAACCACCTGGGCCCCACCCTGTCCTTCCGGGGCATCGACAACGCCTCGTACTACCGGCTGGTCGGCGACGGCCCCCGGTTCTACATGGACACCACGGGCACCGGGAACAGCCTGCTGGTGCGCCACCCGCATGTGCTCCAGATGATCATGGACTCGCTGCGGTACTGGGTGACCGAGATGCACGTGGACGGCTTCCGGTTCGACCTGGCCGCCGCGCTGGCCCGCCAGTTCCATGAGGTGGACCGGCTGTCCGCGTTCTTCGACATGGTGCAGCAGGACCCGGTTGTCTCCCAGGTCAAGCTCATCGCCGAGCCGTGGGACGTGGGCGAGGGTGGCTACCAGGTGGGGAACTTCCCGCCGTTGTGGACCGAATGGAACGGCAAGTACCGGGACACGGTGCGCGATTTCTGGCGCGGCGAGCACGCCACCCTGCCCGAGTTCGCCAGCCGGCTGACCGGCTCCAGCGACCTGTACCTGAGCGACGGCCGGCGGCCGGTCGCCTCAGTCAACTTCGTCACCGCGCACGACGGCTTCACCCTGGCCGACCTGGTCTCCTACAACCACAAGCACAACGAGGCCAACGGCGAGGGCGGCCGGGACGGCAGCGACGACAACCGGTCCTGGAACTGCGGCGCCGAAGGGCCCAGCGACGACGCGGGGATCGCTGCGCTGCGCAAGCGGCAGCAGCGCAACTTCCTGGCCACCCTGCTGCTGTCCCAGGGCGTCCCGATGCTGCTGGCCGGGGACGAGATGAGCCGGACCCAGCACGGCAACAACAACGCCTACTGCCAGGACACCGAGATCTCCTGGGTGCACTGGCCACCGGACGGGGACGTCCCGATGCCGGACGGCTACCTCGGTGACCAGGAGCTGCTCGACTTCGTCCAGGCGCTGATCCGGCTGCGCGGCGAGCACCCGGTGTTCCGTCGGCGCCGGTTCTTCCGCGGCGCGGCGGTCCGCGGCAAGTGCAGCGGTGACGGCCAGCTGGCCGACATCGCCTGGTTCACCCCGGCCGGCGACGAGATGACCGACGACGACTGGTCGGCCGGCTTCGCCAAGTCGCTCACCGTGTTCCTGAACGGCAACGCGATCAGCGAGCCGGACCCGCGCGGCGAGCGGATCCGCGACGACTCCTTCCTGCTCCTGTTCAACGCCAGCGAGCTGGACCTGGACTTCAGTGTCCCGCCGGAACGCTACGGGGGGCAGTGGATCAGGGTGCTGGACACCGCGATCCCGCTCAGCGCCCTCCCGGACGCCCCGGCCGCGAAGCCAGGAGACAAGATCACTGTGCCCAGCCGCTGCCTCCAGGTGTTCAGCCGTGCCTGAGACCGGCCGCGCGCCGGTCTCCACGTACCGTTTGCAGCTGCACGCCGGGTTCGGTTTCACCCAGGCCGGCGCGCTGGCCGGCTACCTTGCGGACCTGGGCGCCAGCCATGTCTACCTGTCGCCGGTGCTGCAGGCCGCGCCGGGCTCCATGCACGGCTACGACGTGGTGGACCACTCCCGGGTGTCGGCCGACCTGGGCGGCGAGGAGGCGCTGCGCGCGGCGGCCGGCGCGTTCCGCGCCCGCGGCCTGGGCGTGATCGCCGACATCGTGCCGAACCACATGGCCATCCCGGTGCCCGAGTCGCTGAACCGGCAGCTGTGGTCGGTGCTGCGGGACGGCCCGGGCTCGGAGTTCGCGCACTGGTTCGACGTGGACTGGGCGGCGCAGGACGGCAGGCTGCTGATGCCCGTGCTGGGCGGCCCCGTGGCCGAATGCCTCGGCGACCTGCGGCTCGACACCACGGAGGCGGAGCCGGTCCTGCGCTACTTCGACCATGTCTTCCCGGTCCGGCCCGGCAGCGCCGGTCTGCCGCTGCCAGACCTGCTGGACGCACAGCACTACCGGCTGGCCGGCTGGCGGGCCGCCGCCACCGAGTTGAACTGGCGCCGGTTCTTCGACGTCACCTCGCTGATCGCGGTCCGGGTCGAGGACCCGGGCGTGTTCGAGGCGACCCACGAGGTCCTGCTGCGCCTGGTGGCCGACGAGGTGATCGACGGGCTGCGGGTGGACCATCCGGACGGCCTGGCCGACCCGCGCGGGTACCTGGACCGGCTGGCCGGCCGCACCGGGGGCGTGTGGGTGGCCACCGAGAAGATCCTCACCGGCGCGGAGCGGCTGCCGGAGGACTGGCGGTGCGCCGGGACCACCGGGTACGACGCGCTGCGCGCCGTCGGCGGCCTGTTCCTCGACCCGGCCGGCGGTGCCCCGCTGGCTGCCGTCTACCAGCGGTTCACCGGCGGCCCGGCCTCCTTCGCCGGGGTCGCCGAGAACGCCAAGCGCGAGGAGGCCGGGCAGGCGCTGGCCGCCGAAGTGTCCCGGCTGGCCCGCCTCCTGGCGGCGGCCGGCCACCCGGCGCTAGCCGGCGCCGGGCCCGCCGACCTCGCCGCCGTCCTGGTCGAGCTGCTCACCGCCATGCCGGTGTACCGTGCCTACGTGGTGCCGGGTGAGCCGCCGCCGGCGGGGTCCGCCGCCCTGGTGGACGGCGCCGCGGACACCGCCCGCAAGCACCTGCCGGGCCGGCTCCATCCGCAGCTGACGGCGGTCACCGATGTGGTCCTCGGCCGGTGGGCCGAACGCACCGAGCCGGGCGCATCCGCGCTCATTACCCTGTTCCAGCAGGTGTGCGGGCCGGTGATGGCCAAGGGGGTGGAGGACACCGCGTTCTACCGCTGGTCCCGGCTGCTCGCGCTGAACGAGGTAGGCGGTGAGCCGGACGACTTCGGGGCCGGCCCGGACGCGTTCCACGCCTTCGCCGCGCACCTGGCCCGCCACTGGCCGGCCAGCATGACCACACTGTCCACCCACGACACCAAGCGGCAGGAGGACGTCCGGGCCCGGCTCGCCGTGCTCGCCGAGATCGGTGAGGACTGGGCCGCCCAGGTGGCCGGCTGGCACGACCGGGCGGTGGCGCTCAGCGGCGGGGCCATGCCGGAGCCGGACACCGAGTACCTGCTGTGGCAGACCCTGGCCGGGGCGTGGCCCATCGACAGCGGCCGGCTCACCGGGTACCTGCGCAAGGCGATGCGCGAGGCGAAGACCGCCACCTCCTGGACCGACCCGGACGAGGACTACGAGGCGGCCGTGCTCGGGCTCGCGGACCGGGTGCTGGGGGACGGGGAGCTCAGCCGCGCCATCGCCGGCTTCGTGACCGGCCTGGCGGGTGACGCGCGGGTCAACTCACTCGGCATGAAGCTGGTCCAGCTGACCATGCCCGGCGCGGCCGACGTCTACCAGGGCTGCGAGCTGGCCGGCCTGTCCCTGGTGGACCCGGACAACCGCCGGCCGGTGGACTTCGGCCGGCGTCGGCAGCTGCTCGCGGCGCTGGACGCCGGGGAGGCGGCGGCCGGCCTGGATGCGGAGAAACTGCTGGTCACCTCGGCCGCGCTGCGGCTGCGCCGGAAGCGCCCGGACTGGTTCACCGGCGGTTACCAGCCGCTGGCCGCCGAAGGCCCCGCCGCGGGGCATGCCGTGGCGTTCGCCCGGGGCGGCCAGGCGGTGACCGTGGCGACCCGGCGGCCAGCCGGGCTGCGCCGCCGCGGCGGCTGGGACGGCACCGTCCTTCCGCTGCGTGAAGGCCCCTGGCGGGATGTGCTCACCGGGGCCGTGCACCAGGGCCCGGGCGTGCCGCTGGCCGCGCTGACCCAGCGCCTCCCGGCCGCCCTCCTGGTCCCGGTGGATGTGCACCTGGACGTGGCCGCGGCCAGCGGGGATGATGACGCTGAGGCGCCGAGGTGAGCATGTTCCGGGTGTGGGCCCCTGCCGCAGGGCAGGTCGAGTTGCAAGTCGGGACCGAGGCCGGCCAGCAGGTGCTGCCGATGCGGCAGGCCGCGCGGGACGGCTGGTGGGAAGCTGACGTGCTGCCCGCCGCGGACGGGGCGGACTACGCCTACCGGCTGGATGGCGGCGAGCCGCTGGCCGACCCGCGCTCTGGATGGCAGCCGTACGGTGTCCTGGGCGCCAGCCGCAGCTACGACCACGCGGCGTTCCGCTGGACCGACCGGGGCTGGCGCGGCGGCCCGCTGCGCGGCGCGGTCATCTACGAGATGCATGTCGGCACGTTCACCGGGCCGGGCACCTTCGATGCCGCCATCGAGCGGCTGGACCACCTGCGCGACCTCGGCGTGGACACGATCGAGCTGATGCCGGTGGCCTCGTTCCCCGGCGAGCACGGCTGGGGTTACGACGGCATCCACCTGTGGGCCGTGCACGAGCCGTACGGCGGCCCGGACGGGCTGAAGCGGTTCGTGGACGCCTGCCACGCCCACCGCCTGGCGGTGCTGCTCGACGTGGTCTACAACCATGTCGGGATCGGCAACCGGCTCAGCGACTTCGGGCCGTACTTCACCGCGGCGCACGTCACCCCATGGGGGCCCGCGGTCAACCTCGACCAGCCCGGCTCGGACGAGGTGCGCCGCTTCCTGATCGGCAACGCGCTGATGTGGCTGCGCGACTTCCATCTCGACGGGCTCCGGCTGGACGCGGTGCACGCCTTCGAGGACCACCGGGCCCTGCACTTCCTGGAGGAACTCGCGGTCGAGGTGCAGGCCCTCGGTGCCCGGCTGAACCGGGAACTGGTGCTGATCGCCGAGTCCGACCTCAACGACCCGCGGCTGGTCAGCTCGCGGGAGGCCGGCGGGTACGGGCTGACCGGCCAGTGGAGCGATGACTTCCACCACGCGGTGCACGCCGCGATCACCGGGGAGCGCCAAGGCTACTACTGCGACTTCGGCTCGATCCGGGCCCTGGTGAAGACGCTTACCCGGGTGTTCTTCCACGACGGTACGTGGTCGGCGTTCCGCGGCCGCAGCCACGGGCGGCCGGTTGACCTGCTCCGCATCCCGTCCTTCCGGTTCCTCGGCTACCTGCAGGACCACGACCAGGTCGGCAACCGGGCGGCCGGTGACCGGATCTCTGCCGGGCGCCCCGCCGACCTGGTGAAGGTGGGCGCGGGGCTGGTGCTTACCGCGCCGTTCACCCCGATGCTGTTCATGGGGGAGGAGTGGGCCGCGGGCACACCGTGGCAGTACTTCACCCACCACATCGACTCCGAGCTGGCCAAGGCGGTCGCCGTCGGGCGGCGCGCGGAGTTCGCGGCGCACGGCTGGGGCCCGGCCGACGTGCCCGACCCGCAGGACGAGGGCACCTTCCTGCGGTCCAAGCTGGACTGGTCGGAGCTGGATGACCCGGAGCACGCCGGGGTCCTGGCCTGGTACACGGAGCTGATCGAGCTGCGCCGCTGCTGCCCCGAGCTGGCCGACCCGCGGCTGGACCGGATACAGGCGGACTACAGCGAGCGTGACCGCTGGCTGGTGTTGACCCGGGGCCGGCTGCGGATCGCGGTCAACCTGGGGCAGGACGAGGCCCTGGTGCCGCTGGGCGCGCGGGGCACCGGGGTGCTGGCCGCCTCCCGGCCCGAGGTGGCGCTCGACGGGACCGACGCCGCGCTGCCGCCAGTGTCCCTCGCGGTGATCACCACCTAGCCGGTCAGCACCCGGGCCGGTCAGCACCCGGGCCGGTCAGCACCCGGGCCGGTCAGCACCCGGGCCGGTCAGCACCCGGCAGGCCCTTCATGCGGGCTGCCCCCATCTGGTCGCACGCAGGCCATGATCCTCCCTATAGTCTCTTTATGACGATTTGCAGCAAAGAGTGATGAAGATATCACTCCACGTCAGGTATGCCTGGTGTGTGGCACTGGCGGCAGCGGTCCTGCTGGCTGGCTGCGCATCGGGGCAGCCCGGCGGGCAGCCGTCCGCTGCCGCGGCGGCCCGGCCGGCGGCGGTCACCACGGTGACGCACTGGGGCTCGTTCTTCGGCGGCACCCCGGGCAATGTGGACACCCGGCGCGCGCCGGCGCCGGTGATCCTGCCGGGCACCGTGGCCGAGGTCGGCAGCTCCAACTCGACGGAGTACGCGCTGCTGACGAACGGCAGCCTGTACGCCTGGGGCCTGGGCACGCAGGGCCAGCTGGGCAACGGCCGCCTCGAGGACTCACCGGGCCAGCCGGTCCGGGTACGGTTCCCGGCCGGGGTGAAGATCGCCTCGATACCGACCGACGCCATGCCGTTCGACACCGGGCTGGCCCTGGACACCGCAGGACATGCCTGGGGCTGGGGCGACAATGGCGGGGGAGAGCTCTGTCAAGGCGGCACAAGGGAGTACCGCACGCCGGTGCGGCTGCCCTTCCCCGACGTGACCACCATGGCCGGCGCGAGCACGCACGCCCTGTATGACGCCCACGGCATGGTGTACGCCTCCGGCCAGAACATCGACGGCGACCTGGGCACCGGATACGACCGCCGCGGCCAGCTCGGTGACGGGCACCTGGGCCGGTCATCCGACGTGCCGGCCCGGGTACGGCTGCCGCATCCGGTGGCCCAGGTCGCCGAGGGGGGCTCGATCTGGAACAACGGGCAGACCCTGGTCCTGCTCTCGGACGGCTCGCTGTGGGCCTGGGGCGACGATCACGCCGGGCAGCTGGGCAACGGCACGAGGGGCATGGAAGCCGCCCCGGTCCGCTTCTACCCGCCGCCCGGAGTGACCTACCAGTCGCTGAGTACCGGATCGGCCACGTCGTATGCCATCTCGACAACCGGGCAGGTCTACGCCTGGGGTGTCGGTTACGAGGGACAGCTAGGGGACGGCCACGTCAGCCCGGCGCTCGTCCCGGTACTGGTGGCGTCCGGTGCGAGCGCCATCTCGGCCACGGCGAACAATGTGATCATCAACCGGCCGGCCAGACCGCGGTGATCGCGGCCGGGCGGGCCCGGCGGCCTCGCGTTGCGTAGGATCGCCGCGGAGGCAAACTATGCAGCAGCGCGTCGAGCAGGTGCCGGTCCCGGGCGGGTCCTTCGACCTGACGGTCTGGGTCCCGGATGCGGGCCGTGGGCCCGGCCTGCTGCTCATCCAGGAGATCTACGGGGTCAGTGATTACATCCGGGCCGTCGGCGAGGACCTGGCCCGGCTCGGCTACGTGGTCGCGGCGCCCGACCTGTTCTGGCGGATCAAGCCGCATCACCAGGCGGCCCACGACGAGGCGGGGCTCAAGGAGTCGCTGGAGCTCGGGGCCCGGTTCGATGCCGCCCAGGGGGTCACGGACTCGATCGCCGCGCTCGGCCGGCTGGCCGCGCTGCCCGAGGTGGACGGGCGCATCGGCGTCCTCGGATTCTGCCTCGGCGGGTCCATTGCCTACCTGATCGCGGCCCAGACCCCGCTGGACGTGCTGGTGTCCTTCTACGGCTCGGCCGTGCCGGACAGCCTTGACCTGCTCAGCCAGATCAGCGCGCCGCTGCTGTTCCACTTCGGCGGCAGCGACCCCTACATTCCCCGGGACCGGGTCCGGGCCGTCGAGCATGCGGCCGCCCGGTATCCCAACGTCACTTTGTACGTGGAACAGGACGCGGGGCACGCGTTCCACAACCGGATGGCGCCGATGTTCTACCAGCCGGAGCCGGCCGCCCGTGCCTGGCAGCGGACCGAGGAGTTCCTCCGCCTGCACCTGCCCGTCCCCCCGGCGGGCTGAGCCGGGCGCCCTGGTTACGGGCGGGCCAGCCGGGCGACGATGCGGCGAAGCTGCTCCGCGTACCGGTCGAGGAACTCCTCGCTGAACGGGTCGGCGCCGAACAGCTCGCGGGCCACCTGGGGCATCACGACGGGCGCGGCGATCATCCCCATCCCGGCCAGCAGCACCGCGGCCGGGTCCAGGTCGGCCGCTACCTCGCCCGCGGACTGGCGGCGGGCGTCCTGGTCCAGGTCATGCTGCCTGGTGCGGTCGCCGCCCGGCACCGAGTCGTCGGCCAGGCCACGCCACAGCAGCAGCCGCATCGAGCGGGGGTCGCGCAGCGCGTCGGTGAGATAGCCGACGATGGCATGAGGGCGGTGACCGATGCCGGGCTGTTCTTCCGGCGCTACCTCACCCAGCTGCTGCGCAGCCCGGTCTGGCTGGCGGTCGGCTTCGCCACGCCGGTTCTCTACCTGGCCCTGTTCACCCCGCTGCCCACGCATCTCGTCGGCGCGCGCGGCCTGCCGGGCGGCAACGTGCTCGACCTGTTCCTGCCGGGCATCCTGGCCCTGCTCGCCTTCGCCAGCGGGTCTGGCCCGGGCTTCCCCACCATCTTCGAGCTGCGGTCCGGCGTCATCGAGCGGCCGGGCTGCTGCTGGCCGTGCTGCTCGCGCTGCTGATGGAAACCACGGCCGCGTTCTCCATCGCCACCGCGCTGCACACCCGGACATCAGCGGGTTCGCCGCCGTGATCAACGTGCCTGCTGGCGCTCAGCCGGGCCACCGGAGGGGTGCGCCGGGCCGTCGCCTAGGCTCAGCTGGCCGGCGTGACGATGCCGTACTCGTGAATCTTCCGGTAGATCGTGGCCCGGGACATGCCCAGCGACTTGGCCGCCTTGACCTTATTGCCCTGGTAGTCCAGGAGGCCCTGGACGATCGCGTCCCGTTCCATCGACTCCAGCGGGGACAGCAGCCGCCGGCTCACCGTCCAGCATTCGGGCGGCAGGTCGGCCGGCTGGATGGACCCGGTGCGCCGCTTCTGCACGACCCGCTTGAGGACCTGCCACAGCTGCTCGGTGTTTCCCGGCCACTTCGACCGCACCAGCAGCTGCATCGCCTCGGGGGAGCAGCTCAGCCGGCCGTGCTGGCCCAGCTTGGCGATGAAGAATGGCACCAGCGCGTGCAGGTCCTCGATGTGGTGCCGCAGTGGCGGGAGTTCCACGGTGGACGGGAAGTGGCGCAGCAGCTTGCTCAGGTCGGCATGGGCCTGGGAGCGGTTCAGCGTGACGGCGACCCACAGCTCCCGCTGCCGGCCGGCGGCCCGTGCTTCCTGCAGCGCCGCGGACAGCGCATGCGACTGCCGGGCATTGAGTACGTCGATATGCCTGATGATCAGGGCGCCCTCGCCGTCAAGCAGTTCCCGGCGGGCACGCAGCAGCCAGTCGGCGTCGGACGCCTCGGCCGCGTCGAGGACGTAGAACCGCTCGGCCGCGTTCCGGCGCTGATGCACCGCGCGGACCACGGTCAGCTTGCCAACGCCCGGCTCACCCTCGAGGGCGAGCCATTCGGCCGAGTCGTAGACGGCCTCGACCTGACGGCAGCCGCGCAGCCACAGTGCGCCGTTGCCGACCAGGCCGGGCAGCGACATGCCCGACTTCACCGGCGTCTCGGACGCGGGGCGGCTGGCCGGCTCGATGAGCTTCACATGCACCACGCCGCCGACGGCACTCTCCTCGCCCGGCACCGGGCGGCAGTACATCCGGGCCCGGATCCCGCTGGGCAGCTCCACCGACACGGCCCCGGGCTGGCGGCTGGCCAGCGCCTCGGCGGCCTGGCCGAGCAGCACCCCCTGGTCGCCCGGGTCGAGGACCTGGCGGGCGTAGTCGTTCATCATCACGACGTCGTGGTTCAGGGCCAGCACGATCCCGCTGGTCCGGCGGCAGGCCCGCAGGTACTCCTGCATGAGGGACAGCTCCCGGGCGCTGCTTTCCGCCAGCATGGCCTGGGTGATCTGGTCGGCCGTGGTCTTGGCCAGCGCGATGAGCAGCGGGTCGGCGTCCCGGCGCCAGCAGGTGAGGTTGACCGCGCCGACCGCCTTGCCCGAGATGGGGTCATGGATCGGCACGCCGGCGCAGGCCAGGTCCTCCAGGTCCTCAGCGTAGTGCTCGTGGCCGAACACGTGGGCGGGCTGGCCGCCCTCCAGGGCGGTGCCGATCCCGTTCGTCCCCACATACTCCTCGGCGTAGGAGAAGCCCGCGGCCAGCTGGACGCCGTCCAGGTGCCGCTCCAGGTCATGGTCCGCCGTCATCCGGGTCAGCACGACGCCCGCGGCGTCGGTCAGGATGACGCTGATCGGCTGCCCCTCCAGGTGCTCGCGCAGGTTGCGGAGGACCGGCATGGCGTTGCGGACCAGCGGGGTATCCAGGTCGGGGTCGCGGACATAGGGGAGGGTGACACGATCCGCGGCCACCTTGAACTGCCGTGACCGCCACCAGGAGGCCAGGATCGTGTCGCGGACTTCATTCGGCTTGACCGGCTCAGCCGTGAGGAACCGCTCTCGCGTCTTCGCCAGCCCCTTGCTGTCGGCCAAGGCTGGCAGGTGCACTGCAGTGGGCACCATCGCGCCTCCGTACCTCCCGGTGCGCGGCTGCGGGCTGGAGGGTCAGCCCCCAGGTGGCATCCGGGTTCGCGTGCGTACCTACCCAAAATAGGCGCAGCGTCACCGGCCCCTGTCTCACATTGAGACTGACGCCCCTCCGGAAACGGCGTTTTCATGCAAGGACACCGGCTCGCTCGCGCTCTCGCTGACGAAACCGAAGGGTGTCTCATGGATCAACCGGGCGGCGTCACTGGCGAGACCTACAACCCCTGGACCGTGGTGAACCTCGTGTTCCACCATCTGGCCGATCAGGGGCTGCACCCGATCCTGGGTGAGTCCGGTGATCCTGGGAAGCCCGCGGCCGACCTGCTGCGGGCACTGGGCATCGAGCCGGCCGCCGAGGGCAACCGGCAAGTCACCCAGCAGGCCCGGGACCGGCTGGCCGAACTCCGAGACGCGTTCTTCGGTGAGCGCTGAGGCGCGGCCGGGCTGGTGCCCGGCAGCTCCCGCCACGGGCCGCAGGGCCCTGTCTCATGTTGAGAGCCCGGCCGCCTCGTTTACAGGTTGTTATTCGGCCCAAGGGACTTGCTCGGCATGCATCCCACGAAGGGGAAAGGGGTGACCATGAGTCGCCAGAGTGTGGCCAAGGCCCACGCGAAGATCCAGGAACTCTCCTGGGAACCGCAGTACCACGAGCCGGTTTCGCAGTATGGAACTGACTACACGTTCCGCAAGGCGCAGAAGAAGGACCCGCTCAAGCAGGTCCTGCGTTCCTACTTCCCCATGCAGGAAGAGAAGGACCACCGGGTCTACGGCGCGCAGGACGGCGCCATCCGCGGCAACATGTTCCGCCAGGTGCAGGAGCGGTGGCTGGAATGGCAGAAGCTGTTCCTGTCGATCATCCCGCTCCCGGAGATCTCCGCGGCGCGCGCCATGCCGCTGCTGTTCCGCACGGTCCCGAACCCGGAGCTGCACAACGGCCAGGCGATCCAGATGATCGACGAGGTGCGGCACTCGACGATCCAGCAGAACCTCAAGCGCCTGTACATGAACAACTACATCGACCCGGCCGGCTTCAACAACAGCCTCCGCAACTTCCAGAACGACTACTGCGGGACGATCGGCCGGCAGTTCGCCGAGGGCTTCATCACCGGTGACGCGATCACCGCGGCGAGCATCTACCTGACGATCGTGGCCGAGACCGCGTTCACCAACACGCTGTTCGTGGCCATGCCGGCCGAGGCGGCCGCCAACGGCGACTACCTGCTGCCGACCGTGTTCCACTCGGTGCAGTCGGACGAGTCGCGGCACATCAGCAACGGGTACGCCACCCTGCTGATGGCCCTGGCCGACGAGGAGAACCATCAGCTGCTCGCGCGCGACCTGCGCTACGCGTGGTGGAACAACCACCGCGTGGTGGACGCCGCCATCGGCACGTTCATCGAGTACGGCACCAAGGACCGGCGCAAGGACCGCGAGTCCTACGCCGAGATGTGGCGGCGGTGGATCTACGACGACTACTACCGCAGCTACCTGGTCCCGCTGGAGAAGTACGGCCTGGTCATCCCGCACGACCTCATCGAAGAGGCGTGGAACCAGATCTGGAACAAGGGCTACGTGCACGAGGTAGCCCAGTTCTTCGCCACCGGCTGGCTGGCGAACTACTGGCGGATCGACCCGATGACCGACGCCGACTTCGAGTGGTTCGAGTACAAGTACCCGGGCTGGTACGACAGGTACGGCAAGTGGTGGGAGAACTACAACCGCCTGTCGCGGCCGAACGGGCACCACCCGATCGTCGCCGAGGACGTCAACTACGTGTACCCGCACCGGTGCTGGACCTGCATGGTCCCGTGCCTGGTCCGCGAGGACATGGTCATCGACGAGGTGGACGGCCAGGTCCGCACCTACTGCCACGAGGTCTGCCGGTGGACGGACGCGGAAGCGTTCCGGCCCACCTTCGAGGGCCGGGCCACGCCGAACATGGGCCAGCTCATCGGCAAGCGCGAATGGGAGACCCTGTACCACGGCTGGAACTGGGCCGACGTGGTCTCCGACATGGGTTACGTGCGGGACGACGGCAAGACCCTGGTCGCCCAGCCGCACCTGGACCTGGACCCGAAGAAGATGTGGACGCTGGACCACCTGCGCCGGATGGGCCCGGTGCAGAGCCCCAACGTCCTGCTCAACGAGATGACGCCGGAGCAGCGGGCGGCCTTCGTGGCCGATTACAACAAGCAGGGCCCGGCAGGCCGGCCAGCGCCTGCGGACGCCTGAGCGGTTACCGCTCCAGCGAGCCGGGAGGTGGGCCGCAGGTCACGCCCTGCGGCCCCCTCCCCTCCACCCGGCACATCCACCACGGCCGCATCACGAGGGAGCCATGGCCGGCAAGCATGTCGTGCGTTTCGAGCCCGTGGGCATCGAGATCGAGGTCAGTGAGGAGCAGACGATCCTCCGGGCCGCAGCCGAGCAGGGGATCATGCTCATGCACGGCTGCAAGGAAGGCCAGTGTGCCTCGTGCAAGTCCTTCATCCTCGAGGGTGAGGATGTCGAGCACGACAGGTACTCGACCTTCGCGCTCCCCGACTACGAGCTCGAAGAGGGCTACACGCTGCTCTGCCGGGCGCACGCCTATGAAGATGTCACGATCGAGCTGCTCAACTACGACGAGGAGATGATCCGCGCCGGCCTGCCCATCCAGCAGGGCGTCGCGGAAGTGGTGTCCAAGGACGCGGTCACCCACGACATGCGTCACCTGGTGCTGCGGCTGCTCGAACCGGAGGAGATCAAGTTCTTCCCCGGGCAGTACATGGACATCGCCATCCCAGAAACCGACGCGGTCCGGTCGTTCTCGATGGCGAACACCTCCAGCCGCGAGAGCGGCCTGCTGGAGTTCGTCATCAAGGTCTACCCGGACGGCAAGTTCTCCCGGTTCCTCGCCGAGAAACTGGCGGAAGGGGACCGGCTCGACCTGACCGGGCCGTTCGGCGTCTTCACCTTGCGGGAGGGCGACACCGACCTGGTGTTCGTCGGCGGCGGGGCGGGCATGGCTCCCATCCTGTCCCTGCTGCGGTCGATGGCCGAGCGCGGCATCAGCCGCAAGGCCACCTTCTTCTACGGCGCCCGGACCCGGCAGGACCTCTGCTTCGAGCCGGAACTGCGCCAGCTCGAGCAGACCCTGGCGGACTTCCGCTATATCCCGGCCCTGTCCGACGCCGACGGCGACGAGAAATGGGACGGCGAGCGCGGACTGATCACCAATGTGGTCAAGCGGCACGCCAGTGACCTGGCCGGGGCCCATGCCTATGTCTGCGGCCCGCCGCCAATGGTGGAAGCGGCGGTGCCGCTGCTGCAGCAGCTGGGCGTCGAGGAAAAACGCATCTATTTCGACAAGTTCACCACCACCGGGGACCCCGAAGGAGAGACCTCATGACAACCGCGCCTACCGAACGAAGCGTTCCCAAGCCGGTCTTCACCGACGCGGAAGCCGGGGCCAGGGAATTCCCGGACTCAACGGCCCGGCGGTTCAACTACTACACGCCGGCCAAGCGCAAGCAGAGCCACTATGAGGACGTGACGGTCGAGGTCCAGCCCGACCCGCGGCACTACCTCGCTCAGGGCTGGCTGTATGGGTTTTCCGACGGCCGGGGCGGTTACCCGCTGGACTGGACGGCGCTCAAGGCGTGGGGATCGGACCGGCCGGAGCCGGAGCGCTACCCCGGATCGGGCGGCAAGGGCTACGACTGGCCCGCGCTTGGCTGGCATGAATTCCGGGACCCGAACGAGGAGTGGGAACTCACCTTCTACCGGTACAACTCCAACGTCGTCCGGCAGCTCAACCAGAACGTCAACGCGGCCAGGGCCGCCAAGGCCTTCGAGCAGTGGAACCCGAACTGGGTGCGCTTCGTCGAGCGCAACGTCGGCGCGTGGATGCACGTCGACCACGGCCTCGGGCTCTACCTCTTCGCGAACGCCAACCGCCGGGCGCCGACCAACATGCACAACAACGCCATCTCGGTGAACAGCATGCACCGGATCAGGGCGGCGCAGGATCTGGCGCTGTACAACCTGACCCTGAGCGAGGAGATCGACGGCTTCGACGGCGCCGCGCACATCGAGACCTGGAACAGCGACCCCGCCTGGCAGGGCGTCCGGGAGACCGCCGAGCAGCTCACCGCCATCGACGACTGGTGCGAGGCGATCTTCGCGGCGAACGTGGTCTTCGAGCCGCTGGTCGGCGAACTTTTCCGCAGCCACCTGGTGCAGCACGCGGCGCCGCGCAACGGCGACTTCGTCACCCCGACCCTCGTCGGTGCGGCGGAGTACGACTTCGCGGAGCGGGACCTGCGGTACACCATCGCGATGTTCGAGCTGCTGACCGCCGACCGCGAGTTCGCTGACCACAACAAGGCGCAGCTGCAGCAGTGGCTGTCGACCTGGGTGTCGAGGGCCATCGCGGCTGCGCGCGCCCTGCAGCCGCTCTGGTCGCAGCCCGATGCGAAGCCCCCTCGTTTCGAGGATGGCCTGGACGCGGCCAAGCACCGGTTCAGGGGCATCCTGTCCGATCTGAGTCTGGAAGCACCGAAGGAGCTGGCGCAGTGACCACGTTCAAGACAGCGGAAAGCCCGTTCAAGGTCGACAACACGGCGTCCAACATGTGCGGATTCACCCTGATGAACAATCAGGTCGGCGCGGTCGTGGCCCAGGTCATGAGCACCGAGTCCAATGTGACGGTGACGCCGCTGCCGTCAATGATCCGGGTCAACGCGGTCCGGCGCATGGATGTCGTCTATGACGAGGTCTCCGAGGCGCTGGGCGAGGAAGCCGGTTACTTCGACGCCGCCGAGTTCGAGGAGAACATGTCCACCCACTACGGCCGGATGATCCACCTCGACGACCGGACGGTCATGGTCGCGAACCCGGAGGACGCCGCCGAGGAGCTCGGCTTCGATCTGACCGCGCAGTAGACCTTGCGGTAGCCGGGCCCAGCGGTTGTGCTGGTATCAGCACTCTTGCTGGAACCAGCAGCCGCGGGGCCCGGAGCCGATTGGGCTGACAGCCTCAGCCGCTACGACGCTTTGCACGACATTCGGCCCACAAGGAGGCTTCCGTGTACGAGAAGGATGGCGAGAAGTATTTCGTTGTCGATAGTCATATGCACTACTGGAACGCCGCGCCGGACAACTGGGTGCCGGGGGCGGAGCAGTACGCCAAGGGCTGGATCGAGTGCTTCCACGCGTACCAGGGCCTCGGCCCGCCCGAGACCCACTGGTCCATCGAGCACTTCCAGAAGTACTCCGAGGACGACCTGATGAAGGACGTCTTCGAGGACGGCTACGTGGACGTCGCGGTGTTCCAGCCCACGTACCTGAAGGAGTGGTACAAGGAGGGCTTCAACACCACCGAACGCAACGCCGAGATGGGCAAGCGCCACCCGGGCAAGTTCATCTACAACACCCGGTTCGACCCCCGCGACGGTGACGTGGGCCTGGAGCAGCTCAAGCGGAACGTCGGGACCTACGGCTCCAAGGGCGTGAAGCTCTACACCGCGGAGTGGAACAACGGCTCACGCGGCTACAAGCTGAGCGACCCGGCCGCCTACCGCTACCTGGAGGCCGCGCAGAACCTGGGCATCAAGAACATCCATGTGCACAAGGGCCCGACGATCTGGCCGCTGGACAAGGATGCCTTCGACGTATCCGACATCGACCACTGCGCGACCGACTTCCCCGAGCTGAACTTCATCGTGGAGCACGTCGGCCTGCCGCGGATCGAGGACTTCTGCTTCATGGCCACCCAGGAGCCCAACGTGTACGCGGGCCTGTCCGTGGTCATCGGCGGCCTCATGCACGCCCGGCCGCAGTTCTTCGCCAAGGTCATCGGCGAGCTGCTGTTCTGGGTTGGCGAGGACAAGATGACCTTCGGCAGTGACTACGGCATCTGGGAGCCGAAGTGGCAGGTCGAGGGCTTCGTGGACTGGGAGATGCCGGACCGTGAGGAGTTCTCCGACTACCCGCGGCTGACCACGGTGGGCAAGAAGAAGATCCTCGGCCTGAACGCGGCCAAGCTCTACGGCATCGAGGTGCCGGCCGAGTTCCGGCTGCCGGAAGAGGCCGGCACGCCGGCTGCGCAGGAGGACGCGCAGCTGGTCTCGGGAGCATGAGTTTGCCCGCAACGAACACCGCTGCGGGCACTGGCGCAGGCAGTGTGGTCCCGGGGGGGCGACCCCCCGGGGCCCCCCGCGATCGCTGGCCCGGCGGGAACACGCCTTTGGCGCGCCCCGCCTCGCCGGCCGATGGCCCGCCTGCGCCACCGGGCATGCCAGCGGCGGTGCTCGCCGCGCTGGAGACGGTACGTGACCCGGAACTGGACGAGCCGATCACCACGCTCGGCTTCGTCGCGTCGGCCACCCTGTCCGCTGACGGGGACGCCCAGGTCCGCCTGCGGCTGCCGACCTACTTCTGCGCGCCCAACTTCGCCTACCTGATGGTGGCCGACGCCTATGACGCGGTGACCGCCCTGCCCGGGGTGCGCCACGCCGAGGTGGTGCTCGATGACCACTTCGCGTCGGACTCGATCAACGGGGGGGTGGCGGCGCAGGCGGGGTTCGCCCGGTCGTTCGATGGTGAGGCCGTCGGCGAGCTGCACCAGCTGCGCGCCGACTTCCTGCGCAAGGCGGTCATGGCCGGCACAGATCAGGTGTGCCGGCCTCTTCTTACTGCGGGCACCGACCCGGCCCGGCTGCGCGACCTGACCCTGGGGGACGTGCCGCCGTCCCGGCCGCTGGACCGGCTCCGGGAGCGCCGCGCCGAGCTCGGCCTGCCCGCCGGCGACGACGCCGCGCTGCTCATCGACCCGGTCACCGGGCAGCCCGTGACCGCCGAGGCGACTCCGCTGCACCTGCGCAAGGCGCGGATCACCCGGACCAGTCTCGAGGCGAACGGCAGCATCTGCCGCGGCATGCTGCGGCACCGCTATGGCTCTGCAGCAGAGTCGCAAACACCCGAGGGCGAGGAGGACCAATGAAGGCCGTCCGGTTGCACGCGTATCACTCCCAGCCGCAGGTCAACGAGGTCCCGGAGCCGACGGTCAGCGCCCCGCTGGACGTCGTCGTGAAGATCGGCGGGGCCGGGGTGTGCCGCACCGACCTGCACATCATCGAGGGCCAGTGGGCCGAGCGCACGCAGACCGTGCTGCCCTACACCCTCGGCCACGAGAACGCCGGCTGGGTGCACGAAGTAGGCCCCGGGGTCACCAACGTCCAGGTGGGCGACACGGTGATCCTGCACCCGGCGCCGAGCTGCGGGCTGTGCCGCGCCTGCCGGGCCGGCGACGACATGCACTGCGCCAACAGCGCCTTCCCCGGCCTGGCCAACCGCGATGGCGGGATGGCCGAGTACCTGCTCACCTCGGCCCGGGCCTGCGTCAAGCTGGACCCGCGGACCCAGCCGAAGGATGTCGCCGCGCTGGCCGACGCCGGGATCACGGCCTACCACGCGGTCCGCAAGGCGATCCCGCTGCTCTACCCCGGCACCACCTGCGTGGTGACCGGGGCGGGCGGGCTGGGCCACATCGGCATCCAGTGCCTGGCCGCGCTGACCGCCGCGAACATCGTCGTGGTGGACCGCAACCCGGACGCGCTCAAGCTGGCCGAGCAGCTCGGCGCGCAGCACACGGTGGTCGCCGACGGCAGCCACGTCAACGCGGTCAAGGACCTGACCGGCGGCACCGGCGCCGAGGTGGTCCTGGACTTCGTGGCCGAGCAGGGCGCCGAGATGGACGGGTGGAACATGACCGCGCCGGCCGGCTCCTACTTCGTCATCGGCTACGGCGGCACGCTGCACATCCCGACCCTGGACATCATCTCCACCGAGCGGAACATCATCGGCAACATCGTCGGCACCTACAACGACCTGGCTGAGCTGATGGTGCTGGCCCAGGCCGGCAAGGTTACCCTGCATACCCGGACCTACCCGCTGGATGCCGCCGTGGAAGCGCTCGCCGACCTCGACGCGGGCCGGGTGCGCGGCCGGGCCATCCTCGTCCCGTAGCTGCCGCCAGGCCGGCCCCGTGCCTGCCGTACTGCCAATAACTAGAAGACCCCAGGTCAAGGAGGACTGATGGCTAAGGAACTGCGTTTCGGTGCGGACGCTCGAAGCCTGCTGCTGGCCGGAGTGGACAAGCTGGCCGAAGCCGTGAAGTCAACGCTGGGGCCCAAGGGACGCAACGTCATCCTGGAGAAGATCACCGGCTCGCCCGTGGTCACCAACGACGGCGTGACGATCGCCCGTGAGATCCACCTGTCCAACCAGTTCGAGAACATGGGCGCCCAGCTGGTCAAGGAAGCGGCGATCAAGACCAACGACATCGTCGGTGACGGCACCACCACGGCGACCGTGCTGGCCCAGGCGATCATCGGCGAGGGCATGCAGGCGATCGGCGCCGGGGCCAACCCAGTGCTGGTGAAGCGCGGGATCGACATCGCCGTGGACCGGCTGGTCAGCCACCTGCAGCAGGCCGCGCACCCGGTGGCCACCGAGGAGGACTACAAGCGGGTCGCGTCCATCTCGGCCAATGACGACGAGACGGTCGGCGCAGTGATCGCCAAGGCGTTGCACACCGTGGGCGAGGAAGGCATCGTCACTGTCCAGGAGTCCGCCGCCAACGGGATGAGCGTGAACTTCATCGAGGGCTTCGAGTTCGACAACGGCTACCTGTCGCCCTACATGGTGACCAACCCGGCCAGCCTGGAAGCCATCGTGGAGGACCCGTACCTGCTGCTGTGCAGCGAGAAGATCACCAAGGTGCAGCAGCTCATGCCGCTGCTGGACAAGATCATGCGCTCCCCGCGGCCGCTGATCATCCTGGCCGAGAACGTCGAGGGCACCGCCCTGTCCATGCTGGTGCACAACCACGTCAACGGGCTGTTCCAGTGCGTGGCGGTGCGAGCCCCGGGCTTCGGTGACCGCCGGCTGCGCAAGCTGGAGGACATCGCCACGATCACCGGCGGCGCGGTGTGCAGCAAGCACTCCGGCTTCAGCCTGGAGACGATGACGCTGGAGCAGCTGGGCCGGGCCGCCCAGGTGCGGGTCACCGCCGACCAGACCGCCATCATCGGCGGCCACGGCTCGGCCGAGGACCTGGACTTCCGGCTCGGCCAGTTGCGCGCCGAGCTGGAGCGGGCCACCTTCGGCGTGGACGAGGACGTCCTCACCGAGCGGATCGGCGCGCTGTCCGGCAAGGTCGCGGTGATCAGCGTCGGCGCGCCCACACCGGCCGAGCTGAAGGAACTGCAGCACCGGGTGGAGGACGCGCTGGCCGCGACCCGGGCGGCGATGGCCGAGGGCATCGTGGCCGGCGGCGGCGCGGCGCTGCTGCACTCGCTGGGCGCGCTCGAGGACCTCCAGGTCAAGGACGACTACGCGACCGGGGTGGACATCGTCCGCCGGGTGCTGGCTGCCCCGGCCTACCTGATCGCCGCCAACGCCGGCTACTCCGGCGAGGAGGTCGTGGCCCAGGTATCCCAGCTCGGCCCGGACGAGGGGTTCGACGCCCTGCAGGGCCGGTATGGCAACATGATCGACATGGGCATCATCGACCCGCTGCGGGTGGCGCGCTCCGCCCTGCAGAACGGCGCGTCCGTGGCCGGCCTGCTGCTCACCACGAACACCCTGGTGGCCGAGGAGCAGACGCCGTGGGGCGGCAGCCGCTCGCTGATGACCGAGTTCGGCCCGCTCGATGAGGGCCTGAACCAGCCCTCACCGGATTCCAGCACGCCGCAGTCACTCGGCCTCGGCCCGTCGGTCGGTTAGCGGAGCCGGCCCATGGCAGCAGACCCCGCACTGCGCCTGCCGGCGCTCGCCACCCCCGGACCCACCCGAACCTGCGGCACCACCCGGCGAACCGGCGCCGCCCGCGCCCGCGCAGCTCAGCACCCTGCGCCTGCTGCGCTCGCGCGGGCGGCTCCGCGGGATGGCGGCCCTGCTCGGGCCGGCCTTCGTCGCCTCGGTCGCCTACATCGACCCGGGGAACTTCGCGACCAACTTCGCGGCCGGCGCCGACTTCGGCTACACGCTGGCCTGGGTCATCGTGGTGGCCAACCTGATGGCCATGCTGGTCCAGTACCTGTCCGCGAAGGTTGGCGTGGCCACCGGCCGCGATCTGCCCGAGCTGTGCCGGGCGCTGTGGCCACGGGCGGTCTCCCGCGGCCTGTGGGTCCAGGCCGAGCTGATCGCGATGGCCACCGACCTCGCCGAATTCGTCGGTGCCGCGCTCGGCCTGAACCTGCTCTTTCACGTGCCGCTGCGGGTGGCCGGCCCGCTCACGGCGCTGGTCGCCTTCGGCGTGCTGGGCATGCAGCAGCGCGGCTACCGGCGGTTCGAGCTGGCCGTCTGCGCCCTGCTCGGCATCGTCTTCCTCGGCTTTGCCTACGACCTCGCCGCGGTCCACGTGGACCCGGCGGCGCTGGCGAGCGGGCTGGTGCCCGGTTTTGGCGGGGTCGGCGGCCCGCTGCTGGTGGCGGGCATCATCGGCGCGACGGTCATGCCGCATGTGGTGTACCTGCACTCGGCGCTGACCAAGTCCCGGGTGACCTGCAGCGACGACAACGAGCGCCGTGAACTGCTCCGCTTCCAGCGCATCGACGTGCTCATCGCCCTCGGTGCGGCCGGGCTGATCAACTTGGCCATGCTGGTGGTGGCGGCCGCGATGGCCAGCCACGCCGGCGGGACCCACCTGGGCTCCATCCCGGCTGCGCACGCCGGGCTGGGCCGGCTGGTCGGCGGCGGCGCCGCGCTGGCCTTCGCGGCCGCGCTGCTCGCCTCCGGGTTGTCCTCCTCCAGCGTTGGCACCTACGCCGGGCAGGTGGTCATGCAGGGCTTCATCGACCGGCGCATCCCGCTGTTCCTGCGCCGTGCGCTCACCATGCTGCCCGCGCTGCTCGTGCTGGAACTCGGCCTGCCGACCACGGGCAGTCTGGTGATATCCCAGGTCGTGCTGTCGTTCGGCATCCCGTTCGCGCTTGTCCCGCTGGTGCTGCTGACCCGCCGGGCCGACGTGATGGGCCCGCTGGTCAACCGGCGGGCCACCACCGCCGCGGCGGCCCTGGTCACGGTGGCGATCATCATGCTGAACGGGTACCTGCTCTACGCGACATTCGGCTGAGCCCGGCGTTACCCGTGGGACGCCCGCCCGCCACTACCCTCATCCCATGACCACAGGGCAGGCGGACGTGGATGTGCGGATGATGGCGGCCGCGCTGGAACAGGCGCGGGCCAGCCTGGCCGAGGGCGGGGTGCCGGTGGGGGCGGCGCTGGCCGCCGGCCCGGACCTGATCGCGGCCGGGCACAACGAACGGGTGCAGCACGGCGACCCGGTCGCGCACGGGGAGATCGCCTGCCTGCGCAACGCCGGCCGGCAGTCGTCCTACCGGGGCGTGACGTTGTACACCACGCTGTCGCCGTGCCAGATGTGCAGCGGGGCCATCCTGCTCTTCCAGATCCCCCGGGTGGTCGTCGGCGAGGCCCGGACCTTCGCCGGGGACCTGGCCTTCCTCACCGGCCACGGCATCGAGGTGACGTTGCTGGATGATGACGACTGTGTGGCCGTTATGCAGGAATTCCAGAGCCGTTACCCGGCGGTGTGGAGCGAGGATATCGGCGGCCGCTAGCCACGCCAGATGGCCCGGCCGCCCGGACAATCCCGTCACGAATTTATGATTCGCTGCGCAGCGGTGCGCATGTGCGGATACTCGGCATCGTGATCGGCGAGGCGTTCCCGGCTCTGCTCGCCGCCGCCCAGCGGGGCGAAGAGGAGCCATTCTCGGCGCTGTGGCGGGATGCCAACCCGGCCCTGCTGCGGTACCTGCGGGTGATCGCCCCGGAGGCTGCCGAGGATGTCGCGGCCGACACCTGGGTGCACCTGGTGCGCGGGCTGGCCGCGTTCCGCGGCGATGAGGGGGCCTGGCGTGGCTGGCTGTTCACCACCGCCCGGCGCCGGGCCATCGACCACGGGCGGTACCGGGCCCGCCGCCCGGCCGTCCCGGTCGCCGAGGTCCCGCCCGGTGCCCCGCCGGCCAGCGCGGACATCGCCGACGTGGTGCTGGAGCGGCTGAGCACCGGCGCGGCGATCGCGCTGATCGGCACGCTGCCCCGGCTGCAGGCGGGAGGTGATCCTGCTCCGGGTGCTGGCCGGCCTGGAAACGAGGCGGTGGCCCGGCTGGTCGGCCGGAGTCCCGGCGCGGTCCGGGCGGCCGCGCACCGCGGCCTGCGGCGGCTCGCGGAGACCTTGTCCCGGGCTGGTGTAACACGCTGACCGCACCGCCGGAAGGAAGCGAGCTGAGTGCCGAGGCCAGCGTGCGGGCCGGGTTCCACCCCCGGGGACCCAGGCCCGCCGCGCTCCTAGTGCCCGAAGTCCACAGCCGTGGTGTTGGCCCCGCTCAGCACCACGGTCACCACCTCGGCCGGCTCTGGCCGGTAGCGGCCGGAGGTCACCGCGGCCAGCGCGGCGCAGCCGCCCGGCTCGGCGACCAGCCGCAGCCGGTCCCAGAGCAGCCGCTGGGCGGCGCGGATGTCGTCGTCGGTGACCAGCATCGCGCCGCGCGCGTGCTCCCGGATCACCGCGAACGTCTGCTCCCCGACCCGGCGCGGGGCCAGCGAGTCGATGGCCACGCTGCCCACCTCGGTGTCCACCGGATGGCCGGCGGCCAGCGCCCGGGTCAGTGTGGGCGCGCCGGCCGGCTCCACGCCGACCACGGCGAACTGGCCCGCGCAGGCCGCGCAGATCCCGGCGAGCAGCCCGCCGCCGCCCACGCTGGCCAGCACCGTTCTCGTATCCGGGACCTGCTGGCGCAGTTCGGCGCCGAGCGAGCCGGCGCCCAGGATGGTTTCTGGCTGGTCGAACGCATGCACCGTCAAGGCCCCGGAGGAGGCCGCCCAGTCCGCGCTGGCCGCCAGTGAATCCGCATAGCTGGCCCCGCCCACGACCAGGTCGGCCCCGTACCCGCGGATCCGCTCGATCTTGGCCGCGGAGGACACCTCGGGGACGAAGATCCGGGCCGGGACGCCGAGCTGCCGCGCGGCGTACGCCACCGCCGCGCCGTGGTTGCCGCCGGAGGCCGCCACGACACCGGCCACGGGCACCGGCCGAAGCAGCAGGTTGGCGAACGCGCCGCGGGCCTTGAACGACCCTGAGTGCTGGAGCTGCTCGAGCTTGAGCACCAGGGGCCCGGCATCCAGCCCGAGGTCCGCCCGCTCCAGGCGGAACACCGGGGTGCACCGGATGTACGGCCGGATCAGCGCGGCCACCGAGTCGATGGATGAAGCGGTGATGTCACCGATCATCGCCAGGGGTCTGCCGGCCTCGCCCACTGCGCTCCTTCCTGGTCCCCTCATGCTAGTGCCGCTGTCTGGGGGGCGGTGCTGTACGGTTTGGCCATGCCTGGCCCTGCCGATCCGGCGCCCAAGTCACCATCGCCCCGGCTGTGGCGGATGCGTTCCCTGCAGGTGGCCGGCTCGGCGGTGGCCGGAGCGCTGGCCGTCGGCATCGGCGTCGGCTTAGCCGCGGGCGCCCCGGCCGGTGCCACCGCGGTCGCGGTGGTCGCGGCGGCGGCGGGGCTGGCCGCGTGGTTCGTCTGCCGCCGGGTCCGCGCCTGGAGCTACACCGAGCGGGACGAGGACCTCATCGTCTCCCGGGGCGTCCTGGTCCGCCGCCTCTCCGTGGTGCCCTACGGCCGGATGCAGTTCGTCAACGTGACCGCGGGACCGGTGGAGCGCGCGTTCCGGCTGGCCACGGTGAAACTGCACACGGCGGCGGCCGCGAGTGACGCCCGGATCCCCGGCCTGGAGCGGGACGAGGCGGCCCGGCTGCGGGACCGGCTGGCCGCGCTGGGGGAGGCGAAGGCGGCGGGCCTGTGAGCGACGGGCCGGAGAACGCGGGGACTGCGCTCGGCGCGCCGGGCGACCAGCGGGCCGGCGGGAGCCGGGCCGGCTCCCGGTGCCTGGCGCCGGCTGCATCCCCTGTCCCCGCTGGTCCGCTCCGGCCGCACCGCTCTCGGCGTGCTGGCGCTGGTCGGCGTCACAGCGTCCGGCGGGTTCGGCCCGGGCGGCTCGCACCTGTACGACGGGGTGGCCGCGGCCCTCGTCGCGGCGGGCGCGGTGGTCAACTGGCTGGTCACCCGGTGGAAGCTGGAGCCGGCCACGCTGTGCATCGAGACGGGCCTGCTGCGCCGCGACTCACGGCAGCTGCCGGTGGCGCGGATCCAGGCGGTGGACGTGGTCCGGCCGTTCCTGGCCCGCGCACTGGGGCTGGCCGAGCTGAGGGTCCGGCTGGCCGGGTCCTCGCATGCGGATGGCCGTCTCGCCTACCTCCCCGAGCAGGCCGCGCTCGACCTGCGGGCCCGGCTGCTCGCCGCGCACCACGGGCTCGATCCCGGTACCCCCGAACCCGCCGAGGCGGTGCTGGCCAGCGTGCCGGCCGCCGCCTGGTCGGCTCGGTGGCCGCGTCCAGCGCCAGCCTGGTGGCCGGGCTGCTGGTGGCCGAGATCGTGGTGCTGATCGCGTTCCCGGCCCTGCTGGCCCCGGCCGGCGGTACCGCCGCGCTCTGGCTCCTCACGCTGGCGGCGGTGGTGTGGCGGAGGATCGCCACCGATTACGGCTTCACGGTAGCCCAGGCACCGGACGGGATCCGGATCCGCCGCGGGCTGCTCGGCACGGTGGCCGAGACCATCCCGCGGCAGCGGGTGCAGGCGGTGCGGATGATCGAGCCGCTGCTATGGCGCCCGCTGGGCTGGTGCCGCCTGGAGATCGACGTGGCCGGGTCGCCGGGCCGGGACCGCGCCGACGGCTCCGGCCGGATGCGCAAGACCCTGCTGCCGGTCGGCCACCGGGCCACCGCCGGCCAGCTGATGCGGCTGGTGATGGGCGCGGAGCTGCCGCGCCTGGACCGCCCGCCCCGGCGGGCCGCGCTGAAGGCACCGCTCAGCTACCACTTCCTGGCCGCAGGGCACGACGGCGCGACCGCGGCCGGTGTCACCGGCCGGGTCCGCCGGGTCACCACCTGGCTGCCGCTGGAAAAGGTGCAGAGCGTCCGGATGGTCAGCGGCCCGGTGCAACGGCGCCTGTCGCTGGCCACGGTCTGCCTGGATGCGGCAGGCCGCCGGGTCAGCGCTGAGTTCCGCGACCGGGACGGGGCGGAGGCGGGCCGCCTGGTGGAGACCCTGGCCACGCTGTGCCGGACCGCCCGGCGGCAGGCGGCCGCGCCCGCTGAGCCCGCGCCTGCTGCCGTCACGCCACCACGGCAGTCCCGGTGAAGGCCGCGCTCAGCTGCGCGTAGCTGCCGTCCGCGGCCAGCGGTTCCACGCGTGAGCCCTGCTCCACGATGCGCTCGTCGTCCACCACAGCGGATGGCGTTCTGGACGCATGATCGGCGGCTCCCGTGTGATACTCAGCGTGCTTGTTTGTATGCGTTAGGTAACACAAGGAGCCAGCATGAAGCACCGGGCCCCGCAGCCGTGGTCACGCCGGCCGGGCACGCTGGCCGCGGCCGGCGCCCTGGCCGCGGGGGTAGCCGTGGTCGTCGCGGCGGCCAGCGCGGCCAACGCGGCGCGCCCGCCCGGCCCGGCGCGGCCTGCCGCGGTGCTGGCCCCGGCGGCGGGCCCGGCCCGGGTGGTGAGCGAGCTGAACCCGGCCCAGCTGGCCGGCCAGCGGGTCATCTACAGCTACCACGGGCTCACCCCGCCGCCCGCGCTGCTGGCGCTGATCCGCCAGGGCGAGGCGGCGGGAGTGATCTTCTTCACCCAGAACATCGGCAGCAGCGCTCACCTGGCCGCGGTGGCGCAGGAACTGCAGCAGGCCGACGATGCCCCGGCCAATCCGGTGCACGAGCCGCTGCTGCTCATGACCGACCAGGAGGGCGGGCAGGTACGGCGGCTGCCCGGGCCGCCCGCCCTGTCCGAGGAGCAGATCGGGCAGTCCGCGGCCCCGGCCCGGCAAGCGCGCCTGGCAGGCGCCGGCGCGGCGGCCACCCTGCTCGCGGCGGGCCTCGACGTCAACCTGGCCCCGGTGCTCGACGTGTACCGGTCGCTGGACGGATTCATCAGCGCCTACGGGCGTTCCTACAGCAGCGATCCGGGGCAGGCGGGCCGGCTCGGCGCGGCGTTCATCACGGCACAGCAGGCCGCGGGGGTGCTCGCCGTGGCGAAACACTTTCCCGGCATCGGTGCGGCCACCCGGAGCCAGGACACCGATAACCGCCCGGTAACCCTGAACGTGCCGGCCGCCACCCTGCGGGCCAAAGACGAACTGCCCTACCGGGCGGCGATCGCGGCCGGGCTGCGGATGGTGATGCTGTCCTGGGCGGTCTACCCGGCGCTGGACCCGGCTCGCCCGGCCGGCCTGTCCCCGCTCGTGGTCCAGGGCGAGCTGCGCCAGCGGCTCGGATTCAGCGGGGTCACCATCACCGATGCGCTGGAGGCCGGTGCGCTCTCGCCGTTCGGCACCATCGGCCAGCGGGCCCAGCTGGCCGCCCTGGCCGGGGATGATCTGCTGCTCTGCGCGGGCCGCTGGGTCGGTGAGGGGCAGCAGGCGCTCGCCGCGCTGGCCAGCGGCTACGCTGACGGGCAGCTCAGCAGGCCGGAAGCGGCCGCCGCCGTGGCCCGCATCCTGGCGCTGCGCGCCTCCCTGGCGGGCTGACCCGTCCCGGGGAGCCGCCAGTGCCCGCCACGAGGGCAGCCCGCCGCCCCTGGTGAAGTCCCATGCCCAGCACTGTAGGGCGGCGCCGCCGCGCTGTCGTCAGCTCGCCGGCGACCCGGGCCTCGCCCGTCCGACGCGGCCGCGGCGACCCCGCGGGTCTCCCGGCTAGCGGGACAGTTCCGGGTCGCGGAAGCCGTAACCGACGGCGGCGCTGACCACGATCAGCACGAACAGCACGAACGTGATCCCGTGCACGCTGGTGCACCACAGGCAGATGGCCTTCAGCGTGAACAGTTCCGTGTAGACCAGGTAGAGCACGAAGACGATCCCGACCACCACGGACGCCAGCCGCGTCCACGCCACCGCCGGGTACTTCGACCGCCACGCCCACGGCGAGGCCGCCACCACCATGAAGATGTAGAAGGCCAGCCCCAGCACGGCCACCGGGATGCCGAACACGTACGACTGCGGGCTGGACGTCACCAGCGCGCAGTTGATGAGCCCCTTTTCCGAGCACACCAGCGGGACGGACGAGTCGAAGTGCGTGATGGTCAGGTAGGTGGACACACCCAGCCCGCCGATGGCCAGCGCCCAGGTGGTGAGCTGGAACCACAGCGGCGGGACCCGGATAGCGCCGGCCGGGGCCGCAGCCGCCTCCACGCGGGCCGTGGCCTTCGGCCGCGCCGGGCGCTGCGCGGTCTGGCGGCCTGGCTGGCTGGCCGGGCGCCCCGCGGCCGCGGCCGCTGCCTCCGGCCGGCCGCCGCGGGTGCCCTTGTCCCGCTTGGCCGCGGCTGTGGGCCGGCCGGGACGGCCGCCGGCGGGACGGCCCGGGGCTCCGGCCTGGCCGCGCGCCTGCTTGGGGGTGGCCATCAGAGCTGCCCCTCGATGGACTTGATCACCGGCGAGGTGCAGACGCTGGAGGGCTGGTTATTGGTGACCTTGCAGATGGTCGCGGTGATCATGTTGGCCGCGCCGTCCGCCCCCTGGGCGATGGCGCTGGACTTGTCCTGCAGCGCCGCGGCCACCTGGGCCCAGCTCTTGTTCGCCAGCAGCCGCGGGTCGTACTGCGCGCCGTGCACCAGGTACTTGCCGCCGAAGTCGATGAAGGGGATGGCACCTTGCTCGCTCTGGCTCACGTACGGCGGGTAGTCGTACTTGGTGATCAGCGCCTGCTGCGCCTTGGTCGGGGTCTGCAGCGTCGCCTTGGTGACGGTCTGCTCCTCGACCGGGCTGAAGGTCAGGTACTTGCTGGAGTAGCTGGACTTGTAGAACGTCAGGGTCGCGGTGTTGGGATAGACGTCGCTGCTGTCCGACTTGATCCCGTGCAGCCCGGAGAACGTGCCGAACCGGCTCAGCGCCACGGCCATCGCCCACCGCTCGGTGGCGCAGTACGGGCAGTACTCGGCCCCGATGTACAGCACCTCGGGCTTGCCGCCGGAGGTCAGCGCGGGAGCCGACACCGGGGACACGCTCTTGGCGTAGGCGGTCCCCGAGCCAACGGAGGTCAGCGTCGCGGACGGCACGGTGCTCACGTCCTTGATCACGCCGGCCGGGAGCGCGGCGCCGGCCGGTGAGCTGGCGCCGGCCGAGGCCGCGGCCGCCCCGCCGCTGCCGCTGAGGGTCTTGAAGAACAGGAAGGCAACCACGATCACCACGACACCGAGGATGCTGCCGCCGGCGATGAACATCCGGTTCCGCTGCTCCCGGCGGCGCTCCGCGGCCCGCTGCGCCGCAATCCTCTCGCGGGCGCTCTCCCGCTTCACTCTGCTCGCCTTGCCCATTTCCCGTCCTCGTCAATGGTGCTATCCGGTGGCCGGCCGGGTCCATGGTAGTGGTGTCAAGGGACTAGGCTGCCTGATTCATGGGCCGCGGACGGCTGGATTGACTCGTTCCCCGCAGCCCAGGCAGCGATCTGGGCCCGCGAGGTGAAGCCCAGCTTGCCCAGGATATTCGCCACGTGGCGTGCCGCGGTCGCCGGACTGATGACCAGCTCGCCGGCGATGGCCCGGTTGCTGTACCCGCGGGCGACGAGCCCGGTGATCTGCTGTTCCCGCGGGGTCAGCGTGGAGTGGGCGGCGATCTGGTGCAGCGGCGTGACCGTCCCGCCGGTCGGCGTCCCGGCGGCGGTGCCCAGCGCGAGCGCCACCGCGGCCTCCGCGGTGAGCTTCTCGCCCTGCCGCCACAGCTGCGCTACCGCGTCCTCGCCGAGGCTCCGGGCCGCGTCCAGGCGCCGCTGGATCCGCCGCTGCGCCAGCGGCGGCCGCCCGGCCGCCGCGCGCAGGGCCGAGGCGGCCCCGGTGAGCTGGACGGCGAGGACCGCCTCGCCCTCCCGTCCGGCCAGCGCCGCGAAGGCCTCCAGGCTGCGGGCCACCCCGATCCGGGCCCCGGTGAGCCCGGCTCAGCCGCAGGCTCTCGGCCAGGTGCTCCCGGGCCGTGCCCAGGTCGCCCTGGTCCAGCGCGAGCCGGCCGATCCCGGCCAGGCAGCGGGCGATGTCCGGCCGGGAGTCGATCTCGCGCAGGACCGGCAGCGCCTCCCGGTAGCAGTCCAGGGCGCCGGCCGGGTCGCCGCGCAGCCGGGCCAGTGCCCCGAGGCCGAGCAGGGTGCGGGCCACCCCCCACTGCTGGTCGATGCCGCGCATCGCGGCCAGGGCTGCCTCGCCGAGCCGCCCGGCCTCGCGCAGCTGCCCATTGACGGCGGCCAGGGTGCCCTGGGTGCCCAGCGCGTAGCCCTCGTTCCAGGCGTTGCCGGCCGCCCGCGCCACCTCCAGCGCCTCGGCCGCGCACCGCTCGGCCTCGGCCAGCCGTCCCGCGTGCAGGTCCACCTCGGCCAGCAGGTTCAGGGCGGTGGCGGTCCACGGCCGCTGGCTGGCCGCGCGGCACAGCTCCAGGCCCTCCTGGGCCCAGGCCTGCGCGGCGGCCGGCTCGTCCGGCACGGTCAGCTGGGCCCGCCCGATCAGCGCGGCCCCGAGCACCGCCGGGGGCAGCCCGGTGCGGTCGAGGGCCAGGAACCGGCCGAACCACTCCTCGCCCTCGGCGTGCTGGCCGCGGACGATCCAGACCGGCCGCATCGCCGTGCACAGCCGCAGGCCGGTCACCACGTCCGCGGTGTTCATGCACCAGCTGAGCACCTGGCGCAGGTTGCCCGCGTCCACGTCGTAGCGGCGGAACACGTCCACGGTGGCCGCCCAGGCGGCCGGGATCTCGCCCATCGCCTCGGCCGTGGCCCGCTCAGTGAAGCTGAGCGCGTAGTCGCGGAGCCGGAGCTGGAGGTCGGCCGCCTCGCCCGCCGCGGCCAGCCGCTGCGCGGCGTAGGCGCGGACGCTGTCCAGCAGCCGGTAGCGGGCCTGCCCGAGCACCTCCGGCTCCACGACCACCAGCGACTTGTCCACCAGGCCGGCCGAGGCGTCGATGATCTGCTCGGCGGGCAGCCGGCCGTCCGCGCAGACATACTCGGCCATGTCCAGCGACCAGCCGGCGAACACCGACAGGCGGCGCAGCAGCACCTGCTCGGCGGGGCAGAGCAGGTCGTGACTCCAGTCGATGGTGGCCCGCAGGGTGCGCTGCCGCGGCGGTGACGTGCGGTCCGCGCGGCCGAGCAGGGTGAACCGGTCGTCCAGCCGGGCGGCGATCTGCTCCGCGGACAGCACGTTGACCCGGGCCGCGGCCAGCTCGATGGCGAGCGGCACGCCGTCCAGCGCGCGGCAGATGCCGCCGACCGCCATGGCGTTACGCTCGGTGACCGCGAAACCGGGCCGGGCCGCGGTGGCCCGCTCGGCGAACAGCTGCACCGCCTCGTAGCCGGCCAGCGCCGCCAGCCCCGGCAGCTCGGCCGGGGGGACGCTGAGCGGCGCGACCTGCCACACCGATTCCTGCGGGATGCGCAGCGGTTCCTGGCTGGTCGCCAGGATGCGCAGTTCCGGGCAGGCGGTGAGCAGCCGCTGGCACATCCCGGCGCAGGCATCCACCAGGTGCTCGCAGTTGTCCAGCAGGACCAGGGCCTGCCGCGGCTCCAGGGCGGCGGTCAGCGTGTCCAGCAGCGGCTGGCCGGCCTCGCCGTCGATGCCGAGCAGCGATGCCATCCGGGACACGATGAGGGCGGGCTCCCACAGGTCGCCCAGTTCCACCACCCAGACCCCGTCGGGGTAATCCGGACTGGCGGTGCCGAGTAGCCGCATGGCCAGCCGGGTCTTGCCGATCCCGCCCGGCCCGCACAGGGTCAGGGACCGGCTCCGGCCCAGGGCGCCGCGCAGGCTGGCAAGTTCGCCTGCACGCCCGATGAACCGGTTTGGCTCGTCGGGAACGTATGTCGCAAGTGCCTCTGACTGCATTTTCCTTATGACCAGCTATTGCCCGCTGTCTCTCAGTCTCGCATCAATAGGCGGCGGCTGTCCCCGGTATGCCCGGATGGCCACATCTACGAATTTCCGTAGTGAAATGGTTTCCATAGTGAAATGGCACGCCATCCGGGAGCGGGCGGCCTGGCTCCGGCCAGGTACACCCACCCGGGGCGGAACCGATACCGGATGGTGATGTCGCCTTTGGTTGCCTCGCGCAAGCAGCGGTAGCTACCGTGACGTCATGATCAGAACTTCCCGGCGCGCCCGCGCCCGCTCCCTGGGCTGGCGGCGCCCGTCGCTGGTACTGGCCTGCGCTGGCCTCGCGGCGGCCGGCTGCTCTTCCTCGCCCGGCTCGCCGGCGCCCGGGTCGGGGAGCGGCAGCCCGTCGGCCAGCGCGGCCACGGGCACCGCGAGCGTCGGCTACGCTTCCTCGCTCCAGTTTCTTAACGAGAAGGTCGCCGGGCCTGCCTTCACTAAGGCCACCGGGTACGGCTATTCCGGGCGGGGGGCGTCCTCCGGCGAACTGGAGTCAGAAATCGCCAGCGGTGAGATCTCGCCGAACGTGTTCGAGTCCGTCGGCGGCGACAGCATCACCCCGCTGCAGCCCAAGTACACGACGTGGTACGTGCCGTACGCGGGCACCCAGATGGCGGTGGCGTACAACCCCAAGAGCAAGTACGCCAGCCAGTTCAAGGCCTACGCGGACGGCAGCAAGCCGCTGAGCGGCCTGTTCACGCTGCTGGAGACGCCCGGCCTCAAGCTCGGCCGGACCGACCCGAACATCGACCCGCAGGGCCGGGACTTCATCTACATGCTGGAGCTGGCCCAGTCCTACTACCACCTGCCACCGGACACGGTGAGCAAGATCCTGGGCACCTCGGACTTCGGCACGGCCAGCTCCTCGCAGATCTACGCCGAGTCCTCGCTGGACGCCACGCTGCAGTCCGGCCAGCTCGATGCGGCCAGCGCGTTCATCACCCAGGCGGTCGAGCTGCACCTGGACTACATCAAGCTGCCGGCCGCGATCAACCTCGGGGACGCCGCGCTCGCCGCGGACTATGCCAAGGCGACGGTGACGATCACCCCGCCGGGCAAACCCAAGTCGACCAAGTCGGGGTTGCCGCAGGTGATCGACATCACGATCATCGGCAAGCCGACGCCGGCCGGGATCGCGTTCGTCAAGTACGCCCTGTCGCCGGCAGGCCTGGCCCAGTACAAGGCGGGCGGGTTCACGCTGATCACCCCCACCGTTGTCGGGGACAGCGGGGCGGTCCCGGCGGCCGTGCGCAGTGAGCTGGGCGGCTAGCCCGCCCGCCCAGGCCGCCGGGTCGGCGGTCGGGCGGACGGTGCGCTCGGCCAGCGGGGCCGCCTCGCTGGCCGGGACCGCCGTCATCTGGCTGGCCCTGCTCGGGCCGCTGATCGCGCTGCTCACCCACCTGTCCTGGCATCAGGTCGCCGCGGCGCTGGCCGGCCCCGGCGCCCTCGACCCGCTCGTCGTGTCGGTGGAGTCGGGGGCGATCACGCTGGCGGTGCTGCTGCTGCTCGGCACCCCGCTGGCCTGGAAGCTGGCCGAGGGCACGCTGCCGTTCCCGCGGGTCTGGGAGGCCGGGGTGCTGTGCAGCTTGCTGCTCCCGCCGCTGGTCATCGGCCTGCTGCTGATCTTCATGGTCGGCCCGTACACGCCGCTGGGCACGCTGCTCGGCACCGTGCACCTGTCCGCCACCAACACGTTCCTGGCCCTGGTCATCGCGGAGGTCTACGAGTCGGCCCCGTACTACGTGCTGGGCGCGCAGGCCGCGTTCAGCGCGGTCGAGCCGGCCGTGCGCGAGCAGGCCGCGCTGCTCGGCGACCGGCCGCGGCGGGTGGCCCGCCGGGTGACGCTGCCGCTCGCCGCGCCCGGCCTGGCCATGGCGCTCGCGGTGGCCTGGGCCCGGGCCATGGGCGCGTTCGGCGCGGTGGTCATCATCGCCTACCACCCGTTCGGGATACCGTTGCAGATCTGGACCACCCTGCAAGAGACCGGCCTGGCCTCGGCGCTCCCGTTCGCCCTGGTCCTGCTGGTGGTGGCACTGCCGCTGCCACTGGCCGCCTACATCTGGAGCGCGCGTGCTCGAGGCCGACGTCGAGGTTGACCGGCGCGAGTTCCGGCTGCAGGTCGCGTTCCGCGTGTCGCCGGGGGAGCGGCTGGCCCTGTTCGGCCCGTCAGGGGCGGGCAAGACCACCATCCTGGAGGCCATCGCCGGCCTGGTCCGGCCCCGGCGCGGCACCGTGGTGCTGGGCGGCCGGGTGCTGACCCGGACCGAGCCGCCGCGCTGCGCGGTGCCGCCGTGGCGCCGCCGGGTGGGCCTGCTCCGCCAGGATCCGGCCCTGTTCCCGCACCTGTCCGTCCGGCAGAACCTGGGCTACGCCCCGGGGGCGGCCGCCCGCCGTGACGAGCTCGCCTCGATCGCGGGCCGGCTCGGCCTCGACGGCCTGCTGGACGACCACCCGGCCCGGCTGTCCGGGGGCCAGGCGCACCGGGTCGCGCTGGGGCGGCTGCTGCTGAGCCACTGCGACGCGCTGCTCCTGGACGAGCCGTTCGCCGGCCTGGACGCCGCGCTGCGCCGGGACCTCACCGGCCTGGTCCGTGAGCTGGTCTCGGCCCGCGAGGTGCCCGCGGTGCTGGTCGCCCACGAACTGGCCGAGGCGCAGGCCTTCGCCGACCGGCTGGCCGTGCTGGACCAGGGCGAGATCCTCCAGGCCGGCTCGCCGTCGGAGGTGGTGGCCCGGCCAGCCCGGCGGCGGGTCGCGGAACTGGTCGGCTACCAGGGCTTCGTGCCGGTGGCCGGCGGCGTGGCCGCGGTGCACCCGGAGCGGGTGCTCCCCGGTGCGCATCCCGGGCGCGGGCTGGTGCTGTCCGGCCAGGTCCGGTCCAGCCGCCCGGCCGGGGCCGCCTGGGAAGCCGACATCGAGGCGCACGGCACCGTCCTGGCGGTGCGGCTGCCGGACCGACCGGAGCCGGGGCCCGGCCGGCTGATGCTCACGGTGCTGGACCCGCCGTGCTTCGGGCCGGACGGGCTGCCGGTGCCCCGCGCCGAGCAGGCCGCTGTCACCGGCCCCGCTGTCACCGGCCCCGCGCGCCCCGACCAGCAGGGTGCGGCCCCGTGAGCGGCCAGCCGCGCCCGGACGGCGGGACCCGGCTGCGCGCCACCCGGCAGGCTCGCGGCTACTCCCAGCAGCAGCTGGCCGGCATGGCCGGGGTGTCCCGGCAGGCCGTCTCCGCGGTCGAGGCCGGGCACTCGGACCCGTCGCTGCGGGTCGCCCTGGCCCTGGCCAGCGCGCTGGGCACCACGGTCGAGGAACTGTTCGGGCCGGGCGTGCCCGCCCCGGTGGTCGGCGCCCGCCCGGTGGCCCCGCTGGGCGGCGAGGGAGCCCGGGTCAGCCTGGCCCCGATGGGCGAGGAGTTCGTGGCCCTGCCCATGTCCGGGGATTCGGCGACCCGGGGTGGTTTCCTCCCGGCCGGCGGCCTGGTCGCGCTGCCGGCGGACGCCGCGCCCGCCACGCCGGTCCGGCCGCTGGGCCCGCCGCGGCCCACCGTGGTGGTGGCCGGCTGCGACCCCGCCCTGCCGCTGCTGGAGACCCCGTTGTCCCGGCTGGACCCGCCGGTCGGGTTCACCTGGTGGCCGTGCAGCAGCGCGGAGGCTCTCCGGCTGGCCGCGGCCGGCCTGGTGCACGCCGCCGGGGTGCACCTGCTCGGCTCCTGCGGGGAGTACAACACCGGCCCGGCGCGGGACCAGCTGGCCCGCGAGGGGGCGGAGGTGATCGGCTTCGCCTCGTGGCGGGAGGGCCTGGTGCTCCGGCCCGGCCTGGACGGCGCGGTGACCGGGCTTCGCGACCTGGCCGAGCGGGGGCTGCGGGTGGTGAACCGGGAGCCCGGCTCGGAGGCTCGCCGGGTGCTGGACCGTGAGCTGGGCCGGTCCGCGGTGGACCCCGCCGACCTGGCCGGCTACCAGACCCGCGCGGCCGGGCATCTCCAGGTGGCCGCCGCCACCGCGGCCGGCCTGGCCGACGCCGGGGTGGCCAGCGAGCCGGCCGCGCTGGCCTACGGGCTGGGCTTCGTGCCGCTCACCGCGGAACGGTTCGACCTGGTGATCCCGGCCCGCCGGGCCGGCTCACGCGAGGTGGACGCGCTGCTGCGGGTACTCGCCTCGCCCTGGCTGCTGGCCCAGCTGGACTGCCTGCCCGGCTACGACCCGGGCCGGTGCGGCGAGCACGTCGCGTCGTGGTCGCCGCGCCGCGACGCGCTGGGCACCGGCCCGGGCCGCCGGTCAGCGGCCGGGTGACTTCGGCGTGCTCACGCTGTCCCTGGAATGGATCAGCACGGTGATCCGCGGCACCCGGCGCACGTTCCTGGCCCGCTGCCGCACCGGCTCGGTGTTCACGCCGATGTGCTCGCCATCGGTATCGACCCAGGTGAGCACGGCCTGCGGCTGGCCGTCCGGCATCAGCGTGACCACGGTGGCCAGGTTCGCCCTCTGGCCAGCCGGATGGTGTCCTCGCCGAGTGGCACGGGCATCAGTGCCCGTAGACCGGGATCAGCAGGGCGCGGGCGATGGTGTGGAACCGCAGGTTGAAGCCGGCCACCGCCGGCGAGACGTCGGAATCCACGCCCAGCTTGTCGGTGTCCAGCGCGTGTACCGCGAAGACGTACCGGTGCGGATCGTCGCCCTGGGGCGGCGCCGCCCCGCCGAAGTCCTTGGTGCCGTAGTCATTGCGCACCGAGAAGGCGCCCGCGGGCAGCCCGGCCCCGCCGGCCAGCCGGCCCCGGGTGCCAGCTCGGTGACGTCCGCCGGGATGTCCAGCACCACCCAGTGCCAGAACCCGGAGCCGGTCGGCGCGTCCGGGTCATAGGCGGTGACCGCGAAGCCGCGGGTCTCCGCCGGGAAGCCGGACCAGCGCAGCCCGGGGGAGATGTTGTCACCGGACATGCCGAAGCTGTTGTAGACCTGCGCGTTGCTCATGTGCTCGCCGTGCGCCACGTCGTCACTCTCGACGGTAAAGGCCGGCACGGGGGGCAGAAAGTCATACGGAAGCGGTGCGCGATCGGCCATCATGTCCCTACCTTCTGTTGAGAAGCTCTGCTGTGAGCTGCGTCCCCCCGGAAAACCTTACTGGCCCCTCGGAGGCCCCGAAGTGACCCCCGGTTCGCTGCGGCGGCTGCGCCGCGGCTACTTCGCGGCGTTCCTCGCCGCGGTGGCGATGTTCCCTGGGGCGATCTCCGCGGCACGGCCCTGCACCGCCCGGGACTGCCTGTCCGCGGGCCGGGTGCGGTGGAGCCGGCCGCTGCCGGGGGACTGGGTGGCCAGCTCCGGCCCGGACGGGACAGTGCCGGCCCAGGGTGACGCCTACGCGGCGATGAACCATGGTGTCGCGGCGATCGGGATCGGCCTGACCGTGTACGCGTACCGGTCCCGCACCGGCGTCTCGCTGTGGGCCACGCCGCTGACCGGGTTCGGCACCGGGGCCCGGCTGGTCTCGGTCCGGGTCTGGCCCGGGGTGGTCACCGCGGGCGTGGACGTGCCCGCCCGGCAGCCCGGCGGGGTCCCGTCCCGCCGCGAGGCGGTGCTGTCGGAGGCCACCGGGCGGCTGCTCCGGTCCTACCCGGCGGCGTCGTTCGGCGGCGCGGTGAGCGCCGACCGCAAGCACACTGTGATTGTGGGCACCACGGCGGTGACCAGCTATGACAACCGGAACGGCGCGGTGGCGTGGAGCCGCCCGACTGGCCCCGCGGCGCAGGCCTGGCGGCTCGACGGCAGCGTGCTGTACCTGACGGTCGCGGCCGGCGGGTACCTGAGTGGCGCCCCGGTGCGCGCGCTGCGCCGGATCAGCCTGCGTACCGGGGCGCAGCGGGTCCTCCGGCCGCCCGGGCGGTCGTTCCGCGGCGAGCTGAGCCGCGTCCTGGACGGCGTGGCGGTGTTCACCGGCTCACGCGGCACCGTCAGCTACAACGGGTCCACCGGCGCCCGGCTGTGGCGCCGTACCGGCACGGTGCCGGTGCTCTCCGACGCGGACGGCGGCCTGCTGTACCTGTCCTACGGCGCCGCGCTGGTCGGGGTGAACCCGTGGACCGGGCACACCGAGGCGCACGTCCCGGGCGGCTCCGCGGCGGGCACGGCCGCGTTCTACGCGGCTCGGGACGGCGTGGTGCTCGGCCTGGAGCCGGGCGCGCAGGGTGATGCGTGGGGTTACGACGTGGCCGCGGGCCAGGTGCTGTGGACCCGCCCGTCGGTGCCCTGGCCGCACTACTTCGTGGACCTGTCCGGCATCGGCGGCAGCGCCGACCCGGCGTCGGGCGGCGTGCTGCTGGCCGCGTGCGCCCGGGTCGGCGCCGGGCAGCGTTGCACCCGCCCCGAGCTGACCGCGCTGGACTGGTAGATGCTGCGCTCAACTGGTACATACTGCATGCACCGAGGACGGCAGGGGCTGGCGCGACGCGCTGGCCTCGGGCACCACGGTCAGCTGCCCGGACACCCTGGACGAGCAGCGCTGGCCGGGTTTCGCCGCCGCGGCGCTGAGCCGGGGCGTCCGCTGCTGCGTCACCCTGGTGCACCAGCCCGGGCCGCTGGACATCACGCTGACCATGTACGGTGCCCGGCCGCGCTCGCTCGACCCCGGCCAGCTGCCGCTGGCCGAGCTGCTGGTCGCGTTCGGCGGGGCGGTCCTCGGCAACGCGTCGGTGTACGACGAGGCGCAGCGCACCGTGCTGCAGTTGCGCGACGCGGTCTCCTCGCGGGCGCCGGTGGACCAGGCCAAGGGCGTGCTCATGCACGCCCTTGGCTGCACCGCCGACCAGGCACTGGACCGGATGCGCTCGATCGCCCAGGCCCGGCAGATCAAGGTCACCGAGGTGGAGCAGCGCATCATCGACGCCCGCGGGGATCAGGCCAGCTGACCGTCCGCCGCGACCGATCCGCGCTCTGCGGCGTCCGCGGTGTCGGCGGTGTCGGGCACCGCCGGGGACCGCGGGCGCCGGCACGTCTCGTAGGCGGCCCGGGTTTCCTGGCCGATCCGGTCCCAGGAAAAGCGCGACTGCGCCCGGTCCAGCGCGGCGATGCCGAACCCCTCCAGCCGCATCGGGCTGGCCAGCAGGGTGCGGACCCGGTTCGCCAGCAGGGCCGGTGACCCCGGGGGGACGAGCAGGCCGGTGCTGCCGTGCACCACGGTGTCCCGGTGGCTGCCGATAGCCGGGGCGACCACGGGCACGCCGCAGGCCATCGCCTCCAGGGCGATCGAGGTGAACGGCTCCTCGGTGGCCACCTCGAGCGGCAGGTCGGCCGAGCGGAGCAGGGCCGGCAGGTCGGCGTCGCGCACCCGGCCACCGAAGATCAGCCGGCCGGCCTGACCCTGGCCCGGCAGGCCAGCGAGGGCCATTTCGAGATGGCCGATCTCGGCCTGGTCGAGGAGCTCGGCGAGCAGCTGGCGGAGCGGGCCAACGAGCTGATGCTGGCGCAGGAGTTCGGCGGCCGGTTCGTCACCGCGAAGAACGCGCACCTGCGCTGGGATGGCCGCCGGCTGCGGGTCGTGCTGGGCAGCGCCGGCCACCCCGGCCCGGTGCTGGTCCGCCCGGATGGCCGGACCCGGATCCTGTCTCCCGGGGGGGGGCTGCCGCTCGGCCTGTTCCCGACGGTGCCGGCCGGCCGGGAGGAGCTGGAACTCGAGCCCGGCGACGTGCTGTTCTTCTTTACCGACGGCGTCACCGAGGCGCGCAGCCCCGAGATGGCCTACTTCGAGGACCGGCTCACCGACGAGCTGGCCGCCCTGGCCGGCCAGGCGCCCCGGGACATCGTGGCCGGCCTGCGGTCCCTGGTGGTGGAGTTCTGCCGCAACGAGCTGCGGGATGACATGACCATGCTGGTGCTGCGGGCGGGCGAGCCGCCGGGCCCGTAGGCGGGTACCGGCCCGGCGGGGCAGTATCCGGGCGGACGGCCGTTCCGGGAAACGGGCCGTTAAGAAGATCGTGGCCGCTATTCCTGGCGGAACTCTTCGATGGTCTCGACGGGGATCAGGCCGAGCTCGTCCGCCTCGGCCTTGCTGAGCTGGCGGCCGGGAAGCAGCGCGGGGTCCACCCCGGCCGCCGGGACGTCGTCAACTTGCTCGGTGGTCATCACCACCGTGCCGGCCGCCAGGCCCCGGCGGCCGGCCACCATCGTCTGGCGCGGGCGCACCACCATGCGCTTGCGCAGCCAGCCGTAGCCGCGCCGGGGGATGAACATGCCTGCCAGCCCGATGAGGATGAGTACCCAGCCGACGACCTGAATGTTCAGCGCCTGGGGGTGCGCGTTGACGGCGAAGGCGAGGATCGCCCCGACGGCTATCAGCGCCAGACCAGTGGCCGTCTTCATGCCTGTCTCCTTGTCTGCGTTAAGGTTGAGCCGCTTGGCGGGGACGGCGGGGCGGCTGGCTCCGGCCCGGGCAGCCGGTCCCGCAGGTAGCTGAGGGCCGCGGCCTGGAGCCGGCAGACGTGCATCTGGGAGATGCCCGCCGACCACTTGAACGCGGGGTCGAAGTTGTTGATGGCCTTGAGCAGCCCGACGTGGTCGTCCAGGCGGTGCGGGCCGGTGCGGGCCGGTGGGGGCACTGGCCCGTGGCGAAGGGCTGTCCTCGTCATGGTCACCTCCGCTCCCGGGCTCCACGCGAGAAGGAGCGCCCCCTCTGTGCCCGCTGAACGGGAGATAAACATGCCGCAGCCCGAGGTGGCCACCGGCGGCCTGAACCCAGGTGACGTCTCCTTCCCGGCGCGTGCCTTCACCCGGCAGCATGGCGCCCGGTTCCGGCTGGGCGAGATCACCGCGGTCGGTCCCGCCGCCCGCCGGATCACCCTGGCGGACGGCGCCGAGCTCGGCTACGGCCCCTGCCTAGGATGAGGCCATGTGTCCAGCCCCTGATCACGCGGGAACAGCCGCGCGGACGACGGCGGCCGGTGCCCCGGCCGAGGAGGTTCGGTCGCAGCACCTGATGCTGCGGCGGGTCCACGCCGACCACGCCGAGGCCATCGCCACGGCGGTGGGGACGAGCCTGACGGAACTGCGGCCGTGGATGGCCTGGGCCACCCGGGACGCGGCCGACCCGCGGACCCAGCTGATCCGGGTGGCCGAGGCCGACGAGCTGTGGGAGTCGGGCACCGACTACATCTACTCGGTGCTGCTGCGGCCCGGGCCCACCGTGGTCGGCGAGATCGGGCTGCACCGGCGGGTCGGCGACGGCGGCATGGAGATCGGCTACTGGATCGACAGCCGCTTCGCGGGCAATGGCATCGGCACCGAGGCCGCCCGGCTGCTGACCGGGGTCGCGCTCACGCTGGACGGCGTGACCAGGGTGGAGATTCACTGTGACGAGGCGAACAAGGCGAGCGCCGCGATCCCGCGCAAACTCGGTTACCAGCTCGACCGGATCGACTGGATCGACCCCGAGGCGCCGGGCGAAATGGGCCGCCGGATGGTCTGGGTGCGGCACGCAGGCGGCTGACCCAGGGGGCAGCCGCCTGCCCTAGTGGCCGAAGGCGGGGGCCGGGAAGCGGACCATGGTGAGGCGGCACTGCCGCGCCTTGACGATAAGCTCGGACGCCGGGGTGCGGATCGTGGTCGCACAGCGCTGCACCGTGGGGCCGCTGGCCCCGATGACCATGGCGCAGATCAACGCCGCCAGCGCCGCCGGGAAGAACAGCGCCGCCTTCACCCGGTCGGAGGGCCGCGGGATGCGGCGCCGCACCGGAGCTGTGCGCCGTCCGATCCAGCCGCTGATCCGGGCCAGCCTGGCCATGACTTCCTCCATCCCCGGCATCTCCTCCTCGTGGGTGAGCCGGGTGAAAATGGCGAACAGGGACCGCAGCCGGGGATCGGATTCACCGAGCCTCCGCTCGATCCGGTTGAGGGTCCGCAGCTGTCTGGCGGGCAGGGTCACGTTAACTCCTCCGGCTGGATTTGGGCCCAGGCTACCGGGCAGTTCCGGGGCGCCGCCGGGGACCGCCCGGGTATGTAATCAGAGCGTCAGATGAGGCGAACCGAGTGTCTCGAACCCGGCCGGCTAGTCAGCCGTGGCCGCCATCCGGCCGGGCGGCCAGGGCCAGCGCGAGGTCGTCGAGTTGCACGCTGTGCGATGCCTTCACCAGCACGATGTCACCGGGCTTGAGCCGGTCGCGGATCAGGCCGGCCGCGGCGTGCCGGTCGGCGGCGATGTCGATGCTGAGCCCCGGGTTCACCCGCCGGGCCGCTTCGGCCAGGGTCTGGGCGTCCGCGCCGCCCACCGCGAGGAGCATGTCGATCCCCAGCTGGCCGACCAGCTCACCGGTCTGCGCGTGCCCGGCCGCGGAATGAGGGCCGAGTTCGCGCATCTCCCCGAGCACCGCGATCGACCAGCGGCCGGCCCCCATCGTGGCCAGCGTGCGCAGCCCCGCGCGCATCGATTCGGGGTTGGCGTTGAAGGCGTCGTTGATGATCGTGATTCCGTCGCCGCGCTCGATGACCTGCATGCGGCCCGGGGACAGGGAGCGTGCCGCGGACAGGGCCACCGCGGTCGCCGCGGTCTCCAGGCCGAGGGCGTGCGCCACCGCGGCGGTGGCGAGTGCATTGCTGATTTGGTGCTCGCCGGGCTGCTGGAGCGCGACCTGCGCGGCCCCAGCAGGCGTCATGAGGGTGAAGCTGGCTCGTCCCCGGTCACCGAACTGGATATCGCCGGCCCGGATGTCCGCGTGTGGCGCCCGGCCATACAACAGCACCTCCGCGGCGGTCCTGGCCGCCATGGCCGCGACGAGTTCGTCATCGGCGTTCAGCACCGCCACGCCGCCGTGGCCGGCGTCGGGAAGGGCCTCGACCAGTTCGCCCTTGGCGGCGGCAATGGCTGCCTTGCTGCCGAACTCACCGATGTGCGCCGAGCCGACGTTGAGGACCAGCCCGATCCGCGGCGGCGTCAGCGAGGTGAGATAGGCGATATCGCCTTTGTGGCGGGCGCCCATCTCCAGCACCAGGTACCGGGTGGACTGATCGGCGGTGAGCACGGTCAGCGGCAGGCCGATCTCGGTGTTGAACGACCGCGGCGTGGCCACGGTCGGGCCCAGCTCCGGGAGGACCTGACTGAGCAGGTCCTTGGTGGAGGTCTTGCCGGAGGAGCCGGTCAGCGCGATCACCGCGGGAGAGCCGATCCGGGTGAGTACCGCCTGGGCCAGCTGGCCCAGCGCCGCCACCACGTCGGTGACGAGCACAGCGGGCACCCCGGCTGGCCGGGAGGCGAGCAGGCAGGCCGCCCCGGCCGCGATCGCGTCGGCGGCGAAGTCATGACCGTCGACATGCGCGCCGGTGACAGCGGCGAACATCCCGCCCGGGACGACCTCTCGGGAGTCGCTGGCCGTCGGCCCGGTCACCAGCGCCCGCGGATTGGGAACGTCGCAGAGTGTGCCACCGGTCGCCGATGCGATCTCAGCTAGCGTCATGGGAATCACGATCGCGAACCTTAGCACCGCGGTATCGGCGGGTTCATCCCGCAGGTACTCGAGGTTCTGGCGATGCAGGACACCATTGGCGGCTCCTGGCCAAGGGCCGGCCTGGCCGATAATGGTGTTATTGCGGAAACACCAGGTTTAGGCAGGTCAGATGGGGGTTCCTTACCGAATATCTAATCGCTTCCGGCACCCAGGTCTAGCCGGGGTATCATCGCGGGATTACTCTCTTGTATAAGGGAACGCCTGCCCTGGCACATCGACTTGACGGGGGCGTGGTCAGTGCCCGGACGGCGTGCCTGACGGCGCTCTTGAATGGCTAGCCGCGGCTCCGGAGGCCAGGGTGGGTCCTAGGAGGCTATGGTGACGCAGGAAGTCGGCCTTCCCGATGGGCGTCGTGCCGCCGTGGAGTGCTGCGGGGCGCCGGCCGGGATGCCGGTCTTCTTGCTGCACGGGACGCCCGGCAGCCGCAGCGGGCCGAGGCCTCGTGCGGGCGTGCTCTACCGGCTCGGCATCAAGCTCATCTCCTACGACCGTCCCGGCTACGGCGGGTCGTCGCCGCACTCAGGGCGGGCCGTCGCGTCCGCGGCCGCGGACGTCCGGGCCATCGCCGATGCGCTTGACCTCGACACCTTCAGCGTCGTCGGCCGGTCCGGGGGGGGTCCGCATGCACTGGCGTGCGCCGCCCTGCTCCGCGACCGGATACGCAGCGCGGCGGTCCTGGTCGGCCTGGCGCCCTCGAACGCTGAGGACCTCGACTGGTATGCGGGCATGTCGGAGTCGAACGTCGAGGAGTACAGTGCCGCTGACGAGGACCCGGTGGCCCTGCGGTCCATGGTCACCCTGCATGTCAAGCGGATCCGCGACGACCCGGAGAGCCTGCTCAGGTTCCTGGTGCCCAGCCTCACCAACGGAGACAAGAGGGTAGTCAGCGACGTCGCCATGCGGCGGCTGCTGGCCGCCAGCTATGCCGAGGCGGTCCGGGACAGCCCGGAAGGCTGGATCGATGATGTCGTGGCCTTGCGCCGTCCCTGGGGGGTCAACCTGTCCCGGGTTGAGGCCCCGGTCCTGCTCTGGCACGGTGCGGACGACATGTTCTCCCCGGTCGCTCAGACCCGATGGCTGGCAAAGGAAATCCCGGGGGCGACGCTCAAGATTCAGCCCGGCGCCGCGCATTTCGAAGCGGTCGAGATCCTCCCCAGCGTTCTCACCTGGATGAAAGGCCGGCATCGATCAGAAGGGCTGCGGGTCCAGCGTGTGCACCAGCCGGCGCTCTCCCCGTAGCGCGGCGATGTGCGGGTGATCCGCACCGACCAGGGCCGCCAGCTGGCTGATCACCTGCTCGCGTTCCGCCGCGGCTCCGGATGCACCTCGCTGCTGCCGGGTCAGCAGCAGGTTCGCACGGCAGCGCAGCACGTCGGGGTGAGCCGGGCCGAGTGACTCTACGAGACCCTCGAACGCCTCCGCCTCGATCTGCTCGGCCTGGGCCAGGTCACCGTGCTCCGCGATCAGAACCGCGCGGGACATCATTCCGGCCAGAGTGTGTGGATGGCCTTGCCCGAGCGCTTCCCGGAGTCCGGTGACGGCCGAATTGGCCGCTTGCAGCGCGCCCGCGCGCTCCCCGTTCATGCGCCGCACGCAGGCCAGGTTGAGTAGGCAGATCAGCGTGTGCGGATGGGACGGCCCGAGCCGCTCCTGGTAGACCGCCAGCACCGGGTCGATCTCCTGCTCAGCGTCGACGCCACGGCCGAGAAAGAGCAGGTTGGCCGCATGGCCGAGCCGACAGGCCAACGCCTCGCTGCTGAATTCACCGATGACCTGAGTGAGCCCCACCAATGCCTCGAGGAAGTGCGGCTCTGCCTGCCGCGGGCGGCCGCTGCTGCGCAGCGCGATACCCAGCAGCGTCTGGGCATTCAGCGCGGCCAGGGAATCCGCGCCGAGCGCCTCGATGCACGAGCGCCGGGCGCCCTCCATCAATGTGACGGCCTCTTCGTACCGCCCGGCTTCCAGCAGGTCGCGGGCGAAGTTCGAGGTGGAGAGCAAGGTGTTGGGGTGCAGCGGGCCGAGGGTCCTCCGGTGCCGTTCCAGCGTGGCCGCGTCCAGCGGCAGGGCCCTGTTGATGTCAGCGATGAGCCGGTAGGAGTCGGCCAGGTTGTTGGCCGCCGCCAGCGTCCGGACGTGATCCTCGCCGTACAGTTCCTTCCACGCCGGGTAGGTGATCTCGTCCATGGGCACCGCCTCGCGGTAGCGGCCCAGTGCCTTCAGGTCGGCGGCCAGGCTGCCCGCGGTCATCAGGGTGTGCGGGTGCTCAGCGCCGAAGAGCAGCCGCTGCTCACTGAGCACCGCCTCATCCAGGGCCTTGGCTTCCCGGTAGCGGGCCTCGTCCCGCAGGATGTTGGCCAGGTTGAAGCGCAGTTGCAGGAGCTGCCGCCGCAGTGGCACGGCCACGTCCTGGCCCGGCATGGCTTTGAGCATGTCCCCCCAGGCCCGGTCCACTTCCTCGCCGAGCTCCCGGCCACGCTCCAGGTCGTAGCGCCGCCATAGATAGCGCACCCGGTCCACGAACAGCTGCCGGGCCTGCTCCTCCGGGGAGGTCATCGCCCGGGATGGCTCGAGGTGCGGCCAGATCAGCCGGAACCGGCTCCAGGTGTCCGGGTCGTCAACGTCCCGGCGCGGCCGGGCGGCGGCCAGGACACGATGCACGTCACGGCGGGCCGATGCCACCTGCTCCGGCGACATCCGGTCCTGCACGACCGCCTGGACGAGCCGGTGCACGTGTATCCGGTTCGCGTTACTGTCCAGCTTGATCAGGGCCAGCCGGTTGATCTCCTGCACCACCCGGCCGATGATCATCCGCTCGGACAGCGCGTGATCGAACGGTTCCAGTACGTCCGCCATGGCCTGGCTGTAGACCAGGTCAAGTGCGATGCGGGGGGCCATCACCGAGCACAGCTCCAGGAGCCGGGCGGCCGCGGGTGAGCGCTCCTGCAGCCGGTTCAGTGACAGGTCCCAGGTCTGCGACACGGGCTGCGGGTAGTCGGCGAGCTGTGCGATGGAGAGCGTGCGGGGCGCCTGGCGCTCCAGCTCGCGAAGATAGTCCGACACGGTGAAACTGGTCTCCGCCAGCCATGCTCCGGCCGTGGCGACCGCGAGAGGCAGGTCGCCGAGCATCTCGGCGACCTGGTCGGCCTCGTCCGCGGTCATCGAGGGAACCCGCTGACGCAGGTGGGCCACGCTCTCCGCGCGGGTGAACACCTCGACGAACAGGGACGATCGTGCCTGTTCGCTCCAAGCACCGTTGCGGGAGGTGATAAGCAGATGGCCATTACCGGCCGGCAGGTAGGGTTCGACCTCCTCGATGTCCTCGGCGTTGTCGTAGATCAGTAGCCACCGCTGCACGGCGTTGCCTTGGCCGAGGGCGTCCAGCACCAGGCTGGCCAGCTCCTCGACGTTCGCGCTCGCCGGAGAGCTGATGCCGAACGCGCTCTGCATCTGGAGGCGCCAGGTCGGCCAGGGAGGCGTCGATGAACTGGGGCTGGCCGCAATCCAGCCACCAGACCAGGTCGTAGTCGGTCCTGAACCGGTGCGCGTACTCCAGCGCGATCTGGGTCTTGCCCACGCCGCCCAGCCCCTGCAGGGTGACCGGGAGGACGACGGACCGGCCGTGACTGCGAAGTTGCTCGCGGAGTTCCCGCAGGTCGTTCTCGCGACCAGTGAATCGCGCGTTGCGGGCGGGCACCCGGTCGATCTTCGGTTCGGCCCCGGGGTAGCGGGCCCGGGGATAACCCGCGTCGGCGGAGCCCGGCGGGCTGGCCAGGCCGAGAAGCGTGAACAACCGCTCAGTCGCCTCCCGCTCGGGGACCCCGGTGAGGAAGGCCGCCGCGGAGTGGGAGAACTCCGGCAGTGGCCGCGTTGCGGTGACATAGACGGGCAGGCTGGGCCGCTCGCGCAGCGGCGGCTGCGTTCCGTGCTGCGTCACGTAGGCGGCCGAGACTATGGTCAGGGTCCGGGACGGGGTGTCCGGATCATCCTCCTCCGGCAGGCCGGGCTCGCCGAGATGCCGCTCGCGGATGGCGGCACCCGTCCCGTCCAGGATTCCCCCGATCCATTCGGCCCAGAGCTGGTCCTCAGGGCAGAACTCGATGATGATCTCGTCACGTTCCTGCGGCGGCTTGCGGGTGAACAGCAGCATGGTGCGCCGCTGCAGCTCGCTGTCCATGGCGGGCAGGCTGGTGACCGTGCCCTCGGTGATCTCGGCGGCGATGCGCTCGAATGCGGACAGCAACGAGACGGGAGAGCCGGGCGCGTCGCCGAAAACCGCCAGCGTCTCCTCGTAGGCGTAGAACGCGCGGTAGGGGACCTCCACCGCGCCCCAGTACTTTCTCCGGCTGGTCTCGGACATGCCCGCCGGAAGGTCCGCGAAAAGCCGGACCGCGGTGGCGCGGCCGGCGTCGACCTTCTCCTTCTCGGCCTGATCTACGCGCATCGGTACCGGCAGGATCCGGATGCCGCGGTCCTTGTGCCGCTCTTCGATGAACCTGGCCACGTCCGCTGCGCCCTCGATGCCCTGGGTACTGAGCGTGAAGCAGTCGACGAGCGTGTCCGGCAGCTGCACGGTGCAGATATCCGCGACGTCGCTCAGCCCGGTCCGGCTGTCGATAAGCACGTAGTCGTAGTGACGCTTCATGTCCGCGCGCACCGCGTCGAGGAACTCACCGCCCTTGCGTTCCTCATAGAAGTTATCCCAGTCCAATGCGCCCAGGGTCGCCGCATAATCGCGGTTCTGGCGCCCCGGTGAGAGGAAATCCAGGCTCCCGCCGTCCGGGAAAGCCCAGTTCAAGGACAACGCGTGGAGCTGCACCCGGGCATGTTCGCCAATGAGCTGATCCACCCGGTCCGGGCTGTTGGCCCGGGCGGCCGACCATTCATAATCACGGATCAGGTCGATGATCCCGGACGCATCCCGTACCGCGCTCTCGGCCAGGAACGGGTGGAAGAACCGGTGCAGCCCGGGAGATTCCAGGTCCCAGTCAGCCACGAGGACACGCCGCCCGTTGGCCGCGAGGATCCAGGCGACGTTGGCCAGGGCCATCGTCCGGCCGGTGCCTCCCTTATAGGAGTAGAAGGTGACGATATGGCCGTTGCGCCCTTGATTGGCACCCGGCACGGGCAGGTCAGGCATCCGGTTCCTCCTCGGCACCCTGAAGCGGAGCGGCCGGGTCGGCATGCCGTCCGGTGCCGCTCAGCCGTGGCCGGGAACCCGGTCGCGCGGTGGCGCGCAGGACTGGGCCGTGCCGGAGATATTGGCGCTCAGCCTCGGCCACCAGCACCGGCATGAGCGCCGTGAACTCCTGGACCGACTGGACGCCGCGGATGGCGCGCTTGGCGGCCTCGGAGCGGGCCGCCCCAGCCTCGTGCAGGATAGTTCTTGTCTGGTCGGCAAGCGCGGCGGCGCGCGCATCCGGCTGGGAATCCAGCACGAGCAGCGGCAGCACCCATGTGGGCAGGTCGCGTACGGATGACCGGAGAATATCCAGCCCACGCTCCGCGGCGATGAACCAGGGATCAATGAGAATGACGCCAGGCCCGCTGCTGAGCAGGTCATCGGTCTTCTCGATGCTCGCCTCCAGGACGGCGAAATCAAGTTGCTCGGCCGCCCGGGCGGCGTACGCGGCGAGGGAAAGGCCCTGGCCCTGCGGGAAGGGCTGCCAGTCAATGCTGGTGTCCGCGTAACCGGCCGGCCCGCGGCCGCCGGGAAGGGCGGTGAGCGCCGGGGCGGCGACCGCCACGGTGAAGACCGCCGCCGCCTCCTCAGCCTTGAACGCGCTCTGCACCTTGTCGATATCGGGCACGCCGGAAGGGGCTAACGGGTCGTGCTCGGCGAGCGCGACGATCTGCGCGGCGATGCGGTCCACCACCGCCTGGTATGCCGCGCGGTAGGGCGTGAGGCGCAGCAGTGCGCGCAGGCCGTTCTCGCTGTAGCCGCTCTCCGCGGAACCGATGGCCAGGGCCTCGGGGAGGCCGGGCCGTTCCTGCTCACCCGGGAGCGGGATCCACAGCACCGGCACGAAGCGGCGTACCGGGTCCTCGATCCCGAGCCGAGTCAGCCGCTGCTGGAAGCAGGCCCATTCCCGGCCGGGCAGGGACCGGGCGAAATAGCTGGGGGAGTACAACGGCACGAATACCTGGGCCGACATGAGCGCCTGGGTAATCGCGGCCTTCCAGTCCGAGCCAAAGGGAATTTCTTGATCAAAGAAGCCGGGGGCCAGGCCTGACTGCGGCGAAGCCAGTGTCGTCACCGAGGTGGTGAGGTCATGAAAGAACCTGCGCACCCACTGATCGGGATCAGCGTCCAGGTTGCCGGCCAGCGGCGGCGAGTGCGCGTAACTGAGGTAAAAATAGCTGCCGCGCTGCCGCGGCCCGTTACCTGCATTCCCGGTCTGGCTCATGCTGGCTGCTCCTGGAAAACGTTATGCAGTTCGCCGGGGGCAAACTCCCGGGGCTCCACCCAGTGGGTGTAGTGAATATCGGCTATATGGAGGGCCAGGCTCCACAGGACCGCCTGGTAGGCAGATTCCTGCTGGGTCGTCAGCAGCCCGAAGATCCCGTTCGCCTCGTAGCGTGCTTTGATGTCGGAATCGGACAGCCCGGCCGGCGAGAAACGCTGCACCGCGCGGACCGCGGCCGGGATCCGCTCTTGCCGGAGAGGCGCCCAGGTGACCGGGATGATGGCGCTCTGATGCCCCGCCCTGTCACCCTTGGACATGATGATCTTCCGCTGGGCGAACGCGTGCCATTCCATGCCGCACCAGTCGCTCATGAGGTACGGCGCGGACAGCAGCGCGACGAACACCTGGCAGCGGCCGAGGGCGTCCAGCAGTTCGCTCGTCCAGCGGGTGCCGCCGGCCAGGGACCGGTCCATGAAGCCAGGGTCCGAGCCGGCCGGGCGGCCGATCAGCTGGGCTACGTTCTCTGACAGATCGTCAAAAAATCTGACGAATCTCCGGTTGGGTTCCTGGGGCGGGCCGATGGGCCGGCCTTCTGAATGTGCGTAGCTGAGGAAGAATACGGGAGTCCGGGGATCGAGTTCGGTTGCCAGGCCAGGGGCCCCCTCCTCGGGCCTGCGCCGCTGCTGGTGCTGGTCCCGTGGCACCCCGCCTGATTTCCCCCGCTCCGGCATGACGTTAGTCCATCGCCGCCGCGAGCATGCCGGACAGGAAACGCTCGCCGTCGCCGGTGAGGTGCCCGCGTGGCCAGCAGGGCCGCGCCTCCGGCGCGGACCCGGGACCGGTGACGCAGGTAGGCCGTCCGGGCGGACGGCCCGCGCGATTGCGACAGGTGGGCCAGGGCCAGGTGCGCGTACGCGTCATGAAGGACAGATTCCGGTCGCTGCGGAAGCTTCCGCCACGGGACGCGCAGCCCCGGCCGGGGGCCGGGGCGCAGCAGTTCCCGCAGGCCGAGTACGGCATCCAGCTTGGCGTGCTGGAACTGGTGCAGCAGCAGCGCATCGAGCGCCCGCGGATCACGGGGGAAGGCCAGCCCGACCGCACCGAACGGCTGCTGGGCTGGGCCACACCAGTGGCTGGCGCGGCCGCGCCGCAGCGGCACGACGGTCCGCAGCCCGGCCGCCAGCGTGCCCGCGTACCCGGGCAGGGCCGATGCCAGCCGTGTCCCGGCCGTGGTCAGCCCGCGCCGCCAGGCCAGCCACTGCGCGGTGGACAGCGGGCCAGCCGCTGGCCATTCGTGGCCATCACGGAACGGATCCAGGTCATCGAGGACCACCCGGAGGTGCGGCCCGGTCATCCGGCGCACGGTCTGCCAGCTGCCGTCTTCGTGCCCGGCCGCCACCCGCTCCGGCGAGACGCAGACCATGGCGGTGCGGGCCTAGCAGGCGTCCATCCGGAGCGTGCCCACGGTGGGCAGGTGGATGGTCCCGTCCCGTACCGGCAGCGGCAGTCGCACGGTGGTCCCGGCGCGCATCGCGGCCGCCGCGGCCAGGGCGGCCAGGTGCGCCCGGTCCAGGTCCCGGTCGGCATCCTCCCCGGGCCGCAGGCAGCGGACTGCCCATGCCTGGGTGTAGGAGTGGGACATGATCTCCTGCACAGCGGCCGGCTCCTCGGCGTCCAGCGCGCACAGGAGCGCCCAGCCCTCGGCGGCCGCCGTCCGCAGCTCGCGGTCGCTCCAGCCCGCCGTGGACGCCGCCACGCTGGCGACCAGCGCCCGGGTCAGCGACAGCCGGGCCGCGGACAGCAGCGCGATGGCCGCCGCATCGCCGGGGCCAGCCGAGAGCGCGTCCAGGGCGGCAGCGGGCAACTCGTGCCGCGGCCGGGATGCCCGGTGTCCGGCGCGCACCGGCAGGTTCGCGGTCACCTCCCCGATGAGCGCCTTGAGGTCCGCGCAGTAGACCGAGGGATTGTCGAACCCGTTGCTGGCCCGGTACCGGTGCGCGTACAGGCCTCCGCCGCAGATCCGCACGACCGGGCAGGCCCGGCAGTCAGCGCACAGCGTGGCCAGGCCGCCGGTGCGAACCGCGAACCCCGGCTGCCGGGCCACCTCGTCCACGGGGTGGGCGAACACGGTCAGGCCCGTGGCCGCCGCGCCGTGGTAGGCGGTCTTCAGTGAATCCGGCTGCTCCCAGCTGCCGTCCGTCTCGATGACCAGCAAGTCCACCGGGTCGAGGCCGATCACCTCGGTACGGCTCGGCCCGCCTCCGGCCGAGGAGATCAGCGAGTCGAACAACCGGATAGCGACCGGGCGGCCATCAGACATCCAGCGCCGGTAGATCCGGGCCAGCCACGCCGCGTACGGCTCGGCCTGCCCGCTGGTCCGGTCGGGCGGGTTGTCCCAGGTCGCATGGGGCAGCAGCAGGTCGAGGATGGGGGGCTCCTCGGCCAGCAGCGCCTCGTACACCGCAATCGGGTCATTACGGATATCGATGGTGCACAGGATCCCGGCGTACAGATGCCGGTGCTCCGGCCTGCGCAGCAGGGCGAGCGCCTTTCTGGTCTGGGCATGGCTGCTCCGGCCGGACGCGTTCCGGCGGTGCCGGTCATTGGCCGCCCGGTCGCCGTCCAGCGAAACGCCGACCCGGACCCCGTACTCGTCGAACAGGGCGCACCAGCCCTCGTCGAGCTGGAGCCCGTTGGTGTGGATCCGCAGATCGACCCCGGCCACCGGGCTGATCCGCGCGTCCAGGGCGGCCAGCAGCCCCCGCATCCGGTCCTGGCCGACCAGCAAAGGCTCGCCCCCGTGCAGGATGACCTGGACCTCCGGCAGCTGATGCCGGGCCGCGTGCTCCGCTATGCGCAGCGCGGCCTGATCCACCGCGCCAGGTGAGATGGCCAGCGGCCGGCCCCGCCATCCCTGGTCCGCGTGCTGGTAGACGTAACAGTGATCGCAGGCCAGATCACACCGGCTAGCCACCTTCAGGACGTACTGGGTGATCGACGCCGGCATGGAGTCGGCTCAGATGGCTGAACTGAACATCGTGCTGCGCATGCGCGGCTGATCCGCCGCGTCTCCCAGCATCCCGCTCACCATGCCGCGGACGTCAGCGTCCGCGGTCAGCCGCTCGAGCGGCACATCCCGCAGGTCGGCGATGGGGACGGCCCGGACTCCGTCACGCGGGACGGTTAAGGCCTTACTTTTCATTGCCCGATTACCTCCCGGAAAGAGCGCGGCGGAAGCGCTGCCTTCAATAGCAGGTTAAGCGATGACTGTGCCGTTTGTCAGCAGCGTTGCCGCCCGCTTGCGGCCCGGCGCCGTCTATTTCGAGCCGAAAATTGCGATCAAGGAAAGTATGCCTAGGCGGCCGTGCCGTTCTGTGGCACCGTCGTGGGTAAAAGGTGTCCGGTCATCTCGCCCGGGGGACAGTGACTCTGGCTGGCGTCAGGTGATACGAACTCGGCTGGCCCGGGTCCGCCCGAGCTGGCGGGCCGCGTGGGTGGTGCCGGGGCTCCTTGCTGCTGGCGTGACGGGCTATCTGGCCTGGGGCGCGTGGGTCTCCGCCGCGGACCAGCGCTGGTTTTCCGCGCCGCTGGCCTGGTGGCGGGCCCCGCTCCAGCCGGGGAGCATCGCGGTGCCGCTGGTCTTCCTCGCGTTGTGGCTGGTTGCGCTGATCGGCTACTGGTGGCCGCGGCGGCTGCAGCCTCAGGCCATCGGGCTGACCGCCGCCGTGGCCATGGTCCTCATCGGCGGGGTGCTGACCAGCGCCGCGCTGACCCCGTGCCGGGGCCGCTCCGCGAGCGGCGTGGCGGGCTGGGTGCTCGACCTGTACGTGGGAAACCCGCCCTCCTTCCCCCAGGGCCGCTGCACCACCCCGGCGCTGGCCTTCCAGGTCGGTGCCCCGGTCTGCCTGGGCGCGGCGCTGACCGGGGCGCTCACCGCCGCCTCGGTCCTGTGGCGGGAGCCGCTGAACCGCTTGCGGGCCCGGGCGGTGAGCGACGCCATCGTCCTTTCCGGCCTGGATGCGCTGACCATCCCGCTGCTCCAGCACATGGCGCAGACTCGCCGCCGGAGCAGCATCGTGGTCATCGAACCCGACAGCAGCCATCCCCGGCTGGCCGAGGCCCGCGCTACCGGGGCCAAGGTGATGGTGGCCGACCCGGCTTCCCCGCGGATCCTGCTCCCGGTGCTGGCCGGCTGGCGCGGCTGCGCGCTGAGCTACCTGTACGCGCTGCGGGAGGATGTCCGGGACAACGAGGCGATTCTCGAGTCGGCCAGGAGCATATTGCGTAACTACCAGCCTGATCCGGAGCGGCAGCCGCACCTGGTGGCCCGCATCGACGATCCGCGGCACGCTGATCACTGGCGCGGCGAGCAGAGCGGCACGTCGGGCCGGTGGTTCGAGGACGCCCTCAGCCCGCTGGAGGCGACCGCGTGCACCCTGGTCAACGAAGTTTTCCGGACCGGAGCGCGGCGCCTGCTGCTGTGCGGCGATAGTCCCCCGGCGCTGGCCATCCTGCTGGAACTGGCCCGCCGCGCGTGGGAACGCGGGGAACTGCGGCAGGCCGCGGACGACGGCCAGGCCGCCTACCAGGCTGCCTGCCGGGCCGTAGCCGGTGACGGGACCCGGCCCGCGGCGGGGACCTGGCCGGTGCGGGAGGACCGTCAGCTGCTGGCCCCCCTTCCCGTCCGGCAGGTCATCCTCCTGGACGAGCGGGCCGGGGACTTGCGCCGGGAGTACCAGGCCACGTCGCCACCGGCCGCTGTGGCGGCCGCTCCGGACGTGCAGGCTGAGCCGGCCTCGTGGCGGGATCATCTCCTGGCCATGGCCGATGCCATGCCCCCGGCGACGGCGGCTGAGACGGTGGTGATCATCACGGATTCCCGGCCCGGGCAGAGCATGCACCAGGCCGGGCGGGTGGCCCGGCTGCACCCGGGCATTCCGCTTTTCGTGCTCACCCCCGACGGGGCCGGCCTGAACCGGCCGATCTTCGACCGGCTCCGGCCTTTCCAGCTGGCCCTGCTGGTGGACGGGGCGGCGCCTGAGGACACCTGGACCAGGGTCGCCCGGCACTGGCACGAGTGCTACCGGCTCAGCCATCCCCCGGTGCCGGGGGAGCCCCGGACGCTGACCAGCCGTCCCTGGGGGGAGCTGGATGAGTTCCTCCGCCAGGACAACGTCCTCCAGCTCCGCTCGGTGCTGGCCGAGGTGGCGCAGCGGGGACGGCAATGGATGCCGGCCCGTGCGGTCCTGCCCGGCAGCTTCATCGAGCTGACCGAGCAGGATCTCACGGCCGTCGCCCGCGCCGAGCACACCCGCTGGTACCTGCGGCGGCGGGCGGCCGGCTGGGTTCCGGCCAGCCGCAACGGCACCGTTCCGGGCACCGGCGCCCCGGACGGGCCGGAGCGGGTGAACCGCAGGGTGGTGCCCTGGGACGACCTTCCCGACGGCGACCGGCGTAACAGCATCGGTTACCTGCGTTCCCAGCTCACCCAGCTGGAGGGGGCCGGCTTCATGCCGGTCGTGCCCGCCGGCGGCCCGCCCCGGGCGCGGCCCTTCTACCGCATCGGCACGGTGCGTGCCCGGCGGCTGCAGGCCCGGCGGCCGTGGACCCGGCTCACCGGCGACCGTCTGCATGGTGAGGCCGGAGACTGGCGTGTGGTCGACGACGCCGGGGATGAGCGGACGGTCCGTGACGCCGAATTCAACCGCAGTCACGAACCGCTCGGCGGCGGGCGCTACCGGCGCACCGGGGCCTTCCGTGCCTGGCAGGCTGACGAGGCGCAGGTGCTCCGGACCATTGAAGGCCGGGCCGTCGCCTACCCGGGGGACTGGATCGTGGAAGGACCCGGCGGCGAACGCTGGCCGGTGACCGGTGCCCAGTTTCAGCGCAGCTACCGGGCCGGATGCGGGGCGGGCGGGAGTGCGGCGGCCGGAAACGCTGGAGATCACTAGGGTCAGCGAGCGCAGTGGCCGCGGCTGACTCGTGGCCGCTCCTGACCGTTACCGCCGGGCCGTACCCAGGAAGAGCAGGCCCTGCGGCTGCAGCGCTGCGCCGTGGACCGCGGACACGGCCAGGGCACCCGCCGCGGCCAGCAGCCCGGCCATGGTCACGGCGGCGCGCCGCCGGACAGAAGGAAGGTTCATCGGCATCGAGTCACACCTTTTCCTACAGCACGGTAGCCCGCCGACGCGAGCGAGCGCTCCAGGCGTGCCGGGCCAAGCTGGAGCGGCCACGCCGCTACCGTTAAGGTTCAGCGGTCACGCTGGGTATCAGGCCTACCCGGGGGCGTAGCAGACTTCGTCGGGGAAGGGACAGCGGATGCGCCGGCCGAGCCTGAGGCTCAGGGTGGGGGGACATCATGCCCGCGGCCGCCAGCATGGTGGGCGGTCGGCCCGGACTCTGATGGCGGCCGGGGCCGGGGCCGGGGTGCTGCTCACCGTGCTGCTCGTGCCGGGCGCCCCCAGCGCGGCGCGTCTGGCCACCCGGCTGGCGGCCGCCGCGCACACGCTGGGCATCAACGCCCGCATGGCCAATGCCGGGCAGCGCTACCCGGCACCCCCGGGCACCTCCGCGGCCGTCGGCGCACTGTTCACCACGGGCATCAGCACCAGCGCAACCTCGGGCAGCACCATGGTGACCGTCGGCCGCCGCCACCAGCGCCGCCGGCTGGGCAGTCACTTCTGCACCGCCAGCGTGGTGGACAGCCGGGCCGGGAACCTGGTGCTGACCGCCGCGCACTGCCTCGCCGGGCTGTCACCGGCGGTGAGCGGCTCGGGTTCGGGCAGTCACCGCGGCAGCGGGTCCGGGTCACCGGCTATCCGGACAACGCCGGGGCCCCGGTCTCCTGCCTCAACGAGGCGGCGCCGTCCGGCGCTGTCCGGCTGGAATTCGACTGCGACGGGTTCGCCACCGGCACCAGCGGCAGCGCGCTGCTGGCCGATGTGAGCCCCGTCACAGGCCTCGGCACGATTCTCGGTATCATCGGGGGGTACCACCAGGGCGGCTACACGGCCTCGGTGTCCTACGCGGACCGGTAGGGGCAGTCGTGGCGGCGCTGTACAAGCGGGCCACCGGGCGGTAAGGATATGTCCTCTATGGGCGCGCGAACCTGGATCGAGTCCTGGCCGGTCTACCGGCAGCTGACCGGGGGTGACCGCCTCGGGCTGGGGGCGGCCGCGAAGAGCGGGGCGACCGCGCGGCTCACGCCGCGGACCGCCACCGCGGACCAGGTGGTCAAGTCGGTCTGCCCTTACTGCGCGGTCGGCTGCGGGCAGGACGTCTACGTCTCCGGCGGGAAGGTCACCCAGATCGAGGGGGACCCCGACTCGCCGGTCAGCCGCGGCCGCCTGTGCCCGAAGGGCTCGGCCAGCCTGCAGCTGACCACCGGGGAGGCCCGGCAGTACCAGGTGCGCTACCGCCGGCCCGGCGGCACCGGCTGGGAGGACCTGGACCTGGACACGGCGATGGACATGATCGCCGACCGGGTCATCGAGGCCCGCCGGAAGGGCTGGCAGGAGGAGCATCAGGGGCGGCGCACCCGGCGCACCATGGGCTTCGCCAGCCTGGGCGGCGCGACCCTGGACAACGAAGAGAACTACCTGATCAAGAAGCTGTTCACCGCGCTCGGCGCTATCCAGATCGAGAACCAGGCGCGGATTTGACACTCCTCCACCGTCCCCGGTCTGGGGACTAGCTTCGGGCGCGGCGGCGCGACCACATTCCAGCAGGACCTGGCCAACGCCGACTGCATCCTCATTGAGGGCTCGAACATGGCCGAGGCCCACCCGGTCGGTTTCCAGTGGGTCATGGAGGCCAAGAAGCGCGGCGCGACGATCATCCATGTCGACCCGCGGTTCAGCCGGACCAGCGCGGTGGCCAACCTGCACGTGCCGATCCGGGCCGGGGCGGACATCGCGTTCGTCGGCGGCCTGATCAACTACGTGCTGCAGAACGAGAAGTACTTCGACGAGTACGTGCGTGCCTACACGAACGCCCCGGTGATCATCACCGAGGGCTTCGCGGACACCGAGGACCTCGACGGGCTGTTCTCGGGATTCGACGCCGAGAACCGGGTCTACGACGCGGAGACCTGGGCTTACCAGGGCGGCGAGGTGGCACCGGCCAGCGGCGCCCGGGGCATGGAGCCGGGCCGCAAGCGGCAGGTCCGCCAGGCGGCCCGCGGCGAGGCGCACGGTTCCGGCGGCGCCGCCGCCCATCCCGACCCGGACACCGACGACACGCTGCAGCACCCGCGCTGCGTGTTCCAGATCCTCAAGCGGCATTTCGCCCGGTACACGCCCGACGTGGTCGCCGCGGTCGCCGGGGTGCCCGAGGAGCAGTTCCTCCAGGTGGCGCGGCTCATCACGGAGAACTCCGGCCGGGACCGGACCACCGCGTTCGTGTACAGCCTGGGCTGGACCCAGCACACCGTGGGCGTGCAGTACATCCGCACCGCTGCCATCCTGCAGGCGCTGCTCGGCAACATGGGCCGTCCCGGCGGCGGCATCCTGGCCCTGCGCGGGCATGCCTCGATCCAGGGCTCCACCGACATCCCGACCCTGTTCGACCTGCTGCCCGGCTACCTGCCGATGCCGTTCGCGCACGGCGACGATGACCTGGACAGCTACGTGCAGGACGAGAGCGTGCAGAACGGGTTCTGGGCCAACACCCGCGACTACCTGGTCAGCCTGCTGAAGGCGTGGTGGGGCGACGCGGCCACGGCGGACAACGACTTCTGCTACGACTACCTGCCCCGGCTGACCGGCAGCCACAGCACCTACGAGACGGTGCTGGCCCAGCTGGCAGGAACCTGCACGGGATACTTCCTGCTCGGCCAGAACCCGGCGGTCGGCTCGGCTAACGCGCGGATGCAGCGGATGGGCCTGGCCAACCTGGACTGGCTGGTGGTCCGCGACCTGGTGATGATCGAGAGCGCCACATTCTGGCGCAGCGGCCCGGAGATCGAGACCGGGGAGATGCGCACCGAGGACATCGGGACCGAGGTGTTCTTCATGCCCGCCGCGGCGCACACCGAGAAGAGCGGCAGTTTCACCAACACCCAGCGGATGCTGCAGTGGCACCACACCGCGGTCGAGCCGGCCGGGGACGCGCGCAGCGACCTGTGGTTCACCTACCACCTGGGACGGCGCATCCGGGAGAAGCTGGCCGCCGCGGCGCAGCGGCGGGCCGCGGCCGGCCAGACGGTGCTGGGCGTGGCGGAAGCCGTCGCGATGGACCAGCCGGTCCTCGACCTGACCTGGGACTACCCCACCAGGGGCCCGCTGGGCGAGCCGGACGCCGACGCGGTGCTGGCCGAGATCAACGGATACGGCGCCGACGGCAAGCCGGCCTCGTCGTACACCCAGCTGAAATCCGACGGCTCGACCAGCGCCGGCTGCTGGATCTACTGCGGTGTCCGCGCGGACGGGGTCAACCAGGCCGCCCGCCGCAAGCCCGGCCGGGAGCAGAACTGGGTCGCCAACGAGTGGGGCTGGGCCTGGCCGGCCAACCGCCGGGTGCTCTACAACCGGGCCTCGGCCGACCCGGACGGCAAGCCGTGGAGCGAGCGCAAGGCGCTGGTCTGGTGGGACGAGGAGAACGGCAAGTGGACCGGGCACGACATCCCGGACTTCGTCGCCGACCGGGCGCCGTCCTACCGGCCGCCGGACGGCGCGACCGGCGTGGCGGCGATCTCCGGCATCGACCCGTTCATCATGCAGGCGGACGGCAAGGCCTGGCTGTTCACCCCGGCCGGCCTGGTGGACGGCCCGCTGCCCGCGCACTACGAGCCGCAGGAATCCCCGCTGCCCAACCTGCTCTACCGCCAGCAGCACAACCCGGTCCGCGAGATCCTCGCGCACCCGCAGGACCGGTTCCAGCCCAGCGGCGCCGAGCCCGGGTCCGACATCTTCCCGTACGTGACCACCACGTACCGGCTCACCGAGCACCACACGGCGGGCGGCATGTCGCGCTTCCTGCCGTACCTGGCCGAACTGCAGCCCGCGTTCTTCTGCGAGGTGTCACCGGAACTGGCCGCCGAGCGGCACCTGGAACACATGGGCTGGGCGACGATCATCACCGCGCGCAACGCGATCGAGGCGCGGGTGATGGTCACCCGCCGGATGAAGCCGCTGCGCGCAGGCGGCCGGGCGGTGCATCAGGTCGGCCTGCCCTGGCACTGGGGTCCCAACGGCCTGACCACGGGGGACGCGGCCAACGAGCTGTCCCATCTGGCCCTGGACCCGAACGTGCACATCCAGGAGGTCAAGGCGATGGCCGTCGACATCCAGCCCGGCCGCCGCCCGCGCGGGCCGGCGCTGCGCGACCTGATCCGTTCCTACCAGCAGCGGGCCGGCATCACCGATGAGACTGGGACGCAGGCATGACCGCACCGGCAACTTCGCAGTCAGATGATCCGCAACGGAACCCGTCCGCCGCGGCTCACTACGCCCCGCCGGCGGATCCGGCGGCCCGCGCCGGTTATGCGGACCACCCGCCCCGGATGGGGTTCTTCACCGACACCTCGGTGTGCATCGGCTGCAAGGCCTGCGAGGTGGCCTGCAAGACATGGAACGAGGTCCCGGAGGACGGGCTGAACCTGCTCGGCATGTCCTACGACAACACCGGCGGGCTGGGCGCCTCCACCTGGCGGCACGTCGCGTTCATCGAGCAGATCAAGCGCCCGGGGGACGCGCTCCCGGCCGGCTCTGGCGGCTCGGCGCTCACCGGCTCGGTGCTGGGCGAGTTCCAGGCGGACGGCTCCCGCTGGCTCATGTCCAGCAACGTGTGCAAGCACTGCACCGAGTCCGCGTGCCTGGATGTCTGCCCGACGGGCGCGCTGATGCGGACCGAGTTCGGCACGGTCGTGGTCCAGCCGGACGTCTGCAACGGCTGCGGATACTGCGTGCCCGCCTGCCCGTTCGGGGTCATCGACCGGCGCGAGGGTGACGGCCGGGCCTGGAAGTGCACGCTGTGCTACGACCGGATCGGCGACGGGCTGGAGCCGGCCTGCGCCAAGGCCTGCCCCACCCAGTCGATCCAGTTCGGTCCGGTGGACGAGCTGCGTGAGCGGGCCCAGCTGCGGGTCGGCGAGCTGCACGAGGCGGGGGAGCCCGGGGCCCGGCTCTACCTCGAGGACCCCGACGACGGCATCGGCGGCGGCGGCGCGTTCTTCCTGCTGCTGGACGAGCCGGAGGTGTACGGGCTGCCGCCGGACCCGGTGGTGACCACGCGGGACCTGCCCCGGATGTGGCGGCACGTGGCCGCCGCGGCGGGCGCCCTGCTGGTCGGCGGCCTGGTCGCCTCGCTGCGCCGGGACCTGCGCCCATGAGCGGGAACGGCCGGCGCGGCGGCCGCCCGGGCCGTGGCAGCCGGGGTGGCGAGCAACTCGTGGTGCCGCGGGCCCGGCCGGACTCCTACTACGGCAAGCCGATCATCAAGGCGCCGGTCTGGCGGGCCCCGGAGGTGGCCGGTTACCTGTTCTTCGGCGGGCTGGCCGGTGCCTCCTCGGTGCTGGCCGGGTTCGCCCAGGCGGCCGGCAACCACCGGCAGGCCAAGGCGTCAAAGATCGCCGCGGCCGGGGCCATCGGGCTGTCCGGGGTGGCTCTGGTGGCCGACCTCGGCCGCCCGGAGCGCTTCGTGAACATGCTGCGGGTCGTCAAGGTCACCTCCCCGATGAGCGTCGGCTCCTGGCTGATCTCCGCGTTCGGCGGGGCGTCCGCGGCCGCGGCCGCCTGTGCGGTGACCGGCCGGCTGCCCAGGGCCGGCGCCGCCGCCACCGCCGGCGCGGCTATCGTGGGCCCGGCCATCTGCACGTACACCGCCGCGCTGATCTGCAACACCGCGGTACCCGCCTGGCATGAGGCGCACCGTGAGATGCCGTACCTGTTCGCCGGGTCCGCCGCCAGCGCCGCGGGCGGACTGGGCATGATGGCGGTCCCCACCGAGGACGCCGGGCAGGCCATCCGGTTCGCGGTGCTGGGCGCCGCCACCGAGCTGACCGCAAAGAGCCTGCTGCTGCGCCGGCTGGGCGAGACCGCCGAGCCGTACCAGGAAGGCCGGCCGGGGAAGCTGATGGAGGTGGCCGAGATCCTCACCGCGGCCGGCCTGGCCGGGGCGATCCTGGCGGGCCGGAGCCGGACCGCGACCATGCTGTCCGGCGCCGCGCTGGTCGCCTCCTCCGCGCTGACCAGGTTCGGCATCTTCGAGGCGGGCATGGCCTCGGCCCGCGACCCGAAGTACACCGTCCGCCCGCAGCGCGAGCGCCTCCGCCGCCAGGCGGAGGCAGCCGCGGGCCATGAAACCGCGTGACGGCAACATTCACGTCATCGGGTGACTGGCCGTCCCATTCATGTAGATGGCTGACCCCGCACCTGCCCAGCGGGACACTAGGCAGGTGGAGATGGCCGACGCCGTTGCCGTGCCCGCGAGCGGGCCGGCCGGGCTCCTGGCGTGGCTGCCGGGGCGCTTCCCCCGCGGGGTGGCGCCCTACCTGGCGCTGGCCGCGGTCTCCCTGCTCATCGCGCTGTACCTGACCTGGCACCTGCTCGGCGGCCTGGGGCAGCGGATGATCGCCGGGAACCCGGACGACGTCCGCCTGTTCGAGTGGTACCTGGAGCACGGCCCGCAGGCGGTGCTGCACGGGCGCAACCCGCTGTACTTCACCACGATGAACGCGCCGGTCGGCGTCAACGCCATGTGGCACACCTCGCTGCTGTTCCCGGCCCTGCTGCTGGCCCCGGTCACCCTGCTGGCCGGACCGCTGGCCGCCTACAACGTGGCGTTCATCGCCGGCCTCGCGGCCGGGCCGGTGTGCGCGTTCCCGCTGATGCGCCGGTTCGCCGCCCGGGACTGGGCGGCGGCCGCGGCGGCGCTGGCCTTCGGCTTCTCCCCGGCCGTGCTGGCCGCGGGCCTGGGGCACCTCAACCTGGCGCTGATCGCGCTGATGCCGCTCATGATGGTGATCACCTATGACCTGGCCGCCGGGCGGCGCCGGGTGCTGACCGGCGGTATCGCGCTCGGCCTGCTGGCCACGGCCGAGCTGTTCACCTCCGAGGAGGTGCTGTTCCAGGCCGGGCTGGCCATCGCGATCGCCCTGGTGCTGCTGGCCGTCACCGCGCCCCGGCAGATCACGGCGGCCGGGGCGGCCCGGCTGGCCCGCGGGCTGGGCGTCGCGCTCGGCGTCTTCGCGGTGCTGTCCGGCGCGGCCCTGTGGCTCCAGCTGTGGGGCCCGCTGCACCAGCACGGCAGCCCGTTCACCCTGTCCTACTTCGAAGCCGACCTGCGTGGCTTCTACCTGCCCTCGCACATGTTCTGGCTGTCCACCGCGGGCAGTTCGGCGTTCGCCGCCGGGTACGGCGGCGGCCCGGCCGAGTACCTGGCCTACCTGGGGATCCCGCTGCTGGCCGTGGCCGTGACCACGGGGCTGCTGCGGATCGGCGACTGGCGGGCCCGGGTGCTGCTCGGCACCGGGCTGGTGTTCGCCGTGTTCTCGCTGGGCGGCACGCTGCTGGACGGCGGCCGCCAGACCGGGGTGCGGCTGCCGTGGGGGATCGCCGAGCACTGGCCGCTGTTCGGCAACGCGCTGCCGGACCGGTTCGCGTTCGTCGTCGCGCTGGCCGCGGCCGGGCTGCTGGCGCTGGCCGTGGACTGGATGGCCGGGGCCGGCGGGGCAGCCGCCCGGGCGCTGGCCGCGGTGCTCGCCGCGGTGTGCCTGGCCCCGCTGGTCCCGCGGCCTTACCCGGTCACCCCCCAGGCCCCGGTGCCGTCGTTCTTCGCCGCCGTCGGCCGCTGGCTGCCCGCCGGGTCCACGGTGCTCGTGCTGCCCTACCCGACCGCCACCGACACGGTCCCGCTCACCTGGCAGGCCGCGGCCGGCATGGCGTTCCGGATGCCGGGCGGGTACTTCATCGGCCCGGCGCCGGGCGGCCAGGCCTACATCGGCGGGCCCGGGCCGCTGCCGGTCGCCGCCACCCTGATCCAGGTCGGCCAGGGCGGCGCGGCGCCCGCGGTCACCCCGCAGCTGCGCGCCGAGTTCTGGCAGGCGATGAGCTACTGGCGGGCCACCGCGATCGTGCTCGGCCCCGGGGCCGCCCCGGCGCTGGCCGGATTCGTCCGGCAACTGGCGCGCCAGGCGCCGCGCCGGGCCGGGGGCGTGCTGCTCTGGCGGCTGCCCGGCCGTTAGCCCTGCCCCTGGGGTTCGCCGTTAGGCCTGACCCTGGGGGGTTTCGGTGATGTGGCTGTCGATGTGCTGCTCCGGGCGGCGCTTCTCCATCTTGGCGTACATGTCGTAGGCCTCCCGGTCCTTGTCGGTGAGCGGCGGCGGGGCCAGGCTGCGCGGCCACAGCCGCCGCACCGCGACCACGTTCAGCTCCACCGCGTACAGGGTGAGCTGGGCGGCCAGGTACAGCCAGGCGAGCAGGCCCAGCACCACCGCGAACACGCCGTAGACGGCCGAGCTGTGCTGGGTGCGGCCGATCAGGTACGTGCCGAGCAGCTGCAGGATGGTCCACACGATGGCGGTCAGCACCGCGCTGGGCAGCATCTGGCGCATGCCGATCTCGTGGGCGGTGGCCAGCCGGAAGGCCAGCCAGAACACGCCGGCGTTCAGGATCAGGGCCGCGGCCACCTTGCCGGCCTGCGCGCCGGTCCCGGTCAGCAGGCTGGCGCTGCCGACCAGGCCGGACAGCAGCGTGGTGGCGATGACCCCGATGCCGACCACCAGGATCAGGCCGATGTCGCGGAGGAACGACCACGGGAAGCCGGGGCGGCGGACCAGCGGGACGCCCCACACGGTGTTCATCGCGTTCTGCGCCGCGCCCGCCACGCCACGGGCACCGAGGAAGGTGAGGATCAGCCCGATGGCCAGGGCCGGCCCGGTCTGGGTCATCGAATGCACGTTGTTCTCCAGCTGCGGCCCGATCACCGGGACCTGGCCGAACGCGGAGCTGAGCACCTGCTTGCGCAGGTGCTCGTTGTGGGCGAGCACGATGTCCAGCACAGTCACCAGGACCAGCAGCAGCGGGAACAGCGCCGCGAAGCCGTAGTAGGCGATGAGCGCGGCCAGGTTGCCCGCCTGATCATCGCCGAACTTCTTGTAGACCGCCACCGGGAAGGCCAGCCAGGGCCGGGACTGCTGGACCCGGTCGGCCTGGGCGATCCGCTTCTGCACCGCGTTCATTGCCGGACAGTACCCCCCAGCAGCCCGGTTAAGTGCCGCGGGGCGGCGCTATCCGCACAAGCTGGACACCCGTCTACCCAGGCAGGCGCAGGACGGTCCACGGCAGCAGGCCGCTGCCATGCCCGGCGCCGGCGGCGCCGGCCCCGGCAGCGCCGGCCCCGGCGGGGACCGCGCTGCCCGGCGGGATGCTGGCCGTGTTGGACGCGATCACCCGGCCCTGCCCGGTGGTGAGCACCGCGGCCTGCCCGATCCTGGCCAGTTCCGGCATTACCAGCCGCTCCACCCGGGCGGCCAGCATGTCCGCCCCGGCCACCCCGATGAACCGCCCGCCGCAGCGGACCGGGACGGCCAGGGTGAAGGTGTACTCCCGGGTGCAGATGAAGTCCACGTACGGCCCGGCCACCGCGGCCCGGCCGGTGCGCTGCGGCTCGCGGTACCACTCGGTGCTGGTGTAGTCGTAGTACTCCGCGGACGAAGGATCGGTGTCCACGTGCAGCGGCACGATCCTGGCCTGCTGATCTGCCCACCACCAGGCGATGCACCGCGGCGCGTCGGCCACCACGCCGGGGGCCAGCACCAGGCCCGCCCCGGCGGCCAGGCTGGCGTGCTCGCGCAGCACCGCGGCGGCCAGCGGCCGCAGGGCGGCGAGGTCCTCCCGGCGGAGCGGCTGCCCGGCCGCCCGGGCCTGGCCGGCGATGGACTCGGCGGCCGTGCCGATCGCCTGCACGCCACGGCGCACGTCCCCGATCCGCGCGCTCACCCCGCGGAGCAGGGCCGCACACCGCTGGGCCGGCGCGGTCATGGCCCGGTCAGCCCCAGCCGCAAGCCGAGCAGCCGGTCGGCTTCCGCCTGGACGTGCCGCTCGGCCAGCTCGCGGGCCCGGGCGATTTCCTGCCGCTCGATGGCCGTGACCAGGGCCGCGTGCTCGGCCGCGAGGACGTCAGGCTGGTCCGCGGTGACCGGCAGCCATACCAGGTCGCCGACCTCGGACCACAGCTTCATCTCCTCCCGGGTCAGCCGGGGGGACTGCGCGGCCGCCGCCACCTCGACGTGGAACCGCGCGTCCGCCCGCCGCCGCTCGGTCAGCGTGGCCGCGGCGGCCAGACGCCCGGCATGCTCGCGGAGGGCGGCCACGTCAGCGGGCAGGGCCCGCTCGGCGGCCAGCCGGGCCGCCGCGCCGGCCACCGCCGCCCGGTGATCACAGATGTCCCGCAGCTCATGCAGGGACATCCCGGCCATCCGGTCCCGCAGATCGGCGTGACGGGCCTCGCCCGGCGCCCGGATGAAGGACCCGCCGCCCCGGCCGCGGCGGGTTTCGATCAGGCCCAGCTCGCGGAGCGACGCCAGCGCCTCGCGCAGGGTGACCGGAGACACGCCGAACTGCACCGCCAGCTGGCTCTCGGCGGGCAGCCGCTCGCCGTCGAGCAGCAGGCCCAGGCTGATCGCCTGGGCCAGCCGCCGGGCCACCGCGGCGGCCCGGCCATCAGCCTCCAGCGGCGCGAACAGGGTCCGCGCCCGGAAGGTGGGCAACGAGCTGGTCACGGCATGGGTCCAGTCATGTATACCGATCTTGACAGGCTAAACCTCTATGACTGTATGTTACGGAAACGGTCGCCGCGCGGAAGTGGATGGCAGGGGATATGCAGGACGAAGCGGCGGTACTGAAGACGGCCCCGGCCCAGCCGCCCGGCTCCCGGGCCGCGGTCCGGCTCAGCGCGCTGCGCAAGGCATTCGGACAGGTCGTCGCGGTGGACGGGGTCGATCTGGAGATCGCCGAGGGCGAGTTCTTCACCATGCTCGGACCGTCCGGCTCGGGCAAGACGACGCTGCTCCGGCTGATCGCCGGCTTCGAGCGGCCGGACTCGGGCCGGATCGAGCTGGCCGGGACGGACGTGACCCGCCAGCCTCCCTACGCCCGGGACGTCAACACGGTGTTCCAGGACTACGCGCTGTTCCCGCACATGAGCGTGCTCGACAACGTGGGCTACGGGCTCCGGGTGAGACGGGTGCCGCGCCCGGAGCGGCGCCGCCGGGCGCAGGCCGCGCTGGACATGGTGCGGCTGTCCGGCCTGTCCGGGCGCAAGCCCGTGCAGCTGTCCGGTGGCCAGCGGCAGCGGGTGGCGCTGGCCCGGGCCATCGTCAACGAGCCCGAGGTGCTGCTGCTGGACGAGCCGCTGGGCGCGCTGGACGCGAAGCTGCGCCAGGAGATGCAGCTGGAACTCAAGCGGATCCAGCGCGAGGTCGGCATCACTTTCGTCTACGTGACGCACGACCAGGAGGAGGCGCTCACCATGAGCGACCGGCTGGCCGTGTTCAACTCCGGCCGGATCGAGCAGCTCGGCAGCCCGGTCGAGGTCTACGAGCAGCCGGCCACGGACTTCGTGGCCGGCTTCATCGGCGTGTCCAACCTGCTGGAGCGGGACGGCCGCCATTTCACCATCCGGCCGGAGAAGATCCGGCTGCTCGGCGCGGACGAGCAGCCGCCGGCCGGCAGCCATGTCGAGGAGGGCCGGATCGACGACGTCGTCTACCTCGGCATGGTCACCCGCTACCTGGTGGAGCTGGCCGACGGCGGCCGGCTCACCGCGGTCCGGCAGAACCTGGACAGCGCTGCGGCCGAGGCGCGGGCCGCGCGCGGCACCGCCGTCCGGGTCACCTGGCGGGACGAGCAGACCTATGAGATCACCGGCCGGCCCGCGGCCGCCCGGGGGGAGCAGGAGGAACAGTGATACGGAGATGGATGCCGGGTGGCGCCCTGCTGGCCGCCGTGTCGGCCACGGTGCTCATCGCAGGCTGCGGGTCGTCCAGCAGCGGTTCAGGCAGCAGCTCAGGGAGCGGCAGCTCGGCCGGCGGCGCCACGGCCGGCCTGACCGCGCCGCAGGCGGGCACGCCCGTGCCGTCCTCGGTCGGCAAGACCGAGGGCAAGCTGAACCTGATCGCCTGGGAGGGCTACGCCCAGCCGCAATGGGTCAAGCCGTACGAGCAGGCGACCGGGTGCCAGGTGAGCGTCAAGTACGCCGGGTCCTCCAGCGAGATGGTGTCGCTGATGGCGAACGGCGGCGGCGGGCAGTACGACCTGGTCTCCGCGTCCGGTGACGCCGACCTGCGGCTCATCTACGGCGGCGACGTCAAGCCCATCAACATCAGCCTGATCCCGTCCTGGAAGGACTTCCACCCGTTCCTGCAGTCGCCGCCGTTCAACACCATCGGCGGCAAGCACTACGGCGTGTCCTACGAGTTCGGGCCGAACGTGCTGCTCTATTCCACGAAGGCGTTCCCGGCCGCGCCCACCTCCTGGTCGGTGCTCTACAACAAGAAGTACTCCGGCCAGATCACGGTGCCGAACAACCCGATCCAGATCGCGGACGCGGCGCTGTACCTGTCCAAGACACAGCCCAGCCTGGGCATCACCGACCCTTACGAGCTGACCCAGAGCCAGTTCAGCGCGGCGGTCGCCCTGCTCAAGCAGGAGCACCCGCTGATCAAGAAGTACTGGGACCTGGCCTCGCAGGAGATCTCGCTGTTCTCCAGCGGCACCACGGTGGTCGGCGCCGCGTGGCCGTACCAGACGAACACCCTGGTCGCCGCGGGCCAGAAGGTCGCCGACACGATCCCCAGCCAGGGCGCGACCGGCTGGGCCGACACCTGGATGCTGGCCACCCATGCGCCGCACCCGAACTGCGCCTACAAGTGGATGCAGTGGGTGACCACGCCCACGGTGCAGGCGCAGCAGGCCGACTACTTCGGTGAGACCCCGGCGAACAAGCTGGCCTGCCCGATCATGAACACGATCCAGAAGGGATCGTGCGCCGCGTACCACGCGGACGCGCCGGAGTCCTATTTCAACACGATCAAGTTCTGGAAGACGCCGCTGGCCCAGTGCGGGAACGGCCGCAGCGACTGCGTGCCGTTCCAGCAGTGGGTGACCGCCTGGACCCAGATCACCGGTTAGCGCGGCATGACTTCGACCGTCGCGGAGGAAGGCCGGCCGGGGGGCGCTGCCCCCGGCCGGCCTCCGGCCCGCCCGTCCGGCACCGGCTCGGCCCGGCTGTCCGCCGCACTGTGGCGGCGGGGCTGGCTGCGCGGCACGCTCACGCTCACGCCGCCGCTGGCCTGGTTCCTCGTCATCTACCTGGCGTCGCTCGCGGTGATGCTGATCACCGCCTTCTGGACGGTCAACCCGTTCACCAACGCGCTGGTGCACTCGTGGACGCTGGCCAACTTCAGGCAGCTGTTCACCAGCACCTACCTGACCATCATCGGCCGCACCGTCGGGATGGCCGCGCTGGTCACGGTGACCGACGCGGTGCTGGCCTTCCCGTTCGCCTACTACATGGCCCGGGTCGCCAGCCCCCGCGGCCGCCAGGTGCTGTTCACCGCGGTGCTGCTGCCGCTGTGGGCCAGCTACCTGGCCCGGGTCTACGCCTGGATCGTGATCCTGCAGAAGGGCGGCACGCTCAGCTGGTTCTTCACCAAGATCGGCGTCGGGGCGGTGAACATCGGCTACACGAACACCGCGATGTGGCTGGTGTTCTCCTACATCTGGCTGCCGTTCATGATCGTCCCGGTGTACGCGGCGCTGGAGCGGATCCCGGATTCGCTGCTGGAGGCGTCCGGCGACCTCGGCGCGCGGAACTGGCGGACGCTGCGCAGCGTGCTGCTGCCACTGGCGCTGCCCGGCGTGGTGGCCGGCTCGATCTTCACCTTCTCGCTGACCCTGGGCGACTTCATCACGCCGCTGCTGATCGGCGGGGCGAACTCCAACTTCATCGGCAACGTCATCTACTCGAACCTGGGCACCGCGAACAACCTGCCGTTCGCCGCGGCCCTGGCCGTGGTGCCCATCGTGATCATGATCGTCTACCTGCTCGGCGCGCGGCTCCTCGGCGCGTTCGAGTCGCTGTGATGGAGGGGCGGCTGGCCCGCATCGGGCTGCGCATCTGGGTGGCCGGGGTACTGCTGTTCCTGTTCGTGCCCATCGTGATCATCTGCGTGTACGCGTTCAACTCGTCGATCATCCAGACCTGGCCGATCCACGGGTTCAGCACGAAATGGTTCTCGGTCGCCTGGCACGACCCGCAGGTCCGGGCGGCCCTGGTGCTGTCGCTGAAGGCCGCGGTGGCGGCGACCGTGATCGCGCTGCTGCTCGGCTCGGCGGCCGCGTTCGGGGTGCACCGGTTCGCCTTCTTCGGCCGGGAGGGGCTGTCCCTGCTGCTGGTACTGCCGCTGGCGCTGCCCGGGATCATCACCGGGATCGCACTGAACTCGGCGTTCAGCTTCGCCGGGATCAGCCTGTCCCTGCTGACCATCATCATCGGGCACGCCACGTTCTGCATCGTGGTGGTGTACAACAACGTGCTGGCGCGGCTGCGCCGGATGTCCGGGTCGATGTACGAGGCGTCCGCGGACCTGGGCGCGCACGGGTTCTTCGCGTTCCGCACGGTGACCCTGCCGATGCTGTCCACCGCACTTGTCTCCGGAGCCCTGCTGGCCTTCGCGCTGTCTTTTGACGAGGTCATCGTGACCACGTTCACGGCCGGCGCGCAGAACACCCTGCCGCTGTGGATCTTCGGAGCGATCCGGCTCGGCCAGCAGCTACCTGAGGTGAACGTGGTGGTGGTCGCGGTGCTCCTGCTCACCGTCATCCCGGTGGTCATCGCGGCCCGGCTCACCGGGGGCGGCGGGGTCACCCGCGGGTCAGCGGCGAGTGCCATCCCCGGGGAGTGACGGCACCAGGCTGGCCACGAGATACTTCACGCCGAACGGATCCCCGGCGTACTGCACGTCCACGGCGAGGGCAGCGGGCCCGCCCCGCGCGCCTTCCGGCCGCGCCCCGGCGCGCAGCGCGCCCGCGAGCACCTGCCAGGCCTGCCGCCCGGTGGCCATCAGGTCCCGGGCCAGCGCCGGGTCGAGGTCCAGCAGCGCGCGCAGGTCACCGGCCCGCACCGCCTTCTCCACGGCGGCGTCGAAGGCGGCGGCCCGCTCGTCGAAGTGACCGGGGGCCTTCGGGCCGCGGCGGGCGCTGCCGTCACCCAGCACCAGCAGGGCGGTCCGCTCCGCAGTGCGGGCCAGCCCAGTGCCGCCAGCCCAGTGCCAGCCAGCCCAGTGCCAGCCAGCCCAGTGCCAGCCAGCCCAGTGCCAGCCAGCCCAGTGCCAGCCAGCCCAGTGCCAGCCAGCCCAGTGCCAGCCAGCCCAGTGCCAGCCAGGTCAGCGCCCAGCCGCGCGCAGGCATCCGGCGGCTCGTCCTCGCTCACCGACCAGATCACCCGCGGGCCGGAGTAGCCGGCCCGGTCCAGCAGGTAGGCCCCCATCCCGGGGGCGGGCGGCAGGGCCGGGCGGGTGGCCGCCGCGGAGTCCCCGGGCAGGCCGCCGAATGCGGCCACGTCCAGCCGCCCGTCCGCCGGGAGGCGCCCGGTGGCCGGCCCCGGCCCGGCCACCACGACCACCTCCGGCCGGGCGGCCAGCGCCGCGGCGACCGCCGTGTCACAGGCCGCGCGCAACTCCGGCAGCACGGGGTCGGCCCCGGTCAGCTCGCGGACCAGCAGCGGCGGCCACGGGCAGAGCGCGACGGCAACGATCACGGCGCACCGGTCATTCAGGCCAGCCCGCGGACGGCGCGGGCGGGCGGCTGCTCGCCCGCGATCGCCGACACCATCGCCAGCACCTCACGGGTTTCCCGCACCTGGTGGGCCCGGAACACCCGGGCGCCATGCCAGGCGCAGATGGCCGTGGCGGCCAGCGTCCCGGTCAGCCGCCCGGCGGGCGGCACGTCCAGGGTCTCCCCGACGAAGTCCTTGTTGGACAGGGACACCAGCACCGGCCAGCCGGTGGCGGTCATCTCGCCGAGCCGCCGGGTGATCTCCAGGGACTGCCAGGTGTTCTTGCCGAAGTCATGGGCCGCGTCGATGAGGATCCGGGCCGGGTCCACCCCGGCGGCCACCGCGCGGGACGCCAGGGCCAGCGTGCGGTCCAGCACGTCGGCCAGCACGTCCGGGTAGGCCACCCGGAACGGGCGGGTGCGCGGGGCCAGGTTCCCGGCGTGCGCGCACACCAGGCCGGCGCCGAACTCGGCGGCCACCCCGGCCAGCAGCGGGTCCGGGCCGCCCCAGGTGTCGTTGAGCAGGCCGGCGCTGGCCAGGCAGGCCTCCCGGGCCACCTCGTGCCGCCAGGTGTCCACGCTGATCACCAGGTCCGGGTAGGCGGCGCGGACCGCGGCCACGAACGGGACGGTGCGGCGGATCTCCTCGGCCACGTCCACCGTGGCCCCCGGCGCGGCGGCCACCCCGCCGATGTCCAGGATGTCGGCCCCCTCGGCGGCCACCGCGTGCACCCGGTCCATGGCCGCGGACTCATCCCAGGTCGCCCCGCGGTCGTAGAACGAGTCCGGGGTCCGGTTCACGATGGCCATGATCAGCCGCTGCTGCGGGGGGAAGGAATGCTTTCCCAGCCGCAGCACGCGCTGAGGTGCTTCGTTAGGCATGCTAAGGCGCCGGCCTGGGCGGGCGCGGGCCCGGCCGCACCGATGCGGCGGGCGGGCGTTCCCGTGCCGGGACCGGCCGGCGCCGCGGGGTGGCCACCCCGCCGACCCGGGTGAACTGGTGCAGCTCCGGGCGGGCCGGCGGCGGAGCGGCGCCGCGCCGGGCCTCGGCGACCAGGAGCAGTTCCGCGGCCATCAGGGCCAGGTCATGGTCGGCCTGGTGCTTATGCGCCCGGGAGCCGAGATCCACCTGGGCCAGCGCGTCCAGGCCGTACCGGGCCGTGGTGTCCAGCAGGGTGGACAGTTCGACGCCGTAGCCGACCGGGATGGGCAGTGACTCCATCAGGTCCCGGCGGGCCGCCCACTCGCCGGCCAGCGGCTGCACCACCCCGGTGAGTTCCGGCCACCACAGGCTGAGCAGCGGGCGGGCGACCAGTTCGGTGACCCGGCCGCCCTCGGTCGAGGCAGAGCCGTCGTCATGCGTGCGCAGCCGCTCGTAGAAGCCCTTGGCCAGCAGCACCTGCGGGTCGGTGAGCAGCGGGCCGAGCAGGCCGGTGACGAAGTGCGGGCCCCAGCGGGTCAGGTCGGCGTCCACGAAGACCAGCAGGTCACCGTGGGTGACCAGCAGCGACTTCCAGAGCGCCTCGCCCTTGCCGGGGACGGTGCCGAGCTCGGGGGCGATGTCGCGGGCCCGGTGCACGGTGGCGCCGGCCCGGGCCGCGACCGTGGCCGTGGCATCGGTGGAGTCGGAGTCGATCACCACGATCTCGTCCACCAGCGGCACGCCGGCCAGCAGTGCCTGGCGCAGCGCGGCGACGACCCGGCCGACGGTACGCTGCTCGTTCCGGGCCGGGATCACCACGCTGATCCGCGTCCCGGACCGCTGCTTCGCCGCCAGCAGCGGGCCGGCGGGCCAGTCCCGCCAGTGCGAGGTCCGCTGGCGCAGCCACGCGGCGGCGGGTGTCCCCGGTATCGCTGTCGGCGGGCTACCTGACGGCACGAGGCGCACTCTACCTGCTGCGTCACGATGGCCCGGCACCCGACAACCGGAGCGGGGGATTAGGCGTCATGAGAAATGTCAACACTTCGGGTAAGTGCACCCGCGATGGTGAGGAGCCGCCATGAGGCGAAGGGTTCGGGCCTGGCTGGGCGTCCTGGGGGCCGCCGTGGCCCTGGGCGGGGCCGTACTCGGCCCGTCCGCTCTGGCGGGCGCCTCGGTGGCCCGCCCGGCGGCCCGCGCGGCGGCGGCGTACGTGCCGCCGAAAGGCGTGCTGTCCCCCGGGATGCGCGGTCCCGCGGTGCGCCACCTGCAGCGGCGGCTGGCCGCGCTGCACTACTACCCAGGACAGGTGGATGGGCAGTTCGGTGACAGCACACTGGAAGCGGTCTGGGCATTCAAGGAGGTCCAGGGCATCCAGACCGCGGTGAACCCTGATGACGTCGGCGGCGTCATGGAGCGCGCGCTGGTTAACCCGAAGCAGCCGGTGCCGATCCTGCGCCACGGTCCCGCCTGGCGGATCGAGGTCCGGCTGGCCCGCGGGTACCTGGTCCTGTACCGGCATGGCCAGGTCGAGCTGATCAGCCACATCTCGCCCGGCGGGGGCTACTATTACCCGTGCCCGGGCGGCGGCACCTGCGGCCCGGCCGTCACCCCGGACGGGAACTACCAGGCGCGCTGGTTCGCCAGCGGGTGGATGCAGGTACCGCTGGGATACATGTACAACCCGGTGTTCTTCATTGGCGGGGCCTACGCCATTCACGGCGACGTCCCGGTGCCGCTGAACGCTGTCTCGCACGGCTGCATCAGGATCCCGATGGACATCGCCGGCTTCTTCCACAACCTGGTGCACGTCAGCCAGGCCAACGGCACGCCCATCTACATCCGGGGGCGGGTGCCGGGCACCTGACCTGGGGCCGGGCAGCTGACCTGGGGCCGGGCAGCTGACCTGGGGCCGGGCAGCTGACGGGGGGCCGGGCCGCCCGCGTTCCGGTTTGCCCGGCTGCGGGGCATGGGGCGGCAAAGGGCGGCGTGCCGCTGATGTGGCTGTGGCAGGATGCCCGCGTGGCGACGCGTCAGCTCCGGTCGGCCCGGCTCAGTGCCCCGGGGCGTTATGTGGCTAGCAAGGTCCCGCAGATCACGGCGCTGTTCTGGGTGATCAAGATCCTGACCACCGCGATGGGCGAGGCGGCGGCGGACTTCCTCGCCTTCCGGTACGGGCCCCTGGTCGCGGGCGCGGTGGGCAGCCTGGTCTTCGCCGTCGCCATGGTGGCGCAGTCCCGGGCCCGCCGCTACCAGGCCTGGACCTACTGGTTCGCGGTGAGCATGGTCGCCGTGTTCGGCACGATGTGCGCCGACGGGCTGCACATCAAGCTCGGCGTCCCGTACACCGAATCCAGCGCGCTCTTCGCCATCGCGCTCACTGTGATCTTCATCACCTGGTACGCGGTGGAGGGCACGCTGTCCATCCACAGCATCACCACGCCGCGCCGGGAGATGTTCTACTGGGCCGCGGTGTGCGCCACCTTCGCGCTGGGCACGGCCGTGGGTGACCTGACCGCGATCACGGTGGGCCTGGGCTTCCTCGCCTCGGGCATCATGTTCACGGCCGCGATCGCCGTCCCCGCGGTGGCCTGGAAGCTGGGGCTGAACCCGATCCTGGCGTTCTGGACCGCCTACGTGCTGACCCGGCCGCTGGGCGCCTCCTATGCGGACTGGATGGGCGTGACGCACGCGCAGGGCGGGCTGGGGCTGGGCCGCGGGACAGTGGCGCTGCTGCTCGCCGTCGTGATCATCGCCCTGGTCGGCTACCTGGCGGTCAGCCGCAAGGACGTGGAAGCCGCGGCGGTGCCAGCAGCACCCCGGGCCCGGCATCGCCGCTAGGGCACGCGCCAGGCAAAGCTCTTATTGCTTAAAGTCACGCGTTGCTACGCTAGGTTGATGGACCGGGGAGGTGCCACGGTGAGCGACGTGCGGGCCGGCGCCGTCCTCGACGCCCTGCCCGACGCCATCGCGGTGCTGGATCAGGTGGGGAACATCCTGCTGGTGAACCGCGCCTGGCGGATGTTCGCGGCGGACAACGGCGGCCGGCCCGAGACCACCGGGGTGGGGGTCAACTACCTGGAACTATGTGCCCGCTCGGCGGCGGCCGGCTGCCCGGAGGCCGGGCAGGCCGGCGACGGCCTGCGCGCCGTGCTCGACGGGAAATCGGTGCAGGTGGAACTGGAGTACCCGTGCCCGTCGGCGACGGTCAACCGCTGGTTCCTGCTCCGCATCACCGCGCTCCCGGCTACCTCCCCGGGCGCCGTGACCTCCCATGTCAACATCACCCGGCGGAAGATGGCCGAGCAGGCACTCGCTCACCAGGCTGCCCACGACCCGCTCACCGGCCTGGCCAACCGCGTGCGGCTGAACGCCAGGCTGGACGCGGCCATGGGCCGCCCGGTCACCCGGCCGGGCAGCAGCGGCGTCGGCCTGCTCTACCTCGATGTGAACGGGTTCAAGCCGATCAATGACCGCTACGGCCACGCCGCTGGCGACGAGGTGCTGCAATCGATCGCGCACCGGCTGCGCGAACAGGTCCGGCCGCAGGACACCGTGGCCCGGGTGGGCGGCGACGAATTCGCCGTCATCGTGCCCCGGGTCAGCGGCCCGGCGCTTGCGGGGCTCGTCGCACGGCTCCGCGCCGCGCTCAGCCGCCCGCACCTCATCCATGGCGGCCTGGTCCAGGTCCCGGTGAGCATAGGCAGCCACCTCGCCGCTCCGGGGGATCCGCCCGCGGCTGCGCTGCACGCCGCCGACCAGGCCATGTTCGCGGCCAAACGGCGGGAGTAGGCCGCGCGGGTGCCAGCGGGTAGCGTGCACACCGTGGCAAAGACGCTCAGCACGCAGGAGTGGTTCGCCAGCCTGCCCACCGCGTACCTCTCGGCCGGCCTGATCATCACCGACCGGGCCGGCCTGCTGCTCGTGGTCAAGCCCAACTACCGGGACGACGGCTGGAGCATCCCGGGCGGCATCGTGGAGGACGGCGAGCCGCCGCATGTGGCCGCCAGCCGGGAGGTGGCCGAGGAACTGGGCCTGGACATTCCCGCGGGTGACCTGCTGGTGGTGGACTGGGTGGCGCCCGGCGGGCAGCGCCCGCGGGCTATCACCAGCTACCTGTTCGACGGGGGCACGGTCACCGACCCGGGCGCCATCCGGCTGCAGGAGGAGGAACTCGACGCGGCCGAGTTCGTCAGCTGGGCCGAGGCGGAGGCCCGGATGCCGGCCCACACCGCGGCGCGGGTCCCGGCGGCCCGCCACGCCCTCCGCAGCGGGCGCACCGTCTACCTGCCGGCCTGGGCGGGCCGCTAGAGCCAGGCGGCGGCGATCAGGCCGCCACCCAGCTGGCGCGGCCGGGCCCCCCGGTACGACACGTACAGCGCGGTCCCGGCCAGGTAGAGCAGCCACGTCCCGGACCGGCTCACCGCCAGGCTGGTGTGCTCCAGGCCGGGAAACCCGATGGCGACCAGGTGCCGCAGGACCCCGGACGTGGTCACTTCCCACATCCGCTTGGAGACGTTGCGGACCGGCACGCCGGCACAGCAGGCGCGGCTGACGAACAGCTCGCCGTCCGGCATGAACACGCCCTCCCGCCAGTAGCTGCGCCCGGCCATCGGGCCGGTGACAGGCACCGCGATGTCGCCGGTGCCGGCCAGGTAGTCCTGCGCGGTCGCGGTGTCCAGCAGCACGATCTGCCAGCCCTCGTTGTCCTGGATGGCCGCGATGGACACCGCCAGCCGGGAGCCGTCCGCCGACCACGACAGGTGCGAGATGGGCGCGGGCAGCCCGCTGGACTGGCCGGCGGGCAGCATCGGGTAGACGTGCTCGACGCCCGTGCCGAGCGTCCGGATCACCAGGCTGTACTGCATCGACGGGTCGCCGGACGGTGCCGGGCATCCAGCGCCCAGCACGGGCTGGCGGGCGAGGGCCAGGCCGGTGCCGTCCGGGCTGATCGCGGGCAGGCTGCCGCTGGTGATCAGCACCGGCTGCCCGCCGCTGGCCGCCACCGAGTACACGTCGTCCACGCAGCCGTGCCGCCGGTGAAGTAGATCAGCCTGCCGTCCGCCGACACGGAGATCTCCTCGCCGACCACCCCGGTGCGGACCAGCGTCCGGACCGGCGTCCCGGTCGCCGGGCTGAGCAGGACCAGCGCGCCGCGCGCCGTTACCGCCACGATGGCCGGGGGCCGGGCCGTGGTCTGGCTGACCGGCCGGGTAGCCGTGACGGAGTGCGCCGGCGTGGCGGACGGAGCCGCGCTGCCGGTGGCGGCGGGTGCCCCGCTGCCACCGCAGGCCGTGATCAGGGTGAGGGCCGCGGACAGGGCCGGCAGCCGGGCCAGGCGGCGGACCGGGAAGGGCGCAGCGCGCGGCATCGTGGGCCTCCATCGGGGCGGGACCGTCGGCGGCATGAACCTACCGGGCGGGCGCGCGCTGAGGGGGGAATTTTCGGTGGACATGTACTCTGGGTCACTGTGCTTACTTAGAGTACAAGTGACGCGTAGTTTGCCTGATGTGCCCGGGGGGGTGGCGTGGTGGGTTCGGTACCGGTGTCTCGGGGCCGGGGCGGCGGTGAGCTGGCGGGCCTGGGCGCCCTGCTCGACAACCTGCTGGCCGCGGTGGCCTACCTGGCCGGTGAGGACCTCGTCGTCGAGTTCGCCAACGACGAGTTCCGCCAGCTCCTCGGCGGGCGTGAGGTCCTGGGCAGGCCGGCCTGTGACGCGGTCCCGGAACTGGCCAGCCAGGGCCTGCTGGACATGCTGCGGACGGTGCGCAAGTCGGGAAAGCCGGTGCGTGGCCACGAGGCCGAGTTCTGGCTCCGGCGGCAGGGGAACACCGCCGAGCAGGTCTTCCTGGACTACGTATGCCAGCCCGTGCCCAGGGCCGGCCCGGAAACGGCCGGGGTGCTGCTGCTCGCCGCCGACGTGACCGGCACCGTGCGCGACCGGCGCGGCCGCGCGGCGCTGGCCGCCCAGCTGACGGCCACCCAGGACCGCTACCGGAACCTGTTCGAGACCCTGCCGGACGGTGTCATCTACTACTCGGCCGACGGGCTGATCCTCGGCGCCAACCCGGCTGCGCGCCAGATCCTCAGCCTGCCCGCCGAGTCCATGCTGACCTGGCCGCTGCCGTTCGCCTGGCAGTCCATCCGCCCGGACGGCACCGCGTTCCAGCCCGAGGAGATCCCGGTCGCGGTGGCGCTGCGCACCGGCCAGGTGGTCTCCGACGTGGTGATGGGCATCCCGCGGGGCCCGGCCGGCGAGCTGCAGTGGCTGGGCGTGACCGCGGTGCCCGACGCGCTCGATGAGGACGGCAAGCCGCAGCGCGCGTACGGGATCTTCCGGGACCTGACCGGGCAGCGCCTGACCGAGGCGGCGCTGCGCGAAGGCCACGCGCTCTTGGGGCGGCTGCGCGAGGCCAACGTGCTCGGGGTGGTGCTGGTCGGCAAGGACCGGGTGCACGACGCGAACGACGCCTTCCTGGACATCGTCGGGTACAGCCGGGCGGATCTCGAGGCTGGCCGGCTCTCCTACCAGGTGCTGACTCCGCCGGAATGGGCGCCCCGTGATGCCGACGCCCTGCAGCAGCTGCATCACGCCGGCGCCTTCCGGCCATACGAGAAGGAGTACGTGCACGCCGACGGGCACCGGGTGCCCGTCCTGGTGGGCGCGGCGGTGACCGGCCGCCGCCCGCTCCGCTGGGTCACCTACGTGGTGGACCTGACCGCACGGCAGCGCGCCGAGCAGGAACGCGCCACCTTGCGGGCCCGGGAACGGGCCGCCCGGGCCGAGGCGGAGGGCACCCAGCAGCGCCTCGATTTCCTCATGCAGGCGGGTCACCTGGTCGCCGCGGCGCGGGATCGCTACGAGCTGCTGCAGCAGGCTTCCCAGCTGGTGGTCCCGGGCCTGGCCGACTTCTGCATCGGCTACCTGCCGGAGCACGATGGGCAGCTGCGCGGCGCCACCATGGTCCACCGTGACCCCGCCCGCGCGGTGCACGCCGCCGACCTGCGGCGCTACCCCGTCCCGATGATCGGCCAGACCACCATCGAGGCCGCCTCCGCGGCCGGGGTGAGCCAGCTGCTGCGGGGCGGCGCGGCCCGGATGCTCGCGCGCCAGGACCTGGCACCGCCGGTCCGGGCCATTCCGGCCTGGCTGCAGCCGGAAGCCCTGCTGGTGACGCCGCTGATGGCCGGGCCGCAGGCGCTGGGGGTGCTGGTGCTCGGGCGCGGACCGGACCGGCCCTCGTTCACCCCGGCCGATATCGACGTGATCGAGGGACTGGGCCGCCAGGTGGCGGTAGGCCTGGCCAACGCCGACAGGTTCGCCCGCGACCACACTGTGGCGGAGACGCTGCAGCGGGCCGTGCTGCCGGACAGGCTGCCCGAGATCGACGGGCTGGACCTGGCCGTGCGCTACCTGCCAGGCACCTACGGCGTGGAGATCGGCGGTGACTGGTACGATGCGTTCCCGCTCGGGGACGGGCGGATCGGCCTGGCCATCGGCGACGTCCTGGGCCACAACGTCGCGTCCGCGTCGATCATGGGCCAGGTGCGCAACCTGCTCCGGGCCTACGCCGTCGAGGCCGCCGACCCGGCGGAGGTGCTGGCCCGGACCGGCACCGCGCTGGCCAGGCTGCTCCCCGAGGCGATGGTCACCGCCGCCTATGCCGTGCTCGACCCGGCCACCGGCGAGCTGAGCTACGCCAACGCGGGCCACCCGCCGCCGGTCTGCGCATCGGCGGCGGGGCGGGCGGACTACCTCGACGACGCGGCCGGGACCATGCTCGGCGTGCCCGGCGGGGAGCCGTTCACCACCGGGCACTGGCGGCTGACCGCGGGCTCCTGCCTGCTGTTCTACACGGACGGGCTGATCGAGGCGCGGCACCGGGACATCAGCGAGGGGTTCGCCACCCTGGCCAGCGCCATGCGCGGCGCCGGGGCCACGACGGCCGAGCAGGCCTGCGCCACGGTCACCGATGCGCTGCTCGGCGGCACCCCGCGCGCGGACGACGTCTGCCTGCTCGCGGTCCGGCCGGTCGGCTAGCGGGAAGCAACCGGTAGCTGGCGGGACGCGGTGAGACTGATCTCCGCCGCTGGCGTGGGAGATCGGCAAAGCCGCTCGGTCCGCTGAAGGTGGCGTGCGAGGACGACGTGATGGCCCGGTACGGATCGCGGGCGACGAACGCGGCCGGGGAAGGTGGCCGGGCCGCATGACTGGCAGGACGGGCTCACCTACTGGGTGCGGCGGGCCGCCCGCGGTGGCCCGGTGGCGCTGCCCGGCGACCCGGGGCAGCCGGTCCAGGTGATCGGCTCCCGGGACCTGGCCCGCCTGGTGGTCCGGTTGCTCGCCGACGACCGCCCCGGCGCGTTCCACGCGGTGGGCCCGGCCGAGCCGGTCACCATCGCCGGGGTGATCGAGACCTGCGCGCGGGCATCAACGGCAACGCCGGCCCGAAGCGCGGGCGGCCAACGCGGGGCCGTGGGCCTGGGGGAGAAGGCCGCACTGGCCCGGAGACCCTGCAGGACGAGTTGTGCCTTCCACCGCGTCCTCCTCGATCAGTCCTTGCGGCCGGCCGCCGCGATGCTGACGCCGAGGCCGATCATGACCAGGCCGCCGGTGCCGCCGATCGGGGCCAGGCGCTGCGGTGATCGCGTGAACCACTGCCGGGCGGTCCCGGCCGTCGCCGCCCACGCGCTGTCCAGGATGAACGCGATGGCCGGGAACAGGAGGCCCAGGATGAGCATCTGGGCCGGCATCGGCAGGTGCCCGGGGCCGCGGTCGGTGAACGAGGGCAGGGCGATCGTCAAGGACACGATCGGCTTCGGGTTGGCCGCCCCGACCAGGAACCCTGGCCACTCATCTCGGCCCGGCAGTATCTGCCTAATGACGCATTTCTGCTAAACGTGATTTACGCGAAGCGGCTTGACACGTCAAATCACGTGGAGGATAAACTATGCGCGGGGGGCTTCTGGAAGGGAATTCGAGAAAGACCCCGATATCAAAAGGGTCGGCCCCCCGTCCCACCTCATTACTCTGCGCGTAAAGGAGCTACTTACAATGATGCCCTCATTTATTTCAAGAACCGGCCCGCGCCGCCGGAACGTGGTCCTGACGTCGGCCGCTGTCGCGGCCAGTGCCGCGGCCGGCGTCCTGACGTTCGTGGGAACCGCCAGCGCAGCCGCCCCCTCGGCGACCCGCACGAGTCCCTCGTGCCGCGACGCGGCCCTGAAGGGCACCTATATCTACTACAACGATGGTTGGCTGGTCTCCAGGGGCAAGAAAGAGCCGTATTCCATCGCCGGCGTAGATCACTTCAACGGCGCGGGCACCGGCCACGGCGTGACTACCTTCGACGTCAACGGCAAGGTCGTTAACGCCAACACCCCCGAGACCTCGACCTATACCATCAAGGCAGACTGCATCGGGAAGGTCGTGTTCGACACCGCCGGGAGCATTGGCCACTTTAATATGTACGTGAGCCCATCCGGGCATCTCCTCAGCCTGGTCGAGACCGACCCGGGCAGCGTCGGCGGCGGCACCGAATCCCGCGTGGCCAGATAACCGGGTGTGCACCCGCCATCGACCTGCATCGATCGCATCACCGAAGGCATTCCCGCACCATTCCGCGCCTGTCCCGGATCATGCTGTCGGCGTCCCGGGCCAGCGAGCGATCGCGATCCCTGCCTTGTAGGGTACGCCAGGCTACGCCCGCGCTGTCGGGCACCATCGCTGGCCTGGGCATCTGCCTCTCCCCAGTCTGTCCGAGCAGGCCACGGTCCGACCTCGTCGTGGTCAGTGGTGTCAGCTGTAACCGGGCGTCTCGGTGATCCCCCTTACCTCGCAGACGCCGTCACCACGCCACAAGGCCTGGTTCAGGTTCAAATATCAGCGAGATAAAGTGACTATGTGTAGAGTCTTTGACTACGATAGGTAACTTCAGGGCAAGGGGTGTGGCAGCCGCCGGTGGGCAGGATCCTGATCGTCGATGATGAGCCGGACGAGCGGTTCTTGGTCCGGCGGACCCTGGAGCGGGCCGGGCATGAAGTGACCGATGCCGCCGATGGCGCCGAAGCGCTGGCCATCGCCCGGGACTCACTCCCGGATCTGATCGTGACCGACATGATGATGCCGGTCATGGACGGCGCTGAGCTGATCCGGCGACTGCGCAGTGACCCCGCCACGGCCAGCATCCCGGTGCTGGCATCGACCGGGAACACCGATTTCGGGCGTGCCGCTGACGTGGTCGTATCAAAGTCATCCTCGCTGGAGGACCTTGCCGCTGCCGCCGAAGTGCTCCTGAGGAGAGGACGTGGCTCGTTGAAGGTGCCTACCGGTATCGCGGGGCTGGACCTGGTGCTCGACGGCGGCCTGGAAGAGGGAGCGGTCGTGGTCCTGGCCGGGCCACCTGGCACCGGCAAGACCATCCTCGCTCAGCAGATCTGCTTCGCCCGCGGGACCGCCGAGCACAAGTCTGTCTACTACACGACCGTGTCCGAGCCGCATACCAGGCTCGTCAGGCACCTAGAACCCTTCGCCTTCTTCGACCGTGAAGCCCTCAGCGAAACCGTCGAGTACATTCACCTGAGCAACTTCCTGTGGCCTCGCGGCGAGAACGTGCTGGAGCATATGGTGTCGGAGATCGTCCGGAAGATACTGGACGAGGAGCCCGCGATGGTGGTCATCGACAGCACCAAGTTGCTGCGCGATTTTGCCGACGACCGCGAGCTGCGCATGGCGCTGTACGACCTGACCAGCCGGATCGCCCGCACTGGCACGGTGTTGCTGCTTGTCGGCGAGTACACGCCCGATGAACTGGCGAGCGGCATCGAGTTTTCCATTGCTGACGGCATTGTCCAGCTCGAATATCGGGCCCGTGAGCCGGTCGACCGGCGGTCGTTGCGGGTCACGAAGGTGCGCGGGACCAACCAGAGGCCGGGAGCGCATACGTTCCGGATCAGCCAGGCGGGTATCGAGGTCTTCCCCCGGATAGAAACTCTCATCCCGGTCCCGGCCGGGCCGGCATCCGGCCGGGCCCGCACCGGGATCCCCGGCCTGGACGGGCTGATGGGCGGCGGCCCGAGGGGCACTGACGCCACCCTCGTCACGGGACCCTCAGGCGTCGGCAAGACCATTTTCGGACTGCGCTGGATAGCTCAAGGCCTGGAGGAAGGCGAGCATTGTCTCTACGTCACGTTCCAGGACACCCCGGCCCAGCTCACCGGCATGGCCGCCGGTTTCGGCTGGGACATCGAAGCAGCCCGGGTCGAGGGACGTCTGGTGATCTGCTACGTCCCGCTGGGTAGCCTCGATCTGGACATCCTCGCCAGCGCCATCCGGTCGGAACTCGCTGAGCACGCGGGTGGCCGAGTTGTCCTCGACAGCATCGCCGAACTGGTCTTCGCCGCACGCGAAACGGAACGCTTCCCCGCCTTCATGCGCAGCCTGGTAGGACTCATCCGCGCTGCGGGAAGCTCAGCGGTGGTTACCCGCGAAACGGCCTCCTACGGAATCGCCGACAAAGCGCTGGACAGGCTGATGTTCTTGTTCGACAACATCGTCGACCTTCGATATGTCGAACAAGAATCCCAGATCGGCCGGGCGCTCAGCGTTCTTAAGATGCGAAATAGCTCACACGAGACGACCCTGGTCAGCTTTACCATCGCCGATCGTGGCATCACGATCGGAGAGAAGCTCCAAGGAGTCACCGGGCGCCTTGGCTGGAGTGCGCTACGAACGCAAGATGGGCGGCACACCGGCGGCGCCCCCATCCCTGCCGAGCCTGGTGACCGCCGTCGCTGATACCGCGAGCAGGGCTGCTGCGCGGCTGACATCCGCTTCCACTGCGCTCGCGCTCGCATCGGCGCTGCTCCTGATCCTGCTCGTGGCCAGCGCCGCCCTCTCGGTGCGGGCCTATGTGCTCTCTGGGAGGGCTAGCTCCACCACCTCGGGTGTCGTCGGGGCGACCGAGGGCTTGCTGATCGCGTTGCTCAACGCCGAGACTGGCCAGCGCGGCTATTTGCTGACCAGCAGGCCCACTTACCTTCAGCCTTACTATGTGGCGCTCGCGACGATCCCAGCCGACCAGCAGCGTCTCGGCTCGCAGGTCTCAGCGATCCCTGGCGGGCGGCAATACTTCGTAAAGCTCAGCGGCCTGGTCACCGAGAAGATGGCGGTGCTGGCCAGAACCATCAGCCTGGCGCGCGACGGTGACTTCGCCGGTGCGCGGCGGATCGTGGACTTTAACGAGGGCAAGCGGGTCATGGACCATGCGCGGAGGGTCATCGCAGACCTCCAGCGCGCCGCCGCTGCGGAAGGCGCCGCGCGGCGGTCGGATCTACGGACCCAGCTGACCATCCTCGCTGTCCTGACAGCCATCCTGGTCATCGTTGTTGTGAGTGTCCTTCTTTTCCTTGGTCGCCGCCTGCTCCGGGCAGCCAAGGAGATCCGGTCAATGAACGCGACGCTGGAACAGCAGGTGCAGCAGCGCACCATTCACCTGGAGCGGGCCAACAAGAACCTGGAGGCCTTCACCTACTCCGCCGCCCACGACCTGCGGACCCCGCTGCGAGGGATAAGCGGGTTCGCCGAGGCCCTCGCGGAGGACTACGGCGACCGGCTCGACGAAACCGGCCGCGACTTCGCCGCGCGCATCCAGGCAGGCTGCGCGCGCATGGCCACCCTGATCGATGACCTGCTGCACCTGTCACGGGTGGCCCGGGCCGAGATGAACCTCGAGGACCTCGACCTCAGCGCCGAGGTCACCGCCATCTGCGATGAGTTCCGCGCCCGTGACCCCGGCCGACAGGTCCGGGTGACCGTGCAAGACGGCGTCCGGGTCACCGCGGATCGCGCCCTGATCCGGTCCGCGCTGGAGAACCTGCTCGACAACGCCTGGAAGTTCACCGGCCGCCGCGACGGCGCCACCATCGAGTTCGCGACCACACCCGTCGGCGACGCCCCCATCTGCTGCTATGTGCGCGACAACGGGGCCGGCTTCGACCCCGCCTACGTCGGCAAGCTGTTCCAGCCGTTCCAGCGGCTCCACGACGCCGACGAGTTCCCCGGCACCGGTGTCGGCCTGGCCAGCGTCCGGCGCATTATCGACCGCCACGGCGGCCGGACCTGGGCCGAAGGAGCCGTCGATGGTGGCGCCACCATCTACTTCACCCTCAACGCGAAGGGCACCCCATGAGTAATAAGCTGATCCTGCTCATCGAGGACAACGCTGACGACCGGGACCTCACCATCCGTGCGCTCAAGAAAAACCACGTTCTCAACCCCGTCGCCGTCGCCAGCAACGGCGCCGAGGCCCTCACCATGCTTCTCGGGGACGACCACCGCGACCGGGACAGCCCGGCGCTCATCCTGCTCGACCTGAAACTGCCCAAGGTTGACGGGCTCGAAGTCCTCCGCCGCATCCGCGCCGACCAGCGGACCCGGGTAATTCCCGTCGTCGTCCTCACTTCCTCCAAAGAAGAAGCAGACCTCCGCAGCGCCTACGACCTCGGTGCCAACGGTTACGTTCGCAAGCCCGTCGCGTTCAGCGAATTTGCCGAGGCGATGCGCGCCGTGGGCATGTTCTGGCTCCTCCTCAACCAGCCGCCGCCGGATCCCCGGCCCTGAGCTGACCTCAGAGGGCGGAGCGGGAGCGGGCGAAGGGAATCGAACCCTCATGGCCAGCTTGGAAGGCTCCGGGAATCGGCGGTCATCTGATCCGTGGATCAGTGCGGGGTACCCGGCCAGTGCCGGAATCCGTATCAGGTCAGGGCCGACCGGGCGTCCAGCGAAGACGCCTGAGCCCGCTGACGTCCGGTCAGTCTGTGAGACGAACACTCGACGTATGATACTCTTTGTAATGAAATTATGACTTTGAGTCATCAGTGTCTGCGATAGCCGGCTGATCCTGCTCAGCACAAGGCAGGTACCTGATCAGGCCGTTCGCGGCTGCCGGGCTGGGGCTGGCCGGACTACTGGCCGGGGCGCATGTCCGGGGGGACTGAGGCGATTGCCAGGGGGGACGACCGGCCCGCAGACTCACGCTGACGGCAGGCGCAGCGGCGGGCCCGGGCCGCAGGCGGCGAGGGAGCTAAGGGCGGGCGACCCGCGGTTCCGCGCGGCACTGGAGACGATGCTCGACAGCGTCGTGATGGCCACGGCGGTCCGCGACGACGACGGACGGATCGTAGATTTCGTCGTCGATTACATCAATCCGGTTGCGGAGATCGGCCAGCGCCCCGCGGAGGAGATCGTGGGCCGGCGGTTCCTGGACGTATGGCCGTCCGTCACCGAAAGCCCGGTCTGGGGAATGTACCTGCACCTGGTGGAGACCGGCGAGCCGGTCGTCCTGGACAACTTCGTGTACAGCGACGTGATCGACGGGCGTGCCGTGAGCGCCACCTTTGATATCCGGGCGACCAAGCTGGGTGATGGGTTCCTGCAGAACTTCCGTGACGTGACCGAGCGGTACCGGACGCAGCAGGACCTGGCGTCAGAGAAGCGGTTCCGGTCGGCTCTTGACGCGATGATGGACCCGTTCTTCATTTTCGCACCGGTTCGCGACGACCAGGGGCAGATCGTCGAGCTGGAGTACCGGTACGTCAACCAGGCCGCCGTGCAGCTGTATCAGATGCCACGGCAGGACATCGTCGGGCACGGGCTGCTTGAGCTGTTTCCCTCCGCCCGCGAGCTTGGAATCTTTGACGCCTATGTTGAGCCGATCAAGACCGGGACCCCGGCCAGGGTAGACCTTCCGTACTTCGACGAGCACGGCGTGAAGGGCTCATTCGACCTGGCGGTGACGCCGGGCGACGAGGGACTCATCATCGACGCCCGTGAGGTGTCCGAGACCCGTCGGGTGGAGGAGGCACTGCGGGCGAGCGAGGAGCGTTTCCGGACCTCGGTGGGGGCCCTGCAGGACGGGTTCGCTGTCCTGTCGGCGATCCGCGACAGCGCCGGTGCCGTCGTGGACTTCCGCTATGAGTACATCAACGAGGCCGGGTGCCGGATAGACCAGCGGTCCCGGCAAGAGACGGTCGGGCACACCCTGACGGAGCTGTTCCCCTCGTCGGTGGACTCCGGGCTCCTCGCCGGGTACGCGCAGGTGGCGGAGAACGGCGAGCCGCTCGCCCGGGAGGACGTCGATTACTACGAGGATGCCCACGAAGGGCGGCGGGTGGCCCGGGCTTTCGACATCCGGGTGGTGAAGCTCGGCGACGAGATCGTGATCACCTGGCGGGATGTGGCCGAGCGCAGGCGGGCCGAGGAAACGATGACCAGCCAGGCCGCCGCGCTGAGGCGCAGCGCGGCGGAGCTGGAGGACCGGGTCCGGCAGCGCACCGCCGATCTCCTGCGCTCTAACCAGGAACTCGAGGGCTTCAGCTACTCGGTGGCGCATGACCTGCGGACGCCGCTGCGCGCGATCGATGGCTACTGCCAGATCTTGCTCGATGAGCACGCCGCGCAGCTCGATGAGGACGGCCAGGTCCTGCTGGGCAACGTCAGCCGTTCCGCCGTGCGGATGGGCGAGCTGATCGAGGGCCTGCTGGCGCTGGCCCGCGTTGGCCGCGGCGACCACGAGCATGTCCGCATCGACATGACCGCGCTGGCTGAATCGGTGGTGGCTGACCTGCGGCGCGGCCAGGCGGGTGCCTGGCCTGCGATCGCGGTGGGCCAGCTGGCCGATGCAGCCGGTGATACTGAGCTGATCTGGCAGGTCTGGGAGAACCTGATCGGCAACGCCGTGACGTTCAGCGCGGGCCGGGCGGACGCGCGGGTGAGCGTGGAATCCGAGGCCGCGGCCGGGGAAGTCATCTACCACGTGCGTGACAACGGCGTTGGCTTCGACATGGCCTACGCCGGGAAGCTGTTCGGGGTCTTCCAGCGCCTGCACCCCGCCGAGTTCCCCGGCACCGGCATCGGCCTGGCCATCGCCGCCCGCATCGTGGAACGCCACGGCGGCCGGGTCTGGGCCGACGGCCGCCCCGGTGACGGCGCGTGCTTCTCCTTCACCCTCCCCGCCTCGACGGAAACAGGCTCGACGGAAAGAGGTGAGACGCCGTGACCGGCAGCAGCGGCATCGCCCCGGCGGAACCGGTCGAGATCCTGCTCGCCGAGGACGAGCCATCCGACGCCGACCTGTGCATGCGGGCGCTGAAGCGCAAGAACGTCGCCAACCACATCGTGTGGGTTAAGGATGGGGCCGAGGCGCTCGACTTCCTGTTCGCCCGCGGCTTCTACGCCAGCCGGGCAGGCACCGACCGGCCCCGCCTGCTCCTGCTCGACATCAAGATGCCCAGGGTTGACGGCTTCGAGGTGCTCCGCCAGATCCGGGCCGACGAGCGGCTCGCGACGATGCCCGTGGTCATCATGACTTCCTCCAGCGAGGAACGCGACATCGCCCGGGGCTACCACCTGGGGGTGAACAGCTACGTTGCCAAGCCGGTTGACTTCGCGAGCTTCCAGCAGGCCGTCGTAGACGTCGGCCTGTACTGGATGGTCCTCAACAAGGCGCCCGGGGCGATAGCGGTGCCATGACCGGGTCACCCGCCGAGGCCTACCAGGCGCTCTTCGAGAACTCCCTCGACGCAGTGTTCTTCACCGCGCCGGACGGCCGCGTCTTCGCCGCCAACCCCTCGGCCTGCAAGCTGTTCGGCTACACCGAGAAGGAACTCTGCGCCCTGGGCCGCGAGGGAATCTCCGACCCGGCCGACTGCGAACACGCCGCCGCCCTGGTCGCCGAGCGCGCCGCCACCGGACAGCTGCGGGGCGTCATGTCCTGGCGCCGCCGCGACGGAACCACGTTTCCCGGCGAGTTCTCATCCATGATATTTACCGACGCCTCCGGCCACCAGCGGACGTGCGTCATCCTGCGAGACATGTCCGAGCGCGAGCAGATGGAACAGCGGCTCGCCGGCCAGCTCCGCCAGGCCCAGGCCGCCAACGACGAGCTGACCTCGTTCACCTCCTACGTCTCCCATGACCTGCGCGCCCCGCTGCGCGCCCTGAATGGCTACAGCCAGGCCCTCGCGGAGGACTACGGAGACCGCCTCGACGACACCGCCCGCGACTTGATGGACCGCATCCGCGAAGCCAGCCGGAAGATGGACACCCTCCTGGACGACCTCCTCCAGTGGTCCCGCCTGGGCCGCGCCGAACTGCACCGCGCCGCCGCCGATCTCAGCGCCCTGGCCCGGGAGTCCGCCGGCCAGCTCCAGGCCGCCGACCCGGACCGCCACGTCACGTTCCGCATCACCGACGGCATCACCGGCTCAGCCGACCCCGGCCTCATCCGCACCGTCCTGGATAACCTTCTGGGCAACGCCTGGAAGTACACCGCCCGCCAGTCCCAGCCCGTTATCGAGTTCGGTGTCACCACCGCCCCCGGCGAACCGGACACCTACTTCGTAGCCGACAACGGCGCCGGCTTCGATCCCGCCTGCGCCAGCCAGCTGTTCCAGCCCTTCCAGCGCCTCCACGGCGCCGAGTTCCCCGGCACCGGCCTCGGCCTGGCCAGCGTCCGCCGGATCGTAGAACGCCACGGCGGCCATATCTGGGCCGAGGCCGCCGTCGACCACGGCGCGACCTTCTCCTTCACCCTCAACGACCAAGTCCGGCGAGCCAGAGGCGCAGGCGCCGCAACACTGCGGTAGTGAGCCGATCTTGGCAGCGGCAGCCATTCATCCATAGCCTGCCCCCTCTCGACGACCGAGCTGCGCCAGGTAGCCAGGTGGGACCAGGCCCAGACGCGCGCCCAGCACGAGCACGCCGGACGGCCGGTTGACGTGCTCCGGTTCGAGCCATGCGCGAGGTGGCGACGATCGGGCACGCAAAGGGCACGCGGCCGGAAGCGGACCTCCTGGAGATCAACTGGCAAGGTCACGAACATGTGTTCTGACCTGGACTGAAGCTCCGGAGACGTCTGTGCGCGCCTGGCAGGATTCGAACCCGCGACCCGCTGCTTAGAAGGCAGCCGCTCTATCCATCTGAGCTACAGGCGCCGGACCTCTTATTGTGCACGCCCAAGGTCACACGCTGGACACGTAACGACCGCGAGACGGGCAACGGCGGCTGGCCGCGCCGCTAGGGTCAGGGCCGTGGACAGCCGGGACGCAGGCAGCGGGGCCGTGGGCACCAGGATGGGCCGCTGGCCGTGAAGGGCGCGCTGCTGGTCGCGGGGACCACGTCGGACGCCGGGAAGAGCGTCCTCACCGCGGGGCTGTGCCGCTGGCTGGCCGGGCGGGGCATCAGGGTGGCGCCGTTCAAGGCGCAGAACATGTCGCTCAACTCCTATGTCACCGCCGATGGCGCGGAGATCGGCCGGGCTCAGGCCATGCAGGCCGCGGCGGCGGGCATCGAGCCGGACGCGCGGATGAACCCGGTGCTGCTCAAGCCGGGCAGCGACACCCGCACCCACGTCATCGTGGCAGGCCAGCCGGCCGGTGACGTCAGCGCCGCCGAGTACCGGCACCACTCCCAGCGCCTGCTCACCGTCGCCCTGGACAGCCTCGAGGCCCTCCGGGCCTCCTACGACGTGGTCATCTGCGAGGGGGCGGGCAGCCCGGCCGAGATCAACCTGCGGGACACCGACATCGCCAACATGGGGCTGGCCCGCGCGGCCGGGCTGCCCGTCATCGTGGCCGGGGACATCGACCGGGGTGGCGTGTTCGCCGCGCTGTACGGCACCCTGGCCCTGCTCAGCCCGGCCGACCAGGCACTGGTCAGCGGGTTCGTGATCAACAAGTTCCGTGGTGATCCTGGCCTGCTGGCCCCGGGGCTGGACATGATCACCGGCCTTACCGGCCGGCCGGTGCTCGGCGTGCTGCCGTGGGCGGAGGGGCTCGCCCTCGACATGGAGGACTCACTGGCGCTGGATGCCGCGGGCGGGCTGGGGGCAGCGGGGGGACGCGGTGCGTTGGGTAACGAGGTTCTCCGGGTGAGCGTGGTCCGGACCCCCCGGATCAGCAACGTCACCGACCTGGACGCCCTCGCGGCGGAGCCGGGCGTTCTGGTCCGGTTCGCGGCCAGCCCGGCCGAGCTGGCCGACGCCGACCTGGTCGTGCTGCCCGGATCCCGGGCCACCGTCGCCGACCTGGGCTGGCTGCGGGAACGGGGGCTGGCCGAGGCGATCACCGGGCGGGCCCGGGCCGGCCTGCCGGTGCTCGGCATCTGCGGCGGGTACCAGATGCTCGCCACCGAGATCGAGGACGGGGTCGAGTCCCGGGCCGGGACCGTCGCCGGGCTGGGGCTGCTGCCGGTGCGGGTCACGTTCGGCACCGGCAAGGTGCTGGGCCGGCCGCGGGGCACCGGCTACGGGGCCGAGGTCACCGGCTACGAGATCCACCATGGCATCGCGGCCGTCGCCGAGGGGGCCGCGGATCCCTTCCCGGGCGGCTGCCGGTCCGCGGCCGTGTGGGGCACCACCTGGCACGGCACGCTGGAGTGCGACGAATTCCGGCGGGCGTTCCTCACCGAGGTCGCGGCCCTGGCCGGGCGGGACTTCGCCGTCGCCCCGGACACCAGTTTCGCCGCTGTCCGGCAGGCCCGGCTGGACACGCTGGCCGCCCTGGTGGCCGCGCACCTGGACACCGCGGCGCTGGACCGGCTCATCACCGCGGGACCGCCGCCGGGCCTCCCGGTTGTCCCCCCAGCGGGTGTCTCCCCAAGCGTGATCACACGCGCTTGACTGGGAGACGGAGGTGGCGCCATGGAGGGGACGGGCACGCAGACCCGTGAGGGCGGCGGCATTGCGATCAACGGCACCGTAACGGCCGGGTATGAGCGGGTGCGGGATGCGTTCGCGGCGAACTTCGCCGAGCGCGGCGAGATCGGGGCGAGCGTCGCGATCGTGGCCGGCGGGGAGCCGGTCGTCAACCTGTGGGCGGGCTGGGCCGACCCGGCCCGCAGCCGGCCCTGGCAGGCGGACACGCTGACCAACGTCTGGTCCACCACCAAGAACATGACCGCGCTGTGCATCGCCATCCTGGTGGACCGGGCCGGGCTTGACGCGGAGGACCGGGTGGCCAGGTTCTGGCCGGAGTTCGCGGCGGCCGGCAAGGGTGACATCACGCTCGGCTGGCTGATGTCGCACCGCGCCGGGCTGTCCGGGCTCACCACCCCCGTTACCGTGACCGACTGGCAGGACTGGGAGAAGATCACCAGCCTGCTGGCCGCCCAGGCGCCGCTGTGGGAGCCGGGGACAGTCAGCGGGTACCACGCGGTCACGTTCGGCTTCCTGGCCGGCGAGGTGGTGCGCCGGATCACCGGGCAGACCCTGGGCGAGTTCTTCGCCGCCGAGGTGGCCCGGCCGCTGCGGGCCGACTTCCATATCGGGCTGGACGCCGCGGACCTGCCGCGGTGCAGTGACATGCAGGAGGTCCAGCCCACCGGGGCCGATCAGTCCGCCCTGATGGAGGCGTTCGCGAACGCGCACCCGGCCGCCCAGGCGGCGCTGCTCAACCCGATGCACACCGGGGCCGAGGCCAACGACCCGGGCTGGCGGATGGCGGAGATCCCGGCCGCGAACGGGCACGGCACGGCCCTGGCCCTGGCCACCATCATGGGGTCGCTGGCCGACGGCTCGCAGCGGGTGATCAGCCGGGCCGCCATGGAGGCGGCCCGGACCGGGCAGGGCCGGTGCACCGACCTGGTGCTGGGCTTCCCGCTGGAGTTCGCCCTCGGCTTCGCGCTGGGCGGGCCGGAAGGCCATTTCGGGCCCAGCCCCATCGCGTTCGGCCACGACGGGTTCGGCGGGTCATCCGCCTGGGCCGACCCGGAGGCCGGCGTGGCGGGCGCCTACGTGATGAACCGGATGGGCCTCGGGCTGGCCGACGACAGCCGCAAGATGACGCTGGTCAAGGCGGTCTACCGGAGCCTGGCCGGCTGACGGGCGTACCCTGGGTGCTGCCACCCCGGGACGCCCAGCGGAGGCCGCCGTGATCCCGTTCCTCGTCGCCGCGCTGCTCGACGCGTGCGGGTACGCGGGCGGCCAGCACGCCGCGCTGCTGGCCCGCGGGGACTCCTCGGGCCTGGTGCTGCTGGCCGCGGTCACGCTGACCGCGATGCTCGCCGGGGCGCTCGCGCAGGGCGCCTGGATCGCCGCCGCGGCCTTCGCCATCCCGCTCGGCTGCCGGGCCGCCGCGCTGCGGGAGAAGTCCTGGCGCGCGGCCTTCCTGCCGCAGCGCGACCCGGACGCGCGCGGCCGTCCCCGTCCCCGGGCACCCTCGGCGGTCCCGGCGGCCGCCTGATCCCGCACTGATCCCGCGCCGCGGCGGGCCATCCCCCCGCGGCTGGCCCGCTCCCAGCGGTGTGCCGTGGCCACGCGGCCGTCTCCAGCTGTCATCCCGAGTTCCGTGACCCGCTGGAGGGTTCATCACCATGTCTGTCCTGTCCGGTATCCCGGTCGATTTCGCCTACCACCTCGTCTGCTGGCTCGCCGTCGCGGCGGCGCCGCTGCTCGGCGGGTTTGCGGCGGCAGCCGCCATCGTCGCGTTCACCATGCTCATCCGGCTGGGCCTGCTGCCCCTGGGCTACCTCGCGTTCCGGGGCGAGAAGGCCCGCAGCCGGCTGCTCCCCCAGATGCAGGAACTACAGCGGCGGCACGCCCGCGACCCGGAGCGGCTGCGGGCCGAGATGGCGGCCCTGCAGCGCGCGGAGGGCGCCGGCCTGTTCGCCGGGTGCCTGCCGCTCCTGCTGCAGATCCCGTTCTTTTCCGTGATGTACCGGCTGTTCCTGTCCCGCTCGGTCGCCGGGGCGCCGAACACGCTCCTCGGGCACCGGCTGCTCGCCGCGTCGCTGGGCAGCCGGTGGCTGGCCGGGGCCGGGCCGTTCAGCCTGCAGGGCCTCGTGTTCGCGGCCCTGTTCGCGCTGCTGGCCGGGGTCGCCGTGCTCGCCGTCCGGGCCGCCCGGCGCGCGGCGGCACCCATGGCGGGATCGGCGGGATCGGCGGGACCGGCGGCGCCGGCGGTGGCCGGCCGCCCGGGGGCTCCAGCGGCCGAACGTGCCGTCGCCGCGCTCGGCCGCCTGGTCCCGTTCGGGACCCTGCTGATGGCGGCGCTGGTCCCCCTCGCGGCCGGGCTGTACCTGCTGACGACCAGCGCCTGGACGCTGGCCGAGCGGGCGGCGATAAAGCGCTGGGGCCGGGTGCGGTAGCCCGGGTACCCTGGATCTCATGCAGGTCACCCGGCAGCACACCGCCGCCGCGCGAGCTATCCGCCCGCCGGCCGCCGCCGCCTGACCTCGTTCTCCTCCCGCTAGCGACCGGAAACGGCCCGCCAGCGCGCGACCTGCCCTGATTCTCCGTGGCTCGTGCCCGCGGCCCTTTCCGGCGCCCCTGACCCCGGAAAGGGCCCCGGACATGGACCATCAGCAGCTCGTCACGACCTTCCTGCGCTACCGGCGGCACGAGGACGGCACCCTGCAGCCGCTGGCCCGGCCGTGCGTGGACACCGGGATGGGCCTGGAACGGCTGCTCACCCTGGTGCAGGGCGTGCCCTCCGTCTACGACTGCGATCTGCTGCGGCCATGGTCCGGCGGGGTGGGCCGGCTCTGGCCGGGGCTGGGTGCTCCGCCGGCCCGGCTGGTGACCGACCACCTGCGGGCCAGCGCCGTCGTGCTCGGCGACGGGGTGCGGCCGTCCAGCACCGGGCGCGGCTACGTGCTGCGCCGGCTGATCCGCCGCGCCCTGACCGCACTGTGGCGGGAGGATCCCGCCCGCACGCTCGGTGACCTGCCAGGGGAACTCCTGGCCGGGACCGTGGCGCACTTCGGGCTGGGCGGCCCGGGGAATAGGCGGCCAGATCCGGGGCAGATCCGGGAGGTGCTGCTCACCGAGGAACGGCGCTTCGCCGGGCTGCTCGCCCGCGGCCGGTCCGTGCTGGCCCGCCGGGGCAGCAGCGGGCCGCTCACCGAGGACGACCTCCGCTACCTGCACGAGACGCATGGCCTGCCCCGCGAGTTCGTCACCGCGATGCTGCGCGGGACCTGAGCACGGGAGGGAGCCCTTGACATCGGATTGTCACAGTTTGGGTCCGGGGCTGCCGGGCGGGCGGCGGCTAGGGCAGCATGGTCCGCGCTGTGCGCGGGACGAGCCGGCCGGCGGCAGGACCGGGGGAAGGAGCCAGAGTTGCTGATCATCTTCGGGCTGCGGGTTTTCAATCACACCATCGGGCGGGGCGTGTTCCACTGCCGCAGGTGCGGCGGCGACCGGCAGTACCGGCACCGGGCCGGGCGGCGTTTCTTCACCCTGTTCTTCATCCCGGTCATCCCGCTGAACAAGGTGGGCGAGCACGTGCAGTGCATGACCTGCAAGACGCGGTACGTGACCGACGTGCTCAGGCTGCCGACCGCCGCCCAGATGCAGGCCGCGCTGCCGGCCGGGATGCGGGCCGCCGCCACGGCCATGCTGCACGCCGGTGACCCGGGCAGCCCGGCCGCCCGGCAGGCCGCGGTGGCCGCCATCCAGGAGGCCGGCGATCCGGGCTTCACCGACCCCGGCCAGCTGGCCGGCATCCCCCAGTCGGCCGAGGCCACCGGGCACGCCCTCGGCCAGGTTGCCCAGCAGCTGACCCCGGACGCCCGGGAATGGTTCCTGGCCCAGGTGGTGCGGATCGGAACGGCCGACGGCCCGCTGACGGAACGGGAGCGCCATGCCGCCTACGCGATCGCCGGGGGCCTGAGCATGACCCAGGCCCAGGCGATCGGCGTGGTCACCCTGGCCGAGCGCGCCGCCCCGCAGGATTGAGCGGGACGGGCGGGAGGCCCGGCTCCTGGCCCCGGCTACCAGGGCACCAGGCCCGAGGCGGAGAGGTAAGCCCCGGTCGGGCCGTTGCGATCAATGCTCGCCATGCGCACGATGATCTCCGCGCCTTCGGCGACGGTCTGGGTGCCGCGGCGGGAGTTCAGGTCCGTGGCGGTGTAGCCGGGGTCCACCGCGTTGATCCGCATCGCCGGGTACGCCTTGGCGTACTGCGAGGTGAGCATGTTCAGCGCGGCCTTGGACGAGGGGTAGGCGAGGCTGATGAACGTTGACTCGAACCGCTCCGGGTCGGTGGTCACGGCTAGCGACCCGAGGCCGCTGCTCACGTTCACGATGACCGGCGCCGCGCTGGCCTCCAGCAGCGGCAGGAACGCCTGGGTGACCCGGACCACGCCGAACACGTTGGTCTCGTACACGATACGCAGGACGTCCGCGGTGACCTCGCCCGGCGGCTTGCGGGCGCCGGTGATGCCGGCGTTGTTCACCAGCACGTCGAGATGGCCGGCCTCGGCGCGGACCCGCTTCGCCGCCGCCTGGACCGACTCGTCGCTGGTCACGTCGAGCTGGAGGGGCGGGCGCCGGGTCAGCGTGTACGACGCGGCCTGGACGCTGCTGGCCTGGAATCCGCTGTGGGCCGCCCTGGTCGGTGACCCCGCCGGGAAGCGGGGCCGGGACCGGAACGTGCTGTGGCGGCACTTCACCGGGGCCGGCGGCTCCCGGGTCCGGCACACCCCGGAGGACGAGCGGCGGTTCGAGGCGTCCGCGGTGGCCGACCTGCGGGCCGCGACCGCCCGGTATCCGGCGGACGCGGGCCTGCGGCGCCTGGTCGAGGACCTGCGCGACGCCAGCCCGCGGTTCGCCGCGCTGTGGGACCAGTGGGCCGTCGGGCACCATGACCGGGACCGCAAGACCGTGGACCACCCGGACCTCGGGCCGGTCACGGTTGACTGTGACGTGCTCACCGCGATGGGCAGCGACCTGCGGGTCATCGCCTACACCGCGCCGCCGGGTAGCGAGGCGGCCGAAAAGCTGCGGCTGCTCGCCGTGCTCGGCACTCAGGACATGGCGGACCTGCGCACCGGGTAACGCGGAGGGTCGTTGCCTGGGGCTAAACACTGTGTAGCCTCATGGGCGAGGAGGTCGTCATGCACCAGCCGCCCATTCCGCACGTCATGAGCACGGACCCGGAGATCGGCGAACTGATCGAGGCCGAGGCCCGCCGGCAGTTCGAGAAGGTCCGGCTGATCCCGTCGGAGAACTACACCTCGGTCGCCGTCCTGGAGGCCACCGGGTCGATCCTCAACAACAAGTACTCCGAGGGTTACCCCGGCCGCCGGTACTACGAGGGCCAGCAGTTCATCGACCCGATCGAGACGATCGCGCGGGAACGGGCCAAGGCACTGTTCGGCGTGGAGCACGCCAACGTGCAGCCCTACTCCGGCTCGCCCGCCAACCTCGCCGTGTACCTGGCGTTCCTGCAGCCCGGGGACACGGTGATGGGCATGGCGCTGCCGATGGGCGGCCACCTCACGCACGGCTGGTCGGTCTCCGCGACCGGCAAGTGGTTCCGTGCGGTGCAGTACGGCGTCCGGGCCGACAGCGGGCGCCTGGACCTGGACCAGGTCCGCGACCTGGCCATCGCCGAGCGGCCCAAGGTGATCTTCTGCGGCGGCACCGCGATCCCGCGGACCATCGACTTCCCCGCCTTCGCCGAGATCGCCACCGAGGCCGGCGCCATCCTGGTCGCCGACATCGCGCACATCTCCGGGCTCATCGCCGGCGGCGCGCACCCCTCCCCGACGGGGTTTGCCCCGGTGATCACCACGACCACGCACAAGACCCTGCGCGGGCCGCGCGGCGCCATGATCATGTCCACCGCGGAGTACGCGTCCCCGCTGGACAAGGCGGTATTCCCCGGCCTGCAGGGCGGCCCGCACAACCACACCACGGCGGGCATCGCGGTGGCGCTGCACGAGGCGGGCCGGCCGGAGTTCCGCGACTACGCCCACCAGATCGTGGCCAACGCCAAGGCGCTGGCGGCCGCGCTGCTGGACCGCGGCTACAACCTCGTGTCCGGCGGCACCGACAACCACCTCATCCTGATGGACCTCACCCCGCAGGGCATCGGCGGCAAGCCAGCCGCCAAGGCCCTGGACCGGGCGGGCATCGAGCTGAACTACAACACGGTCCCGTTCGACCAGCGCAAGCCGTTCGACCCGTCCGGAGTGCGGCTGGGCACCCCGGCCATCACCACCCGCGGCCTGCGTGAGGAGCACATGCCGCAGATCGCGGCCTGGATGGACGAGGCGATCACCGCGGCGGTGAAGGAGGACGAGGCCGCCATCGAGCGGATCGCTGGCGAGGTCCGCGACCTGCTGGCGAGATTCCCGATGCCGGGCTGGGCGCCAACCCCCTGAACCCGCGGCGCTGACGCCCCGGGCGGCCTGTGACCTGGCGGGTCACTGGCCACTCGAGGTGACGTTGTGCACGCGGGCTGGCTTGTTGCGTTAAATCCGTGTTAGCGCGCTTGCGCGCGGACGGCGGCCATATCAGGATGCAGCCGAGAGTGGCTGGCCGGTGGCCGGGAGTGGCTGGCTGGTGCTCCGCCAGGAATCGTGGGGGTGCTGATGCCAACAGCCGCCGGAACCGCCGAGGCGGTCACCAGGGAGGTCGCCCGGCGCTGGGCGGAACTTGACCCGCTGCTCCCGGAGCCTCCGCAGGTGGCGGGCTGCGGGACCCGGCTGGCCGTCCCGGCGGCGGTTCCGGCGGCGGCCGAGGGGGCGCTGGCCGGGGCCGGCACCTGTGAGCACTGGACCGCGCCGCCCGGGTCGCTGGACGCGACCTGGGGCGCGGCCTGCCGGTTCGAGCTGAGGCCGCAGATCGCCGCCGCGGACGTCCGGGCCGCGCTGGACCAACTGCTGGCCCAGTGGGCCGGGCACCTGTCCGGGCTGCCGGCCGCCGCGCAAGATGACACCGCGGCCGTGGTGACCTGGCCGAGCCGGGACATCGAGGGGGTACGGGCGCTGCTCGGCCACGGGCTCGTGCCGCGGTCGGTCATCGCCGCGCGCCTTCCCGGCCGCGGGCCCAGGCCCAGGCCGGCCGCCCTGCCGTCCGGCGTGCACATCAGGCAGGCCGGGCCGGCCGACGCCCGCGCCGTGGTCCAGCTCGGCCTGGAGACCATCCGGTACGACGCCTGCTTCGGCACCGTCATCGAGCGGCCGGACACGGTCCCGGCGCTGCGCGTCGAGGCCGGGGCCGCGCTGGCCGGCCCGGACCCGTGGATCTGGCTGGCCGAGCGGGATGCCCGGCCAGTCGGCCTGCTCCACGCGGAGCGGCCTGAGTCGTCGGGCTGGATCGCCCCGCTGGCCCGGCCGGCACCGGTGTCCTACCTGGAGCTGATGACCGTGCGCCCGGAGGAGCGCGGCAGCGGCGTGGGGGCCGCGCTGGTGGCCGAGTTCCTCCGCATCGCCGAGGCCGCCGGTGTCGGCGTCACGCTGCTGCACCATGATCAGGTCAACCCGCTGAGCGGGCCGTTCTGGAGCCAGCGCGGGTACCGGCCGCTGTGGACGGTATGGGAAGCCCGCCCGGCCCGCACTCTCCGGTGACTGGCTGCGCGGGTGATAGTGCCGCCGAGCAGGAAGTCCCCGCCGCACCTGGCCAGCGCCAGGCGCAGCCCGGGGACGAACCCCGGCCGGCCGCTGACCAGTGACCCGCCCACCGCGACGGCGACCGCCCCGCCGACCTGCCGGGCCGCGTTGAGGAGGCCGGCGGCGGTCCCGCCACGCCCGGTGAGCCGGCCGGACACCGCGGACGCGACCGGCACGACGGCGTCCTCCGGCAGCAGCGACAGCCCGGCGGTCAGCGCAGACTCCCCGCGCACCTGTGCCTCGGGGTGCCTCGGGGTGCCTCGGGGATGCCTCGGGGTGCCTCGAGGGTGGCCGGAGAGACCCAAGGTGTTGATGTTGCACCTGGTACTCAGGTGCCGCGGCTGGGACGGGTCCGCGATTTGTGATCTTGACTTGGGTGTCGTCCCAACGACACCCAAGTCAAGATCACGATTGGGCCTGGGCTGCTGGGGTTGGCCTACCCAATCTGGCGCAGATCGGGGCAGCAGGACCGGGAGAGCGAGGACGATGGTGTCGCTATCCCCACTGGCCGGGCTGGTAGTCGCCTGCGGGCTGCTGGGTAATGACATTTATGCGGTTGTAGGTGTTGATGCCGGCGATGAGGGACACCAGGGCGGCGAGCTGGTCATCGTCGTAGTGCTTGGCGGCGTTCGCCCAGGCCTCGTCGGTGACACCGCCGGCCGCATCGGCGATGCGGGTGCCCTGCTCGGTGAGTTCCAGGGCGGCCCGCTCGGCGTCGGTGAAGACCTTCGCCTCCCGCCAGGCCGCGATCAGGTTGAGGCGCACCGAGGTTTCCTCCGCGTGCGCAGCATCCTTGGTGTGCATGTCGGTGCAGACGCCGCAGCCGTTGATCTGGCTGGCACGGATCATGCACAGGAACCGGGTCGCGGCCGGCAGGGCTGAATCAGTCACGACCTTGCCCGCGGCGTTGATGTGCTTCTGGAACTTCGCCGCAACCGGGTTGCCGTAGTAGTTGAAACGAGCGTCCATGGTGACCTCCGTGCCGTTCTTGCGGGTTACATCCTCACTGACACCGCGGCCCGCCACTATGTGACAGGCGTGCCGGGACAACCAGGGCCCCGGCGTGTTCCGGACTTGAGGGGCTTTGCCCTGGTATGCGGCAGGTGGTGTGGGGACGCACGGTTCATGAGCGCGGGCACGCTGCGATGATCATGTAGGTCTCTGAGGTCTACATGAACGAGGTGCAGCGTGCCCGCTGTGGCATTGTCGCGCGCCGGGGCTCGCGTGGCCGGATCCGGTCCGGACGGGGAGAACCTTGCCGCAGACGCGTGGCAGCGGCTGGAGGCACTGCCGGGCCCGCGCTCGCCGCAGGGGCGGATCTACCCGCTGCCGTGCCTGGTCGCGGTCGCGGTGTGCGCGTGCACCGCGGCGGGTCACGACCGGCTGACCGCGGTCGGGCAGTGGATTAAACGGGCGGGCCAGGCGGACCTGGCGCGGCTGCGCGCCCCGTGGGACCCGATAGCAGGCCGGTACCGGGCACCGGATGAGAAGACGATCCGCATCGTGCTGGGCAGGCTGGACCCGCGGGCCCTGAGCAGGGCCCTCCTCGGGCCGCGCCGCTGCCGGCACCGTGGCGGGCGGCCCTCGGGCAGTGTGCGTGACTACCGTGCCCGGCGCAGCGCCCAGCACGCCAAAGCGCTGGCCCGCGGCGGGTTACGGGCCGTGGCGGTGGACGGCAAGACCTCCCGCGGGGCCCGCCGCGCTGATGGCACCCGGGTGCACCTCCTCGGCGCCGCTGAGCACGGCGGGCAGCTCCTGGACCATCTGGAGGTGGACGTCAAGCACAACGAGACCAGCCATTTCACTGCGCTGCTGGAACCGCTGGACCTGGCCGGGGCGGTGGTGACCTTCGATGCGCTGCACACGGTCCGGGCGAACCTGGCCTGGCTGACCACGGAGAAGAAAGCGCACTACATCGCCGTGATCAAGCGCAACCAGCCGCTGCTATATGACCGGGTCAGGGCGCTGCCCTGGCGGCAGGTCCCGGCCGGCAGCCTCACCCGCGACGCCGGGCACGGCCGCCTTGAGACCCGCACCCTCAAGACCGCGCACGTGGCCGGGCTGGACCTGCCCGCCGCCCGGCAGGCCATCAAGATCACCCGCTGGCGGCAGGACACCACCGGGAAGGTCTCCCGCGAGACCGTCTACGCCATCACCAGCCTCGCCAGCGCCCAGGCCACCCCGGCTGACCTGGCCCGCCTGGCCCGCGAGCACTGGACTATTGAGGCACATCACCACATCCGCGACGTGACCTTCGGCGAGGACGCCGCTACCAGCCGGACCGGCAACGGGCCCGTGAACCTGGCCACCATCCGCGCCGCGATCACCGCGGCCATCAAAGACGCTGGCTACCTGCACATCCCCGAAGGCCGCCGCGACCACACCAACCCCGCCGAAGCCCTCCGCCTCCACGGCCTCGATTAGGACACAACCGGACAATCACGGAACACGCCGGAGCCCTGCGGTGGACAGGCGCAGGACCCGGCTGCCGTGCGGGCGGCTGGCGAGCTCGCCGGCTGCCCGGGCCTGGCGCCAGACCTCGCGGCGGACTTCGTCGAGGGCGCCGGTGGCCCAGGAGACGACGTGGAACGGATCGGCGCACAGGACGGCCTGCGGCGCGCGGTCGGCGACCACGCCGACGATCCAGTCGGCGCCGTCGGCGGAGACGTGGCTAAGCTCCGCGGCCCGGCCGGGTCCGAGGCGGTCGAAGAAGGCCTCCAGAGTCTTGCGGTCGCGTCCGGGCGCGGCCCAGATCAGCAGACCGGTTTCGTGGTCGACCACGATGACCAGGTACTTGTGGCCGCGTTTGTAGGAGACCTCGTCGATCCCGATGCGACGCAGCCCGGCGAGCCGGCCGGTGGCTGCCTCGGCCTCGCCGGACACCCGGGCGATGATGGTGCCGACGGTGCGCCAGGAGATCCGCATCAGCTGCGTGATCGTGGTCTCCGGGCAGGCGGCGGCCAGCCAGGCGACCTGGTCGTCGAAGAACCGGGTGTGGGCGGCGCCGTGACGGGCCCACGGCACCGCGGCCACCACCACGCCGTGTTCAGGGCAGGCCACCCGCGGTGCGGCGGCCTCCAGCTCGGCCCGCACTGTGCCCAGGTCCAGCGCCCGCCACCTGCGCCGGCCCTCCCCTTTGTCATAGCCGGGGCGCTTCTTCCCGCAGATCCCGCACCGGCTGGCCAGCCGCTTGCGCGGCCGCACGTGCACGGTGACCGCCAGCTGCCCCGTTTCCTCCTGGTGCCAGTCCACACTCTCGATCACGGTGTTTCCGCAGCCGAGCATCCTTACCCATAGCCTGGAGGCGCGCACGCCGTTTCCTTTCCGCCGCTTCTGTTCTGGTTCGCACCTCAGAGGCTACGGACGGGGACGGCGTGCCCCCGGCTTTGGCTCACATTCCGGCCTTGCTTCCATAGCTGCCAATTCCGAGCTGGGAGCGGTCGCTGTCCCAGGCTGGCCGAAGGCCACCCCGAAGGGGCCGCAGGGCCTTGACAGCGGACTCTCCCAGCGGACCATGTCAGGCTGGAAGCACGGCCCTGTTCCCGTCATCGGCAGCCGCCCCGCCAGGCGGCGCTCAGCCCGACAGCCCGCCCAGCCACCCTCGCGGCACTGCACCGCAGGTCACGCCAAGCATCCGGCAGCTGCCCCCAAGCAAGACCACCCACGGAACCGGCAGGGGAGCCCCATTTGACCTGAGTTGGGCTAACTTGGTGCACACTTTAATGCCATTGGATTCAGGCTTGCGGAGCACGGGTTCCGCGCGTTCTCTGGTTCCCTGTTTCGCGCCCGGTCGCGCGGAGATTCTGGTGCGGGCTAAGACGTAAGGCCCGGCCTGGGCAACCGGGGAGGCACCGGTCCCGGCGCTGGTTTGTCGGCGTCAGATCGTGCCTGGCGCCGGCCTCACGCCGCGGGATGCCCGGGCCGCCCGGGTGGGAATATGCCGTTGGCGCTGCTGTGACTTGTGAGCCCGCAGGTCGGCCTGGGCCTGGTCGGTGCGGGGGCCGGGGGGAACCGGGCCATGGCCGGTGCCGCCACGCCGCTCGGCTTCCTGGGCGTGGCCGCCCGGCCGGGGCGGCAGCTGCCTTCGGGAGCGCCGCTGCTCCAGCGAGGTGACCACCGCGCTCCCCACGATGCCGATTGCCGTGCATACGGCGGCAAAGGCCAGGAGAAGCGGCAGGGGAGCCCAGGACTCATAGGAAGGATTGGCGCCCGGGATGCCGCGGTAGTGGCCGTCGGCCGAAACGAGGAGAGCCGTGACCCAGGTGGCGGTGGCCGCGATGATCAGGCAGGCGCCCGACTTGGCGGCCGCCCTGGCCAGCGGCCGGCGGCGGACCGGGGCGGGCGGGCGCGCCGGCCTGGCTGCGGGCGGGCGGGGCGGAATGTCGGCGGTGAGCGCGGCCAGGTCGGCGTAGGTCCGCGCGGCGAGCGCCTGGCCCGCTCGCGCGTCGAGTTCGTCCTTGGTCAGCTGGCCGTGCACGAACGCGGTTTTCAGCGTGTCGATCGCCTGTTCGCGGTCGGCGTGGCCCGCCCTGAGCCGGCCGCGGCCCGCCGCTGCCGGGTCTTGCGGTCCTGTCATCACCGGCACCTCCCCGCTCGCACAATGCAGGTCAAGCGTAGCGCGGCTGCTTTCCGGCGGCCATGCGCAGCCAGAGTCCTTGCCCGCCAGGCGGCATATGGGCCGCCGCCTTGACAGGAGCCAGATTTGGGCGTGGCGCCATTTGCCGGTGCTGAGCTGGGACCACAGTGATGAGTGATCGCCGGATGGAGACGTACAGAACTGGATGATCTGCGGATAAAGATCCGTTTAAGGGGATAGCTATCAACCGCCCGTAATCGGCAGGGGGCGGCGGCTGGCCGATGAACTCGGCCCCGTGGGATGCGCGGTGGTGACCTGGTGTGATCAGGGTGGGCGTCTTACCGTGGGGTTTCTCGTTGTTCCGCTGGGGCCTCTGCTGGCCCAGCATCGGGGCCTCAGCCTGAGTCCCCGGAGGTGCCTCATGGCCACCACGATCCCGTCCGCCGCTCTCGTCCCGGTCGCGCCGGTGTTCACTAACACCGAGCGGCTGGCATCAGCCGGTTTCCTGGCCGGATACAGCGGCCTGACCCGGCAGGCGTATGAACTGGACCTGCGCCAGTTCGCCAGCTGGTGCCAGCAGCATCAGCTGCACCTCTTCCAGGCCCGGCGCGCTGATATCGAGTTCTTCGCCCGCGACCTGGAAGCCCGCGGCCGGGCCCGGGCCACCATCACCCGCCGGCTGTGCACCATCGCCGGGTTCTACCGGTACGCCGTCGAGGAAGAACTCCTCGACCATTCGCCCGCCGCCCACGTTCGCCGACCCCGGCTGGATTACGAGTCGCATGCCACCGGCCTGGACCGCAACGAACTCGGCGCACTCCTGGTCGCCGCCGGTCTTGGGCCGCCGGCGGAGCATGCGCTGATCTCGCTGCTGGCCATGAACGGACTGCGGGTCTCCGAGGCCACTGGCACGGATATCGAAGCGCTCGGTGTCGAGCGCGGCCACCGCACCCTGGTGATCACCCGCAAGGGCGGCAAGGTGGTCACCGTCCCGCTAGCCCCGCGCACCGCCCGAGCCATCGACCTGGCCATCGGCGAGCGCACCGGCGGGCCGATCTTCCTGGCTGCCGATGGGCGCCGGCTGGACCGGCACGGCGCCGGGCGGATCGTCCGGCGCATCGCCCGCCGCGCGGGAATCACCAAGACCGTCGGCCCGCACACGCTGCGGCATGCATTCATCACCGCCGCGCTGGATGCCGGGGTCCCGCTGCGCGATGTCCAGGAAGCCGCATCGCACGCTGATCCGCGGACCACGATGCGCTATGACAACCCTCGGGAATTGCATCGGATGGGTGAGACCCGGGACAACGGCACCCAAATCAAGATCACGAATGGCCTGGGCCTGGCTGGCGGACCCTGGACCCTCTTGTAAAGAGCAATGCTCTCTTTTTATTTCAATGCTCTGCTATGATGGCCGGGTGAACGCAAGCCGAACGGCCCGGGAGCGCGTCCGGGCCGAGCTCACCAGGGAGATCACCGACGTCGCCCGCGGCCAGCTGGCCACGGAGGGCGCGGGCGGGCTGTCCCTGCGGGCGGTGGCCCGGGAGCTGGGCATGGTCTCCTCGGCCATCTACCGCTACTTCCCGAGCCGGGACGACCTGCTGACTGCGCTGATCATCGACGGGTACAACGCGCTAGGCGAGGTGGCGGAGCGGGCGGACGCGGGCTGCCCGGCCAGGGACTTCGCTGGCCGGTGGCGGGCCGTCTGCCAGGCCATCCGGGACTGGGCCCTGGCCCATCCGCATGAGTACGCGCTGGTCTACGGCTCACCCGTGCCCGGCTACCAGGCGCCGGAGCAGACCATCGGGCCGGCCGCCCGGGCGGCCACGGTTTTCGGGGTGATCGTCAGCCAGGCCGGTCAGGCGGGCGTGATCCGGCTCCCGGACGGTCTCCCGCCCCTCCCGGTGTCGTTCGCCGGCGATGCCGCCCGGCTGCGTGAGTCGGCGCTGGCCGGGCTGCCCGATGCGGTGGCCGCGGCCGCCGTGGCCACGTGGGCCGCGCTGTTCGGCCTGGTGAGTTTCGAGCTGTTCGGCCAGTTCGAGAACGTGATCACGGACCGGGCGGCCTTCTTCGCCCACGCCGTGGGCATCCTGGGACGGATGTCCGGCCTCCCGCCTGACCCGGCTGGCCTCCCCGTCTGAGCTGGCCTTTCCCGCCTGGCTCAGCCCTTGTCTGGGCCAGTTTCCCTGCCCGGGCTGCTTTCCTGCGCTTAGGCCCCACCCGGGTTGCACTCGTTCATGTCTCGAATCTATATTCGATCTATTGACCCTAGCTGCCTTCCCCCTCCGGGCGGCTCGCGCATATGCGGGGAGAGCGGCAGCGAGTGAGCAGGACGTACGGGGAGCCGGCGGACGTCTGGGTGCGGGACGGCGTGCCGGCCAGGTTCGTCTGGCGGGGGAGGCTCTACACGGTGTGCGGTGTGCTGGATCACTGGATGACCAGCCGTGAGTGGTGGCGGCAGCAGGCTCCCGACCTGGACGCCCCGGCGGAGCGCGAGTTCTGGCGGGTGGAGGCGTCGCCCGGGGGCAGCGCCCGCGCCGGGGTCTACGAACTGCGCCGCGATCCCGCGACCAGTCAATGGATGCTGGCCCGGGTATGGGATTTAGCCAAGCCAGCTGGGCCAGCGACTTCGTTCACCTGCACGTGGCCTCCGCCTACTCGCTGCGGTACGGGGTCGCCAGCCCCGCCGCCCTGGCGGCGGGAGCCGCCCAGCACGGGATGCGGGCTCTCGCCCTGACCGACCGGGACGGGCTGTACGGCGCGGTCAAGCACGCCGTGGCCTGCACGGAGGCGGGCATCGCGCCCATCCTGGGGGCCGACCTGGCGCTGGCCAGTCCGATCGGCCAGGCCAGCCCGGCGGCCCCGGCCGGCCAGGCCAGCCCGGCGGGCCAGGCCGGCCCGGACGGCCAGGACGGCCAGGTTCCGCGGCGGGCGCTGAACTCCCAGGCCCCGGTTCGGCTGCGCAGCGAGGATGCCCCGCGGGTGACCTTCCTCGCCGAGGGCAGCCGGGGGTGGGCCTCGCTGTGCCGGCTGGTCAGCGCGGCGCACCAGGCGGGCCAGCGCGGCGCTCCGCTGGCCCGCCACGACCTCGTCGCCGGGCGGCCCGGCCTGGTCATCCTGCTCGGCCCGGACAGCGACGTGGGCCGGGCCGTCTCTGCCCGGCGGCCGGACCGGGCCGCCGCCGCCCTGGCCCGCTGGCGGGACTGCGGCGAGGCGGTCATCGAGATCACCGATCACCGCACCCGGGGCAGCCAGTATCAGGCCGCCCGGATGCTCCGGCTGGCTGAGCAGGCCGGGGTGCCCGCGGTGCTCAGCAACGCGGTCCGCTACGCCGCCCCGGCCGACGCCGCGGTCGCGCAGGTGCTCGACGCGGCCCGGCAGCTGGCCCCGCTGGGCCAGCGGCACCTGGCCCGGCGCAACGCGCAGGCCTACCTGGCCAGCGGGGCGGAGATGGCCCGGATCGCCGGCCGGGCCGGTGACCCCGCGGTCGCCGAGGAGCTGCTCCGGGCGACCGCGGCGCTGGCGGACCGCTGCATCCTGGACCCCGGGCGGGACCTGGGCATCGGCGGCCGGTTCATGCCGGAGACCACGGCTGACCCGCTCCGTGCGCTGCGCGCGAGGTGCACGGAGGGACTGCGCCGCCGCTACCCGGGTGGCCGGGGGCAGCGGACGGCCCGGCGCCGCGCGGCACGGCGGCTCGACCACGAACTCGCCATCATCTCCAAGACCGGCCTGGCCTCCTACTTCCTGACCGTCGCGGACGTCACGGGCCTGATCCGCGGCCGCGGCATCCATTGCTCGATCCGTGGCTCGGGGGCGGGCTGCCTGGTCAACTACCTGATCGGTATCTCTGGCATCGACCCGGTCGAGTATGACCTGCTCATGGAGCGGTTCCTGTCCGAGAGCCGCCCGGGCCTGCCCGACATCGACCTCGACGTGGAGTCGGCCCGCCGGATCGAGGCGTACCGGGCGATCGTGGACGCCTACAGCGAGCAGCGGATCGCCTGCGTGTCGATGATGGAGACGTACCGGGCGCGCAGCGCGATCCGGGATGTGGCCGCCTCGCTGGGGCTGCCCCCGCTCGAGATCGACATGGTCGCCAAGGCATTCCCGCACATCCGGGCGGGCCACATCCGCAGCGCCCTCGCCGGACTGCCCGAACTGCGGGCCAGCGGCCTGGCCATCCCGCAGCTCACCGGGCTGTTCCGGCTCGCCGAGCGGCTCGACGGGCTGCCCCGGCACGTCGCGATGCACCCGTGCGGCGTGGTGCTCTCGGATGCCTCCCTGCTGGACCGGACCCCGGTGGAGCGCAGCTTCGAAGGGCTGCCGCTGAGCCAGTTCGACAAGGACGACGTGGAGACCGCGGGCATGATCAAGCTGGACGTGCTCGGGGTGCGCATGCAGTCGGCGATGGCCTACACGGTCGCCGAGGTGGAGCGGACCAGGGGCGAGCGGGTGGACATCGACGCCGTGGGCTGCGCGGACGAGCCGACGTTCGAGATGATCCGCAGCGCCCGCACCCTGGGCTGCTTCCAGATCGAGTCACCGGGCCAGCGGGAGCTCGTAGGCAAGCTGCTGCCCCGGGACATCGGCGACCTGATCGTGGACATCTCGCTGTTCCGCCCCGGGCCGGTCAACTCCGACATGGTCACGCCCTACCTGGACATCCGGCACGGCCGGCGGGCGCCGGCCTACCCGCACGAGGACCTGGCCGCCACGCTCGCCGAGACCGGCGGGGTGGTCATCTTCCACGAGCAGGTGCTGCGCATCATCCACGCCATGACCGGCTGCGGGCTGCCGTCAGCCGAACGGATCCGCCGCCAGCTGTCCGGCGGCGCGTCCCGGGAGGAAGCGGGGGAGTGGTTCCGGGAGACCGCGCTCGACCGCGGCTACGACACCGCCACCGTGCAGCGGGTCTGGGAGGTGCTCGAGGCGTTCGGCGGGTTCGGTTTCTGCAAGGCGCACGCGGCGGCGTTCGCCATCCCCACCTACCAGTCGGCCTGGCTCAAGCGGCACTACCCGGCGGCGTTCTACGCCGGGGTGCTCACCCACGACCCGGGGATGTACCCGAAGCGGGTCATCGTCGCGGATGCCCGGCTGGCCGGCCTGCCGATCCTGCCGGTGGACGTGAACGCCTCGGCCGGCGACTGGCGCGTCGAGCCGGTCACCCAGCTGCCGGGGGAGGGACTGCGGGCCGGGCTGCGCGAGGTCAAGGGCATCAGTGAGGCCGAGGTGGCGCGGATCATCGCGGGGCAGCCGTATGCGTCGCTGCGGGACCTGTGGGAGCGGGCCGCGCCGTCCCGCCCGGTCGCCGAGCGGCTGATCCTGGTCGGCGCCCTGGACTCGCTGCATGGGATCGGCACGGACAGCGGCACGGGCGGCGGCCCGCGGGACGGCCTGTCCCGGCGGGACCTGCTCGCCCGGGTCGGGGTGCTGGACCGGCGCCGCCGCACGGGTGCCGCCGCGCAGGCGCCGCTCGGCTTCGGCGGTGACGATCTCGCTGAGCTGGTTCCCGCCGGGGAACTGCGGGAGCTCACCACGGCCGAGCGGGTCGAGGCAGAGCTTGAGATCCTCGGCATCGACCTGAGCCAGCACGTGCTGGGCTTCTACGACGGCCTGCTCCGCGAGCTTGGCGTGGTCCGCTCCGCTGACCTGCGGCGCTGCCGGGCGGGCTCGCGGATCCTGGTCGCCGGGGTGAAGGTCGCCACCCAGACCCCGGCCATCCGGTCCGGGATGCGGATCATCTTCGCCACGCTCGATGACGGGACCGGGCCGGTGGACCTGGCGTTCTTCGAATCCGTCCAGCCGCGCTGCGCGGCCCGGGTGTTCGGCTCCTGGCTGCTCGTGGTCCGCGGCCGGCTGCGCCGGACCGGCGAGTCGGTGTCGGTCAACGCCGAGGAGTGCTGGGACCTGGCCGCCCTGGCAGAGGTCCGTGCCGCGGGCGGCATCGAGGCGGTCCGCGCGGCCATGGCGGCCGGTGACGTGCCCGGCGCCGGCCGGCCGCACCCCGGTAGGCCGGCCGGCCGCGGCCCGGCGGATGGTGCTCCTAACCCGAAGATCATTTATCCGAACGGCTTCGTTCTGTCTCCGTACGCCGAGACCGGGTCACCCGGCGCGGGACTGAAAGACCCGCCCCGGCGGCTGTGGCACGCCAGCCCGGGTAGTTCCGGCGCTGTCTTTGATTCGGCTCAGTTATCAAAGTAATAGCTGATTGTCCTCTTTTTTCATCCTTTAATTTCGCAAGCGGGCTGTTATGGAATATGGTGGCCCAGTGCCGGGGGTGGTCTAGTCATGCGTAAATCCACGACTTAAGCTCCTGTTAACGATGAAGAGTCACGAGAGCTGCCAGGCGTCCGCAGGGGGCTGGAAATAGCGGATCGCCCGTTAACGGCAGTGAACGTGCCACCGGGGGGGATTCATCATGCGCCTTAACATGCATGCGCGCGCGGCTGCGCGCCGCCGGCTAGCCCGGCCCGCTAGGGGGAGTCCTGATCCTGCTCACCACTGTCGCCGCCGTCGCGGCCAGTGGCGGGCCAGCCCTGACCGGCAGTGCCAGTGCCGGGGCCGCCGTCCGGCACGGATCCGCCCGGCACGGATCCGCCCGGCATAGGGCGGCGCGGCACGCGGTGGCCCATGCCCGGAAGGTCACCTACCGGGGAGTGACGTTCAGCATCCCGGCCAGCTGGCAGGTGATCAACCTCGCCGCACATCCGCGGCAGTGCGTCCGGTTCGACCGGCACGTGCTCTACCTGGGCCGGCCGGGAGCCGACCAGCGCTGCCCGGCCGCGCTCATCGGGACCACCGAGGCCATGCTCGTCCAGCCGTCCGCCAGCCGGTCCGGCGTGCGTGCGGCGGCCTACCCGGTGGACCGGCTGATCATCGTGGCCACCCGGCGGATCACCGTCACCGCTACCTATGGTGCCGACCGGGCGCTGGTCAACCGCATCCTGGCCAGTGCCTCGCTGCCCGCACCGGCGGGCCAGGGGCAGCCCGGCTCTCCGCCGTCCAATGTCCCCGGTGCCCTGGCCGCCGGGCCTGCCGCACGCGCCAGCCTGCCGGGATCCGCGACCAGCTACACCGGGCAGGGCTTCGACGCCTGCACCGCACCGGACGTTGCGCAGATGCAGACCTGGCTGCGGCTGTCCCCGTACCGGGCGGTCGGCATCTACATCGGCGGCTCCGACCGCGCCTGCGCCCAGCCGAACCTCACCTCCTCCTGGGTTACCCAGCTGCAGCAGGAGGGGTGGCATTTTATCCCTATCTACGTCGGGCCACAGGCCAGCTTCGGCGAGATCACCTCGGCGGCCAGCCAGGCCGTCAGCGCGGCCCAGGACGCGGTCAGCCAGGCCCGGCAACTCGGCTTCGGCCCGGGCTCGCCGATCTACTACGACATGGAGAACTTCCCGGGCTCGCTGGATACCCAGGTCCTGCGCTTCGCCACCGCCTGGACGGAGGAACTGCACCTGCTCGGCTACCGCTCAGGCTTCTACAGCAATTCCAATTCCGGCATCGCCGACCTGGTCCAAAACTATGCCAATACGGCCTACATAATGCCGGATATCATCTATGACGCCCTCTGGAATGACGCGGCCAACACCTCCGACCCGAGCCTGCCCGCCACGGACTGGCCGGATCACCAGCGCATTCACCAGTACCTGGGCGGGCAGAACGTCACTTATGGCGGCGACACGATCAATATCGACCAGGATTACCTGGATGTGCAATTGCCGGGCGGCGGCTCCGGCGACACGGGCGGATCCCGGCAGGCTTCGCAGGCCGCCGCCCAGCCCGGCGGGGCCGTGACCGCCTTCTACCGGGGCACCAACGGCCAGCTGTGGCGTGACTCGTTCACCCCTGGGATCGGCTGGCAGGGCCCGGCCAGCATGGGCGGCTCCCTGGCGTCGCAGCCCGCGGCGGTCCAGTCGTCCCCGGGCACGACGGCCGTGTTCGCCCGGGGGAGTGACGGCCACCTCTGGGAAGCGGTGTCCGGCTCGGGTTCCGGCTGGTCATCCCTGGCCCAGCTGAACGTGGGCAAGCTGGGCAGCAGGCCTGCCGCGGTGGCCCGGAGCAGCGGCGTGATCGACGTGTTCTGGCGCGGCTCCGCCGACAAGCATCTCTGGCATGCCGAATACAACCCGGGGAAGGGGTGGGGCAAGCCCCAGGATCTGGGCGGCCAACTGGTCTCGGTCCCCGCGCCTGCGGTGTCCGGTGCCGGTACGCTGAGTGTGTTCTGGAAAGGCGCTGACGGGCACCTGTGGCAGATCCGCCGCAATCCCGGCCAGTCCTGGGCCAAGGCGGCCAGTCTCGGCATGGGCATGCTTGGCGGCGGGCCCGTTGCGGCGGGGCTGGCGGACGGCACGATTGACGTGTTCTGGCCGGGTAGCTCACGTGCGAGGGTGTGGGGTACCAGGTACGTGCCCGGCACCGGCTGGAGCGTGGCCACAGCGGTGGGTGGCATCGTCACAGGCGGCCCGTTCGTGGTCACCGCCGGGCAGGCGGCCGACGTCTTCTGGCGGGGCTCCGGCGGCAAGCTCTGGTGGAGCACCAGCCAGGGCGCGGGCTGGCAGCAATCGTCCCAGCTGGGCATGGGCGTGCTGGGCGGTGCCCCGTTCGCGGCTGGCCAGGCGGGCGGCGCGGTGGACGTCTTCTGGAAAGGCTCTGCCGATCGGCACCTGTGGCACGCCCGGTACCGGGCCGGCTCCTGGAGTGGCCCCGGTGATCTGGGGGGCGCGGTGAGCTGAGCGCGAAGCTGGGGAATTGCTGAGCGGAGGGCGCGTACCTGGGACAGCACCAAGGTCCCGTACTGTATACCTGTCTGGATGACCTCTCGGTCTCCGAATGAATTAGGACGCTCATGACATTCATCCCGCACGGGCTCTCCGATGCCCTGTGGCGAATCGTCCCGGCGCCGCTCCGCAGCAGGTTGCGCAGCACGGTGGTCAAGCGGTTCGTCCGCTTCGCCCCCGCCGCGGTGTGCGCGGTGGCCGCTACCCAGATCACGTACATCGTCTGCCTGGGCCTGCTCGACCTGACCGCGGGGATCTCCGGATTCCTCGGCTGGCTGGCCGGCGCGGCCGTCAGCTACGCGATCAGCCGCTGGGCATGGGAGCGCAAGGGCAGGCCGCACCTGGTCAAGGAGACCCTGCCGTTCATTGCCGTATCGATCGGTGCCGGAGTCATCCTGACGCTGGCCAGCAAGCTCGGGAACCAGGCGGCGCTGTCCATGGGCCTGCACGACCCGGCCCGGCTGATCGTGGCGGACATCTTCTACTTCGGCGCCAACTGCCTGACCTTCGCGCTCCGGTTCCTGATCTTCCACTACGTCCTGTTCGCCGACCGCGGCTCCGCGGCCGACGCGCTGGCGGTGGTGGAAGGCCGGGAGCCGCTGGTCGCGCCGGAGCCGGCCGCAGGCCAGCCCGGCGCTGGCCAGCCCCGCGCGGCGTACCCGGGACGGTTCTCCCAGCACACCGGGCCGGATGCCGTCCATGACGACGCCGGCGGCAATGGCCGCCCACCACAGGCGAACGGCGACCAGGCCCGGCTCAACGGCGATCCGCATCCCGCCCGCAGGCCCGGTGCGGATCGTCCCGCTTTACCAGCACGGAGTTTCCGTCACTGACCGGCGGCCAGGGTGGCCGCCACTGACCTGGCAGGCCTGCCCGCACCACTTCACTCGGTAATACCCAGCCGCTCCGCCCGGTGATACCGGCCGCCCTACGAACCCTGGGCGGCCGATCACGTACCACTAGCCCCGTACCACTAGCCCCGTACGGCATACCGGGAAAGAAAGGACACCCGGTCGCGGGATGACCCCGCAATCGGGTGTTGTGGTGGGCCGCGGGCCCGCGCGGGGCGCCCGCCGCCCCTGCGGCAGGCCCCGCGGTGTCGCGCTCCCGTGGCGGGCGGCGGCGTCCGGCTCTGTGGCGGGCGGCGGCGTCAGGCTCCTTTAGCTGGCCCAGGATCAAGGGCGCTACCGTCGGCGGCCCGGTCGGCTGGCCGGGGGGCCGGGGTGACCGAGCCGCGGCGCCGCTCCCGCCACCAGGTGCCCGCCACCACCCCGGCGTACCGCAGGCCGTAGATGGCGTTGTGCCCCTTCTTGCTCTCGCCGACCTGGCGCTTGTGGATGGTGGCCGGCACCTCGGCCACCCGGAAGCCCCGGGACAGCACGGCGATGAGCAATTCCGCCGACTGGTACTGCGGCTGCTCCAGCCGGACCGCGCCGGTGACCTCGGCGCGCATCGCCCGCAGCCCGAACGAGGTGTCGGTGATCCGCTCCCCGGTCAGGGCACTGATCGTGACGGCGAACAGCCAGGTGCCGAGGCGGCGTACCGGGTCCTTAGTCTCTTGGCTGCCGAGTTTCCGCGAGCCGGTGACGAAGTCGGCCTGCCCGGCGACCACCGGTGCCAGGACATGCTCCATCTCGGCCGGGTTGTACTGGCCGTCCGCGTCCGTGGTGACGATGTACTGCGCGCCGCCCTCCCGGGCGAGCCGGTAGCCTAGGCGCAGGGCGGCTCCCTGGCCCCGGTTCACGGTCACGTCGGCCACCAGGGCGCCGTGCGTCCGGGCCTCGCTGACCGTCTCGTCCTTCGAGCCGTCCGACACGACCACGGCCCGCGTGGCGAGCCCGCAGATGGTCCCCGGGAGCGCATCCACGACCGAGCCGATGACGCCCTGCTCGTTGTAGGCGGCGATCACGATGGCCACTGGCGGCAGGTGCTCTCCGGCCTCCCCGGCTTCGGCGAGGAACCCCTTCGCGGCCGCGTCGTCGATCGCCTGGTCATCCGTCCAGGAAGTGGTCATGATGCTGCCTCCGCCCCATGTGCGCGGCTGTCCGCCCCTGTGGCCTCGGCGCCCATCTACTCTCCATTCGCGTGCCTGCCAGCCAGTTCGAAACCGTCCTACCGGTCCCACCTGGATGCTGTCGCCCGGGCCCTCCTGGGGAGTTTCCTGACAGCGGGCCGGAAGTCAGCGAGCCCGGGACCTTGCCGTGGCCGACTTCGTTGGCACATTCGTGTGCCCCGGCAATTCCCACTGCCGCCCGGTCGCCGGGCGGCTCAGGGCTTTGCGGAGAGCCATCGGACGGGGACGCAGCTACGGGCGCGCTTGGACAGTGTAGCGGTGTGCTGCCCGTCCGAGGCGCGATCAAACGGCGACGCCTGGCCGCCTTGTGCCATGCTGGCTGGGCAAAGCCGGACCGGCGCGGGCATGACCGGGGCGGGGCGGCCCGGCGGGGGAGACCGGGAACGGGCTGGAAGGGGTCGGTCGTGGACGGGATGCCCGTGCCGGGGGACGGGGTGCCGGACAGTGAGTCCTACCGCGTCCTGCGGTCGCGCATCGATCTCAGCCGGCTGGCTCCGCTGAGCCGTTCGGTGACCGAGCACGTCATCGCGGCCAGTGCGGACTTTGATTACGCGACCGACCTGGTCTGCGAGGAGCGGGTGCTGGCCGGGGCCGTCGCGGCCCTCGCCGCCGGGGCGCCGGTGGTGGCCGACACCGCCGCGGTGGCCGCCGGGATCGGCGGGCACCTGGTCGTGTGCAAGAGCGAGGAGACCCTGACCGTGCGGCTGGCCCGGACGGCGGCCATCAGCCGCCCGGCGGCCGCGGTACGGCTGGCCTTCGGCGAGGCCGGGCCGGGGGCCGTGTGGCTGGTGGGCGGCGAGGCGGCGGCCCTGGACGAGATCATGAAGAGGAACGTGCAGCCGGCCCTGGTCATCGGCGTGCCGGCCGGCCTGGTCGGCACCGCGGAAGCCAAGGACGCGCTGCGCGCCAGCGGGCTCCCGGCACTGAGCAACGTGTCGGAGAAGGGCGGCGCCGTGGTGGCCGCGGCCGCGTTCTGCGCGCTGGCCGATGCCGCGCTCGGCTACCCGGACGCACTGGCCGCCGATGCGGATACCGCGGTGCGGCTGCACGTGACGAGAGCGCGCCAGTCTGCCCCGGCCCCGGGACGCCCGGCGGGCTGACGAGGTGCCGGGACCAGCCCGGGTGCCGATACCCTCAGGGACTGGGGGAAGGCCGGATGGCAGGCCGGCTTCCTGGCAGCTCGCTGCCTGGGCCCTGTGCCGCCCGGCCCCGCTGGTACCGCTGGGCGCGACCCCAGCCGGAGGCTAAGGAGGGCGGTCCGTCATGGTCGCCGGTGCGGCTGGGCTCTACCTGCTGGCGCTGCGGTTCAGCGGCCGCCGCGTGCTGGTTGTCGGGGGCGGCTCGGTGGCCGCCCGGCGCATTCCCGCGCTGCTCGACGCCGGCGCACAGGTCCATCTGGTCTCCCCGGCGGTGACTTCCGCGCTGCAGGGCCTGATCGAGGCGGGCCGGGTTGGCTGGCAGCCGCGGGAGTACCAGCCGGGAGACTGCGCCGGGGCCTGGCTGGTCTGCGCCTGCACGGATGATCGCGCGGTGAACGCCGCGGTCGCCGCGGAGGCCGAGCAGGCCGGGACCTGGTCGGTCCGGGCCGACGATGCGGCCGCCTCAGCCGCCTGGACACCAGCGGCCGGGCAGGCGGGCGACGTCCGGTTCGGCGTGGTGAGCGGGGACCCGCTGCGCAGTGCGGGCATCCGGGATGAGGTACTGGCCGGGCTGCACGCGGGCCGGCTGCAGTCCGGGCGGCGGCGGCGCCGCGGTGGCCGGGTCGCGCTGGTCGGCGGCGGGCCGGGGGACCCGGGACTGATCACGGTCCGGGGCCGCCAGCTGCTGGCCGAGGCCGACGTCGTGGTAGCCGACCGCCTGGCGCCCACCTCACTGCTCGACGAGCTGGCGCCGGATGTCGAGCTGGTGGACGCGGCGAAGATCCCGCGCGGCAAGGGCATGGCCCAGGAGGACATCAACGCCGTGCTGGTCGGCCGGGCCCGGCAGGGCATGGCGGTGGTCCGGCTGAAGGGCGGCGATCCCTTCGTCTTCGGCCGGGGTGCCGAGGAGGTGCTGGCCTGCCTCGCCGCGGGCGTCCCGGTCACCGTGGTCCCGGGGATCACCAGTGCCATCGCGGTGCCTGCCGCCGCCGGGATCCCGGTCACTCACCGTGGCGTGAGCCAGGAGTTCCACGTCGTCTCGGCGCACCTGCCGCCGGGCGACAGCGGGTCCACGGTGGACTGGGCTCAGCTCGCTGGCTCGGCTGCGACGCTGGTGCTGCTGATGGCCCTGGTGAACCTGGAACAGGTGGCCAGAACGCTGATCCAGCACGGGCGGGATTCCCGTACTCCAGTTTCGGTCATTGTGGACGGTACCCTGCCCACACAGCACATAATTACGACGGGGCTCGGCGCCGTGGGCAGCGCGGTCAAGCAGGCCGGCCTGCGCCCGCCCGCGGTTGTTGTGATAGGTGAGGTAGTAAATGTCGGCGCAGAGATCGCGGAACTCTCACAAAGAGCGCTGAGCGAAGCGCAGAGTGTAGTCGTGCCCACGTCACCGGGGCCTGCCGGAGCCATGCCGACGCGGGAAGGGCAGTGACAGGAGAGCAATGACGGAAGGGCAGGGCCTTGCCGCCGCCTCGGCTCGCGCCGCTGGCGCCGACGCGGTGTCGTCACCTGGCCCCATCCCGCCGGGACAGAGTCCCGCTCCGGAGCCGCCCCCTGGCCGCCCGGAAGGCGGCCCGGAGACCGGCCGCCCGGAGACCGGCCGCCCGGAAGGTGGCCGGGAGAAGGCCGGCCGCCCGGAGACCGGGCGGCACCGCCGGGTGGACGCCCGGCGGCTCGAGGCGGCCCTGCTCGAACTGCGCCGCCGGGTCGTGGACGTGAACCTGGTCTTCGAGACGGACGGAGCCATCGCGATCCGGGAGGAGCGGCGCAAGCTGCTCAGCCAGATCGACGACTACCTGCTGCCCCGGGTGCGGCAGTCCGGTGCGCCTATCCTGGTCGCCCTGGTGGGCTCGACCGGCGCCGGCAAGTCGACCCTGGTCAACAGTATCGTGGGGGTCCAGGTCAGCAATACCGGCATCCGCCGCCCGACCACGAACAGCCCGGTGCTCGCCTGCCACCCCGACGACGTGGACTGGTTCGCGGAAAACGTGTTCCTGCCGACGGTGCCCCGGGTCCGCCAGGAGGGCCTGGCCCGGTCCGGCCGGGACGGCCTGCTGGTGCTCGCCGCGAACGAGGGCATGCCGAAGGGCGTCGCGCTGCTCGACACCCCGGACATCGACTCAGTGGTGGAGGCGCACCGGCAGTTCGCCCATCAGTTCCTGGACGCCTCGGACCTGTGGCTGTTCATGACCACGGCGAGCCGTTATGCGGATGCGGCCGTGTGGGAGCTGCTGGAATACGCCAAGGAGCGGCGCGCGGCGCTGGGCATCGTGCTGTCCCGGGTGCCGCCGCCCAGCGGCGCCGAGCTGACCAAGCACTTCGGGGCCATGCTGCAGGCCAACGGGCTGGGAGACAACCAGCGTTTCGTGATCAACGAGACGGTGATCACCGACCACCGGCTGCCGCCTGAGGTGGCTGCCCCGGTCCGGGGGTGGCTGCAGGAGACGGCCGTCTCGGCGGACCGCCGGGTGGCGGTGCTGACCCAGACCATGGCGGGGGCGCTGGACACCTTCCGCAGCCGGGTGCCCGCGCTGGCCGCCGAGGTGGAAGCCCAGCTGGTCATCCGGGCCGACCTGAAAGCGGCGGTGGAAGGCGCCTACGCGGCTGGCCTCGCCGAGGCGGACCAGGCGCTGTCGGACGGCTCGCTGCTGCGCGGCGAGGTGCTGGCCCGCTGGCAGGACTTCGCCGGGACCGGGGAGCTGCTCCGCGGACTGCAGGCCCCCCGGGGCAGGCAGGCGGGCCGGCAGCGCAAGCGCGGCGTCCCGGCCCGGGCCCGGTCGCTCAAGAGCGCGCTGCGGGCCAGCATCGAGTCCCTGGTCATCTCGGTGGCCGACCGGGGCGCTGAGGAGTCGGTCAATCGCTGGCGCAAACACCGGGCCGGGGTGGCGCTGCTGGAGTCCGCGGCCACCCGCAGCGCCGGCGGGGAATGGGGCGGCTCGCAGTTCGCCGCCGACGCGGGCCTGGTCTTCCCGGCCGGGGCCGGGGCGTCCCCGGCGCAGGCCAACCGCGATGCGGGCACGGACGGCCCGCTGCGCCAGGCGACCCCCACCCTGGCCCGGGCGTCGGCTGAGCTGCCGACCCATACGGCGCGGGCGGTGAGCGGCTGGCAGGATCATGTGCTGCGGCTGGTCCAGGCGGAGAGCGTGACCAAGCGCTCGATTGCCCGGGTGATGTCGTTCGACGACGATTCGCTGGCCACGGTGCTCACCGTGGCCATGCTCGGCCAGCGGGAGGGAGACGGCAGCTCCGCCGATGGCACCGGGGCGGTCCCGCAGCTCCTGCTGACCTCGCTGTTCGGCGCCGGGCCACTGCGGGACATCCGGGCCCGCGCCCGGGCCGACCTCCGGGACCGGATGCGCCGGCTTTTCGATGAGGAACTGCTGCGGTTCATCCAGGTGATTGACTCTGCCGGGACGCTGGATGACGCTGCGGCGGTCCGGCTCTACCAGGCAACCTACTCACTTGAGATGGCGCGATGAGCCCCGGCGGGTATCAGCCGGCCTGGCTGGCCAGTCCCGGCCTGCCCAGCGTGAGCGAGCCCGGCCTGGGCGGTTTCGGCCTGCTCCCGGCGGGACTTGGTGACGGTGACCTATCGGCGCGGCTCACCGCGCTGGCCCGGATTGCCGCGATAGGCGGGGCCCGGACGGGCCCGGACGGGTTCAGCATCCCGCTGCTCACCGAGGCGGAGCAACTGGTGGCCCGGGCCGGGGAACGGCTGCGGATGTCGGCCAGCCACACCGTGGCCGTGCTGGCGGGCGGCACCGGGAGCGGCAAGTCCTCGCTGTTCAACCAGCTGGCCGGGGCCGACTTCTCCCCGGTCGGGGTGATCCGCCCCTTCACCAAGGACCCGCACGCCTGCGTGTGGGGCATGGACGGGGCCGCTCCGCTGCTGGAGTGGCTGCACATCCCGCCGCGGAACCGGTATGCGCGCTCCAGCGCACTCGGCGAGGGCGAGTCGTCGCTGCGCGGGCTCATCCTGATCGACCTGCCGGACCACGACTCGGTCTCGGCCGGCGCCTCGTCGGAGATGGACCGACTGGTTGGCTTGGCCGACCTGATGGTCTGGGTGCTCGATCCGCAGAAGTACGCCGACGCGGCAGTGCACGGCCGTTACCTCAAGCCGCTGGCGGGGCATTCCTCGGTCATCGCGGTCGTGCTCAACCAGTCCGACCTGCTCACCGGCGAGCAGGCGGACGACTGCGTGGCCGACCTGACCCGGCTGCTCGACTCTGAGGGGCTGCATGACGCGCGGGTGCTGGTCACCTCGGCCCGCACCGGCGCTGGCCTGGATGAACTGCGGAAGGTGCTGGCCGAGACGGTCACCGCCCGGCGCGCGGCAGGCAACCGTATCGCTGCCGACCTGGATGTCATGGCCGTGCGGTTCATGCCCTACGCCGGGGCCCGGGGCGCGGCCTGGGACAGCGACCCGGAGGAGTTCTCCCAGATCCCGCCGGGCAGCGCTGCCGCCCTGGCGGAATCGTTCGGCCGGGCGGCCGGGGTGGCCGGAGTCGGGCAGGCGCTGCAGAGCGCCCGGGAACTGCGGGCCGTGGATTACGTCGGCTGGCCGGTGTCATGGCTGGTGGACCGGGTGCTGGGCCGGGATCCGGTGCGCAAGCTCCGGCTCGGCAACCTGTGGGAGGAGTTGCGCGGCGTGTCGGCTGGGCCCGCCGGCGCTCAGCAGGCCGACATCGACAACGCGCTCACCGCCATCGGCGGTCAGATCGGCCCTGGCCTGCCCGAGCCGTGGTCGGCGACGGTGCGCGCCGCGGCGCGGTCCCGGCGCAGCGAGATCCCGGGCGCGCTCGGCGCGGCGATCGGCGAATCGCTGCCCGCGGAGAACAGCGTGGAGCCCTGGTGGCGGATGGTGGCGGTATGGCAGGGCCTGCTGCTGGGCTGCGCGGTGACCGGGGTGGCCTGGATCGGCGCGATCCTGGCGATCGGCGTCTTCCATGCGGCCGATCACGCCGTCGCCATCTTCAGCGACGCCGCGCTGCTGCCCTGGGTGGCGCTGCTGATCGTGGCCATCCTGGTACTGGGCTGGCTCACCGCATCCGGGTGCATGAGCCTGGTGAGTTCCGCGGCGCTGGCCGAGCGGACCAGGGTCGAGGCGCAGATGCGCTCGGCCATGACGGGGGTCACCGAGCAGTATGTGCTGGCCCCGGTCAGGCAGGAACTAGCGGAGTATGCGAGGTTCTGCGGGGAACTCCGGACGCTGCAGGATTAGCGCGCACCCCGCCTCCCGGCGTCCGCTCCTGGCGTAATCCTCCGGGGAAGCGGGCCGGTCGGCCCGGCGTTACGCTGGCATTCCGTTGTAATCATGTAATTCAGGCAACGGCTGAGAGCGGAGGCCGCGATGACAGACCAGCGACCGCTTGACAGCTACTCCCAGATCGTGGCCGGGGTAGCGGCCGAGCTCACGGGCAAGGTAGCCAGCCTGCGGGTGCCGCGGGCCGGCCGGGGCGGGGAGAGCCTCGGGTCGGCGGTGGTGTTCACTGGCGACGGCTTCCTGCTCACCAATGCGCACGTGGTCGGCACGGCGGCGGCGGGCACGGCGTCCTTCGCGGACGGCACCACGGCGCCGTTCCGGGTGATCGGCGCCGACCCGCTGTCCGACCTCGCGGTGCTCCGGGCGGCCGGGCCCACCCCGCTGCCCGCCGAGCTTGGCGAGGCCGATCAGCTGGTGGTCGGGCAGCTGGTCGTGGCGGTCGGTAACCCGCTGGGGCTGGCCGGGACGGTCACCGCGGGGGTGGTCAGCGCCCTCGGCAGGTCGCTGCCCACCCGGAGCGCCTCGGCGGCCCGGCTGATCGAGGACGTGATCCAGACGGACGCCGCGCTGAACCCGGGGAACTCCGGCGGCGCGCTCGCGGACAGCCACGCCCGGGTGATCGGCATCAACACGGCCGTGGCCGGCGTCGGCGTGGGACTGGCCGTCCCGGTCAACGCGACGACGCGGCGCATCATCGCCGCGCTCATCCGCGACGGCCGGGTCCGGCGGGCCTACCTCGGGCTGGTCAGCGCGCCCGCACCGCTCCCGGCCGCGCTGGCCGCGCGGGTGGGCCGGCCCACCGGGCTGCGGGTGGCCGAGGTGGTGCCGGGCGGCCCCGCGGACCGGGCTGGGCTGCGCGCCGGGGACCTGCTGGTCAGCGCGGGCGGCAGCCCGGTGTCGGTGGCCCAGGATCTGCAGCGGCTGATGTTCGCCGACGCGATCGGCCGGCCCATGGCGATTACCGTGATGCGAAACGGGGCCCTCGTGGACGTGATCGCCGAGCCATCCGAGCTCGTCGCGGCCTGAGCGGCGGGCAAGACCGCCCCGCGGGGATTCTCGCACCAGGTACCGCCGGTTAACCGTGCCTGTCCACAGGGCGGCTGGTTCGTGCCCGGCCATCCCCAGAACCCGGTTCGGCATCGCGGGGGCCCGGCCCGGCCGGGATGGTGGAGCCACGGGCGGCACCGGGCCGCCGGTGGCGCTGCCGCCGCGGAGCGCCAGGAGATGCCAGGAGGCTTGGCATGATCAATGAGGCACAGGTATTCCTCACCGGGTATGTCGCCCGCGAGCCGAAGTTCCGCGTCACGAGCAACGGCGTCTCGATGGCGTCACTGCGCGTCGGGTACACGCCGCGCCGGGTGGACCGGGAGAGCGGCGAGTGGGCGGACATGGCTTCGTCGTTCGTCACGGTGATCTGCTGGCGGGGGCTCGCCGACAACGTCGCCACCTGCCTCCGTAAGGGAGAGCCGGTGCTGGTCAAGGGCCGCCTGCAGGTGCGCCCGTACGACAAGGACGGAGTGTCCCGGCTCGCCGTCGAGATCGAGGCCAGCTCGATCGGCTACGACCTGGCCCGCGGGGTGGCCAACTTCCAGCGGTCCCGGCGGTCGCCGGGCGAGACCGCCTTCGGCCGCCAGGCGGCCGGGGATCTGGATGGCCTGCCCCCGCTGCCCGGCCCCCCGCCCCTCCCCGGGACCCCCGGCGTCCCCGGCGGGCCGGCTGGGGAGAGCAACGGCGAGGCAGGCCTCACGGAGGCCCCGGGACAGGCCGGGGAAGACCCGGCCGGCCCGGCCAGCGAGGAAGACGATGGCATGGTCGTGCCGGCCGGCCTGACCGCGCCCTTCTGACCGCGCCCTTCTGACCGCGCCGTTCTGGCCGGCCCGCCCGCGGTCGTCTCAGCGGGCTACCCCGCTGAGACGAACCGCTGCCGCCGCGGGCCGCCACGCCGGGCGGGATCAGCGGAATTCCCCGCCGGGCGGGCCTCCTGCCCCTAGGCTGTTACCCAGCGTTATAAGTCGGCCGCTTCTCGAACACGGAAAGTGACCGGGTGTGGGTGCCGGAGAGGCCCGCCTGCGGCGGTCATGGACAGGTGGCATGTCGGTAGTCCAGCGCACGATGTACGCGGAGCGCCGCGGCGGGCCAGATGACCACGCCGAGGCCCCGTGGTCCGGGCCACGGCTGCCCAAGCGGCCCCGGCTGGCGGTGTACCTGCTCACCGTGGTGGCGGCAACGGCCGCGCTGACCGGATGGCAGCTGGGCCGCACCCATCTGCGGCCCGGCCAGGTGGGCCTGTTCCTGGCCTTCCTGTGCTGCGGTGCCGCCTGTGTCGAGGCCACCCGGCGCTGGGGGGTGCCGCCCACCGGGACCCGGGACCTGCTGACCGCCTGGTGGCTGCCGGTCGCGCTGCTGCTGCCGCCCGCCTGCGCGCTGCTGGCCCCGGCCATCATCGGGCTGTTGGGGCACTGGCGGGCCAGGCAGGGACCGCTCTACTGGCGGATGTTCAGCGCAGCCGCGCTGGGGCTGGCCGGCGGGGCCAGCTCCTTCGGCTTCCACGAGCTGGACGGGCACCGGCAATGGCTGCTGCGGCCGGTGACGGTGGCCGAGGCGGCGGCCTGCGGCACGCTCTTCATGCTGGTGAACGCGGTCCTGGTGGCCCTGGCCGGGCGGGCCGCCGACTCCAGCGTGCCGCGCCGCCCGGCGGCCTGGAACGCCGAGCGGATCCTGGTCGACCTGGCCGGGCTGTGCGCCGGGGTACTGGTCACTATCGCCTGCGCGCTGAACGGCGCGCTGCTGCTCGTCGCGCTGCCACCGCTGATCCTGCTCCAGCGCAGCCTGCTGCATCAGCAGCTGCGCGCGGAGGCGCATACCGACGCCAAGACTGGGCTGCTCAACGCGGTCGCCTGGCAGCGGGAGGCGGATGCCTGGCTGCGCCGGGCACGGCGCGGCGGCGCCCCGGCCTCGATCCTGCTGGCCGATATTGACCATTTCAAGCGGGTCAATGACACCTACGGGCACCTGGCCGGTGATGAGCTGCTCGCGGCGGTGGCGGCCACGCTGGTCCAGCATGTGCGCGGCTGCGATGTGCTGGGCCGGTTCGGCGGGGAGGAGTTCGTCGCCGTCCTGCCGGGGGCCGGGGAGCGGGAAGCATGCTGGATCGCTGAGCGGCTCCGGGAACGGGTCCGGGCGAGCTCCGTGCCGGCCTCCGGGAAGGACGTCACCATCACCGTGTCCATCGGGGTGGCCGCCCTCGGCCGGGATGGCAACGATTTGTTCGAGCTGCTCGCCGCGGCCGACGCGGCGCTCTACCGGGCCAAGGAAGCGGGCCGGGACCGGGTGTGCACGCTGCCGCCGGCGCTGCCCGTCTGACCCGCAGCACCGTTGGCCCTAATCTTGAACCATGCCTGAATTTATCTATCAGATGCATGCCGCCCGGCTGGTGAAGGGCGACAAGGTGCTCCTTGACGATGTGACGCTGGCTTTCTTCCCTGGGGCCAAGATCGGCGTGGTCGGGCCGAACGGCGCGGGCAAGTCGACGCTGCTGCGGATGATGGCCGGCCTGGAGCAGCCGTCCAACGGGGACGCGAGGCTGTTCCCCGGCTTCACGGTGGGCATGCTGAGCCAGGAGCCGGGCCTGGACCCGGACAAGACGGTGCTGGGCAACGTGGAGGACGGGGTCGCGGAGACCAAGGCCCTGCTGGACCGGTACAACGCCATCGCGGAGCAGATGGCCACCGACTACTCCGATGAGTTGCTGGACGAGATGGGCAAGCTGCAGGAGCAGCTGGACCACCGGGACGCCTGGGACCTGGACAGCCAGCTTGAGCAAGCCATGGACGCGCTGCGCTGCCCGCCGCCGGACGCGGACGTGACCGTGCTGTCCGGCGGTGAGCGCCGCCGGGTCGCGTTGTGCAAGCTGCTGCTGGCCCAGCCGGACCTGCTGCTGCTCGATGAGCCGACCAACCACCTGGACGCGGAGAGCGTGCAGTGGCTGGAGCAGCACCTGGAGAAGTACCCGGGCACGGTGGTGGCCGTGACCCACGACCGGTACTTCCTGGACAACGTGGCGCAGTGGATCCTGGAACTGGACCGCGGGCACGCCTACCCGTACGAGGGCAACTACTCCACCTACCTGGAGACCAAGGCGTCCCGGATCAAGGTGGAGGGCGCCAAGGACGTGAAGCGGCGCAAGCGGCTGGAAGACGAGCTGGAGTGGGTCCGGTCCAGCCCACGGGCCCGCCAGGCCAAGAGCCGGGCCCGGCTGGAGCGCTATGAGGAGATGGCCGCCGAGGCCGACAAGGTCCGCAAGCTGGACTTCGAGGAAATCCAGATCCCGCCCGGCCCGCGGCTGGGCAACCTGGTGGTCGAGGCGCAGGACCTGGCCAAGGGGTTCGGGGACCGGGAACTCATCGAGGGCCTCAGCTTCTCGCTGCCGCGCAACGGCCTGGTCGGTGTCATCGGCCCGAACGGGGTCGGCAAGACGACCCTGTTCAAGATGATCGTGGGCGACGAGAAGCCGGATTCCGGGTCCATCCGGGTCGGTGACACCGTCAAGATCTCTTATGTGGACCAGCTCCGGTCCGGCATCGACCCGGACAAGACCGTCTGGGAGGCGATCTCCGGGGGAGACTCCACCATCCGGGTGGGCAACGTGGAGATCCCCAGCCGTGCCTACGTGGCCGCGTTCGGCTTCAAGGGCCCGGACCAGCAGAAGCCGGCCGGGCTGATGTCCGGCGGCGAGCGGGGCCGGGTCAACCTGGCGCTCACCCTGCGCCAGGGGGGCAACCTGCTGCTGCTCGACGAGCCCGCCAACGACCTGGACGTGGAAACGCTCGCGTCCCTGGAGCGGGCGCTGCTGGACTTCCCCGGCTGCGCGGTCATCACCAGCCACGACCGGTGGTTCCTGGACCGGATCGCCACCCACATCCTGGCCTGGGAGGGCGGCTCGACCTGGTTCTGGTTCGAGGGCAACTTCGAGGCCTACGAGAAGAACAAGATCGAGCGGCTCGGCCCCGACGCGGCCCGCCCGCACCGGGTCACCTACCGCAAGCTCACCCGCGGCTGAACGCCCCCTGCGGCGCGGCTGCCCCGCCTGGGTCCTGGCTCAGGCGGGGCTCAGGTTCAGGCGGGGCTGAGGCTCAGGCAGGGCGCAGTCCCAGGTCCGGCCGCCCGGGGGTGGCCGGCACGTTGACCAGGCTGTGCGCGGCCATCACCAGGTACTCCCACAGCTGCGCATCGAGCGCCTGGTCCAGCCCGATCTCGTCGAGTGCCGTGCGCATGTGCCGCAGCCAGGCGTCACGCTCCGCCTCGCCGATGGTGAAATTCCGGTGCCGCATCCGCAGCCGCGGGTGCCCGCGCAGTTCGTTGTACGTGGCCGGGCCGCCCCAGTACTGGATCAGGAACATCCTCAGGTGCTCCTCGGCCGGCCCGAGGTCCTTGCTGGGGTAGACGGCGCGCAGCGCGGGGTCGGCGGCCACGCCCTGATAGAAGAGGTGGGTCAGGCGGCGGAAGGTCTCCTCGCCGCCGGCCGCCTCGTAGAAGCTCAGCTCCGGAGTCTCATCCATGGCGACTCCAGGGTAGTGGGCGTCTCCTACTCCTCGGGGGCGGCCCCGTGGGCCTGGGCCTCGGCCTTGGCGGCCGCCCCGGCACTGATGGCCGTGGCGACCGGCTCACCGCTCACCGAGGCGGCATCCAGCGCGCTCTTCAGCCGCTCCCGCAGTTCCCTGGCCACCTCCCACTGGCGCAGCGGCATCGTCCGGGCCACCAGGCGCATGACGATGGCGTCGCTGGTCACCGACTCGACCCCCCAGACCTCCGGCTCCTCCATGATCACGTCCCGCCAGCGTGGCTCGGCCCACATCTGCTCGGCGGTCTCCTTCATCGTCTGCCGGACGGCGGGCAGGTCCTGGTCGTAGGCGAGCGGGAAGTCGATCACGGCGCGGGCCCAGCCCTGCGACTCGTTCCCGATCCGGTTGATAGTGCCGTTGCGCACATGCCAGACCACCCCGTTGATGTCGCGGAGCCTGGTCACCCGCAGGGTGATCGCCTCGACCGTTCCGGTGGCGCCGGGGCTGGTGCCGTCGCCGACCTCGATGACGTCGCCGACGCCGTACTGGTCCTCGAGCAGCATGAAGATCCCGGACAGGAAGTCACGGACCAGGCTCTGCGCGCCGAAGCCGATGGCGATGCCCAGCACTCCCGCGCTGGCCAGCACGGGAGCCAGGTTCAGCCCGAGATCGCCGGCGATGGTGATCGCCGCGATGCCGAAGATCAGCACCGACGCCGCGTTGCCCAGCACCGAGCCGAGCGCCGTGGCCCGCTGCCGCCGCCGCTCGCCGACCAGCACGTGCGCCGTGTCCGTCTTGCTGTTGCCCGCCTCGGCCGCGTGCGTCGTGATCTTCTTGATCAGCCGGAGCGCGAGCGTCCGGATGACCACCGCCACCAGCAGCACGAGCAGGATCTGCAGCACCAGGGTGACCGGGCGGGCCAGCCACACATTGACCAGTTCGGTGGCGTTCCGGTTATGCAGCAAGTCCCAGGCCAGCCTGCAGGCGATCCCGGGCTGCCTGGAATCGCACGCGGAGGTGAGGGTGTCCGGGGAGTCCGGGGATGGTGCGGCGAGGCCGAGCGCCGTGAGGAGTGCTTGGGAGATCACCGGGAAGTCCTTTCACGGATCGGCTGGGCGGGCAGCGCGACTCCCCATAGTGGCCGGCCCGCCCGCGTGGCTTGGCCCGCTCGCGCACGACGGCGGGGCCGACGGCCGTCACTGGGGGTGGCGATTAGGCGCCAGTTTGATATCAGTCAGCAGGATTGTGATGACGTGGCCACGTACAGCGTGCAAGATGCAATATGTAGACAGAGAATTGCATATTCGGATCTGGACAGGGCGGGCGATTCGTGCTCAGTCCCTGGAGATGGACTCGCAGAGTGTGGTGGCGGTCACAGTGGGCAAGCCAGAGTGGCCGTGCGGCCGCGCGACGGCTCACCGCCGCGGGCCGCAGCCGCCCCGAGGAGGCATGGTATGGGAGCCGAGTGCGCGCAGCCGGTAGCAGACTCCAGACCAGGGCAGCCTGTGCTGCTCGGCGAGGCCGGTGCGGCCAGCCGGGCTGCGCTGGCCGGCCAGGCCGCGCCGGCCCCCGGTGGCGGTACGGCGCGGCAGGAGAACGTCATCGCCCGCGGCATCCGGGCTGAGTGCCTGGCCACGGGCCGCGCTCCTGGTGAGATCGCCCGGCTCATTCACGCGGAGTGTGAGCCGGCCTTCGGCACCACCCTGGTGCGTGCCCACCGGCTGGCCCTCGGGATCGCGCTGGCCGATGTGGTGGCCCAGGTGCGGGCCAGGTACGTGGCCGGGGGCCGCACCCCGCCCCGGTTCAGCGAGACGCTGCTGTCCGCCTATGAAAGCGCCCAGAAGCGGCCGGGGCCCGAGTACCTGCACTATCTGTGCTGCGTGTACGGGGCGGAGCCGGAGGACCTCGGCTACCATGGCGGCTGCCTGTGCGGCAACCAGCACCGCGGCCCGAGCCCGGCATTAGTGCCCGCCCCGGGCGAGCAGGCGGGCCGCCCCGGCCAGGCCGCCGCCCCGGCGGGGCCGCCCGGGATCCCTGGCTGGGCAGGCACGGGCCGCCCCGGCGAGCTGCTGCCCCCGTGGGTGCCGCCCGCGCCCGGCGGTGAAGAGCCGCCGGCCCCGCCCGCGGGGCGTACCCCGGCGCCGCGGCCTGCGAACCGCTGCCCATGGTCATTCGCCCGGCCCGCGCGGTGGTTCAGGCCGCGCGCCCGGCCCCGGATCCTGAGCCGGGGACCCCGCCGCTGCTCCTGCAGGCCCGGGCCGCCCGGGTCCGGGCCGTCAGCAACCGCCCCGGCGGGCCGCTCCCGGCCAGCTGGCCCGGGACGGGTAACCCGGCCACCCCGGCCGAGACGGACGACGACACGGTCCGGCGTGCCCTGCTGCGGCTCACCGCCGATCCGGCGGCCCCGGTCGAGAGCCAGTTCCTCGGCGCGGCGGAGCGGATCCGGCGCCGCCTGGACGACGCGCTGCTGGACGCCACGGTCTCGGTCACCATGCTGGACCACTGGGAGGGTGCGGTCGCCGAGTACGGTCGGCAGTACATGACGGTCCCGCCGACGCGGCTGCTCTGCGATGTGCTCCTCGACCTCGGTGATGTGCGGCGGATGTGCGAGCACCGGCAGCCGCTGGAGTTCGGCGAGCGGCTCTGCGCGCTGGCCGCGCGGCTGGCCGGGCTGGCCGGCATGATCATGATCAACCGGGGGGACCAGCGGCTGGCCCGGTCTTTCTTCAGCACCGCCCGGAGCGCCGCGGACGAGACGGGGGACCGGCCGCTGCGCGCCTGGGTCGCGGTCCGCGAGGCGCTGGTGCCGCTGTACTACGGCGACCCGCGGCAGGCCGCGGCCGCCGCGCGGGCCGGTGCCGACCTGGCCGGCCGGAAGGCGTGCCCGGCCGGGGTGATGGCGCCCATCGTGGAGGCGCGCGCGGTGGCCAGGCTGGCCCCGAGCCGGGGAGGCGGCCGTGGCACGTCCGGGCGCCGGGTGAACCTGGCCCTGGACCGGGCGCACGAGGCGTTCGAGGCCCTGCCCGCCGAGCAGCAGGCCGGGACGGCGTTCGGCTATTCCGAGCGGCAGCTGCATTTCCATCAGGGTGACGCACTGATCACCCTGGGCGATCACCGCGGCGCGGACGATGCGTTCGGGCAGGCGATGCGCCTGTACTCGCCGGATGAGTTCCTGGACCGGTCGCTGGTGACGCTGGGCCAGGCCCGGTGCCGGTTCGCCGCGGGCGAGCCGGAGGAGGCGATCCGGCTGAGCCAGGAGACCCTGCGCCGGCTGCTCAGCCAGCACCGTTCCGGGCTCGTGCTGCGGGCGGCCCGGTCGCTCGGCGATGCGGTGGCCGCCAAGCACGGCGACTTTCCTGCCATGCGCGACTACCGGGAAGCGCTGCTCACCGGCTGAGACCGGTATGGAAGGCGAGGAAGGCCAGGCTGTCCGCGGATAGCGAGACAGAACGGCTGACCGCACGGGCTCCGTGCCCGACCCCGGATTCGCGCCGGAGCAGGATCGGCCGGTCCGGCCAGCGGGCCGCGGTGGCGTGCTGGAGTGCCGCGCACATCTTGTGCGCGTGCACCGGATCCACCCTCGTGTCGTTGTCGAAGACGGTGAACAGCGTCGCGGGGTAGCTGACGCCCTCCCGCACCTGGTGGTAGGGGGAGTAGCTGAGCAGCCAGCCCAGCTCGGCCTCCTGCCCGGCGGTGCCGTACTCGTCGTTCCAGGTCTGGCCGAGGCCGAACCGCTCATACCGCACCATGTCCAGCAGCGGCGCGGAGCAGACGGCCGCGGCATACAGGGCGGGACGCTGCGTGATCGCGGCCCCGACCAGCAGCCCGCCGTTGGAGCCGCCGGAGATGCCCAGCTGCGCGGGCGTGGTCCAGCCCCCGTCGATGAGGGCCTGCGCCGCGGCATGGAAATCGTCGAATACGCATCGCTTGCGCTCGCGCATGCCAGCCCGGTGCCAGTCCTCGCCTTCCTCGCCGCCGCCGCGCAGCGACGCGATCGCGTACACCCCGCCGGCCTCGACCCAGGCCAGCACGGTCGCGGAGTAGGCGGGGGCCATGCTGATGCCGAACCCGCCGTAGCCGTACAGGATGGCCGGCCGCGGGCGGCGTCGCCCAGTGTCATCCCTGCTCCTCATGACCAGCATGCGCACCTCGGTGCCGTCCTTCGAGGTGAACGTCACCGGCCGGGTGATCACCTCAGGCACGGCCACCGCGCCGGGCGCCTCCGCCCACACGGTGACCGCCCCGGAACGCGCGTCATAGTGATAGATCATGAGCGGCGTGGTGTTGTCGGTGTAGCTGAACCAGGCCTCGTGGCCGCCCTCCGGCCGCTCGCTGATCCCGCCGGTGCTGCCCAGCCGGCTGACGCCCCCGGTGCCCGGCAGCTCGAGCCAGGCCCGCGCCCCGGTGTCCAGGTCGTGCACGGTGATCTCGCCGATCGCGTGCCGGGTCCAGGACGCCAGCAGCACCGGGCGGCCCAGCCCGGCGCCGTCCAGGATGGCGTAATCGGTGAGGATCGCCACCCGGTCCTCGGGGATCAGGTCACGCCAGTGCTGCTGGCCCGGCTGCGCCGGGTCGGTGACCGCCAGCCTGCCCCGCGGCGCGCCCGAATCGGTGAACACGTACAGCCGGCCGTCCCGGCCCAGGTGCAGGCTGGTCTGGGCGTCCACGCCCTCCTGGACCGCCCGCAGGTCCGGCCGGGCCGCGCCGGACGCGGTGAGGTCGGCCAGCCACAGGTCGTTGCGCGGCGCCGTGCCAAGGGCCGCGGAGATCACCAGCCAGCGGCCGTCCCGGCTGACCGAGGCGCCGTAATAGTCCGTCTTGTCCCGGCCCTCGCCGAAGATCGCCGCGTCCTCGGTGTCCGGGGCGCCGACGGCATGCAGGTAGACCCGGCGGTGGAACTGCTCCTCCCCGGCGGGGACCTGGTCCGGCGGGAGCTTGCGCACGTAGTAGAACGCCGCCCCGCCGGGCAGCCACGCGACCGGGGAGTACCGGCAGCGGGTGATCGGGCCGTCCGCGTCGGCCCCGGAGGCCACGTCCATCACCCGCAGCACCGACTCCTCGTCGCCGGCGTCGGACAACTGGTAGGCCAGCAGGCGCCCCTCCTTGTCCGGCTGCCACGCATCCAGCGTGGTCAGGCCGGACGGATCGAGGGCCACCGGGTCGATAAGCACGCGTTCCGGCTCGCCCGGGCCTGCGGTCAGCAGCACCCCGTGCTCCTGGCCGGCCAGGCGGCGCATGAAGAACTGCCGCTCGCCGCGCCAGACGGGAGTGCCGATGAAGCCGGCTTCCATCAGCTGCCCGATCCGGGTGGCCAGCCGCTCCCGGGACGGCGGCGCCGTGGCCTGGCTGGCCCACAGCTCGTCCTGGGCGGCCAGCCAGTCCCTGGCCTGCTGGCTGCCGGGGTCCTCCAGCCACCGGTACGGGTCGGCGACCCGGTGGCCGTGCAGGTCCTCGACGAGGTCGAGGCGCCCGGCCGGGGGGTACCCGGTGGGCGGCGGGCTGGCGGGCGCCGGGTGGCCGGATGCTGTCATGCCCGCACTCTAGGGGACGGCCCGGGCCGGCCCGGGACTGGTTGTTTACCGTGCCGCCACGCCGGCGTTATGCCTGGCCGGGGCCGGCCGGTTAGGCTGTCTTTGGCCAGCACCGCGTGTGCTCCCTGGTACACCGTGCTTGCCCACCGCACCAGGCAGGAGGCGGGCGTGCGACGGGTACTGCTGCTCAACGTGACGTATGAGCCGCTCACGACGGTCGGCCTGCACCGTGCCGTGTGCCTGGTGCTGGGCGAGAAGGCCGAAGTCGTGCATGATGATTCGGAGGGTGCCTTGTTGCGCTCCTCCACGACCATCCTGGCCGCCCCGTCGGTGATCAGGCTGCGCCGGTACGTGCGGGTGCCGCACCGCAGCCGGGTGCCGCTGACCCGCGGCGCGCTGATGCGCCGGGACAATTACAACTGCGCCTACTGCGGGCACCGGGCCGAGACCATCGACCACGTGATCCCGCGCAGCCGCGGCGGCACGCACACCTGGGAGAACTGCGTGGCGTCCTGCATGCGCTGCAACCACAGCAAGGCGGACCGGCTGATCGAGGAACTGGGCTGGACGATGAACCGGATCCCGAGCGCGCCCCGGGGCGCGCACTGGCGGCTGATCGGCGCGGCCCACGACGGCGACCCGCAATGGGCCGCCTACCTGCCGGAGTCCAGCGCCGCCTGACCCGTTACCCGCCGGCCGCCGGGTGTTACCGTCACAGCACGGACGATGCGGCGGAGGGACGGCCATGGAGCGCGACATCTTCGGTCCTGAGCATGAGGCGTTCCGGGACATGGTGCGCGCGTTCATCGCCCGGGAGATCACTCCCTACCACGCGCAGTGGGAGCAGGACGGTGCCGTGTCCCGGGACGTGTGGCTCGCCGCGGGCCGGGCCGGGCTGCTCGGCATCGACATCGACGAGAAGTACGGCGGCGGTGGTGACCCCGACTACCGCTACTACCTGATCCTGAACGAGGAACTGGCCCGGGCCGGGGCCAACGGCCCCGGGTTCGCGGTGCACAACGACATCAACGGCCAGTACTTCACCCGGCTGTGCACCCCGGAGCAGCGGGATCGCTGGCTGCCCGGGTACTGCTCCGGGGAGCTGATCACCGCGATCGCGATGAGCGAGCCCGGGGCGGGCAGTGACCTGCAGGGCATCACCACGGCGGCGGTCCGCCATGGGGACCAGTACGTGCTGAACGGGCAGAAGACGTTCATCTCCAACGGGCAGCTGTGCGACCTGGTCATCGTGGTGGCCCGCACCGACCCGGAGGGCGGCCACCGCGGTATCAGCCTGCTCGTGGTGGAGCGGGGCATGCCCGGCTTCGAGCGCGGCCGGAACCTGGCCAAGCTCGGCCTGCACGCCCAGGACACCTCCGAGCTGTTCTTCTCCGACGTGGCGGTGCCCGCGGAGAATCTGCTCGGCTCCGAAGGCGGCGGGTTCGTCGCGCTCATGCACAACCTGCCCCGGGAGCGGGTCGCGATCGGGTCGACCGCGCTGGCCGGGGCGGAGCAGGTGTTCGCGGACACGCTGGACTACTGCAAGCAGCGGCAGGCGTTCGGCCGGCCCATCGGCAGCTTCCAGCACAACCGGTTCGTGCTGGCCGAGATGGCCACTGAGCTGGCGGTGGCCCGGTCCTTCACCGACCGCGCCGTGCTGGAGCACAATGCGGGGCGGCTGTCCAACTCCGATGCCTCCATGGTCAAGTGGTGGGACACCGAGCTGTGCAACCGGGTCGTGGACCGCTGCCTGCAACTGCACGGCGGCTGGGGCTACATGAGCGAGTACCCGGTGTCCCGGGCCTACGCGGACGCCCGGGTGCAGACCATCTTCGGCGGCACCACCGAGATCATGAAGGAGATCATCGGCCGGGATCTGGGGGTGTGACAGCCTTACCCGCGGCCCGCGCCGGGCGCCGTGATGTCACCACCCGCTCCCCGTCCGGGGTGGTCAGCACCTGCAGCCCGGGGCCGAAGTGGGCGCCCAGCACATCGTCGCGCAGCACGCTGGCCGGGTTCCCGGTGGCCGCCACCCGGCCGCCGTCCAGCAGCAGCAGCCGGTCCGCAAACTGCCCGGCCAGGGTGAGGTCGTGCACCACGGACAGCACCGTCAGCGACCGCTCCCGGCGCAGCTCATCCACCAGTTCCAGCGCGCTCACCCGGCGGCCCAGGTCCAGGGCGCTGATCGGCTCGTCCAGCAGCAGCACCGGCGCCTGCTGGGCCAGCGCCCGGGCCAGCACCACGCGCTGCAGCTCGCCACCGGACAGCGTGCCGAGCGGCCGCCGCGCCATCGCGCCCAGCGCCATCCGGTCCAGCAGCGCGGCGCAGATGTCCCGGTCCGCGGTGGTCTCCATGCGCAGGTAGCCGATGTGCGGGGTACGGCCCAGCAGCACGTACTCGAAGGCGCTCATCTCCGGGGGCAGCTCGGGCCGCTGGGGCACGTAGGCGACCAGCCGTGCCAGCGGGCGGCGGCGCAGCCCGGCGAGGGGCCGGCCGCCGATGGCGATCGTCCCCTCGTGCCCGACGAGCCGCGCGGCCGCGCGGAGCAGTGTCGTCTTGCCGGCTCCGTTGGGCCCGATAATGCCGAGCCAGGCGCCGTTCTCAACGGTCGCGCTGACCTCAGCCAGCGCGGCGGCCTGGCCGTAGCGGACGCTCACCCGGTCGAAGACGATCACGCCAGGTCCTGCCTGGCCCGCCTGGACCGGAGGACGAACAAGAAGAAGGGCGCGCCGGCCAGCGCGGTGATGACGCCGATCGGCACCTCCGCGGGGGCCGCCACGGTGCGGGCCGCGATGTCGGCCAGCACCACGAACGCGGCGCCGCCGAGCATCGACACCGGCAGCAGCGCCCGGTAGCCCGGCCCGGCCGTGAGCCGCACCGTGTGCGGCACGATGATGCCCACGAACCCGATCAGGCCGCTCACCGAGACCGCCGCGGCCGTGCCCAGGGTCGCGGCGATCACCACGGTCAGCCGCAGCCGGGCGATGTCCACGCCCAGGCTGGCCGCCTCGGTCTCGCCGACCCGCAGCACGTCCAGCAGCCGCCGGTGGGCCAGCAGCACCACGGCGGCCACCGTCACGTACGGCAGGATCAGCAGCACGTCGGACCAGGACGCCAGGGACAGGCCGCCCAGGATCCACGAATACACCGACTGCAGCGTCTGCGAGTGCTGCTGCTGCAGGTAGGTCTGCACGGCGGTGAGCAGCGCCGCCACCGCCACCCCGGCCAGCACGATGGATCCGGTCGCACCCGCCCCGCCGCCCCCCGGCCCGGCGCCCGACCCGAGCGCGTAGGTGACCGCGACGGCCAGGGCCGCGCCCGCGAACGCGGCGGGCGGCAGCAGCGCCGCGCTGCCGCCCGCGACGATCACGATGGTGGCGCCCAGCCCGCCGCCCGCGGCCACCCCGAGCAGGTACGGGTCGGCCAGCGGGTTGCGGAACACCCCCTGGTAGGCGGCGCCGCCGCCGGCCAGCATCGCGCCGACGATGGCGCCCAGCACCACCCGGGGCAGCCGGATCTGCCAGACGATGGCGGTATCGATGGCGGGCACGCCGGTCACCGGGTGCCAGGGCAGCTTCGCGGCCAGGGCCCCGGCCACCGCCGGCAGCGACAGCCCGGCCGGCCCGATCCACACCCCGAGGAGCAGCGCCGCGGCCAGCACGGCCGCCGCGGCCAGCAGGGCCCGCCCGGACCGGGGCCGCGGGACGCTGGTCCCGGCCGGCCCGGCCGGGCTGGCATCCGGGGTCCCGGCCGCCGGGGCGCGGCCGGGAAGGACCGACTTCACCGCTTCATGTTCCTGGCCACCGCGGCCTCGACCGTGCCCAGCAGGGTGGTGACCCGGGGGCCCCACCGGGAGGCGATGTCGTCGTTGAGCGCGACGATGTGCCCGGTGCGCACCGCGGCCAGCCCGGACCAGCCGGGCCGCTTGGCCACCGTGGCCGCGCTCTGCTGGCAGCAAAGCGTGTCGGCCAGGATGATGTAGTCCGGGTTGGCTGCCAGGATGTACTCCGCGGACAGCTGCGGGTAGCCGCCCGAGCTGGCCGCGCCCTTGGCCGCGTCCGCGATGCTCGTCATGCCGAGCAGCCTGAGCAGCTGGCCGACGAACGTGGCCGAGGTGACCGAGTAGTACGTCTGGTCGAGCTCGTAGTAGTAGGTGAGCGGCTTCGCGTGGTGCGGTATGGCCGCGGCGATCTTGTGCAGCTGCGTGCGCAGCCGGGCCACCTCCTGGTCGGCCTGGGCGAGGTGCCCGGTGGCCCGGCCCAGCTGGGCGAACTCGGCATACTCGCCGCCCACGTTGGCCGGGGCGGGCAGTTCGAGCACGGGGACCCCGAAGGCGGCCAGCCGCTTGGTGATCTGCCCGGTGTCCTGCGCCTCGATGACCAGGTCGGGCTTCTCGGCGACGATCGCCTCGACGTTCGGCTGATAGGCGGAGAGCTTGGTGCGCGGCGCCTGCGGCGGGTAGCCCGACAGCGAGTCCACCGCTGTGACCTGCCGGCCCGCGCCGATCGCGTAGAGCATCTCGGTGGCGGTGGGGGAGAGCGAGACGATGTGGCCGGGCCGGGCCTTGACGTGCACCGTGCCGTTGGCCGCGGCCACGGACACCGGGAAGCTGCCCCCGCCGGCCGCCGTCGTCGCCGCGGAGCCGGTGGTGTTGGCCTGGCTGGTGGTGCCGCATCCGGCGGCGGCCCCGGCGAGAGCCAGGGCCAGGGCCAGGGCCAGGGGTACCGCGGCGGCCAGGACCGGCCGCCGCGCGGTGATGAACCGCATGATCATCCTCCGTCGGGTCGGGAGGACGAAGTGCGCCCGCTGCGGTGCCGGGGACCGGGCACCGGAACGAACCGCCCTTCCTCCGAGGACAGCACGTCTGCGTGGGCCAGGCGTCCGGGCTCGTCCGCTGCGCGCGATCGCGCGGCAGGGGCATTACCGTTGCGGGACAGCGCCGGGATCACACCGGCTTCGCTGGGCTCCACGCCGCCCGGGGGCCAACCCCGGGACATGCGTACCCTACCTCAGCTAGCGGTGCCCCTTCGGGTGGCGCGGTGATCAGCGGGCCGCGACGAGTCCGCCGCGTCGAGGGTGAAGTAGAACGTGGCGCCGCGGTTGACGGCGCCTTCGGCCCACACCCGGCCGCCGTGACGTTCGATGATCTGCTGGACGCTGGCCAGGCCGATGCCGGTGCCGGGGAAGTTGGCGGCGTCGTGCAGCCGCTCGAATGGCTGGAACAGCTTGCCTGCGTAGGCGGGGTCGAAGCCGGCCCCGTTGTCGCGCACGTAGCAGCACCTCTGGCCGTTATCGTCTGCGGTGATGCCGAACTCTATGGTGGCGTCGTCGCGTCGGCCGGTGAACTTCCAGGCGTTCTCGACCAGGTTCTGCAGCACGGTGCGGATGAGAGTGCGATCCGCGGTGACCCGGACGCCCTCCCCGATCACGAAGCTGACCCGGCGGGCGGGTTCGCGGTCCTTCAGTTCGCCGGCGATGTCGGTGACCTCCGCGCTGAGATCGACCGGTCTGAGGTTCATCCCTATCCGCGACACCCGGGATAGCTGCAGCAGGTCATCGATGAGCGCGGCCGTCCGCTCGCTCGCCGTCTGGATCCGCCCGGCGTACCCGCGGCCGGTTTCGCCCAGGGCGTCGCTGCAGTCCTCGAGCAGCGACTCGCTGAACCCGTTCAGTGCTCGCAGTGGGGCACGCAGGTCATGGGAGACCGAATAGGTGAACGCCTCCAGGTTCTTGTTCGACCGCTCCAGGTCAGCCGTGCGCTGCGCGACGCGAGACTCCAGGCCGGCGTTGAGCGCCCGGACCTCCGCCTCGGCTTGGCGCAGCGCCTCGTTCGCCTTCATCACCCGGTCCTCCGCGGCCCGCCGCGTGGTCAGGTCGGTCAGGACCAGGCACCGCAGCAGCATGCCGTCGAGGTCGAAACCGCTGACCGCCACCAGGACCGGAACGGCCGTGCCATCCGGCCCGGCCAGGTCCACTTCGCCCCGTGCGCTCTCGCCAGCGCCGACATCGAGCAGCCGGGCGAACGCGGCACGGTGGGCGCCGGAGATCAGGTCCAGCACCGCGCCGCCGGCCAGTTCACTGGCGCTGCGGCCGGTCATCCTGGTCAGCCGGGGATTGGCGTTGAGGATCACCCCGCGGGGCGAGACGGTGGCGGCACCTTCGCTCATGGCCTCGACGATGAGCCGGTAGGGGCGGTCGGCGCTTTCGAGGGAGTAGACCTGCTCCTGCCCGGGTGCCCCGATCATCAGGGAGTTGACTCCGCCGGCCCGGATCGCCTCGATCGTCTCCTGCGCCTCGCGCAGCTGGGCCCGCGCCTCAGCCAGTTCAGCCAGTTCTTCCGGATAGCTGGCCGCGGGACGCTCCGTGACGGGGCCATGAGCTGTGGCCTGGGCCGCCGGCGATCTGGCCATGGCGTTACCCGTCCGGGTGCCCACCGCTGACGGCGGCAGGGTCGAGGCCGAGGCTCACCCAGGCGGCGTCGTCAAGTTCGCCGACGATCCGGCGCACCGGGCCCGGAACATGCCTGACCAGCGTGGGCGCGGCCACGATATGGTCGCGCCGGGCCAGTCCGGGCTGCTGGTGCACGTCGATGACTTCCAGGTTGACGCGGCCGCCGTGGTTCTCGTCGCAGACGCGGCGCACGGTCTCGATGGCGCGGATCGAGTTCGTGGACACCCCATCGACATAGAGGGTCAGCGCCCAGTGGTCAGCGGCCGCGTCGCCGGTCATGTTCGGGTACTCCTGGGCGCCCGGAGCTGCAGGCCGACGAGCAGGCGCTCGGTGTCGGACAGGTCGCCGACGAGCTTACGGATCGGCGCCGGAAGCCTGCGCACCACCGTGGGCACCGCCAGGATCTGGTCGTCGGCGGCCAGCCGCGGGTTCTCCAGCAGGTCCACCACCTCGATCCGGTAGCGGCCAGCCAGGTTCTCCTCGCAGGCGCGGCGCAGGTTCTCGATCGCCCGCAGGCACTTAGGCGACCGGTCGGTCACATACAAGCGCAATTCCCAGGCCTGACCGGAGTCGGCCGGGATCCCGGTTCCGTCATCCGTGACGCCACGCTGGCTCATCGCTGGCCTCCGTTGCTCGGCGCCGCGTCCGCCCAGCGCCGGGCCGACATCGCCGACCGGTCCGCTTCGGTGTCGGTGACCAGGTGACGCTCGCGCAGGTCGATCCGGTCGATCTCCGCCCGCTCGGCGTCGAGCTGGTCCTGCACCGCGGCCAGGTGGGCCTCGCGCTCCAGGATGCTGCGGTGCAGCTCGCGGCGGCGCTGGCCGAGGTCTTCGGCCACCCGCAGCCCTGCTTCGCGCTCGGCGGCCTGCCGGGCCACGCGGGCGGAGCCGGCCAGCACCCCCGCGGGGCCGACATACACGTCCACCAGCTCGATCCCGTGGTCGGTGAGCACGAACTCGCGCACCTGGTTCGAATGGGCCGTGCCCCGCGACTTAAGCACGAACAGCAGCCGGTTGCGCTCGCCATTGGCCTCGACGTTGCGCAGCAGCAGCCAGGTGTCCACCATTGATGACACGCTGACCGTGGACGTCTCGTCCCCGTGGCTGAGCGCCGTGATCAGGGTGGTGGTCCCCCGGGACTTGAGCAGGTCGATCTGGCGGGACACTATGGACAGCGCCTCGGGGGGCAGGGGCCCCGGAGGCGAGGGCAGAGATCCCGTCGAGCACCGCCACCGACGGGATCTCTGCCCTCCTCCTCGACCAGCCGGGCCAGCACGGCCAGATGGGTTTCCAGCCCGAACGCGGACGGCTGCGCGGCCCAGACACGCAGCAGGCCGGCGTTGACCCACGGCCTCAGGTCCAGCCCGACCGACCGCATGTTCCGCAGGAACTGGGCGGGTGACTCCTCGAACAGGGTCAGCAACGCCCGCTCACCCCGCCGGCAGGCCGCATCCACCAGGTGTGCCCCGAGCGAGGTCTTGCCGGTCCCCGCGGACCCGCTCACCATGACCGTTGACCCCCGGAACAGCCCGCCGCTCAGCATGTGGTCCAGGCGGGGGATCCCGGTGGAGATCTCCTCGCGCACCCGGTGGTCCAGGACGATCACGCAGTCGGTGACGTACTCCTCGATCCCGTGCCGGGTGAGGCTGGTGCCGCCCCGCTCCCCGGTCACGATGGTGGTGACGCCGCGGTCCTCGAGCCAGCGCGCCAGCCGACCGAGCTCCGACCGCACGATCGTGTCGTCGCCGAACGCGCCGAACAGCACCTCGATGGTGTCCAGCACGACCCGCTTGGCGCCTACCCGGCTGATCGCATCGTCGATGATGGCAAACAGCGGCTCGAAGTCGAACTCGCCCGCTGCGATGATCTCGGAGGGGTCCACCGGGAAAGAGAGCACCACGAGCAGGCCGTCACGCTGCAGCTGGTCGAGGTCGAAACCGGGCGAGCGCACGTTGCGGGCGACCTTGGCCGTCGGCTCCTCGAAGCTGACCAGCACGCCAGGGTCGCCGTGCTCGCGGGCGCCGGCGACCAGGAAGTTCATCCCCAGCAGCGTCTTGCCCGCTCCCGCGCTGCCGGCCACCAGCGTCACCCGGCCCAGCGGCAGCCCGCCTTCGGTGATCTGATCCAGCCCAGGGATCCCCGTCGGCGCCTTTTCCAGGTCCGGGCCCAGCGCACCGCCCGTCAAGCTCGTCAGCACCGTGTTATCCATGTGCCTGCCCACCCCGGAGTCGGGCCTAGCCGACGAGCTGCGCGTATCGCAGCAACGTGCAGATACAGCATAAATATTACCGCACGCGAACTCGATTCCCGGAAGCGCCAAAGGTTCCGGAGCGATTGTACGATAAAGTGTCTTAATGAAACTAAACCGGGCGCGGATTGAGTTACATGCGCAAATAGTTAAGAGCGGGCCAGGACGGAAATAACCTGATAAGTCGTACTTCCTCACTGGCGCCAGTTGCCCTAATTTTACGAATCCGCCCGGGTGTATAGTGACTAAAGGTAGTCCGAGACGGGGGAATCTCTTGTCGTGCCCTGTGCGGCAGGCATGATTCCTGATTTTGCGTTCGGGCCGACCGGGGAGGTGTCCTCATGGGACAGCCGCTGGTGAAGGGCGCTGCGACCGGTCCCGCCATGCCTGAGTTTAAGCTGCTCGCGGCGATCGTCAACTCCTGCGACGATGCCATCGTCGGGAAAACCATCGACGGGATGATCACGAGCTGGAACCCGGCCGCCGAGCGGATGTACGGGTACCGGGCGGAGGAGATCCTCGGCCAGCCGATGACGATCCTGTGCCCTCCTGACCGGGCCGGCGAGATCAAGGAGATCCTCGGCGAGATCGCCCACGGTGCGCGCGTCGTGCACCACGAGACCTTGCGGCAGCGCAAGGACGGCCGCACGGTGCCGGTATCGGTGACGATCTCAGCCATCCGCGATGATCACGGCAAGCTGGTTGGCGCGTCCTCGATCGCCCGGGACATTAGTGAGCAGCAGCAGGTCCGCGCCACGGCCGCGCTTCGCCACCGGGCCGAGGACCTGGAGCGGGCCAACCACAACCTGCAGGCGTTCACCTATTCGGTCGCCCACGACCTCCGTGCCCCGCTGCGCGCGCTGAGCGGGTTCAGTGCGGCGCTGATGGAAGACTGCGGGGGCGAACTCGGCGAGGACGGACGACACTACGCCGAGCGGATCCAGGCCGCCAGCGGGCAGATGGCGGCGCTTATCGATGACCTCTTGCTGCTGTCCCGGGTCACCCAGGCGCAGATGCACCTCCAGACGGTCGATCTCGGCGCCATGGTCGCTGGCATCGCGGAGGAACTCCAGCGGTGCAGCCCGGACCGCCACGTCCGGTTCACCATCCAGCAGCCGGTCCCGGCCCGGGCGGACCGCTCCCTCATCGGCACCGTCCTGCAGAACCTGGTCGAGAATGCCTGGAAATTCACCTCCGGCCGCCACGATGCGACGATCGAGTTCGCCGCCGCGCCGTCCGGGGACGCTGACGTGGAGTGCTATGTCCGCGACAACGGTGCCGGGTTTGACCCCGCCTATGCCGGCAAGCTGTTCCAGCCATTCCAGCGGCTCCATTCGACCCGCGATTTCCCGGGCACCGGCATCGGCCTGGCCAGCGTACGGCAGATCGTGGAGCGCCACGGGGGAAGGGTGTGGGCCGAGGGCGCGGTCGGCGAAGGCGCGACATTCCACTTCACCCTCGACGCGAAGGAAATGCCATGACGACGAGCCGGCCTATCCTGCTGGTGGAGGATAACCCAGACGACGAACTGCTGACCCTCCGGGCCCTGAAGAAAAACAACATCCCTAACAAGGTGACGGTGGCCCACGATGGCGCAGAGGCCCTCGAACATCTCTTCGGCGGCGGCGGCGGCGGCGGCGGGGTGGCGGTGGCGGTGGCGGCGACGTGACGCCGCCCGGCCTGATCCTGCTCGACCTGAAGCTCCCGAAGATCGGCGGGCTGGAGGTGCTGCGCAGGATACGGGCTGACGAACGGACCCGGGTCATCCCCGTTGTCGTCCTGACCAGCTCCAAACTGGACGAGGACATCCTGGCCAGCTACCGCGGCGGCGCCAGTGCCTACGTGCGGAAGCCGGTGAAGTTCTCCGAATTCAACGAGGCGGTCAGCGCTCTCGGCGTCTTCTGGCTGCTCTTGAACGAGGCGGCACCCGAGGTGGTCCCGGCCTCGGGCTGAGGGGGGAGATCCATGAGTGGAGACCTACGCAAGGCGCGCATCCTCATCGTGGAGGACGAACCGTGGGATGCGGAGCTCGCCCAGCACCTGCTGACCGGTGCGGGCCTCGACTTCACGTCCGTCATCGTGTCCGCCAGGGAGCCGTTCGTGCAGCAGCTGGCTGCCTTCCAGCCGGACGTCATCGTGTCCGATTACCATCTGCCGGGCTTTTCCGGCGAGGCCGCCCTCGAGATCGCGCAGGAGCAGTGCCCGGAGGTGCCGTTCATCTTCTGGTCCGGTGTGCTCGGAGACGAGGAGGCGGTCGCTCTCATCAAGATGGGGGCCACGGACTACGTCCTGAAGGACCGGCCGGCCCGGCTGCCCTCGGCCGTCTGCCGCGCTATCGCCGAGGCCGAGCAGCGGGCGCGGCTGGCTCAGCTCGATGGTCAGCTGCGCGAGGTGCAGCGGCTGGCCAGCCTCGGCCAGCTGGGCGCGGCCGAGCAGGCCATGAGCCTGACCCGCCAGCTCCTCGCCGTGGCCCGCCAGGAAGTGACGTCCGCGGCGGAACATCCGTCCTGACCATGTCAGCACGGCCGACCTCGAATCTCACTTATTGTGATAGAATAATTACTATCCGTTAGATACGAGCTGACCGAGGTAGTGACCTGGCGCAGAGCGGGCCGTATTCGCCCCGTCACTGAGGGAAGTTGAACGACATGGCGAGCAATCGGTCTCCGCAGCACCATCCGCGGCGCGCTGTTTCAGTGGATGAAGGTCAACGCCACCATCTTCGCAGCCGCCAGCACGGGACCGACACTCCTGATCTGGCCGCGGCCGCGAGAGAGGCTGTGGTCGGCTTCCTGCACGACTCGTCGATGGGCTCGCCGGCGCAGGGGGTTGCGGCGCAGGGGGTTGCCCAGCCGCCCGGAGCCATGATCACCCCGAGGGCCGGCGCCACCGCCGTGGCGGTGAAGGCCGCCGCGGACCGTGCGGACGGCGGCACCTCGGCGGCGATGCGAGTGCGGATCCCGGCGAGCATGACACGGGGGGCGACCGCGGCTGCCGCCGAGTCGGTGGCGGTCCGGGCGGCGGCCGCCAGTGTCGCCACGCTGGACCGGATCGAGGCCGCCGCGGCCAGGGTGGAGGCGGACATCCAGGCAGCCCTCCGCGCGCAGGCTGAGCTCCAGGCCGGCGCCGGGGCCGCGGCCGAGGCCGCGGTGCGGGCGGCGCAGGAGTCCTGGATAGCAGCCCGCACATCCGAGGCGGCTGAGCGGCGGGCCCGGGTCATCCTGGGCCTGATGACCCGTTACCTGGAGGTCACTATCGCGCTCGTCGTGCTCGCGGTCATCTTCCTCGTCATCACCGCGGCCGTCGTCCACTAGGCCAACCCCCGGGCACTGTGGCCGGCCGTCGCGGCGATGCGGCGCCGCAGATCCGGCCGGCCCGCCGGGTCATCACGCGGAAAGAATCTTCATCACGGTGCGTAACACGCGACAGGCCTAGGCCGATAACCAGATAGACGCGGTTGACGTGGGTACCCCCGAGCTCACGTCACCGCGTCTTTAACGTGCCGCTGGGTGGCAAGTGGCCCCGGTGCGCCGCGGCCCGGTAGCGTTCGGCTTATGACAGCAACAGAGCCAGCCGCCGGACAGGCGCCCTTCGGCCGGATGCTGACCGCGATGATCACGCCGATGACGGCGGACGGCGCGGTTGATTACGACGGCGCCGCCCGGCTGGCCACCTACCTCGTGGACGAGATGCGCAATGACGGCCTGGTCATCAGCGGCACCACCGGTGAATCGCCGACCACCACGGACGCCGAGAAGGACTTGCTGCTCCGCGCGGTGATCGAGGCGGTCGGGGACCGGGCGTCCATCGTGGCCGGGGTAGGCACCAACGACACGGCGCATACCTGTGAACTGGCTCGTCAGGCGCAGCGGGCCGGAGCGGCGGGATTGCTTCTGGTCACGCCCTACTACAACAAGCCACCGCAGAGCGGGCTCGTGGCGCACTTCACCACGGCCGCTAACTCGGCCGGGCTGCCGGTCATGCTGTACGACATCCCGGGCCGGACCGGCATCCCGATCAAGACCGAGAGCCTGCTCCGGCTGGCCGAGCACCCGCGCATCGTCGCGGTCAAGGACGCCAAGGGCGACCTGTTCGCCGGCTCCCAGGTGATGCTGGCCACCGATCTCGCCTTCTACAGCGGGGACGACCTGCTGAACCTGCCCTGGCTGTCGGTCGGGGCGGCCGGCTTCGTCAGCGTGGCCGGCCACGTGATCGGGGACCGGCTGCACGACATGATCGATGCTTACCTGGCCGGGCGGGTCGCTGAGGCCCGGCAGATCCACCTGGACCTGCTGCCGGTGGTGGCCGGCATCATGACCCGCACCCAGGGCGTGATCGCGGCCAAGGCCGCGCTCGGCCTGCTCGGGCTGCCGGGCGGGACGGTCCGCGGCCCGCTCATCGACGCGACGCCGGCCGAGCTGGAACAGTTGCGCACCGACCTGGTGGCGGGGGGCGTGAAGCTCAGGTGAGTCACCCGCATCCGGAGCTCGGCACGCCGCCGCCGCTCCCCGACGCCACGCTGCGCATCGTGGGCCTGGGCGGCCTGGGCGAGATCGGCCGCAACATGACCGTGTTCGAGTACCAGGGCCGCCTGCTCATCGTGGACTGCGGGGTGCTGTTCCCCGAGCCGGACCAGCCCGGCGTGGACCTGATCCTGCCCGACTTCACCTCACTGGACGGCAGGCTCGGTGACATCGAGGCGATGGTCCTCACCCACGCGCACGAGGACCACATCGGCGCGGTGCCCTACCTGCTGCGCGAGCGGGCCGACATCCCGCTGATCGGCTCCCGGCTGACGCTGGGGCTGGTGCGCGGCAAGCTCACCGAGCACCGGATCACCCCGGCCTCGGTGGAGGTCGCCGGGGGCGGCCGGTTGTCGTTCGGGCCCTTCGAGCTGGAGTTCTTCGCGGTCAACCACTCGATCCCGGACGCGCTGGCGGTGGCCATCACCACCCCGGCCGGGGTGGTGCTGCACACCGGCGACTTCAAGATGGACCAGCTCCCGCTGGACGGCCGGCTCACCGACCTGGGCGGCTTCGCGCGGATCGGGTCGGCGGGCGTCGACCTGCTCATGTCCGACTCCACCAACGCCGAGGTCCCGGGCATCGTCACCAGCGAGCGGGAAATCTCCCCGGTGCTGAACGAGATGTTCGGCAGCACCCAGCAGCGGATCATCGTGGCCTGCTTCGCCAGCCACGTGCACCGGGTGCAGCAGGTCCTCGACGCGGCCGCGGCGCACGGCCGCAAGGTGGCCTTCGTCGGCCGGTCCATGGTGCGCAACATGGGCGTGGCCCGCGATCTCGGCTACCTCCGGGTGCCGTCGGTCCGCGGCGGGCTGCTGGTCGACCCGCGGGACGCGGAGAGCATGCCGCCGGGCGAGGTCGTGCTGGTCTGCACCGGATCGCAGGGCGAGCCGATGTCGGCGCTGTCCCGGATGGCCGGCCGGGACCACCCAATCCGGATCGCCGAGGGCGACACCGTCATCCTGGCCTCTTCGCTCATCCCCGGCAACGAGTCCGCCGTGTACCGGGTGATCAACGAGCTGACCCGGTGGGGCGCCCGGGTAGTGCACAAGGGCAACGCGCTGGTGCACGTGTCCGGGCACGCTCCCGCGGGCGAGCTGCTCTACGTGCTGAACCTGGTGAAACCGCGCAACTTCATGCCGGTGCACGGGGAGTGGCGGCACCTGCGGGCGCACGCCCGGCTGGCCGAGCTGACCGGGATCGCGCCCAAGAACGTCGTGATCGCCGAGGACGGGGTCGTGGTCGACCTGGCCGGCCGCCAGGCCAAGGTGGTCGGCAAGGTGCCGTGCGGCTACGTGTACGTGGACGGGCTGTCGGTCGGCGAGGTGACCGAGACGTCGCTGAAGGACCGCCGGATCCTCGGCGAGGAAGGCTTCCTCTCGGTGGTCATCGTGGTCGACTCGACGACCGGGAAGCTGGCGGCCACCCCGGCCATCCACGCCCGCGGCTCCGGGATCGACGACGCCTCGCTCAGCGAGGTGCGGCCCCGGATCGAGGAGGTCCTGGCCCGCGCGGCCGAGGACGGGATGAACGACGCGCACCAGCTGGGCCAGGTGGTGCGGCGCACGGTGGGGCGCTGGGTGAACGACACCTACCGGCGCCGGCCGATGATCATCCCCGTGGTCATCGAGGTTTAAGGGCCAGCACCGCGGGCGAGCTGGCGGAGCAGCGGCCGGTAGTAGCCGAACGCGGGCACCGTGGCGGCCGGGTCCTTGGCCGCGTCGTCCCAGCGCCGCACCCGCAGCGCCGCGGTGCACCACGGATTGCCCTCGAAGGCGGCGGTCTCGGCGCGGTTCATCGGGCCGCCCTGGACCTGCAGCGTGTAGTTCGAGGCGGGGGAGAGCGCGGCGAGGTAGCCGGGCTCCACCGTGCACAGGTACCGTTTCGCCGCCACGTGCAGCCGTACCGGCTCGGTCACCCCGGGGCCGAACCACCGGGCCAGCCAGGCCGCGCCCGCCTCGCCGTGCCGGTTGTCCCGGCCGTCCATCAGCTCGTGCCCGGAGACCGGTCCGGTGAAGTGCCCCACGTCGTGCAGCAGCGCCGCGGCGGTCAGTTCCTGGCTGGCGCCGGCCGCCTCGGCCAGGGCCGCGGCCTGCAGCATGTGCTCCGCCTGCGTCACCGGCTCGCCAAGGTACTCACGGGCCCCTTCGGCGGTGAAGAGGTCCGCGATGACCCGCACCGGGTCCGCTGTTGTCATGTCCGTCCTCCTGCTGTGCCCGGGCCGCCCGGCCACTCCCCGGCGGCCGCGACCGCTGACTCGCTGCCGTCCAGGCCGGCGTGGCGGGGGCCAGGCTGGGCATGCGGGCTCCGGGGTCGTGGTCAGTGATCGGGTTCACTCCAGGGTGGCTTGCCGCGAGGTGCCTGCCAACGGGGACGGCCGGGAATTCGCGGACCCGCCAGCCGCCGTTCACCGGCCGTGGCGGATCACTTGCGACACGCCCGCCCGGTTGCGGCGGGGCAGTGGCTGTGCTGGGTACTTTGGGCATCATGGCTACTCGTGTCCCTCAGGGCACCGCCCGGCCCCGGGGCGACGGGCCGGCCCGTACGGCGTCGGCCCAGGCCCGGGTCACGCCCGGCCAGGGACGGCCCGCCGCAGGTCAGGGGCGATCCCGCTCCGGTCAGGACGGGCCGGATGACGCCGGGGGACGCCCCGCGCGGCCCCGTGCGTCCTCCGGCGGGCAGCAGCGCAGCCGGAACGCCATGCCCGCCCGGGCCCCGGCCAAGGGCAGCCAGGCGCGCGGGCAGGCCAAGCGCGGCTCGGCCAAAGGCGGGCGGGCCAGCAAGCGCCGGGCCGCTCGCAAGGGCCGGTACCCGTCCCGGGGCGGCTCCGCAGCCCGGTCACGGCAGAGTGCCGACCCGATCCTGATCCTGGCCGGGTGGGCAGGCCGGCTGATCGCCGCGGCCTGGATGGTCGCCGCCCATGCCGTCGGCGGCACGGCGCGCGCCTTCGGCAGGAGCGCACGGGACATGGACCCGCTGCATCGCCGGGACGGCCTCGGCCTGGCCTACCTGGCCGCGGCCATCGTCGCCGTGGCCACCACGTGGGCCCGGATGAGCAACACGCCGGCCCGGCTGATCTCCGGCCTGCTGCACGGCGCCTTCGGCTCGGCCGCCTGGCTGCTGCCGTTCCTGCTCGGCCTGCTCGCCTGGCGCTACCTGCGGCATCCCGACCGGAACGCGCAGACCGGGCGGATGGTGATCGGCTGGACCGCGCTGCTGCTCGGCGCGCTCGGCCTCATCCACATCGCGGCCGGCACCCCGCATCCCAGCGCCGGGACTGCCGCAATGCAGTCCGGCGGGGGGCTGATCGGCTTCGCGGTCTCCGCGCCGCTGGTGGCCGGGCTCACGCCGTGGTTCGCGGCGCCGCTGCTGGCCCTGGTCAGCGGCTTCGGGCTGCTGGTCATCACCGGCACGCCGCTGCACAAGGTGCCGGACCGGCTGTCCGAGCTGCGCGGTTTCGCCCAGCGTGACACGGGTGAGGCGCAGGCCGGCCCGGATTCCGGCGGGCAGTCGGAGGTCACCGGCCAGGCCCTGACCCGGGGCGGCCGGAAGCGGCCGCAGGCCATCGAGGCCGGGGAGCATCACCGGCCCTACGACACCCCGATCCTGCCCGACGGCACCGGCGGGCCCGGTCCCCGCGGGCGGGCCGGCTCAGGGCCGGCTGGGCCGGACGAGCTGGCCGCCGGGGCGCCGGATGCGGGCGAGTCGCTGCTCGACGCGCTCGGATTCGGGCCGCACGGCACGTCCGGCCCGGGGGCCGGGCCGGACGAGGCGGTGCTCCCGGAGGCGGCGGCCCCGCACGGTGCCCCCGCCCAGCCCGGCGCGGCCGGGCACGATGCCAGCGGTCCCGCGGCCCGGGGCGAGCAGCTCACCCTCACCGGGTCGGCGGAGTCCAGCTACATCCTGCCGCCGGTGGCGCTGCTCAAGCCGGGCACCGCACCCAAGGAGCGGACCCGGGCCAACGACGTGGTGGTGCGGGCGCTCACCGAGGTGCTCGACCAGTTCGAGGTGGACGCGCAGGTCACCGGGTTCAAGCGGGGCCCGACCGTGACCCGGTATGAGATCGAGCTGGGCCCGGCGGTCAAGGTGGAGCGGGTCACCCAGCTGGCCAAGAACATCGCCTACGCGGTGAAGAGCGCCGATGTGCGGATCATCTCGCCGATCCCGGGCAAGTCCGCGATCGGGGTGGAGATCCCCAACGCGGACAAGGAGATCGTCAGCCTGGGGGATGTGCTGCGCTCGCCGGCCGCGGCGGGCGATCACCATCCGATGGTGGTGGGCCTGGGCAAGGACGTCGAGGGGCGGACCGTGGTGGCCAACCTGGCCAAGATGCCGCACATGCTGATCGCCGGGGCGACCGGCGCGGGCAAGTCCACCTGCATCAACGGCCTGATCACCTCGATCCTGCTCCGGTCCACCATCGAGGACGTGCGGATGATCCTGGTCAACCCCAAGCGGGTCGAGCTCGCCATTTACGCCGGGATCCCGCATCTCATAACGCCGATCATCACGAGCCCGAAGAAGGCGGCCGAGGCGCTGGGCTGGGTGGTCGGCGAAATGGACCGCCGTTATGACGACCTGGCTGCCTTCGGGTTCCGGCACGTTAACGATTTCAACAAGGCGGTGCGGGCGGGCAAGATCACGCCGCCGCCGGGCAGCGAGCGGGTGCTCGTCCCGTACCCCTACCTGCTGGTCATCGTGGACGAGCTGGCCGACCTGATGATGGTCGCCCCGCGTGACGTCGAGGACGCCGTGGTGCGGATCACCCAGCTGGCCCGGGCGGCCGGTATCCACTTGGTGCTCGCCACCCAGCGGCCCAGCGTGGACGTGGTGACCGGGCTGATCAAGGCGAACGTGCCGTCCCGCCTCGCGTTCGCCACGTCCAGCCTGACCGACAGCCGCGTCATCCTGGACCAGCCGGGCGCGGAGAAGCTGGTCGGCCAGGGCGACTGCCTGTTCCTGCCGATGGGCGCGAGCAAGCCCATGCGGCTGCAGAACGCCTTCGTCACGGAGAAGGAGATCCGTGAGGTCGTCGCGCACTGCACCGCCCAGGCGCAGCCGTCCTACCGGGAGGACGTCGCGGTCGTTGAGGGCAAGCAGCGCGAGATCGATGCGGACATCGGTGACGACCTGGAAGTCCTCATCCAGGCGGCCGACCTGGTCGTCCGTACCCAGTTCGGCTCCACGTCCATGCTGCAGCGCAAGCTGCGGGTCGGCTTCGCCAAGGCAGGCCGCCTGATGGACCTGCTGGAGAGCCGTGGCATCGTCGGGCCCAGCGAAGGTTCCAAGGCCCGCGACGTCCTCGTCCCGCCCGACGAGGCCGACCGGGTGATTGATTCGCTGCGGGGTGGGCAGGACTCAGCGTGACCCACGGCGTCAACGCCGTCAGTCGGGGGATGTCTACACTTGTTGGTGGCTCCAGCGTGGCCGGGGCTGCTCACATCAGATAACTGTTCCCGCACCCCCGGGCGGTGCGCAGTGCGATATGGCAGTGGAGGCGCGGCGTGAGCATTGGTGACACCCTGGCGGATGCGCGCCGCCAGGCGGGTCTCACCATTACGCAGGTAAGCCAGCGAACCTGCATCCGAGAAACGATCATCCGGGGAATCGAGCGCGGGGATTTCTCATCCTGCGGGGGTGACTTCTACGCCCGGGGGCACATCCGCAGCATTGCCCGCGCCGTTGGCGCTGATGACGAGGAACTGATCCGGGAATACGACGCGGTGCATGGCGCGCCGAAGGCGATCCGGGCCGCCGATGTCTTCGAGCCGGCCACGCCGATCAAGATCAAAGAGCGGCGGCGGCCCAACTGGAGCCTGGCCATGGTCCTGGTGCTGGCCGTGATAGCGGGCTACGGGGTGTACCGGGTGGTGAACTCCGCCGCGGCACGCTCAGTGAGCGAGCAGGCAACCAGCGGGCGCGTGCTGTCGCACCACCATGCCGCGCACCCGGCCGCCGCGTCGCCCTCGGCCATGCCCAGCGCGCCGGCCACGGCCAGCCCGAACGTGGTGATCAGCCTGACCGCCATCCAGGACTGCTGGGTGGAGTTCACCAAGCCGGACGGGGTCTTCCTGCTGCAGGCCTACGTGGTCGGCGGGACGTCCAAGTCATGGAGCTTCAGCCGGGCGGTGAACATGAACATCGGTAACCCGGGCGGGATCGTGCTGACCGTGAATGGCAAGCGGGTCGGCTCGCCCGGGATCAGCGGGCAGCCGGTCACGCTGAGCCTCGGCCCGGGCAGGCCGGTCACGGGATAGCCCGCTCGCCGCCGGGTCCGGCCGGGCTCCCGCCGCCCGGACCCGGCGGCGAGCCACGGCCAGCGGCGCCGGCCACCGGCCTGCCTGCCGTAGTCTTCCGGTGTGTCATCTGTTCAGCGAGGCCCGCAGCCGGCGGACCGCACCGTCAGCCTCGTCACGCTCGGCTGCGCCCGTAACGAAGTTGACTCCGAGGAACTCGCGGCCCGGCTGGAGGCATCCGGCTGGACCGTCACCGATGGCGATCAGGCCAGTGTCGTGCTGGTCAACACCTGCGGGTTCATCGAGGCTGCCAAGCAGGAATCGGTCAGCGAACTGCTCGATGCCGCGTCCGGGGGCGCCAAGGTGGTCGCGGCCGGCTGCCTGGCCGAGCGGTATGGCTCCGCGCTGGCGTCGGAGCTGCCCGAGGCCCAGGTGCTCAGCTTCGATGATTACGCGAGCATCGGGGACCGGCTGGACGCCGTGCTCGCCGGGGAGCGGCGGCCCGCGCATGAGCCACGGGACCGGCGCCGGCTGCTGCCTATATCCCCGGCCAGCCGGCCTGCGGCCGCTGGGCCGCACACCCCGGGACACGGGAGCGCCGCCGTGGCCGGGCCCAGCGCACCGCCCGCGGGCGGTGGCATACCCGACCTTCCGCCGGGAGCGGCCCCCGCGTCCGGGCCGCGCACCCTGCGGCGGCGGCTGACGGGCGGCCCGGTGGCCCCGCTCAAGATCGCTTCAGGCTGCGACCGGCGGTGCAGCTTCTGCGCCATCCCGGCCTTCCGTGGCGCGTTCCTGTCCCGGCCGCCGCAGGACCTGGTGGCCGAGGCGGAGTGGCTGGCCGGGCAGGGCGTCCGGGAACTGGTCCTGGTCAGCGAGAACTCCACGTCCTACGGCAAGGACATGGGCAGCCCGCGGCTCCTGGACGACGTGCTCCCGGCGCTTGCCGCCGTGCCCGGCATCGACCGGATCAGGGTGAGCTACCTGCAGCCGGCCGAGGTGCGCCCCGGGCTGATCGAGGTGATGACCGGCACGCCCGGCGTGGCGCCCTACTTCGACCTGTCCTTCCAGCACGCCAGCGGCCGCGTGCTGCGGGCCATGCGGCGGTTCGGCGACCGGGAGCGCTTCGGCGCCCTGATCGCCGGGATCCGCGCGGCCTGCCCGCAGGCCGGCATCCGGTCCAACTTCATCGTCGGCTTCCCCGGTGAGACCGAGGCCGACCTGGCCGAACTGCACCGGTTCCTGTCCGAGGCCGGGCTGGACGCGATCGGCGTGTTCGGTTACTCGGACGAGGACGGCACCGAGGCGGCCACCCTGGACGGGCAGCTGGACCCGGCCGAGATCTCCCGCCGGGTCGACGACCTCGCCGACCTGGCCGAGGAGATGATGGCCCAGCGCGCGTCCGACCGGATCGGCGAGACCGTCGAGGTGCTGATCGAGGAGGACCTTGGTGACGGCCGCTTCCTGGGCCGCGCCGCGCACCAGGCGCCGGAGGTGGACGGCACCACGATCGTGCACGGGGCAACGGGCGCGGCCATCGGTGATCTCGTCACCGCGGAGGTCACCGGGTGCGATGGCGTGGACCTCGAGACGGCCGCGGTCGCCGCGCCCCGGCTGCTGCCCGGGGCTGCGGGATCCCGTTGAGCCAGCCGGTCACCGGCACTGGCGGAGGGGTGGCGCGCTCCCCGTCCGCACAGCCGGGCGGCGTCCCGCCGCCTGGGCTGGTCAACGTGGCCAACGCCCTCACCGTGCTGCGCCTGGCGCTGGTACCCGTCTTCGTCCTGATGCTGCTGGCCGAGGGGCCGGCCTGGCGGATCGCGGCCTTCGCCGTGTTCCTCATCGCCTCGGCCACCGACCTGCTGGACGGCCGGCTGGCCCGGCAGCGCGGGCTGATCACCGACTTCGGCAAGATCGCCGATCCCATCGCGGACAAGGCGCTGACCGGCGCCGCCCTGATCACCCTGTCTGCGCAGGGCAGGCTGCCCTGGTGGGTCACCGCCGTCATCCTCGCCCGCGAGCTGGGGGTGACCCTGCTGCGGTTCTGGGTGATCCGGCACGGAGTCATCGCGGCCAGCCGCGGCGGCAAGATCAAGACGATGCTGCAGGTGCTGGCGATCGCCCTCTACGTGCTCCCCGGGCCGCCCGGGCCGGTCCGTGCGGCGGTGATGGGGCTGGCGGTGGTGGTCACCCTGGTCACCGGGGCGGACTACGTCATCCGGGCCATCCGGCTGCGGCAGCGCAGCCGGGCGGCCGCGGAACGGCGGGAATCCCCGGGGGGCGGGGGATGAGCGAGGAGACGGCCGCCCGCCGGGCGGCCGCCCTGATCGGCCTGCTGACCGAGCGCCAGCAGACGGTGGCGGCGGCCGAGTCGCTGACTGGCGGCCTGGTCGCGGCGGCGCTGACCGGGGTGCCCGGGGCGTCCGCCGTCTTCCGCGGTGCGGTCGTCGCCTACGCCACCGAGCTGAAGGCGGTGCTGCTGGGGGTGGATCCCGCTGTGCTGGCCGCCCGTGGCGCGGTCTCGCCGGAGGTGGCCGGGGCCATGGCGGCCGGGGCGCGGGCCCGGCTCGGCGCCACCTTCGCGGTGGCCACCACCGGGGTGGCCGGCCCGGACCCGGCCGAGGGGAAGCCGGTGGGCACTGTCTACATCGCCGCGAGTGGCGGGGAGGCAGGCCAGCAGGGGGTGGCCCGGGTCCGCCGCCTGGCGCTGCGCGGGAGCAGGGATGACATCCGCGGGCAAACTGTGGCGCATGCCCTGGCGTTGCTCCTTGTCACGGTGCGGGAAGAGGGCCGATGATTACAGTGTTACGTTAGCAGCGAACACGGCCACAGGTGCTCTCCCTACTGTCGGTAAGGACGGGTACGGTGTAGCTAGCAGACACTTAGCGAAGGGAGTGCGGCGATGGTCCTGCTTCGTCACTTGCTGGGTGACGTGTTGCGGCGGCTACGCCAGCGGCAGGGTCGCACCCTCCGCGAGGTGTCGGCTGCGGCTAGGGTGTCGCTCGGGTACCTCTCCGAGGTAGAACGCGGCCAGAAGGAAGCATCCTCGGAGCTGCTGGCCGCCATCTGCACGGCGCTCAACACCCCGCTGTCCCACGTGCTGAGTGAGGTCTCGGACAGTTTCGCCCTCGCTGAGCTGCAGAGCGAGGCAGGCGTGCTGACCCCGGCCGGGCCGCCCGCGGCAGAGCGTGGCGAGCGCGAGCTGGAGCTCCCGGTCGCCCGCGCGTTCGAGGTCAGCCCCGAGCTGCGTGTCCCGGCCGGGCACGCCCGTGGCCTGGACTCGGAGGACGTACTACGCCCGGTCGGGATGAACGCCGACCACCCGGCCTTCGACGAGGTAACCCGCCGGATCCGCGACGTGACCGACATGGTTCCCGTCTGACCCGCGCCCTCTTGGGCTCGAAACCGCAGGCGCCCCCGGGATTCCCGGGGGCGCCTGCGGCTTTATTGGTCGGTTCCGGGGTCGTCGCCACATGCCGGAATGCCGGGGTCCCGGGGGTCGTCCCACGGGCTAGCACAGCTCAGGCCCAGGCGCGCGGGTCGTCGGTCAGTTCCAGCACCCGCGCGGGCAGCCGCCCGGTGGCGATGTGGTCCAGGGTGACTTCCTCCAGGATGGCCCGCTCGTTGGCGCGCAGCGCGATCCAGACGCTCTGCAGCGGCTCCGCCACCCCGATATAGCCGATGTTCTCCGGACGTTCCCCGCGCACGCCTACCAGCTGCCCGTCGATGGCCCGGATGATATCCGCCAGGGCGATCTCGGAGGCGGGCTTGGCCAGCCAGAAGCCGCCCTCCGGGCCGCGCTGGCTGCGGACCAGGCCGGCCCGGCGCAGCTGGGTGAGGATAGCTTCCAGGAACTTGCCGGGAATCTGCTGGGACCGCGCGAGCTGTTCCGCGGTCACGTGGCCGCCCTCGGCGGCAGCCAGCTCGACCGCGGCGCGCAGCGCGTAGTCAGCCCGTGCAGACAGCCTCATGTCAAGCATTATGCCGGGTACCAGGGAGCGGCCGGGCCACCTAGCCGGCCATCAGGGCCGATTTGCCAGTTTTGCCCGTCCGGGGAAACCGGCCGGGCCGCGTCCTCACGCTGCCTGGGCCGGCCGAGCTGACGCCCGGCGGGCGGGCAGCACGATGAGCAGGACGCCGCCCGCGGCCAGCAGCACGCCGCCGGCCAGCAGGCCCGCCGCCACCCAGGGCAGGGCCGGGAACGTCGCGCCCGCGTCGGCTCGCACGGTGAGCCCGCGGGCCCCGTCGCGGTTCATCACCACGAGCACCCAGTCACCGTCGCGGGCCGTCCAGGTGAGCGTCTGCGGGCCGGTCCCGGCCGCCTGCGCGGCCCAGATCCCCGCCGCCTGAGGGGCGGCCGGGGAAGCGCTGCCCTGGTGGCTGGTGGTGACCTGGGAGTTGCCGCCGTAGCTCGTCACGGTCGTGTACGGGACGCCGGACAGGTAGCGGGTCACGGCCCCGGCTGGCGCGATACCCACGAATACCGGCCGGGCCGTGCCGGGCGTGCTGACCCGGATGCGGACCTTGCCGATCAGCGAGCCGGCCCAGTCCCCGCTGCCGGAGTGCAGGCCGATGGACTCGGTGGTGAGCGCATAGCCGCCGGTGGAGTACGTGCTCGTGGCGGACGTCAGGTAGCCGCCCTGGCGCTGGGTCTGCCCGGCCCAGAACAGCGCGCCCCCGCCGGCCAGCAGGCCCAGCGAGAGCAGGGCCAGCACCGACCCGGTCACGAGCGCGATGACCCGGCCCGCGGTCCAGCCCGTGGCCGCCGCTGGGGGCGGCAGGCCGGGCGTGGGTGGCAGCGGGGCCGGCTGATACTCATCCCCGGCGAGCCCGGCCGCTGGGGCTCCGGGGGCCGCCGGTCCCGGGCCCGCGCCGGGACCGGCGGGTGGTGGGACGCTGAGCCGGCCGCCCGGCTCGGAGCCGCCCATGTCGAGGCGGAATGGCGGGTACTGGTCGGTCATCAGGCCGGCGTAGGCGGCGACCCGGAGGACCCAGCGGTTCAGGCCGAGCACTATGTCGAACAGCAGCTGCGGGTACCGGCCGGTGAACAGCAGCATGACCGCGGCTATCAGCACCAGGATGGCGATGAGCCCGCCGCCCCAGCTGAAGCTCTGGCTGCCCGCCCGGGACGCCGCCCAGGCACCACCGCCGACGAACAGCCCGACGATGATGTACTGCGGGATGGCCAGCAGCCACCACTTGACCAGGACGAGCCCCCGGGACAGCCGCGCCGGGTAATCGATGGCCAGGTGGGCCGGGTAGTCCGGCAGTTCGGCCAGGCTGAACGGCGGGTACCGGTCGGTGCCGAGCGCGCCGTAGGTGTAGTACTGGACGCGCCAGCTCCAGCGCAGCACGCCGACGTTGAAGTCGAAGATCTGGCGCGGGTACCGGCCGGTGACCAAGATCGCGAAGAACGCGGCGATGCTCAGGACGACGAACGCCAGCCACAAGAAGGCCAGGACGATGTAGTGCGGAATGGCCAGCATCCATTTGACCAGCCACAGCCAGCGAGACAGCTGCGGGTCGAGGGAGGCCTCGACCCGGACCGGATAGGTCTCGGAGGACATGGGAACCACCCCTGCCAAGCAGGGTAAGCGGGCCGGCCAGCCCCTGGGCAGGTCTGTGAGTCCCGGCCGGGCAGGCCTTTCGTCCCCTGCTCAGCGGGCCAGGCCGAGGAATTCCGCGGCCGCCTGCGCGTTGGGCCGGGCCGCCCCGTAGGTGGCCACGTGCACGCCGCCCGGCGGCCGCCACAGCGGCAGCCCCATGTCCACCAGCACGGTGTCCGGCCGCGCCGCTACCAGGCCGGTGATCACTGCCTGGGCCGCCGGGTGCCGGTGCGCGTCCCGGACTACCAGGATGAGTGACCGCCCGGCCGCCTGGGCCAGCACCTCGGCGATGATCCGCCCCGGGTCGCCGCCCGCCAGCCCGGCCGGGATCCGGCGGACGCTGCCGGGTGCCACCCAGGCGCCCAGCCCCCAGGGCACGGCGCCGACCGCGACGTTCTCCGCACCGTCCAGTTCCACCACGACCGGGTCGGACAGCGGGCCGGGCACATCCGACGCCCAGATCGCGCGCCGCGCCGCCACCAATCCGATGTGCGCGCTCTCAGCCGCGTCTCCGGCGGACAGGGCCCCGTCACCCGCGGCCACGCCGCCGGAGCCCCCGGCGGCCCAGGCCGTCCCGCCCGGTACCGCCGCAGAGAGCCAGGCGCGCAGCTGGGCCACGTTCCGCTCCGCCTCCTCCAGCCGCCCGGCCGGCAGCCGCCCGGAACTCACCGCCTCGCTGAGCGCCTGGCGGACGGCGAGGTAGCCGTCCTCGCCGGTGTCCCGGCCGAGGCAGAGCAGGTCGGTGCCGGCCTCCATGGCGCGCACCGCGGCCTCGGGGATGCCGTAGGCCTCACTCACCGCGCGCATCTCCAGCGCATCCGAGATGATCACCCCGGTGAAGCCCAGCTGGCCGCGGAGCAGCCCGGTGAGCGCCGCGGGCGACAGCGTGGCGGGCAGGTCGCCGGTGAGGGCCGGTACCCGCAGGTGCCCGGGCATCACGCCGCGGACCCCGGCCGCGATCGCCGCGATGAACGGCGGCAGGTCGCGGCGGCGCAGCAGGTCCAGGGTGGCGTCCACGGTCACCAGCTCACGGTGGGTGTCCGCGCTGGTGCTGCCGTGCCCGGGGAAATGCTTCGCGCAGGCCGCCACCCCGGCCGCCTGCAGCCCGCTGACCGCCGCCGCGGCGTGCCGGGCCACCAGGGCCGGGTCGGAGCCGAACGACCGGATGCCGATGACCGGGTTGTCGGCCGCGGTGTTCACGTCCACCGACGGGGCCAGGTCCACGGTCACCCCGAGCGCGGCCAGGTCATGGCCCAGCGCGCGGTGCACCGCGGCGGTCAGCGCCACGTCGTTGACCGCGCCGAGCGCCGCGTTCCCGGGGTACGGGCTGCCAGTCAGGTGCGCGATCCGGGTGACATCGCCGCCTTCCTCGTCGAGGGCGACGAACGGCTGCGGCCCGGCGCCGTGCAGCCGGCCGGTGAGCGCGGCCAGCTGCTCGGGGCCGGCGATGTTCGGCCCGAACAGGGTGACCCCGGCCAGGCCCCGTTCCAGCGCGGCGAGCACCCAGCGGGGCGCCCGGTGCCCGGAGAACGGCGGGATCAGCACCCCGTCGGCCAGCCGCGCCAGCGCCGGGTCGGTGGACAGCCCGGCGCTCATCCCTTCACCGCCCCGGCGACCAGCCCCGACGTCATCCGCCGCTGGACGAGCAGGAAGAACGCCACGACCGGGATGGTGTACAGGGTGGATGCCGCCATGATGGGCCCCCATTCCGCGCCGCCGCGGCCGAAGAAGTAGGTCACGTAGATCGGCAGGGTGTAGTCCGAATGCGCCTGGCCGAGGAACGTCAGCGCGACGACGAACTCGTTGTAGGCGGTGATGAACGAGAAGACGCTGGTCGCGATCAGTCCCGGCATGACCAGCGGGAACATGATCCGCCAGAAGATCCGCAGCGGCCCGGCGCCGTCCACCGCCGCCGCCTCGTCCAGTTCCCGCGGCACGGTGGCCACGAAGTTGCGCAGCATCCAGATCGACACCGGCAGCGCCTGCGCGCTGTACACGATGACCAGGCCGGGCAGGCTCTGCAGCAGGTTGACTCGGTTGAAGTCCAGGAACAGCGCGATGATCAGCGCCCGGCCCGGGATCATCTGCACGTGGGTGAACACGTTGAAGTCCCAGATCACGGAGAACAGCAGCAGCACCAGGAAGATCAGCTTGAGCATCGGGTAGGTGATCTTCCAGAAACCCTGCCAGGGCCGGCCCGTCCACCCGCGCCACCTCCAGCAGCTCCCCGGCACCGTCTTGAGGCCGGCCGGCACCGTCTTGAGGCCGGCCGGCACCGACACCGCGATGAACGGGAAGCCCTGCCAGACCACCAGCACGCAGGCCACCGTGTAGGCGGGCAGCGCTCCCGTGGTCGTCCAGTTGAAGTCGGCCCCGCCGACCCTGAGGAACTCTGGGCTGAAACTAACAAAATACTTTCCTATTAGATAGACCCCGTTGCCAGATTGAGACAGAATTCAGCTCAGCCGCCCCGGACGGTCCCTCTTTGGCCGCGGCCGCCCGGGGCTCCGGCGGCCGCCTTCCCGTGCGGACGGTGCTGGGGGGACGTCGCGCGATGAAGGAGAGGCATGGAACAACGGCCTGGGACACCCCGGCTGCTGCGCGAGCTCAATGACCGCGCCGCCCTGGAACTGCTGCTGACCGGCGGCCCGATGACCCGGGCCCAGGTCGGCGAGCGTACCGGGTTGTCCAAAGTGACCGCCTCGCAGCTGCTCTCCCGGCTCGAGGAGCGGGGCCTGGTGGCCACGGTGGGGGAGCAGGCAGGCGGCCGGGGCCCGAACGCGGCCCTGTACGCGGTCGTCCCGTCCAGCGGCTACGTGGCCGGCCTGCACGTGGAGCACGACGAGGTCAGCGCCGGGGTCGCGGACATCACCGGGCAGGTGGTCACCCGGATCAGCGTGGACCCGAACGGCGCCGCGAACCCGGTGGAGCTGGTCCGCGGCGCGGTGGCCACCGTGTGCAATTCCGCGGGAGTCCAGGTGTCGCGGCTCAAGGCCCTGGTCATCGGGACGCCCGGAGTGCTGGATCCGAGCACGGGCGACCCGCGGCTCGCGGTGAGCCTGCCGGCCTGGCACGAGGGCGTGCTGGAGGCGCTCCGCGCGGACCTTGGCCAGCCGGTGACGATCGAGAACGACGTCAACCTGGCGGCCATGGCCGAGCGCGCGGTCGGGGTGGCCCAGGGCAACGACGACTTCGTGCTGATGTGGATCGGCGTCGGCCTGGGGCTGGCGACCATCATCGGTGGCCGGCTGCACCGCGGGGTGGCAGGCGCGGCGGGTGAGATCGGCTACCTCCCGGTCCCCGGCGTGCCGCTGCCGCAGGACGTGAGCCATCCGGCCACCGGCGCGTTCCAGTCGCTGGTGGGCGCCCAGGCGGTGCGGCCGCTGGCGGCGGAATACGGGTTCGCGGCCCCCACCGCGGAGGCGGCGGTCCGGGCGGCGGTGGCCGCGGCGGCGGACGCCGGGGCGGCTGGCGCGGGTGAGCCCGGCGGCGCCGGCGGGGACGCTGGGGCCGGCCCGGAGGACCGGGACGAGCGGGGCCGCGCGTTCCTCGCGGAACTGGCCGCCCGGGTGGCCACCGGGGTGGCCACGGTGAGCGTAGTACTCGACCCGGGCCTGGTCGTGCTGGGTGGCGAGGTCGGGCTGGCCGGCGGGACGGCGCTGGCCAGCCGGGTGGCCAATGAGGTCCGCCGGATCTGCCCGGCCAGGCCGGAGGTGGTGCCCACCGGCGTGGCCGGGCGGCCGGTACTGCGCGGCGCCATCCTGGCCGCCGTGGAGCAGGCCCGCAGTGAGCTGCTGGACTCGGTGGCCGGTCCCTGAGCCGGGGCCGCCAGCCCGGCTGACACATTCCGCCACCCCGGCCCTCAGCGGCGCCCAGGAGGTGATCTCCGTGACGGGTTGTGGTCAGAACCGCTGTTCCTGCAGCGGTGTCCTCACCCGCTGACCTTGAAGATCATCTCTGGCGGCGGCCGGACGACTGCGGCCCACCAGGGATGGACCAGCTACCCGCGTGGCTGGTGTTACCAGCGCCCCCGGGACCCGGGCCGGGATGCCCCGCCACAGGTGCCGGGCCATCAGCGCGGTGCTTTTTGTGTCACCCACGGTCTATAAAGCACCGCGCTGATGAAAAGCGCGGCCAGGTTGGCCTTGGTGGGCTCCAGCCAGCGGAAGTCATCCACCAGCTGACTGCTCCGGCCGTGCCGGTGGCCGAACGTCACGCTGAGCCGCGCCGGCAGGTAAGTCGAGGGGTCCACCCAGATCGTTTCCCGGAAGCCCAGGCCCGGCTGTGGCTTGGAGATGAGGGTCATGGCCTCGACCCCGTCCACCCGCTGCTGGCCGCCTTGGTAGAACGAGCCGTAGGACAGGACCTTGGTAATGCTGGCGCGCCAGCTGCCATGGGGACCACGTCGTCCTGGCACGTCAGTGGGGGCAGCGGGCCTGACTGTAGCCGATGATGGTGCGCCACCGGATCCTGGCCGGGTACGCGGCACCGTATTGCTCCGGCACCTGACGGCCAGAGCGCAGCGTCAGGTCACCGGTGGTGTTGTGGAAAACCAGCCTGCCCGTGGCCGAGAAACCTCCTGGAGGACCAGCCCGCGGTAGGTCCAGGACACCAAGCGCTGAGTGGCCACGTTCCGGAGGACCCCGGGCACGACCGCGCTGCCGGGCATCTCGAACGTGTAGTTCATGTTGAGCGCGGTCAGGCCAAATGTCACCCCGCGGCCCGCCCGCCTGGGTTTCCTGGATAGCCGTGCCCTGGTCCGCCGCAGCGGCCAGGGCACGCTCCTGCGGCTGGCCACGACCGCGATCGTCTGCGCGCGGACCGGGGCGCTGCCTGGCCCCGTCCCGCCGGTGGTCAGGGTGACGGTTACGGCCGCTGCCACTGCGGCGACTACAGTGCCTGCGGCCACGGCAGACCGCATCATGACCCGGCGGCGGTTGCTCTTCCGCGCCCGCTCCACCAGCCCGGCAGGCGCGCTGGCACCGGCGGTCAGCCGGTCGATCCCCTCGCGCAGCAGTTCCTCGATGTCACTGGCCATGATGTTCCCTCCGCCAGCTCGAAACCGCGATCGGTGCCGGTGCCGGCCAGATCACGCAGCCGCCGCGGCCCTCGTGACGCAGCGGACTTGACCGTTCCCTCCGAGCAGCCGAGCACGGCGGCCGAGGCGGTCTCGGTGAGCTGCTCCCAGTACCGGAGCACGATGACCGCGCGCTGCCGGGGCGGCAACTGGAGCAGGCGGACCAGGGCGTCACGCAGGTCGGCCACGGCAGCCCGCGTCGCCCGCCGCCGCGGCCCGCCTGGGCCCGCAGCAGCAGCAGCGGCAGCCGCTGCCGCCACCGGCCACGCCTTCGCCAGCCGTCCGCGGCCAGGTTGTACAACACCTGCCGCAGGTAACCTTCGGTGTGGCAGTTCACCTGCCGGGGTTTCCGGAGCACTCGCTCGAGCGCGGCCTGCAGCAGATCCTCACCGGCTTCGCGGCGGCCGGCCAGCGCGATGGCCACCCGCATGAGCTGGGTACCGCGCTCAGCGAGCAGCTGTTCCAGGTCTGCACCTGTCGGCTTGCCAGCCATGGCCGTCTCCCTCTGTTGCCAGCCCATGACGAACGAGCAGGTTCCAGGGTTGCCTCGCGCCATCAGTGTGGTGCTGCGGGGCCAGGCCGGCCAGCCCGGCCGGTCAGCGGGCGAGGACCGTGATGAAGTCGCGGGTCCAGCCGGCCAGGTACTGGCCGGCCGGGCGGACCTGGCCCGGGATGACGGCGTGCAGCGGGCCGCCCGGGGCCCCGGCCGCGTCCAGCTGGACCCACTCCGGGTTGATGTCGAGTTCCATGGCGGTGCGGGCGCCGGCCCGCACCAGCGCCGCGGCCAGGTCGCCGGGGGTCGTAGACATGCTGGCCGCGTAGACCAGCTCACCGCGGGCGTTCTCGCCGACGGCGCTGCGGGCCACGTACTCCCCGCCGCCCAGGGTGGCGCCCCAGGCGGTCCAGTCGGCGGCGGCCGGGCTGGGCTGCCCGCCGGCCACCAGGGGCGGCAGGTTCTGCCGGACGCTGACCGCGGCCTCATGCGGTCCCGGCAGCCCGGCACCCCAGACACCGATGTGCGCGGCGCCCGAGGCGTCGATGACCAGGCTGGCCAGCCCGGGCCGGAGCCGGCTGATGACATGCCCCTCCTGCTCGTATCCGCCGGCGCCGGCGGACAGCAGGAACCCGCCGTTGAAGGCGGCGACCACGTGGTGCTGCTCGGCCGGGCCGATCCGCGGCCCGGCCCGCACCACGGACAGCGCGGCCGGTCCCGGGTCCTGGCTGCCGCAGTGCAGCCGGTACCGGATCGGGCCGGTAAACCGGGCTACCGTCACGGACGTGCCGTCCGGCGCCCTGAACCGGGAGACGATCACCGCTGGCCTGGCCGTCGGTTCCGGCGCGGGCTTGGCCGCTGACGGGGCGGGCGTGCTCCGGGCCGTGCTGGCCGCCGTGACCCGAGGCCCGCTGGCCGCCGGGCTCCCGGCCGCGGTCTGGGCCGTGCCGGCCGCGGCCGAGCAGGCCGCCAGGCCTACCGCCACGGCCGCGCCGAGCGGCCACGCAGCAGCGCGCATCTGCTCCTCCCTCGGGGCGGGGGCACGGCTGGCCCGCAGCGCGTTACCCAGCGTGCCTGGAGTGTGGCTAAGAGGTCGTGTGCATCTGGTTCAGGCCTGGCAAAGAATCCGCGCACCGTACCACCGGCGGATTGACCGGGCTGCGCGCCGCTGCTGAAATTTCATGCCCGCCGCACGGTATTAGCACCCTCCGATGGGATTCATCGATTGGAACGCCTGCGGCTGCGCTGCCTCCGAGCCGCTGATCCACGGCCGCCGATCAGGCCGCCCAGGACGGTGGGGCCGGCCGCGAGCCCAGTAGCGTCGTCGGTATGACCGGCCACGCCCCGACCCCCGACGCGATGACCGCCGTGCGGGCCCGCCGGTATCCGGTCGGCGCGGCCGTCACCCTCGCCGAGTTCCACGATGACCCGCATCCGGTGCTGGGCCGGCTGCGGGCAGCGGAACCGGTCTCCTGGCTGCCGTCCCTGAACGGGTGGCTGGTCACCCGGTATGACCTGGCAGTGGAGGTGATGCGGGACAGCGCCGCGTTCACCGTGGACGACCCGCGGTTCTCCACCGCGCGGGTGGTCGGCCCGAGCATGCTGTCGCTAGATGGCCCGGCGCACAGCCGCCACCGGCGGCCGTTCGCCGGCCCGTTCAGCCGGGCCGCCGTGCACGAGCGCCTGGCGGGCTTCGTGGCCGGCGACGCGGCCCGGCTGGTGACGGCCGTCTCCCCGGCCGGCCGGGGAGAGCTGCGGCGGAGCGTGGCCGGCCCGCTGGCGGTGGCGGTGATGGCCCGCGTCCTCGGCCTGGCGGACACCGATCCGGGTACCATGCTGCGCTGGTACGACGCGATCGTGACCGCGGTGTCGGAACTGGCGGGCGAGGCGGCGGGCAGCACGGACGTCCAGGACGCGGGGGCGGCCTCGTTCCGCGAGCTGAGCGAGAGCCTGCGCGCCGCGCCCGACGGCGGCCTGCCCGGCGTGTCGGAGGCATCCGCTGACGGCCTGGCCAGCACGGAGGTCGTATCCAACGCCGCGGTGCTGCTGTTCGGCGGCATCGAGACCACCGAGGGAATGATCACCAATGCCGCCTGGCACCTGCTGACCCACCCCGCCCAGCTGGACCTGGTACGCCAGGATCCCGGCCTGCTGCCCGCCTCGGTCGAGGAATCCCTGCGCCTGGAGCCGGCCGCCGCGGTCGTGGACCGGTACGCCACCCGCGACGTCACGCTCGGCGATGCGGCGGTCGGCCGGGGCGACCTGGTGAGCGTGTCGCTGGCCCGCGCCGGGCGGGACCCGGCCGTCTTCGCCGGCCCGGACGAGTTCCGGGTCCGGCGGGGGAACGCGCGGAAGCACCTCGCCTTCGCGCACGGCCCGCACTTCTGCCTCGGCGCGCACCTGGCACGGCTGGAGGCGGAGGCCGCGCTGGGCGCGATGCTGCGGCTGCTGCCCGGGCTGCGGCCCGACCCGGACCGGCCGTCCGCCCCGCACGGCCTGGTGTTCCGCAAGCCGCCCGCGCTGCACGCCCGGTGGGACCCGGCGCCGTCAGATGGCGTGCAGGTCACCTGATAGCCGACGTTGACCTCGACGGCGTCTAGCCGCTGCACCGAGATCACCGATTTCGCCCGGGCCAGCCCGCGCCACAGGGCCTGGTGTTCCGCAAGCCGGCCCCGCCTGACCGTACGGTGGCTGACCCGGCGATGAGAGCGCTCACATTTCCGCCAAATGAGATAGGCCCGGCCACCCCTTCAGCTCATCCACCGGGCAACGCCGCTACCTAACGTCTACCTAAGGTCACTGGTTGCCACGCATCCGGCGTGGGGGCCCTGCTGGTGCACCCACGCCGTCGGGCAGTACTCGTTGCGCCACCCCGTCACAGCCAGCCGCACGCCCAGGTCGAGGTCCTCGGTGAGGCTCCGGGTCCATGGTGCGGGCCCCAGCGACTGCAGCGCCGACAGCCGGCAGAACTGTACGGCGGCTTCGCCCGGCTGATGGACCGGGCCAGCCTGATCCTCACCGACAGCGGCGGCGTGCAGGAAGAGGGGCCCAGCCTGGGTAAGCCGGTGCTGGTCATGCGGGACACCACCGAGCGGCCGGAGGCGGTCCGGGCCGGCACGGTCCGGCTCGTCGGCACCGACCATGACCTCATCGTGCAGACCACGAACCAGCTGCTCACCGATCATGCCGCGTACGCGGCCATGGCCGGTGCGGTCAACCCGTACGGGGACGGCCGAGCCGCCGAGCGGTCCGCCGCGGCGCTCGCGCACCACTTCGGCCGGGGACCGGCTCCGGCCGAGTTCGCCCCCTCGCTCCCGCTGCGCCAGGCAAGCTAGCGCCGTGCTGCCGTCCCAGCATCATGATCATGATTTTGGGTGCCGGGATGCCACACCGGCCGGGCGCACCCGGGCTCAGGAGACCTGATAGCCGACGTTGACTTCGCCGGCGTCCAGGCGCTGCACCGAGATCACCGACGTGGTGGCCGGGTTGCTGAACCCGATCACCCTCTGGCCCTTGGCACTGTCGACGACCACGGCATTGTGCACCTGCCAGGCACCGTGCCAGATGGCCACCCGGAGCCGGGCCGGCCCCAGCCCCTGCAGCCCGTTGTCGCAGCCGAACCCGATCGTCCGTGCGCTGCCCTCGGGAATCGAGATCGCGGTCACCGCGTTCGCGCCGTTGTTGAGGGTGCCGCTCTGCACGTCGTCCTCCTGGTGTACCGGGGCTGGGTTGGCGAAAGCATGCAGGGCGGCGGTGTCCCCGTTGAATACGTCCGTGTCAGCGATATTGTTGCCGACCCTGGTCGTCCCGAACTGGTGAAAGTGCCAGGTGGTCCACGGCCGGGGAACGGCCGGCCGCCCGGCCGGTGCCGACGGCTCGGCGATCCACAGCGGGTACCGGCCCAGCCCGGCGCAGTTGCCCTGCTGCGCGAAGCTCAGGAAGGTATAGACGACCGGGATGTGACCGGTCGCCTTGGCGACCCCGGCACACCATGCCTGTGCGTAGCTGGCCACCTGGGCCGGTGACCGGCCGTCGGTTGTCTCCAGGTCCAGGGCGAGCAGGTCGCCGCTGTGCAGTCCCTGGGCCCGGACGACCGAGAGGAAGGCGCCGACCTCGGCGGCGGCCGGGTTCTTCGGGTGCGCGAAGTGATAGGCGCCGCGGACCAGGCCGATGGCGCCCGCCTGCCGCCAGTTCGTCGCGAAATCCGAGTCGGTGAACGTCGTGCCCTCGGTCGCCTTGGCGAACGCGAAGGAGATCCGGCCCTTGACCGCCTGCCAGTCGAACCCGGGCTGGAAGTTCGAGACGTTGACACCCGCCGCGTCGGCCATCTGCTGTCCTCCCCCTGCCGCGCCCCCCGCGCCATTTGCCGCCCAACTTTAACGCTCAACGGCCTCCCCCGGGTGCTGTTGCTCACCCTGGCGCGGGGCCACGGCCGGGAGACGGCCGGTCAGCCCCGCAGCCGGAGGCCGCGCGGCGTGGCCCGGAATCCGGCCCGGTCCAGCGCCTGGGCCAGCGGTGAGTCCTGCACTGGGCCTCCGTCGGCCCGCTCGATCGTCAGGCGGCCCAGGGCCCCGCTGCGGATGGCCCCGGCCAGCGCCGAGGCCGCCGGCCCCAGCACCGCGGGGTCACCCGTCCACGACAGCAGGGTCTTCCCGCCGCGTTCGACGTACAGCACGAGGTCGCCGCCTGCTAGGACGACGACCGCCCCTGCCTTGCGCCCGGGCCGGTGGCCACCCGGCGTCTCGCCGGGCCGGTCCGGCCAGGGCAGCCCCGCGCCGAACGGGTTGGCCGGGTCTCCCGCCGACAGCACGACCGGGCTGTCCGTCCCGGGGCCCCCGGGCGGCTCCGGCGCTCGGCCGGCCGGCTGCGTCCAGGGGGCAGGCTGCGTCCAGGGATCGGGCCGCATCCACGGATCAGCCGGTCCGGGAACCGCGCTGCTCTCCGCGGCCAGCGCCCGCATCCGGTCCACCGCCCCGGGCAGCGCGAACTGCGCGGCCCCCAGGCCCTCCACGAAGTAGCCGCGGCGGCACTGCCCGGCATCCTCCATGGCCCGCAGGACCGGGTAGATAGCGGCGAATCCGCCCGGCACCCGCTCGGCGGCCACCGTGCCGCGGAGCAGGATCCCGTGCCGGTCCAGCAGGGTCCGGGCCAGCGCGTGCAGCCTCCGGGTCGGGTCGGGGTCGGCGGGCGGCACCAGGGACCAGCGTCCGGTGACTGTGGGCGGCCCGGTCCGGCTGGGCATGGCCGGCCGGCCGAAGCCGCGCCGCCGCGACCCGGGCCGGGCGGCCGGGCGCGGCCGGGGCACGGATGATGCTCCTCCGGTGGAACTGCCGGTGACGCTGCCCAGCACCGGCCGACCGGTGCCCAGCACGGTCCGCAGCGCGGCCAGCGTGTCGTTGCTGAGCCGCCCGGCCCACACCAGGTCCCAGATAGCCGCGGCCACGGCGGCGTCACTCGCCAGCGCCCGGTCCTGTTCCGGGAGCAGCGCCGCCGCCCGGTCCGCGAGCATCCGGAAGAACATGGCGCCGCCGCCGTCCAGCACGCCCAGGACCGCCTCATGCACTCCGGTCATGGAGATCTCGCCCGGCGGGGGCAGCAGGAGCGGCGCGGTGTCCGCCGGGGCCAGCACGATCCAGCCGTCCCCGCCGGGCAGGCCGCCCGCCCCCGACCATGCCACTTCGCCCGCCGCCGTGAGCTCATCCAGCATGGCCGGCTGGTAGCCCGGCACCCGGCCGGGCAGGACCAGGGTCTCCAGTGCCGACGCGGGCACCGCGGCCCCGGCCAGCTGGTCGATCACCTCGTAGACCAGGTCGGCCGGCCGCGGCCGGCGGGCGCGCCGGCCGCCCGGGAATCGTCTGGTCCGGGCGGTGGCTGCCCGGCGTTCTGCCAGGCGGGCAGGAACGCGGCCAGCGCCGCCGGGGGCACCGGTTCCGCCTCCTTGCGCAGTTTGGCCAGGCAGCGCCGGCGCAGCAGGCGGAGCACCGAGGTGTCGCACCACTGCGTCCCGCGGCGGCCGGGCAGGAACTCGCCTTCGGCGATCCGCCCCTCGGCGGCCAGGCGGCGGAGCGTCCCGGTGACGACCGCGACCCCGAGCCCGTACCGGGCAGCCAGGTCGCCGGTGCTGAACGGCCCGTGCCCGCGGGCGTACCGGGCCACCAGGTCACTGAGCGGGTCGGCGACCGGCTCGGTGAAGGCGGCGGGCACCCCCGGGGGCAGCGGCACGCCCAGCGCGTCCCGGAGCCGGCCGGCGTCCTCGACCGCCGTCCAGCGGGCCGCCCCGGCGATCCGCACCTCCAGCGCCCGGCGCTGGCCCGCCAGGCTGGCCAGCCAGCCGGGCGCGGCGGCCGGGTCCTCGCAGCGCTCGGCGACCTCCGCCGCCGACACCGGCCCGATCGCGCGCAGCAGGTCGGCCGCGCCCTCCAGGTCCCGGCACTTCCGGCCCGGTGCCAGCCGCTGCAGTTCCTGCTCGGCCTGCTCCACTACGGCCGGGTCGAGCAGTTCCCGCAGATCCGCCTGGCCGAGAAGCTCGGCGAGCAATGAGGAATCCAGCGCCAGCGCCTGGGCGCGGCGCTCGGCCAGTGGCGCGTCGCCCTCGTACATGAACGCGCCGACGTACCGGAACAGCATCGACCGGCCGAACGGCGATGGCGTGGGCGTTTCCACCTCGACCAGCCGGATCTTCCGCGCGGCCAGGTCCCGCATGAGGCCGGTCAGCCCGGGCACGTCGAAGACGTCCTGCAGGCACTCGCGCACGGTCTCCAGGACGATCGGGAACGTGCCGTACTTGCGGGCCACCGACAGCAGCTGGGCGGAGCGCTGCCGCTGCTGCCACAGCGGGCTGCGGCGGCCGGGCTGCCGCCGGGGCAGCAGCAGCGCCCGGGCCGCGCACTCGCGGAACCGCGAGGCGAACAGCGCCGAGCTGCCGACCTCGTCCGTGACGATCTGCTCCACGTCCTCCGGGGCCAGCTCCGCGATCCCGCCCGGCGGCGGCTCCTCGGTGTCCGGGACCCGGATCACGATGCCGTCGTCAGTGTGCATCGCCTGCACGTCCATGCCCTGGTACCGCTCCCGGAGCCGGGCCGCGATGGCCAGCGCCCATGGCGCGTGCACCTGGGCGCCGAACGGGCTGTGCAGCACCAGCCGCCAGTCGCCCAGCTCGTCACGGAACCGCTCCAGCACCAGCGTGCGGTCATCCGGCAGGTAGCCGGTGGCCTCGCGCTGGTCGGTGAGGTAGCGGACCAGGTTGCCCGCGGCGAGCTCGTCGAGCCCGTCGCCGCGCAGCCGCGCGATGGCGTCTGGCTCGCTCATCGCGCCCAGTTCCCGGCAGTACGCGCCGAGCGCGCGGCCCAGCTCCACGGGTCGGCCAGCGGCGTCTCCGTGCCAGAACGGGAGCTTCCCCGGCTGCCCGGGCGCGGGGGAGACCAGGACCTGGTCGGCGGTGATGTCCTCGATCCGCCACGAGCTCGCGCCGAGCACGAACACGTCACCGACCCGGGACTCGTAGACCATCTCCTCGTCCAGCTCGCCCACCCGGTGCGAGTGCCTGCCGCTGGCCTCGCGCTGCGAGGCGGCCAGGAAGACGCCGAACAGGCCGCGGTCGGGGATGGTGCCGCCGCTGGTCACGGCGAGCCGCTGGGCGCCGGGGCGGCCGTGCAGCTGCCCGGTGGTCCGGTCCCAGACCAGCCGGGGGCGCAGCTCGGCGAACTCCTCGCTGGGGTAGCGCCCGGCCAGCATGTCCAGCACCGCTTCCAGTACCAGCCTGGTCAGCCCGGCGAACGGGGCGGCGCGCCGGACCACCTGCTCCAGCTCGCCGACGTCCCAGTCGTCCATCGCCGTCATCGCCACGATCTGCTGGGCCAGCACATCCAGCGGGTTGCGCGGCATGCTGAGCGACTCGATCTGCCCGCCCCGCATCCGCCGTGCCACCACCGCCGACTGCACCAGGTCGCCCTGGTACTTGGGGAAGATCACGCCGCGCGACACGTCGCCCACGTTGTGCCCCGCCCGGCCGGTGCGCTGCAGCCCGCTGGCCACCGACGGCGGCGATTCGACCTGCACGACGAGGTCCACCGCGCCCATGTCGATGCCCAGCTCGAGGCTGGACGTGGCCACCACGGCGGGCAGCCGGCCGGCCTTCAGTGCCTCCTCGATCTGGGCCCGCTCCTGGCGGGACACCGAGCCGTGGTGTGCCCGGGCCACCTCGGGCAGCACCCCGCTGGTGCTTCCGGCCTGCGCCATGATCTGGGCCGGTGCCCCCGGAGCGGGCTGCGGGCCGGCGCCGTTGCGGCCGGTCCCGCCGGGCGCGGCCCCGTCCGGTCCGGCTGGCCCGGGCGGTGTCCCGGCCCGCAGCTCGGCGCGCTCGGCGGCCAGCTCATTGAGCCGGGCGCAGAGCCGCTCAGCCAGCCGGCGTGAGTTGGCGAACACGATCGTGGACCGGTGCTGCTCGATCAGGTCGAGGACCCGCTCTTCCACGTGCGGCCAGATGGACCGGCGCTGCTCGGGGCCGTCGGCCGCATCGTGGCCGGCGCCCGGCGGCGGGTCGAGATCGGTCATATCCTCGACCGGCACCACGATCTGCAGGTCGAGTTCCTTGCTGCTCGGCGGCGCGGCGATGGTCACCGGCCGGGCCCCGCCCAGGAAAGAGGCCACTGTCTCGGCGGGCCGGACCGTGGCGGACAGGCCGATCCGCTGGGCCGGCGGCCGGGCTGGGCTGAGCGCGTCCAGCCGCTCCAGGGACAGCGCCAGGTGCGCGCCGCGCTTGCTGCCGGCCAGCGCGTGCACCTCGTCGAGGATCACGGTGTCCACGCTGCGCAGCGCATCCCGTGCCTTGGAGGTGAGCAGCAGGAACAGCGACTCCGGAGTGGTGATCAGGATGTCAGGGGGGCGGGTGGCCAGCCTGCGCCGCTCGTCCGGCCCGGTGTCACCGGTGCGTACCGCCACGGAAATGTCAGGCTCGGCGTGGCCCATCGCCTGCGCGGTGTGCCTGATCCCGGTGAGCGGGGCCCGCAGGTTCCGCTCGATGTCCACGGCGAGGGCCTTGAGCGGGGAGATGTACAGCACCCGGCAGCGCTGCTTCGGGTCGTCCGGGGCGGGTGCGGCGGCCAGCCGGTCCAGGGCCCACAAGAACGCGGCCAGCGTCTTGCCTGACCCGGTCGGCGCGATGACCAGGGTGTTCTCGCCCTTGCCGATGGCCGCCCAGGCCTGAGCCTGCGCCGGGGTCGGCGCGGCGAAGGCGGCCGTGAACCAGTCGCGGGTGACCGCGCTGAAGCCTTCCAGCGCGTCCGGGCCAGCGGTCCCGGCATCGCCCCGCTGACCAGCGCCAGGATGGTCGGGGGAGGGGGCCATGTACCCATAGTGCCTGGTGCTGCCGACAGAATGGGCCACTGCCGCAGCCGCCTGCTAGCCGGGCTCACCCGTCGCCGCAGCGGGCGGCCCCATGCGCTAGCCCGGCAGCCCGCGCACCGACCCGGTGAGCTGGCCCGTGGCGCTGCGGATGGTACAGACGACGGTGCGCTCGCCGGCGGCCCAGGCGCCCGCATCCGGGTAGACGTACGACTCGGTCAGCGACGCCGACGCGAGCTGCGGGTTCAGGTAGACCGACAGCCTGCTGGCGCAGCCCAGCCCGGCATCGCGCCGCAGGGCCGGGGTTCCGGGGTAGCGGTGACCGGCCACCCGGAAGGTGCCGAACACTTCCGCGTCGTGGGGCGAGGCGCAGTTGACGGCATGCACCCCGGACATTTCGTTGGGCGCGGAATTGACGCACTGGCCAGTATGCATGACGAAGATGCGCGGCAGGCTGACCAGCGCGGACGGCGCCCGGTGCACCAGCAGCCCCGCTACGGCCAGGCCCCCCGCCAGGAGCCATGCCCCCGCCAGGGCGAGGCCGGTCACGGCGAGCCGGCGGCCGCGGGCCCCGGAACTGGCCACGCGGGCCAGCGCGACCGGCCCGAGGACGACGGTGACCGGTACCAGGGCGAGGATGCCGGTGATCAGGGTGGCCACGGCGAACCCGTCGGTGCGCCGGGGCCCTGGGACGATGGCGGCAGCACCAGCGGCCGGGCTGGCCGCTGGCTGATCGCCGGCCGGCGGGCGGCTGGCGGGCGGGCCGTCGGGGCTCTGCCGCTGGCCGGGTACCTGCGGTATCGCGGTGGGAACGCCGTTCCGGCTCCCTGACTGCTCCATGCATGCTCCAGGCGGTCGGTGCCCGCCGTTGGTGGCCGGCGGGCCATGCCGATCGGATGCGCCCAGGAACTGCGGGCACCACGTTATGCCGCGTTGCCGCACCCGCTATGGACCCTTCCCCCGTCACAGTGATCGCATTCCTCCCACCGTGACCCGATTGCGCCCGGGTGCAATCGTTCGCCGCTCTGGCCCGGCCAGGCGCGCGGTCCCGGTAATCTCGCCGCAGGCGGGCGGCGCCGGCGGGCTGTGCCGGCGGCGGCCCGTAGGCCGGCACACCGCCGTGGAACAGGCCGGGTGACACCTGGGGAGGGCCGTGCGTCTCAGCGAGTTCTGGCAGCGGATGTCCGCTCAGTTCGGCGACGCGTACGCAGGCAGCGTGGCCAAGGACCACGTGCTGGCCAGGCTGGGCGAGCGGACCGTGGAACGGGCCCTCGCGGACGGCGAGGAAGCCAAGATCGTCTGGCGCGCGGTCTGCGAGGAGTTCAACGTCCCGCAGCGCCTGCGCTGACCTGGCACGAGGCAGGCCCGCCGGGCGCGGGACTCCGGCTCCCTGGCGTGGGCGTGCCGGCGGCCCGCGCCGTTCCGCGTGCCATCCGCGGGCGACCGGCAGGCGGCAGCCGCCATAATCTCCCCCGCGAATGCGGCGTGTTGGCTTATGATCGAACAGTTGTTCGTCTATGGTGGGGCCCTGGCGGCCGCCCATGGCCGCCCCGCCGCCTGGCGTGGCGGCACCGCCAGCAGCGCCGCGGCGGGGCAGCGCGGAATTGTCGGTACCGTCGCGTAGCGTCCGGGACCAGCACATTGAACGAGCAGAGCAGCCCTTAAATCCAATGGGAGAATCCATGGCAGGCAGCGACAGGACGGTCAGCAGGACCGGCGGCGACAGGGACAAGTCGCTGGAGGCTGCGCTCGCCCAGATCGAACGGCAATTCGGCCGGGGCTCGGTCATGCGGCTCGGCGATGAGGGCCGGGCCCCGATGGAAGTGATCCCGACCGGGGCGATCGCCCTGGACGTGGCCCTCGGCATCGGCGGCCTGCCGCGCGGCCGCGTGGTCGAGGTGTACGGCCCGGAGGGCAGCGGCAAGACCACGATCGCGCTGCACGCGGTGGCCAATGCGCAGCAGGCCGGCGGCATCGCCGCGTTCATCGACGCGGAGCACGCCCTGGACCCGGACTACGCCAAGAAGCTTGGCGTGGACACCGACGCGCTGCTCGTCTCCCAGCCGGACACCGGGGAGCAGGCGCTGGAGATCGCGGACATGCTGATCCGTTCCGGCGCCATCGACGTCGTCGTCATCGACTCGGTGGCCGCGCTGGTGCCCCGCGCCGAGATCGAGGGCGAGATGGGGGACAGCCACGTGGGCCTGCAGGCCCGGCTGATGTCCCAGGCCCTGCGCAAGCTGGCCGGCGCGCTGAACAACACCAACACCACCTGCATCTTCATCAACCAGCTGCGGGAGAAGGTCGGGGTGATGTTCGGCTGCATGTCGTACTCGACCAGGGTGACGCTGGCGGACGGCACGCAGGAGAAGATCGGCAAGATCGTTAACCAGCGCTTGGATGTCGAGGTGCTCTCCTACGACCCGCAGGCGGGGCGCGTGGTCCCGCGCCGCATTGTCAACTGGTTCAACAATGGCCCGGCCGCGCGCTTCCTCCAGTTCACCGTGGCCAAGTCAGGTGGTAACGGCAAGGCCCAGTTCGCGGCGACGGAGAACCACCTGGTCCGGACGCCCGGTGGCTGGCGCGAGGCAGGCGAGCTGATAGCTGGTGACCGTGTTCTCCTCGCCGAGCCACGGAAGCTGAGTGAGCAGCAGATGCAGCTGATCCTGGGCGCGCTGATGGGCGACGGGAGCCTCTCGCCGAACACCCGGGGCAGGTCAGGCACCCGGTTCCGGATGGGGCATGGCGCCGCTCAGGCCGCGTACCTGGACTGGAAGGTCGGTCTGCTCGGCAATGTCGGATGCTCGCGGGCCTTCAACGTGAAGGAAGCGGTCTTTGCCGACCTGAGCCCCCTTCCTGAGCTGGCTGAACTCCATGAGGCGGTCTACTTCGGCGATGGCCGGAAGCACCTCAGCTGGGAGTATCTCAAGGCGCTCACGCCATTCGCCCTGGCCGTCTGGTACATGGACGACGGCTGCTTCGCGCTCCGGTCCAAGGGCGTCCAGGAGCGCACGCAGGGTGGTACCGGCCGGATCGAGTTCTGCGTCCAGGCGATGAGCCCGGGTTCACGGGAGAGGCTCGCCGATTACCTGCGGGACACATATCGGCTGGACGTCAAGGTCGTCACCCGTGGCTCCCGGCGTGAGGCCATCATGCAGTTCACCACCGCGGCGTCGGAGAAGTTCCAGCGGCTCGTCGCCCCATACGTGCATCCCTCGATGGAGCACAAGCTCCTGCCGCGGTTCCGCGGGCAGTTCGGGGTGCAGCCGGAGTTCGTCGAGCCCGGAATGTACCTGGTGCCAGCGAGGATCCTGGACGTCCATGTCAAGCCGCCGACGCGGTCCATGAACCGGTTCGACATCGAGGTAGAGGGCTTGCATAACTACTTCGTTGACGGCGTCATGGTGCATAACAGCCCAGAGACCACCAGCGGCGGGCGGGCGCTTAAGTTCTACGCGTCAGTGCGACTGGACGTGCGCCGGATCGAGACGCTGAAAGACGGTACCGAGGCGGTAGGAAGCCGCACCCGGATCAAAGTGGTCAAGAACAAGCTGGCGCCCCCTTTCAAGGTCGCCGAGTGCGACATCCTGTTCGGGTTCGGGATCAGCCGGGAGGGCGGGCTGATCGACCTCGGGGTCGAGCAGTCGATCGTGCGCAAGTCCGGTGCCTGGTACACCTACGAGGGCGACCAGCTTGGCCAGGGCAAGGAGAATGCCCGGAATTTCCTGAAGGAAAACCCGGACATGGCCAACGAGATCGAGAAGAAGATCAAGGAGAAGCTCGGCGTCGGCCCACGGGTCGATGCGGAAGCGGACCCCGCCGCTTCCGCCGCCGGCAACGGAGGGGCGGCCAGCGGCCCGGCCGGGGCCATCCCGGCGGCCCGGGCTGGCAAGGCTGCGGCCGGGGCCGGGGCAGCCGCCCGTGCCGCCGCAGCCGGCAGTGTGAACGGCGGTGCCTGATCCGGCCCTGGCCCCGGATCCAGCCGAGCCCGGCGCCGCGAGCACGGGGGCTGCGGAGCCGGGCACGCCAGCCGGGGCGGAGCGTGACCCGGAGGGCACCGCTCGGGAGCTGTGCCTGCGCCTGCTGACCGTCCGGCCACAGACCAGGGCTGAACTGGCCGACGCTATGCGCGGCCGGGGCCTGCCGGAGACGGCGGTCGCGGCGGTCCTGGCACGCTTCGCCGAGGTGGGCCTCATCGACGATGCCGCGTTCGCTCGTGCCTGGGTGGAGTCACGGCACCACGGTAAGGGCCTGGCCCGGCGGGTCCTCACCGCCGAGCTGAAACGGCGCGGGGTCAACGGCCAGGACATTAGCGCGGCGGTCAGCGCCCTCGACCCGGCCGAGGAGATGGCCACCGCGCGGCGCCTGGTGGCCAAGGGGCTGGCCACCAGCCGCGGAAAGCCGGTGCCGGCCCGGATGCGGCGGCTCGTCGGCCTGCTCGCCCGGAAGGGGTACCCGGCGCCCGTCGCCTACCGCGTCGTCCGGGAAGCGCTCGAGCAGGAAGGCCTCGATCTCGCCGGTGCGGTGCCAGATCCGGATGATCCAGCGCTGACCTGGACAGATGAGGATTCCGAGGCAGGGTAAACTAGCTGATGATAATGGGTAAGAAGCTGATTACACAGAGTAAGTATTGAGATGAGCGGGGTGGACGGCTTGCCCAAACTGTTATCTACGCTTAACCTCGCGAAAGCGAGGTGTTACTCCGTGCCATGCGGATGAAAACGACGGAATACGGTTCGTGGCCGGCTCCGGCCGGTTAGGGCTTTGGATTTGCCCGGCCCTGGCGGGGACGCCCGTCTGGTCAGGCTGGGCGGCCGCTTACGGAAGTGAGCAGGCCGGCCGAGGAAGGGCAGCCGGGTACGGCCCGGGCTGGGACGGGCGGCACGGCGTGCCGCCGGGAAGGGCGCGACAGTGGTGGCGGACGCCACCAGCAGCGGGACCGGCCTATCGGCCGCGTCCGGCTGAGCGCCCGTCCCGCAGTGCGCCAGCCGGCGTGCGGGCTGGGCGTACCGCCGGCCCGGCGCCGGCCGCCCGGAGGTCAGCCGGACCGCCTACGGCAGTTCGGATCGCGGGCTGGGCGTGCCGCCACCTGGCCGGTCACCTGGCCTGGGCCAGGTAACTGGCCGGGCTGCCCAGTCCCGCCGACGGCCTGGGCGGTCTGGCCCGGGTGCACCGGGCGGGCTAGACGGGTGGGCTGGCGGGCCAGGTAACTGGCCCGGCTGCTGTCCTGTAGGTGGCCGGGCAGTGCCTGGTCGGGGTAGTCCCCGGCCGGGTGGTGCCGACCCGGATGGGAAGTGAGCGCCCGGCGCGAGCCGGGAAGCACCCGGCGCGAGCCGGGAACCGGCTGCCACCTGGTCGGCGGCTGGCAGGCATGACCCCTCGCTCCAGGGTGTTCCCCTGGCACCACATCCCGGTGCCGGGGGCCAGCGAGCAGGATTGGGGTGTGCCATGAGCAGCACAATCTCTCTCGTCATCGGGGTTGTCGGGCTGCTGGCCGCCGTTTTCGCGCTCACCGTGGTGCTGCGCCGCTCTCCGGGGCGCGTCTCGCCTCCGGTCACCGAGGAGGCTCCCGCCAACGCCCAGCCCACCGCGGACGCGCAGCGGGCCTCCGAGGAGGCAGGCCGGGAAGCCGACCAGATCAGGGCCCGGGCCGAAGCAGACGCCGCCGCGATCATGCGGGAGGCCGGCCAGGCCGCGGACAAGGCGGCTCAGGCCAGCCGGGAGGCCGACGACGAGCTCCGTTCGGTCCGCGACGAGGCCCGGGACCTGCGGGCCGACCTGGAGCGGCGGGAGGCGCGGCTGGCCGAGCGGGAAGCACGGCTGGACGCCGAATTCGGCAAGCTTGATGAGCGGGCCGCCGGCCTGGAGCAGGTCCGGGAGGAACTCGATGCCCGGCAAGCTGACCTGGAACGGCTGGATGAGGAACGGCGGGCCGTGCTGGAGCAGGTCGCCGGGCTGACCGCCGAGGCGGCCAAGGCCGAACTGGTGACCGGCATCCAGAACCAGGCCAAGCGGGAGGCGGCCCTGCTGGTCCGGGAGACCGAGAACGCGGCCCGCCGGGACGGGGAGCAGCGCGCCCGGCGGATCGTCACGCTGGCCATCCAGCGGGTGGCCAGCGAGCAGACCAGCGAGTCGGTGGTGTCGGTGCTGCATCTGCCGGGTGACGAGATGAAGGGCCGGATCATCGGCCGGGAGGGCCGGAACATCAGGGCGTTCGAGTCCGTCACCGGGGTCAACCTGATCATCGACGACACGCCCGAGGCCGTCCTGCTGTCCTGCTTCGACCCGGTGCGCCGGGAGGTCGCCCGGCTCACCCTGGAGCGGCTCGTGCTCGATGGGCGGATCCATCCGCAGCGGATCGAGGAGGCCTACGAGCGGAGTAAGGGCGAAGTCGAGCAACTGTGCGTCCGGGCCGGTGAGGACGCCCTGGTCGAGTTGTCGATCACGGATCTGCACCCGGAACTGGTCACCCTGCTCGGGCGGCTGCGTTACCGCACGTCCTATGGCCAGAATGTGCTCCGGCACCTGGTGGAGTCCGCGCACATCGCCAGCATGATGGCCAGTGAGCTGGGCATGGACCCGGTGCTGCTCAAGCGCTGCACCGTGCTGCACGACATTGGCAAGGCCCTCACCCACGAGGTGGAAGGCAGCCACGCCCTCATCGGCGCGGAGATCGCGCGGCGCTACGGCGAGTCGCCGGACGTGGTGCACGCGATCGAGGCGCACCACAACGAGGTCGAGGTGCGCACCGTCGAGGCCGTGCTCACCCAGGCCGCCGACGCCATCAGCGGCGGCCGCCCGGGAGCGCGCCGCGAGTCACTCGAGGCCTACGTGAAGCGGCTGGAGCGCCTGGAGCAGATCGCTACCGCCCAGCCGGGCGTGGAGAAGGTGTTCGCCATGCAGGCCGGCCGCGAGATCAGGGTGATGGTGAAGCCGGAGAAGGTGGACGACATCCAGGCTCAGGTGATCGCGCGGGACGTGGCCAAGCAGGTGGAAGAAGAGCTGACCTACCCCGGCCAGATCAGGGTCACCGTCGTCCGGGAGTCCCGGGCTACCGAGTTCGCCCGCTGACCCGTCCGGGCCGCCGCTCGCCGGGCCGCCGCTCGCCGGGCCCGCTCGCCGCCGCCGCTCGCCGGGCCGGTCAGCTGGAGGCGGCCCGTGACGGCGCGGCGGAGCCCCGCCCTGCCGATGCTGGCCCGGTGGGCGGCCGCTGCGCTCCGGATGGCATCTCCCGGGCCGGCGGCGCGGGAGGCATGCCCGCTACCCGCGGGCCAGACGGCGACGGTGACCCGGACTGGGCCGCCGCCTCCAGGGGGTCAGCGGGCCCATCCTGGGCGGCGCCGGGCCACGGCTCGGTGAGCGTGAGCCACCGGATCCCGGGCGGGTCGAAGCCCAGCACCTGCCCGTAGAACGACAGTTCCGCCTGGAGCGCGCTGGTCTTCGTGTCGGCCCGCCGGAACCCGTGCGATTCGTCCGGGAAGGTGAGCAGCGCGTGCCGGATGCCGTGCGCGGCCAGGTCCGCGGCGATGCCCCGGGCCTGCGCGGGCGGCACGACCGGGTCATCGAGCCCCTGCAGCAGCAGCACCGGGCTGGTCGCGCCGGTGACGTGGCCGAGCGGGGAGCGTTCCCCGTAGACGTACTCGAAGCCGGGCAGCGGGCCGATCAGCCCATCCAGGTAGCGCGATTCGAAGTCGTGGGTCTGGGCGGCGAGCCCGCGCAGGTCAGCCACCCCGTAATAGGAGGCAGCCGCGCTGAACACCGGCGGGACGCGGGCCCCGGAGGTCACCGCGGCCAGCGCCGTCGAGCCCCCGGCCGAGTGGCCGCGGATGGCCAGGCGGCGCTGGTCGGCCTCGCCCTGGCGGGCCAGCGCCAGCGCGGCCGCCGCCACGTCCTCGACATCGACCACGCCCCACTGCATCCGCAGCCGCTCCCGGTAGCTGCGCCCGTAACCGGTGGAACCCCCGTAATTGACGTCGATGATCCCGATGCCCCGGCTGGTGAAGTAGGCCTTCTCCAGGTCGAGCAGGCCGACCACGTGCGACGTCGGCCCGCCGTGCACCCAGACCACGTACGGCGGCAGCTCACCCTCCGGGGCCGCCGCCTCGGGGTGGGTCGGCGGGTAGACCAGGGCGTGCACGCTCCGGCCGTACTGCCCCTCCAGCTGCACCTGCTTCGGCACCGGCAGGTAACCCGGGTCCGGGGTCTTCTCCGTCTCCGCGCGCAGCACCTCGGACGTGCCGGAGGCCGCATCGATCCGCACCACGGCCAGCGGCGTCAGCGGCCCGCCCGCGACCGCCACGATCGTCATCCCGTCCGCACACAGGTCGGACGTGAACTCTGCGAACGGCAGGTCCAGGCCGGCCAGATCGCCAGTCTCCGGGTCGAGCACGCCGAGCCGCATGCCGCCCTGGCCGTGCAGCACGGCCAGCCGCCCGTCAGCCAGCCGGGCGTAGGGCCGGCCACCCAGCTGCCACAACGGCTCGGCGAACTCCTCCTCGGCCGGGTACAGCGCCTGGGCAGGCTCGCCGACCAGGCCCACCTGGTACAGGTTCCACCAGCCGGGCCAGTCGGAGACCACGTAGAGGCTGGTCTCATCCCGCCATACCGGCGCCAGCACGGATTCCCGAATGCCTCCCTTGACCAGCCTTCCCCGCTCAGGCACGCCGTCGGTGATCAGCCCGACCCGCAATTCCGTGCCGTCCCATGGCATCCGCGGGTGATTCCAGCAGATCCAGGCCAGCCGGCTCCCGTCCGGGGACAGGGTCGGGAAGGCGAAGAAATCCGAGCCGGTCACCAGCGTCCGGATGGCCCCCGCGTCCTGCGCCGCGCTCCCGTCCAGCGGTACCGCGACGATCCCGCGGCTGATCGCGCCCGCCTCGTGCCGCTCCTGGACGCACCACACCTCGGACCCGTCGGCCGAGAGAATAAAGTCCGCATAACGCAGCGCCGCGAGCCCCTCACCGTCCCCCGGTTCCGGGGTGAGCGGGCGGGGGGCCGCAGCGGCCTGGCCGCCGGTCCCCCCGGCCGGGCCCGTTCCCGGGTCGGCCACGACGTACAGCCGCTGGTCCGCGTAGTTCGCGAAGACAACCGCGCGGTCGGTGTCCAGCCCGGTACCGGTCCCCGGTACCGGGAGGTAGGACCGGCCGCCGTACTCGTGGACCCGGCTGCGGGCATTCCAGGGGGACGGCAGCAGCACGTGCTGATCCCCGGCCGCGTCGCAGCGAATGACGGTGACCCGGCCGCCCTCGTCCGGGCGCTCCTCCTGCCACCACACGTCGGTGCCCGAAACTAGCGGGTACGACACCAGCACCTGCCCCTGGGCCACGTCTGCCGCGGTGATCGGCGACGGCCATGCGCCATAAGGGATCCGCGGGGCGGCCATGCTGTCTGTCATAGGGGATATCGTCTACCATTCGCGGGTCTGCCACGGGAGATTCCGGACATGCCAAGGGCCGTCGGAAGGAGATTCCGGACATGCCGCGTGCTGGGCGTAGTCTCGGGTCCGAGATGAGCGCGTCCCGCACCTACGAGATCCGCACCTACGGGTGCCAGATGAACATGCACGACTCGGAGCGGCTGGCTGGCCTGCTGGAATCGGCCGGGTACCAGCGTGCTCCGGACGGGGATCCCGCCGACGTCGTCGTGTTCAACACCTGCGCGGTCCGCGAGAATGCGGACAACCGCCTGTACGGCAACCTCGGTCACCTGCTGCCGGTCAAGCAGTCCCGGCCTGGCATGCAGATCGCCGTGGGCGGCTGCCTGGCGCAGAAGGACCGGGCCGGCATCGCGCAGCGCGCACCGTGGGTGGACGTGGTGTTCGGCACGCACAACATCGGCTCGCTGCCCGCCCTGCTGGAGCGGGCCCGGGTCGAGGCGGAAGCCCAGGTGGAGATCGTCGAGTCCCTGGAGCGGTTCCCGTCCGTGCTGCCGGCCCGCCGGGAATCGCCCTATGCCGCCTGGGTCGCGATCTCCGTCGGCTGCAACAACACCTGCACCTTCTGCATCGTGCCGGCGCTGCGCGGCCGGGAACAGGACCGCCGCCCCGGCGACGTGCTCGCCGAGATCCGGGCGCTGACCGGGGACGGGGTGGTGGAGGTCACCCTGCTCGGGCAGAACGTGAACTCCTATGGGGTCGGCTTCGGCGACCGGCAGGCCTTCGCCAAGCTGCTGCGGGCCTGCGCCGGGATCGACGGGCTGGAGCGGGTCCGGTTCACCTCGCCGCACCCGCGCGACTTCACCGATGACGTGATCGCCGCGATGGCGGCGACGCCCGTCGTCATGCCCCAGCTGCACATGCCGCTGCAGTCCGGCTCGGACACCGTGCTACGGGCCATGCGGCGCGCCTACCGCCGGGAGGCGTACCTGGCCATCCTGAACCGGGTCCGGGCCGCCATCCCGGACGCGGCTATCACCACCGATATCATCGTGGGCTTCCCCGGGGAGACCGACCGCGATTTCGAGGACACCCTGGACCTGGTCCGGCGGGCCCGCTTCGCCGGGGCGTTCACCTTCCAGTACTCGCCGCGGCCCGGGACCCCGGCCGCCACGATGGACCGTCAGGTGCCTGCTGAGGTGGTCGCGGAACGGTACCAGCGGCTCGCCACCCTGGTCGGCGAGATCTCCCTGGCCGAGAACGAGCGGCTCGTCGGTCGCGAGGTGGAAGTGCTGGTGGCCGAGGGTGAGGGCCGCAAGGACGGGACCACCCACCGGCTGTCCGGGCGGGCCAGGGACAACCGCCTGGTCCACTTCACGCCGGGCACCAGCGCGGCGCGCCCTGGCGACCTGGTCACCGCGTTGGTGACCCGGGCCGCCCCGCACTACCTGATCGCGGACGGCGGGCCCCGGGCGGTGCGCCGGACCCGCGGCGGTGACGCGTGGCAGGCCCGCCACGAGGAGCCTGCGGTGGCCGGATCGCCGTCCGGGGCGGTGCCGGGCTCCGCGGCCTGCGCGCCGGCCGTCCCGGGGGGCGTGCTGCTCGGCATGCCGCCCGTGGGCCGCCCCGGCTGAACCCTTTCCCCGGTCAGCCAACCTCCCCGTCGAGGGCTGCGTCCTGGCAGGTGGAGGCGTCAGCGCCGCCCCGTCGAAGGGTGGAATGATGCATGTTGATATCAGCCCAGGCGGCCCGCCGGGCGGTGGTCGCCCCGGCCGCCAGCGGTGCCGCCGTGCTGAGCATGACCGCCGCTTCGGCCGCCGGGCATGATCAGCGCGGGCTGGCCGGGACCCCGATCTGCCCGGTCTCCCGGCTCCGGGTGTCGGTCGGGCCGGCCAGCGGCACGGCCGGTGCCGAGGTCTACCCGCTGCGGTTCACCAGCCTCGCCCCGGGCACCTGCCACCTCAGCGGGCACCCGGGGTCTGCGCGGTCGGCCGTCACGGGCACCAGCTGGGCAGTCCGCTTCCCGGGACACGCTCTTCCGGCCCCGCTTCGTCACGCTGCGCCGTAGTGCCACCGCACATGCCGACCTGGCGATCCAGGAGGCGGGCAACTCCCGCCCGGCGCACGGCCGCTGGCAACTGGATTGCCAGCGGCCGCATCGCGCGGGCCGACTGCCCTGGCGGACCCGGCTGGCCGGGCGGATCCGGCTGGCCTGGTGTGGCCGGCTTGGCAGGATGGGGGCATGACGGGACAGGTGATCGTGGTCCTGGGCCCCACGGCGGCGGGCAAGTCGGAGCTGGCCCTCCGGCTGGCCCACGCGCTGGACGGGGAGATCATCAACGCCGATTCCATGCAGCTGTACGCGGGCATGGACATCGGGACGGCCAAGCTCACCGTGGCGCAGCGCGAGGGGATCCCGCATCACCTGCTCGATGTGTGGGATATCCGGCATCTCGCGAACGTCGCGGAATACCAGCGGATGGCCCGCGCCGCCCTCGCCGACGTGCAGTCCCGGGGCCGGGTGCCCGTCCTGGCCGGGGGATCCGGGCTGTACATCCGGGCTGCCCTCGACGACCTGAACTTCCCCGGCACGGACCCCGCGCTGCGGCGGCGCCTGGAGCAGGAACTCGAGCGCTCCGGGCCCGGGGTGCTGCACACCCGGCTGGCTGCCCTCGACCCAGCCGCGGCCGCGGGCATCCTGCCGTCCAACGGGCGCCGGATCGTCCGGGCACTGGAGGTCGTCGAGCTGTCCGGGCGGCCGTTCGCGGCCACGATGCCCCGGTATGAGTCCCAGTACCCGGCCGTGCAGCTCGGGCTCCGGGTGCCCCGGGCCGAGCTGGACCTCCGCATCGCCGAGCGGGTCGGGCGGATGTGGCAGGCCGGGCTGGTGGACGAGGTACGCGCGCTGGAGGCGGCCGGGCTGCGGGACGGCCCGACGGCCAGCCGGGCTCTCGGCTACGCGCAGGTGCTCCGCCACCTGGCCGGGGAGTGGACCGAGGACCAGGCCCGCGACGAGACCATCCGGGCCACCCGGCGGTTCGCCCGGCGCCAGGAGTCCTGGTTCCGCCGGGATCCCCGGATCCGCTGGCTGGACACTGGGCCCGGCACGGACCCGGGCGGGCTGGCGCTGGCTACCATCGGCTCATGCGGTTCGCCAAAGGACATGGCACCGGGAACGACTTCGTGATCCTGCCCGACCCGGCGGCCGAGCTCGACCTGCCCGCCGGGCTGGCCGCCCGGCTCTGTGACCGGCGCGCCGGGATCGGGGCCGACGGGGTGCTGCGGGTAGTGCGGACCGCAATGTTGCCCGGGGGGGCGATTCCCCGGAACCCGCCAGCGATTGATCAGACCGCGGACGCGGAATGGTTCATGGACTACCGCAACGCCGATGGCAGCATCGCGGAGATGTGCGGCAACGGCATCCGGGTCTTCGCCCGGTACCTGCTGGACCACGGCCTGGTCACCAGGCCGGCCTTCGCGGTGGCGACCCGCAACGGCGTGCGGCGGGTACGGGCCGGGGACGACGGCCAGATCACCGCCGACATGGGCCCGGTCACGGTACTGGGCCCCGGCCGGGCCGTGGTCGGCGGGCTCAGCCGGGACGGGCTGCGGATCAGCGTCGGCAACCCGCACCTGGCCTGCCTGGTCGATGACGCCCTGGACAAGTATGACCTGACTGCGCCGCCCGCCCTCGACCGGGCGGACTTCCCGGACGGCGGCAACGTGGAGCTGGTCCGGCTGGCGGGGCCGGGCGCCGTCACGATGCGGGTCCACGAGCGCGGTTCGGGGGAGACCCGGTCCTGCGGCACCGGTGCGGTCGCCGCCGCTGCGGCGGCCGCGGCCGCGCACCCGGCGGAAGGTCCGCCCGGGGGCGGGGCGCCAGGGGAGCGGCAGGCCTGGCAGGTCCACGTGCCCGGCGGGGAACTCACCGTCACACTAGGGGCTGGCTCCACCTGGCTCACCGGCCCCGCGGTGATCGTGGCCGAGGGTGAGCTCGACCCGCGCTGGCTGGCCGCCAGCGGCTGAGCTCCCCGGGCCGGCCTTGTGGGCCGGCCGTAACCACCCGTTGCCGCATCAGCCCGGGTAAGGCGGCTCTTTAGGACATTGTGAGCAATTAGTCCCTGGCTAAAGCGACATCTGCTGATAAGCATACCTGATTTGCCGTGGCGGATACAGTCACGCCAATCACGGAAGGTTAAGTAAAACAGCGCAGGGGGTACTCACACGTCGGTCCCTGACTAGGTCAGGCGGCCCCGGCCAATTGTGTTGCAGCACGTGGCCGGGGCCTTTCATGGCAACGAACCTTGGAGGAAACAAGCCATGACGTTTATCAGTATGGCAGCTGGTGGGGCCGCCAAGACCCTGTTCGCGGTTACGATTTCACTGCACCCGGGAACGGCTCAGGCGGCCGGTCATGACACCGTCGTGCAGCCCGGCGATTCGCTCAGCGCGATCAGCCAGCACGAGTACGGGACCGCGGCGGACTGGCCCGCGCTGTGGTGGGCAAACCGGCGGCAGGTACCTGACCCGTCCATGATCCTGCCCGGGCAGCGGCTGCTCGTGCCCGGTGCCCCGCGGGTTGGCCCATGGCTGATCCGCGCGGCGCAGGCGGCCTTGGCGGGCTCGCGCCCGGCGGCTGTCCGGGCGGCCGCGCCCCGCCGTCATCGGGCCTGGGTGACCAGCAGCCCGGTGAGGGCGGCCGTGACCGCGCGGCCCGCCGCGTGGTACCGCGGCGCGCCGGGCAGTTTCCAGGCCTGCGTGATCCAGCGGGAGAGCAGTGGCAACCCATCCGCGGTCAACCCGGCCAGCGGGGCGGGCGGCCTGTACGGGTTCCTGCCGTCCACGTGGCACGCCCTCGGTTTCTCCGGCCTGCCGGAGAACGCGCCGGTGTCGGTGCAGAACGCGGCGTTCGCCAAGGAGTACGCCCAGTCCGGTACGAGCGCGTGGGCCCCGTACGACGGCTGCTGACCAGGCTCGCCGGCGGAGGTTCTGGCGGCCCTGGCCAGGGCCTCCGCCCCAGCACTACAACAGCGGGCTGAGATCTTGTGCGGCGCGGCAGATATCGACTGCTTCCAGGCTGGAGGCAAGCTCGGTGGTCGCCTCGCGGACGCAGGCTGAGAAATCTGCGTGTTCCGGCTGGTCAGTCCACTGCTCGAACGCGGTCTGGAAGATGGCCACACCGACGTGCGCAAGTAGCCTCGCCGCGGATTCGGCTGCGCCTCGCTGCTGTAGCGCGCCCGCCAGGGCGTCGGTCACGGCGGCGAATTTGGTTCGCTCCCGTTCCTGCAGTCCGGGACTGGCCTTGATGACCGCGCGCCGCTGCGCGGCGTGGGGGACCCGGCCGGCCAGCAGTTCGCGGATATCCACGAGGGCGGCCAGCAGGGCCGCGAAGGGCGGGAGGGCATCGTCGGCCTGCAGGATGGCGTCGGCGAGGGCGATCGGGAGCTGTTCTGATCCGGCGAACAGCACGTCACGCTTGTCGGTGAAGTAGCGGGAGAACGTCCGGCGGGTCAGTCCGGCCCGCTCGGTGATCTGCGCGACGGTGACGTCGTCGTACCCGTGCTCGAGGTACAGCTCCAGCGCGGCGTCGCGGAGCCGGTCCTTGGCTCGGGGATCCCACCGCGGCATGGCCACGATGATAACCGTGATGACTCATGGAGTCATCATCGGCGGCAGTTCGGGAACGGGACTGGCTACCGCCCGCGCCGCCGCCGCAGCAGGCGCGGCCGTCACGATCGCATCGAGCGACCCGGGGCGGCTGGACGCCGCGCTCGCCGGATTGCCGGCCAACTGCGACGGGCGGTGGCCGACACCCGCAGCGAGGCAGGCGTTGCCGCCCCGTTCGCCCGGGCCGGCCAGCTGGACTACCTGATTACACCGCCGGTGACGCGCCGGGTCCGCCCGGCGCCTGGTGCCGCGCTCGGGGCCAGCGGGGCCGGCGCCATCGAGGGCCTGACGAGAGGGCTAGCCGTCGAGCTGGCCCCGATCCGCGTCAACGCGGTCCGGCCAGGAGTGATCCGCACGCCGATGTGGAACCAGATTCCGGAGCCGCAGTGCGAAGCGCTGTTCACGGCCCTCGCGCAGCGAACGCTCACCAAGACGATCGGCGAAGCGGACCAGATCGCCGCGACGCACCTTGTTCCTGATGGAGAACCGCTTCGTCACCGGAACCGTGCTCACTGTCGATGAAGGCTTCGTCCTGCCGGGAAACTAGCCAGCGCCGGGTACGGCATTTTACTGTGCACTACGCTGCTCAGAGCCAATAGGTGTCGTGCCGGAGCATGAATTCGGCTCGCTCTTCCTCGCTGGGCCGCTGGCCCGTGCCGGCCCATTCGGCCAGGCTCTCGAAGTATTCCTCGCGGGGCGCTCCGGGGGCGAACATAAGCAGCATCGAGGCGGGCCTGCCGGACTCGTTGCGGAAACCGTGGGCCCTGCCCTGGGGGACAAAAAGGAAATCGCCCGGTTTAGCAGGCGTCCACGCCCGGCCGTCGTAGAGCTGGATGCTCCCGGACAGGATGCAGAAAGTTTCCGAGACGGCCTGGTGGAAGTGCGGGTCCGGCCCCGGTGGTATTTCGGTCCTGGATACGACACGGCATGCCTCCCGTGGCGATCTGGATCAGCGGCCAGGCCGGGCGGTGCGGCCTCGGCCCACCTGATGCCGCTCAGCGGCGGGCGGGCAGCGAGGCTGCCTGCCCCGCCCGGCCGGTCAGCGCCGAGACCGGCAGTCCGCGCAGCGAGGCGTCCAGCACCTCCGCGACGTGCATGATGGCCGGTGGCTCGGCGGCGCCCGTGGCCGCGATGGCCGAGGCGATCTGCAGGCTGCAGCCCGGGTTGGCCGACACCACCACGGGAGCTTCGGTGGCCAGTACGGCCGCCGCCTTGCGCGCTCCGAGTTCCCCGGCCGCCTCGGGCTGCAGCAGGTTGTACACGCCGGCCGACCCGCAGCAGGTCCCGCCGTCCGCGAGCTCCGCCACCTGCAGCCCCGGGATGGCCCGCAGCAGCTCGCGTGGCTGCTGCCGGATCCGCTGCGCGTAGCCCAGGTGGCAGGCTTCGTGGTAGGCCACGGTGACCGGCAGCGGGTGCCGGGCGCCCCGGGGTCCCTCGGCCGATCCCGCCAGCTCGGCCAGGTACTCGGTGAGGTCGCGCACCTGGGCGGCGGTCCGGGCGGCGCGCTCCGCCCAGCCGCCCGCCGCGGCCTGGAACAGCTCCCCGTACTCCTTCATCGCCGACCCGCAGCCCGCCGAGTTGACCACGATGACGTCCACGCCCGCGTCCTCGAAGGCCGCGATCGTGCGCCGGGCCAGCTGGGTGGCCTCAGCGGCGCGCCCGGTATGCAGCGACAGCGCCCCGCAGCAGCCGAGCCCGCGCGGGATCACCACGTCGCATCCTTCGGCGGTGAGCAGCCGTACCGTCGCCTCGTTCACCTGGGGGAAGAACACCTGCTGCACGCAGCCGGTGAGCATGCCGACGACCGCGCGCCGCGGGCCCTGGGCCGGGAATCGGCCCGCCAGCCGGCGGTGGCCACGCGGCGGCGCCGGGGCCACCCGCAGCGACGCCACGAGTTCCGGCGCCAGCCGGGCGGCCAGCCCGCTCCGCTCGATCATCCGGGTGGCCCCTACACGCTGGGCGATCCGCAGCAGGCCGGCGAGCAGCCGCAGGCGGCGCGGATGCGGGAAGGCGGCGAAGATCGCGGCCCGGACCAGCCGGTCACGCCGCGACCGGGGCGGCACCGGGGCCGGGCCGCTGCCCGGCGGTTCCTCGGCCCAGCCGCGGGCCGCCTCGATGAGCCGGTCGTAGCGCACTCCGGACGGGCAGGCCGGCACGCAGGCCATACAGCCCAGGCAGCGGTCCAGGTGGCTGGCGGCGGCCTCGGTGGCGGTGGTGCCGTCGAGGATCTGGGTGATCAGGTGGATCCGCCCGCGCGGCGAGTCCATCTCCTCACCCCACAGCTGGTAGGTCGGGCAGGCCGGCAGGCAGAACCCGCAGTGCACGCAGTCTGAGGCGAGGGCGCGCAGCTCACCGGACGGGTCGATCGGCGACGGGCTCATCAGATTCCTCCGGCGAAGCGGCCGGGTGCCATCAGCTGCCCGGGGTCGAACCGGTCCTTGACCGCGCGCATCAGGCTCAGAGCCGGCACGGGGCCCCACATGTCCACTCTGTCCCGGACGGCCGCCGGGGCGGTCAGCACCACCGCGCTGGCCCGGCTGGGCGGCCCCTCGCCCCCGGCCCCGGGCGTCAGCTTCCCGGCGAGGGCCGCGCGCAGGGCGGCCAGGAACTCCGCTACCGCGCCGGGCGGCGCACCGTCGGGCAGCGTCAGGTGCAGCACGCCCGCGGCGGGGGAGCCGCCGAGGGCCGGATCGAGCCCGGCCGACTCGGCCGCGCCGTCCACGGCCGCCAGCACGCCGGCCAGCGCGGCGGACCAGAAGCTCACCCGGATCAGGGTGGGCTCGGCCGGGCCAGGCCCGGCCACCCCTGACGTGCCCCACCAGTCCGGCGGATCCGGCGAGGCCGCGGTTCCGGCGCCCAGCACGTCCCGTAGCTGGGCGGCCCGCTCGGCCACGCCGTCCGGGTCGCCTTCCAGCAGGACTCCCAGGCGGATCAGGCCGCGCAGAGCCGGCCGGTCGATCTCCACCGCGGACGGGGCCAGATCCGAGCCGGCCGCGCCCGCCACCGCCGCCGCGGCGGCGGCCGGATCGGCGTAGGCGGCGATGACGTAGGCCGCGCCGGCCGGCAGCGGGTGCAGCCGGAAGATGGCCTCGGTGATCAGGCCCAGCGTCCCGCATGAGCCCGTGTACAGCTTGCCCAGGTCGTATCCGGCGACGTTCTTGACCACCTTGCCGCCGGACTTCGTCACGGTGCCGTCGGGCCGCACCACGGTGACCCCGATGACCAGGTCGCGTGGGGTCCCGTAGCGCAGCCGCCGCGGGCCCGCCGCGCCGGTGGCCAGCAGCCCGCCGACCGTCGGCGACGCGCGCCGGCCGCGGCCGCGCGGCGGCGCGTCCACCGCCAGCTGCTGCCCGGCGGCCGCCAGCACCCCGGCCAGCCGCGCCATGGTCACCCCGGCCGACGCCCGCACCACCAGGTCACCGGCGGCGTGCTCGAGGACCTGGTCCAGCCGCAGCGTGTCGATCACCAGGTCGCACCGGCGCGGCGGCGGGCCCCAGCCCACGGCGGTCCCGCTGCCGCGGGGCACCACGGCCAGGCCGTGCTCGGTCGCCGCCGCGAGCAACGCGCTGGCCTCCTCAGCGGAGGCCGGCGAGGCGACCCAGTCCGGCATCACCCCGGCGACCATGTCGCGCGGCCCGGCCGGGCGCACCGCGCGGCAGGCCAGGGCCAGCGCCCCGGGAACCGACGCAGGGCTCAAAACTGTTCCGCCTGCCCGCTGGCAACCAGCGGGTGGACCCCGCGCCGGGGCCCGGGCACCTCCCCGCACAACCGCGGCGTCGGGAAGATCTTCCCGGGATTGCACAGCCCGGCCGGGTCGAACGCGCAGCGCAGCAGCTGCATGGTGTCCAGGTCATCGGCCGTGAACATCTTCGGCAGGTACCTGGCCTTGTCGGTGCCGACGCCGTGCTCGCCGGTGATGGACCCGCCGTGCTCGATGCACAGGTCCAGGATGGCGCCGGACACCTCCTCGGCCGTCGCCTCCTCGCCGGGGGTTGCGTCGTTGTACAGCACCAGGGGGTGCAGGTTGCCGTCGCCCGCGTGGAACACGTTGGCCACCCGGATCCCGGACGCGTCCGCCAGCGCCGCGATCTTGTCCAGCACCTCGCCGAGCGCGGTCCGCGGCACCACCCCGTCCTGCACCAGGTAGGCAGGGGAGATGCGGCCCACCGCGGCGAACGCGGACTTGCGGCCGGCCCAGATCGCCGCGCGCTCGGCCGGGTCGTCCGCCTCCCGGATCTCGGTGCAGCCGGCCTGCTGGCACAGCGCCCGCACCGCGGCGCTGTCCCGGCGGACATCAGCCTCCGGCCCGTCCAGCTCCACGACCAGCACGGCGCCTGCCCCCGCCGGGTAGTTGCAGGCCACCGCCGCCTCGGCGGCCTCAATGGCGAGCGCGTCCATCATCTCGATGGCAGCGGGCAGGATCCCCGCGCCGATGATCGCGGACACCGCCGCGCCGCCCGCCCCGGTGCTGGAGAACGCGGCCAGCAGCGTTGTGATCACCTGCGGGATCCGGGTCAGCTTCACCACGATCTTGGTGACGATGCCCAGCGTGCCTTCTGACCCGGTGAACGCGCCGAGCAGGTCGTACCCGGGCGCGGACCCGGTGCCGTCACCCAGCCAGGTCAGCTCGCCCGCGGGCGTGACGATCTCCAGCCCGGTCACGTGGTGCACGGTGAACCCGTGCTTGAGGCAGTGCGCGCCGCCGGAGTTCTCCGCGACGTTCCCGCCGACGGAGCAGACCACCTGGCTGGACGGGTCGGGGGCGTAGAAGTACCCGTATGGCAGGGCCGCCGTGCTGACCGCGAGGTTGGTGACCCCGGGCTCTACGATGGCCCGCTGGCTGACCGGGTCGATCTCGATGATCCGCCGCATCCGCGAGGTGACGATGAGTACCCCGTCGGTTCGGGGCAGTGCGCCGCCGGACAGTCCCGTCCCCGAGCCGCGGGCCACGAACGGGACGCCGGCCCGGGCGCACTCGGTCACCACGGCCGCCACCTGCTCAGCCGTCTCCGGCAGCACGGCCAGGCCGGGCGCGGCCCGGTGCGAGGTCAGCCCGTCGCACTCGTAGGTTCGCAGCTCAGCCGGATCGCTGACCACGCCGCGGCGGCCGCAGATCTCGGTCATCCGGGGCACCATCGCACCGACCGTCATCGCGCCTCCCGCAGCGGGGTCTCCTCGCGTCGCATTCCCGGCCGGCTGCCCACGGCCGGCCGGGTGCTTCCCTGTCCTCCCAGACTGCCTTGCCGCTGCCGCGTAGTCCACGGTCGGGACCGCTACGGCATCTCCTCATAGGCGGGCAGGGTGAGGAATTCGACGTAGTCGTCGGCCAGCGCGACCTCGGTGAACAGCGTCACCGCCTGTTCGAACCGGGGCGCGTCGAAGGCGTCCCCGGCCGAGTCCCTGACCTTGCCCAGCTCCTCACCGATGATCCGCTGCACCAGGTCCGTCGTCACCAGCTGGCCGTCGTCCAGCCGGACGTCGTTGCTGCGCCACTGCCACACCTGGGACCGGGAGATCTCCGCCGTGGCCGCATCCTCCATCAGGTTGAAGATGGCGGCCGCGCCGTTGCCGCCCAGCCACGACGCCAGGTACTGGATCCCCACGCTGACGTTGTTGCGCAGCCCGGCCTCGGTGATGGTGCCCGGCGTCTTGCTCACCGCGAGCAGGTCGGCCGCGGTCACGGAGACCTCCGGGCGCTGCTTGCCGAGCTGGTTGGGCGCGTCGCCCAGGACGCTGTCGAACACCTCACGGCACAGCGGCACCAGGTCGGGGTGGGCGACCCAGGACCCGTCGAAGCCGTCGCCCGCCTCGCGTGTCTTGTCCTCCCGGACCTTGCCCAGGGCGACCGCATTGACCTCAGGATCACGCCGGCTCGGGATGAATGCGGCCATCCCGCCCATCGCGTGCGCGCCGCGGCGGTGGCACGTCTTCACCAGCAGCTCGGTGTACGCCCGCATGAACGGTGCCGTCATCGTGACGGAATTCCGTTCCGGGAGAACGAACTCCTGGCCACGGCTGCGGAACTTCTTGATGACGCTGAACAGGTAGTCCCAGCGGCCAGCGTTCAGTCCCGCGCTGTGGTCCCGCAGCTCGTAGAGGATCTCCTCCATCTCGAACGCGGCCGGGATGGTCTCGATCAGCACGGTGGCCCGGATGGTGCCACGGGAAATGCCCAGCGTGTCCTGGGCCAGGTTGAACGCGTCGTTCCACAGCCGGGCTTCCAGGTGGCTCTCGATCTTGGGCAGGTAGAAGTACGGCCCGGATCCCTTCTCGAGCTGCCGCCGGGAGCAGTGGACGAAGTACAGCGCGAAGTCGAACAGGCTCCCGGACACCCGCTGGCCGTCCACGAGCATGTGCTTCTCGTCCAGGTGCCAGCCGCGTGGCCGCACCACGATGGTGGCCAGCTCGCTGTCCGGCCCGAGCCGGTAGGACTTGCCCTCCTCGCTGCTGAAGTCCAGGGTGCGGTCCAGGGCCTTGATCAGGTTCAGCTGGCCGGTGATCATGTTGTCCCAGAGCGGGGTGTTCGCGTCCTCGAAGTCGGCGAGCCACACCTTGGCGCCGGAGTTCAGCGCGTTGATCGCCATCTTCTGGTCGGTCGGCCCGGTGATCTCAACCCGTCGGTCCACCAGTCCCGGGGCCGGCGCGGCCACCCGCCAGTCCGGGTCGTCCCTGATCTGCCGGGTGGCGGGCAGGAAGTCGAGCATCGCCCCGGCGGACAGTTCCTCCTGCCGCTGTGCCCGCGCGGCGAGCAGCCCGGCGCGCCGGGCGCCGAGTTCTCGCTGCAGCGCCGCGACCAGGTTCACCGCCTCCGGCGTGAGCACTTCGTCGTACCGGTCGCCCCGCGGGCCCGTTATCTGCACGCCGTCGCTGGCCATGCCGCGCTCCTCCCAGGTCATCCCGCCGCCCTGCCGTTACCGGGCATGTTACTGGCAGGTAATGACGCGGGCAGCGCTGGTCCCGTGCTTCGTAACACCGCGTCGGCGCGCCGGTCAAAGTGTTCCCGGCCACATCCGGGGCACAACCAGCGCGGCGCCGGTGTTTATTGAGATGAGAGTAACCCGGAGGCATGACAGCATTGGCGAACCAACCGACGATCAGCTACCGACCCCATCGTGAGCAGCCCATGACCCTTCCTGGCCAGCAGCCCGAGGCCGACCATGCGCGGCGGGACGGGCGCCGCACCCTGGACGGGCACGGGTCGCAGAACGCGCACGGCCCCCTCGATGGGCACGGTCCGCAGAACGCGCACGGGCCCCTGGACGGGCCCGCGGAGCTGGACGCGCAGGACGGTCCGGGTGACCTGGACCTGGCTGAGCGGCACGCGCTGCAGCGGGTATCCGGCCTGTCAACCGAGCTGCAGGACGTCACCGAGGTCGAGTACCGCGCGCTCCGCCTGGAGCGGGTCATCCTGGTCGGGGTGTGGACCGAAGGCACCCTCGCCGACGCGCAGAACTCGCTGCGCGAGCTGTCCCGGCTGGCCGAGACAGCCGGGTCGGTGATCCTGGATGGCCTGATCCAGCGGCGGAGCCGGCCGATGCGGCCACCTACCTGGGCGCCGGGAAGGCCGCCGAGGTGGCGGCGCTGGTCACCGAGCTGGGCGCGGACACCGTCATCTGCGACGGGGAGCTGACCCCCAGCCAGCTGCGCCGCCTGGAAGGCGTGGTCAAGGTCAAGGTCATCGACCGGACCGCGCTGATCCTGGACATCTTCGCCCAGCATGCCCGGAGCAAGGAAGGCAAGGCCCAGGTCGAGCTGGCCCAGCTGGAATACCTGCTGCCCCGGCTCCGTGGCTGGGGCGAGTCGCTGTCCCGGCAGGCAGGCGGGCGCGTCGCGGGAGGCGGCGGGATCGGCACCCGGGGACCTGGCGAGACGAAGATAGAGACCGACCGCCGCCGGATCAGGACGCGGACCACGCGGCTGCGCCGCCAGCTCGGCGAGATGTCCGTGGGCCGGCAGGTCCAGCGGCAGCAGCGAAGGGGCCGGGACGTCCCGGCGGTCGCCATCGCCGGCTACACCAACGCCGGCAAGTCCAGCCTGCTGAACAGGATGACCGGGGCGGGCGTGCTGGTCGACGACTCGCTGTTCGCCACCCTCGACCCGTCGGTGCGCCGGGCCAGGACGCCGTCCGGCCGCTGGTACACGCTGACCGACACGGTCGGCTTCGTCCGGCACCTGCCGCACCAGCTGGTGGAAGCGTTCCGGTCCACCCTGGAGGAGGTCGCCGAGGCCGACCTCATCCTGCACGTGGTGGACGGCAGCGACGCCGACCCCCAGGCGCAGATCTCCGCCGTACGGGCGGTGCTGGCCGATATCGGCGCGGGTCACGTCCCGGAACTGGTCGTGATCAACAAGGCGGACGCGGCGGACCCCGTCGAGCTGGAGGCGCTGCGCCGCCGGGAGCCGCACAGCCTGGTGGTCTCCGCGCGCACCGGCGCCGGCCTGGACGGGCTGGCCGCCGCGGTGGAAGCCGCGCTGCCGCGGCGCGACCGGGAGGTCTGCGCGGTCGTGCCGTACCTGCGCGGCGACCTGGTGGCCCGGGCGCACCAGGAGGGCGAGGTGCTGGCGGTCCGGCACGGCGCGGCCGGCACCGAGCTCACCGCCCGGGTTCCGCCGGACCTGGCCGCCGAGATCGACAGCATTGCGGTGCCGGCTTCCGGGTGATGCGTTGCGCTATTTGTGAATCGCATGAATTGCCCGGGAAATCTCTTAACGGTTTGGCCGGTAACGCGGACGACATTCTGCAATGGATTGCAATACCTGCGGCCCGGCAGCGTGCTTAGGATCCCCCACTCCGGTACCCGGTTTGCGCCACTTCCGTCGCCGGCTTGGCGCGCCGCGGCAGAGCCCCGGCGGGGCCGCCTCGCCGGGGCCTGGCCTGCCCGTCAGGCCGGCGACGTGACCTGCCCGGGACGCCGGCGACGTGACCTGCCCGCCTCGCCCCAGGCCGCCCTCCCGGGGGTGGCCCGGGCTCCCGGCCGGCCGCTGCGGGTGACCGCCGGTCAGCGCCCGGCCGGGCCGTGGTGAGCGCCGGCCCCGGTGAATGCCTGCGCGGGCCGCAGTGAGTGCCTACGCTGGCAGAAGCCGGTGCCCTGATGTGCTTGAGGCCCCGGCCGGCGGCCCCGGCACTGGTGGCCGCCTGGGAGCCGCGGGAGGCCGTGCTGGCCGCGGCCCGCGGTGCCACCGGGTCCCGGTGGCACCGGTGGCCGCGGTACCACCGGGACCCGGTCCGATCGCTAGCCCCGCCGGGGATGGCGAGCCCGGCCCGGTGAGCAAGTTACTGACACGTAGCGGAGCCGAAATCTGCGCATAGCGCGACGGACTGTGAGATCCTCGGAAAGGTCGTTAATTTCCTGTCTGGCTTCTTCGTGATAGTGCCTGTACAGGAACCCTGTAGTGCAATACCGTAACTGAACCGATATGTTGGTTGCCGCATCGCCGGAGCACCCGACCGTCGGCTGCTAGGAACCGAGACCACCGGGCACCTGGCGGGGGGGCCAACAGTTGGGACGAGCTATGGCAGGTGACCGCGGATGACGCAGGTGCGCCACGTCACGCGCGGACCCTCACGGCAGGCATCGGACGTCCGGCCGGGGGGTTCCCCGTGACCGTCCGGCTGCTCACGAACATCGGCCGCCTGTGGACCGGATCGGAGATCTGGAGCAACGCGGCCATCCTCACCTACAACGACCGCATCGCCTGGGTCGGCCGGGCCTCCGAGCTGCCGGAGAGCCTGCCCGGCGTGATCGACGACATCGTCGACGTGGACTCCGTGGAGAACCTGGGCGGCGGGCTGGTCACGCCCGGCCTCATCGACGCGCACACCCACCCGGTCTACGCGGGTAACCGCTGGGCCGAGCTGGCCATGGTGGCGGGCGGCTCATCGCCGAACGAGATCGCCGCGGCCGGCGGCGGCATGGCGTCCACGGTGACGGTGACCCGCGGGACGGACCCCTGGACGCTGTGCAACGGGGTCCGGGCGCGGCTCCGGGAGTGGCTGCGGTCCGGCACCACCACGATCGAGGCGAAGACCGGGTATCACCTGACCCGCGACGGCGAGCTCGCCGACGTCCGGATGCTGCGCTCGCTGGAAGGCGAGCCGGGCATGCCGCGGGTGCACGTGACGTTCCTCGCGGCCAGCGCGGTGCCGCCGGAGTACTTCGGCCGCCGCCATGACTACATCGACGCGGTCGGCACCTGGTGCTCGGACGCCGCCGCGATCGGCGCGGACAGCGTGGACGTCTACTGCGAGGAAGGCCGCTTCACCGAGCGGGAAGCCCGCTGGATCCTGTCCGCCGGGCGGGCCGCGGGCCTGCTGCCCCGGGTGCACGCCTGCGGCAAGAGCCGCACCGGTGCCGCCCGGCTCGCCGCGGAGCTGGGCTGCGCCTCGGCAGACCTGCTGCACGAGGCGAGCGAGGAAGACGTGGCCGCGCTGGCCCGGGCCGGCGTCGCCGCGGTGGTCTGCCCCGGGACCGCGCTGCAGACCGGCAAGACGCCGCCCGTCCGGTCACTGCTGGACAAGGGCGTCGCGGTCGCCCTGGGCTCGGACCACACGCCCGGCGGGAACGGGATCACCTCGATGCCCCTGGTGATCTCCCTGGCCATCTCCCAGTTCGGGCTGAGCGTGCCCGAGGCGCTGCGCGCCGCCACGCTCGGCGGGGCGCATGCGCTGAAGGCCCCGGACCGGGGGGCCATGGTGCGCGGCCGGCTTGCCGACATCGTGCTCTGGGACGCCGACCACGAAGGCGCGTTCGCCTGGGCGTACGGGCTCAAGCCGCACCGGGTCTGGCTCGGCGGCGAGCCCGTCACCCTCTGACGGCTGCTCCGGGCGGCCGCCGTACCGGGCCGCTCTCCTCCCCGAGCCGGGCGCAGGGCCAGTGCCGGCCGTGGCATGCTGCCGTTATGCCCTCTGCCGCCGGACCTTCCGCCCGCACCACCCGCTCGCAGCGCGCGCCCGCTGCTGCCGGGCGGGCCGTCAGCCCGGACGAGCCGGCCAGCCCGGTCAGCGTCGTGGTCGGCGAGGAGGAACTGCTGGTGGAGCGGGCGGTGGCCGCCCTGGTGTCGGCGGCGGGCCCGGCCGATACCGTCCAGCACGTCAAGGCGGCCGACCTGCACCCGGGCGAGCTGACCACGCTCACCGCCCCGTCGCTGTTCGGGGACCGCTGCGTGGTCGTCGTGCACGGGGCCGAGGTCGCCGCGAAGAACGTCGCCGACGAGATCACCGCCCTGGCGGCCGACCCGCCGCCGGACACGACGGCCGTGCTGACCCACGCGGGCGGGGCCAAGGGCAAGGCGCTGCTGACCGCGCTGTCCGCAGCCAGCAAGCAGCGCCGGGAGGGGACGCCCCTGGTGCGGGTGGTCGAGTGCCCGAAGATCACCCGGGTCGGTGAGCGGATGCAGTTCATCCGGGGCGAGGTGGCCGGCACCCGGCGCAAGATCGATGAGAGCGGCGTCCGGGCCCTGATCGACGCGATCGGTAACGACCTGCGTGAACTCGCGGCTGCCTGCGCCCAGCTCGCCTCGGATACCACCGGCGTGATCGACCAGGCCGCAGTGACGCGCTACTACCGGGGCCGCGCCGAGGCCAGCGGCTTCACGGTCGCGGACCGGGCGGTCGAGGGCAAGCTCGGCGAGGCGCTGGAACTGCTGCGCTGGGCGCTGGCCGTCGGGGTGGCACCGGTGCTCATCAGCAGCGGGCTGGCGCAGGGCGTGCGCCTGCTGGGCCGGGTGGGCAGCGCGGCCAGGGGCCTGCCGGACGCGGCGGTAGCGGCTGAGGTGGGCGCCCCGCCGTGGAAGGTGGACCGGGTGCGGCAGCAACTGCGCGGCTGGACCCCCGAGGGCGTGGCCCGGGCCCTCGCCGCGGTAGCCCAGGCGGACGCGCAGGTCAAGGGCGAGGGAGCGAACGCGGGCTACGCGCTGGAGGTGGCGATCCGGGAGATCGTGGCCAGCCGCGCCGCCCGCTGAATCAGGCCGCCTGCTGCAGCTGGGCGCAGCGCTGGGCGATGGCCGACTTGCGGTTGGCTGCCTGGTTCTTGTGGATGACGCCCTTGCTGGCGGCCCTGTCCAGGTGACGGCAGGCGTCGCGCATGGCCGCGGTGGCCGCATCCAGGTCACCGGAGTCGGCGGCCTCGCGGAACTTGCGCACCGAGGTCTTCAGCGACGACTTGACGGCCTTGTTGCGCAGCCGTGCCTTCTCGTTCTGCTTGTTGCGCTTGATCTGGGACTTGATGTTCGCCACGCGGAAAGCCTCGCTCAGGATGTCGTCTGGGGTGCCCGGGGCCGGTCGCAGTCCGCGCCCGGCAGCGCCGCCGCGCATGGGCGTCAGCGCATACGCTCCGACGAGGCAGGATAGCCTACCTGGGGACAACCCTCAAACCGCGTGCGCGCCGGCACCGGGCACGGCCCGCCTGAGCTGCGGCCGCCTTCCTGCCCGGGTTGCGGCCGCCGCCCGTCCCGGCCGCGGCCGCCGCCGGGACCGGAGAGGCAGCAGGCGGGACCGGAGAGGCAGCAGGCGGCGGCCCGGGCATCAGCGGCAGCATGCGACGATGGAGAACGAAGTCCGGGCCCAGCCCGACGTGACAAGCCCGAACCGAACCAGGCGGATACCCGTGCCAGCAATGCCCGAACAGGTCCTTCCGGACGGCGCGCAGCACGCGACCAGCCCCGGTCACACCGACATGGCTGTGATCCGGAATTTCTGCATCATCGCACACATCGACCATGGCAAATCCACCCTGGCCGACCGGATGCTGCAGTTCACTGGCGTGGTCTCGGGCCGGCAGATGCGTGCTCAGTACCTGGACCGGATGGACATCGAGCGGGAACGCGGCATCACCATCAAGAGCCAGGCGGTCCGGCTGCCGTGGACCGGCCCGGATGGCCAGCGCTATGTACTGAACCTGATCGACACCCCCGGCCACGTGGACTTCACTTACGAGGTCTCCCGGTCCCTGGCCGCCTGCGAGGGGGCCATCCTGCTGGTCGACGCGGCCCAGGGGATCGAGGCGCAGACCCTGGCCAACCTGTACCTGGCGCTGGAAGCCGACCTGCACCTGATCCCGGTGCTGAACAAGATTGACCTCCCGGCGGCCCAGCCCGACCTCTACGCCGAGGAACTGGCCGGCATCATCGGCTGCGCGCCTGGTGACGTGCTGCGCGTCTCGGCCAAGACGGGCGAGGGCGTACACGAGCTGCTGAACGAAATCGTCCGCCAGGTTCCCCCGCCCCGCGGCAACCCCGATGCGCCCGCCCGGGCACTGATCTTCGACTCGGTCTATGACACCTACCGCGGCGTGGTGACCTATGTGCGGGTCATGGACGGCCGCCTCACCCGGCGCGAGAAGAGCCTCATGATGTCCACCGGGTCGGCGCACGACACGCTCGAGGTGGGCGTGATCTCCCCCGAGCCGGTGCCGTCCGAGTCACTGACGGCGGGGGAGGTCGGCTACCTGATCACCGGGGTCAAGGATGTCCGCCAGGCCCGCGTGGGGGATACTGTGACCAGTTCGGCCCGGCCGGCCACCGAGGCGCTGCCCGGGTACTCCCACCCGCGGCCGATGGTGTTCTCCGGGCTGTACCCGCTCGACGGGGACGACTACCCGGAATTGCGGGACGCCCTGGACAAGCTGCGGCTGAACGACGCCGCCCTGGTGTACGAGCCGGAAACGTCCACCGCGCTCGGCTTCGGGTTCCGCTGCGGGTTCCTCGGCCTGCTGCACATGGAGATCGTCCGGGAGCGGCTGGAGCGCGAGTTCGACCTGTCGCTGATCTCCACCGCGCCGAACGTCGTCTACCGCGTGGTGCTGGACTCCGGCCAGGTGCTCCAGGTCACCAACCCCAGTGACTTCCCGGGCGGGAATATCGGGCCGGCCGTCACGCCCGGCCGCGGGCCGGCCGGGAAGATAGCCAAGGTGTACGAGCCGGTGGTCCGGGCCACGGTGCTCGCCCCGGCCGAGTACATCGGCACCATCATGGAACTGTGCCAGGGCCGCCGGGGCGCGCTGCTCGGCATGGACTACCTGTCCGCCGACCGGGTCGAGATCCGCTACACGCTGCCGCTGGCCGAGATCATCTTCGACTTCTTCGACCAGCTGAAGTCGCGCACCCGCGGTTACGCGTCGCTGGATTACGAGCCGGACGGCGAGCAGGAGGCCGACCTGGTCAAGGTGGACATCCTGCTGCAGGGCCAGCCGGTGGACGCGTTCAGCCAGATCGTGCACGAGGACAAGTCCCGGGAGTACGGGCTGGCCATGACGTCGCGGCTGCGCGAGCTCATCCCGCGGCAGCAGTTCGAGGTGCCGATCCAGGCCGCCATCGGCGCGAAGATCATCGCCCGGGAGAACATCCGCGCGCTGCGCAAGGACGTGCTGGCCAAGTGCTACGGCGGTGACATCACCCGCAAGCGCAAGCTGCTGGAGCGGCAGAAGGAAGGCAAGAAGCGGATGAAGACGATCGGCCGGGTAGAGGTGCCGCAGGAGGCGTTCGTCGCGGCCCTGTCCACCACCCCGGACCGCGACCGCCAGCGCTGACCGCCCTGGGGCGCAGCGCTAGCCGGCGCCGGGGTTCATGTGCGTGTGCACCCCCATGCGGCCGAAGGCCAGGCCCGCCCCGAGCACGGCCACCCAGAACAGCAGCCACAAGGCCACGCCGATCCAGCCCAGCACCAGCCCGGTCAGGGCCAGGGTGCCGCCCGCGTCGCCGGTCCGCCGGATCTGGCCGCGGGCCAGGTGGCCCAGGATCACGGCCGGGATGCACGTCAGCCCGAAGGTGAAGAACTCGGCCACGCCGCAGGCCAGCGCGGCCTGCGCCAGCGGGTTGGTGCGCTGCCGGACGGGGGCCACCGGGTACAGCGCCAGCCCGCCTCCGGGTAGCTGCCGGGTGGCCGCCTCCAGCTCGCCGAGCGTGCGGGCCGAGTAGACCATCTCCAGGTGCGCGTCGTGCTCGTCCTTGGTCAGCCGTCCCTCGGCGAACGCTGTCTTGAGCACCTCACCGGCCCGGTCCCGGTCCGCGTCAGAGGCACGGATCCCGGCCCGCCCGTGAGCGGCCATCCCGTACCCGTACTCCGGCCTGCTGATCATGGCGCCTCCCGCGTGCCCCGCAGCTTTCAGCATAGCCATGAAACGGTGCTAGTCCGGAGGGGCGAACGTCGGTAATCAGCGGCGGCCCCGGGCCAGCTCGCTGGCGAGGCGGGGCGCACCGGAGGCGTGTCCGCTCCGAGCCGGCGATTCGCGGGGGGTTTCGGGGGGTCGTCCCCCCGGGCCAGCAGAGTTCGACCCGCACTCTGGCGTCGATTACCGTGCAGGAATGGGAGACGCACGGGTGATCTCGGTGAACACGGGCCGCGGCCGCGTGCTGAGCGAGGCACCGCGGATCGGCCGGACCGCGATCGACAAGCGCCCGGCCGCCGGCCCGGTGGCCATCGGCCGGCTCGGCCTGGCCGGGGACGAGCAGGTTGACAAGGCCCATCACGGCGGCCCGTACCAGGCGGTGTACGCCTACGCCCGGGAAGACCTGGACTGGTGGGTGGAGCGGCTCGGCCGGGAGCTGGGCAACGGGGTTTTCGGCGAGAACGTCACCACCGCCGGGCTGGATGTCTCCGCCGCGCTGATCGGGGAGACCTGGCGCCTGGGTACCGCGGTGGTCCAGGTCGCCTCGGTGCGCGTGCCCTGCGGGACGTTCGCGGGCTGGATGGGCGAGCCGCGCTGGGTCAAGCGGTTCGCCGTGGCCGGCCGCCCCGGTGCCTATCTGCGGGTGCTGGCCGAGGGCATGGCCGCCTCCGGTGATCCCATCGAGGTGCTGTCCCGGCCGCAGGCCGGCGTCACCGTCGCCGAGGCCCTGCAGGCCTACTACGGGGATGCCGCGCTGATGCGCCGGCTGCTGGACTGCCCGGACCGCGACCCGAAGTGGGACGAGGAAGCGGAACGGGTGCTGGGCGCGGCCGCGGCGGGTGCCACCGAGCCCGATCAGGGGATGCCCTGACCATGCCAGGCGTGCTTCCGGCGGGCGTGCCGGTCCCCGCCGACGGGTCGCTGCCGGCCGGGGCGATGGCCGGGCTGGCCGGGCGGCCGTTTGGCCTCTATGTGCATGTGCCTTTCTGCCGCAGCCGGTGCGGCTACTGCGACTTCAACACCTACACCGCGGCCGAGCTGGGGCCCGGGGCATCCCGGGAGGCCTACCCGGACCTGGCGGCGGCCGAGATCCGGCTGGCCGCGCGAGTGCTGGACGGGGCCGCGCCGCCGGTGAGCACGGTGTTCTTCGGCGGCGGCACGCCGACGCTGCTGCCGCCGGCCCGGCTCGGTGAGCTGCTGCGGGTCATCGACGCCGAGTTCGGCCTGGCGCCGGACGCCGAGGTGACCACCGAGGCCAACCCGGAGACGGTGCACGAGCGGTCGCTGGCCGCGCTGCGCGAGGCCGGCATCACCCGGATCTCGCTGGGCATGCAGAGCGCCGTCCCGCACGTGCTGGCCGTGCTGGACCGCGAGCACCAGCCGGGGCGGCCGGCCCAGTGCGCCCGGTGGGCCCGCCAGGCCGGGTTCGAGCACGTCAGCCTGGACCTGATCTACGGCACGCCGGGGGAGAGCGACGCCGACTGGAAGGAGTCGCTGGGCGCGGCGCTGGCGGCCGAGCCGGACCACATCTCGGCCTACGCGCTGATCGTCGAGGACGGCACCCGGCTGGCCGCGCGGATCCGGCGGGGCGCGGTGGCGGCCCCGGATGACGAGGCCATGGCCGACCGGTACGCCGCGGCCGACGAGATGCTCGCGGCGCACGGGCTGCACTGGTACGAGGTGTCCAACTGGGCGGCCGGGCCGGGCTCGGCCTGCCGCCACAACCTGCTGTACTGGACCGGCGGGAACTGGTGGGGCGTCGGGCCGGGCGCGCACAGCCACGTCGGCGGCACCCGGTGGTGGAACGTCAAGCACCCGGCCGCCTACACCGCGCGGCTCAGCCGCGAGGACGGCCCCGGTGCCGCCAGCCCTGGCCTGGCCCGGGAGGTGCTGACCCCGGCGGAGCGGCGGCTGGAGGAGATCATGCTGCTGACCAGGCTGGCCAGCGGGTGCCCGGCCGGCCTGCTGAGCCCGGCGGGGCAGGCGGCCGCTGCGGCGGCGGTGCGGGACGGGCTGGCCATACCGGAGGCGCACGCGGCGGGGCGGGTGGTGCTGACCCTGCGCGGCCGGCTGCTCGCCGACGCGGTGATCCGCGACCTGACCGACTGAGCCGGCGGCGGGCCGCCGGGCGCCGCGGCGCGGGTTACCTCAGCCGGAGCCAGCGCGGGAGGTCCCGCGTCTCGCCGCGGCTCGCGGCGCCCGCCGCGCGGACCACGGTGACCAGCACGCTCACCCAGAGCGCCACGAGCAGCGGGACGGCCGTGAACGTGGCCACCTGGAGCGAGTCGAGGGCCAGCATGGCGCCCGCGATGAAGCAGCACACCGAGTAGAGGAGGGCCGTGACCGAGGCGTTGAGCGCCTGGGCCGCGTGCCAGCGGGCGAAACGCCGGCCGCGCAGGCTGGCCAGGTAGACCGCGAGCGGGAGCACAACCAGGGTGAACGGGACGCCCAGGTACGCCAGCATGGCGCTGCGCACCTCACTGCCGCCCGGCGGCCCGCCGTCCATCCACTGGCCCGCCTGCGGGCCAGGGGATGGGTCCCCGGCCGGGACGCCGCCCGCCGGGAAGGCCGTCCCGCCCGGCCCGGCACCGGTGCCGGGCGCGGTCGCGATACCGGCCGTGGCGGCAGCGGGCTGGGCGGGCGATTGCCTCGGGCGGCTGATCATGGGCTCCTCGCTGGTGGCGATGCTGCACACGTTAGCCAGTTCCGGGCGCGGTCACGAAGTCGATCAGCTCCTCGACCCGGCCCAGCAGCTCGGACTCGAGGTCCGCGTAGCTGCGCGCCGCCGCCAGGATCCGCTTCCATCCGGCCGCCGTGTCCTCCGTCCAGCCCAGTTCGTGCAGTACTCCCTCCTTCCACGGTATCCCCCGCGGGATCACGGGCCAGCGCGGGATACCGAGCGCGGACGGCTTGACCGCCTGCCAGATGTCCACGAACGGATGGCCCACCACGAGGACGTACGGCGAGGTCACCGAGGCGGCGATGCGCTGTTCCTTGGATCCGGGCACCAGGTGATCGACCAGCACGCCGAGCCGCCGCTCCGGGCTGGGCGCGAAGCCGGCCAGCACGCCCGGCAGGTGATCAACGCCCTCCAGGTACTCCACGACCACCCCGACGTCGCGCAGGTCATCGCCCCATATCTGCTCGACCAGCTCGGCGTCGTGCCGTCCCTCCACGTAGATGCGGCTGGCCCGGGCCACCCGCGCCCGGCTGGCCTGGCCCGGGGGGCCCGCGGGCGCGGGCACCGAGCCGGACGGAGTCCGCCCCGGCCCGGATGGGCGGGCGGGCAGCGGCCGGGTGAGCGTCACCGGATTGCCCTCGAGCAGGAAGCCGCCGGGACGCAGCGGGAAGACCCGCTGCCGCCCGGACCTGTCCTCCAGGGTCACCGCGCCCTTGTCACAGGCCACCACGGCGCCGCAGAAGCCGCCGCCGTTCTCCTCCACCACCAGCCCGCGGGCCGCCTCGACCTGCGGTGGCGCCGGACGCCTGCGGCGGGCCGCGGCCTCGGCGAGCACATCCGGGCCGTACCGGGATTGCATGACCAGCTCCTGCCGGATTCGGGGCGTCCCGCGGGCGCGGGGACGCCGGGATTCCCGCCGCCGGCCGCGGGGAGGGGCCCATCCGGGTAGCGCCGGCGCGGAACAGGACGCTACCGGACATCCAGGGCCGGCTGGCGGTGCCGCGCCGAGCTGTCCCTGAGGGTCCCGGGGGCATCCCCCCGGGCAAACACTGGCAGGGGGACGGGTGTGTCGTTATGCTCCCGGTACCGCGCTTGGGTGTCACCGCGCCCGGACCGCCTTAAACTTGGCACTCAGGACGGTGGAGTGCCAAGGGAGGTGGGGGACATGCTCGATGAGCGCAAGCTGGCCGTGCTGCGCGCGATCGTCGAAGACTATGTGTCCACCACGGAGCCCGTCGGCTCGAAGTCCCTTGTCGACCGGCATCACCTGGACGTCTCCCCGGCCACCATCCGCAACGACATGGCCGTGCTGGAAGAGCAGGGCTTCATCGTGCAGCCGCACACCAGCGCCGGCCGGGTGCCCACGGACAAGGGGTACCGGCTGTTCGTGGACCGGCTGTCCGCGGTGAAGCCGCTGTCGTCCGCCGAGCGGCGGGCCATCGAGACCTTCCTGGTCGGCGCCTACGACCTCGATGACGTGGTGATGCGCACGGTGCGGCTGCTGGCCCAGCTGACCCGGCAGGTCGCGGTGGTGCAGTACCCCTCGCTGACCCGGTCCTCGGTGCGTCACGTGGAACTTGTCCCGATGGCCGTCAAGCGGCTGATGCTGGTGCTCATCACCGACACCGGGCGGGTCGAGCAGCGCTCGGTGGAACTCCCCGACCCGGCCGACGAGGACTCGGTCACCCAGCTGCGGGCCGTGCTCAACGCCTGCCTGGACGGCCGCCGGTTCACCGAGATCGCCTCGCTCGCAGCCGACCTGCCCGGGCTGGTCGAGTCCGGGCAGCGGCCGAACGCCGCGGCGGTCTTCTCCGTCATCCTGGAATCCCTCGTCGAGCGGGGTGACGAGCGCGTCGTGGTCGGGGGCGCGGCCAACCTGACCACCGCCGACTTCTCCCCCGGGCTCCGGGAAGTGCTCGAATCTCTCGAGGAGCAGGTCGTCCTCATGAGGCTGCTGGGCGAGTCCGGCGACCACCCGTCGCTCACCGTCCGGATCGGCGCGGAGAACCCCGTCGAGGGCTTGCGGAACACCTCGGTGGTCGCGGCGGGTTATGGAACGGGGGACCAGGTCCTGGCCAGGCTGGGAGTGCTCGGGCCGACCCGGATGGATTACCCGACAGCGATGGGAGCGGTGCGCGCGGTGGCACGGTACGTGGGCCAGATCCTGGCGGGGTCGTAGTGGCCAATGATTACTACGGTGCGCTCGGCGTCCGCCGGGACGCGCAGCCGGACGAGATAAAGAAGGCCTACCGGCGGCTGGCCCGCGAGCTTCACCCGGACGTCAACCCGGACCCGGAGACGCAGGAGCGGTTCAAGGAGATCACCCAGGCCTACGAGGTGCTCTCCGACCCGGAGAAGCGGCAGATGTACGACCTCGGCGCCGATCCCTACGCGCCGAACGGCGGGGCCGGGGCCGGGGCCGGGGCGGCTTCGGGGCCGGGTTCCCGTTCAGCGACATCATGGACGCGTTCTTCGGCGCCGGGGCCACCAGCCGCGGCCCGCGGACCCGGGCCCGGCGCGGCCGCAACGCCACCATCAGGGTGGAGCTCGACCTCGCCGAGTGCGCCTTCGGCACCACCCGCGAGCTGATCGTGGATACCGCGGTGGTCTGCCCGACCTGCTCCGGTGAGGGCACCGCGCCGGGCACCCACCCGCAGACGTGCGACGTCTGCGGCGGGCGCGGCGAAGTCAGCCAGGTCACCCGGTCGTTCCTCGGCCAGGTCATGACGTCGCGCCCCTGCCCGCACTGTGGCGGGTTCGGCACCGTGATCCGCCGGCCGTGCCCGGAGTGCGACGGCGACGGCCGGGTCCGCACCCGGCGCACCATGAAGGTGCGCATCCCGGCGGGCGTGGAGGACGGCACCCACATCCAGCTGGCCGGGGAGGGCGAGGTCGGCTCGGGCGGTGGCCCGCCCGGGGACCTGTTCCTGGAGATCATCCAGCGCCCGCACCCGATCTTCGAGCGGCAGGGCGACGACCTGCACTGCACGGTCACCATCCCGATGGTGGCCGCGGCCCTCGGCGCCAGCCTGTCGGTGGAGACCCTGGACGGGGGCCGGGAGCTGGACATCCGGCCCGGCACCCAGTCGGGGCAGGTGATCCCGATGTACGGGCTGGGGGTGCAGCACCTGAACGAGTCCGGCCGCGGCGACCTGCTCATCCAAGTCACCGTGGAGACGCCGATGAAGCTGGACGAGCCTCAGGAGGCGCTGCTCAAGCAGCTGGCGGCGCTGCGCGGCGAAGAGACCCCGCCGGGCCGGTTCGCCCCGGGCCAGCAGGGCTTCTTCTCCCGGCTGCGGGACGCCTTCAACGGCCGGTAATCCGGCCGTGACCCAGCCGGGAACGCGCCCGCCGGTCTTCCTGGCCCCCTCGGCCGACCTGGCCGCCGGCCGGGTACTGCTCACCGGGCCGGAGGGGCGGCACGCGGCCGACGTGCGCCGGCTCACCGCAGGCGAGCGGGTGGACCTGACCGACGGCACCGGCCTGCTGGCCGAGTGCGTGGTGACCAGCGCGCAGCGTGGCCAGCTCGAGCTGGCCGTGCGCGCCCGGCGGGTGATCCCGCCGCCGCAGCCGGCCGTGGTGGTGGTCCAGGCCATCCCCAAGGGGGACCGGGGCCAGCTGGCCGTGGAGCTGATGACCGAGGTGGGCGCCGACGTGATCGTGCCCTGGGCCGCGGAGCGGTGCGTCGTCCGGTGGCAGGGTGAGCGCGGGGAGCGCGCCCTGGCCCGCTGGCGGTCCACCGCGCGGGAGGCGGCCAAGCAGGCCCGCCGGAACAGGGTTCCCGAGATCAGCGACCCGGCCGGGCTGGCCGGGGTGACCGACCGGGCGGCCGCGGCGGCGTGCGCTGTCCTGCTCGACCCCGAGGCGCGGGCCCCGCTGGCCGGCCTGGCCATGCCCGGCTCGGGGGACCTGGTGCTGATCGTCGGCCCCGAGGGCGGCATCAGCCCGGCCGAGGCCCGTGCGCTGGCCGGCGCCGGCGCGGTGCCGGCTCATCTGGGCCAGACGGTGATGCGGACCTCCACGGCCGGGGCGGTGGCGGCCGCGCTGCTGCTCAGCCGGTCCGGCCGGTGGACCTGAGGCGGGGCCAGCCAGGCTCTGGCTGGCCCCGCCTCGCCGTCCCGGGCGGGCGGTCAGTTAGGCGCCGCGGTGCGGGTCTTGGCCGCTTTCGCGGTCGGCTGGGCCGCTTTCGCGGTCGGCTGGGCCGCTTTCGCGGTCGGCTTGGCCGCGGACCCACATGATGACCCGGCCCGCGGTGGGCTGAGCAGTACGGCGGTCGTGGTGGCCGTCGCGCCGTTCCTCGCCCAAGAGGTGTGGGTTGGGGTCGGGTTAGCGGTCGGCGTGCTGTCCGTGGGCGTCGGCGTGGGCACTGCCGTGGACGAGTTCGACGGGGTGGCCGTAGGAGTCGGCGACGACCCGCTCGGGCTGGTACTCGGGCTGGCCTTGGCTTTCGGCGATGGGCTTGGCGAGCAGGCGACGAGGGGCGTGGTGCTGGTGGCCCCCCCCTGCCGGGCCGAGCCGGTGGACTCCTGGCTGGGATTGACCCCGAAGAGCGGGCCGCTCCCTTGCGGGGAGCCGCCACTGGGGTGGGTCCCGGCCCGTTGGCCGCCCGGGGAGGTCACCGAATTAGTCGGGGTAATGGTGGTCTGCTGCACCGTCTGCAGGGTGACGAAGCCGACCACGACGACGGCCACGACGGCCGAGACGGCCAGCATCGGCCGCATCCAGGGCCCCGCGGCCTGGAGCCGGCCACGTGACAGCCGGGGCCGGGCGTGCTGCCGGGAGCCTGCCTGGTGCCCAGGCGCTGACGTGCTGACCCGGTCGCCTAGCTGGCCCAGTGCGGTCCGGCCCGCATCGGTGGCTGGCTCCAGCAGGACTCTCAGCCGGATCCAGTACAGCAGGAGCCAGTCGGTGCACCCGGTCAGCAGGGAGCGAGCCGACCGGGGTGAGTGCAGCCGGTGACGGATCTTCTGCAGCCCGTCGCCGGTTGGCTCAATGGAATCAGCCGCCGAGCGCAGTGCGCTGCGGATGATGTCCTCGAAGTCCCGATCCTGTGGTGTCATGCCTGCTGCCCAGGGCTCCCCGCGTCCCTGCTGGCCCTCCTCACGCGTCCCGCTCAAGCACAGAGCGCAGGGCCGTCATGGCCCGCGCCGTGTGACTCTTGACTGCTCCCCTGCTGATGCCCATGACCGAGGCGATCTGGGCTTCAGACAGGTCCCCGTAGTAACGCAGCACTAGTGCCTCCCGCTGCCGTTCCGGAAGCGACCGCAGCGCCGAGACGACCGCGGAGCGCTCCAGGAGAGCGATCGCGCCGTGCTCGGCGCTTGGCATGTCCGGTGGCGGCTTCGGCGTGTTCTTGTCCACCACCACCCGGTGCCGGATTACTGAGCGAGACCGGTTAACCACGGACTGGCGCAGGTACGACAGTGCCTTGTCCGTGTCCCGCAGCCGCCGCCATGCCCCGTGCATGGCGACGAAGGAGTCCTGGACGACCTCTTCCGCGGTGGAGGTATCCCGCACCAGGAAGACAGCCAGGCGCACCAGGGAGCGGTAGTGCTCGCTGTAAATCGTCGTGACCGCGCGGTCTGCGTCCCACTCAATGGGTGCAGCGGTCAGCCGCGCATCGGCTGCCAGCGTTTCGGTCACGTCGATAGGACGCGTTACCACGCCGTCAGGTTCACCTGGCATGTCGAGTGCATGCACGCGACCTGCCTCCGCCGATTGGCCTCACGGGATCATTCCCCCCAAGGGTCTGAGTCTGAGTGCCTTCCCGCGCGCTGGCCGGTGGCGTCCCGGCAGCAGGCCGGGTACGCGCAGTGCCGCGCCCTGCACATCGAGGAGAGTGCAGGTCGCGCTGCGGGGATGGCACCATCGCAACCGTCTGTAGTCATGAGTGCTACCGGAGAGAGGCAAGCTAGGATCCCTCTGTGCCGGAGTGTCTATTCTGCAGGATCGTGTCCGGCGGTGTCCCGGCATCACGGGTGCTCGAGTCACCGCGGACCCTTTCTTTTCGTGACATCAGCCCGCAGGCCCCCACGCACGTCCTGGTCGTCCCCAGGGATCACTATGCTGACCTGCCTGCCTTGACGGCCGCCGACCCGGGGCTGCTGGCCGAGGTGCTGGCCCAGGTGCGGCACGTCGCCGAGGCGGAGGGAATCTCCGGCCGCGGCTACCGGGTTGTCTTCAATACGGGGGCCGACGCCGGCCAGGCGGTGCCGCACGTGCATGCGCACGTCCTGGGCGGGCGCCCGCTGTCGTGGCCCCCGGGCTGAGCGGCCCCGGATAGCATGACCAAGGACGGGCGCGGGGATGCGCCTGCGCCCAGGCGGAGAGCAGGAATTGACAGACAGATCAGGCGAATCGTCCAGCCGCAAGCCGTCAGGTGACCCTGGCGCACAGGTCAAGATCGTCATCCCGGATGACCACTCGATGGTCAGCCTGCTGGGTTCACGGGACGAGCTTCTGCGCGTGATCGAGAAGGCATTTCACGCCGATATCCACGTGCGCGGGAATGAGATCACGATAACCGGGGCGCCCGAGGAGAGCGAGCGCGTCGCGGGCCTCTTCGAGGAGCTCACGGAGCTGCTCGCGGGCGGCGCCGAGCTGACCACCGACTCGGTCGAGCGGGTGGTGGCCATGATGCGCCGGAAGTCGAAGGTCCGCCCGGCGGACGTGCTGACCCTGGACATCCTGTCCGCCCGGGGCCGGACGATCCGGCCGAAGACGCTGAACCAGAAGCGGTATGTGGACGCCATCGACGAGCACACCATCGTTTTCTGCATCGGGCCCGCCGGCACCGGCAAGACGTACCTGGCCATGGCCAAGGCGGTCAAGGCGCTGCAGGCCAAGGAAGTCAACCGGATCATCCTGACCAGGCCGGCGGTCGAGGCGGGGGAGCGGCTCGGCTTCCTGCCCGGCACGCTGTACGAGAAGATCGACCCGTACCTGCGGCCGCTCTACGATGCGCTGCACGACATGCTGGACCCGGACTCCATCCCGCGCCTGATCGCGGCGGGCACCATCGAGGTGGCCCCGCTGGCCTACATGCGCGGCCGGACGCTGAACGACTCCTTCATCATCCTGGACGAGGCGCAGAACACCTCGGCCGAGCAGATGAAGATGTTCCTGACCCGCCTCGGGTTCGGTTCCAAGATCGTGGTGACCGGTGACGTCACCCAGGTGGACCTGCCTACCGGGCAAGCCAGCGGGCTGCGTATCGTGCAGGACATCCTGGAAGGCTTGGACGACGTGCACTTCGCCCGGCTGACCAGCCAGGATGTGGTCCGGCACCGGCTGGTAGGGGACATCGTGGACGCCTACGAGCGATACGACGCCCGGGTCCGGGACGCGGCGCCAGCGCCCCAGCGGCGTAAGCGCGCCCAGTGAGCGACATGATCACAGGCAGCGGCAGCCCGCGGTGAGCATCGAGATCGCCAACGAGTCGGGGGTCGCTGTCGACGAGGCCGACCTCGCCGCCATGGCCCGGCACGTCCTGGACGGCATGCGGATGCACCCGCTGGCGGAACTGTCCGTGCTGCTGGTGGACCGGGACACCATGTCCGACCTGCATGAGCGCTGGATGGGCGAGCCGGGGCCGACGGATGTGCTGGCCTTCCCCATGGACGAGCTGCGGCCGCCGCCGCCCGGCAGCGCCCGCGGCGACCAGGGCGGCGGCGAGCCGGCCTCGCCGCCCGGCCTGCTCGGCGACGTCGTACTGTGCCCGGACGTGGCCGCCGGCCAGGCGGAGCAGGCCCAGCATCCGCTGCGTGACGAGCTGGAGATGCTCTGCACGCACGGCATCCTGCACCTGCTCGGCTACGACCACGCCGAAGCCGAGGAACGAGCCACCATGTTCGGCGTCCAGGACAAGCTGCTCCGCTCCTGGCGGTCCGCCCGGGACACGCTCGCCACCCCCGAAGCCCCGGAAGGCCCGGAAGGGCCGCACGGGGCCCCGTGAGACCGCCATGGCCTGGCTGATCGTCGCCGCCGCGGTGCTAGCGCTGTTCGCCGGGCTGTGCGCGAGCGCTGAAGTAGCGCTGATGCGGGCCTCCCGGTCCGGGGCCGGCGACCTGGGCCGCAGCCGGAAGGGCACCAGCCCGCGGGCCGTCACCCGGCTGCAAGCGGTGCTCGCCGACCCCTCCCGTTACCTCGCGGTGCTGCTGCTGGCCCGGATATCCGGGGAGACCGCCGCCGTCGTGCTCATGGCTGCCCCCCTGGTGCACTGGCTGGGCAGCGGCTGGCAGCCCTTCCTGCTGACTGCCGCGATCATGATCGTGGTGCTCTACCTGCTCGCCGGGGTCGGACCGCGGATCCTCGGCCGCCAGCACGAGCGCTCGATCGCGCTGGCCTCGGCGGACGTGCTCTACCCGGTGGTCCGGCTGCTGGGGCCGGTGCCCCGGCTGCTGCTCGCGATGGGCAGTGTGCTCGCGCCGGGCCGGGGATCCCGGGATGCCTTCGGCTCCGAGGAGGAACTGCGCGGCCTGGTGGACCTGCTGGAACAGCGGCAGGTCATCGAGCCTGGCGCGCGAGCCATGATCCACTCGGTGTTCGAGCTGGGGGACACCATCGTGCGCGAGGTGATGGTGCCGCGCACCGACATCGTCTTCGTAGAGCGGGACAAGACCCTGCGCCAGGCCATGTCGCTGGCGCTGCGCAGCGGGTTCTCCCGGATCCCCGTGGTCGGCGAGAACGAGGACGACGTCATCGGCATCGCCTACCTCAAGGACCTGGTGCACCGCAGCCAGGAACACCCGGAGCTGGAATCGGTCGAGAAGGTCACTTCGGTCATGCGGCCCGCCACATTCGTGCCGGAGAGCAAGCCGGTTGACGAGTTGCTCCGCGAGATGCAGCAGCGCCGGATCCACATGGCCATCGTGATCGACGAGTACGGCGGCACCGCCGGGCTGGTCACCATCGAGGACATCCTGGAGGAGATCGTCGGGGAGATCACCGACGAGTATGACCAGGAGCAGCCCGCGGTCGAGTGGCTGTCCACGGACCGGGCCCGGGTGACGGCCCGGCTGCCTGTGACCGACCTGGAAGAACTGTTCGGCACCACGATCGAGGCGGAGGACGTGGAGACGGTGGGCGGCCTGCTGGCGCACGCCATCGGCCGGGTGCCGATCGCCGGCTCGTCGGGCACCGTGGCCGGGCTGCGGCTGACCGCGGACAGCCTGGCCGGACGCCGGAACAGGATCGGCACGGTGACCGTGGAACGGGCCGGGGCCGCCTCGCGGGCGCCCGCGACGGACGGTAACGGCGGCGGCTGAGCGCACCGAGAGTGCCGATGGGTACCGGGGGCGCCGGTGGGACTGATGTGACGGCCGGTGACGCCACTACACTCGGCCGGATGAGCGCGGTGGAGCCAGGCCCGGAAGACGTGAAGATCATTACCCTGGCCCGGTCGGCGCGGGCCCGCGTCAGCGCGGCGGAGGGCGCCGCCGTCCGGGACGAGACCGGCCGGACCTACGCGGCAGCGGCGGTGGCGCTCCCCTCGCTGCGGCTGTCCGCGCTCCGGCTGGCGGTGGCCATGGCCGTATCGAGCGGCGCGTCCAGCCTGGAGGCGGCCGCCCTGGTCAGCGACGCGGAGCAGGCGGATCCGGCCGACCTGGCCGTGGTGCGCGAGGCCGGGCCGGAGGCGGTGGTGTTCCACGCCGGCTCGAATGGCGTGCTGCGCGCCACCCTCAAGCCCTGACCCCGGCAAACTGCACCGCGCCTTCATCCACTCGCGCCCACCGGCCCGCGGAACTCCATGACTGCGACATCGCATCACATTCCGCTACGTGAGTGGGCCAGCCATCTACTCCCGCAATGGGGCTCGCGTGCCCGGGATCCAGCTGAACGCGCACGGAAGGCCCCGGTCGCCCGCGGGCCGCCGACGAGGTGGACGTCCCGGCCGAGCACGCCCGTTGTCATCTGTGATCATGTGCTCCCAGCGCAACTACAATCGGGGGGTGGAATTCCGGTCGGGCTTCGCGTGCTTCGTCGGCAGGCCGAATGTCGGCAAGTCGACATTGATGAACGCGCTGGTGGGCACCAAGGTGGCCATCACCAGCAGCCGGCCGCAGACCACCCGGCGGGCCATCCGCGGCATCGTGCACCGTCCTCGGGCCCAGCTCGTCATCGTGGACACGCCTGGCCTGCACCGGCCGCGCACCCTGCTCGGCGAGCGGCTGGACAGCCTGGTCCGGTCCACGCTGACCGAGGTGGACGTGATCGGCTTCTGCGTGCCGGCCAACGAGCGCATCGGGCCGGGGGACACCTACCTGGCCCGGGAACTCGCCGGGCTGTCCACCACCAAGGCGCCGGTGGTGGCCATCGTCACCAAGACCGACCAGGCATCCCAGGCTCAGGTGGCCGGGCAGCTGACCGCGGTGACCGGGCTCGGCGACTGGGCCGACATCGTGCCCGTGTCCGCCGTGTCCGGGTTCCAGCTCGACGTGCTCACCGACGTGCTGGTCGGCCATCTGCCGCCCGGGCGGCCGCTGTACCCCGACGGGGAGCTGACCGATGAGCCGGAACAGCAGCTGGTGGCCGAGCTGATCCGGGAGGCGATCCTGGAGGGCGTGCGGGACGAGCTGCCGCATTCCATTGCCGTCGTGGTGGACGAGATGACCCCGCGGGAAGGCCGCCCGGACCTGATCGACGTCTACGCCGTCATGTACGTGGAGCGGCCCAGCCAGAAGGCCATCGTCATCGGGGCCAAGGGGGCCCGGCTCAAGGAGGTCGGCAGCCGGGCCCGGCAGCAGATCGAGGCGCTGCTGGGCACCCGGGTGTACCTGGACCTGCGGATCAAGGTGGCCAAGGACTGGCAGCGGGACCCCAAGCAGCTGCGCCGCCTGGGCTTCTACGACTGAGCGGTCCCGCGCCGGTCAGCGCCACGTCACCCGCATGCCGCGCCGCCACAGTTCCAGCACGCCCGGGTCCCCGGTCACCTCCAGGCCGGCGGCCAGGCCGGGGGCCTCGAGCCGGTTCCACAGCACCAGGTACAGCTCCGGCGGCGGCCCGCTCACCGTGCAGTCGCCCGGCCCCGCGGCCCCCTCGCCCCAGCCCCGGTCCACCTCGGCCCGTTCCGGCCCCATCCGCACCGCCCACCGGTGCGGGCTCGCGTCGATGAACAGGCTGCGCGGTGGGTCGGACAGCGGGCCGTGCCGGGCGTTGCGCCGCGCGAAGCCCATCAGCAGCTCGTCGAGGCCGTCGGCGGCCAGCGCGGCCGGGACGGGGTCGACGGTCCGGCCGGGCCCCGCCGCGGCCGCGGCCAGCTGGACGTCGATCCGGTGCACGGTCGTCTCGTGCGCCTGCCGCCGGGCCCAGAACGCCAGCGGGGACGCGGCACCGGGCAGGAACGTCCAGCAGGCCAGGTCCGGGCCGGCCGCCTCCAGGGCGCTGACCAGCCCGGCGTGCCCGGCGCGGAACCAGTCCAGCAGCGCGGGATCCGGGATGCCCTGGCCCAGCACGCCCGTCTCGTCCAGCCGGGGCACCATCTCGGCGTGCCGCTCGGCGACGTACCCGGTGGCCCAGCGGTGCACGTAGCCGACATGCCGCAGCAGGTCCCGGAGCTGCCATCCGGGGCATGGCGGTACCGGCAGGTCCAGGCTCAGCGGGGCGGCCGCGGCCGCCAGCAGCTCGCCCTCCTCCCGGAGCCGCCCGATATACGCCGCAGGCGCCAGGACCGGGGAACTGGTGCTCGTCATGGCCTGATTCTCCCAGCCCGAGGCCGGGCGCCGCGCCCCCCCGCGTCTCGGATGGCGGACGGTGGCTTGGAAACGGGCTGGCAGCGTCTGCTAATGTCGAGACGTCATGCTGCGCGAATCCCTGCTGCTTATCCGCCGCGGCGGGGGCCGATAAGGCCGGCTCCCTCGCCGCGGGTAATTGGCGTGACCGCTGGCCGCCGCCCGATCCGCACAGGAGCAGATCTTCAATGCAGCCCCAGCATGATCCCATGCAGCATGACCGAGTACCCCATGATCAGATGCCGGGCCGGGAAGCGCACCGTGGCGTCCGGCAGCAGCCCAGCGGCATGCCCTGCCAGCGGTACGCCCCGTTCCGGCCGGTCGACCTGCCGGACCGGGCCTGGCCCGGCAAGTCCATCACCACGGCGCCCCGGTGGCTGTCCACCGACCTGCGGGATGGCAACCAGGCGCTGATCGACCCGATGAGCCCGGCCCGCAAGCGGACCATGTTCGACCTGCTGATCCGGATGGGCTACAAGGAGATCGAGGTTGGCTTCCCGTCGGCCAGCCAGGCGGACTTCGACTTCGTCCGCGGCCTCATCGAAGACGGCGTGATCCCCGGTGACGTGCAGATCTCGGTGCTGACCCAGGCGCGGGACGAGCTGATCGAGCGGAGCGTGCAGTCACTGGTCGGCGCGCCCCGGGCGACCGTGCACATGTACAACGCGACGGCCCCGGTGTTCCGCCGCGTGGTGTTCGGCAACGACCGGGAGGAAACCAAGGCCCTGGCCGTCGAGGGCACCCGGTCGGTGCGGAAGTACGCGGAGCAGTACCTGCCGGACTGCGACTTCGGCTACGAGTACTCGCCCGAGATCTTCATGGACACCGAGCTGGACTACGCCGCCGAGGTGTGCGCGGCGGTCATGGACGTCTGGCAGCCCGGCCCCGGCCGCGAGATCATCCTCAACCTGCCCTGCACGGTCGAGCGGTCCACCCCGAACGTGTACGCGGACCAGATCGAGTGGATGAGCCGGAACCTGCCGCACCGCGAGCATGTGTGCCTGTCCGTGCACACCCACAACGACCGGGGCACCGCGGTCGCCGACGCCGAGCTGGCCGTGCTGGCCGGCGCGGACCGGATCGAGGGCTGCCTGTTCGGCAACGGGGAGCGGACCGGCAACGTGTGCCTGGTCACGCTGGGCCTGAACCTGTTCAGCCAGGGCATCGACCCGATGATCGACTTCTCCGACATCGACGAGATCCGGCGCACCGCGGAGTACTGCAACCAGCTCCCCGTCCATCCCCGCCATCCCTACGCGGGGGACCTGGTGTACACCGCGTTCTCCGGGTCGCACCAGGATGCGATCAAGAAGGGGCTGGAGGCGCTGGAGCGGGACGCGGCGGCGGCGGGCACCCCGGTCCGTGACTACGCCTGGTCGGTCCCGTACCTGGCTATCGACCCGCAGGACGTGGGCCGCAGCTACGAAGCGGTGATCCGGGTCAACTCCCAGTCCGGCAAGGGCGGGGTCGCCTACATCATGAAGGCGGAGCACCAGCTCGAACTGCCCCGCCGGCTGCAGATCGAGTTCTCCCGGGTCGTCCAGGCGCACACCGACGCCGAGGGCGGCGAGGTGACGCCCGCCCAGATGTGGCAGGCGTTCTCCGGCGAGTACCTCTCCGGCGGCCCGGTGGCGCTGCTGGCCCACCACACGTCCTCGGTGGTGGACGCGAAGGAGGCGCTCACCGTGGAGCTCCGGATGGACGGCGCGGAACGGCAGGTCGAGGGGGCCGGGAACGGCCCGATCTCCGCCTTCTGCGACGCGCTGGCCAGCGTCGGCATCGAGGTCCGGGTGCTCGACTACGCCGAGCACGCGCTGCGGCCGGGGAGCGACGCCCAGGCCGCCGCGTACGTCGAGTGCGAGATCGGCGGCCGGGTCTGGTGGGGCGTGGGCGTCGACGCGAACACCGTGACCGCCTCGCTGCGCGCGGTGCTCTCCGCGCTGAACCGGGCCCGCCGGTAGCCGGCGGGATTGGCCCCCCGGCCTGGCCATGGGCGTGGCGGCGCCGTGGCCGGGCCCTGCGGGTGCCGCCGCCGGGGGCCGGGCCCCCGGGTGCGCCTAGCCAGGGCATGGCCCCGGGTGGGCCACAATGGCATCGTGAGCCTGTACCGGGATGACGGGATTGTGCTCCGCACCCAGAAGCTGGGCGAGGCGGACCGCATCGTCACCGTCCTGACCAGGCGTAACGGCCGTATCCGGGCCGCCGCTAAGGGGGTGCGCCGGACCAAGTCGAGGTTCGGTGCCCGGCTGGAGCCGTTCAGCCACGTGGACCTGCTGCTGTACACCGGGCGCTCCCTGGACGTGATCACCCAGGCGGAGACGGTGCGGCCGTACGGGGAGCCGCTGATCGCCGACTATCCCCGGTACACCAGCGGCACGGCCATGCTGGAGACCGCCGAGCGGTTCACCCCGGTGGAGAAGGAGCCGGTGATCCGGCAGTTCCTGCTGCTCGTCGGCGGCCTGCGGGCGCTGACCGAGCAGGAGCACGACCCGCGGCTGGTGCTCGACGCCTACCTGCTGCGCACGCTCGCGGTGGCTGGTTACGCGCCCGCGCTGGACGAGTGCGCGATATGCGGCACCCCGGACGAGGAGCCGGGCGGGAACGACCCGGGCCGGCCCTCCTCCTCCCGGGCATTCTCCGTGGCGGGCGGCGGGCTGACCTGCCGGTCCTGCCGGCCTCCGGGGGCGGCGACCCCCTCGGTGGCCACCCTCGGCCTGATGCGGGCGCTGCTGCGCGGGGACTGGGCGGCGGCCGATGCCAGCCAGCCCCGGCACCAGGTGGAGTGCAGTGGCCTGGTCGCCGCGTACGTCCAGTGGCACCTTGAGCACTCGATCCGTTCGCTACGTCATGTGGAGCATGCATGAGTTACCTGCCGGGGCACGCGTGAGCCGCCCGGTCCGGCCGCCGTACCCGCATCCCGGCGGCGCGCAGCCTCCGGCCATCCCCGCGGACCTGGTGCCGCGGCACGTCGCGCTGGTCATGGACGGCAACGGGCGCTGGGCCAAGCAGCGCGGGCTGCCGCGCACCGAAGGCCACAAGCGCGGTGAGGCCGCCCTGTTCGACGTCATCATGGGGGCTATCGAGCTGGGCATCCCGTACCTGTCGGCGTATGCCTTCTCCACCGAGAACTGGCGGCGGTCCCCGGACGAGGTCCGTTTCCTCATGGGCTTCAACCGTGACGTCATCCGCAGGCGCCGGGACGAGCTCAACGAGATGGGCGTCCGGGTCCGGTGGGCTGGGCGCAGCCGCCGGCTGTGGCGCAGCGTAATCTCCGAACTTCAAGATGCCGAACGGATGACTGAGGGCAACTCGGTCCTGACCCTGCAATTCTGCGTTAACTATGGCGGCCGGGCGGAAATCGCTGACGCGGCCGCGGCGATAGTGGCGGATGTGGTGGCCGGGAAGCTGCGGGCGGACAAGATCGACGAAAAGGTCGTCGCCAGGTACCTGGATGAGCCGGAAATTCCCGAGGTCGATCTTTTTGTCCGGTCGTCCGGCGAGCAGCGGATCTCCAATTTCCTGCTCTGGCAGTCCGCCTACGCCGAGCTGGTCTTCCTGGACACGCTTTTCCCCGATTTCGACCGGCGCCATCTGTGGCGGGCCTGCGAGATCTACGCGAGCCGGGACCGCCGGTACGGCGGCGCCCAGCCGAACCTGCTGCCCGGGCTAGCGGAGCCCCTGCCACAGGGCTAGGGCGACCAGGCCGGCGATGGCGGCCAACCGCAGCACCCGGCCCTGGATGCCCGCCGCGGGCCAGGCCAGGGCCGCCAGCCAGCCCATGAATGCCGCCACGAGCAGCAGCATGACCGCGCCGCCCCAGCCGCGGACGTAAAGGCCCCCGACGAACAGGGCGGCCACGACGACCGGCGGCAGCCAGCGCGGCAGGTGGTGCAGGTAGGCGGCTGGCCTCAGGCTGGCCCGCTCGATGCCAGGGCGGGGCCCTGGAGATTGCTGGCTCACGGCTGCCAAGTTATCGCACGAACTGGCCTCTTCCATCCCCCTGGCCTGCCCGCCCCGGGCCCGGCTGGCCATGATTTCACCTCCCGCCGGCAAAATTACCGCCTTTTCCCGGGCCTGCGATGCGCCTTCGTGCATGCCGGCGGAATTGGCTGGGAACGGCACAAGGCGGAGCCTCGCGCGCAATTACGGGCGGGAGCGCCATCGCATTCGGGGGGATGCAGATGCGTCGGATAATCACTTTTGCCATGGCCCTGGGCGCAGCATTTATGCTAATAGGCGGGAGTGTGTCCGGCGGGCAGGCGGCGGAGGCGGTCATCGCGGCGCACCGGGTGACCGCGCACCGGGTGACCGCGCACCGGGTGACCGCGCACCGGGTGCCGGGTGGCGCGATGAAGCAGGTCCGGTTCGGCGGCTACACGCTGGCGGTCCCGGCGGGCTGGCCGGTCTACCGGCTGGACCGTGACCCCGGCCGGTGCGTGCGCTACGACCAGCACGCCGTGTACCTGGGCCAGCCCAGGGCCGACCAGCAGTGCCCGGCACACCTGGTCGGCCGCACTGGGACCATCAGCGTGCAGGCCGGTCCCCGCCCGGCGGGCGGCCTGGCGTACGGCGGCCCCGCGATCAGCAGCCTACCGGGGTCCGGCGGCCCGCTCACCGGCGATCCTGCCAGCAACCTCGTGCAGGCGTCCCTGGCCGGGACCGGCCTGTCCATCACCGGCACCTACGGTGGCAGCCCCCGGGAAGTGCTGTCGATCATCGGGAGCGTGCGCCCCGTGACGGCCACCCGGAGCGCGCACCGGGCGTGGGCGCGGCACCACGCCACCGCCCGTCCCCCTGCCCGCCCCTCCGCCGCCCGCCCCTCCGCCCGCCACGCCGCCGCCCGCAAGGGGACCGCCGGGCTGGCCATGGCCGGGCCGGCTCGGGCGCTACCGGCCGGGCCGGCCCGGCCCAGTCCGCCCGCAGCGCCCGGCACCACCGCCCCCGGCGCCAGCGGACCGGCCGCCACCGCCCCCGGCACCACCGGCCCGGGCACCGTCATCCCGGGCACCGTCATCCCGGGCACCGTCATCCCGGGCACCGGCGGCTGCGGAAGAACCGGCCCCGGCGCCACCGGTCCCGCCGCGAGCAGGCCGCGCGCCCGATGCACGGCTTCGACAGCTGCGCGGCCCCCTCGCTGGCCGTGATGCGGGCCTGGCGCCCGGTTTTCGCGGCGGCGGCGATCTACATCGGCGGCGCGGAAGACGCCTGCGCGCAGCCGAACCTGTCGGCGGCCTGGGTGACTGCGGCGACCCGCCTCGGCTACGCGCTCATGCCCACCTACGTTGGCCCGCAGGCGTCCTGTTCCGCCTACTCGGTGCGGATCAGGCCGTCCCGGGCGGCGGCCCAGGGCGTGGCCGCGGCCGCGGACGCGATCCGGCAGGCCCGGGCCCTCGGCATGGGCCGCGGCACCCCCATCTACTATGACCTCGAGGCGTACGACGGGAGCAACGCCCGGTGCCGCACCGCGGCCCTCAACTTCCTCGACGCCTGGACCCGGGCACTGCACGCCCACGGTTACGAGTCCGGCGTGTATTCCAGCGCCTCGTCCGGCGCGCAGGACGTCGGCGCGGCCAGGTCGGTCGGCGGGCACCGGCTGGCCAAGCCGGACTCCGTGTGGTTCGGCCTGTGGAACGCGCGGCGTAACGTGTTCGGCTCCCCGTACCTGCGCCCGGAGTGGTGGTCCGGGTGGCACCGGATCAAGCAGTACCTGGGACCGCACCGGCGCACGGTGGGCGGGCGCACCGTGGACATCGACTCTGACTGGGTCTACGGGGCCGTCTACCGGTAATAAGCTTGGCGAACGCGCCCGCCCGATGAGCTGCTGCGCGTTCAACCCGCCGACCGCCAGCCGGATGGAGTCCTGATGGCCCGCAATGACCGCATGGAAACGATCGTCAGCCTCTGCAAGCGCCGGGGCTTCGTCTTCCCGTCCAGTGAGATCTACGGGGGGCTGCGCGCCTCCTGGGACTATGGCCCGCTGGGCGTGGAGATGAAGAACAACATCAAGCGCCAGTGGTGGCGGTCCATGATCCAGGAGCGAGACGACATCGTCGGCCTGGACTCCTCGGTCATCCTGGCCCGCGAGGTCTGGGAGGCCAGCGGCCACGTCACCGAGTTCGTGGACCCGCTGACCGAGTGCCAGTCTTGTCACCGGCGGTTCCGCGCGGACCACCTGATCGAGGCGTACCAGGAGAAGCACGGCCACCCGCCGGCCAGCGGCCTGGCCGACATTGCCTGCCCGCACTGCGGGACCCGGGGTGCGTTCACCGAGCCGCGCATGTTCAACGGGCTGCTGCGCACCTTCCTCGGGGCAGTGGAGCGGGAAGGGGAGGCGGGCGGGGAGTCCGGGCTGGCCTACCTGCGGCCGGAGACCGCGCAGGGCATTTTCATCAACTTCCGCAACGTGCTGCAGACCTCACGCAAGAAGGTCCCGTTCGGCATCGGCCAGATCGGCAAGTCGTTCCGGAACGAGATCACCCCGGGCAACTTCATCTTCCGCACCCGCGAGTTCGAGCAGATGGAGATGGAATTCTTCGTCAAGCCGGGCACCGACGAGGAGTGGCACGACCGCTGGATCGAGACCCGCTTCGGCTGGTACACCGACCTCGGCGTGCGCAAGGACAACCTGCGGCTCTACGAGCACCCGGCGGACAAGCGGTCGCACTACTCCAAGCGCACCGTGGACATCGAGTACCGGTACGACTTCGCCGGCTCCGAGTGGGGCGAGCTGGAAGGCATCGCCAACCGGACCGATTACGACCTGAGCGTGCACGCCAAGCACTCTGGCCAGGACCTGTCCTACCTGGACCAGGACTCCGGGGAGCGGTTTGTGCCGTACGTCATCGAGCCCGCGGCCGGGGTTGACCGGTCCATGCTCATGTTCCTGATGGACGCCTACGCCGAGGACGAGGCGCCGGATGCCAAGGGCAAGCTGGAGAAGCGCACCGTGCTCCGGCTCGACCCGCGGCTGGCCCCGGTCAAGGTGGCCGTGCTGCCGCTGTCCCGCAACGCCGACCTGTCGCCCAAGGCCCGCGACCTGGCCGCCCGGCTGCGGCAGCGGTGGAATACCGACTTCGACGACGCCAGCGCCATCGGGCGCCGGTACCGGCGGCAGGACGAGATCGGCACCCCGTTCTGCGTGACGGTGGACTTCGACACCCTCACCGACCAGGCGGTGACGGTCCGGGACCGCGACTCGATGCAGCAGGACCGGGTGGGCATCGACAGCCTGCCCGACTACCTGGCCGGGCGGCTGCCCGGCTGCTGACCCGCACCGCCTCCCCGGCTGCTGACCCGCTTCCTGCTGGCCGGCCCCTCCGCGCCTAGCCGGCCCCCGACCCGGCCCCCGACCCGGCTAGGCGCGCCCCGTATGCACTAGAGACGCTCCAGCCCCGGCCGACCGTTGCTGGCTGGCAGGTAAAGAATCACTTACCTGGCCAGTGAACGTCGGCCTGATCGTGCGGCTCGGTGCCGCCGCGGGGGGCGGCGGCGGCCGGTTCCGCCGGCGTCAGGGCGTCATCGCCGCGTGCGATCCGGCCGAAGACCTCGGCGGCGGCCTGGTGGAAGCCGCCGGGCAGGCCGTCCGCGGCCATGCTGGCCGCGATCTCCTCCATTTCCCCGGTCCAGCGCCACCCCTTGGCCGCCGCCGACCGGCTGGCGGCGGCGTGCTGCCCGGGCAGGCCCGGCTGGGACAGCGCCCACTCGGCGAGCAGGGCCTCCTCGACCCCCTCGGCCCGGGCCAGCGCCCGCACGGCCAGGATCAGCGCGGCGCTGCCCTTGGTCCACCCGGCGTAGGCCATCTTGACCGCGGAGGCGGCTTCCGGCGGCCCATCGATGACGCGGGCGTCCAGTGCCGTCCCGGCGAACAGCGCACCCACCTCGGCGGCGCGCTCACCGGAGAGGTACAGCCGGCTGCGGCCCGGCGCCGCCGGATCCGGCGGGGAGCCGATGATCCCGCCGTCCACGTAGCTGGCGCCGGCGGCCCCGGCGACCGCGCGCACCTCCCGCGCGGTGCCCGGGGAGATGGCATTGGCGTCCAGGTAGATGCCGGGAAAGCGGGCCGCGGCGGCCACTGCGCGGGCGGTCGCCAGCGCCGCGTGCGGCGGGCAGACCGACACGAGGACGTCCGCGGCGGCGGCCAGGACCGCGACCGAGTCCACCGCCTCCAGCCCGGCTGCCGCGGCGCGCCTGGCCGTGGCGGCACTGCGCCCGGCTGGCACCCAGAGCACCCGGTGCCCGCGGCCCGCCAGGCAGCCGCCCACCGCCGCCCCCATCTCGCCCGGGTGCAGCAGCCCGATCACCGTCTCACCCACCGGCACGCCTCCCTCCGCCGGCGCCACGCCCCCATCCTGCCCGGCGGCCGTAACGCCGTGACTCGTGACCGCCCCAGCGGCCTCCGCGCACCGCGCGGCCGTCCGCGCCGGGAGCGCGGTGAGTTGGAACCGCCCACGGATCACAACTCACCGCATATCTCCCGGCCAGGCCTGCAGGCGGCTGCCACCTGGCCCGCAGGAGAACTTCTGGCCCGCCAGGGCCGTTGCGCCCCGCTGGCGTCCCCATCGGGTGCGTTCTAGACCCGTGCTCGGTAGAGTCGAACCACCGGGCCGAATAGGCCGTCATTATCCACGCCGCCGCAGCGTCCATGCCGCGGGATCTCGCCGGCGGCATCATGAGGAGAGCATTTCAGTGCCGAAGCTCGTGTATGACTTCACCGAGGGGAACAAGGACCTCAAGGACCTGCTGGGCGGCAAGGGAGCCAACCTGGCTGAGATGACGAATCTCGGCCTGCCCGTTCCGCCCGGTTTCATCATCACCACCGAGGCCTGCCGCCAGTACCTGGAGGAAGGCACCGTCCCCGACAGCCTCGACGCCGAGGTGAGCGAGCACCTTCGCCAATTGGAAGAGAAGATGGGCCGCCAGCTGGGCGACGCGGACGACCCGCTGCTGGTCAGCGTCCGCTCCGGGGGGAAGTTCTCCATGCCCGGCATGATGGAGACGGTGCTGAACATCGGCCTGTCCGATGAGTCCGTCCACGGCCTGGCCAAGCAGGCCGGTAACGACCGGTTCGCCTGGGACGCCTACCGCCGGCTGATCCAGATGTTCGGCAAGACCGTGCTCGACATCGAGGGCGAGGCGTTCGAGCACGTGCTGGACTCCGCCAAGCAGGCCAAGGGCACCAAGAACGACCTCGACCTGAACGCCGATGACCTGCGCGGGATCGTGGACAGTTACAAGAAGATCGTCCGCGAGCACGCGGGCCGCGACTTCCCGCAGGACCCGCGGGAGCAGATGGACATGGCGGTCCTCGCGGTGTTCAGCTCGTGGAACGCGGACCGGGCCATCCTGTACCGCCGCCAGGAGCGGATCCCGGCTGACCTCGGCACCGCGGTGAACATCGTGGCCATGGTGTTCGGCAACCTGGGCATGGACTCCGGCACCGGGGTCGCTTTCACCCGGGACCCGGGCAGCGGCCAGCAGGGCGTCTACGGCGACTACCTGCAGAACGCCCAGGGCGAGGACGTGGTCGCGGGGATCAGGAACACCGTGCCGCTGCAGGACCTGGAGCAGATCAACAGCGCGTGCTACGCGCAGCTGATGGACATCATGCGGACCCTGGAGAACCACTACCAGGACCTGTGCGACATCGAGTTCACCATCGAGCGCGGCAAGCTGTGGATGCTGCAGACCCGGGTGGGCAAGCGCACCGCGGGCGCCGCGTTCCGGATCGCCACCCAGCTGGTTGACCAGGGCCTCATCGACATGGACGAGGCGCTGACCCGGGTCACCGGGGACCAGCTCGCCCAGCTGATGTTCCCCCGGTTCGACCTCAGCCAGAAGCCGAAGCGGATCGCCAAGGGGGTCAGCGCGTCCCCGGGCGCCGCGGTCGGCAAGGCCGTGTTCGACTCGGCCAAGGCCGTCGAGCGGGCCGCCGCCGGAGAGGCGGTCATCCTGGTCCGCCGCGAGACCAACCCGGACGACCTGCATGGGATGATCGCCGCCAAGGGCATCCTGACCAGCCGTGGCGGCAAGACCAGCCACGCCGCGGTAGTGGCCCGCGGCATGGGCAAGACCTGCGTCTGCGGTGCCGAGGAACTCGAGGTGGACACAAAGGCCGGGCGGTTCACCGCGCCGGACGGCGTGGTCATCACCGAGGGCGACGTGCTGTCCATCGACGGCACCAGCGGCACGGTCTACCTCGGTGAGGTACCGGTCGCCGCCTCCCCGGTCGTGCAGTACTTCGAGGGCGGGCTCGACGCGGACGCGGACGACCTGGTCAAGGCCGTGGACCGGATCATGAGGCACGCCGACGAGCGGCGCCGCCTCGGCGTGCACGCCAACGCGGACACCGGCGACGACTGCGCCCGGGCCCGCCGGTTCGGCGCGGGTGGGGTTGGCCTGGTCCGCACCGAGCACATGTTCCTCGGCGAGCGCCGCCAGCTGGTGGAGCGGCTCATTCTGGCCGAGGACGAGGCGGGCCGGAAGGCCGCGCTGGACGCGCTCGAGCCGCTGCAGCGCGGCGACTTCGTGGAGATCCTCGAGGCCATGGACGGGCTGCCGGTCACCATCCGGCTGATCGACCCGCCGCTGCACGAGTTCCTTCCCGACCTCACCGATATGTCGGTAAAGGTCGCCCTGGCCGGGGACAACGCGACCGAGCAGGACCGCAAGCTCCTGGAGGCGGTGCGCCTGCTGCACGAGCAGAACCCGATGCTCGGCCTGCGCGGTGTCCGGCTCGTCCTGGTTATCCCCGGCCTGCTGGATATGCAGGTCAGGGCCATCGCGCACGCCGCGGCGGACCTGAAGAAGGCAGGCAAGGACCCGCGGCCGGAGGTCATGATCCCGCTGACCGCGTCGGTCCAGGAGATGGAGATCGCCCGGGACGCCACCGCCAAGGCACTGGCTGAGGTCGGGGAGGAGACCGGCACCCACGTGCACACCATGATCGGCACGATGATCGAGGTGCCGCGGGCCGCGATGATCGCCGGTGAGATCGCCAAGTCGGCCGAGTTCTTCTCCTTCGGCACCAACGACCTGACCCAGATGACCTGGGGCTTCTCCCGTGACGACGTGGAAGGCGCGTTCTTCAGCCGGTACATCGAGCTGGGCATCTTCGGCGTGTCCCCGTTTGAGACCATCGACCCGGACGGGGTGGGCCGGATGGTCCGCATCGCTTGCGAGGAAGGCCGCGCGACCCGGCCCGGGCTGGAGCTGGGCGTCTGCGGCGAGCACGGCGGCGACCCCGACTCGGTGCACTTCTTCCACCAGGTCGGGCTGAACTACGTGTCCTGCTCCCCGTTCCGGGTGCCAGTCGCCCGGCTGGAGGCTGGCCGCGCGGTGGTCCTCGAGTCCTCAGGCGGCAGCGACAGCAGGTGACGGCGCAGTATCCGGGTTACGACGAGCATGCCACGGCCCGCTGGGCGGCTGAGCCGCCCAAGCGGGCCGCGGTGGCCGGCTTCGACCAGGCCAGGTTCGGCCGCGGAGCGTTCGAGCGGGACCGGGCCCGGGTGCTGCACACCTCTGCGCTGCGCCGGCTGGCCGCGAAGACCCAGGTCGTCGCGGTGGACGCCGGGGACTTCCCGCGGACCCGGCTGACCCACTCGCTGGAGTGCGCCCAGATCGGCCGGGAACTGGGCGCGGCCCTGGGCTGCGACCCGGACCTGGTGGACGCCGCCTGCCTCGCCCACGACCTGGGGCACCCGCCGTTCGGGCACAACGGCGAGTCAGCCCTGGACGAGGTGGCCGCGCACTGCGGCGGGTTCGAGGGGAACGCGCAGAGCCTGCGGCTGCTGACCCGGCTGGAGCCCAAGGTGCCGGGCGCCGGGCTCAACCTGACCCGGGCCACCCTTGACGCCACCCTCAAGTACCCCTGGCTGGCCGGGCCCGGGCTGGCCAAGTACAACGCCTACGCCGACGACGCGGCGGCGTTCGCGTGGATCCGGGATGGGGCGCCCCCGGGCCATCCCTGCCTGGAGGCCCAGGTCATGGACTGGGCTGACGATGTGGCCTATTCGGTGCACGATCTGGAGGACGGGCTGCAGGCCGGATTGATCACGCTGCGCGCACTGTCCGATCATGCCGAACGAACCGCGGTCGTGAAGCTGACTGCCGCCGAGTACTGCGCCCCAGGCTCGGTGACCGTGGCGGAACTCTCCGAGGTGTTCGACGGCCTGCTCGCGCTGCCGTGCTGGCCGGCCAGCTTCGACGGCGGCCCGCGCTCCCTGGCCGCGCTGAAGAACCTGACCAGCGAGCTGATCGGGCGGCTGTGCGGGGCGGCGCACGCCGCCACGCTGGCCGCCTCCGATGGGCGGCCGCTGACCCGCTACGCCGCCGACCTGGTGGTGCCCCGGCGGCAGCGGCTGGAGTGCGCACTGCTCAAGGGGGTCACCGCCTCCTACGTGATGAGCCGGGAGGGCGCCGCCGAGGCGCAGGCCAGGGAGCGGGAACTGATCATGGAACTGGCGGCAGCCGTCCGGATGGGCGCCCCGGGCACGCTGGACCCGGCAGTGCGTCCCGGGTACCTGGCGGCGGGTTCCGACACGGACCGGCTGCGGGTTGTGGTAGATCAGGTGGCCTCGCTTACTGACACGTCTGCGGTCGCCTGGCATGGGCGGCTCTGCCGATAAGGAGTCACGATGCCCGAAGAAGCCGCTTACGTGATCATCGGAGCCAGCGTGGCCGGTGCCAAGGCCGCCGAGACGCTGCGCGAGGAGGGTTTCACCGGGGCCATCGTGCTGCTCGGGACCGAGCTGGAGCGGCCCTATGAACGGCCGCCGCTGTCCAAGGGGTACCTGCTGGGCAAGGCCGACAAGTCCTCGCTGTACGTGCACGAGGAGCACTGGTACGCCACGAACGGGGTGGACCTGCGGCTGGGGGTGACGGCCACCGCGATCGACCGGACGGCGAAGCAGGTCGCGGTGGACGGCGGGCCGGCGGTGGGAGGCGGGGCCAGCATCCCCTACGACCGGCTGCTGCTGGCCACCGGCGCCCAGCCACGCCGGCTGAACGTGGCCGGGAACGACCTGGACGGCGTGCACTACCTGCGCACCGCCGCCGACTCGGAAGCGCTGGCCACCGCGCTGGCCGTGCCGCCCGGTGAGGACTCCCGGGTGGTCATCGTGGGCGGCGGCTGGATCGGCCTGGAGGTCGCCGCCGCGGCCCGGGAGAAGGGCTGCGCGGTGACCGTGCTGGAGCCGGAGCCGACCCCGCTGCACCGGGCGGTCGGCCCGGAACTCGGTGAGGTGTTCGCGGGGCTGCACCGCGCGCACGGGGTGGAATTCCGGTTCGGTGACGGGGCCAGCGAACTGCGCGGCCGGGACGGGCGGGTCGCCGGGGTGGTCACCTCCAGCGGCGCCGAACTGCCCGCCGACGTGGTCGTGGTGGCCATCGGGGCCGCGCCGGCGGTGGGGCTGGCCGAGGCGGCCGGCCTGGAGGTGTCCAACGGGGTGCTGACCGACGCCGCGCTGCGCACCTCCGACCCGGATATCTTCGCCGCAGGGGACGTGGCCAACATGGCGCACCCGCTGCTGGGCCGCCGGGTCCGGGTGGAGCACTGGGCCAACGCGCTGAACGGCGGCCCGGCCGCGGCCCGGTCCATGCTCGGCCAGCCGGTGTCCTACGACCGGGTGCCGTACTTCTTCAGTGACCAGTACGAGCTGGGCATGGAGTGCTCCGGGCTGCCCGAGCCGGGGACCTACGACCAGGTCATGTACCGGGGCGACAGGGATGCCCTGGAGTTCATCGCGTTCTGGCTGGACGGTGGCCGGGTGGTGGCCGGCATGAATGTCAACGTGTGGGACGTGACCAGCGACATCCAGGACCTGATCCGGGCCGGCGTACGCGGGCCGCGCGGTGGACCCGGCCCGGCTGGCCGACCCTTCCGTGCCGCTGCGCGGCTTGCTGGACGGCGAGTGAGCCGGGGAGTCAGCCTGCCGACGCGGATCGCTGCGGGGGAAAGGGGATCAGCACCACGGTGATATTGTCCCGGCCGCCGGCCTTGATCGCGAAGTTGACCAGGGTCTTTGACGCGCCCAGCGGGTCGGTGAGGGCGTCCGGGAGGGCCAGGGCGGCCAGTTCGTCCGCCTCGGGCTGGTAGTTCCACAGCCCGTCCGAGCAGAGCAGCAGCACGCCGGGGGTGCCCGGGTCGAACGTGGCCAGATGCGGCGCCGTCTCCGCGGGAGGTGAGCCGATCCAGCGGGTCACCACGTGGGCGTGCGGCGATTCCAGTGCCTCGTCCTCCTCCAGCAGGCCGGCCCGGACCATCTCCTGGGCGAGCGAGTCGTCGGTGGTGAGCTGCTGGGACGCGGACTCCGGGCGGGTGCCGAGCCAGTAGGCCCGGCTGTCACCCAGCCAGCACAGGGTCACGGTCGTGTCCGTGACCGTGGCGGACACGAAGGTGGCCGACGGGATGCTGCCGGGCGTCTCGGTCAGCCCGGCCACCGCCTGGCCCGCGACCCGCACCGCCTCGGCCGACGCCTGCGCCAGGTCGCCACCGGAGTCCGCCGCGCTGCGCAGCACGGCCATGGCGGCCTGCGCGGCGGCCAGCGACGCCTCCGCCGGGCGGGCCGAGGTGGATACGCCGTCGCAGACCACGGCCAGCGGAACCGGCCCGGCCCCGCTGTCCGCGACGGCGATTTCCATCGCGTCCTCGTTCTGCTCATGCCGCAGGCCCCGGTCGGTCACCCCGGCGAGTAGTCCGAGATCGACTTCGGCATGGTCACGGGTCATCACGGCACCGTCCCAGGGGGATTTGCCCCAGGTTCCGCTCCGACCTGGGCCGCAGGTCAGTCTATGCCTGGGCGTCACGGGCCCGGGCCCGATCATCAGGCCGTAGACGAGTGATCGCCAGGAGCGGCCCGGGCCGCCGCTGGGCTCCGGCGCGGTGCCGGCCTGCCCGCCCAGCGGCGGCTGGCCACGCCGGAGCCTGGCCAGCGCCATTAGCCGTTCATGGCGTACTCAGCGACCCAGGCCACGGTCATCGTCTCAATCCGGCCGTTCGGCTGGGCCGAACCCTGGTTCTGGGACTGCAGGGTGAGGTTCATCGGGATAGTGGGCCACTGGCCCGGCGACGGCAGCTGGCTGCGGTACATCGTGGCCCACGCCCGCCCGTCGATCGTGTAGGTGAGCGAGGTTGGCGTCCATTCGACGCCGTAGGTGTGCCACTGCGTGCCGTCGTTATTCACGGTCGGGCTGGCGACCACGCAGCAGCTGCCATTACCGTCCGGGCCTGCGTGCAGGCTGGCCGAGAAACTCTGCCGGCTGCCGCCCAGATCCTGGAAGAAGTCCACCTCGGGCGGCCAGGTGTTCTGCGCGGCGGGCCAGAGGATAGCCAGGTTGTTGATGGCCAGGCCCGGCTCGGAGTCGCCCTTCATCCGGACCAGGTACATGCCGTAGGTCATCGGGTTGCCGTAGTACGCGAGCCCGCCCTGGGCCGACGATGTCGCCGTGAGGTGCAGCGCCCCGCCGCTGACGGACACGTTGGACGGCTGCCAGGCGCCAAAAGCGTCGCCGCCCGGCTGACCGTTGTAGGCATCCCAGCCTGCCTGCAGGCTGTTGCCGGGGAAGTCCGTGCTGTACACCTCTCGCCAGCCGGGCACTGCGCCGGGCGCTCCGGAGCCGCTGCTCGCCGCACTATTCGTGCTGGCGGCCGGGGTCGCCTTGCTGGCCGCCTTTTTCTTGACTGCAGCGGCATGGTGCCTGGAAGCAGAGGAGGAACTGGGTGATGCGCTGCTAATGGCTGACGAAAGGCAGCAGCTCGGGCTAGCGGCCAGGGCTTTCACGGCGGCCTTTCCGGCCTGGTGCCCGGCGTCGGCGGCAATATGTACGGTATGCCCGGCCATGTCCGTCCCGACCAGTGCGGCCGCGACCAGCAGCCCGGTGGCGGGCAGCACGATAGCCAGGAAGCGGGCCCGCCGGCGCCGGGGCGGCGCGGGCGGGCTGTCCTTCGACCCGGCGGCCCCGGCCGTCGTGTCAGGCTGCGCGTGGTGCGCATGCCTGGGATGCCTCGGCGACGTAGATCTCATCGATGTTCTCTCGTGTCGGGGGCAATGGAAAGTCTCCTGCCGCTGCACGCGAGCGGCTCCCTCGAGCGGGATTGGGCCGGCCGGGGGCGGCCAGGCCTAAGCGGGATTGCATGGCGTGATCGGCGTGTCACATAATGCCCGGAAGGTGCCCCGCCGTAACGCGGTGAATACCGGCCGCGCCCCCCACCGATAGCCATGCAGTCGCTCCTGGAGATACGTCTATAGCCGTGGACACCATACCGGGCTGTCCCGCTTTCATCAGGGAAAATGGAGATAAAGCCCGGTGATGCTGGTCCCTGCCGCGGCCTGCTGGGTGCTTTCGCCCGGCAATTTCACGGGCTTGTCACATGCGGTTACGGTCTGGTGCCGTGGCGGGGGATCCGCGCCCCCAGGGCCGCCAGGTGGCCGGGTTCACCGGCGGCGGCCTGGCGCTGCGGGAGCCGCCGGGCCCGGTCGAACCGGGTCACCCGGGCGGGCGGCCTTGGGGGTCAGGCCGCCAGCCGCTGGGCGCCAGCGGTGGCCGGGGGAGTGGTCCAGTGCCGCGATGGCGTCGGCGGGGAGCCGGATGTTGCCGGCATCGGGCCGGGCGGCCAGTTCGGCGAGCTGATGGCCTGCGGTCACTTTGCGCCGATGGTTCACATGTGCCGGGAGATTTGCCCGGAATGCCGGGAAAGTTTGCTGCTTTGTGGCCGCCGCGGCTGAGCCCACCGCCCGTGCGCTCCTCTCCTGGCCGGCGTTTGTGCTGACGCAGCCGCCGACAGGCCCCGCGTTTCCGGTACTGTCCGGAAACAGTCCCGCATCGCGGCTAAAAATCGCGGCCAGCAGCAGTGCTGCGGAGCGTGGGGGAGTGTCAAGGTGGCAGGCCGGGCCGACTAAAGCGGGGAATCTGATGAGACGTCGGAATGTCGTGCGGGTAGCCGCCATGGGAGCCGCCGCGGCCGCTGGCATTGTGCTGGCGAGGCGCTGGCAGCTCGGGTGGGGCACGACTGCCCGGGAGGCCGCCGGGCCGCTGCCAGGCGATGACCTCATCACGGACCCTGACCTGATTGCTACCCGCGCAATCACGGTCGGCGCGCCAGCCATCCAGGTGTGGCCGTGGATCGCCCAGATGGGGCAGGGCCGTGGCGGCTTCTACAGCTACGACTTCCTCGAAAACCTCGCTGGCTGCGACATTCACAGCGCGGCCCAGATCGTGCCCGGGTGGCAGGATGTACGGGTCGGCGACCAGATCAGCCTGGCTCCGCAGGTCCCCCTCGCCGTAGCACTGGTGGACAAAGAGCGATCACTGGTCCTGCGCGGTGGTGTGCCTATGGGGAAAATGGCGCCCCCCTATGACTTCACCTGGGCGTTCGTTCTCTTGGAGGGCCTGCCTGGGACAACACGGCTGCTGGTGCGGGAGCGATACGCCTACACCCGGCCGTGGGCCAGGCTCCTCGTCGAGCCCACCGAAGCGGTCAGCTTCTTGATGAGCCAGAAGATGCTGCGCGGGATCAGGGACCGGGCCGAACGCTCGACCGTGTGAGATGGTCTGCGCAAGCAGATCGGCGGCTGACACCCGGCAGGCGCTCAGGGACAGGAGCGGGCCTCGGCGGCCACGGCGGCGGCGAAGGCCTGCATGGAGGGGAACTCCCAGTCGGGCTGGACGGGCGCCGGCGGCGGCGGTGTAGCCCCCCATCCGGGCCGGTCGTGGCGGCGGTTGATCCACACCGTCGGCAGCCCGGCCTTCTTGAGCCGGCACGTGATCGTGGAACAGGCTCTGGGCCACGTGCAGCAGCTTGCTGCCGCTGATCCGCAGCCCGGCCAGCGTGCCCAGCAGGGCGTCGAAGTTTGCCTGGGCCGGCTTGTAACTGCCGACTTCATCGGCCGTGACCACGGCCTCGAACGTCACGCCCAGCCGCTCGTTGCTGGCGGCGAACGACTGGCGGTCTACGTTGGACAGGATGATCAGCTGGTAGTGGCGGCTCAGCTCAGCCAGCGCCGCCGGGGAGTCCGGGAAGGCGGGCCAGTCCGGCACCGAGGCGGCCAGTGCCTGGGCGTCCGCGTCGGTGACCTCCGCGCCGACCCGCGCGCCCAGGGCGCGGAAGCTCCGGGCCAGGATGTCGGGGTACAGCGCAGCCGGGTGCTCCCGCTCGGCGCGGGCTTCCTCGCCCGCGTACGTCTCCAGCAGCGCCTGCTCATCCAGGCCGAGGCCGCGGGACCGGGCCCACGGCCCCAGCACCGCGGCGATGCCGGCCTCCCAGTCGATCAGCGTGCCGTAACAATCGAAGCTCAGCGCCTCGAAGTCGGCCAGCCGGCGGTGCTGGCCGGGATATGTGGCCGCCTGTGTTGACATGGTGTCCCCTCCACGGCAGGGTTACCCGTCGCGGGGCGGCCGCACACCCCGGGAGCTGTCTCATGGTGATCACGGCTTCGCCGGGATGGTGATCACCGCCTCCACGGTGGTGGCCGGGGAGAGGCGGCGGCCGATCTCGCGGACCAGGTTGCCTTCCACCGCCCGGCGCCACCGGGCCTGGCTCGGCGCCACCAGGATGACGTACCGCGCCCCGTGGGCCCTGGCCGCCTTGGCGATGGTCCGGCCCGGCCGCCGGGTCGCGGCGACCTGGCCGAAGGCCGGCAGCCCGGCCCGTTTCAGGGCGCCCAGGGCCCGGCCGACCCGGTCCCGCTGGTCGCTCAGCTCGCGCTGGGTGGGCAGCAGGCCCGGGTTGGGCAGCCCCAGGGCGGAACCATAGATCCGGGCGATGCTGACCACCGCCACCGGCTGGCCGCCGCTGAGGGCGGCGGCCCGGCTGACCGCGGCCTGCGGGATCGGCTCCCCGGTGGAGGCGATGAGCACGGCCGCCGGGTCGGTGGGCTGGGCGTCCCAGCGGCGGCGGCTGGGCAGCAGCCGCCCGGCCCGGTGCAGCGGCGCGCTGGCGCGTTCCAGGAGAGCAGGCATGACGGTCATCCTTCCGGCTCCAGCGCAGCCGCGGGTGCGCCGGCCGGCTCGGCCGCCAGCACCGTGGCCAGTTCCGGGGCGGCCACGCCGCGCCGCTTGTCGGTGAGCTTGCGCCAGAAGTAGAGCGGCAGGTAGGCGGCGAGGACCACGATCCCCAGGATGTACAGGATGTGCGACTCGCCCGGGCCGACCACGATCTCCGGGGCGTTCCAGCCGCCCACGAAGTAGTCGAAGGCCAGGAAGAGCCCGCAGGCCAGGGCCAGCCAGCGGAACCAGCCCGGCATCCGGAACGGCCCCACCCGGGTCGGCCTGGAACTGGCGCATCAGGAAGTACCCGACCAGGGCGACCACGATGGCCAGCAGATAGCCGACGTTGGAGAAGATGCAGATCCGGACCGGGGAGCCGAGCAGGGCCACCACCATGGAGCACACCAGGTTGAACAGCATGGCCCGGTCCGGGGCGTGGTGGCTGTTCTTGTGCGCGAACCAGCGGGGCAGCATCCGGTCCTCGGCCGCCTGGAACAGCGAGCGGCCGACGCCCATGATGGCGTTGAGCACGGACAGCAGCAACGCGAACACCAGCGGGATCCCGATCAGGTATTGCACCCAGGGGGCGCTGCCGAAGATGTGGTCCGCGAAGCTGGTGTAGAGGGTCAGCGGGTCGAAGGTCTTGAGCGAGGCGCCGAGCACGCCGATGAACACCACCGCGGTGCCGATGTACACGAACACCCCGTACAGGCCCTCCGCGGTCAGCGCGATCTTGGCGTCCCGGTGCGGGTCGCGGCACTCGCCGACGTAGCAGGCGGCCGCCTCCATGGCGACGGCGTTCCACGAGATCACGAAGATCCAGGCCAGGAAGAACGTGACCCCGGCGGTCTTCGGGTCGGCGTAGTGGAACCCGGCCAGGTTGGACCAGTGGAAGCTGGACGGCTTGAACACCGGCAGCAGGCTCTTACCCAGCGGCATGGGCCAGGACCGCGATATACCCGGCGGCCAGGATCATGTTGATCGGCGCGACCGGGAACCAGCCCAGCCAGTAACCCCAGCCGGACAGGCCGCCGGCATGCCGGGCGGTGGTCTCGCCCAGCGGCTTGTAGCTGTCGTATGCGTACGAGGGCAGGCCGCCGGCCCGGTGCGGCAGCAGTGCGGCCAGTTCGGCCATGCAGAAGCACAGCACCAGGCCGATCAGCACGACCAGGGTGATGGCGGGCACTGACGCGGCGCCCATCGACTGGGCGGCGAACGGGACGATGCCCGTCACCAGGATGGTCCCGGCCAGCCCGATGACGAACGCCCCCCACCAGTTCCTGCCGCGATGCAGTGACGTCTCGATGTCCACGGTCGGCCCGTCCGAGCTTGTGCTCATCGCCTCTTCTCCTCCGCCGTGCTGGTGCCGGAGCACCCGGCGCGCCACGCGGCACGCGGGCATCTTGGCTCTTGATCAACGATGTTGCATCACAGGAAACAGCCGGTGGTTTCTGTGCCGTAAGGGCCTGTTACGGGCCGATGAAATCGTGGGTTCCGCGCCGCCGGACCGCCCATCACGCCCCGCCGCAACGGCCGCTCCGGGGCAGTGCAATATCTTGGCTGGCATGACGGGCAGGAGCGCGGCCGGACCGGAGGACCACGGTGTCCCGGCCAGCCAGCTGTCCTGGGTCATCGGCAACCATGTGCGGAGCCGGCGCAAGGAACTGGGGCTGGGCGTCGGGCAACTGGCGGAGCGGTCCGGCATCTCCAAGGGCATGCTCTCCAAGATCGAGAACGCCCAGACCTCGCCCAGCCTGTCCACCATCGAGCGGCTGGCCGCCGCCCTGGACATGCCGGTGACATCACTGTTCCGCGGACTGGCCGAGGAGCGCGACGCGGTCTTCGTCAAGGCGGGCAGCGGCCCGGAGATCGTCCGGCAGGGCACCCGGGCCGGCCACAGCTACCAGCTGCTCGGCAGCCTGCGCGGGCCGCACAAGCGGGCCGAGCCGCTGCTCGTCTCGCTCACCGAGCCAACCGAGGTGTTCCCGATCTTCCAGCACCCCGGCATCGAGATCCTCTACATGCTGGACGGGAAGCTGGAGTACAGCTACGGCACCCAGAACTACCTGATGGAACCGGGGGACACCCTGCAGTTCGAGGGGGACATCCCGCACGGCCCGACGCAGCTCATCGAGCTGCCGATCCGGTTCCTGTCGGTCACCGTGTTCAGCGCGGAGGCTGGCTGAGCGGGCGCCGCCCGCTGGCGGCATCGCCGCCCGCCTCGGCCGCCAGCTGCGATGTGGCGACGCGGAGCGGCGCGGGCGCGGTGAGCACCGGCAGGCAGGTGAGCCGGAGCAGCCGCTCCCTGATGCCCTGGCTGAGCATCCGGCGCCAGCCACGGCGGCGGCAGGACCCGAGCACGATGGCGTCCGCGGACCAGCGCTCCGCCTCGGCGGAGATGTAGTCGGCGATCCCGAAGCAGCTGGAGACCGAGGCCAGGCCGGTCGCCGGGATGCCGCACTCCTGGAGCTGGCCGACCGCGTCGCGGACCAGCGAGATGGCCTCCTCGGCCGTCTCCACGGTCAGCCCGCGGCCGCCGAGCTCGAACTCGTTGATGTGCAGCACCCGGACGGCTGTGTCGGGACCGGTCAGCGACATGGCGAAACTGAGCGCGACCTGGCCAGATTCGGAGCTGTCCAGGGCGAGGAGGATCCGCTTGAGCATCGCGCGCCCCCCCGGGATTAATCGGTTGCCTGATGGCGGCCTTGCATGCAGTCAAGCTACCGTCCCGCCGGAGATAACGGACAGGGCACAAGGTCACACCTGGTCAGGGCCCTGTGGCCGGGCTGGCCCGAGGGTGGCCCCCGCGCCCCGCCCCGCCAGCGAATGCTGGCCCGGATCAGCTCAACGCAGCTGGCCGGCTCCGGCGTACGGGTGCGGGCTGGACAGGGGGTCGTCCTCGGCGAACCGGCTCAGCCGGAAGTCACGGTCTGGCACGGCGGGGTCGTTACTGGACCCGGTGCACACCAGGTCCGCGATCAGCTCGCCGACCGCGGGGGAGATCTTGAAGCCGTGGCCGCTGAACCCGGCCGCCACCACCAGCCCGGCCACCCCGGTCAGCGAGATGACCGGGTTGAAATCCGGGGTCGCGTCGTAGCAGCCCGCGTAGCTGGAGGCCACGGCCGCGTCGGGCAGCCCGGGGAACCGGCGGGCCAGCTTGGCCGCCGCCGTCTCCACGGTGCCGGGGTCGGCACTGTTCCGGTAGTCGTCCGGGTCAGCCAGTTCCAGCGTGTGCAGGTCGCTGTTGCCGCAGAGCAGTTCCCCGGACGGTTCCGTTCGGATGTACTGGAGGTTGACCAGGTCGGACAGGACCGGGACGGAGCCCAGTGGCCGGCCCGGCGCGACCAGCAGGATCTGCTCGCGGCAGACCCGGATCGGCAGGCCGATGCCGAGCGGGGCGGCCAGCGTCACCGACCACGGCCCGGCGGCCAGGACTACGGTGCCGGCCGCCTGCATCGTGCCGTCGGCCAGCAGCACCCCGGTCACCCGGCCGCCGCTGTGCCGCACCGCCACCGCCGCGCTGCCCTGCCGGATCCGCGCCCCGCCATGCCGGGCGGCCGCCGCGAACGCCTGCGCGGTCCGGTACGGGTCCCCGTAGCCGCCCCGCGGCTCGTACCCGAACGCGGCGAAGTCGGAGCAGTCCGCGGCCGGCCACAGGCTCTCGGCCACGTCCGGGCTGACCGCGGCCGTCTCGATGCCCAGCGACTGCTGCATGGCCAGGTTGGCGTGCAGCGCGGCCTCGTCTTGCGGGCCCACCCCGACCAGGTAGCCGACCGGGCGGAAGCCGGCGTCGTCGCCGAGCACCGCGGCCGCGCTCTCCAGCAGCAGCTCGCTGGGCTGCTGGCCGAGGGCGCCGGCCGCGTACCCGGCGAAGCCCACCCCCTCGGTCTCCAGCATCCCCGCTGCCGAGGCGGGCACCAGCTTGGCGCACGGCTTCCCGGTCAGGTCCACGAACGTGGCCAGGATGAACCGGGTCCCGTCGGCCGGCGGCCCGTCCCGACACGCTGGGCGCCGCGGGTGCGGGGTGGCCGTCCGGGCGGCCCGGGGCGACGGCCAGCGCCGCGCCGTTGGTGCCCTGATCCGGGAGAGACTGCACGGCTGAATCCATGACGCCTCGCTTCCGCGAAAAAGTCAACTGTCACGAATCGCTGTCTCATGTGAGTAAACAGCGGACCGGTTTCACGGCGGTGCCAGCACGTAACGGTTGCGTTAACCGGACCCGGCCCGTGCGGGTCAGCCCGTGCGGGTCAGCCCGTGCGGGTCAGCCCGTGCGGGTCAGGCCCACGCCGATCGCGGCCAGCACCCCGGCGGTGTCGGCCAGGTCGGGCAGCACGGCGTCCGCCCCGGCGGCGTCCAGCTCGGCCAGGCTGAAGCCGCCGCTGGCCACGCCGACCGAGCGGGCGCCGGACAGCCGCGCGGCCTCGATGTCCAGCGGCGTGTCCCCGATGAGCACGGTGGCCTGGCCGGCGAAGTCCGCACCGTGCACGGCCGCGGCACCCGCCCGGGCCAGCGGCACCAGGTCGGCCCGGATCTCGTGATCGTCACCGTAGGCGCCGACCGCCAGGTCCAGGTACCGGTCCAGGCCGAACGCGGCCAGCTTGGCCGCGGCCGTCACCCGCATGTTCCCGGTCAGCACCGACTGGACCACGCGCCCGGCGTCCAGCGCGGCCAGCGCCGCGAGCGCCTCGGCGGCACCGGGCAGCACCCTCCCGCGCTCGGCGACCAGCTTCCCGAGCTGCGGCGCCAGCCCGGCGATGAGCCGCTGGAAGGCGCCCAGCCGGGCGCGGGGCTCGGGCACCCCGGCCACGGTGAGGATCTCCAGCGCGATGGCCCGGTCGGTGCGGCCCGCCAGCGAGGTGGTGGCCTGCGGGAACGGCCGGCCGAACATCTCAGTGAACGCGCGCCGGAACAGCGCCGCCCCCGCACCGCCCGCGTCGAGCAGGGTGAGGTCCACGTCCCACAGCACCAGCAGGCCGTCCACTCCAGGATGCTAGCTGTGCGGCCAGACGACGGCCCCCGGCGCCCCAGCGCGTGCGCGCCCCTAATGACCGGGTCGGCCACTAGAATCGCGGCGACGGTAGCGGGCGGCGGCAAGGGCGGTGGGTGCCATGGCGGGCCGGATCCGCGACGAGGACATCGCGCTCGTCCGCGAGAAGTCGGCCATCGACGAGGTGGTCGGGGAGTACCTCCAGCTGCGCAACGCCGGCGGCGGCTCGCTCAAGGGACTGTGCCCGTTCCACGACGAGAAGACGCCCTCGTTCAACGTCACGCCCGCCCGCGGCCTCTGGTACTGCTTCTCCTGTGCCGAGGGCGGCGATGTCATCAAGTTCGTGCAGAAGATCGACAGCCTGTCCTTCGTTGAGGCGGTGGAGCGGCTCGCCGGGCGGGCGGGCATCGACCTGCGCTACGAGCAGGGCGGCCAGGTGCCCGGCCGGGAGCATAGCCAGCGCCGCCGGCTGATCGAGGCCCATAAGGCCGCGGCCGAGTTCTATGCCGAACGGCTCCTCGCCCCCGCGGCCACGCCCGCCCGTGAGTTCCTGGGCCAGCGCGGGTTCACCCTGGCCGACGCGGAGCGGTTCGGCGTCGGGTACGCGCCCGCCGAGTGGGAGGCGCTCACCCGGCACCTGCGCGGCCGCGGATTCACCGACGAGGAACTGCTGGTAGGCGGGCTGGCGATCCAGGGCCAGCGCGGCCCGCGGGACCGGTTCCGCGGCCGGCTCATCTGGCCGATCCGGGACCTGACCGGCGACGTGATCGCGTTCGGCGCGCGGAAGCTGAACCCGGACGAAGAGGGCGCGAAGTACCTGAACACGCCAGAGACCCCGCTGTTCCACAAGAGTTCCGTGCTGTACGGGGCGGACCTGGCCAAGCGGGACATCGCGCAGCGACGGCAGGCGGTCATCGTCGAGGGCTACACCGATGTGATGGCCTGTCACCTGGCCGGGGTGCCGACCGCCGTGGCGACCAGCGGGACCTCGTTCGGCGCGGACCACGTCAAGATCCTGCGCCGGCTGCTGATGGACGCCGACTGGCAGGTGGCCGAGGTCATCTTCACCTTCGACGGCGACGCGGCCGGGCAGAAGGCGGCACTGCGCGCGTTCGGGCTGGAGGAACAGTTCGCCACCCAGACCTACGTAGCCGTGCAGCCGGATGGCCTGGACCCGTGCGACCTGCGGATCGCCCAGGGCGACGCGGCCGTCCGCGACCTGGTCGCGCGGCGCCAGCCGGTATATGAGTTCGTCATCCGCAGCGAGATCGCCAAGCACAACCTGGAGACCAACGAGGGGCGGCTCGCTGCGCTGGATGCCGCTGCGCCCATCATCGGCCGGATCAAGGACAAGGGGCTACGTACGACGTACGCGGGCAGCGTGGATCACTGGCTGGGCCTCATGAACGAGGAGTTCGTGCTGGCCCGGATCCGCGAGCACGCGGGCGGCGAGGAGCCGGCCCCCCGGCCCGGCCGCGGGCGGCAGGCGGGCAGGCCGGGGGGGCGGGATCAGCGGGAGGGGGGCCGGGCCCAGGCCGGCCGGGCCGTCCCGCAGCCCCGCGAGGGCTACCGCTACGACACGGCCGACCCGGTGGTCCTGCTGGAGCGCCAGGTGCTGAAGCTGGCCGTGCAGCGCCCGGCGCTGTGCGGGCCGGCCTTCGATGCCCTGATGAGCGAGGCGTTCACGGTGCCGGTGCACCGGTCGGTCCGGGACCTGATCGCCGCGTGCGGGGGCGTGGCCAGCGCCGGGGCCGCCCGGGAATGGGCGGGCCGGATCCTCGAGGCGGCCCCGACCGACCGGGCCAGGGAGTTCATCACCGCGCTGGCGGTGGAGAGCATCGAGGTGCCGCGCAAGGACGGCGAGCCGGACGCCCGGTACGCGGAGGAAGTGCTGGCCGGGCTGGAGGCGCTGCAGGTCGGTCGGCAGATCACCGCGCTGAAATCACGGCTGCAGCGGCTCAACCCGGCCGAGAACCCGGAGTACAGCCGCGCGTTCGGCGACCTGGTGGCCCTGGAGCAGCGGCGCAAGGCGCTGCTCTACCAGGCCGGCGGGGCCCTCTGATCGTTCCCGGGGCTGACCGTTCCGGCGGCTGACCGGTCGTCGGCTGAGCCTGGTGTCGCCCGCGTGAATGCTGTGACCAGTGGCAGCGCCGCGCATCGGGACAGCGGCAAAGGCGTTACTTACCTGACAGTGACAAAATTAACGCCACCGTTACCGAGGCTTCGTAGCGCAGACTGGTCGCGTGCCCCTCACGTTACTTCCCAGTGGCGAATTGTCAGCGCAGCAGGTGGCGGAGCTGGTCGCACGGGCCAGGGAGCGCGGTACCGTGACCGCTGCTGACATCACGTCCGCCCTTGATGCCGCCGATGTCCCGGCCGAGGCGTTCGACAATATCGTGCGCCTGCTCACCGACGAGGGCGTGGAGATCGTGGACACCGCGCCCGACGAGGTGGCCGACACGCCGCGGGCCGCTTCCTCAGACGCCGGGCAGCGGACCGGCACCGGGGACCTGGTCCGCATCTACCTGCGCGAGATCGGCCGCGTCCCGCTGCTGACCGCGCACGATGAGGTGGAACTGGCCAAGTCCATCGAGGCCGGCCTGTTCGCCGAGGAGAAGCTGCAGGGCGGCTTCCCGCTGCTGGACGCGCGCCGCGCCGAGCTGGGTGAGCTGGCCGCCGACGGGCTGCGGGCCAAGCAGCGGCTCATCGAGGCCAACCTGCGGCTGGTCGTGTCGATCGCCAAGCGCTACATCGGCCGGGGCCTGGTCTTCCTGGACCTGATCCAGGAGGGCAACCTGGGCCTGATCCGCGCCGTGGAGAAGTTCGATTACACCAAGGGCTACAAGTTCTCCACGTACGCGACCTGGTGGATCCGGCAGGCGATCACCCGCGCCATCGCGGACCAGGCCCGGACTATCCGGATCCCGGTGCACATGGTGGAGACGATCAACAAGATGGCCCGGGTGCAGCGGCAGCTGCACCAGGACCTGGGCCGGGAGGCCAGCCCCGACGAGATCGCCGCCGAGATGGGCCTGACGGTCGACCGGGTGGCGGAGATCCAGCGGATCGCCCAGGAGCCGGTGTCGCTGCAGTCGCCGATCGGTGAGGAAGACTCCGACCTCGGTGACTTCATCGAGGATGCCGACGCGGTGGTGCCGATCGAGGCGGCCGCGTTCATCATGCTGCAGGACCAGCTGGAGCAGATCCTGGACACCCTCGCACCGCGGGAGCAGAAGATCATCCAGCTGCGGTTCGGCCTGATGGACGGGCACCCGCGCACGCTGGAGGAGGTCGGCCGCGAGTTCGGGGTCACCCGGGAGCGGATCCGCCAGATCGAGTCCAAGACCCTGGCCAAGCTGCGCCACCCCAGCCGCGCCCAGATGCTCAAGGAGTACCTGGGCTAGGAGGAGCGCCGATCGCGGAGCAGTTCGGTCCTGACCCCCCAGGAGGGTCAGGACCGAACTGCTGTGACGCGGCCCGCGCGCCGGGCCGTTATTGGCTCGCCTGGGCGGGGCGGCCCGGTGAATGATGCTAGGCATGCCTGGACTGCGCACCGCCCACACCGCTGACCTGGATGCGCCCGCCCTCGCGGCGGCGCGGGCCCTGCTCTTCGACGTGTTCGACGACATGACGGACCGTGACTGGGAGCACGGGCTCGGCGGCATGCACGCGCTGGCCTGGGATGGGGCTGAGCTGGTCGGGCACGCGTCGGTGATCCAGCGACGGCTGGTGCACCAGGGCCGGGCGCTGCGCGCCGGGTACGTGGAAGCCGTCGCCGTCCGTGCGGCCTGGCGCGGGCGGGGGCACGGGGCGGCACTCATGGCGGCGGTCGAGCGCATCATCCGCGGTGCCTACGACCTGGGCGCGCTCGGGACCACCGAGGAGGCCCGGGAGTTCTACGCGGCGCGGGGCTGGCAGCCGTGGCAGGGGCCGACCTCGGGGCTCACCCCGTCGGGCATCCGGCGCACGGCGGACGATGACGACGCCATCTACGTCCTGCCGGTGTCGGTGCCGCTCGACGTGACCGGCGAGCTGACCTGCGACTGGCGTGACGGCGACGTCTGGTAGGCGGCCGCTCCCGCGCCGGGAGCGCGCCGTGCCCCGCGTGGCCCTCACGCGGGGAACGGCGCCTGGCTCACGCCTGGCTGTCCGGGTTGGTCGGGTCCTGGCCGGCGGGGAACGGCGCGGTGCCACCCGCAGGCGGGGCGCTGGCCGGGCCGCTCGGTGGCGGGTACCCGGGGCCGCTCGCGGGGGGCGGGTACTCGGGGCCGCCGGGCGGCGGATAGTCGCCGGGCGGCGGGTATCCGCCGCCCCCGGCTGGGGGCGGGTAGCCGGGCCCGGCGGGCGGCGGGTAGCCCGGGCCGCCCGCGGGCGGCGGGTACCCGCCCCCGGCTGGGGGCGGGTAACCAGGTCCCCCGGCGGGCGGCGGGTACCCCGGGGCGCCGTAGCCAGGGCTGCCCTCCTCGGCAGCTGCCCCGTGGGCCGCGGTCAGCCGGTAGTAGACGAGCGTGACCACCAGGGCCAGGAACGGCGCGACCAGGGTGCCGGACACGATGCTGCTGATGAAGCTGCGGGCCAGCAGCGGCAGCGCCACCAGGATGAGGCCGAGCACGATGTCGAACACGATGAGGATCAGGAAGACCAGCACATACGTGCCGAACACGTGCCAGGCGTAGCCGCGGACCGTCCGCCAGCTCTTGCTGAACGAGGCGAACACCCCTTCCCCGCCGATCACGATGCTGGGCACGATCAGCGACCAGAACGTCAGCAGGATCAGCCCTGGCACGATGATCAGGATGAACCCGATGGAAATGCCGATGCCAGCCAGGATGGACGCGGCTGCCACCGGGCCCAGGTAGGGCAGCGCCGCCCGCACGGTCTCACCCAGGTCCAGGTCCACCCGGCCATCCCGGACATCCTGCACCGCCTTGACCAGCGCGGCCTGCACCAGGAAGGCGGCGATAATGCCGACGACCCAGCCGAGGAAGGCACCGAACCTGCCGCCCAGCGACAGCAGCAGCGCAATGACGGCAGCGCCCAGGTAGATCGCGAACGCGATGATCAGGAAATGGGCCGCGAAGCGCTTGTAGTAGCCCCAGGCTTCGCCGAGTACCCCGGATAGTGGACTCATGGGCTGGTTATACCGTTTCCGGTAGTCGTCTAACCAGGCCCAAAACGGCCTCCGGCCGGGCCGTTGGGCGGTGAGAATTGCGGCCAGCGCGCTATCCGGCTGCTGGGGCGGGCTCAGCCGGGGCCCGGTGATACCGGGTGAAGGCCGGCAGGGCCAGGCCGATCACCACCGCGCCCGCCACCGTGATCAGCCCGCCGGCCAGCGCGCTGATCGCCGGGGAGGTCAGCGAGGCCAGGGCGCCGGCCTCCACGTTCCCGAGCTGCGGGCCGCCCGCGCCGACCACGTAGTCGGCCGCCAGCACCCGCCCGCGCAGCGGCCCGGGGGTGATCGTCTGGACAATGGCGCCCCGGAAGACCACTGTGAAGGTGTCGGCCGCCCCGGCGGCCGCCAGCAGCGCGAGCGCCAGCCACAAGGCGGGTGCCACGGCGAAGCCCGCGAAGGCGGCGCCCCACACCGCCACCGCCGCGAGCATGGCCCGCCCCGGCCGGGCCACCGACCCGACCGGCCCGGAGCAGGCGGCGCTGGCCAGGCCGCCCACGCCGATAGCCGTGGTGAACAGGCCCAGCGTGGCCGGGCTGCCGCCGAACCGCGCCGCGTTGATCGCCGGGAACAGCGCCACCGGCAGCCCGAACACGGTCGCGTTCAGGTCGGCCAGGAAGGCGCCCGCCAGCAGGGGGCTGCGCCGGATGAAGCGCATTCCCTCGGCGACCGCCCGGGGACCCGGCCGGGCCAGGCCGCTCTCCGGGCGGACCGCGGGCAGCCTGGCCACCGCGTAGAGGGCGGCCGCGAAGCTGGCCGTGTCGAGCAGGTAACAGGCGCGCAGCCCGAGGGCGGGGGCTGCGGCGATCACCCCGGCGATGGCCGGCCCGGTGATGAGCACGATCTGGAAGCTGAGCCGCTCCAGGGCCAGCCCGGCGGCGAGCTGGCCGGGCCGCAGCAGGCTGGCCGTGAAGGTGCCGCGGGTCGGCCGGTCCACGGCGTTCAGCGCCGCCTGGGCCGCCGCCAGCGCGTACAGCAGCCAGACCTGGTGCAGCCCGGCCCAGGCCGCGGCGGTGAGCCCCGCCGAGACCGCCGCCAGGCCGCCGCTGGTGATCAGCACCAGGCGGCGCCGGTCGACCAGGTCGGCGAGCGACCCGCCGAGCAGGCCAATCAGCAGAGTAGGCAGCATGCTGGCCAGCCCCAGGGCGCCGACCGCGAACGAGGACCGGGTCAGCTGGTAGACCTGGAGCACCAGGGCGAAGGCGGTGAGGGCGTTGCCGGCCGAGGACACGGTCGTGCCCGCCCACAGCCGCCGGTAGGCGGCCGACTCCCGCAGCGGGGTGAGGTCCGCCAGCAGGCGCCGCCCGGCAAGCACTGTCCCGGTCTCCTCCCGCTCGCGGAGAAGCCATCGTAACAGTGCTTATATAACCGCAACAGTGCTTATACAAGCGCTGTTACGATGATCGGGTGGATGAGCGCAGGACGGATCCGACCGAGCACAGCCGGTGGCGGCCGTGGCGGCTGCTGCAGGCGGCCATGGATGCCGACATCGCCCGGGTCTACGCCGAGGCGGGGATCGGCGGGTTCAAGCCCAGCTGGGTCATGGAGCTGCTCCGGCTGCGGGCCCGCGGCCCCATGACCATCACCGAGCTGGCCGCCTCGGTCCAGCTCACCCACTCGGCGGTCAGCCAGAAGGTGGCGGCGATGCGGGCAGCCGGCTGGGTCGAGGTCGGCCCCGGACCCGACCAGCGCAGCAAGACGGTGTGCCTGACGGCCCGGGCCGAGCGCGCGGCCGACCGGCTGGCGGCGGAGTGGCGGGCCACCGAGGCCGCGCTGGCCGAGATCGAGGACGAGATCCCCTACCCGCTCAGCCAGGTGGTCAGGGACATCGGGGAGGCACTCCGGCGCAAGAGCTTCCACGACCGGATCGCCGAGCGGCTGGCCGGGGACGGTGCCTGGACATGAGGTACCGCCCCGGCGTGGGGGTGGCCGTGTGGCGGCGGCCTGCGCAGGATGGCGGAGTAGGCAGCCGGCCCGGCCGGCCGGGCCGGCTGCCCCGGCGCCAGCGGGCCGGGCCGCAGCCGGTGTCGCTAGTGCTGCCCGCCCGTCCCGGGAGCGTCCGGGGTGGCCGTGTACGTGCCGCCCGCCTGGGAGTGCCCGTTGGCGTTCCGCGCGCCCATCCCCGGGATGCGCTCCCCGACCTTGCTCTTCGCCTTAGCGGTGAGCCCGGGTACCCGCTGCGCGGCCTTGTCCTTGGCCGACTTGGCCAGGTTGCCCGCCTGGGCCTGGGCCGCGCCCGCCAGCTGCTGCAGGGCGGGGCTGTCCGCCGCCTTGCGGGCCAGCTTCTTCATCTGCTCATAACGTTCCCGGCCTGCCCGCGCGCCGACCACGAAGCCCACGGCGAGCCCAGCGAAGAACGTAAACCGGTACCGCATCTGGCACCCTCTCTCGACCGACATTCACTGCGCAGGGTTGACCTTCCCCTGATGCCCGGGCGTACTCCAGGTTACGCGCCGGGAAATGGCCGCGACGGGCCGTGCGTTCCCCGTGTCGCGTTCCTGGCTCGCCACGGGGACTGTCCCAGGTGCGCTACCCTGGTGCGCGGCGTCGTGAAACTCCGGTCCTGTGCCGGGGCCACGATCGCCGGCCGATCCCGCGTAGCTCAATCGGCAGAGCGTCCGGCTGTTAACCGGCAGGTTATAGGTTCGAGTCCTATCGCGGGAGCCATCATCACCGCAGGTCAGGCCCCGTTTCGGCGTGGCCTTCCGCATTTCGTGCCAGTCACGTGCCAGACGGGCGCGGCGCGCTTGACCACCAATAGCAACGTCTGCTACCTTCAGTCGTGGCACTCGCGCGGCGACATGAGCCGCGCTTCCCGCACAACTGGAACCACGCCGGAATCCCTCGACTCTGAGGCGGGGACACCCCCCAGTCGGCGCAGGCCGACCGATGCGGTGGGCAGGGGTTGGCTGAGTGCCTCCTAGGTGATCTATGCCTGGAGGCACCATGCCCCGCACAGCGCCGCGGCGCCCGCTCCGCCGCGTCCCGCTCGCCGAAGGCTCGGCATACTCGCGCCTGTCCATCAAGACACTCCGCCGCTACATCGCCGCGGGGCTGATCACCGGCTACCGCGTCGGCCCCAAGCTGCTGCAGGTCGATCTTGACGAGATCGACCGCATCATCCGGCCGGTCCCCACTGTCGGCAATGGCGGCTGACAAGCGAACCGGGCCCGGAGGTGCCACTCCCCAGGCCCGGCCCAACGTCAAAGCCACCCGCACGGCGCCTGACGCGCTCACGGTAGCACTAGGCGCGGACGGTGGCGGGTGAGCCGTGACCGATGATTACGGCGCCAAGGTCAATGAGTGGGTGGACGTGGTGCGCCGGGCCCGCCTGGGCCGCACCGTCAAGGCCGTGGCCATGGTGACCGCTTCCTACGCCAACGCGGACGGCACCAGGGTCTTCCCCGGCATCGCCCGCCTGGCCGTTCAGTGCGAGATCGACTACAGGACAGCCCAGCGCGCCCTGGCCGTGCTCCGCAAGGCCGGCCTGATCGAGGTAGTCCGCCGCGGTGCCCGCCGCAGCGGGAAGGCTGACGAGTACCGGCTGATCCTCGCCGCCGATCTGCTGGAGCGCTGCCATGTGCCCACCCCGGCCGCCGAGCGGGTGGCGATCGAGCGCATGGGGGAGCCCCGGCATCGTTCTACACGGCACCCGCGACGTGTAGAACCACCTGTGGATAACGAGTTGTACACGGCGCCCCTGCCGTCCGAACCGCGTTCTACGCGTCAGGGGAATCCCGTTCTACACGGCACGGGTGCCGTGCCACCCTCCATGGACTCTGACCGCGAAATTCAACCTCCAGCTGACGATGGCCAGGTTTCGATACCTCGTACAGGTAGTTGGGGCGCCCCGGAATCGAACGGGACCGCCTCCCCAGATACGCACTCCCGCGACGGCACCGAGTTCGCCCGCCAGGCCGCGGCCGACGCGCTCACCGAGTGGGTCCGCGCCCACCCCGAGGCGGCGACATGACCGTGCGTCCTGCTCGAGCTGTTCCGGCCCTGCCGACTACAGGGCCGGCCAGAAGCCGGCTCCATCGGCGTCGAGACGAACCAGTGAGGGCCGCCCCTGGCCGCACTCCTCAACCAGGCCGACGCGCCACCACCCACGCCGCGGCGATCATGGCCGCCATCGGCGCCACCCCGGTCAGCCACGTCACCCCGGCCCAGTCTTTCGGACACTCATCCGCATGGCAGGCAGCGTGGCATGGCCGGGCAGTTCACCCTCTGCCCGCACCTGTCCTAAACCGCCCATCGCCCCGCGTCCTGTGCGCCTGGTCACCCGGCAGACTCCGCTGCGCAGCCTGCGCCCACGCCACCCAGCAGCGGATCCGCGGCACCCGTGAAGACCGGCGGTGCGACCGCTGCCACGCCATAGTCCCCAAGATCCACCCGGACGTGGCCCAGTTTCCTGCTGTCGTCGTGGACCTGCCGCCATGGCCAGCCGCGTGTTCGGCCTCTGCCCCGCCTGCCAGCACGCCGACAAGGAGTGATCAGGCCGGACGCTCAGGCGCCAGCGTGCTCCAGGATCTCGTTCACCGACCGGAAGTAACGCGAGTGGGTTTTCATCAGTTCGTCGCGCGAGCTGCTGCCCAGTACCACGACCTCAACATCCGGGTCGCCGCGATGCTGCCGCTCCAGTGCGAACCGTTCCCGGATCGCCTCCCGGCCGCAGCCCTCGGGGAACTCCCGGACCGTGTTCGCGCCGGTCCGCCGGTTGTAGACAACCAGGAAGTTCCTCATACGTGGAGGGTAGCTCACAAGTCCATATCCTCGGCGGCCTGGTGCAGCCGTTCCAGCACCTTAAGCGTGAGCTCCTCCACGGGAAACGTCTCGTGGCCCGCTGCAGCAATCATGCTGTCCGTCAGCTGCCCCGCCAGCCAGTCGTCTGCCAGGAACTCCGACAGTGCAGCCATCAGCCCTACGAACGTCTCCGCCTTCCGCTGACTGACCCCCGGCGGCGGAATCGGCGGCTCACCATACCGGATCTGCCGACCGTAGGTGTCTGCGAGGCGCTCCATGAGGTCAGCCCACAAATGCTGGAGAGCTGTCCGCACTTGGACCTCGATCGTCACCCCATCGAGGCTGACGATTACGTGCACAGCGCGATAGCCATAGCTGGGTCTGGCGCGTCGGTCAACCGTTCGGGCCTCCCGCGGGTCGGCTGGAAACCGCGCCGCGATCTCCGCCGCGAGCCCGTCCTGATCCTCCAAGGTCATCGCACCGACTACGCGGATCCCCGCCAGATCCTGCATCCTTGCCAGGGCCATCGCCTGCTCGCGGCGCAGCTTCTCGATGATCGTCTGCGTTGTCTTCGCCCGGTGCGTGATGTGAAGCGGCGCAGTGCCTACAGCGTCAGCCATCAAGCCGCGGTCGCGCCAGCTCAAGCACATGCATATGGCAGGCCACGAGCTCCTCAAGCAGGGCAAGATCAGCATCGCTGGCCATCGCGGTGGCAGCGAGCCGGGCACCAAGCTTGTTGATCTGCTCGCGTGACGCTGGCAGAGGCACAGCGGCAAGCCTACTGGCGGATGATTGACCCATGCTGTGGGCCAGCGATTCGGGAAGCCCGGCCCGGTCCCTCAGTTGCCTATGGCGCAGCCTGACGGCGACTGATGGTGGTGACGGATGGTAACCGTTACGACGGTAACCCTCCCCGGTGCGCGATGACTACCGGCCATCACGGTGACATCTGCGGCCCTCCAACCACCCGCATAGCGAGCCAACTCAAAGTTGATCTTGCATCGCCCCAGGTCAGAGCGTTACTGACGGTGACTCCGCAGCCACGCGCCGTACTCACTCTGGCTGAAACGATCATGATCTTGACGGGGCCCTGCCAGCGTGGCTGTGGGACTCTTGGATGGTGACCATTCCGAGGCCGCCGCAGGGCGCTGGCCCGTCTGGCCGCCGTGTGTGGCGTGCCGTGCTCGGCGAGTTCGAGCTGGACGAGCATGAGCGGGCGCTTGTGACGGCGCTGGTCCGCCAGGTTGACCGGCTGGACGCGCTTGAGGCGCTGATCACCGCGGAGGGCCTGACGGTGACCGGGCACGGGACGGTGAAGATGCACCCGGCGGTGATCGAGGCCCGCCAGTCGGCGATCGCTATCGCGCGAATCTCGGCGGCTCTGCGCCTGCCGGCGGGGGAGCAGGATGAGGCCCCGGCGGCGGGGCAGCGGCGTGGTGGTGCCCGCGGGGTGTATCAGATCCACGCCGCACCAGCGTGAGGCGCCGCGGGACGGCCGGGCACGCTGGCGTGGCGGATGGTGAGCTGGTGGCGTGGGAGCGGGAGTGCGCGGCCGCGGGGGATGCTGAGCGGCTGGCAGCGGTGAGGTCCTGGCGGCAGATGCTCGGCGCCGGTCACCCGGAGGTGGCTGAGTTGTTCGCGGAGTTCGCGCGGGAGGACCGCGCCCAGGCGCGGCGGTGAGGCGCCGGAAGGCTGCCGGTCCGCCTCCGCGGATTGAGCCGCCGGGCTGGTATCGCAGCTTTGACCTGGCCGCCTGGGATGCGCCGGATGGTCATGAACTGGCGATGATCGGCGGATGGGTCCGATGGGGTGCCCGTGGGCGCCGGAGCTGCATGAGGTCCACGCCCGCCGCCGCTGGGGTGAGGCGAAGCACCGCTACCGGGGGGACCATCCTGACCTGGCTGAGCAGGAGTTGCAGGCGCTGATTGATGGGGAGCGGGAGTCCCGCCGGACCTGACGCGTAGTGCGTATGCTTGTGCGTATGGCGAACAGTGCGGATGAGGTCAGCGAGCACATGCGGGCGGTGGCGTCGGCGACTGTGATCACCCGCGCTATCTCGACGATCGCGGCCAGGTCTGACGAGCTGACACCCGACCAGCTGGCGGATCTGCGCCGCATCGCGGCCGGGGATGGTCCTGGCGATGGATGAGGACGGCGTGCCAGCCTCGCTGACGATCGGCGTGCAGGACGGCCTGGTGATCCTTGCCCTGTCCTGGGGGCACGGGCTGGTCTGCAATTTTGAGCTGGCACCCGATGAGGCCAGGGAGATGTGTAACAGCCTGGCGAGGCGATCCTGGCGACTACGAAAGCAGGGGTAACGACGTGAGCGAGCTGGCTGGGTTCGGTCTGGACTGGCTTCCCGCGAGTGTGCAGCGCCGCATGGCCGCGAGTGACGCGGCTGAGGCGCGCCAGGAACGCGCGGAAGAGCAGGAGCGGGAACTGCACCGGGAAGCGGCGGCTGAGCGCGCCCATTTGGCGTACCGGGCCACCGCGGAGGCACGTGGCGAGTACGTCAGCGCGGTGGCTTTGGCGCGGGGTGAGGCCGGCGGTCGCAGCCTGGCCGAGATCTTCCAGGGTGTGGAGGCTGCGGCTGACCGTGAGGACGCCCGGCTGGGTGCACAGGAACGCAAGGAACGGACCGACTTGGGTTATGTCAACGCGGCCCGCTCGGGCTCCTGGCCGTCGAGCGAGTTCGAGGCGTCGCGCATGATCAGCCGGGCTAAGGACCTGCACCGCGACCTGATCGCCTACGAGGCCGGGCACAACTACCCGGCGGCCGTCGAGGCGGCCAGGGCGAAGAGCAGCGACAGATTCGTAGAGCGGAGCAGCGGCGGCCGAGTGCCGATGATCTACCGGTGAGCATCGGCTGGGATGACCTCAGCGATGGCCTGCCGGTCCATGCTGATGAGGTCATGTCGGCGCACGAGGGCAGGCCGACCGTGGCCGAGCAGGACCGGAACAACGGCGCCGGGATCCCGGCCGTGGACCGGGGGCCTGACTGTGGCTGATCTCGAGAAGATCGACGGCCAGGACATCGTGTCGGCCACCGTGGCGGGGTCGGTCACCGCGTCCACGGCCCACCAGGCGGAGCGTGAGGACCAGGTAGGCGTGCCGATGGACCTGCCGGACGCATCCAGGTGAGCCGCCGTCGGGGACGTTCCTGTAGTGGACCTCTACCGTTTGCCGGTAGACGAGTGGATGCGGCCTGACCCGGTTGATACCGGCTGGGTGCGTGCCCTGCACCGCAGCCCTCAGACGGTCCCTGAGGTGCTGGCGCGGGCCAGGCTGGCGATGCTCGAGGAGGACCGCCTCGAGGCGGTGGCGGCCGGGTTGTGGCCCTCGCCACGAGGGGCGGGACGCTGCTCGCCCGGCTCCTCGGCCGCCGGGACGGGGTTAGTTAGGTGGCGCCGCCGGAAGTGGCCGGCGGGTGGTTCACGCGTTGCGCCAGGTGCCGCCGCTGGCCTCTCGCTGCACCTGCAGGCGTTCCCGTTCGCGGCGGACCTGCGCGTCGTGCGTGGGCGGCAGGACGGCGACGATGATCACGCCTATCCAGCCGAGCAGCAGCCCGAGCGTGAAACCCGTCCAGCGCCTCCCCTTGCGCTTGCCGATGAGCATGGCAGCGATGACTGCGGTGATCACCCAGGCGAGAACAAGCAGGACCTGAAATGGGCTCATGGTGTGCTCCTTGCTGCGGGGGAAGTGGCTAGCGGGCTACGTTACTGCGGCGCCCGGAACGCGCGGTGGTCCTGCTCGATCTCGCTGCGCAGCCGGGCGGGGCTGGCCTCGTGGACCCGGGCGCCACTGTCGCGCCTCTCAGCGTGGTACAGGTTCCCGCCGGCCGTGATGACGTAGAAGGCGCCCCAGTCGCGGATCAGGTCCGCGAGGGCGTCACCGTCGCCGGTCACCGCGCGGTGCCGATCTTGTAGCCGCCCTGATAGCCGCTGGCCGGGCACCCTTACAGCGTTCACCGCCACGAGGAGGCGGGCTGCGGCGAGAAGGTCAGCCCGTGCGGTGCCCATGTCGGGGACCGCCGCGGCCAGCGCGGCCCGGATCGCCGCTTCCCGCGCTGCCAGCCGCTCCTCAAGTGGCACGGCCAGGAGCGCGTCAACGCGCGCGTCGGTGGCGTCGTCGCTGGCGCGGATCTCGGCCATCAGCGTGCCCCGTGCGGCGAGCAGTTCATCGATCATGGTGTTGATCGCCGTCATGGCCGTGTTCGCGGCCTGCCGGATCTCCGGCTGGGCCTTGCTGTCGTCGCGGGGGGCCCACGTGGCCAGGGCGCCGCTCAGGGTGTCGAGTGCGGCACGGGCGGCCTCGGGGGGATGGCAAGATCGTGCGTGGGTTCGCCTCCATGGGGCGGATCAAGGGACCCGGTTGGCGTTGTCGGCGCTGGCCGGGTCCCGCTTGCGTATCGGGACTGTCACGTTACTCGCCCTGTAGCGGCACGTACAGACACGTAGCTCTAGAAAGCGCTTCGGTGCTGGTCAGCTACCTTGATCGTCATGGATGCGCCCGAGATCGACTACCGCGCCGAGCTGCCGCCACACCGGCAGATCGCGGCGTGGATACTCGCGCTCATCGAGTCCGGGGACCTGCAGCCCGGCCAGCCGGTTCCCTCGGAGAAGGAACTGACAGACCTGTTTGGCGTGGCGCGGACCACGGCGAGGCGCGCTATCGGATGGCTGCGCGACCAGGGCGCCATCCGCACGGTTGCGGGCCGCGGGTCCTACGTCGCTGACCGCGGCTAGCTGGCTTTCGGCTTCCGCTTGCCCTTGGCACGGGTGATGGGCGTGACCGTCCCGGCCGCGAGGTCGGACAGCGCGGCGGCGATCACCTTCCCACGGTCGGCCGAGGCGTGCTGGTACAGCAGCGCCGCGGACACGGTCGAGTGCCCCAGCCGGGCCATCAGCTCGGCCAGCGTGGCGCCCGTGGCGGCGGCGAGCACGGCCCCGGTGTGGCGCAGGTCATGGAACGTGAGGTCGGGCCGCCCGGCCTTCTCGCGTGCCGGGTGGTAGACGGCGTACAGCGCCGATGGCGCCATGTGCCTGCCCGACGCGTCCGGGAACACCAGGGCGTCACGGCCGGCGGCCACGTGGTCGCGCAGGTGGGCCTTCACCGCGGGCATCAGGTGCGGCGGGATGTTGACTGGGCGCTTCCCGGCGCTGGACTTGGGATCCTTCACGGCGCGGCCATCCTCGCCGCGGACCACGCCGCGCCGCACGTGGACAACGCCGTTCTTCACGTCGATGTCGCCGCGGCGCAGCTCGGTCAGTTCACCGAACCGCAGCGCGCACCAGGCGGCCAGCAGGACCATCGCCCGGTACCGGGCGGGCATGGCCAGGGTGATCGCCTCCAGCTCGGCGAGCGACGCCTCACGGATCGTCCGGGCGCGCTTCACGCTGCCCGCGCCGCGGACCCGGCACGGATTGGCGGGGATCACGTCGTCGGCGAGCGCCGTGTTCATGATCGTGCGCAGCAGGCTGTAGGCGTGGGCCCGCATGGTCGGCCCGGTCTCCCGGCGCAGCCCTGCGTGCCATTCGCGGACCATGGCCGGGGTGATCGCGGTCAGCGGCTCGCCGCCGAGCGCGGGCAGGATGTGCGCGAGGGGAAGGCATCTGGGGTCTTTGTCAGGTCCGGGGCATTCTTCTCTCCGGCGAGGGTACCCAGGGGTAACCAGCGTGCGGCCGGTGCGGCGCGTTTGCGCAGCGCCGCCTGTTGCACCAGGCTTTACCAGGACAATACCTGGACGGGGGATGCCCTGATGACCGAGACGGCAGCCAACGACGGCAGCCGCGACGCGCAACCTCCACCTGAGGTGCTACAGCGGGCGGCGGCGACCTTCGGGCTGCTGGCCTCTCCGGTGCGGCTGCACATCCTGTGGCTGCTGGCCGAGGAGGAACGCGACGTCGGCACGCTGGCCGACCGCACCGGCGGCACGCTGCAGACCGTCAGCCAGCACCTGGCCAAGCTGAAGCTGGCCGGCCTGGTGCAGTCCCGCCGCGAGGGCCGCCGACAGGTCTACCTGGTAGCTGATGCCCGCCTGGTCACGCTGGTGCACCAGATGGTAGGGGAGCGGCGGTCGGCCCGGGGGACTGCCTGGTCGGCAGGCGCCTGACCTGCTCTCTAGCCCGCTCTGCGAGCGGGCTCTACTAGCTCTCGCCACTGACCCGTAGCGCGGCGGTATGCTCTCGTTTGCGTCATTGCGCAACCATTCTTGGATCCCCGGGCCGGGCCTGGACTGGAGTGAGATGCACGGGACTCGCTGCCGCCGCTCGCAGGCGGCCGGATGAGGGCCAGCCGGCCAAGGCCGCGCGGCTGGCGCCAGCGCGGCTGGCTGGCCCGGGCGGGCTACATCGCGGGCACCGTCGCCGTCGTCGTGGCGGTCGTCGTCAGCCTGGGCGCGTACGCCATCTACCGGCGGCTGGACGGCAACATCAGCGTGGCCAAGGTCAGCCACCTGAGCGGCCGGTCGGTCTACGGGGTGCAGAACATCCTGCTGCTCGGGTCGCAGACCAGGGACGGTCAGCGGCGCGGCGACCTGGGCAGCAACCCGGCCCTGGACACCAGCAACTCCGACAACCTGCTGCTGGTGCACATGGACCCCGCGCACACCCACGCGATCGTGCTGTCCATCCCGCGGGACACCATGGTCTACGAGCCGGCCTGCCAGGCCCGGCCCAGCGTCGGGACCGGTGTCATCGGCCCGTACCAGCTGGCGATCATCGACGGCGCGATGAACATCGGCGGCCCGTCCTGTGCGGTCAGCACGGTGGAGGACCTGACCGGGATCAAGCTCGATCACTTCGTCATGTTCAACTTCAACTCGTTCCGCGCCATGGTGGACACGATCGGCGGGGTGGAGGTCTGCGTCCCGCCCAGCGGCTACCACGACCCGTACAGCGGCCTGAACCTCAGCGGCGGCCAGCACCTGCTCACCTACAACCAGGCGCTGGCCTACGTGCGTACCCGGCACGGGGTCATGGCGGAGGGGGACGTCGGCGGCGACCTGCCCCGCATCGAGCTGCAGCAGGCCTTCATGTCCTCGGTCATCCAGAAGGTCCAGGCCCAGGGCCTGCTGAGCAACTCGGTGCAGCTGCTCAAGGTCGCTGACGTGGCCACCCGGGCGCTCACCGTGGATCAGGGCCTCGACTCGATCAGCAAGCTGCTCAGCCTGGCCAAGAGCCTCACCCAGCTGCACGCGAGGAACGTGACCCTGCTGACCATGCCGACCATCACCGACCCCGCCAACATCAACCGGCTGCTGCCCCAGCAGCCCGCCGACGATGTGATCTTCCAGATGGTCCTCGATGGCCAGCCGTGGACGGGCCTGGCTGCCCACGCGGCCGTACCAGCAGGTCCAGGTGCGCGTGCTGAACGGCACCGGCACCCCCGGCCTGGCCGGGAAGACGGCGGCGCGGCTCCGCGCGCTCGGCTTCGACGTGATCGGCACCGGTAACGCCCCGGCCACCGCCACCAGCACGGTGACCTACTCCGGGACGGCGCAGGCCGACAGCGCGTACACGCTGATGACCGCGCTCAAGTCCACGCCCGCCGCGCAGGACCAGCTGGCCGAGCCCGCCCCGCAGGAAGGCGCGGCCGGGCCGGTCACCCTGGTCCTCGGCAGTGACTTCACGGGGGTCAACGCGCCGGCCGCGCCGCACCATGCGGCCAGGGGCGGCAAGGCGGGCAGCAGCAGGAAGACGGCAGCACCGGGCGGCACCGGCGGCACGGCGGTGCAGAGTCGCAACGCGGCCGCCAGCATCTGCTCCGGCCTGCCCGCGGCCAACCCGAACCCGGGCGCCCCGTGACCGGCGGCCGGCCCGGCCGGGCCGCCGCTAGCGCGGGCCGCCCGCTAGCGCGGGCCAGCCGCTAGCGCGGGCCAGCCGGCGCTAGGCCAGCAGGCTGGCCCCCCAGGCCCGGGCGCGGTCTTGCTCGCCCTCGCGGAGCGGCCCCTCGACGTCCTCCACCAGGAACCCGGCCGGCTCGCCGATCAGTGCGTAACCGTGGCGGCGGAGCCGCCGCGCGATGCCGTTGGCCGCCGCGCCCGCGTGCCGGATATCGCCGCGGGTGTCGAAGGCCGCGCCGCGGCTGCCCGCCGGGGCCTTCGGCAGGCCGCGGAACCACTCCCGGATGCCGGGGCCGGCCGCGCCGGGCTCCGGGCCGTGCCCGGGGACCCCGGCCGGGACGCGCTGCTCCGCCTTCAGGCCCATCTTCCTGGTGACCGCGGTGGACACGCCGTGCAGGTGGGTCGGGCCGCCGACGACCAGCAGGTCGGCGCCGAGCGCCAGGTCGCGGTCCGCCTCGGTGGCCCGGACGCAGCTGACGCTGGCCTCGGGCCGGGCCGCCGCGATCCCGTCCCGGATCGCCCCGGCCACCTCATGGGTGTTGCCGAACAAGCTCTCGTACACGATCACCACGCGCATCGTGATCGCCTCCTCCCCGGATCACCCGTTTCCAGCATCGGCTGGGCGGGCGGCCCGGGGCAGGGGCGTTGGTCCCGGGGGCGGGGCCTGCCGGGCTGGCCCGGCAGGCCCCGCCGGCGGATCACTCGATGCGCATCGCTTCCATGGTGACCGCGTCCCCGGCCGGGCTGGCCAGCGCGGTCTGGGCCCCGGCCAGGTCCTCGCGCTTGACCCGGATCGCGGCGAGCACCACGATCAGGGCGATCACCATGATCCCGGCCGATACCTCGAACCCGCGGGAGAACCCGACCGCCAGCGCGTGGTGATAGATGGCCAGGGCGGCCTCCCGGGCTCCGGACGTGGTGACGTGCACCGGGTGGCCGGCCTTGGCGGCGGCCACGGCGGCCGCCTTCGCGGCCTCGGCCGAGTGCCGTGCGGTGTTGGACACCACGGTCCAGGCCACGGTGCCGAGCAGGGCCAGCCCGATCGAGCCGCCGACCTGCTGGCCGACGTTGGGCAGGCTGGCCGCCAGGCCGGCATCGCGGTCCGGGACCTTCGACAGGGCGATCAGGGTGACGGGCATGAACAGCATGCCCAGCCCGGCCGCGGTGACCATCAGCGGGCCGAGCAGCCCTCCGGTGTAGGTGCTGTGCTCGGTGATCCGCGACAGCCAGAACATCCCGCCCGCGGCGATCGCCGACCCGGCGATCAGCAGCGGCCGTGCCCCGATCCGCGGCACCAGCTGGGCACTGACCCCGGCCATCACCATGATGGTAGCGACCATCGGCAGGAAGGCGATACCGGACTTGAGGGCGCTGTAGCCCCAGACCGTCTGCACGAAGATGGTCAGGAAGAAGAACATCCCGAACATCGCGGTGCCGATGCACAGCATGATCAGGTTGGCCGCCGACCGGTTCCGGTTGCGGAAGATCCGCAACGGCATCAGCGCGTGCGGGCTGCGCGACTCGATGAAGACGAACGACACCAGCAGCACGACCGCGGCGGCGAGCGAGACGATGACCTTGGTGTCGCCCCAGTGCGAGACGCCGTTCGGGGTGGTGGCTGCGCTGGTCAGGCCGTAGACCAGGGCGGCCAGGCCCAGCGTGCTGGTGATGGCGCCCGGCAGGTCGAACCGGCCCGGCCGCCGCTCCGACTCGGCGAAGGCCCGCGGCGCGAGGATCGCCACCACAGCCCCGATCGGGACGTTGACGAACAGCACCCAGCGCCAGGACAGGTAGGTGGTGAGCAGGCCGCCTGCGATCAGGCCGACCGCGGCGCCGCCGATGCTCATGGCGGCGTAGACGCCCATGGCCCGGTTGCGCGGGGGCCCCTCCGGGAACGTGGTGGTGACCAGGGACAGGGCCGTCGGGGCGATGATGGCGCCGCCGACTCCCTGCGCGGCGCGGGCCGCCAGCAGCCAGGCCTGCGTGGTGGCGAAACCGCCCAGCAGGGACGCCACCGAGAACAGGATGATCCCCGCGATGAACACGCGCCGCCGGCCGAGGATGTCCCCGGCCCGGCCGCCCAGCAGCAGCAGGCCGCCGAACGTCAGCGCGTAGGCGTTGACCACCCATTCCAGGCCGGTACCGGAGAACCCGAGCGCCTTCTGGACGTGGGGCAGCGCCACGTTCACGATGGTCGCGTCCAGCACCACCATGAGCTGGGCGGTCGCGATCACCAGCAGCGCCAGGCCGAGATGGCGCCCGGCCCGCCCGGCGGCCGCGCCGCCCGGTGCGGCCCGCCCGGTGGCGGGCTGTGCAGAACTCATGCCTTCTCCTTGTCGGGGCATAGATCACTGAGCTCGCGGCGCCGCCGCGGGCCAAAGTTCAGGGGAAGAGGAGGGCGCAACGGCCGCTCACGCGGCGCACTCGTCGTGGTGCGCCGGGCCCGCGCTCAGCCGGAGCGCGGTTGGCCAGCCCGGTATCAGGTCAGCTGGCCGGGGGAGCGGCGGCGGTCGCCAGGAAGCCGGTCACCTCCTCCGCAGGGCAGGGCGCGTCGGCGGCGCTGATCGGCGGCGCCATCTTGTGGATCAGGCCGAGCACGGTGCCGCGCTCCTCGCGCGTGAGCGCCTGGCGCCACGGCGTGCGGGCCAGCATCTCCTGCTCCATCCGGTGCTTGAGCTGCTGGCCGGCGTCGGTCAGCACGAGCCGCTTCACCCGGCGGTCAGCCGGGTCGCTCTCCCGCACCGCGAGCCCGCGCTTCTCGAGCATGTCGGCGATGCCGGTGACGAACGAGGGGTCGCAGTGCATCCGCTTGCCCAGGTCCTTCATGGCCAGCGGCCCGTCGATCAGGTGCAGGGCCTTGATGAAGAACGCGGGCACCCCGAACTCCTTGGCCAGTTGCTCTCCCTCGGCCAGCAGCCGGGCGAACAGGCCCGCCAGGGCGTCGATGAAGTCCAGGTCCAGCTGGTCCTCGTCGGTGCGCGGGTTCATGGTGCCTCCTGCCTCCCCCCGGGCCTCGTCCCTGCCGACAACCCCTGAGCCGCTCAATGGTTGAGTGACTCAAACATTAGGCGAGTTGCTTGAGTAGGTCAAATTCTTTTCCGGCCGGAGTGGCCCGCCCGCCCGGGGATGGCGGCACGGCATGGCCACTCCCCCGATGACGAAACAAAAGACATAATTACTTAACGCACACAACCGGGTGCTGTGGACTCGCGTCTCCCTAGATAACAAGGCGATTCCGCAGGCCAGCCGTCCAGGCGGGCACGACGGGCCGCCTAGGCGATTTCCGCGGCGCGGGACTGGGGGCACGATGGACGGCGACCTGCTGCAGCACGGCGACGACGCGGGGGCACAGCCGGAGCACGGCGACGACGCCGGGGCGCCGCCACGCCGCCGGTTCTTCGCCCTGGCCGGGGCGGCCGCGGGAGGGATCCCGCTGGCCGTCGGGCTGTCCGGGAGCCCGTTGCGGGCGGCCCGGCCGCAGCAGTCCCGCCATCCGTTCGGCGGCGCGGCGGCGCAGGCCGGGCCGGGCACGGCCGACTGGCAGGCGCTGCGCCAGGCCCTGTCCACGCACAACCTGGTCCGCCCCGGCCAGCGTTCCTACGCGACGGCCAAGGAACTATTCGACCCGCGGTTCGACGTGCTGCACCCGGCCGGCATCGCCTACTGCGCCATCCCCCGGGACGTGAGCACCTGCCTGGCCTTCGTGCGGAAGTTCCGGCTGCCGGTGGCCGCGCGGTCCGGCGGGCACAGCTACGCCGGGTGGTCCAGCACCAACGGCGGCCTCATCGTGGACGTCACCGCGCTGAACTCCTTCCGGGTGACCGGCGGGTCGGTCCAGGTTGGCACCGGGCTCCGGCTCATCGACATGTACCAGCGGCTGGCCGCCCGCGGCTTGGCTGTGCCGGGCGGGTCCTGCGCCACGGTGGGCGTGGCCGGGCTGACCCTGGGCGGCGGCGTCGGCGTGCTGTCCCGCGCCTTCGGCCTGGCCAGCGACAACCTCCAGGCGGCCCAGATCGTGACCGCGGACGGCCAGATCCGCACCTGCACGGCCGGCCAGGACAGTGACCTGTTCTGGGCCTGCCGCGGCGGCGGCGGCGGCAACTTCGGCATCGCCACCTCGTTCACGTTCCGCACCCGGCCGCTGAGCCAGCTGGTGCTGTTCTTCCTGCGCTGGCCCTGGTCCCAGGCGGCCCGGGTGTTGTCCGCCTGGCAGTCCTGGGCGCCGTTCCAGCCGGACGGGCTGTGGTCCAACCTGGTCCTGTCGGCGGATGCGCCGGGCGGCACCCCGTTCCTGCAGGTGGGCGGCACCTACCTCGGCAGCGTGGCCGGCTGCCAGCAGCTGCTCAACCGGCTGTACGCGGCGGTCGGCTCGCGGCCGTCCGGCCAGCCGTTCTCCACCTCGTACCTGAACGCGATGATGATCGAGGCCGGCTGCGGGAACTACTCCTTCTCCGAGTGCCACCTGCCGTCGCAGACCAAGGACGGCCGCCTGCCCCGGGTGCCGTCCTACGCCAAGTCCGACTTCTTCACCCGGAAAATCCCGCCCGCGGGCATCCGCACGCTGGTCAGCCAGATCGAGCGGATGCGGTCGGTGCACGGCGCGCCGGGCGGGGTCGGCGCGGTCGGCTTCGACGCGTTCGGCGGCGCGCTGAACCGGGTCAGCCCGTCCGCGACCGCCTTCGTGCACCGAAATGCGCTGTTCGACGCGCAGTACTCGACGAGCTGGAAGGCGGGGACGGGCGGCGCAGGGTCGGCGGCGCAGCAGGCCTGGCTGCGCTCGTTCTACGCGGCCATGCGGCCGTGGGCCAGCGGCCAGTGCTACGTGAACTACATCGACCCGGACCTGCGCAACTGGCAGCAGGCCTACTACGGGGCCAACTTCACCCGGCTGACCCAGGTGAAGGCCAAGTACGACCCGCAACAGGTCTTCAAGTTTCCGCAGAGCATCCCGCCCGCGACCTGACCGGCCCGGACCGGCCCCGCCGCCCCGCCGGGGTGAGCCCGGCCGCGGCCAGGTAAGTGCGGCGGGCGGGCGGTGCGGCAGCGGGCATGGCCGGGAAGCAGCCCAGGGTGGACCCGGTGTCCGGCAGCCCGGCCGACCCAAGGATCAGTGCCGCCCTGCTGCGCCTGCCGGCCCGCCAGCGGGAAGTGGTCGCGCTGCCATCGCCACCTTGCGGGACGACCTCATGCCCGCCCAGCCGAAGGAGACCCGGCCAGGCGCGCGTCAAGCTGCACCCCGGCCAGCTCCGGTATGTCGTGATCGAGGCGGGTGCGCCGCAGGCGTGTCCGTGCCGGGTCGGCGGATGCCCGGGGGACTCCGGGGTGTCGTCCCCGGGCAACTCAGTGCAGGGTCAGCACCTTGATGAGCAGCAGGCCGATGATCACCAGGGCCACGGTGAGCAGCCCGGCCCGGTTCCGGTTCCGGCGGAACGTCGGGACCCGGGACTTGTTCACCTTCATGTCCCCGTGCGAGCCGTACGCCCGGTGGCCGTGCCACCCGATGGCGCTGCCCAGGAAGAGAACGCCGATCAGGCCCAGAGCCAAAACGGCCGGTGCCATCGCCGTGCCCCCTCCCAGGCCGGTTAACCAATGCAGGCACTCCGGGTGAGCATCTCGCATCCATTACTGGTCTTCCACCTGTTTACGCAGTTACTACGCGTAACTGGATAAGGTGGGAGGGGTACGGGCATTCGCTGGGGGCCGCTGCGGGGCGCCCCCCGGCGAATTCAGTGGCGGCTGGACTCGGCCCAGATGTTGATCCCGGCCTCGACCGCGTGACCATCGATGGCGGCCACCTCCTCCGCGCTGAACTCCGTCTTCCCCGCCGCGGCCAGGTTCTCCTCCAGTTGCGCGACGCTGCTCGCCCCGATCAGCGCCGCGGTCACCCGGTCATCGCGCAGGACCCAGCTCAGCGCCATCTGGGCCAGGCTCTGGCCCCGCGCCGCCGCGGTCTGGTTGAGGGCACGCACGTGGGCCAGATTCCGTTCGGTGATCTGGTCACGGGATAGCGAGCCATCCCGGGACGCCCGCGAGTCACCCGGCACGCCATCGAGGTATTTCTTCGTCAGCAGGCCCTGGGCCAGCGGCGAGAACGCGATGCAGCCGATGCCCTCCTCGCCCAGGACGTCCAGCAGCTCCTCCTCGATCCAGCGGTTCAGCATGGAGTAGGACGGCTGGTGGATGAGCAGCGGGGTGCCGAGGTCGCGCAGGATGGCGGCCGCCTCCCGGGTGCGCTGCGCTGAGTACGAGGAGATGCCGGCGTACAGCGCCCGGCCCGAGCTGACCGCGGTGGCCAGCGCGCCCATGGTCTCCTCCAGCGGGGTGTCCGGGTCGGCGCGGTGGCTGTAGAAGATGTCCACGTACTCCAGGCCCATCCGGGCCAGCGACTGGTCGAGGCTGGCCAGCAGGTACTTGCGCGAGCCGAAGTCGCCGTAGGGACCGGGCCACATGTCGTAGCCGGCCTTGGTGGAGATGATCAGCTCATCCCGGTACGGGCGGAAGTCCTCAGCGAAGATCCGGCCGAAGTTGATCTCCGCGGAGCCGTAAGGCGAGCCGTAGTTCCCGTCTCGCAAAGTCTCGGCGCCGATCCCGCCATAGTTGTTCGCTAGGTCGAAGTGGGTGACGCCCAGGTCGAAGGCCCGCCGCAGGATCGCGCGCTGGGTGGTGAGCGGGCGGTCGTCACCGAAGTTCTGCCACAGCCCCAGCGATATCTCCGGGAGCTTGATCCCGCTGCGCCCGCAGCGGCGGTAGGGCATCTTCTCGTCGTACCGGTCAGGCGCGGCCACATAAGTCATGCAGGGGAGTCTCTCATCCCGCCCGGCGCGGGTGGCGCGGGGTTCCGCGGCCTGCCGCCGGAGGGCGCTGGCAGGATGTGAGCGATACCTGGGCACGGGAAGCAGACAGGGACGTAGCGCGTCTCGCGGAGAGGACAGCCGATGTACGACGGCATCATGGCGGAGACCATCGGCCTGAACGGCCATAACGGGGACCGGATCGAGGCCTACCTGGCCCGGCCGCTCGGCCCCGGGCCCTTCGGCAGCGTCGCGGTGATCCACCACATGCCCGGTTATGACGCCCAGACCAAGGAGATCACCCGGACGTTCGCGGCGGGTGGGTACACCGCCGTCTGCCCGAACCTGTACACCCGGGAGGCGCCCGGCGCCAGCCCGGACGATGCCGCGGCCGCGGCCCGGGCGCAAGGCGGCGTGCCGGACGAACGGCTGGTCGGCGACGTCGGCGCGGCCGCGGCCTTCCTGCGGGGCATGCCGAACTCCAACGGCAAGGTCGGGGTGATCGGCTACTGCTCCGGCGGGCGCCAGTCCTTCCTCGCCGCCTGCAGCCTGCCGCTGGACGCGGCGGTCGACTGCTACGGCGCGTTCGTGGTCGGCACCCCGCCGGAGGGGATGCCGCTCAAGGTCGGCCCGATCGTGCACCTCGCCCCGCAGCTGTCCTGCCCGCTGCTCGGCCTGTTCGGCGACGAGGACTCTCACCCGTCCCCAGACGAGGTCGCCGAGCTGGCCAAGGCGCTGGAAGCGGCGGGTAAGCCTTTCGAGTTCCACAGCTACACCGGCGCCGGCCATGCTTTCTTCGCGGTGAACCGGCCCGCCTACCGGCCGGAGGCCGCCAACGACGGCTGGCAGAAGATCTGGGACTTCTTCGGCGCCAACCTGGCCGGCTGAGAAGGGGAGACCGCATGTGCACGTACCTCACCGAGAAGGTGGACGTCAACGGCAGCGGCAAGGGCACGGCCGGCTGGTTCACGCTGAGCGAGGCGTCGGTCTACTTCGACCACCCGGTGCACGCGCCCGCCGAGCACACGCTGAACATCGATTTCCTCAACCCGGCCCAGGGCCCGTCCGCGCGGGTCGCGGTGGAGCTGACCGCGGAATCGGCGCGGGCGCTGGCCGAGGCCATCAACGCCACCCTGGCGTCAGCGCCGCCCGGGCTGGCCTGAGGTCCCGGATTGTCGGTGCCGCGTGCCAGGATCGGAGAGTGCCAGAAGTTCGGCAGGCACGCGAAGGGCTGGGTCATGAAATTCCGGGTTGATCGGGACGCGCTGGCGGAGGCGGTCAGCTGGGTGGCCCGTGCCCTGCCCACCCGCCCGGTGGTCCCGGTCCTGTCCGGGCTGCGGCTCGACGCCGCCGCCGGCGGGAGCCTGACGCTGTCCTGCTTCGACTACGAGGTGTCCGCCACAGCGCAGATCGACGCGGAGGTAGCCGAGCCCGGCACGGTGATCGTGCCGGGGCGGCTGCTCACCGAGATCATCCGCACCCTCCCCGCACTGGCCGTCGACGTCGCCGCCACCGATGACGCGGTTGACCTGACTTGCGGCAGCGCCGAGTTCACCCTGTACGCGCTGGCCGCCGACGAGTACCCGTCGCTGCCGGAGCCGCCGGCCGTGGCCGGGACTATCGACGGCGGCGTGCTGGGCCCGGCCATCGGGCAGGTGGCGCCAGCCGCCAGCCGTGACGACACCCTGCCCATGCTCACCGGGGTCTGCCTCGACATCGACGGCGGGACGCTCACGCTGGCCGCCACCGACCGGTACCGGCTGGCGGTCCGCGAGATGCCCTGGGCCGCGGCCCGGCCGGGGCTGCGCGCGGCCGCGCTCGTGCCGGCCCGCACCCTGGCCGACGCCGCGCGGGCCATGACGCCGGGGCTGCCGGTGTCCATCGGCTTCGACACGGGCCCGGAGGGCGCTGACGGCCCGGCGGGCCGGGCGGCCGGGGGCTCTGCCCCGCGGGCCGGCCGCGGCGGCGCGGAACCGCGCCCGGCCGACGGCATGATCAGCTTCGGGATGGGCGGCCGGCGGCTGACCGCGCGGCTGATCGGCGGGGAGTTCATCCGGTACCGGTCCCGGTTCCCGGCCGAGTTCGGCTGCCGGGCCGAGGTGCCCGGCGGGGCGTTCGCCGAGGCGGTGCGGCGGGTCTCGCTGGTCGCCGACCGGGCCAGCCCGGTTCAGCTGACCTTCCGTTCCGGTTCGGTGGTCATCGAGGCGAGGACCGAGGGGCGCGCCCGGGCCATGGAGACGGTGCCCGCCGAGTTCCACGGCGACGAGCCGGGCATCGCGTTCAACCCGCATTACCTGCTGGACGGGCTCACCGCGGCGGCCCGCGACGGCGTGGCCGGGGAGCCGGCCCGCCCCGGCCAGCACGGACCCGGCCACGCGGCCGGGCCTGGCCAGGACGGTGCGCCGGAGGATGGCGGGAAGCCGCCCGAGCCGGGGCTGGTGCGCATCGAGTTCACCAGCCCGGCCAAGCCGGCCCTGATCACCCGGGTGACCGCGGCCGAGGGCGGCGGCGCCGGGACTGAGGCCGGGACGGCCGCGGTGCCGGAGTTCCGGTACCTGGTGGTGCCGTTGCGCGCGGTCAGCCGGTCCTGAGGCGGCGCCGGGCGCGCAGCCGCCACAGGGCGTGCCCGGTGAAGGCGAGCCGGGCCGCCCGGCCCAGCCAGGGCTGGCCGACCAGCAGCGGCGCGGCTTCCAGCCAGGCCCCGCGCCGCCAAAGCCGGGTGGCGATCCAGGCCAGGCCGGCGACCGCGGCCGCTCCCGCCGCGACGATGGCCAGCAGGACGGCCAGCACGATGCCCAGCACACCGCCGTGCACCATGAAGGCGGTGATCAGCAGGGCCAGCACCACGAAGCCGCCGGCCATCAGCAGGCCAAAGGTGAGCGCGATCCGCCGGCCCGCCTGGGCCAGGGCGGCGCGCACGTCGGCGGCACCTGCCAGGTACCCCCCGGCCGCCCGCCGGGCCCGTAGACGACGCCCTCCAGCGGCAGGTCCGTCATCACCTGGTCGAGATCCCGGGACGTCTGAGCCAGGTAGACCGCGTCCAGCCGCTCCTGGAACTCATCCAGGGTGAGCCGCCCGGCTGAGTACTGCTCGCGCAGCCGGGCCGCCGCCGCCTCCCGGTCGGCCGCACTGACCGCTGTGTCGCTCTGCATCGCCACGAGGTCTTCCTCCGGGGTCCCAGGGCCGTCGACGGCCATTCTAGACAAGATATGTCGCGATAGTGGCAGGGGCAAATGCCTGCTGCCTGATCTACCCGTGCCGCCGGGCAGCTACCCTCGCGGGCCGCCGGGCTGGGATGTGCGTAGTAACGCCGATTCCATGAGCCCGGCCGGGAAGGAGAACTGGCCGGCCGGATCGCGGTCCAGCGGGACGGCCCGGAGCACCGCCGCCACGGGGACCGGCCCGTGGATGTGCGGGAAGGGATCGGCATGACCAGGCGCCGGCTCCCACCGGACCTCCGCCGCGATCCGCTCCGGGGCGAGCGCGAGCAGCAGCAGCTGCCCGGCGTGATCGGAGTAGAAGGCATTCGCCACCGGCGCCACCTGGGCGGCGGTGCTGGCGTGGATGAAGCCTTCCTGCTCCAGCGTGCGGCCGCGGGTGGACACCCGGTACGCGCCGTCCCGCTGGGCCTGCGCCCAGTCCGCGGCGGCCGCGATGTGGTAGATCAGCCCGGGACGGCCGCCGGCGGGGGGGCTACCCCCGCTGGCGGCGCGGCCGTCAGTTGAGGAAATAGCTGCTCCCGCCGGTCTGCGGGTTGGTGACCAGGGCCTCCACGGAAACGGCCCCGGCGTGCGCGAACATCAGGGTCAGCGTGATGTCCTTGCCGCCGTGCATCGGGCGCGCGCCGGTGATCAGCAGGTGCAGGCCGTCCGGGACCAGCCGGACGGTGCTGTGGCCGGGGATGGCGACCGACCGGACCGTGTGCATGACGACGCTTGCCCCGGCCTCGGGGTCCCGCAGGCTGACCTGGCCGCCGGCGCTGGTCCGGGCGCCGACCAGCCGGTCCGTGCCGCCGTTGTTCCGGATGACCAGGTAGGCGACCGTCCGGCCGGAGGTCGGCAGCGGCACGTAGGCGGTGGCGAGTTCGATGGAGGTCCCGGCGCTGGCCTGCGCGTAGCACCCGGCCAGCCCGGCCGCCGTGAGCAGCGCCAGGCAGGCCGCCGCCGCGGCGCGCGTGACCCGGGCGCCCGCGCCCGCCCTCGCGGCCCGGTATCCAGTCAGAACAGGTCCCGGCATTCTCTTCAGCCCTCGCGTCTCGGTCGCCTCCCGCGATCGTAGTCCCCTGCCGCGACCGCCACCGCCGCCCGGCCGCCCCGGGCCGCGGCCACCATCGTGCTGGGCGCGACCGGCCACGGTGGCCTGCCGGCGCTGATGGACGCCAGTGCCAGCCGCGAGCTGTGGCGGCACGCGCACAGCAACATCCTGGTCATCAAACCCCGTGGCGGCCGCCCGCTCCGGTCCCGGCCCCGGCGGGCCTGCGGCTGCCACCGCGGCCGGGCCGGCGCGGAACGGGGCCGACCCCGGCTAGACCGGATCGTCAACGCCGGCGTTCCGGCGGCGGGCCGGCCCCGGGATCGGCAGGATCGGGGGTATGACCTCCGAACCGCACCGGCGGACGATCGGCTCACTGCGGGCCGTGGCACTCGACGCCCCGGACATCGACCGCTTGGCCACGTTCTACGAGCAGCTCGCCGGCTGGCAACGCGTCCCCGACGACGACGATGAGTGGATCACGCTCGACACCAGTGACGGCTGGCGGATAGGCCTGCAACGGGCCATCGACCACCTGCCGCCCCACTGGCCGGACCAGGACCGCCCGCAGCAGGCCCATCTCGACTTCCGGGTACCGGACATCGACGCGGCGGCCGAACGCGCCCAGCAACTCGGCGCCACCCTGCTGCGCCGCAACGAGCGGTGGCACACGCTGGCCGACCCGGCCGGTCACCCGTTCGACCTGTGCCTCAACCCGGACGATCCGCGGACCACCCTGATGGGCGTCATGCTCGACTGCCCCGACGCGAAGTCGTTGAGCCACTTCTACGCGGAGCTGCTCGGCAAGCCGGTGACGTACGAGGCGGACGGGGTCGCCATGATCGGCGAGGACGGCGCACAGCCGGTGATGTTCCAGCAGGTGGAGCAGTACACCGCGCCAAGCTGGCCGGATCCGGCGTACCCGCAGCAGATTCACCTCGACGTGACGGTCCAGGACGTGGACGCGGCGGAACGGGCCGCCCTCGACATCGGCGCCACCCGACTGGACGGCGCCGGCCCGAACTGGCGCGTGCACGCCGATCCGGCCGGCAAGCCCTTCTGTCTGGTGTGGACGGTCTAGCCCCGGAACGGGGCCGAACCGGCTAGGCCCGGTCAGCAGTAGTCGCGGAAGGCCGGCCAGGCGGCGTCCCAGGACCCCCTCCGCCCCGTGGCCAGGTAGACCGGCGTGCCCTGCTCCTGGTCGCTGATGCCGAGCCCGTTCCAGTACGTCGCGACCCGCCTTACCTGGGAGAATTCGCGCCGTAGCCGGGGTGGCCATAGGTGCGGTCCCCTGGCTGGGACGATTCCGGAGCCGATGGCGCGGCAGGAGCCGGAGCCGGTGGCGCGGCGGGAGAAGGCAGGGGCGGTGGGAAGGGCATGCTCGCGGCGGCCCGAGTCGGCTGCATGACTGCATGCTCGCCGGGACGGCCACCGTGCGGCATCGGGCGGCGGCGCGATCTTTGGCCCTCCGCCGCCCGGCAGAACCCGCCGTCGTGGCGCGCTCCGCTCTCCACCGCCCGGCGTACCCGGGCGGCTCCCTCCCGTGGCGGATGCCGGGCGGCGTGGCCGGGCCGTACCATCAGGACGTGAAGAGGCTGATGGCCTGGGCTGCCGCGCTGCCGCCGCGTGTCCAGGACCTCGCCCTGGCGCTGGCGCTGACCGTGGTGGACGTCGGCTCCCTGGTGCCCTACCGGTCCCAGATCCACCCGTTCTGGCTAGCTGTCCTCCTGGTCGCGGCGCAGAGCATCCCGCTCATCTGGCGGCGGCGCTGGCCGGTCGCCGTGCTGCTTATCGCGGGCTTCCCGCGGATCCTCTACGACCAGCTCAACCTGGGCTACGCCCCGCTGCCGCTGGCCAACTCCATCGCCCTGTACACGGTGATGGAGCGGTGCTCCCCGGTGACCCGCCGGATCGTCATTGTGCTGGTGATCATCGGCACCACCATCTCGCAGGTGGCACCGGGGCATAACCAGCCCTACGACGCGATCGTGTCCGCGCTGATCAGCCTGACGGCGTGGCTGGCGGCCGTGCTCAGCCGGACCCGCCGCGCCTACATCGCCGAGGTCGAGGGGCGGGTCACCCGTGCCGAGGCGGACCGGGATGCCGGGGCGGCCCAGGCCGCGGCCGCCGAGCGCACCAGGATCGCCCGTGAGCTGCACGACGTGGTGGCCCATCACGTCAGCCTGATGGCGGTGCAGGCCGAGGCGGCCGCCGCGCTGCTGCCCGGGCGGCCCGACGAGGCGGCCCGGTCCGTGGAGGTGATCAGCATGACCGCCCGGCAGGCACTCACCGAACTGCGGCGGCTGCTCGGCGTGCTGCGCGGGCCGTCCGATCAGCTGGACACCGCCCCGTCGGTGACCCTGGCCGGCCTGGACACGGTGATCGAGCAGGTCCGCGGCGCCGGGCTGCCGGTCGAGCTGACCGTGCGCGGCACGCCGTACCCGCTGGCGCCCGGCATCGACCTGGCCGCGTACCGCATCGTCCAGGAGGCGCTCACCAACACGGTCCGGCATGCGAGCGCCGCCCGCGCCGCCGTCGAGCTCGATTATGAGCCGGGGTTCCTCACGGTGCGTGTCACCGATACCCGGGCCGTGAGTAATGGCGCCGCCGCCCAGGATGCCCCGGGCCGGGGGAACGGCGCCGGGGGGACCGGCGGGGCGGACCGGGCGGCCAGCCGGATCGCGGGACCCCGCTCCGCCGGGTTCGGGCTGGCCGGGATCACCGAGCGGGTGACCTCATGCGGCGGGCAGCTCACCGTCGGGCCGGCCGGCCCGGGCGGCTTCGCGGTCACCGCCCGGCTGCCGGCCCAGTGACCGCCGTGGGCGCTGCCCCGATCCGGGTGCTCGTCGTGGACGACCAGGAACTGGTGCGGGCCGGCTTCTGCGTGATCCTGGACGCCACCGAGGGGATCAGCGTGGTGGGCGAGGCGGGCAACGGTGCCGATGCGGTGGCCGCGGCCGCCGCCCAGGCCCCGGACGTGGTGCTGATGGACATCCGGATGCCCGGGATGGACGGGCTGGAGGCCACCCGGCTGATCACCCGCGCCCGGGATTCGCAGGCCGGCCCCCGGGTGGTCATGCTGACCACGTTCGACCTGGACGACTACGTGTACGAGGCGCTGCGCGCGGGGGCCAGCGGGTTCCTGCTCAAGGACGCGCCCCGGCGCGACCTGATCGCGGCCGTGCGCGCCGCCGCGGCCGGGGACGCGCTGCTCGCCCCGTCGGTGACCCGGATGCTCATCGAGGCGTTCGCCCGCCGGCCGGCGGCCGCCGTCCCGGCCCCGTCCCGGCTGGCCTCGCTGACCGCGCGGGAGAAGGACATCCTGCTCCTGGTGGCCCGCGGGCACAGCAACGCCGAGATCGCGAGGGAGCTGTACGTCGGCGAGGCGACCGTGAAAACGCACATCGGGCACCTGCTGGCCAAGCTGGGCCTGCGGGACCGGGTGCAGGCCGTCATCCTGGCCTACGAGACCGGCCTGGTCGTCCCGGGGGCGCCGGGCAGCGGGCCCGCGCCAGGCAGCTGACCCCGGCCCGGCTGTCCGGCCCGGGCCGCTGGGCGGCTGGGCTGGCCGCCGGCCGGTCAGCCGAGCCCGAGCCGCCAGGTCTCCCCGACCAGGTCGTGCCCGAAGCTGTGGTGCGGCTCCGCCGCCACCAGCTCGAAGCCGGCCCGCTGGTAGATGCGCCGGGCGGCGGTGAGCACGTCGTTCGTCCACAGCACCATCTCCCGGTAGCCGGCCCGGCGGGCGAAGCCGGCGCACTCGGCGACCAGCCGTGCGCCCACGCCGAGCCCGCGGGCGGCCGGCTCGACCAGCAGCAGCCGCAGCCGTGCCGTCGCGTCATCCTCCCGCATGCAGAACACGCAGCCAGCCGGGCTGCCGTCCACCTCCGCGATCCAGCCGGCCTCCCGGTCATCGCGGCGGCCCGCGTAATCGGCCACGATCCGGGCCACCAGGGCCTCATAGCTGGCGTCCCAGCCGTACTCCTGCGGGTACAGTGCCCCGTTGCGGGCCACCACCCAGCCCAGGTCCCCGGGCCGCGGCGCGCGGAGCACGACGGTGCGCGGGTGTGCCCGGGTGCCGGTGATCTCACCGATGGCCGCCATCGCGGCGACCAGGCGGTCCTGTTCCGCCTCGCTGAACTGGCCGAGCAGTGCGCGGACCTGCCCGGCGGAGCGCTGGTCGAGCTCCCGGAACGCCTGCCGCCCCGCCGGGGCCAGGGCGATGACGCGGCGGCGGCCGTCGGTGTCGGAACGGCGCCGGGTGATCAGGCGGCCCGCCTCGAACCGGGCCAGGATCCGGCTCAGGTACCCGGCGTCGATGTCCACCGCCCGGCGCAGCCCGCTGATCTCGCAGTCGTCCCGCTGGGCCAGCTCGAACAGCACCCGTGCCTCGGTGAGCGAGTAGGACGAGTCCAGATACCCGCCCCGCAGCAGCCCCAGCATGTTCGTGTACGCCCGGTTGAACTCCCGCACCGCCCCGACCCGGCCGTCCAGCCCGGTGCCGCCCGCCACCGGATTGCTTGCCGCTGGCAAAGAAGCCTTTGACATAGTCAAATGCTTTCGCACGGCCACCGCGCGCTCAAGGCCTGCCCCCCGGCACAAGTGGGCATTGCCGGGCGCGGGTCAGGCTGCCTGTCCGGTTTGCAGCTGCCGGACGACCTCCAGCGCATCGTTAACGTGCTGGCCGATGTTGGTCATCGAGTTGAAGACGTGCCGGACCGTGCCCTGGCGGTCGATCACGTACGTGACCCGGCCGGGCAGCAAGCCCAGCACGGCCGGCACGCCGTAGCGCTTGCGGACCTGGCCGCCCTGGTCGCTGAGCAGCGTGAAGGGCAGCTGGTGCTGGCCGGCGAAGGCGGCGTGCCGGCCGACCGAGTCCGAGCTGATCCCGATCACCTCGGCGCCGGCGTCGGTGAAGACCTCATGGCTGTCGCGGAACGCGCACGCCTCGGCGGTGCAGCCGCGGGTGTCATCCTTGGGGTAGAAGTACAGGACCACCACCCGCTGGCCGAGCCGGTCGGCCAGCCGGACCGGTTCCCCGGACTGCGCCGGGAGGGTGAAGTCGGGGGCCTTGTCGCCGACCTGAATTCCCTGGGCCATGCGCTGCTCGCCTCCTCCTGCTCGCGAGGATCGCGGGCCACTCATGAAGCGTAGCCGCCCCCGCGAGGACGGTCAGCCGCGGTCGAGGGCCGTGCCGAGCAGGCCGAGCGGGGGAGAGCCCAGGTCGAGCAGGGCGGTGTGGAAGCGGAGCAGGCTGAACCCGCTGCCCCACTGCTTGCGGGCCCGCTCGCGCAGGTCCAGGATCTCCAGCTTGCCCCAGGTGTACCGGCCGTAGGTCGCGTCGAAGGTGGCCCGGCGGGCCTCGGACAGCGCAGCCGGGCCGGCCAGGTGGGTGTCCGCCTCGAACCGGCGGGCGCCCTCCTCGACCGTCATCCCCGCCGTGTGCACGCCGATCGCGCAGGCCAGCCGGGTGACCCGGACCAGGGCCTCCAGCCAGACGCCGACCGCGAACCGGGGATCGCCGGCCAGGAACCCCTCTTCCACGCACAGTTCCTCGGCATAGTGCGCCCACCCCTCCAGGAACGCGGACGAGTGCAGCGTGCGGCGGACCGGGCCGGCCGCCCGGCGCAGGGCCCGGCCGTGCGAGAAGTGCCCGGGCGCCACCTCATGCACCGCGATGCCGGGCAGCGTGGTGGCGCTGAACACCTCCAGCCACTCCTCGGTCTCCCGCTCCGGCCATGACGGGTCGGGTGGGGTGACGTAGAACCAGGACGGCCCCTCCGGCTCGCCGGGCGCGGCGGTGGAGATCATGGCCATGGCCCAGCGGCGTGATTCCGGTGCGTTGCCGACCCGGCAGATCCCGTCGTGGTACGGGACCAGGTTGCGCTCCCGGGTGAACTCGATGGCCTGCTCGGTCCAGTGCCGGGCCGCGTCGACCACCCCGTCCGGGCCCGGATGGTCGCGGACCAGCTCCCGGCACAGCTCCAGCGGCGGCCGGCTGGCGTCGATCCGGGCGCAGTCGTCGGCCAGCCGGGCCAGCAGCCGCTCCCGCTCCGCATCGGCCCGCGCGGTCAGCCGCCCGAGGTCGACCGCCAGGCCCTCCGCGCTGCCCATCAGGGCGGCCAGCCCGGGCGCGCCCAGCGCGGCGTCCGGGTCGCCCTCGGCGGCCGCGCGCCGGACGTGCTCGGCCAGCCGGGCATGCGCGGTCAGCGCGGCCGACGCTATCGCCGGCGGCGCGCCCGGCGGGATGCCCGCGGCCAGCCCCTGGATGCCGCCGAGCAGCGAGGTAGCCACCGGCGCGCTGACCTGGTCCAGGGAGGACACCGCGGCGTCGACGGCCTGCGGCCACAAGGTGAGGTGATCCAGCCGGGCCGCGTCGCGCTCTGCCGCGGGGGCGTACTCGCGGTCGTAGCAGGCGAGGTCCATCTCCCCGAGGTGCAGCAGCGGGTTGCGCCGGTGCAGTTCCAGTTCCCCGTAGCTGACCTGGGTGCGCCGCTCGAACGCCGCGAGGTGCGCCTCGTCGTGCTCGTCATCGAGGCGTCCGCCCGCCTCGGCGGCCGCGTTCAGCCGGGCCAGCCCGGACCGCACGCCGTCCGGCGACAGGTCACCGATCCGGCCGTCGTATTCGTGACGGCCGCTGTACTCGCGCACCTCGGCAACCTCGAGGTCACAGACGGCTCTGACCCGGGCGGGGAGTTCTTCCATGGGCACGACGTTACCGGGCGGCCGGCGCCGCTGGCACCGGCTCAGATTTCACAGCCCCCCGCCGGGCCTGCCCGCCCCGCCCTTGACCGCGTCCACGCTGAGCGGGCTGCCCAGCTTGGCGGGCAGGGTGGCGGAACACGTCGTCGCGGTGAACTTCACGTAGAGCGCGCCGTACTGGCCGGGCGGGTAGATCTTTAGCCAGTGCGCGGTCGCCGGCTTGCAGTCCGCCTTGCTGTAGTTCAGCGCATCGACGACCTGCACCGTGACGTGGGCGGTCTGCCCGGGCGCGAGCACCACCGTGACGGGAGTCACCGCCGGGTTGCGGCTCGCGGCGGCGCCGATCTGGCTGCCGGACGGGCCGGTCACGAACGACACCCCCGGGTAGCCGTACAGGTAGCAGGACTTGCCGGAGGTGTTGGTCAGGTTCAGCGGGTAGTACGCGCTGCCGGCCGCCGCCCCGCCCTCGCCGCTGGGCACCGCGCCGGTCAGGCCGGACGGCGGGCACGCGGGCACGGCCGGGCTGCTGGGCGGGGTCTGCGGCGTGGTGGGAGTGGTGCTCGGCGGCGCGGAGCTGGCGCTCGGCTGGGCCGCCGAGGAGGCCGGGGTGGATGCCGGGCTCACGGCCGAGTTGTTCGCGGCCGATCCGCAGGCGGCGGCGAGGGCGGCGGTGCTCAGCAACACGGCGGCGGTGCCGGCCCGCCGGGCCACGTGCGCGGATGATGTCATGGTCACGTCCCTTTATCGCGGCGGGGCCAGTAGTTGCCACCCCGGGGGGGGTCCTGCCTCTTACGACGCGCGCCCCCCGGTGCTGGTTGCGTGCGGCTGGCCGCGCCGGGCGGCGTGGCGGGCCGGCCGCCCCGCCGTTGCCTGGCCGCCGGCCACGCGACGATGATGGCACCGGCGCCCGGATTCCGGCCGGCGCCACTCCGCCGCACGACCCGCCGCAGAACTCCGCCGCACAACCCAGGGACTGCCGATGATGCCGCAGGGCTCCTCGTTCACCACCCGGCCGCAGCTCGCGGGCACCTTCGGCATGGTGGCGTCCACTCACTGGCTGGCCACCGCGGCCGGCATGGCCGTGCTGGAGTCAGGCGGCAACGCCTTCGACGCCGCCGTCGCCGCCGGCCTGGTGCTCCAGGTCGTCGAGCCGCACATGAACGGGCTCGGCGGCGAGGTCCCGGTGATCGGCTTCGACGCCGGCCAGGCGGGCGCCGGGACGGGGCAGGGCGAGGTGTTCGTGCTGGACGGCCAGGGACCTGCGCCGGGCAGTGCCACGCTGGGGACGTTCGGGGGGCTGGGGCTTGACCTGGTGCCCGGCAACGGGCTGCTGCCGGCCTGCGTGCCCGCCGCGTTCGGGACCTGGATGCTGCTGCTGGAGCAGCACGGCTCGCTGCCGCTGCGCGACGTGCTGGGGTACGCCATCGGGTACGCCCGGGACGGGTACCCGATGAGCGCCGGGGCCAGCGCCGCGATCGGCTCCGCCGAGGAGCTGTTTTCCGGGCACTGGCCCACGTCGGCCGAGATCTACCTGGGCGGCGGGCGCCCCGCGCCGGGGTCCCGTTTTGCCAACCCTGACCTCGCCCGCACCTACCAGCGGATCCTGGATGAGGCGCAGGCCGCGGGGGCCGGGCGGGAACGGCAGATCGAGGCGGCCCGGCGGGCCTACTACGAAGGGTTCGTGGCCGAGGCCGTCAACGCCTTCACCGCCAGTGCCGAGGTGATGGACCTCACCGGCGAGCGGCACCGGGCGCTGCTGCGCGGCGCCGACCTGGCCGGCTGGCGGCCCCGCCACGAGGCGCCGGCCACCCTCGGCTTCGCCGGGCTGACCGTGTGCAAGACCGGGCCGTGGGGGCAGGGCCCGGTCTTCCTGCAGCAGCTCGCCCTGCTCGACGAGCTCGGCGTGGCCAGCGCGGCGCCGGGCAGCGCCGGCTTCATCCACCTGATGGTGGAGTGCGCCAAGCTGGCCTTCGCCGACCGGGAGGCGTGGTACGGGGATCCCCGGTTCGCCGACGTGCCGCTGCAGGCGCTGCTGTCCCGGGCGTATGCGGCGCAGCGCGGCGCGCTGGTCGGCGCAGCGGCCTCGGCGGACCTGCGGCCGGGCCGCCCGGGCGGCGCCGAGCCGCGGCTGCCGGGCTACGCCGCCGGGCCGGCCCGGCGGCCGGACGGGATGAGCGGAGCGGAGCCGAGCTCGGAGGAGATCGGCCCGACGGCCCGGCCCGGCTGGGATGCTCCCAGTCCCGCGTGGGCCGCCAGCCGCCCGCCGCCGGCGATACCTGCCATGTGGACGTGGCCGACCGGTTCGGCAACATGGTGGCCGCCACGCCCAGCGGGGGCTGGCTGCAGAGCTCGCCGGTCATCCCCGGCCTCGGCTTCTGCCTGGGGACGCGGGGCCAGATGTTCACCCTGACCCCCGGCCTGCCGAACACCCTGGCGCCCGGCAAGCGTCCCCGGACCACCCTGTCACCCAGCCTGGCGCTGCGGGACGGGGAGGCCTACCTGGCGTTCGGCACCCCGGGCGGGGACCAGCAGGACCAGTGGACCCTGGGCTTCTTCCTGCGGCACGTGCTGGGCGGGCTGAACCTGCAGGAGGCGATCGACGCGCCCGCCTTCCACACCCGGCACTTCCCGTCCTCGTTCTACCCGCGTGAATCATCGCCGCGGGCGGTCGATGTGGAGGAGCGGGCCGGGGCCGCGGTGCTGGATGACCTGCGCCGCCGGGGGCACCAGGTGACGGTGCGGCCGCCGTGGTCGCTGGGCCGGGTCACCGCCGTGGCCCGCGATCGCGGGATGCTCTACGCGGCCGCGAACCCCCGGGGGATGCAGGGATACGCCGCCGGCCGCTGAACCCGATATGGGGCCCGCGCCAGCTGGTCATGGTCTCCTACACGGGGGTGGCCAGGCCCGCCTGGTAGGCCAGTATGACCAGGTGCACGCGATCCCGCGCGCCGAGCTTGGTGAGCAGGTGGCCGACGTGCGTCTTGGTGGTCGCCTGGCTGATGTTCAGGGCGCGGGCGATCTCGGTATTGGACAGGCCCGCCGCGACCAGGGTGAGTACCTCCCGTTCCCGGGCGGTGATGGCGTCCAGGGCCCCGCCCGGGGGGTGAGCCGGCGGGGCCGCGGACGGGGTGCGGGCGAACTCCTCGACTCAGCCGGCGGGTCACGCTCGGCGCCAGCAGCGCGTCACCGGCCGCGATGACCCGGATCGCGCTGAGCAGCTCGGCGGGGGAGATGCTCTTGAGCAGGAAACCGCTGGCCCCGGCCCGCAACGCGGCGAACACGTACTCGTCCAGGTCGAATGTGGTCAAGATGAGCACCCGCACCGCACTGGTCGCCGACGACCGGGTGATCTGGCGAGTCGCCTCGATGCCGTCCATGTCCGGCATCCGCACATCCATCAGCACCACGTCCGGCTGGGTGCTGCGGGCCTGCTGCACCGCCTCCGCGCCATCGCCGGCCTCGCCGACGACGGTGAACCCCGGCGTGGCGGCCACGATGCCGCGGAACCCGGCCCGGACCAGCGCCTGGTCGTCGGCGACCAGCACCCGCAGCGTCATCGGGCGGCGGCAGGCAGCGGCAGCCGGGCCCGCACGCGGAAACCGCCGTCCGGCCGTGGCCCCGCACTGAAATCACCGCCGCACAGGCTGACCCGCTCCCGCATGCCCACGAGCCCGTGCCCGGCCCGGGGCAACGCGGCCGCCCGCGGGACCACCACCCCCGCCCGTGGCGGCGCGGCGCCGCCCGGGCCGCCGTCGGTGACCTGCACCAGCAGGGCATCGGGCCCGTAGTCCACCAGCACGCGGCAGCAGGCTGCCCCGGAATGCTTCACCACGTTGGTCAGTGCCTCCTGCACGATGCGGTACGCGGACAGGTCGATGCTCGCGGGCACGCTCCGCGCGGTGCCAGTGCGCTCGACCGCCACCTGCACGCCCGCCCCGGCGGTCCGCTCGAATAGGCGATCGAGGCTGTTCAGCCCCGGCGCGGGCGCGAGCGGGGGAGCTTCCCGGCGCCATGGGGTGCCCGGGTCGCGGGCACCCGGCCCCGGCCCGGGTGCCGGGCGGGCCGCTGGCCCTGGCCCTGGCCCTGGCCCGGGCGCCGTGGAGCCGCCCGGCGCGGGGCTGGCGGCGGGGAGGGCCAGGGGCGTGCCCCCGCCAGCCGCGATCGCCGCGGCGGCGACCGGGGATGCGGGGGCGGCCGGTGCCCCGGCGGTCAGCGCCGCCTCGCCCGCGGCCTCCGCGCTGGTCTGCCGCAGCACGCCCAGCAGCCGCTGCATCTCGCCCAGTGCCTCCCGGCTGACCGACTGGATCGCGCCCAGCGCGGCCCGTGCCTCGCCGGGCTGGCTGTCGAAGACGTACTCGCCGTAGCCGGCCTGCACGGTGACCACGGTCATGCTGTGCGCGACCACGTCGTGCAGTTCCCGGGCGATCCGCAGCCGTTCCCGGGTGACCGCGTCGCTGGCCGCCCGGTCCCGGACCTGCGTCATGTAGTGGCGGCGCTGCCGCACCGAGTATCCGATGACCCAGACGATGGTCAGCACCAGGCTGACCGCGACCGCGTTGCCAGAGCCCTCCCCGCGGAGATGCAACTCCGTGCCCTGCACGCCCAGCAGCAGGATCAGGGCGATGGCCAGCCCGGTCACCGCGACCGCCCGGCGGGCGGCGGACGCCACCACGTAGAGCACGAGGGTCAGCGGGAGGAAAGGGCCCTTGGTGATTTCGTTGCCGGTCAGCAGGACTACCACGGAGAGGGCGAGCACGACCGCCAGGGCCTGGCCCGGCGCCCGGCGCCGGAACGCGACCGGGGCGGCCAGGCCGAGAGCCAGCAGCCCGGTCAGCAGGCTCCGGGGCGACAGCAGGGCCGCGACGCTGTGCGGGCCCCTGCCGCTGGCCACGAACAGCGAGCCGAACACCACGAACCAGCAGAACGCGGCGGCCATCCAGTCCGCCGCGACCCAGAAGGCCCGCGGTGGGCGCAGCCGCATGGCCAGCGGCGGCCGGAGTTCTCCGCTCACCCGCCCACGGTATCGCTGTGCGCCCGGCCGGGGCGTCCTCCCGCAGGCCTAGTCTTCCGGGCCGACCGGACAGGCGGCCGGCCCCCGGTACGCCCAGGGGTGGAACGAAAGGCCAGCCCTCAGGGCGATGACAGTGAGGCCAGCCATCCGTCAGGCTGGGAGGCCCAAACGAAGGTGAGGGCAGCCAGTGACCGCCGCCATGCCGCTGCGCGGGCAGCCGCCCGGGCCGCCCAGGCCCGTGCCCGCCCCGCCCGGCACCGTCATCGAGACCTCCGCGCTGAGCAAGCGGTACCCCGGGGAGGTGACCGCGCTGGACGGGCTCACCGTCCAGGTCAGGGCGGGGATCACCGGGCTGGTCGGCGCGAACGGCGCGGGCAAGTCAACGCTGATCAAGATCCTGCTCGGCCTGCTGCCGCCCAGTTCCGGCCGGGCGGTGGTGCTGGGCCTGGACTGCGCCCGCGACGCGCAGCAGATCCGGGCGCTCACCGGCTACATGCCCGAGCACGACTGCCTGCCGCCGGACGTCACCGCCACGGAATTCGTCACCCACCTGGGCCGGATGTCCGGCCTGCCGCCGACCGCCGCGAAGGAGCGGGCCGCTGAATCGCTGCGGCACGTCGGCCTGTACGAGGAGCGGTACCGGCAGATCGGCACCTATTCCACCGGCATGAAGCAGCGGGTGAAGCTCGCCCAGGCGCTGGTCGGGGACCCGCGGCTGATGCTGCTCGACGAGCCGACCATCGGGCTCGACCCGGCCGGGCGGGCCTCGATGCTCGACCTGGTCGCCAAGATCGGCGCCGAGTTCGGCATCTCGATCGTGGTGTCCTCGCACCTGCTCGGCGAGATCGAGCAGATCTGCGACCACCTGGTGGCCATTGACGGGGGGCGGCTGCTCCGCGCCGACTCCATGACCAGTTTCACCCAGGTGAGCCAGGTGCTGCTGATCGAGGTGGACGAGGGCACCGGGGACCTGGAGGCCGCACTGGCCGCCCGCGGGCTGCGGCCGCGGCGGCACGAGCGGGCGCTGCTGGTCCAGATCGATTCGGACGCCACCTATGACATGGTCCGGGACGCGGTCGCGGACCTGGGCCTGCCGCTGAACCGGCTGGAGCAGCGCAGGCGCCGGGTGGACGAACTGTTCCGTGACAACGACGAGCAGCAGGGCTGGGCGCCGGAGGCACCGGGCGGCAGCGCGCCGCAGGCGCTGGGCGGCCAGGCGACGCAGGCCGGGGAGGCGAACCATGACCGCTGACAACGGGGCACTGGCCGCGGGGCGCGGCGGCGTCATCCACGACATCGGCTACCGGCGTTACGAGGGCCCGCGGCTGGGCCGGCCCGCCATCGTCCGCGCGCTGTGCTGGCATAGCCTGCGGTCCGCGTTCGGCTTCGGCCGCGGCGCCAAAGCCAAGATCGTGCCGGTCATCGCCTTCATCCTGCTGTGCCTGCCCGCGCTGGTCAGCGCCGTGGCCGTGGCCCGGGGCTCCGCGCGGCCGATCAACTACGACACGTACATCTTCCAGCTGCGCGTCTTTGTGATGATCATCTTCATCGCGGCCCAGGCGCCCGAGCTCGTCTCCCGTGACCTGCGCAGCCATGTCCTGCCGCTGTACTTCTCCCGGCCGCTGCGGCGGCTGGATTACCCGTTCGCCAAGCTCGCCGCGTTCACCCTGGCCTGCCTGGCGCTGATCGAGATCCCGCTGCTGCTGCTCTACCTGGGCACGATCACCCAGGTGCACCGGGCCGGTGCCATCTGGCATGAGACCAAGGCGCTGATCCCCGGCCTGCTGGTCGGGCTGATGTGGGCGGTGCTGCTGGCCGCCATCGGCCTGGTGCTCGCCTCGCTGAGCGGGCGGCGCGCGTACGCGACCGGCACCATCGCGATCTGCTTCTTCCTCAGCTGGGTACTGGCCGGGATCCTGCGCGGAGTCGCCACCGGGCGCGGGCCGGTCACCGGGGGGACCGGGGTAGCCAGCACCGGGGCGCGGCTATCCGGGCTGGTCAGCCCGTTCACCATTATCGACGGCGTCCGGCAGTGGCTGGGCGGCACCTCGCGTGGACCCATCCCGCCGCCGGGGAGCTACGGCCCGCTGTACGGGGCGATGTTCATCCTGCTCCTGGCAGCGGCGATCGGCGGGCTGGCCGTCCGCTACCGGAAGGCAGGCGTGGCATGACCGCGATCGAGCTGCGCAACGTCTCGCGCTGGTACGGCAACGTGGTGGCGATCAACGACATCACGATGACCATCGGCCCGGGCGTCACCGGGCTGCTCGGCCCGAATGGGGCCGGGAAATCCACCCTGCTGCACCTGATCTCCGGGTTCCTCGAGCCATCGCGGGGCGAGGTGACCATCGGCGGCGCGGCAACCTGGCGTAACCCGGGCCTCTACCGCACCCTCGGCCTGGTGCCCGAGCACGCGTCCGCCTACGCCTTCCTCACCGGCGCCGAGTTCCTCCAGGCCATCGCCCGGCTGCACAAGCTGGCCGACCCGGACCGGGCGGCGGACCGCGCCATCGGCATCGTGGAGATGGCCGAGGCGCAGCACCGGAAGATATCGACCTACTCCAAGGGGATGCGGCAGCGGATCAAGGTGGCCGCCGCGCTGGTGCACGATCCCGAGCTGCTGTTGCTGGACGAGCCGTTCAACGGGATGGACCCGCGGCAGCGGCTGCACATGATGGACCTCCTCGAGGCGCTCGGCGACCAGGGCCGGACCATCCTGTTCAGCTCGCACATCCTGGAAGAGGTGGAGCGGCTGTCCGGCACCATCCAGGTGATCGTGTCCGGTCGGCTGGCCGCGTCCGGTGATTTCCGGGCCATCCGGCGGCTGATGACCAGCCGGCCGCACGTGTTCCGGGTGCGAAGCTCCGATGACCGGCAGCTGGGCGCGGCCCTGATCGGCCGCCCGGCGGTGACCGGGGTCGAGATGACCGCGGGCGGCCTGCAGGTGAAGGCATCCGACTACGGCACGTTCAGCCGGGAAATCGCCGGGCTCACCCGGGAGCGGGGCATCCAGCTGCGTGAGCTGCTGCCCGAGGACGAGTCGCTGGAGAGCGTCTTCGCCTACCTGGTCGAGTCCTGAAGACAGCCGGCCCGGGCCGGAGGGCGCGGCACGCCCGCCCGCCGGCCAGCCCAGAGAGGGATGATGCGCCATGTTCTCCGTGCAGGCCAGGACGGTTGCCTCGATCACGCTGCGGGCCACCATGGGCCGCAAGCGGGTCTTCCTGTTCGCGCTCCCGCCGCTGATCCTGCTGGTGCTCACCGTGGCGCTGAAGCTCGCGAACCCGCCGGGAGCAAGCTGGCCCAGCCACATCCTGGGCGACTTCGGGTTCGCGGTGATCCTGCCGCTCACCGCACTGATCATCGGCACCAGCGTGCTCGGCGCCGAGATCGACGATGGCAGCGTGGTGCACCTGCTGGCCACGCCGGTGTCCCGGTCAACGGTGATCATCAGCAAGTTCGCGGTCGCCGCGGTGCTCACCATGGCCTTCGTCGCGGTACCCGAGCTGGTCGCGGGGCTGATCGCCACAGGAGGGGCGACCAGGCTGGCCATCGGCCTGTTCGTCGGCGCGCTGGCCGGGTCGGTGATCTACAACGCGGTGTTCGTGATGATCTCCGTCCTCACCACCCGGGCCATCGCGGTGGGCCTGCTCTACCTGCTCATCTGGGAAGGGGTGCTGGCCAACTTCGCCAGCGGCGCGCGGGTGCTGTCGGTGGGGCAGTACTCGCTGGCCATCGCGAACGCGATCGCGCATGACAGCGAGCTGAACGCGCACCTGGGCCTGGGCACCGCGATCGTGATGGGCGCGATCGTGACGGCCGGCACGCTGGCCCTGGCGGTGCGGCGGCTGAGCGCCTTCTCGCTCAAGGGCGACGCGGTCTGAGCCGTTACCGGGGTGCCTGCTCACCAGGCCGGAACGCGGGCCCGTGCCCGGGCACGATCACCGAGGCCACGGCGAGGATGCGGCGCCGGCTCTGCTCCAGGGCGGCCTGGTCGGCGGCGAGCGGGTCCTGCTCCGGGCCGTCCGGCCCCCACCAGGCGTGCGTGCACGCCCATACCCCGCCGGGAGTGGCCGCGAGCGTGGTGATGTCCTCGGCGGTGTGCCCCGGCGTGGCGATCAGCCGGACGGCCGGGGTGAGCTCGAAGTCCCCGGGCTCCCGGCTGACCCACAGGTCCCCGCGGTAGGTGGCCCAGTGGTCATGGATGGCGGCCCGCGGGAACAGCGCGGCGTTCACCGTGTGGTCCGGGTGGTGATGGCTGAACACCACGTCGGTGACCTCGTCCGGGCCGGGCCCGCGGGCGGCCAGCGCGCCGAGCAGGCCCGGCCGGCCGGCCACCAGGCCGGGATCGACCACGATCACCCGCCCCGCATCCAGGATCAGGGTGACCGTGCTGCCCACCCGGTCCCCGTCCTCCTCCTCCCGCACGTATCCCTCGTGCAGAACGAAAACCTGCGCGGTGCCTGCCCCCGTGCCGCCGGGCCCGGTCACCGGGTCACCGCCGGGCGCGCGGCCTTCGCGGCCGCCTTGCGCTGCTGCTTGTAGGCCCGGACCTCGGCCAGGGAGTCCTCGTCGGTGATGTCCGCCACCGAGACCCGGGAGCCGTCCGCGCCGAACGGCCCGGCCGCCTCACGCCAGCCGGGCGGCCGCACCCCGAGCTGCTTGCCGAGCAGGGCCGCGAAGATCTGCGCCTTCACCGGGCCGAACCCGGGCAGCTCGGCCAGCCGCCGGACCAGCTCCGCGCCGCTGGCCGCGCCGGCCCACAGCTGGGCCGCGTCCCCGTCGTAGCGGTCTGCGACAAGCCGGGCGAGGTCCTGCGCCCGCCCGGCCATGGCCCGGGGGTAGCGGTGCAGGGCCGGCCGCTCGCTGAACACCGCGGCCAGTGCCTCGGGGTCGTAGCCCGCCAGTTCCTGCGCCGAGGGCTCGTGACCGAGCCGGCGGGCCAGCTCGCACGGGCCGCTGAAGGCTTTTTCCAGCGGCACCTGCTGGTCCAGCATCATGCCGAGCACCAGCGCGAGCGGGTCGCGGCTGAGCAGGTCGTTGGCCTCCGCGTCGATGGGCAGCGAGATGGTCATGGAGTCCTCCTGGTCGCTGCCGTCATCCTGGCCGGCCGCGGCGGGTCCCGCGAATCCGGGTAGGCCGGAGGGGAATCAAGGCTAACCGGCCCCCGACCTGGGCGCGGCCTGGGAACCTGCTCAGGACACGCCGGCCGCGGAACTACCTGCGGGCCAGCCGGCGTTGCAGATAGCAGGCATGGAAGTGGCGCGGCTGGCTGGTCTTGATCCAGTCTGGGTACCACATCCGTGCACGCCCAAGGAGGCAGAAGTTGTCCGGTCGAATGAAGCTCGCCATCGCTGGGGTTGTGCTCGGCCTCATCTTGCTCTTTATCAACCCGTGGCTCGGCATCGCCGTGATCGTCCTGGCCATCGGCATTCCGGTGGGCATGTGGCTGGCGCTCGACCCGTCGCAGCGCCGCCGGATCAAGGACATCCAGCGCCGCCGGCAGATCGGCGGCTGACCCGCCCCGGCCCGGCCCCGGTCAGCTGAGCAGGCCGGGGTAGAGCAGGGCGAGCTGGTGCGGGTAGGCGGCGATCAGGCGCAGCTCGTCGTCGGTGAGCGGTTTCCCGGTCGCCGACGCGCACAGCTGCACCAGCGAGAAGGCCAGGTCCTCGTCCCCGGCCCGGACCTTGATGCCCAGTGCGCCCAGCACGTGCCGGAAGCCGGCCTTGCCGCCGTACTCGCCGGTCAGCACCACCCGGCCCGCCCGGGTGAACCAGTCGTCCGGGAACGGGCCGAGCGTGTCATCGTCGTACAGCTCATAGTTGTGCCGGTCCTTCAGCGCGCCGTCGGCGTGGATGCCCGACTCGTGCGCGAACGCGTTGCGGCCCGCTCCCGGCTGGTTCTGCGGCAGCGGCTGGCCGAACGCGTAGCTGGCCCACAGCGCGAACCGGCGGGCCCAGGACAGGTCGAGCGGGTCGCCGATCTGCGCCTGGCCCGCCACGCCGAACCCGTGGCTGAAGGCGAGGATGCAGGACAGCAGGTCGGCGTTGCCGGCCCGCTCGCCGATCCCGTTGACGCAGGTGTTGACCCAGGCGTCCTGGCCCGCGTCCAGGTCGCCGAGGGCGCCGGACACCGAGTTGGCCACGGCCATGCCGAGGTCGTTGTGGCAGTGCGTCTCCACCGGGATCCGCACCGCGGCCGCCAGCTTGGCGAACCGCTCCCGGATCCGGTCGGGGGTGTCGCCGCCGATCGTGTCGCAGTACCGCACCCGGTCCGCGCCGGCCTCGCGGGCCGCGGTGGCGAAATCCAGCAGGAACGCGTCGTCGGTCCGTGAGCCGTCCTCGGCGTTGACCCCGACCGTCTCCGCGCCGCCGTGCCGGGCGGCCCGCACCGCGGCCACCATCTCCGAGATGACCGAGGCCCGGTCCAGCCGGCCCCGGAACTTGTGCGCGATCATCTGGTCGGACGTGGAGATGGACAGGTTGTAGTGCCGCAGGCCGAGCGGGACCGCCGCCTCGACGTCCCCCGGCACGGCCCGGCACCAGCCAGACAGCCGCAGCGGGCCGAACGCCCCGGCCTCCGCCAGTGCCACGTTGGCCCGGATATACGGCACCTCGTGGAACAGGAACGGGAAGCCCAGCTCGGACTGGGCCACGCCGAGCCGGCCCAGGTAGAAGTTCAGCATCGTCTTGCCGAACTTGGACAGCCCGGTCCGCGCCGTCTGCACCCCGTCGCGGTTCGTCACGTCGAGGAAGTGAATCGCTGGCATGTCGCACCCTCCGGATCAGGCGGCCCCCGCGGCCGGGTATGTGCTGCCGGGACTGTGCCGCCGGGACCAACTCGCCGGTATGACCACCCTGACAGCTCTGTCCATGACGATCAATATTGATTAAAATCAACCATGACCGAGTGGATAGGCGTCGCCGACGCGGCCCGGCGGCTCGGCGTCAAGCCGGCCACCCTGTACTCCTACGTGAGCCGGGGCGTGCTCACCCGGCAGCGCGGTCCCGGGGGAAAGGCCAGCCTGTTCGACCCGGACGAGGTCGCGGAACTGGCCCGGCGCGGCCGCCCGCGGCGTCCCCCGGAGCGCACCGGCCTGGTCATCGAGTCGGCGATCACGGAGATCGCCGGTGACCGGCTGAGGTTCCGCGGCCAGGACGCCCTCGGGCTGGCCCGGGACCGCGACTTCGAGGACGTCTGCCTGCTGCTGTGGGGCGGCACACCCGGGGACAGCGGAGACGGCGGGTGGCGGGCCGCCCCGGAAGCGGTGGCCGCCGGCCGGGCCGCCCAGGCGGCGCTGCCCGCGGGCACCCTGCCGCTGGAACGGCTGCAGGTGATCGTCCCGGCGCTGGCCGCCGCGGACCCGTTCCGGCTCTCCCTCGACCCGCCCGCGGTGATGGCGGCCGGGCGGGCCATCCTCGGCGGCATGGTGGACTGCCTGCCGCTGGCGGACCCGCACGAGGCTCCGGGGCCAGGCGGCCCGCCGGGCGGGGGCTCACCCGGCGCGGGCTCACCCGGCGCCGGCTCACCCGGCGCGGGCTCAGCCGGCCCACGCCGGGGGATCGCGGCCCGGTTGTGGCCCCGGCTGTGCCCGCGGCCGCCCTCGGCCGGGCTGCTCGCCGCGCTGCGCGCGGCCCTGGTGCTGCTGGCCGACCACGAACTGGCCGCCTCGACCCTGGCCGCCCGGGTCGCCGCGTCGGTCCAGGCCGACCCGTACGCGGTGGTGGCCACCGGGCTCGGCGCGGTGGGCGGCGCGCTGCACGGCGGCGCCTCGCTCGGCGCCCAGGTCATGCTGGCCGCCGCCGACAGCCCGCCCGCCGCCCCGCGGGTGGTCGGTGACCTGCTCCGCCGCGGGGAGCGGGTCCCCGGCTTCGGCCACATCGTGTACCGGTCCGGCGATCCCCGGGCCGGGCTGCTGCTCGGCCTGGTCGGTGCGGCCGTTCCCGGCTCGCCCCGGCTCGCCGTCGCGGACGCGGTGCTCGCCGAGACCCGGCGGCGCTCCCTGCCGGAGCCGAACATCGATTTCGCGCTGGCCGTGCTGGCCAGTTGCGCGGAGATGAGCACCGGGGCGGGGGAGGCGGTGTTCGCCGTGGCCCGTACCGCCGGCTGGCTGGCCCACGCCCTGGAGGAGTACGCCGCGCGTACCCCGCTGCGGCCCCGTGCCCTCTACACCGGGCCTGGGGCCAGGTAACGGGCGGGCGCCCCGGGTACTGTCGCAGCACGCCCCTGACCACCACCACCACCACCACCACCACCACCGCCGCCGCGGCACGATGGTGGACCCGGGTTCGCGCTGGCCCGGGAGACCGGCGCGGCCCACCACGTCGCCGCGGCCGACCGGGTCGCCTTCAGCCGGAAGCCGGCCACCGACGGCGACCTGGTGGATATCGGCCCGGCGGCCCGGATCCGCGTGCTGGCCACCCCCGGGCACACCTTCGCCCACCTGTCGTACCTGCTGACCGATGCGGCCGGGGACCGCCGCGGGGGTCCCGGCCGGGTGGCCGTGCTGCCCACGCACGGGTTCGGCAGCTTCTGCGGGACCTGCAGGCCGGCCTGGACGCCTACCCCGCGTACTACGCCCGGATGGGCCCGGCCAACGCGGCCGGGCCGCCCCCGCCGACCTGTCCACTGCCCGGCCAGGGCAGCCCGGCCGAACTACGGCACCGGATCGCGGCCGGGGAGTGGGTCGCCGACCTGCGCTCCCGGAGGGTATTCGCCGCTGGTCACCGGCCCGGGTCGCTCAGCTTCGAGCACGGCGGCGCGTTCGCCAGCTACCTGGGCTGGCTGCAGCCCGACGGCCCGGTCCTCAGCCTGATCGGCGAGAGCACCGGGCCGGTGGCCGCCGGTGAGCTGTGGGTGCACTGCCAGGGGGCTACCGGGCCTGCGTGGCCGCGTCCCTGCGGCAGGCCGCCGGGCGGGCGGTGACCGCCATCGGCGGTGAATTCAGCCACGCCGCCGCGGCCGGCCTGGCCGTCTCCGGCAACGGTGCCGCCGGGTAACCCGGTGCGGCGCAGCCGCCTCACCAGACGCGGACGTAATCCGCCAGCATCTCGACGGGGAACCGGCTGGCGGCGGACGGCGAGCCCGCCGCCCCGCCAACGGCCAGGTTGAGGAGCATGAACATCGGTACCCCGGAGCTGAAGCACCAGTCCGGCAGATGGCTGGGCGCGACATTCGAGTACGGCACGCCGTCCTTGAAGAAGGTGAAGCCCGCTGCCCCCGGCTTCCACTGGAGGCGCCAGACATGCCACTGATCGTCAACCGCGGTCGTCGCGCGCTTGGTAAACACGCCGGAGCCGTTCGGCGTGTGCACCGAGGTCGCCACGTCGCCGGAGTCACCGAAGTTCTCCAGGATGTCAACCTCGCCGCACCGGGGCCAGCCGACCTGGCCGATGTTGGCGCCCATCATCCACCAGGCCGGCCAGGCACCCTCCTCCGGCGCGAGCTTGATGCGGGCCTCGAAGGTCCCGTGGTACTGACTGAATTTCCCGAGTGTCTTCAGCCGGGCGCTGCGGTACGTGGCCTGGCCGGTGGAGCCGTCCACCGCCCTGGTGGCGCGGATCACCAGGTTGCCGTGGCCGTCCAGGAAGCTGTTCTCCCGTGCCGAGGTGTAGACCTGCAGCTCGTTGTTTCCCCAGCCACCGCCACCCATGTCGTACGTCCATTTCGACGGGTCCGGGGCACTGCCCGCGGGCCCGTCGAAGTCGTCGGCGAACGCGTAACCAGACGTGCCGGACAGCAGCCGGTCCGCAGCGGCCGCGGCTAGCCCGGCCGCGCCGACTCCTGCCGCTATGGAAATAAAGGTACGGCGTCTCAAAGTCGCTCCAACAGTGGATGCCCAACCGGAAGCGTAGCGGCGCAGGCCCCGCCAGCAGGGGAAACTAGTGCCTATGCGGCTGAATTACGGTACCCCGGGCGGCCGGGCCACGCCGCCGCGGCGGCGGCCGCCCGCGGGTGCCAGGATCTGAGGCATGGACGACGAGGCCGCTGCCCGGGAAGCCGTGCTCGCCGCCGCCCGGGGCATGCTGCAGCACGGCCTGACCTCGGGCACGAGCGGCAACGTCTCGGCCCGGCTGCCCGGCGGCCGCATCGTGATCACCCCGTCCGCGCTGCCCTACGACCAGATGACCGCGGCCGACCTGGTGCTGCTGGATGACACGGGTGAGCCGGTACCGTCCGGGGCCGGCCCGGCCCGGGCCCCGTCCTCCGAACGTCACCTCCATCTCGCCTGCTACCGGGCGTTCGGCGAGATCGGGGCGGTGCTGCACAGTCATCCGCCGTACGCCAGCATGTTCGCGGCGGCCCGGCAGCCGGTGCCGCCGGTGATCGACGAGGCGGTGCTGTTCATCGGCGGCGAGATCCCGGTCACGGAGTATGCGGTCAGCGGGTCCCCGGAGGTCGGGAGCAACGCGGTACGCGTGCTCGCGGACCGCGGCAGTGCCCTGCTCGCCAGCCACGGCCTGGTCACCGTCGCCACCGGCCCCGCCCAGGCGCTGCATGGTGCCGTGGTCGCGGAGCACTGCGCCCGGGTCGCGTGGGGGGCGCGGGCCCTCGGCGGGCACGCCGCGCTGCCGGCGGCCGCGCTAGGCGAGATGGGCGAGTTCTACCGCCGGGCCCGCCGTCAGTGACCGGCGGACTGACCGGAGTCCCGGCGGGCGAGCCCGCTCGCCGCCCGGATGGCCAGCACCCGGACCGCGGCGAGGACCACGCCCATGGCGATCGCCCAGCCGAGCGCCTCGGCCATGCCCACCGCCGGGTCCTGCGGGTCGGTGGGCGGCTCCTTGCCGGTGGCCCGCTTCCAGCCCACCGTCATCAGCTTGCGGGCCGCGAACGCCGCCCCGAACGCCGCGGCGGTGCCTAGCGCCTTGCCCGCGCCGTCTCCGCGCTTGTCTGACATTCGTCCTCCCTGTGGGCCGCCACGGCGGGCGGGCCGTTCCTGCCCGTGATCATCCCACGGGCGTGCCACCGGCTCGCGCGGCGGCACGGGCCGCCTCGATCGCCGCGGCCAGTTCCGCCGGCCGCCTGGTCCCGATCAGCCAGTACGGGACGGCGCTGGCCGGGTCCTGCACCGCGATGTACACCGACCGCGGGAGGTAGGGCCGGGCCAGCAGGAACGCGGCCGGGTCGGCCCGCGGGCCGCGCAGCGCCCGGGTCTGGTCCGCGTCCAGCACGGTGACCTGGCCGGCCTGGGCCAGCGGCAGCCGGGCCCGGCGGCCGACCCGCAGTTCCCCGCCGGCCACCTCGGTGCGCAGCCGCCCCCAGGTGAGCAGTCCCGTGGCCAGGGCCAGCGTCAGCACCCCGTACACCACAGCCGCGGGCCGCCAGTCCAGGCCGGCCAGGAATCCGCCGCCCAGCAGGAAAATCGACAGCATCCCCAGCACCCACCAGCTCCCTGGGACACGCAGCCGTTCACGGTAGACACGCATGGGTCCACCGTAGTTGGTTACATGGGGACATGATTGGGCGACGGAGATGGCACGGCCCCCGGGGGATCCCGGCCGGGCCGGACGACGGGACAGATGCCATCACGGCGGCAGCCGGGGGGGCTGGCCAGGCTATGCGGACCGAGCAGATCGTCAGTCAGGAGCACAGCCTCGCGGGCCCGCCGCCGGGCAGCCAGGAGCCGCCCCGGCCGGCCGCCGGGCCGGGGGTACCCGGCTGGCTGCAGCGCGCGGCCGGCTGGTCCTGGCGGCTGCTGCTCATCGGCATCGTCATCTACCTGGCCTTCCGGGTGGCCAGCGCGCTGCGCCTGGTCGTGCTGCCGTGCGTCGCCGCCCTGCTGCTCACCGCCCTGCTGCAGCCGCTGGCCTACCGGCTCCGCCGGGCCGGGCTGCCCGCCCTCGCCGCCACCTGGTGCGCGCTGCTCGTCGCGGTGGCCGTGCTCGCGGGCGCGGGGACGCTGGCCGCCACCCGGGCCACGGCGGATTACCCCACGCTGGTGAACGAGCTGCGGCACACCACGAACCAGCTGCAGGTCTACCTGGCCGGGCCCCCGTTCCACCTGCGGCACGCGGGCCTGCAGAGCCTGGCCAACCGCGGTATCGCCTACCTCAAGCAGCACCAGGCCCTGGTGGCGGGGACCGTGGTGTCCGGCGGCAAGATCTTCCTGGAGATCCTGGCCGGCCTGGTGCTCATGCTGTTCGTCACGTTCTTCCTGCTCAAGGACGGAGACCGGATCTGGGCCTGGCTGACCGGGCTGCTCGCGCCGGAGCGGCGGCAGCGTACCTACCTGGCCGGGGGCGCGGCCTGGCAGGCCCTGGTCTACTACGTGCGGGGCACCATGACCGTCGCCGCCATCCACGCCATCGTCATCGGGTCCGCGCTCTGGGTGATCGGCGTCCCGCTGCTGGTGCCGCTGGTCATCCTGGTCTTCCTGGCCGCCTTCGTGCCGCTGGTCGGCATCCTGGTGGCGGGGGCGCTCGCCGTGGCCGTGACCCTGGGCACCAAGGGCTGGATCGCGGCGGTGGTGCTCGTGGTCATCTTCATCCTGGAGAACCAGCTGGAGAGCCACCTGCTGCAGCCCCTGGTGGTGGGGCGCATGGTACGGCTGCACCCGCTCGCGGTCATCCTGGTGCTGGCGGTCGGCGGCGTGGTGGCCGGCATCCCCGGCGCCATCGTCGCCGTCCCGGTCACCGCGGCGCTGGTCCGCGCCGCGCCGTACCTGCGCGGCGCGCCACCGCTGTAAGGTCGCGTGGGTGGAGACGCATAGGCAGGGCTGGAGCGGGCGGTGCCCGCGGTGAACCCGGGCACCGACCCGGTTGACGTGCTGGTCAAGCGGCTCGATCCGGATCTGCCGCTGCCCGCCCGGTCACATCCCGGGGATGCCGGGGTCGACCTGGTGGCCGCGGCCGGCGTCGAGCTCGCCCCGGGCGCCCGGGCGGTGGTGCCCACCGGGGTGGCGATCGCGCTGCCGGACGGGTACGCGGCGTTCGTGCACCCGCGGTCCGGCCTCGCCGCCCGGCACGGGGTGACGATCGTGAATGCACCAGGCACGGTGGATGCCGGGTACCGTGGCGAGATCAAGGTAACCCTGCTGAACACCGACCCGGCCCAGGCCGTCCGGTTCCAGCGCGGCGACCGCATCGCACAGCTCATCATCCAGCGTGTGGCCACCCCGGTCTTCCACGAAGTGGACACCCTGCCCGGGTCCGCCCGGGGAGAGAACGGCTTCGGCTCGACCGGCGGCCACGCCAGTGCCGTGCCGGCCCGCTAGCCCGCCGAGTAGCGGCCGGATCGCAGCACCGGCCGCCCGATCGAGAAAACCAGAGGAGAACGGAAGTGTTCCGTCGGCGTCGCCGCGAGGAAGAAGCCGAGCCCGCGCCCATCGAGGATGAGGCGCAGGACGGCGCGGAAGACTGGGCCGCGGAGGACGGCGGGCCGGCCGGTGCGGCCGTGGCCGCCGGCTCGCCCCGGGCCCCTGGGACGCGGCGGACGATATCCCGGCCGCCGAGCGCATCGACTTCGGCAGCCTGCTGGTCCCGGTAGGCGAGGGCTTCGAGATCCAGCTGAACATCTCTGACGACCAGGGGCCGCTCATCGCCATCGTGCACGGCGTCAGCTCGCTGCAGCTGCAGGCGTTCGCCGCGCCGAAAAGTGACGGGCTGTGGGACGACGTGCGGCAGGAGATCGCCGCCGCGGTCGCCGAGGCCGGCGGGGCCAGCGAGCAGGCCCGCGGCCCGTTCGGCACCGAATTGCACGCCCGGGTGCCCGGCGAGCCGTCACTGGGCCAGGCCGGCCTGCAGCCGGTCCGGTTCATCGGCGTGGACGGGCCGCGCTGGTTCCTGCGCGGGGTCATCACCGGCCCGGCCGCGGCGGACCCGGCGGCCGCCGCGCCGTTCGAGGAGGTGTTCGCCGGCCTGGTCGTGGTCCGCGGGGCGCACCCGGCGCCACCCCGTGAGCTGCTGGAGATCCGGCTGCCCGAGGAGGCCCGCCAGGCCATGGAGGAGCAGATGGCCGCGGAAGCCGAACAGTCGTTCGGCAACCTGCCCAGCCCGTTCGAGCGCGGCCCCGAGATCACCGAGACGCGCTAGCCCTTCCGCGCTCACACCGGGTGGCGGTGGCCGCTGGAGAGCAGGCTGGCCAGCTCGTCCTCCACGTCCTCGCTGGTCACGAACAGCAGCTCGTCACCGGCCTCCAGCGGGTCGTCCTTGGCCGGCACGATCACCCGGCCATCCCGCAGGATGGCCACCAGGGCCGTGTCGGCCGGCCACTCGATGTCCCCGATGCGCCGCCCGGCCAGCGGCGCGTCATCCGGCATGGTCAGCTCCACCAGGCTGGCCTCACTCTGCCGGAAGGTCATCAGCCGGACCAGGTCACCGACGCTGACCGCCTCCTCGACCAGCGCGGACAGCAGCCGCGGGGTGGACACCGCCACGTCCACCCCCCACGACTCATTGAACAGCCACTCGTTGTTCGGGTGGTTGATCCTGGCCACCACCCTGGGCACCCCGTACTCGGTCTTGGCCAGCAGCGACACGACCAGGTTGGCCTTGTCGTCCCCGGTCGCGGCGATCACCACGTTGCACCGCTCCAGCGACGCCTCATCGAGCGAGGCGATCTCGCAGGCATCGGCGAGCAGCCATTCGGCCCGTGGCACGCTGTCCACCGCGATCGACCGCGGGTTCTTGTCGATCAGCAGCACCTCGTGCCCGTTCTCGAGCAACTCGGCGGCGATGGAGCGGCCCACCGAGCCGGCCCCCGCGATCGCGACCCGCATCATCGGCCTCCCTTTCCCTGCTGCTTGCCACCCGGCGCGCGGCTGGCCAGCGCGGCCGAGATGCGTTCCAGGTCCTCCTCCAGCGCGATCATGTGCAGCACGTCGCCTTCCTGCAGCACCGTGCCGGGGCCCGACATCACCACCTCACCCAGGCGGGACAGGAACGCCACCCGGGCCCGGGCGGCCTCCTCCAGGGCGGACGTCTTCTCGCCCACCCAGTCCGGCCCGTACGCCACCTCGGCCAGCACCACCATGCCGGTCGGGTCACGCCACAGCGGCTCAGCGCCCTCGGGCAGCAGCCGCCGCAGCATCTGGTCGGCCGTCCACCGCACGGTCGCCACCGTCGGGATGCCGAGCCGCTGGTAGACCTCGGCGCGCCGCGGATCGTAGATCCGCGCCGCGACCCGCTTCACGCCAAACGACTCCCGGGCCACCCGGGCCGCGATCACGTTCGAGTTGTCGCCGCTGCTCACCGCCGCGAACGCGTCGGCCCGCTCGATGCCGGCCTCGATGAGCACGTTCTGGTCGAAGCCGATCCCGGTGATCTTCTTGCCCTTGAACGGCGACCCCAGTTTGCGGAACGCGTTCGGGTCCTGGTCAATGACCGCCACCGAGTGGCCCTGGTGTTCCAGGATGTGCGCCAGGGTCGACCCGACCCGCCCGCATCCCATGATCACAATGTGCACGGCCGCCCCTTGCGTGAGTACAGTGCTTATCCACAAACCCGGGTCATCCAGCAATCCCGGCCGCAGCTGCGGCCGTCACCGGCAGCGGCTGCCCGCGCAAGCCCATCCTGGCCTGCACTGGCTAGCCGCCTTGAGTGACGCTCACAGTGCCCGCCAACGGTATTCCCTGTCCGGGGCACAGTGAGACGGCCGGCCAGGATACTCGACCCGGCTGAACACGAGGAGCAGCGTGACATCTGCGCGGAAGCCAGCCGGTGAACTGGCCGGTGCCGACGGCCCAGCCGCGCCGGAGGGCGCCCCGCCAGCCAGCGGCCAGCCAGGTGACCTGCTGGAACTCGTGGTGGATGACGTCGCGCAGGGCGGCTGGTGCGTGGCCAGGGAACCGGGCGGGCGGGTCGTCCTGGTCCGGCACGCGCTGCCCGGCGAGCGGGTGCTGGCCACCGTGACCGAGGTGACCACCCGGTTCGCCCGCGCGGAGGCCACCGCCATCCTGGAGCCGTCCCCGGACCGGGTCGAGCCGCCCTGCCCGCACGCCCGGCCGGGCGGCTGCGGCGGCTGCGACTGGCAGCACGCCGGCCTGGCCGCGCAGCGCCGGCTCAAGGGCGCGGTGGTCAGCCAGCAGCTGCGCCGGATCGCCGGCCTGGACCTCGCGGTGACCGTGGAGCCGATGCCGGGGGAAGCCGACGGCCTGGGCTGGCGTACCCGGGTCCGCTTCGCGGTCGGCCGTGACGGCACCGCCGGGCTGCGCAAGCACCGGTCCCATGACGTGCTGGACGTGGGGGAGTGCCCGATCGCTCACCCCGGCGTCACCCGCGCCGGGGTGACCCGGCATCCCTGGCCCGGGGCCGGGTCCGTGCAGGCGGTGACCTCGCCCGCGACCGGCGAGCACGCGGTCGTGATCACGACCGGCCGGGCCGGCCGCGGGGACGACTCCCCGGAACCCCCCGCGATCAGCGGGCTCGGCGGGACACGCCTGCGGCGCGCCCCGCCTCGCCGGCTGGGGCGGGGCCGGGCGGGCGGAGCGGGCGTTATGCACGGTGGGCTGAGCAGGTGGCGGGTCCGGTGCTGGTGGCCGGGCGCGGCGGGCTCACCGCCTTGCGCGGCCGCCCGTACCTGGAGCAGCAGGCGGCGGGCCGGCGCTGGCGGGTGGGCGCGGAGGTGTTCTGGCAGGTGCACCCGGCCGCCGCGGACGTGCTGGCCGGAGCGGTCACCGAGGTGCTGCGCCCGCAGCCCGGCGAGGTGGCCCTGGACCTGTACTGCGGGGCCGGGCTGTTCGCCGGGCTGCTGGCCGACGCGGTCGGCCCGGGCGGGGCGGTGCTCGGAGCCGAGTCCGATCCGGCTGCCGTCCGTGACGCGCGGCATAACCTGCGCGCCACGCCCTGGGCCCGGATCCACCGCGGCGACGTGGCCGCCGTGCTGGACCGGGTGGACTGGGCCCGGGCCAGCCTGGCCGTGCTCGACCCGCCGCGGGCCGGGGCCTGCCGCCCGGTGCTGGACCGGCTGCTGGCAGCGGGCAGCTCGCTGCGCCGGGTCGCCTACGTCTCCTGCGACCCGGCCACGCTGGCCCGGGACATCGCCCAGTTCACGGCGGCGGGCTGGCGGCTGGATGCGCTCCGGGCCTTCGACGCCTTCCCCATGACCCACCACGTGGAATGCGTCGCCACGCTCACCCGGGACTGAGCGGCCGGGGCCGCTAGTCCTTGCGCAGCACCGCCTCGGCCTCGATCTCGATCCGGATCTTCTCGCTGACCATGACCCCGCCACCGACCGGCGCGTTGAAGGTGGTCCCGTACTCGGTGCGGTCGATCTCCCCAGTGGCCGGGAACCCGGCCCGGGTGCCGCGGAACGGATCCGGCCCGAACCCGTTGACCTCGACGGTGAGCGTGACCGGCCGGGTCGTCCCGCGGAGGGTGAGCGAGGACAGGTCGGTGGTCGCGGTCGCCCAGGAGTCCAGCGGGTCCGGGCGGTGACGATCTGCGCCTCGAACGAGGTGCAGCGGCCACGCACCTTGCTGACCATCAGGTGCCGGGCCACGAAGCCAATGCTGGAGTGCGCGGGGTCGAGGTCCCATGTGCCGGCGATGTAGCCGGGGATCTGCACGGCCCGGGATGTCTTCGTTGCTCCTCCCGGGAGGCGGGGTCGTCCTTCGACGATAAGCCCGGCCCCGCGGGCGTCCCGGCTGGCCCCGCATGGGCCGGCCGGGACGTCGCGACGTCCCCGGGTCAGCCGGCCTGGGCCTGGCTGTAGGGCGGCGGCACCTGGGCGAAGCCGGCCGGGACGGTCACCTTGAGCTGGGCCAGGTTGGCCGGGGTCGGCGGCAGCCAGCGGAAGTCCGTCCGGGCGTTGATGCGGCCCAGGTCGAGGATGAGGCGCACGGGCAGGTACGTGCGAGGGCTCACCCACAGCGTGATCCCGCCCTGCTTGCTCACGATCTTGATGGCGTTGACCCCGTTCAACCGGCTGCAGGCCGGCCACCGAGTATGCACCGCAGGCCAGCTGGTAGCGGATGTAGCTCGCCCAGCCGGTGCCGCCCGGGATCTGGATCGGCGGCCCGCAGTTGATCGGGGCGGGGCTGCCCGGCGTGGGCTGGGCGGCCAGGGACTGCCGCCACCAGGTGTGGTTGACCCAGCTCACCCCGATGCTGCTGCCCGCCGCGCCGATGGGGAACTTCGCGCCTAGCTCGAAGACCGGCCGCCCGGCCGGGCCGAAAGCGGTCGTCCGGGCCGTGTTGTGGTACACCCACCGCTGCGCGTAGCGGACGGCCCACGGTGAGCTGGTGCCGCCCTGGGACACACGCACGACGAACGGCCCGGCCGGCTGAAGCACCGTGCCCGGCTGGTAGGTGCTGCGGGCGTACTGCACCGAATTGGCCTGGTCCGGTGCGGCCAGCGCGTGCTCGACGTGCTGCACCACGTAGGCCGTGTAGCTGGCCTGCTGCGGCCCGGTCCCGCTGGCTGAGCCGAAGGCCCCCGCGGCTCCGGCCGCGGCCAGCCCGGCCGCCACCACCGCTGCCGTGCCCGCGGCGGCCGCGACGCGGGCCGTCACCCGGCGCCGCTGGCGGTGCTGGACGGCGCGGGCCGCCAGTCCCGGCCGCAGCGTCACCTGACCGGTGGCCTGGTCCATGGCGTCGCGCAGCCGGTCCTCGAATTGCGTGCTCATGCTCTCTTCTCCCCCGCTGGGACGCTCTTCGCGTCGATCTCTTCACCGCTCAGCCCGCGCAGCCTGCGCAGGCCGCGCGAGGCCGCCGACTTGACCGTGCCGGGCGAGCAGCCCAGCGCCTGGGCCGTCTCGGCCTCGCTCAGCTGCTCCCAGTAGCGCGCCACGATCACCGCCCGCTGCCGGGGCGGCAGCTGTGACAGCAGCCGGATCAGGGTGTCCCGCTGGTCCACCTGGGCCACCGCGTCCGCGCCGGCCGCGGAGGCGGCGCCGCGCAGCAGCCGCAGCGGCCGCTGCCAGGCCCGCTGCTGCCGCCAGCCGTCCGCCGCCAGGTTGTACAGCGTGCGCCGCAGGTAGCCCTCGGGATCACCGACGATCCGGCGCCGGTGCCGGAGCATCCGCTCCAGGGCCGCCTGCAGCAGGTCCTCGCCCGCTTCCCGGCTCCCGGCGAGCAGCACCGCGGTGCGCAGCAACGGGTCGCCCCGGTCAGCGAGGAATGCCTCGAGATCGGCGGCGGGCTGTTCAGGTGGCATGGGTCCCGGTCCTTCCTGTCGCCATCCAAGTACGAGGGAGCCCGGTAGATGGTTGCCTCCGGCTGCGATGAAGGATGGGTGCATGCACCTGAGGATCTTCACCGAGCCCCAGCAGGGCGCGGACTACGGCAGGCTGCTCGCGGTCGCCCGGGCCACCGAGCAGCTGGGTTTCGACGCGTTCTTCCGCTCCGATCATTACCTCAAGATGGGGAAGGTCAGTGGCCTGCCCGGGCCGACCGACGCCTGGGTGACGCTGGCCGGGCTGGCCGTGCAGACTTCCCGGATCAGGCTGGGCACGCTGATGAGCCCGGTCACGTTCCGCTACCCGGGGCCGCTGGCCATCTCGGTGGCCCAGGTCGACCAGATGAGCGGTGGCCGGGTGGAGCTGGGCCTCGGGACGGGCTGGTTCGACGCGGAGCACGCCGCTTACGGGATCCCGTTCCCGGGCACCGGAGAGCGGTTCGGCATGCTGGAGGAGCAGCTGGCCATCATCACCGGGCTGTGGGAGGCGCCGCCGGAGAAGCCGTTCTCCTTCCCGGGAAAGCACTACCAGGTCAGCGAGTCACCGGGGCTGCCCAAGCCGGTGCAGCGGCCGCACCCGCCGATCCTGATCGGCGGCACCGGGAAGACCCGCACGCCGCGGCTGGCCGCCCGGTACGCCGCCGAGTACAACGTGCCGTTCCACAGCGTGGACGACACCGGCGCCGCGTTCGGCCGGGTCCGGGAAGCGTGCCAGGCGGCTGGCCGGGATCCCGGCTCGGTGGTCTACTCGGCCGCGCAGACGGTCTGCTGCGGGCGGGATGAGGCCGAGATGCGCCGCCGGGCCGCCGCCACCGGCCAGGATCTGGGGGAGCTGCGGGCCGGCGGGCTGGCCGGCACGCCCGCCGAGATCGTCGACAAGATCGGCCGGTTCCGCGCGCTGGGGGCGTCCCGGATGTACCTCCAGGTGCTCGACCTGCACGACCTGGACCAGCTGGAGCTGATCGCCGCCCAGGTGATGCCGCAGGTCGGCTGAGGCCGGCGAGGCGGGGGGTTCCGGGGAGCCGCCCCGGCTATCAGGGTCAGGCGGTGGGCAGCCAGAACCGCAGCTCGCTGCCCCGCTTGTCGTCCAGCACCCCGCCGTTGGCCTCGATCACCCGCCGCGACCAGGCGTTCGACTCGTCGCAGGTGACCAGGGCCGGGTCGATGCCGAGCGTGTGCGTCACCGGCAGCGCGGCGGCCAGCATCGCGGTGGCGTGCCCGCAGCGCCGGGCGGACGGCTTCACGTCGTAGCCGATGTGCCCGCCCAGGTCCAGCAGCCGCGGGTCAGCCGGTGCCGGATGGCCAGCCGCCCCAGGTACTCCTCGCCGTCCACCCACCACAAGGTGGTGGACGGGACGTGCCCGGGCCGCCGCGGCGCGTCCTCCTGCGCCTGCTCCCGCAGGTAGCGGGTGTACTCCCCGAACTGCGCCGGGTCGTGCCAGGCCACGCCGAACTCGCGGATCTCCCGCCCCAGCATGGTGTCGTCGTTGGCCGCGCCGCGCCCTTCCGCGCGGAACTCCTCCATCGCGGCGAGGAACGAGAGCCGCACCTGGGAGGTGGGGGGACTGAATCCTGGCATGGCCTCACTCCTAGCGGCTCAGGGCCTCCGCGCGCAGCGGAATGAGCCACCGCGTGCGCCTCCCCGCCACCGGGCGTTCATAGCCGGCTCAGAAGGAAAGTCCAGCACGGTGACGGCCTGGGAGGAGAAAGCTCAGCCCGGCTGGGGGTGACGGCCGGCGGCCCGGCCGGCGTCCTGGCGTCCTCGCCTGCACCGCCGGTGCTCACGAGTCTAACCAGGAGGTACCAGTCATGTCCTCATGCGGTTCGCGGCACTGACGCAACCGGCACCCTGACGCTGCACGGCAAGGTGGCCGCGGTCACCTTCCCGCTGAGGGCCGAGCGCACCTCGTCCGGCCTCGAGGTCCAGGGATCGATCCCGGTCCTGTTCAGCCGGTGGGGCATCCCGAACCCGAGGGGGCGCAGCACCGGGACCAGCATCGGCTGAGCCGCCCGGGCCGGCCGGGGACGTCCGGTGGCATCGGGACGGCTGCGGAGTAACGTGATGACATGGATGGTGATGCTGTCGGCAGTGAATACGCGGCCCATCTCACCGATTCCGACCTGAAGCTGCTGGCCGCCGCGTCCGCAGCCACGGCGCCGCCGGGGGCGGAGGGGGCGGAGGGGGCCTGGCTGCGCAGCGCCCCGGCGGCCATCCCCGGGCTGCTCGGCGACCCGCAGGTGTTCGAGGCCGTCTTCGGCTGGGCGGACGACGGTGCGCGTCCCCGGCCGGGGCAGGCGGTCCCGGCGTCGCCGTTCCTCACCTTCGCGGTCGCGGTGCACCGGTCCGCCACCGAGCTGGCGTCCGCCGGGCACGTGCCGGAACGGACCGGGTTGCGGCAGCAGGTGCCGCTGTTCGACGCCCCGGCGCTGCGCGAGTTCCTCGGCTCCCCGGCCCGGCGGCTGTTCCTGGCCGAGTTGCTCGCCTCGTTTACCCGGGTGGCCAGCGGCCGGTACCGGGTCCGCGGCGGCGGTGGCCGGATGCGCACCCGGCGGTTCAGCGAGCTCGACCCGGTCCGGCTGGCCGGGCTGCTGGACGACGTTCCGGAGGCGGAACGGCCGGGCGTCTACCGCAGGCTAGGTGACGTGTCACTGTTCCTGGCCGGGGTGTTCCCCGACTACGCCACCCTGTACGGCGTCGGCCCGGCCGGGGTGGCCCGGCTGCTCCGGGCCGCCGGCGTGCCCGCCGCCCAGCACGACCAGCTGGCCGCCGTCCCGGCCATCGAGCTGCTGGAGCAGCTGGGCGCGCGGTGGTACCGCGCGGCCTGCGGGCTGGCCCCGGTGCGCACCGCGCGGCTGGACGTGGTGGCTGAGGTGGCGGACAGCTTCCGGCAGGCCCGCCGGGTGCTCAACCTCATCACGGACCGGTACCTGTTCACCGCCGGCCAGTCCTGGTTCGCGCCCCCGGCCGGCTGACCGCGCTATCCGGGGCCTCGCTGGCCGCAGACGGCCCGGCTCGCGGCGCGGAGGCTCAGCCGGGCGGCCTGGCCGCCCCGGGTCCAGGGGTCGTAGTCGACCTCGAGTTCCTCCTGGGCGGGCCGCTGGCCTTCGGGCACGTGCCGCAGGTTCAGCCGGATCCGGGTCCAGGTGGAACTGCGCCCGCGCATCGAGTCCACCAGCACGTCGGAGGGTTCCAGGTACGGCCACACGCCGGCGTGCCGTTCCTTCCAACGGTCCAGCCCGGCCATGGCCTCGTCTTTAGTTGCTGCGCGGGCCACCTCGATGAGCGGCATGGTCGAGCGGCGCCGCCCGGTCGGACCGGCCGTCTTGCCCGGGGCGGGCGGCGGCACGGGCCCGGCCCGGCGCTTGGACGGCTGCACCCGCGGCGGCTCGCCGGCCTGCTTGTCGTAGTGCGGCGGCCACGGCGCGTCCGGCAGGCCCGCGGCCTCGTCCCGGCCGGCCAGGTCCAGCAGCGGCTGCAGTGAGCCGGCCGCCGCGTCCATGTCCCGCCAGGGGTCCCCGAGCCGGGCGAAACGCTCGGGCACGGTGTCGATGGTGAACGCCTCCGGCCGGCACTCCGCGGCCTCGTCCCAGGCCAGCGGGGTGGATACCCGGGCGTCCGGGGTGGGCCGCACCGAGTACGCCGAGGCCACCGTGCGGTCCTTCGCGTTCTGGTTGTAATCCACGAACACGCCGTGCCGTTCTTCCTTCCACCACTTCGCGGTGGCCAGGTCCGGTGCCCGCCGCTCCACCTCGCGGGCCAGGGCCACGGCCGCCCGCCGGACCTGGGCGAAATCCCACCCGCGCTCGATCCTCGCGTAGACGTGGAAACCCCGCGAGCCGGATGTCTTGGGCCAGCCCGGCCAGCCCGAAGTCGGCCAGCACGTCCCGGGCGACCAGCGCCACCCGCAGGATCTGCGGCCATTCCACGCCCGGCACCGGGTCCAGGTTGACCCGGAGCTCGTCCGGATGCTCGAGGTCGTCGGCCCGGACCGGGTGCGGGTTGAGGTCGATGCAGCCCAGGTTGACCGCCCAGGCCACGGTGGCCGCGTCCCGGGGGACGACCTCGACCGCGGTGCGCCCGGACGGGAAGCGCAGCTCGACCGTGTCGATCCAGCCCGGGCGGGACTCCGGGGCCCGCTTCTGGAAGAACGCCTCGCCCTCGGCACCGTTCACGAACCGCTTGAGCACCATCGGGCGGCCGTTCACGCCGCGCAGCGCCCCGTCGGCCACGCTCAGGTAGTACCGGACCAGGTCCAGCTTGGTGTGCCCGGTACGCGGGAAAAAGACCTTGCCCGGATTGGAGATGGCGACCTCGCGGCCCGCCACCTCCAGGATCTCCTTGCGATCGGCCATGGCGACACCATAACCGCAGCCCGCGGCCGGGTCGCGGCGCGCCGCCGGCGCTGGGAGGTCAGCTGCGGATGTCCTCGATGACCGAGATGAGCTCGCGCATGGTGCTGCGCAGCATCGGGATCCGGCCCAGCCCTACCAGCCGGGTGGCGAGCGGCACCGTACGGTCGATCAGCCGGAGCGGGCTGCTCGGCTCCGCCGCGTACTTGAAGAACCGGGCCGTCCGGCAGGATGGGGCCGTGAAGGTGATCGTGCTGTCCGACACGCACGCGCCGCGCCGCTGGCGGTCCTGCCCGCCGGCGGTCGCGGAGCAGTTGCGCGGCGCGGACCTCATCCTGCATGCGGGTGACGCGTGCACCGCGGGCGTGCTGGACGAGCTGGCTGCCTACGCCCCGGTCCGGGCCGTCCTGGGCAACAACGACGGCCCGGACGTGGCCGCCTGGGGCGCCCCGGAAACGCTGGAACTGGACCTGGACGGGCTCGGCCTGGCCATGATCCACGACGCCGGCCCGGCGGCTGGGCGCCCGGCCCGGATGCGCCGCCGGTTCCCCTCGGCCGCGCTGGTGATCTTCGGCCACTCGCACATCCCGCTCGACCATGCCGAGAACGGGCAGCGGATCTTCAATCCCGGCTCGCCCACCGACCGGCGCGGCCAGCCGCGCGGCACCCTGGGGCGGCTGGACATCAGCCGGGGCCGGCTGGCCAGCGTGCGCCTCATCCCGGTGACCCCGGAGCCGTAACGCGGCCTGGGCGCTAACCTGCGGTTCCGGCTCACCAGCCGGGCCTCGGCCGCCGGCCGGGGCCCGGGCCGCCCGCCGGGGCCTCAGCCTGGCGTGGCCCGCAGGCCGTCACCCAGCACGGCCACCGCCACCCGCGGGTCGGCCGGGTCACCGGCCCGGGCCCGGATGGCCAGCAGGACGCCCGTGATGAGGGCCATAAGGTCGGCGAGGCTGACGTCCCCGCGGATTCCGCCGCTGTGCTGGGCCCGGCTGAGCAGCTGGCCAACCCCGGCGCGCAGGTCCGCGGCCACCGCTTCGGTCCCGTCGTGCAGACCCAGGCCGGAACGGGCCAGCGCGTCGGCGAGATCCCGTTTCAGGGCCGCCTCGGTGACGAGGCGGCCGATGAATCCCAGCAGGGCCCCGGTGGCGTCACCGGCAGCGCGGAGTTCCCTGGCTTCGTCGGCCAGCCGCTGCAGCCGGTCATGCAGTACCGCGGCGAACAGGTCTTCCTTGGCCGGGAAGTGCCGGTAGAGGGTGCCCGGCCCGACCCCGGCGCGGCGGGCGATCTCATCGAGCGGGACCGACAGCCCGTCCGCGGCGAATGCGGCCGCGGCCGCCTGCAGCACGCGTTCCCGGTTGCGCCGCGCGTCCGCCCGCATCGGCCTGCGGCTGGTAACCGGGGCGCTATCTCCGCTAAAGTCATAACCGGGGCGCACTCTCCGATTGTATCTGCCCGGCCCCGCTACGAGGAAGGCCTGATCGTGCCCATGACGCCCGCTGCCAGCCCGCGGGAAACCGCCGAGCGCTTCCTGCGCGCTGCCATCAGCCCGGACCCGGGGGAGATGGCCGACTGTTACGCCTCCTCGGTGGTCATCGAGATGCCTTTCGCGGTGCCGGCGCTGTACCCGGCGCGGATCGAGGCCACCCGGGAGGAGCTGCGGACCCGGTTCCGGGCCGGCGCCCAGGTCCGGCGCTACCGCCGGCTCAGCGACGTGGTGATCCACGAGACCGCCGACCCGGAGGTCGTGATCGCCGAATACCAGCTGCACGGCGAGCACGTCACGGCCGGCGGCCTGTTCACCCAGCGGTTCCTCATGGTGCTGACCATCCGCGACGGCGTTATCGTGCATTCCCGGGACTACGCCGATCCCATCAGGGGCGCGCAGCTCCTCGGCCGGATCCCCGAGCTCCTGGCCGCGCTCGGTGCCGCCCAGGCCGGCTAACCCGCCCGGCGGAACGCCGGCCTGGGCCTCGGTTTGCCAGCGCCTCAGGCAGCGCGGTGGCGGACCAGCCAGACGGTCGCGGCGATGAGCAGCACGGACAGGGCGAGCAGCCAGCCGGCCTTGACGAACTGCATGGGCCAGAACCGGCTGACCGGGATGTAGCGCCACCATTGCGTGATGCCATGCTGGGCGAGCGCCTGCGCCGGCGTTTCCTTCACCGTCGGGGCGCCGTTCTGGGGGAACAGCGCGAGGACCTGATTGACCAGGGACTGGTTAGCCGGCTTGCCGCCGGGTCCGGTCCACCACGTGCTCAGTATCCATGGGTCGTTGACGCTGAAAGGACCGCTCTGCAAGCTGGGGTGGCTGGTGACCAGGGCCAGCGGGTAGTGCGGGCGCAGGACCAGCCAGGTCAGGAGATCGAGTCCGAGATAGGCGCCGAGGGTGACGGCCATGGCGGGGATGATCCGGCGGATGAGCATGCCGGCGAACGCGCCGATGCTGAAGGCGGCCAGCGTCCAGGAGGCGAAGGCGATCCCGTGGGTGTCGAACACCGTCGCGCTGAGCACGGTCAGGTCATCCTGGGCGAGGAACGGCTGGAAGAACCAGGTGAACACCAGGCTGAACGCGCCGGTCACCGCAGTGATCACGACGGCGAGCAGGGCGAGCTTGGCGATGGTCCACCGCTCCCGGCCGAAGCCCTGGGTCCAGGCGTACCGGTAGGTGCCGGTCTCCAGCTCCCGGGCCAGCACCGAGCCGCCCGCGAACGCCCCGATCAGGGCCGGCACCAGCTGCAGCAGGATGTTGACGGTGTTGGCCATCGTCCAGTCGGTGCTGTTGAACGCGCTGTTCAGGGTCTGGCAGGCGTTGGATGTAAATGGGTGGCAGGCGGTCAGGACCGCGTAGTCGTGGTGGATCTTCAGTCCCGCGATCAGCAGGAACACGGCCACCGCGCCGAGCACCGCGGGCACGCTGATCAGCGTGGGCCGGTGCTGCCGCCAGGTGACCCAGGCCATCCGCCGCCAGGGCACGGGCCGCAGGGCGGTGTCCCGGCCCGGCTGCGCGGGCATGGTCAGCACGGTCATCGCGTCGCCTCCGTTGGCTCGGCCTGCCGAACGGGCGAAGGGCCAGGCAGTTCCGCGCCGCCCGGCGCGCGGAGGTACGCCAGCACGAGTTCTTCCAGGCTGACCTGGTGCGCTTCCCAGCCGGGCGGCACCGGCTCAGCCGTCCCGCTGGTCTCGACGATCAGGTGGGCCTGGGCCGCGGCGCGCGAGGCCTGCACGACGCGCAGCTGCCGGGCGCAGCGGTCCGCCTCGGCGGCCGGGCCGGTCAGCACGCGGTGGCTGGCGAGCAGGTCATCGACCGCGCCGGATACCTGCAGCTGGCCGCCGGACAGCACGATGAGGTAGTCGGCGACCCGCTCGAGCTCGGCCAGCGCGTGCGAGGACAGCAGCACCGCCACGCCGTGGTCGGCCATCGCCGTCAGCACCGTGGCCATGAAGTCCTGCCGGGCCAGCGGGTCGAGCATGGCCAGCGGTTCGTCGAGGACGAGCAGCCGCGGCCGCCGGGCCAGCGCCAGGGTCAGCGCGAGCTGCGCCAGCTGGCCACCGGACAGCTTGCCTGCCCTCTTCTTCAGCGGGATGCCGAGCTCGGCCAGCCGCGCCTGCGCGTAGCGCCAGTCGAAGCGCCGGTTCAGGTTCCGGGTCAGGTGCAGCATGTCCCCGGCGGACAGGTTCTTGTAGACCGGCGCGTCCTGCGCGACGAACGCGATGCCGTCCAGCGCGGCCACTGACCCGGCCGGCTGGCCGCCCAGCACGGTGACGGTCCCGGCGGTCGGGACGGTCAGGCCGACCGAGAGGTTCATCAGGGTGGTCTTGCCCGCGCCGTTCGGGCCGACCAGCGCGGCCAGGTGCCCGGCGGGGATCGCCAGCGTGCACTCGCGCAGCGCCCAGGTGCTCCGGTAGCGCTTGCCCAGGCCACTGGTTTCGATGACCTTCATGCGGCACCTTCTGTCTCGCCGTGGGCCGTGCCGTTGCGGTCGGCGGAGCCGCTCCTGCCGTTAGGGAAATCCCGCAGCGCGCTGGTGAACAGGGCGATGATCCCGTCCTCGTCCAGCCCGGCCGCGTCGGCGGAAGCCAGCCAGCCGAGCAGGGTCCGGCGCAGCACGGTCAGCTCGGGCAGCGCGATCTGGTTCAAGCTGGCCTGGACGAACGTGCCCTGCCCGGGCCGGCCGGCGGCCAGGCCCTTGGTCTCCAGCTCGCGGTAGGCCTTGAGCACGGTGTTCGGGTTGATGGCCAGCGAGGTGACCACGTCCCGCACCTTGGGCAGCTGGTCGCCGGGCTTGAGGTAACCCAGCCGCAGCGCGTGCTCCACCTGCTGGACGAGCTGCAGGTAGGTCGGCACACCGGAGGACGCATCCAGCCGGAACTCGATCGGTGACGCTGGCCCGCGCGCACCCGGCGCCGGGCCTTCGCCGCCGCCCGGCGGGCTGATCCCTTTATCTATTGTCATAAGACAAGGCTACAGATGAAGATGCTGCCGTCAAGAGGGCGCGGCCAGCACTCGCCCGGCAACCGGGCGGGGGAAGGGCCGCCGCGTCCCCGGCGCGCCGGGCGGACAGGCTGAATGCCTCAATCGGCGCAGCCGGGCATGATGCGGCACGAGAGTGCCGCCTGACGATACCGGCGGATGAGCTAGCAGCCTGGCGGGCTCAGCCCTGATCGGCCGGCAGCGGGCGGAGCAGCGGGAAGATCTGGCACTCCCGCACGCTCTTGTCCATGAAGAACGCGAACACGCGCTCGCTCAGCCCGAACCCGCAGGCTGGCGGCATGCCGTACTCCAGGGCCTCGACGAATTCCGGGTCGGGCATCTGCGCCTCCGCGTCGCCCGCGGCCCGCATCTGCCGCTGCTCCTCGAAGCGCCGGGCCTGCTCCAGCGGGTCGTTCAGCTCGCTGTACCCGTTGCCCAGCTCGCTGCCGGCCACGATGACGTGGAAGCGCTCCACGATCCCGGGGCGGTCCGGGCGGCTCTTGGCCAGCGGCGACACTTCCAGCGGCTCATTGACCAGGAATCCCGGGCCCGCCAGGCTGCGCCGGCAGTGCTTCCAGAGCGCGTCCATGGCGCGGGCCCGGTTCAGGCCCTCGCGCTCGACCACGATGCCCAGCTCATCGATGATGCTGACCAGCTTGTCGGTGCCGGCCGACTGCACGTCGAGGCCGAGGATCTGGCTGATCGTCTCGTAGTAGTCATACCGCGCCCACCCGGTGCCGAGGTTGACGTGGTACTCCCGGCCATTGCGGTGCAGGCCGAACTGCAGGGTGCCGAACGTCTCGCTGATCACGTGCCGGAACAGCTCCTCGACCAGCCGCATCCCGGTCTCGTAGTTGGCGTACGCCCAGTAGAACTCCATCTGGTCGTAGTCGTTGAGGTGCTCCCGGCTCTGGTTCTCGTTGCGGAACTGGCGGCCGATCTCGAAGGTCCGCTCCAGCCCGCCGACGAGCAGCCGCTTCTGCCACAGCTCGCCCATCGAGATCCGCAGGCAGACATCGGCGTCCAGGTAGTTGTGGTGCGCGATGAACGGCCGAGCGTCGGCCCCGCCGGTGGTGAACTCCAGGGCCGGGGTCTGCACCTCGGTGAAACCATGATCTTCCAGGAAGCGCCGCATCGACCGCCAGAACCGCGCCTTGGCGTAGATCATCTCCTGGATGTCCCGGTGCAGCAGGATGTCCAGGTACCGCTTGCGGAGCAGGACTTCCTCGTTGGTCAGGCCGGAGTGCTTGTCCGGCAGCGGCCGCAGCGACTTGGTCAGGATCGTGACCTTCCTGGCCCCGACCGAGAGCTCACCGGTCTTCGTCTGCAGCCGGTAGCCCTCGATGGCCACGAAGTCCCCGATGTCGAGCAGCTTGACCAGCCCCTTGTAGCCCGGCTGGTGGTCCTCGGGAAGATCGCGGCGGGAGATCATGAACTGCATGTCGCCGCTCTCGTCACGCAACTGGCCGAAGGTCAGGTTGCCCATCGGGCGGAGCAGCATGATCCGGCCCGCGATGCTGGCCGGCTCGCCGTCCGGCAGCGCCCGGGCCTCGGCGACCGGGATCCGCGGGACGGCGTCCGGCGGGTAGGGGTCAAGGCCCATGTCCCGCAGCTGGTGCACCTTGGCGATCCGCTGCTGGCGGATCTCCGCCAGCACGTCGGAGCGGCTCACCTCCGGCTCGGCCCCGGCCGGGGCCGGGCTGCTCGCTGCGGGACTGATGCTGTCGTCGGCTGGCACTGTCGGCTGGCCCTTCACCGTGGAGAAGCGCGCGCGGGGGGAGCGCGCTCAGGTACCGGCCCAGTATCCCGTACCGCGGGCCGGCCCCGGCGCTCATCGCGAACCTGCAGATGCTGTGGGACTCACCCGGATGCGCACCGGGCCGGGCCGTCGGGGCGGCCCGAGACGGCAGGCACCAGACTGGCGGCATGAGGGTGACAGCATGAGGCTGGATGAGGCCACCGCCCGGCAGCGGTTCGGCGCGGCGCGGGTGGCCAGGCTGGCGACCGGCGGCCCGGACGGCCGGCCGCACCTCGTGCCGGTCACCTTCGCGCTGGCCCCGGGCGCTCCCGGCGGGGACCGCATCTACAGCACGGTGGACGCCAAGCCCAAGACCACCGCCGGGCTGCAGCGGCTGCGGAACATCGCGGCCGACCCCCGGGTCGCCCTCCTGGCCGACTACTACGCCGAGGACTGGGCCGGGCTGTGGTGGGCGCGCGCGGACGGGACCGCCTCGGTGCTCACCAGCCCGGCGGAAATGGCCGCCCCGCTGCGGCTGCTCGCCGAGCGCTACCCGCAGTACCGGGAGCAGCCGCCCGCGGGCCCGGTGATCAGCGTCCGGGTGGAGCGCTGGACCGGCTGGGCCGCCGCCGGATAGCGCGCTCCTCCCGGTTACACCGCGGATCCCGGGTCGCCTCCGGATCCCCCGGTCAGACCCCCGCGGGCAGGTGGCTGAGGGCGTCATGGATGGCCTGATCGGGCAGGTCGAAGTCGGTGACCCGCCCGGCCTGGTAGCTCTCGTAGGCGGTCAGGTCGAGCAGGCCGTGCCCGCACAGCGCGGTCAGGATGACCTTCTCCTCGCCGGTCTCCCTGCAGCGCAGCGCCTCCTCGATGCAGGCGGCGAGCGCGTGGGTGGGCTCGGGGGCGGGCAGGATGCCCTCGGTCCGGGCGAACCGCAGGCCGGCCGCGAAGCACTCGGACTGCGGCTTGGCCACCGCCTCGAACAGGCCCAGCTCATACATGTGCGACAGCAGGGGTGACATGCCGTGGTAGCGCAGCCCGCCCGCGTGGATCGGGTCCGGGATGAACTCGTGCCCGAGCGTGTGCATCTTGAGCAGCGGGGTGAAGCCCGCGGTGTCGCCGAAGTCATAGGCGTACACGCCGCGGGTGAACGAGGGCGCGGCGGCCGGCTCGACCGCGCGCAGCACCGGGTTCATCCGGCCGGCCAGCTTCTCCCGCAGGAACGGGAAGACCAGCCCGGAGAAGTTGGAGCCGCCCCCGGTGCAGCCGATGATCAGGTCGGGCACGTCCCCGGCCTGCTCCATCTGCGTGATGGCCTCCTCGCCGATCACCGTCTGGTGCAGCAGTACATGGTTCAGCACGCTGCCCAGTGCGTAGCGGGCGGCCGGGTCCCCGGCGGCGACCTCGACCGCCTCGCTGATCGCCATGCCCAGGCTGCCCGGCGACTCCGGGTCGGCGGCCAGCACCGCCTTGCCTGACTGGGTCACGTCCGAGGGGCTGGGGTGCACGGTGGCCCCGTAGGCCTCCATCAGCAGGCGGCGGTACGGCTTCTGGTCGTAGGAGGCCCGGACCTGCCAGACCTCGCACTGCAGCCCGAACACTGCCGAGGCGAACGCGAGGGCGCTGCCCCACTGGCCGGCCCCGGTCTCGGTGGTCAGCCGGATCACGCCCTCGGCCGCGTTGTAGTACGCCTGCGGCACCGCGGTGTTCGGCTTGTGCGACCCGGCCGGGCTGCCGCCCTCGTACTTGTAGTAGATCCGGGCCGGCGTGCCGAGGTCCTGCTCCAGCCGCCGGGCCCGGAACAGCGGCGTCGGCCGCCACAGCCGGTACACGTCCAGGACGTCCTCGGGGATGGGGATGTGCCGGTCGGTGGATACCTCCTGGGCGATCAGGGCCGCCGGGAACAGCGGCGCGAGGTCGTCCGGGCCGACCGGCTGCCGGGTCCCCGGGTGCAGCGGGGGCGGCGGCGGGGACGGCAGGTCGGGCACGATGTTGTACCACTGCCGCGGCAGCTGCGACTCATCCAGCAGGTACTTGACCTGACGGTCCATGGCGGTTCCTCCTGGGCGACAGTGATCATCCCGACCATAACCGCCTGCGGCCCAACCAGGCGATGGTTGAGGGCGTCTCAGGAGGGAAACCAGACGGCGCGGGCCGCGGGCTCGCCGCTTTCCGCTCCGCCGGGGATTCCCGCCGTCCCGTCCCCGCCACCAGCGAAGCGTAGGTACCGTGTGAGAAATCTGGCTGTAACTGCCTGAAAACCGCCTTTGGCGCGGATAGCGGCCCCTGCTCCGCGGCCACCCCCAGCGCCGCCCGGCCACCAGGCCCGGAGCGGGCCGGAAGGATCCCCCGATGACACGCCCCCGCCCGCGCCTGCTCACCCGCCGCACCCCACGGGTGCCCGGCCCGGCGCCGGCCCGCGGCTCACGCCGGCTTCCGGGGGCGGCGCCGGCCCGCCGGGGCCGCTGGCTGCTGGCCCCCGCGGCCGCGGCCGCCGTGCTGATCGCCGGGTGCGGCTCGCCACACCACGCCGATCCCCAGGCGGGCACGGCCCCGGCCAGCGCCCGCCGCAGTGCCGCCCGCCCCAGCGCAACGTCCGGCGGCACCCCTCAGCGCACCCCCGCCGGGCGGCGCGCCGGGCAGCAGGGCACCGCGGCCACCGCCAGGAACGACCCGGCGGCCGGGGACAGCCCGGCCGGCTTCTGGTACGGCACCGACAGCTGGCCGGTCACGCTGATCGGCGGCCGGCCCTGGCACGAGCCCGTGAAAGGCGGGTCGCCCGGCTACGGCGGTTACATCGGGATGGCCGGGAACTGGGCCCGCTGGGCTGGCTGCGGCGGCAATATCGCCTGGTCACCGGCGGACGCCGCGGCGGCCAACGTCAACTACCGCACGTATCACGAGGGCATCGGCACCGGCGTGTACTGGTACATGGCCGGCCCGGGAGTGGACCCGCACTACAACGGGACCACGGCCGAGGCATCCGCCTGGGGCGCCGCGCAGGCTGCCGCCACCCTCCGCGCCATGCCCCCGCTGCACGTCACCTATCCGGTGGTGTGGATGGACGTGGAGCAGCCCGGGATCCCCCCGGCCCTGGACAACGGCTGGGACAACGCCTACACCTCGCCGTGCAGCGGCCGCGTCGCCACGCCGGGCATGGCCCCCGCGGTGGACCGCGCCGTCCTCGACGGCTACCAGGCCTACCTGACCGCGCACTCCTCTTACCGGGCCGGGGTGTACTCCTCTCCGCTGATCTGGAACGTGATCTTCGGCACCGGCGCCGCGGCGTCCATCCCGGGCCTGGACGAGTGGACCTACACCGACGGGACGCGGAGCATCTCGCCGGCGCCCCGCGGCTGGTGCATCCCGGGCACGTCCACCTGTGCACATTTCTTCGGCGGGGTGACCGCGGCCAGCCCGCACGCGGTGATGTGGCAGTGGTCCGGCGGCGGCGGGCTGAGCAACGGCGTCGGCGACTTCGACCAGATCGACGCGGCCCACGTGCGCTGAGCATCACAGCCCCCGCCGCGGGAAGTCCTGATCATGGCCTGGGTGTCGTCCCACCGGCACCAATCCCGTGATCACACTGCCGCTGGCTCGCCGGGACTGTGGCGATGTCAAGCGCCAGCATGCGACGATGACAGTGGGGGTGCCGCCGTGACAACACCTGGCTCCGGCGCCATCGGGGAATCCAGCATCCCGCTGCGGGAGGGGCTGATGGATAGTCCGGATACGCGGGACATCTCGCCAGTGTCCGATCCTTTGCCTCCGGCCATGCCAGACGGGAGATTTTCCCTTATGCCGGCCGCGATTGCCTGCTGGCTAGCCAGCGCCATCAGCATCAGTGTCATGGCCGCCAGGGGCGCCTCCGTGGCCTGGGTGGCCGCCTGGCTCACCTTGACAGCCACTGCGGTGGCCGTCACCAGGTTGGCCGACCTCCGCTCGCCGGACCGTCACAGCGAGCGCGTTATTGAGCCGTCCAGCCTCGACGACTCCAGCCGCCAGCTCCTGCGCAGGGCCCAGCTGGCTATCGGCACGATTCTCGGCTCGGAAGTCTACGCTGCCGACCTGCTGGGCCACGCCGCACGAGAGAGCGCCCTGCGGCGCCACGAGTGGGAGACTGCGTTCACGTTGCGCGAGATCACGGCGTTGCGTGCCGAGTTCGACGCCAACATGCTCGACGCCTCACGCGGTCCTATGACCGATGCAGTGCTTGAGTCCCACCGACGGGTTCTTGCCGTCGCTCAGGACGCCGCAGCCTCCCGGGTACACGCCATCGAGCGCTACGCCGCGCAGGTCCGGGTGACTGACGCTGCCCGGCTTGACTGGCAGAGTGCCCTGAGGGTATCGGGTCTTAATGACAGGTATCTCGACCTGCTGGCCCGGACTGCGGCTGACGAGCTCGCCATCGCGGAGATCACTAGCTTGACCGGGCAAGCGCGCGCCGCCAACGAGGCGTTCCGCGAGAACCTCCATCTTGCCACCATCGCTGCGGATGCCCTTGCCCTTCCCGCACCCGAAGACATCCCGTAACACGGGCTTGCACCTGCACGCGCCAAGCTGCGCGCCCATCGCCCAGGGCCTGTCACAGGCCGGTGGCCCACTCGATGACCAGGCGCCGAGGTTGGCCGACGAGCCCAGCGATTTCGGATTTTTAGGCCACCCCCCACTTTCATCCACGCATTACCGTGACGGGCCAAGTTCTACCGGTTCCTGAGATGAAGGAGGTGATCAGGTGAAGCACGCAGACGCTGAGATCGAAGCTGCCGCACGCCGCTTCGAGGTACTCGCCGATGACCTGGACCCGGACACGGCCGCCGTGGAGGATCTCGCCGACCTGCGGGCGATCGCCGAGGCCGCCGAGCGCGCGCGGCGGGAAGAGGTGCTGGCCGGTGATGGCCCGAGCATGCCCGTAAAGGCAGGTAAGCCTTGACAACCGGTCAAGATCGCATCAAGATCAGGCAACAACGGGCATAGTGATCCAGGTCACCCGGCCCGGCCAGGCATCCGCTCAGCGCACCCGGGGCCGTGATGTTGCCAACGCAGCGCCGCCAGGCGATCCTCGCCGAGGTCGGTGAGCGCAGCGCGGTCGCCGCCGAGGACCTGGCCCGCGAATTCGGCGTGTCCGTCGAGACCATCCGCCGCGACCTCCGCGACCTGCAGCGGCGCGGCCTGCTGGACCGGGTCTACGGCGGCGCGACCCGGCCGGCCGGGCGGTCCAGCGAGGGCAGCTTCGCCGCCCGCAGCACCCGGAACATCGCGGCCAAGCGGGCCATCGCGGCGCTGGCCGCCTCCCTGGTCGAGCCGGGCGAGACCATCGTCATCGACGTGGGCACCACCGCGCTGGAGGTGGCCCGGGCGCTGCCCGCGTCGTTCCGCGGCCGGGTGCTGACCAACTCGGTGCCCGCCGCCCTGGAACTGGCCGCCCGCGAGGAGATCGAGATCCTGCTCTGCGGCGGGCAGCTAAGGCACGGCGACGCGGCCTGCTCCGGCGCGCACGCCGAGGCGTTCTTCGCCGAGTTCTACGCCGACCGGGCATTCCTCGGCTCCGGCGGCGTGCACCCCGAGGCCGGGCTCACCGACTACTACCCGGCCGAGGTGGTGGTGCGGCGCACCATCGTCGCGCACACCGCCGCTTCCTACGTCCTCGCCGATTCCAGCAAGCTCGGGTCCATCGCCGTGCACCGGGTCTGCCCGCTCGACCGCATCGAGGCGGTCCTCACCGACGACGCCGGCCCCGCCCGCGCCTACCAGGCGGTCAGTTCCGCCGGCGTCACCCTCCTGCAAGCCAGCGCGGCCGGGGCCGGGGCAGCCACCGGCCTGCACCAGCCACCCCTGCCCGCAGCCGGCTGACGGCTGATGACCGCTCGCCCCGGGCGTGCCGCTGAGGATGTGATGACGGTGACCGCAGTCACCCACCATGACGACGACGCCCAGCTCGGCCGGTACGGCTACCGGCAGCAGTTCGTCCGCTCGCTGCGCAACTTCGAGTCGTTCGCGGTGGCCTTCTCGTTCATCTCGATCACCACCGGGATCTTCACCACCTACGCTTTCGCGCTGGCCACCGGCGGCCCGCGGAGCATCTGGACCTGGCTGATCGTGGTGGCCGGCCAGGCCCTGGTCGCGCTGGTCTACGGCGCGCTGGTCTACGGCGCGCTGGCCGCCCGGGTGCCGCTGTCGGGCTACTCCTACCAGTGGGCCTCCCGGCTGGCCAACGTGCACGTCGGCTGGTGGCTGGGCTGGATGTCGTTCGCCTTCCTCACTATCGTCACCGTGTCGGTGGACTACGGGCTGGTCCAGGTGGCCTTCCAGCCGCTGATCGGCGAGACGTACACGCCGACCAGCGCGGCACTGGAGACCCTGGTGGTGCTGGCGCTGCAGGCGCTGCTGATCATCGTCTCGACCCGGGTCACCACCCGGGTGAACAACGCCGCCGTGGCCACCGAGGTGATCGGCATCGTCGGGCTGACCGTGCTGCTGATCATCGTGGCCGCGGTCCGGGGCCTGGGCCACTGGTCCAACCTGACCTCCACCGGGGTGGTGCCGCAGGCCGGCTACTACGCCTGGCTGGGCCCGTTCATGCTGGCCACCCTGCTCGGCGCGTACACCATCGTGGGCTTCGAGTCGGCCAGCAACCTGGCCGAGGAGACCATCGATCCGCACCGCACCATCCCCAGGGCGATGATCCGCGCCGTGCTGCTCTCCGGGGTCGTCGGCTTCGCCTTCCTCATCGCGGTGACCTACGCGATCAGCAACATCAAGGCCGTGTCGGCGAGCACCGCGCCGGTAGCCCTCATCGTCCATGACGTGCTGGGCGGCGTGGTGCAGAAGCTCTTCCTGATCTTCGTCTGCGTCTCGATCTTCGCCTGCGGGCTGGTGATCATGGTGACCAACGGCCGGCTCATCTGGTCCATGTCCCGGGACAAGCGCCTGCCCGGTTACCAGCTGTGGCGCCAGGTACCGAGGGCGACCGGCGGCCCGACCTGGGCCACCATGCTGGCCGCCGTGCTCGGGGCGGTGATCACCCTCATCCTGCGCACGCACACCGCCGCGCTGGTCACCCTGTTCACCGCCTCCACGATCATGCCCGCCATCCTGTACGCCTCAACCGTGCTGCTGTACGTGTTCGCGGCCCGGCGGCGCGGCAGCGAGCACGGGCGCTTCGCGCTGGGCCGCTGGGAGATCCCGGTGGTGGCCGGCGCGCTCATCTGGCTGGCTTACGAGCTGATCGTGCTGATCGGGCCGAGCGAGTTCCGTGACGCCCAGTACTACGTGCTCGGCGCGCTGGGCCTTGGCATGGTGTTCTACATCGGCCAGTGGCTGCTCGAACCAGGCGCGATGCGGCGGGAGGAAGGCGCCCACGGCGCCGCGGCCCTAACCGGGCCGGACGACCCGGCCACGGGGCAAGGGTCGTCGGCCGCCGGGTGAACGTCCTCGCCATCGACCAGGGGACCTCGGCCACCAAGGCGCTGCTCGTCGACCCCCGCGGCGGCGTCCTCGGCTCGGCCGAGGTCCCAGTCCACCCGCGCAGCCTGCCCGGCGGCGGGGTCGAGCAGGACCCGGCCGAGCTGCTCAGCTCGGTGCTGGCCGCCGGCCGGGCCGCGCTGGCCGGCGCCCGGGCCCCGGCGCACGCACTGGCCCTGGCCAACCAGGGTGAGACGGTGCTGGCCTGGGACCGGCGCACCGGCCGGCCGCTCACCCCGGCCATCGTCTGGCAGGACCGCCGGTCGGCGGGGATCTGCGCCCGGCTGGCGGACCAGGCGGCCGCGCTCACCACCATCACCGGCCTGCCGCTGGACCCGTACTTCGCCGCGCCCAAGATGACCTGGCTGCGGGAGAACCTGACCGCCGGCGGGGTTGTCACCACCACCGACACCTGGCTGCTGCACCGGCTCGGGGCGGGCTACGTCACCGACGCCTCGACCGCCTCCCGGACACTGCTGCTTGACCTCGACGCCGTGGCGTGGTCCCCGGTGGCGTGCCGGTCGTTCGGCATCGACATGGCGCAACTGCCGCAGGTCACCGACTGTGCCGGGATCACCGGGGAGACGGCGGCGTTCGGCACTGTGCTGCCGGTCGCCGGCCTGGCCACCGACCAGCAGGCGGCGCTGGCCGCCGAGGCCTGCTTCGCGCCCGGCGAGGCCAAGTGCACCTACGGGACGGGCGCGTTCCTGCTGGCTGCCACGGGCCCGGACGCGGTGCGGTCCGGGCACGGGCTGGCCGCGTCGGTGGCCTGGCGGCTGGGCGGCGTGGCCAGCTACTGCCTGGACGGCCAGGTCTACACCGCCGGGGCGGCGCTGACCTGGCTGGCCGGGCTGGGGCTGCTGGACGGCCCGGCCAGCCTGGACGCGGCCGGCGCCAGCGTGCCCGACTCCGGGGGCGTCACGTTCCTGCCCGCGCTGGCCGGGCTCGGCGCGCCGCACTGGCGGCCGGACGCCCGTGGCGCGTTCCTCGGCCTGGGCCTCGCGACGGCCCGCGGGCACCTGGCCCGCGCCGTGGCCGAGGGCATCGCCGCCGCGGTCGCCCTGCTGGCCCGGGCGGTGGCCGCGGACTGCGGCGCGCCGCTGCGGGTACTGCGCGTGGACGGCGGGCTGACCCGCTCCCGGCTGCTCATGCAGGCCCAGGCGGACCTGCTGCAGGCGCCGGTCCAGGTCTGCGCGGCCGCCGACGCGACCGCCCTCGGGGTGGCCGCCCTGGCCCGGCTGGGCGCGGGGGCGGCGGCCACGCTGGCGGAGGCGGCCGGACTCCCGGAGGTGCGGGCGACCATCGACCCTTCGATCAGTGCCGATCAGGCCGCCGAACGGATGGCCGCGTTCGACTGTGCGCTGCACGCCACGCTGCCGCCCGGGGAGCCGCGGTTACCGGGGACCGGCCTGGTGACGGCCCGCGCACGGGAAGGAGGACGGCGTGAGCACGGAAAGCCGCGGCCGGGGCAGCGGTGACGTCGCCGACGTGCTCATCATCGGGGCCGGCGTGGTGGGCACCGCGATCGCCCGGACGCTGGCCGGCTATGAGCTGAGCTGCGTGCTGCTGGATGCGGCTGCGGACGTCGGCACCGGGACCAGCAAGGCCAACACCGCCATCCTGCACACCGGCTTCGACGCGGTACCGGGCAGCCTGGAGAGCCGCCTGCTGCGCCGCGGCAGCGCCCTGCTGGCGGAGTACGCCCGGCAGGCGGGCATCCCGGTGGAGCGGACCGGCGCCCGGCTTGTCGCCTGGACGGACGAGCAGGAAGCCGCGCTGGACGGCATCGCGGCCAAGGCCGCCCGCAACGGCGTGGCCGACGTCCGGCGGCGCACCGCGGCCGAGATCCGCGCCGCCGAGCCTGCGCTGGGGCCGGGCGCCCGGGGCGGGCTGGAGATCCCGGGGGAGAGCATCATCTGCCCGTGGACCACCACGCTGGCCTACGCCACGGAGGCGGTCCGGGCCGGGGTCCGGCTGCTGTTGCGCACCGAAGTCACCGGGGTGGGGTCGTCCGGGCCCGGCGTCCCGGCCGTCCCGGGCGGTGCGGCCGTCCCTAACCTCCGGGGTGGCGCGGCGGGAGAGCACCGGGTGCACACCACCCGCGGCCTGCTGCGCTGCCGCTGGCTGATCAACGCGGCCGGGCTGCACAGCGACCGGATCGACCGGATGCTCGGCGGGCAGGCGTTCACGATCACCCCGCGCCGCGGCGAGCTGATCGTGTTCGACAAGCTGGCCCGGCCGTTGCTTTCCTCGATCCTGCTGCCGGTCCCCACGGCCCGGACCAAGGGCGTGCTGATCGCGCCGACCGTGTACGGCAACGTGCTGCTCGGCCCCACCGCCGAGGATGTGGCCGACCGCGATGACACCGCCACCACGGCGGCCGGGCTGACGGCGCTGCTGGAAGCGGGTCACCGGATCCTGCCCGGCCTGGTCGCCGAGGAGGTCACCGCCAGCTATGCCGGCCTGCGGGCCGCTACCGAGCACGGCGACTACCAGATCCGGGTGGACGAGCGGCTGCGGTACGCCTGCGCAGGCGGTATCCGGTCCACGGGCCTGTCCGCTTCGCTGGGCATCGCCGAGCACGTCGTCGCCGAACTCGGTGCGGCCGGGCTCACGCTCGTCCCCCGGGAGACGGCCGGGCCGCCGGCCATGCCCTATATCGGGCAGGCGGGTGTGCGACCGCCCGAGGATCCCGCCCGGATCGCGGCCGACCCCGAGTACGGCCGGATCGTCTGCCACTGCGAGCGGGTCAGCCGCGGTGAGATCCGCGACGCGCTGGCCAGCACGCTGCCGCCCGCCAACCTGGACGGGCTGCGCCGCCGGACCCGGGCGGTGAACGGGCGGTGCCAGGGCTTCTACTGTGCCGCCACGGTGTCCGCGCTGCTCGCCGCCGCCCTGCCCGGGGGCGGGACGCCCGCGGACGGGCAGCGGGACCGGCCATGACCGCCGACGTGGTCATCGTGGGGGCCGGCCCGGCCGGCCTGGCCGCCGCGGCCGAACTGCGCCGGCTGGGGGTCCGCCGGGTCCTGGTAGCCGAGCGGGAACAGGACCCGGGCGGCGTCCCGCGGCACTGCTGGCATACCGGTTTCGGCCTCCGTGACCTGCACCGGGTGCTGGACGGGCCGGCCTACGCCCGGCACTGCGCCGATGCGGCGGCCCGGGCCGGGGCCGAGATCCGGGCCGGCACGACCGTGACCGGGTGGGCCCCGACGGCGGCGCGCGGCCACGCGCTCACCCTGACCGGCCCGGATGGGATCGCCACGGTCCAGGCGACGGCGGTGCTGCTGGCCACCGGCTGCCGGGAACGGCCCCGCCCGGCCCGGCTTGTCCCCGGCGCCCGGGTCCCCGGCATCATGACCACCGGTGAACTGCAGCAGCGGGTCTACCTGCACGGGCAGCGGCTGCCCGGCCGCGCCGTCATCGTCGGGGCCGAGCACGTCAGCTTCTCCGCCCTGCTCACGCTGGCGCACGCCGGAGCCCGGGTGACGGCGCTGGTGACGGAGCATCCGGCGCAGCAGAGTTACCGGGCGTTCGCGGCGGCGGCCCGGCTGCGCTGGCGCGTCCCGGTATGGACGCACACCTCCGTGCGCCAGGTGCTCGGCGCCCGCGAGCCCACGGAGGCCGGGCCACCTCTTGGCGGCCCCGACGCCGCGGGCCCGGCCGGGGATCGCCTAGGCGGGCAGCGCCGGGGCGGGCAGCGGCTGGACGGCGTTGAACTGGCCGACATCCGGACCGGGGCAACCAGGTCCTGCCCGTGCGACTGGCTCGTCTTCACCGGCGACTGGGTCCCCGACTACGAACTGGCCCGGCTCGGCGGCGTGGCGATCGACCCGGGGACTCGCGGGCCCGCAGTGGACACGGCCCTGGAGACCAGCGCACCGCTGGTGTTCGCGGCCGGGAACCTGATCCACCCGGCCGAGACCGCGGATGTGGCTGCCTGGAACGGGCGGCACGCGGCCCGGCAGATCGCTGCCACCCTGGCCGCGCCGCGTGCTGGGCGGGCGGTGGAACAGCGGGCGGCGGGACAGTCTGCCGCCCTGGCCGGGGGATCCGCCGTCGTGGCCGGTGCACCGGCGGCGGCGGGCCGGATCCCGGTCTCGGTGGCGCCGCCGCTCACCTGGATCTCGCCCGGAGCTGTCCGGCCGCCGGTGCTCCCGCCGGGCGGGCGCTTCCTGCTGCGCTGTGACTCGTTCCGGCCCGCGGGGCGGATCGAGGTCTGGCAGGGGGGCCGGCGGCTGGCCCGGACCCGCTCTGGGCGCCTGGTCCCCGGCCGCTCGGTCCACCTGCCGGGGGACTGGGCCGCCCAGCTAGACGCGGCATCGGGCCCGGTCCGGGTCCTGCTCACCTGATCCAGGCCGCCATGCCCAGCGCGCCGCTGGGGTAGGGTTTGAGTCGCAGCCTGATTACGCAACGCATTGGACAGTGGCTGCTCGGCTACGGGACTGCCGGGTCCCGGCTCCCGTATGGTGAGGGCGTGAGCTCTGGGCTAATCGACCGCCGGACCGCTCGCCTATCGCTGGGGCTGGCCGTCGCCGGGGCATTGATGCTGATGGCCGGGCTGGCCCTGTGGGCGGTCAGCACCCTTGGCAAGGTGGTCCCGCGTTCCGCGGCTACCGGAACCTGGCTCGTCACCGTGGCGCTGCTGACCGCAGGGGCGAGTTGCGCGCTGTTGATGATCGCTGTCCTGATCACTGTGGGTGGCGGCTCCCGCGCGCAGGAGCAGGACCCGCTGGCCGCTACGCCCGGGTTCCCTGACGGCTACGGCGAGCCTGGTTCCCACCCTCGGCCCGGCAGGTACGGGCCGCCCGCTGTCTATAGTCAGCCTGGCGCCTACGGGCCGCCGGGTGCTTACGCTCAGCCCCGTGCCTACGGGCCGCCGGGTGCTTACGCTCAGCCCCGTGCCTACGGGCCGCCGGGTGACTTCGAGCCACGCGGCGCGTACGCTCAGCCCCGCGTCTACGGCGGGGATGCTGTCGCCCGGCCGGGTGGCTTCGGCCAGCCTGACGCCAGGGCAGAGGCGGGTGCCAACGGCCACGGCGGCAGCTATGCCCAGGCCGGTGTCCAGGGCGGCTCGGGTGCATTCGATCAGCCCGGCGACTCCGGCGAATCGGGTGCGTCCGCCCAGCCTGGTGTCCCGGGCTACCCCGGCGCTTTCGGCCAGCCTGACGTCTATGACACGCTGGATGACACCCCTCCGGTTCACGTCATCGCTTCCCCCGGCGTTCCCGGATCCTCCGACGTGCCTGACCCGTCGGACAGCTACGACGGGCCGGCCACCTCCCAGTTGCCCGACCTGCACCACGGGGCGGACGTCTACGATCCGCCGCCCGCCCCCCAGCCCGTCCCGCCTGTGGTTCGCCAGCCCGTCCCGCCGGCCGTCCACCAGCCCGACCTGGCCGGCGCCGACGATCCCCCCGACATGCAGGGTGCGTACGGGGGCGACGGCGCGTCCGGGATCCACTCTCCAGCCACCGGCCCGGCCGCCCCGGCCGCCGGCGAGAAGAGCGGCGACGGCGACGACCCGGTGGATGGCGAGCAGGCCGGGACCGCGCGCCGGCACCCGGGTGACTCCGGCGCCGACGTATGGATACCGGTCACCCGGGCTCCCAGGGCCGATGCAGGGGTCCTTCCTGACGATGCAGCCCCAGCCGATGTCCCCGCCCAGGTCAGCGCCGAAGTCACCCCGGGCGCGTGGGTGCCGGAGCAGCCCGCCGGCTGTGCCGATACCGGGATAGCGGAGAGCCCGGCCGCGCTGGTCGGCGCCTGGTACCCGGATCAGGCTCAGCCGCCGGCGGATGCCTGGGGGCCGGCGGATGCCGATGCGCTGGCCCACGCCGCGCCAGCCGGCGCTGACTCCGTGGCGCAGGGTGAGCCGCTCGCCGGCGACTCGCTGGCCGCGCCCGGCGGGCTGGCCGCGCCCGGCGGGCTGGCCGCGCCGGGCCTGCTGGCCGCGCCGGGCCTGCTGGCCGGGCCGGGCCCGCAGACCGACTCGGATCCGCAGGCCATGCCCGACGATCGGGCCAAGAAGCCTCCCGTGTGGTGGCGGGCGGCCCGCAACCTCGGCGGTTCCCCGCAACACGACGTTGACGAGGACTGGCTGCGCTCCCTGAGCGGGCCGCAGTCGCTGCCTCCGCCGGGCGGCCACCCCCGCCGGGGCACCCCAGCGGAGTGACCGGCGGGCCGCCGGGCCGCCGGGCCACGATCAGGAGTCGCCCGGCGCGCTGAGCCCGGTCACGATCACCTGGACCACCCGGCGGATGAACGTGTCGGTCAGTGGCCGGTGGCCCTGCAACAGCCGGTGATAAGCCGCCCCGTAGACGAGGTCCAGCGCCACATCCGTATCCGTGTCGCCCGGGATCTCGCCGCGGTCGATGGCCCGCCGCAGCATGATCCGGTGCTGGGCGCGCATGGGCTCCATCACCCGGGCCCGCCAGGCCGCGGCCAGGTCCGGGTCATCCTGGGCGGCGGCAACCAGACCGGCGAGGATGCGGCCCGCCGGTGTCTTCGTGACCACGCGTACCCACGCCCGCAGCGCCGCGAGCAGGTCGCCGCGGAGTGTCCCGGTATCCGGGAGCGGCTGCCCGGCCGTGAAGTCGGCCATGAACGCGTCGAGCGCGAGGGCGCCGCGGGATCGCCAGCGGCGGTAGACGGTGGCCTTGCCGACCCCGGCCCGTGCCGCGACCTCTTCCATCGACATCCCGGCCAGCCCGCGTTCCGCGAGCAGTTCGGTGGCCGCCTGCAGGATGGCGCGGTCCGCCGCCTCACTACGAGGCCTGCCCCGCGCCCCGGCTTCCGCCGGGCTGCCTCCGGCAGGCATGCCCGCCGCGCCGACTCCCTCCGGTGTGCCGGCGGCCGCCGGAATACCTGAGCCGCTCATCGGGTTGCCACCTGACGTTATATACGAAACGATCCGTATCGGATAGTGTTGTGATCCAGAGTAGGACGACTACCCTCAAGCGCCAAACTCACACCCGCCGCCACCAGGTCACCACCAGGGAACGCGCCCTCAACTGGCCGGCCCGGCCGGTCCCGGCCGTACCCCCGCAGGCTCGCGCCGAGCAGGCTCGCGCTATACAGGCCCGGCCCGCGCCCACCCGGGCGGCTCATTCACAGCCAGCGGGCTACCGACGGGCCGCGCTCATCCTGATCCTGGTCGCCTCCTTCATGGTCGTGCTGGACTTCTCCATCGTGAACGTGGCGCTGGCCTCCATTCAGCGTGAACTGGGCTTCGCCACGTCGGCGGCACAGTGGGTGGTCACCGGCTACGCGATCACGTTCGGGGGACTGCTCATCCTCGGCGGCCGCGCGGCGGACCTGTTCGGCCGGCGCCGAATGTTCCGCGCTGGGCTGATCGCCTTCTCTGCCGCCTCGCTGGCCGGCGGCCTGGCCCGGGACCCGGCCCTGCTCATCGCCGCGCGGGCAGTCCAGGGCGCAGGGGCCGCGCTTGTTGCCCCGGCCGCACTGTCCCTGATCACGACCGGCTTCCCCGAGGGGAACCAGCGCAACAAGGCGCTCGGGCTGTACGGCGCCACCGCGTCCATCGGCTTTGTGGCCGGCCAGGTGCTGGGCGGCGTGCTCGTCCAGTTCACCAGCTGGCGCGCGGTGTTCCTGGTCAACGTCCCGGTCGGGGTGGCAGCCGTGCTGCTCACCCCGCACCTGCTGGGCCGCGGCCGGGAAGACCGGACCCGGCGCCGCCTGGATATCGGCGGCGCGCTGCTGATCACCACCGCGATCGCCGCGCTGGTGTTCGGCGTGTCCGAGGGCGGTGCGGCCGGCTGGACCAGCCCCCTCGTGCTGGGATCCGCTGCCGTGGCCGCCGCCACCCTGGCGCTGTTCGCGTTCCTCGAGCGGCACCACGCCGATCCGCTGGTGCGCGGGGACCTGCTGCGGCTGGCCTCGCTGCGCAAGGGCGGGGCGCTGATCATGCTGCTCGGCATCTGGAACGGTGGCGAGATGCTGGTGCTCTCCCTGTACTTCCAGCAGGTGCTGCACGACTCACCGCTGATGACCGGCCTGGCGATAGCGCCCCAGGGCGTGGTCGGGTTCGCGGCCGGCGCGGCCGGTGCCCGGCTGGCGGCCCGGCTCGGCCTGCGCCGCCTGCTGATCCTGACCAATGCCGTGGCCACGCTGGGCTTCCTGGTGCTCACCCGGCTGCCCGCGTCAGGCGGGTACAGCCCGCTGCTCGCCGCCGTGACCTTCGTCGGGTTCGGCACCGCCGGGACCGCATTCGGCGCGATGGTCAGCGCCAGCAAGGGCGTGCCCGACGCGGATCAGGGCCTGGTGGGCGGCGTGATCAACACCAGCCGGCAGATCGGCGCCGGGATCGGGGCGGCGCTGCTCCCCGCGGTCGCCCTGACGTTCAGCCATGGCAGCCAGGCCGGGGTCACCGGTGACCGGGCCGCCATGCTGGCCGGGGCGGTGGCCGCCGGGCTGGGCACCCTGATAGCCCTGGAGTACCGGAGGCGCCCGGGGGGCGAAGTTCCGGCTCGCCCGGCGCGCGCGAGGATGGAGGCATGACGAACATGAGCTCTGCTGACCGCGATGGACAGCTGCCCCAGGTGGCCGTGCTCGGGCTCGGCACGATGGGCCGCGGCATGGCGCACAGCCTGCTCCGGGCCGGGTTCACCGTCCACGTTTGGAACCGGACTCCCGAGCCCGCCGCCCAGTTGGCCGCGGATGGCGCGACCGCGCACGAGGACGCCGCGGCGGCGGCCCGGCAGGCCGATGTGGTGATCACCATGGTCGCCGACGCGGCTGCGGTCGAGGAGGTGGTCTTTGGCCAGGGCGTGCTGGCCTCGATGCGGCCGTCCGCCGTGTGGGCCCAGATGGCGACCATCGGCGTGGCCGCCGTCAGTCGGCTGGCGGACCGGACGGCGGCCGAGCGCCCGGACGTCCGGTTCGTGGACGCGCCGGTCTCCGGCACCCGCATGCCGGCCGAGAACGGCCAGTTGCTCATCCTGGCGTCCGGGCCGGAGGAGGCCCGGCCGGTCCTCGGCCCGGTGTTCGCCGCGCTCGGCCAGCGCACCCTGTGGCTGGGCGAGGCGGGCGCTGGCAGCCGGCTCAAGCTGGTGATGAACACCTGGCTGGTCATCCTGGTGGAGGGTACGGCGGAGATCCTCGCGCTGGCCGACTCCCTGGGGGCGTCCCGCGAGCAGGTGCTCGGCTTCCTGGCCGAGGGGAACCTCGCCTCTCCGGTGGCGCACGCCAAGGGCCGCAAGATGGACGCCCGTGATGACTCGCCCGACTTCTCGCTGCAGTGGGCGCTCAAGGACATCGGCCTGGCCCTGGAGGCCACCGGCCTGCCGCTGCCGGTGGTCGGGACGATCCGGCAGCGCTGGGCGGCCCTCACCGCCCAGGGCCTCGGGGGCCTGGACGTCTCCGCCGCCCACCACGGCCTGGACCGCCCCGCCCCCTCCGTCCGCTGACCCTGCCCGGCCCGAGGACTGGTGATCATGACTTAGGTGCCGTTGCAACGGCACCTAAGTCATGATCACGGCACTTCTCATCAGGGGGCGCCCCGGGTGGGGCGCGTGCCCTGGTTACGCGGCCACCGGCCAGCTGTCAACCAGTGGGCGCGCTGCGGCCGTAGTCGTCCTCCAGGCGGACGATGTCGTCCTCGCCGAAGTAGTCGCCGTGCTGTACCTCGACGAAGACCAGCGGCTCCGCTCCGGTGTTGTGGATCCGGTGGGCGACGCCCAGGCCCACGTCCACCGTCTGGCCCGGCTTGACGGCCACGTCGGTGCCGTCCAGGGTGACGACGCCCTCGCCGGCCACGATGAACCAGTGCTCCGCCCGGCGGGCGTGCTTCTGGTAACTGAGCCGCTGCGCCGGATGCACCTCGATCGTCTTGACCTTGAAATTGCCGCCCTCGGTGAGGACCGTATAGCTGCCCCAGGGGCGCTCGGAGTGTTCAGTCACCGGAATATCCTGCCCGATCCTGGGACCCGGTCGGCACAATACCGGCCGGCACAACACCCGGCCGGCATCCGCACCGGCACTCCCGGTACCTTGACGTCGAGATAGGCTCGCCCTAGCGTGAGAGAGGGAGAAATTAGCTCGATATCGAGATACCTGTGGTGCACCACAGCGTTGAGGAGCACAGCCCAGGGAGGCGGACCCGGATGACCGCGAACAGCTTTGACAGCCTGGCCACGTTGCAGGCGGGCGGGACGGAGTACCAGATCCACCGGTTGGATGCGGTAGCCGGGTCGGCGAGCCTGCCGTTCAGCCTGAAGATCTTGCTTGAGAACCTGCTGCGCACCGAGGACGGGCGCAACGTGACCGCCGAGCATGTCACCGCCCTGGCAGGCTGGGACGCCGCGGCCGAGCCGTCCACCGAAATCCAGTTCACCCCGGCCCGGGTCATCCTGCAGGACCTGACCGGCGTGCCGGCCGTGGTCGACCTGGCCACGATGCGGGAGGCCATGCGGGACCTGGGCGGCGACGCGTCCAAGATCAACCCGCTGGTCCCGGCCGAGCTGGTCATCGACCACTCGGTGGTAGCCGACATCTTCGGCCGCCCGGACGCCTTCGACCGCAACGTGGAGCTGGAGTTCAGCCGCAACCGGGAGCGGTTCCAGTTCCTGCGCTGGGGCCAGGATGCGTTCCGCCAGTTCAAGGTGGTGCCGCCGGGCACCGGCATCGTGCACCAGGTGAACATCGAGCACCTGGCCCGGGTGGTGATGACCCGCGAAGGCGCCGCCTACCCGGACACCTGCGTGGGCACCGACTCGCATACCACCATGCAGAACGGCCTGGGCGTGCTCGGCTGGGGCGTGGGCGGCATCGAGGCCGAGGCGGCCATGCTGGGTCAGCCGATCAGCATGCTGATCCCGCGGGTGGTCGGCTTCCGGCTGACCGGCGAGCTGCCGTCCGGCGCCACCGCCACCGACCTGGTGCTCACCATCACCGAGCTGCTCCGCAAGCACGGCGTGGTCGGCAAGTTCGTGGAGTTCCACGGGGACGGGGTGGGCTCGGTGCCGCTGGCCAACCGGGCCACGATCGGCAACATGAGCCCCGAGTTCGGCTCCACCTGCGCGATCTTCCCGATCGACGAGCAGACCCTGGACTACCTGCGGCTGACCGGCCGGGCCGGGCAGGTCGCGCTGGTCGAGGCGTACGCCAAGGAGCAGGGCCTGTGGCATGACCCGGCCGCGCAGCCGCGCTACTCCGAGGAACTCGAGCTCGACCTGTCCACCATCGTCCCGTCCCTGGCCGGGCCGAAGCGGCCGCAGGACCGGGTGGCCCTGTCCGACGCCCAGCCCGCGTTCCGCGCGGCGCTCGGCAACTACGTGCCGCTCGACCGGCTGGACGAGGACGTCGCCGGGACCTTCCCGGCGTCCGACCCGTTCGCGGCGGACCGGGAGAACGGCGGGGCGGACCAGCCGGCCGGCCAGCCGCCCGCCGCCCGCTCCGGCCGTGCGTCCAACCCGGTACAGGTGACGCTGGAGGACGGAACGCAGACCTCGGTGGACCACGGCTCCGTGGTCATCGCCGCCATCACCTCGTGCACGAACACCTCCAACCCCTCGGTCATGGTGGGCGCCGCACTGCTGGCCAAGAAGGCGGTCGAGGCCGGGCTGAACCGCAAGCCGTGGGTCAAGACCACGCTGGCGCCCGGGTCGAAGGTGGTCATGGACTACTACGAGCGGGCCGGCCTCACCCCCTACCTGGAGAAGCTCGGCTTCAACCTGGTCGGCTACGGCTGCACCACCTGCATCGGCAACTCCGGGCCGCTGCCCGAGGCGATCAGCGCGGCGGTGGCCTCCAGCGACCTGGCCGTGGTGTCGGTGCTGTCCGGCAACCGGAACTTCGAGGGCCGGATCAACCCCGACGTGAAGATGAACTACCTGGCTTCCCCGCCGCTGGTGGTCGCCTACGCGCTGGCCGGAACCATGGACTTCGACATGGAGCACGAGCCGCTGGGCAGCCGCCCCGACGGCACCCCGGTGTACCTGCGTGACATCTGGCCCTCGGCGGCCGAGATCGCCGACGTGGTGCTGCACGCGGTGGCCTCGGAGATGTTCACCCGGGACTACGCGGACGTGTTCGAGGGTGATGAGCAGTGGCGTGACCTGGACGTGCCGGAGGGGGACACCTTCGAGTGGGGCGCGGACTCCACCTACGTCCGCAAGCCGCCCTACTTCGACGGTATGCGGGACAAGCCGGCGCCGGTCAGCGACATCCACGGTGCCCGGGTACTGGCCGTGCTGGGCGACTCGGTGACCACCGACCACATCTCCCCGGCCGGGGCGATCAAGACCGACAGCCCGGCCGGGAAGTACCTGAGCGAGCACGGGGTGGAGCGGAAGGACTTCAACTCCTACGGCTCCCGCCGCGGGAACCACGAGGTGATGATCCGCGGCACGTTCGCCAACATCCGGCTGCGCAACCAGATGGCTCCCGGCACCGAGGGCGGCGTCACCGTGCACCTGCCCGACGGCAAGCAGATGTCCATCTACGACGCATCCCGGAAGTACATCGCCGACGGCACCCCGCTGATCGTGCTGGGCGGCAAGGAGTACGGCTCCGGGTCCTCCCGGGACTGGGCGGCCAAGGGCACCCTGCTGCTCGGGGTCCGGGCGGTGCTGACCGAGTCGTTCGAGCGGATCCACCGGTCCAACCTGATCGGCATGGGCGTGCTGCCGCTGCAGTACCAGCCGGGGTCCTCGGCCGCCTCGCTCGGCCTGACCGGGCACGAGGTCTTCGAGATCACCGGCATCGAGGAGATGAACAGCGGGACCGTGCCCCGCGAGGTGACGGTCCGGGCGGACGGCAAGGAGTTCCGGGCCGTGGTCCGGATCGACACCCCGGGCGAGGCGGAGTACTACCGGCACGGCGGCATCATGCAGTACGTGCTCCGCTCCCTGCTCGCCCAGGGCTGACCGGCGCCCACTGCTGGCCCTGGGCTGACCGCGCTCGCGGCCAGCCCAGGGCTGAGCCCGCTCACAAACGGCGCTCGCTCTGGGCTGAACCGTTCTGGCACGCTTGTAATTGTGTAATCATGACCCTGGGACGGTGACCCGAGCGCCAGGAGAACGCCATGCCCGAGCCCAGGATCGTGGTGGAGCACCGGGAGCACCTGTGGTACCTGCTGTCCGAGGCGACCCAGCTGGAGCACATGATCATGTGCCAGTACCTGTACGCCGCATTCAGCCTGAAGCGGGACCTGGCCGAGGGCCTGACGGCCGAGCAGGCCGCCGCCGTGGCCCGCTGGCACGGGGTGCTACGCGGCATCGCCATCGAGGAAATGCTGCACCTGGCCCTGGGCTGCAACCTGATGTCGGCGATCGGCGCCGCGCCGAACTTCACCCGGCCGAACTTCCCGCAGCATTCGGACTACTTCCCGCCCGCCGTGCAGCTTGACCTGCTGCCGTTCGGCGACGCAGCGCTGACCCATTTCCTCTACCTGGAACGGCCGGAGGGGATGGAGCGAGTGGACACGGCCGACTTCGCGCCCGCCGCCCCGCCGCATGCGCCGGTCGAGCCGGGTGAGGACCTGCCGCGGACGCAGGACTTCCTCACTGTCGGGCACCTGTACCGGGCTATCGCGCAGGGGTTCAGCCACCTGGCGAGCCGGCTCGGCGAGCGCGCGCTATTCGTCGGCCCTCCGCAGGCCCAGGCCACGCCGGAGATGTTCCGCTGGCCTGAACTCGTCGCGGTCACTGATCTCGGTACCGCGCGCAAGGCGATCGAGACCATCATCGAGCAGGGCGAGGGAGCCCGGGGGGACTGGCGGCATGCGCATTACGGCCGCTTCCTCGGCATCTGGGAGGAGTACTCGCGGCTGCGCGCGGCGGACCCGGCGTTCGAGCCCGCCCGCCCGGTGCTGGCCGCATTCACTCGCCAGCCGTTCGACGTCGGCGCCGCGCAGCCGCTGATCACTGATCCGCTGACCAGCCGGGTGGCCGTGCTGTTCGCCCTCGGCTACGAGACCCTGCTGCAGGTGCTGACCCGGTTCTTCACGCACACCGAGGAGACCGCCGAGCAGCTCGGCATGCTGACCGGTACCGCGTTCAGCCTGATGAGCGGGGTGCTGGAGCCGCTGGGCTCGGCGCTGACCCGGCTCCCGGCCGGCCCCGCGCATCCCGGCCGGACGGCCGGGCCCGCCTTCGAGATGTTCTACCAGATGGGCAACTTCGTGCCGTGGCACGACGCGGCCTGGGCCCTGCTGAGCGAGCGGGTCTCGGTACTGGCCAGCCGCTGCGGCGACGCGGCCGGGCGCCGCGGCATGCCCGCCGCCGTCCGGGAGGCGGCGGACTGCGCCAGCGGGCTGGCCAGGCAGCTGGCCGGGCAGGTGCCCGCCCGGCTGCGGCCCCCCGCGTCCTGACCAGGTGGGGATGACAGGCCGGTAGCGTGTCGGGAAATGCCCGAATCCGCCGCCCCCGTCGCCCCGCCCGTATCCCGTGACCGTCACCGCGCCCGGATCGCCGCAGTGTTCCTGGTAGGCGTCGTCGCGCTGGCCTTCAACATGCGGGCCGCGATCACCAGCCTGCCCCCGCTGTTCCCCGAACTCGCCGCCAGCCTCCGGATGTCCTCCGCTGCCCTGTCCGTGCTGGCCGCCCTGCCGGTGCTCTGCTTCGGCGTCTTCTCCGGCGCCGGGGCCCCGCTCAGCCGGCGGTTCGGCGAGGAGCGGGTGCTGGGGGCGGCGCTGGTCACGCTGGCCGCCGGGCTGGCCCTGCGCGGCGCGTTCCCCGGCGGCATGCTGTATCCCGGCACCGCGCTGGCCGCCGTGGCCATCGCGCTGCTCAACGTCCTGCTGCCCAGCCTGGTCAAGCGGCGCAGGCCGGAGCAGGCCGGGCTGCTCCTGGGGATCTACCTGCTCGGGCTGTCGGCGGGCTCCATCCTGGCGTCGCTGATCGCGGTCCCCGTCTACCGCGCCTCCGGGGACTCGGTGCCGCTGGCCATGGGCCTGTGGGCACTGCCCGCGCTCGGCGCGGCCGTGGCGTGGCTGCCCCAGCTGCGGTTCCGCACCGTGCCGTCCGGCTGGCCCGGTGCCGGGGAACGCCGGGTGCCCGTCTACCGGCACACCCTGACCTGGCAGGTGACCGGGTTCATGGGCCTGCAGAGCCTGACCTTCTACGCGGCGCTGTCCTGGCTGCCCACCATGTTCCGGGACCGCGGGGCCAGCCCCGGCGGGGCGGGGACGCTGCTGGCCCTGACGGGTGTCGGCGGCGCGATCAGTGCGCTGGTCATCCCGGTGCTCGCGCACCGCAGCCGGGACCAGCGCCTGCTGATGGCGCTCACCGTCGCGGCCAGCGCGGCCGGGCTGGCCGGTGCCTGGTTCGCCCCGCTGGGCTCCGCCGTGGCCTGGGTGCTGCTGCTCGGGCTCGGCCAGGGTGCCGCTCTGGGCCTGGCCATCTACTTCACCATGGCCCGGGCCCCGGACCCGGTCACCGCCGCGTCGCTGTCGTCGTTCGCGCAGAGCGTGGGCTACCTGCTGGCCACCACGGGACCGCTGCTGGTCGGCTTCCTGCATTCCGCCACATCGGGGTGGACCGTCCCGATCGTGGTGCTGCTGGTGATCACCGGGCTGCAGTGCATGGCGGGCTGGCCGGCTGCCCGGGACCTGACCCTGCCCGCCCTGGCCCCGCCGCTGGAAGAGGCGTGCGCGGGTGAGCCGTGACGGTCCCCGTGCACCTGTGCGGTGGGTTGTGACCGTCCTGGCGGTCACAACCCACCGCACAATGGCGGGCCGGGGCCGTTGCGGGGGGGGAGGGGGGGCGGAGCACCCGGAAGCGGGCGGGGGCCGGTTACGATAACTGGCGTCGAAGCGTTTCGGTCTGCGCTGCTGGAAGCCACCCGGCCCGCCGGGTGGCACGGCGGGAAGGGGCGGTGCCGTGGCCAGCCAGCAGGGGGAGCCCACCCGGGGCGGACCCGGGCGGAAAGACGCGAAGCGGGGCGGGGCCGGGCGGCGGCCGACACTCGCGGTCGTCGCCGAGCAGGCCGGTGTCTCGCTGCCGACCGTGTCCAACGTGGTGAACGGGCGGCCGGATGTCGAGCCGGACACCAGGGCCGGGTGGAGCGGCTGCTCGGCGAGCTGAACTACGCCCGGCCCGGGCCGCGCCGCGGCCGCCGCGCCGGGCTGATCGACCTCATCTTCAACTTTCGACGGGTACCCGGGCCATCCGGTGCCTGTCCGGGGATTCCCGGGCCTGAGGGGTAGGTTCGGAAGGGTCGCTGCTGGAGGTGCCGCATGCTCGTAGCCGGGGTGGATTCGTCCACGCAATCCACCAAGGTGCTGCTGTGCCAGGCGGAGGACGGGACGATCGTCGCTGGGGGCAGCGCGCCGCACCCGCCCGGCACCGAGTGCGACCCCGAGGCGTGGTGGGTCGCGCTGCAGCAAGCCGGGGAGGGCCTGCTGGACCGGGCCGACGCGGTCGCCGTGGCCGGCCAGCAGCACGGCATGGTCGTGCTGGACGAGGCGGGCGAGGTGATCCGGCCCGCGCTGCTGTGGAACGACCTGCGGTCCGCCCCGGCGGCCGAGCGGCTGATCGCCGAGCGGGGCGGCCCGGCCTGGTGGGCCGAGCACACCGGCAGCGTGCCGAACGCCTCGTTTACCGTGACCAAGCTGCGCTGGCTGGCCGACCACGAGCCGGCGAACGCGCGGCGCGTCGCCCGGGTGCTGCTGCCGCACGACTGGGTCACCTGGCGGCTGGCCTCGGAGGGGCGCAGCCCGGCCGAGCCGGTCACCGACCGCGGCGAGGCGTCCGGGACCGGGTACTTCTCGCCCGCGTCCAGCCGCTGGCTGCCCGAGGTCGCGGCGGCCGCGCTGGGCCATGAGCCCGCGCTGCCCCGGGTGGCCCCTTCGCCGGAGGTGATCGGCCGGACCGTTACCGGTGCGGTCCTGGCCCCGGGCACCGGCGACAACATGGGCGCCGCGCTGGGCCTGGGCCTGAAGTCCGGTGAGCTGGTCACCTCCATCGGCACCTCGGGCACGGCCTACGCGGTGACCGAGCACGCGGTGGCCGACATCACCGGGGCGGTGGCCGGGTTCGCCGACGCCACGGGCCGGTTCCTGCCGCTGATCGCCACGGTCAACGCCGGCCTGGTCCTGGCCGCGGTGGCGAAGCTCCTCGGCACTGACCTGTCCGGCCTGGACGAGCGTGCGCTCGCCGCCGAGCCGGGGGCCGGCGGCCTCACCCTGCTGCCCTACCTCGACGGTGAGCGCACCCCCAACCGCCCCAGGGCCCGCGGCGTGCTCAACGGCCTCACCACGCGCAACGCGACCCCGGAGAACCTGGCCCGGGCCGCTATCGAGGCGGTACTGGTCACGCTGGTCGAAGCGGCCGACCTGATCGCCGCCCAGGGTGTCGAGCGGACGCGGGTCCTGCTGATCGGCGGCGGCGCCAAGTCCCCGGCGGCCCGCCGCCTCGCGCCCGGCATCTTCGGCGTGCCGGTGCTGGTGCCCGCACCAGAGGAGTACGTGGCGCTCGGCGCGGCCCGGCAGGCGGCCTGGGCGCTGGCCGGCACCGACGAGCCCCCCGTGTGGCCGCGGCAGGTGCCGGACGAGTACACCGGGCCGGCTGCGCCGGCCATCCGGGAACGGCTCGCCTGGCTCGGGGAGGCCACGAGGGAATGGGACGACGCCGCACCTGGCCGGCCGCTGGCCGGGGCAGCGGGCGGCGACGCAGACGGCAAGGCCGCAACGTTGGGCCTGGAAGAAAGGACTGCCCGGTGAGTGCAGACGCGTATGTTCCGACTCGGCAGGACAAGTTTTCGTTCGGGATCTGGACGGTTGGCTGGCAGGGAGTGGATGTGTTCGGGGGTGCGGTGCGGCCGCCGATGCCGGCGGACCGCGCCGTCCGCAAGCTCGCCGAACTGGGCGCCTACGGGGTCAACTTCCACGACAACGACGTGTTCGAGTTCGGCGCCAGCGAAGCCGAGCGGGATGCGCGGATCGCCGACTTCCGCCGGGCGCTGGACGACACCGGCGTGGTGGTGACGACGGCGACGACGAACCTGTTCGGCCACCCGATGTTCAAGGACGGCGGGTTCACCGCCAGCGACCGCGACGTGCGCCGGTTCGCGCTGGCCAAGGTGATGCGCAACCTGGACCTGGCCGCCGAGCTGGGCGCGGGCATCTACGTGTTCTGGGGCGGCCGGGAGGGTGCCGAGTCCGGCGCGGCCAAGGACGTGCGCGCCGCGCTGGCCCGGTACAAGGAGGGCCTGGACCTGCTCTGCCAGTACGTGCTGGACCAGGGGTACAGCCTGCGGTTCGCCATCGAGCCGAAGCCGAACGAGCCGCGCGGCGACATCCTGCTGCCCACGGCCGGGCACGCCCTCGCGTTCATCAACGAGCTCGAGCACGCCGAGATGGTCGGCATCAACCCGGAGGTCGGGCATGAGGAGATGGCCTCGCTCAACTACGCGCATGGCATCGCGCAGGCCCTGTGGCACGGCAAGCTGTTCCATATCGACCTGAACGGCCAGAACGGCCCGCGGTACGACCAGGACCTGCGGTTCGGCGCAGGTAATGCCCGGGGCGCGTTCTGGGTGGTGGACACCCTGGAGGCCGGCGGCTATGACGGGCCCGTCCATTTCGACTACAAGCCGCCGCGCACCGAGGACGACGAGGGCGTCTGGGTGTCGGCCGCGGCGTGCATGCGCAACTATCTGATCCTGCGGGAGAAGGCCCGGGCCTTCCGCGCCGACCCGGAGGTGAAGGCGGCCCTGGCCGCGTCCGGGGTGGAGGACCTGGCCACGCCGACCCTGGCGGCCGGGGAGACCTGGCGGGACGTCCAGGGCGTCACCCCCGACATCGAGGCCCTGGCCGTCCGCGGCCTGGGCTACGAGCGCCTGGACCAGCTTGCCCTGGAACACCTCTACGGCGTCCGGTGATCCGGAGCGCTAGCTAGCCCGGGATCGCCGCCCGGGCTAGCGCTCCGGCGCGGCGTGGGAAGCATCACGCCGCGCCGGAGTGACCTTCCGTGCGCCGCGCGAGTCGGGCGAAATAGACTCACCAGGGATTGCCGCTTCGCCGGGGGAGGATGGCAGGCCCGGGGCACCGGGACTGCGCCGACCCGTACCAGGCCCGGACTGGCCGAGCAGACCTGACCAGGCGACCAGGCTGATGAGATGAGGGAGCAGCACAGGTGACCTTGCTGGAATCCATCGCCGGCCCGCGTGACGTGAAGCAGCTAGATGCCGGCCAGTTGCCGGTCCTGGCCAGTGAGATCCGGGACCTGCTGGTCGAGACCGTGTCCCGGACCAGCGGCCACCTGGGGCCCAACCTGGGCGTGGTGGAGCTGACCATCGCCCTGCACCGGGTGTTCGACTCGCCGGTAGACAAGATCGTTTTCGACACCGGGCACCAGTCCTACGTGCACAAGCTGCTCACCGGCCGGATGAGAGAGTTCGGTTCGCTGCGGCAGCGGGGCGGCCTGTCCGGGTACCCGAGCCGGGCCGAGTCCGAGCATGACCTGGTGGAGAACTCGCACGCGTCCACCAGCCTGTCCTACGCCGACGGGCTGGCCAAGGCGTACCGGCTGCGCGGCGAGACCAACCGGACCGTGGTCGCCGTCATCGGGGACGGCGCCCTGACCGGCGGCATGGCCTGGGAGGCGCTGAACAACATCTCGGTGGCCAAGGACAGCCGCCTGGTCGTCGTGGTCAACGACAACGGCCGGTCCTACCAGCCGACCATCGGGGGCCTGGCCAACAACCTGGCCAGCCTCCGGGTCAACCGGCACTACGAGAACGTGCTGGACTACATCAAGACCACGCTGGCCCGCGCGCCCGTCGTCGGCGCCCCGCTGTACGGCACCCTGCACGGCATGAAGAAGGGCCTCAAGGACGTCCTGCAGCCGCAGGTGCTGTTCGAGGACCTGGGCCTCAAGTACCTCGGCCCGATCGACGGCCACGACGAGCAGGCCGTCGAGGCAGCGCTGCGCCGGGCCCGTGACTTCGGCGGCCCGGTGCTGGTGCATGTCATCACCCGGAAGGGCTTCGGCTACCAGCTGGCCGAGGACAACGAGGAGGACTGCCTGCACCAGGTGCCCGCCGCTGCCCCCGCGGGCACGGTGCCCGGGGTGCCCAAGCGCACCTGGTCGGAGGTGTTTGGCGAGGCGCTGGTCGGGATCGGCGGGCGGCGGCCCGACGTGGTGGCGATCACCGCCGCGATGCTGCACCCGACGCAGCTGGCGCCGTTCGCCCAGGCCTACCCGGACCGGGTGTTCGACGTCGGCATCGCGGAGCAGCACGCGGTGACCAGCGCGGCCGGCCTGGCCATGGGCGGGCTGCACCCGGTGGTGGCGGTCTACGCGACGTTCCTGAACCGGGCGTTCGACCAGGTGCTGATGGACGTGGCGCTGCACCAGCTGCCGGTCACCTTCGTGCTGGACCGGGCCGGCGTCACCGGCCCGGACGGGGCCAGCCACAACGGCATGTGGGACGGCTCGATCCTGCAGGTCGTCCCCGGGCTGCGGATCGCCGCGCCGCGGGACGCCACCCGGATCGCCGAGCTGCTGAACGAGGCGGTCGCGGTCAGCGACGGGCCGACCGTGGTGCGCTTCCCCAAGGGGAATGTGGGTGCCGAGGCGGAGCCGGTCGCCAGGGCGGGCAGCATGGACATACTCCGCCAGCCGGATGGCGGCGCCGCCCCGGACGTCCTGCTGGCCGGGGCCGGCCCGATGGCGGTCAGCGGCCTGATCGCCGCGGACCGGCTGGCCGACCAGGGCATCGCCGTCACGGTGGTGGACCCGCGGTGGACCAAGCCGCTCGACCCGGCACTGGCCGGCCTGGCCCGGCGGGCCAGGCTGGTGGTGACGGTGGAAGACAACGGCCTGGCCGGCGGCTTCGGCGACGCGGTCGCCCGGCTGCTCCGTGACGAGGGCGTGGCGGTGCCGCTGAAGACCTTCGGCATCCCGCAGCGGTTCCTGGCGCACGGGACACGCGACGAGGTCCTCGACGAGATCGGCCTGGCTCCGCAGCACCTGGCCCGGCAGATCACTGAGGCGGTCGCCGGTCTCGACCAGGAGCCGGGACCCGGCTCCCAGGGACCCGGGTCCGCCGCCTCCGCGCCGCAGCCGGCCGCCCAGCAGGGCGCCGGCGAGCAGCCGCCGCCCGGGACGCGCCAGCAGGCATAACTCCGCCGGAGACGGACCCGGGCGGCCAGCCCGGGGGATGAGAACGGTGAGTGGCAGCAGTGCGGACACTTTCGATCGCTGTCGTCGGTTCCGGCCCGGCCGGCGTCTACACGGCCGAGGCACTGATCAAGCAGGCCGCGGCGCTCGCCCCGCCGGGCACCGTCGGTGTGGACGTGCTGGACCGGCTGCCCACGCCCTACGGGCTGGTCCGCTACGGGGTCGCGCCGGACCACCCGTCGATCCGGTCCATCGCCGAGTACCTGCGCGGCGTGCTGGAGCACCCGGCCGTCCGCTTCCTGGGCGGGGTTCATCTCGGTGACGACATCACCCGTGAGGATCTGCTGGCCAGCTACGACGCCGTGGTCTACGCCACCGGGGCGATGCGCGACCGGCGGATGGGCATCCCCGGCGAGGACCTGCCCGGCAGCTACGCGGCCACCGACTTCGTGAACTGGTACTGCGGCCACCCCGACTCTGACGCCGGCGCGTTCGGCCTGGACGCCGAGTCGGTGGCGGTGGTCGGGGTCGGCAACGTGGCCGTGGACGTGGCCCGGATCCTGATCAAGGACCCGGCCGCGCTGCGGGTCACCGACGTTCCCCAGGCGGTGCTGGACACGCTGTTCGGCAGCAAGATCCGCGAGGTGCATGTCATCGGCCGCCGCGGGCCGGCGCAGGCCAAGTTCACCACCAAGGAACTCCGTGAGCTGGGCGAACTGGCCGGCGTGGACATCGCCGTGCGCCCTGAGGAGATCGATTCCGCCGCCTTCGACGCGATCGGGCAGAGCGCCCAGCTGGCCGGGACGGACCGCCGGGTGCGCGGCAACATGGCCGTGCTCACCCGCTGGGCCGGCCAGCCGCCGGCCGGCCAGGACCGCAGGCTGACCCTCCGTTTCTGGTTGCGGCCGGAAAGGATCGAAGGCACCGAACGCGTCTGCGGGCTCACTGTCGAGCGCACCCGCCTGGACGATCAGGGGCGGCTGACCGGGACCGGCGAGTACGAGACGATCGCCGCCCAGATGGTGTTCCGCAGCGTGGGGTACCAGAGCGTGCCGCTGTGCGGGGTGCCGTTCGACGAGCGCACCGCCACTGTGCCGAACGCCGAGGGCCGGGTGCTCGGGCCGGACGGCGCGCCGCTGCCCGGGGAGTATGTGGCCGGCTGGCTCAAGCGTGGCCCGACCGGGGTGGTCGGGACGAACAAGTCAGACGCGGCGGCGACGGTCCGGTCGCTGCTGGCCGACCTGGCGGCGCGCGGAGCCGCGGCGCCCGGGCCGCGGGTGCCGTTCACCGAGCTGCTGGAGGCCCGCGGCATCCGCCCCGTCGGCTACGAGGACTGGCTCCGGGTGGAACGCGCCGAGGCCGAGCTGGCCGCCGCACTGGGCCGCGGGGAACGGGTCAAGATCGGCGGCCGGGACGCCATCGAGGCTCTGTGCCGTCCCCCGGCCGGCTGATCCCGGCGGCCTTCCACCGGGTCGTTTCGGCAGGCCGTGCGCCGGCTGGCCCAGCCCGTATTGGACGATCTCGTCGTCAGGCGTACCGTTGATACCGTATTTTGGCTTAGCTACGCGGTACTGAACTGGACAAATACGTTGCTTTCCGTCATGGAAAACGCAGGGGCGGGAAGTCTTGACCGGCGGGACACTGGGGACAATGACGACATGACTGCCGGGCAAGTGAACGCTGAGCGAACTGATGGTGAGCACCAGGCGGCCAGCACGGCGCCTGAGGAAACGGTGACCGACCCGGCCGATGACCTGCCGCCGGACCGTTACATCGAGCGTGAGGGCAGCTGGCTGCGGTTCAACCAGCGTGTGCTGGAACTGGCCCAGGACGAGCATGTGCCGCTGCTCGAGCGGGTCCGGTTCCTGGCCATCTTCGCCAGCAACCTGGACGAGTTCTTCATGGTCCGGGTGGCGGGCCGGATGCGCCGGATGGCGACCGGCCTGCCGGTCGAGGGTGTCACCACCGTGATGCCCCCGGACCAGGTACTCGAGGCCACGCTGGAGACGGCGCGCGAGCTGAGCCTGGAGCACGCCGAGTACTTCCGCGCCGTCATCCAGCCGGCGCTGGCCGCGGAGGGGATCGAGATCCTGCGCTGGAAGGAGCTGTCCGCCGACGAGCAGAGCGAGCTGCACCAGCTGTTCCGGGATCGCATCTACCCGGTGCTCACCCCGCTGGTGGTGGACCCGGCCCACCCCTTCCCCTACATTTCCGGCCTGTCGCTCAGCCTGGCGGTCATGATCGCGGAGCCGGAGACCGGCGCGACCATGTTCGCCCGGGTGAAGGTACCGCCGCTGCTGCCCAGGTTCCTCACCGTGGGGAAGTACCGGTTCGTCCCCCTGGAGGACGTGATCGCGGCGCACCTCACCGAGCTGTTCGTGGGCCTGGACATCCTGGAGCAGCACGTGTTCCGGGTGACCAGGACCCGGGAGCTGGAGATCGACGAGGACGTCACCGAGGACCTCATGCAGTCGCTGGAGCGCGAACTGCTGCGGCGCCGCTTCGAGCCCGCGGTGCGGCTGGAGGTCGAGGAGTCGATATCCGCGGACGTCCTGGAGAAGCTCGTCACCGAGCTGGCCATCGACCGCCGCGCCGTCTACCACCTGCCTGGCCCGCTTGACCTGACCAGCCTGAACGCCATCGCCGACCTGGACCTGCGGCGGTTCAAGTACCCCGCGTTCGTGCCGCGGGAATCGGCGCTCCCGCAGGACAGCGACGTGTTCACCACCCTGGACCGCGGGGATGTCCTGGTGCACCACCCCTACGACTCGTTCACCGCCACGGTCGAGCGGCTCACGGTGGAGGCTGCTGCCGATCCCCGGGTGCTGGCCATCAAGCAGACGCTGTACCGGACCAGCGACTCCTCACCCATCGTCAACGCGCTGATCGACGCGGCCGAGGCAGGCAAGCAGGTCGTCGTGTGCGTGGAGCTGAAGGCGCGCTTCGACGAGCGGGCCAACATCATCTGGGCCCGCAAGCTGGAGGAAGCGGGCTGCCACGTGGTGTACGGCGTTCCCGGCATGAAGACGCACTGCAAGATGGTGCTCGTCGTGCGGGAGGAGCCGGACGGGTCGCTGCGCCGCTACTGCCATATCGGGACCGGGAACTACAACCCGTCGACCGCCCGGATCTACGAGGACTACGGCCTGCTCACCTCCGACGAGACGGTGGGCGGCGACTCCACCGACCTGTTCAACCACCTGACCGCCTACAGCCGGAAGAGCTCCTACCGGCGGTTCCTGGTCGCCCCGAACGCGCTGCGGGCCGGGCTGCTGGAACAGGTCGAGGGCCAGGTAGCCCGGCAGCGGGACGGCCGTCCCGCCCGCATCCAGCTCAAGTGCAACGCGATCATCGACGAGGAGATAGCAGACGCGCTGTACCGGGCCTCCCAGGCCGGGGTCCCGGTGGATCTGTGGGTCCGCGGCATCTGCTCGCTGCGGCCGGGCCTGCCGGGGCTGTCGGAGAACATCCGGGTCCGCAGTATTCTCGGCCGTTTCCTCGAGCATTCAAGGATCTACGCCTTCGGCTCCGGGGACGTCGAGGATACTGAGGTCTGGATCGGCAGTGCTGACCTGATGCACCGGAACCTGGACCGGCGGGTGGAACTGCTCTGCCGGGTCAGGGACGCGGAGCACAAGAGGGAGCTGACGTCGCTGATCGACCTGGCGATGAACGAGTCGACCAGCTCATGGTGGCTGTCCGGCGACGGCACATGGACCAGGCACCACCTGGACGCGGAGGGGAAGCCGATGCGAGATCTGCATTCCTACCTGCTGCAGCGGCGCGGTCACCCCGTCGATAGCTGATGGTGGCGGACGAGGCGGAACGGGCACGAGGAGCAATCCGCGCGGCCGGTGCCGTGCTCTGGCGGCCCGGCACTGAGGGGCCCCAGGTGGCGCTGGTGCACCGGCGCCGGTACGACGACTGGAGCCTGCCCAAGGGCAAGAGCCTGCCCGGCGAGCACGTCCTGCTGACCGCGGTCCGGGAGGTGGCTGAGGAAACGGGCGTCCGGGTGGTCCTCGGGCGGCGGCTGCCCTCCACCCATTACGCCCGGGACGGCCGGCCCAAGGTGGTGGACTACTGGGCGGCGCGCGCGGCCGACGTGCCGCAGCCCAGATTCCAGCCGAACGACGAGGTGGACCGGCTCGACTGGCTGGAGCTGCCGGCGGCACGGGACCGGCTGAGCTACCCGCACGACGCGGCGGTGCTGGACAGCTTCGCCGCCGGGCCGCCGGACACCATCCCGTTCATCCTGGTCCGGCACGCGTCGGCGGGCAGCAAGACGGCCTGGCGGGCCGCCGGCCACGAGGATGACCTGATCCGGCCGCTGGACGAGGCCGGGCACGCGGCAGGCCGCCGCGCTGGCACCGCTGCTGGGCTGCTACGCCCGGGGCCGGGTGCTCAGCTCGGTGGCAGAACGCTGCATAGCCACCGTCCGGCCCTACGCGGCGCAGGCCGGCCTGGAGGTCCAGGGGGACCGGGCGTTCACCGTGGGCATGGTGTCCGCCGGGGAGAACCGCCACCGCGTCGATGAAGTAGTGGGCAGCGAGCGCCCGACGGTGGTCTGCGGGCACCGGGAGAACCTGCCGGTGCTGCTGGAGGAGGCCTGCGCCGTGCTCGGGGCGAAGCCCCCGGACGGGGAACCGCTGCCGATGGCCGGATTCTGGGTACTGCACATCGGCTGGTCCGCGCTGATCTGCGCGGAACGGCACCACGCACAGGCCGGCCGTCACCACGTGAGGCCAGCTGGCACGCCCTTAGGCCAGGCCCGCCCCGGACGCGTCCCAGTCCAGGGTGGCGGGCAGCGCCCCCTCGAAGGTGAGCAGCCAACGCTTCACCTCGATCCCGGTACCGCCGCTGTAACCGCCCAGGCCGTTCCCGGCCACCACGCGATGGCAGGGCACGATCACCGGGACCGGGTTGGAGCCCATGATCCGGCCGATGGCCCGGGCCGGCAGGGAGATGCCGTCGGGGCCGGTGACGGCCCGCTGGGCGAGGCCGCCGTAGGTGACGGTCTCGCCATACCCGACCGACCCGAACAGGACGGTCAGCACCTGCCGCTGCGAGGCCGAGAGGCCGGCCCAGTCGATAGGGACGTCGAAGTCCCGGCGCTGCCCGGCGAAGTACTCGCACAGCTGATCCCGTGCCGCGGTGAGCAGGTCGCTCCCGGCGCCCCGCGTCCCCTGGTCCGGCTGACCGCCTGGGGAGGACCGGAAGCGCACCCGGGCCACCCCGGCCTCGCTGCAGGCCACCGTGAGCGGCCCCACCGGCGAGCTGAGCGCCGCCCAGGCCAGACCGGCCGTCATCATCACCCGGCCCACCGCCTTCCCCGTCCTCGCGGGCAGCCAGCGCCACGACCGCTCCCGGTTAGCGAGATTACGCACCCGTGCCGACAGTTTCCCGGCCCGCGGCAGCCAGGCGGGTGCCGGCCAGCCGGCCGGGCCGGCCCCTGCGGGCCGGTACCGCGTACCCTGCCACTGACGGGGAGGCTGGCCGGGTCAGATCCCAGGGGGAAAAATGGCGGCATCGTCGGGGAGGACCGCCGGGCTGCGCCGCTTCGGCGGCCGGGACGGCCGGGGCGAGCGGGGCCGTCCGCTGCTGCCTCCGGAGACCACGGTCAGCTTCGCCGCTGAGCGTGAGGCGGCCAATATCGATGACGTCTTCGCCGCGCTGGACAAGGACCTGGTCGGCCTGCAGCCGGTGAAGAAGCGGATCCAGGAGATCGCGTCGCTGCTGCTGGTGGACCGGGCCCGGGGGCGCTTCGGGCTCAGCGCCCCGCGGCCGAACCTGCACATGTGCTTCACCGGCCCGCCCGGCACCGGCAAGACCACCGTGGCGCTGCGCATGGCCGAACTGCTGCACCGGCTCGGGTACCTGGAGAACGGGCAGCTGGTCCACGCCATGCGGGACGACCTGGTCGCGGAGTTCGTCGGGCAGACGGCACCGAAGACGAAGCGGGTCCTGGAGCGGGCCATGGGCGGCGTGCTGTTCATTGACGAGGCGTACTACCTGTACCGGTCGGAGGACTCGCGCGATTACGGCCAGGAGGTCATCGACATCCTGCTCCAGGTGATGGAGAACGAGCGGGACAGGCTGGTGGTCATCCTGGCCGGCTACAAGGACCGGATGGACAGCTTCTTCTCGTCCAACCCGGGAATGAGCTCCCGGATCGCGCACCACCTCGACTTCGCCGCCTACGACCTTGACGAGCTGGTGTCCATCGGCCAGATCATGCTGGGGCAGGCCAGTTATTACCTCTCCGACCGTGCCCAGGAAGCCTTCGGCGAGTACCTGGAACAGCGGATGCGCCAGCCCCGGTTCGCCAACGCCCGGAGCGTCCGCAACGAGCTGGACCGGGCCCGGCTGCGGCACGCGCACCGGCTGGCCTCCGACCCGCACCGCAGCTGGACCCGGGACGACCTGATGCGCCTGGAGGCCGCCGACGTACTCAGCGCCACGATCGGCAGCGAAGAGGGCGACGTCGGCTACGCGGTTCCCTCGACCGGCTTAGCCCGCGGCCGGTGAGGTTACTCGTCGTCCTTCTCGGCCAGGCGGAGCATGGCGCCGGCCATCGGCACCGCCACCAGCCCCACCTGCCACGGGCGGGCGCCGTGGCCGGCCAGGTCGCCGGCGACCGCCTCGGCCGTCACCGGATCCGGCGGCTGCCAGGCCAGCCTGCGCACGGCATCCGGCTGCACCAGGTTCTCCGCGGGCAGCGAGTGCTCATCGGCCAGGGCGGCGACGACGGTGCGGACCGCGGTCAGCCGCCTGGCCGCCTCCGGGTCGCGCTCATGCCAGCGGTGCGCGGGCGGCGGGCCGTCCGACACCTGGCCGGAGGGCCGGGGGAGCGCCTGGTCCGCCTCGTCGTGCGCCCGGCGGATGGCCCGGAACCACTCCTGGGCGTGGCGCTTGGCGCCCCGCCCCCGGAAGCCGGGCACGCTGAGCAGCGCCGCAACCGAGGTCGGCGCGGCCCGCGCCGCCTCGACGATGGCCGAGTCCGGCAGTACCCGGCCCGGGGACAGGTCCCGGTGCTGGGCGATCCGGTCCCGCTCGAGCCACATTTCCCGGACGAGGGCCAGGCCGCGCCGGGTGCGCACCCGGTGGATGCCGGACGTGCGGCGCCAGGGGTCCGCCCGGGGCGGCGGCGGCCCCGCGCCCAGTACGGCGGCGAACTCCTGCCGGGCCCACTCATCCTTGCCCTGGGCGGCGAGCTCCGCCGCGAGGGCGTCCCGCAGTTCGACCAGGACCTCCACGTCGAGTGCCGCGTAGCGGAGCCAGTCTTCCGGCAGCGGCCGGGTCAACCAGTCGGCGGCCGCGTACCCCTTCTCCAGGGCCAGCCCGAGGACCGTCTCCACCAGCGGGCCGAGCCCGACCCGGGGGTAGCCGAGCAGCGCCGGCCAGCTCGGTGTCGAACAGCTTCCGGGGCCGGTAGCCGAGGTCGGCCAGGCACGGCAGGTCCTGGGAGGCGGCATGCAGTACCGCCTCGGTGTCAGCCAGCGCCGCATCCAGGGCGGACAGGTCCGGGCAGGCCACTGGGTCGATCAGCACGGTCCCGGCGCCCCGGCGGCGCAGCTGGACCAGGAAGGCCCGGTGCCCGTAGCGGAAGCCCGACGCGCGCTCGGCGTCCACCGCGACCGGCCCGCTGCCCCCGGCGAGTGCCCGGATCGCCTCATCCAGCGCCCGGGCCGTCTCCACCAGCGGTGGCAGCCCGTCCCGCGGCTCCAGCAGCGGCACGGCCTGCGGCCCGGCGGGCCCATCTGCAGCTGGCGCTTCAGCAACGGGCGCCGCAGCGGCGGGGGGCTCCGCGGCTGGCTCTCCGGCCACGGCAGGCTGCACCGCCTGGCCGCCGGGCGGCGCGTCTTCCGGGCTGGCGCCGGCCCGGCTCAGGCCGCCGGTCACCCGGGCCGCCGGGAACCAGGCTGGCGCAGCGCGGTCACGCCCCAGGTCAGCGGGGGCAGCCCGGCCGCGGCGCACAGCGCATCGCACCACGCGGCCAGGTGCCCGTCCAGCAGGTCCCGCTCCGGTACCGGCGGAGCCCCGTGGGATGAGGACGCCAGGGCCGGGCTGTCCGGGTCAGCCGGCGACCAGGATGCCCGCAGCTCGAACCCGGTGATCGCGGGCTCGGTTTCCTTCAAGCCGAAGCCCTCGGTGACGACACGGGTGACGGTGCCGCTCGGCTCGGCGTAGCCGGCGGTGCGGTTGGCCAGCGCCTCGGTCAGCCAGGACCAGCCCACCTGGCCGATCAGCGGGTCCGCGGCGATCTCCGGGTCGAGGTCGGCGCGCACGTACACGATGATCCGCAGCGGCCCGGCCCAGCCGTCCTGCCCGGCCGGGTCGTAGAGCAGCACCAGCCTGCCGCTGGCCACGTCCGCATCGTCCACCTCCACGGTGGCCGCCATCGCGGTGGCGAACGGGGCCAGGGTCCGGGGCGCCGGAACGTCCTCGAAGCTCAGCTGGGGACAGACGGCGCAGAGCTCGGCGCACTGCTCGCGGAGCCCGTTCACCAGGGCGGCGAACCCGGCGGCCGGGTCTGCGGCCAGCCCGGGCCGGCCCGGCCCCGCGGCGTCGCGCGGCCCAGGCTGACCAGGCGGGACGTGGCCCCCCACTGCCCTCATAGGCTGAGCGTACGTCGTCGCCGGCCGCCATCACGCAATGCGTCCGGGCAATCGCGGCCAATCGGGTGTTCCGGGGCCAGCGGGGCGGATCGCCGGCAGGGCGGCCGCGCTGCCGCATTACCCAGACATGACGGGCATATGCGGACCAACCGGCTCACTGCCTCGCCCTCCTCACCGTTCCGGCCGCAACGCCCGGGTCCCCCGGGACACTGCGGTACGCGCTGTCCACGGATGGTGGCACGCGGACCGCGCGGATGGGTGGATCTCGGGCGGCGTGTCCCGAGGTCACCTGCGCGGATGCGGCTGCGCGGGTGCCGTCCTGTGAGAGCATCGACGGTGTGACTGCCCCGCTCGCCGACGCCCCGTTCCTGCGCGCCTGCCGCCGCCAGCCGGTGCCCTACACGCCGGTCTGGTACATGCGCCAGGCGGGCCGCTCGCTGCCGGAATACCGCCGCGCGCGTGGCGGCATGCCGATGCTCAAGGCGTGCTCGCTGCCCGACGTGATCACCGAGATCACGCTGCAGCCGCTGCGCCGGTACCCGGTCGATGCGGCCATCCTGTTCAGCGACATCGTGGTCCCGCTGCACGCGCTGGGGCTGGACATCGACATCAAGCCGGGCGTCGGCCCGGTGATCGGCGAGCCTATCCGGGATGAACGGGACCTGGCCCGGCTGCGCGACCTGGAGCCGGGTGATGTGGGGTTCATCACCGAGGCGGTGACCGCGCTGGTGGCCGAGTTGGGCCCGCGGCCGCTGATCGGCTTCGCCGGCGGCCCGTTCACCCTCGCCTCGTACCTGATCGAGGGCGGCCCGTCCAAGGGGCACGACCTGACGAAGTCCCTGATGTACGGCAACCCCCCGCTGTGGAACGCGCTGCTGGGCCGGCTCGCCGACATCACCATCAGCTTCCTGCGGGTCCAGGTGGCCGCCGGGGCCTCCGCGGTGCAGCTGTTCGACTCATGGGCGGGCGCGGTCAGCCCCGAGGACTACCGGGCGTCCGTGCTGCCGCACAGCAGGCGGATCTTCGAGGCCCTCGCGGACGCCGGCGTGCCGCGGATCCACTTCGGCGTGACCACCGGCGAGCTGCTCGGGCTGATGAGCGAGGCGGGCCCGGACGTGATCGGGGTGGACTGGCGGGTGCCGCTGGACGAGGCGGCCCGCCGGATCGAGCCGGGCAAGGCCCTGCAGGGCAACCTGGATCCGTCGATCCTGCTCGCCCCGTGGGAGGTCATCGAGCGGCGGGCCAGGGACGTGTGCGGCCGCGGCCGCATCGCCGAGGGGCACGTGTTCAACCTGGGCCACGGCGTGCTCCCGGCCACCAGCCCCGACATCCTGGCCCGCCTCACCGACCTGGTCCACGAAGCTTCCGTCCGGGAGCACGCCGGCTCCTAGGGCTGTTCCGGGGCGGTACGGCGGCGGAGCAGGCGGCGCCGCAGGAGGTAGCCCAGGCCGCCGGCCAGGGCCAGGACCGCCGCGAAGGGCAGCGCCACACCGGCCGCGGTGAGCAGTGCGGAGACCACCCGGACCAGCTCGTGCCAGCCGGCGGCGAGGCCGCCGGTGAAACCGCCCGCCTTGTGCGCGTGCTGCACGGCCGGTACCGGCTTGCCGACCAGAAGCAGGCTCACCGTGCCGAACGCGGTCTCATGCGCCAGCGCCCGCTGCCGGGCGAGCAGTTCCTCCAGGCTGGCTTCCTCATCGTTGATCTGGTTCTGCACGTCGAGCAGGCTGGTCACTGAGCCGGCCCGGGTGAGCAGCGCGCGCAGCGCGGTGATGGCGTCCTGCCCCGACGTCACCCGGCTGCTGACGTCCGCCACCGTCTGGGTCACGTCCTGGGCCTGCTGGTCCAGCGTCAGCCGGGTGCCCAGCTGGGCGGACAGGGTGGCCAGCGCCTGCTGGTAGCTGGCCACCGGGATCTTCAGCTGCAGGCTGACGGTGGACCGGGCCGGGTGGGCCCGGTCTATCGCAGTGTGCTCGCTGGCCAGGTAGCCGCCGTCGGACCGGGCCAGCTGGGCCGCGGCCGCGGCCGCCCGGCCGAGGCTGGCGACCCGCACGGTCAGGCTGGCGGTGTAGATGATCGACTGGGCGCCGGGAGCGGGCAGCACGGTCAGCGCGGCGCCCCCGCGGCCCGCGCTGGAACCGGCCGCAGCATGGGCGGCCGGGGCCGCGCTGGGCTGGGCCGCGACGGCCCCGTTAGCGGGGGATGAGGATGAGGACGAGGACCCGGTGGCGGAGCAGCCGGCGGCCAGCAGGCCGCCGGTGACGGCGAGCAGGCCGGCCGCGGCCGCCGCGGTACGGCGGGTAAAGCTGGGCAACTTCATGCCGGTCGGACGCGGCACCATGGCCGGCCGGTTCCTGGCCCCTGGTCACATGTTCACAACGTCAGGGTCAGGGTCCGGCAGGGCGGCCCGGGTCCACGGCCGCAGCGCCAGCACGTTGAACTGCACCCCGGTCATCACGAAGAACACCGGGACCAGGAACCCCGTACCCGATAGCACGGATCTTGGCCTGGTAGCGCTCCTGGCTGGGCCGCTCATCGCCGTCGGGGATACCGACGGCCACGCCGCCGGTGAACGCGCCGAGCAGCGCGTCCAGGCCGAACCGGTGAGCCAGCGCGGTGAAGATCAGCAAGGTGACGAAGCTGAACTCGCCGACCGAGGCGGACAGCACCACCAGCCGCACGTCCGCGCCGCAGGACACCGCGCGCAGCCCGGACGCGACGGGCACGGCCAGCACTGCTGACACTCCGAACGCGGAGCCGGCCAGCCGGAACGTCGACCCGCGGAACCGCTCCGGCTTGACGTCCTGGCCGGCCAGGAACCCCAGCCCCAGCAGGTACAGCACCTCCGGCCGCGCCGCGGGCCCGGACCAGGCCCAGCACCTGCGGCCCGGCTGGGGACCTTCCCCCGGGCGCGGCCCGGCACCCCTTAGGGTGAAAGCGTGGAGCAGCCCGGAGAGCAGCCCGTTGTCGCGATCATCGGCGCCGGCATCGCCGGCCTGGCCGCCGCGTACTTCCTGCGTGATGAGCCGGTACGGGCCGTCTTGCTGGAAGGTTCGGACCGGACGGGCGGGAAGCTGCAGGTGGCCGAGGTGGCCGGCTGCACCGTGGACGTGGGCGCCGAAGCGCTGCTGGCCCGCAGGCCGGAGGGGACGGACCTGATCCGGGCGGCCGGCCTGGCCGATGGCCTGGTGCTGCCCGGCACCACGGCGGCGCGGATCTGGAGCCGGGGCGCGATGCGGCGGCTGCCCGCCCGGCAGTACATGGGCGTGCCCGCGGACCTCGGTGACCTGGCCGCTTCCGGCCTGCTGTCGCGCGACGGACTGGACCGGGCCGCCCAGGAACCGGGCCTGCCCGGCCACCCCGCGGGACGGGGACGTGCCGGTGGCCGGGTACATCGCGGGCCGGTTCGGCCCGGAGGTGGTGGAACGGCTGGTGGACCCGCTGCTCGGCGGGGTGTATGCAGGGCGCTCGGAGGAGCTGTCGTTCGAGGCCACGCTGCCCGGCCTGGCCCAGGCGTCCCGGGACCGGGCGTCGCTGGCCGAGGCGGCCGCCTCGCTGCTGCCGCCCCCGCCGGCGGAAGGCGCCCCCGGCCCCGGCGGGGCGACGCGGCCGCCGATGTTCACGTCCCTGGCCAGCGGGCTCGGCGCGCTGCCGGCCGCGGTGGCGGCGGCGTCCGGCGCCCAGCTGCGGACCGGCGCCATGGTCCGCGAGCTGGCCCGCACCGCTACCGGGTGGCGGCTGACCCTGGGCTCCGCGCACGCCCCGGAGCACCTGGCTGCGGACGCGGTCATCCTCGCGCTGCCTGGCCGCCCGGCCAGCCGGCTGCTGGCCGGGGTGCCCGGGGCCGCGGACGCGTCCGCCGCGCTCGGCGAGATCGAATACGCCAGCATGGCGATCGTCACCCTGGCCTACCCGCGCGCCGCGTTCCCCCAGCTCCCGGAGAGCAGCGGGTACCTGGTGCCGGCCGTGGACGGCCACCCGGTCAAGGCGGTCACGTTCTCCTCGGTGAAGTGGCCGCACCTGCAGCAGCGGGCCGCCGGCCTGATCTTCGTGCGCTGCTCGGTAGGCCGGATCGGCGAGGAGGCGCTGCTGCAGCGGGATGACGCCGACCTGGTGACGCTGGCCGCCGCCGACCTGGCCGCCGCGACCGGGGTCCGCGGCGTCCCGGCCGGGTCCCTGGTCACGCGGTGGGGCGGCGCGCTGCCCCAGTACACGGTTGGCCACCTGGACCGGGTGGCCCGGATCCAGGCCGGCCTGGCCGCCCAGCCCGGGCTGGCTGCCTGCGGCGCGGCCTACGCCGGGGTCGGCATCCCGGCCTGCATCGCCACGGCGCGCGCGGCGGCCGGCCGGGTGCTGGCCGGCCTGGTGAGAGACGGAGCGGAGAACAGGGATTATGTCAGTAACTGAGGGAATAGCGGCGGGTGGCATCCCCGGGCAGGTCCCCGCCGAGCCCAGCGGCACCGGCGTGCTCCCGGCCGATCCCGTGCCGGACCCGGAACCGCAGCGGCTCAAGGCCCGGGACCTGAACGAGCTGATCCGGTACACCATGTGGTCGGTGTTCAGGGTGACCGGCACCGGCGCGCTGGAGGCGGCCGGATCGGTGGCCGGCCTGGGCCGGGACGGCCTGGCCGACGAGGTCGCCCAGCTATCTCAGCAGGCCGCCGGGAAGGGCGTGGTCACCCGCGGCTGCTACGACCTGCAGGGGATGCGGGCCGACGCGGACTACATGTTCTGGTGGCACGCGCCGACCGCCGACGACCTGCAGGAGATGTACGCGCGGTTCCGGCGGACCGCCCTGGGCAATGCCAGCGAGCCGGTCTGGTCGGCCATGGCACTGCACCGGCCCGCGGAGTTCAACAAGGGGCACATCCCGGCCTTCCTGGCCGAGGAGGAGCCCCGGGCGTACGTGTCGGTATACCCGTTCGTCCGCTCCTACGAGTGGTACCTGATGGATCCGCAGCAGCGCCGTGAGATGCTCGCCGAGCACGGCATGATGGCCCGCGAGTACCCCGACGTGCGGGCCAACACGGTCGCCTGCTTCGCGCTCAACGACTACGAGTGGATGCTCGCCTTCGAGGCCGACGAACTGCACCGGATCGTGGACCTGATGCGGCACCTGCGCGGCGCCCGGGCCCGGCTGCACACCCGGGAGGAGATCCCCTTCTACACCGGCCGCCGCAAGCCCGTCCACGAGCTGGTCGCCGCCCTCCCGTAGGGCCGCGGCGAGGGCCGTCGGCCGTCCTCCGCAGGCCGGTCAGTGGCCGGCCTCCCGGGCCGCCGGGGGCGCGGGCTGGCCGCGAAGGAATCCGGTGAGCTCGGCGGGGGCGATCCGGGCTCTCAGGCCCCTGGCCGGCCTGGAGCGGGGCCGCTGGCGGGCCAGACGGTTTGCTGATTACGCCAGTGGGCTGCGACTCTCGCTATATTGCACCGGTATGCAATATATGTCAGCTTATCCGCCGGCTTTCGTTAGGCGATATGTTACTTAGTGCTCTGGGCGGCAGCGTGAGGTGCGGGGAGAATTTAAGCAGAGATGAACTGACGTAACTTTGCCCAGGGCCAGGGGGGCGCGAGTGTCATGCTCATCAGAGTGCTGGCAGCGGTGGTCGCCGCTTTGCTCCTGATCCTTTGCATCGGAGCCTGGCCGGCCAGGGCCGCCAACAGCGCGGTCATTCACGGGCTGACGCTCTCCGGGCTGCAGAATAACTTGCCCGTTGCAAGTGCCATCTCGCCGAATACTGCCATGTCGGTTTCCGCAATGTCCCAGATAAAGGCTCAGATACGTGCGGCGAAGATGTCGTGGCATGCCAATGCCGTCCGCTTGCAAGTCATGCAGGACAAGCTGGTCGGGGCCAGCGGCACCGATTATTCGCCGGCCTACATGGGCAACATCTCCGCTGCCGTCAATTACGCCGAGAACATCGGCCTCTACGTTATCATCAACTGCCAGACAGAGCCCGGGCCCGGCTTTACCGAGAATGAGCCCCGCCCGACGTACGCAACGCGCGCGTTCTGGAGCCGGATCGGCAAGTCATACGGCAACGATCCCAGGGTTATCTTCGATCTGTTCAATGAGCCGCGGCTCTCCACGTGGGATCAGTGGCAGCGGGACATGCAGGGGGTTACTGACTCGGTGCGCGGGCAGGGATGGCGGAATACCGTCTGGGTAGAAGGAATACACCATGCTGATTCACTGGCTGGGGCCGGGGCGCATCTCCTGCACGGCGGGCGGATCGTTTACACGATCCATCATCCAGCGGGGGCGCCCAGCCGGAGGAACTGGAACGCCGACTTTGGCAACCTGGCCAGCAGGGGCGTGCCGGTGGAGGTCGGCGAGTGGACCAACTTCGCGAACGGCTACCACTGGGCGGACGCACCTGCGTCCGTCCCGGCGTTTCTCAGCTACCTGGGGCGCCGGCACATCGGCATGACCGTGTGGACGATGCTGCCCGGAGTGCTGAATTCCACCGGGAACTTCTCCTCCGTGACCACGATGAATTCTCATTGGCCGCAACCGGGACAGGGAGCCGGGCAGCTCGTCCGTGACTGGTTCGGGAAGCGGTAACGAAAAAACAGGATCGCGGAGCGCTCACCGCCACGCTCACCGCCAGGGTATTCGTCACGGGTGGGCAGGGTGCGGGAGGATGGGCGGGCTGACACAGGGAGGTGTCCCATGGCCGCGACGGTGGCTGCGTTCGAGCTGGTGCCGGTGGCGAAGCCGGTTGATGTCAACGTCATCGTCGGGCAGGCGCACTTCATCAAGACGGTGGAGGACCTGCACGAGGCGCTGGCCGGGGTCAGTTCGCAGCTGAGGTTCGGCATCGCCTTCTGCGAGGCGTCGGGTGACCGGCTGATCCGCCGGTCCGGGAACGACCCGGAGCTCATCGGCCTGGCCGTGGCGAACGCAGAGGCGATCGCGGCCGGCCATGTGTTCGTCATCATGCTGCGGGACGGCTTCCCGGTGAACGTGATGAACCCGGTCAAGGCGGTCCCGGAAGTCTGCACCGTGTTCTGCGCCACCGCCAACCCGGTGCAGCTCATCGTCGCCACCGCGGCCGGCGGCGGCCGGGGCGTCGCCGGGGTCATCGATGGCCTGCCCCCGGTCGGGGTGGAGACAGACGCGGACGTCACCGCCCGGCACCGCCTGCTCCGCGACATCGGCTACAAATTGTGATCAGGCCTTGACCGGGGGCGTGCCTGCGGGGACGGCGGCCGGGATCTGGGCGCTGCGGCGGGACATCTTGGACGGGAACCAGTTCCAGCGGCCGCACAGCACCACGATGGCCGGCACCATCAGCGTCCGGACCAGGAACGTGTCGATCAGCACGCCCAGCGCGATGGCCGTGCCCAGCTGCTTGATCTGGCTGGTCGCGCCGGTGACGCCGGCCGATGCGAAGGTGGCCGCCAGGATCAGCCCGGCCGAGGTCACCGTGCTGCCGGTGTGGTGCGAGGCGGTGCGCACGGCCGGGCGCAGCGGGAGATGGTGCGCCTCCTCCCTGATCCGGCTCATGACCAGGATGTTGTAGTCCTCGCCCAGCGCCATCAGGAAGATGAAGAGCAGGAACGGGAGCACGAAGTTCAGCCCGGGCTCGCCCGCGCCGACCTGGAAGATGAGCACCGCGATGCCGAGCGCGGCGAAGTAGCTGAGCAGCACCGTGGCGACCAGGTACAGCGGCGCGACGACGCTGCGCAGCAGCAGCCCGAGCAGCAGGGCCAGCAGCACGATCACCACCGGCACGATCTCCTTCAGGTCGCTCTGCGACACCGTGCTCACGTCATAGGACGACGGGGCCAGGCCAGCCGCGCCGCTGTCGGTGGCGCCTGCCGAGTGCGCCGTGCTGGTCACCGCGCTGCGCACCGCCGGGGTGGCGTTGATCGCGGCGGTCGTGGACGGCGAGCCGGCCTTGAGCGAGGTGTAGTACTGCACCGTCTCGCCGTTAGGGCTGATGAACTGAGCCAGCGAGCGGTAGAGCGCGTACTGCTGCGCGGTCACCGGGGTGCCGGCCGGCTCGGTCGCCGGCAGCTTCCCGGGCGGCCCCAGCTGCGCGTACAGGCTGGACAGCTGGCTGGTGGTCAGCGTCGTGCCGTTCGGGTCGAACGGCCCGCTGACCGAGGCGAACACCGCCTGCTTGCCGAGTTCGTTCTCCGCCTGCTGGACCGGGCCCAGGTTCTTCCACACCGAGGATTTCCAGACCATCAGCACCTGGGTCGGGTTGGCCACGGCCGGCGGGTAGTGGTTGTTGATCACGTTGGTGCCGTTGGCGGACTGGCTGCCGGGCGGGCCGGTGGTCTGGCCGCCGAAGCCGCTGGAGGTGTACCCGAACGAGAACACACCGAGCACGGCGAGGAACAGCACCCCGCAGACCAGCGTGGTGACCGGGTGCGCGATGACCACATCGGCCAGCCGGGCGTACAGGCCCTCGCGGTTCGCGGGCCGGACCGGCCGCGGCCAGAACGTGGCCCGGCCGAACACCGCGAGCAGCGCGGGCAGCAGGGTCAGCGCGGCCGCCAGCATGAGGAAGACCCCGAGGGCCAGCGCCGGGCCGAGGCCGGAGTACAGCCCGAACGTGGCCAGCAGCAGGGTGAGCAACGCCACGATGACCGTGCCGGCGGAGAACGTGATCGACTCGCCGACATGGCGGCCGGCGGCCTCGATCGCCCGGTGCGGGGTGGATCCCTCGGCCATCTCCTCCCGGACCCGCATGATGAAGAACAGCCCGTAGTCGGTGCCCGCGCCGAGCAGCAGCACGGTCAGCATCGTCTGGGTGATGGTGGAGACCTGCAGCCCGGCCTTGGACGCCTCGGCGATGATGGCGCCCGACATCAGCAGCACCCAGATGGCCGGCAGCAGGGTGATCAGCGGCGCGGCCACCGCGCGGAACACGATGATCAGCATCACCAGGATGACGAGCACCGACAGGTCCTCGGTCAGGTGCTGCGCGCGGGCCTGGGAGTTCTGGTTGTCCACCGCGCTGGGCAGCTGCCCGGTCAGGTAGGAGGACAGCCCGGAGGGCAGGTCGAAGCTGCTCATCGTGGACCGGATGGCGGCCACGGTGGGCGCGGCCTGGGTGGACGACGTCAGCACGCTGATGACCACCTGGGCCTTGTCCGCCTTGCCGTCCTGGGACAGCCCCTGGTCGGACACGGACACCACGTGGCCGTCCTTGGCGATCTTGTCCTGCAGGTTAGTGATCGCCTGCTGGTCGCTGGAGGACAGCTTCGACGTGCCCAGGACCACCAGGGTCCCGGTGCTGTCATTGGTCGGCCGGAACGGGGCCGCCAGGTTCGTCGCGTGCACGCTCGGCGACGTGGCCGGCAGGAACGAGCTGTTGTCGGTGTTCACGGCGGCGGACAGCGACGGGAAGAAGACGATGCACAGCGCCCCGATGACCACCCAGGCCGCGATAATGACATAACGGAACCGGATGGTGGCACGGGCCAGCCCGGCCATGAAATTCCCCATGAAGTCCCCTCCCGGGCCGTGCCGCACACTGCACAAGGGGTGACTTACCCATAGCGCCGCAAAATTAATGTCGCGCGGCAGGCTGGTCAGGCGGCGGGATGCCCGGAGTGCCCGGGGATGCGGGATCATGCGGGCCGCCCGGCGGGGGCCGGGCGTCAGGCCCCGGCCGGGGCCGGGGTCAGGACCGGGCGGGCTCCAGGGTGAGCGAGATGGAGTTGATGCACCAGCGCTGATCGGTGGGCACCTCGTAGCCCTCGCCTTCGAACACGTGTCCGAGATGTGAGTCGCACGCCGCACAGCGGGCCTCGACCCGGCGCATGCCGAGCGAGTTGTCCTCGATCAGGATGACCGCGTCGTCCTCGGTCGGAGCGTAGAAGCTGGGCCAGCCGCAGTGCGACTCGAACTTGGTGCCGGAGCGGAACAGCTCGGCGCCGCAGGCCCGGCAGCGGTACACGCCCTCGGTTTTGGTGTCGGTGTACTCGCCGGTCCATGGCGCCTCGGTACCGGCCTGGCGGAGTACCCGGTACTCCTCCGGGCTGAGGCGCTCCCGCCATTCGGTATCGGTTCGGCGCACCTTGTCCATGCGGGGGAGGCTACCCGACCGTACAACCGCTACCCTCGTCTCGGCAGAGATCACGGAGGCGTGGCGACATGGAGTGGCTGAACGAGCCGGCCAGCTGGCAGCGGACCGACGACGTTCTGCAGGTGAACGTGGATCCCGGCACGGACTTCTGGCGGGTCACCGGTTACGGCTACATCCGGGACAGCGGCCACGTCTACGGCGAGGTTCTGGCGGGTGACCTGGACGTGGCGGTGCGCATCCGGGGTAACTGGGCCGCCCAGTACGACCAGGCCGGGGTGATGCTCCGGGCCGACGAGCGCACCTGGCTGAAGACCGGGGTGGAGTTCTTCGAGGGGCGGCCGCGGCTGAGCACCGTGCTCACCCTGGGCCTGTCCAGCTGGTCGGTGGCGAATCTGCCGGATGGCGCGGACGACATCGCGCTGCGGGTGTCCCGGCGCGGCGACGCCGTGGAGATCCGGTACACCACCGACCCCGACGTGCCGCCCGACCTGGCCGCCCTGGTCTACCTGCCGCCGGACAGCGAGCTGCTGGCCGGGGTGATGTGCGCCGCCCCGGAGGGCCCGGGGTTCAGCGTGTCCTTCCACGAACTGCGCGTCGCGGCCCGGAAGTAACCCGTCACAGAGTCACGTGATGCACGGGCCGGGGGCTGGCTGACGGGCGGGCCAGCACCTGCTCCACCTTGCCGGCCGCCTGCACGTCGCCCAGCACGGCCCGGATCCGGGCCAGGTCGGCGTCGCCGGCCGAGATGACCAGCTGGCGGACCGGCGCCCGGACGGACAGCCGGGCGGCCGACTTCGCGCCGCGCACCGCCGCGATCGCCGCGGACGCCGCGTCCAGCACCGCGGGGTCGGCCGGCCCGGCCAGCTCGCGCAGCTCACCGGGCTCGGGCCAGCGGGCGCGGTGGATCGAGCCGTCCTGCCACCAGGACCACACTTCCTCGGTGACGAACGGCAGCACCGGGGCGAACAGCCGCAGCAGCACCGACAGGGCCGCGCGCAGCGCGGCCACCGCCGAGGTGGCGGGCTGCGTCCCGCGTTCCCCGTAAGCCCGGGACTTGACCAGTTCCAGGTAGTCGTCGCAGAAGAACCAGAAGAACGACTCGGTCTCGGCCAGGGCCCGGGCATGGTCGTAGTCCTCGAACGCCGTGGTGCAGGCGGCCACCACGTCGGCCAGCCGGTGCAGCAGCGCCCGGTCCAGCGGCTCGGTGATGGCACCGTCCAGCCCGGCGGCACCAGCCGCCCGGCCGGCGCTGAGCTGCCCGTCAGGCCCGCTGACGTCCCCGGCGGCCGCCCCCGTTTCCCCGGGCGGGGCCAGGGACAGCGCGAACCGGGCGGCGTTGAGGATCTTGATGGCCAGCCGCCGGCCTACCCGCAGCTGGGCCGGATCGAACACCATGTCGGTGCCGAGGCGGCCGCTGGCCGCCCAGTACCGGGCCGCGTCCGAGCCGTGCTGGCGCAGCGAGTCCATGGGGGTCACCACGTTGCCCCGGGACTTCGACATCTTCTTCCGGTCCGGGTCCAGGATCCAGCCTGAGATCGCGGCGTGCCGCCAGGGCGCCGTGCCGTCGGCCAGGCGGGCCCGCAGCACCGTGTAGAACAGCCAGGTGCGGATGATCTCGTGGGCCTGCGGCCGCATGTCCATCGGGTAGACGTGCGCCGTGAGGTCCGTGCCGGCCAGGGCCGAGGCGGTGGCCACCGCGATCTGCGGGGTCAGCGAGGACGTCGCCCACGTGTCCAGCACGTCCGGGTCGGCGGTGAAGCCACCCGGCTGGCCGCGCTGCTCCTCGGCGTAGCCCGGCGGCGGCTCGGCGGCCGGGTCGGCCGGCAGCCGGGCCTCGTCCGCCACGATGGGCGCGTCGTACCGGGGCTGGCCCTCGGGGTCCAGCGGGTACCACACCGGGATCGGCACCCCGAAGAAGCGCTGCCGGCTGACCAGCCAGTCCCCGGTCAGGCCGCTGACCCAGTTCTCGTAGCGGGACCGCATGTGCGCCGGGTGCCAGCTGATCTCCCGGCCCGCCTGCAGCAGCTCCTCGCGCAGCCGCTGGTCGCGGCCGCCGTTGCGCACGTACCACTGCCGGGTGGTGATGATCTCCAGCGGCGCGCTGCCCTTCTCGTAGAACTTCACCGGGTGGGTCAGCGGCTCCGGGTCGCCGAGCAGCTCACCGGAGGCCCGGGCCAGCGCGGCGACCCGCTGCCGGGCCTGCGCCGTGGTCGCCCCGGCCAGCTGCTGGTAGGCGGACCGGCCGGCCCGGCTGGTGATCCCCGGCGGCAGGGCGGCCAGCAGCCGGCCGTCCGGGCTCAGCACCGGGCGGGCCGGCAGCCCCAGGTCCCGCCACCAGGTCACGTCGGTCAGGTCGCCGAACGTGCAGACCATGGCCAGGCCGGTGCCCTTGCCCGGGTCGGCGAGGTGGTGGGCCAGGACCGGCACCTCAGCCCCGAACAGCGGGGTGGTCACCACGGCACCGGCCAGCCCGGCGTACCGCTCGTCGCCGGGGTGGCAGACCACCGCCACGCAGGCCGGCAGCAGCTCGGGCCGGGTGGTGGCCACCGGCAGCGCAGATCCGTCCGGCCGCCGGAACGCCAGCCGGTAGTAATGGCCGGCGACGTCCCGGTCCTCCAGCTCCGCCTGGGCCACCGCGGTGCCGAACGTGACGTCCCACAGGGCCGGGCCCTCGGCCAGGTAGGCCTCACCGCGGGCCAGGTTGGCCAGGAAGGCCCGCTGGGAGATGGCCCGCGCGGTGTCGCCGATCGTGCGGTATTGCGCCGACCAGTCCACCGACAGCCCCAGCCGCCGCCAGACCTGCTCGTAGGCCTGCTCGTCCAGGCCGGTCAGCCGCTCGCAGAGCGCCACGAAGTTGCGCCGGGACACCTTCACCGGGTCGCCGGACGGCGAGCCCGGCGGCACGAACGACGGGTCATAACGCAGGGCCGGGTCACACTGCACGTGGAAGTAGCTCTGCACCCGGCGCTCGGTGGGCAGGCCGTTGTCGTCCCAGCCGATGGGGTAGAACACCGCCTGGCCGCGCATCCGGTGGAACCGCGCGACCGTGTCGGTGTGGGTGAACGAGCAGACGTGCCCGATGTGCAGCGCCCCGCTGACGGTCAGCGGGGGAGTGTCGATGGAGAAAACGGCGTCCCGCGGGGCGCCAGCGTCAAACTTGTACTACGCCCTGCTCTTCCCACCGATGTGACCACTTGTCCTCGATGCCGTCGAGCGAAGGCTTGACCGGCACCAGGCTGGCACAGCGCTGCTGCGCGGCAGCGGGGCGGGAATTGGTGCTCATGGCGGCCAGAGTAGCGCATCGCGGGCGCCGCCGCTGCTGTGATACTGGGTGCTGTGCTGCGCGCGTCGGAAGGACGGATGGTCGGCAGGGACGGGGAACTGACCCGCCTGCTCGGCCTGCTCGACGACGCCGCGGCCGGGCCGGCCGGCCCACGCGCTGCTGTCCGGGGACGCCGGGGTCGGCAAGACCCGCCTGGTCACCGAGCTGGCGCTGCGCGCTACCGACCGGGGATTCCTGGTGCTGTCCGGGCGGTGCGCCGAGCTGGGCGACGCCATCCCGTACCTGCCGCTGGCCGACGCGCTCCGGGAGGGGGCGGCCGGCCCGGCGGCGGAGGCGGTGGCCGGCGCGCTGGCCGCCCGCCCGGTGCTCGGCCAGCTGCTGCCGGACCGGCCCGGCCCGGAAAACGGCGAAGGCGAGGCGTCCGGCCTGGCCCAGCAGCAGCTGTTCGGGGCGGTGCTCGGGCTGCTCGCGGAACTGGCCGCCGCCCAGCCGGCGCTGCTCGTCCTGGAGGACCTGCACTGGGCTGACCGGTCCACCCGGGACCTGGTCACCTTCCTGAGCCGCGTGCTGCACCGGGAACGGGTCGCGGTGGTGGTCACCTACCGCACCGATGACCTGTACCGCCGTCACCCGCTCCGCCCGGTGGTCGCCGAGCTGCTCCGGCTGCCGACCGTGGCCGCCCTCGAGCTGGGGCCGCTCGGCTACGAGGACATGGCCGACCACCTGGCCGCGCTGGCCCCGGAGCCGCTGGACGCGTCCGCGCTGCACCGGATGGTCGCCCGCGCCGAGGGCAACCCCTATTACGCCGAGGAACTGCTGGCGGCCAGCACGGCCACCGGCAGCGAGCTGCTGCCCAGCGGCCTGGCCGCGCTGCTGCTGGCCCGGGTGGAACGGCTGCCCGCCCCGGCGCAGCAGGTGCTGCGGGCCGCCGCGGTGGCCGGCCGGCAGGCCGCCGACGACATCGTGGCGCAGGCGTCCGGCCTGGACCGGGCCGGGTTCGAGGACGCGATCCGGGAGGCCATCGCGCACCAGCTGCTGGTGCCCGGCGGTGCGCACGGCTACTCCTTCCGGCACGCGCTGATCCGGGAGGCGGTGTACGCCGACCTGCTGCCCGGGGAGCGGACCCGGCTGCACGCCCGGATCGCCGAGCTGCTGGCCGACGAGAGCCGGCTGGCCGCCGTGCCCGGCTCGGCCGCCCAGCTGGCCTATCACTGCCTGGCCAGCCACGACATCGCCGGGGCGTTCGCCGCGTCGGTCCGGGCCGGGGAGGAGTCCGAGCGGCTGGCCGCGCCGGCCGAGGCGCACCGGCATTACGACGGGGCGCTGGCCCTGTGGGAGCGGGTCCCCGAGCCGGAGAAGCTCGCCGGGCAGAGCCGCGGCATGCTGGCGTTCTGCTCAGCCAACTGCGCGGCGTCCAGCGGGGAGGTGGCCCGCGCGGTCCAGCAGCTGCGGCGGATCCGGGACCTGCTGGACCCGGCCGCCGACCCGGTCCTGGCCTGCCGGGTGCAGGAGCGGCTGGCCTACTACCTGCTCGAGGTGGAGGAGCCGGCTGCCCGGGCGTCCGCGGAGGCGGCCGCCCGGGCCGCCGTCGAGGTGCTCAGCCCGGACCCGCCACGGTGGGAGCACGCCCGGGCGCTGGCCACGTACGCGCAGACCCTCATGTACGCCGGCCAGGACGCGCCCGCCGCGGCCCAGGCTCACCAGGCCCGCGCCGCGGCCGAGGCGGCATCCGCCCCGTGGATCGAGGCGGATGCCCTGGTGACCCTGGGCCTGCTGGCCGAGCGCGACGGCGAGCCGGCCGCGGCGGCCGGGAAGATGCGCCAGGCGCACCAGCAGGCCCGCGAGGCGCGGGTGCTCGGCGTCGAACTGCGCGCGGCGTTCCAGCTGGCCCGGGTTCAGCTGGAGAGCGGGGACCTGGCCGAGTCGGCCGAGACGGCGCACCTGGGGGTGGCCCGCGCCGACGCGGCCGGGCTCGGCCTCGCGCCGTACGGGCTGGACCTGCAGTACCTGCACTACCTGGCGCACTACGCCGACGGGCAGTGGGACCATGCGCGGGAGGTGGCGGACGGTTTCGGCATCCGGGTGGCCACGGTGGCGGAGGCCCGGCTTTCCGCGATGGCACTGTTCCTGGACGTGGCCCGGGGCAGCCCCGCGGTGGCGGAGCGGCGCGCCTGGCTGGAGCCGTTCTGGCCGTCCGACAGCTTCGCCGCCTACATCGCCCGCGGCCTGCTGGCCGAGCACGCGCTGTGGCGGGATGACACGGACACCGCGCTCACCGAGGCCGGGGCGATCCTGGCCCGGGAGGGCGCGGGCGCGAAGGGCTACGGTCCCGGCGCGATCCGGGTCGCCGCGGTCGGGCTGGCGGCCCGGGGTGACCGGGCCCGCCGGGCCCGGGCCGCCGGGGACGCGGCCGCGGCGCAGGCCGAGGCTGAGGCGGCCGGTGACCTGATCCAGGTGGCCCGGGAAGGTGCCGCCTTCCGGGCGCGGCCACGGTTCGTGCTCGGTGTCGAGGGCCGTGGCTGGCTGGCCCGCGCCGAGGCCGAGTGGGCCCGGGCCCGCGGGGACAACGACCCGCAGGCGTGGCGGGCGGTGGTGGCGGAGTTCAGCCCGGGGTTCGTGTACGAGAGCGCCCGGTCCCGGTGGCGGCTGGCTGAGGCGCTGGCCGAGGCGGGCCAGCGCGCCGACGCGGAGCGGGAGTGGGCGCTGGCCACCGCGGCGGCCGCCGACCTCGGTGCCGCGCCGCTGCGGGCCGCGCTGGCGGACCTGGGCCGCCGGGCCCGGCTCGGGCGGGCCGCCGCAGCGGCCGGGCCGGACGCGCTGGCCGGGCTGACCGCCCGGGAACGCGAGGTGCTGCGGCTGCTCGCCGCCGGGCGGAGCAACCGGGAGATCGCCGCCGCGCTGTTCATCGCGCCCAAGACGGCCAGCGTGCACGTGTCGAACATCCTGGCCAAGCTGGGCGCCTCCAGCCGCACCGAGGCCGCCGCGATCGCGCTGCAAGCCGGCCTCCGCCCAGCCAGATAAGGGTTATCCGCTGGCGAGGCGGGGTGCGCCGCAGGCGTGTCCCCGCCGGGACGGCCCGATGCGCGGGGGGTCCGGGGGGTCGTCCCCCCGGGCCAGCACCGCGAGGCGGGGGGATTCCGGGAGGTCGTCCCCCCGGGCCAGCATGGCTAGCCCCGGCCCGGGGCGAGTTCCTCGAGGATCTCCCCGGCCCGGGCCGCTGCCCCGGCCGGGTTCGCGTCCGGTGCCCCGACCAGCGGATCCCAGTTCAGGTCGTAGAACAGCTCGGTGACACCGTGCTCCCCAAGCCACTGCGCGTCCGCCCGGATGTCGGCGTAGCTGCCGGACAGCAGCAGCCGGCCGCCGCCTTCCGGCACCGTCACCGGGGCACCCGCCCGGACCACGCCGCGGCAGACGATCCGGATGGAGTCCGGGTCCCGGCCCGCCTCCGCCGCGGCCGCGCGGACCACGGCGATCCCCTCGCCGATCCGGGACAGGTCGGTCCGGCTGGAGGTGACCCAGCCGTCCGCGTACCGGCCGGCCCGCTGCAGCGCGGCCGGCACGATGCCGCCGAGCAGCACCGGCGGGCCGGGACGCTGCACCGGCCGCGGCGCGACCCGGCCCGCCGGCACCTGGTAGTCCTGGCCCGCGAACGCGGGCCCCCCGCCGGCCCAGGCGTGCCGCAGCACCTCGATGTACTCCCGGGTCCGTGGCCCGCGCCGGGCCATGGCCGCGCCGGCGAAGGTGAACTCTTCCGGCATCCAGCCGATGCCCAGGCCCAGGTCGAGCCGCCCGCCGGACAGCACGTCCACGGTGGCCGCCTGCTTGGCCAGGTAACCGGGCGCGATATACGGCATGTTCACGACGGCCACGCCGAGCCGGATCCGCTGGGTGGCCGCGGCCAGGAAGCCGAGGGCGACCATCGGGTCGAGCACGCTGTGGTAGACCGGCTCCATGGCGGAGCCCTCCGGCACGATCAGCCGCTGGAAGGTCCACAATGAGGCGTACCCGGCGGCCTCAGCGCTGGCCGCGAAGGTGGCGAGATTCCCCGGCGTGGCCCACACGCCGGACACGGGGGCTCCGAATCCGATCTGCATTCCCCTCACCCTAGGGTCTGTGAATGCCAGAACACTAAGAGGGCCTGAACGGAGAACCACCGATGGCTACTGACCCGCGCGCCCTGACCCGCATCCTGCGCGATTCGCACGAGCGCCTCACCGGGCTGGTCCGGCCGCTCACCCCGGAGCAGCTGCGTGCCCAGTCCTACGACGACGACTGGACCGTCGCCCAGGTCCTGGCGCACATCGGCAGCGGGGCCGAGATCGGCACGCTCATGCTCGGCGCCGCGCTCAGCGAGGACGGGAAGCTGGACCGGGACGCCTTCCCGCAGATCTGGGACACCTGGAACAGCAAGACCCCGGAGGCACAGGCCGCGGACTCCGTGACCTGGGATGACACCTACATCAGCCGGCTGGAGCAGCTCAGCGACGAAGAGCTGGCGGCCATGGGGCTGGAGTTCTTCGGCCGCCTGGGCGCGGCCGACCTGATCCGGATGCGCCTCGGGGAGCACGCGGTCCATGTGTGGGACGTGGCGGTGACCTTCGATCCGGCGGCGGTCGTGGCGGCTGATGCCGTGCCGGAGCTGTTCGGGCACATCAGCGGCCTGCTCGCGTTCGTGGCCAAGTCGGCCGGGGACAGCTTCCGGGTCCGGCTGCGCAGCACCGACCCGGAACTGGACTACCTGCTCACCGTGACCGACCCGGTGACGCTGTCGGACTGGGTGCCCGGCACCGAGGTGGGCGGGGAGGTCCGGCTGCCGGCCGAGGCACTGCTGCGGCTGTTCTTCGGGCGGCTCGACCCGGAGCACACTCCCGCCCACACGGCCGAGGGCATCGACCTGGACCGGCTGCGCGCGGTGTTCCCCGGGCTCTAGGCCGGCTGCCGGGCCAGGCGGGCGGCCTCTCGGGCGCAGCCCCAGGACAGGGTCACGCCGGCACCGCCGTGGCCGTAGTTGTGCACCAGGAGGCGGTCGGCCGGGCCGGGAGTGGTCCCGGCCGGCGCGGCTTCCAGCCGCACCTGCGGACGGACCGGCCGCAGGCCGCACCGGTGCTCCAGGATGCGGGCACCGGCCAGCCGCGGGTCGATGGCGGCGCAGTCGCGCAGGATCCGCCGGGCGGTCTCCGGGCGGGGCTCGGTGGACCAGTCGCCACTGAGCTCGGTGCCGCCCAGCACCACCCGGCCGGCATGCGGGAACAGGTAGCCGATCTCGTGGCCCGCGTCCGGCAGCCCGATGAAGAACTCGGTCAGCCCCGGGTTCTCCACGATGACCACCTGGCCGCGGACCGGGGTGAGCGACGGGTCGGGGACCAGGCCATGCGCCCCGCTCCCGGTGCAGTTCACGATCACCGGCGCGCCCGACTCCGCGGCGGCCTGGTCCAGGGTGCGTACCGGACTGACCTGGACCCCGCCGCCCGCCCGCCGGAACCGGGCGAGCAGGTAGTCCAGGTAGACGGGCATGCAGGCGACCGGCGCGGTGTACCGCCAGCCCGCTGCGAAGCCCGGCGGCAGGCCGCCCGGCGGGGACGGGCTGATCTCGCCGAACACGGCCAGCGGCCCGGCCCAGTCCGGGCGGGCGGCGGGGGAGCGAGCCGCCTCGGTCCCGCTGACCAGCCGGATGCCCGCAGCCGGATCGCCGGCCAGCGCCGGCCAGCACGTCCAGGGTCTCGGCGCACCACCGGCGCACCCGGTCGCTGTCCTCCACCAGGTGCGGCCCCCAGATCGCCCCGGCCACCGCCGAGGTGGTCCTCCCGGGGAGGTGGCCGGTGCGGATGGTGACGGCCAGCCCGTCCTCGGCCAGGCACACCGCGGTGGTCAGCCCGATGACCCCGGCCCCGAGGACCAGGACGTCCGTTGCGCGCTCTGTCACGTCTCTGACGGTAGCGCCTGCCTGCCGCCGGCATTATTGGCTGGACCCGCGGCGGCGGCCAACGAGTTCTGCGTGGAACGCGGCGTGCTGCCGTAGCCGGCCGTCCCCGTGGACGTCATCCGCTGGCCCGCCACGGTGCCGGCCGTCGAGCAGATCCTCACCGAGGGCCTGGCCCTGCCCGGCGGCCTCACCGTGCTGGTCGGCGAGAACGGCTCCGGGAAGTCCACCGTGGTCGAGATTATCGCCGAGGCCTGCGGGCTGAATCCGCAGGGCGGGTCGGCCCTCGCGGAACTGTTCCGGATCCGCGGCAGCGAGCCCGGGATCGGCCAGCGGCTGGTCGCGGAACGCAGCGCGGGCCGGCGCGGCTGGTCCTACTTCCTGCGCGCTGACACGATGCACAGCCTGTACACCTACCTGGAGGACAACCCCGGCAGGCGGCCGGAGCGGTTCCACGAGCTCAGCCACGGACAAGGGTTCCTGGAGATCCTGCGCACCCGGGTGAGCCAGCCCGGCTTCTACCTGATGGACGAGCCGGACGCCCCGCTGTCGTTCACCAGCTGCCTGGCGCTGGCCGCGCTGCTGCACGACCTCGCGGAGGGCGGATCGCAGGCGATCGTCGCCACCCACTCGCCCATCGTGGCCGCGGTTCCCGGCGCCAGCATCCTGGAACTCGGCGACTGGGGGCTGCGGCCCGCCCGCTGGGAAGACCTGCACCTGGTCGGCGCCTGGCGCCGGTTCATGGACGAGCCGGGGTCCTACTTCCGGCAGGTCCTGGGCGGCTGAGCCGTCCCCGGCGCCGCGCCCCGCCCCGGCGGCCGCCCCCGCCCCGGCGGGGCGTCACATGTCCAGGATGATGGTGACCGGGCCGTCGTTGACCAGGCTGACCTTCATGTTCGCGCCGAACACCCCAGTCTCGACCCGGGCGCCGAGCGCCCGCAGCGACGAGACCATCGCCGTCACCAGCGGCGCGGCGACCGGGCCGGGCGCGGCCGCCTGCCAGGTGGGGCGGCGGCCCTTCCGGGTGTCCGCGTACAGGGTGAACTGGCTGATCACCAGCAGCGGCGCGGAAATGTCGGAGCAGGACTTCTCGCCGTCCAGGATGCGCAGCCCCCAGAGCTTGGCGGCCAGCTTCGCGGCCGTCTCCGGGGTGTCGTCGTGGGTGACGCCGACCAGGACGAGCAGGCCCGGCTCGGTGATGGCGCCGGTGACCTGCCCGTCCACGGCGACGCTGGCCTGGCTCACCCGCTGCACAACGGCTCGCACGGCAGCACATCCCTCCTGGTCCCGTCCCGCGGCACGGCACCGCCCCCGCATTATTGTCCGGTGTGGCATCGGCCGGCCCGGCACCGGGATGTGCCACGCTGGGCTCATGCGGCCCACGCTGTTCGAGTTCGCCGGGGGCGAGCCGGCCTTCCTGGCCCTGGCGGCCGCGCACCACGCGCGGTGCGTGGCGGACCCGGAGCTGAACCACCCGTTCTCCCACCCCGGCCAGCCGGGCACCGGCGCTCCAGCCGCGAGTTGACTCCGCCTCTGTGCCGGGTGACCTGGACCCCGACGCCTCTGGGAACGATGATCGTGATGCTTCCCCAGCCGCCGTAGACGTGCAGGTTGACGACATGGTCGTCGAACTCGGCTTCGGTCCCGGCCGCCAGCAGCTGGCCCCTCGGCTCTGGGGCTCGCCTGGATTCTGCTCGCCGGGCACGTGCGAGGATATCGATTTGCCGCCCGGCGGGCACGCGAGTAGGAAGCTACTCATGCTGCACGGGGACATGATCGGGCTGCGGGCCCGGCAGGACAGTGACATCCCGCTCCTGCACGCCGACCTGTACGAGGACGTGGCGACCAGGTCGCAGGCGGACAACCGGCCCTGGCGGCCCATCCCGCTGGCCGACTCCCCGGCCCGGGTCACCGGCGCGACCGACGATGCGGCGATCTTCTCCGTGGTGCTGCTGGACACCGACGAGCTGGCCGGCGACGCGCTGCTGTGGGGCATCGACACGCACAACCGCGCCGCGCACCTGGGCATCTCGCTGCGCCCCGCGTTCCGCGGCCAGGGCCTGGGCACCGACACGGTCCGGGTGCTGTGCCGGTACGGCTTCGAGGTCCGCGGGCTGCACCGGCTGCAGATCGAGACCCTGGCCGACAACGCCGCGATGCTCGCCGCGGCAGCCCGGGCCGGGTTCACCCGGGAAGGCACCCGGCGCCAGGCCGGCTGGGTGACCGGCCGGTTCGCCGACGAGGCCATCCTCGGCCTGCTGGCCGAGGAGTGGCCGGGCCTCCAGCCGGGGTGACGCGTGCCGCGGGGTGGCAGTCGCGCCAGCAGGACGGCACCGGTGGTAGCGACTCGGTGAAGCAGGCGAGCGGCAGCGGGACCGCCTCGGCCATGGCCGCCTGACCGGCGCGTGCAGCAGCACGAAGAGGTCAGCCGCGCGGTCATGCTCACCCATCCGCCGCGGCGCCGGGCACCTTATTGCGCGGCAGGCTGCATCCGCGGGCCAGGGCCTCCCGGGCGTCAGTGCAGGTGGGCGCGGAAGAACTCAATGATGCGCTGCCGTGCGTCCCGGGCCGAGTACTCGTCCGGGCCGTAGCCCATCAGCGGCGTGGCGGCCTTGACCACGAGCGGGATCCGGTCCCCGGCCCCCTCATGATCGTTGAGGAACCCGTGGCCCGCGGCGGGGTACTCCTTGACGTCGTGCGGGATGCCGTCCGCGGTGAGCGCGCCCTGCAACCGGGCCGCCGCGCCGCGCAGCGTGAGGTCCCGGCCGCCGTAGCTTCCCACGATGGGGCAGGCGTCCCGCAGCAGGTCACGAGCGTCCTTGGGCACCATGCCGTAGTTGACGCTGGCCGCGCTGAACCCCCGGCCGGGGGCGAGCAGCAGGGCGAAGCCGCCGCCCATGCAGAACCCGATCACACCGACCTGGCGGGTGCAGTTGGGCTGGTCGGCCAGCCAGCCGCGGACCGCCTCCACGTCGTCGAAGACCCGTCCGCTTCGCCGCCGCAGGTCACTGAACGTGCTGCGCAGGCAGGCCAGCGTCCGGCCCCAGAAGAACAGGTCCGGCGCGGCAGCCAGGTAGCCCTCGCTGGCCAGCCAGTCCGCCTGGTTCCGGACGTCCTGGCTCATGCCCATCACGTCGTGGATGACCACCACGCCCGGCCAGGGGGCCGGGATGGACGGCTCCGCCAGGTAGACCGGCAGGTCGCCGCGGCCGGACTGGATCGCTGTCTCGGCCATTGGTTCCTCCGCGCTCCGCCCAGCGTGGCCTGGCCCTGCCCCTGCCGCAAACAGCCTACGGGGCCGGCGGCCCGGGCCGGGTCAGCCGCGGGTGAACGGCTCGAAGTCGTGGCTGAACCGGCCAGGTGGACTGGGTAGTGAAGATCTGTAGACGAACTGCACGCGGTGGGGCCGGTCAAGAGCGCGGCCGCGGCCCGCGCGGGCCGGCAGCCTGGCCCGCGATGGGTACCGAGGTTTACCGGCACTACCTGCTCCGCTCCCAGGAACGGCTGAGGGCCACCTGGCCGACCTTACCGACTACGGCCAGGCCACCGAGGTGCTGCAGGGGGTGGACGCCGTGGGCATCCGGCGAGACAACCCTCGGCCTGCCGTTCGTCACCCCGCCCCGCCACGCGCCGGTGGACGAGGATCACTACCCGGTCCCGACGAGCACGTACGCGCTGGCTAAGGTGGCGCACGGCAGGTCGCTGGCCCCGGCCGTGCGGGCTGGGTGTCCGTAAGATGCAGGGGTGCCCAGCGACCCGCCGCCGTGCCGGACCATTCCTGGTGTGCTGCGGGACGCGGCGCGGCGGGACCCGGGCGGGATCTGGGTGCGCACGGACGACGGCGAGCTCAGCTTCGGCGGCGCGCTGAGCCGGGTGGCCGCCGCGGCCGGCGCCCTGCGCGCCGTCGGGGTCGGCCGCGGTGACCTGGTGCTGGTCACCATGCGCACCGCGCCGGAGTACGTGATCTGCTGGCTGGCGCTGGCCGCGCTGGGCGCGGTCACCGTGTCGGCTAACCCGCGCAGCGCCCCCGCCGAACTGGAGGGGCTGGCCCGGCAGGTCCGGCCCCGGGCACTGATCTGCGACCCGGGCCTGGCCGGCCTGGTGGAAGCGGCCGGGATCGCCAGCCTGCCGCCGCTCGGCACGCTGGCCGCCGGTGACCTCGCGGGCGACTGGGCGGGCGCCGGCCCCCCGGCACAGCCCGCGGACCTGCCGGACGCCGGGGTCACCCCGGGCGACCTGGCCGTGCTCATCCCCACCTCGGGCACCACCGGCCAGTCCAAGCTGGTCATGCAGACGCACCGGGCCTACGTGCTGGCCGGCGAGGGCTTCCCGTACTGGATGGGCCTGACCAGCGCCGACCGGCTGATGACGTCGCTGCCGCTGTTCCACATCAACGCCCCGGCCTACTCCATGATGGGTTCGCTGGCCTGCGGGGCCGGCCTTGTCCTGCTGCCCCGGTTCTCGGCCAGCGGCTTCCTGGACGCGGCCCGGCGGCACGGCGCCACCGAGTTCAACGCGATCGGCGCCATGCTGGAGATCCTCATGCGGCAGCCGCCGCGCCCCGGTGACGCGGACACCCCGCTGCGGCTGTGCTACACCGGCCCGGCCCCGGCCCGGGACCGGCAGGAGGAGATCGAGCGCCGGTTCGGGCTGCGGATCGTGGTCGGCTACGCGATGTCGGAGAGCCCGTACGGGCTGATCTGGGCGCATGGGCAGCGGCCGTTCGGCACCCTGGGCACGGTCCGCCAGCACCCGGGCCTCGGCGTGATCAATCACGCCCGGGTGGTGGACGACGCCGGCCAGGAGATCGGCCCGGGCGGGACCGGTGAGCTTCTGCTGCGCAACCCGGTGCTGACCCCCGGCTACTGGGGGATGCCGGAGGAGACCACCGCGGCGTTCACCGCCGACGGCTGGCTGCGCACCGGGGACCTGGTCACCGCAGACCCGGGTGGCACCTACACGTTCGTGGCCAGGAAGAAGGAGGTGCTGCGCCGCCGGGGCGAGAACATGTCGCCCGCCGAGGTGGAGGAAGTCCTGGCCGGGCACCCGGACGTGCTCGAATGCGCCGTGACCGGGGTGCCGTCGGAGCTGTCCGAGGACGAGGTGAAGGCGTTCATCGTGCCCGTCCCCGGCCGGGTCCCCGACTTCGCGGCACTCCGGGCGCACGCGGCCGCCCGGCTGGCCGCATTCAAGGTGCCCCGGTACTGGCAGCTCATCGGGGAGCTCCCGCGCACGCCGACGGCACGGGTGGCCAAGCACCGGCTGCCCCCGGGCCATCCGCCGGGGGAGTACGACGCCGAGGCTGCGGACACGGCTCGTGGCCGCGGGGTCACAAAATAGTTCCGGTCGGGACAGCAGACAGACAGGGACAGGCCGGGCCATATGGATGTACGTTCCCGCGCGGCCCGGGACAGACCCCTACCCCCGCTGCCGGGCCGCTCCCGCAACCGCGGTGATCCCGCGAAGGAGACTCCCATGTGCGCACCCGGACCCCACTGTGTCTGCCGGACCGCCTCCGCCGGACTCGACGGCGTCGGCCTGCTGCTGGCCGCGCTCGTCACGGTCGGCGCCATCGTGGGCTTCGTCGCCGCCCACCTGATGCTGCTGGCCGGGGCGGCGGTCATCCTGGCGGCAGCGACGTTCGGCACCGTGGTGGCGCTGCGCCGCTACGTGGTGCCGCGCGCGGCGTCGCGAGGCATCCGGGCGCGCCGGCTGACGCTCGTCCCGCCGGCCCGGCCCGCGGTGGCCCCGCCGGCCCGGCTGTCGCTGGCCGGGACCGCCCGGCCCGCCCTGGCGGCCGGAGCGCATCCGGTGCCCGCCCTGCCCGGCACCGGGGCCATCCCCGGCCGCCCGGCCCGGGCCATCGGGCCGGGCGGCCAGACGGTGAGCCCGGCGCTGGTGATCAGGATCAGCCTGGAGTCAGATCCGGAAGAACAGGTTCAGGTAGCGGTCCGCGACCTCCTGGTCGCCGCGCACCGTGCCGGCATTGCTGCGGCCGAACGTGGTCAGCACCAGGCTGCCCGCGTCGAAGTCGAGCACCGTGGGCAGGTCGCTAACGTCCCCCGCCTCGTAGCTCATCCCGTCGCCGGTCACGCTGATCCGGTAACTGCCCGCGTTCCGGCCGGTCACCGTGATGCCCAGCTGGAACGGGGCGAGATCGGCGTCGCGGCGGATCGTGGACTGCCACAGCACGAACATGAACGGCACCAGCAGGTCGGCCGCGTCACCGGATAGGCCGTGGGCACGCCCGGTGCCCTGCCGGATGTCCCATGAATGGACCGCATAGTCCATCAGCTGGCCGGCCGCGTAGAAGAACGCCGGGACGGGGCCCATGTAGAAGTGCGGCACGATGAAGCCGGTCCATTCCTCGGGGCCCATCGGCTCCAGGATGCCCATCAGCTTGTCGAGGTCGTTCTGCAGCCGGGCCAGCATCTCCTGCTGGGACAGCCCGCGGAACCGGGTGGCCTGCTCGCCGGCCCGCTCGTGCATGCCGGCCAGGCCGTAAGGGCTGGCCTCACCGCCGGCCCGGGCCGTCTCGAAGGCCTCGAAGTACCCCTCGGTGGTGTCCACCAGGTGGCCGACCACGTCGCGGACCGCCCAGCTCTCGCAGGCGGTAGGCGCCTCCCAGGCGCCGGGGCGGCTGGCCAGGTCGATGAGGCGGGCCGCCTCGTCCCGGACCACTCGCAGGATGGTGTCTTTCCCCTCATAGGACGTCGCGTCCCAGGCGCTCATGTGCTCCACCTCTTCGTTGAGTTAGCGACAGCACCGGCCCCGCGGCGCGCGGGCGGAGGGCCTGCAATACGCACCGCGGTTCACATTACGAACCTCAGCGCACCCGCCACCAGGTGTCAATGGCTGGGGTAGCCCAGCGGTGACATCCCGGGCTATTCGCTGGTGAGGCGGGGTGCGCCGCAGGCGTGTCCTGCCTCACCAGCGAACGCCGGGGGGTCCGGGGGTCGTCCCCCCGGGTCAGCACTGACAATGTGGGGGGGCGGGTGTGAGCAGCGCGCTGCGGGGAAGATTGATGGCCGTGCGCCTCCCGCGCAACGGTGCCGGGGGGCGTCTGATCCTGGCACCGGGCCGTGCCCGGCGCCAGGATGCACCGGGCCGTGCCCGGCGCCAGGATGCACCGGGCCGCGGGCGCTGGCCCGGTGCCTGGTCATTGAACAGAGCCCGGGCATCGCATAGCCTATAAAGTTGATCGGAATAATCCCCCCCCCCGCTCTCTGGCGGCCTGTTCGTGCGCAGCCGCACCGTCATGCGAAGGAGGCCCCATGCCTCTGCCGGACTTCCTGGTCATCGGAGCTCCCAAGGCAGGGACCACCGCGCTGCACAGCGCACTGGCCCGGCATCCCGACCTCTACCTGTCCTCGGTCAAGGAGCCCAAGTTCTTCCTGACCGACGGGCCCCCGCCGAGCAAGGGCGGCGGCCCCGGAGACATCGCCACCTGGCGCGAGCATGTCTGGCGGCGGGCCGATTACGCGGCGCTGTTCGCCCCGGCCACCGCGGGCCAGCTGCGCGGCGAGTCGACCCCCTTCTACCTCTACGACACCGCTGCGCAGCGGCGGATCCTGGAGCTGATCCCGGACGTGAAGATGATCGCCATGCTGCGCGACCCGGTGGAGCGGGCCCACTCCAACTGGGCCCATCTGTGGTCGGCTGGGCTTGACCCGGTGGGCGACGTCGTCCAGGCCTGCGCCGAGGAGGACCGGCGGGTCGCCGAAGGGTGGGCGCAGTTCTGGCACTACACCAGGCTCGGCCGGTACGGTGAGCAGCTGGAGCGCCTGTACCGGGTGTTCCCGAGGGAGCACGTCCTGGTGCTGCGCTACCGTCAGCTGGTGGATGCGCCGGTGCGGACGCTCGATGAGATCTGCGCGTTCCTGGGCGTCCCGGCCGGTGTCATCACCGAGGTGCCCAGGGAGAACGTGACGGCCCACCCCCACGAGTCGCTCGGGCACCGGGTGCTCTCCCAGCTGCTCCGCGGTGCGGCGGCAGCCGGCCGGCACCTGCCCGGCACCACCGGGACCGTGCTGACCAGCCCGCTGGAGCGGATGCTGCAGCGGGGGGCCCGGCCGCGCCAGCCGCTCACCTGGGAGCAGCGGCAGGCCCTGCTGCCGTACTTCGAGTCCGACATCCGGCTGCTGGAAAAGGTCACCGAGTCCGACTTCGGCGACTGGCTGCAGCCCCGGGAGCGGTCCGGCGGGCTGGTCGGGGACCGGCCGGCCGGGCAGCGCCAGGCCCGGAACGGCCAGCCCCGGGCCTGACCCAGGAGGCCCCGGCCGGGAAAGTCCCGGGGGCTCGGCAGGGGGAAGCCCGGCTCAGGCGGGCGGCGGCTGCAGTTCGGTGCGCAGCTCGTGCGACCCGTCCGGCTGGGTCATCTCGTAGTACAGCCGGTGGCTGCCGTCGGGCAGCGGCAGGATGTCGAGGTAGCGCAGCCCGCCGCCGGCGTAGGGGGACTCGGCCACTGGCGCGTCGCCGACGGCGGCCAGGCTGGTCGGCTCGGTGCCAGTGGCCACCCCGGTGCGCTCCTCCCAGTTCTCCGCGGCGCTGGCCCGGCCGTCGTAGTACGCGATGATCGAGCCTGCGGCGTGCAGCACCGCCGTCACCCGGGTGCCGCGCGAGTCCCAGTGGCCCGGCCGGCCCATCAGCGCGGTGCCGTGCCAGGTCCACTCCCGGCCGTCATGGCTGGTGGCGTAGTCGGTGACCATCTGGTCGGCTTCGTCCGGGTCGGCCAGCGGGTGGCAGGAGGCCCACAGCTGCCACATGCCGTTCCGGTGCCGGATGACCGGGTCCTTCACGCCGGTCTTGGCGTCCCCGGGGAGGACCATCGCAATGGATCGCGCGTCGAACTGGGCCGGGCTGGCCGCCTCGATGAGCTCGACCCGCCAGTGCTTGGTGCCCGGCGTGGCACAGCTCAGGTACAGCCGCCAGGTGCCGTCCTCGGTGCGGACCAGCGAAGGCCGCTCCAGCGACTCGGTGCCGACCAGTTCGCGGCCGATGGTGAGCAGCGGCTCGAAGTGCACGCCGTCCACGGAGCGGGCCACGGTCACCCCGTACCCCCGGCCGCGGCCGACCGGGCGGCGCAACCGGTAGGCGAGGTAGATGGCGTCATCACCGAGCACCGCGCTGGGCGCGCCGGCCCAGTAGCCCGGGCCGGCGCCGGGCGGGGTAACAGCGATTTCTGACAGGTCCGGGCGGGGCAGCAGCACGGGCAAGCGAGATTCCCCTGTTATCAGGTAGGGATTATAGACTTATGACAGTCCTCACACCCGCCGGCAGGCAAGATAGAGGTAACTTCTTGGTTACGCCAGGCAGCCGCCAGGGACCGGGGCGGCCAGGGTGCCCCGCCGGCCAGCACCACGCGGGGCGAGCGACCGGCCGCAGGACACACTATTCGGAGCGAAGCATACTCCGGTAGACGGTGATCAGTGCGTTCTTCTGGTCATCACTGAGGCGCTGATCAGCGCGGATGGCCGCCTCGGCGTCGGCGTCGGGCGGCGCGGCCGCCTGGCCGGGGGCTCCGGGCCGGCCGTTCCCTGCGGCGGCCGCGCGGTTGCCGTCCAGCAGCCCAGCCTGCGCGAGCAGCGTCTCGGCCGAGACGTCGAGCGCCTCGGAGATGAGCTTGAGCACCCGCACCGAGGGCTGGTGCAGGCCACGCTCGATCTGGCTCAGGTACGGGTTGGACAGGCTGGTCATCTCGGCCAGCTGGCGCAGCGACAGGTTGGCCAGCTGGCGCTGTCTGCGGATGAACGAGCCCAGCGCCTGCAACTGGGTGTCCCACGGTTCGGGCACGGGACCTCCCAGGTACGTCGTGCGGCTGAGATGCCGCGATCACTTGCTAACTATAGTACGCGAATGCGCGGCGGGCCGGGAGATCCGGTCCGCCGCGCACCAGTGTGGTGGGTTACTTGGCGGCAGGGCCGGCCTTCGGGGGCGTGCTGTTCTTGCCGGAAACCAGGGGCTTGGTGGCCTGCAGCACGCTCTGGGCGAAGCTGCGCTGGGTGGCCAGCAGCTGCTCGGCGAAGTCATAGGCGTTGGCCACGAGCTCCTCGGGCTTCGGCAGCTTGTCAGCGTAGGGCAGGTTCGGGACGGGGATGGACGGGGCCAACGACTGGACCGCGTCGGCCCACCGCTTGATCGCGTCCACCACGGCCTCCTGGCTCTTGCGGACAGCGTCCAGGATCTCGCCCTGAATCTCCTGGCTGGTGGGGTGAGTGTCGGCCATTGCGTACTCCTCGGGGCTCGTTAGTTCGGCTAATGCTTACTATATCATGCAGTTTGGATGGTTTGTCAAGCATGCCTGGTGGGCACCAACTTCGGCTCAGCCGTGGATGTACTGGCCCGGGGCGTCGCCCTGCGCCGGATAGCGGCGGCTGCCCATCTTGGGCGGCTTCACCTGGTCGCCGGCCCGCGTCTTGGCCCAGTCGGCCCAGTCCTCCCACCATGAGCCCTTGATGAGCTCTGCTCCCGCGCGCCACTGCTCCGCGGACTCGTGGCTGTCCTGGCTCACCTCATGCCAGGCCTTGGGACCAGGCGGGTTGACGATGCCGGCGATGTGCCCTCCGTTGGACAGCAGGTACCGGACGTGCCCGCCAAGCAGCCCGGTGGTCTTGTACGAGGCCGTCCACGGCACGATGTGGTCGTTCTCCGCACTGACCACGTACGTGTCGCTCTTGATCTCCCTCAGGGATAGCCGCTCCCCGGCCAGCTCCATCTCGCCATTCGCGAGCTGGTTGTGCAGGTAGAGCGAGCGGAGATAGAAGGAGTGCATGGCCGCTGGCATGCGCGTGCTGTCGGCGTTCCAGGCCAGGATGTCGAAAGCAGGTGGCTGCTGTCCCATCAGCCAGTTCGAGGCCACGTAACTGAAGATGAGGTCGTTCGCCCGGAGCATGTCGAACGAGGTCCTCATGTCGGTTGCTTCCAGGAAGCCCTTGGCCTGCATGTGATGTTCCATCTGGACCACGGTCTTCTCGTCGGTGAAGACCCCGAGCACGCCCGGCTCGCTGTAGTCAAGCAGCGTGTTGAGCAGGGTGATGGAGGCGATGCGGTCGTCGCCGGTCTTGGCCAGGTAGGCGGCGAGCATCGCGGTCAGGGCGCCACCGAGGCAGAGCCCGGTAATGTTGATCTTGTCGGATCCGGTGATGTCGGACATCACGTCGAGCGCGGTGCGCGGCCCCTCGATGAGATAGTCATCCAGCCGCACCCCGCGCATGCTCTCATCGGGATTGCGGTAGGAGATCGCGAAGACCGTGTGCCCGTGCTGCACCGCCCACTCGATGAAGCTGCGGCCAGGCGCGAGGTCCATGATGTAGTACTTGTTGATCCACGCCGGGCTCATCAGCATCGGGATGGCCCCCACTTCGGGGGTCTGCGGCGCGTACTGGATGAGTTCCATCAGGTCGTTCTTGTACACCACCTTCCCCGGCGTGGCCGCGAGGTTCTTGCCCACCTGGAACGGCCGCCGGTCCACCTGGCTCGGGCGGCCGTCGTTATGCACGAGGTCATCCACGAAGTTCCGGGCCCCGGCGACCAGGCTGGCGCCGCCGGTCTCGAAGGCCCGCTTCAGCGCGGCCGGATTGGTGGCCAGGAAGTTCGTCGGGGCGACCGCGTCGACCAGGAATCCGGTCATCAGCCGCGCCTTCGCGTCGCTGACCGGCTCACCGCTCCCGGCGCCGAGCATGTCGTCGCTGAACTGCTTGAGCGCAAGATAAGCCTGGCGGAGCCCGGCGAAAGCGGGATTGTCCTCCCAGGTGCGATCCGTGAAGCGCTTGTCCTTCTCGACCGGGATGGGCAGCGGTGCGTCCCGGCCTGCTGACCGGGACGCCGTGAACTGGGCAATCCTGCCCAGCGTGGCCCAGAACCGCAATCCCGCCCCGGCGACCTCGCCCGGGCGATCCGCTGCCCGGGTCAATACGGCCAGCATCGACGCGCCGAAGCTGCCCATGTCGAGTTCGGGGATGAGATTGGCCTCCGGTGCGATCACCTCAGCCGCGTCCTCGACCACCCGCCGCGCGATGTCATGTTCGGACATTCCGCTCCTCCTTGTTTGAGCGTTCGCTCCCCGCAGCGGTGGGTGACATCCGCTCGAAGATGGCTGGGATTCCCTGGCCGCCGCCGATGCGCATCGTGGCCAGCGCGTAACGGCCACCGGTGCGGTGCAGGTTCTGCGGGATCTCGCCGCCGGTGCCCGCGGTGCCCCCGGTGACCAGGGCCACACATCCGGCCAGCGAGCCCGCCCGGGTGTCACCGCGGGGCGTCTGGGTGCTCGTCATGTGGCGTCCTCGTCCTTCACGTGCGCGGGAGGTGCCGGGGGTGTATGAAAATGAGACAGCCGTGGGCCAGCGTGACCGAGTGACGGCGGAAATGAAGTGCGCCAGTGCATCCGATGTGATCCACCCTCGGGGGAGGTTGCTCTCCCGTCCGGATTCCCTCCTGTTTACCTCTTCGTATCACCCGGAAACGTGGCGGAAAAGTTCGCAAAAGCAGGAACTCGGTTGCGTGCCTAAAGAAGGGACATAGGTCCGTCGCCGGGCCGGCCAACGGCCTGCCGCGCCCCTGCCAACGACCCTGGACAGCCGCCCGCCGGGCCAGGCGGCAGCAGGCGGCGCATACCAGGCCGGCATGGGGCGCGGCCGCGGTGCGAACGTGGTGCGGGTGCCCGGCTTGCCGGTGTTCTCCGGGTTTTTCAGCTATATCGTCATAGCTACCGGTTTGCTGACTGGGGGCTGGCCCGGCCGGAGGCACGCGGTACCGCCGCGTGCCGCGCAGACACTTGGGGAGTGATGCTGTGCCGATCTACGCACTCGACTACGCCGCGCCGTCGATCGACCCGCAGGCGTACGTGCACCCGGATGCCGTCGTGATCGGCTCGGTGGAACTGGCCGCAGGCGCCTCGGTCTGGCCCGGCGCGGTGCTGCGCGGGGACCACGGCGCGATCCGGGTGGGGGAGCGCACGTCCATCCAGGACGGCACGGTGGTGCACACGACCGAGGAGTGGCCCACGCTGATCGGTGCTGACTGCGTGATCGGGCACTTGGCGCACCTGGAAGGCTGCGTGGTGGAGGACGGCTGCCTGATCGGCTCCGGCTCCCTGGTGCTGAACCGCGCCCGCGTCGCCGCCGGTGCGGTCGTGGCCGCGGCCGCGCTGGTCCGTGAGGACATGGTGGTTCCGGCCGGGGCGCTCGCCCTCGGCGTGCCCGCCCGGGTCCGCGAAGAGGCCGGCCAGGCCCAGCAGGAGTGGATCAAGTACGCGGTGCAGACCTACCTGGACCTGGCGGAGCGGCACCGGAGCGGGCTGCGCCGCCTGGACGGACCGCAAGCGGGCGACTGAGGCCAGCAGGCACGCCGCCCGCACAGCCCGGCGACTGTGCGCTGCCGGCCGGGCTGTGCGGGCGGCCATTCACCATGCGCCCCAGGTGGGAAGAGGCATCCCCTTAGACGTGCCATCCGCGGCCGTGGTTCCGGCCCGGGGAGATTTTCTCCGCGTTTCTCAGCGCCCGCCCAGCGACGCGGGGATCAGCTCGTCCGGGATGCCCCACGAGGACCCAGGCTGCGACGGCGGGACCCGGTGCGCGGCATTCGGGCTGAGCTGGCGGTGGATGACCTCGGCGGCCCGCTCGATGGTGGCGATGCCGTATCCCATGGTCGGGTTGTCCCGGGTCAGGACCACGATGGCGTAGCCACGGTGAGGCCCGGTGAAGCAGCCGATGCTGTGGATCCGCCAGCCGTGCGTGGCCAGCGGCAGCCAGCCGTTCTTCACGTGCACGGTCAGGCTGGCCGGCGCGCCGGCTGGCACGCCCCAGCGCTGCGCGGGGATCACCCGCGCCATGAGGGTGAGGGCGTAGTCGCGGGACGGCGCGTCCAGTACCTGGTTCGGGAACATGAGCAGGTTCAGCAGCAGCAATTCGTCGTGCGCGGTGATCTGGGTCAGGCCCCAGTAGCCGCCCGGGCCGAGCTGGGTCCGGGTCATCCCGGCCCGTCCCAGGAAGTACCGCAGCCGCCCCCGGCCGACGTGGGCCCACAACGCGGACGCCGCCGCGTTGTCCGACTCGGTGATCATCGCGGTGGCGAGCCGGGCTTCGGCGCGGGTCAGCGACCGGTGCTGGGTCATCGCCTCGCGGAGCAGCGTGCCCAGGACGGTCACCTTGACCACGCTGGCCGAGTCGAAGTGCATCCCGGCGTTCAGCCAGCAGCCCAGCTGGTCGCTCCGGTCATCGACCCGGAGCGCGACGGTGGACAGCCGGCCACGCAGCGCCGCCCGCAGGCCGCTGGCCAGCCGGGCGGCGAGCCGGGGGTGCAGCGGGGAGGTGCAGGTCACCGGGAACGGGCCGCGGTCCGGCGCGGTCCGCACCGACGGCCCGGCCAGTGCGGGGCCGGCAGCGGGCCCGGTCATGAGCAGCGCCGACCCGAAGAGGGCCGAACCCAGCAGCACCTTGCGCACCAATGGCCCCGTTGACCTCGCTAGATGCTGATTACCACGTCCACCCATCGGGCACCGTCCGTCCATGTAGTACCAGGCAGTTACTTCAACAGACGCCCGGCGATGGCCGGCGGTTGCTGCGATCGCGCCGGGTGGCGCAGGTTAGGGGGTTATTACCGGCGAGTCATTATTCTGCGCGGGCCGCATGCCAGGTGGCCGTGGTGGTCCTGCTGCTCACCGTGCCCGGGCGGGCCAGGCTGGTGCTGGTCCGGCCAGCCGGCCGGCCGGATGCTGCCGGGCGGCGTCAGCTACGCGGTCAGCACCCAGGCCAGCTCCGGGTCGGTGACCGTCGGGGTCCCGCGATCGGCTGGCGCGGCCTACCGCGTGCCCGCCCGGCTGGACAGGGCGCGGCTACCGCTGCTGCCAGCCTGACCCGGCCGGGTCCCGCGGCGCCACGTGGCAGGCCACCGCGGTACCCGGCGGCGTCCCGGCGCGGCCCGGGGGTCACAGGCGGCCGCGGAACCGGTCCCGCCACGGGCGGCCGTCGGGGTCGAACACCGTCCGGTAGAGCGGCACCGCCCATGCTCGCTGGGCCGCGGTCGGGCGGGACACCTCGTGCGGCACCACCCGGCCCGGCGGTCGGGTCCCGGCCGCGCCGGCCGCGTGCCAGGCGGCGAGCCGCTCCGCCTGCTGCCGGAACGCGGCGAACGCCTCCGCCGGGTCGAGCAGGTCCGCGACGTCAGCGGCGTCCCGGTCCAGGTGCTCGCGCCACAGCCGGAGCCGCAGGTCGCGGGCGAAGGTGCGGGCCCCGTCGCCGAGCCTGGCGGGGTCGGCCGGGGACCGGGTGTCCCGGGTCGGGTCGAGCACCCCGATGGACAGCTCGCTGTCATGGCTCCACGACCGGCGGTTGAGGTTGTCCGACCCGACCATGGCCCACACGTCATCCACGATCGCCACCTTGGCGTGCACGTACACGGGTGTCCCGGCCGGGTTCTCGAGGTCGTAGACGGCGAACCGGTCCCCGCCCGCCTTCCGGCAGGCACGGACCACATCGTGCCGGGCCATCAGCCCGGGCCACCGGGTGACCGGCCCCGCGTTGTCCGGGTAGCGGGGCACCACCGCGATCACGTGCAGGCCCGGGCAGCGCCGCAGCGCCCCGGCGATGATCCCGGCGGCGGCGCTGGACCACAGGTACTGGTCCTCCAGGTAGACCAGGCAGCGGGCCCGGGCGAACGCCTTGCGGTAGGCGTGCGCGATGCTCCGCTCGCCGAGCGGCGCGAACGGGTACCAGCGCAGCCGGGCCGGGTAGGTGCGCAGCACCTGGACCGCGTGCGGGCCGCGGGAGGTCCCGTCATCGGGCATCGGCTCCGGCAGCGGCGGCTGGTCATCGCGCCCATGTGGTAGGCCCGGTCGTACAGCTGGCGGACCGGGCTGGGCAGGTCCAGCACGCTGCTGCCGTACCAGCGCTCACGGAAGGTGTGCTCCAGGTCGTGCACCGCGGGCCCGCGCACCTCGGCCTGCATGTCGTGCCAGGGCGGCCGCTCGCCATACTCCGCGGGGAACTCCATCACCTGCGGGTCGCCCGCGTGCTCCCCGTCGTCACGCCGGCTGTGGCCAAGGTCGATGCCGCCGATGAACGCCACATCCTGGCCCGGCGCGCCCGGGTGCCGCAGCACGATCAGCTTCTGGTGATGGCTGCCGCCCCGCCGGGTCCGGGCGTCCAGCAGGACCTGGCCGCCGTCCGCGTCGATCTCCCGGACGAACTCCGCGTTGGCCTCCTCGGACTGGCGCAGCGCCTTCGGGTGGGACCGCCACAGCAGGCCGAACACCCTGACCCCCCGCCTGGCCGCCCGGCCCAGCACCTCGCCGGCCGCGGAACCCGGGCCATCCAGGAGCTCGTCGAAGTCACCCCGGAAGTCCAGGAAATAGATCTGGTCGCCGTCCTGGGCGGCGTTGATCTCGGCGTGCAGCCGGGCGAAGTAGCCGCGCCCGTCCACCAGCGGCTCGACCAGGTTGCCGGTGGTGAAGGCGCGGAGGTCGGTGGCCCGGTTGGCACGGTCGCCCTCGGCCAGGAACCACGACTCGATGGCCGGGTCATTCACGGGGTGGTCGGGGGCGTCCTGCTCGAGGGGGTCATCAGCCGAATCGGTCGCGCCTGGGAGCATGCCGGGATTGTGCCACTCTGGTCAGCCGGCCAGGTGAGTAAGGTCAAGAAACGGGCAGACTGCGCCCGCTTCGGCGGCACCTGCAGCGACGGCTGCCCCCCCGGGCCATGATGGGGCCATGACTGAGCGCGGTTCCTACTCCCGGCGCGCTTTCCTCGGCCTGGCCGCCGCGGGCACGGCCGGTGCGGCTGCAGGCTGCTCGGCATCGGCGCAGAAGGCTTCCTCGGCCAGCGCCACGGCGAATGCCCGGCCGTCCAGCCGGCGGCCAGCGAGAACTCCCGGCCTGGCGACCCGCACTGGCAGATCAGCAACCTCGGCGCGCCGATGGCGATCGTCGGCTACGCGGGGCAGTGCAGCGTGCTGCCCGGCGAGCCGGTCACCCTGTACGTGTCCACCACGGCCCGCTCGTTCCGGGTCAGCGCCTTCCGGATGGGCTGGTACCACGGGGACAAGGCCCGGCTGGTGTGGCAGTCGGCGCCGGTCAAGGGCCACCAGCAGCGCCCGTCCACCCTCATCGCGCCGACGAACACGGTGGAGTGCGACTGGGGGGAGTCGCTCACCGTGCCCACCCACGACTGGCCCGAAGGGTCCTACCTGCTCCGGCTGGACGCCGAGTCCGGCGCCCAGCGGTTCATCCCGCTCACCGTCCGGTCGGCCAGCACGGCCGGCAAGGTGGTGATCAAGAACGGGGTGCAGACCTGGCAGGCGTACAACACCTGGGGGGGCTACGACCTCTACAACGGGCCCGGCGGCACGGCCGACTACGCCAACCGCTCACTCGCCGTCAGCCTGGACCGGCCCTACGACGCCAGCGGCGCGTTCATGTTCCTCTACCACGAGCGGAAGACCATCGAACTGGCCGAGCGATCCGGCCTGCCGCTCGCCTACGAGACCAGCATGGACATCGAGGGCGATCCGCACCTGCTGGCCGGGGCCAGCGCGCTGATCTGCCCCGGGCACGACGAGTACTGGTCGCCGCCGGAGCGGGCCAACGTCACCGCGGCCCGGGACGCCGGGGTGAACGTCGCCTTCCTGGGCGCCAACACCCTGTTCCGGCGGACCCGGCTGGCCAGCACCCGGCTCGGTCCGCGACGGCTGGTCATCTGCTACAAGACCAGCTACACCGAAGACCCCATGTACGGCCAGGACAATGCGCTGGTCACCAGCGACTGGCGGGAGCCGCCCAACCCCGACCCGGAATCGCCGCTCACCGGCGTGCTGTACGAGTCCAACCCGACCAGCGCCCCGTACGTGATCGCCTCCCCGGACAGCTGGGTGTACTCCGGCACCCGGGCGAAGAAGGGCACCCACTTCACCGGGCTGGTCGGCATCGAGTACGACCGGGTCAACCCGGTCCACCCGGTGCAGCGGCCGATCGAGGTGCTGTCGCACTCGCCGCTGACCTGCCGCGGCGTGAACAGCTACTCGGACTCGGCCTATTACACGCACTCCGGCGGCGCCGGGGTGTTCGCCACTGGGACCATGCGGTTCGTGGCCACCGCCAACGGGCTGCACCTGTTCGGCCTGAACCGCCGCGCGTGGGGCTTCGCCCAGAAGGTGATCCTGAACGTGCTGCACGGGTTCGCGGACGGGCCCGCGGCGGCCAGGCACCCGGCCCAGGACAACCTGGACGCGATGCGCGAATGGCCGGGCGACCCGATCGCCGCCCGGCACAACCTCTGGCCCCCGGTCACCCTCTGAGCCGCCGCAGGACACCCCCGGGCTATGCCAGGGCTAGGCCGGCCCGCCGGGCAGCAGCTGCCGGGCCTTGTCGTACAGGCCGGCGGGCAGCGGGCCCTTCTCCGCGACGGCCAGGTTGCCCCGCAGGTGATCCGGGTTCGAGGTGCCCACGATGGTGGTGGACAGCGCGGGGTGGCTGAGCGTGAAGCGCAGCATGAATTCCATCGGGGACATCCCATCGAGCACATCCTCGATCCCGGAGGCGGCCCAGCGACGCTGCCCGACGCCCGGGTCCTGGCTGAGCGGCCCGACCGCCCAGTTCTTGTCTTCCGCCGCGGCGCCGCGGGCCGCGCCGCCCCGGATCAGCGTGCCCGCCCCGGCCGCGGCGGCGGCGGTGATGAGGTCCTCGTGCTCCCGTTGCACCGCGGAGTAGGGGATCTGGAACACGTCGAACACGTTCATGGCGATGTGGTCCGGCAGGTTGGGCAGGATGCCGGACATGCCGAGGAAGCGGATCTTGCCCGCGGCGCGCAGCGCCTGGAGGGCCTGCACGGTCTGGCCGGCCTCTATCTGGGCGCGGCTGGGCGACATGTGCACCTGGACCAGGTCGAGGCGGTCGGTGCCGAGCCGGCGCAGGCTCTGCTCCACCCCGGCCCGGACGTTGGCCGCGCTCCAGTCGTGCGGATACGGGGGCCTCGCCCCCGGCGGCGGGGCACCGAGCAGGCACCCGCACTTCGACGCGAGGAAGTACTCCTCCCGGCGGTGGCCGAGGTAACGGCCGATGAGTTCCTCACTGCCGCCGTAGTCGATGGAAGTGTCGATCAGGGTGATGCCGCTGTCCAGCACCGCATTGAGCAGCCGCCCGGCGTCCTCGTCGGCGATGGCCGGCCCGTTCGGCTGCCCGCGCAGTTCCATCGCCCCGTAGCCGAGGATGGTCACGTCCACTCCGGTCCGCCCTAGCGGGCGCGTCTGCAACGTCATGACCCGCACGCTACCCGCGCCGGGTGCCGCCAGCCCGGCCCGGGCCCGGGAACGGCAGGCGGCGGCCCCGGCGGGCTACCGCGCGGCGACGGACGCGGCGTAGGCCGCGGGAGTCTGGCCAGTCGCGGCCCGGAAATCGCGGATCAGGTGGGCCTGGTCGGCGTAGCCGAGGGCGGCGGCCAGGCCGGCCCAGGGCACCAGGTCGCCGGTGCGCACCGCCTCGGCCGCGTCCAGCAGCCGGTAGCGGCGGATCACCCAGACTGGCGAGACGCCCGCGTAGCGCAGGAACGTCCGCTGCAGCGTGCGCGGGCGGGCGCCGGCCAGCTCGCACAGGTCGGCCAGGCGGCGCACGGCCCGGTTCGCCTCGGCCAGCCGGGCCACCCCGGCGACCTCGGTGGCGGCCTGCACCCGGGCCGGGTCGGCCGCCTGCTCCAGCGCGGCGGCCAGCAACCGGACGCGGGACTCCTCGTCCGGCTCGGCCAGGACCTGGCGCACCAGGGCCGCCTCGTCGGTGCGCAGTGCGGCGCCCAGCGGCACGACCCGGTCGGTGAAGCCGGCCGCCTCGCCGCTGACCAGCGCGCCCAGCCCGCCGGGCCGGGTCAGCGCGGCGACCGTCCAGCCCTGGCCGATCAGGACCCGGGTGGACAGGCCGCGGGCCACCCCGTACAGCCTGGCCTCGACCGGCCCGGGCTCCCGGTCGCCCGGGCGGGCGTTGGCGTGGCCGACGCAGATGTTGGCGCCCGGGTGGGTGAGGACCCGCTGGCGGTGCACGGTGCCGGGCGGCAGGTCCCACCGGACGGCCCAGAACCAGTCCACCAGCCCGGCCAGCGCCGGGCCGGCCGGGTACCGGGTCAGCCGGACCCGCTGGCGGAGCAGCCACGGGTCGAGGATGCCGCGGCTGTCCCGCTCCACCGGCTCCGGCCGGGAACTGCCCATGCCCGTGACCTTAGCGGCCGGGCTGACGCGAAAGTTCAATCGCGGGCCGCCCCGGCCGCAGTAGCGTGACCGGTCATGACCACATCCGCGCAAGCAACCGAGAAGACCGCCGACCTGCTCGCCGCCGTGCTCACCGACCTCGCCGCGGTGGTCGGCGGCATCTCCGGCGCCCAACTGGCCGACCCGACGCCGTGCGCCGGCTGGGACGTGGCCCAGCTCCGCGACCACGTGCTGGGCTGGCTGGCCACGTTCGCCGCCGGGTTCGCCGACCCGGACGGCCAGGCGCCGCGGGCCAGCCTCGACGGTTACACGGCCCCCGACGACGCGGCGGACGCCGTCCGCGCCGCGGCCGCCACCCTGGATGCCGCCGTGCGCGGCGGCGCGGCCAGCCTGCCGCTGCGGCTCGGTGAGGCCGCGATGCCCGGCGGGATGGCGCTGGACATGATCCTGTGGGAGTACCAGGTGCACGGCTGGGACCTGGCCCGGGCCACCGGGCAGCCGTGGTCGCCGCCGGCCGAGGCGACGGAGGAGTCGCTGGCCTTCGCGCCCGGCATGCTCACCGAGGAGTACCAGGGCCAGGGCAAGGCCTTCGCCGCGCGGGTCGCGGTCCCGGGCACAGCGCCGGCGCTGGACCGGCTGCTCGGCCTGTCCGGCCGCGACCCGCACTGGGCGGCCGGGACGGGCGCGGCCGGGGGAGCCGGCGGAGATGAGCACGCCGGAGGGCCGTTGATCGCGCGGTTCACGGTGGACGGGGCGGACCCGGGCCAGGTAGCCGGCCTGGAGGCGGACTGGGTCGGGGTCATGATCTTCCGGAAGACCTTCACGGCGGGGATCACCGGGGAGGCGACGACGGTGTTCATGGCGGCCGGCCCGGAAGAGGGCTCCCGGTCGTACGTGGCCACCGAGCGGATCACCGGCCGCGCGCCGGACGGGCGCGACGGGGCGCTGACCATCCAGCATGGCGGGCTCGAATCGGACCCCGGGGCCTGGTTCGGCCACATCGTGCCGCACACCGGGACCGGCGGCTTCGCCGGCTGGGCCGGTACCGCCCGGATCTGCCATGACGCGGACGGCGCGTACTTCGAGATCAGGCTCGGCTGAGCGCCGCGCCGCCGCAGCCCCGGCCGCGCGGCCGGGACGGCCGCTCGCGATCCGGACCATGGTCCTTGGAAACGGCGGTAAAGCCGGGTAAGCCTGACGTCGAGGACATTGTCGGCACAGGCTCCCGGGTCAGCCGCCCGGTCGGGGCCGCAGGCGGTCAGGCGGGTGAGTCATGGCGCGTCCGGAGGGCCATCGGCGCTGGTGGCATGGCCGGGGCAGGGGCCGCGCCGCGGCGGCCAGCCTGATCGGCGCGGCCCTGGCCGTGGCGGCGGGCACGGTCCCGGCCACGGCGGCGGCGGCCCGGGCCGCGCAGGCCACCAGGCTGGACGGGGACGGGCCGGCTTGTGGTACGGCACGGACAGCAGCACGGTCGCGATCCGGGGATCTGCCGCGCAGTACACCCTCCCGGTGATCGGCGGCTACTACGGCGGTTACATCGGGATGACCGGCAACTGGGCCAACCTGGCCGGCTGCAAGAAGATCGTCGTCTGGTCCGCGACCAACAGCGCCCAGGCGAATGCCAACCACACCGCCCGTCACGAGGGCATCGGCACCGGGGTGTACTGGTTCATGGGCGGCCCGGGCGTTGACCCGCACTACAACGGCACCACCGCCGAGGCCTCGGCCTGGGGTGCGGCGCAGGCGGCCCGCACCCTGTCCAACATCGCCAAGCTGCACGTGACCTACCCGGTGGTCTTCATGGACATCGAGATCCCGGGCAACGCGCCCAACTACACGCCCGCCCCGGACAACGGCTGGAACAGCGTGTACACCTCGTCGTGCAGTGGCGTGGTGAAGTCCAGTTCCATCCCGGCCAGCGTGGACCGGGCCGACCTGAACGGCTTCGCCGCCTACCTGACCCGCCACTCCTCGGACAAGGCCGGGGTGTACTCGGCCCCGGACATCTGGGCTTCGATCTTCGGCGCCGGCCCCGCGGCATCCATCCCGGACACCTACGAATGGACCTACGAGCCGTTCACCAGCAGCCTGGCACACCCGCCGCTGGGCTGGTGCCTGCGCGGCACCAGCACCTGCGCCCGGTTCTTCGGCGGCGTCACCAGCGCCAGCAAGTACGCGGTGATGTGGCAGTGGTCCGGCGGGGGCGGCAGCCATAACGGCTACGGCGACTTCGACCAGATCGACGCCGCCCGCACCCCGTAGCCCGCTGGCGCAGGTCAGCCCGGTCGGCCGCACGGCGGGATGCGCCCCGGCAATCTGCCACATAGCAGATTGACTGCTTGCGGATTGCCCTTGTCGGACCGCATACTGGCTTTGGGTCTGCAGCAGGGTGGTTGACATGGTCCCAATGATCTTCCTGGTAGGTACGCTTCTCGGGCTCCTCGGCGGTGCGTTCGCGTGCATGCGGTTCCTCCGCCAGGAAATGGCAGCAAACGTCGGACCGAAGCTGAGGCTGATTCAGCTCCATCTCGAGCAAATCGAGGCCGAGCTGAACCTCGCGCTGGCCACCCGGGCGGTGGAGATTCACCGCCCCGGTGGTGAGCGCCGCCAGCCGCCAGCGGCCTGATCGCGCCGGGCCGCAGGCCTGCCTGCGGCCCGGCGCCACCACACCGGGCGCGTGATGATGCCGCCGGCCCCGGGCGGGCCGCGCGCAGACGCAGCGCCGGCATCGTGGCGCCGTGTCCCGGCCCGGCCGCATGCGGCGGTCCGCCGCCGGGCCTGCCCCGGTTCCGTGGCCGGGGCCATTTTCATCTGCTTTCCGGATATGGTCGGCCGTTTCCCCGTCCTACCTGGCGTCGTAGTGGGCACATAGCCATACGAACAGGGCGGTTCCGCGAGAACCAAGCTCAGCGTGCGTCAGGTGACGGAGCCACCCGAGATCACGGGGAGGTACGGATGGCGGAACGGATAGCCGCGGACTCGGAACTTGACGCGGCGCTGGCGTGGTTCGTCAGGGACCAGCGCCTGGCCGGCGCCGCGGCAGGTGTGCTGTGCGGAGACGAAGCTCCCTGGTGTTCCGGGGCCGGCTTCGCTGATCTCGCCCTCGGCGCGGCGGCTGGGCCGGCCACCCTCTACCGGGTCGCTTCCATCACCAAGACGTTCACCGGTACTGCCGTCATGCAGCTCCGCGAAGCCGGCCGCCTCGACCTGGACGATGCCGTGGCCGGCTACATCCCGGAGATGCGGGAGGCCGCACCGGCCGAGACGAGGATCGAGCGGGTCACCCTGCGCCGCATGCTGGCCCATGCCTCCGGGCTGGCGAGCGAGCCGCCAGGCACGGATTGGACTGTTCCCCTCTACGAGGGGCTGGCCGAGCGGACCCTGGGCCAGCCGGGGGCGGTGGTCACCAGGATCCCGCCGAGCCAGCACCCGAAGTACTCCAACCTCGCCTACCAGCTTCTCGGGGAGGTGGTCACGAGGGTCTCGGGTGCCGCCTACCCCGATTACATCCGGGAGGAGATCCTGCTCCCACTCGGCATGCACTCGACCGCGTTCGTCATGGCCGACGAATGGCCACAGTGGCGCCAGGCTACTGGCTATGCGCCTCGCGCGTTCACCGACGAGCTGGCGGTGGCCGCGGTCCCCCCGCAGATGTGGGCCGAAGGCGGCCTGTGGTCCTGCGTCGATGATTTGCTCAAGTGGGTCCGGGTCCAGCTTGACGCGTACCGCAAGGTTACGCCCGGCCCGGCGATCCTGCCGGCGGCCGCGCTGCGGGAGATGCATGCTCCCCGCTGGCTCGACGGTGATGACTGGACCCGCGCCTGGGGGCTCTCCTGGTGTGCTGTCCGCCGCGGCGATGCCGTGTGGATCCAGCATTCCGGGGGACTGCCGGGCTTCTCCACGGCAGTGTGCTTCAACCCGGAGAGCGAGGTAGGCGCGATCGCCCTGGTCAACGGCAGCGCGGACGCCGCTGAGCTGGCCATGGACCTGGCCACGATCATGCGCCGGTGGGCCCGGGCCCGGCCGCCCCGGATCAGCCTGCCCGAACCGACACCTGAGCTATTCCGCCCGCTCCTCGGCCTGTATTCACGGGCCGCCCACAGCCAGGTGATCAGGCTGGAATGGCGGGACAGCATGCTGATCTTCATCAACCCCGACGAACCACGGTGGCGGCTGGAGTTGCTGGCCACCGGCGACCCGTTCCGCTTCACGGTCGGGGCTGGTTACCGCGAGTCAGGGGAGCCGGTGGTCTTCCACCGGCTGCCGGATGGCCGTATCGACTCCGTATTCCTGGCCGACGGGACGTGGCGCCGGCTGGAGCACGTGATGCCACTGGACTGAGCGGCGCTAACTCCGGGCTGACTGCGCCCGGCGGCTCGCCCGGATCCGCGGCGCAGGCCGGCCCGCTGCTCATCGAGCGTGGCCGGCCGGCGGCACGGAGCATGAATCTCGTCAGCGGGCCAGCGTCTGGTTGACGCCAGCAACGAAATCGCGCCAGGACGCCTTCGGGAACTGCAGCATGCCGCCGCTGGGGTTCTTGGAGTCCCGTACACAGACGGCCTCGGCCGAAAAGGCAACTTCCACGCAGGCAGTGCCGCCCGAGGCGCTACTGATCTTCCAGTCGAGCGAGGAAGGCGGGGTATCTGACATGTTCTGTTTTCCCTTTCTTGAATTGACCGTGCTCGACACACGTCGTCCTGCTAGTCGAACTCGGCGCGTATCTGGGTGAGATAATCCATAGTGCCCTTGACGCCCAGGGAGATCTTCCTGAGGTCCTCGAACATCTCCCGGTAGAGCACTACCTCTTCGCTGTCGTCATGACTGAAGAGAGCATCGCGGGCATTCTCGAAAAAGAGCACGTCGTCGTCTGACGTGTCCCGGAACTCGAGCAGGGTGAAGGTCTCCCCAAGTCCGCGGTGCAAGCCCGCGGAAAATGGGACTATCTCGATAGTAACGGCCGGCCTGCCAGCCATCTCTATCAGCTTCTCTATCTGCTCTTCCCTTACCCTCTCATCCCCCATAAGATGCCGGATCGCGGCCTCGTCAAGGATGAAGTGCAGGCGCGGTGGGTTCTCCTGTTCGAGGAACTCCTGCCGTGCCATGCGTATTTCGAGCCGGGTCTGGATGGTCCGGGTGCTGAAGTTCCCCTTGTACTCCGCGATGGCGGTGCGGGCATAATCGCTCGTCTGCAGCAGGCCAGGCACCAGGTAACTCTGGTAGTCGCGGATCATTGACGCCGCGGCCTCGTACTCCAGGTACTGGTAGAAGGCGGGCGGGACACTGCCCCGGTGCTTGCTCCACCACGACGGCTGCCGGGTGCTCCGGGCCAGGTTGACGAGCCGCTGCACATCTGCCTCGGCGGTGATCTCGTACAAGCGGAGCAGGGCCAGCAGGTCGTTGGTGGAGATGCCGACCGAGCCGTTCTCGATCCGGATGACCTTGGACAGCGACCAGTCCATCTCGGCCGCGACCTGCTCCTGGGTGAGGTCGGCGTCCTGGCGGGCCCGCCGCAGGTCGCTGCGCAGGCGCCGCCGATCGACGACCGTGCTCGGGCTGCGGCTCACTTCGGGGTCCTTCTGCACACACCGTGATCTTGCCACATGGCAGATTGCCGTGCGGCGCCCAGCCTAGGGCATGGGCCTCTCAGCATGCGCTGGTTCGGCCGGTGAGTCTGTAACAAATTGTAACGACGCGGCAGGCCCTGAGCCGGGCACCTGAGCGCAACTGCGATCAGCAGGGCGGTCCAGGTCCCGGACCTGTCAGTGCGGGACCTGGACCGCGCCGGGCGCTGCTCAGCCAGTCATCTTCGCGGCACCCGGTCCAGGAAGCCGAGCACCTGGGCCAGGCGGCCATCATCACCGACCACGGCCACGTCGAAGCCGGCGATCGGCGCGGCACCTTCGCCGGGGCCGAGTTCCCAGCCGAACCGGCACTGGCCGTGATGCCCGTCCACCGGTCCGGCGAGGCGGAACGCGAACCCGGGACATTGCTCCTGGACGGCCGCTACGGCCGCATCGATCTCCGCGTGTCCGCAGGCGCTGGCCAGCGGGTCGATGTAACGGGCGTCGTCCGCCCAGAGGTTGCCGATCGCGGCCCGGCGGGCGTCGGGGTCACGCTCGTTCCAGGTGTCGATGTAGCCGGCGGCCAGGGCTGCGAAGTCAGTCATGTGAGTTCTCCCATCGGTGCGTGTCGGTCATGTCCGGACCGAGTCTGCGGCCGGGGCCCGCGCAGCGTCGATTACCTGCCAGGTAATGGCGCCGGTCAGCGGCGGTTCGTACGGTAGGGCGCATGACGACGGCGTTGGCGGCCGGGGGCGCGGGCGCGCTGGTGCGGGACTGGCGGCAGCGCCGCCGGCGCAGCCAGCTGGACCTGGCCCTGGAGACCGGGGTGTCCACCCGGCACCTGAGCTTCGTGGAAACCGGCCGCGCGCGGCCCAGCCCGGAACTGCTGCTGGCCCTGGCGGACCAGCTGGAGATCCCGCTGCGGGACCGCAACGCCCTGCTGCTCGCGGCGGGCTACGCACCCCGCTACGGCGAGACTGGACTGGACGACCCGGCGATGACGGCCGTGCGCGCCGCGCTGCAGCGCATGCTCACCCTGCACGACCCGTACCCGGCGGTGGTCATCGGCCAGAACTGGGACGTTATGCAGGCTAATGAGGCGGCGGGGCGGCTGGTCGCGGCGCTGCCGCCGGCGCTGGCCGGCCCGCCGCTGAACGTGTTCCGCGCCTGCCTGCACCCGGAAGGGCTGGCCGCGGCCACGCTGAACTTCCCCGAGTGGGCGGGCTACCTGCTCGGGCAGCTGAGCCCGGCTGCGGCTGCTGACCGCGGACCCGGCCGTGGCCGCGCTGGCCGGGGAGGTGGCCCGGTACCCGAACGTCGCCGCGCTGGGGGACTGGCGCGCCGCGGCGCCCGGGGCCGGCGGGCGGGCCGTGCTGGTGCCGTGGCGGGCCCGGCTGCGCGGGGCGGAGCTGTCCCTGTTCACCACGCTGACCACGTTCGGCGCGCCCCGGGACGTCACGGTGGCGGAGGCCGCGGTCGAGTTGTTCTGGCCGGCTGACGAGCACAGTGCCGCCGTGCTCCGCGCCTGGGCGGAGCACGGCGGCGGGCCGGGTTACCTGGAGACCGGCTCCGGGGCGGGCACAGGCTTGTAGTACGGGCTGGACCGCTTGTTGAACACGAGGACGGTCGCGGTCAGGGTGATGAGCCAGGTCACGCCCGCACCAGTCCCGGCTGCGCTCAGCCCGGTCTTCCGCCGGGCTCGGGCCGCGCTGCTCGCCTGCTAGCCGCTGCCCTTGATGATGGCGTCCCAGAACTCCTGCACCGGCGGGTAGATCAGCTCGTGGTCACGGGGCAGCTCGGCCTTGACGGTCCGGGTCCGCTCGTCGGCCAGCACCTCGACCTGGCTCGCCTCGACCGCGTCGAAGACCTGCCGCGCGACCGATTCCGGGCTGAGCTTCGGCGCGTCCACCAGTGCGGCCATGTCGGTGTCGATGAAGCCGGCGTGCACGGCAACCACCAGGGTGCCCTGGTGGTGCAGTTCGAGGCGGACGCCGTTGGTCAGCGACCACCCGGCCGCCTTCGAGGCGCCGTAGGAGGCGTTGAACGGGTTGGTGTAGAAGCTGGTGACCGAGAGCATGTTGACGATGGCGCCGCCGCCGTTTGCCCCCAGCACCGGGGCGAACGCCCGGCACATGCTGAGCGTGCCGAAGTAGTTGGTCTCCATCTCCGCCCGGGCGGCGCCCGGGTCCGGCGCGCTGAGGAAGGTACTGGCTTTCAGCACGCCCGCGTTGTTGACCAGCAGGGTGACGTCCGCGCACTGCTCCGCGACCTGGGCGACGCGGGCCGGGTCGGTGATGTCCAGGGCAATGGGGATCACCCCGGGCTCGGTGACCCCGCCCGCATCCCGCGCGGCCCCGTAGACCCGGGCCGCGCCCCGGCTGACCAGTTCCCGGGCGTACACCCGGCCGAGCCCGCGGTTGGCCCCGGTGACCAGGGCGGTCGATCCCTCGATCTTCATTGGCCTGCCCTCCTGCGGAAATGGAACGTGGGGAACCGGCGCCAGCGGCGGAACGGGATGATATAGAACATCGCGATGGCCAGGCACCCGATGACGGCGATGACCGGGACGAAGAGCCCGACGACGATCAGGAAGAGGTACCCGGCCAGGCCGGGGGTGAGGCGCTGGGTCAGGAACTGGACCTCCTCGTGCCCCAGCCACGACGCGCCGATCGTCGCGAAGCTGACCACGTAGGCCAGGTATGAGGTCCACCGGTTCCCGAGCAAGCTGAGCAGGTGGCCACCCGCGTTGGCCGGGATCGCGATGTCCAGGACCAGCAGGGTCATCGCGATCGCGTACACCCCGTCGCTGAGGGCCTCCAGCCGCCCGGTTTGCAGCCCGCGGCGCAGCGGCCCTGAAGGCGGCGTCCCGTGGGTCACCGCCCGACTGTAGCGCCGCCCCGGCCCGGGCCTGCGGTCAGCCGCCGGGCCCCGGCGGCCTGTCGGGGCATGGCGCGGTCATCCATGGCCGGTGCGGCGGCTCGGGGGCCGCAGGGCCCAGGACACCATGGTCAGTCCGGCCAGGACGGCCAGCAGTCCCACCTCGGCGAGGTCGTAGCCGGTGGTCAGGTGGGACGCGATCGCCCCGGTGTAGGTGAAGAAGGCACCCGCATAAGCCCACTCCTTGAGCAGCGGACGGCGCGGGATGAGCAGGGCGATCGCGCCCAGCACCTTCCAGGTGCCCAGCAGCACCAGGAAATAGGTCGGATACCCCAGGTGCGTCACGAGGTCGCGGACGAAGGGGAGGCGCGCAATGTCCCAGGCGCCGCCGAGTCCCAGTTCCGCCGCCACCGCCGCGGTGGCCAGCCAGTAGGCGGCGGTCCGCCAGTAGGCGGCGGTCCGCCAGCGCGCGGATCCGTATCGGCCGGCGGCGTCCGTTGACCCGGTCACGGTATTCATGAAGTATCCCTACCTGTAGCAACGCTATCTATTTTCAGGAGAGTAGCATGGCTACCTATGAGGCCGGAAACGCTGAAGGGCCACCTGGACGGCATCCTGCTGGCCGTGCTCGAGCCGGGGCCGTGTCACGGTTACGCGATCATGGAAGGGCTGCGGGTCCGCAGCGGCGGCCAGGTTGACCTGCCGACCGGCACGGTTTACCCGGCCTTGCACCGGCTGGAACGGGCCGGCCTGGTCAAGGGGAGCTGGTCCGCCGCGGGCGGGCGCCGCCGCCGCGTCTACCAGCTGACCCCGGCCGGCCGGCATGCGCTGGACGCCGAGCGCAGTACCTGGCGGGACTTCTCCGCGGCCGTCACCGCACTCCTGCAACCCGCACCGGCCATGGTGAACTCCCCATGAGCAGGCAAGCCCCGCCGGAGCCGTCTGCCGGGCCGGCGGTGGAGCGCTATCTCGCCGAGGTCACGGCCCGGCTGGCCGGCCCGGACCGGGCTCAGGCCGGCATCGTGGCCGAGCTGCGCTCCGGCCTCCTGGACGCGGCGGACGCGCACCGGTCCGCGGGGCTGCCGCCGGCCCAGGCCGTGCTGGCGGCAGTCCGCGAATTCGGCGACCCGGGCCAGGTCGCTGACGGCTTCCGGGCCGAGATTGCCGCCAGCCAGGCGCGCCGCGTCGCCGTTACCCTGCTGGTGACCGGCCCGCTGGTCGGCTTGCTGTGGATCGCCGCGGCCTCGGCCAGCCACCTCGGCCTCCGCGCCGGCCTGACCTGGCCGTGGGCCGGCCTGCCGACCGGCTTCCACCTGGGCATCCACCTCGTTGCCATCGCGGTCGGGGTCACGGCCTGGGCCGGGCTGCTCGGCATCGCCACCTCCGGCCGGCTTACCCGCTGGCTGCCGGACAGGCCGCGCCGGCCCCCGACGGCCGCGGCCGTGGCCGGATTCGGCGCGATGGGCGCCGACGGGCTCGGCCTAGCGCTGCTCGCTGCCCAGCTGGCCACCGGCCCGGGGCGGCTCTCCCCGGTCCTCGCCGCCGCGGCGGCCACGGCCAGCCTCGCCCGGCTGCTGCTGGCCGGGCGTGCCGCCCGCCATTGCCTGGCCATGCGGACGGCCCTGGGCTGACAACGGCCCGGCCGCGCCCGCCGGGCAGCTGCCCGGCGGGGCGCGGTAGGGCCGGAGCGGCACCGGCGGGACGCGCCGCCGGGGCCGGTGTCAGGGGCCTGGCCGGGGCCGGTGTCAGGGGCTGATGGGCTCCCCGGCGCTGGCCAGGCCATCACCCGCCGCGAGGATGCCCGTGCGCTCCCGGGTGCCCGTCACGGCATGCTCGTGACTGGCCGGGTACTCGACGGCCGACTGGGTGCCGGCGAGATCATGGCGCCGGACCCTGATCGTGGCGATCGCGATAACCAGGGCAAGCAGGGCGATCCCGGCCGCGACCAGGAATCCGCGGGAGATGCCCACGGCGAGGGCGTGATTCAGGATGGCCGTGGGGACCGTGGCGCCGGGCCTGGGGGCAGGCAGCGGGTGGCCTGCCCGGGCGGCGGCCGCCGCGGCCTGGGAAACCTGGTGCTTGATGTTGCCGGCGACCGCCGTCCAGGTCACCGTGCCCAGCGCGGCCAGCCCGATCGCCCCGCCCACCTGCTGGCCGGTGTTGAGCAGGCTGGAGGCCACGCCCGAGTCCTCGCCGCGCACCCGGTTCAGGGCGACCAGCGACAGCGGCACGAACAGCATGCCCAGGCCGGCCGAGGTGACCAGCATCGGGCCGAGCAGGCCGCCTGCGTAGCTGCTGTGCTCGCTGATGTGCGAGAACCAGTACATGCCGCCGGTCGTGAGCACGCCGCCGGTCAGCATGAACGGCCGGGCGCCGACGCGGCTGATCAGCTGGGAGACGATCCCGGACATCAGCACGATGGTCACGGCGAAGGGGAGGAAGGCCACGCCGGACCGCAGGGCGCTGTAGCCGAGCACTTCCTGCACGAAGATCGTGAGGAAGAAGAAGATGCCGAACATCGCGGTGGCGAGGCAGAGCATCATCAGGTAAGCGCCCGAACGGTTGCGGTTGGCCAGGAGGCGCAGCGGCAGCAGCGCGTGCCGGCTCCGCCACTCGATGAGCACGAAACTCACCAGGAGCACCACGGCGGCCACGAGCGACGCGGCCACCTTGGGCTCGGTCCAGTGCGAGATGCCCGACTGGCTCGCGGTTGCGCTGGACAGGCCGTAGACGAGCGCCGCGACACCGCCGGTGCCGGTGATGGCGCCGGGCAGGTCGAAGCGGCCGGAGCGGCGGGGCGATTCGTTGAGCACGCTGGATGCCACCAGGGCGACCAGGATGCCGATCGGCACGTTGACGAAGAGCACCCAGCGCCAGGACAGGTAGCTGGTGAGCAGGCCGCCCGCGATCAGGCCCACGGCCGCGCCACCGCCGCTCATCGCCGCGTACACGCCCATGGCCCGGTTGCGCGGCGGGCCCTCCGGGAACGTGGTCATGATCAGGGCCAGCGCGGTCGGCGCGATCATGGCCCCGCCGACGCCCTGGACGGCCCGCGCGGTGAGCAGCCAGGCCTGCGAGGCCGCGAAGCCGCCGGCCAGCGAGGCGGCGGAGAACAGGAGCAGCCCGGCGATGAAGATCCTCCGGCGGCCGAGCAGGTCACCGGAGCGCCCGCCGAGCAGCAGCAGCCCGCCGAAGGTGACGGCGTAGGCGGTGATGACCCACTCCAGGCCGCTGCCGGAAAAGCCGAGCGCCCGCTGGATGTGCGGGAGCGCGACATTCACGATGGTCGCGTCGAGCACCACCATCAGCTGCGCCGCGGCGATGACGACAAGGGCCAGGCCGAGATTACGGGAGCCACCGCCGGCCGCGGCGCGGCCGGCTGGGGCCGCGCCCCTGGTTCCGGATTGGATGGTGGACAAGATCGTCTCCTAAGCTTCTTGTGGGCGTAGTCGTCCCGCACCCGGCTGGTCCAGCCGCGTGCCGAGGGACGTGGGCTTGCGTGGTGAGAGCCCGCGATGTGTTGACGGCTGCGCGACGCCGTTCTCATCTATGACGCACGGTAGCTGGGGGGTGTGACATTCCCGGGCCGCCATGTGTGGCGTCGCGGTTAAGCTCCCGTGTGCCCGGCGGGTCAGGGTGCGCCCGCCGGGGCAGGCCTTGACGGGTCGGTCACCTCCCCGCGGGTTGCGCCCAGGCGCCTGAGCGGCTCAATAGTTGAGTAACTCAAACGATAGTGAAGTTGCTTGAGTACGTCAAAGGTTAATCAGGTCAATGTTCTCGCCGGCAGCGCCCGGGCCGGATCGGTACGTTATGAGGATGACAGCGGATGAGCCGGGGGCAGGGGATAAGCCCGGGGCCGCGGCGGAGCGGCGGAGGCAGGTCCTCGCGGCCGGCATCATGGGCGGTGTGGCCGGGGCCGCCCTGGCCAGTCACCGGGGAACTCGGGCGGCCGGCCTGGGCGCGGCCACCGGGGCCGCGGTGCTGGCCGCGTCCGAGGCGGTCGCCCGGGCCCGGCAGCGCCCGGGCGAGATCCCGCCGCTGTGGCAGCGGATAGCGGCCAGCGCCGCGCTCGTCGCCCCGCTGGGCTGGGCGGCCGGCCGGCTGACCCGGGCCCGTCCGGCCGCGGTCGGCGCGGCGACCGGGACCCTCGGTGGCCTGCTGGGGGTCCGCCCGCAGAAGGTGCTGCTCGGGCCGTTCTTCGGCGCCGCAGTGGGCGGGGTGCTCGGCGCGCGGCGGCGGGAGGTCCCGCCGGCCGTGGTCGCCAGCGCCACGATGCTGGCCTACCGGGTGACGTCGGCGCTGGTCTTCCGGGACGCGCAGGTGACCCTGCTGGCCCAGCGGGTCCGCGCGGAGGACCTGCCCTTCGTCGTGCCCCGCGAGGCCCGGTCCCGCTACGTCGGCACCGGCTACGTCCGCGAGCTCGCCGGGGTGCTCGGCGGCCGCTACACCGCCAGCGCGCCCGATGTCGGCATCGTCGCGTCGGTGGACGATCTGGCCGGCCCGGACTTCGACCCGGCGGGCATCGATCCGCTGGTCCGCGAGTTCTACGAGCACACCACCCGGTTCTCCCTCGACATCGTCCCGGAGTGGCGGCTGTGGGTGCGCCCCGGCTACCTGCTCTACCGGACCCTGGTCGCGCGCCCCCTGGGGCAGGCGAACGTGCCAATGAACCAGCGGGAGACGCAGCGGGGCATCCGCAGCCGGATCGACACGATCACGCTGCCCGGCGCCGGGGACGGTGCCCCGGCGGTCCGCGGCTGGATCCGGTCGTTCACCGATACCGACGAGCCGATCTACGTCGGCATCTACACCACCTACCGGCACGGCGGCCGCGGGTACGTCAGCGTCGGCTTCCCGCTGCCGCAGGCCAGCTTCACCGCGACGCTGCTGCCGCAGGCCCGCCCGGGCGGCGGGCTGGTCCTGACCAGCCGCAGCGCCCTGGACCAGCCCGGTCACTATCTCGCCTACATCGACCCGGCCAGCCGGGACCTCACGGTGCTGGCCGTCCGCGGTTTCGCCGAGCAGCTCGACGTTTACCTGGAGGACGGCGAGCTCCGGGCCGACCACGCCTTCTCCGTCTTCGGGTTCCCGTTCCTCGTCCTGCACTACCGGATGTACCGCAAACCCGCGGGGCCCGCCGTCACGGGCCCGCCGGCTGCGGGTGGATGACCCGGGTACGGCCGGGGCCGCTGCCTCAGCCATCCCTGCGCCCCGTTCCCTCGCTGACCGGGGGCAGCCCGGCCCGGATCCGGCGGATCTGGCGCTGCCCCACGGTGTGCCACAGCACCCCGGCCGGGGCGGGCAGGCTGCCGAGCATGGCGTCCCGCTCGGCCGGGCTGGCGTCCTCCAGGATCAGGCCGGGGAAAGAACAGCGGCTTGTCCTTGCGGGTCTCGGCGGCGAAGCGCTCCCCGAGCCGCGCCCATTCGGCCACGGTGAGGCGCTCGGCGATGAGCGGCAGGACATGCTCTTCCTCATCGTCCAGGTGCTCCCGCAGCGCCGCGACGGCGATCGAACGGCTGCACCCGGACGACGTCACCGCGCTGGCCTACCACTATGCGGCGGCCGGCTCGGCGGCCACCGCCCCGGCTGCCGCCGGGTACGCGCCCCCGGGCCGCCGAACTGGCTGACCGCCGCTCGCCTACGACACCCCCGTGTCGTTCCTGGCCCAGGCGTCCGAGGCGGCCGCCCGCATAGCTCACATCTAGGTGACATCCGGGGCTCTTCCGCGAGGTCACCCACAGCGGATGAGGTGATGGTGCGCGCCCGTTGCCAGAGTGCAGTCGTGATCGTCTCACTGGCGGTGCCTGACGTCACTGATGACCTCGGATGGGCGGCGCCCACATGAGGCTGACCAGGGAGAAAGAGATGCCTGTACCCATCGCGGCTGATTTCAGCGACCGCTCTGACTTCGCTAATTCCGATCGTGGCTTTATCGGCACGCTCGAGCCCATGGTGATCAAGGCCGCGGACGGGCGCGTGGTCTGGGACATGGACTCCTGGGCTTTCCTCGGTGGCGACTGCCCGGACACGGTGAATGCCAGCCTGTGGCGGCAGGCCCAGCTCACCGCCAAGCACGGCCTGTACGAGGTGACCGACGGCATCTACCAGGTCCGCGGGTTCGAGATGTCCAACATGACACTGGTCGAAAGCGACCACGGCGTCATCGTCATCGACCCGCTGATCTCCCAGGAGGTCGCAGCCGCGGCCCTCGCGCTGTACCGCCAGCACCGCGGCGACCGCGCCGTCACGGCCGTCATCTACACCCATGCTCACCTGGACCACTTCGGCGGGGTGCTGGGCGTGGTGGATGCGGGCACGGACGTGCCGATTTTCGCGCCCGAGCACTTCCTCGAGCACGCGGTATCGGAGAACGTCTACGCCGGCACGGCGATGCTGCGCCGCAGCTACTACTACGCCGCTATCGGCCTGCCCAAGAGCGCGACCGGCACCCTGGGGATCGGCCTGGGCGCGGGCGGGTTGACCGGCACCCCTGGCCTGATCGCGCCGACCCGCGACATCACCCGCACCAGGCAGGAAGAGGTCCTCGACGGGGTCCGCGTGGTCTTCCAGCTGACCCCGGCCACGGAGTGCCCGGCCGAGATGAACTTCTACTTCCCGGACAAGCGGGCCGTGTGCATGGCCGAGAACGCCACCCACAACCTGCACAACCTGCTGACCCTGCGCGGCGCGCAGGTTCGTGACCCGCGGATTTGGTCCCGCTACCTGGCCGAGGCCACCGAGATGTTCGCACGCGACGCGGACGTGGCGTTCGCCTCGCACCACTGGCCCACCTGGGGCACCGAGGCGATCGTCACCTACCTGACCCAGCAGCGGGACCTGTACGCCTACCTGCACGACCAGACGCTGCGGCTGATCAACCAGGGTTACATCCACAGCGAGATCGCCGAGATGTTCGAGCTGCCGCCCGAGCTGGACCGGGCCTGGCATGCCCGCGGTTACTACGGATCAGCCAATCACAACGTCAAGGCGATCTACCAGCGCTACCTCGGCTGGTACGACGCCAACCCGGCGCACCTGTGGCAGCACCCCCCGGAGGCGGCCGGGGCACGGTACGTGCAGGCCTTCGGCGGCGTGGACGCGACGGTGGCCAAGGCAACGGAGTTCCTCGAGCAGGGTGACCTGCGGTTCGCCGCCGAACTGGCCAGTCATGCCGTGTTCGCCGAGCCAGGCAATGACGCCGCCCGGACGATGCTCGCCTCGGTCCTGGAGCGCCTGGGCTACGGCGCGGAGAACGCGACCTGGCGCAACAGCTACCTCACCGGCGCACGGGAGCTCCGGACGAACAAGATCGAGCACACCGAGCTCAGCAGCGCGGGCCTGGCCCCCGCGCTGACCATCACCCAGCTGTTCGACTCCATCGCCATCCGCATCAACGGCCCCAAGGCCTGGAACGAGCGGCTGTCAATCGGCTGGCACTTCACCGATACCCACGAGAACTACCGGATGGAGCTCAGCAACGGCGCCCTCATCCATTACCCCACTACCGGGAACCAGGCAGCCGACCTGACGGCCACCCTGACCAAGCCCCGGTTGCTGCAGCTCCTGGCCACCGCCAAGCCCGACGGAATCGACATGTCCGGCGACCCCGCGGTCCTGGGACGGCTGATGTCACTCATCGACAATCCCGACCCCGACTTCGCGATCGTCACCCCATAGCGGCGCGCTCGGGCGAACGGCGCCCAGAAGGCACGATGATGAACGGGGTACTTGGCGCAATCTTGCCGCTGGCCATCGCCGTGACCATTTCGGCGGTACCCATCATCGCTGAGATCCTGCTGCTCTGCACGAAGAAGCCGGTGCCCAACGCGGCGGCGTACCTGGCCGGGTTCATCATTGGCGGCGTCGGCGGCGTCCTGGCGATCCTGGTGGCTGCCGCCAGGGGTGCGGCTCCAATAGAGGTACGACAATTCGGGTGTCCGTTTTATGCGGCGACCGGTAGGGCCTCCGTGGCGGGCGCCGGGAGCTGCTGGTAGCGGCTGTCGTGGTTGCGCAGTTTCTCCTGCCTGATGTGGTACTCGGAGTAGTCGTCGAAGTCGCCGCATCCGACGATCGCGCGGAGCTTCAGGACGGCCTCCGCACCGTCGAGGCTCCATCTCGCCCCGGTGACCTCCATTCTGTCCTTGATGAGCCATCTGGCCGCGCCCTCTATCAAACCGCTGGCCACAGGCCATCCTTCGGTGAGGAATCCGGGATAGTCCAGGTAGTCCTGCTTGTTCTCCAGGTAGCGGGCGCACTCGTCGGCTCCGGCCCTCTCGGTGCCGCGGAACCCGGACGCGGTGGCACGGCGGCGAATCCCGGCGCGGACGTCGCGGTGCTTCCCCTCCAGGATCTTGGCCGTCTGCTCGCGGACCCAGTCCCGGGCCGCGGGCTCGCCGGGATAGAAGAACGAGCCTGCCGCCTTCCAGAGATACTGCGTCACGTGAATCAGGTCGATCAGGATCGTGACCTGCACCCCGTACTCGCCGGCGAGCTTGCTCACGGTCTCGATCTGATGGCAGTTCCCGTCGATGACGGCGATCCAGGGCCTCTTATGCTCCGGGTCGCGGCGGTGCGCCTCGGCGAACGCGTCCGCGATCACGTCGGCAGCGGGCCTGGCCACGGACGCGAACAGGGTCTTGCCCTGCGCCTTCGGGCCCGGCTCCGGCTTCGCGTCCTCGTCCTTCCCGGGACGGGCGGGGCCGAACAGGGCCATCAGGATGTCCCCCGGCACCCGGGGAGCAGGCGGGATGTCCGCGACCGCCGCCAGCTCCGCCGTGCGCTTCCGGGATTTCCGCAGCTCGCCAGGATCATCGGGCCAGCCTTCCTCTTCCTTCACCTTCGCCCGGGCGGCGGCAGCCTTCGCCGTCGCGGGGCGCAGCGCGGACAGCAGCACAGGGAACGCCGATCCGTCGCAGGTCAGCAGCACCGCCTGGTCATCCGGGCAGGGCTCTGGCACCCGCGCGGCGTAAAACCCCTCGAAGTCCGCCGCGTATGCTTCCGCGGTCTCCTCCGCCTGCCGCTTCCCCACGGTGACCGCACCCATGCGGCTGACCTGCGCCGCGGCCCGCTCCGCCGGCATGACCGAGATCGCCTCCGCCAGCCGCCTCTCCACCCCGGCCGAGTAGCAGCGCGGCCCCCAGTTCAGCTCCGCGTCCTGCGGATACAGGTTCGGCTTCCCCTTCTTCCGGTAGGCGGCCCGCGACGTGGTCACGTCCCCGAAGATCATCACCCGGCCCCGCTCCTGCCCGTCCTCGCAGGTCACCCGCCGGTCCCCGTCCGAGTCGATGACGTCACCGCGGCGTTCCTCACGCAGTGCCCGCAGGTCCAGGTGTGCCTGCGCCAGCAGCCGCGCCATCTCCATCGCGTCCGTCATCCCGCGCTCTTCCAGGACGTGATGCTCCGCGGCGAGCGCGTCCTGCGACCGGGCCCACGCGATCATCGACTCCGCCTGCTCCCGCACCGCGGCGAACAGCCCGTCCTCAAGTTCCGCCGCTCCCGCAGCGATCCGTGCCATGCTGGCGTCCACGGCCACCGTCTCTTCTGTTTGGGTTTGGACGCCATAAACACTGGAGGCGGTGGCTTTCCCGTGCACGGACCCTGATGCGCCGGTCAGGTCACCGGCTGGCCCGAAACCCTGCTGCCTGCACAGACATCTCTCCGAAGGCCGCATTATGTCCCGGTTGGCAACGACACGCCAGAATTGGAGACTATGCCAGGTTCACCCCAGAATCGGAAACTATGCGACGTTCACCCCAGAAATAGGTATCGCTCGAAGAGCCGCACCCTCCGCCATGCGCTCAACCTCTCCGCGGGGTCCGGGCCGTCGAAGGGGGCGGGCATCGTGGAACTGGTACTGGGACTGCTGCTGCTCGCCGCCTCAGTACGCGGGTTCCGCGCCCGCCCGGACCGGGGCGAAGCGGCGCCGACGCCGACGTGGATGGACGGGATCGCCAGTTTCGCCCCGGGAAGTCTTTCGCTGTCGGCGCCGCGCCACTGGCCGTGATGCTGGCCCTCAAGAGCGGGGCTCCACGCAGACCATCCCCGGCACGAACTGCGGCTTCCCGGGCGGGTCGGCTGGTGATAGGCGGCAGTTTCCAGGTCGGTGCCGTTCCAAACGAGCCCACATAGCGAGCGGTCTGTAAAACCGTCGGCTAAGCCTACGTTGGTTCGAACCCAACACCTGCCACCACCTGCGCATATGGCCCGTGAGCTGGGTTTTCCCGGTCTCGCGGGCCTTCTTGCTGCTGTGCCGCCGTGTTTCATGGTGTTCCGCTGTGAGCCCCTGCATAGCAGTGGTTACGGACATATGGCGGACGGAATCGGGCCCGAGCAAGCGGTTCACCGCACCGCATGCTCCGGGTTTCGATGGCCTGTCGTTCTCGGGTAAAGAGCCCGCCGGGCTCCCGGAAGATCACTAGTGGGCCGGGGTCTGGCCCACCCATGGCCGATGGGATCTGGGAGCCATCCGCCCCACGGCCATGACCGAAGAGTCGTGGCACTTCGGCGAACCTCCTTGCTTTACGGGCCTCCGACAACTTAGTGATGGCTGGCACAATGGGGTCCATGAAGTTCCTGCGCATGGCCAAATCGAGCTCTCGCGGCCGCCCGCTGAACCCTGGACCTTCAGAACGGAGATCGATGGAGTAACCCTGACGATCCAGCCTCGGAAGCCTGACGAGACGCCAATGCGGCAGATGCTGGTATTCGCCGAAGTACCGCTTGAGTCCAGGCCAGTCGTTGACGGCGATGGAATGATTGTAATTGCTGAGCAGATCGCCCGCCAGAGCGAGATTGGCATCGAGCGCTTCGCTGATCTCGCATCAGTCGCCACGTTCTCATCTCGAGCGATCACATCTGCAGTTCCAGCGGCCGGCTTCAGCGATGTCAGTGCCACAGACAGAGAGAGGCTCGCCAACAGCTCGGGTCTGTCCCAGCCAGCCCAGCATCTCACGCTCGTCCCGGTGGCCATAGCAATCACTGACCCGGTCCTCCACGAACTCGGCGATCGCATGGACGGCGTCGAACTGCTCACCGAAGCCCTTGCCGACACATATGAAACGGGACGCTTTCGGGAATTGGCCCGATTCTTCGAGCGAGCATTCGGTGCGCCGCCGGCAGGACTCATGCGTCCGCTCGCTGACTTCCTCCGCTACCACGATAAGCTCCAGTACACTTATGACGAAGTAGAGCAATGGCGCCAGTTGCGGCACCAGGCAACTCACGCCGACCACCGTGACAGGCGCTACGTCTTGGCCCGGGACGTGCGGCCCGCACTCATGCGCGTTGAGCTAGCCGCCTATGACGTGCTATTCAATAAACGTAACTGGGGCCAGCCCGACTCTGATCGCCGCGAGGTCTGGCAACCAGCCGGAGGTGTGCTCCGCGATCAGCGACAAGTCGTTATTAGCACCCATGCGTCACTAAGGATGGAGGGCCGATCCCATGATCGATGGCTTCGGTGCTTACCCCTATGACCGTACCTGTAAGATTGACTCCTATCCGCGGGACTGGTGGCTAGACACCGCGTTCCGTGCGCAGGGCCGGGGCAGCATCGAAACGGTGACCTCACTGCGCTCCTAGCATCTGAGTTCATTGCCAGCCATGTGCTCGCGAGTGGCGCGCCAGCACAACGGGTACCTTGCTGCATAGAGACCCTTTACCCCGCCCCGTCCTGACCTGGACAGCGCGCTGACGGCTGATTTTTCACCGGGGTAACGGTCTTCTCTCTTCGGTCACGGTTCCGGCTTTTTGATCATGGTTTCCTGTTCCCGGGCGTGCTCGGGTCCGGGCCTCGCGCCGGTGCGCCGGGTTCCACGGCCCGGTCGGGGTTCTTTCCTGGTCGTCGGGCCGGCGTGCCGCCGGTCATGCCGGTGCCGGCAGGGCCTTGACGGCCCGCCAGGCGCCGATCAGGTCGCCGGTCCAGGGCCAGTCGGCGCGGAGGTGGAGCCACCGCTTGCGCTGGCCGCGGGTCAGCCGGGCCGGGAGGCTGAGCAGCCGGTACCTCAGCAGCTTCGGGGCGGCGTCGCGGAGTTCCCCGGCGGGTAATGCCAGGTGGCGGAAGCAGGCCAGCAGGTTCGCGGCCAGGACCACGACCTGGGTCCAGGCCACGTTGACCGCCCAGCGCCGCGACGGCCACCGGTTCAGCCCAAGGTCCTTGGCCTGTTTCACGTTGTTCTCCACGTGGACGTGGGAGCGGTGGCGGGCGTCCAGCCACGAGATCTGCCCGTGGCGGGTGCTGGTGGCTATGAGCTGGTAGCGGCGGCCGAGTTTCTTCTCCCGCTCGGTGGCGCGCTTGCGGTAGCGGGGATGAAGCGGCTCATCTCGGACGATGATCCGCAGGCCAGGGACCTTCTCCTGCCAGGCATCGAGGTCAAGCAGCCCGGTCAGGTCCGCGACGAACGTATCCTCGGCGGGCTCGCCGTCCTGGCCGATCCCGCCGGTCCAGGCGGCCTCCGGCAGCTTCCCGATCGCGTCCATCTCCTTATCGGTGCACGACCAGCCGACCGAGAATTCCCAGTTCCTTCCCCGGACCCCGCCCCCGGCCGCGATGTGCTCCAGCAGGCCGTGGGAGAACCCGGCACCGTCCAGGCGGATCAGCATCCGCCGCCGGTAGCTCCCGGGCAGGCGGGAGACCGCCAGGTCCAGCAGCGCGATGTTGTCCGCCGCGCAGTTCGACGTCGCGCCGCCCGGACGGGGGTCGATCGCCAGCATGTCGCCGGTGTTATCGCAGGCGGCCAGGTTCGGGCAGAATCCGGTGCCGCCTTTATAGGTCGGCTGCGCGTTCTCCTTCTCCGACGCCGCGAACACGATCGACGCGTCCAGGTTAACCACGGTGATCCCGGCCAGCTCCCGCCCCGCGACCCGCAGCCACGGGAACCCCTCCGGCCGCCCGGCCAGGATGCCCCACCAGTACCGGCGGAACCTGTGCCACCGCCGCGTTCACCCGGGCCAGCTGAAGATCACCGGCCTCGTTCAGCGCCCGCCACACCGTCGGGGTCGACGGGACCGGCCCGGTCACCGGCGCCAGGTGCCGCAGGCCCTGGAAATCGCTGATCGCCTCACCGCCCAGGACCAGCGTCAGTGCCAGGTCAACGAGGACCTGGCCCCGGTCATAGACCGGGTCGAACCCGCGCCGCCGCATCGCCGCGGACAGGCCCGCCCGCAGCCCGGACCGCTCGGCCAGCAGCCGCACCGGAAGCGCCCCGGCATGGCCGATCAGCCGGTCATCATCGCCAGTGAACTCCAGCGCGGCGGCCCATGAAGTAGTTTGCACGGAAGGGGTGCACCTGCCTTAGCAAGATCGCGATCGTCGAGAAATCGCATTCTTGCCTGTCAGGTGCACCTCGCCCTGTTTTAGCCGCCAATACGTCGGCGTGTCGCCAAACCCCGGTGAAAGACACAGACGGCGGCAGATGCTACTCCGCGTCTGCATGAGGTCCTCTGTCATGGTCATTGCACCCCTCACGGGAGCGCGCGCCAGGGGTCGGCCTGCCTGGCGCAGGACCCTTCGGCCCTTGCGGTCCAGGCTGTGCGCCGGACCGGCGGCCGCTGGCCTGGATGTGGGCGTTGCGATGCCGCTGATCCGGCATGCCAGGATGACAGGGTGGCCCTGGTGGGGCGTGATCGCAGCTGGTGCGGGACACGAGGCGCAGGAGCGGGTACCCGGCGCGCCTGCGCCTGATGCCGGGAAGGGCGCGGGGCCGGGGCCTGGGCGCAGGGGGGTGTTGTGAGGACGGGGAATGGGTTGGGGGGCGGGCCGCGTGCCGCCGCACAGCTGACGCGCGCCATAGAGATCGCCACGATCCTGTCGGCGAGCGGCTTCGATTGGCTCGTTCAGGCCTTGGGCCTTGATGCGATCGTTTCTCTCCGCTCCCGCCTGGTGTCCGCGTTCCGGCCTGGCAGGCAGTCCCCGCACCATCTGCCGGCGGAGGTTCCGCTGCCGGAGCGGCTGCGCGTGACCCTTGAGCGGCTCGGGCCGACGTTCGTCAAGGCTGGGCAGATGCTCGCGCTGCGGCCGGACTACATTCCGCTGGAGTACGCGGAGGCACTGCGTGGCCTGCACACCCACGCCGCACCATTCCCGGCGGCAGAGGCAGCGGCCATCGTCGAGGCCGAACTGGGCGCACCGCTCGGCGAACTGTATGCCGAGTTCGACCGGGAGCCGTTCGCGGCGGCGTCGCTGGCGCAGGTGCACCGGGCGCGGCTGCTCGATAGCCGCTGCGTTGCGGTGAAGGTGCAGCGCCCCGGGATTACTGTGCAGGTCGAGCGTGATCTCGCGCTGCTCGCCACGCTGGCCCGCCGCTTTGAGCGGCACCAGCCGGGCTCGGTTGCCTTCCGGCCCTCGGAGGCGGTGGCCGAGCTGGCGGAATACACGCGGCGCGAGCTCGACTTCCGGCGTGAGGCGCGCACCGCTGAGCGGCTGCGGCAGCTGTTCGCCGGGGATGACCGGGTCGTGATCCCCGCCGTGATCAGCAATCGCAGCTCGGTGCGGGTGCTGACGATGGAGTATCTGCAGGGGCTGCCGCCCGAGCCCGCCGCCGACCTTCGGCGAGCCGGCCTCGACCCAACGGCGGTGCTGCGCGCAGGCGCCGCGGCGATGGCGCGCCAGATCTTCCAGTTTGGGCTCTTCCACGCCGACCCGCACCCTGGCAACGTGCTGTTCTTGCCCGGTGACCGGATCGGCTTTGTCGATTTCGGCATGTTCGGACGGCTTGACCTCAGCGAGCGGCGGCGGATGGCGTTCATCTTCTGGGCGCTGGTAGACGGCGACTACGAGGCCGTCGGGGGCCAGCTGCTGCGCCTGTCAGAATTCCTCCCTGGCGCCGACCCCGCAGGCTTTCGCGCCGCGCTGACAGACACCGTCGAAGACTGGTTCGGCGAGCGCGCGGCCGACTTCTCCATCGCCCGCCTGCTGCTGGCTGAGCTTGCGCTGGGAGCACGCCACGGGATCGTTTTCCCCCGCGGGCTGATGCTGCTCGCCCGCGCCCTGGTCAACCTTGAGGCAACCGCGATGATCGTTGACCCCCAGCTGAACCTCGCCGAACTCGCTCGCCCGCTGCTGCCTGAGCTGCGCCACATCCTGCTACCCAGCGCCCAAGTGCTGAGCGAATACTGGCACCGGTACCGTTTCGACTACCTCGACCTCGCAGCCGAACTGCCAGAAACGATCGCCCGCCTGCGCCAGCCGCCCGCCGCGCCGCCACCCCCTCCCACGGCCGCACACCCAACCGCCCGGCGCTGGCTCCCACTGAGTGGCGCATTCGCTGCCGGCGCCGCCCTGGCCGCGCTCGCCCGCAGACGCCGGCGAGCGTAGCCTCTCGTGCCGCCGTTTTGAGCCCGGAAGCCGACACAAGGCGTGGTCAGCCAGCGGGTTGCCCGCGCGCGTAACCACCGGTATGGCGGCCTTTGACGATCGTTGGGCTGGGTGCAGGCAGTGCGCCCGAATTGCCGATCTGACGCGGGCTCCGCTTCGGCAGGCGCCGTGGGAGGTGGTCGGCACCGACGACACCACCCACACCCTGAACATCCCGGCTTACGGCGGCACTGCCACGTCCCCGGTGCGGATCGGGGGAAAGATCACCGGCATGGACGAGAACCTACGGGCCGCGGTCCACTAACTCGGTTCAAGCAGCCCGGTGGGCAGCTACTGCTGCCAGCCGCCCGACGGCCAGGCCACCCCCTGGTCGCTCACTGTTCCGTCCCACGCCGCATCCGGCCAGGTGATCATCATCGTGGTGCACACCGGCGGCCACGTCGCGGCGGTGGAGCGGTTCGCGGTCACCGGCGTCCGGGTCGGCTGGAGCGTGTCCCGTAGATGTTGGTGGTTGTTTCCGCTTGGATCGGCAGTGTTGCGTTGACCGATCGCGGCGGGCGGGACACTGGTTGGGTGACGTCGTCGGGAAGGTCCTCGGTGTTTGCTGGCTTCCGGTTTCCGCGGGAGGTGATCGCGGTGGCGGTCCGCTGGTACCTCCGCTATGGGCTGTCCTACCGGGACGCCGGGGAACTGCTGGCCGAGCGCGGCGTCACCGTGGACCACGTCACCATCTACCGATGGGTGCAGCGGTTCACGGCGGAGTTCACCGGGGCCGCCCGGCCGTGCCGCCACGTTCCCGGGGATCGGTGGTTCGCCGATGAGACGTACGTCAAGGTCGCTGGCCGGTGGGCGTACCTGTACCGGGCCGTGGACCAGCATGGCCAGGTCATTGACGTGCTGCTGTCCGAGCGGCGTGACCTGGCCGCGGCCCGGCGGTTCTTCACCCGGGCGCTGCGCGCGGGCACGATCCCGGCCGAGGTCACCACCGACCGCGCCCCGGCCTATCCCCGGGTCCTGGATGAGCTTATCCCCTCAGCGCTGCATACCGTCGAGCGCTACGCGAACAACCCGGTCGAAGCCGATCACGGACGGCTAAAAGCCCGGCTCCGGCCGATGCGCGGCCTGAAGCGCCACAGGTCCGCGCGGACCCTGGCCGCCGGGCACGCCTTCGTCCAGAACCTCCCCCGCAGCCACTACGAACTCGCCACCGACGTCCCCGCCCGCCACCGGATCCGCGCAGCATTCGACCCGCTCGCGATGGCCACCTGACAGCTGGTCATTCTCCTCAGCGCGCTCTGTCATGCGCACTGATCGGCCAATACAACACTGCCCCACGGCGTTCCCCGATCGCACGAGCCCCCTGCTGGCCGCCATCGCGCGCAACATCGGCCTCACGCATGCATCGGCTCCGACCAGCACGGATGAGGTTTCGGGCAGGAGCAACGCCGCTGGACTTGCCGGTTCAGCGACGCAGGGTGCTCGGAGGCGTGATCAAGGAGTACTACCGGGCAGCGTAGCCAATCTCATGAATCCTAAGGTCAGACGCCGTGCGATGGGTATTGAAGCGGTACACGGTCGGCGTGGTTCCGGCCGCGGTGCGAGCGGCGGGTCAGCGCTGCCGGTGGGCTCGGCCGCGGCTGCGCTTTACCGGCAGGATACGTTCCGTAGCACTTCCAGGGCTGCTGGTCACGTGCCGACTGGAGGAGGGCAGATCATGCGCTGGTTTGGAAGGGCGGTCCCGATCTTGGCCGCTGCGGGGGCACTAGTCGTCACCCCCGCTTCCGCGATGGCGGCAACGGCAACGACGTACTCGGACTCGGTCCACGGCCTCGAGTACACCGCGACGTTGACACAGGGCCGCTTCGCCGGCACCGCGTCGGGCGCTCTGCCCGGCGCCTGGTCGGCAACCGTGGACCACACCCGGCTGGGCACCCATGCCAGAGTTACCGGCGGTGACTTTCACCTCGCTACCTACCGGCACGGCAGGCTCACGACAGTCACCGGTGACTTCACCGGAGGCACAGTCCGGCAGTTGTCCGGTTTCACCGGGTGCGTCAACCAGCGATATGCCGTGAAGGGTCTACTGCACGACGTGGGCTTTCGTTCAGCCGGTAGCGGCACCGGCACCTTCGCCGCCACGCTGACGCACTATCGCACGAAGATCTTCGGATATTGCGTGACATATTCCGCGAGCGTCAGCGGATCACTTTCGCTGCCCCGGCCCTGATACTATGCAGATCCTCGCGATACAGCGTCAGCGACCAACGCAAGACGGCTGGAACGGGCGACCAGCCGGTGCACTCGGTATCCCAATTTCCCGTGTCTATTCCAACTACCTGCGTTATGGCCTGTCTTACCGGGATAGGCCGGTGGACCTACCTCTACCGGGCGATCGACCAGCACGGCCAGGTCATCGACGTGCTGCTGTCCCATCGCCGTGACCTGGCCGCGGCCCGCCGGTTCTTCACCAGCGCGCTGCGCGCGGGCACGATCCCGGCCGAGGTCACGACTGACCGGCCGCTGCTTATCCGCGGGTCCTGGACGAGCTGATCCCCTCAGCGCTGCATACCGTCGAGCAACACGCGAACAACCCGGTCGAGACTGATCACGGCCGACTGAAAGCGAGGCAGCGGCCGATGCGCGGCCTGAAGCGCCACCGGTCCGCGCGGATCCTGGCCGCGGGTCACGCGTTCATGCAGAATCTCCGCCGCGGCCACCATGAACTCGCCACCGACGTCCCCGCCCCCACCGGATCCGCACAGCCTTCGACCAGCTAACGGTGACCATCTGACCAGTCAATAATTCTCGTCAACGCACTCTGTCATGCTCACCGATCAGCCAACGCAACACTGCCTATCTCTCAGGTCCCACTAATAAGTGGCGGACATGCGCGTTTGTGGGTGATGCTGTCCCACTAGTTGACAGCTCTTACTTGCTTACTTTATACTTCTGGCAAGTCCGCCTGTGGAGACTGCACAATAAATTCCGAGGCTGCCGCAAGGCAAAGCTGACGCAGTGACAATAGGAGAGTGTCATTATGGCTGCTGTCGCATTATTGCATGCGGAAGCCGGTATGACTCCAACGGGGACGGGTAGTTTTAGCCCCTTTGCGAATTTCTCTGTGGTAGTGCAGAACCTTGACTTCACCAAGATGGTGGGCATATGGGGTCGCGATGCCAGCACGGGCGCGTGGAGCTTCAGCCCTTGCAGCTACAGTCGCTCGGTACCAGGCAATCTTGAAGTCTGGGTGGGACACCAAGGGCGACTGCCACCAGACCAGTTCGATGTCGAGTACCAGGCCCTAGGAAACATCTACTGGGACAACAACGCGGGCTTTAACTATGCGCTGGACATTGCGGCGACGGAAATGAGCGATGGTGTTAACACCGTTGTCATCAGTCCTAGCGTCTACGTCGTCGAATTCGTAGTCGATGGGGCAGGCAACCTGAACGTTAACGTCCTGGTAAAGAACCTTGCCTTCGCGAAGCAGGTGGCCCTCGTCTATACCACCAATAACTGGGTAACTTTCCAAAACGCGTTTGGTAGCTATACGCGGTCGTTTCCGCCAGCCGTGAGCCCGCATCAGGTCAATGCTGAGCTGTGGAATGTTACAGTTCCGGTCGGCGCAGGTACCGCCGGTCAGTTCGCCGCATTCTACACTGTCGCGGGAACCACCTACTGGGACAACAACTTCGGCCTCAATTACACATTCTGAATTCTGAAGAACGCAGCCCGCTACCCGTGGACGGACCGCATCACGGTCCAGGTGGCCCTGCGGCGATCGTCGCCGCCGGTCCGCGGTCATGCCAAGGATCGCAAGGCGGTAAGATTTGCCAGTTGTGTTGTCTTACCGCTTGCCGCGTACGATCATGGGCCGCCAGTTACATCGGGGATGGGAAGCTGGGTTCCGGGCCAGCTTGCCGGTGGCGCCGTGCCGCGTCCGAACCTCGGGTTGGACCGGACGGAGCGCTGCCTGGCCTCGCGCCCGGTACCGTCCGTCCTGACGGGAGCACGCGCGCCATGACCCATGCTGCGCCGCCACGACACGGGCCGAGATCAGGACTTGCCCCACATGGGTGAGGTCATCGAAATCTGGCCAGGTCGTTCCTACCCGCTTGGTGCCGTTTACGACGGTGCAGGAACGAACTTTTCGTTGTTCTCGGAGGTCGCACAAGGGGTTGAGCTCTGCCTCTTCGATGACGGCGGCGCCGAGCAGCGGGTCGGACTGGAGGAGGTCGATGCCTTCTGCTGGCATGCCTACCTGCCAGGAGTTAGGCCCGGGCAGCGCTACGGCTACCGTGTGAGCGGGCCATGGGCGCCGGACGAGGGTAAGCGCTGCAACCCCGCAAAGCTGCTTCTTGACCCTTACGCCAAAGCTATCGAAGGCCAGGTCGACTGGGATCAGTCCTGCTTCCCGTACACCTTCGGCGACGAGTACTCCCTCAACGACGACGATAGCGCCGCCCACGTGCCCAAGGCAGTGGTCCACAACCCGTTCTTTGACTGGCGTCACGACCGGCCCCCAGATGTCCCGCTCAACGAGTCGGTCATTTACGAACTGCACGTCAAGGGCTTCACCGCCAGGCATCCCGACATCCCCGGGGCGCAGCGGGGAACCTACGCCGGCCTGGCTCACCCCGCCGCTATCGAATACCTCACCAGGCTCGGCGTCACTGCAGTGGAACTGCTCCCCGTCCATCAGTTCGTGCACGACGCCCATCTTGTCGAGCGCGGGTTGCGGAACTACTGGGGTTACAACTCGATCGGCTTCCTCGCCCCGCACAATGAATACGCCGCCAGCGGCCAGAGGGGCGAGCAGGTCGCCGAGTTCAAGACAATGGTGCGGGCGCTGCACGAAGCAGGTATCGAGGTGATCCTTGATGTTGTCTACAATCACACGGCCGAGGGCAGCCACCTAGGCCCGGTTCTGTCGATGAAAGGTATCGACAACGCGGCCTACTACCGCCTCGTCACCGGCGATCGCCGCTACTACTACGACACGACAGGGACGGGCAATAGCCTGAACGTCGGGCACCCGCACACCCTTCAGCTGATCATGGACTCGCTGCGGTACTGGGTGACCGATATGCACGTTGACGGGTTCCGTTTCGACCTCGCCGCAGCACTGGCCCGCCAGTTCCACGAGGTTGACCGGCTGTCCGCGTTCTTCGACCTCATCCAGCAAGACCCCGTCGTTTCACAGGTCAAGCTCATCGCCGAGCCGTGGGATCTCGGCGAAGGCGGCTACCAGGTGGGCAACTTCCCTGCCCTGTGGTCGGAGTGGAATGGCCGATACCGCGATACCGTGCGGGACTTCTGGCGGGGCAAGCCCGCCACCCTCGGCGAGTTCGCCAGCCGCCTGGCCGGCAGCTCCGACCTCTACCAGGCCGACACCCGACACCCGGGGGCGAGCGTCAACTTCGTCACCGCCCACGACGGGTTCACCCTGCGCGACCTGGTCTCCTACAACGAGAAGCACAACGACGCCAACGGAGAAGGCGGCACCGATGGCGAGAGCCACAACCGCTCATGGAACTGCGGCGCCGAGGGCAACACAGACAACCAAGCCGTCCTCAGGACGCGACGGAAGCAGCAGCGCAACTTCCTGGCCACCCTGCTATTGTCGCAGGGGGCCACCATGCTGCTCGGCGGGGACGAATCCGGGCGCACCCAGGATGGGAACAACAACGCTTACTGCCAGGACAACGAGATCTCCTGGCATGACTGGGGACGGAGCGACGAGGACCTGCTCGGCTTCACCCGCCACCTCATTACGCTGCGGCGGGAACATCCCGTGCTCCGGCGGCGGCGCTACGTCCAGGGCCATGCTGTCCGAGGCTCCGTCGAGCTGGGCTGGTGCAAGCCTGACGGGTCCGAGATGAGCGGCGAGGACTGGGACGCCGGGCTTGCGCTATCGGTCGGCCTTTTCCTCAACGGCAGGGCAATCGCGGACCGCGACCGTCGTGGCCAGCGGGTGACCGACGACTCCTTCCTGCTGCTGTTCAACGCCCATTACAAGGCCGTCAAATGGATACTTCCTGAACAATGGGCCGGGTGGTGGGAACCAATCCTTGACACCTCGGCGCCCAGCCGACAGAGGAAAGCCTGGAAAAGCGGCCAGTCTCGTCTGGTGGCCGGGCGCTCCGTCGTGGTCCTCCGGCGGAGCAGTCGCCGACGGTTGACAGGAAGTCAAGATAAGCCAGAGTGACTGTTTCTTGAAGCGCCGAATCATGTAATACCGGGACCTTGGGGTGAGTCTTCGCGGGGGGGCGAGCGGTTCAGAGCCTGTGCGTGCCGAGAATCCCGTCCACCGCTCTGACCAGCAGGGTTGCTCGCCGACGCCCCGCCCGTGATGATCATCGATCATGTTGTGGGTGCCGAGAACCTATGCCACCAGGCGATATTCATGAATCACGCCTCCTGTGGGGTATCAAAAGTCGGCCAGTGGATGTGACCTGCGCATCCGGGAGCGATCTGGCTCTCGGGCATGATGATCAGCCGTGTCAATTCGCTTGCTGTACCTGATCTTCATCCGGCTTTGTGGCTGGCTGGTCCTGCTCGGCCGCTCAACGGCATCCAAGGACATCGAGCTGCTCGTCCTGCGCCACGAGGTCGCCGTGCTGCGCCGCACTAGCCCCCGGCCCCGGCTGGACTGGGCCGGCCGTGCGATCTTCGCCACGTTGACCCGGCTCCTGCCGCGGCATCTGAGGATGCACCGCCTGGTCACGCCCGGCACTGTGCTGCGGTGGCATCGCCGCCTGGTCACCCGGAAGTGGACCTACCCGAACCGGAGAGGCCTGCCGCCGGTCAGCGCCGAGATCGCCGCGGTCATCGAGCGGCTCGCAACCGACAACGCCTCGTGGGGGTACCAGCGGATCCAAGGCGAGCTGCTCAAGCTCGGTCACCGGGTCAGAGCCCCCACGATCCGTCGCGTCCTCAGAGCGCTGAGGATCCCGCCGGCGCCCAGCCGGCACACCGACACGACCTGGCGGCAGTTCCTGCACACCCAGGCCACGACCATGCTCGCCGCCGATTTCTTCCACGTGGACTGAGCAGTAACCCTCCAACGCCTGTACTGCCTGTTCGTCATCGAGGTCGGCTCCCGCTACGTGCACACCCTCGGGGTCACGGCCCATCCAGACGGGCCGTGGACCACCCAGCAGATCCGCAACCTCCTGATGGACCTGGGCGACCGTGCGGCGGCCTTCCGGTTCCTGGTCCGCGACCGGGCCGGGCAGGTCACCGCGTCGTTTGACGCGGTCCTGGACGCCGCGGGCATCGAAGCCGTGAAGATCCCGCCCCGAAGTCCTCGCGCGAATGCTTATGCGGAAAGATTCGTGCTCACCGCCCGGACCGAGGTCACCGACCGGATGCTCATCTTCGGCGAACGGCACCTGCAAGCAGTGATGGCCGAATACGAGGCCCACTACAACGGACGCCGACCCCATCGCAGCCGCCAGTTGCACCCGCCCCGGCCTGACCACCCCGCCGCCGATCTCTCCCAGGAGCGGATCAGGCGACGGTCCGTCCTCGGCGGCCTCATCAACGAATACGAGCGGGCCGCGCAGAAGCCCAGGTGACGGTCAGTGGCCCAGTTCTGGTACCCCGCAGGCCACCCGCGATCGACCAACGCAACAGTGCCCGAGCCCGTCTTGCCATGGCATTGGGCCATCGCTCCGCGCCGACTACTCAACACCCGACACTAGTAGGCTTTTCAAAATTCAGTTTAAAGAAGTACAGCCCTATGGCGGCGCGATAAGACGTGCCGTACGTACGGAGTGGTCGCCGGTAATCGGTGTGGAGAATGCGCCAGGATTTGAGATGCGCGATTGCGCGCTCAACCGGAGCGCGTAGCCTGCTTACATCGGCATTGAATTTCTTCTGCCAGTCAAGCAACTCCCCGCCCCGTGGCTTCTTGAACGGGGTAATGAAGCCCGAGCCCTGGTAGCCCTTGTCGCCGATGCCGCTGAAAGCAGCCGCCATGATGTCAGCCGTTTCGGTCTCAGCAAGCGCCGTCATGTCATGGTTATTGCCGGTGACTGGCTCCGAAACGAATAGGAGATCACCCCGCAGGCTCGCGATAGCCTGGCCGTTGAAACCTGTTGTCTTGTGCTTTCCCGACCAGAGTTCGGGCGTGTCGCGCCAGGACCAGGTGGGCGCCAGGAAGCCGTCTACCAGCACCGTCTGCTCTCGCGCGACGGCTTCCCTGGCCTGCTCCGCGGTCGGCCTGTCCTCCTCGGTGACGGCATCGATGAGCCGCGTGATTTTCTTGACGATCTGAGAGATTACGGGCTGCGACGTGTCGAAGATTTCCGCCCAGACTCTCTGGATGATGTTCTGCCGCATGTAGCCGGATGCTACGACGGCCGCTTCCCGCAAGGTAAGGTCTTTCGGGCGCCCGATTCCCTTATCCCAGGGCTCGTCGAGCTGTTCTTCTATGCGCCCCACAAGTTCGTCGAGTTGCTCTGAGTCAAGGCCTGACATACCATCGTAACGCAACGGCTTCTCCGTTCCGTGAAAGTTTTGTTAACACCTCCTTTCTATCGGGCGGAGAAGTCGTTGCCCGGCAGGCGCGCCGGAGCGGAGAATGTTGGCTTGATTACGATTTTCTATGATGCGGGAGCCAAATTTAAGGGTTAATTTTAGCATATGCTCTTGAAGCATGCAGGATGATAGCGGGCGACAGAGCGGCTGGTATGCAGCCGGGGGCGTCCTTGCCGCCGCTGGCACCACGCTATTCACGCTTGGCTTGACTATGTCCCCACGGTCTCAGACATTCCAATTTCTCGGCCTCATCGCTTTCGTTGCCGGTTTGGCCTGCATCATCTGCGCGATGACAGGCCGACCGACAGTGAACCCAAAAACTGCTACGCCAGCCGAAAGCCAATCGACAGAGCAGGTTACAGTTGACGACCTTTCGCATCCTGGAGGTCACAGAGTCTCGAAAAAACCGGTCCCAGCATCAATCACCAAGAAGGCGCCTGGCTCCCCGCGTTCTCAAGCCATAACCGTCGCTGCCAGCTTGCTCGTGATCGGCGTCGGTGGATTTGCCATCTTCAGCCAAGGGCGTCAGCAGGCGAATCAAGGCCCAACTGTGCCAGTGATCACAGGAGGGGCTGGTACCACAGATGCCTATGCGGGCCCGTCTACTCAAGGCTATGTGGTGGTACGCACCATCAGTGCAAACGCGCACGTCCGGGTGATTTGTACAGTTTACGGAGAACCAGCTTTCGTTTGGAACGAAGAACGCCTTGTGGGATTACACGGATCACGGCTGGCTTAACGACCACTTCGTCTCCACGGGAGCCGTCAAGCCAACAGCCAATGCCACTTAGCTTATTTTGATCATGCTGCGGCGCTGATCTTTTCCCTGCTCAGGACAGGACTGGCGAGTTTGATGGCGGGCGGGGCGTCGTGGCGGGTGCCGTGCTGGCCGGGTTTCTTGACGGGGTAGTGGTTGTGCCGGGCGCGCTTCACGACGCGGGGGTAGCTGCGCTCCCGCCGCTTGTTCAGGTGCTTCGCGTCAGTGATGCCGGCCATGACGCGGGCGAGGATGCGCTGGCGCTGGTCAGGGGGAAAAGCCGGGTCGGCGGCCCGGCGGCGGATGATGCGGACGGTCCTCTTGAACTTGACCCGGTCGGGGTCGATGCCGGCGCTGGTGGCGGCTGTGCAGATCAGGGCGCTGATGGCGTAGTGGGTGAGCAGGTAGCCCCAGATTTCCTGCCGCACCATGTCCGGCGATCCGGACCTGAGTAATTTTCCCCGGTCCTCTCAGGTAGGTCTTCAGCTGCTTGTTCCCGGTCTCGTGCTCCTGCCGCTCGTGGTAGCAGCGGGCGAGGACAGCCGCGGGCGCATCCGTGAACTCGGTAATGGTGGTGATCAGGGCGATGATCTCGTGTTTCCCGTCGCCCTCGCGGTCGGGGACCTCGTACTCGATCACGCGCACGTACCGTGCCTTCTGCTGGTCCAGGTCATCCCCGGCGCGGGCGGTCTCCAGGATCTTGTCCCGTGCTTTGCCCCTGACCTTCGGGTTTACCAGTACTGACCGGTAGGAGCCGTCCGGGCAGAACTCCAGCGGCGGGAGCAGCAGGTCCGCCTTGACCCGCCACAGCAGCGCCGCCCCGCTGTCCGCCGCGGCGCACCAGTCCTGCCAGTTATAGAAGTTCCGGTCGGCCATCAGCAGCCAGTCCGGCTCCAGCCGCGGGTACAGCGTGCGAGCCAGGGACTGCTCGCCGCTGCCCTTGGACACGCACGGGCCGATCGCCGCCAGCACCGCCGCGTGCGACGCGCACTCGCCGACCGTCACCGCCCTGGCCTTGGGAAACGCCGCCGGGGCGCCATCCTTGCCGGTGCCGGGGAACCCGAACGCGGCGATATTCGCCTCCGTGGCCGGGAGATCCCATTCCAGCCCGTCCATGCTCATCTTCCGCCACGGCCCCAGGAACGCCCCCGGCGTGTCCTCCGTCGCGGGCGGCACCGCGACCTGCGAGAACACCTTTTTCACCGGCTCGTGCCCCAGCCGCTGCCGGGCCTGCGTGAGCCCGCCCGTCGTCACCGTGCCCTGCGCGGGATCCCAGCAGCCCCAGTCCGCGAGGGTCTCCGACAGCCGGGTCCAGGTCTCCTCGTAGTCCTCGTCGCCGAAAAGGGCGAGCGCCATCACGAAATACACCATCACGTGCGGCGGGAGCTTGCCGCCTTTGCGTTTCGCGCCCCTGCCCGCCGCCCCGACCGCGTCATCGACCGCGTCCCGCGGCACCCAGGACGCCAGCACGCCCAGGGAGATCCAGTCGCTCAGCCGGCCCTCAGCCACCACACCAGTCTGCGTCATACCCCGCGATCATGCCGGCCAGCAGGCAAAACACCCGGCAGCGACACACCGGGCAAACCAAAATCAACCTAAGCTATGGAGCCAACAGCGCCCGGCTGTACGGGAACCACCAGAAACCCGAGCCCGGGTATCAACCTCCCGACAAAATCATCGGGACCATACGCTGTAATAGCGGATGAAGGGCGCAGTGTTCCCGTTCGGGAGCAATCAACTCTAACAGCACACACCATCCACGAACTTGCAGCAGGCACATTAGTCAGGCTTCAGTGCGCCATCGCCAAGGGGCCTGTCATCTCAGCTCCGCGGGCGATCGGTCCGACCGATAGCAACAATGTATGGGATCGAATTGTCGATCCTGACGGGTGGGTGCCCGATTCATATGTCGCTACTTATGCCGTGAACCCCGTCGCTCCACCCTGCTGATGGAGCCTGCTCGGCACCATGTCTGCCAGCACGTGCGTGACCGGCATCACTCTTGGCCCGGAGACACCGTGACGGTCCTTACCTCCATGACGAACAGCACATACACGCGCTTGAGGAAGATCGTGTTGACGGTGAAGTCGGCCCGGGGCGCGGTTCCGGTCTCATCGACCGGCCCGTTTCTAGGCCGCTTCCCGCACCCGGCGTGCCTGTTTCCAGGCACCGGACGCTCCGCAGGTCCCGCGTGGGCCTTTGGTTCCTCATCCCGTGGTCGGCCAGGGGGCCGGGATGGCTGTTCCGCGATAGCGGTAGCGGGTCGTTCCCACGTTCGCCGGGCTGAACAGCTTCCTGTTTTCCGAGGCAGGCCACCATGCGCTGCCCTTGTAGTACAGGCGGCGCAGGTCCTTCCAGGTGGCCCGGTGGTGCTTGCGGCGCAGCCAGCGGCCGACCTGCTGCCACGTGTAGTAGCCCAGGTAGCTGAAACGCAGTAGCACGTCCGCTGGCGGGCTGCATCACGGGTCAAGCCTCCTAGCCCAGTGTGATCACGCCGCCTTCGGCTGTTCCGCGGGTCCGGTGCCTGCGTGAGCCGGTGGCGCTGGTCGGCCCGCGATGCGCGCGGAGACAAGGTACAAGATCCCCGTGATGACCGGTGCCGAGCTCACCACCGACAGTGAGGCGACGCCCAGCAGGCTGCCCAGGCTGGACACAGCGAGCGGAACGATGCCGACGACAAGCAGCAGGACCCCGGCCGCAGCCGTCCGTTTCAGGCCGAGCAGGGCGATGGGGGCCACCAGGACGAAGGTGATGACCGCGCGGATGGGGCCGTGCAGATTTTCGAATGAGCGCCACCCTTGCGGGTTCACGGCGAACCAGATGCTCACGCCGGTCACTGCCGCGGTCAGGACAGCGAAGACGTAGATCGCCCAGCCGGGCCGATACCAGGCCAGCGCCGCGAGTCCAGCCAGCGGAACCGCCCACGCGGCAACGAGCCTGGCGGCCTGCCAGCCACCCGGGTCGAGGAACGTGTCACCGACGATGAAGGCCCCGAAGAAGAAGGTAAAAAGCGCCATCCAGGTGAAGCCCGCCCGCCTCAGCAAGCGCGCCCGCTTCACCGGGTCCGGCTGCCTGACCAAAGCAACAATCACGATCGCGATCGCGGCAGGTCGCCATGAACGTTGACGGCTCACGACCGGTGAACATGCAGGTCAACGTGCGCGCAGCTCGGCCCGTTCGGCCTCGGTGAGGGAGAGATGCCGCCGCGGGCGAAGCTCAGCTCCCGGGCCGCGCTCTTGCCTGCCTTCGCCTCGAACACGAGCGCGATGACTAGTGATTCGCCGTCACGGTAGGCGAGGATGCCGTCGGTGATCTGCCGCCCCGCGGCGTCCCTGATCAGGTGCCCGGGGATGAACTCCAGCTTCTTGCCGGCCGGGACCTCGATGCCGAGGGCGAACCCGCCCACGCGGGAAAACAGCAAACACCACAGAAACCAGCGGGAATGAAGTGACAATAGAGGCCATTAGTGCTTAAATAGAAACCGATCGCGAGGTGGTCATCTCATACACCACCTCCCGGGACGTGGCCATGACTCTCCCGGCCGTCGCGCGTCTTATCTCCCATCGCGCCGGGCAGTTCACCGAGAACTTCGACGCGGTCCTGGCCAGCACCCGCATCACCGCAGTGAAGATCCCCGCCCCGGAGCCCTCGCGCGAGGGCTTACTCCGAGAGATTCTCGGGCCGTCATCTTGACCAATACTTTGCGCTCGTATTATCGTTTTCTTGTCTAATTTCGGGCTTGGGGGAGGGGTACGCCGGAGCAGGATTTACGGCAACCTCATCCCCTTTAGGGGGAGATCCGATGAAGCGTTTCCGGCCGCCGTCGCGGCGCTCAACTCTGGAAACCACCTTCGCCCTCGCAGCGGGCTGCTTCGCCGTGCTCGCGGCCATCTGGCCGACCTGGATCGAGGCGTTAGGCGTCGACCCGGACCGCGGTGACGGCAGCCTCGAGTGGGCCATCCCGATTGTGCTGGCGGCCGCCACACTGGTCCTTGGAGTCGTCGCGCGTCGGCACTGGCGCCTTGACGGCGCGAAGGCCGTCGAAACCTGATAGCGGGGGCACGCCATGGACGTGACGATCTACGAGGACGTTAACTTCGGCGGGCGCAGCGAGACCCTTGAGGTCGGGGGGCACCGGCTGTTCTCCGCCGCGGACCTCAATGACGAGGTCTCCTCGATCAAGGTGCCCGCCGGGCTCGTCGCACTCATCTATGAGCACGCCGATGAGGCGGGCGGGTACGGGCGCTCCGCGGACCTCATGGAGGATCACGCGGACCTCACGACGCTCGGCCTGGGCGACACCATCTCCTACGTCTTGGTGTTCGCCGCCGAGAGAGACGTCGTGGTCCAGATCCACGACCACAGGACCGGGCACCCCGCGACCGGGACCGGGACGGCGCACGTCGTGTGGGCGCGCGGATCGGTGGTGAACGGGCAGTACGTGCCCGGCCACTGGGAAACCCCGCGGGCGCAGCCGCCACCCCCCGGCCCGGCGGTCGTGTCGCCCGGGCCGCTGCCCCACCTGCTGCACATCAGCAAGATCCAGGGCGATGACTGGGCGAACCCGGCCTATGACACATCGTCGGCGACCTGGCCCTCGCAGGTCGCGGGCGGGTTGACCTACGACGGGTCTGACAAACATCCCTTCGAGTGGGTGTCCATACTGAATCCGACAGTCGAGCAGGATGACGAGGTGGGTGTCGCCGGCTTCGCAGTCGGCGTCGATCTCTCCGGCGCTGACCTGCCGTTCACACACCCGTTCGGGGGCGATTTCGAGTTCGGCATCGCGCCGGACGCGCAGTATGCGGGCTTGCTTGCACAGGCCAACCATGACCCCAACGCCCCTAACGACAACATCAAGAACGCTTTCCCCGACGGCCGGCGTATCGGACTGCCGGTCAACGGCGCGTTGCCGATGGAGGTCGAGGCGGGGATGGTGCCCGATGCCTATCGGGCGCAGGTCGGGGATCGCGTCGCGGCGTACGGGCGGTGGATCGTGGACGCCGGCCACGACCCCTTCCACAGCGAGATCCACCCGCCGCTCCTGCTCGCGCGGGCGCGGTCAGTCAACTCGCAGGACGCCGACACCTATCCGGACGCGAGTGCGGTCACGCTCCTGCAGCTGTGGAGCCGCCCGTATCAGGCGGCGCAGAAGTTCACCGACGGGAACAGCAAGAACCTGTCGCTTCAGTCGTACCTCACAAACATCTCCGAGACGCTGGGCGATATCAGGGCCTACCCACCAATATTCCCCAAGCCGTTCGACGGGATCCATCTCGTATCGTTCCTCGTGCGCCCCCCCGTGCCGACCCCGCCACCGGGGTTCCACGCGTTCGGGCCGGGCTCACCTAGAGTGCAGCTACAGCTTCACCACCAACAAGGCGTGTGGGGTGCAGGTGCAGCAATCACTGTCCGACCCCAACGCGGTCGAGGTGATCCTCGCGCTCAACTCGGTGGGCTACCCGTCGCTGCCTGAGCCGCCGAGCACGTTGGTTAAGTACAAGATCGACGACCTCGTACACCAGATCCCGACGGATCTCGGTACGCTGACGAGCGTCCTCGTCGACCTCGTTGAGGCGTACCAGTCGAAATTCGGATTGTCCGAGGCCGATCTGTATGTGCGGACATACCACCCTTTGCCCGCCCCGGATGTGAGCACGCACGTGGTGCCGTTCACTCCGCTGGACAACCTGCCGCGGTCCTCGGTGAACGTTGACGACACCCAGCCGTTCCCGATTATCGGGTGGCTGAAGGTGAAGTGGGCGTACCCCTCGATCGTGTCGGTGGGGAACACCGGCACCATAATGACGTTTGCCCCGGGCTCGCTGCATGCGGCGGACCCGGCGGGTCAGCCCACCGCGGGGCAGCCGGCGCAGCCCGTTCAGCGGGTGCCCCTACGCCGCCCGACGGTCCCCGCGTAGCGGTCCGCCGGTATCGGCGCGGGTCCTGCGTCTTGCTCAACTTTGACGACGGACAGGGGGTGGGGGCTGTGGGGGCACCGTCGATGAACGCCGAGGCCGTGGTCTGGGTTGACCGCGTACTCGTGGCGTTGGCCGACCTTTCCGGTGAGGTCACCGAGACTGACCTGATCGAGCAGGTTGCGGTCCGTTTCGCCGACAGATCCGGCCTATCGGACCGCGTGTACGCGGCGAATGCCGATTGCCCCCGATGGCACGACGCAGTTCGCGGAGCCTTGCGGTCAACGGTGGCTCGGGGGCTGGTGCGCGACGGCGGCTCGCCGGCGCTGAGCCCGGTGGGCCGGGATCATCTGGACCCAACCCGAGCCGCCACGGCGCAGGCCACAACGGGGTGTTGTGGTTGCCGAAAACCCCGTACAGGCAGGTCATCAGGGTGCTGCCGACTTGCAGTAAGGCATCCTGGTCGTCGATGATCGCGTCTCGTGTGCCTGCGCTTCGTGTTCCTTCTCGCCGTCCAGATACCCGCATGGCTGCGGCTGTCCAGGCGTCCGCCGGCGTGGAAGGACGCCGAGATCCTTCTGCTGCGCCACCAGCTGGCGGTCCTGCAGCGGCAGACGCCAGCACGGCCGAGGCTGACGTGGACCGACCGGGCGCTGTTCGCCGCACTGCTCACGCTCATCCCGCGCTCACGCCACGGCGCGCTGCATGCCGGCGTCGCGGAGCCGCTGCTCTCGGCTGCGCAGCCCGTATTCGTCGCGGATGTTACGGACGATCAGGGTGTGGAAGGGGTGCCCTTCGCCGCTGCTGTGGCCGCGGGCGTTGAGGATGGCAGCGATCTCGGCGTGGGTGTGGTGGTCCAGCAGATCGTCGATTGCCTCGACGACGTGCGGTGCGGTCTGGCGCAGTTCCCAGGCGGTTTTGGGGACTGGCAGGGTCAGGCTGTGGTCTTGCCCGCCCTGCCATCGGATGTTGCAGGTGATCGTTTTCGCGTTCCTGGTGACGGTGACGTCGGTGAGGAGCAGGCGGGTGATGCGCTTGCGTTCTCGCTGGGGAGTGGCCGGGTCGTTCCAGATCGCGGGGAAGTCGGTGACTAGCTTGCGGATGCGGGTTTTCTGGGTCTCGGCGAGATCGGCGGTGGCGGCGTTCTGGGCCTTGTCGTAGGCGTCCTGGGCGTCGTGGAGTGCGCGCAGCGCGGTGTTCCAGTCGGCTTCGAGGGTGTCGGCGACGAGCCGGTTGGCGGGGTTGACGGTCAGGTAGCGGCGGCGGGTCAGGTCGGCGTGGTAGCGGGCTCGCTCGACGGCGGCGGCACGTAGCTGGCCGGCGTAGTCGGCGCGTTGCTCGAGCTCGGCTGCGACGGTGAGCGCGGCTTCGACGGCCAGCGGGGTGAGGGTGTCGATCATTAGCTGGCCGATCGCTGCGTCCAGGCTTGCCCCGGGGAGGGCCTGGCAGATCCGGGCGGCGTGCTCGACCATGGATCGCTGGCAGACGTAGTCGGGGAGCTGCTGTCCGCCGCGGACGTGGTAGCGCACGGTCATCCGCTGCCCGCACCGGCCGCAGATGATGATGCCCTGGAGCAGGGCGGGTCCTTCGCGGGGCGGGCCTTTCTTGCGGTCGGTTCCGTGGGCGGCGGCGCATTCGGCGAGCCGGGTCTGGTTGGCCTCGAATTCATCCACGGTGATGTAGCCGGGGTGGGCGCCGGGGATGAAGGAGATCCATTCGTCGCGGGGCTTGATCTGGCGGATGTAGGTGCCGTCGCCGTCGGCGTGGTCGCGGTGCCGGCCGAAGCAGAACACCCCGGCGTATCTGGGGTTGTGCAGGATGCGGAGCACGGCCGAGTGTGCCAGCGGCGCCCAGTCCAGCTCGTCTTTGCGGGGTCCCTTGCGGTGGCGGCGGGGGAAGAGCAGCCCGGCGTCGTTGAAGGTCTTCACTACTGCGTGCGCGGATCCGGTGGCGGCGAAGGTGGTGAACAGGTGCGTCACGGCTTGCTGGATGGAAGTGTCGGGGTCGGGCCGGCGTGGCCGGCGGCGTCGTATGCCAGCCCGATGGGCAGCGGCGTGATCAGCTCGCCGCGGCGGGCCTTGGACAGGATCCCGCCACGCATGCGGGAGCGCAGGAAATGCAGTTCAGCTTCTTATGCGGATCTCGCCGTTATGCCGACCATGCGGCGGAAGCTGGCGGTGGCCCGCGCCGGCAGGCGTGGGCGTTCGGCATAATCACAGCCCGTCGAGGAATGCCAGCACGTCGTCCGGCGGCTGGTAGCGGCCGGGCGCAGTGTCCTGGGGCGCGGTCCGGGCGATCGCCCGTTCCTTGAGGGCCAGGTCGGCGTGGATGTAGACCTGTGTGGTGGCAGTATTTTCGTGCCCCATCCACAGTGCGATGACCGAGGTGTTGACGCCGGCGTTGAGCAGCCTCATGGCGGAGTGGCGCAGGACGTGGGGCGATACCTTTTTCTCGAGCAGGGCCGGGCACGACTTCGCGGCGATGGCGGTGTACTTGGCGATCCGCCGTTCCAGGGCGTCGCGGCTGAGCGGGGTGCCGTGGCGGGTGATGAACAGCGGGTCGGCGGTCAGCCCGCCGCGCTCGGCGAGCCACGCGCGCAGGACCGTGACGGTGGCGGGGGTGAGGGGGGTAATCCGCTGCTTGCGGCCCTTGCCGAGGCAGCTGACGTGCGCGCCGGTCCCCAGGTGAACGTCTCCGGTGGTCAGGCTGGTGAGCTCGGTGGCGCGCAGCCCGGTCTGGCAGGCCAGCAGCAGCAGGGCCTGGTCGCGCCGGCCGGTCCAGGCAGTAAGGTCGGGGGCTGCCAGCAGTGCCGTGATCTCTTCCTCGGTGAGGTAGGTGATGAGGGCCTTGTCGTAGCGCTTGGGCGGGATGGCCAGGACTCTCTGGATGTCCGCGGCGTGCTCGGGGTGGCGCAGCGCGGCGTACTGGAACAGGGAGTGGATCGCGGCCAGCCGGGCGTTGCGGGTCCGGACGCTGTTGCCGCGGTCGTTTTCCAGGTGGTTCAGGAACGCGCCG
>CAWHJW010000009.1:0-388597 GCA_963829725.1 uncultured Actinomycetes bacterium | reverse complement strand
ATCGCTCAGGACCTGCACGGGCGCATCCACCCGTACCCAGCCAAGAACTGAGGGGCCGACTACGATGCCGGCGATCACCTCAAGTACCGCACCGGGCACCGGCAGCCGTGGCAGCAGGCCGAGCACGACGGGGATCAGGACCGCGATCCCCGCGATGATAAGGACGCTGTTAAACGAGATGGCGAGCATGCTGTTCCCCCAGCCGACCTCTTGCCCTCCTTTGCGCATTTCAATGCAACCACGGAATGCCTCTTCCGCCGCACGCGATCAGGCGGTGGCTGGCTTCGGCCGCGCTACTTCGCGGCCTCAGGAGTTACCCCGGCCGCAGGCACATGGGTGATGACGGCCTTTCCGTGCAAACCGGTCAGCCTTGGAACCACCCCAGGGCCCGCGGGCAACCGGTCCGGGCGCCTTGCAGATGACGGCGGCCCGGTAGCACAGTGCATTAAGGTACTACGCCCGAGGGGATACGGTCATGGGCTACGAGCTCCGGATGCACAACGAGATCCGTGACTGGCTCACCGGCCTCCGGGCCGCCGAACCTGAACTGGCCCGCCTCACCGGCGAGGCGGTGCTGGCGATGCTGGCGATGCTCGACGCGGGCGAGAGCCTCGGCCCGCCGCTGGTCGTCTCACTGGAATCCGTGCTCCGGCCACCGGGTAACGGCGGGGACGCCCTCGACGTGCCCCACCAGCGCCAGCTGGCAGCCCTGCCGAAGGTACGCCGTGGTACCGCCGACGTGGCGACCTCGCGAAAGCGCGTCGAGCTGCAGGTCAGCCAGCTAGAGCAGATGGCGGCCAGGCTCGCCGGCCAGCGCGGCGTCGCGCTCAGGATGGGGAGAGAGGACCTGGCCAATTTGGCACGAACCCGCGAAGCGGGGATCCAGGAGCAGCTCTCCGAGCTGCGCCGCCAGCTTCTCATCCGGCCGGCCGGGGGGAAAACCCGGCCGCTGCCAGTCGGCGCTTGCTGGCAAAGATCGATGAGCTGCTGCGGGAGATTCCGGGTTTTGCGCCGATATCCCAAGGTGGTTCCGGGCGCAAGGATCAGGATGGCGACCTTCCGGCGCCTGGCATGATGGAGCTGCGGCCAGGTGCTCCCGGCAACGTGCCGGTCGGCTTGCTGTTCGTAGTGGAGCCCCAGAACACAGCGGTCCTGGTGGCGTGCGTCGAGGATCCGGGCGGGTCACCTGACGAGTATCGGGAAGTGATGCGGATCGCGGCGACCCGCCTGCCGGCAGCTCAGTCCGCCCGACCGCCGGCCGCGGCGTCTCCAGTCGCCTTCATCTGACCGGAAACAGAGGGGTACCTTCGGGCATACCTCAGCCACCCTCTGGCGCCGGGCTGCCAGGGGCTGCGGGTGAGCTGCGGTAATGCGTTAAGCGATCGCGCCATCCACGCTGGTGACGAGTAGCCCCCCGGGGGGTACAGGGCGGAGTCAGGCGGCGGACGCCTGCCCGCTGCCTGACTCCGGCAGGGGCGTCAGGGTGACGGTCATGCCGGGGTTGAGCTTTTCGAGCTGGCGGATCTTGTCGCGGGTCTTGCGCCTGACGTCGTGGTGGTCGTGGTAGTCCGGTCCGAGCTCGATGTAGCGGAAGCCGGGGCCGGCGATGATGCGCCAGGCGGCCTCGATGATGGTGCGGGATCCGGCGACGATCGCCTTCTTCTTGCCGCGCCTGCGGGCTTTGCGCCGGTAGCTGGCGCCGAGGAAGGTATCGGTCTTGGCCGCGGTCATGACCGCGGCGCCGGTCACGCCGCGCAGGTAGGGGTCGCCTTTGCCGGTCCGGCCGGTCTTGCTGGTGCCGCCGGACTGGATGGCGCGGGGAGTCAGCTTGGCCCAGGAGGCGGCGTGCCCCGGGGTCGGGAACTGGGTCATGTCGGTTCCCAGCTCGGCGATGATGACCTGGGCGGCTTGGCGGCCGATGCCGGTGATTTCATCGAGCCGCTCGAGGACGCCCAGGACCGGCTCGCCGCATCCGGTGCACGGCCCGTCCGGGCCGCGCTGCCCGCAGCTCATGCACGCCCCGCCCAGCCCGGGCACGTTCTCCAGGTGGGCTTCGATCCGCTCGTCCAGCTCGGTGATCTTGGCGGACAGGCCGTCGATGAGCTCCAGCAGCATCCGGATCTCCACGGCGTGAATGTCGCGGAACCGGCCGGTCAGGGCCTCCTTCAGCTCGGCCTTGCCGGCGTGCAGCCGGTAATCGCCGAGCTCGGCCAGCGCGGCGGGGCTGCGCTCGCCGTCGATCAGGGCCTGCAGGAACCGGCGGCCGCTGACGCCCATCAGGTCCGAGACCACCACCGAGATCTTCAGCAGCGCGTCCTCCAGGATCTTCTCGATCCGGTTCTGGTGCCGGACCCGGTCATGGGTCAGGTTCGCCCGCAGCCGGGTCAGCGCCCGCAGGTCGCGGATAGGCTCCGGCGGCACGAACGAGCGGCGCAGCATGCCCCGCTCGTTCAGCTTGCACAGCCACACGCTGTCGAGCCGGTCGGTTTTGGACCGGCCGGGCAGGTGCTTCACGTCGCGGGCATTGACCAGCCACACCTCCAGGCCGGCCGCCTCCGCCAGGTAATGCCAGATGCGCCAGTAGTCGGAGGTGGATTCGAGCACGAGCCGCTCCACGCCCTGGCACCTCAGGTGATCCATCAGCTCCACGACCGAGGCGAACGTCGCGGTCACCTCCCATACCTTCTGGACCCGCCGCCCCGCCCGGGACCCATGCGGCAGCCGCATGCACACCATCCCCGAGGCCTTGGCCACATCGATCGCCGCCGCCCGGCTGATCACCTGCACCGGCTCATCGGTCACCTCCGAGCCGGCATCGCCGGGCACCGGCGATGCCGGGTTCTTCCTCGTCCTGGCCATGAACAACCACGCCCTTCCCTGGAAACGAAACGGTGAGACTGCCCGGGGAACGAAGCGGGGAAATCAGAATCTGATCGGCGCGCACGTAGCAGCAGTACCCAGCCCGCACGACCGTCCCCAGCGCCAGACTCATATACGGGCACGCAGGCTCCAGGATCATTCCGGCGACACAGGCAGCACGCCCATAATGGCCCCAAGCCCCCGCCGCGCACGTCATCCGCGGGAAACCGGGCTGGACACGAGCACCCCGCGCAGTGCACCCTTAAGAACGCCGCGGCACGGGCCGGCGGCACGGGCAGCACTCGCGCGCGCCTGCCGTGCCGCGGCACCCGCCCCAGCCCGCCAAGGACGGACGCGGGGCAAAGTTTCGTGGCTACCTCACGCCACCCAGGCCCTTTGACTGACCGGAAACAGAGGGGTACCTTCGGGCATACCTCAGCCACCCTCTGGCGCCGGGCTGCCAGGGGCTGCGGGTGAGCTGCGGTAATGCGTTAAGCGATCGCGCCATCCACGCTGGTGACGAGTAGCCCCCCGGGGGGTACAGGGCGGAGTCAGGCGGCGGACGCCTGCCCGCTGCCTGGCTCCGGCAGGGGCGTCAGGGTGACGGTCATGCCGGGGTTGAGCTTTTCGAGCTGGCGGATCTTGTCGCGGGTCTTGCGCCTGACGTCGTGGTGGTCGTGGTAGTCCGGTCCGAGCTCGATGTAGCGGAAGCCGGGGCCGGCGATGATGCGCCAGGCGGCCTCGATGATGGTGCGGGATCCGGCGACGATCGCCTTCTTCTTGCCGCGCCTGCGGGCTTTGCGCCGGTAGCTGGCGCCGAGGAAGGTATCGGTCTTGGCCGCGGTCATGACCGCGGCGCCGGTCACGCCGCGCAGGTAGGGGTCGCCTTTGCCGGTCCGGCCGGTCTTGCTGGTGCCGCCGGACTGGATGGCGCGGGGAGTCAGCTTGGCCCAGGAGGCGGCGTGCCCCGGGGTCGGGAACTGGGTCATGTCGGTTCCCAGCTCGGCGATGATGACCTGGGCGGCTTGGCGGCCGATGCCGGTGATTTCATCGAGCCGCTCGAGGACGCCCAGGACCGGCTCGCCGCATCCGGTGCACGGCCCGTCCGGGCCGCGCTGCCCGCAGCTCATGCACGCCCCGCCCAGCCCGGGCACGTTCTCCAGGTGGGCTTCGATCCGCTCGTCCAGCTCGGTGATCTTGGCGGACAGGCCGTCGATGAGCTCCAGCAGCATCCGGATCTCCACGGCGTGAATGTCGCGGAACCGGCCGGTCAGGGCCTCCTTCAGCTCGGCCTTGCCGGCGTGCAGCCGGTAATCGCCGAGCTCGGCCAGCGCGGCGGGGCTGCGCTCGCCGTCGATCAGGGCCTGCAGGAACCGGCGGCCGCTGACGCCCATCAGGTCCGAGACCACCACCGAGATCTTCAGCAGCGCGTCCTCCAGGATCTTCTCGATCCGGTTCTGGTGCCGGACCCGGTCATGGGTCAGGTTCGCCCGCAGCCGGGTCAGCGCCCGCAGGTCGCGGATAGGCTCCGGCGGCACGAACGAGCGGCGCAGCATGCCCCGCTCGTTCAGCTTGCACAGCCACACGCTGTCGAGCCGGTCGGTTTTGGACCGGCCGGGCAGGTGCTTCACGTCGCGGGCATTGACCAGCCACACCTCCAGGCCGGCCGCCTCCGCCAGGTAATGCCAGATGCGCCAGTAGTCGGAGGTGGATTCGAGCACGAGCCGCTCCACGCCCTGGCACCTCAGGTGATCCATCAGCTCCACGACCGAGGCGAACGTCGCGGTCACCTCCCATACCTTCTGGACCCGCCGCCCCGCCCGGGACCCATGCGGCAGCCGCATGCACACCATCCCCGAGGCCTTGGCCACATCGATCGCCGCCGCCCGGCTGATCACCTGCACCGGCTCATCGGTCACCTCCGAGCCGGCATCGCCGGGCACCGGCGATGCCGGGTTCTTCCTCGTCCTGGCCATGAACAACCACGCCCTTCCCTGGAAACGAAACGGTGAGACTGCCCGGGGAACGAAGCGGGGAAATCAGAATCTGATCGGCGCGCACGTAGCAGCAGTACCCAGCCCGCACGACCGTCCCCAGCGCCAGACTCATATACGGGCACGCAGGCTCCAGGATCATTCCGGCGACACAGGCAGCACGCCCATAATGGCCCCAAGCCCCCGCCGCGCACGTCATCCGCGGGAAACCGGGCTGGACACGAGCACCCCGCGCAGTGCACCCTTAAGAACGCCGCGGCACGGGCCGGCGGCACGGGCAGCACTCGCGCGCGCCTGCCGTGCCGCGGCACCCGCCCCAGCCCGCCAAGGACGGACGCGGGGCAAAGTTTCGTGGCTACCTCACGCCACCCAGGCCCTTTGACTCATATGACGCGGAATCGTTTCTTGACGAGTTCTTCCCCGGTGAAGAAACTGAGGTCGCAATCGGGGCAGCCGCGCTCGCGGCCCGCTATCGTGCCTAGACCCTCACTGCTGGAGCCATATCCGGGCCGCGGCCGAACTCACCCCAGCAGGGTGACATAAGAAGAGGTTCGCCAAGCGCAGCTTGTGTTGCGCAGGCCCTGGCCCCCGGCCGGACGCGTCGCCGGTGGATTTGCCTCAGTACTTGTTCGCGACGAACAGCTTCTGGGCCGGGAACTTCGTGAGGATCTCGGTGCCGTAGCCGGTGACCACGACCTCCTCCTCGATGCGCGCCGCGGAGATGCCGTCGGAGGCCGGGCAGTAGGTCTCCATCGCGAAAACCATGCCCGCCTGGAGTTCGACCGGGTTCTCGAGCGAGTTGAGCCGCGAGATGATCGGCCGCTCGTGCAGGCCGAGGCCGAGCCCGTGCGCGAACTGCAGGCCGAAGGCGGCGAGCTCGCTGGAGAAGCCGAAGTCTTCCGCCCTCGGCAGCACGCGGGCGACGACGTTGGTCGAGACGCCGGGCTTGATCGCGGCGATCGCCGAGTCCATCCACTCCCGCGCGCGGGAGTAGGCATCGTGCTGGCTCTCGGTCGCGCTGCCGACTCCGAAGGTGCGGTAATAGCAGGTCCGGTAGCCGTTGAAGGAGTGGATGATGTCGAAGAAGGCCTGGTCGCCGGGTCGGATGATGCGGTCGGTGAAGTTGTGCGGATGCGGGTTGCATCGCTCGCCCGAGATCGAGTTGACCGCCTCCACCTGGTCGCTGCCGAGCTCGTACAGTCGCTTGTTCGCGAGCGCGACGATCTCGTTCTCGCGCACGCCCGGCTTGAGCACGTCGACGATGTCCTGGTAGACGCCGTTGACCATCGCCGCCGCCTGGTTGAGCAGCATGATCTCGTCCGGCGACTTGATGACGCGGGCGTCGAGCATGGCCTGCTGGGCGTCGCGCACCGCGATGCCCTGCCGCTCCAGCTCGAACAGGAACGGGGGCTCGACGATATCGAGGCCGAGCGGAGCGTCAGCGACCCCCGCCTGTGTGAGGAGCGACTTGATCTCGGTCACCGCATCGCGCATGAGGCCCGCCTCGGGGGCGACCGCGCCGCGGAAGCCGAGGAACCCGGGCCTCCAGTTCTCGTCCGGCAGCCACTTCGAGTACAGCTTGTGATGCCGCACCGCCGAGCCGAAGTCCCACAGGATCGGCTCCCGGTCCCGGAACAGCAGGGCGTAGCGGATCATCTTGTCGCCGAGCGCGCCGCCGATCCAGGTCTGCGTCGTGTAGCGGATGTTGTAGAAGTCGAAGAGCAGGAAGGCGCCGCACTCGCTCGCCTCCAGCGCCGCCCTGGCCCGCGCCGTGCGGTACCCGCGCAGTCGGCCGAAGTCGACGCGCTCCTCGTAGTCGACTCCCATCTGGCCGGGGGCACCGAGGGGCCGCACGCCCGCCGGACGCTCCGCTGGGGTCATGGTGTCCCCTGCGTCAGTAGCCAATCCGTCCTCCCTCGAGATGAGGTGCAATCGATTGCGGCCTGCGGCCGCAGTCCGCCTCCCGTCAAGTCTGCCACGCGGGGCCAGCGGATCACGGCCAAGGACCCGGCCGGGCCAGGACCGCAGCCAGCAGTACAGGACCGCTGCCGCTAGGCGCTTGAGAGAACACGATCGACAAAATGTTGTCGATGCTTCATCCGCAGGCGATGCCGATGTCGGCGAACAGGGCCATCATCTCCAGGCGTAGCGCCTGGTAGTGCCGGTCGATCTCGGTCCAGTGGCGGGGCGTCCGGCGGATCCGCGGGTCGGCGACGCCGGCCAGGAGGGGCGCGATGACATCTTCCCGGAGGGTGAGCAGGGCGCTGATGATGCGGGCGGCACCGGGTGAGATGAGGTACCGGCGGGTGCGGCCGGGTTTGCCGGCCAGGTGCTTGCCGCGAAGCTTGCGCAGATCGTAGGCGGCGTTGCGGATGGTGTAGCCGGCCTGCCCGGTCATGGCGCGGACCTTGGCGGCGAAGTCGGCGACGGTGAAGCCGCCGGGGGCGATGGCCAGCGCGAGGGCGGCGGCGAGCACGGCCCGGCTGCGGGGCTTGTTCACATCGATGCCGCCGACGCGGGTGCCGCCGAGCTGGCAGGCGGCGGGCAGGGCATCGAGCAGGCCGTCGGGGATGAAGCCGATATCGACGCAGTCCAGTGCCGTGCAGAACTCCTCCACCATCTGCTTAAGGCGGGTGACGATGGGCGCGAACTTCTCCAGCGTCTTGCCGCAGCGCAGGTCCTTGGTGTTGTGGGCGATGCCCTCGAACCGCAGGACGCGTTCGCCTTTGGTATAGCCCTTCAAGGTCAGGTTCCCGAAGTGGACCTTGAACTTGGTCAGGTCATACGCAGGTGTCTCGATCACGACCTCCAGCCGGGGCGGCCGGCGGCCCCGGGCGGCGCGCGGGCGCATCTTGGCGCCGAACAGCGTGGTCACCTGGGGAACATCCAGGCGGGACCGGGTCCGGTCCACCACGGCGTCAAAGACGTCCTGCATCTGCCGGCCGGAGGCAAACAGCAGGTTGCGGCTGTACTCGACCTGGTAGACCGAGTAGGCGTAGAGGAAGCAGGTCCGCTGCTGGTCGGCCAGGTCCAGGCCGAAGACCAGGCAGGCGGTGTAGATCCACCGGTTGATGACCTGGCTCAGCCGCCCTGCAGCCGCATCCTGCGACAAGGTGTCTGCGATCTGAGCCAGGCCAGCCGGATCCGTGGTTCCAGTAAAACAGTTGCCCTCCTTGGTGAAGCAGATGCCCTCGCCCTGCGCGCCGACCGCCACATACTCGTGCCCGTTCAGCAGGACCTGCGCGCCGAACGGCGCATGCCCGGCCATCTTGATCGTCAGGTGCCCCCACTGGGAGTCCATGATGTGGAAGCTGTAGTGATTCACGTACGTGCGCTTGCGGGCCAGGTTGCCGATCACCGTGCCGTCCGCGGACCGGCGCACATCCCAGATCATCGCCGGTGCCCTGGACACCAGGATCATGAACACGCCCGGCCCCACCGAATGGGTGCGCAGGTAATCCTCCGCGATCAGGTGCTTGCGTTCCCCCGCCGGGCAGTCGATCACGGGGACGGCGTTACCGGCGGCCCAGGCCCGGACCCGCCGCGCGAACCGCCCCGCCAGCCGCATCAGGTGAGCGTTGTCCAGCACCGCATCGGCGTCGGCGTCACTGCCCCCGATCAGCCGCCGCCACCAGGTCCGGAACCCGCCCGCCGTGTTCCCCATCGGGTAGTAGGCATTCAGCACGATCCGGTCCACGCAGTCATACGAGCCGGCCAGCAGGCCCGCATAACGCGCTGCGAAGTCATCAGCCACCCGCCGACCGTAAGATCCCGTGGCACCTCACGTCAGCCGGACTGCCCCGAAGGGGCCATTCCTTCCGGGCGAAGTCCCGGACGGAACGTAGAGGGCTTGGGCGGGGTGGTCTGTGATTTTTGAGTCAAATCCTGTGTTTGCAGGTCAGGATAGAGGGCTGGCGGCGCGTGGTGGTCAGGCGGCGATGCCGGCTTGGCGGGTGAGGTCGTCGAGGGCGGCCTGGTAGGCGCGGTCGGCGGCGCGCAGCGCCGTGGGCGTGGGCGGGCGGGGGTCGGTGATCTGGGCCAGGCCGGTGCGCAGCAGCCGGTCGTGGATGCGGGTGAGGAATTGCGCTGAGCGCATGCCGGTGTCGGTGACGCGGTAGCGGAAGGTGTGCGGGATGCGCTCGATGAGCCCGTGCAGCCGCAGCCGCCTGAGGTCGTAGGTGATCTGCCCGCTGGTCATGAGATCGGGAGTCTTCCCGAGCAGGGGCGCCAGGTGGCGGCGCAGGTCGGCGTTGGTGAAGCCGTTGGGCAGCAGGCGGAAGACGCACAAGACGTGCAGGAGGGCGAGCGAACGCTGGTCGGTCAGGCGCAGCCCGGCCACGCGGGTGCCGGCCGGGGTGGTGACCGGGTCGGTGACCTGGGCAAGGGCGCCGGCTCCGGCGATGGGGTCATGGCTGAGTATCTGGGCGCCCAGCAGGCGCCGGTTGGCGGTGAAGCCGATCTGCCGCAGTGCGGGCAGGTTGGTCAGCCGTTTCCCGATCCCGAAGTCGCGGGTCTCGTTGATGGTCGTTTCCGTTCTGATCGCCTTGCCCAGCTTGTGGTACTGCTTTATTTTCGAGTTCTTATAGTCGACGTGCAGGCTGGGGGTGACGCCCTCGGTGATGACCCGGGTGCGGAACCGGCCTGGGGTGGCGTGCGGTCCCTTGCGGATGATGCGGCGGCCGAAGACCAGGCCAACCTGGTCCGGGCGGCCGATGGCCAGGTTGTCATGGATGACCTGGTCGAAGAAGATCCGCCCGGAGACCGGTTTGTCCAGCACCTGGGTGAGGGAGAACTCCGCCTGCAGCACCGAGATGTCATACCGGTACCCGGCGGCCTGGTCCGCGGGCGAGTACGGGTTCGGCAGGATCGCCAGCCACTTGCGGGCCAGCGCCTCGATCTTGTCCTCGGTCAGCGAGTCGCAGACCGCCTGCAGCCCGGCGACGTCATCGCAGGCGGCGAACCCGTTATCCAGCGCGGTGAAGCCGATCCCGGCCCTGGCGGCCCGGGCCTGGGCATAGTGATGCCCGTTGACCAGCAGCTTGGCGCCATAGGGGAAATACGAGGAGAACTTGAGGAAGAACGCCCCGAAGTCCTCATCCACGCAGTGCACGTAGAACTGGTTCACCACTGAGGTCGTCCGCACGATCCACGGATAGGACCTGCCGTCCGCAGCACGGCGCTTTTCGGTCCGGAACACAGTGTTCTTCTCCTGCGCCCGCCCGATGAACAGCACCCCCTCGGTCCGCCCGGCCGCCTGGAACGCGGCCAGGTACTGCTGCATCACGTCGTCCTTGCGCTGGCCCCGGGCAAAGTCAACGCGGGGAATGCCCTGCGCCTTGGCGAAGGCATCCAGCCGCGCGATGAAGTCCCGGCTCATCGGGGCGATCACCGAGGTCGACGCGATCGGCTGGCCCAGGTGGCCATGGATGAACGCCAGCAGCCCCTCCACCCGCTGCAACTGCGGCACGTACAAGTTGCAGTACATCCGGTCAATCGATTCGATCTCGAACAGCACATGACGGGACACGACATCGGCCACACTGCGCGGTAGCGTCATCTCACGGCTCCGGTCGGGCACAGGCCAGCAGGCCACCTACCGCCAAACGGCGGTCACATAACGGAGCACACAGTGCCACCGTCTCGCTCCGGCCGGAGCCCCTTTCGCTCACCCCGCCACGACGTCATGGCTTGGCGGGCTGGGGCGAAGCCCCGTTAGTGCATGGGTTGCGGGAGTGCTTGGTGGACGGCGATGTTGGCGCCGGCCGCAGTGACGATGATGTGGCCGTGAACGGCGACACCCCGTACCGATTCGGGTAGATACAGCGGAGGCACGAGCGGGGTACCGCCATCCAGCCGCCACACCCGCACTGTGGCGTCCTCGCCGCTGACGATGACCGGGGTGCCGTCCGGCAGCAACGTGGTCGCCACCGCCCACACCGCGCCGGCGTGGCCGCGCAGCGGCTCCCCGACCGGCGCGCCGCCATCCAGCCGCCACACCCGCACCGTGGCGTCAAAGACGCCGCCGCCGCTGACGATGACCGGGGTGCCGTCCGGCAGCACCCCGGTCGCCACCGCGACCACCTCGCCGACGCCACGGTGGCCGCGCAGCGGCTCCCCTACCGGCGCGCCGTCGGCCAGCCGCCACACCCGCACCGTGGCGTCGAAGCTGCCGCCGCCGCTGACGATGACCGGGGTGCCGTCCGGCAGCCGCCCGGTCGCCAGCGCGTTCACCGCGCCGGTATGGCCGGTGAACGGCTTTCCGACCGGGGTGCCGGTGGCCAGGTCCCGCACCCGCACCGTGGCGTCCTCGCCGCCGCTGACGATGACCGGGGTACCGTCCGGCAGCACCCCGACCGCCACGGCGTTCACTGGGCGGGCCGGTCCGGGGCCTCCTCCCGCATCCCGGCCAGTGAACGAAAATAGCGGGCGCGTGTGGCCAGTGAACGGCTTTCCGACCGGGGCGCCGTCGGCCAGCCGCCACACCCGCACCGTGGCGTCCTCGCCGCCGCTGACGATGACCGGGGTACCGTCCGGCAGCCGCCCGGTCGCCACCGCGTTCACCGCGCCGGCGTGGCCGCGCAGCGGCTCCCCGACCGGCGCGCCGTCGGCCAGCCGCCACACCCGCACCGTGGCGTCCTCGCCGCCGCTGACGATGACCGGGGTGCCGTCCGGCAGCAACGTGGTCGCCACCGCGACCACCGCGCCGGCGTGGCCGCGCAGCGGCTCCCCGACCGGCGCGCCGCCATCCAGCCGCCACACCCGCACCGTGGCGTCCTCGCCGCCGCTGACGATGACCGGGGTGCCGTCCGGCAGCAACATGGTCGCCACCGCGACCACCCCGCCGGCGTGGCCGCGCAGCGGCTCCCCGACCGGCGCGCCGTCGGCCAGGTCCCGCACCCGCACCGTGCCGTCCGTGCCGTCCGTGCCGTCGCTGACGATGACGGGGGTGCCGTCCGGCAGCCGCCCTACCGCCAGCGCGTGCATCCAGCTGGTGCGGTCAGTGAACGGCTCCCCGACCGGCGCGCCGTCGGCCAGGTCCCACACCCGCACCGTGCCGTCGTCATAGCCGCCGCCGCTGACGATGACCGGGGTACCGTCCGGCAGCGCCCCGGTCGCCACCGCGACCACCTCGCCGACGTGGCCGCGCAGCGGCTCCCCGACCGGCGCGCCGTCGGCCAGGCGCCACACCCGCACAGCGGCCAAGTTTTCGCCGCCGCCGCTGACGATGACCGGGGTGCCGTCCGGCAGCCGCCCGACCGCCACCGCCCTCACCCGGCCGGTATGGCCGCGCAGCGGCTCCCCGACCGGCGCGCCGTCGGCCAGGTCCCGCACCCGCACCGTGGCGTCCTGGCCGCCGCTGACGATGACCGGGGTGCCGTCCGGCAGCGCCCCGGTCGCCACCGCCCACACCGCGCCGGCGTGGCCGCGCAGCGGCTCCCCGACCGGCGCGCCGCCATCCAGCCGCCACAGCCGCACCGTGCCGTCCTGGCCGCCGCTGACGATGACCGGGGTGCCGTCCGGCAGCGCCGCGGTCGTCACCGCCAGCACCCGGCCGACGTGGCCGCGCAGCGGCTCCCCGACTGGGGTGCCGTCAGCCAGCCGCCACACCCGCACTGTGCCGTCCTGGCCGCCGCTGACGATGACCGGGGTGCCGTCCGGCAGCCGCCCGGTCGCCACCGCGTGCACCCAACCGGTGTGACCGGTGAGGACCTGGTGGCCGGTGGCCCGGCCACCGTGGGACCAGTGGGTCCGCCAGGGCCGGTCAGGGGCGGCGGTCGCGATCCGGGCGGCCAGGCTGCGGCAGCCGAGGTAGTGGGCGGTCAGTTCGAGCTGGCTGGCGCCCTGCGCAGACCGGTCGAGGGGGGCCAGGTGGTGGGCACTTTGCCGGTATACGGTGGCGGTGGCCTGTGCTGAGGCGGATCGTGCGGTCCTGAGATGCGGCACCAGCCGGGCAGGATCGACGGTGAGCAGGTAGTGCGGATCCTCCAGAAGCTGATCGATCCGACCGGCGGCGGCGGCGTGCTCGGCTGTGTGTTCGCGCAGGTAGCGGTCCTGCCAGCCGACGTGCTCGGCTTGGCCGAGGAGCATGTCGAGCAGGGCGCTTTCGTCGCTGGGCTGGTGCCGCGGGGCGAGCAGCTCGTCGGCGAGGGCCTGGTGGAACAGCCGGGTGACCGGGCGGGCGCCGCGCTCGGTCGTCGTGGTCTGGAGCAGGTAGTCAGCGGCCGGAGACCGGCGCAAAGCGTCAAGATCGGCGACCCTGGCGTCATAGCCGAGGGCGGCGGCGAAGGCGAGCCAGGCCGGGTCGTCCAGCCCGGCGCCGCGGGCGTAGGCGAGCGCCGTGAGCAGCTCGCGGTCGCGTTCGCGCCGTTGGTCTGGCAGCCGGTCCAGGTACTTGCTCAGCGCCTCCCCGACCCCGGACGGAATGCCGACAGGATCGAACCCCTTCGCGGCCGGGTCGGTCATTGTGCGGGCGGTAGACAGCGGCACGGCGGCCATCGCGGCTACCAGGAAGTTCCGCCCGGCCCGCTCCGCGATCACGGCGGCCAGCCGGTCACATACCCCGGGCCGGGCGCTGTACTGGGTCCAGGCGGCGCCGGGCGGACCAGGGTGATCCATCCCGTCCTGGGCGAGCAGCGCGGCGGCGAACTGGCGTAGGCCCTCGAGGTCGAAGTAGGTGTCGCTGTCCAGGTCGATGAGATTGTAATCGTCGCGGGTGGTCACGCCCATGGAAGACAGCAGCCCGCCCGGCGCAAAGGGGTTTCCGACGGCCATCGTCCGGGTGGCCACGGCGACCCGCAGCCAAGGCAGCACGGCCAGCTCGGCCAGCGCCTCGGTGATCTGCCGCCGGTCACGGTCACTGGCCGCCTCATCCAAGGCGTCCAGGACCACCGGGATGGGCGGCTGCCCGGGCATGTCAGCGAGGCTGGTGACCAGCTCATCGGCGGAGGCGCTCCTAGCCACGCCGGTCAGGTCGGCCAGCGCGGTGAGGAAGTCGCCGGTGGTGGCGGCGCGAGCGTGGAAGGCCAGCCCGGGCCCGCCATGCCCGGCCTCCACGCTGAGGGCGGCGCGGGCCAGGACCGCCGACTTGCCGGCCCCCGGCTGCCCGGTGATCAGCAATGCTTGCCCGGGCGGCTCAACGGCGGCCAGCCATTCCCGGACCCGGTCGAGAGCGACATGGCGGCCGCGGAACAGGTCCCCGCCGCGGGCGGCGCTGCGCTGCCCGCGGGCCCGCCGGGTGAAGTGGCCGCGCGCCTCACCCGGATCGGCCCCGGTCATCAGCCAGGGCCGGGGCAGCCCCGGCCACACCCGGGCGATCAGCGTGACCGGCACGAACCGGTCGAACCGGCCCCGTTCGGCCCCTTCCACCAAGATCCCAGCCAGGGCATGCCCGTCAGCGTCGACGACCGGCCCGCCGCTGTGGCCGGGAAAGGTGCCCGCGTCACCAAGCCAGTCCAGCTGCACCGCCCCGGCGGTGGCCGGGCCCGCCACCGCGAACTGCCGCCACACCCCGTTCAGCAGCCCCTCGGCCAGCGGGTAGCCGAACACCTGCACCCTGGCCGGCGGCCGCGCGGCCGGCCACACCGGCACCGGCGCGGGAAGCCAGCCCGGCCGATCCTCACCCAGGTCCAGCACGGCCATGTCTACGCCCGCACCGGCCGGGCCCAGGTCGACACGCGCCGCGGCCGTCCTGCCCGGCTGCCCGCCTGGCCCCTGGGCCGGGAATTCCAGCTCGACCTGCTCCACCGCCACCATGGCCAAAGTGCCGGGGTCCTGGCGCTGCAGCACATGCGCGGCGGTGACCAGGTACCGGGAGCCGACCAGCACCGCCGAACCGGCCCGCCGCCCGTCGACCAACACGGCCGCGGTCGCCCCCGCGACCGCGGCCTGGCCCCCGGACATCATCCCTTCCCCGGGTCCTGCCCGGTTCCAGGCGGGGCGGCCGGCGCCGAGTTCCCGGCCCACTTCACGGTGACCTTGATGGTGCCCTCCCCCTGCGCCTTCGCGAAGAACCAGTTCACGCCGCCAGACACCTTCAGCCCGAACTCCAGGCTCACCTCATCCGGCACCAGCCGGGCACGCAACGAACCGGCGACCTCCTCCGCGGCCTCCGCCACCCCCTGCAGCCGCGCGGTCAACTTGCCGCCCTCGCGTACCTCCGGCGGACCGCCATGCAGCGCCACCAGGTCACTCTCGGCGGACTCGAACAGCACCTCCGAGCCGTCATCGAGCGTGAACCGCACGAACTCGGCCATCACACACCCCTAGGCCTGCACTAGGGCCGTCGGCAAACTGTTACGCACATCCTCCCGCACCCGCGGCCGATCCACGACCCCACACCGGTAACGTGCGCAGCTGCCAAGCGGAGACGCACCCCCACGTCCACCGAGGCTGGCCCATGGCGGAACCGCACAGGCGCCGGGCCGTCCGTGGGAGTGATAACGGCCCGTTATCACGTACAGGAAGCAGTGTAAGCCGCACCGCGCCAGGCCGCGCGCCACTCGTCCTCGCCGTCCAGACGCGTCCTGGGCGTCGAGGGCGAGGACCGCGCGCAGCCAAGGTGATCCAGCAGAAGCCAGGCCAGGCCGCCGGGCGTGCGCTGGGCGGGATTATCAGGTGGCGACCGCCGGAAGGCCGTGAGGTCCGGCGCGTCTGCGCGCTGGATCTCCCCGTACGGGGTCATGTTGGCGTGGAAGACCGGGGTGAGGCCGCGCCGGTCGGCGTCGGTGAGCACGCCCTGCCACTCGGGCAGCGCGAGGGTGTCCTGGATCATGAGGGTATTGACCAGGCCGAGGCTGCTCTGGAGGATGTGCAGGCACAGCATCCCGAGTTCCTGCTCCTCGCGGCGGTTGGAGGCCAGCTCGCCGCGCTTGCCGAACCTGATGTAGTCGTTGACGCCGTTGTAGTTCTCGACCACGTTGAGGCCGGACTCGGTCTCGCGCTGGAGGTCGCGGTCGCGGAGCCAGCGGGCCAGGAAGATAGAGCGCTGGGCGCGGCCGGTCTCGAGCATCGCGGCGTAGGCGGGGTGGGTGGTCTCGGAGGTGAAGCGGCGCAGCAGCGCCTCGGTGGAGGCGGTCCGCAGCCGGATCGCGGTCGCGTACTTCATCATGAGGTCGTAGTTGTTCTCGATGATCTCCCAGCGCACCGGCCTGGTCAGCGCCGGGGCGAGCGCGGGGTAGGCGTACTGGCCGCCGGGGCCCGGCACGTACAGCTTCATCGTGTTGATCTGCTTGAACCGGGCGATCAGGTCGAAGTCGAGCAGCCTGGTGATGCCGAACCCGACGAAGCTGGCGCCGTGGGAGTCGACGAAGTTCTGCTCGATCTCCATGCTGGTGCCGTGCCGCATCGCCCCCTCGACCATCGCGTGGACCTCGGAGGCGGAACAGCTGATCAGCTGGCTGTGCACGGCCATCGACCCCACCGTGTTGACCGTCCAGTAGATCAGGACGCCGCGTTTCGCCCTCCGGTAGCGCGAGTGCCACTCGGTGAAGATGTTCTGGTCGAACGCGGAGAAGTGCGTGGAGTCCGACGCGACCGCGGTCGTCCCCTCACCCCACAGCGCGGCCTGCCGGGCGGCGAAGGTCGCGTTGGCGATGACGCGGGCGGCTTGCCGGCAGGCGTCGACGGTGAGGTAGCGACGGCGCGCGTAGCGCAGGTCGTCCTCGGTGTGCGGGTGGTCCCCGGCGGCGACCGCGCGGATTCCCGCCCCGGTCCCGTAGGCGTAGACCAGCAGCAGGAGCCGCTCGAACAGCACGTGCGGGTCCAGGTGGTTCTGGATGCCGACCGGGGTGAAGGCGCTCAGGCAGCCGGTGCGCAGGCAGGTCTCGGTGAGCATGTCCATCAGCGGGACCACGCCCCACCGGTCGCGGATCGCGGTCTTCAGTCGGCGCAGGTTCGGCGGCTCGGGCGCGGCGTCCAGCGGCGTGACGTGGAGGAGCCAGCAGAAGCCGGTCTCCCCGGCTGAGCGTGAGCGGGGCGTGATCGGGCCGCTGCGCCCGGGCCGCACGAGCATGGCCCGCCCGGTGCTCCCCCGCGGTTACCCCTGCCGCTTTGGGTCAAGGACGCGACGGGCCTGACGCGCGGAGGGCGCCGGGACGAAGCGGGGCTCCGAACAGCTGGCTGACGAGGCTGCGGTGGGCAGCGTGCAGGGTGCGGACGGCCGCTGGCGTGAGGCCGGGCCGCACGGGGTCGCGGCCACCCCGGGGCCGCCCGGGCTTGGTCGGGATCCACAGGTGGCCCGGATCGCTGCCCTCGAGTTCGGCGATGATCGCCGCCCGGGCCCCGAGCCACCGGGTCAGGATCTGCACGGCCGGGCCGCCTAGCGGGCAGGAGCCGCCGGCGAGCTCGACATGCGCCTCGCCGTCCAGGTGCAGGGCCCTGACGGCGAGGCGGGCAAGCTCGGGGACGGACCGGCCGGTGTCGGCGACGAGCGCGGCAACGGCGGCCGTGCGCAGGCATGTCGCGGCGTTGGCGTGGATGGGCCTGCGCACGGCCAGGTCGTGCAGAAGGCGCTCGGTATCGGCGGGGGTCAGCCGGTAGCCGGCGGCGGGCGGCTGGCTGTCACGGCGGTCGGGCAGGCGGAGGAACTCGGCGAAGGAGTTGTAGGAGTCGATGCGCACGCGCATCGAGTTGGGGTGGGCGGCGGCATCACGACCGCGGAGGGTGTTGCGGGTCCGGGTCCTGCCAGCGGCCGCATCGGAGAGCCACGCGTCGAGGCGCGCAGGATCCAGGAGCTCGGCGATCGTGATCTCGACGGTACCTGCGGCCTGCTGGGCGTGTTGCAGGTACTCGTCGAGGAAATGCCTGCGGATCCGCCGGGTGCTGGCAGCGAACCGGCGGCCGGCCAGGTGACGGATGAAGTCGTCACGAGCGTCACGGGCCGGAGTACGGCCTACCGGGGCTGGCATATGCCAGCCATAATACCGGTGCTGACCTGATAACAGCAAGATGCGTCAGGCTATCCACGCGCTCCCGCGCTGCCTCGCGGCGGCACATGGTCCGGGCCGATCCGAATCGGACCAGCTCGAACCGGGCCGGTCCGGCCCGGACCTTAGAACTACCCGCACCTGGGAAGGGCTTGGCTCGGTCACGCACGCATCTTGCTGTTATCAGCTTCTTACTGTTATCGAGTTTCACGGCAGGCCACAGCCGGGCCGGGTGCCTGTAATCCCGCTTCAGGCGTTACCTTCCCGCGCCGCCGCGCGCGCCTGCTCCAGCCGCTCGGCGCTGACCGGGCCAGCATCCGGCAGGCCCGCGGCCAGCCACGCCTCCTGCGCGCGCGCCACGTCGCCGCCTGCCTCGTGCAGCACCATCTTCTTCGCCGTGCTGCTGGGCACGGCCGCGTCAGCGCTGAGGTCCATCAGGTGGGCCAGCATCCGGACCGACTGGTTCCGCTGGCCCGCCTTCTGCTCGTTGTAGCGGTAGACCAGCACCCAGCGCCCTTCCAGGGAACGGGCCCGCTCGATCAGGGCCCGCCCGCGGTCGGTGTCCGCGTGCTCGGTGCGGATCGGCTCGCTCTCGCCCGACGGCAGGCGCAACGTGACCAGCCCGCGGCGGCTCGATTCCTCGATCTCGACCTTCTCCAGGAACGCGATGAAGGTCCGTGCTGACTCCAGCCGGTCGATGTCCTGCCTGGCCTGCTGGGCGATCAGGTGCAGGTCCACGGTCAGGCCGTGCACCCGGCGGCCCCAGGCTGCCTCCTCGCCGGGAGGACACGGCCCGGCCGCCGCGGCAGCCGCGATGACAAGGCTGTGGTGGCTGGTGTCCACGCCGCCTATTATCGCCCGACGGGGCCGGTGCCGGGCTAGCTGCCGTATTCGTCGTGGCGGCGCCACCAGAAGCCGGCCTCGTTGCGGCCGAGTGGCGCGCGGTCCAGCCACTGGTACATGCCCCACAGGCCGTCCAGGCCGCGCGCATACGCCGAGTAGGTGTGGTAGACGATGCCATCCTCCAGGGCGAACGCGCTCACGCCGGGCCCTTCCCGCCGGTACGTCGCCCAGTCCGTCCCGACGATGCCCGACGCGAACTCGTCGAGCCCGGAACTGTCCTGGCCGGCGGCTGGCCGGAAGTCCGCCTGGCGGAAGTTGTACTCGACGGCCCCCGACTCCCACTCCTCCCTGGTGACCGCCGCCTGGAAGTCGTGGCTGAAGCCGCTGCCGGACGACGACGCCCAGGGGAAGCTCCAGCCCATCCGCTGCTGGTAGGCCTGCAGCTTCGCGAGCGGAGCCCGCGACACCGCGCAGAGGGTGACGTCGTGATTGGCCAGGTGGACGACGGAGCCGTCGAAGCCGTCCGCGATCGCCGAGCAGGACGGGCACCCTGCCGTGTAGCCGGCCCCGAACATGAAGTGATAGATGAGCAGCTGCGAGCGTCCTGCGAACAGATCGGCGAGTGACGCCGTTCCCTCGCCGGTCTCGAAGCGGTACTCCTTCCCGATCCGGACCCAGGGCAGCTCCTGCCGCCGCCGCGCGAGCTCGTCGCTGCGCCGCGTCAGCGCCTTCTCGTCCGCCAGCAGCTCCAGCCGGGCGGCCAGCCACTCTTCACGTGTTCCGGTCCTGTGAGCGGTCATTGTCTTCTCTCCTTTGTCGTGGCCAGGACTGGCCAGGACCTGATGTCGTTACCGAGGACTTGGCGTGCCCCCGCCACCGATGACGTCTCACATCGGCGGCGTGAGCCCGGGGACTGACGCGGGCGCGGCGAGGATCAGGACTCCGAGTGCGGCGATCGCCAGCGCCAGCGGCACATCGAGGACGGCTTTCGGCGGCAGCAGCTTCTGGGCCAGGACGAGGACGGCGATCACGCCCATCCAGGTGAGGCTCATGACGCTCACCGCCACCAGCAGGAGCATCAGCCCGATGCTCGATCCGGCACAGCACAGGCCGAACTCGAATCCGGACTGGGCGCCCTCCCGGCAGCGCCGCCGGAAGTGCCGCTTGAGCGGCGTGAGCTCGTAGGCGCCGGCCGCGATCGCCGCCACGCCGGCGGCGACAGTCCCGTGCGGCCGGTACAGCGCATACACCGCGACGCCCACCAGGGCCCAGACAGCGAGGTAGGACCCGAGGAACAGCGGCACGGCCCGCACCCGGCCGCTGGCCCGGACGCGTCTCACGACGGCCGGGACCGCGCCGGGCAGCATCATCGCGGCCATCATCCACACCCACAGGGCGGCAAAGAACGCGAACGAGCCCAGCCGGGTCGCCACGCCCATGTCCATCCCGTTCATCTGCCGGACCGCGACGACCCAGGATGCGGCGGCGAGCCCGAGCGTTGCCGTCACCGCGGCGGCCGTGGCGGCGGCCTGGCCGTGCCAGACCTGCACCGTGTCCCTGGCCATGCTCATGGCGTGACCGGCTCAGCGGCCACGAACGCCGCGTTCTGGCGCTCGAGCTCCTTGGCCGCGCCGCTGCGCCAGCTGTCGGCCATGGACTGTGACATGGGATCGGGGAAGATTTCTTCCTCGCCGTTCTCCACCCCGTCGAAGATGGCCCGCGCGACAGATTCCGGCGAGGCCTTCGGTATGTCGAAGCCCCGGGTCATATCGGTGTCGGTGGGGCCGGTCAGGACCGCATGCACCCGCACGCCCCGTCCGGCCAGGAGAGCGCGCAGCGATTGCGTCAGGTTGAACGCGGCCGCTTTCGAGATCGCGTAGGCCGGGGTGAGCGGCAGGGGGGCGATGGCCATCATCGACACGTTGTTGACGATGGCCCCCCGGGAACGCGTCAGCAACGACAGGAAGGCCTGGGTCACGCCATAGGTGCCGAACAGGTTCACGGCCAGGTGCTGTTCGAGCTGGGCACGATCGCTGAGGTCATCGTAGAGTGCCACGCCCGCGTTGTTGATGAGGAGATCGAGGGACCCGACTCTCCCGGCCGCGGCCTGGATCTGCGCCCCATCGGTGACGTCCAGGGCCAGGGGGGTGACCCGCTCATCCGGGTGGGCCATCGGCTGGCGCGTGCCCGCATAGACCCGCCCCGCGCCCCGCCTCAGGGCTTCGGTGACCAGCGCCTGCCCGATGCCGCGGTTGGCCCCGGTCACCAGGACGGCCTTGCCTTCGATTGTCATGACTTCCTCCTAGATGGTGCGGCCTGCCCGCTCAGTCCGCCGGTACGGCCGGGTCCGGAGCAGCGGCCCGGGCTGGGCGGCCGGGGTGTCCAGCACGCTCTGCAGCCGGGCCAGCTTGGTGTCCCAGTCCCGGGCCAGCGCCGCAGGGTAGGACTGGGCGATCGTCATCGGCGCCGCGTTGACGCGGTAGCGGATCCGGCGGCGCTCGCCAGGCTCGGTGAGCACCAGGCCGGGGACGGCGGGCAGGTCGAGGTGCTTGGCGATGGCCTGCCGCGAGATCGGCAGCAGGCCCGCCAGGCTGGCCGCCGTCATCGGGCCGCGGGCCGCGGGCGCACCGAGGATGCTGCGCCGGGCCGGCTCGCCGAGCGCGGCGAAGACTGCCTCCGCGACGGCCCCCGGGGCAGGCCGCGGCGTGGAGATAGCCGGCCTGGCGGGCGAGCTCCTGGCACCACCCCGCGACCCGGTCATCAGGGAACCTCCGTATATCGCAACCATCCGATTGCGATAAATCTATAGCAACCTTTTGGTTGCGTCAAGCGGCCGCACTGGCCGGGCGGACCCGGGCCGCTCCCAGCACATGGAGCGGCGCACCGTGCGCCGTGCGGGACGCAGCCCAGCTCCGCACCGGCCGGGCCGGTCATTACAGCTATGTATCCAGCCGGTCGGTCTACCGGTGGCCGATACCACCGGGCGCCGATGAGAGCGCGCCGGCCGTCGAGGCCGGCCCCGCGTCGGGGGACGGCGATGACTACGCGGCCGCCAAGCGCGGCGGCGAGATCGCGGCGGCGGGGCCTTCGGCCGCCGGGCCCTGCTGGCCCGGGCGGGCCTGATCCTGGGCCCCTGCGAGATCGTGGGGCGGATGTGGGGCGGATGCCGTGGTGGCTGCGGCGTATCGAGCGCGGCGGCGACGTGCTCGCCCCCGGGCCGCCGGACCTGCCGCTGCCGTACATTGACTGCCGTGACCTGGCGGCGTGGCTGCTGCGGCCGGCCGAGGCGGGGACCGGCGGGGCCTTCAACGCCGCCAGCCGGCCCGGTCACGCCACCATGCGCAGCCTGCTGGAAGCGGCGAAGGCGGCGACCGGCTCGGCGGCCCGGCTGGTGTGGGTGCCGCCGGAGATCATCAGCCGGGCCGGCATCGAGCCGTGGACCGAGCGAGCTGCCGGTCTGGGTTCCGGCGGACGGCGAGCTGGCCGGGCTGCGCACCGGGGACGTCCCCGCCGCGTATGCGGCCGGGCTGACCTGCCGCCCGGTCGAGGACACGGTGACGGACACCTGGGCCTGGCTGCAGGCCGAGGGCGACCCGCCGGCCCGGCCGGGCCGCCCCGCGCACGGCGTGGACCCCGGCCGCGAGCAGCAGGCGCTTCTGATGGCGGTGCCCCGCCCGGGGCCACCGTCGGCGACGCTGGGTTATCCAGCCAGGGTCTCCGCCCCGGTAGGTTCGGCCAGCGCCGCGAATCCCGGGTTGGTCTCCCGGTAGTACGGCGCGCACAGCCGCCGTACTACCGGGTGAGCAGGTTGGGCCGCAGCAGGTCGGCGTGGACCCATACCGGCGTGCCATCCCAGGCCGGCGCCTCCAGCGCGCGCTCCCAGGCGGCCACGGCCGTCCGGGAGTCGGTTACGTTGCGTGACTCGCCGATGGCGGCGCGGGTAACCCGGTCCAGCTCGCGCAGCGGCGCCCGCCCGCCGCGCGGCACCGCGGCGCCCGCCGGTACCTGACGCAGGGCCAGCACGAACCCGGCCAGGTCCCGGGCCGCCTGGCGCTGGCCCGCGGCCCGCTCACCGGTATACGGCTGGCCCTCAATCCACCGGTAGATCGCCCAGGGGAACGGGTACCCGCCCGCCCGGGCGGCCGAGCGCGGCCGGCTCGGGGACCCGCAGCGGCAGCCGGGGCGCCAGCCGCGGGAACTGCCCGGCGGCCAGCCGGGAGACCAGGCCGACGTCGATGGCGGGCTCCCCCGCGTGCATCGTCACCCGCGCGCCGCCGCCCGGCCCGGCCGTGTGCACCGCATGATCCGCGAGCCTGGCATGCGCCCCGCGGCGGGCGCGAATGGTTTGGCCGTTTGGCCACCGGCGGCGGACCCTGGCAGCCTGGGGCCATGAGCCAGGAGTCCCGCGCCGCGGCGGCCGCCGGCCCGGGCGGCCCTCCCCCCGTCCCGCAGGCCACCCCGGCCGGGGCGGCACAGGGCGGGGCCGGGCCGCGCGGCGCGGCCGCCGCGGCCAGCCGGGCCCGGTTCACCGGACTCGGCTACGCGCTGGCCGTCCTGCTCACCGGCACGAACCTGGCCACCCCGCTGTACGCGGGCTACCAGCGGCTGTTCGGCCTCTCCCCCTTCGACGTCACGCTGCTGGTCGCCGTGTACGCGGCGGCGGTCATCGTGGCCCTTATGGTCTGCGGCCCGCTCAGTGACACGGTCGGCTACCGGCCGGTGCTGCTGGCCGGGCTGGCCGCGGCGGTGGCCGGGTCGGCCCTGCTGGCCGCCGCGTCCGGCGCGGCCGCTCTGTTCGCCGGGCGGGCGGTGCAGGGCCTCGCGGTGGGTACCTGCTCCGGCGCGCTCACCGCGGGGCTGGTGCTCACCGAGCCCCGGGGGCGGCAGGCCCGTGCCTCGTTCCTGGCGGCCATCACGACCACGGCGGCGTGCGGGATCGGCCCGGTGCTGGCCGGGGCGCTGGCCCAGTACGGGCCGGCTCCCCGCAGCCTGAGCTTCGGCGTGGAGATCGGCTTGCTCATCCCCGCGATCGCGGCCGTGGCCGCGCTGCCCGCCGCGCTGGGCCGGGGCGGCCATCGCTGGCAGCCGCGCTGGCCACGCCTGCCGGCCGCCATCCGCGGCCAGTTCGTCCGGCCCGCCCTGGTCAGCCTGCTGGCCTGGGCCGTCGCGTACGTGGTGCTGGCGCTCGTGCCGTCCTACGCGGCGGCCACCCTGGGCGGCAGCAACCTGCTGCTCGACGGCGCGGCCGCCGGGTCGCTGCTGCTGGTCGCGGCGGCCGCCCAGGCCGCCTGCCGGTCCTGGGGCAGCGCCCGGGCCGAGGCGGCAGGCCTGCTGGGCCTGGCCACCGGGCTGGCCGGGCTGATCGCGGCCGGGGCGGCCGGCAGCGCGCCGGTGCTGTTCGCCGCGATGGCGGTGGCCGGCGCCGGGCAGGGCCTGGCCTTCATGGGCGGCGTCCGCCGGATCAACGAGATCGCCCCGCCGGACGCCCGGGCCGGCACCATCTCCATGTTCTACCTGGTGACCTACAGCGGCAGCGGCCTGGTCACCGCCGGGGTGGGCCTGCTCGCCACCCACCTCGGCCTGCGGGGCTCGGTCAACGTTTTCGCCGTCGCCCTGGCCGCCGCCTGCCTGCTCACCCTGGCCGCGGGACGCCGGCGGCTCAGCTGGCCCGGGCGGTGACCCGGGCCAGGGCGGCGCGGGCGTCCGCGGTGACCTGCGCCAGGTCGAGGGCGACGATCGCGCCGTCCCGCTTGAGGAACCGGCCGTCCGCGAGCACGTGCCGCACGTTGGCCGGCTGGGCCGCCGTGACCAGCAGCTGGGCCGGGTCGGTGAGCACGCCCAGGTTCGGCTCGTCGGCCGCGACGACGATGACATCGGCCCGCTTGCCCGCGGTCAGCGACCCGGTGACCCCGGCCAGCCCGAGCGTGCGGGCTCCCTCGATGGTGCCGAGGGCGAGCGCGCGGCGGGCCGTCATCGCGAACTCCTCATGCGCGGCCGCGTTCACCAGCCCCTGGGTCAGCTTCATGATCGCGAACATGTCGGCGTTGCCGGTCAGCGCCGTGGTGTCCGCCGACAGGCCGACCGGGATCCCGGCGGCGAGCAGCGCGCTGGTCTGCGGCAGGCCGTAGCCGATGAGCAGCTCACTGAACGGCGCCAGGCTGACCGGGCTGCCGGCCTCGGCCAGCTGGGCCAGCTCCGCCCCGGTGGCGCAGGTGGCGTGTACCACCTGCAGGTCGGGCCCGAGCAGCCCGTCCGCGGCCAGCGCGGCGATCTGCCCGGCGGCCGACGGCGGGCCGCTGGCGTGCACGGTCACCGGGAGGCCCAGGCCGCGGGCGGCCTCGATCTCCTTGCGGTAGATGGCCGGGGCCACCCGCATGGCCGGGTTGCTGCCGCCCGTCCCGCGCCATGCCATGCCGAGGCTGAGGCGGCCGCCGCGCGGATCCCAGTCACGGTGCAGGGCGGCCAGGCCGGCCAGGTCCATCGGCTGGTCGTCGGGGTGCCCGGCGGCATAGCCGTAGGAGAACCGGGCCCGCAGCCCGGAGGAGGCCAGCGCGGCCGCCCCGGCTTGCGCGTGCGCGGGACCGCGCACGTTGTGACACCAGTCATGAACGGTCGTGATGCCGGAGCTGATGGCTTCCGCGCAGGCCAGCGTGGTGCCCGCGTGCAGGTCACCCGGGCCGAAGGCGGGCCCGAGCCGGGCGCAGGCCCGGAAGTACCCGGGGCCGCTGCCCGACAGGCCGCGCAGCAGCGTGTTCCACAGATGCCAGTGGGTGTCAACCAGGCCGGGCGCCACGATCATCCCGCGGGCGTCGAGCACCGCTGCACCCGGCGCGTCCAGCCCGGGCCCGACCGCCGCGATGCGGCCGCTGTCCACGAGGACGTCGCCGGACGGGATGTCGCCGAGTTCCGGGTCCATGGTGAGCAGGTGACCACCCCGGATGACGAGGCGCTCAGCCTGGCCCGTCACCGGGACCCCATCATCGGGACCCCGGCCCCGGCACGGCTGCGCACCCGGCGATGCTACAGCGGCCGGCCCCGGGCATGACAGGCGCGGGACCGTGCCGGAGGCTGACCCCAGGCGGGCTGGGCCCCCGCGCTCCCTGGCCAGCCCCGCGCTCCTCGCCCTACGGCGGGATTGCCTCCCCTGCGAGCAGGCTGAACGCCTGGCTGCGGATGTCCCGGATGGTCCGGTCGAGCTCGTCGGCGGCCCGGCGCAGCTGGTCCGCCAGAGGGCCGCTGGCCTGACCGGTCGCGGCCTCCAGGGCCAGCCCCACACCCAGCAGCCGCCGGACGACCGTGCTGGCCAGCCGGACCGCGGCTTCCGGGTCGGCCCCGGCGCCCGCCGGGCCCGGGCGGCCGGCTGCCTGCCCGCATGGCACCGTCCCGCCGGGGACCGTCCCGCCGGGCACCGTCCCGCCGGGCACCAGCCCGCCGGGCACCGTCCCGCCGGGCACCAGCCCGCCGGGCACCAGCCCGCCGGGTACCGGGCCGCGGCCGATATCGGCGACGCAGACCAGCAGGCTGCCGACCGGCCAGGGCGACCACCACCAGCGCGTCCACCGGGGACCGCCGCGGGCCGCCAGCTGGCAGTCCAGGCTGCCCCGCTGGCCTGCCGCCGCCGCCAGCCGCAGCCGGGCCCGCAGCACGGCACGCACCGCCGGGTGGATGGGGGCGAGCCAGCCATCACCGGCCTGCTGGGCTCCGGACAGCGCCGACCAGCCGCCGTTCACGGCCAGCACGGACCCGTCCGCCGCCAGCACAAGGGCAGCGACCGGCAGCGCGGACACCGCGGTGTCCGGCGTCGGCCATGCGCAAGGCTCAACCATGCCCGCTCCACGGGGCCAGCAACGGCGCTGGCCAGCGTCGGCGATCATCTGGTGGGTGTTACGGCTCGTCAGGGTCTGGGGCGAGGCGGGACACACTCACAGTAGCCCCGCGGCAGGCCCCTGGAAAGGCCTGGCGCGCCGGGCGCACGCGGCTGGTACAGCCGATGCCCGCGGGCATGGTAGGCATGGTCCATGGCTGAACTCATCCCCCGCCGGGTCCTGTTCGGTAACCCGGAGCGCGTCAGTCCGCAGATCTCCTCCGACGGGACGCAGCTGGCCTGGATCGCCCCGCACGAGGGCGTGCTGAACGTCTGGCTCGCGCCGGTCGGCGCGGACGGCGTGGCCTGGCCCGCGGCGCGGGTGATCACCGACGACACCGACCGCGGCATCCGCATGTTCGCCTGGGCGCACGACGGGCGGCACGTGCTCTACTTGCAGGACACCGGCGGGGATGAGAACTGGCGGCTGCACGATGTCGACATAGAGACAATGCAGCGGCGCGACCTGACCCCGTTCGGGAACGTGCGCGCCGAGCTGGTCGCGATGGAGAAGAAGTTCCCCACCGAGATCCTGATCGGGCTGAACAAGGACCAGCCCGAACTGCACGACGTCTACCGGCTGGACCTCACCACGGGCACCCTGGCCAAGGAAGTCGAGAACCCGGGGTTCATCGGCTGGGTCGCGGACAGCCAGCTGGCGGTGCGCGCCGGGATCGCTCCCCAGCCGGACGGCGGCATGGTCATCATGGTGCGAGACGGCGCCGGGGACGGCTGGCGCCCGCTGCTCACTGTCCCCGCGGAGGATGCGCTGACCACCGGCCCGGTGGCGTTCAGCGAGGACGGCCGCTCGCTGCTGGCGGAAAGCTCGGTCGGCGCGGACACCGGCCGGCTGGTGCGGTTCGACCTGGCGTCGGGCGCGGAGCAGGTGCTGGCCTCCGACCCCGAGGCGGACGTGGCGGGCCTCCGGCTGCACCCTGACACCCGTGAGCCGCAGATCGTCACGTTCCTCAAGGACCGGATGGAGTACCGGGTGCTGGACCCGGCGGTGCAGCCCGACCTGGACGCGATCCGCGCGCTGCACCCGGGCGACCCGTCGCTGGCCGATCATGACGACGCGGACGAGACCTGGCTGGTCGCGTTCACCACCGACACCGGCGCCGTCCCGTACTTCAGCTACGACCGGCGCACCCGCACCGGGCAGTTCCTGTGCTCCAGCCGCCCGGAGCTGTCCCGCTACGAGCTGACGCCGATGGAGCCGTTCACGTTCACCGCACGGGACGGGCTGACCATCCACGGCTACGTCACGTTCCCGCCGGGCGCACCCAGGGAGTGCCTTCCGATGGTGCTCAACGTGCACGGCGGCCCGTGGGCCCGGGACGCCTGGGGGTTCGACCCGGAGGCGCAATGGCTGGCCAACCGCGGCTACCTGTGCGTGCAGGTGAACTTCCGCGGCTCCACCGGCTACGGCAAGGCGTTCGTCAACGCCGGCGACCGGGAGTGGGGCGGCAGGATGCACGACGACCTGGTGGACGCGGTGGCCTACGCGACCGGCCAGGGCCCGGGCAGCCAGAATTGGGCCGACCCGGGCCGGGTGGCCATCTACGGCGGCTCCTACGGCGGTTACGCCGCGCTGGCCGGTGCGGCATTCACCCCGGAGGTGTTCCGTTGCGCGGTCGATATCGTCGGGCCGTCCAACCTCAAGACGCTGATCGAGACCATCCCCCCGTACTGGGCGCCGATGATCGCCCAGTTCCACACCCGGGTCGGCGACCCGGGGAAGGACGCCGACTTCCTGTGGTCCCGCTCCCCGCTATCCCGGGCGCACGACATCCGGATCCCTTTGCTCATCGCCCAGGGCGCCAACGACCCGCGGGTGAAGCAGGCCGAGTCGGAGCAGATCGTGGCCGCGCTGACCGAGGCGGGAATCGATCACGAGTACCTGCTGTTCCCCGACGAGGGTCACGGGTTCGCCAAGCCGGAGAACCGGCTGCGCTTCTACGAGGCAGCCGAGCGCTTCCTGGCCCGGCATCTCGGCGGGCGGGCCGAGGACTAGACGCACCGGCTCACGCCGGTGCGTCATGCCCTGGATTTCCGGGCAGAACGCACCGCGTGGTGGCCGGTGACACCACCTGGCAGGCGGGCACGGCGGGAGCAGAGCGGGACATGGTGGAGATCAAGACCGACCAGGCGCTGGACGCGATGCGCGAGGCGGGCCGGGTGGTGGCGCGGGCGCTGGCGGCTTCCCGGGCGGCCGCGGCGGTCGGCGTGACGCTGCAGGACCTGGATGAGGCGGCGCATGCGGTCATCCGCGAGGCGGGGGCCAGCTCGCCGTTCCTGAACTATCACCCGTCGTTCGCGCCGACCCCGTTTCCCGCGGTGATCTGCGCCTCGGTGAACGACACGATCGTGCACGGCATCCCGGACTCCTACCCGCTGCGGGACGGGGACCTGGTCAGCATCGACTGCGGCGCGACCCTGGACGGCTGGACCGGGGACGCTGCGATCAGCTTCATCGTGGGCACGCCGCGCCCGGCCGACCTGCTGCTCATCGAGACCGCGGAGAAGGCCCTGGCGGCGGGGATCGCGGCGGCGGTGCCCGGGGCCCGGATCGGCGACATCTCCCATGCGGTGGGCAGCGTGGGCCGCTCGGCGCACTACGGCATCCCGTCCGGGTTCGGCGGCCACGGCATCGGGCGTCACATGCATGAGGACCCGCACGTGCCGAACGAGGGCCGTCCCGGCCGCGGCTACCGGCTGCGGCCGGGCCTCGCGCTGGCCATCGAGCCGATGCTGATGGCCGGCGGCAGCGACACGTACCTGACGGCCCCGGACGGCTGGGCGCTGCGTACCGCCGACGGCAGCCGGGCCGCGCACGTGGAGCATACCGTGGCCATTACCGACGGCGGCCCGCGCATCCTCACCCTGGCCTGACCGGGCCGCCGCCGGCCCCCTAGCAGGCGGCCCCGTTAAAGGTGCCCCCCTGTGCACAAACAGTGCACCGACGGCCAATCTAGCGGCATAGTGAGATGTTTGCGGCTAAAAGGACAGAGCGGCGAGTAGTTTTCGGAGCTGTAAGATCGTGGGCACTCTCCGGGCTCCCCGGCCGGCCGCCGTCCGCTCACGATGCACTGCGATCAGCTCCCGTGGTAGCGCGGCCGGTACCTGAGTCTCACCAGGTACCGGCGGGACGGCACGGCGGTGGCCACCCGGTGTGGGCGGGGGGAGCAGGAGGCGGAAGTCGCTGCCGCCGCCCGGCGTGCTGTCCACCTCGATGCGGGCGCCCAGGGACTGCGCGGCCCGCCGGGCGATGGCCAGGCCCAGCCCTGAGCCACCGGTGGCCCGGTCCCTGGCCTCGCCGACCCGGTAGCGCCGGTCGAAGATCCGCTCCAGGTGCTGCGGGGCGACGCCGATCCCGGTGTCGCGCACGGCGATCACCGTGGCTGGCCGGCCCGGGCCGGCCTGGATCTGCACCTTGCCGCCGGGCGGGGTGTACCGGATCGCCCTGAGCCGCGCACCCACCCGGCCGCACCCGCGGTGCGCCCGTTCCGGGCCGGTGGGCCGGCCCGCGTTCTGGCTGCACGGCCGCTGGGACCGGTGGTTCCTTGATGCCGTGGACTCGCGGTCCGGCGTGGGCCACGACTACCGCCTGGCCCTGGCGCAGCCACCCGGCGCGCGGCCGGCGTCGCCCGGCGTGGAGGCCGCCGGGACGTGAGGTGAGCCCGGCGTCCCGTTCCCGGTCAGCTGAGGTAGCGGCGGGCGCCCGCGTAGTACGGGAAGCCGGACACCGGCTCGATGCGCACCGGGGCGCCGGTGTGCGGCGCGTCGATCATGTTCCCGCTGCCTGCGTACATGCCGACGTGGCTGATCGCGCCGCCTGGGCTGCCGCGGAAGAAGACCAGGTCACCCGGCTGCAACGCGGCCCGGGCGACGGCGGTGCCGTGCACCGCCTGCTGGTCGGCGTCCCGGGACAGCGTCACGCCATAGCGCTGGTACACCGCGTAGGTGAAGCCCGAGCAGTCGAAGCCGAAGCCGGAGGTGCCCGCCCACAGGTAGGCCAGGCCGCGGAACTTCTCCGCCTCGGCGACCACCCGCGCCCGGGTGGCACCCCAGGAGGTGCCGGCCGTGTGCAGGATGACCGCGGCCCGGCGCAGCGCCAGGTGCTGGCCGCCGATCATCGCGACCTCGACGTAGGCCGCGGTGGCGCGGACCACGGGCAGCCGGGTGCCGTACGAGGCGAGCAGCACCCCGCGGCCGGTCACTCCCCCGCTGCCCCACCCGGTGTACAGCCAGGCGGACCGGTACCCGACCACCGCGGTGCTCGCGGCGGCGGCCGGGACGGTGCGGGTGAGCTGGCGGGCAGGAACCCAGCCGGGGTAGCCGCGGCTGTCCCGGCTGGTCGGCTGGGACGGGACGGCGACCTTGGTCCACGCCGTGCCAGAGTGGCCGATGACGGTGACCCTGGTGCCGTACAGCGCCTGGGTCTCCAGCTTGCCGACGAGCCACTGCTTCTGCGCGGTGGTCATGCTCGTCACCCAGCGCAGCGGCTGGGCCGGGCTGGCCAGGGCGGGCTGGTCCACCGGGCGCGGGTAAGACGGGCTGACCCACAGCGTGGCCACGCTGACCGCCACGTAGCAGGTGCCGCTGGCACAGGCGGCAGGAGCGGCGGCGGCGGCCAGGCGGTCCTGGGACAGCCCCGCCTCCGGGCTGGTCTGGCCGGGCCAGGCCACGATCACGGCGAGCGCGGTGAGGAGGGCCAGCGCGATGACGGCGGCTGCTCCGGCCAGGTGCCGCAAGCACCGGGCCGCAGGCCGCCGGCGGGCGTGCCGGAGCCCCGCGCCGTGCGGCGCCGCTGAGGATGGCAACCCGGAACCGGCCATCGCGACCCCTCCCCGGCATCCACGTTAGGCAGCCCGGCGGCGGCCAGCCCGGGCCGAAGGCCCCCCGGCGGCGGGCCGACGGTCCCGTCCGGCCCGGGGCTGTCCTGGTCAGGTGTCGATGTTCGGGTTCCCTGGCGGGAGCGGCACCAGCCGGCCCGTCAACCGCCACGGCGGGGGTGCGTGGTGCGCTCGGTCCGGCCGCCCGCGGTCGCCCAGCGGATGTGTGACACGAACGCGGTGGACCAGGCCCGCCGCGCCTCGCGGCGGAACTTCTCGTCCGCATAGGCCGGCACCGGCTGCTTGTCCAGCACGGGCGCGCCCCCGGCCACCCGATCATGACACCGCCCCGGCCGGCCTCCTCGTCCGCGCGCCGAGCTGCTCCGCCACCCAGTCCGCGGTCTGGTACCGGTGGAAGGGGGACAGGTTGGCGCAGCCGTGGTTGCCCTGCTCCAGCAGCAGCAGCTCAGCCGGGCCGCCCGCCTCCTCGACCAGCCGGGCCGCGTCCTGCCACGGGATCAGCCGGTCCAGCTTGCCCATCACGGCCAGCAGCGGGCAGCGGATCAGTCCCGCCCGGCCCGCCATGCTGAGCTGGCCGGCTACGTCCCGGGCCGCCTCGAGATCCGGCGACTTGGACCGGACCCGGAACGCCTCGCGGGTGAGCACCGGGCGGTTGTCCCAGTGGTCGGCGAAGTTGTACGGGCCGGCCAGCGCGACGCAGGCGCGGACCCGGTCATCCCCGCTGGCCACCCGCGGTGCGTAGTAGCCGCCGAGGCTGACCCCCCACACGCCGATCCGGCCCGGGTCCAGCCCCGGCTCGGTGACCAGCCAGTCGATGATGGCCGCGCCGGGCACTTCCCAGTCGCCGCGGATGGCCAGGTCGTACTCGGCCTCGCCCTGGCCGGGGCCGTCCACGCTGAAGGTGGCGATGCCGCGGGCCAGGAACAGCTCCTCGGTGCTGCGCAGTTCCTCCTTGGCCGAGTCCAGGCCGGAGAGCATGATCATGACAGGGTGCGGCCCCTCCCCCGGCGGCTGCCGGAGCACGCCGGCCATCCGGGAGCCCGCGAACGGGATCTCGATCCGGCGCCCGGGCGGGTCCAGGTAGGGCAGCGCGTCGTCCAGGCAGCGCACCGCGGACTGGTGCGCCGTCCGCATCTGGGCCAGGTCGTCCACGAACAGGAACTTGGCGAAGTGGTAGTAGACCGCCGCGCGGGCCAGGTGCGCGCCGCCGGACATCTCGCGGCCCGCTGCCAGTGCGGCCCGGCCCAGTTCCTCGTGCTCGGCGGCGACGGCGCTCCACGCCGCGCACCAGTCCTCCCACCGCTCCAGGCCCGCGGTGATCCGCGCGAAGTCGCCCGCGGTCACCCCGTTGGCCGTGAATCGCGGGGCCCAGTTCGAGATCGCCATCGTTACCCGTTCGTCCACCCGGCTGCCTCCTCCACGTGCCGATGCGCTGGCCATTCCCTGCAAACGAATGCATACTCTCTGGGAGCGGGGACCGTCAACCGGGCGGCGCGGCCCCGCGGAGCGGAGCGGAGGGCATGACGCAAGACATCCGGGTGACGGTGAACGGCGCGGAGCGGGTCCTGTCCTGTGAGCCGGGGGCGCCGCTGCTGGACGTGCTCCGGCATGACCTGGGCCTGTCCGGCCCGCGGTTCGGCTGCGGCGTCGGGCTGTGCGGCGCATGCTTCGTGCTCCTGGACGGCCAGGCCCGGTCCTCCTGCGACTTCCCGGCCTGGGCGGCCGATGGGCACGACATCACCACCGTGGAGGGACTGGCCGGCGGCGGCCCGCTGCACGCCGTCCAGCAGGCGTTCCTGGACGAGCAGGCGGCGCAGTGCGGGTACTGCACGTCCGGCATGATCATGAGCGCGGTGGCACTGCTGCGCAGCAACCCGGCCCCCACGGAGCAGCAGGTGCGGCAGGGGCTCGACGGCAACCTGTGCCGGTGCGGGACGCACGGCCGGATCATCCGCGCGGTGCTGCGCGCGGCCAGCCAGATGCCGCCAGCCGCCCAGGCCGGGCCGGGCCGGCCAGCATGAGCGGGCCTGGCGCGGGCGGCCTGCCGCCGAGCCTGGCCGCCAACCCGGCGCTGCGGGACTGGCTCGACTTCGGCGCGGACGGCGTGGTGACCATCCGGTCCGGCAAGGTCGAGTACGGCCAGGGCGTGTGGACCGCACTGGCCCAGATCGCGGCCGACGAGCTCGACGTCGCCCTGGGCCGGGTCCGGGTAGCCCCGGTGAGCACCGCCGGGAGCCCGGACGAGGGCGTCACCTCGGGCAGCCGGTCGGTCGAGGACTCCGGGGGCGCGCTGCGCCAGGCCTGTGCCCAGGCCCGGGCCGCGTTCCTGGCCGCCGCCGCCGCGAAGCTGGGCACCGGCCCGGGTGCGCTGTCCGTGACGGACGGCCAGATCCGCGGCCCGGACGGCGCCACCGGCCTCAGCTACTGGTCGCTGGACGAGCCCGGCCTGCTCGGCGAGGCGGCGCTGCCCGCCGCGCCGGCCAAGCCGGCCGCCCGGTGGTCGGTGGCGGGCCGCAGCGCGGCCCGCATCGACCTGCCGGACAAGGTGGCCGGCCGTCCCCGCTTCCTGCACGACATGGTGCTGCCGGGCATGGCGTACGGCCGGGTGGTCCGCCCCCCCGCGCTGGACGCGCGGCTGGACGGCGTCGGCCCGGCCGACCTGCCGCCCGGGGTGCTGGCGCAGGTAACGGACGGCTCGTTCCTGGCCGTCGTGGCCGGCCGGGACCGGGCCGCCGTGACCGCGGCCGCGCGGCTGGCCGCGGCGGCGCGGTGGACGGTGCGCGAGTCACTGCCCGACGAGGACGACCTGCGCGGCTTCCTGCTGTCCGCGCCCGAGCAGGCGGAGCCGGTGGTGGCCCGCCGTGACCCGGCCGCGGCGGGCCGGGTCACGCTCACCCGGCAGTCCGAGTTCACCCGGCCGTTCCTCGCGCACGCCTCCATGGCGCCGAGCTGCGCCATCGCCCGGTGGGACGGTACGGCGGCCGAGGTATGGACGCACAGCCAGGGCATCTTCGCGCTGCGCGGTGCGCTGGCCGCCGGCCTCGGCCTGGACCCGGAGCAGCTCATCGTGCACCACGTGGAGGGCGCCGGCGTCTACGGGCACAACGCCGCGGATGACGCGGCGGCCGACGCGCTGCTGCTGGCCCGGGCGGTGCCCGGCCGCCCGGTGCGGGTGCTCTGGACCCGGGAGGACGAGCTGGGCTGGGGCCCGGTCGGGCCGGCCATGCTGGCCCGGCTGTCGGCCGGCCTGGACGCCACCGGGCGGATCGTCAGCTGGCGGCAGGACGTGTGGAGCAACGGCTTCATCGGCCGCCCGGGCAGCGGCGGCGAGCCGCGGCTGCTCGCGCTGGCGCACCGGGCCGGCGGGGCGCCGATCCCGGCCGCGCTGGACGGGCCGCCGACCGGGGCGATGGGCGCGACGCGCAACGCGGTGCCCGGGTATGACATCCCGGACCTGGCGGTGACCCGGCACCGGCTGCTGGAGATGCCGGTCCGGACCTCGTCGCTGCGGTCCCTGGGCGCGTTCCTCAACGTGTTCGCGATCGAGTCATTCATGGATGAGCTGGCGGAGGCGGCCGGGGCTGACCCGGCCGCGTTCCGGCTGGCCCACCTCAGCGACCCGCGGGCCCGGCGGGTCATCGAGGAGGTGACGGCCGCCTCCGGCTGGGCGGCCCGGCCCCGGGACGGCGGGACAGGGTTCGGCCTGGCCTACGCGCGGTACAAGGGCCTGGCCGGCTACTGCGCGGCCGTGGCCGAGGTGTCCGCGGACACCAGCATCGCGCTGCGCCGCCTGTGGCTCGCCGTGGACGTCGGCCGGGTGATCAACCCGGACGGGGTGGCCAACCAGGTCGAGGGCGGCGCGATCCAGAGCGCCAGCTGGGCGCTGCGCGAGCGGGTCCGCTTCGACCGCACCCGGATCACGTCGGTCACCTGGGACAGTTACCCGATCCTGCGGTTCACCGAGGTGCCGCAGGTCACGGTGCGGATCGTGGCCGCGCCGGGCGAGCCGGAGACCGGCGCGGGGGAACTCGCCCAGGGCCCGGTGGCCGGTGCCATCGGCAACGCCGTGGCCGACGCGGTCGGGGTGCGGGTGCGTGACCTGCCGCTCACCACCGAGCAGGTGACGCGCACCATCGAGCGCAGCTAGGGTTTGCGGCCGATCCCACAGTAGGCAGGCAGATCCTGGGCCGACGCCAGGTCCTGGGACGGCGCGAGGTCCAGCACCGGCGGGCGCCACCGGTTCAACTGCACGACCCCCGGCTCGACCAGCTCCAGCCCGGCGAAGTACCCCTCGATCTCCGTCACCGGGCGGCGGCGGAGCTGGATACTTCCCATCCGCTCGTTGAGCCGGGCGGTCGCCACCTTGGCGACCTCTTCGCCGACGCCGCTGACCGTGTCGGACAGGGCCAGGTAGCTGCCGGGGGGACGGCATCCACCAGCCGGGAGATGATCGAGTGCGGGTCATCCTCATCTGGGATGTACTGCATCACCATCAGCGCCATGACCGCCACGGGCTGGCCGAAGTCGAGCGTCTGCGCCGCGCGCCGCGTGATCGAGTCCACGTCGCGCGCGTCGGCGTCCAGGTAGGCGGTCACCCCTTCCGGCGTGCTGGTCAGCAGGGCCCGGGCGTGGGCCAGCACGATGGGGTCGTTGTCCACGTAGACCACGCGCGATTCGGGGGCGGCCGCCTGGGCGACTTCGTGCGTGTTGTTCGCCGAGGGCAGGCCGGTCCCGATGTCCAGGAACTGGCGGATGCCCGCGTCAGCCAGGTACCGCACCGCCCGGGCGAGGAACTGCCGGTTGGCCCGCACGCCGGGCAGGATCGCCGGGTTGGCCTCGGCCGCGGCGGCGCCAGCCGCCCGGTCCGCCTCGAAGTGGTCCTTTCCGCCCAGCCAGTAGTCGTACACCCGGGCCGGGTGCGCCACGCTGGTGTCGAAGCCCACCGGCTCGCAGGACTCCGCGACTGGAGCGCTCAGCCAGTTCCCTGTCATGAGGCCACCCTTTCCGCCGCCCATCCCCCGGCTTTATGCCGCCATTCCGGGCCGTCACCGTGAGCCTAACCGTTCTGGCCCGGCCTGGCCGGGCGGCTGCGGCAGATCAGCCCGGATCAGTGCGGGCCGAACAGCACGCTGACCGACTCGCCCTCGTGGATCCGGCGGATCGCCTCGGCGAGCGCCGGGGCGAGCGAGATCACCGTCAGCTTGCCGCCGCGCAGCTCGGCCGGGATCGGCACGGTGTTGGTGCAGACGACCTCGGTCACCTCCGGCGCCGCCTCGATGCGCTGCAGTGCGCCGTCGGCGAACAGGCCGTGGGTGCAGGCGACCCGCACCGACCGGACGTCATGCTCGCGCAGCCGGGCCAGCAGTTCCACGACGGTGCTGCCGCGGGCGATCTCGTCGTCCAGCACGATAACGTCCCGGCCGGTCACGTCACCGATGATGGAGGTGATGGTGACTTCCTCGTCGCTGAACCGCTGTTTCGCGCCGGCCGCGACCGGCAGGCCCAGCCGCCGGGCGAAGGCCGCCGCCTGCTTCGCGTTGCCCAGGTCGGGTGAGACCACGACGGTATTGGACAGGTCGGTGTCCCGGAAATGGCCCGCCAGCTCGCGGAGCGCGTGCAGGTGGTCCACCGGTACCGAGAAGAACCCGTGCACCTGCGGCGAGTGCAGGGTCATCGTCAGCACCCGGTTCGCCCCCGCGGTGACCAGCAGGTCGGCGACGAGGCGGCCGCCGATGGACACCCGGGGCATGTCCTTCTTGTCCGAGCGCGCGTAGGCGTAGTGCGGGATGACCGCGGTCACCCGGGCCGCCGAGGCGCCGCGGGCGGCGTCCAGCATCAGCAGCAGCTCGACCAGGTGCTCCTGGACCGGCGCGCACAGCGGCTGGATGAGGAAGACGTCGCGTTCCCGGCAGTTGGACTGGAGCTGCACCTCCATGCAGTCGTTGGCGAACCGGCGCAGCCGCACCGGGCGGAGCCGCTCGCCGAGGTCCGCGCAGATCTCGGCGGCCAGCTCGGGATGGGCGCTGCCGCTGAAGACCGCGATGTCCTGCACGCGCCCAGGGTAGTGGGGCGGGGTGGCCCCCCCGGGCCAGCGCAGCTAGCAGATTGCGGCGAGGTGCTCGCCGGCCAGCCGGAGCCAGCGGGCCGGGTCGGCCAGCGCCGGGGCCGCGCCGCCGGCCAGCGCGGCCAGCGCCAGGGCGTGCCGGGCCCCCGGCGGCGGGTCGGCGGCCAGCTGGCCCGCCGCCAGCGCGGCGGGCACGCCGGCCGCCGCGGCGGCGGCCAGCACGGTCCCGGTCACCTTGCCGTCCGCCGAGGTGCGGTCGTAGCAGCCTTCGCCGGTGATGACCAGGCCGGCCCCGGCCAGCGCCGTCTCCAGCCCGGCCAGCTGGCACAGCCGGGTCGCCCCGGGGACGATGACCGCGCCCCACGCGGCAGCCAGGCCGTAGCCGGTGCCGCCCGCCGCCCCGGCCCCGGCGGCGGCCGGCTCCCCGCCGAGGATCCTGGCCAGCCGGGCCAGCCCGGCGTCCAGCTGTTCTACCTCGGCCGGGCTGGCGCCCTTCTGCGGGCCGAACACGGCGGCCGCGCCGGACGGCCCGAGCAGCGGGGCCCGCACATCGGACAGGCAGCTGACCCCGCCGGGCGGCGGGCGGCGCAGCCCGGCCAGGTCCACGGCGGCCAGGCCGCGGAGCGCCCCGCCGCCCGCGGGCAGTGGCCACCCGGACGCGCCGAGGAACCGGGCGCCGAGCGCGGCCAGCGCCCCGGTGCCGCCGTCGGTGGAGGCGGAGCCGCCGAGCGCGACCGTCACCTGGCGCGCCCCGGCGTCCAGCGCATGCCCGATGATCTCGCCCAGCCCGGTGGTCTGCGCGCCCAGCGGGTCGGGCGCGGCCAGCAGCGGGAGCCCGCTAGCCCGGGCCAGTTCCACCGCGGCCCCGCCGCCGGGCAGTTCCAGCCACGGGCAGTCGGCCGGGCGCCCGTCCGGCCCGGTGACCCGGGACCGGTGCCAGCAGGCGCCGGGCACCGCGGCGGCCAGCACGTCCAGGGTGCCCTCGCCGCCGTCGGCGAGCGGAATGCACCGCACGTCATCGCCGGGCCGGGCGCTGCGCCACCCGTCCGCCAGGGCCGCCGCGGCGTCCGCCGCGGTGATGCTGCCCTTGAACGAGTCCGGCGCGATGACGACCTTCACTGCGGGGTGGCCGGGCCGGGCTGGCAGGGGGGCAGCACGAGGGCGGCCCGGATCGCCTGCTGCACCTCGTCGCGGTCCTTGGTGGCGTCGATGGTGAGGACGTACTCCTTACGGCCGAAGAGGGCCAGCACCGGGTCGGTCTTCCCGTGGTAGTCACCGAGCCGGACGGCGAGCGCCTCCTCGGTGTCGTCCTCCCGGGTGATCAGGGTGCCGCCGCACACGTCGCACCGCCCCTGTTCCCGGGGGCGGCCCTGGATCAGGTTGTAGTCCATGCCGCAGCCCGAGCACAGGCGGCGGGCCAGCACCCGGCGGCGCACCTCGGAATCGGGCATGTCCAGGTGGATCACCGCATCGATGTCGTAGCTCTCCAGGAAGAACTCGGCCTGCCGGGCGTTGCGCGGGAAGCCGTCGATGATGAACCCGTAGTTCCAGTCGTGGTCGGTGAGCCGCTGCGCGGTCACCGCGTCGGCCAGGTCGTCGCCGACCAGCTCGCCGGCCGCCATCACCCGCCGTACCTGGGCGCCCATCTTGGTGTGCTGCTGCACATTCCAGCGGAAGATGTCGCCCACGCTGATGTGCGTCAGGTCCAGGTCGGCGGCGAGGGTGGCGGCCTGGGTGCTCTTGCCACTGCCTGGCACGCCCAAGATCACGTACTTGCGCATGTCGCTACCTTTACACAACCGCCGGCGGCGGGGCGGGATCAGCGGGGCGGGATCAGGGGCGCGCCGGGCCGCTGGTCAGCCAGCCTTCTCCGCGACGCAGCTGTTGACGCATTCGCCGAGCCTTTCGATGACGGTGCGCAGCAGCTGGCCGGGCTGCAGGTAGACCGGCGGCTTGCGGGCGTCGCCCACGCCGCCGGGGGTGCCGGTGAGCAGCAGGTCACCGGGCAGCAGGGTGATGGCCTGGCTGGCGTAGGCCGCGATGTCGGCCGGGCCGAACAGCAGGTCGGAGGTGCGGGACTGCTGCATCACGACCCCGTCCACCTCGCAGCGGACCTCCAGGTCCGCGGCGTCGCCGACCTCGTCCCCGGTGACCAGGTACGGGCCGACCGGGGTGCTCCGCTCGAACATCTTGCCCGCCAGCCACTGCAGGGTGCGGCGCTGCCAGTCGCGCATGCTCACGTCGTTGGTGACCGTGTAGCCGGCGATGGCCGCGGCGGCCTCCTCCCGGCTGGCCCGGTACAGCGGGCGGCCGATGATCACGCCCAGCTCGGCCTCCCAGTCCACCCGCTCGCTGATGCCGGGCAGCACCAGGTCGTCGCGCGGGCCCAGCAGGGTGCCGGCGAACTTCGCGAACAGCGTCGGGTACTGGGGCAGCTCGCGCCCGGTCTCCAGGATGTGCGCGCGGTAGTTCAGCCCGACGCAGATGATCTTCGATGGCTGCGGCACCAGCGGGGCGAAGCTGGCCTCGCTGGCCGGCACCGGCGCGGCGCCCGGCCGCTGCGGGACCGCCGCGGGGTCCCCGCCGGCCAGCAGCGCGGTCACGTCCGCCGCGGCCAGCGGGACCAGCACCTCCCCGTCGAGCCGCGCCGCCGTGGTGCCGTCAGCCGTCCGGATCGTGGCAAATCGCATGCGCCGCACAGTAGACGGTGCGGCCCGGCGGCCGGCCGCCGGGGCCTGGTCATGCGGCCGGCCGGGCCGCCAGGCAACGCGTCGCCGACCGGCACCGCGTACTCGCCGCTCGCGGTGAACGGGCCGATGCCCAGGGCCTCCTCGAGGGTCCGGGCCGTCGAGTAGTGGTCGCAGCGGACCTGGCTGACGTAGCCGGCCTGCGGGGGGTCAGGCGTAGTAGCGGTAGATGGCCTGGGCCACGCAGGCCGGCTTGGCCCCGCCCTCGACCTCGACGGTGAAGTCCGCGGTGACCTGGACCGCGCCCGCCCCGGCGGGGTCCACGGCGGTGAGCCGGGCGGCCAGCCTGATCTTCGAGCCGACCGGGACCGGCGCCGGGAAGCGGACCTTGTTCAGCCCGTAGTTGATCCCCATGCTGACCCCGCCGACCTGCAGCAGCTTGGCGAACAGCGGGATGACCATGGACAGGGTCAGGTACCCGTGCGCGATGGTGCCGCCGAACGGCCCAGCCGCGGCCCGCTCGGTGTCCACGTGGATCCACTGGTCGTCGCCGGTGCCGTCGGCGAACGTGTTCACCCGTTCCTGGGTCACCTCGACCCAGCCGGTGCGGCCCAGGTCGGTGCCGGCCAGTGCGGTGAGCTCGTCCAGGCCGTTGACGGTGGTGGTCATGGAGGCTGCCTTCCGTAGGTCTCGCGGAGCTGTTTCTTGAGGATCTTCCCGGTGGCGGTGCGGGGCAAGGCCCCGGTGAAGCACACCGGCTTGGACACCTTGTACCGGGCCAGCCCCCGCACCCGGTCATCCAGCCCGGCGCAGCTGACCGGGCGGTCGCAGACCAGGGCCACCCGGTCCGGGGCCTGGCGGGCCTGGCGGCCCGCCCACGACCCAGCGCCCTCGTTGAGCATGGCCAGCCCCTCTCACCCGCCGCCCACGGGTGCATGGTAGGGCAAGGCCCGCCTAATCGGGCAGCGCCGCCTCCGGCCCGGCGTCCGGCGCGGCCAGGCCGCGCAGCGCCAGCCGCCGCTCGCACCAGCGGCGCAGCTTCGGGTCGAGCGAGGTGCGCAGCAGCGGCCAGTCCTGGCGCAGCAGCCGCGCGTTGACGAACCGGGCCAGGTCGTTGCGGCGCCCCTGGGTCAGCACGATGCCGTACAGGCTGCGGCGCAGCCGGTCGTCGGTCACGTCGAACTCACGCATGCCCGGCCAGGCCAGGTGACGGGGCAGCACGATGACGCCCCGTTCCGGCCCGTGCAGGTCTTCCAGCCGGGCAGGCAGCCGTCCGGCCAGCGCCATCCGGCCAGGCAATAGCAGATCCGTCAAGGACATGCTCCTGATTATCACTGACCTGCCACAATGTCTCGGCATTGACGCGCGGGGAATGCGGCGGCCTTGAGTCACAGGGAACGCGGCGGGCCGCACGGTGCAGGCTAGACTCGTGCCATGTCCAGCGATCCCCCGGCCGCGCGCTGGCGGTTCCTGATCCGGCCCCGGTGGCTCGGGTGGCATGCCCTCGTGGTCGCCACCGTGATCGGGATGCTGGCGCTCGGCGACTGGCAGTTCCGCCGCGCTGAGGCGGGGAACGCCCTGAGCTGGGCTTATACCTTCGAATGGCCGATTTTCGCGGTATTCGCTATCGTCTTCTGGGCCAAGACGATCCGGGACGAGTTCCACCCGCCCGCCACGGCCGGCCAGCAGGACGTCGCGCTGCCCGCCGGGGCGCCGGGCGCGCCCGCGGCCCAGGTGGCGGACGCGGCGGGTGGCGACGACGAGGACGAGGAACTCGCCGAGTACAACGCCTACCTGGCCCGGCTGACCGCCGAGGCAAAGGGGCACGGACGCTGGCACGGGCTCCGCTGAGGCGGGCCCCGGCCCAGGCAGCTCACGCAAGCAAGATTGAGGAGGCAGGCCGGTGCGCGCAGCCGTGCTCCGCTACCGGGTGATGGCGTACGTAACCGGGGTGGTGCTCATCATCCTGTGCTTCGTCGGCATCCCGCTCCAGGTGGTCGCGGGCAAGCCCGAGGTGGCCAACGATGTCGGCGCGCTGCACGGCATGCTGTACATCATCTACCTCGTGTTCGCCTTCCTGCTGGCCCGCCGCCTGCGGCTGGGCGCCGGGCCGACCGTGCTGGTGCTGCTGGCCGGCACCATCCCGGTGCTCACGTTCGTGGTGGAACGGTGGCTGACCCACCGGTACATCGACCCGGCGCTGGCCCGGGCCGGGGCGGCCCCCGCCCCGGGGTCGGTGCCCGCCCCGCCGGCGTCGCGGTAGCGGTCGCGGCGGCGTGGCGGGCGACCGGGCGGCCGGGGCCGGGCCGGCGGAGCAGTACTTCACCGCCCGCCCGGCGGCCGCGCACCGCCCGGGGCTGGTCCAGGTCGTGCTGCCCGACCTGCATTTCGAGTGCGAGACGGACGCGGGCGTGTTCTCCGCCTCCCGGCTGGACCCGGGCACCCGGGTGCTGCTGGAGACCGTCCCGCCACCCCCGGCCGGTGGCGACCTGCTCGATCTCGGCACCGGCTACGGGCCGGTCGCGCTGGCCATGGCGGCCCGCTCCCCGGGCGCCACGGTGTGGGCGGTGGACGTGAACGAGCGGGCCCTGGGGCTGTGCGCGGCCAACGCGGCCCGGGCCGGCCTGCCCGGCGTGCGCTGCGTGAGTCCGGCCGACCCGCGGCTGCCCGCCCAGTTCGCCGCGATCTGGTCCAACCCCCCGGTCCGGATCGGCAAGCAGGCACAGCACGAACTGCTCGCCGCCTGGCTGGGGCGGCTGGCCCCCGGGGCCCGGGCCTACCTGGTGGCGGCCCGGCACCTGGGCGGCGACTCGCTGCACCGCTGGCTCCGCGAGGAAGGCTGGGACACGGCCCGCCTCGCGTCCCGGGCCGGCTACCGGGTGCTGGAGGTGACCGCCCGGTGATCCGCCCCGAGCCGGCGCCGGCCGGGCCGCCCCGGCAGCTGCGCCCCACGGACGTCAAGCGGCTGAACCGCTCGTGGCGCCGGGCCACCAGCGGCCGGCTGGCGCTGTTGCTGGACTCGGTGACGCAGCCATTCAACGTGGGCATGATCATCCGCTCCGCGGCCGCGTTCGGCGCGGACCGGCTCTGGCTGAGCGGGAACACTGCCTCGCTGGACCATCCGTCGGTGGCCAAGACGGCGCTCGGCACCCAGCGGTTCCTGGACGCCGAGCGCGAGCCCGACCCGGTCGCGGCGGCCAAGGCGGCCCAGGAGGCGGGCCTGCGGGTAGTGGCCATCGAGCTGGCCTCCGGCGCCCGGCCACTGCACCAGGCGCCGCTGGACGGCGACGTGTGCCTGGCCCTGGGCAACGAGGACCACGGCTGCTCGCCCGCGCTGCTGGCCGCCGCCGACGCCGTCGCCTACATCCCGCTGGTCGGCCGGGTGGGCTCGCTCAACGTCGCCGCCGCGGCCGCGATCGCGCTGGCCGAGGCCCGCCGCCGCGAATGGGCCGGCCTATCCCCGCCCTGACCGGACTTTCAGCCATCTGACGTGCTCCGTTTACAAGCTGCACCTGCCGGTGACGCATACTCGCGTACATGCCGTCCGCATTCCTTGATCACCCGAGGCCGGTGGCGTTCGCGCACCGGGGCGGGGCGGCCCATGCCCCGGAGAACTCGTGGCGGGCCTTCGAGCATGCGGTGGGGCTCGGCTACTGGTACCTGGAGACCGACATCCAGGCGACCGCGGACGGGGCGCTGATCGCGTTCCACGACCGCACGCTGGACCGGGTTACCGGGCGGCCCGGGCGGGTCGCCCGGCTGCCGTACCGGGAGGTGGCCAAGGCACTGATCGGCGGGACCGAGCCGATCCCGCTGCTGGAGGACCTGCTGGGCGCGTGGCCGGACGTGCGGTTCAACATCGACGTGAAGGATGCGCCCGCGGTCCAGCCGCTGGCTCAGGTGCTGCGCCGCACCGGCGCCTGGGAGCGGGTGTGCGTCACCTCGTTCAGTGCCAGCCGGCTGCGCATCGTGCGCCGGGTGCTTGACCAGCAGGTGTGCATGGCCGCCTCCCCGCTCGCGGCCGCGGTGGTGCGCTTCGGTGGTCCCCGCGGCCCGCGTAACCGGATCCGGCCGGGCCAGGGGCGTCCCGGCCAGCTGCGGGCCGCCGGCCGGGGCGCGTACCCGGCGCTGGCCGACCGGCTGGCCCGGACCGGCGTCCGGTGCGCCCAGGTGCCGGCCAGCGTGGCCACCCCGGCCTTCGTCGCCCGCGCTCACGCGCTCGGGCTGGACGTGCATGCCTGGACGGTGAACTCGCCGGACCTGATGCACCGCCTGCTGGACAGCGGGGTGGACGGCATCATGACCGATGAGACGGTGGCCCTGCGCGACGTCCTGCTCAGCCGCGGCCAGTGGCACCCCCGCCCCGCGGGCTGAGGGGGGTTGGAATCGGGCACAGCGGGAATCTTGATCGGGTACTCGGCGTTATCCACATCACAAGGCTGAGCGCCTGGGAGGCAGTGACTGATGGCCGAACGCGCACTTCGCGGAACCCGGCTCGGGGCAACGAGCTACGAGAATGACCGTAACACCGATCTGGCGCCCCGCCAGGAGATCGCTTTTGACTGCCCCAAGGGTCACCACTTTACCGTCCCGTTCGCCGCGGAGGCGGAAGTTCCGGCCACCTGGGAATGCCGGGTATGCGGGGTGACGGCGTTCACGACCACGAGCGACCTGTCCGCACCGCGCAAGGCCAAGCCGCCGCGCAGTCACTGGGACATGCTCCGGGAACGCCGGTCCATCGCTGACCTGGAGGAAGTGCTCGCCGAGCGGCTGGCGCTGATCCGCGGCCAGCGCGGCGAGCCGGCCCCGCCCAAGGTGTCGGCCCGGCAGCGCAAGAGCGCCTGAGGGCGGGCTGGCGGGCGGGCAGCTAGCGGGCCCGGATTGGCCGGTCTCCGGCCGTCGGCCAGTGCCCGGGCCTGGCCCGGCCGTCCGGCACGCGCGTGGCGCTGTTACCCGCCGCCGAGTCCAGTTGCGCCTGGGTCAGGAACAGGCCGCCGGCCAGATCCGCCCCGTCCAGCCGGGCGCCGCGCAGGTCCGCCCCGGTCAGGTCGGCCAGCCACAGGCTGGCCCCGCGCAGGTCCGTCCCGATCAGGCACGTCCCCCGCAGGCTGGCCCCGCTCAGGTCGGCGCCCCGCAGGTCCTGCCCAGCCAGGTCCGCGCCACGCAGGTCGGCGCCGGGGCTGGCCGGCCCCCGGGCCACCTCGCTGGCCCGCAGCAGCAGTTCGCTGACCTCCCGCCGGTGCGCGGCCACGTCCAGCGCCTGCAGCGCCGCCGGGCTGCCCGACGCCAGCTGGCTGGTGCTCGCGGCGGCCCGGCGCAGATTGGCCTGCAGCGGGCCGCTGACGGCCGCCACGGCCTCGCCCAGGTACCAGAGCATCTCGTGCAGCTGCCGCATGACCCCGAACACGGCGAACATCTCGCCCGCCGCCGCGGGCGCCTGCTGCCAGTCCCGCCCGCCGAAGGTCTCCTGGGTGACCCGCTGCCCCGCCCCGAAGCAGTCGTAGACGGCGCAGCCGGGGAACCCGTGCGCCCGCAGCCGGTCGTGGATGCCGCAGCGGAACCCCGCGCCCAGATGGGGGCAGGGCTGGCCGGCCGGCTTATCGAGGGCGAAGTCGGCCGAGACGGCGAAGGCCGGCGCGGTGCAGCACAGCGCCGCGCACCGCCCGCAGTCCGCGCGCAGTTCCACGGGACAGGTCAGGATGCGGGCCGGCGTGACCCGCGCAGTGACTGCCACCGGCCGGCCAGCCCCCACCAGGCGACCCGCCAGAACGCCTCGGCCACGATGGCCTTGCTCATCTTGCTGGAGCCGTGCACCCGCTCGACGAACGTGATGGGCACCTCGGTCACCCGCAGCCCGGTCGCCAGGGTCCGGCGCGCCAGGTCGATCTGGAAGCAGTAGCCCTGCGAGTGGATCTCATCCAGGCCGATGGCCCGCAGGGTGGCGGCCCGGTAGGCGCGGTAACCGCCGGTGGCGTCCCGCAGCGGGATGCCCAGCATCAGCCGCGAGTAGAAGCTGCCGCCGCGCGAGATGAACTGGCGGGACCTGGGCCAGTTGACGGTCCGGCCGCCGGGCACCCACCGGGAGCCGAGCACGAGGTCGGCGTGGCGCAGCGCGTCCAGCAGCAGCGGCAGTTGCTCGGGCTGGTGCGAGCCGTCCGCGTCCATCTCCACGACGGCGCCGTAGCCCTCGTCCAGCGCCCAGCCGAACCCGGCCAGGTACGCGGTGCCGAGCCCGCCCTTGCCGGGCCGGTGCAGCACGTGGATACGGGAGTCCTCGGCCGCCAGCTTGTCCGCCAGGTCGCCGGTGCCATCCGGGCTGTTGTCGTCGACCACCAGCAGGTCGGCGCCGGGCACCGAGGCCCGCACCCGGCCCGCCATGGCCTCCAGGTTTTCCCGCTCGTTGTAGGTGGGCATGATGACGGCCACCCGCCCGATAGGAGCCCCGGCTTCCTCGTTGCCTGCCAACCCTCTGCCTGCCTTCCGCCGTCTGCCGCGTCCCCGCGGCCTTTCGGGCCCCCGGATCCCTTGCAGGTTACCGTCGCGCCACCACGCCGCGTCCCGGCCCCAGGATGGCAATAGCGAAACTTGCACCTGCGTTGACACCGGGGTGCCGGCACCGTTCGCGATAGGCGGCTCCCGCTTCTCCCGCGCGCCGTCCCGGGGCCGGTGCCGGGCCGCATCCGCCGTGGTGGGAAGCCCGCCGGGGAAGCCCGTGAGTGGGAAGAGGGCCCGGGCATCCTTCGGACCGGAACCCGTCCCGCCGGCGGCGGGCTCGCGTTCCGTTGTCTACTGGTGCCCAGGCCCTTCCCGGTGCCAACCCCCCCGGCGTGACCTGGTCAGCAGGCCGGTCCCCGCGCTGTGCCTGGCGTCAGGGCCGGTCCCCCGGCCCCTGGCACAGCCGCCGGGACGGCCCCGCTACCTGGCCGGCTAGCCCGGTGTTGGACTGCGCAGCAAGATACCGCTGCGGCGGCTGATGTCAACCGGGTGGCGGCCGGGACGCAAGAGGCCGACGGACGGCCCTAGTCCGGGCCGTCCGTCGGCGCTAGCATGAAACGGTTTCCCCAGCGTATGAGGGGCGTCTTGACACCGAGGTCAGCGGGCGGTCCGGGATGGGGCGGCGGCGCGGAACGCGGCTGCCCCGGCGCGCTCTTGGCTGGCTTCCGGGTGCGGGCTGAAAGCCATGGGAGAGGACCGAGTAGATGACGGAAAGCCAGCAAGGCCAGGTTTCAAGCCAGCGAGGACAGGTTTCCGAGTCCCAGATTGCCGTGCACTGGCGCGAGGAAGAGTACATCTATCCGCTCGAGTCGTTCGTCCAGCAGGCCAACGCGAACGACCCGGCGATCTTCGACCGGTTTGACGAGAAGAACTTCCCCGACTGCTTCACCGAATACGCGGACCTGCTCAGCTGGGACAAGAAATGGGATACGGTCCTGGATTCCGCTGACCCGCCGTTCTGGAAGTGGTTTACCGGCGGCCGGCTCAACGCGTCCTATAACTGCGTGGACCGCCATCTGCAGGGGAACGCGAACAAGGCCGCGCTGATCTTCGTGGGGGAACCGGAGGCGGAGGAGCCGCTCACCCTCACCTACCGTGAGCTGTACAACCGGGTGAACGAGTTCGCCGCGCTGCTGCGCGACTTCGCCGGGCTCAAGGCCGGCGACCGGGTCACCCTGCACATGCCGATGGTCCCGGAACTGCCGGTCACCATGCTGGCCTGCGCCCGTCTCGGCGTCGTCCACTCCCAGGTCTTCGGCGGCTTCAGCGGCAACGCCTGCGGGACCAGGATCGCCGACTCGGGCAGCCGGGTGCTGATCACGATGGACGGCTACTGGCGCAGCGGCACCCTGGCCGACCACAAGGTGAAGGCGGACGAGGCGCTGGCCGAGGCGCACAAGCAGGGCCAGGACGTGGACAAGGTCCTGGTCTGGCGGCGCTACCCGGGCAAGTATGCCTCGCAGACGCCGATGACCGAGGGCCGCGACTTCTTCGTTGACGACGTGCTGGCCGGCTACCGCGGCCAGATCGTGCCGCCGGTGTCCATGCCGGCCGAGGCGCCGCTGTTCCTGATGTACACCAGCGGCACCACGGGACGGCCCAAGGGCGCCCAGCACAGCACCGGCGGCTACCTGTCCTACGTGGCCGGGACGTCCAAGTACTACCAGGACATCCACCCGGAGGACACCTACTGGTGCATGGCCGACATCGGCTGGATCACCGGGCACTCCTACATCGTGTACGGCCCGCTCGCGCTGGGCACGACCAGCGTCGTCTACGAGGGGACGCCGAACTACCCGGACGCCGGCCGGCCCTGGCGGATCGCCGAACGGCTCGGCGTGAACATCTTCCACACCTCGCCGACCGCGATCCGGATGCTCCGCAAGGTCGGCCCGGACGAGCCGGCCAAGTACGACTACCACTTCAAGCACATGACGACGGTCGGCGAGCCGATCGAGCCCGAGGTGTGGCGCTGGTATCACAAGGCGGTCGGCAAGGACGAGGCCGTCATCGTGGACACCTGGTGGCAGACCGAGACCGGCGGCTTCCTGGGCAGCTCGCTGCCGGCCCTCAAGCCGATGAAGCCGGGCAGCTGCGGCCCGGCGGTGATCGGCATCTACCCGGCCATCCTCGACGAGGAAGGCACCGAAGTGCCGGACGGCCGGGCGGGCAACATCTGCATCCGCAACCCGTGGCCGGGCATCATGCAGACCGTGTGGGGCCAGCCCGAGCGGTTCCTCTCGGTCTACTACGAGAAGTACAACAAGAACCCGGAGAGCAAGGACTGGCGCGACTGGCCCTACTTCGCCGGGGACGGCGCGGTCCGGGCCCCGGACGGGTACTACCGGATCCTCGGCCGGGTGGACGACGTGATCAACGTGGCCGGGCACCGGCTCGGCACCAAGGAGATCGAGTCGGCCGCGCTCACCGTGCCCGAGGTCGCCGAGGCGGCCGCGGTCCCCGTGATCGACGATATCCGCGGCCGCGCCGTCGAGGTGTACGTCTCGCTCAAGCCGGGGTTCGTGGCGGACAAGGAGATGGAGGCTAAGGTTACCCACGCCATCGAGACGGAGATCGGCAAGATCGCCCGGCCGAAGAGCGTCTGGATCGTGACCGACATGCCCAAGACCCGGTCCGGCAAGATCATGCGCCGGGTGATCGCGGCGGTGTCCAACTTCGCGGACACGGGTGACGTGACCACGCTGGCCAACCCGGAGATCGTGGACAGCATCCGGCACCAGGTGCAATCGGCCAAGGCGGCCAAGGGTGACGTGCCGCGGGATCTCACCGAGGCGGAGTACGAGGAGATCAAGTCGTTCGGCGAGTCATAGCGGCCGGGCCGTAGCGGTCAGGGCGCCGCCGCCGGCACCACCACGGTGCCGGCGGCGGTGACCGCGACCAGGGGCTCGTCCAGCACCCGCGCCGCGGACGGTCCCCGCCCCGGGTCCGCCCGGCACACCACGCGGGCCTCGAAGGCCAGCTCGCGGCTGCGCCGCCCGGTCCGGACCACGGTCGCGGCCGCCTCGATCACGTCCCCGGCCAGCACCGGCGCCCGGAACTGGACGTCGGAGTAGGACGCGAACAGGCCCTCATCCCCGGCCATCCGGATGCACGCCTCGGTCGCCACGTCCCCGAACAGGCCCAGCACGTAAGCACCGTCCACCAGGTTGCCGCCGTAATGCGCATGGCTCGCGGGCACGTAGCGGCGGTGGGTGACGGTCAGCCCGTCGTCCCGCCCGCCCTCAGTCACGCCGCGCCTCCCCGGCCATGACCGGCTCGGCGAGCCCGGCTCCGGCCGGCTCGGGCGCCAGTTCGTGCACCAGGTAGCTGGCCACCTCCCGGGGGGTCGTGCCCCGCCCGAAGATCCGGTCCACGCCCAGGTCGCCGGCCATCGCGGGGTCGAACCGGGGGCCGCCGACCACCAGCAGCGGCCGGCCGCTGGCCGGGTAGGCGGCACGGAACGCGGCCGACAGCTGCCGGGCCCCGTCCAGGTGCGCCTCCCGCTGGGTGACGACCTGGCTGACCAGCACGGCGTCGGCCCGTTCCGCCTGCGCCCGGGCGACCAGGTCAGCCACGTCCACCTGGGCACCCAGGTTGACCACCCTGACCTCCCGGTAGTACTCCAGGCCTTTCTCCCCCGCGTGCCCCTTCACGTTGAGGATCGCGTCGATGCCGACCGTGTGCGCGTCGGTGCCGATGCAGGCGCCCAGCACCACGAGCTTGCGGCCCAGCCCGGTGCGCAGCCGCAGGTTGATCTCGGCCGGGGACAGCACCGGGAACTCGCGCCGGGCCACGGCGACAGCAGAAATGTCGACCAGGTGACTTGCCCGGCCGTAGACGATGAAGAAGGTGAAGTCCGGCCCCATGCCCTTGGCGTGCACGACCATGGCGGGCTCCAGCCCCATCTTCCCGGCCAGCTGCAGCGCGGCCCCCTCAGCGACCGCCCGCTCCTCTTCATCGCCGAACGGCACCGGCAGGGTGAAGGACACCTGCACCTGCCCGTCGCCGGTGGTGTCACCGTAGGGCCGGATCACCTGGCCGGTCATGATGCCCCCTCCTGAGCCCCGCTCTCGAGGAACTGGTCCTGGCCCGGGCGGGCGACCCCCCGGAACCCCCGGCGGGCCCCGCGTCGCTGACCCCCCGGAACCCCCCGGGCGCAGCACCTTCGAGGAATTCACTCGCGGGGTTGTAGTAGTTATCGGCCCGCTTGATGACGCCGTCGAGGCCGCGGCCGCCGTCAGCGGGACGGCGGGTCACCCCGAAGGTGCCGTCCGCGATCGCGTTCAGCAGGCCGTCCCGGCTGATCCGGCGGAGCAGGTCGACCGCCTCGCCGAGCACCTGCTGGGCGCGGCGCTCCACGAAGCCGCCCGGCGGCGGCCGGAAGTTCTCGCCCAGCCGTCCCGCGGCCCGGGCCACGTACCGGGCGTTCTCCAGCGCCAGGTCCCGGTCGGACAGGAACGGGGTGTGGATGCCCTCGGTCATCATCCCGATCAGCAGGATGGACTGGTCCGTCATCACCCCGGCCAGGTTGAAGAACGCGTCCAGCAGGTAGCCGGCGAACACGTTGCCGGTCATGTGCTTGGTCGGCGGCATGTACTTCAGCGGGGCGTCCGGGAACAGCTCCCGGACCAGCTGGGCGTGCGCCAGTTCCAGCACGAACGAGTCGGGCAGGTCCGGGTTGATCTCGAACGCGTGCCCCAGCCCCAGCTGCCCGTCCGCCAGCCCGGCCTCACGCGCGAAGAACTCGTTGAGCAGCTGGCTGACCACCACCGTGTGCGCCGCGTCCACCGCGTCCGCCGTGGTCAGGTAGTTGTCCTCGCCGGTGTTGATGACGATCCCGGCCCGGGCGTGGATCTGCCGGGCGAACCGCTGGTCGATGAACGTCCGCTGCGGGTTGATGTCCCGGAAGATGATCCCGTACATGCAGTCGTTCAGCATCATGTCCAGCCGCTCCAGGCCGGCCAGCGCGGCGATCTCCGGCATGCACAGCCCGGACGCGTAGTTGGTCAGCCGGACGTACCGGCCCAGCTCGCGGGACACATCGTCGAGGGCGGCGCGCATCAGCCGGAAGTTCTCCCGCGTCGCGTAGGTGCCCGCGTAGCCCTCCCGGGTCGCGCCCTCCGGCACGTAGTCCAGCAGGGACTGGCCGGTGGACCGGATCACCGCGACGATGTCCGCGCCCTCCCGCGCGGCCGCCTGGGCCTGCGGGATGTCCTCGTAGATGTCGCCGGTGGCGACGATGAGGTAGATCCACGGCTTCGGCGGGTCGGCCGTCGCCGCGATCATGGCCGTGCGCTCGGCCCGCCGGGCGTCGATGGCCGCGAAGCCCCGGCCCAGCGCGGCACGGGCCGCCGCGGCGGCCGCGGCGGCGTCGGTGCCGTGGGGCACCCGGAACTTCACCGCGCCGGCCGCGGCGTCGGCGGCCAGCGCGGCCAGGTCCGGGTAGCCTCCGGACAGCAGCGCGTCCCAGGCGGGCAGCGCCACCCCGTGCTCCAGCCCGGTGCTGCTGGCCACCGCGTCGGCCAGCCGGTTCACCCAGGGCATGCCGTCGTCGTCCGCGCCATCCAGCCCGGCCAGCCTGAGCACGGCCCGCTCGATGGCCACCGTGCTGTGCGTCCGGGCCAGGTTGACGATCGGCCCGCCCGCCGCGCGGGCCAGCTCACGGGCCTCCGCCACCACGGCGGGGTCCAGCCGCAGCCTCGATTCCACGTGAGTCTCCTCCCTCAGCCTTCCGCCAGCCGGGCCTCGAACAGCTGGCGCACCCCGGGCTCGGACCGCAGCAGGTCCAGCGCCAGCTCGGCATGTCCCGGCACATACCCGTTGCCGATCAGCATCGTCACATCGGCGGCCAGGCCCTCCGCGCCGAGCGCCGCCGCGCTGAACGAGGTGGCCATCGAGAAGAAAATCACCGTGCCGCCAGGCGCGGTGCCCAGCACGGCGCCGCCCTCGCAGCCGGGCACGTCCACGCAGACGACGGTGACGTTGGCCGGCCCGCCGGCCGAGGTGACCGCGTCGGCCAGCGCCACCGGGTCCCGCGCGTCGGCGATCACCACCCGGTCGGCCAGCCCGGCCGCCCGGACCGCGGCCGCCTCAGTCTCGGCCGGCACCACCCCGATCACGGCGCGGGCCCCGGCCCGCCGGGCCGCCGCGGCGGACAGCGACCCGCTCTTCCCCCCGGCCCCCAGGATGGCCACGACCGGGCCGCCCTCCTGGCCAGCACGCCCTCGCACCACCCGCTCGGTCAGCGCGGGCGCCCCGCACACGTCGAGCACCGCCAGCGCCAGCGCGGCCGGCAGGTCGCCGGGCAGCACGGCGGCGATGGACCGGCCGAACAGGATCGCGTGGCCGGCGCACGGCACCTGCTCGCCCCGGCCGTCCCAGCCCGCCAGGCCGTCGGTGAGAGCCAGCGGGGTCAGGCTGAGCGAGACCAGGCTGGCGACCCGGTCACCCGGCGCCAGCCCGAGCGGGGACTCCGGGCCCGCCTCCGCCACCACCCCGGTGAGCATCCCGCCGGAACCGGTCACCGGGTTCTGCATCTTGCCCCGGTCAGCGACGATGCCCAGCACGGCCGCGCGCATGGCCGCGGCCGAGCCGCCGGAGGATTCACGCAGCTGGCGGAAGGAGGCGGCGTCCAGGTTCATCCGCTCCACCCGCACCCGGACCTCATCGGGCCAGATCCGCGGGTCCGGGTCGAGCCGCCAGGCGGCCTGCGGCAGCACGCCGGCCGGCTCGACCACCCGGTGCAGCCCGAGCGGCGACCCGGCCCGGCGCAGCCCGGCCATCCTGGTTGCCACCACCCGCGGCACCTCTTCCTCTTCCCGAGCGGGACCGAAAGACTTACTGTAGATACCTACCCAGACACTAGCTTCTTTTGTCAGGGGTCGATAGACAAGGATATCGTTCAGTAGCAGGCCAGCCGGGCCGGATTCCCGGCCAGGACGGGACGGTGGTCGGGGTGGTCAGGCAGCCATACGCGTACCAGCAGGCGGCACTCGCCGAACCAGACTGGCGGCGCTTCCCAGGCTGGTCCGGGGTGACCGCGGCGGAGTGGGAGTCGGCCCAGTGGCAGCGGGCGCACTGCGTGAAGAACCTGCGCCAGTTGCGCGAGGTCACCGGGCCCGGGCTCAGCGAGGCGTTCTTCGCCGACCTCGAGCGGGACCAGCGGGAACGGGCCACCATGTCGATGCTGGTGCCGCCGCAGATGCTGAACACGATGGTGCCTGCGCAGGCACCGGGCGGGCCCGGCTTCAGCGCCGCCTGCTACGCCGACCCGGTGCGGCGCTACATGATGCCGGTCTTCAGCGACCGCCGCACCGACTGGCCGTCACACCCGTACGCCAGCCGGGACTCGCTGCACGAGGCGGAGATGTGGGCGGTCGAGGGGCTCACGCACCGCTACCCGACCAAGGTGCTGGCGGAGATCCTGCCCACCTGCCCGCAGTACTGCGGGCACTGCACCCGGATGGACCTGGTCGGCAACCCGACGGCGAGCACGGCCAAGCTCAAGTTCGCCGCAGCCCCGGCCGACCGCCTCGCCGCGATGATCGCCTACCTGCAGGCCACCCCGGGCGTGCGGGACGTGGTGGTCTCCGGCGGGGACGTGGCCAACATGCCCTGGCCCCGGCTGGAGGCGTTCGTCAGCGCACTGCTGGACGTGCCGAGCATCCGGGACATCAGGCTGGCCAGCAAGGCACTGATGGGCCTGCCGCAGCACTGGCTGGCGGATGAGGTCCGGGCCGGGATGGAGCGCCTGGCGGCCAAGGGCCGGCAGCGCGGGGTCAGCATCGCCATCCACACGCACGTCAACGCGGCCCAGTCGGTCACGCCGCTGGTCGCCCGGGCCGCCCAGGCCATGCTGGACACCGGCATCCGTGACGTCCGCAACCAGGGCGTGCTGCTGCACGGGGTGAATGACACCGCCGAGGCCCTGCTCGACCTGTGCTTCGCGCTGCTCGATGAGGCCCACATCCTGCCGTACTACTTCTACATGTGCGACATGATCCCGGGCAGCGAGCACTGGCGGGTCTCCCTGGCCCAGGCCCGGGACCTGCAGGAGCAGATCATGGGGTACCTGCCGGGGTTCGCCACCCCCCGGGTGGTGTGTGACGTGCCCTACGTCGGCAAGCGGTGGGTGCACCAGGTGTCGCGCTACGACACCGACCTGGGCATCTCCTACTGGACGAAGAACTACCGGACCGCGGTGGAGGCCACCGACCCGCTCGCGCTGAGCCGCGAGTACCCCTACTACGACCCGATCCACCTGCTGCCCGAGCACGGCCAGCAATGGTGGCGTGCCCGTGCCCGCAGCGAGCACGCAGCCGGCCTCAGCCCCGCCATCTGAGCCAGGCACAGGCGGCCCGGCGGCAGCTGCCGCCGGGCCGCGCCATCCGCCCGGGCCGTTGCCCCGGGGGCTGCTGGCAGCCGCGCTGCTGAACGACAAGCTCGTGCGCCGGGCGCTGAGCCCGGATCAGGTATCCCGGGTCCGTTGCTGCGGCCCGCTCCGCTACCAGCCAGTGCTGCTGGCCAGCCGCGGGTGGGGTACCCAGGGGTAGCCGATCACCGGCCGACTGGGGCGGCCGCCCCGGTGCTGGCCGCCGCCGCGGCCGCCTGGCGTTCGCCCCCGACCGGCACCAGGGTCGCCGCGGCCAGCGGGAACACCGCCGCCAGGCCGAACGCGGCCGGGTACCCGGCCGATCCGATCACCACGGCGAGCAGCGGCGGGGTCGCGGCGGCGAGCGCGTTCTGCCCGGTGTTCTGGATGCCGAGGGCACGCCCGGCCCAGGATGACCCGGCGTGCTCGGCGACGGCGGTGAACGCGAGCCCGTTGGTGCTCACCGAGACGACCGCGGCCGCCAGCACGGCGGCGACGGCCCACGGCGCCCGGGCCGCCGCCCCGGCGGCCAGCAGGCCCACGATGACGGCCGTGGCCACGGCCAGGATCCGCATCGGCCGCATCCGGCTGCCCACCCGGTCCGACCATGCCCCCGCCCCCAGCCGGCTGACCGCCCCGCACGCCTGCGCCACCGCCAGCAGCCGCCCGGCCTCAGCCGGGCCGAGGCCATGGGCGTCCACCAGGTACACCAGCGCGAAGGTGGCCACCGCGAACTGCGGGACCACCAGCAACGCGCTGGCCACGTGAATCCGCCACAGCACCCGGCCCGGATGGTAGCGGCCGGGATCATCCCGCCGGCCCCGGTACGGTGAGCCGCCGCGGCTCTGCGCCGCCCCAGCCGGGCGGGCCGGATCACGGACGGCCGCCGCGGCCAGAGCCGCCGCGGCCAGGCAGAACGAGCCGAGGAAGTCCAGGGCCGTGCCGCGGCTCACCGCCCCGAGGGCGGGCAGCGTCAGCGCGGCCACCGCCACGCCGAGCGGCTGGGCGCTCTGCCGGATGCCCATGGCCAGGCCGCGCTGCCGGGCCGCGAACCAGCCGAGGATGAGCCGCCCGCTGGCCGCGTAGACCGAGGCGCCCGCCGCCCCGGCCACGGCCAGGCAGGCACCCAGCGCCACCACCCCGTGCACGGCGGCGGCCAGCAGCAGTACCGCGCCGGCCAGCGCCAGCCCGGCCCCGAGGACCAGCCGCTCACCCCAGCGGTCAGCGGCCGCGCCCCAGGCCACCAGCGTGAGCAGCAGCCCAGCCGTGGGGCAGGCGACCAGTAGCCCCGCCTGGACCAGGGACAGCCCCTCGGCCCGGAAGGCCGGGATGAGGTAGGCCAGCCCGTACTGGAAGGTGCAGCCCGCGGTCATCGCGACCAGCCCGGCCAGCAGCACTACCCAGCGCCGTCCCGGCCAGCCGCCGCTGTCCAGCGTGCCATCCACTGTGCTCATATTCTGATCTTATTATGACCATATAGTGAGACAGCTGCGGATATCTCCGGTGGCTGCGCGCGGGACTACCGCGTGCGGGACTACCGCTTCAGCTGGCTACGCGGCGCCCTTCTTCGCGGGGCGGGGGTCATCCGCCGGCCCGCCGGGCTCCGCGGCCAGCCCTTCGAGGCCGTAGCGCTCCACGTGCTCCGGGTCGGCCGGGCTGATCGTGCGCAGCCCCTGCGCGGCGAGCCGCTCGTTGATCTCGTCCAGGTGGGTGCGGACCAGGTCCCGCTCCGCCTCGGTGATCTTGCCCTTGTGCGGCTTCCCGGCGTGTTCCAGGGTCGCGTAGTTCGTGCGGTCGGCGCGGGCCGGGCCGGCCGCGGCGGCCTTGGCGGCCCGGCGGGCCGGGCGGGCGGTGAGCAGCAGTTCGCCCATAGGCCGGTCGCTGGCCAGCTGGTCGAACGCGGCCACGTCCATGGCCACCCGCCGCGGCTCGTCCTCGCCCGGCAGGTACAGGTCGACGACGGCGACCGCCACCGCCGCCTTCTCGATCGTGCGCGCCTCATCGGCCAGCGCCTCGATCTCCACCGGGGTGTCACCGAGCTCGGGGTGCTCGTGGATCACGATCCGGGCGAGCGTGTCGTCCCGGGTGATGATCTCGCCGCTAAGGTCGCTGAACCTGACGGTCTTCTGGCCCACGGGGTGCCTCCTGCACGGGGGTCGGAACTGCCGGTGATGAGATACCGGGAGCCATCATGCATGAAATCAAACGCCAGTTCGAGCGGCGCGCCGGAAAGAACAGCATTTCGATGACATTAGCGAGCCGACGAGCTGCCGGGCCCGGCCGGCTCCGCGGCGTCCGCGGCCGCCTTCTGCTGCGCGCCCGGCGCCGTCGCGCCCTCGCCGTCCGGCACCTGGTCATCGGGGACCCGGTTATCGGGGACCCGGTTACCCGGGTCGCCGGTGACCGCCGGGACGTGCCCGGGCCCGGTGGCGCGCAGTTCGCTGGCGGGCCGGCCTCTGCGCTGGGAGTACACGAACCAGACCAGCCCCGCGATGGTGAGCACGGCGGCGACGTACATGTTCAGCCGCAGGCCGAGGAAGTGCTCGGACGGGTTGACCCGGAGCGACTCCTCGAACATCCGGAACGCTGAGTACCCCACGACGTACAGCGCGAACAGGCCGGGTGGCTTGATGCCGCGGTGGTGGCCGAGCCAGACCAGGACCGCGGCCCAGGCCAGGTCGAAGATCAGCTCGTACAGGAAGGTCGGCTGGAACGTGCTGTACAGCTGGTACCCGGTCGGCCGGTAATGCTGCCCGATCTCCAGCGCCCAGGGCAGCGTGCTCGGGCCGCCGAACAGTTCCTGGTTGAAGTAGTTGCCCACCCGGCCGATCGCCTGGGCTACCAGCAGCGCGGGCGCCACCGCGTCCATGAACAGGCTGACGCTGGCCCCGGTGCGGCGGACCCGCCAGGCACCGACCACGGCAGCCAGCGCGACGCCGCCCCAGATGCCCAGCCCGCCGTCCCAGACGGCGAACACGCCGTACCAGTGGTGCGGGATGTACTTGGGCGTGGTCAGGTCGAAGTAGATCCGGCCGCCCACGATGCCGGCCGGCACCGCCCAGATGGCCACGTCCCCGACCAGGCCGACATCCCCGCCGAGCGCTTTCCACCGCCGCTGGGTGATGAGGATGGCCAGGGTGATGCCGATCACGTACATCAGGCCGTAGAAGTGGATGTAGGCCGGCCCGATGTGGAACCCGTCCACCGGCGGGCTCGGGATGTACAGGGACGAAGCCAGGGCCATGGCAGCGAGCGTACCGTGCCCGCGGCGGCCGGCCGCGCGCTGCGGCCATGCCACGATAAAGCGGTGACCGATTCGTGGGCGCTGAACCAGGCCAACTGGGACGACCGGGCCCCGGCCCACGCCGCCTCGCCGGACTATGCGGTGCAGCGGTTCGCCGAGGACCCGGCCTACCTCAGTCATGTGGTCCGGTTCGACCAGCCGCGGCTCGGCGATATCAGCGGGCTGCGCGGCGTCCACCTGCAATGCCATATCGGTACCGACACGGTGTCACTGAGCCGGCTGGGCGCCCGGATGACCGGCCTGGACTTCTCTGACGCGTCCCTGGCCCAGGCCCGCCGCACCGCCGCGCTGGCCGGCGCCGCGGTGGACTTCACGGCGGGCAACGTCTACGACGCGCCGGACCTGCTCGGCCGGCAGGCCTGGGACCTCGTCTACACCGGGGTCGGCGCACTGAACTGGCTGCCGGATATCCGCCGGTGGGCCGGCGTCGTCGCCGCCCTGCTCGCGCCGGGCGGCCGGCTGTTCCTGCGCGAAGGCCATCCCATGCTCTGGACGCTGCAAGATCCCCGGCCGGACGGGCTGCTCGTGGTGGAGTACCCGTACTTCGAGCGGGAGCAGCCCACCGTGTGGGATGAGCCCGGGACCTACGTCGAGACCGCCGTCACCTTCACCCACAACGTGACGCACGAGTGGAACCACGGGCTCGGCGAGATCACCTCCGCGGTGCTCGGCGCGGGATTGCGGCTGACCGGGCTGACCGAGCATGACAGCGTGCCGTGGGAGGCCCTGCCCGGCCAGATGCAGCCGGCGGGCGGCGGCGAATGGCGGCTGGCCGACCGGCCGTGGCGGCTGCCGCACAGCTATACCCTGCAAGCCGTCCGCGACGGCTAAGCGGGTACACCCGGCCAGCCGTCCGCGACGGCTGAACGGGCCGCCGGGCCGCCTGGTCAGCCGTCCCCGGCCAGCAGCGCGGCGGGGTCGGCGGCGAAGACCACCATCCAGTGCGGGCGGATCCGGTAGTAGACCACGTCACCCAGGCTGAGCGGCGAGCTGCCGTAGTACCGGGTGAGGTGCTCGAGGATGGCGGGCCAGTCCGGGTCGGCCGGGGCGCCGGGCGGGTTGAGCACCTCCACCTGGCCGTGGGTGAACACGCCGAGTTCCTCCCCGCGCAGGTACGCGGCGCTGACCGCGGGCCGGGCCGCGAAATGCCGGGCCTTGGCCGCGGACCGGTCCGTCCCGAAGATCCACCGGCCGTGCAGGAAATGCCCGTCGGCGCCGCTGACCCGGGGCTCGCCGCGCGCGGTGACGCTGCTCACCACCAGGGTGCACATGCCGGTGAGCAGGCCGGCCAGCTGGGCCGCGGTCAGCGTCCGCTCGCCGGGCGTCGCGATGGAGCGGAGGTGCCCACTGGCCCCGGCCAGCGAGGCATCGAGCAGTGCCTGCAGGTCGCGCAGTTCCGTCTCGCTCTCGTGCATGGGCCAGGTTACCGTGGAGCGTGGCCACCGGAAGCGAGCATGTCAGCCGCCAGATCCTCGACTACGTCATCGCCCATACCAGCCCGCCCGACGCCCTGCTGGCTGACCTGCGCGCGGAGACCGCGCGCCGGTTCCCGGGCGACGTCATCATGCAGATCGGCCCCGAGCAGGGCACGTTCATGTCGCTGCTGAGCCGGCTCATCGCGCCGCGGCGGGCGGTAGAGGTGGGCACCTTCACCGGGTACTCCTCGATCTGCCTGGCCCGCGGCCTCGCGCCCGGGGGGCAGTTGCTGTGCTGCGACGTCAGCGCCGAGTGGACGGCCCTGGCCCAGGAGTTCTGGGCGAAGGCGGGCCTGGCTGACCAGATCGGGCTGCGGCTCGGGCCGGCCGCGGACACGCTCGCGGCGCTGCCGGCCGGGGAGACCCTTGACCTGGCGTTCATCGACGCGGACAAGACCGGCTACCTGCGGTACTGGGAGGAGATCGTGCCGCGTACCCGCAGCGGCGGGATCATCCTGGTGGACAACACCTTCCTGCACGGGCGGGTCTTCGACCCCGGCCCGGACCCCAGCGGCCGCGCGGTGCGGGAGTTCAACTCCCGCGCCATGGCGGACGACCGGGTGGAGCTGGCCATGCTGTCCATCGGCGACGGCGTGATCTTCGCCCGGAAGAAGTAGCGCGCCCGGCCGGGCCGCCGGACCCGGCGGCAAAGCTATGATCACAGGATGCTAATGGGGCCCCAGCTTGCTGCCCGCCGCGCCACAATGCGGCGATGAGTGCCTCCAACGATCCGGTGTACCTGCGCGTCCTGGAGGATCTGCGGGACCAGATCCGGGGCGGGCTGCTCGGGCCCGGCGCCCGGGTGCCCTCCCGGAACGGGATCATGGCCCGGTACGGGGTCGGGGAGACCGCCGCCAAGCACGCCCTGCAGGTGCTGGCCGCGGAGGGGCTGATCGAGGCCCGGGCCGGGTCGGGCTCCTATGTCCGCCCGCTGCCCCAGGCCGCTCACCTCGAGCATGACCGGCTGCACTTCCCGGGATCGCCGTTCGGCCTGGCGGACGGCGTGCCCGCGGGCGCCCGCCCGGCGGGCGACGGTGCGCCGCACTCGCCCCGGCTGTCCTGGGAGCACCAATCCGAGCGGGTCACCGCGCCCGCGCACATTGCGCTGCGCCTTGGCCTGGCCGACAGCGGCCCTCTGGTCACCCGCACCCGGTACGTGATGAGCGCGGACGGCTGCCCGGTCCAGCTGGCCACCAGCTACGAGCCGCCCGCGGCGGCCGCACAGCCGCCGTCCCCGGAGCAGGGCAGCTACGCCGGCCGGGGCGTGGTGGACCGGATGCGGGCCATCGGCCTGGACGTGGACCAGGTGGTGGAGGACATCTCGGTGCGTCCCGCGCTGTCCGCCGAGGCGGCCGCGCTGGGCATCCCGGCCGGTTCCCCGGTCCTGCTCATCGAGCGGGACCACCGCCGCGGGGACCAGGTCGTGGAGGCGGGCGAGATCGTCATCCCGGCCGACCGCTTCCGGCTGCGGTACCGCTTCCCGGTCAGCGCGGGCGGCTGAGAGCCTGGCATCCGCTAGGAGCTGCGGCCCTTGTCCTGCCCTCGGGCCCGGTACCAGTCCAGGGCGGGGGTACCGCGCTCGTTCCCCATGCGTTTCGCCGCGGCCAGCCCGATCCCGAGCACGATGACGCCCCCCAGGGTGCGTCGGCTCACCAGCACACGGGCCGCCGCGGCCAGCATGACGAACTTGAGCACCTGCTGCCGTCGTTTCGCCTCCGCCGCTTGCTGCCGGGTGATCCCCGATGCGGGGGCAGGCCCCGCCACTGCGATGGTGCTCGTCATCTCATCTCGCTCTCCGCGGGAGGGCGGCCGGGCTCCCGGCCGGACGCGACGCCTCATCCGCCTGCTGCATGTCCTCGGCGAGCCGGCCGGACGCCATGCCAGTCTCCCGCGCCGTCATCGTGCGCGCCGCTTTGACGGTGGCCCGGACCTGCTCCCGCAGGTTGGCCTCGTACACCACGAGCAGCCCGGCGATGCCCTCGTCCAGGGTCTCCCCGAGCTCCTTGAGGTCGCCGCGGCTCATCCCGCCGCTGGCGTGCCCGGTGACCGCCCCGATCGCGGCGCCGCCGCCCGCGCCCACGGCCAGCGCGCCCAGGATGCCGACCGGCGGGAACAGCGCGGCGGCCAACCCCGCGGCCAGGCCCCCGCCCAGCCCGACGGCCGCACCGTGCCGGGTCGGCTCCTCGTGCTTCCTGACGATGCTCACCTGGCCGGCCTCGTCCTTGGCGATGACCGCGGCGTCGAAGTCGTGCGAGGTCTTCACCGCGTAGTACAGCGCCTTGACCGCCTCGTAATCCTCGACCGCGGCCGGCACGTCGTCGTAGGCCGCCGCCAGGACGTACCGGGTGCCCGGATGCGCCATGGCTGCCCCTCCCCGTCACTTATGTCGAGGCTAGGCGGATTGGGCGGCCGCCGCGTCACCCACCGGGAGTGACCTCCCTTGCCCGGCCGCCCCGGGGATGCCAGGATCGGGAGGTGGCTGCAATGGTTTGCAGCGCGGGAGGGACATGGACGACGATGACTGATGACGCCGACATCGTGGTGGCCGGAGCCGGGCACAACAGCCTGCTCACCGCCTGCTACCTGGCCAAGGCCGGCTACCGCTGCCTGGTGCTGGAGGCCCGGGACATCCCCGGCGGCGGGGCCGCCACCGAGGAGCTGCTGCTCCCCGGGTTCGGCATCGACACCTGCGCCACCGGGCACACCATGATCCGGGTCAACCCGGTGCTCAGCCGCGACGAGCTGGGCCTGGCCGCCGATTACGGCCTGCGTTACGCCGAGCCGGACCCGGTCGAGCAGGTGGCCTTCCCGGACGGGCGGCAGTTCACCATGTGGCTGGACGCCGAGCGGACCGCCGAGGAGGTGGCCCGCTTCTCCGCCGCCGACGCGGTGGCCTACCGGCGGCTGCTGGCCGACTACGGCGAGGTCAAGCACATCTTCACCGAGGCGCAGTTCACCCCGGTCGGGTCAGGCCCCTCGCTGGACCAGCGGCTGGCCGACCACCCGCGCGGCCGGATCTGGGCCCGGCGGCGGCAGCTGTCCGCGGTCCAGGTCGCGACGCATGAGTTCACCAGCCGTCACATCCAGGCCTTCCTGCTGTGGATGGCCTTCCAGGTGTTCCAGCCGGTGGATGAGCCGGGTTCCGGGGTGCTCCCCTACGCCCAGACGTTCGGCCGCCAGCAGCGCAGCTGGTCCATCCCGGTCGGCGGCTCGGGGGCGCTCACCGCGGCCCTCACCGGCTACCTGGCCGATCATGGTGGCGAGGTCCGCTGCGGCCAGACGGTCACCCAGCTGCTGCTGGAAGACGGCCGGTGCGCCGGGGTGCAGACGCAGGACGGCACCCAGTACCGGGCGCGCCATGCGGTGGTCTCCACCATCCACATCGTCCAGCTGCGCGACATGGCGCCGGCCAGCGCCTGGCCCGAGGAGTTCCACTACGGGGTGGACACCTACGACGTGGGCGTGCCCGGCTTCGCCACCTACTACTGCACCACGGCGCCGCCGGAGTTCGACGCCGGGGACGGGCCGCGCACCGCGGTGTCGGCCGGCCTGGCCGGCTGGCCGGAAGACATGATCCAGATGGGCGCGGACCTGAAGGCGGGCCGGTTCATCGCCGAACCGCCGTGGGTCCTGGTGGCCACCCCCACGCTGGCCGACCCGGGACGGGCGCCGGCCGGCCAGCACACCGTGAAGATCCTCAGCCCGCAGGTGTACCAGCCGCCCGCGGAGATGGGCGGCTGGGACCGCGTGAAGGACGCGCATGCCGGCCGGCAGCTGGCCCGGCTGCGCGAGGCCGCACCCGGCTTCACCGATGAGGTGATCCTGGCCAGCCTGGTCAAGTCACCCGCGGACATCGAGGCGATGAACCCGCACATGATCGGTGGCGCGTTCCACGGCGGGAACCGCGGCCCGGCGTTCAGCGGCCCGCTGCGCCCGGTCCCGGGCTGGGCCGGGCACCGGATGCCGATCCCCGGGCTATACCAGACCGGCGGCACCACCCACCCAGGCGGATCCATCACCGGCGCGCCGGGCCGCAACGCGGCCCTGGTGCTGCTCGGTGACCTCGGCCGCGACCCGGCGGAGGTGATGGGCGGCCAGCGGGCCGCAATCGGCTGAGCCGGGCGGCTCAGCGCGCGGCCGGGCGGTGCCCGTTGCTGCGGGCGCGGGCCGCGGCCCCGCTCCCCGGGACCAGGCCGGCCGCTTCGAGGTCGGCCGCGAGCTCGGCGATCTCGGCCTCGGTGTGCGGCAGCAGCGGCGGCCGGACCGGCCCGCCGGACAGGCCGGCCAGTCCCGCCCACGCCTTGATCGAGGCGATCGAGTCGAACCGGCTGGCCTTGCCGTGCAGCCACTTCGCGGCCACCACCCGGACCGGGTCCAGCGTGGCGGCGACCTGCGCGGCCGCGGTGAAATCCCCGGCCAGGGCCAGCCGGGTATAGTCCCGCATCGGCTGCCAGTCCGGGGTCTGGTACAGGTACGGCGCGGCCGAGGACATGAACACCCGCTGGCCGTGGTCGCGGATGTTCTCCAGCCAGGTCCCCTCGTTCGGCTCGCAGACCAGGATCGCCTCGCCGACCCGGGCCAGCACCTCCAGGTAGCGCGCGTGGTCCCGGCCGACCTTGATGCCGCACACGTTCTCGATGGCGGCCAGCCGCTCGATGAGGTCCAGCGGCAGCGACACCCCTGAGTAGGCGGTGTCGAACAGCCAGACCCCGATGTCCACGCCCGCGCACACGGTCTCGAACCAGCGGTACAGGCCCTCGCCGGTGGCGGGCGGGTAGTAGGGGTTGATCAGCACCGCGAAGTCCGCGCCCGCCTTCTGCGCGTGCCGGGTCAACTCGATGGCCTGCTGCGGTGAGGTGTGCCCGGTGTGCGCGATGACCGGGCACTTCCCGCGGGCCGCGTCCACCACCACCTCGACCAGGCGGCGCCTCTCGCTGCCGGCCAGCGACCAGAACTCGCCCATCACCCCGCCGCAGAAGATGCCGTCCACGCCCAGGCCGCCGGTCAGCCGGTCCAGGTCGCAGCGCAGCGCGCCGTAGTCCACCGCGCCGCCCGGATCGAAGGGGGTCGTGATGGCCGCCCACAGGCCGGCAAAGGCCTCCCGGGCCGCCTGCTTCGCTTCTGACCTGGTGTAGTCCACGCTGTCCGGCTCCTCGTCGCACACGGCGCCCAGGGCCGGCGCAGAACGCCGGCTGGGCCGGGGGTCTGAGTTCGAACGTACCGCCGCGCGCCGGGCTCGTCGAGGGTCAGCCGGCCGCGAGGTCCAGCAGCCGCGCGGCGTTCCCGCCGAGGATCAGCTCCGTGCCGCCGTCCAGCCCGAGCGCGCGCACCTCCGCCACGCTCGTGTAGCAGCCCATGTCGAAGGGGCGGTCCGAGCCGTGCAGCACCTGCCGCGAGCCCGCGTACCGGACCAGGTCGGCGAGCAGGTCAGGGTCGTGAGTCACGGTGTCGTAGTAGAACCGGCGCAGCGAGGCGTCCGGTCCCTCGGTGATCCGCGCCCCGGCTTCCGGCCGGACCGCGTACGCGTGCCGCAGCCGGCCGCGGAGCACCGGCAGCGCACCGCCCGCGTGGGCCAGCAGCACCCGCAGGCCGGGGAACCGCTCGAGCACCCCGGCCATCGCGATGTGCGCCGCGGCCACCGCGGTCTCCAGCGGGTTGCCCACCGAGTTCCACAGGTAGTAGTCGTCCAGGGCGGGAATGCCGAGGCCGCGGGTGGTCGGGTGGATGAACACGAGCGCCCCGGTGCCCGCCGCCGCCTCCCAGAACGGCAGGAAGAAGTCATCGCCCAGGTACCGGCCGCCGACGCTGGACGGGATCTCGACGCCGCGCAGTCCCGCGGCGAGCAGGCCGGGCAGTTCCCGGGCGGCCAAGCCCGGGAACCGCAACGGCACGGCGCCGACCGCGCTCAGCCGCCCGGGCCGGGCCGCCACCATCGCGGCCAGGGCGTCGTTCTGCACCTGGCACACCAGCCGGGCCTCGTCCTGGCCGGCGTCCACCGGGACCAGGTTGATCCAGGGCGACAGCAGCAGGTGATCCACGCCGGTGGCGTCCGCCTCGGCCAGCATCACGTCCACGTTGCTGAACTCGGCCACCACCGAGGTCAGCTCCCGGCCGCGGAAGCGGACCAGGTGCCGGCCGTGCTCGGAGCGGAGCGCGGGCCGCCACGCATCCGGCACCGGCGGGCCGGACATCTCCGGCACGATGACGTGGCAGTGCGCGTCAACGATCAACGAGCGGTCCCGGGCGCCGTCCCGTTCGCGGCCGAATGCGGCTCTGGCTCGGCGGCCCGTTCCTCAGCCACCCGCACCTCGGGGGTCTGCGCGTCGGATACCGCGCCGCCGAGGTACAGCGCGCCGATCTCCGGGTGGTTCAGCACCTCGTGGCCGGTTCCGGTCAGCCGGACCTGGCCGTTCTCCAGCACCACCCCGTGCGTGGACAGCCGCAGCCCGGCCCGTGCGTTCTGCTCGACCAGCAGGATCGTCTTGCCCTGGGCGTGCATCATCCGGACCGCGTCGAACACGGACTTGAGCACCTTCGGGGACAGGCCCACGGAGGGCTCGTCCAGGATGACCAGCGTCGGGTCCAGCATGAGGCAGCGGGCGAATTCCACCAGCCGCTGCTGGCCGCCGGACAGGCTGCCGGCCTTCTGTCCCAGCCACTCGGTGACCTGCGGGAACATCTCCAGGACGGCGGCCAGCCGCTTATCGGCCAGGCCGCGCTGGCGGAGAATGTAGCCGCCCAGGACGATGTTCTCCCTGACCGTCATGTCGCGGAACAGGCTGTGGTTCTGCGGGACCAGCACCACGCCCATGTCCAGCACCTGGCGCGGGCTCTTGCCGGACAGCCGCTCGCCGCGCAGCGTGACGTGGCCCAGCCGGGGCCGCAGCAGCCCGCTGATGCAGCCGAGCAGGGTGGACTTGCCCGCGCCGTTCGGCCCCACCACGCAGGTGATGCCGCCCTCGTGGACAGCCATGCTGACGCCGCGCAGCACGTCACCGCCGCCGTAGCCCGCCGTCACGTCCTGCACGACCAGCGCGGTCTGCGCCGCGCCGGCCTCAGCCGACCGGGATGTCATCGTCATCCTCCGCAGTCCCGAGGTAAGCGTCGAGCACCCGCGGGTCAGTCCTGATCATGTCAGGCGGCCCGCTCACCACGGTCGCCCCGTAGTCGAGGACCGTGACGTTATGGCACAGCCCCATCACGAAGTCCATGTTGTGCTCCACGATAAGGAACGTCGTGCCGCGGGAGTTGACCTCCCGGATCCGGTCCGCGAGCGTGTTGACCAGCGTCGGGTTGATCCCGCCGGCCGGCTCGTCGAGCAGCACGATGGCCGGGTCGGCCATCAGCACGTAGGACAGTTCCAGCAGCTTGCGCTGCCCGTAGGAGAGCGTCTCGGCCAGCGATCCGGCGTGGTGGGCGATGCCGGTGAACTCCAGCAGCTCCTGGGCGCGCCGCCGGGTGGCCGGGCCGCCGGCCCGGGCCAGCGGGTTGCGCAGCCAGCCGCTCCCGCGCTCGGCGTGCTGCGCGGCCACGATCATGTTCTCCATCACCGTGAGCCGGGAGAACACCCGGGTGAGCTGGAAGGTCCGGCCGATGCCGGCCGCGAACACCTTGTCCGGCGGGGCGTTGGTGATCTCCTTGCCGCCGAGCCACACCTCGCCCGCGTCCACCCGCTCATAGCCGGTGATGACGTTGAACAGGGTGGTCTTGCCGGAGCCGTTCGGCCCGATCAGGCCGGCGATGCTGCCCTCTTCCACCTCGACGGTGGCCTCATTGAGGGCCTGGACCCCGCCGAACGCCTTGCTCACCCCGCTGGTCCTCAGCAGCGCGGTCATCGCACGCTCCCCGTGGTCGGCGTGCTGGTGCTGGGCACCGCGGCAGCGCCGGGCGGGGCCGTCGTGGGGCCGGCCGGCTTCTCCCGGCCCTGATCCCGCCGGCCTTGCCACCTGGCCAGGAACTCGCCTGCGGTGGGGACGATCCCGCGCGGCATGAACAGGATCACCAGCAGGAAGAGCACGCCGAGGGCGATCTCCCCGAAGTAGGACGCCTTGCCGCTGAACGTGACCGCCTCCCACTGCAGGATCGGCTCGAGGATCAGCGCGCCGAGGACCGGCCCGGCCAGTGTCCCGAAGCCGCCAAGGAAGGCCATCAGGGCGACGGACAGGTCGAAAATCGGGTTGAAGGCGGTCTCGGGGAGCGCCTGGCCGAGGAAGAACCACCACAGGCCGCCGATGATGCCGGTGATGGTCCCGGAGATCACGAACGCGGTGAGCTTGACTCGCATGGCCTTGACGCCGAGCCCGCGGGCCCGGTCCTCGTCGTCCCGGATGGCCAGCAGCCGCAGGCCGAACCGGGAGTTCCGGATGAGCCAGGACAGCAGGATCGTGCCGACGGCGATGATGAGCGCGGCATAGTAGAAGGGGTTGTTGTAGTCGGCCGCGCTCCACAGGAAGAACGGCGAGCTGAGGCCGTTGTTCCCGCCGGTGAAGGCGAGGTTGAAGGCCAGCAGCTGGAAGATGAAGAACATCGCGATCGTGATCACGACGAAGGTGTGCCGCCGCACCCGCAGTGCGATCAGCCCGAACGGCACCGCGATCAGCCCGGCCACCACCCCGCCCAGCGGGAGCAGCCAGAAGATGTCGCCGCCGACGACCTTCCAGTGCTCGGTCATCAGCCCCACCGCGTAGGCGCCGCTGCCGAAGAACACGGCGCCCCCCAGGGAGATGTAGCCGGAGTAGCCGGAGAACAGGTTCCAGGCGGCCACCGCCCCCACGTAGATCAGGGTGTACACGGCGATCTGGGTGTTGAGCGCGTTCGTGACCACCAGCGGGAAGACCACCGCGATCGCCAGCACGACCAGCAAGCCGCCGAGCTGGATGAGGCGGCCGTAACGGTCCCAGGCAGTGGGCTTGCGGGACGTCGTCTGCGCGCTCACTGGGCCCGCACCGCCCGGCGGCCGAGCAGGCCCTGCGGGCGCAGGACCAGGACCAGGACCAGCACCGCGTAGAACACCACGACGGACCAGCTCGGGGACCAGACCACGTCCACGATTGCCTCCAGCGTGATCATGAAGATGGCGGCCAGCATGGCACCGGCGATGCTGCCGAGGCCGCCGAGGATGATGATGGCGAGCAGCCGGGAGATGAGGTCATACCCGGTGTTCGGGTTGAACCCGCCGCCAGTGGCCCCGAACACCATGCCGCCCACCGCGGTGACCGCGACGCCGATGCCGAACGTGAGCATCTGCACCCGGTTGACGTTGATGCCGATCACCCGGGCCGCCACCTGGTCCTGCATGGTGGCCCGGACGGTCCGGCCGAACTGGGTCCGGTACAGCGTCCAGTAGATGCCCACCACCAGCAGCACCGCCATGATGAACCCGTAGATGTAGATGTAGTCCAGGTAGAAGCCGAACACCTTCGGCCCGCTGGTCACGTAGCTGGCGGACAGGTTGGTGTAGTTGGCCCCGAAGGCGAGGTACAGGATCCCCTCGATGACGATGGCCACCGCGTAGCTGGCCAGCAGCGACATGGAGGTGCGCTCCCGGCCCCGGAGCGGCCTGATGAAGGCCCACTGGATCCCGATCCCGACGAGGAACATCGCCGGGACGGTCACCAGCAGGCCCACAAACAGGTCAATGTGCAGGTGCACCGAGAGCACGTAGCTCAGGTAGGCGCCGAGCACGACCAGGATGCCCTGGGCGATGTTGATGATGTCCAGAACGCCGAAGATCAGCGTCAGGCCGACGGCCATCAGCGCATAGATCCCGCCGCCGAGGATGCCGTCGACGATGGCCTGGGTGAGTTCGCGTCCCATCTGCCCTACATGCCCTTCATCCTGCTGTTCGCTGTGCCCCGCGGTGCGGGCTCTGTACGCCGGCGGCGGCTGCCGCCGCAGCGGCTCACCAGTGCGGCTTGGGTATCTCCGGCGCCTGCACTCCGGGCTGGCCGGGCAGCACCTGGAAGAAGTGGCCGTTCTGCCACTGGAAGATGAACGCCGAGTTGACCGCGTCGGCATTCTCACCGTCCGGCTTGAAGATGGCCGGGCCCTGCGCCGTCTGCACCGTGTGCGTGTGCAGGTACTGGGCGATGACGCTGCCCTTGAGGCTGCCCGTCGCGGTGACCGCGGCCGCGAGCACCTCGCCCGCGGAGTAGCCCTCGGCCACATCCGCGTTGACGTCAGACGCGGTGCCGCCGAACTTGGCGATGTAGTCCTGCACCATGACGTGGCTGAGCGCGTTTGCCTCCTGGCCATACCAGCCGTCCGGCACCATCGTCGCCTCGGCGCCGTTCCGCCCGACCGCGTTGAGGAACGCCTGGCCCTGGTCGGGGCCGGACGCCGCGATGAGAATCTTGGGCGTGTAGTTCGCCGCCTGGAACGCGTGCACGAAGACCAGCAGGCTGGGCAGGTCCACCGAGCCGAGCACCACGAGGTCCGGGTGGTCCGCGGCCACCTTGTTCGCGACCCGCGTCAGGGCGGGGCCCGGGTTAACCGGGTTCGCGCTGTTGCTGAAGACGGTCTTGATCCCGTGCCCGGCCAGCGCCGCCTGGGTGGCCTGCACCGGAGGGTCGGCGAACGGGTCGTTCACCTGCGGATAGGCGGCCGTCGCGGGCCGGCTCGCCCCGGTCAGCGAGAGCACCCATTTCGCGAACGGCGCCATCTCCTGCGCAACCGGCACGCTGACGCTGAAGAACAGCGGATCGTTCGCCGCGTAGGCGAGCGGCCCGGTGGCCGAGCCGGCCGGCAGCGCGTAGCCCAGCTTCTTGGTGGTCGTCTCGGCGCTCGCCGTGAGCAAGGTGGAGAACGGGGCCAGCGTCAGATCGACGTGGTCGGCCTGGATGAGCTGCAGGTAGTTCTTGCTGGTGATGTTCGGGTCGCTCTTGTCGTCCAGGATCTTCAGCCTGACCTGGCGGCCGAGCAGGCCGCCGTTGCGGTTAACGTCGCTGGCCCACAGCTCGTAGCCGTTCCTGGTCGCCTGGCCGTCCGCCAGGAACGAGCCGGTCAGCGGCAGCGAGATGCCGACCGTGATCGGCTTGGTACCGCTGGCCGTCAGGCTGGTGCTGGCAGTGCCCGAACCGCATGCAGCCAGCCCCAGCGCGGTGGCAGCGCTGACGGCGGCGAGCGGCAGCAAGCGGGCGCGGTCGCGCCTCATCCGGTGTCTCCCTTCGTGTGGGCCATGCCGAGGCGCGGGCGCGGCGGCCCGCCGGGCTGAGCGCCCGGCCCCTCGGTGCGCGGAGCGCGCATGGCAGTCACGGGCACCGTATGCCCTTGCCGTCCTGGGATGGCCCGGATTGCTCCGATCCCGGGACCGCAAACCACCAGCACAGCTCCGCGCACCGCATGGGTCAGCTGGCCCAGTTCGGCTTGGGGTTGATGATCGCCACCGAGCCGCTCGCACTGGCCGGCAGCACCTGGGCGAACTTGCTGCCGTCCTGCCACTGGAAGATGAACGTCTGCGCCACCGTGTTCTCGCCGGCGCTGTTGAACTTCACCGGGCCCTGCACCGTCTGCAGCGTCACGCCGCTGTGCAGGTACGCGATGACCTTCTTGTTGTCCAGGCTCTTGGTCGCGGTGACCGCGGCGGCCAGGACCTCGCCCACGGAGTAGCCCTCGGCCACGTCCGCGTTGATGTCTGACGCGGTGCCGCCGTACTTGGCGATGTACGCCTTGACCATGGCCTGGCTGAGCGGGTTCGTCACCCCGGGGTACCAGCCGTTGGGCACCATGATCCCGGTCGCGTTCTTCGCGCCGACCGCGCTCAGGAACGACTGCCCCTGGTCCGGGCCGCCGGTCGAGGCGAGGATCTTCGGGTTGTAGTGCTGCTGCTCGAAGGCCTGGATGAACGCGGTGACCGTGGGCACGTCCACCGTGCCCAGGACGACCAGCTGGGCCCCGGTCGCGGCGACCGCGTCCGCGCCCGCCTTGTAGTCCGGGTTCTCCGCCGGGAAGATCTTCGAGTAGACCGTCTTGACCCCGGCCTTCTGCAGGATGGCCTGCGCGGTCATGGTCATCGGGTCGGCGAACGGGTCGTTCACCATCGGGTAGGCGGCCGTCTTGGGCCGCTGGCTGGCGGGCAGCGAGGCCACCCAGTTGGCAAAAGGCACCAGCTGATTGGCGATCGGCGGGCTCGGGTTGAACAGGTTCGGCAGGCCGAGCTGGTAGACCGCCGGGCCGCCGCCCGCACCCTCAGGGAAGGCGTAGCCGTACCGCGCGGCCACCTTGGCGGCCGGCACCGTGAGCAGGGTGGAGAACGGCCCGAAGACGAAGTTCACCTTCTCCTGCGCGATGAGCTTGGTGTAGTTGGTGGCTACCGTCGTGGCGTCGCTCCCGTCATTCAGGAACGTCAGGTTGACGTGGTGGCCGAGGAGCCCGCCCTGGCTGTTTACCTCGCTGGCCCACAGCTGGTAACCACGCTGGAACGCCTGGCCGTCGGCGGAGAAGTCGCCGGTCGTGGAGAGCGAGGCGCCAATCGTTATCGGTCCCGAGCCGGTATTGCCGGAACCGGTGCTGCTGGTACTGCTTCCGCTGCCACTACTGCTGCAGGCGGCCAGGGCCATGGCCGCGACAGCGGCGACGGCCGGGATAGACAAGAACCGGGTGCGGTGAGGTTTCATCCGGTCCTCCTTCCAGTTCAGGAATCTCCTGTGGATTTTTGGCCAGCCGGGCCATCACGCTGCCAGGCGCGTCCGTAGGGGGTCGGAAGGCAGCATTCCGGGCTGGCCGGGGCAGTGGCTCACGCTACTGCATTGGGGTTGTTCGCGTCGGCTGGGGTCAGTCCGTCGGAGATGTCCGAGTTCTCGCTCTCGAGCTGCAATCCGGCTGCCTGGGCCTCGAGTTCGATCAGGGCAGCGAAATCCTGGTCGCCATAACCGTGGCCAATAAGTGTCTGCACGATCTGGTGCACCAGCGAGGCTACCGGGAGCGGCACTTCCCGTTCCCGGGCCGCGGCCAGCCCGAGATCGAAGTCCTTGCGCAGCAGGGTGGCGGTGAAGGTGGGATGGAAGTCCAGGTTCACGAATGCCGGTGACTTGTAACGAGTGAACGGCGAACCCATCACGCTCTTATTAAGACAGGTGAGGAACGCGTCCCGGCTGACCCCGCTCTTCTGGGCCAGGATCGTCACTTCGGCCAGCGACTGGGTTACCACGCCCAGGAACAGGTTATGGCACAGCTTAACTATCCGGGCCAGTTCGCCCTCGCCCACGTAGGTAGAGCCCGCGCCGAGCAGGTCCAGGTAGGGCCGGGCCCGGTCGTAGGCGGCCTGCGGCCCGGACACGGCCAGCGTCAGCCGGCCCACGCTGGCCACCTTGGGGTTGCCCATGACCGGGGCAGCCAGCAGGTCGGTGCCCCGCGCCGCGAGCTGCTCGCGCACCTGCCGGGATACGTCGGCCGACACCGTCGAGCAGTCCACCAGGATGGCCGGGGCTGAGTCACCAGAAGTCAGGCCGCCCTCGCCGAGGACCGCGTCGATCAGGTCCTGGGGGGTCCCCACCGTGGCGAAGACGATGTCGCGGCTGCCCAGGTCCGCGGGCGAGCTGACGACCTTGGCGCCGAGCGCGGCGAGCGGCTCGGCCTTTGCCTGGGTCCGGTTGTACACCGCGACGTCACAGCCCGCAGCGAGCAGCCGCTGCACCAGTTCCGTGCCCATGCGCCCGGTGCCCAGCCAGCCTAGCCGGAGTTCGTCACCGTGCCCTGCCATCAGGTCACCCCCTGCATCAACAATCGTTTGCACGAAGCCTGACGTACCGGTCAGGTGGATGTCAACCGACATGATCCAGAATGCCGGGAGATTTCTCAGCGCGCCGGTCAGGCGGCGGGACCGGTGGACCCGCGGACCACCAGCTCGGGGGCGAGGAAGAGGACCTTGACCGGCCCGGTATGCCCGGCGATCCGCTCCAGCAGCAACTGCGCGGCCTCGGTGCCGACCTGGTAGTGCGGGAAGCGGATCGTGGTCAGCGGCGGGCGCAGCCGGTCGATGAACGGCATGTCGTTGAAGCCGACCACGGACACGTCCTCCGGGCAGCGCAGCCCGGCCTCGTCCAGCGCGGCGTAGCAGCCGATGGCCAGCATGTCGTTGCCGGCCGCCACCGCGGTCAGCCGGGGAACCCGCTGCAGCAGGGCCTGGGCGCAGCGGAGCCCCTCGTCGATGGAGAACGCCTTGGCCACCGCGATCAGGTCCGGGTCGGGCGACAGCCCGTGCGCCTCCATGGCGGCCAGGAACCCGCGGTACCGGGCCAGGCCGGTGGAGACCTCCTGCGGCCCGGCGATGTGCGCGATCCGGGTGTGGCCCAGGCCAGCCAGGTGCGCGACGGCCATCCGGACGCCACGCTCGTTGTCCACCGACACCGACGGCAGGCTGTAGTCCTGCGCCAGCCGGTTCATCAGCACGACCGGCAGGTCGGCGCGGGCCGACTCGGCCAGCAGCGGGTCACCGAGGTGCACGGTGGCCAGCACCAGCCCGTCCACGTGCCGGGCGCGCATCTGCTCGAACAGCACGTGCTCCCGCTCCGCGTCACCGTCGGTGTTGCCGATCAGCGCGACGTAGCCGGCCGCGGCCAGCCGGTCCTCGATGCCCCGCATGATGGGCGGGAACAGCGGGTTGTTCAGGTCCGGGATGAGCACCCCGACACTGTGCGAGCGCCGGGTGCGCAGGCTGCGGGCCACCGTGTTCGGCCGGTAGCCGAGCTGCGCGGCCGCCTCCAGGACCCGCGCGGCGGTATCCTCGCGGACCAGCAGCCGGGTCTCCGGGTTCAGCGCGCGGGACGCGGTGGCCGGGTGCACCCGGGCGCGGGCCGCCACGTCCTTCAAGGTCACTGGCGGGTCTGCCATCCGCACCCACCCCGTTTCCGATGCGTTCGTCCCCAGGCGGACGCAGGCTAACGCACGCCAGGCTGCATGGTACCTATCCCTGCAGACGATTGCTGGTTACCGCCAGTATCCGCTGCCGGCGGCCCGCTGGCCACGTCACCGATGATCACCGGGACCGGCCCGAGCCAGGCCAGCAGGCCCGCACCCAGCAGCGGGGTGATGAGGCGCAGTCCCTGGGCGAGCGTCTGCAGCGCCGAGAGGGACTGCCCGGCCAGGTAGATCCGGGCGTCCCGGCGGGCCAGCAGCCGCCGCGTCACTGCCCTCCTCCCGCCCCGCCGCCCTCGGCGCTGGCCCCGGCGTCCGCACCGGCGCCGTCGCCGCCGCCATCCGCCGGCGGGTCGGTGAGCGGGTAGCCGAACATGAGCACCTCGAACGGCAGGCTGCCGTCCGGGCGCAGTGCCGGGTCATCGCCCCGGGGCCGGAACGGCTCCAGGACCCGGTGCAGGTCGTCGGCCAGCTGCACCGCCTCGGCCGCGGTCAGGTGCAGCGTGGTCTGCGCGCCGATGGCGGCCTCCTGCCACGGCACCGGGTAGCCGAGCACCCGGCGGATCCGGTCCCGGGCCCGGTCCAGCCACCGGTCGATCCAGGTCGCGGCGACCGCCTCGGCGGCCAGCCGGCTCTCGGTGTCCTGCCAGGGCGGCACGATCTCCATCCCGCGGTAGGCCAGCCGCCACGGCCGCTCCCGGCCGCGCCCGCCGCCGGCCTCCTCCACGAACCCGTACTTGGCCAGCGTCCGCAGGTGGAACGCGCAGTTGGCGGGCGACTCCCCGAGCAGCTCACTGGCACCGGTGGCGGTGATCGTCTTGGTGCCGCTGCGCTCGATGGCCTCCAGCAGCGCGATCCGGACCGGGTGCGCGATGGCCCGCATCACCCGGGGGTCGGCGATCCGCAGCTTCGGGCGCCCGGGACGGGCCGCATCTTCGGAAGACATGTTTCGAAACATTACGCTCGAAACATGTCTTCCGGCAAGTGGCTCCTGACCGGCGGCCCGGGCCGTGCCACGATGAACCCATGCGGATCACCGAGGTCACCGGGACAGAGCTGTTCGGCGGGACCGCGCAGCGGCCACTGCAGCTGATCCGGGTCACTGTGCACAACTACGGCCCGCGGCCCACCGCCCCCGTGCTGCTCCGGGCCGAGGGGGCGGCGGTGACCACGCCGGTGCCGTTGCGCCTGGAAGTGATCAAACCGGGCGGGAAACGCACCGCGGAGCTGGGCGTGCACATGGCCGCCCCGGCCGAGCCCGGCACCCGGCGGCCGGTGACGGTGATCGCGGAAGCCGGCGGCGAGCGCGCCGAGCAGGCGGCCGAGGTCCGGGTGGCCGACACCGGCTGGACCATGTGGATGGTCAGCCACTTCCACTACGACCCGGTGTGGTGGGACACCCAGGGCGAGTTCACCCAGACCCGGCTGCTGCTGCCCGGCGAGGACGGCGAGCTGCCCGAGGTGCGCACCGCGTTCGAGCTGGTCGCGCTGCACCTGGCGCACGCCCGGGAGGACCCGGACTACAAGTTCGTGCTGGCCGAGATCGACTACCTCAAGCCCTACCTGGACACCCGCCCCGAGCACCGGGCCGAGCTGCGCCAGCTCATCGCCGGTGGCCGGGTCGAGATCGTCGGCGGCAACTACAACGAGCCCAACACCAACCTGACCAGCGCCGAGTCCACCATCCGCAATGCGGTATACGGCCTGGCCTACCAGCGGGAGGTGGCCGGGGGCGACCCGCGGGCCGCGTGGATGCTCGACGTGTTCGGCCATGACCCCGGGTACCCGGGACTGATGGCCGCCGCGGGGCTGACCGACTCGGCCTGGGCCCGCGGCCCCTACCACCAGTGGGGCCCGCTGCGCACCGTGGGCGACAACACCCGGATGCAGCTGCGCAGCGAGTTCGAGTGGGTCTCCCCGGACGGCCGTGGCCTGCTGACGGCCTACATGCCCAACCACTACGGGGCCGGCTGGGTCCTCCACCAGGCCGCCGACCTGGCCGCGGCGGAGCAGGCGGCGCTGGAGCAGTTCCGCTCGCTGGCGCCGGTGGCCGCGACCCGCAACGTGCTGCTCCCGGTGGGCGCGGACCACGTCATCCCGAGCCGCTGGGTGACCGCGGTGCACCGGGACTGGAACGCGCGCTACGTCTGGCCGCGGTTCGTCACCGCGGTGCCCCGGGAGTTCTTCGCCGCGGTCCGCGAGGACGCGGCCCGGCGCCGCGTCTGGCTGGTCCCGCAGACCCGGGACATGAACCCGGTCTACCCCGGCAAGGACGTCTCCTACATCGACACCAAGCAGGCGCAGCGCGCCGCCGAGGTGGCCGTGTCCGACGGCGAGACGCTGGCCACCCTGGCCTGGCTGGCCGGGGCGGGCTACCCGGCGGAGTCGCTGGACAAGGCCTGGCGCCAGCTGGTCTTTGGCGCGCACCACGACGCGATCACCGGCACCGAGTCCGACCAGGTCTACCTGGACCTGCTGGGCGGCTGGCGGGAGGCCTGGGAACGGGGCGACGCGGCCCGCCGGGAGGCGGCCGCGCACCTGGCCGCCCGGGCGTCCACCGGGTGGCCGGGGCCGGGCGCGGCGCCGCCGGGCAGCCGCGCGCTGGCCGTGTTCAACACGTTGTCCTGGCCGCGGTCCGGCCTGGCCCGGGCCGGCCTGGAGTTCCCGGCCCCGGGCCCGGGGCAGGTCACCGTGCTCGATGCGTCCGGGGACCCGGTACCGTTCCTGGCCGAGGGCGAGCGGCGGCACCCGGACGGCACGCTGGCCGCGGTCACCGTGTGCTTCCGCGCCGCGCTGCCGGCCCTCGGGTACCGCACCTGGTGGGTGGCGCCGGGCGGCGCGGCCACTCCTGGCGGCACGGGCCCGGGCGGCTGGGAGCCGCTGCCCGGCACGGTCATCGAGAACGACGACTTCCTGGTCGAGGCCGACCCGGCCCGTGGCGGCGCACTGGCCCGCATCACCGACAAGCGGGCCGGCACCGAGCTGCTCCGCGGCCTGGGCAACGAGCTGGTCGTCCAGGAGGAGTACGACTATCACCCGCGCTGGGGCGAGGGACCGTGGCTGCTGTCCCCGAAGGGCCCGGGCACCGGTTCCGGCGCGGCCAGCGCCAAGGTCACCGCGCAGCGCTGCCCGCTCGGCGCCCGGCTGGTAGCCGAGCTGGCCCACGGCGACCTGCGGATCGTCGCCGAGACGCTGCTATGGGACGGCACCGGGCGGGTCGATTTCCGCACCCACGTGGACGGGTCCATCGGGGCCGACCGGCTGCTCCGGGTCCGCTTCCCGGCCGACGTGCCCGGCGGCCTGCCGGTCTACGCCACCGCGACGGCGGTGGTCGGCCGGCCGTTCGGCAGCCCGGACGCGGACGTGGCCGAGCACGCGTTCACCCTGGACAACCCGGCGCATGAGTGGTTCGGCACCGGGTCGTCGGCCCGGGCCGGCTGGACCGGGCCGGGCGGCGACCGCACCGAACGCGCGCTCGGGGTGGCCGAGCTCATCCTGCCGGCCCCCGCCGGGACCGGATCACCGCCCAGCCTGCCGAACGGCACCCGCGGCGCGATCACCCGGCTGGTCGCTGCCCTCGCGGGGCAGGGCGTCACGGCCACCTGCGGCTGGCCGGACGGCCCGCGGTACGGGGCCATCGACCTGGACTCGAACCTGCCGGACGTGCGGATCGCGCTGGGCACCCCCGAGCAGAACCCGTGGACGGCCAGGCTGCTGGACGGGTGCGGGCCGGACGTGGCCGCGGAGGTCGCCGGCAGGCTGGCCGCGGGCCGCCCCGCCGCGCTGTGGCTGCCCGCCCGGCAGTCCCGCGCGGCCGCGTTCCGCCCCGGCGCCGACGTCCGCGGGCCGCGGGACCTGCCGGTGCTGCTGATCGCGGGCCCGGACCTGGCCGCGGCGGCCGGGGCGGCCGCCGACGACCTGGCCGACTCGGTCATCGAGGTGATCCCGGTCGCCTCCGCCGGGCAGGACCCCGATCCCCCGCTGGCCTCCCGCACGGTGGCGCTGCTCAACCGGGGCACGCCGAGCAGCCTGGTCAGCCCGGACGGCACGCTGCACATCGCGCTGATGCGCTCGTGCAGTGCCTGGCCGTCCGGGGTGTGGATCGACGGCGAGAAGCAGACGGTGCCGGACGGCAGCAGCTTCGCCTGGCAGCACTGGAGCCACACCTTCGAGTACGCGCTGGCCGCGGGGCCCGGGGACTGGCGTTCGGCGGGCCTGGCCCGGGCCGGCCAGGAGTTCAACCATGACCTGGTGTCCTGCGAGACCGGCCTGCACGACGGGCCGCTGCCCGGCTCGGCCAGCCTCGGCTCGGTCAGCTGGCCGGGCATGCTGACCGCGCTGAAGCCGCGCGGGAACCCGCTCGCGTCCGGCCGCCCCGGGACGCCGGACCGGGCCGCCGGGCTGACCGCCCGGCTGCGTGACCTGGGCGGCCGGACGGCCACCATGGCCCGGCTCCAGCTGCGGGGCGGCATCACGGCCGCGCACGGCACCGGGCTGGCCGAGGACGTCTCGGGGGCCGATGCCGCGCAGGTGGAGGTAGCCGAGGGCGTGGCCCGCACGATCCTGCCGCCGGCCGGCACGGTCACGCTGGCGCTGACGCCAGCCAGCGATCTATTCGCTGGCGAGGCGGGGCGCGGCGAAGCCGCGTCCCCTCCGAGTCAGCCATCCGCGGCGGGGGCCGGGGGGTCGCTGCCACGGGGAGAAATGCCGGGGGGGTCCGGGGGGTCGCCCCCCCGGGCTAACACCGAACCCGCCCAGCCGGTGTTCACCCGGTACTGGCTGCACGGGAAAGGTCCCGCGCCGGCGGGCGGCCTGCCGGTAGCGGTGCACCTGTCCCCAGGCCGGGTCGCGCTGCCCTCCGGCGGCGCGCCGCCGGTGCCGGTACGGCTCACGGTGGCGGCCGGCCTGGACGGGGCGTCCGGGGCGGTCGAGCTGGACGTGCCGGGCGGCCTGGCCGCCGAGCCCGCCGGGCCGCTGCGCTACGACCTGCCGCCGCTCGGCCACGCGGCCTGGGACCTGGCGGTGGCCGGGCGCCCCGGCGCGCCACCCGGGCACTACTTCCTGGCCGCCCGGATCCGCGACGAGCTGGGCCAGGCCTGCGAGGACGTGACCATGGTGGGGGTGGGCGGCTCGCCGGTCCCCGCCCTTGGCCAGCCGCTGGAGGAGCTGCTGCCCGCGCTGGAAGCCGACCTGGCGGCGATCACCGCCGAGCTCGACGTGGCCGTGCTCACCCCGGCGCTGGACCTGCCGCCCGGCGGGTCCGGGGAGCTGGCGGTGCGGGTGGCCAGCCGGGCCGCCTCGCCGGTCCGCGGCGAGGCGCAGCTGATCTCCCCGTTCGGCAGCTGGCACGCGGTCCATCCCTGGACGCGCGGTTTCGCCGTCTCCCCTGGCAATGAGGTCACTCTCCGTTATCATGTCCGAGTACCGGTTACTACCCGACGCGGCACGCAGTGGTGGATAATGGTCAAACTGATGTATTTCGGTAGGCTTCGCTACAGCAGCACTGTCCCTGTCGTGATCCGCGCATGACCCCCTCGGCCTGGTAGGGCACTCCCGGCCACAACCAGACGGTCTCCATGCCATGACTTCTGCTGCCCCGACCTCCGGAAACCTGCCTGCGGAGCCGAACAGCTTCGTCGGGAGAGGGCGCGACCTCACCGAGCTCGCGCTCTTGCTCAGCGACGTCCGCGCCCTGACCCTGTGCGGTCCCGGCGGCATCGGCAAGACGCGGCTGGCGCTGCGGCTCGCCTGCGACCTGGTACCGGATTTCCCGGACGGTGCCTGGCTGGTCGAACTGGCTGACTGCCGCGATCCCGAGCTCATCGCGCGACGGGTGGCCGCGACGTTCGGGGTCCGCGAGGAACCGGAACGGCCGCTGCTGGCCACGCTGGCCGAGGTGCTCCGCGCCCGCCGCCTGCTGCTCATCCTGGACACCTGCGAGCACCTGGTGGACGGGTCCGCGGAGCTGGTGCACCAGCTGCTGGCCGGCTGCCCGTTCCTGCGGGTGATCGCGACCAGCCGGGAACCGCTGCGGGTCAGGGGCGAGACCGTGTGGCGGGTCCCCCCGCTGGCGGTGCCGGCCGGCGCGGACCCGCTGTCCCTGGATGACGCGCGCTACGAGGCGATCCGGCTGTTCGCCGACCGGGCCGCCGCGGCGCGGGCCGGCTTCGAGCTGGACAGCGACAACGCCGAGGCGGTGACCCGGCTGTGCCGCACCCTGGACGGCATGCCGCTCGCCATCGAGCTGGCCGCCGCGCGGGTCCGGGCGCTATCGGTGGAGCAGATCGCCAGCCGGCTCGATGACCGGTTCCGGCTGCTGGCCACGGGCGACCGGACCGCGCCACCGCGGCAGCAGACGCTGCGCGCCGCGGTGGACTGGAGCTACGAGCTGCTCAGCGAGCCGGAGCAGATCCTGCTCCGGCGCCTGTCGGTGTTCGCCGGCTGGAGCCTGGAGATGGCCGAGCAGGTGTGCGCCGACGAGCAGATCCCGGCGGCCGCCGTGCTGGACCTGATGGCCGCGCTCATCGACAAGTCGCTGGTCACGTTCGACCACGAGTTCCGCGGCCAGTCCCGGTACCGGATGCTGGACACCATCAAGGAGTATGCGGCGAGCCGCCTGACCGCGTCCGGCGAGACGGACGCGGTCCGGCTGCGGCACCGGGACGACCTGCTGCGCTACGGCGAGTACGTGGTGTCCCAGGCGTTCGTCCGCGGCGCGCCGTCCTGGCCGGAACGGATCGCGCTGTACCGGCAGATCACCCTGGACATGCCGAACTACCGGCTGGCGCTGGACACCTCGCTGCAGCGCGGCGACATCACCGAAGGACTGCGGCTGTGCGGGGCGATGCGCAACCCGTGGGTGACGCATGGCGACGTCACCGAGGGGGCCGAGTGGTTCGACCGGTTCCTGGTCCGGGCGTCCGGGGTACCGCCCGAGGTGCACGGCCCCGCCCTGGTGTTCCGCGGTGACCTGGCGTTCGAGCAGCAGGACTACGAGACCCTGGGCCGCTGCGCCCGGGACGGCCTGGCCACGTGCCGGGAGGCGGGCGTGCCGCACGAGGCGGCCGCGCTGCGGCTGCTGGCGCTGGCCAGCCTGCGAGCCGGGCAGCTGCCCGAGGCGGTGGCCGGGATCGAGGAGGCGGCGGCCACCGCGCACAAGCTCGGCGACGAGTGGGAGGAAGGGCTGGCACTGGCCATCAAGGCCGCGATCCTGGCCCGGCTGGGCAGCCTGCGCGAGGCGCACCAGACCTACCAGGCCGCGCTGGACGTGCTCCAGGACAACAACGGCTGGGGTGTCGCGCAGGTGCACTACGGGCTGGGCAGCGTGGCCCGCCACCGCGGCGACCCGCAGTCCGCCATCGACCATTACCAGGAGGCGCTGGCGCTGTACCGGGAGCTCGATGCCCGGCCGGAGATCGCCCGCTGCCTGGCCGGCATCGCCTCGGTCGCCCTGGCCCAGGGGGACCTGGAGCTCAGCCGGGCCAGCCTGACCGAAAGCCTGCGGCTGAGCCTGGCCACCGGGCAGCGGCTGCCGGTGGCCCGCGGCCTGGAGGCGTTCGCGGCGCTGGAGGGGCGGGCCGGCGACCCGGTGCGGGCCGCCCGGCTGGCCGGGGCGGCGCTGGAACTGCGCGCCGCGGCCGGCCACCCGCGGTCGGCCGGGGCCGGGGCCCGGCTGGAGGACCTGCTCGGGCCCGCCCGGACCGCACTCGGGGAACTGCGCGCTGCGGCCCTGCTCGCGGAGGGGCGCGCGATGACGGCGGAGGAAGCGGTGAGCTACGCGACCGGCTCAGCCGGTGCCCCGCCCGGTGACCCGGCCGCCCCCCGGGTGCCCCTGCCCCGCGCGGCCGCCGGGGACGCCCCCGCCGAGCCGGCCGTGCTGACCCCGCGCGAACGTGAGATCGCCGCACTGATCGCCCGCGGGCTCAGCAACCGGGCCATCGGCGACGAGCTCTACATAACCCCGGCCACGGCGGCCCGGCACGTGGCCAACATGATGACCAAGCTCGGGTTCAACACGAGGGCCCAGATCGCGGCCTGGGTGGCCCGGCAAGCCGGCACTGCGGACTGACTCCGGCCCGGCCCGGCGCGGCGCGGCCCGCCGCGCCCCGGGCGGGCGCCGCAGCCGGAAGTTTTCGCTACATACGCATCCGTGGCCGCTGTTGCCCCGAAATACACATGGCACTGCATAGTTCGGCGGATGTGTGCACGGGCAGCCCGGTCTAATGTCAGCTGCGGAGTTCCGGTGGTCCCGGACGGAACGGGGGCCCGTGCGTGGCTACCTGGAGCCGCCGGACGCAGAGCCAAGGCTCCTCCGGCCGTCAGGAGGGGGATGGCCGGAGGAGCCTGGGGAGAGGGCAGGATGACCGTCACCGGTATGCCAGCCGGGCACGTCACCGTGACCCAGCGGCTGGTCAACCTAGGGGCGGCCCGGGGCGAGCGGCCCGCGCTGGTGGGCGGGGGTGCAGCCTGGCCCGGCCGGACCCTCAGCTACGCCAGCCTGGCGCGGATCCTCCAGATGGCCGCGGCCGGCCTGGGCCGGCGCGGCGTCCGGTCCGGCGACGTCGTCGGCGTCCATGTGCCCGACGCGGTCAGCTACGTACTGGCCGGGCACGCCATCCGGGCGGCGGGCGGGGTGCCCTCCCCGCTGCCATACGCCGGGGCGGCCAGTGAGCTGGCCGGCCAGCTCACCGACTGCGGAGCCCGGCTGCTGATCACCGCGAAACCGCTGGCACCTGCCGCGCTGGGCGCGGCGGACGGCTCCTGGGTCCGGCAGGTCCTCTCGTTCGACGAGGTGGCCGGCACGACCAAATTCTGCGCGCTGCTGTCCGGGGGATCCCAGCCGCCGGCCGCCGCCGCGGCTGCGGACCTCGCGCTGCTGCCCTACCGGGCCGGTCCCGGCGGCGGACGGTCGGCCGCGCCGGTGACCCACGGCGAACTCGCCACGGACCTGGACCGGCTGTCCGGCTGCACCCTGCTCACCGGCGAGGACGTGGTGATCACCGCCCCGCCGAACGACGGCGCCCGGGACTACACCGTGCTGCTCGACCTGGCCCTGCTCAGCGGGGCCACCGTGGTCGCGGCCCGGGCCGACGGCCTGCCGGACGCGGCCCGGCGGCACGGCGGCACCGCGCTGATCAGGCACCCCGGCACGCCGATTCCGGCCGGGCTGGCGCTGCGCGACGTCACCCAGCGCCGCTGACCCGCTGCCCGCCCCGGCCGGCCCGCTGCCCGGTCGCCACGATCACCGCGAGCGCCGCCACGTCGAACACCGTCGCGGCCGTGAAGACCGCCGCGATGCCATGGATCAGCGCGTGGTGCGCCGTGGCCACCGCGCTCCCGCTCGCCGCCCCAGCCGCGGCATGCCGGTAGGCCGTGCCGAAGACGGTCACCAGGATGGCCAGCCCCAGCGACCCGCCGACCTGCTGGGTGACGTTCACCATGCTGGAGGCCGCGCCTGAGTCTTCCCGGGCCACCCCGGCCAGCGACAGCGTGGTCAGCGGGACGAACACCAGGCCCATGCCGGAGCCCAGCAGCAGCATCGGGCCGAGGATGCCGCCCAGGTAACTGCTACCCGCACCGACCTGGGCCAGCCAGGCCATGCCCGCGATGACCGGCAGCATGCCGGCCAGCATCACCCGGCCCGCCCCGAACCGCGGCAGCAGCCGCGGCGCGGCCCGGGACACCCCGAACACGGTCAGCGTCATCGGCAGGAAGGCCACGCCGGCCAGCAGCGGGCTCAGGCCGAGGATGTCCTGGACGAACTGGGTGAGGAAGAAGAACATCCCGAACATCCCGGCCACCAGGAACAGCCGGGCCAGGTAGGAGCCGGACCGGCGCAGGCTGGCGAACAGCCGCAGCGGGGTGATCGGCTGCTGGCTGCGCCGCTCGACGGCCACGAAGGCACCCAGCGCCGCCACGGCCGCCCCGAACGCGGCCAGGGTGGGCGCCGCGGTCCAGCCACTCGACGCGGCCCGGATGAAGCCGTAGACCAGTGCGGTCATGCCGGCGGTGGAGGTCACCGCACCGGCCAGGTCGAACCGGCCCACCTGACGTGGCGACTCGCTGATGAACAGCGGGGTCACCGCGATGACGGCCGCGCCGACCGGCACGTTCACGAACAGCACCCAGCGCCACGAGGCCCACTCGGTGATGACGCCGCCCAGCACCAGCCCGAGCGAGGCGCCGCCCATGAGCACCGCGGAGTACACGCCCAGGGCCCGGGTCCGCTCCCGGCCTTCCGGGAAGCTGCCCACCACCAGCGCCAGCACCGCGGGTGACGCGAGCGCGCCGCCGACGCCCTGCAGGGCCCGGGCAGCCAGCAGCCACCAGGCCTGGCTGGCCAGGCCGCCGGCCAGCGAGGCCAGGGTGAACAGCGCGATCCCGGCCAGGAACACCCGGCGCCGGCCGAGGATGTCCCCGGCCCGGCCGCCGAGCAGCAGCAGGCCGCCGAAGGTGAGCGTGTAGGCGTTCAGGATCCAGGACAGGCTGGCCGTGGAGAAGTGCAGCCCGGCCTGGATGTGCGGCAGGGCGATGTTCACCACGGTCATGTCGAGGACGATCATGAGCTGGGCGGAGAGCATGATGATCAGGGCGAGGCCGGGACGGCCATGGCGCCGCGCGGTGCCTGGGCGGTGGGCTGAGACCGCCGGCGTTGCGGCAGAAGCAGGCACAGATGTCTCCAGTGGACGAGAGTCGTGGAATAATCGGAGATATTCTCCGGAACATCCGGAGGCTGCCTCCGCTTAGTCTCTAAATATACGGAGCCATCCTCCGGATAGCAACTGGATTAAGGATCGTAGAGTGTCCCGATGAGCGCGACAGGCCCCCCCGCAACGATGCGGGCCGACGCTCGCCGCAACCGGCAGCTGCTGATCGCGGCGGCGCTGGCCGCGTTCACCGAGCACGGCGCGGATGACGCGTCCCTGGACGAGATCGCCCGCCGGGCCGGGGTGGGCATCGGCACCCTGTACCGGCATTTCCCGAGCCGGCAGGCCCTGCTCGAGGCGGTCTACCGTGACCAGGTGGAAGAACTCTGCGCGGGCGCCAGGGACCGGGCCGCCGCCGCTGCCCCGGCGCAGGCGCTGGAGAACTGGCTGCGCGACCTGATGGCGTTCGCGGCGACGAAGCGCAACCTGACGAGCAGCCTCATGTCCAGCCCGGATAGCAAGCGTTCCGAGGTGGCCGTGTCGTGCAGCGCCATGGTCCGCGAGACAGCGGACGGGCTGCTGGCGCGGGCCCAGCGATCCGGCGAGATCCGGCCTGACGTGGACGCGACGGACCTGCTGCGGCTCTCCCACGCGCTCGCGCTGGCCTCCGAGCTGCCGTCCACGCACGCCGACCAGCCGGAGCGGCTGCTGCAGGTGCTCCTCGACGGGCTGCGCGCCACGGAGCCCGGCACGGCGGGCTAGTCCCCGCCGGCGACCGCCTCGGGCTCGGTGTCCGGCGCGTCCGGCCGGGCGTGCGGCGCGGGCGCCTCATCGAGGCTGAGCCCGCCGAGGTCGGGCGGGCGGTTCTCGTACGGCGTGCTGAGGACGATCGTGGTCCGGGTGGACACCCCGGCAGAGGCCCGGATCTGCTGGAGCAGGTCCTCCAGCGCTCCCGGGGAGGCGACCCGCACCTTGAGGATGTAATTCTCCTCCCCCGCCACGCTATGGCACGCCTCGATGCCCGCCAGGTGGGCGAGCCGTTCCGGGGCGTCGTCCGGCGCGGCCGGGTCGAACGGCTTGATCGAGATGAACGCGGTGAGCGGCAGCCCCGCGCCCGCCGGGTCGATCATGGCGGCATAGCCCTTGATCACCCCGCGCCGCTCCAGCCGGCGCACCCGCTGATGCGTCGCTGACACTGAGAGCCCGGTGCGGCGGGACAGTTCGGTGAAGCTGATCCGGCCGTCCTGGCACAGCAGCGAGACGATCTTGCGGTCGATGTCTTCCACCCCGTTACGGTAATCCGCAACTGGCGGCCAGGGCCTCATGGAGCGTAACGGCCTGATAACGGGCTTTACGCTCCGGTAACAGCACGTGACGCCACTCTTAACGCTGACCAGGCTGCGAGGATACGCTGCGCGGCAAGCGGTGCGGCAGCGGAGCGGCACGGCCGGACACGCTGGAGCCCCCATGGCGGAAATCGTCCTCGACCAGGTCAACAAGGTGTACCCGGGCGGGGTCAAGGGGGTGGACAACCTCAACCTGGAGATCAGGGACGGCGAGTTCATGGTCCTGGTCGGCCCGTCCGGCTGCGGGAAGACCACCGCCCTGCGGTCCATCGCCGGACTGGAGGAGATCAGTTCCGGCACGATCACGATCGGCGGCCGGGTGGTGAACGACCTGCCGCCCAAGGACCGCGACATCGCCATGGTCTTCCAGAACTACGCTCTCTACCCGCACATGACCGTGGAGCAGAACCTGGCGTTCGGGCTGCAGCAGCGCAAGACGCCCAAGGACGAGATCAAGCGCCGGGTCACCGAGGTGGCCAAGCTGCTCGGCCTGGAGCAGTACCTCAAGCGCAAGCCCGCCGCGCTGTCCGGCGGCCAGCGCCAGCGGGTCGCCATGGGCCGGGCCATCGTCCGGGAGCCGCAGGCGTTCCTGATGGACGAGCCGCTGTCCAACCTGGACGCCAAGCTCCGGGTGTCGATGCGCGCCTCGCTCACCCAGCTGCACGACCGGCTCGGCGTCACCACCGTGTACGTCACCCACGACCAGGTCGAGGCGATGACCCTCGGGCACCGGGTGTGCGTGCTCCGGGACGGCCGGCTGCAGCAGGTGGACACCCCGCAGACGCTGTTCGACTCCCCGGTGAACCTGTTCGTGGCGGGGTTCATCGGCTCGCCGGCGATGAACATCGTGACCGCCGAACTGGTCCGCGACGACGGCCCGGCGGTCGTCTTCACCGGGCACAAGCTGCCGCTGCCGGCCGGGCTCGTCAACTCCAGGCCGGGACTGGACGCCTACTTCGGCCGCGAGGTCATCCTCGGCGTGCGGCCCTCGGACTTCGAGGACGCGACCCTGGCCGAGGCGAGCTGGGCCCGGATGTCGGTGCGGGCCGACGTGACCGAGGAACTGGGCAGCGAGATCCACGTGATCTTCTCGATCGACGCTCCCCCGGTGCGGCATGCGAGCATCAGCGAGATCAGCGGCGACAGCGATGAGGAGGACGCGGCGCTGGTCCTGGCGGCCGGCAAGTCGCTGTGGACCGCCCGGGTGGCCGCGCGCAGCCAGGTCCGCCCCGGGCAGCAGATTGAGCTGGCCGTGCACACGTCCAACCTGCAGTTCTTCGATCCGGTCAGCGCGCTGTCCATCGGCCACCCGGCCGCCGGGGAGGTGGCCGCCGCGGAGGCCGCCCAGGCGGGCGCGAGCTGACCCGGGTAGCTCGTTTACGGGCGCTCAGCCGGCGATGACGAGCTCGCGGGTGATGGTGTTCAGCCGCTCGTACCCGTCCTCGGTGCACACGACGATGTCCTCGATCCTCGCCCCGGACGGGCCCGGGTAGATGCCCGGCTCCACCGAGAAGGCCATCCCGGGCTGCAGCGGCTGGGTGTTGCCTGTGACGATGTACGGGTCCTCGTGCGTCTCCAGCCCGATGCCGTGCCCGGTGCGGTGGATGAACTGGCCGCCGTACCCGGCCGCGGTGATCGGCTCCCGCGCGGCCGCGTCCACCGACTCGGCCCGGACGCCGGGCCGGACCGCCGCGCACGCCGCCTCCTGGGCGGCGCGGAGCACGTCGTAGTAAGCGGTGAACCCGGCCGGAGGCTCGGCGATCGCGTACACCCGGGTGCAGTCCGAGCAGTAGCCGCTGGGCATGGTGCCGCCGATGTCCACCACGACGGCGTCCCCGGGCAGCAGCCGCCGGGCGGACGGCTCATGGTGCGGGCTCGCCGCGTTCGGGCCGGACGCGACGATCACGAAGTCGGCCCGCACGTGCCCCTCGGCCGCGATGGCCTGGGCGATGTCCGCGGCGACCTCCAGCTCGGTGCGGCCCGCGCGGAGCAACTGGGGGACGGCGGCGTGCACCCGGTCGATGGCGGCGCCCGCCTCCCGCAGCGCAGCGACCTCGGCGGGCGTCTTGCGCTCCCGCAGGGCACGCAGCGCCTCGCTGGCCAGCCCCTGCCGGGCGGCGGGCAGCGCGGCGCGGAACCGCAGCACCATCATCGCCCACATCCGGTCGGCCAGCCCGACCGAGCCGACCGCCCCCAGCCGCCCGGCCACCAGCGCGTACGGGTCGTCCGTCTCGCCGGTGGGGATGATCTCCAGGCCGAACCCGCAGGCCGGCGACGCCGCCGCGGCCGGCTGCTCCAGCCGCGGCACGACCAGGAAGGGCTCACCCGCGGCCGGGATGGCCAGGCAGGTCAGCCGCTCCAGCTGCGGGGCGTCGTAGCCGGTCACGTAGCGCAGATCGGGCCCTGGGGTGAGCAGCAGCGCGTCCAGGCCGGCCCGGCCGGCCGCCTCGGCGGCCAGCCCGAGCCGGGCGGCCGGGTATAGTTCCCCCGAATCCCAGGCGTGCATGGTGGCCATCTAACCACGGCACGGCCCGTCGCCAGGTGGGGCGCACCTTCCTGCTGGTGGGTGCACCGTGTCCCCATCTAGACAGGAGTGCCCCGCATGCCTCACTCTTGGTATACCTCAGCTTACTGATGTGAACGGCGATGACTCCTGAGATCGTTAGTTCCCCCGCTCCGCTGGAGCCAGGTGCTTCCGCCGAGGCCGAACGGGCCGCGGCGAGATCCGCGTTTGCCGCGGCGTCCGGCCCGTTCACGCTGCGCCCGCGGAACACCGAGCGGGCCCCCGGCGACCCGACCGCGCTGGCCGCTGCATTACTGCAGGAACGCCACGTCACGCTGGAGCTACAGCGTGCCATCCTGCCGCTGCACGAGGCCCCGTTCGACCTGCCCGGGCTGCGCGCGGTGGTGCGTTACCTGCCCGCCTCGGCGGACAGCCGGGTGGGCGGTGACTGGTACATCACCGCGGAGATGCCGGGCGGCCACGTGCTCATCGCGATCGGGGACGTCGCCGGGCACGGGCTGGACGCGGCTGCCGGGATGGCCCGGCTGCGCGGCGCGCTGGCCGGCCTGGCCATCACCGGCGCTTCGCCGGAGCGCCTGGTGGGCTGGCTGAACGACCTGGTCCATCACGTCAACCCGGAGCACACCGCGTCGGTCATGGCGGGCTACTTCGACCCGCCGACCCGGCGGCTGACCTGGGCGCAGGCCGGCCATCCACCGCCGCTGCTGGTCCGCGGCCCGGTGGCCCGGCCGCTCGCCCAGCCGTCCGGGATCCTGCTCGGCGCGGGCCGCAGCGGCTACCAGCCGATGACGATGACGCTGGAGCCTGGCGACATCCTGCTGCTCTACAGCGACGGCCTGGTGGAACGGCGGGACCGGCAGCTGGACGAGGGGCTGCGCCTGCTGGCCAGCGCCGCGGAGGGCATCTCTGACCCGGAGGAGCTGATCGCCGCCGTGCTGGACGCATTCAGCTCGAGCGCCTCGGAGGACGACACCTGCCTGGTGGCCCTGCGCGTGCTCTAGCCGGGCGCGCGCTCTAGCCGGGCGCGCGCTCTAGCCAGGCGCCTCGGCCAGCACGCTGGCCGCGCGGCGCAGGGATGAGCCCAGGCCCCACCGGTCGCCGAGCGCGGCCAGCCGGGCCGGGTCCGCCGGGTGCAGCGGGAGCGTGCCGTCCGCCTCGGGAACCGGGGCGTCGGCGGCCACCCGGACCACGGGCCCCGCGGCCGCCAGGTAGTCCCGGGCCGCCGCCAGCTTGGGACGGCTGCCCTTGGGGAACCCGCCGTGCCCGCGGTCCAGGGCACTGACGATGGCGTCGACGGAGCCGAACGCGCCGACCAGCGACGCCGCGGTCTTCTCGCCCACCCCTGGCACCCCGGGCAGCCCGTCGCTCGGATCACCGCGCAGCATGGCGAAGTCGGCGTAACCGCGGCCCGGGATGCCGTACCGCTGGGCGACCGCGGCCTCGTCCACCACGTCGAGCTTGGTCAGCCCGCGGACCGTGTAGATGACCCGGACCGGCGGCCCGTCGTCCACCAGCTGGAACAGGTCCCGGTCACCGGTGACGATCTCCACCGGCCCGGCCGCCCGGGCGGTGAGCGTGCCGATGACGTCGTCGGCCTCGTAGCCGTCCGCGGCCGCCATCGGGACGCCGAGCGCACCCAGCACCTGCTCGATCACCGGGATCTGCGCAGTGAGCGCGGCAGGCGCCTCCTCAGAGCCGTCCGGCCGGGCCCGGTGCGCCTTGTAGGAGGGGATGGCCTCGACCCGGAAGGCCGGCCGCCAGTCCGCGTCCATGCAGGCGACCAGGGCGCCCGGGGTCCGGGCCCGGACCAGCCGGGCGATCATGTCCAGCAGCCCGCGGACCGCATTGACCGGGGATCCGTCCGGCGCGGTCAGCGTGTCCGGCACGCCGTAGAACGCGCGGTAGTACAGCGAGGCGGAGTCGAGCAGCATGAGCGGGCCCACCAGGCCATCTTGCCAGGCAGCCGACCAGGCTTCGCGGATTGCTCCCAGACTGGGTCCCTAGTCTTCCGCCATGACTCACTTTGCTGGGCGGGGCTGGGCGGGGCGGCGCAGCCGGGGCGGCGGCTTCAGCAGCGCGGCCCAGGCCGGGCCGGCCTGCGACAGGCAGTTCTTGGCCGCAGTTCTTCGCCGCGCACGGCGAGCAGGCACCTCGGTAAGGCCGGCCAGGCACCCGATATCGTTGATCAATCGCCAGCGAAGGATCCAGCCCACTGTCCGCGGGAGCCACAGCGGCCGGGCTGATTCACGGTCCTGCTGCCGAGGCTCTGTCGGGCGTGCTGCTCGCCGCGGTACTGATCACCGCGATCACCCGGCCCCGCTGGCTGCCGGAGGCCGCCGTCGCGGTCCCGGCGGCGCTGATCGTGATGCTGACCGGCGTATTGCCCGTGCATCAGGCGGCGGCGGAGGCCCGGCTGCTGCTGCCGGTCCTGGCCTTCCTCGGCGCGGTCCTGGTCATCGGGCACTTCTGCCAGCGCGACGGGCTGTTCACCGCGGCCGGCGCCCGGCTCGCCGCGGCCAGCCACGGGTCGCCGGTCCGGCTGCTCGGCGGCGTATTCGGGCTGGCCTCGGCGACCACGGCGGTGCTCAGCCTGGACACCACGGTGGTGCTGCTCACCCCGGTGGTGCACGACACCGCGGTCCGGCTCCGGGTCCGGCCCAAGCCGCACGTCTACGCCTGCACCCACCTGGCCAACTCCGCCTCGCTGCTGCTGCCGGTGTCCAACCTGACCAACCTGCTAGCGTTCTCGGTGGCCGGGCTGACGCTGATCCGGTTCGGCGCGCTGATGGCGCTGCCGTGGCTGGCCGCGATCGCCGTCGAGTACCTGGCGTTCCGCGTCTTCTTCGCCGGCGACCTTGCCAGCCCGGGGAGGCGACCCCGTGGAACCCCCCGCGCATCCGCCGGCTCGGAGGGGACACGGCTGCGCCGCACCCCGCCTCGCCAGCGGACAGGCCAAACCAGTTTGCCGCCCATCCCGCGCTATGCGCTCGTCGTCGTGCTGCTCACGCTGGCCGGCTTCGTGGTCACCTCGTTCGCCGGGGTGAACCCGGCCTGGGCCGCCTTCGGGGGCGCGGTGCTGCTGGCCGGCCGCGGCCTGGCCCGCCGCACCGAAACCCCGGCCGGGGTGCTCCGCGCCATCGGCCTGGAGTTCCTGCTCTTCGTGCTCGGCCTGGGCGTCGTCGTGGAGTCCGTGGTCCGCAACGGCCTCGGTGCCGCGCTCACCCGGATCGTTCCCGGGGGATCATCCCTGCTCACGCTGCTGGCGCTGGCTGGCCTGGCCGCGCTGCTGGCCAACGTGGTGAACAACCTGCCGGCCGTTCTGGTGCTGCTGTCCGTGCTGCGTGCGGGCGGGCTGCTGGCCAGCCCGGGCCCGGTGCTCGCGGTGCTGATCGGGGTGAACGTCGGCCCCAACCTGACCTACGCGGGCTCGCTGGCCACCCTGCTGTGGCGGCGGCTGCTGGCCGAGCGGAACACCGGCACGGACCTGGGCGAGTTCACCCGGCTCGGACTGCTCACCGTGCCGGCCGGGCTGGCGCTGGCCACGGTGGCGCTATGGGCGGCGCTGCAGTGGTGAGCTTCCGGCGGGCCGGGCGTCACCTGGCCCGGCCGCCTGCGCGCCGGCCACGTCCCGGGTGAACTCCTCCTCGTCCAGGCCGGTGGCGTCCGCCCGCTGATAGACCTGGCGCTGCCCCGGACGGCGGGCGGCACCCACATGGACACCAGGTCAGCTGCACCCGGCTAAGCCTCATCGCTTCCAGGCCAGCCGCAAGGTGAATTTCTGGCTGCTGCGGACGGAGGCCGCGGCGGACACCCGGATTCTGTCGGTGGCCGGCCCTAGAATCGAACACAGCTTCGAAGATCACAGCAGGCGGGTCTGGAGGCCAGAGGGAAGCAGGGGAAGCAGGGGGAAGGCACAGCGAAGGCAGGGCGCGGGACTGAGGTCACGGGAGGAGGTGCACCGGCTCATGTGCGTGGCGCAGCCGCAGCCGTCCAGCGTCGCCGGGGCGCTGGACGCCATCTCGGCCGGGCTGGCCTTCCTGAACACCGTGAACGCCGCGGACCTGCCGACCACGGTGCAGGCCGACTGCCTGCGGGCCCTGGCCCGGGCGGAGTCCGCGCACACGGCGGCCCGGGCCAGCGTGCTGGCCGCGTTCAGCGCGCAGGACGGCTGCGAGGACGACGGGCAGCACACCGCGCGCGCCTGGCTCAAGTGGCAGACCCGGATCACGGCCGGCGCGGCCGCCGGGCAGCTCGGCTGGGCCAAGCGGCTGGCCCGGCACCCGGCGGCGGGCGCGGCACTCGCCGCTGGCGAGCTGTCGCCGTCCTGGGCCCGCGACCTGTGCGGCTGGACGGACCTGCTCCCGGAGGATCAGCGGCCGGCCGCCGACGACATCCTGGTCCGAAAATAGTCAACGGGTCTGGGTGGCGTTAGGTGGCCACGAAACTTGTCCGCGTCCCGTCCCGGGTGGGCTGGCGTGGCGGGGTACGGTGGCCGCGGCGCGGGTGGCGTGCGCGAGTGTGCTGCCCGGCCGCCGGCCGCGCCGCGGCGTTCTCAGCTTAAGGGTGTACCGGGCGGTGGAGCTGGTGTCTGGTCCCGGTTCACCGCGGGCTGGCGTGCACGGCGGTGAATCATGGGGCATTGTGCTGGCGTGCTGCCCGTGTCGCCGGAACTATCCGGGCGGCCCGGCCGCGGAGGCCGCGTGGGCGGCGGGCGCGTACGCCTGCGACGCTGCCATCACCCCGCTGGTCCCGGGCACGTGGACCGGGACGCGCTGGCCTCGATGACGGCCGCCTTCCTGGGCGGCAGCGATCCGGGCGTGCGCTGCCGGTTCCCGGGCTGCACCGGCACCGGGCGCACGGGCCCCGGAGGCACCGGCCCGGAGGCACCGGCCCCGGAGGCACCGGCCAGCCCGTCACCCGTGCGGGTGACGGCCGGGTGCTCCGGCCGCTCGGCCCGGCCGCGTTCGCCCGGATCCAGGATCTCCTGCTGCGGCACGCCGCTGACGTGCTGTCCGGGCCGGCCGGGCTGGCCGCGTTCCTGCGCACCGAGCTGACCGGGGCCCAGTTCCCGGCGGCCAGCCTGCCGCTAGACACCGGGAGCACCACAGAGCAGGTCCCGGCGCACCTGCGCCGCGCGGTCATCGCCCGGGACCGGCACTGTGCCTTCCCCGGCTGCGAGCAGCCGCCCGCGGCCTGCCAAGTCCACCACGTCCGGCCGCGGTCCCGCGGCGGTCCGATCTGCCTGGGCAACCTCATGCTGCTGTGCAGCTTCCACCATCTGATCGCGGTGCACCGCTGGGGCTGGGCCCTGACCCTGCATCCCGACGGCACCGTCACCGCGGTCAGCCCCGGCGGCGGCCGGACCCTGCGCAGCCACGGGCCGCCGCCCGGCGGCGCGCCTTAGCGCGCGGGAACCGGCCTGGCGCGGGAGACTGGGCAGATGACCGTGCTCGTCTGGATCACCGACGACGGCTGGGAAGCGTGCGTGCAGGAGGCCCGCGCCCTGGCCCCGGCGGGCGAGGACGTGACGCTGCTGCACGTCACCGACACGGCGGCGGTGGAGGCGGCACACGGGGCTTTCACCGCCCTGCTGGGCCGGTCACGGACCGACCCCGGCGCCCAGCTGGAGGCCCTGGCCGAGTCCTCGGCTCAGCAGGTCCTGGAGGCGGCAGCCGCGGCGCTGGGCCGCCCGGCACGCCAGCTCCGGCTGCGCGGCCGCCCGGAACACCAGGTCGCCGGGGCGGCCCGCGGCGCCTCGCTGCTCATCCTGGCCCGGGAGGGCGGCGCGGCCGGGCCGAAGAGCCTGGGCAAGGCGGCCCGGTTCGTCGTCGATCACGCCACCTGCCCGGTGCTGCTGGTGTGGCCCGGGGCGCCGCCGGACACGCCGCTGCCGCCGCCCCCGCCGCCCGGGTCCAATCGGCCCGGCGGCAAGCACGGGCCGCCGCCCCCGGCGCCACCGGCGGATTAGCCGGGCTGGCGGGTCAGCCTGGTCAGCCGTTGGAGTAGACCCGGTCCGGGGTGACCAGGACCGCGGCGCGCCGCTCGGCCGCCATCACCCGGTCGTAGGTGGGCCAGTCGTCGTGCGTGCCGCCCGCGGCGGCGAACACGGCCCGGAGCAGGAGCCGGATCCCCTCAGTGTCCAGGCCGTCCGCGGGATCGTCCGGGCCGGCCAGCGTGGCCGTTCCCTCCACGGTGACCCACTCCCAGCCGGACCGTACCGTCACCGCCAGCCGGGGGCGGGCCCGCAGGTTGGCCAGCTTGCGCGCGTGGCCGCGGGTGGTGAACCCGACCACCGGGTGACCGCCGGCCGGATGGTCGAGCACGCCCGCGTTCACCACGGACGCCTGGATGGTCTGGTCGGCGCGCAGCGTGGCCACCACTGACAGCCCGTGATCGCGGGTCACCAGCCGGGCGAAATCGGCGATGTCAGCCATGGGCGCGAGCCTACTGGCCGGGCTGGCCAGGCACCGGACGGCCAGCCCGGTCAGGCCAGCCCGGTCAGGCCAGCGACAGGTACGCCCGTCAGGTCAGTGAGGAATACGCCACGACCCCGTGGCGCAGCGCGTTCACGGCGGCGTGCGCGGTGGACGCCAGCTCCGAGCCGGGCCCGGCCGCCACCGCGACCTGGCCGAGCAGGTCCATCAGCTGCTTCACCGCCCGGACGAAATCGCCGGGCGTCAGGCCGGTCCGCAGCACGGTCTCCAGCGGCTTGCCGCGGGCCCAGGCGTGCGCGGCCCAGGCGAACCCGGCGTCCGGCTCGCGCAGGAACGACAGGCGGTTCTCCTTTTCCAGGCCGTCGAGCTCACCCCAGACCGACATCATCGTGCCGGCCACCTCGCGCACCGGGCCGCCGGGCAGCTGCGGCGGCCCCTCGTCCGCGGACTGCCGGGACTCGAAGGTCAGCACGGACACGCAGGCGGCCAGCTCAGCGGGGTCCAGCCCATCCCACAAGCCGCGGCGTAGGCATTCCGCCGCGAGCAGGTCCAGTTCGGTGTACAGGTCGGCGAGCCGCCTGCCGTCCGGGGTGACCCGGCCGCCGGAGAGGTAACCGAGCCGGTCCAGCACCGCGCAGACCCGCTGGAAGGTCCGGGCGATCACGTGCGAGCGGGCGGCCACGTTGGCTTCCAGACCGGCCACCTCACGCTCCAGCCGGGCCCGCTGCTCCGCCTGGCGGGCGTGCGCCTCCCGGTCGGCGCAGCCGTGACAGGGATGCTGGCGCAGCCGCCGCCGCAGCGCGGCGGCCTCCTGCTGCACGCCCCGGCCGGCCGGGGCATCCTGCTTCCCCGGGTGGCGGCCGACCTCGCGGCCGGCCAGCTTGTTCCGCATGGTCGAGGCCAGGTCACGGCGGTGCTGCGGGGACCGGGCGCTGAAGCTGTTCGGGATCCGGATCCGGTCGACCGGGCTGACCGGGACCGGGAAGTCGGCCAGGGACAGCCGTTTCACCTGCCGGCCGACGGTGAGCACCAGCGGCAGCGAGGCGTTTCCGTCGCCGGGACGGCCCCCGCGGGGCGGGCCGCCCGCCATGCCGGGGTCGAGCACCACGGCCAGGCCGGCCCGGCGGCCGCCGGGCACCACGATGATGTCCCCGCGGCGCAGCCGTTCCAGCGAGTGCCGGGCCTGGGCCTGGCGGTCGGCGGACCGCTCCCGGGCGGCCAACGCCTCCAGCCCGGACAGCTCCCGGCGCAGCGCGAAGTACTCGGCGAAATCACCGCGTTCGCAGGTCACGCTGAGCTCCTCCAGCGCCTCCCGGCTGCGGCGGGCCTGCCGGGCGATGCCGACCACCGCGCGGTCCGCCTGGAACTGGGCGAACGAGGACTCCAGCAGGGCGGCGGCCTGGTCCAGGCCGTCCAGGCCGGCCTGGCCGACCAGGTTCACCGCCATGTTGTAGGACGGCCGGAAGCTGGAGTTGAGCGGATAGGTGCGGGTGCCGGCCAGCCCGGCCACCGCGAGCGGGTCGACGCCGGGCTGCCACAGCACCACGGCGTGCCCTTCCACATCGATGCCCCGGCGGCCCGCCCGGCCGGTGAGCTGGGTGTACTCCCCCGGGGTCAGGTCGGCGTGCGCCTCGCCGTTCCACTTATCCAGCCGCTCGATGACGACCGTGCGGGCGGGCATGTTGATGCCCAGGGCCAGCGTCTCGGTGGCGAACACCGCCCGGACCAGGCCGGCCTCGAACAGTTCCTCCACCACTTCCTTGAAGGTGGGCAGCATCCCGGCATGGTGCGCGGCGATGCCGCGCTGCAGCCCGGCCAGCCACTCGGCGTAACCCAGCACCGGCAGGTCGGGCTCCGGGATGTCCTGGACCCGGCGCTGCGCGACCTCCGTGATCGCCGCCGCCTCGTCCGGGGTGGTCAGCCGCAGCCCGGCGTCCAGGCACTGCCGGACCGCCGCCTCGCAGCCGGCCCGGCTGAAGATGAACGTGATGGCGGGCAGCAACCCGGCAGCTGTCCAGCCGGGTGATCACCTCGGGCCGGCGTGGCGCACGGAACCGGGGCGGCCGCCGGCCGCCCCGGGGCGGCCGGCCCGGGGCCTTGCGCGCCGCCCAGTCGTCGCGCCGCGCGACCCGGAGCAGTTCCGGGTTCACCTGCACCCGCCGCCCCGCCGCCCCGTCCCGGCCAGCCCCATCCCGGCCAGCCCCGTCCCGGCCAGCCCGGTCCCGGCGCGGCCCGGACTCGACGAACAGGTCATAGAGCCGGCCGCCGACCAGCATGTGCTGCCACAGCGGCACCGGCCGGTGCTCGTCCACGATCACCGAGGTGCCGCCACGCACCTGGGCCAGCCAGTCGCCGAACTCCTCCGCGTTGCTCACGGTGGCCGACAGTGCGACGACCCGCACCGACTCGGGCAGGTGGATGATCACTTCTTCCCAGACCGCGCCGCGGAACCGGTCGGCCAGGTAGTGCACCTCGTCCAGCACCACGTAGCTGAGCCCGGACAGCGTGGCCGAGCCGCCGTACAGCATGTTGCGCAGCACCTCGGTGGTCATGACCACCACCGGGGCTTCCCCGTTGATGCTGTTGTCCCCGGTGAGCAGGCCGACCTGCTCGGCACCGTAGCGGCGGACCAGGTCGCCGTACTTCTGGTTAGACAGCGCCTTGATCGGCGTGGTGTAGAAGCACTTGCGGCCCTCGGCCAGGGCCAGATGCACGGCGAACTCGCCGACCACGGTCTTGCCCGAGCCGGTCGGCGCGGCGACCAGCACGCCGTGCCCCGCGTTCAGCGCCTGGCACGCCCGCCGCTGGAAGTCGTCGAACGTGAAGTCGTACAGCGACTGGAAGACGGTGAGCTCGGGCCCCTCGGCGCTCTGCCGGCGGAAGGCGGCATAACGCTGCGCCGGGGTGGACATGATCCCAGCCTAGGTGAGCCCGCCAGCCCGCACTGCCCCGGCCTGGCCAGGGGCTCGCTAGCGACCTCCGTTACCGGTCCGCGTCGACCGGCTCCTCGTCGTCCAGCGGCGCCAGCTCGTCGTCGGCCAGGCCCGCATACAGCGAGGCCCGGGTGGCCCGGCGCCGGTCGTTCAGCCAGATGATGACCTCAGCGATCTCCACCAGGACCAGGCACGGCACCGCGAGCAGCAGCATGGTGAGCGGATCCGGGCTGGGCGAGGCGATCCCGGCGAACAGGAACACCGCGAAGATCATCAGGCGCCGCCAGCGCCGGAAGAACTGGTGGCTCAGCACCCCGGCCACGTTCAGGACCAGCAGCAGCAGCGGCAGCTCGAACGCCAGGCCGAAGCCGAGCAGCATGCCCAGGAAGTAGCTCAGGTAGGTGGAGACGCTCGGCAGCACGAGGATGTGCTCAGGGGCCAGGCCCAGCAGGTATTTCAGGCCGCGGCTCATCGCGAAATAGGCCAGCGCGGCACCGAGGGCGAACAGCGGCGCGGCGATGCCGACGAACGCGTACGTCCACCGCTTCTCGCGGCGGTACAGCCCCGGCGCGACGAACGCCCACAACTGGTAGAGCCAGATCGGGCTGGTCACGATCAGCCCGAAGAAGAACGCGATCTCCAGGTGGAGCATGAACGGGTCGAAGACACCCTGCAGGACCAGCTGGTCGCCAACGTGGTGGCAGCCGGTCATGTCGTTGATCGTGGCCGCGCAGAACGGGTGCTGGACGAAATTCCAGGCCCGGTTGAAGACCGCCGGGATCAGCCCGATGCCCACCCCTACCAGGAGGGCCAGGCAGATCTTGACCAGCCGGTTCCGCAGCTCGCGGATGTGATCCATGAGCGGCATCCGGCCCTCTGAGTCGGCTGCCTCCGCCGCCCGCACCCGCGCGCCGAGCACGCGGGCGCCACGGACGGTGTCACCCAGCTTCGCCATCGCCGGTTCCGGACGCCGGGGCGGGGTCAGCCGGCCTGGGTGCGCTGCGTCTCCGTGACCGGGGCGCCCGCGGGCTGGGCCGCCTCCGCCTTGGCCTGCAGGTCACGGATCTGCTGCTGGAGCGACTCGACGTGCTCCTGGGTCGGCGGGGCGGCCGGGATGGCCGCGGCCGGCGCCACTGCAGGCGTCTCGTCATGTCCGTGCAAGTCCTGGACCTCAGTCTTCAAGATGCGCATGGACTTACCGAGCGAGCGGGCCGCGTCAGGCAGCTTCTTCGAGCCGAACAGGACGATCAGCACCACGGCGACAATGAGGATCTTCCAGGGACTGTCGAACAGATCGCCAAGCATTTCCGCCCTCTTCACCGGGGACGCAAGCCCCGCACTGGGTCACTACCGTTACGAGCCTACATGCGAGATGTTCATATCGGACCGAACGCGCCGGCCTGGTCACCGAAGCGTGACCGTCAAGCATACTGCGCCAGGGCCGCGGCTGCATCCGCACTGACCTGGGCGGCCAGCGCGGCCGGACTGATGATACGGCCATTCTCGCCCAGCCGCAGCGCCAGCCGGCGCACCCAGCGGCTGTCCGGGGTGAGCAGCGTGACCCGCAGCCGGCCGTCGCCCAGCTCGGTGACGTCCTCGCACGGGTAGTACTCGGCCACCCAGCGCCCCAGCGGGGCCAGTTCCAAGACGACCTGCAGGTCCTCCGGGGACGGGCGGAACAGCCCCTGGTCCACGTCCACCGGCTCCGCCTCCGGCGGGACCTCCGCGGCCACGTCGAGAACCCGCAGGCCCAGCACCCGGTCCAGGCGGAACACCCGGACCGCCTCGGCCCGGCGGCACCAGCCTTCCAGGTAGCTGCGCCCCTCCACGACGAGCAGCCGCATCGGGTCCACATCGCGCTCGGTGGCCTCATCCCGGCCCGGCACGTAATAGGTCAGGTGCACCCGCCGGCCGCGGGGCAGCGCGTCCCGCAGCGCCTGCAGCACCGCCTGCTGGGCGGTCCGGTCCACCTGGATGGCCACCTGGGCGCTCGGCATCCCCGCCTCGCCCGCCGCCGCCTCCAGCTTGGCGATGGTCCGGCTCAGCGCCGACCCCTCGGCCAGGCCGGGCACCGGCGCCACATGGCCCACCTCGGCGAGCATCCGCAGCGCCACCAGCAGCGCGCTGGCCTCGTCCACGGCCAGCCGCAGCGGCCGGTCCATCAGCTCGGCCGCTCTGACCACGATCTCGCCGCCCTCGTAGGACAGGTCGATGGGGCAGTACGGGTCCGGGGAGCGCAGTTCTACGCACCACAGCAGGTTCAGGTCATCGACCAGCTCGCGCTCGCTGACCCCGAACGCCTTGGCCGTCTCGGCCAGGCCGACCACCTTCCGGCTGATCACGTAGGGCACCAGCGCCAGCAGCCGCTGCAGCCGCAGGGAACTGGTATTCGCCGAGGTCGCCGGGGACATCACGCCAGGGCCCCCTTCAGCTGGGTGATGACGGCCTCCCGCAGGTCGGCGGGCTCGAGCGCGAGGACCGCCACGCCGAACGAGGCCAGGTGCTCGGCGAACCAGCCGACGTCGGAGAACGGCGCCTCGACCAGATCCCAGCCGGGCGGGCCGGGGCGCACGTCCGTCGCGTAGCGCCGCACGCCGTGGCCGGCCCCTGCCGCACCTGGAGCAGGGCCGAGCGCCGCGGCGGCGGGTGGGCGTCCCACTCCCGGACGGTCTCCCGCACGTCGATGCCCTCGGGCACGGTGACCGACCCGGCCGGGCCGGTGAACCGCACCGGGCCCTCGACCCGGCTGAGCCGGAACACCCGCTCCGCCCCGCGGTCGGTGTCCTGCCCGGCCACGTACCAGCGGCCGTGCCGGTTCACCACTCCCCACGGCTCCAGCTTCCGCTGCTGCGGCTCACTGCGCCCGGCCGCCCGGTAGGCGAAGCTCACCGGCCGCCGGTCCCGCACCGCTTCCCACAGCGGGCCAAACGCCGCCTCCCCGGCCTGCAGCCGCGGCTCGATCCCCGGTTGCGGTGTCTCTTCGGCGTCCACCCCGGCGGCCCGCAGCTTGAGCAGCGCGCCGGCCGCCGCCCCGGCCAGTTCGGCCTGCCGCCAGACCCGCGCGGCCAGTGAGAGCACCGCGGCCTCATCCGGTTCCAGCCGTATTTCCGGCAGAACGTAAGCCTGCCGCGGAATGCGGTACCCCGCCTCGTCGTCCAGCGGCGAATTCGACCCCGTCTCCAGCGGGATGCCGAGTTCCCTCAGCTCCTCCTTGTCCCGCTCGAACATGCGCTTGAACGCCTCGAAGGACTCCGGGTAGCCGGGCACCGCGTCGCGGATCTGCCGCGCGGTCAGGTACCGCTCGCTGGACAGCAGGCAGACAACCAGGCCCAGCAGCCGTTCGGTTTTCCTTCGTGACATCGCTAGTCCTTCACCCGCCCGCCCGTCAACTCATGACGCTACCCTGCGGGAGTGATCAGGTGGCGCAGTGGCGAGGTTTTGGCGGTACGCCGCGAGTGGCCTGGTGCGGCGGAGTTCGAGGTGGCTGTGGGTGGCGAGCGGATGCGGGCGCTGGCCTACCCGCCGCTGACCGGCCGCCCGGAGCCCGGCGACCGGGTGCTGCTGAACACCACCGCCCTGGCCCTAGGCCTCGGCACCGGCGGCTACGCCCTGGTGGTGGCGCTGCCGGACCGCCTGCCGCCGGACCCGGACGGCCCCGGGCACCTGGTCAAGGCCCGCTATACCCCGCTCCAGGCCACCGTGCTCGGCGCCGATGAGCAGGACTCGCCGCATCATGAGGTGCTGCGCACCGCGGACGACATCGGCGGGGTCCCGGTGATCGTGGCCGACCTGCACTCGGCGCTGCCCGCGGTGCTGGCCGGGCTGCGGGCCGGCCGACCGGACCCGCCCGCCGCCGTGTACGTGATGCTGGACGGCGGCGCGCTGCCCGCCTGGTTCTCCCGGACCGCGGCCGGGCTGCGCGAGGCCGGCTGGCTGCGCGGCACCATCAGCACCGGCCAGTCTTTCGGCGGGGACCTGGAGACGGTCACCCTGCACACCGGCCTGCTCGCGGCCCGGCACGTGCTCGGCGCCGAGTCGATCATCGTCACCCAGGGGCCGGGCAACCTGGGCACCGGCACCCGGTGGGGGTTCTCCGGGGTGGCCTGCGGCGAGGCCGTGAACGCGGCCGCGGTGCTCGGCGGCCGGCCGGTGGCCGCGCTGCGGATCAGCGACGCGGACCCCCGCCCGCGGCACCGCGGCCTGTCCCATCACAGCCTGACCAGCTACGGCCGGGTGGCGCTGGCCCGCGCCGACGTCGTGCTCCCAGACCTGCCCGGGGAGTTCGGCGCGCTGGTCGCCGGGCAGGCCGCCGCGCTGGCCGCCCGGCACACGCTGGTCACCGTCGGCACCGGCGGCCTCGAGGCGGCGCTGCGGGACTGCCCGGTGCCGCTGGCCACCATGGGCCGGAACCTGGACGCGGACCTGGCTTACTTCCTGGCCGCGGCCGCGGCCGGGCGGCACGCCGGCACCCTGGTTGCGGGGGGCCGGAGCCCGGCGGTTTAGCACGGCCGTTAATGGCTTGAAGAGCAGAAAGGAGTTCCTCTTGCGGCTCGCCTCACTGGTACGGACCCTGCCGCCCCGGCTCACCGCGGGGGCGTTCATCCTCAACTCCGGCGTGGGCAAGCTGTCCGCCGATGAGGAGACCGCCGCCCGGCTGCACGGCATGGCGGCCTCGACGTAACCGTTCCTGGGCACGATGAAGCCGCAGGACTTCGCCCGGCTGCTGGCGGTGGGCGAGATCGCGGCCGGCACCACCCTGCTGCTGCCGGTGGTGCCGGCTGGCCTGGCCGGGCTCGCCCTGACCGCGTTCTCCGGCGGCCTCATCGGCCTGTACCTCAGGACACCCGGGATGCGGATGGAGGGCAGCCTCCGCCCGACCCAGCAGGGCGTGCCGCTGGCCAAGGATGCCTGGCTGGTCGGCATCGGGAACGGCCTGATGCTGGACTCCCTGGCCGACAGCCTCAGCTCGCGCGGCCAGGACAGCCGAGCCGGGGGGCCCGGGGGCCCCCGGGGCCAGCACCGTCAGGAGGCTGACGACGGGTTGATGGCACCGAGGATGTTGACCACGAAGACCAGGGTGTCGGTGCCCTTGATGCCCGCCTGGGTGCTGCCGGTCTTGCCGTAACCGTCAGCGGGCGGGACGACCAGCATGACCCGGCTGCCCACGGTCTGGCCGACCAGGCCCTTGTCCCAGCCGGTGATGACCTGGCTCGGGGTGGCCCCGATGGTGAAGCCGAACGGCTGGCCCCGGCTCCACGAGGAGTCGAATACCTTGCCGGTCCGCCAGATCGACCCGACGTACTGGGTCACCACGGTCTGGCCCTTCTGCACCGTCGCGCCCGAGCCCTTGATCAGCGTCTTGACGACGAGCGAGGACGGCGGCTTGTGGGCCGAGGACGGCATGGTGATGGTGGGCGCGGCACCGGCCTTCGCGGTGACCGAGGGCAGCGAGCCGCCCCCGTTGGTCACCTGGGTTCCGGTAGCCGAGGCGTTGTTCGCGAACTCCTTGATCATGTCCACCACGAACACCAGGGTGTCCGTGGCCGAGACGCCGGCCGAGGAGTTGCCGCTCTTCCCGTAGCCCTCCGCGGGCGGGACCACGGCCAGCACCCGGCTGCCCATCTTCTTGCCCTGCAGCGCCGACTCCAGCCCGGGCAGCAACTGCCCGCTGAACAGCGCCGGGCTCTTGGTGCTGAACGTGCTCTCGGCGAGTTTGTGGGTCTTCCCGCTCCAGATGTACACGGCGTAGTTGCCGACGAAGGCATCCGTCTTGGTCAGGGCCGGGCCGCTGCCCTGGATCAGGGTCTTGACCGTGAGCTTGCTGGCGGCCGACTGACTCGGGATGGTGATCTGAGGGTTGGTGCCGAAATGGCCGCTCACCGCCACGCTCGGGCTGGCTGAGCTGGACGAGGAACCGCAGCCAGCCAGGGCGAGCGCGCCCAGCAGCGGGACGGACAGCAGTACGGCGAAGCGTCGCATGAGTGTGGGACCTTGTCATGTCAGGTGATGAGCGCCGCCAGCCTACCGGCATCACCTGACCACAGTGAGCAGGTTCCGTTGCCAGACCATGACGGTGTAGCCGCCGACCCGGTAACTGCGCGCTGGCCTGCCGACAGCCGGCCGGGCCTGGGCTGCGGTGACGTGGCTGCAGGAAGCGGAGCCACCCACGGTGAGGAAAGTTGCACCGCGGCGCGGGGCATGCCAGTCCGCGCGGGACTCCCAGAGCTCCGCGGTGCCCCGGCGGCAGCACCGCCGCGGTGAGCGGGCGCAGCCGGGATGCGGTGAGCTTGTCGCCCAGCAGCGCCGGCCTGGGGCGTCACATCCCCGCGATGAGCTTTTCCACCCGCTCGTCCACGGAGCGGAACGGGTCCTTGCACAGCACGGTGCGCTGCGCCTGGTCGTTCAGCTTGAGGTGCACCCAGTCCACGGTGAAGTCGCGGCGCCGCTCCTGGGCGCGCCGGATGAACTCACCGCGCAGCCGGGCCCGGGTGGTCTGCGGCGGGACCGACTTCGCCTCGAAGATGTCAAGGTCCCGCGCGGTCCTGGCCACCGCGCCGCGCTTCTGCAGCAGGTAATACAGGCCGCGGCCGCGGTGCACGTCGTGGTAGGCCAGGTCCAGCTGGGCCACCCGCGGCGAGGACAGCGGAAGGTCGTGCTTGCCGCGGTACCGCTCGATCAGCTGGTACTTGGTGATCCAGTCGATCTCCCGGTCGACCAGGCCGAAGTTCTGCGTGTCCACCGCGTGCAGGGTGCGCTCCCACAGGTCCAGCACCCGCCGGCTCACGTCGTCCGCGCCGCGGCGGTCGGTGAAGTCGCGCGCCTTGGCCAGGTACTCGCGCTGGATGTCCAGCGCGCTGGCCTCCCGGCCGTTGGCCAGCCGCACCCGGCGCCGCCCGGTCATGTCGTGGCTGACGTCCCGGATGGCCCGGATCGGGTTCTCCAGGGTCAGGTCGCGCATCACCGTGCCCGCCTCCACCATGCGCAGCACCAGGTCGGTGGCGCCGACCTTGAGCAGCATGGTGGTCTCGCTCATGTTCGAGTCGCCGACGATGACGTGCAGCCGGCGGAACCGCTCGGCGTCGGCGTGCGGCTCGTCCCGGGTATTGATGATCGGCCGGGACCGGGTCGTCGCCGAGGACACGCCCTCCCAGATGTGCTCGGCCCGCTGGCTGACGCAGTAGACCGCGCCCCGCGGCGTCTGCAGCACCTTGCCGGCACCGCAGATCACCTGCCGGGTGACCAGGAACGGGATCAGGATGTCGGCCAGCCGGCCGAACTCGCCGTGCCGGCCCACCAGGTAGTTCTCATGGCAGCCGTAGGAGTTGCCCGCCGAGTCGGTGTTGTTCTTGAACAGGTAGATGTCGCCGGCGATGCCCTCCTCGCGGAGCCGCCGGTCCGCGTCAACCAGCAGGCCTTCCAGGATCCGCTCGCCCGCCTTGTCGTGCACGACGAGGTCGAGGATGCTGTCGCACTCGGGGGTCGCGTACTCGGGGTGGCTGCCCACGTCCAGGTACAGCCGTGCCCCGTTGCGCAGGAACACGTTGCTGCTCCTGCCCCAGGACACCACGCGGCGGAAGAGGTACCTGGCTACCTCGTCCGGCGACAGCCGCCTGCTACCCCGGAAGGTGCAGGTGACCCCGTATTCGTTTTCCAGGCCGAAGATTCGTCTATCCATGGTTGCTCACCCGACCCTACGTCACGGCGGGCCGGGCGGGCGCCAGCAGGGGCTGACTGCATGCGTGTCGGCCGGCCCTCACCAATCGACGGCGATGTACTTGGTCTCGGTGAATTCCAGCAGCCCGTCGTGCCCGCCTTCCCGGCCCAGCCCGGACTGCTTGACTCCGCCGAACGGCGCGGCCGGGTCGGACACCACGCCCCGGTTGATGCCGACCATGCCGGACTCCAGCGCCTCGGCCACCCGCAGCGACCGCCGCAGGTCCCGGGTGTAGATGTAGGAGACCAGGCCGTACTCGGTGTCGTTGGCCCAGGCGATGGCCTGCGCCTCGTCGCTGAACCGGACGACCGGCGCCACCGGGCCGAAGATCTCCTCGTTCAGGATGCCCGAGCCCGGGGCCACGTTGTCCAGCACGGTCGGGGCGTAGAAGAAGCCCCGGCGGTCCGGCGCGGCCCCCCCGGTCAGCACCCGGCCGCCGGCCGAGGCGGCGTCGGCGACCAGGCTGGCCACCTTGGACCGGGTGTCCTCGTTCACCAGCGGGCCCAGTTCGGTGCCCGGCTCCAGGCCCGGCCCGACCTTGAGCGCGCCCAGCCGGGCCGCGAACGCCGCGGTGAACTCGTCGGCCACCGCCTCGTGCACGTAGAACCGGTTGGCGGCGGTGCACGCCTCGCCGCCGTTGCGCATCTTGGCCAGGAACGCGCCGTCCAGCGCGGCCTTGATGTCAGCGTCCTCAAAGATGAGGAACGGCGCGTTGCCGCCCAGCTCCATCGAGCAGTTGATCACGCTGTCCGCAGCCGCCTTGAGCAGCACCCGGCCCACCTCGGTAGACCCGGTGAAAGACAGCTTGCGCACCCGCGGGTCGCCCAGCACGGCCTGGCTGAACCGGCTCGCCGACGAGGTGGTCACCACGTTGACCACGCCGGCCGGCACGCCGGCCTCGCGCAGGATGTCCGCCACCGCAAGCGCAGTCAGCGGGGTCTCCTTGGCCGGCTTGAGCACCACGGTGCAGCCGGCCGCCAGCGCCGGGCCGATCTTGCGGGTGGCCATCGCGGCCGGGAAGTTCCACGGGGTGATCAGCACGCTGACGCCGACCGGCTGGCGCACGACCAGGATCCGGTTGGCCCCGGACGGGGCGGTGAGCACCGCGCCGTCCAGCCGGACCGCCTCCTCCGCGTACCAGCGGAAGAACTCGGCCGCGTAGGCCAGCTCGCCACGCGCGTCCGGCAGCGCCTTGCCGTTCTCCAGCGTCATCAGCCGGGCCAGCGACTCGGCCCGCTCCATCATCAGGGCCCAGGCCCGGCGCAGGCACTCAGCCCGCTCCCGGGGCGCCGTGGCCGCCCAGCCCGCCGCGGCCGCGTCGGCCGCGGCCACCGCCTCCAGGGCGTCCTCGGCAGTGGCATCGGCCACTTCCGCGATGATCTCCTCGGTGGCCGGGTCGGTGACCCCGATCAGCCCGGCGCCGCCCTTGGTCCACTCGCCGCCGATGAACAGCCCGGTGGGCACCTCGATGCCCGTGGTGGCGGCCAGGTCCGTGGTGCTCACTCAGTCCTCCAGGGTGCTACGTCCGCCTCGGCGATCCGGGCCACCGGCTGCGGGTATCCAGCGGGACCAGGCTGCGCACATTCACGACACTACCGCCGATCCTCCTGATCCCGGGATCCCGCCATCGCCCGCGGGTGGTGTCCCAGATCGAGCGGGCCGGCTGAGTAGCCGGGCCGGCTCTCGCCGTCCGGGCTGGTCGGGGTGCCTGGCTCGGCGTCACCGCCGGCCGTCAGCTCGCCGGGGGCGCCCGCGATGGCTCCCCCGCCGGGCCTGGCCTCGGCCAGCAGCTGCGTCAGCTGGGAGCCGGTCAGCCGCCGGAAGGTGCGGTGCTCCCGGTCCCGGGCCAGCACGGCCACTTCCAGCTGGGTGGCGGTCAGCTCGGCCGCGGCGCCCTTGACCTGGCCAGACAGGGCCTCGATCGCCACCCCCAGCGCCTGGGCCAGCGTGAGGCCGTCGGTGTAGCGCTCCTTGAGCGTAATGGCCACCTGGTCCGCCTGGCCTCCCATGGCCACAAAGCCGTGCTCGTCCCCGACCGAGCCGTCGAACGTGATCCGGTACATCTGGTCGGCCTCGGGCACCTCGCCGACCTCGGCGACCACGATCTCGACCTCCCAGGGCTTGTTGCTCTCGGTGAAGATCGTGCCGAGCAGCTGGGCATACCAGTTGGCCAGCCCGCGGGCGGTGACGTCCGTCCGGCCGTACTGGTAGCCCCGCATGTCCGCGTAACGCACGCCCGCGATGCGCAGGTTCTCGTACTCGTTGTACCGGCCCACGGCGGCGAAGGCGATCCGGTCATAGATCTCGCTGACCTTGTGCAGCGCCCCAGACGGATTCGGCGCGACGAACAGGACCCCGGCGGCGCACTGGATCACGACGCTGTTGCGGCCCCGTGCTATGCCCTTGCGGGCATAGTCGGCCTTGTCCTTCATCTGCTGTTCTGTCGGCACGTAGAACGGCATAGACACCGCTACAACCCCTACTCATCTGGTCGGCTGGCCAGGCTGGCAGGCGATCGGGCCGCCAGCCCGAGGGCGGAGGGTGAGGCGCGCTGGCTAACCGCTGAGCTCACGGTCGGAGTGGAGTGGCGCGATGGGCCCGCCGGGCTCGCGCATCCGCTCTTCGATGACCGCCTGCGCGTAGCCGGCAGTCTCGTCTTCTGTCAGCCGCCGGAAGCCTTCGGTGGTAACGACCGCCACAACGGGAAAGATGCGCCGGGTCAGGTCGGGACCGCCCGTGGCGGAATCGTCATCGGCCGCGTCATACAGAGCATGCATGCAGATGAGCGCGGCGTCTGCCGCGGTCATGCCGGGACGGTACAGCTTCTTCAGCGACCCGCGGGCGAACACCGAGCCGGACCCGATGGCGTGGAACTGGCGTTCCTCGTAACGCCCCCCGGTGGCGTCATAGCTGAAGATCCGGCCCTGGCCGGAATCCTCGTCCACGCCGGCGAACAACGGCACCACGACCAGGCCTTGCATGGCACCGCCCAGGTTGCCCCGGACGAACGCGCCCAGCCGGTTCGCCTTCCCCTCCAGGGACAGCGAGCGTCCCTCGAGCTTCTCGTAATGCTCCAGTTCCAGCTGGAACAGCCGGACCAGCTCGATGCCGATCCCGGCGACGCCCGCGATCCCGACACAGGAGAACTCGTCGCTGCGGAACACCTTCTCGATGTCCCGCTGTGCGATCATGCTCCCCGCGGTCGCCCGGCGGTCTCCGGCCATGAGCACCCCATCGCCGAACGCGAGTGCCACGATGGTCGTGCCATGGGGAAGGTCCGCCGCGGCAGCATGCCCGGCGGCGGCTACCCGCGCGCCCGGCAGCAGCTCGGGGGCGAAGGAGGCCAGGAAGTCCGCGAACGACGAGGTACCAGCGTCCATCAGCGCCGAGGAAAACTGCCCGGCGAAGAAGTCATGGCCCACGGGAATCCTTCCAGATAACGCTCATCCGATGCCTGAGCTGACCCTACTGCCGGATAACCACCGCCACGCACGCGGGCCGGCCGGACGTCGTCAGCCCATGGCGAACTCGTTCGGCAGGCCGGGGTTACTCGCCGCCCTTCTGGACGTAGGACCGGACGAACTCCTCGGCGTTCTCCTCGAGCACCTCATCGATCTCGTCGAGGATGGCGTCCACGTCGTCGGCGAGCTTCTCCTGGCGCTCCTTGACGTCCTCGCTGGCTTGCGGAGTGGCCTCCTCGGCCTCCTCGGTGCGCCTGGAAGTCTGCCGCTGACCGCCAGTGTCCTTATTTGTTGCCATGCTCTAAACCTCCGTGCTACTGGGGGTCGTTCTGGGCCTAACCGTATCCTCGCCTGCCGACAGCCTGTCCAACCCTGAAAACGGGCATCGGCGTCAGCGGCCCGGCGCCCGCGGCGCCTGGCTCAGTCCTGGCCGGTCAGCGCGGCCACGAGCTCGGCCGCCGTCCGGCACCGGTCGAGCAGGCCGCCCACGTGGGCCTGGGTGCCGCGGAGCGGCTCCAGGGTGGGCACCCGCTGCAGCGACTCCCGGCCCGGGATGTCGAAGATGACGGAATCCCAGGACGCCGCCGCCACCGATTCCGGGTACTGCTGCAGGCAGCGGCCCCGAAAGTAGGCGCGGGTGTCCTCCGGCGGCGACTCGACGGCCTCGCGGACCTGCTCCTCAGAGACCAGCCGGGTGATCCGGCCCCGGGCCGCCAGCCGGTTGTACAGGCCCCGGTCCGGGCGGACGTCGGAGTACTGCAGGTCCACCAGCTGCAGCCGGGGATGCCCCCAGGCCAGCCCGTCGCGGGTGCGGTACCCCTCGAGCAGTTCCAGCTTGGCTACCCAGTCCAGTTCCCGGGACAGCTGCATCGGGTCCTCGACCAGCCGGGCCAGCACCGATTCCCAGCGGTCCAGGACGTCAGCGGTCATCTCGTCCACGTCCGAGCCGAACTTGTCCTCGGTGTACTTGCGGGCCAGTTCCAGGTACTCCATTTGCAGCTGGATGCCGGTCATCTTGCGGCCGTCCCGGAGCGTGACGAGATGGCGGCAGGACGGGTCGTGCGAGATGGCCCGCAGCTCGGCGACCGGCGACTCCACGGAGAGGTCACCGCCGAGGAACTTGTCCTCGATCATCGCCAGCACCAGGGCCGTGGTACCCAGCTTGAGGTAGGTGCTGACCTCGCTCATGTTCGCGTCGCCGATGATCACATGCAGCCGGCGGTACTTCTCCGGATCCGCGTGCGGCTCGTCCCTGGTATTGATGATCGGCCGCTTGAGCGTGGTCTCCAGGCCCACTTCCACCTCGAAGAAGTCGGCGCGCTGGCTGATCTGGAACCCGTCGTCGCGGCCGTCCGCGCCGATGCCCACCCGGCCAGCACCGCAGATGACCTGCCTGGACACGAAGAACGGAGTCAGGTGCCTGACAACATCGGCGAACGGGGTGGCCCGGCGCATCAGGTAGTTCTCATGGCAGCCGTAGGAGGCACCCTTGTTATCGGTGTTGTTCTTGTACAGCTGGATGGGCGCAGTGCCGGGCACGGTCGCGGCCCGGGCCGCCGCCTCCGCCATGATCCGCTCCCCCGCCTTGTCCCACCTCACGGCGGCGAGCGGATTCGTGCACTCTGGGGCCGAGTACTCCGGGTGGGCATGATCGACGTAAAGCCGGGCACCGTTGGTGAGGATGACGTTGGCCAGCCCGAGATCCTCGTCAGTGAGCTGCGTCGCGTCGGCGGTCTCCCTGGCCAGGTCGAACCCGCGGGCGTCACGCAGCGGGTTCTCCTCCTCGAAGTCCCAGCGCGCCCGCCTGGTCCGCGCCGACGTGGCAGCCTGGTAGGCATTGACCACCTGGGACGATGTCACCATCGCATTCGCCCCCGGCTGGCCAGGCACCGAGATGCCATACTCGGTCTCGATTCCCATGACCCGGCGTACGCTCATGGTAATGAGCCTAATGCCGGGCTCTCGGGACCGCGACGATCCCACGCCCGCTCCGGGCACCGCGGCACGGCTTTGACCGGAACCAGGCCGGGTACGGGCGGGCCGCCCGGATCCAGCGGGGGACAAGCCCCGGGTACCTGGCTAGCCGTCTTCCCGGCCGGATCACCCATTGCCCGGCGCCCGATAAGGAGATACGCCGGCGTGTCCTCGGCATCAAGATCATGATCCGCGGTGCCGCTCCCGTCCCCTCGTAGTGCTTCCTGGCGATACTGACCGCGGCCACGGCGCTGTGGCTAAAACGTTAGAGATACTGCCCGGTATTGGCGACCGTGTCGATGGAACGCCCGGCCTCAGTACCCTGCTTGCCGGAGACCAGGGTCCGGATGTACACGATCCGCTCGCCCTTCTTACCCGAAATACGGGCCCAGTCGTCCGGGTTGGTGGTGTTCGGCAGGTCCTCGTTCTCGCTGAACTCGTCCACGCACGCGGTCAGCAGGTGCGCGATGCGGATTCCCTTCTGCCTGGTCTCCAGGAATTCCTTGATCGCCATCTTCTTCGCGCGGGCGACGATATTCTCGATCATCGCGCCAGAGTTGAAGTCCTTGAAGTACAGGACTTCCTTGTCCCCGTTGGCGTAGGTGACCTCCAGGAACCGGTTCTCCTCGGTCTCGCTGTACATCCGCTCGACGACCCGCTGGATCATCGCGTCCACCGTCGCCACCCGGGACCCGCCGTTCTCGGTCAGGTCGTCGGGGTGCAGCGGCAGCTCGGTCAGCACGTACTTGGAGAAGATGTCCTTGGCCGCCTCCGCGTCCGGTCGCTCGATCTTGATCTTGACGTCCAGCCGGCCCGGGCGCAGGATGGCCGGGTCGATCATGTCCTCCCGGTTGGAGGCGCCGATCACGATGACGTTCTCCAGCCCTTCCACGCCGTCGATCTCGGACAGCAGCTGGGGCACGATCGTGTTCTCCACGTCGCTGGACACGCCGGAGCCACGGGTGCGGAAGATCGAGTCCATCTCGTCGAAGAACACGATCACCGGCATGCCCTCGCTGGCCTTCTCCCTGGCCCGCTGGAAGACGAGCCGGATGTGCCGCTCGGTCTCGCCGACGTATTTGTTCAGCAGCTCCGGGCCCTTGATGTTCAGGAAGAAGCTCTTGCCTTCCTTGGCCGCGCCGTCCTTGCCGTTCTTGGCCGGGCCAGGCGCCTGCGCCTCGGTCTCGCCGCGCTCGGCCCGCTGCGCCGCGGTCCTGGCCGCCACCTGCTTGGCCAGGGAGTTGGCCACCGCCTTGGCGATCAGCGTCTTGCCGCAGCCGGGCGGCCCGTACAGCAGCACGCCCTTGGGCGGCCGCAGCTGGTGCTCACGGAACAGGTCCGCGTGCAGGTACGGCAGCTCCACCGCATCCCGGATCTGGACGATCTGCGGGCTCAGCCCGCCGATGTCGGAGTAGGTGATGTCCGGCACTTCCTCGAGGATGAGCTCCTCGACCTCGGCCTTGGGGATGCGCTCGTAGACGTAGCCGGACCGCGGCTCCAGCAGCAGCGAGTCGCCCGCGCGCAGCACCGAGTCGAGCAGCGGCTCGGCCAGCCGGACCACCCGCTCCTCGTCGGCATGCGAGATCACCAGGGCCCGGTCGCCGCCTTCCAGCAGCTCCTTGAGCATGACGACCTCGCCCACGGTCTCATACCCTTGGGCGATCACCACGTTGAGCGCCTCGTTGAGCACGACTTCCTGGCCCGGCCGCAGCTTGTCCAGCTCGACGGCGGGGCTGACGCTGACCCGCATCTTCCGCCCGCCGGTGAACACGTCGGCGGTGCCGTCGTCGGCGGCCGACAGGAACACGCCGAAGCCTGACGGCGGCTGGGCCAGCCGGTCAACTTCCTCCTTGAGCGCCACGATCTGGTCGCGTGCTTCGCGGAGCGTGTCGGCCAGCCGCTCGTTCTGCCCGGTCACGGCGGCCAGGCTGGCCTCCGTCTCACGCAGCCGCTCCTCGAGCAGGCGGACATGCCGGGGCGCGTCGGCCAGCCTGCGCCGGAGCACCGCCACCTCCTCCTCGAGAAAGGAGATCTGCGTGGTGAGGCCCTGAATCTGGTCGTCGTGCCGCGCGGTGCGCGATCCTTCGTCACGACTGGCCACGCCCCCACCCCCTTCCGAGAGCAGACTTCACTTAGACCCTACCTATCCGTGGCCCTGGCGTAACCTCGTCGTGCCGCCTGCCCGCTGACATTGTCACTGATCAGGCTCCCCGCGGGAAGCCTTCGCCGGCCGTCGCCGGCGTGCTGGCGCCACGGCGCCGGGTGCGAGCCGCCGGGCCGTGATCAGGAATCCGGTGTGCCCGACCATACGGTGCTCGGGCCGCACGGCCAGCCCCTCGGCGTGCCAGCCGCGGACCATCGACTCCCAGGCGGCCGGCTCGTCGAAGCCGCCGTGCTCCCGGATCGTTTCCACGGCCCTGGACAGCTGGGTGACCGTGGCCACGTAGCAGCACAGTACCCCGCCGCCGGTCAGCGCGGCCGCGGCCACCGTGATGAACTCCCATGGCGCGAGCATGTCCAGTACCACCCTGTCGAAACTATCCGCTGGTCCGCCGCCCGCGTTAACCGCGGGACCGCCAGGCGGCTCCGCCGGGTCCAGCGGCAGCTCAGCCAGGTCGCCTACCCGCAGGTCCCACGCGGGATGCGGGCCGCCGAAAAATCGCTCCACATTCGCGGCGGCGATCCCGGCGAAATCCGCCCGGCGCTCGTAGGAGACCAGGCGGCCCTCGGTGCCCACCGCGCGCAGCAGCCAGCAGGACAACGCGCCGGACCCGGCGCCCGCCTCCAGCACCCGGGCTCCGGGGAACATGTCCGCCAGGGCGATGATCTGCGCCGCGTCCTTCGGGTAGACCACCGCCGCGCCCCGGGACATGGACAGCGTGAAGTCGGCCAGCAGCGGGCGCAGCGCCACGTAGGGGGTGCCGCCCGAGGACTGCACCACGCTGCCCTCCGGGTGGCCGATCAGGTCGTCGTGGGCGACTCCGCCCCGGTGGGTGTGGAAGGTCCGGCCCTCGGCCAGCAGCACCATGTGCTTGCGTCCCTTGGGGTCGGTGAGCTGTACCTGGTCTCCTGGGCCGAACGGGCCGCGGCGCTGACGGATCACGCCGGACAGGGTAGCCCCGGCATCAGACACCCGCGAAGGCGTGGTCAAGATCGCTGGCCGCCAGCACCCCGAAAACCTGCCCGGACGGTTCCACCAGCAGGTACTCGGTGGCCGGGGCGCGGCGCACCGCGTCCAGCAGGGCCATCCCGGACAGGTCGGCGGGCAGCACCAGGCCAGGGTCGATGGTCCGGGCCAGCGACCCGGCGTCCACCCAGGGGCGCCGTTGCGGCGGCACCGCCATCACCGCGTTCTCGTTCACGATCGCGATCGGCTTGTCCTCATGATCCACCACGACCAGGGCCCGCGCCCCGGCCTCGTCGGCCCGGCGGATCGCCTCCGCCAGCGGGAGCGAGGCGGGAATGGGGATGGCGCGCCGGGCCAGCGTCCTGGCCTGCAGCCGCGGCAGCCGCTCCCGGACCCGGGTGGCCCGCAGCGACTGGGTCGCGCCGGTCCACATGAAGGCGGCGATGACCCCGAGCCAGACTACGTCGAAGATCTGCACCCGGCCGCCCGCCCTGGTCAGCATGACCAGCGGGATCACCAGCACGGCCACGGCCAGCACCCGGCCTGCCCAGGCCGCCACCACGGTGCCCGTGGCCGGCCTGCTGGTGACCTTCCACACCCCGGCCCGCAGCATCCGGCCGCCGTCCAGGGGCAGCCCGGGCAGCAGGTTGAACAGGCCGACCAGCACGTTGGCCCAGACCAGCTGCTGGATCAGCAGCTCGGGCAGCCCGCGCAGGGAGATCGTGAGCAGGATGCCGTAGCCGATCGCGGCCAGCACCAGCGACAGCACCGGGCCGGCCGCCGAGACCAGGAACTCCCGGCCCGGGGTGGGCGGCTCCTGCTCGATCTCGGAGAATCCGCCGAGCGGGTAGAGCAGGATGCGGCGCACCGGCAGCCCGAACCCGCGGGCCACCAGGGAATGGCTCAGCTCGTGCGCCAGCACCGAGACGTACAGCAGCACGACGAACGCGGCGGCCACCAGGTAGCGCACGCCGCTAGAGGCCGCCACCACCGGGCTGTTCGCGTACAGCAGGATGAATATGCCGGCGATGAGGAACCAGTAGGGCGAAATGTAGACCGGGATCCCGAAGGGCCGCGCGATCCGGACTCCCGGGTTCGGGCCCTGCGGTGCACTCTTCGCCGGCGGTGTGCCTGCCACAAGGTTGATGCTACGTGCTGCGCGACCCCGGTGGCGGCGCCCGCCGCGCCGGCCGCACGCCGGCCGCAAAGCCGGGCAACTGTCGGATGCGTGCCCTAGCCTCCCAGGCATGGCCGACGTTCATGCGGGCGTGCGCGCGCTGTCCCCGTCCCGGGCCGGCGATTTCCTCACCTGCCCGCTGCTGTACCGGTTCCGGGTGATCGACCGGCTGCCGGAGCCGCCGAGCCCGGCGGCCACCCGGGGCACCCTGGTGCACGCCGTGCTGGAGCGCCTCTTCGACTCGCCGGCCGGGGAGCGGACGCCGGAGACGGCCCGGGCCGCGCTGCAGCCGGAATGGGAGCGGCTGCTGGCCGCGGACCCGGCGCTGGCCGGCCTGTTCCCGGTGGACGCCGACCGGCTGGCCTGGCTCCAGGAGGCCGCCGCCATGCTGGACCGGTACTTCACCCTGGAGGACCCGCGGCGGCTGGAGCCGGCCCAGCGGGAGCTGCGCGTGGAGGCGGAACTCGCCTCCGGCCTCCAGCTGCGCGGGTACATCGACCGGCTCGACATCGCCCCCGGCGGCGAGATCCGCATCGTGGACTACAAGACCGGCACCGCGCCGCCGGCCGAGTTCGAGGCGCGCGCCCTGTTCCAGATGAAGTTCTACGCGCTGGTGCTGTGGCGGGCCCGGGGCCAGGTGCCCCGGCTGCTGCAGCTGATGTACCTCGGCAACGGGGAGATCGTCCGGTATCAGCCGGACGAGGCCGACCTGCGGGCCACCGAGCGCAAGGTGGAGGCGCTGTGGCAGGCCATCGAGCGGGCCCGGGCCGCCGGGGACTGGCGGCCCCGGCCCGGGCGGCTCTGCGGCTGGTGCGCGCACCAGGCGCTCTGCCCGGCCTTCGGTGGCACGCCCCCGCCGCTGCCCGACCCCGCTGCCGCTGAGGTGGCGGAGGACCTGGCCGCCACGGACGGCCCCGGAGCTGACCTGGCGGGCGCGGCCGACCTCAGCTGATGCCGTGCCGCTTGAGGATGTCGGCGACCTCGCCGAAGTCCTCGTCGGCCGGGGTCGCTGCCTTGGCCTTGGCCGGCTTGAGCGCCTTCCCGGGCGGCGGGGCGGCCGCCTGCCCCGGGCCCCGCTGGCCCGTTCCCCGCGGCCCGCTGCTGCCCGCCCCCGCCGCCGTGGACCTGGCCTTGCGGCGCCGGCTGCGCCGCATCCGGCCCGAGACCACGAACAGCACGACGATCAGCGCGGTCACCGCCACGCCCGACCAGACCTGCGGGGACAGCACCAGGGCCGTGGCGAAGCTGGCGATGGCCGAGCCGATCTGCCACAGCATCCGGACGGCCTTGGTCAGGTAGGCGGCCAGCGGGATCAGTGACCAGGCCAGGGCGAAGAGCCCGGCGGCCGCGCCGCGGCGCCGCCAGATCAGCCAGCTGGCGATCAGACCGAGGAGGGTCAGCCCGCCGCACAGTGGCAGCCACGGGAACTCGTTGTAGGTCATGACCGCTCCCCTCGGCAGCGTTCTCTCCCCATCGTCGCACACCTGCGGGGGTGCCCCGGGCGGGCGGACTCAGCCGGGGGTGTTCTCCGGGAAGTGGCAGGCCACCTGGTGGCCGGGGGCCAGCTCGGCCAGCGGTGGCTCCTGGGTGCGGCACACCTCCTGCGCCTTCCAGCACCGGGTGTGGAAGCGGCAGGCGGGCGGCGGGTTGAGCGGGCTGGGCACGTCCCCGACCAGCCGGATCCGCTCCCGGCGCTGCCGCTGCCCCTCGCTGCGCACCGGGGCCGGCACCGGCACCGCGGTCATCAGTGCCACCGTGTAGGGGTGCCGGGGCCGGGCGTACAACTGGTCCCGGCCGGCTAGCTCGACGATCTTCCCCAGGTACATGACCGCGACCTGGTCGCTGATGTGCCGGACCACGGACAGGTCGTGCGCGATCACCACGTAGGTCAGGCCCAGCTCGTTCTGCAGGTCTTCCAGCAGGTTGATGACCTGGGCCTGGATCGACACGTCCAGCGCGGAGACCGGCTCGTCGGCGACGATGAGCTTGGGCCGCAGCGCGAGCGTGCGGGCGATGCCGATGCGCTGCCGCTGGCCGCCGGAGAACTCATGCGGGTAGCGGTTGTAGTGCTCCGGGTTCAGCCCGACCATCTCCAGCAGTTCCTGGACCGTGGCCTTGATGCCCTTCTCCGGCTTGACCTTCTGCAGCCGCAGCGGGGCGCCGACGATCCCGCCTACCGTGTGCCGCGGGTTGAGCGACGAGTACGGGTCCTGGAAGATCATCTGGATGTCGCGGCGGCGCGGCCGCATCTTCCCCGCCGAGATGTGCGTGATGTCGTGCCCGTCGAAGACGATCCGGCCCGCCGTGGGCTCCAGCAGCCGGGTGAGCAGCCGCCCGGTGGTGGTCTTGCCGCAGCCGGACTCGCCGACCAGGCCGAGCGTCGTCCCGGCGGGCACCGAGAAGTCGATCTGGTCGACCGCCTGCACCGCGCCGACCCGCTGCCGGATGATGATGCCCCGGGTCACCGGGAAGTGCTTGGTCAGCCCGGTGACCTGGAGCAGTGCGCCGTCGGCGCCCGGCACCGTGGACACGTCGGGCCCGGCGGCCTCGGCGGGGGTGCTCACGCGTCTCCTCCGGTGATCGGCGAGGCGGCCGCCCCGGCTTCCGCCGCCCCGGCTTCCGCCGCCCCGGCTTCCGCGAACCCGGGGGCGGCGCGCATGGTGCGGCGCTGCTCGGCGGTGAGGTGGCAGGCCACCCGGTGCCCCGGGGCGATGTCGCGCAGCACGGGCACCTCGTCCTGGCTGCGGCCGCCGGTCAGGCCGGCGTACCGGCACCGGGGGTGGAACGGGCAGCCCGGCGGGACGTTGATCAGGCTGGGCGGGGTGCCCTTGATCGGGACCAGCCGCTCCAGCCGCGCCTCGTCGAGCCGCGGCATCGACGCGAGCAGCCCCCAGGTGTACGGGTGGCCGGGCTCATCGAAGAGGTCCTCGGCGCTGCCGTACTCGGCCATCCGGCCCGCGTACATGACCAGGATGTCGTCGGACAGCTCGGCCACCACGCCCAGGTCGTGGGTGATGATGATGACCGCCGAGTGGTACTCCTGCTGCAGGTCCCAGATGAGGTCGAGGATCTGTGCCTGCACCGTCACGTCCAGTGCGGTGGTCGGCTCGTCGGCGATGAGCAGTTCCGGGTCGCAGGACAGCGCCATCGCGATCATGGCCCGCTGCCGCATCCCGCCGGAGAACTGGTGCGGGTAGTCGTCTGCCCGGGTGGCCGGCTGTGGGATGCCGACCCGGCCCAGCATCTCGATCGCGTGCCGCCGGGCTTCCTTCTTGCCGACCTGGTTGTGCACCAGGTAGGCCTCGGCGATCTGCGCGCCGACGGTGTACAACGGGTGCAGCGCGGACAGCGGGTCCTGGAAGATCATCGCCATCTTGCTGCCGCGCAGCTCGCGAATCCGGGTGGCCGACGCCCCGACCAGTTCCTCGCCGTCCAGCTGGATGTGCCCGCTGATCTGCGCGTTGCTGCCGTGGTGCAGGCCCATGATGCTCAGGCTGGTAACGCTCTTGCCGGAGCCGGATTCCCCCACGATGCCCAGGGTGCGGCCGCGCTCCAGCCGGAACGACACGCCGTCCACCGCCCGGACCAGGCCGTCGTCAGTGGGGAAATGGATGCGCAGGTCCCGCACGTCGAGCAGGGGCTCGGCCATCAGCGCCTCACCCTCGGGTCTACGAAGGCGTATAGCACATCCACCACCAGGTTGGCCAGCACCACGAAGAACGCGGTGAGCATGGTGACGCCGAGGATCTCCGGCAGGTCCTGGTTCTGCACCGCCTCCACGGTGAACAGGCCCAGACCGTGCAGGGAGAACGTCACCTCCGTAATGATCGCGCCGCCTAGCAGCAGGCCCAGATCCATGCCGAAGATGGTCACGATCGGGGTCAGCGCCGCGCGCAGCCCGTGCTTGAAGATCACGGTCCGCTCCGGCAGCCCCTTGGCCCGGGCCGTCCGGATGTAGTCCTCGCTCATCGTCTCCAGCATGCCTGCCCGGGTCAGCCGGGCATAGAGCGCGGCGTACAGAAACGCCAGGCAGACCCACGGCAGCACCAGGTTGCGCGCCCACAGCAGCGGGTTCTGGGTAAATGGCACGAACGTGACGTTCGGGAAGATGGGCCACTTGTAACTGAACAGGGCCAGGGAGAGCAGCCCGGTGAAGAAGATGGGCAGCGACACCCCGGCCAGCGCGATGCCCATGGAGAACCGGTCGAACAGGCTGCCCCGGCGCAGCGCCGAGATGACGCCGATGGCCACCCCGCCGACCAGCCAGAGCACGGCCGCGCCGATGGCCAGCGAGAGGGTCACCGGAATGTCGCTGACCATCTGCGGCCAGACCGGCTGCTGGGTCTTGAAGGAGTAGCCGAAGCAGGGCGGCGGGCAGTACAGGGTGCTGGTCCCGCTGTTGTAGTGGGCGCCGGCCACGATCCCCTTCAGGAAGGTGCCGTACTGCGCGTAGATCGGCTTGTCCAGGCCGAGCTGGGCCTCGATGGCCAGCACCGCCGCCCGGTCCGGGTTGCGCCCCACGTACTGGGTGGCGAGCTGGTAGGAGTTCTGCCCGGCCAGCCTCGGGATGAGGAAGAAGATGGCGAACGTGATCATGCTGACCACGATCAGCAGGAACACGGTGGCGATCAGCCGCCGGATGATGAATGTGATCACGGTGCGCGGCGCCGGTGCCCGGCGGGCCCCTGCCCGTAAGCAGAGCCCCGGCCGGGCACCGGCCTCCTCACTTTCTCCCCGGCTACTTGAGGCCCAGCACGGCGTAGTTGTACATGCCGTAGTAGGGCTGGACGTAGACGTTGGTCAGGTTCGGGCTGCGGTAGAGCAGCGACTTGGCGTACACCCCCGGCAGGATCGCCGCGTCCTTCATGATCTGCATGTCGATCTGCGCGGTGTAGGAGTTGCGGGTCGTCGCGTCGGTGGTGGTGGCCATCTTGCTCAGCCACTCGTTGACCTTCGGGTCGTTGAGTTCCTCGATGTTGGTGTTCCCGGCCGGGCTGATCGTGTTGCCGGCCGCGAGGAAGTCGAAGAACCCGTAACCGTCCGGCCAGTCGGGTGCCCAGCCGCCGATGTCGAGGCCCAGGCCGTGCGAGTGCACGTAGTTCGGCACGCCGGCGAAGTTGCTGTAGTACGTGCCGGACGGGTAGCCGTGCAGCGAGAGCTTGATGCCCGCCTGGGCCAGCGACGCCTGCAGGGCCTGCGCCGTCGCGACTTCCTTGGGCCGGTCGCTGCGGTAGGCGATCCCGGTGCTGAACCCGTTCGGCTGGCCGCAGGCCTTGAGCGCCGCCTTGGCCTTGGCCAGGTCTCCGTTGGGCTTGGTGGTGGCCTCGTAGAGGTCGAACGACTTGTGGCCGATGACGTTCGGCGGGGACACCGTGCTGGCGATCGCGCCACCCGCTACCGGGCCACCGTAGGCGGTCTGGTAGTTGGTCTTGTTGGCCGCGTACTCGACCGCGATCCGGCAGTTCACGTTGTTCAGCGGCGCGACCTTGGTGTTGATGTAGGTGAACCACAGGAACCCGCTGATCGGGTTGTCCGACGAGGCCTTGAGCGTGGGTGAGGACAGGATCTTGGCCCGGGCGGCCGCCTGCACGCCGGTGCCGGCCGCGTCCACGTCCAGGCCGCCCGCGAGCAGCCGGTTGTCGATGTCGTTGGCGTTCATGTTCCAGGTGATGACGACCTTGCTGGCCAGCTGGCTGGCGTTCGGGTCGGTGGACGCCTTCCAGTACGTGTTCGGCACCATCGTGGTCTGCTTGTTCAGCTGGTAGCTCTGGAACTTGTACGGGCCGGTGGACAGCGGGTGCAGCTGGTAGTTCGTGCCCGTGTCCTTGGCCGGCGGCACCGGGGCGGTCTGCGGGATCGCCACCACGTAGTTGAAGTCGGCGAACGGGCGGGCCAGGTGGAACACGATCGTGGTCGCGTTCGGCGTCTGCACCGCCTGGAGGCCCATCAGGTTCTTGGACCGGTCGGTGTAGGGGCCCGGGTAGGCCGGCTTCTGCGGGGCCAGCAGCAGCGAGAAGTAGTTCGGGCCCAGCGGCAGCTTCGCCCGGTCGAACGTGCGCTCCACCGCGTACTTGACGTCCGCTGAGGTGACCGTCGTCCCATCCTCGAACTTGATGTCCGGCTGGATGTGGTAGGTCCAGGTCAGCCCGTTGTCGCTGACGATGCCCGGACCGGTGGCCAGGGCGGGGACGACCTGCAGGCCGCACTGGCCGGGGCAGGACTTGTAGGTCATCAGCGGCATCGTGTACAGCCGGGTGAGGTTCCACATGAAGGCGTAGTAGGTGTTGCCTGGGTCAGTGGAGTCCGGGGTGCTGCTGTCGCCGAAGGCGAGCGTGCCGCCCTTGTGCGTGGAGGGGTTGACCACGCTGGTAACGGCCGCGTTGAACCCGGCGGATGATGATGAACCAGATCCGCCACTGCCACTGCCACTGCCACTGCTGCCGCCACAGGCGGCCAGCGCCAGCGCCGCGGCCGCGCCCAGCGCGGCCAGCCCCAAGGTCCTGCGTCTCCTCATGGGATGAACGCCTCCTGTCTGATTCGTTGTGCGCGACCGGGATAGATGGGTTACCGGCTGCCTCTCGGGTCGAGGGCGTCGCGTAGCCCGTCACCGAACAAGTTGAAGGCCATCACCGTGATGAAGATGGCCAAGCCAGGAATGATCATGAACATGGGGTCGATCGACCAGTAGCCGTTGTTGACCGCATCCGACAGCATCCCGCCCCAGCTGGCCTGGGGCGGGATGATCCCGACCCCGAGGTAGGACAGCGCCGCCTCGAACAGGATGTTGGTCGGGATCAGCAGGGTGGTGTAGACGAGGATGGGTGCCACCAGGTTGGGCAGCAGCTCGCGGAACAGGATGTACGGGCCGCGCGCCCCCATGCTGCGCGCGGCGTCGACGAACTCCCTCTCCCGCAGCGACAGGGTCTGGCCACGGATGATCCGCCCCATGTACGGCCAGGCGAAGAAGCCGATCACGAACACCAGCAGGCCGATCCGCAGCGTGTTGCCGGACATCCCGAACGCCGACGACGGGATGACCCCGACCAGCGCAATCGCGAATACCAGCAGCGGGAAGGCGAGGAACACGTCCATCGCCCGGGCGATCACCGCGTCCACCCAGCCGCCGAAGTAGCCGGCGATGACGCCCATCAGCACCCCGAGGCCGACCGCCAGCGCGGTGGACAGGAACGCGATCAGCAGCGACACCCGGGCCCCGTTGACGACCCGGCTGAGCACATCCCGGCCGTTGACCGGTTCCACGCCGAACGGGTGGGCGAGACTGATCCCGCCGAACGCCCCGTTCGGCCGGCTGAACGTCGGATTGATCAGGTTGGCGTGGTAGGTGTCTGGATTCTGCACCAGGAACGGGCCGAAGACCGCGACCAGGATGAGGAACACCACGACGACCCCGCCGGCCATGGCCACCTTGTCCCGGCGCAGCCGCATCCAGGCGATCTGGCCGAGCGAGCGCCCCTCGATCACCTGGCCGCTCACCCCGGCCAGCGGCGCCTCCGGCGCCAGTTTCCCGGACGGCGAGACGTCCAGCGGTGCTGCCATCAGGAACTGCTCCTGCTCTGCGGAAGATTTTCCCGCGCGGGAAAATCAGCCGTTCTCCCGCGCCCGGGGCGCTGCGGTAAGCCCCCGACCAGGGACCTAACCGGGAGGATCTACCGTTTTGCCTGGTTCGCGCCAGAGTTAACGCATTGTCGTGCCTGGATTGTGACCGAATTACGATTCGGCCGACATGGCCTGTGGCTGCTGGCCGGCCGCGACGGCTCGCAGCGCGGCCAGGTCGAGCGCCGCCAGGGACGGCACGGTGAGCCGGGCCAGGCCCGGCGGCGGCGGGACGCTGGGCACCGCGATGACCGCGCACCCCGCGGCGTGCGCGGACGTGATCCCGCTGGGTGAGTCCTCGAGCGCCACGCAGCCCCCTGGCGCCACCCGCAGCCGCGCGGCGGCCTCCAGGTACGGCTCGGGATCAGGCTTCCCCTTGATGACGTCGGCGGCGCACACGGTCACCGGGAAGCGGACCCCGATGGAGTCCAGCGCCGCCTCCATGATCTCCGGCTCGGCCGAGGTGACCAGGGCGTGCGGCACCCCGGCGGCGCCGATCCCGGCCAGCAGGGCGGCGGCGCCGGGCATCATCGGGACGCCGCGGCGGCGCACCAGGCTGGCCATCCCCTGGGTGAGCCACTCCGCGATCGTCTCTTCCGGCACCGGCACCGCGGCCTTGTGCCGCATGTACGCGGTGGACCGGCGCAGCGACCCGCCGACCAGGTGCTCCTGGTCGGCCTGCCCCCAGGGGCTGCCCATCCGGGCCATGATGCCCGCCTCGACCTCGTACCAGAGCGGCTCCGAGTTGACCAGGAGCCCGTCCATGTCGAACAGGACCGCCTGCAACGTCATGCGGAGAAGTACTTCGCCTCGGGGTGGAAGGTGATCAGCGCGTCGGTCGCCTGTTCCGGGACCAGCTGGAACTCCTCGGACAGGGCGACCCCGATGCGGTCCGGGGCGAGCAGCCGGACCACCTTCGCGCGGTCTTCCAGGTCGGGGCAGGCCGGGTAGCCGAATGAGTAGCGGCAGCCGCGGTAGCCCACCCGCAGGATGCCGTCCAGGTCGGCCGGGTCGTCACCGGCCAGGCCGGTCTCCTGGCGGATCCGGCCGTGCCAGTACTCGGCCAGCGCCTCGGTCAGCTGGACGGACAGCCCGTGCAGTTCCAGGTATTCGCGGTAGGCGTTCTTGGCGAACAGCTCGGCGGTGGCCCGGCTGACCGCCGGGCCCACCGTGACCAGCTGGAAGGCGGCCACGTCGGCCTGGCCGCCGGAGCGCGGGCGGAAGAAGTCGGCCAGGCACAGGTGCCGGTCGTGCCGCTGCCTGGGGAAGCGGAACCGCTCCCGCTCCGCACCGCCGGGGTCCAGGATGACCAGGTCGTTGCCCTCGCTCACGGCCGGGAAGTAGCCGTACACCACGGACGCCGTGAGCAGGCCCTCGGTCTGCATCCGCTCCAGCCACATGCGCAGCCGGGGCCGGCCCTCCGTCTCCACGAGTTCCTCGTACGACGGGCCGCCGCCCCGGGACGGCTTGAGCCCCCACTGCCCCATGAACGTGGCCCGCTCGTCCAGGAAGGCCGCGTAGTCGGTCAGCGGGATGCCCTTGACCACCCGGTCCCCGGTGAACGGCGGCACCGGCACTCCTGCGTCGCTGGCCACGTCGGACCGGGCCGGCATGGCCGCGGGCTCGGTGACCTCCAGCCTGGCCCCGGTCCGCACCCGGCGCGCGCGCAGCGGCGGCAGGGCCGCGCCCGCCGCACCGCGGCGCACCGCCATGAACGCGTCCATCAGCCGGAGGCCCTCGAAGGCGTCCCGGGCGTAGCGGACCTCCCCTTCGAACAGGGTGGCCAGGTCCTGCTCCACGTAGGCCCGGGTCAGCGCGGCCCCGCCGAGCAGCACCGGCCACCGCCCGGCCAGCTGGCGGGTGTTCAGCTCGGCCAGGTTGTCCCGCATCACCACGGTGGACTTGACTAGCAGCCCGGACATCCCGATCACATCGGCGTCATGCTCGGTCGCCGCGTCCACGATGGCGGACAGCGGCTGCTTGATGCCGATGTTCACCACGTCGTAGCCGTTGTTGGACAGGATGATGTCAACCAGGTTCTTGCCGATGTCGTGCACGTCGCCGCGGACCGTGGCCAGCACGATCCGGCCCTTGCCGTCCTCGCCGGACCGCTCCATGTGCGGCTCCAGGTAGCCAACCGCGAGCTTCATCACCTCGGCCGAGGCGAGCACGAACGGCAGCTGCATCTGGCCGGCGCCGAACAGGTCGCCGACCGTCCTCATCCCGTCCAGCAGCACGTCGTTGACGATCTCGAGGGCGGGCCGCCGGGCCAGCGCCTCGTCCAGGTCGGCTTCCAGGCCGATCTTCTCGCCGTCGATGATCCGCCGCTTGAGCCGCTCCCAGAGCGGCAGCCCGGCCAGCTCGGCCGCCCGGCTCGCCTTGACCGCGGCCGCGTCCACGCCGTCGAACAGCTCCAGCAGCCGGGACAGCGGGTCGTACCCGTCCCGCCTGCGGTCGTAGATGAGGTCCAGCGCGGTCTGCAGCTGCTCGTCCGGGATCCGGTTGATGGGCATGATCCGGGCCGCGTGCACGATGGCGGAGTCCAGGCCAGCCCGGACGCACTCGTCCAGGAACACCGAGTTCAGCACGGCCCGGGCGGCCGGGTTGAGGCCGAAGGACACGTTGGAGACGCCGAGCGTCGTCTGCACCTCCGGGTAGCAGCGCTTGACCTCGCGGATGGCCTCGATCGTCTCGATGGCGTCCCGCCGGGTCTCCTCCTGGCCGGTGGCGATCGGGAACGTGAGGCAGTCCATGATGATGTCGCTGGCCCGCATCCCCCAGTTCCCGGTCAGGTCCTCGATCAGCCGGCTGGCCACCGCGACCTTCCACTCGGCGGTGCGGGCCTGGCCCTGCTCGTCGATGGTCAGCGCGATCACGGCCGCGCCGTGCTCGGCCACCATCGGCATGACCTGGGCGATCCGCGAGTGCGGGCCGTCCCCGTCCTCGTAGTTGACCGAGTTCACCACCGCGCGCCCGGCCAGCAGTTCCAGGCCGGCCCGGATTACCCCCGGCTCGGTGGAGTCGAGGACGAGCGGAAGCGTGGCCGCGGTGGCCAGCCGCCCGGCCACCTCGGCCATGTCGGCCACGCCGTCCCGGCCGACGTAGTCCACGCACACGTCGAGCAGGTGCGCGCCGTCCCGCGTCTGCGCCCGGGCGATCTCCACGCAATCGTCGAAGCGGCCCGCGACCAGCGCCTCGCGGAACGCCTTGGACCCGTTCGCGTTGGTCCGCTCGCCGATGGCCAGGAACGACGTGTCCTGGCGGAACGTCACGTGCTGGTACAGCGAGGCCACGCCCGGCTCGGGCCGGGGCCGGCGGCTGGCCACCGGCCGCCCGCGCAGGCGGTCCACCACCGCGGCCATATGCTCGGGGGTGGTGCCGCAGCACCCGCCCACCAGGGCCAGGCCGAACTCGGCGGTGAACCGCTCGTGCGCGTCGGCGAGCTGGCCCGGGGTGAGCGGGTACCGGGCACCGTCCGAGGTCAGCTCGGGCAGGCCGGCGTTGGGCATGCAGGACAGCGGGATGCGCGCGTGGGCGGCCAGGTAGCGCAGGTGCTCACTCATCTCGCCGGGCCCGGTGGCGCAGTTGAGCCCGATCATGGTGATGCCCAGCGGCTCCAGCACGGCCAGCGCGGCGCCGATCTCGCTGCCGAGCAGCATGGCCCCGGTGGTCTCGATCGTCACCTGGGCGATCAGGGGAACCTGGGCGTCCGCCGCCGCCATCGCGCGGCGCGACCCGATGACCGCCGCCTTCGCCTGGAGCAGGTCCTGCGAGGTCTCGATGATGATCGCGTCGGCGCCGCCGCGGAGCAGCCCGGCCGCGTTCTGGAGATAGGCGTCCCGCAGCTCGGCGAACCGGGCGTGGCCGAGGGTGGGCAGCTTGGTGCCGGGCCCGATCGAGCCCAGCACCCAGCGCGGCCGCTCCGGGGTGGACCAGGCGTCGGCCGCCGCCCGGGCGATCCGGGCCCCCGCCTCGGACAGTTCCCCGATCCGGGCGGATAGGCCGTATTCACCCAGTGCCGTCTGGTTCGCGCCGAATGTGTTGGTGGTGACGGCATCCGCCCCGGCCTGGAGGTAGCCCTCATGGACCTCGCGGACCACATCCGGGCGGGTCACGTTGAGGATCTCGTTGCAGCCCTCGTGCCCGTCGAAGTCGCTCAGCGTGGCCGCGCTAGCCTGGATCATCGTCCCCATCGCCCCATCGGCCACGACGACACGGTCCCCCAGGGCGGCGCCCAGGGCCGGTAGCGCGGGCCGGGGCGGGCGAGCAGTGGAAGTCATCAGGGACCCTATTCTAAGGCGACGTGTTCCCCCGGGGCCGCCGGCAGCCCGGGGGGCTGACCCGGGGCACGCGGTGATCGTAGCTGTGCACGTAATCTGGTGTCCATCGGCGCTGGCCGGTAAGGAGGTGGTGAGTGATCGAGTTGACCGGTGTCCGCAAGCTCACCTCGCCAGCGGTCATCGCCGCCTTCGAGGGCTGGAATGACGCGGGCGAGGCGGCCAGCGGAGTGGTGGATCATCTGGGCATTGCCTGGGAAGCCACCCAGATCGGGGCCATCGACCCCGAGGACTACTACGACTTCCAGGTGACCCGCCCGGTCATGGAGGTGTCCGAGGGGCGCACCGAGCGGCTGGTCTGGCCGACGACGCGGCTGTCCCTGGCCACTCCCGAGGGCCTGGGCCGGGATGTGGTGCTGGTGCACGGCATCGAGCCCAACATGCGCTGGCGGGCCTTCAGCGACGAGCTGGTGCAGGCGTTCACCGACCTCGGTACGCAGACGGTGGTGGTGCTCGGCGCACTGCTGGCGGATTCGCCGCACACCCGGCCCGTCCCGGTCGCGGCGGCCGCCTCGGACCCGGCTCTCGCCGCCGACCTGCACATCGAGCCGGTCGAGTACAAGGGCCCCACCGGGATCGTCGGGGTGCTGCAGCACGCCTGCACCCAGGCCGGGATCACGGCGGTCTCGCTCTGGGCGTCGGTGCCGCACTACGTGGCCCAGCCGCCCAGCCCGAAGGCCACCCTGGCGCTGCTGCGCGGCGTGGAGGACGTGCTGGATGCCTCGCTGCCGCTGGGTGACCTGCCCCAGGAGGCGCGGGCCTGGGAACGCGGCGTGGACGAGCTGGCCGAGGCGGACACCGAGGTCGCTGACTACGTGCGCACGCTGGAAGAGGCCAAGGACGCCACCGACCTGCCCGAGGCCAGCGGTGACGCCATCGCCCGGGAGTTCGAGCGCTACCTCCGCCGCCGCCGCCACCCCGGCGAACCCGGGCGCTGACTTTAGTACGGCGGCCAGGGGACGGCGGGCCAGTCCTCGGGCGGGTAGGGATGCTGGCGGGCCGCCAGCAGCAGGTCCACCCGCTGCCGGGTGGCCGCGATCTCCGCCTCGTTCAGCCTGCGGCCAGCTCATCGGCCAGCGGGCCGGCGGCCAGCGCCGCGGCCAGCCGCTGCAGCGCCTCGACCGCCCGGCCCGGCAGCCGGCGGCCCCGCCACTGCCACAGCACCGTGCGCAGCTTGTACTCCTCGCCGAAGCAGACACCGTGGTCGCAGCCGTACAGCGCGCCGTCGGCGGTCGGCAGCAGGTGGCCGATCTTGCGGTCCGCGTTGTTCACCACCGCGTCGAAGACGGCCATATCGCGCAGCGGCCGGTGGTCCGTGCTGCGGGACAGCGCGACCAGGTCCACCGCCGGGTCGGCGTCGATCCACAGCTGGCACATGCCGGGGCCGAACGGCCCGTCGCGGTACACGGTCGGCGGCACCAGGCCCCATCCCGCGGCGCGGGACACCGCGTACGCGGCCACCTCCCGGTCGGCCAGCGTGCCGTGCGGGAAGTCCCACAGCGGCCTTTCCCCGGCCACCGGCTTGTACACGCAGGCCGCCTCGGTGGCCCCATCGGAGATCGTGCAGTACAAGGTGGCGTTGGACGCCACCACCAGCCGCCCCTCCACCTCCAGCTCGCCCTCGGCGAGCAGCCGCAGCGCCACCGAATGATCATCAGGCGGCCGCCCCTGGCTGGGCTCCGGGCGGGAGGATTTGGCGCGGGACAACCGCCGGGCGGGCGGTTTTTCAGGCATTGGCGGCCCGGTGGCCGTTCTGCCGCGGGCAGATATGCCCGTCACTGTCCAGCGGCAGCCCGCACAGCGGGCAGGGCGGGCGTCCCTGGCCCAGGATGCGCAGCGCGCGCTGGGAGAACGCCCGGGCGGACGCCGCCGTGATCCGCACCCGGAGCACGCCGGGCCCGTTCTCCGGCACTTCCTCGGCCAGTGGCTCGACCGGGTTCTCCGACTCTTCCTGGGCCTCGATGACCACCCGCTCGTCCTCGCCATCCCAGGCCAGCGCGATGGCTCCGACCCGGAAATCTTCCATGAGCGGCAGGTCCAGCGGGTCGTCGTCGCTCAGGTCGGCGGGGGTCGCGGCGGGGACCGAGGTCAGGCCGCCGGTCCGCCGCAGCACCTCGTCCAGCAGCTCCTCCAGCCGCTCGGCGAGCAGGCTGACCTGGAACTTCTCCAGGGCCACGCTGGTCACCCGGCCACGGGCAGTGGCCTGCAGGTAGAACGTCCGTTCTCCCGGCTGACCGACCGTGCCCGCCACGAAACGCTCTGGCGGATCATAGGAGTAGACCGGCATGATCCTTATCCTCCCGCTCCCCCGCCGATGGCTGCGTCACCCGCCCCGGCCCCGGGAACTTTCCGATGCGGCCTGGCCAGCCCGGCGGCACTGCGGCCGCTGTCATTCATTCGTACCAGGAATGGCCGGAGCGGGGTGTACCGGATGACGCTCAGCGAGCATGGGTCCACCTGGATCCGCTGGCTGAGGTCGAGGTGCATCCCCAGGCTGTCCGCGATGACCGCCTTGATCACGTCACCGTGCGAGCAGATCAGGTAGACCGCGTCCTGGCCGAGCCGCTCGTTCCACTCCCGCACCGCGGCCACCGCGCGGTGCGCCACCTCGGGCATGGACTCGGCGTCCTTGCCGGGGAACCGGACCGCGCTCGGATGCGCCTGGACCACGCGCCACAGCGGGTCCCTGGCCAGCTTCTTGAGTGGCTGGCCGGTCCAGTCCCCGTACTTGACCTCGGCGAACTGCTCGTCCTGGAGGACCGGCACCGGCTCGCCGCCGCGGGCCGCGGCGATCGCGTCGGCGGTCTCGCGGCAGCGGTCCAGTGGGCTGCTGATGATGGCGTCCAGCGGCACGTCGGCCAGCCGGGCGGCCAGCGCAGCCGCCTGCTCCCGGCCGCGGTCATCCAGCGGGATACCCGGGGTCCGGCCGGTGAGCACGGTCCCGGTCCCGGCCGTCATCCCGTGCCGCACCAGCAGAACCAATGTCACGCCATGACTCTACGGGGTCCGCGGCGGCGGGACGGACACGCCCGGGCCGGCCTGGCGGCGCGTGCCGCTGGCTCAGCCGCGCGCCCCGCGCTCCGCGGCCGGGGCCCCGTGGCCCCCCGGCGGGGCGCCGAAGACGAAGGTGGCCAAGCCGAAGCTGACCTGGTCGCCGTCCCGGACCGGGACCCAGGCCCGGACCCGCCATCCGTTCAGCGTGGTCCCGTTAGTGGAGCCGAGATCGTCGAGCAGCCAGCCGCTGGCCTCGCGCCTGAGCCCGGCGTGCCAGCGGGAGATGGTCGGGTCGGGCAGCACCATGTCACAGCCCGCGTCCCGGCCAATGGTGAACCGGCGCTGCCCGCCGGACGGGAAGGCCAGCAGCCGGGCGGACGCCGGCCGGGAGGCGCCTGTCATCAGGCCGGCCAGCGTGGCCCGGCCGCGCTGCCAGACGGCCTGCACCGCGTCGCCCAGCCGGCGCCGGGACGGCAGGTCCGCCAGCACGTCCTTCAGATCATGCTGGTAGCGGGCCTTCAGTACCGCTTCCAGCCGCTGATCCAGCGTGTCATGGGTCAGCCGCCCCTCGGCGTACCGCTCGCTGAGCTGGCTGATCACCGCCTCACGGTCGGCATCGCTGGCGCGGACACGGTCAGCGGGCCGCCACCGGTGGCGCATCGGATCAGGGCGTTCCGCAGGCGCCGCGCCGCCCGGGTTCCCGTCCATGGCCCCGATTATCAGCGAGGCCCGCCGCCGGCACAAGCGGTCCCCGGACGGGCGTTCCTGACCCCGGCCGGGGAGTTCCGGTACGCGTGGTGGCGGGGTTTTGACGGGGCGCCCGGCTACGCTGGGCGCGATGTCCGCCGTTACCGAGGCTGGCCGCACTCCGGTGCCTGAGGACCTGCCTGACGTGTTCGCCGAGTTCTGCGCGGCCGGGCTGTGGCCTGGCCTGGGCAACCGGCTGGCCGGCCGCCTGGCGGCGGCCGGCATCACCGGGCCCGGCGAGGTCACCGCGCAGCGGCTGGAACTCCTCGAGGGGGTCGGCGGCAAGCGGGCGGTAGCCCTGGCCGCCGCGTTCGAGGCCGCCCGGCCCGTGTATGAGACGGCCCGGCTGCTGGTGGCCTGCCGGGTACCGGCCCGGCTGGCCGGGCCGGCGGTGGCCCGGCTCGGCGCGACCGCGCCGGGGCAGCTGCGCGAGGACCCGTGGCGGCTGCTGGCCGTGCCGCAGCTCCGGCCGGACCAGGCGGACTGGTTTGCCCGCCAGGTGCTCGGCGGCCAGGCCGCCCCGCAGGACCCGCGGCGCGGCCGGGCGCTGGCCGGCCACCTGCTGGCCCGGGCGGCACAAGACGGGCACACGGCGGTGCCGGCCGCGGTGATCGCGGACGCACTGGGCCGGTTCCGGATCAGCGACCCGGCGGCGGCCATCGCGGCCGCGGTGGATGACGGCGGCGTGCTGCCGTTCGAGGCGGCGGAGCCTGGCCCGGGCGAGCCGGATGGCGGCGCCAGGGGCGAGGAGCATGGCGCCGACGGCAGCGGGGACGACGACACCCCGGACGGCGGCACGGGGAGCGGCGACGACGGCGTGCTGCTGGCCCTGGCCCGGTACGCGATGGCCGAGGAAGCGGTGGCCGAGGGGGTGCAGCGGCTGGCCGCGCTGGCCGGGCCGCTAGGCGACGAGCCGCCTGAAATCCGGGCTAGCACTGCCCTGGACGCGGTGCAGCAGCAGGCGGTGCTCACGGTCGCCGAGCACGGCGTGTCCGTGCTGTGCGGCGGACCGGGCACCGGGAAGAGCCGCACGGTGGCGGCGGTGGTGGCCCTGGCGCAGGCCCGCGGGCTGCGGGTCGCGCTGGCCGCGCCGACCGGGCGGGCCGCCAAGCGGCTGGAGGAGCTGGCCGGCGCCCCGGCCACCACGGTGCACCGGCTGCTCGGCGCGCAGACCGACGGGCTGACCTGGAGCTTCTCCCGCAGCGAGGAGGCGCCGATCGAAGCCGGCCTGATCGTGGTGGACGAGGCCTCCATGCTCGACGCGGAACTGGCCGCCGCCCTGGTCGAGGCCTGCCCGGACGGGGCCCGGCTGCTGTTGGTCGGCGACCCGGCGCAGCTGCCGTCAATCGGGCCCGGCCGGGTGCTCGCCGATCTCATCGACTCGGGGGCGGTCCCGGTGACCGAGCTGACCCGGCTGTACCGGCAGCGCCGCGGCGGGGTCATCGCCCGGCTGGCCACCGCGGTCCGGGCCGGCACGCTGCCCCCGGTGGACGCGCCCGGCCGGGAGGTGGTGGTGGTTCCGGTGCGGGGCAGCGCGGACGCCGCCCGGCGGGTGATCCAGCTGGTGACCGACTCCATCCCGCGGGTGCTCGGCATCCCGGCCGGGGACGTGCAGGTGATCACGCCGGTGCACAAAGGCGCGGCGGGGACCGTCGAGCTGAACCGGGCGCTCAAGGAGCGGCTCAATCCCGGGCCGGGCAGCCGGGGCGGGTTCGACCCCGGCGACCGGGTGGTGGCCGTGGCCAACCACCTGGACGAGGGCTTCGCGAACGGCGAGGTCGGCACGGTCACCGGCCCTGGTGACGGCGGCCTCATCGTCTCGTTCCCGGCCGGCTCCGGCGAAAGCCCCGGCGCGCAGCGGCGAGCGGGGGGTTCCGGGGGGTGGTCCCCCCGGGTCAACACGGTGTGCGTGCCGGACCGGCTGCTCGGCGACCTGCGGCATGGCTGGGCGCTGACCGTGCACCGCGCGCAGGGCTCGGAATGGCCGGCCGTGGTCGCGGTCTTCCCGGCCGAGGCGGCCCGCATGCTGTCCCGGCCGCTGGCCTACACCGCGCTGACCCGTGCCCAGCAGCACCTGTCCATCGTGCACGGGGCGGGCCCGGCGCTGGCCCGGGCCGTGGCCACCGTGGGCGAGCAGCCGAGGGTAACCCGGCTGGCTGGCCTGGTTACCTGAAGATGACCGCCCGGCGGCGTTACTTGAAGATGACCGTCCGGCGGCCGTGCAGCAGGACGCGGTGCTCGGCGTGCCAGCGCACCGCCCGGGCCAGCGCCACCCGCTCGGCGTCGCGGCCGATGGCCGCCAGGTGGGCTGGCGAGGCGTCGTGCTCGACCCGGGCCACCTCTTGCTCGATGACCGGGCCCTCGTCCAGTTCCGCCGTGACGTAGTGCGCGGTGGCCCCGATCACCTTCACCCCGTACTCGTACGCCTGCTGGTACGGCCGCGCGCCGCGGAAGCTGGGCAGGAACGAGTGGTGGATGTTGATGATCCGCCCGGCCAGCTTGGCGCACACCTCCGGGGAAAGGATGCGCATGTACCGGGCCAGCACCACGAAATCGATGCGGTGCGCGGCGACCAGGCCGAGCAGCCGGGCCTCCGCCCCGGCCCGCTCGGCCGGGTCCGGCCCGGCCGCGATGTGCTCGAACGGCACCCCGTGCCCGGCGGCCAGCCGGGCCAGGCCGGGATGATTCCCGACCACCAGCGGGATGTCGATGGCCAGCGCCTCGGCCTCGCGCCGGTACAGCAGGTCGTTGAGGCAGTGCCCTTCCCTGGACACCATGATCAGCACGCGGGGGCGGACCGCCAGGTCGTGCAGCTCCCAGTCCATGCTGAACTCCCCGGCCACCGGGCCGAAGCCGGCCCGCAGCGCGGGCAGGCCCGCCCCGCCCAGCGGATCCACCTGCACCCGCATGAAGAACCGGTTCATCGGCAGGTCGGCGAACTGCTGGCTGTCGAGGATGTTGCAGCCGGACTCATGCAGGTAGGCGGCCACCGCGTGCACGATGCCGGGCCGGTCCGGGCAGGACAGGGTCAGCACGAACGGCCCGGAGCCGACGGCCCGGGCGGCGGGGGCGTCAGCCGCCGACGGCATGAACCCCGCCATCCACGTGCACGATCTCCCCGGTCGTGGCCGGGAACCAGTCCGACAGCAGCGCGACACAGGCCCGGGCGGCCGCCCCCGGATCGCTCAGGTCCCAGCCGAGCGGCGCCCGCCCATCCCACATGTCCTCGAACGCGCTGAATCCGGGAATGCTCTTCGCCGCCATGGTGCGCAACGGGCCCGCGGCGACCAGGTTCACCCGGATCCCGTCGGGCCCGAGTTCCTTGGCCAGGTACCGGGCGCAGGACTCCAGGCCGGCCTTGGCCACGCCCATCCAGTCATAGGAAGGCCAGGCGACCGACGCGTCGAAGTCGAAGCCGACGATCGAGCCTCCGCCGCTCATCAGCGGCCGGGCGGCCACCGCGAGCGACTTGAGGGAATACGTCGACACGTGCAGGGCGGTGGCCACGTCCGGCCACTCGGTGGTCAGGAAGTTGCCGCCGAGCGCGCCCTGCGGCGCGAACCCGACCGCGTGCACCACCCCGTCCAGCCCGTCCAGGTGCCCGGACACCCGCTCGGCCAGCGAGGCCAGCTGGCCGGGGTCGGTCACGTCCAGCTCGATGACCGGCGCCGGGCCGGGCAGCCGCTTGGCGATCCGCTCCACCAGGCTGAGCCGCCCGAAGCCGGTGAGCACCAGCCGGGCGCCCTCCTGCTGCGCGATCCGGGCTACGTGGAACGCGATCGACGCGTCGGTGAGGATCCCGGTCACCAGGATCCGCTTGCCGTCCAGGATTCCCATCGCAGGCCCCCTCAGTGCCCCATGCCCAGGCCGCCGTCCACCGGGATGACCGCCCCGGTGATGTAGGCCGCGTCCGGGCCAGCCAGGAAGGCGACCGTGGCGGCCACTTCGTCCGCCGTGGCCAGGCGGCGCAGCGGCACCTGGGCCAGGATCGCGGCCTTCCGGTCCTCGGCCAGCACCGCGGTCATGTCCGTGTCCACGAATCCCGGCGCGACCACGTTCGCGGTGATGTTCCGCGGGGCCAGCTCCCGGGCCAGCGACCGGGCCAGGCCGACCAGCCCGGCCTTGGACGCCGCGTAGTTGGCCTGGCCGGCCGAGCCGAGCAGGCCCACCACCGAGGAGATGAACACCATCCGGCCGGTGCGCAGCTTCATCATGCCGCGCACCGCGCGGCGCGCCACCCGGTAGGCGCCGGCCAGGTTGGTGTCGATCACCGAGGTGAAGTCGTCCTCGCTCATCAGCGCGAGCAGCTGGTCATGGGTGATCCCGGCGTTCGCCACCAGGACCTCCACCGGGCCCTGGCCGGCCTCGACCTTGGCGAAGGCCTCGTCCACCGAGGCCGCGTCGCGCACGTCACAGGCCACCGTGGCCAGCCCCTCGACGCTCTCCCCGGACCGGGAGGTCACGGTGACCCGATCACCGGCCGCCGCGAGCCGGCGGGCGATGGCCAGCCCGATGCCCCGGTTCCCGCCAGTGACTAGGACGGAACGACTCATCTGCGCGGATACCTCCTCAGCGCGGCGATCGCGGCGCAGCGACTCCGCGAGCGTACCCGGCCTGATAGGCGTGGGATAGGTTGCCACTCGTGGAGCACAGTACTCACCCCATCGACCCGGAGTTCACCAGCTACCCGCTGCGCGAGATGGCCGCCGCCGCGCTGCAGCGGGCCCGCGAGCTCGGCGCGGAGCACGCGGACTTCCGCGCCGAGCGCATCCGGGGCCAGGACATCAGCCTGTCCGACGGGCACCTGGAAACCCTGGTCGACGCGGACGACCTGGGGCTGGCCGTCCGCGTGGTCCTGGACGGCACGTGGGGCTTCGCGGCGGCGGTGGACCTGACCACCACCGCGGCAGTGCGCGCCGCCGAAGAGGCGGTGGACGTCGCCCGGGTCGCGGCCGCGATGAACACGGAACGGATCGAGCTGGCCGGCGAGCCCGGCTACGGCGACGTGAGCTGGGTGTCGGCCTACGAGGTCAACCCGCTGGACGTCAGCGTGGCGGACAAGCTGGCCCGGCTGGGCGACTTGAGCGCCCGGCTGTCGGCCGCCGCCGGCATCGACCACGTGGACGCCTCGCTGACCTGTGTCCGGGAGTGCAAGTTCTACTCGGACGGGGCCACCACGGCCACCCAGCAGCGGGTCCGGGTGCACCCGGTGCTCACCGCGGTCGCGGTGGAACCCAGCGGGCGGTTCGAGACCATGCGCACGCTCGCCCCGCCGGCCGGCCGGGGCTATGAATACCTGACCGGCAGCGGCTGGGACTTCGACGAGGAGCTGGACCGGCTGCCCGGGCTGCTGGCCGCGAAGCTGGCCGCCCCGGCGGTGGCGGCCGGCCGGTACGACCTCGTCATCCACCCGTCCAACCTGTGGCTGGTCATCCACGAGTCGATCGGCCACGCCACCGAGCTGGACCGGGTGCTCGGCTACGAGGCGGCCTACGCGGGCACCTCGTTCGCCACCCAGGACAAGCTGGGCCGCCTGCGGTACGGCTCCCCGGCGATGCACGTGACCGGGGACCGGACCGTCCCGCACGGGCTGGCCACGGTCGGCTATGACGACGAGGGCGTGGCGGGCCAGTCCTGGGACCTCATCTCCGGCGGGGTGCTGGCCGGGTACCAGCTGGACCGGCGGATCGCCCGGCTCACCGGGGCGGGCCGGTCCAATGGCTGCGCCTTCGCCGACTCCCCCGCGCACATGCCGATCCAGCGGATGGCCAACGTGTCGCTGCAGCCGGCCGACGGCGGGCCGGGCGTCGAGGAGCTCATCGCCGGGGTGACCGACGGCATCTACATCGAGGGCGACAAGAGCTGGTCCATCGACATGCAACGGTACAACTTCCAGTTCACCGGCCAGCGGTTCCACCGGATCAGGAACGGGCGGCTGGACGGTCAGCTGCGGGACGTCGCCTACCAGGCGACCACCACGGACTTCTGGAACTCGATGGAAGCGGTGGGCGGCCCGCAGACCTACCTGCTCGGCGGCGCGTTCAACTGCGGTAAGGGGCAGCCCGGGCAGGTCGCCCCGGTCAGCCACGGCTGCCCCGCGGTGCTGATGCGCGGGGTCCGGGTACTCAACACCGCGGAGGAAGGAGCATGATGGCCGGTCCCCAGGAGACCGTCGAGCGCGCGCTGGCCGCGGCCGGCGGCGACTGCGTGGTGATCGCCGACGAGTCATCGGCCGCCAACCTGCGCTGGGCCGGGAACACGCTCACCACGAACGGGGTGTCACGGTCCCGGCAGCTGACCGTGATCGCGGTCCGCCGCCGCCCTGAGGGCACCAGCGTCGGCGTGGTATCCCGGGCCGGGCTGCGCGACGGCCAGATCGCCGACGTGGTGGCGGCGGCGGAGCAGGCGGCCGCGGGCGGTTCCCCGGTCGAGGATGCGCGACCGCTGCTCGGCCCCGGCGACGAACTGGCGTTCAGGATGGATCTGGCGGGCGATCCGGGGCCTTCCTGGGATGATCCGGTCACCGGGACGGAAATTGGCGTGTTCCGGCGGTTCGCCGACGATCTCGGCACCGCCTTCGGTGCGGCCCAGGCGGCCGGCCGGAGGCTATACGGCTACGCCGAGCACACGGTGACCAGCACGTTCGTGGGCACGTCCACGGGGCTGCGGCTGCGCCACGACCAGCCGGCCGGCAAGTTCGACCTGAACGCCAAGTCGGCCGACATGAGCCGGTCCGCCTGGGCCGGCCAGGGCACCCGGGACTTCACCGACGTGAACGTGGCCACCCTCGAGGACGGCCTGGCCCAGCGGCTGGACTGGGCGAAGCGGAAGATCGAGCTGCCGGCCGGCCGGTACGAGACCCTGCTGCCGCCGGGTGCGGTGGCCGACCTGCTCGTCTACCTCTACTGGTCGGCCGGGGCCAAGGACGCGCTGGACGGGCGGAGCGTGTTCAGCAAGCCGGGCGGTGGCACCCGGGTCGGCGAGCGGCTGGCCGCGCTGCCGGTGACGCTGCGCAGCGACCCGGCGCTGCCCGGGCTGGGCTGCGCGCCGCTCGTGGTGGCGCACGCCTCGGGCCGCGACTCCTCGGTGTTCGACAACGGGCTGGCGCTGGCGCCGACGGCCTGGATCTCGGGCGGCGAGCTGGCCGCGCTGATCCAGACCCGGCACACCGCGCAGCTGTCCGGCCTGCCGGTCACCCCGGCCATCGGCAACCTGGCCCTGGACGGCCCGCCGGGCAGCAGTGCCACGCTGGAGGACATGGTGGCCCGCACCCGGCATGGCCTGCTGCTCACCTGCCTGTGGTACATCCGCGAGGTGGACCCGCAGACGCTGCTGCTCACCGGGCTGACCCGGGACGGCATCTACCTGGTGGAGAACGGCGAGATCACCGGCGCGGTCAACAACTTCCGGTTCAACGAGAGCCCGGTCGGCATGCTCGGGCGGCTCGCCGAGACGGGCGGCACCGTCCCGGCGCTGCCGCGGGAGTGGGGCGATTACTTCACCCGGTGCGCGATGCCCCCGGTGCGGGTCGAGGGCTTCAACATGTCCTCAGTCAGCCAGGCCAGCTAGGCGAAAACCAGGGCGTGCCGCCCGGCGTGATCTCCTATCCTCTCGGTGTGGCGCGCAATGAGCGCGGAGTCACCCCGCAGAGCGAGGACTTCTCCGCCTGGTACAACGAGGTCGTCTTCAGGGCTGAGCTGGTGGACCGCGGCCCGGTCCGGGGCACGATGGTGATCCGCCCCTACGGGTACCGGATGTGGGAGCTGCTGCAGGCCGACATCGACCGGCGGATCAAGGAGACCGGTCATGTCAACGCCTACTTCCCGCTGCTGATCCCGGAGAGCTACCTGCAGCGCGAGGCCGAGCACGTCGAGGGTTTCGCGCCGGAGCTGGCGGTCGTCACCCACGCCGGCGGCAAGGAGCTTGAGGAGCCGCTGATCGTCCGGCCGACCTCGGAGACGATCATCGGCGAGATGATGGCCAAGTGGATCAGCTCGCACCGGGATCTGCCGTTGCTGCTCAACCAGTGGGCGAACGTGGTCCGCTGGGAGATGCGGCCGCGGATGTTCCTGCGCACCACCGAGTTCCTGTGGCAGGAGGGTCACACGGCGCACGCCGATGAGGCGGACGCCATGCGGGAGACCCTGCTCGCGCTCGACCTGTACGAGCGGGTGGCCAGGGACGTGGCCGCGATGCCGGTGATCGCGGGCGAGAAGACGGCAGGCGAGCGGTTCCCCGGCGCCAGGCGGACCTACACGGTCGAGGCGATGATGCGTGACGGGCGAGCGCTGCAGTCCGGCACGTCACACTACATGGGCACGAACTTCGCCAAGGCCTTCGGCATCCACTACGCCGCGGAGAGCGGCGAGCTGGAGCTGTGCCACACCACCTCGTGGGGCATGAGCGCGCGCATGATCGGCGGAGTGATCATGACACATGGGGATGACAAGGGCCTCATCCTGCCGCCGCTGCTCGCCCCCCATCAGGTGGTGATCGTCCCGATCGGCCGCGGCGAGCAGGCCGGCCAGGTGCTGCCGCCCGCCCGGGAGCTGGCGGCCCGGCTGCGGGACGCCGGCCTCCGCACGCACGTGGACGACCGGCCGCAGCTCTCCTCAGGGTTCAAGTTCAACGACTGGGAGATGCGCGGCGTCCCGATCCGGCTGGAACTCGGGCCGCGGGACCTGGCGGCGGGCACGGCGCTGATGGCCACCCGGCTCGGCAACGAGAAGACGCCGGTCCCGCTGGACTCGGCCCCGGCCCGGCTCCGCTTCGAGCTGACCGCCTTCCAGAACCTGCTGCTGCGGCGGGCGACCGAGTTCCGCGATCAGCGGACCGTCACGGCAGACACCTGGGAGGAGTTCGCGGCGGCGGTCGCGGCCGGCTGGGCCCGGGCATTGCACTGCGGCCAGCCCCAGTGCGAGGACGACATCAAGGCCGCCACTTCCGCCACGCCGCGCGTCATCCCGGCGGACGGCGAGCCGGAGCAGGGGACTTGCATCCGGTGCGGTCAGCCGTCCGGCTATGGCAAACGGCTCATCTTCGGCCGCGCCTACTAGCACCGTCAGTCGTCTTCGAGGCGGAAGCCCACTTTCAGGCCGACCTGGTAGTGGGCCACCTCGCCGTCAGTGATCTGGCCCCGCACCTCGGTGACCTCGAACCAGTCCAGGTGCCGCAGGGTCTGCCCGGCCCGGTGCACCGCGTTGCGGATGGCCGGCTCGATCCCGTCCGGCGACGTGCCGACGATCTCGCTGACCCGGTAGGTGCGGTCGGTCATAGGTTCCTCCAGTAAGTGTCCATGGCGCTGCGCCCGCGGTTCGGGCAGGGTTCCCAGTGTGACTCCTGACGCTTCCGAGCTCGAACGGCAGGCCCGGGGCCGCCTGTCCCCGGAGATCTACGACTTCTATGCGGGCGGGGCCGGCCGGGAGGTCACGCTGCGGGCCAACCCCCAGGCCTGGGAGCAGGTGCAGTTCCTGCCGCACGTGCTGCGCGACGTGTCGGCCGTGGATACCAGCGTGCAGCTGGCCAGCCCGCTGGGCCTGCGGCTGCGCACCCCGGTGGCGGTCGCGCCCACCGCCTTCCAGCAGCTGGCCCACCCGGGCGGCGAGGTGGCGTCCGCGGTCGGCGCGGCCCGGGCCGGCGCCCTGTACGTGCTGTCCACCCGGAGTTCCTGCCGGATCGAGGACGTCGGGGCGGCGGTCGCGTCCGCCGGGGGCAGCTGGTGGTTCCAGGTGTACCTGATGCGCGACCGGGACCTCACCGCCGGGCTGGTCCGCCGGGCCGCCGCCGCCAGGGCGCACGCCCTGGTGCTCACCGTGGACACCGCGGTGCCGGGCCGCAAGGCCAGGACGTCCCAGCACGATGTGATCACCGACGATCACTTCCTGGTCAACCTGGGGCCGCTCGCCGACCTCGATGCGGCCGAGCACGCCACCGACGGCGCGCTCGCGGACATCGGCTGGCTCGCTGAGATCAGCGGGCTGCCGGTGGTGGTCAAGGGCGTGCTCCGCCCGGATGACGCTGCGGCCTGCGCCGCCGCGGGTGCGGCCGCGGTCATCGTGTCCAACCACGGCGGGCGCCAGCTGGACCAGTCGGTGCCGAGCGCCGCGGCGCTGCCCGCCGTGGCGGCCGCCCTGCCCGGCCGGGTCTACGTGGACGGCGGGCTGCGCACCGGCGGGGACGTGCTCGCCGCGCTGGCGCTCGGCGCGCAGCTGGCCTTCCTCGGCCGGCCGGTGCTCTGGGCCCTCGCCTGCGGCGGTGCCGGCGGCGTCCAGGCGCTGCTCGACGGGGTCACCGACGACCTCGCGCACCAGATGACACTGGCCGGCGTGACCTCGGCCGACGGCGCTCCGGGCATCCGCGCGGTGCCTTAGCGCCGAATACCTGAGCGAGGGCGCCGGGTGGCCCGCGGGGTTTTCCGCGGCGCCCGCAGCTGGCCGGCGGCCTGCGCCGTCATACGCCGCAAACCGGCGTACGTTGGAAAGGTGAAGCCCATCACCAGGACCCGCCGCGAGCGCGCCCACCTCGTCACCGAGGCTCAGCCGGGGCTGACCGCGGACGTGGCCGCGCGGCAGCGCCGTTACCTGATCATGATGGGTATCCGGGTGCTCTGTTTCGGGCTGACGATAGTCTTGTTCGTGTCCGGCGCCGGGTGGCTGGCCGCGATTCCGGCGGCGGGCGCTATCCTCATCCCCTATTTCGCCGTGGTGATCGCGAACGGCGGCCGGGAACCGGCCGACACGAAACGCTTTCAGGCCTACGAGCCGCGGCTGCCCGAGCGTTACACCGCGCCGGAGGCAAGCAGGTGGCCAGCGGGAAGTGCCGGGGCGGACGAGCCGCCCGGGACGGCACCGCAGCCTGGCGGGCATATCCGGGAATCGGGAGCTGAAAGGCAGCCGGGAAACGGCTGAACCGCACTGCTTACCGGATGCCCTGACCAGATCCCGCTCGGCTATCCGGTCTTGACGCACAAGGGGGGGTTTTCGGTGTAACATGCATAGCGGTGCTCTGGTCCCCCGTCGGAGCACCTGCCGGCGTTCCGGGCCCCCGTCGGAACGCCGATGATTGCGACGCCGGGTGGTTTGCCCCCGTAGCCACCCGGCGTCGCTCCATCTCTCCCCGCTTCAGTGCTCTCGCCGCTTTAGCGGTCATTCATCGGGCTTCAGCGGTCATCGGGCGGGAAGATCACTTGGACGGCCAGGCCGCCTTCCGGGCCGGGGGTGGCGGTCAGCACCGCGTGATGCGCGTCCGTGATGGCCCGGACGATGGCCAGGCCCAGGCCGTGGCCGCCGGAGCCGCGGACCCGGTCGGCGCCCAGTCGCTGGAAGGGCTGGAACAGCCGGTCGACCTCGGCCGGCGGGACCGGCTCCCCCGTGTTGCTGACGGCCAGGACGGCCTGCCCCTCGCTGGCCGTCACCGACACCTGCACCCGGCCACCCGGCTGATTGTGCCGCACCGCGTTGTCCACCAGGTTCGCCACCAGGCTCTCCGCCAGGCTGGCGTCACCGGCGGCGGGCGCCGGCTCCAGTGCGCTGCCGATCTGGATGCCGCGGCGCTCGGCCGTCGGCAGCTGATCCATGATCACCTTCTGGGCGATGCCCGCCAGGTCGAAGCGCTCCCGGCGCTCCAGGCCGCGCTCGCTGGTGGCCAGCGTGAGCAGCGCGCCGATCAGGGCATCCTGCTGCTCGCCCAGGGCCAGGGCTTCCCGGCAGGCAGACCGGAGCGTCTCCGTGCTGGCCTCGGGATCGGCCAGCGCCACCTGGAGCAGGGTCCGCTCGGCCGCCAGCGGAGTGCGCAGCTCGTGCGAGGCGTTGGCCACGAACCGCCGCTGCGACTCGAAGGACGCCTCCAGCCGGGCGAACAGGTCATCCAGCGTCTCGCCGAGCTCGGCGAACTCGTCGCCCGGTCCGCTGACCTGCAGCCGCTGGTGCAGGTTGCTGGCCGAGATATGCCGGGCGCTGCTGGTGATCGCGTGCAGCGGCCGCAGCACCCGCCCGGACAGCAGCCAGCCCGCGCCGAGGGCGAGCACGACCAGGATGGCCAGCAGGGCCAGCCCCCCGCCGATGTTGTGCGACGCGGCGCCGCCCGCCAGGAACTGGCGCAACCCGCCGTCCCAGCCATCGCTGGCCACGGCGCACGAGTGAGCCTGGCAGCCGGTGTGCACCTGGCTCCCTGGCGCCGCCCGGAACGAGCTGTGCACCAGGAAGTTCGGCTTGAAGATCACCGCGGCCGCGCCCAGCGCGACGGCCGAGACGGCGAACAGGGCGGCATACAGCAGGGCCAGCCGCAGCCGCAGGGTCCGGCGGAACACCGGCCTCCGCCGCCCCGGGAGCCGCGCCGCCCAGGAGCGCGCCATCAGGCTGCCCCGATCCGGTAGCCGCCGTCGCGGACGGTATGGATGACGGGCGGGTCGCCCAGCTTGACCCGCAGCCGCCGGATCGTGGTCTTGACCGCGGTGGTGAACGGGTCGGCGGCCTCATCCCAGGCCCGGTCGAGCAGTTCCTCCGCTGACACGACCCGGTCCCCCGACTCGAGCAGGACCTCCAGCGCGGCGAACTCCTTCGGGGACAGGTCCAGCCGCCGCGCGGCCCGGAACGCGACCCGCCGGGTGGGATCGAGCATCACGTCGCCGCACCGCAGGGTGGGCGGCAGCGGCGGCGCGGACCGGCGGCCCAGCGCCCGGATGCGCGCGGTGAGCTCTGGAAAGTCGAACGGCTTGGCCAGGTAGTCATCGGCGCCCAGGCCCAGCCCGTCCACCCGGTCGGCGACGGTGCCCGCCGCCGTCAGCATCAGGATCCGGGTCCCGGCGCGGCCGGCCGCCAGCCGGCGGCAGACCTCGTCGCCGTGGGTGCCCGGCAGGTCCCGGTCCAGCACCAGCACGTCGTACCGGGTGATGGCCAGGCGCTCCAGCGCGTCGTCCCCGTCGTGGACCACGTTGACCGCCATGCCCTCGCGGCGCAGCCCGGTCCCGATGGCCCGGGCCAGCACCTCATGATCTTCCGCGACCAGCACTCTCATGATTGCCTGATCGTCCTTCCTGTGGCGTGACCTGGCCTCACCCTCGCAGGCCCGCGGTGCCAGCCGGGTGTCAGCCGCCGACACCAGGCTGGCACCGGCGGGCGCGTACAACCAGCATCGGAAGGCAATTCCCGCCGACGAAAGACAACCCAGATGAATAACGCACCGATCGACGTCATGCAGTTGCGCAAACGGTTCGGCCGGACCGTGGCGCTGGACGGGATGACGTTCACCGTCTCCGCCGGCCAGGTCACCGGGTTCGTCGGCCCGAACGGCGCCGGCAAGTCCACCACCATGCGGGTCATCCTCGGCCTCGACGCGCCCGATGCGGGCCGCGCCCTGGTCGGCGGCCAGCCCTACGCCCGCCTGGCCCGGCCGCTGACCCAGGTGGGCTCGCTGCTGGACGCCGCGGCGCTGCAGCCCAGCCGGAGCGGCCGGGGCCACCTGCTGTGGCTGGCCCACTCCCAGGGCCTGCCGGCCCGCCGGGTCGACGAGGTCATCGAGCAGGCCGGGCTGCAGGCCGCGGCGCGCCGCAAGGCGGGCGGCTACTCGCTCGGCATGCGGCAGCGGCTGGGCATCGCCGCGGCCATGCTCGGCGACCCGCCGGTGCTGATGCTGGACGAGCCGTTCAACGGCCTGGACCCGGAGGGCACGCGCGAGATGCGCGGGTTCCTGCGCGCCCTCGCCGCCGAGGGCCGGGCCGTGCTGATCTCCAGCCACCTGATGAGCGAGCTCGAGGACACCGCCAGCCAGCTGGTCATCGTGGGCCGGGGCCGGGTCATCGCGGACATCTCCACCCGGGACCTGCTGGCCGCGGCCTCCGGCGACCAGGTCACGGTGCGCACCAGCGCCGCGGCCGGGGCGGCGGCCGTGCTCCAGGCCGCCGGGGCCGTCCTCAGTACCGGTGAGCCAGGCACGCTGACGGCGTCCGGGCTGGCCGCCGAGCAGGTCGTCCGCCTGCTGGCCGGGAAGGGCGTGCCGTTCTCCGAGGTGGCCGCGCACCGGGCCAGCCTGGAGCAGGCTTACCTGGACCTGACCCGCGACGCGGTCGAGTACCGGGCCGCACCCGCCGGGGCCGCACCCGCCGGGGCCGCACCCGCCGGGGCCGCGTCTGGCGGGGCCGCGTCTGGCGGGGCCGCGTCTGGCGGGGCCGCGTCTGGCGGGGACTCGTCCCCGGCGGGCACCGGGGCGACCCGGTGAGCGCCGTCATCACCCGGCCCCGGCCGGGCCCGGAGACCGGGCGGCCCCGCTTCGGGCGGGTGCTGCACGCCGAGTGGACCAAGTTCCGCACCGTCCGGGGCTGGATCATCGGGATGTTCACCGGCATGCTGCTCATCATGGTCATCCCGCTGCTGGACCACAGCTCGTGCGGCGGGCAGGTCAGCGCGGGCAGCCCGGTCGTCGCGGGCCTGGGCTGCTCCGGCCCGGCCGGGCCGGGCGGCGAGGGCGTCATCGACAGCTTCTACTTCGTGCACCAGCCGCTGGCCCGTCACGGCACCATCACCGCCCGGATGACCTCGCTGACCAGCCCGGGTGGCCTGACGCCGTGGACCAAGGCCGGGGTCATCATCCAGGCCAGCCTGCGGCCTGGCTCGGCCTACGCGGCCATGATGGTCACCGCCGGACACGGGGTCCGCATGCAATATGACTACACCGGCGATATCGCCGGGCCGGCCGGCCCGGTGACCGCGGGCTCGCCGGGCTGGCTGCGGCTGACCCGGGCCGGTGACACCCTGACCGGCTACCAGTCGGCCGACGGCACGCACTGGCGGGCGGTCGGCACCGTCCACCTGGCCGGCCTGCCCGCCACCGCGGCGGCCGGGCTGTTCGCCACGTCCCCGGTGTCCGCGCACTCCACTTCCCGTGCGATCGGCACGTCGAGCGGGACCGGGTCGGCCACCCTGGGCACCGCCCGCTTCGATCACGTCACCCTGCGGGGCCGGGGCGGCGGTGGCAGGGCCGGGGGTGGAAGTGGCTGGACCGGCACCAGCGTGGGCGCCGCCCCCGGCAGTGCCGCGCCCCCCGGCAGTGGTTTCCAGCAGGCCGGCGGCACGGTCACGGTGACCGGCTCCGGTGACATCGCCCCGGACGTGGCCGCCGGGCCCGAAGGGACCGGCACGCCGATGGGACGCACCCTGCTGGGCGTGTTCTTCGGGCTGATCGCGGTGGTCGTGGTGGCGACCATGTTCGTCACCGCGGAATACCGCCGGGGCCTGATCCGGGCCACGTTCGCGGCTAGCCCGCGGCGGGGCCGGGTGCTGGCCGCCAAGGCCGCCGTGATCGCCGCGGTCAGTTTCGGCGCCGCACTGCCCGCCGCCGTCATCGCGGTGGCGGCCGGGGAATGGGTGCTGCGCTCCAACGGCAACTACATCCTGCCGGCCAGCCCGCTCACCGAGGTGCGGGTGATCGTGGGATCCGCCGCGCTGGTGGCGGTGACTGCCGTCCTTTCTCTGGCCCTCGGAACCCTGCTGCGGCACAGCGCCGGGACCATCACCCTGGTCATGGCGCTGATCGTGCTGCCCTACTTCTTCTCCGCCGCGCTGCCGATACTGCCCCCCGGGGCGGCCGACTGGCTGCTGCGGGTCACCCCGGCGGCCGGCTTCGCCATCCAGCAGTCCATGCCGCAGTACGCGCAGGTCACGGCCGATTACACGCCGGGCAACGGGTACTTCCCGCTGCCGCCGTGGGCCGGCTTCGGGGTGCTGTGCGCGTGGGCCGCCCTGGCCGTGGCCCTGGCCGCAGTGGCGCTCCGGCGGAGGGACGCATGACCGGGGCGCTGCATGCGGAGTGGACCAAGCTGCGCACCGTGGCCAGCACCGGCTGGCTGCTGCTCGGCGTCATCGCGGCGACCGTGGCGCTGAGCGCCACGGCCTCCGCGGCCCGCTCGTGCGGGCCGGCCGCCGGCTGCCATCCGGACCTGACCCGGCTCAGCCTGACCGGCGTCGGCCTGGGGCAGGCCATCGTGGTCATCGTGGCTGTGCTGGCGGTCAGCGGCGAGTACGCCACCGGGATGGTCCAGACCACGCTGGCCGCCGTGCCGCGCCGGGCCGTCGTGCTCGGGGCCAAGGCCGCGGTGGTCACCGCCGGCGTGCTGGCCGCCGGGGCGCTGGCCGTGTCCGGCTCGCTGCTGGCCGGGCGGCTGATCCTGCCCGGCCACGGGTTCAGCCCGGCGCACGGCTACCCGGACCTGTCCCTGGGCAGCGGGCCGGTGCTCCGCGCGGCGGCCGGCTCGGTGCTCTACCTGGCCCTGATCGCGCTGCTCAGCCTGGGGGTGGCCACCGCGGTGCGGGAGGCGGCGGTGGCCATCGGGATCGTCCTCGGCCTGCTGTACCTGTTCCCCATCCTGGGGCAGGTGGTCGGCAGCCCGGGCTGGCACCGGCACCTGGATCAGATCGCGCCGATGACCGCCGGGCTGGAGATCCAGGCCAGCACCGGCCTGCGCGGCCTGCCGATCGGCCCGTGGGCCGGGCTCGGGGTGCTGGCCGCCTGGGCGGCGGCCGCCCTGCTGGCGGGCGGGCTGGTGCTCCGGCTGCGGGATGGCTGACCGGGCCAGCCGGGGCAGGCCTGGCCTGGTGGGTCAGGTGATCCGGTAGCCGATCCCGGGGGTGGTGGCGATGACCGGCGGGTCTCCGAGCTTGCGCCGCAGCCGGCCGATGGTCACCGCCACCGTGTTGGTGAACGGGTCGGCGTGCTCGTCCCACACCTGCTCCAGCAGGTCCTCCGCGCGGAGGTACCCGGGGCTGGCCGCCAGCAGCGCCTCCAGCACGCCGAACTCCTTGACCGACAGGCCGAGGGGCCGGCCGTCCCGGGCCGCCGCCCGGCGCACCGGGTCCAGCTCGACCCCGGCCACCCGCAGGGTCCGGGCCCGCGCCGCGGGCTGGCGGCGGGCCAGCGCCCGGATGCGCAGCACCAGTTCCGGGAAGTGGAACGGCTTGCCCAGGTAATCGTCGGCCCCCAGGGCCAGGCCGCTGACCCGGTCGCCGGGGGCGCCCGCCGCGGTCAGCATGAGCACCATGGCCCGCCCGTCCCGCCCGGTGATCATCTGGCACAGCGTGTCGCCGTGAATGCCGGGCAGGTCCCGGTCCAGCACGACCACGTCGTAGGCGGTGATGCCGAGCCTGGCCGCGGCCTCTAGCCCGTCCCGGGCCAGGTCCACGGCCATGCCCGCATCGCGCAGCCCCTCGGCCAGCACGTCGGCCAGCGGCCGGGCATCCTCGGCGACCAGGACCCTCATGTGCCCGCCCCGGCCGGCGCGGCCACTGGCGCCGGGGCGGCCATGGTCACCGGGAGCGCGACGCTGGCCCGCAGCCCGCCCTCCGGCCGGGCGTCCAGCCGCAGCACACCGCCGTGCGCCTCGGCGATGGCGGCCACGATCGACAGGCCCAGGCCGGCCCCGCCGGGGCCAGTACGGTCCGCGCCCAGCCGCCGGAACGGCTGGCCCAGCTGGGCGACCTGCGCCGGAGCCAGCACGGCTCCCCCGTTCTCCACCACCATCCGGGCCTGGCGGCCGGCCCCGGTGGTGACCACGGTAGTGGCCACCCGGATCCAGCCGCCCGCGCGGTTGTGGCCGATCGCGTTGTCGAGCAGATTGTCGATCATCCGGCGGAGCAGCGGCTGGCTGCCCCGCACCCAGCTGCCGTCCGGCCCGCTGTCGTAGTGCACGAGGAGGTTCCGCGCGCCGATGGCGCGGGCCCGGGCGGCCAGCGCCGCGGACACCGCGTAATCCAGCGGGACCGCATCCCGGCCGGGCAGTTCCCCGTGCTGCGCGCGGGCCAGCGTGAGCAGCCCCTCCAGCAGCCCGTCGGCCTTGTCGAGCTCCCCGCGCAGCCGCCCGGCCAGCAGGGCGACCGGGGCCGGCACCGGGCCGGGCTTGGCCACGGCCACGTCAACGGAGGCGCGCATGGTGGCCAGCGGGGTGCGCAGCTCGTGAGAGGCGTTGGCCACGAACCGGCGCTGCGCGGCGAACGCGCTCTCCAGCCGGGCCAGCAGCCCGTCGATGGTGTCGGCCAGGTCCTTCAGCTCGTCACCGGGACCGGGCATGGCCAGCCGCTCGTCCAGGCTGTCCGCGGAGATCCGCCGGGCGGCCGCGGTCATCACCCGCAGCGGGCGCAGCACCCGGCCCGCCACCACCCAGCCCACCACGACCGACAGCGCGGCCACCACGCCCAGCGCGATCAGCGACGCCAGCAGGAACTGGTGCGAGACGGCCGCGTGGGCCTGGTCAGCCGGCGACACCGCCGGGTGGAGGCTGCCGTCCGGGGCGACCGCGACGCGCGCCACGGAGGTGGCCGACCCCACGCCGTTGGTGATGGCCAGCATCAGGGCCGCCGACAGCACGAACAGGACGCAGTACAGGGCGGTCAGCCGCATCCGCACGGTGCGGCACCGTCGCGGCAGGTGCATCCCCCCAGCATGCCCGGCCCGGCCTAACAACGCGATAACGGCCGCCGTTCCGCCCGTGTTAGCGCCGTCCCCGTACAACCACCAGGCATGGAAGCAACCATCGAAGTAGACGGCCTGCGGAAGCGGTTCGGGTCCACGGTGGCGCTGGACGGGATGACGTTCACCGTCTGCCCCGGCCGCCTCACCGGGTTCGTCGGGCCGAACGGCGCCGGCAAGTCCACCACCATGCGGGTCATCCTCGGCCTCGACGCGCCCGACGCGGGCCGCGCCCTGGTCGGCGGGCGTCCTTACGCGCAGTGGGACCGGCCGCTGACCCGGGCCGGCTCCCTGCTCGACGCCTCCGCCCTGCAGCCCAGCCGCCGCGCCCGGGCCCACCTGCTGTGGCTGGCCCACTCCCAGGGCCTGGGCGCCGCCCGGGTGGACGAGGTCCTCCGCCAGGCCGGGCTGGCCACGGTGGCCCGGCGGCGCGCGGGCGGGTTCTCGCTCGGCATGCGGCAGCGGCTGGGCATCGCCGCGGCCATGCTCGGCGACCCGCCGGTACTGATGTTCGACGAGCCGTTCAACGGCATGGACCCGGAGGGCATCGTGTGGATGCGCGGCTACCTGCGGGCCCTCGCCGCCCAGGGCCGGGCCGTGCTCATCTCCAGCCACCTGATGAGCGAACTGGAGGACACCGCGGACCACCTGGTCATCGTCGGCCGGGGCCGGGTCATCGCGGACACCCCCATCCGTGACCTGCTGGCCGCGGCCTCGGGGGACCGGGTCACCCTGCGCACCGGCGCGGCGGCGGCGGCGATGACGGCGTTGCAGGCCGCGGGGGCCGCCGTCACCGGCGCGGAGCCGGGCACGCTGAACGTCTCGGGCCTGGCCGCGGCGCGGGTGGTGACGGTGCTCAGCGACGCCGGCGTGCCGTTTTCCGAGGTGGCCGCGCACCGGGCCAGCCTGGAGCAGGCCTATCTGGAGCTCACCCGGGACGCGGCCGACTACCGCGCCCAGCCTGCCCCGCAGACCGCGCGATGACCGCCACCGCCGCACCCCGGCGCGCCCCGGCACCAGGCCGGCCGGGTTCGGGCGGGTGCTGCACGCCGAGTGGACCAAGTTCCGCACCGTCCGCGGCTGGGTCACCGGCATCTTCGTGGCGGCGGTGGTGATGGACCTGCTCGGGCTGTTCGCCGCGGGCAGCGCCGACATCGCCTGCAGTAACGGCCCGGGCACCCCGGTGCATACGGGCGCGGCCTGCATCGTCCCGCTGCCCACCGGGCCGGGCGGCGAGGCGGTGCAGGACAGTTTCTACTTCGTGCACCAGCCGCTGGCTGGCAACGGCAGCATCACCGGGCGGGTGACCTCGTTCACCGGGCGGTACGGGGGCGGTGGCGGCGGGCCGGGGGCGGCCGGGCCCGGCGGCTCGCCCGGCCCGGGTTCCGCCCTGCCCGGCCAGGGCCTGCAGCCCTGGTCCAAGACCGGGATCATCATCAAGCAGAGCACCCGGCCCGGATCGGCCTACGCGGCCATGATGGCCACGGGCGGCCATGGCGTGCGGATGCAGTACGGCTACACCCAGGACCTGGCGGGACGGGGCGGCCTGCCGTCGCAGGCGGCCCCCCAGTGGCTGCGGCTGACCCGGGCGGGCGACACGATCACCGGCTATGACTCGGCCGACGGCACGCACTGGACCCGGGTCGGCACGGCCCATCTGGCCGGGCTGCCCGCGACGGTGCAGGCTGGGCTGTTCGTGGCCTCGCCCGCGCACACGATCACGTCCCAGTCCTTCGGCGGGCAGTCCGCGCAAGACAGCCCCAGCCAGGCCACCGCCGCCCTGGATGACGTCCGGCTGGCGGGCGGCGCGGGCGGCGCGGGCGGCCGGGCCTGGGCCGGGCAGGCCATCAACCCGCGGAACCTGGCCATCGCCGGCGGGTTCCACCAGGCCGGCGGGACGTTCACCGTCACCGGGTCCGGCGACATCGCCCCGGTCGTGAACGCCCCCGGGGGCGGTACGGGCGGCCCCACCGGGACCATCGAGCAGCACCTGGCCGGCGCGTTCGCCGCGCTGATCGCGGTGGGCGTGGTGGCCGCCCTGTTCATCACCGCCGAGTACCGCCGCGGCCTGATCCGCACCACGCTGGCCGCCAGCCCGCGGCGGGGCCGGGTGCTGGCCGCCAAGGCGCTGGTGATCGGCGCGGTCAGCTTCGCCGCCGGGCTGGCCGCCGCCGTCATCGCCGTGGCGGCCGGCAACCATCTGGCCCGGTCCGAGGGCATCTACCTGTTCCAGGTGACCTGGCTGACCGAGCTGCGCGTGGTCGCCGGCACCGCCGCGCTGCTGGCCACGTCGGCCGTGCTGGCCCTGGCCCTCGGCACCATCCTGCGCCGCAGCGCGGCCACGGTCACCGTGGTCATCGTGGCCATCGTGCTGCCGTACATCCTGGGGGTCGCGTCGGTGCTGCCCGCGGGGGCGGCCGACTGGCTGCTGCGGGTCACCCCGGCCGCCGCCTTCGCCATCCAGCAGAGCCTGCCGCAGTACTCGCAGGTCACGGCGCTGTACACGCCAGCGAGCGGGTACTTCCCGCTGTCCCCCTGGGCGGGTTTCGCCGTGCTGTGCGGCTGGACCGCGCTGGCCCTGGGCCTGGCCGCGGCGGTGCTCCGGCGGCGGGACGCATGACCGCGCTGCACGCGGAGTGGACCAAGCTGCGGACCGTGCCCGGGCCGGCCGGGCTGCTGCTGGCTACCGTCGCCGTGACCGTGGCGCTCAGCGCGCTCACCGTGGCCGTGACCCGCTGCCCGGCCGGCCTGGCCTGCCCGGTGGACACCGCCCGGATCAGCCTGACCGGGGTCCAGCTCGGCCAGGCCGCCGTGGCCGTCCTGGCCGTGCTGGCGCTCAGCGGCGAGTACGGCACCGGGATGATCCGGGTCACCTTCGCGGCCCGGCCGCAGCGGATCACCGTGCTGGCCGCCAAGGCGGCCGTGGTCACCGGTCCGGTGCTGGCCGCCGGGAGCCTGGCCGTGCTCGGGTCGGTGCTGGCCGGGCGGCTCATCCTGCCGGGCCACGGCTTCACCGCGGCCCGCGGCTTCCCGCCGCTGTCGCTGGCCGGCGGGCCGGTGGCGCGGGCGGCGGCCGGGTCGGTGCTGTACCTGGCGCTGATCGCCCTGCTCAGCCTGGGCGTGGCCGCGATCGTCCGGGACGCGGCCGCGGCCATCGGCCTGGTCCTCGGCCTGCTCTACCTGTTCCCGGTGGTGGCCCAGGTGCTCGGCCCGCAGTGGTACCGGCACATGGAGCAGATCGGGCCGATGCCGGCCGGGCTGGCCATCCAGGCCACCACCGGCCTGCGCGGCCTGCCGATCAGCCCGTGGGCCGGGCTCGGCGTGCTGGCCGCGTGGGCGGCGGCGGCGCTGCTGGCCGGCGGCCTGATGCTGCGGTTGCGCGACGCCTGACGCGCGCGGGCCTGGTCCCCGGGGGGCGGGAGCCGGGCCTGCGCGGCTACTCGGACTTGCTGAACTCGGCGATGGCCACGCCCAGCATGGCCAGGCCCATGACCGCGACGAGGGCCAGCGACAGCCAGACCGGCACCGGCCAGCCCAGCCAGGTGATGCTGGGCGACAGCCGCGAGGCGAACAGCGGGCCCAGGCTCAGGTGCGAGAACACCGCGTGCCGCATGGGGCCGACCACGTAGGTGAGCGGGTCGATCCGGGTCAGCACGCTCAGCCAGCCGGGCAGCCCGCTCAGCGGGTACAGCGCGCCGGACAGGAAGAACAGCGGCATGACCAGCATCTGGGTCAGCGCCATGAACGCCTGGAACTGGGTGATCCGGGCCGCCATCATCACCCCGAACGCGGTGATGGTGAACGACAGCAGCAGCAGCTCGCCGATCAGGATGAGGAACAGGACCGGGTTGTACGGCACGCCGGCCAGCCCGGCCAGGGCGAGCATGACGATGCCCTGGAAGGTGGCGATGGTGGCGCCGCCCAGCGTCTTGCCGACCACGATCGCGGCCCGGCTGACCGGCGCGACCAGCATCTCGCGCAGGAAACCGAACTCCCGGTCCCAGACGATCGACGCGGCCGAGAACACGGCGGTGAACAGCACCGACATGGCCAGCACGCCCGGGAAGATGAACGTCTTGAAGTTCACCCCGGATGGCAGGCTCCGCCCGGCCAGCGAGGACAGCCCGGTGCCGAGGACGAGCAGGAACAGCAGCGGCTGGATCAGCGAGGTCACGGCGCGGAGCCGGTCCCGGCGGAACCTGATCATCTCCCGGCGCCACACGATGCTCACGGCCCGCAGGTCCGAGCGCAGGCTCCGCTCGGGCACCGCCACCCTGATCTGGCTGGCCAGCACGTCCTGCGGGGCGGCGGCCGGGGCGGTCTGGGTGGCCATGCTCATCGCCTCCCGCGCATGCGTGCCGCCATGGCGCGCATCTGATCGGTACCTGATGCCTCGGCGTCCCGGATGGTGGTGCCGGTGTAGGACATGAACACGTCGTCGAGCGACGGCCGGGACACGCTGACCGACCGGATCGGCACGCTCAGCCGGGCGAAGAGCTGCGGGACGAACTGCTCCCCCGACTCGACCGCGAAGGTGACGGCGCCCTCATGGACGGCGGCCCCGATACCGAACAGGTCCGCCAGCTCCCTGATCGCGGCCGCGTCGTCGGAGGTCTGGATCTGGACCCGGTCCTTGCCCACACTGGCCTTGAGTTCCTCCGGCGTGTCGATGGCCACGATCTTGCCGTGGTCGATGATCGCGATCCGGTCACAGTGCTCGGCCTCGTCCATGTAGTGCGTGGTGAGGAAGATCGTGATGTCCTCACGCCTCTTCAGCTGGTTGATGTACTGCCAGATCGACGAGCGGGTCTGCGGGTCCAGGCCGACGGTTGGCTCGTCGAGGAACAGCACGTGCGGGGCGTGCAGCAGCCCGCGGGCGATCTCCAGCCGCCGCTGCATCCCGCCCGAGTAGGTGCTGACCAGGCTGTCCCGGCGGTCCCACAGCCCGACCATGTCGAGCACCTGGTGCATCCGCGGTTCCACCGCCGCGCTGGGGACCGCGTACAGCTCCGCGTGGAAGCGCAGATTCTGCGCGCCGGTCAGGTAGTTGTCCAGCGTGGTGTCCTGGAAGACCAGCCCGATGTTGCGCCGGACCGCGTCGCGCTCGGTGACCACGTCGTGCCCGGCCACCCGGGCCCAGCCCGCGGTGGGCCGGGCCAGGGTGCAGAGGATCTTGATGGTGGTGGACTTGCCCGCCCCGTTCGGGCCCAGGAAGCCGAACGTCTCACCCCGGGCTACCTCGAAGTCGATGCCGCGCACCGCCTCGATGTCCCCGTACTTCTTGACCAGCCCGGTGACCTGCACGGCCGGGGGCCGTGCCCGGGCCGGGCCGGGCGCCTCGGCCAGCGCCGGTCCCGCGCCAGCCATCCTGTCCGCGCCCGGCGGAGTCTGTGCCGTCAATCTGCGCCTCCCACTGCGTCGGGACCGAGCCTAGCCGCGATCCCCGTCAGGAGCGTCGCGGCCAGCCCCGGCCCGGTTTGCGCCGTTGCCCGTCTCAGCCCGGCCGGCCTAGCCGGCGGCCGGGCCATCCGCGGCCTGCTCCTCGTCCTCGGCCGCCAGGATCTGGTATAGCTTCCTGCGGGCGTCGGTGAGGATCTGCTGAGCCTGCGCCACCTGCTCGGCGTTACCGACCCGGACCACCTGCACGGCCGCCATCGCGACGGTGCCGAACAGCCGGTGCAGCTCGACGGCGTCGTCCCCGACGGACCTGGCCACCAGGTCCCAGGGCGCCTGCAGTTCGTCGGGGTGCGTGGCCACGTAGGCCCGCCCCTCGTCGGTGAGCTCATAGGCGCGGCGGCCGCCCTCTCCGGTGGCCGCCACGATCAGGCCCTCGTCCTCCAGTTGCTGCAGCGCCGGGTACACCGAGCCCGGGCTGGGCCGCCACAGTCCCCCGCTCCGCTCGCCGATCTCCTGGATGATCTGGTAACCGTTGCGCGGCCCGTCGGCCAGCAGCGCCAGCGCCGCCGCCCGGACGTCACCGCGCTTGACCCGCGGACCGCGGAACCGGGTGCCGCCGAACCACGGGCCGAAGTCCGCGAACCCGGAACCGCCCCGCGACATGCCCGGCCCGCCACGGCCGCCCGGGCCGCGCCCGCGTCCCCGGCCACGCGGCCCGCCGTGCTGCCGGTGCCCCCATGCTTCTTCCTCGTCGCCTGGCCCTTCCCAGGCTTCTCCATGACTGTGTCGCATCTTTAGCTACTCCCTTGTCGTCTGAGGCAGGGCCCCGGGAGACTTCCCGGGGAGCTTCTCTGCCTTACTGGGTAGCTCAAAGATATATCGGTATGCATCGGAGAGCAAGTCCGGAAGCCGGACGTGGCTCTGACGGTGCTGACATTCCTGATCCCGGACGACCCGCCCGTCCCCCGGCCACGCCACGGCCGGCGGCCTGGGGGCGTGGGTGAGCGGGCGGGTCAGCGGGTGCTGAGCGCCGCCGGGCCGCGGACCGGCAGGTCGTAGACCCGCCGCACGCTGGTCCCCAGCCGGGCGATGTCCACCCCGTAGAGGTGCAGGGACATGGCCGGTAGGCAGGCCTGTCCCATCGGCACCAATGCCAATCAGCTGGCCGACTTATCAGCCTCATCAATGTGCCCGTGCGCGCCGTGCCCGTGCGCGCCGGCCCAGGCCGCGGCCAGCCCGGTGATCCGGGCGGCCGCCTCCGGTGCCGGGATCCCCCGGCCGACAGCCACCCCGAGCAGGTAGGTGGTGAGCGGCGCGGCGGGCCGCGTCACCCCGTGCGCCACATCCCGGGCCACGTCCAGCAGGGCCGTGACGTCCACGGTGGCCGGGTCCAGGCCCAGGTCCCGGCACACCGCCTCGGTCCAGGCGTCCAGCGTGTTCACCCGCGGTGCCTCCCGTTGCATCCAGGCCCGGGCCCGGCTCAGCTCGTCCGGGGTGTCGCAGTCTAGCCAGGGCGGCGGCTCACCGGCCGGCCGGTCCAGCCGGACCCCGGCCGGCCGGGCCGGCCCGAGCATCCCGTGCAGGGAGCTACCCCGGTAGCTGCCAGCCATCCGGCGCAGCGCCGCGGCATCCCAGCAGCTGGCCAGCCACTGCGGCCGGCCCGCGTCATCCAGCAGCACCGCGGCCGCGACGGCCGGCGGCCCCGCGCCGCCGCCCAGCGCGCCCCGCAGGGCCTGGAGGTGGGCGGCCTGGAGGAATGGCAAGTCGGCCGCGAGCAGCACGACCACCGGCGCGGTGACCTCAGCGAGGCCGCGGCGCAGCGCCGGCACCGGCCCGGCGGCGGGCGGGTCCTCCTGGACCCGGCGCAGCGGGCCGTCCCCGCCCGTCATGCCCACTCCCGGGCGGCTCTCGCCCGGGCGGCTCTGTCCCGGGCGGCTCTGTCCCGGGCGGCTCTGTCCCGGGCGGCTCTGTCCCGGGCGAGGCGGGCCGACCACGATGACCTGGGCCGCCCCGGCCCCGCGGGCGGCCGCGATGACCGAGCCGAGCATGGTGGCGCCGCCGACGACCAGTGCGGGCTTGTCCGCGCCCATCCGGGCCGACCGGCCACCCGCGAGGATGACCGCGTCGAACCGGCCCGGTGCGGGCCGGTCAGCACCGGGCCGGTCAGCACCGGGCCGGTCAGCACCGGGCCAGGCGGGCCGGGCCAGCGGTCAGCCGCCGATCGCGGACATGGGCCGGGCCGGCTGCAGGAACCCGGGGTCGTTGATGCCGTGCCCGGGCAGCTTGGCCGCCACGGCGCGGCGCCACAGCCCGGCCAGTTGCTCGTCGCTGGCCCCGGCGCGCATCGGGTCCCGCAGGTTGCTCTCGTCCCGGGCGAACAGGCAGTTGCGGATCTGGCCGTCCGCGGTGAGCCGGACCCGGTCACAGGTCCCGCAGAACGGGCGGGTGACCGAGCCGATCACGCCGACCCGGGCCGGGCCGCCGTTGACCAGGAACGTCTCGGCCGGCGCCGAGCCGCGCTCCGCGGGGTCGGCCGCGGTCAGCTTGACGTGGGCGGTCAGCGAGTCGAGGATCTCGTCGGCGGTGACCATGTTCTCCCGCCGCCAGCCGTGCTGGGCGTCGAGCGGCATCTGCTCGATGAAGCGCAGTTCGTAACCCCGGTCCAGGCAGTAGCGGAGCAGGCTGGGCGCCTCGTCCTCGTTCAGGCCCCGCATCAGCACTGCGTTCACCTTGACCGGGCGGAGCCCGGCCGCGGCCGCGGCCGCCATCCCGTCCAGCACGTCGCCGAGCCGGTCCCGCCGGGCCAGTTCGCGGAAGGTCTCCGGGCGCAGCGTGTCCAGCGACACGTTGACCCGGTCCATCCCGGCCGCGCGCAGCGGCCCGGCCAGCCGGGCCAGCCCGATCCCGTTGGTGGTCACCGAGATCTCCGGCCGCGGCCGCAGCTCCGCGGTGCGCGCGACGATCCCGGTCAGGCCGCGGCGCAGCAGGGGCTCCCCGCCGGTGTAGCGGATCTCGGTGATGCCGAGCCGCTCCACCCCGATCCGGGCCAGCCGGACCACCTCGTCGTCGGTCAGCCGCGCCGGGCTGGGCAGCCAGTCCAGCCCTTCCGGCGGCATGCAGTAGGCACAGCGCAGGTTGCACCGGTCGGTCAGCGAGATCCGGAGGTCAGTCGCCACCCTCCCGAAACCATCGGCCAGCACGCAGCCTCACCTCCCTCGCGGCCGGGCCCGCCGTCCGCATGGTCCATCAGACTACGTGCCGCCCGGCGGTTGCGGCGCGCTGGCCGGGCCGTGGCCCGCTAAGGCGCTACCGCGCCCGGCCCGCGCTAAACGGATCATCCGCCACCCCGGCCCGGCATCCCCCTTTAGCCTAGATATCAGATAGCTAAAATAGGAGTTTGTCCCCACGTGCGGATGCGGAGATAGGGTCATGCTTGTGGAAACTGCTATCTGGCGGCACCAGCTCAGCGCGGCGGAGCGCGCTGAGCTGGTGCGCGGCGCGGGCCGCATTTCGGAGCCGCATCCCGACCTGCTCGTCGTGGGCGGCGGGATCGCCGGGGTGGCGACCGCGGCCGCCTGCCACCAGGCCGGCCTCGGCTCGGTGCTGCTCATCGAGGCCGGCCGCCTCGGCTCCGGCGCGACCGGCGGCGCGGCCGGCCTGCTCACCCCGGAGATCCACGAGTGGAGCGACCCGGAAACCTTCGTTGACATGGCCCGGGCCAGCCTGCACCGGTGGGCCGAGCTGGAGGAGACCTGGCCCGGCGGGGTCGGCCTGGTCGACGTGGACTGGATCGGCCTGTCCCCGGACCCGGGCGACCTCGCGCCGCACCAGTCGCCTGCGGTGGAGTGGCTGGATACCGGCCGGGTGGCGGAGCTCATCCCGGGCCTGGCGCTGCCCATGGCCGGCGCCCTCATCCACCACCAGGGACGGGTCAACCCGCTCCGCTCGCTGGCCCGGCTGAGCGCCGTGCTGCCCGCGGTGGCGACCGGGGTGGCGGCCACCGGCGTGGTGATCAGGGGCGACCGGGTGGTGACCGTGGAGACCACGGCCGGTGACATCTCCCCCGGCGCGGTCGTCTTCGCCACCGGCCTGCCGCCGGTGCTGGACGGGCTGGACCTGGACGTGCCCTGGGAGCGGGTCAAGGGGCACCTGCTGGTCACCGAGCCTGCCCCGGTGACGCTGCCCGGCATCGTCGCGCCCGTGGCCACCCAGCTGGAGGACGGGCGGCTGCTGGTCGGCGGCACCTTCGACACCGGGGACGAGACGCCGCTGGTCCGCGATGACGTGATCGAGGGCATCCTGGCCGGGCTGTACGTCACGCTGCCGGAGGCGCGCGGCCTCCGCGCCGCCTACCAGTGGTGCTGCTTCCGGCCGCGGCACCCGGACGGCCTGCCCGTCATCGACCGCATCCCCGGGCTGGGCAACGCGTGGCTTACCTCCGGGCACTACCGGACCGGCATCCTGCTGGCGCCGGTGACCGCCCAGGCGCTGGCCCGCTGGATCGGGTCGGATGAGCCGCCCGCCGAGGCGGGCGCGTGGAGCAGCGAGCGTTTCGCCGGGCGCGGGCTGTCCGGCCGCTGACCGCCGTCCGCAGCGCGGGCGGCGGCACCCTCAGCCCGTCGCCGCCGCCCGGTAGGGGCGGAAGAACGCGCGCAGCTCCTCCGCGTAGAGCTCGGGCTCCTCGAACGGCGCGAAGTGCCCGCCGCGCGCGGGCTCGGTCACGCGCACGACATTGGCTGTGCGCGCCAGCCACGCCCGGGGCGGGCGGACGACGTCGCCAGGGAAGAGCGAGAAGCCGGACGGCACCTCGACCCGGCGGGCGAGCTGCGCGGGCGGGATCGCGGCGTTCGCGTGATACATGCGCATCGACGAGCCGATCGTCCCCGTGAGCCAGTAGAGCGTGACGTTCGTGAGGATCTCGTCCTTCGTGAAGCACCGCTCGACGTCGCCGTCGCAGTCGCTCCACGCCCGCAGCTTCTCGACGATCCACGCGGCGAGCCCGGCCGGTGAGTCGGCGAGCCCGTAGGCGGCGGTCTGCGGCTTCGTGCGGTGCATGGCGGCGTAGGCGCCTTCCCTCGCACCCCAGGCCACGGCACCCTCGAGCCAGGCGCGCTCCTCGGGCGCGAGGTCCGCCGGGTCGCCGGTGAAGACGGGCAGGCCCGCATCGGTGCGGTGGACGGCCACGACCCGGCCGGGGTGGTCGAGCCCGAGGTAGCGGCTCACATGGCTGCCCATGTCCCCGCCCGCCGCGCCGAACCGCGGGTAACCCAGGATGTCCATGAGCTCGGCCCACAGGCTGGCGACGGCGATGGAGTCGAGGGGAGCGCCGGCGGGGTGGCCGGAGTACCCGTAGCCCGGCATGTCGGGCACGACCACGTCGAAGGCGTCGGCGGGGTCGGCGCCGTGCGCGCCCGGGTCGGTGAGGAGCGGGATGACTTTCGCGTAGCGCCAGAACGAGTCGGGCCAGCCATGGCTGAGGACCAGCGGCAGGACGGGCCCGGCCGGCGCGGCGGCCCGGGCGTGCACGAAGTGGATCGGCAGGCCGCCGAGCGGGATGCGGAAGCGGGGGAGCCGGGCGAGCGCCGCCTCCTGCGCCGGCCAGTCGAACCCGTCCGCCCAGTAGGCGACGAGCTCGCGGAGGTAGCCCAGGTCGGTCCCGAGCGACCACCTGGCGCCGGAGGGCGTGTCCGGCCAGCGCGTCGCGCGCAGCCGCGCGCGGAGGTCCTCGAGCGCCGCGGGAGAGGTCTGCGGGATGAACGGCTCGGGACGGGGCGGGGCGTCCGGCATGGGACGCACCCTACGCTAGCGGGCCAGCAACCGCCGGTCGTCGGGCAGCCGCTTCGTGGTGCCCTGCCGGTCCAGGTACTCCAGCAGCGGGATCGCCACCCGGCGGGTGGTGCCCAGCGCCTGGCGGGCCTGCGCCGCGGTGAACGGCCCGGGCAGCCGGGCCAGCAGCCGGGCGGCCTGCGCATCGGCGCCGGGGGCCAGCACGATCTGCTCGGCGATCCGCAGCAGCAGCCCGGCCCGGGCGGCCGCGGCGAGCGACCGGGCGTCGAGCCCGAGTTCCCGCAGCCGGGCCGCCTCGGGCGCGGCGAACGGCTGCCGGTCCAGGTCCGCCCGCAGCGCCCGGACCGCGGCGGCCACCCGGTCCGGCAGCGCCGGGCCGCGCCGCGCGGCGGTCCCGGCCGGCTGCAGGCAGCCCGCGCGGATGGCTAGCGCGGGCGCGGCCAGCGCCGCCACCAGTTGCCGGTCCGGCAGGCCCAGCTTCGCCCGCGCCGCCTCGACGGGCAGGCCCGGGGCGAGTGGCTCCCGGGCGGCGTGCGCCGCCACCGCGCCGGCCAGCCGCTGCCGGAGCCCCGCCCAGTGCCCGGGATCGGCCAGCCAGTCACCGGCCACCGGCTCCGGCAGGACGTCCCGGCCCATGGCGCGCAGCGCGCCCGCCCGGACCAGGCCGTGCCGCCGGATCAGCTCCGCGGCGCCCGGCCGGGCGGGCCACCCGGCCAGCTCACGCCCGGCTTCCGCGGCCGCGCCGCGGCCGTGGAAGCCGGGTGGCGCGGGATCCAGCACGGTCGCCCCCACCAGCGGCGGCCACGCCGGGGCGGCACCAGGCCGTGGCGCGGCCGAACCCGGATCGCGCAGCAGCAGCCGGTCGCCCACGTGCAGCGGGAGCGGCTCAGCGAAGCTCAGCCGGGCGATCCGCTCCCCCAGCAGGCGGACCCGGGCCAGGGTGCGCGCCGAGCCGATATGCACGGTGAGCCGCTGCGGCGGCCGCGGCCCGGCGGCGGCGAGCCGGACGTCAGCCGTGGACGTCACGGTCCACCGGCCGGGCTCGATCAGCGCCATGCCGCGGGCGGGCTCCAGCCGGCCCGCCCCGCGCACGTTCACCGCCACCCGGGCCACCCCGCTGACCTGGCGGGCCGGCTGCTTGAGCGATTCGATGCCGCGCACCCGCACCGGTTCGCCGGCCTGCGCGAGCAGCAGTTCCTGCCGCTCGCTGATGGTGCCGGCCGGCAGCGTCCCGGTCAGCACGGTTCCGCTGCCCCGGATACTGAACGACCGGTCCACCCACAGCCGCACCGGCGCGCCGGGGTCGGGCACGGGCAGGCGGCCGGCCAGCCGTTCCAGGGCGCCGGTCAGCCCGGTCATGCCCGCGCCGGTCCGAGCGCTGACGGACACCGCTTCCACCTGGCCCAGGCTGGTCGCCGCGATCCGGTCCCGCGCCTCCCGCATGGCGGCGGACGGGTCGGCCAGGTCGGCCCGGGTGATGACGAGCAGGCCGTGGGTGATGCCGAGGGCGTCGATCGCCGCCAGGTGCTCCCCGGACTGCGGCATCCAGCCCTCGTCGGCGGCCACGGTGAACAGCACGGCCGGCACCGCCCCCACCCCGGCCAGCATGTTCGGCACGAACCGCTCGTGCCCGGGCACGTCCACGAAGGCGACCTGCTGGCCGGAGGGCAGCGTCAGCCAGGCGAAGCCGAGGTCGATGGTGAGCCCGCGGCGGCGCTCCTCGGCCCACCGGTCAGGCTCCATCCCGGTCAGGGCCCGGACGAGGGCGGACTTGCCGTGGTCGACGTGCCCGGCGGTCGCGATGACCTGCATGCCCGTCAGGTCCCGGCGGGCGGATAGGCGATCGCCGGGTACTCGTAGTCGTGCTCGTGCGGGCCCGGCGCAGCGGGCGGCGGCCCGGCCGCGGCGGGCGGCGGCGCCAGCGGGGCCGCGGATCCGGCCGCGGCCAGCACGGCGGCGGCCAGCAGGTCGTCGGCGTCCGGGCGGACCGCCTTGAGGTCGAGCAGCAGGCGGCTGTCCTCCACCCGGCCGACGACGGCCGGGAACGCGCCGGACCGGACCTGGTCCCCGGCCCGCAGCGGCGCGGCCAGGCTGGCCGGCAGGCTGACCGCCGCGCTGGGCAGCGGCACGCCGGGGGCACCGCCGCCGCCCACGGCCGCCTCGCTGGGCACCGCCCGGGCGTCCAGTCCGGCCCCGGCCAGCCGGGCCGCGACCCGGGCCGCCCGCGCGGTGAGCGACTGCGGGCTGGCCGCCAGCGCGGCTTCCAGTGGCACCGGCGGCCCGGACAGGCTCGCCTCCAGGGCCGCGATCGTGGTCTTGCCCACTCGCAGGGCCCGGGCCAGCGGGTGCCGGGCCAGCCGCCGCACCAGCTCGGCCCGGCCCAGGATCAGGCCGGCCTGCGGGCCGCCGAGCAGCTTGTCACCACTCGCCGTGACCAGCGCGGCCCCCGCTTCCAGCCAGGACGCCGCGTCCGGCTCGGCGGGCAGCAGCGGGTGCGGGCGCAGCAGGCCGGAGCCGATGTCACCGACCACGGGCACGCCCAGCGTGGCCAGGTCGGCGACGCCCGGCTGCGCCGTGAAACCCTCGATCCGGAAGTTCGACGGGTGCACCTTGAGGATGAAACCGGTGTCCTGCCCGCAGGCCCGCGCGTAGTCGGCGGCTGTGGTCCGGTTGGTCGTGCCGACCTCGCGGATCCGGGCGCCAGTGGACTCGAGCAGCTCAGGCAGCCGGAAGCCGTCGCCTATCTCGATCATCTCGCCGCGGCTGATCACGATCTCCCGGCCGGCGGCCAGCGCGGTGGCGGCGAGCACCAGGGCGGCCGCGTTGTTGTTCACCACGTGCACCGCCCCGGCCCCGGGCACCGCCGCGGCGAGGGCCGCCAGCGCGCCCCGGCCGCGCCGTCCCCGGGCGCCGGACTCCAGGTCGAATTCCAGGTCGGTGTACCCGGCGGCGGCGGCCATCGCCGCCACGGCCGCGTCCGACAGCGGGGCCCGGCCGAGGTTGGTGTGCAGCACCACGCCGGTGGTGTTGAGCACCGGGAGCAGCGAGGCGGCGACGGGCGGGAGCGCGGCGGCAGCCACGTCGGCCACGGCGTCCGGGCTGATCCGCCCGTCCCGGGCCTGTTGCTGGGCGGCCGACACCGCCGCCTTGACCCGGGCCCGGCCGAGCCGCGGGATGGCGGCGGCCAGCCGTGGGTCAGCAAGCACCGTGTCGGTGCGCGGCACGAAACGGCGGCCATCCACGAGCGTGACCCTACCCGGCGGCCCGGAGCGGGATACGGCGCCCGGGCGCATGAAAGGCGCCCGGGCGGGTAGCTGATGCGGGCCGGATTTTATGCCGCGCGTGGCAAGAGGGAGTGATCGATATGGCCGGGATGCTGCGAGTCCCCCGGACCCGGGGGGCCTTGAGCGGCGTTCTGCTGGTCCTGCTCGGCCTGTGGGGCGGGCTGATTCCGTTCGTTGGACCGTATTTCCATTTTTCCTACACCCCAGGCACCGCCTGGACGTACACCTCTGGCCGCCTGTGGCTGGAGATCCTGCCGGCTATCGGCACGGTGGCCGGCGGGCTGATCCTGCTGGCCAGCCGGGTCCGGCCGGTCGCTATGTTCGGTGCCTGGCTGGCCGCCGCGAGCGGCGCCTGGTTCGCGGTGGGCCGGGCCCTGTCCCCGCTCTGGCGGGCCGGCGGCACGCTGGCCGTCGGCACCCCCATCGGCGGCACGGTGACCCGGGTGCTGGCCGAGGTCAGTTACTTCACCGGGCTCGGCGTGATCATCGTGTTCCTGGCCGCGCTGTCCATCGGGCGGCTCAGCGTGATCGGTGTCCGGGACGCCCGGCTGGACGCCCGGCGCCGTGAGGTCGTGCCCGCCGGGGAGATGACGGCCGGCCCCGCGACGGAACCGGTGGCCGCCGCGGACACCGAGACCACGGCGGGCCTGCCGCGGCGGCAGCCGGCCACGGTGGCGGTGGCGGACGGCCGTCCCGCCGGCGGCATCCCGGCAGCGGAGCAGGACGCGGCCGGTTCCGGGACCCCGGGCCGGCCTGGCCGGTTAAGGCCACGGTGAGCTAGGGCCAGCCACAGGGCCAGCACCGGATCCCGGTGCTGGCCCTGTGCTGTGCTAGCCCGGGGGACGGCCCCCCTGAGCCCGGGCAGTGCTAGCCCCGGGGACGGCCCCCGGAACACCCTCCTCGCCGCGGATCAGCTCGCGCGGCGCTCGGGGTGGGTCTCGGTGAAATGCAGCGGGAAATGCGGGTCGCGGCAGCGGTGGTAGCGCAGTGCGCCGCAGACCGGGCAGCCCCGGTCCCGGACCGCGGGCTCGAGATGCGCCTGATCATCCGCGCTGAGCCGGGCCGACGGCCGCGGGGCCGGCGGGCGCCGCGCGGCGTACCGGCGGGCCAGGTCCCGCAGGAAACCCTGCCCGCTTTGCTCGCACAGCTCACAGCGACATCCCTGGTACCAGGCGAGGAAGCTGCCGTGCGCTGGGGGCGCCGACGGCAGTTCCCGCCAGCGGCCCTGGTCACCGCGCACATGTGCCACACCCAGAGACTATCAATCCGGCGGCCGGTCCGGTTAATTGCCGCGATTGTCCTTTATGCCAGCCCCGGAAATGGCCCGGCAACAACGGCGGCGGCATACCCGGCCAGAACTGTCCATTACCGCCCAGGATCTGCCGCCCGCCGCCGGAATTGCCCGCTATGATCTTGCGGTGGCCGGCCCTGACAAGGCAGCCTGCGCGCCGGCGCTGAGCGTTCCGGTATCGGCTCAGGCTGCTCAGCCTGCCCGCGTCATTATCTGAGCCCCCCGCCCGGCAGGAGAGGAACCCAGATGGCCGAGCAATCCGCCGCTACTGTGGCTGGCGTCCCAGCGTTCACGCCACACCGGCTGGAGCCGAACGCGATCGGGGTCGCGCAGGACACGGTTATCGGGATGGCCTCCTCGGCGCCCGCCGCCACCGTCGGCCTGACGCTGGCCACACTGGCCGCCGCGACCGCGTACGGCAGCGGGCCGATCCTGCTGCTCACCGCCATCCCGATGCTGATCATCGCGAACGCCTACCGGCGGCTGAACCTGTGGAACGCCAACTGCGGCGCCTCGTTCGAATGGGTCGGCCGGGCCATCAGCCCCTACCTCGGCTTCCTGACCGGGTGGCTGATGATCGCCGCCTACATCATCGGCACCGTCGCGGAAGTGCTGCTGCTCGGGCCGTCGGTGCTCGCCGTGTTCGGCTCCAACTCCAGCCCCGCCGCCAACGTCGGCATCGGCGTTGCGGTCGGCCTGGTCATGCTGGTCATCGCGGTCGTCGGCATCCGGATCACCGCCCGCGTCCAGGTCGGCATGGCCCTGGTGGAGTACCTGATCCTGGTCGGGATGGCCATCGCGGGCCTGGTCTGGGTGCTGACCCGGCACCCGGGAACCGTCCCCATCACGCACGGCTGGTTCACCCTGTCCGGGGTCGGCGGCAAGGGCGATGCGGTGGCCGGGTTCCTGGCCGCCGTGTTCGTCTACGGCGGCTGGGACGGCACGCTGTACGTCAACGAGGAAGTGAAGCACCGCCGGACCAACCCGGGCCGCGCCGCCATCATGGCCGTGGCCCTGCTGGCCGTCATCTACACGATCTCGCAGGTCGGCTTCCAGGGTGTGGTCTCCCCCGGCAAGCTGAAGGCCGCCGCAAAGAGCGGGACCGCGCTGATCACCGTGGCGCAGGCGCTGGGCGGTGGCGGCTGGGCCAAGGCCATGGCGCTGGCCATCGCCCTGTCGGTGATCGCCACGACCGGTACCGGGATCGTGCTCAGCGCCCGGATCGTCTACGGGATGGCCAGCTACCGGGCGCTGCCGGAATTCCTGTCCAACGTGTCCCGCCGGTTCGCCACCCCGGTGGCGGCCAGCGTCATCGTCGGCCTGCTCATCATGGTGCTGAGCACCACCTACTTCCTGGCCACCACGGTGCAGACCGCATTCGGTGACGTGATCAACGTGACCGGGCTACTGTTCTCGATCTTCTACATCCTCACCGCCCTGGCCATGATCGTGTACTACCGGCGCCGGGTGCTGCGCAGCGTCTGGGACGCCCTGATCCTCGGCATCCTGCCGCTGGGCGCGGCCGGCTTTCTCGGCTGGGTCTTCGTCAGGTCCCTGATGATCGCGACCGCCCCCCAGGTCTGGTCACTGATCGGCATCATCGCGGCCGGGCTGGTGCTGCTGTTCTGCGCCCGGGTGATCCTGCGGTCGGGGTTTTTCCAGATCGAGCGGGAGAGCGACAGCGGCCAGGCGGGCGGCCGGCACGCGTGAATGGCGGAGGCGGACGGGAATCGAACCCGCCGACGACGCGGCGCGCCGTCCACCGGTTTTGAAGACCGGGAGGGCCACCAGGCACCCGGACGCCTCCGCAGCCGAGCCTAGCGGGGCCAGGCTCTATCCGGCGTAGAGCGTCTCGATGTCGTCGGAGTACTTGGCGTGCACCACGCGCCGCTTCAGCTTGAGCGTCGGGGTCAGTTCCTCGCTCTCCGCAGTCCACTCGACCGGCAGCAGCCGCCACCGCTTGACCTGCTGGACCCGGGCCAGCCGCCCGTTGGCCGCGGTCACCGCCTCGCCGACCGCCTCCAGCACGGCGGGATGGTCGGCCAGGGCGGCCAGCGAGTCCGCGTCGATGCCCCGGGACGCCGCCCACGCGGGCGCCACCTCGGCATCCAGCGTGAGCAGCGCGACCACGTAGGGGCGCCGGTCCCCGTAGGCCAGGGCCTGGCCGATCAGCGGGTGCGCGACGAGCAGGTTCTCGATCATCGCGGGCGGCACGTTCTCGCCGCCCGCGGTGATGATCAGCTCCTTCATGCGGTCCACCACGGACAGGAAGCCGTCGTCGTCCAGGCGGCCGATGTCCCCCGTGTGCAGCCAGCCGTCGGCGTCGATCAGGCCCGCCGTCAGGTCCGGCCGGTTCAGGTAGCCCGGGGTGTTCAGCGGGCCGCGGGTGCAGATCTCGCCGTCGGAGTCGATGCGGACCTCGATGCCGGGCAGCGGCCGGCCCACGCTCCCCATCTTGAACGCGGCCGCGGTGTTGAACGCGAAGGCCCCGGTGGTCTCGGTCATCCCGTAGATGTCCAGGATCTGCAGGCCCAGCCCGGCGAAGAAGGCGGCCACGTCGGGTGGCAGCGGGGCGGCCGCGCTGGACACGATCCCGGCGTCGCCCAGGCCGAGCAGTGCCCGGATGGGCCCCAGCACCGCCTGGTCCGCCTGCTGGAAGGCGGCGGCCAGCTCGCCGGTGGTGGTGCGGCCGAACTGGCAGCTCTCCACGTACCGTCGGCCGACGTCCATGGCGTGGCGGACCCCCGCCTGCCGGGCCGGGTCCTGCTCGGCGGCGAGCAGCGCCTGGATCCCAGCCTGGATCTTCTCCCAGACCCGCGGCACGCCGAAGAACGCGGTCGGCCGGACCGAGCCGACCGCCGACACGAGCTGCTTGGCGTCCGGGCAGAAGTAGACGTGCCCGGCCGTGCTGAGCGGGAGGTAGATGGTGAACATGCGCTCGGCGATGTGTGCCAGCGGCAGGTAGGACACCCAGCGCACGCCCGGGGTGATGTTGCCAGTGCGCTCCCCCGCGGCCACCTCGTAGAGCACGCCGCGGTGGGTGAGCAGCACACCCTTGGGGTTGCCGGTCGTGCCGGAGGTGTAGAGCAGGGTGACCGGGTCGTCCGGGCGGATGGCAGCGACCCGCGCCGTCACCTCGGCCGCCAGCAAGGCCAGCCGGTCCCGGCCCAGCGCCACGAAATCGGTCCAGGTGAGGTACTGGTCGCCGGCCGGGCAGGCGGCGGCGTCCCGCACGATGATCTTCGCCAGCCCGGGCAGCTGGTCCAGCACCGGCGACCAGCGGGCCAGCTGGTCCGCTCCGTCCAGCACGGCGATCCGGGCGTCGCAGTCCCCGGCCACGAAGCTCACCTGCTCGGCGGCCAGCGTGGCGTAGAACGTAACCGGGATCCCGCCGGCATGCACGGCGCCGAGGTCGGCCAGCACGTGCTCAGCCCGGTTCGGCATCATGATCGCCACGCGCTCCCCGGGGATCAGGCCGAGCGCGGCGAACCCGGCCGCCAGTTCCAGCACCTGCTGCCGGGCCTGCGCCCAGGTGATGGTCTGCCAGTCAGCCTGGCTGCCATCAGACATGGCGGGCTCGTCCGCGGACTGCTCCGCGGTCAGCCGCAGCTGGTCGCAGATCGTCTTGCCCCGGATCGACTCCTCGATCTCCGCCCGCTGCTGCAGCACGTCGCTGGTCACGGCTCACCTCCGCATTCCCCCGGGCTCATCCCTGCGCCATCCCCGGCCCGGTGCCCTGAGTCTGGTTCCCTGGAATGCCACCACGTCCCAGCCCGGCATCGCAAGGTGCGGCGCGTTTACAGTGGCCCCATGACCATCCCGACAGCGATCCGGCTGACCCAGTACGCAAGCGGCGGCGGCTGCGCCTGCAAGATACCGCCGGGCGAGCTTGAGGAGGCGGTAGCCCGGATGCTGGCGGAAACCCCCGGCAACGGCACCGCCTGGCCGCCGCTGGCCACGGAGGAAGACCTGCTCATCGGCCTGGAGCACGGCGACGACGCGGCCATCGTGCGGATCGCGGGCGACCGTGCGGTGGTGGCGACCGCGGACTTCTTCACCCCCGTCGTGGACGACCCCTACACGTTCGGCCGGATCGCGGGCACGAACGCGCTGTCCGACGTGTACGCGGTCGGCGGCGAGCCGCTGGTCGCGCTGAACCTGCTGGGCTGGCCCCGCAGCCGGCTCCCCGCCGAGCTGGCCGGGGAGGTACTGCGCGGCGGCCTGCACGCCACCCGCGAGGCGGGCTGCCTGCTGGCGGGCGGGCACAGCATCGACGATCCGGAGCCGAAGTACGGCATGGCGGTCACCGGCCTGGCCAGCCCGGACGCGCTGCTGCGCATCGACGCGGGCCGGGCCGGGCTGCCGCTCAGCCTGACCAAGCCCATCGGCAGCGGGGTGCTGAACTCGCGGCACAAGGCGACCGGGGAGGTGTTCCCGCAGGCGGTCGGGGTGATGACCACGCTCAACGCCGGGGCCAGCCGGGCGGCACTGGCCGCCGGGGTGCGTTGCGCAACCGACGTCACCGGGTTCGGGCTGCTCGGTCACCTGTTCAAGCTGGCCCGCGCCAGCGGCGTCTCGGCCGTGCTGGACCACGCCGCGGTGCCGCTCATCGAGGGCGCGCGGGAGGCGGCGCGGGACGGCTACGTGCCCGGCGGCAGCCGCCGGAACCTGGACTGGGTCGCCCCGCACACCGACACCGGCGGGCTGGGCGAGGAGGAGCTGCTGCTGCTGGCCGACGCGCAGACCTCGGGCGGACTGCTGATCGCCGGCGAGATCCCGGGCGCGCCGGTGATCGGCGAGCTGGTGCCGGCCGGGCCCGCCACCCTCATCCTCGTCTGACCGGCTCTTCCTCCGTCTCCCGGCGGCACTCCCCCGGCGGCAGCGGGCGGCCACTGCTCCCCCGCGGGGCACCGCCGGGACGGCGCCGCGGCGTCCCGCTGCTGGCCGCGGCCGCCCTGCGCTGCGGGCTCGCGGCGCTGGCCCGTGCTGCTGGCCGCGGCGGCCCGGTCACGTAATCTCGTGCCGGGGACCCCAGGCTCCGGGAGGCCGCATGACCGGGAGGACCGCCAGGCGGCGGGTGCTGCGCGTGACGCTGCCGGACGGGTCGGCCCCCGTCCCGCGGGCCGACCTGCTGGCGGTGGAGGAGCCGCTGGAGATCCGGGTCGGCGGCCAGCCGCTCAGCGTCACCATGCGCACGCCCGGCGATGACATCGACCTGGCGACCGGCTTCCTGGCCGCCGAGAGCGTCATCGGCTCGGCCGCGGACCTGGCCCAGATCAAGATGTGCGACGACAACGTGGCGGACGTGACGCTCGCCCCCGGGGTCAGCGCCCCGGGGGCGCGGATGCGCCGTCAGTTCGTCACCACCAGTGCGTGCGGGGTGTGCGGGAAGGAGAGCATCGACGCCATCCGGGTCAGGGCCCGCTACGACGTCTCGGCCGATCCGCTGCGCATCGAGCCCGCCACGCTGGCCGGGCTGCCCGGCCGGCTGCGCGCCGCGCAGCGGGTCTTCGCCAGCACCGGCGGGCTGCACGCGGCCGGGCTGTTCAGCGCGGACGGCACGCTGCTGGCGCTGCGCGAGGACGTGGGACGGCACAACGCGGTGGACAAGATCATCGGCTGGGCGCTGCGCGGCGGGCGGCTGCCGCTGGCCGGGAACGTCCTGCTGGTCAGCGGCCGGGCCTCCTTCGAGCTGACGCAGAAGGCACTGATGGCCGGCCTGCCCATGCTGGCCGCGGTGTCCGCGCCGTCCTCGCTGGCGGCAGAGCTCGCGGCGGAGTCCGGGATGACGCTGGTCGGGTTCCTGCGGGACTCGTCGCTGAACGTCTACACCGGGCCCGAGCGGCTCGCGGCCTGACCGGCTCGCGGCCGGCCAGGCCGGGGCCGGTCAGGCGGTGTCCTGGGCCACTCCCCAGCGACGCCGGATCCGGTTGCTGACCACGTTGAACAGCAGGTCCACCACGATCCCGATGGCCAGGATGACGATGATGATCGAGATCGCCCCGGCCATGTCCGACTGGTCCTGGTCGTTGCTCAGCAGCACCCCGAGCGAGGGCTGGCCGAGGATGATGACCACGATCTCGGCCGCGATAAGGCCGTGCCAGCCGAAGGCCCAGCCCTGCTTGAGGCCGCCCACGAACGCGGGCAGGGTGGCGGGCATGATCACGTGCCGGTAGAGGGCGAGCCGGCGCAGCCCCATGGTCTTGCCCGCCCGCAACAGGATCGGCGGCAGGAAGTCCGCTCCCGCGATAAGGCCGTTGGCGATCGCAGGCGCCGCGGTCATCACGATGACGAACAGGATGGCGGTCGTGTTCGCGCCGAACAGGATGATGGCGAACGGGACCCACACGATCGAGGGCAGCGTCTGCAGCGCGGTGATCAGCGAGCCCACCCCGGCCCGCAGCGGCCTGATCCTGGAGACCAGGGCGCCCACCACCGTGCCGATGACGAGGGCCAGCGCGAACCCGATGATCGCGCGGCGCAGCGTGGTGCCGATCGCCGCCCACAGCTCGGCGGTATGCAGCTGGTGCCACAGGTCAGGCAGGGTGGCCGCCGGGCCGGGCAGGATCTGGCTCTTGAAGCCGCTCAGGTAGATCAGCTGCCAGATGGCCAGGGCCAGCACCAGGGCCAGCAGCTTGGGCCAGGCCGCCGCCCAGGCCTTGGCCGCGACGTGCCGCTTGGCCTGCTGCGGCGGGGCCAGCTCCAGCTGGTCCAGGCCGGCCAGGGCCGCCGCCGGCTCCTGCGGGGTCTCAATGGCCATGGCGGATGATCTCCTCACGCAGCCGGTCCTTGATCTGAATCGCGAGCCCCACGGTCTGCGCGGAGTCCATCCCCCGCGGGCGGTCGAAGTCCACCTCGAATTCGCCGATCACCCGGCCGGGCCGGCTGCTCAGCAGCACGACCCGGTCGCCCAGGCGGACCGCCTCGCGCACCTCGTGGGTGACGAACAGGATGCTCAGCTGGCGCCGCCGCCAGATGCCCTCCAGGACCTCGTGCAGCAGGTCCCGGGTCATCGCGTCGAGCGCCCCGAACGGCTCGTCCATCAGCAGCACGTCCGCGTCCTGGGCCAGCGCCCGGGCCAGCGCGACCCGCTGCCGCATCCCGCCGGACAGCTCATGCGGGTGCCTGTCGCCGAACGAGCTCAGCTGCACCAGGTCGAGCAGCTCGGCTACCCGCTCCCGGCGCGCCGCCCTCGGCACGCCGCTGGAACGCATCGGCATTTCCACGTTCTTCGCCGCGGTCAGCCAGGGGAACAGCGCGGACTCCTGGAACATCAGCGAGACGCGGCGCCCGCCGGTGGACACCTCTCCCGAGGTCGGCGCGTCCAGCCCGGCCACCAGGGACAGCAGGGTGCTCTTGCCGCACCCGGACGCGCCGATCAGGCAGACGAACTCGCCCGGGCCCACGGACAGCGAGATCCGGTCCAGGGCCAGCAGGGCCGTGTCACCCCGGCCGAAGGCCTTGGACACGTCGCTGATCTGGACGGCCGTTCCGGCCGTGGTCTCGTCCACCCGGGAATCAGTTGTCATGGGGGCTCCGGTGGTTACGGCCTGGGGACGGGCTGACGCCCCCGGGATTACTCCCGGGGGCGTAGCACCTCGTGAATCAAGGCTCATGGGCTCACCTGTGCTTGTCCGTCGGCTTTCAGCAGGGCGTTGAGCGGACCTAGGTCGTAGATGCCGTTCAGGGTGACGGGCTTGAGCAGCCCGACCGCCACGGCGTGCTGGGCGTCGGCCGCCAGCGAGGATGCGATCGGGTCGACGGTGAAGGTGATCTGCTTGAACGACGCCGCCAGGGCGGAGGACTTCAGGCCCTTGCCGAGCAGCGTGGTCAGCTCGGCGTTGGCGGCCGCCGCGGCCGCCGGGCTGTTCTGGTTGATGTAGTTGACCGACTCAATGTTGCCCTTGAGCAGGTCGTTGACAACGCTGGGGTTCGCCGCGAGGAAAGACTGGGTCACGACCAGGTTGGTGGTCACGAACTTGCCGCCCGGCCACAGGCTGGCCTCGTTCACCAGTTCCTTGCCGCCATCCGCGACCATCTCGGCGTCGTAGGGAGCCGGTTCCCAGCCGCCCGCGATCTGCCCGGACTTGAACTCCAGCACCGCGTCCGAGTTGGGCGAAATCGGCTTGATGGAGACGTCACCGCCGCCGGTCTGGGTCGTGGTCAGGCCGTGGGACTTGAGGTAGTAGCGCAGCGCCACGTCCTGGGTGTTGCCCAGCGACGGCGTGGCCAGCGACTGGCCCTTGAGCTGGCTGACGCTGCTGATGCTGGGCTTGACCACGAGGGCCGCGCCGCCGGACGCCGCGCCGGAGATGACCCTGATCGCCTTCCCGCCGGACTTCTGCCAGGCGTTGATGGCCGGGTTGGGGCCGACGTAGGCCGCGTCCAGCTGGCCAGCCAGCAGGGCGGTGGTCTCCTGGGTGCCGGAGCTGAACACCGAGGTCTTGAGGACCACCCCGTTGCCCAGGTCCTTGGTGAAGAAGCCCTTGTTCAGGCCGACCAGGGCCGGGGCGTGGGTGACATTGGCCAGGAAGCCGAGGCGCAGGGTGACCGTGCCCTTACTGACCGCCGATGCGGAGGAAGACGAGGAGCCCGAGGCCGTGGACGGTGACGACGACCCGCATCCGGCGGCCAGGGCGGTGATGGCTGCCGCTCCGGCAGCGAACAAGACTCGGCGCATGGGTTACCACCTAGCGATTTAGTGTATCCAGATCAGATTAGTATGTCGATCGATTAAATAGGTAATTGCGATTAAACCATACCCGGCGCGGGCGCGGTGAAATCCGGGCCGGCCGCAACGTGCCGTGCGTCACACCCTGCTCGCCGGGCGGTCAGCTAGGATCCTGATGGTCGTTACCGCTCGCTTGCGACTGCCCCTCAGCGTGACCGGTGAGCGGTTGGCCTCTTCACCGGCCCGCGGTGTGCCGCCGCCCTCGCGCTGCCCGGACGGTCAGCTGCCGCCGGGCGCTTGGATGTCAATGCCGAGTACCGCAGGGTATTTTTGCAGGCACCGGCCGAGTTCGGCGACCTGGGCGTTGCTCGCGCTGTCCACCCGGTAGATGACGTCGTACAGAAGGTCTGAGGCCAGGTGATCGGTCGGCAGCGGTTCCGGCTTCGCGTTCGGGATACGCGAGCAGGCCGCCCGCACCAGCAGCCGGGTAGCGTTCGGGGTCCCGTCCTTGAACTGGACCACCGCCTCCTGCTTGCCCAGCGCGGCGTTGAACTTGGCGCAGCCGCTGACCACGCCGAGCAGCAGGGCGGCCCCTGCGATCAGGGCCGCGGCGCGCGGCGCCGGCCTCAGCCTGATGCCGGCGTCCCGCCGGTGCGGTCGGTGCACGCTGCACAGCTTACGATCGCCGGCGGGCAGCGTAGGCCCGCGGGAGCGCAGTACGGTACGGGCAGGAGGAACCACGCGCGGGCAGGCGGCTGCCGCGCGGGCGGGGGGCGTTCCCGCGCCCGCGATCGTGGCCACCACCGGGAGGTACCGTGCCCGCGATGATCGAGGATTACGCGCTGATCGGCGACATGCAGTCGGCGGCGCTGGTCAGCCGCGACGGCTCGGTGGACTGGCTGTGCCTGCCCCGGTTCGACTCGGCGGCCTGCTTCGCCGCGCTGCTCGGCACCGGCCGGAATGGGTACTGGCGCATCGCCCCGGCCCGCACCGCCGCGAGGCCGGCCCGGCCCGCCCGGCGCTACCAGGGGGACACGCTGGTCCTGGAGACGGACTGGCTGGCCTCCGGGGGGCGGGTGCGGGTCACCGACTTCATGCCGCCGCGGAACGGCAAGCCGCCCACCCTGGTGCGGATCGTCGAGGGGCTGTCCGGCTCGGTGGACGTGGACTGCGAGTTCCGGGTGCGGTTCGGCTACGGCCAGGTGGTGCCCTGGATGCGGCGGGTGGACGGCAGGGTGCTGGGGGTGGCCGGCCCGGACGCGCTCTGGCTGGACACGCCGGTCACGCTGACCGGACGGGGATTCACGCACCAGGCCACCTTCACGGTGCGGGCCGGTGAGCGGCTCCCGTTCGCACTCACCTGGCTGCCGTCGCACCGGGGGGCGCCGGACAAGCTGGACGCGCACCAGGCCCTGGCCGCCACCCGGCAGTTCTGGGCCGACTGGGTCTCCCGCTGTACCTACCAGGGCAGTTACCGGGAGGCGGTGATCCGCTCCCTGATCACCCTCAAGGCGCTCACCTACCAGCCGACCGGCGGGATCGTGGCGGCCGCCACCACCTCGCTGCCCGAGGACATCGGCGGGGTGCGCAACTGGGACTACCGGTACTGCTGGCTGCGGGACGCCACCATCACGCTGGAGGCGCTGCTCCGGACCGGGTACACCGAGGAGGCACTGGCCTGGCGGGACTGGCTGTGCCGGGCGGTGGCCGGCGACCCGGCGGACGTGCAGATCATGTACGGCGTGGCCGGCGAGCGCAGGCTGGCCGAATGGGAGGCGGACTGGCTGCCCGGGTACGAGAACTCGGCGCCGGTCCGGATCGGCAACGCGGCGGTGAACCAGCGCCAGCTGGACGTCTACGGTGAGGTCATCGACGCGCTCACGCTGGGCCGCGACTCCGGCATCGCGGGGGACCGGCACTCCTGGGCGCTGCAGCGGGCGCTGCTCGGATTCTGCGAAAAGCACTGGGACGAGCCCGATGAGGGCATCTGGGAGGTCCGCGGGCCGCGGCGGCACTTCGTGCACTCGAAGGTCATGGCCTGGGTCGCGTTCGACCGTGCGGCCAGGATCGCGGCCGGCGGCCAGGGCGGCCCGGCGGACCGCTGGCGGGCCATCGCCGACCGGATCCACCGGCAGGTCTGTGAGCAGGGCTTCAATTCCGAGCGGGGCGCCTTCACCCAGTACTACGGCGCGGCCCAGCTCGACGCGGCCGTGCTGCTCATCCCGGAGGTGGGTTTCCTGCCTGCCACCGATCCGCGGGTCATCTCAACGGTGGAGGCGATCCAGCGGGAGCTGATGACCGACGGGCTAGTGCGCCGGTACCAGCTGGCGGACTCCGGCGCGGCGCCCGGCAGCAGCCCCGATGGGCTGCCCGGCAGCGAGGGCGCCTTCCTGGCGTGCAGCTTCTGGCTGGCCAACGCGCTGCACATGATCGGCCGGGATGACGAGGCGGCCGAGTTGTTCGGGCGCCTGCTCGCCTTGCGCAACGACCTCGGGCTGCTCAGCGAGGAGTACGACCCGCGGTACAAGCGCCAGGTCGGCAACACCCCGCAGGCATTCAGCCACGTGCCGCTCATCCAGGCGGCGCTCAACCTGGACAGCCACGCCGGGGCGCACTGCCGCGGCCCGGCCGGCCCGGGGGCCCCATGACCGCGCCCCCCCATTCCGCGGCACAGCCGGGCGGCTACCGGGAGCCGACAGCGGGAACGGTGTCGCCCGGCCCGTCCAGCGCCTCGGCCCATGCGCCCCGGCCGCACATCCTGGTGGTCAACGGGCGCAAGGTGCGCCAGCCGGTGTTCGTGTTCGGCGCGCCCTCGTCCGGCACCACCCTGCTGGCCCGCTCGCTGAAGCGGTCCGCGGGCTTCCACCTCACCATGGGGCAGCGCCTGGTGCTCCCGGTGGTGCAGGCCTTCGCCCGGCGCCCGTCGATCTCCCGGGGCCGCCCGGAGGCCGCCGCCACCGTGCTGCGCGACGCCTTCGCCCAGGCCTGGCAGGTCACCGCGGACTGCTGCCTGGGCTGCACCCAGCAGTGCCGCGAGGCCGGCCGCCTGGAGGGGGTCGGGCCGTGCGTCAGCCAGCGGGCCGTGCTGCGCTACGGGGACGCCAGCCCGGACCTGATGTACTGTGCCGGGCCGCTGCTCGACGCGTTCCCTGACGCCCGGTTCATCCAGATCATCCGGGACGGGCGGGACGCGGTCGCCGGGATGCTGGCCGACCCGGGCGTGCTCGCCTGGTTCAAGCCCGGGTTCGTGGACGTCGCCGCGGAATTCCCGCACCCGCTGCTCGGCCTGGAGTCCGAGGCCGACCGGGCCGCCTGGCCCGGGCTGTCCCCGGCCGGGAAGTGCGCCATGCGCTGGCGGGGCACGGTGCGCCAGATGGCCCGGCTGCGCGCCCGGCTGCCGGCCGAGCAGCTGATCACCTTCCGCTACGAGGAGGTGATCCGGCAGCCCGCGGACGCGGCCGCGGCCATCTCCGACTTCCTGGCCACCGCGGTGCACACGCTGGAGCCGCCCTCGATGGGCCGCCCGTCCCCGGCCGAGCCGGGGTCCTGGCGGCGCGCGCTGCTGCCGGCCCAGGCGGCGGAGATCGAGGCGATCGCGGGCGAGGAACTGCGGCGCGTCGGCTACTGAATTAGCCCCGGGGCGACACCCCGGAACCCCCACGCGCATTCGCCGGCCCGGCGGGGACACGCCTCCGGCGCACCTGCCTCGCCAGCGAATCGCCCTCAGGACGCCTTGGCTGGCTGCTGGCCGGCGAACTGCGTGTGGTAGAGCTCGGCGTACAGCCCGGCCGCCGCGATCAGCTCGGCGTGCGTGCCGCGCTCGGCGACCCGGCCCTCGTCGATGACCAGGATCTGGTCTGCCTCCCGGATGGTGGACAGCCGGTGCGCGATGACCAGTGAGGTCCGGCCGGTCAGCGCGGTCTTCAGCGCGGCCTGCACGGCGGCCTCGGACTCGGAGTCCAGGTGCGCGGTCGCCTCGTCCAGCACCACCACCGAGGGCGCCTTGAGCAGCAGCCGGGCGATGGCCAGCCGCTGCTTCTCGCCACCGGACAGCCGGTAGCCGCGGTCCCCGACCACGGTGTCCAGGCCGTCCGGCAGCGCGGCGATGAGGTCCCAGATCTGCGCGGCCCGGCAGGCTGCGATGATGTCCTGCTCGGCCGCCTCCGGTGCCGCGTAGCTCAGGTTGGCCCGGACCGTGTCGTGGAACATGTGCGCGTCCTGGGTGACCACCCCGACGACGTCGCGCAGCGAGCCGAGCGTGACGTCGCGCAGGTCCTGCCCGCCGATGCGGACCGCACCCTCGCCCGGGTCGTACAGCCGGGACACCAGGTGGGTGATGGTGGTCTTGCCCGCGCCGGACGGCCCGACCAGCGCGGTGAGCTGCCCAGGCGGCGCCCGGAAGGTGACGGCGCGGAGCACCGGCGCCGACGGCCCGGCCTGCTCGGGCGCGGGTAGCGCGATCGACTCCAGGGAGGCCAGCGACACCTCGCTGGCCTTCGGGTAGCGGAACGAGACGTGGTCAAACTCGATGGCCGGGGCGGTCACCGGATGGCCGTTGCCCGCCACCGTGGCCACGCCCGGAGCGGCAGACCCCGCACCAGGGCCGGCGCCGGGGGCGGCCGCCAGCAGCGGGACCGCGTACGGCTTCTCCTCGATCAGCGGCTTCAGGTCCAGCACCTCGAACACGCGGTCGAAGCTGACCAGCGCGGTCATCACGTCCACCTGCACGTTGGACAGCGCGGTGATCGGGCCGTACAGCCGGGCCAGCAGCGCGGTCAGCGCGACCAGCGTGCCGATCTGGAACGCGCCGTGGATCACCAGCGCACCGCCGAGCCCGTAGACGACAGCGGTGGCCATCGACGCCAGCAGGCTCAGCGCGATGAACAGCGCGCTCCCGTACATGGCGGTGGTCACCCCGATGTCGCGGACCCGCGCGGCCCGCTGCCGGTACAGCCCGTTCTCCCGCTCCGGGTGGCCGAACAGCTTGACCAGCATGGCGCCCGCGACGTTGAACCGCTCGGTCATCGTCGAGCCCAGCTCGGCGTCGAGCTGCATCGACTCCCGGGTGTAGCGCTGCAGCCGCCGCCCGACCAGCCGGGCCGGGATGACGAAAGCCGGCAGCAGGACCAGGGCCACCACGGTGACCAGCCAGGACAGTTTGACCATGACGATCAGCACCAGGATCAGCGTCAGCGCGTTGGCGACCACCGAGGACAGCGTCGAGGTGATCGCCTGCTGGGCCCCGATCACGTCACTGTTCAGCCTGCTGACCAGCGAGCCAGTCTGGGCCCGGGTGAAGAACGCGATCGGCTGCCGCTGCACGTGCTCGAACACCTGGGTACGCAGGTCGTAGATGAGCCCCTCGCCGATGCGCGCGGAATACCAGCGCTGGCCGATGGCCAGCAGCGCGCTGGCCAGGGCCAGGGCAGCCACCACGGCCGCCACGGCGAAGACGACGCCGGTGTCCCGGGGCAGGATGCCCCGGTCGATGATGGTCTTGAGCAGCAGCGGGATGGCCACCGTGGCCACCGCGGACAGCACGGTCATGCCCAGGAACACCACCAGCTGGGTGCGGTAGGGGCGGGCGTAGGACGCGATCCGGCGCACGGTGCCCGGCTTGATCCGCTGCTGGGTGACCGACCGGTCCCGGGAAAACCCCCGCATGGCGTGCCAGTTGGCTGCGTACATGAGCGGGGCAACGACCGGCCCGGCCATAATCTTCCCGGCTCAGCCCAGGGCGAACGCGGGGAAGCGAACGGGAGGGCTAATTCCCCATCCGGGCCCGCTGCAGGGCGGCCTGGGCGCGGCGTTCGGCGGCCGCCTGCTCATCCAGGCTGCGGCCGGGTGCCTGCTGCAGCAGTTCCTTGGTCGCCCGGGCCACCGGGGCTTCCACCGCGAGCAGTGCGCCTGCCAGGTCCGCGACGGCTGCGTCTAGCTCGGCGCCAGGGACCACCAGCTCGGCCAGCCGCAGCTCGGCGGCCTGCGCCGCGGTCAGGGTGCGGCCGGTCAGGCACAGCTCCAGGGCCCGGGGCAGGCCGACCAGGTCAACCAGCGGTTTCGTCCCGGTTAGGTCCGGGACCAGCCCGAGCAGCGGCTCTTTCATGCACAGCCGGGCGTCGTCGGCCAGTACCCGCAGGTCGCACGCGAGGGCCAGCTGGAAACCGGCGCCGATGGCGTGCCCGCGGACCGCAGCCACGCTCACGATCGAGGGATCCCGCAGCCAGCGGTACCCCTCCTGGCACGAGGCGATCCACTCCTCGAAGCCGGGACTGGCCGGGCTGGGCAGCGGCTCCTCGCCCGGCACTCCCTCCGCGCTGAAAAGGCGGAGGTCGATCCCCGCGCAGAAGGACGGGCCGGCGCCCTGCAGCACCGCCACCCGGACCTCCGGCGGCAGCGTGGCGCCGATGGCGGCCAGGCCGCGCCACACCGAAGGTGTCATGGCGTTGCGCCGCGCCGCCCGGTCCAGGGTGATGGTGGCCGCGCCGGGAGCGGGCTGGCCGACGTCGAGCCGCAGCCCGGCGGCGGCGAGGTCGGGGAGCCCGCTGGTCATGCTCTCCCCCGGCGTGCGGCCCTCAGCGCCCGGCCCTCAGCGCTTGGCCCGGGCCTTGCCCCGGGTCGCGCCGCCGCGCCCGCGCAGCGAGACGCCATTCTCGGACAGGATGCGGTGCACGAACCCGTAGGACCGGCCGGTGGAGGCGGCGAGCGACCGGATACTCTCCCCCGCGTCGTACCGCTTCTTGAGGTCAGACGCCAGCTTGGTGCGGTCGGCACCGGTCACCCTGGTGCCTTTCTTGAGGGTCTCGGTCACGCGTACCTCCCGTGAACTAAAGTGACCGCTGCGTTACGTCTCCCGCCATGATCACGCATCGGGACCGGATCGGCTACCTACATCCAGGTAAGTGATCACTTCTTTTTCGCCCACTGCCGGGTTGCCTGTCACGCTAGCGCGACCAGCTCGGCCAGGCCCTCGTTCCAGGTGTCCTCGACTCCGTCGGGGAGCAGGATGACGCGTTCCGGGGCCAGCGCGGCGACCGCCCCCTCATCGTGCGTGACCAGCACGATCGCCCCGGCGTAGCGGCGCAGCGCGGCCAGGATCTCCTCGCGGCTGGCCGGGTCCAGGTTGTTGGTCGGCTCGTCCAGCAGCAGCACGTTCGCGCCGGAGACGACCAGCAGCGCGAGCGCGAGGCGGGTCTTCTCACCGCCGGACAGCACGGCGGCCGGCTTGTCCACCGCGCCGCCGGAGAACAGGAAGGAGCCGAGGATGCGCCGCTGCTCGGCGTCGAGCAGGTGCGGCGCGGCGCGGCGCATGTTCTCCAGCACGGTGGCCGCGCCGTCCAGGGTCTCGTGCTCCTGGGCGTAGTAGCCCAGGCGCAGCCCGTGGCCGTGGCTGACCTGGCCGGTGTCCGGCTTCTCAATACCGGACAGCAGCCGCAGCAGCGTCGTCTTGCCCGCCCCGTTCAGGCCCAGGATGACGATCCGGCTGCCCCGGTCCACGGCCACGTCCACATCGGTGAACACCTCGAGCGAGCCGTAGGACTTGGACAGCCCGGACGCGGTCAGCGGGGTGCGCCCGCAGGGCGCGGGATCTGGGAAGCGCAGCCGCGCCACCCGCTGCGGCCCCCGTTCCGCGGCCAGGCCGGACAGCAGCCGGTCGGCCCGACGCTGCATGCCCTGGGCCGCCTTGGCCTTGGTCGCCTTGGCCCGCATCTTGTCCGCCTGGGCCGCCAATGCGGCCGCCTGGCGCGTCGCGTTGGCGTTCTCCCGGTGCCGCCGCCGGGCGTCCGTCTCGCGCTGCTGCAGGTAGGCCTGCCAGCCCACGTTGTAGATGTCCAGCCGCTGGGTGTCCGCATCGAGGTGGAACACCTTGCCGACCACCGCGTCGAGCAGCCCGGTGTCGTGGCTGATCATGACCAGCGCGCCGCGGAACGACCGCAGGTGATCGCGCAGCCAGGCCACCGAGTCGGCGTCCAGGTGGTTCGTGGGCTCGTCGAGCAGCAGGACCTGGGCGTCGGCGAACAGGATCCGGGCCAGCTCCACCCGGCGCCGCTGGCCGCCGGACAGCGTGGCCAGCGGCTGCGCCAGCACCCGGTCCGGCAGGCCCAGGCTGGACGCGATCGAGGAGGCCTCCGCCTCGGCCGCGTACCCGCCCAGCAGGGACAGCCGCTCCTCCAGCTGGCCGTACCGGCGCACTGCGGCGTCCCGGCGGGCGTCGGCGCCGTCGGACATCTGCTGCTCGGCGGTGCGCATCGCGGAGCGGAGCTCGTCCAGCCCGCGGCCGGACAGCACCCGGTCCAGGGCCAGCCCCTCCAGGTCGCCCGCGCGGGTGTCCTGCGGCAGGTACCCGATGCTGGAACCGCGGCGCACCGTCCCGGCGGCCGGCAGCGCCTCGCCGGCCAGCACCCGGGCCAGGGTGGTCTTGCCCGCGCCGTTCCGCCCCACCAGCCCGATCTTGTCGCCCGGGGTGATCTGGAAACTCGTGTCCGCCAGCAGCAGCTGCGCACCCGCGCGGAGTTCCAGGCCGGTCGCGGCGATCACCAGAAACACTCCAGACGCAGGGAAAGGCACATCGAGGAAGAAGCGGCACGGCCGCGGCCCGCCCTCCAGAGTACCTAACCCCGGCGGCGCTGCCCTACTGCTTATCGGGCGCCACCGGTGCTCCCGGTGCTCCCGGTGAGCTGGACGCGGATGGCGCGGAACAGCCGCGGGGTGTCCTGCAGCACGCGCAGCCGGGGGTCGGGCACGGTCAGGAACCGGTCGGTCGCGAGGCGGAAGTAGCCGGCCAGCCGCGGGTCGTCCCGCAGCCCCGCGACGGCCCGCCGGTCCCCGCCCAGCACCACCGCGTCCAGTGTCCCCGGGTAGCCGCCGAGCACCCGGGCCGCGGTATCCGCCGCCGCGCCCAGCGCCTCGGCGGCCTGCTTCTCCCGGCGCCGGGCGAAGCGCTGCTGGGACTGCCCGCCGGCCGCGCTGCGGCCGTGCACCAGCCGGGACCCGACCTTGGACGCCGCCAGCCGGGGCGGCGACCCGGTGAAGACCCCGGCCGCGTACCCGCCCAGCCGGACGAGCAGGACGCCAACGGTCCGGTCCGCGGCCGCGTGCCGCGCGATGGCCCGGGACTGCTCGGCCACCCCCCGCGCGGTATTGGCCCGGGGGGGCGACCCCCCGGACCCCCCCGGCATTTCACCCCTCGCCAGCAACCCCCCGGACCCCCCGTTCGCCGCTTCGCGCCGGGCACCGCCCGGCGCCGTGTCACCGGCGGGCGGGCCCAGCGGCGGGAACGGCGGGTAGCAGGCGGCCACCGCCTCATCGGCCGCCCGGAACACGACGGCCTCAGGGCCCGGCTCGACGGTGAGCGGGCCGTGCCGCTCGGCGAAGCCGGCGATCCAGCCGGGGAATCGCTCCGGGCTGACCTCGATCCAGCGCGGCCCATCGTTAGGCATAGCCTTGAGAGTATCTACCGGAATGAATATTTCTCCTTAACGAAGAGCAGTCGCGCCCATGACACTGAACCAGCTGCGGACGTTCCTCGCGGTGGCCGAGCACGGCTCGGTCCGGGCGGCCGCCCAGGAGCTCGTGGTCACCCAGGCGGCCGTGTCGGCCTCGCTGTCGGCGCTGCAGAAGTCGCTGGGCGTCATGCTGCTCGCCCCGGACGGCCGCGGCCTGCGGCTGACCGGGGCGGGCCAGGCCTACGTCGGCTACGTGCGGCGCATTCTTGGGCTGCTCGATGAGGCCGGGCTGGCCGCGGCGGCCGCCGCCGACCCGGAACGCGGCGAGCTGCGGGTCGCCGCAGTCACCACCGCGGCGGAGCAGATCCTGCCCGGGCTGCTCAGCGGGTTCCGTGACCGCCATCCCGGGCTGGGCATCCGGCTGGAGGCGGGCAACCGGGACCGGGTCCGGTCCCTGCTCGACCGGCACCAGGTGGACCTGGTGCTGGGCGGCCGTCCCGAGCCGGGCTGGGACGTGCAGGTGCTCGCGGTCCGGCCGCACCAGCTCGTCGTGGTGGCCGCGGCCCTGCTCGTCCGGGGGGGCGACCCCCCGGACACCCCCGCGCGTTCGCTGGCGAGGGGGGGCACGCCGGCGGCGCACCCCCCCTCGCCAGCGAATATCCCGGGCGGCGGCCCCAGCACCGACACCCTGCTGCCCTGGCTGGCGCGGCAGGCCTGGCTGCTGCGCGAGCCGGGCTCGGGCACCCGGGCCAGCACCGACGCGCTGCTCACTGAGCTGGACATCGCGCCGCTCACGCTGATGGTCGGCTCGAACGGGGCGATCAAGGAATCGGCCAGCGTCGGGCTTGGCGTGACGCTCATCTCCCGGGACGCGGTGGCCGCGGAACTGGATGCCGGGCGGCTCACCGTGCTCCCGGTGCCGGGCACCCCGCTGCACCGGGACTGGTACCTGGTGGCCCACCCGGGCCCGCTGCCGCCCGCCGCGGCCCGGCTGCTCGCCTACGTGCTCGGCCGCGGCGGATTCCAGCCGCCCCACAGTTAACCCTTAGCTTGATAGTTGATGGGAAAATCTCAATAGACACTTGGAGATACTCCTGTCATGGTGTAAGGGCAGGCACACAGTCACTCAACCCGGAGGGGCACCAATGACCGCAGGCCAGGAACGCTGGAACGCGGGCGTCATCCCGTACGCGCAGATGGGCTACTGGGAGCCGGACTACGTGCCGAAGGACACCGACGTGCTGGCCGCGTTCCGCATCTCGCCGCAGCCCGGGGTGCCGCCTGAGGAGGCGGGCGCCGCGGTGGCGGGCGAGTCCTCCACGGCCACCTGGACCGTGGTGTGGACCGACCGGCTCACGGCCTACGAGCATTACCAGGCCAAGTGCTACCGGGTCGACCCGGTGCCGGGCCGGGAGGGCGAGTACATCGCCTACATCGCCTACGACATCGATCTGTTCGAGGAGGGCTCGATCGCCAACCTGACCTCGTCGATCATCGGCAACGTGTTCGGCTTCAAGGCGCTCAAGGCGCTGCGCCTGGAGGACATGCGGATCCCGCTGGCCTACGTCAAGACCTTCCAGGGACCCGCGCACGGGATCGTGATGGAGCGCGAGTACCTCAACAAGTACGGCCGCCCGCTGCTCGGCGCGACGACCAAGCCCAAGCTGGGGCTGTCCGCGCGCAACTACGGGCGGGTGGTCTACGAGGCGCTGCGCGGCGGGCTGGACTTCACCAAGGACGACGAGAACATCAACTCCCAGCCGTTCATGCGCTGGCGGGACCGTTTCCTGTTCACCATGGAGGCGGTCAACCGGGCCGAGGAGCGGACCGGCGAGATCAAGGGCCACTACCTCAACGTGACCGCCGCGACCATGGAGGACATGTACGAGCGGGCCGAGTTCGCCAAGGAACTCGGCAGCGTGATCGTCATGGCCGACCTCACGGTCGGGTACACCGCGCTCCAGTCGATGTCGCGCTGGGCGCGCAACAACGGGGTCCTGCTGCACCTGCACCGGGCCGGCCACGGCACCTACACCCGGCAGAAGTCGCACGGGGTGAGCTTCCGGGTGATCTCCAAGTGGTGCCGGCTGATCGGGGTGGATCACATCCACGCCGGCACGGTGGTCGGCAAGCTGGAGGGCGATCCGTCCATGGTCCGCGGCTACTACGACACGCTGCGCGGCGCCCAGGTGCCGGCCAACCTGGCCCACGGGCTGTACTTCGACCAGGACTGGGGGTCGATGCCGGGCACCATGCCGGTGGCCTCGGGCGGCATCCATGCTGGCCAGATGCACCAGCTGCTCGGCTACCTGGGCGAGGACGTGGTGCTCCAGTTCGGCGGCGGCACCATCGGCCACCCGATGGGCATCGCGGCCGGGGCCACCGCCAACCGGGTCGCGGCCGAGGCGATGATCAAGGCCCGCAACGAGGGCCGCGATTTCGTGGCCGAGGGCGAGCAGATCCTGGCCGAGGCGGCCAAGGGATGCCAGCCGCTGCAGACGGCGCTGGACACCTGGGGCGACATCACCTTCAACTACGAGTCCACCGACACGCCGGACGTCGTGGCCACCCCGACCTCCTGAGGAGCGCAGCATGCGGATCACCCAGGGCACCTTCTCCTACCTGCCCGACCTGACCGACGAAGAGATCAGCGCCCAGATCCAGTACGCGGTGGACCAGGGCTGGGCGGTGGCGGTGGAGTTCACCGACGACCCGCACCCGCGGAATGTCCTGTGGGAGATGTGGGGGCTGCCGATGTTCGGTATCTCCGACGCCGCCGCCGGGATGCACGAGGTCCGCGCCTGCCGGGACGCCTACCCGGAGCAGTACATCCGGGTGTCGGCCTACGACGCGAGCCTGGGGCGGCAGACCACCGCGCTGAGCTTCATCGTGAACCGGCCCGCCCGCGAGCCCGGCTTCCGGCTGGACCGGCAGCAGGGCAGCGACCGGCAGATCCGGTACACGCTGCACGCCTACGCGGCCGAGCAGCCGTCCGGTGAGCGGTACGCCAGCAACGGCACCAGCCACGGGTCATGACCACCCGGGGTGAGCCGCGCGGCTTCGGCATGCCCCGCCCGGCAGCGGACGGCGCGGCCGCGGCGAACGGCACCCCGGAGCCGGAGCCCGCAGGCCCCGAGCCGCTGGCGGCCGACGCCACCGTGGAACTGTCCGGGGAGGAGCAGGCCCAGCGCATCTCGCAGATGCTGGACGCCTTCGACCGGGACTTCATCGGGCTGGCCCCGGTCAAGGCCCGGATCCGGGAGATCGCCGCGCTGCTGCTGGTGGACCGGCTGCGGCAGCGCTACGGGCTGAACTCCTCCCGCCCCAGCCTGCACATGTGCTTCACCGGCAGCCCGGGCACCGGGAAGACCACGGTGGCCATGCACATGGGCGCGCTGCTGCGCGAGCTCGGCTACCTGCGCAAGGGCCAGCTGGTCAGCGTGACCCGGGACGATCTGGTCGGCCAGTACGTGGGGCACACCGCGCCGAAGACCAAGGAGGTGCTCAAGCGGGCGATGGGCGGCGTGCTGCTCATCGACGAGGCCTACTACCTGTACCGGCCGGAGAACGAGCGGGACTACGGCCAGGAGGCCATCGAGATCCTGCTCCAGTTCATGGAGGCGAACCGGGAGGACCTGGTGGTCATCCTGGCCGGCTACGCGGACCGGATGGACGTGTTCTTCCGGTCCAACCCGGGGATGGCGTCCCGGATCGCGCACAACATCGACTTCCCGGACTTCTCGCTGGATGAGCTGATGCAGATCGCGGACCTGATGCTGGACCGCGAGCAGTACCGCCTCTCCCCCGCCGCGCAGCAGGCGTTCCAGGAGTACGTCGCGCTGCGGATGGAGCAGCCGCGCTTCTCCAACGCCCGCAGCATCCGTAACGCCATCGACCGGATGCGGCTGCGCCAGGCCCGGCGGCTGGTCGCGGCGGGCGGCCGGATCGGCCGGGACGACCTGATGGAGATCAGCGACACCGACGTCCGGGCCAGCCGGGTGTTCGGCGCCGCGCCGGCCAGCCCGTGAGCCCGCCCCGGTCAAGCTGAGCCCGCGCCCTGGCGAGGCACGCTGAACATCACCGCGCGTGCCCCGGCACGGGGCAGCGCGCGGGCGGGCTTCACAGCGTGCATGCCGGCCCGTCGCTGAACTGGTAGGTGGTGTCCAGGACCTGGGCGCAGGCGCTCACCCAGCCGTAGCGGACGCCGGGGTGCACGGTGTGCACGATGACCAGGTCGTAGTCCTGCCCCTGCGGGTCCGGCGTGCTGGCCAGGTCCGGGCGCCCGGACAGCCGCATGGCCGGGATCAGGGGATCGTGGTAGCTGACCTCAGCGCCTGCGGCCGTCAGCTGCTCGGTGAGCGGGATGGCCGGTGATTCGCGAAGGTCCTGGACGCCCGGTTTGTAGGCGACCCCGGCGAGGATGACCCTTTTGGCCCGCAGCTGCCCGCCCAGCACTTCCCTGGCCCGCGTGACGACCTGACCTGGCCGGGCGTCGATCTGCTTCATGGCCTGCGCGATGAGCGGGCTCTCGTGATCGTGCTGGCGCAGCTGCCACAGCAGGTAGTGCGGGTCCACCGGGATGCAGTGGCCGCCGACACCCGGGCCGGGCCGGACCGCGAGGAAGCTGTACGGCTTGGTCGCTGCCGCGCTGGTGATTTCCATCGGGTTGAGGTCCAGGACCCGGCATGCGTCGGAGAACTCATTGGCCAGGGCGAGGACGACGGCGCGCTGGATGTTCTCATACAGCTTGGTGGCCTCGGCCGCCTCCGGCGAGCTGACCGGGTGAACCGAGTAGGTGACCTGGCTGAGTACGCGCACGGCCTCGGCCGTGCAGCGTTCCGAGGTGCCGCCGGCCACGCGGGGCGTGATCCGCTGGTGGTGCTCGGGCACGCCCGGGTCAATACGTTCCGGGCTGAACGCCACGAACACATCGGTGCCCACGTTCAGCCCCCGCCGTTCCAGCGGTTCGGTGAGCAGTTCACTGGTCGTCCCGACGTGGGTGGTCAACGTCAGGATCAGGGTCTGCCCCGGCCGGGCGCAGGTCACGGCGCTCGCGCAGGCCGCCTTGAGCGGACCCAGATCCGGCTCGTTGCCCTCGGTAACAGGCGTCGGCACGCAGATGATCACCGCGTCCGCCTCGCGCATGTCCTCCATGCGGGTGGACATCTCAAATGTGCCGTCCGCGCGGGCCTCGGCCAGCGTTGCTTTGTCCGCATCATTCAGGTCGGCTTTCCCGGAGTCAATCACGTCGAGCCGGTCACGGCTGATGTCGATTCCGATGACGTGCTGGCACCGGCCATGAAGGGCCAGCGCCGTCGGCAGGCCGACATACCCCAGGCCGATAATCGCCACCGAGGTAAGCGGTGTCTGGGTGACGGTGCTCATGCTTCCGCCTTGTAGTAGTCACTGACTGACTGGATAATGTCGTCCAGAGAATGGTGAGGGCGGAAGCCAACCAGGTCGCCCGCCAACGAGCAGTCCGGTACCCGGCGCTCCATGTCCTCATAACCGGGGCCGTAGGCCTCCAGGTAAGACACGTTCTGGGTGACCGAGGCCGACCCGGTGAGGCGGATCACCCGATGGGCGAGAGCCTCGATCGACACCTGCTCCGCGCTGCCCAGGTTGACCGCCCGGCCGTTGGCGCGGGGATTGCGGAGTAGCGCGGCGAGCGCGGGCACGACATCCGCCACGTGGCAGAAGCAGCGCACCTGCGCGCCCGAGCCGAAGACGGTCAGCGGTTCCCCGGCCAGCGCTTGCTGTACGAACCTGGGGACGACCATCCCGTAGTGCCCCGTCTGCCTTGGCCCGACCGTGTTGAACAGCCGCACGATCACGGCCTGCAGCCCGCGTTCCTTGACGTAGGCGCTGACCAGGCTTTCGTCAATGGCCTTGGCCTCGGCGTAGGACCAGCGGGACTTCAGCGGTGACCCGGTGATCCGGTCATCGTCTTCACCGAGCCCGATCTTGGTGTTCTTGCCGTACACCTCACTGGTGGAGGCGACCAGGATCCGGGCCCCGTACCGGACTGCGGCTTCAACGACGTTCTCGGTACCCCGGATGTTCGTCTTCATGCTCGCCAGGGTCTGGCCCTGGATGAGGAAGACCCCGACCGCGGCGGCCAGGTGGAACACCATGTCCGCGCCCGCCGTGAGCATATCCACGGTGCGCTCATCCAGAATGGTGCCCCGGACCAGGGTGAACTCTGGGTGCTCAAGCACCGTGCGGAGATTATCCATGCTCCCCGTGCTCAGGTCATCGAGTCCGGTGACCGTGTATCCCTGGGCGAGCAGGTATTCCGTCAGGTGCGACCCGATGAACCCGGCTGCGCCGGTAATCAAGACCCGGCTTCCCATGCCTTTTTCCGCCCTTTCAACAGGCGTCATCGCGAATCCCACGCCTTTCCTGATGCTGCTTAATACATGCTAGGAAAGCGGTTGACATGGGAGGTCATGCGTTTGGGGTAGCCGGGCTCGGCTCTTGAGATGAACCTGCAGCGGACGGCGGGCAGGGCGGGCTCAATGCCGGCTCAATGCCATGTAGAACAGCGTGATCGGCGTCTGTGGGCATGGCCGCGATTGTCTCGCGGGCGTGTCACGGAGGGTGATGGCGGTCGGCGGGCAGGCCGGTATCCCGGACTCGCTCCGGGGCGGTGGCCGGCTCCACGGGCTGGCGGGGGTTTACGGGAGGGAAGGGCGGGGTCAGGCGGCCAGCGGCTGGCAGATGCTGATCTGGGCTGGGGCGGTGCGGGTGGCCAGGCGTGGCCCTGTGTGCGGGAAGCTCAGCCGGGCCTTGGTCTTCCGGTCGCGGTGCCGGTCGCGGTCGATGACGATGCGGCGGCGGGCCAGGCCGGCCAGCGCGCGATCCCGGCAGGCCCGGGTCAGCGCGGCGGGCAGGCTTGCGGTGGCCGCGCCGGAGCGGGTGGCGGCGATGACGGCGCGGCGGGCGGCGGTGAAGGAGATCTCCCGGGGACGGACGGGCTGGCCGGCCCGGCGGCCCTTGCGCGCCGGGACCGCGTTCGCGGCGGCGGCCCGCGCGGCGGCGCGGGCCAGTTCCACTGAGATCACCCAGGCGGCGTGCTCCTGGCGGATCAGGGCCGGCGATTGCGACCGCAGGATCGGCCCGGTGGACGGCCCGGCCCCGCTGATCGCGGACTTGGCCTCCTTCAGCGCGGTCTCCGACCCGGTCCACCGCCAGTGGTACGCCTCCGCGAGCACGCCAGCGGGGTATTCCTCGTGGTCGTGCAGGTCGGTGATCAGGCAGAACAGCTCCGGGGCGTCCCGCCCGGCGACGGTGACGGTGTATTCGACGACGCGGACGGTCAGCGTGATGCCGCCGCCGCAGATGGCGGCCAGGTAGGAGCCGTCGGGCAGGAAGTCCCCGCACCGGCGCAGCGTGATGCCGTCTTTGACCCGGATCAGCATGTGAGTGCCGGTGGCCAGCATGGCCTTGATCCGGGGCACGCCGGGAAAATTTCGATCCATTACCCACAGCCGGCCCGGGGTGAACACCTGCCGGAAGTCCTTCAGCGTCTTGTCCAGCAGCGCCTGCTCGGCCTCGCCCTTGTCCCGGCTTGCGCCGGCACCGGACGGGCCGGTCACCACGCCCAGGGCGGCGCGGGTCGAGGCAGCCGTGCACCGCAGCTCCCGCAGCTGCGGGAAGGGCGCCGAATCATCCGCGGTGCCCGCCGACCCGAACGCCTGCCGGTTCGCCGGGCTGTCCGGCACCCGGATCAGCGACCCGTCGATCGAACCCACCTCCAGGTCCCCCACGGCGACCGCCCGGTAGTCGTGGCCGCGGTGCCCGGCGTCGACGCCGGACAGCACCCGGTCCCGCAGGCGCTCCAGCGGGGCGGGCCCGAGCGCGTCCCGCCACGTGCAGAACACCGTGGCGGTCGGCAGCGCATACGGCCGCTGCCACGGCACCAGCGCCAGGTCCCCCAGCAGCACCGCCAGCACCTCGGCGTAATCGGCGTCCGGCATCAGCGTCATCAGCAAGGTGAGCCGGATCGCCAGGGCCGGGGTCAGCGCGCGCCGCGCCGCCCCCTTGACCTTGCCGTCCAGCAGGACAGACCCGGCGATCTCATCGATCACGCCGGGGCTGCCGCACAGCTCATCCAGCCGCTCCCCGGCCAGCCCTAGCCGGGCGTGATCAGCCGGGTGCCCGGCAGCTTGCACCCTGCCGTCGCGGCGTACCACCGCGGGCGCGACCGCGACCGGCTTGAGAAACACCACCAGGTCCCCGGTGGCGATCCGGCCCGCCCGGGCCACGGTCAGCGCCGTGCGGCCATCCTTTCCCAGCTCAGGCCCTGCCGGAGAACACAAGTCAGCAGCCCGGACCGCGACCATGCCCGTCCCGCCCAGCAGCTCCAGGCCGGCCTCCCCGGCAGGGCCGTCAGCAAGGGGAAGCGGGCACGGGTATGCGAGACTGGCCGGGCAGCGAAGCTCCCTGGCCCGCGAGGATCTTTGACACAAATCCCCACAGCTAGCGGAGCTTCGCTCCTATCTCACGCATAACACGCCGCAGCTGCCAGATCGTGACCAGCGCCGCCCGGCCCGGACCCTGTGGCCGCCAGCCCGCCCCGGCGCACCGCAATGACAGGAGCCGGACTTGCTGGCCGTTCACGCTGGCCAGAGGCTTACGGGCTATCCGGTGTGAGGATGCCGGCACCGGTTCGCCATGCAGCGCCGTCGCTGCCGGATTCGGTGACGCCCGCCGCCTCCAAGCGCTGCAGGGCCCGATCGGCGGCAGTGCGGCTCAGCCCCGTGCGTCGCATGACGCCCTTGGCGGTGATGTAGGCGGTGCCGCCGCCCTGGTGATAGCCCATCTCGTGGTCGCGGACGCTGTTGTCACAGCACAGCGCCATGGCGGCGAAAGTGATCAGGCAGTCCCGGTCGGCAAGGACGGACAGGTCCGGGGATTGGCTGCGCATTCCCGGCAGCGTAGCGCCAGATGATCCTTACGGTTCCCGGGATAGATGATCTTCTGGGGCGAACCAGGCGCGACCCGGGCCCGCGAGGTAGCGCAAGACTTGATCGACGCTCCCACGATCACGTTCCGTCAGCAGAACCAGCCGCTTTCCCGCCCAGGCTGTCTACACCCCGCGCGACCTATCACGCTCTTCTATATGGCATTGAGGGCGGGCTGGACTGTGGCCCGCAGTCACGAAATGAGGCGCGATAATCGTGATCGGCGTCAGTTGGCGGTGAGTTCCGCCATCTTCTCCAGCCGGGTGCTTGCCGCCGCCCGGCCCGCTGGGGTTCAGCCCGGATGGGCGGCGTCAGGGTGGCCCGCTGCGTCACCACACGCGCACGTAATCCACCAGCATGTCGATGGGGAATTGCGTGGATGGCGGCACCGGCCCGGCGGCGGTCCCGCCAATGGCCAGGTTGAGGATGATGAACAGCGGCACCCCGGTGTCGAAGCACCAGTTCGGGAGATCACCCGGCCGGGCCGTCAGGTAGAGGTGATCGTCCATATGGAAAACGAATTCCCCGCTGCCGGGCTCATCCCAGAACATCCGGTACGTGTGCCAGCCGGTATCGACATTCTGCTGCTGCGATCGCGTGTAGATGTCGTTGCTGCCTTTCGGGGTATGCACGGACGTCTCGATGATCCGGCCCCCGTAGTTCTCCACCGCGTCCACCTCACCGCAGGCTGGCCAGCCTACCTGCCCGTAGTTGGCTCCGATGAACCACCAGGCGGGCCAGGTGCCGGCCACGCACGGCAGCTTCATCCTGGCTTCCCAGGTCCGCCCGTAGTGCGCGAACTTGCCCTGTGTCGTGATCCGCGCTGAGGTGTATCCGCTGGCGGTCTTCAGCGCGCGTATGCGGAGGTTCCCCTGGCCGTCCAGGCAGCAGTTGCTGGTGCTTGACGTGTACGTCTCCAGTTCGTTGTTATCGGTCCACCGGCCAGTCTCGTGCACCCACTTAGCCGGGTCAGGGGGGGTCCCGGCGGGCCCGTTGAATTCATCCTGGAACTGGTAATTCCGCACTGGTGCTATGCTCATGGCGCTCTCCCGACGCTGCTGACTTCGGTTCCCTGGACAATCGTGCGGTGCGGGACGAAATACAGGACATTGACCGGCCAGCACGTTATGAGCGTGATGGTGTGCGCTCTTGTGGGGTTAAGCACGGACACGTCCGTGTACCACACGCGGAAGGACGGCCGGGTTACCTGGTATGTAATCACACAGGACCGGGTGGTGATGATGATCCGGTCCCCCGGCTTCAGGTCGGCCAGGTGCAGGAACGGATTACCGGCGGTCACATCGTGCGCCGCGATGCCGACATTGCCCTGCTGGCCCGGCAGCGCCGTCCCGGGGACGTGCCCTGGGCCGGTGGCCAGCTGCGGGAGGCCGGCGCCCTGAATAACCGTGAATTTCCAGTTATGCCCCAGTGCTGGTATCCGGATGATCGCGAATACCTGGCCGGTATCAGGGTGGCCAGTCAGCTGGCATGCCCCGGCACGGCCCGCCGGAGCCTGCGCAGATGCCCGGAGCGTGCCCCATGAGTGATACAGCCGCTGCTGAGCCGCATGCTGCCGGTCGCCAGCCAGCGGGTCCCAGGCCCGGTACCCGGTGAAGGCCAGCAAGCCCAGCCCGGCCAGGATGCAGAGCCAGGCGCCTAGCTTGGTAATCATCGCTGATCACGCCTTGCCCGCTGGGCCGACCTTGATGATGTTGGTCGGGTACGGCCCGCCCAGAGTCAGCGTCCCGAACTTGTACCCCGCGTCCTTCAGCTGGGCGAGGAGCCCCGGCAGGTACCCGGGGGACCCGTTGTCACGGCCCAGGACGTCCTGGCCGTCATGGAGCTGCACAACCGCGCCGTCGCTGACATGTGACATGACGTAGGAGGTCACGGCGGTGTCTGACACGGTCCGCCAGGACCAGTCACTGGGATCGAGATCCGCGCCGATTGACTGCACTCCCTGGCTGGCCAGGTACTGGTTCGCTGCCGCGGTTGCGATGTTGTACGGGAACCGGAACAGCTTGGAATCGCGGCCGGTAACAGCTGTCTGCAGGCTCCGGGCCTGCGATATCTCGGCAGTGGCCTGCGCGTCGGTCAGTGTGTTGAACGCGGGGTGATCCCAGGTATGCGTCCCCACCTGGTCGCCGTCGGCCACGATCTGCTTCATCAGGCCGTAATTGCCATAGGACGAGTTTCCCGCATTCGCCAGGCACGTGGCGTAGGAAGCGGTGCCGGGGCACATCCCCGAATTCGTGTACGTGCTCTGCCCGATCTCGAAGAATGTCGCGTGCGCTCGGGCCGCGTTCAGGTAAGCCAGTACCTGGGTTGTGTAGCCCGCCGTGGGGCCATCATCGAAGGTCAGGTAGAGAGTCTTGTCAGCTGTTGGTGGTGATGGTGGTGTCGGCGCGGTGGCCAGGGTCGTGGGCTTCGCCAGGGATCCTGACTTCTGCCCCTTGGAGTTGGCGGCGACGATCTTGTACTGGTACGCCTTGCTTGGCTGCAGGCCCGTGATCGTCACAGACACGGGCTTGGCCGTCGTCCCTGCCGGGAGTACGGAGACCGTGCTGGTGCCCCCGTCCGTCGGCGTCCACTGGAACCACACTGTGGTAGCCAGCCCGTTCGGGTTGACGGTCCCGTTGAAGGTGGCGGTGGTAGCGGTGACGCCAGAGGCGGCGAGCGTCGAGACGGCCGGGGCTGACGCCGTGGCGGCCTCGACGCCGATGAATGACATGATCGACAGCGTTACCAGGCCGGCCACTGCAGCCAGGGCCAGCACTGTACGAATCAGCATATTCTTCATGACACTCATTCCTTCAGACGGCGGCCAGCCGGGCTAAGAGGGCCAGCCGGCGCCCCAGATCAGCGCACCCGCTTCGGGATGAATCGGGTGAGCGCGAAACCCAGGCTGATCACAAGAACTGATATCGCGATCAGCCAGAGGCTTCCGGTCGCGCCCGTGATAGGCAGCGAGGCTAGTCCCCCGCCAGTAACGCCGTGTCCATACATGTTGATTCAACTCCTCACACGTTGCCATGTGTCGTTTGCGCCAGCACCCGTAAGGTGCTTGAAGTAGCCGGCACAGATGGCCGCTGTTATCAGCCACGAATATGTGATCTCTATGGGGAAGATCAGGGCCACAGCGACAGCTTTCCAGCCGGCCGGGTACACCGTGTTCACGCTGTCCGCCGCGAGGATGACCGCAACCGGGAGCATCCAGAGGCTGATGATATGGTGACCGCTTGCCATAACGATTCCCAGCAGCACCAGGATGAGAATCCTGGTGAACATTGACCAGAACAGTCCCAGCTGCTTAAACCACGGGATCGCGGTCCACCGGGTCAGCCCGAACTGGCACAGTGTCTGGAGGTAGCCGCGCGCCCAGCGCTCGCGCTGGATGTACAGTCCCTTGACGGTGGACACGGGGACGGTGGAGGCCAGGCAGTCTTGCGGCCGGACCATGTTCCACCGAAGGTGCTTCAGCGCAATGGTCAGTTTCCAGTCTTCAGTCCAGTTGCTGGGGTCGTAGACTGTCCCGTCACCATAACTGCTGGCGATTACTTCCCGCAGCGCCGCCACCTTGTAGAGCGCGGCCATGCCGGTCATGCAGCCGAACTTGCCCTTGCGTCGCCCGATGAACCTGCGGTCACGCTCGTATTCCATCGCCTGCAGCAGCTCCATCAGGTTGGCGGTCTTGCGCACCAGGTGATTTGACGAGACTGCGCCGAGGTGCTCGGTCTGCGCGAAATGCCGCGCTGCGTTGCGGATCAGGTCGGGGTCAATTTCCGTGTCAGCATCCATGCAGAGAACAATGTCCTCGTCGCCCAGCGGGGGCAGCAGGATCGCCAGCGCCTGGTTCATGGCCCCGGCCTTGCGCCCGGTGTTGTCCACGGAATGCATGACGTTCACGCCCATCCCCAGGGAAATTTCCGCCGTCCGGTCGGTGCAGTTGTCGCACATGACAGTGATCGAATCCGGGACCCGGGTCTGGTTCTGCAGTGACTTGATCGTCGCTGCGATGGATGGCTCCTCGTTATGAGCTGGCACCAGTGCGGTAACGGTCACTCCAGCACCGCGCCTCCCCTGGCAGGTGGCCAGGGCATCGTCTTCGCGGGATCGGGTTCCCCGACTTTCTTCGATGCTCTTTACAAGCGTCATCGCGGGTCCCCCTTGCCTTTCCCGATGCTGCTTACTACAGATTAGGCGGATGATTAGCGGGGAAGGTAATACGTTTGCGGTAGCCGGGCTAGGCAATTGAGATGAGTCTTGCGCGGACGGCGGGCAGGATCGTCACGGCAGGGTTCAGCTCATGGTCAGCGCCCCAGAATGGGACAGGAATCGGGATTTAGATCACAGTGCAGGGCGCACTATTCCCGGAACCGTGCGGAGAGCCGCATGACTCCGAATCCGCGCGCACGCATAGCGCATCGGAAAAGAGCCTGTTGCAGCCTTTCCCGATGTTGCTCCTACAGCGTACAGAGGTGATTAGCGCCGGGGGTAATACGTTTGCGGTAGCCAGGCTAGGCACTTCGGATGAACCGAGGACGGCTCCCGGATCAGGTCGGTGAGCCCGGAGCCTGCGCGGCCGGCAGGAATGGGATAGTCAGCCGGACCGTGGTGCCGCGGCCGGGGGCGGCGGACAGGTCGAGGCGGCCACCGAGCAGTTCCGCCCGTTCCCGCATCCCGGACAGGCCGAGCCCGGTCGGCCCGGGGCTGCCCGGCGCGTCCATGTCGAAGCCGGTGCCGTCGTCGGCCACCTCCAGCACGGCCCGGCTGCCCTGACGGAACAGCCGGACCCGCACCGAGCTGGCGTCGGCATGCTTGGCCACGTTCTGCAGCGCCTCCTGGGCGGTCCGGTAGACGGCCGTCTCGGCATGCTCGGCCATGTTCAGCTCGGCCGCGTCCACCTGCACGTCCAGGGTCGGGAAGGAATGGCCCAGGCTCTCCAGGCTGGCCGCCAGGCCCAGGTCGTCCAGGACCGGAGGGCGCAGCCCGGCGATGGCCGAGCGGGTCTCGTCCAGCGCCGCCGCGGCCAGTTCCTGGGCCCGGGCCACCTGCTCGGCAGCCACCTCCGGCGCGCCCGGGATGGCATCGGCGGCCGCCGACAGGTGGAAGAACAGGCTGACGATGCGCTGGCTGATCCCGTCGTGGATCTCCCCGGCCAGCCGCCGCCGCTCATGCTCTGACCACTCCACCATCCGCTCGGCGAACCGTTCCAGCGCCTCCTCGCGGTCCGCCAGCCGCCGGTGCAGCCGGGCGTTCTCGATCCCCCCGGCCACCAGGCCCGCCACCGAGCGGAGCAGCTCCACATCGGCCTGGGTGAACTCGCGCCGCTGCCTGGTATGCACATTCAGCACGCCCACCAGGTGGCCAAGCGGGGTCACCACTGGTACCGAGACCATGGAGGTGTACTCCTCGCCGCGCAGCGCCGGGATGTACCGGTAGCGCGGGTCCGCGGTCTTGTTGTCCACGATGACGACGGGCTGCATGTGCCCGGCGACCCAGCCGGCCACGCCCTCGCCGAGGGCCAGTTCGACCTGGCCCACCATGGTGTCGAACGGCGGCGTCGCGCCGCGCAGCTCGAGCTTGCGGCCCCGCTCATCCAGCAGGTGCACGAAGCAGACGTCGGTCTGGGTGGTCTCGGTGACCAGCTGGGCGATGCCCGCCAGCATCAGGTCCAGGTCCAGGCCGGCCGAGATGGTCTCGATGACCCGGGACAGCAGCTGGGCTTCCCGTTCCGCGTCGGCACCGCCGAGCCGGCCCACGGTCAATGGAAGACCCCCTCGCGCAGCGCCACGGCGACCGCGCCGGCCCGGTCGGACACGCCGAGTTTGCGGTAGATGCCCCGGGAGTGGGTCTTCACCGTCTCCTCGCTGACCACCAGCTTCATGGCGATGGCCCGGTTGGACAGCCCGGACACCAGCAGCGAGAGCACCTCGCTCTCCCGCTGGGTCAGGCCCAGGTGAGCGCCGGGCCAGAACTCGCCGCTGCGCAGCCGGGCGGCGGACAGCGCCACCCGCCCGGCCAGGCTCGGGTCGATGAGCACCTCGCCGGCGCAGATCCGGCGCAGGTAGTCCACCAGCTCGCTGCCCCGGATCCGCTTGAGCAGGAAGCCCGCGGCGCCGACCCGGAGCGCCTGGAACAGGTACTGCTCGTCGTCGTAGACGGTGAGGAACACCACCTTGCAGCCGGGCCGCACCCGGAGGATCTCCGCGCACAGGTCCAGCCCGCTGGTCCCGTTCAGCCGCACGTCCAGCAGCACCGCGTCCGGCTCCGCCGCGGCCACCACCCGCAGCGCGGTGACCGGGTCGCTGGACTCGCCGGCCACGAGCACCTGGTCGGCGTACGGCGCCAGCATCGCTTTCAGGCCGTCCAGCACCATCTGGTGGTCGTCGATGATGACCACCCGCATCGGCCCGGGCGTCAGGCTGTCCATGCCCGGAACGGTACCCGCCTCGCTGGCGAGGCGGGGCGCGCCGGGGGCGTGTCCCCTCCGAGCCAGCGAGGCACGTGGGATTACGGCGGGTTGCCGCCACGGGGTGAGATGTCGGGGGGTTCCGGGGGGTCGTCCCCCCGGGCTAGCAGAGTCACCGGCCCGCCTCCAGCAAGTGCCACAGCAGCAGCAACTGCGCAATGGCCAGCGGCTCGCTGCGCTTGCCCGGCGCGTACTCGCCCAGCATCTCGGGCAGCATGCTGGGCCGCGTGCCACCGTCTTGGCTCACCGACAGCTGCTCCCAGATCGCCTTCTCCACGACCGCGCTGTCCTCCCGCGGCGCGTACCCGTGCACGTGCAGCGCGTCCACCGGTTTGCCGTCGCTGTCCCGGATCAGCCGCAGGTGCACGGTCCGGCGGTCGTCGTCGGACAGCACGTGGGCCAGTTCCGGGTGCCCGATGGTCGGCCGGAGCAGGATCTCCGCGGACAGCGGCGTCCCGGCCGGCGCGTTGTGGCCAGCCGCCGGCGCGAACCTGACCGAAATGTCCGCCCACTGCCGCTGCGGGCGGATGAAGGCGGCCGAGTCCGGCTCGCGGCGGTCCAGCTCGGCGAGCACCTGCCCCGGGGTGTAGCCGCGGTCGGCGCAATCCCGCTTGAGCTTCCACTCCCGGCGGATCTCTTCCGGCGGGTCGAGGTACACGGCGATGTCGAAGCAGGCCCGGGCCAGCTTGGTGTGCAGCGGCAGCAGGCCCTCGACGATGACGAACTCGCGGGGCTCCACCAGCACCGGCCGGGTCAGCGTGCCGGTCGAGTGGTCGTAGACCGGCTTGAGGATGGGCCGCCCCAGCGCCAGCAGCTGCAGGTGCTGCTCCATGATGTCGATGTAGTTGCAGGCCGGGTCGAGCACGGTGAACGGCACGCCGCGCCGCTCGGACCGGTCGTAACGGTGATAGTCGTCCACGCACAGTGCGGTGGCCCGGTCCGGCCCCAGCGCCTCGGCGATGCCCCTGGTGAGCGTGGTCTTGCCGGCCGCGCTATCCCCGGCGATGGCCAGCATCACCGGGCGGGGTGGCTCCGGCGCCGCCTCACTGCGCCGCAGCCGCATCAGCTTGTCGGGCATCAGTGCGCTCGCCTCCGGTTTACTCTGCAGGTCAGGCTGCCAGGCTAGGCTGGCCGGCCCGGCCCGCGCCTCCCCCCGGCTGGGGAGATACCAGGTGGCACTCCCCCGGCCCGGCCCCCCGGACGGGGGATGCAGCCGCGCCCGCCGGCACCTACCGTCAGCAGGTGGACGCACTGGTGGCGAGGGCCGCGGCACTGGTGGCGCCGCCCAGAGGCATCCTGGCCGCCGGGCATGGCGCCACCACCATGTCCGCACGGCTCGCCGCGGCGGGCCTGCCGCCGACCGCGGAGTACCGCCGGGCGTTCCGGGAACTGCTGGTCACCACGCCTGGGCTGGCCGCCGGCCTGACCGGGGTGATCCTGGCCGAGGAGACACTGGGCCAGCGGCTGCGCGATGGCCGGACCTTCCCGGCGGCCACCGCCGACGCGGGGCTGCTGACCGGGGTGCGGGTGGACACCGGCCGCCAGCCGCTGCCGGGCACGCACACCGAGACGATCACCGAGGGCCTGGACGGGCTGCCCGCCCGGCTGGACGCCTGCGCCCGCCACGGCGCGGCGTTCGCGGTCTGGCGGGCCGTGCTGCGGATCGGCCCGGGCACGCCCTCCCCCGTGGCGGTCCGGGCCAACGCCCAGGCCCTGGGCCGTTACGTGGCGGCGTGCCAGGAGGCCGGGCTGGTCCCGGTGGTCCAGCCCGAGATCACCGCCGAGGGCACCCACTCAGCCGGGCGGTGCGAGATGGTGACGTCGCTCATGCTGGCGGCGGTGATGAGCGAGCTGCACGATTACGCGGTGGACCCGGGCGCGGTCGTGCTGATGCCGAACATGGCGCTGCCCGGCCGCCAGGCCGGCGTCCAGGCCACCGCCGGGGACATCGCCGGGGCGACCGTGCGGGCCCTGGGCGGCGTGCCCGTCATGCTGGCCGGCGTGGCCTTCCCGTCCGGCGGCGAGCCGCCGGAGCGGGCCACCGAGATCCTGGCCCGGATGCAGTCGCTGCCGCACATCTGGCCGCTGACGTTCGCGTTCGGCCGGGCCCTGACCGACCCGGCGCTGGCCGCGTGGCGCGGCGACCCGGCCCGCCAGGCCGCCGGGCAGCGGGCCATGGCCTACCGGGTCGCCATGAACATCGCGGCCATGGAGGGCCGCTACCCCGGGGAGCCGGTCACTTCCTGGTGAGCCGGTCTCAGACGTTGAAGCCGAGGGCGCGCAACTGCTCGCGGCCGTCGTCGGTGATCTTCTCCGGGCCCCACGGCGGCAGCCACACCCAGTTGATCCGGAAATCGGTCACCAGGCCGTCGAGGGCCGACCGGGCCTGGTCCTCGATGACGTCGGTGAGCGGGCAGGCCGCGCTGGTCAGCGTCATGTCGATGGTCAGGCTCTTGTCCTCGTCCAGCGTCACCCCGTAGATGAGCCCGAGGTCGACCACGTTCACGCCCAGCTCGGGGTTGACCACGTCACGGAGGGCCTCGACCAGGTCCTCCGTCTCCGGGGTGATCACCAGCAGGGGGCCGCCGGTATCGGCGTCATCAGTCATGTCTGCTCCTCCAGCGCTTGCGCGGTGGCGTCCTTCCAGGCCATCCAGCCCAGCAGGGCGCACTTGATCCGGGCCGGGTATTTCGCCACGCCGGCGAACGCGACCCCGTCGCCCAGCACTGCCTCGTCCGGCTCGGCCTGCCCCTTCGACTGCATCAGCCGCAGGAACTCCTCGGCCAGCGCCATCGCCTCCGGCACGGTCTTGCCGATGATCAGCTCGCTCATCACCGACGCGCTCGCCTGGCTGATCGAGCAGCCCAGCGCGTCGTAGGACACGTCGGCGACCACCGGCTCACCGCCGGCGTCCTTGAGGGCCACCCGCAGCGTCACCTCGTCCCCGCACAGCGGGTTGACGTGGTGCACCTCGGCGTCGAACGGCTCCCGGAGCCCCTTGTGCTGCGGGTGCCGGTAGTGGTCGAGGATGACCTCCTGGTACAGCGACTCCAGCTGCGTCATCAGGCCCGGCCGAAGAAATGCTGTGCCTGCCGTATCCCAGCCACCAGGGCGTCCACCTCCGCCGTCGTGTTGTACAGGTAGAACGACGCGCGCGTGCTGGCCGTTATTCCGTACCGGCGGTGCAGCGGCCAGGCACAGTGGTGCCCGGCCCGGACCGCCACCCCGTTCTCGTCCAGCACCTGGCTGATGTCGTGCGGGTGCACCTCGTCCACGGTGAAGGAGACGGCCGCGCCCCGGCTGGCCGGGTCGGCCGGCCCGAGCACCCGCAGCCCGTCCACCTCGCCGAGCGCGCCGAGCGCGTAGCGGACCAGATCCTGCTCGTGCGCCCGGATCGCGTCCAGGCCGGTCTCGGTGAGGTAGCCGATGGCCGCGTCCAGGCCGGCCGCCTCGGCGATCGGCATGGTCCCGGCCTCGAACTTGTGCGGCGGCGGCGCGAACGTCGAGTGGTCCATCCAGACGCTCTCGATCATCTCCCCGCCGCCGAGGAACGGCGGCATCTCCTCGAGCAGCTCGCGGCGTCCCCACAGCACCCCGATGCCGGTCGGCCCGCACATCTTGTGGCTGGTGAAGCCGAGGAAGTCCGCCCCCAGTGCCTGCACGTCCACCGGCATGTGCGGCACCGACTGGGCCGCGTCCACCAGCATCAGCGCGCCCGCCGCATGCGCCCGGTCGGCGATGTCGCGGACCGGGTTGATGGTGCCGAGCACGTTGGACTGGTGGGCCAGGGCGACCAGCTTGGTCCGCTCGGTGATCAGGCCGTCGATTCCCGACAGGTCCAGCCGGCCGTCCTCGGTCACCCCGAACCAGCGCAGCGTCGCCCCGGTGCGCTGGCAGAGCAGCTGCCACGGGACGATGTTGGAGTGGTGCTCCATCTCGGTGATGACGATCTCGTCACCGGGCCCGAGCCGGAAGCGCTCCCCGGTTCCGCCGGACTGGCCCGCACTAGCGTTGCCCATCGCGTAGGCGACCAGGTTGATGCCCTCGGAGACGTTCTTGGTGAACACCACCTCGGCCTCGTCCGCCGCGCCGATGAACTGGGCCGCCTTGATCCGGGCGCCCTCGTAGGCGGCGGTGGCCTCCTCGCCGAGCTGGTGACTGGCCCGGTGGATGTTGGCGTTGTGCCGCTCGTAGAACTCGGTGAGCGCGTCAATGACCTGGCGCGGCTTCTGCGAGGTGTTCGCGCTGTCCAGGTAGGCCAGCGGCCGTCCGTCCCGGACCGTCCGGTCCAGGATCGGGAAATCCTTGCGGATCCGCGGCACGTCCAGGGTCATGCCACGGCTCCCGCGGCGGCCTTGATCCACTTCTCGTAGCCTTCGGCCTCCAGGGTGTCGGCCAGCTCGGGGCCGCCCTCGTCCACGATCCGGCCGCCCACGAACACGTGCACGAAGTCCGGCTGCACGTACCGCAGGATCCGGGTGTAGTGGGTGATCAGCAGGACCCCGTGCCCGGGCTGGGCGCTGAACCGGTTGATCCCCTCGGACACCACCCGCAGCGCGTCGATGTCCAGCCCGGAGTCGGTCTCGTCGAGGATCGCGAACTTCGGGTTGAGCAGCTCGAGCTGCAGGATCTCGTGCCGCTTCTTCTCCCCGCCGGAGAAGCCCTCGTTGAGGTTGCGCTGGGCGAAGGCGGGGTCGATGGACAGCGCCTTCATCGCCTCCTGCATCTCCTTGAGGAACACCCGGATCTTGGGCGGCTCGCCGCGCACCGCGGTCACCGCGGTGCGCAGGAAGTTGGACACGGTGACCCCGGGCACCTCCACCGGGTACTGCATGGCCAGGAACAGGCCGGCCCGGGCGCGGGCGTCCACGCTCATGCTCAGCACGTCCTCGCCATCCAGGGTGACAGAGCCCTGGGTGACCCGGTACTTGGGGTGCCCGGCGATCGCGTAGGCGAGGGTGGACTTGCCGGAGCCGTTCGGCCCCATGATGGCGTGGGTCTCCCCGTCCTTCACCACCAGGTCGACGCCGCGCAGGATCTCCTGGCTCTCGCCGGCGCCCGCGCCGGTACCCGCGGAGCCCTCCACGCTCACGTGCAGGTCGCGGATCTCAAGAGTGGCCATTCGCTATATCCTCCGCCAATCAGGTAGTCGTCAGTTGACCGGGCCGGCCGGGATCGCCACGTAGACGTCGTCCCCCTCGACCTTCACCGGGTAGACCGGCACCGGCCGGGTGGCCGGCGGCCCGGTGGGCGCACCGGTGCGCAGGTCGAAGCAGGAACCGTGCAGCCAGCATTCCAGCGTGTGGTCGTAGACGTCGCCCTCGGACAGCGGCACTTCCTCGTGTGAGCAGACGTCGCGCAGCGCGAACACCTCGCCGCCGGACCGCACCACGGCGACCGGCAGGTCGCCGATCTCGACCCCGATCGCGCCCGGGTCGGCGATGTCCGCCAGTGAGCACACCCGCACGTACGTCCCGGTCGCCTCGCTCATGGCCGCTCCGCGAGCTCGGCTTCGATGGCGGCGGTGATCCGGTCGCGCAGCGCGGCCACCTCGATCTTGGCGATCAGCTCGCCGAAGAAGCCGCGGATCACCAGCCGCCGCGCCTCGGGCTCCGGGATGCCCCGGGCCATCAGGTAGAACAGGTGCTGTTCTTCCAGCCGCCCCGTGGTGCTCGCGTGCCCGGCGCCGACCACTTCCCCGGTCAGGATCTCCAGGTTCGGCACGGAGTCCGCGCGGGCGCCCTCGGTCAGCAGCAGGTTGCGGTTGCGTTCATAGGTATCGGTCTCGACGGCTTGCGGGCGGATCAGCACGTCGCCGATCCACACCGACCGCGCGGTCGAGCCCGCCACGGCACCCTTGTACTCGACCCGGCTGCGGCAGCGGGGCTGGCTGTGGTCCACGAACAGCCGGTGCTCCAGGTGCTGCCCGGCGTCCGCGAAGTACAGGCCGAGCAGCTGGGCGTCCCCGCCCGGTCCGGCGTAGCCCACCGACGGCGCCAGCCGGACCACGCCCCCGCCCAGCGACACCGCCGTGTGGCTGAACCACGCGTCCCGCCCGACCTTCGCGTGGTGCGAGCTGAGGTGCACGGCATCGTCCGCCCAGTCCTGTACGGTCACGACCGACAGCGAGGCACCATTCCCGACGATGAACTCGACATTATCCGCATAAGTGGCCGAGCCACTGTGGTCAAGGACCACGACGGCACGTGCGTTATGTCCCACCTCGACGACGGTGTGCCCGAAGGCCGCCCCCTCCGTGCTCTCACCCCGCACCGCAATCACGGTGGGCTCCAGCACGTCCGCATCGGGCGGGACCGTGACAATGGTTGCTTCGCCGAACGAGGCGAAGGCCCGCGCACTCACCCGGTCCCCCGGGACAAAGGCGGTGCCGGTCCGGGGGTCACCGCGTTGCGCACGCACAGCGGTGACACCCGGGGCGGCATCGGCTTCGACCGCAACCTTGCCGGCCTGCAGGGGCACCTCGGCATGCAAAGAGCGGAGCCTGCGCAGCGGGGTGAACCGCCACTCCTCCTCACGTCCGGTAGGGACTCCGAAATCGGCCACCTCGAACGACCGGCGTTCGTGCAGCCGGGAGACCGGGGCGCCGGACCCGACCGCCCCCTGGAGCGCCGTCATCAGCCGACCGCCCCCTCCATCTGGAGCTCGATCAGCCGGTTCAGCTCGAGCGCGTACTCCATCGGCAGCTCGCGGGCGATCGGCTCGACGAAGCCGCGGACGATGGTGGCCGCCGCCTCGTCCTCGGTCATGCCCCGGCTCATCAGGTAGAACAGCTGGTCATCGGAGATCTTGGAGACGCTGGCCTCGTGGCCCATCTCCACGTCGTCCTCGCGCACGTCTACGTACGGGTAGGTGTCCGACCGGCTGATCATGTCCACCAGCAGCGCGTCACACTTGACGGTGGACTTGGAGTGCGTCGCCCCCTCGGCCACCTGGATCAGGCCGCGGTAGGAGGTGCGGCCGCCGGCCCGGGCCACCGACTTGGACACGATGTTGGACGACGTGTTCGGCGCCATGTGCACCATCTTGGCCCCGGCGTCCTGGTGCTGCCCCTCGCCGGCGAAGGCCACCGAGAGCGTCTCGCCCCTGGCGTGCTCGCCCATCAGGTACACGGCCGGGTACTTCATGGTGAGCTTGGAGCCGATGTTGCCGTCGACCCACTCCATGGTCGCTCCGGCCTGCGCCACCGCGCGCTTGGTGACCAGGTTGTACACGTTGGCCGACCAGTTCTGGATCGTGGTGTACCGGCAGCGCGCGCCCGGCTTGACGATGATCTCGACCACCGCGGAGTGCAGCGAGTCGGACTTGTAGATCGGCGCGGTGCAGCCCTCGACATAGTGCACGTAGGCACCCTCGTCCACGATGATCAGCGTCCGCTCGAACTGGCCCATGTTCTCCGTGTTGATCCGGAAGTAGGCCTGCAGCGGGATCTCCACGTGCACGTTCTTGGGCACGTAGATGAAGCTGCCGCCGGACCACACGGCCGTGTTCAGCGCGGCGAACTTGTTGTCACCCGGCGGGATCACGGTGGCGAAGTACTCCTGGAACTTCTCCGGGTGCTCGCGCAGCGCGGTGTCGGTGTCCAGGAAGAGGACACCCTTCTCCTCCAGGTCCTCGCGGATCTTGTGGTAGACCACCTCGGACTCGTACTGGGCGGCCACGCCCCCGATCAGCCGCTGCTTCTCGGCCTCGGGGATGCCCAGCTTGTCGTAGGTGCTCTTGATGTCCGCGGGCAGATCGTCCCAGGTCGCCGCCTGCTTCTCGGTGGACCGGACGAAGTACTTGATGTTCTCGAAGTCGATCCCGGACAGGTCCCCGCCCCAGGTGGGCAGGGGCTTGCGGTGGAACAGCTTGAGGCCCCGCAGGCGCAGGTCCAGCATCCACTCGGGCTCGTTCTTCTTCGCCGAGATGTCCCGGACGACCTCCTCGGACAGGCCGCGGCGGGCGGCGGCACCAGCCACGTCCGAGTCGGCCCAGCCGAACCGGTAGCGGTCGAGGCCCTCAATGCCTTCGTGCGTGGTCGTGGTCATACGCCAGATGCCTCCGGTCGTGATGTCGTGATGGTGTCCTGCACTGGCTGGGCCGGGTTGTGCAGCGCCGGGTTGTGCAGCGCCGGGTTGTGCAGCAGGGCGGGCGCGGTGACGTGGGTGGTACAGATGCCGTCCCCGCGGGCGATCGTGGCCAGCCGCTGCACCGGGGTGCCGAGCAGCCGGGCGAACGCCTCGGTCTCCGCCTCGCACAGCTGCGGGAACTCGGCGGCCACGTGCGCCACCGGGCAGTGGTGCTGGCAGAGCTGCTCGCCAGCGGGCGGCTTCCCGGCGGTCCCGGGCTCCGCGTCCTGCGCCGGGTCCGCGGTGGGGGCCCGGGTGGCGGATGCGGCGTAGCCGTCCGCGGACAGCGCCTCGGCCAGCACGGCGACCTGCTCGCCTGGTACCGCGGCTGCCACCACCGGGCGGTACCGCTTTTCCAGGTCGGCGACCTGCCGCCGGGCGAACTCGGCCACCGCCCCCGGCCCGGCCACCTCGGCCAGGAACCGCAGCGCGCTGGTGGCCAGGTCGTCGTAGGTATGCTCGAACGCGCTCCGGCCCACGTCGGTGATCGCGAACAGCTTGGCCGGGCGGCCGCGGCCCCGGCTGGCCGGGCGGCGCGCGGTGCGGGTCTCGATCATCCCGCCGGCCAGCAGGTTGTCCAGGTGACGGCGCACCGCCGCGGGCGTGAGGTTCAGCCGGGTGCCCAGCCCGGCCGCGGTGACCGGCCCGTTCTCCAGGATCAGCCGGGCGATCTGGGCCCTCGTGCCGCGCTCGGATCCCGCCTGGATCCCGGCCTGGGCAGGCACGCCAAGGCCGGCACCGGGTGCGGTGCCTGGGTCGGCGCGTACCTGTCCCATGCTTTTCACAACATCATTGTGGCGTAAATACTTCCAGGTCTCCACTCCGGCCCCCCGGTTCCCGGCAAATCGGGCCCGGCGCGGCTCCCGGCCCGCCTGGCGGGACCGCCCATGGTGCCGCCTGGCTGCAGGCACGTGGCGCTGTGCCAGCGCCCGGCCAGCGCCGGGGGAATCACCAAGGCGGTGACCGGACTCTCCTCTTGACATTTAGCGCGGCTCCAGCGGGCGGAACTTGACAGCCAGCCCTATTCGGTGACGCAACTGATACGCTTGCCGCTGCCTGTCAGTAGCCCTCGGCATATGACTGTCCGTGACCTACCTCCAGACATTCGGATCGGGATGCGCGCTACCCTTCTCCCACTACCCGCGAGCAGGATCTGGCGTAGCGGCGCGCTGGGCGGCCCGGGCGCGACGTGGCAGTCCGGCCCGTCCTTAGCGTGGCGTGGCCGCCGTTCGTGGCTGGGGAACGCGGCCGCTCTCGTCGCTGCTGGGTGCTTCTGCGCGGTTGTCCAGGGGCCGCTGTGGATACACGCCGCCGCGCTCGCCACGGTTAACCTGACCGTCTCCCTGGTCTTCGTCTTCACCGGGTTGATGCTCCGCAAAGAACCGGGCCAGCGTGGCGCGGCCTGGGCGCTCATGCTCGCCGGAGTATTCCGCTCGGTCAACTTCATCGATGCCTGGAATGGCCCCTGGCCAGCCTACGGCCTCGTGTTCGGCGGGGTGGACCGCCTTTTCGGTGCCTGGGCACTGCTGCGCTACCCTAATTCCGCGCTATTGAGATATCAGCGGGTTTACCTTATCGTGCTGACTGGCTGGATGCTGGTCGGCCGCACGCTGATTGCCGTCACGTCAACCGCGCACTGGAATGGCGGTCCTGCCTCCTGGTGGTGGCCCGCGTTGATACCCGACCAGCGGTTAACCGACGTCTTTAACTACGTGGTCAACGCCGGCGAGGGACTCCTCGGCGTGACACTGCTGGTGCTCCTGGTGCTGCGCCTCATGCGAACCAGGGGCCTGGACCGCATTGTCATCGCACCCATCATCGTGGCCGGCATCACCGCGGTGATCGCAGCAAGCGCGTCAGCCGTGGCGCAGATGCTGGTAAGCCTCAGCACCACCCCCAATGGCGCGTACCTGGCGGAAAGCGCGGTGGACCTGGTGGTACCGCTTGCATTCCTGGCCGCGGTGGTACAGCGTGCGCTGCTGCTCCGGAATATCACCGGGCTGACCGCTCAGATCTCGGCTGGCGCTGACGTCAGCGCGGTGCGCCATGCGCTGCGCAGCACCCTTCATGACCCCACCCTGGACCTTCTCGACCTGTCCACCCCCAGCCCGTCGCCGGCCGGCGACGGTGCCGCAGCGGTGACTGGCAGTGACCGCGACGCGCGCCTGGCCGTGCAGGCACTGGACGTGCGGCCGCAGGAGCGCCTGATCGAGTTCATCCGTACCGAGGGAGGAATGCCGATCGCGGTCGTCATCGCCGATCCGGCCCTGGCCAGGTACCGGGGATTCTTCGATGCCGCAGTACAGACCAGTGGGCTGGCGCTGAAGAATGCCCAGCTCCAGGCGAAGGCGGCGCGGGAGAAGCTCGAGCAGGTCCGCGCGTCGCGGACGCGCATCATCGAGGCCGAACTGGCGGAGCGGCGGCGCCTTGAGCGTGATCTGCATGATGGCGTGCAGCAGCACCTGCTGAGCATCACTGCCCGCCTCACGACCGCGATGACGAGGACCACCGACCAGCAGGCGACCGCTGCCTTCGGCCAGGCCCGTGACGGGCTCAAGGACGTCCTGGCCGAGCTCCGTGACCTGGCGCATGGGATCCACCCGGCGCTGCTGTCCCAGGAGGGCCTGGCCGCCGCGCTGGAAGCGGTCGCCGAGCGGCTTCCGTTGCCGGTCCGGGTGACCGCCCCCACGTCCAGGATCGGCGCTGCCGTGGAGGCGACTCTTTACTTCGCCGCCTGCGAGGCGCTGGCAAACGTTGTGAAGCATGCTGGAGCGGACAGCGCGACGGTGACGGTCAGCATCGGGGACTCACGGCTGGACATGGAGATTGCCGACGACGGCATCGGTGGCATCACACCAGTTGACGAGGCCGGCCGGGGTCTCGCCAACATCATCGACCGCGTCAGCACGCTCGACGGGGAGGTCACCATCGACAGCCCGCCCGGCCAGGGAACGCGCCTCATGCTGAGAATCCCATGCGGCTAGCGATCGCCGAGGACTCCGGGCTGTTCCGCAGCAGCCTGGCGCTCCTCCTCGAGGCATCCGGCGCCCAGGTGACCGCCAGTGTGCCGTCAGGCACAGAACTGCTCGCGGCCATCAGGGCCAGCCCGCCCGATGCGGTCATTCTCGACATCCGGATGCCTCCATCCTTCACCGACGAGGGCATCCGCACGGCACGCGAGCTACGTGGTCTTTACCCGCAGGTCGGCATTCTCGTCCTGTCCACCTACGCGGAAACCGGATACGCGAGCCAGTTGCTCGAGACGGTGCGCACCGGCGTCGGCTATCTGCTGAAAGACAACGTCACAGACGCGGGTGGCCTCATGGACAACCTGGCCAGGGTCGCCGCGGGTGAAACGGTCATCGACCCGACCATCGTGCGGCGCCTGCTGCAGCGGAACCGGAAGCCAAGCAAGATCGACACTCTCAATGAACGCGAACGCGCGGTGCTCCGGCACATGGCAGAGGGCCGCTCCAACCTGGGGATAGCAAAGGAACTGTTCCTGAGCGCCCGTACCGTCGAAACTCACGTGACCAGTGTCTTCACTAAGCTGGGACTGGCCCAGAGCGACACTGAGAACAACCGTGTCCGCGCGGTGCTCACCTTCCTCCGTTCCGCCGATCCCGGGAACTGAAACCGCCGCGGCGGCTGCCGCACTAAAAAGGGCTGGAGGAGAGGCGGCGCCATGTGATTGTCCCCCCCACTGGGCCTCCCCCCACCGGTCCTCGCCTCCAGCCCAGTCATCTAAGAGTGATCATGTCCCTGGTCCGGTGGCGGTCGGCGCCGGGTGACACGCCATCAGTGTGGCGGTTCCGGATTAGCCCGGTCATCGTGGGAATCACGAGCAATGACACGGGGTTCCCCTCTTGACAGCGGATGCTGCCCGGCCGGGCGTCATTCCAGGAAACCGCGGAGCAGGGCCGCCGTGCCGTCCAGGTGCTCGGCCACGGCCTGCTGCGCCCGCCGGGTGTCACCGGCCAGGATGGCCTCCACGATCGCGGTGTGCTGCGCGGCCGTGTGATCGATGTTGCGCTGCAGCAACGGGATCGCGTTGAGCAGGTCGTTGAGCCGGACCCGGGCATCCGCGCAGGCCGCCGCGAGCAGGCTGGACCCGGTGAGTTCCGCGATGCACAGGTGGAACAGGGTGTCCATCCGGCGGTAGTCCTCCAGCCCGGCGCCGTTGACGGCGGCCAGGCGGCCGAGCAGCACCGTGCGCCCGCCCCCCGCCGCCGCGGGCCCGTCCCCGGGGCCGTCCCCTATCGGGGGCCCGTGCCCCGCCACGCCCGAGGCCGCCAGCACCTGCGCGGCGCCGGTCTCCACCGCCATCCGGAAGGTCAGCGCGTCGCTGATCTTGTCGGCTTCCTGCTCGGCGATCCGGCGCACTTCCTTGGCGCTCGGGGCGGGCGGCGTGTACAGGACGAAGGTGCCGCCGAACCGGCCCCGGCGGGACTCGACATACCCCGCCTGGTGGAGCGCACGGATCGCTTCCCGCAAGGTGATCCGGCTGACGCCAAGCAGCCCGGCCAGCTGGCGTTCGGCCGGGAAGCGGTCGCCGGGCGCGATGACGCCCAGCTTGATGACGGTGAGCAGCCGCTCGACGGTCTCCTCGAAGGCGTTCTGCCCGCGGACCGGGCCCAGCACGGCCGCGAGTTCCACGCCCGGAACCGGAACCGGGGCCGGGGACGCCTGCCAGGCAGCCGGGAACGCCGCACCGCCGCGCCCACGCGGTGGTGCGCTCACCGTGCTGGGCTGGTCACCGGGCTGGCCGCCTGGCTGGGGAAATCCGGCTGGGGGTCTTGACATCACGGGCACTCTATCCGCCAATGGTCTGATACTAGACCATTGGTTCCCGGGTGGCAGACCAGCGTCCGCTCCGCGCCCGGCCTCACGTTCGCAGGGCCGGCCTTCCAGGCTTCGTTACACTTCCCAGGTTCACCATGAAGGAGCTGTGTCATGGCGGTCAATGAGCAAGCGGCGCCGCTCAGCCAGGACGAAGCGCGGCTGCACGAGCTGGGCTACGCCCAGGAACTGCGCCGGCGGATGTCGGGATTCTCCAACTTTGCCGTCTCGTTCACGATCATCTCGATCCTGTCCGGCTGCCTGACCCTCTACGGCTACGGCATGAATACCGGCGGCCCGGCCATCATCGTCTGGGGCTGGCCGATCGTCGGGATCATGACCCTGTTCGTCGGCCTGGCCATGGCCGAGGTGTGCTCCAGCTTCCCGACCGCGGGCGGGCTGTACTACTGGTCCGCCAAGCTGGCGCCCCCCAAGAACGCGGCCGCCTGGTCCTGGTTCACCGGCTGGTTCAACTTCCTCGGCCAGGTCGCGGTGACCGCGGGCATCGACTTCGGCTGCGCCTTCTTCATCAACGCCTTCCTGAACCTGCAGTGGGGCGTGCCGACCTACCACTGGGTCACGATCCTGATCTTCGCCGGCGTCCTGCTCCTGCACGGCATCATGAACCAGTTCGGCATCCGGCTGGTCGCGCTGCTGAACGACATCAGCGTCTGGTGGCACATTCTCGGCGTGCTGATCATCGTCGCGGTGCTCGCCATCGTGCCCGCGCATCACCAGTCGGCCAGCTTCGTCTTCACCCACATCGTGAACAACACCGGCTGGCACAGCACGTTCTACGTGCTGCTGCTCGGCCTGCTGCTCGCCCAGTACACGTTCACCGGCTACGACGCGTCCGCGCACATGACCGAGGAGACCCACTCCGCCGCCCGCAGCGGCCCGCGCGGCATCGTGATGTCCATCATCGTGTCCCTGTTCGCCGGCTGGGTGCTGCTGATCGGCGTCACCTTCGCCATCCAGCACTACACGGCCGAGGTCGGCTCGGCCACCGGCGTGCCGCCGGCCCAGATCTTCATCGACGCGGCCGGGGTGACCGCCGGGAAGCTGCTGCTGCTCATCGCGATCGGCGCCCAGCTGTTCTGCGGCATGTCGTCGGTGACCGCCAACTCCCGGATGATCTATGCGTTCTCCCGGGACGGGGCGCTGCCCGCGTCCGGCTTCTGGCACCAGGTCAACCACCGCACCCGGACGCCGACCAACGCGATCTGGCTGGCCGCCGGCTTCGCGCTGATCCTCGGCCTGCCCTACCTGTGGAACCCGACCGCCTACGCCGCGGTCACCTCCATCGCCGTCATCGGCCTGTACATCGCGTACGTCACCCCGACGTTCCTGCGGCTGCGCCAGGGGGCCAGATTCAACCGCGGGCCCTGGCACCTGGGCCGGTGGAGCACCCCGATCGGCGTCATCGCGGTCGTCTGGGTCATCTTCATCACGATCCTGTTCATGCTGCCGACGGTCAGCCCGATCACCGCGGCCAATTTCAACTACACCGTCGTGGCGGTCCTGGTCGTCCTCGGCTTCGCGGGGATCTGGTGGCTCGCCTCCGCCCGCAAGTGGTTCACCGGGCCGCGGGTCCAGGGCAGCCCGGAGGAGCTGGCCGCGATCGAGGAGGAACTCTCGACCTGACCGCCGCAGCGACGGAGACTGGCATAGCTCGATGTAGCGGCGACGGACCGGGACTGGAGGCACATGGAGAAGCAGCGCGGGGGCACCTCGCTCAGCAGGCGCCGGGGCATGCTCACGCTGGAGCAGCTCCGCGTGGAGGTGGGCGAGGGCATCGTCAACACGGTGGTGGTCGCCTTCACCGACATGCAGGGCCGCCTGGCCGGCAAGCGGCTGGCGGCGGACTACTTCCTCGACGAGGTCGTCGGCCACGCCATCGAGGGCTGTAACTACCTGCTCGCGGTGGACGTGGAGATGAACACCGTGGACGGCTACGCGATGTCCTCCTGGGAGAACGGTTACGGCGACTTCGTCATGGTGCCCGACATGAGCACGCTGCGCCGGGTGCCCTGGCACCAGGCGACCGCGATGGTGCTCGCCGACCTCACCTGGCACGACGGCGCCCCGGTGGTGGCCTCGCCCCGCCAGATCCTGAAGGCCCAGACGGACCGGCTGGCGCAGCGCGGACTCACCGCGCTGGCCGGCACCGAGCTGGAGTTCATCGTGTTCAACGGCACCTACGCCGCCGCCCAGGCCGCCGGGTACCGCGACCTGGTCCCGGCCAACAGCTACAACGTGGACTACTCCATCCTGGGCACCGCCCGGATCGAGCCGCTGCTGCGCCGGCTGCGCAACGGGATGGCCGGTGCCGGGCTCCAGGTCGAGTCGGTCAAGGGCGAGTGCAACCTGGGCCAGCACGAGATGGCCTTCCGCTACGCCGACGCCGTGACCACCTGCGACAACCACTCGATCTACAAGACCGGGGCCAAGGAGATCGCCGACGCGGACGGCATGAGCATCACGTTCATGGCCAAGCCGAACGCCCGGGAGGGCAACTCCTGCCACATCCACCTGTCGGTCCGGGACGCCAGCGGCCACCCGGTGATGGCCGGGGACGGCCCGCACGGGCTGTCCGCCTTCGGCGAGCACTTCATCGCCGGTCAGCTGGCCGCGCTGCCGGAGCTGACCCTGTGCTACGCGCCGACCATCAACTCCTACAAGCGGTACGTGCCGGGCAGCTTCGCCCCCACCGCGGTGCGCTGGGGCGTGGACAACCGCACCTGCGCGCTGCGGCTCGTCGGGCACGGCGCGGCGCTCCGGGTGGAGAACCGGGTGCCGGGCGGCGACGTCAACCCCTACCTGGCGGTGGCCGCGATGATCGCGGCCGGCCTGGACGGGGTGGACCACGAGCTGCCGCTCGAGGCGGCGTTCGCGGGCAACGCCTACGGGGACTCCGGCCCCCGGGTGCCGGCCACGCTGCGGGACGCGCTGGACTTGTGGCGCAAGAGCGAGCTGGCCACCGGCGCGTTCGGCAGCGACGTGGTCGAGCACTACGGCAACGCGGCCCGGGTGGAGATCGGGGCGTTCGACGCCGCGGTCACCGACTGGGAGCTGCAGCGGTGCTTCGAGCGCTTCTGAGCCCGAGTCCCACGGAGCCTGAGTTCCACGCCCACTGATACCTGGAGAGCACCCACCGTCATGTCCACCTTCACCGTGCTGAACCCGGCCACTGAGCAGGCGGTCGCCACTGTCGCCCAGGCCACCGCGGAGCAGGCCGACGAGGCGGTCGCCCGCGCCGTGGCGGCCCAGCCCGGCTGGCGGGCCGTCGCGCCGGCCGACCGGGCCGCGCTGCTGCGCCGGTTCGCCGACGTGATCGACGCGCACATCGAGGAGCTGGCCGCGCTGGAGGTGACCGGCTCCGGGCATCCGCTCGGCCAGGCCCGCTGGGAGGCGGCCAATGTGGCGGACGTGCTGCGCTACTACTCGGCGGCGCCGGAGCGGCTGACCGGCCAGCAGATCCCGGTGCCCGGCGGCCTGGACGTGACGTTCAAGGAGCCGGTCGGCATCGTGGGGCTGATCGTGCCGTGGAACTTCCCGATGCCGATCCTCGGCTGGGGCCTGGCCCCGGCGCTGGCCGCCGGGAACCCGGTGATCGCCAAGCCCGCCGAGCGGACCCCGCTGACCGCGATCCGGATCGGTGAGCTGGCCCAGCAGGCGGGCCTGCCGGAGGGGGTGTTCCAGGTGCTGGCGGGCAAGGGCTCGGTGGTCGGCCAGCGGCTGGTCGAGCACGAGGCGGTCCGCAAGATCGTCTTCACCGGGTCCACCGAGGTGGGCAGCCAGCTGATGGCGGACTGCGCCCGCGGCGTCAAGCGGGTCACCCTGGAACTGGGCGGCAAGAGCGCGAACATCGTGTTCGCCGACGCTGACCTGGAGAAGGCGGCGGCCACCGCGCCGTACGCGGTGTTCGACAACGCCGGCCAGGACTGCTGCGCCCGGTCCCGGATCCTGGTACAGGCCAGCGTGTTCGACCGGTTCATGGAGCTGCTGGAGCCCGCGGTCAGGAAAGTGGCGGTGGGCGACCCGGGTGACCCGGGCACCGAGATGGGCCCGCTGATCTCCGCCGAGCACCGCGCGCGGGTGGCCTCCTACGTGCCCGACGGCGCTCCGGTGGCGTTCCGCGGCAGCGCGCCGGACGGGCCCGGCTACTGGTTCCCGCCGACCGTGCTGGCCCCGGTGGCCCCGGACGACCCGGCCTTCACCGAGGAGGTGTTCGGCCCGGTGGTCACGGTGGTCCCGGTGGCGGACGAGGCGGAGGCCATCGCGATCGCCAACGACACGCCCTACGGCCTGTCCGGGTCCATCTGGACCCGGGACGTGGGCCGGGCCATCCGGGTGGCCCGCGCGGTGGAGACCGGGAACCTGTCGGTGAACTCGCACGCGTCGGTCCGCTACGCGGCGCCGTTCGGCGGGTTCAAGCGGTCCGGCCTGGGCCGGGAACTCGGGCCGGACGCCCTGGACGCCTTCACCGAGGTGAAGAACGTCTTCATCGCCACTGACTAGGCAGCACTGATTAGACAGCACGGTATAGAGGAGCCTGAGTGAGCACGCACACGCAGCGCCTGCAGGACCGGGTCGCCGTGATCACCGGCGCGGGCAGCGGGATCGGCCTGGCCAGCGCGCGCCGCCTGGCCGCCGAGGGCGCCACCGTGGTCGTGGCCGACGTGGACGAGGAGACCGGCAAGCTGGCCGCGGACGAGGTCGGCGGGTTGTTCGTGCAGACCGACGTGACCAGCGAGGAAGCCGTCGCCGGGCTGTACGACCTGGTCGCCGAAACCTACGGCGGGATCCACGTCGCGGTGAACAACGCGGGCATCTCCCCGCCGGACGACGACTCCATCCTGACCACCGGCCTGGACGCCTGGCGGCGCGTCCAGGAGGTGAACCTCACCTCGGTGTACCTGTGCTGCAAGTACGTGATCCCGCACATGCAGCGGCAGGTGGCCGGGGGCCAGCCGGGCGGCTCGATCATCAACACCGCCTCGTTCGTCGCGGTGCTGGGCGCGGCCACCTCGCAGATCTCCTACACCGCCTCCAAGGGCGGAGTGCTGTCGCTGAGCCGGGAGCTGGGCGTGCAGTTCGCCCGGGAGGGCATCAGGGTCAACGCGCTGTGCCCCGGCCCGGTGAATACGCCGCTGCTGCGCGAGCTGTTCGCCAAGGACCCGGAGCGGGCCGCCCGGCGCCTGGTGCACGTGCCGATGGGCCGGTTCGCCGAACCGGAGGAGATCGCCGCCGCGATCGCGTTCCTGGCCAGCGACGACGCGTCGTTCATCACCGCGTCCACGTTCCTGGTGGACGGCGGGATCTCCGGCGCCTACGTGACCCCGTTGTGAGCGCGGCCGGCGGCCGGCCGGTCATCGGCCTGAGCAGCTACGCCGAGCCGGCCAGCTGGGGCCGGTGGGTGGACCGCACCGCAGCCCTGCTCGCGATGAACTACGTCAGCCAGGTGACGGCGGCCGGCGCGGTACCGGTGCTGCTGCCGCCGGTGCCGGGCATCGCGGACGCGGCGGCCGGGCTGGACGCGCTGGTGCTGTCCGGCGGCGCGGACATCGACCCGGCGGCCTACGGCGCCCCGCCGCACCGCCGCACCGGCCCGCTCCAGCCGGGCCGCGACGCGGCCGAGTTCGCCCTGCTGGCCGCGGCCGTCGGCCGCGGGATGCCGGTCCTGGCCATCTGCCGCGGACTTCAGATCCTTAACGTCTCCCGCGGGGGGACCCTGCACCAGCACCTGCCTGACCTCGTGGCCAATGACAGCCACCACACCGCCGCCGGCTCCTTCGGCGCCCACGCGGTGCGGGTCACCCCGGACAGCAGGCTCGGTGCGCTGCTCGGGCCGCCCTCCCCCGGCGGTGAGCTGCGGCTCACCGTGCCGACCTTGCACCACCAGGCCATCGCCCGGCTCGGGGACGGGCTGGTGGCGACCGGGTGGGCCGACGACGGCACCATCGAGGCCGCCGAGCTCGCCCCGGCCCCGGACGGCCGCGAGCAGTTCCTGCTCGCCGTGCAGTGGCACCCGGAGGCCGGCGACGACCCGCGGCTGTTCCGGGCGCTGGCCGGCGCGGCCCGCGGGTACCGGGACGCGGGGCGGGCGGGCAGCGGGGAGCCCGGCCCGCGGCAGCCTCTAGACTCGCGTGCGTGAGCACCGGTCCCGCTGTCGAGATCAGCAACCTGGTGAAGAGCTACGGCCGGGTCGCCGCGGTGGACGGGCTCTCGGTGCAGGCCGCCCGGGGCGCGGTCACGGCCATCCTCGGGCCGAATGGCGCCGGGAAGACCACCACCATCGAGATCTGCGAGGGCTACCGGCGGGCCGATGACGGCACGGTCCGGGTGCTCGGGCTGGACCCGGGCCGGGACGCGGCGCGGCTGCGGCCCCGGGTGGGCGTGATGCTGCAGTCCGGCGGCATCCCGCCGTCCGCCCGCCCGGCCGAGTACCTGCGGGTGCTGGCCGCCTTCTACGCGCACCCGCTCGATCCCGGCATGCTGCTGGAGCGGCTGGGCCTGACCGGCAGCCTGCGCACCACGTTCCGGCGGCTGTCCGGCGGCCAGCAGCAGCGGCTGTCACTGGCCGCGGCGGTGATCGGCCGGCCCGAGCTGGTGTTCCTGGACGAGCCCACCGCGGGCCTGGACCCGCAGGCCCGGCTGGCCACCTGGGAGCTGATCAGCGGCCTGCGCTCCTCGGGCGCCTCGGTCATCCTGACCACGCACTACATGGACGAGGCCCAGCGGCTGGCCGACCGGGTGTGCGTGATCGACCATGGCCGGCTGGTGGCCGAGGGCACCCCGGCCGAGCTGACCGGGACCGCCGGGCAGCTGCGGTTCCGCGCCGAGCCGGGCCTGGACACCGACGCGCTGATCGCCGCGCTGCCCCGGGGCAGCGCGGCCAAGGAATCCCCGGCCGGCCACTACATCGTGGAGGTGCACGACCGGGTGGACCCGCAGCTGCTGGCCGCCGTGACCGCCTGGTGCGCGGACCACGGGGTACTCGCCCAGGACCTGCGCATCGAGAGCCGCACCCTGGAGGACGTCTTCCTCGAGCTGACCGGCCGCGAGCTGCGCTCATGAGGGGTGCCAGCGCCGAGGCGAGTCCCGCAGCCGATGGCAGCTGGCCCCCGCCGGCCCGGGAGCGGCCCCGCGCACCGCGATGATCGCCGCGCAGGCGGGGCTGGAGCTGCGCACCCTGGTCCGCAACGGTGAGCAGCTGCTGCTCACCGTGCTCATCCCGGTGGTCCTGCTGGCCGGCTTGAGCCGGGAGCACCTGATCAAGGGCACCGGGATCAACTTCCTGGTGCCCGGCATCCTGGCCCTGGCCATCATCTCCACCGCGTTCACCAGCCAGGCCATCGGCACCGGCTTCGAACGGCGCTACGGCGTGCTGAAGCGGCTCGGCTCCACGCCGCTGCAGCGCAGCGGCCTGATCGCGGCCAAGACCGCGACCGTGCTGATCGTGGAACTCGCCCAGGCCGTGCTGATCATGGGCGTCGGGCTGGCCCTGGGCTGGCATCCGGATGCCCGGGCGGACGCCGCGGTGTGGGTGATCGCGCTGCTGCTGGCCGGGACGGCGGCGTTCAGCGGGCTGGCCCTGCTCATGGCGGGCACGCTGCGGGCCGAGGCAACGCTGGCCGCGGCGAACCTGGTCTACGTGGTGCTGCTGGGCATCGGCGGGGTCATCTTCCCGCTGACCAAATTCCCGCCGGGCGCCCAGCGGGTGCTCACGCTGCTGCCGTCCGGGGCGCTGTCCGACGGGCTGCATGAGGTGTTGCAGCACGGCGCCGGGCTGCCGGTGCGCGACCTGGTGGTGCTGGTCGTCTGGGCCGCCGTGACGATCGGGGTGACCGCGCGGGTGTTCCGCTGGGAATGAGGGCCAGCCTGGGCGGGACGGCCGGCACCGCCGGTGGCTGACGGCTGGATCCGCGGCCTGGCCCGGACCCGTCCCGCGGGCCTGCTCGGCACGGTCCCGCCGGCCGCGCTGGTGCTGACCGGCGTGGTCTCCGTCCAGGTGGGGGCGGGCCTGGCCGCCCGGCTGTTCAGCCAGGTACCGCCGGCTGCCGTCACCGGCTTGCGGCTGTGGACCGCGGCCCTGCTGCTCGCCGTGGCCGGGGCTCGCGGGCTGCGCCGCTCCATCGGCGACCTGCTGCGGCGGCGGGCGTGGCGGGACGCGGCGGTGGTGGCCGCCTTCGGGCTGACCCTGGCCGTGATGAACTACTCCATTTACCAGGCGTTCGCCCGGATCCCGCTGGGCATCGCGGTGACCGTGGAGTTCCTCGGGCCGCTGGCGGTGGCGGTCGCCGCGTCCCGGCGGGCCCTGGACGCGCTGTGGGTGCTGCTGGCCGGGGCGGGCGTGGCGCTGCTCACCCAGGGCGGCCCGGCCAGCCCGCACGGCGCCGGCCAGCATGGCACCGGCCTGAACCCGGCCGGGCTGGGGTTCGCGCTGGTCGCGGCGGCCAGCTGGGCGGCGTACATCCTGCTGTCGGCGGCCACCGGCCGGCGCTTCCCCGGATCCACCGGGCTCACGATGGCGATGGCGGTGGCCGCGCTGGCAGTGACGCCGGCCGGGATCGCGGCCGGCGGCCGGGCCCTGCTCCGCCCGGCGGTGCTGGGCACCGGGGCGGCCATCGGCCTGCTCTCCTCGATCATCCCGTACTCGCTGGAACTGGAGGCACTGCGCCGGGTACCGCCTAAGGTGTTCGGCATCTGGATGAGCCTGGAACCGGCGGTGGCCGCCCTGGTCGGGCTGGCCCTGCTCGGGCAGGGCCTGCCCGCACGGGACTGGGCGGCGATCGGCTGTGTCACCGTGGCCAGCGCCGGCACGGCCCGGACGGCGGGCTAGCCGCTCTTCTATATTGGGTCCGTCCATGTCAGAGGGAGGGCCCGTGCCAGCCGATCTCACTCCAGGTAGCGACGCGCCAGGCAGCGCGGCCGCCACCGCGGCCCGGCCGGCCTGGGTGCGCAGCCTGCCGCGCTGGGCCCAGGCCCCGCTCTACCCCGGGGTGGTCACCATGCGCCGGGTCGCCCTGGCCGGGGTGGCCGCCAACGCGGGGATCATCATGACCGGCGCGGCGGTCCGGCTGAGCGCCTCCGGCCTCGGCTGCCCCGACTGGCCGGACTGCACCTCGCGCAGCCTGGTGGCCGCCGGCACCAGCGGGCAGCCCATCTTCCACACCTACATCGAGTTCACCAACCGGATGCTGACCTTCCTGCTGATGGTGGTGGCCGTCCTGGTCATGATCACGGCCTGGCGGTACCGGCCGGGCGGGTCACGGCGGCGCGTCCTGGTCTGGCTGGCCGCCGCGCAGCCGCTCGGCGTGGTGGCCCAGGCCGTGCTCGGCGGCATCGTGGTGCTCACCGACCTGAACCCGTTCACGGTCTCGCTGCATTTCCTGCTGTCCAGCAGCATCCTCGCGCTGGCGGTGGCCCTGTACGCCCGGTGCGCCGAGGGCGACGCCCGGCCTGCCCGGCTGGTCCGGCCGGAGCTGCGGCTCTTCGCCCAGGCCACGGTGGCCGTCACCGCGCTGATGCTGGCCGCGGGCACCGTGGTCACCGGTTCCGGCCCGCTGGCCGGCAGCACGTTCGTCCCGCGGGGTGGCGGCGGCCCGGCCTACGTGCCGCGGTATCACCTGCCGCTGGAGGGCGTGACCCAGCTGCACGCGGACATCGGCTGGATGCTCGGCACGCTCGCGGTCGTGCTCGCGGTGAGCCTGAAGCTGACCGGGGCGCCGCGGCGGGCCCGGCGGCTGGGCTGGCTGCTGCTCGGCCTGGTCGGCCTGCAGGGCGTGATCGGCTACAGCCAGTACTTCAGCGGCCTGCCGGCCGGCCTGGTCTGGGTGCACGTCAGCGGCTCGGTGCTGATCTGGATCGTGGCCCTGCTGCTCTTGTTCGCGACCAGGGACCGCGGCCCGGCCGAGCCGCCCGCGGTGCTACCGGACGTTCCAGCCCGGACCATGACGGTGCCGGCCGAACCCTGAGTGCCCCCGGGGCGCCCAGGGCGGCTGGGGCGGCTCAGGCTGGCGGGCGAAGAACGCGGCGCGGGCGACGGACATCAGCCCGGCCAGCTCACGGCGCCGGGCCTCGAAGCGGTCCGGGGCGATGATCCCCCGCTGCGCGCGCAGGTGCACCAGGGCCAGCTCGGTCGCGGCCAGCTGGTAGTCCCGCATGGCCCGGGCCGCCCCGGCGCCGCCGGCCGCCCGGGCCCAGCGCCGCGCCGCCTGCCGCTCGCGCAGCGTGCTGAGCATCCGCAGGTCCGCCTGGGTGACCAGGCCGGACGGCTCGTAGCCGGGCAGGAACCGCCAGATCAGCCGCACGATCCGGCGCCGGTCGGCGATCATCACGCCGACCAGGCCGGCCAGCACGCAGGCCTGGATGGCGTAGGCCAGGGCCAGCCCGCCGAAGCCGAACGCGGACAGCCCGTTCCACGTGCCGTGCAGCAGCATGGCCGTCAGCAGCCCGGCCGGCACCGCCCACCGGCCGTTGCGGTGCGTGGCCGCGTAGGCGACGCCGATCCCGGTCATCGAGGTGAAGATCGGGTGGGCCAGCGGGGACAGCACGCCGCGGAGCACGAAGGTGGCGCCGAGCAGCGCTGTCCCGCCTACCTCGGGGCGGACCAGCGCGCCGATGTAGTAGCCGATGTTCTCCATCATGGCGAAGCCCAGGCCCACCATGGCGGCGTAGATGATGCCGTCGGTCGGGCCGTCCAGCTCCTGGCGGCGCCGCCAGAGCAGGATGATCAGGATCAGGCCCTTGAGGGACTCCTCGACCACCGGCGCGCCGAACGTCGCCGAGACGTACTCGCCCGTGGTGCTGCCCAGGGCCGGCTGGGTGATGTAGACCAGGCCGGCGGTGTTGATGACCGCGGCCAGCAGCGCGGCGACCCCCGCCCCCCAGGCAAACGCGAGCACCAGGTTGACCCGCGGCTCCGGTTCCAGCCGGTCCAGCAGCAGCACGCAGCCGACCAGCAGGGGCACCGGGAGCAGGGCGAGCGGCAGGGCGATGAGGAAGGGGGCCACGCTGTGCCCGGCGGCGTCCACGCTCTGCAGCGCGTCCGCGCCGAGCACGAGGATCGCGCAGCCGATCGCGATGACGATGCCGGCGGTGACCCCGGCCCGGGGCCGTCCCGCCGGGCGCCCCTCGATCACGGCTCGCGGATCGAAGCCGGGCCCGGGGGTCGCCATGCCACGGAGCGTACCGCCGGTTCCGCGGGTCGTCCTCCCGGGCCGGGACGGCCCGGGAGGACCGTAACTACCCGCTTCGGTCCCGCCTCCGGGGGTAGTCCGGGGAGTGAGCAAGACTGAGGATAGGGTCATGCCAGCAATCGATCTTCCGCCCCATCGCGCGGGCCGGTGCCGCCCCCGGACCTGGGGCCGGCCAGGAGAGGAGCCCTGATCTCACGGTGAGCAGCTCAACTCACGGCGCGGCAGAAACCGGCGCGCTGAACTGGACCCCGGCCGACGCCCGGGCCGTCGACCTGATCCGCGTCCTGGCCATGGACGCCGTGCAGAAGGCGGGCTCCGGCCACCCGGGCACGGCGATGAGCCTGGCCCCCGTCGCCTACCTGCTCTACCAGCATGTGCTCCGGCACGACCCGGCCGACCCGGGCTGGCTCGGCCGGGACCGGTTCGTCTTGTCGTGCGGTCATTCCAGCCTGACCCTGTACATCGAGCTGTACCTGTCCGGATACGGGCTGACGCTGGACGACCTGAGACGCTACCGGGAATGGGGCAGCCTGACCCCGGGGCACCCGGAGCACGGCATGACCGCGGGTGTGGAGACCACCACCGGACCGCTGGGCCAGGGCCTGTCCAACGCGGTCGGCATGGCCATGGCCGCCCGCCGGGAGCGGGGCCTGCTCGACCCGGACGCACCCGAGGGGGACAGCCCCTTCGACCATCACGTCTATGTGTTCCTCTCGGACGGCGACATCGAGGAAGGCATCAGTCACGAGGCTTCCTCGCTGGCTGCGCACCAGGATCTGGGCAACCTGGTCGTGATCTACGACGACAACCGGATCTCCATCGAGGACAACACGGACATCGCCAAGTCCGAGGACGTGGCCGCCCGCTACGAGGCCTACGGCTGGCATGTGCAGCGGGTGGACTGGCGGCACCCGGACGGCTACCGTGAGGACCCGGCCGGCCTGTACCAGGCGCTGCTGGAGGCCCGGGCGCGGACCGGCCAGCCGTCGATCATCGTGCTCCGGACGATCATCGCCTGGCCGGCCCCGCACGCGCAGAACACCGGGGAGGCGCATGGTGCCGCGCTTGGCGAGGCCGAGGTCGCGGCCACCAAGCAGGTCCTCGGCTTCGATCCCGCGGTGAACTTCCCGGCTGCGGACGAGCTGGTCGCACACGCCCGGAAGGTGACCGACCGGGGCAAGCGGCTGCATGCGGAGTGGGATGAGGTCTTCGCCGCATGGGCCGCGGCCAACCCGGAGCGGGCCACGCTGCTGGACCGGCTCAAGGCCCGGCGGCTGCCGGACGGCTGGGCCGGGGCGCTGCCGTCGTTCCCGCCTGACGCCAAGGGCGTGGCCACCCGCAAGGCGTCCGGTGAGGTGCTGAACGCCCTGGCCCCGGTGCTGCCCGAGCTGTGGGGCGGCTCGGCGGACCTGGCCGGCAGCAACAACACCACGATGAAGGGCGAGCCGTCGTTCATCCCGGCCGAGCACCAGACGGAGATGTTCCCCGGCAACGTGTACGGGCGCACGCTGCACTTCGGCATCCGCGAGCACGCCATGGGCGGCATCCTGAACGGCATCGCGCTGCACGGGCTGACCCGGCCGTACGGTGGTACCTTCCTGGTGTTCAGCGACTACATGCGGCCCTCGGTCCGGCTGGCCGCGCTGATGGGGCTGCCGGTCACCTACATCTGGACGCACGACTCGATCGGGCTGGGCGAGGACGGGCCGACCCACCAGCCGGTCGAGCACCTGGCCGCGCTGCGCGCCATCCCCGGGCTGGACGTGGTCCGGCCCGGCGACGCGAACGAGACCGTGGTGGCCTGGCGGACCATCCTGGAGCACTCCGACCGCCCGGCCGGGCTGTGCCTGAGCCGGCAGAACCTCCCGGTGCTGGACCGCGGCGATCCCGCCGGCCTGGCCGCGGCCGAGGGCACCGCCCGGGGCGGGTACGTGCTGGCCGAGGCGTCCGGGGCGGAGCCGTCAGTGCTCATCATCGGGACGGGCAGCGAGGTGCAGATCGCGCTGGCGGCCCGCGACATTCTCCAGGGCGACGGAATCCCGGCCCGCGTTGTCTCCATGCCGTGCGTGGAATGGTTTGCCGCGCAGGATGCTTCCTACCAGGAGGAGGTACTGCCGCCACATATCCGAGCCCGTGTCAGCGTCGAGGCAGGCGTGGCCCAGCCGTGGCACGCGTTCACCGGCGACGCCGGTGAGTGCGTGAGCCTGGAGCATTTCGGGGCGTCCGCCTCGTACATGAAACTGTACGAGGAGTTCGGGTTCACCGCGGAGGACGTGGCCGCAGCCGCCCGGACAAGCCTGGCCCGGGTGGCCGAGAACGCGAACCCAAGGAGCACGTCATGACCTCGCAGCCAGCCCCCACTCCGGAGGGCAGGGAAATCCTCGGCCAGCTCACCGCCAGCGGCGTGTCGATCTGGCTCGACGACATCAGCCGGGACCGCCTGCGGACCGGCAACCTCGCGGCCCTGGTCCAGGACTGGGACGTCCGCGGGGTGACCTCCAACCCGACGATCTTCGCCCACGCCGTGGGCCAGGGTCACGCCTACGACCAGCAGGTCGCCGACCTGGCCATCCGCGGGGTGAAGACCGAGGAAGCGGCGCGGATGATCGCCACCTACGACATCCGCTGGGGCTGCGACGTGCTGCGCCCCGGCTACGACGCGACCGGCGGGGTGGACGGCCGGGTGTCCATCGAGGTGGACCCGCGGATCGCCCGGGACACCGCCAAGACCATCGCCGAGGCCCGCGCGCTGTGGTGGATGGTGGACCGGCCCAACCTGTTCATCAAGATCCCGGCCACCCTGGAGGGGCTGCCGGCCATCACCGCGTGCCTGGCCGAGGGGATCAGCGTGAACGTCACCCTGATCTTCTCCCTGGAGCGATACGGCCAGGTCATCGACGCGTTCATGGCCGGGCTGGAGCAGGCCAGGGAGGCTGGCCGGGACCTGCGGCGGCTGGCCTCGGTGGCGTCCTTCTTCGTCAGCCGGGTGGACACCGAGGTGGACGGCCGGCTGGACAAGATCGGCACCCCGGAGGCGACGGCGCTGCGCGGCAAGGCCGCCATCGCCAACGCCCGGCTCGCCTACGAGCTCTTCGAGCAGCGGTTCGCCACCCCGCGGTGGCAGCCGCTGCGCGAGGCCGGCGCCCGGACGCAGCGTCCGCTGTGGGCTTCGACGTCCACCAAGGACCCAGCCTACGAGGACACCATGTACGTGGTCGAGCTGGTCGTCCCCGACACGGTGAACACGATGCCGGAATCGACGCTCCGGGCCACCGCCGACCACGCCAGGCTGCGCGGTGACCGGGTGCACGGCACCTACGCCGAGTCCCGGCAGGTCTTCGCCGACCTGGCGGCACTCGGCATCGGCTACGACGACGTGGTCCGCGTGCTCGAGGAGGAGGGCGTGGACAAGTTCGCCGCGTCCTGGAACGAGTTCCTGGGCACGATCGAGGCGAACATGGCCGCGGTGGACAAGCCATGACCGGCGGGCCGCCCGGGGGCGGCGGCCTGGAGACCGGCAGCCGCCGGCGCGTCTACGAGCAGGCGTTCGCCGGGATGGCGCTGGACGCGGCCCGGGCTACTCACCCGGTGACCTTCCCCTTCACCCTCGGCAAACTCCAGCTCTCGCAGGCCCTCGCTGAATTCGGGGCGCTGCGCGGCCGGGGCAGGCCCATTGCCTGGCTGCACCTGCGGGACCGGGGTCGCGGCATCGCACAGCTGCTCGCTGCGGCGGGCACCAACGCCAGCGGAGCATCCACATGACCGAATCGGCGATCGACGCGCCCGGCTCAGGCACCGCCGAGGATGGGGACGCCAGCCACGCGCGGCCCGCCACGGTGGCGCCGGTGGTGACCGGGCCGGTGGCCAACCCGCTCCGGGACCCGCGGGACCGGCGCATCCCGCGGGTGGCCGGCCCGTGCGTGCTGGTCATCTTCGGGGTGACCGGCGACCTGGCCCGGAAGAAACTGATGCCGGCCATTTACGACCTGGCCAACCGCGGCCTGCTGCCGCCCGGCTTCTCGCTCGTCGGCTTCGCCCGGCGGGACTGGGAGGACGAGGACTTCGCCCAGGTCACCTATCAGGCCGTGAAGGAGCACGCGCGGACGCCGTTCCGGGACACCGTCTGGGAGCAGCTGTCCGAGGGAGTCCGCTTCGTGCCCGGTGAGTTCACCGACGACGACGCGTTCGACCGGCTGGCCCAGACGGTGGCCGAGCTGGACGCGAGCCGCGGGACCGGCGGCAACTACGCCTTCTACCTGTCGGTGCCGCCCAAGTTCTTCCCGGTGGTGGTCCAGCAGCTCAAGCGGTCCGGGCTGTCGTCGCTGCCGTCCCCGGCGCCCGGCCACCCGCGCCCATGGCGGCGGGTGGTCATCGAGAAGCCGTTCGGCCACGACCTGGCGAGCGCGCGCGAGCTGAACGAAATACTCAACGCCGTGTTCCCGCCGCACTCGGTCTTCCGCATCGACCACTACCTCGGCAAGGAGACAGTGCAGAACATCCTGGCGCTGCGCTTCGCCAACGAGATGTACGAGCCGATCTGGAACCGCGGGTACGTGGACCACGTGCAGATCACCATGGCCGAGGACATCGGCGTCGGCGGCCGGGCCGGGTACTACGACGGGATCGGCGCGGCCCGGGACGTGATCCAGAACCACCTGATGCAGCTGCTGGCGCTGACCGCGATGGAGGAGCCGGTCTCGTTCGACGCGGACGCGCTGCGGGCGGAGAAGGAGAAGGTCCTGTCCGCGGTGCAGCTCTACGACGACCTCGCGGTCACCACCGCGCGCGGGCAGTACGCGGCCGGCTGGCAGGGCGGCGTCCCGGTGCAGGGCTTCCTCGAAGAAGAAGGCATGGCGCCCGACTCGCGCACGGAGACCTACGCCGCGGTCAAGCTGCGGGTGGATACCAGGCGGTGGGCCGGGGTCCCCTTCTACCTGCGGACCGGGAAACGGCTGCCGCGCCGGATGTCGGAGATCGCGCTGCTGTTCCAGCGCGCCCCGCACCTGCCCTTCGCCGCCACCGACACCGAGGAACTCGGGCAGAACGCACTGGTCATCCGGGTCCAGCCGGATGAGGGCGTGACGGTCCGGTTCGGCTCCAAGGTGCCCGGGTCGTCGATGGAGGTCCGCGACGTGAACATGGACTTCGCCTACGGCGAGTCGTTCACCGAGAGCAGCCCGGAAGCGTACGAGCGGCTGCTGCTCGACGTCCTGATCGGCGATCCGCCGCTGTTCCCGCGGCACCGCGAGGTAGAGCTGTCCTGGATGGTGCTCGACCCGATCGAGGAATTCTGGGCTGAGCACGGCCGGCCGGAACCTTACCCGGCCGGGTCGGCTGGCCCGCCGTCCGCGGATGAGCTGATGGCCAGGGACGGCCGGGCCTGGCGCCGGCTCTGAGCACGGGCGAAAGGACAGCAACCCATGATGATCGACCTGGCCCAGACGACGACCGACCGGATCCACGAGGCCATCCGGCAAGCCCGGCAACGGCTCGGTGGCCCGGCCAGCGGCATGGTGCTCACCCTCGTCATCGTCACCGACGAGGCCGCGCAGTACGACGCGGTCCGGTCGGCCAGCGAGGCGGCCCGTGAGCACCCCTGCCGGGTGCTCACGGTCATCACCCGGCGGCCGGAAGCCGCCTCCCGGTTGGACGCGGAGATCCGGGTCGGTGAGTCCGGGCCGGGAGAAGTCGTGCTGCTGCGCATGTACGGGGCGCTGGGCAAGCACGCCGACTCGGTGGTCCTCCCGCTGCTGATGCCGGACACCCCGGTGGTGACCTGGTGGCCGGGCACGCCCCCGGACGTCCCGTCCGGCGACCCGCTCGGCGCGCTCGCCCAGCGCCGGATCACCGACGCCGCCGCGGCGTCGGCGCCGCGCGACTGCCTGACCGCGCTGGCGGCCCACTACCGGCCCGGGGACACCGACCTGAGCTGGACCCGGGCGACGCCGTGGCGGTCGCTGCTCGCCGCCACGCTCGATCAGCCGCACGGCGTGATCAGCGGCGGCCGGGTGGAGGCCGAGGCCGGTAACCCGAGCGGCGACCTGATCGCGTCCTGGCTGTCGGTGCGGCTCGGCGTGCCGTTCAGCCGGGAGGTGTCCGGGGGGCCGGGCGTCACCGGCGTGACATTCAGCACGGCGGACGGCGAGATCACGCTGACCCGGCCGGACGGGCGGGTCGCGATGCTGCGCCGCCCCGGTGAGCCGGAGCGGCGGGTGGCGCTGCACCGCAGGGAGACTGCGGAACTGCTGGCCGAGGAACTGCGCCGGCTCGACCCCGACGAGGTGTACGCGGAGACGATCGCGCCGTTCGTCACCGGGCAGGCGGGTGACCGGCCCAGCCCGGTCGGCAGCCACCCGGGCCGGTGAGCGTCCCCGAGGTGCTGGTGCACCATGACGCGGGCCTGCTCGCCAAGGCGGCAGCGGCGCGGCTGGTCACCAGGCTGGTCGACGCGCAGGCCAGCGGGGGCGGCGCGCACCTGGTGCTGACCGGCGGCGGGATCGGCACCGCGCTGCTGGATGAGCTGGCCGCCGCGCCCGCCCTGGCCGCGGTGGACTGGCGGCGGCTGGACTTCTGGTGGGGTGACGAGCGCTTCCTGCCCTCCGGGAACCCGGAGCGGAACGAGGCGCAGGCGGAGCAGGCCCTGCTCCGGCACATCGACACCGACCCGGCCCGGGTGCACCGGATGCCGGGCACCGACGGCCCGGACGGCAATGACCCGGAAGCCGCCGCGGCCCGCTACGCCGCCGAGCTTCGCCGGGCCGCCCAGCCGCAAGACCACGGCCCGGTGCCCTCGTTCGATGTGCTGCTGCTGGGCATCGGCCCGGAGGGGCACGTGGCGTCCCTGTTCCCCGGCATGCCCGCGCTCTACGACGACCGGCCGGTGGCCGCGGTTCGTGGCGCGCCCAAGCCACCGCCCACCCGGCTCAGCCTGACCCTGCCGGCCATCCAGCGGGCCCGTGACGTGTGGGTGCTGGCCGCCGGGCCGGAAAAGGCCGCCGCGGTGCGGCTCGCGCTGTCCGGGGCGGGGCCGGTGCAGGTGCCCGCGGCCGGTGCCCGCGGCCAGCAGCGCACGCTCTACCTCCTCGACCGGGCCGCCGCCAGCCAGCTGCCGCCTCAGCTCAGCCGGATCGCCTCATCCTGAGCCCGGCCAGCCGGAGCCGCCTGGCCGGTTCCTGTCGTGCGGCGGCGGCCCCGGACCGCGGCGCGGCGGGCGGCCGGTGAGCTGCAGCACCACCATCAGGATGACGAAGACGGGGACGAAGGCGAGCGGGTCCTTGACGGTAGCCGCGATGCCCAGCCACAAGACCAGGATGGGCAGCACGGGAGTGAGCCGGCGGGGCGGGGCGCCCCGGGCCGGGTCCTGGTGACCCGGCCGGGGCGGCACGGGGGCCGGCGCGGGCGGGGCGGCCGCGAGCCGGGGCTGGTGCGGCAGGTCCGAGGTCAGCTCGCGCAGAGCCCCCCAGGTCCGGGCCGCGAAGGCGGCCGTCGTCCGCTCGTCGAACTCCTCGAGCGTCAGGCGGCCGGCGCTGTAGGCGTCCCGCAGGATCTCGACGACGTTCTCGCGGTCGGAGTCCGAGGCGCGGATACCGCCGTCATCGATCATGACCGGACCTCCCCAGAAATTTTCGGCCCTTTAATCCGGAGAATACCCCCGCTCGGGCCCTGAACCACGCCCCTGCCCCGCCCGGCAGGCGCCGCCGGAGGGCCTGGACCCCCTCGCTGGCCATGATCGTCTGACTATGGTTAACTCTCCGCCGTGCCCCCGGTCCCACGCCGACTCAGCCAGCACCGGGACCACCTGATCGTCTGCGGGGACGACGCCCTCGCCTACCGCACCGTCGAGGAACTCACGGCTAACTACGCCGAGCGGGTAACCGTCCTGCTCGCCTCGGCCGATCGCGGCTACGGCCGGCGGATCGCGCAGTTGCCCAACGTCCGCGTCATCGAGCGGCCGGAACTCGACGCGAGCGCCTTCACCGCGGCCCAGGTCTCCTCGGCCCGGGCCATGGCCCTGATGGGCCGGGATGACCTGGCCAACTTTCACGCCGGCCTGCGGGCCCAGGAGCTCAACCCGGATCTGCGGCTGGTGATGCGGATCTTCAACACCGGACTGGGCGAGCGGATGCGCAGCTTCTTTCCCGACTGCGCGGTGCTGTCCAGTTCCTCGATGGCCGCGCCCTCGTTCGTCGCGGCCGCATTAGGCGAGCCGGCCCCCAGCCACGTCCGGCTGGCCGGGCGGACTCTGTACGTGACGCGCCGGGAGCATTCCGACGCCGCGCATTTCATCTGCGGCCTGGCCAGCGCCGGTGACGCGCCCGGGCCCCTGTTGCTGCCCCCCGGCCAGGACCCGGCCGACCTGGTGCTCTCCGTCGCGGACGGGACACCGCGCAACCCGCTGACCCGGCCGCGCCGCCGCACGCTGCGGGCCGCGGCCGGGCTGCCGCGGCTGCTGTTCGGGCACAAGCTCGGGATGGTGTTCCTGGCCCTGTTCGGCGTGCTGGTGGCCGGGTTCGTGCTGCTGGCCACCGCCGGCCGCTACTCACCGGCCAATGCCCTGTACCTGACGTTCCTCGATGCGGCGGGCGCGGCGGTTACCAATCCCGCGCTGGGCGCGCCGGAGAAGGTCGCGCAGTTCATGCTCACGTTCGACGGCATGGCGTTCCTGCCCACGGTGACCGCGGCCGTGGTCGGCGCCCGGCTCACCGGGTCGCTGCGCGGGCGCGAGCGCCCGCCGTCCGGCCATGTCATCGTGGCCGGCCTGGGGAATGTCGGCACCCGGATCGCCGGGCAACTGCACGACCTGGGCGTGGACGTGGTGTGCGTGGACAAGAACGAGCACGCGGCGGGAGTCCGGCTGGCCCGCCGGCTCGGGCTGCGGGTGGTGATCGGCGAGACGTACCGGGAGGAGACGCTCCGGGCAGCCGGGATCCGCACCAGCCAGGCGCTCGTCTCGGTGACCGACAGCGACATCGTCAACCTGGAAACCGCCCTGCACGCCCGGGCGCTCGCCGCCGACCTGCGCCTGGTGCTGCGGCTGTCCGACGACGATCTCGCCGAGCGGGTGCAGAAGACCGTGGGGAACACGATCTCCCGCAGCGTGCCGTACCTGGCCGCGCCGGCCTTCGCCGCCGCCATGCTGGAGCACCAGGTGCTGCGGACCATCCCGGTGGGGCGGCATGTACTGCTCATCGCGGACGTCGGGGTGGCCGCCGGATCGGCCCTGGACGGCCGGCCGGTGGAGAACGTGCACCGGGCCGGCGAGCTCCGGGTGATCGCGCTACGCCGGGCCACGTCCGACGAGGTGGACTGGTCACCGCCGCCCGGCCACCAGCTGGCCGCGCAGGACCGGATCTACGTCCTGGCCACCCGCACCGGGCTGAGCCAGGTACTGGCCCAGAGCCAGGCTGCTGGTCAGCCCTGATGCAATCGTCAGCATCAGGGAAAACCTGGGCCTCCCCCTGGCCGGCATCCAGCGTTACGCTCAGGGCAGATCTTCCCCCTGGTTCCGCTGAGCCTGCTGGGAAGACAAAAGCGCCATTCTTGGCCCGTTCTGTCCTGTTTTGCCGGGAGGAATCACGTGAGTGTCAATGAAGACCTACCCGCGACCGGCGTGGCCGCGCCTGTCTCCGGCATCGCCGACCCCGCGCCGCTGGGGCTCGCCGCCTTCGCCCTGACCACATTTCTTCTGTCGGCGTTCAACGCCGGGTGGATGACCAAGGCGAGCGGCCTGGCCTGGCTCGGCTACGCGCTCGCCTATGGCGGCTTCTGCCAGCTGCTGGCCGGCATGTGGGAGTTCCGCAACCGGAACGTTTTCGGAGCCACCGCGTTCGCCAGCTACGGCGGGTTCTGGATCGGGCTCTTCCTCTACTTCCAGCTCGTCGGGTCCAAACTGCTGCTCCATCCGCTGACGGCCGGGGCGTTCAACAAGGACCTCGGCTGGATCCTGCTCGCCTTCGCCATCTTCAACACCTACATGCTGCTGTGGAGCACCCAGGTCAACGTCGCGGTGTTCCTCGTGTTCCTCACCCTGGAGGCGACCGAGATCATCCTGTTCATCGGCAACTTCTCGGGCAGCTCCGGGACCGTCAAGTTCGGCGGCTACGTGGGCGTGGTGACCGCGGTGGCGGCCTGGTACGCGTCTGCGGCCGGGGTGGCCAACGGGATGGGCGGCCGGTTGTCCGTGCCGGTCGGCCGTCCGCTGCTCGCGCCGCGGGCGTGACCTTCGTCCGCCGCTAACGGGTGCCGCCGCGGCGCGGCGCGACATGATCCCGGGAGGCCGATCAGGCCCCCGGGATCATTCCGGTCGGCGCCCCCGGCAGGATGGGTCAGGTGGACCTGCACGAAAAACGGCAACTCGACCGGGCCGAGCACATGGCCCGGGTGAACGAGCAGGTCGCCAGGGCCCGGGCCCATGCCCGGCCGTGGCGGTCCATCATCGCGCTGCTGCTGGCCGTTATCGCCGCCGTCGTGGCCAGCCAGGCCGACGGGCAATTCCGGGACTGGACCGGGAAGGCCAACTTCACCCCGAAGCTGATCGCGGCGGCGTGCATCGCGGCGTTCTGCGTCCTGTCAGCGGTGGCCGTCGTCGGGCTGGCCGGAAAGGCCAGGGATGTGCTCTCCCCGGTGGCCGGTACCGGCCACGCCGCGGTGGTGCGCTACGCCATCCTGCTGATCGGCGGCGCGGCCACGCTGGTGTTCGCTATCAGCCTGATGAAGGTGCCCGTCGGCCAGTTGCTGGTCGGCGGCGCGGTGACCACTATCCTGCTCGGCATCGCCGGGCAGCAGTCGCTGTCCAACGTATTCGCCGGCCTGGTGCTGCTGCTGTCCCGGCCGTTCACGGTCGGCGACTATATCCGGATGAAATCCGGCGCGCTCGGCGGGGTGACCGAGGGACTGGTCACGGAGATCGGCATTACCTACCTACGGATCGACACCGAGGACGGGGTGCTGAACCTGCCCAATTCCCAGGTGCTGGCGGCCGCCGTGGGGCCGATGACCCGGCGCCGCCCGGCCAACGGGCAACCGGGGACGGCGCCCGCGGCACTGCCGGACACGGCGGCCGCTCCGCAGCTGGCGGCGGAGCTGGCTGCGGCATCCGCGGCCGGGCAGCCCACAGCGGCCGCAGCACAGCACGGCGCCACGCAGCAACCCGCTGCCGGGCCGGCATCAGCCGGCCCGGCAGCGGCGGACGGGGAGGCTCCGGGCAAGCAGCCCGCAGCCGAGCCGGGTCACGGCGACCAGCCGGCCGGGCGGCCGGAGCAGGGATCGTCGTGACCCCGGCGGCTAGCTGTGGTCTGCCTCGTACCTCGCCACGACATCTGACGGAATACGGCCGCGGTCACTGACCGCAATGCCGGATTCTTTGGCCCAGCTCCGTATCGCGGCACTGTGCTGGCGGTGTGCCGTGGTGCGCCGTTTGGTCCGGCTGACCCGGGCCGAGGTGCGGCGCGCCCGTTCCGCGTACCGCCCGACGATGTCGTCAAACTTTTGGCTGTGCTTGGCGCACAGGTCGATCTCATAGTCCCGGCCGTCCAGGCTGAACCGCCGTGTCTGATGCTGGCCCTCGGGAATCAGTTTCTGGTCGTAGTCACAGGCAAATGTGACTGAAACCTTCTGTGCCACTTGAGGCCCCCCTTCCTCCGTGGCAAATATATCCCGCCACGGGCGGCCCAACCATAACGACACCCAAAGAAGGGCCCGGCGGCGGCGCGGCGGCCCGCCATTCGGAGCCGGCCGCTTCGGCCGATGCCGCCGGCGAGACCGGGCCGTGCCCTATCGCCAGGGGGTGCAGCCCGGCCGCGGCTATCGGGCCTGGCTAGGTGATGGGTGAGGGCGGCCCGGGAATGACGGCCGGCCGGAGCCGCCGGTCAATGACGGCCGGGATAGCGTCCGCGTTCGCGGGAGTCACGATTGGCGGGCGGGCGCCCATAGGGATGGGATTCCGGGGGCGGGGCGGACCCGTAGCCACCGAGGGCCTGGTCCGCGGTGTCCTCGTCCCACTCATCCCCGTGCTGCTCATATTCAGGCCCGGCCGGATATCCGCCCGAGCCGCCCGGGCCCGGTTCGCCGGGATAATCCGCAATGCCCTGCTGACCGGGATATCGCGGCGGCGGGGTATCGGCCGGATACGCCGGGTCACCGGGATACCCGCCCGGGTCGCGGCGGTGACTGCCCGCCTGCCCGCGCCTGTACTCTTCCGGGTCGGCCGGGTACCCGGGGTCACCGCGGCGGTGATTCCCCGGCGACCCGGGCCGGTAGTCGCCCGTGGCCGGCCCGTCCGGGTAGCCCGGGTCCGGATAACCGCCCCCGCCCGGGAACCCGGCGGCCTCCTCCGGGCGGCGCCCCGCGCCGCGGCGGTAGTCGCCGGTGGCCGGGACGTCCGGGTAGCCAGGGTCGGCACGGTAACCCGGGTCGGCCGGGTAACCGCCGGCCGGGGCGGCCCGGCGGTACCCGCCGGGCGGCTCGCCCGGGTAGCCGCCCGGGCCAGTGCCGCCGCGGCGGTAGTCGCCGGTGGCCGGGACGTCCGGGTAGCCAGCCGCGCCGGCCGCCGGGAACTCACCAGAACCGGGGCCACGGTAGTCCGGGCTCAGCGGGTCCGCGGGGTAGCCGCCCGAGTCCCGCCGGTAGGCCGGGACCGGCCCGGTGCCGGGCCCGGCCGGGTAGCCGGGCTCGCCGTGGTCATCCAGCCGCTGCCCCGCCGGGCCGTCCGCGCCGGCCGGCAGCCGCATGGAGACGGTGGCCTGGCCGGGGTCCTGCGTCCCAGGTTGGGCGGTGCCGGGCATGCCGCGCGCCGCGGCGGCCTCGCCGGGCACCCCGCGCGGCCCGCCCTGGCCCTTGGGCCCACGGCGCAGGGCCTCGATCATCCGGGCCAGGTCGTCCATGGGCAGCCGGAACGTGCCGGTGCAGGTACCGCCCTGCCAGATGGAGAAGACTGCGACGCCCGTATCGGCGTACCAGCTGAGCCGCATGCTGCGGGAGTTGCCTCGTACGTCGAAGAACACCTCACCGAGCCGGGGCAACGGGGCTGCGTCCGACGCTGACATGCTGCCCATGGTGACGCCGAACTAACGGGTTTGTCCAATTAACGATCACATATGATATGGCCAGGGTGCACTGGGACGCCCCGCATCCTGCGGCTATGCGGCGGGGGGAAATCCGGCCCGGGCCGGGCCGCACATCCGTGCCAGCAGATTCACGATCCTGCCTGCGGGACAGGCCCTGCGGATGGCATCATTGATCATCGGTCCGCTGGACTGGGCTGGTTTCGCAGAGCATGGCACAGCCGCCACGGCGCTGGCCTCGCTCGTCCGGCCGGGTTGTCCCCCGAGCACGGCTCCGTGAGGTCACGGGTGCCTCGAGGCTGCCCGCGCTCCGGGAACACGCAGGTGATGCAGCGCGTTGCATACCTACGACGGGGCAAAAGCCGCACGCGTGGAGCCAAAACGTCCGAGGCAACCAGAGGGCCGCTGGACGGGAAATACATTGAGCCTGCTGAGGAGATCTAATCATGTCTGAGGTACGGCGGCAGGTCACCCTGCCTCCCCGGCCGAACTGGGGCTGGCAAGACGCCGCCGCGTGCCGCGGCACGGATGTCGTGCTCTTCTTTGGCCCAGATGGCGAGCGCCAGCCCGAGCGGGACATCCGCGAGCGGAAGGCCAAGGCCCTGTGCGCCACCTGCCCGGTGCGTGACGAGTGCCTGGATTACGCGATCTCCCGGCCGGAGAAGTACGGCACCTGGGGCGGGCTGAACGAGGACGAGCGGGCCTCCGAGCGGCGCCGCCGGATGCGCCGCGCCAACGCGGCCTGATCGCGAGCCAGGCAGATGATCTGCCTGTCCTGACGTCACCGCGACCACCAGAGCTGCCCGGGGGGCACCTGGTCCGACTGCCAGCACAAGCCGATGTCAGCCCGGCCGCAGCGGGCGGCGAAGAGCCGCTGAACTGGGTGCGGCCGGGCTAGTGCCGGCCCTCCGGTCCGGGATCCCGGCCGGGAACCCGGGTCTGGGATATGGTCTGGGAATAAGCGCCGCGGGGCCGGTGGTTGCCACCGGTCATGGGCACAGACCGAGTACCGCTGCCCGGCCCGGCTAGGCCGGGATATATTTCGGTAGGAAAAGCTGTCTCGACAGGCAATGACGTGTCATGTGATCCTGAGATCGTGCGCGCTGCCGATCCCCTCCTTGTTGCCCGCAGGCATGTCGACCTGCAGCGGGTACGCAGCGCCGTCTGTCGGCCCGGCCGCTGACCACCGCCCGATCAGGGCGCGTGCCGCGGCCGGTGCCCTGGCGCCTGGCAGCTCCTTCTTCCCTGCCCTGGCCGCCCAGCCCACCGGCGCAGCCTGAGCCAGGCTGCCCGCGCGCGGCCGCGCCTCCAGGACACGAAGGGACGCGCCAGATGCCATCAGCCCACCGCCACAAAGGCCAGGGCCAGTGGGCTCTCGGGTACCGGGAGCCACTGAACAAGAACGAGGAAACCAAGAAGAACGATGACGGGCTGAATGTCCGCCAGCGGATCATCGACGTCTACGCCAAGCGGGGCTTCAGCTCCATCGACCCGGCCGACCTGCGCGGCCGGTTCCGCTGGTACGGCCTTTATACCCAGCGCAGGCCTGGAATCGACGGCGGGAAGACCGGGGCGCTGGAGCCGGAGGAACTCGACGATGAGTACTTCATGCTCCGCGTCCGGATCGACGGCGGCCAGCTGGGCAACGGCCAGCTGCGGGCGCTGGCGCTGATATCCGACCGCTACGCCCGGGGCACTGCTGACGTCACCGACCGGCAGAACATCCAGTTCCACTGGATCCGCGTCGAGGATGTCCCGGCCATCTGGGACATCCTCCAGACCGTCGGTCTGTCCAGCACGGAAGCCTGCGGGGACACGCCGCGGGTGGTGCTGGGCTGCCCGCTGGCCGGGATCGACGCCGGGGAGGTGATCGACGCCACCCCGCACATCGAGGCGACCACCGCGCGCTGGGTCGGTGACCCGGAGTTCTCCAACCTGCCCCGCAAGTTCAAGTCGGTGATGAGCGGGTGCGCCGCGCAGTGCACCGTGCATGAGATCAATGACGTCTCATTCGTGGGCGTGGTCGGCCCCGACCGGGAGCCGGGCTATGACCTGTGGGTGGGCGGCGGGCTGTCCACCAACCCCATGCTGGCCAAGCGGCTCGGCGCGTTCATCGAGCCGGACCAGGTGCCGGAGGTGTGGGCCGGGGTCACCTCGGTGTTCCGTGACTATGGCTACCGGCGGCTGCGGCACCGCGCCCGGCTCAAGTTCCTGATCGCGGACTGGGGCCCAGAGAAATTCCTCGAGGTGCTGGAGAAGGAGTACCTGGGCTACGCCCTGCCGGACGGGCCCGTTCCTCCCCCGCCCCGGGACGGGCGCCGCGACCATGTCGGCGTGCACCAGCAGCGGGACGGCCGCTACTACGTCGGCTTCGCCCCCCGGGTGGGCCGGATGTCCGGCACCGCCCTGGGCCACGTCGCGGACCTGGCGGCCCGGTACGGCAGCGGGCGGGTGCGCACCACCACCGAGCAGAAGATGGTGATCCTGGACGTGCCCGAGGCCAGCGTGGCGGAACTCAGCGCCGCGCTGGACGCCGCCGACCTGCCGGCTGCCCCCAGCGTGTTCCGGCGGCACACCATGGCCTGCACGGGCATCGAGTTCTGCAAGCTGGCCATCGTGGAGACCAAGGCCCGGGCCGGCCAGGTCATCGCCGAGCTGGAGCGCCGGCTGCCGGACTTCACCGAGCCGGTGACGATTAACGTGAACGGCTGCCCGAACTCCTGCGCCCGGATCCAGACCGCGGACATCGGCCTCAAGGGCTCCCTGGTCACCGGGCCGGACGGGACCCAGACCGAGGGCTTCCAGATCCACCTGGGCGGCAGCCTCGGCGGCGGCGACGGGACCGGTTCCGGGTTCGGCCGGAAGATCCGCGGGCTCAAGACCACGGCCGAGGACCTGCCGGACTACCTGGAGCGGGTACTGCGCCGGTTCGAGGCCGGCCGCCGGACCGGCGAGAGCTTCGCCGCGTGGACCGCCCGGGCCAGCGAGGAGGACTTCGCATGACCAGCCCCGCATACCCGGCAAAGCGGGCAGTTCCGTTTTACTGCCCCTATTGTGGAGAAGAGGACCTGGAACCACAGGAACAGGACGGCGCCTGGCGGTGCCGCAGCTGTATCAGGACTTTCCAGCTACGCTTGGCTGGAACGGGAGTGATCCGGTGAGCGACGCCGCCACCAAGCCAGCAACCGCTAACCCAGCTGCCGGGGAGGAAGCAATCCGGATGGAGAGGCTCGCAGCCCAGGCCGCTGACGCTCTGGCCGACGCGCCCGCGGAAGAGATCATCCGGTGGGCGGTGGACCAGTTCGGCGACCGCCTGTGCATCACGTCGTCCATGACCGACGCGGTCATCATCCACCTCGCCTCGCAGGTGAAGGCGGGGCTGGACGTCATCTTCCTGGACACCGGCTACCACTTCGCGGAGACCCTCGGCACCCGGGACGCCGTGTCCGCGATCTACCCGGTGAACGTGGTCAACGTGACCCCGTCACGGACCGTCGAGGAGCAGGACGCCGTGCTCGGGCCCCGGCTGTATGGGCGCAACCCGGACCTGTGCTGCTACTTCCGCAAAGTGGTGCCGCTGGAGCGGGCGCTGGACCCCTACGAGGCCTGGATCACCGGGGTGCGCCGCGAGGAGACCAACGCGCGCAGCGACACCAAGGCGGTCCAGTGGGACCCCCGGCGGCAGATGGTCAAGGTCAATCCCATCGTGGCCTGGACCCAGCAGCAGGTGGACACCTACATCACCGAGCAGGGCGTGCTGGTGAATCCGCTGGTCTACGACGGCTTCCCGTCAATCGGCTGCGCCACCTGCACGCTGCCGGTGGCGCCCGGCGCCGACCCGCGCAGCGGCCGGTGGACCGGCACCGGCAAGACCGAATGCGGCATCCACACCGCCTGACACCGCCGCCGCCCCTGGTCGCCGTCGCGCACGGCAGCCGGGACCCGCGAGCCGGGGCAGCGATCGACGCGCTGCTCCGGCTGGCCCGGGACCGGGCGGCGGCGCACGGGCTGGAAGGTCTCGATGCGCGGGCCGCGTTCCTCGGCCATGCCGCGCCCACCCCCGGCCAGGTTCTCAACGCGCTCGCCAGCGAGGCAGAAATCGCTGGCGAGGCCCGGCTCGCCGCAGGCGTGTCCCCGCCGAGCCGGCGATTCGCGGGGGGTTCCGGGGGGTCGTTGCCGCGGGGTGGAAAGCCGGGGGGTTACGGGGGGTCGTTGCCGCGGGGTGGAAAGCCGGGGGGTTCCGGGGGGTCGCCCCCCCGGGCCAACATTGTCACCCTTCCGCTGCTGCTTACTGCGGCCTATCACAGTGAGACCGACATCCCCGCGCTGCTGGATGGGGCGGCGGCGCGCTGGCCAGCGCTGCGGATCAGCTACGGGGCGCCGCTCGGGCCGCACCCGGGGCTGCTCCGGGCGCTGGAGCGGCGGCTCGCGGAGGCTGGCCAGGACGGCGCCCGGCACACCGGCGTGGTGCTCGCGTCGGCCGGGTCCAGCCAGCCGGCCGCGAATGCCGTCATCACCCGGCTGGCCGCGGACTGGCAGGCGGCCCGCCGCTGGCGGGCCGTGGTCCCGGCGTTTGCCTCGGCCGCGCGGCCCACGCCGGAGGAGGCGGTGACGGCGCTGCTGCGGGGCGGGGCCAGGCGGGTCGTGGTCGCCAGTTACCTGCTCGCCCCCGGCCTGTTCGCCGACCGCATCGCCGCCGCCACACTGGCCGCCGGCGCGGCCGCGGTATCCGCCCCACTCGGCGCGGCACCCGAGGTCGCCGACGTCCTGCTGAACCGGTATACCCAGGCACTGGCGCTGCCAGAAACCGCGGGCCAGCTAGATCGCGGGCGGGGCGGGGCCCGCCGCAGGCGTGTCCCGCCGGGCCGGCGATGGGCGGGGGGTTCCGGGGATTCGCCCCCAAGGCTAGCAAAGCACTTCCCTGAGGTAACTTGCAGGTTTCGGTCGCTTTGCCGGCGGTGGCCGGCGGGTTATGGTCGCCACATGAGCCCTGGACCCGTCGTCCGGCCGCACCCGGCCCATGCCGTGCTCAACCAGGTCCAGCCGCTGGCCGGCCACGACGTGGCCGACGACCCGGCGCTGCTGGCCGGGCTGGCCCGCGAGGGTGCTGGCTGGGCCGGGCCGGGCCTGCATGAGCTGGGCACGCTGGCGGGTACGGCGGAGACCGCCGAGCATGCCCGGCTGGCCAACGAGCACCCGCCGGTGCTGCGCAGCCATGACGCCCGCGGGAACCGCATCGACGAGGTCGAGTTCCACCCGTCCTGGCATGTGCTGCTGGGCACGGCGGTGCGGGCCGGCCTGCACGCCGCCCCGTGGACTGAGCCGCGGCCCGGTGCCCAGGTGGCCCGCGCCGCCAGGTTCTACGTGTGGTCCCAGGCCGAGGCCGGGCACGGCTGCCCGGTGTCGATGACCTACGCCGCGGTGCCCGCACTGCGCCACGCGCCGGAGCTGGCCGGCCAGTTCGAGCCGCTGCTGGCGGCCCGGGTGTACGACCCGGGGCTGCGGCCCCCGGCGGGCAAGGCCGGGCTGCTGGCCGGGATGGCGATGACCGAGAAGCAGGGCGGGTCGGATGTGCGCGCCGGGACGACCCGGGCCGAGCCGGTGCCCGGCGCCGGGGACGGCGCCCACCTGATCACCGGGCACAAATGGTTCTGCTCCGCGCCAATGAGTGATCTCTTCCTGATCCTGGCCCAGGCGCCGGCCGGGCTGACCTGCTTCCTCCTTCCCCGGGTGCTGCCCGACGGCCGGCGGAACGCGATGGCACTGCAGCGGCTCAAGGACAAGCTCGGCAACCGGTCCAACGCCTCCGCCGAGGTGGAATTCGACGGCGCGCTGGCCTGGCAGGTCGGTGAGGCCGGGCGCGGGGTGCGGACCATCATCGACATGGTCAGTGCCACCCGGCTGGATTGCGTGCTGGGCAGCGCGGCCGGGATGCGCCGCGGCTGCGTCACCGCGGTGCACTACGCCGCGCACCGGCAGGCGTTCGGCAAGGACCTGATCGCCCAGCCGCTGATGGCCTCGGTGCTCGCCGACCTAACGCTGGAGGCCGAGGCCGCGACCACGCTGGCCATCCGGCTGGCCGGCGCGGCCGACCGGGCCGCCCGCGGGGACGGCGCCGAGGCGGCGCTGCTGCGGGTCACGCTGCCCGCGGCCAAGCACTGGATCTGCAAGCGCGCCCCGCTGCACGCCGCGGAGGCGCTGGAATGCCTGGGCGGCAACGGCTACGTGGAGGAGTCCGGGATGCCGCGGCTGTACCGCGAGGCGCCGCTCAATTCCATCTGGGAAGGCTCCGGCAACGTGACGGCACTGGACCTGCTGCGCGCGCTGCGGCGGCAGGAAGGCGCCAGCGACGCCCTGGCGGCCGAGCTGGCCCGCTCCGCCGGGGCCGACGCACGGCTGGACGCCGCGGCCGCCCGGCTGCGCACCGCCCTGGCCGCCCTGGCCGGGCAGCCGGCCGCCGATGCCGAGTTCAGCGCACGGCGGCTGGCCGGGATGGTCACCGTGACCCTGCAGGCCGCACTCCTCGTCCGGCACGCCCCGGCAGCCGCGGCGGATGCGTTCTGCGCTTCCCGGCTCGGCTCCGGGGCGGAGTCACTGGGTCCTGGGGTGCCGTTCGGCCTGCTGCCTGACCGGATAGCGGCAGAAGAGATTCTGGACCGGTCACGGCTGGCCCCCAGGTAAGGTCGCATCGTGCGCGTGTGGCCGGGAGCTCCCTATCCGCTCGGGGCGACGTGGGACGGCACTGGGACGAACTTCGCATTGTTCTCCGAAGTCGCCGACCAGGTGGAGCTGTGCCTGCTCGAGGGGGACGACGCTGCCGGGCTGACCGAGACGCGGATCCCGCTCACCGAGGTGGACGGGTTCGTCTGGCACTGCTACCTGCCCGACGTGGGGCCCGGCCAGCGCTACGGCTACCGGGTGCACGGGCCGTACGACCCCGGCCGGGGACACCGCTGCAACCCGGCCAAGCTGCTGCTCGACCCGTACGGCAAGGCGGTCAACGGGGAAGTGCGCTGGCACGAGGCGCTGTTCAGCTACCGGTTCACCGACCCGGCCGCGCGGAACAACGCCGACAGCGCGCCGTACATGCCGCAGAACGTGGTGATCAACCCGTTCTTCGACTGGGGCGATGACCGGGCGCCGCGGATTCCCTACCACGAGACCGTCATTTACGAGGCGCACGTGCGCGGGCTCACGCTGCGCCACCCCGACGTGCCGGCCGACCTGCGCGGCACCTACGCCGGGCTGGCCCACCCGGCCGTCATCGGGCACCTGGCCCGGCTCGGCGTCACCGCGGTGGAACTGATGCCGGTGCACCAGTTCGTGCCCGAGCACACGCTGGTCGCCCGGGGGCTGACCAACTACTGGGGCTACAACACGATCGGCTTCCTGGCCCCGCACAAGGCGTACTCGTCCTCCATCCAGCGCGGCGGCCAGGTCGGCGAGTTCAAGGCCATGGTCCGGGACCTGCACGCGGCCGGTATCGAGGTCATCCTGGACGTGGTGTACAACCACACCGCCGAGTCCGACCACCGCGGGCCAACGCTGTCCTTCCGCGGCATCGACAACGCGGCCTATTACCGGCTGCGCGACGACGACCCGCGCTACTACCGGGACTACACGGGCTGCGGGAACAGCCTCAACGTGCGGCACCCGCACGCGCTGCAGCTGATCCTGGACTCGCTGCGCTACTGGATCCTGGACATGCACGTGGACGGGTTCCGGTTCGACCTGGCGTCTGCGCTGGCCCGGGAACTGCACGACGTGGAGCGGCTGTCCGCCTTCTTCGACCTGGTCCAGCAGGACCCGGTGGTGTCCCAGGTCAAGCTGATCGCCGAGCCGTGGGATGTCGGCGAGGGCGGCTACCAGGTGGGTAACTTCCCGCCGCTGTGGACCGAGTGGAACGGCAAGTACCGGGACTCGGTCCGGGACTTCTGGCGCGGCCACCCGGAGACGCTGCCGGAGTTCGCCTCCCGGCTGACCGGCTCCAGCGACCTGTACGAGACCAGCGGGCGGCGGCCGGTCGCCTCGATCAACTTCGTCACCTGCCATGACGGGTTCACGCTGGCCGACCTGGTCTCTTACGACCGCAAGCACAACGAGCGCAACGGGGAAAACAACGCCGACGGCACCGACGACAACCGCTCGTGGAACTGTGGCACCGAGGGCCCGGCGGCCGACCCGGCCATCACCGCGCTGCGGGCCCGGCAGCGGCGGAACTTCCTGGCCACCCTGCTGTTCTCGCAGGGCGTCCCGATGCTGTCGGCCGGGGACGAGCTGGGCCGGACCCAGCACGGCAACAACAACGCTTACTGCCAGGACAACGAGACGTCCTGGGTGGACTGGTCGGGCCGGGATGAGGAGGCGGACTTCGGTGAGTTCGCCCGCGCGGTGGCCGGGCTGCGCCGGGATCATCCGGTGTTCCGCCGCCGCCGGTTCTTCCGCGGGCCGGATGGCAGCCAGGACGGCCCCAGCGACATCGCCTGGCTCACCCCGTCCGGCCGGGAGATGATGGACGGCGACTGGAAAACCGGGTACGCCAAATCCCTGGGCGTCTTCATCAACGGGGATGCCATCACCGAGCCCGGCCCCCGGGGCGAGCCGGTCCGGGACGACTCCTTCCTGCTGCTGTTCTGCGCGGACGGCGAGGCGGCCCGCTTCACCCTGCCCGGGCCCGAGTTCGGCCGCCGCTGGGACGTGGTACTGGACACCGCGGGCGCCGCGGACGGCGAGCGCCGGGCCGGCGCATCGATCGAGCTCGCGGCCCGGTCGATGATCGTGCTGCGCCGGATCGCCGCCCCAGCCCGGAGCGGCTGAGTGACGGCCCTGCGCCAGATCTACCCGCCGGCCGCTGGCGGCGGGACACCGGACCTGCCGGCGCTGTACGCCTATCCCGGCGCGGCCCAGGACCCCGGCCGCCCGTGGGTGCGGGCCAACATGATCTCCAGCGCCGACGGCGCCGCCGAGGTGGACGGCCTGTCCGGCGGCCTGTCCGGGGCACCCGACCGGACCGTCTTCGGCCTGCTCCGGGCGCTCGCGGACGTGATCCTGGTCGGCGCGGGCACGGTCCGCGATGAGCAGTACCAGCCGGCCCGGATCGGGCCCCGCTGGGCCGGGCTGCGCGCGGGCCGCCCGGCTGCCCCGCCCATCGCGGTGCTGACCGGCCGGCTGGACCTGGACCTGGACGGCCCGCTGCTGACCCGGGCGGCACCGGATGCCCGCACCATCGTGCTGACCACGGAGTCGGCGCCCGCGGCGCTGCGGGCTCAGGCGGCCCGGAAGGCCGACGTGATCATCGCAGGCGGGCAGCGGGGCGACCCGTCGGCCGCCATCGCCGCGCTGGCGGGCCGTGGCCACCGGCGCATCCTCGCCGAGGGCGGCCCGCACCTGCTCGGCCAGCTGGCCGCAGTCGGCCTGCTGGACGAGCTCTGCGTCACGATCAGCCCGGTGCTGGCCGCCGGGGCGGCCGGCCGGATCATCGCCGGGCCGCCGGGCCGGACGGCCCGGCTGGACCTGGCCCATGTGCTGACCGAGGACGGGTTCCTGCTCTGCCGCTACCTGCGCCGCCCCGGCTGATCCGCTGCCCCCTTACTGCCGCGGCGCGGCGATGGGGAGGCAGGGTCACAGGTCCCGGCGCATGCATACCCGCGGCCAGCGGTCCAGGCCAAGCTCCGCCTCCTGGCGGCGGATCGCCCGCAGCCCCGGCGTCAGCTCCGCCTCGTCCAGGCACCGGAATCCGCACCGCTGGTAGTAGGGCGCGTTCCACGGGACATGCACGAAGGTGGTCAGGGTCAGCGCGGGCATGCCCGCGGCGGCCGCGTGGCCGCCGCGTGCTCCAGCAGCGACCTTCCCGCCCCGCGGCGAGCGTGATCAGGATGCACCGACACCTGCTCGACATGCAGGCTGCCGTCCACCGGGCAGGCGATCAGGTAGGCGACCGGGTGCCCGGCCGCCCCGGTCGCCCCGGCCGCGACCCAGGCCCGCCCGGCCCGCTGGTAGGCGGCCAGCTCGTCCAGCGAGAGCGGCTGGTCACCGGCGATCTCGGGCATGCCGACATGGCAGAAGGACCGGCCAGCGGCGATCTCGATCTCCTGCAGGGCGGGCAGCTCCGCCGCCCGGGCAGCCCTGACGAGCATCCCGTCACCTCCCTGCGGCAGGCTGTGTGCCCGCGGCCCCGCCCATCAGCGCGGTGCCTTATCAGTGCGGTGCCTTTTAGACTGCGGGTGACACAAAAAGCACCGCGCAAGCTCAGTGTGTGCGGAAACCGTGGCAGTTGTGATCGCACCCTGCGGCGAAGATCCCTTCATGGGCGCATTAACCGGGTGGACAGCACCTCGGCGAGATCGAAGCTGACCGGCTCGTCCAGCTGCGCGTAGGTGCAGGACCGCGGCTCGCGGTCCGGCCGCCACCGGGAGAACTGGGTGGTGTGCCGGAACCGGGCGCCCTCCATGTGGTCGTACCGGACCTCCACCACCCGCTCGGGGCGGAGCGGCACGAAGGACAGGTCCTTCCCGGCGTTCCACCGGCTGGTCTCCGACGACCGCGGGTTTCGCACCGCCGGGCCATCACTCCCGCCCCACTTCCACGGGTGCCCGTCGAACGTGGTCACCAGGGGCTGCATCTCGGCGAACAGCTCCCGGCGGCGGGCCATCGGGAACGCGCCCACCACGCCGACGCTGGCCAGGTCACCGCCGTCGGTGTACAGGCCGAGCAGCAGCGACCCCACGGCCTCCGGGCTGCTCTTGTGCGGCCGGTAGCCGGCCACCACGCAGTCCGCGGTGCGCTCGTGCTTGATCTTGAGCATCACCCGCTTGTCCGGCTCGTAGCTGCCGTCCAGCGGCTTGGCGATGAGCCCGTCCAGCCCGGCCCCCTCGAACTGCCGGAACCACCGCCCGGCGACCGCGTGATCCACCGTGGCCGGGGTCAGGTGCACCGGCGGCCCGGCCGCGGCCAGCGCCCCCTCCAGGGCGGCGCGGCGGCGCGCGAACGGCTCCTGGCACAGGTCCGCACCGCCCAGCGCGAGCAGGTCGAACGCGACGAAATGGGCCGGCGTCTGCCCGGCCAGCAGGGCCACCCGGGAGGCGGCCGGGTGGATCCGCTGCAGCAGCGCGTCGAAATCCAGCCGCTGCCCGGCCGCGTCCGGGATGACGATCTCCCCGTCGATCACGCAGCGCTCCGGCAGGTGCTCCAGCGCCGCCGCGACGAGCTCGGGGAAGTACCGGGTCATCGGACGCTCGTTCCGGCTGCCGATCTCCACCTCGGCCCCGTCCCGGAACACGATCGACCGGAACCCGTCCCACTTGGGCTCGAAGCTGTACGGGCCGTCGGGTATCCGCGGTACCGGGCGGGCCAGCATCGGCGCCACCGGCGGGTTGACCGGAAGATCCATGACACCATCCTGCCCTGGCTGCCGGGCCGCCACGCCCGCGTCCCGGCCCGGGGATAGCCTGGCCCGATGGCGCTGCACCGGAACACGTGGGAGCAAGACGAACTCGAGATCAACCCGGTCTACGTCCGGGAGGAGCGGCTGACGGTGCCGCGGCACCGGCTGGCCCGGCACGGCCTGCTGCCGGACACCGCCCTGCAGGCGGTCCGCGACGAGCTCATCCTGGACGGGAACGCCCGGCTGAACCTGGCCACGTTCGTGACCACGTGGATGGAGCCCCAGGCTGAGCAGCTGATGACCGAGTGCCTGCCCAAGAACATGATCGACAAGGATGAGTACCCGCAGACCGCGGCACTGGAGTCGCGGTGCGTGAACATCCTGTCCGACCTGTGGCACGCCCCGGAGCGGGGCGCGGCGACCGGGTGCTCCACCACCGGCTCCAGCGAGGCCTGCATGCTGGGCGGGATGGCGCTGCTGTGGCGCTGGCGGGCGCGGCGCCGGGCGGCCGGCCAGGACACGTCCCGGCCGAACCTGGTGATGGGCTCGAACGTCCAGGTGTGCTGGGACAAGTTCTGCCGGTACTGGGAGGTGGAGCCGCGGATGGTGCCGATGGAGCCGGGACGGCTGCACCTGCGCGGGCCGGAGGCCGCCGCGCAGTGCAACGAGAACACCATCGGGGTGGTCGCGGTGCTCGGCTCGACCATGGACGGCAGCTACGAGCCGGTCGCCGAGATCAGCACCGAGCTGGACCGGCTGGCGGCGGGCGGCGGCCCGGATGTGCCGGTGCACGTGGACGCGGCCTCCGGCGGCTTCGTCGCCCCGTTCCTGCACCAGGACCTGAGCTGGGACTTCCGGGTACCGCGGGTCGCCTCGATCAACGCCAGCGGGCACAAGTACGGCCTGGTCTACCCCGGGGTCGGCTGGGTGGTCTGGCGGGACGGCGGCGCCCTGCCCGGGGACCTGGTCTTCAAGGTGAACTACCTGGGCGGGGAGATGCCCACGTTCGCGCTGAACTTCTCCCGGTCCGGGGCGAACGTGGCCGCGCAGTACTACAACTTCCTGCGGCTCGGCTTCGAGGGCTACCGCCGCATCCAGCAGGCCTGCCAGGACGTGGCCCTGCACCTGTCCAGGGAGATCGCCCGGATGGACGCGTTCGAGCTGCTGTCAGACGGCAGCGACCTGCCCGTGTTCGCCTTCCGGATCGCCGACCCGGACGCCGGCTTCTCCGTCTTCGACTTGTCCGAGCGGCTGCGCAGCCGCGGCTGGCTGATGCCCGCCTACACCTTCCCGGCCAACCTGACCGACACCGCGGTGCTCCGCATCGTGGTCCGCAACGGGTTCAGCAAGGACCTCGCCGACCTGCTGCTCGCCGACCTGCGGCGGCATGTGCACGCGCTGTCCGCGCACCCGCACAGCCAGGTCCCGCTGGCTGAGCCGGGGCACCGCGAGGCGTTCGCGCACTGACGCGGCCGCAGCGCTGGGGCCCGCAGCAGGCACAGAGCCCGCAGCATGCACTGAGTCCCGGGCGCGGTGGCACGCCCGGGACTCGGCGATGGTCAGGCGTTGCGGCGCAGCCGGTCCAGCGCCTCGGCCAGGATGGCGGCGCCGTCGGTGTCGTTGCGCCGTTCCTTCACGTAAGCCAGGTGGGTCTTGTACGGCTCGCTGTGCGGCGGCCCGGGCGGGTTGTCCTCGTCACGCCCGGCGGGGTAGCCGCACCGGGGACAGTCCCACGTCTCCGGGATCGCGGCATCGCAGGCAAAGCTGGGCCGGGTCTCGTGCTTGTTGGCGCACCAGAAGGCAACCCTGATCCGTGGCGCTGCCTCACCACGTTCCGCCTCGCCCATGGGGCCGGCCCCGACCCGGCTCCCCTTGATCGCGTTGCCACTACTCACTGCTCACCCCTTGCTACGTGCGCTTGCTGGCATGTCTGGTCACTGCGGGCGCGTCAGCGGTTCAGCAGCAGATTCAGCCCGACAATGCAGAGGAACCAGAGGATGCCGGTGAAGACCGTAAGACGGTCGAGGTTACGCTCGACCACTGACGATGATCCCAGGGTGGATGTGACTCCGCCACCGAATAGGTCAGACAGGCCGCCGCCCTTGCCCTTGTGCAACAGCACCAGCAGCATCATCAGCAAGCTGGTGATGATGAGCACGACCGAGATCCCGATAACCACCGCTACAGTCTCATCTCTCCGCAGGCACGCTGTCCCGGGGCTGAGTCAGGCACCGCTCCCTAGTTCACGGTACCGGCATATTGCAGCGAACCCGCCCGCATCCAGGCTCGCCCCGCCGACCAGCGCCCCATCAATGTCCGGCTGCGCCATGATGGCCACGATGCTGTCGGCTTTCACCGACCCGCCATACAGAATACGCACTCCAGCCGCCGCCGCGTCGCCGTGAGCCCCGGAAACACGCTGCCGGATCGCGCCGCACACCTCCTGGGCGTCCTCCGGTGAGGCGACCTCGCCGGTGCCGATGGCCCACACCGGCTCATACGCCATCACCAGCCCGGCTACCTGCTCGGGGGTGAGCCCGGCCAGGCCGCCGTCGAGCTGGCCCAGGGTGAAGCTCAGCTGCTCCCCGGCCCGCCGGACGTCCAGGTTCTCGCCGATGCACAGGATCGGCGTCAGCCCGGACCGCAGCGCCGCCTTCACCTTGGCGTTGACCAGCGCGTCGTCCTCGCTGTGGTACTGCCGCCGCTCGGAGTGCCCGGCCAGCACGTAGCCACAGCCCAGCTTGGCCAGCATCGGCCCGGACACGTCGCCGGTGTAGGCGCCCGCCTCGTGCGGCGAGAGGTCCTGGGCGCCGTAGCCGATCCGCAGCTTGTCCCCGGCCACCAGCGTCTGCACGCTGCGCAGCGCGGTGAACGGCGGCAGCACGACCACATCGGCCGCATCGTAGTCCTTGCTGGTCAGCGTGAAAGCCAGCTTCTGGACCAGGGCCAGCCCCTCGAAGTGCGTGTTGTGCATCTTCCAGTTGCCGGCGATGAGCGGCTTGCGCCCGGGGCCCGCGGCCATCACCCGGCCCCGCCCGCGTCCGCCTCTAGCGCGCTCAGCCCGGGCAGGGGGCGGCCCTCCAGGTACTCCAGGCTGGCCCCGCCGCCGGTGGAGATGTGCGTGAACGCGCCCGCCGGGAAGCCAAGCTGCCGGACCGCCGCCGCGGAGTCACCGCCGCCGACCACGGTCAGCCCGCTGATCGCGCTGATCGCCTCGGCCAGCGCCCGGGTTCCGGCCGCGAACGCCGGGAACTCGAACACCCCGGCCGGCCCGTTCCAGAACACGGTCTTGGCGTCGGCCAGCTTCTGCGCGAACAGGGCCCGGGTGGCCGGGCCCATGTCCAGGCTCTCCCGGTCGGCCGGGAACTCGCCAACCTTGACCACCTCGTGATCCGCGTCCGGCGCGAACCGGTCGGCGGCCACCAGGTCCAACGGCAGCACGACCTCCACGCCGCGCCGCTCCGCCTCGGCCAGCACCTCGGTGACCCGCGGGATCTGGTCGGCTTCCAGCAGTGACTTGCCCACCTCGTAGCCCTGGGCGGCCAGGAACGTGTAGGACATGCCGCCGACGATGATCAGCCGGTCGGCCTTGCCCAGCAGGTTGCCGATGACCGCCAGCTTGTCCGACGGCTTGGCGCCGCCGAGCACCACCACGTAGGGCCGCGCCGGGTCGGTGGTGAGCTGCCGGAGTACCGCGATCTCCGCGATCACCAGCTCTCCGGCGGCGTGCGGCAGCAGCCCGGCCACGTCGTACACGCTGGCGTGCTTGCGGTGCAGCGCGCCGAACCCGTCGCCCACATACAGCGAGGCCAGCGCGGCGAACCGGCGGGCCAGCCCGCCCCGCTTGGCGTCGTCCTTGCTGGTCTCGGCGGGCTCGAAGCGCACGTTCTCCAGCAGCGCCACCTCGCCATCGGCCAGCCCGGCCGCCACGGCCTGCGCCGAGGGCCCCGCCACGTCGGTGGCCAGCGGCACCGAAACGCCGAGGAGCTCGCCGAGCCGGGCCGCGACCGGCCGCAGTGACGGGCCGCCCGCCGCCCGCGCGGCGTAGTCGTCACCCTTGGGCCGCCCCAGGTGGGCGCAGACGAGCACCCGGGCGCCCCGCCCGGTCAGGTTGGTGATGGTGGGCAGGCTGGCCCGGATCCGGCCGTCGTCGGTGATCGTCTCACCGTCCAGCGGCACGTTCAGGTCAGAGCGGAGCAGGACGACCTGCCCGGCGACGTCCAGCTCGTCGAGGCGCCTCATGACAGCCGCGCGCCGACTAGCGCGGTGAGGTCAGCGAGCCGGTTGGAGTAGCCCCACTCGTTGTCGTACCAGCCGATGATCTTCACCTGGTCACCGAAGGTCATGGTCAGCGAGGAGTCGAACGTGCACGACCAGGGGGTGCCCACGATGTCGCAGGAGACAATCTTGTCCGCCGTGTAGTGCAGGTAGCCCTTGAGGCTGCCCTCGGCGGCCGCCTTGAACGCCGCGTTCACCTCATCCTTGGTCACTTCCCGGGGCAGCTGGGCCACCAGGTCGGTCACCGACCCGTCGGGCACCGGGACCCGCATGGCCATGCCGTCCAGCTTGCCCTTGAGCTCCGGCAGCACCAGCGCGGTGGCCTTGGCGGCACCGGTGCTGGTCGGGATGATGTTCTGCGCGGCAGCCCGGGCGCGGCGCAGGTCCTTGTGCGGGAAGTCCAGGATGACCTGGTCATTGGTGTAGGCGTGGATGGTCGTCATCAGGCCCTTGACGATGCCGAAGGAGTCCAGCAGCACCTTGGCCATCGGCGCCACGCAGTTCGTGGTGCACGAGGCATTGGACAGGATGTGGTGGCTGGCCGGGTCGTAGGACCCGTCGTTGACGCCCATCACGATCGTGATGTCCTCGCCCGAGGCCGGGGCGGAGATGATGACCTTCTTGGCCCCCGCCTCCAGGTGCTTGCCCGCGTCGGCCGCCTTGGTGAACCGGCCGGTGGACTCGATCACCACGTCCACGCCCAGGTCGCGCCAGGGCAGTGCCCCGGGATCGCGTTCGGCCAGGACCTTGATTTCCTGGCCGCCGGCCCGGATGCTCTCGCCCTCGGCGGTGACCTCGGCGTCCAGGGTCCCGAGCACCGTGTCGTACTTGAGCAGGTGTGCCAGTGTCGCGGTGTCGGTCAGGTCGTTCGCGGCAATGATCTCGATGCCCTCGGCGGCGCCCGCGTGCACCGCACGCCAGAAGTTGCGCCCGATGCGGCCGAATCCATTGATGCCCACGCGAATAGTCACGGTGGCCCGTCTCCCTCGTCCCTAGCTCCATGCGTGCCGACTCTCCGGCCGCCACGGCGGGCGGCACCGGCCTATGACGGCACCTGTTATCCCGGCTCTGACCCTATCCGAATCCGGCACCCGGCCCGGGCCACGGTATTGGTTCGGAGGACGCCCCCCTGAACCCCCCGCGCATTCGGCGGGCGGTCCGGCCTGGTGAACACCTTGGCCTGGGGCAGCCCGCCCGCGGTGTGTGCCCCGGCCTGCCGCCGGCTGCCGGGTGAGCGCCGCGGGGCGGTCAGGCGAGCATGTCCGGGGGCAGGCTCGCTTCGGTGTCGGGCACGCCGAGGTCGCGGGCGCGCTTGTCGGCCATGGCCAGCAGCCGCCGGATCCGGCCGGCGATGGCGTCCTTGGTCAGCGGGGGGCTGGCCAGCTGGCCCAGCTCTTCCAGGCTGGCCTGCCGGTGCTCGATCCGCATCCGGCCGGCCAGGGTCAGGTGGTCCGGGGCTTCCGGGCCCAGGATCTCCAGCGCGCGTTCCACCCGGGCACCGGCGGCCACCGCGGCCCGGGCACTGCGCCGCAGGTTGGCGTCGTCGAAGTTGGCCAGCCGGTTCGCGGTGGCCCGCACCTCGCGGCGCATCCGCCGTTCCTCCCAGGCCAGCACGCTGTTATGCGCCCCGAGCCGGGTCAGCAGCGCGCTGATGGCATCGCCGTCCCTGACCACCACCCGGTCCACTCCGCGCACCTCACGCGCCTTCGCGCTGATCTTGAGCCGCCGCGCCGCGCCGACCAGGGCCAGCGCCGCCTCCGGCCCCGGGCAGGTGATCTCCAGCGACATCGAGCGGCCCGGCCCGGTGAGGCTGCCGTGGGCCAGGAACGCGCCCCGCCAGGCCGCCTCGCAGTCACAGGTGGTCCCGGACACCACCTGCCGCGGCAGCCCGCGGACCGGCCGGCCGTAGTTATCCACCAGGCCGGTCTGCCGGGCCAGGCCGTCCCCGTCCTTGCGGACCCGGACCACGTACCGGTTGCCCTTGCGCAGCCCGCTGGGCGCCAGCACGATCAGGTCGGAGGAGTGCCCGAACACCTCCGCGATGTCCTTGCGCAGCCGCCGGGCCGCCACCCCCGTGTCCAGTTCCGCCTCGACCACGATGCGGCCGCTGGCCAGGTGCAGCCCGCCGGCGAAGCGCAGCAGGGCAGACACCTCCGCCTTCCGGCAGCACGGCTTTAGTACGCTCACCCGGCTGAGCTCGTCTTTGACCAGGCCGGTCATCGCCACCGGCATCACTCCCCCTCGAAAATCTCTGCGAATGCCCCGGCCAGCTGGCGCGGATCGTGGCGCGGGGTCCCGTCCCGCATGGCCAAATCCGCCAGGACCAGCCGGCCGCCCAGCCGCCCAGCCGCCTTGTCCAGCTCGGCGGCGGTGCCCCCCGCGGCCCCGCGGTCCGCGAGCACGACGTCCACCCGGAGCTCTGGTGCGTGATCAGCGAGTACTTCCAGATGGGTCTGCGGGGAGAACCCTTCCGTCTCGCCGGGCTGCGGTACCAGGTTGAGCGCCACGATGCGCCGGGCCTGGGTGGAGATCAGCGCCCGGGCCAGGTCCGGCACGAGCAGGTGCGGGATGACGCTGGTGAACCACGAGCCCGGGCCGAGCACCACCCAGTCGGCCTCGCCGATCGCGGTCACCGCTTCCGGGCAGCCGGGCGGGTCCGCCGGGATCAGCGAGACTGAGCGTACCCGGCCGGTGGTTGATGCGCAGGCCACCTGGCCGCGCACGGTGGACAGGGCCTCCGGCCGGGCCGGGTCGGCCCCCTCCACCTCGGCCGCCAGGTCGAGCGGGACCGAGGCCATCGGCAGCACCCGGCCGTAGGCGCCCAGCAGCCGGGCGACCCAGTCCAGGCCCTGGACCGTGTCGCCGAGCAGTTCCCACAGGGCGACGATCAGCACGTTGCCCACCGCGTGCCCGCCCAGCTCGGCATCCCCGGTGAACCGGTGCTGCACCACCCGGCTCCAGGTGGTGCCCCAGGCGTCGTCGCCGCACAGCGCGGCCAGGGCCATCCGCAGGTCCCCGGGCGGCAGCACGCCGAACTCGCGGCGCAGCCGGCCGCTGGAACCGCCGTCGTCGGCCACGGTCACGATCGCGGTCAGCTGGCGGGTGACCCGGCGCAGCGCGGACAGGGCGGCGAACAGGCCGTGGCCGCCGCCGAGCGCCGCGACCTTGGGGTTGAGCGGGCGGACCGACGGGGCCACCGCGGCGTGGGGAGCCGGCCGGCTCACTCGCGCCCCAGGTCCCGGTGCAGCACCTGAACCGAGGGGCCAGTGCCGGTGAGCTGGCTGGCCACCTGCTCGGCCATGGCGACGCTGCGGTGCTTGCCGCCGGTGCAGCCGATGGCCAGCGTGACGAACCGCTTGCCCTCACGCTCGTAGCCGTCCAGCACGATCCGCAGTGCGGCCACGTAGCTGGCCAGGAACTCCGCGGCGCCCGGCTGGCTGAGCACGTAGTCCCGGACCGGCTCGTCGCGCCCGGTCATCGGGGCCAGCTCGGGCACCCAGCGCGGGTTGGGCAGGAAGCGGCAGTCAGCCACCATGTCCGCGTCCACCGGGAGCCCGTACTTGTAGCCAAACGAGACCACGTTCACCCGCAGCGCGGCCTGGGCCTCCGCGCCGAACGCGGCGTGCATCCGGGCCCGCAGCTCGTGCACGTTGAGCGCTGAGGTGTCGATGACCAGGTCGGCTTCCTCACGGACGCCGCGGAGCAGCGTCCGCTCCGCCGCGATGCCCTCCACCACGCGGCCGTTCTCCTGCAGCGGGTGCGGGCGGCGGACGCTCTCGAACCGCCGGACCAGCGTGTCGTCACTGGCCTCCAGGAAGACCACCCGCGGCTTGACGCCGCGGGCGGCCAGCTCGCCGATGGCGGACTGCAGGTCGGTGGAGAATGCCCGGCTGCGGACGTCCATCACCGCCGCCACCCGGGGCACCGCGCCCATCGCCCGCCGGGCCAGCTCGATCATGGTGGGCAGCAGGCCGGGCGGCAGGTTGTCGGCGACGAACCAGTCCAGGTCCTCCAGCGACTTCGCCGCCGTGCTGCGGCCGGCCCCGGACATCCCGGTGATGACCACGATGTCCGGCGCGGCCCCCGCCTCCCCGGGCGGCTCGGCCCGGGTCACCGGGCCGCCCGCCCGCCGCGGGCCGCCCGCGGCGGCCGGGCCCGGCCGCGGCGGCGCCTGGCTGTGCTGCCCGGCCGGCCCATGGTGCCTGCCTGGCTCATGACGTCCCCCCATCCGTCACGCTGGCCGCCCCGTCCGTCCCATCGCTGCCCGGCTGGGCCGCATCGCCCGGCTGGCCCGGGCCGTCCGGCCCGGCGGGCCGCAGCGCGGCCAGCACCGCCTCGGCGATCCGCGGGCCGATGCCGGGCAGGCCGGCGATCTCCGGCTCGGTCGCGCTGGCCAGCTTGCGCACCGAGCCGAAGTGCCGTAGCAGCGTAGCCCGCCGGGCGGGGCCGAGTCCCGGGACCGCGTCAAGCTCGCTCACGGCGAGTGCCTTGGACCGTTTTGCCCGGTGGTACGTGATGGCGAAGCGGTGCGCCTCGTCCCGGACCCGCTGCAGCAGGTACAGGCCCTCACTGGTCCGCGGCATGATCACCGGCTCGTCCTCGCCGGGCAGCCACACCTCCTCCAGCCGCTTGGCCAGCCCGCACACCGCGACCTCATCGATGCCGAGCTCGGCTAGCGCCCGGGCGGCCGCGGCCGCCTGGGGCTGGCCGCCGTCGATCACCGCGAGGTTCGGCGGGTAGGCGAACTTGCGCGGCTGGCCGATGACCCCGGTGTCGCCGAGCGAGTCCAGCTCGCCGGTGGCCTCGCGCTCCTCCAGGTAGCGGCGGAACCGCCGGGTGATCACCTCGTACACGGAGGCCACGTCGTCCGTCCCGCCGGTGCCCTTGACCGCGAAGCGCCGGTACTCCGACTTGCGGGCCAGCCCGTCCTCGAACACCACCATGGAGGCGACCACGTGGGTGCCCTGCAGGTTGGACACGTCGTAGCATTCGATGCGCAGCGGGGCCTCCTCCAGGCCGAGCGCGTCCTGGATCTCCTGCAGCGCGCGGCTGCGCGTGGTCAGGTCACTGGCCCGGCGGGTCTTGTGCAGCGCCAGCGTCTCCCCCGCGTTCCGGGTCACGGTCTCCAGCAGCGCCTTCTTGTCGCCGCGCTGCGGCACCCGGAGCCGGACCCGGCTGCCCCGCCGGGCGGTGAGCCACTCCTGCACCGCGGCCGCGTCCGGCGGCAGTACCGGCACCAGCACCTCCCGCGGGATGCTGCCCTGGCCCGGCGCCGGCCGGGTGACCTGCCGGGGGTCCAGCGGGCCGCCGGCGTCACCCCGGCGGCCGCGCCCGGCCGGGGCGGCGGCCTGGTCGCTGGCCACGGCGTCGTCGCCGTACACCTGGCCGAGGAAATGCTCCACCAGCTCCCCCGGCGTCACGTCCTCGACCTTGTCCACCACCCAGCCGCGCTGCCCGCGGACCCGCCCGCCGCGCACGTAGAACACCTGCACGGCCGCTTCCAGCTGATCCTCGGCGAGGGCGATGACGTCGCAGTCGGTACCGTCGCCGAGTACCACGGTCTGCTTCTCCAGGGCCCGCTGCAGCGCCTTGATGTCATCGCGCAGCCGGGCGGCCCGCTCGAACTCCTCGGCCCGGGCCGCCCCCCGCATGTCCGCTTCCAGGCGGTGGATGAACCGGTCGGTCTGCCCGGCCATGAAGTCGCAGAACTCCTCGGCCAGCAGCCGGTGCTCGGCCTCGCTGACCCGGCCCACGCACGGCGCCGAGCACTTGCCGATGTAGCCGAGCAGGCACGGCCGCCCGATCTGGCCGGCCCGCTTGAACACCCCGGCGGAACAGGTCCGCACCGGGAAGACACGCAGCAGCGCGTCGACGGTCTCCCGGATGGCCCACGCGTGCGAGTAGGGCCCGAAGTAGCGGACCCCGCGCCGCTTGGCGCCGCGCATCACGGTGACCCGGGGGTACTCCTCGTTCATGGTGACGGCGAGGTAGGGGTAGCTCTTGTCGTCCCGGTACCGGACGTTGAACCGGGGGTCGAACTCCTTGATCCAGGAGTACTCCAGCTGCAGCGCCTCGACCTCGGTGCCGACCACGGTCCAGTCGACGCTGGCGGCCGAGCGGAGCATCGTCTGGGTCCGCGGGTGCAGCCCGGCGAAATCGGCGAAGTAGGAGTTCAGCCGGGACCGTAGGTTCTTGGCCTTCCCGACGTAGATGACCCGGCCGCGCTCATCCCGGAACCGGTACACCCCCGGCGATTCCGGGATGGACCCGGGCGCTGGCCGGTAGGAGTGCGGATCTGCCACGCAGCAACTCTATGCGGGCTCCCCGGTGACCGCGTGAAGGGCGGAGCGCGCCGCGAGGGCCGCGCCGCGGGCCCCGGCCCGGTCCAGGTCCGGCACCAGCGCGAAGTCCACCACCGCGTGCTGTTCGGCGCGCAGCGTGGTGTGCTCCCGGACCCGGTCCAGGAACCAGGCGCTGAACGCCGGGTCCGCCTCGACCACGCCGCCGCCCACGAAGTAGGTGCCCGGGTCGGTGAACATGGCCGCGATGGAGAACACCCGGCCCAGGGCCATCGCCTGCTGCTCGAAGATGTGCCGGGCCAGCGGGTCGCCCGCCTCGCCGAAGCCGCGCACCAGCTTGGCCGCCCTGGCCAGCGGCAGCGTCGCGAGCTCGTGCCCGGGGAACTGGCCGAGCCAGTACGGCAGCAGGTTCCGCTCGATCCCGGTCAGCGAGGCGACGCTTTCCGCGTCGCCGGACAGCCCGCAGTTGCAGGCCGGCACCGGCTGGCCGTCGCCCAGCAGCCCGTCCAGCGGGATCTGCACGTGGCCGAGCTCGCCGGCCATCCCCGCCGCCCCGCTGACCACCTGCCCGGACTCGACCAGGCCGCCGCCGAGGCCGGTACCGACGATGGCGGCCACGCTGGAGTGCCGGGCCGCCGCGGTGCCGAACCGGGCGTAGTGAGCGTAGAGTGCGGCCGCGTTGGCGTCGTTCGTGTAAACCACCGGGAGGCCCAGCCGCTCCTCCAGGGCGGCCCGGATGTTGAAGCCGGCCCAGCCGTGGTGCACGAGGTTGGTGCCGCCCCGGGAGGACAGCACCCCGTCGGCACTGGCCGGGCCCGGGGTGTCCAGCCCGACCCCGTGCACCACGGCCCGCGGCACCCCGGTGACCTCGAGCACCTGGTCGAAGGCGGCGGCCAGTGCCTCGATGGCGGCGTCCGGTCCCTCCCGCACCCGGCTCGGCCGCTCCAGCATGTGACCGACCAGGAAACGCCCGCCCTCAGCCAGCACGGTGGCGTTGTTCATCGTGCCGCCGTTGTCCAGCCCGACGATGACCGACTGCGGGGAATGTCCCATCCTGCGCCTCTCCTGCCCGAGCACTGGCACGCAGCGTAACGCCTGGGAGCCTTACCGATAAGCGTCAGTCCTCGAACGCGGCCGCCGGCGGGCAGGCGCACACCAGGTTGCGGTCGCCGTAGGCCTGGTCGATGCGGCGCACCGGCGGCCAGTACTTGCCACGCCGGTCACCGGGCATCGGGTAGGCCGCCTGCTCGCGCTCGTACGGGTGCTTCCAGTCGGCGGACAGCAGCATCGACGCGGTGTGCGGGGCACCCCGCAGCGGGTTGTCCCCGCGGTCGTACTCACCGGAGGCAACCTTGTCGATCTCGTCCCGGATGGCCAGCATGGCGTCGCAGAACCGGTCCAGCTCGGCCAGGTCCTCGCTCTCGGTCGGCTCCACCATCAGGGTCCCGGCCACCGGGAAGGACATCGTCGGGGCGTGAAATCCATAGTCGATGAGGCGTTTCGCCACGTCCTCCACGGTGACGCCGGTCTCCCGGGTGACCGGCCGGAGGTCCAGGATGCACTCGTGCGCCACCAGGCCGCCGCGGCCGGTGTAGAGCACCGGGTACCGGCCGCCCAGCCGGCGGGCGACGTAGTTAGCGGCCAGGATGGCCACCCCGGAGGCCTGGCGCAGCCCGTCCGGGCCCATCATCCGCAGGTAGGCCCAGGAGATGGGCAGGATACCGGCCGACCCGTATGGCGCCGCCGCCACCGGCCCCGTCTTCCTCCCGGGCAGGAAGCCGGCCAGGTGGGCCGCGACGGCGACCGGGCCGACGCCCGGGCCGCCGCCGCCGTGCGGGATGCAGAACGTCTTGTGCAGGTTCAGGTGTGACACGTCCGCGCCGAACCGGCCCGGCCGGGCCAGGCCGACCAGCGCGTTGAGGTTGGCACCGTCCACGTACACCTGGCCGCCCGCGGCGTGCACCGCCTCGCATACGGCGCTGACCGTCTCCTCGAACACGCCGTGGGTGGACGGGTAGGTCAGCATGATGGCAGCCACCTGGCCGCCCCGGGACTCCAGCTTGGCCGCCAGGTCGCCCAGGTCGATGGCACCGTCAGCCCCGCACTTGACCACCACGACCCGCAGGCCGGCCAGCACGGCGCTGGCCGCGTTGGTGCCGTGCGCGGACTCCGGGATCAGGCAGACGTCGCGCCCGGTGTCGCCGCGGCCGCTATGGTAGGCCCGGATGGCGAGCAGCCCGGCCAGCTCGCCCTGGGAGCCCGCGTTGGGCTGCAGGCTGACCGCGTCGTAACCGGTGATCTCGGCCAGCCACCGCTCCAGGTCGCTGATCAGCGCGGCATACCCGCGGGCCTGCTCCGCCGGGGCGAACGGGTGCAGCCCGGCGAACTCCGGCCAGGTCACTGGCTCCATCTCCGCGGCCGCGTTGAGTTTCATCGTGCACGAGCCGAGCGGGATCATCGACCGGTCCAGGGCGATGTCGAAGTCCGCGAGGCGGCGCAGGTAGCGCAGCAGCGCGGTCTCGCTGCGGTGCTCGTGGAACACCGGGTGGGCCAGGAAGCCGGACCGGCGGAGCAGCCCGGGCGGCAGCGCGGAACCCGGGCCGTCCTCCGCTGGCTCCCTTTGGTCACCGGGGACCAGCGCGGCGGCCACCTCCCGCAGGCACGCCTCGGTGGTGGTCTCGTCGCAGGCCGCCTGCACCGTGTCGGCGTTGACCAGTCGCAGGTTGTAGCCCGCCGCCCGGGCCCGCGCCGTGGCGGCCGCCGCGCCGCCGGGCAGGGTGACCCGGACGGTGTCGAAGAAGCCGCCCGCTGCGACGCCGGCCCCGCGGGCCCGCAGCATGGCCGCCAGCCGTACCGCCTTGCCGTGCACGGCGGCCGCGATCGCGGTCAGCCCGTCCGGGCCGTGGTACACCGCGTACATCGCGGCCAGCACCGCCAGCAGCACCTGGGCCGTGCAGATATTGCTGGTCGCCTTCTCCCGGCGGATGTGCTGCTCGCGGGCCTGCAGCGCCAGCCGGTAGGCCGGGCGGCCGTCCGCGTCCAGCGAGACGCCGACCAGACGGCCGGGCAGCTGCCGGCGCAGGCCGTCCCGGACGGCCAGGTAGGCGGCGTGCGGCCCGCCGTAACCCATCGGCACGCCGAAGCGCTGCGAGCTGCCGACCGCGATGTCCGCGCCCAGCTCGCCCGGGGGCGTCAGCAGGGTCAGCGCGAGCAGGTCGGCGGCGACAGCGGCCAGGGCCCCGCGGCCGTGCGCGGCGTCGATCGCCGGCCGCAGGTCGCGGACCGCGCCGCTCGCCCCCGGGTACTGCAGCAGGACGCCGAACAGCGCGTCCTCCGGCTGCGCCCCGATCACCTCCGGGGTCACCTCGGTGACGACGAGCTCGATGCCGAGCGGCTCGGCCCGGGTGGCCAGCACGGCCAGCGTCTGCGGCAGGCAGTCGGAGTCGGCCAGGAAGACCCGGCCCCGGCCGGCCGCCCGCCGGGCCAGCGTCATCGCCTCCGCGGCCGCGGTCGCCTCGTCCAGCAGCGACGCCCCGGCGACCGGCAGCGCGGTCAGGTCGGCGACGGCCGTCTGGAAGGTGAGCAGCGCCTCCAGCCGGCCTTGCGAGATTTCCGGCTGGTAGGGCGTGTATGCGGTGTACCAGGCCGGGTTCTCCAGCACGTTGCGGCGGATCACCGCCGGGGTGACGGTCCCGTAGTAGCCCAGGCCGATCATCGAGGTGGCCACGGTGTTCTGGGCGGCCAGCTGGCGCAGCTCGGCGAGCGCCTCCGCCTCGGACGCGGCCGGCGGCAGGTCCAGCGGGCGGGGGTCGGCCAGCCCGGGCGGCAGGGCGGCGGCGGTGAGGTCGCCGAGCGAGGCGTAGCCGATCGCGCTCAGCATGCGCCGCTGCTCGTCGGGGGATGGTCCTATGTGCCGCGCGGCGAAGTTCATCGGAGCCTCCAGAGGGAGCCGCCAGGCACGCCCCGAGCGTGCCTGATCCTCCCCCTCTGTCGTCACCGGCCCGGGCCGTTGCCTGGCCTTGCCGGCGCCCGGGCGCAGAACTCCAGAGATGCCTGTCCCGTCCAGTCCTTGGGCCTGAGAGGTTCCGGGGAGGTTGCCCCTTCGGCGCCCCGCGCTGGCTGCGCAGGGACTCTCCCGGACGGTGTGATCGGCTGTGCCGAGCTTACCCGAGCGGTGAACCGGGACAGGCGGTCCGGTTACCCAGTCTTGCGGGCGCGCCGCCGGGCCAGCTCATCAGCCTCCCGGGAACTGCCGGGGGTAACCTCCGCGGGCTCTGCCCCCTCGGCCCGCTCGGCGGGCAGATCGGCAAGCGAGCCGTCCACTTCCTGCCAGATACGGCCCAGCGCGATGCCGAACACCCCCTGGCCGCCCTGGAGCAGGTCAACCACCTCATCGGAGGAGGTGCACTCGTAGACGCTGACCCCGTCACTCATCAGGGTCACCCTGGCCAGGTCGTCGGTGCCCCGGCTGCGCAGGTGGGCCACGGCGGCCCGGATCTGCTGCAGCGATATCCCGGTGTCCAGCAGCCGCTTGACGACCTTGAGCACCAGGATGTCCCGGAAGCTGTACAGCCGGGCCGACCCGGATCCGGCGGCCGCGCGGACACTGGGCTCGACGAGCCCGGTCCGGGCCCAGTAATCGAGCTGGCGGTACGTGATCCCGGCGGCCGCGCAGGCGGTCGGGCCGCGGTAGCCGGTGCCGGCCGGCCTGGACTCGACGTCGTCGCCGAACAGCAGGCCCTGCTCACCGGCCTGCTGCATCGCCGCACCGTGCGCACCCGGCGACTGACTGTTACCTTTGGTTACCGCCACGCCTGCCTCCACCCGGGACCTGACCACCCTGGGTACTTGTCTCGCACGGTAGGCTGGCCGCCCCGGTCCCGTCAACGATCGGCGACGGCGCGTCGCGGACGCGGGTGCCTCACGTGGCCCGCCCGAAGTCCTCGGGGGTGATGGTGTCCAGGAACTCGCGGAACTTCTCGACCTCATCCTCCTGCTCGTCCGGGATGGCCACGCCCGCCTCGTCGAGGACATCCTCGCTGGCGTAGATGGCGGCCCCGGTGCGCAGCGCGAGCGCGATGGAGTCGGACGGCCGGGCACTGACCTCTTTCCCGTTGGAGAAGATCAGGTCGGCGAAGAAGATGCCGTCCCGTAGCGCCGTGATATTCACCGTCTGGAGCTGGACCTCCAGCGCTTCCAGCACGTCACGGAAGAGGTCGTGGGTGAGCGGCCGGGCCGGCACCATGCCCTGCTGGGCGAAGGCGATCGCAGTTGCCTCAACCGGCCCGATCCAGATTGGCAGGTACCTGTCCCCCTGCGTCTCCTTCAGCAGGACGATGGGCTGGTTCGTGGGCATCTCGACCCGGACGCCGACGACCTCCATCTTCCTCACGGCGGCTCCGTCCTCACGTGTGCCTGACGCGCTGGCTCAGGCGTGGACCCCTGCGATGGCACTCCTTGCCAACGTACACCCGGGATGAGCGATGTCACGCGCCGGACCCAGCGGCGGCCGGGCCGGCGAAGCCGGCCTCTCCGAACCCGGTGCCGGGGAACCCGGCGTCGGCGAATCCGGCCTCGGCCAGGCCGGTCTGCGGGAAGCCGGCCTCGGCCAGCGCGCTGTCCATCAGGGTGGCGTGCAATTGCAGGGAGAGCGCCGCGATCTCCCGGGCGGTCCGCCCGGCCCGGTCCCGCGACCCGGGGCTGCGCTGCCGCAGCGTGGGCGCCACCACCTGCTCGATGAGCGAGGTCTCCCGCTCGACAGCCGCCCGGACCGCCCGCAGGTGCCGGGCCTGGACGCCGAACCGGTCCAGGGCGACGATGATCCGCGCCGCCTCCAGGGCGTCCGGCCCGTACTGCCGCCCGGACGCCTTGACCAGCCCGAAATCCTCCAGTTCGGCCAGGTGGCGGTCCTCGATCTCGGCCGCTTCCAGTAGTTCCCGCCTGCTCAGCTTCCGGGCGGGCCGGTGGCCCCCCGGGCCGCCGTCCGGGGAACTCCGGTCATCGGCGGCCGCGAGCCGGTCCTTGATCACCCGCAGCGGCAGGTACTCGTCACGCTGGGCGGTCAGGATGAAGCGCAGCCGTTCCACGTCGGCCGGGCTGAACCGCCGGTACCGGGACGGCGAGCGGGCAGGCTGGATGAGCCCCTCGGATTCCAGGAACCGGATCTTCGACACGCTCACATCGGGGAACTCGCCACGAAGCTGGGCAAGCACCTCCCCGATGCCGAATCCTGCCCGGGTGGGCTGTGCGCTCATGCCCCGACCTGCGCGCCCCCGCCACCACGCTCCACCTGCGGCCTCCGGCCGGTGAGGAACACCAGGCGGAACTTGCCGATCTGCACCTCGTCACCGCCGTTCAGCGCGGCTTCCTCGATCCGCTCCTGATTGACGTAGGTGCCGTTGAGGCTGCCGACGTCACGCACGGTGAACCGGTCCCCGTGCCGGTAGAACTCCGCGTGCCGCCGGGAGACCGTGACGTCGTCGAGGAAGATGTCACTGTCCCGGTGCGGCTGGCCGTGGTGATGTCGCTGTCCAGCAGGAACCGGCTGCCCGCATTGGGCCCGCGCTTGACAACCAGCAGCGCTGTGCCGCCGGGCAGTGATTCCATCGAGCCCGGGTCGGCGAATGGCTCCTCGCCGTACTCGGCCTCCGCCGGGTCCCCGCCCAGCGTGATGATGGACGTCGTCTCACCCGGGCGGTCGGCCCCCATGCGCGCGAGCATCGTGCCGCAATGCAGGCAAAAGCGCGCGTCGTCAGGGTTGGCCTGGCCGCACCGGGTGCAGTAGATGCTCGGCATGTCGTGGCCCAGCCTCTCCTCTGCTGGCCATGGGCTCGGGGCTGGCACGACGTCTGCCCCCGCCCGTTCCCCGTACTTAGCTGAACCGTACTTAGCTGAACCGTGCTTAGCTGAACCGTGCTCGGCTTGATCGTGCTCGGCTGATGCGGTCCACGCTACCTGCGGCGCACCTGGCGGGTCCATGCGCCACGCGCGTCGCCCCGCCGCGGTGAACCGGGCCCGCCACCCGCGGCGCCGCCCTGATCCCGGCGACGACTCCACGCCCCGGGACCCGCCCGGGGCACCATCGTGTCGCCTCCGCCACATAACTGGCCGCACCTCCGACGCCTGCACGCTCCGATGAGGCTGGATTGTCTCACGGGTGGGATGTCCTCGCTGGACACTGAACCGGCCAGCTTAGCCGGGAAAGTCAGCCGCCAGGACGCTCGGCGATCACGGCCCACTCGTCCAGCAGCGCCTGGGCGGTGTCCGCGTCGGCACCCTCGGCCCACAGGTGCGTCACCGCGTCGGCCGGATCCGGCAGCACCAGCACCCATCCGCCATCCGGCTCGACGATCCGGACGCCGTCGGTGGTATCCACGGTCCGGTCGCCCGCCGCCTCCACCACGGTCCGCATCACGCTGCCCTTGGCCGCCCACGGCGTGGGCATGGAGCGCCGCAGCAGGTGCGCGGCCGGGATCCGCGCGTCGATCTGGCTCAGCGTGAGCCGGGTCCGGGCGACCAGGCCGAGCAGCCGGGTGAACGCGGCGATGCCATCGAGGGTGCGGCTGAACTCCGGCACCACGAACCCGCCCCGGCCGTCGCCGCCGAAAATAACATCCTCGCCCGCGGTGGCCTCGGTGAGCCCGTGCAGCGAGGTGGGTGTCCAGTCCACCTGCACCCCGTGGAACCGGCAGACCTGCTCGGCCACCCGGGTGGTGGTCACCGGCAGCGCCACCCGGCCCGACCGCCGTTCTGCCGCGATCAGGTCGAGCGCCACCAGCAGGGCCCGGTCGTCGCTGATCATCGCGCCCTTGTCGTCCACCAGCATGATGCGCTCGCCGACCTGGTCGAAGCGGACCCCGAATGCGGCGCGGGACGAGGCGACCAGCTCGGACAGCCGCTGCAGCCGGCCCGGACCTGGGCCAGGCTCTGCGTGGGGTTGGCCTCATCCAGCCGGTTGTTGACGGTCAGCACCTCGACCCCGAGGCGGCCCAGCAGGCTGGGCAGCACCAGGGAGACGGTGCCGCCGGCGCAGTCCACCACCACTTTGAGCCCGGCCTCGCGCACGCCGGTCATGTTCACGCTGCGGACGAGTTCCTGCGCGTACGACTCGACCACCCGGGACGGGTAGGACAGTTCCGCGATCTCGCCGGGGAAGGCCCGGCGGTACTCCTGCCGGGAGAACACCCGCTCCAGCTTGCGCGCGGCGGCCTGGGACAGCTCGGCGCCCCGCTCGTCCAGGAACACCAGGTCGATCGACTGCGGGTCGCCGGGCGTGGTCCGCAGCGCGACCCCCCCGCTGCACGTGCTGCGCGCGGTCTGGAACCTGGCCACCGGCAGCGGCTGCGCCTCCAGGTCGACCACGTTGATGGCGCTGGCGTTCAGCGCGCACTGCACGGCCCGCTTGAGCGCCCGCGCCGCGCGGGACACATCGCGGGAGGTGGTGACGGTGGAGCCCTTCTGCAGCGTGGTCGCGTAGGCGCTGGACAGCCGGACGCATAGTTCCGGGGTGATCTCCACGTTGACCAGGCCGGACACTCCCCGCGGGCCGACCAGCGTGCGCTGGCCGCGGGACTCCCAGATGACGCTGGTGTTCACCACCGCGCCGGCCTCGATCGTCTTGAACGGGTAGACCTTGACCCCGGCCGACAGGTAGGCCTCCGGCTCGATGACGCACTCGTCGCCCACCACCGCGCCTTCCTCGATCCGCGCGTTCGGCATGACGTCGGTGTTCTTGCCGATGACGCAGCCGCGCAGAGTGACGCCCTGGCCCACGTAGACGTTGTTGTGCACCACGGCGCGGTGCAGGAAGGCGCCGTCCTTGACCACCACGTTGCTGCCCAGCACGGTGAACTCGCGCAGTTCCGCGCCCGCCTCGACCTTGGCGTAGTCGCCGATGCAGACCGGCCCCGAGATCATCGCGTCCGGGTCCACCTCGGCGCCCTCGGCCACCCAGACACCCGGGGACACCTCGAAGCCGTCGATCTCGGTGTCCACCCGGCCGGACAGCACGTCGGCCTGGACCTTGAGGTAGCTCTCGTGGGTGCCCACGTCCTCCCAGTAGCCGTCGGCGATCCAGCCGAACAGCGGCGCCCCGCGCTTGAGCAGGGCCGGGAACACGTCACCGGACCAGTCCACGGACTCCCCGGACTGCACCTCAGCGAGTACCTCGGGCTCCATCACGTAGATCCCGGTGTTGACCGTGTCCGAGAACACCTGCCCCCAGGTGGGCTTCTCCAGGAAGCGCTGGATGCGGCCGTCCTCGCCGACGATGATGATGCCGAACTCCAGCGGGTTGGGCACCCGGGTGAGCCCGACGGTGACCAGCGCGCCATTCTCCTTGTGCGCCCGGACCATCGCGGACAGGTCGATGTCGGTCAGCGCGTCACCGGAGATGACCAGGAAGGGCTCGTCCCTCAGCGCGTCGCCGGCATTCTTCACGCTGCCCGCGGTGCCGAGCGGCATCTCCTCGGTGGCGTACTGCAGGCTCATGCCCACGTCCTCGCCGTCACCGAAATAGTTCCGGACGAGCGAGGCGAGGAACGCCGTCGTCACGACCGTCTCGGAGAAGGCGTGCCGCTTGAGCAGCCGCAGCACGTGCTCCATGATCGGCTTGTTGCAGACGGGCAGCAGGGGCTTGGGCTGATTGGCGGTCATCGGGCGCAGCCGGGTGCCCTCACCGCCGGCCATCACGACGGCCTTCACCGCTGACGGGCCTCCTTCCATAGCATTGGCGCGCGCTTCCCATCCGCGCCCGGCCCGGGCCACCCCGGGCCGGTGCCGCTGGATGCCTCCATCATGACTGCCGGTCCCCCGCCCGGCCACCGCCGCGGCCTGCGGCCGGGCCGGCCGTCAGCTGCCGCGCCTGGGCCAGGTACAGCCCGGCCGCCCACCAGTAAAGCGCCGTGCCCCAGAAGGCGAAGGCCCAGCCGGCCACCTTGGCCACCTGGGCCGGGATGCCCCCGTAGGCGCCCAGCAGCAGCAGCGGGAACGCGTACATCAGGCACAGCGTGGCCGCCTTGCCCACGAAGCTGACTTGCAGCGGCTCGTAGCCGTGCGCCCGCAGCCGGAGCAGCGCGGCGCCCAGCACCAGTTCCCGGCCGACCAGCAGGCCGACCAGCCACCACGGGATGATGGCCCGAAGCGCCAGCGAGATCAGCATGGCCGCGATGTAGAGCCGGTCGGCGGTCGGGTCGAGCACCTGGCCCAGCCGGCTCTCCTGGTGCCAGGCCCGGGCGATCTTGCCGTCCAGCCAGTCGGTGGCCGAGGCCGCGAGGAGCAGGACCACGGCCCATCCGTCCGCATGCGGGCCCAGCACCAGCCACACGAAGACCGGGACGCCCGCCAGGCGGGCCATGCTGAGCAGGTTGGGCAGCGTCCAGATGCGGTCCGGGAGGCGGTCCTCGCCCGCGTCCGGCACCGGCGGCCCGGCCGGCGGCCCCGCGGCGGCGCCCGGCTCCGCGGCGGGCCCTTCCCCCGGGCCGCCACTGGCGTGAGCGTCCGCGGCGCCCGGGCCGGCTGCCTGCCGGGCCGCCCCCGGCGCGCCGCTGCCTGTCTCCACGACGGCCCCTTAGGTCGCAGTACACACCCGCCGCTGACCCTACCTGGCGGCTGCGCCTCCGTCGCCACCCGGCGGTGGCCCGCGCCGCCCGGGGCCCGGCGGCCGGCGGAGCGGCCGGCCCAGCCCATGGTGAGTGAGCCGGCCGGAACCGGGTAGTGGTCGCCCAATTGCAGATGCCCGACAAGGACGGGAGCGATCATGCTCACACTGACCGAGGGCGCCGTCTCGGCGATCCGGAATCTCACCTCCCAGCCGGAACTGCCCGAGCAGACCGGCCTGCGCATCATGTCCCAGCCCGACGGCGGCCCGGCCTTCCAGGTCATCCTGGCGGAAAGCCCGGCCGAGGGCGATCAGGTGATCGAGGCCGAGGGCGCCCGGGTGTTCCTGGAGCCCGAGGCCGCGGTCGCGCTGGACGACAAGTCGCTGGACGCGCAGGTGGACGGCGAGGGCACGGTGGCCTTCACGCTGGCTGAGCAGGTGGCGTGACTGGCGGGCCCCGCCGGGCGGAGCTTCCGCCCGGCGGGGAATCGTCACCCGGCCGGCGCGGCCAGCAGACGGATGCCGTCAGGGCGCCTGCCAGCCCGTAGCGATGCCCTGGCCGACCCCGATGCACATGCTGGCCACCGCCCGCCCGGCGCCGCGCCGCCGGAACTCGTGCAGCAGGGTGGCGGTGATCCGCGCGCCGGAGCAGCCCAGCGGGTGGCCGATGGCGATCGCGCCGCCGTTCACGTTGACCCGGTCGCCGTCCAGCTTCAGCTCGTCGCACACCGCCACCGCCTGCGCGGCGAAGGCCTCGTTGACCTCGACAAGATCGAGGCTGCCGGCCTCCCAGCCGGTCCGCCGCAGCAGCTTGCCGACCGCGGGGACCGGGCCGATGCCCATGTAGTCCGGGTGCACCCCGGCCGTGGCGGTGCCGGCGTACCGGGCCAGCGGGCTGAGCCCGGCCGCCTCGGCCACCTCCTCGCTGACCAGGACGACCCCGGCCGCCCCGTCGTTGAGCGGCGAGGAGTTGCCGCCGGTCACCGTCCCGCCCTTGCGGAAGGCGGGGCGCTTGGCCGCCAGGTCCTCCAGGGTCAGGTCGGGCCGGATGCCCTCGTCCAGCGTGACCGGGCCAGCGGGCGCGGTGACCGGCACGATCTCGTCGCCGTACCGCCCGGCCCGCTGGGCAGCCGCGGCCCGGCGGTGACTGCGCAGCGCGAACTCGTCCTGGCGTTCCCGGCTCACCCGGTATCGGTCGGCCACGTTCTCCGCGGTCTCCCCCAGGCTGACCGGCGGGTACATCTCCTGCATGAGCGGGCTGACCAGCCGCCAGCCCAGCCGGGTGTCGGCCACCCCGGCCTCCCGAGGGAAGGGCTCAGCCGCCCGGGGCAGCACGAACGGGGCCCGGGTCATCGACTCGGCCCCGCCGGCCAGCACGATGTCGGCCTCGCCGGCCGCGATGGCCCGGGCCGCGCTGGCGATGGCCTCCAGCCCGGAGCCGCACAGCCGGTTGACGGTCGCCCCGGGCACCTCCACCGGCAGCCCGGCCAGCAGCACGCCCATCCGGGCTACGTTGCGGTTATCCTCGCCCGCCTGGTTGGCGGCGCCCCAGTAGACGTCGTCGATGCGGCCCGGGTCCAGCCAGGGGTTACGGGCCAGCAGGGCCTTGATCACCTCAGCGGTCAGGTGGTCCGGCCGCACCGCGGCCAGCGCGCCCTTGATCCGGCCGACCGGGGTCCGGCATGCGTCCACCGCGAAAACCGCTGTCACGTCTGCCTCCATGCTGCCGCGGGCCTGCCCTCCGAGACTACCCGCGATCCGCACGGGCGCGCGGATCGCGCACGCGCGCTTGGGGAGTCGGGCCGCGCCGCAGGCGTGTGTGCCCGGCTAGACCCGGCCTGTTCGCCGGCGAGGCGGGGCTCGCCGCAGGCGTGTCCCCGCCGGGCCGGCGAATGCGCGGGGCGCTCCGGGGGGTCGTCCCCCCGGGCCAGCACAGCTAATACTGCGCGCTGCGGCTGGGGCGGCGTGAGCTGGCCGCCCAGGGCGCGCGGATGGCCAGCCGGACCGCGCTGGACTCCCCGGCCAGGGCCAGCGCGGCCTGGTAGCCCGCGGGCGCGGGCAGCGAGATCAGCGAGCAGCCGTGCGCCCCCGTCGCCGCCATCACCTGCTCGGGGCCGCCCGGGACGGCCACGCCGGCCGGCCCGTCCAGGCTGCCCAGCACCGGGAAATCGCCGATGTCGTCGTGGCCGGTCCCCTCGCCGGTGCACTTGAGCACCGCCTGGGCCCGTACCCACCAGCGCATGACCAGGTCGTGCCGGCCGGGCTCGCTGAGCGAGCGGCCCCATTCCGCGTCCCGCGCGTCCATGTCCGCGGACAGCGCGCAGACGCAGCCGGCCGGCCGCTGCTCCACGTCCACGCCGACCTGCTGGCCGGCCACCGCGATCACCACCGCGTCGCCGCTGTGCGACAGCGAGAAATGCAGGCCGTAGCCGAACGGCAGGGCCGGCCGCCCGGTCGGCTGGCCGCACCGGGGACAGGGCTCGCGGCGGAACTGCAGGCTGGACGGCGGGATGTCCACGTAGCCGGACAGCACCCGGCGGAGCATCACGTGCGCCGCGGTGTAGCGGCGCCGGTCGGCCCGGAACGCGAAGGCCGCTGCCCGCTTATGCTCCTCCAGGCTGAGCTCGGCCAGCTCAAGCCGGCCCACGGCGACTGTGGTGATGTCCAGCCACCAGACATCCGCGCAGCCGGCCGGCGGCACTGGGTACATCCGTCACTCCCGCCGGCTGCGCCGGCCCGCTACCGGGCAGCCCGCCAGATCCCGTGGGTCCATGGTGATGTGCGTCGCCTCGCATCCAACGTCGGTACACCGCGCATGCCGAGGTTCCTGGCCTGCACCTTACCGGTCACCGGCGGGCCTTCCTCCCCGGTGGCCGACGACGGGAGGGCCGTCATCAAGAGTTCAGTAACCCATGCTCACCGTGCCGTGCCAGCTACCGCCCGTCAGGCACGGTATTGTCCCACAACGGGCGCGCCCGGGGCGCGACTCCGCACCGGTTTGATCAGGCCGGGCTGGACAGCGACAGGGCGAACCGGCCCTGCTTATCGGTCCACCAGGAGCGCATCGCGAAACCCGCGGCGGCGAGTTCCGCCGCCACCCCCGGCCGCCGGAACTTGGCGGACACCTCGGTCCGCCACTCCTCCCCCTCGGCGAAGGACACGGACAGGCCGATCCCGGGCAGCGCCACCACCTGGTCGGTGGCCGAGCGCAGCCGCATCTCGATCCACTCCTGACCGGCGTCCCAGGCCGCCACGTGGTCGAAGGCGTCCGGGTCGAAGTCGGCGCCCAGCTCGGTGTTGAGCACGGCGAGCACGTTCTTGTTGAAGGCCGCGGTCACCCCGGCGGCGTCGTCGTAGGCCGCGAGCAGCACGGCCGGGTCCTTCACCAGGTCGGTGCCGATCAGCAGGGCATCGCCCGGGCCCAGCCCGGCCCGCAGCCGGGCCAGGAAGGCGGCCCGTTCCTCCGGCAGCAGGTTGCCGATGGTGCTGCCGAGGAAGGCCACCAGCCGCGGCGCCTCCGTGCCGCCCAGGCCGAGGTCCGCCTCGAAGTCAGCCACTACCGCCTTAACGGCCAGCCCGGGGTAACTGGCCATCACCCGGCGCGCGGCCCCGGTCAGCGCTGACTCGCTGACGTCCACCGGCACGTAGCTGCGCAGCGTCCCGGCCCCGCGGAGCGCGTCGAGCAGCAGCCGGGTCTTGTCCGAGGAGCCGGAGCCGAGCTCGATCAGGGCGGCGGCGGCGCTGGCCGCGGCGATGCCGGGCGCGGCGGCCGCCAGGATGGACCGCTCGGCGCGGGTCGGGTAGTACTCGGGCAGCAGGGTGATCTTCTCGAACAGCTCGCTCCCCCGGTCGTCATAGAACCACTTGGGCGGCAGCCATTTCGGCGTGGCGGTCAGCCCGGCCCGGGCGTCCGCGCGCAGCGCGGCGCGGGCGAACCCGTCCGGCAGGCGCCGGTCGATCTGGAGTCGGCTCACGGTCCGCGGTTCCCTTCCCTCGATCGTCACTGAACGGTGGTTGGTCATGTGCTGCGGTGGCGGGTCATGGCGCGGCGGCCGCTACTAAACCGGCGGCTTTCAGCGGGGACACATCCACCTGGCCCGGCCGCGCGGTGAGCACCGAGCGGTCCGGTACCTCGATCCAGCCCGGCTCGTCATCCGCGGGCTCGGAGGCGACGACGGCGCTGGCCGCGGTGCCGCGGAAGCAGAGCGTGTCCCCGGCCGCGGTGGCCGCGATCGCCTCGCCGTCGGTGAGCAGGAAGTTGAACCGGCCGGCCACCCCGTGCGCGTCCAGGTCGGCGACCGTGCCGGCCAGCGCGCGGGGCATGTCCTCCCCGTCCCGCAGCCGGTGCAGCACCAGGGCCCAGGCCAGCGCGGAGTCGGTGCGGGATTCCAGGTCGAGCAGTTCCCGGGGCGGCAGCGTGGCGGCCAGGCTGGCGGTCGCCCCGGGCCAGCCGTTCAGTGTGCCGTTGTGACTGAACAGCCACCGGCCGGCCGCGAACGGCGCGGCGGCCGCCTCCCCGGCGGCGGTCCCGTCGGTCGCGGAGCGGACCGCGGCCAGCAGAGCCCGGGTGGCGATGACCCGGGACAGGTCAGCGAAGGACGGATCGGCCCAGATGGGCCCGGCCCGGCGGTAGCGGGCCGGGACCGGGTCGGCGTGGGCGTACCAGCCGACCCCGAACCCGTCCACGTTCACCGTCCCGTACCGCTGGCGGCGTGGTGTCCAGGACTGCCGGACCAGGCCGTGCGGCGGGTCGCTGAGCACCGCGCGCAGCGTGGCGGGCGGTCCGAGGTAAGCCAGGTGGCGGCACATGCGGCCGGGCTCACCCCGCGGTCCGGGCGGCCGGCCCGGCGTCGCGCGCGGTGCGGAACCCGGCGAAGACCTGCCGCCGGATCGGGTAGTCCCAGTTGCGGAAGGTGCCCCGGCAGGCCACCGGGCCGACCGCGAACGACCCGCCGCGGAGCACCTTGTACTCGGGGCCGAAGAAGACCTCCGAGTACTCCCGGTACGGCCAGGCCCGGAAGCCCGGGTAGGGCAGGAAGTCGCTGCTGGTCCACTCCCAGACGTCACCGATCAGCTGGCGCGCCCCGGACGGCGCCGCGCCGGCCGGGTAGCTGCCCGCCGGGGCGGGCTGCAGGTGCCGCTGGCCCAGGTTGGCGAGCTCCGGGGTGGGCTCCGCGTCGCCCCACGGGAAGCGCCGGGTGCGGCCGGCCGCCGGGTCGAGCCGGGCTGCCTTCTCCCACTCCGCCTCGGTGGGCAGCCGCCGGCCCGCCCACCGGGCATAGGCCTGCGCCTCGTAGAAGCAGACGTGCAGCACCGGCTCGGCGGGCGGCACCGGCTCGGTGACCCCGAACCGGCGGCGCAGCCAGCCCGGTCCCTCCCGGCGCCAGAAGAGCGGCGCCTCCAGGCCGGCCCGCTGCCGGTGCGCCCAGCCGTCCCCGGTCCACCACCGCGGGTCGGCGTACCCGCCGTCGGCGATGAACTCCTGGTAAGCGGCGTTGGTCACCGGCGTGGTGTCCAGGTAGAAGGACGGGACCTCCACGGTGTGCGCGGGCCGCTCATTGTCCAGCGCCCACGGCTCAGCCGAGGTACCCATGGTGAACGGCCCGCCGGGGACCAGCACCTCGGCGGGCAGGCCCGCGGCGTCCGGCGGCGCCGCCGGCGGCGGGGCGCTGAGCACCGCCGCGCCCGTGCGCAGCTGGTGGGTGGCGAGCATGGTCTCGTCGTGCTGCTGCTCGTGCTGGGCCACCATGCCGAACGCGAACCCGCCGGTCACCAGGGGCGCCCCGGTGAATCGTGCGGCCTCCAGCACGTCCAGCACCCGGCCGCGGACCTCGTGGGCGTAGGCCCGGGCCTCGGCGGGCGCCAGCAGCGGCAGTGTGGGGCGCTTCGCCCGGGGGTGCTCGAACGCGTCGTAGAGCGGGTCGATCTCGGGGTGCATCGGCTCCCGGCCGCCGACCGCCCGGAGCAGCCACAGCTCCTCCTGGTTGGCGATGTGCGCCAGGTCCCAGACCAGCGGCGACATCAGCGGGGAGTGCTGGCGGACCAGGTCGGCGTCGTCCACCGCGTCGGTGAGCAGCCGGGTGCGCTCGCGCCCCGTCAGCAGGGTGCCGGCGATCGCGGCGCGCAGCGCCTCACCGCTGGCGTCCGCGGGCGGCGGCCCGGGAACGGGTCCGGACGGGGTGAGAGTCATGGCGACTCCTCCGGTTGGGTGCCGGACAGCAGCAGGGCCGGATCGGGACCGGACCGGGCACGGCCGTCCCGTGCCTCGTCCAGCCGGTCGTCGGCCGGGCAGCGGCCGCGATGCACGTAACGGTCGGCGAACCGGGCGACGGCGGCCCGGACCGCGGCGGGGGCGTCCAGGCGGCCCAGCGCGCCGTCCGCCGCGGCGAAGCACTCCCGGGCGGCGCGGGCCAGGCCCGGCTCGGCCAGCCCGTAGCGGGCCGCCCGCAGCCACGGGGTGAGGGCGCCGGGATCGCCCTGGCCGCCGTTGCCGTGTCCGTTGCCGTGTCCGTTGCCGTGTCCGTGTCCGTTGCCGTTGCCGTGCCGCGGCGTGGCCCGCCATACCGGCTCCGCCGCCGCCATCGCGGCCTGCGTGGCCCCGGGGTCCTCGACCAGCGCGGTGACCAGCGCGGTGGGCACGATCCAGCCGTCGCCGGGCTGCGCGTCGATGACCCGCAGCTCCAGGTGGCCGCGCGGCCGGACCGGCGGGAACAGGGTGGACAGGTGGTAGTCCAGGTCGGCCGCGGTCGGGCGGTCCGCGGCGGGCCCGCGCAGCCACTGCCGGAAGGTGAGCCCGGGCGGGACGGTCAAGCCCGGCGAGCCGGGCCGCCGGACGCACATCACCTCGGCGTCCAGCACGTAGGCCGTCCAGGAATCCCGGGGGTCGCGGCCATCGGGCCAGCCGCCCGCGGGCAGCGGCTCCGCGCCCGCCGGGGCCCGGGTGCGGCTCGGGTCCAGCCGGGACCAGACGAGGCGCCGGGTCGATTTCCAGCCGGTTGGCGTGCCGCGGTACAGCGGGGAGTGGGCGAACGCGGCCACCAGCACCGGGCCGAGCGCGTGCAGCACCCGCCAGCGCCAGCGGAACCCGGCGCTGCCGGCCTCCTCCCCGGCGTCCAGGCACACCTGGACCGAGGCGGTGCTGCACATCATGAACCGGCCCCAGGGGCCGGCCCGGTCGAAGAATTCCTCCATGGCCACGTACCGCGGCAGGTCGAGGACCCGGCGCGGCGGGCGGAGTGGGTCGATTCCGTGACCGGCCAGGCGGAGCCCGGCAGGCTCCAGGGCCTGCCGGATGGTGGCCAGGTCACGACGGGAGGCCGCCACGCAGGTACCCAGGCCCGGCGCGGCCGCGGAACTAAGCTCGACCTGGCCGCCAGGCTCGGTGGTGAGCAAGCCGCGGCCGGGGAGAGATCCGGGTGCGTCCAGGCGGGCAAGGGCATCAGCCACCCGCTGCGGATCGACGAGCAAGGCTGGGTCGCGGTCATCACAGACCAGCCACTCCAGCTCCACGCCTACCTGGCCGGGCGGGCCGGTCTTGAAGCAGATGCCGTGCGCATGCGCCTCAGCATCACTCTCAGTGAGCGGCGGCTCCGCCGAGCGGGCACCGCTGCCATGCCCAGAGGTCATGTCGATTTGCCCCGTCCGTGTCGGTTGTCGCCGGCCACGTCCATTACAAGCAACCTCTCCAGTACTCCATTCCAACCCTGTCATACTCCGGGGGTCCGACATTCCGGTGCCCCCGCTCTGCCAGCCCAGGGGTAACGGCCCCCCGGAACCCCCGGACATTCGCTGCCCCGGGCGGGGAAACGCCCGCGGCGCACCCCGCCTCGCCAGCGAATACCCTGGGATCCCGGATCTACGCACCGCAGGGGGAAGATCGCCGATGGCCGACGAGCGCGCAGTGGACGTGGTCGTGGTCGGCATGGGGCCTGGCGGGGAGTACGCCGCTGAGGAGCTGGCGAAGGCCGGGCTGGCCGTGGCCGGCGTGGAGGCCCGGCTGGTCGGCGGTGAGTGCCCGTACTGGGGGTGCGTGCCGTCCAAGATGATGATCCGCGCCGCTGACCTGCTGGCGGAGGGCCGCCGGATCCCCGGCCTGGCCGGCCGCTCGCAGGTCGAGCCGGACTGGGCCCCGGTAGCCCACCGGATCCGGGAAGAGGCCACCGACAGCTGGGACGACAAGGCCGCGGTGGACCGGTTCACCCGCACCGGGGGCCAGTTCTTCCGCGGCACGGGCCGGATCACCGGGCCCGGCCAGGTCACCGTCGGTGAGCACGTGCTGCGGGCCCGGCGGGCCATCATCCTGAACACCGGGACCGAGCCGGCCGTGCCGCCGGTCGAGGGCCTGGCCGGCACCCCGTACTGGACCAACCGGGATGCCATCGAGGCCACCGGAGTGCCGGACTCGCTGCTGGTGCTGGGCGGCGGCGCGATCGGCGCCGAGCTGTCCCAGGTCTTCGCCCGGTTCGGGGCCATCGTCACGGTGATCGAGGGCGCCGGGCAGCTGCTGCCCATGGAGGAGCCGGAGACGGGCGCGCTGCTGGCCGGGGTGTTCGACCGGGACGGGATCGGGGTGCGCACCGGCACCACGGCCCGGGCGGTGCGGCACGACGGCATCAGCTTCACCGTGGACCTGTCCGACGGGACCGAGGTGGCTGGCGACGCCCTGCTGGTGGCCACCGGCCGGCGCACCAACCTGGCCCGGGCCGGGGTGGGCGTGCTCGGCCTGGACGAGAACGCCCGGGCCATCCCGGTGGACGATCACCTGCGGGTCACGGCCGGGGCGAGCTGGCCGGACGGGACCGGCGTCTGGGCCATCGGTGACATGACCGGGCACGGGGCGTTCACCCACATGTCGATGTACCAGGCGGGCATCGTGATCGACGGCATCCTCGGCCGGGAGGTCTCCCCCGCCGAGTACCACGCGGTGCCCCGGGTCACCTTCACCGACCCCGAGATCGGGTCGGTCGGGCTGTCCGAGCGGCAGGCCCGGGAGCAGGGCATCCCGGTCATCACCGGCTTCGCGAAGCTTCCGGAATCCGCCCGGGGCTGGATCCACAAGGCCGGCAACGACGGGTTCATCAAGGTGGTCGCCGACTCTGGCCGGGACGTGCTGGTGGGCGCCACCTCGGCCGGCCCGTCCGGCGGCGAGGTGCTCGGCCTGCTCGCGCTCGCGGTGCACGCCCGGGTCCCGGTCCGGCGGCTCCGCGAGATGATCTACGCCTACCCCACCTTCCACCGCGCGATCGAGACGGCCATCCGCGACCTGGGCTGACACCTTCCAGTCCCCATGCCGGGAAGTTAAGGCCGCTGGCAGTTATCGCGCATTCCGCGCGCGTCTAATCCCGTCTAGTCCGGGCACCCGACGGCGGCATGAGCCCGCGGAACCGCGGAGGCGGAACGGTACCGGGTGAAGCCGGGGAGCGCCAGGCACACCACCCCGACCGAGGCGATGCAGGTCAGCCCGCCGGAGCAGAGCGCGAACCGGGCGCTGGTCAGCGCGGCTACCGCGCCGCCGCGGGCCTGCCCGGCCGAGGGCCCGACCGCGTAGCTCAGCATCTCCACGCCGGCCATCCGGCCGCGCAGCGCGTCCGGGATGCTCTGATTCCACAGCGTGTCCCGGAAGATGCCGCTCAGCATGTCGGCCGCCCCGGCGGCTAGCAGGCAGCCGAGGGCCACGCCGACGTCCGGGGCCAGGCCCAGGGCGGTGACGGCCGCACCCCAGACGGCGGCCGACAGGGCGATGGCCACGCCCAGCCGGCGGACCCGGCGGGTCCAGCCGCTCAGCGCGGAGCAGGCCAGCGCGCCGACGGCGGGCGCGGCGAACATCAGCCCCACCGCCCAGGTCGCGTGCAGGTCGGCGGCCAGGAACGGGAACAGCGCGTTCGGGTAGGCGAACGTCATGGCGGACAGGTCGGCCAGGTAGGAGCCGATCAGGTCGGGACGGCCGCGGGCGTAGCGCAGCCCGGAGACAATGCCGCGCAGCCCCGGGGCGGGGGTGTGCTCGCCCGCTTCGGGCGGCGGCAGCGGGCTGAGCCGGGTCAGCAGCCACCAGGACACGGCGAAGGTCGCGGCGTCCAGCCCGTAGACGAACCCGGCCCCGGCGGCCGCGGCGACCGCCCCGCCGAGCGCGGTGGCCACGATCTCGCCCGCGTTGGAAGTCATGGACAGCAGCGCGGACGCGGCGCTCAGCCGGTCCCGGCGCACCGTCCTGGGCACCGCGGCATCGAAGGACGGGCGCTGCAGCGAAGAGAGCATGGTCATCGCCGCGGCCAGCAGGTACAGCGGCCAGATCGCCGGGTGCGGCAGCGCCGCGTTGACGGTCAGCAGCGCGGCCAGGATGCCCAGCCCGGCCTCGCACCAGCGGAGCATCCGGCCCCGGTCGAACCGGTCGGCGAGCAGCCCGCCGTACAGGCCGAACACGATGATCGGGAGCAGCTCGGCCACCCCGAGCAGGCCGACCGCGACAGCTGATCCGGTGAGCTGCTTGGCCTGCACCAGGAGGGCCACCGCCGCCGCGTCCGTGCCGAACAGGGTGACGCTGCGGCTGGCCAGCAGCAGCCGGAAGTCCCGGGATTCCCGCAGCGGTTCAAGATCCATCCGCAGCAGGCCGCGGCTCATCTGGCATTCTCCGGGTCGGGAAACGCCACGCTAACAGGGCCTGAGCCACGGCGTCACGGCAATTTCCGCTGGCTCTGCTAGCCCGGGGGCGACCCCCCGGACCCCCGGCATTCCACCCCGCGGCAGCGCCGGCCGGCGGGCAAGGACCGCCGACCAGCCAGCACCGGCCGGCAGGCAAGGGCGCGCCACCGCACAGGGTCGAACTCAACCGCACACTAGATCCCGGCCTGCGGGCGGGCAATATCCGCTCTTCCCGATCCCCGCTTCCCGGCGATCAGGCCCGGCATGGTCCGGCCTGCTCCGCCGGATGTGCGACGCCCGGTAGTTTGGTGCCGGACAGGAGGCGAGCGGATGAGTGGTGGGATTGAGCACCTGGTCCTGACCGGGCCGCTCATCCTGGCTGCGCCCATCGCGGCGGCGGCCGGTGCCATTACCTTCCTGTCGCCCTGCTGCCTGCCGCTGGTGCCCGGTTACCTCTCCTACGTGACCGGCATGTCCGGCACCGACGCGCAGCGCGCGGCCACCGCCCAGGCTCCCGCCGCCCAGCCCGCCACCGCCGCCCCGGCGGCCACGGCCCGGGCGGCCCACGGCGCAGCCACAGTGGCCACGGCCGGCACGGCCACGGCTACGGTCCCGGCCGGGTCAGGGCCCGGGGCGGCCGGCGCCCGCACGCCGGAGCCCCCCGCCGCGGTGCCGCCCCGGGGCCGCACGCTGCTCGGCACGTTCCTGTTCGTGCTGGGCTTCTCCGCCGTCTTCGCCAGCGAGGGCCTGGCCTTCGGCAGCCTGGGCACGCTGCTGACCCGCCACTCGGCCGGGGTGACCCAGGTGCTCGGCGGGGTGACCATCGTGCTCGGCCTGTTGTTCGCCGGGGTATTCGACCGGCTGCCGGTCACCGGGCGGATCATGCGCCCGTCGGTCCGCCCGCGCGCGGGGCTGGCCGGCGCGCCGCTGCTCGGGGTGCTGTTCGCGCTGAGCTGGACGCCGTGCGTGGGGCCGACGCTGACCGCGGTGCTGTCCCTGTCGTTCAGTTCCGGCGGCGCGGTGCGCGGCGCCGTGCTCGCCTTCATCTACGGGCTCGGGCTGGGCGTCCCGTTCCTCATCATGGCCTTCGCCTTCCAGCGCGGCATGACGGCGTTCCGGTTCGCCCGCCGGCATGCGCAGCTGATCACCCGGATCGGCGGCGGGCTGCTGGTCCTGGTGGGCGTGCTGGAACTCAGCGGGGCCTGGAACGCCATGCTCGTCTGGCTCAAGTTCCACTGGATCGGCTCCTACACCGGCCCGCTGTGAACCTGGCCCGCCGCAGATGAGCGGCTGGATCCGGAGCGGGCAGAGGAGCAGGCTGAGCGCATGCGCTGGCGGTCCCGCGAGTATGAGAAAACGTGCGGCGCGTGCGGCTACTCATGGCGGGTCCTCCCGGCCTGCCGCACGGCACCGACCTTACCGGGGGCGCCCTGCGTGACGATCACGCCCGCGCGCCAGGTCACCCGCGCGGTGGCAGCGGGGGGCGGCGCCGGGACGGGCGGTCCGACCGGTCCGGGGGCCGGGCCGCCGGCCGGGCCGCCAGCCGTTCCATGGCCAGCACCGTGGCCGCCTCCAGCTGGGTGTCCCGGCCCCCGGCCCAGTCTGCCGGGCTGATCAGCACCTCGACGTCCGGGTCCACGCCGTGGTTCTCCACCCCCCAGCCGAATCCGTTCAGCCAGATCGCGTAGCGCGGGACCGTCATCGCCGTACCGTCAACCAGGGTGAACGCGGGCCCTATCCCGATCACCCCGCCCCAGGTACGGGCGCCGACGACCGGGCCGAGGCCGAGCATCCGGATCGCGGCGGTGACCATGTCCCCGTCCGACCCGGCGTTCTCGTCCGCGAGCGCGACCACCGGGCCGCGCGGCGCGTCCCGCGGGTAGGTCACCGGGCGTATCCAGCGGGGCATGTCCCAGCCCATGATCCGCCGGGCCAGCTTCTCCACGACCAGCTCAGACACGTGGCCGCCCCGGTTGGCCCGGACGTTGACCAGCAGCGCGTCGAAGGCCATCTCGACCCGCAGGTCGCGGTGGAAGTGGGCCCAGCCCTCGCCCATCATGTCCGGGATGTGCAGGTACCCGGCCCGGCCGCCGGACAGCTCGCGGACCAGCCGGCGGCGGCTGGCCACCCAATCCTGGTAGCGCAGCCGGCGCTCGCTGGCCAGCGGGACGACCGCCACCCGGCGGGCCGGCCCGTGGCCGCTGGCCACGGTGAGCTCCACCGGCTTCCCGGCGCTGCCGACCAGCAGCGGCCCCGGGCCGGCCAGCGGATCCACCGGGCGGCCGTCCACGGCCAGCAGTGCGTCGCCGGGCTGCACCGCGGCGCCCGGGGCTTCCAGCGGGGACCGGGCCCGCGGGTCGGAGGATTCGCCCGGCAGCACCCGGGTCACCCGCCAGGTGCCGTCGCCGTCCCGGCTCAGGTCCGCGCCGAGCAGCCCGGGCCGACCTTTACCCTGCTCACCGGGCATGACCCGGGGCCGGATGTAGGCGTGCGAGGTGCCCAGCTCGCCGACGACCTCCCAGAGCAGGTCGGCGAAGTCCAGGGAGCTGCCGACCCGGTCCAGCACCGGCCGGTAGGCCTCGGCCGCCGCGTCCCAGTCCACGCCGCTCATGTCCTCGACCCAGAAGTCGTGCCGCATGAAGCGGGCCGCTTCGGTGAAGGCGTGCCGCCACTGCATGACGGGGTCGGCGGTGAACCGGGCCCGGGACAGGTCCACGCGGACCGTGTCCGCGCCATCCGGGTCCGCCTTGCGCTGCGCCGGGACCACCCGCAGCTCGCCGCCGTCCCGCACCACCAGCCACTCGCCGTCCCCGCTGACCGCGAACCAGTCCAGCGCGGAGACCAGCTCCGCAGCCTTCCGGGCGGCGAGGTCGAACCGCTCCAGGACGGCGCGCGGCGGCTTCTCGTCCGGGACCGCGGCACCTTCGCCCAGGACACCGGTGACAGGCTCGCGGAGCCAGGCCAGGCCGCCGGACACCGCGCGCAGCGACGAGTAGCGCGACTCGGCTACCGGCACGGCGACGACCCGGGCGGCCAGGCCCTCGGCGTCCACCTCGACCGGGGACAGCACGTCCTCGTCGGCCGGGTCGCCCGGCCGGCCCGCGGCCTCCGGGCTACCGGCCCCGCCTGCGGCGGCCCCTTCCCCGCCGGCACCGGGTCCGGCACCGTCCCCAGTCGCGTCCGGGCCGTTCCCGGCCGGGCCGGCGCCACCCCCGCCCGGCCCGGGCTTGGGCGGCCCGCTGCCCGGCGGCCGGCCGCCGGGCAGCGGGCCGAACGGCGAGGGCGTGGCGGCGGCCAGCGGCACCAGATAGGGCCGCGCCCCGTACGGGAAGGACAGGTCGAAGAAGTGGGCGTCGTAGACCGGGTCGAAGACCCGCGCGGACAGGAAGGCCAGGAACTTGCCGTCCGTGGTGAAGGCCGGCTCGGAGTCGATGAACCGGCCATCGGTGACATCCACCATGGTCAGGTCCCCGGTGGCCGCGCCGGCCAGCCGGGCCAGCCGGATCCGGCTCAGCGGCGGTGGCCCCGGTTGGGCCCAGGCCAGCCAGGCCGAGTCCGGCGAGTAGGCCAGCCCGGACGTCTCGCCGTCCTCGGAGGCGGCCAGCTGGGTCACCGCGCCGGAGCCCACATCGACCAGCAGCAGCCTGCCGTCCCGGGCCGCGACCGCCACGGTGGATCCGTCGGGCGCCGCAGCCAGCTCGCTGACCAGGCCGAGCTGTCCTTCCGCGAGGCGCCTCGGCGGCGCGGGCGCCGCCCCCGGGGCCAGCTCGGGGCCCTCGGCCGCGCCGGTTTCCAGCGCGTCCGCACCGCCGGCGTCGGTAACCCACACCACCTGCCCGGTGCGGCCGAGTACCTGGGGCAGCCGGGCCCGCGCGTCCTGGTGCACGGCCAGCGCCCGGGCCGGCCCGTCCCGGTGGGTCAGCCAGTGCACCGTCCCGCGCACCTCGACCGCGCTGGCCAGGCCAGCGTGATCGCAGGACAGCGCGCCGAGATGGTCCTCGGCCGAGACCAGCCGCGGGGCCAGCGCGGTTGACGCCGAGCCGAGGGTGATCGCCACCGGCCGCGGCTGGCTGTCCGGCGCGAGATCGTCCAGGATCCAGATCTCACCCTGGCACTGATAGACGACACGGCGGCCGTCGGTGCTGGCCTGCCGGGCGTAGAACCCGTCATGGTCGGTGTGCCGGCGCAGGTTGGAGCCGTCCAGCAGGCAGGAGTACACGTTCCCGGTGCCCTCATGGTCGGACAGGAACGCGAGCCGGCCGCCGACCAGCATCGGGCTGGCGAACTGGCCGTTGACCGTGGCCAGGATGCGCTGGAAGGGAGCGCCGTCCACGGATGTCCAGAGCCGGCCCGCGGTGCCGCCGCGGTACCGCTTCCAGTAGGCCGGGTCCCGCCCCCAGGTGCCGTTCAGCAGCGCCTGCGCGCCCGGCTCCAGCGCCACGGAGGCCACCGGGCCGAACGGCAGCCGCCGGGCCGGGCCGCCGTCCGCGGGCACGGCATGCGCCCAGGCCTGCCGTTCAAAGGGCTGGCCGCTCGCGGTGAGCGCGAGGATCTCTCCGTCCGGTGTCCAGCCGCAGACGGTGGCGTCCGCCTCGCCCCAGTAGGTCAGCCGGCGCCCGCGTTCCCCGTCCACCCCGGCCAGGTAGACCTCAGCGGGGCCGTCCCGCCAGCTGGTCCAGGCCACCGAGCTACCGTTGCGGGCGAACCTGGGGTTGCTGACGGCCGCACCATCCGCGGACAGCCGCCAGCCGCGGCCGCCGCCCAGCGGGGCCAGCCAGATGTCATCCTCAGCCACGAAGGCCAGGAGGTCACCGTGCAGATGCGGGGAGCGCAGGTACCCGGCTGAGGTCATCGCCTCATCGTAGGGTGAGCGGATCGGCTAGCCCGGCTGGGCCCCCGGTCCTCCCGGGCCCCTCCTCTCAGACCTTCCGCCACCGGGGCAGCCAGGCCCCGTCGCGCACCTCGTAGTCCCCGAACAGGGCAGGCGCCTCCGCCTGCGCCAGCTCCGCGATCTTGCCGAAGACCAGGCGGATCTCCTCCTCCGCCCCGGGATCGGTGCGCGCCTCGATGGTGTGCCGCAGCGTCCTGATGTTCGCCGTCCAGACGATCCCGGTGGCCACCCCGTCCGGGGCCAGCCGCCGCATGAACGAGGTCTTGTGCTTCTTCTCGTGGAACGGCACGCTCTCCGCGTCCAGCCCGAAGTGACCCGCCATCCAGCGCTGGAACTCCTCCATCTGGTCGAGCAGGGCGGTGGCCCGCTTCATCAGCTCCGGGTCCTGCCGGGCCCAGTCCGGGAACCAGAACGGGATGTCGTCCAGCCGGACGAAGCGCAGCGACTCCTGCGACACGGCCGTCCCCGGCCGGTGCCGCACCAGTTCGTGGGTGAGCACCCGGCTCACGTTGTGCAGCACGAACGTGAAGCTGGCGTGCTCCAGGACCGAGCCGTGCGCCTGCGCGAGGATGTTCTGCAGGTAGGTGTCGTGGTCGTTGCGGACCCGGCGGACGTTCGGGTTCAGCCCCGGCTCCCAGGCCCGGTAGCACATCTTCCCGGCGAACTCGGCGAGGTTCTCCGCGTCCCGGGTGCCCCCGGTGTCCAGGTCGCCCCGGTCCAGCCGCTCCAGCCAGCCGGTCCCGCCGACCTCCTGGAGGTAGCCCGCGAGCTGGTCGTAGTCGATCGCGGGCCGGGCGACGAGGAACACTTCAGGCTGGACGCTTCTCATGCCCCCGCACCCTACCGGTGCGGGCTGACAGCAGGCAGTCCTGCATCGCGGCGCATGCCTGGAAGAGCCGGCGCAGGTAAATACCGTGACCGGCGGCCGGGCACCCGGCGGCCGTCTCGCATCAGCACGCGCGCAGCCGACTGCCCGGCGGGGAGGGGAGCGCGGCCGGACTAGCGCAGCGCCAGCGTTACCTCCCGGGGGACCGGCAGCGTCCCAGCCTGCCAGTCCAGGTCACCCGCCAGGCGCGCACGGGGGAAGTTCCCGAAGAACGCCTGGAGCGCGACGGAGAGCCAGACGCGGGCGAGCGGGGCCCCTGGGCAGAAGTGCGGGCCTGCCCCGAATGGGATGCTGGGCGAGGCCGGCCCATCGTGCGCCGCGGCGATCAGGGACGGCAGCACGGTCGTGCCCTCGGTGATGTGCTTTCGGCCGAGCCACGTGTCAGCCAGCGCGATGCGCGGGAGGGCGATGGGAAACATCGCGCGCGTGCTCAGCAGTTCCCCCGCGACGGACGCCCAGGTGCGCTCCCCCCGCGTGCACGAGGCGATGACGTGCGGCTGCCGGGCGAGCTCGGCGATGGCAACGGCGAGGACGGGGAGCATCGCACCGAAGCCGTTGGAGATGGTGCCGGTGACGTGCGCGACCTGAGCGGCCGTGTGCCCGTCCAGCGCCCCGGCGAGCTGGGTGGTTAGTCCCCCGCCGGGCCGGGCCGCGGCGCGGGTGTAGTAGCCGTACAGGTCACCCCACGCCGCGGCCACGTCATCGATGGCGTCCGGGCCGGGGACGACGGCGAACGCAATGCGGGAGGCTTCGAGAATCCAGTCCCAGTCCGCCAGTGGTGTCCCCATGGCCGCGCTGACCGCGGTGGCGGTGAACGGCTCAGCGAACCCGGTGAGGACGTCCGCGGTGGCGCGGCCGTGCAGCGCTTCGGCAAGGCTGCAGGCGAGCGCCCGGGCCAGCGGGCGGGTCGCTTCCGCGGCGCGGCGGGTGAACAGCCCGGCGATCCGCTGCCGGTACGAGCGCAGCCGCGGCACGTTCATGTTCAGCAGGCCACCGTCCGAGGATTGCATTTCCGCGCCGGTGAGCGGGCAGCCGACCAGCCCACCCGCCCTGGTGACGGCGGCCATGCCGAAATTCCCGGTGTCGGTGAGGACGCGGAGCACGTCGGGACGCCGCCGCAGGACAAGCATCGGCCTGCCGCCGGCGGGACGGACGGCATAATCGTGGCCGCTGGCGCAAAGGATGGGTGGCGGTCCGCCGTCCGGCTGGGAATCGAAACGGAGGATTGGCGGGTGTCCGGCTGTGATGGCGGTCACGGTGGCTCCTTGGGGCTCCTGGGCAGGGCCCTCCCCCGCCTACCTCCCAGCTTCTGAGGCCAGTCCGCACGGTTTCATTGCAGTCCGCTTGCAAGCCACCCCGGTGTAACTGTCAGCGCAGTTACCGCTGACGGTTACCGGTATCACGCCCTACCAGGCGAGCTCGCCCGCGTTCTCCTGGAAGGTGCCGGTGGGGCCGTCCTTGCCGATGGCCGCAAGGCGCACAATGACCTCGGCGCCCTCCGCGGCCGTCTGCCACCATCAGCCGGCGTCCTGACGCGAACGGCTGGGCTCTGGAGGCGAGGACAGCGCGCGCCGTGCGGTGACGGCCGGCAATCCCGCACCGGGCGCAGGCCGGGTCTGGAAGATCGGCCAGCCGATCTCGGTCCGCCAGGCCGCCTCGTCGGCCGTGTCGTGGCGGCCGGATACGTAGTACTCGCGGATGGGGCCGTCCACGGCCGCTTCCACCCCGCCGACCGGCCGGACCGGCCCGCGGCAGGAGATGAACACCGTCGCCTGGCCGCGCTCGCTGGTGAACAGGTCCGTGGCGTAGATGCCGCCGGGAGGGCCGCTGGCCGCCTGGGACTGCGCGCCGAGAGTGCCCCGCAACTCGCCGAGCGCCCCCTGGTAGCAGGGACCGGCATCCTCCATGTCGATGACGGCGGTGATGGCGGCGGCGCTGGTCCCGGCCACGTTGCGGTGGCTGATGCCGTAGCCCGCTTTGGCTGGCGGCTGGCCGAGCAGGTCTCGCAGCGAGGCCACCGCATGCTCGTTGCGGGCCGCGACGTCAGGTGCGGTGAGGATGCCACGGATCTCCTCGCGACGGCAAGATCGTCAGCCTCGTCGTCATCCGCAACCAGCCGGCCGCCTACTGACATGCCGCCCCGGCCGGTCCGGCATGACGGGCCACGTTCACCCAGGGCAGGTGATGCCCGCGGCGGGCGGCGATGGCAGGCTGAGCCTGAGATCCGCGCGTCCGCTGGGGGTGACCATGACGGAAGCAGGCGGAGTCCATGGCAGCTGATCCGGCCGGCCGGGCGGTTCCCGGGACAGCCGGCGGCGAGGTGGTACTGGGCAAGGTATCCCGCACGGAGCTGAATCCAGTCGACTTCCTGCACCGGGCGGCGTACCTCTACCCGGACCGGGCCGCCGTCGTGGACGGCGAGCGGCGCTACACCTACCAGCAGCTCGCGGAACGCTCATGGCGGCTGGCCAGCGCGCTCAGGTCGGCGGGACTGGGCAAGGGAGACCGGGTCGCCACGCTGCTGTTCAACTCGGCGCCGATGCTGGAGGCTCACTTCGGCGTGCCGGCCGCGGGCGGGATCCTGGTCGCGGTCAACCATCGCCTGGCCAGCACCGAGGTCGGGTACATCCTCCGGCACAGCGGCGCCCGCTACCTGCTGCTCGACACCGGCCTGGAGGCACTGACCGCGCCGCTCGACCTGGCCGGCGTCACCGTGATCCGCTGCGCGGGTACCGGTGGCCCCGGCGACCCTTACGAGGAACTGCTGGCCGGCGCGTCGCCGGCCAGGCCGGCCAGCTGGCTGGAGGACGAGGAAGAAACGATCTCCATCAACTACACGTCCGGTACCACGGGCCGGCCCAAGGGGGTCCAGTACACCTACCGCGGCGCGTACCTGAACGCGCTCAACGAGGTCATCCACGCCGGCCTGGGCTCCGGCTCGGTGTACCTGTGGACACTGCCGATGTTCCATTGCAACGGCTGGTGCTTCCCGTGGGCCGTCACCGCGGTCGCGGCGCGCCATGTGACCATGCGCGCGGTAGACCCCGAGCTGGCCTGGGAGCTCATCGACTCAGAGGGCGTGACGCATTACAACGGCGCGCCGACCGTCCAGTTGATGATCCTCAACCACCCCCGGGCGCACCGCCTGGAGCAGCCGGTGACGGCGATGGTGGCCGCCGCTCCCCCGTCACCGACGCTGTTTGCCCGCATGAGCGAGCTGAACTTCCGGGTCGTGCACGTGTACGGCCTGACCGAAACCTACGGCCCGATCACCGTCTGCCCGGAGCAGGAAGCCTGGCGCGAGCTTCCGCCCGCTCAGCGCGCCCGGTACCTGGCACGGCAGGGACAGGCCTACATCTCCGCCGACCTGGTGCGTGTCGTCAACGCGGAGATGAAGGACATCCCCCAGGACGGGCTGGCCATGGGCGAGGTGATCATGCGCGGCAACAACGTCATGAGCGGCTATCTCGACGACGAGGCCGCCACCAGCAGAGCCTTCGCCGGTGGCTGGTTCCACTCCGGTGACCTGGCCGTGTGGCATCCCGACGGCAACATCGAGCTCCGGGACCGCGGTAAGGACATCATCATCTCCGGCGGCGAGAACATCTCCAGCATCGAAGTCGAGCAGGCGATCGCCGCCCACCCGGCCGTGCTCGAATGCGCGGTCATCGGCGTCCCGCACCCGTTCTGGGGCGAGCGGCCCAAGGCGTTCGTCACGCTCAACGGCACCGCGACCGCAACCCCGCAGGAGATCATCGCGTTCTGCCGCGAGCGGCTCGCCCACTACAAGTGCCCGGACGCGGTCGAGTTCGGGCCGTTGCCGAAGACCTCGACCGGCAAGATCCAGAAGTTCGTGCTGCGCGACGCAGAGTGGGCAGGCCAGGACAAGCCGATCAGCGGGGCATAGCGCCCGGGACGGGCGGATGCCCGCCCCCGGCGGGGCCGCCGCCCCGGTAACTCAGCCGGCCGGGGCGGCCAGCCGGGCCCGGACCAGGCGCAGCACGTTGGCGATGACCTGGTGGCCCGCGCCGCCGGCCGCGGTGAGGATGGACTCCGGGTGGAACTGCACCGCCCACCGCCCGGCCGCGTCGTCCTCGATGGCCATGACCACGCCGTCCGGCGTCACGGCCGTCACCACGAAACCGCCCTTGACCTGCTCGGGCACCGCGTGCAGCGAGTGGTAGCGGGCCGCGGTGAACTCGGCGGGGAGCCCGGCCAGCAGGCCCGGGCGGCCGGTGTCCATCCGCCGCACCTGGCCCGGCTTGCCGTGGGCGGGCTCGGGCAGCAGCCCCAGCTCTCCCCCGGCGTGCTCAACCATGGCCTGCAGCCCGAGGCAGACACCGAACGCGGGCAGCCGCCGCGCGTCCAGCTCGGCCAGCAGGCCGGCGCAGCCGAAGTCGGACGGCCGCCCCGGGCCGGGTGACAGGACCACCAGGTCCGGCGCGCAGGCATCCAGCGCGGCGGCGGGCAGCCCGGCCCGCAGGGTGACCACCTCGGCGCCCTGCTCCCGGAAGTAGGCGGCCAGCGTGTGCACGAAGGAGTCCTGGTGATCCACCAGGAGCAGGCGCAGGCCCGCCCCGGGCCGCGCCGCCCCGGCGGCCGCTGCCCCGCCCGGCCCGGCGGCGGGGACCGCCGCGCCCGGCACCGGCCCGCCGGCTGACTGGGAACCGGCCAGCGTCTCCAGCAGCGCCCGCGCCTTCAGCTCCGTCTCCCGCTCCTCGGCCATCGGGTCGGACTCGAACAGCAAGGTGGCCCCGGCCCGCACGGCCGCCAGTCCGCCGGAGATGTGCGCGGTGCGCAGGGTCAGCCCGGTGTTCATGCTGCCGTCGAAGCCGATCACCCCGACCGCCCCGCCGTACCAGCGGCGCGGCGCGCCCTCATGGTCCTCGATGAACTGCATGGCCCAGTTCTTCGGCGCGCCCGTGACGGTGACCGCCCACATGTGGGTGAGGAACGCGTCCAGCGCGTCCAGCCCGGGGCGGAGCCGCCCCTCGATGTGGTCCACGGTGTGGATCAGCCGGCTGTACATCTCGATCTGGCGGCGCCCGATGACGCTCACGCTGCCGGGCACGCAGACCCGCGACTTGTCGTTGCGGTCCACGTCGGTGCACATGGTCAGCTCGGAGGTGTCCTTGGCCGAGCTGAGCAGCTCCAGGATGTTGTCCGCATCCCCCAGGGGGTCGGCGCCGCGCCGGATCGTGCCGGCGATCGGACAGGTTTCCACCCGGTCACCGCTGACCCGCACGTACATTTCCGGCGAGGCGCCGACCAGGCACTCCTCTTCCCCGAGGTTGAAGAAAAACTCATACGGCGCCGGGTTTCTGTGCCGGAGCCGCTCATAGAAGGCGGCCGGGGAGTCGCACCGGCCGTGGAACACGTGGCTGGGCACCACCTCGAACAGGTCGCCGCGGGCGAACCGCGGCTTGGCCTCCCGCACGATGCGCGCATACGAACCGGGCTCCGGCTGGCTGAGCACCGTTTCCTGCCCAACGCCCCCTGCGCCCCGCTGACCCCGGGCCGGCGCGGGGGGTGTCTCGCGGGGCAGCCCCGCCGTGCTGGCCCCCCCGGCGCTGAACTCGTAGCGGTAGACCGCGGCCGTCTCCCGCTTGCGGTCCACCACGTACAGTTCGTCGGGCAGGTGCAGGACCAGGTCGCGCTGGGCCGCGGGCCGCTCCGCGCGCATCCGGACCGGCTCGAACTGGAAGGCCAGGTCATAGCCGAACGCCCCGTACAGCCCCAGGTGCGGATCGTCGGCGGCGAAGGCGGCGATCACTTCCCGGAGGGCGGAGAACACCGTCGGCCGGCGACTCCGGTCCTCCTCCGCGAGCAGCCCCTCCGGCTGCGGGATCACCACCTCGACGGTGCCCGCCGGGGCGGCCGCCGGCGCGCCTGCACGGCGCAGCGCTTCGCCCAGCACCGGCAGTAGCACCTCGCCGCGGGCGTTCAGCGCCCGGGCCGCGATGCGCCGGCCCGGGCCACGATCTCGGCGCACGGGTTGACGTAGGCGAGGTGCCAGCGACTGTACCGGCCCGGGTACTCCATGCCGGAGCTGAGCACGCCGCCGCGCCGGTCGTCCACCTGCCGGGTGACCTCGTCCAGCACGTCCGGGCCGAACGGCCCGGCGGTGCGGGTCACGCTGACCCCGCCCGCGGTGACGAATTCCCTCCGCTGGAGTAGCTGCGGATCCACCTGGTCCTGCCTTCTGCCGGTCTCAGGCGGGCGCAGAAAAAGCGACCGCCGTAACCGGACGGTCGCTTCTGGATGGCCGGAACGCGCGAGCCAGCAACCGCCTAACGGCGGCGCCACCACTGGCGTGACGGGGCACTGGATCGCATGGCCCTGAGCCTAGCGGCTCCCCCGGGCCGCCGCCAGCCGGCCAGGCCGGCTCATCCGGCCGCCATCGGCCCGACTTAGCACCCGAGATGCGCAGGCCGCGCCCCACTATGTCCCGTTCTGTCCGTGACGGATCGGTGCGCAGTGCCCCGGGCGGGCCCCTAACGGTCGGCGGGATGGTCCCCGGGGGTGCTGGGCGGTGGTGGCCGGGTGCGCGGGCCCGTGCGCGGTGCCCTGGGCGACCGCGACCCCGACGCGGGCCGGGGCGATCTCCTGGGCGACCGGGCGGCGCTCCGGCACCGGCAGGCCGAGCAGCCGGTACACCTCCTCTCCGTCCACCGTCTCCCGTTCCAGCAGCAGGTCGGCCAGCTGGCACAGCTGGTCCTTGTGCTCCCGGATGAGCGAGACCGCGGTGCCCTCGGCCTCCCGTAGCAGCCGGGCCACCTCGGCGTCGATCACCGCCTGGGTCTGCTCGGCGAACGGCCGGCTGGACAGGCCACCACCACCGCCGCCGCCAAGGAAGACTGAGCCGCCCTCCGGGTAGCCGACCGGCCCGAGCTTGCTGGACAGCCCGAACTCGCGGACCATCTTGGTGGCCAGGTCGGTGGCCGAGGCCAGGTCGTTGGCCGCGCCGGTGGAGCCCTGCCCCATCTCCACCAGTTCCGCGGCCCGGCCGCCGAGCCGGACGGCCAGTGACTCGGTCAGGTAATCCTCCCCGTACAGATGCCGCTCGACCAGCGGCAGCTGCTCGGTGACCCCGAGGGCCTGCCCGGAGGGCAGGATGGTGACCTTGGCCACCGGGTCGGCGTGCGGGGACAGCGCGGCGACCACGGCATGCCCGGACTCGTGCACGGCCACGGCGCGTTTCTCCTCCGGCAGCAGCAGGTTGGAGTCCGCCCGGCTGCCCAGCAGGATCCGGTCCCGGGCATCGCTGAAGTCCACCATCGCGATGTTTTCCCGCCCGGCCCGGACCGCGTGGATGGCTGCCTCGTTGACCAGGTTGGCCAGGTCGGCGCCGGAGAAGCCGGGGGTGCCCCGGGCCACCGCGTCCAGGTCCACGTCGGGGGCCAGCTGCTTGCCCCGCGCGTGCACGGCGAGGATTGCTGTCCGCTCGGCCAGGTTGGGCAGCGGGATGGTGATCTGCCGGTCGAACCGGCCCGGCCGCAGCAGCGCCGGGTCCAGCACCTCCGGGCGGTTAGTGGCGGCGAGGACCACGATGCCCTGGGTCACATCGAAACCGTCCATCTCGGCCAGCAGCTGGTTGAGCGTCTGCTCCCGCTCGTCGTTGGCCACCAGCGCGCCGCTGCCCGCGCGGCGCTGGCCGATCGCGTCGATCTCGTCCACGAAGATGATGGCGGGCGCCCGTTTGCGCGCCTCAGCGAACAGGTCACGCACCCGGGCCGCGCCCACGCCGACGAACAGCTCCACGAAGCTGGACCCGGTCACCGAGATGAACGGCACCTCCGCCTCCCCCGCCACCGCGCGGGCCAGCAGCGTCTTGCCCGTGCCCGGCGGGCCGACCATCAGCACCCCGCGGGGCGCGATCGCGCCGAGCCGCTGGTACCGCTCCGGATGCTTCAGGAAGTCAACGACCTCGCTGATTTCCCGTTTGGCTGACGTATAGCCCGCGACGTCAGAGAACTTGGTCTGCGGCCGTTCAGCGTCGAACACCTTGGCCCTGGCCCGGCCCACGCCCGTCAGGCCGCCCAGCGGGCCGCCGGCCGCGGCACCCGCCCGGGACATCCGCCGGATCAGCCAGAAGACGACGAAGAACGGGGCCAGCAGGATGAGCCAGTAGAGCAGCTGGGTGCCGAACCCGCTGCTCGGCGCCGCCGCCTCGATCTGCACGCCCGCCTTCTGCAGCGTGCTCTCCAGCGGGGTGCCGGCGAACGGCAGCGGGATGACCGTGGTGTAGTCGGTCCCGTTCTTCAGCGTGCCGGTGGCCGGCGCGGTGGAGCCGGTGCTGTTGTCCAGCGTGAACGTCTTGACCTTGTGCGCGTTGACGTCACTCACGAACGTCGAGTAGGTGAGGTTGACCGGCGGAGATCCGAGCCGCGGCAGCAGCAGGAACAGGACCAGCGCGGCCAGCACCGCGGCCGCCCAGAGCCAGTGCCGCCACGACGGCGGGGGCGGGGGCGCGGTCGCGGCGGGCTTGTCCCCGGGGGGCGGCGCGGACGGCTGCTTGCTCATGGCCTAATTCATATGTCCTGAGGCCTAGTTTGCGTAATCCCGGCTCTTGAGGACCACGCTACGCCGTCCCTCGCTGGCCTCATCACCGGGCCGGGGGGACCGGGTCTCGGCGGCCACGATGGAGGACCGGCTCAGCACGGCGATGCCGGCCACCGCGAGCGCCCCGCCCGCTAGCTGCAGGCCGCGCTGCCACGGCGCGGAGGCGAGCTGCTCGTCGAAGACCGTCACCGCGATGACCACCGCGGAGAGGGGCGCCAGCGTGTCGATCACCGGCAGGCTGAGCGACAGCGCCCCGGAGGAGAACGCGCTCTGCCCGAGCAGCGCGCCGACCAGGCCGGTCACCAGCAGCGCCCACGGCTCCCAGGTGGCCAGCACCCCGATGCCGCGCTCGGACAGGATGTCCACGGTGGCCTTGGTCAGCGCGTTGAGCACGCCGTAGATGCCGCCCGCGGCCGCGGCCAGCCAGACCACCCGGGCCTTACCGCGGACCCGCAGCCCGGCCAGCGCGGACAGCCCGGCCAGCAGGCCAGCGGCCAGGAACACCGGGGCCCAGTCACCAAGGCTGGGCACGGTGACGCCGCCAGACGGCATGGCCACCGCGAGGAAGATGACGATGCCGCCCGCCACCGCTGCCGCGCCGACCGCGTCACCCCCGGTGAGCCGGCGCCGCTGCCGCCGGGCGATCAGCGGCAGCGCGAACAGCACGTCGAGCGCGGCCAGCGGCTGGACCAGGGCGAGTGGCCCGAACGCGAGCGCCAGGGCCAGGATGAAGAACGACAGCGCGTCCAGGCCGACCCCGGCCAGCCAGCGCGGCCTGCGGGCCAGGTCGAGCAGCAGCCGGGGCTGCATCACCTCGTCGGCCCCGGAGGCCCTGGCCTCGGACTGCTGGACCAGGGAGGCCACCGCGAAGCAGAACGCCGCGGTGACCGCGGCGATCACCGCGATCACGGTTGTCACCTCGTGTCCCCCATTCCGCTGACATGCCCGCCTTGGGAGAACCTGAATCCCCGCCGAAAACATCCCGGGGGACCGCCAACGGGGCGGAGGTGGCGGAATTGTGGCGGCCCGGCCAGCACGGCAGCGGCCCGTCCCGGCCATGGCCGGGACGGGCCGCTGCGATGATGCGGGCCGCTAGTCGCCGGGCTGGAACCAGCGGCCCGGGTCAGCGTCCAGCTGTCCCGGCACCGCCTGGCCCGGGCCAGGCCACCCCGGCTGGTGCCCGTCCAGGCCCGGCTGCGCCCCGGGCAGGCCTGGCTGCTGCCCCGCCGGCCCCGCTGGCTGCGCCGCGGGCATGGCCCGGTCCCGCCGGTGGCGGCTGATCCGGGCCATCAGCGCCGCTTCCTCCCGGATCTCAACCTCGGTCGGGGACAGCGAGATGACCACGGTCAGGGTGAACGCCAGCATGCTGATGCCGATGATCAGCGGGAGCAGGAACGCCTGCGCGCTGACCCCGCCCTGCAGGCCGGCCGCCATCGCCGGGCCCACGGCCGAGGAGAGGCCCATCGCGGCCATGCCGGTGTAGTGCATCCCGCTGACCGCCACGCCCATGATCAGCGAGGCGGCCAGCGTGGACCAGACGGCGGTCAGCCGCAGTGCGGCCCAGAGCGCGGCCGTCCCGGCCACCACCGAGATGAGCACCGAGAGGAGCACCACGGGGAAGCTGTACCGGACGGCGTCAGGCATCCGCATCGCTGCCATGCCGATGTAGTGCATGCTGGCCACCCCGCAGCCGATGATCAGGCCGCCCAGCAGCAGGTTCCGCGTCCCGGCGGTGCCGAACCCGACGATCAGCAGCCCGGCCCCCACCACCAGCACCGCGATCATCATGGACAGGACCGTGATGGGCACGCTGTACCGGATGGTCTGGCCGGGGATGCTGAAGCCGAGCATCGCCACGAAGTGCATCACCCAGATGCCGGTGGTGGCGATGGACACCGTGGCCAGCAGTAACCACCGGGCCCGCTGCGCGCCCTGCAGCGCCCGGGCCCGGGTGGTGCACCTCAGGCCCAGGAAACAGCCCAGGCAGGACATGACATAGCCGAGCACCGGCGTGACCGGACCATATGTGAGATCATTCGCGTGCACCATGCTGTGGAATGTCCCCCCCGCGCCAGGCCCTCCCGGCCAGCGCTCCGTGTGACCAGACGTGTCCGCAGCATGACAGAGAGGGACGATCCGGGCCCGCAAATTATCCAGGTTTTACCAGGGATTTCGCACAGGCCCTCATCGCAGGTATCCGCTTAGCAGACAGGTCACGGGCGCGGCGCCCGCGCGCCGCGGCCGCGCCCCCCGCTCAGATGTGCATGCCGCCGTCCACGGCCAGCGCGGTCCCGGTCACGAACCTGGCGGGCATCCCAGCGCGACAGTCCGGCGAGCTGGCGCCGGGTCATTCCCCTTCTGGCGCGGTCGGTCAGGCGGATGGGTGGTCGAAGTAGTGGCCCTTGTCGAGGTCGTCGATGAGCCCGGGCTGCGTCGGCTGCCATCCCAGCAGCTCGCGGGTCAGCCCACTCGAGGCCGGGGCGTCGATGCCCACGAAGCCGGCCAGGAAGCCGAACTGCTCGCCGGCCTGCTCAGCGGGGATGGAGGCCACCGGCACGTCCAGGTGCCGTCCGATCACTTCGGCGATGTCGCGGATCGGGACGCCCTCGTCGGCGACCGCGTGCAGCACCGATCCCGCCGGGGCCTTCTCCAGCGCCAGGCGGAAGAGGTGCGCGGCATCGAGCCGGTGCACGGCGGGCCAGCGGTTGGACCCGTCACCGAGGTAGCCGGAGACGCCCCTGCCGCGGGCCATGCCGACCAGGGCCGCCATGAAGCCGTTATCCCCGTCGCCGTGCACCGTCGGGGGGAGCCGCAGCACGGACGAGCGGACACTGCGGGACGCGAAGGAGAGCGTCATCTCCGCATTGGCCAGCCGCATCGCCGGGCCGCTGGCCGCCGCAGGCGCCGCAAGCGGGCCGGGGCCATGCCCGTCGTCTCGTTCGGTCGCCACCCGCCCCGGTGCGAGCCCGAGCGTCCCGGAGGCGATGAGGAACGGCCGGCCAGAGCCCGCCAGCGCCTCGCCGAAGGTCTCGATGGCGCGGCGATCCGCCTGGGCTGCGCCCTCGAAGTCCCCCGTGAACGCGATGTCGTGCTTGAACGCGAGGTGGATGACACCATCCGATGCCGTCGCGGCACTCCGCAGGGTGTCAAGGTCATCCAGGGTGCCGCGAACCACCTGTGCCCCGGCCGCGGTGAGAGCAGCGGCCGAGGCATCCGAGCGGGCCAGCCCGGTGACCTGGTGGCCCGCGGCGGTGAGCTCGGGTACGACGGCGGAGCCGATCCAGCCGGATGCGCCGGTGACGAATACACGCATGAGAAACCTCCGGGTCGTTAACTGCCAGCGCATGGTCGGCGCAAGGACAGTTCGATGTCAGTTACTGTCATCACAGTATCACGCGATGTCAGTGGCTGCCGTCAGATAGGATCGGGACATGGGCCGGTGGGAACCAGACGCGCGTGGCCGGCTCGAGAAGGCGGCACTGGAGCTCTACGGCGAGCGCGGGTTCGAGCCAACGACGGTGGCGGAGATCGCCAGGCGGGCGGGGCTCACCGAGCGGACGTTCTTCCGGCACTTCGCGGACAAGCGCGAGGTCCTGTTCGCGGGCGCGGGCGCGTTGCAGGACTACCTGGTCAGCGCCCTCGCCAGGACCCCTGATTCCGTGGCGCCGATCGACGCGGTGGCCGCGGCCCTCGAGAGCGTGGCCGACCTGTTCGGGGAGCGCCGTGAGTACGCCGGGCTGCGCCAGGCCGTCATTGCCGCGAACGCGGACCTGCGGGAACGCGAGCTGATAAAGCTCGCGGCCTTGTCCGCGGCGCTCGCCGACACGTTGCGCGGGCGCGGAGTCAAGGACCCAGCCGCAAGCCTCGCCGCCGAGGCAGGAATCGCCGTCTTCAGGATCGCGTTCGAACAGTGGGTGAACGACGCCGGGCAGCGGGACTTGGCGCAGCACATCCGGGAATCGTTCGACGAGCTCAAAGCCGTGGCCGCGGGCAGATGACCACCGGCGGCACTCCGGCCGCGGGCCCGTCCGCAGTCCCTAGTCCAGGCCGTACACCCGGCGGGCGTTGCCGGCGGCGATCATCCCGGCCACCCGGAGGGCGTCCGCGCGGCTCCAGTCGCCGTCGGCGACCCAGCGGCCGAGCACGGCGGCGGCGGCCCGGCGCCACAGCAGCGCGCCCAGGTAGTGCAGCTCAGCCGGGCCCCACGCGTCGGAGGAGAACAGCACCTTGCCGAACGGGGCCAGTTCGAGGGACTCGGCCACGACCGCGGCCGCCCGCGCCCCGGTGTGGTTGATGGCCAGCCCGACGTCCAGGAACACATGCGGGTAGGCACTGGCCAGGTGCCCGGCCCCGCGATGGTAGGGGTAGCAGTGCAGCAGCATGATGGGCACGCCGTGCGGTTCGGCCCGCTCCAGGAAGCCGCGCAGCAGCAGCGGGTCATTCCGCCGCAGGTCCGCGTCCGGGTCACCGAAGCCGGTGTGCAGCTGCAGCGGCAGCCCGTGTGACAGCCCGCTCCACAGCAGGTGCCGGAGCAGCACCGGGTCGGTCACCCGGGCCTGCCCGGTCAGCTCGGCCTGGCGCAGCCAGTGCCCGGCGGCCGCGGCCACCTCGGCCGCGGCGGGCGGCTCCGGGTCGAAGTCGAGCCCGTGCCGGTAGCCGATGATGCTCTTGAGGCCGACGGCGCCGGGCACCCGCTCGGCCAGGGCCTCGGCCAGCCGCCGGCGAACCCGGCCGCGGTGGCGTCCCCGGCCAGCAGCGCCTCCTCGGCCACGCTCTCCAGCCGGACGATCTCGTCGGCGGCTGCCCCGGACGCCGCCTGCATGCCCGCCAGGTCGAGCATGCCGTCAGCCTGGTAGCCGGTGTCGAGCAGGTAGTGGCCGATGCCGCTGGCCCGCAGCAGCCGCCGGGTGACCTCCCCCGGCCCCAGTCCGGCCCGGCGGGCCAGGTAGTCCCCGGGCGCGGCGAACGGGTCCAGGCCGAGCACCGGCGCGCACCAGCGGCGGACCGCCACCCCCAGCTGGGAGTCGAACTGGGTCATCCACGGCGGGACCGGCCGGTCGGACTCGGTGAGCAGCCCCTCGAACTCGTGCGGCGCCAGGCCGGAAGCCAGCGCCGGGTGGACGTGGTGGTCGGTCAGGGCCAGCGCTGCGATGTCCTCATCCAGGGCCCGTTCCGCAGTCTCGGTCATGGACCCAGGGGTAGCATGCGCCGCCCGGGCTGGTACAGGACCCCGGCCGCGGCCCGGTACCGCGTGGCCCGGCACCACCGCGCCGCCACCCTCGTTGACACTGGCCTGCGGTCTCATCTAGATTCGCAATGTTCGAGCACAGAACTGGTGTTCGTTAAGCGAACAGGTCTCCAGGTGCGGAATCCGGTCCCTCAACGCGGCGATCGCCATGAGCGATCAAGGAGTATCCCGTGACATTTCTCGACGAGGCGATGTGGCGCGGCAAGGCATTCAGCGGCGGGTGGAAGGCGGTCTCCGGCGGCGAGGCCCCGGTCACCGAGCCGGCCACCGGGAAGGAACTGGGCCGGGCCGGCCTCGGCTCGCCGGCCGACATCAGCGCGGCCGCGGCGGCCGCGGCGGCCGCACAGCCGTCCTGGGCGGCGCTGCCGCACACCGAGCGGTCCGCCATCCTGCGCCGGGCCGGGGACATCTGGAAGGCGAACGCCGCGGAGATCGAGGAGTGGAGCGTCCGGGAGGGCGGCAAGATCGGGCCCGCCGCGCAGTTCGAGACGCACGTGGCCACCGAGGAGATCTATGAGGCCGCGACGCTGCCCTCACGCCCCTACGGTGAGCTGCTGCCCACGGAGTCGCCGCATCTGAGCTGGGCGGAGCGGGTCCCGGCCGGGGTGGTCGGGGTCATCTCCCCGTTCAACTTCCCGCAGATCCTGGCCATCCGCTCGGTGGCGCCCGCGCTGGCGCTGGGCAATGCGGTGGTGCTGAAGCCCGACCCGCGGACCGCGGTGTGCGGCGGGATCGCGCTGGCCCGGGTGTTCGAGGAGGCCGGCCTGCCGGAGGGCGTGCTGCACGTGCTACCGGGCGGCCCGGAGGCCGGGGAGACGCTGATCAGCGACCCGCTGGTGCGGATCATCTCGTTCACCGGGTCCACCGCGGTCGGCCGCCGGGTCGGCGCGCTGGCCGCGCGGCACCTCAAGCGGGTGCACCTGGAACTGGGCGGCAACTCGGCGCTGATCGTGCTGGATGACGCGGATGCGGCCGCGGCCGCCTCGGCCGGCGCGTGGGGGTCGTTCCTGCACCAGGGGCAGATCTGCATGACCACCGGCCGGCACCTGGTGCACGCGTCGGTCTACGACGACTACGTCGCCGCGCTGGCCGAGAAGGCCAGCCACCTGCCGGTGGGCGACCCGGCCAGCGGCCAGGTGGCGCTCGGCCCGGTCATCGACGAGCGGCAGCGGGACAAGATCCACCACCTGGTCACCGCGAGCGTGGACGCGGGCGCCCGGCTGGCCGCGGGCGGGACCTACCAGGGGCTCTTCTACTCCCCCACCGTGCTGGCCGAGGTGGCGCCGGACATGCCCGCGTACGCCGAGGAGGTGTTCGGCCCGGTGGCCCCGGTGATCCGGTTCTCCGACGCCGACGAGGCGGCCAAGCTGGCCGCGGACACCGAGTACGGGCTTTCCCTTGGCATCCTGACCCGCGACCCGCTCCGTGGCCTGGAACTTGCCCGGAAGATACCGACCGGCATCGTGCACATCAATGACCAGACGGTGGACGACGCGCCCAACACCCCGTTCGGCGGGATCGGCGCCTCCGGCACCGGGGCCCGCTTCGGCGGCACCGCGAATCTGGAGGCTTTCACCGAGACCCGGTGGGTCACCATGCGCAGCGAGATCGCCCCGTACCCGTTCTAGCCGCCGTGCCGGGGGGCGGCGCGATCAGGAAACTGGCAGGTTCATGCGGACGCAGGTAGGCATCGTCGGGCGGCCCGGCCGGGCTGCTGCTGTCCCACCTGCTGGCACGGCGCGGGATCGATTCGGTCGTGGTGGAGAGCCGCAGCCGGGCCTACTGCGAGGCACGGCAGCGGGCCGGGGTGCTGGAGGCCGGGGCCACGGCACTGCTCCGCGAGGCCGGGGTGGGCACCCGGCTGGACCGTGAGGGCCTGGAGCACGGCGGCATCTACCTGCAGTTCGCCGGGGAGCGGCACTACCTGGACTTCCGCGACCTGACCGGGGCCACGGTGACCGTCTACGCGCAGACCGAGGTGGTGAAGGACCTGATCGCCGCCCGGCAGGCGGCCGGCGCCCGGCTGGAGTTCGAGGTCACCGGGACCGAGGTGTCCGGCCTGGACACCGACGAGCCGGTGCTGTCGTACACCGCGGCGGACGGCACCCGGCATGAGGTGCGCTGCGACGTGATCGCCGGCTGCGACGGCTTCCACGGGATCTGCCGCCCGGCCATCCCGGCCGGCCTGCTCACCGTGTGGCAGCGCGACTACCCATACGCCTGGCTCGGCGTGCTGGCCGACGTCCCGCCGTCCACCGACGAGCTGATCTACGCGCACCACCCGGACGGGTTCGCGCTGCACAGCCTGCGCAGCCTGCAGGTCAGCCGGCTCTACCTCCAGGTTGACCCGGACGAGGACATGGCCGCGTGGCCGGACGAGCGCATCTGGGCCGAGCTGCAGCGGCGCTTCGCGCTGCCGGGCTGGGAGCTCAAGGAAGGCCCCATCCTGGACAAGGGCATCACCCCGATGCGCAGTTTCGTCAGCGCGCCGATGCGCTTCGGGCGGCTGTTCCTGGCCGGCGACGCCGCGCACATCGTCCCGCCGACGGGAGCGAAGGGGCTCAACCTGGCCCTGGGCGACGTGGCCCTGCTGGCGGACGCGCTGGACGCGCTGCTGCGCGGTGACCCGGACCTGGCTGACAGCTACTCGCGCCGGTGCCTGGGCCGGGTCTGGCGGCGCACCCACTTCTCCTGGTGGATGACGTCCATGCTGCACACGGTCCCGGGCGCCGACCCGATGGACGCCCAGCTCCAGCTGGCCCAGCTGCGCTACGTCACCAGCTCCCGGGCCATGGCCGCCTCGCTGGCCGAGAACTACACCGGGCTCTGCTAGCCCGGGGGGCCCCCGGAGCCCCCCGGCATTCGCCGGCGAATAAGCGCTTCAGCACGTCAGCTCCGGCGCTGGTACAGGGTGTCGTGCCAGCCGTGCCGGAACACCGGCACGAAGTGAGCCTGCAGGTAGGCCCGCAGCTGCGGGGTCCACGCGACGCGGCGGTCGGCGTTGTAGGACAGCCAGACGAACTGGGAGCGGCCGAACTCGTCCCGCCACAGCACGCGCACGGCCGGCACCAGCGCCGCCCCGGTGCCCGGCTTGAGCCCGTCCGAGAACGCCAGGTCACTGCCGAGGCCGTCCAGCATGTGCGGGCAGCTGGGCAGGCCGGGGCTGAACCGGTTGGCCATCAGCAGGTAGGAGGCCTGGTCGGTGGCGACGCACGCGCCGCGCGGGATGATCCGGTCCACCCGCGCGGGCACCGTGCCGTACGGCAGCGTCAGGCGGGACTCGAAGCCGGCCTGGTCCATGGCGAACACGGCGACCGCCACGCTGGCCAGCGCGGCCGCCGGGATTCTCAGCCGCAGCGGGCCGGCCACGCCCAGCCCGGGCAGCCGCCATCCTTCCTGGCCTGCCGCCTCGGCCAGCCGCGCGGCCGGCAGCGCGATGGCCAGGGCGCCGAACGGCGCCAGGAAGGCCGTGAAGTGGTAGTGGAACTGGTCCGGCCACAGGAAGGCGGCGCTGACCAGGGCGGCGGTCAGCACCGCGAAACGGTCCAGGGCCGGCGGCGGCTGGCGGCTGATCAGCCACCCGGCCGCCACCAGGGCGGCCACCACGGCCACCAGGAGGCAGGCCGCGGTCACCAGCAGCGCCTTAGGGTGCGCGGGCAGCGGGAGGTTGACCAGGCCGAGCATGTGGCTCAGCCGGGCGCCGACCGGCACCCGGTCCGAGCCCGCCCGCGGGGCGACCTGCGCCACGTACAGGCTCTGGTAGAACCGCCGGGGGTCCAGCAGGGCGAACGGGAGCACCGGCAGGCAGAAGCCGGCCGCGACCCCGGCGGCGAAGACGCCGGCCCGCCTGATCCCGGGGAGCAGCAGGAGGAACAGGACCAGCACCGGGAAGATGGCCCAGACCTCCACCGCGCCGGCGAAGCCGAAGGCCGCCCCGCCCGCCAGCAGCCGCCGCCGGCGGGCGGTAAGGCGGTCACCGTCGGCCACGGCCAGCGCCCCGGCCAGGCAGAATACAGTCAGCCACGGCTCCACCAGCACGGTGCGCGAGGTGAGCGCGCTGTCCGGGTAGACCGCCATCAGCCCGCAGCTCACGATCACGGCGATCAGGCCCCGGTGCCGCGCCAGCAGCCCGGCGCCGGCCACGGCGGCGACGCTGGCCACGGCGGTGAGCAGCGCCGGCCGCCATCGCGGTGGCCGTGCCGGTCACCTTGGACAGCGCCGCGGCGGGCAGCATGAGCAGGGTGATCCCGGGCGGCTGCACGAAGATGTAGTCGCGGTAGGGCAGCACGCCGTGCAGCAGGTCGACCGCGCTGCCGAAGTATGGGCCGTCGTCGTACTCGGTGACGCCCATCAGGTACCCGGGGCGGCTGAGCAGCAGCAGCCGCAGGCCCAGCGCGAGCGCCGCGCAGACGGCAATGGCCACGTTGGCGGGGGTCATCCAGGAGGCCAGCCCGGGCACCGGGACCGCTGCGACCCCATCGCGCGGCCGCCTGGGCGCCTGGCCCGGTTCCCTCCTGGTTATGGTTCCGCTCACCGCTGGTGCGCCCCCTCAGCACGCGCAACCCCCGCCCCTGGGCTGACCGCCGGAGATGTTATCGGACACCATTTGCCCCCATTCTGGGATAAATGGCTCAGTAATGGCTTGGCGCGCCGCAATACCACAACCCCCGCAGCCTCGGCGGTAGCGCGGCAGATCCTGGCGAGCCGGGCACATCTGCCCGCAGCGGGACAGAGCCGGGCACGCACACCACCCGGAAGGCGGACTTTCCTGGCCAGGGGGCGGTCCCGTGACCCCGCCCGGGCCCGGCCCGAGACGGCCGGCGAAGTGATGACGTTTCTATAACGCGCCGTAGGCCTGAACGCGGGGTGGCGCCAGGAGGCCGCATCCGGTCCGCAGCGGCGCAGGCTGGAAACTAATAGGAGACGCTATTTATGGGTCAGGCCTGCCTGGCCCAAGATCGAGCGGTGTGTCGTGGGCGGCCGCACCGCCGGGTCGATCCGGTGGGCGGGCCCGGTGGGCGGGCCCGGTGGGCGGGCCCGGTGGGCGGGCCCGGTGGGCTGGGGCCGGCGGCGGCCGGGTTCAGCCGCCGGGGATCCGGGGCCGGGCCGGGGGCGCGTGCCGCGCGGCGGGGGCCGCGGCCACCCGCTCCGGCGCGGCCCGCTGCGCGATCAGGTAACCGATGATCAGCAGGCAGCCCCAGGCGCCGCCCAGGGCCCAGCCGGCCAGGACATCCGTCAGCCAGTGCACGCCAAGGTAGAGCCGGGTCAGCCCGACCACCGCCGCGATCAGGGTGGCGGCGGTCATCAGCAGGGTCCGGGCCCGCAGCGAGCGGCCCGCCATCAGCATGACGGCCAGCATCCCCCAGGCGGCCAGCGCCTGGGCGGCATGCTGCGACGGGTAGGACCACCCATCGATCCCGGCCAGCCAGTCCCCCGCGGGCGGGCGGCGCCGCGCGACCTGGGCCTTGGCCAGCTCCGACCAGGCCGCCGCCCCGGCCAGCGCGGCGGCTGGCAGCGCCGCCGCCAGCCACTCGCGGCGCCACCACCACAGGGCTGCCCCGGCCACGATCACCACCGGCCACAGCACGTAGCCGGATCCCAGCCAGGTGAGCGTGCGGGCCAGGCTGGTCAGCCAGGCGGTGCGGTGCCCGGTGACGAAGCTGAGCACCCCAGGGTCCAGCCGCGCGCTGTGGTCGTGCGTCAGCACGCTGTTCGTGAGCGAGCCCAGTGACCAGGCACACGCCACCAGGGTGAGCACCGCCACGGTCATCGCGAAGCCCGTCGGCACGCCCGGCTGGAACCGCGCGCCGAGCCAGCGGAGCTGGCGGGGGAACCGGCGTTGCAGCCACCGGGCCGGCGGGCTGGCGGCCAGCCGCCTGGCCTGGCGGCCCGCCCAGCTGTCCGGGTCGCGCGCCGACCGGATCAGGTGCCCGGTGATCAGGGCCGCCACGACGACCACGAACAGGGCGATGCCGACCTGGGTGGCGTAGCCGGCGACCCGCTTCCAGCTGGCCCCGGCCAGGTAGCCGAGCAGCACCATCAGGGCGCCCCAGGTAGCCCCGCCCGCGAAGTTCCACGGCAGGAACACCCGGTACGGCATCCGGGCCATCCCGGCCAGGCCCGGCACCAGCACCCGGAGTGCGGCGGTGAACCGGCCGAGGAAGACAGCCTTGCCGCCACGCTGGTTGAGGTACTCCTGCCCGCGGTCGATCCGCCCCGGCTTGATGAACCGGCCCAGCGGCCTCGACTCGAGCAGTCGCCGCCCGTACTCCCGGCCGACCAGGTAGCCCACGGAATCACCCACCACGGCGCCGGCGATGCCGGCCACCAGCACCTGCCACAAGGCCACCCGGCCGTAGGAGGCCAGCACCCCGCCCAGGATCAGCGCGGTTTCCCCGGGGAAGAAGAAGCCCAGGAACACCGATGATTCCAGGGCCGGGACGGCGAAGACGATAAGCAGGGCCAGCCATCCGCTGAGGCTGAGTATGTGCTCGATCAGGCTGGTCATCCCTACCCAGGGTATGGGCACCATGATCTGGCCGCCTCCCCGGCCCGGGCCCGCCCGCCACGACCATCGCATGATCGATGCGGGCACAACCTGCCCAGGAGGCATCCGCCGCCTTCGCGGACTGGCCAGCCCGTGGGCCAGGGCCTGGCCGGGTGGTCACGCCTACCGGACGTCGAGGCCGGTGACCGCGCGGCCGATGATCATCCGCTGGATCTGCGAGGTGCCCTCGAAGATGGTGAAGATTGTGGACCTAGGCTAGGAGCCTGCTGAATTGGACCGGTTCTGGCTGCCGTCTATAGCGGGTCATCGCGCCGTGTTCTGGCCGTCCCGGCCCCTGCGGCCGGGTCGGCTGCGTGCCGGACCGGGCAGGTGCCCTGCCGGGCGGCGCGGGGCCGGCAGCTGGCCTGCCGGCCCGGGCTGGCCTGACCTCTGGTCAGGTGGCCAGCACCCAGGCGCCGTCACGGCGGGTCAGGCCTTTGCCGGGCAGGTTACGCAGGTTCAGCGCGGCGGTGCGCCGCTTGAGCCAGGCGTGGTTCCTGGCCACCCCCGGTAGCGGAGCTTGAGCACGCCAGGCCTTGCGGGCCCCAGCCTCGTCCGTCCTCCCGCTGCGGGCGCTCCACGTTGATCCCGCCGCGGCACCGGCCTTGACTGGCGCACCCATCCGGGCAAACCCAGCAGACCCTGCAACAGCCGGACCCTAGAAACCGTCAAGCATCACCTGAAGCCAAGCCGTCAAGGATCACCTGAACCTAGGCACAGTCCGGCCGATCAGCACTGGTAACGCAGGAAGGGTCCAAGGCAAAGGACGCCGATAGGACGCCGGTCCATTGTGCTGTTCTGCTTGATCCTTTACAGATCGGCTCCGCTTGATGCTGGGCGGATCGGCCTCAGTTGATCCTTTACACGCAGGTACGGGACTTCTGGCTGCTTCGATCAGCTGCCAGCGAGGACTGCTACCGGCACCTCGGAACTCCTGGTGGTCCCGTCGCCAAGCTGACCGTAGAAGCCGTACCCCCAGCAGTCGACGTGGCTGGTCGATAGCAGGGCGCAGAAGCCTTCGAAGCCGCTGATCATTGTGGCGGCGTTCGTGATGCTATGCACGGCGACCGGCACCTCGGAGCTCGTCCCGGTCCCGTTGCCCAGCTGACCGTAGAAGCCGAACCCCCAGCAGTCAACGTGGCTGGTCGTCAGCAGGGCGCAGAAGCCATGCTCGGTTCCCCCGACGACTGCCGCGGCCTTGGTGATGTTGCTGGCCGGCACCGGCACGGAGGAGCCCGTTGTGGTCCCGTTGCCGAGCTGACCGTAATCGTTGAACCCCCAGCAGCTCATGTGGCCAGTCGTGAGCACGGCGCAGAAGCTGCCGCCGTCGCCATCGCTGCCGACCGCCTTGGCATCGGTGATACTAATTGCCGCTACCGGCACATCGGAGTTGGCCGTGGTTCCGTTGCCGAGTTGACCGTCGCCGCCCTCCCCCCAGCACTTCACCTGGCCCGTCGAGAGCACGGCGCAGTAGCTCCCGAGGTCACCGCTGGCGACCGCCTTGGCATCGGTGATACCGGTGACTGCGCCCGGCACATCGGAGTAGTTCGCCTTGGGGGTTGCGCGGCCAAGCTCGCCGAAAGTGTTGTCCCCCCAGCAGTCAACGTGGCTGGTCGATAGCAGGGCGCAGAAGCCTTCGAAGCCGCTGATTAGCGCGGCGGCGTTCGTGATGGTATGCACGGCTACCGGCACATCGGAGTTCGTGGTGGTCCCGTTGCCAAGCTCGCCGGAGAAGCCGTACCCCCAGCAGTCGATGTGCTTGGTCAACAGCAGGGCGCAGAAGCCGTCAAATCCTCCGCCTCCTCCGATGACTGCGGTGGCCGTGGTGATGTTCTTGACCGACACCGGCACATCGGAAGTTGTGGTGGTCCCGTTGCCGAGCTGACCGTCGCCGTTGGCCCCCCAGCACTCCATATGGCCAGTCGTGAGCACGGCGCAGAAGCTGTTGCCGTAGGTATCGCTGGCGACTGCCTTGGCATCGCTTATACCAGTAACCGCGACTGGCACGGAGGAGCGCGTTGTGGTCCCGTTGCCAAGCTGACCAGAGCCGTTGGCCCCCCAGCAATCCAACTTGCCGGTAGAAAGAAGGGCGCAGTCGCTGCCGCTGACACTGTCGGCGTAGTTAGTGCTGGCAACGGACAGCACGTTTGCCAGCGTGCTGGCAGCTACATGGGGGCCAGTGCCGGCCCCGGCGGCCGCAGCCAAGCTGCTGACGCTCAACATCCCGGCCAGAGGGATAAGGATCCACGCCGCAAGCCGGATCCTTCCACGCTCTCGAACTGTTCCCATCACAGCCCCCCAAGATTTACCGATAGTTCCAGATACGGCAAGAATTGTCAGTACTAGTGTCTCATAATTGAATTACCTTTACCGAGGCGACCACTATGGCATAGTAGAGAGCTATGACATTGCCGGAAGCTCGGCGCGCTGAACTCCGGGCGAAACTTCCCCCGGGAGGGTATGACGGCTCGGTCGCTTCGCGCGCACAGATGGTCCTGGCATGATGAGGGGCATTCCGCGCCCGAGATCTGACTAAGCAGTCACCGCCGGAGAGCACGGGCCTGTCGCACTGGTCGAGTTATGAGATGGCCAGGTACCTCAAAGGGCACTGTTGCGTTGTCCCTCCCTGAAGCGCGTCGGAGCATGATCCGGATGCTCTGCTGGGTTCAGATGGCGAGCGCGAGGTCGTCGAATGCCACGCGGAGCCTGTGGCGGCTGAGGACTTCGGTGGCGATGTCGTAGTGGCCGCGGCGCAGGTTCTGCACGAGGGCATGTCCGGCGGCGAGGATCCGTGCTGAGTGGTGACGTTTCAGGCCGCATCGGCCGCAGCCGGGCCTTCAGCCGCCCGTGGTCAGCCTCGACCGGATTATTCGCATACTGCTCGAAGGTGTGCAGCGCCGAGGGGACCAACTCGTCCAGGACCCGCGGGCAGGCAGAGGCGCGGTCGGTCGTGACTTCGACCGGGACCGTGCCCGCCCGCAGCGCCCGGGTGAAGAACCGCCGGGCGGCCGCCAGATCGCGCCGCGCCGACAGCAGGACGTCGATGACCTGGCCATGCTGATCGACCGCCCGGTAGAGATAGGCCCATTGACCGGCAACCTTCAGGTACGTCTCGTCGGCGAACCACCGGTCACCAGGGGCGTGGCAGCCCGGGCGGGCGGCCTCGATGAACTCCAGGGTAAACCGCTGTACCCACCGGTAGATGGTGACGTGGTCAAGGGATAGGAGAAGGGTCCGTCCGACTTGAGAGCAGAACGACCCGTCTTCCCCGTCAACGATAGGTACATCCGCAGGTCAGACTACCTAACGTCCAGTCCCGTCACGGCCCGCCCGATGATCATCCGCTGGATCTCCGAGGTGCCCTCGAAGATGGTGAAGATCTTGGCGTCCCGGTGCCAGCGCTCGACCGGGAACTCGCGGGTGTACCCGTTGCCGCCCAGGATCTGGATAGCCTGCTCGGTCACCCGGACCGCGGTCTCCCCGGCGACCAGCTTGGACATCGAGCCCTCGGCGCCGTCCATCGGGAGGCCCTGCCGCACCATCCAGGCCGCCCGCCAGGTCAGCAGCCGGGCCGCGTCCACCGCCGCCTGCATGTCGGCCAGCATGAAGCCGACGGCCTGGTTCTGGCCGATGGGCCGGCCGAACTGTTGCCGCTGGGTGGCGTAGTCCCGGGCGTACTCCACGGCGGCCCGGGCGACACCCACCGCCATCGCCGAAACACTCGGCCGGGATGCCTCGAATGTCTTCATCGCGGCCTGCTCCCCGGCCCGGCCGCCCGACCGGACCCGGCCCAGCCTGGCGTCCAGCCGGTCCTTGCCGCCCACCAGGCAGCGTCCCGGCACCCGGACATCGTCCAGTACCACCTCGGCGGTGTGCGAGGCCCGCACCCCGTGCTTGCGGAACTTCTGGCCCTGGCTCAGCCCGGGGGTGCCGGGCGGGACGATGAAGCTGGCCTGGCCGCGGGCGCCCAGTGCCGGGTCCACCGCGGCCACGACCACGTGCACGTCGGCGATGCCGCCGTTGGTGGCCCACGACTTGGTCCCGTTGAGCACCCACTCGTCGCTGGCCTCGCGGTACTCGGCCCGGGTGCGGATCGAGCCGATGTCGCTGCCGGCGTCCGACTCGGAGGCGCAGAAGGCGCCCAGCTTCACCTCGTCCGCGCCGCCGAACATTTCCGGCAGCCACTCCCCCACCTGCTCCGGGGTCCCGTTGCTGGTCACCGCCACCGCGGCCAGCGTGCTGCCGACCAGGGACAGCGCGATGCCGGCGTCGCCCCAGAACAGTTCCTCGAAGGCGACCGGGATGCCCAGCCCGCTGGGCTCCAGCCACTGCCCGGTGAAGAAGTCCAGTGAGTACAGCCCGATCTTGGCCGCCTCCTGCAGGATGGGCCACGGAGTCTCCTCCCGCTCATCCCATTCCCGGCCGGCCGGCCGGATCACGCCGGCGGCGAAACCATGCACCCAGTCGCGCATCTCGCGCACATCGGGACCGGGATCAAGGGAGAATCCAGGGCTGGCCGGGGGCATGCTCATGCGACTCCTCACAGCGGGCGGGGTCAGCGATGTTACCGTAGAGTAGCATGCATAAGTTACTAGTCAGTAACAAGCGCGGGATGGGCACCGCTAGTCGGCGTCGTGCCGGTCCAGGAACTCGTAGACGTCCGATTCGTCCACCCCCGGGAAACTCCCGGTGGGCAGCGCGGACAGGATGTGCGAGTGGGCCCGGGCCGACGGCCACGCCATCCCGTCCCAGCGGGCGGCCAGGCTGGCCGGCGGCCGCTGGCAGCAGTCGCCGTCCGGGCAGCGCGACACCATCCGCCTCTCGGTGTCCCGGCCGCGGAACCACCGGGCATGCTCGTACCCGGTGCCCAGGGTGATGGCCATGCCACGCTCCCGCCCCGGGTCGATGTGCGCCACGCACCAGAACGTGCCCGTCGGCGTGTCCGAGTACTGGTGGTACGGGGAGAAGCGGTCGGCGGAGCCGAACACCTGGCGCCCGGACCACTTCCGGCACATCCGCTGGCCCTCGATCGCCCCGGTGGAGTCGGCGGGCAGCACCAGCCCGTCGTTCTCGTACGCCTTGTAGATGATGCCGGCCTCGTCGTTCTTCACGAAGTGGCAGGTCAGGCCGAGGTGGTTGGTGACCAGGTTGGTGAATCGGTGCGCGGCCATCTCGTATGACACCGAGAAGACGTCCCGCAGGTCCTCGACCGACAGGTCGCGCGCCTCCTTGGCCTCCAGCAGGAACCGCGACGCCGGGCGCTCGGGCACCAGCACGGCGGCCGCGAAGTAGTTGGCCGCCACCCGCTGGCGGAGGAAGTCGGCGAAGTCGCGCGGGGTGGCGTGGCCGAGCACGAAGTGCCCGAGGGTCTGCAGCAGGATGGTCCGCGGCGAGTGCATGCCGATGGACTCCTGCTTGAGGTAGATCCGCCGGTGCCGCAGGTCGGTGATCGAGCGGACGGATCGCGGCAGGTCCTGGGCGTAGCGGACGGCGAAGCCGTGCTGGCTGACGATCGCCAGCAGCGCGCCCTGAGACAGCGCGCCGCCGCGGTAGCCGACCCGGTCCAGCGCCTCCGCGGCCGCCTCCTCGATCTCCGGGAAGTAGTTGCCGCGCTCCCGCATGGCATCGCGCAGCTCGGCGTTGGCTACCCGGGCCTCCTCGGGGGTGGCCGTGGGCCGGGTGTGCTGCCTGCGTAGCTCGCTGTACAGCCCGACGAGATGCTCCAGCACGTCGTTGGGCACCCGGGCGCCCACTCTGAGGTAGGGCAGCCCCAGGTCGGCGTAGACCGGATCGCGCTGCGCCTCCTCCACCGCGATCTCCAGCTGGGCCCGGCGGCTCGGCGGCTGGTGCCGCAGCAGTTCCTCGGCGGGCACGGACAGCGCGGTGGCCAGCGCGTCGATCAGCGACAGCTTGGGCTCGCGTCGGCCGTTCTCCAGCAGCGACAGGGCCGAGGGCGCCCGGCCCACCCGGTCCCCCAGCTCGGCCAGGGTCAATCCGCGGGAGCGCCGCAGGTGCCGCAGCCGCTGGCCGAATGTCGTAAGGTCTAGACCACTTGTCGTCAACGAAGACGATTCTTTCGGCAGCAAGTCCATCACATCTTCAGCCTATGTGAAATCTGTCGAATCTTCGGGCCGTTTGGCCCTAGTGTTTCCCGGCTGGCCCGCGCAAGCTCGCAGTACAACCCAGGGGACGGCAGGACGTGGGAGGTTTCTAGTGAGCGAGCGTCGCCTCGAGGGCACGATGAACGGCAGCACAGCGAACGGCAGCAACGGGCGCCCCGAGAACCCGGAAAGCCGGGCCAGCCAGCAGGCGGCGGCACTGCGCCAGCAGTGGTCGACCGACCCGCGCTGGCGCGGCACCGAGCGGACCTACACCGCCGAGGACGTGATCCGGCTCCGAGGCTCGGTGCAGGAAGAGCGCACCCTGGCCTGGATAGGCGCGCAGCGGCTGTGGCGCCTGCTGCACGAAGAGGACTACGTCGCGTCGCTCGGCGCGCTGACCGGCAACCAGGCGGTGCAGCAGGTACGGGCCGGCCTGCAGGCCATCTACCTGTCCGGCTGGCAGGTGGCCGCCGACGCTAACCTGGCCGCCGAGACGTACCCGGACCAGAGCCTTTACCCGGCCAACTCCGTCCCCCAGGTGGTGCGCCGGATCAACAACGCGCTGCTCCGCGCGGACCAGATCGCCTGGTCAGAGTCCGGGGGCGCTGACCAGCGGCACTGGCTGGCACCGATCGTGGCCGACGCTGAGGCGGGCTTCGGCGGCGTGCTGAACGCGTTCGAGCTGATGAAGTCGATGATCGCCGCGGGCGCGGCGGGCGTCCACTGGGAGGACCAGCTGGCGTCCGAGAAGAAGTGCGGTCACCTGGGCGGGAAGGTACTCATCCCCACCGGTCAGCACATCAGGACCCTTAACGCCGCTCGCCTGGCCGCTGACGTCTGCAATGTCCCGAGCCTGGTCATCGCGCGGACCGACGCGCACGCCGCCACGCTGATCACCAGCGACGTGGACGAGCGCGACCGGCAGTTCGTCACCGGCGACCGGACGGCGGAGGGCTTCTTCCGGGTGCGCAACGGCATGGCCGCCTGCATCGCCCGAGGCCTGGCCTACGCGCCCTACTCCGACCTGCTCTGGATGGAGACCTCCACCCCGGACCTGGAGGAGGCGCGGGAATTCGCCGAGGCGATCAAGGACCGGTACCCGGACCAGATGCTGGCCTACAACTGCTCGCCGTCCTTCAACTGGCGGCGGCACCTGGACGACGGGACGATCGAGAAGTTCCAGCGCGAGCTGGGCCAGATGGGCTACAAGTTCCAGTTCATCACGCTGGCCGGGTTCCACGCGCTCAACTACTCGATGTTCGAGCTGGCCCAGGGCTACGCGGCCGAGGGGATGCCGGCCTACGTCCGGCTGCAGGACGCCGAGTTCGGCGCCGAGGCCCGCGGCTACACCGCCACCCGGCACCAGCGCGAGGTCGGGACCGGGTACTTCGACCTGGTCACCTCGGCGATCTCGCCGCAGGCGTCCACCACGGCGCTCAGCGGCTCCACCGAGAGCGAGCAGTTCACCGCCGCGCACTAAGCCAGCACTGGCGCTGCACTCCCTCCGCACCCGGCAGCGGCGCCACGGTGCGGTGGGGCGGGCCGGGCGCTAGCCCGGCCCGCCCCGGCCGGCGGCCGGCCCACGGGTCAGCACGTCCCGCCGGTCACATCAGGCCCAGCTGTCCTCCCGGTTCCCGCTGGCCGCTGTGCTAGCCGTGGGTGACCCCGGGCCAGCACCGAAACATCGGCGACCCGAAAATCTCAGTGCCTCTTCAGGGCTGCTCCCGTACCCTGGCGCGCGTGCACATGGACAAGATCTTCCGGGGGGATTGGCTCGGTTTCCGTCCGCTTCCGCTACGTCATCATCGCGGCCTGGCTCATCGCCGCCGTAGCGGTGCCTCACTTCCTGCCGTCACTGGCCAGCGTGACTCAGGGCAACAACGCGAACTTCCTGACCCGCCAGCGCGCCGAGCGAGCACGCGGCCACGCTGGCCAAGCCGTTCGGCGAGTCCAACGTGGTGCCGGTGCTGGTGCTCGCCGGCCGGCCGGGCACCCCGCTCACCTCCGCCGACCGGACCTGGCTGACCGGCCTGCAGGCAGACCTGCACCACGTGGCCACCGTCACGATGGTCCGTGACCTCGGCCGTCGCCGAACGGCCACGCGGAGCAGCTGGAGGTACTGTCCGACGTCTCGCAGGGCAACTCCCCCGCGGTGACCTCGCTGGTGGACGGGCTACGTTCGGCGATCAGCCGGGCCAGCCCCCCGTCCGGCCTGTCCGTGCACCTGGCCGGGGCCATCCCGATCGCTGTCGACCAGCAGAAGCAGACCGGGAACACCGGGAGCCAGATCCAGGGCCTGTCGGTGCTGTTCATCATCGTGCTGCTGCTGCTGATCTTCCGCGCGCTGCTGGCCCCGCTGATCACGCTCCTCCCGGCCTTCGTGGCCATCACGATCGCGGGCCCGCTGGTGGCCCAGGCCGCCCAGGCTGGCCTCAAGGTCTCCCAGCTCGCCCAGATCCTGCTCATCGTGCTGGTGCTGGGCGCGGGCACGGATTACGGCCTGTTCCTGGTGTTCCGGGTCCGCGAGCAGCTGCGCGCCGGGCTGGAACCCAGGGAAGCGGTGATCACCTCGCTCACCAAGGTCGGTGAGTCGATCACCTTCTCGGCCGCCACGGTGATCGCGGCACTGCTGTCCCTGCTGGTCGCGACGTTCCAGATCTACTCCACGCTGGGCGTGCCGCTGGCCATCGGCATCGGGGTCATGCTGCTGGCCGGGCTTACCCTGCTGCCCGCGCTGCTGGCCACCTTCGGCCGGGCCGCGTTCTGGCCCAGCACGACCCGGGCCGGCACGGGCAAGATCGGGGTGTGGGGCCGGGTGGCGGTGCGGATCACCCGGCATCCGGCGCGGATCCTCATCGTCGGCCTGGTCATCTTCGGTGGCCTGGCCGTGGCCTCCCTGGGCTACAAGGGCGCGGGCTTCGGCGGGGAGACGGCCGCCCCGGCGCACATCGATTCCGCCGCCGGCCAGGCCCTGCTCACCAAGTACTTCCCGGCCAGCTCGAGCAACCCGACCAACATCATCTTCAAGCTGAAGCAGCCTGCCTGGGAGGACCCCGCCGTCCTGGAGCGGGCCGGGGCGCAGCTTTCCGCCAGCGGGTTGTTCACCCGGATCACCGGCCCGCTCGACCCGACCGGCGCCGCCCTGACCCCCGCGCAGTTCGCCGCGCTGCACGCCCGGCTCGGCCCGGCCAAGCTGCTGCCGCCGGTACCGCCGGCCGGGACCGGGATCCCGCTGGTCGGTTACGAGATCTACCGGGCCACGGCCCAGTACGTGAGCCCGGACGGGCAGACCGTGCAGTTCGCCACCGGGCTGAAGGCGGGCGACGCCGGCAGCACCTCGGCGCTGGACGCCGTGCCGTCGATCCGGGCCGAGACCGCCCGGGTGGGCCAGTCGATCGGCGCCGCCGACTGGGGCGTCGGCGGCGAGGCTCCCGCGCTGTACGACGTGAGCAGCATCTCCGACAGCGACCTGTCCCGGGTCATCCCGGTCGCGATCCTGGTCATCGGGCTGCTGCTGGCCCTGGTCATGCGCAGCGTGGTGGCGCCGCTCTACCTGATCGCCTCGGTCGGCCTGTCTTACCTGGCCGCCCTGGGACTGGCCGTGCTGCTGTTCATCGACATCGGCGGTTCGGCCGGGCTCACCTTCATCCTGCCGTTCCTCATGTTCATCTTCCTGCTCGCGCTGGGCGAGGATTACAACATCCTGGTGATGACCCGGATCCGGGAGGAAGCGCGCACGCTGCCGCTACGCGAGGCGGTCTCCCGCGCACTGAGCGCGACCGGGACCACGGTTACCTCGGCGGGGCTGGTGCTGGCCGGCACGTTCGGCGTGTTCGCCCTGGTGGGGGCGCGCACCTCGGGCGGCAGCCAGTTCGTCAACCTGGCCGTCGGCCTGTCGCTGGGCATCCTGATGGATACCTTCCTGGTCCGCACCCTGCTGGTGCCCTCGACGGTGCTGCTGCTGGGCCGGTGGAATTGGTGGCCGTCCCGGATGAGCCGGCCCGGCGCCCGGGGCGCGCTGCCCGGCCAGCATCGCGGGGGTAGCCCCAGCGGGCCGGACGAGGAGGGCGAGGCGGTTCTCGGCGCGGCCGCCGACCGGCCGTAACCGCCGGCCATCCCGGCGGATGCGCGGGGGTTCCGGGAGGTCGTCCCCCCGGGCCAGCACTGCCGGTCAGTTACCGACGGCGAGCTTCGCGGCCGGGACGGCCCCGTTCGGTTCCAGCGGGACGTCGGCCAGGGCATCGACCGCGCCAGCCAGGTCCGCCAGGGCCGGCAGCGCGTCCTGCAGGGTATCCCGGCTGGCCGGCGGCAGGCCGGCCAGCGCCAGGGTGAGCAGCCGCTCGTTGAGCGCCTTCCACCGGGTGACGGCGGCCTCGCCGGCCGGGGTCAGGTCCAGGGAGGCGGTGCGCCGGTCACCGGCGCCACCGGTCCTGGTGACCAGGTCGGCCTGGCGCAGCGACTGGGTGAGGGTCGCCACCGAACTGGGCGCCAGGCGGAGCATCCGGGCCAGCTGCCCTGGCCGGGACCCCGGGTTCTCCGCCAGGCAGGACAGCATCTCCAGTTGGGCGACGGACAGGCCGGCGTCAGGATCGGCGGCCCGGGCCGCTCGCCGCATGGCGCGGCGCAGCCGTGACACCGCGTCAGCGAGATCAGCAGAATGCACCAGTGGTTCCCCTCATCGGGCCGGCTGGAGCGGCAGCACGCCAGCCCGTCCCGCGCCGGGGCGCTGGCCTGCCCCGTCCCGGCCAGGCCAATGTGGCCCGGCCAGCCGCAGCCTGGGGGCGGCGGCACCGTCGATGTCCAGTATAGCGACAGGTAAAGTAGAGATATCGATTCCCTGAGTTCTGCCTGGCACGTCCCGGCCGCGGGAATGTTCTGTCACCGAATATAGCGAGCCCCTCCGCCGCCGCTCAGGCAGCGGCACGGACTATCGCGGTTATGCTCCGCGAGCCTCCCGGACGCAAATAGTGTGCGGTGATCTGCGGGACATGCCGGCCCGGTACTGGCAGGAGTGCCTGCAACCCGACAGACTCGTAACCCGGGGGTAGTCCGAGTACACCCCTCGCGCGGCATCACGCTGGCCGGTCCGTCGGCCGGTGCAGAAGGGACGCCGATGCAGGAACTGCGCATCGTCGCGGTGAGCGAGGACGGCAGTTACGCCGTCCTCGCCGTGCCGGGACGCGGCGGGCGCTTTTCGTTGCCCATCGACGATCGGCTGCGGATCGTGGCGCGCGGGCAGTTCTCCCGGCTCGCTCAGTACGAGATCGAAGTGGAGAGTCCCTTGCGACCCAAGGAGATCCAGGACCGGATCCGTGCCGGAGAGACCGCGGAAGAGATTGCCGATGCTGCGGGCGTGCCGATCGAGCGTGTCCGCCGGTTCGAGGGACCGGTGCTGGCGGAGCGTACCTACCGGGCACAGGAGGCGCAGCGTGCCACCATCCGGCGCCCGGGGGACTCCGGGCCGGGGCCACGGCTGGGTGACATCGTCGCCGAGCGCCTCGGAATGCTCGGCGTCCACCCCGAGGAAGTCCAGTGGGACTCCCGGAAGCGCGGCGACAGCACCTGGCAGGTCCAGCTCATGTTCACGGCCGGCGGCCGCCCGCAGCTGGCCGAGTGGTCGTTCGACCCTCGGCGCAGGCACGTCAGCCCGGCCAGCGAGGAGGCCGCTCGGCTGTCCCTCCCCGAGGCCGACCTGTCGCCGCTGGCTCCCTCGTCCCGCCCGGAGCCCAGGGCCACGGTGACGCCGATCGCCAGCCGGCTGCCGCCCGCCATGCCCCCGGCCGCGCCGTCGGCGCCTCCGGCTGCGGCACCGCCGCCGCCCGCGCCCGCGGCGCCGTCACGGGCGGCCGCAGCGGCGGTGCCGTCACCGCCGCCAGCGGCCCGTCCCGTGCCTGCCCCGGTTCCGGCTGAGGCACCGGCCGCGGCACCCGCCGCTGCCCACCCGGCGGACCAGCCAGCAGCCGCACGAGACCGCGGCGCCCCGGCGGCCGCACCGGACCGCGCGGCTGCGCCCGCAGCCGGAGCCGGAGCCGCCGCTGACGCCCGGGAGCAGCCCGCGGCGCAGCGGGGCCGCCCAGCGCGCAAGGCCGCCGGGGGCCGGTCCCGCCGATCCTCGGTGCCGTCCTGGGACGAGATCATGTTCGGCACGTCACGGCAGCCGGAGTAACCGGGCGGCTACTACCCGGCTGCCGGTAACCGCGTACGATCAGCCAGCGTGAGCCACGCCGACGAGGGGTCCCGATGACCGGTCGCAGCCGGGCGCGCTGGCCGCGTGGCCGGGCGGCACTGGCCACGGCGGGCACAGCCGCCCTGGTCAGCGGGTGCGGGCTGATCGGCGGAACGACGGCCAGCGTGTCCGATGTCCCGTTGCGGATGACGGTGACGAGCCAGTCCTTCAGCCCGACCGAGCCCATGCCGGCCAGGTACACCTGCCATGGGGCCGGCCTCAGTCCTTCGCTCCACTGGTCGGGGGCGCCGGCCGGGACGAAATCGCTGGCGCTTATCGTGGATGATTCCTCCGCGCCGATTACCCCGTTTATCTACTGGATCGTCTTCGATATAGGCTCGCAGACAAGCGCCACGCTGGTCGGGCAGGTCCCCACCGGTGCGAAGCAGGCGGACAACAGCAAGGGCACGCCACGATATGACCCGCCGTGCCCGGTGAATGGCAGCCACGCTTACCGCTTTACTGTTTACGCACTTAGCAGGTCGCTCCCCCTGCGGAACGGCGTTTCACTGAAAACGGCCTGGACGGCTATCGCACAGGCCGCCATCGCCCGTGGCAGGCTAACCGCCACCGCCAAATCGTAATCGGCTAGCTACCTCAGGTAAACGGACTCGGTAAAAAAATCCTTAAACGACTGACAGCACCCATACCGTCGGTCACACTGACTGCTGAGTAGCTTTGCCTTGGATGATTCGAGGCGCTAGCGACACGGGGGAAGGCCCGCGTGATGGCCGCGTGTGCCTCGCTGGCGCCGCCCATAGGCCATCGCGTGTTGGGTGGTGCGATGTTTCTGCTCGTGGTCGGCCTTGTCGCCGTGATCATCGCGATCCTCGTCGCGGCTTTTCTAAGCATGCGCCGCGGCTCGGATGACGAGGACGGGCCTGTCGAGCGGCTGAGTGTCCGGGACCGGGTCCGGTCCCGGGGCCGGGACCGTGACGCGCGCTGGGACGACGCGGACGCACCGCGCCCGGCCCGCCGGGCCGGGGCCCGGGAGCCCGTGCCGTCGCGCCGGCCGGGCCGTGCCCCGCGTGAGTACACGGCGGACGGCGTGGCGGACCGGGTCGGCTTCGACAGCATGCGCCGATATAAGGCCTCGCCGGGCGGCTACGGCGGGCGGATGCCGGGCCGCGGTTCCGACCGGGCCCGCGGTGACCGCACCGGGCGCTACGACGACGCCACCGAGGCCATCCCGCGGCCCGCCGCCGGGGCGCTCCGGGCGGCGGCAGCCGCTCCCGCGGGCCGCCGGGCGGCCGCCGGATTCGACACCGGGCCGGGCGCCGCACTGTATGACACCGGGCCCGCCCCGGCCATCGACGCCGACCCCGACCTGGCGGACTCCGACGTATTCCCCCGGGTCCGGGAGGACATCCCGCGCCCGGCGGCCAAGCCGCGCCAGCCTGGCAAGCCGCGGCAGCGCAGCCAGCCCGCCAAGGGCCGGGGCCGGCCCGCGGCCGGCACGACGACGATGACGCTGACTGGCCGAGCACCGAGTGGGACAAGCTGTCCGACGAGCAGTACTGGGCTGAGCTGTCCTCGGACAAGCCGCTGTCGAACACGGCCCAGCCGGCCGCTATCGTCCCGCCGACGGCCGGGGCGGCGGCCGCGGGGCGCACGGGGCAGTCCGCCCCGGCCCGTCCCGCCCCCCGCACGGAACCCCGCGGGGAGAGCGCGACCGCCGAGCGGGCGCCGCGCCGCGCCCCGCGGGAGGAGAGCCCGCGGCTCGCCGACACGGGCGCCCCGGCCGCCCGGCCGGACGACACGCCGGCCCGCCGACGGGTTTCCCGGCCCCCGGCCGACGATGACCCGCTGACCAGCCCGTCGTTCTCCAGGGATGCCCAGCCCGGCGCGGACAGCCGGTCCTACGGAAGCGGCAGCCGGCCCATGCAGCGGCCGGCCTCCGGCACCGGCGGCCACGCCTCGCGGAGCTACCCGCGCACTCCGAGCGGCGGATACCTCGCCGCCCCGGATGGGTACCCGGCCCCGGCCGCCGCGGCCAGCACGGACTACCCAGCTGCCCCCCGGCGGGGCACGGGACGCCGGCACGCGTACCCGCAGGCGCAGGGCGAGCCGACCAACCCGGGCCGCACCCGCCCGGCGGGCGGCCCCGGGTACCCGGCCCCGCCCGCCGCACCCAGTTCCTGGGACGGTGACCGGCCCCGCCGGGCCGAGGGGACGGCACCGCAGTCCGGTGCCGCGAACCCGTACGGCAGCTTCGTGGACAGCCCGCCGCCCGCCCCGGCCGCCGCGCCACGGTACCGGGCGGAGCCGGGCACGCCGCCCGCCCCGGCCGCGAATGGCCCGGCCGCGGGTTTTCCGGGCGCTGCCTACACGGACCCGTACGGGCTGCGCGGTCAGGGCTATCCCGCCGCGGCTCCGCAGCCACCGGCGGACGCAACCACCTGGTACCCCGCCCCCACCGCGGCCCCGCAGCGGCCGGCCGCGCAGTACCCCTATCAGCCCGGCCCGGGCCGCTATGGCGCCCCGGGCGGTTACCGGAACCAGCCCGCTCAACCGGATCAGAGCAGCAGCTACCGCGGCGATCAGGTCGGCAACGGCCCGTACCAGGGCGATTACCCTACCGATTCCCACGGTCCTGACGGGTATGGCGGCTATCACTCTCGTCAGGGTTGACAAACCCACCCCGCGCGCCGCGACAATGTGCCGATCGACGCAAGGCAGGGGAGATGCTGGACGGAACCCGAGATCACGCGCGTAGCTACCATTTGCACCGGCTGGCAACCGCCCTTGACACCAAGGGCCTGCACGCCTCGGTCAAGACCACGTACCCTGCGGCGCTGCACATATTCATTCCTGGCGCGACGATGCTCGCCGAGAGCATCGACTGCACTCCGGGTACCGATGGCAAAGGCCGCCTGCACTGGTATTACCGCTGGTCCTGGGGCGAATTGCTGCACGATGCCGAAGACCCTTCCGCGGCCGCGGCCAAGATAGCCGAGGTGCTGGCGTCCCGGTGACCCCGTGATGGCCGGCCCACCCCGCGGGGCCTGGCCCGTCCGGAGTGCGGCGCTGGCGGGGCGCCCGGGCGGCGCTGCCGCTGAGCCAGCCAGGTCCGTGGGATGCTGGGCCCGGTCGCTGCCGGCACCCCGGGACGGCCGCATTAGCGGCCCGGACGGCCGATGATCACGATATGGGCTAGTGCGTCCCCCTGCCCGCTCCGCCCTCCCCCGACAGCCATATGGTGCTAACCATGGGTGACCCAAGCCAGTCCGGCGTCGCTGCCGAGCCCGGCCCGGCGAGCCGTCCGGCACGGCCCGCGCCGGACGGCGCCGCCCCCGGAGCGCCGGCCAGCGGCCGCACCGGGCCCGCCGCGCCGCGGCAGGACCGGCTGTCACGGTCGGCGCCGTGGCTGAGCGGGCTGGTCACCTTGGTGGTGACCCTGTGGCGGATACGGGAGCCGTCGTTCTGGCGCGACGAGGGCGCCACCCTCTCGGCGGTGCACCGGAGCTTCCCGCAACTGCTCAGCCTGCTGCACCGGATGGACGCGGTGCATGGTGCCTATTACGCGCTCATCTGGCCGTGGGTCCGGCTGGCCGGCAGCGGCGAGCTGGCGGCACGGCTGCCCTCCGCGGTGGCCATGGCGGTCGCCGCCGGGGTGGTCACGGTGCTAGGCCGCCGTCTCCTGTCGCCCGGTGCCGGGCTGGCCGCCGGGCTGGCCTTCGCGGCGATTCCCGCCGTCAGCTGGTTCGGCCAGGACGCGCGGCCGTTCGCCCTGGAGACGGCGGCTGCCACCGTGGCCAGCTACTGCCTGGTCCGGCTGCTCGACGGCGACCGCCCGCGCCGCCGGGCCGCCTGGTACGCCATCAGCCTCGTCGCGGTAGGCCTGGCCAACGTGTTCGGCCTGCTGCTCGTGCCGGCGCACGCGGTCACCGTGGCTGCGGCGGGCCGGCGCCGCTCACCGTCGGTACCCGGCTACTGGCTCGCTGCGGTGGCCGGCGCCGGGGTGCTGCTCACGCCGCTGGCCACGGCGGCGTGGCTGCAGCGCGGCCAGGTCGGCTGGGTGCGCACCCCGCTGCTCGGGGCCATCACGGCCACGGAGCGGCTGGTCGGCTCCCCGGGGCTGTGCCTGGCGGCCGCCGTGATCATAGCCGCCAGCCTGGCGCTGAGCCTGCTCCGGGGCCGGGCCCGGCTGCGCACGGACTGGCCAGTCGGGCTGCCCGCCCTGTGCCTGCCCTGGCTGCTGCTGCCCGCCGCCCTGCTGATCGCGGTGTCCTGGGTGCACCCGCTCTATACGTTCCGCTACATCGTGTTCTGCATCCCAGCCGCGGCCCTGCTGATCGGCGCGGGGCTGGCCGCCGCCGGCCGGGTGGCCGGCCCGGTCGCGCTGGCCCTCATCGTGGTGCTGGCGCTGCCCGCCCAGCTGGGTGAGCGCGGCCCGGCCGGCCACTCGGACAACATCCGCGCCATCGACCAGATCCTGGCCCGCAACGCCAGGCCGGGCGACGCCGCCGTCTACCCCCAGGGCCCGGGGATGCTGTCGTTTGCGGCCGCCTACCCCTACGGCCTGGCCCGGCTCCAGGACCTGATGGTGGGCGCCTCGCCGATCGCGTCCCGGACCACCTCAGGCACCGACGCCGCGCCGTCCGTGATCCGCGGCCGGCTCGCGCACGTCAGCCGGGTGTGGGTCGCCGAAGCGGACAAGCAGTGGCCCGGCCGCCCCGCCCTGCTCCAGGGCCTCCCGTTCCGCCTGGTGCGGAAGTGGGGCGTGAGCGACATCTGGCTCTGGCTCTACGTGCGCCAGCGCTGACCATCCCGCTGTGGGCCGGGCCGGCCCGGCCCACAGCGGGATGGCAGGCCGGGGGCCGGGGGCCGGGGGCCGCGGCGCCCGGCCCGCCGGTGGCCAAGGCCCGGGCCGCTCACTCCCAGGCCAGGTCCCAGGCGGCGAACCACGGGTACGTGGTGCCGCCACCGGTTCCAGGCGTGGCTGGGCAGCGCGTCGAGGTACCACCCGTACTCCTTGACGTCCTCGCCGTGGTTGCCCTGCTCCCCGGTCAGCCCGAAGAGCCGCTCCCTCGGCCCACCGGTAGGCCCGGGACCTGGCGTGGTCATGCGGCAGGTAGTCCCAGGCCCGGCCGGCGCCATCTCCTTGCCGCAGGTCCGGGTGACCCGGACATGCCGCGGGCCCGGCGCTGCCGTCAGCCGCCGGGCCCGCGCCAGACGCGGTTACCAGTAATGGCGCCGGCCGCCCACCGCGTGCCCGACGGAGCCGAGTAGCAGCAGGATAAGGCCGACGACCAGGACGATGATGCCGAGGGTCCAGAGAATGGCCACCTTGAGCAGGAAGCCGAGGACGAGCAGGATAATGCCGAGGATAATCATGACTTCTCCTAGTGAGCAGTGCCTGGTCTGGGGTTCAGCCGACCGCTGCCAGGAGGCGCGGCCCCAACGCAGTGCCGGAGCCGCGCGATGACGAGCATCGACGTAGCGGGCAACCGCAGTTTTCTGGGCGGTTCCGTGACGGCGGTTCGGATAGCCCGGCTGGGGGCGGGGCAACCAGCGCAACTGCCCGTCAGCCCGGGGTTCAAACAATGGACGCTCATTGCCGGGCCGCATCCCGGACGACCTCGGCGCAGACCGCCACGAGCTTGCGGCGCCCGGCCCGGGCCTGGTCCCGGAGCTTCTCGTACGCCTGACGCGGGGACAGCCCCTGCTGGCCGATCAGCACGCCCTTGGCCTGCTCGATAACGGCCCGGGAGTCCAGCGCGCCCTGCAGCTGGGCGGCCAGCTCAGACTGCTGCTGGCCCTGCATCATGCTGGCGATCAGCAGCGCGGCCAGGTCGGTGAAGGCCAGCAGGGCCAGCTCACCCTCGGGTGACCACGGGTGCCGGTCCTGCGACAGCACCGCGACCACGCCGACCGCATCCTGGTTGTAGGGCAGCGGGCTGGCCAGCACGGCCCGGACCCCGCGCCCCACCGCGGCCTGGCTGAACAGCGGCCAGCGGGTCTCGGTGGTCAGGTCCTCGGCGCCGACGAGCTCCTTGTCGGTGAAGGCCGCGATGCACGGGCCCTCGCCGTGCTTGATCTGGAGGTCTTCCAGGTGTCCGAACCGCTCGTCAGAGACCGCGACGTTACGAAGCTGGTGGTCTGCGTCGGCCAGCATCAGCCCGGCCCCGTCCACATCGAAGATCGCATGGGTGGACCGCACGATGTCGTGCATCGCGTCCTCCACGCGCATCTCCCCGAAGCGCAGTTTGCCCAGCTCGGCCAGGGCCTCGCTGACCTCCTGCATGGTGACAGCCATCTCGGAGTGTCCCTTTCGAAGGTTCAGATCTCCGCGGTCCAGGAGCCCCAGCGCAACGCGGGCCCCGGCAGCGCGGGCGGCTCCGCGAAGGCCGGCGGGGTGGTGAAGTCCAGCGCGCCGAGCGGGGACCGGGCGGCGGCGTCCCGCGCGGTGAGCGCGGGCAGGTTCCACTTCTCCTCGACCAGCTTGAGGATCGACGTGTGGTCGTACGTCTCACTGGTGACGTAGCCCGGCCGGGCGTACGGGGAAACCAGCACCGCGGGCACCCGGAAGCCGTAGCGGTCATAGGTCTGCGGCCCGGCGTCCAGCTTCCTGGCGTTGCGGACGTAGCCGGGGGCGAGCACCCGCAGCAGCATCCCCGGCCCGGACCGGCTGGCCGTGACGCTACGCCCGGGCACGTCGTCCGGCGCCACGGCGGGTGGCGGCGGCACGTGGTCGTAGTAGCCGCCGTGCTCGTCGTAGACCCAGATGAGCAGGGTGTTCATCCAGCCCTTGCCACCCATCACGGCATTGATGACCTCCGAGGCGAAGCTCTCGCCCTTCTGGATGTCCTGCGGGTTCTCCTCCGAATAGGCCTTGAAGTCCGGGTCGACCAGGCTGAACGCGGGCAGCGTGCCGGCCTCGGCGGCGCGGAAGAAGTCGTCTGTTCCCCGCACGTGCAGCATGTACCGGGCGATGCCGAGGGGGTAGATGTCCGCGGTGAATTGCATGTCCTTGCCCAGCCCGGTCAGCGTCGAGGGCCGCAGCACCCGCAGGGTGCGAAGCCGGCGGCGGACCGCCTTGGTCCGGTGCCGGACCGCCCGGCCGAGCCGGCTGCGGCCGAGCGCGGTCTTGCCGCCCGCCAGCGGGTGGTAGTTGACCCAGGATATCCCGTAGCGGGTCAGCAGGTCGAAGATGGTCCCGCCCGGCGGGTAGTCGGCCAGGTTGACCGGCAGGTCGTCGATGAGCCCGTTGGCCGTGCCGGAGATCAGGAACCGGCGATTCGGGAAGGTCGGGCCCAGGCACGAGGAGAACCAGCGGTCGGCCAGCGGGAAGGTCCGGGCCAGGCCGTAGTAGAAGGGCAGGTCGGACTCGTCCCAGTAGCCCATGGGCACGGCCGGGTCGCCCCCGGGCACCAGCTGCTGGGTGGCGCTGACGAAACCGTCCAGCTTGCCGTCGGCCCACTGCAGGTGGGTGGCGTGCCAGCTCTGCGACGGGTTCTCCGGTACCTGGGCGGTGCGGGCGAGGTGGTGCGCCGGGATCGTCTCACCGTGCAGGCCGGTGTTGGACACCTCTGGCTGGCCGTCCGGGCCGAGCGGGAACGCATCGCCGCGGCCGGCCAGCATGCCGAGGTAATTGTCGTAAGAATGGTTCTCCATCATCAGCACGACGATGTGCTTGATCTGCGGGATGAGGTCGGTGCCGGCCGGGCGGTCCGGTGCGGGCCGCTCCCCGGGGCGCAGGCCCGTCATCTGGCGGGAGAGCCGGTTCAGCTCACGTTGTTCGAGCCGGTTCCACACGTTGGTGCCACCTTCTGGTCGGCCGCCGCGGTGGCTCGCTGCCGCCGGGGCCGCAAGCTGCGTGGCCTTCGCGGCGCTGCCCCCGCGGCAGCGGTGTCAGCCCGCCCCAAGTACCCGCCGGCGCCCGGGCCATTCACCCCGCACCGCGCGGACCGCCCGGCCGCCCGGGATCACGCCCGGGGCACGCGCACCAGCAGCGCCCCCGGCTGCACGCAGATGAACAGCTCGCGGGCGGTGCCCATGACCTCGCCGTCCAGTTCCCACAGCTGCGGCCGGTCCAGGTCCACCCGGAGCTCACGGACCCGGCCGCGGACCACCCGGCTGGTCCGGCTGCGCCGCATCAGCACGTCCGCGGTCAGCGCCAGCCAGCCGGCCCAGCCGCGCGCCGTGAGCACCAGCACGTCCAGCTGCCCGTCATCCGGCTGGGCGCCGGGCAGCAGCGCCAGCCCGCCCTGGAGCGCGCCCACGTTCCCGATGATGACCGCGGCCGCCCGGCGGCGCAGGACCAGGCCGCTGTCGGCGCGCAGCCGGGCCCGGGCCGGGCGGTCCCGCAGGTGCCGCAGAGCGGACAGCACGTAGGCGGCCCAGCCCAGCCGCCGCTTCAGCGGCTCGCCCGCGCTGTCCAGCAACTCGGCGTCGAAGCCGATGCCCGCCATGGCCACGAACCGGCGCCCGTTGGCGACGCCCACGTCCAGCCGCCGGTCCGCGCCGCCCAGCGCGACGGCCAGGGCGCCGGGGAGGTCCAGCGGCAGCCCAAGATTGCGGGCCAGCAGGTTGCCGGTGCCCGCCGCCAGCACCGCGAGCGGGACGCCGCTTCCGGCGAGGCCTTCGGCGCACGCCGTCACGGTGCCGTCACCGCCGCTGGCCAGCACGATGTCCACCGCCTCCGCCACCGCCGTCTCGGCCAGCCCGCGGCCGGTCTCCTCCGGCGTCGTCTCCAGCCACAGCGGGTCACCGAACCCGTGATCCGCCAGGGCCGTGCATACCTCGGCCCGGAACCCGGCCAGGTCCCGGTGCTTGATCGGGTTGACGATGACGGCGGCTCTCATGCCGGGAATGTCGCTTCGCGGGGCATGCCGCCGAGCTTAGGGCCGGCACGCCCGGGGTTTTGCCTGGATGGCCGGCCGGCTGGCGTAGGCTTCGAGCCGGTGCCGCCGCGCCGCCGCGGCCGGGCAGGCTCACCATGCTGAACACGCCGGAGGCTGGAGCGCGCCGATGACCGCTGCAACAACCGCCGGGACCGTGCTGCGCAGGCAGGGACCGCTGGACGTGCTGGCCTGGCCGTCCCTGGATGCGCTCGGCGCGGACGTGTTCATCAGCACGCGCCACGGCGGCGTGTCGCAGGGCAGCTACGCCAGCCTGAACCTGGCGCTGCACGTCGGCGACGACCCGGCCAGCGTGCTGGAGAACCGGCGGCGGGCCGCCGCGGCGTCCGGCGCCGACCTGGCCGACGCGGTGTTCTGCGAGCAGGTACACGGGCGCGGCGTCACGGTCGTGACCGCCGCTGACCGGGGCCGCGGCACCCTGCGCCGCGACGACGCCATCCTGGCGACCGACGCCGTGGTGACCTGCGACCCGGGTACCGTGCTCGTCGTGCTGGTGGCCGACTGCGTGCCGATCGTCCTGCTCGACCCGCAGGCCGGGGTGCTGGGCTGCGTGCACGCGGGCTGGCGGGGCACGGTGGCCGGGGTGGCCGGCGCCGCGCTGCACGCGATGCGGTCCCTCGGCGCCCGGCCGGAGCGCATGGTGGCCGCCATCGGCCCGGCCATCGCCGCAGGCCGCTACCAGGTCGGCCCGGAGGTCACCGGGGCCGCGCACCGGCAGTTCGGCCCGGACCTGAGCGGGATCGCCCGCCCGGACGGTGCCGGGCGGTGGCTGTTCGACCTGCCCGCCGCCAACCGGCGGGTGCTCCGGGAGGCCGGGGTACCGGACCGGCAGATCCTGGATGCGGGCGTGGCCACCGGCGGGCCGGCCGGCCTGTTCTTCAGCGACCGGGAGCAGCGCCCCTGCGGCCGCTTCGCGGCCGTCGCCCGGCTCCGGCCGGAGACCACACCATGAGCGACGCGGCGTTCCGCTACGAGGGCTACCGGATCGATCCCGCCCGCAGCCTGCTCAGCTGCCACTACGCACTCGGCGGCCGCAGCTTCACCGAGCGGGTCGCGTTCCCGGCCGGCGGCCGGTGGGACTCCCCCGCGACGGCCGCCGCGGCCCGCCTGGTCTTCCTGCTGGCCGGGGTGTCCTATTTCAAGACCGCCGCGCCGGAGGTCATCGACCTGGGCGCCACCCCGGTCAGCGACGCCGAGCGCCGCTTCCTGCACACGTTCTACACCGACGGGCTCGGCGAGTTCGGCTACCGCAACGGCCGGGACCTGTCCGGGCTGCGCATCGAGGGGACGGCCGGGGCGCCTGAACCTGTGCCGGCCGGGCCCGCCGGCGCCGCGGCGGCGGGCAGCCGTCCGCTGGTGCCGTTCGGCGGGGGTATTGATTCGATCGTCACCGTGGAGATGGTGCGCCGGCGCGCCGAGCCCGCCCTGTTCATCGTGGGCCGCCCCGGTGACCGCTTCGAGGCGATCGAGGCTCCGGCGGCGGTGACCGGGCTGCCGGTCGTCCGCGCGGAGCGCGAGATCGACCCGCAGCTGCTCCAGTCCCGCGAGCTTGGCTTCCTTAACGGCCATGTCCCGGTCACCGGCATTATCTCGGCCATTGCCGTCATGGCGGCGGTGCTGGAGGGCCGGGACGCGGTGGTGATGTCCAACGAATGGTCCGCGTCCATCCCGACGCTGGAGGCCGGCGGCCGGGCCATCAATCACCAGTGGTCAAAGAGCGATGCGTTCGAGGCCGGCTTCCGGGCCGTGCTGTCCGGGCCATCCGGGCCCGGGCTGGCCTACTTCTCGGCGCTCCGCCCGTTCAGCGAGCTGTGGGTGGCCGAGCGGTTCGCCCGGCTGACCGCCTACCACGCCACCTTCCGCAGCTGTAACCGGGCGTTCCACATCGACCGGTCGCTGCGGCTGGATCACTGGTGCGGCCGGTGCGACAAGTGCTGCTTCATCGACCTCATCCTGGCGCCGTTCCTGCCCGCCGCCGAACTGGACGCGATCTTCGCGGGGCGCGAGCCGCTGGCTGACACCGGCGCCGACCCGGCCCTGGCCGGCCGGTTCCGGGCGCTGCTCGGCACGTCCGAGGGCAACGACAAGCCGTTCGAGTGCGTGGGCGAGGTCAACGAGTGCCGGGCGGCCGCGCTGCTGGCCGCGCAGCGGCCGGACCGGGCCGGCACCAAGCTGCTGCAGGTGCTCGCGGCCGAACTGGACGGCGTGGGCGGCCAGATTCCCGCGGCGGACCTGTTCCGCCCGCTGTCCGAGCATTTCATCCCGGACGACTATGCGCCCGACGATCTCCTGGTCTGAGCTGGCCGGCCGCTCGGTCGGGCTGTGGGGCCTCGGTGTCGAGGGGCTGGCCAACCTGCGCAAGCTGGCGGTGCTCGGGGTCACCCCGGTGCTGGTCGATGACCGCCCGCCCGCGGGGCCGGTGGCCGGGCACCCGGTCCTGGCCACCGCCGGCGGCGGGCTGGAGGCACTGGCCCGCTGTGAGGTGGTGGTCAAGTCCCCCGGCATCAGCCGGTACCGCGACGACCTGCGTCAACTGGAAGCCCGCGGCATCCCGGTGGCCGGCGGGCTGGGCCTGTGGCTGGCGGAGGCAGCACGGGAGCGCGTGGTGTGCATCACCGGGACCAAGGGCAAGAGCAGCACCACCGCCATCGCCGGGCACCTGCTGACCGGGCTGGGCTACCGGTGCCTGGCCGGCGGGAACATCGGCCGGCCGCCGTGGGACCCCGGCACCGGCGATGGCTACGACTACTGGGTGATCGAGACCTCCAGCTACCAGGCGACCGACCTGCCCTGCTCGCCGCCGGTGGTCGCGGTGACCTCGCTGCACCCGGATCACCTGCCCTGGCACGGCGGCGTCGAGCAGTACTACCGGGACAAGCTGTCCGCCTGCTCCCAGCCGGGCGCCGACCTGACCATCGCCAACGGGGACAGCGGGCTGCTCCGGGAGCGGGCCGCGCTGCTCGGGCCGCGGGTGGAGTGGGTGCATGCGGATGACGACCCGGCCGCAGACTGGATGGAGGGGCTCGGCCTGCTCGGCACGCACAGCCGGCGCAACGCGCTGATCGCCCGGGCCTGCCTGCGCGCGCTCGGCGTCCCGGAGGCGGCGGACGACGGCGCGCTGGCCGCCGCCGCGGCCGGCTTCCCGCGGCTGGCCAGCCGGCTGCAGGTCATCGGCGCGGCCGACGGGGTGACGTTCGTGGACGACAGCCTGTCCACCAACGTGCTGCCGACCCTGGCCGCGCTGGACTCCTTTCCGGGCCGCCGCGTCGCGCTGATCGCCGGCGGCGAGGACCGGGGCATCGACTACCAGCCGCTGGCGGCCGGGCTGGCCGCCCGCGACGAACCGACGCTGGTGCTCACCATCCCGGACAGCGGCCCGCGGATCCAGGCGGCTCTGCTAGTCCGGGGGGGCGACCCCCCGGAACCCCCCGGCTTTTCATCCCGCGGCAGCGACCCCCCGGAACCCCCCGGGATCCGCCGGCTCGGAGGTGACACGCCTGCGGCGCGCCCCGCCTCGCCAGCGAACAGGCTGCAGGTGGTCGCGTGCGAGGGCCTGGACGCCGCGGTGGCCCGTGGGTTCAGCTGGGCCCGCCCGGACGGCGTGGTGCTGCTGTCCCCCGCCGCGCCGAGCTTCGGCCGGTTCCGGGACTACCGGGACCGTGCCGAGGCCTTCGCCCGGGCCTGCGCCGACTGCGCCCGCCAGGCCGGCTCCAGTCCCCCTCCATGACCTCACTTCTCCGGGCGCTGGCGGGGATCGTCGGGCCGGGGCACGTGCTGACCGGCAGCGCGGCGGCCGGGTACGGCACCGACTGGACCGGGCGGTTCCGCGGCCAGCCGGCCGCGGTGCTGCGGCCACGGGACACCGGCGAGGTCGCCGCGGTGCTCGCGCTGTGCGCCGGGGCGGGCGCGCCGGTGGTGCCGCAGGGCGGCAACACCGGGCTGGTCGGCGGTGGCGTGCCGCGTCACGGCGAGTACCTGCTGAGCCTGGCCCGGCTCACCGGCCTCAGCCCGGTCAACGCGGAGGCAGCCCAGGTCACCGCTGGTGCCGGGGTAACCCTGGAGCAGGTGTCCGCGGCGGGCCCCGGGCTGGACCTGGGCGTGCTCATTGCCAGCCGGGGCTCGGCCACGGTGGGCGGGGCGGTGGCCACCAACGCGGGCGGCGTCCGCGTGCTCCGCTACGGGCCGATGCGCGCGCAACTGCGCGGGATCGAGGCCGTGCTGGCCGACGGCACGGTGCTGTCTCACCTGTCCGGGCTGGTCAAGGACAATACCGGCTACGATTACCCGGGGCTGCTGGCTGGCTCGGAGGGGACGCTCGCGGTGCTCACCGCGGCCCGGCTCCGGCTGGTGCCCCGCCCCCGTGACCTGGTCACCGTGCTGGCCGGCCTGCCCGGCCTGGACGAGGTACACCGCCTAGCCCGCCAGGCGGCAGGCACGGTGGCCGGGCTGCTGTCGGCCGAGTTCTTCACCTCCGGCGGCCTGGAGGTGCTGGCCGCCCGGGCCGGGCTGCCCCCGCCGCTGGCCCGCCCCCGCCCGGCCTACCTGCTGCTGGAAGCGGCCGGACCGGGGGCCCTGGACGACCTGGCTTGCGTTGTCGGGGAGCACGAGGCGGCGGTGGCCATGTCCGCCGCGGACCGGGCCCGGCTATGGGCCTACCGGGAGCGGCAGCCAGAGGCGGCGGGCTTCCTCGGGATCCCGGTGAAGCTCGACGTGGCCGTGCCGTCCGCGCAGTGGGTCCGGCTGGCTACCGAGGTGCCCGGTGTCGTCGCCGCGGCCGACCCGGCTGCCCGGGTCATCACGTTCGGCCACGTCGCGGACGGCAACCTGCACGTCAACATCGTCCCGGGCGCCCCGGCGGACGGCCGCCACGAGGACGCGGTGTTTTCCTTCGTGGCCTCGCTGGGCGGGTCGATCTCCGCGGAGCACGGCATCGGGGCGCTGAAGGCGCGGTGGCTGCCGCTGGCCCGGTCGGCGGCGGAGCGGGCCCTGTTCACCCGGCTGCGGGCGGCATTCGACCCGGCCGGGATCCTGAATCCGCATGTCCTGCCGCGCTGACCGGGGCGGCCGGGCCGGGCGGATCGCCGGGCCGCTCCGCCGGCGCTCACGGCTGCGCCCGGGTAGCCAGGCCGAAGGTGGTGACGACCTCGGCCGCGTATGCGTCCAGGTCCAGGTCCAGGTCGGCGGCCAGCAGGAACGGCAGGCCATCCACCGCCTGCTGGATCACCGTGGCCATGATCCGCGGGTCGAAGGCGCGGAACTGCCCGGCCTGCTGCCCCGCTCGCAGGATCCCGGCGATGGGCGAGACGGCCGCCTGACCGGCGGCGGCGTCGTAGGGCAGCCCACCGTTCAGGAAGATCTCCAGCAGCGCCTTCATCTCGGCCCGGTGCGTGCCGATGAACTCGATCGTCCCCTCGATGTAGGCGCGCAGCGCGGCCGCCGGGTCGTCCACGCCGTCCAGCCGGGCGCTCATGAACGCGGAGATGTCCCCGATGACCTTCGCGGCCACCTCGGCGATCAGCTCGTCCCGCCCGGCGAAGTGGTAACTGATCAGGCCGGTGCTGGACAGGCCTGCGCGGCGGGCGATCCGCGCGAACGAGGCATCCCGGTACCCGGCCTCGGCGATGGTGGCGATCGCGGCCGCCGTGATCTGGGCCCGGCGCGCCTGCTCGGTGAAGGTCCGGCGCTGCCCGGCACGCTGCTCTGCTAGCATAAGCTGATATTAGCTCATCCAAGCAAAGTTGCGGGAGACCCATGCCGGTTCCGCTGTCCGGGCAGGCCGAGGCCGGGGTGACCGCCGCGCTCCGCGCCGCGGGCTGCGTCTACGCCGAGGAGGAAGCCCGCCTGCTCGCCGCGGCCGCGGGATCGGCGGAGGAGCTGGCCACGATGGTGCGCCGCCGGGCCGGCGGGCAGCCGCTGGAGCACGTGGCGGGCTGGGCGGAATTCTGCGGGCTGCGGATCGTGGTCAGCCCCGGGGTGTTCGTGCCCCGCCGCCGGACCGAGTTCCTGGTGGCGGAGGCCGCGGCCCTGCTCCGCTCAGGCCGCCCTGGCCACGGGGTGCCGCCGGCCGTGGTCGACTTGTGCTGCGGCTCCGGGGCACTCGGAGCGGCCCTGGCCGTGGTGGCCGGCCCGGCCGAGGTCCACGCGGTGGACATCGACCCGGCCGCCGTCCGCTGCGCGGAGCAGAACCTGGCCGCGGTGGGCGGCCGCGCCTACCTGGGCGACCTGGACGCGCCGCTGCCGGCTGCGCTGCGCGGGCGGGTGGCGGTGCTGCTGGCCAACGTGCCCTACGTGCCCAGCGGCGAGATCGCACTGCTGCCCGCCGAGGCCCGCGAGCACGAGTTGCGGGCGGCGCTGGACGGCGGGGCTGACGGCCTGGCCGTCTTCCGCCGGGTGGCCGCCGTGGCACCGGGCTGGCTGGCCCCGGGCGCGGCTCTGCTCTCCGAGGTCAGCGACCGCCAGGCGAACCCGGCGGTGGCCGCGGCCGCCGCGGCCGGGCTGGTCCCGCGCGTCGCCCGGTCCGCGGACCTGGGCGCCACCGTGCTCATCGCCGCCCGGCCGGCGGCCGTACCGGGCAGCGGCGGTGGTTCGCTAGCCTGAGGCAGCGCCCCAGGGCGGCCGGACCGGCGCCCGCGGAGCCGCGGAGAGGAGCCCGGATGGCCATCGCGGCGCTGGTCCTGTGGGTCTTGACCGCCGCGGCCGGGGTGACCCTGCTGGCCGCCGGGAACGCGGCCCGCCGGGCCGCCACCCCCGCCCCTGAGGCCACCCCCGCTCCGGCCCCTGTCCCGGCGCCGACGGGCACCGGCCCGGCCGGGCCCGGGGAGCCCCGGCCGATTCCCCGGGTCACCGTGCACGCCGCGCCCGGCGAGCACCCGCTGCTGGAGTTCAGCCACCCGGCGCTGGGGCTGGTCGGGCTGGGCTGCTGGTTCATCTACGTCGGCACGCGCCATGTGCCGCTGGCCTGGGTCGCGTTCGGCATCCTGGTGGTCACGATCGTGATCGGCCTGGGCTGGCTGGGACGGTCGGCGCTGGCCGGCAGGCGCGGCACCGGGCCCGCCACTCCGTCCCGCTTCCCGCCCCGGCTGGTCCTGCTGCACGGCACGGTGGCGACGGGCACGGTGGCCCTGGCCGTCCTCACCGCCCTGTCCGCCACCCGCTGATCCAGCCGAGCGCCCCCAACGGCGGGGGAAAAGGCGGCCCGAGTCGCGGGACCACCCCGAAAGTTGGAAAATGGCTGCATGAAAGCTCCTAGAACACTCCGGCAAATCCTGCTGGCAGGTGCGCTAGCCGCGGGCATCGCCGCCTGCGGGAGCAGCGGCAGCAATAACTCGGGGGCGAGTTCGTCGCCGAGTACATCGGCCCCGGCCAGCTCGGCCGTGGCCACGCCCAGCAGTTCCACCTCGGCCTCCGCGGGCGGATCCTCCTCCGCCGCATCCACTATCGCGGCCAACTGGACCGCGTTCTTCAATCCCAAGACCCCGGTCGCTACCCGGATCAAGCTGCTCCAGGACGGGCAGGTGTTCGCCTCGATCATCAAGGCTCAGGCCAGCGGCGGCCTGGCGGCAACGGCGAGCGCGAAGGTCAACAAGGTGACGGTCGAGTCCGCCACCCAGGCCAAGGTCAACTACGACATCCTGGTCTCTGGCCAGCCCGCGCTGTCGAATCAGAACGGTGTCGCCGTGTACTCCGACGGCACCTGGAAGGTGGGCCTGGCCAGCTTCTGCGGCCTGCTGACCCTCGAGAACGGGGGAAAGACCTCGTCGCTCCCCGCCGCCTGCAAGTCCGCGGTGTAGCCGGATGGCCCGCTCGGTAGGGGTGCCCGCCGGGCGGGCCCCGGCGGCCGCCCGTGGCGGCCACGGGCTGGTGCTCGCCGTGATCACCGCGGTGCTGTTCCTCACCTTCCTGGACAACACGATCGTCAGCGTGGCGCTGGGCAGCGTGCAGGCCGACCTGCACGCGGGCGTCAGCGCGCTGCAGTGGGTGGTCAGCGCCTACGCGCTGACCTTCGCCGGCGCCATGCTGGGGTTCGGGATGGTTGGCGACGAATTCGGCCGCAAGCGGGTGTTGCTGATCGGCATCATCATCTTCTGTGCCGGCTCGGTCCTGGCCGCGCTGGCCCCGAACATCGGGCTGGTCATCGCCGGCCGGGCCGTGATGGGCTTCGGGGCGGCGGCCAGCGAGCCCGGCACGCTGTCCATGCTGCGCCACGTCTACACCGAGGAGCGCGCCCGGACCCGCGCGCTGGGCGTGTGGGCCGCGGTGTCCGGCCTGGCCCTGGCGGTCGGGCCGGTGGTCGGCGGCGCCCTGGTGGGCGTGTGGAGCTGGCGCGCAATCTTCTGGTTCAACGTGGCGTTCGGCCTGGCCGCTCTGGTGGCTGGCCTGATCGTCTTGCCGGAGAGCTCTGATCCGGACGCCCACCGGGTGGACATCCCCGGCACGGTGCTCGGCGCCGCGGCGCTCACCGCGTTCGTCTTCGCGGTGATCGGCGGCGAGGATTCCGGCTTCGCCGCGCCCAGCGTGCTACTGCTGCTGGGGCTGAGCGTGGTCGCCGGGGCCGCGTTCTTCTGGTGGGAAAGCCGGGCCGCCCATCCCCTGCTGGACCTCAAGTTCCTCCGGGTGCCGAGCTTCCTCACCGCCAACGTGGTGGCCTTCTGCGCCTACTTCGCCACCTTCGCGGTGTTCTTCTTCACCGCGCTGTACCTGGCCGAGGTGGTCGGCGACAACGGCTACCAGATCGCGCTGGACTTCCTGCCGATGATGGTGCTGATGATCGCCGCCTCGCTGCTGGCCGGCCGGTGGACCGACCCCACCGCGCCCCGCTGGTCGATCTTCCTCGGCTGCCTGGTCTTCGGCGCCGGGCTGCTGCTGACCACCGTCACGCTGAGCCCGGACCCCTCCTACACCCCGCTGGCCGCGGCCCTCGCGCTCACCGGCATCGGCATCGGCATCACCGTGGTGCCGATCACCTCCGCCGCGCTGTCCGCGGTCCCGCCGGCCCGGTCAGGCATGGCCGCGTCGGCCACGAACACCAGCCGGGAGATCGGCGCCGTCACCGGCGTGGCCATCCTGGGTGCCCTGGTCAACGCGCAGTTGCGGTCCAGCCTGACCAGCCGGCTCAAGCACCTGGGCATCCCGGCCAACTTCCAGTCCATCGTGATCCACGCGGTGGAGACCGGCGGGGTCCCGTCCAGCGGCAACTCCCAGGGCGCTGGCGGCGCCGCCGGCGCTGGCCAGGGTGCCCTGGTCCAGGAGGTCATCCGCGCCGCCTACAGCGCGTTCTACTCGGGCCTGCGCGCGGCCCTGGTGCTGGCCGCCATCCTCGTCCTGGCGGCCGGGGTGTTCACATTCGCCTGGCTGTCCCGGGCCCGGCCGTAACGCCATGACTGTTTAGCACCGAAAGATTTACCGTTTCCTGCCGTGGCCAGCGGAACCCACGCATGCTTCACAACCGTTCCTAACTACGGCGATAACCGTTGTCCTGCAGAGCCGATACTCGGGCCGGTCGCGGGGCGGGGCCAGCGGGAACGCCAGGATAAGGCCATTGACCCCGATCCGGAGGCCCGAGTGCTAGAGCCGCAGAGCACAACGCTTTTCGTGCTCCTCATGGTGCTATTCGGCCTGCTCGCCTGGTGGATGATCAAGGCCCGGCAGCCGGTGCTGCGGCTGCTGGCCGCCTGCCTGGCCTTCCTGCCGGCCGTCATGTTCGGGGTGGTGGCGGTCAACAAGTACTACGGCTACTACCAGACGTGGAGCGCGGCCATCGCCGACTTCGGCGGCCAGGGCGCAGTCACCGGCTCGCCGATGAGCACGGTCAACTCTGGAACCCAGATCGCCCAGCTGACCAAGAGCCAGAACGACCTGCGCCTGGCCCAGGAGCAGGGTTACACGGTGCGGATGACCGTGGCCGGCAAGCTCAGTCACATCACCCGCGCCGTGTACGTGTACCTGCCACCGCAGTACTTCCAGCCGGCCTACATGCACTACCGGTTCCCGGTCGTGGAACTGATCCACGGCCAGCCCGGGGCGCCACAGGACTGGATCAACCTGCTCGACGTGAACGCCGTCCTGAACCAGCTGGTCACCCAGCGGCGGGCCAAGCCGGTCGTGCTGGTCATGCCGGATGCCAACGGGGCGGAGGACATCTCGCTGCAGTGCCTAAACCAGGCGGGCGGCGCAGCGGACCTGACCTACCTGGCCCAGGACCTGCCGGACGCGATCGCCCGCCGGCTGCGGGTCACGCCGCCGGGCCCGTCCTGGGCCATCGCCGGCTACTCCGAGGGCGGGTACTGCGCGGCCAACATGGCGCTGAGGTTCCCCGCCCGGTACGGCTTCGCCGGCGTGATGAGCGGCTACTTCAGCCCGCTCACGAACACGCTGCAGCATCCCTACCGCGTGGTCAGCCCGTTCGGCGGCAACCGCACGCTGAAAGCGGAGAACACCCCGCTGCGCGAGCTCCAGGTACTGCCGCCCACCGCCAGGATCCCGCACTTCTGGCTCGGCGCCGGCACGGGCAACAAGGGAGACGTGTCCGCCGCCGAGACCTTCTGGCAGGAGCTCACGCTCCGCCAGACGGACGTGCCGCTCGACCTGACCCACGGCGAGGGCCACAACATGGGCACCTGGACAAGGGAAGTGCCGTCCATGCTGGCCTGGATGACGCCACGGATGGTCGAGGCGGCCAAGAAACAGGCGGCGGCCAGCCACCAGCCGGGTGCCCGGCACCGGGCGAAGGCCACCCGGCGGCGGCACCGGGCCGCGCCCGCCACGGCGCCGAACCTGCTGCCGTCCACCCCGGCCACCCCGGCCGCCGGCCGCGCCTCCGGCGCCCCCACCCCGCGCGCCAGTCACGCCCCGCCGGCCCGGACCCCGGCCCCGACGAAGTCCTGAGGGCAGCATTCGCCGTCCCCGGCCCGCCAGGCCCGGCCACCCGCCACCCGCCAGGCCCGGCCGGGTATCGCTGCGCATACTGGGCAGATACCCTCGAAGTCCGAGGGGCCCGCCGGTCACGGGCAGATTGACAGGTAGCACCGATGCATGCAGCGGCCACACCCACGCACAGCATCACGCTGGGGGTGGCCACGCTGCTCAGCTGGCTGTTCACCGCGATGGTGGGGGCGTACATGCTGCGCCGCGTGGCGGCCCGCGGCGGCCTGCGGCAGCAGCGCGCCGTCCGGGACGGCCTGCCGCCAGGCGTCCTCATCGGGCACTTCAGCCTGGCCCTGTCGGGCCTGGCGAGCTGGGTGTGCTACCTCGCGACCGGCTGGGTGCCGCTGGCCTGGCTCGGGGTGGGCCTGCTCATGCCGGCCATCGGGTTCGGCATCTGCACGGTGACCTTGTGGACGCCCTACCCCCGCTCCCCCGGCCCGGCTCAGCCCGGCCCGGTCCCCGGTGAGCACGGCACCCGGGAGGCCGGGCCCGGCCTCCCGGCCGGTGACCCGGGTGACACCGGGCGGCACGGCACCGGCCCGGGCCGTCCCCACCCCGGGGGCCCGGGCGAGGTCACCGCCGGCCACGGCCTGCTGCCCGCCCCGCCGCACGACGCGGTGCGCGGCCGCCTCACCGACGCGATGCTGGCCCGCGCCCTGACCGATGAGGCCCTGGCCGCCCGGCTCATCGACGATGTCATCGCCAGCTTGCCGGCCCACCCGGCCCTGGCGGCCAAGAAGCGCCCGGTGTACCCGGTGGCCGTCATCCCGTTCGGCCACGGGCTCGGCGCCGTGGCCACCTTCGTGCTGGCCGTGATGTCCGCCATCGGCGCGCACTAGGCCGGGGCAGCGGCCGTGCCTGCGGCGCCCGGCACCGGCCCACCCGGTCCCCGGACCGGGGCGGCGGCAGCCGGCCGGACGAGGCGTAAGGCACCATAACGGCATGACCGGTGCTGGTCCTCTCGCTCATGCGGCGGCCGAGTTGTACGCCGCTGACCTCGATGAGTTCATGGCGCGGCGGGCCGAGCTCGCGTCCGCGGCCCGGGCGGCCGGCGACCGGGACGCGGCCCGGCAGATCGCCGGGCTGCGCAAGCCGACGCGCGCCGCCTGGCTGGTCAACCAGCTGATCCGCGCCGACCCCGGGGTGCCGGGCCGGCTGGCGGAGCTGGGCACAGAGCTGCGGGCCGCCGCGGCGGCCCTGGATGGGGCCAGGATCCGGGAGCTGTCCCAGGCACGCCGCAGGCTCGTCGATGACCTGGTCCGGGAGTCCCTGCAGCGGTCCGGCCCGCAGCCCTCCGGCGCGGCCGTGCGGGAGGAGCTGACCGTTACCTTCGGCGCGGCGGTGGCCGACCCGGAGGTGGCCCGCCAGCTGGCCGCCGGGACCCTGGTCCGCGCGGTCCAGCACGGCGGCCTGGATGGCCTGGAACTGGAGCTGGAGGCCCCGGCCGGGGCCGGGAGTGAGCGGGCCGCAGGGCAGCGCGCCCGCCAGGACCGTGCGCGAGCCGGACGGGACCCGCGGCGGGAGCAGGAACAGGCCGGACGGGACCGGCAGCGGCAGCGGCAGCAGGAGCAGGAGCAGGAGCAGGAGCAGGAGCAGGAGCAGGAGCAGGCAGAACGGGACCGGCAACGGCAGCTCGCCGGGGCGCAGCGGGCGGTGGCCGCCGCGGAGCGCGCCGCGGGCGCCGCCGCGCGGGCGGAACGGCAGCGTCAGGAGGAGGTGCAGCGGCTGGAAGCGCAGCTGGCCGGCCTGCAGGCCGGGCTGGCGCAGGCCCGGCAGGACCTGGCCGGCGCCCGGCGCAGGTCAGGCGACGCCCAGCGCGCCACGCAGGCCGCGCGCGACGCCGCCCATCGGCTGGGCGGCTGAGTCATGCCAGGATCGGGAGGGAGGGCCGGTGATCTCTGGCCGCCCCCGCGGCCCGGAGGCAGGTGGCAGGCGTGTTCAGGCTAGACGCGGCGGCGGAGCGGACGGTGCGGCAGCGGCTCGGGCCGCTGGAGGCCGACGCGTTCCTGGCCCGGCTGGAGCAGGTGTCCTTCGACCTGTCCGAGCCACTGGAGCAGGTCTACGGGCACCTGACCGACGTGCCGCGGCTCGCCACGGACCTGGTGCTGGACGCCCTGGAGGCGGCCGCGCAGCGGCCCGCGGCGCTGCGTCTGCTGGACCGGCGCCGGGAGATCGACCCGGCCTGGTTCCAGCGCTCCCGCATGATCGGCTACGTCTGTTACGCCGACCGGTTCGCGGGGTCCCTGCCCGGCGTCCGCGGGCACCTGGACTACCTGGCCGAGCTCGGCGTCAGCTATCTCCACCTGATGCCGCTGCTGCGGCCCAGGGACGGCGAGAACGACGGCGGCTACGCGGTCGCCGACTACGCCGCGGTGGACCCGCGGCTCGGCAGCATGGCCGACCTGCAGGCGCTCGCCGCCGACCTGCACGAGCGGGGCATCGCGCTGTGCGTGGACCTGGTCCTCAACCACACCGCGCGGGAGCACGAGTGGGCCCGCAAGGCGCTGGCCGGCGACCCGGAAGCCCAGGCGATGTACCTGGTCTACCCGGACCGCACCGCGCCGGACGCCTTCGAGGCCACGCTGCCGGAGGTGTTCCCGGACAACGCGCCAGGCAGCTTCACCGAGGTTCCCGGGCTGGGCTGGGTGTGGACCACGTTCCATGATTTCCAGTGGGACCTGAACTACGCCAACCCGGCCGTGTTCCGGGCGATGCTGGGCGTCATGTTCAGCCTGGCCAACCGGGGCATCGACGTGCTGCGGCTGGACGCGGCCCCGTTCCTGTGGAAACGGCTGGGCACGGACTGCCAGAACCAGCCGGAGGCTCACCGGCTGGTCCAGGCGTTCCGCGCGCTGACCCGGCTGGCCGCGCCCGGGCTGCTGCTCAAGGCCGAGGCGATCGTCAGCCCGGACATGCTGGTGGCCTACCTGGGCGGCCACGACCGCTACCGCCCCGAGTGCGACCTGGCCTATGACAACCAGCTCATGGTGATGCTGTGGTCCTCGGTGGCCACCCGGGACGTACGCCTGGCCGAGCGGGCGCTGGCCCGGCGGCGGCCCGCGCCCGCGCCCACGGCCTGGGTGTCGTACCTGCGCTGCCACGACGACATCGGCTGGGCGGTGTCGGACGCGGACGCCGCGGACGCCGGGCTGGGCGGCTTCCCGCACCGGCGGTTCCTCAACGATTTCTACGCCGGGCGCTTCCCCGGCTCGTTTGCCCGCGGGGCGCTGTTCCAGGACAACCCGGCGACCGGGGATGCCCGCATCTCCGGGATGGCCGCGTCGCTGTGCGGGATCTCCAGCGCCCGCGATGCCGGTGATGAGCAGGAGCTCACCCTGGCCATCCGGCGGCTGGAATCGATGTATGCGGTGGTGTTCTCGTTCGGCGGCATCCCGCTCATCTACATGGGTGACGAGATTGCCCTGCGCAGCGACCCCCGCTGGGCGGCTGACCCCGCGCATGCGCATGACAACCGGTGGATGCACCGGCCGGCCATGGACTGGGCGGCGGCCGGGCGGCGGCACGACCCGGCCACCGTGGAAGGCCGCGTGTTCGCCGCGGTCCGCGGGCTCAGCCTGGCCCGTCAGCGGCTGCTGGCGCTGCGCTCCGGGGGGAGCACTGAGATCCTGCCGACCGAGAACCGGCACGTGCTGGCCTACCGCCGGGCGCACCCGCGCAGCGCCCCGTTCCTGTCGCTGACGAACTTCAGCGACCAGGCGCAGTCCGTGGACGCGGCCATCACCGGCCGGGCCGGCCTGGCCTGGCCGGTCCTCGCGCACGCGACCACCGGGGATGTGGGGGCCAGCGGGCCCCGGATCGACTTGCCGGCCTGGGGCTTCGCCTGGTTTACCGGTTCCTGAGCGGGGCGCCGCCGGGAAAGCGGGGCGGGGCGGCCGGGCCCGGGCAGCGGCGGAGACGGCTCCGGCCGGGCGGCACTCGCCGCCCGGCCGGAGCCGCCGCCTACCGGGGCTGCCCGGGCCGCCGCTGACCCGTCACTCCGGCGTCATGCCAGGATCTTGGCCTTCTCCCGCTCGAACTCCTCGGGAGAGATCACGCCCCGGTCACGCAGGTCCGCCAGCTTGGTCAACTGGTCCGCGGTCGTGCCTTGGGAGTTACCACTGGCGGCGGCCTGCTGGACGTAACTGCGCATGGCAGCGTCCTGCTGCTCGGCCCGCGCAACCGCGCGCTCATGCATCGAGCCGCCGCGGACGATCAGGTAAACCAGCACCCCCACGAGAGGAATGATCAGCACGAACAGGAACCACAGGGCCTTGCCCCAGCCGGACAGGTCATGACTGCGGAAGATGTCGATGAACACAATGATCAGGATCCAGATCCAGATCACCCAGAGAAAGAACTCGAGCATCGTCCAGAAGAGACTCAACAGCGGATAAGACGACGATGAGGCAGCCAGTGACATGCCTCCTCCTTTGCAAATTCGCCCGGCGGTGCCGGGGCCCGGCGGGCCCGCGGACGGCACACCGCCTAGGGCACGCTCACCCTTTCGCCGGCAATGGCTGGCCTGCATCACCCGCCACGGGTGAGGCCGCAAGCGTGGCTATAGTCAGGGCTAGTTCCGGCCTGGTTCCGGCCTGGTTCCGGCCTGCGGCCCGGGCTGCCTGTCCATCCCCGGGCTGTACGCGCCCGTGGTGCGGGCCGCGCACGTGGTGGCGGCCGGCACCGGCCAGGACGGCCAGCCCCTCCGGGTGGAGGGGACCGGGGAGCTCGCGCGCTGCCCGCAGCACGAGATGGACCACCTCGACGGGTACCTTTACCTGGGCCGCCTCAGCGCCCCTGAGCGGCGCCGCGCGCTGGCCACGATCAACTCCCGGCAGAGGGCGCAGCCGGAGGGTCAGCGCCGAGCCCGGAGCGCGGCGCTAAGCCACGCCGAACAGCGCGGCGATCGGCTCGATCCGCCCGGGTCCCCCCGGGCCGGCCGTGACGACCAGGGTCGGGCTGCCGGCCCGCTCGGTCACCGTCCACTCGGCGAAGGAGCAGCAGTCCGCCTCGGCCCCGGCCAGGTCCCGCAGTTCGTCCAGGACACCCGGCCCGGGCTGATAGCGGACCACCAGCCGGTCCTCCTCCCGGTGGCTGACCGGGGCGGCCGCCGCGGCGAGACGCTGCCAGCGGCGCATCCGCTCGGCGCCGTCCGCGGGCCCCAGCGTGCAGGCGACCGGGAGGTCGGCTCGGCCATCCGGGTCAGGCATGAGCCCACTATGCGCCCCGGCGGCCGCGGCCTGTCAAGGCAGCACCCGGGCGTGCTCGCCGCCCCGGCCCGCCGCGGGTAGACCTTCCCCCTGGGTGAGGGCCCAGCCTGGGGCGTGGGCAAGCCGCCGGCCCGGCGGGCCGGCACGAGGAGGGCTGAGGGCATGACGGCGATCCGCGCGGTGGTGTCTCAGCAACAGCTTCGTCGGGGCCCGCGAGCGGGAGCAGGCGGCCTACGGCTTCGAGGACCTCGTCGACGAGATCGTCTACTCGCACGAGGCCGGGATGACCAAGCCCGACCCGCGGATCTACGCCCGTGTCTGCGCGCGCCTGAAAGTCCCCGCCGGGGAGACCGCCTTTCCTCGACGACACCGGCCCGTGCGTGACCGGAGCCCGGGCGGCGGCCTCCACGCGCTGCTGTTCTCCGGTACCGCCCAGGCGATCCGGGACATCGAGGCGCTGCTGGCAGCCGGGCCGCTGGCCGGGGATCAGCGCCCGCCCGGCCCGGGCACATATCCTCCGGGGCACGAGGCGGCGCGCAGGTGGCATGGGGCCGCCGCTCGCCGCGGCCCCGGAGGTGACAGGCGATGACCGGCGACACGATGCGCGAGCTGCTCCAGCCCCTCATCGGCAAGTCAGGTGCGATCTCCATGCTGGTCAGCCGGATCGGGCCGGTCGGCTTCCCGGCTGCGGAGAACAAGAAGCTGACCCACGTCGAAGTCCGCCCGGACGGGCTGGTCCGCGTCGAGCGGGAGACGGGGTGGACGGTGATCGACCCGGCTGAGGTCGTGGCCCTCGTCTGGCGCGGCGACCCGGACGATGACACGCCCGGGCAGTTCCTGTAGTCACGCAGCGGCCACGCCGGGGCATGAGCCCGGAGGACGGCCCGCAGGCGCCTGATCCGCCCGACCGGGCCGCTCACGCCGGGTCGAGGGCATGGAGCCCGAGGCGGCGTTGCTCAATAATCAGGCAGCGGTCCTCGACGTACAGCAGGCCGGCCTGGCCAGCGATGGCCCGGGCCTCCGCCGAGGCGATCCCCAGCTGCAGCCACAGGGCCGTGGCACCGGCCGCCACCGCCTGGCGGGCGATGTCCGGCGTCTGCGCAGACGGCCGGAACACGTTGACCAGGCCGATCGGCCCGGGGACATCGCGGAGCACCCGGTAGACCCGCTCGCCGAGGATGACGTCGGCGTGCGGGTTGACCGGGATGATGCGCCAGCCGTGCCGCTGCATGTGCGCGGGCACGTAGTGCGCCGCCTTGGCGTGGTGGGTGCTGGCACCCACCACGGTGATCGCGCTGTAGGTCCGCAGGATGCGCTCGGCCAGGGCGTCAGTACCGGTCACCGCCCCACGATAGCGCGCACCGGCCGGCCCCTCAGACGCCCTCGACCGCCTCCAGCCGCCCGGACCGGATCGCCTTCACGAAGTTCTCGTAGTCCTGCTCGTTCTGGTCGGCGTAGCGCTCGGAGAAGTCGGCAATCGACTTGTCGAACGCGTCGCTGGCGCCCAGGTACTCAGCCAGGGCGACCGGGTCCCCGGACCGGGCGTGCGCCCGGGCCAGCGTCCAGCCGCAGGTGCGCGCGTAGAAGGTCAGGCCCAGCGGTGTCATCTCCTCGACCAGGATCGAGCCTTTCATGTCGCGCAGCTGGCGCCAGTAGAAGTGCCGGCGCGTATCCAGCCCCTTCGTCCAGCCCAGGTAGATGTCGCTGGCGGCCTGCATCATCCGCTGGCCCTGCACCACCCGCTCGCCGTGCTGCCGGTACTTGCTCTTGGGCAGGTAGGCCTCCAGGACCGAGGACGTCGCCTCCTTGATCTGCAGGAACAGCGGGTCCTGCGCGTCCCGTCCCTGCAGCAGGACGATGAACGCCCGGGTGCCGACGCTGCCGACGCCGACCACCTTGCGGGCCAGGTCCACGAACTGGAAACGCTCCAGCAGGCGGCGCCGGTCGTCCTGCAGGGTGGCCCGGTAGGCCCGGAACTGGTCGTGGATCACCGGCACGACCTCATCCGGGGACAGGCCGAAGGTGGCGGCCAGGTCCCGCGCCGGGACGATGACCGGCGGCTGGCTGACGATCCGGTAGCTCCCGTCGACCATCTCGCCGAGCTTGGACAGCGCCTGCAGGCTGTCCCGCGTGTGCGCCTTCACACGGGACTTCTCGGCCCGCTTCTCGGCCAGCTTGGCCTGCTGCTTGGCCTTAGGTTCCTTCTTCTCGCCCTTGGTCCCCTTCTTCGTCTCCGCCACCGTGTGGCGGATCGCGCGCATCAGCTCGTCCTCGTCCAGGTGCGCGTACCAGATGTCCATCGTCGGCATCTGCGCGAACCCGGCCATGGCCTCCCGGTAGGCCGTGGCCGACGCCCGTGCCGCAGCGCGGGTGTCGGCCCGGGAGAACCCATTGTTGCGGCCCGCGATCATGAAGCTCGCCGCCATCCGCTTCACGTCGAACTCGAACGGCCCGGGCAGTGTCTCGTCGAAGTCGTTCAGGTCGAACAGCAACCGCCGCTCGGGCGAGGCGAACAGGCCGAAGTTCGACAGGTGCGCATCGCCGCACAGCTGGGCGTCCAGGCCCGCCACCGGCGTGTCCTTCAGGTCCGCCGCCATCACCGCGGCCGCGCCCCGGTAGAACGTGAACGGCGAGGCCATCATCCGGCCGTGGCGGACCGGCACCAGGTCCGGCTCGCGGGTGACGTCCTGCTCCGAGAGGATTGCGACGGGATCAGGACGGCCGGCGGCCGGCTTCCACCCCGAGTGGCCCGACGGAGGGGTCCGCGTACGGGCCTCCTCGCCCATGGCCCGGCGCTCGCCGACGCTCGGGTACGCGAGTTCCTTCTCTGCCGTTCGTCTCTCAGTCATCCGGCCCTCCCGTGCTGGCCATCTCCCCGCCCTGATTGCCACATTTTGCGGGACTCGCGGCGGCGGGACATCATCCGGAAGGGACGATTCCGGCTCCGGGCGGCCTGGATCATGATGGAGCGTGACTATCGGCCGGAAACCGGCCCGCCAGTCCGCCCCCGAGCCAGCGCCGGCGGGCGGCGGGGTGAGCACTGGTGGCCGGCCGCCACGGCGATCCTCGTCGTCGCCGGCCTGCACGTGGCCCTGCCCGCCCAGTACCGCGTCCAGCCGGCCTGGGTAGTCCCGGCCGTGCTGGTCGCGCTGCTGGCCGTGATGATCATCGGGGACCCGGGCCGCATCGACCGGCAGCGCACCTGGCTGCGGGTCGTCACCGGTACCGTCATCGCCCTCATCACGCTGGCGAACCTGGTGGCCGCGCTCCGGCTGGTCATCGACATCCTCACCAACAGCAAGCTGTTCGCGAAGAACCCGGGCGCGCTGCTGGCCGCCGGCGCGGTGATCTGGGCGACGAACGTGATCGCGTTCGGGCTGTGGTACTGGGACCTCGACCGCGGCGGCGCCGCCGCCCGGGCCCACCACCCGGACCGCAACCCGGCCTTCATCTTCCCCGAGATGCAGCACTCCAGCTACGTGTCCGCCAGCTGGGTGCCGAAGTTTGTCGACTACCTGTCGCTGGCCTTCTGGACGGCCACCGCCTTCAGCCCGACCGACGTGTCAGCGATCAGGCCGTGGGCCAAGCTGCTCATGATGCTCGAGGCGGCCGGGTCGCTCATCCTGGCCGCGCTGGTGATCGCCCGGGCCATCAACGTGCTCTAGTCCCCGGGCCGGTGTGGGCACGAGGCCCGGGCCCGCACACCGCCCGGCCGCAGCGGGCGCTACGACACGATCAGGTAGATGCTGTGCCCGAGCAGCCAGGCACCCACGACCAGGGACAGCACGACGATTGCCTGGTCAGTGTGGCTGTTGATCCACTTCTGCATCTCGCCCAGCCGCTGGGCGGCCGCCTCGGGCGCGAAGACCGCGTACAGCTCCATGGCCAGGAAGGCCGACGTGGCCAGCAGGCAGAACAGCACGAGCGTCAGCCAGTCGCCCGCCGTGGACAGCTTGGCCCCGACAACCGTGGCGGCCGCGGCGGCCACCAGTGACCAGGGCTGCAGGAAGACGCCCAGCCCGGCCGCCGTCCACGGCGACAGGTGGTCCAGGCGCGCCATCCAGGCCGGCGGCTTCCTGGGCCGGCCCGGTGGCGCTCCCGCCGGAAACCGACCCAGATCAGCAGGGCACCCAGGAGCGCCTTGATCACCAGGGCGGCGGTCGAGGACGAGGTGTGCGGAGCCGGCGGCTTGCCCCCGGTCAGCAGGACAATGGCCGCGATCACCGCTACCAGGCAGGCCATCCAGCCCAGGATGAACGCCAGCCCTTTCAGCACGCCCTTCTCGGCACTGAGGATCAGGATGAACGCGACCAGCGTGATCGGCTCCAGGGCGATCGCGAGCCCCAGGACCATGAGGTTGACGACCATGCCTGCCTACTCGCGGGCAAGCATGGCCGCAGCCTCCCGCTCGAGGTCCACGTAGGGGTCACCGCTGACGTCCACCGCGACCCGCTTGATCGTGCCGCCGGTAAAGGCGTGCGGATGCGGGCCCGGGTAGTCGCCGGTGACCGGCTCGCCGCTGTCGCGGCCCACGCACAGCCCTTCGCCGGCCAGGCTGAACATCCCGGGCTGGGTCCTGATCCGGCCCTCGCCGACCTTCTTGTCCCCGTAGTACAGGGACAAGATCCCGGTGGACACGTGCGGCGGGTCTTCCCCGTCCTTGTCGAACGAGGCGGACAGGATCAGATCCTGCCCGGTCGGGATGTCCTGGGTGGCGTCGATCTTCTGCTCGGCCATGCCGACAAAGTTGTTCACGTAGTGCAGCCGGTTGTCCTTCACGTAGAGTGCGTGCCCGCCGAACCGGGACCCGTGCGCGAACAGCACGCCCTGCGCGCCAGGAGCGGGGATGTTGACCAGCGCCCCGATCGTGAAGGCGCGGTTGCGGACGTTGACCGCCTGCGCCTCGGGCACCTCGGCCGTGTTCGGGAAGTAGGCGTAGCGGTCGCGGGGCGAGGCCAGCTGCGGCCGTGGCGTGATGATGATCTCCAGCGGGGACCGGTCATCGAGCGGGAAGACGCCGTTGTCGCCCGCTTCGGCGAACCACAGGTTGACCAGTTCGCGGAGCTTGTCCGGGTGCTCAGCGGCCAGGTCGTGCAGTTCGGCCCGGTCGGTGTCGGTGTGGTACAGCTCCCAGGTGTCGTCGTTGAAGTGGCCCCAGCCGCTGAGCGTGGGGTGGGTGGTGACGGCCTTCCAGCCGTCGTGCCAGATGCCGCGCGAGCCCAGCATCGAGTAGAACTGGGTGCTGCGGGCGGACGGCGCGGATGCGTCGTCCACGCTGTAGCGCATGCTCACCCCGTCGATCCGGCTCTGCACATGGCCCTTGATCGTTTCCGGGGGCTCGACGCCGAGGGCGTCCAGGATGCTCGGCACGATGTCGATGGCGTGGTGGTACTGGTGCCTTATCTCGCCCCGGCCCGCTGTGGTGGAGGGCCAGGAGATGATGCACGGGTCGGCGGTGCCGCCGTTGAACTCGTACCGCTTCCACATCTTGAACGGGGTGTTGAAGGCCATCGCCCAGCCGTTCGGGTAGTGGTTATAGGTCTTCGTCCCGCCCAGCTGGTCGATCATCGCCAGGTTGGTCTGGATGTTGTCGGGGATGCCGTTCGCGAACAGCATCTCGTTGACCGACCCGTCCGGGCCGCCCTCCCCCGAGGCACCGTTATCCGACACCACGATGATCATCGTGTTCTCCCGCTGCCCGGACTCCTCCAGGTAGTCCAGCAGCCGCCCGATGTGATGGTCGGCGTGGGCGAGGAACCCCGCATAGACCTCGGCCATGCGCGCGAACAGCCGTTTCTCGTCGGCGGTCAGCGAGTCCCACGGCCTGGTGACATCGAGCGGCGGGAATGGCTGGCCGTCGGGCCCCTGGCGGGTCTCGGGCGTGCCGATCGGGTTGACCGGGGGGAGCCCGGTATCGGCCGGGACGATGCCCATTTCCTTCTGCCGGGCCAGGGTCTGCTCCCGCATCGCCTCGTAGCCCATGTCGAAGCGGCCCTTGAACTTGTCGGCCCATTCCTTGGAGACATGGTGCGGCGCGTGCGCGGCGCCCGGTGCGTAGTACACGAAGAACGGCTTGTCCGGCGCGATCACCTTCGCGTCAGTGATGAACTCGATCGCCTTGTCGGTGAGATCCTCAGTGAGGTGATAACCCTCTTCGGGTGACTTCGGCTGGTCCACCGGGTGGTTGTCGTAGACCAGGTCCGGGTACCACTGGTTGGTCTCGGCGCCGAGGAACCCATACCAGCGCTCGAAGCCGCGGCCGGACGGCCAGTTCCGCCGGGTCGATGCGACGTTCATCTCCACCGTCGGGCACAGGTGCCACTTGCCGACCATGTAGGTGTTCCATCCCCGCTCGGCCAGGATCTCCGACAGCATGCCGTTTTCCGGCGGGATGGTCCCGCTGGCGTTCGGGAACCCAATCGCTCCCTCGGTGATGCACGCCATCGAGTTACGGGTGTGGTTGCGGCCGGTCAGCAGGCAAGACCGGGTCGGCGAGCACAGCGCCGTGGTGTGCCACTGCGTGTAGCGGACCCCGTCGGCGGCGATCCGGTCGATGTTCGGCGTATCGATCGGGCCGCCGTAGCCGCTCATCGCCGAGAAGCCAACGTCGTCCAGCACGATGTACACCACGTTGGGGGCACCATCGGGTGCCTTCGGCGGCTCGAACGGCGCCCAGTCGGGAACCGAGTCCCGGATGTCGATGCTGATCTTTCCGCTGAAGGGCTTGCTCACCTGGCACTCCTTAAGGCGCGGGGGGTTTTGCTGGCCCCGCCCGGACATGACTCCCGGGCGAAGCCGGCGCAGCGCTCTGCACGCAGCATCCGCGCCTGGGCACGGCGGCCCGCCCGATCATGCTGGCAAAGGGCCGCTCCGCCGCGCATCACCCGCCCGGAGTGACCCGGTGGAGCCGGCTGCCCCGCGGCCGGGCCGGTGCGTGCGCCGCGGGGACAAGTGCCTGCGCCGCAGGGACCAACGCACCTGGCGCCCGGCGGGTCCCGGGGAAGCGTGGGGTAGCCGCCCGGCATGTGGCCGATCGCCGGCCGGGCGGGGACCGGGAGGAGGCAGAGATGCGCCTCACCATCAGGGATGGCCTGGCAACCCTTTTCGTGGGCGTGGCCGTGGCCATCTACGTCCCGTGGGTGACCGGCTGGTCCGTCCGGGTCACCGCCGCGGTCGTGTTCGGCCTGGGCTGGGCCGCCTGCCTGGCCGACCAGAAGCAGATGGCCGCGGTCTACGGGGCCACCCGCGAAGGCCCGCGTCCGCCGGCCGCCTGCATCGAGCTCGCCTCGGCCGTCGGCGCCCTAGCAGCCCTGGTGACCGGGGTCATCGCCCTGGTGACCGGTGGCACCGCCATGCTGGCGACGGTGGCGGCATCGATGGCCGCGCTGTGGGTGCTCGCGACCGTCCGGCACACGCTGGCCTCCGGGAGCAGCAGCTCCTCCCGCCGGGCGCCCAAGACCGCCTGAGCATGCCCCGGCCAGGCGCCCGGGGGCGGGTTGCCCAGGAGGTCGTGATGACACTGATCCGCAAGACCCAGGCTGGGGGCCTGCTCGCCCTCCACCCTGGTGCTGGCGCTGGCGGGGTGTACGACGACCAAGTCCCAGACCGCGGCCTCCCCCTCGCCGTTACCGCGCGGCACGTCCCCAGCGCGTTCCCCGGCGCCGGCGCCGCCTGCCGCCACGGCCGCGGCCGCGGCCGCTGGAACGGTGCTGTCCTCGCGGGTCACCTACCCGTGGCACTGGCCCAACGACGTGAACCGCTCAGCCAGCGTGCCGCACGCCTACCCGGTGCCGCCGGTGGCCGGGCTGATTGCCATCAGCACCGGCGACCACCCGGCTGAACCGGGCCAGCGGCCCTACAACCGCATGTCCTTCACCTTCACCACCGCATTCCCGGGCTATCAGGCGAGTTCGTCGGCGCGCTCGTGAATGACCCCAGCGGGCTATCCATCTCGCTGCCGGGTAATAGCGTGCTCAAGGTGACGTTCCATGAGGCCCAGGCCCACACCGCCAGTAGCCGGGCATCCATCGTCTCGCAGCCGCCCCCCGGCCTGGGCATGACCCGGATGGCCAGCTGGGCCCCCGCCGGCGACTTCGAAGGCGTCCTCACCTACGGCATCGGCATTGCCTGGCCCATCCCCCAGTCCAACCCGCAATTCGCGATCCGGGTTACCGAGGTGGAAAAGGTCACCAGCCAGGGCCGGCATCTCTACATTGTCGCCTTTGACGTGGACGCCACCCCGCTGGGCGGGCCGCGCCAGTCTCCCTGACCACTGGTCACGACCCGGCCGACCCGGGAGGATCATTGGGCGCGGGCCGCTCCTGCGCCACAATAGTGATCTCCGTGAGGCCGGCGGCTTCGTGCGTCCTACTGTTGAACCAGGTCACCCTGGAGTGTCCGGGCAGGCTGGCCTCACGAGGGCGTCCCGACGAGAAGAGCAGCGATGAACGACCCTGGCGTGCCCCGTGTCGCCGTCTACATCGACTTCGACAACATCGTTATCTCACGCTATGACCAGGTGCACGGCCGGGGCCAGTTCCAGCGGGACAAGGCACGCGGGCTCAGCAGCCCGGGCAAGGCGGCCGATTCCGACTTCGCCGAGAAGCTCCGGCGCGCCACCGTTGACGTCGGCGCGGTGATCGACTTCGCCTCATCATTCGGCACCCTCGTGCTGACCCGCGCCTATGCGGACTGGTCAGCCCCGGTGAACGCCGACTACCGCGGGCAGCTCGTCAGCCGGGCCGTGGACCTGGTGCAGCTCTTCCCCACCGCCGCCTACGCCAAGAACGGTGCCGACATCAGGCTGGCCGTGGATGCCGTGGAGGACATGTTCCGCCTGCCGGACCTGACCCACGTGGTGATCGTGGCCGGGGACTCGGATTACATCGCCCTGGCCCAGCGATGCCGGCGTCTGGGCCGTTACGTCGTGGGCGTGGGGGTCGCCGGATCGACCAGCCGGGCGCTGGCTGCGGCGTGCGACGAGCTCGTGACCTACGACGCGCTTCCGGGGATTACCCCCGCCGGCGCCTCCCCGCTGCCAGCCGCGGGGGCGGATGGCGCGCAGCCGGACCGTGAGGACCCCGGCAGCGCGCCGCCCGCGCGGGGCTCACGACGGGCCAGGCGGCCAGCGGCCGCGGTGACCGAGGAAGCTGAGCCCGAGCCCGAAGACCCGCAGCAAGTGGCGACCAGGCTCCTGGAACGGGCGCTGCGGCTCGGCCAGGAAAAGGATGACGCGGACTGGCTGCACAGCTCCGCCGTGAAGAGCCAGATGAGGCGCATGGACCCGTCTTTCAGCGAGAGGGCCCTCGGCTACCGCTCATTCTCGGACTTCGTGAAGTCACGGGAAGCCGTGGCCGAGCTCGACGAGACAAGCACTGCGCGGCTCGTACGGCTCAACCCGGCGTCGGCCGCCCAGTGATGAGCCGTTCCATGTAGATCATGGGGACGGGTGATTCGCTGGCGTAGGGCTCGGTTTCGGTGTAGCCGGGGCGCCGTTGGAAGCTGATGACGGTGGCGCGGGCGGGCAGGACGTCGAAGGATGAGCCGGGTAGTGCCATGCTCGGCGGCGTGCTGTTGTGCGTGGCTCATCAGGACGCGGGCCATCCCTTTTCCCTGGCAGGCGGGCCGGACGTAGCGGCGCTGGACCACGGCGGTGCGCTCCGAGGAGGCAGGGCGCGAGGCCTGCACAGCCGGCGCCCTCCTGGCCGGCGTAAGCGACCAGGAGGGCGCCGGACGATGATGTCACCCGGGCCGTTCAGCCCGCGGCAGTATGTGCCTGGTCGGCGACCTGGCGGACCTCGTGGGCGATGGCGGGCCACAAGGGCGCGGGAAGGTCGTGGCCGACGCCCGGGAGGATCACCAGGCGGGCGCCGTCGATGGCCCTGGCGGTGGCGCGGGCGGCACTGACCCGCAGGATGGGGTCCCGGTCGCCGTGCAGGACCAGGACAGGCTTGTGCAGCTCACGCAGCTTGGGGCCGTGCCATGGGGCGCCGACCTGCCGGCTTTGCGCCTTCGTGTCCCGGGGGCCGGAGTTGACCTCGCGCTCGACCCACTCCCGGGCGGCATCCTCATCGAACGGGTAGGCCGGGGAGGCGATTTCGCGGGCGAGCAGCAGCGAGAGCGCGATGTCACCCTCGCGGCCTTCGGGGAACCTGGCCCGGGCGAGCTTGGCGAGCAGGCCGAAGCGCAGGTGCCGGGCTCCCCTGATTCCGGCCACGTCGGTGGAGGTCGCCATGGCCGAGGTGACGCTGAGGACCCGGCCGGGGTGGCGGAGTGCAATGCGCTGGGCGATCACCCCGCCGAGCGACGCGCCGAAGATATGCGCCCGCTCCCAGCCCAGCGCGTCCAGCACGGCGATGGCGTCGTCGGTCATGTCCTCGGAGGAGTAGGCGCCCCGATGGCGGGCCAGCGCCAGGAACGGGTTTCTCCCCGCGGTGTCGGGCATGCGGGTGGACTGGCCGGCGTCGCGCTGGTCATAGCGGGCCACCGCGAACCCCCGGCCAGCGAACTCCTGGCACAGCCCGGCCGGCCACCAGAACCGGGACACGGCCAGGCCCATGACGAGCAGCAGCGGGTCACCCTCCGAACCGGCCAGCCTGTCGTAGGCGAGCTTCACCGTGCCGTTGCGCGCATACTGCGTCGGCGTCCATATGCTGGCCCAGCGGCCAGCGGCGGTTGCTCCGGTCATGTCTGCTCCTGGCTCGGTCACCGAGATTGAACTGCGATCAATGTTCGCTGTATCGCCAGGCTAACTTACTGGGTACAGTGTTCGCAATGAGCGAGCAGCTACCGGGGCCCGGGCGCCGCGGCGCCAGCATCTGGACCCGCCCGGAACGCGCGGCTCGCGGGCCGGCCCCGGAGCACAGCCGCGCGGAGATCGCCACGGCAGGCGTCACGCTGGCCGACGCCCGCGGCCTGGCCGCGGTGACCATGCGCTCGGTGGCCGCGGCCATCGGCACCGCGCCCGCCTCCCTCTACCGCTACGTGGCCACCCGGGAGGAGCTGGTGGAACTGATGGCCGATCAGGTCAACGGCGAGTTCCGGTACCACGGGCCCTTGTCCGGGGACCCGGTCGCCGACCTGCTCGGGCTAGCCCATCAGGGCCTGGCCATCTACCACCGGCACCCGTGGCTGCTCGACATCCCGGCCACCGGCAGCCTGCCCGGGCCTAACGCGGTCGCTTTCATCGAGCACACGCTGGCCGCGCTGGCCGGAACACCCATGTCCGCGCAGGCCAAGCTCGAAACGATCGGCCTGTTCTCCGGGGCCGTGCGGCTGTTCGCGCAGGCGGAAATCACCCAGCAGCGGGCCGGGCAGGACACCGCCCAGTGGCAGGAATCCCTGACCGGGTACCTGCTTCAGATCGCTGCCGGCGGCCAGCACCCGCACCTGGCGGCCGCGCTCGCTGGCCAGCCCGGCGGCGGCGGCCCCGTCCCGCAGGAGCCCTTGTTCCACCGCGCGATGACCCGCATCCTGACCGGGCTGCTTCCCGCCCCCAGGACGCCGCCGCCGATCGGGTGGAAGCGAGCGACGCCGCCGACTCCGTAACCGCCGGTGACAACCTGGAAGCCGGAGGCGTCGCCCAGCCCCGGGCTCATCAGCGGGCCGGACCGGGCCGCAGCACCACGGCCTGGCCAGGTGCGCCCTGCCGGAGGTGGGCGAGCGCGCGTGCCGCGTCCTCCAGCGGGAATGGGGCCTCACGGTAATCCCGATGGCCCCGGCGGCGAGCAGCCGGCCGAGCCGTGCCAGCCGCGGCCCGTCGGGCTGCACGTACACCTGCCTGATCTCGGTGCCCCGCTCGGCCTCAGGCGGATCGGAGGTAATCGTGGCGAGCCGGCCGCCGTACTTGACTGCCCCGAGCGCCCGGGCCGCGCCGCCGGGGACGGCGTTCACGGCGAGATCGGCTCCGGGCCCTCCGGTGAGCTCGCGGACCTGGCTGGCCACCCGGGTGACTGGCGGTCGAGGACGTGCGGGTATGCTCCCCCGCCGCCCAGGCTCAGGCAGCGCCCCGGGGAGCTGCCTGCGGGAGCTGATGCCGAGCTTGACCTACACCTTGCGCAGGTGCCACTCGACCGTCCGCGGGCTGATGGAGAGCTGGGTGCTGATTTCCGGGTTGGACAGCCCGTCGCGGGCGAGCCCGGCGATCTGCGCCTCCTGCGCGGTGAGCTCGTCACGGTCGGCGGCTCGGGCGTGGGCTCAGATCAGACCTCCTCCGGCAGGTCATCGCCAGCTCCCCGGAGGCGAGCTACCTTGTGGAAAAGGGCGATCCGCTGACCGTTCACATCCGGGGCGAGTCACACCTGCTCCGCCCCGGCACCCCCCTCGCCATCAAGCTCCCGCCGCCGTGACCCGGACGCTGAGCGCATCCATCGGGCGTCGCAGCTGCGGGACCATTTCAGCTCCCAGGTGGTCCCAGGTCGCGCCACCTCCTCAAGCTGTTCCACGTGGTCAATGCCGACTGCCACGATCAGGACCGGTGGACCCGAATGTCGATCCTGAACACCGCACGCCCAGGACCACGCCCAGGACCGGTCCTGAAGGGTCTGGGCTTGATGGCGTCAGGTGCCCCGGAAGAACGGTGGGCGTTTCTCGGCGAAGGCTTTGAGGCCCTCGAGATAGTCGCGGCTGTCGTAAGCCTCCCGGCGCAGCCCCTGGACGCGCTCATACACATGCGCCGCAATGGGCTGGTAGTCGGTGAGGGCACGGAGCTGTTCCTTGATGACCGCCATGGCCAAAGGCGACTTCGACGCCATCGTGACCGCCAAGTCAAAGGTGAACTCCTCGAGGTCGGCCGACCCCACCAGGTGGTTGACCACCAGCCATTGCCTCGCTCTCAGGGCGTCGAGGGGCGCGGCGGTGAAGAACATCTCCTTGATGAGATTGATGGGCAGCCGCCCGAGGAAGTGCAGCAGCCCGGCGGTGTTGTACGGCAGCCCCAGGTTCGCGGGAGTGATGGCGAACGTCGCCGTCTCGTCGGCGACGACCAGGTCACAGCTGAGCACCAGGTCGAATGCGCCGCCCCATACTGAGCCCTGCACCATGGCGACGACCGGAGCCGGGAAGGTGCGGATGGCGCGGATCAGCTGTTCGAGCGGGTCGTTGTAGCCCAGCGGATCACGCCCGCCACGGGGAAGCTCGTCAATGTCATGGCCCGCGGACCAGACGCGCAGTCCCGCCGCCGCGCGAAGCACAACGACACGCACGCCCATGGCCCGCAGGCTCTGGAGCGCCGCGATGATGCCGTTGGAGGTCTGGGCGCTGAGGGCGTTGCGCGTGCGCTCGTTGTCAAGGGAGATGACGCCAACTTGCCCACGGATATCCGTCCGGACGGCACCGCCCGCGAGGCTAGCCGCATCGTCACCCCCCTGGGCCGCCGCGGGCTGCTCGCCCAGCGGACTGCCGCTCTGGCCGGCCAGGACCACGTAAGTTCGCGCCACCGCGTCCCTGCCCGCCCCGAGGATGGTGCTCAACAGCCGCTGCGCCTCGATCCGCTGGTCGCCGGCGAGGGCGTCGAACGACATGGCGCCAGAGCACCTCCTCCAGGACGCTGAATTCTCCCTGGATCTCGGCAAGGTCGAAACCGGCCGTGAAACGGTCCGCCGCGGCCTGGCGGGACGACGCAGTGATCGGCTCGGTGCCGCCCTCACGCACGCACTGAACGACCAACCCGAACAGATCCTGGACGTAACGACGACGGTCCGCCGCGCTGGCTGCCCGGCGATGCGCCTGATCGCGCCGCTCGAGCGAGGCAACCGCTTCGTCGACTACCCGGCCCTGAGCGCTGGCGAGGAAGGCTGCCATCTCCACGACAGGCATTGGCTCACCGGTCACCGCGGACTCCGGGCGCGGTTGGCTGCTTGCCGGGCCCGGACATAGCCTGCGCGCCGGTAAGCCGCCTGGGCGGCGTCCGGGGGCAGGGCGAGTTTCCCGCGCAGTTCGGTCATCACGACATCGGCGCCGACCAGGAGGTACTTGACCACATCGGAAGCGTAATCGACGCCGGTGGTCGCCGCGAGGGAGGCACGGATCCCCGGGCGCGCCTGATCCAGCCGCATCACCATCTCACCGGTCGAGCTGAGGTGCTTGACTGCTCCAGCCCCCCGTTGTGACACCGTTAAGGCTGCCGATCACCCGCGTCCGGATCAAAGGAATGACCGGAGGATGGCGGCGTGGCCGCCTCGCATCACAGCGATACGCCGCTCAGGACGAAACGATCAGAACTGAGCAGGCACCTCTCACACCACTCGCGTTGACACGAACAACGGCGGCCAAGCGCTGAGCGATACGGCCCATCCCGGTCAACCGCCCAGCCGTCCCCCAGCCGCCACGGGGGATGAGCCCCGAATCGGAAGCTCGCCTAATCTAAACTTTTTGTTTAACTGTCTGCGCGAAACCCTCAATAGACATAAAGGAGGCGGCCTGGCATCGTCGTATGTGGGCAGGAGGTGCGGGGAAGCGGCTGAGACAGCGGCTCGCAACGCCGGGCCAGATGAACGGAAACTATGTGCCCCACCAGTCGCTGCACGGCTCCACGAGGCCCTGCGCTCCTCATGCAGGTAGTACGCCTTAGGAGTGAGCCTTGAAGGAAATCCTCGACGCGATCCTCAGTTCCGACAGCCAGGCCGCGGACTTCACCGCGCTTCCGCTGCCGAGTGCCTACCGGGCAGTCACCCTGCACCGGGACGAGGAGCACATGTTCGACGGCGTCGCCACCCGCGACCGGGATCCCCGCAAGTCCCTGCACGTGGAAGAGGTGCCAGTCCCCGAACTCGGCTTGGGTGAAGCCCTGATCGCCGTCATGGCCAGCGCGGTCAACTACAACACCGTGTGGAGTTCCATCTTCTCGCCGATCTCCACCTTCGCCTTCCTGCGCCGCTACGGCAAGCTCTCCGAGCTCACCGCACGGCACGACCTGCCGTACCAGGTGGTCGGCTCAGACCTCGCGGGTGTGGTGCTGCGCACCGGCCCCGGCGTGACCATCTGGAAGCCCGGCGAGGAGGTCGTCGCGCACTGCCTGTCCGTCGAGCTGGAGAGTTCCGACGGCCACAACGACACGATGATGGACCCGGAGCAGCGCATCTGGGGTTTCGAGACGAACTTCGGCGGCCTGGCCGAGCTGGCCATCGTCAAGACCAACCAGCTGATGCCCAAGCCCAGGCACCTTACCTGGGAAGAGGCCGCGACGCCGGGCCTGGTGAACTCCACCGCCTTCCGCCAGCTGGTCTCGCGCAATGGGGCTGGCCTCAAGCAGGGCGACAACGTGCTCATCTGGGGTGCCAGTGGTGGTCTCGGCGCCTACGCCACCCAGTACGCGGAGGCCGGCGGTGCCATCCCGATCTGCGTCGTGTCCAGCGAGGCGAAGGCTGAGCTGTGCCGGTCGATGGGCGCGGAGCTGATCATCGACCGTAAGGCCGAGGGCTACAAGTTCTGGAAGGACGAGCACACCCAGGATCCGAAGGAATGGAAGCGCCTGGGTGCCAGGATCCGCGAGCTGACCGGCGGTGAGGACGTGGACATCGTCTTCGAGCACCCAGGCCGGGAGACCTTCGGCGCCTCGGTGTTCGTGACACGGAAAGGTGGCACCATCGTGACATGTGCCTCCACCTCGGGGTACATGCATGAGTACGACAACCGCTACCTGTGGATGAGCCTCAAGCGCATCATCGGCTCGCACTTCGCCAACTACCGCGAGGCGTGGCAGGCCAACCGCCTGATCTCCAAGGGCATGATCCACCCGACCATGTCCACGGTCTACCAGCTCGAACAGACCGGCCAGGCCGCACTGGACGTGCACCGGAACCTGCACCATGGCAAGGTCGGCGTGCTCTGCCTGTCGCCCGAGGAGGGCCTCGGCGTGCGCGATCATGAGCTGCGCGCCAAGCACCTGACGGAGATCAACCGGTTCCGGAACGTGTGAGAACGGGCGGGCATGACCGAGTCGAATGAGCAGCAGCCGCAGCGGCCCGCCAGGGATCGTCCATGGCTGATGCGGACATATGCAGGGCATTCATCTGCGACGGAGTCCAACGCGCTCTACCGCCGCAACCTCGCCAAGGGCCAGACCGGGCTGTCGGTCGCGTTCGACCTGCCCACCCAGACCGGGTACGACGCCGACCATGTCCTCGCCCGCGGCGAGGTCGGCCGGGTCGGCGTCCCGGTCGGGCACCTGGGCGACATGCGCATCCTCTTCGACGGGATCCCGCTGGAGCAGACCAACACCTCGATGACGATCAACGCCACCGCGATGTGGCTGATGGCGCTCTATCAGGTCACCGCTGAGGACCAGGGCGCCGACATCACCAAGCTCACCGGCACCACCCAGAACGACATCGTCAAGGAGTACCTCGCCAGGGGGACGTACGTCTTCCCGCCCGGTCCGTCGATGCGCCTCACCACCGACGTGATCGCCCATACGGTCACCCACCTGCCCAGGTGGAACCCGATCAATGTCTGCAGCTATCACCTCCAGGAGGCCGGAGCCACACCCGTGCAGGAAATCGCGTTCGCGATGTGCACCGCGATCTCCGTCTTGGACGCCGTCCGCGACTCCGGGCAGGTCCCTCGGGAGCAGATGGGCGACGTCGTCGGGCGGATCTCCTTCTTCGTCAACGCGGGTGTCCGGTTCGTCGAGGAGATGTGCAAGATGCGGGCCTTCGCCAGGCTCTGGGAGCAGGTCACCCGCGAGCGGTATGGCATCGCCGATCCGAAGAGCCGCCGCTTCCGCTACGGCGTGCAAGTGAACTCACTGGGCCTGACCGAGGCGCAGCCGGAGAACAACGTCCAGCGTATTGTCCTGGAGATGCTGGCCGTCACGCTGTCCAGGGACGCCAGGGCTCGCGCTGTGCAGCTTCCGGCGTGGAACGAGGCGCTGGGCCTGCCCCGGCCCTGGGACCAGCAGTGGAGCCTGCGCATGCAGCAGGTGCTCGCCTTCGAGTCAGACCTGCTGGAGTACGGTGACCTGTTCGACGGCTCCGGCGTAGTGGAGGCGAAGACCGCCGAGCTGGTGACGGGCGCCGAGGCGGAGATCGCCAAGGTGCTGGGCATGGGCGGGGTGATACCGGCAGTGGAGTCCGGGTACCTCAAGGCCCAGCTCGTCGCCTCGCACGCGGCCAGGCACGCCAGGATCGAGTCCGGCGAGGACAAGGTCGTGGGCGTCAACTGCTTCGAGACCACCGAGCCGAGTCCGCTCACCGCCGACCTGGACGCGGCGGTCCAGCAGGTCAACCCGGCCGCCGAGCGGGAGATACGGGCCAGCCTGGCGCAGTGGCGCGAGCAGCGTGACGACACCGCGGTGCTCGCCGCACTGGACCGGCTCAGGGCTGACGCCGCGCAGGACGGGGTCAACCTGATGGCGGCCAGCCTGGCCTGCGCCCGGGCGGGGGTGACCACCGGCGAATGGTCCTTCGCGCTGCGGGATGTTTTCGGCGAGTACCGGGCACCCACCGGTCTCAGCGGCTCGGCGGCGGCCGCCGCCGAGCTGGGCGGGGAGATGATCGCCGTCCGCGCGGCCGTGGCCGCCACCGCCAGGGAGCTCGGAGCGGGCAGGCTGCGGCTGCTGATAGGCAAGCCTGGCATGGACGGGCACTCCAACGGCGCCGAGCAGATCGCACTGCGGGCCCGCGACGCCGGGTTCGAGGTGATCTACCAGGGCATCCGGCTCACCCCGGAGCAGATCGTGGCCACCGCGGCCGCCGAGGACGTGCACTGCGTGGGACTGTCGATCCTCTCCGGTTCGCACGGCGAGCTAGTTCCCGACGTGCTGCGCCGGCTTCGCCAGGCCGGGATGGCGGACCTCCCGGTGGTGGTCGGCGGGATCATCCCACCGGCCGACGCCGAGTCGCTGCGTGCCCAGGGTGTGGCCGCGGTCTTCACTCCCAGGGATTTCGGCATCACTGCCATCATCGGCCGCGTCGTGGACGAGATCCGGCTCGCCAACAAGCTCCAGTCGTGGCAGAGCAGGCCTGACAGCCTGGTCGGGACGGCATGACAGTGCCGGGATGGACGCGGCACGGCATGGGACACGCTTGGCAGAGTTCCGGCCGCTGGCGCATCCTGAGCCTTACCGGCCGGTCCGCACCGACCCCGCCGACAAGCACCGCAACCTGCGAAGGATGGCGCGACCCGACATGACCACCGCCTCAGCTCTCCCGGCGAAACGCCTACGCCCCCGCCGGTCCTGCCTGGCTGTCCCCGGCAGCAGCCCGCGTTTCCTGGAGAAGGCTCAGAGCCTGCCCGCGGACCAGGTGTTCCTGGACCTCGAGGACGCCTGCGCGCCGCTGGTCAAGGAGAGCGCCCGGCACACCATCGTTGACGCGCTGAACAACGGCGACTGGAGCGGCAAGACCCGCGTCGTCCGGGTGAACGACTGGACCACGCAGTGGACCTACCGGGATGTGATCACGGTGGTCGAGGGGGCTGGCCCTAACCTGGACTGCATCATGCTGCCGAAGGTGCAGGACGACCAGCAGGTCAAGGCGCTGGACCTGCTGCTGACCCAGATCGAGAAGACGATGGGCTTCGAGGTCGGCCGGATCGGCATCGAAGCCCAGATCGAGAACGCCCTCGGCCTGGTGAACGTCAACGCGATCGCCGCCTCCTCGCCGCGTATCGAGACCATCATCTTCGGGCCGGCTGACTTCATGGCTTCGATCAACATGAAGTCGCTGGTGGTCGGCGAGCAGCCGCCCGGCTACCCGGCGGACGCCTACCACTACATCCTGATGCGCATCCTGATGGCGGCCCGCAGCCACGACCTGCAGGCTATCGATGGCCCCTACCTGCAGATCCGCAACCACGAGGGCTATCGCGAGGTCGCCTGGCGGGCCGCCGCCCTGGGCTTCGATGGCAAGTGGGTGCTGCACCCGGACCAGATCGCCGCCGCCAACGAGATCTTCTCCCCCTCGCAAGAGGACTACGACCACGCGGAGCTGATCCTGGACGCCTACGACTGGTGCACTTCGGAGGCCGGCGGGGCAAAGGGGTCGGCGATGCTCGGTGACGAGATGATCGATGAAGCCTCCCGCAAGATGGCCCTGGTCATCGCGGGCAAGGGCCGTGCGGCGGGCATGCAGCGCACCTCGAAGTTCGAGCCCCCGCAGGCCTGAGGAGGACACGCAGATGCAGTTCGGACGGACCTACGAGGAGTTCGAAGTCGGGGCGGTCTACCAGCACTGGCCCGGGAAGACGGTCACCGAGTACGACGACCATCTCTTCTGCCTGCTCACCATGAACCACCACCCGCTGCACCTGGACGCGAACTACGCGGAGCAGGCCACCGACTTCGGCAAGAACGTGGTGGTGGGTAATTACATCTACTCCCTGCTGCTCGGCATGTCGGTGCCGGACGTCTCCGGCAAGGCCATCGCCAACCTGGAGGTCGAGTCGCTCAAGCACGTGGCGCCGACCTTCCACGGCGACACCATCTACGGCGAGACCACCGTGCTCGGCAAATGGCCATCGAAGTCGAAGAGCGACCGGGGCATCGTCCAGGTCGAGACCCGCGGCTACAAGCAGGACGGGACCCTGGTGTGCGTGTTCCGCCGCAAGGTGATGGTGCCGACCGAGAGCTATATCAAAGAGCGCGGCGGGGAGCAGCCCGGCCGCCCCGAGCCCGCCAGCTGAGGAACGACATGGGACGCCTGGCACAGACCGAGGGCCTGACCGAGATCCAGCGGGACATCCTCGCCACGGTCCGGGACTTTGTCGACAAGGAAATCATCCCGGTCGCCACCGAGCTTGAGCACAAGGACGAGTACCCTGCCCAGATCGTCAACGGGATGAAGCAGCTGGGCCTGTTCGGGCTGACCATCCCCGAGGAGCATGGCGGTCTCGGGGAATCGCTGCTCACCTACGCGCTGGTGGTGGAGGCGATCGCCCGGGGCTGGATGTCGGTGTCGGGCATCATCAACACCCATTTCATCGTTGCGCACATGATCGCCCAGCATGGCACCCAGGAACAGAAGGACTACTTCCTGCCCCGCATGGCGGCTGGCGAGGTACGCGGCGCCTTCTCCATGTCGGAGCCGGGGATGGGCTCGGACGTCTCGGCGATACGTACCAAGGCGGTACGCGATGGCGACGGCTACGTGATCAATGGCCAGAAGATGTGGCTGACTAACGGTGCCTCCTCAACCCTGGTGGCGGTGCTTTGCCGGACCGACGATGGCCACGACGCGCCGCACCGGAACATGACCACCTTCCTGATCGAAAAGGAGCCGGGCTTCGGCGCCAACCCGAAGATGCCAGGCCTGACCGTGCCGGGGAAGATCGAGAAGATGGGCTACAAGGGCGTCGACACCACCGAGCTGATCCTGCAGGACGTCCGGATCCCGGCTGACCGGGTGCTGGGCGGCACCACCGGCCGGGGATTCTACCAGATGATGGACGGTGTCGAGGTCGGCCGGGTAAATGTCGCCGCCCGGGGCTGCGGGCTCGCCCTCCGTGCCTTCGAGCTGGGCATCGCCTACGCGCAGCGGCGGCACGCCTTCGGCAAGCCGATCGCCCAGCATCAGGCCATCGCGTTTAAGCTGGCCGAGATGGCCACCAAGGTCGAGGCCGCCCACCAGATGATGGTGATGGCGGCCCGCACGAAAGACTCCGGTAACCGCAACGACCTCGAGGCCGGCATGGCCAAGTACCTCGCCGCCGAATACGGCAAAGAAGTCGTCGAAGACTCCTTCCGCATCCACGGCGGCTACGGCTACTCCAAGGAGTACGAGATTGAGCGGCTGTACCGGGAGGCCCCGATGCTGCTCATCGGTGAGGGTACGGCGGAGATCCAGAAGATGATCGTGGCACGCCGGCTGCTGGAGGAGTACCGGATCGCCGACTAACCGTAGCCGTTGGTAACTGCCTGTGCTGGCTGGCGTTGAGGTCATGCCGCTATGCGGGCTCGTAACCACGACCCAACGTCAAGAGGGCGAACGTCCCCGCTGTTTCGGGCCGGTCGGCTCTGCGGGATTTTCCGATTGCCTGGTTTACTTGCTTGTAATAAGTGGCTTGACTGGTGCTTGGCTCGCTGAAACAGCCAGTACTGCATTGTGGATCAGAAGTGAGGACGTGATCATCCGTGGCGGCCACCAGAAATACACGCGCAACCACTAACACCACGCGCCCGGCGGGTGAGTCAGCGGAACCCGAAGCCACCAAGGCAGTCGGCATGCTGGATCTCGTCCTGCCCGACGCTACTCTCGGCACGTTCCGCCGTTTCCGGCCGGATTCCAGCATGATGCGGTACGCGGCCCGGCTGGCCGGCCGTCCGGGGACGGTGGCCCGGCGGGCCACCAAGCTGGCCGCCGAACTCGCCGGCATCGCGGCGGGCAGTTCGGCGATCGCCCCGGCGCGCCGCGACCGCCGGTTCGCGGATCCCGCGTGGAGTGAGAACCCGCTGCTCAAACGCGCCGTCCAGGCCTACCTGGCCATCGGGGGGACGGCCGAGGAACTGCTCGCTGACGCGGAGCTGGACTGGCGGGACAACACGCGGCTGAAGTTCATGCTGACCAATCTCATCGCCGCGTCCGCGCCGAGTAACTACCCGCTGCTCAGCCCGGCCGCATGGAAGGCGTTCATCGACACCGGCGGGCTGAGCGCCGTGCGGGGTGTCCGTGCCCTGGTCTCGGACATGTCCTCTACCCCGCACATCCCGACGATGGTGGCATCCGACGCGTTCCAGGTCGGCCAGGACCTCGCCGTGACGCCGGGAGCCGTAGTGGCCCGCACCGACGTCTACGAACTGATCCAGTACAAGCCGACCACGCCCACGGTCTACCCGATCCCGCTGCTCATGGTCCCGCCGATGATCAACAAGTATTACGTCACCGACCTCGCGCCCGGCCGCAGCATGCTCGAATTCTTCGTGGCGCAGGGATATCAGGTATTCGTGCTCTCCTGGCGCAACCCCGGCAAGGACGCCAGGAACTGGGACCTGGACACCTACGGTGAAGCAGTCGTCGACTCGATCGGCACACTCCGCGACATCACCAAGGCACCCAAGATCAACCTCATGGGCCTGTGCGCCGGCGGCATCCTGTCCTCCATGGTCAGCGCGCACCTGAGCGCGACCGGGCAACTCGACCAGCTCGCCAGCCTCGGCCTGGGCGTGACACTCCTGGACATGACGCAGGCAGGCACAACCGTCTCGCTGATGGACGAGGCCACGGCCGCCGGGTCCATCCTCGCCTCCCGCGCCCGCGGGTACATGGACGGGCGCACCCTCGCCGAGGTGTTCGCCTGGCTCCGGCCCGACGACCTGATCTGGAACTACTGGGTCAACAACTACCTGCAGGGCAAGACCCCGCCGCCGTTCGACATCCTGTACTGGAACGCCGACACCACCAGGATGCCCGCCGCGCTGCACCGCAACTTCATCGAGATCGCCATGGCCAACGCGCTCACCAGGCCAGATGCCGTAAGCATGCTCGGCTCCCCCGTCGACCTCTCCAAGATCGACGTGGACAGCTACATCGTGGCCGGCATCGACGACCACATCTCACCATGGCCATCGGCCTACCGCGCCACCCAGCTGCTCAGCGGCAGCATCCGCTTCGTCCTCTCCAACAGCGGCCACATCGCCGCCATGGTCAACCCGCCATCCAACCCCAAGGCGACCTTCCGCCTCGCACCCGGCAACCCGCCCGACCACAACGAATGGCTAGCCCACGCCGAGACCGTCCAGGGCAGCTGGTGGCCCGACTACACCACCTGGCTAGCCGAACGCAGCGGCGACATGAAGCCAGCCCCGCGCACCCTGGGCAACGCAAAATTCCGGCCACTATGCCCCGCACCAGGCACCTACATCCTGCAACGGTAAGAACTCTCGCTGGGCACTACCCCTCGCGGAACTGGACGCCGAACCCGCCGCGGGGGTAGTGCCATTTCAGCGCCCCTGGGGCGGCGACGGCCAGGCAGGTGCCGCACTCCAGGCAGGCGGCATACTCGACGGAGATGGTCCCGTCGGGTTCCTCGGTGTAGACGTGGGCCGGGCAGCAGGCGACGATGGCCTTGCCCGTTCCGGTAGTCCTGGCGATCTCCTGGTTAACCTCGATGTGGCATTCCTCCTCATCGAGGCTAAAGCGGTTCTTCGCCAGGCGCTCAGGGACGGACAGTGGTTTCATAGTGCGCGCGCTCCTGCAATGCCGTCGCGGACCAGCTGCCTCATCTTCACCGGTGATTGCGTCAGTGTCTTACGTGCGACGCTCAGGAGATGCCGGCGGGGCTGGGTGTCGAGATTGAACGCGCCGTACAGGACGTCGGCGAAAAGCTCGCCGTAGTCCTTGTACATGCGCTCGGCCTCAAGGAAGGCGGGCGCCCTGGCGTAGGTCTTCATGTCCTGGCCAGCGTATGAGGCAAAGAACCTCTGCCGGTACCCGGCCAGGCCTGCCTTGGACGTGTCGCTGCGCTCCAGAGCTGAGCTGATGCCCTCGGCGGCGGCGACCGCGGAGGCGACCGCCAGGTCCATGCCGCGCACGGTCAACCCAGTATTGAGAGTGAGCCCGGCGGCGTCACCGACGACGAGCATGCCGTCCATGGTGATCTCGCCGATCATCTTCATGCCGCCCTCGGCGACCAGATGGCACCCGTACTCGGCCAGTTCGCCGCCGTCAAGGTATTGGGCAATGAACCGGTGCTCAAGGAAGTGGTCGAAGATGTCGGTGACGACCTTCTTCTTAGCGGTGAGATCGTCCAGGCGCACGACCACGCCAACGGAAATGGAGTCGATGTTGGTGTAGAGAAAGCCGCCGCCCCCGACACCCTCGGTGCAGTCACCGACAACGGCGATGGCCGCGCCCTCGTCACCGGTCAGGTTGAATCGTGCCTCGATCGTCTCCCTGGGCAGCGACACGACGGATTTCACGCCGACAGCCAGGTGGTTCAGCGGCTCGTTCTTACGCAGCCCGGCCTCCTTGGCGATAAAGGAATTCACCCCGTCGGCCGCCACAACCACGCGGGCGCGCAGCTCGTCCTCACCGGCCTGGACGCCCACGACCCGCTTGCCGGCGGCACCATCCTCGGTCAGCACCCGGTCGACCCGGACCCCGGGCATGATGAGGGCGCCCGCTTCCTCGCACTTCTCGGCCAGCCACGCATCCAGCTTGGCGCGCAGCACCGTGACCGCGTTGACCGGATCCGCCAGGCGCATGTCCTGGTAGTCGATGCCGACTGAACTCCCGGCGTTGAGGAAGTTAATATAGTTGCGCGTGATCCGGCGCTCGACCGGCGCCTCGTCGAGGAACCCGGGGAAGACCTCCTGGATGCCGCGGGAGTACAGCACGCCACCGGAGAGGTTCTTGGAGCCGGGAGCCTCGCCCCGCTCGATCAGCAGGACTGAACGTCCCTGCCGGGCGAGCTGGTAGGCCGTCACGCAACCGGCGATGCCGGCGCCGATAACGATGACGTCGAAGTCAGGCTCAGCCGTTTCTGGCATCGGGCACCGTCATTTCAGGGCGGCGGTGATCGCCGGCACCAGCTGGTAGAGGTCGCCGACGAGACCATAGTCGGTTTCTTTGAAGACGGCGGCATTGGGGTCGGAGTTGATCGCCACGATCATCTCGGCCCCCTGCACGCCGACCATGTGCTGCAACTGGCCGGAAATCCCGACCGCGAAGTAGACCTGAGGGGCGATGTGCGCGCCGGAGCTCCCGATGTAGCGGTCCTTCCCCATCCAGTTCAGGCCCTCGGCCACCGGGCGGGAGCAGGCGATCTCGGCCTTGGCGGCCCTGGCGAGCGCCTCGATCATGGCCAGGTCCTCCTTGGCCTTGAGGCCACGGCCGACGCCAATCACCCGGGGGGCGGCGTTGAGGTCAACCTCATCGAAGCCGGACGTCCTGGTCTCGATCACCTTCATGGCCAGCGGCGTGGCGGCGATCTCCTCAATGGGCGCGCTGGCACTGCCGGCCGGCGGCACGCCGCCGCCGTCCAGCAGCAGGGCTACCGGGCCGGAGACAGCGACGGTCTCGTCGGCGATGTCGCCGAAAACGGCGTTGACCACGATGACATCGGCGCCGTCGGCTGAGACTGAGCGGGCGCCGGTCAGGACCGCCGCCCCCAGGCGGGCTGCGGCGGCACCCAGGAGCACCCGCTCGCCTGGGTTACGGCCGCTGAGCACGACGCGGGGCGGATCGGCCGCGACAACGCCGGCCACCGCCGGAGCGTTGGCTTCAGCGGGCGCCTCACCCAGCGCGCCGCACCAGACCACCTTGTCCACACCGCTCGCCGCCACCGTCTCGGCTACCGACCGGGGCCCGGCGACGACGGCCGCGACCTGCCCGCCCAAGGAGCGCGCGATCGTGATCAGGTTGCCTACCGCCGGTTGATCCCCGACGACGATCCAGGCGTTCACGCTCACCGTTTAGTCCTCTCCATCATCCTGCGGCCAGTCACAGCGCTCCGGCGCCGCGGAGCGCGCTGACGAGCTCGGCAGCAGCGGCCGCTGGGTCGCCAGTGTCGATGAGCTGGCCCTTGCGGGCCTTGCGGTCCGGGCGTGACCTGCCCGTGACCGTCATGACCGCGCTCCTCGCGGGCACATCCAGGGCCGTAAGCTCCAGTTGCTCCACCGGCTTTTTGCCCGCCGCGAGGAGGTCTTTCATGCCCGGTACCCGCGGCACCGCCGCATCCGCGGACGCGGCCAGCACAGCGGGGCCGGAAATCTCAAGAACTTGCACGCCGCCTGGCACCGCGCGCTCCACGCGCAGCGTGCCAGCCTGGCCAGTCACCGCGGTGACCTCAGCGACAGCCGGCCAGCCGAGCTCGCCGGCCAGCACGGTCGGCACCATCTTGGCCGCCACATCCACCGACGAGTCGCCAGTGACGACAAGGTCCACGTCGCCGATATGACGGATCGCCGCGGCGAGCACCGCGGCCAGCCCAGACCTCCCGGCTTCGCGCAGGGACTCATCCTCGATGATCACCACCCGGTCCAGGCCACGCGAGAGGGCAGCCTTGGACGCGATCGCCACACCAACCCCCTTCGCCCCTACCGTCACGCCAATCAGTTCGGCACCCGCGGCTTCGGCGAGACGGCGCGCCAGTTCTATGGCCACCGGGTCATAGGCGCTGATGCCGGGCTTCGCCCGGCTCCAGTCCACCGTGCCGTCGCCGCGTACCGTGGCCTCCTCCGGGTCGCACGTCCACTTGTAGGCGACCACAATCTTCATAACGCTCCTCTCGGCAGCGGCCCCCGCGGCAGGCGGGCACGATGACTGCTCGAAGACACTCGCGTCACCCCTCGCACCGGGTTACAGACCCATTTTCTTGACTACCGCGCTGCCGTCCACGACTACTTCGCCCCGTTGATTCGACACCGTGGTCTTGAGCTTCAGGATTCTCTTGTCATCGCGCTTCTCTGTCACCGTCACTGTCGCCGTGACCGTGTCGCCGATTTTGACCGGAGCCGTGAACTTGAGGTCCTGCCCCAGGTAAATGGAATTCGGGCCCGGAAGCAGGGTGCCCAGCACCGCGGAGATCAGCCCGGCCACGAGCATGCCGTGCGCGACCCGCTCGGCGAACATCGACTGGCTCGCATACACCGCGTCGATGTGAATTGGGTTGAAATCCCCGGTGATGCCCGCGTAATTTACGATATCTCCCTCGGTGATCGTCTTGGCGAGCGATGCGCTATCATCGATCTTGATCTCATCGTAGGCTAGCTCAAAAGCCAATTCTCGCTCCTCCACTCGCAACGTGCACGGGCCGGGATTTCCCGGCCCGCTTACCCTCACCGCAGGCAGCTTCTCGCGATAACCATACGCTGCACTTCGGACGTTCCCTCGTAAATCTCGGTTATCTTGGCGTCGCGCCAGTTTCGTTCCACCGGATAGCTCTCCGTATAGCCGTATCCGCCATGGATCTGGATTGCCTTGCCAGCCACCCGGGTGGCGGTCTCCGAGGCAAACAGTTTTGCCATCGCCCCTTCGGTTGAATAGGGGCGGCCGTTGTCCATGTTTGATGCGGCGCGGTAGGTAAGGAGCCGGGCAGCGTCGATCTCGGTAGCCATATCGGCAATCATCCACTGAATAGCCTGCAGGCTGGCGATCGGCTTGCCGAACTGGACACGCTCCTTAGCGTACGCTGCCGACGCGTCGAGCGCTGCCTGGGCTATGCCCAGCGCCTGCGCGGCGATGCCGATGCGCCCGCCATCGAGCGTCTGCATGGCTACCCTGAAGCCGTTGCCTTCCCCGCCCAGGAGCGCATCCCTGGGAATGTGGCAGTTATTGAAGTAGAGGGGCGGCGTACTGGAGCCGCGAATTCCCAGCTTGTGCTCTGCCTCTCCGACGGAGAAACCTGGGGCATCTCTCTCGACGATGAAGGCGCTCATCCCCCGCGTCCCGTGGTCTGGATCGGTCTTCGCAAAGACGATGTACACGTCGGCGTACGGGGCGTTGGAGATGAAGATCTTCGATCCGTTGAGAACGTACTCGTCTCCGCTCAGCACCGCCGTGCAGGTGCCGGCGCCGGCATCGGTTCCGGCGGCCGGCTCGGTCAGCGCAAAAGCGCCCAGGCGGCGGCCGGAAGCCATATCAAAGAGATACTTATCCTTCTGGGCCTGGGTTCCGAACTTGAAGATCGGCCAGGTGGCGAGCGTGGTGTGCGCCGTCATGATGACCCCGGTGGTGGCGCACGCTCTCGACACTTCCTCAAGAGCTATTACGTAGCTCACGTAGTCAGCCCCGGCGCCACCCACCTCCTCGGGGTAGGGCATACCCAGGAGGCTCAGGCCCGCCATCTTCGGCAGGACCTCCTCAGGAAAGCGGTGGTTACGGTCGATCTCGGCCGCGACCGGCGCGAGTTCGGCGTCGGCGAACTCCCTTACCGTGCTGCGGACCAGCTCTTGCTCGTCAGTAAGCTCGAAATCCATCTACGGCACCCCTCTAATGGCGGCCATCCCGGGTCTGGTTTGAATACCTGGTTCCAGGACGGCCAGGTCGTCGGCGAGAGCGGCGGAACCAGAAGTTTCTTTGCGGTTCTCCCCAGCTAATTAAATTGTGTATCAGGAAAGCATGGCTCCGGAACACCAATAATACATACCACCATCCCAGACTACATACCATGAATATAGGCCTGCCGGCGCTGGCCGCGTAGGGCCGAAGGTCCCGCGTGTCGGTGCCGGCGTTACTGGAGCGTCATGTGAACGGAGTTGTTCGCTTAACGGCTGGCAGGCCCGGGGTAACTCTCCGGCTGTCAAATCCAGGGGTAAAGGGCGGCAGCGGCCGTTGCCGCCGTCGACGGAGGTCCCCGGCGGGTTCTGAGGAGCGGCCCGGTGATTGCGGGACGTTCGTCCCTAGCCAGGGCACGGTGTTCCAGAACAGCATCGAAAGGCAAGGTACCAGGGCGGCGCGGGCCACAGAACACCCGTCCGAACGAGGGGACGGCGCTGATGACGGTGACACCGCGTTTCGACCTGCCACCTGCGTCCCCGGGAAACCCCAATCAGGTGCCCGGCCCTGTCCGGGCAGATCTCGGCAGTTGACGACGGCCTGGACACATGAGGAGAACGTCATGACCGAACCGAACGATGTTGTGGTGCTCGCTGGCACCCGGACTGCCATCGGCCGCTATGGCGGTGCCCTCGCGGGCGTCCCGCCGTGCGACATGGCGGCGACAGTGGTCCGTGAGGCCGTGCACCGGTCCGGCGTCGATCCGGGTGATTTCGGCCACGCGGTGTTCGGCAACGTGATTCACACCGAGCCCAGGGACATGTACCTGAGCCGGGTCGCCGCCGTCAATGGCGGCCTGCCAGTGACCATGCCGGCCTTCACCGTGAACCGGCTCTGCGGCAGCGGGCTGCAGGCTATCGTCTCGGCGGCCCAGGCCATCACCCTTGGTGACGCTGAGGCCGCGGTGGCAGGCGGTGCCGAGTCAATGAGCCGTGGCCCGTACTGGCTGCAGAGCATGCGCTGGGGCCAGCGGATGGGAGATGGCGCGGCCATCGACCCCGTGGTTGGCGCGCTGAACGACCCGTTCGAGAGCTGCCATATGGGTGCGACAGCAGACTACGTCGCCCAGGAGTTCGGGATCTCTCGCGAGGATCAGGACGCGCTGGCGGTCGAGAGTCACCACCGCGCCGCGGCGGCGGTAGCGGCGCACTACTTCGACGAGCAGATAACACCCGTTCAGGCGCCCGCCAGGAAGGGCACGGTCGAAGTGGTGGCCGACGAGCACATCCGGCCCGACGCCAGCTTGGAGGGCATGGCCCGGCTGCGCCCGGCGTTCTCCAAGGAGGGCACCGTGACAGCCGGGAACGCCTCGGGGATGAACGACGCGGCAGCCGCTGTCGTGCTCACCAGCGGCTCCTACGCGAGCAGCCACGGCCTGCAGCCGATGGGCCGCCTGGTCGCCTACAGCCACGCCGCCGTCGAGCCCAAGATGATGGGCATCGGCCCGGTGCCAGCGGTCAGGAAGATCCTGGACCGGACCGGCCTGAAGCTTGACGAAATCGACGTGTTCGAGGTGAACGAGGCATTCGCCGCTCAAGCCCTCGCCGTCGTCCGCGAGCTCGGCCTGCCGCTGGACCGGACCAACCCCAACGGCAGCGGCATCTCGTTGGGCCACCCGGTTGCCGCGACCGGCGCCATCCTTACCGTCAAGGCGCTGTATGAGCTCAGGCGGGTGTCCGGCAGGTACGCGCTCGTCACCATGTGCATAGGCGGCGGCCAGGGCATCGCCGCGATCTTCGAGCGTATGTGATCATATGCCGGTAGCTGAGCCGCGCGGAGTACCGGTCGCCCAGAATGCCGATGGTGGCAGACTCGTCCGGTGCGCGCGCGGCCTCAGCGGCCCGCAGCACCCCGCCCGATCCGGTGCCGTCGTCTGAGGGGGCGGCCTGGTGAGCACGCCCGCTGCAGCGATGTACGCGCTGCTGACCGATGGCAGCACGGTGGAGATCAGGCCGGCCCGGCCGCAGGACGCCGACGCGGTACGCACGATGCATGCTGGCATGTCGCAGGCCAACTTCTACCTGCGGTTTTTCAGCACGAGCTCGCGCGCGGCCGGGCAGGAAGCCAGGCGGGTCTGCCGCAAGCCGGATTCCGAGCATGCGGCACTGCTAGCTTGGCAGGGCGACCGGCTGGTCGGCGTGGCCACCTACGAACCCGCCGGGAAGCCCGGCGTCGCGGAGGTCTCGTTCGCCGTCCCTGATGACATGCACGATCGCGGTATCGCCAGCCTGCTGCTCGAGCATCTGATCTGGCAGGCGCGGCAGCGTGACCTGCGGACGCTCACTGCGGAGACGATGGCAGAGAACTCGGCGATGCTCCGGGTATTCGCCGACGCCGACCTGCCCGCTAAGAGGCGCATATCCGGCAGCGTGGTCAAGCTGGCCTTTGACCTGCCAGGCCGCGAAGATGCCGACCGGCCGGTTCGGCCACCGGGGCATCCCGCCGGTGAACACCGCCGCGCCGCTGATGCGCTGCTGCGGGTCTCCAGGCTCGCCGACGATCTACCTGCGGTCAGCGAACTGGACCTCAATCCGAGCCCGCCCGCGCTTCGGCCGCGTCCGCAGCCGACATCACCCTGCTGGCGAGAGCCTTGCACCGAACACGCGACCGGCCCGTGACGCGAGGACTACGCCGACGGTTTTACGCACGCCCCACCATGCTCGCGATGAAGGAACGATCACCACCGAACGCGGTTGAAGATCATTCGTTTTCGACCGTTAGATAGATGAGGCCGGCGATGTCGCGGAGCGTTGCGTCCGCCATGTCGCTGGCATTCTCCACGTGGTGACGGGCCGGCTGGTCCGTGGAGCCTTCCACCCACATGGTGTATGGCCCAGTCAGGACAGCTTTCGCATCGTGCGCGTGATGTTCGTCAGCCTCGAAAAGCTGTCCTGTGTCGGTGTCGTACGCGGCCTGAATAATGATCTTCATGCAGCGGACCCTAGCGGTCCCGGCGAGGCAGGTCAACGACGCATAACCATGGCGCGGTAAATGACCTTCCGGCTGACACGCTGCGCTATGCCAATTCAGGATAGCCGTCAATTCTGCCAGGACGCCGCGCCAGTGGCTGAGGAAAAGACCAGCCAACTGGCCCTCCATGAGCCGTGCCGCCGCTGAGCCCGGTGGTTACCGGGATCTGGGCTCCTGTGGCTCGAACGCTCGAACGGCCTTTCGGCCCGGCCGGTAAGGACTTGTGCCTCTGGTACCGGCGCATTGCCTCCGCGATCATAGCCCGCAAGTAGTGATACTGGAATAGCGGGGCGACGCCATGTTCCGGGATGAGATCACGTGGAGAATCCGGCTGACCCTGTCCGACGATCCGCAGAGCCGTGCCCTGTTTCACGAGGCCCTCTGTGACCAGCCAGTGAGCGCCCTCCGCCTGGTACCAAACAGTACCGGCAAAGCCGGGATAACTGGTGAGGTGATAATCGAGCTTGCCCAGGGCGAGGCCCTGGGCACCCTGCTCGGCGCGCTGCACATCATCAGCCCGCAGGTCTTCGTGACTCGCGCTGATTGGCCGGCACCGGCAGGCGCAAGCCCGGAGTTCCTTACGCCGCGCTAGCTGCGATTTCCGCGGACGGCACCTGAAGATCCACCACCGATGACTCGTGGCCGCCAGCGTGCTGGTGGCATTGCCAAGCTGGAGGTGTGCGTGCATGATCACTGACCGGCCCGAGCCGGCGAAGCCGGCCACAGTCGGCGGGCGGGGCTGCGCAAGGTCAAGGGCTGGCGGCGGCGCGCTGCGGCCGGTGAGCAGGCGCGGACACTAGCCCTGCCTGGCCGGGTCCTGCAGGTGGCGGTGCACGAAGGGGACCCCCGATGGCCGCCGCTCGTGCTGTGCAATGGCATCGGCGCCCGCCTCGAGCTGCTGCAGCCGTTCGTCGATGCACTCGACCGGCGGCGGACAGTGATCCGGTTTAACCTGCCCGGCATCGGCGGGTCGCCCCCGCCGGTCATCCCCTACCACCTGTGGACCTCGGCGCCGTTGCTGAGCGATCTTCTCGATCAGCTCGGCTACCAGCAGGCCGATGTGCTGGGCATCTCCTGGGGAGGCGGGCTCGCCCAGCAGTTCACGCTGCGCTACCCTGGCCGGGTGCGTCGCCTGGTTCTGGTGGCCACTGGCACCGGGGCGCTGATGATACCCGGCCACCCCCGTGTCCTGCGGCACATGCTCACCCCGCGGCGCCACCGCGATCCGGGATACGCCGCGGGCATCGCCGGTGAGATCTATGGCGGCAGCCTGCGCGCCGACCCCTCGCGCGCGAGCGACGTGCTTCACCTGGATGCCCTCCCCGGGCCAGGCAAGGGCTACTACTACCAGCTGGTGGCCGCGGCTGGCTGGACCAGCCTCCCGCTGTTGCCGCTGCTACGCCCTCCCACCCTCATACTCGCTGGCGACGACGACCCCCTCACCCCGCTGGCCAACGCGCGGATAATGCACCGGCTGATCCCGCGCAGCGAACTGCACATCTACCACGGCGGCCACCTCGACCTCGTAACACACCCCAAACCCATGGCCACCATCGTGGAAGCCTTTCTAAACACCCAGGCCGAGGCCCCCGACGGCACCGGCGACGGCGCGCCTGCCAGCGGCGGCAAATGGAGAAAAGCCCAGCACCAGACACGGCGCGAATGAGGCTGAAACCAGCGTCTGTGGCTATGGCGTTCGCGTTCGGGCGTGAGCCCGGCCTGCAAAGCCGCCATGTCCAGGTCCATCGCTGGCCACGCTTCGCACGGCACAGGCGGCGGGCGAGCCAGCCTGTAGGCCGGGTTCTGTGCACCCGCCGAAGCGGGCCGGCGGCCATCCATCTAGGGCTGCCGTTGCCGACAACCTCATGCGGTCTACCCGCGAGCATCGGGCGAGCCACCCTCAACCGCTCGCGCAGTCTCCCCCGCGACCCGAAGACCGCGGCGGATCCCTTCTGACCTTGCTCCGGGTGGGGTTTACCTGGCCGCCGCAGTCACCTGCGATGCTGATGGTCTCTTACACCACCAGCAACCACACTCTGACCTGCGGCGATACCACCTAACGCACGTCTTCCCCGGCCGGTGTCCGTGGAAAGGAGCCTGGTCAGGCCCCCTATTAGGAAGCCCTCGGTGGCCGGCCGGAGCTTGTTACCACTTCCAGCTGCGCGATGCGGGCCTGCCCGCTCGCTTGGGATGCCTGCCCGGCGAACGTGCGTGCGAGCTCGTCGCGGGAGTGGATGCCGAGTTTCTGGTAGACGTGGCGGAGGTGGTACTCCACGGTCTTCGGGCTCAGGAACAGTGCAGCCGCGGCTTCCCGGGTCGTCTTCCCCCCGGTGAGCAGGATCGCGATATGCAGCTCTTGCGAGGTCAGCTCGTCGATCGTGCTCGGGTCCCGCCGCTGGCGCGTCTCCCCGGTAGCGGCCAGCTCGGTGCGGGCGCGATCGGCCCACGGGCGGGCGTCGAGCCGCTCGAACACATCGGCGGCGGCGCGGAGCTGCTCGCGGGCCAGCACCCGGCTCCGGGCCCGCCGCAGCCGCTCGCCGTACGCCAGCCGGGTGCGCGCCGCCTCGAACGCGTCCGGTGTCTGCGCATGCTGGCGGATCGCCTGCTCGAAGTGCGCGGCGAATCCTGCGTCGTTGGCGAGCATCCCCCGGCAGCGCAGCGCGCGGGCCAGCGACCACGGCTGCCCCTTGGCCCTCGCGGTGGCCAGGAACTGCGCGGCGACCACCTGCGCCTCGTCATCGCGCCCCAGCCGCAGATAGGCATCGGTGAGTTCGGCCCCGGGGAAGAGGTCAACGTCGGTGATCGCGAGGTCGCGCAGCAGTTGCCGCACCTGCTCGAAGTGCCCGGCCGCGCGGGTCGCGTCACCGAGGCCGAGTTCGAGCTCACCCAGCGCGGCTGTCGCCCAGATCTCAAACAGCCGCGCCCCGAGCCGGGCGCAGAGCTGGAGCGCTTCAGCGGCACTTGCCCGGCACTCCTGCTCCCGCCCGCGGCGGGCCAGCAGCCAGGCCAGGCCGGCCAGGCCGAACGTCAGCTCGGTCTGCTGCCCGCTCTCCCGGGCCAGATCGATCGCCTCCCGGTAGGTGGCCTCGGCGACTGCCAGGCGGTCCGTGGTGGCCTGGTCCCTGGCGATCAGGTTGAGCACGAAGGGCAGCGCGCCGACCGCGGCATGTGCCCGGGCAGTGTCCAGCGCGTGCTCCACCAGCGGGCGCCCGGCATCGGCCTCGCGCAGGAACAGCGGGGCGGCGGCCAGCCAGGGGATCAGCTGGAGATCATGGCGCAGCTCGGCCGAGTTCTCAGCGAGCGCGATCGCCTCTTGCATTGCCTGAGCACCGGCTGCTGCGTCCCCGCCGAGAATCCGGGCCATCCCGGTGACCGTGGCCGCCAGGAAACGGGCGCGGACCGAGGCCTTCCCGGGGAGCATCGCGCATGCCCGGCTGGCGGCCGACAGCATTTCGGCCGGGTTCCCGGCGCAGAAGCAGGCGAAGGCGGCCTCGGCGAGCATCGTGACGGCACGCTCGGGGTCGGCCCGCCCGGCCGCTGCGGTGAGGATCGCGTGGCCGCGCATCACCGGGCCCCGGCGGGCCGCGATGTGCCCCTCCCGCTGGTCGATCTCGACCAGTTTCGCTGGGTCGCTGGTGGCCGCGCGGGCCTCGGCGAGCAACCTGACAGCGCGATCGGCCAGTCCAGCCAGCCAGGCCGCCTCCGCCGCCTGGAGCAGCAGGCGGCCCCGCCGCTCGCTGCCGGCCGTGAGACGGCCAGCCCGTTCGAACGCGGCGGCCGAGGTCGCATACGCACTGCGATCGCGCCCCCGGATCCCGGCCTGCTCGAGCGCGGCCGACGCTGACTCGTCCACGCCGACCGCCGCGACGGCCAGGTGCCACGCGCGGCGGTCCACATCCCGGTCGGGCAGGGCGGCGGCCAGCGCCCGGTGCGCATCGCGGCGCGCCGCGGCCGGCGCGTCGGCGTAGACCGCTGACCGGGCCAGCGGATGGCGGAATTCGACCGTGCCCGAGGCCAGCGAGACCAGCCCCGCGTTCTCCGCGGCGGCCAGTGCGGACAGGTCAACCCGGAGCCGGGCCGCGGCCCGCCCGAGCATCTGCAGGTCGCCGCTCTCGCTGCTCGCGGCCAGCAGCAGCGCTTGCCGGGCGGCCTCGTCAAGGGTGCCGACCCGGCGCAGGAACGCGCCCGAAATCCTGGCGGAGACGAGAACCGGAGCGCCCTCCGGGGCGAGCACCAGATCCTGTGCGTCCGGCGCCAGCTCGAGCAGGGCGAGCGGGTTGCCGGCGGTGGCGCCATAGAGCCGCGTTATCACCCCGGGCACCAGTCCGCCCACCAGCATGGCTGCCTCCGCGCTGGTCAGGCCGCCGATCCGCAGCTTTGGCAAGTCGGCGCCGTCGAGCATGGACGGCTCTCCCTCGCGCACCGCGATGAGCACCGCGATCGGATCGGCGACCAGCCGGCGGAAGGCGAACAGCAGCGCCTGGGCGCTGGACCCGTCGAGCCAGTGCGCGTCGTCGATCACCACCGCCAGCGGCGCGTGCTCAGCGTAGGCCGCGAGCAGGCTGAGGGTGGCGGCACCGACGGCGAACCGCTCCTGTGCTGACGCCGGCCGCAGCGCGAGTGCCCCCTCCAGCGCGGCCGCCTGCGGCTCGGGGATCTTCTCCAGCATGGCCAGGGCCGGGCGGAGCAGCTCAAGCAGCGACCCGAACGGGATCTGCGCCTCCGATTCGATCCCGCGGGCGCGCAGCAGTTGCATCCCTGCGGCACGGCCGGCAGCGTAGTCGAGCAGCGCGGTCTTGCCGATTCCTGGTTCGCCGGACAGCGCGAGCGCCGCGCTCGCCCCCGATCGCGCGCACGCGAGGGCCCGCTCGATCTCCGCCCGCTCACGGTCCCGCCCCAAGAGCATGGCGCGATTGTAAGCACCCTGATGCGAAACCGGACAGCCGCGCCCAGGACTAGGTGGGCCCCGGAAGCGAGACCGGCCGCCCCGAATCTACGCTCACTCGAAACCGAACCCAGGGAGGGCATCATGACCACCACTGAGCAGGCCGTCCAGGTCGACGGGGACAAGCTGATGCAGTTCGTGTTCCGCGCGGTTGACGAAGTCGGCGCGACCCTGAACGCGGCGCTCGTGGTGCTGGGCGACAAGCTCGGCCTCTACCGGGCGCTGGCCGGCGCGGGCCCGCTGGCCCCCGCTGAGCTGGCCGAGCGCACCGGCACTGCCGAGCGTTATGTCCGTGAGTGGCTGAATGCGCAGGCGGCGGGCGGATTCGTCGAGTACGACCCGGACAGCGGCCGTTATACCCTGCCACCGGAGCAGGCGGTGGCGCTCACCGACCCGGCCAGCCCGGCCTACCTGCCCGGGTTCTTCCAGATCGCCGTGGGCTCGGTGCTCGACTCGCCGAAGATCGCCGAGGCGGCCCGCACCGGCGCCGGGTTCGGCTGGCACGAGCACGTGCAGGACGTCCACGAGGGCTGCGAGCGGTTCTTCCGGCCCGGCTACAACGCGAACCTGATCACCAGCTGGCTGCCCGCGCTCGACGGCGTGGTGGCCAAGCTGGAGCGCGGGGCGCTCGTCGCCGACGTCGGCTGCGGTCACGGCGCCTCCACGATCCTGATGGCCCAGGCGTACCCGAACTCGGCCTTCGTCGGCTCCGACTATCACCAGGGCTCGATCGAGACGGCACGCCAGCGGGCGCAGCAGGCGGGCGTGGCCGACCGGGTCCGCTTCGAGGCCGCCCCGGCCGCGGCCTATGGTGGGACGGAGTATGACCTGGTGACGATGTTCGATTGCCTGCACGACATGGGCGACCCGGCCGGGGCCGCACGGCACGTCCGCGGGACGCTCAAGCCGGACGGCACCTGGATGATCGTCGAGCCACGGGCCGGTGACCGAGTGGAGGAGAACCTGAACCCGGTGGGACGCGCCTACTACGCGTTCTCCACGCTGCTGTGCACGCCCGCCTCGCTGTCACAGAACGTGGGACTGGCCCTCGGCGCGCAGGCCGGTGAGGCGAGGATCGGGGACGTCGTCACGGCCGGCGGCTTCACGCAGTTCGGGCGGGTCGCGGAGACACCGTTCAACCTGGTGTTCGAGGCGCGGCCGTGAGACGACCCATGGTGACGCCCGCGAGCGGGGCTGGGCTCGCGGGCGTCACCGGGGTCACTGAGGCAGTGCCGCGCGAGCAGACCCGCGCCCGCTACCCGGACGCCGAGGGCTACCTGGACCGCGCTGGGGTGCGGATCGGCTACGAGGTCTACGGCTCGGGCGAACCCGCCATCCTGCTGCTGCCGACCTGGGAAATCGTCCACTCACGGGCGTGGAAGTGCCAGATTCCCTACTTGGCCCGGCACGGCCGGGTGGTGACGTTCGACCGGCGTGGCAATGGCCGCTCGGACCGCCCACCGGAGGCGCGGGCCTACGACCGGCGGGCAACTGTGCACGATGCCCTGGCGGTGCTGGACCGCGTCGGCGCCGGGCGGGTGGTCATCGTGTCCTGGTGCGGTGCGGGCGACGACCTGATGCTCGCCGCTGAGAATCCCGAGCGGGTCAGCGGCCTCGTGCTGATCGCGCCCGATCTGCTGCTGACCGATGATCCGGCCGACCAGGAAGGCCCGTATCCGTTCGACGAGGAACTGGCTGAGCCGGACGGCTGGGCGAAATGGAACCGGCACTACTGGCTGCGCGACTGGCCCGGCTTCCTCGAGTTCTTCTTCGGGAAGACCTTCACCGAGCCGCACTCGACCAAGCAGATCGAGGACGCGATCGGATGGGGCCTGCAGACCAGCCCGCAGGTCATCCTCCGCGGCATCGACGCCGAGTGGTTCAACGACGCCAGCCACGCGCGTCGGCTCTGTGCGCAAGTCCGCTGCCCGACTCTGGTCATCCAGGGGTCGGCGGACGCGGTCGTTGGACCGGCCCGCGGCGCGGCCGTGGCCACCGCCATCCCGGGCGCGCAGCTGGTCACGCTGGACGGCAGCGGGCACGCACCGCACCTGCGCGACCCGGTCGGCACGAACCTGATCATCCGCGATTTCGCGTGCCCGGCGGCTCCGCGGCCGCGCTGCCGCCGGGGCCGCTCGCGGCCGAGGCGGGCGCTGTACGTCTCCTCACCGATCGGCCTCGGCCACGCCCAGCGCGACATCGCGATCGCGGCTGAACTGCGCAAGCTCCATCCCGACCTCGAGGTCAACTGGCTGGCCCAGCACCCGGTCACCAGCGTGCTGGAGGCGTGCGGGGAGCGGATCCACCCGGCCAGCGCGCTGCTGGCGAGCGAGTCCGGTCACCTCGTGTCCGAGTCGGCCGGGCATGACCTGCACTGTTTCAGTGCGTGGCGGCGGATGGACGAGATCCTGGTCGCGAATTTCATGGTCTTCCACGATCTGGTCCGCGACGGGCAGTACGACCTCTGGATCGGCGACGAAGCCTGGGAGCTGGACTACTACCTGCACGAGAACCCCGAGCTGAAGTCCGCCGCCTACGCCTGGCTGACCGACTTCGTCGGCTGGCTGCCGATGGCCGACGGCGGGGACCGCGAAGCCTTCCTCACCGCCGACCACAACGCGGAGATGATCGAGCACATCGCCCGCTACCCGCGGGTACGGGATCGGGCGGTCTTCGTCGGCGAGCCAGCGGACATCGTCCCGGACAGCTTCGGGGCCGGGCTGCCGCCCATCCGCGGCTGGACCGAGGAACACTACAGCTTCGCTGGCTATGTCACCGGGTTCGACCCGGCAGCGTTCCGCGACCGGGCGGCGCTGCGGGCTGACCTCGGTTACCCGGAGCACGAGCGGGTCTGCATCGTCACGGTCGGCGGCTCGGGCGTGGGCGCAGACCTGCTCGGGCGGGTCATCGCCAGCTTCCCGGAGGCGAAGCGGCTGGTCCCCGGCCTGCGCATGATCGTCGTCGCTGGGCCCAGGATCGATCCGGCGGCGCTGCCCGCGGCGGAGGGGCTTGAGATCCGCCGGTACGTGCCCGCCCTGTACCAGCACCTTGCCGCATGCGACCTCGCGATCGTCCAGGGCGGCCTGACCACCGCCATGGAGCTGACCGCGAATCAGCGGCCGTTCCTCTACTTCCCGCTAAAGCATCACTTCGAGCAGAACATCCACGTCCCACACCGATTGGCACGCTACCGCGCGGGGCGGCGGATGGACTTCGACGATTCACCGCCGGAGGTGATCGCCGCCGCGATCGCCGAGGAGATCGGGCGCGACGTCAACTACCTGCCGGTCGCCGCCGACGGAGCCGCCCGTGCCGCCGCCCTGATCACCGAGATGCTGTAGCTGCGGGCTGGAGTAGGCCGCCATATGGTCCCAAGAGGCGGGCTTGGCCCCGGCACGCAGGCCCGGAACGACCGATGACCACGATCCACGTGCGCTACGAGATTCTGGATGATCCGCGCAGTCCGCATCCTGACTCTCCACCGGACGCCGCCTCGTGGGGTGTCCGCGCTGTCGGCCTGCCAGAAGAATTCAGCGCCTACGGCGTGGGTGACACCCTCCATGAGGCCCTCGATGACCTCAGCCGGGGGGTCCGGGCGCTGCTCGGCGACGGTCCTGTCCCCGACGAGCTGACCCAGGAAATCGCGGTAACTATCGGGGATGCTGCCTGATGCCAATTCGGCTCTCGGGCAGGGAAATCATCAAAGCCTTAGCCAAGGATGGGTCGACGGCCGAGCGCATCAGCGGCGGCCACCACGTCATGCGCCACCCTGACGGCCACCATGTCAGCGTCCCGTCCACGCCAACCGTCCGCTGCCTGCCGGAACGCTCGCTTCCATCTGCCGGACTGTGGGTCTCACCGCCAGCCAACTCCGCGACCTGCTCTTCCTGTGCGAGTACGAGACCCACCACAATCAGCATCGGCCGCATCGCTTCCTGCACGGCGCCGCGCCGCGCCGCTGAAGCCGCTACCCGAACCGGTCAGCATCGACCAGGCGTGGGCCGACGGCCATCCATCTAGAAGGCTAGGGCCGACAAAGTCGGTGTGATCGAGTCAAGTTTGGTGTTCGTGGATCGGCTTCGGCGGCGTACCGTGGAAGCCACTCGCTCCACAGCGCCATGACAGCGCACTTGACCTGCTCATACGCACTTCGCGTCACGGTCACCATGCATCGGCGAGCGGGCGGCGGCGGTCGGCCACCTGACCGCGAGTCCCTGCGTTAGCTTGCCCCGAAACGGGGTCCGAGGCTGGCATGGCTCGTCGGGCTGGGGCGGAGCCCCGTTAGGACTGCTATTGCTGGCAGCCTCGTGCGGTCTACCCGCGAGCATCGGGCGGGCCGCCCTCGAACGCTCGCGCAGTCTCCCGGCAAGCCGGGATCCCTTCTGACCTTGCTCCAGGTGGGGTTTACCAAGCCGCCGCAGTCACCTGCGGCGCTGGTGGTCTCTTACACCACCAGCAACTTGGCCCTGACCTGCCGCGATTCCAGCTGACGCCCGCCGTCCTCCGCCGAGTGTCCGCGGAGGAAAGATGTTCAGGACGCCTGTGTCGGTAGGCAGCGCTGACTCACTATTTTCGTTTCCGCCACACAGCGGCTGACAGTCAGGCCGGGCTCAGGTACCTGCAACCCCCGCGTGTCGTGATGCGTCGGGCATATCCGGACAGCTACGCTCGCCCCGTGATCGCAACGGGGGCATCGGTAATTGACAATGCTCACTCCGGCAACTCACTCGGGATAGCGCCGATTTCCTTCTGTGCCCGCGTCCCTTGGAAGAGCCGAAGAGCCGACTGGCCGGCGAGGAAGCCACGCATCAAGGATGCCGGGAGGAGACGTGCTCTCGGCACGCAGGAGCGACCCGATGCGCTGCACTAGAGGCCCGGCTGGCAGACCGGAGGCTGCCCGGGGCCGGCGCCTAGCGAAGCCCACCGCTGCCCCGAACGGGCTGCCGCGAGCCAGGGGTGCCGTCCCGGTGGCGATTGCCATTGCGGGGTTTCTGCCGACGGTTGTCCCTGGGGTGGCAACTGCGGCTGTGACACATCCTGGCCACCGGTCGGTGACGTATCTCGGGCATTCGTTTGACGTTCCACGCGGCTGGCGAGTGATCGACCTCGCTCATGGCCGGCAGACCTGCGTCCGTTTCGACCGCCACGCGGTCTACCTAGGCACTCCCCCGCGCAATCAGGCATGTCCCAGTCATGCGATCGGGACCACAGAAGCAATGCTCATCGAGCCTGCCTCCCGCCATGGGGCGCATGTCTCGGTCGAGAATCAAGTGACCCGGCGGATCACCGTCATTGCTGGAAGCGTCCACATCACAGCCACGTTCGATACTCACCCAGCCGCCATCGACCGGATCCTGGCAAGTGCCGGGCTACCGGCTCCGGCGATCATTGGAACCGACGCGGCGGCGGCGGGCCCCGCCGGCCCGGCGGCACGCCCGCAGGCCTCAGGGGCTAAACGGGACCGGCCCGAGGTCCAACGGACGGAAGCGATGCAGCCATTGCCAGCGAGCGTCACCAACTACCATGGGAGTGGCTTCGACACCTGCGCCGCGCCCAGCGAAACCGCCATGCAAGCCTGGTCGAGCCACTCCCCCTACGGGGCAGTCGGGATCTACCTAGGCGGCTCAGACCTGGCGTGTGCGCAGCCCAACCTGACCCAATCCTGGCTCAGCCACGAGAGCGCACAGGGCTGGCATTTCATCCCGATGTACGTCGGGCCGCAGGCTGCCTTCGGTGAGCTGAGCAAGTCACCTGCTCGCCAAGGCGCCGCGGCGGCGGCAGATGCGGTGAACCAGGCCAAGGGGCTCGGCTTCGGGCCCATGACCCCGCTCTATTACGACATGGAGGGCTATCAGCCGAAGCAGGCCGGCAGTGTCCTGGCATTCCTTTCGGCCTGGACCAGCACACTGCATGCGCTGAGGTACTCCTCCGGGGTGTACAGCAGCTCGTCATCCGGAATGGCCGACCTGGCTCAAGAGTTCCAGGGCGGCAGATATGCGATGCCAGACGTCATCTTCGATGCGCTCTGGAACGGGCAGGCCACCACTGACGATCCTTTGCTCGGTCCAGGCGAATGGCCCAATCACCATCGGCTGCACCAGTACCGCGGCAATATCACGGAGGCCCATGGCGGCACCACAATGCGGATCGACCAGGATTACCTGGACGTCGAGCTGCCCGGGAACGCCTCGCCATCGCCGACCCCGATCGGCTACCAGGCCGGGGCGGCCGCGACCCTGTACACGGGGCTGGCGTTCGACAGCTGCACAGCACCGCCGCTGGCGGCGATCAGGGCGTGGGGCAGGTCGCCGTACCATGCCATCGGCGTGTCCATCGGTGGCATCAATCGCGCATGCAGCCAGCCCCGCCTGACGGCGAGCTGGATCACATCAGTGTCAGAACGGAATTGGCGACTACTCCCCCTCTATGTAGGCCTGCAGCCGCCGTGCCTCACCGGGAACGGGCCGACCCTGGAGGTCAAGCCCAACCCGCAAAAAATCAAGCCATCCACAGCGGCGAGCCAGGGCATGACCGCAGCCGACTCCGCAGCCGCCAAGGCCGGAGCCCTGGGCATGCGTAACGGCAGCGCCATCTACGAATACCTGGGGGACTACTCGACGGCCGATGCGGCCTGCCGGAACTCAGTCCTCAGCTTCGTGTCCGCTTGGACCAAGGAACTGCACCGCCTCGGATTCCTGGCCGGGGTTTACGTGAGCCTCAGCTCCGGCGCCCAGGATCTGTCCCGTGCCTACACCTCGAAGTCCTTCGCCCGACCGGACGCGCTTTGGGTAGCCCACTGGGACCGGAAGCCGTCGCTGACAGGATGGACGGGCGTTTCGGACAGCATGTGGGCGGTTCACCAGCGTGCCAAACAGTACCGTGGCCCCCACAATGTGACCTACAGCGGCACCACAATCCAGATTGATAGCGACAACCTCGATGTGCCGGTTGCTACCGTCGCCTACGACTACACGGTAACCAGCGGCACCGGGCTCAATGCGCACACCGGCCCATCCAAGTCGTACCGGATTGTCCGGACTTACGCCCACGCTTCCACCGTGCAGGCCGTCTGCCAGACGCCTGGCTCTGCCATCGGCACCAGCAGGGTGTGGGACAAACTAACGGACGGGACATACGTCACCGACTTCTACATCAGCACCCCCTCCAACAGCGGCTCCAGTCCGCCCCTGCCCCGCTGCGGTTACCCCTATCAGGTGACAACCTCCACGCTCAACGAGTGGAACGGGCCAGGCACCTCGTACCAGATCGCAGGCCATCTGCCATACGGCGCCCTCGCCTGGGTTACCTGCCAGAAGGCAGGATCAGCGGTCAAGACAACGTCAGTGTGGGACAAACTCCAGGACAGCCACTGGGTGACTGACTATTACCTCGCCACGCCGAGCAAAACCACCTACAGCAGGCCCGCACCACGCTGCGGATAGGCCGGTCTCGCGGTGGCTGCCCAGCACAGCCAGCAATACCGTACGTTCGCATCAGCCGCGCCTCGCCGTATAGCCATCGCGGCCAGGCACCACTCGGGTGTGACCCAACGTGGCACGGGAAACCCCTCCTTTCCCGGACCACGGCATGGTGATCCAGCAAGCTGTTCAGCATCAATTAACGCCATCAAATCACTGAACGCCCGCACCGGCGGACGGTCAAAGCCAGGCCAAGGCCCGCAGTCACTTTGCGCGGCCGAGCAGGCGGTAAGTGAGATGGGCCAAGCTGGCGGGATGTCTCGCTCCTTTACGGTTGCAGGCAGGAAGGGATAAGCTTGCCATGATCGCAGGAGGTTCAACCCATATGAGTGACTTCTCTGGTCCGCGCCAGTCGCGGCCGGCAGATTACCGCAACTGGCTCCAGGCGACGATGCTGACCGGAGTAGTACTGCTTGCCATAGCCGCCTTCCTATTGTCCTATGCGGGGATCCGTGCCATCGCAGTGGCCGGCCGGGTTCCTCCTGCCCGTGCGGGACTATATCCGCTGATCCTCGATGCCGCTTTGGTAGTCGCGTGCCTGGCCGCGTTGGGGCTGCGTGGCGCCAACAGGTGGATGCAGGGATTCGCATGGCTTTCCATCATGATTTTGCTCGCCGTAATCGCTGTGGTTGAGGCCGTGCACGCAGCTGGCATTAGCCTGCCGCAGAAGCCCGCCGCGGGAGCTATGGCAGCGCTCCCTTGGGCGCTCCTCCTGCTCGTATTCGGGCTGTGGCTATCAACCATGAGGTATCTCCGCACGGTCCGTGTCGATCCCCCACGGCGCGAACCAGCCAACGGGCCAGTCAGCACGACAGCCCCGCTGGGAGCGGTGGTCAATAAGCGATCTGCTGGACGGCCCGTTGTGCCCAATGCCGACCCGGACGGTCCTGAGGTCAGGCTGCTCCCGCCGCGGCCCAGCCCCGCCGTGGCGGATGCCGATCCGGACGGTCCTGAGGTCAGGCTGCTCCCGCCGCGGCCCAGCCCGGCTGGACGGGATACCTCCGGGGCGGATTAGCCCGGGGACCGATGAGTAACACCTGCCGGCGCTGACGGTCTGTCCCTGACCGTTGCATGACGGTATCGATGTGCCCGGGGAATCCCGGTCGGCAATGGACGGCGCCTGAAGGCTGGTGCCTGCAAGTCATTCGATAGCTGAAATCGGAGCTTTCGGCGCGCCGTCGGGTAAATCTGGCCAATGCTCACCATACTTCCAGTATGGATCTAGAGAGACAGACCGGGGCGGAGCCCTACTGGCGACGACGGGTTTCCGTGCTCGTGGGTATTGTTGGCGTTACCGGGCTATTGGTGTGGAGTTGCTCGGCGCCCACCCCTGCTGCGAAGCCGCCCAGGCAGGCACCGGCTGCGGCGACGGCTGACGCCGCTCAGCAGACTGCGCCCAGCTCAGCGCCAACGCCAGTGCGCTCAGCGCCAACGCCAGTGCGCTCAGCGACAAAGGCGCGGCGAGTCAGTGGCAAGCACGCGGATATGCGAGCACATCGGCATGGCAGCGCCTGCGCGCCGAGTGACATGGTTGTCACCCTACTCGGGAGCCAGCAGTCCTACCGGCAGCCAGCGGATCCGCAATTTACGATCTACGCGGTCAACACGGGAGGCCGGACATGCACCTTCAATGCCGGCCCTCGGTCCCTCAGGCTGGTAGTCAAGTCCGGTCCGGTGCACGAATGGAGCCCGGCAGACTGCGCTGCTCATCGCTCCCATTCGGGCATCGTCCGGCTGGCCCACGGCGTGCCGTTCGTGACACATATTTTCTGGAATCGCATACGCTCCAATCCAGGCTGCCATCCGCCGCAGCAGGCAGCGCTGCCGGGAACTTACACGGCTACTGTCACCTATGGCACCGTCCACAGTCAGACAGACATACTCCTGCTGCGTTAGGAGGACAATTAGATCCTTTGCCGGGCCAGCCTGAGGCAAAGCCAAGACGCGGCAACAGCAATGTCATCCACAGCCATGATGGGGAGCAGCTCAGGCGCCCGTACTATCAATGTGGT
>CAWHJW010000008.1:0-344080 GCA_963829725.1 uncultured Actinomycetes bacterium | reverse complement strand
GACCGCGTACTGCGGGTCCTGCGCCCAGGTGCCGGCGAGCCCGCCGAGCGTGGTCGCGGCCCCGCGCAGGTGCGGCGGCAGCGGGCGGGCCGCCAGCGCCTCATCGATGAGCTGGTTCTGCGCCGGGGTCCCCGTGCCGCCGGGCAGCGCGTAGGCGAGCAGGCGGCCGGAGTGCGCGCGGACGGCCGTCTTCAGGTCCGGGAACGACAGCCCGGCTCCTGGCTGGCCGGTAACCCCGATGCCCGCGAAATTCCGCCGGGGGCGCTGCGACCGCCGTCGGCCACCGTCTGGCGGGATGCCCTGCGCCGCATGGCGGACCACCCGTCCGGTCCCGGCGGGCCGGGCCCGCGCGCGGCGCCCGTACCGTCGCCTGTGCCGTCGCCCGTACCGTCGCCCGTGCGGTCGCCTGTGCCGTCGCCTGTGCTGGCGAGCCTGCTGGTGGCCGGGCCGGGAAACGCCCGCGGCGACGCCGAGATCCGGGCGATCGCCGCGCTCCGCCCCGGCGCCACGGTCCTCACCGGGGCGGCCGCGACACCGGCCGCCACTGCTCCGGGTCCCACGCATCACACTGGCCCATTCCGTCCACGTTTCCCGCGGAAGGTGTGCCGAATCGGGCAAAAGACCCCGGACAAGCGCACGTCCCGCGGGAAACGTGGACGCTGGCCATGATCAATGTGACCAACGGTGCCGTGCATGGCACACACGGAAGTCAGGGCTGCATGCCGGATTCGGTCCAGCGCCGGAACACGTCGATCTGGCTGGCGGGCCAGGCGCCATCGCAGGGCATCGACCCGTCCTGGAGCCGCTGCAGGATGCCGGCGGCGTGGGCGCCGACGTCGTCCGCGGACCACAGGTCGAAGGCGAAGCTCATCGACTGGCGGTCCCGGTCACGGAACAGCGGCTTGATGTGGGTGGCGAAGCTGACCGGCTCACCGGGGGCGGGCAGCCTGACCGGCTGGGCCGTGTCCGCGCCGGGGTCCTTCTCCTCCGGGGCGGGGGGCCCGCCTGGCCCCCAGTCCCAGGCCGGTACCGGCGCAGGAGCGCCGCCGGATGGTGAGGAGGCCGGCGCCCGGGAGATCCACTCCAGGCACGAGGCCAGCGCGGAACGGAACCCCGGGTCGGCCAGCAGGCGGCCTCATCGGCGGCCCGGCCGGCCAGAAACGCCCAGCGTGCCCGCTGCCCGGTGGTGACCGGCTGCCCGGCGGGGGACAGCAGCGAGTAGGGGAGCCCGCCCGGCGGCCCGCCCTGTTCCCCCGCCTGCGGCCCGCCCGGCGGCCCGCCGGGCGGCCCGCCCTGTTCCCGGGCCTGCGCCCCGCCCGGTCCCCCCGCCGGGCCGCCGAGAGCGGCGGCCAGCCACCCGGCCAGGGCCTGCGGTTGGTCCGCGGGCATATCCGCGAACACCGGGGCCAGCAACGGGTCCGCCGGGATGTGCTTCTCGTAGAGGAGGCGGGCAGCCCGGGTGAGCGGGCCGAGACCTCCGGCGTGCTCGAACAGGGTCGGGCTCGGGCGGCCTGGCGGGTCGGTGAACCCCACGTACCAGTGCATGCCGGAGCAGAACGGCTTGTTGCGGGAATGGCCGCACCGGCACAGCGCGTAGTGCTCGGCCGAGGCTCCCTCGGCGCGGGCGACCGGCTCCCCGCCGGCGCCGGTGAGCGGGATCCGCCCGGTCACCCGGTACGGGCCGTCCGCCGTGATCTCGATGGCCGGCGGACGCTGATCATCCCCGTTAACGTCGGCGCGGGCCTCGGTGCCGCCCAGTGCGTACGACAGCGCCCCGGACGGGCAATCGCGGGTGGCGCGGATGATCTCATCCATCCGTCCGCCGCTGGGAGCCACGAACGGATCGTTATCGGTGCGGAAAACAGTGGGCAGCCGGTCGGTGCAGTAGCCGGAGTGCTGGCAGATGCCGCGGTTGTCGAACACCGTTACCTGCTGGCCGGGATAGGTGTCGCGGCGGTCGGGGACCCGGGCGGGGTCTTTCGCGTCGCTGAACCCGTTCGCGTGGCAGGTCCCGTCGCAGGCCGGCTTGACCGCGGAGGCGCCGCAGCGGCACAGCGCGAGCTGCGGTGCCGCCTTGGTGGTGAGCCCCAGGTGGCTGCGGACCGTGGGCACGTTCGTGACCAGGTAGGGGCCGTTGCGGGCGACCTGGATCGACGGCGGCAGGGCGGACTGCGCCTGCCGGAGATCGTCGCGCCACGCCGGTTCCTGACTGGGGGGCGCGACCCGGAGCAGCACGTCCTGCATCGCCGCGACCGCTTCGGTGAGCTCGGCCGGGCAGGTGCCGGACCGGCCGAAGCCGGCTCGCAGCCGGGTCGCCGCCAGCACCGCCTCCCGCAGCCGCCCGGCCGCGGCGGCGGCCTCAGGATCCCCGGCCGTGGGGCGGCCCGCGGGGCCCGGGAGGTTGCGGACCGCGCTGAGCAGTTCGGCGGCCGCGCGGGCCACCTCGGCGGGGGCTTTCGGGCCGGCGGGCATGCCGTCCAGGACCCTGGTGGCCGCGATGGCCAGGGCGTCGATGTCGGCGGCCAGCAGCCTCGGCCCAGCCGACGCCAGGGCGGCCTGCGGGGTGCCGGCATCCAGGTGTGCGGCCAGTGCTGCGGCGATCTGGCGGGTGGCGCCGAGCACCGGTTCCAGCTGGGCCGCGACGGCCGTGCCGCGCCCGGCGCACAGTTCGCTGCACAGCCAGGCCGCTGTGTCCAGCCGCTCGGCCAGCAGCGCCCAGGCCGCGTGCTGGTGCGGCATCAGGTAGTCGGATTCGTAGAACAGCTCGAAGCTGGGCCCGGCCGTGCGCCCCGGCCACCCCGGGCCGGGCGGCAGCGTGGTGATCAGGCTGCCGAGCGGCTTGATCACCTGCACCATCAGCGCCACCGATGCGTCCGCGAGGACCTTGAGCTGGGCGTCGGTCTCGGTGGTGTGCGCGAAGAACCGCTCGAAGAGCTGGAGCAGGATCTCGTAGTTGACGTTGAACAGGTCGGTGACCCGCGCCGTCAGCGGATCGGTGATCACGGGCACTGCGCCGGCCCGGTCGTGCGGGCGGACATTCGCGGCCAGCACCGGCCGGGCCGGCTCGAATCCGGGGTTGGCCTCCCGCATCTGCTCGTACTCGTCCAGGATCGCGACGAACTGGCCGAAATGCGCGTCGCGCCAGTGTCCTCGCGGGCCCTCGCCCTGCTCCACGATTTCCTCGACCGCCGCGCAGGCGCTGTCCAGCCCGGTGACCGGCAGGAGGTTGGGCCAGCCGAACAGCGCCGGGGTAGCCTGCGCGCGGGGCGGCCCGGTGAACAGCCAGTCCTCCCCGTACTTCTCGGTCAGGTGCCGGAAGCCGGCCTCGACCGAGCGGTACAGATGCCCGACCGTGGCGAAATCCTGGCCGGTGGGGACGATGTCACGCGGGTTCACGCTCGGCAGGGCGGTCTGCATGGCGGCCAGGCCCTCGGCGTCCTGCAGATCCATGCCCTCCGGGCGCTCCAGGAACATGAAATGCCGCAGGGCCGCCTCACCGAACGGCAGCAGGGCCAGCTGCACCCCGGCGGGATAGTGCCCAGCCGGGGCGGGCAGGTTCGGCCGGGACAGGTGCGGGGCGGCGCCGATGGCCGAGAGCATGTTGTGGACCAGGGCCAGATGCAGCATCTCTCCGGCGGCCACGCTCAGGATCTGCCGCTGCCAGCGCGTGACGGCGGCCAGTTCGTCCGGCGTCAGCCCCTCGTCCTCGGATTCCTTGAGCGAGAACGCGGCGAACAGGTACTGGCACATGATCCCGTGCTCGAGCTCGGCCGCCTGGCACAGCATGTAGATCAGGGCTTCGCGGTGCTCGATGACGAACGGGGTTTCCGGGGCCGCGGTCCCGCCCCGGGTTTCCAGCAGACGGGCCAGCGCCCTCGCCACCGGCGTTGGCAGCAGCCTCGTGGTCCGGTGCGGTGCCGGCCTGGTTGGCCCGGTCGGTACTCATGAGTCCTCCCCGATGTCGTCGTGGCCCGTGGCCCCCGCCCGCTCGGGGCCACGGATAGGCCGTGCTGGTCCTTCACCGGCCTGCGCAGCTCACGTTCTGGTCCTGCCCGCGAACGGGGCGCGGACGCTAGGCCGTCCGATCCGGGTCCCGGCGGGTACGATCGGCCGCGATGGGCATTGAGGTCCGGCACCTGCGGTACTTCGTCGCGGTCGCGGAGGAAGGCAGCTTCACTGCGGCCGCCCGCCGCGTGCACATCACCCAGCAGGTGCTGAGCGCCCAGATGCAGCAGCTCGAGGGCATCCTGGGCGTCCGGTTGCTGGAGCGGGGCAGCCGCGGGGCGTCGGTCACGGCCGCGGGGGCCAGCTTCCTGGACGGTGCGCGTTCCACCCTGGCCGAACTCGACCGGGCTGCCTCGGCCGCCCGCAACTCGGCCCTGGCCATCCAGGGCGTCCTGCCCGTCGGCCTGAGCGTCGCGGCGGGCGGGGAGCTCCCTACCCGGCTGCTGGCGGCGTTCCAGCGGGAGGAGCCCGCGGTCGAGATCCGGCTGCACTCGTCCGAGCTCACCCATCCGGCCGGGGGCCTGCTCGACCGCAGCACCGACGTGGCCTTCGTCCGCCCGCCCATCCGCGCCGCGGGCATCGAGCTCGCGACCCTGGCCGAGGAGCCCCGGGTGTGGGTGCTGCCGGCCGGCCACCCGCTCGCCGCGCGGGACTGCCTCCACCTGAGCGACACCGAAACGCTGGCGTGGATCGCCGCCCCGCTGGCCACGGACGGCTGCGACCCGGCGGCGTGGCGGGACGACTGGCTCGTCAGCCCACGTCCCAGCGGAGGGCGGCCGGTCATCGGGGCCACCGCCCGCACGATCGACGAGTGGCGCGAGTACGTGGTCGCCGGCCGGGGCGTCAGCTTGTGCCCCGCGTCCGCCGAGACGTTCCACGCACGGCCGGGGCTGGCGTTCGTGCCCAGCCGGGGGGTGCCCAGGTCGCCGCTGTGCCTGGCCTGGCGCGCCGGGGACACCAGCCCGGCCGTGCGCCGCTTCATCAAGGTCGCGGTCGAGGCCGCGGGCGCTGCTCACCCCGGCCCGGGTGCCTCCAGCGGCGGCGGCGGGCGCGTGGATTGAGGGCTGGCTGTTCGTCATGTCTCCGGTATGGGCGAGGCCGGCGCCTCGTGGGCTGATCTATCGGCGGCGCCAGCCGGCTGGGGCGCTAGTCGCAATCTTCTCCGGATGGTGGCCGGAAACGCCAACACTCTGCACGGATACTGCGACAGCCGGGTGTAGCGGAGCTGCCAAGACTGGTCAGGAGGGGACTGGGCAGCCGGGGCGGTGGCCTTCGGTGGTGACGGCGCCGCATTCGGGGCAGACCAGGTGAGCCCAGCAGGCGGCGTCGCCGCCTCCGCCGGATCTGTCAGCGCCGGATCCGGCTGCTGCCTGGTGGCGGAGCAGCCCGGCGAGGACCGCGGCCTGGCTGTTGCCGATATCCCGGGTCGCGGTGAGCAGGGTCACCGCGCCGGCGGCGGCCAGCGTGGTCAGGTGCTCCAGGGCGGCCCGGGCCGCGCCGCTGGAGAGTTCCGCGGTGTAGCGGCGGCAGAACTCAGCGAACTTCGCCGGGTCATGCCCGTACCACGTGCGGAGGTCGCGGGACGGCGCCACGTCCTTCGCCCACTCGTCCAGGTGGGCCGCGTCCTTGCGGAGCCCGCGCGGCCAGAGCCTGTCCACCAGCACGCGCGTCCCGTCCTGGGGTTCCGGTGGGTCGTAGACCCGGCGGACCCGGATGTCTGGCTCCATGGCCGGACCCTCCCTGCGTCGCTCGCCTGATGCCATGATGCGCCAGGCCGGGCCGGTCCGCAGCCGGGGGCCGGCTGGTTATGGTCAGGCGCGTTCGCGTATGGCCGTTTTCTGCCAAAGGTCGCCGCACACGCCCGGCTCAGCAGGGTTGACAATTCAATGCCGCCAATCGCCCCTGAGCGCTTGCCCGCGACCAGGCTGGCGGGCGCCCGCATGCCCATGCCGGATGCCGGGACGCACGGAGGACCTAATAGCCTTAGTAGTGATGAACGCCATCGTGCCGAACCTGCACATCGTCGTCGGATATGACGGCTCACCTCCTGCCGCCCGGGCGCTCGACGCCGCGGTCAGGCTGCTGCACGGCCGGCCCGGCACCATCGAGGTGGTGTACGTTGCCCACCTGTCCAGCATCGACTCGCTGTCGCCAGGTGCCGTAGCCGAAATGGAAGCCACCTTCGACGATGTCGAGCGGGAGCTTCGCGGCGCGGCCAGCGAGCAGTTGCGCGACCGTGAGGAGCGCTGGGGGTTCGTGCGGCGAGAGGGCCTCATCCCGGAGGAGCTCATCGCCGCCGCCGCGGGCATCCAGGACGCCCACCCCGGCGACACCGTGCTGGTCGCGGTCGGGAGCTCATCGCATGCGATGCACCGCGTGGTGGGCTCGGTGGCCGTCAGCCTCGCCCGCCACTCAGCGGTCCCCCTGGTGATCGTCGCCTTAACTGCTCCTCCCCCCGGAATGGGTGGCCCGTCGCAGGTAGACGTGAAGTTTCCGGTATGCCTATCTTGGCCTGAGACAGCGGCATTGGGCCGCGATCCCCAGCGGCGCCGCTGGGCAGTCGTTGCTCCAGACCCCGAAACCATCCGGGCGGCCCGCTGCACGGGGAAGGGGCATAGATCTCATGTCATCTGCCGCCCAGGGCCGTCCGGCGGCCCCCGCCGACCGGCGCTGGCTGGTCCTGGTCGTGGTAGCTGTCGCCCAGCTGATGGTGGTCCTGGATTCCACGGTCGTGAACATCGCGCTGCCGTCGGCCCAGCGTTCGCTGGGGTTCCCCAACAGCGACCGGCAGTGGGTGGTGACGGCCTACGCACTGGCCTTCGGCAGCCTGCTGCTGGTGGGCGGCCGGCTCGGCGACATGTACAGCCGCAAGTGGGTCTTCATTACGGGCCTGATCGGATTCGCCGTCTCCTCGGCCATCGGGGGTGCGGCCGTCTCGTTCGAGATGCTGGTGGCGGCCCGGGCGCTGCAGGGCGCGTTTGGCGCCATCCTCGCGCCGTCCGCCCTCGGCACGCTGGTCAGCACCTTCACCGACCCGCGCGAGCGGGGGCGGGCGTTCGGGGTCTTCGGCTCGGTCGCCGCCGGCGGGGGCGGCGTGGGGCTGATCCTCGGCGGAGTGCTCACCCAGTACCTGTCCTGGCGCTGGACGCTCTACGTCAACCTGGTGTTCGCCGTGATCGCCGTGGCCGGCGCCCTGGCGTACATGAGCAGCAGCCGGCCCGCGATCCGGCCGCGGATGGACTGGCCCGGGGCCGTACTGGCCTGCGCCGGGCTGTTCCTCATCGTGTTCGGCTGCTCCCACGCCGAGACCGCTGGCTGGACCGCCACGCTGACCATCGGCTCCCTGATCCTCGGCGTGCTGCTCCTCACCGCGTTCGTCGTCGCCGAACAGCGATCCAGCCACCCGCTGCTGCCGCTGCGGGTCATCCTTGACCGCACCCGGGGCGGCTCCTACGTCGCGGTCGGCCTCTCCGGAATCGCGATCTTCGCTGTGTTCCTGTTCCTCACCTACTACCTGCAGGAGGTCAAGGGGTACAGCCCGGTGACCAGCGGGCTGGCCTTCCTGCCCATGATCGGCTGCATCCTGCTCAGCTCCAATGTCTCCAGCATCGTCACCTTGCCCCGGTTCGGGCCGCGTGTCCTGATCGCCACCGGCATGCTGTTCGGCGCCGGCGGGATGACCTACCTGACCCAGCTCACCGTGGCCTCCAGCTACCTCGGTGGCATCCTGCCTCCCCTGCTCATCTTGGGCCTGGGCTTCGGCATGATCTTCGCCCCGGCCATCAACACGGCCACGGCCGGCGTCCGCCGGGAGGACTCCGGCGTGGCCTCCGCGCTGGTCAACACCATGCAGCAGGTCGGCGGATCGATCGGGACGTCCGCGCTGAGCACCATCGCGCTGACCGCGACGGCCAGCTACCTCGCCGCGCATGACACCGGGCTGCTGGCGCCTGCGGTCGCGGCCACCCACGGTTACACCGTCGCGTTCGCGGTGTCCGCGGGCATATTCGGCCTCGGCGTGATCCTCGCGATCGTCCTGCTTCCCTCGCGGCAGAAGCTCGCAGATCTCAGGGCTGCCGCCGCGACCACGCCGGAAGCCGCGCCACCCGCGCCCGCGCCCGCCCGCGCGCCTGCACCCGCACCGGCGACCGCAACCGCCGCCACTGCGCACGCCGCTGCTCCCGGCCTCGGGCCCCAGCCTCAGACGCACGCGATGCACGCGATTCCCGTGGCCCTGCTGTGCTGCTCGCCGGTGATAAGCCACGCGGCGCTCCCGGCGGGCAGGCCCCTCAGCTGAGCGCGGGCGGGGAAAGGCCCCGGCCAGGTGGGCCCTGTCCCCGTGCACTTCGGCCAGCCCGGGGTTCCGCGCCAGGGCCCTGGTGGGCCCAGGCCCTAGTGGGCCCAGGCCCACCGCAGTTGTAGGTGCCAGCCCATGGCGCGGCGCCGCGGGGCAAGCCAGGATTTGTCTGGCAGATGATCACAGCCTTGCCGTGCGGGCCTCACGCATAGACACGCATGAGCCTGGGTCCGGCACGTAGATGTGACTGGTGCCGGGCTCCGGCATCAGGTCGATCCGCGGGCTGGGCGGCAGCTCGAGGAAATGACGAGCCGGGAAGCGCCCGGCTGCCCGGGGGTGGCGGAAAGGCAAAGGCGGGCGCCGGGTGAATCGCGCTGGTGACAGAGCCGTGGGTTGCGGGTCAGACTGGGACCAGCGCGTCAAGGGGGAAGATTGGCCACGAGTCCGCGTCCGCGAAAGCCGGAATGGATGCGCGGCGCCAGCGCCGCAGCGAAGACCGCGGCCGGGGCTGAATGGTGACCCTGCCCCGGACGCGCCCATGAGTTCCGGCGGCAGCCTGCTGGTGGTCGGCGGGGGACCGGCCGGGATCACCGCCGCGCTGCAGGGCTGCGAGCTAGGCGCGCAGGTCACGCTGCTCGAAGCTGGCCAGGTCGGCGGGACCAGCCTGAACCGCGGGCCGGCGCCGGTCCGGACGCTGGCCCGGGCCGCCCGCCTGGCGCGCGACTGGTCCTCCTGGGCCGCGTTCGGCCTCGACGGGCCGCCGCCGGTTCCCAACCTTCCCGCGGTGCTGGCCAATAGCGAGCGGGTGGCCCGCTACGCCCACGACAAGAAGGACCTGGCCGGCCAGCTGAGGCGGCACGGAATCGACCTCTTCGAGGACCTCGGCCCGGTCGGCTTCGCCGGCCCGCACGCCGTCGCGGCAGGCGACGGGCGCACCTGGTCCGCCGACCGCATCATCCTGGCCGTCGGCGGCCACGCCGGCCGTCTCCCCATCCCCGGCGCCGACCTGGCGCTCACCTACGAGGACATTCCCTCCCTGGCCGCGCTCCCCGCCCGCGCCGCCGTGGTCGGCGGGGCCGATACAGGCTGCCAGATCGCGTCCATCCTGGACGACCTGGGCGTCGCCGTCAGCCTGTTCGAGGCCGGGCCAGCCCTCGTGCCTGCCGCCGATCCAACCGTTTCGGCGGATCTAGCCGGCGCTTTCCGTGCGCGGGACATGAGCGTGCACACCGGCACGCGGGTCGAGAGCCTGCGTACCCACGGGGACGCCATCCAGATCGACTACCGCAGTGGCGAGGCTGCTGGCCAGCTCGTTGCGGGCGCCGTGTTCTTTGCCGTCGGCTGGCCCGCCAACGTCGGCCACCTCGCCCTCGGCGCCGCCGGCGTCCACGCCGAGCGGGGCGTGATCCCCGTCGACGGCTACCTGCGGACCAGCGTGCCGCACATCTTCGCCGCCGGTGACGTCAACGGCAGGTCGATGCTCGTCCAGTCCGCCCGGATGGAAGGCCGGATCGCCGCGGCCAACGCCATCCTGGGACCCACCCGGCAGGCCACCTACGACGTGGTCCCCAGCGGCAGTTTCACCGACCCCGAGTATGGGCGGGTCGGCCTGACGGAAACCGCAGCCGCCGCGCAGCACGACGTGATCGTGGGCATCGCCCGGTACGACGACCTGCTGCGGCCCGTCGCGGATGGCCGGCCGGAGGGCTTCTGCAAGCTGATCGCGGACCGGCGCAGCCACCTGATCCTGGGCGCTCACGTGCTGGGCGAGTACTCGGCCGAGACCGTGCAGACGGTCGCGGCCTGCATGGTGGCCGGGATGACGGTCGAGCAGGTCGCCGAGCTGCAGCTCGCGTTCCCCACCTTCACCGAGGGCGTCAGCATGGCCGCGCAGAAGATCTGCCGGTCCCTTGGCATCGGGCATTTCCCCCAGGTGTGGAGCTATCTCGGGTCCGGTGACTGACTCACCTGGCCAGCGGCAGCGGCCTTGCTGCGGCAGGCGACGCCCCCGGCGGCGATAATCGGGTCATGCCGGGAATTGAGCAGGCGGCCCGCTCACGGGACTGCCGATGGTGACGGTGCGGATCGGGACACGGGAACGGCGGGCCCGGCTGGGCCTGCGCCACCGGCTGGCCGCCGGCGCGCGGGCCGCCGACCCGGTCGAGGTAGCGCGGTCGCTGGTCTGCGTGCACGCCACGGATCCATCGTCGGTGTACCTGGGCATCCTGGCCAGGATGGCCAGCGGGGGAATCCAGTCCGTCGAGCACGCCCTGTACCAGGACAGGACCCTGATCCGGCTGCTGGGCATGCGCCGGACCGTCTTCGTCGCCCCGCTGGACACCGCCTCGCTCATCCAGGCTGCGTGCTCCCGCGCTGTCGCCGCCCGCGAGCGCCGGAAGCTCCTGTCCTACCTCGCCGAGTCCGGCGTCGACGGCGACCCGGACGGCTGGCTGACGGAGGTGGAGCAGGCCACGCTCAGCGCGCTGGCCGCGCGCGGGGAGGCGACAGCGGCCGAACTCGCCGCCGACGATCCGCGGCTGCGCACCCAGATCGTGCTGGCCCGGGGCAAGAGCTACGAAGGCCGGCAGAACGTGTCCAGCCGCGTGCTTTTCCTGCTGGCCGCGCAGGGTCACGTGGTGCGGGGCCGCCCCCGCGGCTCCTGGACCTCGCACCAGTACCGGTGGTCGCCGCTGTCCCTGTGGTCCCCGGACGGCCTGGCCGCATGGCCGGCTGAGGGCGCCGAGGTGGAGCTGGCGAGGCTGTGGCTCCGGGCCTACGGCCCGGCCACCGTCGGGGACCTCCGCTGGTGGACCGGCTGGGGCAAGGCACAGGCCAGCCGGGTGCTGACCGAACTCAAGCCGGCCGAGGTGGACCTGGACGGGCTGCCCGGCATCGCGCTCGCCGACGACCTGGAGCCGGTGGCGGAGGCGGAGCCGTGGGCGGCCCTGCTGCCCGCGCTGGACTCCACCCCGATGGGCTGGCAGCAGCGGGCGTGGTTTCTCGGCGAGCACGAGCCTCGCCTGTTCGACCGGACCGGCAACATCGGCCCCAGCCTGTGGTGGGACGGCCGGATCGTGGGCGGCTGGGCCCAGGCCGGGGACGGCGAGATCGTCTGCCGGTTCACCGAAGATGCCGGGTCGGAGGCGGCCGCGGCGGCGGATGCTGCCGCGCAGCGCCTGGGCGCCGTGCTCGGCGGTGTCCGGCTGGCCGCCCGCACCCGTGGCAAGACGTGGCTCGAACAGGAACTGGGGATCTGAGGGACCCCCGGCGACCGCGGCCGGCTAGGGCGTGTCCTGTAGATCATTTGCCGGTCGGGTGGCGGAGCCAGATCCGGATTTGAGGCGACGTTGACGGGCGCTGTCCCCGGCCCGGCGCGGAGGTGGGCGCCGAGGACGGTCAGCGGCAGGGGGTGTAAGGGACGTCGTAGAGGTTGACGTCCTTGAGGATGGAGTTGAAATCGTAGCTAGCTGAGTTCGCCTGGGGACAGAACTTCGACGTGGCCAGCTTGTACTCGACATTGAACACGGCCTTGCCGTAGGTCGATGGCCAGGCCTGCAGCCCGGGCGCGGGGGAGTTGCACTCCCGGTACTGCCAGCATTGCTCGTTGACTGCGAAGTCAAAGTACGGCTGGAGGTCGCCGGCCTGCCCGAGGTCGTTCTTGAGGCCGACGGCGAAGCCGGCGGTGTGTGCCAGGTTGGCGATCGCGGCGTCGAACTGTTCCTGAGTCGCCGCGCTGATCGTCAGTCCGGTCTTGTTCTGGTAGGCGTCGACGTTGTCGAACTCGATCGCATCCGCGCCGGCCGACTGGGCCTTGGCGAGCCGCGCGGCTAGCTCGTCGACGATGAACTGCTGGGCGGTCTCGGTCCGCCCGGTGTTTGGGTTCGTTCCGGACACGTTGGTGTTGATGTTCAGCCAGAACTCGTCCCGGAACCCGCCGACCGGTTTGCCGAGCAGGCAGCCGCCGCAGCTGGAGTCAAAGCTCTGATACTGCGGGTAATCGGGCCGCCAGGTCTCAGCTGTCCCCGCGTCGATGTAACCGATGACCTTGTCGCCCAGCCCGTGCAGCGCGCTGACCGCGGCGGTATTCAAGACGCCGTAGTTGTTGGGCGTGTAGCACTTGCCGTCCTGGTAGATGTCGATGTCGAAGACCGATGGCGCCACCTGCTGCCCGGTCACGAACGACGCGCCGGTAATGGCCGTGTTGATGAACCCGGTGGCCGGATAGATGCACTGCCCGGCCGAGTTGACCGAGCCCTGCAGCTGATACTGCCAGCGCGAGACGACCGGCGGCCGCCAGCACGAGCCCGCCGACGTGTTGCACGGCACCGGGGCTGGCAAGACGGCCGCCGCCGGCGCTGCCAACCTGGTCGTGAGCGGTCCAGATCCGGCCCAGGCAGGCGCCGCGGCGATGGCCGGGGTGAGGAGCATGGTCCCGGCTAGCAATCCGAGTGCACGAGCGCCTCGCATGTGAGACCTCCTCTGCCGGCGTCCACGTCACGGGCGCCGGGCGGCGGTCACCGGCCGGACTGCGGCCGGTGACCGCGCTGCCACCAAACCTGAGCGGATCATAACGAGGCCAGGCGAATGACACCAGGAGCGCGCAGGCACCAATCTGAAGTCTGAGGCGCACAGAAGCGGCAGTCGCCTATGCGCCGACTTGACCGCCGGGCAAGTGACATGGTCAGCCGGTCCTGGCGAGCAATCTCGCCGGGTACCGTACTAGCCCGGCCGGCGGCGGCCAGGGCGCATCAGCGCGCACCAGATGAGCACCCGCAGGCGCTGCACGGCGGGACGGTGACTTGCGCGGCGGAGCACCCGCTTGACCGCGGGACCGTTCAGCGCTGCCCACTTGATGTCGCTGGCCCTCTGCCGCGGGGTGCGGAGCGGCTCCTGCTGCCGGACCGGGTGCAGCGCCTGGTAGTAGTGGTCGGCCAGGGCCGCGGCGGCCTGCACGGCAGCGTCGAGTTGCTGCTCGGCCGGCTGGGCGACCTGGGCCGGCGGGGGGCCGACCTGGCCGGCGGGGCGCTGGCCAGCGGGGCGCAGGTCGGCGAGATCACCGACGACGTGGTACTTGGCGTCGCGCAGGCTCTCGAGCAGGATCTCCGATTGTTCCGCCGCCCAGGCCGCGTAGCTGGGCGGCAGCACCAGACGGGCACGGTCCGGGCGCTCGCTCAAGACACCGTGCGCCAGGATCTGCTTGATCTGCCTGACGTAGAACCAGTCAGGCATCCCCGCCGGCAGTGCCTCGTTCATCCGGCGCAAGAACTCGGTTTCCGCATATCCGAGCGAGGAGTTCCGCCGTCCCCGGGTCACGTCGCAGCCGCCCGGGTCGATGTCCATGGCGGCGGCGAACCGCGTCCACAACAGGTTCCCCGGATCGTGGTGCGGCACGGTGACGACATGCACCTGGTCCGGCGGGATATACCGGGACCACATGTCCAGGATGGCCAGCGTGTCGTGAACCCTCCAGAACCACGACCGGCTGCGCCGGTCAGCCGCCCCCTGCGCGGCGATCACCTCGTCGAGCCACGCTTCCCATCCGGTGGTGCCGCGGCATTTGACGGCTTCCTGCCACTCGGCGGGCAGGAGGGAGGCAAAGTTGCGCACCGTGGCCACGACATGCACGTCCGCCTGGAGCAGTGACCGCATGGCGCGCTCGGCCTGCTGCGGGCTGGACGCCGCCAGCAGTTCGTTCGAGATGACCGCCCGCTCGCGGGCACGCAGCGCCTGGCCCGCCAGGACGTCCCACTCGCCGGTCCATGGATCAGCCGGGTCGGAAGCGGGCCTGGGCGTTTCACGCAGGTCCCGGCTCGCCCTGGAGTGGTCGCGGTCACTGTAACCCGGCAGCTGGAGCCCCTGGACGGCCAGCCGGGCCCGGTTGTTCCACAGTGCATCCTGCAGGAAGGTCGTGCCGGTCTTCGGCTCGCCGATGTGCAGGTAAATGCGCAGGCCCCCGGTGTCGGGGACCCGGCTGTCCCGGGTGGCCGTCATGCGGTCCGCAACTAACCTCATGTGTGACCCTCTACATGCCGATCGGGCTCCATGTGGGCGGTAAAGAAATCGCAATGCTAGCGGCTATTGGCGGCCCGGTGCGGGCAGAAACGCCGGGTCCGCGCTCTCCTCGTGGGGACTGGCAGCTGACGGCGCTGCCGATGCGCAGCACACGGCCGCGCCCGGCCGTCCGGTCGCCCGGCGGGACGGCTAATCCGCCGGTGCTGATAACCCCCCGCACCGATCTCCCGGGACAGCCCCGGCGGCCCGCGCTGATCAGCCCACCCCGGGTCCGGGTAACGCCACGGCGCTGGGGGCGCTCTTCATAGAGGGGACAGGCCCTGTGCCGCTAGCGGAAGGTGGATCTATGCGACATCTGATTGGGGTCATCCTGGCGATTGTCATGGCCGGCGTGCTCTTTTTCGCAGGTGCGTGGGGTTACCTGCGGCTGGCTGCGCTGACCGCCCCGCTGTCCCGGCTGCCCGCCGGCGGCGGCTCCCTCCTCCCCGATCACGGCATGCTCGCCGCACTGGTCGCGGTGGCAGGCACCGGCCTGCTGGCCGGGATCCTGATGGCCGCGCCGCGGATCTCGCCGCTCGCCGCCGGCCTGCCCGGGCTGCTGTTGCTCGGCTGGACGGCGCTCTACGGGGTCAGCGTCCGGCACGCGGTGCACCTCATCCCGTTGAAGTCCCACCCGTACGGGGCCGGTTTCGAGGCCATGCTCTTCCACGGGATCCTCGGGGCAGCCGGCCTGGCGATGATCATCCCGCTGTTCGTGCCTTCCAGGTGGCGGGCCCGCAGCACCGCCGGCCCCGGGGTGACCGAGGACAGCGAGTACCACCCCGGCCTGGACCAGGTCATCGGATCGCAAGTAGCAACGGAATCGTTCGGTCACCCGGGACAGGCCGATCAGGCAGGGCCAGCTGGCCAGTACCAGTATGGCCAGGTACAGCCCGGCGGACTCCCGCGCCGGCTGCCGACATGATCGTCTCCCGGGCGCTCGCCCCGGCATCCTCACTTCCCCGCAGGCCAGCCCGCTGAGGGTCCGTGGCGTTCGATGGCAGGCTTGAGAACGCCCGCTGCGACCAGATAGGGGACGTCGAGAAGGAGGTCGCCCCGCCGCGGAGGTTCGGATATCGACTTGCGGCAGGCAATAGGCTCGTTGTCCATGCACGTCGACACGATTTTCGGTGCCATCGGCCGCTGGGCCGTCCGCCTTCGCTGGCTGATCCTGCTGGTCTGGGTATTCGGCGCGATCTTGGCTGTGACGCAGCTGCCGTCGCTGTCGAGCGTGACCCAGAGCAACAACTCCAAGTTCCTGCCCGCGAGCGCGCCCAGCCAGCACGCGATCGACCTGTCCGCGCCGTTCGGCAGCTCGAACCTGCTCCCGATTCCCGGTCATCGCGGCGACCACCTCCGGGCCGCTGACCGCGGCGGACATCAGCGCCGTGAGCTCCCTGCAGGCCGAGTTGCACTCCGTTACCGGGATCAAGAAGGTGCTCGACGTCGGCCGCTCCGCCAACGGCCAGGCCGTGCAGCTGCTCGCCCTGGCCGCCAACAACAGCGGCAACCAGAACTACCAGCAGGACCTCATCGACAGCATGCGCGCGAAGATCGCCAGCGCCGGGCTGCCCGCCGGGCTGCGCGTCCACCTGGCAGGCAGCGTCGCCGTGCAGGTGGACCAGCAGAAGGCGTCCGGTAACACCGGCAACAAGGTGCAGGACCTGTCACTGATCTTCATCATCGTGCTGCTCGTGCTGATCTTCCGGTCGCTGACCCTCGCCATCACCACGGTCCTGCCCGCCCTGTTGTCCGTGCTCATCTCCGGTCCGCTGGTGGCCGAGGCGGCCAAGCACGGCCTGCAGGTATCGCCGCTGGCCCAGTTCCTGCTGATCGTCCTGGTGCTCGGCGCCGGCACGGACTACGGGCTGTTCCTGGTCTTCCGGGTCCGGGAGGAGCTGCGGGCGGCCGGCCATGACGTGACCGGCATGGCCGGGGCCCCCCAGCGGGGCCTGTTCCGGTCCCTGCTCGCGGACGTCGCCGGCCCCCGGCCCGCCGCGCGGACCGCGCTGATCGAGTCCGTCACCCGGGTCGGCGAGTCGATCACATTCTCGGCCGCCACGGTCATCGCGGCCGTGCTGACCCTGCTGGCGGCCAGCTTCCCGTTCTACTCCAACCTCGGCATCCCGTTCGCGATCGCGATCGGGGTCACCCTGCTGGCCGGCCTCACGCTGCTGCCCGCGCTGCTGTCGATCCGCCTGTCGCTGCTGGCGATGAAGCGGACGCTGTTCCAGGCCATGTTCGGCAAGCCCAAGCTGCTGCCCTGGAGCATCCAGGGCAGCGGCGGGACCGGCGTCTGGGGCCGGGTGGCCGGCCGCATCGTGCGCCGCCCCGGGACCACGCTGGCCATCGGCGTGGTGGCGTTCGGCGGCCTGGCCCTGGCCGTCCTCGGCTACACCGCGTCCGGCTTCGGCGGCAGCACGGCCCCGCCGGCGGGCAGCGACTCCGCGAAGGGCACGCTGCTGCTGACCAAGTACTTCCCGGAGTCGGCCGCCAACCCGACCTCACCGATCTTCAAGTTCAGCCAGCCAGTCTGGACCGATCCTCAGGTCCTGGCCAAGGCGACCAGCGAGCTCAAGGCCAGCAGCCTGTTCACCACGGTGGCCGGGCCGCTCAACCCGAGCGGGCTGACGCTGCCGCCCGCCGACTACGCCCGGCTGCACGCCGCGCTCGGCCCGGCCAATGCCCTGCCGCCGGTCCCGCCGCCCGGTCTGGCCGGCAAGGTCCCGCCCGCGATCTACCAGCTGTACCGCAGCACCTCGAACTTCATCAGCGCCGACGGGAAGACGGTCCAGTACTCCGTCGGGCTGAAGGCCGGCGATCCCGGCGGCACACCGGCCCTGGATGCCGTGCCGGCGATCCGCGCCGAGATCACCCGGGTGGCGACATCCATACGCGCTGCCGACTCGGCGGTCGGCGGCGAGGCGCCGGCTCTCTACGACATCAGCGCCGTATCCAACAGTGACCTGGTCAGGGTTATCCCCATCGCGATCTTCGTGATCGGGCTCCTGCTGGCGATCGTGCTGCGCAGCCTCATCGCCCCGCTGTACCTCATCGCCTCGGTGGGCTTGTCCTACCTGGCCGCGCTCGGGCTCTCGGTGCTGCTGTTCGTCAACATCGGGGGGGAGAAGGGACTGGTCTTCTTCCTGCCGTTCCTGATGTTCATCTTCCTGCTTGCGCTCGGCGAGGACTACAACATCCTGGTCATGACCCGGATCAGGGAAGAGGCGCACAAGCTGCCGCTGCGTGAGGCGGTCACCAGGGCGATCGGGGTGACCGGCACGACGGTGACCTCGGCCGGCCTGGTGCTGGCCGGCACCTTCGTCGTGTTCGGCGTCGTGGCCGGCGGCGGGGCGGGCGGCAGCCAGTTCCGCGATATCGCGATCAGCCTGGCCCTCGGGATCCTGATGGATACGTTCCTGGTCCGGACCCTGCTCGTGCCGTCCACGGTGGTGCTGCTCGGCCGGTGGAACTGGTGGCCATCGAAGCTGACCATGGACCACCCGGAGAGGCCTGTGCCTGCGGCGGGGTCGGGGGAGGCCGTGGCCGGGTCAGCCGGGCCAGAGTCTGCCTCCACGACCCAGCCCTGACCGCGCGGCGCCGGGGCAGCCGGGCCGGAGCCCGTCTCCGGGACGCAGCCGGAATCGCGCTGAACGGTGGCCCCTCGTGCCGGGGCCACCGCTTTCCTGGCCGGCGATCACGACTGTTCCTGTGCTCCTGAACCCGGGATGTCCGGCCGCCAGTTCTGCAGCTCTTCCGCTGACTTCTCCAGGCCGAGCTCTTCCAGGGGGTTGCCGTGCCCCATGCGCAGGTGGTGTAGGACCGTGGCCATGAATTCGTCCAGCGCCGCCGTTGGCTTAGACCGGGGTGCCTGCTCCGGCTTGTCTTCTGTCATAGGGGTAGCTTTCCACCGCATGGCGCCAGCCAAGCTTCCCGGGCGTTCTGGCGCATGGTCCAGTCACCGGGACTGAGCTGCGGCGTGAGGCTTCACCCCACCGGATTCCGGCGGTGGGTGGCCAGCAGGCCGGGGTCAGGCCAGTGCACCCCAGTGGCCCAGCCCAGGTGCTCGAAAATCCGGATCAAGCCAGCGGAGACGTCCACCTGGCCGCGGTCGGCGCCGTGCCGCGCGCAGGCGGGGTCGGAGTGGTGCATGTTGTGCCAGCTCTCGCCGAACGACACCAGGGCGAGCGGCCACAGGTTGGTGGCCCGGTCGTGGCGGCGCGTGGTGAAGGGCCGGGTGCCGAAGACGTGGCACAGTGAGTTGACGCTCCAGGTCACGTGCTGCAGCACGGCGACACGGACCAGCCCGGCCCACAGCAGCGTGGTCAGCGCGGCGTGCCAGGTGCCGCCGATTAGCCACCCGGCAGCGAACGGCAGGGCCAGGGAGACGGCGGACAGGACAGGAAAGCCGCGCGAGATCACCCGCATGGCGGGGTCAGCCAGCATGTCAGGCGCGTAGCGCGCGGGCGGACTCGGGTCGTCGCGCAGCAGCCAGCCTGCGTGGGCGTGGGCCAGGCCGCGGAGCTGGGCGGCGACGCTGGTGCCGTAGCGATAGGGGGAGTGCGGGTCGCCGGGCCGGTCGGTGAAGGCGTGGTGGCGGCGGTGGATGGCGACCCAGCCGATGACGTCACCCTCGAAGCTCATCGACCCGGCGACCGCGAGCGCGATCCGCAGCGGGCGGGCCGCCGTGAACGAACGGTGCGTCAGCAGCCGGTGGAACCCCACGCTGATCCCCAGGCCGGTGAGCACGTAGAAGCCGAGCGCCAGCAGGACATCGGCCAGGCCCAGGCCGTGGCCCCAGGCCAGCCACACCGCCACGGCCAGGCCCGCGAACGGCACGAGCACGATCGCGGCGGTCACCGCTGACCGGAGACCGCCCCCGGCGGTCAGTGCGGGACGGGCGTTTCCGGGGAACGGCGCCCGGCCGTCATAATCGGCAGCGAGCGGACTGGTTACGGCAGTCATGAACGGCTCCCAAGTGCGTGACGAAGTGACGAGCGGTGGAGCCGGTCATGTGGGTCAGATCGCGCCGAGACGCAAAAACTCCGGACCTGCGCTGTGCCCGTAAGGGTCGGGTGCAGCTGCCGGGGTCCGGAGCAACACCTCGACGCTACCCTCCCGCGACACCTGCGTCTATGGGCCGCAGAGCGGCCGGGGGCAAACGCTGGGCCGGGGACCGGCCGGCGCCAAACGCTGGGGCGGCTGCGGCCCACGCCGGCCCGCGCCGGGTCAGCCTCCGCCGGGGCGGCTGCGGCCCACGCCGGCCCGCGCCGGGTCAGCCTCCGCCGGGGCGGCTGCGGCCCACGCGGCCCGCGCCGGGTCAGCCTCCGCCGGGGCGGCCCCACTCTTGACAGCGTTCTCTGGCCGTCTTACATAAGGGTGACAACCAGGGTGTTAGCGCTAACACTTAGCGCGAGCACGATCAGCAACGTCGGCAACGGCATGGTCCTCGACGCGGAGGACTGCGAAACCGCCAACGGGACGGTCGTCCGGCAGTGGGCACAGCTCGACAACACCTGCCAGCAATGGGACATCAAGCCCTGAACAATTTGAGAGCGTAAAAGCCTGTCCGGAGCCGTCCGTGGCGAACCTGCGGACGGCCCCTGGCCGTGACTGGCGTGGGTAGGGGAAGTCCGGAAGGGGTTGTGGGAGGAGCTGGGCCGGCCCGTGGGCTGGGGTCCATCTCCTCCGGCTCCTCCGGGCGAACGACCGCCACATGGGAATCATGAGTCACATTGATGATGGCCGAGCTTTCGGCTTCGAGCAGCCGACGGCCCCCCGGCCTGACATTTCACGTATCTGGTGCACAATGGTGTCCGGTTTATCCGGGTTTTCATGCACCAGATACGTGAAATGTCGGCCCAGCCCGGGACCGGGCGGCCTGCCCAGGGGATCGCCGGGGTTCGTGGTCGGAAAGGGTCGTGGCCGCGCCCCCTCTCCGACCACTTCTCACCTGGGGTGCGCGATGCTGCGATGAGCTCATAGGGCCGCGACGTGCAGGACTTCTTCCATGTAGCGGCCCGCGGCCTGCGAGGCCTCGTCCGGCGTCCGCCCCTGCTCCCGCGCGTCCATGTAGGCGGAGTACCAGTCCCACCAGTTGTGCGGCGCATGGGACTTCTCGTACGGGTCGTGATGCTCGGCCGTCTCGCGCAGCAGGGCGGCCCGGGATGCGACGTTCCCGGTCAGGTCCTCCCACTCCCGGCCCGGCAGCCGGGTCTTGATCTCCTGGAGCTGCCACCCGTTGCCGTCCGGGTCGCTGAATGAGGCGTACGTCTGGTAGGAGCGGCCTTGCGGGTCCCGGCCCGGGGCGGGCCCCCCGTCAGCGAGGTGGAACAGCTCGCTGACCTCGACGCCCCTGCTGACGAGGGCCGCGCGCGCCGCGTCGATGTCGTAGACGGCCAGCAGCAGGCGCCGAAGCGAGCCCGGCTCGTCCGTGGTGAGGCCCTTCCCGAACGCGACCGAGCACGGCGACTGGGGTGGCGTCAGCTGGACCACCCGGAAGTCTTCACTGCGGACGATGTCAGCGTCCAGCCGCCAGCCGAGGCTCTGATAAAAGCGCTTGGCCCGATCGACATCGGAGACGGCTACGGTCACGACCTCGAGTTTCATGTTGACGGTCCCTGCCCCGGGCGTCTCCGCCGGGCTGGCGGCGCTCCCATCGGTGCTGGCCATGCTGGCCCCCTTCGGTCGGTTGGTGTCGGTACCAGCGTGTTGCCTGGCCTGATCCCGTCGCGCCCGTGGGGTCCCTGGTCACTACCCTGGTCGGGCTCGCGGGACAGGGAGATCAGTACGGCTTGTTGAACGAGGGTGAGCCGCTGTGCCGGCAGGCTGATTGCGTCTGGGCGCACTAGATTCCCCAGAACGGGCCAGAAAGACCGACCGAACGCAGGTACTCCGCCGCTGCGGCAGGTTCCCGGCGCCGGTACGGGGAATCGAGCCGTCCCTCGTACCAGTGCGCGGCCAGCCGCCAGAGGGTGGCCAGGCCCATGGTGTATCCCCGGACGTGATTGGCGCGGGCGAGCCAGGCATCGACGCAGTCGGGGGAGCAGAAGATCCGCTGGTGCGCGCAGGTACGCACGACGTCGTCCCACATGTGGGCCGCGGGGATGAGGAAGTGCGCGACCTGATCCCCTTCCGGGGGATGCTGCCGGGTCACGTTCCAGGCGTGCGGCTGGCCGCACGCCGGGCAGCGGGTTGCGACGAGCGCGGGGCTGGCACCGGGAACCAGGTGCGGCAACGCGAATGAATCCCAGGCACAGCCGCCCCACCAAAGAGTGTGCTCGCTCATGACAGAGAACCGAGGGGCACGGCGGAGAAGGGGTGGGCCATCACGATGGCGCCACTGCCGTCCAGGACCAGGTGCCGGTCACGGGCGAGCTGCTGCAAACCCGCAGCCACCTGCGCCACCGGCCACCCGAGGCGCGCGGCGAGCTGTGACGCGTCCGGCGCGGTGCTGTGCTCGGCGAAGTGCCGGTAGATCGTCCGGCGCAACTGCTCAGTGCCGTCAGGCGCCATGACCCACGGGCTGGCCTCGGCCCCGGCCCCGGGTTCCGCGCTGCCGGTCTCGGTCATGATGGGGTCTGCTCCCGGGATGGACGTGTGCACCCTCCTCGCCGAGATTATCCGCAGGACTCAGATCTCCTGGTTGACCGGCAGGATGACGAGGTCCCGGATGTTGACGTGGCTGGGCCGGGTCAGCATGTACAGCACGGCGTCGGCCACGTCCTCGGACCGCAGCCCGGTTCCCGCCGCGACGCCGGCTGCCACCGCGGCCGCGTCCGTCACCTTCCACAGGTCGTTCAGCACGACACCGGGCGCGACGGATCCGATGCGCACTCTGGTCCCGATCAGCTGGCGCCGGATACCGTGAGTCAGCGCGTGAACGGCGTGCTTCGACGCCGAATACACGGGCTCCCTTCCAGACTCTCCAGTCACGGACCGGCGTCCGCGCCTTCCTGTCCGGCGGTGAGCTCGACCGCCGGACCGGCAGCCTGGTCGGGCCGGTGGCCCAGCGGACGCTCGAAGGCTTCTCCCTGTCCTGCTGCTTCCTGTCCGCGAGCGCGCTCGACCCGGAGCTGGGCACGATGGAGCCGACCGTCGAGGAGGTCGAGATGAAGCAGGCAATGGCCCGCGCCTCGCAGTCCGTGGTGCTCGCGGTGGACTCCACGAAGCTGAGCCAGCGCTCGGCGGTCCGCGCGCTGAGCCTCGATCAGATCCAGACCGTTGTGACCGAACTCGATCCCGCTGACCCGAGGCTGGACCCCTACCGGGACCAGGTTCTGCTGCTCTGACCGGCCGGCGGGCTGACGGGCGGGCCGTCTGGCCGTCTGGCCGTCCGACCGCCGGCCGGGCCGCGGACCGGCCGGCGGACGCCGCGCTGCCGCCGCCTTAGATCGCGGTGTAGCCACCGTCGATCACGACGGACTGCCCCGTCAGGTAGCTGGAGGCCGACGAGCAGAGCAGGGCGACCAGGCCGTCGAGATCCGCAGGCTCACCCATCCGGCCGGCCGGGATCAGCCCGCGCCACTGCTCCGCAAGTTCCGGGTTCGCCTCGGTGAACTGGCGGGTCATGTCCGAAAGGATGTAGCCGGGTGCCACGGCGTTTACCCGTATCCCGAGCGGCGCCCACTCCACGGCCAGCGCTTTGGTCACCATGTCCACGCCAGCCTTGGAGGCGTGGTAGCTGACCTGGTGTTGCGGGATGTTGACCACCGTCGAGGACATCGACGAGACGTTCACGATCGCGCCGCCGTGACCGGCGTCCCGGCAGCCCCGCCCGAACGCCTGGCAGGTCAGGTACGTCCCGGTCAGGTTCACGTCGATCACCTTCGACCAGGAGGCCTTGGTGCCCTCCAGGCTGTCCTCCCAGATGGTGATCCCGGCGGCATTGACCAGGAGGGTGGGCGAGCCCAGCTCCCGGCTGACCTCGGCGAACGCAGTGGCCAGGGCCTCCTCGCTGGTCACGTCCACGCTGAGCCCGAGGGTCTTCACCCCGGCCGCCGCCAGGGTCCCGGCGCTGTCCGTGACGCCGGCCAGCAGGTCCAGCAGCGCGACGTGGACGCCCAGCCGGGTCAGGGCGCCGGCCAGCGAGAAACCGATACCTCTGGCCCCGCCGGTGACCACAGCGACCTGGCCGTTGAGATCCTCAAGCATGCGAGCGGCCCCTTAGGAGTAGATGCTGCATTCTGCGATTTTCACACGATCGAGGCAACTAAGGCCCGGGATGGCGAACTCCGTCAACCGCCGCAGACAGCTGCGAGATGTGCCCATGTGCCGCAGCCACCTGGACTACGGGCTCCCCAACGCCTGTCCGCAAGCTGCGATCGACTGGCAGCACCACGGGGACGCTGTTATGACGTGTACCCCCTGCTGGGCATCGCCGCGTTCAAGGGCGGCAAGGGATACCGATTCAGCGCAGAACAGCGGCTGGCCTACCTGAACGCCCTTGATGAAGCCAGCAACCGGCTGCTGGGAAGGCCCCTGAGCGTGTACCAGGGTGACTTCCTGCTGGTGAAGTGCTTCTTCTTCCTGGCCTTGATGCGTCCTACCGACCCGGGACGCCGCGATAAGTACGTCACGTGGCAGTACCGTCGGGCTCTCTTCGAGATCGGACTTGAGCAGTATGAGTCTTCCTGCTCGATCAACACCGAAGCCTTCCCCAGCCTGGCCCAGTTCGCAGAGCGAACAGGCTGATCCTGGCCGGGTCGTCCGCATGGTGACGCACATCGACCAGTAACTCGAGGTCACGGACGGCCTGGCTGAGGTCCTTTCGCTCAGTGTCCTGGGGAGTCAATCCCTTCCTGCTGGTTCAATCTGGCCGCCAGTGCCCGCGCCGCGCCGCAGGTGGACCCCCGTCAGGTGTGATCCTGGCACTGGCGCCGTAGAAGGGTAGTGATCCGTCCCGCAACCGCATCTCCCGACGAAGCTGGCGGAGATTGGTTTTGCCGCTGCTCAGCAGCAGGCTTACGCGGCCTCCCCTCGCCCGCAACACCTGCGCCCCCTTCTGGTGGACCGGCCCCTGTTCCTACCGATGTACTGGTTTGCTTTACCCGGCCAGGCCGGTGGATCTCTCTGTTAGGCAGCACCGACGCCAGGGAGACCGCCGGTGTGGATAGCAGCGAGATATGCGAGCGAAGCCCCTGCGATGTCCTTCCCCGGGAAGAACGGGGAGATCTCCAAGCCGGGCTTCCCCGGAGAGGCGCACGGTGGCTGGAAGGCCTAAATCTGGGGTATCGGCGGAGCGGATGCCTGGTGCATGGCGGATTGATGTCCGCAGGTCTTATCGGACCGCGAAAAACCCTACGACGTTACAAGATCACATTAATGGCTGGGCGGCCCGGTAGCCAGGCAAGTCAGGAGATCATAATCGAACTCCAATTCGACGCCACATCCGTCCTGTTCGCCAGGTGATCGCGAACCAACTCGCAGGCCCGAGTAGGCAGCGAGGGGAACCAATCAACGGTCTGGTGACGTTTCGGTCGTTAGGGGCAGGGCATCAAACTGGTAGTCCCGGGTAGAGGTGGCGGCATGGCTGTATCGCCTGGCACGCAGACGGGAAGACTGAGCCCAAAGATGATCAGTCTCGGCAGGCTGGCTCAGCGTGACCTGGTGCGCGGCTGCCAAATATCTATCCCTTTGTACGATATGTCCGACCTATCGTCCGCTAGATCGGCGCGATCGGACGTTTGGAGTGCGACCCTCTCGGTACAGGACTACGCTTATCTTCTAGCAGGCACCGATCGACCCGCAAACGCTGACCTTTTTGCGAAGCTTAGGGCTTGCTGCGCCTCTGAGCCGCAGCAATTACTAACTTGTTCCCTTAGTAGTCTTGCGGCGTCTGTAGTCGGCTGTAGCACCTGTCCGGAACCGAGACGGAGACAAGTCCGTGACTCACTCTGAGCGCTTCGATATCAAATACGACGGAAAGCTCATTAGCTTGTCGGTAAAGTTGCGCTCGTTAAGTGATCATCTTGTCGTGCTGCTGCACGGCTTCGGGTGTGCCAAAGAATGCTTCGATGAGGCTTTCGTCGCTGAGGGACTCCAAGATCTCTCGATATGTACATTTGACTTACCAGGTCACGGCGAGTCTGAGCGACTGAACGCGTCGGACTATTCGCTTCAGTCGTATGCCGATATAACAAATATCCTGGTGGAAAAGCTTTCCCCGAAGAAGCTCTCTATGGTCTGCCATAGCATGGGCGGGGCTGTCGGACTGATCGCCACGCAGGAACGCAGTGACCTCGCCATGTTCGTAAACGTTGAAGGCAACCTCATAGCCTCGGATTGCGGGATTGTAAGTCGATCCACCGCGAACCAATCATTTGGGACTTTTAAGAAGAGTGGCTACCGAAATTTCCTCCACACCCTCCGGTGCTCTGGCCGCGAACCAGACCAATCCTGGGCGCGTTGGTATGCAGCAGCCGACCCTCGCGCTTTGCACGAGACAGCCCGCTCCCTAGTCGAATGGTCGGATAGCAACAAGCTCCTCGATCTTTTTAGGTCCCTTCATGACCGCGCTTATGTCTATGGGGAAAATGAGACCAAGGATTACCTCCTGCCTGAACTTCGGGGTATCTCCAGTTATCCCATAGCAAGGGCAGGCCACTTCGTCATGCTAGATAATCCGGGTGAGTTCTACCCTCTGCTCTCTGAGCTCCTGCGCCAAGGGGCCAGCCCCGCCTCGACTAGGGGACTCGACGTATTTTCTCAGGCCCTGTAATATTGCGGAAGCAGATTTCCTGCTGTTCGAAAGTCACAAGAAGCCTTCAAGTCTCTCCTTCAGGAAGCGCGGCCCTATGAGGTCGAAGTGACCTACTTGTGAGCATTCGAAGCTGCCAGGGTCAAGCCCGCGAGTGACAGCCCCGCGGGCGATGGCGTTGAAGTGCTTCTCGTAATCAAAAGAGAGCACTACGTGCACCCTGTTTGCTAGCCCGGCTACCTGGCCCAGACGGTCTAGGAAGCGTTCATAAGAGATGGTGTCCCATTGCTCGGTCATGTCGCTTGCGTGTCGTTGTATCTGAGCGAAGTTCTTGGCTGTGATCTTGTATAGGTACTCGCAGAGATTGCGAAACTCCACGACATCGTCAGTGGATTCAAGTATCTTAGTCAACTCGGTAGACGGCCGGTCATGGTCAACCTTCGCAATACGTGAACTGATGGTCATGGTCGAGCGGTTCACATTTGGGTCAAGTAGCACTGCGTGGTCGAACGGCAGACTGCGCATCTCCCTGTCCGCAAACGTAGGCAGCAGAAATATTATGTCTGCCCCGAAAGAGAAGCCAGCCAGGGTAATGCGCTTCCGTGGATTCATCCTGTGCAGCTTGATGACCGCATAAGCCAGCAACTGGACATGGGTTTGGAGGGAAATCGGCTTGTAATGATCGTCGTCTTTTTCCTCAGCATTGAATCCATACTGAGTGAGGGCTACGCAATGATAACGGCTTTCGGCCATGTAGGGTCGGAAGTCGTTTGCGTCAAGTCCGAGCCCATGTAAAAAGATCACTAGTTCGATTGAATCCCGATGTGCCTCGAGGTAACGCAAGGTACGTCCGACCACCAGATCTTGTTCGTCAACAACGAAACTTAGCACGTCTGCTTCGATGGGGATCTCGCCGGGAAGTATTTGTGAATGTTCCTGGCGGCGCCGTACTAGCCACCGGTAGGTAAGAGCAGTGGCGGCGCTGGAGACCACGGTGGCCAAGACTATTGAAAATACCGTGGGGCCGATAATCTTGCTTGATGACGATATGGCCTGGCGAAAGCCGGAAGAGTACAAGCTCGCAACAATGCCAAGTATCGTTCCGGTAAGGCCGGCTACTAGACCAAGCCAATGCGGTATGTTCAGCCTGGTTGGCGATGGCTGGTCATGTCTTTGTCGGCTATCCGGCATTATCGTGATCCCTCAGGCCGGGGCGATTGTACTCTATAGGAGCGTTACTGATAAATTCCTCGTAGTCGTCGAGCGGGATGACGTACCCCATGAAGTGTCCGTCCGAAACGAAGCACAGTGTCGCTGGCCCTTCTTTCTCTTTGACGAAGGCCTCCACCACGCAGCCTTCGCGGTGAAGTTCATCCTGGGGCTCTGTGACGATGATGATCCCCGGCCGGGGGAGTTCTCGTATCAATACCTCCAGGACCTGGCGTCTCTTAATTTCCTCGAGTTCGTAGAGGACATAGCTCAGATTGATTGCATTGATGTGATGATTCCGCAGAAAAGTCTCCAGAGCGGTCCTGTCGAGCAGGTCGAACTCGTGATAAGAAACTTTCGTATCTTGGACTTGCGGATCATGGAGGCTGGTTTCAAGCTCGTTGTAGAGAGTCGTGTAGTACTCAGAGAGCCCATAGCAGGCGCGGACCCACTCGACGTCTGGCATCGGCCCGCGATCGACGCCGTGCGCTGACTCGATCGGGAGGCATTTGAATTCGGGGATCCCTTCTGGCCACATTAGGTCGCCTGCGAAAAGTTCATACTGACTTCGTGAGTTGAGCTGCCTCGGAAGGACCCCGAGACCAGTCCCCAGGTCTGCAAATCTGATCTTCTCGTTATGCTGCGAGAAGTAGGCGCTGAGTATTACCCGTGAGACGAGGAAGCGCCTGGCGCATGTGAAGGAGTTCTGACGCGAGAGGAGCAACGGTGAAATAGCGCCCGAGCGTCGTTGGATGATTTCCTCTAAGACAGATAGGCGCAGACTGAGCGGCGCGTTACTAGCTATGCAGGGGAACTGCTCCGCAGCCTCGCGTTTCAGGGATATCCCGAGTAAGGTCAGCAGATGTGTGGCGCTTACGGGCCTTGCCTTGTACGACTGAAGGAGAGCATCGGTTAGATGAATGGCAGGCTTATTGAGCCCGTACAAGAATAACGCGTAAAGATTCCGCCAGCCGTGATCTTGCGGGTGGTGTGCGAGGCCTTCGGCGGCTGCGCGCAGCGCCTCAAGTGGTGACATATGCATGATAGTAAGGCTGAACTTCAAACGGGGCAAGGGCGTAACGCCTCAGCTTTGGGTATTCCTATTGTGGTCAACCATCCCTTCCCTCATCAGTTCACTCTGCAGTTCGACAGTATGGCTCCCGTCCATGATCTTAACGGGGTCGGCAGGACCTGTGTCGAGTAGGCGCCTGGGCCCATGTGAAGCGGGCACTCAGGCCCGCGTGCGAACGTATGTTGATACTGGAGGACCGCATCGGCCGCCACGCGAGGAAAGTTCGCCGTGGCTCCTGAGATGGCGCATCGCGAGTGGGGCGTATGTGCGCATTGGGAGAGCAGGCCCAGCACGATGGTTTGCGGCCCCGGTTGCTTTCATCTCGAGCAGGCGTGGTGCCGCGATACCCGAGTAATGCGCTGCCAGACCCTCGGCAACAGGCGCGAGAGGGCGGTGGGCCATCAGGAAATCGGCGGCGTCGGGCACCGCCTCTGCCGCCAGCTGCGGACCCAGATGGACGTCGGCCGCTACTGAACGAACAGCGGCCATCGGCAGTGGCCAGCACGCCAGCAAGCTGCGAGTTCAGCCGCCAGAACTGTCCGCGCCGCCCGGACTGGCCGGGTGCGGACCGGGCGTCGTCACGAGAGGCCTGGCTGAGGTCATTCCAGGGGGTGGCGCAACGGTTAATCAGTCGCCTCCTGGGTCAGGGTGGCTTGCCAGCGTCCCCGCCGCATGTGAATCCCGCCGTCGGCTGTGACCGTGGCGCTGGCCCCGTAAATAGGCAGCGACCCCTCCCGCAGCCACATCTCACGGACCTCATCCAGCAGGTCCCACAACCGCCGGGCCCCGCTCTGATGCACCACCAGCCCTTCGTTCCCCGCGGCAGAAGCCCGCGCCCACGACCCGTCCGGATGCAGCATCCATGCCGTCCGCAGGTCGCCGTCCTCTGAGTAGTAGTGCTCAACCCCCGGCGCCAGCACCGTGACCATGGACCACAACTCCCACGCGTCCATCACATTGAGCACCGGATAGCGCCCGTGGGTGATCTGCTCACCATCCCCGTCGCGAGCTGCCTCGTTCCGCTCCCAGAGCGGCGGCGGATATCCAGGCCCGTGCCTGCTCACCATGAAGCCGGCCCGGTCCCATTCGATCCTTCCCATCGCCCCGCCGTCGTCGGTCTTGTCGGCAGTGAGGATGAGTCCTGTCCCTGCGATCGTCGTGACGAGCCGTCCGCCCGGCCGCAACGAGGCCAGCCAGCTCGCCGGGACGGGCCGCACGGCGACGGTGGCGATGATCCGGTCGTATGTCCCCGGCAGGGTGCCGGTTGCGTCCAGGGCCAGCACGGTCGGGCGCAGCCCCACCAGGTCCAGCCGCTCCGCGGCGGCGGCCGTCAGATACGGGTCAACGTCCACGCTCGTGACATGGTCCGCGCCCAGCCGGGCCGTCAGCAAGGCGCACCCGTACCCAGACCCCGTGCCCACGTCCAAGACGTCGGTGCCATCAGCCAGGTATGCGTGCTGGGCCAGCCGCACGATCAGCCCTGGGAGCGTCGAGGACGACGTCGGCACGCCGGTCGGATGATCACCAGCCACGGCGTGGTCTGCGTGCGAGATGCCGACCTGCGTGACCAGCGAACGGTCCGCATAAGCCGCTTCCAGCCAGCGCCCGGGATCCGCTGGCCCGTCCTGCAGCGTCCAGACGACCTCGCCGTCGGATATCCGACCCTCCGACAGTGACCACCAGCGTGGCACGAGCATATGCCGCGGCACCTCCTCCACCGCCGCCCGCCAGCGCGACGCCGGGTGGGTGACCTGCGCGGCGAGCAGCCGGGCGTGCTCGTGCCAGGTCACGCAGGTTTCCGCGACGGGTTGCAGTTGCTGGAGTCCGCCGGAGTGCAGGTCACGCATCCACTATCCCGCGGAATCGACCCGGTGATCGCTCTCCACGCCGGGCCGTCCGGCGGAGTGGTCCTCGCGTTGCCGGCGATCATTACGACGATGCGTGGCGAGTGAGGTGGATGCGGTCGCTGGTCTTGCTGAGGAGTTCACGGCAGTGCAGCTCACGGACCGCCAGCTGGCCAGGTGGCAGCGTCAGGACACCAGCTGCGCGGGCTTGTCCACGGGTGGACCGGCAATCCGCTCCAGATTCTGGAAATGTCCACCTTCCTATGGGCCGACCAGCTGCGCCGCCAGAGCGTTCTGTTCGCGGAGATCAGCCGTGACGGTGTCGAAGTTGTCGGTGGTTCCTCCTAGAGTCAGTGGCTCCTCCTTAGCGGCCGCCGCGCGCTCAAGGCTCCCGCCGCCAGTCGTATCGATTCCCCGCGCCCGGCACGTTCGTTCCCGCCGCCAATCCTGGCCATGACCTGCCGCCTCACCACTCCAGACACCGGCGCCGTTCCCGTGGGAGCTGATCACGTTCCCATCGCCCCAGCTAAGAAGTTGCGGAACGCCACCATCCAATTACGGTTGATCCTGTCCGCGGTCCCGCCCGCGCCGTCCGCAGGAGGCAACCACGATGCCGATCGTCCGGATCACCCTGCCGGCCGAGAAGCGCGCCTTACGCGAGAAGATGCGCGCCCTGGGCCTGGGCCACCGCGAGATCGCCGCGGAGTTCGCCCGCCGCTACCGGCTGCGCCCCCGCGCCGCCTGGCGCGAAGCCCACGGCTGGAGCCTGCGCGAAGCGGCCGCCCAGATCAACGCCTACACCGGCACCGTGGGCCTGGACCCCGGCGGCATCTCCAGCATGACCGCCCCGCACCTGTGCGAGCACGAGAACTGGCCCGGCCCCGGCCCGCAGCCGTCCGGCCGCCGCCCCTCGCCCTACCTGCTGGCCCTGCTCGCCTGCGTCTACGGCTGCACCGCCGGCGACCTCATCGACCTGGCAGACCGCGAGCAACTCCCTCCCGCCGACCTGCTCATCCTCGACACCTACAGCCAGGAAATTCACAATCTCCGCAACGAAAACCGTCCGCCCCAGCCACCCCACCCACCAGCACCACCTGCGCCGAAACAACCCCTGTCCGCGCGGCCAGCCATCCCCTACCGTGGAAAGCCAGAGCCCGGTTTAACAGCCCGTGCCGGGATCGAGCGAGAGGTCCTGATGGCGGCCCACGAAGGCAGTGATCACGCCGAGCAAGCCGAACGCCGCGACATCGGCGACGCCACCCTCGAACAACTCCGCGCCGACGTAGTCCGGCTCTCGGCCGAGCTGATGACGGCGGAACCGTTCCCGATGTTCCGCGAGATGCGCCGGCTCCGCAGCCGGATCTACGCGGCATTGGACCGCCAGCTGTGGCCGCGCGATCAGACCGAGCTGTACTTCCTGCTGGGCGCCCTCAACTGCTTGATGGCCGTCGCGGCCAGTGACCTGGGCTACCAGCAAGCTGGCGAGGAACTGGTCCGGGCCGCCTGGGCGTACGCCACGGCCATCGACCATCGCCCGCTGATGGCGCACCTGAGGTTGGAACTCGCGGGCATCGCCTACTGGGACCGTCCCCGCCAGAGCCGGGATCTCGCTCAGAGCGGGCTGCGCTACCTCGCTGACGGACCTAACGCCGCGCAGTTGTATCTGCAATACGGGCGGGCCGCCGCGCGGCTGGGCGACGCCACGACGGCCAGACGGGCAATCGAATCCGCGACTGAGGCCAGAGAACGGGCTCACCAGGACGATCTCCTGGAGATCGGCGGAGAATTCGGATTCTCAAGTGCCACTCAGCACTACATGGCCGGCTCTGGCCTCATTGAGATCCCGCAGGGCCAGTCGGTGGCGATCGAGGAACTGCAACGGGCGACCGAACTCTACGCAGCCGGCCCGGACCAGGGGAGCAGTTCGGGTACGGCTGTGTCGCCCTTGCTCATGTGGACCTGGCCACGGCCCTGCTCCGCGCCGGACGCCTCGATGCTGCCGCCGCGGCTCTCGGGCCCAGCACTTGCCGTCCCTCCAGGCCAGCGGATCAGCGCGATTCCGCAGCGCCTCACCAGAGTTCGCGCGGAACTAGCCCGCAACCCTTACCAGGGCGCTCCCCAAGCCACAGAACTCGACGAGCAGATCGAAGACTTCACCCGCGAGACCATCGTCCGCGACCTGCGCGACCTCCCCGCCGGCTCCGACTGACCACTGTCGGGCGGGACGCTCCCACCCCAGGGAGTGCTCCAGCGATCACTGCGTTGTCACTCTGGGCGAGTCCAGTACTCACTCTGACCCGCCCACAAGGACGTGATCGCTCTTGCCCGCCGAAAGCCCGGCTCCAGATCCGGCCCCATTAACTGCCGCCGAGCGTGCGAAGGCCAGCCGCTCATGACCAGCGAGCTGACCGCCACCTACCGCCTGCGCCGCCACCCCTCCGAGATCTCCCGCGCCCGCGAACGAGCCCGCAAAGCCCTCACCGACTGGGGGCTAGCCACGCACACCGACCTGGCCGAACTCATCGTCAGCGAACTAACCACCAACGCCCTCCGCCACGGCGTCGGCCCCATCACCGTTCGCCTCGCTTACACCGAGGAAGGCGACCTCTGGCTAGAAGTCCACGACCACGGCCCAGGTCGGCCGATCACTCAGAAGATCACGACCGACGACGAACAAGGCCGCGGCCTGGCTCTCCTGGACGCTCTGATGGACTTACACAGCGGTATTCGCGGAATAGCTGACGATCCCAGCAGCCGCGGCAAGAGCATCTACGTTGCGCTGCAGCCCATTTCTCGCTAGCTCTACTCAAGACAAGGTCCGCGCGTCCACGCCATAGCCGTGAACTCGCTCACCCGATTCCCAGGCTCGGCACAGGGCGTTGGCCAGGAGCATCTGGCGTGGTGTCCGGCAGGACACCCGGACCAGGTCCGGGCTGGCCACGATGATCGCCATGGCCCGGGCCCGTGAGGTCGCGACGTTCAGCCGGTGGGGGTCGTAGAGGAATTCCATGCCGCGGGGCGCGTCGTCGGCAGACGATGTCGCCATCGAGTAGATGGCGACCGGCGCCTGGCGTCCCTGGAACTTGTCCACGGTCCCCACCCGTACTCCGTCAGGGCAGCCGGTCTCAGCCAGCGCGTCCTGGATCGCCCTGATCTGCGCGTTGTAGGGGGTGACCACGAGGATGTCGGCGGGGCCGAGGGTGAACGGCTCGCCGTACTGGTCATGCCACTGGCGGCCGACAAGGTCGCGGACGAGGCGGGCGACCTGCGCTGGCCTCTTCCGGGGAGGCGTTCGTGTTCCCCTCATGCGGCACCGCGAGGACCCGCAGGCCCGACCCCGACGGCGGGAGATCACCGAGGATCTCCTGGTTCTCGAGGCCTTCCACGCAGGTCAGCTTCCCGTCGTAGAAGACCTCGGAGGTGAACTGGCACAGCTGCGGGTGCATCCGCCAGGTCCTGTCCAGGAGCAGCCCCGCGTCGCCGGGCATCGTCGCGTGGTCGCCCAGGATGTGTTCCAGTGCCGAGACGCCGGCGCCCGGCGGGTGGGTGGCGTGGCTGGGCTGGGCGAGTTGCTGCGGATCGCCCAGCAGGACGAGGTTGCGTGCCGCGCCGGCGACGGCCAGGACGTTGGCCAGGGACATCTGGCCGGCCTCGTCGACGAACAGCGTGTCGACGCTGCCTGCGAACTGCTCGCGTGACCACATCCAGGTGGTGCCTGCCGCCACGTCCAGTTCGTGGTCGGCCAGAGCCTGCTCCAGCTTGTCGTAGGTCATTCTGGCCGCGTCTGGATGAAGGATAGGGGTTGTCCTTGTCTGCCCGCTGCCCGATGCGCAGCGCTATTCCGCGGTCGGCGGCGTGCTCGCAGACCTCGTCGATCAGGTTGTGGATGACCGCGTGCGAGGGGCCGGTGATGCCGACCGTGCGGCCCTGGCTGGTGAGCTCGAGGATCTGCTGGGCTGCGGTGAACGTCTTCCCGGTCCCGGGCGGTCCCTGGATGGGCAGATAGGAATCGCGCAGCGCGGGGACGAGCCGGATCGCTGCCTCGGTCGCGGTTTCACCGTCACGGCGCAACGGCCCACCGGCAAGGCTGCCGCCGGCGGGCCGCTGCCGCAGCAGGAGCGCGGTTGCCGCGTCCCGGCCGTTCAGGCCGTCCCGGGCGACCCGGTCGCCGAGGTCGCGCAGGCGCTGCGCCTGTGTCCGGGTGTCGATCGGGCCGCCTTCGACCAGCGCGGCCGGCAGCGGCCCGGCGTAGTCCTTGCCGATCTTCAGGTCGATCGTCCCGTGCTCATCGTCCACCGCCCAGACCGTCCAGCCCTGCTCGGTGACGGATCGAACGCGGTCTGCCCGGCGGAGAACCCGTGTTCCTGCGGCGGGAAGGAGAAACGCCGCACGACCGACCTCTTCACCTGGTGACGATCCCGCCGCCCGCCAGGCCGCCGAGCGCGTCCGGCTCGCCGATCAGGTCTGCCGGGCTCAGGGTGCGGACGTAGAAGTACCGCCACCAGGCCGGTTTGGCCTCGCGCCGGTGCCAGTCGAGCAGATCGGCCAGCAGCGCCTTCGCCCTGCTGCTCTCCGGTCCGCCCGGACGGGTCCGCGGGCACGCCGGCCAGCAAGGCGGCCTTGATCCGGGTGACGTCGGGATCCTCGGTGGCGTGTGCGTCCTCTGCCACGGCCGGGCGGGGCAGGTCCTCACCCAGCCGCCCGGCCAGCTCTGCTGCGGCGCTCTTCCAGCCAGTCGCGGAGCGCCAGGGTGGCCCGGCAGTCGTCCTCGTTGTACCCGGCGACGATCCGCCGCTGCTCACCGGCGCTTCTGTGCTGTGGCGTCCTCGAGCGCGGTCTCGAACGCGATCAGGTTGCGCGTCGCCTCCGCGCAGGTCCACCTGCCGTGGTATCCGCACAGGGGCTCGAGCCGCTTGATGGAATAGCTCTCCACGCCGGCCTGGATCCCCTGCCGCACGACCCGGTAGAGGTCCACGAACACGCCGAGCCGGAACAGGTCGTCGACCTCGTCCTCGCGGGTGGCGAACCGGCCCATCAGCCGGCCGACCGCCTCCTGGCGGGTCTCGTGCAGTTCGGTGAGGTGGTCAACCGACGTCGGCTCGTAGTGGTTGTAGTGGTAGACGTGCAGGCCAGGGTTGACGCTCGCGGCGCTCGGTGATGAAGTCGATCAGTTCCTCGAACGCCCGCTTCTCACCCGCGCGGTCGAACGCCCAGATCTGCGTGTACCGCGGCGACCGGCGTCGTCGGTGTCGGCGGTGTCGATGATGCCGAACAGGTACTGCAGCCCGAATTCCTTGCTGTCCTCGGAGTAGTACCGCGCCCCCTCGATGTCGAAGAACAGATCACCGGCCGCCGGCTCGGGCAGCCCGAGCAGCCCCCGGTTCGCCACCATGGCCCCCGCGGCGTCGCGTTCGGGTTCCAGGAGCTCGTAGCGGATCTGCCCGTCGTCCTCGCTGGCCACCTGCAATCGCGCCTGAACCTGGATGCGCTGCAGAGACCCGCGGCTCACCCGGCTCACGGCGGGCAGGCCGGCCAGGCCGGCGAACCCGCGCCTGGTCGAGACGCCGGCCGCCTTCAGTGCCCGCCGCTGCCCCTTGGTGATCCCGGCGATCAGGGACAGGTCGTCGTCCCGGCGCCTGCGGGCAGCGCAGAACTCGCTCCACCGGCAGATAGCGCAGTGCTCCACCGGGTCCGGGTAGGGGTCAGACGGCGGATTCTCACCCGGATCAGCGGCGATGAAGCCGCCCAGCACTGCGCCGCGTCTGCCGCTCGAATGCGGCGTAGTCACCGACCTTGAACGACGCGAGTTCCCGGGTGCCGAGCGCCAGGTGCATCCACCGCGGCCGGACGCCCTGCAGGCCGGCGAGAAGATGCGAGTAGAACGCGGTCTGCGCCACCGCCCGCCCCTTGGCGGACCGGGCGAGCTTGGCGTCGACCACCTCATAGTGAATCCCCGCAGGCCGGGCTCATCGTCCGGTGCGGCGAGCAGGTCGGCCCGGACGAGAAAATCCGGGCGGCCCAGCAGCGCCGGCTCATCCGGGCGCCTCCTCCTGCAGCAGCACACCCTGGTAGATCACCTCGGCGCCACCGTGGACAGCCTCCAGCGTGGCCTGCGCGGCGCCGGCTTCCGAGTCCGTCGCCAATCTCGGCGATCTCACGGCCCTCGGCACGGAACTGCGTCGAGCACAGTCCTCTCGTGAGCTTCCCCGCGTGCCACAAGGTCCTGAAAGCCGACGTCGAACGCATACGGGGGATCGAGTTCACCCCGTGCCCTCAGCAGGTCCAGCCGGGTCAGATGCTGGCACGCCAGGAAGTTGGCCACGTCACTGGCTGACAGCCGAACCCGGTCATCGATGATCTTCACCGGACGATGTCCGGTGAATCAGGCGCAGATCTCACAGGCCCCCCAAGCAGCTCTCCCGGCTGCCGGAGCATTCTGCCGCGTCACGTGCAGGCCCGGCCGAGGATTCGTCACACTGACGATTCTGCCTGGCCAGCGGTAAGGCTACCCCGGACTTCCACATGGCGGCGTGTGACCCTAAATGGCTAACATCATAAAATCTCAACTGTCAGCTGAATTAATGCGGCAGAAGGTTCAAGGCTATCACTTAACCTTTTTCCGGACTGAGTGCTTGGGTGGTATCTGCCAACCTATGTTGGCACGGCTCTTGGTGGGTCTGAGTCACCGTGAGATCGCCGAGGAGTTCGGCCGCTGCTGTCGGCTGCGCCCCCGAACCGCCTGGCGCGAAGTCCACGGCTAGCTACGGCATTCGCTTCACTGGTGGTGTCATAGAGCGAAGACTTTCGTCGCGATGCCAGTCGAGGTACTTACGCGCAGGCATCTGAGCGCCAGGAGGGAGCAACAGCACTTCACGAAGGGGCGGACGCCCATAGAACTGCCTGGCAAGCGCGTCGGCCTGAACAGCGTCAGCTAGCGATCTAGCGAGATGGATGCGCAGCCCGCCGTTCACAGTGATCATGCCCTTGTCAAACGCGGCGTCGTGGGCGGGGCAGGCTGCCAATCCATTACGGGGATCGAGCCGCTCACGTGAGGAACTGTCCTTCCACGGTTTGATGTGCCCGGCTAGGAGCATGCGCTTGCCGTCTGGCGCTGGCGGCGACATGAATCCGCAGAACACGCACCGGCCCCCACAATTGGCGATTACATTCCGGGCGAACACATGCTGCCCGACGCGGACGGCACCGAGCACGATCTGCTCGGTGTCTCGGTCGTTCCAGTCGCCCTCCGCCGTGATGCGTGTGATCACGCCCCGCATAACCTCCTCGACGACGGACAGGTCAAGTTCTTCCTGGCCCAGCAGAGCCAGCTCGCCGCCGTTCCCTAGACCGAGGAAGTCGGGCAGCTGGTCACTGCCGATACCCTCGTGCGCGTGCGGCTCCTATGAGTATGCGGTAGATACGGCTGAAGTGTCCGGCTCGTCACGGAGTTTCGCACCAGCCAGCACGTCCCACTTGGCGCCATGAGGGCGGGAACCGTTGAGGTTGCGCATCTTCTCCAGCACGCTCGATGGCGACCGGGAGAACAGGCGCGCCAGCTCCGGTACCGGCTGTGGGACCCGGTGGAGGTTCGCACCGCCAAACTGGCGTGGATTGACCACGAAAGAGGCGGCGAGGCACAGCAGCGTCTCCACCGGCGAGAAGATCACCTGCTTGCCTGATACTGGCCGCCGCGACACCAGCGCTCTGTACTGGTCACGCGCCTGACTGACCGTCAGGTCCAGATAGTCGTCCAGGTCAGGCACTACGCAAGACTAGCCTTCCGCAAGCGCGGTGGCCCTCGCCTTCGTGGCCTTGCACGACGGTTCATGCTCCGTAGTTGCCGAGGACACGAACCACGCTGACGAGGCCTTCCGTCGCTAAGTTGCGTGGTCAGCCTGGTGTATCGCGGCAGCCGCACCCGAGCACCCACAGCGGGATGCCATCATGGGAAACGCAAGCCCCGACGGCCATGTGGACAGGGAGCGGCTCGTCGCGATGGCGATCCCCGATGACCAGGCTGACCCGTTCAACCTCGACGCGCTGGCGGTCAGCGACAGGTTCCGCCTGTTCGGCTTTACCCGGCGGGAGGACTATCTCGCCTACCTCTGGGTCCTGCGCGCCCTGGACCGGCTCCGCGCCGCCCACGTCGCGCAGGCCCACACGGACGACGTCGCGGAGGAGTCCTGGCCGAACTCGCCGCCCATCACGACAGCGTTCCCCGCAACCTGACCAGCCTGCGGGACCGGCTGGACAACCTCACCGACGACGGGCTGCTGCACCGGCTGGAGGATGCCTCGCGGGCGGGCAGCCTGGCCCGCTACCGGAACCGGCAGTCGGTCTACCAGTTCAGCGAGCTGGGCCACCGCGCGTACACGGCGGTCGAGGGCGTGCTCGCGGCCCGGGTACAGGACGCGAACCTGTCCCGGCTGGTGTTCTCGGACATCCTGCGCGACCTGAGCGGGCTGGCCGAGGCGAACCGGGCCGGGGACGGCGACGAGGTCGTGCGGCGGCTGGCCAGCCTGGACCGGGTGATGGAGGACATGGCCCGCCGGTCGGCCCGGTTCCACCTGACGCTGGGCGACATCACGCGGTCCACCGAGGCCTCGCCGGAGATGTTCCTGCGCTACAAGCACGCGCTCCTGGCGCATATGGGCGACTTCATGGCGGAGCTGGACCGCTACCTGCCCCGGCTGACCGCTCGCGGTCACCCAGGTCGAGGCGACGGGGCTCGCCACGCTGCTGAACCGGGCCGCCGAGGCGGATGAACGCCCATTGATGCGGTACGAGGATGTGCTCGACGACTGGCGGCGCCGCTGGGCGGCGGTCCGGGCCTGGTTCACCGCCGACGGCGAGGGATCGCGGGCCGCCGAACTGGCCGCGGCCACCCGGGCCGGGGTGTCCAGCGTGATCGCGCTGCTCCGCCAGATCACCGAGGCCCAGCGCGGCGGGGTCAACCGGGCCACCCAGCTGCGGCACCTGGCCGCCTGGGCGTTCGACGCCGCCGACGAGGACGCCGCGCACGCGCTCGTGGGTGCGGCGTTCGGGCTGCGCCGGGCCCGGCACCTGGGCGGCGTGCACGAGGACAGCGACCTGATCTCACCCCGGCTGTCCTGGGACGACGCACCGGGGGTGGAGGTCGCGGTCACGCTGTTCCGCCGGGGCAAGGCGCCGACGCCAGGCGTGCCGCAGCGGCTGCAGGCCCGCGACGGGGTGCGGGCCGACCTGCGGCGCCGTCAGGCGGCGCGGCGCGCGGCCGAGCAGGACGCTGCCCGGCAGTTGCTCGACGCGGGGCTGGGTGGCCAATCAGGGCTGGGGGACCGGGTGCTCGACGAGCGCCAGACGCGGGTGCTGCTGACGCTTGCTGACCAGGGCGCTGGAGGCCAGGACGGTGGTGGCCGGGCGGATCACCGGGGGCGCGGGCGGCAACGACGTGATGGTGATGCGGCTGGTGCCGTCACCGGACGGCTGCGCGGTGCGGACCGCGCACGGGGTGCTGCACCTGCCCGGCCTCCGGCTCGACGTCGCCCCCGCCCGCCGCCGTGCAGCACTGACGGGCGGCCACGATGGCTGAGCTGACCGCCGCCCGCGGCGTCGCGCCCAGCGACCTCGGCTCCTACCAGCACGCGGTCCGCCTCGTGCTCACCAACGACCTGATAACAGCATCACGACCCCGGGCGGGCGCCCTCGCCACGGTGCTGCGCTGGGCCGACCTGATGGCCCGGGACTTCGCCGCGCTGCTCGGGTACACGCTGATCGCCACCGCGCATCAGGTCCGGCTGGTCCGGCGGCTGGACACGGTGGACGACACCCAGCGGTCGGTGTTCGCGGCGCGCAGCGGCCGGCCGTTCGACCGGCGCCGCCTGGCCTACCTGTGCCTGGTGCTGGCCGTCTTCCAGCGGTCCCGGATCGAGATCAGCCTGGCCGACCTGGTCCGCGCGTTCGCCCCCACCGCCAACGCGATCGGCGGCCTCGGCTTCGACGCGACCATCACCGAGCACAAACGTGCCGTCGTGGACGTGCTGGACTGGCTGGCCGACCACGGCGCGCTGCGGCTGTCCGACGGGTCGGCGGAGAACTGGGCCCGGGACACCGACCGGGGCGACGCCCTCTACGACATCGACCACGACATCTGCGCCGCGCTGTTCCGCCCGGCGCGGCCGATCCAGCACCTGGCGGGCGCGGCCGGGCTGCTCGATGTGGCCGACATCAGCGCGCATCGCTCGGCCCAGCGGGAAGCGGCCGCGCGCCGGGCCCGCCGGTTGCTGCTGGAGCACCCGGTCGCCTACTACGCCACCCTCGACGGGGAGACGGCCGCCGCGCTGCGCAGCACCGACCTGGCCGACAACCTGGCCCGGCTCACCGGCCTCGTCGTGGAGCGGCGGGCCGAGGGGGTGCTGCTGGCCGACCCCACCGGCTCGTTCACCGACCAGCGGTTCCCCGGCCGGGGCGGTGCGGTCAACCGGACCGCCGGCCTGCTGCTGGCCAAGGTCGCCGACCTGCTGGAGGACCCCGGCGACGGCCCGGCACTGACCCGGCTGCCGGTGCCGACGGCCGAGGACGACCAGCAGGCCCTGCTCGGCCGGATCGACGCCGGGCGCCCGGCCGGGGGAACCGGCGACGACCAGGACGCGGCCCGCGCACCAGCCCGGCCGGGCGAGCGAGCCGGCGCCGAGCGAGCCGGCGTCGAGCGAGCCGTGCCGAGCACGCCGCCGACGCCGGGGCCGCCGGCCCGCGCCGCTGCAGGCCCCGTTCGTGGAGCGGACCCGGCTGGCGGGCATGCTCGCCGATCTCTATACCGACTTCGGCGCGGGCTCGTTCACCGCCCAGTGGCAGCACGACCAGGAGGGGTTGCTGGCCGCCGCGTTGCGGCTCCTCGATGACCTGCGGCTCATCCGGCTGCCTGCCCGGCGGGGCGCTGATCCTGCCCGCCGCGGCCCGCTACCGCAACATCACCGCCGCGCTCCCCGACAGCGCCCGCCGTGACGGCCAGGGCGCCTTCGACCTGTTCAGCACTCCGTGGAGGGATCGGCGTGACTGCCACCCACGGCGCCGTCGCGCCGCCGCCGCGAGTCGAGTCAGCCCGGTTCAGGCCGACCCGGGCCGGGATCATCAACCTCTGGGATTACTTCGACGAGGAGTTCGTGTTCGCCGGCGGCCGGCTGGCGCTGCGCGGCCACAACGGCTCCGGGAAGACCAAGGCCCTCGAAGTCCTGTTCCCGTTCGTCCTGGACGGCGGCCTGGACGCGCGGCGGCTCGACCCGTTCAGCGGCGAGAACCGCACCATGAAGGCCAACCTGCTCTACCGGGGCCAGGACGCCGAGCACGGCTACGTGTGGATGGAGTTCGGCCGCGCCGCCGAGCCGACGGAGACCACCGAGCCCGCACGACCCCGGCCGAGCGCCGACGGGGCCCGGCGCAAGCCAGGAAACCGTCACCCTGGTCATCGGCCTGACCGCGCACAAGAACTGGGAGCGGGCCCGGCCCTCGTTCTTCATCACCGGCCAGCGGATGGGCATCGACTTCGGCCTGCTGTCGGCGGATTCCCGCCCGCTGACCGCCAAGCAGCTCACCGCCATCCTCGGCCGCGACGCCTCCTTCGGTGACCGGCGCGGCGCCTACCAGGACGCCGTGGACACCCGGCTGTTCGGCCTGGGCCGGGAACGCTACACCCAGCTGCTGGACCTGCTGATCGCGCTGCGCCGGCCGCTGCTGGCCAAGGACCTCGACCCGGTCAAGGTGTCCGCCACGCTGTCCGCTGGCCTCAGCCCGGTCGACGAGGACCTCGTCGAGCAGGCCGCGCGGGACTTCGAGAACCTGGCCGCCGTCCAGAAGCAGTACGACGACCTGGCCGCCGCCGACGCGGCGGTCCGCGCCTTCCTCACCCAGTACACCGCCTACCTCCGGGCCCACACCCGCCACCAGGCCGACCAGCTCACCGCCCGGATCACAGCCGCCGCCGGTCACGTCGCAGCGATCATCACCGCCGCCGGTGAAGCGGCGGCGGCCGGGCGGCAGGAACAGCAGGCGAAGGAAGCCGGGGAATCGGCCCGGATCAGCGTCGATACCTTCCAGGCAAGGCTGTCGGCCCTGAAGGACCGGGACGCCTACAAAGATCACGAGAAACTCGCGCTGCGCCGCAGCCAGCTGGAGGCAGGACAAGACCCGGCTCGCCCAGGATCGAGCAGCGGCTGGCCTCGGCCCGAACCAACGTCGACAGCCTGCAGCAGGAGGCCGACGCCGTGGCCGCCCGCCGGGACGAGCTGGGCCGCGCCGTCGGGCGGCACCTGGACGCGCTTGACCGAGTCGGCGGCCGGCGCGGGCCTGCTCCGCGACGGCGAGCCCGCGGACACCGGCGCCGACCTGGCCATGACGGCCAAGGCCCGGGTCACCGCCCGGCGCGACGACATCGCCGAGGTCCGGGCCCGGCTCGCCTCGGTGCGCGAGGCCGGGCAGGCCCGCACGCTCGCCGAGACCGAACTGGGCAAGGCCCGGCAGGCCCTCGACGACTGTGACCAGGCCTGCCGGGTCGCGGAGCAGGGACTGGCCGCCGCCCGCGCGGACGTGGCCGGGCAGCTGCGCACATGGGCCACCCGGTGGGCCGGTGACCAGCCCTCCGCGATCCTCGACGAGCCTGGCCTCGGCGCGCTCGAAGCCGCCCTGGGCCGGGCCGGCGAGCCGGACGCGGCCACGCTCACCGAGACGTTCACCACGCTCACCCAGCCGCGCGCCGACACGCTGATCAGCCGCCGGGAGCAGCTCACCAGCGCCGAGACCCAGCTCGCCGCCGAGCAGGAAGCGCGGACCACGGAACGGCACAAGATCGCCAGCGAGCACGACGACGCGCCGCCCGCCTCCGACCTGCGGCCCGCCGCCCGCGCGGGGCGTCCCAGGCGCGCCGCTCTGGCAGCTGGTCCGGTTCGCCGACGGGCTCACCGGCGAGGCCGCCGCCGCGATCGAGGGCGCGCTGTACGGGGCGGGCCTGCTGACCGCCTGGATCCATCCCGACCCGGCGCTGACCTCGGCGGCGGTCGCGGCGGCGGAGGCCGACGGGTATCTCCTGGCCGCACCGGCCGGGGCGCGGCCCCACGGCCGGACCCTGGCCGACGTGCTCGTCCCCGAACAGCAGGATCTGGTCCCCCCGGCCGTGGTGGAGGGAGTGCTGCGGTCGGTTGTCGTTGCGGACGATCTTTCCGCTGGGGGACGGGGGCGGGGCGGCCGGGGAGCCTGGCGGGACCGGCGCGGCGGGCGCCGCCATGATCACGCTGCGGGCGCAGTACCGCTCCGGGCTGCAGCTGGGCGCCCGGCCCAAGGCCGTCGCCGGAGTTCATCGGGGCGACCGCGCGGGCCAGCCGCCGCCGCGCCCGGCTCGCCGAGCTGGACCAGCTGATCGCGGACCTGGGCCGCCAGCGGGAGGACCTGGCGGCCCAGCGGCAGCGGGCGGCGGACCTGCTGGCGGATCTGGGCCGCGCGCAGCAGGAGCTGCCCAGGACCGCGGCGGTGACCGAGGCGCTCGGCCAGGTCACCAGCGCGGAGGGGCAGCGGACCGGGGCGCGCACCCGGCTCGCCGGGGCGCAGGAAACCCTGGACGGGGCCGTTGCCGAGCTGGACGCCCGGGCCCGGCGGCTCCGGCACGCCGCCGCGGACCGGGGCCTGCCCGCCATCGCCGGCGAGCTGGACGCGGTCGAGCGTGCGGTCAGCCGACTTCGCGCGCGCGGCCGACGAACTGGTCCGCGCCCGCGGGGAGCTGGCTGGCGCCGGGAAAGATCTTCACCAACGGTCTGACCGCATCAGCCGCCTTACCAACGAGAACGCCGAAGCCGCTGAGCTCCTGGCGGAGAACCAGGCGCTGTACGTCGCCGCCGCGGAGAAGCTCAGCGTCGATGAGCGGGCCAGCGGCTCGGAGTACGAGCAGATCCGGGACGAGATCCTGGATCTGGAGCACCGCCTGACGGCCGCCCGGGCTGACCGGAAGGCGGCCGGCGTCCGGCAGAACGGCGCGCACGACACGGTCGTGGGGGCGGAGCGGGACCTGTCGCACGGCCGCAGTGCGCTGGCGGCGGCGATGGGTGAGCTGGTCACGCAGGCGGCCGCGTTCGAGCCCTACACGCAGCCAGATCTGCGGCCGCTGCTGGAGGTGACCGAGAGCGCCCCGTGGCCGGCTGCTGCGCAGTGGCCTGACGCGCAGCGGGTTGCGGACGAGCTGGCGGACCGGCTGATGGCGGGGGACGAGGCGGCCCGGGACGCAGCCGATCCGGGGCAGGTGATCCGGGAGGTGCTGCCCGGAGCCGCAGGGATCGTGCTGGACGCGTTCACGGCCGCGACCCGCGCCGGGCGCGCCGTCACCGACGGGGTGCTGAAGGGCACCGTGGACCGGATGTGGACCGCGTACCGGGACTTCGAGACCTCGCTCAAGTCCGGCGAGGACGGGTACCAGGCCGACCTGGCCGGGGACGCGCCGTTCTTCGTGGACGTGGTGACCAGCGAGGGCCGGGTGCCCGCGGCCAGCTTCGCCCGCAAGATCGCGGAGGATGTGGAGAACCAGGGCATCCTGCTCGAGCAGCGGGAACGGACGGTGCTGGAGGATTCGCTGCTGACCGCGCTGGCCCAGCAGATCCATTCGCGGGTGCTGGCGGCCAGGGACCTGGTGGACCAGATGGACGCCGACACCCGGTCCAAGCCGATGTCGTCCGGCATGGCCGTCGGGATCCGCTGGGTCCGCTCCGACAAGCTCACCGACCAGCAGGCCCGGGTGTCCCGGCTGCTCGACCGGGACGCCGCCGGCCTGGGCGCGGACGGGCTGGCGGAGCTGCGCGGCCTGCTCCGCGCGATGATCCACGACCACCGGGCCGCGAATCCCCGCGACACCTACCGGGAAGTGCTCGGCTCGGTGCTGGACTACCGGTCCTGGCACGCGTTCGAGCTGCGGCTGCTGCAGCCGGGCCGCCCGCCTGAGCGGCTGACCCGCAAGAAGCATTCCGAGATGTCCGGCGGGGAGAAGTCCGCCGCGATCCACCTGCCGCTGTTCGCCGCGGCCAACGCGCTGTACTCCTCCTCCAAGCCTGACTGCCCGCGGCTGATCGCGCTGGACGAGGCGTTCGCCGGGATCGACGACACGTTCAAGCCGGAACTGCTCGGGCTGACCGTCAAGTTCGACCTGGACCTGTTCATGACCGGGCATGACCTGTGGGTCACGTACCCGACCGTGCCGGTCGTCGCGCATTACGACCTGCAGCACGACAAGGCCTCCCACACGTTGTCGGCGCTGCTCGCGTTGTGGGACGGGGAGCAGTTGCTGGACGCGGGTGCGGGTTTCGCGGGCAATGAGGAACTGGCCGCGGAGCTGCTCGGGTTCCGGCCGAGCCGGTATGTGCCCGCGGGTGTGGGGGATGTGCTGGAGCTGAGTGCCGGGGCTTCCGGCGGCGGGGGCCCCGGTACCGGCGGCTCCGATGGCGGGGACGGCGGACGCGACGATGAGAGCGACGAGGACGCCGGGTGAGCGGTGGCGTCGATCCGCTACGGGGCGCGGGAGTACCGGCGGCTGCTGGCCGCCGCCCGCAGGTCGCTGGAGCGGACCGGCGGGAGCCTGGCCGGGCGGATCAGCGTCGCCGACCCAGACGACGCCGAGCGTAAGGCGATCATCGGCATCACCGGCGTGCACCAGCCTGCCGGGACCAAGCGGCTGACCGTGTCGCTGGAGATCCTCGACGCCGCGGTCCGCCGCGCGACAGGCCACGGGCTGGCTGCCGCTGCTGACGGTGCTGGGCGGGCCGCTGCGGAACCGGCCTGTGGCGGCGGCCTCGCTGGCTGCTTCACGGGCCGAGCTGGTCGCCCTGGCTGAGGCGAGCCCGCTCTATCTGGCCTGTGACTGGTACCGGCAGTGGCTGGGTGAGCTGCGCCAGGACGGCACGCTGACCCGGCTGGCCACCCAGGGCGATGCCGGGCTGCTTGAGCAGGCGATCCAGGGTGCTGGAGTTCCTGGATGGACGTCCGGGGGCGGTGAGCCGGCGGGTGCTGGGCCGGCGGGCGCTGGGCCGATCGCCTTGCCTGCACTGGCCGCGCAGCATCACCGGGGACACGAAGGCGCTCAACCACGGCACGGGGCCGGGCACGCTCGTCGCTGCGGGCCCTCGCCCTCCGGGCCGGCGTCCCGCGTCCCGGGTCCGCGGCGGAGCGGCGGGACCTGTGGGACCGGGCCGGGGTCCTGGTCGATGACCTGGCCAGCCGGGTCCTGGTGCTGAACCTGCCTGCGGAGGGGGAGGGGCTGGGCGAGTGGCTGACCGGCGCGGCGCGGTACGGCACGCCCTTCCAGGTGACCCTGCACCAGCTGGCCGCCCATCCGATCCGGGTTTCCTGCCCGCGGATATTCGTCTGCGAGAACCCGGCGGTGCTGCGGAGGGCCTGCGCGGAACTGGGTGCGGCGTGCCCGCCGCTGGTCTGCACGGAGGGACGGCCGTCGGCGGCCTTTCACCGGCTGATGGGTCGTCGCGTCGGAGCCGGGGCTGAGCTCTGGTATCACGGCGACTTCGACTGGCCAGGCGTGGCGATCGCGGCGGACGTGATCGCCCGCTACGACGGGCGGGCCTGGCGGATGAGCGCCAGTGATTACCTGTCCGCGGCCCGCCCGGGTGTCGGCCTGGGCGGGGATCCGGTGGACGCGCCCTGGGATCCCGAACTGCGCGGGGCGATGAGCATCGAGGGCCACGCCGTCTACGAGGAGACCGTCGGCGACGACCTTCTCGCCGATCTCGCCACCTACAGATGCCGTACCTAGAAGTCGGATTCACCGGCCGATCGCGAGCAGGGGAAGCCGTGCATTCACCTCGGCTACGGAAAACTTCCCTGGGTCGAAGTCCTTACCGGCGTCGAGGTCGAGCCACTCCAGCATGTCCTGGTGGCGTTTATGCGAAGGGTCGGCCAGGATCTCCTTGAGCTCGGCGTAGCCCCACGCGCCGCCGCAGTCCTCGGGCGGGCATGCGCCCTTCCCCGCCACACAGGAGGGGTAGGTTTCCTGCTGGCGCCGCGGCCCGGGTTTCCTCGAGGACGATGTCGTGCCCCCAGTCGTCGCCGAAGTCATAGGTGTAGCGAAGCCGGTTTCCCCGGCGGGTGAAAACCTGCGACAGCAGGACGTTCCTATCGCTGGCGTGCCCAAGCTCCCGGTCCTGCGAGCCATACTCCCGCCCGCCCGTGCTGAACACGTGCATGTGGTAGTTCTCCCAGCCCATGGCCTGCTGGATAATCTCGTGCAAGTCCGCGAGCGTGACGTCGGAAGGTACCAGGACGCGCCGCCACACTGGCGGTCCCGACACCTCGCGCAGCGTGATCTTGAGCTGGTGCACGGGCGTGCCGGCTTCTGGTGGTCCCGGCCTGCGCTCGCGGGTGGCCACCAGGACCGGACGGCCGGTCAGCCGGGCGGCAATTTCCCCGGCCCTCGGATGGCCTGAGTGGAGCATCTGCTCGGCCGCCTCAGTGACTTCCCCGCCAAACTGCTCCGCCAGCATGGCCTGGATCAGGAACGGTGGCGCCGTCTCCATCAGCTCGTCCAGCATGACGCCCAGCGCGTCGACGGCCAGCCACACCTTGTCCGCCGGATCCTCGGGCACTTGCTCGCCCTGCGCCCTCAGCCACAGGCGCGCGTACGCGCCGATCCCGGGCCGTTTCGCCCACTCCCGCCAGGCCTGCGTGGCGTCACTGCCAAGCTCCCCGGCGAACGCCAGGGAGGCGGCCCGCTGGTTGCCGTCCGCGGACTCGGCGAAGGTGAGCAGTTCCCGCGCCGCATCTGCTGTAGACCTCGCCCCCAGCCACGGCTGGGCCACGGTCCAGGCCACCGGCGGCGGGAGCTCGCTGATGGCGGACATCACAGTGGCGGCGTCGGCGTCGGATGATGGTGCGCGTCCCTGGAAAACCGACGTCGCGAGCACGGTGCCCAGCGGGGTCAGCCGCACCGTCTCGTCCGTGACGTCCGCGGCCCCGAACTCCAGCAAACCCATCACCGTATCCGCTGCGTGGCTGGCCACGTCCTCCTCGTCGTTCTCATCGCTGAGGAAGTCGCCGATGCTGAACCGGTCAGCTGGGCCGTGGACCTCGCCGCAGCCGGGGCAGGGCAGCGCCTCCGGCTCCTCTGGCTCCGGCGGTTCCAGCACGGTCCGGACCGCGGTCGCGAGCTGGGCCATCGTGAGCGGCTCATCCGCCGAGAACAGCGCGTGCAGCACAGTCAGGCACCCGGCGCACGGCTGTTCGCCTAGATCCAGAGCCACGGTCGCGGCCTGGACCCAGGCGTGCAGGATGGCATCCGGATCGGGATGTGCAGAACCTGCCTCTGGCAGGTCCTGGGCGGCCCGGGCACGTCGACCGTCCAGCTCGAGGAAGCCGGCCGCAGCGGCAGTCATCCAGTCCCGCATCAGGTCCACGACATCAAGCGCGCTGCGCAGCCGCGGCCCCGGCAGCTCGATGCCAAGGTCCCGGCAGGCCTGCACGGCCTCAGCCGGGCGCAGTACTCCGCTGGCGGTCAGCGTCCTGCCCGGCCCCACCCACTCGGCCAGGTCGCGGGCGCGGACCAGTGCCCGGCAAGACAGTGCGGTATCGGCGACTTCGGGGGAGATCAGGCTGGAAGAGGAGTTTTCCACGCCCGGCCACACTACTCGCCCGGCCCTCCCCTGGGAGGCGATCCGATTCAGCTGCCCGGCTCGCGGATTTTGTCCCGCCGGCCACCGGCGACTCCGGCGGCACTATCTGCCTGGGGAATGCCGGCTGACTCAGGGCGGAAGCCGGCCCCCGCTGACCAGGGCAGCCCTGCCGCTGACGTTGCCGTCCCGCGTCATCGCGGCCAGTGTGTGAGCCGTGCCCAGCACGTACCGGTCGAAGAAGGCGAGGGTAACCCGGGCCACGAGCCGCTCCACCGGGTTCGTGCCCCAGTAGGGCACGAGGTGGTCCGCGCCCAGGAGATCGAGGTAGTACTTCACCTGGCTCTGGTCCTGGCGGTAGAGCTGGAGGCTTGTCCACGGCGGGTTGATCGTGTCGGCGGTACCTTGCGCGAAGAGCATGGGCGGCGCCCCGTGGGCGAAGTAGCGGCCAGGCATCGGCGGCCATTCCGCGCCGGACAGAACGGCGACGGCTTTGAGCCTGTGGTCGGTGCAGCATGCGTTGGCCGCGAGGGCGGCGACCGTATCGCCGCCATCGGACTGGCCGGCGGCGGCGATCTCGTGACGGTTGAGCAGCCCGGAGAACGGGTTACGGGGCCGGGCGCTGCGCGCCAGCAGTCTGCTCAGCACGTAGGTCATGTCCGCTGGCTGGTTCACCAGGTCTGGCTCGTAGGCCTGGGCCCCCGGCCTGGCAGTCTGTCCGCGGGAAATTCACGACCGCGACCACATAGCCGGCGCTCGCCCACGACCGCAGCAGGTGCGAGTAGGGGCCGCCGCATTGCATGAACCCGGGAGCGAACAGGAGCAGCGGGAACCCGCCGCGGACCCCCTGGGACCCGGTTGATCGCTGGGTCAGCGGATACCGGATCTGGATCAGCAGCGTACGCGGGCCGAGGCTCTGGCCGGCGGCGCCGATGTGGGCCGGTTCGGCGAAGGTAACGTGCCGCTCCGCTACCCGGAAGCCGCCGGGGGTACCGACGGCCGGGGCAGAGGGAGTCTCGCTGGGGTCTGCCGCCGCGGGCTGAGAGGGGAGGGCGTGCCGGGGCGTCGTAGCCCGCGGCCGGGGCTGGCCGGTACAGGCGGAAACGGACACGGCAGCGGCCAGGGCAACAGCGATCGCCCTGGTCCCTCCACACCTGGCGTGCCCGGGCCTGGCGTGCCCATGGGCCGAATCCACGCCCATCTCTGACCCCCCCTGCGTTGCCTGCCCCACGATGGGGTTCAGCGTTTGATGAAGAAGTCACGGATGTTGGCCAGCAACAGGACGACGGCGGCCAGGATGAGCAGGGCTGCCAGTGGCCGAGCGCCAGTGGCCTGCGGCGGCCCAGAATGCCAGCCAGGCCGCGGCGGCCACGGCAGCCAGCAGCGACCAGCCCGGCGAGGAATCGCGCGAGACAACGCCGGGCGAACGCTTCCGCGCTCAGCATGACGAGCGTCACCGCGGCGAAGGCGGGCACCAGGGCGCCAAGATGGCCGAGGATAACCACTGCGAGCCCGGCCAGGAGGAATGATGCCGAGACGCTGGACCACACGCGCAGAGCGCGGCTGCGGGCTGCGGGCCGGGTCGACGTTCGGCAGGGCCCGGTGCCGCAGGTGCGCGTGCGGGTCTTCACGGGGAAGGCCGTGGGCGGAGGCATGCACCAGGGCGTCCCGTTCTTCCGTGAGTGCCTGGCGGCGTGCCCGTGCCTGCGCGACGGAGTTCTCCAATGCGGACAGCGCGGCGGGATCCGCCGGGCTCCCGCCGCTGCTCAGCGCCTGGATTCCGACGCGGGCGCGGCGCAGTTCATCGCCGCGGGCTTCGACTTCCTCCGTGGCCGCGGCGAGCTGAGCGCCTACCTCGGTGATCCGGCCCGCCACGGCCCGCCGCTCCGCCGCGGGGGAGGGCGCCTCCTTGTCCAGGCCGGCCCATCCCACCGGGTCCGACCAGCACAGCCGGACCGACCCGCCCCGCTCATAACGCGGGCCGGCCGGTGCGCGCTCCCCGCCGAACGGGTCGCCGGTGTCCAGCCCCCACAGGCCCCGGTAGTCGTGCAGCCAGGGCGTCTGGTCGTCCACGAGGACCGGGCGCCATGTCTTCGCCTCGCCGGGCCCCACGCCGGGACCGTCGCCCCGGCGGTAGTCGATGAACGGGATGCCGAACCCGGTGCCGGCGTCCGTGCGTGTCCATGGGAGCAGCAGCCGGCCCACGCTGGCGCACTGCGGCGAGCAGGCGGCGGAGCGCGGGCGGCTCGACGGTGACCAGGTAATCGCCCGGCAGGTAGGCGCCTGAGTGCGATCCGGCGCCAGCGAAGACGACCGGGTGCGTGTCCTGCCACTGCAGGTCGGGGTCGTCCGGCCGGCGGCGCAGATCATCACCGGCCTCGTCATGGGAGGAGAACGCCACCCAGGCCGGCCGGGCGGACTGATCCGGCGGGTCCGGCAGGAACACGGTGACCTGCTCCCAGTCGGCCTCGTGGTCGTTGACACCGCCGAAGGTCGACCGCCAGTCGTTCATCGCGTACAAGAACCAGTACTGCAACGCAACGAAACCCCGGTCGCGGGTGACCCGGCCGTAGTACGGGCAGCTGTCCGGGTCGGCCTGTGACCGGTAGGTCTGCTCGGCCGCCGCTGCGGTGCCGCCGGGCACCCGCCCGCGCAGCAGCAGCGACAACCGCATCACCGCGTCGATGAGCCAGGCCCAGCAGGCCGACGGCGGCGAGCCGGCTACTCCCTGCGGCCAGCCGCGGACGGCCCGCGGTGTGGCGCCAGGCGCGGAACTCCCGCCACCCCAGCGGGCGCTGCACGAAACGAAGCGACAGATTGCCTCGCAGCGGCGCGCTGGCCTGAGCCAGACGAGCCGGAGTGAGTTCGCCCGGCTGCGCACACCCGTTCCCCGGGACGGCGCCTGCGCCACGACCGCCGGACGCCGGCCGACCGCCACAAACTGCACTGCTCCAGGTAGTCCTCGACCGCCATCGGCAGGAAAAGCTCACCCCGGGTAAAACGCAGCACCGGCTCGTAGCGCTGCAGCAACCGCACATCCTCTGCCGCATCCGCAGCGCGAGTGGCCTCGACCGCCGAGAACAGCTGGTCACTCTCCATCGCGCCACACGCGCCCTGCCAACCCGGCGCTCCGCCCGGAGAGCCCATTCCCGCTAGCTGCCTGCATGCGACCCATCTTCCCCCGATTCAGCCAGGGCGCTCCGCCCGGTGGCTGTATACCCACACGGGCCGATCAGCGCTACCAGGTGCCAACCTCCACCGCGCCATCCGGGACGAGCGCTGCCTAGTCTGCGGAAGGCGGTTCGAACGGGTTGAGCAGCTGCACGCCGCTGCTGGCAACGTCGGAGGTATTGCGGGTGACGAAGGTCCACCCGCGGACCTTGGCTGAGGCCGCGAGCAGGCCGTCGATGACGGGGAGGGGATCCGGGACGTTGATGCGGCCCCACTCTTCGGCCGTTTCGGTGTCCACGCCGATGATGTGGTCTGAGTAGGCCGTGCGCAGCCCGTGCAGCCACTGCTCCAGGCGGCGGGCCTGGGCGGCGTCCTTGCCGCGCAGGCGCTCGATCCCGAGCCGGATCTCACCGATCGTGAGGACGCTCAGGAAGATCTCCGCTGGCCTGGCCTTGTCGTACCAGTCCAGGACGCGCGGGTCCGGGTCGCGTTTGCGGAGTTCGGAAACGATGCTGGTATCGAGCAGGTAGGTCATGCTTCATGAGCCCAGTCGGTATCCCGGGGGTGTTCTGCCGTCCGGGTCAGGTCGAGGTCATCGAAGTCCGGGCCTGATCGCAGGTAGTCCTTGAAGTCGGCGACGTCGCCGTGCATGTGCCGGTAATCGGCGATGTCGATGACCACGGCTATCTCCTCGCCGTGCCGGGTGACGATCTGCGGCCCCTCGGCGTGCGCGGTGCGGAGGAGCTCGCTGAAGCGTTGCTTGGCGTCCTGGACCTGCCACCACATACGGCCTCCTCCAGTCTAGACTGACTAGACAGAAGGATACGGCACCTTCTCAAGCTTGGCGCGGATCGGGTCGGCGCCCGGATGACCCAGGTCATCCAGGATCGCGAGCGCCTCTTCCCAGGCGGTGCGAGCCTCCGCCTGGTCCCCGGCGGCGAGCCGGGTGTCGCCCAGGTGGTCGAGAGTCTCAGCCAGGCCCGGGCGGCTGCCTATCTCGCGGCCCAGTTCGATCGCCTGCTGGTAGAAGGCCGTGGCTTCGGCGTGGTTGCCGAGCAGCTGGTGGGCGTACCCGACGGTGTCCAGCGCGCTGGCTTCCCCGTCCCGGTTGCCGGTCTCGCGGAACAGGTCGAGCGCCCGCGTACCGTGGCTGAGCGCCTGCTGAGAGTCCCCGAGGAGGGCGTGGAACCAGCCCACCAGGTTCAGGGCCAGCGACTGGCCGGACGGGTCGCCGACGGCGGTATACAGCTTCAGGGACTGCTCGGCCTGGTCGAGCGCCTCGCCGTAACGCCCCTGATTGTGCAGCGTGATGGCGATGGCGTTGCGGGCGTAGGCCGCCCCGCCCTGATCCCCGCGCTCGGTGTGGATGCCCAGGGCGAGCTCCAGGTGGGCGTAGGCCGAGTCGTAGGCACCCAGCCTGGCGCGGGCGTAGCCGAGTCGCTGGCGCACGGTGGCCTCGGCCGCCCGGTCGCCCAGCCGCTGCGTGGCGATGAGGGCCGCTCCTCGACGTCAACCCAGTCGTGCCAGCGGCCCCGCGTGTCCAGGAACCCTGATATCAGCCTGCGCGATCTGCCACACATGGATGTCGAAGCCGGCCTCCAGGGCCCGTCCGGCCGCGGCCAGGAGGACCGGGCGCTCGGCCTGGAACCAGGCCAGGGCCTGCGCGGGTTCACCGACGCGCTCCGGCTCGGCGCCCGGCTGGAGCGGGGGCAGCGTGATCGGCCTGCGCGTGGGATGCAGCAGCATCGCGGCCGGGTACGCCGTGTGCAGGTAATGATCGAGCATCCGGCCCGTGGCCGCGTTCCGCTCGGCCTCGCTGTCGGCCGACAGGGCCAGTTCGGCGGCGTAGGCCCGGAGCAGGTCGTGACTGGAGAACCGCCCGGGAGCATGCTCGGTCAGCAGGTGCGCGCTGGTCAGCTCGCCGAGCCGGCGGCCCCCTTCGTCCAGCGGCAGGCCAGCCAGGCTGGCGGCCGCTGGGGCGCTGATGTCCGGACCGGGGTGCAGCCCCAGCAGCCGGAACAGCCGGGCGGCACCCGGGTCCAGCTGCTCGTAGGACCAGGACAGGACAGCCCGGACGTTCGAGGACGGGTGCCCGGCGTCCAGGACGTCAAGCCGCTTCCGGGCATCACGCAGATCGTCGGTCAGAGCGCCGAGCGACAGCCCGGGCTGGCTGGTGCTGCGGGCGGCGGCAATGCTCAGCGCCAGGGGCAGCCGCGCGCACAACTCGATCAGCTCATCCACGGCGCCGGGGTCGCCGGCGACCCGTTCCGGGCCCAGACGGCGGGTCAGCAGATCATGCGCGTCCGCGCCGGACAGGACATCCAGGGCGAGCGGGAACGCCCCCTCGGTGGCCACCAGGCTGGTGAGCCGGCTGCGGCTGGTCACGATGACCAGGCAGCCCGGGCTGGCCGGGAGCAGGGGGCGGACCTGATCGGCGTCCCGCGCGTTGTCCAGCAGCACCAGCACGCGCTGGCCGGCCAGCAGGCTGCGGTACAAGGCCGTCTGCGCGTCGTGGCTGGCCGGGATCTTGCGCCGCGGGCACGTCCAGGGCATCCAGGAACAGCCTGATGGCCTCGCCCGGGGTCATCGGCGGCCCGGCCGGATCGAAACCGCGCAAGTTCAGGTACAGCTGCCCGTCCGGGAACCGCCCGGCGGCCTGCTGCGCGAAATGCACCGCCAGCGTGGTCTTGCCGATCCCGGCCGGCCCGTCGATGACCGCGATCACCGTCGCCTGGCTCGTTCCGGCGGCCTCGGCGGCGAGCCCGGCGAGCGCCGTGAGCGCCCTGTCCCGGCCGGCGAAAAGCCGCGTCGCCGCGGGCAGCTGCCTCGGCACCACATGCCGGCCGGTCACCGGGTCGTGAGGGCCCGGGGCCGTCGTGCTGGGCGCGGCCGCGCCGGGCGCCGCCGGCTGTGTGCCGGCCGCCGAGGCCACTGGTGAGCCCGGCGTGCCCGGCAGCGCACCCGGCTGCTCGGCGTCCGCGCCGGGCTGGAGCTCTGCCGTCGGCGGCCAGGATGCGCTGATGCAGGAGCCTGAGCCCGGGGCTGGGTTCGAGGCCCAGCTCCCCGGTCACGATGCGCCGCGCGTCCTGGTAGGCGGCCAGTGCGTCGGCCTGCCGGCCGCTGCGGTACAGGCTCAGCATCAGCTGCGCGTGGAATTGCTCCTGCAACGGGTGGGCGGCGACCAGCTGGCGCAGTTCCGCCACGACCTCGCTGTGCCGCCCCAGCTGCAGATCGGCGTCGATCCGCGCGGCCAGGGCCTGGCGCCGCTGGTCTTCGAGGGAGGCAACCTCGCGGTCGCGCAGCAGCGGCGACGGCACGTCAGCCAGCGGGTCGCCGCGCCACAATCCGAGCGCCTCGCGAAGCAGGCTGGCCGCCTGCATCCAGTCGCCGGCCTCGGCGGCGGCATGGCCGCGCGTGGTGAGCACGCTGAACTGGCGGATATCCAGCTCGTCGTCGCCGATGCTGATCAGGTAGCCGGGTGCCCGGGTCTCGATCAGCTCCGCACCGGCCGGGCCCAGCGCCGAGCGCAGGCGCTGAATGGCACTGTGCAGCGCGCCCCGCGCCCCGGCCGGCGGCTCGCCTTCCCACAGCATCCCCGCCAGCGCGTCCAGGCTGACCACCCGCCCGGCGCTCAGCAGCAGCCCCGCCAGCAGCACCCGCTGCCGGGGCGCGGACACCGGTACCTCCCGCGGGCCGTCCCGGACGACCAGCGGCCCGAGCAGCCCGAAGTCCACGCCTCGCCCTCTTCCCGGCCATCTGCGCCGTCGGTCCCGCAGACACGATGTGGTCGGCGCAGATACGACGGCAGCGTACCCGGGCCGTGAGCCACCTGTGAGCCGCGGGTGTCCGATTGTCAGTGTTTCGTGAGCATTTGCTGGAACTATGGCGATTCCATCCGCCCAGCCGGTGAGGTCGGCCGCTGCAGCGGTGCTGGCCACGAGCCGATTGGAGGGGGTAGCCCGATAATGACCGCCCCTGCGATCAGCGGGCTGGTCGGTCCCGGCGTAGCCTACTGCCGGCCAGTGGCCAGACTTTCCGCCGAGCCCGTGCCTCTCCCGGCGTGCGCTGCCCAGCCACGGGCTGGCCAGGACCTGGCGCGCCTGCGGGAATGGCCGCTGCGCAGCTATCGCGAGCTGCGGGGACTGCCCGTGTCCGTACGTTTCGCCCGGATGCACGCCACGAAAGTTCTCTGCGCGTGGGGCATGGGATCCATGGCCGACACCGTGGAACTGCTCGTTTCCGAGATCACCACTAACGCGGTACGCGCCTCGGCCGACCAGCAGACCAGGAGCGGCCTGCCGCTGCGCACGCGACGGCTGCGATTCTGGCTCACCTCGGACCGGCGGAACGTCCTGATCCAGGTCTGGGACGGCGACTATCACTCCCCCGTACGCCGGAGCCAGGAGCTGGACGCCGAGGGCGGGCGGGGTCTGGTGCTCGTGGAGGCCCTCAGCGCGCAGTGGGGCTGCTACGCGGCGGACGGCCTGGACGCGCTGGGCGGCAAGATCGTGTGGGCGCTCTGCACCGAGTGAGGCACGCCCGCACGGCGCGCGGGGATCTCCCCTCACAGGTGTTTCCGGTCATCCGGCGGCTTCATCTTCCGGCCGCACCGGGACGTCATCGTGGCTGAGCCACCGGGCTGGCCGGGACTGAGCCGCGGCAGCCCGCCGGGCGGAACCGCGGTGTCCGGGTTGGACACTCCTCCGTATACCTACTAGTTTGATCGTTAAAGAAGGAAAAACGGCCTCGCGATGGCCTGCGGCCCCGTCATCAGCCGCCGGGCGCCCCCAGCTGAGCCGGGCGGGGGCTGCCGGGCCGGGCGGGGCTGCCCGGCTGCCCGGGCCGCCTGCTACCGCGTCGGCTATCCGAAGCAATGTTCAAGGAGTTCCGATGACCCTGGCCGACCAGCACGTTCCAGTGATCGCCTGGAATGAGCCCGACGGCCTGATCCCGCGCGGCACCGTCGTCGTGATTCCCGGCCGGGGAGAGCTGCCCACCGTCTACGAGCGGTTCGGGCGGCGGCTGGCTGCTGACGCCTACCGGGTCCGGGCGGTAACCGATCCCGCGGTGGACGCCGAGCTGGCCCGGGCGCAGATCTCCGGCCTCCTGGCCGACTCCAGCCTGCCTGCCCCGCGGGTCCTGGCCGGATCGGACACGGGCGCCCTTTTCGCGATCATGCTGGCCAGATCTGACCTGGGCGCTGCCGTGGACGCCCTGGTGCTGGCCGGCCTCCCCACGGCCCGCAGGCTGGCTCGGCGGGCTCATGGGATGAGGAACTGGACGCCAGGACCACGTGCCCGACGCACCGCGGGCGGCTCACCGACTCGGCCCTGCGCCGGGGCGCGCTGTACGAGCCGATTCCGGCCGGCTGGCTGGACCACGGCGACCTGGGCGGGCTGCGCATGCCCATTCTCGGCCTCCACGGCAGTGACGACCCGATCAGCGCGCTGGCGCAGGTCCGCGACCGCTATGCCGCGGCCCCGTCGGCCGAACTGGTCAGCATCACCGGCGGGCGGCACGACGTGCTCAACGACCAGACCCACCGGACGGTGGCCGCCGCCGTCGTGCTGTTCCTGGAACGGCTCCGGCAGGACGCTGGCCCGCGCCCGATTGCGGTCTGGGAGCAGCTGGGATGACGGGGAACGGCCCGGGGGCTGTGCATGCCGGAACATGAGCGACGTGTGCTTGTAATGTGCTAAAACCAGCCTCGCGTCAGGGCAAGATGGCTGGCGGCAGGGGAAATCAGCGAACAATTCGAAGGAGAAACATGGCTCTCTCACTGGGGGACACCGCACCGGACTTCACCGCCGAGACGTCGGAGGGGCCGATCAGCTTCCACGACTGGATCGGCGACTCGTGGGCGGTCCTGTTCTCGCACCCGAAGGACTTCACGCCGGTCTGCACGACCGAGCTCGGCTACATGGCCAAGATCAAGCCCGAGTTCGACAAGCGGAACGTGAAGATCATCGGGCTCTCGGTCGACCCGGCCGGGAAGCACGAGCAGTGGGCGAGCGACATCGAGGAAACCCAGGGAACCGCGCCCAACTACCCGATCATCGGCGACAGCGACTTCAACGTGTCGAAGCTGTACGGGATGCTGCCCGCCAGCACCAGCGGCGACGCGGCGACGCGGACCCCGGCCGACAACCAGACGGTCCGCAACGTGTTCGTCATCGGGCCGGACAAGAAGGTGAAGCTGATCCTCGTCTACCCGATGACGACCGGCCGCAACTTCGACGAGGTGCTCCGGGTCATCGACTCGCTCCAGCTGACGGCCAAGCACCGGGTCGCCACGCCGGTCAACTGGAAGTCGGGCGAGGATGTGATCATCGCAGGCTCCGTCTCCGACGACGAGGCGAAGACGATCTATCCCGAGGGATGGAAGGCTCCCCGGCCTTACATCCGCATCGTGCCGCAGCCGAAGTGAGCACCGGCGCCTGAACTGTCACTGGTCACCGATCGCCGGATTCAGATCGAGGTGCGTGGCCAGGTATTGCCGATCGCGATGCCGCCGGAGGGGACCCGGCGGTGCCCGGGTCGTCCCCGGCGGCGGCCACGGTGACTGGCGCGGACAGTTTGAGAGCCGATGGGGTGTCCGGGGCATCGGCGAGATAGGCGCGCGCGGGCACGCAACTCCGGCCGACGGCCATGCGCAGGCGAGCGCCGCCGCTGGGGCCGTGACGCGCTCGTCCGACATCTTGCGCCCGTCCGCCAGCCGCAAAGCCCTGGTCCTGCGGCCATAGTCGCCGACGGCAGAGCCAGCATGCCGACGCCGTGGCGTCGTCGCAGGCCACCGGCCCGCAGTGGCCAGCCCGTGCCCTGGATGTGAAGATGCTCCGCTTTTGCCCGGAGATCATGTGCTACTGTCACTCTGCTACTAGCAGATCAAACAGTTCGGGTACACGTGGAGGGCGCGCACCACCCTCGCCGGAAGGACATCTTCAGCCATGCCTGGCGGTGACACGAGCAGTCAACGGCGCAAGCTGATGGCCGAGCTGCGGCGGGCGCGAAGCGTGGCGGGGCTCACCCAGCGGATCGCCGCGGAGCGCCTGAGCTGGTCACAGTCGAAGCTGATCAGGATCGAAAACGGCGCGGTCGGTATCTCGGTCACTGATCTGCGAGCAATGCTGCAGCTGTACGGGGTGACCGACCAGCGGTCGATCGAGGACCTTTCCAACGCCGCGCTGCACAGCCGAGGGCTGTCCTGGTGGAGCCGGTTCAGGGATGTGGTCTCCCCGCAGTTCGCCACCTACCTCGGCCAGGAGGCATCCGCATCCGGGATCGGCGTGTTCCATCCCTTCCTGATCCCGGGGTTGCTGCACACCAGGGAGTACGCCACAGCCCTCCTGGAACCTCACACCAGCGGTCAGCAGGCACAGCGGATCGTGCAGATGCGACTACAGCGCCAGGAGCGCCTCCTGGGGCATGAGGACTCCCCGGAAGTGGTCTTCGTGTTCGGGGAGGAGGCACTGTACCGGTGGATCGGCAGCCCAGCGGTGATGGAGCGCCAGCTGCAGCACGTGCTCGATATGAGTGAGCAGCCAGGCATCACGGTCGAGGTCATCCCGTTCACCGCCGGAGCGCATGCCGGGCTCCTCGGGCCATTCATCCTGCTTGGCTTCGACGATCCCAGCGAGAACCTGCTGTTCATCGAAGGCATCAGCGGTGACCTGGTCAGCCGGAGCGATGAGGGCAAAGTCACCGAACTCACCGGGCACTTCGCCGCCATGCGTGAGCAAGCGCTATCCGCCAGCCGGGCGAGGGTGCTGATCGGGCAGCTGATCGCGCGGTTCGGCGAGGCCGGGAAAGACGGGACGGATGAGGCGGTGCAGCCGGATTCCGGGCCCTTAAGCGCAGCGGACGACACGTCATCCTGGTCGGCTGATGCAAGAGAGGACCGATGGCGCTCCTTAGGCGACGGCACGGGGGGCAAGACTCCGCAACCGCCGCAGGCCCGAACACGGTCGTCACCCTCATCGCCTGGATTCTCGAGAACCGCGACCGCACTGTCCGCTGCGCCATCCTCCTCAGCTGTGTCCTGTTCGCTGTTGTCGCCGGGGTCACGGCGGGGATCAGCTTTGTGGTGATGGCGGAAGAAGGAGTTCACGGGGTCCGGCTGCGCTACCTTCTACCGTCCGGGATTCTCACCGGCGGTTCCGTGCTGACCTGGACCTGCATCGGGGTCCACGGGGCATTCAGGAAGAGGAAGCAGCGGCAAGCCAGCGCCACAAGGCCTCCCGCCAAGCGGTGACCCGGCCTGACGACCACATCAGGCCCGCGCCGACGCATACCGCGCCCGCTACTCCGCACCAGACGGCCACCCGGGCCGCGGCCGGGACCAGCAGGCTCGCGCCAGCGCCCACGATGGTCCCGAGCGCACCAGAGCATACCGAGTAGATGATCTTCGACCATCCGGGAGGGCGGGCGGGCAAAGTTGGCCGGCCACCATCGTGGATTAAGACCGCTCCGCCGCCAGACTGCCGGACGTCACCCATGCCTGTCCTTACCGTCGGGAACACCCTCCCACACCCTACGGCTATCTTGCCCCAGCAGTAACACCAGCGGGATCCTCCCCTAGACCTGCACGCCCCTAATCACCTGCACCACCAGTCCGGAATCCCTGACCAGCATTCCGGACGGGGCGGCCAGGAACACTACCCCCGGCGTACACCAGCAAGGAACGCGCGCCATTCATCCCGGGTGAACTCCAGAATGGCCACTTCAGGGCGCTTGGAATCACGGACCAGGACACGATCGCCGCAGACCGCAACCTCCACGCATTCCACAGGGTTGCACGCCTGGCTCCTGCGCCATAACACCGCAGGTTGATCACCTGAAAACACCTGCACTCCTCAAGGCCACCCCTCGCTGGCGCAGCACAGGCAACACCGCCCCCATGCCGTTCGCGGCAGGCCGCAACGATCGCCGATGGTACCCAGTCTAAGAACAGACTGCTGTCTATGCCATATACCCTCACCGCCCCACGCAAATCCGGACGGACCGCAAAGCATCCACTCAGCCAAGTCCCAGCCTGCCTGAGCTCACCACATGGGCCAGATCACATGATTGGAAGATCGGCAGCAGAAAGATTAGAGACGCGCGCTTCTCCCGGGACTCTGCGCCGCCAGCCCACGGTGATATCTGCCGTTACCGCCCTTACGTCCCCACGTGACCGCACGTTTGCCGATCTTGGCCCGGGGTAGCGCTGCTGCGCCACCCGGGCGCGTGCCGAGCGAGGAGGCTCAGTATGTTGAGACATCGGGTACCCATCAACGTGAGGACTACCGCCGCGGCGGTAGCAGCGACCGGCCTGCTGGTGGGCCTTGGCGCCGCGGCGGGCGCCGGATCCGCGGCGGCGGCCACGCGCGCAGGAAGCGCCGAAGCAGGGGGTGTTCCCCAGGGGTCGGCCTCCCCGGTCATCTCGGCCACCACCAATCTTTCCCTGCGCCGCTACGTCGCGGCCGGCACCGGCGCCTACGTCATCGGGGCGGAGGACGGCACGTTCCCGCCGATCGGCTGGCACATCACCGGGCAGATGGGCGGCGTCTGGGCACCCCCGACCAAGCTGCTTGACGGCTTGTGGTTCAGCGTCGGCGGGCAGTGGCTGGATTCCGCGACCACGTACACCACCGGCCCTGGTTTCGTGCGGCTGTCCTTCCCGGTGACCGGCGGGCTGCAGCCCACCCTGACCGAGTTCGCGCCCGACGGGCAGCCGACCGCGCTCTTCGGGCTCACCCTGACCCCGGTGAACGGCCAGGCAACAACCGCCAGCGTCGCCGCTGACGCGCACAGCCAGGTCGCCGCGGCCTACCCGTGGACTTCCACCAAGCCCACATTCGACTCCTACAACCACCAGAACACGGTGTCCGCCAGCGGCGGCACCATCCAGTTCGGCCAGGAATCGCGGCCCTGGTACGCGGAGGTCGGGGCGAACCCGCAGCCGGCCACCGTGCGCACTGGCACCGGCTTCTGGGGGCCGACTCCGGCCAGCCAGCAGACCGTGTTCGGCACCAAGGGCCAGGGCGGGGAGCTGGCCTGGAACCTGTCCATCCCCGCGGGCGGGACAACGCTGTGGGTCGGCGTGGCCGGGTCGCACACCGGTTCCGCGCCCGCAGTGAGCGCGCTCAAGGCCGGGCTGGCCAACCCGGAGGGGCTGCTGGCGGCCAAGGTCGCGGAGCGCGACGCCACGGCCGCGCTGACCAACGTCAAGGTGCCCGACGCCAGCGTCCAGCAGGCCATCCTGTGGAGCAAGCTGAACCTGGCTGACCTGCGCCGCACGATCACCCAGGCCGCCATCAGGGACACCAAGGCCGGGACCGTGTACCCCAAGCCCCTGGCCACGCTGCCGGAACTTTCCGGCATTGATGCTGCCTACCCCGACTACGCCGAATTTTTCGGCACCGACGGGGCCTACGCGACCTACAGCCTGGCGGCCGCGGGGCAGTGGCAGACCGCCATGCAGCACCTCAACACGCTGCGCACCGTGTCGCAGATCGTGAACGGGGGCACAGGAAAGGTCGTCCACGAGATCACTTCCACCGGGGCCGTCTACTACGGCGACAACACCGAGCCCGGTGACATCAACGAGACCGCCCAGTTCGCCATAGCCGCGGGCCTGGTCTGGCAGTGGTCCGGCGACCAGGCCTTCCTGCACCAGAACTACGCGTTCATCAAGGCCGGGCTGCACTACCTCACCGGCCTGGAGCCCGGTGGCCAGGATGACCTGTGGCCCGACGGCGCGGGCATCGTGGAGAACACCGCCCTGGGCAACGACGCCGTGGATGTGGCCTCGGAGACCGTGCAGGCGCTGGGCGTATTGCAGGACATGGCCGTCGCCATGGGGGACCATTCCACCGCCGCCTGGGCGGCGCAGCACCAGAAGGCCATGCTCGCCGCCTTCCACCAGTGGTGGATCTCCAGCCAGAACCTGTACGCGGACTCGATGTGTGACGGCACCGAAGGCCTCTGCACGCACGCCGGGCAGCAACTGCAGCAGCGGCAGTGGACGACCGTCGCCCCGATGGAGCAGAACATCGCGCCTGCCGCCAACGCCGATGCCGCGCTGACCCAGATGGAAGGGCCCACGTTCACCGGGTCGTGCGGGCTGTACGTCGACGGCGTGGGCGGCCCGTCGGGCACCGGCGGCCAGACCTGCTACCTGGTGAACACGGGCGCCATGGCCCGGGCCGAGGCGAACTACGGCCGGACCAGCCAGTCCGTCTCCTACATGGACCAGGTGGCCAGCCAGCTCACCTCGGAGATGCCGGGCTCGCTTCCCGAGCTCGCCGCCAGCGCTCAGTACAACCCGTTCGAGTCATTCACCAGCCGGGCCAACGTCATGCAGGCCTGGTCGTCCTACGGCGTCATGTGGACCGTGGTGAACGACCTGCTCGGGGTCACCCCGGACGTGCCGCACGGGTCGGTCGCCGTGGTGCCCGAGGTGCCCGCGTCCTGGCCGTCGCTGAGCGTCAGCCAGCTGCGCGTCGGCCACCAGGACCTGGCCGTGGACGCCAGCCACCAGGCGGGCAGCTACAGCACCCAGGTATCCGGCGCGACGGGCCTGACGCTGACCATCGGGACCGTCCTGCCCAGCGGGGTGACGCCGCAGTCGGTCACGCTCAACGGCACGAAGGTCCACTACCAGCTGGTCACCACCACGCGCGGCACCGCTGTCGAGGTGTCCGTGAAGACTCCGGCGGCACAGGAGACGCTGGCCGTGCAGACGGCCGGGTAACCGCCAGGAACAGGTAGCCCGAGGATGCCCCGGCAGTCAGGCCGGGGCATCCTCGCGGCGTCCCTCGCAGCTCTATCCCGGCCGGCTGAGGACCGGCACGCCCTATCCTGGCAGGCTGAAGACACTCTTTTTCTTGCAAACTGTTAATGGCGGATCACCGGCGAAAGCTCGAGGTTAGGGCTTGCCCGCCACCAAATCCCCGGGGGCCAGTCGAGTCAGCCGGGCACCGGTCCTACCCCTGGCGATCACGGACGTCGTTCCCGATCTCGTGGTGGCGGGCCCGGTCCCCGATCTGGCGGAGCAGGTGCGCGACCTGCACCGCAGATTCCGCTCGGCATAGCGGTACAGCGAAGCCGCACGTAGGTCCTCGCGTAGCGCTCGGCGCACGAAGTGCCCAGCCGCTGGAGCGGGTCAGCTGTCTCCCCAGGTCTTGGTGTGCAGCGCAACCGTGCCGTTGCATCCGGGCTTTGGCTTCGGGATCAGGGCGGTGTTCGCCGGGCAGGGATTCAGGATCAGCGGAGCCCGTGGCGCTTGGCTGAAGTTGAAGTCCTGGCGCACGTTGCCCAGGATGGCGGCGTTCTCCCGGACATCGGGGCGCGAGTCGGGCCGCCCGTCGGTGGCCGGGTTGAGCCTTGCGCCGCCCAGGAAGTCGTCCTCGATGAACTTCAGGTAGGCGTCGCTGGACAGCGTCTGGTCATCGATGTGGCCGCGGCGGGCGTAGGGGCTGATGACCAGCGCGGGCACCCTGATCCCGTAGCCGCGGGGATCGACCCGGACTCGGTTGGGGTTCATGTGATCGTAGAAGCCGCCCCAGTCGTCCCAGGCCAGGAAGATCGCGCTGGACTTCCAGTCACTGCTGCGCATCACTGCGTTGATGATCCTGGTGACGTAGGCCTGTCCGGTGCTGACCAGGGCCGGCGGGTGCTCGCTGTCCCTGGCATCCGGCAAGATCCACGACACCTGCGGCAGCGTGCCGGCCCTGGCGCGCGCCACGAAGGCGGTGAGCGGACCGATGTTACGCAGCTGCCGGTCGGTATGCACGTCGGTGAAGCCAGGCAGCACATTCCAGAACGAAAATACCCCGGCGGGGTTAGCAGGTGAGCTGGCGCCGTGGTCGAGATACCAGCCCCAGCTCACACGCTTCTTGTGCAGCAGCCACGTCAGGTCGGTCCAGGCGAACGGGACCGGGCTGGACGCGGTCCTGTTCCTCGGCATGCCAGCACTGACACAGCTCATCGGGTTGCGCGGCCTGGCGCAGTTCGCTGACCACGCGGAGACCTCGTACATGTGGGACGGCAGGCTCCAGGAGTGGGGAGACTCGTACATGCGGTCGTCCAGCACGAAGTGCTTGGCGTAGGCCCAGTAGTTGGGGATGTCGCGGCCCGTGTGGTGACCCATCACGTCGGTCCGGCAGCGGCTACTGGGCGGGCAGTTCACCTCGGCCCGGGCGACAAAGCCGTTCATCTTCCCCCCGTCCACATCGCCCCAGTGGGAAGCGGTCTCGTGCGGCCCGCCCTTGTTGCTGTCGTGGTGGTCGGCGTATGGCCTGACGCACCCTCCGTTGCGCGGGTCACGCAGACACACGCCCTTGGGAATGCCGCGCGCGCCCGGATAGGTGCCGAAGTATGAGTCGAACGACCTGTTTTCCTGCATGATCACAATGACGTGCCTGATCTTGTGAATGCCTGCCAGGGCCACCGCTCCAGGCCTGCTCGCCGAGGTTGGCTGCGCATCCACGTCCGTGCTGGCCGCGATCATGACCCCCGCGGCGACCACAGCACCCGCAGCCAGGGCAACCCGAAGCATCATCCAAGTCCTTCCCGCAGCCTGCCATTGGCGATGAGCCTCCGTGCGTGGTCACCCGCTATTCCCCTCCGATCACCGGGTCCGGGGATTACTGACGGACGTGCGGTAAGTGCGGTCGCACCCTTCTCCGGGCATCGATGGCTTAGCCCGGACGGCGCGGCCAGCAGCGCATCCCTGCCCGGATACTCCACGATGTGCACAGTAAGGGAACGGATTGTCAGGCTACGGGCCATTTTGACAGGAATCGCCATCCATTTCCTGATGACCTCGTTACGAGTGCCGGAGCACGAGGGTGGCCATGAGCCAGGTGGTATTGGCGCCGGTCCCTGCCGTGGCCGCCGGGGTGGTACCTGCACCGGCAACCTGATCTTCGGCTACAAACTCCATATCTGGCGCCGGCGACACGTTCACCCGGCTGGTGAACCCCGCACCGCTGGTCAGCGTGTCACCAAAACCGGAATCCGCATAGAACCCCAGCGCGAGCTCATTACCCCCGGCCGTCGCCGGGGTCGCGCCCGAGCTGACCGTCGCCGCCGTGGTGGTCGTGCCGCTCGCGTGCGAGGACGTATCCATCACAGAGGCATCCGCGGCGGCGGACACCCCCGAATACTCCAGCGCGGCCACCCCAATATCAGCCGTCGATGTCGTCTTCACCGTGATCGTGGGCTTGGTCCCGCCGCCGGAGGCCACCGGCGCGGTCCAGACCGACATCTCGGTCTTATCCGAGGCCTTGAAATGCGTCAGCTCGGTGTAGCTGTTGCCCGCCGAATCGGTCACACTGCTGGCTGTCCCGCCCGTGCTATTCCACACCCCCACCTCAACCACCAGCCGGTCCCCAACGGTCACCGCCGACCCCGGCGTCACCGCCAGCGACGCCACCGAACCCTTATGCGCCGACACCTGCTGCACAAACGACGGGGTGATCACGGTGGATGGGGTGACCGCGTTGGAAGCGGCCGACTCCGGCCCGGTGCCAACGGTGTTGGTCGCCTTGACTGTGAACGTGTAACTGGTGCCGTTGGACAGCCCGGTGACGGTGGCGGCGCTGGCCGGCGGGTTGCCGGACACGGTCATAGCCGGCTGGGCCACTCCACCGGCGTACGGGGTGATGGTGTACGAGGTGATCGGCGATCCGCCATCGGAGGGTGCCGTCCAGCTGACTGATGCCGAGCCGTTTCCGGCGGCGGCAGTGACGGCTGAGGGGGCGGCAGGCGCCGTCGGATTGGGTTTGATCTGAACGATTGCAGCTACGGACGGCACGCCCGCCCCGTTAACGATGAAGAGCATGTAGTAGCCGGGGGGCGCCAGCGCTGGCGACGCCGGGGCCTGGACATTCACCGAGCCGGAGCCGGCGGTGAAGGACAGCGGCACGAAGTGCTGATCCATATCGGCCTGATGCGTGTCAGCCCCCAGTGATACCAAATTCACCGCGGAGATGGACGACGCGTCCGGAGTGCTGATCGTCATGCCCGAGCCATAGGTTGACGCCGCGGGCGCGGACGTAATTGTCGGACGTGGGCCATCGAAGAGGTAGGAAGGCGAATAGACCTGGGCGGAATACTGGCCGGGCCCAGTGTTATCACCAGAGCGAGCGCAGCAGCAACGCCGGCGAGCATGCCAAGGCGGGCACGCGAAATATCGAGCATGGCTTCCCCCCACATCCCATCTGCCTCAGCAGCGGCTCAATGAGCTATTGGGAAGACGCTTGAGACGAGGTGCTGGTTTGCACGTATCGCGAGGATCTCTGAGACTTTTCGCGTCCCAGCCTGCGGAGACAGTTGCCGCGCTGACTTGCACGGGCGGCCCTGCCCGGCGCGGACGCGATCCGCGCCGACGCCCGGCGGTTCCAGCAACTGGTCCGCTCGGACGCGGTCAGGGCCCGCTTGGCCAGCCTGTTCGCGCAAGGGCTGCAGACCCGTGGCCCGCTCGAACTCGGCCTCGGCGACCGCATCGGATCTCTATGACAGCAGGAAGGCGTCCGGGGCAGCGCCAAAGCGCTCACCTCGGCGCATGCCCCGGATCGCCGACCCGGAGCACGTGGCCAGTAAGGCGGTGGCCACGGTCGGTGAGCAGGTACGCGACGACGTCGGCGACCCGGCTGGGTGCGCACGGCATCTCGACCACGAGCGAGACCGCGTTGACGGTGATGTCGCGCCCACGGAGCTCGAGGGCGAGCGCTCGGGTGAGTACGTCTGTGGCGGCTTTGGTCGCTGCGTAAAGGCCGTAGGCCGGCAGCGATGAACCATCCGCTGAGCTGGTCAGATTGACAATGGTGCCGCCGTTGCGAAGGTGACGGGCTGCCTCCCGGTTGACGATGAAAGTCGCTCGCGTGTTGATCCGGACCAGTGCGTCCAGCACATCGAGATCGAACTCGGCCACGGGTGTCGCGGTGACCGGGCTGCCGAGAGCGTGGGTTAAGACGTCGATGCCGCCGAACGCTGCGATCGTCTCGGCGAACAGCCTCTCTACGTCCAGATCGTCGGCGACGTCGGCGCGGATGGTCACGGCGTCGCTGTTGCCGGCGAGGATCGCTTCGACGGTTGACTCCGCCGCACGCCGGTCGTGGAGGTAGTTGACGACGACCGCGTAACCCCGGGCGGCCAGCAGGCGGATCGTCGCCCGGCCAACCCCGCGGGACCCTCCGGTAACGATGGCCACGCGACCCGCAGGCGAGCCGTCGAGAGGGATGTTCATGGCACGAGTCTGGATAGCAGTACTGTGCTTCGAACCAGGGTATTCCCGTGCCCCGTCACCGGCCGTATCGTTACCGCATGGCCGCACTCCGGACGCCGGCCTTCAGGGGGCGAACTCGCGAGCGCCACGTCGTTGACGGCCTGCTGGACCGTGTTCGTTGCGGTGAGCCTGCGGCACTGGTGATCCGGGGTGACGCCGGGATCGGCAAGACGCAGCTGATGCGGTACTGCGCGCGCCAGGCCTCAGGATGCCGCCTGGTTCAGATCGTTGGCGTGGAGTCCGAGATTGAGTTGCCGTTCGCGGCGTTGCACCAGCTGTGCGTGCCGATGCTGGGCGGCCTGGCCGCGCTGCCGGAGCCGCAGGAGCACGCGTTGCGTGTGGCGTTCGGGTTGGCGACGGGGCCTGCTCCGGACCGGTTCGTGGTGGGCTTGGCCGCTCTGAGCCTGCTGGCCGAGAATGCCGCCGGGCGGCCGCTGGTCTGCCTGGTCGATGACGCCCAGTGGCTGGATGAAATTTCGTCCCAGGTGCTCGGGTTCGTCGGGCGGCGGCTGCTGGCTGAGCCTGTGTTGCTCCTGTTCGCGGTCCGGGAGGCGGCTGATGAGCGGATGTTTCCCGGTCTGCCGGCGCTGACGGTCGAAGGGCTCAACGATGGGGACGCGCGTGCGCTGCTGACAGCCGCGGTCCCAGGTCACCTGGACAAGCGGGTTCGCGACCGGATCGTGGCGGAGACGCGGGGGAACCCGCTGGTGCTGCTGGAGCTGGCGAGAGGGATGAGCGAAGCCGAGCTGGCCGGCGGCTTTGCCGGGCCGCCCACGGCGAGCCTGCCTACTCGTCTCCAGGACCACTACCTGCAGCGAGTGCGGGCACTGCCGGAGCCGACCCAGCGACTGATGCTGCTGGCTGCGGCGGACCCCACCGGGGACGCCACGCTGCTGTGGCGAGCCGCGCCAACTCTGGGCCTGGGACGTGATGCGGCGGCCGCGGCCGATGCGGAACAACTGCTGCAGATCGGCTCCAAAGTGCGGTTCCGGCACCCCTTGGTGCGGTCGGCTGCTTACACGGCCGGGTCCCCGGAGGATCGCCGCGTCGCCCACCGGACGCTCGCCGCGGCGACGGACGCCCAGGCCGATCCGGAGCGTCGGGTGTGGCACCTGGCTGCCGCGGCCACCGGACCAGACGAAGAGGTGGCCACCGCGCTCGAGCAGGTGGCGGTCAAGACCCAGGCCCGCGCCGGGCTGGCGGCCGCGGCGGCCCTCCTCCAGCAGTCGGTCGCCTTGACCGCCGAGCCGACACGGCGCGCCGACCGGGCCCTGGCCGCCGCCCTCGCGAGCCTGCACTCCGGCGCGTTTGACACTGCGGTCGGCCTGCTGGCCCAGGCTGAAGCCGACGCTGTCGATGATCTGCAGCGTGCCCGTGTGGAGCAGCTCCGGGGGCAGATCGAGTGGGCATCCGTCGCTGGGCGCGAGGCACCGGTTCTGCTGCTGCAGGCCGCCAGGAGACTTGAAGCACTCCATGCCGGGCTCGCCCGGGAGACCTATCTTTACGCCTGGGTGGCATCCGGCATCGCTGGTCCTCTGGCCGGCCCCGGCGGCCTTCTGCTGGAGGTTTCCCGTGCGGCACGCGCGGCCCCGCCGCCAGCGGAGTCTCCGCGACCTTGTGACCTTCTGCTCGATGGTCTGACGACGATGGTCACCCAGGGGCATACGGCAGCCGAGCCGGTGCTGCGGCGAGCGGTGGACGCATTCCTCGGTGATCAGGTGTCCGGGCAAGAGTGGCTGCAGTGGGGGATTCTCGCCCAGATGGCGACCATGGCCGTGTGGGACTTCGACAGCTGGGTGGTATCGAGCACCCGGCATGTCGAGCTTGCCCGCGCATCGGGTGCCCTGGCCCCGCTGTCCATCGCCTTGAACGGACGCGGACAGGTAGCCACGCACTGCGGTGACTTCGAGGCAGCGACGTCGCTGGCCGCAGAAAGGGACGTCGTCAACGAGGTGACCGGAATCCGCCTGGCTTCGACCTGTGATCTGTTGCTCGCCGGGTACCGGGGCCGGCCTGCGGAAGCGATGCCGCTGTTCTCGGCGACCATCGAGGACTCGATCGCTCGCGGGGAGGGATCCGCTGTCCAGCTCGCCAGCTGGGCCGCAGCGGTGCTCCACAATGGTCTCGGGCACTATGCAGAGGCGCTGGCTGCGGCGGAACCCGCAACGGAGGAAACCTACCAGCCCCTGGGCATACAGCTGGTTCTGCCCGAACTGATCGAGGCCGCCGTGAGAACCGGGCGGGCGGAAATTGCCCGGGAAGCGCTGCAGCGGCTGTCGGCCATGACGGTCATCGAAGGTTCCGACTGGGCGAAGGGCCTGGAGGCACGCTCGCGAGCGCTGCTCAGTGAAGGCCGAGACGCCGAGCACTGCTACGCCGAGGCGGTCGAGCGGCTCGGCCGCACCAGGCTGCGGCCCGAGCTCGCCCGTGCCCACCTGCTCTACGGCGAGTGGCTTCGTCGCGGGCTCCGGCGGGGCGACGCACGCCACCAGCTACGCGCCGCCTACGACCTGTTCGCCGTGATCGGCGCTGAGGCCTTCGCCGAGCGCGCACGCAGGGAACTGCTCGCCACCGGCGAGACGGTCCGCAAGCGGCAGGTTGACACCTGCACCGAGCTCACCCCGCAGGAGAAGCACATCGCCCGGCTCGCCCGAGACGGACGCACCAACCCTGAGATCGCCGCGGAATTGTTCATCAGCGCTCGCACCGTGGAATGGCACCTTCGCAAGGTCTTCACCAAACTGGGCATCACCTCCCGCATGAGCCTCCACGAGGCGTTGCCCACGCAAGGTAAGCACGCGCCATCTGGCTCTCGCCCAGCGTGATCAGTACGAGTGAGCCCCCGTCGGCCCGCCGCGGGGTGGCAGCTGCGCCGTTCGCGGCGTGCACGACCTCGCTGAGCCCACGGGACTGGGCAGACCAGGGGAATCGACCAGGGTGTTCCCTGGTATGGCGCACCGGTTGAAATCGTTAGCGTCCTCCCTGACACAACCTCAGGGAGGCGGCAATGGGCACAACCGAGGACAGCGCAAGCAGCGAACTTCGTGATGGATACGCCGAGATCGGCGACCAGCGCTTGCATTACGTCGAGGCCGGCGAGGGGCCGCTGCTTGTCCTGCTGCACGGCTTCCCCGAGTTCTGGTACGGCTGGCGGCAGCAGATCAAACCGCTCGCGGCGGCGGGATTCCGCGTCGTGGCACCCGACATGCGCGGTTACAACCTGTCATCGAAGCCGGACGGCGTTGCGGCCTACGACACCGACCAGCTGACCGCCGACATCCGCGGTCTCATCCATGAACGCGGCGCCGGATCCGCGCTGCTGGCCGGTCACGACTGGGGCGGAAGCGTCGCCTGGGCCACCGCGATGGCCCATCCGGAGGTCGTGGACCGGCTGGCCATCCTCAACGCGGCCCATCCGCGGAAGCTGTCGCAGGGACTGCACCATCCGGGGCAGCTCCGCAAGTCGTGGTACTTCTTTTTCTTCGACCTCCCCGACCTGCCCGAAACCGTCGTGCACGCCGACCACTGGCACTTCTTCCAGCACTTCCTGCGCGACGCCCACCCGGCTTTTACGCCGGAGGAGACCGACCGTTACGTCGAGGCGTGGTCGCAGCCGGGCGCGGCAACCGGGATGATCAACTATTACCGGTCCTCGGTGCGAACCCCACCCAAAAAGGCCGAAGCGGCGCTCCGTGCGATCAAGGCGCCCACCCTGGTCATCTGGGGCCAGCGCGATCGCTACCTCGGCGAGGAACTAGCCGAGCCCGACCGCGACGACGTGCCCAACCTGGACCGCGTCGAGCGCCTGCCCGACGCGTCGCACTGGGTGCATCACGACGAGGCTGAGCGGGTCAACCAGCTGCTCGTCGATTTTTTCGCCCCCGCCCTGCCAGCCGGGAACTGACTGCGGACTCGACGGGCGCCCCGGCCGAGCTCGAGATCGCCGCGCTGCTGCTGGTCCTGGCCTGCGTCGCACTCAGGCTCGGCCGGGGTTCCCGGCAAGTTGCGGGCCCTCCGGCCGCCCGCCTGCGCTGACGATCCCACCGCTACGGGCCCGGCTGTGGTCACGCAGCCGGGCCGGGCCCTCGCAGGCGTGACTGACCGGCCGCCCGTGGCGGATCGATCTTCCTGGCCTGCCCGTCCTCAACCGGGTAGCTTCCGCCCGCCGGGTCTTCTTCCGGTATCAGGTTGAGAACGGCCGCGATCTCGTTCGGGGAGGTGGCGAGCTGCGGATGATGGTCCAGCAGGGCCTGCTGCGCCGCGGTCAACTGGAACACGTTGACGGTCCAGTCCATCTTCACGATCAGCAGGGCACCGACCCGGAGCATCGCGTCTTTCGTCGGCTGCAGCGCACCCAGCACCGGCGGGAGGTTCTGCATGAGCCGGGCCGTCACGTCGGCGTCCTGAGCGAGGATCAGCCGGGAATCGAGGGCATGCCCCACGGTCAGAGTGGCTTCACGGCCTGCCGGGGACCGCAGGCCCTGCTGCGCCCCGGCGACCATCCGCCGGAACCATGATCCCAGGACCGGGGTCTCCCGGTCCTGTATCCGCAGTCCGGCAGTCGCGAGGAGCCTTTCGACGGCCCTCTCCACCTCGGCGTGGATGTGCTCGTCGGCCAGGTAGATCGTGACGGGAATGGTAGCGGCCCCAGTCCTGGTCCCGGAGGGCCTGGCGGCCACGGTCGTCCAGCCGAGAACATCGGCCGGCTGGACGGGGCCAAGGTCGTCGCTGCTGAGGGTGCCGGTCGCTGTCCCGCGGCGGAACGCGACGCGGGCCCGCAGCACCTGGATCACGGGGTGGCCAGGCGGGAGGAGATCCAGCAACTCGTCGGCGAGGGCCGCGCGCGCCTCGGCCGGGTCTGGCTCCGCGGTCCCGTCGACCAGCCCGCGCAACCGTTCGCGCTGCTGCTCATCGGCGAGCCGCTGGATCTCATCCCAGTGCTCGGCCACCGCCCGCAGCAGCGGATCGTCCCGCTCACCGCCCGGGACCCGGGATGCAGTCATGCTGTCCGGCCTCCTTCGCCCGTCCGGGCCTGGTGCTCCTGGTGGATTCCGTGGTGGACATGGCCCGCCCACGTCGCGGGATGGCTGAGCCGGTCGTCGGCGATCGCGCCCAGGTGGGGCCCCAGCGTGGCCCGCATGCTGGGCGTCGGCCGGAGCAGGTCGAGCTGCGCCCGGCGGAGTGCCTCGGCGGGCTGGTAGCCCATTTGCAGGTGAAGGTGCAGCCGAAGGGAGAGGGCGGTGACGGTGTCGTCGTCGACCGGCCAGCGTGTGCCGATGACGGCGGTGGCCCCCGCCGCCAGGAACGCGGTGGCCAGCGTCAGCGACTCGTCGTAGTGGGTCCGGGTGCTGTCCGTCAGGCACGCGTTGGTGATGACCAGGCCTCCAGGTGCATCGGGGGCGCGGTCCCGGGCCTGGTCCAGGATGCGGGCCAGCGGGAGCCAGCCATCGCTCGCCTGCAGTTGCGGGCTCGGATCGGTCGTGCCGTGCAGGGACAGCTGCAGCAGCGAGGCCCCAGGCCGGTCACGCGCCGGGAGTGCGCCCAGCACCGCGACGGCCGTCGCGGGCCCGTTGCGGTCAGACTTGAGCCCGTAGACCTCGGCGCCGGGATACTGCCGGCTGGTCAGCAGCCGGGTGGCCCGGCGGGACATCGGGAGCTCTCCGCCGGGCTCGCACACCAGCACGACGCGTTCCGACAGCGGTTGCTGCGGGCGCCGCGCGGCCTCGGCCAGCAGCCGCGCTGAGGCCGCGTAGGAGAGCACCACATCATCGAGCGCGTAGCGCCGCTGGCCGTCCGGCGAGCCATCGTCCGTCCATGCCGCCGCGTAGGGGATCGCGGCCAGATCGCCGAGCGGGATCAGCCCGAGGTGCGGCAGGTGGTCGAGCGACCAGCCCCGGACGTGGTCCACCAGGGGAGCCATGATGTGCGGGTACGCCCACCGGCCGAGGTTGTCCAGCGCGTCCGCCCAGGCGCGCCCCAGCGGCCCGGCGCGGAATCCGTCGGGGTTCCCCGCCGCCGGATCGTACCCGTCCAGCGCGACGTTCAGGGCGGTCAGGTACGCGTCGAGCGGGGTCCTGTGGCCGGCCCGGCCAGCCCGGGCAGCGGGATCACCTCGACCTCGCCGAGCACCGGGCGGACCACCAGCGCGTGCCCGGCCAGCTCCCCGGCCTGCCCGGTGGGGTCCGGGTGGGCGGGCTCCGCGGCGGACCCCGGCCCGGCCGGGGGCACTAGGTAGACCACCGCGTCCAACCTCGTCCGGGCCAGGGCGAGGGAAACCTCGTCGCTGGTGGGCGTGGACAGCAGGGAGTTTCCAGCGGTGCTCTCCCACAGCGCGCCGAGGGCGGTGGCGCGTGCCGCCCGGCCGCCCGTGCGCCAGGCGTCGGCGGCGTCGGGCCGGCCGGCGCTCCGCAGGAACTGTTCCACCCGGCCGGACATCGTCACCGACGCCAGGATCAGCCCCCGGCCGGCCTCGGCCAGATCGACGGCGGCCCGGGGCCGGCCGTCCGCCAGGGCCCAGCCGATGGCCTGGACCACGATCTCGTTGGCCCGGGCGGCCACCTCGAGCGCCTGGCCGGTGTCCTCGGCGACCATCACGAAGCGGGCCAGCTCCCCTAGTGCGGCCCGGACGGTGCGCTCCGCGGTGACGGGCGGCTGGGCGCCGCCGTCATCCCGCTGGGCGGTCTCGCGCTGGCAGCGCGCCAGCACGTCGAGGGTGTCGGCCCACTCGACCGTCGGCAACTCGTGCTCCCTGCCGGCCAGCGCGCGGTTCAGGTGCACGATTGCCTCCCGCAGCGTGTGGTCGGTACCCGCGGCCGGGCCGGCCCAGTACAGCTCGGCGTGGCAGAGCCCGAGCAGCCGGTCGACCTGCTGTCGCAGCCGGGAGTCGCTGACCGCGCCGGCCAGCCCCCGGTGCAGGTCCTCGGCGAGCGAACGAAGCAGACCGGGGTCCGGCTGGCCGGCCGCGGCGAGCGGCCGCCGCACCGGGACACCAGGGCCGCCGAGGCCGAGCGCCGTCACCGCCCGATCCACGCTGCGGCTGGCGATCTCGCGCGCTTCTCCCGCGCTGAGCGCCTCGTCCGGGCCGGCCTGGGACCCGGCCGGCGTGGCCCGGTCCGGCGGGGAACCGGCCCCAGGCGGGTTCCCCACCGCCAGCAGCTGCTGCCGGAGCTCCCGGAGGCCGTCCAGCTCACCACCCCCGGCGGGGTCCTCCTGCCCGGGCGGCGCTCCGGCCACCTGCTGGGCCACGGCGGGATGGTCGGCCAGGACGGTCTCCAGCATGCCGATCAGCCGGAGCGCGAGCCCCGCCGCATCCGGGTCGTTCCCATAGAGCCCCTGCGCGGCAGCCCAGGTGCACAAGATCCTGGCCGCGGCGTACCACTGGATTGTCGGGGCAGGCGCGGGCAGCAGCCGCTCGGCGTCCGCGATGGCCCGCCGGGCGGCAACGCGCCGGGCCTCGTCCCCCGTGACGGCCGCGCCGAGGGTGGCCGAGGCGCCGAGGGCGGTCAGCAGGGTCAGCCGCAGGATCCAGTCGTCCGGTCCGGCGCTGGCCAGCGCCGTGCGCAGCGCGTCGTCCGCCTGCTGGAACGGGCCTTCCCGCTGCCCCCGGGCCAGCATCAGGGAGAACGTGGTGACCAGGAGCTGCGCGGCCGCCTGCACCTCGCTGGGGGTGGTGGCCACGCCAACCGCCTCGGTGGCGGTGCCGGCGGCGACGGTGGCGCTCAGCTGATCGCCGTCCTGAGCGGCCAGCAGGTTCTGCATGGTGGCCATCGCGATGAGCAACTGGGCGCGCATCGGGCTGCCCGCATCCAGCCCGATCCACACCGCCTGCAGATCCCTCAGAGCGGAGCCGATGTCGACGGGAGCCTGGGTCCGCCGGGCCCGGTCGACGGCAAGCATGGCCCGCTGCAGGTCCCCACCGCTGCGGTCCCACCGGCCCGGGTTCCGGTCGATCACCGACTGGACGGCCTCGTCGTCGGGCGGGAGCACCCCCTCGATCAGCTGCTCCAGCACGGACAAGTCCCGCAGCACCGGCATCTGGTCGAGCATCCCTTCTGGCAGCTGCCCGAAATGGCTGCGGGCGCGGGCCAGCAGGCTGGCCCGGTCCTCGGTGTTGAGCCGGGAAAAGTTGACGAGCAGCATGGCGGCCTGCGCGTGCAGCGAGGCTGACAGTCCCGTCACCGTGGAAACCGGCAGTTCCGGGGCGGACCGCGCTAGCAGGCCCAGGGCCGATTCGGTCTCCGCTATCAACGCGGCGTACTCCTCGGCGGATGGGTGCTCCTCCGGGCGCGGGCTCGCGGACCGCTGCTGGGCCCGCACGGCGTTCACGGCCACCAGCATCGTGGTCACCATCGCCCGGTCAGCCGCAGATGTGTCCTGGCCGGTGAGCCTGGCCTCGTGCTCCAGTTCGGCCAGCCGGTCGCTGTATTCCGGGGTCCAGCGTCTGGAGTTGACCGCGTCCATGGCGAGGAACATGCCGCCCAGGGCTTTCGACACCGGGCCCCCGGCCTGATCGGCGATGATCCCGAGTCCGTCCATAATCTGCTGGGAAAACTGGCCGATGGCCGGGTTGAACCAGCCCGCCTGACCAGCCCCGGCGGCCTCGCTCAGCACGGTCCCGGCTGGCCCGGAGGCGTTCCCGATTCGCCCGGAGACGGACGGGGTGGGTGTGGAGGCGGGCGGGACGGGCGCGGAGGCGGACGGGCCCACCCGGGTTGCGGCGGGCGGCGGGCGGCGGGCGGGTGCGGGCGTGGCCGGGCTGGCAGCGGCACAGGGCGGGTCCGGCGGGGCGGGGGGCGGCACGGCTGTCCCGCCGAGCGCCGCGGATATCCCGGCGAGCTTGCCGCGCATCACCTGGACCTGGTCGGCGTACGCGGGCGGTACCTGGCGCAGATGGTCCATGACCTGGTCGAGCAGCCGCCTGGTGGCGTCACGCCAGGCCGTGTCCCGGCGTACGTCCCGGCGGCGGACGCTGACCAGCAGGCGCATCAGGATCACGCCCGCGATGTACAGGTGATGCAGGCCGTTGACGGCCTGGAACGGCGCGCCGAGACCGCCGGCCAGGTCGTCCGCTGATTCCAGGCCGTCGATGAGGGCGTCGAGTTCAGCCAGCGATGGCCAGTCCGGCTCGATTCCCCGCCCCCAGGCCTGCTGGCACCGCTGAATCCTGATCATCATCGCGACCGTGCGCAGCATCAGGCCCAGTCCGGCGCTCACTCCGGCCGTTTCCACTTGCTGGATCGCCGCCTGCAGCGCCCTATCGCGCTCCGGCGACCACTGTCCCCGGTCGAAGGCGTCCATCACCTCCGCGATGCTTTTGAGCGCCTGCCCCAGCGGCGCCTGCGGCGGAAGCATCGACGACAGCAACGGCAGCGTGGCGGTCAGATTCCTGGCCGCTTCCGCCGGGCCCCGCAGCGCCGTCCAGTCCAGGTCCCAGTTCAGGTCCCCGCCGCCCAGGGGGAAGGCTTCCGGCTCCGAAGTGGGTCCCCCGCCGGCGGCCGCGTACCCGCTCAGCAGTTCGCGCGCGGCTGTGGCGGCGGGCGAGGTATCGGCCAGCCCGGCCAGCCGCGCCAGGCCCTCGGCGGCCAGGCCGGCACGCCGGGAATCACCGTCCGGCAGCAGGGCTACGAAGTCCGCGATCGCCAGGCCCAGGAGCAGCGCCGCCCGCGGCCCGTCCGCATCGTCGGCGGCCTCGTGCAATTCACGGAGGCGCCCGACCACATCCTCCTGCCCGGCCACGTTCCGCGGCCGGGCAGGCTCGCTAGAAGCGCTCACCAGTAAGCCCCTCATTCCTCTTGAAAGGGTTAAAAGCGGCAATTCACTAACGGATGGGCCTCCCGGCTAAATCACGATGTCAGGGTCCGGCCCAGTGGTGTACGGCCATTCAGCCTGGGGGCGTGGTGCCCTGGTTGAATGAGCCGTTGACCTGATCGCCGAATGGCGCGCCGTCGGCGGGTGGCGCGTCGGACAGCAGCCCAGGGCCGGCCGCCGGGTCCGGCGCCCGGCGGGGACCCGGCCAAGGCCGGAACACCGGCCCGGCCTGCGGGGCCGGTTGACGGCGGATGCGCCGGGTGAGCCTGGCCAGGCTCGGGTGCGGCAGCCGCAGCGAGCCGAGCCACCCCCAGAGCGGCTCCTCGGCGCGAAAGCGTGGCCGGCCCCCCGGTGCGCGCTGCGGGCCCGGAGGTTGCCGGCTGGCCCCATCGGCGCCACGCCGCCCGTCGGGGGGCGGCCCGCCCCGCCGCGGCGGCCACGGACGGAAGCCGGGCGTAGCGTACCGCTGCCAGCTGTCGGGGGACGGCATGGGGCCGACCCCGGTGTCCGCGGGCGTGATCCCTTGCCCGTTCGCGACCCGGCGCATCTGGTCCGCCTCCCAGCGCTGCAGCCACTCCCGCTCGACCCGCAGCCGGGCGGCCATGATGTCGTCGCGCATCCCCGGCAGTTCGGCGGACAGCGCCGCCACGCGGTCGCGCGCCCCTGAGATCTCAGCCTGCGCCGCCTTGCGCTCGGCGGTCAGCCGGACGGCCCGCGTATGCTCCGCGGACATCTGCTGCCGGCGTTCCTCCGCCGCCAGGAGCGAGTCGTACGGGCTCTCCGGGGCCAGGTTCATCAGCAGCTTGATGAAGACCGGCATGATGTCGATGCAGAGGAACACCAGGAACAGCAGGAAGCGTGCCCAGCCCAGGGTGGAGTCCCCGGCGGTGGCGTTGCCCAGCGCCTTGAGCTGGGTGAGCAGCCCGCTGTCCTGCTTAATGCCCGTGGTGACGTCGCGTGTCTGCAGGGTCAGCTGCTGATCCGCACTGCTGAGCGTCTGCCTGGCCGCCTGGAGCTGGGCCTTAGCCTGTCCCTGGGTGGCGTGCTGCTCGGCCGTGCTCTGGCCCCGTAGCGTGACGGTGCGCTGCTGGATCTCCAGCTGGAACGTGCTCACCTGGCCCTTCCAGTACTCATACTGCTGCTGGTCATCCTTGGCGAGCGGGCCATTTCCCTGGATGCACCGGCGGCCGCCGGGCAGCGCCGTCCCGTACAGCTGGCACTGCAGGTTCGCGAACCAGGTCTGCTCGTGCTGCTGGGCCGTCTTGAGCTGCTGCTGCCAGCCCTGGATCGTCGGGTCGGTGGACGGGTTGATCGCCGCGCCACCGGTGGCGGACTCGTCGGCCAGCTTGCTGACCGTGGCCTTGTCCTGCTGGACCCTGACGTAGACGGGGTTGTGCGGCAGGTTCCGGAAGTAGGCGCTCCGCTCCGCCGCCTGCATGAGCTTGATCTGGTGGTTGATCTCCGGCTGGAAGATCTGCAGCACGAACGGCGTCGAGATCACGAAGCCCAGTAGCACCGCCATCAGGAACCGGGGGGCGGCCATGACCAGGTACCAGGCCCGGTTCCGCTGCCGGTGCATGGACACCACGAAGAGCCGGTCCAGGCTCATGATCGCTACGCCCCACATCAGCGCGAAGATCACGGCCAGCCATAGTGGTGCCTTCAGCGCCGTTACCAGCGCGAACGACAGTGATACGGCGGCCATTCCGGCGGTAACGAGGATCGCCGCGCCGAGACCGATGAACTTAGGCCGCTCGGTAGGGCACTGAGCGAGAACCGGCCTGCTCGCGCCGGACAGCCAGACCACGAAGTCCCCCACCGGCAGCCCTCCTGTGGCCCGCGACCCACCGGCCGGGCCGGCTTCCTCCGGCCGGCTGGCCACGGGGACCGGTCCTAACATGGGCATCCCAAGATCGAAAATGGCAATGACATGACAAACTCCCGCCCCTGACCGGCGACGCGACGGCAGAACGGGCCATCCAGTATCACCGTATTTCCCGATAGGGTAGCCGAACCTTAGCGCGATACTCCAAGATACGTAGCAGCTAACGACATGCCTGTATCGTGATCATTCTTCTTCGGACAATTAGTACTTAGCACGCATAACGGGGGGCGGGGAATTCCGTTTGGCACGGCTCCATGACGTTCACCTATTACCGCCGAACCTGCAGGTGGCAGAGACCTGTGTGGGCACCCGGGCGCTCGGTCCCGGCCTGCGGTCGGTCGCCTGGGTCCAGGGCTGCCCGTTCCGCTGCCGGGGCTGCATCGCCCCGGACTGGATCCCGCGGCGGCCCGCACGCGAGACGGCGCCCGCCGGCCTCGCTGCCGAGTTGCTGGCCCATCCCGGTGTCACCGGGCTCACCTTCTCCGGCGGCGAGCCGATGGCGCAGGCCGCGGGTCTGGCCGCGGTGATCGAGGTCGCCAGGCGGCAGCGGGACCTGACGCTGATCTGCTTCACCGGCTACCGCCTCGCCGAGCTCAGGGACCGGCCGCCGGGGCCGGGCGTCGCCGAGCTGCTGGCGCAGACCGACGTGCTCATCGACGGCCGGTACGTGGCCGGCCGCAACGACGGCCTCGGCCTGCGGGGCAGCTCCAACCAGCAGGTTCACCTGCTGACCGGCCGGCTCGCCCACGCGGCCGCGGAGCTGGCCGGCGGCCCGCGGCGCACGGAGATCAGGCTCCGCGGCCGCACGGCGCTGCTCGTCGGCGTGCCGGGCCACGGCGTGGCGGAGGCATTCGATCGCGTCCCGGCCGCGGCCGGGACGGATCACCAGGAGTAGTCGCGCGTTGAGCTGCTGGCAGAGGGGACACGGTGCAGTGAGCGGGAAGAAGCGGATCACGGTAGATGAGGGCGCGTGGCAGGAAGCCATGCGCAAGGCCAGCCGGCTGCGCGATGTGGAGCGGGAACTGCCCCGGATGGTCGAAGCGGTGCAGCGGGCCCAGGAGGAGCAGGCCGCGCGGGACCGGACGGCGATGCAGGCCCGCCAGGACGAGCTCACCAGGAAACTGGCCAGCCTCAGCGATCAGGCCGCCCGGATCGAGGCTTCCACCACCCGGCGGATCAACGCCGCCGCTGCGACGATGATGAACGAGGCACGCGAGGCTAACCGCCAGCTGCGCGCCGACACCCGGCAGCTGCTCGACCAGCAGGAGCAGCGGTTCGACGCCGCCGTCACCGCGGAGCGGGCGGAGCGCCGCCGCGAGACCGACGTGCTGCGCCAGGAGACTGACGCGCTCCGTGAGCAGGTGAAGAGTGATCGGGAAGCCCGGGCCAGCGTGCTCGACGCGGCGCGGACCGCGGTGGGCGACGCGCGGGTGCTGCACGACGCGATCGGTTCCACCCTGCCCCACGAGCGCTTCGCCCCGGGCCAGCTCGCCCGGCTCACCGACCGGCTGGCGATCGCCGAGGGAAACGTCGCCGCCGGGACCGGCGAGACAGCGCTGGGGCACGCGCAGGAGCTGTACCTGCGCCTCCGCGAGCTGCGGGCCGAGGTCGAGCTGCGGGACGCCGAATGGCGGGCCGCCCACCTCACGTCCGTCGAAGCGGTCACGGCGCTCGCCGAGCAGATCAGCTACAACTCGATGATCACGGTGGCCGACGAGGAGTCCGGCGCGTCCGCTGAGCTGGACGTGGATCACTGGTCGGACGGGGAGCTGTCCGCCATCAAAGCGCAAGCGGACGAGCTCGCGGCGCGGCTCAACGTGCAGGCTGACCCGCCGGGTCTCGCCGAGCTCCGGGACATCTCCGAGCGGTCGGTGGTGGAGCTCAACCGCCGGCTTTCCGAGGTTGTCGCCACGGCGCGGACCAGGCAGTGGGCTTCACAGGTCCGGGTAAACATGGCCGAGACCGTGGTGGACGTGCTGGAGTCCGTCGCGGGCTACCACTGGGACGGCAACGCCTTCGCCGGCGACGACCAGCGGGCGGCCTTCTACAGCAAGCTGCGGCACGCCGACGACAGCGAGATCGTCGTCGAGGTGGCACCCGGCGAGGACGGCAAGTCGTGCGTGGTCCGGGTCATGTCCTACGAAACGGGTAAGCCGGACGAGTCGGCGCGGGTCGCCCGGGTGCACGCGATCGCTGACTCGCTGCGGGAGCAGGGCCTGGCCGGGACGCCGGCCCCTGAGGCGGACGAGCCGGATCCCGCGCTCACGGATTTCGCGCAACTGCGGAAGGGGCTGCCGTCCGCCACCACCCCGGCGCGCACCGCTCCGGCGGCCACTGGCCCCGGGCGGGCTTGAGAGAAGCGTCATGCCGACCACCCTGTCCCCCGGCCTGGCGGCCGGTGCCGAGCCCGGGATCGACCGGCTCGCCGGGATCGAGACCGCAGCGGCCAACGGCGACCCGCTGATATTCGTCTACGGGCCGGGCACCGACGACGCGTTCGTGGACGCGGCCTACCGGGTCTGTGAGATCGAGGAATGCCTGTGGGAGGTGCTGCACGGGGCGGGTTTCCAGCGGATCGCCTTCTTCTCGCTGGACAAGAAGTTCTACTTTCGTGATGAGGAGTCGCGGGGCGCACTGAGACCCGGCGGAGCCGCCGCGCGGGCGCCCCGGGGCACCGGGCCGGCTGCGGCTCCCGGCGGCCGGCGCCGGATGCGCGACGGGTTCGCCGGCCCGTTCGGTGATCGGGTCGTCATCCAGCGTCCCTCGGACGCCGAGCCGGGCGGCCCGTCTCAGCCCTCGCCAGGCGGCCCGGCTCAGCCCTCGCAGGGCGCCTCTCCCGCGGTACCCGGGGGACGGATGACCGACGCCTTCGTCCTGCAGAATCTCGACCTGCTCATGCGGCGCGGAGCACCGCGCACCGCCCTGGTCTTCACGCACGCGGAAGAGACGATCCGGCACTTCGAGGCCAACCGCGGGCTGGCCCAGTTCTTCGCGAATAGTGTCGTCGCCTACCGCCGGAATGCCGAGCACTCGTGCGTGCTGCTGTTCCGCGGCGGCACGCTCGACGACGTGCACGCCGCGATCGAGCGGCTGGGTGAGATCCCGGCGCTCACCGCCGCGGCGCGCCGCCTGCTCAACCGGCCTTCCGGCGACCGGCCCGGGATGATCGGCTTCCCCGACGAGGCCGAGCTGGCCCGGCTGGTGCACGTGATCCGGATCAGCTGCCGGCTGCAGGTAGCCGACTGGCCGGGACTGGCCTCCCTGGCCCGGGCTATGGCCGCCGAGCAGCATCTGGCCCGGCAGTGGCAGCGATGGCTGCGCGTCCTGGCGGCGGAGGACCAGCCGCTCGCCCTCGCCGGGCTGCGCACGAGCGGCTGGATCACTAAGTCGGGAGCGAGCTCGCGGAGCGCCCGGGATCAGCTCACGGACCTGGCCGGGCTGGACGGGGTCAAGGCGCGGCTGGAAGAGCTGCGCTGGAAGGTCATCGCCGACGAGGAACTGCGCCGCCGGGGGCTGGCCGACAAAGATGTCGAGCCCGGGTCTCATCACCTGGTCTTCACCGGAAATCCGGGGACCGGGAAGACGACGGTGGCCCGGCTGGTCGGCGAGCTGTACCGGGACCTGGGGGTGCTGAGCCGCGGGCACGTCGTGGAGGTCGGCGCGAGCGGCCTGATCAGCGAGTACGTCGGGCAGACCGGCCCGAAGACCAACGCAGTCATCGACCGCGCGCTGGACGGGGTGCTGTTCATCGACGAGGCCTACCAGGTCAGCGAGCAGCAGGACGGATTCGGCGGCGAGGCGATCAGCGCCCTGCTGGCCCGGATGGAAAACGACCGGGCCCGGCTCGTGGTGATCGTGGCCGGCTATCCGGACCGGATGAAGGCCTTCCTCGACGCCAACGAGGGACTGCGCAGCCGGTTCCCCGCGCCGAACGTTATCGACTTCGAGGACTACCCGCCCGGGCTGCTGCGTGACATCCTGCAGGGCCGTCTCAGGCGGCTCGGCGTACGCTGCGCCGACGAGCTCACGGCGCAGCTCGGCACCGTGGTCGACGGGATGTACCGGACCCGCGGCCCGGGCTTCGGCAACGCCCGGGCGATGCGCACGCTGGCTGACGAGATCAGCGCCCAGTGGGCGCTGCGGGTCAAGGGCCAGGTCGAACAGCCGGCTGACGTCGCCGACCTGCCTGAGCGGCTGCGTGTCTACCTCGAGCCGGAGCTGGCCGGAACCGCCGACCTCCTCCGTGATCTGGACGCGATGACCGGGCTGCAGCCGGTCAAGGACCAGATCAGGGCAATGGTGAGCCAGATACGGCTGGCCCAGCGCCGCGGCCGCCCGAGCTCGGAAACGATCGCCCCGCACATGCTCTTCCTCGGCCCGCCTGGCACCGGCAAGACGACGGTGGCCCGGCTGGTCGGCGAGATATTCAAATCGCTCGGGCTCCTCACCCGCGGACATGTGATCGAGGTCAGCCGGGCCAAGCTGGTCGGCGGCTACATCGGCCAGACCGCGCTGAAGACCATGGAGCGGATCGAGGAGGCCATGGACGGCGTGCTGTTCATCGACGAGGCCTACAGCCTGTCCCGGTCCGGGAGCGGCAACGACTTCGGGGCCGAGGCCATCGACACGCTCGTCCCGGAGATGGAGAACCGGCGCGGCCGGCTGTGCGTCATCGCGGCCGGCTACCCCGACATCATGGCCCGGTTCCTGCAGGCCAACCCCGGCCTGGCTTCCCGCTTCACCGAGCACGTGGAATTCCCCGATTACACGGGAGGCGAACTCGTCACGATCCTGGCCGGCATGGCCGCCAGGGAGGGCTTCACGCTAGACCCTGGCGCCACGGCCAGAGCACAAAACTGGTTCGAGGCATGCCGCGCCCGCGAAGGTGCGGAGTTCGGCAACGGCCGGACCGCGCGCGGGCTGCTCGGCCTGATGCGGCGCTCGCTGGCCGAGCGCACCCTGGATCTCGAAGGCCGGCCGCCCGGAGCTGGACATCTTCACCGCGGAAGACGTGCCCGATGTCCGGTGAGCCGCGCTGCCCGGTATGCGGCCGCGCGACCGGCCCCGCCGCGCAGGCCGCGACCTGCGGCAACTGCGGGTGGCTGCTGTACCAGCCGCCGCGTGCCGGGCCGGTCACCGCCGCCATGAGGCAGGAGTTCGGCACCAGGCTCCAGGCCGCACGCCAGGCCCAGGCCGAACGGGACGGGCGGGCTCTCGCCGTGGCCCTCGGTGACGTCATCGACGGCCTGCGCCCAGGTGCTACCTCCTCGGTTATCGATCTGGGCGCCGGTCAGGTCACGGTGACGACCGTCCGCCTGGACGATGCCGGATCGCCCCAGGTACGCGAGGCCGGCGGGGTGGCATGGGCCAGCCTGCTGCCGATGCTGGCGGCGGCCGGCCCAGCCCGGCAGGCCCAGCTGGCGGGCGGGATCGACGGGCTCGGCGACGACCGCATCGGCCGCCTGCTGCGCGACCGGATCCCGGCGCCCCGCGAGGGAGGGCTGCTGGTGATCTGCCGGCCAGCCGGCTGGCGGGTTTTGGAGGCCGCCGCGACGGCGCTCGCCGCCCGGCCGCGCGCCCGTCTGCTGCGACTGTCCGGCGAGAGCAGCCGCCCCGCGGCTGCCGAACTCGGCGTCCTGGCCGCGAAGGCGCCGCTACGGCACCCGTACCGGCTGATGATCGCCGCAGTTGACAGCCGGACCGGCGCGGTCACCCTGCGGTCCCGCCCGCTCTTCGCGGCCGGCGCCGGGCCCGGCACCGAGGCCACGCTGACCCTGCGCCGGATGCCCGGGGACGGGGCGGACATGACACTGGCGATCTTCACGGACACCGGCCGCACGCGCGTTGCCGAGGGCGCGGGGGCCGCTCCGCCCATGCTGTATTCCATGCCGGCACCGGCCGGCCTCACGGTTCAGCTGCGCGCCGTCCTCGACGGGCCCGGCCGGGTGCGGATCGTCGAGCCCCCCGGCGCGACCCCGCACCAGGGCACCTGGGCGCAGGTACGCAGCCGGATCCCTCGTCGGGTGAGCACCGCGGCGGCCCCGGTTGACCTGGTCTGCGCGATCGACCTGGCCGGCTCCCGGGACACGGTCCGGCGGCGCGTCGGCCTCGTCCGTGGCCTGGTGGAGCTGCTCGGGGCGGAGCTGCCCGGCCCGCGGCGGCTCCGGGTCGGCGTCGTGGCCTGCACCGATCATGTGTTCGTGAGCCGCCGCGGCGCGGAGTACGACCGGGTAACCAGCGCGTCGCAACTCGGCCCCGCGACGGAGGCACTCGCGTGGCTCGGCCGGGCGGCGGGCGCCGAGATCAGCTACCCGCTCTGCGCGCCCGTCGAGGACCTGCTAGATGAGGCGTTGCGCCTGCTGCGCGGCAGCACGCAGCTCCGGCGGGTGCCGCGGCTGCTCACGGTGGCCGGCCGGCTTCCGCATCCCTACCCGCAGCGCGGCGACGAGAGGCTGCCCTGCCCGCACGGGCTGGTCTGGGAACACCTGATGGGCCAGCTGATCCGACAGGCGGGAGTGCGCTGCGCGGTGGTGGCCGACGAGCTGCCCGGCGGCCCCATGCGGGCTCAGTGGGGTCAGCTCGGCCCGGCCGGGCAGCGCGAGCTCCCCGGCGTGTCCGCACGGCAGCTAGCCGAGGATCTCGGCCTGCTCGCCGCCCAGGACCAGTGCATCCCGCTCCCGCTTACCGATGAACCCGAGCACGAACCGGAAGGAGCTGCCCGATGACCACGCCGTCGGACGCGCCCGCCGCCCCCGAACCGCGACGGCGCCGCGTCGGCCTGTGGGGAGCGACCGCGAGCGGCAAGTCCACGTTCCTGTCCGCGCTGTTCATCGCAGCCACCCGCTCGGCCACGGAACTGCGCGTCCGGGGCGTGGACGACGAGTCCACCGACTTCCTGGTCCGGAACACGCACACGCTCAACGCGCAGCGCCGCTTCCCGCCGTTCGACGCAGGCCCAGCAGTCGCTGAGCTGGGTCCTGCACATGTCGGTGCGGAACCAGGCCCGGGGCCGGTGGCTCAGGCCGGGACCGCCGACCGTGCCCTTCGACTTCCGGATCGACCTGCAGGACGCCCCGGGCCGGGCTTACGCGGCCGTGCCCACGGCGGTCCCTGAGGCGGCGTCCGATGCGGAACCGTCCGTGGCGGCCCCCTCCGGGGACCGCCTCGACCTGGGGGACCGGGGCGAAGGTGCCGACATCCCCGACGTGGCCAGTTACCTGGCCAGCTGCCAGGGCCTGCTGCTGCTCATCGACCCACTCCGGGAGCGCGACCTGGGGGATGCGCACGAGTACTTCCACGGCACGCTGCTGCGCATCGCGCAGCGGGTGGAAGTGCCGCCGGGACAGCGCCTGCCGCACTACATCGCGGTGTGCATCACCAAGTTCGACAACCCGGCCGTGTTCCGCTTCGCCCGGGACAACGGGTTCCTGTCCTACAGCGAGAATGACCCGCTGATGTTCCCCCGGGTCCACGACAACGAGGCCGAGCGGTTCATGCGCGAGCTGCTCGCCGGCTCCGCGGCCAGCGACGTCGAGCTCGTGGCTGGCGCACTCGGCCAGTACTTCTACCCGGAACGGGTGCGGTACTTCGTCACTTCCTCGGTCGGCTTCCACGTCGGGCGTTCCGGCGAGTTCGTCGAGGACGACTATCAGAACGTGGTGCCGATCGAGGGCGGCAGGTTCGCCATCCGCGGCCGGATCCACCCGATCAACGTCGCCGAGCCGCTGCTGTGGCTCGGCCAGCGCATCGCGGCGGAGGGCTGACCCGTGGGCAACCCGGTACCGGTGGACGCCGGGTGGGCGATCTGGAGCAAGCAGCCCGGCACGCGCGACGACTACTCGGTGCTCGCGTCGAGCGACGGTCCGCTGAGCTCAGCGGAGTTCACCCGCGTGCTCAGCCACTTCGCGGCCGGTAACCCGCCGGCCGAGAGCGGCACGCCAGCTTCGCTGCCGTGGGTGGTGCTCAGCCGGGTCGGCGTCGCAGACCGGCCCTACCTTGGCGTCTCCGTCCAGGTGCCTGCCGACTACGTTGACGGAACGGGCCGGCCGGTCAGCCGGACCTGCTATCTCTGCGTGCCCTACAAGGACGTGGCCCGCGCCCCGGTCTCCTACCGCCGCCTGGCCGAGGCGGTCGGGGCCACGCCGCTGCCCGCTGAGGGTGGCGCGCTCGTCTCGCTGGTGATCCCGCCCCTCGACCCCGGGGAACTGGCGTGCGACGTCATCGAGTTCGGCCCGGGCGCCGTCGCGGCCACGGCCGCGCTGCTGCTGTCCGGCCCCGTCACGATCACCGGCCCGGAGTTCCCGGACCCCGAAACCAGGGTCCGATTCCTCGACGCGGTCGCCGCCCTGCTGCCTTACGGCTACCGCGCCAGCCTGACCGCGGCTACCTGGTCCGATACCGCGGCGACCGGGCAGCGGTTCCGGATCGTGTTCGCTCTCCGGGCCCGCGACGAGGCATCGCGGGTGCCCTGGCGGGCCGCTGCCCCGGTCCCCGGCACAGGCCCAGCGGGCACGTACCTCGAGCACCTGCGACGAGTGCTGGGCCGCCCGGCCGTAGACCCGCTGGAGTTGGAACGGCTCATCCGGCACCTGGCCGCGGATACCGGGCCGCGCAAGTTCGAGCACCCCGAGCACGCGGTCGCCAGCCTGAACGAATTCTTCCGGGCCGCCGTCGTGGCCGCCGCCATTGATGCCGGGCGTGCCACCGAGGCAGATATCCGGCTGCTGTTCGACCGGGGTCAGGACGTGCAACTGTCCCCGGACCGCCGCCGCTCGGCACTGGGACAGCTCATCGCCGCCGCAGACGCGCAGGACTGGCCGCTGATCAGCCGCCGGTTCGGCGAGATCGCCGAGGATGACCCGCAGAGCCTGCTGCCCAGCCTGGCCGCGGGAGGCCTGCGGCTGCTCTGGTCGGGCGCCGCTCAGGATCAAGCCGCTGGTTACCTGCGTCTCGCGGCGCGGTACGACCTGGCGGACAACCTGCTGGCGCGGGTGGTGGCGCCTCCCCAGGCCGCCACTGACCTGGTGAGCGGCTTCGAACGGGTCGGCGCGCTGCTGGCCGGCGTCGTGCTGGGCGACGCCGCGTCGTATCCCCGGACGCAGCAGGCGGTGGGCGGTCAGCCCGCGGCTGGGGCGGCGCTGATCGCTCACCTGTCGGCCGGGACCACCAGGCCCGAGCGGGTGAGCGCAGCCGTCGAGTGGCTGGAACCCGTCCTGGACCGGGTCCTGCCGGGCTTCAACGCGGTGCTCGGCCACTCTCCCGAGTCGGTGGACCTGCTGGCCGTGAGGGCCCTGGAAGAGGATGGGGGCCGCCTGTCCGTCCGGTTCCTGCTGCGGGCCGCCTCCTACCGCAAGCGTCTGCGGTTCGTGCTCCCCGCGCTGGCGACCTGGCTCGTGTGGCAGGAGTTGTCGGGAGCCGCGGTGGACGGGCGGTCCTGGGTTCACGTGGCCAGGGAACTGACCCCGGCGACAGCGGACGAGGCCGCCTGGCTCGACCTCATGCTGCTGGCCACGGGCAACGATCCGAGGATGCTGTTCGCGGGCCAGTTCCCGCGGTCCCAATTCAGCCACTGCCTGGCGGCGGCCTGGCGGCAGCTGGCCAGCCACCTGGCTGACCAGGCCCAGGCGGCCGACGACCTGCTAACCGGGACGCTGATCGATGCTCTGGGCCGTCACCCGTGGCGGGATGACCAGTCGCAGGCCGCCGCCGTCACGGATATGACCCGCTGGCTCACCGCGGACGGGGCGCGGCCCCGGCTGAGGGCGGTCGTGCAGGACGCCGCGGAGGCGCTGCGCCATCTGCCGCGGCGAACCCCGGCCGGGCAGATCGCGGCGGCCTGCGCGCGGGCCCAGGCCGCCGGGCTGACCGCCGAGGAGGCCAGCGAAGCACTCGCGCGATCTGGCGTCATCGATTCCGGCGCGCAGGCCGCGGACGTCCTGGAGCACCTCCGGCGGGAGCTGTGGGCCGCGGTGGCCAGCGGCAACCACGCCTCTTCGTGGATAGCAACGTTCGCAGGTGTGTTCGCCGCCGGCGCGTTCGGCCAGCCGGTCGCGGCCGACTTCTCGGGGGCCGTCCTGGAGAGCTCGTTCACCGCGCTCCGCTATCACCTGTCCCTGCTGCAGGCCGTGGCCGGTAACGACGCCCGCGAGTCAGCGCCCGCCGTCAGTGAGGAAGGCCTTGAACGCCTGGCGGTAGCCAGCGAGGACATGAGCGTTCTCGTCCAGGTGGTCCGCAAACGGCAGCGCAAGCGGAGAATCCCGGGCTGGAGAGGCGGTGCCGAATGACGGTGGGCGTTGACCTCGGGATGCTGACCGTCACCGTCGCGGCCGGGGATGGGGTGACCGATATCACCGCGCCCGCCGGCGGCCCGCGGGCCGGGATCCGGGCCGCACTCGCCGCCGCCCGGCCGCGCGGCGGCCTGTGCCTCGCGGTGCCTGAGATGTGGCTGAGCGGGGAGGTGGCCGCCGCCAGCCAGATGGAAGATGTGCGGTACGAATGCGAAGACGTGGCCAGAGCCGCCGGTCACCTGGACCGGGCAGCTCGCCGCCGTGGCCGCGCTGACCGCGAAGCAACGGGGCTGCGGCCGTTACCTCGTCTGTGACGTGGGCGGCTCCGGGGTGCGGGCCGGCGCGTTCGTGGTCTCGGACGGGACCGTGGAGATCGTGGCCACGCATGCGGCGGAGGGCGGCGGCTGGCGCGACTTCGACACGGCAGTCCGGGCGCGGGTCCCAGCCGGGCTGCCGGGCACCTGGTACGCGCAGGCCGCCGAGCAGGGACGCCGGGCCAGCATGGTTCTCGAGGACGCGGCCCGTACCCCGGATGAGATCGGGGACACCCGCGTGTACCGGATCAGCGGCACCGGCGGGGAGACCGACCTGAGCGCCAGGGACGTGATCGACAGCTTCGCACCGACGCGGCAGCGGCTGCGCGCGGCCATCGGGGCGGTGCGGGGGGCCGGGCCACCCGGAACCGTCGTGCTGACCGGCGGGCTCAGCTGGCTTCCGCTCACGGCCCCTGCGGTCGCCGGGTTGGCGGGCGCCCCGCCACTCCAGGCCGGTCTGGGCGCGGCCGCCCGCGGGGCGCTGATGTTCGCCGGCGGGGAGACGCGCCTCGCCGTCCCGGCTGAGCGCCCTGCGGTGACCGTGCCCGTGCATGCCATCCGTGACGGACTTCTCGAGGAGGTCATCGTGCCCCTGCCCTGGAGCGCGCCGTTCGCCGCCCTGCCGGACGGCGCGCTGCACATCGACCGGCATGAGCTGGACCTGACTGTCGGCGGGCAGCCCCGCACGGCGCACCTGCCCGGCCTGGCTCCCGGGCCGCACCGGGTCGGCGTGCGGCCGACCTGGCCCGGCTCCGGCGTCCTGGTCGTCCGGCCGGTCCGCGGGGACCGCGCACACGTCATCCCGCTAGCCAGCCTGCAGGCGCGATGAGCGGGTTCAGCGGTGCCGTCCCGGGCAGCGGCGAGCCAGACGCGGCGCTCGCGGAACTGGGACGCGCCATCACCCGCGCCGCCAACGCCCTCACGGCCGTGCCCGGCGATGATGACGCCACCGCGTACCGATGCGCCCGGTCGCTCGACGCGGCCCTCGCAGGTCTGGCGGAGCTGCTGCGGACCATCCCGGGGATCGCCGCGCTGGGCGATCCCGGGCCCTCCGTCAGTAAGCGCCTCGAACATGGCCGGGCCGAACTCGCGACTCGGCGGGAGGACGTCAGGGTCTACCGGGCCAAGCTGGACGACCTCGCGGAGACCGAGCGGAACCTCGCGGGACTGACGGCCGAAGCGAGCCGCCTGCGCGAACGGGTCAGCGATCTCGAACGGGGGCAGCGGCTGGCGGGGGAGATCCCCGGGCTGCGTATCCAAGTGCGGGTCCTGGAAGAGGCGGTCACGGCGGCCGGCGTGGCGGACGCGCCGGTGATCGATGCCCAGATCGCGGCGGCGGCCCGCAAGTTCGCCGCGCTGACTGGGCGGCAGCGCGAGGCGATCGGCGCGGAGGCGGACACGATTGTCGCGGACGCGGAGCAGGCCGCCCGGGAGCTGGACCGGCAGCGCGACCGCCGCGACGCCGCCCTCGCGGACCTGGCGAAGTGCGAGAGCGACGGGGCGCAACTGGCGGCCGAGCACCGGGAGACGCTGCCGGTCCTGACCGCATGGACACAGGCCGACGCGGACCTGGCCGGGGGCCTGCGCGCCGCTGGTTTCGGGACAGGCCTCAGCGCCCTGGAGACCGTGACTACCGAGCTGGCCGGTATCCGCCAGCGGCTCACCGACCTGGACAACGCCCTGCGGCCGCTGCTCGCCGATCACGCCGAGGCACACGAGAAAGCACGGCAGGCCCGGCCACTGTAACCCGGCTCTACGCCCTGCCCGAAGCGGATGATCTTGTGGTCGCGGAGATCACCCACCGGGCGGCCGTGGTGTCGGGCGTGGCTGCTGAGCAGCAACGTTATTACCTGCAGCACGCGCTGTACTTCCAAGGGCACGACGAGCGGAAGGCTGCATACGCCCTCGCACTCACAGCAGGTTCAGCTCGCGGGCCCGGGCGACGGCCTCGGTGCGGTTCGCCGCGCCGAGCTTGCCCAGGACATGGCCGACATGTTTCTTGACGGTGTCGAGGGTGACCACGAGCTCGCCGGCGATGGCCAGATTCGACCGGCCCGCGGCCAGCATTTCCAGGACCTCGAGCTCGCGGCTGGTCAGCGGGTTGACGATGCCGGAGGGGCAGGGATTAGACGCGGGCGGCCCGGCAGCGAAGGCCCGCTGGAGCCGGGCCAGATAGCCGAGCGGGACCTCGGCGGCTGCGCGGCCGGTGCGCTGCGCCGCGATGAGCCGGCCGAGCAACGCGGCCATCGGCGCGCCCTCGTCGGCGAGGACCCGGACGTAGCCCTGCGGGCAGGCGAGCATGAGCGCCCCGGTCAGGGCCGTGACCGCGCCTTCTTCATCACCGCTGGCCGCCAGAGCCAGCGCCCGCAGCGCGCCGATCTCGATCAGGCTGCCGGCCCGGTCCGGGGTGGCCGCCGCGCCGTGCAGCCGGTCCAGCAGCGCCAGCGCCCGCCCGGGCCGGTCCTGGGCGAGCAGCATCCGAGCCAGCACCAGGTGCCCGGGCTCGCGCGCGTAGTCCGGCTCATCGTCCGGGCCGAGGCCGTTCTGCTGCGCCCAGCGCGCTACTCCAGCCACATCGCCTTGGGCCAGCAGCAGCCGCGCCTGCTGGGCCGACGCTGGATTCAGCGGACCCGCTGGGCCCGGCGATGCTTCCCCGGCCTCGCCCATCGCCTCCCGGGCCCCGGCCGGATCACCCATGGCCTCACGGATCCAGGCCAGCGTCACCAGGCCCGCGGCCAGCGGCGCGGAATAGACGAACCGGCGGCACAGCGCGATGCCGTCGGTCACCTGCCGTAGCGCGGTGTCGAGCTCGTTCCGCTGGTAGGCCACCTCGGCCAGGCCCACGTACGCCGGGCCCGCCGTCGGCGGAGCCGGCTGGCCGGGCCGCGCGGCGAACTCCATGGCCTGCAGGCAGGTCCGGGCCGCCGCGTCCAGACGTCCCTGGGCCTGCTGAACCTGGCCGAGCTGATACCCGCCGTACGCCGACAGCGTGTGCTGGCCGACCGTCCGCCATGCGGCGATGCTGGACGCGAAGGCGCGTGCGGCCTGCGTCGGCCGGCCGCGGAGCCATTCGGCGACGGCCAGGTTCCACTGGGCGAGGGACTCCACCAGCCGCTCGCCTCCGCCGAGCTCGGCCAGGACCCGCTGCGCGAACGCGGCCGTGTTCTCGGCGTCTCCGCGAAGCTGGGCGAGATAGCTGCGGTGAAGTGCGATGAGCGCGGGGACATTGACCAGCATGCTGCCCGCCCGCCCGGCCGTCGGCTCGAATGGTTCCTCAGCTGCGCTTGCGGCCGCGCGCTCGGCTGCGCCGAGAAGCGGCTCGACCGCCCCCAGATTGCCGCCGGTGGCGGTCATCAGTGCCTGCACGAGCAGCAGCCGGGGACGAGACCCGGCCAGGTCAGGCGGGAGCGCCGATACCCAACGCCGGATCGTCGCTCCCTCGCTGCGCCAGTAGTAGACCGTGTCGAAGTGCCGCTCGATCAGCCGGGCCGCCCAGAGCATCTCGCCGGCGGCGGCCGCGTGGCCGACGGCGTCATCGGCCATCCCGCGCTCCTCGCACCAGGCCGCGGCGTTGCGGTGCAGCTGTGCCAGGCGGCCGGGCTGCTCTTGCTGCAGGCGGGCGCGGAGCAGGTCGGCGAACAGGTGGTGATAGCGCCACCAGCCACGCACCTCATCCAGCGGGATCAGGAACAGGCCCGCCCGTTCCGCCTCCTCGAGCAGCGCCTGGCTGCCCTCGCGGCCGGTGACGGCGTCGCACAAAGGGCCGCTGAGCCGTTCCAGCACCGACGTCTCGAGCAGGAACGTGCGCAGCCCCTCGTCCTGCCGCTCGAGCACCTCTTCGGCCAGGTAGTCCAGCACGTACCGGTGGCTGCCGGTGAACGCGGCCACGAAGCCGGCGGCATCGTCATGTCCGCGCAGTGACAGCGCGGCCAGCTGCAACCCGGCCGCCCAGCCCTCGGTCCGGGCCGCCAGCGCCGCCACCGACGCATCCGGGAGAGCCGACACCGCCTGCTGGAGCAGCTTCCCGGCCTCTGCGGGCGTGAACCGCAGCTCGGCCACGCGTATCTCGGTCAGCTGGCCGCGTGCCCGCAGCCGCGCCAGCGATAGGGGCGGATCGCTGCGGCTGGCCAGCACCACGCATATCCCGGCCGGCCGGTGCTCGACCAGGAACGAGAGCGACTCGTGCACCTGCTGCGCGCTGATCACGTGGTAGTCGTCGAGGACGAGCAGGGCCTCCTCCCCGGCCAGATCGTTGATCAGCGCCGTGACCAGGCCCTGGAAGGATGTCGGCGCTGGCGGGCCGAGCAACGGAGCCACCCGTTCGCCGGTCCCGGGACGGGCCCGGTCCAGAGCGGCCACCGCGTGGCGCCAGAACCGGGCCGGGTCGTTGTCCCCCGCGTCCAGCGAGAGCCAGGCGACCGGGTGCTCGCCGCGCCGGGCCCAGTCGGCGAGCAGGACTGTCTTGCCGTATCCGGCCGGGGCGGCGGCCAGGATGAGCCCCCGCGCCAGGCCCTCATCGAGCCGTGCCGTCAGCCGCGGCCGTAGCACCTGGCCGGGGCGCGACGCGGGCATGTGCAGCTTGGTAGCCAGCAGCACATCCCGCTCCGGCGCCGCCACCGACGACTCAACCATCACTGACCTGCACGCTGTGCGCCTCCGCGATCCTCCGTATCGCTGCTGGGAAGGGAACCATCGCGAGCCGGCCTGCGCTTCCCCGGGGAGCGGCTCAGCCATTCCATTGCCCTGGCCAGCTTGCCTCCTCCACTTTCCTCTGACCTTCGGCCGCAATCAACCGTTCGCCGGCCGGGCCATGGCACCGATGAGCAGCTGACCGTCACCGATGCAGGGCTCGATGGGGCTGATGCGAGGAGATCCATCGCGGCGCAGCGTGCCCCGCAGTGCCACGCGTGCCGAGGTCAGTTGGGCCATGCCGAGCCGCGCAAGCTCGGGCGCGCTTAGGTCCACATCCGGCCAGCTCGCCAGCGCAGGAACGCCAGCCACTGTCGGCCTCCTCGATCAGGTGCCGCTGACTGATGGCCCTGTTCTCCCGGATGGCAGGGTCCTGAGTCCAGGGCCTCCGGGCAAGAAGGCACCATGCCGACTCGGTGGGATGGGGGAAACTGCTCGACGCTTACCGCCAGATAAGCAGCCCGATCCCGCGGACGCGCCACGGGCAAACGATCAGAAAGACCGGGCAGCCGTTCCGGCGATAAGGCCCTGACCTGCACTTACTTGGTAGCAGGAGGGATAGCGGGGGCGGGATTTGTACTCGCGACCTCTAGGTTATGAGCGCAGGGGAGGCCGACACGTTGCTGGGGGCGGTCGGGGGAGTGGCAGTTGCCTCTCGGCAGTTCAGGCGAAGGCGAGATCGGATCACCCGTCGGTGTCGGTGGAGAACTAGTGATGACGGTCTGGGCCGCCGTGTGGCGTCCAGGCGTATGGTTATCTCACGGTCAAAAGATCTTGAGCCATGACCAGGTCGATCCGCACGCCCCGCCGCACGGCCCGGGCGAGTTCTTGGACTCACGTCAGTCACGCCGAGCGCCGCGAAGCTGACGATGAGCAGCGACTCCCGGCAATCGTGGATCAGCTCGCTGATGACCGGCGCTCGTAGGCAGGTCGTCGGCGGGGATAGTCCGCAGGACTCGCGCCCAGACGGCCAGATGCCCGGCCGGCAGCCGCTCGGCCAGTTCCGCGATGACCTCAGCCAGATCACCGGCCGGCTCATCAGTGCAGGAATCCCGTGTGCGCCCCAGTCACCGTGTCCACCAGGAGCGCCCGGTCCAGATAGTGGTTGCCGCGCTCGCATGAAGTCTCGGAGGCGAACAGGCAGGCGTGGCAGGCCGCCCCGAACAGATCGCCCCGGTCTCTCGGATCATGGTCGGCGCACAACGGGTCGGACGAGCACAGCCGGGCGGCGTCCAGCGCCTGCTCGATCAGGCTGCCAAGCCGGTCCCGCCGCCCCAGTGAGACCAGGCCGCCCAGCGTCCCCTCGCTGTCCGGGGCCGCCGTGTACAGCATGATCCCGGCCATCGGCGCGTCCCCGCTACGGGCATAGATGCGCTCGGCGATCCCCGAGGCGCTATACCCGCATTCCAGCGCGAACTCGCGGATCAGTGCGTGCGCGAACGTGTGCAGCAGCACGTACCGGACCCCGGGCCACTCGCCGGGTGCGAGGCGGCGGTCCGCACGCCACTTATCGTGCCCGGCGGCCAGGGCCCGGCCGCGCCTGACGATCTCGGCCTGGTTCTCCCAGGCAGCGAGCCGCTCCTCGCTGAACCGCAGGAAGATCCCTTCACCGCGGGTCTGCGCGCAGGGCACCCAGGAGGGTGCGTCGCGGGCGATCGGCACGATGCGGTCCCGGTCGGTGGACAGGATGTCCCATTCCGGTGAGTCGATCCGGGTGAACCCGTAGAGCGCAGACACCTCCCGCAGCCGCGGGACCAGGACCACTTCCGGCAGCCAGGACCGGACCTTCGGTGGCGGCGGTTCCTTCCGGGTGGTGAAGTCGGGCAGCTCGATCGGCGCGGGCCTGGTGAACGCCTGCCACTCCGGGCCCTTCAGGTCGATGTCCGAGGCGCCCTCGTCTTCCTCGTCCTCTTCGTCCGCCCGGCGCCGGATGGCCTGCCACACCGCATCGGCCCCATACGGCTCGACATCCGGCCAGCAGGCCAGGCTGGGCAGCAGCGCCTTCGCCTGGCTGGCTGGCAGCGGGACGAGCAGGCTCAGTTGCGGCCAGTTCTCGGCGACCCGCTGATCCACTTCGTCCTCGGCCAGTGGCAGGCTGAACGCGCGGACCTGCATCGCGAACCAGCTGTTCGTGGCGCCCAGGCCCAGGGTGCGGGTCTCGACGCCGCATTCTTCGAAGGAACCCAGGTGCGGGTGACGGCCCCGGCAGCCCGGCAGGTGCTTCCACGACTCGCGGCCCAGCGCCTGCGCCATTGGCCTGCTCTTGCCGCAGGAGCAGTCCACGAACAGGTTCGCGGCCTCACCCGTGGTGCCGCGCTCGCTCAGCCGCAGCGTGTGCTCCCCGCCGCCCGGTTCCTGGCCGCCGTGCACGTAGTACAGCCAGGGGAAGTCGTCCAGGTGGCCGCGTGCGCAGGCCAGCACGAACCGGGCGGGCACCGCCGTGGGGCGGCCGTACCCGTGGCCGCGGCAGCTGTGCACGTAACGGATCCGCTCCGGCCGCCACGGGTCGGTGAGCAGGTCGAACAGCCTGCTTTCTACCGGGGCCAGCCGGTTGCACCGGGTGTCCGAGCAGCGCAGCCAGCGCGGGAACAGCCGGACCGGCACCCCGATCCTGGCCCAGTCACCGAATGGATCGGGGGACTCCGGCTTGTACGGCGGCGTGCGCAGCGTCTCCACCTGCGGGCCGAGCTGGGCCTGCACCGCGGACAGCAGCCGCCGTTCCGTGACGATGAGCGAGTTGCCCAGTTCCCAGTCATCCAGGCCGGCGACCACCACGGACAGGTTGGGCAGGTCGGCCACCGCGCCCACGCCGTAGGTGTGCAGCAGCTGGTTCGGCCGCAGCTCACCGACCCGCAGCGTCTGGTTAGCCACCGGAACCATCCCCGCCCGCTGCCGACTCCGCCTCGGATGGAACCTGTGCCGGTTCGAACGGCGGCTCCGGGACGGTCCCCGCTGTCCCGTCCTCGCGGTCCAGCAGCAGCCGGATGCCCTGGTCCACATTGCGCAGCGACGTCTGGCAGGTCATCCGGTGCCACGGCCCCGCCTCGGGCCGCCACAACAGGCCGACCACGTCATCAGCGGCGCCGCCAGGCCGGTCATAGGCGAGCCGCCGCCCGGGCACCTGCCGTTCCTTGCTCCACTGGTCCAGCCGGGCATCGAGCTGGCGCTCCACCCCGGTGCTCACCCCGTTGTCACCGGACACGTTCCCGGCCCGGCGCTTGAGGTAGCGGACGATGTGATCGGCCAGCTCGTCATTCCGGTCGAACGTGCCCGCCTTGAGATTGCCGTTGTAGGTTTCACCGAGGTCGCGGACCAGAGCGACCAGCACCCCGGATAGCCCCCGGTCCACCGCCCGGTCCGCGAACGGGGTCACCGACAGCGCCTCCACCTGCCGGTAGATGGTGGCGTGGAAATGCTCGAAGGTCTCGTAGTGCGACAGGTCCCGGGGCCGGGCCCAGTTGAACACGGTGAAGACCAGGCCCGGCGCGCGCCGCCCGATCCGGCTGGTCGCCTGCACGTACTCGGCGCTGGACTTGGGCTGATTGCTGACCACCATGATGCCGAGCCGGGGCACGTCCACCCCGACCGCGATCATGCTGGTGGCCAGCAGCACGTCGATCGGCCGCCGCTCGCCCTTCGGCCGGTCCTTGACGAACGGCACCGCCAGATGGGCGAGCACGTCAGGAATCTCGGTGGACGACAACCGCGACGTGAGTTCCTGAAGCAGCGGATCGTACCGGCGGGCCAGGCCGCGCTCATTGGCCCGGGTCAGCCGGGCCGACACGTCGTCCTCGACCAGCCGCCGCATCCCGCCCAGGTCCCGCAGGCTGTTGAAGTACCCGACCAAGGTCATATACGGGTCGGTGACCGGGTTCTTGCCGTACTTCTCGTGCAGCTTCTGCGCCGCGCCGAGCACCGACACGTACACCCGGATCAGCGTGGACTTCATCCGGGTGCCATGGGCGCAGATCCCCACGTACCGCCGCCCCGGCGCATAGTGCTCCGCATCCGGCACGGTGGACCGCTGCCGGGCGAAGAAACTGTCGCCGATGTCCAGGCCCGGCGGCGGGAACACCTCGGTGCGCCGGTCGAACAGCGCGCCGATCTGCCGTGGCGCGCGCCGGGCGGTGGCCGTGGACGCGACCACCTTCGGCCGCGACCGCTTCCCGTGCGCGAGTTCCCAGGTGGCCAGCCGGTCCACCGCCGACTCGTACAAGCCCACCATCGAGCCCAGCGGCCCCGCGATCAGGTGCAGCTCATCCTGGATGATCAGGTCCGGCGGCCGCAGCGGCCCGACCTTCTCGATCCGCCCGGCAGGCTCGCCGCCCTTGGCCGGGTGCGCCGAGGTGTCGCTGTTCAGCTCCCACTTCTCGGCCATGGTGTCCGCGGTGACGTACCCGTGCCGGGTGCACCGCCGGTTCACCCGCCCGAACAGGTTCTCCGTCTCACCCCGCCAGGTGAGCTGCGCGAACTTGTCCACCGTGCCGATGATCAGGCTGGGCAGCAGCCGGTAGATCTCCTCATCGACCACCACCACCGGCAGCCCCTCGGTGTCCGGCACTCCGGCGCCGAACGGGCAGAACACATCCGGGCAGATCACCAGCGTCCGCCGGGTCACCAGGTTGACGGTGATATCCCGGCCCGGCTCCAGCGCGCTGCCACACCACGGGCAGCTCACCAGCTGATGCGGCGAGCCGAGCGCCCGCGACGGCGCGCGCTTCCCGCCGCGCTGCTGCTTGAGCCAGTCCGCCGCGTCATCGGTCCGGTTGGGCGTCACCCGCGCCCCCACCCACAACCCGATGCGGAACGGAACCTGCCCCCACACTGCCTCATCACCACGGCGGATCGTCTCGCACGCGCAGACCAGGGCCGCGGCCCGCTGGAACTGCTGGATGGTGAGCAGCCGCAGCGTGTACCGCATGAGCACGGCGACACCGGCCCGGGCGTCGAACCCGCCGACGGTGCCTTCCAGCCGGCGGATGCCGAGCACGAACGCGGTCAGCCCCAGGTACGCCTCGGTCTTCCCGCCACCGGTGGGGAACCACAGCAGGTCGGCCAGCGCGGTGCTGCCGTCGGCCCGTTCCGGGTGCGTCGGGTCGGCCAGGCTGGGCAAATTCAGCAGAACGAAGGCCAGCTGAAACGGCCGCCAGCTATGGTTCTTCGGCTCGTCCACCGCAGCCAGCGCGTCATCCAGGCTGAGGGTGTTGTCCCTGTTCCGGGCCTCGGCGGCCAGGGTGTGCACCCGTTGCAGGTACATGGCCTGATTGGCGAACCGGAACGCGGCCAGCGCGGATTCGTTCGCCGACAGAATCCTGATCCCGGCCTCGATGCGATCCGCGGCCTGCCGGGCCGCCGCCAGAGCGTCGGCCGCATCCTGGGCGTAGCCGGTGAGGTGGTTGGCCGGATCGCCGACCCGCGCTTCCTGCTGGCTGATCCAGGTCCGGTACCCGGCGGCCAGCGGAGTCAGCCCGGCCACCAGGTCTGGCACATCCAGCTCGGCCAGCTGCTTCATGTCCAGCACGAGTTCGTCGAGCCAGGGCAGGTCGTGATCGGTGCCCGGCGACGGAACGTCGGTGAACGGGATCTCATACGACGGCACGGCCGCCGTGATGATCTCCACCGCGCGCATCGGGTCGCCGTCGGCGCAGACGGCATGGACGCCGGTGCCGTGCCCGACCGCGAACTCCGGGCACTTCCGGTAGGTCATGGCCAGGCGCCGCTGCTCCGCCTTGTCCGCCTGGTCCCCGCCGCTGGTGCTCTCCGGCCGGGGCAGGAACACCGGTGCCTGCTCCGGTCCGGTCACTGCGAGTCGTACCTGGAACAGCCACGCCGTGTCCGGTGTGGTGGCTGGCCGGGGCTGCGCGTTCACCAGGAACAGCGACACCAGCCAGTTCCCGTCATGCCGCCGCGCCCGCCCGCGCAGCACCACCTGCGGGTGCTCGCTGTTCAGTTGTTCCGGCCCCAGCCCGCCCTCGGCCAGGGTGACGGTGGCTGATCCATGCACTGGTACTCGCTGCCACACCCGCGACTGCTCGGACTCGGCCTCCGGCGCGGTCCGCTGATACCAGGCCCACTCCGCCCGGACGGAAAGCTCCTTCGTGTCCCCGGCCACGTAAGCGGTGCAGCCCATCGCGGACGGGGCCAGGCTGACGATGTTCGGCGCGGATGGCTCGGGGTGATCCTCGCCCAGGTCCGCGCCGTCGGTGTCGGCTGACTCGTCCTGGGTATCCGGCTCGATCACCGTCCCGTCCGGCGCCAGCCGTCCCACGATGTACCGGTCAGTCGGCCGCTCGCTCCCGAACTCCTCGGTCTCCCCACCCAGCGGCCCATGCAGATCGGCCAGCACCAGATGATGCAGCTCATCCCGGACCGCCGCCTCATCCGGCGTCTCCAGCACCACCTGGAAGTCTGCGTCGGCGCGCTCACCCTCCGTCAAAACAACGTCCCCTCCGGCGCAAACAACCCACCATCATCCAGAACCGGCGCAGTCGTGGACGCTGCCCGCGCGGCTCCCTTCCTCTTAGACGCCCCCCGCCCCTTCCCGGAGTGCAGCCCCTGCCGAACTTCCTGCTCATACCGGTAATGATTCAACGCCAGCAACTTATCCAGCACATCCACCCGTGCCTGCGGACTAATAGTAAACCGCACCCCCTGCCGCGTCTCATAAAACCCATGCCTAAGTTCGATCTCCCGCCATGACTGGCAGTGGAGCAGATGCCATCTTGTGCCTCGTACTCGCGAATCGCGGGTTCCCGCTCCTCATCCAGCGCATAAGCCTCCCGGACCGCCTCATCGATCTCTACATGGATCTCGCGTAGTCGCGCGATTCCTCATCAGTCACTGATCTCGTCATGCACAAGGTTGTACAGGTCAGTCAGGCCAATCTTTCGCTGCTTCATCATTCCTCGGCGGAAAGCGTCCAGCTCCTCGCCGACGTGATCCATGCGTTCTGTCAGCGCGGGTTGCGGGAATGTCTCAAAGCCATCCGATGGCGTGTAACGCAAGCTGTCTTCCGAGCGTCGACTCACCTTTGGTTGTCCACCAGTAGAAATGCATGGAGCTTGAAAGAAGTGCAAGGTGATGCCGTTGTGTCAGTTGCGAAAACCACAATTGCATCGACTTATTACCTGGCGCGTTGGTAACAACTGCGGCAGTCCGGTCTTGCTATGCGCGGGCATCACTAGTACGTCGATCTAGATCGGCTATAGCGCTTCGCATAGTTCAGGCCGTCTGCGCCATATCTGCCACCAGTAGTTCCCGGTAGTACTCTCGCTGTTGTTCTTGGTCGCGCTATGGTCTTACATCTCGTTCAATGATCGCGAAGCACTCGGGGTATTCCTGGGCTCTGCTCGATTGGCCAGTCTTGGAAGTTGATTACCCAGCGACTGGCCGAGCAGTCCCAGCGCGAATTGAGATCCTCGCCATTGAGGTATGGGAAAGAGACCGCTTTGTTTCGCGGATCCTTCGCGATCAGTCTCGGCTTCCTCGGGTTCAAGGATGAAGCCAGTTCCCAGGACGTATGGAGCCTTGAAAGACTGATCTGTGTTTGCTGCCAGCCGATATGGATTTCCTTGACATTCTCGACGGTGGATCGAGCGAGGGCGTTATGCCGGAGACTCGATTCCCGTCGAGGATGCGGTCTTCGTGCTCCGGATGCCTGTCCAGACGAGTGAACTTCCAAGATGCCGTCCCAGGCAGCGAGACACCTCCAGAGCAGGCCGTTCCAGGCCACGGCTGGGACTTCTCAGCGCGGTAGACCGCCCAGCCCATGTCGACGATCTGATCGAGGCCCACCTCGCGCGTGTCGCCCTGGGCGATCGTGTTGGTGGCGATGATGCCGACCCGGCCGTTCGGTGCGATCGACAGGTCGCGGAGCAGGAAGTAGGAGCACAGGTCGGCGCTGCCGCGCTTGCCTCGGCCGATGTCGCTGTATCAGGTACTCGCGGAGTCCTCGCCAAGTGCGCCGGTGACCTTCTTGCCACCCATGAACGGCGGGTTGCTGACGATGGCGTTGAAGCCGCCGCGGCGCATGACTTCGGGGAACTCCAGGGCCCAGTGGAGGGGGCGGATGGGTTCGGGGCGGGGGCCGCGGAGCCAGGCGTCGAGTTTGGCGCGGAACGCCTGTTCCAGCGGGGACTCGATCTCGCCTTCGATGATCCGCTGGGCCTGCTCGGACAGGCTGGTGAGCCGGTCATCGAAGGCGTCCGCTGACTGGCCCGCGGTGGAGAGTGCCGCAGCGGCGACCGCGTCGGCGATGTCGCGTAGCCGGTCGGTGAGGCGGTCGGCTTCCGCGAGTTTGGCTGCGAGCGCCTGGGCCTGGCGGGGGTCGCGGACCGGTTCGGCTTCGATCTCCTCGCGGAGTTCGCGGACCCGGGTCAGGATCGGGCCGACGACTTCGTCGATCGCGCCGGAGAGCCGGGCGTTGATCCGGTGGCCGGTCTCCGGGTCGAGGTGGAACGCCTCGATCTGGGATTCGGAGATCAGGCCGACCAGGGAGTCGCCGCAGCGGAGGGCGTGGTCGAGGAAGGAGAAGGGCTGGCCCTTGGCCAGGGTGACCAGCCAGAGGGACAGCTTGCCGAGTTCGACGGCGGCCTCGTCGCGGTCCACGCCGTACAAGCAGCGCGCCGCGACCCGCCGCCGGGCCTCCAGGTCGGCGTCGTCCCGGTCGAAATCGGGGCCGAGGGCGGCCTGCACTGCGTCGGGGTAGCCGTCGCGCTCCCAGGCCTCGACCAGGCGTTCGCCCAGGAACCGGCAGGCGGACACCAGGAACGCCCCGGACCCCATGGCTGGGTCGAGCACCTTGAGGTCGAGCAGTTCGGCGGCCGGGCGGACCTGCCAGTCGCCGGAGTCGGCGCCATCGGCGGGGCCGGGGGAGTAGCAGAGCGGTTCGAGGGTGTACTTGACGATCTCCTCGGCCAGCTTGCGTGGCGTGTAGTGGGTGCCGGTGGCGCGGCGGTCTCCGACCTGGGTGATGACCAGCGACCCCGCCGGGAACACAGTCGGCAGCCCGCGCAGGTCGCGGCGGAGCAGGCCACGCAGCGGCCGGACCCGTTCGGTCAGTTCAGCGTCGTTGTCGCAGGCCGCGTGCAGGGCGGCCAGGTCCTCGGGTGCGCCTCCCATGGCCTTGCGCACCGCCGCGGACGTGATGCCGCACTCCTTGGCCATCCAGTCGAAGAAGCCGTCCTGCCCTGCCTCTCCCTCGATCTCGGGCAGAGGCAGCTCCGGTTCCAGCTTGCCGATGAGGCCCAGGTAGGGCTCCTCGACCCGCAGGCAGGAGAACTCCAGCAGGCCTTCGTACACGTGGCCGATCTGCTCAACGTCCAGACCCTTGTACGACAGCCGCTCAGCACCGCTGCGGCCCCGTTTCAGGATGAGCAGTGCGCCGAGCATCTCGTGAACCACCCGGTCGGTCACGGCGAGCCGGTCCAGCCACGGATAGCGTTCGGGATCGAACAGGCTGCCCCCGTAGGGCGGGATGCGCATCTCGTCGTATTCGCAGCCCTCGTACACGGCAGCGAAGGTGGCCAGCAGCCGGGGCCAGGCGGCGGCCCGCCGGTCGCCCACTTCCTCACCGAACAGGGTCTGCTCCGCGTCGAGCTGGGCGTGCAGGCCGCCGACCGAGTAGGCGGTGGCGTACAGGTCGGAGTTCACCGGCAGCAGCCGCTGCTCCTCGGCGTAGAGCAGGAACACCAGGCGCATCATCACGGTGAGCGCGCCCCGGTACACCTGGCGCGGCTCGACCTCGCCGAGTAGCATGCCGCCGCTCTCCCGGTCCAGCCGGGACAGCTCGCCGACCAGCAGTTCGACCGCCTGGCGGACCTGGGTGCCGAGAGTGGTGGTGACTTCGGCCTGCGCCTCGGCGCTGCGCGCGAACAACGCGGCCAGGCTCATGCTGTGCGCGCCGTCAGCGTTCTTCGGCGGCGGCAGCACCCGGCGGGCGCCGAGCAGGCTGGCGAAGGCGCGCAGCAGGGCGCGTTCTTCCAGCCACAGGTCCGCGTCGAACACGGCGGTCGTCGCGGGCTCGCCGGGCTTGGCGTGCACCAGGACCCACAGCGCGCCGTTGGTCAGCAGGGCCAGCGGGGTGCCGCGGTGGCGGCACAGGCCCGCGGCCTGCTCGGCCGGGGACGGCTCCGCCTTGGACGCCGCGGTCAGTTGCGTACCGGCGGCCAGCCGGTAGATGAGCAGCCGTTCCGCCCGGCCGCCCTGACCATCCGGGCCGTAGGCGACCGCGTCCGGGCGCAGCCGGCCGCCCGGGATCGGCCCGGTGCGCAGGTCCTCGGGGAGGGCGCCGCCCTCGGCGAGCATGGCGGGCGTGTAGCCGAGCAGATCGGTGAGGACCAGCTCGGCCCAGGCGGGGGTGAGCAGGTCCGGGACCTCCTGGACTTCGGCCCAGGCTTGCCTGATCTTGGCCAGGGTGTCATCCGGCACCGTGTCCAGGAACTGCGGGAACGCCTCGGTGAGCACCGGGATGGCGATGAACGGGCCGTCCGGGCGGAGCAGGCCGAGCCACTCGGCGTGGAGTTGCGCGACGGTCGGCGGCTTGCCCCGGCCATCTCCGCCGCCCGCACCAGGACCGCGCCGTCCCGGCCGGCCCGGGCCGGAGCCGTTCCCGCCTGCGGCTGTCCGGCGAGGCGGCATCAGGCACCTCCGGTGTTCGCGATGGACGCCGGGACCAGGAAGGTGATCGCGGCCGGGAACCACCGTGCTGTCGGGTCGGCGTACCGGCGGCGCAGCGCCGCCGTTTCCTGTCCGCGCATCTCCGGGATGGACTCCAGCCGCCGGGCCAGCGCGTCGTGGTCCTTGCGGAGCTGGTCGCGTTCCGCGTCGATCTCGAACAAGCTGGCCTGCTGCCAGAACGGGGTGTCGTCCAGCGCGTCGCGGATGGACCGCTCCAGCTCGTCCAGGATCGTCTGCATCGCGTCCACCTCCTCGGTGCACCGTTCGTCGATCAGCTTGGCCAGGCTGCGCCGCCGGGCGCTGGCCCGGTTGGCCAGGTAGCCGGACAGTGGCTGGCTCAGCGCCGGCCAGAGTCCGGTGAGCCGCCCGAGGACGTGCTCCGTGGGCAGTTCCTCCGAGGCGGCACCGAGCCAGGCCTTGAGGTCTTCCTCGGTGGCGCGCTCCAGCCGCCCGGCTTCGATGGTGCCGCCGGCCACGACGACCTCCTCATGGAGCCGGGTGCCTTCCGCGCCGGTGACCACCACCCGGATGTGCCCGGCCACCGCGGGGGTGCGGAGCAGGTCCCCGGGCACCACCCGGGCGGTCACCCGGCTGAGTCGCTGCCGCTCCCCGGCCGCCGTGGCGCCGGACCACAGTTCGGCGCGGAGCAGCCGCAGGCACATCTGGACCAGCCGGTGCCCCAGGTGCAGCAGCACCACGTCGGTGCGGTCGGCCACGGCGTCATGGTCGAAGGTGACCGGCCGCTCCTCGCCGGTGACCGGGTTGTACAGGCCATCGTTCCGCGCGTCACCCCACGCGCCGGGCAGGTCGGGCAGCCGGAAGCACGAGGCCCGGAACCCGGGCGGCGGCGCCGCCTCGGTCAGGTCCTTGTGGTGGGCCAGCCGCAGCGCGGTGCGGACCACCCGCTCCACCGTCTGCGGGGACAGGTTGAGATCGCTGCGGCTTTCCGCCAGCGTGGCGGTGAGCCGTTCCAGGTCACGAGCCAGCTCACGGTTGATCTTCAGCTCGGCGTTGCTGGTCCGGCGGGCGATCTCCACGTCCGCGCTCTGCCAGTCGGCCCGCTTGCCGAGCATCTTCTGCTCGATCTGCGCGGCGATCACCTCGCCGGCGCTGCCCAGGTCCTCCCGGATCTGGTCGACCTTCTTCACGGCCACGTAGAGGAAGTAGAGCTCGTCTTCCAGCGCGCTGCCATCCGCCGCGGCCGCGTCCTGCCAGCCGGCCGGGACGAAGTGGAACACGTCCACCTCGGGGGCGTGCTGGCCGTGCCGGTCGATCCGGCCGTTGCGCTGCTCCAGCCGGTTCGGGTTCCACGGGATCTCCCAGTGCAGCAGCCGGTGGCAGTGCGCCTGGAGGTTGATGCCCTCGCTCGCCGCGTCGGTGGCCAGCAGGATCCGCACCGGGTCCAGCTGCGGAGACTCCTGGAACACCGACTTGATGTTCTCCCGCTCGTGCCACGTCCTGGCCGCCGTAGAGCTGAGCGATCCGCTCGGCCGGAATGCCGCCGCCGATCAGCCGCTCATACAGCCAGCGCTGGGTGTCGCGGTACTCGGTGAACACGATGACCCGCTCGTCCGACCAGTCGCCCGGCTTGATGATCGGGTCCAGCCAGGCGCGGAACGCGGTCGAGCTTCGCGTCCGGGCGGTCCTGGGCCTGCCGCGCCCAGGACGGCAAGTTCTTGCAGCAGGTCCCGCTCATGCTGGCTCAGCGGCGGCACCATCCGCCGGACCGCATGCAGCGCCTCGGTTTCGCTCTCGCTGTAGGCGGCGTCATCGTCGGCGGTTTCTTCCAGCCGGTCGATAAGAGGTTTCAAGATCCGGGTGCCAGCCCGCGCTGCCGCCCGGTCGAGATCAGCCACCGAGCGCGCTACCTGATCTTCCTCCGGTGCCGCTCCCACCCCGCCAGCGGCATGAGACCGCCTGGTCATGGTGCTGCAGGTGCGTCTCGATGGTCTCGGCGAATGCCTTCGGCGAGGAGAACAGCCGCTTCTTCAGCAGCGTGGTGACGAAGTCGGCGGCCGCCTGGCCCGCCTCACCGCCGGCCGCCTTGCGGCGGCTGGCGGCATACTCGGTCAGCAGCCGGTGCGCGCGCCGCTCCTCAGCCGAATGCTGGACCTCCAGGTACTGCGCGACCCGCGTGGGAAACCGGGGCGTGCCGTCCCACTTGGGCGGCAGGTCACGCTTCAGCCGCCGCACCATGATCCTGGCCAGCTGGGCCTCGCTGGGCCGGACCCCGCGGGCGAAGCGCTGGTCGTCCAGAAGCTCCAGCAGGGCAGTGAACGACTCCAGGTAGCCGTTGTGCGGGGTCGCGGACAGGAACAGCCGGTGCTCGCAGTGCGGCGCCAGGGTGCGGATCGCCTGGGTGCGCAGCGAGTCCACCGCGTACTTGCCCCGCCCGGACGGCGCGCAGGTGTGCACCTCGTCCACGACCAGCATGTCGAAGGTCCGCGGGTATTTCGGCGCGATCGGCAGCACCTCGCGCAGCAGCCGCATCGGCCGGTCCCGCTTCAGCCAGTCGATGCTGACGATCAGCCGCGGGTAATGCGTCCACGGGTTCGCGTACAGGCCACGCGACCGGCGCAGCTCGCGGAGCAGGTCCGCGTCGACGATGCGGAACGCCAGGCCGAACTTGTCCCGCATCTCGTCGCGCCACTGCAACGTCAGGCCGGCCGGGCAGACGATCAGCATCGTCCGGGCCCGGTAGCGCAGCATCAGCTCCTGCATGACCAGGCCGGCCTCGATCGTCTTGCCCAGCCCGACATCGTCGGCGATCAGCAGGTTGGTCCGCGGCATGGACAGCGCCCGGACCACCGGATCGAGCTGGTAGTCCTCGATCTGGATACCGGACCGGAACGGCGCCTGCAGCACGGTCTTGTCCGCCGACGCGATCGCCCCCCAGCGCACCGCGTCCAGGAACGCGTCCAGCTGGGCCGGGTCATCGAAGCCGTCATCCGGGCTGGGCAGCGCGTGCTCGTCATGGGCGACCGCGCCGCGTTCCAGTTCCCAGACGACCCGCAGCCGTTCGTCGCGGGCATCGTCCTCGATGCTCACCAGCGACACCACGTGCGGCGCCCGGCCGGTCAGGGTCGCGGCATCCCCGGCGGCCACCGAACCCTGGATCACATCGGACGCGACCCACATCCGGTTCCGCACGGTCACCAGCTGCCCCGGGCGCGGGCGCAGCGCCGTTCCCGCCGCTGGCCGTCACCACGTCCGCAGTCACGATTGGTCACCACTAAATGACATCTGGCTACCCCGCCCTGTCGCCACCATAGTCATCACCTGGAATACCGGTCCAGCCCTGGTTCCGTCAGCTCACCTGGGGAGAAACGGGCTCGGCTCACCGGCGTAGGACACGTACAGGTGGTCGCGGGCGCGGGTGCAGGCGACGAACAGGACGCAGCGCTCCCGCTGCAGATCCTGGGCGTGCGCCACGGCATCCTCGCTCCCCGGGCGTGACTGCGGCAGAGGCCGGGACCTGGCCCTGCTCCACGCCGATCACTGCGACGGCCTGGAACTCCAGGCCCTTCATGCCGTGCATGGTGCCGGCCCGGACGGCCTGCTTGCTGCCCTGGCCGCCGAGCGCCAGCGTCGGGATCCCGTCCGCTTTGAGCGCGTCGCGTGCCTGCACGGGCCAGCTGGCGGACCGGGCCGCCACCCCGATGGCGTGCGGCTCGATGCCGGCGTCCAGCCACGAGCGGATCCGTTCGGTCAGGAAGGCCAGTTCTTCCTCGCGGGTGCCGGCCGCTGCGGACCTGCGGGCGCTGGCCGTGCATCGGGGACCGGTAACCGACGCAGGGAGTCCACCTCGCCGTCCAGGCCGGTGACCGGCGTCTGGCCCCAGCAGCGGGACCGCCCAGGCCAGGATCTCCTGGGTGGTGCGGTAGTTCAGGGCCAGCCGGCGGCTGCGGCCCCGCACCGAGATGCCCAGGCTGGCCAGGGAGACCCGGTTGTCGTAGATCCGCTGGTGCGGATCGGCCGCGATGAACAAGTCGTCCGGGCCCGGCGGCACGACCGGCGCGCAGCAGCCGCCACTGCGCCGGGTGCAGATCCTGGGCCTCGTCCACGATCACGTGCCGGTAGCGCGGCGTCCCGGCCTGGCGGAGCAGGTGCGTGGCCTCGTTGGCCAGCTGGAGGTGGGTCGACTGGCGGGCGGCGGCCAGTTCCCCGGTGACCCGCTGGGCCGCCTGCCAGACCTGGCTGCGCTGGGCCTTGCTCAGCGGCCTGCCGCGGCCGGTGCGCAGGCAGGTCAGGTACGCCTGCTCGGTGTGCAGGTCCTGGGCCAGGATGACCTGCTCCCACTCGTGCTGCAGGAACACCGGCGTGAACGGCAGCCCGGCATCGGCCGCCGCCTCGCGCCCACCGGTGCGCGCACCGTCGCGGTCGTCGGCGATGCCGGGGGTGCCACGGGCCTGCTCGGACGATGCTGTACGCCAGCCGGTCCACGTTGAGCACCTCGATGCGACTGCCGCACGGCCGGATCCTCGATGAGCAGGGCGAGCTGGGCTTCGAGGGCTTCGGCGAGGTTGCGGGTGAACGTGGTCAGCAGGATCGGCGGCGGCCGGGCCGCCTGACGCATGGCATGCCCGCGCGGGTGCCTCGCCGTCGCGCGCCGCCAGGAAGGCCGCCCGGTGCAGCGCGGTCACCGTCTTGCCGGTCCCCGCCCCGCCGGTCACCTGGGCCGGGCCCGCGTAGCTGGGCGCGTAGGCGATCTTCCGCTGGCTCGGATGCAGGAACGTCCGCCAGGCGGCGAACGGGTGGGCCAGGATGCGCTGCAGCTCCTCCTGGCCGGATACGAAGGTGACCTGGCCCGGGCGTGCGTTCCATGGCGGACACGAGGTCGCCGGGGTCGACCTGCTCGGGCGGCGGCGTCGGCGGGCAGCAACTGGGCGACCTCAGCCCAGGCCTCTTCCGCGGTCATCCCGCAGGCCAGGGCCAGCAGCGCGGTGTACTGCGCCTCGGGCAGCACTGGTCTGCAGTGCTTCCAGGTGGGCGTCGCTGGTCAGCAGCCGGACCAGCGGCAGGATCTGCGCGTCCACGCCGAGCCGGGTCAGGTCGGCGTCGCTGACGCTCAGCGAACAGCCGCTTGTCGTCCGGGCTGGTGACCGCCTGCAGGGACGGCTGCAGTTGCTGGATGGCTTCCTCGTCGCGGACTTCGAGCACGCCGAGCGCCTGGTTGACGCTGAACCGGCGGCTGGTGGCGTAGGCGATCGCCTTGTCGTGCGGCAGCACGGTGATCAGGCAGTAGGTGTCGCCGCTGTCCGGGGCCAGCACGACGCCGCGCCAGAACTGGTCCACCCGGATGGTGCGGATCCGGTCGTCCCGGCCATGCTGCAGCTTCTCCAGGTGCAGCCCGGCGTGGGTGTGCTCGGCGAATTTGGCGATCGCCGCCTCGACGGAGCTCTGCACGCCCTTCTCCAGCTTCGCGTATTCAGCCAGGAAGCCTTTCGCGATGGCCAGGCGTGCCACTCGTGGTGTCCTTTCTCCATTGCTCTCGTTGTAGTGTGCGCTCAGCCACCAGGTGATGTCACCCGGTACGCAGCGCCGGGACGAGAGGCCGCAGGAAATCGACCGCGGCGCCGCGCCGGAGCTGCTCGTGGAAGGGCTGGTTGCGGTACCCGCGCAGGCAGCCGTAGCAGGACGTTTCCTCGCCGCAGTCGCACCGCTCGACCCGGTCCAGCGCCGCGCGCAGCACGTCGTCGAACGAGCGGGCGATCCGGATGGCGCTACCCGCCCCGCCGGGCACCGCGTCGAAGATCACCAGTGAGGTCCGGCCGCCGGGAGTGGGGTACAGCGTGCCGTCGATGTCGTCCCGGCTGATCTGCAGCCGTTCCGACACCCCTTCGAGCAACGCGTACAGCGTGGATCTCCAATGGCCGTTGTCCGCCGCCGGGGCGGCCAGCGCGTCGAAGGAGATGGCGACGATGTCGGTCTCATAGCGGTGGGCCAGCGAGCGATGCTGCAACGGGCCGGTGCAGTCGCGGTCCCGCAGCAGGTGCGGATGCTTATCCGGAACCTTCCTGGCCGCTTGCGTCCCCCACCCGCACCAGTCGCAGATCAGGTAGCCGGCCAGGCCCGGCCCCTCGGAGACCGCGATGAGCCGGCCACGGGCACCAGCCCGGGTGGTCACCGTGCCCCCGTTGGCCAGCGGCCAGGCTTCGTCCCGGACTTCGGTGCCCAGAGACAAGACATAGGTAGCGCCGTTCCAGCTTCGCCGGGGCGGCGACATGCCGGGCCGCTTGGCGCTCCGCTGGGCGACGAAGCCGAACTCGGGCACGCAGTAACGCCGGGGCGTACCGGTCTGCTGGGCATCGCAGGACGGGCAGATCGGATCGAGCGGCTCATCGCCTTCCCGGTAGCCACCACAGTCCCGGCAGACCGTGTAGTACTTCGCTAATCAGCTCCCGGTCGGGCAGCCGGTAGACGCCTCCTGAGGTCCACAGCAGCCCGCCCGCCACCAGCTCGGCCCCGGGTGCGAACTCGTAAATGGCCGAGGACAGGTCCCGGGACAGATCGAGCTTGCCGCCGACCCGGCTATCGGCGTACTGAGTCCGCAGTTCCACCGTGTCGGTGGGGAATCCGTACTTGGGCAGGACGTTCCGGTTGGCCAGGAAATTGATCAGGTTCCGCTTGGTCAGCGTGTTGATCGTCTTCTCGTACCGGTCAACCAGGTATCCCTTGCGGTCGGCGATGGCCTGCAGGCGCCGCTCCTCGAACGCATCCACGTCGGCCGCGAGCTCGGCCTGGATACGGTCGAGCAGGCCGGCCAGCTCCCGCACCCAGTCGCCCGTGTCCAGCCCGATCTCGGCCTGAACCGCTTCCGGCAGCACCCGCCGCAGTGACTGCCGGACGCCGCCGGGCACCGGATCCAGGAAACCGGGCACCCGCTGGCTCGGCGGCGGGGTGCCACCGGGGCCGGGCAGGAAGAACTCCCCGGCGTCGTGCCACTCCTCACCGGTCAGCTCCTTGTAGTGCCGGAAGAATGCCGCCAGCGCAACGGAATGAGCATGGCGCCGGTCGATGCGCTCGTTACCCAACGGCACATACGGTGCTCTCACTTCACCGGCGACCATGGTGACCGGGTTCTGGTACTGGGCCAGGTCGTGCGACCGCCGCTGGGCATAGGTCACGATGAGCGCGGCCGAGTCGGTGCGGCGGCCCGCCCGGCCCGCCCGCTGCACGTAGTTCGCCGTGGTCGGCGGCATGTTCCGCAGCACCACCGACTGGAGTTCACCGACGTCCACGCCCAGCTCGAACGTGGTCGAGCAGGACAGGGCGTTGATCTCCCCCCGGATGAAGCGCTGCTGGATGTCTGCGGCCTCGGTACTGGTCAGCTGGCCGGTGTGCTCGCTCGCACTGAGCGGGACCGGATTGAGCGACCGGTACAGGTACCGGTAGTGGTCCTCGTCTTCCCCCGCGGCAGGGACGGCGTACTTGTCCAGCACCCCGCCACAGCCGATGGTCGTGCAGACATCCCGGACCGATACCGAGGCCAGGCGGCGGCATTGCCGGCAGCGGTACATCACGTCGTCCGGGCCGACCGGGGCGAGCTTCAGCCAGGTGTGATCCACCTGGCGGACGACGCCGAGCCGTCCGTCGTGGGTGGTGGCCAGCCACCCATCCCGCTGGCCTTCCAGGAACCGCCAGCATCCCCGGAGTACCTCGCGGGGATCCGCCGGGCTGCCGGTGGCCTTCAGCACGCGGGTCACGTAGTCGAGCCGCCGGTTCATCCCCCGCGTCGGCAGCCAGCTGAGGACCTTCCGCTTCGGTTCGGCCGCCTCAGCCCGGACGTAGATGGGGCCGCGCCGGGGATCGAAATGCTCGTCGCGCGGGTCCACGTCATCCGGCATGGTGATCGCCCCCTGCTGCCGCAGGCTGCGCACCAGCTCGCCGAGCAGATCCCACGACTCCTGCTCGCTCAGGCCGAGAGCGGCAAGCCCAGCAGGCAGCCGCCAGCCCGGCTCACGGCCGAGATCGGCCCGCAGCAGCCCACGTCCCTCCAGGGACTGGCGGTCGTCGGTGGCCACCAGCTCCGCCATCAGCCACAGAGAGGTCTCCCGCTGACGCTCCTGCCGGGAACGACGCCGTTCGAAGACGTGCGCCCGGTCCGCCGCGCGCACCAGGTGGAACGCGACGTCATCCACGTGAGCGGTCTCATCGTCGGCGGTGGCGCTGGACAGGGCGTCGAGGATCAGCCGCCGGTGCTGGATGGTCTCGTAGCTGGTTTCCAGATAGGGCGCGAAGAAGGCGGCTGCCTGCCGGCTGTCGCTGAACAGCAGCAGCTTGCGGCCTTCCCCGGGCTGATCGGCCTCCTCGCCCTCGGCGGGCGGTAGCGCCTGGTAGAGCGCGGTCGTGATCACCGACGCCGCGGCATCACCGCCGGTCTCGAACTGGCGCACCATGGCCGCGCCGCGCGCGCCGCAGCACAGGCAGCCCGAGACGGTGTCCGCCTTGGTGTGCAGCCGCCGTACCGGCCAGAGCAGGGCCCCGCCGCATCCGCCATGAGTGCAGCCGGTGGTGCCAGCGGTGGACAGGGATCCGCACCCAGCGCACAGCACCCCATCATCGGTGTCGAGCGTCCGGCCCGGCTCCTCCAGGGTCTCATCGTCCTCGTCCACCACGACCGGCGCGTCCCCGGCGAGGAGCCAGGTCCGGCGTTCGGTGGGCAGCTGCCGGGGACCGAAGACCAGCCCCTCCGACGTGTGCCGCACGGAACCCGACAGGTACACGGCACCGCAGCGCTTGCAGGCGCCGAACTCGAACATGGCAGCCGAGCAGGATCCGCACGTTTCCCGGCGGGCCAGGGAGACGTGCGGCCCGGCCTTGGACAAGCAGGTGTATGCGCCCTCACTGGCCCGGGTGAACAGGTGGTAGCGGGCCGACAGGACGGCTGATCCTGAGCTGTCGCGCACCCGGGCGCCCGCGGTGACCAGGGCCGCCAGGGCCTTATTCCGGTCGATGCCCGGGTCGAACAGTTCGGTGGCCAGGTCGGTGAACGGGCGCGGGTGTTCCGCCAGCAGGGCCCGCAGGTCCGCGATCCGGTGCTCGTGGGCGAGCGCGGTGGCCGCATCCGCGTAACCGGCGACGCCCGCAGCCTCGGCCAGCCGCAGCACCTCCGCCTCGGGATCGGCGGAACGCGCGATGAACAGGTAGGACGCGGGGGCCAGCGGGCCCCAGAACGGGCCCTCAGGCATGGCGCGCCGGGTCGCCCCGACCAGGTCCTGCCGAGACGTGTCCCCGGGAACCCACTCGAAGTCGGCGTCGAACAGCCGTTGCGCGAACTCGGTCACCGCACGGGGATCGTCGCCCACCGTGGCGCTGGTGGCGATGCACCGCAGCGACCGCCCGCCAGCGACCCGGTCGCGGAGGCGGCGCAGCAGCATGGCCAGCTCGGCGGCCTTCGCCCCGTCGTAGACGTGCGCCTCGTCCACGGCGATGAAGCTCCAGTGTCCGCCGTGCGCGCCTTCGAACAGGTCGAGGTCGGCCGGGCGCAGCAGCAGATATTCCAGCATGGCGTAGTTGGTGAGCAGGATGTGCGGCGGTGTCTCGCGCATCTCCGCCCGGCTCAGCAGCTCGTTGGGCAGTCTCGGCTGGCCCGGGTTCAGCACGGCGAACTTTTCCGCCGCCTCCCGGGCGGTGCGCGGCGTGTCGCCCATGTACCGGCCGAACGTGATGTGCGGGGCAACCGCGAGTGCTTCCCTGAGCCGTTTGATCTGGTCGTTGGCCAGAGCGTTCATCGGGTACAGCAGCAGGGCGCGAACCCCGGGGCCCAGTGTCCCGGCGGCGTGCTCGGCGGTCAGCGCGTCGAGGATCGGCAGCAGGAAGCTCTCGGTCTTGCCCGACCCGGTGCCGGTGGCCACGATGACGTTGCGCCCCGCGGTGATCTTGCGGATGGCCTGCTCCTGGTGCCGGTACAGCGGCCGGTCCAGCGGCACGGCCCGGCTGGCCAGCCCGGGGAACGAGGGGTTGAGCACTCCCTCGGCGACCAGGTCGGCCAGGGTGGCGCCATGCTTGTATGGCGGCGCGGCTTCCAGCAGTGGTCCCTTGGTCAGCCGCTCTGCGCTATCTCGTGATCCAGGGCGGCGGCGATGCCGGGATCACGCACGGGGAGCAGGGATTTGAGGTACCTCCGGTAGCCCTCGACGATCAGGTTGCTGGTCGCCAAGGGGTCGAAGCTGGTGGTCATGCCGCTTCCTCTGCGAATCGGGTGCGCTCCGCGCCTGCGATCAGGGCTTCCGCGAGGACCAGGTCGATGCTGGCCAGCCCGGCGCCTGCCGCGCCAGATCGGCCCAGCGGGGCCGCCAGCCACGCTCGAAGGCCCGGCAGGCTTCGTTGCCGCGGGCCGCGATCCGTGCCACCAGCGCGAGGGAGGCTGACATTGCGGGCAGCGCCAGCCATCCGCCTTTCCGCTCGGGATGGCGCCGGGCGGTAATGAGCGCGGCCGCGTCCCGGTAGGGGGAGGCCGTCACCAGCTTCTCGGCGTCGCGGACGATGACCGCCGCATCCCGGGCGGGCCCGGCCAGGGGCCGCCGGGCATCGAACATCTGGCGGGCGGCGATGGCCCGGGTGTCTGCGTCGAGGAGAGCCTGCGGCACGACGGCGGCGGCCTGCCAGACAGCGTCGACCTGGTCAGGGGTCAGCAGGGCCAGCCGCTCCGCCTCGGGTCCGAACTGGCCGACCCGGGCCGCGGGATCGGCCTTGCCGCCGAGCACGGCCTCCAGGTTGTGGCCGCACTGGGCCAGGGCGGCATCCAGCAGAGCAGCCGAGGGATCGTCATCCGCGGGGGCAGGCTCGGCCAGGAGCCGGCTGCACAGCACCGCGGCCGCGGGCGGGAGGACGCCCCACAGCCGTTCCGCCTTCCGCGGGTCACCGTCGAGCAACGGCTGGGCCGTGGCCAGGCCGGTACCGATCAGCCCGGCCACAGAGCTGCGGGATCCAGTCCGGTATCGAGGAGCGCGGTCAGTGCCGGCCCGGGCTGGGCGGCCAGAACAGCCGAACAGCGTTCCCGGAGGGAGGCGGGCGCACCCGCCGCCCTGAGGTCATCAGCGAGATGGACCAGCCGCCAGAGACGGTCCAGCCGGGCCGGTGCGGCGGGCAGGTCTCCGGCCCCGGCCAGGAACCGGCACAGCGCCTCCTCTTCGGTATCACCGCCGGCCGGTATGCCCGGCGCGTCACAGGCATAGGCGTGACGGCCCGGCCAGTCGGGCCAGTCCGCTACCACCCACGGGTCCTCCACCCGCAGCAGAACGCGCAGCGGTCCCGCGTTCCGCACCTCCGGCGGAAGCGGGACCACCCCGTCCCCCGGCACGGGCACGACCGCTGGTGCCCGCCACGGCGCCCGGGCCAGGTACAGCGCGGCGGTCAGGCCATCGACCGGGACGCAGTCCCGGATGATGAGCTGGCCATCGCTCACCTCAGCGCCGGTGGCCAGCCGTCGCGGCCGCACCATGCCACGGGCATCCTGCTCTGGCCCCAGGGCAGGAAGAACTCGGCCCGGCCGTGATGTGCCACCGTCTCGCTGGCCCGGGGCAGCTCGTAGCCGGTCAGCCCGGATGCCTGCGCTCCGCTTGGCGGGATGGTCTGGACTGGCTGCAGGCCCGCCCACACCTCTAGCTCAGCGGTGAGCGCCATCCCGGGCGCGCGGACCAGCAGGCGGCCAAGATCCGAGATGTCTTCGCTGGCGGCGTGGACCGGCGCGGCGGTCCAGCTACCCGCACCGGCACCCGCACACAGCACCTCCACGTGCGGCGGGGTGATGACGACCGGCTCGGTCTCGGTCCCGGCGCGCAGCTCCGCGATGTGGACTCGGTCCGCCGCGCCGAACGACAGCCGGGCCGGGTGCACCGACGCGCCGACCGGCGCCCGCAGTTCCGCCTGGCCGGGCTCCAGGCCGCTGACCTTGAGTGCCCGGACGGCGGGCCGGTAGCTGACCGAGACGCCTTCCGCGACGAAGACCGTCCGGCGCATCCCGCGGCCGAGCGGGCCGCGGACCGTGATGTCGAAGGCCCCCAGGATCGGCCGGGGCAAGCCATCCCAGATATCGACCGCCCCGGACTGGCTGATCTCCCGGGACACAAGGGGAGCACCCTGGGCGGCGGGCCGGACTTCAACACGCCAGCTGATCTCCGAATCCGGGGCATCAGGCAGCCAGAGCGGGGGCGGTTGCGAGTAGACCGGAGAGCCGTAGGGCGTGGTCACTCCCGGAACGGGAGCGCTCACAAGCAGGCGGGGACGGGCGAAACCCTGCACGGTATGTGCGGGGCCGCCGGCCAGCGACAGGGAGTGGACCTTGTCCAGGGAGGCAAGCTGCAGGTGCCAGCCTTCCCAGCCGAACGGCACCGGGGCTTCCGTGATGGTGCGAAGCTCCCCGAGAACGACGAGTTCACGATCGGCGGGGCGCAGGATCCAGGCATGGTCCGGGGGCAGGGGTAGCCGCGCGGGGAGGCGCCTGCCGTCGTCGGCGAAGAACAGGATGGGGTCGGCTGGCTGGACGATCTCCAGTTCGGTCACGTGATCCCACCCGACCAGCGACACCTGGACGGTACGTACCGGACGGGCCAGTGGATGAGCCGTCTCCGGGGCCGCCTCGGCCGCTCCGACCCACTGCGCCCGGCTTCGCACCGTCACCGGATCGCCGTCGGCGGTCACCCGCCAGGTCGCCACACCATCGGGAGCTTCGCCGACGGCGGGCAGGATGACCTGGACGCCGGCCCCGTACGGATCAAGGGCGATCCGTGGGCGGGAGGCCGACCGCTGCGCATTTACGCTGGCCCGGCCCTCTCACGCGAGGTCCAGGGTCCTGGGCCGCGACTTCCTCCTTCGCCACCTCGACGAAGCGGGCAGGCAGCCGGATGCCGTCCAGGTCCGGATCAGGGTCCGCCAGCCGGTCGAGCAGGTCCAGGCTGCGGTCCACCACGTCGAGGGCGTAGTCGCCGCCCTGGATCAGGAACCGTTGCGCAGGGACATGCAGCACGCCGAGGCGCCGTTCCCGGCCCGGCGCCGTTGCCCAGGCCAGGAAGCTCTCCGCGTCCATCCCGGGATCATGCCGGCGCCGGTCGAGCAGCAGCCGGAAGTAATTGCCCAGGCAGAAGTTGGGCAGCCCGGCGTGCATCAGGATCGGGCCCACGTAGGTCAGGGGAAGGCCGGGGAACGTGGCCATGCCGAGCCGTTCGACCGCCCGGTTGAAGGCCCGCCCCCAGATCCCCTGATCGAGTGCGGTCCCCTCGAACCCAGTGACCTTCCAGAGGACCGGCCAGTACATCCCGCCCAGGAAGTTCTCGGCCGCGACTCCGGCCATGGCGGACGCCAGGCAGGCCGGCCAGCGGAGCAGGAACCTTTCCCCGTCGCTCGTCGGGTCTGGCAGCTTCCGGTAGAGCCGGGCCAGGACTTCGGCAACCTGGTTGGTGTGGTCGGGGCGCAGGTCCGCTTCGGCGACGAGAGAGGCGCCCCGCAGCCGCGGTGCCCACGATTCTTCGCGCCGCCGCAGCAGTTCCCGCATCGACACCTGGCGGGGGCCGGATACGTCGCGGGCCCCCCGTTCAACCGAGCCATCCGGCAGTACGGCGGCCATGGTCGGCGACAGGCGGATCTGCCGGCTGGCGGGGCTGCGGCGGCAGCCACGGCCGGATGAGACGTCGGGGGTGGGCCAGTGTCCGGGAGTGGCGCCGCCGCCCCTGCGGCAGGAATGCGCTTGGCTCGCCGGTGGCGGAGACGTAGAGGTGGTCGCGGGCCCGGGTGCAGGCCACGAACAGCACGCAGCGCTCGCGCTGCAGGTCCTGGGCGTGCGCCAGGGGGTCCTCATCGTCCGCGGTGATGGCCGCCGGGTCCGGGACCAGGCCGTCCTCGACGCCGATCACCGCGACGGCCTGGAACTCCAGGCCCTTCATGGCGTGCATGGTGCCGGCCCGGACGCCCGCCGCACCGCCCCGGCCGCTGACCGAGGTGGTGTCGAGGCCATCCGCTTTGAGCGCCTCGCGCGCCTCCCGCACCAGGCCGGCGGATCTGGCCGTAACCCCGATGGCGCCCGGCTCGAGGCCAGCCGCCAGCCACGAGCGGATCCGTTCGGAAAGGAAAGCGAATTCCTCGGCTGCGGGTGGCGGCGAGGCGCAGCTGCGGGCGCTGGCCGTGCATCGGGGAGCGGTAGCCGATCAGGGCGTCGACCTCGCCGTCCAGGCCGGTGACCGGATCGGAGCCGAGCAGGGGCATCGCCCAGGCCAGGATCTCCTGGGTGGTCCGGTAGTTCAGGGACAGCTTCCGGCTCCGCCCCCGCACGCTGATCCGCAGGCTGGCCAGGGAAACCCGGTTGCTGTAGATGCGCTGGTGCGGGTCAGCCGCGATGAACAGGTCGTCCGGGCCTTCGGCTACGGCCGCGCGGAGCAGCCGCCACTGCGCGGGGTGCAGGTCCTGGGCCTCGTCCACCAGGATGTGCCGGTAGCGCGGCGCGCCTGCCTCCCGGAGCAGGTGCGTGGCCTCGTTGGCCAGCTGCAGGTGCGTGGTCTGGCGGGCGGCGGCCAGCTCGGCCGTGACCTGCTGGGCGGCCTGCCATACCCGGCTGCGCTGGGCCTTGGTGAGCGGGCGTCCCCGGCCGGTGCGCAGGCAAGTCAGGTAGGCCTGCTCGTTGCGCAGGTCCTGGGCCAGGATGACCTGCTCCCACTCGTTCTTGAGGAAGGCCGGGGTGAGATCCAGGCCGAAGGCCGCCGCTGCCTCGGCCCAGCGGGCACGCAGCACCCGCTCATCCGCGATGACCGGAGTGCCGCGGGCCTCCTTGACGATGCTGTACGCCAGCCGGTCTACGTTGCGGACCTGGATCTGGCGGCGCACTGCTGGGTCGCGGATCAGCAGGTCCGCCTGGGCCTGGAGGGCGTCGGCCAGGTTGCCGTTAAAGGTCGTCAGGAGGATCGGCGCGGCATCGGGAGCCGACGCCCCGGCCGCGCCCGGCCCGGTTGGCTCGCGTGCGGAGGCGGCGCGCGCGGCCAGGAACGCCGCACGGTGCAGCACAGTAACCGTCTTGCCGGTCCCGGGGCCACCGGTTACCTGGGCGGGACCGCTGTAGCTCGGCCGGTAGGCGATCTCGCGCTGGCTGGGGTGCAAGAACGTCCGCCAGGCGGCGAACGGGTGGGCCAGGATGAGCTGCAGTTCCTCCTGGCCCGACACGAACGCGACCTGGTCCGGGGTCCGTTCCATGGCAGCGACCAGGTCGTCGCCGTGAACCTGCCCTGACGGCGTGGCGCCGGAGAGGACCGGCGCCGTCTCGGCAAGGGCTTCATCGACCGTCATCCCGCTGGCCAGCGCGTGCAGCGCGGTGTACTGCGCTTCGGGCAAGATCGCCTGGAGCGCATCCAGGTCCGTGTCATTGACCAGGAGCCGCACCAGCGGCCGGACCTGCGCGTCGATCCCCAGCCGGGTCAGCTCGGCGTCGCTGACATCGGCGAATAGCCGGATGACGTTTGGTTCGGCCGCTGTCTCCAGCGAAGGCTTCATCTCCTGGATAGCGGCCGAGTTGGATACCTCCAGCACGCCCGTGGCCTGGTTGACGCCGACGCGATGGCTGGTGGCGTAGCTGACGGCTTCGTTCAGGGGCAGGATCGTGAGCAAGCAGTACGTGTCCCCGCTGTCCGGGACCAGCACGGCGCCGTACCACGCGCCATCGAGCCGGAGCAGGCGGATGCGGTCATCCAGGCTGCCGGGCACCTTCTCCAGGTGCGCTTCAGCCTGATGGCCGTTGGCGAAGCCAGCGATCGCCCCTTCGACGGCACCTTGGACCCTCTTGTCCAGCTTGGCGAACGCCGACAGGACGTCTTTTGTGATCGCCAGGCGAGCCACTGGCTGCGTCCTCCCCTTGCCGGCTGTCCCCGAAGCTGGCGATCTAGCTAGACGGGCATGCTAGACCGGGCTAGTCGTCTGGCGATAGGGGACGAAACACGATGGTCAAGAAATCTGTCGTACTTTGCGCACCGCAACTGCCTTGTCCGCGTCAAGTAGATAGCAGGCCCCGAGTAAGTTACGCCGCGGCCTCATGTTGCGCTGCGCTCTTTCGGAGATCTGGGCGAGGGGAAGATCATGACCAAGCTGGCCGCCATTCTTGATCAAATTGACTCGGGGAGCGTCCTGCTGCCGGAGTTCCAGCGCGGCTACGTGTGGAACCGCGACCAGGTCCGCGGGCTCATGCGCTCGCTGTACCGCGGGTATCCGGTCGGCGGCCTGCTCACCTGGGAGACTCAGGCCGACGGCTCACTGGTCCGCGGCGCCAGCCCTGGCGTCCCCGGCCCTCCGGGTGCTGATCCTGGACGGCCAGCAGCGCATCACCTCGCTGTACGGCATCACGCGTGGGCGGCCGCCCGCCTTCTTCCAGGGTGATGAGAAGGCGTTCTCCGGGCTGCGGTTCAACGTCGAGGACGAGACCTTCGAGTTCTACGCACCGGCCAAGATGCGCGACGACCCGCCGGTGGATCGACGTCACCTCGCTGTTCACGGACGGTCTGCAGCCTCATATCGCGGCGCTCAGCAGCCATCCGGAGACCCAGCCAAACTTCGCTGCCTACATGGAACGGCTGGCGCGGCTCCGCGGCGTCCTGGACAAGGACTTCCATGAAGAGAAGATCACCGGCGAGGACAGGACCGTCGACGAGGTGGTCGAGATCTTCAACCGGGTCAATTCCGGCGGCACCAAGCTGTCCAAGGGTGACCTGGCCCTGGCCAAGCAGTGCGCCCACTGGCCGGAAGCCCGGGCCGCCATGCGCGCGCACCTGGATCGGTGGGAGAAGGAAGGATTCTCCTTCAACCTGGACTGGCTGCTGCGTAACACCACGGCGGTAGCGACCGGGCGGGCTGAGTTCAGTTACCTGGACAACGTGCCGGTCACCGATTTCCAGGAATCCCTGGAAGCCTCAGCCCGGTATATCAGCCAGTTCCTCGATATCGTCGCCGGGCGCCTCGGGCTCGACCACAACCGGGTGCTGATGGGCCGGTACGCCTTCCCGGTGATCTGCCGCCTGCTGCACCAGTCCGGCGGGCACTTCGCTGATTTTCCGGAAACGGACCGTGTCCTGTACTGGTACATCCACACCGCTTTGTGGGGGCGTTTCGCCGGGTCCACCGAGACCGTGCTCAACCAGGACTACGAAACGCTCGGCCGGTCCGGCATCGGCGGCCTGATCAGCTCGCTCGAACGGTGGCGGGGTGGGAACCTGGCGATCGATGGCCAGGATTTCGAGGGCTTCGGCCAGGGGTCGCGGTTCTATCCGCTGCTGTACCTGCTCACCCGGGTGCAGGGCGCCCGGGACTTCGGCAGCGGGCTGCCGCTGCACAGTCACCTGCTCGGCCACCTCACCGGCCTGCAGATCCACCACATCTTCCCCAAGGCCGTGCTGTACGAAGCCGGGTACGGACGGAGCCAGGTCAATGCCGTCGCCAACTTCTGCTTCCTCACCCAGGAAACCAACCTGAAGATCGGTAAGCGCAAGCCAGAGGATTACTTCAACGAGGTGGAGACCCGGCAGCCCGGAGCGCTCGCCTCCCAGTGGATCCCGCAGGACCGTTCGCTCTGGCGGATAGACCGTTACAGCGACTTCCTTGCAGCCCGCCGTAAGCTGCTGGCCGATGCCGCCAATGCGTTCCTGGGCCAGCTGCGCGCGGGAAGCGTGCCCGCACCAGCCCAGCCGGTGGAACGGCGGGCAGTTGTTATCCAAGACGTCGAGGATCTCGACGCCCGCACCGAGCAGGTGATGGCGTTCATCGCTGAACTCACGGAACTGGGTTGCGCAGACCCCGCGGTGGACTGCGAGGTGCCTGATCCGGCGACCGGGGAGGTGCTCGCCATCGCCGAGGCATGCTGGCCGGAAGGCCTGCAGCCCGGGCAGGGTGATCCAGTCCTTCTCGAACTCGACCCGCAGGAGGCGGACCTGGCCCGGCTCAAAGAACTGGGTTACGAGGTTTTCACGTCCATCGATTCGCTTCGTGGGTATGTTCACCGCCGGAACCAGGAGGCTGCGGGTCCAGTAGCCGAACCAACGGCTCCTGCGGCCGACACGAGTGCGCAGGATCCGCCGCCTGCCCCGAGCCCTGCTGACGTCTCGGACTCGGAGGCACGGGCTGCCTTTGAGCGGGCGATGCGGGATATCTATGTCCGGGCGAAGAAGGAAGCTAACTACACGGCCAGCTACTTCCTGACAATGCTGAGTGATTACGGCGGTCTCGGGACAGCGCACCGGCTGCTGGCCTCATCTGAGGTCGCCAGCGGATTCACTGCGCTTTACGAGCGAGGCCGCCTCGATCTCACTGTCGAAGCCCTTGTCACCAAGCCCGAGTTCGTCGGCTTGTTCACCGATGAGGAGGTCGAGACCGCGCGCCACCGTCTCGCCCAGCTCGGTTATCGCCAAAGTCAGTAGCTAAAGATCATTAATGGTGGGGGTGCAGAAGGGTGTAAGTTCAAGCCCCGTGCTGGCGAGGCGGCCCATGCCCTCAATCGTCATCGATCATCCTGTGGAAGAAGTAGACGGCGGCGCCAACCGCTCCCAGCGAGGTGAGCGCGATGCGAGCAGGGCCTTCGCCCTCCAGGTACGCGAGCATCGCGGTCACAGCGCCCACTGCGAGTGCCAGCGCCAGGACAACGGCTGTCCGCACCGAAACGAGGCCCGGAGTCTGACGATTCTTGCGCTGCCGCGCGGAACTTGCTTGCATCACTACGGTCCTAACGGTTCGGTTAACTGTTGGGGCAAGAGGGGCCAGCCGACCACCACGTCGTGAGCTGGCCTCTCAGCCGTTCGCATTCTGCCCGTCTCTCCGGAGGCCATAAAATGCCCATATTTCGGGCATTCCGGGCACTTGTATGGGTGAGGTTTACGGCAAACTGCGGAGGCGGCCCGAACGCCTGGTGCCGCTCCAAAAATGCCTTGGCGTGGCCTAAAAATCCGTTAGAAGCGACTACAGGCGCCGCTAGAGGCCCTAAGTACAACGGGTGGACCCTAGCCGTTTGTGGCCGCGGCGCTTCGGGACTCGGCAGGGAACAAGACCGTGACTGTTTGGTAACAGCGCACGCGGTCCTAAAGATCTTTAACCGGCGAGGGCTGCCGACTCTGCGGACGGCTGTCGCGGGGTGCCCTACACGGGCTCATCAACGGCTTCCCAGCCAAGACTGGCCTCCACCTCGCTCTTCGTGACCCCATCATTAAGGATCTTTAGACGTGTGCAAGTAGACAGAGGCTCTCGTGGGGCTGCCTCCTCGGTACCACTCTCGTGAGCGCGGTCATCAATCGCTCCTGAGAAGTCGATAACGCTGCTCAACCATCCTGAACGTATTCGAAGGGAAAAGGAACCACGTTCTGTTTGCGTGAAATAGGATCTCATGTTGCCTGCCGATCGTTCGCAGAACGGTTCTTATCGGGAGCAAGGTAAGCCGTAACGTTCACCTGGCTCTGGACCGGGCGCGGTCCGCAGGTGCATAATTGCTGTCAAAGTCAAGCTCCGAGAAGAAGCCCAGCCGCGACCAGCAAAGAATGGCGGGGCGCGCAACAGGCCACCACCGGACAGGACGAGACAGGCGTCATGGACAGCACCCTCCACCCGCAGCAAGCAGCACCTGCCCATCCCCGCCGCCGTCGCCCCCGCCAGCCAGTCAAGCGCCCCCGCACCATCCGCTTCGCCCTCACCGGCGAGGAGTTCAGCCAGGTAGCCGCAGCCGCCGACCGTGCAGGCCTGGCCAAAGGCGCCTTCGCTGCCCAGGCCACCTTGATCATCGCCCGCAACGGCACCACACCGTCAGATTCCCCGCTCCGCGAAGCCCTCGGCGAGTTCATCCGCGCCGCAGGCCTCGTCCGCCGCATCGGCGTCAACCTCAACCAGGCCGTAGCGAAACTCAACGCCAGCGGCCAGCGCAGCGGCGACCTGCTTCCCTACGCGGCCGAGAGCATTCGCCGCGCCCAGCTCCTCGACCAGGCCGCCGAGGAAGTCCGGAAACGGATCCGCCAGTGATCGGCAAGGTCGGCCCGCGCGGCACCCGCATCTCCGGCCTGATCTACTACCTGTTCGGCCCCGGCCGCAACGAGGAGCACACCGACCCGCACCTCATCGTCGGCTGGCGCCACCCGGCCGAACTCGAACCCCCGCTCCGCGACGACGGCCACCGCGACTTCCGCCACCTCGCCGGCCTGCTCCAGCAGCCCCAGGAAGCGCTCGGCGACCGCGGCGTCGCCCAACCGGTCTGGCACTGCTCGGTCCGCGCCGCCCCCGGCGACCGGATGCTGTCGGACGACGAATGGGCTCAGGTCGCCTGCGACATCATGCACCGCACCGGCCTCGCCTCCTACGGCCAGGACGACGACGCGGTCCGCTGGGTCGCCGTCCGCCACGCCGCCGACCACATCCACCTGGTCGCCATGCTGGCCCGCCAGGACGGCACCCGCCCCCGCCTGTGGAACGACTACTACAAGGTGGGCGAGGCCTGCCGGGCCGCGGAAGACCGGTTCGGCCTGCGCCGCACCGCGCCCCGCGACCGCACCGCCGCCCCCGTCCCACCCGCGCGGAGCACGAGAAGGCTCGCCGCCGCAACTGGGAAGAGCCACCCCGGGTCACCCTCCGCCGGGCCGTCAGCACCGCGGCCGCCGCCGCCTCCAGCGAGCGCGAGTTCTTCGCCCGCCTCGACGCCGCCGGCCTCAGCGTCCGCAAGCGGTTCAGCACCCGCAACCCCGGCGAGGTCACCGGCTTCGCCGTCGCCCTCCCCGCCGACACCACCCGGGCCGGCGGCCCGGTCTGGTATAGCGGCGGGAAACTCGCCCCGGACCTGACCCTCCCCAAGCTCCGCCACCGCTGGGCCCACGCGCGCGCCTCCGCCCCCGGTACAACCTTTACTTCCGCAGAACGCAACGCCCTCTACGAGCATGCCGCCCGCACCGCCGCGCACGCCGCGGAGCAGATCAAGAACTTCGCCGTCACCGACCCGGACGCCGCCGCCGACGCCGCCTGGGCCGCCGCCGACACCCTGCACGTCACCGCCAAGCTCCTGGGCAACCGGGAAATCCGCCAGGCTGCCGACGCCTACGACCGCGCGGGCCGCCTGCCCTATGGGCGCGTCCCCCGACCATCCTCACTCGGCAACGACCTGCGCCACGCCGCCCGGCTCATGGCCCATGCCGCCTTCCCGGCCGGCGATCCCGTCCTGACCCAGCTCACGCTCCTGGCCCGGCTGGTCAGCCTCATCGAGACCATCGCCGACCTCCGCGAAGCCCAGCATCACGCCGCCCAAGCCGCCGCCGCCCGCCAAGCCGCCGAGCGCCTCTACGCGGCGCGAGCCGCCTACCCCACCCCAGCATCAGCCCAACGAACCAGAACCAGGACCCGAGCAGACCGAACGAGCCTGGACTTCCCCCTCCCGCCAACGGCCTGGCCCCGCGAGGCGTATGGAGCTGCTCAACCTGGCAGCCGTCCCTCACCCAGCCCGCACCCATCGCGGCCACGCGGCCCCACCCGGTAGCGCCAGAGGAGCGGCGTGATGACCCCAGGCGTCCCCGGGAACTCGCCAGCGTTAACTGAGGTCGAGGTCGTCCTTCTTCACCGAGGCGATAAACGTCCGCCACTCGGCAGGGCTGAACATCAGCTTCGGTCCGCCCGGATCCTTAGAGTCGCGCACTGCGAGGTTGTCGTCGGACAGCACAGCAACCTCGACACAGTTGCCGCCGTTCCCGCCGCTATAGCTGCTCTTGCGCCAGCTGACGTCACTCAGGTGGTCCATTGTTCTTCTACTACTTTCCTGATCAAGTCCCGGGAGGCCCCCCGAGGCATCGCCTCGGCCCGCAGCGTGTCGAAGGTCTCGCTGACCTTGGCAACTACCGAAGCCATCTCCGTGGTCTGTCCCTCGTCGGGTGACTCCATGTAGACGATACCGGGCGCGTTCTCAAAGCTAGCGATCGCGAACGCGCCTAGCAGCCCGACATGCGCGCCGACTTCGGCTGGGACTACTTGGATCGTGATCTTGGATCGTTCCGAGACTGTCATCAGGTGCATGAGCTGGTCTTGCATCGTCTTCTCGCTGCCGACACGACGCCGAAGCACTGCTTCGTCGATCACGGCCCAGAGCGATGGTGGCTTGGGGCGTTTGAAGATCGTTTGCCGTTCGATACGGGCGCTGACAAGCTGGTCCAGTTCCTCATCGTCGTCTGTCGTTCGCCACGCCAGGAACAGCGCACGGGCGTAGTCGGGGGTCTGGAGCAGGCCTGGGACCAGAAGCGGCTCCCAAGTGTGCAGCGTGGCCGCCCGCTGCTCGGCTTCCACCCATCCGGTGAACCATGAGGGGTAGCCGCCGTCCCAGCGCCGGGCCAGCTGGTAGATCCGTCCGAACAGTCCGCCCGCATCGGGGAAGGTCTGGTCGCAGGCCTCCGCGAAGTCCTGCGCAGGTGCCCGCTCGCCGGTCTCGACCTTGCCGACCTGGGCGCCGGAGTAGCCCAGCCGCTGCCCAAGCTGATCCTGGCTGAGCCCGGCCGCGGTCCGCGCGCGGCGTAACTCGGCGCCGAAGAACTGCAGCGGTCCCGCGCTGGGGTCAAGCTCACGTACCAGCGGCACGATAGCCCCGCTTCCCGGACGGTCCAGACGCCATTCGTCACGTTCGGACACGTCCTGACGACAGCCTGTCTTGGCTACCGATCGTAGAGCCGCCCGGTCAGGATGACTACTTGAAATCGATCGTCGCGCCATTCGGTATCAGGGAGCGGAGAAGGCATGCATGAGACCACCACGGCGGCCCCGCTGATCAGCTGGTCTCGTGCTTTCCCCGCCACGCCCGAGCAGGTCCGCGAGGCACGCCAATTCCTGGCCGGCATTCTGGACGGCAGCCCTATGACCGATGATGCCCTGCTGTGCCTCTCCGAACTGGCGACGAACGCCGCCGTCCACAGCCGCTCCCGTGAGCCAGGCGGCCAGTTCCGTGTCCGTGTCGAGCGCCATGGCAGCCACGTCCGGGTGGAAGTCTCTGACCAGGGCGGCCCCTGGGAGCCGACGTTCTCTCCTGACGGCCAGAACGGGCGAGGCCTGCTCGTCGTCACCCAGTTAGCGCGAGACTCCGGACGCAGCGGCAACGAGCACACCGGGTGGACGGCCTGGTTCGAGATCGAGGCCTCGTGATTCCCGATGAACGCGCCACCGGGCCAAACCACAGCGGCCAACGCACCCGTTCCGCCCAGCCCCAGACGTTCATCCTCGACGGCCAGCAGCTCCGCCGTCTCCGCAGGCAGCGCGGCCTGTCGCAAGAAGAACTCGCCGCTCAGGCCGGGCTGAGCGTGACTACTGTCGGCCGGCTCGAACGCCAGGCGTCCGCCCCCTGTCGTGGCCGCACCCTCGGCCGCCTCGCCCGCGCCCTCGGCGAGCACCCAGCCACTACCACTCTTCGCGCCGGGGACAGCCGTGCCGAAGCGCCGCCTGCTAGGGCAGCCATTGTCCGGGCTCGGGTGTAACTTCGTCCGCATGTCCGCCGGGCTGGTCCAGGATGAGGATCCGAATGACCCCGAGGTCATTCTCCGGGACCTGCCCGAGCGGGAACGCGCCGAGTTCCTCCGCCAGTACCACGAGGCTGTAGATGCGGCGCATGATCTGGCTGGCTGCCGGCGGCTGCAGCGGCTCCTGCACGCAGGGCGGCTGACGGTCATCGCGACCAGCCGAGCCGGATACTACGAGGAACTTGAAGCGGTGGGCGGTGGCACCGCCCGGTCGAGGCCAGCAGAGGAAGTCATCCCGGGCTGGCAGAAGCGGCTGGCGGCGGCGCAGGCAAGTTCCTGGCCGAGTTATGGAGCGGATCCGCCCGGCGTTCATGGCTAGCGTGAAGGAGGCAAAGGTTGTGGCGCGCTGGCTCAACGGCGAACAGACGGTCAGGTACTTGATGGACCGTGGCCGGCTGGAGAGCTTCGAGGCCAGCGATCTCACCGCGCTGGCCGATGCCCAGATCCGCCGGGCGACGCTCCGGTTGAACGCCACTGCTATCTCCGCCCTGGAAAAGGGCGACGTCGATGGCGCCTACGTGGCTGCCTATGACGCTTACCGGATGACCGCCGAGGCTCTTCTCGCTCGCCAAAGCCTCCGTGCGACCGGCGGTGACGGTTCGCATATGGCCGTCGAAGATGCTATCTCTGCCCAGTTCGCCGCCGAGATTCCGGCCTTCGCCAAACCGATCTTCGAGCGACTCCGGCGGACACGGCACACGGCGCAGTACTTCGATCCCTCGGCGGCGCCGATCACCGGGCCGGACGCCGAATGGGCGATCGAGAAGGCGACAGCAGCGCTGGAGGGCGCGAACGTTCTGCTCTCCGCTACGCCGCCGGAGCGGTTCAGCTAGTCCTGGCCGAGTGTGAGCTTGAGCATTGGGCGGCTGGTCATGTTCTCGTGGAAGGAGCCAGACCCAGAGTCCAGCCAGCCCGCATCACGGACGGTCGCCTGAACCGGCCGACCGAGTCGCGTTTCGGCTTTACCTATCGCTTCATAGAGCTGGTCCCGGTCAGGCTGGCCGAGCACCAGGACGTCGATGTCGCCCACTGGCCGCCGTCCGGGCTGCCCGGCGTGACGGGCCGCCCATGAGCCGTAGATAAAAGCCTCCTCGATGCCGGTGACCGGCCGGAGAGCCTCGGCCAGGACGGCGGGGACACCGAACGCTCGTGTCAGTACGTCGGCGAGTCCGGCGTAGTAGGGGCTGCTGGTGTCGGCCCGGATGAGCCGGGTGTTCCCGACCTTCCTTGTCGTGATCAACCCCGCCTGCTCCGCTCGCTGCACTTCCCGGTATACCGACGGGTGAGGTACGCCGGTCAGCTGGGAGATCTCGGTGAGGCTCAGCTCGCGATCAGGATCGCCGAGCAGCAGCGCAAGGATCTCGCCCTGCTGCTGGGAGCGCAGGATGGGCAAGAGCGATGGCGCTGGCTGCCTGTCCACAAAGTGAAGAGTACTCTTCGTTTTGTGATAATGCTAGCCACCGTGCAGGTGCCCGGCGGCTTGGCTGGGGCTACTTCTTTGCGTTTCGGCGACATGGATCGCTTCCTCGGCGGCGAGGTCATCGTGGATCGGCCACGCGCGTCCTGCCGTGGCCGCACTCTCGGCGGCGCAGGAGTTGCTGCGTGCCCAGCCCACCGTCGGTGCGGCCCGCCCCGGGCCCCTCTGGGCGGAGCCGCCTGGCCACTCCATCCTCGTCGAGGCGCTGCTGTGGGAGGGCGACACTGACGCCGCTTGGGACGCTGCCCAGCATGGCGGATGCACCCGTCGGCGCTGGCTTGAAGTGGCCCGCGCCCGCGCGAGACAGCACCCTGCTGACGCCATCCCCGTCCTTGAGCAGGAGATCTTGCATACCATCGAGGGCGCCAAGCGCTCCGCGTACCGGGCCGCCGCCGAGCTGGCCAAAGAGCTGCGCGGTTATGCCGAGCGCGCCGACCAGACCGCCGAATTCGCGGCGTGGATAGGCAAGGTCCGCACTGACAACACCCGACGCCGGGCCCTGCAGAACGGATTCGACTTGGCGCGCCTGCCACGTTAGCCAGCCGCCATGGTGGCTGGTCACCGCGGCGTGGCCAAATCAGCCGCGACGAAAGCAATCTCGGCTTGGCACTTCCAGGTCGGGTGCCAGCTCCCGCTCTACGGCGCGTGGGAGGCCATTCCCTATGCCGGTGGGCCGAAAATTCAGGATGCTGAAGGCCTCGAAGTGAGATGTTGAACATCCCGATTCGGAGGTGTGCCGGGCTTGGGGATGCGGGGTGTCTTGCTGTTCTAAGATCGGTTCCCGTGCAGCCCGATGAGCGTCTCGAATCTGTACGTCTGCTGCGGGAGCGGGGGCAGACCCCCAAGCAGATCGCCCGTGCGCTGGGGATTAGGCCCGGCGAGGCGGCCCGCCTGGTTCGCGTCGCGGCTGCCGGGGCGCAGGCCGAAGCGCCAGGGCCCGCGCTGGCCGGCTGCTGGATCAGCCCGGGCTGGAGCACTGGCCTGACCGTCTGCGGTCATCCCGATTGGCTGCTGCACGAGGATCCGGCCGCCGGGATCGACGGCCTCGCCGCGGTGCTGGTCGCCCGCAAGCACAGGCATGGCAAGGTCTCGGTTTGCGGCTATCTCACCGATCTCTACTGTCTCGGGGTGAAGAACGCCCTCGGCCCGGAAATCGTGGACGACCTTGGCCTGCAGGGGTTCGTCCGCGACTTCTTCTCCGGATACGACAGTGATCCGGTCGAGGTGCCCATCGAGCTGGCCCGCGAGGTGGTGCTGGGCTCGGCGGGGTACGCGCGCAGCCTCGGCTTTGACCCACACCCCGACTTCGCAGCCGCCGAGGGGCATCTCGGCCCGTGGACCGGTCCGGGCGCCATCACCTTCGGCAAGGACGGCAAGCCGCTGTACATCTCCGGTCCTTATGACGATCCGCGCCCGGTCATCCGCACGCTGGAACGTACCGTCGGCCGCGGGAACTTCGAGTACCTGGTGGCTGCCGGATAAACCGGCCAGCGCTGGAGCGTGATCCCTGCGACGACGGGCGACTCTGCGCGGCGCCGTGGCGGGTCAGGCACAACCGGCACGGCGATCTCGAGCGGCCACGGACGCATCATTGCATCATGATGAAGTGAAGTTATACTTCTGGTATGCGCACTACCCTCGACATCCCTGATGATCTTCATGCTCAGGCGGTCGCGATCGCCAGGGATACCCATCAGTCGTTGAGCCAGGCCGTCGCCGGGCTTATCCGCCGGGGACTCGGCTCGGGCAAGCCTGGTGAGATAGCGAGAAGTGCCCGTACTGGCTTGCCCGTCGCGCACCTTGGCAGGACGATCACCAGTGAGGACGTAAGGCGGCTTGAGGACGACGATCAGTGACCGTCCTGCTCGACGCGAACGTGCTCATCGCCCTGCTCGTCGATGATCACGTTCACCATGTGGCTGCTGAGAACTGGTTCGTCGGCACCAGCGGGAACTTCGCAACCTGCCCAATTACCCAGGGCAGCCTCATGCGCCTGCTCATCCGCGAAGGCCAGTCGGCCGCCACCGCGCAAGCAGTCCTCAACGGGGCCACCGGCGACGCGCGGCACGAATTCTGGCCCGACGATGTCGGGTACGCGGACGTTCCCATTCAGGGGATCATCGGCCACCGTCAGGTCACCGACGCTTACCTGGCCCAGCTCGCTCGGGCCCGCGGTTCCCGGCTCGCCACGTTCGACCAGGCGATGGCCAAGCTGCACGATGACGTAGCCGACCTGATCCCGGACAGCTGACGGCTGAGGTCTTATCCGGTCACCCGGCAGGTTGACCGGCTGGCGATCCAGATCATGGCCATCTCCACCGGGATGCTCGGCGAGCTGCTGGCCAACCTGACCGACCCCGCGGAACTGGACGATCCCGGCAGCCTCACGTGCCGGATCACGCCCGGTGAGGTGCGGAGGGGACCCGGCGATTGGGAGTACGAGTTCGTGGCGGCCCGGTACCCCATCGATCACAGCATCGTGTTCCTGGCCAAGGTCCGGCTACCCATCGGCGATCTGCCCGAGGTGGTCTAGCGCATGCGCAGAGACCGCTGATTGCGCTGCATCCCCACACAGGGCCAAGAAACCCAGACTGAATTCCACCTCGCGCGCCTGCCACGTTAGCCAACCGGCCCCAATGTCGTGAAGGCGATGGACGATATGCGGGCGCATGTCCGCTGCGATCGAAGCGGCCGAGCATGCCCTGAGCCTCCTGGAGGAAGCCCTCGGCCAGGTTGACGACTCAGACGGCGCACTCAGCGTCGTTATGGCCCCGGGCGGCGGCTCATACCCGGTCTATCCGCACGATGGTGATCAGGTCCCCTTCGACCTCGTACAGCACCCGGTAAGGGCCGACGCGCAGCCTGCGGTAGGCACCGCGGAGGAACGCGCCCGGAGGCGCCGGATCGTCAGCTAAGGGCTCGTCTTAAATTAACCTGTACATGTCTTCGTGTCGGGGCCATGCTTTTGGTATGGCCATTGTCATGGAGATCGATGAGCAGGTCCTGGCGGCGAAGTTCGGGACGATCCTGCCGCATCTGGATGAGCGGCAGCGCCGGCTGCTGATGGCGGCTGAGGCCAGGTCGCTGGGCTACGGGGGTATCTCGCTGGTGGCCCGGGCGGCCGGGGTGTCGCGGGTGACGGTGACCGCCGGGGTGGACGAGCTGGATGCGGGCGCGGAGCCGCTGGGCGGGCGGGCGCGCCGGGAGGGCGGTGGCCGTAAGCCTTTGACCGGTATCGACGCGGGCCTGCAGGACGCCCTCGACGCGCTGGTCGAGCCGGAGACCCGCGGCGATCCGATGACACGGCTGCGGTGGACCACGAAGTCGACCCGGAACCTGGCTGAGGAGCTGGGGCGCCAGGGGCATCAGGTCTCTCATCACAGCGTCGGCAAGCTGCTGGCCGGCCCGCTGGGGTACAGCCTGCAGGGCAACGCCAAGACGCTGGAAGGCAGGCAGCACCCGGACCGCGACGGCCAGTTCCGCTACATCAGCCGCCGCGTCGCGGCGGCGCTGGGCGCCGGCGAGCCGGTGATCAGCGTGGACGCGAAAAAGAAGGAGCTGATCGGGGAGTACGCCAGCAAGGGCCGCGAATGGCGGCCGGCCGGCGACCCGCGGCGGGCGGACGTCCATGACTTCCCCGGCGAGCAGGGCAAGGCCGTGCCCTACGGCGTGTACGACCTGGGTGCCGGCACGGGCTGGGTGTCGGTGGGCAGCGACGGCGACACCGCCCAGTTCGCCGTGGCGACCATCCGCAGCTGGTGGGCCGCCGTCGGCGGCCCCGCCTACCCGGGCGCGACGGAACTCCTGATCACCGCGGACGCGGGCGGCTCCAACGGCTACCGGCTGCGGCTGTGGAAGAAGGAACTGGCCGCCCTGGCCGACGCCACCGGCCTGGCGATCACGGTCTGCCACATGCCGCCCGGCACCTCCAAGTGGAACAAGATAGAACACCGCCTGTTCAGCCACATCTCGATGAACTGGGCCGGGCAGCCGCTGACCAGCCACGAAGTCGCCGTTAACCTCATCGCCGGAACCACCACCCGAACCGGCCTGACCGTCCGCGCCGAACGCGACACCGCCACCTACCCGCGCGGCATCAAGATCACCGACCGGGAGATGAAAGTCCTGGTCGCCCAGTACGTCACCCCGCACGACTGGCACGGAGAATGGAACTACACCATCAGCCCAGCCACGACGCCCGGTTGAGCGTGTTGTTCATTTCCAGGCCCTAAGGCTTTCACGGCGCGGTTGACGGCCATCATCCCGGCCTGATCAGCCATGAAGCGGGCGAAGGTCGCCTGCGCGATCTCTGACCAGATGATCCTCACCGGGAGCCGTCGAACACCTCAGCCATGAACTCCTCGTGTGACTTCCGGCCCGGCCGCCCGGCCGCCTTCCACGCCTCGTGCTCGGCGATGGCGGCGTCGATCTCAGCTTCCTCGACCTGCACGGCGGATGCGCGGTCACGCAGGGCCTTCAGCGTCTGGTACTCGTGCATCGGAACCACTACAGCGGTCTCCCCGCCGAGGCGGATGACGTCGTGACTGTCGTGCTCTGAAGGCCGCGCGCTCATGCCGACGATGCTAACTCGCCGCGCTGCCAACCCGGCCGTCCCTTCGGCGCGGGCGCGCCGAAACCCCACGGTTCGTGATTTCCGGGATCGCATTAGGCGTGGTTCCGGGCGCCTGACACACCGGCCGTACCCGATGAGCCGCCGTCGCTGCGGCGAATACCCGGGAAAGTTGCTGGATTACCTGGACCACCGGCCGGTGGCGGGTTCCCACTGGCCTGCGGCGGTCCGCTGAAGGAGTGGGTCCGCGAAGGGCCGCACGATGCCGGTCGCCTCGTCCAGGGTGCGGGCGATGGTGAGGAGCGAACGCCGTGCTTCTGCGCGGTAGCCGGTGTCCCACAGGTGGTGATCGGGGACGTCGAACTGGGCGGGCAGGATGAGGCCGCGTCGCTCGGCTTCGGATTCCAGCGCCTGCTGCTGAGCGTCGGCCTGCACGGAAATCCTGGTCAGGATCGCGACGAGGTCGACAAGATCCTTGTACCGGGTTGATGGTGCCCGGAGCGTGCCGTGCCGCTCGAACATCGCGGCAAGCTTGTCTGCGATGTGGTCGACCAGCGGGTAGGCGCGGTATCCGTGCTGCTGGATGCCGGGCATGAGGACCCGGGCCAGGGGAGGGACGTCGTCGGGCCGCCCGGTCATCCGCAGGTCCTCGCCAGCCAGGTTGACGTGGAAGGACACCCACACCGTGGCGCCGACTATTGCCGTCACCGGCAGGCGGGACGTCGTTCCGGCTGTGACCGGCTGGGCAGGGCCGATGTCGAAACGGAACCAGTCGCCGATGTCGTGCTGCGCGGCTGCCCGCAGCTGCGCTTCTGCGCTATGGGCCGCCTGCGGACGGTAGAGATCGACATCGATAGTGGCCCTGACGCCCAGATCCCGTGCCAGCAGCGCGGTCGCCCCCTTGACGATCCACTGGTCATCAGCCAGGTACAGGCGCTCCAGCAGCCGGTCGTAGGCGATCTCGCGCTGGAGCTGCGGCAATGGCCACCGGCTGCCGGAGGCAAGAGCCTTAAGCCTGTCGGTCAGGGCGCGCCGGAACGCCGCCGGGGTGGCATAACCGGCCGGCTCGTTCACCGGGTCGACGCGCGTCCCGCTGGACCGGGCCGGTTCTCGCTCAAGGTGCGCCCTGGCTTCATCCAGCCAGCGAGGCGTGCCAGGATCGCCCACGAGGTCAAGCAGCCAGCGCATGACCCCCAGGCCGTCACCGCGGCGCAGGCCGAACCGCGATGCCTGAGCGGCGAGGCTGTCCGCGAAAACGCCGGGGTAGTCGTAGGTTCCCCCGGATGGCGTCCGCCACGATCTGGGCGACTCCTTCGGGATCCTCGTGATCGTCTAGCAGGTCGGAGGCGATCCGCGCCGGCCGCGTCACCGGCAGGCCGCTCAGGAGCACCCACTCCCCAGCCGGGAGTGAGCGCTGATGGAGGCGGACATCGGGCCGCCGGGTCTGCTTACGGCGAGGGAGGGTGAACTCGTGCCGGTCGGCAGGCAGGTCCCCAGGCCGTAAAGCGCGGCCGCGGACCGGTGGGAAACCACGCCTTGCGCAGGCGTCCGTTCCCACGCCCAGACCCCGGGTTCGAGCTGGAGCCACGCGGCCCGCAGCGCCAGGTGATCTGGCTCCGGCGCGCCGGCCATCCGGTACACCCCATGCGCAACGCGCTCAAGCACCGAGCCGGGAGCGGTCAGCCGCTCCATCGTCGTCTGCGGAACACCCGCCAGTTCCGCCTGCCGCCGCGTGATGAGACCCCACTGATCCTGGGCGGCCTCCCCGATACGGCTGAGTGTCACGCTCCCTACCATCTCTGCAATATACCCCGGAATCGGGGTAGAAAGAAGTATCGACCTCTCCCTTGTCGTTGCGGAGTTGGCTTGTCATGCTCTGGGAACTGACCGCCCAGGGCCGCAGTTTCGCGAGGGTCCGGGTAGTCAGCCTGCCACTGACCGGCTACAGCCGCTTCGGTTTGTGGTGCGCGCAGTTCACGAACGGCGCCGACGAGGATATGCGTTACCTGCTCGTATTCTCCGGCTTGATCACTGCGGATGTATCGGCGTAGTAGAGGCTCACCAGCGTTCCTCGTCGCGCAGCGCCGCGAGTGTCCCGGAGAGCCGGTCGGTACCGTCGCCGGGACGCAGCCGGGGCCGGTAGCCCGGGCGCCGGGCCAGGGTGGCCCGCCCGGACTCAACCAGGCGCGCCAGCACCGGGGCAGGCTGGCGTTCCCCGACCGGGACAATCCGGGCTATCAGCCGGCCGTGTTCCGTCACGATCCGGGCAGTTCGATGCTCTCCGTGAGCGCTCCCTTCCGCTGGAAGGGCTTTGCTGCCGCGCCGCTTCCGGTGCTCGGGCCGCGGGGCGGCCCTGCGCTCCGGGTCGGCTTGCCCTCGGCAACCTGGGATCTGTGAGCGCAGCAAAGGACCGCGGGCTGAGCGCGAAGGTTCTGCTCTCCGCTACGCCGCCCGAGCGGTTCAGCTAGTCCTGGCCGAGTGTGAGCTTGAGCATTGGGCGGCTGGTCATGTTCTCGTGGAAGGAGCCAGACCCAGAGTCCAGCCAGCCGGCATCACGGACAGTCGCCTGAACCGGCCGACCGAGTCGCGTTTCGGCTTTACCTATCGCTTCATAGAGCTGGTCCCGGTCAGGCTGGCCGAGCACCAGGACGTCGATGTCGCCCACCGGCCGCCGTCCGGGCTGCCCGGCGTGACGGGCCGCCCATGAGCCGTAGATAAAAGCCTCCTCGATGCCGGTGACCGGCCGGAGAGCCTCGGCCAGGACGGCGGGGACACCGAACGCTCGTGTCAGTACGTCGGCGAGTCCGGCGTAGTAGGGGCTGCTGGTGTCGGCCCGGATGAGCCGGGTGTTCCCGACCTTCCTTGTCGTGATCAACCCCGCCTGCTCCGCTCGCTGCACTTCCCGGTATACCGACGGGTGAGGTACGCCGGTCAGCTGGGAGATCTCGGTGAGGCTCAGCTCGCGATCAGGATCGCCGAGCAGCAGCGCAAGGATCTCGCCCTGCTGCTGGGAACGCAGGATAGGCAAGAGCGATGGCGCTGGCTGCCTGTCCACAAAGTGAAGAGTACTCTTCGTTTTGTGATAATGCTAGCCACCGTGCAGGTGCCCGGCCAGCTCGGCGCTGGCAGATCCTCGGTCCCAGCCGGTTGGCTCCGCGCGAGGGCCATGTGCGTGCATCAGGATCCGCGTCGGCGCTGGATCTGTCTGGGCTAGCTAGAGGCGGTCTTTAGCCCACTGTGAGGCGTCGGCAACGAGCGCGGGCAGTTCTGCTGGGGTGTCGAGGGCCGCGACGTCGGCCATGGGGACCCACCGGGCCGCGCTGACTTCCTCGCGTTGCGCGGTGAGCCGCCCGGATGTGGCCCGCAGCACGTAAACATGGTCGATGTGCTGATGGGTGCCGATCTTAGAGTCGCTGACCTGCATTTCCAGGATGGCGTAGGGCGGCGGGTGCACAGTAACTGACGGATAGCCAGGCAGCGGATCTGAGATGACTTCCGCGCTGACGCCGGTCTCCTCCAGCACTTCCCGGAGAGCGGCTTGTGCGGGATCTTCGTTTGGATCGATGTGGCCGCCCGGGTAGAGCCACTGACCGAGCTTGTTGTGGTGGACGAACAAGACCCGCTGATGCTCATCGAAGACGATGGCTGAGGCGGTGAAGTGCCGGATGCCCGTCATATGCGGTGCCTTTCGGCGGTGGCGAGAGACCGGAGCTGGTTAGCCGCCCACTCTAGTGCCGCCCCGGATAGCCCGGGATGAACAGGAAGCTGGAGTGTCGTGGCGGCGAGAGCTTCACGTTCGGGCACACGGTGGCGTATTTGGCGAAAACCGGCCGGTGGTAGAGCGGCCGGTACCCGTATCGGATCGAGTCGGGAGGCAGGCCAGCGGAGGCCAGCGCGGCCGCAGTTGTGTCGGCGCGATCGGAGTCAGCGACCAGGACGAGATTGTAGTAATTCGGCAGGTCACCGTGCCGATAGCCAAGTTCGGTCAGCACGCCAGCCCCGGGTAGTGCGTCCAGGAGTCGCGCGGCATTGGCGCGCCGTGCCTGCAGTTGTCCCTGGAGTCCGGGCAGGCGCTGCAGGCCGATCGCAGCGAGCGGCCCAGCGATTTTGTAGTTGACGCCGTGGACTGCGCCGCCGAGATGGCCGAGGTGGGTGTAGTAGTCGATCTTCCCGGCCAGTTCCTCGTCGTCGGTGAGGACGAATCCGCCTTCCCCAGTAGAGAGCAGCTTGCGGTCGTGGGTGGAGAAACATCCGGCCCGGCCGAGGGTTCCGGCGTACCGGCCGCGGATCCTCGTGCCGTGAGCCTGGCAGGCGTCCTCGATGACGGGGATGTCGGCCGAGTTGAGCAGTCCTGCTGCCGCGGTGTCGTCGGCTGGGTAGCCCCACAGTGGAAGCGTGATCGCGGCCCTTGTCCGGGCGGTGATCTTGTCTGATACGTCGGCTGGGTTCAGGGCCAGCGATCCTGGGGCGGTATCGACGATCACAGGAATGGCGCCACAGGTCAGGATGGGCAAGGCTGTGGGCAGCGGGGCGGTAGCGGGAACGAGTACCTCATCATCAGCGCCGACGCCAAGAGCGATGAGCGTCGCGTGCAGCGCCGAGGTACCCGAGTTCACCGCGACAGCCCGCTTGACCCCGAACCATTCGGCAAGCGCGTGCTCGTACCGCGAGACGACGGGTGCGCCCCCAGACAACTGGCCGTCCGCGAGGAGATCCGCGATCTCGTCCAGTTCGCCGCACTCGGGTGGGCTGTATCGGTCGTTCACGGGACGGCAGGAACTGAACGGATTCTCAGTCGCCATAGGTGAGCACCACCTTGATCGTTTCCTGTGGTGTGCTTGCGATCAGGCGGTAGGCATCGGCTGCCTGGCGGAACGGAATGCGGTGGGTGATCAGGCCTTCGGTGCGTATCGCGCCGGAGACAATGAGGCCCTGGGCGGTGAGGTTGAGGCGGTCGAGCGTCCATAGTGGGTACCGGCGCTGCGCGCAGCCGTTGATCGTCATCGAGGAGATCAGCGTGATGCGGTTGCGGTGATACTCCTCACCGAGCCGGAGGCCAGGCTGCTCACCGTGGTAGGACGCGACGGTTGCCACCCTTCCGCCGACACGCAGGCAGCGGATGGCTTCATGCAGCCCGGCATAGGAGCCGGACGCTTCGATGGCTGCATCCACGCCTGCGCTCCCGCCTAGCTGGCGCACCTGGGCAGCCACGTCGGCGCCGTGCCCGGCGCGGACCGTGGTGACGCCGAAGGTCTCGGCGACCGCGAGCCGCAGCGGGTACCGGTCCACGCCGATCACCTGATAGCCGCTGTGGCGGGCAATCTGCGCGGCGAGCAGTCCCACCGTGCCCAAGCCGACAATTAAGGCGGTTTCGCCGACGGTCAGCGAAGCATCCTGCACACCGCCGAGCGCGACCCGGGCGAGGGTGAGGAAGACCGCCTGCTCAGCGCTGAGGCCGGAGGGGAGGAGCCCGGCCGCCGCGGTTGCCTCACTGAGCAGGTGACCGTCCGCATGGGGCGCGTCAATCGCGATCAGGTCACCAGTCTTTACCGCGGTAACGGACGGGCCGGTATGGGTGACCCGCCCGATGGACTCATAGCCAGGGGCAACTGGGAAGCTGCGCCCTGGACCAGCACGGTACATCCTGCGTTCGGCGTCCCAGGAGCGGTGCAGCGCAGCAGCCGAGCCATTGAGCCAAGCCATCTCCGTCCCGTGGCTGATACCGGAAACAACCGTTCGGGCGTACACCTCGCGTTCGCCCAGGCCCGGCAGCGCTTCATCGATCAGCTCCACGGCGCCCGGCGCGGTGATCAGCAGCCGCCTACGGAGCAGTCCTTCGGTGACAGCCCCCTCGGCTACATGGAGGGCGGGATTTCTCATCTGAGCTCCAGGGAAGTCACGAGCTGGCGTATCCGGTCGGCAAGCTCAGTTACGTGCTGCTCGTCGAACGCATCGAAGGTGTCGGTGTCGAGGCGGATGAAGCGCCCAGGCCAGGACGCGAACGCATTGTCAAATGCGGCCGATAAAGCCGCCAGCTGAGCGATGGAGAGGCGGGCTTCTACGTCTCGGCCACGGTGGCGCACGCGGGTGCGCAGGGTAACCGGCGATGCGGTGAGCCCGATGAGCACATCCTGGGTGGGAACGCTGGCAGCCCAGACCGTGATGGTGGCCGCTAGGCGTGCCGCGTCATCGGGCTGCAGAGTGGTCGTAGCGAAGATCGCTTGCTTGAGAAGTGCCCAGTCCGCGACCACGCAGCGGCCAGCATCGAGCTGCTCCGCGACCTCACGTAGCTGTGCGACGCGCAGGGCGAGAAACGTCAGCTCCGTCCGCAGCGCCAGCCCCACCTTTGGGTTGTCGGTCATGGCCAGCTCGCGAAAGAAGGGGTTGGCGTCGAATGGGTCGAGCACCGCGTGGGCCGGCAGGGCTGCCGCTAACTGCGCTGCGAGGGTGGTCTTCCCGGCTCCCGTCGGGCCCTCAACAGCGATGAAGATTCCGTTCATGACGCTCACCGGCTTCCAGGGATGGCGTGGCTATCTGCACCTTCACCCGATGACATGGGCGCCGGCCAGCGCACGAGCTGGCGGCGCGCTGTCGTCTCGCTGCTGTCGCGCTCTCTACGGCAGGAGCTGATCCGCAGGTCAGGAGGGGATTAGCAGGGTCAGGCATGCCTGCTGGTAGGCGGCCTGGATGGGCGGGATCGAATCGATGCGGATGCGTTCGTCCGTGCCGTGCAGCCCTTCGTATTCGACCCCGAAACCGGCGGTCGCCTGGATGCCGAGACCGGCGAGGTAATTGCCGATGTTCGAGGGCCCGGCGATCTTGGCCGCGGGCGAGAGTCCGGCCTGTTGCGCAGAGGAGAGCAGCGCCGTCTTCAGCCGCGATTCATCAGGCAGCTGGTACGGCGGCCAGCGTGTGGTGATCCCTATCTGGGTGGGCTGCGTGCCCGGCCATGCGGCATCCACATCAGCCGCCAGGGAACGGAGTAGCGCTTCGGCCGCGGCCGCGTCGAAGGCGGGGGTGAGCCGCGCATCAACGTTGAGGGTGCACAGGTCCGGGACGGCGGAATAGCCGGTGCCGCCGCTGATCTCGGTCACGGTCAGCCTGGGCTGCAGCGGGAAGGCCGGTGCGACGAAGTGGGGCAGTTCGGCGGCTGCGACTGCCGACACGAGTGCCGCTGCCTTGGTGATGGCGTTGGGGGTCATCATGCGGCCGCCCGAGTGGCTGGCGATACCGTGCACGCTGAGCTGGGCGCGCAGCACGCCACGGCCTCCGGTAACCACGTGATCCGGCCCCGGGTAGCCGATCATCACCCCATCGACTCTGCGCGGTGCATTGGGGCCCTCGAAGTAGGCTCGCGCACCTCCGAAATCCCCGGTGTGCTCGTCCACGTCGAACAGCAGCACCAGGCTGCCCGCCATCCGGTCGCTGATCAGCAAGAGGCGGGCGGCGATATGCGCGAAGATCGCCGCGCCAGCCTTGGAATCGGCGGACCCGCGGCCATGCAGCCAGCCATCGTCGATCTCGCCGGATACTGGCTGGTAAGTCCAGGCCGCTTCGTCGCCGAACGGCGCGGTGTCCAGGCATGCGTCCAGGACGTATCGAGGACCGGGTTGGCTGCCGGTTATCTCGCACACCATCGCGACTGTTTCCCCGCCAGGCGCGGACAGGCGGCGCGGCGCCATCCCGTGCCCGGCCAGCCATGTAGACATGCATTTCAGGGCCGGCCCGTAGGGATCGATACCGGCTCTGCTCGGGATGCGGACCAGTTCGCGGGTCAGTTTCATCACCGAGTCGTGGTCCTCAAGGGCCGCTAGCAGCCCGCGGCCCGCTTCTGTGACGTGGCGGTTCACCGCTGGATGCTCCGGTGCCTGATCACGTCCAGCTCTCCGACCTGCTGAGGTGTCTCAACCCGCCGGGCGCCAGCATAGGCCTGACGCCCATGATCCAGCAGTCGCCGGGCTGCTGCTGGGCCGAGCATCACCCCGGAGTCGAATGCTTCCGCCGATGTCAGCGACGGGATCGGCACAGCTGCCATCTGCTCGCTCGCGCAAAAAAACCGCTCTGGCGTGGTCACCGTGTCCTCCACGATGCCTACATGGAGCATCTTCAGGCCAAGGCTGCGTTCGGCGGGATCACGTAGTTCCAGCAGCCGCAGCAGGTGATCTTTCAGCGCCTGATGATGCGGCGGTCCGAACAGTACGCGGTAATGCACGAGTGCCGGCCGATCCACCAGCACCGCCTCGATCGCCTCCAGATACTCCGCGTCCCGGGACCGCGAGCCCGCGGCGACCAGGCACTCCCGGGCTCCATTCACGGTAGCTAACATCGCTTCGCGCAAATCAGTGACGCTGGCCAGCAGCCTGGGTGCTGTCGCGGTGCGCAGTCCGGAGTCCTGGTGGGCGAACAACACCTGCGGCGGCTCACCGTAGATCTCGCAGAGTGTCTTGCGGTGCCCGACGCTGGTGATGTGCCGACCCAGCTCCCATCCGCTGAGCATGCTCGGAGTCACCCCGGAATGGCCGCCTGGGGTTCGTAGATCGATTTCCTCGACGACATCGTCTAACGTCCAGTTCCTGGCCAGCCGCGCCCGGCGCAATGGGGATGGCTCCTCCACCACGGAGGTCACGCGAGCCCGGGGGATTACCGGTCACCTCCTGGGAGAGCAGCTAGCGCAGTCAGTACCCATGCTGGCACCATTCGGTCTGTACCGGCAGTCCTGAGAGCCCGGAGTCACGGGATCCGTCCATCTACGGTGCGCCTCCAGCAAGCGCGTGGCCGGTCCGTGGCTGCGCCAGGTACGCGATACGCGGGGCCATAATTTTCTTACTGCGCCAGCTTTTTCCACAACACTCAGCAGCACTGAACCGAACTGTGCATAACTAGCCAGCACTAAACATCAACGCAGACGGCATCGGATCATGCGCTTCTTGTTTGGCATCAGCCCAAGCGCTTGACGTAACTTTGGACGCGATCACGTCGTACCAGGTGAGGCAGGGGTATTCGCCGATTGCTTGGGCTACTTCTAGGCAGCTAAAGCGGAGTGACAATGGCTGATCAGCTCTATACTGCGGCAGAGGCGGCGGGCGTCCTCAAGGTTCGTGAGTCGTGGCTCAAGACGAAGGCTGCCGCCCGGTTGATTCCGTGTACGTTCATTGGCAAGCATCTGCGGTTCAGCGATGACGACATCGCCGAGATCATGAAGGCCGGGGCTCGCCAGCCGGTCACCTCACGCGAGCGCCGGTCAGGCCACAGAAGCATCTGACGCCGTTACCGGCAACGCCACCGCCAGGCACCTGCGGTGGCACCCGACCCGGCCGCCAGCGGCCCGGAGGAGCGCCCGCAGCTCAGAGACATCAACCCGGAGGACAGCATGGCGTACGCGGAGAAGCGGGGGAGAGGCGCGAAGCCGTGGCGGGTGAAGTACAAGCTGCCCAGCGGCTTCGAGACCAGCGAGTCCGGCTTCGAGACCAAGGCCGCCGCGCTCACCTGGGGACGCGACCAAGAAGCCAGGATCAGGGAAGGCCGGTGGACCGACCCCAACGCGGGAAAGATCACGGTCAGCGAGTGGATCGACCGGTGGATGCCCCTGCAAGACGTCGGGATCAGCACCGTCGAGACCCGGGAGTACCTGATCCGCCGGTTCATCCGCCCCTCCTTCGGTTCCAGCGAGCTGGGCTCGCTCACCACCGAGGACATCACCCGGTGGGAGAACTCCATCCCCGCCCGGACCGGCGTCTCCCGCCGCGTGGCCCGTGACGCCCGCGCCGTGCTGTGCACGATCCTCGGCGACGCGGCCGCGGCCAAGCCGCCGCTGATCCCGTACAACCCCGCGATAAGGCCCCGCAACCGCGGACGGCGGACCGGCCGCAAGCTCGACCGCGGCCCGCAGCGGGTATGGGCCACGCCGCTGCAGGCCTTGCTGGTCGCCGAGCGGGCCGCGCTGCTGTCCGGCCGGGACGAGGACTTCACCATGGTCGTCACCATCGCCTACACCGGCCTGCGCTGGGGCGAGACGATCGGCCTCGAACGCGAGCACGTCCACGACGACGAGATCCACGTCGAGTGGCAGCTCCGCGAGATCCGCAGCACGTTCCACCGGCTCCCGCCGAAGGACGACTCCTACCGCAGCCCGAACTGGGAACCCTGCCTGCCCGTCAACCTCCCGCCGTTCCTGGCCGACCTGCTGGCCCGGCAGATCAAGGCCCAGCCCCGGCAGCGATGCGCCTGCGCGGCCCAGCACGGCGGCAGCGGCCAGTACGTGTTCCTCGGCCCGGACGGCGGCCACCCCCGGCGCAGCAACTACGCCCGCCGCGTCTTCCGCCCGGCCTGCGACGGCCGGTACCAGCCGCAGCCCAGCAAGCCGCCCCGGCTCACCATCGTGGACGCCTCCGACTGGCCGGGCATCCCGATCACCACCTGGGCGCCCGCCCCGCCCGGCGACGCCGCCGTTCACCCGGCCAAGAGGACGGGGCATCCGGCCCATCCCCGAGGACATCCCGGTCGCCTGCTGGCTCCCGGTCAAGTACGGCCTGAACCCGCACGGCATGAGGCACGGCCACAAGACCTGGATGGCCGAAGATGGCATCCCGGAGATCCTCGCCGAGCACCGCCTCGGCCACGAGGTGCCCGGCATGCGCGGCCTCTACGCCCACACCTCCGACCGGATGCGCGAGGACCTCAAGGCCGCCCTCCAGGCCCGCTGGGAGGACTCGCTACGCGAACGGGCCGCCCTCCACGAACACTCACCCGTCCCGCTGCTCGACGAACTCCTCGCGCCCTTTCGCGCCCCAGCACCGGACGCAACGACACCACGAGACACCCAGCCAGACCGACCCACACCGGGAGGCAGGGAGAAGATGATCTCCCAAATTCCTCCCAACCACGCCGAAAACCCCAGCCCTGGAAGTAGGCTGGGGCTTCAAGGAAAGAGCTTCTGACCTGGTCAGAGACCAGATCCCAGAGGTGGAGCTGAGGGGATTCGAACCCCTGACCCCCTCGATGCGAACGAGGTGCGCTACCGGACTGCGCTACAGCCCCTGGAACGGCTGTCAGCGTAGCAAACTCCGGGACCTGCTCGCGCGCCAGTGACCCTTCGTGAGTGCCGGGGCCGAGGTGCTCGCCGAGCCCGGGGCGCCGGATCACGGTCACTTCGTCAGGCCGGGCGGAGTCGGATTCTCGCGGGCGTGCGCCGCCCGTCGCACCAGTCCCGGCGGGACCGCCGGAGGCACCGGCGGCGAAGCCGTCGCGCCCGGGCTGGCCTGTTGCGCGGTGGGCCGCGCGGTGGGCCGCGCCGTGGGCTGAGCAACGGGTCCAGCGGCAGGCTGCCCGCTGGGTCTGGCCGCGGCCTGGCCTCCCGGGCCGTGGACAGCACTGGGCGGTCCCGGCCGCGCCTGGCTGGCAGGCGGCCGGGGCGGCGCGGTCGCGCGGTTCACCGCCAGCACCGTGCCCACCGCGGCGACTGCGGCGCACGCTAGCAAGGACATCGCCTGGCGCCTGTCCGGGACCCGTTTCCGGCCCCTCCGGGCGGCCTCGCGGCCCTCGGCCACGGTCCCCGGCACCTCGCGGCCCTCGGCCACGAGCCCTGGCACCTCGCGGCTCTCGGCCACACTCACCGGGACCACCCGGCCCTCGACCACTCTCCCTGGGATCACCCGGCCCTCGACCACGTCCTCCGGGACGTCGTCCCGGTGCCTGGCCACAGCGCCGGGCTCATCACCCTGCACAGGGTCAGGCCCGTCAGCCGCCGGCCCGTCAGCCGCCGGCCCGTCAGCCGCACCGTCATCAGCCACCGTCCCCGTCCCCAGGCTGGCCTGGTGTGACTGGATCGCCCGGGCCACCGGGTCCGGCCAGAACGAGGCGGGCGGCCCCGCCGCGGCCTCGGGCACATGTGGCGCGATGGCCTCCATCAACTGGGCCAGTGTGGGACGGCTGGCCTGGTCTCTGGCCAGGCACGCGCCGGCCAGCCGGCGCAGTGCTTCCGGTACGCCGGCCAGGTCCGGCTGGCCGTGCACGATCCGGTCCATGATCGTGGCCGGGCTACCCGTGCCGAACGGCCCGCTTCCCGTGCTGGCGAACGCCAGCACGGAGCCGAGGGAGAACACGTCGCTGGCCGGGCCGACCGGCTCGCCCTTGGCCTGCTCCGGGGACATGAACCCCGGGGTGCCGGAGACCAGTCCGCTCAGTGTCGGCTGGCTGTCCACCATCCGGGACAGGCCGAAATCGATCACCCGCGGCCCGTCCGCGGCGAGCAGGACGTTCGCTGGCTTCAGGTCACGGTGCACCAGGCCGCAGGCGTGCACCGCGGTCAGCGCCTCGACGAGTCCCCCGGCCAGCCGCCACGCCGCCGCGAGGGGCAGCGGGCCGTCCGTGCGGACCAGTTCGAGCAGCGAGGGCCCGGCCACGAACGCGGTCGCCAGCCAGTGACGACCCTCCTCCGTGCCCGCGTCCAGCACGGGGGCGCTGTACACGCCGCTGACCTGCCGGACCGCGGCGACCTCCCGCCAGAATCTGGCCCGGAACGCTGGGTCGCGGGCCCGTTCCGCGTGCAGGACCTTGAGTGCCACGGCCCGGCCCGCGGGGGAGAAGCCCAGGTACACCTGGCCCATCCCGCCTGCGCCCAGCCGGGCGTGCACCCGGTACGGCCCGAGGTGGCCTGGGTCCCCGTCCTTGAGCGGCTCCATGCCCCATTAAGTGCCGCCGGTTCGGGGGCCGCCAAGTCAGGGCGCCCGTCCGTAATGGTTTCGTTCGCTGGGCCTGGCAGGCGGGCTGGCGGCTCAGTCGCCGACGGCGCGCTCGGCGGCGTCGGTGTACTGGTCGTAGAGCTGGTCGGCGACCCGGGCCGAGATGTCGATGATCTGGGCCTGGTAGGTGACCTCCGCCGGTCCCGCCTGCGCCACCGCCGGGGCGGCCGGCTCTTCCGCAGCCTCGTATTCGGCCGGGTCCGGGCGCTCGGGCCGCATCGCCTCGCGCTCGAACCGCACCTCATCCCGGGACTGGGCCATGGCCGGCGCGGCCTGGGCGGGCCGGTGCGCGCGCCCGGTGTCGCTGCGGGCGGCCTCGCGGAGCAGCAGCAGGAAGAAGCCGAGCAGCACCGCTGGCGGGACCGCCACCCACACGGCGGCCAGCTGCGCCAGCGCGATCACGAACGCGCCCAGCGTGAGGGCGACCAGCGTGCCCAGCATCCGGCGGCGGGCGCGCAGTACGTTGGCCCGGCGGGCGGCGGCGTCCGCTGCGGCCCGGGGCACCCGGTCCGCCTGCGCGGCGGGTACCTGGCGCCGGCGTCCCGCGTGCCCCGGGCCGGCTCGTCCCGGCTGCTGCGGCATCTCTCGCCTCCTGGACTCCCGCTCCGGGGCGTTCCGCTGCACAGCGGGGGTCGCAGCAGCGACGATGAAGTGGTCCTGCTCCTGCCCTTCCATCCGGTGCTGCTGCAGCTGGGCAGGCCGCAGCCACTTGGGCATGAGGAGGCCTACCCAGATGGCGACGATGGCGAAGTACAGGATCGCGCTGCTCACCGGCTCACCCCGGGGGTCAGCCACGCCGCCGTGTGATCACCGGGCCGGCGCACGGCGAGCCCGCGCCTGAGCGCAGGCATGTTGGACCGCCGTGCGGGCTTGCTCACGTCACGCACCGTAGGCGTCAGCGCAGGCGATGAACAGCATTAGGCCCGGTGTGTCGTGAGATCATCAGGCAGCGTCCAGGTTGACCGGCGCCGGCGCCGGCCCTGGCGGCTTACAGCGGCCCGGGTCCGCCGTAACCGCCCGGGCCCCGGTATCCGCTCGTCCCGCCGTAACCCCCGGGTCCGCTGCCCCCGAAACTCCCTGGCCCGCGCCACCCGCCCGCGCTCGGGGACCCCGCCCCCGGCGACCGCCCGGCCCCGGGCGACCTGGCCCCGGCGGCCCCCGGCCCGGCGGCCCCGGCCCCCGGCGGCCGCGGTCCCGACTGGCCCGCGCGCAGAGCGGACAGCGCGTTGCGCCAGCGGGAGAGCAGCCCTCCGGTCACGTCCTCCACCGTCAGGGCATAGCACAGGTGATCCCGCCATGCCCCATCGATGTGCAGGTACCGCCGCCGCAGTCCTTCCTCGCGGAAACCCAGCTTCTCCACCACCCGGCGGCTGGCCTGATTCTCCGGGCGGATGCTGGCTTCCACCCGGTGCAGCCCGACCACGAAGAAGCAGTGGTCCAGGGCCATGGCCAGCGCGGTCGGGGTGACCTGCCGCCCGGCGTACGCCTCGTCGATCCAGTAACCCACCTGCGCGGTCCGGGCCGAGCCCCAGGTGATGCTGCCCACCGTGAGCTGCCCGGCGAACTGGCCGCCGTAGGTGATCACCCAGGGCAGGGCCAGGCCCTGCCGGGCCTCCCGGCGCATGGTCCGGGTCATGGCCAGGTAGGGGCTGATCGTGGACCGGTACAGCGGCGTTTCCGGGTTGGTCGGCTCCCAGGGGCGCAGCCAGTTCGCGTTGCGCACCCGGGCATCCCGCCATATCCCGGCGTCCCGGGCGCGCACCGGGCGGAGCCCGATGGGCTCATCGAGCAGGTCCGGTTCGGTGATGGTGACCGGCCAGCCGCGCATACGTCCCACGAGGCCCATCATTCCCCTGTTTGTGATCTGGACGCTACGCGGGTACCCGGTCAAATCAGGCCGGACGGGGATGGTCGCCACCCCGGGCCTGGTCAACGGCATGGCCCAGCACCGGCGCCAGGACCTCCATGCCGTCCCGGACACCCCCGCTGGAACCCGGCAGGTTCACGATGAGCACCGGCCCGGCCAGCCCGGCCAGGCCACGGGACAGCATGGCCGACGGCACGCCCGCCGCGATCCCGGCCGCCCGGATGGCCTCCGCGATGCCCGGGATCTCCCGGTCGATCACCTTCCGGGTCATTTCCGGGGTCTGGTCCCCGGGGGTCAGCCCGGTCCCGCCGGTGGTCACCACGACCTGGTACCCCTCCGCCACCGCGTCCAGCAGCGCCTTTTCCACCGGCTCGCCGTCCGGCACCACGACCGGGCCGTCCACCGCGCACCCGGCCGAGGTCAGCAGGCCCGCCAGCACCGGCCCGGACCTGTCCTCGTACACGCCCGCCGAGGCCCGGTTCGACACCGTGATCGCCAGCGCCCGGAGCGGCGGCGGCGGCCTGCGCGGCCCGGCCGCCGCCTCCTGCACCGCCTCGGCCCAGGCGTCGCCGCTCACGGCCGCCGCCAGGTGCCGGTCTTGCCGCCCAGTTTCTCCTCGACCCGGACGTCGGTGATCACCGCCGCCGGGTCCACCGCCTTGATCATGTCCACCAGCGCCAGCGCGGCCACGGTCACCGAGGTCAGCGCCTCCATCTCGACTCCCGTCCGGTCCGCTGTGCGGGTCACCGCCGAGATATCGACCCCCTCCTCGGTCACCGCCAGCTCGACCGAGACCCCGTGCAGCGCGATCGGGTGGCACAACGGCACCAGGTCCGGCGTCTTCTTCGCGCCCTGGATCCCGGCGATCCGGGCCACCGCGAGCGCGTCCCCCTTGGGCACCGTGCCCGCGCGCAGCGCCGCGACCGCCGCGGGCGCGAGGAGCACCCGGCCGGACGCGCGCGCCTGGCGGGCGGTGATGTCCTTGGCGGACACATCGACCATCCGGGCGTGCCCGGCCTGGTCCACGTGCGTCAGGCCCGGCCCGGCCGCCCGCGTGCCGTTGGCCGGCCCGGCTGCCTCCGCCGGAGAATCGGTCATGGCAGGCAGAGTACGTCCACGCTGGCGCCCTCTTCCAGCCGGGTCACCGGCTCCGGCACGAGGATCAGCGCGTTCGCCCGGGCCAGCGCGCCCAGCTGGTGCGAGGACTGGCCGGTCAGCGGGAGCACCGTGGCCTCCGCGTCGTCCAGGATGCCGCGCAGGTAGGACCGTCTGCCCTCCGGCGACCGCACCGGCATGGTCAGCGCGGCCGTGACCATCCGGTCCCGCGGCGCCGGGGCGCCCTGCAGCGCGGCCAGGGCCGGCCGGACGAACAGCAGGAACGACACGTACGCGCTGACCGGGTTGCCGGGCAGGGTGAAGATCGGCGTCCGGTCCGGCCCCAGCACGCCGAACCCCTGCGGCATCCCCGGCTGCATCGCGACCTTACGGAACTCCACCGTGCCCAGCTTGGACAGCGACGCCTTGACGACATCGTGCTCGCCGCCCATGCTCACTCCGCCGCTGGTGATCAGCAGGTCGGCGTGCGGCAGCAGCTGCTCCAGGGTGGCCAGCACGGCGTCCGGGTCGTCCGGCACCCGGTGCCGCCCGGCCACCGCCCCGGCCCGCCGGGCCGCCGCGGCCAGCATGAAACTGTTCGATTCCCAGATCCGCCCGGGCACCAGCGGCGTGCCGGGCTCGGCCAGCTCATTGCCGGTCGAGATCACCGCCACCCGCGGCCGCGGCCGCACCAGCACGGTCCCCTGACCCGAAGCCGCGAGCAGAGCCAGCTGAACGGAACCCACCGGGGTCCCTGACTCCACCAGCAGCTCTCCGGCTGCCACGTCGTCGCCACGACGGCGGATCGCGTTCCCGGCTGGCACCGCGCTGCGCAGCGCCACCACGGTCGCACCACCGTCGGTCAATTCCACGGGCACCACGGCGTCGGCGCCGGCCGGCAGCAGGGCGCCGGTCATGATGCGCAGGCAGGTACCGGGCTCCACCCGGTAGCGCCCGGTGTCCCCGGCCGGGATCTCGCCCCGCACCGGCAGCCGGGCCGGCGCCGCCTCGGACGCGCCGGCCAGGTCGGCGGCCCGGACCGCGTACCCGTCCATGGCCGAGTTGTCGAACGAGGGCAGCGGCGTGCCGGCCAGCACGTCTTCGGCCAGCACGCTGCCGTCCGCGTCGGCCAGCGGCAGCCGCAGCGGGTGCAGCGGGAGCAGGGCCCCCAGGATCTCGGCGCGGTGCTCGTCCACGCCGATCAGGCCTGCGGGCGGCTCCGGGTGGGTCATGCCAGGTTGTCGACGTACTTGCGCAGCCAGGGCACGAACTCCGGCGCCACGTCGGGGCGCTCGCAGGCGAACTGGACGAGGGTGCGCAGGTAGTCGATCTTGTTCCCCGTGTCGTAGCGGCGGCCGCGGAACAGCACGCCGTGCACCCCGCCGCCGTCGGCCGGATCCCGCCGGGTCAGTTCCATCAGCGCGTCGGTGAGCTGGATCTCGCCGCCGCGGCCCGGCGGGGTCGTCTCCAGCACCCCGAACACCGCCGGGTCGCAGACGTACCGACCGATGACGATCCAGTTGCTCGGCGCGTCCTCCGGGGCCGGCTTCTCGACCAGGTCGGTGACCATGACCACGTCGTTCTCGCCGGTCTCCTCGATGGCCGCGCAGCCGTAGCTGGACACCTGGTCGGACTCGACCTCCATCAGCGCGACGACCGTGCCGCCGTAAGCGGCCCGGACCTCCAGCATGCGCTGCAGCAGGCCGTCCTCGGGGTGGATGAAGTCGTCACCGAGCAGTACGGCGAATGCATGGTTGCCCACGTGCTTGGCGGCGCACAGCACCGCGTGGCCGAGGCCCTTCGGGTCGCCCTGGCGGACGTAGTGCACGGTGGCCAGCTCGTAGGACTCGCGGATGAGTTCGAGGCCCTCCTTGTCGCCCTTGGCGGCGAGGGCCTCTTCCAGTTCGTAGTTCCGGTCGAAGTGGTCCTCGATGGACCGCTTGCTCCGGCCAGTGATCATCAGGACGTCGTCCAGGCCGGCGCTGACCGCCTCCTCGACGACGTACTGAATGGCCGGCTTGTCGACGACCGGCAGCATCTCCTTGGGGGTCGCCTTGGTCGCGGGCAGGAACCGGGTTCCCAGACCCGCCGCCGGGACGACCGCCTTGGTCACAGCGGCGTTATTAGCCATCCTCGTACCCTAGCCGTCAGGCGGCCCGGCAAACGCCATAGGCCCCTTACCTCCGAGGCGGTTATCCGTGATCTCACAGCTGGACCGGGATAAGGCCGACCTGCGCACGCGGCTGGTGGACGCGCGCCGCCGGCTCGGCGCCGAGCAGCGCGCGGCGGCCGCCCGGTCGATCCGGGACGCCGTGCTGTCGCTGCCCGAGGCGCAGATGGCCGGGACGGTGGCCGCTTACTACTCGATCGGGACCGAGCCGGACACCCACGGGCTGGTGTTCGGGCTGTGGAAGCGCGGTACTTACGTGCTGCTGCCGGTGCTCCGCGACGACGGTGACCTGGACTGGGCGTCCTACGAGGGCCCGGACTCGCTGCGCCCCGGCCCGCGGGGGCTCACCGAGCCGTCCGAGCCGGGCCGCGGCGTCACCGCCATCAGCAGCGCCGACCTGGTTGTGGTCCCGGCACTGGCGGTGGATCATTCCGGGCAGCGGCTGGGCCGTGGCGGTGGCTCGTTCGACCGCGCACTGGCCAGGGTCGGTGCGTCTGTACCGGTCGTTGCGCTGCTGTATGACACCGAGTTGCTGGAGTCCGTGCCTGCTGGGCCGTATGACCAGCCGGTGCGCCTGGTCGCCCGGCCGTCCACCGGGGTGACCAGGCTTCCGCCGGAATGAGTTACCATTTAGCAGTCGCGGGCTGTGAGTGCTAACTGCCCGCGGGATGCTGAAGGAGGGGATCGTGCCGACCTATCAGTACCGCTGCACCGAATGCGGTGCGGAGCTGGAGGCGGTGCAGAAGTTCAGCGACGACCCGCTGACCGTCTGCCCGGCCTGCCAGGGATCGCTGCGCAAGGTGTTCACGCCGGTCGGCATCGTTTTCAAGGGGTCCGGCTTCTACCGCACGGACAGCCGTAAGGGGTCCGCCGCCGCTGACGGCGCGAAGAAGGACAAGGAGCCGGCCGCCGCGAAGACGGGCGAGTCCGGCTCGGCTGATTCGGCCAAGTCCGGGGCTAAGGAGTCGTCCTCCGGGTCCGGCTCCGGGTCGTCCGGGTCTGAGTCGGGTTCGTCGGGTTCGTCGGGTTCGTCCGGGGCCAAGAAGGAATCGACGAGTTCGTCCTCGGCGCCGGCGCCCGCCGCGACGGGTAGTTAACCTAATCCGCGTGAGCGCACGCGCGGAGATCGGCGTCATCGGCGGGTCCGGCTTCTATGAATTCCTCCAGGCGGCCGGCGAGGTTCAGGTGGACACCCCGTACGGCGAGCCCAGTGACCCCATCGTGGTCGGTGAGGTGGCCGGCCGGACGGTGGCGTTCGTGCCCCGGCACGGCCGGGACCACCGTTACCCGCCGCACCGGATCCCGTACCGGGCCAACCTGTGGGCGCTGCGCTCACTGGGCGTCCGGCAGATCCTGGCCCCCACCGCGGTCGGCTCACTGAACCCCGCGTACGGCCCGGGGCGGCTCGCCATCCCCGATCAGATCGTGGACCGCACGATCGGCCGTGCCCAGACCTTCTACGACTCGGGCGGGGCCGTGCACGTCCCGTTCGCAGATCCCTACTGCCCCTCGGGGCGGTCCCAGGCCATCGCGGCGGCCCGCGCGGCCGGCTGGGACCTGTCCGATTCCGGCACGCTCGTCGTGATCGAGGGGCCTCGGTTCTCCACGCGGGCCGAGTCCCAGTGGTACGCCTCCCAGGGCTGGAGCCTGATCGGGATGACCGGGCACCCCGAGGCCGTGCTGGCCCGGGAACTGGCGCTCTGCTACACGGCGCTGGCCCTCATCACCGACACCGACGCGGGCGTGGAGGAGGGGGAGGGAGTCACCCAGGAGGAGGTGTTCCGCGTGTTCGCCTCGAATGTGGCCCGGCTCCGTGACCTGGTCCTGGATGTCATCGCCGGCCTGCCCGTGGAGCGGACCTGCGCCTGCCCGAACGTCCTGGACGGCATCAAGCTCCCGATCGACCTGCCCTGACCTCTCGCAGCCCTTCCGCCCGGCCGGGGGGTGCCTCACCCCGCCCCGCTCCCGGACTTCCCGGACTCGCCCCGCCCGGACTCGCCCCGCCCGGCGCCCGGTCCGCGCCCCGCCCGGCCCCGATCCGCCCCCGCCCGGCCCGATTCATCAGCCGTTAGGTTCGGACCCCCGGGGCGGGGTCAGAACCTAACGGCTGATGAATTTGCACAGGGTCAGTCGAGATCGCCGTGCTCGATGCGGGCCAGGCGGCGTTCCCGGACGAGCCGGTCGAACTCGTGCTCCACGGTTACCCCGGCCGGGGTGAGCGCGGCGAAGATGCCGGTGATGTCCCGCATGCTGATCACGCCCAGCAGTTCGCCGTCCTGCACCACCGGCAGGTGCCGGATCCACCGCGCGGCCATCTCCCGCGCCGCCTCGTGCAGCGGCATGTCCGGGAGCACGGTGAAGACCTCGGTCGTCATCGCCTCGTCCACGGTGCTCCGCTCCGGGTCGGAGCCGAGCGCCACCGCCCGCAGCAGGTCCCGCTCGGTGATGATCCCGGCGAGCCGCCCGCCATCCGATATCAGCAGTGACCCGGTCTGCTGCCGCCACATCCGCTCCGCCGCGGCCCGGAGCGTGTCCGTGGCGGTCTCCGTGATTGTGGCCTGGGTCATCACGTCTCGTACCTGCACCCGCGTCTGCTCCTTGATCGCGTGCGTGGCTATCGGGGGTTAGCCACCAAGCCTACGGTCCGCGTGGCGGGCCGCAGCAGGAGGCGCGGGCAGGCCCGGTACGGTGGCGGACCGGTTAGGCTTGGTGAGGCTTACGCCGCCGGCCTGGCCTGAGGGCGGTCGGCTGGCCCCGATAGCTCAGCGGATAGAGCAACTGCCTCCTAAGCAGTAGGTCGCGCGTTCGAGTCGCGCTCGGGGCGCCTAGCTTCCAGTGCAGGTCAGGCCCGGTTTCCTGGCTCCTGCGGATGATCTTCAAGAGGCTTGTTTCCGGTTCCGTGCCCGTTGCGTGCCCGATCGCCTGGTGGTGGACTGGCCGCCCTGGCGCTTGCTGCCCCGTTTCAGCTCCTCGGTGGCGAGCTTGCTGAGGGTGTCCGCGATCTGGTGCTGGCGTTCGTCGCTGCTGTGCAGGTAGACCAGCGCGGCCCGCTCGCTGTCGTGGCCCATCCGTTCCATCAGCTCGCGGAGGCTGGCCCCGGCGTTGGCGGCCAGGGTGTTTCCGGTGTGCCTGAGATCATGGAAATGGATTGCGGGCAGCTCGGCCGCCTTGAGCGCGGGCAGCCATACCCGGCGCCGGAAGTTGGTGTGCCGCAGCGGCTTCCCGGCCGGGCTGGTGAAGACGAGCCCTTCGTCTCCCTGGCCGGCGAAGCACGCCAGGTGCCACCGGATGATGGAAATGATCACTTCGGGAATCGGGCACGCTCCGTTTGCCCGCCCTGGACTTGGGCGGCCCGAACGCGAAGCCGCCGCCGCGGACCTCGATGAGCTGACGGGTCACCCGGACCGTGCGTGCGGCCAGGTCGATATCGCACGCGCCGCAGGCCGCCCAGCTCGCCCCAGCGCAGGCTGCTGAACATGGCCAGCAGCACGAGCGCGCGGTATCGCTGGTCGATCGCATCGGCGAGCGCATAGACCTGCGCGATTGTCAGGGTCGGCCGCTCGGGTGATTCTTCCTGCCCGGCGCCCTTGATCCGGCATGGGTTGCGCCGGATCACCCCATCATCCAGGGCGGTATTCAGAATGGCTTTGAGCAGCCGGTACGCCTTGGCCGTCGTGACCGCGCTCACGCCAGCGTCGAGGAGCTGCTTACGCCAGCGCCGGACCTGGCTGGGCTGAATCTCGGCGATGGCCAGGTCGCCGAGGACCGGGGCAATGTGCTTGCGCAGCAGGTAGCCGTACAGCTCGACCGTCTTGGGCCGCAGGCCCGGCCGCTCCGCGATCCAGGTCTGCGCGTAGTCGGCCAGCGGGACCTTGCCGTCGTCCGGGTTGGTCCAGTCGCCGTTGAGGATCTCGGCCTCTTTGAGGGTCAGCCAGACCTCGGCATCGGTCTTGCTGTCGAAGGTCTCCGGTGCCGGCCGGTCTATCCCGTCCGGGCCTTGATAGCGCGCCTGCCATCGGCCGGACGGCAGTTGCCGGACTGCGCCCGAAGCGCCGTTTCTTGCTCATGCGATTTTTCTCCTTTTCCTGGTGGTGACCGGCTCGACGAGACCGGCCTCGATGAACTCGCGGAGTGCGGATTCGGGGATGCGTACGTGTCGGCCGACCCGGACGAACCGGATACGGCGCTGCTCGATCAGCCGCCGCGGGAAGCGTTCGGTGGTGCTGAGCACGTCGGCCGCCTCGGCGACGGTCAGCAGGCGGTCGGCCCGGGTGTGCTCCTGGCTGTCTGGTCATGCCGCCCTCCCGGTTGCCGGAAGTTCCGGGCGGCTGGCCGCTGGCTCTGGCTCTGGCCAGGGTGAGCGCGGCGTGCCATCGTCTGCCGGTCGGCGACGACGTGCAGCAGCCGCTGGGCGTTGGGCATGTGGTCGGGGTCGCCGGGGGTGACGGGCTCCCAGGTGTAGCGGGCCGGGTCGGCCGCGGTGATGCCGAGGGTGGCCAGGAGCCATTCGCGGCGGTCGGCGCGGTGGTCGGCCAGGGTCTTGCCGGACCATTTGCGGGAGACCAGGACGCGGCGCCCGGCGTAGCCGAGGTGCTCGCGGCGGTGGGCTTTGCCCTTGCAGTGCCCGGGGCGCAGGCCCGGCCGGGGGTTCTTGGGCTGGACGCCGTAGCGCAGCCAGTTCGCGCACGTCGGCGAGCACGGCTCGTACCGGAGCGCGTCGGCCAGCCGCTCGGCGTGGTCGTGCTGGGCTGGTGTGCGGGCCTGGTGGCAGTCGGCGACGTGCTTGGTCAGGTACTTGGTCAGGTAGCCGATGCACCGGTTGGCGTCGCGTGATCCGGCGATGACGCCCTGGGCGTCGAACCGCTCCCGAACCGGGCCACGTGCAGCGGCTCGTCCTCGGGGCCGATGGCGTCGAGTGCCTGGTCCCAGGTGGGCAGGAGTTCGCCGGTCGCGGGGTCGAGGTAGTGGCCGCTGGCCTCATGCCAGACCGGCAGGTTGCCGTCGTCGTGCTTCACCTGGTCGGTGGGTGGCCACCAGACCTGGTGGTAGGTGGCGGCGAGCACCTGGCGCAGCTCGGTGCGGGACAGGGTGCCGCGCATGGCGATGTGGACGTGCGGGGCCAGCCGCCGCTGCGGTTCGACGGCGGCGAAGTACTGGACGTCATAGCCGAGGAAGCGGCGCAGGTTCTGGATGAACCGGTCGAACAGCGCCGCGAAGTGCAGCGCGTCCCGCGCCGCCCGCGGGTAGTCGTAGCGGGCCGGGTCGGCGGGGGTGCCGTCGCTGCCCACGCGCCCGTAGCCCGGGCAGGTGAGGGTGATGAACATCGACGGCCGGAACGTCTTGCCGTCCGGCGCGGTGTAGGTCTTGCCGACCGTGCGCGGGGCGATCTTCCGGCGGGGCAGGTCCGGGGTGTCCTGGCGGCGCCGGGTCGAGCGGTGACGGCGGACCGGCCGGGCGGGCAGCACGTTGCCGCGCATCCCGGAGCGGGTGATCTCCTCATCCAGTTCGCCGATCAGCTCGTCATCGCTCGGCCGTGTCCTGCCCGGCCGCCTCGGCCTGGTCGCGCTCCCGCTGGACGTCGGAGCGCATTCGATCCACATGCGCTGTTCGTCGTCGGGCTCGTCGGCCTGGACGACGGGCTCACGGTCGAGGTGCCAGCCCTCCCGGCACTGCGCCGCCCGGAGCGCCTTGGCTCGCTCGGCGCAGGACGGGCAGACCGCGGCGAGGGTGTGCCCGCACGGGACGAGCACCGGTTCGGTCTGCCCGGTGTGCAGGTCGGTGCGGCGCAGCTGGACCGGCCGCACGCACCCGCCATGCGTGACGGCCAGGTCGCGTACCACGTCCCGGGCCAGCGGCATGGCCAGCCGCTCGGCTCTGGTGGTCCGTTGGGTCATTCGGCCTCCGTCTCGCCGGCATCGGGTCGGGTCGGGGTCGGGGTCGGTGGCGTGCCAGCGGGTGCGGTAGCCGCAGCCGGGGCACTCCAGGGTCAGGAACCGGTCCTCGGTGCTGGTGTCGAGCAGCGGGCCGCCGCAGTCGGGGCAGTCCTCGGGAGACAGCCAGCCCGTGCTCATCGCGGCCTCGCCCGCTGCCGGGGCGAACTCCCCGGCCGGGTCGGTGACCATGGCCGTCATGGCGCTGGATGTCGTCGTCGGTGACGAACGCGGCCCGCACCCGCACCGGGTCGGGGTCGGTTTCCAGCCGGACATAGCCGACCCCCGCGCCCGTGGCCGGGTCGGCGGCGATCTCGTCGCACCGGGCGCCGCGGTCGCGGGCGCCGTCGCCGAGCACCAGGTCCGCCTGCGCCGGTTCGTCCAGCCGCAGGGCGATCTTGTCGGGGAACAGGTTGCGGATGTTCAGGACCTCTTTGCGCGGGTCCTGGAGCGCGGCGACGACGCAGTAGCCGACCGCCCGGCCCTGGGTGGTCAGCGTGGCTAAGGCGGCGAGGATGCGGTCTTTGAGCTTGCGGTCGGCCTGGTAGGCGGTCAGGAACGCGACCTCATCGACCAGCACCACGACGAACGGGTGCTCGGTGGTCGGCTGGTGGTCACGCTGGCGGCCCGCGAACCGGGCGGCCCGGTCTTGCATGTCGGCGACGTCGGCTTCGAGCAGGTCGGCGATGTCGGCCGGGTCGGCGGCGTACTTGCCGAACTTCTCGAACATGGCCCGGCCGAACGCCAGCTCCATCAGCTTCGGGTCACACGCATGCACCTGCACCAGCCCGGCGGCCATCGCGGGCAGCATCGCCCGGACCAGGCCCCACAGGTACGAGCCCTTCCCGGCCCCGGTCGCGCCCGCGATCAGCAGGTGCGTGCCGTGCAGCCGGATCGTGAACAGCTCGCCGTCTTCGCGCCGCCCGACCGGCAGCGCCCGCAGATCCGGCACGGCCGGGATCGGCAGGGCCGGGATGACGGCGGCGAGCGCATCCCGGCGGACCAGTTCGAGGACGACCAGGCCCGGCCGGGCGGTGCGGATGCGGCAGGAGCGGACCCCGAACCCGTGGGCCAGCTCCTCGGCCCGGTCGGCGAACGCCTTCGGCGACTGCCCGGAGACCAGCCGGACCGTCACCAGGTCGGCGCACGGCCCGGCCTGGACCTTGCCGAGCACGGGCAGGGTGACCCGGCCCCGGTAGGTCGGGGCGAGGCCGCGATGGTCATGACGGCCTGCCAGCGGCGCCGGTAGACCAGCCACCGCCACCGGCACCGCACCGGCACCGTGACAGCCGGGCGAACCAGTCCGGCCAGCCACGAGCCGCAGCGTCACCACGCGCGGCAGCGGTCACGTTGACCAGGACCACGACGCCGGGCCAGCCCGCCTCAGCCCAGGTGAGGATCACGAGCCCGGCCGCCGCATCCAGCAGCGGATGGCGGATCAGGAACCAGATCACCCGGACCAGGAGCCGGATGAGCTGGACCAGCCAGATGATCCATTCGGGGGTGCGGTGCACCGGGGACCGCCACACCGGGGCCGCGAATGGATCAGCGTTGTCTACCTGGGCGATCTGCTCGCCCGTGAAGTCACGCATAGGATGAAGCCCTCTCTACGGTTTGCTGACCTGGGGAGATACCGGGGCGGCAGGAATGGCTGTTCCTGCCGCCCCGCCTGCTGCTCATGCCGCCGTGTCCCGGCCCTCCGGGGCGGCACGGCCCTGCCTGCCCGACCGGGCGGACCCCGGTCGCCTTGAGCGAGTAGGACAGCCGCCCGGCCTGGTTCACGTACGGGGTCACCGTCAGCCCGGCGAACTCCACCGGGACGAACGGCATCCCCGGATGCGGCGGGGGCAGCACCGGCTGATCCGGCGCCGCGACCTTCACCCGCACCGACTTGTCCCGCGCCGCCGGGTCAGCGTCGATCACATCGACCTGCCACAGCGGCAGCCCGGACGCCTTGTCCTTGGACTGGACGAACCGCCCGCCCTTGGACGCCTCGAAGTCCCGCACCGGCTCGAACGGCCCCGCCGCGAACACCCCACGCGGGAACACCGAGGCGAACTCGACGGGGATCGGACCCTGTACTGCCATGAACCCTCCAGATGATGGATGCTTGGCTACTTGATTAACCAAGTGAGGTCAGAGTAAGCCCGGATACTTGGTTAGTCAAGCGGACCAGGATGCGCCTGACTCGGCCGGGTTAGCCGACCGGGTAGGCGTCCTCCAGTTCGTGCAGGTCACCGGCCATCGCCACGTCCAGGGCGAGAACCGGGCGGCCGGATGCGTCGCGGGCGCTCACGTACAGGGCGAGCACCGGGGCCGACCGGGAGATGCCGAGCAGCTTGGCCTCGTGCGGCTCGGCGCGGCGTGCGGTGACCTGCTCGACTACGTGATCGATGCGCAGGCCCGCGATCCGGTCCAGCAGGGAACGGACACTGCCCCGCACCGGCTCCTCGCGGCCCAGGCCCGTCTGCTCGGCCAGGGCGGGGGAGAGCCACCAGGTCAGGATCTCCGATGGCTCGCCGTCGTCGTGGCGGATCAGCCGCCTGCGGCTTGCCAGTTCCGTGCCTGGCTCGACCGCGAGCAGCGCCGCGATCCGCGACGGCGCCGCGGACGTGCCGACCGAGACCAGCTCGCCGGGCTCCCGGGACTCGTCCCGGTCCAGCTCCGCTTTCCCGCGCCGCTCGCTGCTCACCCCGGCCAGCGCGGGGCGGCCGCGCACGAAACTGCCCTTGCCCTGCTGCGTGTCGATCCAGCCTTCCTGGCGCAGCACGCGCAAGCCCGGACCACCGTGGGCCGGGCCGTCCCGAACTCGGCCGAGAGCTGGTGCTCGCTGGGCAGCAACGACCCTGGCGGGTACTCCCCGGACTCGATCCGGCGTTGCAGCTCCGCGATGACCTGCGCGTATTTGGGTGGCGTGTACTCATATGGCATGGCGCCTCACTCAGGCAGCTTAAGCAGCCACTAGCTTGGCTACCCAAGCAGACTAGCGCGTGACTAGCCGGACTGTCACGCCCCGTGCCGGTCCGTGCCGCCCGATGACAGCCGCCCGCCATCCTCGCGCATGCCCGCGGTCACGCGACCCAGCGCCGCCATGACGCTCTCAGCCGCTTGCAGATACCCGGCGATCAGCGCCACGTCACACGCATGCTCATCACACCAGCCGCCCGCGGCAACGGCCTTGCAGCGCAGGCACGGCACCGCCAGGCGAGCCAGCCGGTAGTTGACCGCATCCTCCAGCGCCTGCAACTGGCGGAACCGCTGCCGCTCGCGCACCGCGAACCGCAACGGCCGGGCACCCGGGGCCGTGCTCACCGGCAGTCCACCTCCAGCCAGACCACGCGGCCCAGTTCATCGCCGGTATGACCCCACCGGTCCGCCAGGGCATCCACGATCCGCAGCCCCCGCCCGCCAGTGAGCACGTCGGGCTCCCCGCCGCCGTCGGGTATCTGCGGCTCCGACGAGCCGCCGCCATCGGCTATGGCGATCCGCACCGCGAACCCGGCCACCGAGACGGTCAGGTCGAACCAGCCGCCGTTATCCCCGGACGCCGTGTGCCGCACGGCGTTGGAGGCAACCTCGCTGACCATCAGCAGCAGATCATCCAGGCGCGGCCAGGCGTTGCCGAGGACGCCGCGGACGAACTCACGGGCCTGGCCGACCGAGGCCGCCTCGCCCGGGAACCAGTCCGCGGCCAGGACGGCCAGCCGCTCAGCCTGCATGACCGGTGCCATCGCAGTCCAGGCAGTCACGGCGGGCCGCCGCCGCCAGGCCGCGTTGCAGGGTCCCAGCGGTCACGGCCCGGCGGGACCGGATGAGCTTCCAGCCGCGCCCCCGGCAGAATGGGCACGCTTTCGGTTGAGGGTCAGCCTGCGTCATGGCAGTAACTCTCGGCCGTTACGGGGTGATAACCCATCTCCACGCCGGGGTTATCGCCCCGGTATATCGCGTAGCCTGGGCTTCACCGACTTCCCGTGAGCACCCGCCAGGCAAGGAAGCGATATGCGCGACAGCGCGTTCGGACCGGCCGACATACCGCCGGACTTCTGGACCCGTCCCGAGGTCACCCGCGCGTTAGCCCACCGTGACATCGGCGCGCTATTCCGGTTGCTCAAGAAGTGGACCGGGCTGAGCCAGACCCGGATAGGCACCGCCACCGGCATCTACCAGGGCCGCGTGAGCTACATCGTCCACGACAAGTATCACGTTAAGACCTTAAGAAGCTCGCCGAGATCGCGGACGGCTCGGCATGCCCGGCCCGGCCCGCGCCGCTCTCGGCCTGGCTTCCGGCCCTGACGGGCAGGCCAGCACGCATCCTCTCCAGCGGTCCTGGAGGCAGCACCGCGCCCGGTAGCCGGTACGCAGTACCCGGCCACCACCGGGCAGGCCGTCACCGCCGCCACCGGGCTATGGCAGGCCGACACGGCCCGGTCACAGGAGGTGCTGTCGGCGCCCCTGGACCCGGCCGCATGGAATGGCGCCGCCCTGGCCTGGCTGCTCAGCCAGCCCGACAGCACCCTGCCCGCCGCGGAAGCAGGAAGGGCGGTCGGCCGCGCCGATGTCGCCCGGGTCCGCGCATCCTCGGAACTGTTCGCCGAGCTGGACAACCGGTTCGGCGGAGCCCACGCCCGCCGGTCACTGATCCACTTCCTGGACCGGGACGCCGCCGCGCTCCTGACCGGCCGGTACACCGATGAGGTCGGCCGCGAGCTGTTCGCCGCCGTCGCCGAAGCATCTCTCCTGGCCGCCTGGACGACCTACGACTGCGGCCTGCACGGCCTGGCCCAGCGCTATTTCGTCCAAGCGCTGCGCCTGGCCCAGTCCGCAGCGGACCGGCGCCTGGCGTGCAGCATCATGTCCGCCATGAGCCACCAGGCCACCTACCTCGGTCATCTCCCCGAGGCCGTCAACCTCGCCCGCGCCGCCCGCGAAGGCTTGCGCGACCAGGCGACACCCGCGCTGACCGCCCAGTTCCTCGCCATGGAAGCCCGCGCCCTGGCCCGCTCCGGGGACACCCATGGATGCCACGCCGCCCTCGCCGCCGTCGAGCGGACGTTCCACGTGCCCGAGCCCGGCCGAGACCCCGAGTTCATCAGCTACTTCAACGAGGCCGAGCTAGCCGCCGAGATGGCCCACTGCTTCCGCGACCTGGGCGACGCCCGAGGAGGCCGCCCACCACGCCGCCCTGGCCACGCCGTCCGATGGCGAGTACGCGCGCAGCGACTTCTTCGTCTCCATGGTCCTGGCCGACTCACTCGCCGACCAAGGCGACCCGGAACAGGCATGCCACGCCGCACTGGGCGCGCTGCGCACCGGCGAGGCCCTGACCTCGGCCCGGTGCGTAGCCTACGTCCGGGAGTTCCGCCACCGGCTGGACCGGTTCGACCGTAATTCCATGCCTCACGTTCTGCCGCGAGCTCCACTTGAGCCGCTGCAAGAGGAGTTGCGGTATCTCGAAACGTACCGGCGCTCGGAACGTGCGGCCCTGGAGGAGTGCCCATGGTCCTGTGACCATGAGCAGCGAAGGACTGGCCGCGTTTGAGGCAGCCGTCACAAGTCTGCTCCGACAAGCTCAGATCCGTGATCGCTGGACAGCGGAAGAGTTCTGGGGAGTAGTTGCAAGCCTTGTGGTAGCTGCCTCTGAGGAAACGGAAGCCCGGGTGAAAATTCTTCAACGAGGAGTTGACTATTTAAGGCATGCTAGTCGTGCCCTGACGGTACAACTTGTTGCAAATGTGACCTGGAATAGGCGCCCCCTTGTGCTGGGAAGCGCTGTGGTAGGAGATGCAAACGCTGATTTCTTGAAGTTTGTTAATTCCTCGGCTCGTGGACGCACTCGGGTAACGGACGAGGAAGGTGAGATCTGGCTAGAAGACCAAGTACGCCCCCGCATTAGCGGTGAAGGTCACCCACCGGTAGCGATCGCTTGCTGGACAGTTGGGCAGGAGGCGCTTGCGTTTGAAGAGTCAGAACGTCAGCTCCGGAATATCTGTGATCTCGCACTACTTCTTGAACGTGATCTAGATGCACACGAAATATTCCGTCGAGGAGATGCTAACCGCCCGGGGATTAGAGGGATTGTCCTTGATCGAGGAGCGATTGACCGCAACTTGGACGAGTCGGCAAAGATAGAATTGACTGCTTTTCCTTGGATTGTTACCTCAATGGGGGGCGGAAGATCTGCACACTGGTTCGGTGTCGAGCCGTTCCCGCTTGGCGCTTTGCTTGAACAGCGTTATCTTCGTGAAGCCGTTCTTTCTTGCCTTAAAGCAGATCCGATCTCAAAGCGACTTAGGGTTGCTGCACGATGGTTTTCTGAAGCGCACTATACCTTGGCTCAAGACGATGCGGCTCTCGCGCTTGGGGTTGCTATGGATGCGCTTCTAGCTGGACAGGGCAGCTTGCCTGGCAGCGCAATGGCAGATCGCCTTGCACTACTGGCAGGCGATCCCATGGTGCGGCCTAAGCTTGTCGCTGATTATCTGGCGCTCTATAAGGTGCGAAGCAGTATTGCGCATGGTGGGCGTAGCAGTAGACTAGATGATCAAGAATTCGTGAAAGAATACAGCACCACGGTTCACTGGGCCGCGTGGCGTTCCCTAGTGCTGCGCAGTAGATTCGGCGTTTCTTCCGAGAAGGAAATAGACGCACTATTTAATGATCTGCGCTGGGGTGTGCGCTCTTGGGAAACCCCGATGAATGGGGTCGAACAGGGCTGGCGCCTCAATCTGACCCCGCTGGGCCTTCCTAGTGACAGCGTTAGCATGCGCGTCTGGTGAAGCGGTAGGGGCCGCAGCAGGCCGCGCTCGCCGCTATTCTCATCCTTTGCTGCGGTCCCTGCTGGACCGGCCCACCACGTCTGATGCGTTGTCCAATCGCTGTCTAGTCGGTGTCTAGTCGGCACTGCCGAATCTGGCCATATCTGATCAAGGCGGCGCCGCACGCGGCGCCGCAGGCCCGGCGTCAGCGCCCAGGCTCTGCCTTGACAGGCCCGCCTGGGCGCACGCCGGGCCGAGCAGAGGACAACACCCCGACCAGAGAATCTCAAGCGGATGGTCACCAGCACGACGCGTGGGGCGCCCATCTCAGCTTCCGATCGCCCGGTTCGCCGCCGTCGGGCTGGTGGTCGACTACGCCGAGCCTTGACCGAGTGTCCATCAGGATGTGGGGACAGAACGTCCCCCATGATCGTCACCCTCGGTAAGCATTTCATACGCATCGGGCTGGCCGAATACTGCCGTATTGTAACGTCGCAATGCCGCACGCAGGGAATGTCGATTTCCAAATCTAGCGATGTTCAAGTCGGCACGGTCACTACCAAACTAACTCCGACAGACTCGCCGAATCTAGCAATGACATCCGCCTCTCTCACCGCCAATAGCGATGTGGCGAATATCGTATGGGCATTCTCTAGCGTTACGAGTATTCCCGGGGTTGAAGCTGAAAGCTCATAATTACCAACTTTGCGCCGAGCAACTACGGCCCTTGCGATCGCAGACAGGAGGTCGATAGCGCTCTCGGGAGTATCCGCCACGGCATAAGCGTAATCGCGCCACGCGGTAAAATCATGGCGACCTGTAGGATCAATCAACATGAGGGGTCCGAATAGACCGCTACATAGGACCTCGGTTCGCAAAAGGTCCAAGCTATTTGTCTTACCCGTTTGCCGAGCACCCGCTATGACCCCGTGGCAGACGCCTTGACCGGGCCGCACCAATCGCCAATGACCTCTCTGGCCGTCAGCATAAGTGCCCGTTGGGAACAAGCCAGTAGCTGGATCGAATCCTGGCCCGTTGTATTCAATCACCTCCTGACGAAGGACGGCATAAGCCTCCCTAGCCTCATCGAGCGACCAAGTTGGCTTGTCCCCCGGAAGTCTTACCTCCGGGGGACGACGAAGTCTCGGAGCCTCCTCGCCAAAGATGCTCAAAACGGCGGTTGACGTTTCGGCTGCATCAAGAAGTTCCCGATAGCGCATGACCAAAAGCTCGAGGCGCCAATTATCGACCGAAGGATCGTAGATTACACGCGGGTCATGCTCGCGCGAGTCGCCCTCTGCTCCTAGCAGCACAAGGTGACTGCGATCCTGTTTGGTCTGGGCTGAATAGTATCGCGCGAGTCCCTGCCATCCATCGAGGTGGATCTGCAGCAAGCGGAAGCCGGCGGATTTCATTTTCACCATAGCCACCGTGGGCCGCTCGGGACGCCACTCCTTCAGCAACTCGTTGTATGGTGGGGCGAAGTAGGTTATCAGCGCATGTTCAATCAAATCTATTGATGACGGCAATATACTCTTGCGCCGAAAATCATAGAACGCATCATCCGCGCTCATTCCTAGGATGTTTACAGTAGGTTCCTCTTGGTCGTCTATGTGATCATCAGATGAGCGCTCAGTCTTTACAACGCTCAAAGGGGAGACGAAGATACTCCAATCTTCCCCCGAGTGATCCTCATATATTTTCTGAAGCCTACTGTGACGGCGCGTCCGCCGCCAGGAGTTGCTAGATCCATCATGGCCATAGGCCTGGCCCACGTAGAGAACTTCCTGGGTGGCGAGAGCGATCCCAGCATTGCTCGCGAGGCTAGCGAGTGCCCATGCGTCACCATGAACCAAAGAACCATTAGCGCGAAACGAAAAATATGTACTATTCGAGTAAGTTCGGAAATCTTCCACGTCCAGACTAGGTTCGAAGTCAAGAACGAGAGAATGTCGCTCCGGATCTGAGCGGATCGACTTCTTTGTTACCGCATCAAACGTTATCTGATGCACATAAACTCTGACTGAATTGCGATCAATACGAAGCGCCGGGCGGCGAGAAATAATGTAGAGATGTGAGCCCGTTAGGGCAGTTGCCAAGACTCTCAGAGTCAAATCGACGTTGATAGACGTTCGCAACCTTCAGCGAGTAACCTAGCGATCCTGCCACAGATTGACCTGCCTCGATCCAGTTTTCCCCGACTCGTCAGATGACAGATCCCCGCCGAGGGCGGGTCACCCAGCACGTCATAATGCCGAGTGCCCAGCCCCTGCATGGGACCAGCTGCTACCACAGCCCGATGCTACGGCCAGGCACCGACAAACCGTGGTGAGCGCGTGTCGGATCCGAATGTAGTGCAGGCAGATAATCAGCGGGCATCGCCGATCGCTCCAATGGAGGCGCGCGGGAGTCTGCGGAACCATAATCGCAACAACTCTGCCACCGGCTGGGGCACTCGGGCTCCGGGATGGGAGGGGCCTGAGCATCCCGTCACCATCGAGACCCGCTGCACGCGAGATACCCCGACTCGGGCGCGGCGCGCGCCCACCGCCCAGCGAGGGCCGTGGTTCAGCGGAGGGACGAGCATTACGAGCTACGACTCACGGCAGACTTTCGACAGTGCGCGAGAATGCCGGGTATATCTGTAGATGAGGGTGGATCAACATTCCAATGTTGCTCGATGGAGGCCAGCTCTGCTGCGGAAGTCTCAATGGGCTTGGTCGTGTGCCCTGCGGCGAAATCTTGGCAGATCGCAGTGGCAACTTCACTTCGGCTAGCATTTGTGCCAAGACTGAGAACCTTCAGATGCAGCGTGCGGTAATAACGGTCGGCAGCCGGGTTAGGACTGCCGTCTGGGCACGTTATTGGCCCGGCAGTTCCATCCGTTCCGACAGTCAATGCACATGACTCGGCTTGTGCGACAGATCGGGCTTTCGCGGGCGGTGAGCCTTCACTGTGGACGAGTAGTCCGCGCCCACAACCCAAGCACCCCAACCACTACAGCGCTGACTAGGGCTACTGCAAGATCCCTTCGCGTTCTGCTGCTGATACCTCTACTCTCTCTGCGCCATTCGGGTGAAATTCTGACAGCGTTCCGATACTGTCGATAGTATTGAAAGACTAGCCAGGCAATCAATACGCCGAATATCACATAAGTCCAGATGTCTGGATAGATCTTAAGTGGGTACGGTACTGGTAGAAATGCGGCGATGAGAAGGTAAACCAGTGCTAGGGTTGGCCACAGAAACCCTTTCTTCCCAATTGCCATCGGAACTACTAGCCAGCTCCTCCTTGTCTGAACGAATTCCCTGAGCGACTCCGCAAATGACCGCACGTTTGGACTGTCCGATTCAGCGATGACCTCCGCACCACGAAGTGAGAAGTCTATCCTGATCTTCGGGGACTTACATACCAAGCTAACATGATCCAGCTCTTGGCGGGTTGCATCCTTAAGATCTTCAGCGGAATCTGCGATCGCATTCTGTGCCCGTAGTTCTACCGCATTCTGGAGATCTTCGGGACTCTCGCCCGGGCCTTGTGGCCGTTCCGAATTGTCAGCGCACCACTGTTGGGAAAAGGTAATCAAGTCATTGTACACGTCTAGGATGTCGTCAAGATACAGCAATGCTGGGCCGAGAGGAATTCGGAAAGGAGAAGCAGTGTCAGGTCGTATCGATCGCCTAAGCGCCATTGAGCCTCCGTGGGACATACCGACGGACTTATCATGCGTACGGTATCACCTTTGCTCCACTCCTAGTGAGCTTATAGCCGAGTCCCTTGCCTCGTAGACGGTACCGCTGGCCGTTATGCAGTGATCGTCACTGCATAACGGCCCGGGCTGCTAGGTGGCCCACCAACGCTCCATCCAGGCCAAGGACATCCCCGGACCCCTGTGCGGCACCTTCTAAGCAGTCGGTTACCGACTGGGGCCATCCACCAATGAGCTAATTCATGCCGAAGGAGGAGAATTGCTTGTGTCCGCATATGAGCTGAGCGTTCTAGGCGTTGAACGAATGTTAACGGGCTGAATCCGAACTCAGTTAGCAACTCGTTAGTCGTTAGCACCTCAACGCCGCGCTCCCTAGCCCGCGAGGCGAGGCGGGCGTCGTAAGTCACCAGAATGCAGTCATCGACAAGAGCTGTGCACCAATTCGAGCATCGCGCAGGTGTGTCTCTCCCTGCCCTGTCAGGCTTGCACAGAATCGTCGTCGTCACACACACGTCCGAAATCCAGACGTGAGGCGCCGAGAATGATTGCTCCGGTCGGCACCAACTGTCCGAGGTCGATCAGGAAGATCAGCAAAACGACAATGCCGTTCGTAGTCGGGGATGGCAGCAAGCTCCTCGACCGTGACGTGAGTAAACAGAATCTTGAGATCACCTGCATCGCCTGCCCTACGGAGGGTTTCGTAGGCCCCGTGAAGATCCATCAGCGGATCCATGGCATTGGAGGCCACCACTGCGCGTCGCATGGCGGTGACTCTACCTCGATAATGCCGGCATGACTCGGCGGTTGCCTGACCACCAGGTCTGACCACAACGAGACCAGATCCTTGCCGACCTGAGCTGATCGATTGTAGGCAAAGCCGCAGAACAGCGATGTCTTCAGACGAGCAGGGGCGTACCTCACAAGCGAGTGATCACAGTTGGGCCATGCCGGGGGACGATGGACAGCATGATCCGGAACAGACGGGGAATGGCGGGACGGAAGTGACTTCCTGCTAGGCGGTTGATGCAGGTCGATGACGGGTTAGGCCAGATCACAGGGGCGGTCTCCCGAGGCGTGATTGCCACCATCTTGCCTCCGGCGGGGGCGCTCCGACTCCGAGATGATCGCCACAACTGTGCGGGTCACGATAGTTGGCTCAGGTTGTAGCCGATCGTCCCGTCCGCCATCGACCCGGGCGAGCCGAGCAGACCAGGCGCGAGCCCCTGACGGGCGGGTCGACGGCAGACGGGATGATCAGCCCAGTCAGGTGCGCATAGGACTGCGCCAACGCAAACCCGTCCGGGCGGCGCGAAGGGCAAGATCACCGTGCCATTGGCGTGCCATTAACGAGGGTGATCCGGGGTCACTCACGGTCACCACCGGATACCCGAACCCGCAGGGCAGCGCCCATGACGGCCATGCGCGGTACACCTTCCAAGCTGGTCATGAGGACCCCGGCCGCGCCGTCGTTCCCCGTCGTGCTCCTGGCCGCACTCGGCCTGAACGAGGGCGTCAATCTCGCCCGTGATGGCCTCATCGGCGCCCGGGTCTGCTGCTCGCCGCAACCACATGCGGCCACCCGGTGGCGCGGTTGAAGTTGCCCCGGCGCAGAGGTCCGCCCATGCCCCAGGGAAGATCAGAGCATCAGGCTCGGGCTTAACCAACGCTGCCAGGTGGTCATGAAGCGCCCGAATGACCACGGCTGGCTTCACCGACCACGCGCCAGGCCGCCTTCGACTTAGGGCTGTCCGAGGCTGAGTCCGGGTTCCGCCGATGCGCCGAACTGCTGCCGTAAGGTACAGTACGGGCCCAAATCAGGAGGTAGTGTTGTCTGCGAATATCTGCTATGCCCAAATTTAAGCGTGTAGGGGGCACGCCGAAACACTCGCCGGATTGAGGCACTGACTTCAGGCCCTCCTTGATCAGTCGTCTGATCGTCCCGCAGCACAGGAATACATCCGGTCGCAGTGGGCTGACTGGCTTATTAGTGCGAATCAGATTTTCGCAAAGGGCGCGAAATCTGTTTTATATTGCGCGCTGGTTAATGGTGGTTGGCGCCACCATCGTTCCTACTCTGGTCGTGCTGGGCGTTCAGACCCACGGTCCCATCGCCGCACTCGCTCAAATTACTGCGGCGGTACTTAGCTTGTTGGTGGCCGCCGCATCGGGTGCATTGCAAGTTACTCAGATGGGACAGCGTTGGCATATGAGTCATAAATTGAGATTTGAGCTGGAGCGCGCAGGAGTTCAGTTTTACTTGAGACATGGATTGTACTCAGACCCAGATCCTGATCAGCGGTTCGCTAGGTTTGTTGATCAGATTGAAAGCATAATGGCAGAACAGGAATCCTTGTACTCTTCACGGGTAGTCCAATTGGGACAGGACGCGGGCTCTACGGGATATTCGGGTACGTAACCTCGAAGGGCTTGCCGCAACTAAGAGTGAAGCTGCCGCGCCTCTTCCGTCCTCAGGCCGAAAGCCCTACGGTCAGAGGATCGTCAGGTTCCCAGATTAAGGCGCCTCCGGCGGGGGCTCTCGGGCTTCGGGATGGGGGCCTGATCGTCCCGTCACCATCGACCCGGGCAAGCCGAGCAGACCTGGTCCCCGGCGTCAATGTCGTTCAGCCAGTGGGGTGCTCCACATTGACGCCGGGGACCAGGCCCGCTTCCCTCATCGGCGGGTCAACGGTGACGGGATGATCAGGCAGGCGGGTTGCGGGCAGGCGCCAGGAGCGTGCCCGTGGCGTGCCCGATCGGACGGTGAACCGCGGTGAATCACGGTCACTCACGGGCACGCCACGGGGCCGCTGACCTGGCAACGGGCAGGTCAGGGCACAGGCCGCGAAGACCTCCTAAGCAGTAGGTCGCGCGTTCGAGTCGCGCTCGGGGCGCTACCAGGGGAAACATGCTCCGGGCCGCGTGCACAGCGCTGATTGAGCAACTAACCGTGCTGGAGCGGGATTCGCGGCTGTGAATGTCACAGGATCTCGGTACCGTGTTGCCATGACTGCATACCCAGCCGGTGATCCGGGCTCGTACGAGGTGATCCACCTGGGCGGTGAGGCGGCCGCGATCGTGCCGCTCGGGGACTTGCGGCAGCTCCAGGCCGTGCAGCGTCATGCGTCGCAGGAGCTTCTGGAGGAAGCCGACGCCGAAACTACGCTGGCGGCGCACCGGGAGTGGGTGGCGGCCGGGCGGCCCGGAGCGGTCTCGCATGAGGAGGCGATGGCCGAGCTGCTCCGCGAGCAGTGAGGATCGAGTGGTCTCCGGCGGCAAGGGCTTCGGCGCGGCGCTTCATGGAGGACCAGGACGGGATGCGCGCGATCGGCGCGGCGGTGGCGGCGCTCGCCTTAGACTCCTACCCTGCGGAGGGTTTTCACCGGGGTGAGTATCACCGTCTGCGTGTGGGCCGGTTCAGAGTCGTCTATGTCGTTGACGATGATCTGATAACGGTGGAGCGTGTTGACCGGGCTGGATGATCTGGCAGGGCTTCGCCGGCACCTATGAAGGCGTTCCGGTGCCTACCATTGTCGCCATGTATCTGTTATTTCCCAGCGTCCTATATTCGCTCGGGCTGCTAGTGCCTCGACATCTATTCCGGACTTGGAGAGCGACGCGTCAATGTAGTCGCACAACTCTTCGCGCTCGCCGGTCTCGTAGCTTGTGCCGCCATGCTGGGCATTGATGTGGTTCAAGGCAAGTATGAGGCGTTTGACGGTGTCAAAGACGTCCTCATCCGAGGGCGACACAAGGGTGCGCAGGTTGTCCTCGAATCCCGTGAGGGCGGCATCCGTGCTGTTCAGCAGCGATTCGGGCCAGAGCTTGGCAGCGCACATCTGATCCGGTGCCAGCCCGCCCTGCGTCACTTGGGCTGCCTCCTCCTCGACTCGCCTTCGCCACGCATCGCTAGGTCGCCTCGCCATGCGCGCATCGTAGGCTCACGTGCCGACATGAGTGTGTGTGAGGTCGCACGGGGAAGATCGTTTAGACAGCAACTGCCTGTGGCGGTTTCGCTCGCTGGTGACGTGCGTCGTTGCTGGTCTGCACAGCGCTGGGGCGGTTGTGCCTCCTAAGCAGTAGGTCGCGCGTTCGAGTCGCGCTCGGGGCGCTACCTGCGGAAATGTAGGTTCAGCCGCCAGCACAGCGCTGCCGCGCATGGTGCCTGCAGGCGTCAGGGTGGCGGACTCAGCGATAGTTAGCAAGATTGAGCGGCACACGGCGGAGGTCGGCTTTGCTCACGGACACTACGTATGGCCCGGTAGCGCGGTCTGCCATCCGGAATATGCGGCTTTGATTATCCAGAAAGTACCTGGCCATAGTTGGGCCGTCGATATCGCGGCGAGCCAGCCCGAACGTGCGGGCAGGCACACGATGAACCGTAGCGGCCTCGAGTGGATTTGCCGCGATTCTCAGGTCTTTGGTAAGGAGCGCGTCGCCAAGATCAGTGGCTTCCTCGATCCATTGGACGTCACTGATCAGCTGCGACTCGCTGACACCGTATCGTTCATCCATCGTTTCTAGCGTCCAGCCGACAGCGCGTAGCGCCTCAGGGACAATATGCGAGCCAAGGTTCCGATCTAGGAAAAATCGTAAGACCGGCTCCGTCGCCTGCGGCGCCTGGCCAGCAACCACTAGCTAAGCCGCTAGTTCTAGCAGCGATGTGACCTCCGAGATGCGCAGGCCATAGTCGGCGGCTACAGATCTCGATGACTCTCCGGCACGAATCCGGCTCAAGACATCAGCAACGGCGATGCCTCGCCTGGCAACTGTGGGATGGCCGCCATTAATCCAGGGATCCACGGTCACATCGATCTTGCCTCGGCCAACGTTGATGATTCGCGCCCATCCATCGTGATAGGTGACGCGACGCAGGTAATCTCGCACGATTGGACGGAAGACTCGCTGCCCGTTGCGCACAACGACCAGGTCGCTTACCGCGTCCTTCTCTGCCGGGTCTTCAGTGTGCTGCCCGTAATCGTAGAGAACCTCGGCTCCATCAGTCTGGAGGCGTTCGCTCGCCAGCGCTTGCGTTAGTCCTATCTCCTGCTCAAGACGGCGAATCGCCGGGCGGATACGTTGCATCGGCACGCCGGCCCCACGGAATGAGGCAAGAACGTACGCTTCGGTGAGACCGATGAATGGGATGGTAGGACCGCGGGGAGTCGCTGGCGGGACCACCGTGATGAGTCCGTCCCGTCCAGTGCCTGCGGTGGGGGCGTTGCTGCTAAAGCCAGATCCATCTGCCCAGTTGCGCAGTGTGCTAGCAGGAACATCAATGATTCGGGCGGCTTCCACCTTCTTGTATAGGGGTGCGGTGTAGTGAGGGTCGGTGGGCGGTCCAATTACCTGGCCGTGGCCGCTTGAGCCAGGTTTCTTGGGTGATCCTCTGGTCATGGTGTCACCGTAACCCTCGTTCTCTTAGACCGGTCAAGTAACCCCATAGGCGACAGCCTAGCCGGGGCCAACGTCAAACCACCGGAGGCCCGCCGACATCGCCAGGCGATCACGTCGAGCGGCCGTCTGTGGTTCAGTGTTCGCGAGTCACGGCCGAGCGCGTCGCCCGGGTAGGTGAGGGAGTCGGTACTGCTTGTCAGCAAGATCGTTCCGAGAGCGACTGCCTGTGGCTGGTTCGCTCGCTGGCGACGTGCGTGTTCGCCGGTCTGCACAGCGCTGGGGCCGTTGTGCCTCCAGAGCAGTAGGTCGCGCGTTCGAGTCGCGCTCGGGGCGCTACCCCATACCAGCAGGTCAAGGACCCTATACGCCGGGCAGTCGGCGATCCTCACGAAGCTCCCCGTGCTTTCGTGCCCGTTCCGCGCCCGATCGGCCTGCGGGGTGGGGACTCAGAGCATCCGAGGTGAGCTGGCTCGGGGCGTCGGCGATGGCTTGCTGACGTTCCTGTCTGCCGTGCAGGTACGAGAGCCCGGCCCCGCCCGCCGAAACGCCGGTGGCCGATGAGGGAGCCGCCGCTGCGACGTCCAATCTGGCAAGGGTTACCGAAGAGGATCGCAGTGACAGTGACCGTGATCAGCAGCGTGACGCTCGACCGCGTGGTTCAGGCGCCTGCCCGCCCGGACGAGGACACCCGGGACGGGTTCACCCACGGCGGCTGGGGAGTGCCCTGCGGCGACGAGGCCGCGACCGCCGCGTGGGGCGAAATGATAGCCAGGGCCACCGCGGGTGGCGGGTTCCTGCTCGGCCGCCGGACCTACCTCAACTTCATTGAAACCTGGCCGAAGCGCACCCCGGCCACCGTTACACGGTCACGTTCACCAAGACGCCCAAGTTTGTCGCCTCAACCACGCTCACCGAGCCGCTTTCGTGGGAGAACTCCATCCTGCTGACGACGCGGTCCAGCAGGTCCGGCCTGAGGCGCGAGACGGACCTGGTCATCATGGGCAGTGGTGCGCTGATCCAGTCGCTGAGCCGTGCCGGGCTGATTGATGAGTACTTGCTGACGATCACCCCGCTGGTGCTCGGCGAGGGTCGGCGGTTGTTCCCCGCGGGGTTTCCCCACACGAAGCTGACGCTGACAAGCGCCAGGCCTTCCACGACCGGGGTGATCATCGCCACTTATCAGCCGGAGCGGCCATGACATGGCAGGCGTGCCCGTTGCGTGCCCGATGGGGCAGTCACCCCGGGCGGACAGCGGTCACTCCTGGACAGGCTGATACCGTCCCCCGACCTGGGATCAGGCAGGCTACGAGGGTGGCCGGGACGACCTCCTAGCGGCAAGTCGCGCGTTCGGTCGCGTTCGGGGCGCCGCCCCACGACCGAGTTCAGAGCCTCGCTTCTCTCACCCGGTTGGCGAGGGCCGACGGGTCGCAATCACGGCGGCAATGCCCAGCAATATCAAAGCCACGTGGAATCGGGCACCACCAGTGGTCCCACAGGGCAGTAAGACCATGAGAAGTCTCACGCCCGGCCCCGAAGACGCCAAGAAGCAGGACTGCCGTTCCAGGACTGGCCCGCCGGGCGCAGTTGGCGGCTCGGCCCTACCTACCTGGTCATCGAGCGGTCCCCGGCCATGTCAGCCGCGGTGCATGACCGGCTTCGCCCGGGGATGAACCACCTGGCCCTCCATGCCGGGACACGGGACCGGGTCGATGCCCTCACCGTCTCGGCCGCTCCGCACGGCTGGTCGCTGCTGTTCGCCGACCGGCACCCGCACGCGGGCGGCGAGGATCACTACGCCGCCTACCTGGCCAACACCGACGGCTTCGAGGTCGAGCTCATCGCGGACGGCGCCTAAGAGTGAGGAGCAGGCCGGCCCTGGGCCACTGCCCGATGGCGGCGATGACGTGGCCGCCCGGCCCGCCCTGGCACCACCAGACCGCCCGCCGTTCATGCTCGCGCGGGTGACCGCCGAGGCCATGAACGGGGCAGGTCGGCCAGGCTGCCGTCAGTGCGTGCATGACGGCGTCCTGCACGTTGTCGGCCACCGCGACCAGGGCGTGGACCGGGTCGCGGGTGTCGGCCGGGGCCACGCCGCTGCCATGACAGAACTTGCCGCGGAACTCGGCCCACAGGTGCCGCGGATAGCCGCCCTCCGCCACTACCAGCCGGGCCGGGTCGTCGAAGCCGGCCGCGCTCAGGTCAGCCTGGACCACTTGCAGCGCCTCTTCCGCCAGGGCTACCAGGCGTGGCTCGGCCTCGAAGTCCGGCTCGAAGCCGATGGAGTCCAAGGCCTGCCGGGCCACGTCGGCCAGGCGGCCGGGATCGCCGCCGGCCATGCTCTGCTCGGCCAGCCGGTGGGCGGCTTCGTTCCACGGCCCCCACTCGATCAGCTGGCAGGCCAGGTCGAAGGTGACCTCAGGGTTAACCGCGCCGTCCCGGAGGGCCTGATACACCTGGCTGGCCAGTCCGCTGACCTCTGCCAGCACGATCGTCTGCGCGGGGGCGCCCGGGTCGCTGTGGTGGACTGGGTGCGCCCCGCTCACCCGGCTGTTCCCGGCGCCGGGTGCCGGGTCGCTTGTCATGTGACCATGATGAGCCCGGCGGGCCGGCTTAACCGCTTCGAAGCACCGGCCGCCGGTTAACGGCCGGGCTGGTTGGCCACGGCGATCGTGGCGTTCAAGGCCAGGGCGAAGGCGTTCCAGCCGAGGTACGGCGCCAGGGCGAGCGCCGCCTTGCCGTCGGCCCGGGCTACCTCCCTGGTCAGCGCGATGGTGGACGCCTCCAGCAGGGCGATGACCGCGACACCCAGCGCCGGGCGGTGCCACCGGAAGAACACCCAGGGCCAGGCGGCGTTCAGTCCCAAGTTGACGGCCAGGGCCGTGGCCAGGCGCCGGCGCTGGGTCCGGCCCGCCCGGTTCCAGGCCCGGGCGGTGGCACCCGCGGTCAGGCTGTAGAGCACCGTCCACACCTGGCCGATGACCTGGCCAGGCGGCTGCCAGCTAGGCAGGTCGAGGTGCCGGTACCAGTCACTGTCCACGTCGGTGGCCACGCCGCCCGCCACCGCGGCGGCGGCGGTCGCCGCTCCCGTCCCGAGAAACGCTTTCGCTGTCATGATCGGGACCCTGCCCACCTTCCGGGCGGGGAACCCCGGGCGGGGCTCCCCGGGCGGGGAACCCCGGGCGGGCCAGTCCACCCGCCGCCGCGTGCCGTACGGTAATGGCCGGGCTTGCCCGCAATGTCCGTGGGCGGCCACCGGACGGGGGTGACCTTCTCGTGGTGGTGCTGGGCAGTTACCGGGAACTGTTCGCGGCCATCGCCGGATGCGCGGCCGCGCTGACCGGATTGCTGTTCGTGGCGATGTCGGTCGCGCCGCACGCCCGCCGGGGCGTCATCCAGCAGGTCCGGGCGGCGGCCGCGCTGCTGGCCTTCACGAACGCCCTCGCGGTGTCGCTGTTTGGCCTCGTCCCGCATAACAACATCGGGTACCCGGCGATGGTCATGGCGATCATCGGCATCCTGTTCAGCCTGGCCGGCCTTCCGCTCGATCATCGCGGACCCCGTGGCCCGCCTCCGGGTCCGCGGGCAGCTTGGCCTCATCGCGCTGCTGCTGGTCACGTTCGGCGTCGAGCTGGCCGCCGGCATCGTGCTGGCCGCCGACGAGCACAACAGCTCGGGCGTCGACGTGATCGGCAATGTGCTGGCCGCTTCCCTGCTGATCGGCATCGCCCGGTCCTGGGAGCTGGTGGGGGACCGGGACACCGGCATTACGGCCTCGATCGCCGCGCTGGCGGGCCGGGAGCGCCCGCTGAGCGAGAAGACCAATCCGCGGGTGGACCGGCCTGGGCGGTAGGACGGGGGCTGGGCCGACCTGCCCAGGCCGGGGGCTCGGCGGCCGGAAGGCTGAGCTGCCCCCGCTCAGGCCGAGGAGGCCTTGCGGCCGCGCGGCTGGCCCCAGCCGCGCACCGCGGGCAGCGCGGTGGCATCCGCGACCCGGTTCAGCTCCTGCTCGACGTCGTCGTCGTGCAGCCAGCTGAACCCCGCGATGATGATCGGCGGCAGGAAGCAGGCGGCGGCCACCGCCCACATCACGGCGGTCGCGAGTTCCTGATCCGCGACGGCGCTGAGCGGGCCGCCCGGAACGTAGGAGAATGCGTGGAACACCCCGTGATTGGCGAAGCCCAGGATGTAGGCGATGGCCCAGATCAGCCACATCGCGAAGGTGGTGATGACGGCGCGGGCCAGATCCTGGCCACGGGGCCGCAGTGGCGGAGCGGCCACGATCTCCAGCCAGAGGGCTACTCCCGCAATGAGCAGGCTGGCCATCTCCGCCACGGCCAGGGCCTGGTGCCGGGCCACCGCGTCGACCACGGCGGGCAGCCGCCAGAACACCGCTACCAGCCCGAACACGGCCAGCACCACCAGGGACCGGATGAACGCCGGATGCCGGCGGCGGGAGGAGGCCGGCCGTCCGGCCAGGGCCGCCACCCCGGGGAGGCTGGCCAGCCCGGGAAGCGCCCACAGCCCGCTCAGCACCAGGAGCGCGGGGGCCACCATGGCGAACACGGCGAACTGGGCTGTCTCCACCACCACATAGCTCCCGGCGAGCGTGGATACCGGCGGGACCAGGCAGGCGGTCACCAGGATCAGGGCCGCGGCCGCCAGCCAGCGCCGCCAGCGCGCGACCGGGCCGCCCGGGGCGGCCGTGGTTACCGGAATCGTGCCTGAGCTGCTCACCTGGTGCCGCCGTTCGTCGCGTTCAGTCCTCTCGCGAGGACCATCCTGCCCGGCCCACCCGGGGACCACAATCACCGGGTGTCCCGGGAGTAGGCGGGGCACACTAGCATGCCCATGCGCAGCTTAAGGACCAAATTTTGACTTTAGGCTCTGTCAAAATCCGCCAGAACGTGATGAACTACCTTTGATGGCCGTCGCCGGGATGAACTTCCCCCCGGATGTACGGCCAGCTCGGGGGGCAGAGGGCCCTGTGTGCCCGGCTGGGGAGGCGCACAGGGCCCTCATTTTTGCCCCGGGCGGGGCCGGGCTCCGGGCCGTCTCCAGGCCGGATCCGGGCCGTCTCCAGGGCGGGCCCCGGCTGCACCGGATACCGCACCGGATCCGGGCCGTCTCCGGGGCGTGCCCCGGCTGCACCAGATCCCGACCGCCTCCAGGGCCGGCCCCGGCCGCACCGGATCCCGGCTGTACGCGGACATGTGCCCCAAGTCACTGAGTTGCCGCCGGCCGGTGCTCAGCCCTGGCCGCCGAACCGCTGCGCCAGCACCCCGAACAGCCCCGGTGCCGCGCCGTGCAGCCGGGCGGGCAGCCGCATCCAGCCGGGCACGTACACCTCCTGCAGGTCACGCTCCAGCGCGGTCTTGATCGCCTCAGCGGCCCGCTCGGCCGGCAGCGGCCCCGGTTTCTTGCGGCCGTAGGGGCGGCCCCGGCGGTCGAAGAACGGCGTGTTGATCACGCCCGGCACCACCACCGAGACGCTCACGCCGGAACCCTCCAGCTCATGGGCAAGGCTCTCGGCGAAGGAGCCCAGCCCGGCCTTGGCCGCCGAGTACACCGCCTCGCCGCGGACCGCGGTGGCGCCCGCGATGGAGGTGACGAAGACGATCCGGCCCCGGCCGCGGGCGGTCATCTCGGGCAGCAGCCGCCGGGTCAGCTCGATCGGGGCGGCGAGATCCACAGCCAGGATCTCGGCGATCTTGTCGGGGCTCATCTCCGGCACCGGCCCGCACCAGCCAACCCCGGCGTTGTTGATCAGGATGTCGATGCCGTCGCAGCCAGGCTCATCCTCGGGGCCGCTGGGGAGTTTCCCGACCATCTCCAGGGCTGCCTCGGCGAGCTCCGCCGGGCCGTCCCGGGTACCCAGGTCCGCCTCGACGGCCAGGCCGCCGGTATCCCGGGCCACGGCGTCCAGCCGCCGCGGGTCGCGGCCGGCGATCAGGAGCCGGGCCCCTGCAGCGGCAAGGCAGCGGGCAGTGGCGGCGCCGATTCCGGACGAGCCGCCGGTGACAAGCGCTACCGCGCCCCGGAGCCGCATGATTCTACGGTCTCACGCGGGCTTTACGCAGCCGGAATTGGGCTGCCACTGGCGCGGATCCGGGCCGCCCGTAAGGTCATGGCCCGGGACCGTGGCTGGAGATGGCCACCCGAGGGGCCGTTCAGGCGGGTGCGGTGGCTGGGGTTCCGGCTACCGCTACCGGAGCGTCGGCCCAGACGCGGACGATGTCGCGCATGGACAGCAGGCCGGTCACCTCGTGACCTTCGACGACGACCAGGTGCCGGAAGCCGGAGCGCACCATCGTCTCCGCCGCCTGCTGCAGGGTCCAGTCCGGTGAGGCGAACACGACGTCCACCGTGCGGTGCTGCGCGACCAGCTCGGTGTCCGGGTTCTGCCCGGCGCCGAGGGAGTCGAGGACGTCGCGTTCGGTCAGGATGCCCACCCCGGCATGGTCGTCGTCGGCCACCACCGCGGCGCCCACCCGCCGGGCTGACATCAGCCTGGCCGCCTGGCGCAGCGTGTGCGCGGGGCCGATGGTGAGTACCAGGCTGGTCATGCCGTCTCGCACCTTCATGATGGATCACTCCCTAGGCGTCCGGGAGACGCGCGCGGCATTGCGCGGGCGGGCCGCGGTCGCGACTCGGCGTGGACAAAGCAAGCTTGTGCTCTTGTGACGAGTATCACTCCAGCATCCGCGCTTACCGGCGCGAGGGCAACCCCCGGCCGCACCAGGTCCGCCTGGCGGGATGGCCAGGCCCTCGCGGGTGAGGTCAGTCTGGCGCCCCGGACAGGCGGCGGAGCACCTCGGAGTGCAGCCGCCCGTTGCTGCACACCGCGCTGCCGCCGTCAGGCGTGGCGTTGCCGTCCAGGTCGGTGAAGACGCCGCCCGCTTCCTCCACGATGATCTGCAGCGCGGCCAGGTCCCACAGCGACACCTCGGGCTCGGCGGAGAAGTCCACCGCGCCCTCGGCCACCAGCATGTGCGACCAGAAGTCGCCGTACGCCCGGGTCCGCCAGGCCGACGTGGCCAGCCCGAGGAAGCCGGGCAGCACGCCCTTCTCCGCCCAGCCGGACAGCCCGGAGTAGGAGAACGAGGCGTCCTCGATCCGGGACACGTCGGACACCCGGCAGCGGGTGGCCTTGGTCAGGCTCTTGCCGGTCCACGCGCCGTTGTCGCTCGCCGCCCACCAGCGGCGGCCCAGGGCCGGCGCGCTCACCACGCCCATGACGACCTTGTCCCCGTCCATCAGGCCGATCAGGGTGGCCCAGACCGGCACCCGGCGCACGTAGTTCTTCGTCCCGTCGATCGGGTCGATCACCCAGCAGCGGGGCCCGCCGCCGTCCCGGCCGAACTCCTCGCCCAGTACCGCGTCCCGGGGGCGGGAGCGGCGCAGCACGTTCCGCAGGGACTCCTCCGCCGCCTTGTCCGCGTCGGTCACCGGGGTCAGGTCCGGCTTGGCCTCCACATGCAGGTCGAGCGCGCGGAACCGGCGCGTGGTGATGTCGTCGGCCGCGTCGGCGAGGACGTGGGCGAAACGAAGGTCGTCGTCATATCCCGCCATGGCGCGAACGGTATCGGATCTGTGCCCTGCCCGGCCACGGGTGCCGCTGCGCCGCTGGTCAGGCCTGGTCGTCGCCGTCCCGGCTGCGCAGCAGGCGGCGCAGCGAGTCCAGCCGCCGCACCAGCCGGGCGTCACCGCCCTGGTCGCGGACCCAGTCGTCCAGCGCGCAGTCCGGCTCCAGGTGGTTGCACCCCGGCGGGCAGGCGAGCGTGCCCGGGGCCAGGTCCGGGAAGGCCGCCGCGACCCGTTCCGGCGCGATGTGGCCGAGGCCGAAGCCGCGCAGGCCAGGCGTGTCGATGAGCCAGCCCCCGCCCGGCAGCGGCAGCGCGACCGCCGAGGACGAGGTGTGGCGGCCCCGCCCGGTCACCACGTTGACCGAGCCCACCGCCCGGTCCGCTCCCGGCACCAGCGCGTTCACCAGGGTCGACTTGCCCACCCCGGAGTGCCCGACCATGACGCTGGTCCGGCCCGCCAGGGCCTCGCGGAGCGGGCGGAGCTGCTCGTCGGTCAGCGGCTGCCCCAGCGCCACGTGCGAGGTGCCCAGCGGCGCGTACATGTCCAGGATGGGCCCGGCCGGGGCCAGGTCGGCCTTGGTCAGGCAGAGCAGCGGGTCCAGCCCGGCGTCATAGGCGGCGACCAGGAACCGGTCGATGAGCCGCGGCCGGGGCTCCGGGCTGGCCAGCGCGGTGACGATCACCAGCTGGTCGGCGTTGGCCACGATGACCCGCTCCACCGGGTCGGTGTCGTCGGCCGACCGGCGCAGCACCGAGGTGCGCGGGGTGACCCGGACCACCCGGGCCAGCGTGCCCGGTGCACCGGACACGTCACCGGCCAGCGCCACCCGGTCGCCCACCACCACGCTGCGGCGGCCCAGCTCGCGGGCCCGCATCGCGGTGACCGGCCGGCCGTCGATCAGGCACCCGTACCGGCCGCGCTCCACCGCGGCGACGAACGCATCGGCGGCGTCCTCATGCGCGGGCCGGCGCCGGGTACGCGGCCGGGAGCCGCGGGCCGGCCGGACCCGCACATCGTCTTCGTCCAGGTCCGCATGGGCCGTCCGCCGGCTCAGGGAGCGCGCTCCAGCATCGCCGCCCACACGGCCGGGAACCCGGGAAAGGTCTTGCCGACGGTCTCCGCGCCGGCCACCTCCAGGCCGGGCACCGCCAGGCCGAGCACCGCGGCGGCCATCACCATCCGGTGATCGTCATAGGTGGCGACCGGCCGCCCGGCCCGCAGCGGCCGGGGCCGGATCTCCAGGCCGTCGTCGCGCTGGGTGACGTCGCCGCCCAGCGCGTTGATCTCGGTGGCCAGGGCGGCCAGCCGGTCGGTCTCCTGCAGCCGCTGGTGGCCGATCCCGGTGATCACCGACGGCGCGTCCGCGAGGGCCGCGAGCGCCCCGGCGACCAGCGAGATCTCGCTCACGTCGGCGAGGTCTGCGGTGATGCCATGGATCCGGCCGGTCCCCGTCACCGTCATCCCGCCCGGCCCGGCCGCGCATTCGGCGCCGAGGGCGCGGAACGTGGCGATGATCTGGCTGGCGGGCTGGGTGGTGGCGGCCGGCCAGTCCCGGATCGTCACGCTACCCCCGGTGACCAGGGCAGCCGCGAGGAACGGGGCCGCATTGACCAGATCCGGCTCAACGGCGATTGCGTGGCCGGTGAACTCCCCCGGATGGACGAACCAGGTGTCCGGGAGAAAGGCACTGCCCGGCCCGCCCGGCCCGGCCGGGCCCCGGGGGAACGCGGCCGTCTCGACGGTGGCCCCGGCGTCCCGCAGCATCTGCACGGTCATCGCGATGTGCGGCGCGGACGGGGCCCGCGGGCCCCGGTGCCGGACCTCCAGGCCTTTCTCATAGCGCGGCGCCGCGAGCAGCAGCCCGGACACCAGCTGGGATGAGGCGGAGGCGTCCACGGTGACCGAGCCGCCGGGCAGCGTGCCCGTGCCGTGCACGGTGAACGGGATGGCCCCGCGGCCCCCGTCCTCGATGGCGGCGCCGATCTCCCGCAGTGCGCTGATGATCGCGCCGACCGGGCGCTGGGAGGCACGGGGGTCGCCGTGGAACCGGACGGCGACCCGGGACAGGGCCGCGACCGGCGGGACGAACCGCATCACGGTGCCCGCGTTGCCCACATCGACCGCTGTGTCCGCGGTGGCCCAGCCGGGAGTCACCTGCCAGGTGCGTGCCGGGCCGGCCTCCCGGGCCGCCGCGGCGCCCGCGGCGGGGCCGGTGTCCACGGCGCCGGCGCCGGTGGCCGGGCCGGTGTCCACGGTGGCGCCGAGGGCGCGCAGCGCGCCCGCCATGAGCAGGGAGTCCCGGGCCCGCAGCGGGCCCAGGATCTCGGCCGGCCGGGGGGCCAGCGCGGCGAGCACCAGGGCCCGGTTGGTCATCGACTTGGAGCCGGGCAGCCGCACCGCGGCCCGCACCGGGCCGGCCGCCTGCGGTGCCCGCCACGGCGGCCGGGCGGCCGGTCCTGGCTGCTGGTGATCCATGCTGTGAGCGTAATGCGTGCCCTGGCCGGTGCGCCCGGAGTGAACCGGGGGAATCCTGGATGGGCGGCCCCGGACATGTCGGCGCCCCTGGGTACCCTGCATTCTGTGCTCAACCGGTGCTGCGCGGGCAGCGCCAGCACCCTGACGGCAGGTGAGGCGATGTGCGGCCGTTTCGCGTCGGCCCGGAAGCGCACTGAGCTCCTGGCCGAGTTCAGCGTGGAGCAGGACCCCGCCGGGGAGCCGCTGCGGCCGGACTACAACGTGGCCCCGACCAAGCCCATCTACGCCGTGCTGGCCAGGAAGCCACGGGAGCCGGGCGAGGCGCCGGAGGAGGCGGCCGGGCACGGGACGGCAGCAGATCGCCCGGCGGATGACGACGGCCCGGCGGCGCGTGAACTGCGGGTGGTCCGGTGGGGGCTGGTGCCCTTCTGGGCCAAGGACGTGTCCATCGGCAGCCGCATGATCAACGCCCGGGCCGAGACCGTGGCCACCAAGCCGGCCTTCCGCCGGGCCTTCGCCCGGCACCGGTGCCTGATCCCGGCGGACGGCTACTACGAGTGGATGAAGACCGGCGACCCGGAGCACCCGCGCAAGCAGCCGTACTTCATCCACCGCGCCGACGGCGGCGTCCTGGCCTTCGCCGGCCTGTACGAGCGCTGGCGGGACCGCGACCGGCCCGACGATGACGACGATGCCTGGCTGTGGACGGCGACCATCATCACCACCCGGGCCGCGGACGAGGTCGGCCAGATCCACGACCGGATGCCGATGGTGATCGAGCCGGACCGCTGGGGGGACTGGCTGGACCCCATGCTCACCAGTACCGGGGACCTGCACGACCTGCTGGCCCCGGCCGTGTCGGCCCACCTGGCGTCCTATCCGGTGTCCACGGAGGTCAACGCGGTGCGGCACAACGGCCCGCAGCTCATCGAGCCGCTGGCCGGCGCCGGGGAGACGGCAGGCGCCGGCTAGCGGCGCTGGCTACGGGCCGGGCTTGCACGCGGCGGCGATGAGGAAGATGCCGAATGACTCGCTGCCGCCCGTGCCACTGGGCACGGCCGGGGCGGAGCCGTTCGCCGGGGCGCTGTGCCCCGGGCGGCCGGGCCAGGGGGCGCCATCCTGCTCGCCGGCGGCGAGTTCGGCCCGGACCAGCCGGGCGATGGCACCGGGGTCCTTGCGCAGGACGTGATCGATCATGGACGGGGACAGCACGGTGCGCGGCCGGATCCAGCGGACCTCCAGTCCCGCCTCGCCGAGAAGGTCGGTGAGCTGCTCCGGGCCGAAGCACCGGGTGATCCGGCCGTCCGGCCACGGGACCAGCACCACCTCGGCCTGCGGCAGGTCGGTGAGCTCGGCCCAGTGTCGCTGCTCGGCCAGGACGGACATGCCCAGAACCAGGGAGTCCACGCAGGCCAGCAGCTGCCCGCCGGGCCGCAGCACCCGGCTGATCTCGGCGGCGATGTCCTCGGCCATGAGGTGCCGGGACAGCGCCTCGTTGTCGGCGATCACGCCATCTACCGACGCGTCCGCCAGGAAGCCGAGGCTGGCCGGGTCGGCCACCACGGAGACGAGCTGGCCGGGGGACCGGGACGGGCGGGGGACCGGGTGCCGCGCCCGCCCGCGCCCGGGCCGGGCCGGCGCCGGTGGCTCCGGGACCGCGGGGAGCTGGGATAGCACCCGGATCACGGCGTGGCCCGAGGCGGCCGCCTGGGCCGCCGCGCTGGCCTGCGGGCCCGAGATGTCGAGGAGGATCCGGCTCCCGGCGGGCAGCCACGCCTGCAGCTGGGCCGCCGCCACGGCCCGGTGAAAGCGCCAGTAGGCCGTCAGCGAGCCTGATTCCAGGACAGCGAGCGGGCTGGTCAAACGTGCCGCCACTATGACTCCATCCAGCTGGGGCTGCGCGCGTTGCGGCCGGCGCCTGCCGGAGTGGCAGGATCGGAGTGCCGCCGCGAAGACTGGATGCCCGCGCAGTCCCTCTTCCTGTGATGTTCCCCGCCATGTGCGGACCTCACCTGACCTGACCGGCATGTCGGGCTGTTTCCGGAACGCCGGTTACCTTCCGGCCCGGCCCGTTCCGGGCCCGCTGCGGCCGGAATGAAGCCGCCGGGCGTCCTGTTGCACAGGGCGTGGTTGTAGCCGACTGTGTACCGCGCCCCCGCCCCGGCAGGCTGACTCGCTTCGAGCCCGGGCGCAGCGGGGATGTATCCTCCCGCCCATACGGTCGATACCATCGGCCGGCAGAGGACATCTCCGAGGGGGTGAGTCTGGTAACCGAGACACTCGGGCAGCGAAGCGAGCGCTTCGAGCACGATGTGCTGCCTTACCTGGATCAGCTCTACTCGGCGGGGCTGCGGATGACGCGGAACCCGGCGGATGCCGAAGACCTGGTCCAGGAGACCTTCGCCAAGGCGTACGCGTCGTTCCACCAGTTCCAGCCGGGTACCAACCTCAAGGCCTGGCTGTTCCGGATCCTGACGAACACGTTCATCAACAGCTACCGCAAGAAGCAGCGTGAGCCGCAGCGCTCAGGCGCGGAAGAGGTCGAGGACTGGCAGCTGGCCAGGGCGGCCTCGCATACCTCCTCAGGCCTCAAGTCAGCCGAGGCGGAAGCGCTGGAGCGGCTGCCTGACTCCGATATCAAGAGGGCCCTGCAGGCCCTTCCCGAGGAGTTCCGCATCGCGGTCTACCTCGCTGACGTCGAGGGCTTCGCGTACAAGGAGATCGCCGACATCATGGGCACGCCAATCGGCACTGTCATGTCGCGGCTGCATCGCGGGCGGCGGCAGTTGCGCGACCTGTTGCAGGATTACGCGTCCGACCGCGGGCTGGTCCGGGCCGGTTCCGCCACCGAGGCCCAGGCGGCCGAGGGCGACCTAGGCGCGGACACGCCATGAGCTGTGGGAAGCCCCACGAGACGCCGTGTAGCGAGGTGCTGGACACGGTGTACTCCTACCTGGATGGGGAGCTCGGCGACGACGGGCGGGCGAAGATCCGCCAGCACCTCGACGAATGCGGGCCATGCCTGCGCGAATACGGCCTCGAAGAGGCGGTCAAGCGGCTCGTGCACAAGCACTGCGGCCGGGACGCCGTGCCCGGTGACCTGCGGGTCAAGGTGCTGACCCGGATCCAGGAGGTCCGGGCGAGCATCGAGGTCACCGAGTAGCCAGGCCGCCGCCCGCACTGGCCAGGCCGGGCCCCGGCTAGCTACGGCGGGCACCTGCAGCGCCGACTCCGTTATTACTTCCTGTTGCTTCAATTCTGCAGATTGCAGATATCTACTATCGGGCTACGCGAATAGCGCCGAGGGCGTTACCCTGTGTCGCGAACGGGTCAGGCTGGCCGGCCCGTCAGGTCCGTGTTGGCCGGTGGCGCTGGGACTGGGGCCCCCATCGTCGCCTGGCCATCAGGCCTGGCATGGTGCGGCGGCCCGGACTGACTGCGAGGGGGGGTCGTGCGCAGGCTCTCGCGTGCCGCGAGAACGTACATGGGCGTGGTCGTCGCGTCGGCCGTCGCCGTGCTCCTTTACGTGCTGGAGGCTGACGCCGATGCCGGCCTGGACGTCACGGTGTCACGCACCCTGCTCGTCCTCGCCGTCCTCTTCCTGATCTGTGACTCCACCCCCACCGCGCTCACCTGCCGCCGGTCCGCCTGGTCGGCGAGTTCCTCGGCCACGCTCGCGGCCGCGGTGCTGCTCGGCCCGGGCGGTGCCGCGCTGGTCGGCGCCTGCTCACTGTTCAGCCTGCGCCGCGGCGCACTGAGCGAGCGGGTCTTCAACGGCGCGATGTACACGGTGAGCGCGTTCGCCGCGGGCGTCGCCTACGTGGCGCTGGGCGGCCGGGTCGGCATCCCGAACCCGGGCTGGTTCCCCGCGGACATCCTGCCGTTCGCGGCGGCGGCCGCGGTGCACGTGGCCGTCAACCACGGCCTGCTCTGGGGCATGCTCCTGCTGCTGCCCCCGGAGCGGGCCAACCCGCAGCGCGGGCGGCTGGACCTGCACCTCCCGCTGCTGCTCGCGTCCGACCTCGGCTACGCGACGCTGGGGCTGCTGGTCGCCGCGCTGTGGTACCTGGTCGGCCCGTTCGCCGCGGTCCTCGTGCTGATCCCGCTGTTCGTGGCCCGCTGGGCGATGGGGCAGTTCGCCGCCCAGCAGGCCGCGTACGCCGCCACCATGGCCGCCCTCTGCCAGGCGGTGGAGACCAAGGATTTCTACACCCGCGGGCACAGCGAGCGGGTCTCCCGGGGGTCCGCCATGCTGGCCAGGGAGATCGGCATGGGCACCGAGCGGGTGGAGGCCATCGGGTTCGCCGGCATGCTGCATGACGTGGGCAAGCTGGGCGTGCCGACCAAGGTGCTGCAGAAGACCGGGCCGCTGACCGAGGAGGAACTGGCCGCGATCCAGCTGCACCCGATGCGCGGCCTGGAGATCGTCCGGCAGATCGGGTTCCTCAACGAGGCGCTCGACGGCATCATGCATCATCACGAGCGGATGGACGGCAAAGGCTACCCGATGGGCCTGGCCGGCGATGAGATACCCGAGTTCGCCCGGGTGATCGCGGTCGCCGACGCCTTCGACTCGATGACATCCACCCGGTCTTACCGGGGGGCCCGGAGCGTGGAGGAGGCCGTCGCCGAACTGCGCAAGTGCGCGGGCCGCCAGTTCGACCTGGTGCTCGTGGATGCCTTCATCACCGCGCTGCAGCGGGACGGCTGGCGGCCCAGCAAGCCGGCCGACGTGCCGCCGGGTTTCCGGGCCCAGATCGCGGCCCAGGACCACGACGACCCGACCGCCCCGCTGCGCGTCGTCGAGAGCTTCTGAGCGGCCGGCCGCCATGACCGCCCAACGGCACCTTTCGCGCCAGTCCGGCTGGCAGTCCATGGACTCCGGGCAGCTGCTGCTGGTCTCCGCCGCGGGCGTGCTGCTGGTGGCCGCGGTGGCCCAGACGGCCGCGGCGGGCCTGGTGCAGCCGCGCATCGCGCTGGCCTTCGGGGCCCTGGTGGCCCTGGGCGAGCTGCTCCGCCTTTCGCTGCCCGGCGACCGGGAGGCCGCGCCGATCGGCAGCGCCGGCGCCCTGGGCTACGCGCTGTTGCTCCGCATTCCGCACCAGCCGGCGCACCAGTCGGCCCTGCAGGTGGTCGCGGTCACCGCCGTGGGCATGATCGTCGGGGCGCTCCCGCACCTGGCCGCGGGGCGCCCGGCCGGGATGGCCGGGATGGCGTCCCGGCTGCTGGCGGTGGCCTTCGTGGCCATGGCCTTCCGGCCGATCGCCGGCCTGCCCGTGCTCGGCCAGCAGGGGTGGCTGAGGATCGCGATCATGCTGGTGCTGATCGTCGCGGGCTGGTTCGCCGAATGCGTGATCCGGGCGTTCATCCGGGCCGATGCGCTGCGCGCCCGGTTCGGCGTCTCGCTCGGCGATGAGCTGCAGGTCCAGATTCCGCTCGGCGCCGCGGTGGGCGCGTCGGCCATGCTCATCGCCCTGGCTGCCGAGGCCATGGGGCTGGTCGCGCTGGCGCTGCTCATCGCCCCGCTGCTGGTCACCCAGACGGCGTTCCGCCGCTACGCCGGGATCCGGTCCACCTACCTGCAGACGGTCCGCGCGCTGGCCCGGGTCACCGAGGTCGGCGGGTATGTGGAGGACGGGCATTCCCGCCGGGTCAGCCGCCTCGCCGTCGCGGTCGGCCGGGAACTGGGGATGAGCGAGCCGGACCTGCTGCAGCTGGAGTACGCCGCGCTCATGCACGACATCGGGCAGCTGTCGCTGGCCGACCCCATCCCGGGCGGGGCCACCGTGCTGGCCTCGCCGCAGGACCAGCAGCGCATCGCCGGGCTCGGGGCGAGCGTCATCGAGCAGGCGGGCGTGCTGGACCCGGTGGCGGAAATCGTCCGCTGCCAGAGCCTGCCCTGGCGGGGCGGCCAGGTGGTGCCGCCGATCGGCAGCCGGATCATCCGTGCCGCCAACGCCTTCGACGACCTGGTGGGCGGCTCGGCCGACCGGGACCGGTCCACCGCGGCCCTGGGACGGCTCAGGCTGGACACCGCCGAGCAGTACGACCCCCGCGTCGTGGAGGCGCTCAGCAAGGTGGCCGGCCGGCTCTACGTCGGCAGCGGGCGGATTCCCGGCTGACGCGGGGCCGGTTACTCGCTGACGCGGGGCCGGTTACTCGATGACCGCGATGAGGTCGCCCCCCTGGACCACGTCCCCCTCGCCCACCGCCAGCCTGGTGACCGTGCCCGGATCCTCAGCGAGCACCGGGATCTCCATCTTCATGGATTCCAGGATGACCAGGGTGTCGCCGCCGGTGACCTGCGCACCCTCGGTGGTGATCACCTTCATGACGTTCGCCACCATCTCCGCGCGTACCTCGGCCACCCGCCGCTCCTCTTCACCTCGCCGGCCAGCGAAGGGTAGCAGCCGGCCCGTCACCGCGGCGGGTCAGATCCCGGTGGTGGAGCGGGGGTAGGCGACCTCCGGGTCGGTGGCCACGTTGACCAGGTAGGGGACGCCCGCAGCGAAGGCCCGGCGCAGCGCCGGGGCTATCCCGTCCGGCCGGGTGACCAGCTCCCCGGCGCCACCGAGCGCGCGGACCACCTCGTCGTAGCGGCACTGGGGCTGCAGGTCGGCGGCCACGTCGTAGCCGTAGAGCGCCCGCATGGGATGCTTCTCCAGCCCCCACGCCCCGTTGTTGCCGCACACCATCACCACCGGCAGCCCGTGCCGGACCAGGCTGTCCGCGTCCATCAGGGAGAAACCGGCGGCGCCGTCCCCCAGCAGCAGCACCACCTGGGCCGAGGGCCGGGCCAGCCGGGCGCCGATGGCGTAGCCCAGGCCGGTGCCCAGGCAGCCGAACGGCCCGGGATCCAGCCAGCATCCCGGCCGCCTGGGCTCGATGTACTTGCCGGCGTAGGACACGAAGTCCCCGCCGTCCCCGATGACCACGGCATCGTCGTCCAGCACCCGGGCCAGCTCGCCGTAGATGCGCATCGGGTGCACCGGGTCGGCGTCGCTGGCCAGCAGCGCACTGTCGGCCGCCACCGCGTTCCGGGCCGCGGCCTGCAGTTCGGGCAGCCAGCCGTCTTCCCAGCGGGCCCGGGCCGGGCGGCCCGGCCACGTGTCCCGGGCCGCCAGCGCGGTGAAGAAGGCGGCCAGGTCGCCCGCGTAGCCCGCGGCCAGCGGGCAGTGGGTGGCCAGCTGGCCGGGCGCGTCGGCCACGTGCACCACGGCGGCCGGGTGGCCGGGCTCGCCGAACGACCCGTAGCCCAGCCGGAAGTCCAGCGGCGTCCCGGCCACGATGACCAGGTCCGCGCGGCGCAGGGCCACCGACCGGGCCCGGGTGACCAGCAGCTCATGCCCGGCCGGCACGATGCCGCGGCCCTGCCCGTTGGTGATCACCGGCAGCCGGAGTTCCTCGGCCGCCGCCCGCGCGGCCTGCTCCGCGCCGCCGGCCCACACGTCCGAGCCGAGTACCAGGACCGGCCGTTCCGCGGCGGCGATCAGCGCGGCTATCCGGTGCACCGCGGCGGGATCGGCGCCGCCGCCGGCCTCCTCGCCGGGCGTCCCGGCCCCGGGCGTCCCCGCCGGGTCCTCCGTGACCTGGCCGAACAACGCTTCCAGCGCGATGTCCACGAACACCGGCCCGCGGTGCGGGGCGGTGGCCAGCCGGAACGCCTCGGTCACCCCGGTGCCGATCTTGGCCGTCTCGTGCTCCGTCCAGGCGCGCTTGGTCACCGGCCGGAGCAGCTCCGGGTGATCGAACTCCTGCAGGCTGCCCGATCCCCACCGGTAGTCCGGGGCCCGGCCGCCCAGGATCACCACGGGGGACCCGTTGAAGTGCGCGGTGGTGATGGCGCTGACCCCGTTGGTCACGCCCGGGCCGGCGGTCAGCACGGCCAGCCCGGGGGACCGGGTCAGCCGGGCGGTGGCCTCCGCGGCGAACACGGCGCTCTGCTCGTGCCGCACGTCCAGCAGCCGCATCGGCGGGCTGGCGTGGGTGGCCGCGTCGAACAGCGGGAACACGTGCCCGCCGGACAGGGTGAACATGGCCGACACGCCGGCCGCCCGGGCCGCGTCGGTGGCCAGGGTGCCGCCGTGGACCGTCCGCGCTGAGGTGCCCTCGGTCATGCCGGGGAGGTTACCAGCAAGTAGCTTGCTGGTACAGCCGCGATGGACATGATGGCCGCCGGGACCAGGGCCCCGATGACGATGGCCGCGAAGCCGGTTAATGGTCTGCGCTGTAGCCGGGTAATGGCCAGGTAGTCCTTGGCCGGGCCACGCACCCGCCACCGTTCTTCCAGCAGATCGTCGCTGAGCACCCGGTGGGCCAGCAGGTAGTGATCGTCCCCGCAGCCGTGCTCCGCCTCCGACCATCCCGGCCGCAGGTCGAGCAGGTAGAAGAAGCGGCCGTCGGCGAACCGCACCTCCGCGGTGCCGCCGGCCAGCGGGAGCAGCGCCAGGCGGCGGCTGGCCGGCCCGGCGTGCCCGCCGAACCGCAGCTCACCGGACTCGGTGTAGCTCATGCCCGGACCGCCTGGCTGGGGCGCGACCGACGCGCTGCCGGTGAAGCGGCCCTGGACGCCGGAGCGGTGATCGTGCAGCGCCCGCTCGACGTGCCAGCCGCCGCTCAGGTAGCCGAGGGTGTCACTGACCCGCATGCTGCATCATTGTGGCGCCTGATGCAGCGGCACCGCACCCCCCGGCACCTTGCCAGCGTCCTGGCCAGCCTTGATAAGGTCCCCTTCGTCTGCCCGTGCGCCGTTCCCCGCTCCCGAGGAGCCCCCATGTCCGATGCTGCCGTGCTGCGCCGCCGTTCCCCGCTGGTGCTCGCCGACCTGCTGCCCGGCGCGCTGGCCCGGGATGCGCTGCTCGTCGTGGGCGCGGCCGGGTTCATCGGGCTGCTGGCCCAGATCTCCATCCAGCTGCCGTTCACCCCGGTACCCATCACCGGCCAGACCCTCGGCGTGCTGCTGGCCGGGGCCGCGCTGGGCTGGCGCCGGGCGGGCGCGGCCCTGCTCCTCTACATGGTGGCCGGGCTGGCCGGGGTGCCCTGGTTCGCCAGTCACACCAGCGGGTACGCGAGCGCGTCGTTCGGTTACGTGATCGGGTTCCTGGCCGCCGCCGTGCTCTGCGGCTACCTGGCCGAGCGCGGCGCGGACCGGTCCGTGCTCCGCTCGGTGCCGGCGATGATCGCCGCCGAGGTGGTCATCTACGCGTTCGGGCTGACCTGGCTGGCCATCGACCTGCACCTGGGTGCCCGGGCCACGATCGCCGACGGCCTCACCCCGTTCCTGGCCGGTGACGCGATCAAGGCCGCGCTCGCGGCCGGCCTGCTCCCGGCCGCCTGGTGGCTGGCGGGCCGCCGCGACCCGGCCGACCACGTCCCGGGATAGGTTCCCTGCCCCGGGGGGGCAGGCGGGCGCTACCCGGCCCAGTCCCGGCGCAGCCGGGTGACCAGCTTGTAGCGGTCGCCGCGGTACTTGGACTGGGCCCACTCCACCGGCTCGGCCGAGACGTCGAACGCCTGCCGGGACAGCAGCAGCAGCGGCATCCCGACGTCCACCCCGAGCAGCCGGGCGTCCTCCGGGCCGGCCAGCACGGTCTCGATCGTCTCCTCGGCCTCGGCCAGCTGGACGCCGTACGCCGTGGCCAGCGCCTCGTACAGGGACGCGTACCGGTCCAGGTTGCGGCGCAGCCCGGGGAACCGCCGGGCGGGCAGGTGCGAGGTGTCGGTGGACATCGGCTCACCATCGGCCAGCCGCAGCCGGTGGATGCGCAGCACCCGGCCGCCGGGCGGGATGGCGAGCAGCTCGGACAGCTGGGCGTCGGCCGGGACGTAGCTGGTGTCCAGGATCCGGGTCTGCGGGTGCAGGCCGTGCGCCCGCATCCCCTGGGTGTAGCTGGCCAGCTCCAGTAGCTGGGCCACCTTCGGCTTGGCCACGAAGGTGCCCTTGCCCTGCATGCGCAGCAGCCGTCCCTCGACCACCAGCTCGGCCAGGGCCTGCCGCACCGTGGTCCGCGAGGTGCCGTAGCGCTGGGCCAGCTCCCGTTCCGGGGGAACCGGGCTGCCCGGGGCCATGGCCTGCGTCAGCTCCAGCAGCTGGCGTTTCACCGCGTAGTACTTGGGGATCCGTGGCGGCACGCCTCGCGGGGCGGACGGGTCGTCGCGGACGGCCGGAGACGTGGTCACGCTCACCTCCTTCCCGCGGAGTGTGCGTTCCGCACATGATGCCCCAACCTGGCGTCCACGCCTACCGGCAGGCAGGACTGTGTGGCGGTGAGGGTGGCCCGGGCGGGAGGCCGGACCAGCCGGTGACCGTGATAAGCGATGATGACTAGGTGCCCACGCTCAATGACCTTGCCCGCCGCCATACGGCGCTGACCACGGCCGACGTCCAGTGGCTGCACGCGCTCGTCTCGGACTGGCAGCTGCTGGCCGACCTGTCCTTCGCGGACCTGGTCCTGTGGGCGCCGCTGCAGGACTCCTCCGGCTGGGTCGTGCTCGCCCAGATGCGCCCGACCACCGGGCCCACCACGTTCCACGACGACGTGGTGGGGTCGTTCGCGTCCACCGGGGCCCGGCCCTTCCTCGACTCCGCCCGGCGGGAGCGGCGGATCTGCCGGGAGGGCGACCCGGAGTGGACCCGCGGCGTCCCGGTCCGCCGCGAGTCGATCCCGGTGACCAGGGAAGGCCGGGTCATCGCGGTGATCGAGCGGAGCACCAACCTGAGCTCGGCGCGCACCCCGAGCCGCCTGGAGCTGACCTACCTCAAGGGCGCGGACGACCTGGCCCAGATGGTCGCGTCGGGCATGTTCCCCTGGCCCGGGCAGCAGCCGGCCCTGGTCCGCTCGCCCCGGGTCGGGGACGGCCTGCTGCGGCTCGGGCGCTCCGGCAAGGTCAGTTACGCCAGCCCCAACGCGCTGTCCGCCTACCGCCGGCTCGGCCTGGCCGCCGATCTGGTCGGGGCCGAGCTCGGGTCGCTGACCGCCCGGCTGTGCGCCCCGGGGCGGCCCACCGATGACTCGCTCATGGTCACTGCCAGCGGGCGCGCCCCCCGGGAGACCGAGGTGGAGGGCAACGGGTCGGTGGTCCAGCTGCGGGCCATCCCGCTGGTCGTGAACGGGCTGCGTACCGGAGCCCTGGTGCTGGTCAGGGACGTGACCGAACTGCGGCACCGCGAGCGCGAGCTGATGACCAAGGACGCCACCATCCGGGAGATCCATCACCGGGTGAAGAACAACCTGCAGACGGTCGCGGCCCTGCTCCGGCTGCAGGCCCGGCGGATGGAGGCCCCCGAGGCGCGGGCCGCGCTGGAGGAGGCGGTGCGCCGGGTGGGCTCGATCGCCACCGTGCACGAGACGCTCTCCCACGCACCCGAGGAGATCGTGGACTTCGACGAGGTGGCCGAGCGGGTGGCGGCCATGGCCGGCGAAGTGTCGTCGGCGGAAGCCCAGGTAAGACCGGTCCTGAACGGCCGGTTCGGCCTGCTGCCCTCGGCAGTCGCCACGCCGCTCGCCCTGGTGCTGGCCGAGTTGCTGCAGAACGCGCTGCAGCACGGCCTGGCGCAGGGCCAGGACGGCGGCCAGGGCGGGATGCTGGAGGTCGCCGTGTCCCGCAGCCAGGACCGGCTCACGGTGGCGGTGGCCGACAACGGCGTCGGGCTGCCGGAGGAGTTCGACCTGGACTCAGCGACCAGCCTCGGCCTGCAGATCGTCCGCACCCTGGTGCTGACCGAGCTGGGCGGGCGGCTGGAGGTGAAGCCGCGGGCGGGCGGCGGTACCCGGGCGGTCGTCGACCTTCCGCTGGACGCCGCGGCCACGTTACCGGCCCCCGGCCGGGGCGGTGCCGCACGGCCCGGCCAGGCCGGTGCGGCGGGCGGCCCCGGCGCTGGCCGGCCGGCCACCTGACTGACCCGCCGGGCGCGAAGGCCTGGCCGGTCAGACGTGGGCGCGGGCGCGTGTCCGGCTGGCCCGCCGCTTCGCGGCGCGCCGCTCGTCCTCGCTCATCCCGCCCCATACGCCGGAATCCTGGCCGCTTTCCAGGGCCCATTGCAGGCACAGTTCGATCGCGGGGCAGCGACGGCAGACCTGCTTGGCTTCCTCGATCTGGAGTAGCGCGGGCCCAGTATTCCCGATCGGGAAGAACAGCTCCGGGTCCACGTCACGGCAGGCGGCGTCGTGGCGCCAGTCCATGCGTCCACTCCTTCTTGGCGGCCGGGCTCATGGCCCGGGTTGGCGGTCTCAGCCCGGTAGCTTGTGAACGATTTCACGAGCTGGACCTTTGTCGGGACCGTACAGCTTCCCGGGGGTTGTACTGCGCTCGAGCCAGCGTTGTGCGCCGAACTCTGGCCCGGGGCCGCACAATGGTGACCCGAGCGCCAAGACCTGCCAAACGGCAGCGCAGGACGCCCTCACCCGAACCGGGTTCTAGCCTGTCAAGGTCAGGAATCAAACGCAAGACTATTTGGCAAAGGTTCAGCGGGATTTCCACGTCTGATGGGTCACATCAGCCGCTGTTCCGGGTCTGTCAGGCAATTACCCGCAGAGCATCCGGAACCGAGCGAAACGTGACACTCTCCTGTTCCCCCACATACTCGCCATCCACCTGAAGGGCCACCGGCCGGGTCGAGGAGAACCGGAGGAGCCGCTCGTCGTGCAGGCTCAGCACGTCCCGGCCGGCCGGCGGCCCGGACCGCCGGGAAATCATCTGCCGCAGGGCATTGAGCGTGCCGAGGGTGGCGAGCCGGCGGAGGGCGAAAAGATCCAGCCCGGCGTTGAATGCCGCCGCCGGACTGGGGTTCACCGGCCGCCGGCCCAGGTAGGTCCAGGGCGCGGTATTCGAGACAAACCCGAAGAAGAGGTGGCCCACCGGCGGCTGGCCGTCGCGTTCCAGGAGGAGGGCGGGATGGCGCCGGTCGGTGACCGCGTAGTACTGGCGCAGCGCGGTCCACAGGTACAGGCCGGGAGTGGCGGTGCGGCCGCGGGCCCGCAGTCCCTCGATGGCGCGGACCACCTCCGCGTCCAGGCCCAGCCCGGCGTTGAAGGCGAAATACCGGTCCGGCAGCCCGGCGGCCTCGGCCCGGCCCAGGCCGATGCGCCGGCTCCGGCCCGCCCGCACCGCCTCGATGACCGAACCGGTCGCGTCCACCGGGTCGGTGGCCAGCCCGAGCGCCCGGGTGAACACGTTGGCGTTCCCGCCCGGCAGCGCGGCCAGCGCGGGCACCGCGGGCACCGCGGGGTCCGTCCCGGGGCCGTCCGGGGACGGCCTGTCCGGGGACGGCCCGTCCGGGGACGGGCCCGGGCCGCTGCCCAGCAGCCCGTTGATGGCCTCGTTGACGGTGCCATCGCCGCCGAGGGTCAGCACGAGCTCGTGGCCGTCGGAGGCGGCCGCTGCGGCCAGCGCGGCGGCGTGGCCCCGGTAGCGTGTCTCTACGACCTCCAGATCCATCTGGGACGCCAGGGCAGCCGCGATGACATCCCGGCGCAGCCGGGTGGTTGTGGTGGCACGTGGGTTGACGATGAGGAGCGCGCGCACGCGCTCAGGTTAGCGAGCACGGAGGGACGCGGGAGATATGGGGGAGAGGCCGCCGAGCCTGCTCGGCGCGGCGGGAGCGCAGGCCGCCGAGGCTGTCGTGGTGCTGGCGGCCAGCGTGCTGGCCGGGGTGGATGCCGCGGGCGGCCAGTCCTACCAGCAGGGCAGCGGCATCGCGCTGACCCTCATCGGGCTGGCCACCGCGGTCGCGCTGGCCTGGGTGGCGGCCGGGCTGGCCCGCAGCCGCCGGTGGAGCCGGACGCCCGCCCTGCTCACCCAGCTGTTTTTCGGCATCGTCGGCATCTACCTGGTCCAGGGCGGCCGCTACGACTGGGGCGTGCCGTGCCTGGTGCTCGCGGTGGCCGGGTTCGCCGCGCTGCTGGCGCCGCCGAGCCTGCGCGCCCTGGCGGGCGACCGCCACCCGGGCTGAGCCGCGCACGCTGCCCAGCCCAGCGCGGGCCGGCCCGCCCGGCTCGCCAAGCTGGCCCGCCCGGCTCGCCCGGCTGGCCCGTCCGGCTCGCCCGGCTGGGCCGGTCAGTCCTCCGCGGTCAGGCCGTCCCGGAGCTGGGCCAGGGTCCTGGCCAGCAGGCGGGACACGTGCATCTGGGAGATGCCCAGCTCGTTAGCGATCTGCGACTGGGTCATGTTGCCGAAGAAACGCAGCAGCAGGATCCGCTTCTCCCGGCTGGGCAGCTGCTCGAGCAATGGCTTGAGCGATTCCCGGTACTCGACCCCTTCCAGCGCGTCGTCCAGCATGCCGAGCGATTCCGCGACCGCGGGCGCGTCATCGTCCCCGGAGTCCGGCGCGTCGAGGGACACGGTGGAGTAGGCATTGGCCGATTCCAGCCCCTCCAGAACCTCTTCCTCGGTCATCTGCAAGTGGGCGGCGATCTCCGCGACCGTGGGGGCGCGGCCCTCGCGCTGCGCGAGGTCACCGATGGCCTTGGTCAGCGCCAGCTTGAGTTCCTGCAGCCGCCGGGGCACCCGGACGGCCCAGCCCTTGTCGCGGAAATGGCGCTTGATCTCGCCCACGATGGTGGGCGTCGCGTACGTGGAGAATTCGACGCCCCGGGCCAGGTCGAACCGGTCAATCGACTTGATCAGGCCAATCGTGGCCACCTGGGTCAGGTCGTCGAGCCATTCCCCCCGGTTGCGGAACCGGCGGGCCAGGTACTCCACCAGCGGCAGGTGCAGCTCGACCAGCTCACCGCGGATCCGGAGCCGTTCCGGGTCCCCCACGGGCAGCCGGGCCAGCCGCTCGAACAGCTCACGGGCGCGTCCCCGGTCCGGGACGGCATGCTGGATCCGCGGCGCCGGGGTCACGACCTCGACCTCGACTTCTACCTCGACCTCGAACTCGGCGGTCACGCCGGGTTCCAGCTCGCCCGCCACCCGGGCGTCCGCGTTGCGGGGCACCCGGACCCCGATCTCCTCGGTCACCCGGACCTCGACAGCGCCCGGGTCTTGCGGAGCATGACGGTCAGCGTGTCCCCCGGCCCGGACCACGCATCCACGCTGCCGGCCAGCGCGGCCAGCACCGTCCAGGCGAAGGTGTCCCGGGCCGGCAGCTGCGCCCGCTGGCTCCGCACCGACACGGTGATCGTCATGCTGTCCTCGGCCAGGGTGAAGTCGCAGTCGAGGCTGGCGCCCGGGGCTGCCTGGCTGAGCAGCAGGCCGCACGCCTCGTCCACGGCGATCCGCAGGTCCTCGATCTCGTCCAGGGTGAAGTCGAGGCGGGCGGCCAGCCCGGCGGTGGCTGTGCGGAGCACGGACAAGTAGGCGCCCTCGGCCGGCATCCGGATCGTGACCCGGTCGCGGGCATCCTGGGGCGCCCGCTCGCCGCGGACTGCGGTGGGCACGGCCGCAGCCGCAGGCGCGGTCGTCTCTTCCGTCACGGTCGTCCTCCATGCCGCCGGCGGTCCTGCTCACTGGCGGCCATCGTGGTGTTGCCTTGAAACCTACCGTCCGCGGCGGGGCACCGCTGACGCGGCGCCCCGTGTAATGATCACGTAATTCGCCTCTGACCAGCGCGGCGGCGCAGCTGGCTCGGCGGGTCGCCTGCACTGGCCACCCTAGGGCCCGGGCGGGCCTGCCCCAAGTCCCAGCATGCCAGAGGCCACCCGGGCAGTTGCCCGCGCGGCCTCTGGGTGGGAGAGATGCCAGGGTCAGCCCTGCTTTGTCTCCCAGAAGATCTTGCTGATCTCCTCGATCTTGGCCAGCAGCTCGTCGGCGGTGGCCACGTCCGCGCTGCCCTTGGTGCCGCTCGCGCCGGCCAGCTTGGTGGCCTCGTTGAACAGCTGGTGCAGCTGCGGATACTTCTCGAAGTGCGGTGGCTTGAAGTAGTCCGTCCAGAGCACCCACAAGTGGTGCTTGACCAGCTCAGAACGCTGCTCCTTGATGATCAGCGCGCGCGTCTGGAACGCCGGGTCCTGGCTGTCGTGGTACTTCTGGATGATCGCCTTGACGGACTCGGCCTCGATCCGCGCCTGGGCCGGATCGTAGATACCACAGGGCAGGTCGCAGTGGGCGTGCGCCGTGGTCTTCGGCTCAAGGAGACGTGCCAGCAGTCTCATCGATCCCCTCTTCTCATGTCGGATCATGGGTACCCGAGGACCGACACTACCCCGTGTGCCGCGGCGTGAACGTGGGAGGGCATATGCGCTGGCCGCTGTGGCGGATTGCGGTCGCGGAACGGTCCATGGAACCGGCCCTGCGGCCGGGGGACTGGCTGCTCACCTGGCGGGGCCTGCGGACGGCCCGGCCGCCGCGGATCAGGACCGGGCAGGTGGTGATCGCCCGGCATCCGGCCCGGCCCGGCATGCTGCTGGTCAAGCGGGCCGGGCCGGAGCAGGACGCGCACTGGTGGCTCGGGTCGGACAACCCCGGAGCCGGTGCCGTGGACAGCCGGCAGTTCGGCCCGGTGCCCGCCCGGCTGATCGAGGCGCGCGTCCTGCTGCGGTACTGGCCGTTGCGGCGTCCGGGCCGCTGAGCAGCTGACCACACGACAAGACTCTGGGCCCGCCCACGAGGGACGGGCCCAGAGTTCTGCGGACTCGTTGCGGCGGTCAGCCTGTGATCAGGCCACCCGCTCGGGTGGCTCGATGCCGGACTGCCGCGCGACCAGGTCGAGCATCTCCCTCTTGGGCAGGCAGGTGACCCGGGCCCAGTAGTAGATGATCAGGCTGAATACGGCCACGACCAGCATGTCCCACCAGAACGGGATGCGGCCGGTGTTCAGCGGCGCCGCCACGGCGCCTCCGCTGAACTGGCCCTGCCAGGAGATTACGCCCAAGCCGACCAGGTACACCGGCAGCCACGTGGCCGACTTCCAGTCCAGCGGCGGCCGGTTCTGGTCGAACGCCATGAAGAAGCCGATCAGGACGTAGCCGATCACGATCACCACGCCGAGCTTCCAGACCGTCTCGAAGCCGGACCAGTAGATGAGCATGTTGGCGATGATGAACGCGATCGGGCTGACCACTTCCCCGCCCGGGACCCGGTAGGGCCGGTCCGCTTCTGGGAGTTCCTTGCGGAATGCGCTCATGGCCAGCGGCGCGCCCGCGTACATCAGCACGCTGGCCCCGGTGACCAGGCTGACCAGGGAGTGCCAGCTCGGGAACGGCAGCAGGAAGAACAGCCCGGCAACGAACGCCACGAGCAGGCTGACCCACGGGATGCCCCGCGGGTCGACCTTGGTCATGAACTGCGGGAAGTACCGGTTACGCCCGAGCCCGTAACCGACTCGCGAGCTCGAGGTCTGGTATATCAGGCCGGTGCCGAACGGTGAGACGAACGCGTCGATCCGCAGGACAACTGCCAGCCAGGCGAGGCCGGCCAGCCCGGCCAGGCCAGCGAATGGCCCGGCCAGGATGTCCGGGTCGCTGATATTCGCCCACCCGTGGGCGAGCTGGCTGCTCGGCATCGCGCCGATGAACACGACCTGCAGCAGGACGTAGATGGCGATGCCAAGGAAGGTGGCCAGCATGATGGCCCGCGGCAGGTTCTTCTGCGGGTTCTTGATCTCGGCGGCCAGCTGGTCGGCCTGCTCGAAGCCGAGGTAGGCGAACACGATGCCCGCCGACGGGATGGCCGCGAACAGGGCCTTCCAGCCGTACGGGTTGAAGCCGTGATTGGTGAAGTTGCCGCCGTGGAACTTGAACGCCATCACGATGATGGTGAGGACCGGGATGGCCACCTTCCACCAGGTGATGCCGGCGTTGACCTTGGAGAACAGCCGCATGGCCAGGAAGTTCAGCGCGGTGAAGATCACCAGGAGGACGACCGTCATCACGAAGCCGAGCGTGGTGACGTTGCCGTGCCCGGTCCCGCCGTTCGCGTTGACGTTAAACAGGCCGTGCCAGTAGTACGACCCATACTGCATCACCGCGAAGCACTCGATGGGCGCCACCGTGACGGCCTGCACCCAGGAGAAGAACCCGAACGAGATGCCGGCCACGCTGCCATAGGCCAGGTGCGGGAACCGCGCCGTGCCGCCGGAGACCGGGTACATGCCGCCCAGCTCCGCGTGCACCAGGGCCAGGAAGATGACCGCAATGCCGCCGATGACCCAGCCCAGCAGCGCGATCGGCCCCGCGGCCTGCGAGGCGTAGAGCGCTCCGAACAGCCAGCCTGAGCCGATGATCGAGGTCTCGGACGCCCACGTAGCGCCGATCAGGCCCATCTCCCGTTTAAGGCCTACGTCCCCCGGCCTCGTCGTGGGAGCTACTGCCTCAGTTGCCATGTCCGAACCTACTTTCCGGTCCGCTTCCCGGTCCGCATACGTGGGGCATACGCCCCGTGAGTAGGCCTCATGGTAATGATCGTCAAACGGCCTGAGAAGAACGTAGCGGATTCATTTCGGTAACGCGGATTACAATCCGTCCACGTCGTAACACGCGGCGCTGCTCTATCGGGGAGCCGAAAAGCGGCGTGGCGCGGCCGGGCAGCGCCGGAGGGCAGCGGCCGCCGGCTAGCCGGCGGCCGTGGTGGCCTGGCCGGCCTCCGGCGGACGGCGCCGCTCGTGCAGCGCGGTCACGTTCGCGGTGGCGGCGCAGCGGTCCCCGCAGTAGCTCTGTGACCCGGACGCGGTCAGGTCCACGAACGAGTTCGAGCAGGCGGCCGCCTCGCAGTGGCGCAGCCGGCCCGCGCCGAGTTCGGTGATGACCCGGGTCAGCCCGAGCACCGCCCCGGCGGCGTACTGGTCGGCCACCGAGCCGCTCGACGCATGGTGCAGGTGCCAGGCCTGGTCATCGTGCCAGGCGATCTCCGGGTGAATGGGGTGCCGGGCGAGCAGCGCGTTGAGCCGGGCGGCCGCGTCGTCCGCCGACCCGCCGGCGAAAGCGCCGAAGATCAGCCGCAGCTCATGGCGAAGCTGCCGCAACGCATCGAGGTCGGCCGGGACGACCCGGTCGCTCGGGTAGTCGTGGCCCGCCATGTGAGACCGGTACGACTCAATGGAGGCAAGCTCATCCGGGCGGCTGTCATCAGCAACGCCGCCGCCCGTATTTACCAAGCGCACCGCCAGCTCGGCATAGGAGGTGAGATCCACTCCAGTCCTTCTGCTGCTGGGGGATATGGGGTCCGCTTCCCCGCCGTCGAGTATGACACAGACTGGCCGTTCCGGCCGGCCCTTCGGGCGGGTCCGTGCCATCAGGGGTCCCTGCCGCTGCACTGGCCGGGCCAGCGGACTAGTGTGCGGGCCATGTTCGCTGTGACTGCCGCCCGTATTGACGCCGGGGACCCGCTGGCCGCGCTGGAACTCGGGGAGCGCCCCGACCCCAGGCCGGCCGACGGCTGGACCACGGTCACCGTGCGGGCCGCCGCGCTGAACCATCATGACGTGTGGACGCTGCGCGGCGTGGGGATCTCCGCCGACCGGCTGCCCATCGTGCTCGGCTGCGACGCGGCCGGGATCGACGAGGACGGCGCCGAGGTGATCGTGCACGCGGTGATCGGCGACCCGGCGGCGGGGGGCGGCGACGAGACGCTCGACCCGCGGCGGTCGCTGCTGTCCGAGCGCTACGACGGCACGTTCGCGGAGCGGGTCGCGGTGCCGCGGCGGAACCTGGTGCCCAAGCCGGCCGCGCTCAGCTTCACCGAGGCGGCCTGCCTGCCGACCGCCTACCTCACCGCGTACAAGATGCTGTTCGACAAGTCCGGGCTGCAGCCGGGCGCCACCGTGCTGGTCCAGGGGGCGGCCGGCGGTGTCGCGACCGCGCTGATCCTGCTCGGCCGGGCGGCGGGCTTCCGGGTCTGGGCGACCAGCCGCAGCGAGGAAAAGCGGGAACGCGCCCTGGAACTCGGCGCGGACCAGGTGTTCCCGGCCGGGGCCCGGCTGCCGGAACGCGTTGACGCGGTGCTGGAGACGGTCGGCCAGGCAACCTGGTCACACTCGCTGCGCTCGCTGCGCCCGGGCGGCCGGATCGTGATCGCCGGGGCGACCAGTGGCGAGATGCCCGCCGCGGAGCTCAACCGGGTGTTCTTCCTGCAGCTGTCGGTGGTCGGCTCGACCATGGGCAGCCGCGACCAGCTGGCCCGGCTGGCCCGGTTCTGCGAGCAGACCGGGGTGCGGCCGAAGATCGACCGGGCGTTCCCGCTGCGGGAGGCGGCCGACGGGTTCGCGGCGATGATCTCCGGCGACCTGTTCGGCAAGGTCGTCTTCACGGCCTAGGGCTGCGCCGCGCCGCCCGGGCTGCCCTGGCCAGCCCAGGCGGGCTACTGGTGGTAGTCGGCCAGGAAGGCAGCGAGCCGGCCGATGGCGTCGTCCAGCACGTCCACGCTGGCCAGGAACACCATCCGCAGGTGGTCGGGGGTGTCCAGGTTGAACCCGGTGCCGTGGGTGAGCAGCAGGTGCTGCCGTTCCAGCAGGTCGATGACGAGCTGCTGATCGTCGGAGATCTTGTAGACGTCCGGGTCGAGCCGGGGGAACACGTACAGCGCGCCAGCCGGCCTGACGCAGTCCACGCCGGGGATCTGGTTCAGCTTCTGCCAGGCGAAGTCGCGCTGGTCGCGGAGCCGACCGCCGGGCTGCAGCAGCGCGGTAATGCTCTGCGGGCCGCCCAGCGCGGCCTGGATCGCGAACTGGGTCGGCACGTTCGGGCACATCCGCATGTTGGCCAGCAGTTCCAGGCCCTCCAGGTACCCGGCGGCCGCACCGCGCGGGCCGCTGACCGCCAGCCAGCCGGACCGGAACCCGGGCGCGCGGTAGGTCTTGGACAGCCCGGACAGGGTGAGCACGACGAGGTCGGGAGCGAGCGCGGCGGCCGACTCGTGGACCGCGCCGTCGTAGAGGATCTTGTCGTAGATCTCGTCGGCCAGCACCAGCAGGCCGTGCTCCCGGGCCAGGTCGAGCAGGCCCAGCAGGGTCTGCCTGGAGTACACCGACCCGGTGGGGTTGTTCGGGTTGATGATCACCAGGGCCCGGGTGTCCGGGGTGATCTTGGAGGCCACGTCGTCCAGGTCGGGCTGCCAGCCGGCCTGCTCGTCGCACCGGTAGTGTGCCGCCCGGGCGCCGCACAGGATCACCGCCCCGGTCCACAGCGGGTAGTCGGGACTGGGCACCAGGACCTCGTCCCCCGGGTCGAGCAGCGCCTGCAGCGCCATCACGATGAGCTCGGAGACCCCGTTGCCGAGGTAAACGTCGTCCGGGCCGACTCCGGGCACGCCCAGCGTGGTGTAATGCTGGGCCACCGCGAGCCGGGCCGAGTGGATGCCGCGCGCGTCGCTGTAGCCCTGCGCATCGGTGATGTTCTGCACCACCTCATGCACCACGTCGTCCGGCGCGTTCAGCCCGAACGGCGCGGTGTTGCCGATGTTCAGCTTGAGGATGAGGTGCCCTTCGGCCTCCAGTTGCCGGGCGCGGCTCAGCACCGGCCCGCGGATGTCGTACCGGACGTTGTTGAGCCTGCTCGCCTGCGGCACCGACACCGCGCCACCTCCTGGTCCAGGGCTCGCTCCCGCGCCCGCGGCGGCCGGCGAATGGCGCTGCGGTGGTCACGGAGCGAAGTAAAAGCCTATCCTCATTCCTCCGTGCTACCCCCGCGACCGGTTTTCCCCGGGCCTCCGGGGCTCCTCGCCGGGCCCTTCGCCGGCCCCGCACCGGCCCCCGCACCGGGGCCAGGACCGGCCCCGGCGCCCGGGCCGGGCCCGGCGCCCGGGCGGCCGCCGGCACGGAAGACCTCGGACTTGATCCTTTCCAGCGCCTCGTCCAGGATCGTCCGCAGCTCGCCGGCCGCCTGCTCGCTCGCCTCGTGGGCGTGCGCCGCGGCCATCCGCAGCTCGGCGGTGAAGTGCCGGGCGAGCTGTTCCAGGTCCAGGCCGCCCCAGTCCCCGCCAGCCCAGCCCCAGTCCCAGCCGTGCTCCCAGGACCGCCGCCCGCGCCCCGCCCAGGACCGCCCCCCGCGCCCCTCCCGGGCCTGACCCCCGCCCGGCCCGGCGGCTTCCCCCGCGGCCCGCTGGCCCTCCGCCGCCAGCCGCTCCCGCTCCGCCTGGAGATGTTCCCGGTGGGCGGCCAGCCGCCGCTGCTCAGCTTCCAGCCGGCGCCATTCCGTCTCCAGCCGCTCCCGCTCGCCGTCCAGGCGCTCCCGCCTGTCCTGCGGCCGTTCCTGGCCGGCGTCCGCCCCGGGCCGCTGCGTCCCGGCCCCGCGCTGCTGCATGTCCCGCGCCGCGAAGCTCAGCTCCCGGCGCAGGTTGCGCACGGTCTCCCGGACATCCTCGGTGACCTCCCGGGCGACGTCCCGGACCGAGGCGGTGATCTCCTCCTCCAGCTCGGACAGGTCGCCGGAGCGCTGCCGCAGCTCCTCCCGGCCCTTCTCGGTGATCCGGTACACCTTGCGGCCGTCCGCCTCGTCGTGGGTGACCAGCCCCTCCTCCTCCAGCCGGGCCAGCCGCGGGTAGATGGTGCCGGGGGACGGGGCGTACACGCCCATGAACCGGTCCTGCAGCAGCCGGATCACCTCATAGCCGTGCCGCGGCGACTCATCCAGCAGCTTGAGCAGGTAGAGCCGGAGCCGTCCGTGCCGGAACACCGGGCTCATGACCCGCCCCCGGCCGGGCTGGCGGCCTGCCCGGCCGGGGGCGGGTCACCGCGCCGCAGCAAGGTGATCGGGCCGGACATTGACCGCACCCGGACCTGGCCGGGCCCACCCGCCCCGAGCTGGCCGTTAAGCATGGTGGCGCCCGGTTTCTGGCTGGCGTGCAGGCCGGGGAACTCACTGCACACCTGGCCCGACCCGGACCGCAGGTCCACCCGCGCGGCGGCCTGGCCCGGCAGCCGGATCGCGACCGGCCCGGAGACCGTGCCGACGGTCAGCGCCGGCCGTCTCCAGGTCGATGTCCGCGGTGACCCGCCCGCTGACCGTCTTGGCCTGCAGCTGGCTGACCGAGCCGTCGGCCAGGGTGAGGTCCCCGGACACCGAGCTGAACCCGATCGTGCCCGCCACCGCCTGGGCCTCCACATCCCCGGACACGGTGTTCGCGTCTACCTGGCCGGTCACCCCGTCCAGGATGATCTTCCCGGAGACGCTCTTCAGCGAGGCCGGCGCGGTGATCCCGGACACGATCGCCCGGGCCTGCACCACGCCGAGCTGGACCGGGCAGCCCGGCGGCACGGTGACCGTGATGGCGGCCGAGTGTGGCTGCGGCCGCAGCCACTCGAGCAGGCTGTCCCAGCTCAGCTCCGCATAGCCGATGGTGAGCACGCCGCCGGAGTGGCTGACCTGCAGCGGATGGCCGGCGATACGGTCGATGTCCAGGCAGCACCGGTCGCCGGTGGCGAGCACGGCGACCGAGCCGGAGATGGCGTGCACCCGCAGCGCGGTCACCTGATCGAAGTCGAGCGTGATGGGTGAGTCCACGGTCCAGCGCGGCATGGGGTGATCCTTTCCAGCGTGCGCCCGCAGGGCTGGGACCCGGCGCCCCCGGCCTGGTCCGGGCGCGGAGCCGCGGGCTGGCACGCCAGGCGTCCCAGCAACACGATATGTCGCGTCAGCGAGAAGTCAAGATGTATCGCGAACCGGGGCCGCGTCGCCGGCCAGGCCGGGCAGCAGATCCTCGTCGTCGTCATCCAGCCGGGCCAGCCAGGTGGCCAGCCGGTCCACGACCGGCTCCGACTCGGGGAACAGGTCGATGAACTCGGTCAGCCGCTCGCCCAGCCAGGCCAGGCTGACCTCATCCTCGCCCCGGCGGCTCTGCAGTTCCTCGATGCCGCGATCGGTGAAGTACACCGCTCAGTCCTGCGGGACGGCGTCGCCGACCACCGCCCGGTGGTCGACGGCGTGCTTGTTGGCCGAGCCCGCGGCCGGCGCGGAACTGGCGGGCAGCGACAGGCGGCCCACCGGCCGGCCGAGGACGTCCGGCAGCGTGAGCGCCATGGTCGGCCAGGCGCCCATGTTGGCCGGCTCCTCCTGGACCCAGACGATCTCCTCGGCGGCCGGGTACCGGCTCACCTCCGCCTCTAGCTCGGCGTCGGGCACCGGGTACAGCCGCTCGACCCGGATGATCGCGGTGTCGGCCCGCCCGGCCGCCTCCCGCTGCCGGGCCAGGTCGTAGTAGATCTTCCCGGCGCAGAGCAGCACCCGCCGCACGCCGGCCGGGTTCACGTCGCCACGGTCCCCGATCACGGGCCGGAACGACCCGCTGGCGAAGTCGGACACCGCCGAGGCCGCGTCCTTCAGCCGGAGCATCGACTTCGGCGTGAAGATCACCAGCGGGGTGCGCCGCCCGGACAGGGCCTGCCAGCGGAGCAGGTGGAAGTAGTTGGCCGGGCTGGTCGGGACGGCCACGGTCATGTTGCCCTGCGCGCACAGCGACAGGAAGCGCTCGATCCGGGCCGAGGAGTGGTCCGGGCCCTGCCCCTCGTAGCCGTGCGGCAGCAGCAGCACCACGGCGGACTGCTGGCCCCACTTCTGCTCGCCCGAGCTGATGAACTCGTCCAGGATCGTCTGCGCCCCGTTGACAAAATCACCGAACTGGGCTTCCCAGCACACCAGGGCGCCCGGCCGGGCCACCGAGTAACCGTACTCGAAGCCCACCGCGGCGTACTCCGACAGCAGCGAGTCGTAGATGTGGAACCGGGCGCCCGGAGAGTTGAACGCCCGCAGCGGGGTGTGCTCCTCGCCGGTGTGCCGGTCCACCAGCACCGCGTGCCGCTGGCCGAATGTGCCGCGCCGGGTGTCCTGGCCGACCAGCCGTACCGTGTGCCCGTCCATCAGCACCGACCCGAAGGCCAGCATCTCCCCGGTCGCCCAGTCGATCGCGTTCTGCTCCACCATCGTGGCCCGGCGGGCCAGCAGCGGCTGCAGCCGCGGGTGCGGGGTGAACCCCTCGGGCAGGTTGAGCTGGGTGTCCACGATCCGCTTGACGGCCTCTTCGGAGATCGCGGTGGGCGTGGCGGCGTGGTCGATCGGCGCTGGTGCCGCGGTGTCCGGCCGGACCACCGCGCCCGGGTCCATCGGCCGCTTGGCCGCCTCCCGGGTCTCGGTGAAGGCCCGCTCCAGGTGCTGCTGGTAGTCGCGCAGCGCCTGCTCGGCCTCCTCCATGGTGATGTCGCCCCGGCCGATCAGCGACTCGGTGTACAGCTTGCGGCTGGACCGCTTCGCGTCGATCAGGTCGTACATCAGCGGCTGGGTGAACGAGGGGTTGTCCGCCTCGTTGTGCCCGCGCCGCCGGTAGCAGATCATGTCGATGACGACGTCCTTGCGGAACGTCTGCCGGTAGGCGAAGGAGAGCCTGGCCGACCCGGACCACCGCCTCCGGGTCGTCCCCGTTGACGTGGAAGATCGGGGCCTGGATCATCCGGGCCACGTCGGTGGAGTACACGCTGGACCGGGATTCCGCCGGCGCGGTGGTGAAGCCGACCTGGTTGTTCACCACGATGTGCACGGTCCCGCCGGTGCGGTAGCCGCGCAGCTGGGACAGGTTCAGCGTCTCGGCGACCACGCCCTGGCCCGCGAACGCGGCGTCGCCGTGAATCATCACGGGGAGCACCGTGAAACCGGGCTCGCCCATGTCGATGACGTCCTGCTTGGCCCGGACGACCCCCTCGAGCACGGGGTTGACCGCCTCCAGGTGAGAGGGGTTGGCCACCAGCGAGGTGGGGATCGTGGCCCCGTCGTTCGCGGTGAACACGCCCGACGCGCCCAGGTGGTACTTCACGTCGCCGGACCCGTGCGAGCTGCGCGGGTCCATGTTGCCCTCGAACTCCTGGAAGATCTGCGCGTAGGACTTGCCGACGATGTTGGCCAGCACGTTCAGCCGGCCCCGGTGGGCCATGCCCAGCACGGCCTCGTCCAGGGGGGCGTCGGCGGCCTCGGTGAGCACGGCGTCCAGCAGCGGGATCAGCGACTCGCCGCCCTCCAGCGAGAACCGGCGCTGGCCCACGTACTTGGTCTGCAGGAACATCTCGAACGCCTCGGCCACGTTCAGCCGGGACAGGATCTGCATCTGCTCATCGTGGTCGGCCCGGTCGTGCGGCCGTTCCACCCGGGCCTGGATCCAGGCCCGCTCCTCCGGGTTCTGGATGTGCATGTACTCCACGCCGACCGTGCGGCAGTAGGAGTCACGCAGCACGCCCAGGATCTCGCGCAGCTTCATCAGCGGCTTGCCGCCGAACCCGCCGGTGGCGAAGGTCCGCTCCAGGTCCCACAGGGTCAGCCCGTGCTGGTTGATGTCCAGGTCGGGATGCTTGCGCTGCCGGTACTCCAGCGGGTCGGTGTCGGCCATCAGGTGCCCGCGCACCCGGTAGGCGTGGATGAGCTCGTGCACCCGGGCCGACTTGGTGATGTCGTCCTCGTGGCCGGCCGGGATGTCCCGGACCCAGCGGACCGGCTCGTAGGGGATCTTCAGCGCCTTGAAGACCTCGTCCCAGAAGCCGTTGCTGCCCAGCAGCAGCAGGTGGATCTGGCGCAGGAACTCCCCGGACTGGGCGCCCTGGATGATCCGGTGGTCGTAGGTGGAGGTGAGGGTGACGGACTTGCTGATGGCCAGCCGGGTCATCGTCTCCTCGGCGGCGCCCTGGTAGGCGGCCGGGTACTCCATCGCGCCGACCCCGACGATGCAGCCCTGCCCGGCCACCAGCCGGGGGACCGAGTGCTCGGTGCCGATCGTGCCCGGGTTGGTCAGCGAGATCGTGGTGCCCGCGTAGTCGTCCACCGTCAGCTTGCCGGTGCGGGCCCGCCGGACCACGTCCTCGTACGCCATCCAGAACTGGCGGAAGTCCAGGGTCTCGGCCGCCTTCACGGCGGGCACCAGCAGCTGGCGCGAGCCGTCCTTGGCGGTCACGTCGATGGCCAGGCCCAGGTTGACGTGCTCCGGGTGGACCAGGGCGGGCTTGCCGTCCACCTCGGTGTAGGAGTTGTTCATCTCCGGCACCCCGGCCAGCGCGCGGATCACGGCGTACCCGATGAGGTGGGTGAACGACACCTTGCCGCCCCGGCCGCGGGCCAGGTGGTTGTTGATCACGATCCGGTTGTCGATCAGCAGCTTGGCCGCGATGGTCCGGACGCTGGTCGCGGTGGGCACGCTCAGGCTGGCCGCCATGTTGCTGGCGGTCCGGGCGGCCGCACCGCGCAGCCGGACGGTGCCGTCGGGCGCCGGGGCGGGGCCGGCGTCCCCGGCGCCGCGGGCGGGGCCGGGGCGGCGGGCAGGCCGCCTCCGGGCTGCCCGTCCGGCCGGGCCGGGGCGGGCGCGGCCGTGACGGGCGGGCTGCCCGCGGGTGCGGCGGGCCGGGCCGCGGCCGGGCCGGCTCCCGGCCCGGCCGGCGGGGCCGGACCGTTCGCGGTGGTCGTGCCGTTGGCGGCCGTGGCCGCCGGGCGGCGGTCGCCGCCGCGCGCGCTGGCGGGCGGCGTGTAATCGGCGAAGAAGTTCCACCAGGCCATGTCCACCGAACCGGGATCGGCCAGGTAACGCTGGTAGAGCTCATCCACCAGCCATTCGTTCGGCCCGAAATCCTTGCTGGCCGCGCCGTCGGCGGAATGCTCGTGGCCCGCGGACTCGCCCGTGCCGGGCGCGGCTCCGCTGGCTTTAGCCTTGTTGAGATCCGCCGACTGCGGCGACTCAGAAGACATGGCGGACATCGCCCTCTTCCGGTGCTGGATGACTGTGACTGCCCGGCCTCCAGGCTACCGCCGCGACAGCGCCCGGTTTCCGGGCCTAACCTCATGATCGCGCCGACATGCGCTCCCTGTCATGCGGTGAGAGCCAGTTCACATACGGTCCCTTGGGCACGACCCGGCTCGGATTGATCCAGTCCTGGGTCTGGTAGTAGTGCCGCTTGATCTGCACGAAGTCGGTGGTGTCGCCGAAGCCGGGGGTCTGGTAGAGATCGCGGGCGTATCCCCACAGGCCGGGATAGTCGATCAGGCGGTTCAGGTTGCACTTGTAAAGGAGGTAATAGACGGCGTCGAACCGGGCCAGCGTGGGGTAGAGCCGCACGTCGGCCTCGGTGATGGTGTCGCCCAGCAGGTACCGCCGCCGGACCAGCCGCTCCTCCAGTGCGCTCAGCGTGCTGAACAGCGTGTCGAACGCCTCCTCATAGGCAGCCTGGTTGTTGGCCAGCCCGGCCTTGTACACGCCGTTGTTGACCGCGTGGTAGATCAGCGTGCTCAGCGCGTCGATCTCGGTCCGCTGCGCCACCGGGTACAGGTCGCGGGCGCCCGGCCGGTGGTAGCCCCGGAACTCGGTCTCGAACGCGATCGTGATCTGCTGGAAGTCGTTGTCCACGATGCGCTGGCTGCGGGTGTCCCAGATGAACGGGACGGTGAACCGGCCCCGGTAGCCGGGGTCGGTGATCAGGTAGAGGTCGGAGACGAACCGGGCGCCGGTGACCGGGTCCACGCCGCCGTTGGCGGCCGGGAAGCGCCAGCCGCGCTCGTCCCGGATCGGGTCCACCAGGCTCAGCCCGATCACCCGCTCCAGCCCGAGCAGCCGGCGCACGATCAGGGCGCGCTGCGCCCACGGGTCGGCCAGTGATGCGTACAGCTGGTATCGGCCTGGTTCTGCCAGGTACCCGCTCGACCCATCGCCTGTGATCCGGGTGGCGAACGTGTTCGCCGGGCGGACGAAGCCGCCGGTCGGTGACACATCAGGACCTGTGTCGGGAGTAACTGGCATCCGCCTCCCTCCGGGGGCCCATGATCGCGCTACGTGCGGTTTGTCAGCAGATGATGCCCGGCCGGGCGGTCTGTGGGAAGCGCTGGCCGGGCGGTCCGCCCGGCGCGGGACGAAATTGGCCGTCCCAGTGGCTAGCATCGCATCCGGAGGGGCCCAGAATCCGGCCGAGGGGCGGTATCTGCCCCGAGATCTCCCACGGCCGGGCCAGGGCCTTCTCCTCCGAGCAGGGCAGAGCCGCCTCCTCGGGCCGGGCCGGGCCATCTCTCCCGGGCAGGGCAGAGTCATCCCCGGGCCGGGCAGGGCCGGAGGATGGCGGACGCGGACCGGGCGCGGGCCCGGTGCCAGGAAGGCGGGCGCAGTGGGGTCGATCACCGCCGAGCTGGCCCGACTCAGCGGCCCGGTGGCCTATCTGCTGGTGGCCGCGCTGGTATTCGGCGAGACCGCGATCTTCCTCGGCTTCGTGATCCCGGGGGAGACCGCGGTGGTGCTCGGCGGGGTGCTGGCCAGCCGCGGCCGGGTGTCGCTGCCGATCCTGATGCTGGTCGTGGTGGCCGCGGCCATCGTGGGGCCGCTGGTCGGCTACGAGATCGGCCGCCACCTCGGCGGCCGGGTCGTCGCCGCCCGCCGGATGCGCCGGGTCGCCGCCGGGGTGGACCGAGCCCAGGGGGTGCTGCACCGGCGCGGCGCCGCCGCCGTGTTCGCCGGGCGCTTCGTGGCCGTGCTCCGCGCCTTGCTGCCCGCGGTGGCCGGCACCACCCGGATGCCCTACCGCACCTTCGTGCTGTACAACGCGCTCGGCGGGCTGGTCTGGGGCGTCGGCTACTGCCTGCTCGGGTACGCCGCCGGCTCCGCTTACGCGGCTGTCGAGCGCGCCGTGGGCACCGGCGTGGCTATCGCCGCCGCCGCCGCCGTGCTCGCCGTGGTGGCGTTCTGGCTGGTCCGCCGCCACCGCCGGGGTGGGCAGGTGCCGAGTCCGGAGCGCCCGGTGCCGTAACCGGGCCGGGCCGCGTGCCGTAACCGGGCCGGGCCCGTGCCGTAACCGGGCCGGGCCGCCGGATTACGAATTAAGCACGCAGTGACAATTTCCTCCTCCGGGCGGAAGCGCTTCAACTGGCCCGCGGCCGCCGATGCCTAACATGGGTGACCAGGAGGTGGCGGAAAGTGCGCGAGTTCGGTGAGCTCGAGTCCGCGATCATGGACGTGGCGTGGGCCAGTGATCGGGCCTACCTGGTCCGGGAGGTCCGCGAGCGGCTGTCTTATAACCGCCCCGTCGCCTACACCACCGTGATGACGGTCATGAACATCCTGTACGGCAAGGGCGTGCTGCGCCGGGAGAAGCACGGCCGGGCCTGGCGGTACTGGCCGTCCGAGTCCCGCGAGGAGCACGACGCCCGGCTGATGGCCGAGGTGCTGCGGTCCGGCGGGGACGAGCACATCACCATGCTGAGGTTCGTGGAGCGGGTCAGCGCGGAGGAGCGGGAAAGCCTGCGCACCGCCGTCCTGGACATGTACGGCGCCGACCACCTGGCCGCCTCCTAGCCCCCATTTCCCCTCCCTCCTCCCCCTCCCCCTGCCCCATCCCCATCCCGTTTCCCCACGGTCCCCGCCATCCCCAGGTTCCCCCTGAGTCCCGCCATCCTCATCCTCACCGACTCTGCCCGGATCGCTTCCGCTCCGCCGTGACCCGAGTGACCACCAGTACAGATGAGACAGATGTTCCTGGTGCCCGGGGCGCTCACGCTCGTGATCATGACTTAGGTGTCGTTGTAACGACACCTAAGTCATGATCACGAGCCCCGGGAGGGGTCCGGGGTGCGGGGGCTGGGGTCCCGGTGGTCCAGGGGTCCAAGCGTGCGGGGCGCGGGCGGGCGGGGTGGCGAGGGTGAGGCGGGCGGGGTGGCGAGGGTGAGGCGGGCGGGGTGGCGAGGGTGAGGCGGGCGGGTCAGCTGAAGACGTCGGGGCGGCGGTGGTCCAGGCAGGGGAGGCGGTCCCGTACCTCGGCGGTGAAGCCGGTGTCCACCTCGCCCGCCGCGAGCCCCGGGTACGGGCCCAGGTCCAGCCGCACCGTCCCCATCGGGTCCACCAGCATGCTCCGGCCGATCCCGGTGGGCGCCCGGGTCGGCGGGGAATCCGGGTCGGGCACCTGGCCGGCCGCCGCCACCCACACCGTGTTCTCGATCGCCCGGGCCCGGACCAGGGTCACCCAGTGCTCCTCCTTGAACAGGCCCGCGGCCCAGGCGGCGGGCACCGCCAGCAGGTCGGCGCCGCGAGCCACCAGGTCCCGGGCCAGTTCCGGGAACCGGATGTCGTAGCAGGTCAGCAGCCCCACCCGCAGGCCACCCAGGTCGGCCAGCACCGGCTCGGACCCCGGCGCGACCACCTTGGACTCGGTCTCGCCCAGGGAGTCGAACAGGTGGATCTTGCGGTAGGCGGCAGCCCGCTCCCCGGACCGGCGGTAGGCCACCGCGGTGTTGTACACCCGGCCGTCCGGGGCCGGCTCGAACACCCCGGCGACCAGCGACACCCCGGCGCCGCGGGCCGCGTCGGCCAGGCCCGCGCCGAACGGGCCGTCCAGCGGCTCGGCGATCGCCTGCAGGTCGGTGCCGAACCGGGCCTGGGTCGCCTCAGGGAAGATGGCCAGATCCGCCCCCAGGCCATCCCGGCCCGCTCGGCCCAGGGCGGTGCGCACCCGGCCCAGGTTCACCGCCGGGTCCGGGCTGACCGGTAGCTGGCCCAGCGCGACCAGGTAGCGCGCGGGCGGGCGGCGGGCGGCCGGATCTTCCATGCTGGGGTGCATGCCCGCAGCGTAAATCACGGCCCCGGCCGCCGGGGAGGGGCCGCCGGGGCGCACGCCGGCCAGGCGGGCGTGATCTGATGGCAGCGTGGAATCAACTCCGCTGCCCCGCGGCCCGCTGCGCCGCCCGCTGCTGAACCGGCGCCTGACCGGGATGGGCACGACCATCTTCGCCGAGATGTCCGCGCTGGCCCTGGCCACCGGGTCGGTCAACCTGGGCCAGGGCTTCCCGGACACCGACGGGCCGGCCGAGATCGCCGAGGCGGCCGCCGCGGCCATCCTGGAGGGCCGGGGCAACCAGTACCCGCCCGGCCCCGGCATCCCGGAACTGCGGCACGCCGTGGCCGCCCACCAGAAGCGGTTCTACGGGCTGGAGGTGAACCCGGACACCGAGGTGCTGGTGACGGCGGGCGCCACCGAGGCCATCGCGGCCGCGCTCCTCGCGCTGCTGGAGCCGGGCGATGAGGTCATCGCCTTCGAGCCGTACTACGACTCCTACGCCGCCTGCGTGGCCATGGCCGGCGGCACCCGGGTCCCGGTCACGCTGCGGCCGCCCGGGTTCCGGCCGGACCTGGGCGCGCTGCGGGCCGCGGTCACCCCGCGCACCCGGCTCATCCTGCTGAACTCCCCGCACAACCCGACCGGCGCGGTGTTCAGCCGGGAGGAACTTACCGAGATCGCCGCGCTGGCCTGCGAGCGGGACCTGCTGGTGGTGTCGGACGAGGTGTACGAGCACCTGGTCTTCGAGGGCGAGCACGTGCCGGTCGCCTCGCTGCCGGGAATGCGGGAGCGCACCGTGACGATCAGTTCCGCGGCCAAGACGTTCTCGTTCACCGGCTGGAAGATCGGCTGGGTGACCGGCACCCCGGAACTGGTGACGGCGGTGCGCACCGTCAAGCAGTTCCTCACCTACGTCACCGGCGGGCCGTTCCAGTACGCGGTGGCCAAGGCGCTGGCCCTGCCCGACGCCTACTTCGCCTCGCTCCGCGCGGGCCTGCGCGGCCAGCGGGACCTGCTGTGCGCCGGTCTGGCCGAGGCGGGCTTCGAGGTGTACCGGCCGGCCGGCACCTACTTCGTCACCACCGACATCCGCCCGCTCGGCGAGACCAACGGGATGGAGTTCTGCGCCGCGCTGCCGGCCGGGCCGGCGTCGTCGCCATCCCCAGCGCCGTCTTCTACGACGATGTGGCGGCGGGCAGCAGCCAGGTACGGTTCGCGTTCTGCAAGAAAGAAGAGGTGCTGCGCGAGGCGCTCACCCGGCTGGCGGCCCTGGCCCGTGCCTAGCCTGGCCGCTGACGACGCGTTCGGTGCCCGCCTCTACCAGCGGCTCGGGGGGCAGGGCAACCTGGTCCTCTCCCCGGCCAGCATCGCCACCGCACTGCGGCTGGCGCTGCTCGGCGCCCGCGGCGGCACCGCCGCTGAGCTGGCCGCGGCGCTGGGGCTGGCCGGGCCGGAGCAGGCGGCGGACAGCCTGCGGGCCACCTCGGCCGTGCTGGACGGGCTGGCCTCCGGCCCGCTCACGCTGCGCGCCCCCGCCACCATGTGGGTCCAGTCCGGGCTGCCGCTGCGGCCGGAGTTCACCGCCGCGCTGGCCGGGCTGGCCTTGGTGTCGGTGCACGACACCGACTTCCAGCGGGCGGCCGGGGCGGCCCGGGAGGAGATCAACGCGCTGATCGCGGAGCAGACCGCCGGGAAGATCACCGGCCTGCTCCCGCCCAGCGCGGTGACCGCCGCCACCCGGCTGGTGCTGGCCAGCGCGGTGTACCTGAAAGCGGCCTGGGCCCGCCCGTTCCCGGAGGCCGCCACCGCGGACGGGCCGTTCTACCCGGAGCCGGGCCGGGCCGTCGAGGTGCCGCTGATGCGCCTGGCGGCCCGGCTGCGCTACCTGCGCGGGGACGGTTACCAGGTGGTCGAGCTGCCGTACGCCGGCGGCCGGCTGGCCATGCTGATCGTGCTGCCGGACGGCGGCCTGGCGCCGCTGGGGGACCGGCTGGCGGCCGGTGGCGTGGCCGGCCTGGCCGGCGGGCCGGCGGGCGGCCCGGCCGATGCGACGGGCGGGGCGGCCGGGCCGGCGGGCCGGGCGGGCGGCGAGCTGAGCCCGCACCAGGTGAGGCTGGTGCTGCCGAAGTTCCGGATGACCTCGGCCCTGGACCTCGGGCCCGTGCTGACCGCGCTGGGCGCGCGGCTGGCGTTCACGCGGGATGCCGACTTCGGCGGCATCACCGCCGCGGAGCCGCTGCACATCAGCCGGGTGGTGCATAAGGCGTATATCGACGTGGACGAGCGGGGCACCGAGGCGGCCGCGGCCACGGCCGTGACGATGGCCCTCTCCCGCGCCGTGTTCGGCGGCCCGCCGGTCGAGGTGATCGTGGACCGCCCGTTCCTGTACGCCATCACCGAGGCCGCCAGCGGCCTGCCGCTGTTCCTCGGCCGCGTCGCCGATCCGGCCGCCGGGTGAGGCCCGCGCCTGGGCTGGCCGGGAGGCGGGCAGCCTTGCGAGACTGCTGTCATGAAACCTGACGGGCTGCACCATGTGTCGCTGAATGTGCGCGACGTCCCGGCGGCACTGGACTTCTACACCCGGGTTCTCGGCCTGACCGAGCGCCCCGACCGGCCTGCCTTCAGCTTCGGCGGGGCCTGGCTCGACGCGGGCGCTCAGCAGATCCACCTCATCGAGGCGGACACCCCGCCCCCGCTCGGGCAGCACTTCGCGCTGGCCGTGACCGACCTGGACGCCGTGGTGGCCGAGTTGCGCGCCCAGGGTGTCGAGATCACCGACCCGGTCGGGGTCGGCACCGGGCGGCAGGCGTTCCTGGCCGACCCGGCCGGGAACCGGGTGGAACTGCAGGAACCAGGACGCTGACCTGCGCAGCTGGCCTGCGCCAGGCGGTGGCCGGGTGCGGGCTAGCCTCACTTCGCCTTCCTCGCCCGGCATCCGGTACCTACGGCAGTACAGCACGTGACGGAAGGGAAGGTGCACCGATGAACCGGGGCAGCAGCATCACCCAGGCCGGGCCGATGCCCGCGGACCTGCGGGCGGCGGCCGAGGCGGCGAAGGGGTTCATGCCGCCCGGGGAAGGCCTGGCGCTGTACGAGACCGCGGCGGCCTACGCCCGGCTCGGGCCGGTCCTGGAGATCGGCACCTACTGCGGCAAGTCCACCATCTACCTGGCTGCCGCGGCCCGGCAGGCCGGGCAGGTGGTGATCACCGTGGACCACCACTACGGCTCGGAGGAGAACCAGCCGGGCTGGGAGTACCACGACACGTCCCTGGTCGATGAGCGGACCGGGCAGCTGGACACGCTGCCCGGGTTCCGTGCCACGCTGGCGGCGGCCGGGCTGGAGGCCAGCGTGATCGCCATCGTCGGCCGGTCCGCGCAGGTGGCCGCGGTGTGGCAGAGCCCGCTCGGCATGTTGTTCATCGACGGCGGGCACACCGAGGCGGCCGCCCAGGCCGACTACGCGAACTGGTCCCGGTGGGTCGTGCCGGGCGGGGCGCTCGCCATCCACGACGTGTTCCCGGACCCGGCGGACGGCGGCCAGGCCCCCTATCACATCTACCGGCAGGCGCTGGAGAGCGGCGATTTCACCGAGGCCGCCGTGCACGGCTCACTGCGGGTCCTGCAGCGGGCCGGCCGCTAGCGCGCGGCCGGGCCGGGTCCGGCAGCGGGCCGGCCGCTAGCGGCCGTCCGGGCAGGCTCCGGCCAGGCAGCCCGGCACGGCGTCCGGCAGGGTCAGCGGGGCCGGCACCTCACGGAACAGCCCGGAGCCGGGGGTGCTGCCGGACAGCACGTCGGCGGCCAGGATCATCGCCGCGCCCGTCCAGGTGCTCCGCTCGGCCGGGAAATGGGCCCGGTTGACGAACTGCCAGCCGGTCCAGTAGCCACCGCCGGAGTCCCGCAGGTGCTGGACCTCGGCGAACACCCGGCGGGCCCGGTCGTGATCCCCGACCGCGTCCAGCGCCATGACCAGCTCGCAGGTCTCGGCGCCGGTGACCCAGGGCTCACCACGGACGCAGCGCACGCCCATCCCCGGGACGACGAACTCGTCCCACCCGGCGTCCAGCCGGTCCAGCGCGGCGGGGCCGCGGACCGGCCCGGCCAGCACCGGGTAGTACCAGTCCATCGAGAACTCGCTCTTGTCCGCGAACGCCTCGGGATGGCAGGCGATCACGTGGCCGAGCCGGGCGGCGGCGAGTTCCCAGCCCGGCTGCGGCTCACCCACCTGCTGGGCCAGCCGGGCCGCGTAGTACAGGCTCTGGTAGGTGCTGGAGCACCCGGTCAGCAGCGCGTAGCTGGCCGGGGCGCCGTCCGCCGTGCGCTGCCAGAGGATCTCCCCGCGCGGCGTCTGCAGGCCCAGCGCGAACTCGATGGCCCGGCGCACCGTCGGCCACATCCGGGCCAGGAACGCCTCGTCCCCGGTCAGCCGGAACTCGTGCCAGGTGCCCACCGCGACGTAGGCCGCCTGGTTGCTCTCGGCCGCGGCGTCGGTCACCCGGCCCGCCTCGGTCCGCTTCGGCCACGACCCGTCCGGCCGCTGGGCGGCCCGCAGCCAGTCGTAGGCGCGCCGGGCCGGGCCGGACAGCCCGCAGGCGGACAGGGCCATGGCGCATTCCACGTGATCCCAGGCGTCGGTGTGGCCGTCCGGCCAGCCGATCGCCCCCGACGGTTCCTGCCGGGCGGCGATGTGCTCCGCGGTGGCCCGCACCTCCCTGGCGCTCAGGATGCCGGGCAGCGCGGGCACCCGGGTACCCGGGACCGGGCCGGCCAGGAAGTCAGGCAAGGGCGTGCGCCCGCTCGGTGACCGGGATGTCCGGGGCGGCGACCGCCGCGGGGGGCTTCTCCGCGTAGACCACCAGGCTCTTGCCGATCAGCGGGTTGAGCGCCTGCTCCGCGAGCCGGGTGACCGCCGGGCGCTTCATGATGTCCCAGACCAGCAGCCGGTGGTAGGCCTTGGCCAGCGGATGTCCGTCGTCGTGCACGCCCACCGCGCACTTGAGCCACCAGTACGGCGAGTGCAGGCCGTGCGCGTGGTGGTGCCCGCCGGGCTGCAGCCCGGCCTGCGCCAGCTTCGCCTCCATCTCCCGCCGGGTGTAGATGCGGACATGCCCGCCGGGAGTGTTGTGGTAGCCCTCGGACAGCCCCCAGCAGACCCGCTCCGGCAGCCACGCGGGCACCGTGACGGCCAGCCGGCCGCCGGGCCGCAGCACCCGGGCGATCTCCCGCAGCGCGTGCTGGTCGGCCGGGATGTGCTCCAGGACCTCGGCCGCGATGACCCGGTCGAAGCTGCCGTCCGGGAACGGCATGGCAGTGGCGTCGCCGCGGACCGCCGCGGCGGCAGTGCCCGCGGGCACCTCGCCCGCGTCCAGCATGGCCGCGGTCATGGCCGCCACCCCGCGCAGTTCCGCCTCGTCCGCGTCCAGCGCGAGCACGGACGCGCCGCGGCGCAGCGCCTCGAAGGCATGCCGCCCGGCCCCGCAGCCCAGGTCGAGGACGCGGTCGCCGGGGCCGACCGGGAACCGCTCGAAGTCCACGGTCAGCATGCCGCCGCCTGGCCTGCCCCGTCCCCGGGAGCGCGGCCTGGCCCGGACCCGGCGGGCCGGGGGAAGCGGTCGATCGCCTCCCGGTACTGGGCCACCGTGGCCCGGGCCACGGCCGGCCAGGCGAACCGTTCCTGCACCCGCTGCCAGGCCGCGGCGCCGAGCCGGGCCCGCTCCCCGGGCGAGTCGAGCAGGTCCCGCAGGGCCGCGGCGAGCGCGTCGGCATTGCCCGGCTCGACCAGCACGGCGGCGTCCCCGGTGACCTCGGGCAGCGCGCCGGTCCGGCTGGCCACCAGCGGGGTCCCGGACGCCATGTGCTCGACGGCGGGCAGCGAGAAGCCCTCGTACAGCGAGGGCACCACGGCGATCTCGGCGCTGGCGGCCAGGTCGGCCAGTTCCTCGTCGCTGATCCCGTGAACGAACCGGACCCGGTCGCCCAGCCCCAGGTCGCCGACCAGCCGTTCGGTCGAGCCGCCGGAGGCGGGCCTGCCGACCACGGTCAGCTCCGCGTCCCGTTCCACGGTGAGCTTGGCCACCGCCTGCAGCAGCGTGCCGACGCCCTTGAGCGGCGAGTCAGCGCTGGCCACCGTCACGATCCGGCCCGGCACCCGCGCCGTCTGCCGGGGATGGAACAGCCGGGTGTCCACGCCGAGCGGGATCACGTGCACCTGGTCCGGGTTGACCCCGAAATCGCGGCAGATGTCTGCCCTCGAGGCCTGTGACGCGGTGAGGACCGGGCCGGCCCGGCGGGCCACCCGGGCCTGCATCCGGACGAAGGAGTACCAGCGCCACTTGCCCACCCGGGCCCAGCCGCGCGAGGAGTCCAGCTCGATCCGCCGGTCCACGCTGATCGGGTGGTGGATGCTGGTCACCAGGGGCAGGCCGAGGCGGGCCAGCCCGAGCAGGCCGTAGGCCAGCACCTGGTTGTCGTGCACCAGGTCGAAGTCGGCGCGGCGGGCGCGCAGCGCGCGCAGCGCGCGCAGGCTGAAGGTCAGCGGCTCAGGGAACGCGCCCGTCTTCATGTAGCCGAATTCGAGCACGTCGATCCAGTCCCGGTACTCGCTGAGCCGGGGCGTGCGGAACGGGTTCTCGTCGGCGTACAGGTCCAGGCTCGGCACCGGGCGGAGCACCGGCCCCGGCTCCAGGTCCGGGTAGGGCTGCCCGGAGAGCACCTCCACATGGTGCCCCAGCGCGTGCAGTTCCCGGGACAGGTGGCGGAGGTAGATGCCCTGGCCGCCGCAGTGCGGCTTGCTGCGGTAGGACAGCAGCGCGATGCGCAGCGGCTGATCCGTGATCATCAGGCAGGTCCGTACCTCTCGCTCACGGGCGGGCCCCCCAAGTCCCCGGGCCGCCCGCGTGGCCGGTTAGGCAGCGAACATTACCATCCGGTATAAGAGGTGCCCGGGTCCGGGACACCTGGCCGCTGGCCATCCGCGACGGCGTGGCCGGCCTGGCCGGTAAGCTGCGCCGACATAGCCTGAGGTGGTATCAGCCAGGCCCCGCCCTGACCGGCACCATCCGGGGCTCCGCGGTGGCCCGGATGGCTGGGACGGAGGATCCCCTGACGAGGCGTGCGCTGATCACCGGGATCACCGGGCAGGACGGTAGTTACCTGGCGGAGTACCTGCTGGCCCAGGGGTATGAAGTGTGGGGCCTGGTCCGCGGGCAGTCCAACCCCCGGGTGCGCCGGGTCCGCCAGCTGCTCGGCGAGGTCCGGCTGGTCCGTGGTGACCTGCTGGACCAGGGCAGCCTGATCTCGGCGGTGGAGCGGACGGCGCCCGACGAGGTCTACAACCTGGGCGCGATCTCCTATGTGCCGATGTCCTGGCAGCAGGCCGAGCTGACCGGGGAGGTCACCGGCCTGGGCGTGCTCCGGGTGCTGGAGGCGATCCGGGTGTGCAGCGGGATCAGCGGGTCGCGCACCCCACGGGGCGGGCAGATCCGCTTCTACCAGGCGTCCTCGTCGGAGATGTTCGGCCAGGTGCGGGAGACCCCGCAGACCGAGCAGACGCCGTTCCACCCGCGCAGCCCGTACGGCGTGGCCAAGGCGTACGGGCACTTCCTGACCCAGAACTACCGTGAGTCCTACGGGATGTACGCCGTCTCCGGGATCTTGTTCAACCATGAGTCCCCCCGGCGCGGGGCCGAGTTCGTCAGCCGCAAGGTGTCCCTGGGCGTGGCCAAGATCAAGCTGGGCCTGGAGCGGCAGCTGCGGCTGGGCACCCTGTGGGCCCGGCGGGACTGGGGTTTCGCCGGCGACTACGTCCGCGCCATGCACCTCATGCTGGCCCAGGACGAGCCCGAGGACTACGTGGTCGGCACCGGGGTCACGCACAGCGTCGAGGACCTGGTCGAGCGGGCGTTCGCCGTGGCCGGCCTGGACTGGCGGGAGCACATCACGGTGGACGCGGCGTTCGTCCGCCCGGCCGAGGTGGACCAGCTGTGCGCGAACCCGGCCAAGGCGGCGGGGCGGCTCGGCTGGGAGCCGAAGGTCGGCTTCGGCGAGCTGATCACGATGATGGTGGAGTCAGACCTGAAACTGCTGTCCACGCCGGGCGGCCACGAGGACGACGCGTTCGGGCCGGACGCCTGGTGATCAGGACACTCCGGCGCCGACCGCGCTGCCGATCAGGAACGTGATCCCGGCGGCGACGCCACCCAGGACGAGCTGCCGCAGCGCACCGCGCAGGAACGGCCGGTCGGTGAGCCGGGCCACCAGGCCGCCGCCGACGAACGCGGCCACCGCGGCCAGGCCGAGCGCCACGGCCAGGTTGTCGAGCCCGAGGAGGTAGGGCAGCAGCGGGATCAGCGCGCCGGCCGAGAACGTGACCAGCGACGCGCCGGCCGCGGTGTACGGCGAGGGCAGGTCGTGGTGGTCCACGCCCAGTTCCTCGCGGACGTGCACGCCCAGGGCCTGCTCGGGGTGCGCCGAGATCTGCTCCGCGACCTGGTCGGCCAGGTCCGCGTCCACCCCCTGGCGGCGGAAGCTGGCCGCCAGTTCCATCTGCTCGGAGACCGCGTTGTGCTTGAGCTCGTGCGCTTCCTTGCGGACCTCCGCCTGGATGAGCTCGTTCTGGGAGGAGACCGAGACGTACTCGCCGGTCGCCATCGAGAACGCGCCGGCGGCCAGCCCGGCCAGGCCGGTGAGCACGATGAATTGCGGGGACCCGCCGGAGGCGCCGACCCCCGCGCCCACGCCCGCGATCAGGGAGACGTTGGTCACCAGCCCGTCCATGGCGCCGAACACGGCAGGCCGGAGCCAGCCACCGGACACGTCCTTGTGCTCGTGACCGTGGGCCTCGTTCTGCTCGTCGATCTCAACCGTCATGATGGGTGCCCCAGGAAGTGTGCGGTTCAGGGAGTTGTGCGGGTCCGCGGTACTCGGCGTCCGCGCGGCTCTCCGGGCCAGCGCGCGTCCGCACACCGGCGCGGTTCTGCGCGTGTGCGCGCATCCGGGCCCACTCGCCAGCAGTAAGCGTTCGCGCCGGTAGCGACGGTTCAACCCCCGTGCCCATACCTATTATTCCAGTTGCCGGGGCGCCGGGCCGGACCGTCCCTCGTGCCGCCCGGCGGGCCAGCTACGCCGAGGGCCAGGTCGCGGTGGCCAGCCGCTCGATGTCGGCGCCGAAGGGACGGTCTTTCTCGATGGGGCCGATGGCGGCGGTTAGCGCGCCCAGCACGTCTCGGCATCCGGCGGGTGAGGGCCGCCCGGAGAGCGCGATCGCCTGGTAGGCGGTGAGTAGCTCACAGGCGGTAACCGCCGCGGCCCGGTGCAGCGCCTGGCGGAGCGACTCGGCCGCCTCCCAGGCAAAGGACTGCACGTCTTCCTGGCCACCTGAGGTCTCGATGAGCCCGACCGCGGCGGGCAGCGTGAGCCGGCGCATCGCATGCACCTCGCCGGCGGCCCGTTTGTGCACGGTGACCAGGCCGGTCTCCGGTCCGGGTGTCCTGGCGAGCTGGGCGGGCAGGCCGGTGGCCGCGGGGTCGAGCAGCCGGTGAGTCCGCGCCGCGGACACCTCCGCGGCGTGGGTGAGCGCCGCGGTGAGCTGGTCGCAGCAGGCGGACAGGTCGATTCCGTGGAACCCGGCGGTCCCGACGAACCGGCCACCGAGGAACGCCGGGGAGTCGGTCACGCCGCCGAGGGCCCGCCCGGCCGCGGCCGCCAGGCCATCGCGGGCGCGCAGCAGGTGGGCCAGGACCGGCCCGGCAACGCGGAACGAGGCCGCCGCCTGGAGGTGGCGCGGATCCGTGGCCGCGCCGATTGCCCGCCGGATACGGCCGAGAACCTCGCCGAGGAGGCCGTCGCCGCGGGCGCATTCCGCCTGGTACGGATCGGTGGGTGCGCGCGCGGCCACGATCGACAGCGCCGCCGCAGCCTCCATCCGGCGGGCCAGTTGGCCGGCCTCAGCCGCGCGCAGCACGGACAGCGCGGTTGCGCCCGGCACGCCGGCGAGCAGCGCGATTCCTTCCTTGGGCCCGAGGGAGAAGACCTCGAGACCGCGCTCACTGAGCGCAGCCGCGGCCGGCTGGGTCATCCCGCCGGCGTCGAGCACCTCGCCGATCCCGGCCAGCGGGCCGAACGCGTGCGCCAGCGGGATAATCTCGCCCGCACTGCCCGAGCCGTCGCGGGGCACGGCCGGGATGATGCCCTCGTCCAGCAGGCCGACCAGACGCTGGCACAGTTCCGCGGACACGCCCGCGTCGCCGGACAGGAAGGTGCGCAGCCGCACGGCGAACAGAGCCCGCACCTCGGCCGGATCCAGCCACGGCGGGCCTCCCGTCGCCCGGGCGAGCAGCAGGTTCCGCTGGTGGGAGCGTTGCTGCTGCTCGGTGAGCCGGATATCCGACAGCGTGCCCATGCCGGTGTTCACCCCGTACACCGCTGCACCCTGGCGGAGGACCGTACGGGCCTGCTGGCACCGCTCTCGCACCGCTTCGCGCAAGCCGGGCACGATCCGGACGCCGCGGCCCCGGGCGATCTCGGTGATCAGCCCAGGGCCCAGGTCCGCGGCCGAGTGCAGAGCCCTCGGCGTCGCGGTGGCGGTCAGCTCTTGGCCGCCTGGTTGAGGAAGATGTGGCCGATGGCGGTCGGGTACGCACCGGTCACGTTCTTCGCCGTCGCCGACAGGTAGTTGTAGAAGTACCCGAAGATGATCGGGGTCTCGTTGAGTAGCAGGGTCTCGATCTGACCGGCGATCTGCTTCTGCGAGGACAGGTCGATGGCCGCGACGTACTGCTGCGCCAGCTTGTCGTACTGCGAGTTGCTGAAGTGCGCCGCGTTCCATGGCCCGGTGCCGGCCTTGGCGTTGATCGTCTCCAGCGGCGCGGTCAGGAACACGTTCGGCACGCTGCGGTGCCCGTAGTCGACCAGGCTCATGGTGGCGTCGAGCCAGTCCGAGTTCCCGAACGTGGCCTTGCCGTAATAGGCGGACGAGGCCTCCATCTTGACGCTGATGTTCACCCCGATGGCCTTCGCCGCCTGAGCCACGATCTGCGCGTACTCGCCGATCTCCTGCACGTCGTTGCCGATCAGCTGAGTCGAGAACCCGGACGGGTGGCCCGCCGCGGACAGCAGCGACTTCGCCTTGGCGATGTTCTGGGCCCGCTGGGCGACGGTCGTGTTGGTGGACGGGAACACCGGTGCGAACGGGCTGTCGTTGCCGAGGTCCGCGTAGCCCTTGAACAGCGCGTGGACGATAGCGGGCCGGTCGAGGCTGAGCGCGATCGCCTGGCGCACCCGCGCGTCGGTGAACGGGGACTGGTCGGTGCGCATTGAGAGCTCGCGGTGCGCGCTCGACTTGAGCCGGATGACGTTGTAGCTGCCGTTGAGCAGTTGCTGGCCGCCGGCCACCGAGAACTGCCCCACCACGTCCACCGTCCCGCCGGTGAGCGCGAGAATCTGCGGCGTCTGCTGGTCATAGAAGGTGAACTCGGTGGCCGCGGGCAGTGCCTTGGTTCCCCAGTACTTCTCGTTGCGGGCGAACGTGGCGCCCTGCTTGACCGTGTAGCTCTTCAGGACGAACGGGCCGGTGCCGACGAACGTGCTCTGCCACTTGGCCGGGTCATAGCCGTTCGGCAGGATGATCATGTTGTAGTTGTCGGACGACGTCAGGTACGGGAAGTGGCCGTTCGGCGCGGCCAGGTGGAACTCGACGGTGAAGTTGTCCACCTTCTTGACGCCGGAGGGGACCAGGACCCCGCCGAACGCGGACAGCGCGCTGGACCCGTTCTTGGGGTTGGTGTGCAGCTTGTAGGTGTACACCACGTCGTCGGCGGTGAGCGGGTGGCCGTTGTGGAACGTGACGCCCTGGCGGATCTTGAACGTCCACACGTCCGCCTTGGTGTTGGGCGTCCAGCTTTCGGCGAGCACCGGACGCAGCGTCAGGTGCTGGTCAGACAGGCACAGGTACTCGCCGGTCTGCCCGAGCATGTCCAGGCCGCCCTGGTCAGCCACGGTCACCGGGTTGATCGCCCCCGTGGGCACGATGATGGCCGCCTTGATGGTGGCGCCGGCCTTGCCTGCGGCCGTGCTGCTGCTGGATGACGACGGGCTGCCCGAGCTACCGCAAGCGGAGATCACGGCGCCCAGCACCGGCAGCGATATGCCCACGATCGTGCCGCGACGGATGAAGTCCCGCCGGGACATCCGGCCCGCCGCGAACTCGTCGATCACGTGGTTTGCTATCTCACCCTGATCTGACCGCAGCCGGCCAAGTCGGCGATTGTCGGCGTTCACTCGGTTCCTCTCCTGGAGCCCGCGCCTCGCGCGCGATTCGAAAAACGCTATTGCCGCTGCTGGCCGGTGTCACGTGGGCTGTCCGGCGCGTTGCAGGTTCTGCAGCTCTTCGAGCGGAATGTGGCAACTCATCCGGTGGCCCGGCTCGACCTCGCGCAGCGGCGGCTCTTCCGACTCACAGATCCCGCTGGGCAGCCGTCGCGGGCACCGGGTATGGAACACGCATCCCGTCGGCAGGCTGGTCGCGGACGGGATCTCACCGGTGAGCTTTATCCGGTCCGCGCGCTGCCCGTCCAGGCTCGGCACCGCGGAAAGCAACGCCTCGGTGTACGGGTGGTGCGGACCGGAGAAGACCCGCTCGGCCGGCCCGACCTCCATCACCTTGCCGAGGTAGAGCACGGCGATGCGGTCCGACAGGTAGCGCACCACGCCCAGGTCGTGAGAGATGAACAGGTAGCTCACCTGCTCGCCCGCCTGCAGGTCGGCGAGCAGGTTCAGGATGGCCGCCTGGACCGACACGTCGAGCGCGGAGGTGGGCTCGTCGCAGACCACGACGGCGGGGCCGCTGCCGAAGGCCCGGGCGATCGCCACCCGCTGCTTGAGGCCGCCGGACAGCTGGTTGGGGCGCATCGCCAGATGGCGGTCCTCAAGCCGGACCGAGGTGATCAGCTCGGCCAGCCGGGCCCGCAGCCGCTCGCCGGACAGGCCCGCCAGCCGGGTCAGCGGGCGGCTGATCAGCCGCCGCACCGTGTGTCGCCGGTTGAGCGCCGAGTCCGGGTTCTGGAACACGATCTGGACGGCCTTGAGCTGGCTGCGCGGCCTGCGGCGGACATCGGCGGGCAGTGGCTGGCCGGCCAGCTCCACGGTGGCGCCAGGATCCGGCGGCAGCAGCCCGAGCAGCACCCGGGCCAGCGTGGTTTTCCCGCTGCCCGACTCCCCGACCAGCCCCAGCGTCTCGCCCCGCTCCAGCTCCAGGTCCACCCCGGTGAGCGCGTGCACCTGCTCACCACGGGAACCACGGGCACCGAAGGTCTTGGACAGCCTGGCCAGCTGAATGAGGGTCTCGGCGCTGGCCGCAGGCCCGGGCAGCGGCTCGTCCCCCGGCGTGGCGCGCGGCAGGCTCGGGGCCACGTCATGCCGGTAGCAGCGGGCGGTCCGGCCCGCCCCGACCTGGAAGGACGGGGGTGGCGTTTCCCGGCAGCGGTCCTCGGCCAGCAGGCAGCGCGGGGCAAACACGCACCCGGTGAGCGTGTGCCCGGCGGGCGGCAGGAAACCAGGGATGGTGTCCAGCCGGCCGTGGTCCTTGCGCTGCCCGCGGCGCGGGATGCAGCGCAGCAGCCCGACCGTGTACGGGTGCCGCGGTTCGTCGAACACCTCGCGGGCCGGGCCCTCCTCGACAAGCTCGCCCGCGTACAGCACGCCCACCCGGTCGCACATCTTGGCGATCACGGCCAGGTTGTGGCTGATGAACAGGACCGAGGTATCGAACTCCGCGCGCAGCGCGGACACCAGGTCGAGCACCTCGGCCTCGACCGTGGCGTCCAGCGCCGTGGTCGGCTCGTCCAGGATGAGCAGCGCGGGCTCTGCGGCCAGTGCCATCGCGATGACGACCCGCTGCGCCATCCCGCCGGACAGCTGATGCGGGTACCGGCTCATGACCCGCCCTGGGTCGGCGATCTGCACCTTGCGCAGCATCGCCTGGGCGCGATCGGCGGCCTCGGCGCGGTGCAGGCCGGCGATCTCGTACACCTCGGCGACCTGGCGGCCGACCCGGATCGACGGGTTCAGGGCCTTGCCGGGCTCCTGGTACACCATGGACACGGTGCGGGCGCGCAGGCGGCGCAGGTCGGCGCCGTTCATGGCCAGCGGGTCGGCGCCGTTGATGCTGACCGTTCCCGCGCTGACCCGGCCGTTACGCGGCAGGTATCTGGTCAGGGCCAGAGCCACGGTGGACTTGCCGGACCCGGACTCGCCGACCAGCCCGTACGATTCGCGCCGCCCGACCTCGAACGAGACGTCGCGCAGGGCCAGCCGGTCCCGGCTGCGCACCTTGTACGCGACATCCAGGTGCCCGACGGACAGCGTGGGCTCGGCCCCGCCGCGGCCGGCCGGGGCGGCGGATGCGTCGGTGGCGGTCATGACGCGAGCACCTGCTCGATCGAGTCGGTGAACAGGTTGATCGCGATCACCAGGGAGGCGATGGCCAGGGCCGGGAACAGCGTCATCCACCAGTAGCCCGCGCCGAGGGTCACGTAATTGTGCGCGATGTCAGCCCCCCAGTCCGGGGTGGGCGGTTGGACGCCGAAGCCCAGGAAGGACAGCGTGGCGATGGTGAAGATGGCGTACCCGAGCCGCACCGTGAACTCGACCAGGATGGCCGGCACCACGTTGGGCAGGATCTCGAAGAGCATGATGCTGCCCGACTTCTCGCCGAGCAGCCGGGCCGCGGCCAGGTAGTCGAGCTGGCTCTCCACGAGCACCGTGGACCGGACCGTGCGGGCTATCAGCAGGGTGAAGACGAGACCGATGACCACGATGATGGTCAGCGGGGACGGCCCCACCGCGACGATGAACAGGAACGCGACGATCACGACCGGCAGCGCCAGCGCGGCCTCCACCAGCCGGCCGGCCACGATGTTGACGATCCCGCCGAGATAGCCCATGACCAGGCCGAGCATGGTGCCGAGCACGGTGCTGAGCACGGTCGCCGCGAACGCGATCGCCAGGATGCTCCTGGCCCCGACAATGACCCGGGACAGCACGTCGCGGCCGAGTTGATCGGTACCGAACCAGTGTGCCCCGGACGGCGGCTGGCTGGTCGAGAGAAGCTGCTGGGCCAGCGGGTTGTGCGGGGCGATGACGCTTCCGAAGATCGCGCAGGCCACCCAGAACAGCAGGATCACCGCCCCGGCCAGGAACGTCGGCCGGCGCAGCAGCAGCCGCCAGGGGGTCAGTTCGCCCGTCTGATCCGGCCGGGCGACGGCTATCCCGGCGGCCGGGGCGACCGCCATGTCGGTCATCCGCCGCCCCCCAGCCGGAGCCGCGGGTTCAGCGCGGTGCTCAGCGCGTCAGCGATCAGCGTGGCCACCATGTAGACCACGCCGATGGTGAGCACCCCCGCCTCGAGCATGGGGAAATCCTTGGCCTGCGCGCTCTTGTAGATGAGGTTCCCGATCCCCTGGTAGTTGAACAGCGTTTCCACCACCACCAGGCCACCGATCAGGTAACCGGTCTGCGTGGCGATCACGGTGATCGTCGGCAGCAGTGCGTTGCGCAGCACGTGGCGGCGGATCACCACCGATGGTTTAAGCCCCTTCAGCGTGGCGGTGCGCGTGTAGTCGGCGTCCAGCGCCTCGATCGTGCCTGCTCTCGCCATGCGGGCAATGTAGCCGAACAGGATGAGAACGAGAGGTATCGCAGGGAGGATCAGGTGATCAAGCTGGGTCAGCGGCGAGGCGCCGGGCCCGGCCGACGCCGACACGGGCAGCCACTTGAGCGAGACCGCGAAGATGATGATCACCACGATCCCGGACACGAACTCGGGCACCGTGGCGGCGGACAGCCCGACCACCGAGATGACCCGGTCGGTGGCGCGGCCGTACCTGAGCGCGGCCAGCACCCCGCCGAGAATGCCGAGCGGCACCACGATCACGAACGCCAGCGCGGCCAGCTTGACCGAGTTCACCAGCGCGGCCTGGACGTACGGCCCGACCGCGGACCGGTACTGGTATGACTCGCCCATGTTGCCGTGCAGCAAGCCGGTGATCCATGACCAGTACTGGGTGAGCAGCGGGCGGTCCACGCCGAGTTGATGATCGAGGGCCCGTACCGCCCGGGGATCCGCCAGATTCCCCAGGATGGCCCGGCCCGGGTCGCCCGGCACCACCTGGCCCGCGAAGAAGACGATCACGCTGAGCAGCCAGAGGGTGACCACGGCCAGCCCCAGGCGTGTCAGCAGGTACCTGGTCACAGCGTGAAGCCCCCTGTGGCGTAGCCGCAGGGCCCTGGCCTGCTGCGTGTCCGCCGGCTGTCGTCTGGTGGCGCGATCACGCCGTCCGGAATCTCCTGGCTGGGGGAACCGTAGTTTCCGTCTGCCGGAGCCGCAAGATCGATGCGATCCCGATGCCGTCACGGAATGTACCCGAGATTTTCCGCGTAAGTCGGTTGCCCCGGTCTGGATGGGCGTGCCCGCAGGCGGCACGATCAGTGTTTATCCAGTGAAGAGAGGGGCCGCAATGAAGATCTCCGCGATCCGGCTGGACAGGATGCGGTTCCCGCTGGATCCCCCCTTCCGGGCCGCCTGGGATCCGGTGCCGCGGCGGTATTTCGACGCCACCCTGGTCCGGGTGGACACCGACGAGGGCGTGACGGGGATCGGCTCCGGCGACACCATGGAGGGCTTCGCCGGGTATGCGGACCTGTTCCTGGGGCGCGACCCCCTCCAGATCGCCAGCCACGTGCGGACGCTGGAGACGATCAGCTTCCACGCGGGCCGATTCTGGCCTCTGGAGGCCGCCCTGTGGGACATCGTCGGCAAGGTGGCGGGGCTCCCGGTGGCCACCCTGTTCGGCGGCGCCCAGGACGCCCTGCCCGCGTACGCCTCGTTCGGCGAGGCCAGGAGCCCGGCTGAGCGGGCAGAGTCCGTGCTCGCCGCTGTGGCGGCCGGCTTCCGCGCGGTGAAGATCCGGATCGGGCGGGACGACGCCGCGGCCGGCCTCGCCGCGGTCCGGGCGGCCCGTGAGGCAGCCGGGGACGGAATCGGGATCATGGTCGATCTCAACCAGTGGTGGCGGATGCCCGGCGACATCTCGCGCGCCCTGGATCTCGCCGCGGTCCGCCGGCTGGCGTCTCAGCTGCGTGAGCTTGGTGTCCTCTGGCTGGAGGAGCCGCTTCCCCAGGGTCAACTGGAGGACATGCGGGTGCTCCGCGAGCAGACCGGGATCAGGGTGGCCGGCGGTGAGATGGCCCGCACCCCGCGCGAGTTGCTCGACGCGCTCGAGGCGGATGCACTCGACGTGGTCCAGCCCGACGTGGTGCTGGCCGTCGGTATGCTGCGGGCCCGGACGGTCGGCGAGTCCGCACTGCTGCGGCATCGCTGGTTCACCCCGCACACCTGGACAAACGGGCTGGGCCTGCTGGCGAACCTGCACGTGGCGGCGGGTGTGGGTGGCGGGCCGTTCATCGAGTTCCCCTACGACCCGCCGGGGTGGACTCCGCAGCGCCGCGATTTCTTCCTGGCTCAGCCGCTCGCCGTCGGGGCCGACGGCCGCCTGGCCGTCCCGCGGCAGCCTGGCCTGGGTGGCGACATCGACGAGGCCGCCATAACGCGCTGGGCCCGGGACTGACCGGCCAGTCCAGCCCCCGGGCCCGTTAGCCCGAGGCCAGCGATCCGGTCGGTGGTCGCACGTGCCAGTCGTCACTGCTAGATGGGCTCGTCTGTGGCGCCTGGTGGCTGCTGGCGGTCCCTGGCCTGCGAGTCTGTTATCCCAGTGGCTTCTCCGGTAGCACGAGATGATGAACTGGCTACAGCGGATCCTTTCGCAGCCTGCTTTTCGACTCGACCCAGGAGCCAGCGATGCCTGCCGCCGACCCATCCGGCCCGCGACCGGTCCGTGCCCCCCGCGGCACCACCCTGTCCTGCCGGGGCTGGCCGCAGGAAGCGGCCATGCGGATGCTGATGAACAATCTCGATCCCGAGGTGGCCGAGCATCCCGACCAGCTCATCGTGTACGGCGGCTCCGGCCGGGCGGCCCGCAGCTGGGCCGCCTTCGACGCGATCGTCGCGTCGCTGCAGGACTTGCGGGACGACGAGACGCTGCTCGTCCAGTCCGGCAAGCCCGTCGGCGTGATGCGCACCCACGAGTGGGCGCCCCGGGTGCTCATCGCCAACTCCAACCTGGTCCCGCAGTGGGCGACCTGGGAGGAGTTCCGCCGCCTGGAGTCCCTCGGGCTCACCATGTACGGCCAGATGACCGCGGGCTCGTGGATCTACATCGGCACTCAGGGAATCCTGCAGGGCACCTACGAGACGTTCGCGGCCGTGGCCGCGAAGCGGTTCGGCGGCTCGCTGACCGGGACCATCACGCTGACCGCCGGGCTCGGCGGCATGGGCGGGGCCCAGCCGCTGGCGGTGACCATGAACGGCGGCGTGGTGATCTGCATCGACTGCGACCCGTCCCGGATCGCCCGGCGGATCGAGTACGGCTACCTCGACGAGGCGGCGGACAGCCCGCAGGACGCGCTGCGGCGGGCCACCAACGCCCGGGACGCCGGCCTGCCGCTGTCCATCGGCCTGCTGGGCAACGCGGCCGAGATCCTGCCCGCCATGCTGGCCGCCAGCGCGCCGATCGACATCGTCACCGACCAGACCTCCGCGCATGACCCGCTCAGCTACCTGCCCCGCGGGGTGCCCTTCGAGGACATGGCCGCGCTCCGGGCCGAGGACCCGGCCGGCTTCACCGAGCGGGCCCGCGAGTCCATGGCCGCGCACGTCGAGGCCATGGTCGGGTTCATGGACGGCGGCGCGGAAGTCTTCGATTACGGCAACTCGATCCGGGGCGAGGCGGAACTGGGCGGCTACACCCGGGCCTTCGCCTTCCCCGGGTTCGTCCCCGCCTACATCCGGCCGCTGTTCTGCGAGGGCAAGGGACCGTTCCGCTGGGCGGCGCTGTCCGGGGACCCGGCGGACATCGCCGCCACCGACGCCGCCATGCTCGACCTGTTCCCCGACAACGAGCCGATGGCCCGGTGGATCCGGATGGCCCGGGAGAAGGTCGGATTCCAGGGGCTCCCGGCGCGGATCTGCTGGCTGGGCTACGGCGAGCGGCACCTGGCCGGGCTCCGGTTCAACGAGATGGTGCAGCGCGGCGAGGTCAGCGCGCCGATCGTGCTCGGGCGGGACCACCTCGACTGCGGCTCGGTCGCCTCCCCTTACCGGGAGACCGAGGGAATGGCCGACGGCTCGGACGCGATCGCCGACTGGCCGCTGCTCAACGCCCTGGTCAACACGGCATCCGGGGCGTCCTGGGTGAGCATCCACCACGGTGGCGGGGTGGGCATCGGCCGGTCCATCCACGCCGGGCAGGTCTGCGTCGCGGATGGCACGCCGCTCGCCGGGCAGAAACTGGAGCGGGTGCTCACCAACGACCCCGGGATGGGTGTGATCCGCCATGTGGACGCCGGGTACGAGGAGGCGGAGGAGGTGGCCTTGCAGCGCGGCGTCCGCGTCCCGATGCAGCAGCGATGAGCACGCCGCCCGCGCCGACGTTCCCGGCCCTGTGGGAATCGCTGCTGCCCATCGGGCGCGATGCGGGCACCGGCGGCTACCGGCGGTTCTGCTGGTCCCCGGCCGAGCTGGAGTGCCGGGCCTGGTTCGAGCGGGCCGCGGCGGACCGGGGCCTGCGCACCCACGCTGACGGCAACGGGAACCTCTGGGCCTGGTGGGATGTGGGTGCATCAGTTGCCGCCATCGCCGTGGGGAGTCATCTGGACTCGGTGCCGGATGGGGGGGCGTTCGACGGGCCGCTCGGGGTGGTATCCGCCTTCGCCGCCATCGACCAGCTCCGCGCCGAGGGCTTCGGGCCGGCCCGGCCCGTCGTAGTGGCCGCCTTCGCCGAAGAGGAGGGCGGCCGGTTCGGCGTGGCCTGCCTGGGCAGCCGGCTGCTGGCCGGCGCCATCGACCCCGGCACGGCCCGCGGGCTGCGGGACAACGGCGGGATCGCCCTCGGCGAGGCCATGCACGCGGCCGGACATGACCCGGCTGGCCTGGGCCTCGACGATGAGCTGCTGGCCAGCCTGGGCTGCTATGTGGAGCTGCACATCGAGCAGGGCCGCAAGCTGGCCGGCCTGGATGCTGCCATCGGCCTGGCCGAGAGCATCTGGCCGCACGGCCGCTGGCGGCTGGACTTCACCGGGCGCGCCGATCACGCGGGCACCGCGGCGCTGGCCGACCGGGCCGACCCGATGCTGCCGTACGCCCACACCGTGCTGGCCGCGCGGAACGCCGCCTGCGAGGCCGGCACGCTGGCCACGATCGGCAAGGTCGCTGCCGAGCCAGGCGCGGCTAACGCGGTGAGCTCGGCGGTGCGTGCCTGGCTGGACGTCCGGGCGCCCGAGACCAGCTCGCTGGATGGCACGCTTGACCAGGTGCTGACCGCGGCGGCCGGGGCGGCCCAGGCGCACCGGGTGGCGTTCGGCTGGCAGCAGGAGTCGTTCACCCCGGCGGTCGAGTTCGATAGCGCGCTGCGGGCCCGGCTGGCGGGCGCGCTGGCCGGGCGTGGGATCACCGCCCCGGTGCTACCCACCGGGGCCGGGCACGACGCAGGGATCCTCGCCGCCCGGCTGCCTACCGCGATGCTGTTCGTGCGCAACCCGACCGGGGTGTCCCATGCCCCGGCCGAGCACGCCGACCCGGAGGACTGCGCGGCCGGGGTGACCGCGCTGGCCGCCGTGCTCCGCGACCTGGCGGGACCATGACCGTGCCGGGGCCGGCTAGTCCGGGGTGCACCGCTGGCACGCCGAACTGGCCTGGCCCGGATCGGGCCAGGTAGAGGCCGATGTGCTGATCGAGGCGGCGGGTGGCGTGTTCCGGGCCGTCACCCCTGGTCGCAGCGCCGGCTCGGTGCCGCCCGGAACGGTCAGGCTGGCCGGGCTGACGCTACCCGGTCTCGCGAACGCCCACTCGCACGCCTTCCACCGCGCGCTGCGCGGAGTGACGGAGGCGGGCCAGGGTACGTTCTGGAGCTGGCGTGAGCTGATGTACCAGGTGGCCGGCCGGCTGACCCCGGACAGCTACCTGGAGCTGGCCCGCGCTGTTTACGCCGAGATGGCGCTGGCCGGGGTGACCTGCGTGGGGGAGTTCCACTACGTGCACCACGGCCCCGGCGGCGCGCCGTATGCCGACCCGAACGCGATGGGCCGGGCACTGATCCAGGCCGCCGCGGACGCCGGGATCCGGATCACCCTCCTGGACACGTGCTACCTGTCCGGCGGCCTCACCGCCGAGGGTGCCCGTGTCCCGCTGGCGGGCCCGCAGCTGCGCTTCGGCGACGGGGACGGTGACCGGTGGGCGGAACGGGTCAGCCTGCTCGGCTGCGACCCGCACGGGGTGATCGTCCCGCACGCCCGGGCCGGCGCGGCCATCCACTCGGTCCGGGCGGTGCCGCCCGATCAGATGCACCCGGTGGTCGCCTGGTCCCACAGTTGCGGGGCCCCGCTGCACGCGCACCTGTCCGAGCAGCCGGCTGAGAACGATGCCTGCATCGCCGCCTACGGCGCCACCCCGGCTCAGGTACTCGACCGGGCCGGGGCCCTCGGGCCGCGCAGCACGATGGTGCACGCCACCCACCTCAGCTGGCAGGACGCCCAGCTGCTCGGGGGCAGCCGCGCCTGCGCCTGCCTGTGCCCGACCACCGAGGCGTTCCTGGCCGACGGGATCGCGCCCGGGGCGGCGCTGGCCGCGGCGGGCTGCTCGCTGTCGCTCGGCAGCGACAGCCACGCCGTCATCGACCTGTTGCAGGAGGCACGCCTGGTGGAACTGGGCGAGCGGCTGCGGACCGGCCAGCGCGGCCATTTCACCGCGGCCGCGCTGGCCACGGCGGCCACCGGCGCCGGGCATGCCTGCCTGGGCTGGCCGGACGCCGGTGAGATCGTGCCCGGGGCCATTGCCGACCTGGTCACCGTCTCGTTGGACACGCCGCGGCTGGCGGGCACGCGACCGCTGGCCGGGCCGTCCCGGGAGACAGCAGAACCCGGGCCGGCCGGGGACGCAGCCCGGCAGGCCGGGGCGGGCGGCGTACTGGAGTCGGTGATCTTCGCCGGGACCGCGGCTGACGTGACCACCGTAGTGGTCAGCGGCCAGGACGTGGTGCGCGACGGCCGCCACCTGCTCGTCCCCGACGTCCCCGCTGCACTGGCCGCCGCCATCCGCCCCCTGCTCGCCTGATCCCCGCCCCGCCGCCCTGGCCGCCGCCATCCGCCCCCCCTTGCTCGCCTGAGCTCCCCGCCCCCGCCGCTCCAGTCATGCCCCATGTGTCACTCTGGCAACTTCAGCCCCATTGAGTGGGTCGCCCGCCGAGTTTGCACTCGAAATGCGTGGCCTGTGTCCGGTTTGTGAGGGTTCTTGTGTGCCGGATGAGCGCAAAGTGGGCTTGGCTGCCACCCGGATGTGCCGTCAGCGGGTGCCTCGAAGGCGGTCCCGGGCCGTCCCGAGGCCGTCCGCGAGGGCGGCGAGCTGGGCCGGGGTGAGGACGTCGATCAGGTTCTCCCGGACGACCCGGAGGTGGCCGGGTGCAGCCCGGGCCAGCGCGGACCGGCCCTCCCTGGTCAGCACGGCGAGCACGCCCCGGTCGTCGGACGGGCACTTCTCCCGGCGGACCAGGCCCGCCATCTCCAGCTGGGTGACCTGGTAGGTCAGCCCGCTGCGGGAGACCACGATGCCCTCCGCGAGATCGCTCATCCGGACCTGGCCGGCCTCGGCCGCCTCCAGCCGGGACAGGATCTCGTACTGGGCGTGCGACAGGCCCGCATCCTGCCGTAGCTGCTGCTCGATGGCCCGCTCCAGGAGATGGCTGACCTCGAGGAACGCGAGCCAGGCGGACATTTCCGCGGGGTTCAGCCAGCGTTCGGGGGCGCCCGGCCGCGCCGGTAGCAGGGCCGGCGGCGGTGCCGGTGGCGGGGCCGGTGCCGCCTGGGGTTGCCGGGCCGGTGCCGCCTGTGGTTGCCGGGCCGGCGGTGTCTGGGGCTGCGGGGTCGCCTGTCACGGGGCTGGTGCTGCCCGGAGCTGCGGGGTCGCCCTTCCCGGGGCCGGCGTGGACGGTCATGTCACGAGCCTACCGAGTATGGTTTGAATTCGAATGACCCAGATCCAGGTGCGGGAATGTAGTTCAAATTTGAATCGTTGGGTGAGTACGGGCGCGGATGATGTTCCGGCCGCGGGCCCGGGGCTCCCAGAAGAGCGCTTACCGAGCGCCAGGGGCCCGGACAGATAGCGGTAGGCATGCAGGAGGAAAGTGATGACCGGCAGCGACACGGCACCGGGGAAGACGGCGCCCGGGACGGAAGAGCGGCAGGCGGCTGAGCCGGCCGACCCGGCACGGATGCCGGCGATCTACCTGAGCCACGGCGCGCCGCCACTGGCGGACGATGCGCTGTGGACCCGGCAACTGGCCGACTGGGCCGTCGAACTGCCCAAGCCGACGTCGGTGCTGATGGTCTCCGCGCACTGGGAAGCCGCCCCGCTCGCGCTGGGCGCGACCACCACGGTGCCTCTGGTCTACGACTTCTGGGGCTTCGAGGACAGGTATTACACGGTGACCTATCCGGCCCCGGGCGCCCCCGGGCTGGCCGATGACGTGCGCAAGCTGCTCCGCGGGGCGGGGACCCCGGTGGTGGACATCCCCGACCGGGGACTGGACCACGGGGCCTATGTGCCGCTGGTGGAGATGTACCCGGACGCGGACGTCCCGGTGCTCCAGGTGTCCATGCCCACGCTCGACCCGCAGGGGCTGTACGAGATAGGCCGCAAGCTGGCCCCGCTCCGGGACGAGGGCGTCCTCATCGTCGGCAGCGGGTTCTTCACCCACAACCTGCGCGCGCTCAGCCCGGACGGCCGGGTCCTGCCGGTGATGGCCGAGTTCGACCACTGGGGCAGCGAGGCCCTGGCCCATGGCGACCTGGACGCGCTGCTGGACTTCCAGCACAAGGCGCCCGCCGCCCGCCAGGCGCACCCCCGTACCGAGCACTTCGCGCCGCTGTTCGTCACCCTGGGCGCCGCCGGGGGTGATCTGGACGGCGCGCGCACCGTGATCGACGGCTTCTGGCTGGGCCTGGCCAAGCGTTCCATCCAGGTCAACTGACCCGCTGGCCGGGCGCGGCCGCCACGCGCCCGGCCCGGGCGGTGAGCGGCCGGGCCCCGGGGGCGGGCCTGCCGCGATAGCGTGACCTGCTGTGAGCACGCTGATCACGAACATCGGCGAGCTGGTCTGCAACGCCAGGCCGGACACTGAGGCCGGCCAGTTTGCCGCGCTGCGCGACGCAGCGCTGATCATCGAGGACGGCCGGATCGCCTGGACCGGGCCGGCGGCTGGCGCGCCCGCGGCCGACGACCTGGTGGACAGTGCGGGGCGGGCTGTCCTGCCGGGCTTCGTCGATTCGCACGCGCACCTGGTCTTCGCCGGGGAGCGGAGTGCCGAGTTCGCCGCCCGGATGGCGGGGACCCCGTACGAGGCGGGCGGGATCCGCAGCACCGTCGAGGCGACCCGGTCGGCCCCGGACACCGAGTTGCGGGCGAACCTGCGCCGGCTGACGCGGGAGATGCTCCGGCAGGGCACGACCACGCTGGAGTGCAAATCCGGGTACGGCCTCACCACGGCCGACGAGGCGCGCAGTGTCACGCTCGCGGCCGAGGTCACCCCGGAGGTCACCTATCTGGGTGCGCATGTCCTGCCGCCCGAGTACGACGGCGACCCGGCCGGGTACGTGGAGCTGGTCTGCGGGCCGATGCTGACGGCCTGCGCGCCGTACTCACGGTGGGTCGACGTGTTCTGCGAACGGGGCGCGTTCGGCGCCGAGGAGGCGGCGGCCGTGCTGGCGGCGGGCCGGGCGGCCGGGCTCGCTCCGCGGGTGCACGCCAACCAGCTCGGACCCGGGCCGGGTGTCCAGCTCGCGGTGACGGCCGAAGCGGCTTCGGCGGATCACTGCACCTACCTCAGCGATGCGGACGTGGATGCCCTGGCCTCGTCTGAGACGGTCGCGACCCTGCTGCCCGGGGTGGAGTTCGCCACCCGGCAGCCCTACCCGGACGCGCGGCGGCTGCTCGCGGCAGGAGCGACGGTGGCCCTGGCCACCGACTGCAACCCCGGGTCGTGCTTCACCTCCAGCATGCCGCTGTGCATCGCGCTGGCCGTCCGGGAGATGCGGATGACGACCGAGGAGGCTGTGTGGTCGGCCACCGCGGGAGGAGCCCGCGCCCTGCGCCGGGCCGATGTCGGCCACCTGTCTCCCGGGGCCCGGGCGGACCTGATCATGCTGGACGCGCCCTCGCACACCTACCTCGCCTACCGGCCGGGCGTCCCGCTGGTCAGCGCCGTGTGGCGGGACGGCGTGCTGTCCTGGCGGCCGGGCGCCACCGACGCCGGCCACTGACCATGGCGGGCCCCCGGCCCTGACCGCGCAGCCGCCTTGCCCAGGCCCTGGTCCCGGCCTGGCTCGCCCCGGCCTGGCTCGCCCCGCCCCGGCTCGCCCCGCCCTGGCCTCTCAGCATGCCTCGTCGCGCCCCCGGCGCCCCGGCAGGCCCGGTTGCGGCGTGTCGGTCATGGGAAGAACAGGCGATGGCGGGCACAATACGTCGAGGCCCCTCCATGTATGAGATGGAGGGGCCTCGCGTTGCCTGGCTACGCTCGCCGACGGCGGTAGTGGCCGGTTACCCGGCTGCCCCCGCCCGGCTCCCGTGGCCCGGCACCCCACCGGTCATTGGTACCCGCCTGGATCGCAAGTCTCCCGGCTTTCCCGACGTTCAGGGGTTCCCCCCGGATGGCCCGCCTTCGGTGGTAGGTGCAGTTCTACTGCCGCTATTAGTACAGCACAAGAGGGTCCTGCGGAGTATTTGAAGATTCTTTAGCCATCCACAGGCAATCCACCGGCCGGTTGCCGTTTTCCCCCGCGTTACCCGGCTTGTCCACCACTCGTCCACAACCGATCCACAGCCGAGACGCAGGTCGAAGGATGTGTCGCGGCGGCCTGGCGAGTCCTACTTGGCGCCGACCCCGCCCCACAGGACAGACCGGGTGCCCGCCCCCGCGGGGGAGTCAGGCCGCCACGCGGGCAGCCGCACCAGCCCGGGGGGCAACAGCCGGAGCGCAGTGAAAAACTGGCTCACCTCAGCGTGGGTACGGACGGTGACCGCGGTGTCCGCCAGGGTGTGGCCGCCGGCCAGACCGGCCTCGGGAGTGGCCCCCAGGTCGCTGCCCGGGTGCGAGGCGACCAGGTAGCTTCCCGGCGGCATGACATCCAGGATCGTGGCCACCACCTGATACGGATCCGCAGCGTCCGGGATGAACTGGAGGACCGACATAAGCACGATGGCCACCGGCTGGGTCAGGTCGAGCATCCGGGCGGCCTCGGTCACGATCGTCCCGGGGTCGCGGAGATCGGCCCGGAGGTAGCTGGTGTTGCCGTGCGGCCCGCTGGCCAGCAGGGCCCGCCCGTGGGCGAAGACCACGGGATCGCTGTCCAGGTAGACGACCATCGCCTCGGGGGCCACCGACTGGGCGACCTCAGGGGTGCTGCCCGCGGTGGGGAGGCCGGCGCCCACGTCGAGGAACTGGGTAACGCCCGTCTCGGCGGCCAGGAATCGCACGGCCCGGGAGAGGAAGGCGCGGGTGGACCGGACCGACTCGACGAGCCCCGGGAATGCCGCCGCCGCTTGGTCCCCGGCCCGGCGGTCGGCGGCGAAATTGTCCCGGCCGCCGAGCCAGTAGTCGTAGACCCGGGCGCGGTGGGCCACCCCGGGACCGATCGTGGCGTGGGCGGCACCGGCGCGGGCGCTGGCGCACCCCGCGCCCCGCCCGCCCGGGGGCTGGCGCACCCCGCGCCCGCCCGGGGGCTGGGGCTCCCCGCGCCCGCCCGGGGGCGCCCGTGACCGGAGGACAGGCCGATCCCGGGCGGCGGCCCGCCCGGTCCGCCCGCCCCGCCCGGTGCCACCTGCTGACCTGGTGCGTCGTCCCGCACCATGCTGCTCGTCATCGTCGTGCCTCTCACGCTGCCGGGGCCAGCATATTCAGCCCCGGCCGCCGCTGCCGTGGCCAGGGTGAGCGTTAACACCCCCAGCGGGGCAGGGAATTCCTCCGCGTAGGTCAGAGGGTGAGATAGCGCCCGCCGAACCGGATCAGCGGCGCACCCCCCTCGGCCACATACGCCGCCCGCAGCACCGCGGCGATCACCAGCAGGTGGTCACCGGCCGGGATCCGCTGGCTGGCCTCACATTCCAGGGCCGCCAGGCCGTCATCGGGGATCAGTGCCCCAGACCGCGCGCCACGCTGGTGCGGCACCCCGTCGAGCAGCAGCCGCGCCCCGGGGCGGCCCGCGGCGGCGAACCGGCCCGCCAGCATGCGCTGGCCGGCGCCCAGCACGGTCACCGCGAACCGGTCTACCCGGCCGAGCAGCTCGGCCGGGTAGGACCCGTCGATGAGCGACACCAGGATCAGCGGCGGCGAGAGGGATACCGGGCAGAACGCGCTGACCGTGGCACCCACATCGTCCCGGCCGTCGGCGATCGTGACCAGGGTGACTCCGGACCCGAAGACGGACAGCGCAGTGGCCAGCTCGGCGCCCGGGTCAGGCATCGGCTGCGGTCACTGGATCGTCCAGTGACCAGGCAGCAGCAACGGCCCGAAGGGGGACAGTCCCACGCTGGCGGCCAGCTGTGAGACCGGTCCCCAGGCTTCCGTGAACAGCCGTGCGGTGGCGGCCGGCCGGTCCTCGCTGGAAGCGGCCGGGCGGAGCCGCTCCAGCGGGTGGTTGCGCGGGTACAGCCGGACGGGCGCGGACTCGGGCAGCGCCGCTTTGTGCCGGGCAAGCACGAGTGCGGTGTCCAGCCCGCCGAGTTCATCGACCAGCCCGATCCCGGCGGCGTCGGCCCCGGTCCAGACCCGGCCGCGGGCTACCTGGTGCACCTCCTCCTCGCCGAGTCCCCGCCCGGCCGCGACCTTGCCGGTGAAGTCGGCGTAGATCCGGTCCAGCCAGCTATTGATCTTGGCCCACTCCTCCTCGCTGAACGGCCGGGACGGGGTGAACATGTCCGCGTGGGCGCCCTCGGTGACCGAGTCCGTGGTCACCCCGGCCCGCTCCAGCGCCTGGCCGAGCACCGGCTTGGCGCTGATCACGCCGATCGACCCGGTGATGGTGCCGGGCTGGGCCACGATCGCGTCGGCGGCCATGGCGATGAAGTAGCCGCCCGAGGCGGCCACATCGCCCATGGACACCACGACCGGCTTGCCCGCCTCGCGGGCCCGGACGACCTCGCGCCAGATGGTGTCGGAGGCCACATAGGAACCGCCGGGGCTGTTCACCCGGAGCACGATCGCCTTGACCCGCTGGTCCGCGGCGGCGTCGCGGAGCGCCCCGCTCATCGTGTCCGAGCCGATCGCGCTGCCGGTGAGCGGGTTCCGCGCGCTGCGGCCGCGGCGGATGGGCCCGGTCGCATACAGCAGCGCGATCGCGTCCTCGCCGGGCCGTGGCAGCTTGCGAGTGCGCTCGGCCAGGGTCCGGGCCCGCACGTAGCGGCCCAGGAACTGCAGGGAGGCATGCCCGCCGGCGGCTTCCCGGACCGCCGCGTACACCTCGTCCCGGTAGCCGAGCGCGTCCACCAGCCGGGCTTCCAGGGCCTCGCCGGCCAGGAACGGGCCGCGGTCGATGAGCGCCCGGGCGTCGCCGGCCGGGATGCCCAGCCGCTGGGCGATCGCCTCGGCGATCTGCTCCACGAACGACGCGGCCATCCGCTGCAGCGCCTCGCGGGCCGGGCCGCTGTACTCGCGCTCGGTGAACCGCTCGGCGGCGCTCTTGTACTCTTCCCGCTTGCCGACCTGGAACTGGACGCCCAGCTTGTCGAGGGCGTCGCGGTAGAACCAGTTCTGCACGCTGATGCCGGTCAGCCCGAGGTCGCCGGAGGGCTGGAGGTAGATCCGGCTGAACGCGGTGGCCAGATAGTACGGCACGTTGCCGGGGGAGAAGTCGCCGAACGTCTCCGTCCACGCGACGGTCAGCTTGCCCGCCTGGGTGAACGCGCGGATGGCGGCGCGCAGCTCCTGGACCTGGGCCAGGCCCATCCGCCGCCCGCCGATCTTGACCACCAGCGCCCTGACCCGCTCGTCGGCCTGGGCCCGGCGCAGCCCGTCGATGACGTCGGCGAGCCGTGGCCGCCGCATGGACATGATCGCGGACAGCGGGTCCGCGGGCGGTTCCTCGGTGACGCCCTCGGTCAGGTCCAGCTCGAGGATCAGCGGGCCGGTGCGGCGCTGGCGCACGGCGGCTATCGGGTCGGTCAGCATCGAATTGACCATGGATGCAGCTTACGGCCCGCCCGGGCGGGGGACCGCCCGACCGGGCCGGGGCCCTGGGCTAGGGTCAGATCGGGATGGCGGAGGGACGGCGATGGCCGAGGGTGACGGGAACGGCTGGGTCATCTGTGCCCAGGGCCACCGCCACTGGGGGAAGTACGGCGCCGCGGGGCTGCTGGCCTCTGCCCCGGGAGCTGGCGGACAGGCCAGCATCCTGCTCATCCTGCGGGCCAGCTGGACCCAGCATCCGGGGACCTGGGGGACGCCGGGCGGCGCCCGGGACAGCCATGAGTCAGCGCCGGACGCCGCGCTGCGCGAGGCCAGCGAGGAATGCGCGGTGCCGCCGGACGCGGCCCGGATCCACGGCCTGCTCGATGACGATCACGGCGGCTGGTCGTACCAGACCCTGCTCGCCGACGCGGACAGCCCGTTCCCGGTCTGGCCGGCCAGCGCAGAGGTGCCCGAGGTGGCCTGGATCCCCGAGGACGAGGTGGGCGCGCTGCCCCTGCACCCCGGGTTCGCCGTGGCCTGGCCTGCGCTCCGGGCGGCGATCCAGCCGGTCACGGTCATCGTGGACGTGGCCAACGTGATGGGTGCCCGGCCCGACGGCTGGTGGCGGGACCGTGCGGGCGCCGCGGCCCGGCTGCATGGCGACCTGGCCGCGCTGGCGGCCCGGGGGGTCACCGCCCTGCCGCCCGGGGTGCAGGCTGGCCGGCTGGCCCGCTGGTTCCCGCGATACGTCCTGGTGCTGGAGGGGCAGGCCCGGGCGGCGGCGCGATCCCTGCCGGAGGACCCCCGGGTGAGCGTGGTGATAGCGCCGGGGTCCGGCGACGACACGCTCGCCGAGCTGGCCGCCAGCGTGCCCGGCCCCAGGGTCATGGTCACCGCCGACCGGGAACTGCGCCGCCGCGCCGAGGCCGCCGGGGCCGCGGTGACGGGCCCGCGCTGGCTGCTGGGCCTGCTCTGAGTCAGCCCGCCGGCGGGACGGCCGGGCGGGCCTGCGCGGCCGCCGCCGGACCGGGCCGGTCCCGGGCGGCGGAAGCCCGGTCCCGGGCCAGGCGGCGCAGCACCGGCCGGGCCGCGAGCGCCGTCCCGGCCACCGCGCTGCCGCCGACGCCCAGGTCGATCGAGATCCGGCCCTGCTTGGCCCAGTAGACGTCCTTGAGGTCGAGCAGCAGGGCGAACTCATCCACGATGAGTGCCAGCCCCGACCCGTAGACCAGGGCCACCGCGGGGTGCCGCCGGTGCCGGTCCTCGCCGCGGACCGCCACCGCGCCGATCCCGGCCAGCATGCCGATGCCCCACATGTAGTGGTGCAGGTGCTCGCCCCCCGCGCTCAGGTTGCGGAACGGTCCCCGGCCCGCCCTGATGCTGTAGGTGATGCCGCGCACCGCTGCGAAAGTCGTCGTGAAGGACAGCCAGCTGAGCAGCACGCCGCGCTGGCCGGGGTCGAGCTCCTCCCGGTACGCGGCGCGCACCGCGGCCGGCGCAGGAACCGCGCCACGCATGGCGGCGGCCGACCCGGCGGTCCCGCTCCCGGCCACATCTGTTTCTTGTGTCACCACATTCACTCCATCCCCCACCGTTGGATATGCCCACCAGAATGAATGAAACATCCCTTCACTGCTAACTGCATGGCTATCGCCGTCATGTAGCTGGGAAATGGCCCGCCGCACCGGCTCGCGGGGAGCCCGGGACCGTACCGGCTCCCGGGGGCCCCGGGAACCGCACCGGCTCGCCGGGGAGCCCCGGGACCGCGGGGTGCGGTGGGACGCGGGACAGGGGTGTGCTTGGGTCGGTGGGTGACCCCCGCCGATCTGCTCGTGCTGGCCGCGACCGGGCTGGCCGCGGGCATCGTCAGCACGGTGGCCAGCCTGGCCTCGGTGGTGTCCTACCCGGTGCTGCTGGCCCTCGGGCTGCCGCCGCTGTCCGCGAACGTGACGAACACCGTCGCGCTGATGTTCGCCGGGGTGGGCGCGGCGGCTGGCTCCCGGCCGGAACTGGCCGGGCAGGGCGCCCGGGTCCGGCGGCTCGGCCTGGTCACCGCGCTGGGCGGGGCGGCCGGGGCGGCGCTGCTGCTGGCCACCCCGGCCAAGACCTTCGAGGACGCGGCTCCGGTGCTGATCGGCGGCGCGTCCCTGCTGCTGCTGTTCCAGCCGTCGCGCACCGAGGCGGCCCCCGGCCCCGGCCGCGAGCGCAGCAAGCCGCTGCTCGCCGCGCTGTTCGGCGTGGCCATTTACGTCGGGTACTTCGGCGCGGCCGGCGGGATCCTGCTGCTGGTCGTGCTGACCCCCATGCTCAGCCAGTCGCTGGCCCGCACCAATGCGGTCAAGAACGTGGTCTCCGGGCTGGCCAACGCGGTGGCGGCGGTCGCCTTCGCGGCGTTCGGCCCGGTCCGCTGGGCCGCGGTGCTGCCGCTGGCCGCCGGGTTCCTGGCCGGCGGATGGATCGGCCCGGCCCTGGTCCGGCGCCTGCCGGGGCGGCTGCTGCGGACCGGCATCGCCCTGGCTGGCATCGCGCTTGCCGTCCGCCTGGCCCTCGCCGCCTATCACTGAACCCCGCGCCTTAACGTCCCCTCCGCCCCCCTGCCTAACCCCGGTCCGGGGTAGGCCGGGCGGACGGCGCCCTAGCTGTCCTGATTCCCGTCCTCGGGCACCAGCCACAGCACGCCCAGCGGCGGCAGGGTGAGCACCGCGGACGCGGGGTGGCCGTGCCACGGCTCCGGCACGGCGCTGATCACGCCAAGGTTCCCCACGCCACTGCCGCCGTAGTCCGCGGCGTCCGTGTTGACCAGTTCACGCCACTGGCCGGCCTGCGGCAGCCCGAGCCGGTACCCCGAGTGCGGCTGCCCGGAGAAGTTGGCCACGCAGGCCAGCACGCCCGGGCCCGCTCCGTCCGTCCGCTCCCCGGCCAGCCGCAGGAAGGACAGCACGTTGCCGGCCGCGTCGTTCGCGTCGATCCAGCGGAACCCGCGCGGCGTGTCATCCAGGGCCCACAGCGCGGGGGAATCCCGGTAGGCCCGGTTGAGGTCACCGACCAGGCGCCGGGTGCCCGCGTGGTAGCCGTGCTCCAGCATCCACCAGTCCAGGCCCCGCTCCGCGGACCACTCGTTGCCCTGGCCGAACTCCGAGCCCATGAACAGCAGTTGCTTCCCAGGATGGGCCCACATGTAGCCGAACAGGGCGCGCAGCCCGGCGAAGGCGTTCCACTCGTCGCCCGGCATCTTGCGCAGCAGCGACCCCTTGCCGTGTACCACTTCGTCGTGGGACAGCGGCAGCACGAAGTTCTCGCTGAACGCGTACATCAGCGAGAAGGTGATCTCGTTGTGGTGGTAATACCGGTACACGGGGTCCAGCGACATGTAGCTGAGCGTGTCGTGCATCCAGCCCAGGTTCCACTTGAAGCCAAAGCCCAGGCCGCCCAGGTGCACCGGGCGGGTGACGCCGGGCCAGGCGGTGGATTCCTCGGCGATCATCGTGATCCCCGGCACCCGCCGGTAGCAGGTGATGTTGACCTCCTGGATGAAGGACACCGCGTCGGTGTTCTCCCGGCCGCCTTGCGCGTTCGGCGCCCATTCGCCCTCGCGGCGCGAGTAGTCCAGGTACAGCATGGACGCCACCGCGTCCACCCGGAGCCCGTCCACGTGGAACTCCTCCAGCCAGTACACCGCATTGGCGACCAGGAAGTTGCGCACCTCGGTGCGGCCGAAGTTGAAGATCAGGGTGCCCCAGTCCGGGTGCTCTCCGCGGCGCGGGTCGGGGTGCTCATACAGCGGGGTGCCATCGAAGCGGGCCAGCGCCCATTCGTCGCGGGGGAAGTGGGCGGGCACCCAGTCCAGGATCACGCCGAGGCCGGCCTGGTGCAGCCGGTCCACCAGGTAGCGGAACTCGTCCGGGCTGCCGAACCGGGACGTGGGCGCGTAGTAGGAGGTGACCTGGTAGCCCCACGAGCCGCCGAATGGATGCTCGGCGACCGGGAGCAACTCCACGTGAGTGAAGCCCAGGCTGCTGACGTAAGACGTCAGCTCCTCGGCGAGCTGGAGGTAGGACAGCCCGGGCCGCCACGAGCCCAGGTGCACCTCATACACGCTGACCGGCTCGCTGACCAGGGAAGACTGGCCCCGCGCGGCTATCCACTCCGCGTCTGCCCACTCGTAACTGGACGTGTACACCACCGACGCGGTAGCGGGCGGCCGCTCCGCCAGGCTGGCCATCGGGTCAGCCTTGCGCCGCCACTGGCCGTCCGGGCCGCAGATGTCGAACTTGTACCGGGTACCGTCGCCGACGCCGGGCAGGAAGATTTCCCACACGCCGGAACTGCCAAGCGAGCGCATCGGGTGGCCGCGGCCGTCCCAGTGGTTGAAGTCGCCGATGGCCCGGACCCCGCGGGCGTTGGGCGCCCAGACCGCCAACGAGGTTCCGGTCACCTCGCCGTACGCCCTGACGTGCGCGCCGAGCACCTGCCACAGGTTCTCGTGCCGGCCCTCGCCGATCAGGTACAGGTCCACCTCGCCCAGGCTGGGCAGGTACCGGTACGGGTCGTCGGTGATGGTCTCCGGCAGCGGGCCGTCCGCGCCCGGGTAGGTCACCGCGACCCGGTAGTCGGGCACCTGCGTGCCGGGCAGGGTGGCGGCGAACACCCCCTCATGCACGTGCTCGGCCGGCACCCGGCTGCCGTCCGGCAGCACGACCGCCACCGACAGGGCGAGCGGGCGGAGCACCCGGATGATCACGCCGTCCGGCCCGGGATGGGCGCCGAGGATAGCGTGCGGGTCGTGATGGGTGCCCGCCACCACGCGTTGGATTTCTCCCAGGCTTACGTCGGCCGGGCCGGCCTGGCTGACCATGCTCATGCGTCGGCGATGGAGCCGAGCGGGATGGGCAGCCAGCTTGGCCTGTTCCGGGCCTCATACATCACTTCGTAGACCGCCTTGTCCAGGACGAGGGCGCGCAGCAGGATGGCGTGCGTGCCGGGATCGACCCCGCCGGCCGCCGCATACCCGGCGCAGAACGCGTCCTGGTTGCGCCGGATCCACTCCACGGCCGCCTCATGCAGCCGGTCGGCATCGGGGTGCAGCAGCAGCTGGTGGCGGGCGGCGTAGTCGAAGGAGCGCAGCATGCCCGCCACGTCCCGCAGCGCCGGCGCGGGCGCGCGGCGCTGGGCCAGCGGGGTCGCCGGCTCCCCTTCGAAGTCAAGGACCACCCACCCCGTCTGCGTCCGCATGACCTGGCCCAGATGGTAGTCTCCGTGCACCCGCTGCACAGGGAGTGAGCCGTCCAGCTTGGCCAGGTCCGAGAAGGCGCTGCCGAGCAGGTCGGCGTGCGGGCGCAGCTCGGGCACCGTGGCCAGGGCTACGTCCAGTCGCTCGAACATCTCGTCGGTGAGCCGGCTGATCGCCCCGGCCGGCAGTTCCTCGGTGCCGAACGCTATCGCCAGGTCCCGGTGCACCTCGGCGGTGGCCTCGCCGAGCCGGTGCGCCTCGCCGGCGAAGTCACCGCCGGAGTCGGCCGCGCTCTCGCCGCCCGCGTACAGGTCGCGCACGCTGGTCGCGGCCAGCGACCAGCCGTCCGTGGCCGCCCGCAGGTAGGCCGACAGGATGCCGAGGATGGTGGGCGCGCCGCCGAGCCTGGCCTCGAACCAGCCGAGTGGCTCCGCGATGTGGCTGGATCCGCGCCGGGCCAGCGCCCGGGGGACCTCCAGGTCGGGGTTGGGCCCGGGAGCTGGGCGGCGGAACACCTTGAGGATGCTGGCCTCGCCGAACATCAGGCTGGTGTTGCTCTGCTCGCCGGTCAGCACCAGGCTGTCCAGGTCGTCGGTGTCCAGCTCGGCGCCGGGCTCGGCATAGAAGTTGAGCGGCCCGGCCCGGCCGTTGCTGGCGATGGCGCCCAGCAGCAGCCGGGTCAGCTCCGGGTCGTGCAGCGCGTCGTAGGCGAGCCGGCCGTCCTGCGCCACCCCGATCAGCACGTGCGTCAGGTGGTCGGGAAGCTCGGCCCGCTGCCCGATGAGGATCTGGTAGGAGTCAACGCCGGCGTCCTGGTGGATGTCGACCATGAGGTGGCGCAGGCCGGGATCGCCGCTGGCCAGTGCGGTGTCGGCCACGATCGCCACGTCGAGGATCCTGGCGCCCTTGCCGGCGAACCAGCGCTGCGTCGGGATCCACTCCGCCAGCGTTTCCTCAAATGTCATATTTCCGGTCTACCCCGTCCCCGGGGATCATGCAGCACGAAGCCGATCACCATCTCCGGGTGGTCTTCCGGCAGGCCACTCTGCCGGGCCCGGGCCGGTCACAATCACCGGCTGTGCTCTGCCCGCGGCTCGGGAAGCTGAAACCAGTAGAAACCGTGCCCGGGCAGGGTGAGCAGGTATGGAAGGTCCCCGATCGGGGGGAATGTGACGCCGCCCATGCATTCGACCGGTGTCACCCCCTTGAATCGGCGCAGGTCGAGCTCGACCGGCTGCGGGAACCGCGACAGGTTGTTGACGCACAGGACACGGTCCGCGGCGTCCATGCCCTCGGTCTCGGGCTGGTGCGCCAGGTCGGTGTACTCCCGGACGAAGGCCAGCACGCTCGGGTTGGAAGAGCTTAGCTCCTCGTACCCGCCGAGGCCGAACACGGGGTGCCGCTTGCGGATCTCGATCATGCGCTTGGTCCAGTGCAGGAACGAGCCGGAGTTGCGCTGCTGCTGCTCCACGTTCAGTGCCTGGTAGCCGTAGATCGGGTCCATCAGCAGCGGCAGGTAGAGCCGGGCCGGGTCGCAGCTGGAGAAGCCGGCGTTGCGGTCCGGGGTCCACTGCATCGGGGTGCGCACGCCGTCCCGGTCACCGAGCCAGATGTTGTCGCCCATCCCGATCTCGTCGCCGTAGTAGAGCACCGGGGAGCCGGGCAGCGAGAGCAGCAGCGCGGTGAACAGCTCGAGCTGGTTGCGGTCGTTTTCCAGCAGGGGTGCGAGCCGGCGCCGGATCCCGATGTTCGCCTTCATCCGCGGGTCCTTGGCGTACTCCGAGTACATGTAGTCGCGCTCGTCGTCGGCGACCATTTCCAGCGTCAGCTCGTCGTGGTTGCGCAGGAAGATGCCCCACTGGCAGTTGGCCGGGATCGGCGGGGTCTGGGCCAGGATCTCGGAGATCGGGTAGCGCTGTTCCCGGCGGACCGCCATGAAGATGCGCGGCATCAGCGGGAAGTGGAACGCCATGTGGCACTCGTCCCCGCCGGACTCCGCGTCGCCGAAGTATTCGACCACGTCCGCGGGCCACTGGTTGGCCTCGGCGAGCAGCACCCGGTCCGGGTACAGCCGGTCCACCTCGGTGCGGACCCGCTTGAGGTACTCGTGGGTTTCCTTGAGGTTCTCGCAGTTGGTGCCCTCGCGCTCGTAGAGGTAGGGCACCGCGTCCAGCCGGAATCCGTCGATGCCGAGGTCCAGCCAGAACCGCAGCACTTCCAGCATGGCGTCCTGGACCCGCGGGTTCTCGTAGTTGAGGTCCGGCTGGTGGGAGAAGAACCGGTGCCAGTAGTACTGGCCGCGAACCGGGTCATAGGTCCAGTTGGAGTGCTCGGTGTCGACGAAGATGACCCGGGCCTCCTGGTAACGGTCGTCCGTATCCGACCAGACGTAGAAATCGCCGTACGGGCCGTCCGGGTCGTTGCGGGACGCCTGGAACCACGGATGGTCATCGCTGGTGTGGTTCATCACCAGGTCGGCGATGACCCGCATGCCGCGCTGGTGCGCCGCGTCCACCAGTTCCACGAAATCCCCGATGTTGCCAAAGTCGGGCAATATCGACGTAAAATCAGAAATGTCATAACCGCCGTCGCGCAGCGGTGAGGCGTAGATCGGCAGCAGCCAGATGCAGTCGATGCCGAGCCACTGCAGGTAGTCCAGGCGCGAGGTCAGGCCGCGCAGGTCGCCGGTGCCGTCGGAGTTCGAGTCGTGGAAGCCGCGGACCAGCACCTCGTAGAAGAGGGCCCGCTTGTACCAGTGCGGATCCCGCGGGCGCTCGAACGAGAACGGGTCGGGGATGGGCTCACCGGGGGGCGCCGAGAAACTGGGCTGGAGCTCCGGTACCGGGAGGCCAGGAAGAGCGGGGCGGCCGTGCTCAGGCTCTGTGACCACTGTGGCTCCTGCGGACTTATCGGGACAATTCAGGCAACTGGGGAAGTCTTCACCTGAAAAATGTGGGCGGGCTCGTAGACCGGGTCGAGGTGCACGTAATTGGCCTGCCCCCACCGGTACGCCTGGCCGGAAAGCTCATCGCTGACAACGAAGTCCGCGTTGCTTTCCATACCGAGCGCGGGCAGGTCAAGCCAGACGGTTGCCTCTCGCGGCTGGTGCGGGTTGAGGTTCACGACGACCAGGACGGTGTCGTCCCCCCGCGGGTCACGTTTGGAGAAGCAGAGCAACTCCGGCTGGTCAACGTGATGGAACCGTAGATTACGCAACCAGTGCAGCGCCGGGTGGGCTTTTCTGATCGCATTGAGCCGGGTGATATACGCGGCAATCCCGGCCGGGCCGGCGTACGCGCGGGACCAGTCCCGCGGCCGGTAGGCGTACTTCTCCGAGTCCAGGTACTCCTCGCTGCCCGGCCGCACCGGCGCATTCTCCGACAGTTCGTAGCCGGAGTAGATGCCCCACGAGGGGGACAGCATGGCGGCCAGCACGGCCCGGATCCGGAACGCGGCGGGGCCGCCGTGCTGCAGGTACTCGTGCAGGATGTCCGGCGTGTTGGTGAAGAAGTTGGGCCGCATGTACGCGGCGGTCGGCCCGGACAGCTGGCGCAGGTACTCGGTGAGCTCCGCCGCGGTGTTCCGCCAGGTGAAGTAGGTGTAGGACTGGTGGAACCCGATCCGGGCCAGGGCAGCCATCATGGCCGGCCGGGTGAACGCCTCGGCCAGGAACAGCACGTCCGGGTCGGTCCGGGCCACCTCGGCCAGCAGCCGCTCCCAGAACGGCAGCGGCTTGGTGTGCGGGTTGTCCACCCGGAAGATCCGCACCCCGTGGCTCATCCACAGCCGGACCACCCGGAGTATCTCGGCGAAGATGCCCTCCGGGTCGTTGTCGAAGTTCAGCGGGTAGATGTCCTGGTACTTCTTGGGCGGGTTCTCCGCGTAGGCGATCCGGCCGTCGGCGCGCTTGGTGAACCACTCAGGGTGCTCGGTGACCCAGGGATGATCCGGGGAGGTCTGCAGGGCCAGGTCCAGTGCTACCTCCATGCCCAGGTCCTGGCTGCGGGCCACGAAGGCATCGAAGTCGGCCATCGTGCCCAGGTCGGGGTGCAGCGCGTCGTGCCCGCCCTCGGGCGCGCCGATCGCCCACGGCGAGCCCGGGTCGCCCGGCCCGGCCTGGAGTGCGTTGTTCGCGCCTTTGCGCGCGGTCGTCCCGATCGGGTGCACCGGCGGCAGGTAGACGACGTCGAACCCCATGTCAGCTATATCGGGGAGCCGGTCCGCGGCGTTGCGCAGCGTCCCGCTGCGCGGCTCCCGGCGGCCCATCGGGTCAACGTCGACCCCCTCGGACCGGGGGAAGAACTCGTACCAGGCGCTGAACAGCGCGCGCTGCCGCTGCACGATCACCGGGTACCGGGCCGAGCGGGTCACCATCTCGCGCAGCGGGAACTCGGCCAGGATGGCCAGCACGTCTGGGGCCGAGGCGGCGCCCAGCCGGTCCCACGGCGGCACCGCCGGATCTCGCAGCAGCGCCGCCACCTCGCGCAGCCTGGCCCGCGCCGCCCGGGCCGCCTGCGCGGCCAGCGCCGAGCTGTGCCAGCGCTGTGCTTGCCCGGGGGGCCGACCCCCCGGGCTGGCAGAGCGCACTGCGCGGGCGGCCCGCTCCAAGAGGATCGCCCCCTCGGTGAGCATCAGCTCGGTCTCCAGGCCGCGCGGCACCTTGATGGCGGCATCGTGCCGCCAGTGCGCGATGGGATCACCCCAGGCTTCCACCTGGAACTGCCACAGGCCCTCGCCGGTCACCGTCACCTGGGCGCCGTACCGGTCGCTGCCCGGGGCCAGCTCGCGCATGACGGCCAGGGGGGAACGCCCGCCACCCGGGCCGCGGAGTACCGCGCCCGCGCCGAGCATCTCGTGTCCCTCGCGGAACACAGTGGCCGACACCTCGAAGGTCTCCCCGGTTACCGCCTTCGTAGGGCGGCGCCCGCACTCCAGGACGGGTGCCACGTCCAGGATGGGAATGCGTCCGATCACCACAGCACGTTACCCATTCGGGACCGCGGATCAACAGGCGGCCTGCCCCTTCCGCGGCCGGTTTTTCGGGGCGGTGCCCCCGCGGGGCCGCCGGCCGGGTACGGCCGCGCGCCGGGCCCGGGGACGGCTGCCGGGAACGGGGCGTTCGGGTAGGTTGTTTGAGCTGGCAGATGCCCGACTTCCCCAGGTTCTGCGCGGCGGCCGTATTCCGCAATCCGGTTCGCGGCATCAACGTCCGACGGTTAGGGTCACTGCCCGTGAGAGCCATCCGCCGCTTTACCGTTCGCGCCGCCCTGCCGGAATCCCTCGCCCCGCTGCGCGACCTCACCCTGAACTTGCGCTGGTCCTGGCACGCCGACACCCGCGACCTGTTCGCGTCGATCGACCCGGCCGGCTGGGACGCCTCCGGGCACGACCCGGTCGCGCTGCTCGGCGAGGTGCCGCCCGCCCAGCTGGAGAGCCTCAGTACCGACCCCGCGTTCCTGCGCCGGCTCGACGAGGCCGCCCGCGACCTGGACCAGTACCTGTCCGGGCCGCGCTGGTACCAGCTGCATGCGGGCCAGGACGGGACGGATGGCCGCGCGCCCGCCGCGATCGCCTACTTCTCCCCGGAGTACGGCATCACCGAGGCGCTGCCGCAGTACTCCGGCGGGCTCGGCATCCTGGCCGGCGACCACCTCAAGGCCGGCAGTGACCTCGGCGTGCCGCTGATCGGCGTGGGGCTGCTGTACCGGCACGGTTACTTCACCCAGTCGCTGTCCCCCGAGGGCTGGCAGGCCGAGCGCTACCCGGCCAGCGACCCGAATGGGCTGCCGCTCACCCTGCTCCGCGACGGGGCCGGGGCGCCGGTCCGGGTCAGCGTGTCCCTGGCCGAGGGCAGGCTGCTGGCCGCGCAGATCTGGGTGGCCCAGGTGGGCCGGGTGCCGCTGCTGCTGCTGGACTCCTACATCGAGGACAACGAGCCCGCGCTGCGCGAGGTCACCGACCGGCTGTACGGCGGCGGCGGGGACCACCGGCTGCGCCAGGAACTCCTGCTCGGCATCGGCGGGGTCCGCGCGGTCCGCGCGTTCTGCGCCCTGACCGGGCACGCGGAGCCGGAGGTGTTCCACACCAACGAGGGGCACGCCGGGTTCCTCGGCCTGGAGCGGATCCGGGAGTACGCGGCCCAGGGCCTCAGCTTCGGCGAGGCGATGGAACTGTGCCGGGCGGGCACCGTGTTCACCACCCACACCCCGGTGCCGGCCGGCATCGACCGGTTCAGCCGGGACCTGGTGGAACGGCACTTCAGCGGCGCGGCCGCCGACCCGGCGCTCCCGCTGGACCGGGTGCTGGCGCTGGGCGCGGAGACCTTCCCCGGCGGTGACCCGGCCGTGTTCAACATGGCGGTCATGGGCATGCGGCTGGCCCAGCGGGTCAACGGGGTCAGCAAGCTGCACGGCGAGGTCAGCCGGGAGATGTTCGCCGGGCTGTGGCCGGGTTTCGACACCACCGAGGTGCCGATCGGCTCGATCACCAACGGCGTGCACGCGCCCACCTGGGTCGCCCCCGAGGTGCTGGACCTGGCCAGCGGCCACCCCGGCGACGCTGGCGCGGCCTCGCAGCTTCCCGAGGACGGGCACGCCTGGGAGCGGGTGGCGCACACCGCGCCGGCCCGGCTGTGGGAGATCCGCCGGGCGCTCCGCGGGCGGCTGGTCACCCTGGCCCGGCAGCGGCTGCGCGCGTCCTGGCGGCAGCGCGGCGCCAGTGAGGCCGAGCTGGCCTGGACCGGCGAGGTGCTCGACGACGGCGTGCTGACGATCGGGTTCGCCCGGCGGGTGCCCTCCTACAAGCGGCTCACCCTGATGCTGCACGACCCGGCCCGGCTCACCGCGCTGCTGCTCGACCCGCAGCGCCCGGTGCAGGTGATCATCGCCGGGAAGGCACACCCGGCCGACGACGGCGGCAAGCGGCTGATCCAGCAGATGGTCGAGTTTGCCGACGACCCGGCGGTCCGGCACCGCATCGTGTTCCTGCCCGACTACGACATGGCCCTGGGCCGGGCCCTGGTCCAGGGCTGCGACGTATGGCTGAACAACCCGCTGCGCCCGCTGGAGGCGTGCGGCACGTCCGGGATGAAGTCGGCGCTCAATGGCGGCCTGAACCTGTCCATCCGGGACGGCTGGTGGGACGAGTGGTACGACGGTGCCGACGGCTGGGCCATCCCCTCCGCCGACGGCGTCGAAGACCCGGAGCGCCGCGACGAGCTGGAGTCCAACGCGCTCTACGACATGCTGGCCACCACCGTGGCACCCCGGTTCTATGACACCGGCCCGGACGGGCTGCCGCGGCGCTGGCTGGAGATGGTCGGTCATACCCTGCGCGCGCTCGGCCCGCGGGTGCAGGCGTCCCGGATGGTGCGGGACTACGTCGAGGGTCTCTACATCCCGGCCACCCGGGCTTCCCGTGCCCTGGGCGGCGTGGCGGCCGTGCACGGCCACCCGCAGCCCTTCGCACCCGCCCGCGAGCTGGCCGCCTGGAAGCTCCGGGTCACCCGGGCCTGGGGCGGGGTGCGGATCCAGCACGTGGAAGGCGAGGACGGCGAGCAGGGGCCCGGCGGCAGCCTGGTCGTGCGGGCCATTGTCGCCCTCGGTGGGCTGTCCCCGGATGACGTGAGCGTCGAGGTGGTCTACGGCCGGGTCGGCGACGCGGACGAGATCATCAGCCCGGCCATCAGTGCGCTGACCCTGGAGGCTGGCCCGGAGGACGGCGTGGCGCGGTTCGCGGGCAAGGCCGAACTCGGCCGGCCTGGGCCGTTCGGCTACACGGTCCGGGTCGTGCCGCGGCATCCGCTGCTCGCGTCCGACGCCGAGCTCGGGCTGGTCACGCTGCCCGAGGCCCCGGCCGGCCTGACCACCGGCGACCTGCGCTAGCGCTGGACCAAGCGCGCCTCCGGCCTATTTGCTGGCGAGGCGGGGCTCGCCCGCAGGCGTGTCCCCGCCGAGCCGGCGGATGCGCGGGGGGGGTTCCGGGAGGTCGTCCCCCCGGGCCGGCGCAGCAATACGTGTCGGTCAAATTACGTTCCGCACGTAAACCGCAGTGTGTAGAGTTGCGTCTACTTTAAGCGATGTGCTCTCGAGCACTTCATGGGACCTGCCCCTCGGGAGCATCATGGGGAGCAGGTTCAGGCACGGAAGCCCGGGGGGGCCATGAGATTCCCATACACGTTATGCCGTTGGCATGACGCTGGTGTGTCACTTTCCGTCACTGCTGGCACCCCCACACGTGAAAGGACGCATCTGTCATGAGGCACGAAACCCAAGCCGAGGACCGGCTCCTGACGCCCTCAGAAGTCGCCGCGCTGTTCCGGGTGGACCCGAAGACCGTCACCCGCTGGGCTCAGCAGGGCAAGCTCCACTCGATCCGGACCCTCGGCGGGCACCGCCGTTACAGCGAGGCGGAGATCCAGGCCTTCCTGGCCGACTCGCAGGGGGTACCACTGCCCCGGCCGGCCGGGGAGTAACCTCCACCTGGGCCCTGGGCGGGCAGCGTGTCCGCCTGTCGGCAGCGGCCCGGCGGGAGGCATGTCATGGGTGAATTCGTCCGTGTTGAGACCGATGAGGCCATCGCCACGATCAGGCTCGGGCGGCCGCCCATGAACGCGCTTAACGCCCAGGTCCAGGAGGAGATCGCCGCGGCTGCGGCGGAGGTGTCCGCGGACCCTGCGGTCCGGGCCGTCGTGCTGTACGGCGGCCCGAAGGTGTTCGCGGCCGGCGCCGACATCAAGGAGATGTCGGACCTCAGCTACGCCGAGATGGCCGCGGGCTCGCAGCGGCTGCAGGCCAACTTCACCGCGGTCGCCAAGATTCCCAAGCCGGTGGTGGCCGCCATCACCGGCTACGCGCTCGGCGGCGGCCTGGAACTCGCGCTGTGCGCGGACTTCCGGGTGGCCGGCCAGGGCGCCCGGGTGGGCCAGCCGGAGATCCTGCTGGGCGTCATTCCCGGCGCGGGCGGCACCCAGCGGCTGCCCCGCCTGATCGGCCCGGCCCGGGCCAAGGGCATCGTGTTCACCGGGCGCTTCGTGGACGCGGCGGAGGCGCTGGCCATCGGCCTGGTTGACCGGGTGGTGCCGGACGCCGAGGTCTACGAGGCGGCGCGGGGGCTGGTGGCCCGCTATGCCACCGGGCCGGCGCTCGCGCTGCGGGCCGCCAAGCAGGCTATCGACGCCGGGCTGGAGACCGACCTGAACACCGGCCTGGAGATCGAGCGGCTGCAGTTCGCCGGGCTGTTCGCTACCGAGGACCAGCGCGCCGGCATGCGCAGCTTCGTCGAGAATGGGCCTGGGAAGGCCACCTTCACCGGTCGCTGACCGGCCTGCGTGCCCTCCGCCCGAATCCGAGCCGCGCCCGAGGAGCAGTCCCGCCATGCACATTCTTATCCTGCCGCCCCACCCGGGCAGGCCCGGCCATGAGTGAGCCCGGCGCCCCGCCCGACCTGGACCTGGTCACCGCCGCTTTGCGGGCGGACAGTGCCGATGTCGCCGTGTACGCGCGGGTGCTGACCGAGTCCCTTGGTGCCGCCCTGCCGCCGGGATGTGTGACCATAGAACGGGACCGCTCGGTATCCGACCGGATGCGCGGGCGGCCCGGCACGGTCTCCAGGATCACTGTCCGGCTGGGGGAGCAGGTCATGACACTGGCGGTGCGGGCTGGCCAGACCAGCGCGGAAGTCTGCCGCGAGGTGCGCGGCGTGGTGCTGTCCCGGCAGCCGGTGCCGGTGTCCGATTGGGCGGCGGAACTCGCCCGGGCACTGGTCGGCTACGCTGAGCAGAATGCCAGGGCCGCCGAGGCCCTGCGCAAGCTGGTCACCGGTACCTAGCGGTGGCTTCCGTGCCCCGGCCGGGCCTGATGCCGGGCTCTGGCATCCCCTGCCACCTGCGTCCTGTCCCGACTCGGCCGGGCGGCGCGGGGCTTGTTCGTAGTCTGGTGGGGCCATGACAACAGCGGACTACACGCCGGACCGGCTCGGTCCCTATCGCCTGCTCGACCGCATCGGCGAGGGCGGGATGGGCGTCGTCTACCTTGCCCGGGACGCTGACCAGCGGTCGGTTGCGATCAAGATCCTGCGGCCCGCCGTGGCCGGGGACCCGAACGCCCGCCGCCGGCTGGCCCGTGAGGTCGAGACCATGCGCCGGGTGCGCAGCCCCTACGTGGCCGAGGTGCTGGATACCGATGTCAGCGGGGAGACCCCGTACATCGTGACCCGGTACGTGCCCGGCCGCACCCTGGAGCAGGTGGTCAGCGAAGAGGGGCCGCTCAGCGGGTCCCGGCTGGCCCGGCTGGCCGGCGGGCTGGCCGAGGCGCTGGCCGCCATCCACGCGGCGGGCGTCGTGCACCGTGATCTCAAGCCGGGCAACGTGATGCTGGTCGGCGGGGATCCGGTGGTGATCGACTTCGGCATCGCCCAGGCCCTGGACTCCACCCGGCTCACCATGACCGGGATGTTCATGGGCACGCCCGGCTACCTGTCCCCGGAGGTAATCGAGGGACAGAACAGCACGGCCGCGTCCGACGTGCACGCCTGGGGGGCCACCGTCGCCTTCGCCGCGACCGCGCGCGCGCCGTTCGGCACCGGGTCCTACGAGACGATCTTCTACCGCATCCTGAACGGGCGGCCGGACCTGTCTGGCGTGCCCGCGCCCATGGCCGAGATGCTGGCTGCCGCGCTGCGCCGGGACCCGGCGGCGCGCCCTGCCGCCAGCCTGCTCAGCAGGCGGGCGGCCGCGCTCGACCCAGCCCTGCTGCAGCCGGTGGCCGCCGGCTCGTGGGCCGCCGCGCCGGGTGCCCCGGGCACCCGGGCCGAGGACGCGCTGGGCCAGCCCGCCAGGGACGCGTTTCTCGGCCGCGGGGTGACCGGCCGCGCCGGCGTGACCGGCTTCGGCGCCACCACCGTGCCGCCGCCCGTGCCGCCGGGCGTGCGGCCGCGGACCCAGCCCATCGCGGCGGGGCAGATCCGGGCCGACGACTTCTCCGACGTGCTGCCGCCGGTCAGCTACCTGCCCCCGGGTGGCGGCGCGAATGGATACCCGGCCCGGCCCGGTGACGGGTCCGGCGGAGGCCGCGGGGCCGCCGCGCAAGGGCCGTCCGGTGGCCGCGAGGCCGCCTGGGCCAGCGACGCCGATCGGGACTGGTCGCCGCCCCGGCGCCAGCCGGTCCTGGTGCTCGCCACCATGGTGAGCGCGGTGGCCCTGGCCGTCGTGCTGCCGGTGGCCGGCACGCTGCTGGCCCTGGCCGTGCTGGCCCTGCTGCGCGCGGGTGACCTGTCGCACCGCGGTGCCGATCAGCGCAGCTCGGTGATGACCGCGGCCGCGTTCCCGTTCTTCGTCGTGCGGTCACTCATCTCCACGGTGCTGCGGGCGCCGCTGGCCCTGATCGCCGGCGCGGCCGCGGCGGCTCTCACGTACCTGGCCACCCCGGGGGCCACGCTGGCCCGCGCGGTCTCCTACGCGGCCGGCGCCTTCATCGCCTGCTACGCCTTCGGTCCGGGATCGGGCAAATCGCGCCGCCAGCTGGGCCGGGTGTACGCGGCGCTGGCCCGCAGCCCGGGAGTGCAGATCGTCGCGATCTTCGGGGTGGTGGCCGTGGCCATCGCGCTGGTGGCGGCCGCGCTTACCTCTCCGGCCGCGTTCTGGCCGCTCGGCGCGCCGACCGGGCCGTTGATTCACCTGCCTCACCTCCCAGGCCTGTTCGGGCGCTACCTGCCCACGCGGATCGGCGGAGTGCGCCTGTAGACCGTGGCAGGCCGGTGCCGGTGCCGGTGCCGGGTGCCGGTGCCGGTGCCATGGCCGGGACCGGACAGCGGACACGCGATAACAACCGCGGGATGGCCGGGATGGACGGCTGGCGGTGGATGCCCCCGTGGCAGATGACCGGTGCTGGATAACCGGCGGCTGGCTGGCGCGAGATCGCGGGCTGGTATCAGCTGGCGCGCCGCTCAGTCAGGTTCCCGTCCGGGACGCGCCCTGACCCGGCGGGCACTGGAGGGCCCGCCGGCCTGCCTGCCCCGGGCCGGGGTGCCTCGGGCCGGGGTGCCCCGGGCCGCGGTGCCTCAGGCCGCGGTGCCTCAGGCAGCTTGTCCGGGCCAGCCGACGGCAGCGGCCGGACCAGGCCCAGGGAGACCACCTCGTTGGCCAGCCGGACGCGGCGGTTGGTGCCCTCGGGGATGCGGAACTTCTGGTAGAGCCGGAGCAGGTGCTGCTTGACGGCCGCCTCCGTGACCACCAGGTCAGCGGCGATCTCGCGTGCGGTGGCCGGGGCGACGAATGCCTCATCGGACAGGGCCGGGCGGCACAGCGACGTGAGCACATCCAGCTCCCGCCGGGTCAGCTCGGGGCTCGGTGGCCGCTTCAGGTCCACCTCGGCGGTGAGGTCCTCGTTGGGGATGCCGCCGACGCGGCACCGGGCGTTCCCGAACGTGAGCACGTCGCCGTCCTCCAGGACGCGCCGGGCGACCAGTCGCCCGTTCACCCGGGTCCCGTTACGCGATAACCCCAGGTCGGTGACGTAAGCGTACGGTCCACGACGGACGATCTCCGCGTGCAGGCGCGAGACGCTCTGGTCGCTGAGCCGGATGTCCACGCCACCGCCGCGCCCGATCGTGGTCACGGACTCGGCTAGCGGGATCACCTCGCCGCTGTCCTCGATGCGAATGTAGGGCCCTTCCACGACCATTCCTCTCGCTTGCCCGGGCAGACACATATCTCTCCCCGTGCAGTTACCCCCCCGCGGGGCCGTCGTACCCCATTTGGTACCGCGATTTGCGGATGTGATTACGGCGGTGCCGGGCGGGTGGCCGGCCACCCGGCACCGGACTACCCGGAAGTACACTGCCGAGCGAGCCATCGGGAGGAAGACGAAATGGCGGACAAGCCGTCCAAGGGCCTGGCGGACGTGGTCGCCGCGTCCACGGCGCTCAGCGATATCGACGGGCAGGCGGGCCGCCTGTTCTACCGCGGCTACGACATCCATCAGCTGGCCGGGGCGGCCACCTTCGAGGAGGTCGCCTACCTGCTGCAGCGCGGCTCGGCTCCCGGCCGAGCCGAACTGGACGGCTACCGGGCTGAACTGGTCTCCGGGCGCAGCCTGGGCAAGCTGGTCAGCGCCATGCTGCCGGACATCGCGGCCGCCCAGGGCCCGATGGAGGCAATGCGCACCCTGGTCTCCCTGGCCAGCGCGGACGACCCGGATGAGGCGTCGAACGCGCCCGACGCGAACGCGCGCAAGGCCGCCCGGCTCACCGCCCAGCAGCCGGTGCTGGTGGCGGCGTACCACGCGGCCCGGCAGGGCCGGGAGTGCCCGCCCCCCGATCCGGACCGCAGCCTGGCCGCCAACTTCCTGCTCCAGTTGCGCGGCGAGCCGCCCTCGGAGCGTGATGCTGAGATCCTGGACACATGCCTGGTGCTGCACGCGGACCACACCATGAACGCCTCGACGTTCGCGGCCCGGGTATGCGCAGCCACCCTGTCCGATATGCACTCGGCGGTGGTGGCGGCGCTGGGCACGCTGAAGGGGCCGCTGCATGGCGGGGCCAACGAGCAGGTGATGCGGGGTCTGGAGGCGCTCCGGGCCGCCGCTGGGGCGGCCGACCCGGTGGCCGCCATGGTCCCTGCGGTCAGTGAGCGGCTGGCGGGCGGCGAGAAGATCATGGGGTTCGGGCACCGGGTTTACAAGATCCAGGACCCGCGGGCCACCCACCTGCGGCAGATGTCCGCCGAACTGGCCACGACGTCCGGCGACGACACGTACTACCGGATGTCCCGGCAGTTGGAGGAGACCGTCTTCGCGGAGAAGGGCCTCTACCCCAACGTGGACTTCTACGCGGCTACTGTCTATCACTACCTGGGCATCCCCACCGACCTGTTCACCTCCATGTTCTCGGTCAGCCGGATGGCCGGGTGGACGGCCCACGTCATGGAGCAGCACGCGGACAACCGGCTGATCCGGCCGGACAGCGAGTACATCGGTGAGCGGGACCTTGTCTGGGTCACGCTCAGCGAACGGTGAGCGGGCCGGCTGGCCGTCAGGGCGGCGGCTCGCGGCACGCCGGGCGTCGCGCCGTGGCGGGCCGGCTGGCGTAGGCGGAGACCGGCGCGGAAAGGTGCTGAGCGAGCGGTGAGGGACGCGGAGACAGGCGCGAGGACGCCGGAAGGCGCAGGCTGGATGGCGGCCCCGCCACCCGGGGCGGCACCGCACGCCCGCTCCGCGGAGTTCGCGGCGCCCGCGGAGTCGGCCGGGACCTCCCGGTTCGATGGGCGGGCCGGCCCCGCAGAGACGACCCCGCGATCGGCCCGGTGGCCGGATAGCCCGTTGGGGCTGGTCCCGGTGGACCCGCGGGGGCCAGTCGTGCCGGACCCGTTGGGGCTGGTCCCGGTGGACCCGCGGGGGCCAGTCGTGCCGGACCCGTTGGGGCTGGTCCCGGTGGACCCGCGGGGGCCAGTCCTGCGGGACCCGCTCGAGCCATTCCCGCGGCGCCCGGCCAGCCCGCCGTGGCCCGCGGATCCCGGCCCGGTCATCGCGGCCCGGCCAGCGGACCAGCGTCCGGCCGCGCCGCCGGGGCAGTGGCCCGGTCAGGCTGGTACGACGCCGGGTGCCGCCGATCCGCGGCCCGCCGCCCGGTCCCGGCCCGCGGCCCCGCCCGCCGGGGACCGGGGTGAGCACCAGCAGATCCCGCCCGCCTGGGCGTGGGAATGGAACGGCCCGGCGGACCGTGGTTCACGCGCTGGGGCCCGACTGACCGGTGGGCCCGCCGGGGCGGCCGTGCCGGACGCCGCGCTGCCGCTGGACCAGTCCGGGGCGCCCGGCCCGGGTACCCCGCGGCGCCCCGGCCTGGCCGCCCGGGGATCCCGGCGGGGCCGCCCGTCCTGGCGCGGCCAGGCACCCCGGCCGGGAGCGGCGCGGGACGACGACGGCCCGCAGGCGGCGGCCCGCCGCGGCCGGGGGAAGGATGGCGCGGGCCGTTCCAGCGGCGGCCTGGCGCGGCAACTGCCCTACTTGATCGTGCTGGCCGGCGTAATCGCCGGCCTGACCTTGATTTGGCAGGGCCAGCAGCATGTCCGGGCGGGTACGTTGACTGTGGCGGGTGCGCTTTTCGTCGCTGCCCTGGCCAGGTTCGCGCTACCGGAGCAGCGGGCAGGCTTGCTCGCCAGCAGGCGGCGCTATGTCGACGTGACGGCGCTGGCCATCCTGGCTGGCGGCTTGCTGGTCGTCGGCCTCGTGTTGCCGATTCCGTCATAACGAGGCTCACCGGATCTATCAAGGCCCAACGGGATAACAGCCCGGCGGGCAGCAGCTAGGCGTGCAAGGAAGGGAAGTCGGCGGCATGCCCAAGATCAAGGTTGTGAATCCCGTTGTCGATATCGACGGCGACGAGATGACACGGATCATCTGGCAGTCCATCAAGGACCAGCTGATCCTGCCGTACCTGGATATCTCGCTGGAGTACTACGACCTGTCGGTGGAGAACCGGGACGCGACAGACGACCAGGTGACCGTGGACTCGGCCAAGGCCATCCTGCGCCACGGGGTCGGTGTGAAATGCGCCACTATCACTCCGGATGAGGGCCGGGTCGCCGAGTTCGGGCTGAAGAAGATGTGGCGGTCGCCCAACGGGACCATCCGCAACATCCTCGGCGGGGTGGTGTTCCGCGAGCCTATCGTCGTGTCGAGCATTCCCCGCTTCGTGCCGGGCTGGACCAAGCCGATCATCATCGGCCGGCACGCGCATGGTGACCAGTACCGGGCCAGCGATTTCGTGGTGCCCGGCCCGGGTATCGTGCGGATCAGCTACGCCCCCGACGACGCCGGTGCCCAGCCCATTGACCTGGAAGTGGCCCGGTTCGACGGTGGCGGCGTGGCCATGGGCATGTACAACTTCGACGACTCGATCCGCGACTTCGCCCGGGCCACGATGCGCTTCGCGCTGGGCCGCGGCTATCCGCTCTACCTGTCCACCAAGAACACCATCCTCAAGGCTTATGACGGCCGGTTCAAGGACATCTTCCAGGAGATTTACGAGGCCGAGTTCAAGGCGGAGTTCGAGGCGGCCGGTGTCATCTACGAGCACCGGCTCATCGATGACATGGTCGCCCAGGTGATCAAGGGTGACGGCGGCATCGTCTGGGCCTGCAAGAACTACGACGGCGACGTGGAATCCGACATCGTCGCCCAGGGGTTCGGCTCGCTCGGCCTGATGACCAGCGTGCTGCTCACCCCGGATGGCAAGACCATGGAAGCGGAGGCCGCGCACGGCACCGTGACCCGGCACTACCGCCAGTACCAGCAGGGCAAGGCGACCTCCACGAACCCGATCGCGTCGATCTTCGCCTGGACCCGCGGCCTGGCCCACCGGGGCAATCTGGACGGCACCCCCGAGGTGACCCGGTTCGCCGAGACCCTGGAGCGGGTCTGCGTGGAGACCGTCGAAGAAGGCAAGATGACCAAGGACCTGGCGCTACTTGTGGGCGCCGGCGCGCCTTTCCTGACCACCGAAGAATTCCTGACGGCACTCAGCGACAACCTCGCCGCGGCGATGGCTGGCTGAATGAGCCTGCAGGCCGGAACGAAGGAACGCACACATGTCCCGTAGTGGCAAGGTAACCGTGGTGGGGGCCGGGTTCTACGGCTCCACCACCGCGCAGCGGCTGGCCGAGTACGACATCTTCGACGAGGTCGTGCTGACCGATATCGTGGAGGGCAAGCCGGAAGGGCTGGCATTGGACATCAGCCAGTCCCGGCCGATCGAGGGCTTCGAGACCAAGGTGACCGGGCGGACCACCAGCCCGGACGGTTCGGGCTACGAGGCCATCGCCGGGTCGTCGGTCGTGATCGTCACGGCCGGCCTGCCGCGCAAGCCCGGCATGAGCCGAATGGACCTGATCGGCGTCAACGCTAAGATCGTCCGCAGCGTGGCCGAGAACGTGGTCAAGCACGCCCCGGATGCCGTGCTCATCGTGGTCTCCAACCCGCTGGATGAGATGACCGCGCTGTCGGCCAAGGTGACCGGCTTCCCGCCGTACCGGGTGCTGGGCCAGGCGGGCATGCTGGATACCGCCCGATTCAGCTACTTCGTGGCCGAAAAGCTGGACGTGCCGGTGGGCTCGGTCGCCACCCTCACCCTCGGCTCGCACGGGGACACCATGGTGCCGGTCCCGTCCGCCTGCACCGTGGACGGCAAGCCGCTGGCCAGCCTGCTCAGCGCCGCAGACATCGATGCCCTGGTCGAGCGCACCCGGAACGGCGGGGCCGAAATCGTCGGGCTGCTCAAGACCGGCTCGGCCTACTTCGCGCCGTCAGCGGCTGCGGCCCGGATGGCCCGCGCGGTCGCCGAGGACTCGGGCCAGGTCATGCCGGTGTGTGCCTGGGTGGACGGTGAGTACGGTATCAGCGGCGTCTACCTGGGCGTGGAAGCCGAGATCGGCTCGTCCGGGATCCGCTCGGTGGTGCAGCGCGACCTCACCGAGGCCGAGCTGGCTGCGCTGCGCGAGGCGGCCGATGCGGTCCGGGCCAAGCAGGCCGACGTCGCCAGCCTCTGACCAGCGCCTCAGCAACCACACCATCATCGATAGCCCCATCTGTCCACCCCTGAGCCGCCGCCACTACATGACTGCGACAGCCATGCACCGAAGTGCATGAGGCCCCAGCCATGTAGTGGGCGGTGCGGGATGGGACCCCGTAGCGGGCGGTGGGACCCCGTAGCGGGCGGTGCGGGGGTGGGACCCCGGTGGCCGGGCGGTGCGGGGCGGGACCCCGGTGGCCGGGCGGTGCGGGGTGGGACCCCGGTAGTGGGCGGAACGTGGGGGCGGCCCCGGCGGGCGGGCGGCTCCGACGCGGAGGCCCGGGTGGGTTAGCGGGCCGCTTCGGCGGTGAGGCGGCGCAGGGCCAGTTCGGCCAGCAGCGCGGCGCCGTCTGGCAGCAGTGCGTCATCGAACACGGCGTCGGCCGCGTGGTTGAACGGCGCGGTCGCCGGGTCGGCACCCTCCGGGCACGTGCCCAGCATGAGGAACGCCCCGGGCACCTCGTCGAGCACGAACGAGAAGTCCTCCGCCCCGGGCATCGGGTTGCGCTGCGTGGCCACCCGGTCCGTGCCGAACAGGCCGCGGGCCGCGTCCGCCGCGAAGGCGGCCTCGGCGTCATCGTTCACCGTGACCGGGTACTCGTCCCGGTACACGGCCACCGCTTCCAGCCCGTGGGCCGCGGCGATCCCCCGGATCAGCCGTTGGCTGGCCTCCCGTACCCGGTCCCGGGCGGCGGCGGAGAACGACCGGACCGTGGCCAGGAACCGGGCCTCATCAGGGATGATGTTGTCCGCGGTGCCCGCGTGGAAGCTGCCGACGGTGATCACGATCGGGTCGAACACGTCGAACCGCCTGGTCACCAGCGTCTGCAGCGCGGTCACCATCTCGCAGGCGACCGGGATCGGGTCCGCGGCCAGGTGCGGCTGGGAGGCGTGCCCGCCGTGGCCGTGCACCGTCACCTCCAGGATGTCGGCGGCGGCCATCATCGACCCGGCCCGGGTGGCAAACACGCCGCGGCCGAACTGGGCCGAGGCGACGTGCAGGGCGTACGCCGCCACCGGGCGGCCGCCCGCCGCGTCCAGCACCCCTTCGCTGATCATCAGCCGGGCGCCGGCGAAGCCCTCCTCGCCGGGCTGGAACATGAAGATCACACTGCCCGGCAGCTGGTCATGGCGGGCGGCCAGCAGCCGCGCCGCCCCGACCAGCATGGCGGTGTGCAGGTCGTGGCCGCAGGCGTGCATGACGCCTGGGATGGCCGAGGCGTAGCCCAGGCCGCTGCGCTCGGTCACCGGCAGCGCGTCCATGTCCCCGCGCAGCAGCACGGCCGGCCCCGGCCGCCCGCCGCTCAGCACCGCCGTCACCGAGCTGAGTGCGGCCCCTGTCGTGACCTGCAGGGGCAGGCCGTCCAGCGCGGCCAGGACCTTGGCCTGGGTCCGCGGCAGATCCAGCCCGATCTCCGGCTCGCGGTGGATCTGCCGCCGCAACTCGGCCAGCCCGGTGGCCAGCCCGGCTGCCCCGTCGAGCACGGAGCCCGTCTCATCGCCCATCATCGCGACCCTTCCCGCTCAGCACCCTCGTGCCGCCCGCGCCGGGCCTCGCGCCGCACCTGCTCTCACCACACCCGCTGCGCGCTGGCCGACGGCGGTGCGTCCAGGAAGCCCGGCTCGGGCCAGCCTCGCCTCCAGAAGGCCGCGCGGACCGCATCCTGGACCACCGCGACCGGGTCTCCCGGCCGGCGGAGGGCGGATCCGGATCCTCGTAGTCGCGGGGCGCCCGCGCCGGGCCGGGCATGGCCGCCAGGCCCGGACCCCGGCCGGCTGCCGCCCGCCGGCGCGGCCCGCCCGCCGGGACCAGGGCGATGACCGATCCGCCAAATCCGCCGCCCATCATCCGGGCTCCCAGCGCCCCCGCGGCGATCGCCGCGTCCACCGCCACGTCCGCCTCGGGCCAGGAGATCTCGAAGTCATCGCGCAGCGAGGCGTGCGAGGCGTTCAACAGGTCCCCGCAGCCGGCCACATCGCCGCGGCGCAGCCGGGCGGCGGCCGCCAGTACCCGCTCGTTCTCGGTCACCACATGCCGGGCCCGGCGGCGCAGTACCGGGTCGGTCAGCGCGGTCAGCGCGCTGGGGTCCTCGATGTCCCGCAGCGTGTTGACGCCCAGGGCCCGGGCCGCCTCGGCGCATTCCAGGCGCCGCGAGGCGTACCCGCTGTCGGTCAGCTCGTGCCGGGCCCGGGTGTCGATGATCATCAGGGCCAGCCTGGAGCCGCCCGGGTGGAGCGGTACGGCGTCCGACTCGCCGCTGCGGCAGTCCAGCAGCAGCGCATGCCCGGCCTGGCAGAGCAGCGCGGCAGACTGGTCCATGATGCCGGACGGCACCCCGACGAAGTCGTTCTCCGCCCGGCGGGCGATCGCGGCCAGCTCCGGCCGGGGCACGTCCAACCCGGCCAGCTGGGTCAGGGCCAGTGCCACGGCGCATTCCAGGGCGGCGGACGAGGACAGCCCGGCACCCTGCGGCAGGTCGGAGTCGATGGCCAGCCGGGCCCCCGGCACCGGGTAGCCGGCCCGGGCCAGCGCCCAGGCGACCCCGGCCGCGTACGCGGCCCAGCCGGTCACCGAGCCCGGCGCCAGGTCCGCCAGCGCCACCGTGGTGACCGTCCCGCCAGCCTGCCGTGACGTCAGCTCCAGCCTGTCGTCCGCGCGCCGCGCGGCCGCGGCCAGCACCCCCTTGTCCAGCGCGAACGGCAGCACGAACCCGTCGTTGTAGTCGGTGTGCTCGCCGATCAGGTTGGCCCGGCCGGGCGCGTGCCAGATCCCGGCCGGATCCTCGGCGTAGTGCGCGCGGAACCACGCCATCACCGGGTCGGCGCCGGCCTGGCCGCTCACCGGCCGCGTCCGCCCGCCGGCCGGGCGGTCATCGCCGCGGCCCGCTCACCGGGCACCGGACGTCCTTCCCTGCCGCGCGGCCCACGCGTCGGCCACCATCGCCCGCAGATCCCGTTCCGGCCGCCAGCCCAGGCCGGCCCGGATTCGCTCGGACGAGGCCACCAGCGTCGCCGGGTCCCCGGGGCGCCGGGGCGCCACCCGCACCGGGATATCCAGGCCGGTCACCTGCTGGCACTCCTCGATCACCTCCCGGTTGGAGAAGCCCGACTCGCTGCCCAGGTTGTAAACCTGGTGCTGCCCGGGCTCACACGCCCCCAGTGCGAGCAGGTGCGCTTCCGCCAGATCGGCCACGTGAATGTAGTCCCGGACGCAGGTCCCGTCCCGGGTCGGGTAGTCGTCGCCGAACAGTTCCAGCGGGCCGCCGCCGCCCGTGGCGAGGGCAGTGGCCACCGAGAGGACGTTGGGAATGAGGTGGGTTTCTGGGTTGTGCCGCTCGCCCAGCCAGCCGCCGCCCGCCTGCAGGTAGGCGCCCGCCACGTTAAAGTAGCGGAGGCTCACCGCGCCGAGCCGGTGCATCCGGGCGAACTCGGCCAGTGCCGTGTCCACCGCCAGTTTGGAGGCGCCGTAGGGGCTGGTCGGCCGGGTCGGGTCGGTCTCGGTGATGGGCACCCGCTCGGGCTCGCCGTAGACCGCGGCGGTAGAGGAGAACACGATCCGGGGCGTCCCGGTCACCCGCATCGCCTCCAGCAGCGCCAGCGAGCCGCCGAGGTTGTGCTCCCAGTACAGCGCCGGGTTGGCCATCGACTCGCCGACCAGCGACTTGGCCGCGAAGTGCAGCACCGCGTCGGCGCCGTCGGCCAGCAGCCGCTGGGCGTCATCGCGCAGCGTGCCCTGGACCAGGCAGGCACCCGCGGGCACCGCGTCGGCGTGGCCGGTGGACAGGTCGTCCAGCACGGTGACCTGGTGCCCGCGCGCCACCAGCAGCGCACCGACCACGCTGCCGATATACCCGGCTCCCCCAGTGACCAGCAGCTTCATCCTGCCTCCCGCAGCCTGCTCGCTGCCTCCTCGGGCAGGATGTCGTTGATCCAGACTCCCATGCCGGACTCGGTTCCCGCGAGGTACTTCAGCTTCCCGGGTGCCCGCCGGACCGACAGCACCTGGAGGTGCAGCCCGAAGCCGGCGCGCCCCGGGACCTCGCGGCCGGGGGCCTGGTGCCAGGCGGCAATATACGGCAGCGGCATCCCGAACAGCGCATCGAGCCGGTGCAGCACGTCCAGGTAGATATCGCAGAACGAAGCGCGTGCGGCGTCACTGAGCGCCGGGATGTCCGGGACCCGCTGGGCCGGGAACAACTGCACCTCATACGGCCACCGGGCCGCGGCCGGGACGAACGCCGTCCAGTGCTCGTTGCGGGTGACGATCCGGCTGCCCGCGGCCAGCTCGCCGGCCACCAGGTCGTCGAACAGGTTGCGACCGGTCCGCTGCGCGTACAGCGCGGCCTGGGTCAGCATGGTCTGCGTCCGCGGGGTGACGAACGGGAATCCGTAGATCTGGCCGTGCGGATGGTGCAGCGTGACACCGATCTCCTCACCGCGGTTCTCGAAGCAGTAGACCTGGGCGATCCCGTCCATGGCGCCCAGCGCCGCGGTCCGGTCCGCCCACGCCTCCACCACGGTCCGGGCCCGCCGCGGGGTGAGGCCGGCGAACGAGCCATCGTGGTCAGAGGTGAAGCAGACGACCTCGCAGCGGCCGTAGCCGGGCCGCCCGGGCACCCCGCCGGTCTCGGCGTGGCTGGGCTGGCCCCTGGCCGGGCGGGCGAACTCGGGGCCGCCGATGCCAGCGACCGCGCCCGGCGGCCAGTGCCCGGCACCGCGCAGCGACGGAAACCGGTTCTCGAACACCACCACGTCGTAGGCCGGCGCCGGGATCTCGGTCGGCCGCCCCGGCCGGGACGGGTCCAGCGGGCACTCGTCGCTGGGCGGCAGGAACGTCCGGTCCTGCCGCTGGGCCGCGATGACCACCCACTCGCCGCGCAGCGCGTCCCAGCGGAGCCCGGCCTCCGGCGACAGGGCGGGCGCCATCCCGGTGTCATAACCGGGCTCGACGGCCAGCGGCCGGGTGTCCGGGATGGCGGCCCGGCCCAAGCCAGGTGACTCATCGAAGTAGATGATGTCCCGGCCGTCGGCCAGGGTCCCGCTGCTCTTCCACACCTGAGGGCTCACGGGACACATACGGTATCCGGCCGGGAGAAGGTTTCCTATGACATCCCCCGGGGTAGCAGGCCAGGACCGCGATGCCGCGGCGCGGGCCGCCTTTGGCCAAGGCAGACTGGTCAGGTAGCAGCCTCACGGTCAAGACAGACTGCTTAGACTGTGCGGACACCTGCCGGGCAGGTGAGCCACGGCCGGGTTACCGGGTGCCGGGGGTGCGGGGAAGCCGGGCCGTCGGGTGCCTGGAGGAGGTCAGGGGTCAGGACGTGAACGCGGTCGGCTGGGACATCATCATCGTCCTGCTCATCGTGCTCATCGGCGGGTTCTTCGCCGCGGCGGAGATGGCCCTGGTGTCGCTGCGGGAAGGCCAGCTCCGCTCGATCAGCCAGCGGGGCCGGCGCGGCCAGCGCGCCGCGAAGCTGGCCCAGGACCCGAACCGGTTCCTGTCCGCGGTGCAGATCGGGGTCACCCTGGCCACCCTGATCAACGGCGCCTTCGGTGAGGCGACGCTGGCCGGCCACCTGAAGACGGCGCTGATCCACCACAACCTCGCCTCCGGGGTGGCCTCGGCGGTGTCCCTGGTCGTGGTCAGCGTGGTGATCTCCTACTTGACGCTGGTGTTCGGGGAGCTCGCGCCGAAGCGGCTCGCGCTGCAGCGGGCCGAGCAGGTGTCGCTGATCGTGGCCCCGACCCTGGACCGGATGTCGGTGCTGGCCCGGCCGGTGGTCTGGCTGCTGTCCAAGTCCACCAACGTGGTGGTGCGGGTCCTGGGCGGGGACCCGAAGGTCAACCGCGGGGTGATGACCGAGGAGGAACTGCACGACCTGGTGGCCGGCACCCAGGCGCTGAGCCCGGACGAGCGGCAGATCGTGGGCGAGGTGTTCAACGCGGGCAAGCGGCAGCTCCGCGAGGTGCTGGTGCCCCGGACCGAGGTCGAGTTCCTCCCCGCTGACATGCCGCTGCGCGGGGCCGCGGCCGTGGTGGCCAAGGAGCCCTACTCCCGGTTCCCGGTCTACCAGGAGTCCTACGACGACGTGATCGGCTTCATCCACGCGCGGGACCTGCTCGATCCCGGGGCGGCCGGCGAGACGCGGACGGTGGCGGAGATCATGCGGCCGGTGAAGCTGCTGCCGATCAGCAAGACCGTGCTGTCCGCGCTGTCCGAGATGCGCCGGGACCGGGCGCACCTGGCCATCGTCATGGACGAGTACGGCGGCACGGCCGGCATCGTCACCCTGGAGGACCTGGTCGAGGAGCTGGTCGGGGACATCCAGGACGAGTACGACGTCGATGAGGGGCAGCCGAAGCAGCTGCGCGGGGGCGCCATCGAGGTGGACGGGTTGCTCAACCTGGATGAGTTCGCCGAGCAGAGCGGGATCGAGCTGCCTGAAGGCCCGTATGAGACGGTGGCCGGCTTCATGCTGGCCACCCTGGGCCAGCTGCCCACCGACCACGAGTCGGTGGAGGTGGCCGGGCACGTGCTGACGGTCCTGGAGATGGACGGCCGCCGGATCGCCCGGCTCCGGGTGGACCCGGCCGGCCAGCCTGCCGGGCAGCCCGGCGCTCCCGCCGCGGACGGACCCGCGCCTGGCGCCCCGGCGCCCGGCAGCCCGGCGGGCTCGCCGGGGCCCGGCAGCCCGGCGGCGCCCGCGCCCGGCAGCCCGGCGGGCTCGCCGGCGGCCGGGGATGGGGCGAGCGGCCGGGGATGGGGCAGCGGCCGGGGATGGGGCAGCGGCCGGGGATGGGGCGGCGGCCCAGGCGGCCCCGCGCTCCGACGGCCCACCGCGCCGGGCCGCGGCCGGCGCCCCCGGGACCAGGGCCACCAGCCAGGACGGCGCCTCCACCCCCGCCTCCTCACCTCCCGGCACATCCTGATCATGACCTGGCTGTCGTTGTAACGACAGCCAGGTCATGATCAGGATCAGGCGGTCTTTCGCTCTGTGGCTGATGCTTCTTTTGTGGCTGGTGGGAGCAGCTTCGGGGACGGCTGGGTCGCCGGGAAGGCCTGACAGCGCCGGGGCCCGGGCGAGGGGACGTGCTGGTCGCGGCTACTGGTGGGCGACCACGAACGCCTGGAACTGGTCGAAGTAGTCGATGTAATAGCCAGTGGCCACGCAGTACCCGCTGCCCGCGCACGACACCGGGCCGGCCTGGGCCTGCCCGCCGTGGCCCGGGGCGCTGGCGTCCTGACCGGCAATGCCAGGGACCTCGATGGCGTCGTTCCACTGGCCGCTCTGCTCATTGGCCACAAACGGCTGGAGGTGGTGCGAGCTGTCTACGAAGTCGCCGCCGGCCGCGCAGATCCCGGCGCCCGGGCACGACAGCGAGTTCGACCCAGGCGCTGCCCCCGGCGTTCAGGCCGGCCCGGCCCAGGACGTTGACGGCGGCGCCCCACTGGCCGCCCAGCTCGCTGGCCACGAAGGCCTGGCCCTGGCCCGGGGGGCCGCTCGGGTAGGTGCCGCCGACCGTGCAGATCCCGGCGCCCGGGCACGACACGGCGCTGGCGTCGCCCCCACCTGCGGCGCTCAGGCCGGAGAGGCCGGATACCGGCGTCACCTCGCCCCACGACGTGCTCGCGCCGCTCCCGCTGGCCGTGGTCGGCCCGGACACCGAGCACGCGGCCGCCACCGGCAGCACGAGGGCGATGATCACGGCGAGCACAGCCGGGCCGCGCGCACCGGACTGGCGGCTGAGCCTCCGATTAAAGATCAATTCTCCCTGCCTCGCCTGTCTGCGGACGCAGCCACACCGGGACCAAGGAGGATAGTCAGGACGCCCGGTCGGCGGGCCGGGAACGGCTGATGTGCCAGACCGGCCCGCACGGTGACCACCCCGGTCCCGGGCCGGGCCGCACCCGCGGCGCTCCGCCGAGCCCGCATTCGCGGCGCCCCCGCCGACCCGGGCGCTCACGGGGTCCCGCCGAGGCCGTACGCGGTGGGCTGACCGGTGACCCCCACTAAACTGGTGATCTCTGCCGGGGCGGCCCGAGAGCCGGGTGGTCCCGGGGGAGGCAGCCGCCACCGGGAGGATGAGGGCCGGATCGGCGGCCCAGGACCCCAACCCCCGGAAGGTGGCCCGGTACAGCTTATGTCGGACTACGACACCGTCCTGGTGGTGGACTTCGGGGCCCAGTACGCGCAGCTGATCGCGCGGCGGGTGCGGGAGTGCCAGGTCTACTCCGCGATCGTGCCGTGCACCATGCCGGCGGCCGAGATGCTGGCCCGGAACCCGAAAGCGATCATCTTGTCCGGCGGTCCCGCGTCGGTGTACGCGCCGGGCGCCCCGCCGCTCCCGCCCGCCGCGGCCGGCCTGCCGGGGCTGCTGGACGCGGGCGTCCCGGTCCTCGGCATCTGCTATGGCTTCCAGGCGATGGTGGCCGGGCTCGGCGGCGTGGTCGCCCACACCGGGGCCGGCGAGTACGGCGCCGCCCGGCTCATCCTGGCGCCGGGCAGTGCCCGGGAAACCAGCGCGGTCGTGGCGGCGGAGCACGCTCAGCCGGGCGGCCCGCTGCCGGACGAGCCCGGGTCGGACGAGCCGCTGCCGCACGAGCCCCTGCTCGGCGGGGCGCTGCTGGGCGGCCTGCCGCAAACCCAGCAGGTCTGGATGTCGCACGGGGACACCGCCACCGCCGCGCCGCCGGGATTCACCGTGATCGCGGGCACCGCGGGCACCCCGGTGGCCGCGATGGAGGACACCAGCCGGGCGCTGTACGGCGTTCAGTTCCATCCCGAGGTGATGCACACCGAGCACGGGATGGCGGTGCTGCGCCGGTTCCTGGAACTGGCCGGCTGCCGCCCCGCCTGGACCATGGGCAGCATCATCGACGAGCAGGTGGAGCGGATCCGGGCCCAGGTCGGGGACGGCGGCGCGATCTGCGGGCTGTCCGGCGGGGTGGACTCGGCGGTGGCCGCGGCGATCGTGCAGCGGGCCATCGGGTCCCGGCTGACCTGCGTGTTCGTGGATCACGGACTGTTGCGCACCGGGGAGGCGGAACAGGTCGAGAAGGACTTCGTGGCCGCCACCGGGGTCGATCTCAAGTTGGTTGACGCGGCGGACACCTTCCTGCATGCCCTGGCCGGGGTGACCGACCCGGAAGTGAAACGCAAGATCATCGGGCGGGAGTTCATCCGGGCCTTCGAGCGGGCCGCCCGGGAGATCACGGCGGCGGCCGGCAGCCACGGGACCTCGGTGGACTTCCTGGTCCAGGGCACCCTGTACCCGGACGTGGTGGAATCCGGCGGGGGCACCGGCGCGGCCAACATCAAGTCGCACCACAACGTGGGCGGCCTGCCCAGCGACCTGAAGTTCGGGCTGGTGGAGCCGCTGCGGACGTTGTTCAAGGACGAGGTACGCCGGGCCGGCGAGGCGCTCGGCCTGCCGGCGGAGATCGTCTGGCGGCAGCCGTTCCCCGGCCCCGGACTGGCCATCCGGATCGTCGGGGAGGTCACCGCCGAGCGGCTGCGCATCGTGTCGGCAGCCGACGCGATCGTCCGGGCCGAGCTATCCGCGGCCGGGCTGGACCGCGACATCTGGCAGTGCCCGGTGGTGCTGCTGGCCGACGTCCGCTCGGTGGGCGTGCAGGGCGACGGCCGGAGCTACGGCTACCCGGTCGTGCTCCGCCCGGTGACCAGCGAGGACGCGATGACGGCGGATTGGGCCCGGCTGCCCGGGGATCTGCTGGCCGCCATCTCCAACCGGATCACCAACGAGGTTCCGGAGGTCAACCGGGTGGTGCTGGACATCACCAGCAAGCCGCCCGGCACCATCGAATGGGAATGATCTCCCTCGTCCTGCCCTTGATCCCGCCGAACGTCCTTTCCGCCAGGATTCAGGGGGTCGCGCACGCGACCGGGAACGGGGTATCCGCCGCCACGCCGGACGTTCCCGGTCGAGGCCGTGCCGTCGCGGCTGGTGGCCGGGCTGCCGCGGGACTGACCGGGTCACCGGGCCTGGCCCCGGTGCGGGTCAGGTGACCTTGGCCCGCTCGGCGGGCAGGTCGGCATAGGACCGGCCGTCGATGATGCGGCGGATGGCGTCCATGGCGTCCCAGACCTCGGTGTACCTGGTGGTGATCGGAGCCGGGCCGAGCCGCAGCCGGTCCGGTTCCCGGTAGTCCCCGATGATGCCCTCCCGGATCAGGGCCTGGCAGATCCGCCAGGACTCCGGGTGGCGCAGGCACACATGCGAGCCGCGGCGCTGCGGATCCCGCGGGGAAGCGACCGAGGCTCCCAGCGGCACCAGCCAGGCGTCGGCCAGCGCGATGAGGTAGCTGGTCATCAGGATGCCCTTGGCACGCAGCTCGCCGATGCCCGCCTCGGCGAGCAGCCGGGCCCCTTCCTCGACTGCGGCTGTCCCGAGGATGTTCGGCGTCCCGGCCGCGAACCGGGTGACCCCTGGGGCCGGGTCGAACCCCATCCCCATGGCGAACTGGTCCCGCTGGCCGAACCAGCCCTGGATCGGCGGCCGCAGCTGGTCCTGCAGGTCTTCGCGCACGTAGAGGAAGGCAGGGGCGCCGGGGCCGGCGTTGAGGTACTTGTAGGTGCAGCCGACCGCGAGGTCAGCGCGGCAGGCGTCCAGGCTGACCGGGACGGACCCGGCCGCGTGGCACAGGTCCCAGAGCACCATGGCCCCGGCCTCGTGCGCGAGGCGGGTGATCCCGGCCATGTCGGCCAGCGCCCCGCTGCGGTAGGCCACGTGCGACAGGCAGACCAGGGCGGTGTCCGGGCCCACGGCGGCGGCCACCGCGGCCGGGCTGACGCCCTCGTCCGGGTCGCTGTGGATCATCCGCAGCGCGGCGCCCTGCCGTGCCGCGATGCCCTCGAGGACGTACCGGTCGGTGGGGAAGTTGTCGTCGTCGGTCACGATGACGGTCCGGCCCGGCTGGGCGTCCAGCGCCGCGCAGCACAGCTTGTACAGGTTGACGGTGGTGGAGTCGGCCACCAGGACCTGGCCCGGGGCGGCGCCGAGCAGCCCGCCGGCGAGCAGGTCACCGGCTCGCTGCGGGAGGCTGATCCATTCCGCCCAGGACCGGATCAGCCCGGCGCCCCAGTCCCCGTCCAGCACGTCGCGGATCCGCTGCGCGGTGGCGGCCGGGAGCATACCCAGCGAGTTGCCGTCCAGGTAGATCAGTCCCGGGTCGGGCCGGATGAACCGGTCCCGCAGCCCGGCCAGTGGGTCGGCCGCATCCAGTTCCACCGCCTGGGACCGGTCGGCCGAGAACCCGGCGGGCCCGTAGGAAGACGCTGTCACCTGGCCACAGTAGTCCGCCGCCGGGTCCCTGGATCAGCCCGGCGCTGATGGAGCGGTACCCCGCCGGAGCCAGCGGTGCGGCCGGCGGCTAGCCGCGGGCGCGACGGCGGCGCCTGCGGAGCAGGCCGAACAGGACGCCCGCGAACAGGGCGAAGCCGACCACGGGCAGGACCCGCTTGAGCACCGGCAGGCCCGCCACGCTCAGCAGGTCGAGGGCGTCCTCGTCGGGCGGCCGGCTGTCCAGCCGGGGCAGGGTGCCGTTCGCGGCCGCCCGGTCCTGGTCCGCCACGGCACTCCGGCCCGGGCTCGCGGTGCCCGCGCCGGCGGTCGCAGCCGTGCCGGTGCCGGCGGTTCCCGTCACCGTCCCGGCGGCGTCAGCGTTCTCGCCCGGCACGCCGCTGCTCAGGCTGAAGCCCCGGTCGGCCAGCTTCTGCCGGATCTCCTTGACTGACTGCGGGCCGAGGCCGTCGATGGCCAGCAGCTCCTCCTCGGTACGGGAGGCCAGCGCGCCGATGGTGTGCACGCCCTGCCGCCGCAGGCTGTTGTACGAGCGCACCGGCAAGTTCAGTTCCTCGATCGGCTCCTGCGCCAGGTCCGCGGCGGCGGTGCCCGCCAGCGAGCCGGACCCGGTCGCGCCCGCACTCTCGGTGGCGGCCGCCCCGCTCGTCCTGGAAGCCTCAGCAGCCCCAGCGGCCGCTGCGGTCCCGGAGGCCACCGCCGTCGCAGTCGCCCCGCCGGACAGCTGGGCGGCCAGGTTGGTGGCGAACTTCTCGATGATCCGGCCGCCCACCTCGGCCATCACGCCCCGGCCGAACTGGGCCGGACGCCCGGTCACGGTCATGTGGGTGCGCACCACGACCCGGGTCTGGCCGGCCTCGTCCTGGAGCGAGGAGTTGACCGTGGCCGAGGCCGTCCCGCTGCCCCGGGTCTCCTTGCCGGAGGCCTCCAGCACGACCGTCCGGGTCGCTTCATCCTTCTCGGTGAACCGGGCGGTGCCCGCGTAGGTCAGCGCGACCGGCCCGACCTTGACCTTGATCCTGCCCTTGATCTGGTCTCCGTCTACGGAGTCCACGGTGGCGCCCGGCATGCAGGGCGCCACCCGCTCAACGTCAAGCAGGACCCCCCAGGCCCGCTCCGGCGGGACCGGGATGGTGAAGGAGTGCTCCAGTTCCATGTCGTTAGACTCCAGCCGCGGCCGCCAGCGCCCTGGCGGTCAGCACCCGCGCCAAGTGGCGCCGGTAGTCGGGCGCGCCGTGCAGATCTGCCGGCGGCTGCGTTTCCTCGTCGGCATGTGCTGCGGCCGCCCGCAGGGCGCTGTGGGCGGCCTCGGCCCCAGCGGCCGCCTCCTCTGCCGCCCGGGCCCGCACCGGGACGGGACCCATGTTCGTGAGAGCGATCCGCGCCTCCGCCACCTGCCCGTTGGATCGCCGGGCCAGGGCGGCTACACCGACGATCGCCCACGACTGGGCCGTCCGGTGGAACTTCTCATAACGATAGCCCCATCCCGGCCCTAGCTTGGGCACTCGCACCCCAGTCAGGATCTCGCCGTCGGCCAGGGAGGTCGTCAGGTAGTCCGCGAAGAAGTCCGCCGCGGCGATCTCCCGGTCCCCGCCGGGGCCGCGCGCCGTCAGCGTGGCCCCCAGGGCCAGCGCCACGGCAGGCAGGTCGCCGGCCGGGTCCGCGTGCGACAGTGAGCCGCCGATCGTGCCCCGGTGCCGGACCGCTGGGTCGGCCACCGTCGCGGTGGCCTCGGACAGCAGCCCGCAGTACTCCCGGATGAGCGGGTCGGTCATCACCTCGGCGTGCGGCGTCAGCGCGCCGATCCACAGGGTGGCGCCGTCGTCACGGACCCCGCGCAGGTCGTGAAGCCTGCTGATGTCCACGACAAGGTCGGGATAGGCGAGCCGGAGCCGCAGCAGCGGCAGCAGGCTCTGCCCGCCCGCGATGACCTTCGCGTCCTCGCCGCCCTCGGCAAGCGCGCCGACCGCCTCGTCGAGCGAGCCGGCCCGGACGTAGTCGAACTGGGCGGGGATCATGCCATGCCTCCCGACTGGGTCATGCCGGACGGGCTGTTGCCCTGGGTCTGGTCACTCCGCCGCGCCTCGTGCTGCACGGCCGTGCTGGCCTGCGGCCCGCCCTGCGCGGTCTGGATGGCCCGCCAGACTCGTTCCGGGGTGCACGGCATCGTGACGTCCCGGACGCCGAACGGCCGGAGCGCGTCAATGATGGCGTTGACCACGGCCGGGGTGGACGCGATGGTGCCCGCCTCCCCGACCCCCTTGACGCCCAGCGGGTTGGTCTTCGCCGGGGTCTGGGTCCGGTCGGTGGTGAAGTGCGGCAGGTCCGACGCGGCCGGCAGCAGGTAGTCCGCCATCGTGGTGGTGACCAGGTTGCCCTCGTCGTCGTGGACGGCCTCCTCGTACAGCGCCTGGGCGATGCCCTGGGCCAGCCCGCCGTGCACCTGGCCGTCTACGATGAGCGGGTTGACCACCATGCCGACGTCGTCCACGGCCACGTAACTGCGGATGGTCACCATGCCGGTCTCGGTGTCCACCTCGGTGGCGCACAGGTGCGTGCCGTGCGGGTAGGAGAAGTTGTCCGGGTCGTAGGTGGTGTCGGAGTCCAGGTTGGGCTCCACCCCGTCCGGCAGGTTGTGCGCGGCGAAGGTGGCCAGCGCGATCTCCTGGATCGTCTTGACCACGCCCTCACTGCCGCGCACCTTGAATGCGCCCGCCTCGAAGTCGATCTCCTCGGGGGGCGCTTCCAGCAGCGCGGACGCGATCACCTTGCCCTTGGCGATGACCTTGTCGCAGGCGCCGCTCACCGCGACGCCGCCGACGGTCAGCGACCGCGAGCCGTAGGTGTCCATCCCCTTCGGCGAGACCTGGGTGTCGCCGTGCAGTACCCGGACGTCCTCGAACGGGACGCCGAGCTTGTCCGCGACGATCTGGCTCCACGCGGTCTCGTGGCCCTGTCCGTGCGCGCTGGACCCGGTGACCACCTCGACCTTGCCGGTCGGCAGCATCCGGATCGAGGCGTGCTCCCAGCCGCCCGCCCCGTAGGCGAGCGAGCCGAGTACCCGGGACGGGGCCAGCCCGCACATCTCGGTGTAGGTGGAGATGCCGATGCCGAGCTGTACCGGGTCGCCGCTGGCCCGGCGCCGCTCCTGCTCGGCGCGCAGCTCGTCGTAGCCGAACAGTTCCCTGGCCCGGGCCGTGGCCGCCTCGTAGTTGCCGCTGTCGTAGGTGAGGCCGGCGATCGTGGTGTACGGGAATTCCTCGTGCTTGATCCAGTTCCGCTCACGGAGTTCCAGCGGCTCGATGCCCAGCTCGAAGGCCAGGTCGTCCATGATGCGCTCGATGGCGAAGGTGGCCTCCGGGCGCCCGGCGCCACGATATGCGTCGGTCGGCACCTTGGTCGTGAACACGCCGGTGCAGCGGAACGAGAGCGCGTCCATCTTGTAGATGCTGTTGAACATGAACGCGCCGAGCAGTGGCACGCCCGGGGTGACCAGCATCAGGTAGGCACCCATATCGGCCAGCAGGTCCACGGACAGTCCGCGCAGCCGGCCGTCCCGGTCCGCCGCGATCCTGATCCGCTGCCACTGGTCGCGGCCGTGATGCACGGTGAGGTTGCCCTCGCTGCGCGACTCGGTCCACTTGACCGGCCGGCCGAGCTTGCGGGCGAGCAGCAAGGCGAGCACTTCCTCGGCCGTGACCTGCAGCTTGGACCCGAACCCGCCGCCCACGTCCGGGGCGATGACCCGGATGTTCTGCTCCGGGATGCCGGTCACCAGGGCCAGCATGACCCGCAGCACGTGCGGGATCTGCGTTGACGACCACAGGGTGAACTCGCCGCCCACGCAGCTGCACATCACCGCGCGCGGCTCCATGGCGCTGGGGATGAGCCGCTGCTGGCGGTAGTTCCGCTCCAGGACCACCGGGGCGCCGGAGAACGCCGCGTCGATGTCGCCGTTGCCGAACACCCACTCAAAGCTCTTGTTGCCGGCCTCGTGCACCTTCGGGGAGGACTCATCCAGCGCGGTCCGGATGTCCAGCACCGGCGGCAGCGGCTCGTAGTCCACGTCCACCGCGGAGAGCGCGTCCGTGGCCGTGTACCGGTCCCGGGCCACCACGCAGGCGACCGCCTCGCCCACGTAGCGCACCTCGTCGGTGGCCATCGGCGGGTGCGCCGGGATGACGATGTCCGGGGTGACCGGCCAGGCGCACGGCAGGCTGCCCTGCTCGGCGGCGAAGTCCGCGCCGGAGAAGGCGGCGATGACGCCGGGGACCTGGAGCGCGCCGCTCACGTCGATGCGGGTGATCCGGGCGTGGGCGTACGGGCTGCGCACGAAGCTGACGTGCAGCATCCCGGGCAGGATGATGTTGTCGGTCCAGTTCGTCTGGCCGGTGACCAGCCGGGCATCCTCCTTGCGGGGGCGGGCCCGGCCGAACTCGGTGACCGGCGCCTGTGCCTGCGTGTCGGTGGTCATGCCCTGGTCACCCCTGCCTGCGTCGCGGCGCTGTCAGCTGCCTGCGTGTCTCCTCCGCTGGACGCGCCGGCTGCCCGCCGGACGGCGCGGACGATGTTCTCGTAGCCGGTGCAGCGGCAGAGGTTGCCCTCCAGCCCTTCCCGGATCTCCGCATCGGTCGGGTCCGGGTTCTCCCGGAGCAGGTCGGCCGCGGCCATGATCATGCCGGGCGTGCAGTAACCGCACTGCAGCGCGTGCTCGGTGTGGAAGGCCTGCTGCAGCGGGTGCCACTCGCCGTTGGCCAGGCCCTCGATGGTGGTGATCTCACTGCCATCCGCCTGCACCGCCAGCACCGAGCAGCTCTTGACGGACACCCCGTCCAGGTGCACGGTGCATGCGCCGCAGTTGGAGGTGTCGCACCCCACGGGCGTACCGGTCTTGCCGACCCGTTCCCTGAGGTAGTGCACGAGTAGCAGGCGGGGTTCAACGTCGTCCTCATATGTGACGCCATCGACCCTGACGGAAATTCTGGTCATCCGAAGCCCCTTTTCAGGAGACGGCTGTGGCTCCTGGTGCCTAACCTAAGACGGCTCCCCCCGCGGCACCAGCCCCTGGTTTCGCGGGGATGTCAGTACTCCGTGGCAGGGTCGGCCCATGGATGCCCCTGATTTGGCCCGCGCGCTGTACGAGGCGTACCAGGCGCGGGACTGGTCCCGCGCTCAGATCTCCCTGCATCCCGACGCCGTGCTGCGCATGCCGGCTACCTCGGAACGGCTGGCCGGGCGGGAGGAGGTGATCCGGTTCCAGCGGGAATACCCGGAGCCCTGGGGCGAGCTGGTGGTGCTCCGGGCCCTGGGTGACGCCAAGGCCGCGGCCGTCGAGGTGGAGGTCCGCGCGGCGGCCGGGGTGTTCCGGATGGCCGCCTTCTGGGATGTGCGGGATGGCCTGCTGGCCAGCGGCACGGAGTACTGGGTGGACCCGGGCGGCAGCCCGCCGCCGGGCCGGACGGCTTACGCGGCCGGGGACTGATCCGCTGGGCTGCCGCGGCCCTGGGCAGGCGGGACCTGGTGTCAGGCGGTTTCCAGGACCTGGAACATCTCGGCGAGCCGGCCCGCGGGCAGGCCGCCGCGCTCCGCGGTGTGGCTCATCCAGCCGCGCAGCATTCCCTCCAGATCGTCCCGGTGGCCGGTCTGGCTCTCGTGGGCCCGCAGGGCGGCGATCTTCTGGTCGAAGGTCTCCGTGACGTCCACGTAGTGACGCGCCCCGGGGCCCGCCGTGACCCACATCTCCCGTACCGTCCAGGGCCCGAGCCCCTCGTCGGCGAGCAGTTCCGGGAAGGCGAACGGGTTGCGCGCGTCCGGGTACACCGCGTCCAGCGCGGCCGAGCCGACGGCGCGGTGGTCAGGGTGACTCGCCAGCATGCGCTCGTAGTTCCGCTCCGGCGACGGGCTGACCAGCCGGTCCGGCCGCACCTGCCGGATGACCCGGGCCAGGTCCTTGCGCAGCGCCAGGCTGGGCTCGACCCGGCCGTCCGGGTAGCCGAGGAAGCGCAGGTCCTGGACGCCCACGCAGGCGGCCGCGGCGGCCTGCTCCTTGCGGCGCAGCGGGGCCATCTCCGCACGCGGGAACGACTCGTCGAAACCGCCGGCGTCGCCGTCGGTGACCAGGCAGTAGATCACCTCGATCCCCGCCCTGGACCACAGCGCCACCGTGCCCGCCGCACTGAAGTCGATGTCGTCGGGGTGCGCGGCGATGACCAGGGCCCGCCTGACCTCGGAGTCGTTGAGCATGAGCCCGATCCTATGGTCCCCGCCTGCCTGTTCCCGCCGGCGTGCCGGGCCCGCCGGCAGGCCCGGCACGCCGGCGGGGCCCGGCACGCCTGCCCGCCGCGCTGAGGCCGCCCGGCGGGCTACTCAGCGGGCAGGCGCCAGGTGGGTCTTGCGCGGCATCCGGCCCAGGGCCTTTACTGCGACCAAGGCCGCAATATTTCCGATATGTTTCGATCAAGGGGCATGGGCGTGCCCGATCGTGCACGCCTGCGAGGTCGTCGGCTGGCCGTCGGGGTGAGCCAGTGGGGTGTCGGGGACGCCGACTCGTGGATCCCCTGCTTCTCCCGCAGGTGTGGGCCGACCGGAACCTATCCTCGGAAGCCGCCGCTGAGGTGCTCAGCGCCCACCCGCCCACCGCGCCTGACCCGATCAGAGCGGCCCGGCGGGCCTTTGGCTTCCTGCCCGCAACGATCGCGGTCCAGGGCTGATCCGGACTGCGCGCCCGGTCCGCGCCGCCCGCCCCCGGCTGGCGCCGGGTGCGGACGGCCTGCCGCCTCGCTTAGTCCAGGGACGACATCACGTGCTTGATCCGGGTGTAGTCCTCGAACCCGTACATGGACAGGTCCTTGCCGTACCCGGAGTGCTTGAATCCGCCGTGCGGCATCTCGGCCACCAGCGGGATGTGCGTGTTGATCCACACGCAGCCGAAGTCCAGGCTGCGGGCCATCCGCATGGCCCGGCCGTGATTGGACGTCCACACTGAGGAGGCCAGCCCGTACTCGGTGCCGTTTGCCCAGGTCAGGGCCTCCTCCTCGGAGGTGAACTCCTGCACCGTGATGACCGGGCCGAACACCTCCTGCTGGATGATCTCGTCATCCTGGCGCAGCCCGGTGACCACGCTCGGCTCGAAGAAGTAACCCGGGCCGCCGATCCGGTTCCCGCCCGTGCGCACCTCCGCGTGCCTGGGCAGCCGCTCGATGAACCCGCTCACCCGCTCCAGCTGGCTGGCGTTGTTCAGCGGGCCGAAGTCGGCGTCGGCCACGTCCGGCCCGGCCACCGTCTGCCCCCGGGCCATCTCGGTCAGCGCATCGGCCAGGTCGGCCGCGATCCGCGAGCTGGCCAGCACCCGGGTCGCCGCCGTGCAGTCCTGCCCGGCGTTGAAGTACCCGGCGATGGCCACCGCCTCCGCGGTCTTCCCCGGGTCGGCGTCGTCGAACACGATGACCGGCGCCTTGCCGCCCAGTTCCAGGTGGACCCGCTTGAGGTCGTTGGCGGCCCCGGCGGCCACCTCCCGGCCCGCCCGGACACTGCCGGTGATCGACACCATCTGCGGCACCGGGTGGTTCACCAGCGCTCGGCCGGTGTCCCGGTCGCCGCTGATCACGTTGAAGGTGCCCGGCGGCAGGAACTCGCTCATCAGCTCGGCCAGCAGCAGGGTGGACACCGGGGTGGTGTCCGACGGCTTGAGCACCATGGTGTTCCCGGCCGCCAGCGCGGGCCCGAACTTCCACACCGCCATCATCATCGGGTAGTTCCACGGCGTGACCGCGGCACACACCCCGATCGGCTCGCGCCGGATGAACGAGGTGTACCCGGACATGTACTCGCCCGCTGAGCGCCCCTCCAGCATGCGCGCGGCCCCGGCGAAGAACCGGATCTGGTCGACCATCGGGGGAATCTCCTCCGACAAGGTCAGGGCGAGCGGCTTGCCAGTGTTCTGACTTTCCGCCTTAACGAACTCGTCGGCGCGGCTCTCCAGCGCATCGGCGATCCTCAGCAGGGCCAGGCTCCGCTCCGCGGGCGTGGCATCCCGCCAGGCCGGGAAGGCATCAGCGGCGGACGCGAACGCCGCGTTCACCTCGTCCGGCCCGGACACCGGTGCCGTGGCGAAGACCTCCCCGGTGCTCGGATCGATCAGCTCGGCCCGGCGGTCGTAACTCATGTCCGTCCACTGACCGCCGATGAAGTTGCGCAATTGCTCCACCACGAGCACTCCGTTCAGAATATTTAGGGGTTTTGCCTGGCCCGCGGGGTGCGTTCCTCGCAGGCCCAGGGGGATCCGTAGTCGGTGAGCAGGTCCAGGAACGGGCGGGCGGGCAGCGCCTCGGGGCCGAGCACCCCGGCGCCGGACCACGCCCCGGAGTCGATCAGTTCCAGGGCCACGACCGGGTTCACCGCGGTCTGCCAGACCACGGCCTGGGAGCCGTACTCGGCCATCGACCAGGCGTTGTCCACCACGTGGTGCAGGTAGACCTCGCGCGGCGCGCCATCCTTGCCGGTCCCGGTTACCCAGGTGCCGGCGCAGGTCAGCCCGGTCATCTTGTCGCCCAGGGTGGCCGGGTCGGGCAGGCAGGCGGCCACCACGTCGCGGGGGGAGACCTTCGCCCCGCCGGCCTCGACGGGGTCGGTGCTGTCCAGGCCCAGCTTGTGCAGGGTCCGCAGCACGCCGATGAACTCCTCGCCCAGGCCGTACTTGAAGGTGACCCGCTTGGCCGTCACCCAGCGCGGCATCAGCAGCACCTCCTCGTGTTCCACGTTCACGCACTCCACCGGCCCGATCCCGGCCGGGAAGGTAAAGACCTCCGGCTCGCTGAACGGCGGCGTGGTGAACCAGCCCCGGCCAGCTTCCCAGATGACCGGGGGGTTCAGGCACTCCTCGATCGTGGTCCAGATGGAGAAGGTGGGCGCGAAGTCGTACCCGGCCACCTCCAGGTTGGCCCCGTCCCGCACGCCGAGCTCGTCGATCTCGCTGAACAGCTCGTCGGCCGCGTGCCGGGCGAACACGTCGGACAGGCCCGGCTCCACGCCGATCCCGGCCAGCGCCAGCTTGCCGGCCTGCTCCCACTCCGTGGCCCGCTCGAACTGCTCGTCACCGAGCTTGATGCCGGTCTGCGCGTACGGCGCCTGGGGATGCGGATGGGACAGCGACATGGCCATGTCCAGGTAGTGCGTGCGGGCCTGCAGGGCCGCACCGAACAGCGGGAGCACGAAGCGCGGGTCGGTGGCGTTCATCACCGCGTCGCAGGAGTGCTCAGCCAGCAGCGCCGCGGTAGCGGCCTCGTCCCGGGCGTCCAGCCGGACCGCCCGGTAGCTGTCCTTGGCGGCCGCGGCGCGGCGGGCGCGGGACAGGTCGTAGTCGGCCACGATCAGGTCGGCGAACGGGCGGCGGGCGGCGATCCGGGCGAAGGCGGTGCCTACCCCGCCCGCCCCGACAAGAAGAATGCGCATACGGTTGATCCTAGCCACGGGTGACCAGCAGGAACACGAGACCAGTCGTGCTACATAGCCGTTACAACGGAAATCGTTGCCGATCAGTAGTATTCATGCTAGAACCGTCGGAGTTAGCTGCGTACCTGCTTAGCAGATTCGTGGCGACTCGTCGGCCCAGCGGCGGTATTGCCGTATCCGACTACCCTGATCCGATCGGCTCGGGTAGCTGCCAGGAGGGGGAGCCATGGCGACCGCAACGCCGGAGCTTCAGCCAGTGGAGGAGTCCAGGGACAAGGGGCTGAAGAGCGGCGCCCTCGGCCTGGTCTCCAGCGTCGTCATGGGGGTCGCCTCCACCGCGCCCGCCTACAGCCTGGCGGCCACGCTGTTCTTCGTGTTCGCGCTGGTCGGCCTGAAGTCGCCGGCGGTTGCCGTGCTGGCCTTCATACCTATTTTCCTGTGCTCCATCGGTTACAGCGAGATGAACAAGGCCGACCCGGACTGCGGGACCACGTTCACCTGGGCCAGCCGGGCGTTCGGCCCGAAGACCGGGTGGTTCGGCGGCTGGGGCATCGTGGCCGCGGACGTCCTGGTCATGGCCAGCCTCGCCCAGGTGGCCGGGCAGTATTTCTTCTTCCTGATCCAGGGCCCGAACAGCGCGATCGGACAGAACGCGTCTGGCGGCTGGGTGCTGCTGGTAGGCGTCATCTGGATCATCCTGATGACCTATATCTGCTACCGCGGCATCGAGGTCTCGGCCAACCTCCAGAAGGTCCTGCTCGGCATCGAGATCGTCATGCTCCTGGTCATGTCGGTGACCGCGCTGGTCAAGGTGTACGCCAGCCACCCGGCCGGGTCGCTGACGCCGAGTTTCTCCTGGCTGCTGCCGACGCACATCACCCTGTCGGAATTCATCGGCGGCCTCATCCTGATGCTGTTCATCTACTGGGGCTGGGACACCGCGGTCTCGGTCAACGAGGAGACCAAGGACAAGACCAAGACGCCGGGCCGGGCCGCGATCATCTCCACGGTGCTGCTGCTGGTCACCTACGTCATCGTCATCGTCTCGATGCAGGCCTTCGCCGGGGCCGGCAGCAAGGGGATCGGCCTGTCCAACCCGGCGCACCAGTTCGACGTCCTGTCGGTCACCGGCGGCGCCATCTTCGGCACCTCGGGATTCGGCACGTTCCTGTCCCGGCTGCTCATCCTGATGGTGCTCAGCTCGGCTGCCGCCTCGACCCAGACCACGATCCTGCCGACGGCCCGGACCACCCTGTCGATGGCCGCCTACAAGGCGCTCCCCGCGGCGTTCTCCAAGATCCACCCCAAGCACCTAACGCCGACCGTGTCCACGATCGTGATGGGTGTCATCTCCATCGCCCTGTATATCCCGCTGAACTACATCGCCGGCGGCAACCCGATCGCCGACGCGGTCACCGCGATCGGCCTGTACATCGCGTTCTACTACGGGCTGACCGGCTTCGCCTGCGTCTGGTACTACCGGCGCACGCTGACCAGCAGCGCCCGCAACCTGTGGATGCGCGGCATCCTGCCCGGCCTGGGCGGCCTGCTCATGTACGCGGCGGGCATCTACGCCCTGCAGAGCGACTGGGTGTCCACCAGCGGCTACACGTACTGGACGGTGCCCGGGCTGCACTGGAAGATCGGCGGGATCTTCCTCATCGCCTTCTGCGCCGGGCTGGCCGGGGTGCTCGGCTTTGCGTACATGCGGATCACCGCGCCCGCGTTCTTCCGCAAGGAGACGCTGACCAGGGCGACGCCGACCCTGGTGCCCGACCCGGATGCGGCGCCCCCCGCCGTCTGAGCTCCGGCCAGGCGGCGTGGGCCCCCGGGCCGCGCCGCCTGGCCGGCCGGAGGTCCGCGCGGGGTGTCGGCGGCAGCGCCTACCCTTGACGGGTGACCGCCGTAGCCGCCGATTCCCTTCTCGATGGGCTGAACCCGCAGCAGCGGGCCGCCGTGGCACACGAGGGCGGCCCGCTGCTCATCGTGGCCGGGGCCGGCTCGGGCAAGACCCGGGTGCTCACCCGCCGGATCGCCTACCTGCTGGCTGAGCGGCAGGTCAGCCCGTGGGAGATCCTGGCCATCACGTTCACCAACAAGGCGGCGGGCGAGATGGCGTCCCGGGTGACCGCGCTGACCGGGCTGAGCTCCCGCGCCATGTGGGTGATGACGTTCCACTCGGCCTGCGTGCGGATCCTGCGCCGGGAGGCGGCCAGGTTCGGCTACCCGTCCTCGTTCTCCATCTACGACCAGGCCGACTCGCAGCGGCTGATGACGCTGGTCTGCCGGGAGCTGGACCTGGACGCCAAGAACCACCCGCCCAAGGCGATGCTGGCCCGGGTGTCCAACTGCAAGAACGAGCTGGTCGACTACGAGACCTTCGCCGCCCGCGCCGACGGCTACCGGGAGAAGGCACTGGCGCAGGCGTACGCCGAGTACCAGCGCCGCCTGGTCGCCTCCGGGGCGATGGACTTCGACGACCTGATCATGGTCACGGTCAACCTGCTGCAGGCGTTCCCCGAGGTCGCCGAGACCTACCGGCGCCGGTTCCGGCACATCCTCGTCGATGAGTACCAGGACACCAACCACGCCCAGTACATGCTGGTCCGGGAACTGGCCATGCACCCGGTCTTCGGCGCCGGCGGCGACGACGCCGGGCCGCTGCCGCCCGCCGAGCTGGCCGTGGTCGGCGACGCGGACCAGTCCATCTACGCGTTCCGCGGCGCCACGATCCGCAACATCGAGGAATTCACCCGGGACTTCCCGGACGCGACCGTGATCATGCTGGAGCAGAACTACCGCTCCACCCAGAACATCCTGGCCGCGGCGAACGCGGTAGTCTCCCGCAACGCCGGGCGGGTGCCCAAGAACCTGTGGTCCGACGCGGGTGACGGGGCGCCGATCGTGGGCTACGTCGCCGACAGCGAGCACGACGAGGCCGCGTTCGTGGCGCAGGAGGTGGACCGGCTCACCGACGAGAGGGAGGCCACCCCCGGCGAGGTGGCCGTGTTCTACCGGACCAACGCGCAGTCCCGGGTCTTCGAGGAAGTGTTCATCCGGGCCGGGCTGCCCTACAAAGTGGTCGGCGGGGTCCGCTTCTATGAGCGGCGTGAGGTCCGCGACCTGCTCGGCTATCTCCGGCTCACCGCGAACGCCGAGGACGAGGTGTCGCTGCGCCGGGTGCTCAACGTGCCCCGCCGTGGCATCGGCGATCGGGCCGAGGCGTGCGTGGCCGCGCTGGCCCAGCGGGACCGGGTCTCGTTCGCCGCGGCTCTGCTGCGGCCCGATGACGCCCCGGGGATGGCCAGCCGGTCCGCCCGGGCCATCGAGTCGTTCAACGAGCTGATGGCCTCCTTCCGGGCCGAGGTGGCGGCCGGGCTGCCGGTCGCCGACCTGGCCGAGATGATCCTGGACCGGTCCGGCTACCTGGCCGAGCTGCAGTCCTCCGCCGACCTGCAGGACGCCAGCCGGATCGAGAACCTCAACGAGCTGGTCTCGGTGGCCCGCGAGTTCGACGCCCAGCGCCCGGACGGCACCCTGTCCGACTTCCTGGAGCAGGTGTCGCTGGTCGCGGACGCCGACGAGATCCCCGAAGGCGAGGAGCACGGCGGCATGGTCACCCTGATGACCCTGCACACCGCCAAGGGCCTGGAGTTCCCGGTGGTGTTCCTCACCGGGATGGAAGAGCACGTGTTCCCGCACCAGCGGTCCATGACCGACGAGAAGGAGCTTGAGGAGGAGCGCCGGATCGCCTACGTCGGGATCACCCGGGCCGAGCGGCGGCTGTACCTGACCCGGGCGGTGGCCCGCGCCTGGTGGGGCCTGCCCGAGTACCACAAGCAGTCCCGGTTCCTGGACGAGATCCCGGCGCACCTCATCGAGTGGCGCCGGGACGAGCGGGTGGCGACCGCCCCGGCCGCGGAACGGCTGGCGCAGCGGCCCGGCGGCCGCGCCCCGGGCAACCGGCGGGTGCCCTCGCTCAACCCGGGCGACAAGGTGACCCACGACGCTTACGGACTGGGCACGGTGCTCTCGGTGGAAGGACGCGGCGACGACCCGGAAGCCAAGATCGACTTTGGCGGCGACTACGGGATCAAGCACCTGGTGCTGCGGTACGCGCCGATCGAGAAGCTCTAGCCGTCACCGGCCGGGAAGCCGGTGGAAGACGGGGGCAGCCCGCCGGGCCGGCCGTTAAGCCTGATCGGCCCAGGTGCTGGCGGATCACGTCGGCGATCGGGCCGGGCACGCGCAGCGGCAGCAGGTGGCCGGCGCCGGGCGCGGCGACCTGGCGGCAGCCGGGGATGCACGCGGCGATGCTGTCCGCGCACGTCGTCACCATGGGGTAGTCCAGATCACCGGGCACCAGCACCGTGCGGGTGGTGATCTCGGCCAGGCGGCCGTAGGCCGGCGGGTCGGGGCGCTCGAGGTCGGCGGCCGCGAACATGGCCGCGACCGACCCCTCAACCTGGGCCCGCGCCGCCGGATCAGCACCCGCCGCGGCCCAGGTGCGCAGGCCCAGCCCGGCCAGCCCGGCCCGGTCTCCCGCGGTGGCCGGTGTCATGAACTCGGTGTTGTACGGGTCCTCGGGCGGCCACGGGTAGTCCTGCACGCCCGGGGCCAGCAGCACCAGCGAACAGACCCGGTCCGGCCAGGGCCAGGCCGATCGCGGTCCCGCCGCCGCTGTGGCCCGCCAGGGCGGCCCGGGCCACGCCGAGCTGGCCGAGCACGGTGATCAGGTCGCCCAGCTGGGTGAACGGCTCACGCGGGGGCGGCGACCCGCCGTAGCCACGGGCGTCGTAGGAGATGACCCGGTACTGGCCGGCCAGCCGCCCGGCCACGCCCTCCCAGCTGCTCTGGTCACTCCATCCGGCATGCAGCAGGACCAGTGGCGTGCCGTCGCCGCCACTGTCCCGGGCCGGATCACTCCGCCGCCGACCGGGACGCTCATCGTCACCCGGGCATTGTGCCAAGCAGCGGCCGGGCGGCGCAGGCCGGTTACGCGCCGCCAGAGGCTGATGATCGCCGCCGCCGGCCTGGTGGTGGCCGCCTGGTGGTGGCCCTGGTGGTGGCCGTCTCGGTGGTGGCCGTCTGGTGGTGGCCGTCTGGTGGTGGCCGTCTGGTGGTGGCCGCCTGGTGGTGGCCGCCTGGTGGTGGCCGCGGCCGGGGCGGGGTGGTCGCCGCCGGCGGCCTGGTGGTTATGGCCAAGGGACCGTATCGGTGAGGGCCGACCGGCCCTGGGTACCGGTGGGCTGGCCGCGTTACCCTGCGAGGGAGAGCACACTCATCGCGGGCGCCACGGGCACCGCGGGCCAGGAGGGGGCGTATGGGAACGATCCGGGTCATCATCGCCAAGCCCGGCCTGGACGGTCATGACCGGGGCGCCAAGGTGGTGGCCAGGGCGCTGCGCGACTCGGGCGTGGAGGTCATCTACACCGGCCTGCACCAGACCCCGGAGCAGATCGTCGCGGCCGCCATCCAGGAGGACGCCGACGCGATCGGCCTGTCCATCCTGTCCGGCGCGCACATGACCCAGTTCGCCCGGGTGCTGGAACTGCTGGCTGACCGCGGGGCTAGCGACATCGTGGTGTTCGGTGGCGGGATCGTCCCGGAACAGGACATCGCCGAGCTGGAGCGGCTGGGCGTGGCCAGGATCTTCACCCCGGGCGCATCCACCTACGAGATCATCGCCTGGGTACAGGCCAACCTGGGCCGGCCGGAAGACGCACCCGTTCCCCAGGGCGGCGGCTGACCGCCTGCAGGGACAGCTGAGCGTTGCAATGGCCGTCTGAGCGGCGCAATGGCCGTCTGAGCGGCGCAGGGGCGGCTGTGCGGCGCAGGGGCGGCTGAGCGGCGCAGGGGCGGCTGAGCGGAGCTTTCCGGGGAGGCGTCTGGTCAGTCCGCCGCCAGGGTCCGGATGGGCAGCGCCGGCCGGGCTCGCCCGGCGTGCAGCGCAGACCGGATCTCGGCCGCCACGGTGCCGGCCTCGGCCCGGATCTGCTGTGGGGTGAAGTGCAGCACGAGGATCCCGTGCGCGCTCATCCGGGCACTCCGCCGCACGGTCCGCTCCCAGTCCTCCGGCGAGAGATGCCACTCCCGGGAGTCCACCTCCGCGGCTACCCCGGCGTCAGGCCACCACGCGTCCGCGACCGCGAGGAAGTCCCGCCCCGCGTAGAGCCGCGCGTTGAACAGGGGCGCCGGCAGCCCCGCCCGGCTGATCAGGGTCCGGAGATCCCCCTCCGCCACCGACCGCACGCCGTCCGCCACCTCGGCCAGCGCGCGCCGCAGCCACCCGGAATAACGCAGGGGCGTGCCCGCTAACTCGCCGGCCAGCACGTCCACCCTGCACCTCCGCCGCTGCACGGCATCGGCCAGCACCGCGCGGTAGTCGCGAAAGCTCTCCAGTTCCCGTGCCGCGTCCGCAATTGCCCGCGCGGCCAAGGTAAAGCGGATGGCTCCGCTCGCCATGACGTAGCCGGGCATCCGGGTGGTCGGCACGACCCGCACGTAAGACCAGGGCCGCCGGACCCGGCCTGCGGGAACCAGCACAGTGACGTTGGCGGACTGGGGCACGCGGACCCCATGCCGGCGCAACGCGGCGATCCCGGTGATGACACCGCCTGGCCCGGCGTACCGTAACGCGGCGATCTCTGCCTGGTCAGGCGTGGGTGTGCCGGTGACAGCCAGGTAGACACCCGGCAGCAGCCGCTGCCAGTGACCGCCCCGCCGGAGCTGGTGGCGTAGCTGGCTCGGCGTCATGCCACAGCCGAACGCCTCGGTCCGGGAGATCACCCCATCCTGGTCGCGCAGTACCCGGTCCAGCGCCGCGCCATCCGTTCGCACCGAGCGTGCCATGGCGGCAGCTTGCCACCACCCTGTGACATCCCTCACTGCCCCGGTCGCCTCCCCCTCCTCCGCCCCCGTCATTGCTGATCATGAGCTGGGTGTCGTTGCAACGACACCCAGCTCATGATCAGGATCAGAGCGCCGTGCTGGTGTGGCTGGTGTGGCTGGTGGGGGGCAGTTGGACCAGGGTGATGGCTGCCGGGGCGGGCTCTCCGGGTGGCGCGGGCCGGTTCTCCCCGGGCAGCGCGGAAACGGGTAGGGCGGAGGGCCTGCGCCGGCCGCCGAGCGCGGGCGGGTTGCGCGGATAGGGCGGGGTGGTGCCCGGTAGGCTGCGTGCGGAATCCTGACCACCCGAGGACGGACGCTAGTGGACCTGTTTGAGTACCAGGCGAAGGAACTGTTCGCCGAATACGGGGTACCTGTGCAGCGCGGCCGGGTCGCCTCCACCGCGGAGGAGGCACGCGAGATCGCGGTCGGCTTCGCCGCTGAGGGCTCGTCGCTGGTTGTCGTCAAGGCCCAGGTGAAGACGGGCGGCCGCGGCAAGGCCGGCGGGGTGAAGCTCGCCAACGGCCCGGACGAGGCGGAGTCCAAGGCGGGCCAGATCCTCGGCATGGACATCAAGGGCCACACTGTGCACCGGGTCCTGATCGCCGAGGCGAGCGACATCGCCCAGGAGTACTACCTGTCCTACCTGCTGGACCGGGCGGCCCGGACCTTCGTGGCCATCTGCTCGGTGCAGGGCGGCGTGGAGATCGAGGAAGTCGCGCACACCAGCCCCGAGGCGGTCGCCCGGGTCCCGGTCGACCCGCTGACCGGGGTGGACGCGGCCAAGGCGGCGGAGATCATCCAGGCCGGCCGGATCCCGCCGGAGGCGGCGGAGAAGGCGGCCCTGCTGGCCGAGCGGCTGTGGGCGGTGTTCACCGACGAGGACGCCACCCTCGTGGAGGTCAACCCGATGGCGCTCACCGATCAGGGCGACGTGCTCGCCGTGGACGGGAAGGTGAGCCTGGACGACAACGCCGCCTTCCGGCAGGAGCACGCCCAGTTCGCCGACGCCGAGGCGGCCGACCCGCTGGAGGCCCGGGCCAAGGCCAAGCACCTGAACTACGTCAAGCTGGACGGCCAGGTGGGCATCATCGGCAACGGGGCCGGGCTGGTCATGTCCACGCTCGACGTGGTGGCCCTGGCCGGCGAGTCCTTCGGTGGCATCCGGCCCGCCAACTTCCTGGACATCGGCGGCGGGGCATCGGCCGAGGTCATGGCGGACGGCCTGGAGATCGTGCTGTCGGACACCAGCGTCCGCAGCGTGCTGGTCAACGTGTTCGGCGGCATCACCTCCTGCGACGCGGTGGCAAGCGGGATCGTGTCGGCGCTGGGCATGCTCTCCTCCCGTGGCGAGCAGGTCGCCCACCCCATCGTGGTCCGGCTGGACGGCAACAACGCCGAGGAGGGCCGCCGCATCCTGGCCGATGCCGGCCTTCCCGTCGTGGAGCAGGTGGCAACCATGGATGATGCAGCCCGGCGCGCGGCAGAACTGGCCGCCACCGCCCCCGCGACAGGAGCATGAGATGGCGATTTTCCTGACCGCCGACAGCCGGGTGATGATCCAGGGCATCACCGGCTCGGAAGGCACCAAGCACGGCCGCCGGATGCTGGCCGCGGGCACCAGCGTGGTCGGCGGCACCAACCCGCGCAAGGCCGGGCAGACGGTCGACCTGGGCCGTGCCGCGGTGCCGGTGTTCGGCACGGTGGCCGAGACGATGGCCGCCACTGGTGCCGACGTCTCGGTCGTCTTCGTCCCGCCCGCGGGCACCAAGGCGGCGGTGACCGAGGCGGTCGATGCCGGCATCCCGCTGGTGATCGTGATCACCGAGGGCATCCCGGTGCACGACACGGCGGAGTTCTGGGCCTACGCCACCGCCAAGGGCAACAAGACCCGTATCGTGGGCCCGAACTGCCCCGGGGTGGCATCACCCGGCAAGTCCAACGCCGGGATCATCCCGGCCGACATCACCACCGAGGGCCGGATCGGGCTGGTTTCCAAGTCCGGCACGCTGACCTACCAGATGATGTACGAGCTGCGGGACATCGGCTTCTCCACCGCGGTCGGCATCGGCGGTGACCCGGTCATCGGCACCACCCACATTGACTGCCTCGCCGCCTTCCAGGATGACCCGGAGACCGAGGCCATCGTGATGATCGGCGAGATCGGCGGCGACGCCGAGGAGCGGGCCGCCGCCTACGTGGAGGCGCACGTCAGCAAGCCGGTCGTCGCCTACGTGGCCGGTTTCACCGCCCCTGAGGGCAAGACCATGGGGCATGCCGGGGCGATCATCTCCGGGTCGGCCGGCACCGCCCAGGCCAAGAAGGAAGCGCTGGAGAAGGTCGGCGTCCGCGTCGGCCGCACCCCGAGCGAGACCGCCCGCCTCGTCCGTGACCTAGCCCAGAGCCGGTAGCCGCCCGGCCCGGCACGCCTCGGCCCGGCGCGCGTGGACCGGCATGCCTCGGCCCGGCCCGGCGCGCGTCCGCCCACCTGGCCCGGCGCGCCTCCGCCCGGCGCGGTGTGCTGATTGCCAGGATTGGCAGGGTGACTGCTGCCCCCCCGCCCTCCGGCCAGACCGATGGCGGCGGCGGGGTGCCGGGAGGACCCGCCGGCGGCCCGGCGCGGCCGCTGGTGATCACGGGTGCCCTGGCGGCCTGCGCGGCCGCGGGCACCGGCCTGGTCCTGATCCTGCTGCTAGTGCTGGCCGGCTGGATCGCGGCCCCGCACGCCGGGGTCGGGCTGCCCGGGGTGATGCGCACAGCGGCGGATCTGTGGCTGGTCAGCCACCACGTGGGCTTCGCACTGCACAGCACCGGCCGGGCGACCGTGGCCCGGATCGGGGCGGGCCGGATCGGCATGCTCCCGCTCGGCCTGGTGCTGCTGCCCGGTGCGCTGCTGTGGATCGCGGGCCGGTGGGTGGTCCGCAAGGGCGAGGTGGCCCGGCTGCCGGAGGTCGGTTACACGGCGCTCGCCCTGGCCGTCCCGTACGCGCTGCTGGCCGGGGGCCTCGCCCTGGTCGGCCAGTCGGCGCTGGCCACGCCGTCCCCGCTGCAGGCCGTGCTGGCCGGCTTCCTGCTCGCGCTGGTGGCCGGCGGCCTCGGCGGGGCCCGGGCGCTGGCCCGGTGGCGGCGGCTGGTGCACCTGCTGCCGCCACGCTCCCGGTCGGTGTCCCTCGGCGCAGCCGGCGCACTGGCCGTGGTGACCGCCGCCGGGGCCATCCTGGCCGGGGCGTCGCTCGGCACGAGCATGACCGGCTTCCGGTCGGCCGACGCGGCCCTCGCCCCCGGGGCTGTGGGTGGCGTGCTGCTGCTGCTGATACAGATCAGCTATATACCGAACGCGATCCTCTGGGCGGTCTGCTACACCCTGGGCCCGGGATTCGCGTTCGGTGCCGGCACGGTGGTGGCGCCCACCGGGTCTGCGCTGGGACCGGTGCCCATGCTGCCCATGCTCGCGGCCCTGCCGTCCGGGGCGCACTCGGCCGTGCCGGGCTGGGCCTCGGTGGCCGTGCTCAGCGTGCCCTACCTGGCCGGGGCGTTCGGTGGCCTGCTCACCGCGCGCGCGGCGCCGACCCTGGCCCTGGAACTGGCCCCGCTCCGGGGGTTTGCCTGCGGGGTTGCCACCGCCTGCGCGCTGGGCCTGCTAGCCGCCTTCTCGGGCGGCCCGCTCGGCAGCGCCCGGCTCGCGGCCGTCGGGCCGTCCGGGTGGCAGACAGCGCTGGTGGCCGCCCTGGAGATGGGGGTAGCGGCGGCGGTCACCGCGGGCGGGGTGAACTGGTTCCGGATGCGCCGCCTGGCCGGGCCCGGCGCGGAACCGGCCGGCCCGGCCCGGGGCGGGCTGCGCGCCACAGGACCGCGCGGCCCGGCCGAGGACGAGGACAGCGGCCACCGCATCTACGTCGATCCATGGGGCGAGGAGGACGGCGGGGAACCGCCGGCCCGGTCCAGCCCGCCGGGACCGGCCGCGCTGCCTTAGCCCGCCCGCGCCGCCCCAGCCGTCCGCGCTCCTCCGGCCGGCCATGCTGCCCGAGCCGGCCCGCGCTGCTCCAGCCGGCTGGGCAGCCCTAGCCGGTCAGCGTGCGGAATTCTCCACTGCGCGGATGAACTGGTTGCGGCACGCCTGCTGGGCGGTGAGCGTGTTGGCTCCGCTGATGCACTGGGAGAAGGTGCTCGCCTGCTTGCCGAACAGTGCGAGCCCGGTCAGCAGCAGGGTGCTGAGCACGACCCCGACGCCGCAGATGATGATGGCGGTGACCGAGCCACGCGGCCCGGCGGTCCCGCTGCGCCGGGCACGGATGATGGCCGTGCTGGCCAGCCAGATCCCCACGGCCCCGGCGACCAGGGCGAAGGCGATGATGTAACCACCGCGCTGGAAGTTGCTCATGCCGAGCAGCCCGAACAGGCTGAGCACCGCGAGGAGCAGCGCCGCGATCGAGCGCTGCTGGTGGATGGGGTCCGCCCGGCCCGTCGGCTTGGCCTTGGCCTGGGGCACGTACTGGCCGGGTGTCTGCTGGGGCGGCTGCGGTGGGGGAAGCACAGGGGCCATCGGCGGGGACTCCAGGGGCTCGGGGGCGGCAGGCTGGGACGCCGGTCCGCCCTACCCGGGCGGCATGGCGCGGTGCATTAACACGGTGGTGACCTCCTTGCGGCCGCGTACCCGTCACTCACGGTCAGGCAACAGGAACACAGGTTCCCATTTTGCCTGAGCTAGCCGGTGGACGGGCCGCCCGTCCGGTGCGGTTAGGGTGGCCGCATGAGCGCGCGCCTGGTCGTCCTGGTCTCGGGCGCAGGGACGAATCTGCAGGCCCTGCTCGATGCCTGCGCGAATCCTGCCTACGGCGCGCAGATCGTGGCGGTCGGCTCTGACCGGGACGGCATCGAGGCGCTGGACCGGGCGCAGCGGGCCGGGGTGCCCACCTTCACCCACCGGGTGAAGGACTTCCCGGACCGCGCCGACTGGGACCGGGCACTCACCCAGTCGTGTGCCGCGGCCCGGCCGGACCTGATCGTCCTGGCCGGGTTCATGAAGCTGGTCGGCGAGCAGTTCCTGGGCGCCTTCGGCGGCCGCGTGATCAACACCCATCCGGCCCTGCTGCCCGCCTTCCCCGGCATGCGCGCGGTCCGGGACGCCCTGGACCACGGGGTGAAGCTCACCGGGTGCACGCTCTTCCTGGTGGACGCGGGGCTGGACAGCGGCCCGGTGCTCGCCCAGGCGGCGGTCCCGGTGCTCGATGAGGATGACGAGGCCACCCTGCACGAGCGGGTCAAAGTAGCTGAACGATCGCTGCTCGTGGAGACTGTGGGCCGGATGGTCCGCGACGGGTGGGCCGTCGCGGGCAGGAAGGTGAGGATCGGGCGGTGACGAGAGTACCGATCAGGCGTGCGCTGATCAGCGTCTACGACAAGACGGGGCTCGGCGACCTGGCGCAGGCGCTGCACGAGGCCAAGGTGGAGATCGTCAGCACCGGGAGCACCGCCGCCGCGATCGCCGCCGCGGGCGTGCCGGTGACGGGCGTGGACCAGCTGACCGGGTTCCCCGAGTGCCTGGACGGCCGGGTCAAGACGCTGCATCCCGCGGTGCACGCGGGACTGCTGGCCGACCTGTCCCGGCCCGCCCACCAGGCGCAGTTGCAGGAACTGGGCATCGCACCGTTCGGGTTGCTGGTGTCCAACCTGTACCCGTTCGAGGAGACGGTCGGCAGCGGCGCAGCCCCGGCCGAGTGCGTGGAGCAGATCGATATCGGCGGCCCGGCCATGGTCCGCGCGGCGGCCAAGAACCACCAGCATGTCGCGGTGCTCACCGATCCGTCGATGTACGGCTCGGTGGCCGGGGCGCTGGACGCGGGCGGTTTCACGCTGGAGGAGCGGCGCCGCTTCGCGGCCCGGGCCTACGCCCGCACGGCGGCCTATGACGCCGCGGTAGCATCCTGGTTCGCGTCCAGCTACGCGCCGGACGAGACCGCCGAGGAGACCGGCTGGCCGGACTTCACCGCGGCCGTGTGGACCCGGCGCGAGGTGCTCCGGTACGGGGAGAACCCGCACCAGCGGGCCGCGCTCTACGCCCGGCCGGGTGCCGCGCCGGGCCTCGCCTCGGCGACTCAGCTGCACGGCAAGGCGATGTCGTACAACAACTACGTGGACGCGGCTGCGGCGTGGCGGGCCGCCTTTGATTTCGTGCCGCCCTGTGTCGCCATCATCAAGCACGCCAACCCGTGCGGCATAGCCCTGGGCGCCGACCTGGCCGAGGCGCACCGGAAGGCCAATGCCTGCGACCCCACGTCGGCGTTCGGTGGCGTCATCGCGGCCAACGGGGTGGTCTCGGCCGAGATGGCGGCCCAGGTCAAGGACATCTTCACTGAGGTCGTCATCGCACCCGGGTTCGATCCGCAGGCCGTGGAGATCCTGTCCGGCAGCAAGAACATCCGGCTGCTCACCTGCCCGCCGCCCGTCCGGGGCAGCCAGCTGCCCGAGTGGCGGCAGGTCGACGGCGGCGTGCTGCTGCAGTCGCCCGACCAGATCGACGCGCCGGGCGACGAAAGCGCCGGCTGGGAGCTCAAGGCCGGGCAGCCGCCGCCCGCGGATGTCCTGGCCGACCTGGCCTTCGCGTGGCGGGCGATCCGCGGCGTCAAGTCCAACGCCATCCTGCTCGCCTCCGGGCTGGCCACGGTGGGAGTGGGCATGGGGCAGGTGAACAGGGTGGACGCGGCCCGGCTCGCCGTGGCCCGCGCGGGCGGCCGGGCGGCCGGGTCGGTGGCGGCCAGCGATGCGTACTTCCCGTTCCCGGACGGCCTGGAGGTGCTGACCATGGCCGGGATCCGGGCCGTGGTCCAGCCGGGCGGGTCGATCCGGGACAAGCTGAGCATCGAGGCCGCCGAGCAGGCCGGGGTCACCATGTACTTCACCGGGGTCCGGCACTTCTACCACTGACCCGGTCCGCCATTGGATGCCGGGACATCGATAAACACGGGACTACCTAAATGAGACATCCACGTAGTGAGGCCGGCAGCCCGGGCGGTGCTCCGCGGCCGCGCCCGGGGCTGGGCACGGGCCCGGGGGAGGCGCGGTGACCGCGCAGATCCTGGACGGGAAGGCCACCGCCGCCTCGATCAAGGCCAGCCTGGCCGTCCGGGTGGCCGCCCTGGCCGCCCGGGGCGTGGTCCCCGGTCTCGGCACCGTGCTGGTCGGCGACGACCCGGGCAGCCGGGCTTACGTCAACGGCAAGCACCGGGACTGCGCCGAGGTGGGCATCGCCAGCATCCGCCGGGAACTGCCCGCCGACGCCAGCCAGCAGCAGGTCGAAGCGGTGGTCGACGAGCTGAACGCCGATCCGGCCTGCACCGGCTACATCGTCCAGCTGCCGCTGCCCGCCGGGATCGACGCGAACGAGATCCTGGGCCGCATCGACCCGGCCAAGGACGCGGACGGGCTGCACCCGGTGAACCTCGGGCGCCTGGTGCTCGGCCAGCCCGGGCCGCTGCCGTGCACCCCGCGAGGCATCGTGACGCTGCTCCGCCGGTACGAGGTGCCGATCGCCGGGGCCGAGGTCACCGTGGTCGGGCGCGGGATCACCGTGGGCCGGGCCCTGGGCCTGCTGCTCACCCGGCGCACCGAGAACGCGACCGTCACCCTGTGCCATACCGGGACCAAGGACCTGGCCGCGCACACCCGGGCGGCTGACATCGTGGTGGTGGCAGCCGGCCGCCCTGGGCTGCTGACCTCGGACATGGTCCGGCCCGGGGCCGCGGTGCTGGACGTGGGCATCACCCGCACAGACGCGGGCCTGGTCGGGGACGTCGCGCCGGAGGTCCGCGAGGTGGCGGGCTACCTGGCCCCGATGCCCGGCGGGGTTGGCCCGATGACCCGGGCCATGCTGCTGGCCAACGTGGTGGACGCCGCCGAGGCCGGGTAGGCTACCAGCGAGTAACATCAGCCGGCCCGGGTAGTTGCCGTAGAGGCACCCCCGAGCGACGAACCAGTTAGCCGTATTTGGCACCCTTAAGGATGCTCCGCCGCAGCCCGGGCCCAGCATGGCCGATCCGGGGCCAGTCCTGGGCACGGCGAACCAGACAGGAGGTCGGCCGCCGGTCATGAACATCGTCGTCTGCGTGAAACAGGTACCAGACACCTGGGCCGAACGGACTCTGCGGCCTGACGACTCGCGCCTGGACCGGGCGTCGGTCGATGGTGTCATCAATGAGCTGGATGAGTACGCGATCGAGGAAGGGCTGCGCCTGGCCGAGGCGCACGGCGGCGAGGTCACCATCTTGACCATGGGCCCGGAGAAGTCCAGCGAGTCGATCCGCAAGGCGCTGTCCATGGGTGCGGACAAGGCGATCCACCTTGTTGACGACGGGCTGGCCGGCAGCGATGCGCTGCAGACTTCGGCGGCGATGGCCGCGGTGCTGCGCCGGGCCGGTTTCGACCTGGTCATCGTGGGCGCGGAGTCGACCGACGCGCGGATGGGCGTGATGGCGGCCATGCTGGCGGAGCGGCTCGGCGTCCCTCAGGTGTCGCTGGCCAGCAAGGTCGAGGTGGACGGGACCACGCTGCGGATCCACCGGCAGACCGACTACGGCTACGACAAGGTCGAGGCGAGCCTGCCCGCGGTGATCAGCGTCGTGGAGAAGATCAACGAGCCCCGGTACCCGTCGTTCAAGGGGATCATGGCGGCCAAGAAGAAGCCGGTCGAGACGCTCGGCCTGGCTGAGGCGGGCCTCGACCCGGCCGGGGCCGGCCTGGCCGCCGCGGCCACCGAGGTGGTCAGCTTCGTGAAGCGGCCGCCGCGGCAGGCCGGCACGATCGTCAAGGACGAAGGCGACGGTGGCACCAAGGCCGCTGGGTTCCTCGCCGCGCAGAAGTTCATCTGAGCACGGAAGGGCGCCCAACGATGGCTGAGGTTCTGGTCCTCGCCGAGCACGACGGCGAGACGGTCAAGAAGGTTACCGGCGAGCTGCTCACCCTGGCCCGCCAGTTCGGCGAGCCGTCGGTCGTGTGGATCGGCGACGGCGCGGCGGGCGGCCGGGAACGGCTCGCGGAGTTCGGCGCGGCCAAGGTCTACGTCGCTGAGGGCAGCGACTTCACCGACGGGGTGGTCGCGCCCGCCGCTGAGGTGCTGGCGGCCCTGGAGGCACGGGTGTCACCGGCGGCGGTGCTGCTGACCGCGACCGGTGAGGGCAAGGAGATCGCCGGCCGGCTGGCGGTCAAGACCGGCTCCGGGGTGATCACCGACGCGACCGGCCTGACCGCGGGGGAGGGCGGCGGGCTCGTCGCCGAGCAGTCCATCTTCGGCGGCGCGATCATCGTCGTCTCGCGGGTGCGCACCGGCACGCCCATCATCGCCGTCCGGCCGAACTCCATCGCCGCGGAGCCGGCCCCGGCCGCGGCCGGGATCGAGCAGGCCGGCGTCGAGCTGAGTGACGCCGCCAAGGCGGCGCGGATCACCGAGCGCGTGGTGGCCGAGCGCGGCGAGCGCCCGGAACTCACCGAGGCGGCGATCGTGGTGTCCGGTGGCCGCGGCGTGGGCAACGCGGAGAACTTCGCGCTGATCGAGAAGCTGGCCGACTGCCTGGGCGCCGCGGTGGGCGCCTCCCGGGCGGCCACCGACGCGGGCTGGTACCCGCACCAGTTCCAGGTCGGGCAGACCGGGAAGACCGTGTCGCCACAGCTGTACCTCGCGGTCGGCATCTCCGGGGCGATCCAGCACCGGGCCGGGATGCAGACGTCCAAGACGATCATGGTGGTCAACAAGGACCCGGAGGCCCCCATCTTCGAGCTCGCCGACTTCGGCGTGGTCGGGGACCTGTTCACGGTCGTGCCCCAGCTCACCGAGGAGGTCCAGCGGCGCGCCGCGAACTAGTCCCAGCCCGGGGCCGCGGTGCCCGGGGCGCTGAGCCGGCACTAGGCTGAGGGCCGTCATGGGCTACAGCGACGACGCGGGCGGGCGCCCGGGGCAGGGGCCGGACTGCGTGGTGTACCTGGACCATGCCGCCACCACCCCGCTCCTGCCCGAGGCCCTCGCGGCCATGACCGAGGAACTCGGCCAGCTGGGCAATGCTTCTTCGCTGCATAACGCAGGTCGCCGGGCGCGGCGGATCGTCGAGGAGTCCCGGGAGCAGATCGCGGAGGTATTCGGCGCCCGGCCCAGTGAGGTCATCTTCACCAGTGGCGGGACCGAGGCCGACAACCTGGCGGTCAAGGGGCTGTACTGGGCCCGGCAGGACGGGGCCGCAGCGGGCGGGCAGCCCGGGGCGGCCCGGCCGGGCGCGGCCCCGCCGGATTCCCGCCGCCGGGTGCTGGCCACGGCGGTCGAGCACCACGCCGTGCTGGACTCGGTGCACTGGCTCGCCGCCCATGAGGGGGCCGACGAAGTGTGGCTGCCGGTGGACGCCACCGGCGTGCTGCACCCCGCCGTGCTCACCGAGACCATCGCCGCGGACCCGGACGGGGTCGCCCTCGTCACGGTCATGTGGGCGAACAACGAGGTGGGGGCGGTCCAGCCGATCGCTGAGCTGGCCGAGGTGGCCCGCGAGTACGGTATCCCGTTCCACACCGACGCGGTGCAGGCCGCCGGGCAGCTGCCGGTCAGTTTCGCGGCCAGCGGGACGGACGCGATGACAATCACCGGCCATAAGTTCGGCGGCCCGGTCGGCGCCGGGGCGCTGCTGCTGGCCCGGGGCGTGCGGCCGGTCCCGGTGCTGCACGGCGGCGGGCAGGAGAGTGAGGTGCGGTCCGGCACCCTGGACGCGCCGGCCATCCGGGCGTTCGCGGTCGCCGCCGTGGTGATGGCCGGCCGCCGGGACGAGGAGGCAGCCCGGCTGGCCAAGCTCCGGGACGACCTCATCGCGCAGGTGCTGGTGGCCGTGCCGGACGCCATGCTGAACGGGCCGCCTCCCGGGCCCGGCCGGCTGCCCGGCAACGCGCATTTCTCCTTCCCCGGCTGTGAGGGTGACGCGCTGCTCATGCTGCTCGACGCCAAGGGCATCGCCTGCTCCACCGGGTCCGCCTGCACGGCCGGGATCGCCCAGCCCAGCCACGTGCTGCTGGCCATGGGCGCGGACGACGCCCGGGCGCGCAGCTCGCTGCGGTTCTCGCTCGGCCACTCCAGTACCCAGGCCGACGTGGATGCCGTCGGCGCGGTGATCGGCGAGGTCGTGCAGCGGGCCCGCCGCGCCACCCGGTAGCTGTGCTGGCCCGGGGGACGACCCCCGGAACCGCCCGCGCATTCGCCGGCTCGGAGGGGACACGCCTGCGGCGCGCCCCGCCTCGCCACCGGATAGACCTGTGTTGGCCGGGGGAGCAACCACCCGGACGTTGGCATACCCTCGGTAGACGATGAATCGTCTTCGTGTGCTGGCCGCCATGTCCGGCGGCGTGGATTCCGCCGTGGCCGCCGCCCGCGCCGCGGAGGCCGGCCATGAGGTGACCGGTGTCCACCTGGCCCTGTCCCGCAGCCCGCAGTCCCACCGGACCGGGGCGCGGGGCTGCTGCACCCTCGAGGATGCCCGGGACGCGCGCCGGGCCGCGGACGTGATCGGCATCCCGTTCTACGTCTGGGACATGGCTGAGCGCTTCGACCGCGACGTGGTGGCCGACTTCGTCGCCGAGTACGCCCGCGGCCACACTCCCAACCCGTGCCTGCGCTGCAATGAGAAGATCAAGTTCGCCGCCGTGCTGGACCGCGCGGTCGCCCTCGGCTTCGATGCGGTCTGCACCGGGCACCATGCCCGGCTGGACGGCGGGCGGCTGCGGCGCAGCGTCGATCAGGCCAAGGACCAGTCCTACGTGCTGGCCGTGCTGACCCGCGAGCAGCTGAGCCGGGCCATATTCCCGCTGGGCTCCTCCACCAAGGCCCAGGTAAGAGCCGAGGCGGCCGCCCGCGGGATGGCGGTGGCCATCAAGCCGGATAGCCACGACGTGTGCTTCATCCCGGACGGCGACACGAGGGCCTTCCTGGCCAGCCGGCTCGGCGGGGCGCCCGGCCGCATCGTGGCCCAGGACGGCACCGTGGTGGGGCAGCATGACGGCGCGTACGGGTTCACCATCGGCCAGCGCAAGGGCCTGCGGGTCGGCGTCCCGTCCGGTGACGGCCGGCCCCGTTACGTGCTGGATATCGAGCCGGTCACCCGGACCGTCACGGTCGGTCCCCCGGAAGCCCTCGACGTGCGGGAGATCGTGGCCGAGCGCCCGGTGTGGACGGGCTGCGAGCCGCTCACCGAGGCTACGGAGTGCCTGGCCCAGTTGCGGGCACACGGGGAGGTCCACCCGGCCACCGCCGTCGGCGACGGCGAACTGATCCGCATCTGGCTGGGCCAGCCGGCCCGTGGCGTGGCCCGGGGTCAGGCGGCAGTCCTGTACCGCGGCGACACCGTGCTGGGCAGCGGCACCATTACAGCCACCCGCTGACCTGGGCACCTCCGCTCGCTAACCTCGGCCACCACCACCCGCTAACCTCGCCCCGCATGGGTCGGCGGGGAAAAACGTGCCGGCAGTGGTGCATTGCGGACAGCAGGTTAGCAAAGGTTTCCGCAAAGAAACATCCCTTGTTGCCCGTGGGGAAAGGTTCTAGCGTGGCAGGCAACAGCAGGGGTGACGGATGCAACGAAGCATCAGTCGGCGGGAGGCGCCATGATCGGTGGCAGTGATCGTCGGACGAGATCACGGCAGCGCACCCGGGCGCCGGCGTTCCGGCGGCGGGCGGGCCGTCGGCTCCGCCCCCTGATGGCCGCGGCCAGCGGCGGAATACTGGCCTCGGCCGTGCTCGCCGCGTGCGGCACCAGCAGCGCGTCCACCGGCCCGGTCACGCTGAACTTCTACAACTTCCCGGACCCGTCCGGCGCGGTCCAGACGGCGGCGGACAACTGCAGCGCGGCGAGCCACGGGCGCTACAAGATTGTCTACCAGAAGCTGCAGAACGCCGCCGACCAGCAGCGACTGCAGATGGCGCGGCGGCTGTCCGCCCACGACTCCTCCATGGACATCCTCGGCCTCGACGTCACCTGGGAGGCTGAGTTCGCCCAGGCCGGCTGGATCCGGCCGTGGACCGGCACGTTCAAGCAGCAGGCCATCAGCCGGCACGCTGAAGGGGCCGTTGCAGACCGCGATCTGGCGCGGGCAGCTGGTGGCGGTGCCCTACAACAGCAACACTCAGCTGCTCTGGTACCGCTCAGACCTGGTGAAGACGCCGCCGGCCACCTGGGCGCAGATGTTCGCTGACGCCCAGGCGCTGGCCAAGCAGGGCAAGCCGCATCTCATCGAGATCCAGGGCGCCCAGTACGAGGGCACCGTCGTCTGGTTCAACACGCTGGTCGCCAGCGCGGGCGGCAGCATCCTGAACGCGACATCAACGGCGGCCAAGCTCGGCCCGCCCGCGATCAGGGCGCTGTCGATCATGAAGACGCTGGCCAGCTCATCGTCGGCCGACCCGTCGCTCGGGGTGCAGATGGAGGACCAGAACCGGCTGGCCATGGAAGCCGGCACGGCCGCGTTCGAGCTGAACTACCCCTACGTCTATCCGTCGATGAAGGCCGACAACCCCAAGCTGTTCAAGGTATTCAAGTACGCGCCGTACCCGAGCGTTATCCCGGGCACCCGGGCCAGGGTGACGATCGGCGGCATCGACCTGGCGGTCAGCTCCTACTCCCCGCACCCGCAGCAGGCCTTCCAGGCGGCGCTGTGCTTGCGCAACGCCGACAACCAGCTGATCGCCGCGGTCAAGGGCGGGTTGCCGCCCACGCTGGCCAGCGTCTACAGCAACCCGAAGATGCAGGGCCCCTACCCGTTCCGGCAGCTGATCCTGCAGCAGGTCAACGACGGGTCCGTGCGGCCCAAGACCCCGCTCTACCAGGTCGTGTCGGTGGCGATCGCACATCAGGTCTCGCCGCCCACCTCGATCAACCCGGTGAGCACCGAGCAGAACATGAGGACGCAGATCAACAACGCCCTGACCGGAAAGGGGCTGACTCCGTGAGTGTCCCGCGCACGCCCAGAGAGGTGGAGACATGACCACCGTCACTCCTCCGGTTACCGCCCAGGAACCCGCCGCCGGGCGCCACGGGCGGCCCCGCCTGTCCGAAGGGGCCCGCGCGGAACGGCGGCTGGGCTGGCTGCTGTGCGCGCCCGCGGTGATCGTCATGGTCGCGGTGACCGCCTACCCGATCGGCTACGCCATCTACCTGTCGCTCGAGCGCTACATCATGTCGTCCCCGCAGCTCACCAAGTTCGTCGGGCTGAGCAACTACGCGGCCGTGTTCACCTCCCCGTTCTGGTGGCACGCGCTGGTGGTGACCATCGTCATCACGGTGGTGTCGGTGGCCATCGAGTTCGTCCTCGGCATGGCGCTGGCGCTGCTGATGTACCGGACGATCTGGGGGCGGGGCGGGGTCCGCACCCTGATCCTGATCCCCTACGGGATCGTGACCGTGGCCGCCGCGTTCAGCTGGCTATACGCCTGGACACCGAGCACCGGCTACCTGTCCGCGGCGTTCGGGAACGCGGCCCCGCTGACCTCCACAACCCAGGCGATCGGTGTCATCATCCTGGCCGAGATCTGGAAGACCACGGCGTTCATGGCGCTGCTCCTGATGGCCGGGCTGTCACTGGTGCCCGAGGACCTGCTCAAGGCGGCCAAGGTGGACGGGGCGACCGCCTGGCAGCGGTTCACCCGGGTGATGCTGCCGCTGATGAAGCCCGCGATCCTGGTGGCGCTGCTGTTCCGGACGCTCGACGCGTTCCGGATCTTCGACAACATCTACATCCTGACCCAGGGCAACAACGGCACCGGGTCGGTGTCGATGCTGACCTACGACAACCTGTTCATCGGGCTGAACCTGGGCATCGGCTCGGCGCTGTCCGTCCTGATCCTGATCTGCGTGGCGATCATCGCGGTCGTGTTCATCAAGATCTTCGGCGCAGCCGCTCCCGGGACGGACCTGCGGCGATGATGCCGGCTACGCGAGCAACGGAGGTGCGACGCTGATGGCAACGACGACACCGGCGAAGGTCGGGTGGAGTGTCGCGAACATCGTCACGATCGTGCTCGTGCTGATCCCGCTGGTGTGGATCATCTCCCTGTCGTTCAAGACGACCGCCTCGATCACCGATCCGACTTACTTCCCCACACACTGGACGTGGTCCAACTACTCCGGGATCCTGACCACCTCCACCTTCCTGCGGCCGCTGCTGAACTCGATCGGCATCGGGCTGATCGCCACGTTCATCGCGGTCGTGCTGGCCTCGATGGCGGCGTACGCGGTGGCCCGGCTGAACTTCCCGGGCAAGAGCGTGCTGATCGGCCTGTCGCTGCTGATCGCGATGTTCCCGGCGATCGCGCTGGCCACCCCGCTGTTCAACATCGAGCGGATCCTGGGCCTGTTCGACACCTGGCCGGGGCTGATCATCCCGTACGTGGCGACCGGCCTGCCGCTCGGCATCTACACGCTGTCCGCGTTCTTCCGGGAAATCCCGTGGGAGCTGGAGAAGGCGGCCAAGGTGGACGGGGCCACCCCGTTCCAGGCCTTCACGCGGGTCATCGCGCCGCTGGCCGCGCCGGGCATGGTCACCACCGCCATCCTGGTCTTCCTGTTCTGCTGGAACGAGTTCCTGTTCGCGATCACGCTGACCGCGACGCTCAATGCCCGCACCGCGCCGGCGGCGCTCTCGTTCTTCACCGGGAACTCGCAGTTCGCCGTGCCGACCGGGTCGATCTCCGCGGCGGCGGTGGTCATCACCATTCCCATCATCATCTTCGTGCTGTTCTTCCAGCGCCGGATCGTGGCCGGACTGACCTCCGGCGCGGTCAAGGGCTGAGTGAAAGGGGCATGCAGTGGCCGAGATAATCCTGGAACACATCACCAAGCGCTTTCCCGACGGTGCGCTCGCGGTTGACGACTTCAACATAGACATCGCCGACGGCGAGTTCGTGATCCTGGTCGGCCCGTCCGGCTGCGGCAAGTCGACGACGCTGAACATGATCGCCGGCCTGGAGGACATCACCGAGGGTGAGCTGCGCATCGCCGGCAAGGTCGTCAACCAGAAGGCGCCCAAGGACCGCGACATCGCGATGGTGTTCCAGAGCTACGCGCTGTACCCGCACATGACGGTCCGGGAGAACATGGGGTTCGCGCTGAAGCTGGCCAAGACCCCGCAGAACGTCATCAACGGGAAGGTCGAGGAGGCGGCCCGGATCCTCGACCTGACCCAGCACCTGGACCGCAAGCCGGCCAACCTGTCCGGCGGCCAGCGGCAGCGGGTCGCGATGGGCCGGGCCATCGTCCGTGACCCGTCCGTGTTCCTGATGGACGAGCCGCTGTCCAACCTGGACGCGAAGCTGCGCGTGCAGATGCGCACCGAGGTGTCCCGGATCCAGCGCCGGCTCGGCACCACCATGGTCTACGTGACGCACGACCAGACCGAGGCCATGACCTTGGGCGACCGAGTCGCGGTCATGCGCAGTGGCCTGCTGCAGCAGGTGGCCTCGCCGCAGGAACTGTACGAGCGTCCGGCCAACCTGTTCGTGGCCGGCTTCATCGGCTCGCCCGCGATGAACTTCATGGGCGCCACCCTGGAGGAGGGTAAGCTGCGCACCGGGCTGGGGGACATCCCGCTGGCCGGCCGGCTGCAGCAGGCGCTGAGCGGTTCAACGGCAGGCCGGCAAATGATCGTGGGCATCCGCCCGGAGGACTTCGAGGACGCGTCGCTGGTGCCCAGCGAGGCCCGGCACAACGGGATCACCTTCCCGGCCACGGTTGACGTAGTGGAGTCGCTGGGCTCGGAGAAGTACGTCTACTTCAGCCAGGAACTGGGCGGGGTGGACGCGGCCGAGCTTACTGAGCTGGCCCGGGACTCCGGCCGGGCGGACACCGGCGATACCAGCGAGACCGTGGTCGCCCGGTTCGACCCGGCCACCCGGATCAGCGAGGGGCAGAACGCCGAGATATGGGTAGACGTGCGCAGGCTGCACGTGTTCGACCCGGAAACCGGCAAGAACCTCACGCTGGGTGACTCCGGCTCGCCGGCCAGCGCCACGGGACCGGCCGGCGGGAGCGCTCCCGCGCAGGCCGACACGGGCGCTGCCGGGCAGGACTCGGGGTCAGCGACCGCGCCGCCGCGGTGACCCGAGCTGCCGCTGCAGTTCCTCGATCACCTCGTCGTTCCACTCGTGGGTGCGCATCAGCCGGTAACGCTCCCGGGCGATGGTGAGGTACCCCTCGGCGTCGGTGCAGGAGCCGATCAGGTCCGCGGCGCGCAGCATGCGCACGACCGGGGTGAACTCGTCGGCGAACCACCGGCGGGACACCTCGGCACGGTCGTAGAACTTGTGCTCGTGCTGCATGAGCCGGAACCCCCAGGCTTCCACCGTTTCGCTGAGTTCCGCGTAGCCCCAGGGGTCGGTCACGGTGATCTTGGCGTAGGCGGCGGGCGGCAGCCTGACCCGGGAGCGGAACAGCCGCTCGTAGCTCTTGAACAGCAGGTCGCCGCGGCGGTCGATGCCGCGCGCCGGGACGGTGGTGAGGATCTCGGTGACGTACGCGTCGATCGTCTTCTGCCGGGTCGCGATCGCGATCGACACCCGGTGATGACCGTCCACCACGAAGTGCAGGTCGCCCACCCGGTACACGTCGATGGGCGGGATGGACTCACCGCGGCGCTGGGCCAGCGCCAGCCGTTCCCAGCGTTCCCGGGTCCGGCTGGAGGTGGGCCGGAAGTGGCGGTCGAAGTCGCGGGTCGAATCGACCGTGCCGACGATGCTGTCCAGCCGGATCGTCTGCAGCCCCAGGGACCGCTCGCCGGTCCGTCCCAAGGCGGCGATGACCTCGTCGAACGGCAGGATCAGGTTGACGTCGTCCGGCTCACGGCGCAACCGCTGGGCCAGCCGGGCCAGCACTTGGCGGCGCCGGGCGCGGATGAAGTCGTTCTCCACGTCGGCCCGCGGGAACCCGGTGTCAGCCGGCACGGCGCGCTCCTGGCCGGGCGGGTCCCATCCGGTCCACCGGGCTGGGGGAGCCTGCGGCCGACCGGCCGGGGGAGGCCGCGGCCGGCCCGCCGGGGCCGCTGCCGGGCTCGATGTCCAGCAGATGATGGCCGGTCACGTTGAGCACGAGCGTGGCCCCCAGGAGCCGGCCGGCCCGGGGGCCGGGATCGGTGTGGCCGTGCAGCAGCACGGCCGGGCTGAGCTGGGCGGCCAGCGTGCCCAGGGAGGCGAACCCCTGATGGGGCCGGTCCGGCCCGTCGCCCACGCCGCGCGGCGGGGCGTGCGTGAGCAGGACATCGGCCAGCGAGTGCCGGGGCCGGCGGCTGGCTCACGCATAGCCGCACGGCCGGGGCGCGCAACCGTCGCGGCCGGGAGCGGCCCGCTCCGGAGCCGGTGCAGCCGGGCCCGGGCCGCCAGCTGGGCGGCCCGCCGTCTCTGCTGGCCGTCGGTGTACTGGTTGGGGCCGTCACTGTAGCGGCGGCAGCCGCCCAGGCCGGCGATCCGGAGCCCGGCGATGTCCACGATCCGCCCGTCGGCGTTCACCGCACCATCCGGCCACGGCGGCCGGGCCGGCAGGCCCGCCCGGAGCCAGAGGCCGCCCCGTGACGCGCGATAGCCGGACACCTCCGGGTCATGGTTGCCGGGCACGAACACGAGCGGGACGTCGAGCGCGTTCATCAGCCGTCCGAGGTAATCGAAGGGCAGGTCGCCGCAGCCCACGATCAGCTCTGCGCTGCGCACCGGGGACACGTCCACCCAGAGCGCCTCGTCCACCACGTCGGAAACTGCTAGCACCCGTACCACTGACTGATCGTACGCTGCGCCGGCGCGGCGGGACAGCGGTCACCCGCGGCGGCCCTGCCGCCAGACCGGCGGCGGCGGGGCGGGCGGGCCTGCGGCCAGGGTGCCCGGCGGGCCCCGGGACCGGGCCGGCCTGCGGGTCAGTGCGTGGCGGTCTCCCGGACATCCAGCCCGCGCTCGCGCAGCGCGGCCTCGACCCGGTAGATCTCGGCCTGGGGAACCGGGTCGACGTCAGGCGGCGGGCTGGCCTCCAGCCGCTCGCAGGCCACTCGAAGCAGATCGGTGTAGGCGCCCCGGAGCGCCCGCAGCCGGATACCCTTGGCGGGCACGTCACTGCGCGTTTCCAGCGCCTCCAGCTCGGCGCGCAGCCGCCGGATCCGGGCCGTCAGCCGGCCAATCGGCTCGGTGGGAACGGGGTGCGCCTGGGCCCGGGCCTCGGAACGCCGCCGCGCCGCCCAGCCGAAGGCCCGGATGCTGCCGAGGATCGCATAACCCACCGCGGTGGGCAGCAGGATCACCCCGATCAGCTCGATGGCCGGCCTCATTGACCCAGTCTCCGCCTGCCATCCTGGATCGGCAAGTCTGCGACCGAACCGCCGCCCCTCACCTACTGGGAGTGCCATGAAAATGCCCGGAACCGGATCTCGCTGGTGGCCCGGCGCCACCCTCTACCAGGTGTACGTCAGGTCCTGGCAGGACAGCGACGGCGATGGGTACGGCGACCTGAACGGTGTCATCGCCCGGCTGGATTACCTGGACTGGCTCGGCGTGGACGGCATCTGGCTGTCACCGACCATGCCGTCGCCAGACGACGACTGGGGCTACGACGTCTCCGACTACCGGGACGTGCACCCGGAGCTGGGCACCCTGGCCGACCTGGACCGGCTCATCGCCGAGGCCGGGCGGCGGGGCCTGCGGGTGCTGCTGGACCTGGTGCCGAACCACACCAGCAGCGCGCATCCCTGGTTCATGGAGGCGGTCGGCGATCCGGCATCGCCCCACCGCGAGTACTACGTGTGGGCCGACCCGCGGCCAGGCGGCGGGCCGCCGAACAACTGGCTGGCGGCCAATGGTGACTCCGCCTGGACGCTGGACGAGGCGAGCGGCCAGTACTACCTGCACAACTTCCTGCCCAGCCAGCCGGACCTGAACTGGTGGGACCCGGCGGTGCACCAGGAATTCACCGAGATCCTGCGGTTCTGGTTCGACCGGGGCGTGGCGGGCTTCCGGATCGACGTCGCGCACGGGCTCTACAAGGACGCCCAGCTCCGCGACGATCCCCCGGCGCCACCCAGTGAACGGGTCCGGAGCCGCTACGGGCTGGCCCAGGTATACAGCGCCAACCGGCCCGAATCCCACGCCGTGTTCCGGGACTGGCGGAAGATAGCTGACAGCTACCCGTCGCCGCGGCTGCTGCTCGGCGAAACCTGGGTTGAGCTGGAGGCGATGGAGCGGTTCCACGGCCAGGATGACGAGCTGCAGCTGACCTTCAACTTCCCGTTCATCTTCACTGACTTCACGGCTGAGGCGCTGGCTGGGGTGGTCGCCGAGACCCTGGCCGCGTTGTCGGCTGGGGAGTGCCCGGTGTGGACGTCGTCCAACCATGACATCAGCCGGTTCCCCACCCGGTGGTGCGGCGGGGACGAGCGCAAGGCCCGGCTGGGCCTGCTCATCCTGGCCACCCTGCCCGGCACGCTGGTGCTGTACTACGGCGACGAGGTCGCGATGACCGACGTGGCGGTCCCGGCTGAGCTGCGCCGCGACCCGATGGCCCCCGGCGGGCGGCGGGGCGAGGGACGCGACCGGGCCCGGACCCCGATGCCGTGGGACGCGTCCCCGTCGGGCGGCTTCACGGCCGACGGCGTCCAGCCCTGGCTCCCCTACGGGCCGCACGCGCAGCGGAACGTGGCCACGCAACGAGACGACCCAGACTCCACGCTCAACTTGTGCCGGGTCCTGCTGGCCCTGCGCCGCCGCGAGTTCGGCGGCCGCCTGGTCAGTTACGAGCAGCGGTCCGGGCCGGCCGGGGTGTGGCTGTACCGGTCCGGTGACCTCACCGTGGCGGCCAACTTCACCGGCCAGCCGGTCCCGCTGCCCGCCCTGGGCGGCAAGGTGCTGCTGCGCACCGAGCCGCAGGGCGCCTCCGGGACCGTCCCCGGCACGGACGCCGGGGACGCGGAACTGCTTGGTCCCTGGGCGGGCCTGGTCGCCCGGTCCGAGCCCGGCCCGGGGCGCTGACGGCGGGGCGGGGCAGCGGCGGGCGGCGGGCCGTTCGGTAAATAGTGCCTCGGGTGCGGGTGCGGGTGCGGGTGCGGGTGCGGGTGGGGGCGCGTGGCGGGTGCGGGTGCGGGTGCGGGGCGGTCAGCGTGACGAGCCGGCCGGAGCGAACAGGGTGGGCGCCGCGGGCGAGCTCGCCGGAGCGGACGGGCTGGGCGCCGCGGGCGGGCCGGCTGAACCGGACGGGCTGGGCGTCGCGGACGGCGTGACCGACGGGCTGGCCGTGGCGGACGGGGTGGCCACGGCCGCTGAGCCTGGCATCGTGGCCGGGCTCAGCGCGGCCTGGTCGGCCAGGGCAATGGCCAGCTGCCCGAGGTCGGTGGGGTGGAATGGCGCCAGGTCGCCCAGGCCCTGCACGTAGGGCTGGGGCGTGCACAGCTGGTGGCCGGCGAAGTCGGGTTGCACCGAGGTGAAGCCGAACTGGGCGGCCCCCTTGGCCAGGACCGTGTTCAGCGCGGCCAGCCGCGAGCTGAGCGTGCGGACCTTGGCCGCGGTGACGCCCACCTTGCGCAGGCAGTCCAGCTGCGGGCCGAACGGGTCGTAGTACCGGTTGATGATGATCTCCGGATGGGCCGGCAGGGCGGCCAGCTGGCTGAGCAGCTCCAGGTAGTCCTTGCTGAACGAGGCCAGCTGCTGCTGGAAGTAGGCGGTCGTGGCCTTGTCGTTGCAGGTCTTCGCGGCCGCGCACAGCCGCAGGATGGCCGACCAGTCCAGGTCGTCCGCGCCGACGCTCACGATGACGGCCGCCGCGTGCCGGGCCCGCTGCGCCGCGTCCATCTGCGGCGGGGCCGTCTCCCCGCCGCGGCCCTCCGGGCCGAGCAGGCCCTGGCGGATCGTGGCGCTGTTGCAGGCCAGGTTCATCACTTGCCAGCCGTTCGACCGCGCCAGGTCCTCGGCGTACGACTCGCTGCTCCGCCCGCAGTCCTTGTCGAGCTGGGACGCGTCGCTGACCCAGGGCAGCCCGTCGCCGGCCGCCGTCGAGTCACCCATCACCACCACCCGCACCCCGGGCGGGACCGGGACCCGCCTGCCGGTGTCGGTGAAGACCGGAGCGCTGCCGACCAGCTGGGACAGCGAGCTGACCTGGCGCAGCGTCCCCGGGGCGGTGTAGGCGGTGAGCATGATCGCGCCGAGGTTGATCGCCTCGGTCAGGGCCAGCCCGCCCGCGAGCAGCTTCACCGTGGTCCGCCGCGGCAGCCGCCGCCACCCGGCCAGCGCGCCGAGCAGCAGCAGCGCGCCGCCCGCCGTGATCAGGATCTCCCCGATGAAGTAGTGCTTCCAGCCGCTGGCCAGCTGGCTGCCGAGGATCTGTTCCGCCCCGCCTGGGCCCGCGCCCTGGACGAAGTTGGTCAGCTCGCTGTTGATGGTGATCTGGGCCAGCTGCAGCCGGGGCCGGACCGGGCCGAGGAAGTGCACGTGCGTGGGCAGGTTCTGGCCGAACAGGTCAACCTCGCCAGGCCCGGACGCGCTGAACGTGGGCGCGGTCGCGCCGACCTTGATGACCTGCCCGGCGACGTTGACCGTCTGCAGCGGGGTGACCTTGAGGGCCACACCGATGGCGACGGCGCTGGTGAGCAGCGCGATGACCAGCCAGATCAGCCAGCGGGCCGCCTTACGGTGCAGCCGGGCCGGGGGCACGGTCGGGGGCACGGTCGTGGGCTGGGCGACGGTCGTGGGCTGGGGGCCGGTACCAGGCTCAAGGCCGGCGTCGGGCCGGGGCGGGCCGCCGGGCGGGCGCTGCGGGGGACCGGTCATGAGCCGCCAGGGCTGGAGCCGGCGGGCCTGCTGGCCCGGCCACGCCCGGACCGGCCTGTGTCCCGGACAGGACCCAGGCCACCGCGCATGCCACCGGCCACCGTCATAACTTCTCCCGAAAGTACCCGGCGGGCCCGGCTGTGACACACGCGCGGCGCTGCCGGGCCGGGTCGCGCCACCCGGCCCACGGCGTGCGGATTGAGCCCGGCAAAACATCGGACCTCCCGCCGGCCAGTTCTGCAAGCAATTGCACCTACCGCCCGCCAGGCCCGGCGGAAACTGCGGGCAACTCGGGTGACCCGGTCCCCGAAGCCTGAATACGCAGTCCAGCAGCCCGTCCGGGCAAATGTGCTGGGCGGAAGCCGAGGGGGATTACGTGCGGCTGCACACCACGGACGGCGAGGGGCACCTGCTGCGCATGCCCATCTCCCACCTCGAGGAACGGTGGTCGGCCGACGGCTTCATCCGCATTAACCGGGGATACCTCGTGGCGATCAGGCACATCACCGAGTTCCCGGTGACGGGAGGGGTGCACACCGTCACGGTCGCCGGCCGCTTCTTGCCCGTGAGCCGTCGCCACTCCGGGATGTCCGGGACCGCATCCTGCGGACCGGCTGGCGGGACTGATCGTGCCGTCCGGTGACGAGCGGGGCCGGGTGACGGTTCCGGGGCGGGCGGGGGCCGGGCGGCGGGGGGCAGGGGCTGGCCGCTGGGCGGCCCGGCGTGGTGAACCAGGCGGCGGGCCCTCCCCCGGGCGGCAGGCTGGCCCCACCCGGGCCCCACCCTGGGAGGCCGCAAACGCTAACAGCGTGGCCTGCCGGCCACGCCGCGCGTTTCAGTACTCACTCCTATCTTGGGAGCGGTGCGGAACAATCTTCAGCGGGGGTCGTAGTGCTCGTAACGGTACTGCACCGATGGGCGCCCGTGCCGCTTAGCCATCACACCTCCTCCACCGCTCTGGCGTGATCGCGATAATCAAGCAATGACTCCTGCGGTTGCTTCGAGTATGCATGAGGCGCCGGGGGAAAGCGATTGAGATAACGCCGTGATCCGAGTGAATGGTTCCGGCCCCAGGGCTGGCCCCAGGGCTGCCAGGGACAGCGGACCACTGGCTGGCCGGCCTGTGAAGAGCCCTGATGTGACGCAAGCGAACCCGGGGAACCGCCCGGCAGCCCCCCTCCACAGGCGATTGGGATACGCGAAACTAACCACACGGCTACTAGAGCACCGAACTATGCCGTCGCTGCGGTGGCGGCGCCGACCACTGGTATCAAGGCTGTCAGCCGCGGGTGTGGCTAGTGCACCTCCTGAAAGCGTGTTGCGTCTGCGTGGACGATGTCCCTCGTTGGTTTCTGAAAGAGGGCCGCGGACGGATACTCCCAGGGGTTAGCGAAGTCGTAGGTGCGGACGTGCGAAAAATTTTGCGCCTTATAATAGGCCTGCAATTCAAGATTGCTTGTCCAGACATCTACCCGGATCCATTGAGCTTTCCATCCGTGGAGGCCGCGCAGGCCAGCCCAGTTAATCAGTGAGGCGCCAATTCCGCGGTCGGCGTACTTGCGGCTGATAATGAGCCGGGACATATATACGGCGGATTCGTCCCGTTCGCGCCGGTTCCAGAGTTTCTTATTGCCGCCTCGCCCGCACGAGACCGTGCCGACCAGGGTGCCGCGAGGGCCGCCCGGGCCACTGCGGTCTTCCACTATCCAGGTCCGGCCGCTCTTGATGCCCCGCCGGATCCGCCGGTCCCGGGCTTGTCGGTCCGGCCAGGGGTGCCGCCACTGATCCGTTTTCTTCTCCCGGCTTAGCCAGCCGGCCGCCTCGTCGATGAGGCCGATGATCGAGTCCATATCGCCCATCTCCGCCGGGCGGATCTGGAAATTGTCCGTCATGCCGCCCTGGCGGGTCGCCTGCTTGCGGGCGGCGCCTATGCTGCGGGCGAACCGTTCGGGCAAGGAGAACCGGGGCATCGTGTTAGCCGAGACGCGGCGAGTGCCTCCGGCAACAATGGTCATCGGATTAGTATCCCTGTGTGGTTAGGAATCCGCGCGGGACTCGGGCTGCTCGTGCGGCTCGTTCGGACTGGGCGGAGGCGGGGCGATAACGGCCGCAGGAACCTGGCCGACGTGCACGGCGAACTTGTTCCGGTCGGCTGGGTAAACCGTGGTCGTGAGCCGGATCGGCCTGCCGCGGTCGTCGAAGGCGGTTCGCCTGGTCTCGATCACCGGGACGCGCCCGTCGTCGGGCAGCCGGAAGAAGTTGGTTTCCATCTCATCGGGCGCCCGGACGCTGAGCGTGTCCTGCCAGCCGGCCTGCTTGATGCTGAGGTTGTCGGCGAGGTACTTCACCGTGCCCTCGGCGATGTCCACGGCCTGGAGGAGTAGGGCTGCCCCTTGCTCAACCAGCCACATGGGGTAGAACGACGTCTGCAGCGCCCACGGCTCCGCCTTGATATAGCGGGGCTGGTGGCGGCTCACCACCGTGGACGGATGCGGAAGCTGGAGTTCCTGGGCGATCTGATGATCCGCGTTCTGGAGTTCGACGCGCACCGGCCGTGGTGACTCCGTCGTATCGAGCTTCACATTTCCCTGGTAGACGTCGTCCTCGCCGCCACCGAAGCCGGTCCGGGGATCGCCCGTCAGGGTGGTCCTGAATGGGGTGACCTTCTCGAGGACGAACGTGCCCTGGCCTGGGCGGGTCTCGACCAGGCCGCGGCTGATGAGCAACTTGATCGCGTCGCGCACGGTATTGCGCGAGGCATTGTACTTCTCCCCGAGCTCGATCTCGGTGCGGAGCTGGCTGCCCGGTGGCAACCCGCCATCCTCGATCTGACGGCGCAGGTCATCGGCGATCTGCCGGTACATGGGGTCAGGCACGAGTCCTCCCAGTGATCCCAACCAGTCTGATCAGAGGCCTAGGCGGACTCAAGGGAATGATCCTTGCCATCCAAGTTACCCAAATATTCGGTACCTCGACAGGTTTGGCCCATCTATGCGGGGTACAACCCTGATAGGTACCAAAGGTTGGGATGACTCCGATGGCTGGATCCATACCTCTCAGACTAGCAGTAGGACTGCTGGGACACTGTAGAACCTGTCATCTAGTTCCCAACAACCCTTCCATCCCGGTCACCCAAACCGGGAGGAAGGTCCTGATCGGAACCTGGCGGACCACACCGCTGGCCAGTAGTTAGGGGACCTTCATGGCCACCATCGTCGTCGTCGCAACCGTGATCTTCATCGCTGGCGCAGTGGTCGGCGCCGTCCTGCTCGTCAGCTGGGGTATCCGGCGGGAGGAGCGGGATTTTACGCTCACCAGCCGGGCCCTGGACCCGGTGACCAGCGGTACCCGCCGGGTTACTGGCCTCTACGTCCGCCAGCGGACTGACGCCGAGCTGCCACTGACCAGCCGCCGGGACATCTTCGTCTAGCAAGCCGGCCGGGTCGGCCGCGGGCATTCAGGGGCACCCGCGGCTCGGCCCGGCCCCAGGCGGGCGCGCCGCACCATCGCTGGGGCATGGTGCGGCGCGGCGCTGTTTCCGCCGCGCCGCCGTCCGCAGCCCGCCGTCCTGCCCGGGCCGAGCCGCCGCGCCGCCCCGGCCGGGCCGCCCCGGCCGGGCCGCCCCGGCCGGGCCGCCCCGGGCCCGACGCTCCGGGCGCGTCGCGTTCTCCGGGCGCGCCGCGTTCTGTGGGCCCGGGCGCGCCGCGCTCTCCGGGCGCGTCGCGCCTGGCCAGCGGGGACACTGAAGGCTGGACACTAAGCTCGGCTGCGTGCCCGACACCCCCGCCCCGTACCCCTGGCCCGAGCAGGCCGCTACCGGTGCCGGCTCGATGCCGGGTACCGACCCGCTGGCCGCCGCCCGGCTGGTCTTCGATGAGCTGCCGGACCTGCCGTTCCTGCCCGAACTGCCCGCCCGCGGGCCCGGCGCCGACCTCACCGGCCGGACCGCCGCCCTGCTTATCGAGCTGCCTGTCGAGCTGACCACGAAGGGCTGGCGGTTCGCCGAGCGGCCTGGCCGCGATCTGCGCCGGGCCCAGTCCCTGCTCAGCCGGGACCTCGACATGCTGGAGGAGGTGGCGGACGGCTACCGGGGCGCGCTGAAGATCGCTGTGTGCGGGCCGTGGACGATGGCGGCCACCCTCGAGCTGGCCCACAGCCAGGAGCCCTCGCTCGCGGACCGGGGCGCGAGGGGTGACCTGACCGCATCGCTGGCCGAGGGGATCGCGGCTCACGTCGCGGATGTGCGGGCCCGGGTGCCCGGCGGGCAGCTCATCCTGCAGCTCGACGAGCCCGCCCTGCCCGCGGTGCTGGCCGGCTCCGTGCCGAGCGCCAGCGGCCTGAACCGGGTTCGCGCCATCGAGCCTGCCGATGCCCAGGCGGCCCTCGCCGCGGTGCTGTCAACGGCGGGCGCGCCCGCCGTCGTGCATTGCTGCGCACCGTCGGTACCCGTTGGCATCATCAGGGATGCGGGCGCGGCCGCCGTCGGGATCGACCTCGGCCAGTTGCGCCGGGGGGAGGAAGACGTGCTGGCTGAGGCGGTCGAGGCGAGCCTGGGGATCTTCGCGGGCGCGGTGCCGGCCACCCCGTTCCCGGTCCCGCCGGACCCGGCACGCGGGACGTCCCGCGGCGGCCGGCCGGGCTCGCCGGACCCGGGACTCGCCCGGGCCGGGGAATCCGAGGCCCAGCCGGACAATCAAGACCATCCAGCCGGACGGAACCGGCCCGGCCAGCCGCCCACCGCCCACCAGGTGGCCGTCCGGGTGATGGAGCTGTGGCGCCGGATGGGCTGGCCGGCGGCCCGGCAGCCCGGGGTGACCGGGTCACTGGCGGCGGCCGTCGCCGCGCAGGCGGTGATCACCCCGGCCTGCGGGCTGGCCGGGGCACCGCCGGACTACGCGCGCGCCGCGCTGGCCCGGTGCCGGGAGGCGGCCCGGCTGCTGCCGGAGCTGATCGAGGAGGAAGCCCGGTGAGCGAGCAGGGGGCAGCGTGAGCGAGCAGCAGGCCAGCGGGAGCGGCGGCATCCCGGGCTCCGGCGTGGATGCCGCGGCGCGGCACCGGCACGCCGAGCTGAGCGCGGAGGTCACCGAGGCCAACCACCGTTATCACGTGCTGGACTCGCCCACCATCTCCGACGCCGAGTACGACGCGCGCATGCGTGAGCTGCGCGAACTGGAGGACCGGTACCCGGAGCTGCGCACGCCGGATTCCCCCACCCAGAAGGTGGGCGGCGCGATCTCTACCGAGTTCACCGCGGTGGAGCACCTGGAGCGGCTGCTCAGCCTGGACAACGCGTTCTCCGCCGAGGAACTGGACGCCTGGGCGGCCCGGGCCCAGCGGCTCGGCGGGGAAGGCCCGTACCTGTGCGAGCTGAAGATCGACGGCCTGGCCATCGCGCTGGTCTACCGCAACGGGGCGCTGGTCCGCGGGGCCACCCGCGGAGACGGCGTGACCGGCGAGGACGTCACGCCGAACATCCGCACCATCGCCTCGGTCCCGCTCCGGCTGCGCGGCGACGACATCCCGGAGGTGCTGGAGGTCCGCGGCGAGGTGTTCCTGCCGGTCACCGCGTTCGGTGAGCTGAACGAGCGGCTGACCGAGGCGGGCAGGCCGCCGTTCGCGAACCCGCGCAACTCCGCCGCCGGGTCACTGCGCCAGAAGGACCCCAGGGTCACCGCCAGCCGGCCGCTCGACCTCATCCTGCACGGTGTCGGGGTCGCCTCCGGCCCCGCGCCCGAGACGCATTCCGGCTGGTATGAGCGGCTGCGCGGCTGGGGCCTGCCGGTCAGCGACCTGTTCCGGGTGACCGGGGAACTGGACGGGGTGCGGGAGTACATCTCCTACTACGCCGAGCACCGGCACGATCCCCCGTACGAGATCGACGGGGTCGTGGTCAAGATCGACCGGCTGGACCTGCAGCGCCAGCTCGGGTCGACCAGCCGGGCGCCGCGCTGGGCCATCGCGTACAAGTACCCGCCGGACGAGGTCAACACCCGGCTGCGCGACATCCGGGTCAACGTGGGCCGGACCGGGCGGGTCACCCCGTTCGCGGTGATGGAGCCGGTGGTGGTGAGCGGGTCCACGGTAGACCGGGCCACCCTGCACAATGCCGACGAGGTGCAGCGCAAGGGGGTGCTGATCGGCGACATGGTCGTGCTGCGCAAGGCGGGCGACGTGATCCCCGAGGTGGTCGGGCCGGTGACGGACGTGCGCACCGGGGATGAGCGGGCCTTCGAGTTCCCGGACCACTGCCCGGCCTGCGGGACCGCGCTGGTCCGCGAGGAGGGCGGCGTGGACTGGCGCTGCCCGAACACCCGGTCCTGCCCGGCCCAGCTCCGGGAACGGCTGTTCCACCTGGCCGGCCGGGGGGCACTGGACATCGAGGTGCTCGGCTACGAGGCCGTCGTCGCGCTACTGGATTCCGGGCTGGTCAGCGACGAAGGTGATCTGTTCTCGCTGACCGAGGACACGCTGGCCAGCAGCCCCTTCTTCGTGAACAAGCAGGGCAGCCTCACCGTCAACGCGGGAAAGCTGCTGCGCAATCTGGACGAGGCGCGCAGCCGCGCGCTGTGGCGGGTACTCGTCGCGCTGTCCATCCGGCACGTCGGCCCGACCGCGGCCCGGGGGCTGGCCGCGCAGTTCGGCTCGCTCGACGCGATCGCCACCGCCTCGGCCGAGGATCTCGCCGCCACCGACGGGGTCGGCCCGACCATCGCCGCCTCGGTCATCGAGTGGTTCGGCGTGGACTGGCATGTGGCGATCGTGGACAAGTGGCGGGCCGCGGGCGTGCACCTGGCCACGCCCGGCTGGGTGCCGCCCCCGCCGCCGGCCGCCGGGCCGGGGGACGGGACGCCGGCCGAGGTGGACCCCAGCCGACCGCTGGCCGGGCTGACCGTGGTGATCACCGGCAGCCTGGCCGGGTTCACCCGGGACGAGGCGGCGCAGGCGGTGCAGTCCCGGGGCGGCAAAGTGACCTCGTCCGTCTCCAAGAAGACCAGCTTCGTGGTGGCGGGCGAGAAGCCTGGCGCGAAGTACGACAAGGCCGTCTCGGTGGGCGTGCCGGTGCTCGGCGAGGAGGCCTTCGGCGTGCTCCTGGCCGAGGGCGCCGCCGCTGCCCGCGATGCTGCCGAGGCTGCTGCGGCACCGGAGAATGACGGCTCAAACTGAGCAGGAATGTGACGTCCCCTTCGCTCTGCTGCCCTGACCTGCGCTTATTCAATCGCCAAACATTGCACTGTAACGGATAGTGTGCGATTGGCTTCGCGAAGTGCGTTTTCGGCCGTACTCTGCTGTGAGAGCGATGGCACCGCCGGCCCGGCGGGCTGCAGCACGAGGACGCCATGAAGGACCCGAACGACACGAGGGACATCGGTCCGCGGATCGGTTCCCCGCTGTGGACCTACCTCGCCGTGGTCACGGTGGCGGGTCTTGCCGCGCTCGCGGCGGCCATGCGGGGCCTGTCCGGTCCCGGGCTGGTGGGGCTGGCCGGCCACCCGCTGTTCTGGGTTATCGCCGCGCTCACCCTGGTGGGCGAGCTCAGGCCGATCGTCACCCCGGGCCAGGCGGCATCCGATGCCGGGAACGCCGCCCTCACCTTCTGCTTCGCGGCCCTGCTGTTCTGGGGGCTCCCGGTGGCGGTGCTGCTCCGCGCGATCACGACGGTCATTGTGGCGCTGTCCTGGCGCCAGGCACTGTTCCGCGCCGCCTTCAACGTGGCCCAGTTCACGCTCAGCCTCAGCGCCGCCGCGGCGGTTCTCACCCTGGGCGGCGTGCACTCGAGGCCGCTGTGGCCCTGGGTGCCGTCCGGGAATGAGCTCGGCACCATCGCGCTCGCCGCGGCCGCCTACTTTGCGGTCAACTTCGCCTGCGTCGGCGTGGCCGTGGCCCTGCACGCCCGGGCCCCGGTCCGCGTCACGCTGCGCAAGACCCTGCCGTACCAGGCCTTCGTCAGCCTCGCGCTGCTGTCCACCGCCCCGCTGGTGGCGGTGGTCATGGGCCGTTCCATGCTGCTGGTCCTGCTCTTCCTGCTGCCGTTCACCGCGATCTACGCGAATGCCGGGATGTCGGTGCAGCGGGAGTACCAGGCCCTGCACGACCAGCTCACCGGCCTGCCCAACCGCTCGCTGCTGCTGCGCAAGATGTCCGAGGCGATCACCGGGGCGGCGCGCACCGGCGCGATGGCCGGCTTCCTCCTCCTGGACCTGGACCGGTTCAAGGAGATCAACGACACGCTCGGCCACCTGTCCGGGGACGGGCTGCTCCAGGTCGTCGCCTTCCGGCTGACCCGCAGCGTGCGGCCCGGCGACATGGTGGCCCGGCTGGGCGGCGACGAATTCGCCGTGCTGCTGCCATCGGTGCGCAGCGTCACCGCGGCCCGCGAGGTGGCGGCCCGGCTGCGCGCCGCGCTGGCCGAGCCGGTCCGGCTGGAAGGCATGTCGCTGGAGGTCGAGGCGAGCGTGGGAATCGCCCTCTACCCCGGGGACGGCTGCACGGTGGAAGCGCTGCTGCAGCGCGCGGACGTGGCCATGTACCGGGCCAAGGAACGCCGCAGCGGGGTGGAGACTTACGTGCCCCGCGGGGAACGGCATTTCTCGGCCCGGCTGTCCCTGCTCGGTGACCTGCGCCGGGGCATCGACCACGGCGAGTTGGAGCTGCACTACCAGCCCAAGGTCCTGCTGGCCGGCGGGCAGACCGCGGGCATGGAGGCACTGCTGCGCTGGCGCCACCCGCACCGGGGGCTCCTGGGCGCGGCCGACTTCGTCCCGCTGGCCGAGCAGTCGTTCCTGATGCGGGAGCTCACCCAGCACGTGCTGCGGACCGCGCTCAGCCAGGCGTCGGCCTGGCAGCGCGGCGGGCTCCCGGTGCAGCTGTCGGTGAATGTGTCCGTGCGCGACCTGCTCGACGCCGGGCTGGCGGGCACGATCGAGCGTGAGCTCGCCGCCCTCAGCCTGCCACCCGAGGCGCTGCTGGTGGAGATCAGCGAGCGCGCGCTGACCAGGGCCGCCCCGGACATCGCGGTCGGCCTGGCCGCGCTGCGCGACCTCGGCATCCAGCTCAGCCTGGACGACTTCGGCACCGGGTATTCCTCGCTGGGGCGGCTGGCCGGGATGGCGGTCCGCGAGGTGAAGATCGACCCGTCGTTCATCACCACGCTCACCGCCAGCCAGGACAAGCAGCTCATCGTCCGCTCGGTGGTGGACCTCGTCCGCGGCCTGGGCATCCGGTCGGTCGCCGAGGGGGTGGAGACCCCGGAGGTGGCCGAGGCGCTGCGCGTGATCGGCTGCGAGGCCGCCCAGGGCCGTGAGTTCAGCCGGCCGCTCAACGCGGCCGCCGCGACCGCCTGGCTCGCCGATGACCTGGCGTCCCGCCCGCCCGGCGAGGCCATGGCCCTCCCTCCCGCCGCCATCGCCGACCGCTGACGCCCCGGCGGCGTCATCCCTGGCCCTCCGCCTCCCATGCCGCCCTCACCCCGGCGCCCGGATAATGGCGTCAGGGCGCAGGTGGGCCGGGCCTAGGATGGCTGGCATGTCCATTGCCCGCGCGGAAGTCGCCCACCTGGCCCGGCTGTCCCGGCTGGCCCTGGCCGATGAGGAACTCGACCACTTCGCCACCCAGCTGGACCAGATCATCTCGGCGGTAGCCCGCGTCCAGGAGGTCGCTGCCGAGCAGATCCCGCCGACCTCGCATGCCGTGCCGCTGACCAACGTGTTCCGTGACGACGTGGAGCAGCCCTGCCTCACGCCCGCCCAGGCGCTGTCCCAGGCGCCCGCGGTGGAGCAGCAGCGGTTCCGGGTGCCGCGCATCCTGGCGGAGGACTGACCATGGACAGCGAGCTGACCCGGCTCACCGCCGCCCAGCTGGCGGCGGCGATGGCCGCCGGGGAGGTTTCCGCGGTGGAGGTCACCGACGCGCACCTGGCCCGGATCGACGCGGTGGACGACCGGCTGCACGCGTTCCTGCACGTCGCCGCGGACCGGGCCCGGGCCGTGGCCCGCCGGGTGGACGACATGCGCTGGGCGGGTGAGGTGCTCGGGCCGCTGGCCGGCGTGCCGCTGGCGCTCAAGGACGTGTTCACCACGACGGACATGCCGACCACCTGCGCCTCCCGCATCCTGGACGGCTGGCAGCCGCCCTACGACGCCACCGTGACCCGGCGGCTGCGCCAGGCCGGGGTGGTCATCCTGGGCAAGGCCAACATGGACGAGTTCGCGATGGGCTCCTCCACCGAGAACTCGGCGTTCGGGCCCAGCCGCAACCCGTGGGACACCAGCCGGGTGCCCGGCGGCTCGTCCGGCGGCTCGGCGGCGGCCGTGGCCGGGTTCGAGGCCCCGCTCGGCATCGGCACCGACACCGGGGGCTCGATCCGGCAGCCGGCCTCGGTGTGCGGGATCGTCGGGGCGAAGCCCACCTACGGCGGTTCTTCCCGGTACGGGCTGGTGGCCTTCGCATCCTCGCTCGACACGCCGGGGCCGCTGGCCCGGACCGTGCTGGATGCCGCGCTGCTGCACGAGGCCATCTCCGGGCACGACCCGTGCGATTCCACCTCGGTGGACGCGCCCGTGCCCCCGGTGGTCGCGGCCGCCCGGCAGGCGGACGTCAGCGGGCTGCGCATCGGGGTGGTCCCGGAACTGTCCGGCGAGGGGTACCAGCCCGGGGTCCTGGCCCGGTTCACCGAGGCGGTCGAGCTGCTCGAGTCGCTGGGCGCCAAGATCGTCGAGGTGTCCTGCCCGCACTTCAGCTACGCGCTGCCCGCCTATTACCTCATCGCGCCCAGCGAGTGCTCGTCCAACCTGGCCCGGTTCGACGGCATGCGCTACGGGCTGCGGGTGGGCGACGACGGCACGCACAGTGCCGAGGAGGTCATGTCGCTGACCCGGGCGGAAGGCTTCGGGGCGGAGGTGAAGCGCCGGATCATGCTCGGCACCTACGCCCTGTCCAGCGGCTACTACGACGCCTACTACGGCAAGGCGCAGCAGGTCCGGACCCTCATCACCCGGGACTTCGAGGCGGCCTTCGAGCAGGTGGACGTGCTGATCTCGCCGACCACGCCGACCACGGCCTTCCCGATCGGCGAGCGGGCCGACGACCCGATGGCGATGTACGTCGCCGACCTGTGCACGATCCCGTCCAACCTGGCGGGCAACGCGGCGCTGTCCGTGCCGTGCGGCCTGGCGCCGGAGGACGGGCTGCCGGTCGGCCTGCAGATCATGGCGCCGGTGCTGGCCGACGACCGCGTCTACCGGGTGGCGGCCGCGGTGGAGGCCGCACTGGACTCCCGGCGCGGCGGGCCGATCCTGGACGCCGCCCGCGGACTGGCCACGGAGGACCGGGGATGAGCGTGCAGGCAGTGGCGGACATAGTGCCGTTCGGTATCGCGGTTTCTCGCTTTGATCCGGTGATCGGGCTGGAAACCCATGTGGAGCTGGGCACCGCGACCAAGATGTTCTGCGGCTGCCCGGCCCGGTTCGGCGGCGAGCCCAACTCGCTGGTCTGCCCGGTCTGCCTGGGCCTGCCCGGGTCGCTGCCGGTGATCAACCGGGCCGCGATCGAGTACTCGATCCGGATCGGGCTCGCGCTGAGCTGCTCGATCGCGAGCTGGTGCCGGTTCGCCCGGAAGAACTACTTCTACCCGGACATGCCGAAGAACTATCAGATCTCCCAGTACGACGAGCCGTTGTGCACCGACGGGTGGCTGGACGTCACGGTGGCTGACACGCCGGACGGGCAGCCGCGGCAGTTCCGGGTGGAGATCGAGCGGGTGCACCTGGAGGAGGACACCGGGAAGTCGCTGCACATGGGCGGCTCCACCGGGCGGATCCACGGGGCGGACTACTCGCTCGTCAACTACAACCGGGCCGGCATCCCGCTGGTGGAGATCGTGACCAAGCCGGTGGCCGGCACCGGGGAACTGGCCCCCGCGGTGGCCCGGGCCTACGTCGCGGAGCTTCGTGAGCTGCTGCGCGCCCTGGGCGTGTCCGACGTGCGGATGGAAGAGGGCTCGCTGCGCTGCGACGTGAACACGTCGATCGCGCCCAAGGGCGCCACCGAATGGGGCACCCGGACCGAGACCAAGAACGTGAACTCGCTCCGCTCGGTGGAGCGCGCGGTCCGGTACGAGATCGAGCGGCAGGCCGCGCTGCTCGACGCCGGCCAGCGGATCGTCCAGGAGACCCGGCATTTCCAGGAGGCCACCGGCACCACCGCGCCCGGGCGGAGCAAGGAAGAGGCCCAGGACTACCGGTACTTCCCGGAGCCCGACCTGGTCCCGCTCGCCCCGCCGGCCGACTGGGTGCAGGAGATCCGCTCGCGGCTCCCGGAACTGCCCGCGGCCGGGCGGGCCCGGCTGCAGGCCGAGTGGGGGCTGTCCGACCTGGACATGGCCGCGCTGCACAACGCGGGGGCCATGGACCTGGTGGCCGGGACGGTCGCGGCGGGTGCCTCGCCGTCCGACGCCCGCAAGTGGTGGCTCGGTGAGCTGGCCCGGACCGCGAACGACTCGGGCACGGACCTGGCCGGCCTGCCCATCAAAGCGGCGGACGTGGCCCGGGTGAGCGCCCTGGTCGAGTCCGGGGCGCTCACCGACCGGCTGGCCCGGCAGGTGATCGAGGGCGTGCTGGCCGGCGAGGGCAGCCCGGACGAGGTGGTCGCGGCGCGCGGCCTGGCCGTGGTCAGCGACGACGCCGTGCTCCTCGCGGCGGTGGACGAGGCCATCGCGGCCAACCCGGCGGTGGCCCAGAAGGTGCGCGACGGCAAGGTCGCCGCGGCCGGCGCCCTGGTCGGCGCGGTCATGAAGGCCACCCGGGGCAAGGCTGACGCCCCCCGGGTGATGCAGCTGATCCTGGACCGTCTCGGCCAGTCCTGACCGCCAGCCTGACGAGGCCAGTCCTGACGAGGCCAGTCCTGACCGGCCGGCCTGACCGGGCCAGCCGGGGGCAGGATGCCCCCGGCGTTCGCCATCGGCGAACGCCGGGGATGCCCTTGCGGGCAGCTACTAACCGCACTTTGGCCATCACCGCTGGTCAATGGCGTGCATCCGGAATTCCCCTCTGGGCAGGTGACACAGTTGTCGCCCGGTGGACGCCCTTCCTCAATCGAAGTGTGACCTAAGCGGCCTAAAGTGAGTTGCATCGTCGACTGGCGATGACCGCGATCAGCCCATTGCGGGTCCCGCAGCGCACTGCGGGCGTCCTGCTCCGTCGTAGCCACTGGTGTGCCCAGATCCAGTGGCGAGACGGCCGGCCCAGGCCCACGAGGCTTGCTGGCTTCCCTGAGGTGGCGGACATGGCGGAAGGAGACTCGGTGCGGCCGCAAGCATCGGGTGACCTGTCATGAGCCTGGCCGAGCAGGCCGCCACCGCGGTGCTCGCCCTGGCGGCGGCCGGAGCCGCCGCTGCCGCGTGGCTCGGGGCCGGCCGGCACGCCGGGACGGTGAAGCATGCCTACTGGCTGCTGGCGCTGGCCGCGCTGCTGTTCGGCCTAGGCTCGGCCGCCCAGCATGCCCTGGCCGGCGCGGGAACAGGATCCGCGTTCCCGCTCAGCGCCGCCGACCTGCCCGGGCTGCTGGCCCTGGCTGTCCTGATCGCCGGGGTGGCCCGGCTGCGGCCGCGGGCCGAGACGGGCTGGCACCCGCTGGCCCAGCGCCGCCCGGGCGCGGCCGGCACCGTCCTGGCCTACCTCGCCGACGGCTACGTGCTGGCGTCGGCGCTGTTCATCATCTGCTGGCTGACCACGCTCGGCCCGGCCTACGCGCATTCCGGCGACGGCCCGGGCACCTTTGCCGCGCAGCTCGTGCATCCCCTGGCCGACCTGCTGGTGCTCGGCGGGCTGCTGCCCCTGGCGGCGGCCGCGGGCCGCCGGGGCGCCGCGCCGCTCCTGGCCCTGCTGCTGCTCAGCGTGGGAGACGCGCTCTGCGTGGGCGCCCGGGTCACCGACGGCTACCCAGGAATCGCGGCGCTGATCCTGCTGGTGGCCGGGCTTGGCCTGCTCGGCTGCGCGCCATGGCTGGGAGTGGCGCGGAGCAGCGGGCCGCCGGACGGGACCCAGCTGACCCGGGGCAGGCTGCACGTCTCGACGGCCCTGGCCGCGCTGGCTGCCGCGACCGCCGCCCTGGTCGTGATCGGCTACGGGCTCGCTGGCCTGGCCGCGGAACCGGTGCTGGTGGTAGCCGCGGCGACCGTGCTGCTCGCGCTGACCGTGCGCATCGTCATCCTGCTGCACCGGGACGGGGCGCGGGCGCGGCTGTGGCACGAGGCGGGCCAGCAGTTCCGCGAGCTGGCTGACCGCACCAGCGACGTCGTGCTGGTCTGCGACTATGCCGGCCGGATCGGGTACGCCAGCCCCGCGGTCCGGCACTACGGCTACGCTCCGGACGGCCTGGCCGGCCAGGTCCTGGCCGACCTGGTGCACCCGGAGGACAGGCTGGGCGGCATCCGCGCGGTCCGTGAGGCGGCCAGCGCACCGGCGCACCAGATCCGCTACACCTGCCGGGTCCGCGCGACGGACGGCACCTGGCGTTACGTGGAGGCGACGATTTCCCGGCAGCGCAGCCAGGGCGCCCCGGACCGGCTGCTGGTGACCGCGCGCGACGTCAGCGAGCAGGTGGCGCTGCGCCGCCAGATCGCGCACCTGACCTACCACGACGGCCTCACCGGGCTGCCGAACCGGGCCTACCTGGAGGAGCGGGCCCGGGAGGTGCTGAGCCTGGACCGGCTGGGCGGTACGGCCCCGCCGGTGGGCGCGATCGCGGACGAGGATGCGGCCGGTGCTGCGGAGGGCGGGGAGCCGGTAACCGCGGACGCTCCGGCCGGGGCCGCGGCGGGCGGGGACACGGCGGGCGGGGACACGGCGGGCGGGGACACGGCGGGCGGGGACACGGCGGGCGGAGACGGCACCGCCCCGGGACGGGCGGCCGTGGACGACCTGGCCCCGGCTCCCGCGCCCGGCGGCGGTGCCGGGCTGGCCGGGGTCATCCTGCTCAACCTGGACTCGTTCTCCGCCGTCAACGACCTGGCCGGCCCCGCCGCGGGTGACCTCATCCTCGCCCAGGTGGGCCGGAGGCTGCGGGCGGTCGTACCGCCGCGGGGCACGGTCGGGCGGTGGGGGGGCGACGAGTTCGCGGTCCTGCTGACCGGCGCGGCCACCGCCACCGAGATCACTGATTGTGCCGAACGGATCCGTGCCGCGGTCGCTGCCGAGCCGTTCCGCGCGGCCGACCGGGCGGTCGCGCTGACGGCCAGCCTCGGGGTGGCCGTGGCCGACGGCAGCCCGGCCGGCTACATCTGGCGGAACGCCGAGCGGTGCGTGTCGGCGGCCAAGAAGGCCGGCGGTGGCCGGGTGGAGGTGTACCCGGGGCTCCCGCCCGCGGACGCGCGCCGCCGCCTGACCCTGGCCGCGCAGCTGAGCCGGGCTCTGGCCGACGGTGAGCTGGAGATGGAGTACCAGCCGCTGACCGACCTGGCCAGCTCGCGGGTGGTCGGGGCGGCCGCGCTGCCCCGGTGGCGCCGGGACGGGGCGGACCTGCCGCGCCAGGAGTTCCTCGAAGCCGCTGAGGTCACCCGGGTCATCGTCAGCCTGGGCGACTGGATGCTGCGGGAGTCCTGTGCCCGGGCGGCCTCGTGGCACCGGGCGGGCTGGTCGGCCAGCCTGTGGCTCAGCTGCTCACCGGCACAGGTCAGGTCGCCCCGGTTCGCCGAGTCGGTCCTGGACGCGCTGGCCGGCAGCGGGCTGCCGCCGCACGCCCTGATCCTGGAGATCCCCGGCCAGGTGCTGCTGGAGGGCGGCGAGGTCATCATGCGGGGGGCCGGTGAGCTGCGCGAGCGGGGCACCCGGCTCGCGGTGGACATCTCCGGCGCGGGCTTCGCGGCGCTGGCCCGGCTGGGCCAGCTTTCGGCGGACCTGATCGTGATAGGCCCGGAGGTGGTCGCTGGCCTCGGGGTGGACGCCGCCGCGGAGACCCTGGCCCGGGCCGCGGGGGCGGTCGGCCGGGACCTCGGCCTCACCGTGGCGGCGACCGGGATCGAGCGGGCCGGCCAGCGCGAGGTGCTGGCCCGGATCGGCTGCCGGATCGGGATGGGGCCGCTGCTGGCCGGGCCGCTTCCGCCGGGCGGGGTGGCCGGTTTCGGGGCGGAGGCCGCCGGGGAGAACGGTGAGCCCCCTTTTGGCGTGATCTCGCCAGCTGAGACGAACGCGCTCTCAAGTTGACGTCGGGCCCGGTCTGGGTCAGAGTAATGTACGTGTCACCGATCACCGTGCTCGTACTCAGCAGGCGCGCGAGTAGCTGACTTAGCCGGCTACCCGCGCGCTACCCTCGTCCGCCCCCCAGGCGCCGAGGGTTTTTTAATGCCATCACTGACCCAACCGCAGACGAGGAAGCTTGCGATGACCGACCAGACGACCGCGCCGGCTACCCCCGGCCAAGAATTGGCCAGCCCGGCGCGGAAGAGCGCTGGCCCGACGCCGCGTGACCTGGCCGCCCGCGCCGCCTCCCGGGACACCCCGCAATCACACCCGCCCGGCGAGTCCGCCCCGGCTACCCCGGCCACTCCCGGCGCGGGCGCCGGCAGCGAAGCGCGGCCCGCCGCGCCCGCGGCGCAGCGCTCCCGCCCGGCCAGCCCGGCGGCGTCCGCGCCGGCCCCCGCGGCCGAGCGGCCCCGGGAGCCGGGCGCCGTGTCCGGTACCCGCATGACCGGGGCACAGGCGCTCGTCGGCGCCCTGGAAGGGCTGGGCGTGGACGTGGTGTTCGGCATTCCCGGCGGCGCCATCCTGCCGCTCTATGACCCGCTGTTCGACTCGCCCTCGGTCCGGCACATCCTGGTCCGCCATGAGCAGGGCGCCGGCCATGCCGCGACCGGTTATGCGCAGGTCACCGGGCGTCCTGGGGTGTGCATGGCCACCTCAGGGCCGGGCGCCACCAACCTGGTCACCCCGCTGGCCGACGCCTACATGGACTCGGTCCCGGTGGTCGCCATCACCGGCCAGGTGCCCAGCAGCCTGATCGGCACGGACGGCTTCCAGGAAGCCGACATCTCCGGCATCACCCTGCCGGTCACCAAGCACAACTTCCTCGTCACCAAGGCCGAGGACATCGCCCGGACGGTGGCCGAGGCGTTCCACGTGGCCTCCACCGGCCGGCCCGGCCCGGTCCTGGTCAACGTGGCCAAGGACGCGCTGCAGGCGACCACCGAGTTCCGCTGGCCGCCCACCTTCGACCTGCCCGGCTACCACCCCGTCACCCGGCCGCACTCCCGGCAGGTCCGGGAGGCGGCCCGGCTGATGGCCGAGGCGACCCGCCCGGTGCTGTACGTGGGCGGCGGCGTGATCAAGGCCAGCGCCAGCCGGGAACTGCTGGAGCTGGCCGAGCTGACCGGCATCCCGGTGGTCACCACGCTGATGGCGCGCGGCGGCTTCCCGGGCAGCCACCGGCAGAACCTGGGCATGCCCGGCATGCACGGCACGGTGGCCGCGGTTGGCGCACTGCAGAAGTCCGACCTGCTCATCGCGCTGGGGGCCCGCTTCGACGACCGGGTGACCGGGAAGCTGGACAGCTTCGCGCCGGGTGCGGCGGTGGTGCACGCGGACATCGACCCGGCGGAGATCTCCAAGAACCGGCGCGCCGACGTCCCGATCGTCGGCGACTGCCGGGAGGTGATCGCGGAACTGACCGCCGCGGTCCGGGCCGAGCACGCGGCGGGGCACCAGCCTGACCTGACCGCGTGGTGGTCCCAGGTGGACGCCTGGCGGAGCACCTACCCGCTCGGCTACGACGAGCCCGCGGACGGCTCGCTGGCCCCGCAGTACGTCATCGAGCGCATCGGGCAGATCGCCGGCCCGGACGCGGTGTACGTGGCCGGGGTGGGCCAGCACCAGATGTGGGCGGCCCAGTTCATCAGCCACGAGCGGCCCGGCCACTGGCTGAATTCCGGTGGCGCGGGCACGATGGGCTACGCGGTGCCCGCCGCGATGGGCGCGAAGGTCGGCAACCCGGCGGCGTGCGTGTGGGCCATCGACGGCGACGGCTGCTTCCAGATGACCAACCAGGAACTGGCCACCTGCGCGGTAGAGGGCATTCCCGTCAAGATCGCCATCATCAACAACGGCAACCTCGGCATGGTCCGGCAGTGGCAGACGCTGTTCTACAACCAGCGGTACTCCAACACCGACCTGGACCGGGTGGCCCAGACCTACGACGAGGCGCTCAGCCAGGAGACGCCCCCACGCCGCGATCCCGCCGGGGCCGGCGGCACCCGCATCCCGGACTTCGTCAAGCTGGCCGAGGCCTACGGCTGCGCCGGGCTGCGCTGCGAGGACGCGGCCAGCGTGGACTCCGTGATCGAAGAGGCGATGAAGATCAACGACCGGCCGGTCGTGGTGGACTTCATCGTGCACCGGGACGCCATGGTCTGGCCGATGGTGGCGGCCGGCACCAGCAACGACGACATCAGCGTGGCGCGGAACATGGCCCCTGACTGGGATGTGACCGAATGAGCCAGGGGCTGGCCCGCCTTCGCGATCAGGAGCCGACAATGAACAGGCATACTCTCTCGGTGCTGGTGGAGAACAAGCCGGGCGTGCTCGTCCGGATCGCCGGGTTGTTCTCCCGCCGCGGCTTCAACATCGACTCACTCGCCGTGGGGCCCACGGAGCACCCGGAGATCTCCAGGATGACGATCGTGGTGGACTGCGCCGATCATCCGCTGGAGCAGGTGACCAAACAGCTCAACAAGCTGATCAACGTGCTCAAGATCGTCGAGCTGGAACCCGCCGCGTCGGTACAGCGCGAGCTGCTGCTCATCAAGGTGCGCGCTGACCTGGAGAGCCGGTCGCGCGTGCTGGAGACGGTGACGCTGTTCCGTGCCAAGGTGGTGGACGTGGCCCCGGATGCGGTCACCGTCGAGGCCACCGGCAACCGGGACAAGCTCGACGCGCTGATCAGGGTGCTCGAGCCGTTCGGCATCAAGGAACTCGTCCAGTCCGGCATGGTCGCGCTCGGCCGTGGCGGCAGGTCGATCACGGACCGGGCGCTGCGCCCGGTGGACCGCGCGGCCCAGTGACCGCGCGGCACCGCGAACTTTTCAGGGAATGAGCGAAAGGCAGGCAATGGCAGACATTTTCTATGACGACGGCGCCGACCTCAGTGTCATCCAGGGCCGGCACGCCGCCATCCTCGGCTACGGCAGCCAGGGGCACGCGCACGCCCTCTCGCTGCGCGATTCCGGGGTGGACGTCCGGGTCGGGCTCCCCGAGGGGTCCAGGAGCCGGGAGAACGCGGCCAACGAGGGCCTGCGGGTGCTCACCCCGCGCGATGCGTGCGAGGAAGCAGACCTGATCATGGTCCTGGCCCCGGACCACGTGCAGCGGGCGCTGTACGCGGAGGCCATCGAGCCGAGCCTGGTCGACGGGGACGCCCTTTTCTTCGCGCACGGCCTCAACATCCGCTACCAGCTCATCCAGCCGCCCGCCGGGGTGGATGTCTGCATGGTGGCCCCCAAGGGACCCGGCCACCTGGTGCGCCGCCAGTTCGCCGAGGGCCGCGGCGTGCCGGTGCTGGTCGCCGTGGCGCAGGACGCCACCGGGAACGCCTGGCCGCTCACCCTGGCCTACGCCAAGGCGATCGGCGGCACCCGGGCGGGCGCGCTGGTCACCACGTTCGCCGAGGAGACCGAGACGGACCTCTTCGGTGAGCAGGCGGTGCTCTGCGGCGGCGTCTCCGAGCTGATCAAGGCCGGTTTCGACACCCTGGTCGAAGCGGGCTACCAGCCCGAGATCGCCTACTTCGAGTGCCTGCACGAGATGAAGCTCATCGTGGACCTCATGTACGAGGGCGGCATCTCCAAGATGTACTGGTCGGTCTCGGACACGGCTGAGTTCGGCGGGTACACTCGCGGGCCGCGGCTGGTGGACGAGCGGAGCCGGGAGGAGATGCGCCGGATCCTCGCCGAGGTCCGGGATGGCACGTTCACCCGTGAGCTGATCGAGGAGTTCGACGCAGGCCGGCCCAACTTCCTCAAGCGCCGCGAGGCATCCCGCGCCGAGCAGATCGAGCAGGTCGGGGCGAAGCTGCGGCCGCTGATGAGCTGGCTGGACTCTGGGGACGACACCAGCGGGTCCTGAGCCGGGGGCGATGGCGCCGGTCCCGGGCCGCGGCCCGGGACCGGCGCCACCCTTCGCTGACCTGGCCGGGTGTGCGGGTGGCCAGGGCGGCCCGGGTGTGCGGGTGGCCAGGGCGGCCCGGATGTGCGGGTGGCCAGGACCCGGGTGTGCGGGTGGCCAGGACCCGGGTGTGCGGGTGGCCAGGACCCGGGTGTGCGGGCGGCGCGAGCGGCGGCCAGCCAGGCCCAGCACGAAAACGCGGCTCGTGAAAGCTTTCACAAGCATCGCTAGACTATCGTTTCCGCTGTCCGTCATAAGGGGCCATCGCCGTGCCTGCACCTGTAGTCCTCATCGCTGAGGAACTCTCCCCGGCCGCCATCCGGCAGCTGGAAGCCGACTTCGATGTGCGCTACGCGGACGGCGCCGACCGGGCCGCCCTGCTCGCCGCGCTCCCCGGGGCCGACGCGGTCATCGTGCGCAGCGCGACCCAGATCGACGCCGAGGCGCTGGGCTGCGCGCCCCGGCTGCGGGTGGTGGCGCGGGCGGGCGTGGGCCTGGACAACGTGGACGTGGACGCCGCCACCCGGGCCGGGGTGATGGTGCTGAACGCGCCCACCTCCAACATCGTCAGCGCCGCGGAGCACGCGGTGGGCCTGCTGCTCGCGGTGGCCAGGAACGTGCCGCAGGCGGCGGCCTCGCTGCGGGCCGGCCAGTGGCAGCGGTCGGCGTTCACCGGGGTGGAGCTGCAGGACAAGGTGGCCGGCATCCTCGGGCTGGGCCGGATCGGGGTGCTGGTGGCCGAGCGGCTGGCCGCCTTCGGGATGCGCCTGGTCGCCTACGACCCGTACGTGCCGGCGGCCCGCGCCGCCCAGCTCGGCGTCCGGCTGGCCAGCCTGGACGAGCTGCTGGCCGAGGCCGACTTCATCAGCGTGCACCTGCCGAAGAACACCGAGACGGCCGGCTTGATCGGGGACCGGGAACTGCGCCGGGTCAAGCCGGGCGTGCGTATCGTCAACGCGGCGCGGGGCGGCATCGTCGACGAGAACGCGCTGGCCGTCGCGCTCAAGGACGGCCGGGTGGCCGGGGCTGCCATCGACGTGTTCACGGCCGAGCCGGCCACCGGGAACCCGCTGCTGGACTTCCCGACGGTCGTGGCCACCCCGCATCTGGGGGCCAGCACGGCCGAGGCGCAGGAGAAGGCCGGCACCCAGGTGGCCCGGTCGGTCCGGCTGGCCCTGGCGGGCGAGTTCGTCCCGGACGCGGTCAACGTGCAGGGCGGCGTGGTGGACGAGGACGTCAAGCCGGGGCTGCCGCTGGCGGAGAAGCTGGGCCGGATCTTCACCGCGCTGGCCGGCGGGATGGCGGCCCGGATCGACGTCGAGGTGCGCGGCGAACTGGCCTCCCACGACGTCCGGGTGATCGAGCTCGCGGCGATCAAAGGGGTCTTCGCGGACGTGGTCGAGGACCCGGTGACCTACGTCAATGCCCCGCTGCTGGCCAGCGAGCGCGGCGTCGAGATCAGCCTGCTGACCGAGAGTGAGAGCCCGGACTGGCGCAACCTCGTCACGCTGCGCGGCATCATGCCGGACGGCCAGGTGGTGTCGGTGGGCGGCACCCTCAGCGGGCGGCGGCAGCAGGAGAAGCTGGTCGAGGTGAACGGCTTTGACATGGAGATCGCACCGGCTGAGCACATGGTGTTCCTCACCTACACCGACCGGCCCGGGATCGTCGGCACGGTGGGCCAGATCCTCGGCAGTGAGGGCATCAACATCGCCGGCATGCAGGTATGCCGGGATGCCCGCGGCGGCGACGCGCTCATCGTGCTATCCGTGGATTCCGCGATCCCGGCGGTGGTCCTGGACGACATCTCCTCGACCATCGGCGCGGTCGTGGGGCGGACCATGGACCTCGAGGAGCGCTAGGCCCCGGCGGATCCCTGGCCACCCCACCGCTGACACGTTCCGTCTCAGCATGAGAGACACATTTGTGCGACGGGGCGACAGCGGCGCGCTAAAGTACTAGGATGGCCTACGAAATGGGCGACTTCGTATCCATCTTGAGCTGCCGTAGCGGGGCCTGATCAGGGCAGGCCGGCCACCCGTTGCGGGGCAGCGTGATGGCCGTAAGCCCGCCCGCAGGAGTCTCACCCCGATGGCGCACCGTCCTCAGCCCGGCCCGGGAGCAACCGGGCCGCTCGCCAGCGTGCGCCGCCGGGTGGGTATAGCCGCTCATCTGGAGAACGCCGTGTACGACATGTACCCGTGGAATCAGCCCGGGGCCGCGCGGGCCCGTGGCCAGCAGGCCGGTGGTGACGCCTCCCGCCGCCAGACGGCCGTGCCCGCCAGGCAGGCCGCCCATGCCCTCCAGGTCGCCCTCGACCGCCGCGATAACGGGGGCGAGTCGCCGGCCGGTGCCGGCCAGTAGGGTACGCGCATGGCATCTTCTGCGATCAAGCTCGCCATCATCGGCGGTGACGGCATCGGCCCTGAGGTCGTCGCCGAGGCGCTCAAGGTCCTCCAGGCCGCGGGCGTGACGGTCGATGCGACCGAGTATGACCTGGGCGCGCAGCGCTGGCACCGCACCGGGGAGACACTGCCCGATTCGGCGCTGGAGGAGATCCGCGGCCAGGACGCGATCATGCTCGGCGCCGTCGGCGACCCCTCCGTGCCGAGCGGTGTGCTGGAGCGCGGGCTGCTGCTCCGGCTCCGCTTCGAACTGGACCACTACGTGAACCTGCGGCCGGTCCGGCTGTACCCCGGAGTGGCCACGCCGCTGTCCAGCGTCCGGCCCGAGTCGATCAACATGCTGGTGGTACGGGAGGGCACCGAAGGTCCCTACGCCGGGGCCGGCGGCGTGCTCCGCAAGGGCACCCCGGAGGAGGTGGCCACCCAGGAGAGCCTGAACACGGCGTTCGGCGTCCGCCGGGTGGTCCGGTACGCTTTCGACCGGGCCGCCGAACGTCCGGACCGCAAGCTCACCCTGGTGCACAAGACCAACGTGCTGGCCTACGCCGGGGACCTGTGGCAGCGCACCGTCGACGCGCTGGCCAAGGAGTTCACTGCCGTCTCGGTGGACTACTGCCACGTGGACGCCGCCTGCATGTACCTCGTCACCCAGCCGGAGCGGTTCGGTGTCGTGGTGACTGACAACCTCTTCGGTGACATCCTCACCGATCTCGGTGCCGCGGTGGCCGGCGGTATCGGGCTCGCCGCGAGCGGGAACATCAACCCGGAGCGGACCACGCCGAGCATGTTCGAGCCGGTGCACGGCAGCGCGCCGGACATCGCCGGCAAGCAGAAGGCGGACCCCACCGCGGCCATCTTGTCGGCGGCCATGCTCTGTGAGCACCTCGGCCTGACCGGTGAGGCGGTCCGCATCGAGCAGGCAGTGGCCGACGATCTTGTCGAACGGCAGGGTGCCTGGGCAGCCCGGGTCACTCCGGAGATCGGCGACGATATCGCCGAGCGAGTAGCCGGGTAGGCGCGTCCGGCAGGCCTCCGGCCCGCGGACCGCCTGGCCGCGCCGCACGGCGCGGCGTGATGACGGAAGCCGCGTGCTGGCCGCGCGGCAGGACAACATGGTCGCGGCGGGCCTGGCGCCCACCGCGACGCCGGGGTGACGATGCCCCGCCGCTGCGGTCCGGCCGCAGCGGACAGGAGGAGGGACCTGTGATGACGGCAAGCCTGAATACCGAGATCGCTTTCGACATCCGTCCTGGCGGCGAGCCCGTTCCCGCGCCGGAACGGGAACGGATCCTGGCCAGCCCGGGATTCGGCGAGGTATTCACCGATCACATGGTCACCCTGCGCTGGTCGGCTGACCGGGGCTGGCACGACGGCAGGCTGGAGCCCTATGGCCCGCTGACGCTGGAGCCCGCCACGGCGGTGTTCCATTACGCCCAGGAGATCTTCGAGGGGCTGAAGGCGTACCGGCAGGGTTCCGGGCCGGTCGTCGCGTTCCGGCCGGGCGCCAACGCGGCCCGGTTCAACCGTTCCGCGGCCCGGTTGGCCATGCCGGAACTGCCCGAGGCAGCCTTCCTGCGGTCCATCGAGCTGCTGGTCGGGCAGGACCGTGGCTGGGTGCCTTCGACAGAGGGGCACAGCCTCTACCTGCGGCCGTTCATGATCGCCACACAACGGGGGCTGGGCGTCAACCGGCCATCCTCGGAGTACCTCTACACGGTCATCGCCTCACCGGCTGCGGCGTACTTCAAGGGCGGCATCAAGCCGGTCTCGGTCTGGCTGTCCAGGGAGTACACCCGGGCGGCGCCGGGGGGCACCGGCGAGGCCAAGTGCGGCGGCAACTACGCCGCCGCGTTCGCCGGCCAGCTGCAGGCCACCGCGAGCGGCTGCGACCAGGTGGTCTGGCTGGACGCGGTGGAACGCCGGTGGGTGGAGGAGATGGGCGGGATGAACCTGTTCTTCGTCTACGGGACGGGCTCCCGGGCGCGGATCATGACCCCGGCCCTGACCGGCACTATGCTGCCCGGCATCACCCGCGACTCGCTGCTCAAGCTCGGCCCTGACCTGGGCTTCCCCACCGAGGAGGGCAAGATCACCGCCGACCAGTGGCGCGACCTGTGCGCCTCCGGTGAGCTGACTGAAGTCTTCGCCTGCGGCACGGCCGCGGTGATCACCCCGGTCGGCAAGGTCAAGAGCGCCGACGGCGAATGGACGATCGGGGACGGCACCCCCGGCCCGGTCACCATGCGGCTCCGCGAGGAACTGGTCGGCATCCAGTACGGCCAGCGGCCTGACCCGTACGGCTGGATCCACAAGATCTGCTAGGGGGCGGCGTCCGTGCCGGTTACGCCTGCGCACGCGGCACGGACGCCGCCTTGCGGGCACGGCACGGACGCCGCT
>CAWHJW010000007.1:0-290122 GCA_963829725.1 uncultured Actinomycetes bacterium | reverse complement strand
GACCGCGCAGCGCCGCACCTCCGCGGCAGCGCTGGCCGGTGACGGCGTCTACGGCCGGGTGCTGGACGAGCCGGAGACCCAGGCCCTGCTCAGCCTGCTGGACGTGGCGTTGTCCGCGCGGGTCCCGGTCAGCGCCGCGGCGAGCGGGTCCGCGCACGGGGTGCGGCTCACCTTGCGCCCCGCCCCTGGTTCCACCACTGTGCACACGGTCCGCGGGCGGCTCCATCTGGACGGGCTGGCGGTGGAGGTCACCGGATGAGGGTCGCCGCAGACGTCAGCGCGCTCGAGCTGGCCGAATACCAGAAGGCGGCGCGGCTGGTGCTGCGTCACCCGCTGATCACCGCGTCCTACCCGGACGCCTCGACGCTTCCCCTCGTGCGCAAGTGGGTCAGGCAGCTGCGGGCCGATCTCGGCGAGGTCCTGGGTTACACGCTCCTCAGCGGGGGCGACACTATCCGGCTGCGCCGGGTGCAGGACGCGCTGGATGGCACCCGCCCGGCGCTCACCCGAGCACGGCGGCCGTTCGACCGCCGCCGCTACGCCTACCTGGTGCTGACCTTGTCCGCGCTGGGCCGCTCCGGCGCTCAGATCGCACTCAGCGAGCTGGCGGACTCGGTCGCCGCTGACGCCGGACGGATCGACGGCCTCGGCATGGACACCGGCCGCAAACCGGACCGGGACGCGTTCGTGGACGCGGTCGCCTGGCTGGAGGTGCGCGGCGCCCTGCGGATGGCCGACGGCTCGGCCATCGAGTGGGTCAACGATCCTGAGCGTGCCGAGGCGCTTTACGACATCGACCGCGAAGTGGTCGGCGCCCTCTATGCGCCAAGCCGGGTGCTGCAGCATCTGAACTCCGTCACCGAGCTGCTGGATGGCCCCGGCGGATCCGCGTCGGCCCAGGGCCGGGAGGCACGGCGGCGGGTGAACGCGCGGCGTGCCCGCCGGCTCGTCGTGGAGCAGCCGGCCGTCTACTACGCCGACGTCGATGAAGGGCTGCGTGGCCAGCTCCGGTCGGCGAGTCTGGCCGAGGACATCGAGCGGCTCACCGGCCTCGATCTGGAGCGGCGCGCCGAAGGCGTGGCGCTGGTCAACGCCGGGCAGCGGTTCAGCGACGTGGCGTTCCCGTCGGCCGGCACCGTCGCGCAGGCCGCACTGCTGCTGTGCGCGCGGATCGCTGGTTACCTGCAACGCAACAGATCCAGGATCGAGCCGCTGCCCGCCGCCACCGCCGCGGAACGGCTCGCCGACGCGGCCCGGCGGATCGACGCTGCCCTGCCGGACCGGGGCCGCGTCGCCGACTTGCTCGCCGAACAGGCCTGGCTAGCGGAGACCGACGACTCCGGGTCCGGGGACGGAACCGATTCCGGATCGGGTGCACCCGGCGGCGATGCCGCCGACGCCGCCTACCCGTTCCTTAGCGACGTATGGCTGCGCACCGAGCTGCGGAAGCTGGTGGAGGACTTCGGCGCGGGCATGGCGGAGAAACAGGCCGCCGACCCGGGTCGCCTGCTGACCGAGGCGATCGCCCTGCTTGCCTCGCTGGGCCTGGTGGCGAGGGTGGATGGAGGCGTCCTGGTGCTACCGCTGCTGGGCCGCTACCGCAGCATCACCGCCCACATCAAGAGCCCGCCGGGCACGTCCTGAGCCCGGCGGCACGTCTTTTCCGTCAGCGCGCCGACGACGGGAATGCGAGTAATGACTGTGAAGGAAGGCTCCACGTGACCCGCTTCCAACCCACCCGGGCCGGAATCATCAACATGTGGGACTACCGGGATGAGGAGTTCTGCTTCGCCAGTGGCTGGCTGATCCTGCGCGGTCCCAACGGATCCGGGAAGACCAAGGCTCTTGAGGTCCTGTTCCCGTTCGTGCTGGACGGCCGGATCGACCCGAAACGGCTGAACCCGTTCGCCGCCGAGGACCGGACCATGAAGTCCAACCTCCTGTTCCGCGGCGGCGAGAACGCGGTCGGTTATGTATGGCTGGAGCTGCGGCATCGCGACACCGGTGAGGCCGTCACCGTCGGCATCGGCCTGCACGCCCAGAAGCACCGCGACACTCCGGTCCGCTGGCATTTCGTCGCCGAGGGACGGGTCGGTGCGGACTTCTCGCTCATCACCGGCGACGACCGGCCCATGACCAGGAAGCAGCTCGCCGAGGAAATCGGGGAGCCGAGCCTGCACGCCTCTCCTACTGACTACCGGGCCGCCCTGGATCAGCGGTTGTTCGGCCTCGGCCGGGAACGCTACGAACAGCTGCTCACCCTGATCCTTACGCTGCGGCGGCCGCAGCTGGCCAAGAACCTCGACCCGGCGAAGTTGTCGGACACGCTCACCGACGGGCTGCGGCCGGTCGACGACGACCTGATCACCGAGGCTGCCCGCTCGTTCGATGACATGGAGACGGTCGCCACCACGCTGGAGGGGCTGACTGCCGCCGACGAGGCTACCCGCACGTTCCTCGCCTCCTACACCACCTATCTGCGCACCCACGCCCGGTCGGCCGCCGATGCCCTCACCCGCCGCCGCGAGGCCAGCGCGCAGCGGCGTACCGAACTCAGCCACGACATCACGGCGCTGGCGGGCGCGGAAACCGGGCAGGCGGAGGCGCAGGCCCGCCGGGAGGCGGCGGAGAACGCTCTCGCCGGGCTGCGCGCCCGGCTCGACCAGCTGAAGTCCACCAGCGCCTACCAGGCGGTCGGGCAACTCGCCGACCTTGAACGGCTCGTCCGCACCAACGAGCGGACGGCTGCCGAGGCCACCGCGGAATTCGCCCGGCGCAGTGCGGGGACCGCGCGTGCTCAGGCCGATCTGGAGCAGGCCGCGGCGGTACTCGCCGACCTGGAATCGGTCGTCTCGCGCAGTGCGGCGCAGCTCGCCGACCACGCCGCCGCGGCCGGCATCGGCTGGCAGCCCGCCGACGCCGGAGCTGACGGGTTCACCGAACGTGCCGGTGGCCGGGTCACCGCCCGGCTGGAGGCCGTCCGCTCGGTACGGGCCGCGCTGCAGGCGCACCGGACAGCCGAGCACGCCCGGGATCTGGCCAGGCTGGCGCTCGACCGGGCGCTGGAGGCGGTGACCGCCGCCGAGCAAGCCGAGCAGTCCGCGGCCGATGCGGTGACGGCGGCCCGCGCCGATGCCCAGGCCGCACTGGCGCGGTGGGCGGCCGACTACGCCGATGTGCTGGACGAGACGGCCATGCGGGAACTGACCGAGGGCCTCAGCGTGGCCATCGAGACGTTCGGTGACCCGGATGCGCCCACCGTCGAGTCGGTGTTCGCCGGGACGACCGCCGCCGCCGAGCAGCCCATCCGTGACGAGCAGGCGCGGCTGCGTGCCGAGCGTGCCAGCACGCAGACCGACCGGCAGCGCATCGCCGAGGAGCGGGACCGGATCGCCTCGCAACGCGACGACGCGCCACCGGCCCACCCGGGACGCACCGCCGACCGGTCAGGCCGCGACGGTGCACCGCTGTGGCGGCTGGTCCGCTTCGCCGGCAATGTCGATGACACGCGGGCCGCCGCGCTCGAGGCGGCGCTGGAAGCCACCGGGATGCTCGACGCCTGGATCACGCCTGACGGCCATGAGGTCACCGCCGGGGACGACGACGGTTACCTGGTCCCCGGCCCGCCGGTCGAAGGCGCCAGCCTCGCTGGGGTGCTGATGCCCGAGGACGACACCCCAGTGCCCGCCAGGCGGATCGGTGCCGTGCTCGCTTCCATCGCCCTGGACGGCGAATTGTTCTCCTCGGCCGCGGTGATCGGCGCCGACGGCCGGTACTCCCACGGTGTCACCGCCGGTGCGCACCACAAGGAGCACGCCGGGTACATCGGGGCGACCGCCCGGGCCCGCCGCCGGGCCGCGCGCATCTTTGAGTGCGAGGCCCAGATCGCCGGGCTGACGGAGCTGCTGACCAGCCTCGACCGGAAGCTCGACGGGCTGGCCGCCGCACTGTCCGCGTTCGCGCAGGCGCGCGCCGCGCTTCCCCGCAGCACCGCGACCGCCGCCGCGCTGCGCACGCATTCGCAGGCCGTCGGGCAGCTGCGTTCGGCCCGGGCGGGCGCCGACGGTGCCCAGTCCGGCTACGACGAGTCGGTGGCCGCCTGCACCGTCACGGAGCGAGCGCTGCGCCGTACTGCCATGGACCACGCCATCGAATGGAACCAGGCCGACCAGGTGGAGGCCGCCACCCGGCAGTTCGAGGCCACCGCCCGGGACCTCACCGGCCGCCGTCGTGAGGAGACGCAGCAGCGTGGCATCGTCGCCGGCGCCCGAGGCCGGCTGGAGCAGGCCACCGATGAGGAGCGCGTCTCCGCCGAGACCGAACGGATGGCTCGCCGCCGGCACACCGAGGAGGCCGCCAAACTGGCGGCGCTGCACGGCGCGGTCGGCAAGGAAGCCACTGAGGTGATGGCACAGGTTGACGAGACCGAGCAGGGCATCACGGCCGCTCAGTCGGCTGAGCATGCTGCCCGCACCGCCGAGGTCGAGGCCATCAAGGCCGTCAGTGCCGTGACCGAGCGGGTCTCCAGCGGCAGGCGTGCCCTCCACGTCGCGTGTGCGGAGGAGCGGGCCACCGCGCGCGGTCTCGCGCCGTTCGCCGCCCAGGAGCTGCTGGACGTGCTGAAGTGCCCGCCGCGGCTGGCCTGGCCCGCGCAGGAGGCGGACTGGACCGGTGATGACCTGCCGCAGGCGGTCGTGGGAGTGCACGAGGCGATCCTCGAGGTCACCCGCGACCTGACGCCGAGCGAGACGTCACTGAAGATCTCCACGACCCGGCTCACCCGGGCGCTGGAGGATCTGCAGGCCCAGCTGGGCGCGGCCGGCCAGGACTACCACCCCGAGTGGGACAGCGCCGACGGTGTCATCGTGGTCCGCATCGCCGATGAGCAGGGCCCGCTGCCGGTCGGCGCCTTCGCGGAGCGCATCGCAGCCGCCCGCCGTGACCAGCAGCTGCTGCTGACCGACTCTGAGCAGCGCATCCTCGAAGACGCGCTGCTGGCCAGACTCGCCCAGCAGATCCACGAGCGGACCGTGGACGCCAAGGACCTGATCAGCCGGATGAACACCGAGATGCGGTCCCGGAAAATGTCCTCGGGGAAGACGGTCGGCGTGCGGTGGCTGCTGGCGGACCAGCTCGATGACGAGCAGCGCGCGGTGTGCGGGCTGCTGGATGCCGACGCCTCCCGGCTCAACCCGGACTCTCTCGCCCGGATGCGCGGCCACTTCGCCGCGCAGATCAAGACCGCTCGAGCCCGGTACCGCGAACTCCCGTACCGAGAGCTGCTGGCCGGGGTACTGGACTACCGTCGCTGGCGGCAGTTCGTGTTCCAGATGGTCAGCGCTGAGGGCACTGAGGAGAAGCTGACCCGGACACGGCACAGCCAGCTGTCCGGCGGCGAGCAGTCGGTCTCGTTGCACCTGCCGCTGTTCGCCGCCGCACACGCGATGCTGAACTCGGCACATCCGCACGCACCGCGCCTGCTCGCCCTCGACGAGGCGTTCGCCGGAGTGGACGACACCGGCCGCAGCGAGCTGATGGGCCTGGCCGCGCAGTTCGATCTGGACCTGTTCATGACCGGCTACGACCTGTGGGCGACGCAGGCCGCCGTCCGCGCCGCCGCACACTACGACCTGGCGCACTCTCCCACCGAGCACACCGTCAGCGCACTGCTACTGGTGTGGGACGGAGCGCAGCTCCTCGCCGACGAGGCGGGTGAACTGTCCGCCGTACTCGGTTCGCCCGGTTCCAGGCGGGTGATCACCGCCGCGGCGTGAGGACCCTGTGGACGAGGATCTTGCGGAGCTGCGTGGCGCGGGCTGGAAACGGCTGCTCGCCGCGGCCCGGCGCAACCTGGAACGGACCGGTGGCGCGCTGGACCACTCGATCGGGCTGAACGCACCCACCGACGCCGAACGACGGGCGGTCATCGGCATCACCGGCAGCTACCGGCCGGAGACGGTGAAACGGCTTACCATCGGACTCACCACCCTGGACGCGGCCCTGCGCCAGCGGTACGGCACCGGTCTGCGGGACACTCTGGTCATGCTGGGCGGCCCGCTGCGCGACCGGCCCGCCGAACGGCAACGGGAACAGCAACAGCGCACGGAGGCCAGTGCGATGGCCGGTGCGTCGGTGCTCGCCGGCGAGGCATGGTTCGGCTCCTGGTGGTTGGCGCTGCAGGAGGATGGGACGATCACCAGGCTGCTGCGCCGCGGTGATGACCGGCTGCTCGAGCATGCGGTGCGGATATTGGAGCACCTGCGCAGCCGCGCGCCGGGCAGCCCGATCCCGCTGCCGGTGCTCGCCGAACAGGTCACCGGCGACACCAAGGCACTGCTTGCGGCCGGTTCGCTCGCCACCCTGGTGCTGCGGGCGCTGGCCATCCGCTCGGGACTTGACTCCATGCCGCATGACCGCACCGGGCAGCGGGCGCTGTGGGAGATGCACGGCGCCATCCCCGACGACCTGGCCAGCCAGGTCCTGGTGCTCAACGTGGTGTGCCGCGGTTCCAATCTGGTCTCGGTCTGGCTGAACGACGCCAGCCGGTTCGGCGTCCCGTTCCGGCTCACCCTTCAGCAGCAGACCGCCTACGACGTCGTGCCCATACCCGGTGACATATTTGTCTGCGAGAATCCCGCCGTGCTCCGCGTCGCAGCATCCGACCTTGGCACGGGCTGCCCGCCGCTAGTGTGCACCGAGGGGATGCCAAGCGCCGCCTGCCACAAGCTGCTCGGCTCTGCCGTCGCGCAGGGCGCCCGATTGCACTGGCGAGCCGATTTCGACTGGGCCGGACTGCGCATCGTCGGTGCCGCCATCACCTCCCACAGCGCGAGGCCGTGGCGGATGACCGCAGCCGACTACCGGCATGCGCTCGAGATGGGCGAGTCCACGCCGCTGACGGGATCGCCGACGGCCAGCCCATGGGACCCAGAACTCGCTGCGCGGCTGACTGGGCACGGCCGCGCGGTCATGGAGGAGCGCCTTATTGCCGTGTTGCTCACCGATCTCGCTCATGCCGCGCGGATGCATGTGTCCGCCCGGTTCCCTGGCGTTGAAGCAGCACCCTGAAGCGCTTGCGAGCCGACGCCGGGCGGCTCACCGTACCGCCTTCTTGACCCGTGACCTGCGCAATCGTACTGGCAGCGGGTCACCGACAAACAGCACCTCGCGGTTCGCATGCTGGTACGTCCGGCCCACCACTTGTGAACTGCGGTGTTGTGCTTGCCGTAGGCATCTTTGATCCTTTCGGGTTGCAATTCTGGTTGCAATTGCCCTGCCTGAGGTTCTCCGCGGGCTGAAGGACAGGGGAGCCCTCGTCGTTCAGCCCCACAGCGCGCTCGCCATTCGGTCGGCGGCGCCCTGGCTGAGTCGGGTGGTTACGTGGGTGTAGCGCTGGGTCTGGCTGAGCTGGGGGTGCCCCAGGATTTGCTGGACCACCCGGACGTCGATGCCCCGCTCAAGCAGGAGCGGCCGTGTGCCGGGCGTCATGCACGCGGGCTGCCCGGACCTGGGCGTCGCCGAGGAGCTCACGCCAGTCTTCCCAGTCATCGTGGGTATTGATCGGCCCGCCGGCCGGGGTGCAGAAGACCAGATCCCAGTCGTCCCAGGCGGGCCCCGCAGCCAGACGCTCGGCATTCTGTTGGCGCCGGCGCTCGCGCAGTTGGGTTACCAGCGGGCCTGGCCGGGCGAGGACGAGCTTGGCCTCGCCCGGGCCTCGCCCCGGCCCGGCTTGACGCCCTTGCGCCGGGTGAACTGCCAGCGGCCGCCGACCCGCTGCGGGCACTCACGGGCATGTCCGGTGCAGCGATCGGGGCAGGGACGCTTGACCTCGGGGCACTGGTGGCCGCGCTTTGTGCAGCCTTCACTGCAGTCGGGCCGGTGCCGGTGCGTGGTGCAGCTCCGCGGGCAAGACACGCGGTGGCGACCTGCGGTGCAGGCCACGGGATCCGCGCAGCCGTGCCGGTAGCGGGTCCGCTTGAGCTGCCAGCCGACCTTGATCGTGCCGACGTCGAGATCCACGTACTTCCAGTGCAGCCCCAGTGCCTCGGATTGCCGGATGCCCATAGCCAGCGCTGCGGGGTACGGGGTCATTGTGGCGACGTAAGCCAGTCGCGCTGGACTGGCTGGCCCGCACCACCGGGTCTGCCCGCTGCCGCCATCGAGTCGGGACGTATCTGTCACAGGCGGGTAACCGGTAAGCGGGCTATCGGCTTGCCAGCCAGGCGCCTCCCTGCCGATTACCCGCTGGCAGCTGGTGGCGTGCTCGACAGGCCTGAGGTGCGCAGAACAGCGTGTTCTGGCTGGGCCTCGCCTCACCGGGCGGCACAAAGCCGGGGCGTCAGCTCGTCGGCCAGTTCCCGCACCGGGCACCCCGGCATTTCGGGCGCGCGTGCCATGTCCGCGGCCGGGTGGCCCTTCTGGTTGTTCCCGGCGCCGGTGTTGACCACCGCGGGCGGGACTTCGGGATGTCGCGTGCGGATGGTGACCCACGCTGCCTGCAGCGCCGTGATCACGTCGCGTCATGGCGGGATCGGCGCCCGGCAGCTGCATAGACTGCGCCCTTTTAAAACACGCCGCCACGGCAGTGGCGAATTGAGTCACAACGACGCGCGGCGACCTTGGATGCTCATGGCCGGGCATGGGCCCGTCCGCGCAGGTCCAGCCGCCCTTGCCTACTGATCCAGGCACCAGACCCGCTGGGCTTGGGGCCGAAGTCGTAGGTCTTCATCTGTCCCGCAGGATCGCCAGCGGGCCGGCTACCGGGGGGCGGTGGCGGCCGAGAGGGCGGTTTGAACGATAGCAAAGAGGGGTTTCCCAGGGTCGGAGTTGGTGGCTATCACCACAGGGATCGTCCCCGCGAGGATGCCGAAGAAGATCTGAAGGCACGCTGAGCCGTCGCAGAAAGGGCCGCCGCCCTTACCCCGGTAACCGGCTTGGCCGGTGATAGAGCAGTCCCAGCCCAGACAGTTGCGGTCCATCTGCTGCCGTTGGCCGCTGGACAGCAGGCTGTCGCTGATGAGGCCATCGAGGACCTGGCGCATGCTGGCCGGTGTCATAAACCAGCCACCCCCCGAGCACCCCGATGGCCCCACCGGGGCCTGCCCGCCCCGTGCGGTCCGGGTGCCAGGCGGCGGGTAGATGAGCACGGCATTGCGGACTGGCGCGCAGGTGGCGTTCTTGACGCCCACGGGATCGAAGACCTGACGCTGCACATAGCTGATGAAAAAGCGGTTGGCGGCTGCGCCGCGCGCGGCTGGCCCCGGCTCGGGAGCCCCCTGCATGAAGGGCAGCATGTCCCGGAAGATGGTGAAGTTGATGTTGTTATAGTCCGCCACTTGCTTGTCGATCTGCTGGACGCCGTGCCTGATTTGTTCCCTCGCCGCATCATCGGTCTGGAAGACCAGGCCGCTGTCGAGGCGGAATCCTGCCCGGTGGGTCAGCAGTTCACCGAAGGTGATGGTGCCCACGCCCGGGCCTTTGGCCCAGTCCGGGGGCAGAAAAGGCCAGATCCGGCTGCCGGTGCTGCGATGGTGGCGGGCCAGCGACTTCAGCACAGCAATCGTCGTGAACATCTTGCCGACGCTGAGGACATTCACCATGACGTCCGGTCCCATGGCGAGCTTCGGCGGGTCTGCGGCCGTGCGGGCAAGGCCGGAGGAAACAGCTATCGACGTGCCAATGAGCGCCACGTACCCGACGACTTTTCCCTTGAGCTGGGTATCGATGCTGCTGGCCAGCCGGCTGAGCGAAATGCATGCATCAGCAGTACAGACCCTGTCGGCGGAACCCGCCGGCACTGGCGGCGGGGCCGCCGCCGGACTCCCCGCGTCCGGCCCAGCGCTGGGGCCAACGGTGCACGACGCTGCCAGCGCCACGACCCCTAACGCAACTACCCAGATCCGGCTGACCACCACGGACCTCCCCGCTCCCACCGCAGCTCTACCAGCCTACCAAGGCCCCCGCTCTGGCGCCTGGGACGTTCCGTTGCACCAGACCTCCCCAGCCTGCCACTGAGGAACGGCCATACCTAGACGTACCTGCGAAGACCTCCCGCAGACCATGCGGGATGGCCGCTGAGAAGGTTGCGGGCGGCGTTGGCGTAGGCCATTGCGTTGGTGTGGTCAATGTTGAAGACCAGGGCAAGGTGGAGAGGGTCGGCGCCGGTTGCCAGGGCTTCCTGCAGGATGCGGTCACGCCGGATATGTTCAAGGGCGATGCCACGCAGTTGATGCTTGTCGAGGTAATCGGCCGAGACCGGCCCGGTGCCCAGCGCGCTGATGCGCGAGATCAGGACGCGCCGGTTGGCGGTGTTCGGCCAGCTGGCGCGCCGGTATTCGAGCCAAGCCAGCGCGCAGCCCGCACCAGGGCCGCACTGGCCGGCCGGCTGCACGCCGGGCAGCCAGCGCGCACGCCCGCGCGCCTGGGGGCTCGCCGTCACCCACGGGAGCGGCACTTCCGTCCCGGCTCGCCGGGCTGGGGTGGCACGACTTCTTCGGGGTGGAGCTGCCGGCGTCACCCGCCGCGGGACCACGCCACCATCACTACGGCCTGGCGTCGGGTTTCGCCGATACCCCGGAGGGGGCGCTGCTGGCGGCGGTGAACATCGGTGTCCGCGCGAACGCGCAGTGGGGGCCGGGCATCTTCGGGCCGACGATCCGCGGCCAGGTGACCGGCCTGGGCGCCGGAGCCCTGCTGGCCGCCTGCCAGGCCAGCTACGCGCAGGAAGCCCAGGCGGCCGGGGTGACCGGCGGGGGCCCGCTCGGCCGTGCCTATGTCACCGAGCAGGCGTTCCGCTGGGTCGCCTACACCCCGGCCGGCGCGGTGGCAGACATCGTCAGCGCCGGGCCCGGGCCGCAGGGCAGCACCGCCCGCGCGGTGACCCGCATCGAGGTCTGGTGGGCCGGCGGGGACTGGCGGGTGATCGCGCCGCCCGGCGGCGACTGGGGCAACTCCGCAGCGCCGGTGACCTCACTCCGGGGCTACATCCCCTTCCCTGGCCAGCCATGACCGAAAGGACCGCGCCATGATCGGTTCGTTCATCGCCACCGTGGTGCTCGGCGGGATCACCGCGGCGCTCATCGGGCTGTACCTGCTGCCCGTGCTGCTGGCCTGGGCCCGGCATGTGCCCGACCTCGGCGTGATCGCGGTGATCAACATCCTGCTGGGCTGGACGCTGGCCGGCTGGGTGGTGGCGTTAGCGCTGTCCCTGCGCTCGGTGACCCAGGCCGTCCCGGCCGTGCAGCTGTTCCAGCAGCTGCCGCCAGCGCCGCTGCCGCCAGGGGCAGGATGGCCTGGGCCGCCGGCGGCCGGGATCGCCTGAACCACCGCCGCGGCGGCCGGATGCCGCGCCGCCGCTGGTCCTGCCGTCTCGTCCGGGCGAGCCGCGGCAGGCGGGGGAGGGGGAGCCGCAGTGGCCTGCCCAACCCTGGTAGACCCGGCCTGCATCGACCGGTCCCTGGTCAGCCAGGCTGCCGGGTCGGTGACCGGCGGCGTGGTCAGCGGCCTGGCCGGCGCGATCCAGTCCGGGCTGGTGTGGGTGGTCACCCACACCGTCTCGTGGTGGGTCACCGTCCCCTCGCCCGATCTGTCCGCCGAGCCGGCCGTCGGGAGCCTGCAGCGCTGGCTGCTGCCGGTCACGGTGGCCGTTGCGATGCTGGCCATGCTGGCTGCGGCGGGGAAGATCGCCCTATCCCGGAAAGCAAACCCGCTACTTAACGTCGGGTCCGGGCTGGCGCTCATCGCCGCGACCTCCGCGGTCGGGGTGCTGCTGCCCGCGATGCTGCTGAGGGCCGGTGACGCCTGGTCGTCCTGGGTACTAGCCCAGGCAACCGGGGGCCAGTTCGGGACCCGGCTGACGGCCGTGCTGTCGATGACCGGCGTCGCGCCCGGCGTGGTGATCGTGCTGGGGATCGTCGCCATCATCTTGTCCGCAGTCCAGGCGATCTTGATGCTCTTCCGCCAGGCGTCCCTGGTGATCATTGCGGGGTGCTGCCGCTGGCCGCGGCCGGGACCCTGGCCCCGCCGACCCGGGCCTGGTTCACCCGGACGACCGGCTGGATGCTCGCGCTCATCTCTTACAAGCCGGCCGCCGCGGCGGCGTATGCCACCTGCTTCGCGCTGATCGGCAGCGGCAATGACCCGCGCACCACGCTCATGGGTTTCGCCATGCTGGCGCTGTCCCTGCTCGCCCTGCCGGCGCTGATGAAGTTCTTCACCTGGACCACCGGCAGTGTCGAGGCATCAGCCGGCGGCGGGTTCCTGAGCACCGTCGTCAGCGGGGCGATTGCTGTCGGCGCGGTACGTGCCTCCGCCGGAGGGGCAGGCGGCGCCTCCGCGGTTGACCAAGCCCGGCTGGTGTCCGCCCAGCTCGGCTCGCCGGGAACGGCCGCCTCCCCGCAGGCGGGCGGCCAGCCGGCCGGCCCGGCCGCGGCAGCCGGGTCGCGTCCTGGCCCGGCTGGTCCTGCCGGGCCGGGACCGGTCCCTGGCGGCGTGGCGAGCGGTGGTCCCGGTCCGATGCCGGCGGGCAGCGCCGGGACCACGCCGACGGCCGTCGGGCGCCTGCGTGCCGAGCGGGACCATCAACGACGAGACAGCCACACCGGAACTTATCCGCGTCCCGCGCGGCAACCGCGCTGGCATCCCTGCCGATCACCTTGATGTGTGCGCGCGGACGGCACCGTAATGCCAAGCTTGCAGCCCAGTATCGGCGCAGGTGCGGTTCCGGCGCCGGGAAGCGGTAACTGACCGCGGCACGCTGCGTGAACGTGCGGCTCCCGAATCACGGAAGGCCCGCAGCCCGGCTCGGCGTACGGCTCATGGGAGACTGGGCCGAGTCGTGGGACCGGGTGCAGCAGGTCACCATCGAAGCGATCTAAGTGCTCATCGACGACGAACTTGAGCAGGCTAACCTCACCTGCATCCTCGGCTCCAGGCCGTGTCGGCCACGCAGAATGTCCCGTTCGGCGCTTCATCCGTGATCACTGAGGCGGGTCATCTTGACGTACCGAACGGCGGATCCAGCACGCTTCCGCTATTGCACGCCCAGTCACGTTCCGTCAGGACGTGGGTGGTTCGGGCAGGGTATCGACCAGCGCCTCGAGCGCGGCGGTCCAGCTTTCCCAGTAGGGGCGGCCAGGCTCGGCGGCGATGGCGTTGATGAGCTGCTGCCGGAATGGTTCTCTGTCGCCGCCGAACCCGTGATCGACGACTGCGGCCGCGAGCGCGAACACCCTGCTCTGCCACGGTGCGTCGAAGGCGAGTTCCCCGTTCCGCCGGGGCAGGTCCAGGTCCGACAGGCTCAGCTGCCGGCTCACAGGCGGGCCACGCCGATCATCGAGTCACGGGTGACCAGCCCGGCCAGCTCCGGCTCGGTCATGCCCTCAGTCCCCGCCGGGCGCTGCGGCAGGACGAGATAGCGGACCTCGGCAGAGGAGTCCCACACCCGGATCTCGGCATCTCCTGGGAGATGGCAGCCCATCTCGGCCAGCAGCGTCCGGGGCTCCCGGACCATCCGGGCCCGGTACGGAGGGTCCTTGTACCACGCCGGCGGAAGCCCCAGCACCGGCCACGGATAGCACGAGCACAGCGTGCACACGATGACATTGTGGACGGCTGCAGTGTTCTCCACGACCACCATGTGGTCGCCCTCCGGCCCGCCAAAGCCAAGCTCGGCGATTGCCGCGGTGCCTTCAGCCAGCAGGCGCTGCTTATACTGCGGGTCGGCCCACGCCCGGGCCACGACCTTCGCCCCGTTCATCGGGCCTATCTCCAACTCGTAGCGGCGGGTGATCTCCTCGATGAAGCCCTCAGGCACCAGCCCGCGTTCGGTCAGCAACGCCTCCAGCGCCGCGACCCGCTGCTCAACCGGCGACATGGCAGCCGGGTGATGACCGTCCTCGCTCATGATCGCTCCAGGTAGCTGTCCCACAGGTCCACATGCACCGATGTGCCGCGCTGGCCGTCCCGCCACAGCTCGACGGCGTCGAACCGGACCGAATAAGTCGGTTCATGGCGGCGGGCGGTGCCATGAGCTTCGATATCAGGCACCGAATGGGTGCCATCCACCCGCACCACCGTCCCGGCCTTACCCCGCACATATCGCGGGCAGCGAGTGTGGCCGGGCGGATGCAAATCGCGCACCCGGACGCGGTCGCCGACTCCGAAGCGGAGGTCGCCAACGTCGGGACCGGCGTCAACGACGGGCAGCGCGAGCACCGGGCCACTCAGCGGGAACCGCCCGCCAGCGCGCGCCTCAAGCTCTGAACTGGTCACCAGCCCATGCTCGACAGCCAGGGTGGCCGCAGCGGTGAGCCAGTGCTCGTAGTAGCCCGACGTCAGGTAGTGACCCGGCTCCATCCGCTCGATCGAATGCCGGAACTCACCCCCGCTCACCTCAACCGCGCCCGCGACAACCGTCATGAGCGCCCGGGCCACCGCCTCCCATCGGTCGTGAAAGGCCGGCTCCGCCGGCGAATGAACCACCGATCCGAAACCCTGCATGCCACCCAGGTCATGGATGCCGTCCACCAGCAATACACTACCCGTCCGTCCTGCCACAGCCCGGTGAACGGGGCGCCGCAGCGGCACCGAATGTTCCATCTGTGCCCTGGTCGAAGCCTGTCACGCGACCAACTGACCCACGCAGAACGGCGGGTATCTTAAGTCCGTTGGTTTTGCGTCGTAGACATGTCGCTGACGTAGGGGATCTGGGTGTGTGGCCGGTAGCGGCGGGCGGGCTGGAGTGGCGGATCGTGGCGCGTTGCTCGCCGAGCTGGCGGGCGAGTTGCTCACGGAGCATGGTGTTGTCGGCTTGCAGGCGGGTGATCTGTGCGCGTGCGGCGTGCAGGCGCCGCGGAGCGACTCGGCGGTGGGACGCTGGCTGTCCTGCGGAGTTGCTGACCGGGCCGGCGCGGAGCGCAGGCGGCTGATCAGGTCATGGATGTCGGGGTGGCGGTAGAGCCAGGCCCGGGAGTGCCGCCAGCTCAACGACCTTTCGGCTTAGTATTCCCGGTTGGGAACGAGGGGAGCCTGGTCAGCCCGTCAGACCGTCTGCTCGTCTGATCTGGTCACGCAGATCCCGGGCATCCTCTCCGCGTACCACTAGCGGTGGGCTGGTACGGGGTCGCCTGGCATAGACCAGGCCGCAGACCCCTCGCCAGACGTGCCACTGCGGGAACTCGGCCGCGTAGGGCCACCAGTCCGGGACATCTACGGCTGGGGCTCTGTGGGCCCGAGACGGTTGCTTTGCCTCCACGGTGCCCTCCCTGCCAGTCCGGTGAGTCCGTGTCAGCAGTGTAGAGCAGATCAGTACAGAGCAGAGCAGATATACCACGTGATCAACTCTGATCTTGGGTGATCTAACTTGATCATGTGACCGTTGATCACGGGGCACCGGAACCGGCCTACCAGCAGCTCACCGCCATCCTCCGGGCCAGGATCGCCAGAGGCGAGTGGCGGAACGGCCCGCTGCCGTCCGTGAAACAACTCCAGCAAGAGCACGATGTAGGCCGAGATACCGTTCTTCGCGCCGTCGAGATCCTCCGCGACGAGGGCCTGGTCTTCACCGTGCCCCGTCGAGGCACCTATATCAGCCCAGACGCCAGATAGTGATCGCTCAGCGTTCGTCGGGGGCCACAGGGTGATCATGATGAGGGCAGGCAGCCCGGCCTTGATCATGCCCAATACGTGCCTAAATCGGCCTGAGCAACGGAACGCCGAACCGCGTCTGTGCAGGTCAACCGCCCTGAGGTGGCCTGCTGGCGGGCTGGACTCATAATCCGTCGGTCGTGGGTTCGAGCCCCACCCGCCCCACCGCCGCGAAGGCATCGGTACCCCCTACGACCACGCTGACCTTTGAGTTTGCCACTTGCTGGGGGTACCGATCAGTTGGGCCCCTGTTGATCTCCCATCGGGACAAACCAGACATTCAGCCGTTATGGCCCAGGTAGCGCCGCCTGACCGCGGCGAGATCCAGGCCCTCTCCCCGCGCTGCTGCCTGCCACGCCTCAGCTATCTCACGGACGGCGACGGGGTCGGACAAGATGTCCAGGGTGTCCTCCAGGGCATCGAGATCGTCCGCAGCGATCACGACGGCCTCGCGGTGCCCGTGGCGAGTGATGCTGATCCGCTCGTGCGAGGCTGTCACTCGATCAACGACCTCAGACAGGTGCGCCTTCACCTTAGCCAGCGGCATCGTCTCGCTCATGACCCCCTGGCAGTCCTCATCGCTAGTTGGTTTCGGGACGAGGAGGCCAGGCCAAGAGTCCAAGCCAGCACTGCCGAACTTGGCCGAAGTTATGATCAAGGCGGAGGCGCTCCGCGCCGCCACTGCCCGCCGCACACGCACCGGGCTTGCGGCCATGGCGGCCGACCCGGCGCCGCGCGGCGGGCCATCGGCAGCCTGCTGCCGTTGATCAGGCTGCTACGGGCGATCCAGCGAGAAGTTCCGCAGGCCATCGGCGACGCCGTCCTCCCGGAAGCCCGCGTGCCTCAGAACGCCCGCAGACGCCGCGTTACCCTCCTCGGTCTGCGCGATGATCCTGGTAACCTCCGGCTGGGACCAGGCCAGAACGCCTTTCAAGCTGTGTTGTTGTTCTTGTTGCTGGTAATAGTTATCGGTGTCCAGCACGAGAACGGGGGATGGGGTGCGGGCGTTCGCGGTGAGGCTGCCGTCCGGGGACCGGTACTGGACGGTGCTCGATGACGAGCTGTGCGTGGTTCCGGAGGCGGACGTGTTCTTGCGGCAGGTCCGGTTCGGCTGGGATGGCTCGGAGTTGACCACGAAGACGTATGCGAGCGAGCTTGCCGCGCGCCTCAGGCGCGGCTGTGCCGTGCTGGTGTCGTCCCGGTCACGGAGAGCTGCCGTGCCGGGGGAATCCAGAGTTCGAGCATGGTCACCGGAACCAGTGGAACCACCCAGGGGTGGCGGCAGAGAAGATCGCTACCGGTCTGCGGGCAGCCGGTCTGTGCCATGCCGGAGCGGGACGCGCCATTCCACGATGGCCCCGCGCGGACTGCGGGCACGTATGGCGCAGCGCCCACGCAAGGCCGCGGCCCGGGCGGCCATATTACGCAGGCCGTTACCGGTGCCCCGCTCTGTGGTCGGTCCGATGCCGTCGTCGGCGACGGTCAGGATCAGCTCAGGCCCGGCAGCGACTGTAACCTCGGCGGCGGTCGCCTGTGCGTGCCGCAGCACGTTGGACAGCGACTCGCGCAGGACAGCCATCATCTGGTCGGCTATGGCGGGCGTGACCAGGGTGTCCACGGGCCCCTCGAAGCCCACTCGCGGCGCGAACCCCAGCTGAGCGCCGGCCTCCGCGGCGAGTGCCGCGACCTGCTCGCGCAACGTGGCTGGGGAGGCTTCGGACTGGCCAGAGGGACGGGCACTGTGCTGGAGATCGAAGACGGTGGTGCGGATGCTGGTGATGACGCGATCCAGTTCGCCGATTACCTCGTCGAGCCGCTCGGCGATGAGACCTGGCGCGAGCGGGGTCAATGAGGCGACGCGCATGCTAAGCGCGGACAGTCTCCGGATGACCTGGTCGGTCAGGTCGGCGGCGATGCGGTCACGCTCGGCCAGCGCCCGCATTTCGCGCATCTGCTCTTCGGCCAGCTTGATCTTGACCAGACTGGCCGCCAGTTCGGCGTTCGCCTCCTTGAGCATGCGGCTGGCCTCCGCCACCTCCCGCGTTCGCTGGAAGATCTCTGCCTCCATGGCGTCCGCATGGAACCGCAGGTCGCGGGCGAGCTGATGCTGTGCGTCGCCGGCCTGCTTGACGTGCACGAACTCGGTCACATCCTCGACCCGGTGAATGATGTAGGCCACTTCCCCGCCGGGCCCGAAGACCGGCGAGTTGACCGGGCTCCAGAACCGCTTCTCGAATCCGCCACCATCAGTTTCGGGCTTGCGGATGTCGTACCTCTGAACCGGCATCGCATCGGTCACGCCGTCGTGTATCACCCGCTGCAGCGACGCCCTCAGGTTGCGGACACCGGAAGGCTCAGGGTCAGCGGGATTGTCCGGGAAGACTTCGAACACGCCCCGCCCGAGGATCGCAGGGCGCTCGGTCATGGTTGCCCGCAGGTAGGCATCGCTGACCGCGACTACGCGCAAGCCAGGATCCAGAACGAGGTAGCAGCCAGGCGCCGCCTCGAACAGAGCCCGGAAGTCTGGGGCCTGGCCACCAGGATCCACCGCGCTGACCTCCCCAGGAGAGGAATACGGCCGGCACCGGGTTCTCGGCGCAGCAACGCGGCTACCCGGCGCGCGGTTCGCCCCAAGCTTGCCGATTACCCCAAGCCGCAGGAACCTGCGCCATGGCAACGCCCCCGCACTACCAGAAGGTAACATCTGGCTGGCTTGCCATCCACGGCCTATGTCCAGCGTGGGCGGCCCGGATCCCAGCGCGTAGGACGGGCTAAGTGGCCTAGACTCCGGGCACTGAATGGGCCCGGATGTGTCCATCGCGATTACGGGCTGCGCGTGGCTGACCTGAGCGATGGATGGCTACGGCGATCAGGCTAAATTGCTCCTTCTTTCATGTCCTTGAGCTCCTCCAGAACTTCACCCGTTACCTGGGCTAGCTGCTTCGCCTGCTCAGCGGCCGCTTTCGCCTGCGCCTCCGCGGCCCGGTCAGCCTCTTTCAGCGCCTGGTTCTCGGCCTTGATCTCCGCGACCGTGGCCTCCGCCCTCCCGTCGGCCTGCAGGCTCGTGCCGCCCGGTGCAGCCTGAGCCGATGAGTCCCCGTGCTCGCTCGGTATCGTCATGCCCCGACAGGTGTCCCGGGATCGGCCCTCTACTCGCAGCCGGCCGCCTCAATTCAGGCGGCTGCGGCACACGGAATAGCGGCGGCGGCGATCCGCGTGAACGAGCGGATGAGCGGGTTGCGGTCGGCTTTGTGCCAGGCCACGACGAGGTGGCTGGGTGGCATGTCCGCCAGCACCCACCTTTGACTGGGCTTGCGGCGCGGGCTCGATGACGACGCGCTGACCGCGCTGATGACGCTCCTGGCCAGCTACACGGGATACCCGCGGGCCGCCACGGCCACGGAGGCCATCAACGACATTTTCGGCTGAGCGCGGAGTTGAGGTCATGGCTCGCGCATCTGGCGGTGCCGTCCGTCACACTGGCTGAGCGGGCGGGTAGCCTGCACGGGAACGGCCGAGAGCGGGAGCGGGCACGTGGAGAACTGGCAGCCGTTCGGGCCGAGCATGCCCGGCCCGGCGGAGCACCCGGGCCCAGCGGGGGACCCGGAGCCGGCCGGGCGCCCGGAGCCGCCCTCGCAGATGCTGACCGGGCCGGAGGAGCGCGCCCGGACGCTGAGCTTGATTGACTTCCTGGCCGACTATCACGCCCGCCGCAACCCGCCGGTTTATGACATCAGGAAGTATGACCTCTTCCTGCTGCGTGACCGCGACCTGCCCGAGGTTCCAGGGGTCAGCGTGACCCCGCTGGCGGAAGCCTGGCTGGCCGTGGATTTCCTGGACCTCCCGGCACCGCCCGAGGTGCCCGCGGAGCTGGTCCCGCTGCTGGGGGAGTCCGGCACGCTCAGCCCGCACCGGCGGCCCGAGCTTCCGGCCGAACCGGGCCCGGCCGAACCGGGCCCGGCCGAACCGGGCGGCCCCGCCTCCGACCCGGATCTGGTCGCGGCGGCCGGGCAGTGGATCACGGACGTGTGGGACCCGTTCGCTGCCCGCTGGGCGGAGGTGAACGCGGCCAAGACGCTGCACCGGAACCTCTTCCAGCAGCGGGAGCTGCTCGCCACGGACCGGGAATCGGTCGAGCTGGTCTGGGGCTTCGGCCGCCTGCGCTGGCGGCATGACGGCGAGATCATCGACCACCCGCTGATCTGCATCCCGGTGGAGGTCGAGCAGGACGAGGCCACCCAGCAGGTCCGCGTGTGCCCAGCCGGCGCCCCCGAGGTGGAAGCCCGCTGCCTGGCCGGGCTGTCGCTCGCTGACCGCGCGGGATTCATGAGCATCCGGCAGTCGGTGAATGACGAGGGCACCGACCTGTGGGACGGGCCAGTCCTGCACAGCCTGCTGCGGCCGCTGATCCGGGCCATCGACCACGAGGGCACGGTCTCCGGGCAGGCCACCGCGGCTGGGGACGCGGCGGTGGTGGATGGCAGCTGGGTGCTGTTCATGCGCCGCCGCCTGCCGGACTACCTGGGGTTCCTGGACCGGATGCGGGCGCTCTACCGGGACGACACCGTGGCCGTGCCCGACACCCTGCAGGCCGTCGTGTGCGATGCCCCGTCCCTGCTGGCCGGGCAGGCCGCCGCGGCGTTGGCGGATGGCGCGGCCGAGCCGCTGCTGCTGCCCTTGCCCACGAACGAGGAGCAGCGGCGCATCCTGCTCCAGGCCCAGCACAGCACCGGGGTGACCGTGCAGGGACCGCCCGGGACAGGAAAGTCCCACACCATCGCCAACATCATCAGTCACTATGTCGCCTACGGGAAACGGGTGCTGGTGGCGGCCGAGAAGGAGCAGGCGCTGCGGGCGCTGACCGGGAAGATCCCGGCCGGGATCAAGGACCTCACGGTGGCGGTGCTGGGCGCCGACGGGGAGAGCCGCCGCGCGCTCGAGTCGGCCATCGGGCAGATCCAGACCCGGGTCACGGCCATTGACAAGCCCTTCGCCGACGAGCGCATCCGGCAGCTGACCGCTGAGCTGGATGCGGTCAGCCGCGCGATCGCGGCGGCCACGCAGGCACTGCTGGCCACCCGCGAGGCGGAAGTCCAGCGGCTTCCCGGCCAGTGGGCGGCCGGCGAGGCCCCGACCAGGGCCGAGGCGGCCCGGTGGGTGGCCGGGAACGCGGAACGCCTCGGCTATGTCGATGATCTCGTCACCCCGATGACGCCATGCCCGGTCAGCGGGGGAGACCTCGCTGAATTCACCGGGCTGATCCGCCAGGTGGGCGTGCGCCGGGCCGAGGCCTGTGCCTACGACCTGCCGGGGCTGGGCGCCATCCCCGCGGCTGCGGTCCTGGCGGAGCAGTTCGCGGTGCTGGCGGACCTGCAGGCGTCCGTCCGGTCACTCGGTTCCGCTGTGCGGGACTGGGAGCGTGCCACCGTCTGCGGCCTGGACGGCCTGCAGGCGCTCGCGTCCCGCTGCCAGGCGGAGATGGAGTGGGTGGCCAAGATCGCGGGCAGCTGGCTCGGCCAGGTCCGGGATCAGGCTGGCGATCCGCTCCTGGCCCAGGACTGGGCGGCCTTCCACGCCCAGCTGGCCCAGGATCGCGAGCAAGTGCTCGGCGTCCGCAGGGTTCTCACCGCGCACCAGGTGGTGGTCCCGGACGTGCCGGAGCCGTCGTTCGTCGATGGGCTGCAGCAGGCCCGTGACCGGCTGGCCGCGTCCGGGAAGCTCGGCATGTTCGCCGGTGCCGCCAAGCGGGCGGTACAGGAATGCCAGGTGGACGGCCGCCCGCCGGGCACCGCGGAGGACCTCGACCTGTGCCTGCAGGCGGTGATGCTGGGCGGCCTGCGCCGCCGGATGCTGACCAGCTGGCACAACCAGCTCGCGCGGGTCGGCGGCACCGAGCTGCGCGCCGCGGTCCCCGAAGATGTCCTCGGCCCGCTGCTGGACGAGCTGACGCGGGCGCTCAGCTGGCCCCGCGCCTGGGCCCAGCTGCGGGCTGACCTTGGTGCCGCCGGGATCGCGGCCCCCGCCACCGCGGACGCGGGCACCCTCGGTGGCCTGTCCGAGGTGTGCAGCCGGAGCTGTGACCAGATCCGCTTGCAGCAGCTCACCCACTCCTTCCGTCAGCTGAACGACTGGCTGGCGGCTGGTGCCACCACCCCGGCCGCGTCGCCGTTGTGGGCCCTGCTCGCTGACGCGCTGGCCCGTCAGGACCTGGCGGAATGGCACCGGCTGTGCGGCGAGCTCAAAGACCTGCGGGAGATCGCGCCGGCCGCCGGGCGGCTGCGCGAGCTACGTGCCCGGCTGGCCGCCCGCGCGCCGATCTGGACGTCCCGCATCCTCACCGACCCGGCGGCCGCGGCCGAGCCCGCCGAGTGCGACGTCGCGTGGCAGTGGCGCCAGCTGGACTGCTGGGTGCGGGAAGCGCTGGCCGGGCCGACTCCGGCCCAGCTGCAGGCGCGGCTGGAGGAGCTGTCCAAGGAGCGCCGCCGCGTGGTCGCGGACCTGGTCAGCGAACGTGCCTGGCGCCGCCTGGCCGACAATATCGGTGACCGGCAGCGGCAGGCGCTCAACAGCTATGTGCGCGCGGTCACCCGGTACGGGAAGACCGGGGGCAAGTTCGCCCAGCGCTGGCTGGCCGAGATCCGGGCCGCGCTGGATGAGTCCAAGGACGCGGTCCCGGTCTGGATCATGCCGACGGCGCGGGCGCTGACCAGTTTCCGCCCGGAGGCCGACCCGCCGTTCGACGTGCTGATCGTGGACGAGGCCTCGCAGGTCGGGCTGGAGGCGCTACCCCTGCTGGCCCTGGCCAGGAAGACGATCGTGGTCGGGGATGACAAGCAGACCAGCCCGGAGAACGTCGGCCTGAACCGCCAGCAGGTCTTCGACCTGCTGGATGAGCATCTGGCCATGGTGCCCAAGTACCGGACCCTGTTCGACCCGGACAACAGCCTGTACGACATCGCGTTCCAGAAGTTCCCCGGTGTCGTCATGCTCACCGAGCACTTCCGCTGCCTGCCGCGGATCATCGGTTTCTCCAACGCGCACGCCTACGACAACCGGATCATCCCGCTGCGCGACCAGCCGCCACATCCCGGCTGGTCCGCGCTCGGCGCGGTCAGGGTGCTGGACGGCTACCGGAACGGCGACGTCAACGAGCCGGAAGCCGAGGCCGTCGTGGATCTCGTCGCCGAACTGTGCGCCAACCCGGACTACGACGGCCTGGACATGGGCGTCATCTCGCTGCTCGGCTCCACCCAGTCCAAGCTGATCTGGGAGAAGCTGTACGACCGGCTCGGCCCGGACGTCATGACCGCCAGGCGGCTGCGCAGCGGTGAGCCCGCCAACTTCCAGGGCGACGAACGCGATGTGATCATCATCTCGACCGTGGTCGCCGTTGACCCGGCGATCCCGGCTGGCCGGATCGCGGCCATGACCGGGAACGCCGCGGCCCGGCGGATCAACGTGGGCGCATCCCGCGCCCGCCAGCAGATGTGGGCCGTGCACTCCGTCGACCCCGGCCAGTTCCCCGACGGGGACCTGCGCGGCGCGCTCATCCGGCACTGCCGGGACAGCGGGGCCGCCGCCGCGCCATCATCTCGCCTGCTGGACGCCTGCGAGTCCCAGTTCGAGCGCGACGTGCTGCAGCGGATCATCGCGCGCGGCTACCGCATGGTGGCCGTGCAGCACAGCGTGGGCCGGTACCGCATCGACATCGTGGTCGAGGGGCCGGACGCCCGGCTCGCGGTGGAGTGTGATGGAGACCGCTGGCACGGCCCGGATGTCTGGCATCAGGACCGGGCCAGGCAGCAGGTCCTCGAGCGCGCGAACTGGACCTTCGAGCGGATCCGCGGATCGGCCTTCTACCGGGACCCGGAGGCTGCCCTGGGACCGCTATGGCAGCGGCTGCAGGATCTCGGCATTCCCACCGGGGACTGGTGGTCGGATGAGGCCCCGCAGCAGGTCCTGCGTGAGGTTACCGGCCGGGCGGGCTAGCCGGCCAGCGCGTGCCACTGGGCGGTGACGAGGGCCGGGTCGGTGGCCCAGCCGCTGAGCACCAGCAGCGCCGCGGTCAGCAGCGGGTCCACGATCAGCAGTTCCGGGCTGGTCCCGGTAGTGAACGCGAGGGGTTCCGGCAGCAGGTGATAGCGCTGCCTGGAGAGCGGGAACGTGAGCATGCAGCCGGAGTCGGTCAGCATGTCCCCGATGATGTGCGTGCTGCAGCCCAGGAACACCGCGAGCGGGATCAGCCGCAACCCGTACCCATACCACACCTCCCAGGCCGCTACGCCGATCCCGATCACGTCGGCGGTGTGCCCGCGGACCAGGCGCAGCGCCTCCAGGCCGGCGGATACGCTCAGCGTCATCAGCAGCGCGAGGCCCGCCTTGCCGCCCCAGTCACCGCGGAAATGGCAGGACACCCAGGCGAGAGCGGTGAAGGCGGCGATGCCGAGGAACGAGTGCGTGGCATGCCGGTGGCCGCCGCTGAGGCGCCCGGCGATCCAGGCCACCGTCTCGGACAGGAAGCCGAGGCACCGGGCCGGGGAGGAGCCGCACTTGTCGAGGTCCGGGAGCAGCGCCATCCCCGCGGTGAGGCCGGCCAGCGCGCCGGCCTGGGCCAGCGACAGGTGCAGGAAAAGCCCGGCGCCCAGCCCGGTCACCGCGCCGGACAGGGCATGAGAATGACCGAGCATCAGCCGTGCCTCCCGGACCGCCCGCTGGCCCCGCGCATCGCCCACCGCCTCTCGCCGGGCAGATCGTAACCAAGGCGGGCGAACGCATCCGGGAGGCGCGCTGGCCCGCCGCGCTGCCTTATCCTGGTTGTCGTCCGCGCCGTGATGGGAGACCAAGTAACCGGGCGCCGAGATCGGCTTGGTCTCCGGCCACCGCGATGTCCTGGGCTACCTGATGGCCAAGCGCCCCTTCTACACCTGCCCGCAGCCGGGTGACGAGCGCTGGTCGAACAGTTTCGACCTGCTCTTCCGCGGCCTCGAGCTGGTGACCGGGGGGCAGCGGCCGCACCGTGGCGCCGACTACCTCAAGGCCATCGCGGCCCGGGGGAGGACCCGGCCGTCTACGCGGGATACCTGGAAGCCTTCGCGCACGGCATGCCGCCGCACGGCGGGTTCGCGATCGGGCTGGAGCGGTGGACCAGCCGGCTCACCGGGGCAGCCAGCGTGCGGGAGGTCACCCTGTTCCCCCGGGACCTGCACCGGCTGACACCCTGACCGGCGGCCGGCGGGACGTCCCGGGAGTGACGCAGACGAGCACACGTGATGCACCCGGCCCAGCAGCTCATCCCCTGACTGCGGCGGGCCGCTGTCACGCGGGGGTTGGGGGGCCGATCCGGGGTAGGGGACCGGGGGTACCGGCCGGGCATACAGCGCCGGGATACCGGGGAGGTCCCACGATGAGTAGCGATTTCTACGGGGCGGAGGATTTCGGCTCCAGTCCGTTCGACGAGTTCCTGGCCCGTCTATACGGGGCCAGTGGGACGCCGCGGCGGCAGGTGCACCGGGTGGACATCACCCGGCTGATGAGCGCCCCGGCCCGCGAGCTGCTCTCCGCTGCCGCGGAGCTCGCCGCGCAGGCCGCCGGGGGCGGCGGCGCCGACCTGGACACCGAGCACCTGCTGTGGGCGGCCGCCACCCGAGAGCCCACCCGGACGCTGCTGGCCCGGGCTGGGGCCGGCCCGGATGCGATCGCCCAACAGATCGAGGCGAAGCAGCCCGGGGCGGGGGAGGGCAGCGGTGAGCCGCCGCAGCTGACCCCCGGGGCGAAACGGGCCCTGCTGGACGCGCACCAGATCTCCCGCACCGTGGGTTCCACCTACATCGGGCCCGAGCACATCCTGTTCGCGCTGTCGGTCCACCCCGAGTCGGGCGCCGGGCGGATCCTGTCCGAGGCCCGGGTCACCCCGGAAGCGCTGCAGCGGGCGCTGGCCCAGGGCGGCCCGGCCGGTCCTGGCGGCCCCGGCGGTGGCCGCTCGGCCACCCCGACCGTGGACCAGTTCGGCCGCGACCTGACCGCCATGGCCCGGGAAGGCCGGATCGACCCGGTCATCGGCCGGGACGACGAGATCGAGCAGACCGTCGAGGTGCTGTCCCGCCGCGGCAAGAACAACCCGGTGCTGATCGGCGAGGCCGGCGTGGGCAAGACCGCGATCGTGGAAGGGATCGCCCAGCGCATCGTGGAGGATGACGTCCCGCAGACGCTGGCCGGCAAGCGGGTGGTCCAGCTCGAGCTCGGGGGCGTGGTGGCCGGGACCCGCTACCGGGGTGACTTCGAGGAGCGGATGAAGCGGATCATCGACGAGATCCGCGAGCACGCCGACGAGCTGGTCGTCTTCATCGACGAGCTGCACACCGTCGTCGGCGCCGGGTCAGCGGGGGAGGGCGGGATGGACGCCGGGAACCTGCTCAAGCCGGCCCTGGCCCGCGGTGAGCTGCACGTCATCGGCGCCACCACGCTGGATGAGTACCGCAAGAACATCGAGAAGGACGCGGCGCTGGCCCGGCGGTTCCAGCCGATCCTGGTGCCGGAACCGACCCCGGACGACGCGATCGTCATCCTGCGCGGGCTCCGGGACCGCTACGAGGCGCACCATCAGGTCCGGTACACCGACGAGGCGCTGGTCGCCGCGGTCGAGCTGTCCGACCGGTACGTATCCGACCGGTTCCTGCCGGACAAGGCCATCGACCTGATCGACCAGGCTGGCGCGCGGGTCCGGCTGCGCACCAAGACCCCCGGCCGGGAAGTGCGGGACCTGGAACGGCGGGCCGAGGAACTGCAGCGGGACAAGGACCAGGCGATCGCCAGCGAGCAGTATGAGCGGGCGTCGCAGCTGCGTGATGAGCTCGGCGGGGTGCGCGAGCAGATCGACCGGCTCGGCCGGGACCAGTCCGCCGTGCCGGAAGTCACCGTCAACGACATCGCGGAGGTGGTGTCCCGCGCGACCGGTATCCCGGTCCGCCAGCTCACCGAGGAGGAGAAGGACCGGCTCCTCGGCCTGGAGCAGTACCTGCACGAGCGGGTCGTCGGGCAGGAGGAGGCGGTCGCCGCGGTCGCCGAGGCGGTCCGCCGGTCCCGTGCGGGCCTCGGCGACCCGAACCGGCCGGTGGGCAGCTTCCTGTTCCTCGGCCCGACCGGGGTCGGCAAGACCGAGCTGGCCCGGGCCCTGACCGAGGCGCTGTTCGGCGCGGAGAGCCGGATGATCCGGCTGGACATGAGCGAGTTCTCCGAGCGGCACACGGTGAGCCGCCTGATCGGCGCGCCGCCCGGCTACGTCGGCTATGACGAGGCGGGCCAGCTCACCGAGGCCGTCCGGCGGCGGCCCTACTCGGTCGTGCTGCTCGACGAGATCGAGAAGGCGCACCCGGACGTGTTCAACATCCTGCTCCAGGTGCTCGACGACGGCCGGCTCACCGACGGGCAGGGCCGGACCGTGGACTTCAAGAACACCGTGCTGATCATGACCAGCAACCTGGGCTCGGACCTGATCACCCGGCGGGGCGGCCCGCTCGGGTTCGCCGGCCGCGCGGCCAGTTCCGGGAGCGGGCAGCAGGACGGCATGCAGGAGCAACTGCTGCGGCGGCTCCGCGAGTCGTTCCGCCCCGAGTTCCTGAACCGGATCGATGAGATCGTCATCTTCCGCCAGCTGGACCAGGCTGAGCTGCGTCAGATCACGGAGCTGCAGCTGGAGGAGACCCGCCGCCGGCTGCACGCCCAGGACGTGACCCTGCAGTTCACTCCGGCCGCCGTGGACTGGATCGCCGAGCACGGCTACCAGCCGGAGTTCGGCGCGCGGCCGATGCGCCGCACCATCCAGCGCGAGGTGGACAACGAGCTGTCCCGGCGGCTGCTGAACGGGGAGATCGTGCCGGGCCAGGAGGTGATCGTGGACGTGGCGGACGGCCACCTCACGTTCACCGACCGGGACCAGCCCGCGCGCGTGCCCGCGTCCTAGGTGGCCCGCCGCGGCCCGGAAGAACAAGAACCTTGCCTCTTAACGAAAGGCGCGACATGGACCGAGGAAGCTCCAAGCACAGCCCGCGGCTGGACGAGGAGATGGAGCAGGAGACGGCGACCATCCGGCACGATGGCCAGCCGGCGCATACCCAGGAATGGCGCCAGACCGAGCCGTTCGACGAGGAGCCGCTCAGTCTCGACCTGCCCGGGGACCAGGCGCCCGGCACCCCGCCCGGGATGACCGAGGCCGGCGTGGAGCTGCGCGCGGACATCGCGATCTGGCTGGAGCCCGGCAAGCTGCCCGCGGACCGGGACGGGATGCTGGGGCAGGCGCGGGAATCCGGCGCGCCGGACGGGGTGCTGGACGCCCTGAGCCGGCTGCTGGCCGGACGGCAGTTCAGCACGGTCGGCGAGATCGTCCGTGCGCTCGGCATCCGCACCGAAGAACCCCGCGACACCGGCGCCGGCTAAGCGGAGCGCGTCCGGCCGTCCGGGGCGGCGCCATGGCCCCTGGCATGGCGCCGCCCCGGTGCCGGGTCAGGACTTCGGCATCAGCACCGAGCTGATGATGTAGACGCGGGCGTTGGCCGTGGTCACGTCGCCACAGACCACCTTCGCGCCATTCACCGTGTAGGTGGACCCCATCTTGCCCAGGGTCACCTTCCCGCCTTCGAGGGTCTTCACGGTGTCCCCGGCGGCGAACTGGCTGGCACTCACCGTGACGCCCGCCACGTGGTAGGTGAGGATCTTGGTCAGCTCGGCCTTGTCCGCCAGCACCTTGCCCAGCGTGGCCGACGGGATCTTGGTGAACGCACTGTTGTCCGGGGCGAAGACGGTGATGCCCTTCGCCGAGTTCAGCGTGTCCACCAGGTTGGCCTTCTTGACCGCGGTGACCAGGGTGGACAGCACCGGGTTGCTGGACGCCGCGGTGGCCACCGGCGCGGTGGCCATGCCGGTGAAGCTGCCGGCGCCCGACGACGGGACGGACGAGCAGGCGGGCCCGAACGGCATCGAGGCGGCCTGGGCCGACTGGCTCGGCATCGCCGAGGAGGCGGACGCGGATGAGGTGGGCGCGGAGCTGGCCGGCGAGCCGGCGGGCGAGCCGCTTGAGCCGCAGGCGGCCAGGCCGAACGCGGCACTGGCGGACAGCGCGGCCACGGCCGCGAACTTGTACTTCATCGGGATACTCCTCTGGTTGTTGAACCGGACTTCGTGCGGGGCAAGCGCGGGGCGCTAGGTGACGGTGACCGTGGTGGTGTCCCAGCCGGTGGCCCCGTTCGGGACGATCGGCACCCGCTGGGACGGCTGCACCGCGCCGGTGCCGTTCACCGCGCGGACCTGCAGCTGGTGCAGTCCCGGGGTGGCATGCCAGGACCAGGCCCACTGGCGCCAGGTGTCGATGCCGGGGACGGCCGCCAGGCGGGCCTGATGCCACGGGCCGCTCCCGTCCCGGACCTGCACGGCGTCGACGCCGCGGTGCGGTGCCCAGGCCACCCCGGCCACAGTGACCTGGCCCGCCCTGACCTGGGCCAGCGGCTTGGGCACGTCGATCCGGGATCCGGTCTTGATCGGGGCCTGGGCGGAGTAACCGCGCTGCACCCAGTAGGCGCGCTGCGCGCTGAACGTGGTGATCTCCAGGTCCACCACCCATTTGGTGCCGGAGACGTAGCCGAACAGGCCGGGGACCACCATCCGGGCCGGGAAGCCATGGGCCACCGGCAGCGGCTGCCCGTTCATGCCCACCGCGATCAGCGCGTTCCGGCCGTCCAGCACCGTCTCGATGGGAGTTCCGCAGGTCCAGCCGTCCGAGGACGTGCTCAGGATCTGGTCGGCGCCGCGGCGCACCCGTGCCTCGCGCAGCAGCGCGGCCAGGCTGGCGCCCAGCCAGCGGGCGTTGCCCACGTAGGGCCCGCCCACCGGGTTGGACACGCAGGCCAGGGTGATGTCCGCCTCGGTGAGCGGCCGCTTGAGCAGCTCGGAGAAGGTGATGTCCAGTTCCCGCTCGACCATGCCGTGCACCCGCAGCCGCCATTGCTCCGGCGGGACCTGCGGCAGGGCCAGGGCCGTGTTGACCCGGTAGAAACTGCCGCCGGTGGTGGTGAACGGGGTGATGCCCGGGACGGCCAGCTGCGCGCCGCGCGGTGCCGCGGGGCCGGTGAACCTGGCCGCCGGGAGCATGGTCCGGGCGCGGGACGCCGCCACGCTGAACCGGCGCAGCAGGACCTGGCCGGAGGCCGCCCCGGCCGCGGCGGCCGCGGCGGCGCTGGCCGCCGCGGCCAGGAACCGGCGGCGGTTCAGCGAGGCGCCGGCCGGGCTCACGGCGGGCCGGGGCCCGGCTGGCCCCGGACCGGGGACAGGCGGTGCCGGGGAGCGTTTCGTTGCGGAGGTTGGGTCTCCGCCGGGTGCTGCGGCCGGCGCCGCGGCGCGGACCAGCAGGAGCAGCATGAAGGCGCCCGCGATCACGCCGACCACGGCCGGGATGGCGTCGGCCGGGCCGGCGGTCGGCCGGGTCAGCGCCGCGGCTACCGCCAGCGCCCCCAGGACGCCCAGCCCGGCCAGCCCGTAGCCGCGCCTGCGCCGGGCGGCGATCCCGCTGGCCATGGCGAGCAGGGCCAGCACGACCAGGATTCCGGCGATCAGCACGGTCTTGTCGCTGCTGCCGAAGTGCTGGATGGCGAAGTCCTTGACCGGAACCGGCGTCAGGCCGATCGCGGCGCTGCCCACGGCGATCACCGGCTCGCCGGACGGGCCGGTGAGGGCGGCCACCAGCTGGGCGATGCCCAGCGCGACGGCCGCCGCGAGCAGCCCGGCCAGGGCGCCAGTGGCGGCGACGGTGAGTGCGGCGCGCTGGCGCCGCAGGCGTGAGTGTGTCATCACCGGGCCATTCGGAGCGCCCCCGGTATCGGCTTGGCCAAATTGGCGGCCAGGTCGGCCGGGGCGCGCTGCTGGCGCTCCGGCCGTCGGCCTCAGTGGCCGGTGAAGAAGATCTCGCGCACCTCGCGGGCGGCGTAGCAGACCAGCACGTAACCGGCGGCGGGGTCGGCCTGCCACCAGCCCACAGCGGCGTTCAGCGTCAGGCCCAGCAGGACCGCGGTGGCCAGGATGCCGTCGATCATGGTGACCCGGCCCTCGGTGCGCAGCACGGGGTTGTCCAGGGCATCGCCCGTCCGGGCCTTTCCCGCCGCCAGGGCGAACATCACCGCCGCGGTCACCGCGGTCCACGCGATGCCGAGCACCGAGGGCCGGGGCCGGAACCCGGTGGCCAGCACGACGGTGGACTGCACCAGCAGGTAGGCCGCCAGGGCGGCGAACGCGTAGCCGATCATTTGCAGGCCGCGCCGCTGGCGCTCCTCGCCCGTCCCGGACAGCTCCCAGATGACGACGGCCGAGGCGCCGATCTCGATCAGCGAATCGAGGCCGAAGCCGGCCAGCGCCACCGACCGGGCCGCGACCGCCGCGATGGCCAGCACGACGATCCCGGCCACGTTCCAGCCCAGGGTGACGTACTCGAGCGCGAAGCCGCGGCGCAGCAGGGCGCCGCGGGCCGGGCCGGCCTGGGGCATCACGCGCACGAGTCTGCCAGCCACCGCGGCCATGCTGTCCTGGCGCATAAGACCACAGGGGTCCGTGACCCGGCGGCTGAATTCCCGCTCCCCGGAGGCCGGGACGACGCGGCAGACGGGCGCGCGGCGAACCGGGCGGTGGCGGTCAGCGCGATAGGCCTGGCCGCCACGGGGCTGGCCGAGCTGGCGCTCGCCGTCCTGACCGGCTCTGTCGGATGCGCTGTCGTCCGCCGGCGCGCTGCCCGGGCTGGTCCGGCACGCGCACGCCCGGGCCCGGTGGTCCGGCCGGACCCCGCGGGTGCAGATCGAGGGCTGGGTGGACCCGGACCTGCCCGCCCGGCACGCCGACGCGCACGGCCGCGAGGTGGCCAGCGCGCTGGCCGGGCAACTGCCCGAGGCGGGCAGCCTCACCTGGACCACCCGGGCCGCCCCCACCTGACCGCCGGGCCGGCCGCTTACCGGGCAACCGGGCAACCGGGCAGCCGGGCAGCCGGGCGGCCGGGGAGTGGGCAGCCGGGCGGCCGCGGAGTGGGCCGTCGGCCGGGCCCCTTCGTCAGCGGTGCCCGGCGAGCAGCGCGTGGTGGTCGTGGCCCTGGGGGTCGGGATCGGCATGCACGAGCGCGGCGGCCAGCCGGGGCAGCGCATGGAGCAGGCTGTGCTCGGCGGTCACCGCGACCTCATGGGCCTGGACGGCGGTGGCGTCGCTGGGCACGATGACCTCGCATTCGGCGCGCAGCTGGTGCCCGGTCCAGCGCAGCCGCACCCCGCCCAGCCCCAGCACCCCGGGTGTCGACCGCAGCGCCTGCTCGGCCTGCCCGACCAGGGCGGGATCGACGGCGTCCATGAGCCGCCGGTAGATCTCCCGGGCGGCCTGCCGGAGCACGGCCAGGATCGCTACCGTGATCAGCAGGCCGGCCAGCGGGTCGGCCCAGTCCCAGCCGAGCGCGGTACCGCCCGCCCCGGCCGCCGCGGCCAGGGAGGTGAACCCGTCGGCCCTCGCGTGCAGCCCGTCGGCGACCAGTGCGGCCGAGCCGATCCGGCGCCCGGTCCGGATGCGGTAGCCGGCCACCAGCTCGTTGCCGGCGAACCCGGCCAGGGCCGCGGCCGCCACCGCGATGAGGCTGGTCACCGGGCGCGGGTGCGCGAGCCGGGTCAGCGCCTGATAGGCGGCCAGCGCCGAGGACGCCGCGATGAGGAGCACGATCACTACCCCGGCCAGGTCCTCGGCCCGCCCGTAGCCGTAGGTGTACCGGCGGCTGGGCGGCCGCTTGGCCAGGATGAAGGCGATGGCCAGGGGCACGGCGGTGAGCGCGTCCGCGGCGTTGTGCAGCGTGTCGCCGAGCAGCGCTACCGAGCCGCTGGCCGCGGCGACAGCCCCCTGGATCACGGCCGTTGCGGCGAGCACGGTGACGGAGATCCAGAGTGCGCGCATGCCCGCCGCGCTGGCGTGCATGGCCGCGTCCACCTTGTCCGCGGTGTCATGGGAGTGCGGCCGGAGCACATGCGCCAGCCCGGCCAGCGCCCGGCGCGGGCCGGAGCGGGCATCGCTGCAGCCGTGGCCGTGGGTGTCGCCGGTGCCGCTCGCGTGACCATGCCCGGCCCGGTCATCATGCTGGGTGCCGTGGCCGTGGCCGTGGCCGTGGCCGTGGCCGTGGCCGTTGGTGTGGCCGTGGCCGGGCGCGGCCCCGAGATCATGCTGGGGCCCGTGGCCGTGTTCGCGTCCGTGGCCGGCCGGGCCGGGATCGGGGTCGGGGTCGTGCATGGCTCCAGGGTGCCCCGGAAATCCCGTTGCAGCATCCCGCCAATAAGCGCGGGTCCGTACCTGCAAGGGGGTCGCGGGATGAGCGATCGATGAACAGTTAGGTCCTGGCCCCCTATAGGGGGCCGGACCCTAACGGCGGATGAGATGGGCATGATCGATCTCACGATCCGGGACGGTCTGCCCATGCTGGCCGCCCGCCCGTGAGGTATACCCCGGAGGGGTATAGTGGCCAAGGGTGGCGAAGGTACGGGACGGGGAAACGGCTGGCGCGGCCCATGCTCACCGGCGAGCCGGTCCCGGCCGAGGTCAGTGCGGGGGATGCGGTGGCCGGCGGATGCGTCAGCACCAGCGGCCGCCTGGTTGTCCGGCCACCAGCGCCGCCGCGCTCATCAATGCGGGATGGCTGCTCGCCCTGGAACTGCTGGTCGCCGCCGTGGCCGTGGACCGCCTGCTCACCCGGGTACCGCGGGTGAGCAGGCCTGCCCGTGCTGGTGATGAGCGGCATCGCGGCGGTCGTGATGGCGGCCGGCGCGCTGATCCTCCGCGCAGACCGGGCCGGTGATGAGGGCGGGGCCGGGGAGCGGGACCTGTCGGTCGCAGCGGTCCTGCTCGACACGACCGCGGACGCAGGCGTGGCCGCGGCCGGCGGCGTCATCCTGGCCACCCGGGGCTGGTTCTGGCTAGACCCGGCGGTGGCCTGCGGGGTCGCGGTCGTGGTCGCCTACCACGCGGCCGGGCTCATCAGGAAGGCCGTGCGCCGACTCCGGGCGCCAGCGCCGGGTCCCGCGCGGTGATCCCGGCCGCGGGCGCGCTGGCCCGGTAGAGTCGGCGCGTTATGGGATCTCCCACCCTTGTCCTGGCCGGGCGGTACCGGCTGGAGACCCGGATCGCCATCGGCGGCACGGGTGAGGTCTGGCGGGGCACGGACCCGGTGCTGGGCCGGGCGGTTGCGGTCAAGCTGCTGCACGTCGGCTACAGCCAGCACGCCCACACGCTGGACCGGTTCCGGGCTGAGGCGCGCCACGCGGGCGCCCTGTCCCATCCCGGGATCGCCCAGATATATGACTACGGTGAGGATGGCCAGCCTTTCCTGGTGATGGAACTGGTGGACGGCCCGTCGCTCGCCGACGTCCTGGCGCGCGGGCCGCTGGGCGCCGCCCGCACCATGGACGTGGTCGCCCAGGCCGCCGCCGCGCTCGCTGCCGCGCACGCCGCGGGCCTGGTCCACCGGGACGTCAAGCCGGCGAACCTGCTGGCCTGCCCAGGCGGCCAGGTCAAGATCACCGATTTCGGCATCGCGCACGCCGCCGGGTCCGCGCCGCTGACCCGGACCGGCACCCTGATCGGCACCCCCGGCTACCTGGCCCCAGAACGGGTGGCCGGCCAGGCCGCCACCCCCGCCAGTGACCTGTACTCCCTCGGCATCGTCGGCTACGAGTGCCTGACCGGGGCCGTGCCGTACACCGGCACGCCGCTCGGGGTGGCGCTCGCCCACACCACCGGCCAGCTGCCCCCGCTCGGCCCGCACATCCCGCCGGAGGTGGCCGAGCTGGTCACCGCCCTGACCGCCAAGGACCCCGCGGCCCGCCCGGCCAGCGCCGCGGACACCGCCCGCTGGGCCGCCCGGCTGCGCGATGACCTGGCTTCCGGGACCGGGCACCGGGCGTCGCCGCCCCCCGTGGCGCGCCTGGACTCCCGGCCCGTCACCTGGCCCGGCGAGGCTCCGGCCACCCAGGCGCACGCGCGCACCGCGGTGCTGGCCGCGCCCCGGGCGGCTGGCTACCCGCCGCCGCGACGCGGCCAGGTGCCCCGCGGGCGGCTGCGGGCCCTGGTGGTCGCGGCCGCGGCGGTCACGGCCGGCCTGGCGGCGTGGGTGCTGGCCGGCGGCGCGGGCACGGCGCTCCCGGCTCGGCCGGGGAGGCCCGCGGCGTCGCCCAGCGCGTCCCCCGCGGCCCCGCGGCTGGCTGCCGTCAACCAGGCCGCGCTGGCCGGGCAGCCGGTTGGCGCCGTGCTCCAGCAACTGCGCCAGCTCGGCCTGCATGTCCAGCTTGCCCGGCAGTACAGCGACCAGCAGGCCCCCGGGACGGTCATTTCCGTGCAGCCCAGCGGCCAGCTCACGCCCGGCACCACGGTGGTGGTGACCGGAGCCGTGTCACCCGGCCACCACGACCATCACGGGGACGGGCACGGGCACGGCGGCGACTGAGGCCGGGGCGGCCCGCTCCCGGGCCGCCATCCGGGCAGCGCGTCACCGGCCGGGGCTACCCGGATCGCGCAGCAGGAAGGTGACGGTGGCGGTAGTGCCTCCGGGACCGGCGTGCAGCCTGGCCTGGTCAGCGACCTGATGGACCAACCACAGCCCATGCCCGTGCTCGATCTGCCAGTCGGCCGCCTGGCCGGCCGGTGATCCCGGACCGGCCGCAGGCTGGGTGGCGCCCTCCCCGGCCATCTGCCCGTCGGTGACCTGGCAGTACAGGGCGCTATCGTCGGCCCAGATGCGCAGTTGCCCCTGGCCGGCGCCGTGCCGGACCGCGTTGGCGGCCAGTTCGTGCACGGCGACGACCAGGTCATGAACCCGGGCTGGTGTCAGGCCGGCCTGGTCGGCGTGGGCCCCAGCCGCGGCGCGCAGGGCGTACAGCGAGCCCGCGTCGAAGGCCTGCTCCAGGATCAGCGGCGAGCCGGCGCCGGTGCGGGCGTCCGCCGACAGGGCAGCGGGCCGCTGCTCGCCGCCGTGCTCAGTGCTCATCGGCGACCACCAGGCTGATCGCGGGGGCATCGGAGGCGCCGTACAGGGCGAGCCCGCGGCGATCGCCGGCGGGCACTGCAGGATGACGGCCCGGGAGGGGGCGACACTGCGCGCCGCGTCCACGATCATGCGCGTGCAGGGTGCGTCGATGAACGCCAGAGCGGCCATGTTGATCGTGATGTCACCATCCAGCCGGATCGCCTCGGCCAGCGCCAGGGCCAGCGCCTCCTCGGCCTGATAGTCGATCTCCCCGGCCAGCCGTATGCCGGGCGGTGCGTACTGGCGGCAGATCCTCAGGACCGCGTCCGCGTAGTAGGTCGCGGCTGCTACTGAGCGGGTGTGGACGGCGGTGACCGAGGCCAGTGTGACCGGGTCGAACCGTTCCCGGTCGTACTGGCACAGTACCGACACCGTGGTCCCGTCCAGGGCCGACGCGATGCCTTCCTCGAATTCCGGCAGCTGCTCGATCCCGCTGACCGGGCGCAGCGCCCAGCTCATGTCCACGGCGACCCGCAGCCCGGGGAAGCCCTCCTGTCGGCAGGCGGCAATCTGGCGGCGCAGCCAGTCCATCGCGTGATCAGCGGCGAAGGCCTGGGCGGACAGCAGCTGGCTGTCACAGGCGGCTGCGCTCATCTGGCCGGCCGCTATCGCCGCTTCCACCGGGATCCCCCGGAAGGCCAGCTCCTGCACCGCCTGGCCCGGCGAGTTGTCGCTGAGCCAGACGACCTTCAGCCCGCTGGACAGGCCGTCCCGGACGAACGCGGCAGTGAGGTCGAGTAGCTCCTCGGGCTCGCCATACGTCAGGCACGCATGATCGTTCACCGCCAGATCAGTGATCTGCGTGCTGGCGCCAGCGGTCACCCCGCCACCTCCACCCTCCCACCCCGGGCCTTCTGTCAAGGCACGACCGTACCGTCCGCCCTGCGGCACCGGTATGCCACGGCGCTGAGTGCGGTCCTCCGCGGCTATGCGCACGACCGGACCATTCCTGACTGTCGTCCTGGCATCGCCAGCTACTACCCGCGGGGAACCCGTTTCATCCGCCGTGGCATGGATTCAGGTGAAGATGATCTGCGATCATCTCGATGAACTCCGGGATCGGCGGGATATCGAGCGTGCCCAGCTTGCGTTCCAGGTACGCCGTCATCAGCCCGGGCATCCCAGGCAGCGCGCCGGCCAGCGTGGCCAGGCCCGGTCGTGACGATCAGCACGTCGTAGTCCAGCGCCGGCGAATGGCGGGGGGCCGGGGGTTGTCCCCCCGGGCTAGCACCGTGCCCGGCTAACCTCGGGGCAGGGGCATGCGTGCCCCTGTGGGGCGACGCTGGGGAGGCCGCGGATGGGACAGGCACCGGCCACGGAGGCACCGGGCACTCCGACCTTGGGCCGGGTGCCGCTGCCGCTGGTCGGGCGGGCCCGGGTGTACGCCTGCGGGATCACCCCGTACGACGTCACCCACCTGGGCCACGCCGCCACCTTCATCTGGGTGGACACGCTGGCCCGGGTGCTGCACGCGGGCGGCGCCGAGGTCGTCGTCTGCCGCAACGTGACCGACGTGGACGACGTACTGCTGGGCGCGGCCAGCCGGGCCGGCGCACCGTATGGCCGGTTCGCGGCCATCGGCCAGTTCTATTTCGACCAGGACATGGCGGCGCTCGGGGTCCGGCCGCCGGCCCTGCAGCCACGGGCGCACGCCTACATCAGGCAGGTGATCGCGCTGGCCGCCGGGCTGCTGACCCGCGGCGCCGCCTACCAGCGGGACGGTTACGTCTACTTCCGCGGCGCGGACACCGCGCTGCGGTCGGGCCTGGACCGCTCCGACGCGCTGCGGCTGGCGGCTGAGTTCGGCGACAACCCCGGGGACACCCGCAAGGATGACCCGTTCGACGTGGCCATCTGGCAGGCGTCACGGGACGGCGAGCCCGCCTGGGAGAGCCCGTGGGGACCGGGGCGGCCCGGCTGGCATGCCGAGTGCGCGGCGATGGCCCTGCACGAGTTCGGCCCCGCCGTGGACGTGCACGCGGGCGGCGGAGACCTCCGCTTCCCGCACCACGCGTACCAGGCGGCCCTGGCCGAGGCGTGCACCGGGGTGACCCCGTTCGCGCGCGCCCGGCTGAACGTCGGCGTGGTTGGCGTGGCCGGGGCCAAGATGGCCAAATCGGCCGGCAACCTCGTGCTCGTCGGGGACTTGCTGCGGGATTACGCCGCGGGGGCCGTTCGGCTGCTGATCCTGGACCGCCGCTGGGACCAGGACTGGACTTATGAGCGGGCCGGGCTGGACGCGGCGGCCGGCCGGCTGGAGCGACTGCAGACCGCGGCCGGCCGGCCGGATCGGGGCGGTCCGCGAAGCGCTGACGCGGTGGTGCGGCAGGTGCGCGCGGCGCTCGCCGCCGACCTGGACGTGCCTGTGGCGCTGCGGATCGCCGAGGACAGCGGCGGCCAGGCCGCCCGGGCCCTCGGCTCACTGCTCGGCCTGTGGTGACCGGCTGGTGGTGACTGGATCGTGACCGCCGCGCCGGGGGGCGGGTGACCGGCGGGGCCGGGGAGCCGCCCGAGTACCGGCTCTACCAGGACCTGGCGGCGTGGTGGCCGCTCATCTCCCCGGTCGGCGCGTACGCGGCGGAGGCGGCTTACCTGCGGGGCGTGTTGCGCACCGCGGCCATCGGAGTGCGCGAGGTGCTGGACCTCGGCAGCGGCGGCGGGCACGTTGCCGCCCATCTCCGGCAGTGGTTCAGCCTGACCCTCGTGGACTTGTCACCGGACATGCTCGCCGTGTCGCAGCAGCTCAACCCGGAGTGCACGCACCGCCAAGGCGATATGCGGGCCGTCCGGCTGGGCCGCGCATTCGACGCCGTGCTGGTGCACGATGCCATTGACTACATCACCTGCCAGGATGATCTCCGCCAGGTGATCGGGACCGCGTGGGCGCACTGCCGTCCGGGCGGCATCGCCGTGTTCGTCCCCGACTACACCGCCGAGAGCTTCCGGCCCGGCCGCGGCGGCGGCGGCACCACCACCCCGGACGGCCGCCAGGGCAGCTTCCGCGAGCGGCGGTCCGATCCCGACCCGGCGGACGAGACGATCGAGGTGGCCTATGAGTTCGTGCTGCGCGACGCGGACGGTGCCACGCAGGTCATCCGGGAGGCGCACCGCCTCGGGGCGTTCCGCCACGCCACCTGGCTCCGGCTGCTCCGGGAGGCGGGGTTCGAGGCGGCCGAGGGCGGCGCCGGCATCTTCCCGGGGGACGAGGAAGGCCAGCCGGCCAACTTGTTCACCGGCCGCCGGCCCGGGGACGGCCTGGCTTAGGACGCCCCGGCCCTACCATCTGAGCTGGGCGATGGTGTCGTAGTCGGCTGAGGAGTAGCCGACCAGGCCATCCGAGAGCGCGAAGATCCACTCCGCTATGCCCAGCGACAGTGCCAGGCGACTGCAGCGGGCGCAGAAGTGGGGATCTTCCAGCCGGACGGAGTCGTCGGGCCCGAGCCGGACGTAGACCAGCTTCGATCCGTTCAGCTTCTGCCAGCCTTCGCCCTCGCGGGCCAGCGTGATTGCCCGCTGCTCGGCATGGGTGCGGCACTGGTCATGATGGCCGTACTCCGCGACCTTGCAGTAGCAGTGGTCCTCGCCGGGGTAGGGCACGCCGTTCGTGCCCCAGCCAAGCAGGCTTCCCTCCGACATCAGCACCGCGGCGTGCCGGGTCCGGGCATGGGAATCACGGGCCAGTCCCGCCGCCCGTTCCACCATCTGCTGAGCGACCTGGCTGTCGTGGCGTGTCAATGGCCGCCGCTGGGGCTGTGACCCTGGTGGCACGTGATCCCCCTTCGCGGCAGGGCTTCGTGGCCGCCAGTTCTCAGAGTCCCGGGCGGCGTCTTTACCGGGACCGCAGGTTCGGCGATCCGGCAAGGAGCAACATTAGCGGCTGCCGGCTGTACCATCACGACCAGCGTCGTTACTGGCTCGCACGCGCCGATGCGGTGCCGCGGGGTCAGCATGCCTTCCCCCCGTTTTTGCGGGCCCAGTCATAACGCTTCGTGGTGCGCAGATCGGTGTTGTAAGCCGGCCTGATTGGGAATCTGGGCGCTGCGTAACCAGGCGACTGCGATTTCCTGGTCACGCCACGAACTGGCAGGAGCACGCACGGCGGAATCTGGGAGTGCGAGCCGGCACCGCGCGTCGTCAAAGCCGGCAATGCCATCTGGCTCCGCGAGTCGTGAGCATTCCCGCGCGCCGGGCTCTCACATGCCCCCGCGTTCCAGGCACGCCGCCCGACCGCTTACGATCAAGTAATCACTGGACCCAGATGGGATAAAGGAACGATGGCGACTCTGACTCAGGTGACGCTCACCTGTGATGTCTGCGGCAAGGCCAAGGACATCCAAACCCACACGATCGGGCTTGATGGCGCGACGTACGAGATTGACCTTTGCCCGAAGGACGGAAAGAGCCTGAGCAAGGCGGCAGCCGAATACATATCGAATGCCCGGAAAATCACGACCCGGCGGGTATCCCGCGAGACGAACGGGCACCGGCCGCGCTCCCGGGCTGAGAGCGCAGCCATCCGCGACTGGGCTAAGGCATCGGGAATGCAGATCTCTGACCGGGGCCGCGTCCCGGCGGCTGTCTTCCGCGACTACCAGGCCGCCCACTAGCCCGGGGTAACCCGAGGTATGGGTCCGGCCGTCCCGCGCCAGTGGCAATCGCCCGCGCTGGTGAAAATGCGAATCGTGGCAATTGAGTACGCCGGGCGGGACGGCCTGGCCGCGGCGCTCTGGGCGGCTGTAGGGGCAGCCTTACGGGCGGCGGTGACCGCCGTTGCCGGCCTGGGCACTGACATTCCGGCGGAGCCGGTCACGTGGCTGTTTACCGGGGCCCCGGAGTCCGGGTATGAAAGCTCGGTGGACGCGACCTGTGCCCGTGTGGTTCCGGGCAACGTTTTCGCGCGCGGCTGCCCTGGTCGGAGGGTACTGGCCGCCGCGGCGGCTACCCTCCGGCCCGGGCCAATTTCGCGGTGAGGCTGGTCCACGGCCCCGGCTGGGACCCCTCGCGTCAGATCGAGACCAGGACGGCTGGATGAGCACGTGCTCCGGATCGGCGTGATCGAGCCCGGGGCGCCATGGCTCGACAGCCGCCCGGCGCTTCGACCCGTATTGTGTGCTGGCCTGCGCGCACCGAAAATGACGCCAGCGGCCGCGGGCCGGAAGGGATCCGACATGAACTTCGTACTGATCATGAAGACCGGGCAGTCCGATCTGGTGGCAATTGGCCCGGTGGCCATTGAATACCAGGCCGCGATGCTTCGTGATGAGATCGAGGAGAGCTCAGACTGGACCACGGTCGGCATCGCCAGGGTCCTCACCGAGGCTCAGGCCCGGGACCGAATCACCGCGGGGAAGCAGTAACACCACCGTCGCGCGTCATGAGGTCACGCCAAGTGCGGCAGAGCCGGGGCGCCCGCGCCGTCGCGCAGGCGAGGTCGGCGGCTGGTGCGCTCACGCGCAGTTGGGCCCGGGCGTGCGGGCGGACTGCCATTACGGCGTGGGCGTAGCAGTCATCCTCGGGGTGCATGGCGTGGACGACGCTGACCATCCGGGCTCGCTGCTTGAGCAGCCTGGCGGCCGCTCCTGCTCCCAGTTCTCCCATCCAGGCCAGCACGCCTGCGAGCACGCCGGCCATTCCGGACACAATGGCCCTCGCGTCCGCCGCGCCCTTCCGGCGATCCGGACCGGTGATGACTGGGACTTTGACCAGCCGCTCAGCGACATCCTGCGAGGTTGTAAGGCTGGCTCTGCGGTCGAGTGCGGCGCCCGGAACATCTGCCGCCTTGCGGCGGTTCGGCGCTATTGCCAGACTCGTCTCATGGTCGCTGACGATGGCCTGGTCAAGGGAGTCAAAGCCGCCGGTTTCGCTCCGTGCTTTCCGGTGCGGGCATCCAGGCAGCCCTGGCTCATTACGAGCGGCTCGGCTTTGAGGTCATGCCGTACACGACGGGGATGGCGTGGGGCGGGGCGAGGGGCCGGGCGAGGGGCAGTCCGGCACGGTGCTGCTGTCGCCTGTTGTGAGTCTGCCCGCCCGGACATGCAGGGCAGCTCTCAGGCTTGACGGCGGGCGCTTCTGGCGATTTCCGGGGCGGTGCCGCGCTGATACGTTCGCATTGTGCCTGACGGGCCAGCCTTCGACGTTATCCGCAGCGGCCATGATCCCGAACGCCGCAATCCCGGACGCGGGCGGCTGCTCGCCGGCGTGGCGATTGCGGTGCTCGTCGTCAGCGGTATCGCCGTCCATCTGATCCTGGGTGGTTCTAGCGCTCCGCGTCAGCACGCAGCACGCAGCCTCCGGTCATCCGTTGCGCTGGCCGCACCGCCGATCCTGCACGGAACGCCGTTGCGGCCGGGCATTGCGCGCCCCGCACTGCTGTTCCTCGGTGGCGGCGGACTGCGGCTGCTGGATGCCGGTGGGCAGGTACCGGCATCGCTCACCGATGTGTGGTCAGGCGCCGTGCCCGGCCGCGACCCGCTCGGCCCGGACGCTGCGGTGCAGCAGGTCGCCTCGGTGTCTGGCGGCGTGGTCGCGCTCATATCCGGCCATGGCGCGGCTGGTCTGCCCGATACCGGGGACGTCCTGTTCATCCCGGTCGGCGTGTCGGGTGCCGGCGTGCCGCACGTCATCGCCCGGGCGAACTACATGGCTGTGGCCCCGGACCGGCGCCACATCTGGGTCGAGCAGGCGGGGCCGCCCTGGGGCAACGGACCGGCAGATAGCCCAGCCTGGCTTATCGATGAGGCTGGCCATCGCGTCTCCGGCTCCCTTGACTTGGGTGAACGGGTACTTACCGCCGCCACGGTCAAGGGCTTGCTCCTCCAGGGGCCTGCTGGGGCACTCACACTGATCGACTCAGCCGACGGCAGTGCTAAGCCTGCGGGCATCCCGCAGAACGCGATCATTGCCGGTGCTGACGCCTACCAGGTCGCCTGGCAGGCCGCGTCCTGCCCGAACCGATGCCCGCTGCACGTCATCAATCTGCGTGGCGGCCCGGGCACGCAGATCACCCTGCCACCGCACACAGCCCTCAATCCCGACGACACGGCGGACTTTGCCCCGTCGGGCCAGCGTTTCGCGCTTCCACTAGACACCATCGATCATCAGGGCCTGGCCACGGGCACGAACGTCTATGTCGCGGACGTCAGCGCCCGCAAGCTAATCCGGGTTCCAGGCGGGCCAATCCCGGTCGCCACGCTCCCCGCCGTGCTCGGGGCATTTCCCGCGGGCGCCAGCGACGTCGTTTCCGCGCGCTGGACCGCAGATGACTCAGGACTGTGGATCGTGGCTACCGATGGGCTCTTCTTCCAGGCGGCCTACTGGACGGGCACCGGCCCGCTCCACGTACTCCAGCCACAAGCTGGGCTGGCGTACAAATTCGACATCCCGCGGAACGATACGCCAGGTCCATGACCTAGCCGGCCGCGGCCACGCCCAGACCAGCCGTGGCAGATGAGAGCGTGCCCTGAGCAATGTCGGCGGCCTTGTCGGGGCGGCTTTCCTGGCTGTGGGCCGCGTCTTCCGCCGCGTTCAGAAGCTGCGTTCCCGCCTCGTGACGGCGGGCTTGCGGCGCTACGAAGACGCGGGCGATCACACCGGTCCGGGCACGCAGCAGCCGAAGGCCCGCGCAGCCCGCGACGGCTCCATCCTGGCCAGCCGGCCCAGCGGATCTCGCCGTCGCGGCCCTCGCCGGCCGGTGCCAGTCCGGCCGCATGCGCGACTCGCTGGGAGGCCAGGTGCCTGGGATGGATGAAGGCGGCCACGGTCCATCCGGCCTGCTCCAGGAGGGCCACGAGACTGCGCGCGGCTTCCTTCGCATAGCCATGGCCCTGCGCGGGCCGTGCAATTACCAAGGCAATCCCGGCGGATCCGGCTGCAGGGCCGCCCGCGGCAGACTCGCCTGAATCGTCCCCACCGCCACGCCGGTGCTGCGCAGGCGGACCGCCCAGTTGCCCCAGAGCTGGTCACCACCGGGCGAGCGGCGTTCCGCCAGGCGTGCGTAGCGGGCAGCCAGGGCGGCCGCGCTCAACGGCGCGCCGCCGGTGAAGTCATGCAAGGCAGCGTCATTCCGCAAGGGCGCCAGCACAGCAGCGTGGGCCGCCGTGAGCGGCTCAAGATGCAGCCGTTCGGTTCGCCAGCCACGGTCAAGGTCGATCACCCCGCCGACCATAGCGCCCGTCCGCCACCTGCCAAGAAGCACAACTGGCGCTGCGGCGGCCAATGAAATCGAGTCCTGGTCTCGCTGCGCCAACGGTGGCAGATGATCTGCGGACCTGGCGGTCGGGCCAGCCGGATCGTCCCGGGGGGAAGCGTCAGGAAGTGGACCCCGCCTGGCCATCACTCCAAGTCCCGCTGCGCGGCGGAGCCGGACGTTCACTGCAGGAGCCGCAGCGCACAACTCAGCCTCTCGCACAAAGCCGCGCGAAGGGCAGGCTGGGATCTTGGAACGCAGATACGGGGCGCGAGGCTACGGTCCCTGCTCCTGAAGACTGATGGCAGGACAGGCACACTGAGGTACCGGGATTCGGCTACGCCGCGGTGCGGGAGGAGCCCGGTATGAGCTCGGGGCTGATTTAGGCCTGATCGCGGAGGACGCAGACCTCAAGCATCCGGCGCCTGGCCTGCACCACGATCCGTACCCCCGGCGACGGCAGATCGCGCCCGCAAGCGGGGGCAATGCGGGCTGCTGGCGGCCCGGGATCAGACCGCGATGCTGGCGCCTTCGCCTTCCCTGGCGGGGGCGGTATCGTCGTCGAACCATACCCCGCCCTCGGCAAGGTAACGGAAGTGCAGCATGCTGCCGGCCTGGACCGTCACCGCAGCGCTGCGGGTGCCGTTCGCCCGCCGCCGCAGCGGATGGGCGAAGGGATTCCAGTCGTTGAAATCACCCACCACGGACACGGCCCCGCAGGGCTCATCGGCGGGCAGGGCGAAGGTGACGCGAACAGTGCCGTTACGTCCGGGCTTAGTTGTCTTGATCAACTGCTCTCTCCACTCCAGGCGATCAAATACCCTGACCTGGCCGATTATCCCGAATTTCCGCGCATGGTCACCCATATTGCCGCGAAAGGGGCCCGGCGTGTCGCCGCCGGTTAAGCGCTGGCCATGTTCGCTGAGAGGAGCATCGGCCGCCGGTGCGCCGTGACCGCGCTCAAGGCTACCGATCCGCCACCGCCTGCTCAGGTGCCCGAGAGCGCCGCTCCCTCGCCTGCTCCGGCGCGCGGGTGGCGGTACACGACAAGACAGGCGATCACGGCGGCCGCCGCCACGATCGCTAGTGCGATGAACGGGAAGGCGCTATCGGGAGCGGGCTGCCCGGGCTGGCACAGCTCGATGAACGGGATGCGCACCGCTCATACAGAAGCCGAACCGACGTCGGCGGGCCACATGCGCACCGCCATTCTCATCCATGGGAGCGGCCCGCAGGGCCCATCGAAATCTTAGGAGGCTTACGCTGTCGTTGTGGCTGCTCCGGAGGAGGGGACGGCGGCCGTTTCGTTTGTCGGCCGTGACCGTGAGCTGGCCCCGGCGGTCGGCTTGCTCGACGAGGCGCGGGCGGGTCGCGGGCGCCTGCTGTTGTGTACGGGCGAGGCCGGGATCGGCAAGACCCGGCTGGCCGAGGAGACCGCGGCGGTGGCGGCGGCGCGGGGAGCGGCGGTCGCCTGGGCCCGCTCGAGCGACCGGGACATCGCACCGCCGTACGGGCTGTGGCGGCTGGCCCTGCAGGACCTGCCGGGCCGCCGCCGCGATAAGCCGGGCCCCGACCTGTGGTCGCTGGCGTTCGGCGAGACGGCGGGGCGCGCCCCGGGCAGCGGCTCGGAGCTCGGCCGCGGGCAGCGTTTCGCCCTGTTCAGCGCGGTACGCGAGCGGCTAGCCCGGGCCGCGGAACCGGACGGCCTGCTGCTCGTCCTGGACGATATTCAGTGGGCCGACGAGCCGTCGCTGCTGCTGCTCGCTCACCCTGGTGCGCCAGCTGCGCGGCGTCCGGATGCTGATCCTGGCGACGTGCCGCGAGCCGGCGCCGCCCGGTGACCGGGGCGGCGAGCTGATCCGGATGCTGCCGGCTGACGCGAACACCGAACGGGCGGTGCTGCGCGGGCTCCCCCCGGCCGCGGTGGCCGCGTTGCTGGCCTCGGCCGGGCAGGCCGCCCCGGCGGGGCAGGCGCAGGCGGTTCACGCGGAGACGGGCGGCAACCCGTTCCTGGTCCGCGAGCTGGCGCGGAGCAGCCCGGGGCCGGTCCCGGCTCGGTGCCCGGCACGGTACTCGACGTCACCTCCCACCCGATCGCGCAGTTCAGGCCGGCCAGCCAGGACGTGCTGCGGGCCGCGGCGGTGGCCGGCACCAGCTTCTCGGTCGGGGTGGTCGCGCAGATGCTCGGCACCGCGGTGCTCGCGCTGCTCGATACGGTCAACGAATGCCAGGTGGCGGGCTTCCTGGTCGCCGGTGATCGTCCCGGCGACTACCGGTTCTCCCACGCGCTGGTCCGTTCGGCGGTGGTGGCCCAGCTGTCCGCCGCGGACCAGCGGCGCTTGCACGTCGCGGCGGCGGACGCGATCGAGTGCCTCTACCAGGGCCAGCCGAACCGGCGGCGGCTGCGCCGTTACGCCATCGAGCACAGGCCCGCCAAGCACACCGCCAGCGATAAAGACCCAACGTGCGCTCTCTGCCCGCCCCGCCCTGCTGGGGGCCAACGGCTCCACCATTGCAACGTTGTCTACCTGGCCGACCTGTGAAGCGTGTTGGCCAAAGTGGTTAGCGGATGTGCAGACGAGGCGATCGGCGCGCCTGATCGGCATTGGCTCAGGTTGACTGGAACGACTGCCGCTCAACAGGAAGAAGAACCGCAGGTCGTTCAGCCCGGCCCAGATGTTGTAACGTCACCGTTCCCAGTGCCGTGATCTTGCCGCATACTGATTCGGTGGAACCGGCAGCTGATTCCGTCGGGAGGCAGATCCAGCCCCCCGCGGGCCGCCGCAGGCGGGCACGCCGCCCGCGGTTAGCAGGGCCATCCGACCAGGCCCTGCACCGGCTGGCCGGCTGGTATGCGATCGCCCTGCGCCTCGGCGGCGCGGTCTTGTTCACCGCGGTAGCCGTGCTGGCCGCAACGAAGCAGATCTCCGGCTGGTGGCTGGGCGCGCCGCTGACTGCGCTGTGCTTGTGGTCAGCCTTCTTCACCTGGCGGGTCCGGCGGTCCGGGTTGACGCCGACCGTGGTACTGGCCGACGCCGCGGTTATCTCGGCGCTGGCGCTGGCGCAGCAGCACCTGGTCCCGGCCGTGCTGATCAAGGACAGCACGACCTGGATGCTCCCGCTGGCCTGCACGTCGGTGTACATCCTGCAGATCGCGCTGCGGCCGTGGCTCGGGCTGCCCGGGGCCGCGATCGTGGTCATCGCCTACGGGCTCGGCGCCGGCCACCTGGCCGATGCCTGGCTGCTGGTGGTGGAGACGATCGTCGCCGCCGGGCTGGTGGCGGTGATCCGCGGGGGCGCCCGGCAAGCGGACGCGATCGTCGCCGTCGGCCTGGAGACCGAGCGGCAGATCCGGGCCGAGGAGGCGCGGCGCGCTGACGAGCGAGAGCAGCATCGCCAGCTGCACGACACCGTCCTGTCAACCCTGACCATGGTCGCGGCCGGCGCCTTTTCCAAGCCGTCCCCGGCGCTGACCGCGCAGGCGGCCCGGGACCTGCGCGTGCTGCAAGGGCTCGCGGGCGCCCCGGCCGTGCCGGGCGGGTTGGCGCCGCTGACTGACCTGAGACCGAGGCTGGAGCGGGCCGCGGCCAGCACCGATGACCTGGCCGTGCGACTGAGGCTCGTCCCGGTCACGCTGCCGTCTCCGGTCGCGGATCAGGTCGTCGACTGCGTCGGCGAGGCGCTGCGCAACGTCGAGCGGCACGCCGGAACCGGCCAGGCGGAAGTGACCGTCACCGGCGGTGCGGGCTGGGCGGTCGTCAAGATCACTGATCGCGGCCGCGGGTTCGACCCGGCCGCCACCCCGCCATCCCGCCGGGGTATCCGCGAGTCGATCACCGGGCGGATGCTGGCGGCCGGCGGCCGGGCCGCGATCGCCAGCCGTCCCGGCGCGGGCACGACCGTCACCGTGAGCTGGCCGGCATGACCGCCGTGCAGCCGACGGCGATGATGTCCGGCCGCTATCAGCGAGCCTTCACCATCGCTGTGGTCTTCCTGGTCGCTGGCTGGCATCTAGCCGGAGCGGGCGGGCAGCTGCTGCATAACCGGTCGGCCTACGGCTCGTTCGCCTTCCAGTGCGCCATGTGGCTGGTCATGGCGCTGGCGATCACCGCCGGGTCGGTCCTGGTGCTGCGCGGAACACCCGGCTGGCGCCCAGCCTGGGCGGTGGCCGTGATCGCGCTGGCCGCCAGCACGGCAGCGGCGGCGGCCAGCCCGGCCGGCCAGATGCTGGCGGTCAACTGGGCGTGGGGGAGTGCCGGCTGGACGGGCGTGCTCGTGCTGCTCGGCCGCCGGTTCCCCGAGCTTGCGTGGTTCCTCGCCGCCGAGGCCCTGGCCATCCTGGGCGTGCAGGTGGGGGACGGGTTGCACCGCACCGACCTGGCCGGGTTCCTCGCCGTGCTGGCCTGGTCGACCGGCGCCCAGGTGGCCGTAGCCGCCGGGGTCAGGGCGCTGGACGCCGCCGCCGGCCAGGCCGCCGCGGCGGCGCGGAGTGAGCACGCCGCGCGCGAGCGGGCCGCCACCGCGGAGGTCATCCGGGCCGCCCGGCACGCCCGCTGGCTGGCGCTGCAGGAAAGCGCCGTCCCGCTGGTCACCGAGCTGGCGGCGGGGACGGCTGACCCGGGCGACGCGCAGGTGCGCATCAGGTGCGCGGTCCAGGCGGCCCGGCTGCGCCGGCTGCTGGCCGAGGGCGATGAGGTACCCGGATCGCTGGTGCACGAACTGCACGCGAGTGCCGACGTGGCCGAACGGCGCGGGGTTGCCGTCGAGATCGAGACGGCCGGGCCGCTGCCGCAGGTGCCCGGCCCGGCCCGGCGGGTGATCACCGACGCTGCCATCGCGATCCTGACCGCCGCGCGCAGCCAGGCGCGGATCACCCTGGCGGCGGTGGCCGCCGGAATCGCCGTCAGCTTCGTCGCCGATACCGGCGCGGTCGTCCGGCTGCCCGCAGCCGGCGAGGGGGTCGGCATCGAACAGCAGCAAGACGGCGGCATGCTCTGGGCGGAGGCGCGATGGAACAGCCGGTGACGGTGGCGATTATCGAAGACCATCCGGTCGTCACCGAGGGGGTGGCGTCCTGGATCCGGTCCGATCCCGGCCAGCGGGTGCGGCTGGTGCAGACGGCGCGCGACCTGACCGGGGTCCGCGCCGTGCCGCGGCCGCCAGCCGACGTGGTCATCCTGGACCTGGAGCTGTCCGGCGAGCTGGTCACCACGCAGATCCCCGGGCTGGTGGCAGCCGGATACCGGGTGGTGGCCTTCTCCGGGCACAGCGATCCGGCGATCGTGATGGAGACGCTGGACAACGGCGCGCACGCCTACGTGTCCAAGGAGGAGGGCCGCGACCATCTGGTCGAGGCCGTACTGGCGGCTGCCGCTGACCGGCCGTACGTGACCCGATCGCAGGCCAGGGCGATGCTCGCCGACCAGCGCCCAGCCCGGCCGGCGCTGTCGGAGCAGGAGCGGCAGGCGCTGCTGCTGTGGTTCCAGGGCATGTCGAAAGCATCGGTCGGACGGCGCATGTCGATCAGCGAGAACACGGTCCGGCAGTACATCAGCCGCGCGCGCGCCAAGTACGCGGCCACCGGGCGGACCGCACCGAGCAAGGACGCGCTGCTCGCCCGTGCGATCGAGGACGGCGTGATCAAGCCGGGCGAGATCATGCCGTACAAGTCATTCGCCCGCGCCCCGGCCGACCCCCCCAGCCTGGGTGCCCCGGGCCGGTGAATGGCCCGGGGCACCCCAGCCCCCCCCGGAGCTGCCCCCCCAGGCGAATCGGCCACAGGCCGGTTCGCACTGCATGGCCGGGCGCCGCAGCGTCATCAGATCGCGGGCTGGCGCACAGTCAGCATTCCCGATCGAGGGCGACACTGTCATGACGCCCGATCGGGTGACACCCGGCGGGCTGGCTAGCCGGCCAGGAAATCCCGGGAGAGCCGGGGCGGCGCGCACGCCAGCCAGCCGTCGGTGATCGCCTCGCGCAGCGCCGCCCCGGCCACTTGCCCGAGTACCACGAGTCGATGACCTCGCCGAGATAGCGGCAGGCGGTGGCCCGGGAGATGCCATGATCGCGGGCCACCGCATCGGCGCTGGTGCGGTCGCGGAACCACCGCAGGCCCAGATAGGCGATCACGTGGAGCGTTTCCGTGGAAGTTGATCTTGCGGTGAGACCTCTTCTGCAGGGGCCCCACGCCCATCCCAGGGCACCCCGGCTCGTCCGCGTGTCTGCCCGCATGCGCCCTCCTGGGCGAGATAAAGCCCGGCTGCCCGAACCTATTTCGCTGAGATAGTGCATAAACATGCGTGCTGGCAACGCCCTCAATTCGGAATGAGTGAGTGCTGTCTCGGGCTTCGTCCGGCCTGCTGCTCAGCCGTCGGCTAGTGATGTCCAGCGGTCCGCGGCCCATTCGGCCCAGCCTGGCCACCCCGGTGGCGGGCCGGCCAGGTCGGTTCTGGCCAGTTCCGCGGCATCCGGGGCCTCGAACTGGGCCCGGAACCTGTCGGCCTCTGCCTCGGTTATCTCGAAAGCACCTTGTGGAGCGTGCGCCTGGCGGTGCCGGATCCGCGCCAGCTGGGTGTCCCGGTCCACCGGCAGGTACACCACCTGGCAGGACGCTCCTGTCAAGGCGGCCAGGGAGCGCAGCGCCGACCGCTCATCGCGGGACCAGAACCCGAAATCGAGGATCACGCTGGTACCTAGCCGCAGCGTCTCCAGGGCCAGCCAGATAAGCCGCCCTTCCAGCACGTCACGTTTCCCGCCCGCGTCTGATTCGCCGAACAGCGGGATCATCCACGCGTCCGGGCTCAGCCTCAGCGCCCGGTGCCTGGCCGCCAGCTCCTTCGCCCGGGCCGTCTTCCCGGCGCCGGGCAGGACCACAATCAAGAACAACGTTGCCACCTGCTGATTCTGGCCCTGTCCGGGGCTACCCCCTCACCTCGGCGCTTCCCGGAGACGCGAGATGGCGGAAGCTGATCATCCTGGCCCGACCTGCTTGGAAAGCGGATGTCCTCCTCCTCGTAGCCCGGCGCATTCACCCACCAAGGCGACCGGCCACCAGGCAGATCCGGGCCCACGCGGGGCCCACGCCACCTACAGTGGTCAGGCAGGTTCCATTGCGGCCGGAGGGGCATGTACGCGCTGCTGTTCTCGCTGGTGTTCCGCCGGATGCCCGCCGAGGCCGCGCACCGGGCCGGCTTCTGGCTCATCCGGGGGGCCGCGGCGGTTCCGGGGCTGCCCTGGCTGCTGCGCCGCTGGCTGGCGCCGTCCGATCCGGTGCTGCGGATCCGGGTGTTCGGGCGTGACCTGCCCGGCCCGCTGGGGCTCGCGGCGGGGTTCGACAAGGACGCGCTGGCGCCGGACGCATTCGGCATGCTCGGTTTCGCGTTCGTCGAGACCGGCACGGTGACCGCGCGGCCCCAGCCGGGCAACCCGCGGCCCCGGCTCTCCCGGCTGCCCGCGGACCGGGCGCTGGTCAACCGGATGGGCTTCAACAACCATGGCGCGGCCGCCGCCGCCAGCCGGCTGCGCCGCCGCCGTGGCCGGAGTCTCATGGTCGGAGCGAACATTGGCAAGTCGAAGGCGGTCCCGCCGGCTGGCGCGATCGGTGACTACGCCGCCAGCGCCAGGCTGCTCGCGGACGCGGCGGACTACCTGGTGGTGAACGTCAGTTCCCCGAACACCCCGGGGCTGCGCGACCTGCAAGCGGTCAGCCACCTGCGGCCGCTGCTGGCGGCGGTGCGCGCCGCGCTGGACGAGGCGGCCACCCGCCGGCTGCCGCTGCTGGTCAAGATCGCTCCCGACCTGGCCGACGAGGACATCGACGCGATCGCCGATCTCGCCCTGGACCTGGGGCTGGACGGGATCATCGCGACCAACACCAGCAACACCCGTGACCACCTGGCCAGCGATGCCGCGGCGGTGGCCGCCGCCGGGCCCGGCGGCCTGTCCGGAGCACCACTCAAGCAGCGTTCCCTGGAGGTGCTGCAGCGGCTGCATGCCCGCACCGCGGGCCGCCTTGTGCTGGTCGCGGCGGGCGGGGTGGAGACCCCGGACGACGCCTGGGAACGCATCCAGGCCGGGGCCACGCTGGTGCAGGGCTACACCGGCTTCGTTTACGGGGGGGCGCTCTGGCCGCACCACCTCCATGCCGGCCTGGCCCGCCGGGCCCGGGACGCGGGCCTGAGCTCGGTCCAGCATGCCGTCGGCACCAGCCCCGCCGCGATCCGCACCCTTTAGCCCTGCGCGGGGTGATCGCGGATGAACTCCGCGATCAGCCCGCCGAGCCGTTCGCCGGCGTCCTCCTGCAGGAAGTGGCCGGCTCCTCGATCACCGGGTGCTCGATCCCGGCCGCGCCGGGCACGGTGCGGCGGAGCACCGGGCCCATCGCGCCGGTTATCGGGTCGCGGTCACTGAACGCCACCAGGAACGGACGGTCCCAGGCGGCCAGCCGCTGCCAGGCCGCCCGGTTGGCCTCGCTGGCCGGGTCGTCGGGGGTGGTGGGGACCAGGCCGGGCATGGCCCGCGGGCCGGCCATGTACGACTCGTCCGGGAACGGGGCGTCGTAGGCCGCGAGCACCCCGGCGGGCAGCCGGGACTGGCAGCCGGACTGCACCAGCCGGGACACGCTCAGCGCGGGCGCGGCGGCGACCACGTCCCGGAACCGCAGCCACACGTCGGGCATCGGCTGGTCACCGGTGGGCAGCCCGGTGTTGGCCGCCACCACCCGGGTGAACCGCTCCGGATACTCGGCCACCAGCCGCAGCCCGATCAGCCCGCCCCAGTCCTGCCCGACCAGGGTGACACCGCGCAGGCCGAGCCGGTCGAAGGCGAGCGCCCGGATCCATTCGACGTGCCGCGCATAGCTGTGGTCACTGATCGCGGCCGGCTTGTCCGAGCGGCCGAATCCGGCCATGTCGGGGGCGATGGCGCGCAGTCCCGCACCGGCCAGGATGGGCAGCACCTTCCGGTACAGGAACGACCAGCTCGGCTCGCCGTGCAGCAGCAGCACCGGCTCCCCGTCTGGCGGCCCGGCCTCGACATAGGCCAGCCGGAGCCCGCCGGCCTCCGCATACTGCGGCGGGTAGCCGAACCCGGGCAGGTCGGCGAAACGTTCTTCCGGGGTACGCAGCACTCGCATCCGCTCATGCTGTCACGCGGGCTGGTTTCCGCGGCCCTCCCGCCGCGGCCGGAGCGCTAGGGCCTGGTGGCGGTGCCCTCGTAGGTGTAGCCGAGGGCACGCGGCCAGCTCATGTAGTACGTGTCCAGCCGCCCGATCCTCAGCCCGGCGGCGGTGATCAGCTCCCGGACCGGCCGGTCCAGGTGGCAGCCACCGGCCAGGCGGCGCTGGACCGGGGTGAGCCGGTGCTGTAGCCGGGCGACGGCCGGGTCGGGGGCCAGGCCGTGCTCGGCGAAGTGCAGCGTGCCGCCCGGGCGCAGCACCCGGCAGATCTCGGCCAGCGCCTGCCCCGCATCGGGAACCGTGCACAGCGTCCAGGTACTGAGCACGTGATCCACCGTGGCATCCCCGGCCGGCAGGCTGCTGGCGTCCAGGCCGGCGAACTGCACCGGGACCAGGCTGCGGCCGATCCGCCGGGCCGCCAGCCGGCGGCCCGCCGTCGCCGGGTCCACCGCCAGCACCCGGCGGACCGAGGCTGGATAATAAGGCACGTTGAGGCCCGAGCCGAACCCTATTTCCAGCACCTCGCCATCGAGCCCGGCCGCTGCGCGGGCCCGGACCCGGCCGAACGCCGCGCCGCGCATGCTGACATCCAGCGCCCGCGGCAGCACGCGCTCGGTGTACCAGCCCACCGGGCCAGTTTGCCAGCCGGCCGAAAGGTGATGATGAAGGTGTGGACAATGGCCGGCTCTGGCACGTGGATGCCTTCGCTACCGCGCCGTTCGCCGGGAACCCGGCGGCCGTGCTCATCCTCGACCGGGAGCCCGATGATGAGCTCGGCGCCCGGGCCGGGGCGGAACTCGACCAGCCGGCCACCGCCGTGGCCTGGCCCGGGGACCGGCCCGGCTGGTTCGGATTGCGCTGGTTCACCGCCACCCGCGAGCTGGAGCTGTGCGGGCACGGCACCCTGGCGGCGGCCCGGGTGCTGCTGGACAGCGGCGCCGGGGTGGACGGCCTGATCTGCTTCGAGACCATGGCGGGGACGCTGGAGGCCCGGGCCGCGGGGGAGTGGGTGCAACTGAGGTTCCCCAGCCTGCCGCCCCAGCCGCTGATCGACGCAGCCACGGCCGAGGAATCGCCGGGCGGTGCCGCGGACGGGGAAGCGGTTCTCGGCGAGGCGGTACGGCAACTGCTGGACGTGCCGGTGACCGAGATGATGCGCAACGACCTGGATGTGGTCGCTGTCCTCTCCTCGCCCGCGGACGTCGGGCGGGCTCACCCGGACCTGGCCGCGCTGGCCCGGCTGCCGGTCCGCGGGTTGGTGATCACCGCCGCGGGCGACGTCGGCGGGAACGGTTCCGGGCCAGACGGCGCGGCTGACTTCGTGTCACGGTTCTTCAGCCCGGCGACCGGGGTCGGGGAGGATGCCGTGACCGGGTCAGCGCACTGCGCGCTGGGCCCGTACTGGATCGGGAAGCTGGGCCGCCAGCCGCTGCTGGGCCGGCAGCTGTCCGCACGAGGCGGGGTGGTCCAGGTGGCGGAGGACGGCGACTACGTGCTGCTGGCCGGGCCGGCGGTGGTGCTGTCCGAGGGCAGCTGGCGGCTGCCCGCCGGCCCGCATCCCGATCCCGGCCAGCCGGTAGCGTCCGGCTGAGCCGGGCCGTCCCGGTCCGCCTGTCCTCCGTGCCTGTCGGCTGGGTGCCGGTCAGCTGGCCGGGACCGCGGCCAGGGCAGGCTGTTCCGGGCCATGCGGGATGTCGATCCGCTCCTCGCCGGTGCGCAGCGCGCGCAGGATGAAGTGGCCGACGTACTCAGGGCTGTGCGCGATCATGCCCGGGCGGGGCGCCGGTCCCGACCTGAACCGGCCGCCGGCGAACTCGGTCGCGGTGATGGACGGCAGTACCAGCGACACCGCGATGCCGTCCGGCTCCAGTTCCTTCCGCCACACCGCGCTGAGCTGGTTGACGGCGGACTTGGTCGCCGAGTAGGCGCCGACGCCGGGCTGCGCCATCCGGGTCAACCCCGAGCTGATGTTCACGATCCGGCCTGCGCCGCGCTCGCGCATGGCGGGCAGCACGGCCTGGGTCATCGCCACCAGGCTGACCACGTTCAGGTCCAGTACCCGGGCGAACTCATCGATGTCCAGCCGGTCCAGCGGCACGTGCAGGCTGACCCCGGCGTTGTTCACCAGCCCGTCGATCCGGCCGTGCCGGTCCAGTGCCAGCTCGGCCAGCCGCTGGACCGCCTTCGGGTCGGTCACGTCAGTGGGCACCGCCAGGGCCCCGCCCAGTTCACCGGCGAGTGCCTCGATCCGGTCCGCACGCCGCGCGGCCAGCACCGGATGAGCTCCCGCGGCGTGCAGCAGGCGCGCCGTCGCGGCGCCGATGCCGGAACTCGCCCCGGTGACGATCACCGCGGTGCCGGCCAGGTCGATGAGGTCCACCCGGCCATTGTCGCGCTGTCAGGGGCGCGGGCCCGCGAGGGGGGTTACGCGGACCCGCGCCCGGGATGGCGCGGGCCCGTCGGGGTAGCACGGGCCCGCGCCTGGCCAAGAGTCAGCTCACCGGGAAATTGAAATAGTGCAGGCTGACGAAAGGCGGATTGCCGGCCGCACCGGAGGAGAACTCCAGGTAAACGGTATGCGCGCCGGTCACGGTGGTGATGTTGGCTGGAATGGTCTTCCAGGTGCTCCAGCCGCCGGTATTCCCCACCGCGAAGCTGCCCACCGGGGCATTCGCCGGGTTGTCCAGCACCACCTCCACCAGGCCGCTCACCCCGCCGGCAGCACCAGATGCCACCCGGGCGCCGAACTGGCTTGATCCGGGAGCCGAAGTTGATGCCGGGATATTCCAGGTGATCGCCGTTGGCCAGCTGCGCGGCCTGGTTGCCGTCCACTCCGGACGGGTTGGTGTCGCCGGCCGCCGAGGTGACCGAGATGGTGCCCGCCGAGCCGGAGCAGCAGTCGGCGGAGATGTCCGCGGTCGCGGTGGCCGTGCAGGACTTGCCGCCCCCGCCCGAGCTGCTGGTCGGGGACGGAGACGGAGACGGTGATGCGCTCGCGCCGGACGTGGTGTAGACGGCGACGTAGCCCACGCTCATCGGGGCGCCGGAACTCGTCGTGTCCGGGACATACCCCATCTCCTCGATGACCGCGAGCACCCGGTCCCGGGTGTCCGGGTGCACCAGGGCGGATCCGTGCATGACCCATGAGACGGTCGCGGTGGACGCCCGGCCCGGTCAGCCACCTCGTAGACGGTGCTCATGGAGCCCCAATGGTGTAAGCGGTTACATCGGTGCGTTATCGGGGATGTTAAGAGCCAATGTAAGCGCTGTCAATGGAGCGAATCCGGTCAGTTCGCCCTTGAGTCCCGGCCGGTGGCGGACGGGACCGGGCAGCAGCCGCGGACACGGCAGCCTTACCGAGTGCTTACGGTCAGGGCCGTGCCGCGCTGCCGGGTCATAGCCCTGCCAGGGTCCGTAGCAGGAAAGGAGGCAGCCATTAGCGGGACTCCGGACGATGGGGCGCTGGGGCTGCCGGGAATGCCGCAGCCCGGGGCCGGGCAGTCCGCGACGCCGCTCCGCTGGCGCCGCGTCTTTCCGGGCCAGGAGGAGGAACTGTGGAGCACGCGGTACTGGCTGGCCGGGCTGCTGCCGGACTACCCGTCCCGCGCGGACGTGCTGACCGTGGCCACCGAACTGGCCGCGAACGCGGTCCGGCACTCCGAGCTGCCGGGGCCGGGTACTTCGCCGTGGAGATCAGCTGGCTGGCCCGGCCGGCCACCATCCGCATCGCCGTCGCGGACGGCGGGGGACCGGCCGGCATGTGCGGCGACGAGCGGGGCCGGCTGGTCTGGGCCGACGTGCGATGGGACACCGACGACCAGCGCGAGCCGGGCTTCCCGGACCGGTACCGCGCCGCGCTGCGCGATGTGCAGGCCGTGCTGGCCGCCCGCTACCCGGAAGCGGCCATCTGGTTCGGGCAGGCCACCATGCACTGGTGGGCCACGGTCGGCGATCCCGCGGGCGCCCCGGACAGCCGGCTGCTGACCGCGGGGTCCCCGCTGGAGCTCGCCCGGCTGCTGGGCCTACGCCGGGCCCGGCAGTGGCTGGTGCGCCGGCCGAGCCGGGGACCTCACGGGGCGACCGGCCGGCGGCGTGGCTCGACCGGGTCCCGCCCGGCCATCGGGCCGGCTCGTGGCCCGCCGCTCCCGCCCGCCGCGGGATGCCCCAGCGCGAGGTGGGCGTGGCCCCGCCCGGGTTGCCGGGCGGGCCGACCGGGATGCCCGGGGTGCCGGGGATGCCAGGCCGGATGCCGGGGCTGCCGGGCGGCCCCAGGGTGGCCGCGCGGCCGCTGGCTGGTGCGGCGGCCGGCTGAGTTACTCCCGGCCGAGCAGGTCGGCCACTGCCGCGCGGAACGCCTCGGTGTGCTGGTTGACGTCGGCCCTGGTGGTCACTGGTGACATCAGCGCCATGTTGTGGAACGGCGTGATGAGCACCCCGCGGTTCATCGCATGCAGGTGGAAGTAGCGCTCCAGGGCCGGGTCGGCCGCCTGGTGGGCCTGGGTGCCGTTGCGCGGTGGCTCCGGTTCGAAGCGGTACTCGGCGCGGCAGCCGAGCTGGGTCACGTGCCAGCCGAGTCCGGCCTCCCCGATGACGTCCTCGACGCCCAGGCGGAACCGGCCCGCCAGCGGGATCATCTGCTCAAAGGCCCCGGCGGTGAGCACCGTGCCCAGCGTGGCCCGCATGGCCGCGAGGGAGAGCGCGTTGCCGGCCAGGGTCCCTCCGACGCCGCCGGTGTCCTCGTAGTCCGCGTCCACCTGGGCCAGCATCTGGCCAACCGCGTCCCCGGATACGCCCAGCGCGCCGGAGGCCACGCCGCTCCCGATGGCCTTGCCCATGGTGACCATGTCCGGTTCCAGCCCCCAGGCCGCGGTGCTGCCGCCAGGCCCAGCCGACAGGGTGTGCGTCTCGTCGATGATCAGCAGCGTGCCGGTGGCCCGGGTGATCTCACGGAGCGCCTGGTGGTAGCCCGGGCCGGGCAGGATGATGCCCATGTTGGTCATGGCCGGCTCGGCCAGCACGCAGGCGACGGAGCGGTCCGCCAGCGCCGTTTCCAGCTGGCCGGTGTCATTGAACTCGACCGCGACCGTGGTCTGCGCCGGGTCGGCCGGCGGCCCCACGTTGCCCTCGCGGGAGACAGTCGCGCCGCCGGGCCCGCGCACCGCGAACGTTTCGTCCACCGAGCCGTGGTAGCAGTAGCTGAAGACGAGCACTTTGGGCCGCCGGGTGATCTGCCGGGCGATGCGCAGTGCCGCCCGGTTGGCGTCCGTGGCACTCAGCGTGAACAGCCAGTGCGCCACCCCGAACCGGCGGCCCAGTTCCTCGGCCACCCAGATCGCGTCCTCGGTCGGCAGCATGGTCGTCATGCCCCGCTGTCCCTGGGCAGCCATCGCGGCCAGCACGGACGGCGGCCCGTGCCCGGTCATCGCCCCCGTGTCGCCCAGGCAGAGATCGACGTACTCGTGCCCGTCCACGTCCGTCAGGCGGGCCCCCGCCGCGCTGGCCGCGAACGGCGGGAACCCGCCCGCCCAGCGCATCATCCAGGGCATCGGCACGCCACCGATGAGGGAGCGCTGCCCGCGGCTGAACAGCTCCGCGGACACCGGGTGCTCGTCAGCGAACCGGCGCAGTTCCCGGTCGGTCAGTTCCGCCAGCCGCTCCCGGTCGATCGGGCTGAGCGGGGTTCGCCGGTCGTTCATCACAGAGGCTCCGCGGTTCCTGGTCAACTCATTCGGTTGCTGTCGCGGACACAGGCAACTGTTTCCGCGCTGCTAGCACCGTATCGAGCAGTTTTCCGCACAATTGGGCCTGCGGTCAACGGGGCGGCCGGCCGCCGTCCAGGCCCGCGGGAGGCTGGTGACCAGCACCGGACCGGGAAAGAGCGCTAAGGGGCCGGAACGCGGGCAGAAAGTGACAACCAGCCGAGCGGACGGCAATCGTCGCCGGCATGGTGTTCAATAGTCGCGGTTGTAGCCGAAGTTCGTGAAGCGGGGCCGGCCCTGTGTGACGGGGACGGCCGGGCGTCGTGAATCACTGAGAGTCCCGCCTTCGAAAGGGCAGACTGTCGCAGCAACCCGGGAAGCACATCCGTGGATCCCGACTATCGCCGGAGTAGGAGAGAGTACGTGGCTCAGGGCACCGTGAAGTGGTTCAACGCTGACAAGGGGTACGGCTTCATCGCCCCCGATGACGGCACGGCCGACGTCTTCGTGCACCACACCGCCATCCAGGCCGACGGTTTCCGCAGCCTGCAGGAGAACCAGAGGGTTGAATTCACCGCAGGCCAGGGCCCAAAGGGGCCGCAGGCGGAGCAGGTCCGCCCGGTCTGACCGCAGGAAACGCGCCCGATGCGGGGCCGGCCCCGCCGGGGCCGGCCCGCACCGTTTTCGGCCTCCCCGGTCCTACGCCGGCCGGTCCGGTGGCGGCCCCGGACAGGCCGCTGCCGCCCGCATGCCTGCGCCTCGGCCCGCCAGTTGCTCTGTCCCAGCATCCCCGGCTTCGAAGCCCAGAGTGATCCAGGTAGCCGACTGGCCCGCGGGTGAGCCGGGCTGCGGCTGAGAAACGCAAAATTTCCTGTCTGAGCATGAACTAGCTGAACATCTGTTGACAGTAACCTCACCGAACCACTAGGACGTCAGGCAGAGCTCGCGGGACGGGCTCCGAGCGGTTGCGCAGGAGCCAGGACCCGGCCCCTGTCGTAGCCGTTCCCATGTCGATAGTGCGTTCTCAGGACCTGGCGGAAGGACCACGATGGGCAAGCGGTGGGCGCGACTGTGCGCGGTTGGCGGATCATTAATCGTCATCGTCGGGACGGCGACCGGAGGCAGCCTCGCGGCCAGCGCTGCTTCCAATCAAGCGGCCGCGCCGGGCGCCACCACGGCCGTGGCCCCGAACCCGGTGAACATGCTCGACTGCAACGGGCACAGCACCAAGTACAAGGATGTCAAGGCAGACCTCGGCGGCCTGTGTACCGACCCGCGCGGCACCTGGGGCGGCCGCTTTGAGGACAACGGCACGTACGTCGGGCATGACGAGCCGTCGGTCAAGTTCATTTCCAGTGCCCCGGGCAGCGGGAATGACTTCACCTACGTCAACCGGCTGAGCCGGGACCCGGCGGGGACGCCGACCGTCTCACCGAACGGCAAGACGGTCAGCGACTATGCTGAGCTGAGCCCGGCGCCCTGGTTCGGGCTGCCGATCTGCGACCCCGGCTCTTACCCGCAGAACCCGTGCAAGCCGGACAGTGACTCCAACAGCGGCGGCATCAGCGACCCCAACGCGGCCGGGTCGGCATTCCTGGAGCTCCAGTTCTACCCGCCCGGCTACGGCCCGTTCGTCGATGCGCCGAGCTGTGACGCCACCCACTGGTGCGCGGCGCTGACGATCGACAGCCTGGAGTCCGAGTTCAACTTCGTCAACATCAACGCCGCGTGTGAGGAACCGGTCAACTTCGCCTTCCTGCAGCGCAACGGCGTCCCCGCCGGGCCGCCGAGCCCGCAGCTGGCGGACGTCAGCACGTTCACGCCCAACTCGCAGACGCTGCTGATGAACCCGGGTGACGTGGTGTCCACCACCCTCCGCGACACGCCGGACGGGCTGCTTGCCGCGGTGACCGACCTGACCACGCACAAGACCGGGTACATCGTGGCCAGCGGCAAGAACGGATTCATGAACACCAACTACAAGACCTGCGCCGGCACTCGGTTCAACTTCCACCCGGAGTACAACACAGCCCGGCAGCAGAACCAGGTGCCCTGGGCGGCGCTCGAGGGCGGCGTGCTGATGCAGCAGGAGATGGGGCACTTCGAGCCGTGCTCCTCGATCACCAACCCGCTAGCCTTCACCGCGCAGTACCCCGGCGGCCAGTCCTTCAGCGACCCGAGCACCGCGCAGACCTGCGTCGGCGGCTTCGAGGGCGCGGGCAAGGTGGGAGAGGGCCCGTGTGACCCGAGTACCGGAATATGCCAGAACGCCACCACGGAGGGCGGCGCGGCGTGTCCCAGCAACAACTTCAACTCCGGTGCGCTGTGTGAGTTCTCCGACATGATCTGCGTGCCCGCGGGCCCGCGGACGGTGTACGTCAACGGCACCCCGGAGAAACTAAGCTGGCCGATAGCCGGCTGCCAGGATAACTTGTTCCAGAACGGAGACCTCGATTTCGACGGGAGCCCCTATATCCACGACTGGCCGGACGGCTCACCGAACCATCCGACGCCGTTCGCCTATATAGGGCCTTTCTCTCACGGTAGGAGTTATCCGCAGATACAGTTCGAGACCGATATCGCCGGGTCCGAGGCCAACTGCGACGTCACGACCGGTGGCGGGTGCGCGGTGCCTCCCGGGGGCGCGAAGTTCTACCCGTTCTGGTCGCTGAGCCGGGGCTGCCTGTGGAACTTCGGTGATGTCATCCCGGGCCAGACCCGCACCGCTTTCGGCGGCGATGCGCAGTACGGCACGCCCGACATCGCCCGGTACGGCGGGACGATCATCAGCCCGGTGCTGAGCAACCCGCAGGCCAGCGGGCGCTGTGCCGGCTCGGCAGCAAAGCAGGCCAGCCGGCTGTAGCCGGGCCTGCCAGACAGCACCCCGGGCGCGGTAGCGCCCGGGGTGCTGTCGTCTGCGGGGCCGGCAAGCCCGGGCCGGGGTCAGGTCCCGGCCCGGGCTGCTGCGGCACGGCGGCGGGTTAACCGGCGCTTGCGGGGCCGGCCCGGCTCGCTCAGGTGCTCCGGGCGCAGCCCGAAGAACAGCGCCAGCATGATCAGCAGGTCCAGGATGGCGATCACGCCGCCGATGTAGGGCCCGGGACCGCCCAGCGAGGCCAGGTAGCCGCCGAACGCCAGCACGACGACCATGGCGCTCAGGGCCCGCGGCCGCCCGCTGTGCGCCAGCCGTTCCGGCACCTCATACGGCGCCCGCTGCACGTAGTTGTCCGTGGTCGCCCTGTCCTGGGCGATCTTGAGCCAGAGATCGTAGAGTTCGGGCGCCTTCTCGCGCAGCAGCACCGCTTCCTCGACCGACGGCATCTGCGGCGGCGGGTCCGCGTGCGCCCCGGCGCGGTCCGCTGCCATCCGCTCGGACACCATGCTGGCCAGCCGCTCAAGGTCGGCGCGGGCCGGGTCCCCGCCCGGTGCGCCAGCCGCCGGGCCGCCGGGGCCAGCCCCGTGCGGGGCGGCCGGCGGCCCCGCATCCGGGACCGGGCGCAGCGGCGCGCCGGTCCCGGCCCGGCTGACCGGTGCGGTGGCGGCCAGTGGGGCGGGCTGATCGTGCAGGGACGGCAGCGCGGGCGCGCCGTCCGGTCCGGGCGCGCCGTCCGGTCCGGGCGCGCCGTCCGGTCCGGGCGGGGCCGCGGGCACCGATGGGCTGGGCGCGCCGGGCAGGGACGCCGGGGCAGCCGGTCCCGGAAGTCCGGGCGCCGCGGGCTGGCCCGGCAGCTTCGGCGGAGCCGGCATGGGCGGCAACGTCCCGTGTCCCGGCGGGCCGGGCATGCTGGCCTGCTTGGCGGAGCCCGGCAGGCCACGCTGCTTCCCGCCCGCCGGGCCGGGACCGGCCGGAAGCTTCCCGGCCTGATCCGGCAGGCCCGGCAATGCCGCGCCCGGTTCAGGCTGCTGGCCGCCCTTGACCCCAGGCTCGTGATCGGTCATGCCGGCCCGCCCGTGCCGCTCCGCCGGCTGGCGCGCATGAGCACCTCAGAATGCGCATCCTGGATTATTGCCGTGGCGGCCTGGAATGGCCCTTCCTGTGGCGCCTGCCCGGTCTCCGGAAGCTGGCTACGGAGTGCCCGGTAGATAACTGCGCCAGTGATATCGAAAAGCGCAGCGGCGCCGAGGGCAAATGCGAGAACCCGTCGCGCTGACCTGTCCGTGGGCATACGCGGTACTTTCCCGCTTGTCCGCGGCACAAAACTGATGCCTCATTACCATCGTCAGGTAATGCTTTAATGGCACAGGTCCGGGCATAAGCCGACATGCCCGGCCCCGGCGGCCGGTCATTCCGCGATGTCGCGCTGGGCCACGATGCGGGCCAGGGTCACCCGGACGATCAGTTCCACCGGGTCGTCGCTGAACTCGGCGGTGCCCTCGAGGACCGCGAACGAGTAGGGCGGGGCCGGATCGTCCACGCTGAGCGCGATCCTGTTGTCCCGGGCCAGGTTCCGCCCGGTGACGGTCTGCGCCGAGGTGGTGAAGAGCACCTGGAATTCCGCGGCCTGCCCGGCCTCCTCACCGCCACGAGCCTGCCACCGGGGGCCGGGGCGGCTCCGCGGTGTCATCAGCCAGCCTATGAGCCATCCTGCGCCGCCCCCGGCGTGGGTGGTGGGCGCCCGCCGCGGGTCAGGCGCTGGGCGGACCGCACGCCGCAGCGGGCGTCCGGGCCGCGCTGGCGCGGGCCGGCCGGGCTGGCCGGGTCCCGCCGGGCCGGTACACCCACACCCGGCTGCGCAGGATCCGCCGGTTCCGTGGGCCGCCCGCCGTCAGCGGCACGCCGGGCAGGACGGCCCGGTGCCCCAGCACGTCGGTGACGCGGATGCTGGCCCGGCGCGGGACCCGCCCCGCCTGCCCGGCCGGCCAGGCCCAGTACCCGTCCGGCTGCGGCACCAGGCGGACCCAGGTGCCGCGGGCCGCGGGGCCAGCGCGGGTGATCCGCACGGCCACGGCGGCCAGCCGGTTCCCGTGGTTGAGCACCTGGATCGCGAGCGGCGCACGGCCACCCGCCACGGCAATACGCAGGGCCAGCGGGCCGGGCAGGGGCGGGTTCCGGAATGCCCGGTAGCGCACCGGCACCGTTCCGGTGCGCGGGTCGCCGATGCGCTCGAAGGCGGCCCGGCTCAGGTCGATCGTGCCCGCGGCGCATTCCGCGCACAGGTCCACCACCTCGGCCCGGACGGTTCCGGATGGGCCGCTGACCGTCAGGTAACTGCCGCAGGCGGTGCCCCCGGCGTAGCTGGCCGGAGGCAGGCTGGCGTACCATCCCCCGGCCGGGAAAGGCCCCAGGGCGCAGCTACCCGTCACCCGGCCGGGGTCGTAGAAGACGGCGTGGCCGAGCGTGGCCGCGCGGCCGGCGGGGCCGCCTCGGCCGGCGGGGCCGGCGGGGCATGCGGCTGGCCGCCCGGTGTCACGGCCGCCGGACTGGTGCCGCTGGCCATGCTGATGGCCCCGGTCGCGGCCGGAGCCACCCCGGCCGCGGCCGGGCCGCAGCCGGCCGTGGACCAGCGGAGGGCCACGCCGGTCAGCGTGGCCACCGTGAGAATGCTGGTGACCAGCCAGATCCGGTTGCCGCGCCGGGGCCCGCGCGGGCCGGCGCGTCCGGGATTCCCGGGAACTAAGCGCATGGCACCAGCTTGCCGAGCGTCGCCTCTTAACTACACCATGTAATCGAACAGTTACCGTCCACCCGCCGGGCGTGGCCCCGGCCGGCCGGCGGGGATGCCCGGTGACCTGTGGGCCCGGCGCAGGCCGGTCAGTCGTCCGGGCTGGCCGGGCTGGTCTCCGGGCTGGCGCCGGGGCCACCCGGGCTGAGCAGGCCTCCCGGGGCGGCCGGGGCGTTCCCGGCCCCCGGCGGGCCGCCCCCGGGGAAGCTGGCGCGGGCCGCCGCCCCCGGGAAGCCGTTCGGAGATATGCGGCCCTTCCGGCCGGCCGGCGGGCGCCCGTGCGCGCGGCCGCTGAGGCTGGACAGCGCGGGCGCCCGGGCCACCATGATCACCCCGATGACCAGGGCGACCAGCCCGGCGGCCTGGAGCGCGATCATCGGCGCGGAGGCCGGCACCCGTTCCCGGAACGCCACGATGCCGAGAATGATCCCGGACACCGGCTCGGCGGCGGTGATACCGGGCAGGGAGGCGTGCAGCGGCGCGGCGTTGAAGGCGCTCTGCATCAGCCACAGGCCGGTTACGGCCACCACGATCAGGCAGTACGCCGGCCAGCTGGTCAGCAGCGTCGCTATCTCGTGCAGGCTGCCCATGGAGTTGACGGTGACCCGGGTCAGCGCGTCCTGGATGCCGAACACCAGCCCGGCCGCGGTCCCGGTCAGCACGGCCCGGACATCGCCACGTCGTCTCCGGCCGAGCTCGGCGAAGCAGGCCGCGGCGGCGGCGATCGCCGCCCCCGCGTAGGGCCAGTAGGCGGGGGAGCCGACCGATTCCTGCACCGAGGCCACCGACCGGGCCACCGACAGCGCGCTCACCCCGGCCAGCAGGACGAACGCCCCGAGGATCTCACCCCGGCGGACGCGCTGGCCGCTGATGCGCCCGGCCAGCGCCAGCGCGACCAGGAGGTTGGTGGCCAGCAGCGGCTCGGACAGGGCCAGCACCAGGTGCCCGATGACCCAGGCCGACAGCAGCTGGCCTGCCACCATGACGCCGATCCCGGCCAGCCAGCGGCGCTGCCGGACCAGGTCCGCGAACAGCCGGAGGCGGAGGAAGTCCGTTCTCGGGACACGCTGAGCAGCGTCCTGCTGCAGGACGAACCCTGTGCCGAGCAGGACCGCTGCTATCGCGCCAAGGAAGTACTCCACCGGCTCCCGACTACCCCTGCCGTGGCGGGGTCATCCGTACTGACCCGCACCATCCATCCTGCACCCCGCCGGAGCCGGGGAGCCGTACTCAGATCCGCGTCCAGGCCTCGGTGAGGACGCTGCGCAGGATTTGCTCCATCTCGGCGAAGTGCTCGGGCCCGCAGGTCAGCGGGGGCGCCAGCTGGATCACCGGGTCGCCGCGGTCGTCGGCCCGGCAGACCAGGCCGGCGTCGAACAGGGCCTGGGACAGGAACCCGCGGAGCAGCCGCTCGGACTCATCCTCATCGAAGGTCAGCCGGCTGGCCTTGTCCTTCACCAGCTCGATGCCGTAGAAGTACCCGTCGCCGCGGACGTCGCCGACGATCGGCAGGTCGTCCAGCTTCTCCAGGGTGGCCCGGAACGCCGCCTCGTTCGCGCGGACGTTGCCCAGCAGGTCTTCCTTCTCGAACACGTCCAGGTTGGCCAGGGCCACCGCGCACGACACCGGGTGACCGGCGAAGGTCACCCCGTGCAGGAAGGTGGCCGACCCGTTGCTGAACGGCTCCATCAGCTGGTCGCTGACCAGCATGCCGCCGAGCGGGGCGTAGCCGGAGGTCAGTCCCTTGGCGAAGGTGATGATGTCCGGCTGGTATCCGTAGCGCTGCGAGCCGAAGTAGTGGCCGAGCCGCCCGAACGCGCAGATGACCTCGTCGGAGACGAGCAGCACGCCGTAGCGGTCACAGATCTCCCTGACCCGGGCGAAGTAGCCGGGGGGCGGCGGGAAGCAGCCGCCGGAGTTCTGCACCGGCTCCAGGAAGACGGCCGCCACCGACTCCGGGCCCTCGCGCAGGATGGCGCGCTCGATCTCGTCGGCGGCCCACAGCCCGAACGCGCCGAGGTCGTCGGCGACGAAGCCGGGAGCCCGGTAGAAGTTCGTGTTCGGCACCCGGACCCCGCCGGCCGGCAGCGGCTCGAACGGGTGCTTGATCCCGGGCAGCCCGGTGATGGCCAGCGCCCCCATCGAGGTGCCGTGGTAGGCGATGTCCCGGCTCAGCACCTTGTACCGGCCATGCTCGCCCGTGGTCTTGAAGTACTGCTTGGCCAGCTTCCAGGCCGATTCCACCGCTTCGGAGCCGCTGGTGGTGAAGAACACCCGGTTCAGGGCACCGGGCGCCAGCGTGGCCAGCCGCTCGGCCAGCTCTATCGCCCGGGGATGGGCATACGACCAGAGCGGGAAATAGGCCAGCTCGGCGGCCTGCCGCGCGCCGGCTTCGGCCACTTCCCGGCGGCCGTGCCCGATCTGGCTGACGAACAGGCCGGACAGCCCGTCCAGGTAGCGCTTGCCCTTCTGGTCGTACACGTACTGCCCGGAGCCGCGGACGATCACCGGCATGTCGGCGCCGGCATAGGACGACATGCGGGTGAAGTGCAGCCACAGGTGCCGCCGCGCGGCCTCCTGCATGGCCAGGTCGGCGGGTCCGCCGGAGCCCAGGCTGCCGTCGGTGGCCGAGGCCGGGCCCATCGGATCGATCTGCCCCTGCGGGATGGCGCCGTCGGCGCGGCCCGGGTGGTCCGGGTACGCCGGGTGGCTTGGCGTGGTCATCTGGTCCCCCAGCCGTAGGTCTGCTTGCGGAGTTTGAGGTACACGAACGTCTCTGTGCTGATCACGCTGGGCACTGAGCGCACCCGGCTGAGAATCTCCAGCAGGTGGGAGTCGTCCTCGCAGACGACCTCGACCAGCAGGTCGAACGAGCCGGACGTGATCACCACGTAGTCGATCTCGTGCATGGCGGCCAGGTGGTCGGCCACCTGCTCCAGGTCACCGCCGCACTTGATGCCAATCATCGTCTGCCGGCTGAAGCCGAGCATGAGCGGGTCGGTGACCGCGACGATCTGCATGATCCCGGCATCCACCAGGCGCTGCACCCGCTGCCGGACCGCCGCCTCGGACAGCCCGACCGCCTTGCCGATGGCGGCATAGGAGCGGCGGCCATCTTCCTGGAGCTGCTCGATGATCCGCTTGGACAGGTCATCCAGGGTGGCGCCGGACGGCACGCGCGCATGAGCCCGGCCGTTACGGCTGGCCGCGGGCTGGACCCCGCTCCGCGCGCCGGGCGTGCCGGGCGCTCCGGGGCTGTGAACCATGCGGTCCTCCTTCGCCTGCCATCGTGCCATGCCTGCCCAGCGTGTCAACTGATTTCGTTGCTATACATGTTATATGCCACGAATTCACTTGTATGTGAATGCTTTCTCTGCGAGGGTCGGAGGCATCGGTGCGATCTGGGCAACTTCCCGTTACCAGCACCGCGCCCCGCGATTTCTCAAGGGGAGAGGGACCTTGACGGCAGCCACGAGCCCGCACGCCGGCCTGCAGGAACTGAGCAACTTCGTCAACGGGCAGCACGTCCCGGCGGCGGCCGGGCGTAGCAGCGAGGTGGTCGATCCCAGTACGGGGGAGGCTTACGCCCGCGCGCCGGTCTCCGGGCCCGAGGACGTGGACGCCGCGCTGCGCAGTGCCGAGGCCGCCCGCGCGGCGTGGCGGGATGCCACCCCGGCGCAGCGCAGCCTCGCCCTGCTGAAGATCGCGGGCGCGGTGCAGGCGCAGGCCGCCCGGCTGGTCGAGGCGGAGTGCCGGAACACCGGCAAGCCGGTCGCGCTGACCATGGCCGAGGAACTCCCGCCGTGTGCCGATGAGCTGCGCTTCTTCGCCGGCGCGGCGCGCATTCTGGCCGGCAGCGCGGCCGGGGAGTACGTGCGCGGCCACACCTCGATGATCCGGCGCGAGCCGGTCGGGGTCTGCGCCCAGGTCACCCCGTGGAACTACCCGCTGATGATGGCCATCTGGAAGATCGCCCCCGCGCTGGCCGCCGGGAACACCGTGGTGCTCAAGCCCTCCGACACCACCCCGGTCTCCACGCTGCTGCTCGCCGAGATCGCCGCCGAGTTCCTGCCCCCCGGCGTGCTCAACGTGGTGTGCGGAGATGCTGACACCGGCCGTGCGCTCGTCAGCCACGACATCCCGCAGATGGTATCGATCACCGGCTCGGTGCGGGCCGGGATGCAGGTCGCCCAGGCCGCCGCGGCCGGGCTGAAGCGGGTCCACCTGGAACTGGGCGGCAAGGCGCCGGTCGTGGTGTTCGATGACGCGGACGTGGCGGCCGCCGCGGAGGGCATCGCCGGCGCCGGCTACTACAACGCGGGCCAGGACTGTACCGCCGCCACCCGGGTGCTGGCCGCCCCGTCGGTCGCCGACGACCTCACCGACGCCCTGGCCGAGCAGGCCCGGCGCACCACGGTGGGCGGGCTCGACGTCCCGGACGCGGACTATGGCCCGCTGAACAACCCGGTCCAGCTGGCCCGGGTGGAAGGGTTCCTGAACCGGGCGCCGGACCACGCCCGGCTGGTCACCGGCGGCCACCGGGTGGGCGAGCGCGGCTACTGCTTCGCGCCCACGGTGGTGGCCGGCCTGCGCCAGGACGACGAGATGATCCAGGACGAGATCTTCGGCCCGGTGATCACCGTGCAGCGGTTCGGCGCCGAGGAGGAGGCGGTCCGCTACGCCAACGGGGTCAAGTACGGGCTGGCCGCCAGCGTCTGGACCTCCGACCACGGCCGGGCCATGCGGCTGGCCCGGCGGCTGGACTTCGGCGCGGTCTGGATCAACACGCACATTCCGTTCGCCTCGGAGATGCCGCACGGCGGGTTCAAGAACTCCGGCTACGGCAAGGACCTGTCCATGTACGGGTTCGAGGACTATACGCGCATCAAGCACGTGATGAGCTACCTGGGCCAGTGAGCATTCCTCGTCCCGTCGCGTAACCGAATCCGTCGATAACCCTCTTCATGGCGACTGATTCGGTTGATTTTGCGGAATCGGTCTGCCAGGCTCGGGTCACCTGACCGCAAAAAGCTATTTGCCTGGTTAGCCAGGCCGGCCAAGGCCCGACGCGCAGCGTGGTGCACGGGCACCGGCTGGGGGGACCTGAGGGCCTGAGACGAGGGATATGCGCCGGATGACCGACACGGACGCGCCCCGCGAGCGCGGCAGGACCCCGGCGATGCGGATGACGGGCCGGGTTCGAGGCCTGATCGCGTGGTGACCGGCAGCGGATGACAGCGGCCAGGCGCCGCGGCGGCTGGCAGGCTCCTCCCCGGGGGGGCCAGTCGGCCGGCCCGCGCCGCCGCGACTTCCTGGCCCTGGCCGGGCTGGCCGCCGCCGGGGCGGCTCTTGCCGGGTGCAGCGGGGGAGCCCCGCTGCCCTCCGTGCCGCATCCGCAGAACCCGGTGGCCAGCTTCTGGTCCCGGCAGCGGAAGCACGGGCAGGTCAATTTCGCCAACTGGCCGCTGTACATCGACACCGGCCGTAAGACGCTCCAGGAGTTCACCGCGGCGACCGGGATCGGGGTGAGCTACTCCGAGGTCATCCAGGAGGACTCCTCCTGGGTCAGCAAGATCACCCCACTGCTGCGGGCCGGCGAGCCCATCGGGTACGACCTGATGGTGATCACCAACGGGTTCTGGTTCTCCCAGCTGCTCACCCAGGGTGACCTGATCACGCTGGACCAGAGCCTGCTGCCGAACTTCCACCGGTACGCGTCGGCCAAGTTCCAGCACCGGTCCTTCGACCCGGGCAATGCCTACAGCGTCCCGTGGGCGTCCGGGACCACCGGCATCGCATGGAACCCCCGGTTCATCCAGACCCCGGTCACCAGCATCGGCGAGCTGTGGAACCCCGCCTATCACGGCCGGGTCGGGATGCTCGCGGACATCCAGGACGTGGGCAATGTCGGGATGCTCAAGCTGGGCATCGACCCGGAGACGTCCACCCCGGCCGACTGGCGTGCGGCGGCCGCGGCGCTCACCAGGCAGCGCGACGCGGGCCAGGTCCGCGGCTATTACCAGCAGTCCTACATCGACGAGCTGACCAGCGGGCGGACCTGGATCTCCATGGCCTGGTCCGGGGACGTCTTCCAGCAGAACCTCTCCTCCGGGACCGACCTGCGGTTCGTCATCCCGGACGAGGGCGGCACGCTGTGGACCGACAACATGGTGATCCCGAAGTACGCGCAGAACCCGGTGGACGCGATGATGCTGATGGACTGGTACTACCGTCCCGAGATCGCGGCCCAGCTCACCGAGTCGATCAACTACATCAGCGCGGTGCCCGCCGCGCGGCCCATCATCGCCCGGGACGCGGCGCGGGCCAGTGGCCCCACCCGGCGGCTGCTGCACGAGGTCGCCACCAGCGAGCTGGTCTGGCCGTCGGCCGCGGACTACCGGCGGCTGTACAACTACGCCGACGTGAGCGGGAAACTCCAGGCCGTCTATGAGTCGATCTTCAACCCGGTCATCAGCGGCTGAGCCTGCCGCCGCCCTGGGATCCGGGCCGGCCGCCGAGGCGCTCCGGGGCGCGCGGCCGGCCAGTTTCTGGCTGGACCGGCCGGACGCGCCCTCCCCCGCGGCGGCGCTGCGCGGCGAGACCACGGCCGCCCTGGCGGTGGTCGGCGGCGGCTTCACCGGCCTGTGGACCGCGCTGCTGGCCAAGGAACGCGACCCGGCGCGTGACGTGGTGCTGCTGGAGGGACGCACCGTGGCCTGGGCGGCGTCCGGCCGCAACGGCGGCTTCTGCTCGGCCAGCCTCACCCACGGCCTGGCCAATGGCTTCGACCGGTTCGGCGCCGAGATGCCCGCGCTGCACCGGCTCGGCCAGCAGAACCTGGACGAGATCGCGGCCACGGTGGCCCGTTACTCCATCGACTGCGGTTTCGAGCGGACCGGCGAGCTGACCATCGCCACCCGGGACTGGCAGCTAGCCGGCCTGGAGCACGCCGCTGAGCTCGCGGGCCGGGTCGGCGAGCGCCCGGTCCTGCTGGACACCGCCGGGGTCCGGGCCGAGATCGACTCACCCAGCTACCTGGGCGGCCTGTGGGACACCAGCGGCTGTGCCCTGGTCGACCCGGCCCGGCTGGCCTGGGGCCTGCGCCGGGCCTGCCTGGCCGCCGGGGTGCGGATCCACGAGCGCTCGCCGGTGACCCGGATCAGCCGGGACGGCGCGGGCCTGCTCCTGGCCACCCCGCACGGCGGCGTGCGCGCCGCGCAGGCCTGCCTGGGCACCGGGGCTTACCGGCCGCTGATCCGCCGGCTCGCGCGCTACCTGGTGCCGGTCTATGACTACGCCCTGATGACCGAGCCGCTGTCGGCGCCGCAGCGGGCTGCCCTCGGGTGGCGGCACCGGCAGGGCGCCGCCGACGTGGGCAACCAGTTCCACTATTACCGGCTGACCACCGGCGGCCGGATCCTGTGGGGCGGATATGACGCCGTCTACTACAACGGCGGCCTCATCACCGCCGCCCGGGACCAGCGCCCCGCCACCTTCCGGCGCCTGGCCAGCCATTTCTTCCAGACCTTCCCGCAGCTGGCCGGCCTGAGTTTCACCCATGCGTGGGGCGGGGTGGTCAACACCTGCGCGCGGTTCTGCGCGTTCTACGGCACGGCCCATGACGGGCGGCTGGCCTATGCGGCCGGCTACACCGGGCTCGGCGTCGGGGCCTCCCGGTTCGGCGGCAACGTCATGCTCGACCTGCTCAGCGGCGAGCGGACGGAGCGGACCGCGCTGTCCATGGTGCGCCGCAAGCCGGTCCCGTTCCCGCCCGAGCCAGCCCGGTCCGCGGTCATCCAGCTCACCCGCTCCGCGCTGGCCCGCGCGGACTCGCAGGACGGCCGCCGTGGCCTCTGGCTGCGCACCCTGGACCGGCTCGGCCTCGGCTTCGACTCGTGACGGGGCCCGGCGCGGTACAGTCTGGGCTTGGCGGCATAGCCGAGCCATTCCGGCTGTACATGCGCCATGTGGGGCGGCATCGGCCGTAAGTCCGGCTGACCGCCCGCCTCAGGCCACCCCGGCCGCGACGATGCACTGCACAGCCGGGATCCGGGCGGCACCGGGCGCCGGGCGGAGCGTGGCCGGGCGGAGGGTGCCCGGGCGGGGGTGCCCGGGTGAAGGATGACGGCCCTGCTGGGCGGCGGGCCGGGGATCCGGCCGGGGCCAGGCGGGAGGCTGGCCCGCGTGGCGCCGCGCGGCAGGGCGACCTGCTTGCACCGGGACGGCGGCACGATGCACCGGCCCGGGATGATCGTGGCCCCGCCAGCAGCCGCGTGCGGCAGGCCCGGCGCTGGGCGGAGCAAGGCCGGGGCCGAGCGGACCCGGCCCGGCGGGCCGCCCGGAACCCAGAGGGCCGGGCCCGGGAAGGCGCGGGCCCCGGCCGGCGGAGGTATCGCGCACGGTACCGGCAGCGTGCTGCAGCGGCCTGGCTTCAGGCGGACCTGGCCCGCGGCGACGCGCACCCACCCCGGCTTCCCCCCGGGCCGGGCGGGGATCAGGACGACCGATCCGGACGCGGCCCGACCGGCCTTCCGGACCCGGATCGCCCTGACCGGGCCGATCGCGCACCGGACGCTGGCCAGGCTCGCGGCCTGCGGGCCGGTGCGGGCCGGGTGCGGCCGGGCCGCCACCCACCCGGTCCCGGCCGCGGCCACGAGCACGGCCACGGCCGGGACCACCGCGATCCGCCGGGACCTGGCCAGTGCGCGCCCCCGTTCGACGGCCGCGCCGGCCATCAGGTCGAGCCCGGCCCGCCACGGAGTGCTGTCGCCCTCCGCGATGAGTTCCTCGCTCAGGCTGGCCACCTCGCTGCCGTAGCGAGCCCGCCACGCCCGCGGGTACAGCGCGAGCGTCCAGCGCACCATCCGCCGGCGGCTCGCGCCGGGCTGGGGGCTCCCGCCGGGCTGCCGGCTCCCGCCGGGACGGCGTCTCATGACGAGGCCGCCGCGATGCGGGCCAGGCCGATGCTGGCGATGCGCGCGGATTCGGCCAGCCGGGCGCGCAGGTGCTCCCGGCCTGCCTCGGTGATCTGGTACGGGCGGCGCCGCTCGTCGGCGGGCAGTGGCTCGACCAGCCCGGCCTGTTCCAGCTTGGCCAGCGCGCCGTACAGGGTGCCCGCGCCGAGGGTGACCCCGGCGAAGCCCTGAATGTCCTTGATCAGCGCGTAGCCGTGCCTGGGGGAGCCGGCCAGGCTGGTCAGGATCAGGATGCTGCGGTCTGAGGAGCCGCGGAGCGAGTCGCCCGTCATCTGCCCGCCTCTCTCTGATAGCTCCAAGAAGAGTACATCGAAAAGTGTACTACGGTGGAGCGCGCCCCGGCACCGGCTTACCGGGACAGCCGCCCCGCACCGGCGTCCCGGACCGGCGCCCCGGCTGGCTTACCGGGGCAGCAGTGCCGCAGCCGTGCGGCGGGCACCGTCGCGGGCGAGCCGTCCCAGGTGCTCGGTGAGCAGCTCGCGGAGGACCGCCGACTCGGCCAGGTCGCCGAACACCTCCCGGATGCCGAGCAGTGCCCCGGCCACCTGGCCCGCCTGGCCGGCCCCTTCCCCGGCCCCGCCGGCGCTCCCGGCACCCGCCTCGGCGAGCCGGGAGCGGAACAGTCCGGCCAGCGGGTCATCGACCGGGAACGGCCGCCCGTCATCCGCGCGCCCGGTCCATACGTGCTGCATCCAGGCGGCGACCGCGAGCGCTGCCCACACTGGCGTCCGGCCGGCCGCAAGCCGGTCCCCGACCGTGCCGAGCAGCCGCTGCGGCAGCTTCTGGCTGCCATCCATGGCCACCTGCGCGCACCGGTGCCGCAGCGCGCCATTGCCGAACCTGCGGAGCACCTGCCCCGGGTAAGCGTCCAGGTCCATCCCGGCCGGCGGCTCCAGGGTAGGGGCGGCGTCCTCGGTCATCAGCCGGTGCGCGCAGGCGGCCAGGTGACCGTCGCCCAGCGCGCCGGTGATGAACTCATACCCGGCGAGCCCGCCGAGATAGGCCAGCGCCGAGTGCGCGCCGTTGAGCATCCGCAGCTTCACCTTCTCGTAGGGCGCGACATCGGACACCAGCTGCGCCCCGGCCTTCTCCCAGGCCGGCCGGGGGCCCGCGAACCGGTCTTCGATGACCCACTGGCTGAAGGGCTCAGCCACCACCGCGCCCAGATCGCGCACGCCCAGCAGCGCCGCAACGTCCGCCCGGTCCGCGTCGGAGGTGGCGGGCACGATCCGGTCCACCATCGTGGCCGGGAAGGCGACCCGCCCGCCGATCCAGTCGGGCAGCGCCGCGGCATCGGCGTGCCTGGCCGCGTACGCCTCGGCGTACGCCAGCACGAAGCCGCGTACCGTTGGCCCGTTGGCCGGCAGGTTGTCGCAGCACAACACGGTGACCCGCCCGGCGCCCGTGGCGGCCCGGGCGGCCAGCCCGGCGGTGAGCTGGCCGATCACCGTCCGCGGCGGGCGCCCGGCGAGGTCCGCGGCGATCTCCGGATCCCGCAGGCGCAGCCGGCCGGTAGCCGGATCATGCCGGTAGCCCTTCTCCGACACCGTGAGGCTGACGATGCTCACCTCGGGGTCGGCCATCCGCGCGGCCACCGCGGCCGGGTCGGCGCCCCCGTAGATCACCTCGCGGACCGCGCCGATCACCTGCGGCCTGGCGTCCGTGCCGTCGCGCACCAGCAGCGTGTACAGGCCGTCCTGCGGTGCGAGCTGCTCGACCACCCGCGGGCTGCGCTGGGTCACGCCGCAGCTTCCCCAGTCGCCGCAGTCCTCGGTGTAGGCGGCCTGGTGGGCGCGGTGGAACGCGCCGATGCCCAGGTGCACGAGGCGGACCCGGCGCTGGCGCGGGTCGATTGCCGGGCGGGACGCGGCGGGCACCCGGTGCAGTTCGGCGAGGCTGAGCCTGCGGTCCCCGCCCGGCATCCCGGACGACCCCGAGGGCTGCGTCACAGCACCACTCCGAGCTGCCACGGAGTGAACTCCTCATCGCCGAACCCCAGCACCTCGCTGGCCGTGCGCCGCCCGGAGGCGGTGGCCAGGACGAGGTCGAAGATGCGGCGGCCAAGCGTGCCCGCGGTGGCGGTGCCGTCGGCGATCTCGCCGCAGTTCACGTCCATGTCCTCGGTCATCCGGCGGTAGGTCTCGGAGTTTGAGCAGAGCTTCAGGCTGGGCGCCGGCTTGCCGCCGAACACCGAGCCGCGCCCGGTGGTGAAGCACACCACCTGCGCGCCCCCGGCGACCATGCCGGTCACCGACACCGGGTCGTATCCGGGCGTGTCCATGAAGACCAGGCCGCTCCCGGTGACCGGCTCGGCGTAGCGGTAGACGGCCCGCAGCGGAGTAGTGCCGCCCTTGGCGACGGCGCCAAGCGACTTCTCCGTGATCGTCGTGATGCCGCCCGCCTTGTTGCCGGGCGACGGGTTGCCGTCCAGCGTCGCGGCGTCCTTCTCGGCGTACGCCTCCCACCAGGCGATCCGCTCCCGGATCGCGGCGGCCACCGCAGGCTCCGCGGCGCGGGCGATGAGCAGGTGCTCGGCACCGTAGATCTCCGGCGTCTCGCCGAGCACCGCGGTGCCGCCGCAGCCGACCAGCAGGTCCGCGGCGGCGCCAAGCGCCGGGTTGGCGGTGATGCCTGAGTAGCCGTCCGAGCCGCCGCATTCCAGGCCGAGGATCAGCCGGCTGGCGGGCACCGGCACGCGGCGGGCAGCGTCCGCGGCGGGCAGCAGTTCCGCCAGCGTGTCCAGGCCGGCCCGCACTGCGGCGGTGGTGCCGCCCGCCTCCTGGATGCTCAGGGTGGCCGCCGGGTTAGGGCCGCTGGTCAGGTCCAGGTCGGCGAGCTGGTTGACCTCGCAGCCGAGCCCGACCGTCAGGATGGCGGCGAAGTTCGGGTGCGCGGCGTACCCGTGCAGCGTCCTGCGCAGCAGCTGCATCCCTTCGCCGGCCACGGTCATGCCGCACCCGGTGCCATGGGTGAGGGCGACAACGCCGTCTACATTCGGGAACGGGCCCAGACGGCGCTCGGCCTCGCGCGCGATCAGCTTCGCCACGGTGGCCGAGCAGTTGACCGAGGTCAGTACGCCGATGTAGTTGCGGGTGCCGACCCGCCCGTCCGCCCGGACGAACCCGTCGAACGTGGGCGGCGGCTGCAGCCCGCCAGCCGGTGCGGTGCGGCCGGCCGCGCTGCCCGGCAGGATGCGCGCCGCTCCGCTGGCCGCCGCGCCGTCCGCCGGGGTGGCACCGCCCTGCCTGCCCGGCGCGAACTCGAGGTTGTGCGTGTGCACGTGCTCGCCGACCGAGATCGGCGCCGCCGCCACCCCGATGATCTGGCCGTACTTGCGGACCGGCGCCCCCGCTGCCACATCGCGCAGCGCGACCTTGTGCCCGCGCGGTACCGGGCCGCGGACGGTCAGTGGCTCCGGGCCGGACGGGCTGTCCAGCGCCTCACCCGGCGCCAGGTCGTCCAGCGCCACCGCGATGTCATCGCCAGCTGCCAAGATGAGCAGCCGGGACCGTGCCGGGGTCATCGTGTTCCTCCTTCGTCCAGGCGGTAGGCGCGTTTCGGCAGCCGGTAGGCGAGATCCCGGGCGACCTCGGTGGCCTCATCGGCGGGCAACCGCTGCTCGGCCACCAGCCGGGCCAGGAAACCGCAGTCCATCCTGCGGGCCACGTCGTGCCGCACCGGGATGGACGGGAACGCGCGGGTGTCGTCGGTGAACCCGACCGTGTTGTAGAACCCCGCCGTCTCCGTGGTCAGCTCGCGGTAGCGGCGCATGCCTTCGGGGCTGTCGAAGAACCACCAGGCCGGGCCGAGGTAGACAGCCGGGTACACGCCGGCCAGCGGGGCCAGCTCGCGCGAGTAGGCCGACTCGTCCAGGGTGAACAGCACCAGCCGCAGCCGCGGGTCGTCACCGAACCGGTCGAGCAGCGGGCGGAGGGCGTGCACGTAGTCCGTGGCGGCGGGGATGTCGCCGCCCGAGTCCGGGCCGAACGTAGCGTCGAGATGCCGGTTGTGGTTGCGGACCGCGCCGGGGTGCAGTTGCATCACCAGGCCGTCGTCGACGGACATCCGCGCCGACTCAGTCAGCATCTGGGCCCGGAACAGCTCGGCATCACCGGGGTCCGGGCCGTCCTTCCCGGCGTCCCGCAGCAGCCGGTCGTACAGCCGGGCCGCGTCGGCGGGATCCAGGTCTGCGGTCAGCGCGGTGGGGTGGCCGTGATCGGTGGCGGTCGCCCCGGCCCGCCGGAAGTCCTCGCGCCGCCGGGCCAGCGCGTCGAGGTACCCGGTATAGCTGCCGGTGCCGGTGCCGGTGAGCTCACCGAGCCGGGCGACCGCCGCGGCCCAGCCGGGCCGCTCCGGGTCGGTGACCGCGTCGGGGCGGAAGGTCGGGATGATGCGGGCCTGTCGGGCATCCCGGGGGGTTCCGGGGGGTCGCCCCCCCGGGCCGGCCAGGCCGTCCGCCGCCAGCCGGGCATGATGCTCCAGGGTGTCGGTCGGGGAGTCCGTGGTGGCGAGCACCTCGATGCCGAACCGGCGCAGCAGCGCCCGGGGCCGGCAGGCGGGCTCGGCGATCCTCGCGGTCAGCTCGTCGTACACCGCGTCCGCGGTGCTCGGCCCCAGCCGCTCGGTCACGCCGAAGATCTCGGCGAGGGACTGCTCCAGCCAGAGCCGGCTCGGCGTGCCGCGGAACAGGTACCAGTGCTCGCAGAAGGTCCGCCACGCCTCGCGCGGGCCGACCTGTACCCGGCCGTCCTGGTCCGGCACCCCGACCTGCTGTGGCGGCACGCCCTGGCTGTACAGCATCCGGGTGAGGTAGTGATCCGGCGCGACGAACAGCGCCGCCGGGTCGGGCAGTGGCGCGTCCTCGGCGAGCAGCGCCGGGTCCACGTGCCCGTGCGGGCAGATCAATGGCAGGCCGCGGACCTCGGCGTACAGCTCGCGGGCGATGGCCCGGGTCGCCGGGTCGGCGGGAAACAATCGGTCCGGGTCCATCATCAGCGCTCCTTGCTGCTTCTGCTGTCGTGCTCTGTCGCTTGTCGTGCCCGCACCAGCCGTGCCCGCACCAGCCGTGCCCGCACCAGCCGTGCCCGCACCAGCCGTCCAGTCACCAGTCGTGCACGGTGCCGTCGGCGAGCCGGTTGACCGGCAGGTAGGCAGGCGCATAGGGGTACCTCGCCGCGAGCTGCTCGTCGATCGAGACGCCCAGGCCGGGCTCCTCCCCGGGATGCAGGTAGCCATCGTGGAAGCGGTGCGCATGCGGGAACACCTCGTCCGCGATCGGCTCGTGCCGCATGTATTCCTGGATGCCGAAGTTGGGGATGGCCAGGTTGACGTGCACGGCGGCGGCCATGGAGACAGGTGACAGGTCGGTTGCCCCGTGCGAGCCGGATTTCACCCCGTACACCTCGGCCAGGCCGAAGATCCGCCGGACGTGGCTGATGCCGCCGGCGTGCACGACGGTGGTGCGGATGTAATCGATCAGACGCTCACGGATCAGCTGTTCGCAGTCCCAGACCGAGTTGAATACCTCCCCGATCGCCAGCGGTGTGGTGGTGTGCTGGCGGACCAGGCGCAGCGCGTCCTGGTTCTCCGCCGGGGTGACGTCCTCCAGCCAGAACAGGCCGTACGGCTCGAGGTCCCGGCCGAGCCGAGCCGCCTGGATAGGGGTGAGCCGGTGGTGCGCATCATGCAGGAGGGGCAGTTCCGGGCCGAAGCGCTCCCGGACCTTCTCGAAGACGCCAGGAATGTGGCGCAGGTAGGCCCGCGAGTCCCAGGTCTCCTCGGCGGGCAGTCCGCCGCGGGCCGCGGGCTCGTAACGGCCGGGGGCGACGCCGCGGCCCACGCCATAGATCGGGCCGAGGCCGGGGACCGCGCTCTGGATCCGCACCGCCCGGTAGCCCAGCTCCAGGTGTCGCTCCACCGAGTCGAACAGCTCGGGCAGGTCTTTCCCGCTGGCGTGGCCGTAGGCCAGCACGCCGTCCCGCGCGGCCCCGCCGAGCAACTGGTAGACGGGCAGGCCGGCGATCTTGCCCTTGATGTCCCACAAGGCCACGTTGACCGCGGCGATGGCCGTCATGGTGACGGGGCCGCCCCGCCAGTAGGCCCCCTTGTACAGGTACTGCCAGGTGTCTTCGATGCGCTGCGGATCCCGGCCGATCAGCAGGGGAACGACATGGTCGCGCAGGTAGCTGGCCACGGCCAGTTCCCGGCCGTTGAGCGTCGCGTCGCCGAGGCCGGTCACCCCGTCGGTGGTGGTGACCTTCAGCGTGACGAAATTCCGCCCCGGGCTGGTGACTATCACCTGGGCGTCGCGGATCTTCATGTCTCACCCCGCCCCTGGCCGGCCTGCCAGCTGATCGTCAGTCCCGTGGTATCCGGCAGCGCGGGGAGGTCTTCCTCGGCTGAGTCGAAGTAGCCGGGAAACCGCTCGCGTATCGCGGGCAGGGCGCCGAGCACGGCGCGGAGGTGAGCCGTGAGCACCTGGTCGGCACGCTGAGCGTCACCGGCCTTGACCGCGGACGCTATCTCCTCATGCTGCCGCAGGGCGGCATCGATGCCATGCGGCTCGGGCAGGCTGAGCCATCGCACCCGGTTGAGGTGCGCACGCGCGCCGCCCGCCAGTCGGCCAGCCCCGTCGAAGCCGCTCAGCCGCGCGAGCCCGGCATGGAAAAGGTCGTCAGCGTCGTAGAACGCCTCGTAGTCCTTTCTCGCGGCCGCCTGCCGCTGGGCATACAGCGTGGTATCCAGGCCGCCGCAGGCGTCCTCGGTGATGTCCCGGCAGTCCACCGCCAGGACCGCTCGTTCCAGGACTTCGCGGATGAACTGGGCCTGGCGGACCTGACGGGTGCTGATCCTGGCCACCGCCGTGCCGCGCTGCGGCGAGATGATGAGCAGGCCGTCCTCGGCGAGCTGCAGGAATGCCTCGCGCACCGGGGTCCGGCTGACGCCCAGGGTGGTGGCGACTTCCTTCTCCGACAGTGGCTGCCCGGGCGTGGCCCGGCATTGCACGATGTCGCGCAGCAGCCGGCGGTACACCTGCCCCCGCACGGAGGATTCCCTGGACTGCTGGCTGGAAAGAGCCGGCCCGTGCTGCTGGATGTCCGATGTCACCATGCAGTTCCTGCCATACCGCTTCCGCCTCGCCACTGGCCGCGGGTATCACGCGACCTCTGCATACTACCATGGTAGTATGCAGACGGGTTTCGGGCCGGCGGCGAAGCGGGATGTCGGGAGGCATGATGACGGAAGTCCTCGAGGCAATCACGGCGGCCCGCCTGCTCCCGGTGGTGGTGATCGCCGACGCGCAGGCCGCGCTGCCGCTCGCGGCGGCGCTCGCGCGCGGTGGCCTGCGCTGCGCCGAGATCACCCTGCGGACGGCCGCCGCCGAGGCGGCGATCCGGGCGATGGCAGCCGATCCCGGCATGGTGGTCGGAGCCGGCACGGTGCTGAACGCCGCCCAGGCGGCCCGGGTTATCGATGCGGGCGCCCGCTACATCGTCACGCCGGGCCTGAGCCTGGAGGTCGTCCGGCACTGCCAGGCCAGGTCGGTGCCGGTTTTCCCTGGCGTCGCGACGGCATCCGAACTGCTGGCCGCGCTCGACGCGGGAATCGAGACGGTGAAGTTCTTCCCCGCCGAGCCGCTGGGCGGACTTCCCATGCTGAAGGCGCTCGCCGCGCCGTTCGGAATGATGAGGTTCATTCCGACTGGCGGGATCACGGCGGCCAATCTCGCCAGCTACCTCCGCCACCCCGCCGTGCTGGCGGCTGGCGGCAGCTGGATGGTCGCCCCCAGCCTCATCGACGCCGGGGAGTTTGACGAGATCGCCAAGCTGACGGCGGAAGCCGTGGCGATCGCGGACGCCAGATAGGAGAAACTCATGGCTCTCATCGAGACCAGGCCGGCCGAGGAATGCCGGTTCGACGAGATCTCCCTCGGCGAGGTCATGCTGCGTTTCGACCCCGGGGATTTCCGCATCAGGACGGCGCGTTCATTCCGCGTCTGGGAAGGCGGCGGCGAGTACAACGTCGCGCGCGGGCTGCGGCGCTGTTTCGGGCTGCGGACCGGAGTGGTGACCGCATTCGCCGACAATGACATCGGCAGGCTGGCCGAGGATTTCATCCTGCAGGGCGGCGTCGATACCTCGCTCATCCGCTGGGTTCCCTTTGACGGGGTCGGGCGCACCGTCCGCAATGGGCTCAATTTCACCGAGCGCGGCTTCGGCGTGCGCGGCGCCCGCGGCGTATCCGATCGCGGCCACACCGCAGCCAGCCAGCTACGGCCGGGTGATATCCCGTGGGAGCACATTTTCGGCACGCTCGGCGTCCGCTGGTTTCACACCGGCGGTATCTACGCCAGCCTGTCGCCGACCGCGGCGGACGTGGTCGCGGAAGCCACCCGGATAGCGCAGCGCCACGGCACCATCGTCTCCTACGACCTGAACTACCGGCCCAGCCTCTGGCAGGCGATCGGGGGCCAGGCCCGCGCCCAGGAAGTCAACCGCAGGCTGGTCGAGCACGTAGACGTGCTGCTCGGTAACGAGGAGGACTTCACCGCCTGCCTCGGGTTCGACGTGCCGGGCACCGGGGCGGACTTCGCCTCCCTCAGCGCCGCGAACTTCAAGCAGATGATCGGCGAGGTGACCAGCCAGCTGCCGCAGCTGAAAGTCGTGGCGACGACCCTGCGGACGGTGCGGACGGCCTCGGTCAACGACTGGGGCGCGGTCGCCTGGGCGGGCGGGGAATTCGCCGAGGCGACCCACCGCCCCGGCCTGGGGATCCTTGACCGGGTCGGCGGCGGTGACAGTTTCGCCTCCGGGTTGATCTACGCCCTGATGAACGCCGGTGACCTCACGACCGCGGTCGAGTACGGGGCGGCCCACGGGGCGCTCGCCATGACCACGCCGGGGGACACCTCGATGGCGAGCCTGGCCGAGGTGGAGGCGCTGGCCCGTGGCGGGAGTGCGCGCGTCCAACGCTGAGTACCGGGGCCTGCCTTGACTCTGCCGGGCGGTGCCTCCTACGGTCGTATATGAGATGTCATATGCCACCTTGCCCGCCATGCCCGGGGCCATCCCCTCGCGTACCGAGGCGGTGCTGACGGCGATCAAGCACGCCATCCTGGCTGGTGAGCTGCGGCCCGGGCAGAGCCTGGTGGAGGCCGAACTGGCCCAGCGGCTCGGCGTGTCCAAGACGCCGGTCCGGGAGGCGCTCAAGACGCTGGCCGGAGCGGGCCTGGTCACGATGAGTGCCTACCGCGGCGCCACGGTCCGGTCCATCGATGAGGCGGACGCGGCCGCGATCTATGATCTCCGGCTGCTGGTCGAGCCGGAGGCGTTGCGCCGGGCCGTGCGCGAATCCGCGGCCGGCGGGGCCGCGGGCTGGGCACTGGCCGCCGGGGCGCTCGCGGTGGCGGGCGCTGCCGTCGGCCAGGCGCAGCGCAGCCTGGCCAACCGGGAGTTCCACCGTGGGCTCTACCTGGGCTGCGGCAACAGCCTGATCGTCAAGGTGCTGGACGATCTGCGGGACCAGACGGCGCTGATCTCCGCGCTCTCCTGGGCGCAGGTCCCGTCCTGGGAGCAGGAGGCCGCCGAGCACGAGGCCGTCCTGGCCGCCGCCCGCCGCGGCGAAGCGGACCGGGCGGCCGGGCTGCTCCGCCGGCACATCACCGGGTTCGCCGCGCGGCACTTTCCCCCGCCCGGCACCGCCACCGGATGGAGCCCGGATACATGAGCGGTGCCAGTCCGGCGGGAGACCCTCCCGGATCCGCCCGCGGCTCGCTGCGCAGCGACCGGTGGTTCGGCGGAGATGGGCTGCGCGCCTACAGCCACGGCACCCGGATGCGCCAGCTTGGCGCCGACCCCGCGGACTACCAGGGCAAGCCGATCATCGCGATCGTCAACACCTGGTCGGAGATGAACCCGTGTCACATGCACCTGCGGGAACGTGCCGGACAGGTGAAGCGGGGCGTGTGGCAGGCGGGCGGCTTCCCGGTCGAGTTCGGCGTGGCCACGCTGTCCGAGACGTTCCAGAAGCCGACCCCGATGCTCTACCGCAACCTGCTGGCGATGGACACCGAGGAACTGCTCCGGTCTTACCCGGCGGACGGCGCGGTGCTGATGGGCGGGTGCGACAAGACCACGCCGGCCCTGCTGATGGGCGCGGCCAGTGCCGGGATCCCGGCCATCTACCTGCCCGCCGGGCCGATGCTGCGCGGCACCTACCGCGGCGGCGCGGTGGGCAGCGGCACCGACCTGTGGAAGTACTGGGACGACAAGCGGGCCGGGCTGATCGGCGACTGCGAGCTGGCCGACCTGGCCTGCGGCATCGCCCGCTCGCCCGGGCACTGCATGACGATGGGCACCGCGTCCACCATGACCTCGGCGGCCGAGGCGCTCGGCATGACGCTGCCCGGTGCCGCGTCCATCCCGGCGGTGGACTCCGCGCACTACCGGAACGCCACCGCCACCGGCCGCCGGATCGTGGGGATGGCCTGGGAGGGCCTGACCCCGGACAAAATCCTCACCGCGGCGGCGTTCCAGGACGCGGTGGCCACCGTGCTCGCCCTGGGCGGCTCCACGAACGCGGTCATCCACCTCGTCGCGATGGCCGGCCGCTGCGGCGTGCCGCTGTCGCTGGACGATTTCGACGAGATCTCCCGGCGGGTGCCGGTGCTGGCCAACGTCCGCCCCGGCGGGCAGTACCTGATGGAGGACTTCTACTACGCGGGCGGGCTGCGCGCGCTGCTGGCCCGGCTAGCCGAGGTGCCGGGGGCGCTGCACACGGACCGGATCACCGTCACCGGCCTGCTGCTCGCCGAGCAGATCGCGGGCGCCGGGGTCCACAACGAGGACGTTATTCGTAACGCCGGTACGGCGCTGGCGCCCCAAGCCGGGCTGGCGGTGCTGCGGGGTAACCTCGCCCCGGACGGCGCCGTCATCAAGCACATCGCGGCCGATCCCGCGCTGCTACGGCACACCGGCCCGGCGGTCGTCTTCGACGCCTACCACCAGATGCAGCAGCAGATCAACGACCCGGCGCTGGGGGTGACCCCGGACTCGGTGCTGGTGCTGCGGAACGCCGGCCCCTCGGCGGCCCCGGCATGCCGGAGTACGGCATGCTGCCCATCCCCGACCACCTGCTGGCCAGGGGGGTCCGGGACATGGTGCGGATCTCCGACGCGCGGATGAGTGGCACCAGCTACGGAGCCTGCGTACTGCACGTAGCGCCCGAATCCTACGTGGGCGGGCCGCTGGCGCTGGTCCGCACCGGCGACCTGATCACCTTGGACGTGGCCGAGCGGGTGCTGCGGGTGGAGCTGAGCGACGCGGAACTGCACCAGCGCCGCGCCGCCTGGCGGCGGCCGCCGCCTCGGTATGAGCGTGGTTACGGCGCGCTGTACAGCGAGCACGTGACCCAGGCGGACAAGGGCTGTGATTTCGGGTTCCTGGCCAGGGCCGGCCGGAATCCCGAGCCCGACCCCCGCTGATCACCGCCGGGACGGTGCGCGGCCTACATCTGCGACCTGGTCGTCGACGACGTGACCGCCGGCGGCGCGCCGGGGTCACCAGCCCGGCCGGCCAGATCACCATCCGGGACACCTGGCTGACCGCGGCGATCAACGCGCAGCAGTGGCACAACTGGTCGAGTTCGCCGTTCCGTGGCAGGACGCCCGGTTCTACGAGTACCGCAACACCGGGCCCGGCGCCGCCGCGGCACCGGACGTCCCGCAGGCAGCGGGACGCCGCCGCGTAATCTGGACCGGCGCGCCGGCGATCCCGCTGACTGAGCAGTGAACAGGACGGAAGGTTCATGATCCAGGGATATGACCCACGGACCGGCAAGCCCGCCGGGGAGCCGGTAGAGGAGACCGCCGACAGCGCGGTGGACGCGGCGTCTGCCGCGGCGGCCGCCGCGGCAGACGGCTGGGAGCGGCTCGGCCCGGATGGCCGGGCCCCGGTGCTGGCCGCGGTGGCGGATGCGCTGGACGCCCAGGCCGCCGACCTCGCCGCGCTGGCCGATACCGAGACCGCCCTGGGCAGCGCCCGGCTGACCGGCGAGGTGGCCCGCACCACCGGCCAGCTGCGGATGTTCGGCGATGTGCTGGCCGACGGCGGCTACCTCGACACGATCACCAGCCCGGCGGCCACCGGGGTCCCCGGGCTGCGCCGCGTCGTCCAGCCCTCCGGGCCCGTCGCGGTGTTCGCGGCGTCCAATTTCCCGTTCGCGTTCTCGGTGGCGGGCGGCGACACCGCCTCCGCGCTGGCGGCCGGCTGCCCGGTGGTGGTCAAGGCCCACGAGTCGCATCCGCAGACTTCGGCCGCCACGGCGCGGATCGTGACCGAGGCCCTGGCCAGCGCCGGGGCGCCGGACGGGACGTTCGGGATGGTACAGGGCGTGCCGGCCGGGATCCGGCTGCTGCGCCACCCGGCCATCACCGCGGCCGGCTTCACCGGCTCGGCCCGCGGGGGCCTGGCCCTGCAGCAGATCTGTGCCGAGCGGGCGGTGCCGATCCCCTTCTACGGCGAGCTCGGCTCGGTCAACCCGGTCGTCGTGCTGCCCGGCGCCGCCGCGGCCCGGGCGGCCGAGGTGGCCGCCGGGTACGCGGGGTCGGTGACCCTGGGCGTCGGCCAGTTCTGCACCAATCCCGGCCTGCTATTCGTCCCGGAGGACGACGGCCTGCTGGCGGCCATCGCGGACGCGATCCGCTCGACCACCGGCGGCCCGATGCTGTCCGAGCGGATCCATGACGGGTTCGAGTCAGCCATCGCCGCGCTGGCCGGGAACCCCGCCGTCAGCCCGCTGGCGGCCGGCCAGCCCGGTGGCGGGCCCTGGGCCGCCACCCCCCAGGTGTTCCGGGCTACCCTGGCGGACTTCGCCGACGGCCTGCCGGAACTCGCCGAGGAGCGGTTCGGGCCTGGTGGCCTGGTCATCACCTACCCGTCGGTGGACGCGCTGCCGGGCGTGCTGGCGCGGCTCGGCGGCAACCTGGCCGGCGGCATCCACGGCGACCCGGGCTCGGCGGCTGACCTGGCCGCCGCGGCCCAGGTGGCGCGGGCGCTGGCCCGCGGCGTGGGCCGGGTGATCTGGAACGGCTGGCCGACTGGGGTGGCGGTCACCTGGGCGCAGCATCATGGCGGCCGCTGGCCGGCGACCACGAACGCGCACTACACCTCGGTGGGGGCGACGGCCATCCGGCGCTGGCTGGTTCCCGTCACCTACCAGGACTTCCCGGCGGACCTGCTGCCGGAGCCGCTGCGCGCGGCCAGCTCGGAGCAGCCGGGCGCCTAGCCCGGCCAGCGCGCCCCACAGGATGTGCCGGCCGGGGGACCGCGCCCCACACGGTAAGGCGGCCCGCGCGGCCCGGCCAGGGTGCCCGCGGCGCCCCGGTCACCCTGGCCGCCCGGGCGGTTGCTGACCAGCCGGGACTGGCCCCGGCCCGCAGGCTGGCCAGGTGAAATTTCAGTTCCCGCCCGGCGCCCCGGCAGCCGGGGAGCGGTGCCCGCCGTAGGCCAGCAGGGCCACGTGCAGCGAGGACCGGGATTCCGCCGCGTCCAGGCTCACGCCGAGGATCCGCTCGATCTGCCGTAGCCGCTCATACAGGGTCGGCCGGGCCAGGTGGGCCCGGCCGGCCGCCGCGGCCTTGTTGCCGCCGGCCGCGAGGTAGGCGGCCAGCACCCCGGTCAGGTCGGTGTGGTGCGCGGCGTCGTAACGCAGCAGCGGCCCCAGTTCACGCTCCACGAACGTGCTCAGTCTGCTGTCCCCGCCCAGCAGGTAGACCAGGCCGCGGAGCCGCAGCTCGGCCAGCCGGTAATAAGGCTGCCCGCCGGCCGCCGCCGGCGCCTCCGCGGCGGCGTCCGCGACCTGCCGCGCCTCCAGCAGGCAGCGCCGGGCCTCGGCCATCGTGGCCGCCGGGGTGCCGACGCCGATCACCGGCTCACCGCCCGGCATCCCGTAGGGCCGGGTGGCCCGGCGGGCCAGGCCGTGCCGGATCGCCTGGCATACCCGGGCCAGCACCTGGTCCGGGTCCGCCGGGCCGGGCACCGACAGCAGCGCGGCCGCGCGCACGTCGTCCAGCGATCCGACCAGGGCCGGGATCCGCTCGGCCCGGCAGGCGTCCGCCGTCGCCTCGGCCGCTTCCAGCACCCGGGCCTGGGCCAGCAGGCCGGCCCGCCGCCGGAGGACCTGACCACCATCGCGATGAGCTGGCGGCCGCTGACCGGCACGCCCAGCGCCCGGGCCTGGGCGGCCACGTCACCGGGGTCGGCGGCCGGGTCCGCCAGGATGGCGCTGATCAAAGTACGGTGCGCCTGGCGCTCCAGGCTCTCCTGCTGGCGGGCGAGCAGGCGGCCGAGGGCCAGCGTGGTGGCGGTGCGCTCCACGAGCACGGTGTCGGCCGGCCCCGGGGGGCCGCCGCAGACCAGGATGACCCGGCCCCAGTCCTCGCCGCGCGCGCCGACCGTGGTGACCAGCCAGCCGGGTGCGGCGTGATAGCTGGTACGCGCCGCCGGCCCGGCGGCCCCGGACTGGGCCGCCTCGGACTGGGCCGCCTGCGAGCGGGCGGTGAAGTCGGCCAGCAGCCCCGCGGGGTCCGCCCCGGCGGGCTCGCAGGCGAGCACGTGGTGGGCCAGGTCGGCCAGGATGAGCGGCCGTCCCGCCAGCAGGCTCGCTTCCCGCAGGATCTCCTGGGGCCCGGCCCCGGCGACCGCCAGGTCGGTGAACACCTCGTGCAGCCGGGCTGAGGCGCGCAACTGGTCCAGCTGGTCATCGATGATCCGGCCGTGCACCGCCTCGGTGATGCCGATGAACGGCACCTCGTGCTGGAACACGATCAGGGGCAGGGCGCGGTCCCGGGCGGCCCGCACCAGGGCGGCGGGCAGCCCGCCGGTGTACTTGCGGCCCAGTTCGACGGCGAGCGCGCTCACCCCGACCCCGGCCAGGCCGGCCACGTACCGCTCGAGCAGGTCGTCCTGGTCGGGCAGCGCGATGCCCGTGGTCAGCACGAGTTCCCCGCCGCGCAGCAGCCGGGCGGCGTCCGGCAGCTCGATCACGTGCACCCAGCGCACCGGCGCATCCAGCCGCTCCGCGGCCGCCAGCACCCGCGGCTCCCCGCGCTGGACCGCCTCCAGCCGCAGCACCTCCGCCACCGTCAGCCCCACGTGCCCTCCCTGCCCGCACCCCGCCTCAGTGGGTCGTGATCATCATAGTGTCAGGAAACCGGGGGAAGTTCTGACGATGTGTCGGGGGACGGGACGGGCAAGGCAGGAGAGACTGGGGGGATGTCGGAACTTCATGAGCGGCACCGCCGCGTCCTGCCCAGCTGGCTCCCGCTGTACTACGCCGACCCGCTCGAGCTGGCCAGTGGCAGCGGCAGCCGCGTCACCGACGCCGAGGGCCGCAGCTACCTCGACTTCTTCTGCGGCATCCTGACCAACATGCTCGGTTACGACGTGCCCGAGGTCCGCGAGGCGGTCGAGCGGCAGCTGAGCACCGGCATCGTGCACACCTCGACGCTGTACCTCATCCGGCATCAGGTGGAGCTGGCCGAGAAGCTGGCCCGGCTGTCGGGGATCGAGAACGCCAAGGTGTTCTTCACCAACTCCGGCACCGAGGCGAATGAGACCGCGCTGATGATCGCCACCGCCGCGCGCCGCTCCAACCAGGTGCTCGCGCTGCGCAACAGCTACCATGGCCACTCGTTCGGCGTCATCGCGATCACCGGGAACGGGGCCTGGAAGAGCACGCCGCTCGCGCCGTTCAGCGTGCATTATCTCCACGGCACGGACCGGTACCTGCCCGCCTTCGCGGGGATGAGCGACGCGGATTACCGGTCTGCCTGCGTCCAGGACCTGCGGCACGTGCTGACCACGGCCACCGCGGGGGACGTGGCCTGCCTCATCGCCGAGCCGGTGCAGGGCGTCGGCGGGTTCACTATGCCCCCGGACGGCCTGCTCGGCGAGTACGCCGCGGTGCTCCGGGAGAACGGCGCGCTGTTCATCGCCGACGAGGTGCAGACCGGGTGGGGCCGGACCGGCGAGCATTTCTGGGGATTCGAGGCGCATGACACCGTCCCGGACATGATCACTTTCGCCAAGGGGCTGGGCAACGGCATGGCCATCGGCGGGGTGATCGCCCGCGGTGACCTGATGGACGGGCTGCCCGGGTACGGCATCTCCACCTTCGGCGGCAATCCGCTGTCCACCGCAGCGGGCAACGCCACGCTGGACTATGTGCTTTCCCACGACCTGCAGCGCAGCGCCGCCGAGCTGGGCGGCATGATCATCAGCGGGCTGCGCGAGGCGGCCGAGCCGCTCGCCGTCGCCGGTGAAGTCCGCGGCAAGGGCCTGATGTTCGCCGTTCACCTGGTCGACCCGCAGACCGGCGCGCCCAGCCCGGCACTGGCCACCCGGATGCTGGAGGCCACCCGGGAACGCGGCCTGCTGATCGGCAAGGGCGGGCTGTACGGGCATGCGCTCCGGATGGCCCCGCCGATGACCTTGTCCGAGGCCGACGCCAAGGAAGGCCTCGGCATCCTGGCCGACGCGCTGCGCGCGGTCAACGAGGAGGCGGCCAAGTGACCGGCCCGGCGAAGCATGTGACGCACTGGATCGGCGGCCGCGAGTGGGACGGTGCCGCGCAGCGGAGCGGGGACATCTACAACCCGGCCACCGGGCAGGTCACCGGTACCGTGGACTTCGCCTCGGCGGCGGTGGTGGACGATGCGGTGGCCGCCGCCGCGAAAGTGTTCCCCGCCTGGCGGGCCGCCTCGCTGGCCCGCCGGGCCAGCGTGCTGTTCAGTTTCCGGCAGCTGCTCGCCGCCCGCGCCGGTGAGCTGGCCGCGCTGATCAGCGCCGAGCACGGCAAGGTGACCGCGGACGCGGCCGGTGAGGTGGCCCGCGGCCTGGAAGTGGTCGAGTTTGCCTGCGGCATCCCGCACCTGCTCAAGGGTGGTTTCTCGGAGAACGTCTCGACCGGGGTGGATGGCTACTCCATCCGGCAGCCGCTCGGCGTGGTGGCCGGCATCACCCCGTTCAACTTCCCGGTCATGGTGCCGATGTGGATGTTCCCGATCGCGATCGCCTGCGGGAACGCGTTCGTGCTGAAGCCGTCGGAGAAGGACCCGTCGGCGTCCTTGCTGCTGGCCCGGCTGTGGGCCGAGGCCGGGCTGCCGGACGGCGTGTTCAACGTGGTGCAGGGCGACAAGGAGGCGGTGGACGCGCTGCTCGGGCACCCGGACGTGCGCGCGGTCAGCTTCGTGGGCTCCACCCCGATCGCCCGGTACGTGTACGAGACCGGCACCCGGGCCGGCAAGCGGGTCCAGGCCCTGGGCGGGGCCAAGAACCACATGGTCGTGCTCCCGGACGCGGACACCGACCTGGCCGCCGACGCTGCGGTCTCCGCCGGGTTCGGCTCGGCGGGCGAGCGCTGCATGGCGGTGTCCGTGCTGGTCGCGGTGGGCTCGATCGGCGACGAGCTGGTCGCCAAGATCGCTGAGCGGGTGGCCCGGCTGCGGGTCGGGCCAGGCAGCGACGAGCGTGCCGAGATGGGGCCGCTGGTCACCGGCCCGCACCGGGACCGGGTCGCCTCCTACCTCGACTCCGGGGTGCGGGACGGCGCGACGCTGGCCGTGGACGGCCGGGTGCACCCGGTGATCGGCGGCGGCCAGGACGGCTTCTGGCTCGGCCCGAGCGTGCTCGACCACGTCACGCCGTCGATGGCCTGCTATACCGAGGAGATCTTCGGCCCGGTGCTGTCGGTCGTCCGGGCGGCCAGCTACGACGATGCGGTCCGGCTGGTCAGCGAGAACCCCTACGGGAACGGCGCGGCCATCTTCACCAACGACGGGGGAGCGGCCCGCCGGTTCGTATTCGACGTGGAGGCCGGCATGGTGGGGGTCAACGTGCCGATCCCGGTGCCGATGGCGTACTACTCGTTCGGCGGCTGGAAGGCCTCACTGTTCGGTGACACGCACGTCCATGGCACCGAGGGGGTGCACTTCTACACCCGGGGCAAGGCGGTCACCTCGCGGTGGCTGGACCCCAGCCACGGCGGCGTCACCCTCGGTTTCCCGGTCAACCGCTGACGGCAGCGGGGCGGCCGGCTCACTGCCCGCCCGCTCTTACCAGGTCGGTACCGGGGGAGTCAGCGGGACGCTGCCGGGCGGCGGGGTCCGGGTCGGTTCCAGGGCGGCCCGCCGGGCGGCCGCGGCGAACTCGCCCGAGTTGACCACGGCGGCGCCGCCCGGGTCATTGTTGAAGTACACGTAGACGTCGGCGTCGGCGGGCCAGGTCTCGCGGAGCCGCTCGGCCCAGGACCGCAGCGCCTGCCGGCCGTAGCGCGGCCAGGGCTGCGCGGCGCCCTCGTGGAAGCGGAGGTAACCCCAGTCCGCGGTGCGCCACAGCGGGGTGACCGCGTGTCCCAGCCGGTCCGCCCAGCACAGGGCCGCCTCGTGCTCGGTGAGCACCTTCCGCACCTCATCGGACCACCAGGACGGGTGCCGCGGCTCGACCGCGACCCGGACCGGACCGGTCCCGGCGCGGCGGGCGGCGGCCCGGAACTGCGCCAGGCAGGCGGCCAGCATCCCCGCGTCCGCGGCCAGCGTGGGCGGGAGCTGCAGCAGCACCGGGCCGAGCCGCGGCCCCAGGCCGGCTGCGGCTTCGAGTAGCCGGGCGACCGGCTCGGCCGGGTCGCGCAGCCGCCGGACGTGCGTCAGGTAGCGGCTCGCCTTGACCGCCATCACGAAGCCGTCCGGCGTCCGGGCCCGCCAGCCCTCGAACGTCTCCCGGGCCGGCAGCCGGTAGAAGCTCGCGTTGTTCTCCACGGTCAGGTACTGGCGGGCGTACTGCTCGAGCCAGCGCCGCTGCGGCAGGCCGGCCGGGTACAGGCCGCCACGCCAGTCACGGTACTGCCAGCCGGAGGTGCCGACGAGGACGGGCATGGCTTCCTCTTACCCCACTGGCGGCAACCATGCGGTGTGCCCGCCCGGGCACGTCCTCCGGCCGCCCCGCCACCTGGGGTGCGGCCCGGCTCTAGGCGTTCCCACAGGCTGGGCTGAGGACTTAGAGAAGTTCACTGCCTAACGTGAGGCAGGCAGGCACCCGTCACCCACCGCGGGTGCCGCGCGGGCAGCGGCCAACCTCGAAGGCGCTGGCGGTCCCGGCGCCCGGGACGCTGCCCGTGGTGGTCACGGACCGCCGCCCCCACGGCGGTCCGGCCACGAGCCAGGGGTGGCGGCCGGGAACCCCGCCCCCGGCCGCCACCCCGCCTGCCTGTCCGGGCCCGGGTTCAGCCGGCCGCGGCGGCGAAGGCCTGGTAGTAGCCGCCGGACTGGCCCGCGGCGGTCGGATGGTAGGAGGCGGTCAGGTTCAGCCAGTCCACCGAGTGCAGCCAGCTGCCGGAGTCGCAGATCTCGTGGCCGGCGAAAGCGCCCCGCACGTCCACGAACACGGCGCCATGGCGGGCGGCGGCGGCCTGGATCGCACCGTCCAGCTGGTGGGCACCCTGGTTGAGGTCGGTGCGGTCGGTGGTGCTGAGCCCGATGCAGCCGGCGGACTTGGACCGGTCGTAGAACTCCGGGTAGCCGAGCACCACGACCCGCGCGCTGGGCGCGTCGGCGCGGATGGCGTTCAGCACGGAGTCCAGCTCCCCGGGCAGCTGGGTCGCCACCAGGTTCTCGGCCTGGTTGACGGCGCTGACACACCTGCTGGTGGGCAGCAGCACGCAGGTCTCCATGACCGAGCTGAAGCCGACGTCGTTGCCGCCGACGGTGATGGAGACCAGCGTGGTCGCCGCGCTGAGGGCACCCAGCTGGGAGCGGAGCACGGTCGCGGTGGTCGCGCCGGAGCAGGTCTCGGAGGTGTAGGAGGCCAGCTGGTTGGCCGCGGCCCAGAGCGCCGGGTAGGCGTTCGTGCTCTGGTCGCAGGAGCCGCTGGCGGAGAGGTAACTTCCTGCTCCCAGGCCGGAGGAGTAGGAGTCGCCCAGTGCCACGTAGTGCACGCTGCCCTGGGCGCTGGCCGTGGTGGCGGTGAGCAGCGGCACCAGAGCCGCGGCGAGCGTGGTCACGGTGGCGGCTAAAGTGCGGCGGGCTCGTTGGGGCACGGTGTCCTCCTTGACAGCGCCGGGACCGATGTAACTCGTGAGTAACATCGAGTCCAGAGGTAGTCAAGAGGGAGTTTCCGGAGTTAAAACAAACCGCCGCCCGGCGGGTGGCCCGGCGGTCCCAGAGTGCGGCTGCGCGCCTCACAGCGTGGCGAACGCGTCCTCCAGGATGGACAGGCCCTCCTCCAGCAGTTGCTCGCCGATCACCAGCGGCGGCAGGAAACGCAGCACGTTCCCGTGCGTCCCGCAGGTCAGCACGACCAGGCCGGCGGTGTGGCAGGCCTTGGCCACCTTGGCCGCCACGTCGGGGGCGGGTTCCAGCGTGCCGGGGCGGGTGAGCTCGATGGCGATCATCGCCCCGCGGCCGCGCACGTCCCCGATGACCGGGTAGGTCTCGGCCAGCTTGTGCAGCCGGGGCAGCATGATCTCGCCGATCCGGCGGGCCCGGCCGGCCAGGTCCTCGGCGGCCATGGTCTCGATGGCGCCCAGCGCGGCCGCGCAGGCCACCGGGTTGCCGCCGTAGGTGCCGCCGAGGCCGCCCGAGTGCACCGCGTCCATGATCTCCGCCCGCCCGGTCACCGCGGCCAGCGGCAGGCCGCCGGCGATCCCCTTCGCGGTGGTGACGAGGTCGGGCACGACGCCCTCGTGGTCGCAGGCGAACCAGTCACCGGTCCGGCAGAACCCGCTCTGGATCTCGTCGGCGATCAGCGCGATGCCGTGCTCGCGGCAGAACTCGGCGAGCCCGGGCAAGAAGCCGTCCGGCGGCACGATGAAGCCGCCCTCACCCTGGATCGGCTCGATCAGCACCGCGGCCGCGTTGTCCTCGCCGACCTGGGTGTGGATCAGCCCGGTGATGACGTCGAGCGCGTCGGCCGCGCACGCCTCCGGGCCGCCCGGCCAGCGGAAGGGGTAGGCCATCGGCATCCGGTAGATCTCCCCGGCGAACGGGCCGAACCGGTGCTTGTAGGGCATGTTCTTGGCGGTCAGCGCCATGGTCAGGTTGGTGCGCCCGTGGTAGGCGTGGTCGAACGCCACGATCGCGGGGCGGCCGGTCGCGTGCCGGGCGATCTTGACCGCGTTCTCCACCGCCTCCGCGCCCGAGTTGAACAGCGCCGACCGCTTGTCGTGGTCGCCGGGGGTGCGCCGGGCCAGTTCCTCGCAGACCGCCACGTAGCCCTCGTACGGCGTGACCATGAAGCAGGTGTGCGTGAACCGCTCGACCTGCTCGCTGACCCCGGCCGCGACCCGGGGGGCGCTGTTCCCCACGGACGCCACGGCGATGCCGGAGCCGAAGTCGATGAGGGAGTTGCCGTCCACGTCGATGAGCACGCCCCCGCCGGCGGCGGTGATGAACACCGGCAGGACGTGGCTGACCCCGCGGGCCACGGCGGCCTCGCGCCGGGCCATCAGCTCGCGGGAGCAGGGTCCGGGGATCTCGGTGACGAGGCGGCGCACCTGGGCCAGGCCGGGGCCGCCGGGGAAGGATGGTTGCACGGTCATACAACTGACGATAGGCCCCCACCCCCAGGGCCGCGCAATGCCCCGGGCCAGGTCACGGCCCGGCCGCTCCCGGCGCCCGGTGATCCTGGCCACCCCGGGCGCCGGCGCCGCCGGCTGGGCACGGAGCGTTGCACGCCGGGTCAGATTTTCTGCCGGACGGGGTTACGGCTGGCGGCGGGCCGGCCCGCATTAGGGTGGGGCCGTCCGTCTCCCGGCTGGAGCAGGAGCACGCGTGCACACTCCCGATGGGCTGTTCGGCGGCGTGTTCGGCCGCGGCGCCGTGGACACCTCCGACCGGGCCTGGCTGCAGGCCATGCTGGACACCGAGGCCGCGCTGGCCCGCGCCCTGGAGCGGGCCGGCCTGGCCGATCCGGGGGCGGGCGAGGCGGTGACGGCGGCCGCCCAGGCGGGCGGCTTCGACGCGGCGGAACTCGGCCGGCAGGCGGCGCTCACCGGTAACCCGGTCCCGGCGCTGGTCCGGGAGCTGGGCCGGCGCCTGCCCGCCGGGCCCGCCGCGGCCGTGCACCGCGGCGCGACCAGCCAGGACATCCTCGATACCGCGGCCATGCTGCTGGCCCGCGACGCCTTCGCGGTCGTCTCGGCCGACCTGGCCGCCGCGGCGGGCGCGGCGGCGGGCCTGGCCGCGGCGCACCGGGACACGCTGATGATCGGGCGCACCCTGCTCCAGCAGGCCGTGCCGGTGACCTTCGGGCTGGTCGCGGCGGGCTGGCTGACCGGCCTGGATGAGGCCCGGGCGGCGCTGGACCGTGTCGCGGCCGGCCGGCTGGCCGTCCAGTACGGCGGCGCGGCCGGGACGCTGGCGCCGCTGGGCAGCGCCGGACCGCAGGTCGCCGCGCTGCTCGCCGCGGAGCTGGGCCTGGCCGCGCCGGTGCTGCCCTGGCACACGCAGCGGCTGCGGCTGACCGAGATCGGGGCGGCCTGCGCGGGTGCTGCCGGGGTGCTGGGCAAGATCGCCCGGGACGTGACCCTGCTCGCCCAGTCGGAGGTGGCCGAGGTCCGCGAGGGCGGCGGGGAAGGACGGGGCGGCTCCTCGGCCATGCCGCACAAGCGCAACCCGGTCGCGTCCATCGCGGTCCTCGGCTGTGCCAAGCAGGTCCCCGGCCTGCTCGCGACCCTGGCGGCCGCGGCCGAGCAGGAGCACCAGCGGGCGGCCGGGGCGTGGCACGCCGAATGGGAGCCACTGGCCGGGCTGCTCCGGCTGACCGGCTCGGCCGCCTCCTGGGGAGCCGACCTGCTCGGCGGGCTGGAGCCCGACCCGGCCCGGATGCGCCAGAACCTGGAGGCGGCCCGCGGCTTCCCGCTGGCCGAGAACGTCGCCGCGCTGCTCGCCCCGGCCATGGGGCGCATCGCCGCGCACGACCTGCTCGCCGCGGCCAGCGCCCGCGCCGCGGCCAGCGGCACCACGCTGCGCGAGGCCCTGGCCCAGCCGCCCGGGGCGGCCCAGATCGCCGCCGCCGGCATCACCGCCGGGGAGCTCGAGGCGGCCCTCGACGCGGCCCGCTACCTGGGCGCGGCTGGTGAGTTCGTCAGCGCCGCCCTGGCCGCGCACGCGGGCCTGACCGCTGGGTAGTGTTCCTGGCCCGACTGCCGTACCGGCTCGGGAGCCGCACCGAAAGGCTGGCCATGAACGATGCCGAACGAAAAGCCCAGGGGATGACGGTCCGCCGCGAGGTCCTGGGTGATGCGCACGTGGACCGGGCGACCGCCGCCGCGACTCCGCTCACCGAGCCGTTCCAGGACTTCATCACCCGCTACGCGTGGGGGGAGGTGTGGTCACGGCCCGGCCTGTCCCGGGCCGAGCGGAGCATGATCACGGTTACCGCGCTGGTCGCGCTGCGCCAGGAGGAAGAACTCGCCATGCACCTGCGGGCCGCGCTGCGCAACGGGGTGACCCCGGATCAGATCCGCGAGGTGCTGCTGCACACCGCGGTGTATGCCGGCGTGCCGGCCGCCAACCGCGCTTTCGCCATCGCGCAGCGGGTGCTGGCGGAGGCGGGCTGACCCGGCCTGCGGCTACCCCGGCGGCCACGATATGTCCGTATGACGAACGACTGTACTTATCGCGACCATCCGGTCATGATGGTGTCCGGTATAAGCGGCCTGTGGGCAGGAGGATATGGCGGAGATCGTTTCACTGGCCGAGGCGGTCGCCCGTGCGGTTCATGACGGGGACGCCGTGGCGATGGAGGGATTCACGCACCTCATCCCGTTCGCCGCCGGGCGCGAGGTGATCAGGCAGCGGCGGCGTGACCTCACCCTGATCCGGATGACCCCGGATGTGCTCTACGACCAGCTCATCGGGGCCGGGTGCGCCAGCAAGCTGATCTTCTCCTGGGGCGGCAATCCCGGGGTGGGCTCGCTGCACCGGTTCCGCGACGCGGTGGAGAACGCCTGGCCGGGGCCGCTGCAGCTGGAGGAGCACAGCCACGCCGGGATGGCGAACCGGTATGTCGCCGGCGCATCCGGCGTGCCGTTCGCGATCCTCCGCGGGTACAGCGGCACCGGCCTGGAGGGCCTGCCCGGCCTGGACGGCCAGCCCGCGGTGCGCCCCATCACCTGCCCGTTCACCGGGGAGCGGCTCACCGCGGTGGCGGCGCTCAACCCGGACGTGGCGGTGATCCACGCGCAGCGCGCCGACCGGGCCGGGAACGTGCAGTTCTGGGGGATCACGGGGGTACAGAAGGAGGCCGTGCTCGGCGCCCGGCGCTCGATCGTGACGGTGGAGGAGATCGTGGACGAGCTGGCCCCGCAGCCGACGGCGGTCGTGCTGCCGTCCTGGGTGGTCGATTACGTGGCCGAGGTCCCCGGCGGCTCGCACCCCTCCTACGCGCTCGGGTACTCGGCCCGGGACAACGACGCTTACCAGGCCTGGGACGCCATCAGCCGGGACCGGGGCCGGTTCGCGCAGTGGCTGGCCGAGGATGTGTTTAGGCAGCCGGCCGGGGCGACGGCCGCGGAGGGCGCGGCGTGACCGCGGCCGGCCCGGGCCCGGCCGCGCCGCCCGCCGCGGACGCCCCCGCGACGTTCACCGCGGACGAGATGATGACCGCCTGCGCGGCCCGGGCGCTGGCCGACGGCATGACGTGCTTCGTCGGCATCGGGCTGCCCAGCGCGGCGGCCAACCTGGCCCGGGCGACCCACGCACCCAACCTGGTGCTCATCTACGAGTCCGGCACGATCGGCGCGAAGCCGGGCCGCCTGCCACTGTCGATCGGGGACGGCGTCCTGGCCGAGACCGCGGACGCGGTGGTGAGCGTGCCGGAGATCTTCAACTACTGGCTGCAGCCGGGGCGAATCAGCATCGGCTTCCTGGGCGCGGCCCAGATCGACCGGTTCGGCAACATCAACACGACGGTCATCGGCCCGGCGTACGACGCCCCGAAGGTACGGCTGCCGGGCGCCGGGGGTGCCCCGGAGATCGCCGCCTCCTGCCGCGAGGTCATCGTGGTGGTCCGGCAGACCCGCCGTTCCTTCGTGGAGCGGGTGGACTTCGTCACCTCGGTCGGGTTCGGTGACGGGCCCGGGTCCCGGGAGCGCCTCGGCCTTACCGGGGCGGGCCCCCGCAAGGTCATCACCGACCTGGGCATCCTGGAACCGGACCCGCAGACCTGCGAGCTCACCCTGACCGGCCGCTACCCCGGGGTGTCGGTCGCGGACGTCCGGGCCCGCACCGGCTGGGAGCTGGCCGTTTCCGAGACACCGAAGATACTGGAGCCGCCGACCGAGGCCGAGCTCACCGCCCTGCGCCAGCTTCAGGCGGCCAGTGCGAGCCTGTGAAGGAGCAGCCTGATGACCACCCGCCCGTCGTCCCCGCCCACCGGGCTCAGCCTGCCGTCCTATGAGCGGCCGGCCGGGGTGCACCCGCCGCTGGACTCGCCGGGGTACCGGTCCAGCGCGCTGCGCGCGCCGCACCGGCCGCCGGTCCTGGCCCCGCAGCGGCTGACCGAGATCACCGGGCCGCTGCTGGGGGAGGGGCGGGTCGCCGAGGCCGACGCCGACCTGACCACCCACCACGCCGGCGAGCCGCTGGGGCAGCGGATCATCCTCAGCGGCCAGGTGCTGGACGGTGACCAGCGGCCAGTCCCGGACACCCTGATAGAGATCTGGCAGGCCAACGCATCCGGCCGGTACCGGCACTCGGTGGACAGTCACCCCGCCCCGCTGGACCCGAACTTCACCGGGGTCGGCCGGTGCATCACCGACTCCCAGGGGCGGTACCGGTTCGTCACCATCAAGCCCGGCGCGTACCCGTGGAAGAACCACCCGAACGCCTGGCGCCCGGCGCACATCCACTTCTCCCTGTTCGGCCGGGCGTTTACGCAGCGCCTGGTGACCCAGGTGTACTTCCCGGCCGACCCGCTGTTCCCCTACGACCCCATCTTCAATTCCATCCCCGACCCGGATGCCCGGCGCCGGCTGATCTCCCGGTTCGACATGGACCTGACCGAGCCCGACTGGGCGCTCGGGTTCACCTGGGACATCGTGCTGCGCGGCCGCGGTGGCACCGTCTTCGAGCCGCAGGAGGATAGCCGGTGACTTCGCTGCCCATCACCCCGTCCCAGACGGTCGGGCCGTTCCTGGCCATCGGGCTGTCCTGGCCAGACGGCCCGTTCGTGGTCCCGGAGGGCACGCCGGGCGCGATCACCATCACCGGCCGGCTGCTGGACGGTGCCGGTGATCCGGTCCCGGACGGGCTCATTGAGACCTGGCAGGCCGACCCGGACGGCTACTTCGGCCACCCCGACGACCCGCGCGGCCCGAACCCGTCCGGCGCGGCGTTCCGCGGGTTCGGCCGGTGCGCCACCGGCCCGGACGGCTCCTACCGCATCGTCACGCTGCGCCCCGGGGCGCTGCCCAGCCCGGATGGCGGCACCGAGGCGCCGCACCTGGATGTGTCGGTGTTCGCGCGCGGGCTGCTGCACCGGGTGGTGACCCGGATCTACTTCGCCGACGAGGCGGACGCGAACGCCGCTGACCCGGTGCTGGCCGGCCTGGCGGACGATGACCGCCGGGACACCCTGATCGCGGTGCCTGAACCGGGGTCCCCGGGGGTGTTCCGCTTCGACATCCGCCTGCAGGGTGATGGCGAGACCGTGTTCTTCGATGTCTGAGCCCCCCGGCCCTGGCTCCCCGGGCGCGGGCGCTCCCCGGGCGCGGGCTCCCCGGGCGCGGGCTCCCCGGGGGATGGCGGCCCGGTGCGGCTGGCCGTCACCGTGGAGGGGCCCGAGGAGGCGCCTCCCCTCGTGCTCGGCAACTCGCTGGGCACCACGTCGCAGCTGTGGCAGTCGCAGCTGGCCGCGCTGCGCAGCCGCTTCCGGCTGATCCGCTACGAGCAGCGCGGGCACGGCGGCTCCCCAGCGCCGCCCGGCCCGTACACCCTCGCTGACCTCGGCGGCGATGTGCTCCTCCTGCTCGACGGCCTCGGCGTGGACCGCGCCTCCTACTGCGGCCTCTCGCTCGGCGGCATGGTCGGCATGTGGCTGGCCGCGAACGCGCCCGGGCGGATCGGCACCCTGGCCGTCTGCGGCACCTCGGCCCGGTTCCCGGACCGGGGCCTGTGGGAGCAGCGGGCGGCGGCCGTCCGCGGTGGCGGCCTGGCGCCGATCTCGCACCAGGTGGTGAGCCGGTGGTTCACCACCGCATTCAGCGCCCGTGAGCCGGACGTCCCGGCCGGGTTCGTGGCCACCCTGGAACGGGACGTGCAGCCGGAGGGGTATGCGGGCTGCTGCGAGGCGATCGCGGACATGGACCTGCGCCCGTCGCTGCCCGCGATCACCGCGCCCACCCTGGTGATCGCCGGGTCCGAGGACCCGGCCACCCCGCCCTGGCACGGTGCGGTGATCGCCCGCGGCATCCCGGTCTCCCGGCTCCGGGTCATCCGGGGCGCCGCGCACCTGGCCAACGTGTCCCATCCCGGCGAGGTGACCGCGGCACTCACCGCCCACCTGCTCAGCGCGCTGCCCGGCTGACCCGGCGGGGTCAGTCCCGGGCGCGCCTGAGCAGCGTGCGCTGCAGTGACCGGCCGTAGGCCGCCGCCATGACCAGGGCCACGATGGCCCCACTGAGGTAGAAACCGGGACCAGCGATCCCGCCGAAGGGGCTGGGGCCGCCGCCACGCATCAGGGCGAGCCAGGCCAGCCCAAGGCCGGCCGCGCCGAACAAGCAGACCGCGATCGTCGGCGTGAAGCCATCCGGCAGTACGCCTGCCACCCAGCCTCGGCGCGCCGTCAGGCGCCGGGCCAGCAGATAGCCGGCCAGCAGGATCAGGCCGAGAAGGCCGGCCGCACCGCGGAGCGTGACCGCGTCGGAACTGCTTTCCAGCATGTACGCCTGGGCGCAGGAGTGCGCGTGCGGCCAGATACTGAGCCAGTACGGGCAGTCGGCGGCAGGCAGCTTCGTGCCTGGCGCCACTGCCCCGACGAACGACCGGCCGAACAGCCGGTTCATCACCGCCACGACGACACCGCTGGCCCCGACCGCCAGCAGCCCGATCGAGCCGAGTTTCCAGGCTGACATCACGAGGTCGGCCAGCACCGCCAGGCTGGGTACGCGGTGCCGCTGGGCCTGGTGGGCCCGGACCACGGCGTGGACGGACCCGAAACTCGAGATCGCGGCCTCCTGTGCTTCCCGCTCGCTGAGCCCGGCCGCCAGCCCCTCGGCCACGCCCTGACGCAGGTGATCCTCGGCCTCAGCCAGGATGCGCCGTCCCCGCCGGGGCGACCCGCGCAGTCCGGTGTACAGCTGGTCCAGGTAGTCCTCGACGAGATCCCCATCGGTCGTGCTCATGCCAGCCCTCCTGCGGTGATTGGCCCGGGCGCCGGGAACGGGCCGCCGGTGACGGCCTGGATCGCGCGGGCGAACCGGCGCCATTCGCCCCGCTCGGCCGCGAGCGCGGTGGCTCCCTGGCTGGTCAGCGCGTAGACGCGGCGGCGGCGCCCGTCCGCGGCGGCCCAGCTGCTGGACAGCAGCCCCGCGTCCTCCAGCCGGTGCAGCGCGGGGTAGACGGTGCCTTCGGGCAGGTCGAAGGTGCCCTCGCTGCGCTGGCGCAGCGCCGAGATGACCGCGTAGCCGTGTGCGGGCCCGGCGGCCAGCACGGACAGCAGCAGCAGGTCCAGATGCCCCTTGAGTCGTTCCCGGTTCATACCAAGTAACTCTAAGCATAGAAAACCGAGGTGTCCACTCACGCCCCCTGTCCTCACCCCCCTCCTGCCCCCGCCCCAGTCCCCGCCCCGCCCCGCCCCGCCCCGCGGGACCATCAGCCACTGTGCACCCCAAATGTGCGGAACCACCGGACGAGTTACCCGTTATGCCGCAATTTTGGGTTCAAAGTGGAGCGGGGGACGGGGCGGGTGATTGGTCCGGGGCTGGTGAGGTCTGCGGGACGGGCGGGGTTCCGTGACGGGCGGGAGCGCTGCCCCGCCGTCCGGCGCCCCGCCGTCCGGCGCCCTCCCGGCGCGCACCGGCCGCGCGGCGGCGTGCAGGGCGGCCCGGCGGAGCAGTTCCTTCATGAACCAGGCGGTCACTCCGTGGTCCGGGCCACGACCGCGGCCGCCGTGGACCGGCTGAACTGCAGGTTGCCCTGGTACACACAGAGCAGCCGCCGCCGGGCCCCGGCGTCCGGCAGCGGCAGCCGGGCCGTGTGGTCACCCGCCCCGGGCGTCCGCCAGCGCCTCCCCCAGCAGGTCGGCGCGGCTGGTGGTGGCAGGAGGCCACGTCGGCGCCGGCGCTGGGCGGCAATCAGGTCCACATCCTCGACCACCACGACCGCGGGCTGCAGCGCCCGCGCCATCTCGCACGCCTCACCGATGAACGACAGGGCCGCGCCGGTGAGCAGGATAGACACGGCAAGCAGGGTTTCTTAGGACAGCAGCGACCGTGCTGCCGATTCGATCGCCGCCTCGGACAGCAGGACCGCTTCGGCGGCGTCGCCGAGCGGGATGAAGCTGTCCGCGCTGGTAACGCGGGCTGTCCGGCCGGTGAACCCGGCATCCGCGAGGACCGCGAGAACTCCCTCGGAGACGCCGCCGGTGCGCCGGGTCTCATCGGCCACCAGCACCCGGCCGGTGGCCGCCGCCTCACGCAGGATGTCGGCGGCGGGCAGTGGCGCGATCCAGCGCAGGTCCAGGATCCGGCAGCCGATGCCGCCGGCGGCCAGCCGGGCCGCCGTCCGCAGGCTCATCCGCAGCCCGTTGCCGAAGGTGATGATGGTCAGGTCGCGGCCGTTACCGTAACTGCGCCCGCTGCCGACGGGAGCGTACCCGGCCGCCCAGAGGGCGGGCGGGTCGTAGGGCGCCAGCCAGCCACCGTCGCCCGGCTCGTGCAGGTCGCGGGTGTGGTACAAGGCGATTGGCTCCACGAAGACGCACACGCTGCCGTCGGCCTGCGCGGCGGCCAGGCAGGTGCGCAGCATGGCGGCGGCGTCGTCAGGCCGGGCCGGGCAGGCGATGATCACTCCCGGGATGTCGCGCAGGCTGGCCAGCGCGTTGTCGTTGTGGAAGTGGCCGCCGAAGCCCCGCTGGTAGGCGAGCCCGGCGACGCGCAGCACGAGCGGATTGCGGTACTGGCCCTGGGAAAAGAACGACAGCGTGGCCGCCTCGCCGCGGACCTGGTCCACGGCGTTGTGCAGGTAGGCGAGATACTGAATCTCCGGCACCGGGAGCAGGCCGGCCAGGCCCGCGCCGAGGGCCAGGCCCAGGATGGACTGCTCGTCGAGCACGGTGTCGAACACGCGCCCCGCGCCGAACCGGTCCAGCAGGCCCCGGGTGACGCCGTACACCCCGCCCTTGCGGGCGACGTCCTCCCCGAACACGATCATCCCCGGCCGGATGGCCAGGGCGTCGGTCAGCGCCGCATTGACCGACTGGGCCACGGTCAGGCCGCCGGTTTCCTCGGGCAGCCGCCCGGCAAAGGCGTCCTGCCGGTTGGGCTTGCCGGCCGCGAGGCAGGCGCCCGCCCAGACCTGGTCGGGGTGGTGCGGGGCGAGTGGCGCCATCACCTGCCCGGCGGTGGCCAGCCGGGGTGCGCCGGCCGCCTCGGCGGCGTGGCGGAGCACCGTGGCCCGTGATTCCTCGTACCGGGTCAGGACCTCCCCGGGGGTGAGCAGGCCCGCCGCCACCAGCAGCCGGGCCGTGCCCAGCAGCGGGTCGGCGGCCAGGTCGGCCTCGATCTCGGCGGCGGGCCGGTAACCCGTCTCCACGTCCGAGCCGGCGTGCCCGCCGAAGCGGACTGTGCGCAGGTGCAGGAACGCGGGGGAGCGGCGGCCGCGGACCCAGGCGGCCGCGGCCAGCGCCGCATCGTAGACACCCGCGAGGTCCGACCCGTCGGCCTCGAAGTACCCGGTGCCCGGCACCGACCGGGTGACCGCCGCGACCCAGCCCTCCGGGGTCCGCACGCTGATGCCCAGCCCGTTGTCCTCGACCACCATCAGCAGCGGGAGCGGCAGGTGCTGGAACGAGCAGTATGCCGCGGTGTTGATGGCCCCGGCCGCGGTGGAGTGGTTGACCGACGCGTCGCCGAGGCTGGCCACCACGATCGCGTCCCGGGGCCATTCGGCCGGCCGGCCGAGCCGGGCAGCACGTTCCATCGCGAATGCCAGGCCCATGGCCCGGGGCAGGTGTGAGGCGATCGTCGAGGTCTGCGGGATGACATAGAGCCGCCGGTGGCCGAAGACCTTGTGCCGGCCACCCGCGATCGGCTCTGCGGCCGCCGCGACCAGGCCGAGCAGCACATCGGCCACGCCGTCGTGCGGCGGCGTGACCTGCTGGCAGCGGGCCAGGTAGAAGCCGCCGGACCGGTAATGCAGCAGGGCCGGGTCGGTCAGCCGCAGCGCCGCGGCGACGCCGGCGTTCCCTTCGTGCCCGGACGAGCCGATCGTGTAGAACCCGGCGTCCTGGGCGCGCAGCCAGCGGGCCGCCAGGTCCAGATGGCGGCTGGCCAGCTGGGCGGCGAACAGGTCCAGGCACTGCCGGCCGGTCAGCGCGGACCCGGGCCGGACGGGGCCGTCCGGCCCGGCCGGCGGGCCGTCCGGCCCGGCCAGCGCGCGCACCTCCGCGGCGAAGTGGCGCTCCACCGCGTCCCGGCCCGACGCGTCCGGCCCGGGCAAGCCCCCGCCCGCGGGCCCGGGCAGCCCCCCGCCCGCGGGCGGGGGGCTGGCGGCCGCGGGTCCCGCCGCGGCGGCAGGCCCGGCGGCGGGCGTCGCGTCCCCCGGCTCCCCGGGCCCTCGCTGGGCCTGGTCGGTGCTCATTCCTCTACGGTAGGTCCAGCCGGTCCCGCCGCTACTGCAGGAGGCCCTGATGCTGCCCTGGTCCGCCCAGCTGGCTGGCCGTATCGACGAGCACGTGATCACCAGCGAGCTGCTCCGCGGCAACCCGCTGGGTGACCCGTATGAGCGGCCGCTATGGGTCTACGTGCCGCCTGGCTACGACGAGGAGGAGGCGTGGCGGTACCCGTCGGTCTACGTGATCCAGGGGTACACGGGCCACCTGGCCATGTGGCGGAACCGGTCGCCCTACCGGCAGCCGTTCCCGGAGACGGCCGATGCGGTGTTCGCGTCCGGGCAGGCCCCGCCGGTGATCGTCGTCTTCGTAGACGCGTGGACCGCGTACGGCGGCAGCCAGTTCGTGGACTCGCCGGGCACTGGGCGGTACCACTCCTACCTGTGTGAGGAGGTGGTGCCCTGGGTCAACGCGCACTACCGGACGCTGCCCGCGGCAGCGCACCGGGCCATCACCGGGAAGTCCAGCGGCGGGTTCGGCGCGATGATCACCCCCATGCTCCGCCCCGACCTGTTCGGCGCCCTGGCCAGTCATGCCGGGGACTCGCTGTACGAGCTGTGCTACATCCCCGAGTTCGGCAAGTCCGCGCGCCACCTGCGCGACTACGACGGGGACATCTGGCGGTGGTGGGACGACTTCCGGTCCCGGCCGTCCTTCACCAAGGAAGCCGACCACGAGCTGCTGATGATGCTGGGGGTGTCCGCCTGCTTCTCCGCCCGCGAGGACGGCGGCGTGGACCTGCCGTTCGACCCGCAGACCGCGATGCTCCGACCGGAGGTCTGGCAGCGCTGGCTGGACTGGGACCCGGTGCGCATGGTGCCCCGCCACGCGGACGCGCTGCGCGGCCTGCGCGGCATCTGGCTGGACGCCGGCAAGCGGGACGAGTGGTTCCTGGACCTGGGTGCTACGGCCTTCCGTGCGCAGCTGGGCGAGGCCGGGGTGCCTGATGAGGTGATCCGGTTCGAGCTGTTCGACGCCACGCACATGGGCATCGACTACCGCTACCCACTCTCGCTGGCCTGGCTGGCCGAGCGCATCGCGGAGTGAGCAGGGCAGCGGGCATCCTGGCTGATCCGGCTGGCGGCTGATCCGGTGAGCGGGCGCCGGGCGTCCAGGTAAGAAATCCGTAAGGCGGAAAGGCCGCCCCGCGGTGAACGCGGGTGCCGGGCGGTACGTGCTCCGGGTTATTGACCGCACCCTTCCCGTGAGCGGAGAACTCGATGCGATACCGCAGTTGGGCACCCGCCTTGCTCGCTTTCCCGGCCCTGTTGCTCGCCGCCTGCGCCAGCGGCACCACCCCTGGTACCGCGAGCGGCAGCGGCGGTTCCGCGCCGGCCGCCTCCAGCCAGTCCCCGATGTCCGCTAAGCCCGCCTCCAGCCAGAGCCCGGGGATGATGTCGACGGGCGGCGCCACCTTGATGAAGGTGAAGACGTCGATCGGCCCCGTGCTGGCCGACTCCAAGGGCCTCACCCTCTACTGGTTCTCGAAGGACACCCGGATGACCTCCGCCTGTACCGGCGGGTGCGCGACGGCCTGGCCGCCGCTCACCGGGAAGCCGATGGCGGCGATGGGGGTGAACCTGACCGGCAAGCTCGGCACCGCCACCCGGGCCGGGGGCGTCCTGCAGGCCACCTACAAGGGTCACCCGCTGTACACCTACGCGGGGGACATGACCCCCGGCCAGACCAAGGGCAACGGGATCGGCGGGGTGTGGCACGTGCTGCGGGTGAACGGCATCACCGCGGTGCTGCCCGGATCGATCATGATGTCCAGTTCGCCGAGCCCGGCGGCCAGCAAGTCAGGCGGCAGCGGGAGTTCCGGCGGTGGTGGTTATGGCGGTGGCGGCTACTAGCCGCCGGCTGTCCGGCGGCCCGGCCGGGCTGGTCCCGGCCCGGGCCGCTGCCGCCCCCCGCTGCCGCCCCCGGGCCTTGGCCGGCGATTTTCCCCGGTGACCGGGGTACGGGCGGAGTAACCTGACGAGCGTCACTCAGGGGGGCTGGTGCCGCCGTCCCTGCCTGGTGCCAGGTGGCCGCACAGACCGTGGGGCCTGGCGGAGGAGGGGCGGTCGGGCCCCACGGCTGAGCAGCCGCGGCTGGCCAGCCAGCAGTCCGGCCAGCCAGCAGTCCGGCCAGCCAGCAGTCCGGGCAGCCAGCAGTCCGGGCCGGAGAGGCTCAGGCGGTCTCGCCGAACAGGTCATTGTGCACCCGGGCCAGGTGCGCCCGCATGGCCTCGGTGGCCCGGTCGCTGTCCCGGGCGCGCAGCGCGGCGACCAGCGCCGTGTGGTCGGCCTGGTACTTCTCGCGGCGCTCCCGCGACGCGCTGCGCCGCTTCATGTCCCCCCACGACTGGCCGTGCCGGGCAAGCTCGATGACGGCGTAAAGCTCGGCGAGCAGCGGGCTGTGGCTCGCCGCCATGATGCTCCGGTGCAGTGCGAGGTCCCAGGTCTCGAATTCGTCATAGCTGCCCGCCCGGCCGCCCCCGGCCAGGCAGCGGTCCATCTCGCGGAAGTCGCCGGCCGTCGCCCAGGCCACCACGAGCGGCATGGCCAGCGGCTCCAGCAGCCGCCGGATCGTCATCACGTCGGCGGGCGCGAACCCGGCGCTGCCTTCGGCCGGCGCCCCGGCGCCAGCCGGCCTGGCCACGCCGCCGGCGTCCCCGGCCAGGCGCAGCGCGCCGGCCTGGTCCGCGTGGCGCTGCCCGGCCGCCCCGTCATCCGGCCCGGCCGGCCCGCCTCCCGGCCGGAGCGGGGCGAGGAGCGCGCCTCCCGCTCCCGGGGGCTGCTGGGCCGGGGACTGGCGCAGGAAGGTCCCGCGGCCGACCTCCCGGGAGATGTGCCCCTCGGCTTCCAGTATCGCCAGCGCGTGCCGGACCGACGTCCGCGTCGCGCCCAGGTCGGCCGCGAGCTGGCGTTCGGTGGGCAGCCGTGACCCCGGCCCGAGCCCGGCCCGCGCCGACTCGGCCAGGATCAGCTCGGCCAGCTGGTGCGTGAGCGGGGCAGGCACCGGGGCGGACGGCCTTGCTGGATACCCCATCCGGGTTCTTCACCTTGCCTTCTGCGGTGCCCTCCCAAGGCACTCAACCAATCGTACCAATCGAGACAAGACTGTGACTACGGTTGCGGCAGAAAGTCCCCTTCACCCTATTGACCCCTTGAACCAGTCCGACCTATTCTCAACCAATCGCACTGTATACAACCAATCTGGTTCAGCTCAACCAATCGGCTGACTGGCTGGGGAGCCCCATCCGACAGGCGCCCGGCCATCCGCCGCCTAAGCCGCTAAGCCGCTAACCGGCCATCCCAACGACGAACGCCGGCCATCATCCGCCGGCCATCATCACCACGAACGAAGGAGATCGGGCACGTGAGGCTCGCCACCATCGCCACCCCCGACGGACTGCGGCTGCACGTCCGGGCGCGCTCCGGTTACGTCGATGTCGCCGAGGCGATGGGTGATCCCCGGTTTGCCTCGCTGCACTATGTCCTGGAAGCCGGCCTTCCCGCCATGGATGCGGTGCGGGCTCTCACCGGCGCTGAGGGGCGCGAGGTGGCCGAGGCTGACTTCGGGCCCGCGGTGCCGCGGCCGCCGCGGATCCTCTGCCTGGGCCTGAACTACAGCGAGCACGCCCTGGAAGGCGGCCGTGAGGTTCCCACCTGGCCGGACGCCTTCGTGCGCGGGGCGGACAGCGTGCTCGGCCCGTACGCCGACCTGGTCCGGCCGGCGCTGACCGAGCGCTTCGACTACGAGGCGGAGCTCGGCATCGTCATCGGCAGCGGGGGCCGGTACATCAGCGCGGACAAGGCGCTGGACGCCATCGCGGGCTTCGTGGCGCTCAACGACGCCTCGGCCCGTGACTGGCAGCGGGCGGCCAGCCAGTGGACCGCGGGCAAGAACTTCGAGGGCAGCATGCCTCTCGGGCCCGAGGTGGTCACCACGGACGAGCTCGACGTCAGCGACCTGGCCATCAGCTCCCGGCTCAACGGCCAGGTCATGCAGTCCGCGCGGACCTCGCTCATGCTCGTGGACGTGCCGAGCGCGGTGGAGTTCTTCTCCTCCTTCACCCGCCTCGTCCCTGGGGACGTGATCGCGACCGGCACCCCCGGTGGCGTCGGTTTCGCCCGTACCCCGCCCGTCTGGATGCAGCCGGGCGATGTCATTGAGATCACCGTCGAAGGCATCGGCTCCATCCGCAACCGGGTGGTCGCCGAGCAGGGTGCCCCCGCCGACTGGCGCTGGCGCCCGGGCGGCCCGCTGCCCAGCGGATTCTGAACCCGCTTCCGGCATGGCCCGCCAGCACCTGAATAAACAGCACTGAACAGCACATCACGTCACTCCACCAAAGGTACGGAGGGGGACAATGAAGTTCACCACTCTCAGGCGCGTGGCGCGGGCCGCTGACCGGCTGCGCCAGGCCGCCTGCTCAGCCGCCAGGCCCGGGCGGGCGTCCGGGCCAGGCCTGCCCGCCAGGCCTGGGCGGGCGGCGCGGGCTGGCGCGGTACTGGCCGCCGGCGTCCTGGCGGCCGGGCTGGCCGCCTGTGGCAGCAGTTCCTCAGGCAGCCCCTCGGGCGGCAGCAGTTCCGCGAGCAGTTCCGGCAAGTCGCTCACCGTCGCCGACGTGGCCCCGTTCAGCGGGGCGGACGCCGCCCTCGGTCCCACGTACCTGGCGTCCTGCTACGGTGCCACGGCCGCCATCAACCAGGCGGGCGGGGTCCTCGGCCACACGCTGACCTGCAAGAGCGTGGACACCCGCGGCGATCCCGCCGACGCCATCCCGGCGGTCAACCAGATGTTCGCGTCCACGTCCAACCTGGCCCTGGTGATCGGCTGCACGTCCGACGAGGCGGCCGCGGTGGCCCCGGTCATCAACGCGCACAAGATGGCCATGTTCTGCATGACCGGCCAGTCCGAGTTCGACCACGTCCAGTACCCGTACTTCTACCGCCTGGTCCCCCCGGACCTGGAGGAGTCGTATGCCATGGTGGCGATCGCGCAGCAACTGCACTACAAGCGGATCGCGCTGGCCTTCGGTAACGACATCGGGTCGCAGACGTTCATCCAGCCGGCCATCAGCGCGCTCAAGAAGGCCGGCATCACGCTGACCACCAACCAGTCGCTGGACCTCAAGGCCACCACGTTCCGTACCGAGGCCGAGGCGATCGTCCAGTCCCACCCGGACGCCATCATGACCGAGGCGCTCGGCGCCGCCGATCCGACCTTGTTCTCCGAGATCAAGCAGCTCAACGGCGGCAAGGTCATCCCGATCATCGGCACCTCGGCGGCGATCTCGCCCGCCTTCTTCAAGTCGGCCGCGGCGGCCGAGGGGGCGAGCGCGTTCGCCAGCAACTTCCACGCGGACAACCTGGTCGTGGAGACGACCGGGCCCGCCTTCAGCGCCTTCAAGACCGCGCTCCTGTCTCAGCAGGGCAAGGTCCCGGGGGCGACCGGTGACTTCACCACCTACCTGAGCGCGCCGGGCGGCGTGCACCTGTATGACGGGGTCAACCTGGCTGCCCTCGCGATGATCATGTCCAAGAGCACCAGCCCCAGCGTGTACCGGCCGGACATCGTCAAGATCGGCAATGGCGTGCCCGGGGCCACGGTCTGCTACTCGTTCGCCGCCTGCGCTAGCGCGCTCAAGGCGGGCAAGTCCATCCGGTACGAAGGACCCGGCGGGCCGACCAATTTCGACAGTTACCACGACTCCACCGGCATCTTCCAGGTGGACACCTACAGCCCGTCGGGCCAGGTGAACGTGACCGGCAACCTGACCGCCGCGCAACTGCGGGCGCTGTCTTGACGGCAGCCCCCGGCGCACGGGCCGTGGCCTCCCTGACCCCTCCGGGGGAGGCCACGGCCGGGCGGGGCGGCCGCACCGCACCGTCCCGTCCCGCCGCGCGGACCGAGGTGACACCGGGATGAGCCTGTTCGTCGCCTCCATCGGGTTCGGCCTGGTGACCGCGTCGGTGCTGGCCATCGCGTCAGTCGGGTTCACCCTGCAGTTCGGGGTGACCGACGTGCTCAACCTGGCCTACGGCGCCATCATGATCTTCGGCGCGTTCATCGCTTACGCGGTGAACTCGGCCGGGGTCTCGGTGTGGATCGGCCTGATCGTGGCGGTCGCCGCATGCTCGCTGATCTCGGTCCTGCTGAACACCGGGGTGTACACGCCCTTCCAGCGGCGCGGCACCGCGCCGATCACTATGGTGATCGTGTCGCTCGGGATGACCCTCATCATCGAGTTCGGTGTCCAGGCGGTGGCGGGCGGGACCGCGGTCTCCTACAGCATGGGCAACGGCCCGACGCTCCGGGCCGGCGGGCTGGACCTGACCGGCGTGCAGATCGGCATCATGGTGCTGGCGGTGCTGGTCATGGGTGGGGTGCACGGCCTGCTCCGGTACACCAGGCTGGGCAAGGCCATGCGGGCCACCGCCGCCAACGGCTCACTGGCCCGCAACTGCGGGATCCGCACCAGCCGGGTGATCACCATCACCTGGGCGCTGACCGGGGCCCTGTGCGGGCTGGCGGGCGTGGTCTTCGCCATCGACTCGGGCAGCTTCGACGCCACCGCAACCGACCTGTTCCTCGTGCTCATCCTGGCCGCCGTGTTCCTGGGCGGCCCGGGGCAGGCCTACGGGGCGATGCTCGGCGCGGTGCTGATCGGGCTGGCCACCGAGGTGAGCGCCGCGTTCATCCCGGCCGACTACAAGTACGTGGTCGCCTTCGTGGCCCTGCTCGCCGTGCTGGGCCTGCGTCCCACCGGATTGCTGGGAGCCCGGGCATGACCGCAGGGGCCAGCGGAGGGGAGCGGCGGTGAACGCGTTCTACGCCATCAACCTGGTCATCTACGCGGCGGTGGACGCGATGGCCTGCCTGGGCCTCAGCCAGCAGTTCGGCGTGGCCGGGGTAACCAACTTCGGGTTCATCATCTTCCAGGCCGCGGGCGGTTACGCGGCCGCGGTGCTGGCCCTGCCGAGCCAGTCGGCGAACGGCGGCTTCCAGACCTACATCGGCGGTGAGAACCTGCCCTTCCCGCTGCCCTGGATCGGGGCCGCGGTGGTCGGCGGGCTGCTCGCCCTGCCGTTCACCTTCCTGGTCGGCCGGCGGCTGCGCGGTGACTTCGCCGCCGTCGGCCTGCTGGTCACCGCGGTGCTGCTGAACCTGCTGGTGACCAACTACCGGCCGCTGCTCAACGGGGACGCCGGCCTGTCGCTCATCCCGCCGCCGCTGCGCGCGGCGCCCAACGTGTTCTCCACCACGTCCACCGGCTACCAGTGGGCGTTCGCGGCGGGCTCCGTGATCCTGCTGGCCGGGGTGTTCTGGCTGGTCTGGCGGATCACCCAGTCGCCGTACGGCCGGTCGCTGCGCGCCATGCGGGACAACGACACGGTGGCCGACTCGCTGGGCAAGAACCTGCTGTCCATGCGCGCCACCATGCTCGTCGTCGGCGGTGCCATCGCCGGGCTGAGCGGCGGCATCCTGGTCTCCTACACGACAACCTGGTCCCCGGCGGCCTGGGGCTACGCGGAGACCGTGGTGCTGTTCGCCGCGGTGATCATCGGCGGAGCCGGCAACCATATCGGGGCGGTGCTGGGCGCGGTCCTCGTGCCGGTCGGCTTCGAGGAGATCACCCGCTTCATCCCCACCTCCAACAACCTGCCGCCCAACCTGATCCCGTCGCTGGAATGGGTGGCGATCGGGCTGCTCATCGTCGTCTTCCTGTGGGCCCGGCCGCAGGGCATCCTGCCCGAGCGCAAGCGCGTCATCCGCGTGGCGGCGGCGTCGGCGACGGCGGGCGGGGCGTTGCCGGGTGGCCCGAGCGCGGGCTGGCAGGGCGATGCGGTGGCGGAGGCTGGGCCGGCCTCCGACGGTTCGCCTATGGCGCAGGCCGGCCGCGATTACGCCCGCTTTTCGGGCCACCCGGCAACGCCCGCCGCACAGCGGCCCCCCACGGCCGCGCCTCGCGCACATGAACCCCAGCAGCCCGTGACCCTCGCGGGCAGGGAAGACGACGCTGGGCAGGGGCAGGGCGAAGAGGCTGAACGGCCCGTTGTGCTGGAGTGCCTTGACGTCGTCAAGGAGTTTGGCGGGGTCAAGGCGGTGAACGGGGCGTCGTTCGGGGTCAGGCAGGGGACGCTGACCGGGCTCATCGGGCCGAACGGCGCCGGGAAGTCGACGCTGCTGGCGATGCTGGCGGGCACCCTGCCCGTGACGTCCGGGACGATCCGCTACCAGGGCCGGGACGTCACCGGGGTCCCGGCCTACCGGCGGGCCCGGCTCGGCCTGGTCCGTACCTTCCAGCTGGCCAGCGAGTTCAAGCGGCTGACCGTGATGGAGAACCTGCTCTCGGCGGTCCCTGCGAACCGCGGGGACACCTTCCGCGGCGCGCTGGCGGGCAAGCGCTACTGGCGGGCCGACGAGTCCGCCGCCATCGCGCGCGCCGAGGCACTGCTGGAACGGTTCGGCCTGGAGCGGTTCGCCAACAACTACGCCGGGGATCTCAGCGGGGGGCAGCGCCGCCTGGTGGAGATCATGCGCGCGCTGATGACCGACCCGGCCGTGCTGCTGCTCGACGAGCCGATGGCCGGCGTGCACCCGAACTTGGCTCGCAGAATCGGGGCCGAACTCGTCGCGCTGTGCGCCGAGGGCATGACGATCCTGATGGTGGAGCATGAACTGGCGATCATGGACGAATTCTGCGACCCGGTGGTGGTGATGGCCGAGGGCAGGGTGCTGGCGGAGGGAACCATGGAGCAACTGCGCGGCCGCAGCGAGGTGGTGGAGGCCTACCTTGTCGGCTGAGCTTGCGCTGCGCGGCCTGCCGCTGCGCGCCGAGGGCATCACCGCCGGCTACGGCGGCGACCCGGTCATCCGGGGCATCACGGTGAGCACCACCCCCGGCGAGGTGGTGTCGCTGGTCGGGCCGAACGGCTCCGGCAAGAGCACCCTGCTCAAGAGCCTCGTCGGGGTGGTCCGGATCTCCTCGGGAAGCGTAAGGGTCGGCGACCGCGACCTCACCAACGCGGCCCCGGAGCAGATCGCCCGGGAGGCGGTCGGTTACGTGCCGCAGGTGGACGACGTGTTCGCCCCGCTGAGCGTCCGGGAGAACCTGGAGATGGGCGGCTACCTGCTGCCCCGTCGGCAGATCCCGGAACGCATCGAGCGCGTGCTGGCCATCTTCCCCAGGCTCGGCGACATGCTGACCCGCAGCGCCGGGAAACTCAGCGGCGGCGAGCGGAAGATGCTGGCCATGGGCCGGGTGCTGATGCTCGACCCGGGGGTCTTCCTGCTGGACGAGCCGACCGCGAACCTGGCGCCGAAAGTGGCCGCCGCGCTGCTGGAGGAGCACGTCCGCCACCTGGCCGCCAGCGGGGCCTCGGTGCTCATCGTGGAGCAGCGGGCTCGCGCGGTGCTGGCCATCTCGGACCGGACCTACGTACTCGGCGGCGGCGAGGTGCGGATGGAGGGGACGCCCGCGGAGCTGTCCGCCAGCCCGGAGTTCGTGGAGTCCTTCCTCGGCGGCGGCGCCCGCGGGCCGGCCGCGGCGCCCGCCGCAAAGCCCGCCGCCGACCGCGACTCATGACCGCACTGTGGTAGGCCGCGAGTGCGGCGTAGCATCGGGTGGCATGGCGGGTCAGGCAGGTGAGCCACAGGTGGCGGACGAGGCACGGGCCGGTCCGGCCGGGGCTGGCCCCGGCTACCTGCAGGTGCAGACCACGACCGATTCCCGGGCCGAGGCGATGGAACTGGGCCGCAGTGCGGTCCAGGCCCGGCTGGCCGCGTGCGCACAGGTGGCCGGGCCGGTGATGAGCACGTTCTGGTGGGAGGGTGACCTGGAGCGGGCCGAGGAGTGGCTGCTGCTGCTCAAGCTGCCCGCGTCCGGTTACCAGGATCTCGCCGACTTCCTGACCCAGCGGCACAGCTACGACGAGCCCGAGATCATCGCGATGCCCATCGTGGCGGGCGCGGCCGGTTACCTCAGCTGGATGGAGGAGGAGACCCGGCCGCGCTGACCGGCACGTTCCAGGACACGATCACCGGGTAGTCGTGCTCGCTGCCAAGGGTGCACAGCGTGCCGGTGTCCAGCCGGAACAGCCGCCCGCCGGCCGGCTCCAGGCCCAGCCAGCGCGCCGTCAGCACGCGCAGCAGGTGCGCGTGCGAGACGAGCACCACGTCTCCTTCGCTCAGCAGCGGCCGCACCCGGGCCAGCACCGCATCGGCCCGGGTTCCCACCTGCGCAACGGCCTCCCCGGGGTGCTCCCCGTCCCCGGGCACCACGCCGTCGCGCCAGAGGTACCAGCCAGGACGGCCCGCCCGGATCTGCGCCGTGGTGATCCCCTCGTACCCGCCGTAGTCCCACTCCTGCAGATCCGGGTCCGCCTTCGCGCCGTCCAGACCGGCTAGTTCCGCCGTCCGGACCGCGCGCTGCGCCGGGCTGGTGAACGCGGCCACGATGTCCCGGCCCGCCAGTGCGGGGGCCAGTGACGCGGCGGCGGCTTCTCCCGCCGGGGTGAGCGGCACGTCGGTGCGCCCGGTGTGCCGGCCTGCACGGCTCCATTCCGTCTCCCCGTGCCGAAGCAGGATCAGTTCTCCCATGGCGACCATCATCGCCGACCTGGGAACCGGCCCCCGTCGGCACCCGCGTGCTGGCGCCCGCTCACCCGGCCTCCGGCCGCTCGCCCCTATCGCGTTGACGCGCCCTCCTTGCACGTGTAAGTTTTTTATTACAGGTGAAAGAAAGACCGAGGAGCGATGCTGACCAGTGACGAGCTGCTTACCGTGCTCAGCGCGGTGGCCAATCCGCACCGGATGCGGATCGTGGCCGAGCTGCGCCATGGCCGGGTGCACGTCAGCGAGCTGGCCCGCCGGCTGGGCCTGTCCCGGCCACTGCTCTACATGCACCTCGACAAGCTGGAGAAGGCGGGCCTGGTGGCCGGCCAGCTGGAGCTGTCCGAGGACGGCAAGGCGATGAAGTACTTCGAGCTGGCGCCGTTCGACCTGCGCCTCAACGCCGAGACGATCATCTCGGCGCTGGGCGAAGACGGCACGGAAGGGGACGACATGGATACCCGGGAGACCGACCAGGAAGGAACCAGCCGATGATCGCTTCGCACGTAGCCGCGCTGACCAGCGGGGCTACGGCCGGAATCGCCGTCGGGCTGGGCATCCCGTTCTGCATCTGCGCGGCGGCGGCCATCATCGTGTGGTCGTACTTCCGGCTGCAGCGCCACCGCGCCGACGCGGTGGCCATGGCGCACTACCGCAAGCTGGCCGAGGAGGCGGTGGCCAACCAGCAGGAGCTGCGCACCGAGCTGGCCAAGCTGTCCGAGCACGTGCAGGCGGTCGAGCAGCTGATGCGGGACGTCGGATGAGCACCCGGCTGCGGCTGTACCGCAACCCGCTGCACCAGCTCGTGGCCGGGAGCACCTGGCGCGCGGCCTGGTTCCTGCTCGCCTATCTCGTCTTCGGCTGGCTGCTGTGGGGCGCCGTCCTGGCCGCGAGCCTGACCACCGTCATCCTGGCCATCACGCTGGCGGGCATCCCGCTGCTGATCGGCACGGCCGCGGTGATCCGGGGCTGCGCCAACGCGGAGCGCTGGCGGCTGCGCGGGGTGCTGGCCGGGCCGGTTCGCGGCGAATACCGCGTGGCCCGCCAGCCCGGCATCCTCAACCAGGTCCGCACCCGCTGGCGTGACCCGGCGACCTGGCGTGACTTCGCCTACCTGTTCGGCCTGTTCCCGCTGCTGTGGGCGGTCGACCTCGCGGTCAGCGTGGTCTGGCTGGTGCTGCTGTCCGGGATCACCCTGCCCGCCTGGTACTGGGCCCCGCCGGAGACGTTCAACAACGGGCAGAGCGCGCACGGCGTGCAGTTGGGCTACTTCCCCAACGGCCCGCACGGGCCCGGTTCCTGGGGCGTGTTCGTGGACACGATGCCCAAGGCACTCGTGGCCGCCGCTGCCTTCTTGGTGCTGTTCCTGCTGTTCAACTACGTCCTCGTGCTCACCGCCCGGATGCACGCGCGCGTTGCGCGCGCGCTGCTGCGAGCGCCCGGAGATCCGCTGGCCGAGGCGAGGGAGGTCCTCACCCACCCGGGCCCGCTGGGCCCGCTGCATCCAGAGACCCCGCTGCACCCAGAGACCATGCACCCGGCTCAGTAATGCCGCGCCCTCACCCATGAGGGACCAGCTCATGGGTGAGGGGTCACGACAGACTCACGCACTGCCCTGAGAGAGGCCATGATGCGCCAGCCGTCTAGTTCAGTATTGCCCGAAACCAGGCCCCATCGCGAGCAGCAGTACCGATCCCGCGCGCCGGTCGTCGAGCGGATCGCCGGATGGAGCGCCCGGCACCGCAAGACGGCGGTGCTGGGCTGGCTGCTGCTCGTCGCCGCGATCTTCGTGGGCGGGCAGTTGCTGCCCGCCAAGAACGTGCCGTCCTACGACGCCGGCCAGTCCGGGGTGGCCGAGCAGACCCTGCACCGGCTGGGCGTGACCAGCCCGCCGGCCGAGAGCGTGCTGATCCAGTCGCGGGGGAGCGGCGGGCCGGGCGCCACCTTCGCGGCCGACCCGGCCATGCGGGCCACGGCCCGGCAGGTCACCGCCGCGCTGGGCGCGCTGCCGCACGCGGCGCGGGACATCGCCTCGCCGCTGGACCCCGGGCACCCCGCGCTGGTCTCCGCGGACGGGCGGAGCGCCCTGGTCACCTTCACGGTGCCGGGGACCGTGAGCAACGAGGACCAGGCGGTGGCCCCGGCGCTGCGCGCGGTCGCCGCGGTGGCGGCCCGCCATCCGGGCCTGCTGGTCGCCGAGGCCGGTGACGCCAGCACCGACCGCGCCGCCAACGCGCTGATCAGCCACGACTTCAGGCAGGCCGAGGTGACCTCGGTGCCGGTCACGCTGATCCTGCTGGCCGGGGTGTTCGGCGCGCTCATCGCGGCCGGGATCCCGCTGCTGCTGGCCGCGACCGCGGTGATCACCGCGGTCTCGCTGCTGGCCATTCCCGGGCAGTGGCTGCCGGTCGGGTCCAGCACCTCGGAGGTGGTGCTGATCATCGGCATGGCGGTCGGCATCGACTACGCGCTGTTCTACCTGCGCCGGGAACGGGAGGAACGGGCCCGCGGCGCGAGCACCACCGAGGCGCTGCGCCGGGCCGCGGCCACCTCGGGCCGGGCCATCGTGGTCTCCGGGCTGACCGTGATGATCGCGCTGGGCGGCCTGTTCCTCACCGGGTACTCGGTGTTCACCGGCGTCGCTATCGGCACCATCGCGGTCGTCGGCGTGGCGGTGGCCGGCTCGCTCACCGTGCTGCCCGCCCTGCTGGCCTGGCTCGGCCCCTGGGCCGACCGGGGGCGGGTCCCCTTCCTGGGCCGGCGCCGCACCGCGGCCCGCCCGTCCCGGCTGTGGGCCGCGCTGGCCCGCCGGGTGGTCCGGCATCCCGCGGCGTGGGGCTCGGTGGCGGCACTGGCCATGCTGGCGCTGGCCGCCCCCGGCCTGGGCTTGCGGCTGGGCAACCCGCCGGACGGCGGGCTGCAGGCCAAGGTGCCGATGGTGGCCACCCTGGACCGGATCGACCGGGCCTTCCCGGGCCACCCCGCGCCTGCGGAGGTGGTCGTGACCGGCCATGACCTGGGCGGGGTGGCGGTGCGGCGCGCGCTCAGCGCACTGCGGGCCGACGCGTCAAGCCGCGGTCCGGTGCGCGGCCCGGTCACGGTGGCGCCGGCGGCCGGCGGACGCGCACTACTCGTCAGCGTGCCGCTGGCCGGCAACGGGGTGGATGCCGTTTCGAATAAGGCTCTCCTGGCGCTGCGCGAGCAGGCCCTGCCGGCCACCCTGGGCCGGGTCGGTGGCATCAGCTACGCGGTGGCGGGCAACACGGCCGCGAACTACGACGACCTAGCCGTGCTGCGGGCCCGTACCCCGCTCGTGCTGGCCGTGGTAGCCGTGCTGGCGTTCGCCCTGCTGCTCGTCGCGTTCGGCTCGGTGGCGATCCCGCTCGTGTCGGTCTCGCTGAACCTGCTGTCGGTGGCCGCGTCCTACGGCCTGCTCACGCTGGTGTTCCAGCACGGGCGCCTGGCCAGCTCGCTCGGCCTGGTCAGCTACGGCGCGATCGTGCCGTGGATCCCGCTGTTCATGTTCGTGTTCCTGTTCGGGCTGAGCATGGACTATCACGTGTTCATCCTGAGCCGGATCGCGGAACTGCGGCAGCGGGGCGCCAGCACGGCGGACGCGGTGGTCGGCGGGGTGGCCAGCAGCGCCGGTGTGGTCACCAGCGCTGCGGTGATCATGGTGGCGGTGTTCTCGATCTTCGCCACGCTGTCCCTCGTGCAGTTGCAGATGCTGGGCGTCGGCCTCGGGGCGGCGGTGCTGCTCGACGCCACCGTGGTCCGCGGCGTCCTGCTGCCGGCCTGCCTGGCCATGCTTGGCGAGCGCAGCTGGTACCTGCCGCGCTGGCTGCGCTGGCTCCCTGGCCAGCAGCGGAGTCGGCTGCCAGCAGGCTGAACGTTTCCTGCAAGATTCCGCATAATCGCCAGACACTGACGTCAGTGTCATAAATATCTGGCATGCTGAACGGGATTCATGACGCGTGCGTCTGGCCCTTGCGCGCGGGTCGGCCCCTCTGACCCCGCGAGGCATGATGCGCGACATGCTCGACCCGGCGCCGCCCGGCGCCGTTACCCCGCTGCCCGCCCTGCCTGCGGTACCTGGCCCGGCGCCGGAAGGCCGCAGGCAGGCGGCTGGGCCGCCGTCCGGGGACCTTCCGGCCCGGCCACCCATGGTGGAGCGCATCGCCTGCTGGAGCGCGCGGCACCGGGTCGCCGTCATCATCGGCTGGCTGGTGCTGGCCGCGGTGGCCATGCTGGCCGGGCAGCTGCTGGGCACGCAGAACCAGCAGCAGTACGATCCCGGGCAGTCCGGGCAGGCCGAGCGGGCGCTGCACCAGCTGGGCGTGGTCAGCCCGCCCGCGGAGAGCGTGCTCCTCCAGGCGCGGGGCGCGGGCCCCGGGACCACCTGGGCCCAGGACCCGGCGCTGCGCGGCGCCGTCGCGGGCGTGGTCAGCGCGCTGCGTGCGCAGCCCGGGGCGGCGCGCGGCATCCGGTCCCCGCTCAGCCCGGGCGGCCAGGCCATGGTCTCGGCCAACGGCCGCACCGTGCTGGTCACGTTCGACGTGGCCGGCCCGCACGCGCGAGCCGACAGCACCGTCGGCACGGACCTGGCGGCGGTCGCCCGGGTCGCGGCCGCCCACCCCGGCCTGACCATCGCCGAGGCCGGTGACGCGAGCACCGACCGGGCCGCCAACACGATGATGGGCCAGGACTTCCGCAAGGCCGAGCTCACCTCGGTGCCGATCACGCTGATCCTGCTCGTCGCGGTGTTCGGCGCGCTCATCGCGGCCGGCATCCCGGTGCTGCTGGCCGGCAGCTCGGTCATGGTGGCCGTCTCGCTGCTCGCCGTGCCCAGCCGCTGGCTGCCGATCGGGTCCAGCACCTCGGAGGTGGTGCTGATCATCGGGATGGCGGTCGGGGTCGATTACTCGCTGTTCTACCTGCGCCGCGAGCGGGAGGAGCGAGCCGCGGGGGCGTCCTTCCCGGCCGCCCTGGCCACCGCCGCGGCCACCTCCGGCCGGGCCATCGTGGTGTCCGGCCTCACCGTGATGATCTCGCTGGCCGGGTTGCTGCTCACCGGCATCAACTTCTTCACCGGCATCGCGGTCGGCACCATCCTGGTGGTCGGCGTCGCCGTGGTCGGCTCGGTGACCTTCCTGCCCGCGCTGCTCAGCCTGCTCGGCCCGTGGGCGGACCGGGGCCGGATCCCGTTCCTGGGCCGGCACCGGACCCAGGCCCGGCCGTCCCGGCTGTGGACCGCCCTGGTCCGCCGGGTGGTGCGCCGCCCGCTGATCTGGGGCGGCGCGGCTGCCCTGATGCTGCTGGCGCTGGCCGCCCCGGCCCTCGGGCTGCGGATCGGCAGCCCGGCCATCGACCTGCCCGCGCGGCTGCCGGTGGTGCGCACCCTGGACCAGATCGCGCATGCCTTCCCCGGGCGGCCGGCCCGGCCGAGGTGGTGGTGACCGGCGGCGACGTGTCCAGTGCCAGCATGCGCAGCGCGGTGGCCGATCTGCAGGCCCGGGCCTCGGCTCACGGCGTCATTCACCGCCCGGTCACCTCGGACGTGGTCGGCGGCGGCCGCGGGCTGGTCATCTCGGTGCCGCTGGCCGGCAACGGCTCCAACTCGGTGTCCCGTGCGGCCCTGCTGGACCTGCGCAACCACATCCTGCCCGCCACCATCGGGACGGTGCCCGGGACGAGTTACGCCGTCACCGGGAACACGGCGGGCGGTTACGACTTCAGCGCGGCGCTGCGGTCCAGCACGCCCATCGTGTTCGGCGTCGTCGCGGCCCTGGCGCTGGTGCTGCTCATGGTGGCCTTCCGGTCACTGGCCATCCCGCTGGTGTCCATCGGGCTGAACCTGCTGTCGGTCGGCGCGTCCTACGGCCTGCTTACCCTGATCTTCCAGCAGGGGCGGCTGCAGGGACTGCTCGGCTTCACCTCGTTCGGCGCGATCATCCCCTGGGTGCCACTGTTCATGTTCGTGTTCCTGTTCGGGCTGAGCATGGACTATCACGTGTTCATCCTCAGCCGGATCCGGGAGCTGCGCGGCCGCGGCGAGTCGCCCCGCGACGCGATCGTGGGCGGCATCGCCAGCTGCTCCGGCGTGGTGACCAGCGCCGCGGTGATCATGGTGGCCGTGTTCTCGATCTTCGCCACGCTGTCCATCATCGACCTGAAGATGATCGGAGTCGGCCTGGCGTCGGCCGTGCTCATCGACGCGACCGTGGTGCGCGGCATCCTGGTGCCCGCGGCGCTGGCCCTGCTGGGCGAGCGCGCCTGGTACCTGCCGCGCTGGCTGGCCTGGCTCCCGGGCCGCCGGTTGCTGTGCCATGAGCAGGACGCGCCTGCGGTGGCTCAGGGCAGCGTCAGGATCTCGTAGCCGTTCCCGGTGACCAGGATGGTGTGCTCGAACTGCGCGGTCCGCTTGCGGTCCTTGGTGACCGCGGTCCAGCCGTCGTCCCACACGTCGTAGGCGATGGTGCCCAGGGTGAGCATGGGCTCGATGGTGAACGTCATGCTCTCTTCCATGACCACGTCCACGTCGGGGTCGTCGAAATGCGGCACGATCAGCCCGGAATGGAAGGTCGTGCCGATGCCGTGCCCGGTGAAGTCGCGTACCACGCCGTAGCCGAACCGCCGGGCATAGGACTCGATGACCCGGCCGATCGCGTTGAGCGGGCGGCCCGGGGCGACCACCCGGATGCCCCGCATCATGGCCTCGCGGGTGCGCTCGACCAGCAGTCGGGACTCCTCGTCCGCGTCACCAGCCAGGAAGGTCGCGTTGGTATCGCCGTGTACGCCGCCGGTGTAGGCGGTGATGTCCACGTTGACGATGTCGCCGTCGCCGATCACGGTGTCGTCCGGGATCCCGTGGCAGATCACCTCGTTCAGCGAGGTGCACAGCGATTTCGGGTAGCCCCGGTAGCCGAGCGTGCTCGGGTAGGCGCCGTGGGCTACCAGGTACTCGTGGCCGACCCGGTCCAGCTCGTCGGTGGTTACCCCGGGCGCGACGGCCCGGCCGACCTCTTCGAGCGCGCGGGCGGCGAGCTGGCCGGCCGCCCGCATCCGCTCGATCGTCCCCGCGTCCTTGACCTCAGGCTCGCCGGTACGGGGGTACTTGCGGCCCACGTACTCCGGCCGGGGGATGCTGGCCGGGACCTGCCGGGGCGGGGATTGCCGGCCGGGATGGAGCAGAGTCGCCATGATCTGGAAGTCTAGTGGCATGGACGAAGACCAGAGCTGGTGGTACTGCCTGAAGCACCGGACTGTCGAGCACGGCGCGGGCTGCGCGGGTAAAGACCGGCTCGGCCCTTACCCCAGCCAGGAGGAAGCGGCCCGGGCGCTGGAGATAGTCCGGGAGCGCAACCAGGAGTGGGACTCGGCCGACGCCGATCCGCCCGGTCACGGATGATCGCCGCCCGCCAGCGGGAGTGATGTCGCTTCCGCCCGGGTATCGTGGGTGCGACCGCTGGCGAGGCGGGGCGCGCCGCAGGCCTGTCCCCTCCCGGGCCAGCGAAAGCGGCGGGGATCCGGGGGATCGTCCCCCCGGGCTGGTGATGCCGGAAGGGGCGCATGGTGGTGGATGACCGTGCGGGCAGTGACCTCCCCGAGGCGGCCAGGGCCCGCATGGCCGAGATCCAGCGCAGCGGCACGTGGGGCTCGGCCCTCTCCAGTGACGAGTTCGCCGCCATCCGTGGCGTGGGCTTCGAGCGGCCGGCCAGGTCCTCGGGGCGGCCGTGTACAACATCGGCTTCACCGGTGGCTACAACTGCCCCGGGGCGTGGTCGGCCTACGGGGGCTACGCCCAGGCCTACCGCAGCGTCACCCAGGTGTCCGGGCAGGGCGGTTACGGCTCATTCGGCCCGCTGACCCAGGCCATGTACGCGGCCCGGCACCATGCGATCAACCGGATGGTGGCCGAGTGCGCCGCGCTCGGCGGCCACGGCATCGTCGGTGTCTCGCTCACGATCGGGGGCTTCCCGGCCGGCGGGCTGGAATTCAAGGCCATCGGCACCGCGGTCCGGGTGCCCGGGGTGGCCCCGCTCAGCCAGCCGTTCAGTTCTGACTTGTCGGGGCAGGACTTCGCCAAGCTGTTCCGGGCCGGCTGGGTGCCGGCCGGGCTGGCCCTGGGTATCTCGGTGGGCGCCCGGCACGACGACTGGCTCACCGTGGGCCAGACCCGCTGGGGGGCCGGCAACGCCGAGGTGACCGGCTACACCGAGCTCGTCAACGACACCCGGCACGACGCCCGGGTGCAGCTGGAGAAGGACGTGCGCCGGATCGGCGGGGACGGCGTCGTCGTGTCCCGCGCCGACATGCGGGTGCACGACCGGGAGTGCCCCGTCCAGGAGCACGGCCGGGACCACGTCGTCGAGGTGACGATCGTCGGGACCGCGATCGCGCGGTTCGCGCAGGCCGGGAAGCCGCCGCCCCCGCTCGCCATCATGTCGCTCGACCCGCAGCGCCGTCAGGCCGCCCGCGTCCGGCTCGGACGCTGACCGGCTACTGAACGCATCGGAGGAAATGGGATGACCGACCAGCAGAGCCCGCAGCTTGGCGCGGCGGGGGGTGCCGGGCTCGGCGACGCCGCGGGCGCGGAGCTGAGCGCCGAGGGGGTACCCCAGGACGCCCTCCGCCGCCTGGCCGAGCTGCGGCCCGGCCGCCCCGGCTCGATCTTCACCTCCGACTTGTCCGTGAACGAGTTCCTGCTGGTCCGTGAGGCCGGGTTCCGCCCGCTCGGCCTGGTGCTGGGCAGCTCGATCTACCACGTCGGGCTGCAGGTGGGCCGCTGGGGCAAGAACCAGGAACTGGACGTGCTGTCCCAGGCCATGTACCACGCCCGCGAGCTGGCCATGACCCGGATGGAAGCGGAGGCCGACGCGCTCGGCGCGGACGGCATCGTCGGCGTCCGGCTGGATGTGGAGATGAAGGAATTCGGCAACGACATCGCCGAGTTCATCGCGATCGGCACCGCGGTCAAGGCGGAGCCGGGGGCGGCCGGCGGCGGGGTTACCGAGTGGCGCAACAACAAGAGGCAGCCGTTCACCTCCGACCTGTCCGGGCAGGACTTCTGGACGCTGATCCGGGCCGGCTACGCCCCGCTGGGCATGGTGATGGGCTCATGCGTCTACCACATCGCGCACCAGCGGCTCGGCGGCAAGATCGGCAACATCGGCCGGAACGTGGAACTGGAGCAGTTCACCCAGGCGCTGTACGACGCCCGGGAGCTGGCCATGTCGCGGATGCAGGCGGAGGCGGAGGACCTGCACGCCGAGGGCATCGTCGGGGTGCAGCTACGGCAGCACAGCCATACCTGGGGCTCGCACACCACGGAGTTCTTCGCTATCGGCACGGCGGTGCGCCCGCTGCGCGAGGATCACGTCATCGAGCGCCCCACCATGGTCCTCAGCCTGGACTCCTGACCGCGGCCGGCCGCCCGGTGCGGCCTCCTCAGCCGGGCTGGCCCGGCCCGGCGTCCCCGGTCGGGCCGTCCCCGGGCGGGCCCACCTGCAGCCGGTCGAGCGCGTACAGGCTGTCGATGCTGAGCTGCTGCGCGTCCGCGAGCACCGCGTCCTGCTGCGCCTGCGCTTTCTCCGCGGTCTGCTTGGCCAGTTCCGAGGCCAGCCCGCCCAGCTGCCGCACCCCCGTGTGATCGACGAGGACGCGGCTGGCCGAGAGGATCGCGATGCCCTCCACCCGCGGCTTCTGCTGCCCGGGCCGGGACAGGGCCGCGCCCACCCTGGCCGCCTGGAAGGGGTCCGCCGGGTGCGTGGTCACCTCCGCGCGCTCCGCCAGGACCCATTTGTGGAACTTCATGACCTCGCCCTGCAGCGGCAGCGACCGCACATCGTCCGCCCCCAGGCCGAACCGCTTGCCGTTAGCGAAGCAGCGGGCATAGGCGACCAGCGCCGCCGACCAGAGCGCCTGCGGCACGACCGCGTCCCGCTCTTCCTCCGGCTTCGCCAGCTCGGCCAGCAGGCGCTTGCAGCACTCCATGACGAACTGGAGATCTCCGATGGTGGCTACCAGGTCGGCCAGGACCTGCGCGGACGGCAGCTCCAGCGGGACCGTGGGCAGCTCCGTCGTGACCGGTGCTGCGTTCGTCTCATTCATGGCGCCTCGCGTGTCTTATCGGCTGCGGCGGTCCCTGCGGGACCATCCTCGCCCGCGTCCTGGCCGCCGAAGGTCTCACCTCGGGACAGCGGCGGTCATCCGGTGACGGCGGCCCGGAACGCGGAGCGGCCCTCGGCGGCCAGCTCCAGGAAGCCGTAGCTGCCCTGGTCGCGGAGTTCGCGGGCGGCGGCCGCGGCCGCGCCCAGCGCGGCGAACGCGAACGACGCTCCCACCGACACCCGGCGCACCCCGGCCGCGGCCAGGTCGGCCACGGGCGGGCCGCCCGGCACGGCCAGCACGTTGACCGGGCGGTCCACCGAGCTGACCACGGCACGGATGTCGGCCAGGCTGGCCAGGCCGGGCGCGTACAGCACGTCAGCGCCCGCCTCCTGGAAGGCCTGCAGCCGGGCGATGGTGTCGGCCAGGTCGGGCCGGCCGTGCAGGTAGTTCTCGGCCCGGGCCGTCAGCACCAGCGGGCCGGGCGCCGACCGGGCCGCCTCGGCCGCCGCGGCGACCCGCTCCCGGGCCAGGCCAGCCTGGTAGATGTCCTGGCCGGAGTAATCCTCGACCGAGCAGCCGGCCAGCCCGGCCGTGGCAGCCAGCCGCACGGTGTCCGCCACGCCCTCCGGGTCATCGGCGAACGCGTTCTCCAGGTCCGCGGTCACCGGCAGGCTGGTCGCGGCGGCCACGGTGGCGGCGTGCGCCAGGGCCTCCTCCCGGGTCACCGACCCGTCCAGCCGCCCCAGGGTGGCCGCGTAGCCGCCGCTCGTCGTGGCCAGCGCCGCGAAGTCCAGTGAGGCGAGCAGCCGGGCCGAGCCGACGTCCCACGGATTCGGCAGCAGCAGCACGTCCGGCCCCTGGTGCAGGGCGCGGAACAGCCGCGCCTTGAACGCCTGAGAGCCTGCCGCGTCATCGCCCGCGATGGTCATAGCGCCCACTCTAGGGCGCGCCGCGGGCCGCGCGCGGCTAGGCGGCGCTGCCGGGGCGCTGGCGGGCGTGCATCCCGGTCGCGTTGACCAGCCAGCCCGCCTCGCGCTTGGTGACCCGCCCGCCGGCCTCGATGCAGACCCGCAGCCCGGCGCCCTGCCCGGTCACGCTGGTGACCCGGCCCGCCTGCACCGACAGCCGGCCGGTGCTGCGCAGGGCCGTCACCCGGCGGGCGGTGGCCGGCGGCATCCGGTGCCGGTGCACCTCCCAGTACCGGGCCACGTGCCGCAGGAACAGCCGCTTGTCCCCCTCGGGCAGCCGCCGCCAGAGCGCGGGCACCTCGGGCCGGAGCGCGTCAACAACCTCCTCCCAGCGCTGCGGACGGCTGGCCATCGCGGCCCGCACCTGCCAGAGCAGGTCGCCCAGCCGGACCGGCCCGCGGGAGTCCGCGAGGGCGGGCAGCCAGAGCGGGGTGTCCGGCACCGCGACCGGGGATCCGGGCGGCGGGTTGCCGGTGGCCAAGATCGCGATGTCCGCGTCGAGGCAGCCGTCGTCCAGCACCACCCGGAGCGGGCGGCCGGCCGGATTCGGCCGGATCGCCAGCACCCCGGCGGTCAGCCGGGTGACCCGGGCCAGCGGCGCGGCCTGCCGTTCCGCGTCGTCCAGCGTGTCGCGCAGGTAGCGGCCGTAGACCGCCCGGGGCGGGAAGCCGTGGTCCGGCAGGCCGGCCGCGGCCGCCCAGCGGGTCAGGTGGCCCGGGTCGCTGGCCACCTGCGCTCATCCGGTCCTGAGCGGGTCGGCCGACCTCTACCCGCTCCAGCGACGCGCCATCGCCCACTGCAGCGTGCCGTAGGCGGCGGAATTGGTGGTGACCAGGCTGACCGCCGCGTGGAACACCGTGCTGGGCGACGGCAGTTTCTGCTCCGACGCCAGCCCGGACGCGCTGACAAGCTGCCACGCTGCGAGGAACACCAGCGGGCTCATCACCCGGTACCAGGCGCGGTTGCGGCGCCGTGGGTGCTTTCGTTCAGTGGGTGCGGGTGCGGGTGCGGGTGCGGGTGCGGGTGCGGGTGCGGGTGCGGTCGGGTGCGGCGGCCGTCTCCCGCGCGGGCCGGGGTGGCGCGGGGCTGGGGATGGTGCCGCGCTGGGCGGGCAGCACCCCGGCCGGGGTTTCTCCAGGCATGGGGACCTCTGCTGGTGGTAGCGGGAGCCGGCGGGCGCAGGTCATGACTGGCCCGCAGGCATACGGCTGGTACGGGCGGTGGCTGCTCAGCGGGGAGCGGCGGTGCGGTGCGGGCACGCCGCGCCCTGCCGCCGGCACAGATCGACGTGACGACGCGAGACCAGGAGCGGGAGGTGAGCCATGGGCCCATCGTCAGAGAATTTCCCTATATTGTCAATAGGGAATCTAGACAGTGTGAGCGGCCACGCAGGATGGCCGCACCGAACGGGCGGCGCGGCGGTCAGGCGAGGGAGAGGTCGCGGCGGGGCGTTCCGTCGGCGCATGCCGGCCGGAGGCGGTCAGCCGGAGCGGTCAGCCGGAGCAGCCGGCCGGGGGCGGTCAGCCGGGGGCTGGGCCGCTGACCGTGTCGAGGACGCGGTTCAGCCACTGCCGGAATCCGCGGCGGGATTCCACGTCGGGCTGGCAGGCCGCCGAGCTGACCAGGTGCTGGGCGCCGTCGAAGGACACCGGGGCGCGGCCGGCGGGCACGGCCAGCACCTCATGGGCCAGCCGGTCCAGTTCCGGGTCCCCCTGGTCGAGGGCGAGAACCGTGGCCTTCTTCCGGGCATCGTCCACCCGTTCCAGCAACGGCGCCGGGGCAGGCCCGGCGCTGACCACGAACACCGTCTCACCGCGCGCCACCTGCTCCAGCCGCTGCACGCCGGTCCGCAGGTGCGGCGGGGCGTCCGGCGGGGGAGCCCAGCGGACCAGCGTGGGAGACAGGCCGGGCAGGTCGGCCAGCCGGCTCTCCTCGGCCAGGTGCGCGGTCAGGTGCCACGGCTCCTCGGCCGGGGTGCCCACCACGAGCAGTCCGCCGGGGGTGCGGGACCGGCGCAGCACCCGGGCGAACGCGGCGGTCTGCTCCAGCCAGCCGGTCGGCGCTAGCAGCGCGCGCAGCGCGGCCACCTGCTCGGCGTCCATCGGCCCATCGTGTCACGCGCGGAATGCCTCTGGCAGGATCTAGGGCTATGGCCGCGGAACACGAAACATCCCCTGAGGTCGCGCAGCTCACGATCGGTGTCCTCGGCGGCACCGGGGATCAGGGACGCGGGCTGGCCAGCCGGCTCGCCGCGGCGGGGAACCCGGTCATCATCGGGTCGCGGAGCGCCGAGCGGGCCCAGGCCGCGGCGGATGAACTCGGCGGGGCGCCGCGGATCCGGGGCATGGCCAACCCGGACGCGGCCCGTGAGGCGGACCTGGTGATCGTGGCGGTGCCCTGGGAGGGTCACCGGGACCTGCTGGCCTCCCTGGCCGGGCCGCTGGCCGGGAAGATCGTGATCGATTGCGTCAACCCGCTCGGCTTCGACCAGCGCGGCGCCTACCCGCTGCCGGTTGAGGAGGGCAGCGCCGCCCAGCAGGCCGCCACGGTGCTCCCCGACAGCCGGGTGGTAGGGGCGTTCCATCACGTGTCCGCGGTCGTGCTGCTGGACCCCGAGGTCGGCATCGTGGACCTGGACGTGATGGTGCTCGGCGATGACCGGGAGGCCACCGATCTGGTCCAGGCGCTGGCCGCCCGGATCCCTGGGGTTCGGGGCATCTACGCGGGCCGGCTGCGCAACTGCGGCCAGGTGGAGGCGCTCACCGCCAACCTGGTCTCGGTCAACCGCCGGTACAAGGCGCACGCCGGCCTACGCCTCACCGACGTCTGACCCTCCCCGCCCCTCCCCGTGGCCGTTGCGCGGTGAGTTGTGACCCCTCTCACGGTCACGGCTCACCGCGCAACGGCGCCGGGGAGGGGCGGGGGCGGGCTAGTGGTAGGTGTGGGCTTCGTCGGGGAAGCTGCCGCTGGTGACGTCCGTCGCGAAGGCCCGTGCGGCGTCGCCCAGGACGGTGGCCAGGTCGGCGTAGCGCTTGACGAACTTGGGCGTCCGCGGGCTGAGGCCGGCCATGTCCTGCCACACCAGCACCTGGGCGTCGCAGTGCGGGCCCGCGCCAATCCCGATCGTCGGGATGGACACCGCGGCCGTGACCCGCGCGGCCAGGTCGGCGGGCACGCACTCCAGCACGATGGCGAAGGCGCCCGCGGCCTCCATCGCCTTGGCGTCGTGCAGCAGCCGCTCGCCGTCCTCGCCCCGCCCCTGCACCCGGTACCCGCCGAATGCGTTCACCGACTGCGGGGTGAGCCCGAGGTGCGCCATCACCGGGATGCCCGCCGCCACCAGCTCCTCGGCCTGCCGCAGCACCCGGTGGCCGCCCTCCAGCTTGACCGCGTGCGCGCCGGTCTCCTTGAGGAACCTGATGCCGGCCGCCAGCGCCGCCTCCGGCGACGCCTGATACGAGCCGAACGGCAGGTCCGCGACGATGAGCGCGCGCCGGGTCCCGCGTACCACGGCGGCGGTAAGCGGGAGGAGGTCGTCCACCGTGACCGGGATCGTCGTCTCGTGCCCGAACACCACCATCGCGGCCGAGTCGCCGACCAGCAGCACCGGGATGCCGGCCTCGTCGAAGACCCGCGCGGTGAGGGCGTCGTAGGCGGTGAGCATCGGCCATTTCTCGCCCCGGGCCTTGGCCGCCGCGAGGTCGTTCACGGTGACCCGGCGGCAGGCCCGGCCGCCGTACAGCGGCCCGGCCGCCGGCGCGCCGCCTGCCGTGGCGAGCAGGGGAGTGCTGGCGGGCTGGGCGCCGCCCGCCGGGGAGCCCGGCCGGGTCAGGCCCGGCCATTCCGGGGGTGGCGGCAGAGCCGGATGCGGAGCTGGCCGGGTCATGGACACCGGCTGGGGCTGGCGCGCCGGTCCGCGGTCTGGTCGCGGCCGGGCCCAGGTCCCGGGCAAGGGCATTCATGCTGGGAACCTCCATGTCTCGTGGCGCCGCTGCGGCGTCCCCGGACCTTTCGATGATGGCATGCGGCGGGCACTTGAGGTAACCCCGGATTTCCGGCCTGGCCGGCCCGGCGGGAATCGCCGCGCCCGGCGGGAATCTTTTCCGATACGGGTCGGTTCCGTATCGATAGCTTCCCGGCGGCCCGCGGCCGCCGGGCACCTGTCCCGGGCAACACCGCCGGCCGCGCCGGCCTTCCCGGGCCAGGGCGGCCTTGACGTGACACACTACTGACCCAGAAGGACCCCATGGTTAACCGCAATGCAGGGCCCGGTTCCGGGCCCGCCAGGGCACTCCTCCCGCCCTCCGGGTCGGCCGCCGCCGACCGGATCTACCGCCGCCGCTGGGCCATCCTCGGCGTGCTGGTCGTCAGCCTGATCGCCATCGTGCTGGACAACACGGTGCTGAACGTCGCGCTGAAGACCATCGCCGAGCCCAAGCCAGGCCTGGGCGCCAGCCAGAGCCAGCTGGAGTGGGGGATCAACTCCTACACGCTGGTCTTCGCCGGCCTGCTGTTCACCTTCGGGGTGATCGGCGACCGGATCGGCCGTAAGCGCATGCTGATGATCGGCATGGCCGCGTTCGGGCTGTTCTCGCTGCTGACCGCGTACTCGCGCAACCCCGACCAGCTGATCTTCGCCCGGGCCGCGATGGGGCTCGGCGCGGCGGCCGTGATGCCGCAGACGCTGTCCATCATCTCCAATGTGTTCGACCCCAAGGAGCGCGCCCGCGCCATCGGCATCTGGGCGACCGCGGTGGGCATCGGCGTGGCCATCGGCCCGATCGTCGGCGGCCTGCTGCTGGCCCACTTCTGGTGGGGCTCGGTCTTCCTGATCAACGTGCCGCTGACCGCGGTCGGCGTGCTGGCCATCCTGCTGCTCGTCCCGGAATCGCGGAACCCGAGCCCGGGCCGCATCGACTACCTGGGCGTGCTGCTGTCCGTCGTGGGCCTGGTGCTCGTGGTGTACGGCATCATCCAGGGCGGCGACAAGGGCACCTGGGTGCACTGGGACGTGCTCGGTACCATCGCGCTCGGGCTCGCCGTGCTGGCCTTCTTCGCCTGGTGGGAGACCCGGCTCAGCCACCCCTCGCTGGACGTGAGGCTGTTCCGCGACCCGCGGCTGTCCTCCGCGGTCGGGGCGCTCGGGCTGGTCTTCTTCGGCATGATGGGCGCGCTCTTCTTCCTCAGCTTCTACCTGCAGAGCGTGCGCGGTTACAGCCCGCTGGACGCGGGCCTGCTGACGCTGCCGTTCGCGGCGGGGCAGATGCTGATGGCGCCGCGCAGCGCCCGGCTGGTCAGGCGATACGGCACCAAGGCCGTCGCCGCGACCGGCCTGGTCACGGTGGCGGTAGCGCTGTTCGGCTACCTGCTGCTCGGGGTGAGCACGCCGATCTGGGTGCTGGGCGTCATCTTCTTCGTCCAGGGCGCCGGCATGGGGTCGGTGATGCCGCCGGCCACCGAGGCGGTCATGTCCGTGGTGCCGCGGGAGCGGGCCGTCGGGATCGGCGCTGACCAACACCGCCCGGCAGGTCGCCGGGGCGCTGGGCGTCGCGGTGCTCGGCTCGATCCTGGCCCAGGCGTACCGGGGCCAGCTGGACCCGCACCTGACCGCGGTGCCGGGCACGGCCCGGTCCGCGGCCAGCGGCTCGATCACCGCGACCCAGGCGGTGGCCGCCCGGCTGGGTGGCGCGGGAGCGCGGCTGGACAGCTACGCCAACATCGCGTTCGTGCACGCGATGCACCTCACCACCCTGATCTCCGCGGTGATCACCCTGCTCGGCGCGCTGGTCGTGCTGATCTGGATGCCTGGCCGGGCGGCTGCCGCCGCGGCGCCGGCCGCGCAGCCCGACGCCGCGCGGGACGCGGATCAGCAGGACACCGTCGTAGCCGAGATCCCGGCCGCGCTCGGTGCCCAGGCACGCGTGGAAGGCTGAGGTCATGCACACCGCGGACGACATCCTCGTCGAGGGGACCGGGCCCGGCCAGGGCCCGGTTCCCGGCCGCTGCGCGAGCGCCAGCCCGGCGGCTGAGCAGCGCCGCCCGGGCCGGCCGCGCAGCGAGCGGGCCGACCGGGCCATCATCGACGCCGCGCTGGCGCTGTTCGCCGAGCACGGCGTCGAGGGCCTGTGCATCGAGAAGGTGGCGGCCCGGGCCGGCGTGGGCAAGGCCACCATCTACCGGCGCTGGCCCGGCAAGGAAGACCTGCTGCTGGACGCCCTGACGGCGCTGAAGAACCCGCTGCCCGAGCCGCGCGGGGAATCCGTCCGCGACGACCTGGTCGCGCTGCTGGCCGCGATGGCCGCGGACTACGCCGACCCGCGCCGGGCCCGGCAGTTCGCGCTGCTCCTCGGCGAAGGCGCGAAGTTCCCCCGGCTGATGTCGAAGTACACCGAGACCGTGGTCGAGCCGCGCCGGGAGGTGATCCGGTCCGTGCTGCGCCGTGGCGTGGCCAGCGGCGAGCTGCGCCTGGACACGGACCTGGAGGCGGCCCTGTTCATGCTGACCGGGGCGGTGCTGGCCCGGGGCAAGTTCCAGCCGGAGGCCGTCTCGGCGGCCTACGCGGAACGGGTCGTCGAACGAGCTGCTGCGCGGCCTGGCCGTGCGCTGACCGTCGGCGGGCGTGGCAGACTCGCCCTCGTGCGACGAGCCTTCAGCCAGGTTGACGTGTTCAGCGTGCAGCCGTGCCAGGGCAACCCGGTCGCGGTCGTGCTCGACGCCGACGGCCTGAGCAGCGATGAGATGCAGCAGTTCGCCAACTGGACCAACCTGTCCGATAGTAGGTAGACGGGTGTCCAGCACGGCCAGGGCGCGTGTCAGCCGCGCGTGACTGACCTGCGGCGGCCGATGATGGGACACTCGCGTCATGCTTCGCACCTTCATGCAAGTGGATGTGTTCACGACGACTGCATACCTGGGCAACCCGGTGGCTGTGGTGCTGGAAAGCGATGGGCTCAGCGACGAGCAGATGCAGCGTTTCGCACGGTGGGTCAACCTGTCGGAAACCACTTACCTGCTGCCACCCGCTAGCCCAGAGGCCGACTATCGGGTGCGGATCTTCACCCCGGCCAGCGAGCTGCCGTTCGCCGGGCATCCCACCCTCGGTACCTGCCACGCCTGGCTGGCGAATGGCGGGACGCCAGGACGCCAGGACGCCATTGTGCAGGAGTGCGCTGCGGGCCTGATCGACATTCAACGCACCCCGGATGGCCTCGCCTTCGCCGCGCCACCGCTGCTGCGGGAAGGTCCCGTGGAGCCCGCCCTGCTGGCCCGGATAGCGTCCCAACTGGGAATCGGCCAGCCCGCCATCGTGGACGCGGCCTGGGCCGACAACGGACCGGGCTGGGTCGCTGTGCTGTTGTCCAGCGCGCGAGAGGTGCTCGACTTGCGGCCGGGCGTGGTCGATCTGGACCTGGGTGTGGTCGGCCCGTATCCGCCCGGCTCCCCGGAAGCCTTTGAGATCCGCGCGTTCACCCCGCTGATCGGCGGGACCGGCGAGGACCCGGTCACCGGCAGCCTGAACGCCTCGCTGGCGCAATGGCTGCTCAGCACCGGGCGGGCCACCGCCCCCTACGTCGCACGCCAGGGCACCGTGCTGGGACGGGAGGGCCGGGTGCACATCTCGGCCGATCAGCGGGGCGTGATCTGGGTCGGCGGTGGCACGCTGACCTGCGTGTCTGGCCGGGTGGACATGTAAGCCGTGGTCGGGCTCGGCTTCGCCCCGATGAGAACATCGGCTACAACATTGGCGCGCTGGTCCGTCCCGAGGTATGCGGGGTGAAGCCGCTCAGGTGTCCAGCCGACCGGCCCCCGCCAGACGCCATCCAGCGGGGGCCGTCGTATGGCTACGCCAGCGCTTCGGGGATGTCTGTACCGGCAGCCCGGATAGCGCCGGATACCCCACGGCGGGCTGCGGGCTTCAGATCGTCCACGACCGACCGGCCCGCGCCGTGGTGACCACTGGTCTGGCGGGCGATCTCATCCCGCATCGAGCCGAGGCTCGATGGCTGCTGGGCCTCAGCCGCCCCGGGCTCACCGAACTGCCCGCCGAGCGAGCCGCGTGCTGGCGTGGCTGACACCGACGACGGGCGCTGCGGAGCCTCTGGCCAGCCGGTGCCGGTGCGCTCTCCGGGCAGGTCAAGCTGGAAGTCGGCGCGGTCCTCAGCAGCCTCCTGCTCGCCCGGCCATCCGGTGCCTACCTCGCCCGGACCGCCCACGCCTTCGAAGACGCCACGGGGAGACCTGTAGACCTGGTATGCCACGTCGGCGTCAAGGTCGGGGACCTCAAACTGGCCACCGAGATGATCGTGGACCGGCGTGGACGGTGACGGGGCGGACTACCGGGTGCGCATCTTCACCCCGGCCCGGGAACTGCCGTTCGCGGGCCACCCGACCCTCGGCACCTGCCACGCCTGGCTCGAGTCCGGCGGGGTGCCAGGCCGGCCCCGGAGCGGTCGTTCAGGAATGCGGGGCCGGGCTGGTCCGGATCCGCCGGGACGCGGGGCGGCTGGCATTCGCCGCGCCGCCGCTGCTGCGCTCCGGCCCGGTGGACGAGTCGCTGGCCGGCCGGATCGCCGCGCAGCTTGGCATCGGGCGCCCCGACATCGTCGACCTGGCCTGGGCGGACAACGGCCCGGGCTGGGTGGCCGTGCTGCTGGACAGCGCGGAGGCGGTGCTGGCGCTGCGGCCCGCGGAGGTCGGGATGGACATCGGCGTGGCCGGCCCGTACCCGCCGGGCGCCCCGGAGGCCTTCGAGGTCCGGGCGTTCACCCCGCTGATCGGCGGGACGGGGGAGGACCCGGTCACCGGCAGCCTGAACGCCTCGCTCGCGCAGTGGCTGCTCGCCTCCGGCCGGGCCACCGCGCCCTACGTGGCCAGCCAGGGCACCGTGCTGGGCCGCGCCGGGCGGGTGCACATTTCCGCCGACCCGTCCGGCCAGGTCTGGGTGGGCGGCGCCGCGTGGACCTGCGTGTCGGGGCACGCGGACCTGTAGGCGTAGGGCAGCCTGGTGCCGGGCATCCATCCCGGTGCGCTCGCCCCGGGGTACCCGGGCCGGCGCACCCGCGCCGCGGCTGAGGAGGGCTGGCACGCTGTGGACCTGACGGAGGAATGGGCTGACCTGCTGCGCGCTGGGGCGGCCGGCTACGCAGAGGTGGCGCTGGCCAACATCCGGCGGGAGTTCCCTTCCGGCGTGTACCACACGATGACCGCGCCCGGTGACTTCCCGTACCGGCCGCGGGCGCGCACCCCGGTGTTCTACGGCAGTTACGACTGGCACTCGTGCGTGGAGATGCACTGGGTGCTGGTCCGGCTGCTGCGGGTGGCCGGCGACGCGATGCCCGCGGCGGAGGCCCGGGCCGCGCTGGACCGCCAGTTCAGCCCGGTGGCGCTGGCCGCGGAGGCGGAGTTCATCGGCGGCCCCGGCGGGCTCTCGGAGCGCCCGTACGGCTGGGGCTGGGCGTTGCTGCTCGCCGCCGAGGCCCAGGCGCTGCCCGGGCCGGACGGCCCGCGCTGGGCGGCGGCGCTGGCGCCTTTGGCCGAGGCGGTCACCGGCGCCTTCCTGGAGTGGCTGCCCAAGGCCACCTACCCGGTCCGCCACGGGGTGCACGGCAACAGCGCGTTCGGCCTGTCCCGGGCGCTGCCCTACGCCCGGCTGCGGGCGGACGCCGGCGACCCGTCGCTGCTGACCGCGATCACCGGGAAGGCGCAGGACTGGTTCGCCGGCGACACGCTCTATCCGGGGGACTGGGAGCCTTCCGGCCAGGATTTCCTGTCACCCGCGCTGACCGAGGCGGAACTGATGGCCCAGGTGCTGCCGGAGGCGGAGTTCGCCACCTGGCTGTCGGTCTTCCTGCCCAGCATCGCGGGTGGCCACCCGGCGACCCTGTTCACCCCGGCCGTGGTCTCCGACTCCAGTGACGGGTACATCACCCACCTGCATGGCCTGAACGCGAGCCGGGCGTGGTGCTGGCGCCGGATCGCCGGGATGCTGCCGGCCGGTGACCCGCGCACCGGGCCCGCGCTGGCCGCCGCCCGGGCGCATGCGCAAGCGGCCCTCCCGCACGTGATCGGGGACGATTATGCGGTCGAGCACTGGCTCGCCTGCTACGCGGTGCTGCTGGTCAGCTAGCGCCCGGGTGCGGCTCGCGCCACCGGTTGGTGATCGGCAGCCGCCGGTCGCGGCCGAAATTCCGCGGCGTGATCTTCGTGCCCGGCGGGTACTGCCGCCGCTTGTACTCGGCCTGGTCCACTAGCCGGATGACCCGGTCCACCAGGCCCGGGTCGTGTCCCGCCGCGATGAGGTCCGCCGCGCCCAGGTCCTTCTCCACGTAGTCGTCGAGCAGCGCGTCCAGCACCTCGTAGTCGGGGAGTGAGTCGGTGTCCAGTTGCCCGGGGGCGAGCTCGGCGCTCGGCGGCTTGGTGATCGAGTTCTCCGGGATGGGCGGGGTCTCCCCCCGGGCCGCGGCCTGCTCGTTCCGCCACCGGGCCAGGTCCCAGACCAGCGTCTTGAGCACATCCTTGATCACGCCGAAGCCGCCCGCCGAATCCCCGTACAGCGTGGAGTACCCGGTGGCTATCTCGCTCTTGTTGCCGGTGGTGAGCACCAGGTGCCCTTCGGCGTTGCTCAGCCCCATCAGGATCACCCCGCGGACCCGGGACTGCAGGTTCTCCGCGGCCAGCCCGGCCAGGTCCAGCTCGCCCTCGAATGCATCCACCATGGCCGCGATGGGCACCGTGCGGGCCTGCAGTCCCTGCCGCTTGGCCAGGTCCTCCGCGTCGCTGACCGAGTGCTCGGAAGAGTATCGGCTGGGCATCAGCACCACGTGCACCCGCTGCGGGCCGAGCGCGTCGGCGGCGATCGTGGCCACCAGGGCCGAGTCGATCCCGCCGGAAAGACCCAGGATGACCGAACGGAAGCCGTTCTTCTGCACGTAGTCGCGCACGCCGGTGACCAGCGCGGCATAGACCTCTGCCAGCGGCGGCAGCCGGGGCGCCACGAGCGGCCCGTCAGCCTCTGTACCGGGCAGTGCCAGCCTGGGGGGTCGCCCCTCCGGGCTGGCACCGAGCGCGACCCGGTGCACGGTCATCACGGTGCCGTCGCTGGCGTCGGCGGGCGTATCGCCGCCGGGGAGGCTGTCCCGGGCGGCGGGCAGGTCGAGGTCGGCCACCAGCAGGGCCTCCTCGAACTGCGGCCCGCGGGCGATCAGCTCGCCGTCCGCGCCGGCGATGATCGAGTCCCCGTCGAAGACCAGCTCGTCCTGGCCGCCCATCATGTTCACGTAGGCCAGCGCGGCCCCCGCCTCGCGGGCCCGGCGGCCGACCAGCTGCCGCCTGGCCTCGTGCTTGCCGCGCTCGTACGGGGAGGCGTTCGGCACCACCAGCAGGCCGGCCCCGGCCTGGCGGGTGACCGCCACCGGGCCGCCGTCCTGCCACAGGTCCTCGCAGATGGCGATGGCCACGTCGGCCGCGTCCTGGTGGCCATCCGGGGTGGCGCTGGCCGGGACGCGGATCACCGGCAGCCGGTCGCCGGGCACGAAATAGCGGTACTCGTCGAACACGCCGTAGTTCGGCAGGTGGTGCTTGGCCGTGGTCACCGCGACCGTGCCGCCGTAGAGCAGCGCCGCGGCGTTCTGCGGCGCGCCGGCCGGCTCGCCCGCGCGGGGCATGCCCCCGGCCCGCCGGCCCAGGTAACCGGTGACCACCGCGATGCCGCCCAGGCCGTCCGCGGCCAGCCGCCGGGCGGTGTTCTCCAGCGTGGCCGTGGAGGCGGTCACGAACGAGGCGCGCAGCGCGAGGTCCTCCACCGGGTACCCGGTGAGCATCATCTCCGGGAACACGACGAGGGCGGCCCCGGCCTCCGCCGCGCGGCGGGTCCACTCCAGCACGGTCGCGGCGTTGCCGGCCAGGTCGCCGACGGTCGAATTCACCTGGGCGAGGGCAATTCGCAGCCTGGTCACGATGTCACTGTATGACGCCGCCCGCCCGGCAGGCCGGCCTGGCCGGCCGGGGCCGCAGCGAGTAGACTCGCGGGGCCTTTGTAACGTCCCGGTAACACGGTCGCGAGACACTGGCGCCCAGGGCAGGCTCGGTCAGCCGATATGCTGTGCTGCCCGCATCCACGCAGGTAAAGTCGCTGACCAGCAAGGACAGGCTGTCATGGACAGGCAGGAAGAATTCGTCCTCCGCACGCTGGAGGAGCGGGACATCCGCTTCGTCCGGCTGTGGTTCACCGACGTGCTGGGCTACCTCAAGTCGGTGGCGGTCGCCCCGGCCGAACTGGAGGGCGCGTTCGCCGAGGGCATCGGGTTCGACGGCTCAGCGATCGAGGGCTTCGCCCGGGTTTACGAGGCCGACATGCTGGCCAGGCCGGATGCGTCTACCTTCCAGCTGCTGCCCTGGCGCGGTGAGGCGTCCGGGGTGGGCCGGATGTTCTGCGACATCCGGATGCCGGACGGCTCACCGTCCTACGCCGACCCGCGCTACGTGCTCAAGCGGGCCCTCGGTCACGCCGCCGACCTGGGCTTCACCTTCTACACCCATCCCGAGGTGGAGTTCTTCCTGCTCAAGGAGAAGCCGGTCGCCGGGCTCAAGCCGCAGCCCATCGACACCGGCGGGTACTTCGACCATACGCCGCACAGTATCGCCCACGACTTCCGGCACGTGTCCATCCAGATGCTGGAGAGTATGGGCATCTCGGTCGAGTTCAGCCATCACGAGGGAGCCCCCGGCCAGCAGGAGATCGACCTCCGCTACGCCGACGCGCTGACCACCGCGGACAACATCATGTCGTTCCGGCTGGTCATGAAGGAGGTCGCGCTCCAGCAGGGGGTGTATGCGTCCTTTATGCCGAAGCCGTTCACCGAGTATCCCGGCTCCGGCATGCATACGCATATGTCGCTCTTTGAGGGCGATCGTAATGTCTTTTATGAGCCGGGTGCGGAATTTCAGCTGTCCAAGCTCGGCCGGGCCTTCATCGCCGGGCTGCTCCGGCACGCCGCGGAGATCACTGCGGTGTGTAACCAGTGGGTGAACTCGTATAAGCGGCTGTGGGGCGCGGCGGAGCGCACGGCCGGAGCGGGCGGGGAGGCGCCCGCCTACATTTGCTGGGGACACAACAACAGGTCCGCCCTGGTCCGCGTGCCTATGTACAAGCCGCAGAAGGGAAATGCCACCCGTGTCGAGTTTCGCTCGGTAGACTCGGCTTGCAACCCTTACCTTGCGTTCGCGGTGATCCTGGAAGCAGGGCTGAAAGGAATCGAGGCCGGGTACGAACTGCCGCCAGGGGCGGAGGACGATGTGTGGGCGCTCACCTCGGCCGAGCGCCGGGCGCTGGGCATCTCGCCGCTGCCGCAGAGCCTGGATGAGGCGATCACCGCGATGCAGGACAGCGAGTTGGTAGCGCAGGCGCTGGGGGAGCAGGTCTTCGATTTCTTCCTGCGCAACAAGCGTGCTGAGTGGCGTGAGTACCGGCACCAGGTCACCCAGTTCGAGTTGGACCGTTACCTGCCGGTGCTGTGACAGTCAGCTAAGGCTGTGGCGGGAGCTGGGGCCGGGGCGGGAGCTGGGGCCGGGCCGGCGAGTGGGGACAGGGATCGGGGTTACGGCACGGTGTTCTGGGTGGGAGTGCTCGGGCCGCTAATGGTCCGGGCAGACGGCGCCGAGGTGACCGTCCCTGCACCCAAGCAGCGGGTGATCCTCGCCGCGCTGGCCCTCCGTGCTGGGCAGGTGGCCTCCTACGACGAGCTGGCTGAAGTCATCTGGGACGGTGCGCCCCCGTCCGGCGCCCGGGTGGCGATCCGCAACTACGTGAAGCGGCTCCGCCAGGTCCTCGGGCCGGTGGCCGGCCCCCGGATCATCACCCGTGACCCTGGTTACGCGCTGGAAGCCGCGACCGACGAGGTGGACGCGCTGCACTTCACCGCGCTGTGCGCGCAGGGTGCCGACGCGGTCCGGCAGGGCGACCAAGCGGCCAGCGCCGCGAGGACGTGGGAGGTGCTCGGCGCGGCGCTTGGCCTGTGGCGCGGGAACCCGCTCGTTGACGTGCCCTCGAACGCGCTGATCACGGCGGAAGTGCCACGCCTGGACGCGCTGCGGATGCAGGCCCAGGAATGGCGGATGGACGCCGGGCTGGCCCAGGGCCGCCACGCCGAGCTGGTCGCCGAGCTGACCCAGCTGGCCCACGAGCACCCGTGGCGGGAGCGCTTCCACGCCCAGCTGATGCTGGCCCTGTACCGCTGCGGACGGCAGGCGGAGGCGCTGGCCGCCTATCAGCGGACCCGGCGGATGCTGGTGGATGAGCTCGGCGTGGAGCCGGGCCGGGAGCTTCGTGACCTGCATGTCGGCATCCTGGGGGCTGACCCCGGGCTGGCCGCGCCCGGACCGGCCCTGGCCGGCTTCCTGCGCCAGCCCGGCGAGCGTGCCGGGGGTGCCGCCGGTGATGCCGCGGCGCCGGCCGGGACCGCGCTGGCCGATGGCGATCCCGCTGGTGGCGCCGCGACCGGAACGCGCCGGCCACGGCGGCCGGCGGCCCAGCCGGCGGTGGCCGGCCCGCGGGCGGCCCGCGGGTCAGCGCCCGCCGGAGCCGCCCACGGGCAGCCCGCGAAGGCCGGGCAGGACCGGATCCGCTCAGCCGGGTCGGCCCGTGCTGGCCAGGACCGGATGCGCGGGCCGGCCGGGGCGCCCGCCGGGAGCCAGGCCGCCGCTGTCCCGGGAACGGCCGCGCCCGGCGCTGACCCGGCCGTCCGGGAGCCGGCGGTCGTGCCGCGCCAGTTGCCGGCTGGCGTGGCCCACTTCGCCGGGCGCAGCGCCGAACTGGCTGAACTGCACACCTGGATGAGGGACTCTGCCGCGTCCCGGGCGGTCAAGATTCTCGTCATCGGCGGGACGGCCGGAGCCGGCAAGACCGCGCTGGCGGTGCACTGGGCGCACCAGTGCGCGGCGGAGTTCCCCGACGGCCAGCTGTATGTCAACCTGCGTGGCTTCGGCCCGTCCGGCTCGCCGGTGACCCCGGCCGACGCGCTCCGCTGGTTCCTCGGCGCGTTCGGGGTGACTGAGGAGCAGATCCCGGACAGCATCGACGCCCAGGCTGCCCTGTACCGCAGCGTGCTGGCGGACAAGCGGATGCTGGTCATCCTGGACAACGCCCGCGATGCCGCCCAGGTGCGGCCGCTGCTGCCGGGTAGCCCGGCGTGCCTCGTGCTGGTGACCAGCCGGGCCCGGCTGCCCGGCCTGGCCGCCACCGAGGGTGCCCGGCTCGTGCCGCTGGACGTGCTGACCGCGGCCGAGGCTCATGAGCTGCTGGCCGGGCGGCTGGGCGAGCGGGCCGGGGACGAGGAGGAGGCGGCCGGCGAGCTGATCGAGTCGTGCTCCCGGCTGCCGCTGGCGCTGAGCATCGTGGCCGCCCGGGCGGCGGCCCGGCCGTTCCTGCCGCTGGCCGGGCTGGCCCGCGAGCTCGCCGACGCGCAGGGCCGGCTGGACGCCCTGGACGCCGGGGATCCCGTGGCCAGCGTCCGGGCCGTGTTCTCCTGGTCCTGCGAGCAGCTCAGCGAGACCGCCGCCCGGCTGTTCCGGCTGCTCGGGCTGCATCCCGGGCCGGACGTCAGCATTCCCGCCGCGGCCAGCCTGGCGGCGCTGGAGCCGGCGGCCGCGGCGGCCGCGGTGGCCGAGCTGGCGGATGCGCACCTGATAGCCGAGCACGCTCCCGGCCGCTACGCCTTCCACGACCTGCTCCGCGCCTACGCGGCCGACCTGGCCAGCCGGACGGACGGCGAGGCGGAGCGGCGCCAGGCGGTGCGCCGGACCCTGGACCACTACCTGCACACCGCCTACTCGGGCAGCCTGGCCCTCAACCCGGCCCGGGCCCACGTGCGGCTGGCGCCCCCGGAGCCGGGAGTAACCGCGGAGGCCCTGGGCTCGGTGAGCGAGGCACTGGCCTGGTTCGGTGCCGAGCGGCAGGTCCTGCTGGCCGCGATCGCCCTGGCCGACCAGGCCGGGTTCGGCAGCTACGCGTGGCAGCTGCCGTGGGCGGTGTGGCTGCTGTTCGACCGGGCCGGTGCCTGGCACGATCAGGTCGCCATCCAGCGGACCGCGGTGGCGGCGGCCCAGCGCCTCGGTGACCTGAGCGGCCAGGCGCACGCCTGCCGGGACCTCGGCGCCGCCTACGGCCGGCTCGGGTTGCTCACCGATGCGCGCGAGTACTGCCGTCAGGCCCTGGACCTGCACCGCCAAGCCAGGGACCGGCTCGGGGAGGCCCGCGCGCACAACGAGATCATGCTGCTGGCCGAGCAGCAGGGCCGGCTCGCCGAGGCGCTCGGGCATGCCCAGCGGTCCCTCGACCTCTACCGGGAAGAAGGCGACGAGCCGGGCCAGGCCAAGATGCTCAACGCCGTGGGCTGGATACACGCCAAGCTCACGGACTACGATCTCGCCCTGGAGTACTGCGAGCAGGCGCTCAGCATGTACCAGGGCCACGGCGACCCGCTCAACCAGGCAGCCACCTGGGACAGCGTCGGCTACGTGCTGTTCCACCTGGGCCGGCTGGACGAGGCGATCGGCTGCCTGCGCACCGCGCTGCGCACCATCGAGGGTTTCCGGCCGGGCTATTACCAGACCACGATGCTGGTGCACCTCGGGGACGCCTATCACGCGATCGGCGAGCCGGGGCTGGCCAGCCAGGCCTGGAAGGACGCCCTGGCCATCCTGGAGGCGCTGGAGCACTCGGACGCGGACCAGGTCCGCGCCAGGCTGCGCGGCGACGTGCCGCCGCCGGGCAGCATCCCGGCGGCCGCGGGCGAGGGCACGCTGGCTGGCCGGCTACGCGCCAACCACGCGGTCGGAGCCTGACAATCCGCGCGCCAAGCGACGCTACCGGGACGTTACCGGGCCGGCGGACACTATCCGTTGTGCACCTACCCCCCCCGGTGCACCCCCCTGCCGGGGCCGTCTCCGGACGGCCCCGGCGCCGGAGCCTCCCGGCTTCTGATAGGGAGCCGGAGGGTTCCCCGGCCTAGCACTCCCCCCCAGCTAGGCCTGGGAACCCCCCGGCAAATCAGGCCCTTTCCCCGGCCAGCCTCGCCCGTCCCGGCCGCGCCGCTCCGCCGCGCCTGCCCGGGCCCGTCGCCCGCAGCACAGTCCCTCCCGGCGATCCCCGGCGCGCCCGTTGCCGTTACGGTGCAGGGGTGAGCGTGCGCCGGAGGACGACACCGGCCGGGAGGCTGGCCCGGATGGGCTTCGCCGACGCAGCCCGGGCCGAGCGGATCGTCAGCGACGACCTGGCCCTGGACGCGGACGGTCCCGACGAGGCCTTGCTGACCGCGCTCGCCGCCGCGGCCGACCCGGACCTGGCGCTGACCGCGCTGGCCCGGATGCCCCGCGACGCCGCCCTGGCCGGGGCGCTGCGCGAGGACGCCGGGCTGCGCGCCCGGCTCACCGCGGTGCTCGGCGCCAGCACGGCTCTCGGCGACCACCTGGCCCGCCACCCCGAGGACTGGCGCGTGCTGTCCGGGCCCGATGCCCTGCGCGGGGCGTCCGCCGAGGATCTGCGGGCTGAGTTGCTGCGGGCGGTCGGCGCGCGCCCCGGCGATAACGGCCCGGTGGCGGACCCGGCCGCCGCCCACGGCGGTGATCCCGCCACCGCGCTGCCCGCGGCCTACCGCCGCCGCCTGCTGCACCTGGCGGCCCGGGACCTTACTGGCGCGGTGACCGTGGATGAGACCGCGGCGGAACTTGCGGACCTGGCCGCCGCGGCACTGGAGGCGGCGCTGGCGATAGCCCGGTCACAGCTGCAGGACGACGCGGCGCCGGCCCGGCTGGCGGTGATCGCCATGGGCAAGTGCGGCGGCCGGGAACTCAACTACGCCAGTGACGTCGATGTGATCTTCGTCGCCGCACCGGTGCTAGCCCGTGACGACGACCCCCAGGAACCCTCCATGAAGCGCGCGCTCGGAGGGGACACGCCTTCGGCGCACCCCGCCTCGCCCGCGATCGCCCAACCGGACGAGACCGCGGCGCTGCGCACGGCTACCCGGCTGGCGGCCGGCCTGGTCCGGGTCTGCTCGCAGGCCACCGCGGAAGGGGCGCTGTTCCCGGTGGACCCGAACCTGCGCCCGGAAGGCCGGGACGGCCCCCTGGTGCGCACCCTGGCCAGCCACCGGGCCTACTACGAGCGCTGGGCCAAGACCTGGGAGTTCCAGGCCCTGCTCAAGGCCCGCCCGGTGGCCGGCGACCGGGAGCTGGGGCAGGCGTACATCGACGCGCTCAGCCCGATGGTGTGGCGGGCCTCGCAGCGGCCGCACTTCGTGATGGACGTGCAGGCGATGCGCCGCCGGGTGATCGGCAACCTGGCCCCCGGCGAAGCCCCCCGCCAGCTCAAGCTCGGGCCGGGCGGGCTGCGCGATATCGAGTTCGCCGTCCAGTTGCTCCAGCTGGTGCACGGCCGGACCGATGAGACGCTGCGGGAACGGGGCACCCTCCCGGCACTGGCCGCATTGGCCAAGGGCGGCTACGTCGGCCGGGAGGACGCGGCCACGATGGCCTCCGCCTACCGCTTCCTGCGCACCGTCGAGCACCTGCTGCAGCTCCGCCAGCTGCGGCGCACCCACACGCTCCCGGAGGACGACGCGGCGCTGCGCCGGCTGGGCCGCGCGCTGCGCCGGGCCCGCACCCGGGACGGGGCGGCCGTGTCCGCGCCGCCGTCACGCGCCGACCCGGCCGCCGAGCTGATGGCCCAGTGGCGGCAGCACGCCCGTGAGGCCCGGCGGCTGCACGAGAAGCTGTTCTACCGGCCGCTGCTGGACGCGGTGGCCCGGCTGCCCGCAGACGCGGTCCGGCTGACCCGCGAGGAGGCCCGGGCCCGGCTGGAGGCGCTCGGCTACGCCGACCCGGCCGGGGCGCTGCGGCACATCGAGGCCCTCACCTCCGGGGTGTCCCGGCGGGCCTCGATCCAGCGCACGCTGCTGCCGGTGATGCTGGGATGGTTCGCCGACGCGGCCCAGCCGGACGCCGGGCTGCTGGCGTTCCGCCAGGTCAGCGACGCGCTGGGGGACTCGCCCTGGTACCTGCGGCTGCTCCGCGATGATACGAACGTGGCGCGCCGGATGGCCCGGCTGCTCGCCTCCAGCCGCTACGCGACGGACCTGCTGATGCGCGCCCCCGAGACGGTCGCCCTGCTCGGCTCGGACGAGCAGCTGGCCCCGCGCCCGTCTGCCGCGCTGCACGCCGAGGCGGCCGCGGTCGTCAGCAGGCACGCCACCGCCGATGCGGCGGCGCGGGCGGTCCGCGCGCTGCGCCGCCGCGAGCTGCTCCGCACCGCGGCCGCGGACCTGCTCGGGCTGACCTCGGTGGAGGAGTCCAGCGAGGCGCTGACGGTGATCACGGCGGTGACCATCGGGGGCGCGCTGGACGCGGCGATCCGCCACGTCGAACGGGAATCGGGACCGCTGCCCACCCGGCTGCTCGTGGTCGGCATGGGGCGGTTCGGCGGCCGTGAGACCGGTTACGGCAGCGACGCGGACGTGATGTTCGTGCACGACCCGCTGCCCGGCGCGCTGGAACAGGCGGCGTCGCGTGCCGCGCACGCGGTGGCCGAGGAGATGCGCAGGCTGCTTTCCCAGCCGGCTCCCGATCCGCCGCTCGAGATCGACCCCGGGCTGCGGCCGGAGGGCCGGGCGGGCCCGCTGGTCCGTACGCTCGCGTCCTACCGTGCCTACTACGAGCGCTGGTCGCTGGCCTGGGAGGCGCAGGCGCTGCTGCGCGCGGAGCCCGCCGCGGGAGACCGGGAGCTCGGCGACCGCTTCCGGGTCATGGCCGATGAGTTCCGCTACCCCGCAGGCGGCATCTCAGAAGCCTCGGTGCGGGAGATCAGGCGGCTCAAGGCCCGCATGGAAGCCGAGCGGATGCCCCGCGGCACTGACCCGGCCCTGCATCTCAAGCTCGGCCCCGGCGGCCTGTCCGACGTGGAGTGGGTGATCCAGTTGCTCCAGCTCACCCACGCCCATGAGCAGGCGGGGCTGCGGACCACCCGCACCCTCGCGGCGCTCGGGGCGGCCGAGCAGGCGGGCCTGATCCGCGACGACGACGCGGCGGCGCTCGCCGCCTCCTGGCGGCTGGCCACCAGGATCCGCAACGCGGTCGTGCTGCTGCGCGGCCGCCCCTCGGACATGCTGCCGGTCAAGCAGGCCGAGCTGAGTGCGGTGGCCAGGATCCTCGGCTACCCGCCCGATGGCGGGCAGGACCTGGTTGAGGACTATCGGCGCACCGCGCGCCGGGCCCGCTCCGTCATGGAGCGGCTGTTCTACGGCTGAGCCGCGCCGGCCGGGACCGCGCGGGGCCCCGGCTCCCCCTGGCGTCTGATGACCGGCTCATACCTGGGTAGCGGAACGGCTGGCCGTCCGCCCGCAGCCGGGCACGGAGGACGGCACCACAGGCCGATGTGCCGCGCCCCGGGGCCGGCGATCGTGGCGGGGTGAGCATAGAGGAGACGGCCCAGCCAGCACCCGTCCCGGAGCCGCCCGCAGCGCGGCCGGCCGGAGGGCCGGGACGGCGGCGCAGCGCGCGCCGCTGGGCCACCGACCTGCTGCTGATCGCGGCGTGCGTGGTGTCCGTGCTGCTGGAGCCGGTGTCGATCGCGATCCACAGCGTGATCGGGCTGGTCTTCGCCGGGGCCGTCGGCCCGCACCTATGGCACCGCCGGGCGTGGATCCGGGGCACCATCCGCCGGGCCGGGCAGCGGCGGTCGCTGTCCCGGGCGGTGCGCTGGAGCCTGTCCCAGGCCAGCGTGCTGCTCGCGCTGACGGTTTTCGTCACGGCCACCGGGCTCTGGGACTGGCTGGAACCTCGCACCAGGATCGCCTTTCACGGACTGTCCAGCCTGGTCCTCATCGGGTTCCTGATCCGGCACACGTGGACCCGGCGCCGCTCCCTGCTCCCTTACCGCGGCCGTTGGCGCGCAACAGGGCCAGGACATCCACGGTGATCGCGCCGCGACAGTCGGCGGCGGCCGGACTGCTGCCGGGCAGCCCAGGCCGGCGTGCCAGACTCGGGATGTGGACTGGGCACCGGGCTACCGAGAGTTCCGGCCTCCGGCCGCCCTGGCCTGCGCGCTCTCGTGCGCCTGGGTGGGGGTGACCCCGCCGGGTGGCGCGCCGCCGACCCGGGTCCTGCCCGATGCCTGCGTGGACCTGATCTGGTGCCAGGGGACCGGGGTGCTCCTGGCCGGCCCGGACACCGGCCCGGTGATCATGCCGACGGCGCCGGGGACCGTGCTCGCCGCGGTCCGGTTCCGGCCCGGCGCGGGCGGCCCGGCGCTGGGCCGCCCGCTGAGCGGGCTGCTGGACCAGCGGCTGAGCGCGGATGACCTGCGCGCGGAACTTCCCGGCGAGACCGGCCGCACGCTGGGCCGCCGGCTGCACCCGGATCTGGACCCGCCGGCCGCGCTGTGGCTGCTGATTGACCTGGCTGGCCGCCTGGCCGCCGAGCGGCCGCCGGATCCGCTCGTCACCGCCGTGGCGGAGCGGCTGCGCCGTCCGGGGGCACAGGTCAGCCAGGTGGCCGCGGAGCTTGCCGTCAGCGAGCGGCAGCTGAACCGGCGGTGCGGCGCGGCGGTCGGGTACGGCCCGGCGCTGCTGCGCCGGGTGCTGCGCTTCCGCCGGTTCGTGTCCCGGGTCGACGCCAACGGCGACGCTGACCTGGCGTCCATGGCCGCGGCGGCCGGGTATGCCGACCAGGCCCACCTGACCAGGGAATGCGGCCGGCTGGCCGGGCTCACTCCGGTGGCGCTGACCCGGGACAGGCGCGGCAGCGCGGAAGTCCGGCCCGGTCGCATAAGTGTGTGATGATGAAAGCAGACCGCGGGCATTCCGAACGCTGACAGTCGCGCCGGCGCCGTCCACGGGCCAGGAAGCCCGGCACGCCCCGTGCCGGGGATGGGATGGCCGATGTGTTCGGCTTCAGGATCATCCGCCAGTACGAGCAAGGCATCGTGTTCCGCTGGGGACAGGCCCAGCCAGGCGTCCGCACGGCGGGCCTGACCTGGGTCAATCCATTCACCAGCAAGCTGACCAAGGTCAACATGCAGATCGCCGTGGCGAACGTGCCCGCGCAGGAGACCATCACCCGGGACAACGTGACCCTGAAGGTGGACGCGGTTGTGTACTACCGGGTAGTTGACCCGCTCAAGGCGATCATCAACGTGCAGAACTACCACTTCGCGGTCTCACAGGTGGCCCAGACGTCGCTGCGGTCGGTCACCGGGCGCAGCAACATGGACCAGCTCCTGTCCGAGCGGGAACATGTCAACGCCGAGCTCAAGGAAGTGATCGACGCTCCCACTGAGGGACCGTGGGGCATCCGGGTGGAGCGCGTCGAGGTGAAGGACATCTCCCTGCCCGAATCGATGAAGCGCTCGATGTCCAGGCAGGCGGAAGCCGAGCGTGAGCGCCGCGCCCGGATCATCGCGGCCGACGGTGAGTACCAGGCCTCCAAGAAGCTGGCCCAGGCCGCCTCGGTCATGGCGGCCGACCCGGCCGCCCTGCAGTTGCGCCTGCTGCAGACCGTCGTCGAAGTCGCCGCCGAGAAGAACAGCACCCTCGTCATGCCGTTCCCGGTGGAACTGCTGCGCTTCTTCGACCGCGCGCAGCTGCCCGCCATCCCGGCCCCCGAGGACGCCGGGGCGGAGGAGACAGCCGCCTTGCCGGCCCCGCCGCCCGCACTGCCCGCCACCATGCCGGCGACCCTGCCCGCCAGCCCCGCCGAGATCACACCTCTGAACGGCTCCCCGGGTCCCAGTGCCACAAGCTGACGCCGGCATGCCCAGCGGAATGCTGGCGTCCAGCCCCGCCGCCGCAGCCGGTCCGGCAGCCGATGTGGTTGCCGGGCTCGTCCCGGGGTGCGGATACTGGCGGCATGCCTGATCGCAATGTGCTGGGTGGTGAGCTGGAGCCGTGCGGCAGCGACCCGGTCACCGGCTTCTACCGGGACGGGTGCTGCAATACCGGCCCCGAGGACCAGGGCAGTCACACGATCTGCGCCGTGGTGACCGCCGAGTTCCTGGAGCACCAGCGCCGCATCGGCAACGACCTGGTGACCCCGGTCCCGGAGTTCCGGTTCCCCGGGCTGGCCCCCGGGGACCGCTGGTGCGTGACGGCCAGGAACTGGCTCCGGGCGCACCACGAGGGCGCCGCCGCGCACGTGGTCATGGCCTCCACCCATGAGCGGGCGCTCGACATCGTGCCCCTGGCTGTGCTCAGGGAACACGCCGTTGACGTGCCCGCCGATCCAGGCTCACTCGCGCCGTGAGGCCGTGCGCCCGGCCCCGGGGGCGTGGCGACTAGGCTGGCGGGCATGCCGACAGGGGACCTGCCTGCGATTGAGTTCGCCTTCCCGGGGCCGCTGCGTGACCAGCTGGTGGCCGCGATCCTCGCAGGTCAGAAAACGACCACCAGCGGGCTGGTCGCAGACTACGAGCATGAGGGTGGGCCGCTTCCCGTTCCTGGCCGGCGGGACGTCGTGATCGACTCCGCTGGCGACCCGGTCGCGGTGATCGAGACGACCCAGGTGCGGGTGGTGCGCCTGGCCGATGTGGACCTGGCGCACGCCCTGGGCGAGGGTGAGGGGTACACCTCGGTGGCGGAGTGGCGGGCCGGGCACGAGCAGTTCTGGCACTCGGCGGAGATGCGCGCGGCGCTGGATGACCCGGACTTCACCGTCGGCGACGACACCCTCGTGGTAGCCGTGACGTTCCGCCTGGTGGACGGCTAACCGCGGATGTTCCGGGTCCCTGCCCGCGGCAGCCGACTCAGGCGGGATGAGAGGGCTTACTGCTCATGCAGGAGCGGGCGCGGTCTTACAGGTCGTGCTGCATCCAGATGTCTGGCTCCCAGTAGGCGCCCGTCTCCCCGTTCACGCTCAGCGGGGCCAGGCCTCCGGGGAAGACGTACTCGCCGTCATCGGGGAATGCCATCTGTGTCCACGCCTCCCAGTCGGATGTGGGCGCGGTGATCTCCAGCGATCGGGGCTCGGGGCGGAGGATCCGGGCTCCCATGCGGGCATGCACGCGCAGCCACGGGTCGAACGGCATGCCGTCCTCCCGCCGCCACCTGGCGTAGCGCCCGATGGGAATCAGCGGATAGCGGTCCTTCCACGACGGGCGCACTGGGGCTACCAGCCGCGCCAGATGGTACGGCGGGGCACCGCAGCCATGGCGGCCACGACGAGACCGCTCAGGCCGCCCGCCCTGGTAGCCGGCGGCGACCTCGGCGGCCAGAGCCGAAAGCGCCGTGGGACGGTCCGGCCCCGGGCGGCGAGATGGCCGGAGCGCCGGTCGGCAAAGAGGATCTGCAAGTCGGCATGCCGGGGGAACAACGAGCCGAAACACCGGCCGGTGTGATTCCGATCGTGGTTGCACGCTGGCCACAGGCCTTCGAAGAGCCCACCGTCGCGCGCTCGCGACCACAAGTCCGGCCGCTCGGCCGCCGTGAAGGCTTCCAGCCACCTGGGCGCGCCCGATGGTGCCTGCACGTGCGCACCCTACAACCGCGGCGGCAGCCGGCTGCCGGGCGGCACACCCGGTTGGAGCTGGTCGCCCGGGCCGGGGATGGCAGGACGCTGGCTGCCGAGGAGCCCGGTGATCCTGGTGGGCGCCCGGTGCTGGTCCACATGGGTACCCCGAACTCCCGGCGCCTGTATCGCCTCCCGTGCTGCTGATGCACGGCAGGCACGGCAAGTTCGTGCCATTCGGCCATGCCAGTGGCTGGCCGCCCGCATTCCTGGCGTCGATGCCAGGCTGCTCGACGATGACGGGCACCTGACAGTGCTGGAGCACCGCGTGCCGGACGTGCACGCGCGGCTGGCGGACTACCTGTGGAGCAGGCACCGCCCGGCGTCGGCGCCCGGCGCATTTCCAGGTCCAGGCAGGTTCATACGGGAATAGCCTCCAGAAGAGCAGGTTCATCGAGGCGGCCGGTAAGCTTGATCCGCCGCCGCATCTCAACCAATGAGTCACCGCGTCCTGCCACCGTCTGAGCGTCATAGCTGATGTTTCCGGCGTACCGTCCGCACCTTTATGACGTGGCTGGCTGGCTGGCTGGCTGGCTGGCGGCAGGGCTCGGTGAGCCCGGTCCCGATGGCTCCGGGTTGCGGCGCCGACTCCTAAACTAAGGCGGTCAGGGCGAGAGCCGCGTGGCGGTGTCCGGTGGTCCCCACCACGGGGACGCGGTGACGCGGGGACACGGTGAGCGTGACGTGTCACCACCACTCCGGCGCTCACCCGAAGCCAGCGGCGACAGCGGGTGCACAGATCCCAGCACGGCCTACAGCCGGAGCTCGCCGGCGAGGCGGGCGATCGCCGCTAGTTCCTGCCGGAGGACCTGCCAGTCGGCGCGGCCCCAGTCCCCGGCCCGGCCTCTGTCGGCCGGTGACGGACATGACCCGCTTGTGCGGGGAGCAGGTCGCTCCCTCGGGGAAGTGGATGATCCGCGCGCCGGCCCGGTGAGCCTGTCGCATGAGCTCGCGCCCGACGCGGCCGCTCTGGCGCAACTGGCCGCTATCGCTGGCCTCCCGCCGCGTGCACGCACGCGGCGGGAGGCCAGCACGTCGAGCCGGTCGAGAACCCATGATCGTGAGCCAAGTCAGGTCTCATCGGATGAGGCTACTGACGAACCCCAGGCCCCTGCCGACCGCCAGCAATGCACGGTCATGTCGCGATGGCGGTCCGTTCGAGTGCCCCATGATGAGTGGATATAGTGGCCTGGCCAGTCGGATCGTTTGCGTGGTAGGCCCGTGCCGACCCCGCGGGCAGTCCGTACAGTTAGGTCGACACCTCCGGCCGCCTGGGAGCGACGTTGACCGAGCCCATCACCGTCGAGCGCGATGGATACGTGCTGTTCATCGGGGTCAACCGCCCGGCGAAGCGCAACGCCTTCGACCTCGCGACCATCGAGGCGCTGGGCGCCGCGTACGAGACCCTCGGCACCGACGATGAGCTCCGCGCCGGCGTGCTCTTCGCGCACGGTGATCACTTCTCGGCAGGCCTGGATCTGGCCGAGGTCGGTCCGGCGGTGGCCGAGTCCGGCCCCGGCGCGATTGCCGGCTCGCACCGCTTCGACCCGTTCGCGGTCTGGGGCAACCCCGTGCCCAAGCCAGTGGTCATGGCGGTCAATGGCATTGCCTACACCTTGTCCATCGAGCTCGCCCTGGCCGCGGATATCGTGGTTGCCGCCGATGACGTGCGCTTCCGCCAGCTGGAGGTCGGCCGCGGGATCATGCCGTTCGGTGGCGCCACCTTCCGCGCGCCCGCGCAACTCGGCTGGGGCAACGCGATGCGCTTCCTGCTCACCGGGGAGGAATTCGGCGCCGCCGAGGCGCTGCGGATCGGGCTGGTGCAGGAGGTCGTGCCGGCCGGGTCGCACACCGGGCGGGCGCGGGAACTGGCCCAGCTGATCGCCCGGCAGGCCCCCCTCGGGGTACAGGGCACGCTCGCCAACGCGCGCGTCGGACGGGGCCAGGGCCCGGACGCGGCGCGCGAGCACATCGCATCGCTGCTACCCGGAATCCTGCACAGCCAGGACGCCGCTGAGGGGCTACACAGCTTCACCGAGCGGCGTGAGGCCCGCTTCACCGGCCACTGACCGGAAGGCGGACGCACTCATTTTGACCCGTTGAGACGGGCGGCTGGGTCGGCTGCGCATGCCGCTGTCGGTGTGCGGGAGCAACGGACCTCTTGGGAGGATCACGTCCGCCACCCCTCGGTCCTCGCTGCATCACCCACCCCGGGCCTCACCCAACTGCCATTCGAGGCCTTACTCACTGCAGCCCGCAACTCTTGGCGCCCGCGCGACTTCGCGCTCGTGGCCATGCTCGGGCCGCTGGGCTTGCGGATCTTCGAGGCCACCGGGGCCGACATAACCGACCTGGGCGAAGGACCCGGCCACCGGGTGCTGCGTGATGAGTTCATCGGCGGTGGGCATGTCCCGGGTTATCCCGGTAGCCGCGCGAAGGCGCGGACGGGGATGGTGCCGAGCCCTTCGACGCGCAGCGGCACAGCGGTGAACGAGGCGCCGGTCGGTGGCAGCTGCCCCAGGCCGGTCAGGTGCTCGATGATGGGGATACCGGCCGCGAGCAGCAGCGTGTGCGCGGGCCGCTGGCCGTCGGCGGTGTCATCGACGTTGAGCGCGTCGATGCCGACCAGTGCCGGGTGCTGGCCGGCCAGCCACGCGGCGGCGGCCCTGGTAAGGAAATGCCGGCCGTCACCGTACGCCGGGGAACCGAACCGGGCATCGTCGCCCGTGTGCACCAGCACGGCCCGGCCGCGGACATCCAGCCCGGCCAGGGCGCCGGCATCAATGCCGGGCTGCCGTGCGCCGGTTACCCGGACCACCATGGCCGGCAGATCGACGGTCCGGGCCAGGGGAATGGCGCTGAGGTCCGCTCCGCCGGGAAAGCGATGATACGGCGCGTCGAGATAGGTCCCGGTATTGCCGACCAGGGTGAGTCGGCCGATGGCGAACTCGGTGCCGGGACCGTACTGCTCACGCGAGGCTTCCCTGGTCAGGTACGGGGTGATCTCCGGGCCGGGAAGCCCAGGGTAAGTGATCATGCCGGCGCGGATCACATGGCTGAGTTCGACAAGCCGCCCCCCCGCGGCGGCTAGGCCGGGACTGTGATCTGATGGCCCTCCCCGCGTCCCCTTGTGCGGTTCGGCGAAAATCTCGACGTTGCTGAGCCTGACCGAGTCCGTCATCAGCAGGCCGAGCGAGGCCACGAACAGCGCGGCGATCGCGGCCTCATCCACGTCCGGTGAGGCAACGTTGACGCGGAACCCGTGAGCGGTCAGGTCACCGCCGTTGCTGAACCTGATGGCGGCGTCGAAGGACGCACGATATTCAGTCACAGCGACCCCGTCCAGCGTGAGGACAGAAGCCGGGACCTGGCGCCCGAGGTCACCCAGATACCCATGTCACCGCCGGCGCGCCGGGCCCTCCACTATCCCAGTTCCAGAGCCAGCCCATTGTCTCCTGGGCAGGCCAGCGGCTCGACGCAATCAGCGGACATAGTTCAGCGACCGTGCTGCTAATGCCACAGCCAAAGCTCACGTCCAGCCAGACGATCACCTGGTCGTGCTACGAGGATGCGCTCATCTGGCCCGCTGGAGGACTTCTCATGGCGCCTTTCGGTCGGTGATAGTCACGGTCCTGGCTCTAGATCAGCTCTGGCGTCGCGGGGGACCAGGCCGTGCGCCTGGCCCGCTTCGACTCCGTCCAGCCCCGGTACAACCTGCTCTCCCGCCAGATCGAGCGCGCGATGCTCCCGTTCTGCAGCGAAGAGGGCGTCGGCGTCATTCCCTACAATCCAATCGCCGGCGGCCTGCTATCGGGGAAACACTCCCGAACCGAGCCGCAGCCCGAAGGCAGCCGCTTCACCCTCGGCAGCGCCGCGGAGGCCCACCAGGACCGCTACTGGCACGATCGCGAGTTCGGCACGGTCGAAGTGCTCCGCCAGCTGGCGGATGAAGCCGGGGCCAGCCTCATTACCCTCTCCGTCGCCTGCGTCCTGGCGAACAAGGCGATCACGGCCCCGATCATCGGGGCCAGCCACCCCCAGCAGCTCGACGCCAGCCTGGCGGCAGCCGAGTTCAGGCTCGACCACGACATCAAGCGCCAGCTGGCCGACCACACCCATCAGTACCGCATGGGGGACGCACCCCGGTAGGCACCGGCAGCCCAACCGCCGGAATGCCGACCCGGACAACGGCTGCCTGAGCAGACTGACCCAGTTCCTGCCGGGAGGGGCGGATGCACCGGCTAGCCGTGAGACCGCGGTGGTACCGTCGGCGGCATTACGGGCCGGAACGAGGAGGGCAACGATGACCGCACCGCTCCAGGTGATCGCCTTGAGCTTCAGTCGCGACGCCGGTGCCGAGGACCGGATCCTGGCTGAGGTGGATCGTCTCCGCGGCCGGGGAGTTCTCCGCCTGCTCGACATGCTGTTCGTGGCCAAGAGCCAGGACGGCACCATCGAACGGCTGGCGGTCGGTGATGACGGGGACTTCGGATCGCTCCTGGCGGCGGTCATTCCCGTGGCGAACGGCGGGCCGGCCGGGCGGGCGCCAGATGGCGCTCCGGCCGCCTTTGACCCAGCCGATGCGCTGGCTCTGGCCGATTCTCTCCAGCCGGGGACCGCTCTGGCCTTCCTGCTCGTCGAGCACCACTGGGCCGCCCCGCTATTCGGCGCAATCGCCGAGGCCGGCGGCACGCTGATCGGTGAGGGCTTCCTGACCTCCGAGACCGGCCTGGTGGTGGGAGCCGAGGTCGCCGCCATGGAGGAGGCGTCGGAGGTGATCGCCAAGGCCCAGGCCGATGAGGCCGAGGCGCTGCTGGCGGCGGTAGCGGCCCGAGCGGAGGCGGCCGAGGCGGTGGCCGAGTCAGAGCAGATCCAGTCGGCCGCTGCCGCTGCCGCCGTCCAGGCGCTGATCACTGCCGGGCTGGTGGAGGAGGCTGCCGCCCACGAAGCCGTCACCGCGCTCACCGCAGCTGGCCTGATCGTGGCCGCCGCCGACCGGGCCACCGCTGACGCCGTAGCCGAAGACGCCGCCACCGTGGAAGCAGCCGACGAAGTGGCCGCCGCGTCCCTGGCGGAATCCCTCGCCACCATCGGCGCCGCCGACGAGATGGCCGTCGAAGCCATCGGCGAAGCCGGGGAACGGGTCAGGGCTGCGTCGATCACCATGGCCGAAGCCCAGGTGCTGCGGTATCTCCCCAAGCCACTCCCATTCTCCGTTATCGCCGACAAGCTGGGCATCTCCCGGTCGGCAGCCAAGGAGCGGGCGGCCCGTCTGTATAAGAGGCTCGGCGTCCACACCCGGGACGAGGCGGTCAGCCGGGCCCGCTCTCTGGGCCTCATCCGCGGCTAATAGTTGCTGGCCGCGGACGCTCGCGCGAGAGTGCGCCTGCGCTTGCGGGCGCGCACAGATCAGGCACATCTGCGCCTATCAGAGCTTCACTGTTTCGCGCCAAACGGCGCGCCCCGTCCGGGTCTAGCTAAATTTAGTGGTCCATTACGCTGCGGTTATCACGTTTTGGCCTGCGAGCAGATACGGCGCTGCGGGCTCTCGGCTGGCTAAGCACCGGTTGATGGCGAAGGCGTTGTGCGGGTGATCACGGCGAGCCCGGTGCCGGGATTGACGCGGACTCGCGGCGGTGCCCCGTCATGCTCATCGTCGCGGAGCATGAGCTCAGCCCTGCGCCGCTCGATCGGGTGCCGGTTGCTGGAGTAGAGCACGGCCTGGAGTTCATCGAAGCCGGCCGCTGCCGCGGGCCGGTGGCCGTCGCGATACCAGGGAAGCCCGCTCCGGCCGTGCAACCACACACCGAACCGGTCCAGGGCAGCGAGCAAGACCAGGCCGGCAGCCAGGCCGGGGATGGTCATGAAGAACACGAAGCCCACAACCCGCCAACGCACCGGGCCATTCACACGTTCCACTGGCCGCCTCATCTGCCGCGTCCGCACGGGGACGATTTCCGGGATCGCGATGTTACATCCTGCTAGAGTCCTACCGGCGCTACCTGGCTATCCTGTCCACTGATACCAGGGACGCAGGTACGCGACAGTAGCCATGGATCCGGCACGCAGTGATGCGCCCACGGCCAGGCCGCAGATGTAGGCAGCTGCAGCGCGCGGCAGGCTGAGGGTGGCTAGCACGCCCATGACTATGAGCCTGCAACGGATGAACCTTTCCGGCCGCTGGGCCGTTCCGGAACTGACGGCACGGCAGCGGGCCGCCGCGCGGCCCCCGGGAGAAGGCGCACGGCCCTGGAGGAAGAGGCAGCCATCATGAAGAGCTTCCTGCTCATCGGCGGCGGTGTGCTGATCGCGCTCCTGGGTGTCCTCTTCACGCTGCAGGGCCTTGGCGCCATAGGCGGGAGCGTCATGTCTGGCGTCACCTTCTGGGCCGTGGGCGGCCCGGTGATCGCGCTGGCCGGCCTGGCGTTGGCCGCTATCGGCCTGCGCCGCCGCTCCGCCTCCTGAACGTCACGCTGGCCACGTGCTGATCATGATTCCTTCGCAGTACGGATCGCTAGGGTCACCGACCCACGCGATGCGGAGATTCCCCTCTACGGCTGGGGGAATTAGGCCGATGTGGTGATGAGCTCGTCGGTGACCCACTGTGCGACGTTGGCGGGGTAGGGCGCTGGCAGTCCCAGGACGATGTGCCGGAAACCGGCGTCGATCGCTTGGCCGATCGCGCCCCGGGTGATGCTGGGCTGGTCGTAGGAGACCGGCAGGTGGATCGAGCGGGTGACCGAGGCGGGGTCGCGACCGATCTCAGCGCAGTAGCGGTCCAGCAGTGCGCTGCGGCGGATGACGTCGTCGCTGTCGCCGCCCGGGATGTTCCACAGGCCGGCGTGCTCGGCGGCCACGCGCAGCACGGAGGCCGAGCGTCCGCCGATGAGGATCGGCGGGTGGGGGCGCTGGATGGGTTTGGGGTTGCAGAACGCTCCGGTGAGGCGGAGGTAGGTGCCCTGGAAGTCGAACGGTTCAGTCTCGGTCCACAATCGCCGGATCACTGTGCACGCCTCGGCGAGGCTCCCCACGGCGTGGGCGGCGTCGTGGAAGGGCAGGCCGTGTGCTTCGTACTCGCGCCGAGCCAGAGGGTGGCTGGGTCGTGAGCCTGCGCCGATACCGAAGTCAAGCCGTCCGCCGGAGATGATGTTGACGGTCGCGGCGATCTTGGCCAGCATCGCGGGCGGTCGGAAGCGGTTGCTGGTCACGAGCACGCCGAGGCGCAGTCGTCGGGTCTGTGCGGCGAGGGCCGAGAGGAGTGTCCAGCCTTCGTAGGTCGGTCCGCCCGGGTCGCCGCCGATCGGCATGAGGTGATCGAACAGCCACGCATGCTCGATCTCCGGGATCGTGTCGGCCTCACGCCAGACCCGCAGGACGTCGTGGTAGCCGACCTGCGATGGGGCGGTCCCGATCCCGAAGCGAGGCCGTGCGTTGGGCGGCATGGGCAGTTGGTCCTTTCAACACGGGGGAACATGGGCGGCCCTGGCTCTTGGCTCGGCTGCCGTGGCATCCTGGACAAACGGATCTTTGTTCCGCTAACCAGCATACGGAACACTGTTCCGCTTGCCAAGTGGAGTGACGGGGGGTAGCGGCGCAGTGGTCGGGATCGACAGGGGATCAGGGCCGTCAGCCCCGCGGAAGCGGGCCGACGCCCGGCGTAACGAGGAGACGCTGCTGGACGCGGCCGCGGCGGCGTTTGTTACTTCCGGCGTCGACGTGCCGGTGCGCGACATCGCCGCCAAGGCCGGCGTTGGCCTTGGCACGATCTACCGCCACTTCCCGACGCGAGCCGATCTCATTGTCGCCGTCTACCGGCATCAGGTCGAGGCATGCGCTGAGGCCGGCCCGGCACTGCTGGCGAACAGCGGCACACCGCACGCAGCCCTGGCGTGTTGGGTCAACCTCTTTGTCAACTTCCTGGTCACCAAGCATGGCCTCGCCGAGGCGCTGCAGTCTGACGATGCCGCCTTCGAGACTCTGCACGCCTATTTCCTCGACCGCCTCGTCCCCGTGTGCGCGCAACTGCTCGACGCCGCCGCTAAGGCGGGCGAGATTCGCCCCGACATGGATGCCTACGAACTGCTGCGTGGCGTCGGCAATCTCTGTATCGGCGCGGACAACAACCCCCGCTACGACGCACGTCGCATGGTCGAACTCGTTATCGCAGGACTGCGCCTCCACTAAGGGAGAGTCAGCCGCGAGCTCCTCACGTGGCGGCGCGCCGGCCGCGACGTGGGTGCCCTGACTAGCACAAACGGAACATCGCCGATTCGCCACTCGCTGATCCAAAACCGGGTATGTCCGCCTCTGGTCATCCCTCTCACGGTTCATGGCCATCCGCTGGCCACGCAGGTGGTCCCAGTAGCGTAAGGGGATGGCATCGACTGACAAGATCGAGGCGTTCCTGGCCGAGCCGCGTAACATCATCGTCGCCGGAATCCGCCGCGACGGACGCCCGCACCTGAGCCCCAACTGGTTCCATTGGGACGGCCAGCGCTTCTATGTCTCGACAACGCGAGACCGAGTGAAGTACGCGATCTTCCACCGGGACCCGCGGGCCCAGCTGCTCATCGATGATCCGGTCGGCTTCCGCGCCGTGCTGGTCCCGGCCACCGTCGAGATCCGCGAGGATGTCGCCGCTGAGCTGCCCCGCTTCCGCGCTATCCGGGAAAAGCACGGGCTGGCCGTACCGGACGACGATGAGCATCTGCGGGCACTGACGGCGGACGCGCGTGTCCTGCTGGCCATCAAGCCCGACGGGCCACCTCCGAGCTGGACGAGCTGGGGTATGGACTGACTGGTTAGGATCCCGGGGTATGAGCCGCGTGGTCGTCATCGGCGCTACCGGGCATATCGGCAGTTACCTGGTGCCGCGGCTGGTCCGCGGTGGCCACGAGGTAATCGCCGTGAGCCGGGGCCTGCGCGATCCCTACCAGCCGAGCGCGCAGTGGGGCGCTGTGACCAGGGTCACCGTGGACCGCGACGCGGAGGACGCGGCCGGGACGTTTGGTGCCCGTATCGCGGCACTGCGCCCCGATGCGGTGATCGACCTGGTGTGCTTCACCCCGGCGGCGGCGGGACAGCTCGTTGACGCGCTGCGCTCGTTGCGGCCGCTGCTGCTGCACTGCGGGACGATCTGGGTGCACGGTCCCGCGCTGCGGGTGCCGGTCACCGAGGACGAGCCGCGGACCGCCTATGGCGAGTACGGCACGGGCAAGGCGGAGATCGAGGCCCTGCTGCACCGCGAGACGCGGTCCGGCGGGGTGCCTGCGGTCGTGCTGCACCCCGGTCACATCAGCGGCCCGGGATGGCCGGTCATCACCCCGGCCGGCAACCTGGATCCAGCCGTGTGGACTCACCTGGCCACCGGCCAGCCCCTCGCGCTGCCCGACCACGGCCTGGGCGTGCTGCACCACGTGCATGCTGACGACGTGGCCCAGGCCTTCCAGCGCGCGCTGTCCCGGCCCGCTGCGATCGGGGCCAGCTTCCACGTGGTGGCCGGGCAGGCCATGACGCTGCGCGGGCTGGCGGATGGCGTGGCGCGGTGGTTCGGCCGCGAGCCCGTGCTGGAGTTCGTGGGCTGGGCGGAGTTCGAGCGGCGGGCCGGCGCCGAGCACGCCGGGACGACCCGCGAGCACACGTTCCGCAGCATCACCGCGAGCATTGAGCGGGCCCGGGACACGCTGGGTTACGCGCCGCGGTACAGCTCGCTCGATGCCCTGCGCGAGGCACTCGCCTGGCTGGTCGCCCACGGCCAGGCCGACATCGGCGGCCAGCCATTCACGAGCTAGTGCGAGCGCCGGGCTGGACACATACTCGTCTGGAGATCAAGCGAGAGTCAACCGCGCTGCACTGGTTCAAGCCGCTCCTCATCCCGGGCCTGCTGCAGGCCCGGGAGTACGCCCGGGCGGTGCTCGCCGCCGCGCACCCGGCGTCTCCCGGGCCCGATGGCCGTTTTGCCATCGCCAGCTTCGACGGGCCGGACGTGGTGTACCTGGACAACGCGCTGGCCGGGCAGGTGGTGGAGCGTCCCGCGGAGCTGGCCCGGGCCGCGTTCCTGTACGACATACTGAAAGCCGAGGCGCTGTCCCCGGGCGCCTGGATCCAATTGGCGAGGAAGGCGATCGAACAATGGACCTGACCGGCGCCGCCTGGCGCAAGTCCTCGTACAGCGGTGGGAACGGCGGGGCGTGCGTGGAGGTCAAGGTCGTGCCCGGCTCCAAGGAGGGCAGCGACTACGTGATCGCTATGCGCGACTCCAAGGACCCGGACGGCCCCACCCTCTACTTCACCCCGGCCGAGTGGGAAGCGTTCACCCTCGGCGTCCAGGACGGCGAGTTCGACGTGCCCGAGGACGAGCCCGCCAGCTAACCGGGCGGTTAAGCCGCCATCCTGAAGCGGTCTGGACGCGCGGATGTAAGACAAGGTGTCTTAGCGGCGGGAGCGCGCGGCGGAAATGCGCCGCGCCGTGCTCCGGATGCCGGTCGGGGAACCGGACGGAATCAACGCAGCGGACGAGTTCTCCGCCGCTCGTGACGCCGAGCGCTGATGATCTACCTGGATTCGGCGGCAGTGGTGAAGCTCGTGCACGCCGAAACTGGGTCGGCGGCCCTCCGGGACTGGCTCGCGGAGCGGGCTGACACGGGCTGGGTCAGCTCAGTGCTGGTCGAGATGGAATCGTTTCGCGCGCTGGCGCGGCATGCTCCCCGGGGCATCAGCGTGCTCCACCATGTGCTCGATCTCATCGACATGGTGGATCTCGCCCCGCCCACCCGGATACTTGCCCGGACTGTCTCGCCCCCGAGCGTCCGCAGCCTCGACGCGATTCACCTGGCCACGGCACTCCGGCTGGGGGCGGAACTGACCTCCTTTGTCACCTACGATAAGCGGCTCGCCGACGCGGCCATGGCGGCTGGACTGCCGGTCGAGATACCTGCCCGGTAGCGTCCAGGACGTCCTCGCCCAGCGTGACGTCGGCCGCGGCCAGCAGGTCGGCCAGGTGCTCGGGTCGGCGCGGGCCGATGATGACCGACGTGACCGCGGGGTGCGCCCGGACGAACGCGGTGGCCAGGTGGCTGAGCGGCAGCCCGGCCTGGGCCGCCAGGCCCGCGAGGCGGCGCACGGCGTCCAGCTTCGCCTGGTTGGCCGGGACCGAGAGGTCGGACATCGGGGCCCCGCGCCCGGCCGCGCCGATGTAGCCGGATGCCAGCTCGCCGGGTCGGCCCGGCCGGACAGCCAGCCGGAGTTGAGCGGCCCGAAGGTCAGCACGCCCATGCCGTAGCGCTGCGCGGTGGGCAGCGTCTCGGCCTCGATGCCGCGCAGCGGGATCGAGTACGGCGGCTGCTCGGTGCGGAACCGCGCGTGGCCGCGCCGCTCCGCGGTCCACTGCGCCTCGACGATCTGCAGCCGCCGCAGGCTGTCCGCCGCGGCTCGCATGACCCACCGCCGGGCGCCGCCCCGGTGGTTGGCATCCGCGCCATCGGCAGGCCGAATTTGGTGGCCAGCACCACCTCGTCGCGGCGCCCGGCCAGCGCCTTCCCGGCGATCTCCTCTGACTCGCCGCCGGAGTAGACATCGGCCGTGTCCACGATGTTGATGTCGGCGTCCAGCACGGTGTGGATCATGTGGGCCGACTCGTCGTGGTCGGGGTTGCCCATGGCCCCGAACATCATCGTGCCGAGTGTGAACTCGCTGACCGAGATGCCCGGTCCCGGCCGAGAATCCTGCGTTCCATGTTTTCTCCTTCCCCCGTTAAGCCAAGCACCGTGCGCGGGTGGTCCCGCGCCACCAGGCAGGCCCTCCAGGACCCGGGGCCTGCCAGTGCAGCCGGGGCCGCGCCGGGTACCGGGCCTGCGCCGGGAAGAAGTGGCCCAGCTGGCCGGGGTCAGCGTGGACTACTACGTACGGCTGGAACGCGGCCGAGGCGGCAATGTGTCCGAGGCCGTGCTGGACGCGCTGTCCCGGGCGCTGGGCCTGGACGACACCGAGCCTGCACACCGTCGAGCCGGGCAGCCCGTCGGAGGAGGCGCTCCGGCTGCTGGCCAGCTGGGCCGGCCCGTCAACCGATCCGCGGCTCCCAGCGGAAGAAGCGCACCGCCAGCAGCAGCCCGGCAGCGCCCCACGCGGCGACCACCAGCAGGTCGGTCCAGTCGAAGCTGGTGCCGAGGTAGCCCGCCCGCATCCCGTCCGCGAAGTGCTTGACCGGGAAGACCCGGGCCACCCAGATGATCCATGACGGCGCGTCGTTGCCGAGCGGGATGAAGATCCCGGACAGGAAAAGCAGCGGCAGGATCGTGATGTTCACGATGGCGGCCGCCGCATCGGCGTTCGGAATCGCCGCGGTCACCGCGAGGCCGAGGGCGCAGAACGCCGCGGCCCCCACCGTCAGTATGGCGAGCAGCCGCAGCAGCGTCGCCCCGGACGGGATGGCGGCACCGTAGAAGACCCGGCCGAACGCGGCGGTAATGGCCACCAGCACCACCGCCACCAGCAGTGCGTGCAGCATCCGGGCGGCCAGGAACGAGGCGCTGGGCAGCGGTGTGCCGTTCACCCGCTTCAGCACCCCCGTGTCCCGCTGCGTGGTCACCCCGATGGCGATGTTGTTGTAGCAGACGGTGATCACGGCGAACGCGGCCATGGCCGCCACGTAGTACGTCGAGTAGTTCAGCGTGCGGGCGCCGATGCGCACGGTGAAATGCCCCAGAAGCGACGTGAAGATCACCAGGAAGATCAGCGGGAACGCGAAGGAGAAGAAGGCCGATGCCGGGTTCCGCCAGAAGGCCTTGTTGACGTAGCGCACCTGGGAGAGCGTCATCGTCATCGCGGTCATGGCCGGTTCCGTCCGGTGTGGGCGGCGGCGGCGGCAGGCTGGGCATCGCCGCCGGATGGCGGCCGGGCACCGTCGCCGGGTGGGCCGGCGGTGAGGGCGAGGTACACGTCCTCCAGCGACGGCCTGATCACTTCCAGGCCGTCCAGGGCCAGGCCTGCGCCGATCGCCCAGCCGGTGAGCTGATGCAGGACAGTGACCGGGTCGTCCGTGACGATCTCGGTAAACCCGTCCGGCCCCGGTGACCCGGCGAGGGTGGCGGGGGTGGCCGGAGTGTCCGTGAGCCCAGGGGAGGAGGCCGACGGGGCGGGGAGGCCTGCCGGTGCCCGGAACCGGATCCTGGCGCGGGCCCGGTCCCGGTGGCCCAGCGTGGCGGGCGGTCCCTCGGCGACGATCCGGCCGTCCGCGATCACCGCGACCCGGTCGGCCAGGACCTGCGCCTCGTCCATGTAGTGGGTGGTGAGCAGCACCGTCATGCCGAGCGCGGCGAGGTTCTTGATCAGGTCCCACGCGTCGTGCCGGGCCGACGGGTCGAACCCCGTGGTCGGCTCGTCGAGAAACAGCAGTTCCGGGTTGCCCGCCAGGGCGATCGCCACATCCAGCCGCCGCTGCTGGCCGCCGGACAGCCGCAGCACCCGGTCATCGCGTTTCGCGTCCAGGCCGACCAGGTGGATCACCTCATCCACGGGCCGCGGGCGCGGGTAGAAGCCGGCGTACATGGCGATCGTCTCGCGGACCGTGAGGTACCGGTCCACGCTGGTGGCCTGCAGCACGATCCCGATCCGGCTCTTGAGCAGTGCCCGCTCACGGCCCGGGTCGGCGCCGAGCACGCTGACCTCGCCACCGTCCCGGTTGCGGTAGCCCTCCAGGATCTCCACCGTGGTGGTCTTCCCGGCGCCGTTCGGGCCGAGCAGGGCGAACACCTCACCGGGCCGGATGGCCAGGTCGATGCCCCGCACGGCCGGGGTACCGGAGTAGGACTTGGTCAGGCCGCGCACCTCCACGGCCAGCGGACGGGCCGCCAAGGCCGCTCCTGGTGGCCGGGCACCGCCGTCCTGCAGGCTGTCCGCCATCACCGCTCCCGGCCGTGCTGTTGCCTGCTGCCAGTTCTGCCACCAGTGTCGCCGAACCGGCCCGGCCGGTGCCAGGGCCGTTCGGCCACGGCGCTAGGGCGCGAGGGACCGGCGGTCGAGCACGCCGGCCACGGCCAGGCCGGCGCTGGCGCCGATCAGCGAGCCGATCACGGTGTCGCCCGGGTAGTGCACCCCGGTGTGCACCCGCGAATAGGCCACGGCGGAGGCCAGGAACCCGGTGCCCAGCGCGACCCACGGGCGCTCGCGGCTCAGCGCGGTGGCGAAGGCGAACGCGGACGCGGAATGCCCGGACGGGAACGACGTGGAGCCCGGCATCGCGACCTGCCGGACACCGGGCACCCCGGCCCCGGCGCGGTCCGGCCGCGTCCGGTAGGCCAGCGGCTTGATGGCCAGGTTGACGACGGCCGACGTCACACCGATGGCCAGCACGCCACGGACCGCCGCCCGGCGGCCGCGCGGGCCGCCGGCGACAGCCAGCACCCCCGCCGTGGTCAGCCAGAGACGGGAATTGTCCGCCGCCCGGGACAGCCGGCGCAGCGGCTTGTCCAGGGCCGGGGTGGGCGTGCTCGCGATCGCCTGGTACATGGCCCGGTCAACCTCGCCGAGCTGGCGGATGCCGTCGACCGCCTGCTGCCGGGCCGGGCCGGCGCGCTCCGCGGCCTTGCTGGCCACCCATTCCGCGATGGACTGCCGCTCAGCCGCGGTCTCCTCGGCCGTCCACCGTCTGGTCACGGGCGTATGCTAACACCCAGGCAAATGGGCACCACCGTGGGCCATGGAGCCCGGCGCGGGACCCGCCGGGCGGCCCGGGTGCCCGCGGATCGCCCGCCGGGGGGGACGCGTGGCCGGTGATGAGTCCATGCCCACGCGCCAGCCGCCGGACAGCCAGCCGCCGGACAGCCAGCCACCGGACAGCCAGCCACCGGACAGCCAGCCCTCGGCTGGTCTGTCGCCGGCCACCCCGTCGCCGGCCCGCCCGTCATCCCGGGTAACCCGGGAAACGGCCGCGGGGGCAGAGCGGCCCGCCCCGGGGGAGCGGCTGTTCGCCGCCGTCGCCCTGCTGGCGCTGATCGCCGCGGCCGGCCTGGCCCTCATCGGCATCGCCATCCACCTGCTGGCCATCGCCGTGGTCACCGCCGGCCTGCTGATCTGCGTGGTGAGTTCCTGGTACGTGGTGTCCCGGCGTGGCCTGCGACGGCTGGTCGCGCTCGGCGTGGCCCTCGCGGCGCTGGCCGGGATGGCCGCAGGCCTGGTCTTCGCGGGCATCAACGTGCCGCTCCTGGCCCTGATCCTGGTCCTCGGCGCCGTGTCCGTGCTGGCGGCGCGGCAGGCCCTGGGCCACACCGACCGGCATGTCCGCGCGCAGACCGCGCGCCTGCCGCGGGGGCAGCGGCCACGGCGGGGCGTTCTGATCATGAACCCTAAGTCGGGGGGCGGGAAAGCCGGGAAGTTCGCGCTCGCCAGCGAATGCCGCCGCCGCGGCATTGAGCCCGTTGTCCTGGAACCCGGCGACGACCTCCTGGAATTGGCCGAGGACGCGGTCCGGCGCGGGGCGGACTGCCTCGGCATGGCCGGCGGTGACGGCTCGCAGGCGCTGGTGGCCTCGGTAGCGGCGCGTGCCGGGCTACCGTTCGTCTGCGTCCCGGCGGGCACCCGGAACCATTTCGCCCTGGACCTCGGCCTGGACCGCGGGGACGTGGTCGGCGCCCTGGACGCCTTCGGGGACGGGGCCGAGCACCGGATCGACCTGGCTGAGGTGAACGGGCGGACTTTCGTGAACAACGCGTCGCTGGGCCTGTACGCGAAGGTGGTCCAGGCCCCGGAGTACCGCGACGCCAAGCTCCGCACGGCGGCGGCGCTGCTGCCCGGCCTGCTCGGCCCCGGGGCGGAGCCGCTCGACCTGTGCTTCACCGGGCCCGACGGCACCGAGCATGAGACCGCCCACCTCATCCTGGTGGCCAACAACCCCTATCAGCTGGCGCCGGCCGACGGCGGCCTGGGCACCCGGGAACGGCTCGACCGCGGGGTGCTCGGCATCGTGGCGGTGACCATCGCCGACGCCGCGGAGGCCAGCACGTTCCTGGCCCTGCAGGCCGCGGGGCAGGCCCGGCGGTTCCCTGGCTGGGCGGAATGGGCGGCGCCGTACTTCGAGATCCGGTCGGCCGCTGCCATGGAGATCGGCGTGGACGGGGAGGCGCTGACCATGGCGTCGCCGGTGCGGTTCACGTCCTGCCCCGGGGCGCTGCGGGTCCGGCTGCCCCGGCGCACGCTCCGGCTGCCGCCCGCGGCCCGTACCGTGCACCTGCTGTCCGTGTCCACCGTCACCAGCCTGGGCCGGGTGGCCGCCGGCCGCGCGCCGCGCTGACCGGGTTCAGCCGGTGACGACCGGGGCTCAGCCCACGATGAGCTGGGCGCGGACCGGCAGGTGATCGGACCCGACGGGGTCCAGCACCTCCCCGCCTGCCGGCGTGATGCGGCCCCGGATGAGCAGATGATCGAGCTGGATCAGCGGCCGGTCCGCGGGGAAGGTCCGCCCGCGCACCACGTCGCGGTAGCCAGGCGCGGACAGGGTGCCCAGGCGGGGCATGTTCAGGTCCCCGGCGATGACCGTCGGCACCGCGGGCGGCGGCCCCGTCCGGGCCGGGCCTGGACGCCCGGCCAGCCGGTAAGCCAGCAGCGCGAGCTGGGCCGGGCTGGTGTACCGGTGGGTCAGGTGGGTGTTCACGATGCGCAGCGGGGCGCCGCCCGGCGTGGTCACCGTGACCTCCTGCGCCGCCCGGCTGATCCGGTCGCCAGGTGCCCGGCCCAGCTCGATCTCGGCGTACCCGGTGATCGGGAGCATGCTCAGCACGGCCAGGCCCCAGCTGCCCGGCCCCGTGTCGTCCCCGACGCCCAGCCAGGCCCGGCTGGTGCGGGTGGCCAGCCCGCGGAACCGCGCGTCCGCCCCGAGGGCAGCCGCCACGCCGGTCACCGCGTCCGGCTGGTCGTCCGGCCGCCACGCTTCCTGCGCGACGATCAGGTCGGCCTTGAGCCGGTGACAGGCATCCGCCACGTCGAAGGGGTCGCCGCGGCTGGTCAGCCCGCCATGCAGGTTCAGGCTGGCCAGCGTGATCAGGTTGTGGTGACTCATCCCCGCCCCGGGCCGTCCGTCCTGTACTCCCATCCTGCCCAATCATCATGACCGGTGCGCGCCCGGCCGGCCGGCGCCAGGGACGGAAGAGGACCGGGTTCGGATACTGAGCCTCCGCCCGTTGGATTAAGCCGCCGGTGAAGGGCCGGCCAGCGGCTGCCACGGCTGCCTTGTACCGGGCGGCATGGATGCCGTCCATGCCCTCGACGTAGTAGCCGAGGATGAACCAGGTGTAGACCGTGCCGTCGCACGGGTCGCCGGCCGCGGCGGAGCACATCGCGCACGGCTCGGCCAGCACCGCTTCCCGGGGCACGTCCGGGCGCCACCGGACCCGGGGCGCCGGGGGCAGGAGCCCCGGGTCGGGTGGCTGACGTGGCGTGGTCACGGTCCCATGATGCATCCACCCTGGCGATGATAGGCCACCTGACCTGCGAGGACTAACGGCCGGATCGGCTGGCTGCGCCGGGTCGTCAGAGCGCCCGGCCCGCTCTCGCTGCTCCTCGGGGTGGCCGGGCAACTCGCCGATCATCTGGTACGGCAACGGATGCGATCCGGCGGGCCTTCTACCACTGCTATAACCCGCTGCACGAATGATTCGGCGAGATGGTCCGGGCAGCAGCCGGGTCCCGCTGGCCCCCGGAGGAATGCTCCGGCGCCGGGAAAAACGAGGCGGGGCTGGATAACTACCAGGTCCGGCTCTATCAGGCATGGTGCCGGCACATCACCATGTCAATGCTCGCCCTGGCATTTCTCGCCGAGATCCGCCGCCTGCTCAACCTGCCCCGCCGCGACGACCAGGCCCTTGACCACGGGCTCTACTGGTCTGCCGGGCGCCGCCAGCACCAAGCCGACGCGCGATTGCATCACTTCCGGCGGCGCCTCTGCCTCCAGACCTACAGATCTAGCCCTCTACTACCCGCCGCCGGGTGCGGCGGAACAGAGAGCGCCTGGGCGCACCGGGGCTCTCCGCCGAGGGGCTATCGCAGGTCTTGCTGCCGAGTCGGGCCAGCGGGCCGTCCGGCCCGTGAACGAGCCGGTCGTGCCACTCCAAAGTGGCTGGTCAGGACACTGCCTGCAGAGTTGTGGAGCGGGCATTCACGACCTCACGCCGCCCAAAACTCAGGACAACCGTCAAGGTCTGCGCAGCAAAGGTGCCCTACGCTCCTAGCGAATCGGGCCCGGCAATGCATGCTACCGGGCCTGATCCACTTCTAGCCTCACTATGCGTGCTGTACCTCCACGGCAACGTCCGCCCAGTAGTCAGAGGTCAGCGACCAGGCCATGGTCACGTTGCTGCCGGTGGACGGCGAGGTTGCACCCGCCGAGTTCCCGGCCCCGGTAAAGCTGTCGTCATTGGCAATGAACTGACTAGCAGACGGCGAGGTAGCCGACGTAATACCAGACCCCGCCGCCATGAACCCGGCAGCCATGTCGTTGCGGTGACTGGCGATGGCGACGCTGGCAGTCCCGCTAGCGCCATACGCCGATGCCGGAATGCTGAACGGCGCGCTCTGACTGACCCCGGTGAATGACTCAGACCCGCCGGTAATCTCCGCGGGCCTCCCGCCCGAGACGCTTACCGCCACACTGTGTGTCCCGGAAGCCGGGTTGGCCAGGCCGAATACGTCCAGGAACCCGTCCGGCTGATTGTTGCCGTGCACGGTCTTGAGCAGCGTCATGGCAACGCCGTTGTACGTAACCGAGGCAGACAGCGCACCGTCACCATTCTGGCCCACCGCAACGCCTACCAGCAGCGCGGTATTACTGCCAGAGACTGCCTGGTTCCAGCTCAGCGACGTCGCGTTGCTGACCTTCGCGCCAGATGAACCGGGGCCGGTGGCACCATAGGCAACCGCCGTCCCGCCGCCAGACGTCGTGGTGAACGTCTGATCACTGCCATGCGTCGTGCCGGTCGCGTTCGTTGCGTCCAGGCGGAAGTGATACAGCGTGCTAGTAGTCAGCCCGGTCACGTTCGCGTTTTCAGCCACGGCCGTGCTACCGCTGCCCGCAGACCCATCCGGCACCGGGATAAGGGTTCCGTAACTGGTGGTCGTCCCGTACTCGAAGTGGTACGTGGTGCTCTGTGATTCCGGGTTGACGGTGCCGTTGAGCGTTGCCGTCGTCTGGCCCGCACTCGTCGCAGCCTGGGTGACCACGACAGGAGCCTGGGCTCTTGCGGATGTGGTGAACTGCTGGTCAGACCCATTGGACGTGCCGGCCGCATTAGTTGCGGTAATCCGGTAATGGTACGTGGTATTCGCGGACAGCCCGGTAAGGTTGGCGGACTCGTTCACCGCCGAGGTACCGGACCCAGCCGAAGCCGGGGACGCCGGAATAACTGACCCGTACGACGTGGTAGCGCCGTACTGGAACTGGTACGTGGTGCTCTGTGATTCCGGGTTGACGGTGCCGTTGAGCGTTGCCGTCGTCTGGCCCGCACTCGTCGCAGCCTGGGTGACCACGACAGGAGCCTGGGCTCTTGCGGATGTGGTGAACTGCTGGTCAGACCCATTGGACGTGCCGGCCGCATTAGTTGCGGTAATCCGGTAATGGTACGTGGTATTCGCGGACAGCCCGGTAAGGTTGGCGGACTCGTTCACCGCCGAGGTACCGGACCCAGCCGAAGCCGGGGACGCCGGAATAACTGACCCGTACGACGTGGTAGCGCCGTACTGGAACTGGTACGTGGTGCTCTGTGATTCCGGGTTGACGGTGCCGTTGAGCGTCACACCTGATGAGGTAACGTTCGTGGCCGCGGCGGTGGAAACCTGCGGAAGCTGGCCGCCACCGGGCTTCGTGGAGGTGATGCTGAAGCTGCTGACCTGGAAGGTCTCCGGGCCGGGAGTCGAGCAGATTTCGAACCCGTAGTCAATCTGGTTCAGGCCCGTTCCCTGCGGCAGGTAGCCGTTGGACACCAGCCAGTTCACCATGGACAAGACGTCCACCGTGCCTGACTGCTCATTACCGTTAGTGAGATACCAGATTAGCTCGGACGTAGGTCCAGGAGGACCGTACCGGCACAAGGTCCAGTTCTGCACCGGGACGCCGTTGCTCCCGCCGAAGTTGACGTTGGTCAGCACGGTGGCTCCGCCGCAGGTCCCCCGGTTAGCCTGGTCGTTCCAAATCATTACCTCGTCGGCATAATTTGTTGACGCGCCCTGGCCCAGCCAGATGTCGTAGGCAGCCTGAGCGCTGGTGCTGCCCGTGGCATGCATGTTCTCGGAGAACGAGGAGATGATGGAACCGAAGTTAGACAACGGTTTCGGACTGTTCGCAGTAGTGAGAGTCACCTGCCCGTCCGGGTAAGTCTGCACCGCGGTAGACCCGGGCGGCTGGGCGTTAGCGACAACATTCCAGTTTCCTGGATCGTTCGCGGTAAGCGTCTGGGTGGTACCCGGTTTCGCCGCCCACATATTGTTCAGGACATAAGTGTTAGACCCATTACTTTCAGTAATGGGTGGATACAGGTAAGGACCACAGGTCCCGTGCGGGTCCGAGGTCACGCATGGCGCGGCCCACGCAGCCGTCCCGGTAGCGACGATTGCAGCAGTACCCAGCAACGCTGAGACCACCAGGACGAGCAGTCTTTTCGCTTGATTCATGACTAACCTCCCCAAAGGCACTCCGAAGGCTGGCACGGTTCGCAGCGGGTGTCTGCCGAGCAATGCGATGACCGGGTACACGATGAGGGCGTATCCGATGAATGCGGCACCTAGCAGCGATGGCAGGTCCCGCCGCGGCCTGATTACCAGATCGCTGCGGGCTACGCCCGCCACCAGGAGCAGGACGGCCTGGAGCGAGAAGACGGCTGCCCAAGCCCACGAGAGGTTCATTCCTGGGTTGAGCCACGCGAAGTAGGCGATCCCGATCCATTCGAAAATCGCAGCTGTGAGGAGACACGCGAGCTGTGACGAGCGGCGCCCCGCCCGGAGCGCAAGTCCGACCAACACCAGCGCAACCGCGTACCAGATGATCTGAGCGCGCCAGACGGCGGCGTTGTTCCGGCCGAACATGGCCAGGAACTCGTTGAGCGTCGTGTGTGGCCACGGGTAGAGGACAAAAAGTCCGTAGGTGATGAGCAGGGCGAGCAACGCGGCCGCCAGGCCGGTCCCTCTCACCCACTCTTTGCGACTCTGCATCCCCTCCACCGCCTGACTCACTCATGCTCGGCTGGGGCACGCCACCACCTCAGAGTCCTAGGTCACAAAAGCCAGGGCCTTCAGGCCGGACTCTTGCGTTGATCGATCACGCAGCACTGTTGTCAGAGTCCATACGACGAGGCTTATTCACGACCATGATCATCAAACGTCCTGGGCCACTTCGCAGCTGATCAGACCTTGATCAACTTACAATTGATGATCTAGTGAATAACCCTCGACGTGTCCCTACTTCCAGGGGATTGCCCGAGGCCCTGACTGACAGTGAAGAATCCGTTCAGAAAGGCTCCGCCTTGGACCGCCGAGCTGCCCGGTGACCTGGTCTTTCGCTCACCCGATGCTGATTTCGGGCAAGCTACCGCGGGGACCCGCCGTCATGACCGGCCGACCCGCCACCCGCTGCGCCAAAGTCCGACCTGTGAACGAGCCGGTCGTGCCACTCCAAAGTGGCTGGTCAGGACACTGCCTGCAGAGTTGTGGAGCGGGCCAGGAGTCGCGCAGGTCCACGGCACCGGGGTGCGAGCACGGCACCGTCTATATGGTCATGACGCGCCGTCCCGCTCGGCGCGGAGCTTGGCGAGCAGCTCCCCGGCTGTGCGGCCGGTCGTGATCTCCTGCACGGTCGAGGTGGGCCGCCTGACGGCGGCAATGCAGCCCTCGCACACCTCAATCTGATGGCTGGCACCGAACTCTTCGAGCGCGATGCCCAGCGCGGCCTCTGCGGGCGGCAGGTGTGGCGTGCATCTCCCTGGCTGCCCGAGCGAGTTTCGCATCAGTGCTGGTCAGGGGCGGGGTGGAATCGGCCGTCATGGGAGAGTCGTAAAGGTGACACGCGCTGACGTTCAGCGGCACGTTAGCGATGCCTAGCTTCTCGCCATGGACGACCCGCGAAGGCCTGGTGCCGCCCTGGGTGCAGGTCACGGATGCCCTGCGGCAGCGCATCGAGTCCGGGAACCTGGCGCCCGGGGCGATGGTGCCGTCGATCGTCCAGATTCACCAGGAGTTCGGGATCGCGAAGACGACGGCCCGGAAGGTATTGGCCCAGCTCCGCGAGGAGGGCCTGATCGTCACCACCCCGGGCTGGGGCAGCTTCGTGAAGGATCGCGGCTAGGCAGGTTTCCGGGCGGTCCCGGCCTTCTTGCGCGCCCATTCAATCCACCGCTCGGCACTCACCGCCGGGTGTCCGTCATGGGCAGTCCCACCTGGCCCTGAGCGTGTGGCGGCCAACGTGGAATACGATCGGCGGCCCGCCGTGCTCTCGCAGCTCCCGGCGCTGCTCGCCGAAGCGGAGGGCTTCATCGAGCACGGCTGCGCCGTTCATCGCGACAGGCCGGCCGAGCAGCGCCACCTCGCGGTGCCAGAGGGCATCCGCGGCGCGGTACAGCTCGAAGGCCGGTGCCAACCTCAACGGCACCTCGCCGGCGAGGATGCCCCGCTCCATGCGCCTGCGCCGCCAGCGCTGGGTGCTGTCCGTGTCGGGCGCGACCGAGTCCCCGGCCGCGGTGGGCAACTGCTCGCAGATGACCTTCGGGTCGTCCGGGTTCATGGCCGTGGCGGATCGACACCAGCACGGACTGGCGGGGACGCATCGAGGCACGCTCAAGGCGGTGGATCGTGGACCGGGCGCCGAGGGCGGAAGGTGTCACCCGGCCGCGGATCCCAGCGCCCCTGCGGCACCATCTCGCGTCGTTCCTGGTCGCTTCCGGGGCCGACGTGAAGTCGGGCGGAACAGGCGCGGAACGCGGACGGGGCCCGCTGATGCTTGCGCCGGCCAGCGGGCCCGTCCGGTTACACGTCGAAGTACATCGCGAACTCGTGCGGCGTCGGCCGGAGCCGGACCGGGTCGAGCTCGTTGGTCCGCTTGTAGTCGATCCAGGTCTCGATGAGGTCCGGGGTGAACACGCCGCCTTCCAGCAGGTAGTCGTGGTCGGCCTCGAGGGCGTCGAGCACCGCCTCCAGCGACCCGGGGACCTGCGGGATGGCCGCCGCCTCGTCCGGCGGCAGCTCGTACAGGTCCTTGTCCACCGGCTCGTGCGGCTCGATCTTGTTCTTGATGCCATCGATGCCGGCCATCAGCATGGCGGAGAAGGCCAGGTACGGGTTGGCCGACGGGTCCGGCACCCGGAACTCCAGCCGCTTGGCCTTCGGGTTCGAGCCGGTGATCGGGATGCGCACGCAGGCGGACCGGTTCCGCTGCGAGTACACCAGGTTGACCGGGGCCTCGAAGCCGGGCACCAGGCGGTGGTAGGAGTTCACCGTCGGGTTGGTGAAGGCCAGCAGCGTGGGCGCGTGCTTGAGCAGGCCGCCCACGTAGTACCGGCCGGTGTCAGACAGGCCCGCGTAGCCGACCTCGTCGTAGAACAGCGGCGAGCCGTCCTTCCACAGGCTCTGGTGGCAGTGCATGCCGGAGCCGTTGTCACCGAAGATCGGCTTGGGCATGAACGTGACGGTCTTGCCGGCCGCGCGGGCCACGCTCTTGATCACGTACTTGTAGAGCATGAGGTTGTCGGCCTGCTTGAGCATCGGGCCGAACAGGATGTCGATCTCCGCCTGCCCGGCGGTGCCGACCTCGTGGTGCTGCATCTCGACCGTGATGCCGACGTCGATCAGGGCCCTGACCATGGCCGAGCGCAGGTCGGTGTAGTGGTCCACCGGCGGCACCGGGAAGTAGCCGCCCTTGTACGGGGGCTTGGAGCCGAGGTTGCCGCCCTCTTCCTCCCGCCCGGTGTTCCACGCGCCCTCGAGCGAGTCGACGTAGTAGTAGCCGGCGTTCGCCCCGGTGTCGTAGCGTACCGAGTCGAAGATGTAGAACTCCGCCTCCGGGCCGAAGTACGCGGTGTCCCCGATCCCGGTGCCCTTCAGGTACGTCTCCGCCTTACGGGCGATGTTCCGCGGGTCGCGGGTGTAGGGCTCGCCGGTCAGCGGGTCGTGCACGAAGAACGTGATGTTCAGGGTGGGGTGCTGGCGGAAGGGGTCCACGACCGCGGTCGTCACGTCCGGCAGCAGCAGCATGTCCGACTCGTGGATCTGCTGGAAACCGCGGATCGAGGAGCCGTCGAACATCCGGCCCTCGGTGAACACCTTCTCGTCGAACGTCTCGACCGGCACCGTGAAGTGCTGCATCGTCCCCGGCAGGTCACAGAACCTGACGTCGACGAACTGGATCTTGTTATCGCCGATGTACTTCAGGACCTCGTCGGCGTTCTGGAACATCAAGCCTCCCTGAACGGAGCTAGCGCTCTGTTAGCTGGCACTGTGTTGCCCTCCCTGGGGTTGCCTCCCCGGGCTGCCACGGCTGAAGGGCCGCGGGAAGACGGCCACGCAGAGCTGGCCGCATAGGGGGTCTGGCCTGCGGCAGGAACGATTCGGACGTTAGTTCCCGGCGATTACCGAGCCGTGTCTCTAGTGTTTCACACGTGTTACGCCTGGGTGCTGCGAAGCGCCTGGGCCAGGTAGCAGAAACCGCCGCCCAGGAGCGGCCAGCCGGAACTCGGGGACCGGCCGCCGGGTATCGCCCGGGCGGTACCGTGGAGGGGTGACGGAGCGACGGTGGGCCGGGGTCCTGCTGCCGGGCGTTCGTGAGCCCGGGGCCGAGGAAAAGTACCCGGGGGAGCGGTTCGGGCTACCCGAGCAGGGGCCCCGGTCGGTGGCCAGCATGGGGCGCCGGCTCGCCGCCCTGCTGATCGACTGGGTGCTGTGCCTCATCATCGCGCGGGCGTTCCTGCACGGCGCCGCCGCCCCGGTGCTCACCCTGGCGATCTTCGGTGCCGAGGTGTACCTGCTGACCGCGCTGACCGGGTTCACCGTGGGCAAGCGGGTGCTCGGCATCCGGGTCGCCCGTCTCGACGGCAAGCCGGTCGGGCTGCTCTGGGCGCTGGTCCGCACGCTGCTGCTGCTGACCGTGATCCCCCCGCTGGTCTCCGACCGTGACCTGCGCGGGCTGCACGACCGGGCGGCCAACACCATCGTGCTGCGCGTCTGAGCTGGCGGCCTGGCCCGGTCAGCGTGCCTGGCCGGGCAGCCCGTCAGCCGGTCAGCGGGTCCGGGGCCGCGGCGGCCGTGGCATCCGGCCGGACCGGGGCATCGGGCCCTTGGGCGCCTGCAGCGACTGGGGCAGGGCCTTGAGCCGGTAGTTCAGCTCGGTGACCTCGGCACCCTTCAGGTTGCGCGGCAGCCGCATGATCTTGCGCTGCAGCTTGCTGATCGGCACCTGGCCCGCTTCGTCGCCGACCTGGAAGTCATAGATCGGCGTTTCGTAGGCGACCCGGGAGATCCGCTTCTTCTCCGCCGCGAGCAGCCCCGGCAGCCTGGTCGGGGACCCCTCGCCGACCAGGACGACGCCGGGCCGGCCGACGGCCCGGTGCACCACGTCCATGTTCCGGTTCGCGGCCACGGCCGGGGTCACCGTCCAGCCGCCCCGCATGCTCTGCATGATGGCAGCCGCCGCGCCGGGCTGGCCCTCCACCGCGGCGTACTGGGCCGACTGGGCGAACCGGCCGAACAGGATCATCGCGGTGGCCAGCCCGGCCAGCACGCCGAGCGGGATCAGCAGCCCGCCCAGCCCGGTCAGCAGCCCCACGATCACGAAGACCGCGATGATGCCGACGCCGCTGGCCGCGACGATCGGCAGGGCCCTGGGATTCTTCTCGCGGAGGATGCCCGCGACCATGCGGATCTGCTTGATGCGGCCGGGAGGGGCGTCCGCCCCGTCCTTCGCCGTGCCTGCGGCCTTGTTCGCCATGGAGGGCAGGATACGAGTCAGCGGGCCTGGGCGGAAATCGCGGGCCCCGGATCGGTGGCCGCCGCGGCGGGATCCGGTGCCACGGCGTGGCCGGCCCGGCGGCCCAGGGCCTCCCGGTAGAGGCGCCCCGCACGGTAGGAAGACCGGACAAGCGGCCCGGACATCACCCCGGAGAAGCCGAGGGCCAGGGCCTCGTCGCGGAGCGCCGCGAACTCCTCAGGCTTGACCCACCGGTCCACCGGGTGGTGCAGCGGCGACGGGCGCAGGTACTGGGTGATGGTGAGCAGCTCACAGCCGGCCGCCCGCAGGTCGGTCATGGCCTGGGTGACCTCGGCCGGCTCCTCGCCGAGGCCGAGGATGAGGTTGGACTTGGTCACCAGGCCGGCCTCCCGGGCCCGGGCCAGGACGTCCAGCGATCGCTCATAGCGGAACCCGGGCCGGATCCGCCTGAAGATGCGGGGGACCGTCTCGATGTTGTGCGCCAGCACCTCCGGGCGCGCCGCGAACACCGTGGCCAGCCTGGCGTTATGCGCGTTGAAGTCCGGGATCAGCAGTTCCACCCCGCAGCCTGGCACGGCCGCGTGGATCTCGACGCTGGTCTGCGCGTACAGCCACGCCCCGCCATCGGGGAGGTCATCCCGGGCCACCCCGGTGACCGTGGCATAACGCAGGCCCATCGTGGCCACCGACTCCGCGACCCGGCGCGGTTCATCGGTGTCCAGCGGCTCCGGCTTCCCGGTGGCGATCTGGCAGAAGTCGCACCGCCGGGTGCACTGGTCACCGCCAATGAGGAAGGTCGCCTCGCGGTCCTCCCAGCACTCGAAGATGTTCGGGCAGCCCGCCTCTTCACAGACGGTGTGCAGGCCTTCTCGCTTGACCAGGCTCTTCAGTGCCGTGTACTCAGGCCCGGTGCGCAGCCGGGTCTTGATCCACGGGGGCTTCTTCTCGATGGGGGTCTGGCTGTTGCGGGCTTCGAGGCGCAGGAGCTTGCGTCCTTGGGGTGCGACTACCACGCTCCAAGCGTACGTCCCGGCCGGCCTGCCCAGCGCGGGCGGCGCCCCCGGGTGCCTCGCGGGCCTGGCTGGCCGGTCAGTTCTCCGGTGCTGCCGCGCGGCGGCGGGCGCGGAGCCGCACGTAGCGCAGGCAGCCCAGCGCGCCGGCCACGATGCCGCCGCCGCCCGCGATCAGCAGCACCACCCGGGGGTTGAGCGGGGCGAGCAGGCCGCCCGCGGCGGCCATGCCCAGTGACATCGCGCCGAACAGGACGCCTGAATAGGCGGCGAAGACACGTCCCGAGATGGCCTCCGGGACCCGGTGGTTGAGGAAGCTCCGGGTGGCGACCACCTCAACCCCGTTGGCCAGCCCGCCGGCGCCGTAGGCGGCGGCCGCCTGCCAGAGGGTCATCGCCCCGGCCGCCAGCGCCACGCCGGTGCCCGCGGCCAGGCAGCCCAGCAGCGTGGCCGGGGCGAGGCGCCGGGACGGCAGCCGGCTGGCCAGCAGGGTGCCGGCCAGCATGCCCCCGGTCCACGCCGCGACCAGCACCGAGTACCCGGAAGCGCCGGCCTTGAGCACTCCCTCGGCGAAGGCCACCTCCGCCACGCTGGCCATGTTGCCGAACGCCACCATGATGGCGACCACGACCACGAGTAGCGAAGCCTCCGCGTCGCGGCGCAGGAACCGCAGTCCCGCGCTGATCTGGCCGCCGCGCGGCTCGGCCGCCGGGGCCGGCGGGAGCGCCGGCCCGCCCGGCGTGCCGGGACCGGCCAGGCCCGCAGGGGCCAGCCGGAGCAAGCGCAAGCCGGCCGCGCCGATGCCGTACACGACCGCGACGGCGCCCAGCGCCAGGCCGGTGCCCCCCGCCGCGGTGAGCACGCCAGCCAGCAGCGGCCCGACGGTGAAGCCGCCCCAGGTGGCGGCCTGGAGGTAGCCGTTCGCCTTGGTGACCCCGGCCGGGCCGGCCACTCTCGGCACGATCGCGCCCAGCCCGGGCTGGAGCACGGCGGCACACAGGCCGAACCCCACCGACAGGCCGAGGATCGCGCCGGTGCCGGTGAGCCGGGTCAGCGCCAGCGCCACCACCGCCTCGGCGGCGGCGGCCGCGACCAGCACGGGACGGACCGGGAACCGGTCCAGCATCAGGCCGGCCACCGGGGACAGCGCGGTCATCGGCACGCTGATGGCGAGGAAGACGCAGGCCACCGCCCAGGACGCGTGTGAACTCTGGTACACCCGGCTGGCCAGGGCGACCATGGCCAGGCCGTCCCCGAGCGAGATCAGCACCTGGAGCACGACGGCCAGCGGCAGCGACGACCGGGACGTCCCGCTACGCCGGGCGCGGGCCTGAACCTCGTCCTGCGGGCGCTCGGCAGCCACGTCGGTGACCTGTGAGGGCGGCACGGGGGGAACTCCTAGGATGCGGGTGGGCTACGGCAAGGCTGCGCAGGTGACAGGGCCGCTGGTCCTAGGACATGCGTCCACGGTAGCACGGGGCCCGCGATGCCCGCTTCGTGAGCAGCGCTCACGCAGCGTGCTCACCGGTCCCGCTCCGTCCAGCCGGACAGGACGGGAAACCGGGCAGCGCGGAGCGCGGGCGCGGTCATCGATGTGACGGGAAGCGGTCCGGTCGGGGAGCATGGACGCATGCCGATGCAGTTCGATCCCCCCTCGGGGACACGTGATTTCCTGGCCGCCGAACTCGAAGCGCGGGAGCGCGCGTTCGCGGTGATCCGGTCCGTCTTCTCGCGCTACGGGTTCGAGCCGTTGCAGACGCCGGCCTTCGAGCGGCTCGACGTCCTGCTGGGCAAGTACGGGGAAGAGGGCGACAAGCTCATCTTCAAGATCCTCCGGCGGGGCGAGCACGAAGCGTCCGGCGAGGCCGACCTCGCGCTGAGGTACGACATGACCGTGCCGCTGGCCCGGGTCGCGGCCGCGTACGGCAGCCAGCTGCCCACCCCGTACAAGCGCTACGCGATGGGCCCGGTGTGGCGGGCGGACCGGCCGGGAAGGGGCCGGTTCCGCGAGTTCGTCCAGTGTGACCTGGACACCATCGGGACGACCTCTACCCTGGCCGACGCCGAGGTGATCTGCGCCGTGCACGACGCGCTCACCGAGCTTGGCATCGACGGCTTCCGCTTCCTGCTCAACTCGCGGCACGTGCTGGCCGGCCTGCTCGAGGCGTTCGGGGTCCCGGCTGAGCTCGGGCCGGGAGTGCTGATCACCCTGGACAAGCTGGACAAGCTGGCGCCCCCCGGGGTGACCGCCGAGCTGGCCGGCCGCGGCCTGGACCCGGACCTGGCGGGCGAGCTGGTCGCCACGATGACCGCGCCGGACGCGGCCGAGCGGATCAGGGTGGCGCTCAAGCCGAGCGAGGAAGGCGCGGCCGGCCTGGACGAGGTCGATGAGGTACTCCGGCTGATCGGCACCGCCGTGCCGCCCGGCCGGGTCCAGTTCACCCCGCGCATGGTCCGCGGGCTGAGCTACTACACCGGGCCGATCTGGGAGGTCGAGGCGGAGGGGGTGCCCGGGTCGATCTCCTCGGGCGGCCGCTACGACCACCTGATCGAGCAGCTGGGCGGGCCGGATGTCCCCGGTACCGGCGGCTCGCTGGGCATCGAGCGCATCCTCCTCCTGCTGCTGCCGGACGCCGCCCGGGCCGGGACGATCCGGCGGTTGGACGTGGCGGTCACGGTGATGGGCGAGGAGCTCGCCGAGGATGCCTTCGGGTTCGCGGCGGACGCGCACCGCGCCGGGCTGCGCTCCAGCGTCTACCTGGGCGCGTCCCGGAAACTCGGCCGTCAGCTGAAATGGGCCAGCGACCAGGGTGCGCGCTGGGCGCTGCTCTATGGCCGCAGCGAGCATGAGGCCGGCACGGTCACCGTCCGGGACATGGAGAGCGGGGACCAGTCCGCGGTCGCCATCGGCGAGCTGCCCGGCTTCCTGGCCCGGCTGGCCGGGCCCGCCGCGAGCTAGGAATGCCGCTCAGGAGGCCGCGGCGGCCGCCGGGACTTCGGGCAGTTCGCCCGGCAGCGGGGCGCGCCGCCAGGCCGCTGCCCCGAGCACGCCGGCCAGGTGCTGCTCCACCAGGCCGGTCATGTCAGCGACCGTGACCGGCCGGCCGCACTCGGCGGACAGGCTGGTCACCCCGGCGTCCCGGATGCCGCAGGGCACGAACCGGTCGAACCAGCCCAGGTCGCAGTCGCAGTTCAGGGCGAAGCCGTGCATGGTCACCCCGCGGGACACCCGGATCCCGATCGCGGCGACCTTACGGTCGGGCCGGCCGCCGGTCCCGTCCCCGCCGCGGACCCAGACCCCGCTGCGCCCCTCGACCCGGGCGGTGGCCAGCCCGGCGTCGGCGCAGGCCCGCATCAGGGCTTCCTCGACCGTCCGCACGTAGGCGACCACGTTGACCGGCTCGCCGAGCCGGATGATGGGGTAGCCGACGAGCTGGCCCGGCCCGTGCCAGGTGATCTTGCCGCCCCGGTCCACCTCGATCACCGGGGCGCCCGCGTCGCCGGCCGCCGGTCCAGCGGGCCGGTCCGCTTGCCCGCGGTGAACACCGGCTGATGCTCCATCAGCAGGCAGGTGTCCGGGATGGCATCGCGCACCCGCTGGGCGTGCAGCCGCCGCTGCACGTCCCAGCCGCGCAGGTAGGGGACGGCGTCGGCACCGAAGCCGGCGTGCACATAGACCAGTTCGCTCCGCACGCTGTCACCCTACCCGCCGCGGCCGGCCCGCGGCCGGCGATTTCCCAGCGAATGCCCAGCCGCCGCCTGGGGAAGTATCGCACCGGGTGGGGTAGTTACCCCGCTAGGAGGTACTTGGCGTGATAAGTCTCGACGAGCTGCGGCAGATGAGTCCTGGTGAGCGGGCGGAGCTGTCCCGCACCCTGGCGGCGCTGGATGATCCATCGCCGCCGGCCGAGGCGGACCTCCCGGGCAGCCCGCGCCGCCGGGCCCTCGTGCTGGCCAGCATCGTCGGCTGCTGCCTCGTGCTGGCCGCCTGGACGGCCGTGCTGGCGCTGACCCTGCCCCGCGATTACCGGTCGGGCGGCTGGCGAGGTGCCTGGGTGGGCTTTGACATCGGGCTGCTGGTCGCGTTCGCGGTGATGGCCTGGGCGGCGTGGCGGCACCGCCAGCTGGTGATCATCTGCCTGGTGGTCGTGGCCACGCTGCTGTGCTGCGACGCCTGGTTCGACGTCACCCTGGACCTGCGGACCAGCGGGTTCCTGCTCAGCCTGCTGATGGCGCTCTGCGTCGAGCTGCCGCTGGCCGCGCTGGCGGTGATCGGCGCACGCCGGCTGATGCGGCTCAACATCAGGTCGCTGGCCCGGTTCCGCGGCGCCGGGGTCCCGCTGCCGCCGCTTTGGAAGGTCCCGCTCTACGGCCTGGAGACGCGCGGCTTCCGCACCCTCATCCCGGCCGAGCCGTGTTTCCCCGAGGGGGGAGAGCCCGGCGAGGCCAGGGAGGCGGCCCGCGCGTCCGTGCCGCCGGGCTGAGGCCCGGTCAGGCGGCCGAGCCGGCGGTGGCCAGCTCGGCGGCCAGGGCGCCGGGCAGGTCAGGCTGGCTGAACCCGAAGCCCTCCTGCTCCAGCCGACGCGGCATCACCCGCGCGCTGGTCAGCAGGTCGCTCGTCACGCCGCCCAGCGCGAGGGACAGCACCGGCGTGGGGATGGACAGCAGCGCAGGCCGGTGCAGCGCGCCAGCCAGGACCGCGGTGAACTCGGTGTTCGTCACCGGGTTGGGCGCCGTGATGTTCACCGGCCCAGATACCGCTTCCTGGCCGGCCAGGAAACGGGCGGCCCGGATCCAGTCGGCCAGCGCCACCCAGCTCATGGCCTGGCTGCCGGAGCCCAGCCGGGCGCCCAGGCCGAGCCGGAACAGCGGCAGCACCTGGCCCAGCACGCCACCGCTCCGGGAGATGACGACGCCGGTGCGCAAGGTCACCACCCGGATGCCGGCCTCCCGGGCCGGGTCGGCGGCGGCTTCCCAGTCCCGGACCACGCCGGCCAGGAAGCCCTGGCCGGCCGGAGCCGACTCGTCCACCTCGCGGCCGCCGGTATCCCCGTACCAGCCGACTGCGGAGCCGGACAGGAGGACGGGCGGGGAATCCATGCCCGCCAGCAGCTCGGCGATGGCGCGGGTGCCGGACACCCGGCTGACCCGGATCTCCTCCTTGTAGGAGTCGGTCCACCGCCGGTCGGCGATCCCCGCGCCCGCCAGGTGCACCACCACGTCCACGCCGTCCAGTGCGGCCGGGGTGACGCCGCCGTGCTGCGCCATAGGGTCCCAGGCGATCTCCTCCGGGGACGCCGGGGTGCGCCGCACCAGCCTGCGCACCTGGTCGCCGTCCTGGCGCAGAGAAGCGACCAGGGCACGGCCGATGAGCCCCGACGCGCCGGTCACCGCAACTTTCATGCTGCCCCCGTCCTGCTGGCCGAGTTACCTCCCTGAGTTCGTGGCCAGGCGGCCCGGCGGATGCCTTAGGGCCGCTGCGGCCTCGGTCAGAGTCCCAGCTCGGCCTCGAACGCCCCCTCTTCGATCCGGCCCTTCACGGTGGCGAGGAAACGCGCGGCGTCGGCCCCGTCGACCAGCCGGTGGTCGTAGCTCAGCGCGAGGTAGACCATGGACCGGACGGCGATCACGTCGCCGCCCAGCGCCGTGTCGCTGATCACCACCGGGCGGCGCACCACGGTACCGGTGCCCAGGATGCCCACCTGCGGCTGGTTGATGATCGGCGTGTCGAACAGTGCGCCCCGGCTGCCGGTGTTGGTCAGCGTGAAGGTGCCGCCGGCGAGGTCGTCCGGGCTGACCTGGCCGGCCCGGGTGCGCGCGGCCAGGTCGGCGATCTTGCGCGCCAGGCCGCCGACGTTCAGGTCACCCGCGTTGCGGATGACCGGGACCATCAGGCCGCGGTCGGTGTCCACGGCGATGCCCAGGTGCTCCGCGTCGTGGTAGGTCACCTCGTTCCCGTCCGGCTCGATGCTGGCGTTCAGCCGCGGGTGGACCTTGAGCGCCTCGACCGCGGCCAGCGCGAAGAACGGCAGGAAGGTGAGCTTGACCCCCTCACGGGCCTCGAAGTCCGCCTTGGCCCGCTCACGGAGCCGGGCGATCGCGGTCACGTTGACCTCGACCACCGTGGTCAGCTGCGCGGACGTCTGCAGGGACTCCACCATGCGGCGCGCGATCAGCTGGCGGGCACGGGACATCCGCTCGGTAGTGCCGCGCAGCGTGGACGGCTCGATCACCCGGCGCGGGGCGGCGGCCGCGGGCGCCTGCGGGCCGGCCGCAGCCAGCGCCCCGGGGGCCGCGGCGGCCTGGCCGTCCGGGGGCGCCGCGGCGGCGGCCGCCTCGCGGCGGGCCCGGGCCGTGTCGATCACGTCCTGCTTGCGGATCCGGCCGCCGACCCCGGTGCCGGTGATGGCGGCGAGGTCCACGCCGTGTTCCGCGGCCAGCTTGCGGACCAGCGGGGTGACGTACGGGCCGTCCGCGGTGCCGAGCGGCGAGGCGGGCCGGGCCGGGCCGTTGCCGGCCGGGGCGGGCGGGGGGGCCGGCGGCTGCGCAGCCGGGGCCTGCGGGGGCGGCGGGGGCGGCGGGGCGGCCTGGGCCCGCTGCCAGATGTCGGTGGCCGGGGCGGCCGCCCGGGGCGCCGGGGCGGCCGGCGGTGGCCCGTACCCGGCGGGCTGCCCGTAGCCTGCGGGCGGCTGGTAACCGCTCGGTGGCTGGTACGCGGCAGGCTGCTCGTACGCCGCGGGCTGCTCGTACTGGCCGCCCTGCTGGTAGGCAGCGGGCTGCTCGAACTGGGCGGGCTGGCCATAGCCGCCGGGGAACGCCGCGGGCTGGCCGGCCGGGGCGGGCGGGTACGGGTACCCGGACTGCTCCGCGGGCTGGGACGGCGCGGCGGGCTGACCGCCGTCACCGGGCTGCCCGTCGCCGGCCTGCGCGGCCGCGGGCGGCTCGGCGGGAGCCTGCTCCGCCGCCGGGGCGGCGCCCGCATCCGCGGCGGGCTCGCTCGCGGCGCCCGCCTCATCGATGACGGCGAGCTCGGCGCCGACCGCAACCGTCTCGTCCTCGGCCACGGTGATCCCGCGCAGGATCCCGGCTACCGGGGAGGGAATCTCGGTGTTGACCTTGTCCGTGGAGACCTCGAGCAGCGGCTCGTCCGCCTCTACGCGCTCGCCCTCCTTCTTCAGCCAGCGCGTGACGGTGCCCTCGGTAACGCTCTCACCGAGCTGGGGCATGGATACGGAGACCGACATGGCTTCCCGTGACTCCTTCGTTGTCCGGCACCTCAGGTGCGGCTTGAGCTGGCAGGGAGGTGCGCGCCCGCCCGGGCTGGGGTTACGCGTGCACGTGGAGCGGCTTCCCGGCGAGCGCGAGGTGTGCCTCGCCGATCGCCTCCGACTGGGTGGGATGCGGGTGGATGAGCTGAGCGACGTCGATCGGCAGCGCTTCCCAGTTGTAGATCAGCTGGCCCTCGGCGATCAGCTCGCCGACCCGCGAGCCGACCAGGTGCACGCCGAGCACCGGCCCCGGCTGGCCGTCCGGTCCGCCGTGCGCGGCCGCGATCACCTTGGCCGCGCCCTGGGTCTGCAGGATCACGCTCTTGCCGTTGCCGCCGAGGTTGTAGGTGAACTCGGTGGTCTCGATGCCGCGCTCCGCGGCTATCGCCGAGGTGATGCCCACCGAGGCGACCTCCGGCTCGCTGTAGGTGATCCGCGGCACGCCGTCGTAGTCGATGGGGGTCACCGGCAGCCCGGCGACCCGCTCGGCGACGAGGATGCCCTCGGCGAAGCCGACGTGCGCCAGCTGCAGGCCGGGGATGAGGTCACCGACCGCGGAGACGGTCGGCACGCTGGTGCGGCAGTACCCGTCGGCCGTGACGTAGCCGCGCTCCATCGCGACGCCGCTCTCCTCGTAGCCGAGGCCGGCCGACACCGGCCCGCGGCCCACCGCCACCAGCAGCAGGTCGGCGTCGAGCGTCTTGCCGCCCGCCAGGGTGACGGTCACGCCGGCGCCGGATTCCTTGACCGACTCGAACCGGGCGCCCAGCTCGAACTTGATGCCGCGGCGCCGGAACGCCCGCTCCAGCAGCTTCGAGCTGGACTCCTCCTCCGGGGGCAGCAGGTGCGGCAGCATCTCGACGATGGTCACGTCGGCGCCGAACGAGCGCCACACGCTGGCGAACTCGACCCCGATGACGCCGCCGCCCAGGATCACGGCCGACTGCGGCACGCGGTCCAGCCGCAGCGCGTGGTCGCTGCTGATGACCCGCTCGCCGTCGATCTCCAGCCCGGGCAGGCTCTTGGGCTCCGACCCGGTGGACAGCACCACGTGAGCGCCCGTGTAGACGGTGTCGCCCACGCCGACGCTGGTCGGTGAGGCCAGCCGGCCGTCGCCGTAGATGATCTCCACCTTCCGGCTGGCCAGGGTGCTCTGCAGGCCCTTCCAGAGCCGGTCGACCACCTTGTCCTTGTAGGCGTTGACGCCCGGCATGTCGATGCCCTCGAAGGTGGAGCGGACGCCGAACGCCTCGCCGTCGCGGGCGTGATCGGCTATCTCCGCCGCGTGCAGCAGCGCCTTGGTGGGAATGCAGCCACGGTGCAGGCAGGTGCCGCCGACCTTGTCCTTCTCGATGAGCGCGACCCGCTTGCCCAGCTCGGCAGCACGGAGGGCACAGGCATAACCGCCGCTGCCGCCGCCCAGGATGACGATGTCGTATGACCCGTTGTCCGCCACAGATGCGCTCCTTGCTCCGATCAGTGTTGTCCCCGACCGCCTAACACCCGCTCCGGTTAGAGCCTTCCCTCGGCGGCGTCCAGCGCGATCTGCACCAGTGTCCTGGCCGCCGCGCCCGTGCCGCCCTTGGGGGTATACCCGTGCGGGGAACCGTCATTGAAGGCCGGGCCGGCGATGTCCAGGTGGGCCCAGCGCACGCCCGGCGGCACGAACTCGCGCAGGAACAGGCCCGCCACCAGCATCCCGCCGTACCGGTCCTGCGCCACGTTGGCCAGGTCCGCGATCGTGGAGTCGAGTCCCTTGCGCAGTTCGGCGGGCAGCGGCATGGCCCAGGCCGCCTCGCCGGCCCGCGCGGCCGCGTCCACCACCGCCTCCCGCAGCCCGTCGTCGTTGGCCATCACGCCGGCGATCCGCGGGCCGAGCGCGACGAGCTGCGCCCCGGTCAGGGTGGCCACGTCCACCACCACGTCCGGCTCGTCGGCCGCCGACCTGGCCAGCGCGTCGGCGAGGACGAGGCGTCCCTCCGCGTCGGTGTTGAGCACCTCCACGGTCTTGCCGCCGTACATGGTGAGCACGTCCGAGGGGCGCTGCGCCGTCCCGCTCGGCATGTTCTCGGCCAGCGGGAGGTAGCCGACGACCCGGACCTCCGGGCCGAGCGCGGCGATCGCCTGCATCGCGCCGATGATGGCCGCCGCGCCGCCCATGTCGGACTTCATCGTCTCCATCGACTTCGGCGGCTTGAGTGACAGGCCGCCGGAGTCGAAGGTGATGCCCTTGCCGACGAACACCACCGTCCGGGCGGCGTTGGGCGGCGCGTACTCCAGCCGGACCAGCCGCGGCGGGTTCACCGAGCCCTGGCCGACGCCCAGGATGCCGCCGTAGCCCTGCTCGGCCAGCGCCTTCTCGTCGAGTACCTCGGCGTCGAGCCCGGCCGCCGAGGCGACCCGCTCCGCCTCGGCGGCGAGCGCGGCGGGCGGCAGGTCCGATGGCGCGGTGTTGACCAGGTCACGGGCGAGCGTCACGGCCGCCGCCAGGGCCTGCGCCCGGCGGCCCGCGGCGTCACCGTCCCCGGCGCCGGTCAGCACGGTGATCGCGGACGGGGCGGCGCCGTTCGCGCGGTAGCGGGTGAACGCGTACCCGCCGAGCAGCGCGCCGACCGCGACGGCCTCGGCTTCGGCGGCATCCCGCGCGGGCAGCGCGAGGGCGATCCGGGGCCCGTCCCGGCCGGCCGGCCGGGCGGCGGCCGGCTTGGTGAGCGCCCGGACCGCCGCCCCCGCCGCGCGGCGCAGTGCCTCCGCGCCGGGGGTGCCGCCCCCCGCGGCGCCGTCACCATCCGGGACCGGCCCGATCCCGACCGCGGCCACCACGGGGGCGGTAAGCCGGCCGCCGCCGGGCAGCCGGGTGACCTCCTCCGCCTGACCGGTGGCGCCGAGCGTGGCCAGGGTGGCCGCGAGCCCGCCGCCGAGTGCTTCATCGATGTCCGTGGCACCGGGGGCGAGGACCGGGCCGTCCGGGCCCTTCATCACTCCGATGACGACGGCGTCCACGTCCGCGGAACGGGGCGGCGTGCTGCTGATGCTGAGCGTCGTGGTCACGGCTCTGATGCTAGTCCCTGCCCGGCCGGGGCGATCCAGCGTCAGGCATGGTGAGCGGGCCGGCCGTGCCGGTAATAGCCGGGACCGCCGGAGCCGCTGCCCGCATCGGATGTGACGAAAGTCGCGGGGCGGCCCAGCGCTCAGCCGGCCGGGCTGGCCGCGCCGTTGCGCGCCGCGGAGGCGGCCGGCGCGCCGTCCCCGGCCAGCGGGCCGCCGCCGGGCCCGGCGTCCGCGGGGCCGGCGGCCAAGACGTGGCACCCCGCCGGGTCCAGCCGTAGCGCGACGTTCTCGCCACGATCCGCCCGGGTATCGGCGAAGACGCTGGTCAGCCGTCCATGCCCGGGGATGTCGATGGCGTGCTCATAGCCTCTCCCGCGGAACGCCACGTCGGCCACGATGCCCGCCAGATGGTGCTCGCCCGAGGTGGTGCTGACGAGCCGGACCCCGGTGGGCCGGATCATCAGCAGCCCGGACGTGCCGCTGGATGGCTGATGACTGCCCCGGGCATGGAACGGCCGTGCCTGCGCGGCGCCGGACGGCTCGACCTCGAACAGCCCGTCCCCGAGGACCCGCCGGACCAGCACCGGGAACTCGCCGGACAGGCCGGTGAACCGGGCCACGAACGGGGTGGCCGGCCGGGTGTAGATCTCCTCCGGCGCGCCTAGCTGGACCAGCCGCCCCTTCTCCAGGATGCCGACCCGGTCGGCCAGGGCGAACGCCTCCGTCTGGTCATGGGTGATGTAGACGGTGGTCGCCCCGGCCTCCCGGACCAGCGCGGAGATCTCCAGCCGCATCCGTTCCCGCAGGTCCGCATCCAGGTTGGACAGCGGCTCGTCGCACAGGACCAGGCCGGTGTCGGCGACCAGGGCGCGGGCCAGCGCGACCCGCTGCTGCTCGCCGCCGGACAGCTCGTTGGGGTAGCGCTGGCCGAGCGCGCCCAGGCCGACCCGGTCCAGCATGGCGGCCGTCCGCTCCCGCGCCTGGGCCCGCGGCAGCTTGCGGCGGCGCAGCGCGAACGCCACGTTGTCGTGCGCGGTCAAGTGCGGCCACAGCGCATAGTCCTGGAACACCATGGACAGGTCCCGCTGGTCCGGCGGGACGTGAGCCCGGCGATCGGCGACGGTCCGGCCGCCGATCGCGGTCCGCCCAGAGGTCAGCCGCTCGATCCCGGCCACGCAGCGCAGCAGCGTGGTCTTGCCCGACCCGGACGGGCCGAGCAGCACCAGGAACGTGCCCGCCTCGACCTCCAGCGAGACGTCGGACAAGGCCTGGTTACCGCCCAGGTACGTCTTGCTGACCGCCTCGATGGAGATCTGCTCAGCCACGGGTGGCTCCTCCGATCCTGCGCCAGCCGGCCGGGGCGAGCAGCCGGTAGCCACCGAGTACCAGCAGGACCGCCGCCAGCGCGATGCCGACCGCCAGTACGGCCTGGGCCATGCCGACGCCAAAATGGTAGTTGCTCAGGTTGTCCTCGATGGCGATGGAGGCCGGCGGCGAGCCGGGCGCGTACAGCAGCTGCGAGATCGGCAGTTCCAGGAACACCCCGCAGAACGTCAGCAGCCAGGCCGCCGTGATCGGCCGGGACACCACCGGCAGCACGCCGCGGGCCCAGGCGGCCACCCCGCCGGCGCCGTGCGTTCGGGCCGCGTCGTTCAGCGAGGGCTGCAGCTGGGAGACCGCGCCGACCAGCACCCGGGCGTTGGCCGGCAGGCTGGACGCCGCGTACGCGATGATCAGCAGCTGGGCGGTCTGGTACAGGTTGATGCCGAGCCGGGACCAGACGGGCAGGTTGTAGGCGAAGATGTAGCCGGCCGCGAACACCACGCTGGGCAGGGCGATCGCGGCCAGCAGCAGGAAGTCGAGCGCCTTGGCGGACTTCGTCCTGGTGCGCCGCTGGGAGACCAGCCAGGCGGCGGCGAACCCGCCGACCACCGCGATGAACGCGGTGATCGTCGCGTAGATCAGTGACCGTTCCAGCGGGCCGATCTGGCCTGCCTCGTGCAGCAGCGCCCGGTAGTTCACCAGGGTCAGCGTGTACGACCCGCCGTAGTCGCCGAGCAGGGACGCGCTGATCGCTCCGAAGGCGGGCACGCCCAGCGCGATCAGATAGAACAGCCCCACCCCGGCCGCCGCCGCGATCGCTGCCGGGCGGCTGAGCTGGCGCCGGATGACCTGCCGGTTCCGGCCGGACAGGAACTGGTAGGACCGGCCGCGCAGCGCGCGGGCCTGCAGGGGCCAGCGGGATGGCCACGGCCGCGACGAGCAGCGCGCCCATGGCCGAGGCGAGCGGGAAGTTGGGCGGGACGTTGCCGATTGCCGCGTAGAGCTGGTAGGTGGCCAGGCTGAAGTTGGAGTTGTAGGCGAGCGTGGCGGCCACCCCGAAGTCGCTGATCGACTCGGCGAACCCGATGGCCAGCGCGGACCAGATGGCCGGGGCCAGCATCGGCCAGATCAGCCGCAGCGTGCCCATCCGGTTCGCGCCGTGCACCCGCGCCGCGTCCTCGAACTCCTGGCCCAGGCCGGCCAGCGCGGCGGTGACGGCCAGGTAGGTGAACGGCACCGAGCGCAGGCCGAGCAGGAACACCACGCCGAACGGTCCCATGATGGCGTGGGTGACCCAGGGCCAGTCCAGGCCGACCCGGTACATCACGCCGTCCGGCTGCACCAGCCGCTCCCAGCCCAGGGCGGGCAGCCAGGAGGGCAGCAGCAGGACCAGCCACATGCTGCCCGGGACGAACCTGCGCCCGGGCAGCGTGGTGCGGCCGGCCAGCCAGGCGATCGGGAAGCCGATGGCCCGCCCGAGCGCGGCGGCGGCACTGCTCACCCACAGCGAGTTGACGATGGCGGCGGCGGTCGCGCCGGTGAACGCCTGGCCCAGGTAGGTCAGCGTGAACCACTGCGTGCCCTGGTCGAACAGCCGCGGTGAGATGGCCAGCAGCAGCGAACTGGCGCAGGGCACCAGGATGAAGAGGATGAGCGCCGCCCAGAACAGCGGCATGCCGAGCCGGCCGGACAGGGCCGTCAGCCCGCGGGGTGTGGCCGGGCGGCGGCAGCGCCGGGTGCCCGGCCCGGCAGGAGCCGGGCCGGGCACGAGCACATTCGGGGGGGGCGGTCACCGGCGCAGGCCCTGCCTGCCCCGGCGCCCGTCCGGGCTGGTCCTCCGATCGCGCATCAGCGGACGATGTTGGAGTCGAACCAGGTGTTGATGGTGGCCTCCTTCGGGCCCCACACGTACGGATCGATGGACTGCGTCTTCACGCCGGACAGCGTGGGCACCGCGGGCAGCGGGCTGACCCCCTGCAGCACCGGGTAGTACAGCGAGTCACCGGTCGGGTCGCCGGTCTGCATGACCTTCTGGCCGGCCGGGGAAAGCACGAAGCTGATGAACTTCTCCGCCTCGGCCCGCTCGGCGGCCGGCGCCTTGGCGTCGTTGCCGATCGCGCTGGGCAGCAGGGTCACCGGGGGCAGGTACTTGACGACGAGCTTCTTGTCGCCCAGCGCCGCGCCGATGCCCGCGGAGCTCTACACCAGGGCGAGCTTGATCTGGCCGCTGGTCAGCGCCTGCAGGGTGGGCCCGTTCGTCGGGTGGATGATCAGGCCGTTGGCCTTGAGCTTGGTGAAGTAATCCTGGCCCGCGCTGACTCCGCCCAGGTAGCTCATCATGCCGGCGATGAACGGGTAGGTGGGGCCGGACTGGGACGGGTCGTTCATGCCGACCGCGCCCTTCCACTGCGGCTGGAGCAGCTGCTGCCAGGTGGACGGCGGGTTGCTCACCCTGGTCTTGTCGTAGACCAGGGCGGCCATCAGGGTCACGCCGGTCGGGGTGTAGCTCTTGTTGGCGGGCAGCGACTGCTGGCCCAGGGAGTTCCAGGACACGGTGGGCTCGAAGCCCCTCTGCAGCAGGCCCTGCTGGTCCAGGCCGGCGAAGGCGGTGGCGCCGTCCACCCAGAGCAGGCCCCAGTTGGGGTTGTTCTTGGACGCCTCGATCTGGGTGAGCAGCGGCCCGGTCGAGTTGTCGTCCAGCTTCACCGGGATCCCGGTGGCCTTGGTGAACGCCGCGGTCATCGCGTGGTCGTAACCCTGGGCCGAGTACACCACCAGGGTGGTCTTGCTCGCTGTCGTCTTGGCGGAGCTCGTCGAGCTGGCCGAGCTGGAGTTGCCCGAGGAGGAACAGCCGGCGATGGCCACCACGCCGGCACTGAGGATGCCTGTGATCAGGAGGAGTTTGCGTCGCCGCGTAGTGCGCTTCATGAGCCGCAGCGTGCACGAGCGATTCGTACGCCGGATGTCTCGCCGGTGACTGCTAAGTTAAGCGTTTGTCACGATACAGATCTAACAGCTGTCACTTTTAAGATCTGACAAGTGTTATCCTGACGGGGTTGACTGGGGCGGGCGTCAGCGGCCGGATGGCGGGGCGGGTAGCAGCGCCGCAGCGGCCAGCGCCGCGGAAATCGAGGAGGTGAGCCGTGGCCGGTGGCGCGCAGGCCCCGGGGACGCCGGGGGCCAGCGGCTCAGTGGCCCTCTTCGTCGGCCGCGTACACCCGGGCGGCGTAGTCGTCGAGCGACTGCTGGCAGGCCTCCAGCGCCTTCTCCGCCGCGGCCGGCCGTCGGCGGAGAACGCGTCACGCTGGCGCACCCGGGCGAACCAGTTGCGCAGCTTCACCAGGTTGACCTCGTTCTCTTCCAGTTCGGCATAGGTGAAGTGGTTGGCGACGTATTCCTTGCGCACCTGGGCCAGGAAGTCCTCGCAGCGATCTACGATCTCTTCGTACTCGTCGTCGCGGGCGGCCTGGAACGCGGCCCGCACCTCCGCGTCGCCCGCCAGCACCTGGCAGGCCAGCAGCGCCGCGGTGCCTTCCATCTCCAGGATCTGGCTGCGCAGCTTGCGCAGGGCGCGCTCGGCGCTGGGGCTGGCGGGCAGGGCCGCGGCGGAGTTCTGCAGGTAGATCGCGCCCAGGCTCTTGAGCCGCCGCCACACTGCGGAACGCAGCCGGCTCGGCTCGGACGGCACCCGGTAGATGAGGACCAGCCAGCCGCCGTCAGCCGCGCCGCCGACATCAGCCATGACGCCATTGTGTCAGAGAAGAAGTGTCATCCCGCGCCACCCGCGGCGCGGCGATGCGGGACAGTGCCGTCAGCGGCGGCGCCCGTGGAGGTTACGTGAATTCCGTTGCCCTCGTGCTCACCGTGTTCATCGCCTGCGCGGTGGAGGCGGTCGAGGCACTGACCATCATCCTCGCCGCGGGGCTGACCAGGGAGTGGCGGTCCACCTTCCAGGGCATGGCGGTGGCACTGGTCGTGCTCGCGGCCGTGGTGGCCGCGGTGGGGCCCGCCCTTACCCTGTTCCCGATCGGCGCGCTCCGGCTGATCGTGGGCGCGCTGCTGGCCGTGTTCGGCATGATGTGGCTGCGCAAGGCCATCCTGCGCGCCTCGGGCTACAAGGGCCTGCATGACGAGGCGGGCATCTACGAGCGCCAGGTGGCCGCCGCCCGGGCCGCGGAGGCCGGCCGCCGGTACGGCGTCCGCGACTGGTACGCGTTCACCCTGGCCTTCAAGGGCGTCCTGCTGGAAGGCCTGGAAGTGGTGTTCATCGTGATCACCTTCGGCGGCAACCAGGGCAACATCGGCCTGGCCGCGCTGGGCGCGGCCGCGGCCGTGCTGGTCATCACCGCGGTCGGGGTGGCGGCCCGCGCGCCGCTGGCCCGGGTGCCGGAGAACACCATGAAGTGGGCGGTGGGCATCATGCTCACCTCGTTCGGCACCTTCTGGGGCGCCGAGGGCGCCGGGGTCACCTGGCCCGGCAACGACGCGGCGCTGCTGGGCGTCATCCCGTTCATCGCGCTGGTCACCATCGGCTACGCGGCGCTGCTGCGCCGGTCCCGGGAGGCTTCCCTGGCGCCGGCCCGGGCGGCCGCGGCTCGCGCGCCGGGCAGTCCGGTCACGTCTGAGGAGGGAATCCGTTGAGCCGCTGGCTGCGCTCGTTCGGCGCGTTCTGGTACGACTTCGTCATCGGCGACGACTGGCGGGGCGCGGCGGTCGTCGTGGCCGCGCTGGCGGTGACCGCCCTGCTGGTGCACGTGGCCGGGGTGAACGCCTGGTGGCTGTTGCCGCTCGCCATCGTCGCCGGGCTCGGCTGGTCCCTGCGCCGGGAGACGGCCAGCAAGACCTGAGGCCGCCGGGCGTCCCCGGCCCGGATCAGGCCAGGCCGCGGGCGCGGACCAGCCCGGTCTCATAGGAGAACACCACGGCCTGCACCCGGTCACGCAAACCCAGCTTGGCCAGCACCCGGCCGACGTGCGTCTTCACCGTGGCCTCGGAGACGAACAGCCGCTGGGCGATCTCGGCGTTGGACAGCCCCTGGGCGACATGCGCCAGCACCTCGCGTTCCCGGCTGGTCAGGCAGTCAAGCCCCGGCGGGGCGGGGGAGTCGCCCGCCGGGAACAGCGGCGCGAACCGGTCGATCAGCCGCCGGGTGGTGGACGGCGCGACCACGGCGTCCCCGGAGTGCACCGCCCGGATGGCGAATAGCAGCTCCTCCGGCGGGACGTCCTTGAGCAGGAACCCGCTGGCCCCGGCCTTGAGCGCGGCGTAGGCGTATTCATCCAGGTCAAAGGTGGTCAGCATGAGCACGCGGGGCCGGTCACCGGCCTGGCAGATGCGCCGGGTGGCCTCGATCCCGTCCAGCCTCGGCATCCGCACGTCCATCACCACGACGTCCGCGTGCCGGGAGGCGAGCAGCCGGGTCGCGGCCAGGCCGTCGCCCGCCTCGCCCATGACGGACATGTCGTCCTGGGCGTCGAGCACCATCCGGAACCCGGCCCGGACCAGTTCCTGGTCATCGGCCAGCAAGATCTCGATGCTCATGCCACCTCAGCCTGGCCGGTCCCGGCGGGCCGCAGGGTGGCCTGCTCATCGAGCCGGAAGGTGTCCTGGCCGTCCCCGGCGGTGCCCGCGGGCGGGCGGCCCGGGGCGGCCGCCCCGGGCAGCGGGAGCCCGGCCGTGACCTGGTAGCCGCCCCCGGGCCGTGGCCCGGTGTGCAGCGTGCCGCCGTACAGTGTGACCCGCTCCCGCATCCCGGTCAGCCCGTGCCCGGCCCCGTCCTTGGCCGCCACCGCACCGGCCCCGTCGTCGGTGATCTGCAGTACCAGCATGTCCTCGCAGTAGCGCAGCAGCACCGTGGCGCGCGCTCCCGGGCCGCCGTGCTTGCGGGCGTTGGTCAGCGACTCCTGCACGATCCGGAAGGCGGCCAGCGCCAGGCCGCCGGGCAGCGGCGCGGGGACCCCCTCAACCGTGAAGGACACGGCCAGGCCGCTGGCCCGGGTCTGCTCCAGCAGTTCGCCCAGCTGTTCTATGCCGGGCAGCGGGACCACGCCCGGGGCGCCGTCGTCGCTGCGCAGCACGCCGAGCATGCGGCGCATCTCGGCCAGGGCCTGCCGGCCGGTGCTCCCGATGGCGGCCAGCGCCTGGCGGGCCCGGTCCGGCGACCTGTCCAGCGCGTACGAGGCCCCGTCCGCCTGCACCACCATCACGCTCACGTGGTGCGCGATGACGTCGTGCAGTTCCCGGGCGATCCTGGCTCGCTCGGCGGCCGCCGCGATCTGCGCCTGGGCGTCCCGCTCGGCCTCCAGCCGGGCGGCCCGGTCCTCCAGCGCGGCGTAGTAGCCGCGCCGGTAGCGCATCGAGTCGCCGAGTACCCAGGCGATCAGTGACGAGCCGGCGAAGGCGATCGAGCCAAGGATGAGCCAGTTCAGCGGGCTCGTCCCGGGCGGCGGCCAGCGGGTCATCGCGGCCGCCGAGCCGAGCAGGCAGACGGCCAGGCCAGGAACGGACACCCGGCGCGGCCGGTAGGCGGCCAGGGTGTACAGCAGGACCACGATCGTCACGTCGAGCATGTTCACGTGGATATCGAGCGCTACCTGGAGGGCGCCGACCGCCGCGGCCGCGGCGAAGGCGCCGGAGGGATGGGCCCGGCGGAAGACGATGGGCAGGCACAGCCCGAGGGCCACCGGGAGCAGCAGGTACCGGCCGTAGGCGAGGGCCGAGCCCACGCCGGCGAAGCCGAGGGCAGCCGCGAGCGCGCTGTCCACCAGCCTCGGATGGCAGCGCAGCCAGGCGTACACGGCGGCCACGGATCAAGGGTACGGGCGGGGCGCTTCCCCGCGAGTCATCCTGCGGGCTGGGCCGGCGTCATCCTCCCGGCTGAGGACCGGCGGGCCGCGGATGGGCCGCGCCCTGGACGCCCGGGTGAACCTCGGGATGGCCTCTCGGCCGGGGCCACCCGGCGGGCCCGCGCAGAGCGCGGGCCCGGCCGGACTGGCCTCCCCCTGGCCCCTTCCCCCTGCATCCCCCCGCCTGCATCCCCCTGTCCGGGGCGGACGCAGGACAGGACCTGCACAGGTCCCCCGAGGATGCCTTCCGGCCGCCCCGGGAGCGGCCCTTCGGTGTCCCCGCCCATGCCGTGATCTCCCGCGGCACGGGCCCGCCAGCCAGCAAGCCGGCCGGCTCCCCATGCGAGCCTTGTCCGCGCTCGCCCCGGACTACCCCTACCTAACCCGGATCCCGGAGACCCGGCCATCCCCGGACTCCGGGATCGGGCTTGCCTCCCGGACCGCCCTAGAATGCGCGCAAGGCGTTGATACGGGGCTCCGGGACTGGCGCGCTCCGCACGCGAGGGAGTCAGGAAGGGCATGGCGGCGGTGGAGCCCAGTACAGCGGCGCGGGTGGCCACGCCGTCTGGCCTGGTGGTGAGCCTCCCGGAGGGCGGCCGCCTGGTATTCGGCCGCGGCCCGGACGCCGACCTGCCCATCGCGGCGGGCCGCGGGCTATCCCGCCGGGCCGGCGTGATCACCGCGCTGGGCGACGGGGTATGGATCGCCAACATCAGCCGCACCCACGCGCTGTACACCGAGGGGGAGGGGTACCGGATCAGGCTGCCGCGGATGGAGGACCAGGGCGAGCCGTCCGGCGGCTGGTTCCTGCGCGCGGGGACGACCCTGGTCGGGTCGCGGGCAATGCTGGACGAGGGCCAGCCGCTGCGGGTCATGGTGAGCGGCCGCGGCGGCGGCTGGGCGGAAGTGCCCGACGCCACCCGGGTCTGGCAGGACGGCGACGCCACCCTGCTCCCGTTGTACCTCGACCCGATGACCAAGATCTTCCTGGTCGCGCTCATGTGGTGCCGTCCCTGGCTGCTCGACGCGGCTGGCACCACCCCGCTGCCGCGCACCCCGGAGATCGCCAAGGCGGCCCTCGAGGTGACCGGCGCGTACCACGAGCTGGAGCGGTTCGACACCGACCCGGTGTTCCGCGACCGGCTGTCCGCGCGGGTGGCCGAGCATATCAAGGTGCTCCGCCGCAAGATCACCGACCGGGGGCTGGTCCGCGGCGACATGCGCCTGTCCGATGAGGTCGTGGTCCGGGTGCTCATCGAGCACGGCATCATCACCGCGGCCGACCTGGGGCGGCTGAACGACCCGGCCTGGTGCTCCCGCCAGGAGGACCTGTGGTGGACGCAGGCCCCGTGACCGGTGCCGCCGGGCCGCCCTCAGGCCGGGGGCGGGGGCCCCGGCGGCACGATGACCGAGAAGCTGGCCGTGGCGTGGCGGCCCTGCGCCCCGGTCACCACCACGGTGTACTGGCCCTGCGGGATCGCCGCCAGCCCGGGGAAGAACAGGTGGCCCTGGTCGATGGCGTAGTTGAAGGTGCCCTTCTGGTCCACGAACGGCTGGTACGGGGATATCCCCACGCCGAGCAGCCTGACCCGCACCTGGGTCTGCGGGATGAACCCGCTGCCGTGCACCACGAAGACGGTGTAGCCGTCTCCGCTCGGCTGCCCCATCGTCAGCTCCGGCGGGCCGCTCGTGTTGTCTGGCAGCGTGGATGGCGGCAAGTCGCCGGGATTGAACGGCGTGCCCGGGGCGGTGCTGCCGGCCGTCGCGGACGGCTTCGCGCCGATCGTGGGGCTGACGGTCGGCGCCGGCGTGCCGCCCCGCGGGTACACTGCCGCGCCGATCGCCACCCCGGCGGCGAGCAGCACGGACCCGGCGCCGGCCAGCGCGGCCACGGTGCGGGTTCCGGGCCCGCGGCGGCCCCCGGGCCGGGACGGGAGGCTGCTGTCATCCGGACGGCGGCGCCGGCCGCGGCGGCCGCGCCAGCGGCGGGATTCCGGCGGGCGTGCCGGGAGCGCGGTATAGGAGCCGAAGGTGGCGTCCTCGCTCTGCTCCTGGTCCCCGCCGTCCGGCCCGGCGGGCAGCGGCGCGTCCGGGCTGTGCCGGTAGCCATCGATCAGCGCCATCGCCGGGCCGGTCAGGTAGGAGTGGGCGGCGCCGGGCCCGGCCGGGCTGCCGACGGACGGCGCGAGCTGGGCCAGCAGCGCCGCCGAGGTGGGCCGGTTACGCGGTGAGCGTTCCAGGCAGGCGGTGACCATGCTGGCCAGGTCGGCCGGCAGGCCGTCGAGGTCGGGCGGCTCGGTCGCCAGCCGGACCAGGACATCCATCACCGTGTCGCCGTGGTACGGCGGGTGCCCGGTCGCCGCGAACAGCAGGGTCCCGCCGAGTGAGAAAACGTCCGAGGCGACCGACGCCTGGCGGGTGTCCCGCGCCTGCTCCGGCGCCATGTAGGCGGGTGTCCCCACCGCGCCGCGGGTCACCGTGAGCTGGATCCGCTCGGCGGCCCGTGCCACCCCGAAATCGATCACCCGCGGGCCGTCCGGCGACACGAGCACGTTGGACGGCTTCAGGTCCCGGTGCACCAGGCCCGCGTCGTGGATCGACTCCAGCGCCTCGGCGCAGCCGGCGGCGAGCCACCGGACGGCGGCCACGGGCAGCGGGCCGGTCGCGCGGACCAGCCGGCTCAGCGACGGGGCCGGGACGTAGGCGGTGGCCAGCCAGGGGACATCGGCCTCCGGGTCGGCGGCCACCACGGCCGCGGTGAACACCCCGCTGACCCGCCGGGCCGCGGCGACCTCATGGGCGAACCGGGTACGGAAGCCGGCTTCCTCGGCGAACTCGATCTTGATGGTCTTCACTGCCACCAGCCGGCCGGCCGGCGATCGTCCCAGGTAGACCTGGCCCATGGCGCCCGCACCCAGCCGTCCCAGGAGCGTGAAGGGCCCGATCCGCTCCGGATCCCAGCGGCGCAGCGGCGCAAGCGTCGGCTGCGGCTCCATCGTTAGCCTCCCCCCGGGATCCGTGCGACCCGGTTGACTATGATGCCGATTTCCACGGCGGCGTGCCCCGGTTCCGGTGGCTGTGCCATAAATCGCGCCTGACAGATAGGCTGGCATGGCTTCGGACGGGGGGGTGCCATTTGCGATTGCCGGGACATATCGTCACGAGTATGGCCGTGTGGTCCACCGGGATCCTGGGCGGGAAGTGCGGCGACGCCTCCGGCGGGCCGGCCGCGGCCGCTGCCGCCCCGGCGTGAGCAGCGACCGCGGGGCCCGCAAAGCCTCGCTCCGGCGTTTGATGGCCCGTTCTGTGAGCTCTGGTCCTCCGGCAGGGCAGGATGGGAACATGAGGGATACCCGAACCACGGCCATCGGGCTGCGGTCAGCTATCGAGCGGAGTGGCTACTACCCGGGCCTGGTGGCGGATGCGGTGTTCTCCGCCCTGGGCGCGGAGGCGGTTGTCTCCTACGTGGTGCAGGCGGACGCGCTCTTCGACCCGGCCATGGAAGTGCGCCGTCATATGACGGTGCTGGTGCTGACGCCGACCCGGCTGGTGTACTCGCATACCGACGAGAACCCGTCCGAGGACGAGCCGGGCGCCCGGCCGCAGGCCGAGACCAGCACCGAGGCAGTGCGGTTCTCGCGGATCTCCTCCATTGCCGTGACCCGGGTCGTGCCCGACCCGGCCTCCTATGTCCCGGGCGTGACGATGCCGACCGAGGTGGTCCTGACCATTGGCTGGAACGTGCTGTCCCACGTGGAACTGGAGCCGGCCCACTGCGGTGACGAGAACTGCGAGGCCGACCACGGCTACACCGGCACCATCACGGCGGACGACCTGACGATGCGGGTGAGCGAGGCAGCCGACGGCGAGGAAGCGGTCCGGCAGGTGCTCGCCTTCGCGGCCGCCCTCACAGAGGCGACCACCCACCCCGGCCACTGAAGGGGCAGGCGTGATCACTGAGCCGGTCACCCCGCCCACCGTGCCCAACTACGGCACCGGCAGCCTGCCCGACCTGGCCAGCTCGCTGCTGGCCTCGCTGGGCCTGGACGGGGAGCCGGATCCGCTCCGGCTGCGCCCGACCGCGCGGGCCTGCCTGCTGATCGTGGACGGCCTCGGCTGGGAACTGCTCCGCGAGCACCCGGCGGCGGCACCGTTCCTGTCCGAGCTGACCACGACCGGGCGCGCGCTGACCGCCGGGTTCCCGGCCACGACGGTGACCAGCCTCAGCTCGCTGGGTACCGGGCTGACGCCGGGCCAGCACGGCATGCTCGGTTACCAGGTGGCAGTGCCCGGCACCGGACGGCTGCTCAACGGGCTGCGCTGGGATGACCGGGTGGACCCGGTCAGCTGGCAGCCGTCACCCACCATCTACGAGCGCGCGGCCGCGGCCGGCGTGGCCGCGTACCGGGTGGCGGCGGCCGGGCTGGAGAAGACCGGGTTCTCCGCGGCGGCGATGCGCGGCGCCAGCTACCGTCCGGCGGACAGCCCCGGGGCCCTGGTCGCCCAGGCCGCCGAGGCGCTCGCCGAGTCCGACCGCGCCCTGGTCACCGTGTACCACGGCGACCTGGACGGCACCGGGCACGCGTTCGGCTCGCAGTCCGATGCCTGGACTTACCAGCTGGCGTACGTGGACAAGCTGGCTGAGCAGCTGGCCGGGGCGCTCCCGTCGGCCACCACCATGCACGTCACGGCCGATCACGGCATGGTGGACTCCTCGCCCGACGACAGGATCGACGTGGACGCCGAGCCGGCGCTGCGTGAGGGCGTCGCGCTGCTCGGCGGGGAGCCCCGGGCCCGGCATGTCTACGCGCTGCCCGGCGCCGCCGAGGATGTGCTGGCCGCCTGGCAGGAGGTGCTGGGCGAGCGGGCCTGGGTGCTGTCCCGGGATGAGGCCGTCGAGGACGGCTGGTTCGGCTTGGTGGACCCCCGGTTCGCTGGCCGGATCGGTGATGTTGTCGCGGCGCCGGCGGGGCCGTTCGCGATCGTGGCGACCAAGGCGGAGCGCCTGGAGTCATCCCTGATCGGCATGCACGGCTCGCTGACCCCGCGGGATCAGCTGGTCCCGCTGCTCAGCATCAGCACCAGGTGAGCCGCCGTTATCCACAGCTGCGCGGCCGCGTAGCCACAAGTTGGCCACGGTTTGTCCACAGGAAGGCCCCTGTTATGCACAGGAGGACATGGTGGCGGACGCATTGATCGGCGCCGCGGCGCTGGGCCCATGCGCTCGATGGTGCGGCGCCGCCCGCGCTGCTGGATGTGCGGTGGCGGCTGGGCGGCCCGGCCGGCCTGGATCGCTACCGGGCCGGGGTCAGCGATGGCCGGCCCGTGGTGGCCTACGACGAGGATGACTCACTCGCCGCGGCGCGGGCCTGGTGGCTGCTGCGCTATTTCGGCCGCGCCGGGGCGGCTGGCTGCCGACGGGGTGCTGCTGGAGCTGCGGGCCCGGTTCGAGGGCCTCGGCCTGGCGCCGTCGGGGCAGCGGGCCGTGACCGGGTGTACTGCGGGTCCGGGGTGACGGCCGCCCATGAGGTGCTGGCGCTGCACCTGGCCGGGCTGCCGGCCGCGCTGTACCCCGGCTCCTGGTCGGAGCGGATCACCGACCCGGCCCGCCCGGTCGCGACCGGCCCCGCTCCCGGCTGATCGGCTGCACGTCGATCACCTGGCCGCGCACCATGCCGTCGAAGCCCTGTCGCGGGACCGGGCCGCGGCCGTCAGCCCTCCTCGGCCAGCAGGTCGCTGAGCCGCCGGGCGGGCCGGCGCCAGGACTCCTCATGGTGGGCGGCCCACGCTGACACCTCGCGCAGCGGCCGGGCGTCGAGCCGGTAGTGCCGTTCCCGGCCCACCCGGACCTCGGCGACCAGGCCGGCCTGCCGCAGCACCCGCAGGTGCTGGGAGACGGCAGGCCGGGTCATCGCGAAGCAGGCGGCCAGGTCGTGCACCGGCCGGGCGCCGTCCCGGAGCAGGTCCAGGATCTCGCGGCGCACCGGGCTGGCGATGGCATCGAACACGTCCGCGCCGGGCACCGGCGCACTCAGCCGCCCGATGTGGCCTGGAGCACCAGCCCGCTGACCAGGGTGACCGAGGTCTGCGCGCCGGGCGCGCGGACCTGCACCCAGCGCTGGCCCGGCCCCATGGCCGTGTCCGCGACGAACTCGAATCCGAGCGTGCCCACGTAGAAGTCCCTGGCCCGGGCCTGGTCGGTGACCGGCAGCGAGAAAAGCTGCACCGCTGTGATCGTCATGGCGCCCGATGATACGTAAGCAATAGCTTACCAGTCAACTCGCCGGGACGGCCCCGGTGCGGTGGTGCGGGCCGCGGGTGACGGCGGCCCGCATCCGGCCGCGCGGGGCCATTTCCAGGAATGCGTGCCAGCCAATGCTCCTTTCCATGGCCCGCGGGCCCCGTTACCCTTAGGAACGCCAGCCGCCAGGAGGTTTCCGCCGCTATGCACCCCGGCCCCGGCCAGCTCCGCATGATGCGCGGGTTCGTTGACGACTCCTCGGTGACCAAGCAGCAGATCAAACGGGGGACCGTCCGCAGGATCGCGGGCTATGCGCGCCCCTACCGCTGGGAACTCACGATCTTCCTGCTGGCCGCCGCGCTCGACGCGGTGATCACGGTGACGATCCCGGTGCTGCTCGCGGTGGTCATCGACCATGGCATCCTGCCGAAGCGGGCCGATATCGTGCTGGGCGTGGCCGCGGCCGTCGCCGGGCTGGCCCTCTTCGACGCGTTCCTCAACCTCGGCCAGCGCTGGTACACCGCGCGTGTCGGCGAGGGCCTCATCTATGACCTGCGCACGGAGGTGTTCGACCACGTGCAGCAGCAGCCGATCGCGTTCTTCACCCGGGCCCAGACCGGCTCGCTGGTCAGCCGGCTGAACAGCGACGTGATCGGCGCGCAGCAAGCGCTGACCTCGACGCTGGTGTCCACGGTGTCCAGCACGCTGCAGCTCATCCTCGTGCTGGTCACGATGTTCTACTTCTCCTGGCTGGTCACGGTCATCGCGCTGGTGCTGATACCGATGTTCATCGTCCCGGCCCGCATAATCGGGCGCAGGCTGCAGCGGCTGACCAGGGAGTCGATGCAGCTCGACGCGGCGATGGGATCGACGATGACCGAGCGCTTCAACGTCGCCGGCGCCATGCTGGCCAAGCTGTTCGGGCGGCCGGGAGAAGAGTCCAGCCTGTTCGCCGAGCGTGCGGCCAAGGTCAGGGACGTCGGCGTGGTCCAGGCCATGTACGGCAGCGCGCTGTTCATCGCGCTGACCCTGCTCGCCTCGCTGTCCCTGGCGGTGGTCTACGGGGTAGGCGGTGACCTCGTCATCCGCGGCGCCTTCCAGGTCGGCACGCTGGTTGCCCTGGCCCTGCTGCTGAACCGGCTGTACGGGCCGATCACCGCACTGTCCAACGTCCAGGTCAACGTGATGACCGCGCTGGTCAGCTTTGACCGGGTGTTCGAGGTGCTCGACCTGAAGCCGCTGATCGAGGACCGCCCGGGCGCGGTCCCGCTCGTGCTCGCGGCGGCAGGGCAACGGGTCCGCTGCCGCCGGGCCAGCCGCGGACGTTGTCTTCGACCATGTCTCGTTCCGCTACCCGGCCGCGTCCGAGGTCTCGCTGGCGTCGCTTGAGTCCATCGCGCTGCCCGCCCCGGAGCGCACCGATGCCAGGCGGGGCGTGCTGCACGACGTGAGCTTCACCGCCCCCGCCCGGCAGCTGACCGCCCTGGTCGGGCCGTCGGGCGCGGGCAAGACGACGATCACCCACCTGGTGTCCCGGCTGTATGACCCGGGCGAGGGCGCGGTCCGCATCGGCGGGGCCGACATCAGGGACGTGACCCAGGAATCGCTGCACGACGCGGTTGGCGTGGTGACGCAGGACGCGCACCTGTTCCACGACACCATCCGGGCCAATCTCGCCTACGCCCGTCCCGGGGCGACCGATTCGGACCTGACCGAGGCATGCCAGGCGGCGCAGATCTGGGACCTGATCTCGGTGCTGCCCGACGGCCTGGACACCATCGTGGGCGACCGCGGCTACCGGCTGTCGGGCGGCGAGAAACAGCGGGTCGCGCTGGCCCGGCTGCTGCTGAAGGCGCCTGCCGTCGTGGTGCTCGACGAGGCCACCGCGCACCTGGACTCCGAGTCTGAGGCCGCCGTCCAGCAAGCCCTGCGGACGGCCCTGTCCGGCCGCACCTCGCTGGTCATCGCCCACCGGCTGTCCACCATCCGCGAGGCCGACCAGATCCTGGTCATCGACGGCGGCCGGGTCCGCGAGCGCGGCCGGCATGACGAGCTGCTGGCCGCCGGCGGGCTGTACGCCGACCTGTACCGGACCCAGTTCGCCCGTCAGGAGCCGGCCCGCGCAGGCCGGCGGCCCGGGCCGCCGGGTGAGCATTTCCCGCCGCCGCACCCGCCGCCGGGAGGTCCTGACCTGGCCATGCCCGGGATGCCCTGGCGCGGGCGGCCCGGCCCTGGCCCGCTGCGCAGTCCCTGACCTGGCCGCCTGAGGACGTCAGCGGCCTGTCAGCCCTTCAGGCGGGGCGGCGAGTGCAGCCATTCGAGCATGTCCGGGGGGGCCAGCTGGGCGGCCCGTGCGTGGTAGCGAGCCAGTTCCTCGTCGCTGAGGATCTCGCGCCCCGCCCCTGAGCTGCCCCGGTGGAAGAACGAGGCCGTGTCCATGAAGATCCCCTGTTCGGAAGGGCGAGGGGATGGATGCCGGGCCGGGGCGGCCGGGAAGCGGATAGGGGCGGCCGGGGGGTGCGGAGGGGCGGCCGGGTGCTGGGCCGGGGCGGCCGGGGGGTGCGGAGGGGCGGCCGGGTGCTGGGGCGGGGCCGCCGGGGGATGGGGCGGGGCGGCCGGGTGCTGGGCCGGGGCCGCCGGGGGATGGGGCGGGGCGGCCGGGTGCTGGGGCGGGTGAGCGGGCGGGCGGTTGGCCGGGGGAGGGGCCGGGTGATCGGCAGGCGGAGGAGCCGGGCGGGCGGAAGGGACGAGCTGGTCCGACCGGTCCCGCATGTGCTCGAACGTGGCCGCCTGGGTGAGGGCGGCCCAGGCCCCCTCCGGAACGGCTATCCCGAGCCGCCAGGCGATGCCGCGCATCTGGCCCTCAAGGTCGGCACACAGGTCGTCATAGTGCACCAGCAGCACATTCGGCTCGGTCCGCCGGGCCCAGGCACCGGACAGGTGCCACATGACGGCGGGGAGCGACTCCGGGTACACGCGGGAATCACCGTCATCCGCGATCCACCGCAGCAGGCTGTCGCGCAGCGGTTCACCTGGCCCGGTCGGCGCGGCCTGGCCGATCAGATCCTCTAGCCGCGCCCCCTCGATGTTGTCGAGGTGGTGACGGAGCGACACGAACGTGTCGAGCGGGTGCCGGGCGGTGACGATGTAGGTGACCTGCGGGTCGAGCGGAATCCCGTCGAGCGGGGTGTGCGTCTTGATGAACCGCCGGTGCGGCTGCTCATCCAGCCGGTCATGCACGCGATCGGCCGGCACGATCATGTGATCCAGCCACGGCGAGAGGTGCCACAGCGGGGCCGGGAGCTCGGGTCTGCGGAAGATCAGCAGTGCGCAGATCATCTGCATCCACGTCGTCCCGGTCCGGCGCCGGGTACTGATGACGATGTCGCCGGGGCGGAAGCGGAAGCTGAGCCACCGCGCGCTGTCCTCGTCATCCGATTGGTAGCGAAATGGGGCGCTGGCCACGCCGTGAGCGTAGCAGAGCGGCGGGCCCGTGCCGCGGCGTGAGCCAGGCCGCTGTCCCGGGCTCACCATTGCCGGCGCGTCCCACGTGCCACACCAGGAACGGCACATGATCCCTATGCCAACTTTATCCTCAAATGATAACATCATCCTCATCCGCCACTCCGGCAAGCCAATGTGGGCGCCGGGCCTGTAGCCTATTCCTGAACCATGGTCCGGGGCGCGCCGAGCGGTGGGGGAAGACTTATACATGATTCGGAATGAGGACGTCCGCGGACTTCAGGGCCTCGATGTTCGCCCTTTTCATCCCCCGGCAATCTTCGGTGACGCGGCAGCGGCAATCGCTTCCGTCGGGAGCGCATTCCCGGCCACCGCCTATTCGCAGGATGAGATCGGGATGCTCCTCGGCCTGGAGAACAGGGTGGTGCAGAAACTGCTCCGGGCGCCGCATATCGCCAAGCGGCATCTCTACCTCCCGGCGAAAGACAGCCGCACCGGGCGGCTGCTCCCTGAGTCCGCCGCCGACCTCCACGCCAAGTTCAGGGCCGGGGCCCTGGAAATCGGGTCGCGTGCGATCCGCAATGCATTGGACGCCGTGTCCGGATCCGCGGCGGACGTCGACTACATGATGTGCGTCACGTCCAGCGGCTTCATGGTCCCCGGGCTTAGCTCCCTCTTCTCGCGGGAACTCGGATTCGATCGCAGGCTCCTGCGGGCGGACGTCGTGGGAATGGGATGCAACGCCGGGCTGAATGGGCTGAACCCTCTCGTGCAGTGGGTTAAGAACCATCCGGGCGGGGTGGCGCTGCTGGTCTGCTGCGAGATCAACTCCGCGATGTATGTCCTGGATGAGACGCCACGCACCGGCATTGTCAACAGTCTTTTCGGTGATGGGGCGGCCGCGGCTGTAGTGACTTCCTATGCCGACAGCGGCACCGGGTCGCTCCGGGCCGGGCCGGCGCCGTGCGTAATCGACTTCGAGAGCTTCTGCATCCCCGAGCAATGGGCGGCCATGCGGTTCGACTGGAACGATGATGCCGGGAAGTGGAGCTTTTACCTCGACCGGGACATCCCCTATGTCATAGGCTTCAGCGTCCGCGAGCCGCTGGAAAGGCTGCTGGAGCGGAACGGGCTGGATTTCTCCGCCATCAGGCACTGGGTACTGCACACCGGCGGTGGCGCGGTGATCGACTCCGTCAAGCTCAGCCTGGGCCTCGGGGAGCACGATGTCCGGCACACCCGCTCCGTGCTGCGCGATTACGGGAACATCTCCAGTGGCAGCTTCCTGGTCAGCCTGGAGCGACTGCTGGCCGAGGGGTGCGTGTCGGCCGGCGACCGGGGCGTCATGGTCACCATGGGCCCGGGAGCCCAGATTGAGACCGCGCTGCTCCAGTTCGGGCAGGCCGGGACATGCTGACCGTGCTCGATGAAGGTCACGGCGAGCGCGTGCTGACGGCCCGGGTCCACGAAGCGACGATCGATGCCGGCCTCATCGGCGCGCTCGAATCCGTGCTGCGCGACGTCGAGCAGGACGCTATCGAGAACTTCGTGCTCCAGTTCAGTGGTGCCCCGGACTCGGTCACCGGGGATTTCCCCTCATGGCACCCCGGCCCGGCCCGCGGCGACATGCGCTATTTCGCCCGCTGGGATGAGGCTCTCTCCCGGATCTCCCGGCTGAAGGCCAAGACGTTTGCGGCCTACGACGGCCGGGTCGGCGCGGCGGCGGTCCAGGCCGGCCTGGTCATGGACCTGCGGCTGGCCTCAGCGCACGCCAGGCTCTCGCTGGGCAGCCTGTCCGAGGGCCGCTTCCCGGGCATGGGCGCCTACTGGCTGCCGAAGTTCGTCGGCCTCGGCCAGGCGCGGCGGATTTTCCTGCTCGGCGACGATCTGACGGCCGCCCGCGCGTCCCGGCTCGGGCTGGTGGACGCCGTCGAAGACACCGTGGAGGCAGCGGTGGACGCCACGATCAAGGCCATGCGCCCGGTGACGCCGGAGGCGGCGTGCTTTACCCGCCGGGTCCTCGACGAGTGTTACCTGCTGGAGCCCGCGGCCGCGGCCGAGCTGGCCAAGGCGGCCCGGTACAAGGTGGGAATGCCTGATCATGACGGTTAGACGCCGTGGCGAGAATCAGTGCGAGAAGGAGTAAGTCAATGGCCGAGGTCCTCAGCCACAGTTCACCTCGCAGTTCACCCCGCACGGGCACTGTCCTGCCCCAGGGCCAGCCGTTCTGGATCGTCGACGGGCGCGCCTACGACTTCACCGAGTGGATGAAGGTCCATCCCGGCGGAATCACCTGGTTCGGGCCGAGCCAGGGCCGCGATATCAGCGCCCTGCTGCATACGTATCACCGGGACCCGGCCCGGCTGCAGAAGATTCTCGCCAGGTACGAGATCGAAGGGCTCACCGAGAAGGACATACTCCCCAAGCTGGGGGTGCCGCCTTTCCTGCTGGAGCCGGATTTCGACGCGACGAGGGATCTGCCGCGGCTGGACTACAGCGACACGGGGAGCCTGCTCGCGGAGATCCGCAGTAAGGTGAACGCCAGGTTCTCCAAGCGGGCGCTGAGGAAATACGACCGCGCCTTTGACATGGTGACGTGGGTTATCGCTGGCATGCACGTGGCCACGCTGGCCCTCCTGATCGCGGGGCTCATCCCCGCCTGGGCATTCGTCGTCATCATGGTGGTGACGCGGACCGCGCTGGCGGGCTCGGGCCATTACCACCTGCACCGCAAGTGGAAAGACCAGCGCCGCTTCACCCTGCCCCTCGGGAAGGCGTTCTTCGACATCAACTATGTCGGCACCAGCCTGATCGGCGCGGACGGGCACGTATTACTGCATCACCCCTATATGGGCTCCGGCGCCGATGTGAAGAAGACGTTCTTCGATGGCATGCTCCGGCTGCACCCGCTGCTCCGTATCCCGGGCTACACGCTGCACAAGCTCGGCATCTGCCTGAGCGGCCTGTCCCTGCGGGCACGCGAGCTGGCCAGGTTCGAGCGCCCCAAGGGCAAGGCCCCTGTCCGGGCCGACTTCTGGCTCATCCGCGGCTGGATCCTGGTCGAGTTCGCCGCGTGCCTGGCGACCGGGCACATCGTGGCCTGGCTGGTGCAGTTCTTCCTGACCTTGTGGTTCAACACCTTCCTGGTCGTCGCCAGCCACGACTTCGAGGAGTCGGAGACCGAGGCCGAGCTGGCGGCGATCCCCGAGCGGCTGCGGGACGACTGGGCGGCGCGGCAGATCTGCCTGAGCTACGACCTCAGCGTGGTCGGCAACCGCTGGATCGATCTTTTCCTCAGCGCGGGCCTGAGCCCCCACCGCGTCCATCACGTCCTGCCGTACCAGGGGTCCGGGTTTGCCAACCTCGCCACGGAAGACACGGTCAGGGAGGTGTGCGCGGAAGCCGGCATCGCCTGGGAGCGCCCGCGGAACCTGATCTTCGAACGATTCCCGGCCGTCATGAAGCACTATCTCCGCTGCCCGGTGAAGCCGGCTCCGCCGCGGATGCCCCCCATGCCGCCGCCCCGGGGCCAGTTCCCTGTGCAGCCTCCGCCGCCGCCGCCACCGGCGCCCGCCGCGGGGCCGCCGGATTCTTCGGCCCGGCATCAGCTGGCCGAATTCTTCCGCTACACGTTCGACGGCCTGAGAGGGGTGGGCGTCTGATCCGTGGCCGCCCGCCCGGTAACCGCCACTAGCTGGGCGGGGCCAGGTCGTGGCGGGCGGTGCACAGCAGCCAGGTCAGCGCCCCGGTGATCAGCGCCGGGGTGGCGGGCTGCCAGCCGGCCACCGCCGCCGAGGCGCCCGCGACCGCGGCCACGATCAGCACCCGGAGCGCCAGCATCGCGGGGCGTCCCCGGCGGATCCTGTCGAGCAGCGCCACCCGTCCCAGCAGCTGACCCGTGTGGCGCCGCACCGGGGCGGCCCGGTGCGGCGCGCGAGGTTGTGGCCGGAAACCGCTGCTGTCCCGGCGGTTCCGGGTCACAACCGGCCCCGCTGGGCGCACGGAGCGCCTGGGGCGGGCGGTGAGGTCGGCGAGGGCTTCGCCGCGGCCGGACCGGGTGCGCAGCGCCGTGTAGGCCGCCGCGGCCACGGCGAACCGGTCCGGGTCGCCGCCATCGGCCCGGTCCGGGTGGGTGACGGCGGCGACCCGGCGCCAGGCGGCCCGCACCTCGTCGTCGGTCAGGCCGGGCCGGGCGGGCAGGCCGAGGGCGGCGAACGGGCCGGCCCCGCCGTCCTGGCTGCTCACGGTTCCGGTCCGAACGCGTCGTCCAGCAGCCCGCTCGCGTCCGGTGGCGCGCCTGCCACCGGCGCACTACCCGGTGCCGGGCCGGTGCCCGGCGGTGCCACACTGGCCGGCTCCCGGCCCGTCACGGACCTGGAGGAGCCCGCCGCGCCCGTCCCCGCCCCCGGGCCCGGCACCGCCCCCGGGCGGGCCAGTTCCGCGGGGCCCGCCACCAGCCGTTTCACCTGCACGTAGCTAACCCCGCCGCGGTAGATGTAGGCGGCCTGGCCGACCGCCAGGCCGCGGATCAGGTCCGGGTCCACCACCGGCGTGCTCCCGGCCCGGGACAGCCCTTCGTGGGCCCACAGGGGCACGCCGAGCAGGCGGCGGGCCGTGTCCACTCCACGCCGCGATCCGGCCAGGGCCGCCACCGGCTCCGGGTGCGGGGTGCGCAGCAGCCAGATGCCGCCGTCCGCGGTGCTGGCCACCCGGTAACGCTCGTCCTCGTCGGCGGCCAGGCCCTGCCAGGACTGCGCGGACACCTGGACCGCCAGGCCTAGCGAGCGGGCCCGCTCGTACAGTTGCCAGATTGGCAGCCGCCGCGACACCGCGCTGAACTCGTCCACCGCGAGCAGGATCTCCCGCCGGGCGCCCTCCGCCGGGCCCGCGGCGTAGGCGGCCAGCAGGTCAACCAGGGCCCGGGCCTGGGCCTCAGCCACGGCGATCTCCGCGGTGCCCTCCAGGATGCAGTACCAGGCGTCCGCGTCGCCGAACGCGCCCGGCCCGTCCAGGCCGCCGCCCAGCCGGCGCAGCAGCGCCCGGTACCGCAGGGCGACGTCGGTCACGTGCCGTCCCGCCGAGCGCAGCAGGGCCAGCTCGCCGGCGTCCGGGGCGGCGGCGTAGGCCATCCGGAGCCAGCCGGCGTCCAGCCGGGCGAGGAAATCGGCCGCGGAACGGGGCGGCCCGCACGGCGCCGCCACCGCCAGCCGGACCACCTCCTCCAGCACGTCGGCGTAGTACGCGGCCGCGCCGGTGCCGTGCTCGATCATGTCCACCAGGGTGCTGGTGAGCTGGTGCGGCGGCAGGTCCCACAGCGACAGGCTGGCCTCGTCCGGCCAGATGGCGGTGGCCGCGGCACCCGCCGCGCGGAGCACCCGGCGGGCCCGGTCGGCGATCCGCCGCGAGTCGGCGCCGCCTTTGCAGTCGATGACGACCAGCAGCGGCCGGGCGCCGCCGGCCGCGTGCAGTTCCAGCCCGCGCCGGGTGAAGCCGGCCCACAGCCGCAGCAGCAGGGTGGTCTTGCCCGTCCCCGTCGTGCCGATGACCACCTGGTGCGAGCGCAGCCGCGGATACGGCAGCACCGCCACGGGCCGGGACCGGTGCCGCACGGCGCGGATGGTGGCCCCGGCCACCACCCCGCCGTCGCGCGCCAGGAGCGGCACGGAACCGGGGGCAGCGATCCGGGCCTGGGCGGAGCGAACCTGGTGCCGCCACTGCCGGGCGTCGAAGGCGGCCGGCGCGCTCGGGGTCAGCCCGCCGCTGCCCGTTTCCAGCGCGTAGATCCGCCAGGACCAGGCCAGCCCGCCGGCCGCCAGGCCGAGCGGGATCGCGGCCGGCGCGATGGTGACCGCGGCCAGCGGGTACGCCCCGGCCTCGAGGTCGTGCCACATGGCCAGCCAGGCCAGGTAGGGCTGGGCGGCCACCCGCGGCCACGGCGTGCCGCCCGCGGCTGCCGCGGCCAGCCACGCCACCACCATCGGCAGGCACCACCCGGCCGCCCGGTACAACTGGCGCGGCGGCCAGCCGAGTAACCAGGCCAGCGCCGCCGCGTACCCGGCGACCAGGCTGACCGGCGCCGCGAGAACCATCAGCCCAACGAGGACCACCCACCGGGACAGCCGCACCGCCAGCCTGAGTGCCCCGCGCACCGCGAGGAAACCCAGGTACCGCCCGATCATGGCGCCGCGCTCGTGCTAGCCCGGGGCACTGCCACCCGCCGCCCGGCCGGCATGAGTTCCGCGCCGGGGGGCAGGGCGCGGATCTCGACCCGGGCGGCCAGGGCGGCGCTGAGCGCCTCGCGGGCCCGCCGCACCGCCGGGCGGGCGGCAGCCGAGCAGACGTACACCACGCGGACGTGCCGCGGCGGGCGCCCGGGCACCCGGGCCTCCGCCGCCGGGCAGCCGTAGTCCCCGGTCCGGGTCAGGATCTCGGTCATGATGGCCACGGTCCGGCGCACCGTCTTGGGGGTGAGCTCGGCCTCGATGGCCCAGCACTCCCCGGCCCAGCCGCGGCCCGCAGTCCCGCCGCGGGCACCGGCCGGCTCCGGCCAGTGCACCTCGCCGTCCGGCAGGTGCTCACGCAGCGGCAGCCGGCCGCCGACCCGGGCCCGCAGCCGCCGTTCGCTGCGCCAGTAGCCGCCCGCCGCCGCGTACCCGGCGGCCGATTCGAGGGCCAGCCGCGCCGCGGTCACCGCGCGCAGGTGCGCCAGCCGGGACAGGGCCGGGGCGGCCGCGGCGTACGGCAGTCCGCAGGCGGCCAGGCCGTCCCGGGTGAGCCATACCCAGGGCGGTCCCGGGCCGAGCCGGGCCGACTCCGCGTGGCCGCGATTCCGCCAGCGCGCCGCGGCGGACCGGGCCCCGGCCGGCCTGACGTCCAGCCAGGTGGCCAACTGATCCAGTTGCACGCCGTACATCTCGGCGGTGAATAACAACCCGGCGATATCACGCTCGCTCACCCGCCCACTACATCACGGTGCGCCACTGTACCGTTAGGCCCCCTCTGGGCGGTTTACCGCCCGGCGCGGCCAGGAAAGAGCCAGGAATTGTGCTCCTGGCCTGGTGCTGACGTGTGCGGGTGGGGCACAATTCTTCGCGGAGCATGGATCTTCCAGGGGGGCAGCCAGTCCGCCGGGATGCGCCGCGCCATACTGGGCGGTGCACAGGTTGTTGGCTGATGACCGGATTGTTCACTGCGCCGGGCGAGGTCGTTGGGGAAGACGCACCTCGGTCGCTCGCAGGGAGGTCTGGTGTCAGTTCACGGCGTGCTGCAGGTCCATTCCGCGCCCCCGGCGCTGTGCCCGCATATCGAGTGGGCGGTGGCCGGGGTGCTTGGCCTGCCCGTGGATCTGTCCTGGGTGGGGCAGCCGGCCGCGCCCGGGTCGGTGCGGGCCGGGCTGAACTGGCAGGCCCGCCCGGGTACCGCAGCGTCCATCGCCTCGGCCCTGGTCGGCTGGAACCGGCTGCGTTTCGAGGTCACCGAGGAGGCCAGCCCCGGCTGTGACGCGGTGCGGTACAGCTACACGCCCGGGCTCGGCACCTTCTCCGCGGTCACGGGGGCCAACGGGGACATCATGATCCCGGAGAACCGGCTGCTGGCCGCCATGACAGTGGCGGCGGGTGCCCGGTCCGGGGTGGCGGCGGTGAGTACCGTGACCCTCGAAGGCGAGCTCGACCGGCTGCTCGGCCGGCCCTGGGACGCCGAGCTGGAGCCGTTCCGGTGCGCGGCCGAGGGCGCGCCGGTCCGCTGGCTGCACGCCACCGGCTGATCCGGGGCCCTGGGTGAGCCGGGGCTGGCGTGTTTGTGCTTACCCCGGCCGGCCGCCCGGCCTACTCTGAACCCAGAGTGGCTGGCCCGCAGGCCGCGCGGCGCGGCTGCCGGCCTGGCCCGCCCGCTACGGGAGGAACCATGAACATCGAGGTCACGGTCCCTGACGAGTGGAGCCCGGCGCTGACCCTGACGGTGCAGCAGTTGCGGCAGCAGGCCGTGCGCAGCGGCTGGCCGCTCATCATCTGCCTCCGCCCGGACGTAACGCCTGAGCAGATGGCGGACATCAACCAGCGTGTCCGGGGGCTGGTCTCCGGCAGCGGCCTGGCCGCGTGAGCGCGGGACCACCCGGCCGGGAGGCGCCCGCCCGGGTGATCCTGGACTGCGACCCCGGGATCGATGACGCGCTGGCCATCATCTTCGGCTGTGGTCATCCCGGGATAGACCTCGCCGGGGTGACCACGGTCAGCGGCAACGTGGACCTCGGCCTGGTCACCGGGAACGCGCTCAGCGTCCTGGAACTGGCCGGCCGCCGTGACGTCCCGGTGGTGGCGGGCAGCCCGCGCCCGCTGCTGCGCCCCGTCTTCGATGGGCGCGGCGCGCACGGCGAATCGGGCCTGGGGGCGGCCCGGCTGCCGCCCGCCCCGGCCGGCCCGGCGCCCGGGCACGCCGTGGACTTCCTGGTCGAGACGGTCGCCGCGGCACCCGGCGAGATCACGCTGGTGGCCACCGGCCCGCTGACCAACATCGCGCTGGCCGTCCGGCGCGAGCCGCGGCTGGCGGGGTGGGTCCGCGACTTCGTGATCATGGGAGGGTCGGCCGGCCGCGGTAACGTCACCCCGGCCGCCGAGTTCAACGTCGCGGTCGATCCGGAGGCCGCCGCGATCGTGTTCGGGGCCGGCTGGCAGGTGACCATGGTCGGCCTGGACGTGACCCTGCAGGCCCGGGCCACCTCCGGCATCCAGGACCGGATGCGCGGCCTGGGACGTCTCGGCGCCGACCTGCTGCTGCCCGGCTTGCTCGGGTACCAGGGGGAACCGCTGCCGCCGGGGCCGGCCGCCGGGCCGCCGGTGCACGACGTGTGTGCCCTGGCCCTGGTGGCCGAGCCGGGCCTGTTCGGCTGCGAGCCGGCCCGGGTGGAGGTGGAGACGGCCGGCCGGTGGACCTCCGGGATGACCGTCACCGATTTCACCGCTGCCGCCGGGGCGCGGAACGCCCTCGTCGCCACGTCGGTGGACGTGATGGCGTTCTGGGACCTGGTCCTCGGCGCCTACGCGCGCGTCCCGGCGGCCCGGAGCCGGCCCGCGCGTGACCCGCGGGCCGGGCCCCGGGCCGCCGGCCACCCCGCGCTCCGGGTTCACGGCGGGCGGGCGGTTGTTTCACCAGCCGCCAGCCGGGTAGCTGCGGTGTTCGTGGCAGCGGAATCCCGGCGGTGAGACTGGTTCGGCCTGGCTGCAGATCAGTGCGGGCGGCCTGGGCAACCGGCCGCTATCCGGGACGGATCAACTTAAGGACAGCATGTCCCTGTCCGGCAGGCCCCCCGGGACGCTGGCCGGCCGATGAGCCGGCCGCAAGCCCTGCCTGCCCGGCACCGCGCGCTGCTGTACCGCGGGCCGCGGGACTTCACCGGCGCCGTCGGGCCGTTCATCCGTGCGGGCCTCGCCGCGCGCCAGCCGGTACTGGTCGCGGTGCCGGCCGGGCGGCTCGGCTGGCTGCGGCGCGACCTGGGCGCCGACTACCAGGCGGTGCAGCTCGCCGACGCGGCGGACTTCTACGTGCCCCTGGGACGGGCCACCCGGGCCCTGGTGGACTGGCTGCGTGCGCAGGCCGCGGCAGGCCGGGCCGTCCGGGTCGTCACCGAGCAGGACCTGGCCGGGCAGGCGGACGCCGAGATCGCGGCCTACCTGCGCGCCGAGGCGGCGGCGAACGTCATCTACCAGCCCTATGCCGTCTCGGTGCTGTGCCCGTTCGACGCCTCGTCGCTGCCCGGGGGCGTGCTGCGGGACGCGCAGCGGACACATCCGGAGCTGGCGCGGGACGGCGCCACGGCGCCCAGCCCGCTGTACACCGACCCGGCCCAGTTCGTCCGGGAGCGGTCGGTGACCGAGGACCCGCCGCCGTCCGCCGCCTCGATCGGCTTCGGGGTTCCCGGGGACCTGAGTGCGGTGCGCCGGTTCCTGCGGGCCGAGCTGGCCGCCGCGGGCGTGGCGGGCGAGGCCGCCCAGGTTCTCGTCACCGCCGTGGGCGAGGTCGTCACCAACGCGCTGGCCCATGGCCGGGCGCCGCGGCGGCTGCGGGTATACCAGGAAGACGGGAAGCTGATCTGCCACGTTCGTGACGGCGGGCCCGGGCCGGACGACCCGCTTGCCGCCTACCTGGTCCCCGAGCCGGATGCGGACCGCGGGCAGGGACTGTGGCTGGCCCGGCAGGTCGCCGACTCGGTCGAGCTGGCCAGCGATGCGGCCGGGACCGACGTCCGGGTGGTGGCCCGGCTGCCCAGCCCGCAGCCGGGCAGTGCCGGACGCCATCCGTCCGCCGGCCGCTGAGCGGCGGACGGGCGCCGCCCGCTACCTGCCGCCGCCCGGGGAGTGCCGCGGCCCGGATGGCCGCCGGGACGGTCAGTTGGCCTCAAGGGTCACCTCGATGTTGCCCCGGGTCGCGTTGGAGTACGGGCAGACCTGGTGCGCGGCCTCGGCCAGCGCGCGGACCGTGTCCGCGCCGACCCCGGGGATGGACACCTTGATCGTGACAGCCAGCCCGTAGCCGCCACCCCGCACGGTGCCGATCGTGACGTCCGCCTCGACCAGCGAGTCGTCGGTGTTCACTCCCTGGTGCCGGCCGACCACCCCCAGCGCGCCCTGGAAGCACGCGGCGTAGCCGGCGGCGAACAGCTGCTCGGGATTGGCCGCGCCGCCCAGGCCGCCCATCTCCTTCGGCGGCTGCAGGTGCACATCGACAATGCCGTCATCGGTGACCGCGTGACCGGAACGGCCCCCGGTCGCGGTGGCCCGGGCCGTGTAGAGCGGCTTGACGAGTGGCGTGGTCACGGTTCCTCCCGGTGCCCGGGCAGGCGCGGGCTGCGGTGCGCCGTGCCTCCCGGGCAACAGCCGGCCGGGCCGCGGGAATTCCTGGCCCCGGGCGCCGGCCCTGCGAACGCTACCGGCCGAGCCGCTGCCCTGGTTCCGGGGCAGCTAGCGGCGCGGCGAGGCTGCCGTCCAGCCACGCCGAGAACAGCGTCGCGGCGTCCGCCGCGGTGCGCTCCGCCGCCCCGGCCCAGCCGGCCCGGAGCCGGGCGGCCTGCCCGGCGGTCGGCGGCGGCTCGGCGGCCTGGCCCCAGCTTTCCGCGATGGGCTCGGTGGCCTCCGGGTGGAACTGGACCCCGGCGTGCGGGCCGGCCGAGTAGGCCTGCAGCGAGGCGCCGCCGCTGGCCAGCGGCACGGCGCCCGGGGGCAGCTCGAAGGCGTCCAGGTGCCAGGCCAGCCACGGCCCCGGCGGAACTCCCGGATGCCGGCTGGCCAGGGCGACCCAGCCGATCTCCGGCTCCGGGAGCCGGTACAGCCGGGCGCCCAGCACCCGGGCCAGCACCTGCCCGCCGAAGCAGATGCCCAGCACCGGCACGCCGTCGTCGATGGCCGAGGCGACGAGGCTGAGCTCGGCGCCCAGCCAGGGCACGGTGTCGTCGAACGCGGTCTGCTCGCTGCCGAGGACCACGACACCGGCGTAACCGGACGCGTCCCCGGGCAGCGGCTGCTCGGCCGGGCGCAGCGTGCGGCGCTCCAGCCCGCGCCCGGCGGCCCAGGGCCCGAGCAGCCCGGCGGGCGCGTTCCGTTCGTGCTCGACCACGAGCAGCAGGCCGGCCTCGCCTGCCACGGTCAGAGCGGGATGTTGCCGTGCTGCCCGCGCACCTGCGGGGCGGTGGCGATGGCCCGGGCGATCACCTCACGGGTCGTGGCCGGGTCGATGACCTCATCGATCACCCCGAGCTCGCGGGCCCGGTCCAGCCCGCCGGCCTCGCGCTCATGCTCGGCGGCCAGCTTCGCCTCCGCCTCCTGCAACTGGTCCGGCGGGACGTCAGCCAAGGTACGCCGGTGCAGGATGCGGACCGCCGCGATCGCGCCCATCACCGCCACTTCCGCTCCCGGCCAGGCGAACACCCTGGTCGCGCCGAGGGAACGGGAGTTCATCGCGATGTAGGCGCCGCCGTAGGCCTTGCGCGTCACCAGGGTGACCCGGGGCACCGTCGCCTCCGCGAACGCGTGCAGCAGCTTGGCCCCGCGGCGGACCACCCCGTCCCACTCCTGGCCGACACCGGGCAGGTAGCCGGGCACGTCCACGATGACGACCAGCGGCACGCCGAACGCATCGCACATCCGGACGAAACGCGCCGCCTTCTCTGCCGAGGTGGCGTCCAGGCAGCCGCCGAGGCGCAGCGGGTTGTTCGCTACCACCCCGACCGTCCGGCCGGCCAGCCGCCCGAGCATGGTGACCACGTTCGGCGCCCAGCGGGGGTGCAGTTCGATGCCGGGCTCGTCCAGCAGCCCGGCGAGCACCGGGTGCACGTCGTAGGCGCGGCGGAACGACTCCGGGAGCAGCGTGTCCAGTGCCGGCCCGGCATCCTGGCCGGTCACCAGGCCCAGGTCCACCTGCTGCTGCCGGCCGAGCAGCAGCGCGACGTCGCGGGCCCGGCTGAGCGCGTCCGCGTCCGTGGGCGTCACCAGGTGCACTACGCCGGACCGGCGGCTGTGCGGCTCGGGCCCGCCGAGCCGGGCCATGTCCACGTCCTCGCCGGTCACGCTGCGCACCACGTCCGGGCCGGTGACGAAGATCCGGCCGTGGCCGGAGAGGATCACCACGTCGGTGAGGGCCGGCCCGTAGGCGGCCCCGCCCGCCGCCGCGCCGAGCACCACCGAGATCTGCGGGACGACGCCAGAGGCGCGCGTCATCGCCGCGAAGACCATCCCCACCGCGTGCAGGCTCTCCACGCCCTCGCGGAGCCGGGCGCCGCCGGAATGCCACAGCCCGATGACCGGCACGCCGTGGGCCACGGCCGCGTCGTAGGCCGCGATGATCGCGGCGCAGCCGGCGCTGCCCATCGCGCCGCCCTGCACCCGCGGGTCACTGGCGAAGGCAACCGCCAGCATCCCGTCGATCGTCCCGGTCGCGGCGATGGCCCCGCTGGCGTCGTGCGGGGTGAGCAGGCTCACCGACCCCGCGTCGAACAGCGCGTCGAGCCTGGCTTCCGGGTCACGGGACAGCACGGGCGCGCCGCCGGCCACGGGGCCGGCCCCGGCCGGCGCTGATCGCGCCGCAGGCCGGCGTGCCCCGGGCTGCTCCTTCTGGGCGGCTGCGGCCTGGGTCTCAATCACGGTCACGGGAGGCCTCCTAAGCTTGTGGCGGGAGAGCGACGTTGCTGGGGATGCAGGGTGAGCGGGACGAGGGCTGGCCCCGCCGGCGGCGGGTTATGCGGCGGTGAAGGCGAGCGCGACGTTGGCCCCGCCGAAGCCGAACGAGTTGTTCAGCGCGGCCATCGGCGCGGCGCCGTGCGGGCTCAGCTTCCGCGGCTCGGTGGCGATGTCGATGCGGGTGTCGGCTTCCGGGTCCTCGAGGTTGATGGTGGGCGGGGCGACATGCTCGCGCAGCGCCAGGATGGTGGCCACCGCCTCGACCGCGCCGGCCCCGCCGAGCAGGTGACCGGTCATCGACTTGGTGGCGGACACCACGACCCCGCTGGCCGCCTCGCCCAGCGCCCGGGCGATCGACTGCCCCTCGACGACATCGCCGGCCGGTGTCGAGGTGGCGTGCGCGTTGACGTGGACGATCTGCGCGGCATCCAGCCCGGCGTTGGCCAGCGCCCGCTCGATGGCCCGCTCGATCCCGGCGCCGCCGGGATCCGGCTGGGCGATGTGATGCGCGTCCGCGGAATACCCCGCGCCGGCCGCGACGGCGTGCACCGTCGCCCCGCGCCGGGCGGCATGCTCGGCCGATTCCAGGACCACGATGCCGGCGCCCTCGCCGAGCAGGAACCCGTCACGTCCCTTGTCGAATGGGCGGGAGGCCCGCTCCGGCTCGTCGTTGCGGGTGGACAGGGCGCGCATGGCCGCGAACGCCGCGACGTTCAGCGGCAGGATGGCCGCTTCGGTCCCGCCGGCCAGCACCACGTCGGCGCGGCCGGACCGGATCATGTCGATCGCGTAGCCGATCGCCTCGGCCCCGGATGCGCAGGCGCTGACCGTCGTGTGCACCCCGGCACGGGCATTCAGCTCGATGGCGATCCAGCCCGCGGAGCCGTTGGGCATCAGCATCGGCACGGTGAACGGGGACAGCCGCTGCCAGCCCTTGTCGTGCAGGGTGTCGTAGGCGTTGAGGGTGGAGGCGATCCCGCCGATGCCGCTGGAGACGACGACGCCGAGCCGGTCCGGGTCCACGTCAGGTGATCCCGCATCGGCCCAGGCTTCCCGCGCCGCGACCAGGGCGAACTGCTCGCAGCGGTCCAGCCGGCGCGCCTGCACGCGGTCGAGCACCGTAGCGGGGTCGACCGCGGCAGGCGCGGCAATCTGGACCGGCAGGTCAGGGGCGAAGCCGGCCGGGAGGCGCTGTGCCCCGCTCCGGCCGGCCAGCAGCGATTCCCAGGTGGACGCCACGTCCCCGCCGAGGGGCGTGGTCGCGCCCAGCCCGGTGACGACGACACGTGGTTGATCTGCCTGCACGGTGAACTGCTCCTCCTTCGCTCGCTGGCCAGCCGGGGGCACCCGGCCCGCCGCTGCGGCAGTGGCTGCCGCTGGGTCAGGCCGATACCTCGGCGTTCCGGACGTAGTCGACGACGTCCTGCACGGTCTTCAGGTTCTTGAGCTGGTCGTCGGGGATCTCGACGCCGAACTTGTCCTGGGCCGCCACGGCGATCTCCACCATGGACAGTGAGTCGATGTCCAGGTCGTTCGACGAAGCTCTTGTCCGGGGTGACCTGGTCCGCTGGGACGCCGGCCACCTCGTCCACGATCTCGCCGAGGCCGCTCAGGATCTCCTGGTCAGTCATGGCCATGTGGTTGTGTTCTCCTTCGTGTGTAGTGGTCGGCCCGCGGGGCGTGACCCGCGGGCCGTGGCGCGGTCAGGGTACCGTGATGACCTGCGCCGCATAGCTGATGCCGGCGCCGAAGCCGAGCAGCAGGACCGGGGAGCCGGAGCCTACCTCGCCGCGCTCGATCATCGCGCACAGGGCCAGCGGGATGGACGCCGAGGACGTGTTGCCCGAGTCGACGATCTCGGTGGCCACCCGCGCCTGCGGGGCGCCGATCTTCCTCGCGATCGCCTCGATGATGCGCAGGTTCGCCTGGTGCGGGACGAACGCGGCCAGGTCGGCCGGGTCCACCCCGGCACGCTCGCAGGCCTGCCTGGCCACCGGGTGCAGCGCGGTGGTGGCCCAGCGGAAGACAGCCTGGCCCTCCTGGAAGATGAACGACCGGCGGTCGGCGATGTAGATCTTGTCGGCCATCCCGCCGTCGCTGCCCCAGGCCACCGGGCCGATGCCCGGCGGCTCGTCGTCCGCGGCCGGGCCGACCACCGCCGCCCCGGCGCCGTCCGCGAAGATGATGCACGTGGACCGGTCGGTCCAGTCCACCCACTGGGACAGCTTCTCGGCGCCGATGACCAGCACGTGGCGGGACGTGCCGGCCCGTACCGAGTCGCTGGCGGCGGCCAGCGCGTAGCAGAAGCCGGCGCACGCGGCGTTGAGGTCGAACGCCCCGGGCGCGACGATGCCGAGCCGGGTGGCCACGCTGGCCGCCGTGTTCGGGATCGGCGCCTCGGCCGTGCAGGTGGCCACGATCACCAGGTCGATCTCGGCCGGGGACAGCCCGCTCGCGGCCAGCGCCTTGCCGCCCGCCGCCACCGCCATGTCGGTCACGGTCTCTTCCGGGGCGGCGATCCGGCGCTGGGCGATGCCGACCCGGCTGCGGATCCACTCATCGCTGGTGTCCACCGTCTCGGCGATCTCGTCGTTGGTGACCACCCGGGCCGGCTGGTACCCGCCGAACGCCAGGATCCGTGCGCCAGCGGCGCCCTCGGGGAGTCGCATCACCATGGTTTCCTTTCCCGTCCCGCTCGGTGCCGTGGTTGCCGGGGCCGCCCGCCGGCCGGTCCCCTGGACGCCGGTCAGCCCGGCAGGTCCGGCTGCAGCCGGACCAGCGGCTGGCCCGCGCTGACCGGGTCGCCGTCCTCGACCAGCCACTCGATGACCGTGGCCGGGAACGGGGGCGTGATCGCGTGCCGCCCGCCGCGCTGCTCCACGTGCCCGATCTCGGCACCGGGGGAGAGCGCGGCACCCGCGGTAACGAACGGGCCGTCGGCCACGGTCCGGAACGTCCCGGACAGCGGCGCCACGAGCAGCCGCCAGTCAGGAGCCTGCCCCCCATCCTGCTGCTCATGCGCGCCGTGCTCGGCGATCACCGTCCGCGCCGCGTCCAGCTCGGCCGGCGTCTTGAGGCTGGTCAGCGACACGCCGGGCAGCCCGCGCCGGGCCAGCCCGGTGAGGGCGCCGGACGGCGGCAGCTCGATGAACGCGCTCACCCCGAGAGCGGACATGCCCGTCATGCACAGGTTCCACCGCACCGGCGCGCTGACCTGGGTGATGATCCGTTCCAGCCAGTCCTGGCCGGAGCGGACCACCGCGCCGTCCCGGTTGGACAGCACCGGCACCTCGGGGTCACGGACGCGGACCGAGGCCGCGGCCTCGCGCAGGGCGGCCACGGCCGGCGCCATGTGCCGGGTGTGGAAGGCCCCCGCCACCTGAAGCGGCCGCAGCCGGGCCCCGGCGGGCGGGTCGGCCGCGAAGGCGGCGAGCTGGTCCAGCGTTCCTGCGGCGACGACCTGGCCGACGCCGTTGATGTTCGCGGGGGTGAGCCCGTGCGCCTCGAGCGCGTCGAGCACGTCGGCCTCATCCCCGCCCAGCACCGCGGTCATCCCGGTCGGCTGCTCGGCCGCGGCCTGCGCCATGGCCTGACCGCGGACCCGGACCAGCCGGATGGCGTCCTCCGGGCTCGCCGCGCCCGCGATAGCACCCGCCGCGAGCTCGCCGACGCTGTGCCCGGCCACCGCGCCCACCTGGGCACGGGCCGCGCCCAGGCCGCCGAACAGCACCTCCGCCGCGGCGATGGCCGCGGCCACCAGCAGCGGCTGGGCGACCGCGGTGTCCCGGATCTCCGCTGCGTCAGCCGTGGTCCCGTACCTGGCCAGGTCGAGGCCGGCCAGCTCGGACCAGGCCCTGAGGCGGTCAGCGAAACCGGGCAGCTCGAGCCATGCGGATAGGAAGCCAGGGACCTGCGCGCCCTGGCCCGGGGCAGCGATGACAAGCATGCATTCACCCTGCACTGTAGAAGTCCGCTAGATAGGTGAAGAAGAGCACGAAGTTTGACCCGTGGACGTTGTCGCAATGCTACAAACTATGTGCGCTTGTGCGCCAAGTGGCCCAGCACGATGGCGACCCAGAGGGTAAATCCGGCCCGCCCCTCGGACGGCACGAGGCCGGTCAGTTCGGTAACCCGCCGCAGCCGGTAACGCACCGTGTTCGGATGCACGAACAGCAGCCGGGCCGTGGCCTCCAGCGACGACCCCTGCTCCAGGTAGGTGCTCAGCGTGTCGAGCAGCGCAGCACCGCCCCGGCGGAGCGGCTCGTAGAGATCGCTGATGAGTTCCGCGCGCGCCAGCTCGTCCCCGTCCAGCGCGCGCTCCGGGAGCAGTTCGGTGGCGAGCACCGGCCGCGGCGATTCGGGCCAGCCGGGGGCGGCCCGCAGCCCGGCCAGGGCCGCCGCCGCCGACCGGGTGGCGGCCTGCAGGTCAGGGACGGGCGGCCCGACGACCACCGGCCCGGTACCGAACCGGCCGGCGATGTGCGCGGCGGCGGCCAGCGGGTCGTCGGTGCCGCCGAGCACCACCACCAGCCGCGTGCCGTGCACGCCGGCCAGCAGGTCCAGCCGCGGCCGCCGGACGATCGCGCGGAGCTCGGAGATCAGGCCCTCCGGCTCGCTGCCGTCCGCGTAGCCGACGATCACGGCCACCGGGGTATGCGACCAGTTCAGTGCCGATGCCCAGGACTGGAGCCCCTCGCCCATCTCGCCGCGCACCAGCGAGTCCACCACCAGGGCCTCCAGCCGGGCGTCCCAGGCGCCGCGGGCCTCCGCGGTCCGCGCGTAGACTTGCGCGGCGCCGAAGGCCACCTCGCGGGTGTAGCGGAGCACCGCCTCCCGGAGCTCGGCCTCGCCGCCAGGCACCGCGAGCTCGTCCACCCGGGCCTCGACCACGTCGATGATGATCCGCACCATCTCGACGGCCTGCTGCAGGCTGACCGCGCGGGCCAGTTCCCGTGGCGCGGTGCCGAACACCTCGACCGCCACCGGCGGGCGGCCGCGGCGGGGGTGCTTCACCCAGTCCACGAAGGCGGCGATGCCGGCCTGGGCGACCAGGCCGATCCAGGACCGGTTCTCCGCGGACATCGACCGGAACCAGGGCAGCCGCTGGTCCATGGACGCCATCGCGGCCGTGCCGAGCGACCCCATGGCCCGCTCCAGCCGCTGCACCGTCTCCGGCCGGACCCGGCAGGCCGACGGCGCGGCGCCAGGCGGGGATGCGTCCCCCTGGTCGGGTACGCCCCCGGAGGGCGCTGCGCCGCCGGAGGCGGGCACGCCGCCGGCCTGGTCCGCTGCCGTCATGCCCCTAGCCTGCCATGTCAGGCCCGGATGCCGTGATCAGGCCGGGATGCCGTGATCAGGCCGGGATGCCGTGGCCGCCCGGGGTGACCAGCCCGCTTTCGTAGGCGATCACGACGAGCTGCGCGCGGTCCCGGGCGCCGAGCTTGTTCATGATCCGGCTGACGTGCGTCTTCGAGGTCAGCGGGCTGAGGAACAGGCGGCCGGCGATCTCGTCGTTGGACAGCCCCCCGGCGACCAGCGCCAGCACCTCCCGCTCCCGGTCGGTCAGCCCGGCCAGCACCTGGTCACTGGGCGGCGGCCGCTCGGGCCGGCTGGCCAGGTCGGTGATCAGCCGCCGGGTGACACTCGGCGACAGCAGCGCGTCCCCCCGGGCCACCACCCGGATCGCCTGGATCAGCTCGGCCGGCTCGGTGTCCTTGACCAGGAAGCCGCTGGCCCCAGCGCGCAGCGCCCGGTAGACATACTCGTCCGACTCGAACGTGGTCAGGATGATGACCTTGACGCCGGCCAGGTCCTCATCGGCCGAGATCCGCCGGGTAGCCTCCAGCCCGTCCACCCCGGGCATCCGGATGTCCATCAGCACCACGTCGGCGCGCTCCGTGCGGGCCAGGGTGGCCGCCTGCCCGCCGTCGGTGGCCTCGCCGACGACCTCGAGGTCGTCCGCGGCCTCGATCAGCACCCGGAACCCGGCCCGGATCAGAGCCTGGTCGTCCGCGAGCAGTACCCGGATCACGATGGCCCGCCTTCCTCGGCCGTGGCCGCGGCGGCCGGGGCGGTATCCGCCCCGCGCTGGCCGCGCTGGGGGGGCAGCGGCAGCCGGGCCGCGACCTGGAAGCCGCCGCCGAGGGCGGGGCCGGCCTGCACGGACCCACCGACCGCGGCGGCCCGTTCCCGCATCCCGGCCAGCCCGTGCCCCGGTTTGCCGCCCGCGCCCGCAGGCTGGCCCAGCCCTGTGTCCGCCACCTCGATCCGGAGTTCCCCGTCACCGTAGTCCAGCGTGACCGTGGCCGTCGCCGGGCCCGCGTGCCGGATGGCGTTGGTCAGCGACTCCTGGATGATCCGGTAGGCGGCGAGGTCCGGCGCGGCCGGCATCGGGACCTGCTCCCCGGTCGCCACGAGCGTGGTCGCCAGCCCGGACCGGCAGGCCCCGGCGACCAGGGCGTCCAGCTGCGCCAGGCCGGGCGCGGGCTGGGTGGGGTCAGCGTCGTCGGCCTGGCGCAGCACGTTGAGGATGGCCCGCAGTTCCCGCAGGCCGTCCTTGCTGGCCGCCTTGATCGCCTGCAGCGCCTCCGCGGCCACCTCGGGACGGGTGGACAGGACGTGCGCCGCCGACCCGGCCTGCACGTTGATGGTGGCCATGGTGTGCGCGACCACATCATGCAGTTCCCGCGCGATGCGGAGCCGTTCCTCCACCACCTGCCGGCGGGCGTCCTGCCGGGCCCGGTCCTGGATCGACGCCACATACGCGCGCCGGTTCGCCACCGCGATCCCGGCCAGCAGCGCGGCCACGATCATGAAGGGGATGAGGTCGAACCCGCCGCCGGCGATCTGGCCGAACGGGTTGAAGGCGGCGGTTGCCGCCATCAGCACGGCCGCCGTGGCCAGGGCCAGCCCGGCCGCCCACCACACATTCACCTGGGTCGCCACCGCGTAGAGGGCGATCGCCGGGATCAGCAGGGCCGCGCCGTTGACGTAGCCGAGCAATGTGTAGGCGGTCACCAGGGCAGTGGAGATGACCAGCACGGCCACCGGCCACTGGCGGCGCCAGATCAGCGTCAGGCAGGCGGCCGCGACGAGCAGCAGCGCGGCGGGCGGCGGATGCGGGATCACGTGGTGCGGGAACAGGATCCGGTCCGACGGCGACTTGGGATACCCCTCGCCGGCGGTGCCGCCCACCAGGACGACGGTGAGCCCCAGCACGAGGATCACATCGCGGGCAGGCGAGCCCAGCCAGCGCCGCCACGCCGCCCTGACATGTTGCATGCCTGCAGCCTAGGCACGTGCCGGGGGCTGAGTCGCCCTCCCGGGGGTGACCGGCGCCGTACTCCGCAGGGAGTATCCACGGCTGCCTTGCTCCCGGCGTGGGACCGCAAGTGCCATCCGCCGCGGGACGGCCGGCCGGGCCCTGCCACGGGAGGCAGCCAGCAGCGGCAGGCGGACTGCCGCCGCAGCCCCGGAGGTCGTGATGACCGCACTCGCCCGCTTCGTGCTCCGCCACAAATTGCTCGTGGCCGCGTTCTGGGCCGTCGTCACCGCGGCCGGCATCGCCACCGTGGGCGGCACCAACGCACCGGATGGCCAACAGCTTCGCCATGCCCGGGCAGGCGTTCCGGGTGGACAGCCAGATCGCCCGCCAGTACGGCAACGGCGCCGCGCAGGCGCCCTACGTGCCGGTGCTCACCGGGCCGGCCGGGCAGCGGGTCACCGCGCCCGCCACGGCCGCCGTGACCGCGCGCGTTCGCCGCCCTGGCCCGCGCCATCCCGGGGTGCGGATCGCGGACTACGCGACCATGCACAACCGGGCGTTCGTCACCCGCGACGGCCGGTCCACGTTCGCCCTCGTCTTCACCCCCCCGCGGCCGGGTTCGGCGGCAGCTCCCTCGGCCCGGTGATCAGCCGCGCCCTGGCCTCGGCCGCGCCGCCCGGCTGGCACACCGGGCTCACCGGGCTGCCGCTGCTGGCCAGCGGCAAGCCGGCCGCGTCCAAGGGCACGTCGGTCATGGCCGAGGCGATGATCGGGGCCCTCGGCGCGCTGGCCATCCTGGCCCTGGTATTCGCCAGCTTCCTGGCGCTGCTGCCGCTGCCGGGCCAACTGGTAGCTGCCCGCCGCGCTGGCCCGGGCCCTGCGGATCCCGGCCGCGGCACAGCCAGGCCGGCCGCGCCGGCCGCGGCGCCCGGCCGCGATCCGGTGCCTGCCGCGGTGCGCTGATCACGGGCCCGGCTGGCCGGAATGACAGCGGGGTGCCCGGCCAGTACGGCCGGGCACCCCGCTGCTGGTGCCGCCCCGGGCCCGCGCGGGGCCCCGGCCCCCGGGCCCGCTGTCCCGGCCCGCTGCCCCAGCGGGCGGGGCGGGTCAGCGGCGGGCGTAGCCGCTGGCCCCGTGCCAGTCCACGAGGACGGCCGGCTCATCGCCTACCACCCAGGCGTCGTGGCCCTCCGGGAGGACGGTCACGTCGCCCGGCCCGGCGTCGAACTCCGAGCCGTCGGCCATCACGATGTGCAGCGTCCCCTGCACGTGGTACTGGAAGTGCGGGGCCTCGCACAGGTCGGTGCCCGCCAGCGGCTTGACGTGCTCGGACCACCGCCAGCCGGGCTGCAGGACGAGCCGGCCGATCTCGGCGCCGCCCACGTGCAGCAGCTCGAGCGCCCCCCGCTCGAAGGCGCGCGTCTCGTCGGGAGTGGTGAAGCTCTTCTGTTCGGCTTTCGGTGTCATGATGCCGCTCCTTGCCTGGTTTCTGGTACGTGCCGCCACCCTGTCCCAGCCCGGTTGCAGCCGGCTTGCAGCGCCCGGCTGGCCAGCAGGCCGGGAGGGCGGTTGGATGGCGGGTATGAAATCGCTGGTCGTGCGGGTGCTGGGCGATTTCCAGGTGGATGGCATCCCGCCCCGGTCGCTGGGCAGCCGGAAGGGGCGGCTGGTGCTCTGGCTGCTTGCCCTGGGCGCCGGCCAGGCCGTCCCGTCCGGGGTGCTCATCGACGCCCTGTGGCCGGACGCGCCGCCGGCCCGGCCCGACGACCAGCTCGCCGTGCTGGTCAGCCGGCTGCGCTCGGTGCTCGGCCGGGACCGTATCGAGCGCGGTGACGTTGGCTACCGGCTGGCCTGCGACTGGCTCGATGCGGCCGAGCTGGCTGCGGTCACCGGCGAGGTGGAGCGACGGCGCGGAGCCGGGCAACCCGCTCGGGGCGGCCGCCGCGGCCCGGGTCGCGCTCGGGCTGCTGCGCGGCGACGGGCCGCCGCCGGGGCCGGGGGAATGGGCCCAGCTGCGGCTGGCCGAGCTGGAACGGCTGGCGAACCGGGCCCGGCAGGTGGCGGCGGCCGCGCTGCTCGACGCCGGGGACTGGATGGGTGCAGCGGACGCGGCCAGTGCCGCGCTGGACCGGGACGGGTACGACGAAGCCTCGATGCGGGTCCTGCTGAGCGCCTACGGGGCCGGCGGCCGGGTCGCGGCGGCGCTGGACGCCTACGCCACGATGCGGCAGCGGTTCGCCGACGAGCTGGGCACGGACCCCTCGCCGGAGACGGTTGCCCTGCACGCCGACCTGCTGCAGGGCCGGATGCCGGCCCAGCCGCCGCGGCCGGCCGCGGCCGGGACTCACCTGATCGGCCGGGATGAGGAGCTGGCCTCACTCGACGCGATCGCGCTGCGGGCCCGCGGCGGCGGCATGGAGATGGTCGTCGTCAACGGGGAGGCGGGCATCGGCAAGACCGCGCTGCTCCGGGCCTGGGCTGACTGGCGCCGTGCCGCCGGGGACACGGTGCTGCTGGCCTCCTGCAGCCAGCTCGACCGGATGATGCCACTCGACGCCGTGCTCAGCGCGTTCTCCGCACTGCTGCGCCGCCTCGGCCCCGGCCCCGGCGCCGGGCTGCTCGGCCGGGACGCTCCGCTGCTCGGCCCGCTGCTGGAGACCGGGCCCGCGCACCGGCCGCTGCCCGCCCTGTCCGACAGCATGCTCGGGCCGGCCGTACTGTATGCGGCCCTGGACCGGCTGGTCACCCGCCTGGCCGCCCGGGGGCCGCTGATCCTGCTCATCGACGACGCGCACCTGGCCGGCTCGGCCCTGGCCGGCTGGGCTGGCTTCGCGCGGCGTGAGAACCTGCCCGTCACGGTCGTCGCGGCGGTCCGCTCCGGCGAGGGCGAGCCCCTGCCCGTCACCGCGTCCATGCACCTGGACGGGCTCGGCCGGGCGGCAGCGGCCCAGCTGGCCGGGCCGGACCGGGCCGATGAGCTGTACGAGCGGTCCCAGGGCCACCCGCTGTTCCTGACCGAGCTGGCACAGCAGGCGCCGCAGGCCGAGCTGCCCGCCTCCCTCGTCGAGTCGGTGTCCGCCCGGTGCGACGAGATGGGCACCGCCGGTGTCATGCTGCGCGCCGCCGCGGTGATCGGCCCGGACCTGGACATCGAGCTGCTGGCCGCCCTGCTGGGGCGGCCCGCCGTGGCGCTGCTCGACGACGCCGAGCTGGCCGCCGCCAAGCAGCTGCTGGCCCACGACGGGGAGACCTTCCGGTTCCGGCACGAACTGGTGCGGGAGGCGCTGGCGGCGAGCGCGACCCCGGGCCGGGCCGCGCTGCTGCACCGCCAGGCCGGGCGGGTGCTGGCCGGGCGGACGTACGCCGACCCGGCCATCGTGGCCGAGCACGCCCGGCTGGGCGGCGACCTGGAGCTGGCCTCCCGCGCCCTGCGGGCGGCGGCCGCGCGGGCCGCGGAACGTTTCGACCACGCGGCGGCCGAAGCGCTGCTCGACGTCGCCCTGCGGCTGCACCCCGAGCCCGGCGGCTGGCTGGAACGTGCCCGGGTGCGCACCCGGCGGCGCCGTTACGACGAGGCCCTCGCCGACGTCGACCGCGCCGGGCCGCTGCCCGAGTCGCTGGAAGTCGGCGCCTGGGCCTGCTACTTCGGCCGCCGCTTCGCGCAGGCCGCGCAGTTCGCCGAGGACGGCGCCCTCGCCGCGGCCGATCCCGCGGTCCGGGCGCGGTGCCTGGCCGTGGGCGGCCGGATCCGGCACGCCGCGGGCGATCTCGCGCAGGCGCAGCAGCTGCTCGGCGACGCGTTCGACCTGGCCGAGGGGACGCACCGGGTCACCGCGGCGGCCTGGCTGGGCGTGCTCCGGGCGCACCAGAGCCGGACCGAGGAGGCGCTGGCCCTGCTGCGCCCGGCGGCCCGCGGCCGGGAAGGCGTCGAGCACACCTCCGCGACGCTGCACGCGCTCCTGTTCACCGGCCATGCCCGTGCCCTGGCCAGCCAGCCGGCGGCGGCGCTGGACGCCTTCTCCCGGTACACCGCCGAGGTGGAGCGCCGCCAGGTGCCGCGGTTCGCCGGGCGCGCGGTGAATTTCGCCGGCTGGGTGCTGCGCAACCTGGGCGCGGCCGCGGAGGGACACGAGCACCACGTCGAGGCGCTCGAAGCGGGGCGGGACGGGACGCCTGAGGTCACCATCGCCGCCCTGGAAGACCTGGCCGAGGAGTGCCTGGACTCCGGCGACCTCGACGGCGCGGCGGCGCGGCTGGCCCAGGCCCGCGCGCTGCTGCACGGCGACATGGTCTTTGGCTGGCGGCTGGAGCTCAAGCACCAGCTCATCACCGGCCGGCTCGCGCTGCTGCGTGGTGAGCCGGATCGCGCGCTGGCCGCTGCGGGCGACCTGGAAGCGCGCGCCGGGGCACTGGGCGTGCCCCGCTACGCCAGCGTGGCCCGGCTGCTCCGGCACCGGGCCTGCCACGCCCTGGGCATGCCCGTCAACCTGGACGCGGTCGCGGCCGACCTGGACCTGCTCGACCGATGCGTGGCGCTGGAAGCGTGGTGGTGGACCGGCGATGCCGCGGCGGACTTCGGCGTGACCGCCTGGCATGACCGTGCCCTGGCGGCTGCCGGGCAGCTGGCCGGCCAGGCCGGCCCGCACGCCGGGCGGCTCCAGCGGACGGCGGAGCAGCGGCGGTACGGCCTGCGGGCCGCGGCGGGCTGACGACCCGCCTGCTCAGCCCGCAGTGAGCACGAGCAGGGAGACGACGAGCGGCCCGGCGCCGGCCACCGCGGACTCGGCGGCCTGCCGGAGCGCGGCCCGCCGCGGCGTGTCCAGGGACTGCACGAACGGGGCGATGTGCGCCAGGCCGAGCCGCCAGGCGGCCAGGTCGGCCGGGCGGGTCAGCCCGGTCGGGACGCCGATGGTGCGCAGCCGCACGCCGGTGAACCCGGCGGTCGCCGCGTCCCGGGCCAGCCTCCGCGGATCGGCGGCCCGCGCCGCGGCGTCCCGCTGCATGGCGGCGTACCACGACGGGGGCTGGTAACCGAAACGGCGCAGCGCGGTGTCCACGGCCGCCTTGGCCGGGTGCGTCCAGCCCGGCGCGAAGAAGCTCGCCGCCAGCCGGCCGCCCACCCGCCGGGCCTCGCCCAGGGCGGCCGCGCCGTCCCCCAGGTGATTGAGGCAGAACGCCGCGAGCACCAGGCCGAAGCAGCCGTCGCGGAACGGCAGGGCGGCAGCATCGGCCAGCACGGGATGGGCTGCCGCGGCGCACTGCCGGAGCATGCCGGGGGCGAGATCGGCGGACACCACCGACGCCGCGCCCGCGGCCAGCGCGGCCCGCCCGGCCGTGCCGGTCCCGGCGCCCAGGTCGAGCACCCGCAGGCCGGCCGCGGGCACCCCGGACGCCGCCAGCAGCGCCCGGGCCAGCGGCGCGTACACCTGCTCGGGCCCGCGCGCCCACCCGGCGGCCGCCGCCTCGTAGGCCGCCCCCAGGTCCGCGCTCAGCCCAGCAGCGGCGCGGCCCGGACCGCGTGCGTCTCCCACCAGGCCAGCTCCTCGTCGTAGCCGCCTAGGGCCTTCTCCCAGCCGAACTGGACCAGCGCGCCCAGCAGGGACAGTGCCAGCTGGCGATCCCACCAGCCCCCGGTCCCGACCCCGGCCGCCTCCAGCGCCTGGCGGTAGGCGTCGATCGAGGCTTCCTTGGACTGTGGCAGCCGGCGGCAGTTGATCGCCAGGTACCAGGCCAGGTCGCTGAGCGCGGCCCCGCGCCCGGTCAGTTCCCAGTCGAGCAGGACGGTCCGTCCGGCGTCGTCGGTACCCAGGTTGTCCAGTTTCCAGTTGCCGTGCACGAACGTCTGGGGCGTGGCCGCCAGGGCGTCCACCAGCGGCCCCGGATCATGGGCCAGCGGGGTCACGACGGCGGCCGCGGCCGGTGCCACCTCAGCCAGCTGTGGCCAGCCCTTGGCCACCAGGCGTGGGACCAGGTGCGCGGACCCCAGCGCCGCCTCGGCCTCGGCCATCCAGGGGGACAGTTCGAGGTAGCGGTGCATCGGCGGGACCACGTCGAATTCGGGCCCGCAGTCCCAGAACGCCGCGTGGAACGCGGCCATGTGCTCCAGGAATCTCAGATGCTGCCCGGTGCTGATCGGCGCGTCATCGGCCGGGACCAGCCAGGGAGAGACATCCCGCATGAGCAGGGCACATCCGCCTGGCCAGCCCTGTCCCGGGCCGGGTTCCATCGCCACGCCGACGATCGGCTGGTTGAAGCAGTCCGGCAGCCGGGCCAGGATCCCCCGCTCCCAGAGCACGAACGGCGGGGCGGGCAGGCAGCCGGATGCGCGCAGGGTCCAGTCCGCGGTGCGATCCATGTGCTTGAGCACGTAGCGCTGCCCGCCGATGGTGAGCTGCTCCAGCCGGGCCCCGGACTTGCCCGGCGCCCCGTCAAGCGCGGCCCGCCCGGCGGCTCCCGCGATGAGGCTCTCCACGCTGCCGTGGGCCTGCGGCGCATCACGCATGAGCGGCCTCCATCTCGGCGAGCAGGCTGGCCGGCCACCGCCCCCCGCACATCACAGTATCGGCCGTGATCTGGTCGTCGCGCACCGTGAGCAGGTGCATGTGGTGGGCGGCGTGCGGGATGCCGTTCTCGGTCCAGCTCAAGACGTACTCCACCACCTCGCTCGGGCCGCCGGTCACGGGGAAGCGGCGCAGCTCACCCATCCGGCCCGGGTCGGCGAACCAGCGCGCGTACTCGGCGCGGATCGCATCCGGGCCGCAGACCTGCATTCGCCAGCCGGGCACGGTGGCATCGAGCGTCGCGTCAGGGGCCCACGCGTCGCAGCCGGGGATGGCCGCGGCCTCGACCGCGGCGAGGAACGTGTCGATCGGTGATGAACCAGGCATGGCAGCCTCCTCAGGATGGGTGGCCCCAGCCTGCCCCACGCCCCTTGCAGCCTCCTTGCAATAGCGGGCCCCGGGCGGAGGGCGGATGGGAGCTGGCCTGGCTGGAGTTCTCCCGCCTCGATCCGGACGGCTTCAGCTCGGAATAACACCAGCGGCCCGGGCCAGGATGGGGGGAGATCCCGTGGCGGAGGAGGCGCTGGCATGGAGCCGGTGAAGGCGCTGCTGTTCGACGTGTTCGGCACCGTGGTGGACTGGCGGGGCGGCGTGATCCGGGATGTCGCCGCGCTGGCCGGCCGGCACGGGGCCACCCTGGACCCGGGGCGGTTCGCTGATCAGTGGCGGGCCGAGTACCGGCCCGCCATGGAGCTGGTGCGGTCCGGGCAGCTGCCCTGGACCGGGCTGGACGACCTGCACCGCCGCACCCTTGATCAGCTGGCCCCGCAGGCCGGCCTGGGCGGCCTGACCGAGGCGGAACGGGGCTGGCTGAATACGTGCTGGCACCGGCTGGACCCGTGGCCCGATGCGGTCCCCGGGCTGGAGCGGCTGCGGCGCAGGCACATCGTGGCCGCGTTCTCCAACGGCAACGTCGCCTTGCTGGTCAACATGGCCCGGCGGGCCGGCCTGCCGTGGGACTTCATCGCCAGCGCCGAGCTGTTCCGGCACTACAAGCCAGACCCGCAGGCCTACCTGGGGGCCGCGGGCCTGCTCGGCCTGGCCCCGGCCGAGGTCATGCTGGTCGCCGCGCACAACGACGACCTCCGTGCGGCGGCCGCCCTGGGCCTGCGGACCGCGTTCATCAGCAGGCCCGGCGAACTCGGCCCCGGCCATGAGCAGAACCTGCAGCCCTCCGGCACCTACACCTGCGTGGCCACCGATTTCCTGGACCTGGCCCGCCAGTTGGCCGCCTGACCGCCCCCAGCACCCGCCCCGCCCCGCCCCCGGGAGCCCCGCGGGCCCCGCCGCAAGGTCGTGATCATGACCTGGCTGCCGTTGGGACGGCAGCCAGCTCATGATCACGACCTGCGGGCCGGGATGCGGGCGCTAGATGTGGTGCGGGCGGCCGATGTGGTTGTGCCAGCTCCTGGTGGAGGCGGTGGCGGAGAAGGCGGTGGTGGGGGAGGAGGCGGTGGCGGAGGAGGTGGTGGTGGCGGAGGAGGTGGAGGAGGAGGTGGGGGTCGGGATGGCTGTGGCCGTCACGGGCGCCCCGGTCGGGGTGGCGGTCGCCGTCGCGGTCGCCGTCGCTGTCGCTGTCGCGGTCGCTGTCGCCGTGGGCGTGACGGCCGGGGTCGCCGTCGCCGTCGCGGTGGGCGTGGCGGCCACGCCACCGGGCAGGGTGCCGACGGCCAGCGGGCTGAAGCTCGCCGCGATGGCCACCCCGTTGCCGTCCAGCGTGACGTTCACCGGGTTGGGCGCGTTGAGCAGGGCACCGCAGCCCAGGTTCACGAACGACGCGGAGAGCCGGGCGGCGAGGAACGTGAACAGGTTGCTGCCCGTGGCGGGCACCGGCGAGGCGAAGCCGCTGAACTGCTTCTCGTCCAGCGCGGTCCGGGCCATGCCGGTGTCCACCATGTCCTGGCAGTAGTTCGCCGGGCTGTCCGCGGTCTGCGCGCCGCTGACCGCGGGCTGGTCCACCCCGGCCCGGTACAGGTCGGTCTTGGTTGCGCTCTGCTGGCCGTTCACCAGCGTCATCGGGTCGTTCAGCGGGACCAGGGCGACCGGCGGTGCCTGGTCGGCCGCGGCCAGCAGCTCGTCGGTGATCTGCGAGCCGGACGCGCCGGACGCGGCCGTGGCGTCCGGGAACTGGTACGGCGCGCAGCCCAGCGCGGGGTCCATGAACTTGTTGACCAGCGCGTTGTCGCTGCCGTTGTTGACCGGCACGGCGCCGCCCAGGGCGCTGACGTTGGCCGCCGAGTCCTGGGCCGTCTGGCCGCCCGGGGTGAGCAGGTACGTGGTCACCACGTTGTCGCTCTGGTCCTGGTCCACCACGGCGAAGCTGCGGGTGGTGGGGCAGGCCTGGCCGTCCGAGCCGGTGCCCAGGCCGGGGACCTTCAGCCGCCCGCGGGCGAGGTCCCGGTTCGCCGCAGCGTAGAACGCCGGGCTGTTGCAGTAGGCGACCTGGGTGAACAGGGACGGGCCCAGGCCGTTGGCGCAGTTGCCCTGCTGCAGTGAGTTGCCGGTGCCGGCCAGCATCAGGTTGTTGCCGTTGAAGCCGAACATGATGCCGACCACGTCACCGCGCCGCAGCCGGGGCGGGACGGGGCGGGCCGCTGGGGTACTGCCCTGGGTGATGACCAGCGGGTTGTACACGGTGATGGTGCCGGTCCTCCGGTTGATGATGTCGGCCTCCACGAATACCTGCAGGTCGGCGTTGGACATCGTGCAGCCGTCGCCCAGCACGTATGGGGTGGCCAGGCCGCGCGCGGTCAGCGGCTGGGCCGGCACCTGCACCGTGCAGTTCATCGACGCGGCCGCCTGGGCCGGGGTCTGGGCCATGTTCATCGTGCCGCCGCCGGTGCCCGGATTTCCGGGCTGCCCCTGCGCGTGCCGGTGGTGCCCGATCCGCAAGCCCTGTGCCGACAGGGCCAGCCCCGACTTCGCCGAATTGCTCTTCACCACAATGCCCACGATGAGGCCGACAGCCAGCGGGATCGCGATGAGCGTGATGATGAGCACCGGCCGGGTCCTGGATCTCTGCTGCCACGCGTATCCGCGCCTGAACCGCATTGTGCCCGCCTCCGTGTCCGCTCCGAGTTGCCTCTCAATCGCTCCCGGACCGAGACGGTAGACCCCCCGTGACCAAAATGTAGCCAAACGGCCGACCTCACTTCTTACCGATTCATTACGTGGTAAAGATCCGTCCGCGCGTCCCCCCAGTGCTTGATCATGATCAGCACGCCAGCCGTTTCCACCCGCCTTACCTGGGCGAACCTTGATCATGAAGAGCGGGGCCCGCGCCATCAGGCGCGAGCCCCGCTCTTAAGGTGCGTCCGGTCAGCCCGGTTACGGACCGCTCAGCTGTGCTTGGCCAGGGCCACGGCGACCGGGACGTCGAGACCGTATTTCTCGATCGCCTGGCCCAGCGCCTCGGGCTTCACCTCACCGCGGCGGGCCAGCTGGCTGAGCACCGACAGGGTGATCGACTCGGCGTCCACGTGGAAGAACCGGCGCGCCGCGGCCCGGGTGTCGGAGAACCCGTAGCCGTCGGTGCCCAGCGAGCTGAACGGCGCCGGCACCCAGCGGGCGATCTGGTCCGGCACGGCCCGGATCCAGTCGCTGACCGCCACCACCGGGCCGGGCTGGCCGTCCAGCGTCTGGGTGACGTAGGGCACCCGCTGCTCCACGTCCGGGTGCAGCATGTTCCACTCCTCGCAGGCCAGCGCGTCGCGGCGCAGCTCGGTCCACGAGGTGGCCGACCACACGTCCGCGGCCACGCCCCAGTCCTCGGCGAGCAGCCGCTGCGCGTCCAGGGCCCAGCGCATCGCCACGCCGGAGGCCAGGAGCTGGGCCCGCGGGTGCTCGACGTCCTGCCCCTCGGCACCCGGGGCGGGGGCGTACCGGTATAGCCCGCGCAGCACGCCGTGCTCCAGCGCCTCCGCGCCGCCCGGGTAGTTCTCCGGCTCGGCCGGCTGCACGTACGGCTCGTTGTAGACGGTCAGGTAGTAGAAGATGTCCTCGCCGTCCGGGTGGCCCTCAGGCGCCCCGTACATCCGGCGCAGCCCGTCCTTGACGATGTAGCCCAGCTCGTAGGCCCACGCCGCGTCATAGGACACGCAGGCCGGGCTGACCGACGCGAGCAGCATCGAGTGCCCGTCGTTGTGCTGCAGTCCCTCCCCGGTGAGCGTGGTGCGCCCTGCGGTCGCGCCGAGCAGGAACCCGCGGCCCAACTGGTCGCCGAGCGCCCACATCTCGTCGCCGGTGCGCTGCCAGCCGAACATCGAGTAGAAGACGTACACCGGGATCATCGGCGCGCCGTGGGTCGCATACGACGTCCCGGCGGCGACCACCGAGCCCATCGCGCCCGCCTCGCTGATCCCCTCGTGCAGGATCTGGCCGCGCTCGGACTCCTTGTAGGACAGCAGCAGCGCCCGGTCCACGGCCTCGTAGGTTTGCCCGGCCGGGGAGTAGATCTTGGCCGTGGGGAACAGCGAGTCCATGCCGAACGTGCGCGCCTCGTCCGGGATGATCGGCACGAACCGGGCACCGATCTCGCGGTCCTTCATCAGGTCCTTGAGCAGCCGGACGAAGGCCATCGTGGTCGCCACTGGCTGCTTGCCCGAGCCGCGCCGGAGCTCCGCGTAGACCGGGTCGCCGGGCAGCTTGAGCGGCTTGGCCCGGACCATCCGCTTGGGCAGGTAGCCGCCGAGCGCGGCCCGGCGCTCCTGCATGTACTGGATCTCGTCCGATTCCTTGCCCGGGTGGTAGTAGGGCGGCAGCGCCGCCTCCAGCGCCGCGTCCGGGATCGGCAGGTACAGGCGGTCGCGGAACTCCTTCAGCTCGGCCACGGTCAGCTTCTTCATCTGGTGCGTGGCGTTGCGGGCCTCGAAGTCCGGGCCCAGCGTCCAGCCCTTGATCGTGTGGGCCAGGATCACCGTCGGCTGCCCGACGTGCTCCACGGCGGCCTTGAACGCGGCGTAGACCTTGCGGTAGTCGTGGCCGCCGCGGGACAGGTTGCGCACCTCGTCGTCGGACAGGTGCTCCACCATGGTGCGCAGCCGGGGGTCGCCGCCGAAGAAGTGCTCGCGGGTGTAGGCGCCGGGCTCCACCGAGTAGGTCTGGAACTGGCCGTCCGGGGTGGAGTTCATCTTGTTGACCAGGACGCCGTCCACATCCTTGGCCAGCAGCGGGTCCCAGTCCCGGCCCCAGATCACCTTGATCACGTTCCAGCCGGCCCCGCGGAAGTAGGCCTCCAGCTCCTGGATGATCTTGCCGTTGCCGCGCACCGGCCCGTCCAGCCGCTGCAGGTTGCAGTTGATCACGAAGGTGAGGTTGTCCAGTTCCTCGCGGGCGGCCAGGCCGATCGCGCCGAGCGCCTCCGGCTCGTCCATCTCGCCGTCGCCCAGGAAGGCCCACACGTGCGACCGGCTGGTGTCCTTGATCTCCCGGGCCAGCAGGTAGCGGTTGAACCGGGCCTGGTAGATCGCGTTGATCGGGCCCAGGCCCATGGAGACGGTGGGGAACTCCCAGAAGTCCGGCATCAGCCGCGGGTGCGGGTAGGACGGCAGCCCGCCGCCGGGGTGGGACAGCTCCTGCCGGAACCCGTCCAGCTGGTCCTGGGTCAGCCGGCCCTCGAGGAACGCGCGGGCGTAGATGCCCGGCGCCGCGTGGCCCTGGAAGAAGACCTGGTCCCCGGACTCGCCGTGGTCCTTGCCGTGGAAGAAGTGGTTGAAGCCGACCTCGTACAGGCTGGCCGCGGATGCGTAGGTCGCGATGTGCCCGCCGACGCCCAGGCCGGGGCGGTTGGCCCGGGACACCATGACGGCGGCGTTCCACCGGATGTAGGCCCGGATCCGCCGTTCCACGTACTCATCGCCCGGAAACCAGGGCTCGCGCTCGGGCGGGATCGTGTTGATGAAGTCGGTGCTGCGCAGGCCGGGCACCCCGACCTGCTGCTCGCGGGCCCGCTCAAGCAGCCGGAGCATCACGTACCGGGCCCGGGCCCGGCCACGGGTGCGCACGACGCTGTCGAACGAGTTGACCCAGTCCCTGGTCTCGTCCGGGTCGATGTCCGGGAGCTGCGTCGGCAGCCCGTCGCTGATGATGGAGAATCGCTGGCGTCCGGCAGCCACGGGATGTCCTCGCCTTCCGGATGGTCGGGCGGCTGGTGGCCGCCATGTCGGCACGGGCCCGGCCGGCTGATGACCGCCGGGGATGCATAAGTTGTCCAGACCAATTCTGGTCCCTGCACGCCGCAAGCGCACCTGGCTACGTGGGGGTAACCCGCCCCGGACCCGGGGCGGGCTGCCCGGCCGGCCGCGCTGCCCGGCTGGACTGATGTCCGGCTGGACGGGACGTCCGTCCCTAGCCTGTGGCGATCTCCGGTGCCAGCCTGGGTACTGGGTGAGCGTAGGCGTGCCCCGGCGCGGTCTTCAGCGTATGCGGTCGGCCGCATCCGGGGCGAACAGCACGAGGAGGTGCTTGGGCATGCAGGCAGCGAAGGGTGACCGGCTGCACGTTCACGGCAATGCCGTGGGGCAGCCGGACAAGTCCGGGGAAATCGTCGAGGTGCACGGGACCGCTGGTGCGCCGCCCTACCTGGTGCGGTTCGACGACGGGCACACCGGGCTGTGCTTCCCCGGGCCGGACGCAGTCATCGAGCACCCGGCCAAGAAGCGGGGAGGCAGCTCGCCCAAGAAGGCCGGCACCGCCTAGGCGCCGCCCGTGACCACCGCCCGGAGTGGCTGGCTTGCGCGGGGGCAGCGACCCGTGGACAGTCGTTCGGTATGAAGACCTCGGTAGTGCGGCTGCGGACGGGTGTGCGGGAGGCCGTGCGCGATATCACCGGCGAGTGCGCGGAGTTCGCGGCGGAAGCCGCGGCCGGCGGGGACGGGCTGCTGCACGTGTTCGTGCCGCACGCGACGGCCGGCCTGGCGCTGATGGAACTCGGGTCCGGGAGCGAGGAGGACCTGCTGGAGACGCTCGGGCGGCTGGTGCCCGCGGACGACCGGTGGGTGCATGCGCACGGGTCGCGCGGTCACGGACGGTCCCATGTGCTGCCCGCCCTGGTTCCCCCATTCGTTACCGTTCCGGTGCTCGGCGGGCGGCTGGCGCTGGGGACGTGGCAGTCAATCGCCCTAATTGATCTCAATGTGGATAATCCGGACAGGCAGATAAGACTTTCCTTCCTCGGGTAGCACCCGCGGCGGGCGGGGAAGATCAAACTGTGACATGGTTTTCGCTTCCACAGGCATTTGGCACTTGCGCGGGGGCCCGACCCAGTGTGGACTGTCCCAGCAGGTGGTGCCTACGCGGTTACCGCGGCGTTCGGCGCGAAGCCGCGGCGGTACGCCGCGGCGGGCCGATGAGGATGCGGGGACCGCGGGAAGGGATAAGAGGAGGACGTCAGTGAGCGCGACCGCGCGCCAGGCGCAGGATCAGCCGGGCCTGGCCGAGAGATTCGGCATCAAGCCGGGTCAGGTGGTGCAGGAACTCGGCTATGACGACGACTGCGACGAGCAGTTGCGCGAGGAACTTGCCGGCCTGAAGGATGTTGAGCTGGTCGACGAGGATTATGACGATGTCGTGGACGTGGTCCTGCTCTGGTGGCGGGACGGCGACGGGGACCTCTTCGACGCATTGGCGGATGCGCTGACCCCGCTGGCCGATGGCGGCCAGATCTGGCTGCTCACGCCCAAGGCGGGGCGGCCGGGACACGTGGAGCCCAGCGACATCGGCGAGACCGCGCCCACCGCGGGCCTGTCCCAGACGTCGAGCGTGAGCGCGGCGCGGGACTGGCTGGGCACCCGGCTGGTCGCGCCCAAGGTCCGCAGGTGAGCCCGCCATGGCGGGGGCCCGCGGGGGGTTGAGCCAAGCCGCTGCCACGCGGCGGAACCGGGCCAGATGGCAGAGTGGGTCCGTCCGTTGCGGAAAGGAACCAGTCGATGGCGGTTGAGGTCGGCCAGCAGGCTCCCGATTTCGAGCTCAAGGACCAGCACGGCACGCCCGTGCGGCTGTCCGATTTCCAGGGGCGTAGGAACGTGGTCCTGGTCTTCTATCCGCTGGCGTTCAGCGGCGTGTGCAGTGGCGAACTGGGCACGCTGCGCGATGACTTCCCGGAGGTGACCGGGGGCGACGTGGAGCTCATCACGGTCTCGGTGGATTCCACCTTTGTGTTGCGGACGTGGGCCGACCGCGACGGATTCGCGTTCAGCATGTTGTCGGACTTCTGGCCGCACGGCGCGGTCGCGAAGCTCTACGGTGTATTCGACGCTGACAAAGGCGTGGCGACACGCGGCACGTTCATCATCGACAAGTCGGGCGTGATCCGGTGGATGGTGATGAACCCGATTCCCCAGGCGCGTGATATCGCCGAGTACAAGAAGGCGCTCGCCGGCCTGAGCTGACGCGCGCGTTAAACGGGCGTGCCCAGCCGCCGGGGTGAGCGAAGTCCCGGAGAGGATCGCAGCACGATGCCCTGCTATCGATGCGGCGTGCGGCAGACCGATCCCGGCCGCGGGCAGAGCCCGTGGAAGCGTGGGGTGCGGAGGGAGAGCCAGGTACTCATCTGCCCTGACTGCCAGTCTGACGCCGACTGGACGGCCGAACTTGACCGGTGTGCCCGCTGCTCCAGCGTGCACCTGGTCCGGCGGCTCGGCGAAGTGGAGTGCCGGGACTGCGGGGTAGTCGTCCCGCCCGCCAGCAGTGCTGACGAGGACCTCGGCGGCGAGACGGCGGCCGGGGAGGAGACGGCCGGGGCGCTGGCGACGCCGGGGCCCCTGACCCTCACCGACACCAGCCGCAACCCGGACCTGTCCGAGGAGGTGGCCCGGGCTCTGGAGCGGGTCCTGCGCCAGGGCCTGGTCAGCCAGAGCCCGCACCGGGCCGGGACCGCCGATCCCTGCTGATCCCGTGACCGACGCCGCGGTGGTAGGCCGCCTGCTCCGGGCCTACCACCTGCGCGGCGTCGCGGCGGCCGCGGTCCGCCGGCTCAGCGGGTCGGTGCACGGCGAGGCCGTCAGCTACCTGATCGCCCCGCCGGACAGGCCGGGCTCTCGTACTGCGCGCCTGCCGCGCCGACGCGCCCGTTCCGGTCCAGTTCCGGGGCCCTTTCTCCCTAACGCCCCTTGACTGGCTGATGGCCCGCGCCGCCACCCTGGAGTGCCTGGCGGCTCATGAGTACCCGGCACCGCGGTTGATCCCGACCCACGCCGGCGATCCGGTGGGGCTGGACGGGGCCTGGCTGACCCTGGCCACGAGCTACGTCGAGGGGGCGGTGCTGCGGCCGACCCTGGGTGAGTTGCGCCTGCTGGGGGAGTCGCTGGGGCGGCTGCACGAGCTTGCGGTGCCGGTGGCCGGCCTGGGTCGCGAGGGCGGCGCGGGGGCGGGGGGTGGCGGGCCGTGGCCCGGGGGTGGCGCGCCGGGGCCGGGGGGTGGCGTTCCGGGGCCGGGGCATGCCGCGTGGCATCCGGCGGCCGCCGTCCCGGCCACCCTGCACCGGCTGGACCGGGTCGCCGCCCTGGTCCCGGATGACTGGCGGTCGCTGCACGGGCAGTTCCGGGACGCGGTACTCGCCATCCAGCAGCGGCTCGAGGAACTGCCGCTGGGCACCGTGCACGGTGACGCCTGGCCCGGCAACGCCGTCCAGGCCGGGCCGTTCGGGGTGTCGCTGATCGGCTGGGAGACCGGGGGAGCGGGCCTGCCGGTGCTGGACCTGGGGCACTGCCTCATCGAGTGCCTGCTGGACGTGCCGCAGCGGGGCGTCCTGCCGTCCGGTGTCCTGCCGCCGGATGCCGTGCCGCCCGGTGCTGGAGCTGCTGGTGTTGGTGGTGCTGGAGCTGCCGGTAGTGCTGGTGATGCTGCGTCTGCGGGGGCAGGGGAAGCGGCGTGGCTGGTCCAGCCGGATCAGGGCCGGATCGCGGCGGTGGCCTCGGGGTACTCCTCCTGGCGCACGCTCTGGCCAGCCGAGCGCGACGTCCTGCTGCCCGCGATCCGCTTCGCCGCGGCCTACATCGGGGCCATCCACCTCGAACAGGCCCTGCTGGACGGGGTGCGGAGCGAGTCCATGGACGCCCGCTGGGCCCGGCTCCGCAACCGGATCGAGGTCAGCGAGGCCGTTGCCCGGCTAGCATCGCCCCATCTCGCCGCCGGCCCCAAACCGGTAAGCTAGGCAGGTTGCCTGCACCGCAGGCGCGGGCGCATAGCTCAGTGGTAGAGCACTCGCCTTACAAGCGAGGGGTCACAGGTTCGAAACCTGTTGCGCCCACCCCCAGGTCAGAGCGTTCCTGGTGAGCAGCGGAGAGGCTTGGCGGCGGGTGAGCACTCGCTGCCAGGAGAGTGCTCTCGGGCTGGGCTGGGTGGCATTCGCGCAGGTCAGCGGCGGTTTCGGGCCGATCTGTGTCGCCTGGGTGCAGGCCACTGGGAGCGCAAGTCCGAGCTGGTCTCTGGCAAGACGCCCGGCTCTGGAGGTGCGCTGCAGGTCTTCGGGCTGGTCATCGGCGTGACTCGAGGGACGGCTCTGGGAGCGCTAGTGGGAGCGCTAGTGGGAGCGCAATCCGGGAGAGCGCTCTCTCATGGGCTGTTGAAGCGCCAGTCGCTCGTCTCGGGGCGGGACTGCCCGGCCGGGTTTGGCGCGCCCTAGTCTTGATCAATCCGGCTCTTTGTGATGACTGCCCTCTGTAGTCGTCGGGTCGGGCGGAGATCTCGGTCTGGTGACCGTGACCCCCTGCCCGAAGGCAGGGCCGGGGCGCGCCGGGGGATGTTGTTCGCACACTGATGGCGTGCGGGCTACCGTGGGCAGCGGTTCTCTGCAGGCGCTGAACGGAGTGGGCTGTGACTGCGCATCCAGTTGATGATCACGATCCTGATGACCCGGTCGAGATCCTCGGCGTGCTTCCTGAGGGTTATCACACGCAGTTCCTGGCTGAGTACGCAGTTGCAGTGGAGGGTGCGCTCCGGCCGGAGCGGTTCCGTCAGTTGCAGGAACTGCTGCGGATGTGGCGGCTGCGGGCGGTCGCTTACTCCGGTGCTGGGTATGAGGAGCGGCTAGCGGCCGCCCGTCAAGGCGGGGCGGCCGGTGCCGTGCCTGCGGAGCAGGTTGTCCCCGGCTGGCCTGGCCGCGGGCCGGCGAGGTGAGTTACCGGGTCGAGTTCGGCGGCGGTGCCCAGGTTCAGTTCCAATCGCTGCCTGAGCATGCCCGAGATGCGCTCATCGGACGCGCTGCGGAATTAGCCATGCAGCCCTGGGATGCGGTGGTCCGGCCTCCTGGGGATGATCCCCGGTTCCGTGAGGCCGTGTTCGGGTCGGGCAGCGGCATCCTGGGTTTCTACCTTGACGAGGATGCGCAACTGATCCGGATCTTCGACATCGTATGGATCGGTTGAGAGCCGGGTGGTACCTAGCTGTTCGACCTGGTCTTGAGTCTCAGGTGCGCCACTCGCCGCCGACTGTTGGAGCCTCGGTGCGCACCAACTAGCCGCGGACAGCAGGGCAGCCCTACCCACTACGGGAATCCGCGGCCGCAGCAGAAGCGACCGCACATGCCGAAAGTAGTGCGTTGCTCCGCCGGATGACTTTGCCTGGCTGCGCATATTCATGCGCTGCGCCAGCGATCAACGCAGTCCTGGTCTTCAGGCGCGTCCCTGGCTCCGGCCACGCCTAACGCCGATTCGGCGTTCGCAGTTGCATGGCCGGTTCACCGTCGCCGACCGCTCAGAACAGTGGATTCTGAGTGCTCGCCAGTAGCTGCCGGGCAGCTGCGTTGCGAAAACCTTCGGTCTATGCGCTGGGTGAGCTGGTGCCGAGCTCGATTGCATCTGCGCTGCCGGTGGACTGGAGGCGGTCGAAGACCAGCCGTACCGCCATGGAGCCTTCGCCGATGGCGGCCGCGGCGCGCTTGACTGAGCCGCTGCGGACGTCTCCGACGGCGAAGATCCCTGGCCTGCTAGTCTCCAGGAACAGCGGAGTCGTGGTTTCGCCGCCGAGCCCGGCTGCGGGAATGTCGGTGCCGGTGAGCAGGAATCCGCGGCTATCTTCGGCGAGCTGGCCGGCCAGCCACCCAGTCCTGGGCTTGGCACCGATGAAGACGAACAGCCCGCGGATCGCCAGTTCGGACTCGCCCCGGTGGCTGGCGCGGCCGATCCGCGCGCCCTGCAGCTGGCCGGTGCCGGTCAGCGCGGTGACCTGGGTGCGGGGCCAGACGATGATGCGGGGGTTCCGCTCGATCCGGTCGATCAGGTACCGCGACATGGAGGCTTGCAGCGACTCGCCCCGGATGATGATGTGGACCTCGGCGCTGCTGCGGCTGAGGAACAGGGCGGCCTGACCGGCGGAGTTGCCGCCGCCGACGACGGCGACCGGGCTCGTGCCGCAGGCCTGGGCCTCTGCCTGGGTGGCCGCGTAGTACACCCCGACGCCCTCGAACTCCGCCAGCCGGTCCAGCGGCAGCCGGTTGTAGTGGGCTCCGGTGGCGATGATGACCGACTTGGCCTGCACGGCCTCGCCGTCGTCGAAACTGACCTGGTGCAAGCCGTCCGCCGACGACAGGGACATGGCCCTGGCCGCCTGCTTGATGCGGGCGCCGAACTTCTGCGCCTGCAACGCCGCACGCGCGGCCAGTTCCTCGCCGGACAGGCCCGCCGGAAAGCCCAGCAGGTTCTCGATCCGAGACGTGGTTCCCGCCTGGCCTCCCAGCGCGGTTTCCTCGGCCAGGATCGTGGCCAGCCCCTCGGATGCGCCGTAGACCGAAGCGGCCAGGCCGGCCGGGCCCCCGCCCACCACCAGCAGGTCGCACACCGCAGCGGGATAGGGGCCTTCCCCGCCCGCCATGCCCAGCGCGTCGAGCAGGGCACGCCCGCCCGGGTTCCTCAGCAGCGGCCCGCCGGGGATGATGACGACCGGCAGGTCGGCGACGGGCAGATCCAGGCCGCGCACGATCGCTTTCGCCTCGGGCGAGGCTTCCAGGTCCAGCCAGGTCGACACCAGCCGGTTGCGCGCCAGCACCTCCAGCAGCCGCCGGGTATCGGGATCGAACCGTGAGCCGATCAGCGTCAGGCCCGCGCCGCGGCGCATCAGGATCGAGTGCCGGAGCAGGAATGTGCGCAAGATCAGGTCGCTGAGGCCGGGTTCGTGGCCCATGACGACGCGCAGCTGCGCGGCGGGAACCGCCAGGACCCGCCCGGCCGAGGTGGCCACCGCGGTCAGGTAGGCACGCTGCCCGGTAAGCATGCCAATCTCGCCCAGGAACTGGCACCGGCTGTTCGCGGCGATGAGCGTGGCGCCGGGCCGGCCATACCCCTGGATGATCTCGGCGGTGCCGTCCAGCATCACGATCAGGTCATAAGTCTCGTCCCCGTCGGCGAACAGCACCTCGCCAGCAGCCACGTCGCGCTCGGTGCCGTACCTGCACAGCACCTCAAGCTGGCCGGCGTCCAGGACCGGGGAACGCCCCGGCGCAGAAACCAGGGAATCACCGCTGCCATCACCGGGCCCGCCAGGAGCAACGGTGCGGCTCCCGGCAGCAGGGTTGTCTGTACCCTCGCTCACTGCGGGCCGCCTCCTTTCCACACCGGACTGAAGATGCACCCATCCTCTCCCGTCGCCAAGCATCCTCGATACCCGGCGACGCCCGGGCAGCCCGGTCACCTCGATGCCTCGCGGCGTGCGAGCACACCGCCGGGCTCATGCCAGTGCCCCAGCAGTGTGGCCGCAGCCAGCGGGCCGCGGCGCAGCTGCGGGAGGCGTTCGCCGGGCCTGGCGTGCTGGAGTCGGTCTATGAAGCCCCATTCGGGACCGGGCCGGGCGCGGTCCTGATTCACGTCCGCATCGTGGAGGTGCTGGTCCGCGGATGGGATCTGACGCGGGCTACCCGGCAGCCGGCGAAATCCCCGACGACGTCGCCGAACGGGCCCTGGCCAGGTCCAAGCAGCAGCTCACGGCACGGCACAGGCCCAGGCGCTCTCCTTCGCCGCCGAGGTCCTCGTCCCGCAGGACGCGCCCGCCGTGGACCGCCTCGCCGGGTTTCTCAGCCGCCCCGCGTGACGCCGGACTGCTCCGCATACCGATCCCCCGCTCACGGCGCGCAGATCACCCTGATCTGCAGCGGCCGCAGGCGGCGCACATTGCGCGCCAACGCCGCGCCAGATCGGCGGCTACTTGTGCGCGCAACTGATCTTTTAGCTTGATCCGTAGCCCCCTGCCAGACCGAGCCGGTTGCATGATTATTCATGATCACCCGGCCACGGCGATGCGCGCTTCTGCCGCATTGACGGTGGTGGGCTCATGCCGTTGCTGGGATGGAACGCGATGGTCATGGCAGGGTGAGGCGGCCCTTGAGCCGCAGGTACTCGCCGTAGCGTCTGGCGACCTGGTCGAGGGCTTCGGTCTCTGAGGATGTCGGGGCCCGGTAGGGCCGCAGGTCAAACCGCACGTGGTCGCCGGCGATGGTGCGCCGCATAGCGGCGAGGAGTTGTGCGTTGACCAGGGCCATTCCGGTCGCGGTCTCCCGGGTGCGTGGCACGTCGCCAGCGGCGTCGAGCAGCCAGCGGGAGTCCTGGTAGCCGCGGTATGTCTCGTCGAGGATCTGGAGGAGGTGGCCTGCGGGCTTCTGGGGTCCACGGGGGGGCTCTCCGGGGGAGTGCCAGAAGGTGCGCCCGTGATGCTGGAATGAGCCGAGCCGGTCCCGGACTTGCTCCAGGCCGGCGCGCACGTCGGTGAGGGTGAGCGTCGCCCAGTAGGCGAGGTCCCGTTCGGTCGCCGGACCGTGGCCGGTGAAGTAGCGCAAGGCGAGCTCGGCCAGGGCCTCGGTCCGCCCGAGCCGGCGTGGCGCCGGCACGCGTTCGTCCATAAGCGCGTAGGTGTGCTCGCCGCCGGCGACTCGTCCGCTGCAGATCAGACCCTCCAGCTCGGCGTGGGCCAGCAAGATCATCAGCATCTGCCCACTGCCCCGGATGCCACGCTCGCGCAGTTCGTCAGCCAGCTGCGCGCGGGTGAGCTGTCCTCGGCTCGCCAGGACCTGCGTGACGGCCGTGACCGCCTGGCCGATCGAGCGCTCGTCGAGGCCGTGGGTGTCGCGTAGCTGCTGTCCGGTGACCCGCCGTAGGCGGGGACCGGTCAGGTCGAGCAGCCAGCCGATGTCCTCGGCCCGTACGAAATGCCACGTGGGCCGCAGCACGTGCGTGCGCAGAACGGCGCCGTCGTCCAGGAGGGCCGCCAGATCGGCCTGGTCCGGGTTCCGTGTGCGCGACGCCACTGCCCAGGCCGCCTGACTGGGATTCTCGGCCTGGACGGCCAGCAGCGAACCGACGACCTCGCGCGCCGACACGGCATAGGGCGAGACCAGGTGCTGCGTGCGCAACCGCCAGCGGGCAATGTCGAGGTCCGCCACCATGCCGCCACCCCTCCCGAACCGAGCCGGAACAGACTAGCGGCGGGTGCTGACATCCGAGCCGCGCGGCGACGCTGTTGGGTGCGCGACACTTTTGTAGGTGACCAACATCGTTTAGGGGGCGGGGCTGGTCAGGCGGCTTTCGTCTGGTTGTGGCGTGCGGGCCAGATCTGGTCTTCGGGGCGGCTGGCCTGCTGGCAGCGGAGGGCGGCGATGGCATCGGCGCCGTTGACGGTCCAGTGCATGCCGGCTCGCTTGAGCCTGTGGCCGAGGACGGATTTGCAGCCGGCTTCGACGACGCCGGAGCCGACGAACAGGCCGCACTGGCGGAACCAGTGGTAGCGCATGCGGGGGGCGTTGTTCTCGAAGTAGCCCAGGGCGGTGTCGATCTCGTTCTTCTTCACCCCGATAAGGGGGTACTCGCGGGTGGCTGCGACGATGCCGTCGATGTCGCCGTAGTCGAGGTCTTCCAGGCGGGCGGCGAGCCAGTGCTCTTTCTGGTCGCCGAGCATGAATTCCAGCTTGCGGGCGAGGTCGTGGACATGCTCGCGGGCGTGGAACAGGTCCACGATCTGGGTGGCCCCGGGAAACTTCGCGGTGGCGATGTTCCAGATCCAGGCGGCGCCATCGCCGAGGATGGTGAGCTGCCGGACGTGGTCCGCGCCCCGGCGGATGCCGAGGTTCCCGAACGTGGCGGCGGGCTCGAAGGTGGCCAGGTAGCTTTCCGAGCCGCGGTTCCGGACGGGGTACCCGTTGTTGTCCAGCTTGTCCTGGGTGAAGAAGACGGCGAGCTTGACTTCGCGGGTGCGGGCGCGGCCGTCCGCGCCCTTGCCTTCCCGGCCCGCTGTCTCCCTGGCGGTCACGGGGACGCCGGTGCCGTCGATGGCAGCGTAGAGCTTGTCCGGCAGCGGGTCCGGCGGCAGCGGGACCAGCTTCCGGGCGGTGATCAGCGCGGCCCGTTCCCGGACGGCGGCCGGGCGGCGGTGCCGCTGGCCTCGGCCGCGCGCTCGGCCCGCTTGACCGTCAGCCGGACCCCGGCCAGTTCTTCCAGCAGGCCCGCGGCCTCCTCGAACGGCACGGCCGCCGCAGCCCGGTCGGCCATCGCGGCCAGTCCCGGCGACAGGGACGCCCCGGCCGCGCCCAGCTCGGCGTCGCGGGGGGCGAGGCCGTGCCCGCATGCCGCGCAGTGATACCAGGCCCGCGTCACCGTGACCGGGCCGAGCACGGTGTCGATCACCTTGTCCCGGTAGGCGATGAACCCGGCATCGTGGCCGTTCCCGCAGGGAACCCCCGGGCCGCGGTAGCCGGGATCGGCGGCCAGCAACTGCCCCAGCATGCCGCAGCCGAGCTTCATCACTCCGGCCCGGATCACCGACTCGGCGGCCTCCAGCCCGTCATCGCAGCCCAGCGACCTGGCCGCGTCCGCCGCCAGCCGGCCTATCTCGGCGGACTTCTCCGCTGCGAGCGCCTCGAAGAGCCCTTTTTTTCGCCCTCCGGTACCGGGGGCGCGTCCGTTCCGGCGATGGGCCTTGCCTCGCAGATGTTCTCGCTCACCTCCGCGATCTGCTCGCTGATCGCCGCGAACTCCGCATGCCGGGCGACCTCCCGCCGTACCTTCTCCACCTCCCCGGCAGCCAGCTGCCGGCCAACGGTGCCCCGTCCCCGGGCATTCCTGGTCCACAAGAACCTCGGCCCGTGACCGCGATGACCAGGCTGCGCGCATGCGCAGTTCGGCTTGCCGCACCTGCGGTAGTTCTCGCTGACCGACCCGCGCCGGAAGTCACCGACCGCGCTGAGCTGCGTGTACAGCCGTTCCCGCTCGGCCTCCAGCTCCGGAAGCGACGGCTCGGTCATGGGCACTCCTCATCTGGTTGCTGATAAACAACCAGACTCCCATCATAACCTGCCCAGATGTGGGACCCCTACATATGTGTCGCACACCCGGTGCTGTTGAATTCCAAGGTAACCGCTGCGATTGCGCCGGCCAGCAGCCAGCCATCCACTCTAGCCGCGATTTGATTGGGTAATACCGCAAGGGTTAACCAGCCAACTTCTGCGCGGTCAGGCGGGCCTCCCCACGGGCACCCCACGGGCCAGCTGGCGCGCTTCCATTACGCCCTCTTTGCCGCGCTGCGCTCGGTGGGCTGGGGTGTACCGAACGGGCCCCTGGTCGAATAGGCGTTCACGCGGCCGCTCGTCCTATGGCTGCCGGGGTGCCGTCTTCCGGACCGCAGGCGGCTCATGACCGATCAAGGTCGGACTGCCTGCCATCCCGGCTTGAACCGGATCTTCCGGGGAGATGCCGGTCAGGTTCAGGAGTGGCTCGGCTTCGGGCTCGGGCAGCGACACAGCACTGGCGGCCGGCGCGGGCTTCGGCCGGCGCGGTTTCAGGGCGCCTGCTCCCCCGCCCCGGCCACGGTAGACCAGCAGGCCGTTGAGGGGGTCCGGCACGGCGTCCAGGGCCGCGCGCACGGCCGGCAGGTTGCGGAACGCCTGCCATTGCTCCTCGGTCTCGAAGAGCACCTCAAAGACCACGCCCCAGCTATCGGCGTGCCAGGACCCGTCTACGGCGCCGTTGGTCAGCACGGCCTCGATCAAGGCAGAGTCGTGCTGCTCCTGCCACCGGAAAGCCGAGAACTCGCCGTGCAGCACCTCGATCGACCACCATTCGGCCATGATTAAAACAATACGTCTATCGTGCCTGGCGCCGAGCCGCTGCAGCCAAGGGCAAGCGGCAGAGACAGGCGGTACTTACTCACATGTCCCCGATCGCCTGACCATGGGAGCCGGGGTATCTAGCGTCAACGAGCCAGTCAGTGGATCAGTGACCGCCCGCGATGATCGCGTTAGGGAGCCGTCACGGGTGCGGGGAAGGCGCGAGTTTGATGTGCGTCTGACGCGTGCGTGAGACTCGCGACCTGACCGTCGGCGATGAGGTGGTCGTAGCCAGTCTGCCAGTCGGGGAGGCCGGCGGGGCTGCTTTGCTCCCAGTCGGCGAAGGTCGCCTCGTCACACCAGTCGTCTAGGCGAGCCATCGTGGTCAGGTGCGGTTCACTGCCGACGAAGGCCTGCATCGGGCCGCGTGCTTGCCAGGCGGTGAGTGTCCAGAACACGTTGTTCGCGTCGGCGAGAACATCTGCGCCAAGGTTGCCATCGGAGTTTTTCGCCTGCTCCGTCACGGCGACGGCCGAGGCGAAGAACTCATCGAACAGCGCCGGATCACTCAGCCGGAGCCGGGTCACGACGATGACGGGCATCAGACCTCCTGTAAGGCCGGGTAACAGGCACCGAATGATCCGTTCACTTTCCGGCGTTCGCCATCTTCAGCATGCCCGGCATGAAGCCTGGCGTCGACACCGTATTGCTACCGGGCGGCGATGTGCCCGCTCCGGGCACCACCCGGTCATGCCGCTCCCCGAGCGTCCAGATCGAGGTGTCCGCGGGTGACTATCGCCGCTTCCCATCCGACGGTTCGAGATGAGCATCCGTTTGTCCGGCGTTAGGGCACAGCACGGCACCAGCCTGACGGCCCATAGCGGTGATCTTGGTTGCCGGCCGCCGAGGACCGCCCAGCTAGTAGGTCAGGGAGGGATACCAGTCGCCCCGGCCGTTTGGCGTGAGATCAAGCAGGTGCCAGACCGGGCTGAGGAGGTCGATCCCGCGCTCGCGCCGGTCGTCGGCCAGCTGCGCGCCCTTAGAGTAGACGTGACGCACGCTACCGTCACCGCCGCGGGTGAACACCGAGATCCACTCGGTCTGCGTGCCGTCCGCCTCCTCACTGCCGAGGTCGTACTTGAACGTCGAGCCGGCGGCGCTGAGCAGGCGCAGGTTGCTCCAGCCACGCGATTGCGCGTGGGCGCTGACGGCATCAGGCTCGGCGGCGGCGACCACGGCAAAGTTGACGTTCTGCGTGAGGTGGGGTGCCACCGCGTTGTACCCGTCGATCCACATCGTGCACAACGGACAGGGCTCCGTCTGGGCCTTGCCGTACATGAAGTGGTAGAGCACCAGCGCCCGGTCTGGGGCGCTGAACAAACCGGAAAGCCGTGCGTGGTCACCGCTGGCGACATCGATCAGCTCGTAGTCGTCGACGACGGTGCCGGCGGGCAGCCTTCGCCGCAACGCGGCGACCCGCTCGACATGATCGATCAGGTCCAGCTCGGCGACCCGCAGCTCCTCACGCTGATGCCGGTACTCCCCGGATTCCGTCAGCCTGGTGAAGTCCATTTCATGCTCCTGCCCGGCAGAGCTCTGCTGCCCGCAACCGACGCTCGTGACAGTACTCACCGCCAGCGCCCATCGCACGGGCCGGACGCTGGTGACCATCCCCGCATGTGCCGGGCGCCGGCGATGCACAACTGCCCGGCGCCCCCAGAGCCGGGCAGCTCGCGGCTGATGGTGATGCAGGCGGCTGAGCGCGCAGCTGACGATCCGCCAGGAATCCGTCGGCGGCCCCCTGGCCGATGCGCGCTGCACGTGTATTCACGACCGCTCGCACCAGAGAAACGCACTGTCATGCCGCCGACGGGTCGGGCGCCGGGCTCTTGGATGATCGTGCTGGGAGCAGGCCGGATACGTGCTACTGTCCGGATTTGCACTGGGTGGTGGCGAAGTTGCTAGGCATGTGGGGATAGCTCGTTGATGGCGAGGAATCGTTCGATCATCGCATTCACCTGCTCGGAGACTTCCAGCTGGATGAAGTGACCGGCTCCGACAGTCTGGCCGATAGTGATCGGCGGGCAGAGGCTGCGCAGATCAGCTGACTTGTTGGCAGGGACGGCCGAACCGATCGAAAGCACCGGGACACTGGCCTTGCGGAGCGCACCAGCGCCGTCGAACTCGCCCATGGCACGCATGAGCGCGGCGGCGATCCCCGGGGGGACTCCGCGCATTTCCTTGATGATGGCTGCCCGGCGGGCCGCATCGGTGGGCAGGAACATCCCTTCGATGAAGGCAGTGCGCCACGACCGGTCGTCATCCGCGCTGACGGCGGCAAAGGAGTCACGGAAGAACGCCTTGGCCTTCGTGTTCGTGATCGGCGCTGGCTCAACCATCAGCAAGGCGCGGATGGCTCCAGGCCGGGCAGCACAGGCCAGTCCTACCAGTGCCCCGAGACTGTGGCCGGCCAGAACGGGCCTGCTGAATCCGGCCGCCCCGGCGAGGGCGAGCACATCACCGGCCAGGACGTCAATGTCATAGCAGCCAGGGCCAGGATCGGGCCGGCTGCTGTCGCCATGCCCGCGCAAGTCCATGGCGGCGACAGCATGGCTCACGGCGAAATGCTCGAACTGCGGCGCGAAATACGAGCGATCGCATGACCACCCGTGCACGAAGATGATGGGGGGATCACCCGCGCCCGCAGTGTCGTAGGCCAGCCTGATGCCTTCGCTGGAAAGGAACTCTGCCATGGTCACCCCTGTCATCCCAAGGCCGCCCGCCGCGCTCGGTCGGGAACCGGCACGCTGATTCCGATCGCGCCGTCCGCTTCATCCTTCCTGATCCCAGCCGAGCCCGCCTCACGCCAGCGCCGGGTATGCCGGCAAGCGTTCGCACGGTCCCACGGCGCGAGGCGCGCCGCAACGCCGCTATTGCCGCCGACCGGGTAAGTGGTACTCCGGTTGAGTGGAGTGCAGGCCAATACCCGGGTCATGGGTTCCCGGGCTCAACTGGTGGCGGCAGTTCAGCAGCCAGCGCTCCTGGATCCGGCAACGGGATGCGTGGCTCCCGGTCTCCCGCGCCTTCGCCGCCGCGTCGCTCGCCGAACTCGATCACCAGATTGTCCCACCGGCTCAGCCGGGCTCCGAGCGCCGGGTGCTGAGCGGTGACAATCCAGGTGCCTAGCCAGGTGAGCCCGCCGAGCGGGGGTCCGTCGGGATCGGCCGAAACGACTACCAGGCCAGCCTCATGGCCTTTCCGCCTGGCCTCCGGCACGGCCATCCCAACCAGATCGGGCACCTCAACCTGGCCAGCCTCACCCGGACCGCCGCGTGCCATGCCCCTCATCCTCCGCAGGCATGCTCGCCCTGGCTAGCCCGGCCACGCAGCATCCTCAATTGCCGCGCCGGATACGTTCGGGCTTCACTGCTGGGAGAAGCAGGCGCAGCGTCTGGTCATGAAGAACTTCACTGGGCCGTCCTCTGCCCCATCCGGTCACCTGGTGCCCTTCACCGATCAGCTGTGGCTGGCGGTGGCTGCCTACCTGGCCCGCTTCAAAGGCACCTCCCGCTACCACACCGAGTCCGACCTGCGCTGCTACCTCGCCTGGTGCGCAGAGCACGGCCTGGACCCGCTGGCCGCCCGCCGCCCTCACCTGGAGCTGTATATCCGGTGGATGCAGGAGGTCCGCCGGTTCAAGCCCTCGACGGTGTCACGGCGGTTCTCGGTCACCGCCGGGTTCTACCGGACCTGCGTGATCGACGGGCTGCTGGAGCATTCACCCGCTGAGCACGTCCGCCGGCCTTCCGTTCCGCCGGAGTCACCGACCTTGGGGTTCACGCACCTGCAGTTCGAGGCCCTGCTCACCGCCGCACGGGAGTCCCCGAACCCGTCCGACTTCGCGCTGGTCACCATGCTGGGCCTGCTCGGCTTGCGGATCTTCGAAGCCACAGGGGCCGACATCGCCGATCTCGGCGAAGAGCACGGCCGCTGCCATGACCGGTAGTGCCGTATTTCCCGGCCCACAGCTCAGGGGCGCCCTCCCACGACCAGCACGGCCACAACGTGCCGTCCACCAGCGCCAACCGGCCCCTGGTCATCTGCTTCGCTTCCTCTGGGCCCGGGCGGAACTCTTCGGTAGCCTGCGCGATCAGTGGGTTGAATTGTGTGATGATGTCGGAGACGGTGCCCTGGCAGATCCCGAAAAGATCGGCAATGACTTCTTCGATGATGTTCTGCCGCTTGTAGAGCAGCGTGACCATGATCGCTTCCCGCAGCGAGAGGCTCTTCGGCCGTCCGGTTCCCTTATCCCAGGGCTCGGGCAGAATGTCTTCGATACGTTCCTCAAGCTTATCGAGTTGTTCGGCATTCAGTCCGAAGGTACGATGGTAACGCAACGGCTCCTCCATCGGTTGAGGGTTTTGGTTAGCACCTCCTTTCTACCGATATGAGGAGCCGTTGTCTTTTAGGCGCGCCGGGCCGAATTAGAAAGTTAATAAAACAATCGAGATGGGGATCAGCAAAGCTTGTGCTGGAGAGTTTCTGATAACCCTGATGATTAGCCAGCCTCCTTATGCTGCTGCGGCAATTGCTGCCCGACCTTTTCATATGGACGCGTAGAGCCAGCCGGGGTGTGCGCCGACTGTCGATGGCGAGTTCACCGTGACGGAGCGACACAGAACGGCAAGTTCTGGATGGCCGGCCCCATGAGGGCCAGGAAGTCTTCTATCCGCGGCCGGGCGTCAATCGCCGTTCAACCAGGCACGCGGCCCTGGCATTGGTGGTGTTGGCACGAGGCCGGAGGCACCGGCTGGCCCCCCTCCGCTCCGGGCCCCGGCTGAGCCACAATCAGAGGGGGTTTCGATGGCGCTGGCAGAGTCAGATCGGGGTGGGATGCAGCGACCCGCTGGTTCACCGTGACCGGGCGGGTGTGGCGTGCCGCCCTTTACCGTGTCCGCGCCACCCTGCACATGCGGTGGGGTGGCTACCTCGCCGTGGTTCTCTTCGTGGGGCTGGTAGGTGGCGTGGCGATGGGAGCGATGGCGGGCGCACGGCGAACGCAGTCCGCTTTCCCGGCGTATCTCGCCGCCACGGGCACTTCGGACATGCAGGCCCAGATCTGGAACCTCGGCGAATCTCTGAGTGGCGCTGCGACGGCGAACCTGACCGGGCGGCTGGCGCGCCTTCCCCATGTGCGGCACGTCGCCAGCGCTCCCACGCTTCTGCTCCTCCCGCTCGGGCCGGGCGGGAAGCCCGCTCCATCCGCATCCGCCTACCTGGGCAATAAGGTAAACGTCGCCGGCAGCGACGGCGGCATGTACTTCCGCCAGGACGGCGTGAGCGTGGCCGAGGGCCGGATGGCCGACCCCGGTCGCGCCGATGAGATGGTCGCCACGGCGGAGGCGGCAAAGCTCAGCGGCTGGCACGTCGGTGAGACCGTCCGGTTCGGCGCCTACACGGTGGCGCAGGCGAGCTCCCCGGCGTTCAGCCCGGCCACAACCAAACCCGCAGCCCGGGTCTCGGTCAGGCTCGTCGGCCTCGTCGTGTTCCCGGCCCAGGTGGCCCGCGACGACGTCGACCGCTACCCGACTGTCGTGCTGATGACGCCGGCCCTCACCCGGCGGCTGCGCTCGAGCGAAACGTTGCCGATTTACGGGCTGCGGCTCGAACACGGCAGCCAGGACGTGCCGGCGATGGAGCGGGAGATCATCCACTTGCTGCCCCGGGGCACCACCCACGCCTTCCACGTCACGTCGGTGGTCACCGGGCAGGTCGAGCGGGCCAGCAAGCCCGGGGCGATCGCGCTCGGCGTGTTCGGGGCCATCGCCGGTGCCGCTGCCCTGCTGATCGCCGGCCTGGCCATCAGCCGGGGGCTGTGGGCGGACGATGAGGACCTCGGTGTCCTGCGAGCGCTCGGCGCCGATCCGGTGACGATGACAGTGGACGCGGGGCTTGGCCTGCTGGGCGCGGTGGTGCTCGGATCGGTGGCGGCCGCCGGCGTCGCCGTGGCGCTCTCGCCGCTGACACCGATCGGGTCGGTGCGTCAGGTGGATCCCTCGCCAGGGTTCGCCGTTCAACTGGACGGTGCTCGGCGCGGGTTTTGCGGTGCTGGTCGCCGGCCTGGGTGCCCTCACCGTTGCGCTGGCCTACCGGAGGGCCACGAGATCCTGCGGCGACCGGCACGAGCCCGCCGAACGGGCATCGAGGATGGTCAGCGCGGCCGAGAGGACCGGTCTCCCGGCGCCGGCCGTGGCCGGTCTGCGCTTCTCGCTCGAGCCAGGCCACGGCCGGACCGCGGTACCGGTGCGCTCGGTGCTCGCCGGGGCCGTGCTGGCGGTGGTGGTCGTGGTGGCGACCGTCACCTTCGGCAGCGGCCTTGCCACCCTCAACTCCCACCCCGCCCTGTACGGGTGGAACTGGAACTACGCCATCTCGGAGACCACCGGAGGCGGGGACGTCCCCCCTATAGCAGGTCGTCTCCTCGACCACGATCCGGACGTGGCCGCGTGGACGGGGTTTAACTACGGCGATGCCCAGATCGACGGCCAGACCGTCCCGGAGCTGGACGGACAGACGCACGCCGCCCTCAGCCCGCCCATTCTCTCGGGGCACCCGCTGGATGCGAGCAATCAGGTGGTCCTCGGCGCGGCCACCCTCGCCGCGCTGCACAAGAAGGTCGGCGACACCGTCGTCGTCAGCTACGGAAGCCCGCAGGACGCCCCGGTCTACATCCCGCCGACCCACCTGGTGATCGTGGGCACGGCCACCATGCCGGCCATCGGAACCAGCGGAACCCTCCACCCCTCGATGGGGACCGGGGCACTGTTCGCCACGGACATCGAGCCTGCGGCGTTCCGGCGGGCAACCACCAGCCCCGACCCCAACCTGGACGGCCCGGCTATCGACGTCGTGCGGCTCCGCAGCGGCGTGACGCCCGCTGCCGGCCTGGATTCGCTGCAGCGGATCGCCGACGCGGCGAACAAGGTCCTGGCCGCCGACCCCAGCAGCACCGGCGATTCCGTCGACGTGCTCGGTGTCCAGCGGCCCGCGGAGATCGTGAACTACCAATCGACGGGTGCCACTCCCGTGATCCTGGCTTCGGGACTGGCGGCAGGCGCTGTCGCGGCCCTCGGCCTTACCCTCGCCGCCTCGGTCCGGCGCCGCCGGCGGGACCTGGCGTTGCTCAAGACCCTCGGCTTCACGCAGCGCCAGCTGGCGACGGCAGTTGCCTGGCAGGCGTCGGTCGCGGCGATCACCGGGGTCGTCGCCGGCGTGCCGGCCGGGATCGCCCTCGGGCGGTGGCTCTGGGACCTCTTCGCCCGTGACATCTACGCCGTCCCCGAGCCCTCGGTGCCGGGTTTCCAGGTCGTGGTGGTCGCGCTCGGGGCGCTTGTCCTGGCGAACCTGGCAGCCGCCATCCCCGGACGGATCGCCGCCCGGACGCCGACCGCCCTTGTGCTACGGGCCGAATGAAGAGGATCTGGGTGAGCGAGCAGGCCGCGCCGACAGGAACATCGCTGTGAACCGGCAGGTGCCGTGGGGCGCACTCGTGACCGCCGCCCAAATCCGGCGGCGAACAGGCCTTTGAGCGCGCCGAATTTCGAGATATGGACGCCAGGGTCTGATAAGAACCGAGGTCGGCGCTCCGCGCAGAACGGCTCGGCGCGGTTACTAACCGGGTTTCGCGTAGCTGGCCGCCTAGCCGCCCAAGTTGTGGTTCAACGGGCGAATGGCCAATCCCGTATGTTTATGCATTGGCGCCCTCGGGCAGAACGTCCGCGTCTGCCGCCATTGGTGTGGCGGGTGAAGGACGTGGCGGGCAACGAAGGCTGCTTTGACCGGGCTACCTGCCGTTGGCGGGCCGGGCAGTGAACCGCCTCGCGGGCTTGCACAGCAAGTCGGCGGCCGCCACCAGCGAAACGGCGGCGCCGGCGATGCCGGCCTGCCGTGACCAGGGGGCAGGCGAAGGTGCCGCATTGCAAGGCATCGATGGCAGCACGGAACGTTATTCAAAACCCCATGTGAGCGAGAAGAAGAACAATCCGCGGGCGGCATCATACGCGTCGTGATAGGTGCGGTACGGGCGCCGGTAGTCAGTGTGGAGAATCCGCCAGGATTTGAAATGTGCAACAAGCCTTTCAACTGGCGCCCGCAGTGACGAGACATCGGCGTTGTATTTCTTCTCCCATGCAGCAAGCTCGCCGCGCGGCGGTTTCTTGCGCGGGGTGACCATCCCGCTGCCCTGATATCCCTTGTCGCCGATTCCTCCGCCAGAGTTCCGGATGATCTCCGCGACCGGCGTGCTGGCGAACGCGGCTGCGTCATGGGTTTTCCCTGGAAGCGGATCAGAAATGTAAATCGCGTTCCCGTTAAGCAGGCACACCAGTTGCGCGTTGAACCCGGTGGTGCCGTGCTTGCGGCTCCACAGCTCGTGGTGCTCCTCGTAGGACCAGCAGGGAGTGATGGTGCCATCGACCAGGCACACCCGGCCGCTGGCCATCTCGATGGCATCTTCCGCGGCAGGGACGAACTCCTCCAGGACCGCTTTGACTATCGGCACGAGCGTTGTCACGATCCGCGATACCGTCGGCTGCGAGACGTTTCTCATGTCGCCCAGGAATTCCTGGGTTCCGTTCTGCCGGAGATACATGCACGCGATCTCCACCGCCGCATACAGCCCGCATGATTTCGGCCGCCCGGTTCCTTTACGCCAGGGATCTGCCAGCGCTTGGCTGACGCGGCAGGTGAGTTCTTGCATCTGCGAGAGCATTAAGCCTGTAGTACGATAGTACCGCAACGGTTCTCCTGGGCATGGGAATTCTTTGGAGGGAACTCTCCATTTTTCCAGGGGAACCGTTGTTATTTACAGCGACAGGCCGGAGCCGAGGTGCTTCAATTATTGAAGGTTTTGAATAACGTTCACGGAAGGCTGATTACCGACGCCGGCCACAGGCTGGGCGCCTGGAAGTAGGCCGGTCCTGACCGCGGGACCAGATCGTCCGGTGCGATCATAAGCCGGAGGTCACGGCTGAAATTGGGCCTGTTTCGCGGTCCTGCTCGTACGGGCGATCTCCTTGGGGGCCGACTGCGCTCAAGTGTTCGAGCTATCGGATGATGGAAGGCATCCGTACAGCCAGGGGAGGTTCAGTGCCGAGCGGCAAGACGGTGACGTGCTCGCGCTGTCACGCACGAGCAGTCGCTGAACTAGCGGACGACGACGAGAAGATCCAGGTGCCCGCCGGCTGGCGGCGCATCGTGGTCCTGGCCGCCGGGCCCGGCAGCTGGCTAACCGGCGACGGCCTGGACGAGTATGAGGTCAGCGACGGTTACTGGCTCTGCCAGGCCCACCAGCACTGACAACGGCCATCAGGACTCTGTCCCGGCGCCGGACGCAGAGCCGACGGTCCAGCAACGCAGCGGCCCCTGGTCCGCTACAGGCTGTGTGATCGGCCCTGATCTCGCCAGTGCACGAGTAACCGCCGATATGCACGACAGCCCTGTCGGCTGCTGTGGCTGACTGCGGCGCGCAGATCCGGCTGTTCTGCGTTATCCTGCCCGCGTGGTCGGCAGTGTCCGACCCGGCGCTCTGTCGTGCCGAGAACAGTGTCCCCACGTCCAGGGTCACCTGGATCATGCGCTGCTCATCTTGATTCCTGATATGACTTGCATTAGGTGAACGATTCTCTTCAACAGGGGACGTTCGCCTCTGAGGGTTCAGCAGCCCACGTTCCACCGTGGACCTATGTTAGGTCCGTATCCTCCGCAGGGTTCGTTCGCCCGAACTGGGAGCGACGACGTCGCGGCTCACCCAGAGCGAGTTGAAGCTGCCGTTGCAGACGCAGAAGATCGTAACGTTTTCTGCGGTACATACGCGGCACTCGCAGAATGGGGACACCTATTTTAGCCATCCCGCAGCGGCCTGGATCCGCTCGTGACACTGCTTGACGGGCCGGCTACCCCGGCAGGCAGCGGCCGTGCCCGCCGCAGGGGGCGCCGGGCCTGCTGGGTGGCCGCTGGCATCGTGTTCGCGGTGACGCCCTGGGCGACACTGGGCCTCGGTACCCCGGTCGCGTTCATGGCCGCGGCAGTGATGTTCCGCCACCTGCGCCGTGCTCACGCCGGTGCCCTGTGGATCTCCGCCGGAGTCTACACAGCCGCCCTCACCGCAGAAGCTGTCGCTTACTCCAGCGCTCCCAACGGCGTCATCTTCACCATCTGCGTGATTCTCACGCTGGTCGGCGGCGGGCTGCAGGCACTGTTCACCCTCTGGGTCGCCGCGACCGGGGAGGCTGGCCCTGTCCGGCTAGCGATACGGCGCCGGCGTGCCGCACGAGCCAGACAGCGTCACAAGTGGCGGCTCGCCCACCCGGGACGGGCCAGGGCTGCCGTCGCGGTTCTCGCGACGGCCAGTCTCACCGGCGGCGTGCTCTACCTGATGTACGCCGACAACTTCGCCGCCCATCACCGGACCACCACCGGCACAGTCACCGCCGTCAGTGAGTACCAGGCCTACTGCGGCGAAAACTGCTGGTCGAACGAGTACAGCATCACGGTCCGGTACCAGCCTGCTGGCAGCAGGCCCGTGACGTTCGTGTCACAAGGCTTCGATAATCCCCTGGCAGTCGGGACACGTCTTCCCGTCTACTACCTTCCCGCCCCCAATGGCTACGCCAGCCTGGACGCTCCCTCAGACAAGCAGGGTGACGGCATCTTCTGGATCGTCGTAGGCCTGCTGATATTCATCTTCCTCGGCTTTGAGCTGATCACCGCCCCGGCTGTCGAGGCAGACGGCGGTGGCTCCGGTGCCAGCCCGTGATCGTCAGCGGCCACTGGGAGGCGCAACTCGAACCTGCTCATCCCGGACAACGCCGCGCTCCACCCGCCCGGCCCCCCTCTCCCCCCCCCCCCCCCCCTCCACCGCCCGCCCCCCTCTCGGGCCGCCAGCTTCTGCGAACTGCGCGCCGGATCGGTTGACTGCCCGTCTGCCGCCGACCAGCGTTGCACTGGCGCTGATCAGGCGGGGAACGTGGGGACTAATCGAGCCCACCGCCGAGGCCTGGATCGCTCAGGCGGAATCACCGGAGCGCACGGGGGTGCAACATCAGCTCGGGCTGGCCTTGTGGTTCTGCCCGCACCTGGCCACCGTGGATCCCTCGGGTCACGGTGACGACCTGTATGTGCGTGGCCTGCGGCTGGCCTCTCGCAGCGATCACAACCCGCTGATGTTCGAGATCTCCCTGGCCCGGGGGTTCAAGCTCGCGGCATGGGCATCCCCGGACCTGCCCGCCGATGAGCGGGCCATCGGGCTGCTCCGGTCAGGATTGCGGTTCTGGTACTCGCGAGTCTGCCTGGTGCACGCCGTCGGGATCCGGCTGGCGTCGGCGGCTGGGCGGCAGGCTTCGTCGGAGGCCGGGCTGCTTGAGTCAGCCGAGTCTGTGCTGGAGGCGGCGGCTTCGGGGGATCCGCATCCGCTGGTGCGGGAGACCGCCCGGATCACCCGGGACGGGCTGACGGCGGGCAGCGAGGCAGCGGCGTTCTGCTGGCTGGCCGAGTCGGATATGGGCCGGTCCGGTTACCAGCTGAACGACGAGGCCATGCGGCTGCTCGGCGACGTGAGCCTGCTGCTCAACCTGGTCTACTGCGCCGAGCCGTGGTCGGATCACGAGTGGCAGCTGCTGGGCACGACCAGCCAGCTGCCCGCCTGCATCCGCCGTCCGGCGCGCCGGCGGCAGTACATGACGACGGGGTGTCCCCGGGACTGCCCGCTGGAGTTGTGCCCGTACCCGAGTCCGTCCCGGCGGCCGCGGGGGCGCGGTGAGCTGTCCGCGGCGTTCTGCCAGGCCCAGCACGACGTCGCGGAACGGCTCGGCCCCGCGCCGTGGCACGAGGGACGTTCAGCGCAGCCGCAGGTAGATTTCTGGTTGTTCGCAGAGCAGGGCCTAGCCAACCGGGACGGATGGGAAATCAACCTGTGACTGCACGGATCTTGCTTCGCGGAGGAATGATCGCCGACGGGATCGGTACCACCATCCGGCGCGCGGACGTGCTGATCGAGGGTTCTGTGATCGCCGCGGTCGGGGGAGCGGGCGGCTCGGGAGAGGTCGGCGCCGTCGGCGGGGTGGACGGGTCGCCGGGGGACTGCGAGGTGGTCGACCTGGCGGCCGGCAGCGTGATCTGCCCGGGGTTCATCGACGCGCACGCGCATGCCGAGGGGCCGTTGCTGGACAGCGGTGTTGTGCCGGGTGCGCTGGCCCAGGGCGTGACGACACTGGTCGCAGGGCAGGACGGGGAGTCGTGGATCGGCGCCAGCGAGGCGACCGCGCGGTTCCTGAACTTGTATTTCGCGCCGGTCAATGGGGCGTTGTCACCGCCGAGGTCGTTGAGCGTGGCCGGGTACCGGGACGCGGTGGCTGGGCGGCTGGTGCAGAACGTGGCGGTGCTGGCGTCGCAGGGAACGATCCGGCATAACGTCGCTGGGTTGTCTTCTGTGCCGTTGGAGCCAGCCGAGCGGGCTGCTGCCCGTGCCGAGGTCGAGGGTGCACTGGCTGGTGGGGCGGTGGGACTGTCTAGCGGGCTGGATTACGTGCCGAGCCGGTTCGGCGCGGTGGATGAGGTCGCTGAAATGGCGCGGCCGCTGGCATCGGCGGGGCGGCCGTATGTCTCCCACCTCCGGGCGTATGGGACCGGCGTCGCTGCGGGGCTGGGGGAGCTGGCCGCGGTGGGGCAGGCGGCCGGGGTGCGGGTGCATGCCAGCCATCTGTGGGGGGCGCCCGCGCCGATCGAGGCGGCGTTCAAGGCGGCCGAGGACGCGGGCGTCGCGATCACCTATGACATGTACCCGTACCGGAAGTCCAGCACGATCCTGGCCGTGCTGCTGCTGCCACCGGAGGTGCAGGCGGGCGGGCCGGAGGGGACGCTGGCCGCGCTGGCGGACCCTAGGCAGCGGGCGGTGCTGCTGTCGAGTGAGAAGGTCACCGAGGAGTATCTGGCGGACCTGTACCTGGGGTGCCTGCCCGAGTCGTTCGCGCGGTTCGCCGGGCAATCCGTGGTGGCGGCGGCCTCTGTGGATGGTGCACGGTCGGCGGGGGAGTGGGTGCTGGACCTGATGCTGCGCACTGAGCTGAACGTGGGGGCGCATCTGGACCGGCCGACACTGGCTGAGCAGCACCTGGAGTGGCTGGCGCGAAATAAGCGGCAGTGCGCGGGATCGGATGGGATCTACCAGGGGCAACATCCGCATCCTCGTGGTTATGGAGCGTTTTCCCGGCTCGCCGGATATTACCTGGCGGACGGGGTCGAGGCTGGGTGGCAGCAGGTGGCGCGACACCTGGCGGCGAATGCTGCGGAGGTGTACGGGCTGCGGGATCGGGGGCGGGTGGCGGCGAGGTTGGCCGCGGATCTGTGCGTGATCGGGCCGCAGGGGATCGGGGACCGGGCTATCTACGGGGCGCCGCAGATGGAAGCGGCGGGGGTTAATCTCGTGATGGTGAACGGGGTCATCGTCTGGCGAGACGGCAAGCAGGTCGCGGGCAAGAGTGCCGGGCTGCTTGTCAGCTAACGGTGTCCACTGATCGTCTGACGGCGCGGCTCCAGCATGCGCGCCTCTGCTACGGTGATCATGATCGTCTTGAGGTGCATCACCGCTCGTTGACTGCGTAACTTGGCATGGGCGTCGCCTACCGCTCATGCCGATGAGCGGACGTCCAATTTCCGCATAATAATGCTGACCGGATACGCCATCATTAGATTGCGTATCCGCTATAATTGCCCTAGGATGCGTACAGTGTATCGTGGTTGGCTAGCTTGGGCAGCCTCCAAATTTCCATGAATGAGCGGGATTGATTACCGCCAGGCCTGTCGGATTGCCGAATATGCCTTGGGTCTTAACACCCTTCAGTTCAGCAGCCGGCGGAAGCTTGGCTCCGCTCAAGTTGGCACCACGGAGATCGGATCGCCTGAGATCGGCAAAGCGCAGATCGGCTCCCTGGAGATCAGCACATCTAAACTGGGAGTGCGTTAGAGTCGCATGCCCCCATCGGGAGTTGACGAGATTAGCGCCACTTAGATCAATCCCGGGCATGAAAGCGGCACTGAGCAGGCTAAAGTTTATTCTTGGCCAGCTCACACCAGACAACCCGACAAATGATAGATCAATTGCCGGCCTTCTCCCATTGCCCATTTTATTGACATCGGCGTTCATATTCAAAAGGATCTTGAGTTCATTAGCTGCGTATATATCTTTAAGTTGAGGCGCTTGGCCGACGGTAGTACTGCTGCGAAGATATACGTCTAGGATACCGAGGGAGGTAGCGTATGCGTCGTATGCATCTTGTTGCGAGTCTGCATTTCCGGCTGCCGCCTCTACTTGAGAGACCACACTTCTCTGCAAAAGCGTCAGTCCTGCCACCTGCTGTGCTGCAGACTGGCTCCCGATAGCCGTAACCGCCGCGGCAAATCGATTCTCCGTAGCCTGCTTGTAAGTAATCGGTGATCCCGTGGGGCGGGGGACACCGCCTGGGTCGCGACACGCCGGGTTTGATGCGTGACGTGGCTGGTGTGGTGATGTGTGCTGGGTCGCGTGCCTGCGGCGGTGATCGATGAGGATGTTGAGGCTGGTTACTGGCGTGCCCGTGCCGGGCGGGCCGAGGCGCTGGCAGCGGAGCTGCGGGCGGGGAATGCCGGGCTGACCGAGCGGGTGGCTGAGCTGGCCGGGCAGGTGGCCAGGCTGCAGGAGAGCGTGACGACGCTGAGCGGGTTGCTGTTCGGCTCGTCGTCGGAGAAGGGCGCGCCCTTACGCAGGACCGGTCGGGAGGGCGGCGATCACCCGGGCGGCGCGGGTAAGCGGGGTAAGCGGGGGCAGCGGCCGGGCGGGCCTGGTCACGGGCGGCGGGACTATGCGCATCTGGAGACCGAGGAACGGTTCATCGAGGCAGATGCCGGCCAGCAGTGCTGCGCGGAGTGCGGGCTGCCGTTCGAGTTCATCGGGACCGAGGACAGTGAGCAGACCGGCTGGCGGGTGAAGATCACCCGGATCGTGTGGCGGCGGCGCCGTTACCGGCGGCGGTGTTCTCATCCGGGCCCGGCGACGGCCTGCGCGCCGCCGGCGGCCCGGCCGGTGCCGAAGGGCCTGTTCACCGCGGGGTTCCTGGCCCGGCTGGCGCATGAGAAGCATGTGCTGGGCCGGCCGGTGCACCGGATCGTGCAGGCGCTGGCCGCCGACGGGCTGGAGGTGGCGGCGGGCACCTTGTGCGGGGCGCTGAAGCAGGTCGCGCCGCTGATCGCGCCGTGGGCGGAGGCGATCGCCGCGCACGGCCGGACCGCCGGGCACGTGCATGCCGATGATTTTTTTTTTTTTTTTTTTTTTTTGTGGGGGGGGGGGTGGGGGGTTTGTTCGGTGGGTCTGGGGTGGGGGGGGGTGGTCGGGGGGTTGGGCTCCGGGGTTCGTGCGGGGGGGCACGGTGGGTTGCGGCGTCGTGGCGAGGCGCTGGGGCAGAGGGGCTCCTACTCCGGCGCGCATGGTGCGCGGGCGCCTGGTGCCGGTTCCCTGCGCGCGGGCTCGGCCCGGCGCGCGGGGATAGGCGCGCCGACCGCTGACGGGCCGGGCGGGGCGGGCCGCCGTAGTACTCCGAGCCGGGCCCGCGCACATGGGGGGGCGGCGCGGTACGAGAGGGAGGAGACTGTCATGCCGCAGACGCGCCGCTGAACAGCGACGCTCCGCCGGCTGAAGGGCCGTGGTCGCGGGTAGCGATACGGCCGCTCACCGGTGGGCGGCGGCTGATCCTGGCCGCCGGTTTGATGACCTGTTCATCTCGCGCTGACCCGCGACGCTGATCGTGGCGTTCGCCCGGTCGCGGGCAACAAGGGCGCAACACTCCCGGCATCGACGGCATCACCGCGTCGTATGTCGAGCAGGAAGTGGGCGTGCCCGGGTTCCTGGATGACCTGCGGGCCGCCCTCAAGGACGGCTCGTTCCGGCCGCTGCCGGTGCGGGAACGCCTGATTCCCAAGCCAGGAGGGTCCGGAGCTCCGCAAGCTGGGGATACCTCGCATCGCGGACAGGGTTGTCCAGGCTGCGCTGAAGCTAGTGCTGGAGCCTATCTTCGAGGCGGACTTCAAGCTGTGCTCGTACGGGTCCGGCCAACGGCGAGCCCAGGACGCGATCGCCGAGATCCACTTCTACGGCACCCGGGGTTACCGCTGGGTGCTGGACGCGGACATCGAGGCGGCCTTCGACAACCTGTCACACTGCGCTCTTCTAGAGCGGTGCGGGCCAGGGTCAAGGACAAGCGCGTGCTGGCGCTGGTGAAAGCGTTCCTCAGGCCGGGTGCTCACCGAACTGGCGAGTACCGCGACACGCTCACCGGCACGCCACAGGGCGGGATCTTGTCCCCGCTCATCTTCACGTGGCCATGACGGCGCTCGATAGCACCTGACGGCACCGTGGAGAAAGGCGGGGCGATGTCCACCGGAAGCAGGCGCGAGACCCGGCGCCGCAAGGGACTGCCGAACTACCGGATGTCCGCTATGCGGATCATTTCGCGGTGCTGGTCACGGCACCCGGCAGGACACCGAGGCGCTGCGCGAGGAGATCACCGGTGCTCGCCGCGCTCGGCTCCGCCTCTCGGAGGCGAAGACCCACGTGGTGCACCTCAGCGAGGGTTTTCCCTTTTTGGGGTTCCGCATCCAGTGGCGCCGCAAGAGGGGAACAAGCAAGTGGTACGTCTACACCTTCATCGACGACCGGCCCGTCCGGTCGTGAGCGAAGATCCGTGCCCTGACCCGCAGGACATCACGCTCGACCTGGATACGTGCTGACCAGGCTGGCCAGGTCATCACGCTGGCTAACTATTCCGGCACGCGATCGCCAAGGCACCTTCGGCATGCTGGATCACTTCGCCTGGTGGCGGTATCCGCATGCTAGCACGGCACCGCTGGAGATGGGAGACGTCCCCGGCACTGCACCGACCATGCTGGCCGTGGCTGCCATCACGCGCAGTCAAGCTGCGCCGATAGCGGCAATACCGTACCCTACCGCTACCCCCACCCCCCCTCCTACCAGCCTACCAACCCAGCGCCCTCTCAACCACCGCCAACCACACAACCCTCGCCCCTAACCAGCTGGCAGGTGTTCGAGGACGTCGAGGATAAGGACGGCCACCGGTGGTGGCTGTGGGTCTTCGTCACCTCCGAGACGAGCGTGTTCGTGATGGACACCTCCCGCAGCGCCGATGTCGCCGCCGGCCAGCTGGGCACCGGCCGGGAGCAGACCGCGCTGGAGGCCGGGCGGCGGCTGGTCATCTCCTCGGACTTCCACAAGGCGTATCAGTCGCTGGCCTGCATCGACGGCGTCGACCCGCTGTGGTGCCAGGCGCATATCCGGCGGTATTTCCTGCGGGCCGGGGCCGCGCACCCCGAGGCGCTCGGCGAGTGGTGCGACGCGTGGACCGGGCGGATCGCGGTGCTGTACCGGGCCCATCACGCCCTGGCCGCCACCACGCCGGGCACCGACGCCCGCGCCGATGCCGCCGGCCGCTGGCAGCGGGCCTTCACCGACATCGACGCGCACCGCATCCTGCAGGCCAGCGACGCCGGAAAGGGCCTGCTGCACCCGGCCGCCGCCAAGGTCATCGCCACGCTCAGCAACGAATGGGACGGGCTGGCCCGCCACCAGGACCTGCCGCAGCTGCCGCTGGACAACAACGCCGCCGAGCGCGCCCTGCGCACCCCGGTGATCGGCCGCAAGAACTTCTACGGCTCCGGGGCGCAATGGGCCGCTCACCTGGCCGCCGACGTGTGGACCGTCACCGCCACCGCCGCCCGGCAGGGCATCGAGCCCCTCGGCCTGCTGACCGGCTACCTGCAGGCCTGCGCCGAACACGGCGGTGCCGCCCCGGCCGGAGCCGGCCTGGACCCGTTCCTGCCCTGGACGCCCCAAGGACGCGCCCGCCGTCGTCCCGCCAGTGACCAGCGCCAGGGTCCCGGCCCGTAACCTCGGCAGCCCGCAAAGCCGGCCCGTAGCCCTCCGTCACATGACGCCGAGGGCCATTCCGTCATGCTCAGCGGGCGCCAGAACGTGATCTCCCACGGGTTCCCCGATTACTTACGAAGAAACATAGAGCTACGATCCTGATGGAATATTGAGGTCGAGCCGCATCGCGGCCAGGAGGTCTCCTTCTGAGTTCCGCAGGGCTGCAAGCTTTTTCTCGGCAACCCCCACTTTAGCTAGGCGCCCGCTTTGCTTTGAGTCGAAAGCCAGCGCTGCAGAATATATTGCCGTTATAAACTTCTCGCGATTCTCGAGATAACCGATCCCGGCAGATAGCACCTGCGCATTAGCCACTAGCGGCAAAGCTGCCAATTCTTCGACCACCTGATCCGTACCCTTATAGCTTTCCACTTCTTTTCTGGCATCAGAAACGTCTTCTCTCTGCAGGAATTCAAGCGCGTTGCCCATGGATGTGATTTCGAGATCGATAGCCTTGTAAGTAGCCGCGTATTGCGACTGCTTCATCTCACGTACTTGCAGGCTGGTTTGATCGCTGTTTGTGGACGAGGTGGCCAGCATTGTCGCAACAAGGCCGATAATCGCCCCTAGAAGGCCGCCGCCAATCCGATTCCAGCTATGGCGAAGTCGCGGGAGTGGCTTTTCTGGCCATTAGACGCCTGTGCCGGTGTCTTGCCTTTACTTCTTGTCACCGCATCCTCTGTTGCCAAGATTCATCCGAATTGTGACTGCTGTCGCAAGAGAGCCGCAACGCGTCCCCGTTGTTGGAGTTTAGGCCGAGAGGCAGTAAAGCCTAGCAGCAGCGGGCACCAATCGCCCAGTAGCTTTTCTGTGGCATCTTTTCCTAACAGAGGACAGCATGTGCGTATCGTACAGGGGACTTCACGGGCCTGTATCCGATACTTCCATGCTCATGAGCAGTGTGGACTAGCCCAGAGATGGCTAGGCTCGGCTAGGTCCTATCCGGAGATCAAATCGCGCCAACTGCGTAACCATCCAGGCCGATGCTGCCGTTTTGTCTGCCTCAGGCAACTCTCCGCCACCTTCTACTCGCCTTGTGAAGCGACTCCAGGCCGAGTTCGTAGACATGCCTACAGTCGTGACCTGCGGCGCGCAGCAGCTCTGCCATCCGGTCACGCAGGGAACGCCGCCCATGATCTGGTGGTCGACGGTGATCCACCCTAGGTCTATGTACTCATCGTGGGCCTTCTGGCGGTCCAGCGTCAAACAGGCCCGCGCACGTTGCGCGGGGTCAGCCCGGTCATGTCCCGACTGCTGGAGCGCGCCGGTCGTGCGCGTGAGATGCCGATCTGGGTTGAACGGTGCCACGCTGTGCTCATAACCCAGAGGTCGCCGGGTAGCCCCGGCACGTTGCCGTGCCGGGGCCCCCTCAGGACCACGCATGCACGTTCCCGCGCACGCGGCCCAAGCAAGCCACTCGGGCGGTTCAGGTTGTCTGCTGCATCACGGTGTTTCCGGCCCGCCGGGGCGGTTGCCTGCTCCGGTGGCAGGTGGCGTGCACGAGGTGCGTTCGCTTGTTTCGTGCGGCCGTGGGCGTGTCGTGGTGGACCAGGTAGTCCGCCACGATCGCCTTCTTGGTAACCCACAGGAACCAGCGTTCCCAGCCCTCAGGGGTCTGGGGTGGCTGGTCGGGGGTTATCAGGTTTTCCCCGCATAGGCTGCACCGGCCGTCCTGCCTGGACAGCAGGCGCACGGTGTAGTTATCCAGCGGGGGTTTTACCTTGCGTCGGCGTTGCGCCCAGTACCCGGCCAGTGCGGGGTCATCGGGTGATGCCGTGCCTTTGACCAGGGTGTGCCGCACGATCTCGGTCCAGGCCGGTTTCGGCAGGTAGGCGCCGGTAACCCGGTCGCCGAAAACCCACCGGTCGTTCCTGAACTTGTCGAACTTCCGATAATACTGGCCGACGATCCAGCGTTTCGGCTTGTTCGGGTGGCTCCAGCACGCCCACTTGTAGGTGAGCTTCCACAGGTATTCGGTCAGGGCACGGAACACCCTGGACGACACCACCGTCCGGTAGTAGGAAATCCAGCCCCGCACTATCGGGACTATCTTCGCCAGTACCGCTGCGACGCTGGCCCCGCGAAATGCGCGGAACTCCTTAGCAAGCCGTTTCCGGAACCTCTTGATGGCGTCGGCGCCCGGCTTGATGAGCAGCTTGCCGTTGGGGTGGCGGCGCAGGTCAAAACCCAGGAAACCGAACCCCTCAGACAGGTGAACGATCCTAGTCTTGGCCTCGTTGAACGCCAGCCCCCTCGGCTCCAGCCACTCGGCAAGCCGTGCCCTGACCTGCTCGGCCTGCTGCCTGGAATGACAGCACACGACCAGGTCATCGGCATATCTAGTCAGCGCCGGGCAGCCGTCCCTTACCTCACCGGCATGACTGCCGGTCTTGTAGCGGACGCCTGCGGCCTCCTCCAGCCCGTGCAATGCGATATTCAACAGCAAAGGTGATATCACGCCCCCAACGCAATGGATAATCCCGGCGATGGTCACCCTCCGTGTCGGGTCCGGGGTCGTGCTGCCGGGCGCCCGGGCCGCCTGGCCGGGTGGGGATGCGGTGCCGGATGGTGATCTTCTCGGGGCCGATGAGGACGTCCTTGACGAGCAGCCGCAGCACCCGCTGGCGGTCTTCGACGGTGGCGGTGGCGGCGTTGCCGCGCAGCTGGGCGAGGAAGCCTTCCAGGTCGCCGGCGAGGGTGAGGTAGGCGTCCCGGTCGGCGGCCTGGGCGTCGAGCGCGTCGAGCTGGCCGCGCAGGTTCGCCTGGCGGGCGCGCAGGTGCGGCATCTTGGCGCGCAGCTCGTCGATGGTCAGGAGCTGCTCGGAGAATGCCTCGATCATGGCGGTGATCGAGGTGGCGGCCTTGGCCAGCTCGAGTTCGAGGCGCTTGCGCTGCCGGGTGGCCGGGTCGGCGGTGCGGGCGGCATCGAGCCGTTTGCTGATCTCGGCGCGGATCAGGGCCGGGTCGGCGAGCAGGCCGGTGATGTGGTCCCACACGACGGTGTCGAGGTAGTCGGCGCGGACCGGCTGGTTGCCGCAGACCCGGCCGCCTTCGTAGCGGTAGTCATCGCTGCCCAGGCACCGGTAGTAGTAGATCTTCCGCCGGGCGGTGCGGGCCGAGGTGCGGTAGTAGCCGTATCCGCAGGCCGAGCAGGCGGCCAGGCCCTGCAGCAGGGACGGGACCTTGGTGTTGCGGGCGGCGAACCGCTTGTTGTCTTCCAGCCGCTGCTGCACCCGGGCGAAAGTGACCTCGTCCACGATGGCCGGGACCGGGATCTCCAGCCACTCCTCCCGCGGCCGGTCCACGGTCTTGACTGCCCGCGGCGTGGTCCGTCCTTGCAGCCGGGCGACCCGGTTCAGCCCTGGCGTCCCGCTGGTGGCCATGGTCTTGCCGAACACCGCGCGGCCGGCGTAGGCGGGGTTGCGGAGCATGGCCCAGACCACGCTGCGGTCCCAGCGGTTCTTGCCGGTCCGGGTGGGCACGCCCTGGCCGGTCAGCCAGCGGGCCAGGTCCGCGATGGAGGCGCCGTCGTCGGCGTAGCGGCGGAACATCTCCGCCACCAGCGCCGCCTCGTGCTCGAGGACCTGGTAGGCGGCGCCGCCCAGGTCGGTCTTGCGGACGTACCGGTAGCCGAACGGGGCGCCGGACAGCACGTTCACCGACCCGGTGCGGGCGCGGTGGGCCTTGCCGCGCCGGTACCGCTCGGCCAGCTGGGCTTTCTCGTACTCGGCGAAGATGCCCTGGAACTGGACCAGCAGCTGGTCCTCGGGGGTGTCGCCGCGCGGGCCCTTGACGAACTCCACCCGGACCCCGGCCCGGGCGAATTCCTCCAGCAGCAGCGCCTGGTAGGCGAACTTGCGGGCGAGCCGGTCCGGGGAATACACCAGCACCACGTCCAGGCAGCCCTGGGCGGCCAGGTCCCGCAGCGCCTCCAGGGCCGGGCGGACCAGCGTCGCGCCGGAATGGCCCTCGTCTTCGAAGACCCACTCTTCCGGGACGTCAAGCCGGGCCTGCTCGGCGTGCTCGCGCAGCGCCGCGGTCTGCGACCCGATCGTCTCGTCCTTCTTCTGCCGGGCGCTGGACACCCGGGCGTAGATCGCCGCGCTGCTCATGCTGCGGCCGTCCTTCCTGGCCAGGCCGCACGATGCGGGCCCGCCGCTGCGGCACCAATATGGCGTAGGCCACTGACAATTCCGTGGCCGCGTGACGGCCGAAGACGGACTCCGTCTCGACCGCCCGGTCGTTCACCTGCGGGGATTGTTTCTGCGGCCCCGCGCCAAGAACTCGGTCAGCGCCCGCGTGACCACGGCGGAGATCGTGGTCCCGCTCTCCCGCGCGTGCGCCCGCACCCGCCCGGCCAGCGCCGCGGGCAGCTTGACGGTGAACACCACGCTCTCCTCCGGCACCTCCGCCCGCCCCGACGCCCGCGCCTGGTCGGCATACCGGCGTGCCTGCCGCGCCGAGACCCCGAACCGGCCCGCCAGCACGCGCGCGGCCTCCGCCGCCGGCACGCCCGCCTCCAGCAGGTCAGCAGCGGCATTGACACGCTCAGCCTGCTCACCAGCACGCACCCGACGATCCCCAGCCATGCCATAACCGTACTACCCGACATGTCACAACCTGCCCGTGACACGCCGCGGCCGTTCCAGCCGCCGGTAGCTCAGCGTGACATCAAAGCAGAAGTTATCTATTGCGTTGGGGGCGTGATGACGCCGCCTTGTGGAGTTCCCTCCCCGGTTGGCGCGAACCCTTTCCCGGCCTCGAAGACACCCGCTTTCAGCCACCCGGCGATCATTCCCATCGCGGGAAACCCGCCGATCATCTGGAGCAGGTAGTCGTGGCTGATCTTGTCAAACGCGGCCGCTAAGTCGGCGTCCAGTATCCACACCCTCTTGCCTTTCCCGTGCAGGGTGCGGAAAAGCGACTCGATCGCGTCGTGGCAGCCGCGGCCCGGCCGGAACCCGTAGGAGCGGGGCTCGAACCGGGCCTCCCACTCGGGTTCCAGCGCGTTGCGGACCCGTGCCTGGTGGCATCTGTCCGCAAGAACCGGAATTCCGAGCGGCCGCATTTTGGTCTTGTCACTGGCTTTCGGCACATGCACCCGCCGGACCGGGGAAGGCTTGTGCGAGCCGATGGTGGCGTGCACGTGCACCGCCATCTCGGCCCGTGCCTGGCTGGTCAGCGCGACCAGCCCGTCGATTCCCGCTGTCCGGCGGCCCGTGTTGCGCTGCGTCACCTGCCGCACGCTGACAAGCGTGTTGCTCCAGCTCCGCAGCATCAGCTTCTGCAGGCTCCTGGCCTGCGGCCAGTCGCCGTCCTGCACCGCCTTGAAGACCCTGCCGCGCAGCCGCCGTACCTGCTCCTCATGGCGGCGCCAGTCCGCAGCTTCCCAGGCGTCACCATCAAACGGAGGCAGGCCCTCAGGTCCGTTCACCGAGGTGTCTAACTTGCCCATAGGTTCCGGCATTTCCGCTCGCTTCGCTTCAAAGGCTCACCTGCTCACGTCAGCGCCCTTACGGGCACGGGCACGCTGGCCCGTTATCCGGCCAGTTATACAGACGCCATCCGGGAGGAGACCCGGTCCTGCGGCACCCGCTTTCCTGCTGCCTTTCAGCCACCGGCATTCGCTTCCTGAGCACCCTGTCCCGCCACGGGATTCCGCCCCCCTTACGGTCGGCCTACCGCACCGCCTGCGCATACCCGCGCCTGAGATGCGGACCCTGGCGAGGTTTCCACGTTCCGCACGCATGAGACCCGGACCGGGCCGGGCGCCCTCTGTACCCCGGGGACAGCGGTGCTCACTGGCCGTCACCAGCTCTTCGGCCGCCGCCTGCCGCCTCTCAGCGGCCGGTCCCTGCCATCCCGGCACAACAGCCCAGCCCGGGATGTATTCGTGACGAGGCATCAGCAAGGGTTCCCTGATAGTCGCCCCTCCGGTCCTTCCCCTCGCCTGTAGCCGCCATGACTGGGGCAGCGGCCCTTGGGCTTTGCCGTGAGCTTCGCACCCAGCCGGTCCAGAACCGGCCACGCACGTCACGGCGGGGACAGGTCGAGCACAGACCTGTAGCTATGTCCCCGGCATCAGCCGACCTCCTCAACAAGCTCACTCAATGCGTGCGACCTCGTGTCGCAAGCAGGTTCAAATCCTGCCCCCGCTACCAAGTAAGTGCAGGCCAGGGGCCTGATCGCCGGAAGGCGGTCAGGCCTTTTTGATCGTTTGTCCGTGGCGCGTCCGCGGGACCGGGCCGCACTGGCGGCCGCACTGGCCGGGCGTGATCGGGCGAGAGTGGCATGGAACGGCAGTTTGTCCGCTCGGTTGTCGAGGCGGTCGTGACGGCTTCGACTCTGTGGTGGATGGTTTCTGACCGCAGTTCCGGAGGAGTTCCGATATCCCGTACCACCACCGGGCCCGATCGAGTCGTCAACGTCGCCGCGGGGTTGAGAACACCGGCCGGGCAGCGCCCGTCCGCGACGCCCGCCATCAGGTGATCCTCATCGGCAAGCGGATCAACGAAGGACACACGACCGGCGTCGAGATCATCGGCGTTGACGGCGAGGCGTACCGCTCCACGTTCTACGACAGCTTCGGCAACGTGCACCGCTCACGACTGGAGATCGAGGGCGACGTGATCAGGTGGACCGGAGACCGGACGCGCTGCACCGTGACGATGACCGACGGCGGCATGACCCAGGTCGCCTGCCACGAGTCCAGCTCCGACGGCGTGAGCTGGACCGCATCGATGAACGTGACGCTGCGCAAGGTCGCCTGAACCGGCTACGGTCCAGCAGGCGCAAGGCGTTGGCGAACGATCCGGGCATCGGCATGACCGAGCGGCGAGGGCACCGCTCGGATCGGCGAGAACTGCGCGGCGCCGGAGTGAGGGTCAAGATCGCCGGGTAGATCTGTCGATTCGCGGTGGTCCCGTCCGTCGGACTTAGTGTCCGGTCCATATTCCGGTCGCAGACGCCGGCCGGCGAGCGTGAGGAGAATTCGATGGCGAAGTTCGTGTATGTCTACATCGGCGGTCAGATGGCGGAGACGCCAGAGGCGCAGGAGCAGGCGATGCAGGCCTGGGGGGCATGGTTCGGCACACTCGGCGACTCGGTCGCCGACATGGGGAACCCGTTTGGTAACTCCGCGACGGTAAGTTCGGGTGGTGTCGCCGACGAGGGCAAGTCTGGCGCGGGCGGCTACTCGATCGTGTCGGCCGGCTCGCTGAGTGAGGCGACGGCGAAGGCAAAGGGCTGCCCGGTGCTAGCCAGCGGCGGGTCCGTCGAGATCTACGAGGCCATCCCGATGTAGTGGCACTGGCTCGGGCCGCGGGCTGGCCCGAGCCGCCGGGGGAGCGTTTTGCGCGGCAAGCTGGTCCTGCTGCCTGGCGCGCGGCAATCCGGATTCATCTCGTGCGGAGTGCCGCCCGCTGTCGCGCGGCTCACGTCGAGGTAACGAGACTCGCAGCCGGCCTGGCGCAGGAGCGCCGATATCCCTCCATCCGGCGCGATCGGTCATGCCGTGACCGGGTTGAGCTTCTTCTGCACTCGCAGCTGATCTCGGTCATCTCGCCGGGCTGCTGGCGGACCAGCTCATCCGGCGCGCGATAACGACGTGGTGCGGAGCGATCATGGCGTGTCGGTCGGTGGATAGCAGACGGCTGCACAAGATTACGAGTCGGTTTCGAAGCGATCTTGGACTCCCTGCCGACTCGGCGGGGGGTGTGGTTCGGTCCGCTGAAGGTCACCGTTGGCTGGTCGAGGTGCCTCTCGCTGCCGCAGAGCGCCCCGGCCGTCCGGTTCCTGGATCGTCCCTGATTTGGCGCGCGCACTATGCGGCCATGAGCGCGCGTTCCCATACGGGACGGTCATGAATAATCATGCAGCGTTGCCGGGCCGCGGGCGCGGCAGTGGAACGGCAGGAACAAGGCACGCTGCGAGGACCGGCGCTGGGCCACCTGCTGGAGCCCGGAGCAGATCGCCGTCGGCTGGCGGTGGAGTTCCCTGATGTTGAGACGATGCGGATCTCGCACGTGGCGATCTACCAGGCCCTTTACGTCCGGGGCCATGGAGCGCTGCAGCGTGAGCTGGTCGCCTGCCTGCGCACTGGCCGTGCCCTGCGGGTGCCCTGTGCCCGTGCCCGGCGGCGCCGCGATGGCATGGTCACCCCGGAGGTGAGGATCAGCGCCCGGCCCGCCGAAGCCAGTGACCGGGCCGTGCCCGGCCACTGGGAGGGAGATCTGATCATCGGGCTGAACCGGTCCGCGATCGGCACGCTGGTCGAGCGCACCATCCGGTTCACGATGCTCCTGCACCTGCCCCGCATGGACGGCTACGGTGCCGGGCCGCGGAGAAGAACGGCCCGGCGCTCGTCGGCCACGGCGCCCAGGCCGTCCGGGACGCCATCGCTGCCACCCTCACCGCCTTTTTGCCCGGTCCGCTGCGTCAGACACTGACCGGGGACCGTGGCAAGGAGATGGCCCAGCATCCCCAGCTGAAGGCCGATACCGGCATCCAGGTGTTCTTCGCTGACCCGCACTCACCCTGGCAGCGAGGCACCAACGAGAACACAAACGGCCTGCTGCGCCAGTACTTCCCCAAGGGGCACAGACCTGGCCCCCTGGAACCACGACGAGCTCGGCGCCGTCGCCGCCGCACTCAACAGCCGCCCCCGCAAGACACTCGGCTGGAAGACCCCCGCCGAGGCACTGAACGAGCAGCTACGCTCGCTTCAGCCAACCGGTGTTGCGACGACCGGTTGAATCCGCCCAGTACACCTCGGCGGATTTCGCGCAATTCTGCCAGGCGCATGGCATCCGCACGAGCGTGGGCAGGACGGGCGTGTGCCCCTTAACCGGCCAATCCCCGACCTTCGCATCCCGGTACGAAGCGGTGGAAAAATTGGCCGGTTAAGGGGCATTGACCGGTTCTAATCTTTGATTGGCCGTCAATGCTGGGATAACGCCGCCGCTGAGAGCTTCTTCTCGGCGCTGAGAACGAGATGTACTACCGGCAGGCCTTCCCTGACCGGGCCCGCGCCAGGTTCGCCATCGCCGACTACATCGAGGTCTTCTACAACCGTCAGCGACTGCACTCGACGCTCGGCTACCGCACGCCCTTTGAAGCACTCACCGAATTCCAGGCCGCAGCAACCGCTGCATGATCAACACCCCGAGGAACTGTCCAAGATCGTTGACACAGCTCAGCTACCGGCCACGCTCATTTCGTCACGTGGGCCGCCGCTGGTGCGGAGATGAGCCGTCTTGATCACAGTGATGTTGTAAGTGCCTTGGTGTTCAGCCCGGACGGCACTTATGTTGCTACCGGCAGCGGGGATCATAGTGCGCGGGTGTTCAATACTCTTACGGGTGCCGAGCGGAGCCGTCTGAGCCACGGTGGTGCTGTGTTGGCCGTCGCGTTCAGCCCCGATGGTATGGAGATAGCCACCGGTAGCCGGGACCGTAGTGCCCGGGTATTTGACGGGGCGACCGGCGCTGAGCTGAGCCGTCTTGATCATGGCGACGCCGTATACGCCGTCGCGTTCAGCCCTGACGGCACCCGGGTGGCCACCGCCAGTTGGGATCATAGTGCGCGGGTCTTCGACGCGGCCACGGGTACCGAACTGAGCCGCCTCGAGCACGGTGGGGCCGTGATGGCTGTAGCGTTCAGCCCTGACGGCACCCGGGTGGCCACCGCCAGCCGCGGATACAGTGCGCGGGTCTTCGACGCCGCCACGGGCACCGAACTGAACCGCCTCGAGCACGGTAGTGCTGTGTTGGCGGTAGCGTTCAGCCCTGACGGCACCCGGGTGGCCACCGCCAGTTGGGATCACACTGCGCGGGTCTTCGACGCAGCCAGGGGCACTGAACTGAGCCGCCTTGACCACCGCGGCGCGGTCTATGCTGTGGCGTTCAGCCCCGACGGCACTCGGGTGGCCACCGGCAGCGACGACCACAGTGCGCGGGTTTTCGAGGCGGCCACGGGCACCGAAGTGAGCCGCCTCGACCACGACGGGTATGTGTACGCGGTGGTGTTCAGCCCCGACGGGACCCGCGTGGCCACCGGCAGCTCTGATGACAGCGCGCGGATTTTCGACGCGGCCACGGGCGCCGAACTGAGCCGCCTCGACCACCAGAACGAAGTGAGCAAGGTCGCGTTCAGCCCCGATGGCACCCTGGTAGCCACCGCCAGCGACGACCACAGCGCACGAGTCTGGGTTGTCGCCCATGACCTGCTGATTAAGCAGGCGGAGAGCCGACTAACAAGGAACCTGACGCACGAAGAGTGGCGGCGCTTCTTTCGCAACGAGCCATATCGGAAGACCCGGGCGGACCTCCCGTGAGGCCGCACAGCCCTTTGGGGTTCCACAACTCGGCTACTGTTCTTGACCTGGGCTTCTATGCGGCCCGCTCGTATTCGCTGAGAAGGCCAACCGAGGAGCCCGGCGCTTGATCCGGTGCTGGGAGAGGTTGACGACGGGGTGGCCGGGCCGGGGGGCGGAGTCTGCGGCTTCGGTGTGGCTGTCGTCCGTGGTAGTGCCGGGCGTACTCGGCGAGAACCGACCGCAGGTGCCGTTCACCGAAGATCAGCATCCGGTCGGTGACCTCGGTCCGGGCGGTGACCACGAACCTTTCCGCATAGGCGTTCGCGCGAGACTGCGCGGCGGGATCTTCACAGCCTCGATGCCGGTGCTGGCCAGGGCCGCGTCGAAGGAGTCGGTGAATTGCCCGGCGCGGTCGCGGACCAGGAACCGGAAGCCGGCGGCCCTGTCACCGAGGTCCATGAGGACGTTGCGGATCTGCTGGGTGTCCAAGGCCCGTCCGGGTGGGCGGTGACCCCGAGGATGTGCACGTAATGGGAGCCGACCTCCAGGTTAGTGGCGGGTCAGGAAGAGGACGTGGCCGTCCTGGATCTGGCCGGGCCGGTCGAGGAGCGCGGTGAGGGCGCTGGTGATGACGGTTGTGTAGGTGCGGTCCTGGGCGAAGGTCTTGGTCGAGACGAGGATGAGGCCGGCGTGCGTTTGGCCGGCGGCGCGGTACTGGGCGTCGAGGGGCATCAAGTCCTTGATGTTGGCGGTGACCAGGGCGCGTCCTGCTGCTGCTGCGCGGGCGAGTACCTGATCGTCGGGGAGCGAGATAAGCATCGGGTCGGTGACGACTGCCTGTGCATCGTGGCCCTTGGCGCGCAACTCCTCGGCGATGGTCCCCGAGAACATCTCATCCAGCAGTATCGGGTGGCTCATGTGCGCTACCCGGCCAGTAGCTGGCGTTCGCGTCGCCATGCATGCTCGGCGGCGTCTTCGGCGGTGCTGGCGGCGGTGATTTCCGCGTCGATCTCGTCGGGGTACGACGCCCAGTACCTGGTGGCGATGCGGATGAGGGGAAGGGGGGTGCCGGTGTTGCCGGCGACGAGGGCGAGCAGGTCGTCTTCTGCCAGATCGGGCTCCGCGGTGCGGGCGGATCTGACCGCACGGATGACTTCCCATACGTCGGGGCCGCTTGCGAGGCCGGCCCGCCGGCCGGTGGGGCCAGGCCGGAACGTGATCCCGGGATGCTCGCTGGTTCTGAGGGCTTCATCGACGAGCCTGTTCGTGGCCGATGACAGGGACATGCCGGGGTTTGCTGCGACGAACGAGGCCAGCCTTTCGGCCACGGGGACGTCGAACCGGACCGGTGTCGCTGTGCGCTTACTCATGACTACATGGTAGTCGATTGGAGTTGCTCTTCACAAGGTGTGTCAGTGGCTGCCAGATAGGGTTGAACCGTGCCCCTCTGTCCTCATAACCCCAGGACTCCTGACGTAGGAGATCGTTTATGCAGTGCCGGGCTGGGTGCCGACTTCGTAGCGCAGGACGAGCTTGGTGCCGGGGTAGCAGGTCGCGGTGGTGTTGAGCTGGGCGCAGAGCGCGGCGAGGGCGCGGGTTCGGCGGGGCGCTGACAGCTGGGCGAGGCGGATGGTGAGGGTGCTGTCGCCGGGGATGATGTCGCCGCTGGCGTGCAGGGCTTCGCGGATGAGGGCGTATGCGTCGTCGCCGGCGCGGGCGTAGTGGCCGTTGATGGCGCGGGCGAGGCTGGTTTCGGTGTTGAACGCGGCCATCTTGACCGCGTGGGTGATCAGCTTGGCCTGGGTTTCGAGCCGTATCAGGTCCGGGTTGTGCTCGCGGAGCGGGATCTTCGCCGGGGTCGCCTTGGCTTCGGCCTGGGCGGCTTGGAGGCTGCGGCGCGCGGCGCCGGCGGGGACGTCCAGCCGGGCGGGCATTGCGTTGGTGATCACGATCTGGCTGCCGGGTGCGGGGCTGCGCAGCTGGTCCAGCTTGCGCTGGCGGGCGGCCCCGGCGTCAGCGAGAGCCTTCCGGGCGGCCTTGACCGCGGCGGCGGCGGTCTTCTCCGCCGGGTTGGGGACCATCCGGGCCGGGTCGCCGGGGGTGACGGCGTAGCTGTCGGGAGAGTCGAGGGCGAAGTGGGCGCGGCCGTAGCGGAACCAGTTCTCTTCCCGCCACCGGCCGGTCATCCGGTAGACGATGCCGGGGGCGGGCAGCTGGCTGGCGCCGATGGTGGCCAGGATGTGCACCTGGCGGCCCTTGTCGCGGCGGGTGACCTGCCGCAGCGTCAGGATCTCGCCTTTGTGCGCCCCGGAGGTGACAGGCACCTCGATGGCCGTGCCGGCGAGGTCGTACTCGCGGCTGCGGCCGTCATCCCCGGTCCAGGTCATCACGGTGAACGCGTCATCATCCAGGTCCGGGATGTCCTTGCCAGCCTGGTTCTGGCGGTAGGTGAGCAGCCCGGACCCGGCGGCGATGATGTCCGCGAACAGGTCCGGGGACCAGCCGCCCCGGTCAAAGCACAGCACCGGCTTGGTGCCGTCGCCGCACACCGCCCGCAGGTCCGGGAGCAGGTCTTTGACCTGGGCCACCAGCGACGCGGACGGCCCGGCGATCACCACCAGCACCGGGTTGCCGCGGCCGCCGGTGACCCAGGTCTCCCCGGTGCCCGGGCCGGGGTGCTTCATCCGCGCCAGGTGCATCTTCCGCACGTCCCGGGTCCCGGAATACGCCCGGGTGTGCCCGCCGATGTAGAGGAACCCCAGCTCATCCGGGCGTAGCGCGGCATGACGGCGGGCGATGGCCAACTGCAGGCCAGCGGCCCGGCCCGCGGCGGCCAGTCCGGCGAGCTTGCGGCGGATCGCCTTGACCTCCGGTGCCCGGTCCAGCCCCGGCACACGGCCCAGCGCGGCGGGCGGGACGCGGGTGGCGCCCTCGGCGCGCGGCTCACGTAGCAGCGCCAGGAACACCAGCAGCACCAAGACGGTCTCCAGCCCGTAGAACCCATTGCGGAGCCGGCCGTCAACGGCGCGCGCCGAGGCCAGCAGGCCGGTGCCTGCCAGCGCGGGCAGCGCCAGCAGCAGCCCCGCCAGCGGGATCTTCGCGCCCGCCGTGAACACCGGGACCGCGCCCTCCCCGGGCAGCCCGGACCGGGCCAGCGCCCGCTCGCCGTGCCGCGGCACCGGGTCCGGCAGCACCGGCAGCACCTCCGCCTCCCCGGGCAGCATGTCCTGCGCCCATGCGCCGCTGGAGCCCGCCTCCCCGCTGCCGTCCGGCTGTCCCGCGGCCTGGCGGATGCCAACCCGGCCCAGCGCGGAACGCACCGCGAACTCCGGCACCCCGCACTGACGGGCGATCTCCGCCTGCGCCAGCCCGCCCGCGGCCAGTTCCCGGATCCGCGCCGTCACCAGCGGCGTCAGCTTCGATGGTCCTTTCGGCCCGCGCCTGCCCGGCAGCAGCCCGGCCAGCCCCTGCCCGGCGTACGCCTTACGCCACCGCCAGAACGTCGCCGCGCCGGTCCCGGACGCCGCCGCGATGTCCTTCTTGCCCGCCCCGGTCAGCCCCGCCAGCTGAACCGCGGCCAGCTGCGGCACGCCCAGTCCCCGGCACCCCATGCATACGTCGCCATCCCGTGCACCCACGCGGTGCCGCTGCCATCCCCGTCGAGCACCACGCCGATCCCCGGCGCGATCTCGATCGCGCCTTCCGGAAGCCACGGCAGCGGCAGCTGATCCAGCCGCACCGCCATGACCGCCTCCCGGAACCCTCTTACACTGGTGTAATTCTATCGGGGCCAGGGCAGACGGCCTCGGCAGAACACCAAGAAAACACGGCAAAATAGCAGGCCAAGGCGTACAGGACGGACAGTCGGCGAGCGGCTATGTCAGGAGTCCTGGGCCCCTGACCCTACGCCCGAACCACCTCAAAACCGGGGAGGCAGGGCCGGAAGCACTTACCCACATCCTCCCTGCCGAGTATGGTCGCAGGCTGACTATCCTTAGTTGTGTTGGCCGTTGCGCGCAGATTTGCGGGATAGTTGCCAGCGGGGGGCGGGGCGGCTGGCGCATAGGAGCGACGTATGACAGAGCCGGCCAGTGCGCGGGTGACCCTGGCTGGGTTGCTTGCCGTCCTGTCGCTAGCCACGGATCTGGGCATGGGCCAGCCGATGGAGCATGTGCTGCGCCAGTGCCTGATCGCTATCCGGCTCGCGGAGCGTATGGGCCTGGATGAGGCCGAGCGGGAGGTTGTCTACTACTCAGCCCTGGTTGCCTGGGTCGGGTGCCATGTCAACGCGTACGAGCAGGCGAAGTGGTTCGGTGACGACACGGCGCTCAAGAGCGACTTCCGCCGGACGGATTTCGCGACGGCAGCGTCCGGGCCGCTGTTCATGCTCCGCCACCTCGGCGCCGGCCGGCCGGGCGTGGAGCGGGCCAGGCTCGGCGTCGTGTTCCTGGGTGAGGGCCGCAAGGCTGCGGCGTCGATGCTGGACAACCACTGGAGGGCCGCCGACGACCTGACGGCGCGGCTCGGCCTGGCCCAGCGCGTCCGCGACAGCGTCGAGCAGACCTTCGAGCGCTGGGACGGCAAGGGAGTTCCGAAAGGAGCCCGCGGAGAGGAGATCCTCGTGGCCTCCCGGCTGGTTGCGCTCGCCGACGTGGTCGAGGTGTTCCACCGCGCGGGCGGAACCGGCGCCGCGATCGAAGTTGCCCGCCAGCGGCGGGGAACTCAGTTTGACCCTGCGATCGCGGACCTTTTCGCTTCCGAGGCACCAGCACTGTGCGCAGGCCTGGATGAGGCCAGCACCTGGGACGAGGTCATGAGGGCAGAACCAGCCCGGGGGATTCGGCTGGGCGGCAGGCAGATCGAGTCCGCGCTCGAGGCCATCGCAGACTTCACCGATGTGAAATCGCCTTACACCATCGGGCACTCACGGGGCGTCGCCGATCTCGCGGGAGGGGCCGCGTGCGCGTTCGGGCTGGGAGAGTCGGCCGCACGGCGGGTGCGGCTGGCGGGACTGGTTCACGACCTGGGCCGGCTCGGCGTCCCGAACACCATCTGGGACAAGGACGGCCCGCTGAGCCACGCGGAGACCGAGCGGGTGCGTCTGCACCCGTACCTCACGGAGCGCATGATGGCCCGCCTGCCCGCCCTCGCCCCGCTCGCCGCTGTTGCTGTCCAGCACCACGAGCGCCTTGATGGCTCCGGCTATCCGCGCGGGCTGTCCGGGGGCAGCATCAGCCGGGAAGGGCCGGCTGCTCGCCGCCGCCGACTTCTACCACTCGCGGACCGAGCCACGCCCGCACCGTCCCGTGTCAACGGCTGACGAGGCTGCTGCCCAGCTGCGGGCCGAGGCCAGGGACGGCCGGCTCGACGCCGAGGCGGTGGCCGCCGTGCTCACCGCTGCCGGGCATCGTGCCGCCCGCAGGCCGGCCCGGCCGGATGGCCTGACCAGCCGCGAGGTCGAGGTTCTCAGGCTCCTGGCCCGGGGCCTGTCGAACCGGGAGATCGCTGAGCGGCTGGTGATCTCGAGGAAGACAGCCAGCCATCACGTTGAGCACATCTACGCCAAAACGGGTACCACGAACCGGGCACTGGCCAGCTTGTACGCTTCCAGCCACGGCCTGATCGGCGAACCGGAACCCTAGCCGGACAGCTTTTGGTAACCGGAGCAGAGGATCCGCATCCACGTGATCCGCCCGCCGTCGGTGTTGTAGTACGCCTGCTGCTCGACCAGATGCTGACCGTCGGCATTGCGTACCCGCAGCAGGTAGCTGACGTGCTCCCGGCCCGGTAGCCGGGCGGTGCTCAGCGACTCCAGCGCCTCGATGTCGTCCCCGGCGCCGAACCACCGGCCGAGAACCACGTCGCCGACCACCTCGCCAGGCGACGAGGCCTGCCAGTGGCGGCCCGGCGTCAGCGCCTGAAAGTCGATCGGGTCGGCCAGCAGCGCCCGGAACGCGGTCGCGTCTTTCGCAGCCAGGGCGTGGGCGAAGCGCTCGCCCTCCGTGCCCGTCGCCGTGCTAGCGATGCCGTGGTCAGTAGCTGAACGTAGTTGCTGGCTCATCGCCGATCCATTCCCACAGCGGCACAGTTCCGCCTAGTGATGCGCTGGTCACCAGGGCAGTGTCGTCCAGGTGCTTGGCGTTGAAGCAGATCGGGCAGACCAGGTACCGGCCGCCCGCGGCTTCGTAACGTTTCGTCAGTTCCGGCAGCGAGGGGCAGCCCTCGCAGGCCACGCCCTGTGCGACGCCGTCGAGGGCCAGTCGCACGGCTTCCTTGGTCAGGAACATCAGGGTCGGGCGCCCCTGTTCGGCCGCCCCCACGGCGACCAGGAAGGCAACCGTTACCTTCTCCGGGTCTTCCAGACCGGTGGTCAGGCTGATCACGGCTTTGCTGGCCACATCGTCCCCTACCTGCTCGTCAGCCAGGCGGCATCTCCGCTGGCTGCTTCCGAGCATGGACAGAAACCGGTCCCGTGCACATGGGGCAGTTGCCCCATCTTCTGTCAGGGATCCCCCCGCCCACGTTCCGGGATGCTGCCACCGTGCTGACGAGGAGCCCGACCAGACACCCGCGTGCAACTACACGTCCCGCGAGATTGCTGGCGGACCGTACGCATATAGGTCAATTCGGCGCGACGATGACAATGTCAGCGATCATGAAATTGAGCAGTGAGGGGCGTGCTGCGATCACGTAATTGACCACCCTGATCACGTTATTGACCATGGTCATTGCGTGCGTGCCGGGTGGGCCTGGTCATCGGAAAGTGAGGATCATGCCCTTCGTCCTTGAGGCGAGGGAGGCGGGCGTAGGCGGCTACCTCGGTGACCAGCGCGTTGGTGACCGGCCAGGAGAGGATGACCGGCGCCCAGTACGAGCGGGCGGTATGGGCGGCGGGCGGCCCGGTGAAATGCGTGTGCAGCAGATCCCCTCCCGCTGACAGGAGATCAGCGGCGGCTGCCAGATGCCGGGCTGCCGGGTGAAGGTCCCCGGTCCCGGTGTCTTCCGGCGGGGCGGGGTCGGGGAGCAGGCTGGCGGCGGCCCATTGCAGCGCCTGCCGGGCCTCGGCGTCGGCCCGGGCCTCGGGCTTGAGTGCCGGGTCCAGCGCGGGGTCGAACTCATCGGGTAGCGGAAGATCACGCAGGTACCGGGCCAGGGCCGTGACCACGCGGCCAAGTTCGCGGGTGACTGTGCCTCGTGCGTCATCGGGAAGCCCACCCGGGGTGGAGACCGCCGCGGTGAGATGCCCGGCGGCGGGACCTAAGAACTCACCCAGGGCCGGGGTCGTCATCACGGGCCATCAGCTGGCAGATCGTCTCGGCTGCGTGCGCGGCTTCCTGGCAGGCGGCCTGATCACCGGGGATCATGGCGGTGGCCGCTTCGCGGGACAGGAAGTCCGCCAGCAGCGCGGCGAGGCCGGCCATCGCGTCGGCGATGTCATCCAGGTCCGCGCCCGGCGCCGGGATGACGGCAGGCTGCGGCGCGGATGCCAGGGGAAGAGAGGGGCAGCTGGTCAGGGCTTCCCGGCCGTCCACGGCAGCGTCCGCGGCCATCATGAACGCGGCGAACAGGCCCGGGTCGCGATCCTCGTTACCGCGGGCGAGCAGGCGGATGGCCTCGAACGCATCAAACCCCGCCGCCAGCACGCCCGGAAGGCTGGCTGCCCCTTCCAGGTCGTGCCGGATGCGTGCTGCATTCTGCAGCGCATCCAGCGTCGCCACTCCCCGCCGGGCAGGGCGGGGTCCCGGGCTGCCCGGCGGCCGGGGCGGGCTCATGCGGCCCTCTGGTAGGCCAGGCCGATGGTTTCGGCGATGTGGTGCAGGTGCTCGTTGGGGAAATGGTGGCCGTGGCCGCGTAGTTCGCGGGCGAGGGTGCGCTGGCTGAGGCGCTGGCCCCGGGCGGATGCGTTCTGGAGAATGAGGGCCGCGTCGCGGAGCAGGCGGGGATCGGGCCCAGCCCCCGCGGCCCGGTCGGCCGGTGCTGTCGTGGGGACGCGCAGGACGGTGGCGCCGGGCGGCGGAGCCAGCATGAGGGTGGCGGCGGGCCGCCGGTGCGCAGGCTTGCGGGTCATCTTGACCACGAGCAGGCCGACGGTCAGGCCCGCGAATGCGGCGAGGGGGCTGGTGGCGGCGGTCATCCGGTCGGCCACGCTGACCGGGTACCCGGGAGTGGCCTGGATGTGGCCGACGTTGCCGGCCACGCTGACGGCCAGGCCGGTCAGTGCGGTGGCCCAGGGCCAGATCCGCTGCCGGGCAGGCCAGGTGTCAAGGAGGCGACGTAGAGGGCGAGTTCGCCGACGGCCAGGAACACGTCGATCTCCGCGGGCCAGGACTTAGCCTGCCAGCCCGACATGCGGTGGTGGACCGCCCACCCGTACAGGCCCGCGTAGCTGTGCGCGAGCGCGTTCGCGCTGGCCAGGATGGCGATAGCGCCGATCGCGTACAGAGCCATCTTGCCCGTGCGAGGATTCATGCTGGCCTCGCCAGGCTGGAGTTGCGGATCCTGGTCAGCGCATCCAGCGCCGTTTCATCTGCAGTGGGCAGGCTGTGCAGGTACTTCTCCGTTGTGGCAATGCTCGAATGGCCCAAGCGCTCTTTAACCACTTGCAGATCTGCGCCTCCGGCGAGGAGCCATGAGGCGTGTGCGTGCCTGAGGTCATGAATCCTGACTTTCCCGAGTCCAGCTGCTTTACGGGCAGGACCCCAGACCTGATGGTGGAACCAGTCCGCTGGGATGTGGCCATCGGTGGACGGCGCGGCTGACGATCAGGATGCTGGTCTCGAAGTCCAGGTCGCGGACCCGCAGCTCAGTCAACTCCCCCCATCGCAGCCCGCTCTCGATGTCGGTCTCGATGAGCAGTTGCGCGTCGGCCACCGCCAGCTCAAAGACCCCCATGTCGTCTCCTTCAGCCCGATGCACCACTGGACCGAGCACAACATCCGCATCCACGTATTCACCTGCGTGCTCGCCCTGCAGATCGCACACCTGATGCGCCGCAAGGCCCGGCCAGGCCTGGACCCAATGCCAGCGGCTTTAGGGCGAAACGGTTGAGCGTCGGTTCCGCTCCTGGTTGCGCTGTGTGATCGTTCCTGGATGCAGGCTTGTTGTTCAGGTTTCCCGCGAGACGGGCGAGGCTCCGGATAGAAGAGGGATTGTCTGGATCAACTCTTCTCAACCGGAGCCTCACGTGTCTTCTTACCCTGTCCCGTCGTGTGCCTTGCCCGTTTCCGCGGGGATGATCGTCGCGGTGCCCGCGGAGCTGCTGGCCTCGCCGCTGAAGAGCGGCAGGGATCTCGGGGACCCCGACCGGTCCGCGCTGGTCATCGGGGCACGAGAAGATCCGCACATGCGGCGCGGTGGTGTTCTGCAAGGTGGTCGCGGTCGCGGGGGCGCAGGTCAGGAGGGACGGGCAGGTCCGGGCGAAGGGCAGCCCGGTGCATCACGCGACGCTGGGGCCGCTGGAGGAGAAGTCCGGGACAGACGTGATCGGCACGATCGCGGGGCGGGCGCCGCTGGGCGCCCGGTTCGTGAAGGGGGAACGGGAAAGGCTGCTGGCCAGGGCGTTCATGATACGGGTGATCGTGCTGATGACGCTCATGCCGCAAGCGCGGATAGGGGACGTGATCGCCGCGCTGGCCGGGGACCTGGCGCTGGTGCCGTGGGCGCGGCCGTGGCGTCCGGCTTCGGGCCGGGCGGCCGGGGACTGGCGGAACGCGCTCGGCGCGGTTCCCCTGGAAGAGCTGCGGGACCTGGTGCTGGGATCGGCCTGGCGGGAGCACGCCGGCGGGGGCTGCCCGGGTGCGGTGACCATCGGGAAGAAAAAGCCGCTGAAGGCGGGATCGCTGGACGGGACGCTGGTCCGGGTGCCGGACACGCCCGCGAACAGGGCGTTCTTCGGCACCGTGGGCACCGGCGATGACTCCGGCCCGTACCCGTGCCTGCGGGCGCTGCCGCTGACCTGCTGCTCGTGCCGGGCGCTGTTCGCGATGCCGCACGGGCCCGCCAGCACGGACAAGGCAGAATCGGAGCAGGCCCTGCTCGATGAGGCCATGGAACAGTTCCCGTTCCTGTTCGCGCCGGGCTGGATCTGGCTGATG
>CAWHJW010000006.1:0-57703 GCA_963829725.1 uncultured Actinomycetes bacterium | reverse complement strand
CGTAGGCCCGGGCGGCCAGGATGAGCTGCTGCACCGCCCCGTAGATCGAGCTGCCCAGCCGGGGGCTATGCACACCCGCCGCGTGGCGCAGCACCGGGAAGATCCACACCGGCGCCTCGGCGATGTGCTGGGCCAGGTGCTCGGCGGCCAGGAAGAAGGGCCGGCTCAGCCCGTCCGCGGCGGGCGGCGCGGCCAGGATCTCATCCCGCCGCCGCCGTAGGCCCGGTTCCAGCCCTCCAGGTACCACCCGGCCACCCGCTCCTTGATGGCCGGGTCGGTCACGACGACCCAGCCCCACCCTTGCTGGTTGCCGCCGGTCGGGCCGCGCACGGCCGCGTCGAGGATGGCCCGATGACGTCATCCGGGATCGGCTCGGGAGACAGGTACCGGCGGGCCGGGGTCGAGTGCAGGGCATCGAGCACCGGCAGTGGCTGAGCGTCGGGAGCTGCTGGCACGGGCATCCTTCCTGAGCGTTACGGCGGGCGGGCCCAGAATCACGGGACGGCCAGAATCACGGGACGGCCGAGAATCACCGGACGGCCAGAATCACGGGACTGGCGGCCACGGATCAATCAGGCCAATCCTGGTACCCCGGACCTCACGGGGACCTCAACCCGTCAAATGGGTGCGGCGCCACCCAGGGCACCAGAAGTCACGACGTGTACTGTGGCCACCAGGGCAGTTACTCGCCGTGACTTCCACTGAACGTGACTATTTGCCCGCAGGTGGGTACGTAGTGGACGGTGAAACTATCCGCGCGGCTACGACGTTGCGCCGAGTGTGGGGTGGTTTGTGCACCCGGGTGTGACGCTCCGCGACGGCTGCGGGTCCCGTGTGCATAGCGCACAAGCCCCCACCGGATCTGGCTATGGGGTGAGAAGGCATGGGGCAGGCTGATAAGGACGAGCCTGGTCCTGAACCCGCGCATGGGCCGGGAGGCGAGGACCCGCCGGAGAACGGCCCGGCCGGTGCTTCGCCGGACACCGCCGGGAACGAGGCCGTCCCTGTCGCGGGGGACGAGACCGTCCCGGCTCCGGCAGACGAGACTGTCCCGGCTCCGGCGGACGAGATCGCCGCCCCGGACGCCCCGGACAATGCGGCCAGCCCTCCCGTCCCGCCCGGGGCCGCGGTAGCCGCGCCGGCCGGGCCCGGGCACCATCCCAGCCGCAAGAAGAAGATCCTGGCCTGGACGGCCGGGGGTGTCGCGGCCGTGGTGCTGGTGGCCCTGGGGGTGCCTACGCCGTCTACCGGCACCTGAACGGCAACATTCATCAGGTCAACATCTCCGGCGAACTCGGCACCCAGCCGGTCGACACCCACCCGCAGGCCGAGAACATCATGATCATCGGCTCGGACACCCGGCACGGCCAGGGCCGGGGCTTCGGCCAGAACCTCAACACCGACCAGTCCGACACGCTCATGATCATGCACGTCGGGGCCGACCGGAAGTGGGTCAACGTGATGTCGATCCCGCGTGACTCCTGGGTCAACATCCCGGCCTGCAAGATGGGCAACGGCCAGACGACCTCGCCGACCACCTTCAAGATCAACGAGGCCTTCGCCCTGGGCAACCTCAACGGCAACCACACCGATCTGGGCGTGGCGTGCACCATCAAGACCCTGGAGCAGGACACCGGCATCCACATCGATCACTTCGTGGCGATCAACTTCCAGGGCTTCCGTGACATGGTGAACGCGCTCGGCGGGGTGGAGGAGTGCAACACGACGGCGATCAACGACCCGAAATCCGGCCTCCATCTCAAGCCTGGCCATCATCTGCTGCACGGCCTGGGGGCGCTGGCGTACGTCCGGGCCCGCTACACCCTGGGCAACGGCAGCGACCTCGAGCGGATCGGCCGCCAGCAGGCCTTCATGTCCTCCCTCGTGGAGCGGGTGAAGAGCAAGCTGCTGAACCCCATCGCGATCTACCACTTCCTCGACGCCGCCACCAAGTCGATCACGATCGACAGTCAGCTCGGCGGCATTCACGGCCTTTACGACCTGGCCATGAGCGTCCGGAACCTGCCCGCCAGCCAGGTCACGTTCTTCACCCTGCCGACTTATCCCCGTCAGCTGGTGGTGCCGACCGACACCGCCAACGTGATGTGGACCCAGCCTGTGGACAGCAGGATCTTCGAGGACTACCGCGACGACATCCCGGTCAGCAGCGCGACGGTCCAGCAGGCCAGGAAGCCCACGATGTCGCCGCACACGGTCTCCGTCTCAGTCCGCAACGGGACCGCGCAACTCGGGCTGCAGGACTCGGTCGGCCTCCTGCTGACGCAGAAAGGCTTCAACGTGACCAGCATGACCCAGGAGGCCACGCAGGACATCACCGAGACGGTGATCAGGTACCACGCGGGCCACGGGGCGCAGGCCAGGCTGCTGGAGGCCAAGGTGCCCGGCTCCGCCATCCAGGAGGTCCCGGGCACCAGCGACCAGATCGTGCTCGTGCTGGGCAGTAATTACGGGACCACGACCCAGACCGCGGGCACGACCCAGTCGGCCACGCCCACCCCGTCGCCGAGCTTCTCGTCGCGGACGGCCAGCCAGAACATCTGCGCCAGCTGAGCGCGCGCCGGCGCCGCTGGAGGATGATGACCACCGGGCCTCGTCCGCCGCGGTCCGTCCCGGATATCTTTGAGCAGCCACGCGGACCGACATTCCAGGAGTTATCGGGTGCAGTACCAGCTGTCCAGGGTTGTGGCCGGCCCGCTCTTGCGTCTTCTCTGGCGCCCGCGGATCAGCGGCCTGGAGTTCATCCCGCCCGAGGGCGGGGCGATCCTGGCCTCCAACCACCTGTCCATCGTGGACTCGATCTTCCTGCCGCTGATGCTCGACCGCCCGCTCACCTTCGCCGCGAAGTCGGAGTACTTCACCGGCCGCAGCGTGGGCCAGCGGCTAGCCGGCACCTACCTGCGTGCCACCAACCAGATCTCCGTGGACCGGGCCCAGGCCCGGGCCGGGCAGGACATGCTAGAGGCGGCGCTGGCGCTGCTGCGCCGCGGCCAGCTGTTCGGCATCTACCCCGAGGGCACCCGGTCGCCGGACGGGCGGCTATACCGCGGTCGCACCGGCGTGGCCTGGCTCGCGATGAACTCCGGGCTGCCCGTGATCCCGGTGGCGATGCTCGGCACCGAGCGGATCCTGCCGCCCGGGCACATGGTGCCGCGGCTGCATCAGGTGTCGATGCGGGTCGGTAAGCCGCTGACGTTCGAGGCGTACCAGGGGACCGCACCGGGGAAGGCCCGCCGCGCCATCACGGACGAGGTCATCCAGGCCATCCAGGACCTGTCCGGCCAGGAGTACGTGCCCATGTACGCATCGGTCCGCAAGGCGGAAATGACCGGCGGGGCGTCCGCGTAGGTGCGGGGCTGGGCCGGGGGTACGCCCCTAGGACCCGGCCGGCCGCCGTCCGCCCGGGAGACACGTTTTCGGCGCGGCGGCCTCGCCGGCCCGCTAGCCGGGTACCGGCGGCGAGTCCCCGGGGGGCGGGACCTTGGGGAAGGCCTCCGTGGCATCGGACGGATTCCACGAGTAGGTGGCCTCCGGCCAGGTCCGCGGCTTCCTCCGCTTCCGCGGCGGACCCGCTGCCAGCCGGCGGGTCCAGCCCCGGCGGCGGCCCGGCCAGATCGGGGAACGGGCTCTGGCTCTTCGGCTTGCGGCGGACCAGCCCGGAGGCTGTCACGGGCGGCGGGTCGGCTGGCCCGCTGGCGGCGGTCGGCGGCTGACCGGTACCCGGCCTGCCCGCACTCGTGCCCCCGGCACCCGCCAGCGGGGCCCAGCCCTCCGGCACCCAGCCTCCCGGTGCCCGGACCCCCGGCACTCAGCCGCCCCGGCACTCAGCCCTCCGGCGCCCGGGCCAGGACCGGCGCCGCTGGCGGCCGGGCCCGCAGCAGGCCCTTCGGCGCCCACCGGGAAGGCGCGCCGGGGCGGGACCATCCGGCTCTGACCGGAGCCGGGCGCGTCCATCCATGGCAGCTCGCTGGCTGGCTTCTCGGCCTGGCTCCCAGGGCGGGTGCCCGCTCGCCCGGGGCGTGCGCACCGGGTTCAGCCGCTGCGCGGACCCGAGCGGCCGCACCGGGAGGGCCGGCGCGTCGCCCGCCCGGCCGGGGGCGGTGCCGTCCGGGCCGGCCGCTGGCCGTCCCAGGGGTGTGCCCGGCCGGCCTGCCGCGCGCCGCGCCGTGGCGGCCCGGGCCGCGGGACCCGGCGTTCCCAGCCGGGGCACCGGGCGGCCGGCATCCGCGGGTGCGCCGGGCAGGGCCTGGACCCGGTGCACCAGGGCGGAGACGCCCGGCAGATGTACCTGGCCCAGATGCACCGGCGGGCGCGCCGAACGCGCGGTCGTCGAGGGGCGGGCCGCCGGAGGCTGAGGGATTGAACGCGGGGATATCGAACGACGGATCGTCGAACGGCGACGGCCCGAAACGGGCCCGCGCCGCGGCCGACGCCCCGTTCGAGCCGGTCCCGCCGATGCCGGCCAGCGGCCCTGGGGTGGCCGGGCCCGGGCCGCCGGTGCCGGTGACGCCATGCTGCCGGTCCCGGGCCAGAGGTCCCCGTGCTGCCGGTGCCGGTGGTTCCGTTGCGTGTGGTTCCGTTACCCGTGGTTCCGTTGCTGGTGGTCGCGGTGCCGGCGTCGGCGGCGCCGTTGCGGGCACCGGCCCGGCCCCGGCCGCCGCTGGGCTCGCCCAGGCTCCAGCCGCCCAGATTCAGGGTGCTCGTGCCCTCCCTGTCCGGGGCGGAGTTGTCCGCGCCGGAGGCGGTGCGGCCAGAACCACCGCCAGCCGGGCCGCCGGCCCCAGCGGAGCCGCCCGAAGCCGCCTGGCCTTCCGCCGCGTCCAGGCTGCCCAGCCCGCGGCCCGGCAGCAGGAACCGTGGCCCGGCCCGGCCCGGCGGCGGCGGGGGAGGTGCCGGGGCAGGCGCCGGGGGCAGCAGGTTGTCCTCTTCTTCCCAAGGTGGTTTGCCGCTGACCACCGGGCGCGCCACTGACAGCGGCCGCCCGGCCCCGGGCCGCCCGCTGCCGCCCGCCCCACCGCTGGTGAACCCGGGGCCCGCCGGGGCCCGCCCGGCCGGGCCCCGGCCCGCACCCGGGCTGGCCAGACGGCGCCGGCCATGCCCTCGGTGCCAGGCCCGGCCGGCTGCCCGGGCCAGCCTGGCCGCCGGCTGGCCGGCCCGAGCTGGCCAGGCCGTGCTGCCCAGCCCGAAGTTGGCCGGGCCGTGGCCCGCGGGCTCGCTGCTCGCCGGGGCGCGGCCCGGCACGGCGGCACCCGGGGGCGGGCCGTAGCCCGGACCGGGGCTGCCCATGCCGGTCATGCTGGCCGCCGACTGCGCCCGGGAAGCCCGCGCCGCAGCCTGCAACGGAGCCAGCTGGGCGTCGAGCGCGCGCCGCTGCCGGACCCGGACCGTGATCAGGATGATCAGCGCGAGCAGCATCAGGGCCACGAGGCCGAGCACCGGGATGCGCACGGCCTGCCAGAGGCTCTTGGTGTGCACGTGGACCTTCGGGGCGGCCGGGGAGTCGGGTTGCCCGCCGCCGGCGACGCCGAACTGGTCGGGGTCGCGTTGATCTTGGCCGCCGCGAGCAGCGCGGCCGCCGCGTCCACGGTGCCGAAGCCCGAGCCGTCCTTCCGGCCGTTCTTGTGGCGGAACGCGGTGCTGGTGGTCAGGGCCTGCTCCACCTGGGCCGGGGTGAACGTCGGGAACTGCGCCCGGATCAGGGCGGCGATGCCGGCCACCACGGCGCTCGCCGCGCTGGTGCTCTTCATCTTCGCGTACCCGGTCGGGCCGTTGGCCGCGATGACGCCGTTGCCGGCCGCGGTCAGCGTGGCGTAAGGCTGCAGGCTGGTGAACGGCGCCTTGATGAAGCCCTGGCCGAACGCGCCGACTGAGATCACGCCCGGGTAGGCGGCCGGGTAGTTCACCGTGTCGGTCCCGGCGCCGTTGTCGCCGGAGGGGGCGACCAGGACGACGCCCTTGGCCAGCGCCTCCTGGACCGCGCTGCGCTCCTGCGGGCTGCCGCCCACGGTGGTCCCGCCGGCCTGCGCGGCCGGGTCCAGGGGCAGGTCGATGACCTGGGCGCCGTGCCGGACCGCGTACCGGATGCCGCGGGCGATCGCCGCGGGCAGCGCGGCTACCACGGCCGGGTTGGCCAGCAGCGGGTCCTTGTTCTCCACCGTGACCCGGACCGAGAGGATCTTGGCCAGCGGCGCGACGCCGATGATGCCGTCGGCGTGATGCGGGCCGTGCCCGTGCCCGGCGATGAGGCTGGCCACCGCGGTGCCGTGGGCCCCCCAGAACGGGCCGCCCGCGGTCCGGCCGGAGCCGGTGAAGTCCCGCCCGGTGGTGACCGAGCCGGCCAGGTCGGGCTGGGTGGTGTCCACGCCGGTGTCCAGCACGGCCACGGTCACCCCGGCCCCACGGCTGGAAAGCCAGGCCTTGGTCACGTGCAGAGAGGTGAGCCACCACTCCTGGTTACGGACCGTGTCCGCGAACGCAGGCGCCGCCGCCACCCCGATGCAGGTCGCTGCGAGACCCGCGGCGACAGCCGCCGTCGCCCGGCTCCGGAGCCGCTGCGCCATGCGCTTACCCTCCCGTCATCCCCCGGGCATTCTGCCACGTTCGGGACGGTTCGGAGGGCGGAGCGGGCGGCTCAGGCAGGCATAGCCGCGGACAGCCGGACATGCGCCCCGGGTGGCAGCCCGAGCTGCTCCGCGGCGTCGCCACCGTTCACGGCGAGTGAGATGAGCCCGGCGCTGTCGGTGAAGGCGACGATCTCCCCGGGGGCCACCGCGGCGAACGTCTCCAGGTACGGCACGGTGAGCTGGCGCCGCCCGCAGCGGACCACCACCGGCGAGCCGAACCCCAGGCCGAGCCGGTCCGCGTCCGAGGCCGCGATGGACAGCTGGACGTTGCCGAACCGGTCCACCGACATCACCTCGCCCTCGGCCTCGCCGTCGTGCACCCGGCTGGTCGGCGCGGGCAGCGTCACCAGGTCCGGTACGTCGATCAGCGTGCCGGCCGAGGACAGGTCGGTCCCGGCGGCCAGGTGCGCGGCGACCGGGGTGAAGATGTCCCGGCCGTGGAACGTGGGCGACACCGGGTGCAGCCACAGCTCGCCGTTGGTCAGCTGGCAGGCCGCGGTGGCGCCGCCGAGGGCGGCCACCGCCCAGGACAGCAGCCCGTTGTCCGGGCCGACCAGGATGCAGTCCCCGGCGGCCACCGCGATCCCGCGGCGCGCGGTCCCGACTCCCGGGTCCACCACCGCGACGTGCACGCCCGGCGGCAGGTAGGGAATGGTCTGGGCCAGCACGGCGGCGCCGCGGCGCACATCGCCGGGCGGCACCAGATGGGTGATGTCGATGAGCCTGGTAGCCGGGAGAGATCCGGGCGGCCACCCCGTGGCAGGCCGCGACGAACCCGTCCTCCAGGCCGTAGTCGGTAAGGAACGTTATGCAGTCGAATGAAGCCACGAAGGCTGAGCGTACGGGGTCGTGGGCACACGGGCTAGAGCCGCCCTAGGATGAAGCTGCGAGCGCGGTACTGGAGGGCAGATGGCGGCGCTGTCCGAACGCGAGATGCGGGTCCTCGCCTTCGAGCGTGGCTGGTGGCGCTCGCCCGGGGCCAAGGAGCAGGAAATCCGCGACGCCCTCGGCATGACCGCGACCAGCTACTACCAGCTGCTGAACGACCTCATTGACCGTCCGGAGGCGCTCGTGTTCGACCCGGCCCTGGTGACCCGGCTGCGCCGGCAGCGGGCCCGGCGGCACCGGATGCGCTCGGCCGGCCCCGACCGGCGCGACGGCCCGTCGTGGTGAGCCCCGTCGCAGTAAGCCCCGTCGCAGTAAGCCCCGTCGCGTAAGCACAGCCTGGTGAGCGGGACCCTGCCGGAGCCGGTGACCGCGGAGGGACGCGCCGGGCTGGCGGCGCTGCTCGCCGATCCGGGCCGCGCCCTGGTCGCGCTGGACTTCGACGGCACGCTGTCCCCGATCGTGGCCGACCCGGCCGCGGCCCGGGCGCATCCGGGTGCGGTCCCGGCCCTGGGCCAGCTGGCCGCCGTGGTCGGCACCGTCGCGGTGATCACGGGCCGCCCGGCCGCGTCCGCGGTGGACCTGGGCGGCTTCGAGGCGGTCCCGGGTCTCGTCGTGCTCGGCCACTACGGCCTCGAGCGCTGGGCGGACGGGGCGCTGGAGTCCCCGCCGTCGCAGCCCGGGGTGCGAGGCGGCCCGCGCCGAGCTGCCCGGCCTGCTGGCCGGGGCCGGCGCGCCGGACGGGACGCGGATCGAGGACAAGGGCCACGCGGTCGCGGTGCACACCCGGCAGGCGGCTGATCCGCAGGCGGCCCTGGACCGGCTCCGCGGCCCGCTGGGCGGCCTGGCCGCGCGGCACGGGCTGGCCGTCGAGCCGGGCCGGATGGTGATCGAGCTGCGCCCGCCGGGCATGGACAAGGGCCAGGCGCTGCACACCCTGGTTCAGCAACGAGGACCGTCCGCCGTCATGTTCTGCGGCGACGATCTGGGAGACGCGGCCGCCTTCGGCGCCGTGCGGGCGCTGCGCGGCGAGGGGGTGCCGGGACTCACCGTGTTCAGCGGCTCCGCCGAGGTGACCGCGCTGGCGGAGCTGGCCGACCTGGTGGTGGACGGCCCGGACGGCGTCGTGGCCCTGCTCGGCTCGCTGGCCGCCGCCGTGGCCGCGCGGCCGGCGGAGTAGCGGCAGGCCGGCAGTAGGGGCCCTCCGGCAGGAGGGATAGCCGGCTGCCGCCCGCGTTCAGCCAGGATTCAGGGGTCAGAGCGGAATTCGAGCACGGCCAGCACGCCCAGGTGATCGGTGCCCGGGATGCGGATGGTCCTGGCCTCGTGCACGACCACCCCGGGCGAGCCCAGCACGTGGTCCAGCCGCATCAGCGGCGGGAAGCGGCGGTCCGCGGGCCAGGTGAAACCCGGCCAGGTCCGCCGGCGGGCGGCGTCGGCGCAGTCCGCGAAGCCGGACCGGAGCAGGGCGCGGAACGCCCGGTGGTCCCGGCTGGCGTTGAAGTCGCCGGCCGCCAGCTGCGGGCCGCTGGTGCCGGCCAGGGCCGCCTGGATCAGCCCGAGCTCCTGGCGCCACCGGTGCTCCCGGTCCGCCACCGGCGCGACCGGGTGCACGACGGTGACGGTGACGGACGGGCCGCCGGGCGGCTCGACACGGGCCCGGGGGATCGCCGCGATCAGGCCGTCCACCGGGGGCAGCGGGATCAGCGGCCAGCGGGCCCACAGCCCGGCGCCGGCCGAGCCCTCGCGCGGCTCCAGCTGGGACTGCGGCAGCAGGTCCGCCAGCCCGCTCAGGGCCAGCCGCTGCACCAGCCCGCTGGTCAGCTCCTGGACGGCGAGGACATCCACCGCCAGGCCGCCCACGCTGGCCGTGATGGCCTCCGCGTCAGCCGCGCCCCCTTTGACGTTCAGCGACAGCACCCGCAACGGCGTGCCCGGGCCGCCGGGGCCCGGATGTCCCGGGGCCCGGCGGGCCGGCCGGAGCGGGGGCAGCTGCCAGGCCACCAGCAGCAGCGCGGGCACGGCCAGGATCAGCGCGAGCCACCACGAGGACACCGCCGCGACCACGACCGCGGCGACGGCGGGCACGGTGCCCACGGGGGCCAGGGCGGCCAGCTTCGGGCCGGGGTTCGGTGGCTGGCCGCCCGCCGCCCGGGCGACCAGGAACGGCAGGCACACCAGCGTGAGCGCCGCGGCCACCAGCCCGCTCACTGGTGCTTTCCAAGATGTTCGCGTGACCCGCAAGAACCCCCACGACCGCTCGCCCGGGCCTGACGGCCCAGGCTCGCTCGCCGGTCCGGGTCACGCTCACTGGGTCACCCCACCTCAATTCGGCGGTACCGGCGACCGCGATCGGCTTCAGGCGTCTCATTATCCCGGGAAGCGGTCCCGTTATCCGGGAAGCGGTCCCGGTTATCCGCCGGCGCCGTCCCGGGATCTACCCGGCCAGCGTGTCGAGCTGGGACTGCAGCCAGGCGCTGGGCGGGAACGCGGCGCCCGCCGAGGCGAGGGCCCCGCGCCCGGCGGGCCCGCTCGGCCTCCGGCATGGTCAGCGCGCGGTGCAGCGCCTCGGCGGTCTGCGTCACGTCGAACGGGTTGACCAGGAGCGCGTCGCCGCCCAGTTCGGCGGCCGCGCCGGCCTCGGTGGACAGGACCAGGGCGCAGGCCCGCTCGGACAGGATCGGCCCCTCCTTGGCCACCAGGTTCATCCCGTCCCGGATCGGGTTGACCAGCAGCACATCGGCGAGGCGGTAGGCGGCCAGCGAGCGCGGGTAGTCGTCGTTCACCTGGAGGATCAGCGGGTTCCAGGCGTCGGTGCCGAACTCGTCCTCGATCTCCCCCGCCATCCGCTGCACCCGGGCGGTGTACTCGCGGTACTCGGGCAGGTCGTGCCGGGACGGGTAGGCGAAGGCCAGATGGGTGACCCGGCCGCGCCATTCCGGGTGGGTGATCAGCAGTTCGCGGTAGGCGGCCAGGCCGCGGACGATGTTCTTGGACAGCTCGGTCCGGTCCACCCGGACGATCAGCCGCTGGCCCGCGGTGATCGCGGTCAGCGCCGTCGACCTGCCCCTGGACGTCCGGCGGCCGCGGCCCGCTGCCGCAGTTCGTCCGCGTCCACGCCGAGCGGGTGCACGCCGACCGTGGTCAGCTTGCCCTGGTACCGGACCGTGCCGCCGCCGCGGTCCACGTCGGCGCCGAGGAACTCGGCGCAGCAGTCCAGGAAGGCGTCCGCCCAGCGCTGGCACAGGAAGCCGGCGTGGTCCGCGCCGAGGATCCCGTCCAGCACCTCGCGGCCCACGTCGTCCGGCAGCAGCCGGTAGTAGTCCGGCGGCGCCCAGGGCGTGTGCGAGAAGTGCGCGATCCGCACGCCAGGCCGCTGCTCGGCGAGCATCCGCGGCACCAGCGGCAGGTGATAGTCCTGGATCATCGCCCTGCACCTGGCCGCGATCTGGCCCGCCGCTGGCCCTCCGCGGCCCCCTTGGCCAGCGCGGCCGCGAAGGCGGCGTTGTAAGCGCGGAACGACTCCCACTCCCGGCGGAACATGAGCCCGAAGCCGGGCTGGTTGGGCGTGTCGAACAGCATGTGGTGCACGAACCAGAGTGTCGAGTTGGCCACGGAGTTGTAGGCGCGCTGGAAAGTGGCGGCCGGGATGTCCAGCATCAGCAGGCGGCCGGACGCTGCCCCGGCCCCGCTCAGTCGTCGGGCCCGCCCGCGCCAGCAGGGCCGCCGCGGCCGGCGTCGATCCGGCCTTCCGGCGCGCCGCGCGCCGCGGTCCGGTCGGCGTCGCTGAGCGCGGCGCACACCCACAGCACGTCGGCCTGGTCCGCTCACCGAGGAAAGCCCGGAGACCAGGCCCCCCGCTCCCCGCCTGGCCACCAGGGAACCGTCCTCGCCCAGGCGAACGAGACCGGTCCCCGGTTCGACGCGATGAGCACCCGCTGATCCGTCGGTCCATGCAGTCGAGGCTAGCCGGAGCGGACCGGGGCACGCGTCGCGGCATCGGCTAGAGTGTCAGGTACAACTTCATAACGCTCATCCAGAGGGGTGGAGGGATACGGCCCGGTGAAGCCCCGGCAACCATCACGGTGAGGTGTGCCCGCGAGGCCATTCCCGTGACAGGTGCCAAGTCCGGCCCGCGGCCATCCGGCCGAGGGGCAGATGAGGAGAAAGGCCTCGCCACGTGAGCACACCGCTCGCCCGTCACGACCAGTTCCCCCGCTCCTTCCCGCTTCGGGTACGCCACCAGCCTGGGCTGCCGCGAATGCGGCCAGACCTACCCGCTCGGTTCCACGCACGCCTGCGCGGAATGTTTCGGGCCGCTCGAGGTCCGCTACGACTACCCGCAGCTGACCCGGGCGGCGATCGAGGCCGGCCCGGCCAGCATCTGGCGCTACGCCAGCCTGCTGCCGGTGCCCGCGGACGTGGCCGCCACGCCCAACACCGAGCCGGGCTGGACCCGGCTGGTCCGGGCCGATCAGCTCGGCCGCGAGCTCGGCATGCGCACGCTGTGGGTGAAGGACGAGCGGGCCAACCCGACCCACTCGTTCAAGGACCGGGTGGTGGCGGTGGCCCTGGCCGCCGCCGTCGAGCTGGGTTTCAAGGTGCTCGCCTGCCCGTCCACCGGGAACCTGGCCAACGCCGTGGCCGCCGCCGCGGCCCGGGCCGGGATCCGGTCGGTGGTGCTCATCCCGTCCGACCTGGAGCCGCAGAAGATCCTGGCCACCGGCGTCTACGGCGGCACGCTCGTGCCCGTGCTGGGCAGCTACGACGACGTCAACCGGCTGGCCTCCGAGCTCGCGGACGAGCGCGAGGACTGGGCCTTCGTGCAACGTCAACGTCCGCCCGTACTATGCCGAGGGTTCCAAGACCATCGGCTTCGAGATCGCCGAGCAGCTGGGCTGGCGGCTGCCCGCGCAGATCGTGATCCCGGTTGCCTCCGGCGCCCAGCTGGTGAAGATCGACAAGGCGTTCCGCGAGCTGATCGAGCTCGGCCTGGTCGAGGACACGCCGTACCGGGTGTTCGGGGCGCAGGCCACCGGGTGCTCACCGGTGGCCGCCGCCTTCCGCAGCGGGCACGACGTGGTGCAGCCGGTCCGCCCGGCCACCATCGCCAAGTCGCTGGCGATCGGCAACCCGGCCGACGGGCCTTACGTGCTGGACGTGGTGCGGCGCACCGGCGGCGTGGTGGGCGACGTGGACGACGACGCGGTGGTGTCCGCGATCAAGCTGCTCGCCGCCACCGAGGGGATCTTCGGCGAGACGGCGGGCGGGGTCACCCTGGGCGTGCTGCGCAGCCTGCTCGCCGCGGGGCAGCTGGACCCGGAGGCCGAGACCGTTATCATCAACTCCGGAGACGGCCTCAAGACGCTGGACGCGGTGGCCGACGTCGCCCCCACGGAGCCGCCCATCCGCCCCACGCTGGAGGCTTTCCTGGCCTTCGAGGCCGTGGCCGGCCAGGCCGGCCCGCGCTCCCAGTGAGCGGCCCGCTGTCCGGCACGATAAGACCACCCCGGCACGGTGACGGCAGTGGTGCATGCATTACCTGGAGAGGCAGGCCTGAGATGAGCGTGTCCATTCGCATTCCCACCATCCTGCGCACCTATACCGGCGGGGCAGCCGAGGTGACCGCCGACTCGGGCACCCTGCGCGAGGTCCTCGCCGGCCTGGACGCCTCCTATCCGGGCATCGCCGGCCGGATCGTGGACGACACCGGCCAGCTGCGCCGGTTCGTCAACGTCTACGTCGGTGAGGAGGACGTGCGGTTCGCCCAGGGCCTCGACACGCCGGTGCCGGTCGGCGCCCACGTGTCGGTAATCCCGGCCGTGGCCGGTGGCTGAGGGTTCTTTCGGCCCGGGATGGGGCCAACTGTCTGGTGGCCGCGCCATGGTGAAAACTCGCTCATCCGCATTCGGGAAGTAACGCGTCACGAATGCTCGACGCACGAGGTAAGGTCGGATCCGGTCGCTGTCGGTCGGCGAGTTTGGCAAGCCTGTCTTGCGCACGCCTAACCCCGCCGCGATCGACGGGTTCTGCGGAGGCAAGGGTGGGACCCGAGGCCCGAGCGGAGTTAGGGAGTTGTTGGGTAATGGCTCAGGGCACCGTCAAGTGGTTCAACGCGGACAAGGGCTACGGCTTCATCGCGGTCGACGGTGGCAGGGACGTGTTCGTGCACTTCTCCGCCATCCAGATGGATGGCTACCGCAGCCTCGAAGAGGGGCAGCGGGTCGAATTCGAGATCACGCAGAGTGACCGCGGCCCGCAGGCGGAGGCCGTCCGGGCAGTGTGAGCTTCTGCTCACCCCGTTCGGCTGATGGCCCGGCACCCGGAATCCGGGTGCCGGGCCATCAGATTTCCCCGGGTGATCCCGACGTTCCCGCCCCTCAGGCGGGGACGTCGCTGGGGCCACGGGGGCCTTTGTGGCGTTTCGCCGAAGGCGAACGGTCATCTGGGCGTGGGCCCGGCCGTCGCCCGCCGTGCCCGGCGTGGCCCTGCGCTGACCGCAGGGCCACGGCCCGGTGGCGCCGGGATGAAACGTGCATTCGCCGCTGCCCGCGATACCGGCCCAGGTCAGCTGGTGTCACGGGTGTGCAGCGATGGCGGCGGGCCCCGCCGCCGCGCTGCCCGCGGCCGCGCCGGCCACCGGCGCCGCCGCCGCGCTGCCCGGCGCCGCGCCGGCCAATGGCCGCGCCCCGGCCGCGCCCTGGCCGCGCCCCGGTGGCGCCGGCGCCCGCCCGGCTTGCACTCTCACGTCGAGAGTGCTAAACAAGGCGTTGGCACTCTCCCTGTGAGAGTGACAATTAGCGCGGCGGGAATCGGGGCGATGAGGCCTCGCCGGCGGCAGGAAGGGACTGCCCGCCGGGGGGGCCGGCCGTCGCGGGCGTCGGCCCGGTTCGCACACTTAAGCCACCAAGTCCCGGGAGGACTGGAGCCTATGGCAGCCAAGATGATCGCGTTCGATGAGGACGCGAGGCGCGGCCTCGAGCGCGGTATGAACCAGCTCGCGGACGCCGTCAAGGTAACCCTCGGCCCGAAGGGCCGGAACGTGGTGCTCGAGAAGAAGTGGGGCGCCCCCACGATCACCAACGATGGCGTGTCCATCGCCAAGGAGATCGAACTCGAGGACCCGTGGGAGAAGATCGGCGCGGAGCTGGTCAAGGAAGTTGCGAAGAAGACCGACGACGTGGCCGGTGACGGCACCACCACGGCGACGGTGCTGGCGCAGGCGCTGGTCCGCGAGGGCCTGCGTAACGTCGCCGCGGGCGCCAACCCGATGTCCCTCAAGCGGGGCATCGAGGCCGCCGTCGAGCGGGTCAGCGAGGAGCTTTCCAAGCTGGCCAAGGACGTGGAGACCAAGGAGCAGATCGCTTCGACCGCCTCCATCTCGGCGGGCGACCCCGCGATCGGCGAGATGATCGCCGAGGCGATGGACAAGGTCGGCAAGGAAGGCGTCATCACCGTCGAGGAGAGCAACACCTTCGGCCTCGAGCTCGAGCTCACCGAGGGCATGCGCTTCGACAAGGGTTACATCTCGCCGTACTTCGTCACCGACCCGGAGCGGATGGAAGGGGTCCTGGACGACCCGTACATCCTGGTGACGAACACCAAGGTGTCGGCGAACAAGGACCTGCTCCCGCTGCTCGACAAGGTCGTGCAGTCGGGCAAGCCGCTGGTCATCATCGCCGAGGACGTGGAGGGCGAGGCCCTCGCGACCCTGGTGGTCAACAAGATCCGCGGCCTGTTCAAGTCCGTCGCGGTGAAGGCCCCCGGTTTCGGTGACCGGCGCAAGGCCATGCTCGGTGACATCGCCATCCTCACCGGCGCCCAGGTGATCAGTGAGGAAGTCGGCCTCAAGCTGGAGAACGCCGACCTGGACCTGCTCGGGCGGGCCCGCAAGGTCGTCGTGACCAAGGACGAGACCACCATCGTGGACGGCGCTGGCGACCCCGAGCAGATCTCCGGCCGGGTCAACCAGATCCGCGCCGAGATCGAGAACACCGACTCCGACTACGACCGTGAGAAGCTGCAGGAGCGGCTGGCCAAGCTGGCCGGCGGCGTGGCCGTCATCAAGGCGGGCGCGGCGACCGAGGTCGAGCTGAAGGAGCGCAAGCACCGCATCGAGGACGCGGTGCGTAACGCGAAGGCGGCCGTCGAAGAGGGCGTCGTGCCCGGCGGCGGCGTGGCCCTGCTGCACGCGGGAGCCAGCGCCTTCAAGAAGCTCGAGCTGACCGGTGACGAGGCGACCGGCGCGGCCATCGTGCGCCGGGCCGTCGAGGAGCCGCTCAAGCAGATCGCGGTCAACGCCGGCCTCGAGGGCGGCGTGGTGGTCGAGAAGGTGAAGACGCTGCCGGCCGGGCAGGGGCTGGATGCCGCGACCGGCGAGTACGTTGACATGTTCAAGGCCGGCATCATCGACCCGGCTAAGGTGACCCGTTCCGCGCTGCAGAACGCGGCCTCCATCGCCGCGCTGTTCCTCACCACCGAGGCAGTCGTGGCCGAGAAGCCGGAGAAGGAGAAGGCGCCTGCCGCGCCAGGCGGCGGCGACATGGACTTCTGACCGCGGCGGGGGTTCAGGCCCCAGGTCACGGCGAGTCTGAGAGGGCGGTCCCGGGATACCGGGGCCGCCCTTTTCGCCATGCGGTGCCTCCGGCCTTACTTCACGCAGATCCAGGTGAAATGACCAGGCATGGGTACTGATAACGTGCCAGGCTCCACAATGGCCGGGTTACGGGAGACTATCGAGGCATGAGGCGCCGCCCCGCTCCGCCGTCTGCGCAGCAGATGATCCGCGGCTATCTCGGCCAGCTGTCGAGCGCGGCGCAGCGCCTGCTGCCCAAGGGCGACCGGCTGCTGTTCGTCGGGCGCACCCGGGCCGCGATCGAGGCCCGGGTCGGCCCGCTCGGCTCGGCCGACGACGCCGATGCCATGGCTGCCGCGCTGACCGCGCTCGGTGACCCGCAGGAACTGGCCAAGCAGGAACTGGAGCGCCTGCACAGCGCACGGGGCCGCGGGAGCGCCACGCCGCCGGTGACGTTGTGGAAACCGGCCAAGGAGTCCAGGCGCGCCGCCCGGCCGCGGCGGCCGCAGCCGCGTACTCACTCCGGTGGCGGCCAGCCGTGGAAGCCGCGGCCGTGGCCGGCCCGGGGCAGCGCGGCCATCCCGGAAGCCCCTGGCACCGGGGCGCCGCCGCAGCCTGACCAGGCCTCTGGCCACGCGCCCGGTGCGACGCCCGCGGCGCCCGGCGCGGAGGCGGCGCCGCCTGCGCCCGCCGCGGCCGCACCGGACGCCGCCCGGGCCGGAACCCCGCCTCCCGCTGGGACCGTTCCTGCTCCCGGGATCACGCCTCCCGCCGGAACTGCGCCGCCAGCCGGGATGCGGCCGTCGGACGGGCTGGGGCGCCGGGATGGGCAAGCGCCCCCGGCCGGGGCGGCGGAGCCGGAAGGCGAGCGCCTGGGCGCGGTGGCGGGCCCCGGACCGGAGGCCGGGCCCGGTCGTGCCGGGGCGGATGCGGACACGGGCCCGCTGGAGGTGGTCCCCGGCAATGTCCCGGCTGCCCCCGCCGAGCGACCATCGATCGTGCCTGGCATGGGGCTGGCCGAGGAGGAGCCGGACGGTCGGCTGGCCGGGCGCCCGGCCATGCCGGCCCCGCTGGCCGAGGCCGCCGCGCTGGCCCGCAAGAACCCGCTGGAGACCGTGTGCGTGCTGCTCATCGGCGTGGGCGGCCTGATCTTCCCGTTTCCGATGTGGCTGGTCGGCGGCCTGGTCGCGCTACGGTCCCGGCACTTGGACAGCCGGGACAAGCGGCTGGCCCTGCTCGGCCCGCCGCTGTTCGCGGTGGTCTGCCTGCTGATCCTGGGTGCTGCCGGGAACGGCAGCTACTTCCACGTGCTCGGGCACGCCCTGCATCAGTTCGGCCTGCTGCTGCGGGTGGGCTGCCTGCTGTGCGCCGGATACCTGGTCTGGCGGCTGCGGCGCGGCCCGCGCGCCCGGAAGACCCCGCCGTGGCTGCGGCCCCGCTGACCCGGGTCCGCGGCCACGGCACGCGGGCGGGCTCACTATGGGGGCAATACCGCCATGTCAGGATTATCAGCGATACGGCGGGGTATGAGGCCCCGGTGCGCCGTAGCGTTCTGGCGTTCCCGGGGCTGCCGCCAGCATCCTGAGCCGATAACCTAGGGTGGCATTTCCTGTGCGCTTACCCACCCGTTCTACCGCGTGAGGTCTGGTCCGTGCCCACTGGCAAGGTCAAATGGTACGACGCCGACAAAGGGTTCGGCTTTCTCACCCGCGATGACGGCGGTGAGGTCTTCGTGCATTCCACCGCCCTGCCGGCAGGTAGCGCCGCACTGCGGCCCGGGCAGCGGGTGGAGTTCGGCGTCGCGGAGGGGCGGCGCGGCGTGCAGGCACTCCAGGTCCGGCTCCTCGATCCGCCGCCCACGGTGGCCAAGGTGGCCAGGAAGACCCCGGACGAGATGGTCGTCATCGTCGAAGACCTGATCAAGCTGCTGGACGGGGTGTCCGCCGCGTACCGGCGGGGGCGGCATCCGGACGCGCGGGACGGGAAGAAGATCGCCGCCGTGCTGCGGGCCGTGGCTGACGATCTGGAGGCGTGACGCCGATCTGGAGGCGTGACGCCAGGCCTCAGGCCGGCCCTGCCGGGGCCGTTGTCGCGGCGGGCCGGCCCGGCCCGGCGAGGAGGCCGGGCAGGGCCGCGGCCTGGCGCGTGCTGACCGGCGAACCCGGGCTGCCGGGCGGGCGGGTGCTGCCGGGCAGGAGAACTGATACGTCCAGGCCGCCCGCGGGCCGGCTCCGCACGATGGCGTCGCCCTGATGCGCGAGGGCCACCGAGCGGACGATCGACAGGCCCAGGCCGGTCCCGGGAGGGCCGCCGGCGTCGTCCAGCCGCCGGAACGGCTCGAACAGTAGCGGGGCCAGCTCTGCGTCGATCCGCGGGCCGCCGTTGGTGACCGAGAGGCAGGCGGCATCGCCGCGCATCCCGGTGGCCACCTGGATCCACCCCCCCTCGTGGTTGTGCCGGACCGCGTTGTCGACCAGGTTGGCCACCAGCCGGTCGAGGAGGACGAGGTCGCCGGAGGTGGGCGCGGCCTCCAGGGCGGCTTCCAACCTCAGTGACCTGGTCCGGATGGCCGGGCCGACGGCATCCAGCGCGTCCTCGGCCAGCACGGCCAGGTCGGCCTGTTCCCGGGACGCGGCGCCCCGGTCGCTGCGGGCCAGCGTCAGCAGCGCCTCGATCAGCGCCTCGGCCCGGTCCACGGCCGTCCGGACCTCGGCCGCCATGTCCTCGAGCTGGGCCGGGGTCCGGCCGGGCTTGGCCAGCGTGACGTCGATGGCGGTGCGCATCACGGTCAGCGGCGTGCGCAGCTCGTGGGAGGCGTTCGCCACAAACCGGCGCTGGCTGGCGAACGCGGCGTCCAGCCGGGCCAGCATGGCGTCGTAGGTGTCGGCCAGCTCCTTCAGCTCGTCGTTGGGGCCACTCATGGCCAGGCGCTCGCCGAGGTTCTCCTCGGACGCCCGGCGGGCGGCCCCGGTGATGGCGTGCACCGGCCGGAGCACCCGCCCGGCGACCAGCCAGCCGACGGCGCCGGACACCAGGCCCATGAGGCCGAGCCCGGTCAGCGAGTAGAGCAGCAACTGGTGCACGGCCTCGGCCCGCTGGCTCGCCGCGCCGGCCACGACGCCGTTGCTGAAGCCCTGCTGGCACTTGCTGATCAGGACTTTGTCGGTCGGCGACAGCGGCATTCCCGTCTTGTGCGCGGTAATGATCTTGTTGCACCGGTTCTTGAAGTCCGTGGCCGTTGCGGACAGCGCCTTCTCCGGCTTGCTGGCCGACGAGCTCAGGCCACGGACCACGAAAGTGTAGGTGAACGCCAGCAGCATGGCCGAGGCGAGCAGGAACAGGGCGCTGTAGATCAGGGTGAGCCGGAGCCGGATCGTCCGCCGCCGGGAGCGCCGGGAGCGCCGGGAGCGCCGGGCCAGCCGGGCAGGCCGGGTCATGGGACCCGTAGCCGGTAGCCGCTGCCGATGACCGTCTCGATCAGCGGCGGCTCGCCGAGCTTGCGGCGCAGCCGGGCCAGGGTCACCGACACCGTGTTACTCAACGGGTCCAGATGCTCGTCCCACACCGCCTCCAGGAGGTCTTCGGCGCTGACGACCGCGCCGTCGGCACCGACGACCGCCTCCAGGACGCCGAACTCCTTGCGGGTCAGCGGGACCAGGCGGCCGCCCCGGCTCACCTTGCGCCGGGCCCGGTCCACGGTCAGGTCGCCCCGGGTGATGACCGGCGGGGTGGACGGGCTGCGCCGGGCCAGCGCCCGGACCCGGGCGACGAGTTCGGTGAACGCGAACGGCTTGGGCAGGTAGTCGTCCGCGCCCAGGTTGAGGCCGTCCACCCGGTCTTCCACCGCCGCGGCGGCGGTGAGCATGAGGATCCGGGCCGGGGAGGGGCCCGCCACCAGGCTCGCGCACACCGCGTCGCCATGCACCCGGGGCAGGTCCCGGTCGAGCAGCACCACGTCGTACCGGTTCACCGTGGTGACCTCGATGGCGCTGGCCCCGTCATAGGCGACGTCCACCGCCATGCCCTGATCGCGCAGGCCCTCCGCGATCCGGTTGGCCAGCGTCTTCTGATCCTCCACCACCAGCACGCGCACCAGTCCATGGTGCCCCAGCCGGCATGACAACGACATAACACTCCCGGCCACGACCGCGTCCCCCAGACCCCGCCGACCTGCGCGATTCCGGCGGCAGGAGGAGCCTTGCAGCGCGTTGCCGTAGCGCCCGTGTCATGGCCGGCGGCGTAGACCTCGGCCTGACAGGCCGGCGCCCGCCATCGACGGCGGCGGATCCGCCGGCCGCCCAGCGCCCAGGTCAGGGAGGATCGCGATGAGAGTCTCGGCGGCCGGTACCGGCCGTGCGCTGAGGGCGGGAGCGCCGGTGGCGGTCATGCTGGCCCTGCTCGGTGTGCTCGGTGTGCTCGGTACCGGGTGCGGCGGCGCCCCCGCGTCGGCCACCGTGCCCAGCCTGAGCGGCGCGGCGAGCGGCCAGTCCGCGGGCAGCAGCCGCTCCGCGAAACTGCAGGCCGCCGCGCAGTGCATCCGCCAGCACGGCATCCCCGGCTTCGCCGATCCCGTGCTCACGCCCAGCGGAGCCGTCTACAGCGACCTGCGCAGCATCCAGGACGCCGCAGCGTCAACCCTGGATGCGGTCCGCGCGGCGTGCGGCACCTTGCTGGCGCAGGCCGCTTCAACCCGGGGAACGAGCCACCCGCCCCTCCGCAGTTGGTGCAGGCCGGGGTCCGCTCCGCGCGGTGCGAGCGGGCGCACGGCCTGCCCAATGTGCAGGACCCGACGTCACGCACGCCGTACACGCCGGGCCACGGGTTCGGCTTCTCGGGAAATGAGATCCCCGCGGGCGGGAAGTTGAGCCACGGTTTCCAGCAGGCCGGGCATGCCTGCCACACCCTGATCGACGCGGAGATCCGCGCCTCGACCCTGTCGAGCCTGGGCAGTGATGGCTGACCGGGGGCCCGGCGGCGCCGGCGGGGGGCGCGGGCCGGCCCGCGGGCGGGCGGCGCTGCTGGCCGCCGGGGCCGTCCTGGTGGCCGGGGGCGTGGCCGCCGGGCTGATCGTGGTGCTGCCCGGCAAGCAGGCCGCGGCCGGTGGCCAGTCCGGCAGCGGCCAGTCTGGTGCGGTCCGGGTCGCCACCGCACCCGTGGTGCGCACCGACCTGATCAACACGGTCCAGGTCGGCGGGTCGCTCGGCTACGCGGGCTCGTTCACCATCCTGGACGAGATGCGGGGGACCGCTTACACCGCCCTGCCGCAGCCCGGGCAGGTGGTGCGGCGCGGGCAGCGGCTGTACGAGGTCGATGGAAGCCCGGTCATGCTGTTCTATGGCAGCCGGCCCGCATGGCGGGACCTGTCGCTGGGCGTGGCCGGCGGACCCGACGTGGCGCAACTGGACGCCAACCTGATCGCGCTCGGCTACGCCAGTGCCGCGACGCTGACCGTGAGCGGCACGTTCACCGCGGCCACGGCGTATGCCGTCGAGCGCTGGCAGGCTGCGGCCGGGCTTGCGGTGACCGGGACCGTGCCGCTCGGGCAGGTTGCCTTCGCTCCCGGGCCGTTGCGGGTCACCGGGGTGACCGCCGGGCTGGGCGGGACGGCCGAGCCGGGCGGCCCGGTGATGACCGCGACATCTCCCGACCCGGTGGTGACCGCGGCGCTGCCGGTGGCCCAGGAGTACCTGGTGACGAGGGGTGACCGGGTCAGCGTGACGCTGCCGGACGGCACGACCACCACGCCGGGAGCCATCAGCGCGGTCTCGCAGGTGGCCACTGCGTCCTCCGGAGGCGCATCGGGCGGGCCCTCTCCCGGGCCGTCGGCCGGCGGTTCCGCCAGCGGGGGAGGATCCGGCGGGGGCGGTTCCGGGGCCACGGTCCAGCTGACCGTCCGGCTCGCCCATCCCCGGGTGGCCGGCCGCCTGGACCAGGCGCCGGTCACCGTCAACATCGTCAGCGCGCGGGCCATGGGGGTGCTCGCGGTGCCGGTGAACGCACTGGTCGCGCTGGCGGGCGGCGGGTACGCGGTGGCGGTGGCGCAGCGCACCGGCCAGCGCCTGGTCGCCGTGCATACCGGTTTGTTCGGCAGCACCCTGGTCCAGGTCACCGGCCGCGGGCTGCAGCCCGGCACTCAGGTCGAGGTGCCGGCCCCATGAGCCGCGCCGCTGGCGAGCCCGTGCCCGGGGGGCCGGTGCCCGGGGGGCCGGTGCCCGGGGGGCCGGTGCTCGAGCTGGCCGGGGTTAGCAAAACCTACCCGGCGTCCCCGCCCGTCACCGCCCTGGCCGCCGTGGACCTGCGGATCTACCCGGGTGAACGGCTGGCGGTGCGCGGCCCGTCCGGGTCGGGCAAATCCACCCTGCTGCACATCCTCGGCACCCTGGAACGGCCCAGCGGCGGGGCGGTCCGGGTGGCGGGCCGCGAGGTGTCTGGCCTGTCCGATGCCGAGCTGTCCGCGGTCCGCGGGCACCGCCTCGGCTTCGTGTTCCAGCAGTTCTTCCTGCTTGACCATCTCGATGCCGTCGACAATGTCGCGCTCGGCCTGCTGTACCGGGGGGGCGGGGTACGGGAGCGGCGGCTCGCCGCCCGGCGGGCCCTGGACCGGGTGGGGCTCGGGCACCGGCTCAGCCACCGGCCGCGCCAGCTGTCCGGGGGCGAACAGCAGCGGGTCGCCATCGCCCGCGCGGTGGCCGGGCAGCCGTCCCTGGTGCTGGCGGACGAGCCGACCGGCAACCTGGACAGCGCGGCCGGCGCCGGGATCATCGCCCTGCTCACCGATATCACCCAGGACGGCACCGCAGTCGTCGTGGTGACCCACGACACCGCGATCGCCGCAGCCATGGGGCGGCAGGTGGACATGCGGGACGGCCGCATCCTGTCCGACACGGGACGTCCCGGCACCGGGTCGCCCGGCGTTCGCGTCACCGTCCCGGGACCGCGCCCGTGACCGCCACCGTGCCCCGGTCCCGGCTGCGGCCGCGCGACACCGTCCGGGCCGGGGCCGGGTCGCTCCGGGCCCGGGCGTGGCGGGCCGCGCTGTCCGGGCTCGGCGTGGCCATCGGCATGGGGGCCGCGGTCGCCGTGCTCGGCGTGTCGGCGTCCTCGCGGGCGGCCCTGCTCAGCGAACTGGGTGCCGAGGGCAACCTGCTCACCGTCAGCGCCGGGCAGGATGTCACCGGGGCCCCGGCACCGCTGCCGGGCACCGCCACCGGCATGATCGGGCGGATCCCGCCGGTCGAGGCGGTGTCCGCGGTGGGCTACGTGCCCAGTGTGACGGTGCGCCGCAGCGCCGCGGTGCCCCCCATCGACAGCGGCGGCATCTCCGTGCTGGCCACCCAGACCAGCCTGCTGCGCACCCTGGGCGGCAGCGTGGCCCGCGGCGTTTTCCTGAACGCGGCCACCATCCACTATCCCGCGGTCGTGCTCGGCCACGTCGCCGCCCAGACCCTGGGCATCGGCCGGGTGCTGCCGGGCACCCAGGTCTATCTGGGCGGCCAGTATTTCACCGTGGTCGGCATCCTGCGCCCGGTGCCGCTCGCCCCCGAGCTCGACGAGGCGGCCCTGGTCGGCTTCCCGGTCGCCAATCTCCGGCTTGGCCTGAGCGGCCACGCCACCCAGATCTACCTGCGCGCCCAGCCGGACCAGGTGCAGGCGGTGGCCGAGGTGCTGCCGTTCACCGCCAACCCGGCGGAGCCCGAGGGCGTCCAGGTGAGCCAGCCCTCGCAGTTGCTCGCCGCCCGGGCGCAGGCCAGGTCGTCGCTCACCGGCCTGTTCCTCGCGCTCGGCGCGGTCGCGGTCCTGATCGGCGGGGTCGGCATCGCCAACATCATGGTGATCTCGGTGCTGGAGCGGCGCACCGAGATCGGCCTGCGCCGCGCCCTCGGCGCGACCCGCCGGCAGGTCGGGGCGCAGTTCCTCACCGAGTCCGTGTTGCTGTCGGCGCTGGGCGGCGCGGGCGGGGTGGGCCTCGGCGCGCTGGCCACCGCGGGCTACGCACTGGGCACCCGGCAAGCGGTGGTGGTGCCATGGGCGGCCGTCGCGGGCGGCCTCGCGGTGGCCGTGATCGTCGGGATCGTGGCCGGCGTGTACCCGGCCGCCCGGGCCGCCCGGCTGCCCCCGGCCGAGGCGTTGCGGTCGTAGCCGAGGCGTTGCGGTCCGACGGGCCGCCGTCGGCTATCTGGCCGGCTGCGGGGCCAGGCGGCGGGCGGCCTGGATGCGCCTGCGGCGCCTGGCTACCAGGTACACCGTGGTGGCGGCCAGGCCGGCCGCCGCTACCGCCAGCCCGGCCACCCCGTTCGCGGTGAAGGACATGGCCAGCCCGGCCAGCCCGCCCGCCACCCAGGCGAGCTGGTGGATGGTCTCCGAGGCGGCCAGCACCGAGGACCTGATCTCCTCCCTGATCTCGCGCTGCACGATGGAGTCCAGCGCGAGCTTGGCCAGCACCTGCCCGAGCGCGGCGACGAGAGCCACCACGAGCGCGGCCCACAGCCCGAAGAAGGCCGCGCACACCGCGGTAACCACGGTGGAGACGGACAGCATCGTGAACATGATGACGTGCGGCGCGCGGGCCCGCAGCGCCGCACCGACGGCGGTGCCGATGAACCCGCCGGCGCCGGCCGCCACGATCATCTCGGCCAGGGCCACCTTGTCGCTGACGCCCGGGAAATGCACGATGCGCAGCAGGAAGGCCAGGAAGAAGATCATGTATCCGGAGAAGGCGCGGAGCGCCGCGTTGCCGCGCATCGCCTCGCCGACGACCGGGCCAACGCTCCGCAACGTGGCCGCCCACCGGGCCTGCCGGGGACCGCGGCGCGGCAGGGGCCGGGTGCCGGCCGGGTCAGGCCGCGCTGGGCCGTCCTCCGCCGCCTGCGGCCCGCGATGGTCCACCCGGTCGGGCAGCCTGATGCCGAGCGCGATGGCGGCCAGGTACACGACGGTGCCGGCCCGGAGCACCCAGGCCGCGCCGCTGGCGCCTCCGCCGGCGATGAACGACATCCCGGCCGCGGCGGCCGCGCCGAGCGTGGAGGCGATCAGCGCCGCGAGCGAGATCCGCGCGTTCGCCGACACCAGCGTGATCTTGGCCGGGAGCAGGCGCGGGGTGACCGCGCTCCGGGTGACCCCGTAGGCCTTCTGCAGCACCAGCACCCCGAACGCCGCCGGGAGCAGGGTCAGCGTGTCATTGTGCGACGCGGCGCCGGCCATGCCCCAGCAGAGCAGGCCACGGGCCAGCAGGGTGCCCACCAGGATGTAGCGGCGGCCGTCCCGGACCCGGTCCAGCATCGGCCCGATGAACGGGGCCAGCACGGCGAAGGGTGCCATCGTGATGAGCAGGGTGAGGGCGATCCGGCCCCGGGCCTGGTCCACCGAGGTGCTGAAGAACAGCGTGCCGGCCAGGGCCACGGCCACGAACGCATCCGCGGCCGCGCCGGCCGCGGTCAGTTCGATGAGCCGGTCCAGGCCGGTGCGGGCGGCCCCGGAGGCCTGCGTCATCCGGCGGATGCCCCGTCCCGTGCCGCGGGCGGCGGAGGCACCGGCCCGCCCGGCCGAACCGAGCCCGGCACCGAGCCCGCGGGCCGCCCGCCGCGCGTGCGGCCCAGCACCGGACACTCCCATGTTCCCAGTATTCTGCCTTCTCGGGGTGCCGGCGACGGCGCAGCGCCGCCGGCAGTCGGCGCCGCACGGACAGGTACGCCGCGCCCCGGTGCACGGCACTGCCAGGATGGGGGACAATTGCTGATCGTGAGCCCACTGCGCGGGAAGACGAAGGAGCCCGACGAGGCCTGCGCGCAGGCTGTCGAGCTGGCGCGGCGCGCGGCCGAGGGCCTGGGCGGCGCGGCCATGGTCGGCGAGCACCTGTCGGTCACGGCGGACGGCGACCGCTTGGTCACGCATACATTCCGCTGTCTCGACCCCGCCTACCGGGGCTGGTGCTGGGCGGTCACCGTGGCCCGGGCGTCCCGCGCGAAGAATGTCACGGTCAGCGAGAGCCTGCTGATCCCGGGGCCGGATGCGATCCTGGCGCCCGACTGGGTGCCGTGGCGGGAACGGCTGCGGCCTGGCGATCTGGGCGTCGGTGACCTGCTGCCCGCGCCCCCGGACGACGCCCGGCTCGTCCCCGCCGCGCTGCTGGAGGGTGAGGACGGCCTGGCCGACTGGGGTGAGACGGCCTGGGCGCTGCCCGGGGCCGAGCCCGAAGACCTGGTTCCCGTCCAGGCGGACATGGCGGCCGGGCCCGGGCCGGGCACGGAGACGCCCGCAGCCAGTGACATCGTGACCAGCGACGGGCCGGCCGCCACCGTGCCGGTCCGGGCTCGGGTGCTGTCCGCCACCGGGCGCGACGACGCCGCCCTCCGCTGGTACATCAGCGAGCACGGGCCCAGGTCACCGCTGGCCAACGCGGCTCCCGGGCTGTGCGCGGGATGCGGCTTCTTCGTCCGGCTGGCCGGCCCGCTGGGCCGGGTGTTCGGCGCGTGCGCGAACGAGTACGCACCCGACGACGGCCGTGTGGTCTCAGTGGACCACGGCTGCGGGGCGCACTCCGAGGCGGTGTTCGCGCCGACGGCCGAGCAGCAGCTTCGCCCGGTTATCGACGAACTCGGCTACGACCTGGTTGACATGCCGGGTGTCTCGGTCGAGGAGACCGTGTTCGAGCCCCTGGATCACACCTAGCCCGCCGTGACCCGCGCGGCCTGTTATCCCTGCGGGCGGTGCGTCATCCCCGCGGGCGGGCACGTTACCCGGCCGGCCGGTCGTCCGGCTGGGCGGCCACGTCCGCGCGCTGGCGGGCCGCCGCACGGCGCTGCGCCGCGCGGGCCCGGGACCGCTTGAGCCGCGGCACGTACCACAGTGCGAACAGCCCCATCACCAGCCCGGCCAGGCAGGTCCACAGCCACCAGCGGTCCGTGGACGGCAGGATGGCCTGCAGCGCCGCCATGGTGACCAGGGCGACTGCCCAGGCCCCGGTGATGACGCCGGTCACCAGCCGGTCGCTGGCCTCGAGCGGAGGCGGCGCGGGGGCAAGTTTCCTGCTCACTTGATCAGGTTAACCGGCGTCCGCATGGTGTACTGGACGCACGCCCAGCCGGGGCGGTGACCCGTTCACCCTGCTAACGGTTTGACGGAATGCGGCCCACCCGCATATCGTTAGCAAAAGTAATGACTCAGGCTAATCATAATGACTTCCTCGCCGACCAGGTCCGACGCGGGCCTGGCCACCACGCTACGGATCTCCGTCAGCCGCCTCGCGCGCCGGCTGCGGGTCGAGCGGGCCGCGCACAGCCAGGCGGAGCCGGTGCTCTCGGATACCCAGTTCGCCGCGCTGGCGACGCTGGAGCGGCACGGCCCGATGAGCCCGGGCGAGCTGGCAGGCCACGAGCGGGTACAGCCGCCCTCGATGACCCGCGTTATCGCCGCGCTGGAAGCCTGGCAGCTGGTTACCCGGGAAGCGCACGCGTCCGACCGGCGCCAGGTGGTGCTGACGGTGACGCCGGAGGGCCGCGACCTGGTGGCGCGCGCCCGGCGCCGCCGGGACGCCTGGCTGGCGAAACGGCTGAACGAGCTGACACCGCAGGAGCGGGCCACGCTGCGGGCGGCCGCGCCGATCCTGGAGAAGCTCAGCCAGGCCTGACCGGCAAGCCCCGGCTGCGGACCTTCCGCTCGCTGCGGACCCGCAATTACCGGTTGTTCGCGACCGGGCAGGTGATCTCGAACAGCGGCACCTGGATGCAGCGGGTGGCGCAGGACTGGCTGGTCCTCCAGCTCACCCACGGCAGCGGCACCGCGCTGGGGATAGCGACCGGGCTGCAGTTCCTGCCCATGCTGCTGTTCAGCCTGTGGGGCGGGGCCATCGCGGACCGCTACCCCAAGCGGCGCATCCTGATGCTGACCCAGACCGTCATGGGCCTGCTGGCGTTCATCCTCGGCCTGCTCGCGGTCACCGGCGCGGTGCGGATCTGGCAGGTGTTCGCGCTCGCGTTCGGGCTGGGCCTGGCGACGGTGGTGGACAACCCGACCCGCCAGGCGTTTGTCACCGAGATGGTCGGCCGGGCCGACATGCCGAACGCCATCGCGCTGAACAGCGCCATCTTCAACCTGGCGCGGATCGCCGGGCCGGCCGCCGCCGGGCTGGTGATCGGCGCGGTGGGCACCCCGACGGCGTTCTTCGTCAACGCGGCGTCCTACGCCGCGGTGCTCGTCGCGCTGAAGCTGATGCGGCCTGGCGAGCTGTACCCGGCGCAGCCGGTCCCGCGGGCCAGGGGCCAGCTCCGCGAGGGGCTGCGCTACGTGCGGGCCCGGCCGGCCCTGCTGATGCCGATGGTGCTTATCTTCTTCGTCGCCACCTTCGGGATGAACTTCCAGGTGAGCAACGCGCTGATGTCCCGGCAGGTGTTCCACACCGGCGCCACCGCGTTCGGGGTCGCCTCGGCGGTCTTCGCCGCGGGCGCGCTGGCCGGGGCCCTGCTCGCCGCGCGGCGCAGCAAGCCCGGCCTGCGGCTGCTGGTGACCGCCGCGTTCGGCTTCGGCGTGCTGGAGGTGGTCACTGCCCTGATGCCGTCGTTCTGGCTGTTCCTGGTCTTGCTGGTGCCGACCGGGCTGCTGCTGCTGACGCTGAACACGGCGGCCAACTCGGCGGTCCAGCTCGGCAGCGCGGAGGACATGCGCGGCCGCGTCATGGGCCTCTACATGCTGGTCTTCCTCGGCGGCGCGCCGCTGGGCTCGCCGCTCGTCGGCTGGGTGGCCGAGCAGTACGGCGCCCGGATGAGCCTGGTGGCCGGCGGGGCCATCTCCGCGCTGGCCGCCGCGGCCGTCGGCCTGCTGCTGGCCCACCGCCGCGGTGTGGCCGTCCGTGACGCGGTGCGCCCCGGCGAACTGGCCCGCCTGATGGCATGAGCTGTGCTGGCCCGGGGGGCGCCTCCCCCGGACCGGTGCTACCAATGAGCTATGCGGCTGTTCGTGGCGGTGGGCATCCCGGATGCGGTCGCGGCCGACCTGGACCGCGCGGTCGCCCCGCTCCGGGCCTCCTGGCCCGCGCTGCGCTGGACCGGCCGCGACGCGTGGCACCTCACGCTGGCCTTCCTCGGCGAGATGCCGGACGGTGCCACCCCCAGCCTGCTGCCCCGGCTGGAGCGGGCCGCGGCCCGGCACCCGCTGATGTCGCTGTCGCTCGGCGGCGCCGGCGCCTTCCCGGCCCCGCCCCGGGCCCGGGTGCTCTGGACCGGCGTCCAGGGGGATCGGGCCGCGCTGAGCGCCCTGGCCGCCTCGGTGACCGCCGGGGCACGGCGGGCCGGCGCGCCGGGCGCTGAGGAGAACCGGCGGTTCCGGCCGCACCTGACACTGGCCCGCTGCCGGGACCCGGTGGATGCCCGGGATCTGGTGGCCAGCCTGGCCGGCTATGACGGGCCGCCCTGGGACGCGGGGCAGATCCACCTGATCCGCAGCCGCCTGCCCGCCTGCCGCCCGCAGGAACGGCCCCGGTACGAGGCACTCGGCAGCTGGCCGCTGCGGGTGCCGCCGCCCGGCACGCGGGATCAGTGAGCGGGCGGCCGGAGATAGGCTGCCTGCTGTGATCCGAGCTAACCGGTGGCTGCTGCCGCTCGTGCTGGCCATCCTGGTGGCCGGGGCCCTCATCGGTGCCGCCATCCGCTGAACGCCACCCGCGCCGGCGGCCGGGCGGCCCGGGTTCAGAGCCGCTCGATCACGTAGTCGATGCAGGCGGTCAGCGCCTCCACGTCCGCCGGGTTGACCGACGGGAACATGCCGATCCGCAGCTGATTGCGGCCCAGCTTGCGGTAGGGCTCGGTGTCCACGATCCCGTTGGACCGCAGGGTCGCGGCCACCGCGGCCGCGTCCACCCCGGCGGTGAAGTCGATCGTCCCGACCACCTGGGACCGCTGGGCCGGGTCGGCGACGAACGGGTCCGCGTACGGTGCCTTCTCCGCCCACGTGTACAGCCGCGCGGCAGAATCGGCCGTGCGGCCGGTGGCCCAGCTCAGGCCGCCCTGGGCCAGCATCCACTCGACCTGCTCGGCCAGCAGGAACAGGGTGGCCACCGCGGGGGTGTTGTAGGTCTGCTGCTTGGCCGAGTTGTCGATGGCCACTGGCAGCGAGAAGAACTCGGGAATGTAGCGGCCGCTGGCCGCGATCTCGGCGGCCCGGTCCAGGGCCGCCGGGGACATCAGCGCCAGCCAGAGGCCGCCGTCGGAGCCGAGGCACTTCTGCGGCGCGAAGTAGTACACGTCGCAGGCGCCGGCGTTGACCGGCAGGCCGCCCGCACCGCTCGTCGCGTCCACGATGACCAGCGACCCGGGATCCGAGCCCGGCACCTGCCGGACCGGCATGGCCACCCCGGTCGAGGTCTCGTTGTGCGTCAGCGCGTAGGTGTCCACCCCGGTCTCGCCGCTCGGCACCGGGTGGGTCCCGGGCGGGGACGCGATCACCGTCGGGTCGTCCAGCCACGGTGCGGCCGTCGCGGCTTGGGCGAACTTCGACGAGAACTCGCCGAACGAAAGGTGCTGCGACTTCTGCCGGATCAGGCCGAACGCGGCGATCTCCCAGAAGGCTGTGGTGCCGCCGTTGCCCAGGACCACCTGGTAGCCGTCGGGTACCTGGAACAGCGCGGCCAGGCCCGCACGGGCCCGCTGCACCAGGGACCGGACCGGGGCCTGCCGGTGCGACGTGCCCAGGTAGCGGTCGCCCGAGGCGGCCAGCGCGGCCAGCTGTTCCGGCCGCACCCGGGACGGGCCGCAGCCGAACCGCCCGTCGGCGGGCTTGAGCTGAGCGGGGAGGACGATGTCGGTCACGCAGCCCAGCCTATGGGGTGCGTCTCCCGCGGGGGTTGTGGGGGATCGTGCCGCGCGGCGAAATGCCCGGGGGGATCGTGCCGCGCGGCGAAATGCCCGGGGGGTTCCGGGGGGGCGCCCCCGGGCTAACAGAGCTAGACCTCGTCGAGCACCTGGTCGGCGCCGGGCACCTCGCTGACCGGGCGGGTCTTCGGGCCCACGTACCGGGCGCTCGGCCGGACCAGCCTGCCGGTCTGCTTCTGCTCCAGGATGTGCGCCGCCCAGCCCGCGGTCCGGGCGCAGGTGAACATGGAGGTGAACATGTGGGCCGGGACCTGGGCGAAGTCCAGCGTGATGGCCGCCCAGAACTCCACGTTGGTGGCCAGCACCCGGTCCGGCCGGCGGGCGTACAGCTCGGTCAGGGCCGCCTCCTCCAGGGCCACGGCCACCTCATAGCGTGGCGCGCCGAGTTCCCGGGCGGTCCGGCGGAGCACCCGCGCCCGCGGGTCCTCGGCCCGGTACACCCGGTGCCCGAAGCCCATCAGCCGGTCGCCGCGGTCCAGCGCCGCCTTCACGTACTTGACCGCGTCGCCGGTCCGCTCCACTTCCTCGATCATGTTCAGCACCCGGGCCGGGGCGCCGCCGTGCAGCGGCCCGGACATGGCGCCGACCGCGCCGGACAGCGCCGCGGCCACGTCCGCGCCGGTCGAGGCGATCACCCGGGCAGTGAACGTCGACGCGTTCATCCCGTGCTCGGCCGCGGAGGTCCAGTAGGCGTTGACCGCCTTGACGTGCCGCGGGTCCGGCTCGCCGCGCCAGCGGATCATGAACCGCTCGACGATGCTGTGCGCCTCGTCTATCCGGTACTGCGGGACCGGCGGCAGGCCCTGCCCGCGGGCCGACTGCGCGACGAAGGACAGCGCCATGACCGAGGCGCGGGCAAGGTCGTCGCGAGCCTGCTCGTCGGAGATGTCGAGCAGCTGGTGCATGCCCCAGGCGGGCGCCAGCATGGCCAGCGCGCTCTGCACGTCCACCCGGATGTCACCGGAGTGCACCGGGATCGGGTAAGGCTCGGCGGGTGGCAGCCCGGGCGCGAACTTGTTGTCCACCAGGAGGCCCCACACATGCCCGAAGGACACGTGACCCGCGAGTTCCTCGATGTTGACGCCCCGGTAGCGGAGTGAGCCGCCTTCCCGGTCCGGCTCCGCGATGGAAGTCTCGAAGGCGACAACACCTTCCAGCCCAGGTATGAAATCGGACATCTGCCGGACCTCCATGTCCTCGGGAGCTGTACGGAGTTCGTGCCGGGGTGATGGCACGGACCCGCTGTGGCGCCGCCCTCGCGGTACCCAGTGTCAACCCGATTCAAGTCAACCTTCTCCGAACCATATTCCGCTATCGGTTGCCAACGTGACGCACGCCACGATCCCCGGGGGGCGGATGCTCCACGCCGCGCCCGCGGCCAGGACAGCGGCCCCCGGCCGGGCCGCTGGCATGTGAGGATCATTCCCGTGGAACCGATCTCTCATCCCAACCCGCAGGAGCACCCGCCGCTGGATGAGGCGGCCGTCCCGGCGGACCCGATCGTCCTGTTCGCCGAGTGGATGGACACGGTGCTCGCGGCGCGGCTGGCCGAGCCCAGCGCCATGGTGCTGGCCACCGTCTCCCCCGGCGGGCAGCCGCGGGCCCGCACCGTGCTGCTCAAGGACTACGGGCCCGCCGGGTTCGTCTTCTATACCAACCGCACCTCGGCCAAGGGCCGTCACCTCGCCGCGCAGCCCCGGGCCTGCCTGCTGTTCCCGTGGCACCCGCTACAGCGGCAGGTGATCGTGGAAGGCACCACCGAGGCGATGTCGGCCGCCGGGAGCGAGCCATACTTCCACTCCCGGCCGCACGGCTCCCAGGTCGGGGCGTGGGCCTCCCGGCAGTCCGCGGTGCTCCCGGACCGTGTCCCGCTGGACGACCGGTACCGCGAGCTGGGGCAGCGATGGCCGGACGGGACCGAGGTGCCGATGCCTGACTTCTGGGGCGGGTACCTGGTCCGCCCGGAGAGCGTCGAGTTCTGGCAGGGACGGCCGAACCGGCTGCACGACCGGCTCCGCTACCGGCGTGACGGCCAGGCCTGGGTGATCGAGCGCCTGTCCCCGTGACGCGCTGCCCCGCAAGCGGGCCGCGGGCGCATAGCATCAGGGCAGGAGGGAGGCCTGGACACGGTGCACGGGCTCATCGACACCACGGAGATGTACCTCCGGACCATCTACGAGCTGGAGGAGGAGGGCATCGTCCCGCTCCGCGCGCGGATCGCCGAGCGGCTGTCCCAGAGCGGGCCGACGGTCAGCCAGACCGTGGCGCGGATGGAGCGGGCCGGGCTGCTCACCGTGGAGGGTGACCGGCAGCTGATGCTCACCGACGCCGGCCGCACCCTGGCCATGCGGGTGATGCGCAAGCACCGGCTGGCCGAGTGCCTGCTGGTCAACGTGATCGGGCTGCCCTGGGAAGAGGTCCACGTGGAGGCGTGCCGCTGGGAGCATGTCATCTCGGAGAACGTGGAGCTGCGCCTGGTGCAGCTGCTCGGCTACCCGGTCAGCTGCCCGCACGGGAACTTCATCCCCGGGCTGGATGAGCTCGGGATCCCGGCCGACGCCCGGCAGCGCGCGCTGGCCGCCCGCGAGGAGCGCGCCGAGGCGATGACCACCGTCGCCGACGGGCTCGCGGCCCCGGTCACGGTGCGCAGGATCAGCGAACAAGTCCAAAGCGATCCCGTGCTCATGCTTAAACTCAAGCGGAGCGGGATACAACCCGGACGCGAGGTCACGCTCGCGTCCAGCAACGACGGTGTACGGGTGACCAGTGACGACAGGGTCGGCAGTGTCACGGCGGAACTGCCCCGCCTTGTTGCTGCCCATGTCTTCGTTTCGCGGCGCTGACGGCGGCCGCGGCGGCCCCGGGAATCCCTGTGCAGTGCCGGCCTGCGCCCGGAGGGGGTGCGGCTGGTGACTGAGCAGGCGCAGGCGGGCTACGAGGCCTACCTGCCGGCTGACACCATCCTCGGGCAGATGGGCGCGGCCGTGGTGGTGACCGACCGGCAGGGCAACCTGCTGTACGCCAATCCGTTCGCGGTCGCGCTGTTCGGCTTCCCGGCCGACGCGGGGGAGCTGCTCGGGCGTCCCATCCTCACCCTCGGCTTCACCGGCGGCGACGCCGGGAAGGTCGCCGAGCTGGCCCGGCAGGTGCTGCGCGGCAGCGCGGGGGACGGCACCTTCGCGGTCATCCGCGTCGACGCGTCCCGGGTGTTCGTCCGCGCGCAGGCGATGCCGCTGCGGCACCCGTCGGGGTCCATCGACGGGATCGTCATCATCGCGCGGGAGGCCACCCGGCGCAGCAGCCGCCGGGAGCGGGACCGGATCGCGCTGCTGGAACGGGTCGGCGACCAGCTGTCCGGCTCGCTGGAGCTCAGCATGACGCTCCGGCATGTCGCCGAGACGCTGGTCCCGCAGTTTGCCGACCACTGCATCATCGACCTGGTCCAGGGCGACCAGCTGATCCGCCGGGCCCAGTTCCACGCCGCGGGCTGGACGCCGCCGCCCGGCAGCTGGGCCCGGGTCGGCGACCCGGTGGCCTACCCCGACGGGCACTTCTGCCGGGAGGCGATGTCCCGGCAGGACACGGTCCTGGTGGAGAACCTGGCCGATGTTCAGCCGCCCCGGGCACCCAGCCCGGGCAGCCTGGCCGCCGCCAAGGAAGTGGGTCTCGCCTCGGTCGTGGCGGCGCCGCTGGTGGCCCGCGGCCAGGCGCTCGGCGTGATGAGCCTGGCGCTGTCCCGGCTAACCCGGCGCGAGGAGCAGCACTACGACGCGGACGACCGGGACTTCCTCGGCGCGGTGGCCAGCCGGGTCGCGGTCGCGATCGACAACGCGCTGCTGTTCGAGGAAGAGCGGCGCACCGCGCTGGCGTTCCAGACCAGCCTGCTGCCCCAGCAGATGCCCAAGCTGGACGGCCTGGAGGTGGCCTGCCGGTACATCCCGGCCAAGCCGCTGGAGACGCATGGCCAGGGAATCCAGACCCAGGTGGGCGGGGACTGGTACGACATCATCCCGCTGTCGGCCGGGCGGGTGGGCATCGTCATCGGTGACGTCGAGGGCCGCGGCGCGCGGGCAGCGGCCGTCATGGGCCAGCTGCGGGCCGCGCTCCGCGCGTTCGCCCAGGATGACAAGTCGCCCGAGGAGATCTTGCGCAAGCTCGATGACTGGTGCCGGACGCTGGGGCCGGCCAAGGCCCGCGAGGGCGGCGCCGAGCCGCTGGACCCGCCCATGGTCAGCTGCACCTACCTGGTGTACGACCCATGGTCGCGCACGCTGTCCTTCGCCAACGCCGGCCACGACGCGCCGCTGCTGATCGTGGATGGCGAGGTGGGCGAGCTGGAGATGGAGCACAAGGGGGTGCTGCTCGGGTTGCGCGGCCGGGGCGTCCCGGCGCTGCCGACCTACCGCGAGGAGACCCGCTACCTGCCCGCCGGCTCGGCCCTCGTGCTTTACACCGACGGGCTCACCGACCGGCGGCATCGCCCGGACGGGCTGGGCCACTACTCCGAGGACGACGCCCGGCTCATGCTGCACCAGGCGGTGCGCCGGGTGGCGCACGGCGACGTGGAGCTGATCGCCCAGGCGGCCCAGGAGGCGGTGCCCGGGGACATCGACGACGACATGGCCATCGTCGCGATCCGCACCTCCCGGGTGGACCTGGCCTCCTGGGAGAGCACCTTCCCGTCCGAGGCGATCATGGTGTCCGAGGCCCGCCGGCTGGCCGAGGCGACCTTCGGGTCCTGGGGGATGGACCGTGAGCAGGTCGAGCTGACCTGCCTGCTGGTGTCCGAGGTGGTCACCAATGCGGTCCTGCACAGTGCCCCGGCCCGCACCACGCGCCGCACGCTCGAGGTGGCCGGCGCCGCGCCCCCGGGACCGCCGGGGCTGGTGGCCGGGTGGGCGCCCGGGCCGTTCAGCGAGGAGGGCGCCGGCGCCCCGGCCAAGACGTTCAGCCTGCGGCTGCGGCGCGGCGCGGCGTCGGTGTGGGTCGAGGTGCTCGACAGTGACCTGCGGCTGCCGCGCATCCGCACGGCCGCGGAGACCGACGAGGGGGGCCGGGGGCTCTACCTGGTTGACCAGCTCGCGACGCGGTGGGGCTCCCGCCCGACCCGGGACGGCAAGGCCGTCTGGTTCGAGATGCCGCTGTTCAGCGACCCGCTGGGCTGACCGCGCCCAGCCGTCAGCCCTGCGTCTGGTACACCCAGATCAGCAGGATGGCCAGCGCCACCACGGTGATGCTGATGGCCCAGGTGCGGTGGGTCGCGCCCAGGCCCATCCGGCGCCGGATGGGCCTGACCACGAAGAAGGTCACCAGGGCGGCGATGAACACCAGCAGGATCAGCCCAGTCGTCATCCGGCCTCCGGGGGGCTCGCAGGCGGCGGGTGCCCCGGGGTCGCGGGACGGCCGCTCACTACGAGGATACGGCCGGCTGCGGGCCGCCGCCGGCGACCAGGCCGCCGCGAGGGAGCAGGTCGCCCTCAGCGATCAGGCCGCCCCTGGCGGCCAGGGCGAGCGAGACCGGCCCGGGCGGGTCCTGCACGCAGTCGCGGAGCTTGCGCAGCACGGCCGCCTGCTTGTCCAGCGCCTGGATCCGGTCCTCCACCAGTTGCGCGGCCCGGGCCCGCTGCCCGGGGGCGACCGCGTCGCCCAGCGCCAGGCGGGCCAGCGGCTTCACCTCTTCCAGCCGGAAGCCCAGGTCCTTGAGGGCCAGCGCGGTCTCGATGTACCCGCAGTACTCCCGCGGGTACTTCCGCGTGCCGCCGCTCGTGCGGCGGGGCTCTGGCAGGATGCCGAGTTCCTCGTAATAGCGGATGGTGCGGCTGCTCACCCCGGCCGCCTTGGCCAGCTGGCCGATGCTGACCAGGCCAGCGAGGTCGTCGGTGGAGTCCATGGCTGATGCTGCCCCCGGTTCTGCCCAGCGGGCGCCGGAATCCCGCGGCGCCCTTGAATGCGGTGAGTAATCGGTAATCACGGATAGTAGCGACTGTGCCGCGTGCCGTGCGGATTCTGTGATCAACAGGCCAGGTGGACGGCGGGCTACCGGGAGGTAATCTCGTGTCAGGACGCGGCCGGAGCGCCTGGGAGGCGGACGGCGGCCGCGCGGAATGCCGGAGGGCATGGTGGCTGAGGCTTACATCGTCGGTGCGGTCCGGACCCCGGTCGGCAGGCGCAAGGGCGGCCTGTCCGGCGTGCACCCCGTGGATCTGGCCGCGCACGTGCTGGGTGAGCTGGTCCGGCGGACCGGCGTGGACCCGGCGGCGGTGGATGACGTGATCATGGGGTGCGTCTCCCAGATCGGGCCGCAGACCATGGACATCGCCCGCCAGGCGTGGCTGTCCGCCGGGCTGCCGGAGAGCGTGCCCGGGGTCACCATCGACCGGCAGTGCGGGTCCTCCCAGCAGGCGGTGCACTTCGCCGCGCAGGGCGTGCTGTCCGGCACCCAGGACCTGGTGGTCGCGGCGGGCGTGGAGAGCATGAGCATGGTGCCGATGGGCTCCACGGTGACGCTGGCCATGGAGGCGGGCATGCCGCTGCCGTTCGGGCAGGGCTGGGAGGAGCGGTACGGCAAGCAGGAGATCTCCCAGTTCCGCGGCGCCCAGCTGATCTGCGAGAAGTGGGGCCTGACCCGGCGCCAGCTGGAGGAGTTCGCGCTGGAGAGCCACCGGCGGGCCCTGCGGGCCATCGACGAGGGGCGGTTCGACCGTCAGATCACCCCCGTCGCCGGGGTGACCACGGACGAGGGCCCGCGCCGGGACACCACGCTGGAGAAGATGGCGCAGCTCAAGCCACTGCGCGAGGGCTGGGAGCTCACCGCCGCCACCGCGTCCCAGATGTCCGATGGCGCGGCGGCGCTGCTCATCGCGTCGGAGGCGGCCATCGAGCGGCACGGGCTCACCCCGCGGGCCCGGGTCACCGCACTGGCCGTGGCGGGCGCCGACCCGGTGTACATGCTGACCGGGGTGATGCCCGCCACCGAGCAGGTGCTGGCCCGGGCCGCCCTGAGCGTGACCGACATCGACGTGTTCGAGGTCAACGAGGCGTTCGCGCCGGTACTGCTGGCCTGGTCGGCGGAGACCGGCGCGCCGCTGGAGCGGGCCAACCCGAACGGCGGGGCGATCGCCCTGGGGCATGCGCTGGGCGCCAGCGGCGCCATTATCACCACCAAGCTGCTGCACGAACTGGAGCGCAGCGGCGGCCGGTACGGGCTGCAGACGATGTGCGAGGGCGGCGGCCAGGCCAACGCGACGATCTTCGAGCGGGTCGGCTGAGGCGGGGCAGGCAGCGCGACCGGCGCCGAAGGAACATACAACTGAAGTTTGAGGTATCCTGTAGGTGAGAGATATAGTAACTTGAGTTCAAGAGTGAATTCTCGTTATCACCTGGAGGCGAGCTTTATGTTGCTGACCACCTTTGACCCCTTCACCGGGGATTTCGACCGGATGATCCAGCGGGCGTTCGGCCCGGCCTGGTCCCCGGCGCGGCGCGCGGGTGCGCGGCCGGCCATGCCGATGGACGCCGTCCGCACCGAGAACGGCCTGGTCCTGCGGTTCGACCTGCCCGGGATTGACCCGGACAGCATCGAGGTGACCGTGGACCGCGGCGTGCTCACCGTCGCCGCCCAGCGGACCGAGGAGCTGGCGGAGGGCGAGAAGCACTTCGTCCGCGAGCGCTTCACCGGCAGCTACACCCGCCGGATCCAGCTCGGCGACACCATCGACGCCGAGGCGATCGAGGCCGGGTACGACGCGGGCGTGCTGACCGTCAAGGTCCCGTTCGCCGAGGCGGCGAAGCCGCGTAAGGTCGAAATCCACACCGAGGCCCCGAAGGGGCTGACCGCCTGACGATGATCGTGCCCGGTGGCCGGCCGTGAGCGGCCGGCCACCGCCACCGAGGACACGTTCCCGGGCCTGGACAGCGAGCCTGTCCGGGCCCGGCCCGCTGAGGGGCGGATAATCATGGAGAGAGCCATGCCGTCGCTGCCCCTGGATGATGAGAACCTGCCCCTGTTCACCGTGGGGCAGGTATCCGCCCTGCTGGAAATCCAGCAGGCGTTCCTGCGGCGGCTTGACGAGTTCGGCGTGGTCCGGCCCACCCGGTCCGGCGGCGGCCAGCGCCGCTACACCCGGAACGAGATCACCGTGGTGCAGTACGTGGTCCGGCTGGCCGACGAGGGCATGACGCTGCCCGCCATCCGCCGCATCCTGGAACTGGAGCGGCGGGTCGGCGAGCTGGAAGCAGAGCGCGATGCCCTCCGGGCCGCCCTCCGCGAGGCCCGGGACGGCTGAGGCGGCAGTTGGGCGGACGGGCCGTTGAGCGGGATTTAAACCGGTAGCGGCCCGCCGCCCGCCCGGCCGCCCGCGGCTGGGTGCCCGGCCTGGACCCCTGGCCGCCGCCGCCCCTACGCTGGTGCCGGGGCGTCCGAGGGGGGTGGCATGACCAGGGTTGTCGTGCTGGGCGGTGGCGTGATCGGGTTGTGCACCGGGATGATGCTGGCCGGCCAGGGCTGCGCGGTGACGGTGATCGAGCGTGACGCGGGAGCAGTCCCCCGCTCGCCGGAGGAATCGTGGGACGCCTGGGAGCGGCCGGGCGTGGCCCAGTTCCGGCAGGCCCACTACCTGCACCCGCAGGGCAGCCGGATCCTCGCCACCCGGCTGCCGGGCGTGCACGACGCGCTGGGCCGGGCCCGCGCGGCGCGGTTTGACGTGCTCTCGCTGATGCCGCCGTTCATCGCGGACCGGGCTCCGCGCGACGGCGATGACCGGTTCACCACACTGACCGCGCGCCGGCCGGTCATCGAGTACGCGGTCGCCAGCGTGGCCCGCGACATGCTCGACATCCGCCGGGGGGCCGCGGCGGCCGGCCTGCTGACCGGGCCGGAGGTGGTTCCCGGCGTCCCGCATGTCACCGGGGTCCGGCTCGCGGACGGCACCCAGATCGCGGCGGATCTCGTGGTGGATGCGCTGGGCCGCCGCTCCCCGCTGCCGGGCTGGCTGACCGCGGCGGGCTGCCGGCCGCCCGCGGAGCAGGCCGAGGACTCCGGGTTCATCTACTACACGCGTTTCTTCCGCCCGGCGGACGGCGGCGCGCCGCCGCCGTTCCTGACCGGCCTGGTCGCCGAGTTCGACTGCTTCTCGCTGCTCAGCCTGCCTGGTGACGCGGGCACCTGGTCGGTCACCGTGTACCTGGCCTCGCGGGACCAGGCGCTGAAGGAACTGCGCCACCCGGACCGCTTTGCCGCGCTGGTGCGCTCCTGCCCGCTGCACGCGCACCTGCTGGACGGCATCCCGATCACCGGCGTGGAGGCCATGGGCGGCATCGTGGACCGGATCCGGCGTTTCGTGCTGGATGACACACCCACAGCGACCGGCCTGCTCAGCGTCGGTGACTCCTGGGCGTGCACCAACCCGTCGCAGGGCCGGGGCATCACGATCGGGCTCATGCACGCGGCCGGCACGGCCGACGTGGTCCGCGAGCACCTGGGCGACCCGCGCGCGCTCGCCCTCGCCCACGATGAGATGACCCAGGCCACGGTGGTCCCGTGGTACCGGGACACGGTCGAGTCGGACCGGGCCCGGCGGGCCGCGCTCGACGCGGCGGCCACGGGCCGCCCAGCCGCGGCGGCCCCTGGGCCGGACGCGGGGGCCCGGCTCGAGCAGGCGATGCTGTACGACGCTGACCTGTTCCGCGCCTTCGTCGAGGTCGTCGCGTTGCTTACGCCGCCGGACGAGGTGCTGTCCCGCCCGGGCCTGGCCGGTAAGGTCATGGCCGTCGCCGCCGAGCACGAGGAGTTCACCATGCCCGGACCGTCCCGCGCCGACGTGCTGAGCCTGCTCGGATGAGGCCCGGATGAGCGCCAGCGGCCAGATGATCGACGTCAATGGCGTTTCGCTGCACGTGGCGGAGCACGGCGCCGGGGATCCGGTGCTGCTCATCCACGGCTGGCCCGATTCAGGTGAGCTGTGGCGGCATCAGGTGCCGGCCCTGGTGGCCGCCGGGTTCCGGGTCATCGTCCCGGACATGCGCGGCTTCGGCCGTTCTGACCGCCCGGAGGGCGTGGCCGGGTACGCGCTGCCCCATGCGGTAGCGGACGTGACCGGGCTGATGGACGCGTTCGGCATCGGGTCCGCGCACGTGGTGGGGCATGACTGGGGCGCGGCGGTGGCCTGGCTGACCGCCATGCTCGCCCCGGACCGGGTCCGCCGGCTGGTGGCGATCTCCGTCCCCCACCTGCTCGCCCCGCTCACCATGCGGCAGCGGGAGATGGGCTGGTACCAGCTGTTCTTCCAGTTCGAAGGGGTGGCTGAGGAATCGCTGCGGGCCGATGACTGGGCGCTGCTGCGGGCCCTGAGCCGAGGGAACGGGGACCAGGAGCGGTCTCTCGCGGACCTGTCCCGGCCCGGGGCGCTCACCGCCTCGCTCAACTGGTACCGGGCCAACCTGGCGCCGCGCCCGCCGGGGCCGCCGCCCGCGCTGCCCCCGGTCACCGCGCCCACGCTCGGCATCTGGTCCACCGGCGATCACTACCTGGACGGCGAGCGGATGCGCGCCTCCGGTGACCTGGTGCAGGGGCCGTGGCGGTATGAGGAGATCGACGGGGCGAGCCACTGGATCCCGCTCGATGCCCCGGACCGGCTGAACGAGTTGCTGCTCGGCTGGTTCAGCGAAGACCAGTCTTAACGGCACACCGCGGGACGTCGGCTACCGCGCCCGCCGGGGGCCCCGGGCCCGCCCGGCACAGGCCAGGCGCAGGGCGGCGGCTTTCCTGCCCAGAGCCGCCGCCGGCCGTGGTGGCGTGGCCGGCGGCGGCTCACCGGACCGTCAGCTGCGCGAGCCGAACGGCCATGGGGTGGGCTGCTGATCCAGCGCCGCGCCCGGGTCCGGCGGCGGATCGGCCCGGCGCCTGATCACGTCGATCGTGACCAGGTGAGCGTGCCGGGCGTCCGGGATGACCCGGACGTCAGCCGCCCAGCAGGCGACGGCGAGCACACGGCGGGCCGACCGGAAGTCGGCCGCCGTGATGCCCGCCGGGCACCACACCCGCACCCGTTCGCCGAACGGCTGCCGGCTGGTGCGCAGGATGGCCGGCACCCGCCCGTTCCGGGACTGGATACGGGCCGCCGCGCAGCCGGCCCGCAGCCGGTGCGGGGTGATGATCCGCCAGGCCTGCGCCAGGCAGGCCGCCCGCCACGATGGCCACAGCGCGCAGGCCGCCGTGATGAACAGGGCGCACGCCAGCGTCCGGGCCGCGCCCAGTACCTGCACGCCCAGCACCGCGGCGGCGGTCAGGCCCCCGAGCAGGCCGAGTTCATAACGCCACCACCAGGCGTACCCCGCCAGCGTGGCGCGCCGCCCGGGGCGCACTGCCGTCTCGAGCTCGGCCAGCAGCCGTGCCTCACTGCGCCGGTGCGCCCGCGTCCTACGCACGGCTCCCACCTCCCCGGGCGGGTACGTCCGGGTTGTGGGATGTCAGGTCCCGTGTCCTGGACAGCGCGGCGAAGCGCGGGTCGCGGTAGCGCCGGCCCCAGCCGTGCTGGATCACGGTGACTTCCCAGCCGTGCTGGCGGGCCCGTGCGTCCGGCCGGGCGAACAGGCGCTGGGCGGCTTGTGTTAGGGCCAGCCAGATGATAGGGATGACCCAGACCTTGTTTCTGGGCATACGGCTGCTAGCCTGAGACAAAGCACTGATCCTTTCGCTCTGGTGGAGTCGCGAGGCGGTGTTGGCAGCGGGACCGACGTTCACGGCGTCGGTCCCGCTTCTGTTCTGCGGTGGCTACTGCCCTAGGAGCCGCGCAGGCCGCGTATATCCCGTGTGATGCCCCGGCGGTCGCTGCCGGTGGCGCAGTCGCTCTGGTGGGTCGTAGGCCCTGGCTGTTGCGGCCGCGTGAGTGGGTGATCCCGGGACCGGAGTGGCCTGGCCAAGCCAGGCTGGGTGAGAAAGTCGAGCCAGCAGCACCTCCTCTCCGCCGCCCGGGCCCCCGCGGCCTGGCGACGATCTATGTGGCAGCCCCTGGCCACCTATCGACCCCTTTGTCGGCGAGTCGCTTGTTGAGGATGCTTCCTGCGTCTGGTTCAATGGTCGCTGCGGCAAGCGCCGTTGGCAAGTGCCATTTCACTTGCCAGTAACATTCTCCGCGGTCCTGGCCTGGAAGCGCTACAGGTGACGCTCACCGAGAGGAGCGTGACTGGAGTGGCCGGTGCGAATAGCCCCACGGTGCGCCGCCGGGAGCTCGGCGCCCTGCTCCGCGCGCTCCGGATGGGAGCGGGACTAACTGTGGACCAGGTGGCTGCGGCGTTGCTCTGCTCGCCGTCCAAGGTGAGCCGCCTGGAAACTGGACATCGCGGGGCCAGCGCCAGGGACGTGCGCGACCTGTGCAACCTGTATGACGTCTCCGACCCAGCCGAGCGGGAGCGGCTGATGTCGCTGGCCCACGAGGGCAAGCAGCAGGCATGGTGGCACTCCTTCGACCTCCGCTACCAGACCTATGTGGGCCTGGAGGACGAGGCCGCATCGATCAAGCTCTACAACGCCAATGTCGTGCCCGGCCTGCTGCAGACCGCCGACTACGGCCGCGCGGTGACCAACGCGGTCTTGCCGCAGCGGTCCACGGAGGCCGTCGCCCAGGAGGTCGAACGCCCGGCTGACCAGGCAGCAACTTCTCACGCGGGCGAACCCGCCTGGGGTGCAGGTGGTGCTGGATGAATCAGTCCTGCACCGGACGGTCGGCAGCCCCGCGGTCATGCAGGCCCAGTTGGCCCACCTGATCGAGATATCCACCCTGCCCACCGTGACCCTGCAAGTCGTGCCCTATGGCGCTGGAGCCCTGCCGGCCGTTGAGACCAAATTCAACATTCTCGGGTTTTCTGCCCCGGCGGTCGCTGACGTGGTTTTTATCGAGGGCCTGGTCGGTGACCTTTATCTGGAAAGGACAGCAGATGTCCAGGAATACCACAAAGTATTCGGACGGCTGTTGGCGATGGCGCTGAGCCTTGAGGATAGTATCGATTTCATAACGAAGCTCGTAACGCTCGGTGCGGCGTAGTATCGCGCGGGATCCTAAGCCCCTACATTCCACCTGTCCCTCTAGGCTACCTAGGTAACTCTCGCTCCGATACCTGGCCGAGCCGACGGGCGATTACCCACCGCCAGCTCCAGGTAACGGAAGGCAGTTACATGCCGTCAGATGGTTTGGGGTCCCTGTCCCCCGCATGGCGCAAATCAAGCTATAGCCAGGTTGGCGAATGCGTCGAGGTGGCGGAACTAGACCGTGGTCTTATAGCGGTGCGGGACTCAAAAAACCCGAGTGGAGCTAGGCTCACCTACACCGCGGCGGAGTGGCGCACTTTTATCCTGGGAATGCAGACCGGTAGATCTGGCATTACCGGCTAATTTGGCAGCCCCTGTTCCGCCCATGGCAGCCCTCGCCGTCACACGTCTGCCCGGTAGAAGTTCAGGTAGGACCGGGAGGGCGTCGGTCCGCGCTGGTCCTGGTAGCGCGAGCCGTAGATCCTGGAGCCATACGGGTGCTCGGCGGGCGAACTGGTCCGGAACAGGCACAGCTGGCCGATCTTCATACCGGGCCACAGCTTGATCGGCAGCGTCGCCACGTTGGACAGTTCCAGCGTCACGTGACCCGAGAACCCGGGGTCGATCCAGCCTGCCGTGGAGTGGGTGAGCAGCCCGAGCCGGCCCAGCGAGCTCTTGCCCTCCAGCCGTCCGGCCACGTCGTCGGGCAGCGACACCACCTCGTAGGTGGAGGCCAGCACGAACTCGCCCGGATGCAGCACGAAGGGCTCCGCCCCGGTCGTCTCCACCTGCCGGGTCAGGTCGGGTTGCTCGACGGCCGGGTCGATGTGCGGGTACCGGTGGTTCTCGAAGACACGGAAGTACCGGTCCAGCCGGACATCGATGCTGGACGGCTGGATCAGTTCTGGCTCGTACGGGTCGAGCTTGACGCGGCCGGACTCGATCTCGGCCCGGATGTCTCTATCAGAGAGCAGCACCCTGGCAACCTACGCGAAGAGCCCGGCGTGGCGCCCCCGGAGCGTGCCTTCCGGTACGATGTCGAGACGACGCCAGCGTGGCCTGAGTGGCCGGGCGGGCGCCCGCGGGTGTAGTTCAATGGTAGAACGTCAGCTTCCCAAGCTGATAGTGCGAGTTCGATTCTCGTCACCCGCTCCGAGAGCGAAGGCCCAGGCCAGGGCAGGTATCCCGGTCCTGGGCCTTGATCGTTTCGGGGCACTTGCGGGGCCTCCGTGCCATTAACGGGCCATTAGGTTGCTCAGCGGCGCGGGCTGCATGGCGGAGCGGGATGCCCGCCTGTCTCGATCACGTCTGGCTCTGCCTGCCCTCCGGTATAAGTGTCTATCGGCTTGACAGTTGTAGTGTCTAGTCGCTAGATATATTCTGGTGAAGGCGCGCGAGGTGAACCGGAAGATCGAGCGGCTGGGCGGTGTCATGGTCCGCCAGGTCGGATCGCACCGACGTTATGTGGTGGCCTTCACTGATGACACTGGGGTGGAAGCGAAGGTGGCGACCACGGTCCCGCAGCATGCCGGCGACATCCCGGCCGGGACGCTACGCGCCATCGAGCGAGATCTAGAGACGGCATTAGGAAAGGGATGGCTGCGATGAGCGGCGATACGTATCGCGTAGTCGTCACCCGTGAAGACGGCCACTGGCTCGCTGACATACCTTCCCTGGAAGGTGCTCACACCTACGCTCGCAGCCTGCCAACACTGGACCAGGCGGTGCGAGAGGTCGTGGTCCTGGCTGCCGACCTGCCCGATGAGGCTATGCCCGTTCTCGTGCTGGACTACGAGTACCACACCGGCGATGCCAGCCTCGACGTGACCGCGCGAGAGGTTCGTCAGCTACGACGCGAGGCCGACGAACTCGCCGCTGCTGCTGCCACTCGCACCGGCCGGGCCGCCGCCGAGCTGGTGGCCCGGGGACTGTCAGTCCGCGATGTCGCCGCCCTGCTCGGCATCAGTCCCCAGCGCGTCTCCCAGCTAACGGCCCGGGCAAGCTGAGCTGCCACGATTGCTCCGAGCAATACCAAGATCGCCGTGCAATTAGCGTGCAATTAGCCACGGTAACGAGGGGTCAGCCACGGGTACTCACGGCGCCCGGTCGTGGCTGCTCAGCGGTCTTAAGAGCATGGATCGGTCGGATTCCCAAGCTGATAGTGCGAGTTCGATTCTCGTCACCCGCTCCAGTATCTCGGGAACCCAGTCCCGTCATGAGCTGGGCCAGTCGAAGCGGCCTACGTGGTCCGGCCGCACGGGTCGTTTCGCAGGCCAGTCGTCCGCCAGGCTGCATGTGTTAGGCGGTCGCCCGGCCGGGATCAGTTTGGGGCGGAGCGCCAGGAGTGCGGCCAGTACCCGCCATCGCTGGAGGCGTGATTACCGAAAAGCTCACTGATCGATCAAGAGATTCCCCGTTCCAGAACAGGCGAAACTCGTACGCTCCTGGCCTAGAAAACCGGATTCCGGTGAAGGTGAGCGCTATTGGGACCAGCGTCCGCTGTCCTGGTCTATGGAGCGGGCTATGCCCGATTCCTACCCCGGCCGCCGCGCCAATGCCAAGGTCGTTACCGTCTTCGTCCACGAGCTGGACCCGGAGTTCGCCAGTGCCAGGGGCTTCGCTCTCGTCAGCGGAGAGCAGCAGCGCCAGCGCCATGGACGGATGAGCCGTGGGGAACTGCCGGACTACCAGCGAGTCCCAGCCGCCTCCATGCACGTAGAGCTTCCCGTTGAAGGACTCGGCAGCATCAGCCGCTATCGCTGAAATTACTTCCATGTGGTACGTTGTAACACGTGGTCAAGGGCCAAGGCAACCGGATGCGGCTTGAAATCGACCTGCTCGACCCCGAAAACCCGTTCGAGATCGATGATGGCAACAGTCCGCACCTCCACAAGCATCTGCCCGAGGATGAGCACGGCAGGCTCGTGGCTGTCGGCCCGGTAGACATCCTGGATGTCTACCTCTACGGCGATCCCACGTTCTACGAGGCCAGGGAGGATGGCTCGGCCGACTGATTGATGATAGGGATGGTTCCAGGGTTCACGGTTTGTGTCCCCATCGCACCGCCCAACAGCGGGGATGTCAGGCTCTGTCGGCCTATCGGCATCTACAAGGCATCCGTCGAGGTTAGAAGCCGCTACCTGCGGGGTGAAGCTAGTGAGTAAACGCGATGACAAGGCCGCCTCGTTCTATGAGAACCCAGAGAACCGTCAGGTAACGGGCCAGGGCCACAAGCGGTCAGCCCAGGTCCCGCGCCTGACCACGCATGTTCCCATCCGATTCAGCGCCGCCGTCATCGAAAGAGTCAAGGAGCTCGCCAGCGAGGACGGCAAGACGGTTAGCTCGTGGATTCGTGATGTGGTCGATCAAGAAGTCCTTCGTCGCGAAGGGTCCCGAACGGTGGGTGTCGTCGTCACTCTGAGCTGGCATGCCCGACCGACAACGATGAGCAGCACGATCGGAAGTGGCGCAGACAAGATCGACGACCTGCAGGAGCTGGTCGGATGAGTCTTGTTGTGCCTCCCGATGTCCAACCCACCCGTGCTACTAAGTGATCTTGGTCAGGGCGGCTGCGATGGGGACCGGGGACGCGCGGACCTGTCCGGACCGCTGCGGATAGCCTCAGGTTGGCGCATGATCGCCGGGCCATTAGCGGGCCATTAACCAGGGTGATGAGGGGTCAACCAGGGTCACTCAGGACTGCCAGGAACGCCAGGTCAGCGCCCCTGGCAGCCGTAACCGCTACGCTTCCCAAGCTGATAGTGCGAGTTCGATTCTCGTCACCCGCTCCAGGCACGTTCTTCGAGGTCAGCGCCTGTGTCTCGAGCGTGACCCCTTCCCTCTGCTGGGCAGTTGTTGATCTTCCGTGCCATTAGCGTGCTATTAAGCGTCCAGTGCGCGCACGGCATGAGCCATGTCACCAGCCGCGGGTACGCTAGAAGCAGGACGGAGGTGGGGGCGATGACGGAGCCAGAAGCACGAAGGCCGGACTCTCGGGGGCCGAGTCGGGAGCGAAGCAGGAAGGACGTGCTTGCTGCTGCACGCCCACTGCCTCCCGACGAGGAGGTTCTCATGGATGACCTCACTGAGGATGAGGACCGCCTCTTCATCGCTGCCGTGCTCGACGCATGACTTCTGGCATCCGGGGTCCGGCTGTCATCGACACCGGGGTTTTCGCTGCACGTCTGACGCCCAGCGGGAGCTTACTGACCGCGCGTTATCGCCCGCTCCTTGAGGGGCGACCAGTTGTCATCTCCTCCGTCACCGTTGCTGAGCTGGGGTATGGCGCCAGGCTGGCTGGGTGGGGCCCCGGGAAGCTGCGTCGGCTGGAGTATGAGATAGCCCGGGCAGAGATCGTCTGGCCGGGGCCGCATCTGGTCGAGGCATATGCCTCGCTTCGCACTTGGTGCGTTCGGACCGGGCACGGCTTGGGCCAGAAGGAGCACGAGGCGGATCGCTGGGTGGCTGCCACGGCGATCTGGCTGCAGGTCCCTCTCGTCGCTCACGACCGCATCTTCAAGAACGTGAAGGATCTTGAACTCTTGACGAAGCTGGGCGACTGAACGGACCTTTGGGCCATTAGCGGGCCATTAGCCAGGGTGGCGAGGGGGCAACCAGGGTCACTCGGGACCGCCAGGGACGCCAGGTCAGCACTCCTGGCAGCGGTAACCGCTGCGCTTCCCAAGCTGATAGTGCGAGTTCGATTCTCGCCACCCGCTCCACGCAGGCCCAGCTCATGGATTGCTTCTGGGTCCGCCGGTCAGCCCTCGCCGGGCATAGTTCGTACCCTCGCGCAATTAACGCGTCTGGATGATCAAGTTCAACCCGTCATGCTCGGCGAAGTCCTTGAAGTCCTTGGCGTTGAGGGTCGCAAGCGGCAGGCCATAGGTCAGGGCGCACGCGGCGATCCAGGTGTCGTTGGCTGGTCTGGGTCGGCCTCGCTGGATCGCGGCCGCGGAGATCCGCCCCAGGTTCTGGCAACGTCCTCGCTGTAGCGAAGGATGATCACACCGTCGAGCCAGCTATCTAACGCGTCGCGGTTGCGCCGTCCCCACCGCCGCAGCTCGGCCCACTGGGTCAGTTCCCCGAGCGTGACAAAGGTGATGCCCGGCTGCTTGCCGATGAGGCGGGTAAAAGCAGGAGAGGGCAGTCGGCGCTTGAGGCTGAGCGAGGAGACGTCGGTGTCAAGGATTACCCGGTCCACGACGGATCAGGCGAGGTCTGCGTGACGCATCTCGATGACATGACCAAGGAAGGCGTCCAGTTCCTCGTCGGTGTCGAAGACGCCATTCTGAGCGAGATCGTCGGCAGACCGGATGGTGCGAACGCCCTTGCGCCGCGCCTGTTCATCGAGTGACTCGGTGCCGCTATCGGGTGGCACCGGAACGTCGTCTGCCCTGTTCGTCGTCACTCTCACCTCCGGTACCAGTCCATCTAGTATCGCATCTTGCCGGATGCTACGGACAGCAGCTGGTTACGCAGCAGCACCAGCGGGTGATCTTCCCCTCACTAGGGCGAACGGGGGCGGCCCGAGCGGGACCTGGGGTGAGGCTGGCCGCTAATCAGGCCGCACCCAAGTCCCCTAGATCGTCATCTCAGGCGCGGCCTGCGGACCTTCCCGAACACCAGATAAGCAAACCCGCCGAACGGAATCGTGAGCCCTATGCCCATGCAGAAGATCGCCCATACCCACTTGGGCAGGTAGCGCACTTCCTCCGCTCGGGCAAGGTTGACCTCGCAGAACACCACGAACCCGGCTGCGAGCACGAGCACGGGAATCAATACGAGGACCTTGTTCAACGTGGTTCTCCAGACCGGTCCGCCCGTTCCCCAAGTCTGGCACAGCCGGTCATGACATGGCCACGTGCGGGACAGCCGTGACCGTCGTGCTCCCGAGCATGATCGCCGTGCAATTAGCGTGCAATTAGCCACGGTAACGAGGGGTCAGTCACGGCTACTGACGGTGCCCGGTCCTGGCTGGTCGGCACCTCATCGTGAAGGCCCAGGCCAGGGATGGTGTCCCGCGTGTGGCCGGTGACCACTCCCAGGCAGTAGTTGATCTTCCGTGCCATTAGCTCGCGGGGACGAGCGTGCCCGCCTGGCCGTCATCATCGTCGCCGCGCTGCTCGGCCTGTACATGAGAGTCGATCGCGTTGGTGATCGACTGGTCCGCGCGCCGCGCGCCTCGTGCTGGTAGATCATGGCCGCCCGCTCGCCGTCATGAGATTCGTCACGGCGCTGGATGCAGCAGCGGCCGTCTTCCTCGCTCCTGACTTGTCGAGCTTGCGGGCCGCCTGGCCGGAATCGTTGCGGTGATACGTTCCAGCACGTCATAGGCCCCGGGCCCGTCATCCCGTACAGTTCGCCCCAACCCTTGGCGCAAGCCGAGGAACAGGCACGTTCGCTGGCTGCAGCGACGTGACGAGGGGGGACAGACAGGCATGGGCCACAGGAGAACAAGGCCGTCGTTAGCCGGTTCATGAACGAGGTGACGACCGGTCGCAACACCGACCCCGACCTGATCGACGAACTGCTTGCGCCGAACTACGTCAATCTCGCCATGGGAGACTCCGATCTCGCTGGCCTTAAGGCGATGCTCCCCGCCATGCTTTCCGTGATAGAGGAAGCGCGGGTTGACGACCTGGAGCTGGTAGCCGAGGGGGACGCAGTGACCGCCCGGTTCAACCACAGCATCACCCTCCACGACGGGAGCACGACGGCACACCGGGGTCTTGCTTACTACCGCCTCGCCGACGGCAAGATCGTGGTGAATGACGTGATGCTCGTCCCAGATATGATGCAGGTGCTCGGCCCGCTGATGGCACCGCCGCCTGGGGCACAGTCCTAAACGGTTCACGAGCGCTCTTCAGACCCGCACCCAGACCAGCGTCATGCGGGTGGAAATCCGGGTGCCCTCCCCGAACCCGCCGTAGGAGTGTTCACGCCAGCCGGAATCTGTCAGTGGCTGAGGTACCCAGCCGTCGTGCGCAGCTGGGAGCCACACGGATGAACGACCTCCGGTTCGCCGGACTTACATGAACAGCGGGCAGGAACGCGCCCGAGGTCGCGGACTGTTCTGAACGGATCCGGGCGCCTATACAGGTATCTACGGATCTGAAGGTCGGGGTTCGGGTTCCTCGCCAGGTGTGCCGGTTCTGCGGCTGGTCAAGCGGCGTCGCTCTGGAGAGATCATCTATGGTGTTGCCATGGCCTTCGCGGAATATGGCCAGATTCGGTCAAGGGGGGATGGGATATGTGGGCGCAACTCATCAAGATGCGGTTGAAGCCAGGCAAGGACATGACCGAGGTGGACGCGCAGCTGCGGGCAGCCGAGCAGCCCGGTTCGGGTCTGGTGCGGTCGATGGCCATGCGCGACCAGAAGGATCCTAGCCAGGCCTACTTCCTCGTCGTGTTCGAAAGCGAGGAGAAAGCCCGCGCGCGGGAGCAGGATCAGCGCCGCCAGGAAGGGCTGCAAGCCGTGAGGGCAACGATGGCGGACACCTACGAGGGTCCTCCAGAGTTCATCGATCTGACCGTCGTGGAAGAGTGGACGGGTTAAGCGAGCCCTGGACGCGCAGGACTCGATATGCAGCGGACGGACGCCAGGGCCGGTGCCGGATGCGCCCGGAGAGGATGCCGCCGGGGCGCGCGAGCAGCGTTTGGCATGGCGAGCGGACGCTGGATGGGTGGATATCGGGGGCAGGAGGACTGACAGCAGCCGTGACAGCAACCCGGGCATCCGCTGAGCCGACAGCACGCGTCCCAACGACCAGCCATACCTGCGTGGATCGCACTTCGTCCCGTAGTTGGTCAGAGCTGATCCGAAATCGGAGAGTTAGTGGGCGCGCGGCAGCGCCCGGTGGAGCGTTAGCGGAACGGGCTGGACCGGCGGCGGCGGGTCAGGCAGAGGGTTCGAGGGTGACCTTGTAGCCGAGGGCCTCGAGCTGGCGGATGTGGCCGCGCTTGCGGCCACGGCCAAGGGCAGGCAGCTACGAGGAGGACGGGGGAGGCGCAGGGTACGAGCGCCCGAACCACGACAGGTCGGCGCATGATCGCCGTGCCATTAGCGTGCCATTAGCATTAGTTAGTCACGGCGACGATGGCGGCTGGTCGCGGAGTTCCTGCAGGACTACCGATGGGAGCCGACTGGAAAAGCGGTAACGGCTCCTTGAGGAGGAGCCGCGCGGCACCGGCGATGATCGCTGGGATGCCTTCCTCGCTGCGCTCGCCGAACACCTCGCATCCCGGGATGAGCGCGCTGGTCCTGCCTGGGCGGAACAGCGGTCGCTGAGGCAACTGTGGTTCCCGTTTAACACCCGGGCGGCCCGGGTGGATGCTCTGGTCCACGCACCTGCGGGGCCACGCAGGCGAGGCGTCTACGTGGCCCCGTAGGAGCTGGATGTTGCATGAGTCAGCCTGATCCTCTGCTTGACCGTGGGGCCATCCAGGAAGCTTTCCGCCGGCTAGGCGAGCGTCTCGCGCGTCGCGGTGTTGTTGCCGATATCTACGTCGTTGGCGGCGCTGCCATGGCATTGGGCTACGACTCGCGCAGATCCACCCGTGATATTGACGCTGTCATCAAGCCGCACGGTGTCGTCCTAGAGGAGGCAAGGGCCGTAGCACGAGCACCTGCTCGAAGGTCCTCGCCGCGGCCAGGGTCACCCAAATCTACGAGGGCACCAACCAGATCCAGTGCATCGTGATGGCCCGCCATTTGCCGAAGTAGCAGCATGTTAACGTCTTCCCTGGTCAGCCGGGTCCGGCCACGGGCTCAAAACGGGCGACGCCCTCGCGGCAGCCACCCGTTGACTCGCCACTTCGAGCCGGGGCGTCCGGGCAACAGCAAGACGATCAGCAGCCCCACGGCCGACAGCAGCAGGCCCAACGTCAACCCAACCCGTTCGCCGTAGCCCTTGCGCTCCGACATCCACGACGCTGCGGCCCCCGAGATCAGCCACACGAACAGCAAATACAGCGCTTTGCCACCGATCGCGGTCTTGGCGATCACGACGTATGCTGCGTAGCCAGTCATGTCCCCAGGTACGCCTTCTGGACCCTGGGGTCGTTGCGGAGGCTCGCCGAATCGTTGGCCAAGACCACGCGCCCTGTCTCCAGGACGTAGCCGCTGCGGGCGGCGTCTAGCGCGTAATTGGCGTTCTGTTCGACCAGCAGGATCGCGACCCCGGAGCGATTGATCTCGCCGATGGTCTCGTAGATCCGTTGCACCAGGACCGGGGCGATCCCGAGGGACGGCTCATCGAGCATCAGCAGCTTCGGCCGGGCCATCAAGGCACGCCCAATCGCGAGCATCTGCTGCTCACCGCCGGACATCGTGCCGGCCTTCTGGCGCGCGCGCTCCTTGAGCCGAGGGAACAGATCGTAGATGCGATCAAGGTCTTTGGCGATCTCGGGGCCGCGCCGCCGGTGAGCGCCCAAGTCCAGGTTCTCGCGCACGGTCATCCGGGGGAAGCAGTGACGCCCTTCGGGCGCAAGCGCGATTCCGCGGATGACCACGTCGTGCGGCGGCACGCGCGTGATGTCCTCTCCCGCGAACATGATCTTCCCTGCGCTGGCCGGGGTGAGGCCCGAGATCGAACGCAAGATGGTCGACTTCCCGGCCCCGTTGGAACCGATCAGCGTAACCACCTCGCCCGCATCGATCGTCAGCGAGACACCTTTCAGCGCCTCGATCGAGCCATAGTGGGTATGCAGGTCTGAGACCTCGAGCAGGGCCATCACTCCTGCCTTCCGAGATATGCCTCGATAACATGCGGGTCCGTGCGGACCTCAGTCGGCTTACCCTCGGCGATCTTCTCGCCATAGTCGAGCACCGTGACGCGCTCGGAGACGCCCATCACGACCTTCATGTCGTGCTCGATGAGCAGAATCGTCAGCTTCAGCTCGTCTTGCAGCTTGCGCATGAACTCCATCAGCGCCTGGGATTCGCGGGGGTTCATGCCGGCGGTCGGCTCGTCGAGCAGCAGCAGTCGCGGCTCGGATGCCAGGGCCCGGGCGATCTCCACGCGCCGCTGGTCCCCGTACGACAGCTGCGAGGCGAGCCTGTCGAAGACGGTCTCGCGCAGACCAACATACGCAAGGATCTCGCGGGCGCGGGTGCGTGTTTCCCGCTCTTCGCGGCGGACCCCGGGCGGCTGCAAGATCGACCCGAACAATCCTGCCCGCATCCGTACGTGGTGCCCGATCATCACGTTCTCGATGGCAGTCATCGCCCCGAACAGGCGGATGTTCTGAAAGGTCCGCGCGACACCATACCCGGTGATCACGTCAGGGCGCGCGCGCGTGATGTCTCGCTCGCCGAGGAGGATCCTCCCCTGGGTCGGCCGGTACAGCCCGGTCAGTATGTTGAACAAGGTGGTCTTCCCCGCGCCGTTCGGCCCGATGAGCGACACGATCGAGTACTGCGGAACGTCGATCGAGACGTCCTTGACGGCATCAAGCCCACCGAACTTCTTGGTGACGTGCTCCGCGCGCAGGATTGCGACCGTAGGCGGCCCGGAAGCCTCGACCGAGTTCATGTCGCGCCCTGGGCGGCGCCCGGCACCTCAGCGAGTTGGGCGTCCTCCGCTGCGATCTCGGCCGAGAGCTCAAGCCGGTGTCGCCGCTCGGGGATGAGGCCCTGCGGCCGGAGCAACATCATGATTACCAGCAGGAATCCGAAGATCCCAAACTCCACCTGGGTCAGCTGGAAGTTCAGCCCAAATTTGCCGGGGAGGCCGTTCAAGACGTCTGGAATCAGGTAGTTGTTGATGTAGCCGAGCGCCAGTCCTCCCACCACTGCCCCCCAGATCGAGCCCAGCCCGCCGATGATCACCATCGCGAGGATGAAGATGGAGAACCCGAACTGGAACTGGCCGGCGTTGACCTCTGTGTAGTAGGTGCCGAAGAAGGCACCCGACATGCCACCGAACGCGGCGCCGATCGAATACGCGAGAAGCTTCGTCTTCACGAGCGGAATGCCCATCGACACGGCCGCGATCTCGTCCTCGCGCAACGCGACCCAGGCACGGCCGAGCCGGGAGTCGCGCAGGCGCAAGTTGACGAACAGGACGACGAGCATGATTCCGAGGATGAGCCAGTACCACGGTCTCAGGTTCAGAAGATTGAACACCCCGATCCCTGGAAAGTACGGCTGGTCAACGGCGCTGATACCGAGGTTGCCTGCGGTCAGCGTCATACCGCCGCCGACCGGGACGCTCTGGCCGTTGACAGCGACCACGCCGATGATCTCGCCGAACGCGAGTGTGACGATCGCGATGTAGTCGCCGCGTAGGCGCAGCGTCGGCAGGCCGATCAGCATCCCCGCCCCGGCGCAGATGATCGCGGCGCCGATCAGGATCAGGATGAAGTTGAGATGAACGCCTGCCAGCGTGCGCTGGACGGGCGAGACGAGTACGTGGACGTGAGCCTTGAAGAAGAACTCCGAACCGAACCACCCGAGCGAGTACGCGCCGAGCGCGTAGAAGGCGACGTACCCGAGGTCGAGCAGCCCCGCAAAGCCCACTACTACGTTGAGGCCCAGCGCCATCACCGCGTAGGTGACCGCGATGATCGTTGCGTTCATGAACCCGCTGGACGGCGGGAAGAAGAACGGCAGCACGATCCCGGTAGCGATGAACGACCCCGTCAGCGCGCGGCTCCACCACGGAGGGAGCCGCTTGTGCGCAGCCTCGCGCCACTCCCGGAGTTGCGCGCGCAGTTCGTTCATCCCGCCTCCCTCGTTTCCTCGCCGAGCAGCCCGCGAGGGCGCAGGATCATGATTGCGATCAGGTAGCCGAACACGACCGCCTCGGTCCACTGCGGGCCCATCCGCGAATCGGCCAGCGACTGGATGACGCCGATGATCAGTCCGCCGAGCACCGCACCGCGGACGTTGCCGATGCCGCCCATCACCGCCGCCGTGAACGCAATTAGTCCGGCCTTGAAGCCCTGGAAGTACCAGACGTTCGTCTCATAGAGCGCGTACACCAGCCCGGCTGCGCCGGCCAGCATGCCGCCGAGCAGGAAGGTGAGCGAGATCGTGGCATTGACGTTGATGCCCATCAGGCGGGCAGCTTCCGGGTCCTGGGCGGTGGCGCGCATCGCCCGGCCGGCCCGGGTACGGCTGATGAACCAGCCCAGCGCGAATACGAGCGGGATCATCACCGCGAAGGCGAGGATGTAGCCGCGCTGGATCGGCACGCCGGCGATGGTGAACACTGTTTGCTGCCCGTGGATGAGGTCGGGCACGCTCTGTGGTGAGCCGCCGCGCCAGAGCAGGCCCACGTTCTGGAGGATGAACGAGATTCCTACCGCTGTGATCAGCGGTGCGAGCTTGGGTGCGGCTCGCAGCGGCCGGTAGGCGACCCGTTCGATCAGGACGTTCAGCGACCCCACCACGATCATCGTGATGATCAGTGTCACCACCAGGCCGCCGGTCAGTCCCAAGGCACCGGTGGTGAGCCCAAGTCCGAACGTCCCCCAAAGGCCCACGGCGGTGAAAGAGCCGATCATGAACACGTCGCCGTGTGCGAAGTTGATCAGCTCGATGATCCCGTATACGAGCGTGTACCCGATCGCGATCAACGCCCAGATCGCCCCGTTGGAGAGGCCTTCTGCGAAGTTGAAGCCCAGCCTCGAGAGATCGTGATGGATCACCGCATGACCGGCCACGTAGCCGGCCTGATAGCCCTGCGTCAGGTCGTGGATGCCGTAATAGATCGGCAGCGCGGCGAGTGCCGCGATCAGGCCCCAACGGCAGGCGTAGCGGCGAACCACCACCAGCGGCCGTACCGGCACCGCAGATGGGATTGGTGAAATTATTCTGGCTTCCACGGTTCCATGTGGGAGTATCCGGAGGCGTGCGGATGCATGCCTGAAAGGTGTGGAGGGGCGCATTGCGCCCCTCCACCTTTCCTTACTTAACGGTTTGCGTCGGCGTGAGCGTCTTGGAGAAGACGGGCTCGCCGTTGGACCCGACCTTGTACAAGCCATAGGACTTCAGCGTCGTGTCGCCGTCCTTGTTGAACCCGTAGGTGCCGAGGACTGATTGCCGCGCGGTGATCGAGAACAGAGCCTTCAGCACGGCCGACTTGCTGTTGCCGTGAGCCCCAAGGTTCTTGATCGTGTCGAGCCCGAGCTTCATCGCCTCGTAGCCGTAGATCGCATACGGGTCCGGATTCGAAACGCCGTACTTGGCCTTGTAGGAGGCGAGGAAGGCCTTGCCGCCCGGATAGGCGGCTAGGTTCTGTGTCGCGACCGTGCACTCGGTCAGGGGGTAGAGCGCGGCGGGAATGCCGCCCTTCGCCGCGTTTGTGTAGGAGTCCGTGCAGACCCCGTCGCCGCCGAAGACCTTGGCGGTTGGGATCGCCGAGTGGACGTCCTTGGTGATCTGGACAGCTCCGTTGGAGACGATGCCAGCGAAGAAGAAGCAATCCGCACCCTGGCCGCTGATCGTCGACGCGTAGGAGCGGAAGTTGGGCGCGGTCGGATCGATCCCTGTGTTGCTCGTGATCGCAACCCCGTAAGAGCGCTTCTCCAGTTCGAGCAGTGTCGCCAGGCCAGCACCGTAAGCCTCCTTGTCATTGGCGACGGCGACCTTGGTCCAGCCGGCCTGCTTCATCGCCATTAGGTCGGCGGCGGCTTGGATCGAGTCGATCGGCACGATCCGCAGGTAGGTACGTGCCCCGGTCGGGTAGTACTTCTGCGGCTCGCCGGGGGC
>CAWHJW010000005.1:0-963046 GCA_963829725.1 uncultured Actinomycetes bacterium | reverse complement strand
GGACTCCTGATATAGAGCCAGCTGCCTTGGTGATCGAGGCGGGCTGATCTGCGTTTACGGCGTGTCGCTCGTGTCCTGCTCGCCCGATTTGTGAGAAAATTCTTGCAAGACGATCGGCCTGGCGGGATGGTGGATCATGGCTCGTATGCTCAGCCAGGTTCCTCTCCCGCTGCTGCCGACCGGGGCGGCGGAGATCGCCCCGGGGGTGGGCCTGCTGGCTGGCGAGGACGGCGGGCTGGTCGCGGTGCACGGGCTGGCCACCTTCGCGTGGGATGCCGGGGACGAGGCGGGCCGACGGCTGGCCGCGGTGCAGCTGGTCCGGCTGCGGGCCGCCTCGCAGGGGCAGGTGGCGGAGGCGTTCGGGGTGGATCCGGCCACCATCTGGCGGTGGGACCAGGCGGTGGCCGCGGGCGGGGTGGCCGGGCTGGTCCCGGCCCGCCGCGGGCCGAAGGGCGCGTCGAAGCTGACGCCCGCGCTGGCAGCCCGGATCGCGGAACTGGACGCTGATGGCCAGACGTTGCGGCAGATCGCGGCGGCGACCGGGGTGTTGACGTTCACCGTCCGCAGCGCGCTGGGCCGGGTCGGTCCGGGCGGCCAGGCCCCGCCCGCCAGCGGTGGCGCCGGCCAGGGCAGCGTGCCTGAGCAGCCGGACGGCGAGAGGGCGGCCGCAGGCGAGCCGCTGCCCGTGCTGCCGGACCCGGTGCGGCGGGACGGGGAGCGGGTGCTGGCCCGGTGGGGGCTGCTCGGCGAGGGCGCCGAGCCGGTCTTCGCGCCCGGTGCCCGGTACCCGCTGGCCGGGCTGCTGCTGGCGCTGCCCGCGCTGGAGGCAACCGGGCTGCTGCAGGCCGCCCGGCAGGTCTACGGCCAGCTCCGCGACGGCTACTACGGGCTGGCTGCCACGCTGCTGACCGTGGTGTTCCTGGCCCTGGCCGGCGAGCCCCGGGCCGAAGGCGCCACCAGGGTCCCGCCCGCGGCGCTGGGCCGGGTGCTGGGCCTGGACCGGGCACCGGAAGTCAAGACGATCCGCCGCAAGCTCGGCGAGCTCGCCGCGGCCGGCAAGGCCGCGGACCTGATCATGGCGCTGGCCCGCCGGCACGCCGCCGCCCGCCCCCAGGCGCTGGGGTTCCTCTATGTTGACGGGCACGCGCGCGCCTACTACGGCACCCGGGACGTGCAGAAGATGCACATCGCCAGGCTGAAGTTCCCCGCCCCGGCCACCGCGGAGACCTGGGTCACCAGCCAGCACGGCGACCCGGTGTTCATGGTCGTCGCCGAGCCGTCGGACTCGCTGGCCGGCGAGCTGCGTCGGCTGCTCCCGCAGCTGCGGCAGGTGGCGGGTGACGGGCGGCGCGTGACGGTGTGCTTTGACCGGGGCGGCTGGTCCCCGGCCCTGTTCGCCGACATCACCGAGGCGCAGTTCGACCTGCTGACCTGGCGGAAGGGCCCGGCCCCCGATGTCCCGGCGGACGAGTTCACCACCATCACCTGCGCCGATGACCGGGGCCGGGAGCACCACTATGACCTGGCCGGCACCACGATCACCCTGACCATCAGCCAAGGGCCGCGCAAGGGGCAGACGGTCAGCCTGCGGCAGGTCACCCGCCGCGTCCCTGCCCGCGGCGGCGGGACCCGGCAGATCCACGCGCTGACCTCCCGCACCGACCTGGCCGCCGGGGAAGTCTGCTGGCGGCTGACCTCACGGTGGCGGGAGGAGAACTACTTCCGCTACGCCCGCACCCACTTCGCGCTGGACGCCCTGGACTCCCACGCCGCCACGCCCGACGACCCAGGCCGGCTGGTCCCCAACCCGGCCAAGAAAGCCGCCGCCGCCCAGGTCCGCCACGCCGAGATCCTCGCCGCCGCAGCCCAGGCCCAGCGCGACGCCAGCCTGGCAGCCCTGCGCAACCCGCCGCCCGGCCAGCCCGTCACCATCACCAACCAGATGATCAACGCCCTGGACGCCCCGGCCGAGGCCGCCTGGGCTGAACTCCACGCCGCCCAGGACGCCGCGGCAGCCGTCCCCGCCCGCATCCGCCTCGGCGAGATCGCCCCGGACATGGTCCGGCTGGACACCGAGGTCAAGCAGATCACCCACGCCATCCGGATGGCCGCCTACAACGCCGAAACCGCCCTGGCCCGCGCCCTGGACGGCCACTACGCCCGCGCCGGCGACGAAGCCTACGCCCTCATCCGCGAAGCCCTCACCGGCTCCGGCGACATCATCCCCGGCCACGGCGAACTGCTCATCCGCCTCGACCCGCTCACCGCCCCCCGGCGCACCCAGGCCCTGGCCACCCTCTGCGACCAGCTCACCCAAGCCCAGGCCCGCTACCCGGGCACCGATCTCGCCCTGCGCTACCAGGTCAAACCCCACCCCGGCATTGCGTGAAATACCTCTCTATGTGGAGTCCTGATCCCCTGAATATCCCGGGCCCGCGATAACCTTGGGATTAGTCGCCTGCCTAAGACTCTCATGACCATCCGGGGCCTGACGGTCAGGCGCGGCACCTTGGAGGTGCGGGCTATGCCCAAGCACTGGTGGCGTCGGGCAGCGCAGCCGAGTCCCGATGTGGCGCCGGTGCCGCCGCCGCACCTGGTCGCCTGGGCGCAAGTGGTGGATGTGTCGCGGCTATCGGACAGGACCGTCAGTCAGGCCGAAGACTATCTGCACGGGTACCGGCACATGACCATGGCCTCCGCCGAGGAAGGTGCGATGCGCCTGATGGCCCTCGTTGCGACTCAGGTAAGCCCGCCACCGCCAATAGACCTCCAGCCACTGGACGTCCTCGCGACGATCCTTGCGGTGCGCCGTAAGCAGCCCGGCGTGGGCTGATCGTCACCGTTTACAGCGAGCCTGCGTTGCCCCGGTCCCTTCCGGTCGTCGTCGCCGCCGGATCACGTGATTTTGGCCCATCCGCCCTCGGATGGCTCCTGCTCCGCCCCCGTATGAGGTCACTACTCGGCTGTACCTGGTGCCTAGCCTGGGGCGGCACCGGCTCGACCCGCTCTCGGTGGCGACGGTGCAGTCCTGGCTGAATGGCCGCCTGGCGGCTGGGGACTCCACCCGAAGGTGCATGTGATGCGGAACGTCCTGGGCGCGCTCTGCGACCAGCTCACCGCCGCCCGCGCCCTCTATCCCGGCACCGACCTCATCCTCCGCTACGAGGTCAAATCCCGCCCAAGCCCTGCATAAAAGGCATCTCCTATGTCGGGAGTCCTGGGCTCTGCTCTCGCAGGGTGGTACCGAGTCCCGCGGTGCCGGACCGCCCGCTTTACCGCTGTTATATGACTATGGACGTAGCACGATATGTTCAGGATATCGCATGGCACGCAGGTGAAGATAATCGCGGCCCGGCTCACCTGGCCGGGTAATCCGGAACTCAGGAATGATCTTCCTGTAGCAGTTAATGTTCTGGATGCGGTATCCTGATGAATGGCCTGTCAGTTCCTTGCGGGCTGCCCGAGGGGAAGCAACGCAGATGGCATCGCGGACAACCCGTGCCGAGACCCTCGGCTTGGCGGCCCTGACGCTTCTGGGCACCGCCGGCGGCTCCGTGTTCGGTGTGCTGGCGAGCGAGGGCGGAGATGATCATCTGCGTAACATCGTCCTCGGTGTCGTATGCGCAACCGTTCTGGTCGGCGTTACCGCTGCCAACCGATTCATCGCCAGCCGGCTTCTCTGGACACGAGTCATGGCCCGCGAGCGCGCCATCGAGGAGCGTGAGCACGCCGTGCTCAGCAGGGAGGGGGCCGACCGGGTCACCACCCAGGCCCAGATCGAGGCGGAGAGCCATGTCGTCACGGCGTTGCGGGCGCGCCTGTCGCCGGCCTTGTACTGCCTGGGGAAGATCGCCGCGGCCTCCTCGGGCACGGTGGAGGCTCCGCTGGTCGGGAGCCTGACGCAGGCGGTCGTCGCCGCTGCGATTGAACACCGTAATCCTGGACAGACCCGGAGGAGTGTCTTCTTTACCGTCAAGGGCGATCTCATGGAGTGCGTGAGTTACGCCGGCTATGAGGGGCATCAGGATACGGGGCGCGCTGTCTTCAGGAATAGCCCAGATGACCCGGTCGGCCAGCACATGTTCCGCCTGCTCGGCGAGGGCGAAGCATTGCTGATACGGGATGCGAACGCTGTCGGCCTTCCCCTGAAATTCCCGAGCCACAGGAGCTATCAGGCGATCATCGCAGTCGCGGTAATGGCTGGTGAGTCCTCGTACGGGATCCTCACTCTCGACGCCTCGCAAGCAGATTCGCTGGGGCAGCCTGACCTGGAGATAATGAAGACGCTCGCAAGCCTGCTCGGGGTGGGGCTGGCGCTGGGCGCCTGTAGCAATAAGCCTAGAGTCCAAGTTCCGGCACAGGGGAATCGTGAACTACCACTAGATAGTGGCTTATGCGCCTCGATAAACAGCCTAAATATGCAAAGGTGGCCGGGTCCTCATCGACGGGGGCGTCGTGGCCGGCCTGGCGCAGTTCGAGGACGCCCGCGTTGGGGATCAGATAGTGAGTGGCGAAGCGGCGGAAGCCGCGCATCTGCTCTTGGTCCGGTGCGGTGATGCCGGTCAGCAGCGACCATGCGACGGCTCGCCCGCGGGCCCGGACCTGGCCGCCGCCGTGGAACGCCCGCCACGGATGACCACCGAGGCGGCAGACGTCACCGGAGACCTCCTGCTGCCCTCCGCAGCCGCCTGCCGCCGGGATGCGGCTTTCCCGCGGATGCGGATGCGGGGAGCCGCAGCCGCATAACCTTGCGCGAGGTGACGAGGGCTCACCCGGGGGCACGGCTGCCCGGCATGGGGCCAGCGCGCGATCACAGAGCCACTGAGGGAGCGAGTATGAGCGTCGGCAAGCCTGAGGTTGACTTCCCCGGCGGCGAGCCGCCGGCCGACCTGGAGATCACGGACATCTGGGAAGGGGATGGCCCCGCGGCGAGGCCGGGGGACATGGTCAAGGTTCACTATGTCGGGGTCGCGTACTCCACGGGCGAGGAATTCGACGCTAGCTGGGACCGGGGCGAGCCCCTGCCGTTCCGGCTCGGTGCGGGGCAGGTCATCGCCGGCTGGGACCAGGGCGTGCAGGGCATGAAGGTCGGCGGCCGCCGGCAGCTGGTCATTCCTCCGGGCCTGGCCTACGGGGACCGCGGCGCCGGGCGCGTGATCGCGCCGGGCGAGACCCTCATCTTCGTGTGTGACCTGGTCTCGGTCTGACACCACGCCGCCGGCCCGCCGGGCGGGTCGTCATCGCGGCGGCCGGGCACGGCGGCGCGGCCTTGACGGCCCCGGCGGGGGTGGACTTGAGTACATCCATGCCTGATCAGCCCGCAGCGCTGCGCCGCTGGCATGGCGTGGTCGAGTCGAAAGACCCGGCCCTGCTGGAGGATCTGCTGGCCGATGAGGTGATATTCCGGTCTCCCGCGGTGTTCAAGCCGCAGGAGGGCAAGGCGCTGACGACCGGTTACCTTAGTGCGGCGCTGAAGGTCCTGGGTCCCTCGCTGCGTTATGTCAGCCAGTGGCATGACGCTGCCAGCGCGGTGCTGGAGTTCGAGGCCGACCTGGATGGCGTCTACGTCGAGGGCGTGGACATCCTGCGCTGGAACGCCGAGGGGAAACTGGTCGGCTTGACCGTCATGGTGCGCCCGATGCGCGGGCTGCAGAAGCTGGTCGAGCTGATGGCGCTCCAGCTGTCCGCCGGCCAGGCCTGACCGCGCCGGGCAGCCTCTGTTCAGGGCATCCGGCGGCCGGGTCACCTGTTAAGGACGATGTGTGACCGCGCGGACCCGGCCAGCATGGACAGCGACGCGCGCTGTGCCATCCAGGCCAACGCAAGAGGCCTGCGCAGTGCGCCAGGACCGGAGCATGTCATGCGTAAAACCGCGATTGCCAGCGCCATCGTCGGGGTGATCTTCCTTGCCGTGGCGGGCCTGCTGGCGTTCTGGATAACTCCCTCGTTTGTTGCCCGCTTGCAGAGCAGCTCCAATACGGTGCGAACCTACGACGGGCAGATCCGCACCCTGGTGAACCCGGTCGCGCTGGCGCAGGGCAATTTCTCAGCCGCGATAAAGGTCGGGCTGCCTGAGGCGCTGCGCCGGCAGGTCAAGGTACTGCAGACGTCGGGCAACACCGCCCTGGTGCAGGACGCGACCACGGTCACCTCGTCCGGCAAGCCGATCGGCGGGATCACCTCGCAGTACGCCATCGACCGGACCAGCTTCGAAGCGACGGCGAGCCACCCGAGCGACTGGAGCGTCACCAACGCCAAGGGACTCACGTTCAACTGGCCTATCGGCACGAAACAGCAGAACTACACGGGATGGGTCCCCTTCACCGAAACGACTACCGCGCTGAAGTACATCAAGCAGGAGCAGCACGGCGGCGTGAACACCTATGTTTACCAGGCGACCGTCCCCGCCACGCCGATCAAGAACCCCCAGGTGCTGCGAGGCCTTCCGACGACGCTGCCGGTGAGCCTGCTCCAGGGCGCCGGCCGGGCCGGGCTGATCCCCGCCAGCCTGGTCGCCAGCCTGGCGAAGGTCTTCCCGCATGCCCGGACGGTTCCGGTCGGCTACGTCTACGAGAGCACGAGCACCTACTGGGTCGCTCCTGCCACCGGGATCGTTGTCGACCTCAACACCACCGAGAAGCAGGTGGGCGGCGTCCTGCTGCCAGCCGGGAAGATCATTCCAGTGCTTCCGGTGCTGTCGGACAGTTATAAAGCCAGCCCGGCCAGCGTCCAGGCGGCGGCGAACGATGCGACGAACGGCAGCAACACCATCCAGACGTTCGGCACGACGCTGCCCATCGTGGCCGCTGTGATCGGGCTCATCCTGGTCGTCATCGCGGTCATCCTCTGGATGCGCGGTCGCAGGCACGGGGTGGGCGGCCCCAGGCAGGGCGCCGGCGGGACAGCCCCGGATCCGGCACACACCGATTCCCGCGGCTGACCAGGGAGGCACCGCTCCAGGGACGCAAGGCCCCCAGGAGACGGGCCCGGCACCCGAAGGTGCCGGGCCCGTCTCCGTCGGGGCCCAGGTCAGGGAATGCTGTCACCGTACAGGGCAGCGATCTCAGCCGCGTACTGCTCGGTGATGATGTGGCGGCGCACCTTCAGCGTCGGGGTCAACTGGCCGGCTGCCTCGGTGAAGTCCTGGTCGAGGATGGCGAACTTCTTGATCGCCTCGGCCTGCGACACGGCCTGGTTGGCGTCGTCGATGGCCGCCTGGATCTCCGCCCGCAGGCCGGGATCGTCGCGAAGGTCGGACACGGTCGCGGTTTCCGGCTTGCCGTTGTCCGCCTTCCACTGGGCGAACGTCTCGGGATCGCCAGCCACGAGCGCCGCGATGTAGGGCTTCGCGTCGCCGACCACCAGGCACTCACTGATCAGCCAGTGGGCGCGCAGCCGGTCCTCGAGTACGGCGGGCGCGACGTTCTTGCCGGCCGCCGTGATGATGATGTCCTTCATGCGCCCGGTGATGGCCAGGAACCCCTCGTCGTCGAGGGCGCCTATGTCCCCGGTGTGCAGCCAGCCGTCCTCGTCGATCATCTCCTTGGTGGCGCCCTCGTTGTTCCAGTAACCCTGGAAGACCATGTGGCCCTTGACCAGGACCTCGCCGTCGGGGGCGATCCGGATCGCGGCGCCCGGGATGGGCAGGCCCACGGTGCCGATCTTCTGAGCGTCGAGGGTGTTGGTGTTGGTCGCCGGGCTCGTCTCGGTCAGGCCGTAGCCTTCGAGGACGGTGATGCCGCATCCGCGGAAGAAGTGCCCGAGCCGCGCGCCGAGCGGGGCGGCCGCGCTCCAGGAGTAGCGGACGTCGCCGCCGAGGGCCGCCCGCACCTTGCCGTAGACGAGCCGGTCGAACAGGGCGTGCCGGAGGCGGAGCACGGGGCTGGGGCCGCCGGCGTCCAGCGCCCGGCTGTAGGCGATCGCCGTGGCCTCCGCCTGAGCGAAGATCTTGGCGTGACCCTCGGCGCCGGCCTTGTGCTTGGCGCTGTTATAGGCCTTCTCCCACAGCCGCGGCACCGACAGCACGCACGTCGGCCGGTAGGCGGGCAGTTCGGCGACGGCGTCGGCCAGGTTGACCAGGCCTAGGACCGTGCGCGAGTAGATGGCGCCATACTGGATGAGCTGGGCGTAGCTGTGCGAGAGCGGCAGGAACAGCAGCGTCGAGTTGCGCGAGTTGAACACCTTCGTGAAGCCATCGTTCTGCATGCAGTTGCGGGCGTTGGCGACGATGTTGCCGTGGCTCAGCATGCAGCCCTTCGGGCGGCCGGTCGTGCCGGAGGTATACACGATCTCGGCCAGGTCACCGGCGCCGCGGGTGTGGCGCCGTTCCTCGACCTGCTCCGGCGTCACCTGAGCGCCGAGCGCCTTGATGCCGGGGAGGCTGCCGTCGATCTGCCACACGTGGCTGAGCGCGGGCAGGCCGGGCCGGGCCGGGGCGATCTTCGCGGCGTGATCGTCGGTCTCGACCACCACGGCCACCGCACCCGAGTCGCCGAGGATCCACTCGACCTGCTCGAGCGAGGAAGTGGGGTAGATCGGGACGGTAACGCCACCAGCGGTCAGGATCGCGTAATCGAGGAGCGTCCACTCGAACCGGGTGCGCGACATGAGCCCCACGCGGTCACCAGGCCGGATGCCGGCGGCGATGAAGCCGGCGGCGATGTCGCGCACCTGCCCGGCGAACTCGCGCCAGGTCACTGGCACCCAGGTGCCGTTCATCTTGCGCTTCAGGCCGATGGCGCCGGGCCAGTTCGCCGCATTGGTGAAGACATCATCCGTGACGTTGTCATCCGGCTTCACGACGTAGGCCACGGGTACAGAGAACTCCCGCATCGGTGCCCCCTGGTGAGCGACGCCTTTCATCTGTCCCCCCAACCTCAGACGTTAGCCACGGCGGAGTTCCCGGACCAGGGCATAAGGTCACCAGCCGGGCGGATTGCCCGCCGTGACCGGCCCGGACCCCCCGGCCGGAGCCCCCTGCCGGGCGTCCCGGCCGGGGACCTTCGGCCCTGCTGCCCTGGCGATAGTGACGCGCACGATGGCCTAATCGCCTGCTCACGCCAGGGAGGGGGCGGCGCCGATGAACCGGTTCATTGCCGCACACGACATTACCGCACACGACCATGACGCGCACGACCACGACCACGACGACCACGACCACGACGACCACGACCACGACGGCCACGGCCGCCGCACGCACGAAAACGACCCGCACGAAAGCGACGCACCCGACTACGACGTGCTCGTGATCGGCTCCGGCTTCGGCGGCTCGGTGACCGCGCTGCGGCTCACCGAGAAGGGCTACCGGGTGGGCGTGCTGGAGGCGGGACGCCGGTTCGGGGACGCCGATTACCCCCGCACGTCCTGGCACGCCCGCACCTTCTTGTGGGCACCGAAACTCGGCTGCCAGGGCATCCAGCGGATCCACCTGCTCCGGGACGTGATCATCCTGGCTGGCGCCGGGGTGGGCGGGGGTTCGCTCGTGTACGCGAACACGCTGTACCAGCCTAAGTCGGATGCCTTCTACGCCGATCAGCAGTGGGCGCACATCACCGACTGGCGGGCTGAGCTCGCGCCGTATTACGACCAGGCGGAACGGATGCTCGGGGTGGTGGAGAACCCGACGATGACGCCGTCGGACGAGGTCATGAAGCAGGTGGCCGAGGAGATGGGCGTAGGGCACACGTTCGGCATGGCCCGGGTGGGGGTGTTCTTCGGCCGGGAAGGCCGCCAGGAGCCCGGGGTCGAGGTCAGCGACCCCTTCTTCGGCGGAGCGGGCCCGCGCCGCCAGGGGTGCCTGGAGACCGGGGAGTGCATGACCGGCTGCCGTCACAACGCGAAGAACACGCTGGTCAAGAACTACCTGTACCTGGCGGAGAGAGCCGGCGCGATCGTGTACCCGCAGACCACGGCGGTCGCCGTCCGGCCGCTGCGCCGCGGCGGCTATGCGGTGGACACGGTGCGCACCGGCGGGTGGCGGGCCGGGCGGACCGCGCGCTCCCTGACCGCCGGGCAGGTGGTCTTCGCGGCCGGCACCTGGGGGACCCAGCAACTGCTGCACCGGATGAAGGCGTCCGGCGCACTGCCGGGGATCTCCGCCCGGCTGGGCGTCCTGACCCGGACGAACTCCGAGGCGCTCGGCGGCGCGCTGACCAGGCTGCGCAACCGCAAGGAGCACGACTTCACCCGCGGGGTGGCCATCACCTCGTCGATCCATCCGGATTCCCGCACCCACATCGAGCCGGTCCGCTACGGCAAGGGCTCGAACGCCATGGGGCTGCTCAGCACGCTGATGACCGACGGCGGCGGTCCGCTCCCGCGCTGGGTCACGTGGATCGCCCAGGCCGCGAGTCATCCGGGCCAGCTCGTCTCGCTCTACGGGGGCATGAACCACTGGTCCGAGCGGGCCGTCATCGGGCTCACCATGCAGACGCTGGACAACTCGATCACGGTTCACCCGAAGCGGACCAGGCTCGGCCGGATCAAGCTGACCTCCAGCCCGGGCCATGGCACGCCCAGCCCGACCTGGATTCCCGTCGCCAACGAGACGATGCGCCGCATAGCGGCCAGGATCGGCGGCTTCCCGCTGAACAGCGTGGGGGAGATGGCCGATATCCCGATGACCGCGCACTTCCTCGGCGGCTGCGTGATCGGCGACTCCCCGGAAAGCGGGGTCATCGACCCGTACCAGCGCCTGTACGGGCATCACGGCCTGCACGTGGCGGACGGCTCAGCCATCTCGGCGAACCTCGGCGTCAACCCGGCCCTGACGATCACAGCCCAGGCGGAGCGGGCCATGGCCCTGTGGCCGAACAAGGGCGAGAGCGACCCCAGGCCCCCGCTCGGCGCCGCCTACCAGCGTGTCAGCCCCACGGCGCCGCGTCGCCCGGCCGTGCCACCGTCCGCCCCGGCGGTGCTGCGGCTGCCGATCGTCGAGGTTCGTTAGGCTGCGGATTCCTGACAGTCCGGGGCGAGCCGCCTCGTGAGAGGGGTCAGTAATGAGGACATCGGCGGACAGCCCGGCAGGCGTCGCACCCCGGCTGCTCGGCCCGCGGGTGACCCGCGGCCTGCTCGACCGGCTGGCGGCCCGCGCCGTGACCGCGGGTCCCCGGGAACTGGCCCCGGTCGAGATGCCCGCGACCGGGGACGTGCTCGGGTACGTCCCGCATGGCACCGCGGACGACGTCGAGGTGGCTGCGGACGCGGCACGCCGGGCCCAGCGCGGCTGGGGCCCGCGCTCCGCCACCGAGGCGCCAGGCGTGCTGCTCCGCTTCGCGACGCTGCTGCTCGACCGGCAGGACGAGGTGCTCGACCTGATCCAGCTGGAGAACGGCAAAGCCCGCCGGCATGCCTTCGAGGAGATCATCGACGTCGCGCAGGTCAGCCGGTACTACGCCCGCACCGCCCCGCGCTACCTGCGGCCGCGCCGCCGCGCGGGTGCCTTCCCGGCGCTGACCCAGACCTGGGAGCAGCACCACCCGAGAGGCATCGTCGGCGTGATCTCGCCGTGGAACTACCCGCTGACCCTCGGGATCAGTGATGCCCTTCCGGCGCTCGCCGCCGGCAACGCGGTCATCGCCAAGCCGGACAGCCAGACGCCCTACACCGCGCTGTGGGCGGCTGAGCTGCTGGAAGAGGCCGGCCTGCCGCCCGGTGTGCTCCAGGTGGTCACCGGTTCCGGGCAGGAGCTCGGGACCCCGGTCATCTCCCACAGCGATTTCCTGATGTTCACCGGCAGCACGCAGACCGGCCGGATCGTCGCGGCCCAGGCCGCCGGGCGGCTCATCGACTACTCGATGGAACTCGGCGGGAAGAACGCGATCCTCGTCCTGGCCGATGCCGACCTCGGCCGGGCCGTGCCCGGGGCGGTGCGGGCGGCCTTCTCGAATACCGGCCAGCTGTGCATCTCGATGGAACGGATGTATATCGACACCGCGATCTGGGACGAGTTCGTCCCGCGCTTCGTCAAGGCCACCAGGTCGCTCCGCCTCGGTCATTCCCTCGGCTACCGGCGCGACATCGGCTCACTGATCTCCGCGAAGCAACTGGGCACCGTCGTCAGCCACGTCGGCGACGCGACCAGCAAGGGCGCGATGGTACTGGCCGGCGGCCGGGCGCGGCCCGACATCGGCCCCTACTTCCATGAGCCCACCATCCTGACCGGTACCTCGCCCGGCATGACGCTGTACGCGGAGGAGACGTTCGGGCCGGTCATCTCCCTGTACCGGGTGAGCGGGGCCGACGAGGCCATCAGGCAGGCCAACGACAGCTGCTACGGCCTCAACTTCTCGGTCTGGACCCGCGACACCGGCCAGGGCCGCGGCATCGCCGGCCGCCTGGAGGCCGGGACGGTCAACGTCAACGAGGCCTACGCGGCCACCTGGGGATCCGTGGATGCCCCGATGGGCGGCTGGAAGGACTCAGGCGTCGGCAGCAGGCACGGCGAACACGGAATCCTCAAATACACCAACGCCCAGACCGTGTCGGTGCAGCGGCTCCTGCCCATCGCGCCGCCGGGCTTCCTGACGGCGGCCGGGTACGCGAAGGCCATGACGGCGGCCATGCGGACCCTGCAGCGCCTTCCCGGGCGCAAGTAGCAGGCGCCGGGGAAGGCGCATCGCCCGCGCCGGCTAGTCGGCCGCGCTGGCTAGCTGGCGGGGGCCGTTGATCCCGGCGGCCGCCGCGGCGATATCGACGGCGAGCCTGGTCAGGCGGGCATATTCCGCGCCCTTGACCAGCGGGAGGTCATGGTCCGCCTCGATCTCGATTACCTGCGCGCGCAGCGTCCGGGCGAGTTCCCGCTGCTTGGCCGGGTGCACCAGCCGGTCGCGGGTGGTGATCAGCATGGCCGCGGGCAGGCCCAGCTGGCCGGCCCACGGCTCCGCGTCGTAGCGGCTCAGCGCGTGTCCCGCCCCGGTGAGTTCGCGCGCCAGGCCGCGTTGGAATTCGGCGGCGAGCCAGGGCCGGTAGGCATCGAGCTCAGGCGATTCCTCGATGGCCTGGCGGAGAACCCGCTCGACGAAGCCAGCGCCGGTGCCGAGCCGCAGGCCCAGTTCCAGCACGGGCAGCAGGCGCCAGACCATCCGCTCGCGGGCGGTGTGGTGCCACTCCAGCGCCGTGGCCTGCATGACCAGGGCCCGCGCCCGGCCTGGGTGCCGCCGGGTCAGCAGCAGCGCGACCGGGCCGCCCATCGAGTACCCGGCCACGACCACGGGCCCCACCCCCAGCTGGTCCAGGACCGCGGCGGCGTCGTCGGCGCAGTCCTCGAGGCTGAACGGCTCGGTGGACCGCATCCCGCGCCCGTGCCCGCGGAGGTCCATCGCGATGACCCGGTAGGCCTCGGCGAGCCGGGCGTAGACCGGGAAGAAATTCAGGTCAGCGCTGGCGGTCCAGCCGTGCAGGAGCAGCACGGCGGGATCCGCGGGCGTGCCGCCGGAGTCGCGGACGAACACCTCGCCGCGGCCGGGCAGGTTGATCACCCGGCCGGGCGGGAGCCACGGCGGCACCGGTGCCAGCGGCGCACTGCGCCGGGCCGGCCGGGCCAGCGGGCCGATCTGGGCCGGCCGGGCGAAGCGTACGACCCGCTGCGCCTTCCGCCTGAGGGCCGGGTGCGTGGCCAGCTCGGCAATGGCCGGGACCGTGGTGGCCACTACGGTCCCGATCAGTGTCCGCGTCCTGGGGATCATCTCCCTCACCCACTTCTCCTGCCGCGCCGCCACCCGCTGACGTCGCAGGCCAGCAGGCTGTTGCTCTATTTAGACAGCAAGAAGCCACCGACAGCAAGAAGCCACCGGCACTCACCCGCCGCGGGCGCCGGTCAGGCCGGTGTCTGCCGGTACAGGGCGAGGGTGACCGTGATGCCGGCCCCGGCCGCGAGCAGAAGGGTGTTCCGGGCCTCGCCGAGCCGGCCCGACCTGATGGCCGCCTGCAGGGCGGCGATGGGCCCGGTGCTGTACGCCTCGGCCAGGTCTTCCGCCACGTAGGCGATCCGGTCACCCGGGACGCCGAGCCGCACCCGCAGGGGATCAAGGAAACCCGGGGCCGACGGGGCCGGGACCAGCAGGTCGATTTCGCCGATGCCCATCCCCAGGCGGCGCAGGAAGCGGCGCGTCGCCTCCTCGGCGCAGTCGACCATGCGGTCGGTGTAACCCGGTTTCTCGGCTATGACCATCTGGCTCTGGCCGGTGCCCCGCCCCGGGACGCCAGGCCCGTGCCGCTGCTGCCACGCCAGCCCGCTCACGAACAGGTCCTGGTACTCGGGGAATGTCTCGCTGCCGAAATCGGTGAACCCGGCGATGGTGTCATCCCAGCGCAGCAGCATCGCGCCGCCGGCCGGCCGGAAGGGGGCGGATCCTGGAACCTTGACATTCGGATCAACGTCGCTCGTCACGATCGCGCCGACCTGGATGACGCCGGAACGAAGCAGGCCCGCCTCCAGTTGGATGGCGTTGATCACGCCGCAGGCGCCGTTGATGAGGTCGAACGAGAATGTGCCGTGCCCCTGGGTGGGCGGCTGGCCCGGGTTGGCCCCGATGTCCTCCTGGACCAGGGCGGCGAGCGCGGGCTCGCCCATGTTGTCTTCCCGGTAGATACCGGCGTTGATCAGCATGTCAACGTCACCGGGCGCTATCCCGGCATGAGCCAGGCAGCTCTGGGCGGCGGCGTCGGCGAGCCGCCGCGCCGTGGGCTTGCGCAGTCCGTGGCTGGTCAGCGCGCTGGCGGCGTCAATGCGTGCGCCCATAGTGCTCCACCTGGCTGTCGATGGTAAATACGGCCATGCCGATCTCGATACCGGAGGCGAGGGCCAGCAGCATCACGCGGTCTCCCTTGTGGATCCGCTCTTCCTCCAGGTACTTGTGCAGGGCCACGAACAAGGTGGTCGACGAGGTGTTCCCGTACTCCTCCAGGTTGACCACCACGTGCTTCGGCCTGGCGCCGAGGCGCCGGGCGAATTCCTCGGTGCCCGTGCGGATGGCCCGGGCCGAGGTCTGGTGCGGGATCAGGTAGTCGATGTCGGCCAGGCCGATGCCGGCCTCGCCGATCACCTCGGCCACCAGCGGCGCCATGTCCTCGATGGCCACCTTCTGCAGCTTCCTGGACTTGGTGTACATCTGGGCGCCCGGGCCCACGGTGCTGGGGAAGGCGAGACACAGCCGGCTGTGCTCGGCGAGGGTGGTGAAGCCGATGACGTCGATCCCCGGAGCGCCGGCGGGCGCCCGTTCCACGATCACCGCGGCCCCCGCGTCACCGAGCGTGAGCGAGGCCAGCTGCTTGCTGAACAGCGAGCGGATCTTCTTCGCCGCGTTCCAGCTCAGGTGGGAGATGTACTCGCCGGAGACCACCATCCCGCAGCTGATCTCGCCCCGGGTGATGAGGTCCTGCAGGATGAACACCCCGGTCAGCATCCCGGCACAGGCGTTGGAGAGGTCGAAGTTCACTGCCTTCGTGGCGCCGATCGCCTGCTTGATGGACAGGCTGAGCGGGGGCTCGAAGGACTGCCAGGACCGGCTCGTGGACCTGGTGATGCTGGTACTGATCAGCATCTCGATGTCCGGCGCCTGATGCTCCGAATGAGCCAGGCAGTCGCGGGCCGCCCCGGCGGCCAGGGTGAGCGAGTTCTCGCCCGGCCCCACGACGTGACGCTCGTGGATGCCGGTCAGCCGCTCCAGCTGGATCTTGGTGCGGTGCCTGGTCTGGCCCATCAGGTCCCTGGTCATCAGCTTCCCGGCGGGCAGCTTCACGCCGACGCTCTCGATCCGGCATCCCCAGGAGCCAGCGGAACCGGGCGACTCGATCGCCATCCAATGACCAGCCTGCTTGCTGCGCGTTTCGGCCATTGGTCCCCCTTGCTCAGGGCGTTTTCCTGGTATGGGCGAGATTTCCGCTTCCGGCTACCCGGCGGTAGGGGCGAACGTCACCGCCAGAGGCTCGTCCGCTCCGGCCGCGTCCCGCGCGACCCGGAACCGCCCGGCTGATCCGGACCCGGAAGCGGGCCGCCCGGGCCGGCCGCCGTCAGGCGCTGCGGGGCCGGGACCGCTGCCGGGCGGCGGCCAGCAGCCCGGAGATGTCGTCCTCGATGCCGCGGGAGAGTACGGCGAGGTCGGGGCTGGCGGTGAAGTCGCCGGTGATCCCGAAGGTGACGCGATCGCAGTAGGTGGTGATGCAAACCCCGGTGCGGACCGTGGTGGCGATCGGCACGTAGGGCAGGATCTCGGCGAGCCGGCGGCCCATCGCGTAGAGCGGCTGGCGGGGACCCGGCACATTCGTGGTCACGGTGACGATCTCCCGCTGGGGCAGCCCGAACACCAGCCTGGAACACCACGACAGGAACGGGAACGGGGTGAAGCGGCCCAGGGTGATCAGGGCCTCGCCCGCCTTCGCCTCGTGGGCTGTCTTCAGGGCCTGCAGTTCGGCCTGGACAGCGGCGAGCCGTTCCACCGGGTCGGCCACGTGGACCGGGAGGTCGGCCAGCACCGCTGACACCCGGTTTTCGCGCATGTTCGCCTCGCCGGGGGCCCGGACAGACACCGGGACCAGCGAGCGGACCATGTGCCGATCGGGCAGCTCGCCCCGGGCCAGCAGGAGCGAACGGAAGCCGCCGCTGATCGCGGCCAGGACGATGTCGTTCACCGTGCCGCCCAGCTCCCGCTTGATCTCCTGGAGATCATCCAGCGACGCGCGGGCCCAGGTGTAGCGCCGCTGCTGGCCGATGTTCCCGCTCAGCGAAGACCCGGTGGCCGGCCACAAAGCTGGCGCCAGCTTGGCGAAGGCCCGCACCGTGCCAGCGGCCTGGCGGGCGGCATTGCCCGGGCTGGCCATCGCGGCCCTCAGCCCGGAGGCCTCCCGGACCGGGAGCAGCACCGCGTCCCGGGCGGCCTGGGTGGCCAGCTGGAGGGGAGTGGGCTCCGCGCCCGCGGCCCAGCCATCAGCGGCGGGTGGTGAAGGTTCGGGGGAGGGGTCGAAGATCACGCGGTAGAGGTCGGCGGCGGAAACCCCGTCGACCATGCAGTGGTGCATCTTGCAGATCAGCGCCCAGCGGCCCTGGGCGAGTCCCTCGGCGACCCAGTACTCCCACAACGGGTGATCACGGTCGAGCCGCTGGGACATCACCCGCGCCATCAGCCCGGCGAGCTGCTGATCCTCGCCGGGCGCCGGCAGGGCGGTCCGCCGGACGTGGTAGCCAAGGTCGAAGTGCGGGTCGTCCACCCAGACCGGCCGCCCCAGGCGGAGCGGCACGGTGCGGAGTTTCTGGCGGTAGCGCGGCACCAGCGGCAAGCGCCCGGCCAGGAAGGCGAGAACCTCCTCGTGGGAGGGGCACGGGCCCTCGAACACCGCAATCGACGCGATCGCCATCGACGTGTGCGGGTCCTCGTCCTCCGCGTCGATGAACAGGGCATCCAGGGGGTTCAGCCGGTCCATGGCGCCCCCTTCCGCTGGCATCGTAAGCTGCGCGGTCCCCGTCGCACCCCGGTCAGTCGTCCCGCCTGCCAGGACCTTCGGCTCTGCAGCACCGCGATGACGCGGCGGCACACTGGGAGGGATGACCAAGGGCCCGGCGGGCGGCGTTCAGGCCACCCCGGTGACCCGGGAAGGTAGCGGATCCGGTGCCTGGCGGGGAGAGGGATCTGACGGTCGCGGTGACCGGCCCGACCGGCACTTTGGGGTTCGGCCTGATACCCCTGCTCGAGGCCGATAACCGGGTGGCGCGGATCGTCGGCATCGCCCGGCGCCCGTTCGAGCCAGCCGCGTACGGCTGGACGAAGATGAAATACGAGCGCGGGGATGTCCGTGACCCTGAGGCCCTGCAGGCCGCGTTCGGCGGTGCCGATGTGGTGGTGCATCTGGCGTTCCTGGTGACCGGCGCCGCGTCAGCCGAGGCGATCCGGTCGGTCAACGTCGAGGGCACGCTGAACGCATTCCGTGCCGCGGCCGCCGCCGGTACCCGCCGTTTTGTCTACTCCTCCTCAGTGGCGGCCTACGGCTTCCACGCCGATAACCCGGTCGGCATGACCGAAGACTGGCCGGTGCGTCCCGCCGCCCGGTTGTTCTACGCCCAGGAGAAGGCTGAGCTCGAGCGCCTGCTGCGGGACGAGGCCGCAGCCCGGCCCGGTGGGCCTGCCCTGTACCTGCTGCGCCCGTCGGTCGTGCTGGGCCCGCACGCGGTGGGCGCGAAGGGGCAGCTGCCCGGGCCGCTGGCACCGCTGGGCCGCCTTCTGGCCAGGCAGGCTGGCCGGCTTCCGGTGCCCGTGCCGGTGCTGGTGCCGGCCCTGCCGCTGCAGCTGGTGCACGAGGAGGACCTGGGGCAGGCACTGCTGCGGTGTGTCGTCGCCGCCGGGCCGCCGGGCGCATACAACATCGCCGCCGACGGGATCATCACCGCCACCGACATCGCCCGTGAGGCCGGCCTGCTCCCGCTGCCCCTTCCGGTGGGCGCGGCCCAGTTCGTGGCGCGGGCCATGGCCGCCCTGCCGTTCCTGCCGCCCGTCGCGCAGTGGGTGGAAGCGGCCAGCCATCCGGCGATCATGGACACGGCCCGGGCGAAGCAGGAACTGGGCTGGGTGCCGCGCTTCACCGCGCTCGAGGCGCTGCGGGACACGCTCCAGCCGCGGCCGCAGCCGGATCTCAGCGCCCGGTGAGGGATCCCGCTCAGGACGCGAGCGGGATGAGGTCGATGACGACGGCGTTTCCCGGGCCGGCGACCAGGAGATTGATGAACGGGGTGATCCACCCGCACCCGGTGAAGGGCGGCCGGTGGTACTGGCCGGCCAGGCGGCCGCCCTGCTCCAGGTCGAAGCCGGGTTTGGAGTGCAGCGGCACGACCGCGTGAGTGGCGGTGCGGCAGGAACCGCCGCTGATCAGAGTCCGCCCGGCGGCGTGGGCAGCGGCGATGACCGCGTTGACCGTGACCGTCGCGAACAGCTGGCCCTGGTCATCGACCCGGCCGATGACGGGGGAGTCGGGCGCGATCTGGACGGCCGCGCTGAACAGGCTGGCGCCCAGGACCGTCCGGCTGACCGTGGCCTGGTGCAGGACGAGGTCACCGGTGAAGAGACCGGAGCCCGGGTCCGCGCGCACCGCGAGCGACCCGCTCAGGGGCACGCGCAGGGAGTCCTGGCGTACGGTGAGAAATCCCCGTACCGCGTACGTGATCTCGCGCATGAACGTCCTCTCCGCTGCCGCGGCCTGCCACAGGACAAGATCAAACTGAGTGACGCACGTTACCCGGGTGCTGCTCCGCTTACCGTGCGAGACGGGCACTGACTACCAGCCCTGTTTAGCAGCCAATTCGGGGCGCCGCGCCGATTGGCGAGTCTGCGGGGACCGGGCCCGGCGCGCACATCACGCCGGGCCTGACTGCCTGTGCTGCATGACCTCGTGACGCACCCGGGAACCAGCCGGGCCGCCCGGGCGGCGCGGGGGCCGGGGCCATCCCGAGTTCCTGGGCGAAATGGGCCGCCCCGATCCCGCCAGCGCTGGAGTCGAGTACGGTCACACCAGCCTCGACGGCGGCCAGCTGTCGGACGCGGCTCGGGTGGGCGAAGGACACCGCCTCGATACGACGAGAGCGCGCTAGGAACCAGCGCAGCACGGGCCGGGATCGAGCGCCGCAGTGCTGTCCTCAGAGCCCTCGGGCCGAAGCCGCTGCCGGGTTGCGCCCGGCCAGCCCGAGAAGGGAACAGGCGAAGGACACGATGGCGAGAAAGACCCAGCCGGTGTCGAAGCTGGTGCGGGGGACGAGGTGCGCCCCCAGACACTGACATGGGTAATACGCAACCCAGCCCCATGCACCCATGCTGACCAGCGCAAACACAAGGAAGATTAACTTAGCCAGGAAAGTCGGGCTAGATCCACGCCGACCTGGAGACCCTGCGGGACTCCGCCGCCATGCACCTTGCGAGCCTCCATCTGTCCGGCGAAGAGAGCGACTTCATCCCGCGCCAGCAGGGTAGCCACGGAGCCTGCGTACGTGCCACCTAGCTGATCTTCCTCTTCTGCGTGATGAAGGCGTCGCTTATGCGACGCGATTATGCACAGCCATGCATAATCTTCCATGATTAGCCAGCCTCCTTATGCTGCTGCGGCAATTGCTGCCCGACCTTTTCATATGGACGCGTAGAGCCAGCCGGGGTGTGCGCCGACTGTCGATGGCGAGTTCACCGTGACGGAGCGACACAGAACGGCAAGTTCTGGATGGCCGGCCCCATGAGGGCCAGGAAGTCTTCTATCCGCGGCCGGGCGTCAAGCGCCCTTCAACCAGGCACGCGGCCCTGGCATTGGTGGTGTTGGCACGAGGTCGGAGGCACCGGCTGGCCCCCCTCCGCTCCGGGCCCCGGCTGAGCCACAATCAGAGGGGGTTTCGATGGCGCTGGCAGAGTCAGATCGGGGTGGGATGCAGCGACCCGCTGGTTCACCGTGACCGGGCGGGTGTGGCGTGCCGCCCTCTACCGTGTCCGCGCCACCCTGCACATGCGGTGGGGTGGCTACCTCGCCGTGGTTCTCTTCGTGGGGCTGGTAGGTGGCGTGGCGATGGGAGCGATGGCGGGCGCACGGCGAACGCAGTCCGCTTTCCCGGCGTATCTCGCCGCCACGGGCACTTCGGACATGCAGGCCCAGATCTGGAACCTCGGCGAATCTCTGAGTGGCGCTGCGACGGCGAACCTGACCGGGCGGCTGGCGCGCCTTCCCCATGTGCGGCACGTCGCCAGCGCTCCCACGCTTCTGCTCCTCCCGCTCGGGCCGGGCGGGAAGCCCGCTCCATCCGCATCCGCCTACCTGGGCAATAAGGTAAACGTCGCCGGCAGCGACGGCGGCATGTACTTCCGCCAGGACGGCGTGAGCGTGGCCGAGGGCCGGATGGCCGACCCCGGTCGCGCCGATGAGATGGTCGCCACGGCGGAGGCGGCAAAGCTCAGCGGCTGGCACGTCGGTGAGACCGTCCGGTTCGGCGCCTACACGGTGGCGCAGGCGAGCTCCCCGGCGTTCAGCCCGGCCACAACCAAACCCGCAGCCCGGGTCTCGGTCAGGCTCGTCGGCCTCGTCGTGTTCCCGGCCCAGGTGGCCCGCGACGACGTTGACCGCTACCCGACTGTCGTGCTGATGACGCCGGCCCTCACCCGGCGGCTGCGCTCGAGCGAAACGTTGCCGATTTACGGGCTGCGGCTCGAACACGGCAGCCAGGACGTGCCGGCGATGGAGCGGGAGATCATCCACTTGCTCCCCCGGGGCACCACCCACGCCTTCCACGTCACGTCGGTGGTCACCGGGCAGGTCGAGCGGGCCAGCAAGCCCGGGGCGATCGCGCTCGGCGTGTTCGGGGCCATCGCCGGTGCCGCTGCCCTGCTGATCGCCGGCCTGGCCATCAGCCGGGGGCTGTGGGCGGACGATGAGGACCTCGGTGTCCTGCGAGCGCTCGGCGCCGATCCGGTGACGATGACAGTGGACGCGGGGCTTGGCCTGCTGGGCGCGGTGGTGCTCGGATCGGTGGCGGCCGCCGGCGTCGCCGTGGCGCTCTCGCCGCTGACACCGATCGGGTCGGTGCGTCAGGTGGATCCCTCGCCAGGGTTCGCCGTTGACTGGACGGTGCTCGGCGCGGGTTTTGCGGTGCTGGTCGCCGGCCTGGGTGCCCTCACCGTTGCGCTGGCCTACCGGAGGGCCACGAGATCCTGCGGCGACCGGCACGAGCCCGCCGAACGGGCATCGAGGATGGTCAGCGCGGCCGAGAGGACCGGTCTCCCGGCGCCGGCCGTGGCCGGTCTGCGCTTCTCGCTCGAGCCAGGCCACGGCCGGACCGCGGTACCGGTGCGCTCGGTGCTCGCCGGGGCCGTGCTGGCGGTGGTGGTCGTGGTGGCGACCGTCACCTTCGGCAGCGGCCTTGCCACCCTCAACTCCCACCCCGCCCTGTACGGGTGGAACTGGAACTACGCCATCTCGGAGACCACCGGAGGCGGGGACGTCCCCCCTATAGCAGGTCGTCTCCTCGACCACGATCCGGACGTGGCCGCGTGGACGGGGTTTAACTACGGCGATGCCCAGATCGACGGCCAGACCGTCCCGGAGCTGGACGGACAGACGCACGCCGCCCTCAGCCCGCCCATTCTCTCGGGGCACCCGCTGGATGCGAGCAATCAGGTGGTCCTCGGCGCGGCCACCCTCGCCGCGCTGCACAAGAAGGTCGGCGACACCGTCGTCGTCAGCTACGGAAGCCCGCAGGACGCCCCGGTCTACATCCCGCCGACCCACCTGGTGATCGTGGGCACGGCCACCATGCCGGCCATCGGAACCAGCGGAACCCTCCACCCCTCGATGGGGACCGGGGCACTGTTCGCCACGGACATCGAGCCTGCGGCGTTCCGGCGGGCAACCACCAGCCCCGACCCCAACCTGGACGGCCCGGCTATCGACGTCGTGCGGCTCCGCAGCGGCGTGACGCCCGCTGCCGGCCTGGATTCGCTGCAGCGGATCGCCGACGCGGCGAACAAGGTCCTGGCCGCCGACCCCAGCAGCACCGGCGATTCCGTTGACGTGCTCGGTGTCCAGCGGCCCGCGGAGATCGTGAACTACCAATCGACGGGTGCCACTCCCGTGATCCTGGCTTCGGGACTGGCGGCAGGCGCTGTCGCGGCCCTCGGCCTTACCCTCGCCGCCTCGGTCCGGCGCCGCCGGCGGGACCTGGCGTTGCTCAAGACCCTCGGCTTCACGCAGCGCCAGCTGGCGACGGCAGTTGCCTGGCAGGCGTCGGTCGCGGCGATCACCGGGGTCGTCGCCGGCGTGCCGGCCGGGATCGCCCTCGGGCGGTGGCTCTGGGACCTCTTCGCCCGTGACATCTACGCCGTCCCCGAGCCCTCGGTGCCGGGTTTCCAGGTCGTGGTGGTCGCGCTCGGGGCGCTTGTCCTGGCGAACCTGGCAGCCGCCATCCCCGGACGGATCGCCGCCCGGACGCCGACCGCCCTTGTGCTACGGGCCGAATGAAGAGGATCTGGGTGAGCGAGCAGGCCGCGCCGACGCGATAGGCGGCCTCGCCTACGCTCTAGCCGTAGCCTCGTTGCGCTGGCGCGGCTGAATCAGCCTGCCAGCCCGCATCGCGGCGCACCGATATCACACGCGTGCATGACTCATCTATCTGCGCGCGAAACACCGCGCTGGCCGAGTCAACCAAACGTGACGGGGAAACCGCCGGCGACATCGTTGCCCTGATCGGGGAACTCGGCGGCCCGGCGGTCGTCGGACTAGTCACGCGCCAGCGCAGGCGCGGCTGGCCGAGGTCACGGCACCCGTCCTGGCCGTGATGGGGGAGCGGGACCCCGACTTCCCGGATCCCGCGGCCGAAGCTGGCTGGATCGCGCAGGCCATGAGCGCAGAGGTCGTCATGGCGCGAGGACTGGGCCGCCGGAAACCGGTCGTCCGCCGAGGCCTGCCCGCCGGGAAGGAATAGCGCGATGAATGAGAACGACCCAATCCGCCGGGTGTCGGTGCTGAGCACGGGTCAGGTGCACATCCGCCCCGACCACGAGGCGTCGGCCTGGCAACCTATGGCCTGGTGGCTGCTGGCCGCCTGGCCCAGGAATGAGGCGCCAGCGCCGTCCGGGCCCTCAGTGGAGGTACTCCCGTTCCATCGGCACCGGGCGGGGCGTGCAGCCTGGCGCGAGGCCCGATGCGTGACCATGCCGGGGCGCGGCGGCTGTTGCGCACCTGGGCTGGCTGGGAGTTATCAACATCAGCACCAGCAAACCCGCCACCGCGGCCAGTGCGAGCGCGATCCCTGCGAACGACCGCAGCAACTGCCATCGCCCGGGCTTGACCACTTCGGTCCTGGGCATTGCCTCATGCCACGTCAGCCTGGTGAAGACGGCAAACAGCGACCCGAAATGCGGATCGCCGGCCAGGAGCGTCTTCTCGATCGAGTTCAGGGCCCGCCGCTGGCGGGCAGGCAAGCCCATCAGAACGGCCCCTGACCTGGTGGCTCCCGTACGGCGAGGGCCGGGGACGGCGGCGTTCACTGTCCGGCCGGACCGCTGGGCGGGCTGCCGTAGCCCGCGGGGCTGGCCAGCTGGTGCATCTGCGCGGCCACGAGAGCCGGGTGCTTCCGCATGGCCCGGCGTTCATCCGGGGTGGTTCCCCCCCAGATGCCCTCCTGGGTGGTCTTCAGGCCGAAGGACAGGCATGCGGCGCGTACCGGGCAGCGCAGGCAGACTCTCTTGGCTGCGCTGATCTGCTCCACCGCGGGGCCGGTCACCGCGATGGGGAAGAAGAGCTCAGGATCCTCACGCTGGCAGGCCCCGCGTGACATCCAGTCCATAGCCCCCGTGACCTCCTCTGCTGGTCGCATGGCAACTCCCGGAAAGTCAGCGCAGATGCCGCCCCGGCGTGGTCTTGGCGATGCGCGGACCGGACGGACTGGCTGGTGATCTAGTGGCAGGCGTGCCGCCCCGCTGCGCCATACTGGTTCCTCTTAGCCAGTGGCGAGGTGACGTGCGCGACGGCCCTGACTTCTGGCTGTGGCACCTTGCCGGCATCGCGTCCGGGCACAAAAAAACCGGGCCCTGCTGAGCATCCACAGGTACTTCGCGGGTGCGGCTGCCAGGGTCCGGAGCGGTTAGGGTTACTTTACCCTTTGCTGGGCTTCCGCGCCTAGAGCATTCCGCCGCGTCCCCGGCTTCGAGGTCGAACTGATCGCCGATGCCTCCAGGCTCGGGGTGGCTCGGGGTGACCTGGGACGCCTACGGGAGATAATGGCAGGCCCGCTCGCGGGACTTTCGGGGGGATCCACGTCCTTCCTTTCTACCCGCCATTCGACGGCGCCGACACCGGATTCGACCCGCGGGACCACCGGGCGCGGTCGAGGACTACCCGTTCGGCGGCGGCACGGCGGTGTTCAAGGTCGCGGGGAAGATGTTCGCCCTGGTGCCCATGGGTGCGCTGCCGGGCAGCGTGAGCCTCAAGTGCGATCCTGACCGGCGCCTGATCCCGGGGACCGGTGCCTGGCCGGTCCGCGAAGCCCGGCGTACACTAAAGCGTTTCGCGTTCCGCGAACCTTCAGGCCGCGTTGGGATTGCGAGAAGAGGCGGCGGCATGACTACTCGTGTATTCCGGCGACGCGCCCGGGTACGTGCCGTGCCGCCGCGAGCCACGTTCCGGAAGCCCGGGACGTAAGCCCAGCGTGACAGTGGATAGTGCGCCCCGGTTGTTCGGCAGGGCCGGTGAGCTGGAGGTCCTGGGCCAGCTCACCGCGAACGTGCGAAGCGGCCAGAGTGCCGTCATCGTGGTGCGCGGAGAGCCGGGGATCGGCAAGACCGCACTGCTGCGGTACCTGGTTGACGAGGCGCCTGGTTTCAGGGTGATCCGCGGTGTCGGTGTCGAATCGGAGATGGAGCTTCCCTTCGCCGGGCTGCACCAGTTGTGCGCCCCGATGCTCGGGCGGCTTGACGGGCTCGCCGGGCCGCAGCGGCATGGGCTCAGCGTCGCTTTCGGGCTTGCCTCCGGCGAGAAACCCGACCGGTTCCTGGTCGCCCTGGCCACGCTCAGCCTCCTGGCCGAGGCGTCCGAGGAGCAGCCGTTGCTGTGCATCGTGGATGACGCCCAGTGGCTCGACCAGGCCTCGGCCCAGGTCCTCGGATTCGTGGGGCGCCGCCTGCTGGCAGAGCCGGTAGCGCTGGTGTTCGCGGCCCGGACGCCGGCGGCCTCGCCGGATCACTTGGCCGGGCTGCCCGAATTCCGGCTGGGCGGGCTGGATGACGAGTCGGCCCGCGCGCTGCTGGCGACGGTCACCTCAGGCCCGCTTGACGAAAGCGTGCGCGGCCGGATCATCGAGGAGACACGCGGCAACCCGCTCGCCCTGCTCGAGCTGTGCCGGGGCCTGGGCCCAGCCGAGCTGGCCGGCGGGTTCGCGCTCCCGGACGCGGGGGACCTGCCCAAGCGCATCGAAGATCACTACGTCGAGCGCCTGGGCAGGCTGCCCCAGCCGGCCCGGCGGCTGGTCCTGCTGGCCGCCGCCGATCCGGTCGGCGACTCGGCGCTCATCCTCCGGGCGGCTCAGCTACTCGGCCTGGACGGCATGGCCGTCAAGCTGGCCGCGGAGGCCGGCCTGCTGGATATCGGCGCGAACGTGCGTTTCCGGCATCCTCTCGTGCGTTCGGCCGCTTACCGCGCCGCCGCCATCGAGGACCGGCGGACCGCGCACGACGCGCTGGCCGCGGTGACCGATCCCGCGGCCGACCCGGACCGCCGGGCGTGGCATCGCGCGCACGCCACGGCCGGGGCGGACGAGGCGGTGGCCCAGGAGCTGATCAACTCCGCCAGCCGGGCCCTGCGCCGGGGCGGGGTAGCCGCAGCCGCCGCCTTCCGCGAGCGCGCCGTGGCGCTCACCCCGGATCCGGCTGAGCGCGCCTCGCGGGCTCTCGCGGCGGCGGAGGCGAAGTACGCGGCGGGGGACTTCGGGGCCACGCAGGCCCTCCTGGCCGCGGCGGAGATCGGGCCACTCGGCACGCTCGGCCATGCGCTGGTGCAGCGGATGCGGGCGCAGGTCACCTTTGCCCTGAGGCGGGGCAGCGATGCGCCGCCCCAGCTGCTGCGGGCCGCGACGCGGCTCGCTGCCCTGGATGCCGGGCTGGCCCGGGAAACTTACCTCGAAGCCCTGGTGGCCGCGATCTACGCTGGCCGGCTCGCCCACGGAACGGACGCGGGCGAGGTCGCCCGCGAGGCGAAATCCGCGCCGTTCGGGCCGGAGCCGCTGCCGCACCCGCAACTGCTGCTCCGCGGCCTGGCGCTGCGCCTGTCGGATGGGTACCTCGCCGCCGCCCCCACGCTCAAGGCGGCGCTGCGCCGCTACCGTGACCAGCCGCAGGAGCTGGACTGGCTGTGCGTCTCCTTCAACCTCGCCGCCATGGACCTGTGGGACGACGAGGCGTGGTTCGAGCTCGCGGCCGGCCAGGTCCGGCTGGCCCGCGCCAATGGCACCCTGAGCTGGCTCCCGTTCGCCCTGGAGCACCTGGCCGGGATCAACATCCAGGCCGGTGAGCTAGCCCAGGCCGCGGCGTTGCTGGCCGAGGGTGAGCGCATCGACCCGGGCATCCGGGCGGCCACCCTGCCCTACGTCCCGCTCCTGCTCGCCGCGTGGCGCGGGGACGTGCCGGCCGCGGCCGCGCTGACCGGGGTGACGGTTCGCGGCGCCACAGTCCGGGGCGAGGGTACCGCGCTGACGTATGCGGATTACGCTAACGCGGTCCTGTCCAACGGGCTCGGCGACTACGGGCAGGCCGCCGAGCTGGCCCACCGCGCCAGCGTCGTGGACGAGGTCGTCATCTCGCCCTGGGCGCTGTATGAGCTGGTGGAAGCCGCCGTGCGAAGCGATCAACCGCAGCGTGCCGCCGCAGCGGCCGGCCAGCTGTCGGAGATCGCCGCAGCGAGCGCCACCGACTGGGCCTGCGGCGCGGCAGCGCGGTCGCGAGCGCTGCTGGCCCAGGGCCGCGCGGCGGAGAACCTGTACTGCGAGGCGATCGAGCTGCTGAGCCGGACCCGGGTGGCGGCTCATCTGGCACGCGCCCGCCTGAGCTACGGCGAATGGCTGCGCCGCGAAAACCGGCGGGCTGACGCCCGCGGGCAGCTCCGGCGCGCGTTCGAAGCGTTCGCCTCCATGGGCGCCCAGGCCTTTGCCGAACGCGCGCGGCGGGAACTCCAGGCCACGGGCGAGAAAATCCGCAAGCGTAACGACAACGCGTCCGCGGACCTGACTCCGCAAGAGGAGGAGATTGCCCAGCTGGCCCGCGACGGGCGGACCAACGCGGAGATCGGGGCTCAGCTGTTCATCGGTGCCCGCACGGTGGAGTGGCACCTGCGCAAGGTGTTCGCCAAGCTGCAGATCAGCTCCCGCCGCGAACTCGACGAGGCGCTGAGGCATCGCCGGAGGGCGCCAGCGCGCCGTGGCTGGGCGGGGGAGGGGCGCGGCTGATGACCACGAACCGGACGGCAGGCCGCCTGCTGTCGGTGAATGTGGGCCTGCCGCAGGATGTGGCCTGGCACGGCCGGACGGTCCGCACGGCGGTGTGGAAGCGGCCCGCCGGGGAGCCCCGGATGGTGCGCCGGCTCAACATCGACGGCGACGGGCAGGGCGATCTGGCCGGCCACGGTGGCGAGCATCGCGCGGTGTTCGTGTACCAGATCGAGTCCTACCAGTACTGGCAGCGCCAGCTGGGCCGGGACGATTTCAGCTACGGCCAGTTCGGGGAGAACTTCACGGTCGAGGGGCTGGCCGATGACCGGGTCTGCATCGGCGACAGGTACCAGATCGGCGAGGCGCTGTTCGAGGTGACCCAGCCGCGGGTCACGTGCTACCGGGTGGGCATCCGGATGGACGACCCGCGCATGCCCGCGCTGCTGGTCTCCCATCACCGGCCCGGGTTCTACTTCCGGGTGCTGCGCGAGGGCACCGTGCGGGCCGGTGATGAGATCGTGCAGATCGCCCCCGGGCCGGAGGCGATGACGGTGGCCGAGGTGGATGCCCTGCTCTACCTGCCGGGACACCCCCGCCAGCAAGTAGAGCAGGCGCTGCGGATCCCGGCGCTGCCGGGCGGCTGGAGGGCCTCGTTCCAGGCGATGCTCAGCCGGCCTGGCGCGGCCGGGCCGGCGGCAGGCAACGCCGGCCTGGCCCCGGTGAGCCCGCCGCCGGCCTGGCCGGGGTTCCGCCCGCTGCTGGTGACCGCGGTCGAGCCGGAAAGCGACTCGGTGGTCTCGGTGTATCTGGCCGATCCGGGCGGAGCCGCCGTGCCGCCCGCCCAGCCCGGGCAGTTCGTCACCCTGCGGCTGCGCACCGAACGCGGCGCGCCGCCGCTGCTGCGCAGTTACTCCCTGTCGGGAGCCCCGGGGGCCGCTTCCTACCGCGTCAGCGTCAAGCGGGAGCGCCGCGGCGCGGGCAGCCAGTTCATCCACGCCCGGGTGCGGGCCGGAGACCGGCTGGAGGCGGCCGCACCCCGCGGCACCTTCATCCTCCAGCCCGGGACGGCGCCGGTCCTGCTGATCAGCGCAGGCGTGGGCGCGACCCCGGTCCTGGCCATGCTGCACGCCCTGGCCGCAGCGAGGTCCCGCCGCGATATCTGGTGGCTGCACGGTGCCCGCAGCCGGGCCGCGGAGCCGTTCGCCGCGGAGTCCAGGTCGCTGCTGGCGGCACTGGCCAGCGGGCACCGGCACATCTGCTACAGCCACCCGGGCCCGCAGGATGTCGAGGGACGCGACTACCAGACCGCGGGACGGCTGTCGCCGGAGGTGCTGGCCGCGCTGGACCTTCCGGGTGACGCCGACGCCTACCTCTGCGGCCCGGCTGGATTCATGGCCGAGGTCTCCGCCGCACTGGCCGGCCTGGGTGTCGACGGCACCCGCGTGCACACCGAGATCTTCGGCGCCATGCCGTCGCAGACGCCAGGGATCCAGGCTCCGGCGGCCCGACCACCGCACCCGCCCGCGGGCAGCCCGGGCGATGGCCCCCGCGTCGCGTTTGCGCGGAGCGGCCTGACGGTCCGCTGGGGCCGGGACTACGCCAGCCTGCTCGAGCTGGCCGAAGCCTGCGACGTGCCGGTGCGCTGGTCCTGCCGGACCGGCGTGTGCCACACCTGTGAGACCGGCCTGCTGTCCGGGACGGTCAGCTACTCGCCCGAGCCAGTCGATGATCCCGCCGCCGGCAGCGCGCTGATCTGCTGCTCCCAGCCCCGCGCCGACCTGGCCCTGGACCTGTGACCGGGGCGAGCGCGGATGAGCGGCCCGCGGACCCGGGTGCCGGCCAGGGTCTTCCACGGGCGCGAGTGGCGGCCACAACCGTCACGCTGATCTCATCACCCGCCCGGCCCGGGTCCCGGACAACGAGGAGCAGTGATGACTGACGGCATGCGCGGCGCGCGGGCGCGGGCCCCGGACCGGCCCGTGCCCAGCCACGCGGACACCATCGTCTTGCACCGCCGCCCGGGGCCCGCGCTGCGCCCCGGCGACCTGATGCTGGAGCGGCGGCCGGTGCGGCCGCCGGCCCCCGGCGAGGTGGTCGTACGGAACCTCGTGACCAGCATCGATCCCTACCAGCTGCGGATGCTGCGCGGCTCACCCGAAGTCGCCACGGTGGATGTCGGCGAGCCGGTCCTGGCCAACAGCGTCGGGATAGTCGTGCAGTCCGAGGATCCCCGCGTGCCGGCAGGCACGCAGGTGGCGACCTACACCGGCTGGCAGGCCTACGCCACCACCACGATCGCGCCGGCCGAGATAGCCGACCCGGCCCTGGGCAGCCCGCTGGAGTGGCTCAGCGTCCTGGGCACGACGGGCCTGACCGCCTATGTGGGGGTGCACGACGTCGGCCACGTGCAGGCGGGAGACACCGTGCTAGTCAGCGCGGCCACCGGCGGCGTGGGCAGCGTGGCGGTCCAGCTGGCCAAGGCCGCCGGTGCACGCGTCGTGGCCATCGCGGGCGGGCGGCTGCGCACCGATCATGCCACGGCGGCGCTGGGCGCCGACGCCGCGGTGGACTACCGCGACCCGTCGTTCCCGGAGCATCTGGCGCAGGCGGCAGGTGAGGGCATCGACGTGTTCTTCGACAATGTCGGCGGCCGCCAGCTCACCCTCGCGCTGTCCGTGCTCAAGGACTACGGCCACGTCGTGCTGTGCGGGTCGGTCAGCAGCTACGCCCGTCCCGACGATCCCGACGCGGGCGCCAACCTCACCGACGCGGTGTTCAAGCGGATCACCCTGCAGGGCTTCATCGTCAGCGATTACTACCCGGCACGGCTGACGCCGATCCGGGCTGAGCTGGCAGCGCTGCTGCGCGAGAAGCGGCTGCGGGCGGTGGTCAGCGTGTTCGAGGGCCTCGAACACGCTCCCGAGGCCCTCGCGACGGTCTTCGACCGCGGCTCGCCGCACGTTGGCCGGCGGGCCGTCAAGATCGCGGATGAGTGAACCATCGGAGCCCGGCATCACGAGAGAGGAATGGCAGTCGTGGACAAGAAACTCGAGGTCGCGGTGGTGCCCGGCACCGGGCACCCCGCCTGGTCCACGCAGGGAGCTAGCTCATGAACGCCGACTACGACGTGATCGTGGTGGGCGGCGGCTCGCCGGGCGAGCACTGCGCCGGTGAACTGGCCGAGGGTGGCCTGCGGGTCGCCGTCGTCGAGCGCGAGCTGGCCGGCGGCGAGTGCTCCTACTGGGCGTGCATCCCGTCCAAGACGCTGCTGCGCCCCGGCGAGGCGGTGCAGGGTGCGCGGGATGTGGGGGCCAGCGCGCAGGTCGACGTCGAGGCGGCGCTGGCCTGGCGTGACTTCATGGTTTCCAACTATTCCGATGCCGGCCAGGTGAGCTGGCTGGCGGGCAAGGGCATCGACCTGCTGCGCGGCCACGGCAAGCTGGCCGGGCCAGGGGCGGTCGAGGTCGGCGGCGTGCGCTATACCGCTGAGCACGTGGTCGTGGCGACCGGCTCCGACCCGGTTATCCCGCCCGTCCCGGGCCTGCGCGGGCTCGACGGCATCTGGACCAACCGCGAGGTGACCGGGATGAAGGCCGTCCCGCGACGGCTGCTGATCCTCGGCGGCGGGCCGGTCGGCGCGGAGATGGCCCAGGCCGTCCGCCGCCTGGGCGGGGAGGTGGCCCTCACCGAGGCGGCCAGCCACGTCCTGGCCCGCGAGCCTGCGCCGCTGGGCGGCGCGCTCGGCGAGGTCCTGCGGCGCGACGGCGTCGAGCTCCTCCTGGGCCTGCACGCGGTCGCCGCGCGGCGCGAAGGCGAGGACTACGTGCTGTCCCTCGACAACGGCCACGAGTTGCGCGGCGACCACCTGCTCGTCGCCACCGGGCGGCGCCCGCGCGTCGAGGGGATCGGCCTGGAAACGGTCGGCGTCCAGGCGGGCCCGCAGGGCATCGGAGTTGACGCGCAGCTGCGCGCCGGGGAACGGCTGTGGGCCATCGGCGACGTCACCGGCATCCGGCTGCTGACCCACGTCGGCAAGTACCAGGGCGAGGTCGCCGCGGCGAACATTCTCGGCGAGCCGCGCGAGGCCAGCTACGAGGCCGTGCCGGACGTCGTCTACACCGATCCGCAAGCGGCCGCAGTCGGTGCGACCGAGGCTGAGTTCAGCGCGACCGCCCTGGTGTCCGAGGTGGCCAAGACAGCCACCTACACCCACGCTTACGCGGAGTCCAACGGCTTCCTGACCCTGCTCAGCGACGGGGAGCGGCTGACCGGCGCCTACGCGCTCGGCCCCGAGGCCGGCGAGTGGCTGCAGCAGGCCACGCTGGCCATCCGCGCCCGCGTGCCACTCGGGGTGCTGCGCGATGTCATCCAGCCCTTCCCGACCTTCTCAGAGATCTACGTCGCCGCCCTGAAAGCACTCCACGGCGCGGTCCTGGCCGCCGGCCAGCCCGCCGCCGCGGCTGGCTAGGACATTCGGCTGTTAACGGAGATGCCATGAATGACCTGCTGAAACGGGCTGTGGAGGCCCACGGGGGTGAGGAGCGCTGGGAGCGGATTTCCCGGTTCCGCGCCGTCGGCTCGATCACCGGCGCGATCTGGGTGCTGAAAGGCAAGCCCGGCCTGCTCGATGGCGTGGTGCTGGAGGGCGAGACCCGTGACCAGCGGCTGACCATAACCCCGTTCCCGCAGCCCGGGGCAGTACACCACCTGGGAACCCTACCGGCAGACCATCGAGACCACCGGCGGCATGCTGGTCGGCGAGCGCCTCGACCCTGCGGCGGCGTTCGCCGGGACGACCCGTCAGGCGCCCTGGGAGGACTTCCAGGGTCGCCTACATCACCGGCGAGGCCAGCTGGAACTACTTCGCCGCCCCGTTCATCCTGGGCCGCCCCGACTTCACCGCCGAGGAGACCGGGCCATGGCAGGAGGACGGGCAGGTCTGGCACGGCCTGCTGGTCACCTACCCGGACTCCATCGTGGCCCACTGCAAGCAGCAGACCTACTACTTCGACGACGCTGGGCTGCTCCGGCGGCTCGACTACTCCGTCCACATCCTCGACGGCGGCCCCGCGGTGCACTACCCCTCGGAGTACCGCGAGTTCGACGGGATCAAGGTGCCCACTCGCCGCCGCGTCTACGTCCGCAACCCAGACGGCTCACCGCAGCGCGACTCGGTCTCGATCGCCATCGACATCACGAATGTCACCTTCGGCTGAGAAGGGCCGGCTGAGCTCGCGGCGCAGGGGCACCTGCCGTCACCACGCGCTGACCGGGTCGTGCCGCGGCAACAGCAGGAAGGCGCCGAGCAGGAAGCACAGGGCGCCGGCGAAGGTCCCGAGATTCACCAGCGTGGAGTTGCCGGGGCAGGCCCGAGTCGGGGACGACGTACGCCGTCACCGCCGAGGCGCCGAAGGCCACCGAGCCGGTCATATTGAGCACTGCGACCCACCATGGACGGTCATGGGGCGGCCCGGAGCGCCAGCCGCCAGGCAGGGCCGTGAGCGACAGGGCGCTGGCCACCGGGAAGCACGCTGAGCCTAGGCGTCCGGCCGCCACACCAGCCGGTCCTGCTGCGCGGTGCTGAGATTGCCCGCCAGGGTGAGCAGGATCGAGATGGTCCGGTCTTTGGTCACGGAGGGGAGGCGCGGGCTACAGGTGGCTGAACCCGCCGGATTCCTCCTTCGTCATCGACACGGTGACCGGGTGCTTCGTGAAGTGGGCCACGGCGTCCCGGAAATCGTCGAGGAGCAGAGAGGCCAGGTCCTGGCTCACGCCCAGGCGGACCAGGATGCGCTGGACGGCGATGCCGGAGGCCGTTCCGGTGAGAGTGTAGGCGGGCACCTGCCACCCCTGGGTGCGCAGCCGGTCGGCCAGGTCGAACAAGGTATAGCCGGGGTCAGCGCCTTCGCGGATCCGCCAGGTCACCGTCGGGATCCCGGTGGCCGGGTTACTGTCACACAGCAGCTCGAAAGGCCCCAGCTTGACGATCTCGGCCGCGAGGTACTGGCCGACCGCATAAGACGCGTCGTGGATGCGCTTGTAGCCCTTGAAGCCGAGCCGCAGGAAGTTGTAGTACTGGGCGATGATCTGGCCGGCCGGCCGGGAGAAGTTGATCTGGAAGACCGGCATGTCGCCGCCCAGGTAGTTGACGTGGAACACCAGGTCCTCAGGCAGCTCCTGGCGGTCCCGCCAGATGACCCAGCCGACGCCCAGCGGGGCCAGCCCGAACTTGTGCCCCGAGGTGCTGATCGACTTGACCCGCGGGAGGCGGAAGTCGAAGATCACGTCAGGCGCGCAGAACGGGGCGAGGAACGCGCCGCTGGCCCCGTCCACGTGAATGTCGATGTCAAGCCCGGTGTCGGCCTGCAGCTGGTCGAGAGCCTTGGACATGGCCGCCACGTCCTCGTAGGCGCCGGTGTAGGTGACGCCGAACGTCGGGACGACCATGATCGTGTTCTCGTCCACCCGTTCCAGCATCGAGGCGGGATCCATGGCGTAGCGGCCGGGCGCCATCGGGACCTCGCGCATTTCGACGTCCCAGTACCGGGCGAACTTGTGCCAGACCACCTGCACCGGGCCGCACACCATGTTCGGCCGGTCCGTCGGCTTGCCTTCGGCCCGCCGCCTGGCCCGCCACCGCCACTTGGCGGCCATGCCCGCGAGCATGCAGGCCTCCGAGGACCCGATGGCCGAGGCGCCCACGGTGTTGGCGGCCTGGGGGGCATGCCACAGGTCGGCGAGCATGTGCACGCAGCGCGCCTCAACCTCGGCGGTCTGCGGGTACTCGTCCTTGTCGATCATGTTCTTGTTGACCGAGATCGCCATCAGGGACAGCAGTTCGGGTTCCGCCCACGTCTGGCAGAACGTGGCCAGGTTCTGGCGGGCGTTGCCATCCAGCATCACCTCGTCCGATACCACCTGGAACGCGTCCCTCGGCAGCGTCTCGTCCTGGGGGAACCGGTACTTGGGGATAGGCCTGGTCAGATCGCGCCCGCAGAAAACCGAGTCCTCCATCTGCTCACGGACGGTGTCACGCTCGTGCAATGGCATTGGTGGCATCTCCTTGGCCGGAACCGCATCGTCTCGGCCCGCTCACCGATCGCCGCGCCTGGCAGCAGCCTCTGCGAGGACATGGGCGGGCCCCCCTTGAACGCTGGCCGCCGCGGCTGGCGCCGGCATCACCCATTGGGGATGACTTCCGGCGCTGCCCGGCCGTGCCCACGCGAGCCGCCCGGCGCCGCGTCACGGAGTGCGGTACTGTAGTGGCACACGGCACAACGTGAGGCGCCGCCATCCGGGCGCGCCGGTCGTACATCGCTCGGTGAGCGAGCAGGTTTCCACGGATTCGATGTGGTGGCCCTCGAAAATGCGGCCACCCTGAATCCGAAAGTGATCATCTGTGACAGCTCTTCCCATCGAAAACTCCCCTGCCCGCCGACGGCGCCGCCGCCCGGCGCGGTCCGGGGCGCCGGCCGCTGGCCGCCAGCCGGCCAGCCAGCCTCCGCAGGACCGCGAGCCGCAGCGCCAGGCCCGGGCAACCGGCGAGGCCCGCGGCCTGGCCGGCACGGCCACGCTGAATGCCAGCTTCGCTGACCTGGGCGTTCCCGGGCCGCTGGTCGAGGTACTGGCGGGGACCGGCATCACCGTGCCGTTCCCGATCCAGGCGGCCACGCTGCCGGATGCGCTGGCCGGCCGGGACATCCTGGGCCGCGGCCGGACCGGCTCGGGCAAGACGCTCGGGTTCTCGATCCCGCTCGTCGCCGGGCTGGCCGACGGGTACACCAGCGCTGGACGGCCGCGTGGCCTGGTCCTCGTGCCCACCCGCGAACTGGCCAGCCAGGTCCAGGCCGTGCTCGTGCCGCTGGCCCAGGCCATGGACCTGACGGTCGCGACCATCTTCGGCGGTACCGGGCAGAACGCGCAGGTCAAGGCGCTGCGCAACCGGGTGGACATCGTCGTGGCCTGTCCGGGCCGGCTGGCCGACCTTATCGAGCAGGGGCACTGCCACCTGGGCGATGTGGAGATCAGCGTGCTCGATGAGGCCGACCACATGGCCGACCTCGGCTTCCTTCCGGTGGTGCGGCGGCTGATGGAGGCCACCCCGCCGGAGAGCCAGCGGATGCTGTTCTCCGCCACCCTGGACAACGCCGTGGACGTGCTGGTGCGCCGGTTCCTCAGCGCTCCGGCCGTGCACTCGGTGGACTCGGTCACCGCCGCTCCCGGCGCCATGATCCATCACCTGCTCACCGTCGCGCCGGCGGACCGGGTCGGCGTGGTCGCCGCGCTGGCGGGCGGCAAGAACCGGTCGCTGGTCTTCACCCGCACCAAGCACGGCGCGCAGAAGCTCACCCGCCAGCTGGCCAGGGAGGGCGTCTCCGTGGTCGAGTTGCACGGCAACCTCGGCCAGGGGGCCCGGGAACGGAACCTGGCGTCCTTTTCGGCCGGCTCTGCCCGCGTCCTGGTGGCCACGGACATCGCCGCCCGCGGCATCCATGTGGACGGCATCGACCTGGTCATCCACGCCGACCCGCCCGCCGAGCACAAGGCTTACCTGCACCGGTCCGGCCGGACCGCCCGGGCCGGCGCGGAGGGCGTGGTGATCACCGTGCAGAGCCCGGCCCAGGCCGGCGATGTGCGGGTGCTGATGCGCCGCGCGGGTGTGAGCCCGCTGGCGGCCAGCGTCAGCCCCGGCTCCGCCCTGGTGCGCTCCATCGCCGGGCCGCCGGCCGCCCGGGTCGCGCCTCCGGGACCACGCGACGCCGCGGTCACGGCGCTGCCCACCAGCCCGGGCACCGGCCATGGCGCGGTGGCCATGTCGGCCGGCTGACCGGGGGCGCCGCAGGCGGTAAACATCGCTGCCCGCAGGGCCCCTGGCCGATGCCAGGACGGGCTGGAGGCGCGGGAATACGCTGGCCACACGACGGCGTTGAAGCGGAGAGTTGTTGTCGACGTTTGCGATCGTGAAGGCGCCGCACTTTCGACAATGGGCGCCTCGCCGTCTGGCTGTGGATTCCTCCATCAGGTAGCGGGCAACCAGCAGCTGATCCGCGCGAAGGGCGCGGATCCGGGCTCGTCTTAGAAGGAGACAAGCAGATGGCACAAGGAACCGTGAAGTGGTTCAACCCTGATAAGGGCTTCGGCTTCATCGCACCCGACGACGGCACCGCCGACGTCTTCGTGCACCACTCGGCGATCGACATGGGCGGCTACCGCACCCTGGAAGAGAACCAGAAGGTGGAGTACACCACCCGCCAGGGCCCCAAGGGCCCGCAGGCGGACCAGGTCCACGCGATCTGACGTGATGCAGGCGGCAGGCCCGCGCAGCAATGCGCGGGCCTGCCGCCTGTCTGCCCTGGCCCGCCGCCGCCCGGCCGGGCGGCGGCACCGACCTCCCAGCGGCTGACCCCAGGCCGCGCACCGCTCGCCGCAGGAGGATTGAGCTTGACCGTTGACACGGCAAACCCCGCCGCCGAACGCCCCCCGCTGGCCGGGCCGGAAACGCAGCCCGCTAGTCCCGGCAGTGACTATGCCCAGCTTTCCCGCAGTGTCCGGGCGGCCGGGCTGCTGCGCCGGCGCCCCGTGTATTACAGCGTCAAGATCGGCGTCAACCTGGTCCTGCTGGCCGCCGGCTGGGCCGTGTTCTTCCTCCTCGGGCGCTCCTGGTGGCAGCTCCTCGTGGCGGTCTTCCTGGCGGTCATGTTCACCCAGACCGGGTTCATCGGGCACGACGCCGGCCACCGGCAGATCTCCGGTTCCAAGCGCACCAACGACCTGATCGGCCGGATCCACGGCAACCTGCTGATCGGGCTCAGCTACGGGTGGTGGACCGCCAAGCACAACCGGCACCACGCCCGCCCGAACCAGGTCGGCCGGGATCCTGACATCGGTGGCCGGGCCATCGCCTTCACCCGGGGCCAGGCCCGGGCGCGCCACGGGATAGGCGGCTGGCTGGTCGGCTACCAGGCGTGGCTGTTCTTCCCGATGCTGCTGCTGGAAGGCATCCACCTGCACGTCGCCGGATTCCGGGCCCTGGCGGAACGCCGCGGCACGACGGCCAAGCTGGTGGACGGAACCCTGCTCGCCCTGCACATCACCGGTTACCTGGCCGCACTGTTCCTGGTCCTGTCCCCGCTGCAGGCGGTGGTCTTCCTGATCATCCAGCAGGGCCTGTTCGGCGTCTACCTGGGCTGCTCGTTCGCGCCCAACCACAAGGGGATGCCGGTGCTCGGCGCGGACGAGAAGATCGATTTCCTCCGCCGCCAGGTCATCACCTCGCGTAACATCCGCGGCGGGTGGTTCACTGACTTCGCCCTCGGGGGCCTCAACTACCAGATCGAGCATCACCTGTTCCCCTCCATGCCACGGCCCAGCCTGCGGCGCGCCCAGGAGCCGGTGCGCGCGTTCTGTGAGCAGCACGGCATCGCGTACCGGGAGACCGGCCTGTTCGCCTCCTACGGGCAGGTCCTGCGGCACCTGAACGCTGTGGGCGGCTCACTGCGGCCCGAACTCGAGTACTGAGCGGGGCCGTGGCGGCCGGCCACGGCGGCCAGATGGCTGGCCCCCGCCGGAACCTGCGTGCCGCGGCCCGGCCATAGCGTTCCGGGGATGTGCCACTGTGGGAGGGGACTGTGGCGGTAGAGCCGTGCTGGATGAGCCTGGAGGTGGCCCATGACCGCGCCTGATGTGTGGGTGGCCAAGGACGACGGAAGTGACCTCGTCCGGGCCGAGGCCATCGCGGCGGTTGGCCGTGACTACAACGGCAATGTCACCGTCCGGCTGGCCGGCGGTGAGGGATGGGCCGTGACCCTCGTGGCGGTCGCCCCGCATGAGGGCAAGCACACCCCCGTGGACTTCCACCACGAGCTGATCCGGCTCGTGTCCCAGATGTCCGACGCCGCTGGCCCCTCGGTGGTGCACCCGGCATGGGACGAGCGCAAGGGCTGGCACTGGGTCACCGACAGGCTGTGACACGGGCAGGCTCCCGTGGCGGGGCTGCGGAGCGCATACTGGTGATGATGAGAAACCAGCCCGCGCCGTGACCCGGCGTCCCGTGCCCGGAAGCCCGTTCAACAAGCCCGCGGCCGCGCCCGATCCTGTCGAGCAGTTCGAGGTTCAGGACCTGGTGACGCACGACCGGTACGGTCTCGGCCGCGTCATCGCTCTCGAGGCCGACACCGTGCTTGTGGATTTCGGCAACGTCAAGTACCGGATCAGCGCGCCCTACGCCAAGCTGACCAGGCTCTGACTCAGCTGGCGCCTATCGCCTCGCCAGGAGACCCATGCAGAACTCCGGAAGCAGGGGCAGTTCCGGCCTGGGCTTGTCCACCCGCACCAGGGACGGGGTCACCGTGGCCGAGCTGGCCGGCGAACTCGGCGTGGCCAGCGCCCAGGTCCTGCGCGAGCAGCTCCTGGGCCTGCTCCGCCCCGGCTCCAGCGGGCTGGTCATCGACCTGTCCAGGGTGAGCGCGTGTGACGCCGTCGGGCTCGCGGTGCTGGTCGGCGCCGGCCGCCACGCCAGGCTGCTGGGCGGGTTCGTGCGCCTGGCCGCGGTCTCGCCGCAGGCGGCCCGGGTCCTGCACATGACCGGGCTGTACCGGCACTTCCCCATCTTCGCCACGGTCCGGGAGGCCGTAGACCCCGCGGCCCCCCAGCATGGCCCCGCAGGCGGCGCCGCCACCAGCGCCGCCACCAGCGCCGCCACCAGCGCCGCGCCTGCCCCGGGCGCGCCCGCCCCGCGCCGGCCGCCGCTTCGTGGCGGACGTCCGCGGTTGCCTGAGGAGCAGGGCGGGGCCCGCGGCGGTCAGCTCCGGCGCGGCGGTGCCTTTCGGCGTCGGTGAGCGCGGCGTTGGCGGCGGGATGCGCCCCGGTGGCATGGAAATCGGGTGGAGTCGGTGCCGATGAGGAACGCGACCGGGCCGAAGCACTCCCGCCCGTAGCTGGCCTCGTCGGCCACGTTGACGCCGACGATGACCGGGGTGCGGATGACCGCGTGCGGGAACTCCGGATGGGTGATGGCCCGGGCCGGCAGCACCACGTCGCCGAGCCCGGGAGCCTGCTCGATCCGCTCGGGCACAGCGGGGTTCACGATCGCGCCGAGCAGTTCCCCAGCGCGCGTCGTCGCCCAGCAGCTTGCTGACGGCCGCGGCCATGCCCTGGGCGGCCTCGCCGAACGTCTTGTGCCCGCCATCCGCGGCAATGCCGTCCCGGGCACCAGCACGTTCTGCGGGGTGGTGCACATCTGGCCGCTGTAGAGCGGCAGCGAGAAAGCCAGGTTCGCGCAGATCCCGCTGAAATCGTCGGTGGAGTCGATAACGACCGTGTTCACGCCGGACTTCTCCGTGTAGACCTGCGCCTGCCTGGCGTTGGCTTCCAGCCACTGGCCGAACCCGGTGGAACCGGTGAAATCGACGATCCTGACCTCGTCGCGTACCGCGAGTGCGGCGGCTGCCCGCTCACCGGGTGCCTCGGCGACCAGTGTGACGAGGTTGGCGCCGAACCCGTTCTCGGCCAGGACCTCCCGGCAGGCCGCCGTGGTGAGGGCGGGCGGCAGGGTCGCGGCACACGGCGGCGCGCAGCTGCGGGCCCGCGTCGCGCCAGGCGGGCATCGCGGCCCGCATCGCGCCCAGCAGCGGTCGGTCACCCGGGGGTAGCCAATCCCCAGGTGCGGGCCATAGGGGGACACCTCCTCGCCCACCAGGCCGCTCACGCCCGGCTGGGTGAGCCCGAACGGGCGGCCCAGGCGCCCCTCGAAGGCGGCCGCCCGTCGGCCGCCGCCGTCTCGCCGTACCAGCGCGGGCTCGGCGACTCGGGATAGCGCTACGAGCAGCCCCGCTCACGGATTGCCTGCAGCGCCCGGTCTACCCCGTTCCTGCTGGCCGCAGTGTCCGGCTGTGCCCGCGCAGCTCGGCCAGCACCTCCCCGCCGGCCTGGCGGACGCTGACATCGTAGATGCCGCTGCGGCCCACCCGCACCCGCTCCCCGGCCGTCGCGATGAGCTCATCGCCCTCGCGGGCTGGCCTGAGGAACGTGATCTCGCAGGCCCCGGCCACGGTGACCGGGCCATAACTGTTGCACGCGTAGGCGAAGGCGGTATCGGCGAGCAGGAACACATAGCCCCCGTGCGCCATCCCGTGGCCGTTCACCATGTCGGCGCTCACCCGCATCCGGGCCGTGGCGCGTCCCGGCGCGACGTCCTCGATGCTGATGCCCAGTGCCTTGACCGCCTGGTCGTCGGCGTACATGCGGGCGGCGCTGCGCCGCGCCTGGTCCATGGATCAGCCGACCGCCCGCAGCTCGAGAGCCGGGTCCTGGTCCGCGACATCGCCACGCAGGAAGCTCGTGATGACCGGGCCGACCTCGGCGGCGCTGTCCAGCAGGGCCAGGTGCCCGCCACCGCGGACGATGTGCAGCCTCGCGCGCGGCACCAGGGCCGCGATCACCCGGTGGTTCACCAGCGGGGTGACCGGGTCGTCGTCACCGGCCACGACCAACGTCGGGTGCCGGATACCCCACAGCCAGGGCAGGCTCGTCCAGCCGAAGAGCGGCGCCATCCGGTACAGGGCGGCCATGGTGCTCGCCGGGCGCCGGATGTGCATGGTTCGGACCAGTTCCGGCTCGGCCCGCAGCCGCCCGCCGAACATGGCGCCCGCCAGCCGTTCCAGCCGTTGCGGGTGGTAGCTGCGCGGATGGATGAAGTGCCAGAGCGCTTCCAGGCTGCCCGGCATGGCGAAGCCGCCGAAGGAGGTTGAACACCAGCACGAGCCGGCGTACCCGGCGCGGATGCATGAAGGCCATCTGCTGCGCGACCGCGCCGCCGAACGATGCCCCGAGGACGTGGGCGGATTCGATGCCGAATTCGTCGAGGACCGAGGTGCCGAAGCGGGCCAGCCCGGGCATGGTCAGCGGCAGGGCGGGCATCTCGGAGCGGCCGATCCCCGGCGGGTCGAAGGCGATCGTGCGGAACCCGGGCAGATAGGGCAGCAGGCCGTCCCACAGCCTCACTTCACCCCAGATGCCGGAGTAGAGCAGTAGCGGCTCGCCTTCCCCGCGGGCCTGGGCGTGGATCCGCAGCCCACCGATGCGGATGAACTCATCGGTGACCGGCGCCGTGGCTGTGCTTGGTCTCATCTGGGGTCCTTATCCTTCCCCCGGCGCTGCCCGCTGCGGCCGTTCCGGCTGGTGGGCGGACCCGACCAGCCAGCCCGGTCGGGCCTGCTGCGCAATACCGAACGTTCGTTCGCTCTTGCTGGAGATAGTACGCGCGTGAACCGGTTCACAAAAGCGTTGATACCCGACCGAACGTTCGGTGATGGACTGATTACGAACTAAACCGGAACGCAGCGAAGTTCGCTCGCCCGCGCTGGTCAGCCGCCACTGAGGGGTAAGTGGCCTGGCTCTGTGCTGGGAGGCGATCGCATGTATACCTTCGCCCAGCCGCTCGATCGGGCAGGCCGCTGCCATCGCTGCCAGATCATGGCCGTCGTGTGCGGCGGCGAGCGGCGCAGCTATGCGGAGCTCGGCGCGCGGTGCCTGGCCGGCGCGATGCGCGGCCTCGGGCTGGCCCCCGGCGACCGGATAGGCGTCATCGGGCTCAACTCTGAGCGTTACCTCGAGCTGCACCTCGGTCTTCCGGCGGCGGGTTTCGTGCTGGTCCCGGTGAATTCCCGGCTCGCTCCCGCCGAGATGCGGGAGATCCTCGATGACGCCGGGGTGAGCGTGTTGTTCGCCGATGCCGAGTACCCGGGGGCCGCGGCGGCGGGTGCTGGCCATGCCCGGCGACTACGACGAGCTGGTCGCGTCGGCTTATGAGGTGCCGCTGGGGGAGGGGGTAACCGAGGACGACCTGGCCGTGCTGTTCTACACGTCCGGCACGACGGGCGTGGCCAAGGGGGCCATGCACACCCACCAGAGCCTGGTCTCCAGCGCTCTGCACTTCATGGCGACCCGGCCGTTCGACCAGCAGACCCGGTGGCTCGTCGCCTCGCCCATGTCCCACACCGGCGGCGTCATCGGGACGCTGGCCACCGTCGGGGGCGGCGGGACCCACGTCGTCATGCCGAAGTTCGATCCCGAGCTGGCGCTCGACCTCATCGAGCGGGAAGCAGTCACGCAGACGCTGCTCGTGCCCAGCGGCGGGGAGGACATCTACTCGACCGAGGTGGAAGACGCCCTGGCCGACCATCCCTCGGCCGAGGAGGTGGCCGTCTTCGGCGTCCCCGACCCGCGCTGGGGGGAGGCCGTGCACGCCGTCGTCGTTCCCGGCTGGGCGTGACGCCGGACGAGCTCGCCACGCACTGCCGGAACCGGATCGCCGGCTTCAAGGTGCCCAGGCGCATCGAGCTGCGCGCCGATCCGCTGCCCAAGTCGGCGGCGGCTCCGGGTACCTACATCTATGGCTGACCGGACCGGGGAATGGAGGGGCCATCGTGGCCGGCCACGTTATCCGCCGGAGATTCGGGCGTGATGACCGGTCGGCTACCGGGCCGGGGCGTTGGGTCGCCGCGTTCCGGCCCGATCCCGCGGAGCAGAACCGGCATGAGCCGAGAGGAAAGCGCGGCGACATCGGTGCCCGCGGTGAGCCAGGTATAGGCCGAATTGGCCAGGGACAGGAAGACAAGGACCGCGTCGTCGGTGGCAAGGTCCCCGCGTAGTTCACCGGACCGGGCCGCCGCCTCGAACAGGTCGCGGATCCGCTGTTCGTAGCGGCGCCGTTCCCTGAGGAAGACGCTTCGCGGCTCGCCGGTGAGGTAGCGCCATTCCTGAAGCCACACCGTGGCCACGTCCAGCTGACTTTCCACCACGCTCAGGTGGGCCTGGAAGGCCAGCCGCAGCCTTTCGCCCGGGGATGCCCCCGCGGGCAGCGTGTTCAGTGCCTCATGGAAGGCCGCGGCCCCGGTGAGGGCAATTTCGCCGAGCAGATCGGCTTTGCCGGTGATGTAGGCATACAGCGAACTCTTCTGAATCCCGAGCGCACTCGCGACGTCATTGATGGATGTGCCGTGATAACCACGCTCCGCAAACAGGCGCGCAGCCTCGCTGGACAGCCGGTCACGCGTTGTCGGGCCTGGGACCGGTGATTTCGAGTTCCGTGCAGCCATCCGCAGAGGTTTCCCCGGGAGTGAGTGGTCGGCCCTACGGATGGTAGCAGCGTGCCGGAAATTTGAGCCCGGCCTGGCCGGTGGCGCAGTTAGCGTTAGGCCACTCGCGGCGAGAACCGCACCGCCCGCCGAGGAACGCGGTTCGCCTGGGTGATCACCCGGACGCTGGGCTAGATGGGTCCCTCGCCCACCCATGGCCGGCGGCGGAGAGCCCGGGAGCGGCCACCGCCGGCCGGGCTGAATCCGCCGGTTGACCTAATGGGGCCGTTTTGGTGCGGTACATTTCGGATCTACACATTATTTCGGCAGGCAGGCACTGGCTGATCTCGCCGCGTGTACTGGCCCTGCGATCGAATGGCGGCGGGCCAGGCCGGGCCGCGGCGCGGAAGGCCGGGAAGATGGCACGGGGAGCGGCCGTCAGGATGGGTGCGGACACGGTGTTATCGCAGTTAGCGGGGGAGAGCGATGCTGCGCCGCCGGGACGGCGCGGTCCGGACCTGACTGGCCTGGCCGTGTTCACCGTGGACAGCGAGGGCCGGGTGGCATCGTGGTCGGTGACCGCGGAGCGGCTGTTCGCCCAGCCGGCGGTCATGGCGGCCGGGCGGCACGTGGCGGACGTCCTGCCCGCCGGCGAAGGCCAGCGGGATCTCATCGCGGCGGCGCTGGCCGAGGCAGGCGCGGGCCGGACGTGGTCCGGGACACTGCCGGCCGCGCCCGGCACCGGCACTGGACCGGTGGCCCTGCATTGGGAGCCGGTGGCCGGGCCGGGCAGTGGTGCCATGGTGATCGCCCGGCAGCTTCCCGGCCGCCCAGGGCCAGACCTGCTCCGTGAGGCGGCGACCAGGATCGGCACCACGCTCGACCTGGCCCGGACGGCCCGGGAGTTCACCGAGGTGGCCGTGCCCGCCTTCGCCGATGCGGCCGCCATCTTCGTGTCCGAGCGCCTGCTTGCCGTCGATGAGCCCAGCGCGGAAGGCCCGGGACCCGCGGCCGTGGTGCGGCGCCTCGCCGCCCGGCTGGCCGGCCAGCCCTCCTCGGTGACCAGCAAGCTGCTGCGGCCCGGCGAGGTACTGGTACTCGGGCCGGACTCACCCAGCTACCAGGCGATGACCACGGACAGCCCGGTGACCACCGGGCCGGTGGCCACCGAGACCGGGCAGCGGCGGGCCCGCCGCCCCGGTAGCCGGGACGCCATGGCTGGCTACGCCTCCTTCCTGGCCGTGCCGCTGGCCGCCCGGAACGTGGTGCTCGGCTGCCTCACCTTTGCCCGGGTGGCCGGCGCCCCCGGCTTCGGGAGCGCGGACATCACGCTCGCCATCGAGCTGGCGGCCCGTACCGCCGTGTGCGTCGATAATGCCCGGCTGTATCACCGGGAGCGGCGGACCGCGTTCGCCCTGCAGCAGGGACTGGCCCCGGCCGAGCCGCGGGTGCCCTCCGCCCTCGAGGTGGCCAGCCGGTACCTGCCGGTCGGGGCCAGCGTGGTCGGCGGTGACTGGCACGACATCGTCGCCCTGCCCGACGGGCAGGCTGCGGTGGTGGTGGGGGACGCGATGGGCCATGGACCGGAGGCCGCAGCGGTCATGGTCCAGCTGCGCACCGCGGCGCACGCCCTGGCCGAGGTGGGGCTGCCGCCCGATGACGTGCTGGGCCTGGCTGGACCGGATGGCCGCCGGCATGCCCGGCACCCCGTACGCCACCTGTATCTGCGCCGTCATCGACCCGCCCGAGAAAGCCTGCCTGATCGCGAAGGCCGGGCACCCGCCGCCCGTGCTCGCGCTGCCCGGCGGGGCCACGGAGGTTCTCGACCTGCCGGACGGTCTCCCGCTCGGCCTGGCCGCCGGGCCCTTCGCGGTCACCCGGCTGGAGCTGCCACCCGGCGGGGTCCTCGCCCTCTACACCGATGGGCTGGCCGAAAGCCGCACCCGCCCGCTCGGCGACGGCCTGGCCGCGATGCGCGAGACCCTCAGCGCCGCTCTCGCCCAGCCGGGCACCACGCTGGACCGATGCTGCGAGACGGTCACCCAGGCACTGCGCCAGCGTGGCGAAGACGACATCACCCTGCTGCTCGCCCGCATCCGCTGACCGCCCCGCGGGGCTGACCGGGGCCTGGTCAGGGAGAGTCCCAGTGCGGCGGGCGGTCGCGGTAGAGCCGCTCGTCGTCGTCCGGCTCGGGGTGCTCGCCCCAGCCGGCGTCGGTGTCCTCCCGGCTCTGGCCCGGCAGCACCGGCCCGTCGTCCGGGGGCGGCGGCGCGGCGGCGGCCGGCTGGTTCGTCACGTGGTCCGGCGGCATGGCTCCCATCATCTCCTGGCTGCGGCCGGCGGCGCCATCGGCCTGCGCGAGGACGATGATCTCCGGGCTGGCCGGGCCGGCCGGGGACCTGTCCCAGTCGCCGTACCAGGCGGCCGCGGCGAGGCCGGCCCGGGCGAGGACGGCGGCCAGCTCGTCCTGGCTCATGAAGCGCAGCGTGTCCGGCACCACGGCCGTTACGCCACCGGGAAACCGGAACCAGGTCTCGTAGGTGACGAGGTCGCCGGCCACGGACTGGATGTCGTAATGGATCTCGGCGGGGCCGTCGGCGGTGCTGACGCGCAGCCGGGTCTCCTCCGGGGTCCAGAACTGCCATTCCCGGGCGGCCGGGTTCCTGGTTTCCAGGGCGATCCGGCCGCCGGGCGCCAGGTGCCGCCGCAGCGTGCGCAACGCCGCGGCGACGTCCGCATCGCCGCGCAGCAGCTGGAATACGTGGCCGGTCATCAGGATGAGGTCGAACCGGGTACGGACCGACAGCCCGGCGGCGTCGGCCTGGATCCACCGCACCCGGCCGCCGCCGGGGCGGCGCTGCGCTACCGCGAGCATGGCCGCGGCCGGATCCGCACCCGTCACCTCATGCCCGCGGGCCGCGAGCTCGCAGGCGAGCAGGCCGGTACCGCAGCCCATGTCCAGGATCCGCTGCGGCGGCGGGCCGGGCAGGCCGAGGTAGAACTCGGTGTGCGCGCCGGGCGGGTTCAGCGCGTCATACAGCGCGGCCAGCCGGGCCTCGGTGTAGTTCGCGCTGGGCACCGTCGCACACCCCGTCCCGCAGTCGGCCCTCCGGTGTTCCTGATCACCCTAGGACCCGCGGCAGGTGCGGGCGCCCGGTCACGGCGGGGGTGGGGGACGTGTCATCGGTCGCGGAACTCGGTGCCCAGGCGCTGCAAGCGGCGGCCCAGACTACGGTGCCGCGTCCGGGCCCGGGAGCAGGGCCGCCGCCGCTGTCAGCCGGGCGCGTTCGGCGTCGGTGAACGGGACCGGCGTCCGGCCGCGGCGATCCCAGCGCACCGTGACGGCGCGCGCCTCGGCCGCGACCTCCTGGGCTGGGGTCAGGATCGTCTCCCGGGTGGTCAGGCTGGTGGTGCCCAGCCGCTGCGCCTCGATCCGCACCAGCACCCGGCCGTGCGAGTGGCGGACCTCTGCGTGGAAGTCGATCTCCAGCCTGGCCACCACGTAGTTGGGGTCGCCCCCCAGGGCCTGGATGAAGAAGGCGTCCCGGCCTTCCTCGAGGTAGCTGAGGAACACGGCGTGGTTGACGTGACCGAGGGCGTCGGTGTCCCGCCACCTGACCTCGACCGGGTGCTCGAACGCCGGGCCCATATCCACGCTCCACTCTGGCCAGCTACATGACTACGGCAGCCATGCAGTGCCGTGTGACTGGTTGCCCCAGTCATGCAGTTGCCGTCGGTGCAGGCTACGCCGGGCGCCGCCGTGGTGGCCCCGGATCCCGGCGGCCGGTCAGCGGGTCCAGGGCGGGCTGATCCATGAGCCATCCGGCAGGACGGCCGCGAGGCCGACGCTGGTGGTGACCCACGCGGTGGCCGGCTCGGCCGTGTCGTTCCCGGCGCGCAGCACCGAGCCCGCGGGTACCAGCACGACGTCCCCGGCGGACGCGTCTCCGGGCTGGTCATCGATCGTGACGCGGAGCGTCCCGCTCAGGATGTAAAGCACCTCTTCGCGCGTGACGCGGTGGGCCACGCCACCGCTGTGGGCGGGGATCTCGATCCGCCAGGCGCACAGTTCCGAGCTGCCGCGAGCCGGGCTGGCGTAGGCGCGGAAAGTCGTGCCGTGCATCTGGTGCACGGCCGTGTCGCTGGCGCGGATGACTGGCACGGTTCTCCTCCGTAATACGCAAGTAGCTTGCCTATATGCTCAAGTAGCTTGCCTAATCTGTCAAGCTGAGAGCATGGAGCACGCTGACCTCCCGGCCGTGGGGCACGCTGAAGCCCAGGTGCTCGCCGTCGGGCTGCTGGCCGCCAGCCGCGCCCTGGTCAACGGCATCTCTGCGGGGGTACGGGCCCGCGGCTTCGGTGACCTGCGCCCCGCGCACGGCTTCGCCTTCACCCGGCTCGCCGCGGGGGGTGCGACCATCACCCAGCTCGCCGAGCACCTGGACGTGACCCGGCAGGCAGCGGCCCAGCTCGCCGACGAGCTCGTCGCCAAGGGGTATGTGGCACGGCAGCCGCATCCCGCCGATGCCCGGGCCCGGCTGCTCACCCTCACCGAGAAAGGCTGGGCGTGCACCCGCGCGGCGGAGGCGGCCACCACCGACACGGTCCGGTCCTGGGCGGCGGCGCTGGGGGAGTCCCGGCTGCGTGCCCTCCGCGACGACCTGGCCCGGATAGCCCCGCACGGCCCGCTCCGGCCCACCTGGTAACGGCCTGGTGCTGACGCGCCGCGTGCCGCCCAGCCGGTGGTGCGGCAGGATGAGGGCATGGCTCGTTCTGCACCGCGGCACGACCGTGATGCTGGCGGTCCGGTTGAGGTGCTCGCGGCCAAGGCCGCCCTGCGCCAGGAGGTATGGGCCGCGATGACCGGGGCGCGGGTGGCCAGGTTCCCCGGCGCGGCGGGGCGCATCCCGAATTTCACCGGGGCCGAGGCGGCTGCCGGGCGGCTCCGCGGCACGCCCGCCTGGCAGGCCGCCCGCACGCTGAAGGCCAACCCGGACGCCGCCCAGTGGCCGGTGCGGCAGCGTGCGCTCGAAGACGGCAAGACTGTCTATATGGCGGTCCCGCGGCTGGCCGGGCCCGAGCCGTTCTTCGCCCTCGACCCGGACCACCTGAGCGAGCCGCCACGCAAGGCGGCCTCGATCAGCGGCGCGGCCCGGTCCGCCCGCCGGGTCGCGCTGGCCGACGTCGGCCCGGTCAACCTGGTGGTGATGGGCAGCGTCGCGGTGGGCGAGGACGGGGCCCGGCTGGGCAAGGGCGGCGGGTTCGCCGACCTCGAATTCGCGCTCGCCGCCGCGGCCGGCCTGATCGGCCGGCACGCCGCCTGCGTTACCACCGTGCACGAGCTCCAGCTCCGCCCGGCCGGGGTGATTCCGGTGACCAGCCACGACGTCCCGGTCGATTTCATCGTCACGCCGGAGCGGGTCATCGACTGCCGTCGTGACCGGGGCCCGCGGCCGGCGAGCGGCCTGGACTGGGCCGACCTGACCGAGGAGAAGATCGCGGCCATCCCGCTGCTCGCGGCGCAGCGTGGCCGGCCCGGATGAGGTGACCGGCCGCGGGGAGCGCTAAGGAGGCCGCTCATGGGCTACCAGCTGCGGATGTCCAGTGAGATCCGGGACTGGCTGGCCGGCCTGGACGGTCAGGACCCCGCGGCGGGCAGGCTGGTGGGCGAGGCCCTGGCCGCGCTCGCCGCCGAGGGCGGGAACCTCGGGCCTCCGCTGGTGGCCGCCGTGGCCCGGGGCCCGGAACTCGATCCGGGCACACCCTGAACCAGACGTACCGGGACAGGCTGGAGAACGTGGCCGAGGCCCGGCGGCATGCCGCCGATGCGGAGACCCTGCTCAAGCAGGTCGAGCGGGAGATCGGCGGGCTGGAGGCGCGGCACGCGGATCTCACCGGGCAGCAGCAGGCGGCGCTCCAGGCCGGCGCTCGCGGACCTTGGTGTGGCCGGGAGTGACGGCGGAGCACCGGATACGGCCGCGGATCTCGCCGCCTCGGCGGCCCGGCAGTTCCGCCAGGTCACCCGGGAGCTCGAGCGGCATCTGCCAGCGGTCCAGCGGCGGCCAGCGCGTGGCCTGATGGAGCTGCGGCCCGGGGCGCCCGGGGATGGCGGCATCCGGCTGCTGTTCGCGGTCGAGCCCCCCGGCGCCGCGCTGCTGATCGCCGTGCTGGATAGCCAGGAGGCGGTGCGGGGCCAGTACGACGAGGCCGTCGCGGCGGCCACGGACGTCCTCGGAACGGTCCGGGACGGCGTCGCCCCGGAGACCGTGGGGTGCCGCTGCGACCTGCCGTCTTCCCTGGCCGAGTTCTTCCCGGAAGACGCCGCCTCGGTCGAGGCCGGCGCGGCCGCCCTGGCGGTCGCCAGCCGGGGCCAGGCGCCGGCGCCGCCCCGGGCCCGGCTGGGCCTGACCCGGGCCGAGGTGGCGGAGCGGATGGAGGTGCCCGCCGGCCGGGTGGCCGAGATCGAGCGGGCCGGGCTGGCGGCGGCCTCGGTCGGCGAGCTCACCCGGTACATCGAGGCCATGGGCGGACGGCTGGAGATCACCACCGATTTCGGCGGCGACCGGATCGTGCTGCGCTGACGGTGCTGCGCTGACGGTGCTGCGCCCACGGTGCTGGGGAGGGCCGGGCCTGGTTACAGTGAGCGGGTGGATACCGCGCAACGTCAGCTGAGCGACCAGATCGACGACGCGACGCAGCGCCTGCTGGGCACGGCGCGGGTCATTCCCGACTCCGAGCTGCGGGCACCCTCGCTGCTGCCGGGGTGGACGCGGGGGCACGTCCTGGCCCACGTGGCCCGCAGCGCCGATGCCATGCGCAACCTGCTGATCGGGGCCCGCTCGGGGCAGGACCGGCCCGCCTACGCCAGCGCGGAAGACCGGGCCGCCGCGATCGAGTACGGTGCGGCCCGGCCGGCCCAGGAACTCGTGGCGGACCTGGCTGACTCGGCGATGGCGTTCCGCACCATCGCCCGGCAGTTGCCCGAGCTAGCCTGGTACGTCCCGGTGCGGATTCTCGGCTCGGACCCCTTCCCCGCGGCCCAGCTGCTGACCCGGCGGCTGGTCGAGGTGGAACTGCACCATTGCGATCTGGCCGCGGGCTACGGGACGGCCGACTGGCCCGCCATGTTCACCGCCCTGGAACTCGGCGAGCCGATGGGTTCCCAGCGGCAGGACCGGCTGGCCCGGTCGCCCCAGTCGGCTGGCATGGCCCCGTGGCGCGGCCGCCCGGGCGGGACGTCGGTGCCCCGGCCGCCCGGGCCGTGGCGGCCCCGGCCGTGGGTGGCGTGAGCGTGCGTCCCTACCGGCGGCCACCCCGGCTGGCTGTAGGCGGTAGTCGAACCATGGGCACTCCCGGAACAAAGAGGAGCATTACCGGAACATTTCCGGAAGGAATGTAACGGCGCGGAAATCTGCGGTCAACGCCCGGGCCCGGCGGGCGCGGGGCGGCGGGGCGCGGGGCGGCGGGGCGCGGGGCGGCGGGGCGCGGGGCGGCGGGGCGCGGGGCGGCGGGGCGGGTTTCCAGCTCGACCCGGAGCGGCTCGTGGCGCTTGTTCCCGATCTGGCGCAGCAGCAGGCTGACGGCCGTGCGGCCGAGCTCGGCCAGCGGCTGCCGGACCGTGGTCAGGGCCGGGACGGCGATGGCGGCCTCGGCGGTGTCGTCGAAGCCGACGACGGACAGGTCCCCGGGGACCCGCAGGCCGAGCGCGGCGGCGGCCTGCATCGCGCCGATGGCCATGCTGTCGTTGAAGGCGAAGATGGCCGTGGGCGGCTGCGGCAGCCGGGAGCAGCCGTCCCGCCGCCTCGCGCCCCCCGGCCACGCGGAAGTCCGCGGCCACGACCAGGCCCGGGTCGGCAGCACACCCGCGCCGGCCAGCGCGCCGTGGTACCCGGACAGCCGCTGCTCGGTGGCCAGCCAGCCGGCCGGGCCGGTGATCGCGGCGATCCGCCGGTGCCCCGATTCCAGCAGGTGCCGGGTGGCCTGGGCCGCCCCGGAGGAGTGTGCGGCGCAGACCACCGGGATGCCTTCCGCGATGTCGGTGAGCGGGTCCACGACTACGAACGGGAAGCCCTGGCCGGCCAGCGCCTGGAGTTCCTCGCTGGACTCGTCCGGCAGTACCAGCACCGCGCCGTCGGTCTACCCCCGCGACAGCCGGTCCAGCAGGGAAAGTTCCCGGGCCCGGGAGTGCCGGGTCGGGCACAGCACGACCTGCATGTCCTGCTCGTCCAGGGCCTCGGCGGCGCCGGACAGGATCTCGCCGAAGTAGCCGGACTGCTCGAACGGCATGGTCACGCCGATCAGGCCGGTGGGTGCGGGCCGGCCGCGCGGGGCCGCGCGGTAGCCGTGTTCGGAGATCACCCGCTGCACCGCCTCGCGGGTCGCGGCGGACACGTCCGCGTGACCGTTCATCACCCGGGAAACCGTCGCGATCGAGACTCCGGCCAGCGCGGCGACCTGGCGGATGGTGACCCGCTCGCGGTGCCCGTCGCCGGCCCTGCCCGCCGTCACCGCAGCATTGAAACATGTTCCGGGAGCCCGGCACGACACGGCGCCGGCCGCGGACGGTGGGTATGTCTGCGGTATGAGCACCAGCCGGGGGAAACTGGCGGCCGGGCTGCGGCCGATGCTGGCCGCCACGGGCCCGCTGCCCGTCAGCGACGACGGCTGGGCGTTTGAAATGAAATGGGACGGCATCCGGGCCCTCGCCGATATCAGCGCCGGCCAGGTCCGGCTGGTCTCCCGGCTGGGCCGGGAGATGACCCGCGCCTACCCGGAACTGCACCGGCTGGATCCCGTGCCGGGCTGGCCCGAGGCGCTGCTGGACGGGGAGATCGTCGCCTTCGACGCGGCCGGGCGGCCCAGCTTCGAGTTGCTCCAGCAGCGGATGCACGTCACCGAGCCCGACCGGGCGGCGCGGCTGGCCGCCCAGCTGCCGGTCACCTATCTCGCCTTCGACGTGCTGGTCCTGGACCGCCGGCCGTTGCTGAAGGCCGCGTATGCGGAGCGGCGTTCGGTATTGACGGGTTTGGGGTTGCCCGGGCCGTGGTGGCAGGTGCCGCCGGCCTTCACCCAGCACCGGGGGGCCGACGTGCTCGCCGCGTCGCGCGAGCACGGGCTCGAGGGCGTGATGGCCAAGCGGCTGGACTCGCGCTACGAGCCGGGCCTCCGGTCCGCGGCCTGGCGGAAGATCAAGAACGTCCTCCGCCAGGAGGTGGTCGTCGGCGGCTGGAAACGGGGCGAGGGCGGCCGCAGCGGCCGGGTCGGCTCGCTGCTGATCGGCGTGTACGGCCGCGGCCTGACCGGTGCCGCCCCGGGCCTGCAGTACGCCGGGCACGTCGGCACCGGCTTCACCGAGGGCACGCTGGCGACGCTCGGCCGGATGCTCGCCCCGCTGCGCCGGGACACCGCCCCGTTCGCCAGCCCGGTGCCCACCGAGCACGCCCGGGACGTGGTCTGGGTCGAGCCGCGGCTGGTCGCGGAGGTGGAATTCGCCGGGTGGACCAGCGCGGGCCGGATGCGCGCCGCCTCGTTCAAGGGCCTGCGCCCCGACCGGGACCCGGCCACCGTCATCCGCGAGCCCTTACCTCCAAGTCCCCTCGTTTCCTGAACGCCCCCCGCCCCTCACGGCCAGCCGCCACGGTTCCGGGTGGTGGATGGGCCTGGCGGCGGCGCCGCCGTGACGGCAGACTCAGCACCGCGCGACCAGGCCGGCCCGGTCTGCGCGCCACGAGGGGAGGACCGGTCGCGTGCTGCAGCAACGCGCGCCATCAGGGGCCGCCTGGCTGAGCGGGCCTGGCGGGCCGCCGGCGGCAGCCGGGCCGGGGACGTCGGCCGGGCCGCTGACAGCCTGGCCGGCCGGGGCAGCCGGGGCGCCCGGCCTCACCATGCCGCCGTCCGGGGACCCGGGAGTCTGCGCCGCCGTGGCCCTGGGCTGGCAGGTGGCCCAGTTGTTCCACGCGCCGGTGCACCGCGGCCCGGTCACCGACCCGCCGCGCGGTGATCACCTGCCCGGGCGGTCCGAATTCCCCGGCGCCAGCCAGTCCCTGTGGCTGGGCGAGCAGTCCAGGCCCAGGCGCAGGCCCTGCTGGGCCCGCCGCCCCCGGTGGTGCTGGACGCCCTGGCCGGTGTGCGGGCCGCGCTCGCCAATCCGCACCGCGCCCCGGGTGCCACCCTGGACCTGGTCTTCACCCTGCACTGCCGCCTGCTGGAGGCGCTGACCGTGACCGGCTGGGCAAGGCCTATGGTCTGGGCCGCGCGGTGGCCGAGACGGCGCTGCTGCCCGCCGCCGCGGCCGGCGGCGCCGACCGGGCACGCCTGTTCCGCGGCGTGCTGCGGGTGGCCGGCTGATCACCATCCGGGACTGGCTCGCCGACCTGAAGACGCTGCTGCCCAGTCACGCTGCCTACGCGGTCAGCCGCAGCCTGGCCGACTGGCGGCGCTGGGCCGATGATCATCTCAGCGAGGCCGATTCCGACCAGGCCCGCTCCGCGCTCCGGGTGCAGGGCCGGATCTGGCGGGAACTGCTCACCGGCGAGAAGGCCGCCCGCGACATGCTCAGCCTGTCCGACTACCTGGCCGCGGGCCGCCGTGCGGCCGCTCGCGTGATCACCCGGTTCTTGTGGGCCATCCTGCTCGCCCCGCTGGGCGCTGCCGGGGTCGTGTACGCCGCGGCGCACCTGCACAGCATCCCGCCGTTGCTCCGGCTGGCCGGGGCGATCGCGTGGCTTGCCGGGGCGGCCGGCCTGTCGCTCAAGGGGGCGGGCGCGCTGCTCGGGCCGGGGCTGACCGGCGCCGAGGGCTGGCTTTGGCAGACCGAACTCGACGGTTCCGTCGCGGTCGCCGCGACCTGCCTGCCCCGCGGGGCCAGGCCGCACCTGGCCCGCGGAGGCGCCATCGGCAGGCTGATGCCCGATCCCGGCCGGGCCGCTGAACTGCAGCACCGGGACCGGCTCCGGCGGCAGGCCAGGCAGGTGACCGCGGCGCCGGCCGGGCAGTCCGATGCGCAGTTGGACGGGCCCGGCGATGAGGCGCCCTGACCGCGCACCCGCCCGCCATGAGGCCTGCTGCGGCCGCTGGTGCCCGCGCCTCGGCGGCCGGCTCGCGGCGCCCGGAGGCTGACGGTGTCGGCGGCCGGCCGTACCGTGGAGTCCGTGGTCAGCAGCGTCGAGGTACCGGAGCGGCTCACTCCCGCCATCGGCCGGCCGCGCCCGCACGTCGCGGCCGTGCTGGCGCAGAGCCTGCGCGAGATGGGCGCGGGCGGCCGGACGGCGCTGGCCTGGGCGTGGGCACTGACCGGCAGCCGGCCGTCTCCGGTGACGCTGTCCCTGCCCCCGGGGCACCCGCCGTCCCGCGAGGAGATCCTGGCCGAGGCGGCCGCCGAGCCGGAGTGGTCCACCGCGCCGCCCGGGGTGCCTCCCGAGTTCCGCGACGAGTTGCGCGAGACCAGGGCCGTGCTGGCCTGGCTGGCCGGGGCGACCGACGAGATCCCGGTCAGCGACGGCAACCGGGGCCGCCTGATCGGGGCGCGCGGGGACTATGCCCGGACCGACGACGACATCCGGCGGGTGCGCGACCATGCCTGCCGCGGCCTGGCCGAGGGTGACCTGCCCGACCCCATGTCGGCGGCGGACGCGCGGCACCCGTGGCGCTGGGAACCCGCCTGGATGGACGCGGCCTGGCTGCGCGGCGTCCGCGACGTGCTGGACTGGGTGCTGGGCGAGCGTCCCGCCGGGCCGCTGTGCCACCGGGCGGGCGGCTGTCCGAGCCGGTATGAGCTGACCTATGAGGATGCCGCCGCCGACGCGGTGGTGCTGCAGGGCCGGCCGGGCGGCGTCCGCGTCGATCCCGCGGCCTACCCGCCGCCGCAGTACGGCGAGGGTGTCCAGGCGGCCATCCGCTGGCTGCGCGGCGAGGCCACCACCCCGCCCGCCGACCGGGAAGGCTGCGGCCCGTACCGGTCCGGCCAGGCCGGGGCCGCGTGGGCCACCAGCGACTACGTGGCCGGCGACCCCGCCGCCGACTCCGACCCAGCCCCCTGAACCCGGCACCGCCCGCCCCGGCGCCGGCCTCCGGTCCTGGGTCCCAACTACATGGCAGGGTCAGGCGAACTCCATACGAGACCCTGCCGTAACCTAACCCCACCGCGTGCGAAGTATGATTCTGAGGTTCCAAGAAGTGTGGCCTCCCACCTCTTTGCGGCTATTCCGTCGGCGTCGGCGGGCCGACCGTCCCCGGTAGGGACCGGCCGGGCCTGCGGGCCTTCCTAGGAGGGAGGTGGCAGCCGGGTGCGACTGGCCGCCGCCCGTCCCACGTCCCGTGGCGTGGCCGCCTCCGCAACAGCCAGGTCTCGCCCAGTTGTGGGGAACTGGAAAGTGACCTACGGGGCGTGGGAGGTTCTTGCGATCTCCCAGCCGGCACGGTCATCGCGACTTTCCATTCGACTGGCGGCCGTACCTATGCAGGACGGCACGGGCTCTGGTACCCGTCCAATTGCTCGTTCGCCCATTGGACCAAATGGAGCCTGAAGCTCAGTCGCAACGGCCGCAGGCTGACCGGGATCATCCTCACGACCGATTTCACCATACGGTTCACTACGATTATCCCTCATCATGCCGGCCCGCGGCGCGGCTGACACCAAGGTAAGAACCGGCCGGATTCCGGGCCGCCTGAGCGGCGGGGACCTTATCCACCCGCACGGCGTGTATGAGGTCCCCGCCGCCGGGTACCTGCCAGCCCGTGGCAGCGCCTGGGCACGTGTTCGCGAACCGCTACCGGCTCGACGCTCCCATCGCGGAGGGCGGGGTAGGCGAAGTCTGGCAAGGCACCGACCTCGCCGTGGACCGGCGGGTGGCGGTCAAGCTGCTGCGGCCCGAGCATGCCTGCGACGACGACGGGCTGGCCCGGTTCCGCGCGGAAGCCCACCGCGCTGGCTCGCTGTCTCACCCGAACATCGCCCACCTCTACGACTTCTGCGAGTCCGGGCCGGCCGGGCCGGGATACCTGGTGATGGAGTTCGTGGATGGCCCCTCGCCGGCCCGGGTGCTGGACGACGGCCCGCTCGATCCGGCGCGGACGATGGACATCGACGCCCAGGCCGCCCGCGGCCTGGGCGTCGCTCCTTCGCCGTGCGTGCGATAAGGCTGGCTTCGCTGCCGACTCGCCTTTGTCAGGCGAGCTTTAGCTGCTCGTCGCCGAAGTCGGCGATGAGCTTGAGGGTGCCGCCGAGTGCGGCCACGAACCGGCTCAGCACGTCCTGGGTGGAGACATCGCCGCTCTCGATCTGGGAGACCCGGGCGACCGACACGCCCATCCGGGCCGCGACCTGCTCCTGCGTCATCCCGCGCCGCTTGCGCATCTCCGCCAGCCGCCAGCCTCGAGCGTCATCCAGCATCGCGGCCACCGCCGCATCGAAGGACTCCTGACCGCCGGCCGTCTCGACGGCGCGCTCCAGGTGGCCAGAATCTCGCCAGCGTGACGTGCCGCTCATGACCCCATCTCCTTCCTGCGCTCGGCAAGATAATCGTCGTACAACTGCTCGGCGCGGGGAATGGCTGTCCGGTACCACTTCGCCCACTGCCCTGACTTGTCACCGGCTACCAGCAGGATCGCCGCCCGCCACGGGTCGAACACCAGCAGGATCCTGACCTCGCTACGCCCGGATGACGGCGGCCGCAGCTCTTTCATATTCGCGATCCGCGATGCCGTGATCGAGTCAACCAGCGGGCGACCCTCCGCAGGGCCGCTGCGCTCCAGAACCAGGATCGCCTGGTTCACCAGCTGGTGGCTGGCCGGGTCGGACTCGTAGAGATGGTCGAGGAACGACTCGACCTCAGCGGATAGCAGGATCTCCCACTCGGTGTCGCCTCCCTCTCCCGATCGCGCCATGCGACTGTCCTTCCTTAAGAATATTCTTAACAGGGCGGCACATCAACTTCGCTACCAGCTCTTACCGGCAGTGAAAGAGCGTACGGACAGGCACCGACGTTCTACGCGACTCGGCCCAGCACCGATGTTCGTCCGCGCTGGTGCTGGACTGGGTGCTGGGCGAGCGTCCCGCCGGGCCGCTGTGCCACCGGGCGGGCGGCTGTCCGAGCCGGTATGAGCTGACCTATGAGGATGCCGCCGCCGACGCGGTGGTGCTGCAGGGCCGGCCGGGCGGCGTCCGCGTCGATCCCGCGGCCTACCCGCCGCCGCAGTACGGCGAGGGTGTCCAGGCGGCCATCCGCTGGCTGCGCGGCGAGGCCACCACCCCGCCCGCCGACCGGGAAGGCTGCGGCCCGTACCGGTCCGGCCAGGCCGGGGCCGCCTGGGCCACCAGCGACTACGTGGCCGGCGACCCCGCCGCCGACTCCGACCCAGCCCCCTGACCCGGAATCCGGAACCGGCTGACCGGGCGCCCGGTCCCGCCTGGATTACCGGAAGGCGGACGGGCACATGGAAGGCAGGCGCAGGGCTGCGGGCGGTCAGCCGGGATGGCCGCCGGCGGGAGCCGGGATGCGCCCGTCGGCGGCCTATTCAGAATCAGCCGGCCGAGCCTTCGGCCACCCCCACGCTGGCCGCGCCCAGCGGCTCGCCGAGTTCCTCCGCCAGCCCCACCCCGACTCCGTCCACCAGCGTGCCCTCCCTGGCAGGCAGCGGCAGCACGCTGAGCCCCGGTCCCAGCACGTTCATCGTCCGGCCGGGCTGGCCGCCAGCGCGGCCCGCGCCGCCGCCCAGCCCGGCAGGTCCGGGGGGGCGCCGCCGAGTACCGCCCAGAAGGATGCCTCCGGCGGCGCCTCCACCTCGACGCGGGCGCCGCCAGCCCAGGCCGCGGTGAAGCCGAGCCGCCACGAGTGCAGCAGCGTGCGTCCCGGCCCGGGCGGCCCGGCGGCCTGCGCCGCGGCCGCGCCGCCGAACAGCGGGTCACCCTCGATCGGGTGCCCGGTCCAGGCCAGGTGCACCCGGATCTGGTGCCGCCGCCCGGTGACCGGGTGCACCGCCAGCAGGGTGTGCCGCCCGTCCCCGGCCACGGTCAGGAACGTGGTGACCGAGGGATAGGTCCGGACACCGGTGAACTCCTCCGCAGGCGGGACCGACCAGCGCCCGGCGGCCGGGTCATAGTTGATCGCCGCCCGGTTCGCGGCCACCCGGACCCGGTTCTTGCGGCCCACACTCAGCGGCAGGTCGATCACGCCGCGGCCGGGCAGCCCGGCCGATCGGGTGATGGCCAGGTACACCTTGTCCACGCTGCGCCGGTTGAACTGGCGGGTCAGGTCGCCGTGCAGGCCGAGATCCTTGGCCAGCAACAGCGCGCCTGAGGTCACCTTGTCGATCCGGTGCGCAGGGTACAGCTTCTCCCCGGCCTCGGCGGCCAGCCGGACCAGGTCGGTCTCGTGCCGCTCGCCCATCACTGACAGCCCGGCCGGCTTGTTCAGCACGAGAACGGCATCGTCCTCGTAGAGGACCGCGCCGTCCCGGATCTCCGCCCACCCGCTCACCGGCCAACGGTACCCAGTGGGCGCGGGGGGCCGGAACACGCCGTTTCCCGGGACGCGGCGGTCCCGGGACCCTGCCGCGGCGGGCACCTCGTTTCGGCGCGCCCCGCCGGGGGCACAATGCCGCCACCGGCGGCTGGCCTGCGCTAGCCTCAGTCCTCGGGAGAGGACGTTCGGCCTGGTCAGGCCGGGGACGCGGGAACGGGAACCGGGCGCGCCGAGCCCAGCCGGATGCGCGGGGATCATCCATGGCAGCGGCACCGTGGCGCGGGGGCGCCGGTGGCGGGACCCGCTGCGACGAGTGACGCGAGGCTCATCGTGCGGGGAATCGGGAAGTCTTGCCGCCTGGCCTGGCCGGCGGCCAGCATCGTGGCGGCGTGCCTGCTGCTCGCGGGGTGCTCCGGGGGCGGGCCCTCACCCGCGGCACGCCGCGCGCAGGCCAGGGAGCTGGCCGCCAGCGTGGCGCCGCACATCACCGCGGCCAGCGGCGCTGCCGGGGTCAGCACCACCGCGGGCGTCTCCGTCACCTCGGCGGCCGGCCGGATCCGCGGCGTGCAGGTGACCTTGGGGGGCGCCCCGGTCAGCGGCACGCTGACCGCCGCACGGGACCGCAAGAGTGCCGTGTGGCGCAGCACCTGGGCGCTGCACACCGGCAGGCGCTACACGGTCACCGCCACGGCGGTCAGCGCGGGCGGCACGGCGGTGACCCGGACGGCCGCGTTCCGCACGCTGAGCCCGCGACGCACCTTCCAGACCCAGATCTACGAGGGCTACCAGCAGACCTTCGGGGTCGGCATGCCGGTCATCCTCACCTTCAGCCAGCCGATCACGAACCGGGCGGCGGTGGAGCGCGCCCTGCAGCTGCGCACCTCCAGGCCGGTGGTGGGCGCCTGGTACTGGGACGGGAGCAAGACGCTGTACTTCCGGCCGCGGGCCTACTGGCCCGCGCACACCCTCGTCAGCTTCGACGCGCACCTGGACGGGGTCCAGGGTGCCCCGGGCGTGTACGCCACCCAGGACCTGACCCAGGCCTTCCGGATCGGCGGCTCGCTGATCGTCACGGCCAGCACCGCCGCCCACCAGATGCACGTCTACCGGAACGGCCGCCTGCTCTACACCTGGCCGGTCAGCACCGGCCGCCCCGGCGACGACACTCCGGACGGGACCTACCTCACCATCGACAAGGGGAACCCGGTGCTGATGACCGGGCCCGGGTACAGCCTCGAGGTGCCCTGGTCGGTGCGGTTCACCTGGACCGGCGACTACCTGCACGACGCGTACTGGTCGGTGGGGGAGCAGGGCGCCGTCAACGTCAGCCACGGCTGCGTGAACATGTCGCCCGTCAACGCGCAGACCTACTACATGATGGAGAACCCGGGTGATCCGGTCATGATCACCGGCAGCCCGCTTCCGGGCACCTGGGACAACGGCTGGACGGTGTGGTTCCTGTCCTGGAGGCAGCTGCTCGAGGGCAGCGCCCTCGGCCAGGCGGTGCAGGCCGGCCCGGACGGCAGCACGTTCGTCAGCCCGTCCACGCTCCCGCCGTCCACCGCGGCGTACCCCCTGCAGACGGCCACGCCGCACAGTGCTGCCGCGGCCTAGGCCAGCCCGCCCGGTCGCTGCCGCCCGCGGGCGCGCAGCCGCTGGCCCACTGCCGGTAGCCTGGAAGCGGCTGCGGGCCCCCGGACGCTGCTGGGAGGCCGCGGTAGGGCGCACCCAGGCAGTGACGCGCCACTCCGCTGCGCGACGATACCGTCACGGCTGACCCGGAACCACCAGGTCAGCGACCTTTACGCCGCACTGAATGGCCCAGGAAACCCCGCCGCCGGCCAGTGCGGACAGCGAGAAGGGGATGGTGGAGAAGTACGTTAATGGTCCCGGTCACCGCGGGTAGCCAATGCCGCCGGGGTAGACGCCGCGGCCGGCCGCATTACTATTGTCCGGCGCTGCTGCATCATCACCATCGTCATGTTAGCGGGACGGGTCGTGGGTAAACGGAGTGGCGCCCTGCTGGCGGTCGTCATGCTGACCGCGATGGCAGCCGGCTGCTCGGGACGTGCCCTGCCGGCCAGCGCCCAGTCTCCGGACCCGGCCCGCTCCACGGCGGGTGGTCTTGCCTCGCCGGATCCCCCCGCCACGTCCACGGCGAGTGCCTCCGCCAGCACGCCGCTGCCCGCGAGCACGGCCCGGCAGCTGCCGGACGGGGCCTTCTACCTGCTCGCCGGCCGCGACCTGGGCAGCCTGAACGTGTGGGAGGTCACCCCGGACGGCCGGGAGCGGCGGCTCACCCGGGGCCGCCCTGGCTGCGGGATCGACGGGTTCGCCGCGTCCCGCGCGGGCATCATCCTCGCCGAGGCGGCGGGAGGCGTGGACAACCTGGCCCGGCTGACCAGCCACGGGCAGGCCTGGCTGCGGCCCCACGGGGACGGGGGCGCGCTGCTGCGCGGCAGTTCTCCCGACATCCGCGGCAACGGGACGATCGGTTACGTCACGCCGCCAGGCAAGTCGGACCACGGTGCCCGGGCCGAATTCGCCATCTGGATCCGGCACTCGTTCACCGAGCAGGCCGGGATACTGCTGCGGCAGCGCCGCGCGCTGGACGGCCCGGTGTTCGGGCCGGACGGCCGGGTGGCGGTCGAGGGATGGGTCGGCCCGACGGGCAAGCGCCGGCCCGGCATCATCATCTACGGGGCTGGCCCGGTGCGCCGGCTCAGCATCGGGGTGTCCGCCATCCCCTCGCTGGTGGCCTGGGGTGAGCATGCCCCGGCCCTGGCCCTGGCCTTCCCGGCGCACAGCGCCGAGCTGCTGTTCCCCGGCGGACACCGCCAGCCGCTGCCGGCCGGCTGGCAGCCGCTGGCCTGGAACCCGGCCGGCACCCAGCTGCTGATGCAGTCGCAGACCGCGCTGGGGATCTGGTCGAGGTCGGCGCCCGGCCAGGTCACCCCGATCGGCCGGATCAGCCCGGGCGCGCAGATCCTGGAGGCGGCCTGGCTGGCCCAGAAGGCGCCGCTCGGGTCTTAGCGCCCGCGGATCCTGGCCCGGCCGGGCTGCGGCGCCGGGTGGCGCCGGGTGGCGCCGGGTGGCGCTGGGCGAGGGCCGGAAGAAATGGCCGGACCGGCTGGTTGCGCTGATACGTGATAGACGTCCCGCTCTCCGTGCTCGACCTCGCCCCCGTTGCCGCCGGCGCCAGCGTCGGCCAGGCGCTGGCATACACCACCGAGCTGGCCCGGCGGACCGAGGAACTGGGTTACCGGCGGTTCTGGGTGGCCGAGCACCACAACATGCCCTCGATCGCCAGTTCCGCGCCGGCCGTGCTCATCGCGCACCTGGCCGCCTCGACCAGCACCATCCGGCTGGGGTCCGGCGGGGTGATGCTGCCGAACCACGCGCCGCTCGTGGTGGCCGAGCAGTTCGGCACGCTGGAGGCGCTGCATCCGGGCCGGATCGACCTGGGCATCGGCCGTGCCCCCGGCACCGACCAGGTCACCGCGCTGGCGCTGCGCCGGACCATGGAAGGCCTGTCCGCCGAGAACTTCCCGCAGGAACTCGCCGACCTGGTCGGCCTGTTCACCGGGACCAACCTGGTGACCGGCGAGGAACTGCCCGGGCCGATCACCGCCACCCCCGGCCGCGGCGAGCGGCCCGAGATCTGGCTGCTCGGCTCGAGCGGGTTCAGTGCCCAGCTGGCCGGGCTGCTCGGGCTGCCGTTCTCATTCGCGCACCACTTCAGCGCGGCCAACACCGAGCCTGCCCTGGCCCTGTACCGGCAGAACTTCCGGCCGTCGGCGTGGCTGGACCAGCCCCGGGCGATGGTCGCCGTCAGCGCGATCTGCGCCGATACCGAGGAGCGGGCCGAGTGGCTGTCCGGCCCGGCCGCGCTGTCCTTCCTCCGGCTGCGGGCCGGCATGCCGCAGCCGCTGGCCACCCCGGAGGAAGCCGCGGCGTACCCCTACACCGAGCGGGAGCGGGACTTCGCCCGGGACCGTTTCGCCGCGCAGGCGGTCGGCTCGCCGGAGACCGTCCGGCAGCGGCTCACCGAGCTGCTGCAGCGGACCGGGGCGGACGAGCTGATGCTGACCACGATGGTCTACGACCTCGCTGACCGGGTCCGTTCCTTCGAGCTGATCGCCGAGAAGGTGGCCGGCGGCCTGCCACGCCCGCCACTGCCCTGACCCGCCCCGCCCGCCACTGCCCTGACCCGCCCCGCCCGCCACTGCCCTGACCCGCCCCGCCGGCCGCGCTTCTCGCTGCCTTCGCGTTAGGCCCCGGTGACCCCGGGTAGGTCAGGGCAGCACTTGAGGAGGGCAGACAGACATGGCAGACCCGAACGTGACGGCCCAGCCGGGCCGGGCCGCGGACAACTCCACCGGTGAACTGGTCCGGAATCTGTCGGAGCAGGTTTCCCGGCTCATCGGTGATGAGCTGAAGCTGGCCGAATACGAAATGACGACCAAGGCCAAGCGGTTCGGCCGCGGCGCGGGCATGTTCGGCGGCAGCGGGCTCTTCGCCCTCTACGGCCTCGCCGCCCTGCTCGCCGCGGCGGGCCTCGCGCTGGCCCTGGTGCTCCCCGGGTGGGCCGCGGCCCTCATCGTGGGCGGCGCGCTGCTGGCGCTGGCCGGCCTGGTCGCGCTGATCGGCAAGGGACAGCTCGGCAGGGCCACCCCGGCCGTGCCGCAGCAGGCGGTGGCGAGTGTCAAGGCGGACGTGGAAGAGATCAAGGAAAGGGTGCACCGATGAGCGCAGCAGAAGGCAGCGCGGCGGATGCCGCTGGGGGGGCACCGGGCCGCGCCCACGCGCCGGCGGACGACCCGCAGGCGCTCCTCCTGGAAGAGATCGAGCACACCCGCGGGGAACTCGGCCAGACCGTGGAGGCCCTGGCGGCCAAGGTGGACGTGACGGCACGGGCCCAGGAACGGGCCGCCGGGGTGTCCGATCAGGTCCGGACCCGGCTGGCCGGGGTGAAGCAGGATCTGGCCGGCAAGGTCGGCCAGGTGACCGGCGGGCTGGCCGGCAAGGCGGCCCAGGCCCGGCAGGCGGTCAGCGAGAGCGGCATGACGGTGCTCGGCGCGGGCCAGCCCGCGGCGCAGCAGGTGACCGGCCGGGCCGCCCAGGCGGGCAGCATGGCCTGGAACGCCGCGCCGGAGCCGGTGCAGCGCACCGCGCGCCGCGCCGTCGCCGCCGTGGACCAGCACCGGGGCCAGACGGCGGCGATCGCCGGTGCCGTGCTGCTGGCCAGCTGGCTGGCGGTCCGCTGGATCCGGCGCTGACCTCCGGTAATTCCTAGCTTTCCGGGATTAATCGAACATAGATTCGTATCCTTGGGCGCATGGCTGAGCCTGGCCCTACGGCGGGTGGATCAGCGGGAACTGCGCGGGCCGAGGATCCCGCCGCAGCAGTGGGTGGCCTACTGCTGGCACACCGATCAGCGGTGGCGGCGGGTCCGGCTCATCGCATGGGCCAGGTGGCGGGGCGGCTGGGCAGTGTGCCTGAGCCCCGCCCCTGGCGTGCGTGACTGGCGGGCCTACGATCCCCGGCTGATCCACCCGCAGCGCCTGCCGTAGGCCTAGCTGGCCCACCGGTGGAAGTGCGGCCTGGACCGGTGCTGCCAGCGCCGCTGAGTCTGCTGCTCCAGCCGCGACCCCAGCTGCGCCTCACGCTCGAAGAACAAGCCGTAGGTGAACCCGTTCTCCCCGGCCAGGTGGGCGCTCATGCCGAGCTCCCGGTCCAGGCCGCGGGCGACGACGGCGTCCTGGTGCTCGCCGAGCACGGTCTGGACCTTCTTCATCTGTCGGGTGAACTGCCGGGCTGGCTTGCCCAGTGCGGGGGTGATCGCCTCGCCCGCGTAGCGGGCGCGCTTGGCCGCCTTCCGGGCCTGATGGAAGGCGACGTCGCGGGTGGGGCCGGGGGCGGTATGCGCGGCCCGGCGCAGCCGCCGTCCGGTGCGCCGGTAGGCGCGGTGCGCTGCGGCCGGCAGTACGTCCCGGGCCGGGCGGGTGGCCTCGTCGGGCACCGCCGGGGCGGCCAGCAGGCCGTCCAGGCGCTCCAGCAGCGCCGCGTACCGCGGGGAGTCCAGCGCCGTCAGGGCCTCCTGCCGCGCGGTCGCCCGCACCGGGGCGAAATGAGCCTGGATCCGGGCGGCCACCGGCCCGACTACCTCTTCCGCAGGAGTCTCGCGCACTCTCCGTTCCAGCCGTTCGGCCAGCACCTCGCTGTCGCGGGCCTTGCCCAGCACGCCGCCGAGCCATTTCAGCTCGCCGATCAGCTTCTCGCTCCGGTCCGCCGGGATGACCTCGGTGAACGCCTGAAAGGTGCTGCGCAGCCGGCGGGACGTCACCCGCATCTGGTGCACCGCATCCGGCTCGTCCAGGCGGACCAGCGGGTCGAGGGAGAGCAGCCGGTCCGCCTGCTGCCGCAGGTAGCCGAGTACCGCCGCGCCGGCGGACCCGGGCGGCAGCGCCGGGCGCTTCCCGTTGCCGGCCGGCCGGGCACCGTCCGAGGGCAGCCGGCCCGCGAGGGCGCGCTCCAGCTTGGCCGACCGGGCCGAGGGCTGCAGGCCGTCCTGGCGCAGCCGAGCATCAGCCGCCTTGAGCAGCCGCCGCCCGCCACCGGTCAGTTCGACCTCCAGCTCGTTCCACTGGGACAGCGCCGTCTCCTCGCCGAGCGTCTGCGCGGAGACGTCGTCGGCCGCGACCTCCGCCAGCGAACCGCCCGCGTCGTCCACCAGCGTCAGTACCTGCCGCCGGGTGCGTATCCGGGCCACCGGCCGCAGGGCCGCGCCGCGGGTGTACCCACGGACCAGGGCGGACAGCCGGGCCGGCACCTCGCGGCCGCCTCGCCCCAGGGGGAGCCGTATCTCGCGGCGGGTGTTGCCGCTCACCGGCAGTTTGAGGTGCCACCCCGGGTCGGTGCCGCCGCGCCGCCGCCGGAGCGTCACCCCGTGGCGGATCAGCCGGAAGTCGTCGGTGTCGTAGTACTCCGCTTCCAGCACGTATTCCTGGGGGTCGGAACTGGCCGCCACCTCGGGCAAATCGTCCAGGCGGGGGAGTGGGTGGCCTGCGGGGACCTCGTATTTGCGCTCGGTTTCATACGCGGTGGTGGTCATAAGCGGCCACTACCCGGGGAATGCGCGGCCGAACACGTCCCGGCGGGCCCTTGCCCGCGGCCCGGTGTTTGGGTCCTGGCTGCCTGGGCACTCGAGGTGCGCTGTTTCGGAAAAGGGAGGTTCCCCATGTCAACCGGGGCCATTGTGGCGATCATCGTGGTGATCCCGATTGTCGCCGCCCTGCTGGTCATCTTCGTGACGAGAACGCGCCGCCGCCGGCTGCGGGAGCGTTTCGGGCCGGAATACGACCGCGCGGTCAGCGAGCATGACAGCCGCCGGGAGGCCGAGGCTGCGCTGGCGCAACGGGAGCGGCGGGTCCGGGAGCTCGACATCCGGCCGCTGACCCCGGCGGCCCGGGCGCAGTACTCGTCGGAGTGGACGGCGGTCCAGGAGCAGTTCGTGGACGCCCCGCAGGCGGCGGTCACCGGGGCGCAGACCCTGGTCTCCGCGGTGCTGCAGGACCGCGGCTACCCTACCGACGCGTTCGACCAGGAGGTGGCCGACCTCTCGGTCGAGCATGCGGCCACCCTGGATCATTTCCGGGCGGCCCACGACATCAGCCAGCGGGCTGGGGCCGGCACGGCGTCCACCGAAGACCTGCGGCAGGCGATGATCCATTACCGCGCGCTCTTCGCCGAACTGCTGGGCCAGCCCGAGGACGGCCTGGCGGGCTCCGGCGTGGCGGGCAACGGCGTGGCGGGCAACGGCGTGGCCACCAGGTACAGCCTGCCGGCTGCTTCCGCGCCGCCCGAGTCCGGTCCGCCTGCGGCGGGCTCGCCCGCGGCCGGGGAGCCAGTGGCTGGGCAGCCAGTAGCTGGGGAGCCGGCCTCCGGGCGGCCCACGGCCCTGGCCGCCGACGAGCAGGCCGCGGCCACGGACTCCGACCTCGATCCGGCCGCCGGTGACCCGGTGGCCTCGCCACGACGGGAGCGGTGATCATGACCTCACAGCCAGAAAACGCCGTCAGCACGCGTACCCCGGACTCGGAGATCGGCCAGGACGCCCTGGTCCGCGATCCGGCCGGCCAGGACCAGGATCTGCTCGGGCAGGACGAGCCTGGCCAGGGTTCGTTCGGGCAGGACGCACCTGGGCAGGACGGGCCTGGTCTGGGGCTGCTCGGGCAGGACCTGCCGGGGCAGGACCCCGCCGCACCGCCCGTTGCGGGACGGCATGCGGTAGAGCGGATCGCCCCCCTCCGGGAGGGTTCTGGTACAGCGGCGGCCGCGGCGGCACCGGACTCCAGCGACCTGGTGGAGGCGGGTGGCGGGGTGCCCGCGTCGGCGCTGGCCGCGCAGCAGTGGCCCGGCATCCTCGCGCTGTTCGTTGATGACCCGCGCGGCGCGGTGGAGCGGGCGGCGGCCGCGGCCCAGGAGCAGGCCGCCGCGCTGGCTGCCTCGCTGGAGCGCGAGCAGGCGGCGCTCAGTGCCTCCTGGCAGGACGACGCCAGCACCGAGGACCTGCGCACCGCACTGCAGCAGTACCGGTCGTTCTGTAACCGGATTGCGTCCACGGTGCCCTGACCAGCAGCAACGCCCGGGATGCGGTCACCGTGCCCACGTGCCCGTAGGCGCCGACAGCAAGCGGGGCGTTCTCCCGCGAGTGCCCCATGAACTCCATCACCGCGGCGAGGGAGACGCTCGCTTACCGCGTGGTCGCGTACCAGGGTCGCAGCGCGTGCATGCCGTTCTCGCGGCCTGCGGCAAGCCCCAGCCGCCGTGAGCGCGTCCTCCCATTCAGCCCGGTGCCACCACCAGGACTCAAGCGGCTTGCCGTTCCGGGGCCAGAGCAGGTTCACAGTCACAGGGTCGCCGAGCGTCCCGTCTTCGTTCTCCCAGGGCAGCGTGACTGCGACGGGTGTTGTCGCCTCGGCCAGCACGGCGACCCCGGGCGGCAGCGGGACGTCGCGCACCGAGCTGGCCCCTGCCGATCAGCGCCAGCTCCCGCAGGGACGCGCCCACCAGCTCAGCACCGAGGTTCAGCGCTTCGGGGGAACGCCGGGCACCCTCCGGCTGCAGGATCTCGCCGGCCCGTGCCCGCTCCTGCGGAGAGCGCAGTGCTGCCCGGTGCTCCTCGTCCGGGGCGATCCCGCCGAACACGGCGAGCGCGCGGTCCGCGACCAGCCACAAGGGCAGCACCAGGTCCCCGCGCAGCAGCGCCCGGTAGCACGCCTGGCGTGCATGCGCTGCGACCACCGGGACTCGGCGATCAGAGACGCCCCGGCCGCCGCGGCCAGGTCCGCCTTGATGATGTCCACCCGGCCGGGATCGAAGCCCTAGCCGCGATCCTTCACGAAGCTGCCCCAGCCCGGGGTGGTGACGATCAAGCCCTCCTCGCGGAGCTGGGCCAATACCTTCCGGGCCGTCGTCTTCGCGATCCCGAACTCCTGGTGAATCTGGACGATCGACGGCACCATCGCCCCGGGCGCCAGGTTCCCGGACTCGATGCGCTGCCGCAGGGCATCCGTGACCTGCACCCAGGGCGGCACCGGGCCTTCGCGGTCGTCCATGGCGAGAACGCTAGGCATCGCTAACGTGCCGCCAAACGTCAGCGCGCGCTCTAGCGTGTCATAGCGTGTCATCCTTACGATTCTCCCATGACAGCTGATTCCACCCCGCCCCTGGCCAGCACCGATGCGAAAACCGCCCAGGCAGCCAGGGAGATGCACGCCACGCCACGCCTGCCGCCCGCAGAAGCCGCGCTGGGCATCGCGCTCGAAGAGTTCGGCGCCAGCCATCAGATTGAGGTATGCGAGGGCTGCATCGTCGCCGTGAGGCGGCCCACCCCGACCGTGCAGGAGATCACGACCGGCCGCACAGCCGGGGAGCTGGTCGCCAAGCTCCGCGCCGAGCGGGACGCCACCCCATGACCATCGGGGCCGTGCCATGCTCTCACCCCGGCGCCGTAGACCTGCGGGACTCCCGGTACCCGACGAGGAAGTACTGCACTTCTCAGCACCCGAGTGGCTGGAGTTCATCGCTGCAGTAAAGGCGGGCAAGTTCGACCAGGTGGGGACGTGCATCAGCTGAGCGCTCCCGCAGACCATGCCGGCCCGACCTCAGCCCCAGGAACTGTCCGCTCTGACCTCAAGCTTCGAGACCACAAGTGTCACGTGGTCTCGCTCCAGGTACTCCAGCACCTCGGCCAGCCGCGCGGCTAGCAAGTCGGCCGCTTCCGGCTCAGTGCAGCGAAGCCCGATATGCCGGCCGATCGGATTCCGGCGGCGCCGCAGCGTGAACTCACGATCCAGGGTCACCAGTGCGGCGCGGTGCTCAGTAGCGTAGACGAAGAGGTTGGCGTCCCCCGCGGATACTCCTTGATGATCGCTTCGGTTCCGTACCCAGCTTCGAGACCTCCCGCACATTACTGGGTCGTTCCCGGGAGCCACAATTCGGCCACGCGCCGTTTCCGGCCGCCCCGGCCGCCCGGCCGGCACCGGCCGCTTCCCCGCCCGGCACCGGCCGCTTCCCCGCCCGGCCGACCGGCGCTGATGCCGGAATATCTCCTTGGTCAAGCGGTCCGCATACGAAGCCGAAGTGCCCTAATATCGCCTAGCTAGCAGCGCGGGCGATCGAGAGCGGCGATCGAGAGCGGGGACCGGTGCGGAGTTGCGATAACGGGCATGCCATTTTCCCCGGGGCTGAGTTCTGTGACGTATGCGGCGCCCCGGCACGTACCGGGGCTGCTCCCGGGCGGCCAGACCGGACCGGGGCGCAGCCGGAGCCTGGCCCGTGGGCAACGGGCGGCCCTGCTGCGGAACCGGCCATGGATTCCGGCGCACCCGCCAGCGCGGAATACACAAGCGGCTCATTCGCGGAATTCATCGCATCGACTGAAGACACCGACATTCCGGTGCCTTCGCCCGGGTCAATGCCCGGGGAGCCCGCAGCGGGGGGCGGCACCCAGGTCACCGGGTTCGGCGCGATGCTCAGCGCCCCGCTGGCGGCCGCGCCGGGCACGGCACCGGGGTCCGCGACGGGCGGCACCCCCGCCGGCGCGGCGGCGGGGACCGCCGCCCTGGCGGGCCGGGCCGCCCGCACCACCGAGGCCGCCGCCGTCCCCGCGGCGGGCGGGGACGACGACGCGGACGGCCCGTCCACCGCGGCCGGCCCGGCGCTGCCGCCCGGCCTGCTGGCCGGCCCCGGCTACGTCCGGCCCAGCCGGGCCAGGGTGCTGGCCGCCATCGCCGCCGTGGCCATCCTCGGCATCACCGGTGTCACCGGCACGCTCATCGTCATGCACCGGCACGCGGCGGCTGCCCCGGCCGCGGCGGGCGCCACGGCCAGCGGTACCGCGAGGAGCCACAGCAGCCGGTCGCCCTCGGCGCGCCCGGGCACCTCGACCGAGGGGCTGGCCCGGTGGACCGCGGCCGTCCCGGTTGACCCGCAGACACCGCCGGGGGCCGGCGCGCACATCACCGCCCTGTCCTGCCTGCACCCGACGGTGTGCTACGCGGCGGACAGCGCCGGTGCCGTGCTGGCCCTGCAGTCGGCCGGCAACTGGCCGGTGGCGGTGACCGACCCGGACGGCGGCCTCGTCGCGCTGTCCTGCGCCGCGCCCGCGTTCTGCGTGGCGATCGACTCGGCCGGCAACGCGATCACCCTGAGCCAGGGCAGCTGGAGCAGCCCGGGGGTGATCGGATCCGGATCCGGCACGGTGACCAGCGTGTCCTGCACCGGACCGGCGTTCTGCATGGCGGTGGACACCATCGGCCAGGCCTTCACCTACGGCGGCGCGGGCGTCGGCTGGAGCCAGCAGGCCGTCGATCCCAGCGGCCAGGCGCTGGACGCGGTCTCCTGCGCGGGCCCGGCCGACTGCGTGGCCGTCGGCGCGACCGGTGAAGAGTTCCACTACGACGGCACCGGGTGGAGCGCGCCGGACATGGTGGACAGCGGCCACCAGCTGGTCGCGGTGTCCTGCCCGGACACGACGTTCTGCATGGCGGTGGACTCCTCGGGGCTGGCCGCCCAGTACTCGGCGGGCCAGTGGACCCTCAGCCCGATCGGCTGGACGCCGACTGTGGTGTCCTGCCCGGCCGCCGGATCATGCCTGGCGGCCGGCGCATCCGGGGTGGTGGCCAGCTATTCCGGCGGCCACTGGTCCAAGCCGTCGACGGTGGACAACGGGACCCCCATCGGCCAGCTCAGCTGTGACGCGGTGAACGCCTGCGCCGCTGTCGACACCACCAACAACGTGCTGTACTACTCGGCCGCCGGCACCGGCTGATTCTCAGCTCAGCGAGCAGGCCAGCGCGGACAGGGCCGGGTTGCTGCCCGTCACCACCAGGCCCCAGCTGGTGGACCCGGCGACCGGGATGGTGCCGTTGTAACTCTCGCTGCCCGCCTTGACCTGTGTCCCGGACTGGCTGACCGCCGCGTTCCACGAGCTGGTGATGCTCTCCGCGCTGTCCGCGAACGAGAAGCCAGCGGTCCAGCCGCTGCTGGGCGCGGTCCCGTGGTTGGTGACGGTGAGCTGGAGCTGGTAGCCGCCCGGCCACGAGTTGGTCACCGAGGCGGTGAGCGTGCAGGACCCGGACGGCTGGGTGTTGCCGGTCGGGCTGGGACTGGAGCTCGGGCTCGCGCCGGTCGGGCCGGCGCTCGGGCTGGGACTGGGCGACGGGGTGGAGGAGCCGCCGCCGGAGCTGGTCTAGCTGATCGGCGTGTAGGCCGCCGGGCACCCGTTCGTGCAGCCGGCCGGCAGCGAGAAGCTGTACACCTCCCCGTTGTTCACCAGGCTCCCGGACGCGTCGATCACCCGGATCTGGTACTGGGTGCCCGCCGTCCCGGCCCCGGTGGTGGGCGCGATGATGTAGTCGTCACCCATGTCGGAGTCCATTTGCGCGCTCGACCAGGCACCGTTGGCGTAGTACTGCACGCCGTGGATGCCGTTGGGCAAATGAGAGATTGCGATCGCGGGCCAGTACGTTTGCGCGCCCTGGATCGCGCCGATGCTGATATCCCCGCTGTAATTCGGGGCCGGCACGAACTGCCATGTCACCTGACGGTTGTTCCAGTGATTCGGGTACATGTTGCCGACCGGCTGGCCATTCAGGATGAACTGGTTGAGCGAGTTCTGGGCCAGGTCCCCGTAGGGGTCGTCCTTGCACCAGGCGTTCCCGTCGTCGCAGCTGTCCGCGACCACCATGTCCAGCGTCGCCCCGTTGTAGGCGTCGCTCACCCAGGAGCCGTTCCGGCAGAACGGCTCGTTCGGCGCCCCGTCGTTCGTCCCGGTGCAGTAGTCGCCGATCTGTCCAGGTTGGCCTGGGGCAGCCCGCTGCCGCCGTACGGTGAGCCGAGGCCGCTGAACCAGGTGGCGTTGCCGGTCACCGGGGACGAGCCGCCGCCGACGTCGATGGCACTGGCCGGCAGCTGGGCGGCGAGCAGCAGGGTGCAGCCGCCGAGCATGGCCAGGGCCAGCAGCCGTGCTCGCAGGTGGGACATGGTCCGCCTCCCGGGTTGGGTCCGCTGCTGCCTGCCCGCCGCCGGGCCGTTCCGCCCGGCGCCGCGCTGGCCTCGTCACCGTCGCTCCGCGCCCGCCAGGCCGCAAGCCGCGCCCCGGCGGCCTCTCCTGGTCGCAGGTCAGCGGAGCGCTCCGGGCCGGCGGCACGTGAAAGTTCCGCTGGACCGGTGGCCCGAGCGGCTAGCCTGCGCTGCGTGGCGGCTTTCGGTGAGGGGCTGGCCGGCCATCCGGACCGGCAGCGGTGGAACGCGAAGTACGCCAGGCGCCCGGACGTCCCGTTCCGGCCGCACCCGCTGGCCGCGGCGGCGCTGCGGCTCGCCCTGCCGGACGGTCCGGTCGCAGACCTGGCCAGCGGGCCATCCGGCGGCGCGCTGCTGGCGGCGGCCGCCGGCCGGCGGGTCACCGCGGTGGACGTCTCCGACGTGGCCCTCGGCCTGCTCGGCCAGGAGGCGCGCCGCCGCGGGCTGGACCGCCTGGTCACCCTGGTGCACGCCGACCTGGCCAGATGGCGGCCGGCGGCCGGGAGTTTCGCCCTGGTGCTGTGCACCGGGTTCTGGGACCCGGCGGTATTCGGCACGGCGGTGACGGCGGTCGCGCCCGGCGGCGTCCTCGGCTGGGAGGCGTTCACCACGGAGGCACGCCAGGCCCGTCCCCGGCTGCCCGCCGCGTGGTGCCTGCGCCCGGAGGAGCCCGCCGCGCTGCTGCCCCCGGAGTTCGAGGTGCTCAGCCAACAAGACCTGCCGGACGAGGAGCGGGGCGCCCGCCGCCGGCTGCTCGCCCGCTGGCAGCTGCCTGCTCACCGTCCGGGTACCTCGCCACGGTCCAGCGTCCTGAATCGTTGATTCGCACCAGCGTGGAGGCCAGCAATGAGAGACAGCGAGGTACTGGCCCGGGCCCGTGACGGCCTGGCCGGGATGCACCTGGACACGCCGCCCGAGGTCATCATCGCCCGGGGCAGGGTGGCCGGAAGCTCTCTGCCTCCCGGTCGGCCGTGCGCCGTCGCGGAGCGCCTGCCCGAGCCCGCCGTGGACTACGTCCGGTTGCAGATCTCCGCCACGAAAGCCTGAACCGCCCGCCAGCGACATCAGTCCCACCGGGGCGAGCCGGGTGGGGCGGGCCCGGGGGATAGGCGAGCTGCGCGAGGCGGGCACGAATTGCACTTCGTCTTCCACGAGGCGGAAGGGAGGGCTGACCCGGCCCGTGCAGCGCGCGCACACTCGGCCGCACGGCGTGCCTGCACTCGGCGGAGCGGCGCCGGAGTGAGGCGAGGGAGCCGGGAATGCCTTTCGTTCGGAACCAATGGTATGTAGCGGCCTACTCCGCAGAGATCGGCCGTGCCTTGCTGGCCCGCACCATCCTGGACGAGCCGATCGTGCTGTACCGGACCACCGCGGGCCAGCCGGCGGTGCTGGCCGACCGCTGCGTGCACCGGCACTTCCCGCTGTCGGAGAGCCAGTTGCAGGGGGACACGATCGTCTGCGGTTACCACGGGTTCACCTATGGTGCCGACGGCCGGTGCGTGGCGGTACCCGGGCAGCGGCGGATCCCGCGCACCGCGCGGGTCGGCGCCTACCCGGTGGCCGAGCGGGACTCGCTGGTCTGGGTGTGGATCGGGGACCCGGACCGGGCGGACCCCGGGCTCATCCCGCGCGCGCCGTGGCTCGCCGACGACCGGTATGCCACGGTGCGCGGCATGGAGCCGCTGGCGGCCCGGTACGAGCTGCTGGTGGACAACCTGCTCGACCTGTCGCACGAGACCTACCTGCACGGCGGCTACATCGGCACGCCCGAGGTCGCGGACACGCCGATCACTACCGAGGCCGACGAGGAGGCCGGGACCGTCCGGGTGTCCCGCCGGATGGACGACGCCGCCTGCCCACCGTTCTACGCCCAGTCCACCGGGATTACCGGCCGGATCGTGCGGTGGCAGGACATCGAGTACCACCCGCCGTGCCTGTACCTGCTGCACAGCCGGGTGGCCCCGGCGGGGGTGCTGCCCCGGCCGGACGGGACCGACCCGGACGGGTTCCACGTCGAGGTGGTGTACGCGATCACCCCGTCCACCGCGACGACCACCTATGACTTCTGGGCGGTGGCCCGGGACTTCGCGCTGGGCGATGCGGAGGTGTCCGCGTTCCTGCACGACTCCAACCGGACCGTCGTGCTGCAGGACGTGACCGCACTGAACACCCTCGAGCGGGTGATCGCCGCGAACCCGCCCGGGGTGCAGGAACTGTCCATCAACATCGACACCGGCGGGCTGGCCGCCCGGCGGATGCTGGCCCGGATGGCGGCACAGGCGGACACCGCCGGTGCAGGCGCCGGCCTGGCCGGCGCCTCTGGCACCCCGGCCGGCCTGGTCGCCGCGGCCCGGTGACCGCCCCAGCCCCGGCCCTCACCCTGGCCGTGGCCCGGCGGGCATCCGCCGCGGACGGCGTGATCACCCTGGACCTGCGGGACCCGGCCGGGGCGGCGCTGCCGCCGTGGGCGCCCGGTGCGCACATCGACCTGGAGCTCGGCCCCGGCCTGGTCCGCCAGTACTCGCTGTGCGGCGACCCGGCGGACCGCGGCACCTGGCGGATCGCGGTGCTGCGCGAGGCGGCCGGCCGTGGCGGCTCGGCGCACGTGCACGGGGCGCTGCACGAGGGCGTGGCGGTCACGGCCCGCGGGCCGCGGAACCACTTCCCGCTGCTGCCCGCGGACCGCTACCTGTTCATCGCGGGCGGGATCGGGATCACCCCGATCCTGCCGATGCTGGCCGCGGCCGGCCAGGAAGGCCGGGCCTGGGCGCTGGCCTACGGCGGCCGGAGCCGGGCCAGCATGGCCTTCGTTGCCGAACTCAGCGAGCGGTACGGGTCCCGGGTCCGGCTCTGCCCCCAGGACGAGACGGGCCTGCTCGACCTGGCCGCGATCTTGCGCCAGCCCCGGCCGGGGACGCTGGTGTACTGCTGCGGCCCGGCCCCGCTGCTGGACGCCGTGGCGGAGCACTGTGCCCGGTGGCCGGAGGGCACGCTGCACGTGGAGCGGTTCACCCCGCTGGCCGCCCCGGCCGGGCCGGAGCGGGCATTCGAGGTGGAACTGGCCCAGTCCGGGCTGACCCTGACCGTCCCGCCGGGCGCCTCGATCCTGTCCGTGGCCGAGGCGGCCGGGGTGCCGGTGCTGTCCTCGTGCACCGAGGGGACCTGTGGCACCTGCGAGACCGCCGTGCTGGCCGGCACCCCGGATCACCGGGACACCGTACTCACCGCGGCGGAGCGGGCGGCGGGGGACACCATGATGATCTGCGTGTCCCGGGCGGTCACCCCGGCGCTGATCCTCGGCCTCTGACCGCCGGGGCGGCCGCCGATAATGAAGCACGACGTCACTCCGGGGGAGCCCATGGGCGAGCCAGCCCCGCTGCCACCACGGTCGCTGTGCGGCCGGGTCCTGGACGTGCTGGGCGCGTTCGGGCCCGAGTGCCCCGAGCTGACCCTGTCCGAGCTCAGCCGCCGCAGCGGGCTGCCGCTGAGCACCACGCACCGGCTGGTCCGGGAGCTGACCGCGTGGGGCGCCCTGGAGCGCGGGCCGGACGGCGCCTACCACATCGGGCTGCACCTGTGGGAAATCGCGGCGCTGGCCCCGCGCGGGCTGGGACTGCGTGAGATCGCGCTGCCCTACATGGAGGACCTGTACGAGGCGACCCACGAGAACGTGCAGCTCGCGGTGCGGGACGGGCTGGACGTCGTGTACGTGGAGCGGCTGGCCGGCCGGGACGCGGTGCGGGTGCTGACCCGGGTCGGCGGCCGGTTCGCGCTGCACGCCACCGGGGTCGGGCTGGTGCTGCTGGCGCACGCCCCCGCCGACGTCCAGGAGCAGGTGCTGACCGGCCCGCTGGAGCGCTGGACCGCGAAGACGGTCACCGAGCCGCGGGAGCTGCGGCGGGTGCTCGCGGACGTCCGGCGGCGCGGGTACGCAGTCAGCGACCGCCAGGTGACCATGGACGCGCTGTCCGTGGGCGCGGCGGTCCGGGCGGCCGGGGACCGGGTGGTGGCCGCGCTGTCCCTGGTGGTGCACGCCGACGGCGCCCAGCCGGCCGCGCTGGCCCCGGCGGTCCGGGCCGCCGCCCGCGGCATCTCCCGGGCCCTCGGCTCGCCCGCGGCCCAGCGCCCGGGGACCGGGCAGCCGGCCCGGTCATAATGACCAGGTGATCACCGGGCTGCTCACCTGCGCCGGCCGCTGGGCTGGCGCGCGCGTGCGCCGCCGGTACCGGTTAGCGATGGAGAGAGACCATATGACCGAACGAACCACCCGCCGCGCCTATCCCACCTCGCTCGGCGACTCGGATGCCGACACGATCACCGTGCTCGGCCATGACCTGGCGGCCGACCTGATGGGCCAGGTGTCGTTCGGTGAACTGGCGTTCTGGCTGGTCACACAGCGCCGGCCGACGCCGTCTGAGGTGAGGGTGTTCGAGGCGGTGCTGGTCGCGCTGGCCGAGCACGGGTTCACCCCGACGGCCATCGCGGCCCGGCTCACCTACCTGAGTGCCCCCGACTCGGTCCAGGGCGCGCTGGCGGCCGGGCTGCTCGGCGGCGGGTCCCGGTTCCTGGGCGTCACCGAGGATTGCGGCGCGTTCCTGGCCGCGGCGCTGGCCGAGGCGGGCGACGCGGTGCCTGCCGCCGGTGACGACCGCGACGCGGCCTGGGATGCGATCGCGCTGGCCGCCGTGCAGCGGGCCCGCGCTTCGGGGGCGTTCGTGCCCGGGCTGGGCCACCCGGTGCACAAGGTCACCGACCCGCGGACCCCAGCGCTGTACCGGATCGCCGCCGAGGAGGGCCTGCTCGGGCCGCACCTGCGGCTGTTCGCGGCGGTCGGCCGGGTGCACCCGCAGGTGCTCGGCCGCACCCTGCCGCTGAACGGGGCCGGGACCTGCGGGGCCGTCCTGGCCGACCTGGGCCTGCCGCTCGGGCTGCTGCGCGGGTTCGCGCTGCTGGCCCGGACAGCCGGGCTGCTCGGCCACCTGGCCGAAGAGCAGTGGCGCCCGGTCGGCATGGACGTCTACCTGGAAGTGGACCGGAACACCGACTACCACGCCCCGGACGCCGGGTGACGATGCCCGCGGAGGGCACGGCCGTCCGGGCCCGGCCGCGGGATCTGCTGCGCCCGCCCGGGGCAGCCGCGCGGGTGACCAACATCGAGCTGTTCTTCGACCTGGTCTACGTGTTCGCGGTCACCCAGCTGTCGCACTACCTGATCCATTACCCCACCGCGGGCGGCGCGCTCCGCGCCCTGCTGCTGTTCGCCATGGTCTGGCTGGCCTGGGCGTACACCACCTGGGTCACGAACTGGCTGGACCCGGACCGGACCCCGGTGCTGCTCATGCTGCTGGCGCTGGCCCTCGTCAGCCTGGTCATGTCGGCCGGCCTGCCGTCCGCGTTCGGCGGCTGGGGCCTCGCCGTGGGCGGGGCGTACGCGGTCATGCAGATCGGCCGCAGTGCCTTCGCCGTGGCCGGGCTGCGCGGCGACCGGCTGCAGCGCAACTTCGAGCGCATCCTGGCCTGGTGCGTGCTCAGCGGCACGTTGGCGGTGGCGGGCGGCCTGGTGGCCGGGCACGCCCGGGAACTGCTATGGCTGGCCGCGGTGGCGGTGGACCTTCTTGGCGGGCTGGCCGGCTTCTGGACGCCCGGGCTGGGCCGGTCCACCACCCGGGACTGGACCATCGAGGGCAACCATTTCGCCGAACGGTGCCAGGCCTTCCTGCTCATCGCACTGGGCGAGTCGATCGTGGTGACCGGGGCGCAGCTGTCGGCGAACCCGGTCACCGCCGGCCGGGCGGCCGCCTTCCTGGCCGCGTTTGCCGCCAGCGCCGGCCTGTGGTGGCTGTACTTCCACCGCAGCGCGGAGGAAGGCGCCCGGATCGTGGCCAGCTCGGCCGACCCGGGGCGGCTGGGCCGCTCGGCGTACCACCTGATCCACCCGATCATGGTGGCCGGGGTCATCGTGGTGGCGGCGGGTGACCAGGTCGTGCTGGATAACCCGGGCGTGGTGGGCCAGGCGCCGGTGTCGTTCATGCTGCTCGGTGGCACGGCCCTGTTCCTGCTCGGTCACGCCGCGTTCAAGCTGGTCGTCTGGGGGCGGCTGTCCTGGACGCGGGCCGGCGGCGTGCTGACCCTGGCCGCGCTAGGCGCGCTGGCCCCGCACGTGTCGGCCCTGCTGCTCAGTGTCTGCGCAGCGTTGGTCGTGCTGGCCGTCGCGGCCGCGGACTACCTGGTGCCGAGCGGGCGGCCGAGTACGCCGTGACGATGTCCGGGCCCGGCTCGTGGCCTCCGGCGTGATCCAGCCCGGCCATTAGGCCCGGCGGCTGCTACGCCCGGCGGCTGCTATGCCTGCCGGCCGCTAGACGCGCGGCCGCGTCTGCCCCGCCACCAGCCGGGACGCTGCCGCCCCGGCCAGCCGCCGTCCACCACCAGGCCGGCGAACAGCAGGAGGGCGCAGCCCACGGCGATCAGGGGGACGAAGCCCACAGCGGCGTCCACCCCGATCTCGTCGGCGAGCGCGCCCAGGATGGGCGCGGTGCAGATGGCGATCCCGCCGAGCACTTGCGCACCTGATCCGACCCCGAAGGGTGAGCCAGCCAGCACAGGATGGCGGGGCCGGGCACGGCCGGTATCCGCCCTGGCTTCGGGAGCGAGCAGCTGGGTGCCGGGCAAAGCCTCCGGCGCGACGGCCTCCACATCTTCCGGGGATGGGGTCTCGCGCTCCAGCAGAGCAGTAGGGGCCACGCCTACCGGTGCGTGCTGAGCGCGGGCCAGGACCGGGGTGGCCCGGGATAGCCCGTCGAGTGTCGCGATGTACGGAGCCAGCACCGGCCCGGGCCGGGGCGGGGCCGGCTCCTCGTGCAGGCGTTCGCTGATGCCCCGCACCATCCCGCCGTCCGCGGCCGCCGTGAGGTCAAGCCGGCGCAGCGTTTCGCTGACGGTCAGTCCCCGGGGTACCGCCGAGAATGCCTCCTGCCATCGCCTGACGTCGCGGCGCCACTCCTCGACGTAACGCACGTATTTGTCCGGTGCTATGTCCAGCGAGCATTTGTGGGCCGCCTGTACCGCGGCAATAATCTTGTCCCGCACATGTGCTGGCGCCGCATCCACCCGGTCGATGATGGCAGCGAGGAATTCTCTGCGGGCCTCCAGGAACTCTTGCCAGTACTCCCGCGAGGCGGAATCGGATCCGCGCCCTCGATGCAGCAGCGCATACAGGCCCTCGGCCAGCACATCTCCGAATTCCTGCCCGGTGGCCCGCGTGGGGTCCGCGAACGGATCGTAGCGTAGCTGGGTCGCATTGAGGCCAGAGGAGCCGACTCGGCCCGCTGCCACGTCGTCGTAGAAGAACAGCCAGTCTTCGTTGTAAACATCCGGGAAGAAGCTGAGCGGCGCGGTGCAATCGACGGCCAGCGCGGAGCCACTCACCAGGACATCCTGGAATTCTCCGGTCTCCCGGTGCGCGTGGCAGACGACGGAGTTATCCGGGAAACTGGCCACCCTCATTCCGACGGCCCTGTAGCGCCCGAGCATGGCTACGGTGCTGAGCAGATGGGCAGGACTGATATCCCTGATGTCGTCGTCCATGAAAAATATGCTCTGCCAGCCCAGCATGCGGGCGATGACTAGGCCCAGGTTACGTTTCATGCTCAGGTCGGTATTGCGCGCGGCGCAGGCCTTGGGCATATCAGCCGCGGAGGCCAGGCCGGCAGTCGCAAAATCGAGCAGCGGGTGGGTGTATTCCGGTGGCAGGCCGATGACGACGGCCTGGGTGAACAAGCGCGAGTCCAGCAGTTGGTGCACTGCGGCGGCCTCGGTTTCCCGGCTGCACAGGATGAGCAGCCGGCTGTGCGTCGCGCGCGCCAGCGAGATGGCGCTGTCCAAGTTAGCGGCGGGCCGGGAGGCGGGCACGATGATGGCATCGAGGTGGCGCAGGCCGAGTTGCGTGGTCGGCGACCCGGCGCGTCCGACCAGCTCGTCATGCGTGCTGTGCTGCCAGATGCCGGTCCGGTGATCGTCTGTCACCTAGGTTGCCTCGTAGCCGGGAGAGCGGGAACCGATTGAGCGTTCACCTATGATCACCCACGGATGCTTTGTAAAGAACGATGTCTGGATTCTTGAATTCCGGCGTCATTGCCTGTCCTTCGAAGACTGGTACGCTCATGAGGATGACAAAGGATTCACTGTTCCTGAAGTTGGCTGCGATGTACCGCTCATTGGAATCGCGTAGGCGGGCGTCCGTGAGGCTGCGTACCGCACCGAGTACCCCGCGACTGTGTATGCCATTGCAAATCGTCAGCGTCTGGCTTGAGTTGAGCGGGTTGGGCACCCGGGCCAGTAGCCCTACGTCGGCACGAAGCTCGCGCTGGTCACTACTTCCCCAGGACGGCAGGAATTTATGCTCTTTGCCGTCGATCTTGACAACGAAAACTTCCCCGGACGTGAGGGACGCGTCCTCGATCTGCCGGACGGGCAGGCCGGTCATTTCCGTGAACCGCGCGGTCAGCTCATTCCAGGCGATCCCGCCGAGAAGTACCACATGACCGGAAAGGTCATCCGGGGAAACCTTGGACGAGGCTGTGTAGAACACGTCCATGGCCGGGTTTTCTGCCCGGATATGTCCCCACAGCTCCACCAGGGCGTCCAGGTCGGCGTAGGAGAGCAGCTCAGTATAGTTGGGGTCCGCAGGATTGGCCAACGATACGGTGTCTTTCTCCGGAAGCTGCGCGCACACCAGGGTGACCGGGCCGATATCCTTGAAATGCCAGGATCTCCGGACCGCTATGTGCTCACTCAGTGAGGGCTTCCGGGCGGCGTCCCGGAGTGCGGTGAGCTCGGCCTCAAGTTCGTGATAGGCCGTAACCTCGTCCGCGGTCAGGGAGTCCAGCGGCAGGACGGTCATCGCCTCGGCTGATCGGCGGGTGGCGAAGAAGGTCGCGTAGGCCAGGATCCGCTCGCGGGGCGGCAGTTTGGGTGTGACGGGGCTCTCCCAGGAGGAAATGGTGGCGGCCGACAGCGACCGGCCGCCACTCAGGGCCTGGGCCAGGGCCGCCTGGGTGAGCCGCACATCGGGCCACCGTTCTTCACGGAGTTGACGGAGGCGCTGGGCGAGTTCCAGGAGCGCCGGAGGGGCAGGTTGCACCGCTGGTCACCTCCTGAATCAGCACACCGCGATGATGGACCGAGTGCCTGGCTCACATGAGACGAGGCGCCTAAGGCGGCAGCGTAACTGATTGACGGCCGAGATCGCTCGTGCCTACCATAATACATAAGTCTCAATTTGATATCAGTAAATTTTACTTGAATCTACTGAACATCAGGAAAGTTATTGAAGATCGGCTAGAACTAAGTGGCATCGCCGGGGTGGTGGATCATGCCTTATGCCGGAATACCGGACGGGCGGCGCCTTCGGCCGGTGCCGGGAACGCGGCTAGGCCGCCGGAAGCTCCCGCTGCCTCAGGATGGGCGGGGTCGCCAGCACGGGCACTGGTGCGCCGGCCAGCCTCGCGGGCCGCCGCCGCTGTTAGTGCCAGGGCCCGGTCGAACCCAGGCGCGGAAACGGCACTGGGCCGATATGCAGCATCGGCCCAGTGATCAGCGACCTCTTGCCAGCAAAGATCGTGATTCCTTGATGGTAACGCTCCGTGCCCCGGCTCACCAGGGTCTAAGGCCCCGGCCGGCCAGTCCCGGGCACGGGCCGGAGTCGCCCGCCCGGTCGGGTGATGGCCCGGAGCCACCAATCTCCATCACGACTCTTCTGCTCCCGGCCTGACACCAGCCCGTTCCGTCCAGCCGGACGGCAGCCAGGACTGACCAGGCTCGCTTTACAAGGGCGTCCCAGGGAGTCGGTCATGCAAATACTCATCATACTGTCAGCGATCGTCATGGCAATTTTCTGGCGTGCCGCTCTTCGGATTGCCTTGCTGATCGTGGCCATCATACTGATGGTGCTGATCACCTCTGGTGCGATCGTCGTATTCGACGGTCTGCATCATGTGATCAAGTAGGTGAGAACCGGCCGGCGTGTGCGGGTAATCGGCCACACGCCGGCCGGGCATTCCCGGACAGTAACTGTGCGCGAGGCGCATTCCGTCCGCGGCTGCGTTGCCGGTCATCTGCCGTCCGGGTGCAGGTGCTTAGTTAGCCGTTCTTCGTGCCTGTTCACGGAGCCGGGGACGAGCTGCCGGTGCCCGGTGGGGGTGAACCCGGCGGCCAGGTAGAGTCGCAGCGCCGCCTCGTTGCCGTCCAGGATCCACAGGGAAACGGCGTCTGCACCTGCTTCGGCCACGTGTTCCAGGGCCGCATGGAGGAGATTCCGGGCGACGTGCCGTCGGCGATGCGCAGGAGCGACCCATAGCGAGTTGAGGTACGGGTGTGGTGACGAATCAATTAACCCCAGGGTCGCGGATATCACGCCGATAGGCTGGATCGATGTCGCGGCGCGAAATGCAAGAAGCCAGGTATCCTTGCTCAGCCCTTCACGCCACCAGTGCGCATCGTGCCCGGCTTCGTGGTAGTAGCTTGAAATGAATGCATTCGGCGCATCTCGCAATGCGCGCAGCCGGATCAGCCGGAGCCTGCGCCAGTCAGCCTCGGTGAGCGCGCGTACGTCCGTCATGCCGAGTTGTGGTGTTGCATCTGTCCGGTTCTCATCCTCGTCGGCCCCGTGCGCATTCTATGTTCGGGTATGTCACGAATGCGAGCGGCGGGTTATGCGCCCGGGGCCCCAGCAGGCTCAGGCTCCGGGTGCGGTCGGTTCCGGTGGCTCGGGGCCAGTGGCTCGGGGGGGCCAGTGGCTCGGGGCCAGTGGCTCGGGGCCAGTGGCTCGGGGCCAGTGGCTGGGGGGCCGGTGCTCGGCGAGGTGCGGCCGCGCCTCACGGACTCTCCTGAAGAACGCGCCGCGCCGGCGCTCGCAACCATCACGGAATCCCGACGGGGCTGCAGCGCCCGGCGGGGAGATGGCCGACCGGGCCATGAAGAGGGTGCGGTGATCGCAGTACACTGACCTCGCCATGGTTGCCCGCGAGGCCGCGCTGACGATGCTGGTGCGCCCGATCGTTGCCGACGACGGCGCCACCGCGTTGAGATTGCTCGCTACGTCAGGATCACTCGCGAGCGCCCGGGCGGGGGAGGGCGCCCGCGAGGCGGCAACGGACTACTACCTGGCCGAGATCGAGCACTACCTCTATGCGGCGACACGGCGCTCCATATCGGCGCCGCTGCCTATCGACTGCCCATCGTTCGACGGCTGATCACCATGGGTGCTGACGTCGGCGCAAGGAATCGCCGTGGCGCTCAGCCGCTTCACTATGCGGCCGACGGCATTCCCGGGTCGCAAAACTGGAACCCGGGCGCTCAGGCTGCGACCATTACCAGCCTCATCGAAGCGGGCGCCGACCCGAACGGCACCGATAAGAGCGGGGTCACACCACTCCACCGTGCCGTGCGCACCCGTCGCGCAGCTGCGGTGAACGCACTCCTCGACGGCGGGCTGATGCTGGCCGGATGAACAAGACCGGCTCGACCCCGATCCAGCTCGCGACCTGGACCACCGGCCGTGGCGGTACCGGCTCGCCCGAGTCAAGGGCGCAGCAAGAAGAGATCGTGCGTCTGCTGCAACGACATGGCGCCACGCGGCCAGACGATGGGATGGACCACTAGCGGGATGCATGCCGCCGTCCAGGGAGACCACATGACTGGTGAGGTAACCGTTGCGCAGCATCACCATGGCCAGGTCGGCCACTTCCCCGGGGGTGCCGGGCCGGCCCACCGGGACCTGGCGGCTCAGCTCACCGGGGTCCCCTGGGAGCATCCCGGTCCCGGCGACCAGGGCCGGAACGAGGGCGTTGACGGTCACCCCGCTGCCCGCGAACCGGCTGGCCAGGAAATGGGTCAGCCCGTGCAGCCCGGCCTTCGAGGCGGCGTAGTGCGGCCCGACGATCCCGCCGGTGAACGCGGCCACCGAGGAGACGAACAGGACCCGCCGAAGCCTCGCTCCGCCATCCCGGGCAGGGCCCGCTGCGCCAGCAGGAACGGCGCACGCAGGTTGACCGCGATCATCTCGTCGAAGTCGGTCGCGGTCACCTCGTCCAGCCGCTGGCGGCGGCCCGGCCGCCCGCCCCGGTGATCTCCGCCGCGACCCGTTCCGCGGCCTCGCGGCCGTGACCGTAGCCGACCGCGACGGCCACCCCGGCCACCGCCAGCCGCCGGGCCACCGCCTGGCCGATCCCGCCGCTGCCGCCGGTGACCAGCGCCACCCGCCCGGCCAGCCTGTCCGGCGCCGTGGCCGGTGAACCTGTCATCTCCGTCCTCCCCGAGATCCGGATCATCCCCTGCCCGGAAGCTCCCCTCCAGGCCGCGGGTCACACCCGAGCGGCAGGCCGAATTGCCGCATCGCGTTCGTGGCCGCGATCATGGCGGTGGCCCCGGTCCAGCTTCCGCACCGACATGGTCGGCGCGGAGCACGTGTTGTACGGCAGTGACTACCCGTTCGACATGCTGGACATGGCGCCGGCTGACCTGGCTTATCGATTACCCAGACCACCCGGGTCTGCCTGTAAGCTGTGGGCGCTCAGCGTCGTGCGGCGGAGTAGCTCAGTCAGGCAGAGCAAGCGGCTCATAATCGCTGTGTCGCCGGTTCAAGTCCGGCCTCCGCTACCCAGTACGCGCAGGACACTGCTGCGCTTACAGTTGATGCAGGACCCGCCGATCACAGAAAGGCACTCCATCGTGGCTGCCACCGACGTCAGGCCCAAGATCACCCTGGCCTGCCAGGAGTGCAAGCGCCGTAACTACATCACCCGGAAGAACCGGCGCAACGACCCGGACCGCCTGGAGCTCAAGAAGTACTGCCCGTGGTGCCGCTGCCACCGGGCGCACCGCGAGACGCGCTAGCACGCAGCGTGGCCGTCAACCACGACTACGCGGGCCGGACCTTCCCGGCCACGCCGCCGTACGAAATCAGCCGGGTCAAGATCGCTGAGTTCGCCGACGCGATCGGTGACCCCAGCCCGCTGTACCGGGACCGGGAGGCCGCCGTGGCGGCCGGCTACCCCGACGTGATCGCCCCGCCCACCTTCCCCATTGTGGTCAGCATGAGCGCCTCGGGGGCGGCCATCGCCGACCCAGGCCTGGGCGTCAGCTACGCCATGGTGGTCCACGGCGAGCAGCGGTTCGAGTACGCCCGTCCGCTGCGGGCCGGTGACGTGGTGACCGGGCAGACCACCGTCGAGAGCATCCGGGAAGTCGGCCGGAACGTCATGCTGACTACCCGGACCGAGATCCGCACCACCGGCGGCGAGCCGGTGTGCACCGCGTTCTCCATCATCGTGGAACGCGGCGCGGAGGAGGCCGGGTGACCGCGGTGGTCAGGTACGCCGACGTCGAGGCGGGCGCCGAACTCCCCGCGGCCAGCTACCCGGTGACCCGGCTCAGCCTGGTCAAGTACTGCGGCGCGTCCGGTGACTTCAACGTCATCCACTGGAACGAGCGGATCGCCAAGTCGGTTGGCCTGCCCGACGTCATCGCGCACGGCATGTTCACCATGTCCCAGGCGGCCCGCTACATCACCGACTGGACCGGTGATCCCGGCTCGATGACTGAGTTCGGTGTCCGGTTCTCCACCCCGGTCGTCGTCCCCGACACCGACGAGTTCGTGACCATCGAGGTCACCGGCACGGTGCAGGAGAAGCTGGACCGCAACCGGGTCGTCGTGGCCCTGACGGCCCGCGCGGCCGGGGCCAAGGTGCTCACCCGGGCCCGCGCCGTGGTCCGGCTGCCCTGACCCTTCCCGCCTGACGCCCCCGCAGCTGACCTGCCGTGGAGGACCCGCCGCCGATGCCAGACGTTCGTGAGCAGGTGCCGCTGTCCGGCTTCACCACGCTCGGGCTGGGCGGCCCGGCCCGCCGGTTCGTGCCGGCCGGCACCGGTGCCGGGCTCATCGCCGCGGTGCGGGCCGCCGATGACCGTGGCGAGCCGCTGCTCATCCTGGGCGGGGGCAGCAACCTGGTCATCGCGGACGAGGGTTTCCCCGGCACCGTGGTCCAGGTGGCCACCGCGGGCATGCGGGCCGGACCAGACCCGGATGGCCGCTCGGCCCCGGTCACCGTGGCCGCCGGGGAGGACTGGGACGGTGTCGTGGCCCGCTGCGTGACCCACGGGCTGGCCGGGCTGGAGTGCCTGTCCGGCATCCCAGGCCTGGCCGGCGCGACCCCGATCCAGAACGTCGGCGCCTACGGCCAGGAGGTCGCCGAGACGGTCACCACGGTCCGGGTCTATGACCGCAAGGCGGGCGAGGTGACCGAGCTGGCCGCCGCCGACTGCGGTTTCGGCTACCGGACCAGTGCCTTCAAGCGGGACGCCAGCGGGCGGTACGTGGTGCTGGCGGTCACCTTCCGGCTGGCCCGCGACCAGCTGTCCGCGCCGGTGCGGTACCCGGAACTGGCCCGCGCGCTCGGAGTGGCCGAGGGTGACCGGGCACCGCTCGGCGCGGTCCGCGCCGCCGTGCTCGGGCTGCGCCGGGGCAAGGGCATGCTGCTGGATCCCGGGGACCCGGACAGCCGCAGCGCCGGGTCGTTCTTCACCAACCCGGCGCTGGACAGCGCGCAGTTCACCGCGCTGCGGGCGGCGGTGGCCGCGCACTGCGGCCCCGAGGTGCCGATCCCGCAGTTCCCGGCCGGTCCCGGCCAGGTGAAGGTGCCGGCCGCGTGGCTGATCGGGCAGGCTGGCTTCGGCAAGGGCTACCCCGGGACGGGTGAGCCGGGCGGGGCGCGCATCTCGGCCAAGCACACCCTGGCCCTGGTCAACCCGGGCGGCGCCAGCACGGCCGGCCTGGTGGCACTGGCCCGGGAGATCCGGGACCGGGTCGGTGACGTGTTCGGCGTGGAACTGGCCGTGGAACCGGTGCTCGTGGGCGTGACAGTGTGAGGAGCGGGCGATGACGGGACGGGCCCTGGTGCTCGGTGGCGGCGGGCTGGCCGGCATCGCCTGGGAGACCGGCGTGCTGGCCGCGCTGGCGGACGCCGGGGCGGACGTGGCGGCGGCGGACTTCCTGCTCGGCACGTCTGCGGGCGCGACGGTGGCGGCCCAGGTGGGCAGCGGAGTCCCGGTCGCCGAGTTGCTGGCCCGGCAGGTCGAGCCCGCCCGGCAGGCCGCTGAGCTCGTCCCGGACCCGGCGGGGGTCGCCGCGCTGATGGAGTCCTGGGAGACGATGGCCGCGGACGCCGCGGCTGACCCGGGCGGCCAGCGGCGGCAGGTCGGCGAGCTGGCGCTCCAGGCGGACACGGTGCCGGAAGCGCGGCGGCGGGAGGTGATCGCCGGGCGGCTGCCGGATCACTCCTGGCCGGACCGGGCGCTGGCCGTGGTCGCGGTGGACGCGCACTCCGGCGAGCCCCGGGTGTTCGACCGGGCCTCCGGCGTGGACCTGATCGATGCGGTAGCCGCGAGCTGCGCCGTGCCCGGCATCTGGCCGCCGGTGACGATCGGCGGCCGCCGGTACATCGACGGGGGAGTCCGGTCCACGGTCAACGCCGACCTGGCCGCCGGCTTCGGGCGGGTGCTGATCCTGGTGCCGATGGCCGACCCGGCGCTCGACGCCCAGGTGGCCGCGCTGGCCCAGGCGGCCGAGGTCGAGGTGATCAGCGCCGACGAGGAGACGGTCGCGGCGTTCGGCCTCAACCCGCTGGACCCGGCGGTGCGGCCCGGCGCCGCCCGGGCCGGCTACGCCCAGGGCGAGCGCGACGCCGCCCGGATCGCCCCCTGGTGGAAGTCCTAGCCGCTGTTACCACGGGAGGGCGGGGGCGAGGCCGCTGACGGCGATCGCGGCCAGGGTCCCGGCCAGCAGGAACGGGCCGAACGGCAGCTGGGACTTCCGGGTGGCCCGGTGCACGGCCATCAGGCCCAGCCCGGCGACGGCGGCCAGCAGGTAGCCGAGGAACAGCCCGGTCAGCAGCGTCCCCGGGCCGAGCCAGCCCAGGTACAGGCCGAGGATCCCGGACAGCTTCACGTCCCCCCAGCCGATGCCCGCCGGGTAGGCGAACGCCTCTACCAGGAAGGCCGCCAGGGCGGCCGCCATGCCCAGCAGCGCGCCGCGGAAGTGCGCGCCGCCCCCGGGGACCGCCAGCGCGGCCAGCCCGAGCAGCACCAGGGCGGCCGGGTAGGACGGCAGCGTGAGCAGGTCGGGCAGCCGCCGCTCTCGGGCGTCGATGACCGCGAGCAGGGCGCCGGCTGCGGCCAGGTAGCAGTAGGCGGGCAGCACCGGGCTGGCCCCGAAGCGGGCCATCATGACCGCCATGGCGGTCCCGGCGAGCAGCACGGTGCCCGGGACCAGGGTTCCCGACAGCGCCGCGCCGGGCAGCGGCCGGTGCGGCATCCCTAGCCCCCGTTGATGCTCTGGATCTCCGCGACGCGCAGCGGCGGGGTCCGCCCGGTCATCATGATGGCAGGCAGCCGGTGATTCCCCGGGCCGCCCAGCACGCCCGCTCCCCAGGTCACCGACCAGCGGACGGTGGCGCTGACCGAGGCGGCGGCGTCCGGCGCCTGCCACAGCACGCCGCAGTCGGGCCGGGTACCTGCCCCGCCCGCGCTCGCCGGGACCTGGCCGGCCGGGAAGCGTGAGCCGTCCCGGCCGCACCCGGAGTACGCGGTCCCGTGCCCGCTGCTCACCGCGACGCTGAACGCGCCCGCCCCGGTCACCTGGGCCCACACGCTGACGGTCTGGGCGCCGAGCGCGGCGATCACCTCATAGGCGTCCGGCCGTCCCGTGGCCGCGCTGACCGGCCGGGTCCGCCCCCAGACGTAGGTGGCCAGGTTGACGTAACCCTGGGCGGCCGGGCTGATGGTCAGCCTGGGTGCCGGGATCGTCATGTGGTTGTAGGCGTAGGCGGCCAGGGTCCGGGGCGGGACCGGCGGGACGGGCGGGGCCTGCCCGGGCACGGCGAAGAAGAACAGCGGGAGGGTGAAGCAGGCCCGCTGGACCGCCTTGGACGCCGCCGGGTTGACCGGCAGCTCATACCAGGTGCCCGGCGGTACCGGCTTGCTGGCGAGCAGCCTCCTGGCCTGCTGAACCGAGGCGTAGACGCCGAACGGGGTACCCGGGGCGGCGGCGCCGTCGAACTGCCGGAGGATGTAGTGGCTGCCGCTGGCCGCATCCCCGACCGGCTGCCACAGGCAGGGCGGCTCGGGCACGTTGAGCGGGACCTGGGCGCTGCCCGCGGCGCCGGAGTCGCCCTTCAGCGTGATCAGGTCGCTGAGCTGGACCGAGCAGGTGCTGACGGTACAGCCCACGCCCGCCCCGGCGCTGGCCGGCCCGGCGGCCGCCAGCGGCAGCAGCGTCCCGGCCAGGGCCAGGGCGGCCAGCGGGCCGCGCCATCTCCTCATGGCTTGCACTCCCTCGCCTGCGGGTAATAGACGACCGGGTACATGGAGACCACCTGCCAGCGGCCATTCACGGCAGCCACCACATCCGTATTCCGGTAGTAGCGCAGATCGCCCGGCTGCCGGCTGGAGATGATCTTGCCAGTGCTCAGGCTGGTGTTCGCGGACATCGCATTGTCGAAGCATTCGGAGACGTCCACCGCCCCCTGGAGAGCGGGGTCAGGAAATGCGCTCATATGCGAGAAGACGATGGTCCCGGTGAACGATTCCGCAGTCACGTCCGGCTGGGCCAGGATGGACCGCTGCGTGCTGCGGGCGGCCCCGGCCGCATACCCGGCCCACCGGTCATCCTGATTGCCGCGGTACTCGGCGTACAGCACCGCGAGCAGGAAATCCTTGGCCGTTATCACGGCCGGTACCTCCGCGCCATTCCCCGGTAGCCAGCCGGGCATCACGATGTGCACATCCCGGCCGAACGGGGGCCAGGTGAGCGCCCCGGCCGCCGGCCCGCTGGGCGCGGCCGGAGCGGCCCCGCCGCCCGCCGCGCTCCCCGGGCGGAACGTCCCGGGCGCGGCCGTGCCGCAGCCGGCCGCGAGCAGGGCGGCTGCTACCAGCCCCGCGGCGGCCGGGACCCGCCTGGGCCGGGCGGCCCGCCGTCCCGGGACGGGCTGCCGTCCCGGGCCCGGCTCTCGTCCCGGGATGGGCTGCTGCCCCGGGCCGGGCCGGCGGCGAGTGGCCCGCGACGGACGGGTGTCCGCTCCGGGCCGGGCCGGGCTGGCCCGGCCCAGCGTGATCGTGCCGGGTTCTTCCCGCATGCCGCTGGCCTCCGCCTCGATGGCTGCGCTACTGCGCGAACTCTACCAATGCCTGCCTTTCCGGCAAGGCTCGTTGCCCAGTTGATAATCGGCCGATAACGCTATTCTGATTAGTACGTAATTACTAATCAGAGTAAGAGGAAACGGGCCGCCAGCGAGCCCGTTACCGCTTTCACCAGGGCCTCATCGGTGGCCAGGCATGACCGGCCGCCCCGGCCGGCGGTAGCGCTCTATCACGACAAGGTGAGTTTCCGTCGTATGCCCCATGTGGGTAGCCTCCTGTGGCTTTATGGTTAAGGCGCATCCGTGAATAGCGGGTGCCTGGGTACTGCCGGTTCAGCGCGCGTCATCAGCAGGGAGACAGCGAAATGCCAAGTGACCGGGGCACGCTGCCGCGCACCCTCGCGGGCGGCGCCGACCAGCATCCGATATGGCAGGAGCCGACGGCGCCGCGGGCGCGGCGGCTGCCGGGTGCCCCACGGGAGCGGCGCCCGGCACTGGCCGCCCTCGCCGTCCTGCTGATCCTGGGCGGTGCCCTGGGCGCGGGCTTCCTGGTCATCCAGAGCGGTAAGCGGGTGGCCGCCATCGAGGTGTCCGCGCCGGTCGGGGCCGGCCAGCCGATCCCGCTGAGCGCGATGCGGCAGGTCCAGATAGCGGCTGGGACCGGGCTGGGTTACGTGCCCTGGGACGAGGCCGCCCAGGTGGCGCGGTTCTCCGCGGTCAGTGCCATCCCGCCGGGCACCCTGCTGACCCGGGCCATGGCGGCCCCGGCCGGCGCCTCGCTGGCCGGGAAGGCGGTGCTCGGCCTGGCCCTCAAGGACGGGCAGTTGCCTCGCGGGCTCGCGGACGGCGATCACATCGACATCTACCAGGTGAGTGACGCCCAGGAGACGTGCCCGGGCACGTCCGGGGCCCTGCTGGCGGCGGGCGCGGTGGTCTTGTCCGTGGCCGCCCCGGCAGCCACCTCGGGCAGCAGTGCCCAGGCCGATGTGCAGGTGGCCCTTAACCCGGCCGATGCCGGCCCGGTGGCCTGCAACGCGGCTAACGGCGCCGTGGGCATCGCGGTGCTGCCGGCGGGCGGGGCATTATCCGGGCCAGCCTCGTCCGGGCCAGCCTCGTCCGGGCCAGCCTCGTCCGGGCCAGCCTCGTCCGGGCCAGCCTCGTCCGGGCCAGCCTCGTCCGGGCCAGCCTCGTCCGGGCCAGCCTCGTCCGGGCCAGCCTCGTCCGGGGCGGGCGGCCCGGCGGGCCGCCGCCGGGGGCACCGGGGAACGGCGGCCGGTGCCATCCCGGGCCAGTCCGCGGCCGGCAGCGCGCCGGCGAGCCCGGTGGCATCGGCCAGCACCGGCAGTGCCACACCGTCGCCGGGCGGGGCCGGCTGACCATGGCCCTGATCGCGGTGGCCGCCGACAAGGGCGCGCCCGGCGTCACTACCACCGCCATCGCGCTGGCCGCGGTCTGGCCCCGGCCGGTGCTGCTCGCCGAGTGCGATCCAGGCGGCGGCGATGTGGCCTGCTGGCTGCCGGCTGACGCCGCCGGTGGCCGGCTCGACCCCCAGCGCGGGCTGCTCAGCATGGCGGTGGCCGCCCGACGCGGGGTGCGGCCGGAGCAGGTGTGGGCCCACGCCCAGAAGCTCCGCGGCGGCCTGGACGTGCTGCTCGGGACGGCCAACGCGGAGCAGGGCGCCGGGCTGGACCCGCTGTGGGGCACCATCGGCACGGTTCTGGGCGGGCTGCCCGCGGCCGACGTGATCGCCGACTGCGGCCGGATCGGTCCCGATGGGCCGTTCTACGACCTGCTCGCGCACGCGGCGGCCGTGGTGCTGGTGGCCCGGCCCAGCCTGGGCGAGGTCCTGCGGCTGCGCGACCGGGCCGCCGCCGTCGCGCAGGCCGCCCGCCGCCGCACCGGCCGTCCGGGCCGGGTAGGCGTGCTGCTCATCGCCGACCACCGGGCACTGCGTGAGGCGGTCACTGAGGTGGGCCAGGCGGTCGCTCCCGAGGGCAGCCTGGTCAGCATGCTCGGCGGGGTCGCGTTCGAGCCGCGGAGCGCGGAGGCGCTCCGCGGCGAGTGGGGCGGGAAGCTGGACCGGTCCCTGTTCATCAGGACGGCCCGGGAGGTCGCCGGGCAGCTGGCCGGCCCGTGGTGGCTGCCCGGCCGCGCGGCTGGAGAGGAGCCCGCCCCGGCGGCTGGCCGCGTGACCGCCGGGCCGCTCCCGGGCCGGCCGGAACAGGCCGTTCCCCGGCGGGCCGGGAGTGCCCGGCGGGGCGGAGCTCCTCCCGGATGGGCCCGGGCCGCGGGGGCGGCGTCCGGTGCGCCGTCTGGGCTGGCCGGTGTCCCGCCTGTGTCGCCCGGTGTCCCGCCTGTGTCGCCCGGTGTCCCGCCTGTGTCGCCCGGTGCCCCGTCCGGGCCGGCCAGGACCCGCTCGGCGCCGCCGTGGGACGGGTATCCGGACGCCGGGGTCGCCACCCGGACGCACGTCCCGCCGGGCGGGTGGTGACATGGTCGATCACCTCCTCGTCAAGCGGCTCCGCGGCGATGTCGGAGACCGCCTCGCCGAGCAGCGTCGGCTCGACGCGGCGGCCGGCCTGGCCCCCATGACCGGCGAGGATGAACGGCAGTTCGCCCGTGCTCTCATCGCCCGGGTCCTGGAAGACCACGCGCGGAGTGAGATCAGCGTCGGCCGGGCCCCGGCCAACGCCCAGGATGAAGAGGACCTGGCGGCGGCCATCCACGCGGCGCTGTTCGGCGTCGGGCGGCTGCAGCCGCTGCTGGATGACCAGCAGGTGGAGAACGTCGATATCAACGGCTGCGACCGGGTCTTCGTGGGCTACGCGGACGGCCGTGAGGTGATGGCCGAGCCGGTCGCCGAGAACGACGAGGAACTGGTCGAGCTGGTCCAGGTACTGGCCGCCTACTCCGGCCTGTCCAGCCGCCCGTTCGACAGCGCCCATCCCCAGCTCGACCTCCGGCTGCCGGACGGCGCCCGGCTGTCGGCGGTGATGGACGTGACGCTGCGGCCCGCGGTCTCCATCCGCCGGGCCCGGATGGGCAAGGTGCTCCTGGCCGACCTGGTGGGCAACGGCACGCTGCTGCCCGAGACGGCCACTTTCCTCGCCGCCGCGACCGCAGCACGGAAGAACATCATGATCGCCGGGGCGACCAACGCGGGCAAGACCACGCTGCTGCGCGCGATCGTCAACCAGATCCCGCCGACCGAGCGGCTGATCACCGTGGAGCGGGCTCTGGAGCTGGGCATCGACCACCTCCCGGAACTGCACCCGAACGTGGTGGCGCTCGAGGAGCGGCTGCCCAACTCCGAGGGTCACGGGGCCATCACCATGGCCGGGCTGGTCCGCCGGTCACTGCGGATGAACCCCAGCCGGGTGATCGTCGGAGAGGTGCTCGGCGACGAGATCGTCACCATGCTGAACGCGATGTCCCAGGGCAATGACGGGTCCCTTTCCACCATCCACGCCAATTCCGCGGTCGAGGTGTTCAACCGGATCGCGGCCTACGCCATCCAGTCCGCCGAGCGGCTCCCGATGGAGGCCACGCACATGCTCATCGCCGGCTCCATCGACTTCGTCGTCTTCATCGAGAAACGCAACGACTACTCCCGTGGAGGGCGGCTGCGCCGCTTCGTCAGCAGCATCCGCGAAGTGACCGGCGTGGATGGCCGGGTGCTGTCCAGCGAGGCCTTCGCGCCCGGGCCGGACGGCCGGGCCGTGCCCCGGGCCCCGGTGTCCTGCCTGGCCGACCTGGTCCCGCATGGGTACGGCCCAGGCGGAGGCAGCTGGTGACCGGCTTGTTCGCGGCGGGGCCGGTGCTCGCGATCCTGCTTGGCGCGGCCGCCGGCGGCGGGCTGCTGCTGCTCGTGATGGCGCTGCGCGGGATGCCGCCGCGGCGAGCGGGCAGCCAGGCCGCGGCCCTGGAGGGCCGGCTGCGCGCCCTGGCCGGGCCGCGTGGCGCGGTGGCCCTGGTGGCCGGCCTGCTGGTGCTGCTGCTCACCCGGTGGGTGGTCGGCGCGGCCGGAGTGACGCTGCTCGCGCTGGCCTGGGGCAGCCTCGGCGGGGCCGCCGCCGAGCGGCGCAGCATCGCCCGGCTGGAGGCGCTGGCCACCTGGACCGAATCGCTACGCGACACCATCGCCGGCGCGGTCGGCCTGGAACAGGCCATCCCCGCCTCGCTGCGGGCCGCGGCGCCGTCGCTGCGGGAGCCGCTGACCCGGCTGGTGGACCGGCTGCACACCCGGATGCCGATGCCCGAGGCGCTGCGCCGGTTCGCCACCGACCTTGACGACCCGGGAGCGGACCTGATCATCGCCGCGCTGATCATCAATGCCCGGCTGCGCGGGCCGGGGCTGCGGGACCTGCTGGGCGCGCTGTCCGAGTCGGTGCGCGAGGAACTGGACATGCGGCGGAAAGTGAATGCGGAGCGCCGGTCCACCCGGCGCAGCGCCCAGATCGTGGTGGGCGTCTCGGTCGGGCTGGCGCTCGCCCTGGCCCTGTTCAACCAGTCCTACGTGCACACCTACGACAGCGCGGTCGGCCAGCTGGTGCTCGTCGTCGTGGTCGCGCTGTACGCGGGCGGCTTCGTCTGGATGCGCCGGCTGGCCACCTTCGAGACGCCGGAACGCCTGCTCGCCGGGGATGCTGCGGCGCCGTCCGAGGCCGCGGTCCCGGCCAGCGGCGCCCCGGCCAGCGGCGCCCCGGCGGCTCCCGGCCGGGCAGGGAGCCCGTCATGACCGGGGCGCTGCTCGCCGGGGCGGTGGCCGGGCTGGGGCTGTTCCTGCTCACGCTCGCCTTGCGGCGCAGGCAAGCCGGCCTGGCCCGGCAGGTGGCGGCCTTCGACGCGGCGGCCCCGCCGATGAGCCAGGCCGGGCGGCAGGCGCTGGACGAGCGGGAGAGCGAGCTGCGCCGGCGGCTCGGCCGGGCCCTCGCGGCCTTCTGCGCCGAGCAAGGCTGGGAGTTCCCCACGCTCCGGGCCAACCTGTCGATCATCGGCAAGTCCTTCGAGAACTACCTGGCCACCAAGGTGCTGCTGGGCGTCTTCGGCTTCCTGCTCGGCCCGGTCTTGCTGGTCCTGCTCAGCCTGGCCGGCCTGCGCGTCCCGTTCGCGATCCCGCTCTGGCTCGGCCTGGTCCTGGCCGGCCTGTTCTTCTTCCTGCCGGACCTGGAGGTCAAGCAGAAGGCGGACGCCCGGCGCCGGGACTTCCGGCACGCCATCGGTGCCTTCCTTGACCTGGTCTCGATGAACCTGTCCGGTGGGCGCGGCGTCCCCGAGGCCCTCATGGCGGCCAGCGAGATCGGCTCCGGCTGGGCGTTGTGGCGGCTCCGCGACGCGCTGGCCAACGCCCGGATCACCGGGCAGACCCCGTGGCAGGCGCTGGGCGCGCTGGGCGAGGAGGTCCGGGTCGATGAGCTCCGGGACCTGGCCGCCGCGCTCAGCCTGGTCGCCGACGACGGCGCCAAGGTCCGCGAGTCGCTGACCGCCCGCGCGGCCAGCCTGCGCCGTCGTGAGCTCGCCGACCTGCAGGGCGAGGCCGGGGAGAAGTCCCAGTCGATGCTGGTCGCCCAGATGTTGCTGTGCGCCGGCTTCCTGATCTTCCTCACCTATCCGGTGGTGGGGGTATTGCTCGGCGCCTGACGACGCTCGGCATGGACCGAAGAACGGAGGATCGAGATGAGCAGCCTCAACGCGACGCTGAACTTCCTGTGGGCCTTCCTCGGCACGCGGCTGGCCCGCCTGTCGCAAGCCAGGCAGGACGCCGATCGTGGTGCCTCGGCGGTCGAACTGGCCATCATCACCGCGGTCATCATCGGCATCGCCGGGATCGTGCTGGCTGCCATCAACTTCTTCGTCACCAACGAGAGTTCCAAGATCAGCGGCGGCTGAGCGGAACTGGATCGGACACCGGTACCGGCATGTCCCGATGGCGTATCAGCCGAATGCCGCGGTCGGCGCCGGCCGAGCGCGGCTCCAGCGTGGTCGAACTCGCCGTCCTGGCGCCCGCGCTGCTGATGATCTGCATGCTCATCCTGCAGTTCGGGCTGTGGCTCAACGCCCGCCAGGCGGCCCTGTCGGCGGCCCAGGCGGGGGCGCTGGTGGCCCGGGAGCAGGCGGCGGCCAACCCGGGCTGGGCGGGTGCCGCACAGCAGGCGGCCACGCGGTACTACACCGGGCTGCACACCTCCCTGCTGAGCAAGCTCACCGCCCAGGCGTCCGGGAACGCGCGGACGAACGTGTATGTCACGGTGAGCGGCCCGCTTGGCTACTCGGTGTTCGGCTTTTTCGGCCTGAACCTGACCGTTTCCGCCACCGTCGGCGGCCCGGTCGAATGCTTCCGGTCCCCGGGCGCCCACGGCTGTGGCTGAGGGCGGCGGCATGACAGACGGAGGGCCGGTGAGCAGAAGCCCGGGGATCCGCGGGCTTCGCGGCCAGCGCGGCTCGATGTCGGTGGAGCTGGCCATCGTCGCCCCGGGGCTGGTCCTGCTGCTGCTCCTGGTGGGCGCGGCGGGCCGGGTGGTGGAAGCCCAGGGGCACCTGGACGGGGCGGCCCGGGACGCGGCCCGGGCCGCCTCGATCGCCCCGTCGCCGGTGCAGGCCGGCCAGGCGGCGCTGCAGGCGGCCCAGGCTGACCTGGGCAGCACCAGCTGGTGTGAAGCCGGCACCATGCGCGCGGCCGTGGATGGCTACCCCGCGGGCGGCCAGCTGGCCCAGCCGGGTGACGACGTGGCCGTGACCGTGACCTGCGCGGTGAACATGAGCCCGTTCTCGCTGCTCGGCTTCCGGCCCGCCATGGTGTTCACCGGCCGGGCCGTAGCCCCGCTGGACGTCTTCACCTGCCGGGGCCCCGGATGCTGACTCCCCGGGCTAGCAGGGAGCGCGGCTCGGTGGCCGTGTTCACCGTCGTGTTCGCCGTCGCGGTGGTCTTCCTGACGGCGCTCATCGTGGACGGCGGCATCGCCATGAACGCGAAGCAGCGGGCCGCGGACATCGCCGAGCAGGCCGCCCGGGCCGCCGCCGGGGATATCAACGTGACGACGCTGCGCAGCACCGGGGTGGCCCAGATCGGGCCGGGTGCGTGCACCCTGGCCGGCCAGCTGGTGCAGCGGTACGCCCAGGGGGCCAGCACCGGCGTGGACACGGTGACCAGCGCGGCCATGGACGCCTGCCAGGTACAGGGAGCCAACATGGCGACGGTCCAGGTCACCATCATCACCCGGCCGCTCATCCCGGGCATCCTCGGCAGCTTCACCGAGACGGCCCGCGAATCCGCCACCGCCCAGTGCGGCATCACCACCGGAGCACCCTGCTGATGGCACCACCGATGAGCCCGACCCGGCCATACCGGACCGCGACCCGCCGCCGCCGGTCGCCAGGAGATCTGCTGCTCGGGCTGGTCGCGGTGGCCGCCCTGGTCGCCCTCACCGCGGGTGTCCCGTACGCCCTGGTCACGGTGTTCGGGCTGCCGGTCCCGCACAGCGTGCCCCGGCTGTCCGCCCTGAGCCGCCCGCTGGATGTGTACGGCATCCTGCGGGCGCTGTCCGTGCTGGTCTGGCTGGCCTGGATCCAGCTGGTGTGCTGTGTGATCGCCGAGGTCAGGGCGGCGGTGCGCAACGCGGGCATGCCCGCCAGGGTGCCGCTGGCCGGCGGCACCCAGGCGCTGGTGCACCGGCTGGTCACCGCGGCGCTGCTGCTGTTCGCCGCCGCGACGGCGCTGTCGCCCGCCTTCACCGCCCGCGCCCCGGCCGCGCCGGCCCCCCGGGCCGCGGCCTCCGCGGCGCACCGCCCGCCGGGCACGGCCCGGCCGCATGCCGTCCCGGCCCCGCTACCCGTTTCGGTGGGACAGCCGCACGTGGCGCCGGCCTCGGGAAAGGGATCGAGAGCCACAGGGCCGCCAGCCGCCAGGTCGCCGGGGGGTGGGTCGCCAGGCAGGGGGTCGCCGGGGATGGCGGGCGCCGGGCAGGGGGGCGCCGGGCACGGGATCACCAGGCACGGCGTCGCCGGGAGCAGAGCTGCCTGGGCCAGGGTCGCCCGGAACACGCAAGATCTACGTGGTGCAGCCGCCGGTCGGCCGGTTCCACGAGAGCCTGTGGGAGATCGCACAGAAGTTCCTCGGCGACGGCCGGCGGTACCGGGAGATCTTCGAGCTGAACTCGGACCGGATCCAGCCGGACGGGTCCAGGCTCAGCATCGCCAGCCTGATCCGCCCGGGCTGGGTGCTGCAGTTGCCCGTGGACGCGCACGGGCCCGGGATCGGGATGGCCGCCCCGGCGGTGGCCATCCAGGCCGGGCACACCCCGGCCGGGCACAACGGGGCCGGGCACAACGAGGCCGGGCACAACGAGGCCGGGCACAACCGGGCCGGGCACAACGGGGCCGGGCACAACGAGGCCGGGCACCACGAGGGCAGGCACCGCGAGGGCAGGCACACCGCAGACCAGGACGCTCCCATCCGGGAGACCGCGGCCATCGGAGCCGCGGCGGCCGTCAGTCACGGGCCGGCCAGCTCTGCCGCCGGGCAGCGGGCCGCCGGGCTCAGTTACCCGCGGGAACTGGCCGCCGCCGCGCTGCTCGCCTCCGGCCTGCTCGCCGCGCTCGGCCGGCGGCGGCGTGCGCAGTTGTGGCAGCGGGCGTTCGGCCGCCGGGTCATCGGGCCAGATGGTGCCGCGGCGCTGGCGGAGGCCGCGCTGCGCAGGGGGGCCCAGGAGCCGTCCGCCCGGCTGCTGGACACCGGGCTGCGGTACCTGTCGCACGCGCTCACCCGCTCCGGCCGGACCCCGCCGACGGTGTTCGCCGCCCATCTCAGCCCGGCCAACCTCGACCTGTGGGTCGCCCCTGCGGACCTGCACCCTCCTAAGCCGTGGACCGCGGTGGGCGATGGCCAGGTCTGGCGGCTGCCGGCCGCCGCGCTGGACCGGATACCGAGGGCGGAGGCGGGGGCGGCGGCCGCATTGTTCCCGGGCTTGGTCTCCATCGGCACCGACCGCGCCGGACGGGTGCTGGTCAACCTGGAGGCGGCGCACGGGGTGATCGCCGTGACCGGCCCGGAGGACGTGGTCACCGCGGCGCTGACCGGTATCGCCCTGGAGCTTGCCACCAGCCGCTGGGCCGACGGGATGCAGCTCACCCTGGCCGGGTTCGGTGCGGACCTGGTGCGGCTCGCCCCGGACCGGATCACCGCGGTGGCGACGCTCGGCGAGGCGCTTCCCCTCCTATCGGCCCGGGCCGCCGAGGTGACCGGCGCGCTGGCCGCCTCCGGGATCGGCTCGGTGCTCACCGGGCGGTCCGAGGGCATCGACCCCGAGGCGTGGACGCCGCACTACCTGATCAGCGCTGTCCCGCCCACGCCGCTCGAGTGCCGTCAGCTGCTCTCTGTGGTGCGGTCCTCCCAGGCGGCCGCGGCGGGCTACCTGATCGCCGGCGACGTGGCCGGCGCGGCCTGGACCTGGGAAGTCACCCCGGAGGGGCGGCTGCTGGCCGGGGGACTCGGTTTCGATGTGCAGGCCCAGCTGGTGCCGGGCCGGCAGCGCGACGCCGTGGTCGACCTGTTCGACGCGGCGGCTCGGACCGAGGGCGTGCTGCTGTCCGCGCCGCCGGCAGGCGCGGCCCCCCGCGAGCACCTGGCGCCGGGCACCGCCCCGCCGGTGCGGATCACCCTGCTCGGCCCGGTCGGCGTGCAGGCGCCCGGCGCGGTGCCCCCCGGCCAGGCTGGGCTGCTCACCGAGCTGCTGGTGTACCTCGCGGCCCACCCCGGCGGCATGCCCCGGAGCGCGGTCGGTGCCGCGGTCTGGCCCGGCGGGGTCAGCGCCGCCGACTTTGACACGGCCCTGGCGCAGGCTGCGGCGTGGCTCGGCACCGACAGCATCGGCCGCCCGCAGCTGGCCGCGGACCCGGCCGGGCGGCTCCGGCTCGGCTCCGGTGTCCGGGTGGACTGGCAGGTGTTCCAGGCGCTCAGCGGGCACGCCGCGCTGGCACCGCCCGGGAGCGCGCCCGAGGCGGGCTACCTGGCCCGGGCACTCGAGGAGGTCAGCGGGCCGTTCCTGGACGGCCGCGACCCGGCGCGCTATGCCTGGCTGGCTGCCGAAGGGCTGGAGTACGAGGCCGGGGCCCGGGTCGCGGACGCCGCGCACCGGCTGTCGGCGCTGCGGCTCGAGACTGGGGACGCCGAGGGCGCCATGGCTGCGGCCCGGTCCGGGCTGCGGCTCGCCGCCGGCGATGAGCTGCTCTGGCGCGACCTGCTGCGGGGCGCTGAGGCGACCGGGCAGCTGGACGTGCTGCACGCCGCTTGCGAGGAACTGTGCGACTGGGCCGCGCTGGATGAGGCGGAGCCCTGGATGGCGCCGGAGACCGAAGCCCTCATCGACGAGCTGTACCCGTGCTGGCGCTCCTCCGTCCGCTAGCGCGTTCCGCCCCAGCCCCGGCCCCGGCCCTGCGCCCGCGCCCCGCCCGGGGCCGGGGCCCGGGGCGGGGGCGGGAGCTGGGGCGGGACCTGGCCGGCGTGATCCTGCCCGGTCCACCCTGACCGGCGCGGCCGCGCCGGTCAGGTGCGGTCGGCCAGCCAGGTGTCGATGCCCGCCAGCAGGGCCCGGGCGCGCTCCGGCGGTGCGACCGAGCCGCGCACCGACATCCGGGCCAGTTCCGCCAGGGCCGTGTCGGGCAGTTCGTGCACCCGGCGGGCGATCTCGTACTGGGCGGTCAGCCGGGACCCGAACAGCAGCGGGTCGTCGGCGCCCAGGGCAACCGGCACCCCCTCGCTGAGCAGCGTATGCAGGGGAACGTCGGCGAGCTGGGTGGCCACCCCCAGGGCCACGTTGGACGCCGGGCAGACCTCCAGGGTGATCCGGCCGTGCGCCAGCCGCTTGATCAGGCTGGGATCACCGGCGGCGGCCACCCCGTGCCCGATCCGGTCGGCCCGCAGGTCGTCCAGGCAGGCCTGGACGCTGGCCGGGCCGCACAGCTCGCCGCCGTGCGGGGCCAGCAGCAGGCCGGACCGGGCCGCGATCCGGAACGCCGCGGCGAACTCCCCGGGGCCGCCGCGCCGCTCGTCGTTGCTCAGCCCGAAGCCGACCACCCCGCGCCCGGCGTACTGGACGGCGAGCCGGGCCAGGGTCCGTGCCTCCAGCGGGTGTTTCGTGCGGTTGGCCGCGATGATGAGGCCGATGCCCACCCCGGTCTCGGTGGCTGCGGCGTGCGCCGCGTCCAGCACCAGTTCCACCGTAGGCGTCAGCCCGCCGAACCGATGGCCGTACCCGGACGGGTCAATCTGGATCTCCAGCCAGCCTGACCCCTCGGCCCGCTCGTCCTCCGCGGTCTCACGGAGCAGCAGGCGCACGTCCTCGGGAGTGCGCAGCACCGACCGGGCGATGTCGTACAGCCGCTGGAACCGGAACCAGCCGCGTTCGTCGGCGGCACTCAGCCGGGGCGGCCACGCCTGCGTCAGCGCCTCCGGCAGCCGGATCCGGTGCCGCTCCGCCAGGTCGACCAGCGTGGCGTGCCGCATGGCCCCGGTGAAGTGCAGGTGCAGGTGCGCCTTGGGCAGTGCCGCCAGCGGGCGGTATTGGCCCGGAGAAGCGTTACCACCGGCTATTTGGCCGGCCAGGGGAGGCCCGCCGGACGGGGGTCTCGCCGAGCCGGTGATCCCGGGGGGTTCCGGGGGGTCGGCCCCCCGGGCTAGCACAGTCAACGAGCGTCGCTGAGCAGCTTGCCTATCCGGGAGATCCCCTCGGCGAGGTCCTCGTCGCCGAGGGCGCAGGACAGCCGGAAGTAGCCCGGGGTCCCGAACGCTTCACCCGGGACCACGGCGACGTCCGCCTGCTCCAGGATCACCTCGGCCAGTTCCGCCGAGGTGGCCGGCCTGCTGCCCGCGATCTCCCGGCCCAGCACCCCCTGCACGGAGGGATAGCAGTAGAACGCCCCCTCCGGGACGGGGCAGACCACCCCGGGAATGTCGTTAAGCATGGAAGACATGGTCAGGCGGCGGCGGTCGAAGGCGGAGCGCATGTCCGCGACAGCCGACAGGTCACCGGACACCGCCGCCAGAGCGGCCGCCTGCGCGACGTTGCACACGTTCGAGGTGGCGTGCGACTGCAGGTTGGACGCGGCCTTGATCACGTCGGCCGGGCCGATCATCCAGCCGACCCGCCAGCCGGTCATCGCGTAGGTCTTGGCCACCCCGTTCAGCACCACGCAGGTATCGGCGACCTCCGGCGCCATCACGGGCATGGAGGAGAACGTGGCGCCGCCGTAGACCAGGTGCTCGTAGATCTCGTCGGTGGCCACCCAGAGGCCGTGCTCCGCGGCCCAGCGGCCGATCTCCGCGACCTGCTCCGGCGGGTACACCGCGCCGGTCGGGTTGGACGGGGACACGAACAGCAGCAGCTTGGTCCGGTCGGTACGGGCCGCCTCCAGGTCGGCGACGGACACCCGGTAGCCGGTCCGCTCGTCCGCGGGCACCGGCACCGGGACGCCGCCGGCCAGGCCGATGGCCTCGGGGTAGGTCGTCCAGTACGGGGTGGGCAGCAGCACCTCGTCGCCCGGGTCCAGCAGCGTGGCGAACGTTTCGTAGACGGCGTGCTTGCCGCCGTTGGTGATCAGCACCTGGCTCGCCTTGACCCGGTAGCCGGAATCGCGCGCGGTCTTGGCCGCGACCGCCTCGCGAAGCTCGGGCAGGCCGGGAGTGGGCGTGTACTTGTGGAAGCGCGGCTCAGCGCAGGCACGCTGGGCGGCCTCGACGATGTAACCGGGCGTGGGGAAGTCGGGCTCGCCGGCCCCGAAGCCGATGACCGGCAGGCCCGCGGCCTTGAGCGCCTTGGCTTTGCTGTCCACGGCCAGCGTGGCGGATTCGGCGATCGCGGAGACCCGGGCTGAGATGCGCGGATGGGCTGCAGTCATGTCTCCATGCTCCCACCTCGCCGACAGTGACCGCATCGCGATTTGCCGTGGCCGCCCGGGAACATCCGGCTTGGCTGGCCGGGGCCGGGCCGGGCGGCCCATGCGATCCGGCCGGGCCGGTTGTCCCGCATGGTTCGACGGCGGGCGGCCGGCCACGTAGACTTCATCAACTGGTGGTGGTCCACTCGGTGATGGCTGCATGCCCGCGAGGGTGTCCGGCGGCTCCGGGCTGGGTCGCCGGCAGGCACCCGCCTCGCCGTCACCGGCTGCTGACACCGCGCCGCAGTCAATAGGGCAGTAGCTCAATTGGCCAGAGTCCCGGTCTCCAAAACCGGTGGTTGGGGGTTCGAGTCCCTCCTGCCCTGCGAGGTCGGCCCGCGCTAACGGTGCGGGCCGGTGGTATCAGCTGGTACACCGATCAGCGTTGTTCAGGTGAGGAAATGGCGACTCAGACGCGTGGCGAGGTCTCCAAGGGCCGGCAGGCCAAGCCGGGTGGCCCGGCTAAGGACAGCCGGACCAGTCCTGCGCTGTTCGTGCGCCAGGTCGTCGCCGAACTGCGCAAGGTGATCTGGCCGACCCGCAAGGAGCTGATCACCTATACGACTGTGGCGCTGTCGTTCGTGCTCGTCATGGTGGCGGTCGTGACCCTCCTGGACTACGGGTTCACCAAGCTGGTGTTCGCGGTCCTGGGCTGAGCCATCTGGCGCATGCGCCGGGGGACAGCCGGGTACGGGCCTGTGTCGGGAGGCACGGCCGGGTGACAGGAAGCCTGCCGCCGGGAAAGCCCTGGTGCCAGGGGTGCTGCGGGGCCAGGGGCTGGTGCCGCGGCAATGCGGGGACCGGCGCCGCGATCGGATCCTGGCGGCGGGTGCCACTAAGAAGAGCCGGTGCCAGGAAGGCAGAGGGAAAGAGCTATCGTGTCCGAGTTCCAAGTGCACGTCAGTGATGAGGCGACCGACCTGAGCGGCGCCGACGCTGCGTCCGACGCGGCCCAGACCGAGGCCGGCGAGGCTGGCACGACCGAGAACGGCGCCGCGGCGCCGGCGGCGGGCCACGACGAGGACGGCGATGACCTCGCCGGGGAGGCTGCGGGCGACCAGCAGGACGAGGCCGCCGAGGGCGTTGCGGACGACGACCCGGTGGCCATGTTCAAGGCCGAACTGCGGCTGCTGCCTGGCGACTGGTATGTGGTGCACTCCTACGCGGGCTATGAGAACCGCGTGAAGGCCAACCTGGAGAGCCGCACCCAGTCGCTGAACATGGAGGATTACATCTTCCAGATCGAGGTCCCGGTGCACGAGGTGACCGAGATCAAGGGCGGCAAGCGGCAGCAGGTGTCGGAGAAGGTACTGCCCGGCTACATCCTGGTCCGGATGGACCTGACCGACGAGTCCTGGGCCGCGGTGCGCAACACCCCCGGGGTGACCGGTTTCGTCGGCCTGTCCAGCCGCCCGTCGCCGCTCAGCCTGGATGAGGTCGCCTCGCTGCTCGCGCCGGAGCCGGAGGTGAAGGCCGCGCAGGCCGAGGCGGTGCGCCGGTCCTCGGTGGAATACGAGCCGGGCGAATCCGTTACCGTGATGGACGGCCCGTTCGCCACGCTGCCGGCCACGGTGAACGAGGTCAATCCGGACACCCAGAAGCTGAAGGTGCTGGTGTCGATCTTCGGCCGGGAGACCCCGGTCGAGCTCTCCTTCGATCAGGTCGCCAAGATCTGATCGGTCTTTCTGCAGGCACAGAACAGGAACAGGAACCCGGAACCAATGGCTCCCAGGAAGAAGAAGATCGCCGCGGTTGTCAAGGTGCAGCTGCAGGCGGGCGCGGCCACCCCGGCGCCGCCGGTCGGCACCGCGCTGGGCCCGCACGGCGTCAACATCATGGACTTCTGCCGGCAGTACAACGCGGCCACGGAGTCCCAGCGCGGCAACGTCATCCCGGTCGAGATCACGATCTACGAGGACCGCTCGTTCTCGTTCGTGACCAAGACGCCGCCCGCGGCTGAGCTGCTCAAGAAGGCGGCCGGCGTGGCCAAGGGCAGCGGCGAGCCGCTCACCTCCAAGGTCGGCTCGGTCACCTCGGCCCAGGTCCGGGAGATCGCCCAGACCAAGATGCCCGACCTCAACGCGACCACGCTGGAAGCGGCCGAGAAGATCATCGCCGGCACCGCCCGCTCGATGGGGCTCACCGTCAGCGGCTGACCCGTCCGGTGCTGCTCAGCGGTGGCTGAGCAGTGGCATAAACCGTTGCGGTGGCGGGTTGAAAACCCGCGGGATTACCCGTGCTGCCCCATCCGGGGTGGCGCAGTGGCAGGGCCAGGCGCTGGCCCGATGACCACGACCTCCGCTGAAAGTAACGAGGAGAATGCGATGAAGCGCAGCAAGGCCTACCGTGAGGCGGCCGAGAAGATCGACCCGGACCGGCTGTACAGCCCGGCCGAGGCGATCAATCTGGCCAAGGACACGGCCAAGACCAAGTTCGACCCCACCGTCGAGGTGGCCCTCCGGCTGGGCGTCAACCCGCGCAAGGCGGACCAGATGGTCCGCGGCACGGTGAACCTGCCGAACGGCACCGGCAAGACGGCCCGTGTCCTGGTGTTCGCCACCGGGGACCGGGCTGAGGAAGCGCGCGCCGCGGGTGCCGACTACGTCGGCTCTGATGACCTCATCGAGCGTATCCAGGGCGGCTTCCTGGACTTCGACGCGGTCGTCGCCACGCCCGACCTGATGGGCAAGGTCGGCCGCCTGGGCCGGGTGCTCGGCCCGCGCGGCCTGATGCCGAACCCGAAGACCGGGACGGTCACCCCGGACGTGGCCCGGGCCGTCACCGAGATCAAGGGCGGCAAGATCGAGTTCCGGGTGGACCGGCACGGGAACCTGCACTTCATCATCGGCAAGGCGTCCTTCCCGGCCAGCGCCCTGGTGGAGAACTACGCGGCGGCGATCGACGAGGTGCTCCGGCTCAAGCCGTCCGCCGCCAAGGGCCGCTACGTCAGGAAGGTGGCGCTGACCACCAGCATGGGGCCCAGCATCCCGGTGGACCCGGCCAAGACCCGCGGCCTGACCGAGGAACTGGAAGAGGCTGCCGCCGGCTGACCGCGCGGCGGGGACCGGTCCTGACGTTGATGGGCGCGCCGCGGCATCAGCCGCGCCGCGCCCATCGTTATGCCGGTGACCGCGGCAGAGCACCGCTGGCCCGCCTGATCACGTAACTGCGGCGCGCCTGGGGACCGCCGATTTGGCGGCAGCGGCGCGGGCCGCGTACTCTAATCCAGAAGCCAAAGACCGTCGGTTGCTGCCGCCTGCCTGTCAGGTGGTAGCCGAAGGACCCGCGTCAGCGGGCGGCCTGCGCAGGCGTACTGAGCCGAACCACCGCAGTCCGGCCCGCTCCCGGGGCCGCGGCGGTGTCCACGCCCTGGTGCCTGCGCCGGGGCGTTTCGCATGCCAGGGTTCCTCGCCGGCGTCCGATTAGCCTGGGCGGCCCTCGCAGGCCGCTCCCGGACACTCAGCCGGGCAAGGCCGCAGGGCCTGCTCCCGGATACCGAACCCGGGCAGGTCCAGCGGGACCTGCTCCCGGACACCGAAAGGAGGCCCATGGCGAGGGCGGATAAGGCGGCTGCAGTCGCCGAGCTCACCGAGCGCTTCCAGAGCTCGGAAGGGGCGGTGCTCACCGAGTACCGCGGCCTGACCGTGGCCCAGCTCGCCGAGCTGCGTGGCGCGCTCGGGGCGAGTGCCACGTTCAGCGTGGTGAAGAACACGCTGACCAAGATCGCTGCTACCGAGGCGGGCGTCGCCGGAGAACTCGGCGGGCTGCTCAGCGGGCCGTCGGCGATCGCGTTCGTCAAGGGCGACGTGGTTGAGGCGGCCAGGGGGCTGCGTGACTTCTCCCGGGCGAACCCCCTTCTCGTGATCAAGGGCGGGGTGCTGGATGGCAGGGCCCTCAGCCCGGCCGAGATCGAGAAGCTGGCCGACCTCGAATCGCGGGACGTGCTGCTGGCCAAGCTGGCCGGCGGGATGAAGGCCTCGATGGCGAAGGCGGCCGCCGTGATGTCGGCGCTTCCGGTGCAGATGGCACAGCTGTCCGAGGCGCTCCGGGCCAAGCGCGAGAGCGAGGGCGGGGCCGCCGCGGCGCCACCCTCCGACAGTGCCGAGCCCGCGGAAGGTGCGGACCAGGCCGGGTCCGCGGACACGGCCGAGGCCTAGCAGCACTCGGCACCCCAGCCGGGGCATAGCTGGCCTGGCACCCCAGCCGTGGACCAGCCGGCCCCCGGCGCCGCGGCGGCTGGCGGAAGCCAGCCCGCGGCAGGACATGGGTGACGCGGAAACCCGTCGGCACCGAATACCGAACGCAGGAACTGAAGAAGAAGAGGAACCACCCACCATGGCGAAGCTCAGCACCGACGAACTGCTTGACGCGTTCAAGGAGATGACCCTTCTCGAGCTGTCCGAGTTCGTGAAGCAGTTCGAGGACACATTCGACGTGAAGGCCGCGGCCCCGGTTGCCGTGGCCGCGCCGGCTGCGGCCGGTGCCGGCGGCGAGGCCGCCGCGGAGGAAGAGAAGGACGAGTTCGACGTCATCCTCGAGGCGGCCGGTGACAAGAAGATCCAGGTCATCAAGGAAGTCCGCAGCCTGACCAGCCTTGGCCTCAAGGAGGCCAAGGACCTGGTGGACTCCGCGCCGAAGCCGCTGCTCGAGCGGGTCAACAAGGAGGCAGCGGAAAAGGCCAAGGCGGCCCTGGAGGGCGCTGGCGCCTCCGTGACGGTGAAGTAACTTCCGCACCATCTGCCCGCCGTTGTGCCGGGCCCGCGCAGCGCGCGGGCCCGGCACACGCATGCAGACCCGCTACCGCCCGCTCCGCAACCGGCCGCCACCTGTGAGCGATCGCCGCCGATCAGCGCAGGCGCACAGAGAGCAACTGGTAGGCTTACCCCAGAGCACATCCACCCACACGCACGGCCGAATGTGGTGTTCGTCACGTCATCGAGTTGTCCCGACCACGTGGCGCGGACTTGACGTTTTGCCTCTAACGAGCCATGCTGCGGAGCAACCGTGAACATCATGGTGAGATACAGTTGACGAGCAGTGTAGCTCTGGGCTAGACTGCCAATTTGCGCTGCACTCTTTGCGTCCTCGGCATCCTCGACCCCTCGCGGCGTCCGCCGCAGGGCGTTTTGTGTGCGTGCGGTGATAGTCGGCCACAAGCTCGGAAGGACCCCTGTTGGCAGCATCGCGCAGCGCCTCGGCCGCCAGTACAGCCCCTCGTCGCGTTTCCTTCGCCCGGTTCAAAGAACCGCTTGAGGTACCCGGCCTCCTCGCCCTGCAGACTGAGTCGTTCGACTGGCTGCTGGGCAACGAGCGCTGGCGTGCCCGGGTAGAGGCAGCGCGCCAGGCGGGTGTCAAGGAGGTTCCGGAGCAGTCCGGTCTCGAGGAGATCTTCGAAGAGATCAGCCCGATCGAGGATTTCACGGGAACCATGTCGCTCTCGTTCCGGGACCACCGGTTCGAGCCGCCCAAGTACTCCGTCGAGGAGTGCAAGGACAAGGACATGCACTACTCGGCCCCGATGTTCGTCACGGCCGAGTTCATCAATAACAGCACGGGGGAGATCAAGAGCCAGACCGTGTTCATGGGTGACTTCCCGCTGATGTCGCCCCGGGGCACGTTCATCATCAACGGCACCGAGCGTGTCGTGGTGTCGCAGCTCGTCCGTTCCCCGGGCGTCTACTTCGACCGCCAGGTGGACAAGACGTCCGACAAGGACATCTTCAGCTGCAAGGTCATCCCGTCCCGCGGCGCCTGGCTCGAGTTCGAGATCGACAAGCGGGACAGCGTCGGCGTCCGTATCGACCGCAAGCGCAAGCAGAGCGTCACGGTTCTGCTCAAGGCGCTCGGCTGGGACGACGCCAAGATCCTGGAGCGTTTCGGCGAGTACGAGTCGATGCGGGCCACCCTGGAGAAGGACCACACGTCCGGCCAGGATGACGCGCTCCTCGACATCTACCGCAAGCTGCGCCCGGGTGAGCCGCCGACCCGCGAGTCCGCCCAGGCCCTGCTGGAGAACCTGTACTTCAACCCGAAGCGGTATGACCTCGCCAAGGTTGGCCGGTACAAGATCAACAAGAAGCTCGGCCTCGGCCTGCCGATCCGGCAGGGCACGCTGACCGAGGACGACATCGTCGCCACCATCGAGTACCTGGTCCGGCTGCACGCCGGCGAGGACGAGATGAAGACCGGCGACTCCGTCGTCATCCCGATCGAGACCGACGACATCGACCACTTCGGGAACCGCCGCCTGCGCACCGTGGGCGAGCTCATCCAAAACCAGGTCCGCCTGGGCCTGGCCCGGATGGAGCGGGTGGTCCGGGAGCGCATGACGACCCAGGACGTCGAGGCGATCACGCCGCAGACCCTGATCAACATCCGGCCGGTGGTCGCCGCGATCAAGGAGTTCTTCGGCACCAGCCAGCTCTCCCAGTTCATGGACCAGACCAACCCGCTGGCCGGCCTGACCCACAAGCGCCGGCTGTCGGCGCTGGGCCCGGGTGGCCTGTCCCGTGAGCGGGCCGGGTTCGAGGTCCGTGACGTGCACCCCAGCCACTACGGCCGGATGTGCCCGATCGAGACGCCGGAAGGCCCGAACATCGGCCTGATCGGCTCGCTGTCCTCGTACGCGAGGGTCAACGCGTTCGGCTTCGTCGAGACGCCCTACCGCAAGGTCAAGGGCGGCCGGGTGACCGGCCAGATCGACTACCTCACCGCGGACGAGGAGGACCGGCACGTCATCGCCCAGGCCAACACGCCGCTGGGCCCGGACGGGGAGTTCGAGGAGAGCCGCATCCTGGTTCGCCGCAAGGGCGGCGAGGTCGACTACATCGGCCCCGACGACTGCGACTACATGGACGTGTCGCCGCGCCAGATGGTGTCGGTGGCCACGGCCATGATCCCGTTCCTCGAGCACGACGACGCCAACCGTGCCCTGATGGGCTCCAACATGCAGCGGCAGTCCGTGCCGCTCCTTCGGAGCGAGTCGCCGCTGGTCGGCACCGGCATGGAGTACCGTGCCGCCACCGACGCGGGCGACGTCATCGTGGCCGAGAAGGCCGGCGTGGTGGAGGAGTCCTGCGCGGACTACGTCACCGTGGGCAACGACGACGGGACCCGCAGCACCTACCTGGTGGCCAAGTTCCGCCGGTCCAACCAGGGCACCTGCTTCAACCAGAAGCCCATCGTCACCGAGGGGCAGCGGATCGAGGTAGGCCAGGTCATCGCGGACGGGCCGTGCACCGACCAGGGCGAGATGGCCCTCGGCCGGAACCTGCTGGTCGCGTTCATGCCCTGGGAAGGCCACAACTACGAGGACGCGATCATCCTGTCGCAGCGCCTCGTGCAGGACGACGTCCTGTCCTCGATCCACATCGAGGAGCACGAGGTGGACGCCCGGGACACCAAGCTGGGCCCTGAGGAGATCACCCGGGACATCCCGAACGTCTCCGAGGAGGTGCTGGCTGACCTCGACGACCGGGGCATCATCCGGATCGGTGCCGAGGTGGTGACCGGCGACATCCTGGTCGGCAAGGTGACCCCCAAGGGCGAGACCGAGCTGACTCCGGAGGAGCGGCTGCTGCGCGCGATCTTCGGTGAGAAGGCCCGGGAAGTCCGGGACACCTCGCTGAAGGTGCCGCACGGTGAGTCCGGCAAGGTGATCGGCGTCCGGGTGTTCACCCGAGAGGACGGCGACGAGCTGCCGCCCGGCGTGAACGAGCTGGTCCGGGTGTACGTGGCCGCCAAGCGGAAGATCACCGACGGCGACAAGCTGGCCGGCCGGCACGGCAACAAGGGCGTCATCGCCAAGATCCTGCCGATCGAGGACATGCCGTTCCTGCCCGACGGGACCGCGGTGGACATCGTGCTCAACCCGCTCGGTGTCCCGGGCCGGATGAACGTCGGCCAGGTCCTGGAGACGCACCTCGGCTGGGTGGCCAAGTCCGGCTGGGAGGTCGAAGGGAACGATGCCGACTGGAAGGGCCGGCTCCGCCAGATCGACGCGGGCGCGGCCGAGCCGGGTACCCCGGTGGCCACGCCGGTGTTCGACGGCGCGCGCGAGGAGGAGATCACCGGCCTGCTCGGCAGCACGCTGCCGAACCGGGACGGTGACCGGATGGTCGGCTCCGGCGGGAAGGCCCAGCTGTTCGACGGCCGCACCGGGGAGCCGTTCAAGGACCCGATCTCCGTCGGCTACATCTACATCCTGAAGTTGCTGCACCTCGTGGACGACAAGATCCACGCCCGGTCCACGGGCCCGTACTCCATGATCACGCAGCAGCCACTCGGTGGTAAGGCCCAGTTCGGTGGCCAGCGGTTCGGGGAGATGGAGGTGTGGGCCCTGGAGGCCTACGGTGCCGCCTACGCCCTGCAGGAACTGCTCACCATCAAGTCCGACGACGTGCTCGGCCGGGTCAAGGTCTACGAGGCCATTGTCAAGGGCGAGAACATCCCGGAGCCGGGCATCCCCGAGTCGTTCAAGGTGCTGATCAAGGAAATGCAGTCGCTCTGCCTCAACGTCGAGGTGCTGTCGAGCGACGGCGCGGCAATCGAGATGCGAGACACCGATGAGGACGTCTTCCGCGCGGCGGAAGAACTCGGTATCGACCTGTCCCGGCGCGAGCCGAGCAGCGTTGAAGAGGTGTGAGGGTGCTGACCGCCCGGGCCGGACACCGGCCCGGGCGGCCAGCGGCATCCTCATCCGATCTACCCCAGGGGATAACACACGTGCTTGACGTCAACTTCTTCGACGACCTGCGTATCGGCCTGGCGACCGCTGACGACATCCGGCAGTGGTCACACGGCGAAGTTAAGAAGCCGGAGACCATTAACTACCGCACCCTCAAGCCGGAGAAGGACGGGCTCTTCTGCGAGAAGATCTTCGGTCCCACCCGGGACTGGGAGTGCTATTGCGGCAAGTACAAGCGGGTCCGGTTCAAGGGCATCATCTGCGAGCGCTGTGGCGTCGAGGTCACCCGGGCCAAGGTGCGCCGGGAGCGGATGGGCCACATCGAGCTGGCCGCGCCGGTCACCCACATCTGGTACTTCAAGGGCGTGCCGAGCCGGCTCGGCTACCTGCTCGACCTGGCCCCGAAGGACCTAGAGAAGGTCATCTATTTCGCCGCGTACATGATCACGTACGTGGATGACGAGTCGCGCTCCCGCGACCTGCCGAGCCTCGAGGCCAAGATCTCGGTCGAGCGGGGCCAGCTGGAGCAGCGCCGGGACAGCGACATCGAGTCCCGCCAGGGCAAGCTGGAGAAGGACCTGGCCGAGCTGGAGGCGTCCGGCGCCAAGGGCGACGCCCGCCGCAAGCTGCGGGAGAGCTCCGACCGGGAGTGCCGCCAGATCCGGGACCGGGCCCAGCGGGAGATCGACCGTCTCGAAGAGGTCTGGAACCGGTTCAAGAATCTCAAGGTCCAGGACCTGGAGGGCGACGAGCTGCTGTATCGCGAGATGCGCGACCGCTTCGGCCGCTACTTCCGCGGCGGCATGGGCGCCCAGGCCATCCAGGAGCGGCTGGCCAGCTTCGACCTCGAGGGCGAGGCGGCCAGCCTGCGCGAGACCATCCGCAGCGGCAAGGGCCAGCGCAAGGCGCGTGCGCTCAAGCGGCTCAAGGTGGTGTCCGCGTTCCTGTCCACCCGGAACAGTCCGATGGGCATGGTGCTGGACTGCATCCCGGTGATCCCGCCGGACCTGCGGCCCATGGTCCAGCTGGACGGTGGCCGGTTCGCCACCTCCGACCTGAACGACCTGTACCGCCGGGTGATCAACCGGAACAACCGGCTCAAGCGGCTGCTCGACCTCGGCGCGCCCGAGATCATCGTGAACAACGAGAAGCGGATGCTCCAGGAGGCCGTGGACTCGCTGTTCGACAACGGCCGCCGGGGACGTCCGGTGACCGGCCCGGGCAACCGGCCGCTCAAGTCGCTGTCCGACATGCTCAAGGGCAAGCAGGGCCGGTTCCGGCAGAACCTGCTGGGCAAGCGGGTGGACTACTCCGGCCGTAGCGTCATCGTGGTCGGCCCGCAGCTCAAGCTGCACCAGTGCGGCCTGCCCAAGGAGATGGCGGTCGAGCTGTTCAAGCCGTTCGTGATGAAGCGCCTGGTCGACCTGAACCACGCGCAGAACATCAAGTCCGCCAAGCGGATGGTGGAGCGCGCCCGGCCGGTGGTCTGGGACGTGCTGGAGGAGGTCATCACCGAGCACCCGGTGCTGCTGAACCGGGCGCCGACGCTGCACCGCCTCGGCATCCAGGCCTTCGAGCCGCAGCTGGTCGAGGGCAAGGCCATCCAGATCCACCCGCTGGTCTGCACCGCGTTCAACGCGGACTTCGACGGTGACCAGATGGCGGTGCACCTGCCGCTGTCCGCCGAGGCGCAGGCCGAGGCGCGGATCCTGATGCTGTCGACCAACAACATCCTCAAGCCCGCCGACGGCAAGCCGGTGACGATGCCCACCCAGGACATGGTCATCGGGATCTACTGCCTGACCCGTGAGGCCCAGGATGCCACGGGCAACGGCCGTGCGTTCTCCTCGACCGCCGAGGCGACCATGGCCTACGACCAGGGTGAGCTGGACCTGCAGGCGAACATCCAGGTGCGGCTGACCGACTCCACTCCGCCGCGCGGGTTCACCCCGCCGGAGGGCTGGGTGCCGGGCACGCCGTTCCGGCTGGCCACCACGCTGGGCCGGTGCTACTTCAACGAGACGCTGCCCGCCAGCTTCCCGTTCGTCAACTACGAGGTGGGCAAGAAGCAGCTGTCCACCATCGTGAACGAGCTGGCCGAGACCTACCCCAAGGTGGAGGTCGCGGCCGCGCTCGACGCGCTCAAGGACGCCGGGTTCCACTGGGCGACCCGGGCCGGCGTCACGATCGCCATCGAGGACGTCATCGCCCCGCCGAACAAGGCGGCGATCCTCGATGCCTACGAGAAGCGCGCGGACAAGGTGCAGCGGGAGTACGAGCGCGGCCTGATCACCGACGACGAGCGCCGTCAGGAGCTCATCGAGATCTGGACGCACGCGACCAGCGATGTGGCCAAGGACATGGAGGCCGCGTTCCCCGAGACCAACTCGGTGTGGATGATGGTCAACTCCGGGGCCCGTGGTAACCCGATGCAGGTCCGGCAGATCGCCGGCATGCGCGGCCTGGTCTCCAACCCCAAGGGCGAGACCATCCCGCGGCCGATCAAGTCCAGCTTCCGCGAGGGGCTGTCGGTGGTCGAGTACTTCATCTCGACCCACGGTGCCCGCAAGGGCCTGGCTGACACCGCCCTGCGCACCGCCGACTCCGGGTACCTCACCCGGCGCCTGGTGGACGTGGCGCAGGACGTCATCGTCCGGGAAGAGGACTGTGGCACGGACCGGTCGATCGTGATGAAGATCGCCGAGCCCGGCCCGGACGGAGTGCTCCGGAAGCTGCCCAACATCGAGAACACCGGCACCGGCCGGAGCATCGCCGAGCCCATCGAGGTGGACGGCCAGGTCGTCGCGGACGTGGACACGGACACCACCGAGACGCTGATCGATCTCCTGGTCAACGCCGGGGTGGGCCAGGTCAGGACGTTCAGCGTGCTGACCTGCGAGGCCAAGATCGGTGTCTGCGCCAAGTGCTACGGGCGCTCGCTGGCCACGGGCAAGCGGGTGGACGTCGGCGAGGCGGTCGGCATCGTCGCCGCCCAGTCCATCGGTGAGCCGGGTACCCAGCTGACCATGCGTACCTTCCACACCGGTGGTGTGGCCGGGCTGGACATCACCCACGGCCTGCCCCGGATCCAGGAGCTTTTCGAGGCCCGGATCCCCAAGGGCATGGCGCCGATCAGCGAGGTCGACGGCCGGGTCAAGGTCGAGGAGACCGAGAAGACCCGGAAGATCATCGTGATCCCGGACGACGGTGGCGAGGAGATCGCCTACCAGGTGCCGATGCGGTCCCGCTTGATCGTCTCGGATGGTGAGCACATCGGGGTCGGCCAGCAGCTGATCCAGGGCGCGGTGAACCCGCACGAGGTGCTCCGCATCCTCGGCTCCCGCCAGGTGCAGCTGCACCTGGTGCACGAAGTGCAGGAGGTGTACCGGTCGCAGGGCGTGTCCATCCACGACAAGCACATCGAGATCATCATCCGCCAGATGCTCAAGCGGGTGAACGTGCTGGAGTCCGGGGACACCGACCTGCTCCCGGGTGAACTGGTGGAGCGGCCCCGCTTCGAGGAGATGAACCGCGGCGTGGTGGAGCGGGGCGGCACTCCCGCCTCCGGCCGGCCGGTGCTCATGGGCATCACCAAGGCCTCGCTGGCCACCGAGTCGTGGCTGTCCGCGGCGTCCTTCCAGGAGACGACCCGGGTGCTCACCGACGCGGCGATCCACGCCAAGTCGGACCCGCTGCTCGGCCTCAAGGAGAACGTCATCATCGGCAAGCTCATCCCGGCCGGCACCGGCATGCCGCGGTACCGCAGCGTCCGGGTCGAGCCCACCGACGACGCCCGGTCCTCGGTGTACCCGGCCACGGCGTACGAGGAGGCCCCGAGCTACCCGTTCGGCCAGGGCAGTGGTGACGCGATCCCGCTGGAGGAGTACGACTTCGGCTCCTACAACCGGTAAGGATCACTAGGGCGCAAAGGCGCCCGGCGGCGATGCCGCCGGGCGCCTTTCGCAATGCCCGGGGGTTCCGCGGTTTAGCCGGCCATGCCACGGACAGTGAGGAAGAAAGGTTCACCGGACAAACCGCGCAGCGGAGTGAAGGAGCCAGCGATGGCGGCCGAGGACAAGGCAGCGAACAAGGTGACCGAGCTCAAGGGGAGGGCCAAGAAGGACACCGGCAAGGCCATCGGCAACGAGCAGATGGAAGCCGAGGGCCGGACCGACCAGGCCAAGGGGAACATCAAGCAGGCCGGCGAGAAGGTGAAGGACGCTTTCAAGAAGTGACCTGACCGCCAGCCCGGGGCGCCGCAGGCCGGCCCCCGGGCTTTTCCGTCCCCGCTCACCCTTTCCTTCTCAACGCCCCACTGGGTGGCGGTCACGCCCCCACAGCGCGGTGCTACTTATCAGTGCGGTGCTTTTTCGACCGCCGGCGACGCAAAAAGCACCGCACTGATGGGAATCACGAGTGGGCGGCCCAGGCGCCGGCGGCGGCGAGGGCCATCTCCAGGGCGGCGTCGGTGAACGTGGTGCGGCGGACCCGGCCGTCGATTGCGCCCAGCGCCAGCATCGAGGCGGCGTGCAGCAGGTCCACCGCCGCCCCGCCGCCGAGCGGCACCGGGCTGCCCGGGTCGGCCCGCCGTCCCGCCGCGGTCAGCGCGGCCTGCGCCAGGTGCCGCGCTCCCAGCGCCCGCGCCACCACCCGCGCCCGTGACCCGGTCGCCGCCTCGCGCTGGGCATCCGCCTCGGCCGGGCGCCGCGGGCGGCCCGCCACCGCCCCCGGCCCGGCCATCAGCCGGATCAGCAAACCCGGAGCGCACACCAGCGCCACGCCGTACCCGGCCCGTACCAGCGTGAGCGGCCCGGCAACGCTGCTCTTCCCCGCGCGCCGGGTGCCGGTCCGCGGCGCAGTCATCAGCTGGCTGCCCAGCTGCGCACCAGCAGGCCGCCGGCCAGCGCGGCGCCGGCCAGCAGGCCGCCGGTGAGACCGGGATGGTGGGACATCCAGAGCTGGGCGGACCGGGAGTGCGACCGGTCGTCGAAGATGCCGTGCGCGCCGTGGTCGCCACCCTCCGGCCCGTCGACCGGGGCGAACAGGTTGTCCGGCCGGCTGCTCGCCGGTACCTCCTCGCTGGTCTGTTGCGAGTCGAACCCGGTCCTGGCCAGGTACCGGTCGAGCAGGGCCGGGGCGACCTTCTGGGCCAGCAGGGTGGCCACCGTGCTGCCGCCCACCCAGTACTGCTTGCGCCCTGGGTGGTCCGCCGCGTACAGCACGCCGCGGGCCGCCACCTCCGGCTGGTAGATCGGCGGCACCGGCTGCGGGTGCCGGGGCAGCCGGGACAGCACCCAGGAGAACTGCGGCGTGTTCACCGCGGGCATCTGCACCACGGTCACCCGCACCCCGGACTGCTCGTGCATGAGCTCGCAGCGCAGTGACTCGGCGAAGCCGTTGATCGCGTGCTTGGCGCCGCAGTAGGCGGACTGCAGCGGGATGCTGCGCTCCCCGAGCGCGGAACCGACCTGCACGATCGTGCCGGCGTTGCGCGGCCGCATCCCCGACAGTGCCACCATCGTGCCGTTCACGAAACCGAGGTAGCTCACCTCGGTGACCCGGCGGAACTCCTCCGGGGTGATCTCCGCGAACGGCGCGAACACCGAAGTGAATGCCACGTTGATCCAGACGTCGATGGGCCCGAACGCCGCTTCGATCTCGGTGGCGGCCTTCTCCAGCTGCGCGTAGTCGGCGACGTCGGCCGGCACCGCCAGTGCCTGGCCGCCGGCCTCGGTCACATCCCGCGCGGCACCGTCCAGGCCGGCCTCGCCTCGGGCGATCAGGCCCACGCGGGCGCCGCGGGCGCCGTAGAACCGGGCGGTGGCCCGGGCGATGCCCGCGCTGGCGCCGGTGATGACAACTGTCTGGGTCATGGATGCGTCCCTTCTGGAATAACGGGCGGCCCGCCGCGGTTGGCTCCCCGTGGCGGCAGGGACGCGGTTTCCTGTGGCGGCAGAGTGGAACGGCGTACCCATCCGGGCGGGCCGCCACCCAGCTACCCAGGGGACGTCGTTTCACCGCTGCCGGCCGGGAAAAAGGGCGCGATCCCGTCTGGTCAGCGATGATCGCCGTTCACTTTGCCTGTGGGCAAAAGGTTGGGTAGTCTTGAGCATCGTGCCCGTGCAACGCGGGCACGCGTGCGCCAGCGGGCTGTTGCTCCCTGGTCGGGCGGTACGCAGGTTCACACCAGCGGCCGGACGACGTGGAGCGTGAGCGCCCAGGCGTGCGGGCCTTTTCCCTTCTCGATTCCAGGCTCCGCTGGGAGCTTGTGTGCCGTGATGACCGCGACACGCCCGACCTCGGGGGTCGGAGGGGCAAGGAAACAGGCAGGTCAGGCACTATCACGGTGCCACGGAATGCCGCGCCTCCGGGAGCGGGAGACAGGAACGTTCGCGCCGCCAGGCGCGAAAAGGATGACGGCGCGTCCAGAGGGCGCGGAGAAGACGTCGTGCCGAAGGCACGCTAGGAAGACGGAGACGCGGTGCCCACGATCCAGCAGCTGGTCCGAAAGGGCCGCCAGGACAAGGTGGCCAAGACCACTACCCCGGCCCTGAAGGGCAGTCCTCAGCGCCGAGGTGTCTGCACGCGCGTTTATACGACCACGCCGAAGAAGCCCAACTCGGCGCTGCGGAAGGTGGCTCGCGTCCGGCTGACCAGCCAGATCGAGGTGACCGCCTACATCCCGGGTGTCGGTCACAACCTGCAGGAGCACTCCATCGTGCTGGTGCGTGGCGGCCGGGTCCGGGACCTGCCGGGCGTGCGTTACAAGATCATCCGTGGCGCCCTGGACACCCAGGGCGTGCGTAACCGCAAGCAGGCACGCAGCCGGTACGGCGCCAAGAAGGAGAAGAGCTGAGATGCCGCGTAAGGGCCCCGCGACCAAACGGCAGCTCGTCACCGACCCGGTGTACGGCTCGCCGCTGGTGACCGCGCTGGTGAACAAGGTGCTGCGCAGCGGCAAGCGCTCGCTGGCCGAGCGGATCGTGTACGGCGCGCTCGAGGGCGCCAAGGAGAAGACGGGCAACGACCCCGTCGTGACGCTCAAGCGCGCGCTCGACAACGTGAAGCCCACCCTGGAGGTCCGCAGCCGCCGGGTCGGCGGTGCGACGTACCAGGTTCCGGTCGAGGTGCGGGCGTCCCGCAGCACCACGCTGGCGCTGCGCTGGCTGGTGGCCTACTCGCGCCAGCGGCGGGAGAAGACGATGACCGAGCGGCTGATGAACGAGCTGCTCGATGCGAGCAACGGCCTCGGGGCGAGCGTGAAGCGCCGCGAGGACACCCACAAGATGGCCGAATCGAACAAGGCGTTCGCGCACTACCGGTGGTAGCCGGCCGGTGCTCCCATGAGGGGCACCGCCGGTCCCGCCGGCCAGGCACCGGCCGACGTTAGACGAAGCAGACAGGAAGCGAAGAAGTGGCCACGATGACCGCCGTAGAGCTTGCCAAGGTCCGCAACATTGGGGTCATGGCGCATATCGACGCGGGCAAAACCACGACCACCGAGCGGATCCTGTTCTACACCGGCATCAATTACAAGCTCGGTGAGGTCCATGAGGGCGCGGCCACCATGGACTGGATGGAGCAGGAGCAGGAGCGCGGCATCACGATTACGTCGGCCGCGACGACCACGCACTGGCGTGATCACACCATCAACATCATCGACACCCCCGGGCACGTGGACTTCACCGTCGAGGTGGAGCGCTCGCTCCGGGTGCTCGACGGCGCCGTCGCCGTGTTCGACGGGGTCGCGGGCGTCGAGCCGCAGTCGGAGACGGTCTGGCGGCAGGCTGACCGCTACGGTGTCCCGCGTATCTGCTTCGTCAACAAGATGGACCGGGTGGGCGCGGAGTTCCACCGCTGCGTCGAGATGATCACTGACCGGCTGGGTGCCACCCCGCTGGTGATCCAGCTGCCCTGGGGGGTCGAGTCCGATTTCCGCGGGGTCATCGACCTGGTCGGGATGCGGGCGCTGCTCTGGCAGACCGAGGGCAAGGGCGACAAGTACGACGTCGTCAGCATCCCGGACGACCACGTCGAGGCGGCCCGCGAGTGGCGCGACAAGCTGCTCGAGACCATCGCCGAGAACGACGAGGAAATGATGGAGGCCTACCTCGAGGGCACCGAGCCCACCGAGGAGCAGCTGGCCGCCGCGATCCGGCGGGCCACCATCGCGGGGGGCGTGACCCCGGTGCTGTGCGGCAGCGCGTTCAAGAACAAGGGCGTGCAGCCCATGCTGGACGCGATCGTGGACTACCTGCCCAGCCCGGTGGACATCCCGCCGGTCAAGGGGCACGAGGTGGGCCACGAGGATAACGAGGTGCTGCGCAAGGCCGACCCGGCCGAGCCGTTCGCCGCGCTCGCGTTCAAGATCATGTCTGACCAGCACCTGGGCAAGCTGACCTACATCCGGATCTACTCTGGCACCCTGGAGTCGGGGTCGAGCGTGCTCAACTCCACCAAGGGCCGCAAGGAGCGGATCGGCAAGATCTACCAGATGCACGCGAACAAGCGTGAGGAGCGGCCGAGCGCCATCGCCGGGCAGATCGTCGCGGTGATGGGCCTCAAGGACACCACCACCGGGGACACCCTGTCCGACCCGGCCAAGCAGGTCATCCTGGAGTCGATGACGTTCCCGGCCCCGGTCATCAACGTGGCCATCGAGCCGAAGACCAAGGGCGACCAGGACAAGCTGGGCACCGCGATCCAGCGGCTCGCCGAGGAGGACCCGACGTTCCAGGTCCGCACGGACGAGGAGACCGGCCAGACCATCATCTCCGGGATGGGCGAGCTCCACCTGGAGGTCCTGGTAGACCGGATGCGGCGGGAGTTCCGCGTGGAGGCCAACATCGGCCGCCCGCAGGTCGCCTACCGCGAGACCGTCCGCAAGACGGTGGAGAAGGTCGAGTACACGCACAAGAAGCAGACCGGTGGCGCGGGCCAGTACGGGCGCGTGATCATCAACCTGGGCCCGACCGGCGGCGACGGCGGCGGCTACGAGTTCGAGAACAAGGTCACTGGCGGGCGCATCCCCCGGGAGTACATCCCCTCGGTGGACGCGGGCTGCCAGGAGGCGGCGGAGTTCGGCGTGCTGGCCGGCTACCCCATGGTGGACGTCAAGGTCACCCTGACCGACGGCGCCTACCACGAGGTGGACTCGTCCGAGCTCGCCTTCAAGATCGCCGGCTCGATGGCGTTCAAGAAGGCCGCCGCGATGGCCAGCCCGGTCCTGCTGGAGCCGGTCATGGCCGTGGAGGTCAGGACGCCCGACGAGTACATGGGCGAAGTGATCGGCGACCTGAACAGCCGCCGCGGCCAGATCCAGGCCATGGAGGAGCGGTCCGGGATCAAGGTCATCAAGGCCCACGTCCCGCTGTCCGAGATGTTCGGCTACGTGGGTGACCTGCGCAGCCGGACCCAGGGCCGGGCCGACTACACCATGCAGTTCGATTCGTACGCCGAAGTCCCGCCCAGCATCGCCAAGGAGATCATCGCCAAGGCTCGCGGCGAGTAACGACAACAAGAACGTCCATCAGGAGAACCGGCGCACCGAGAGAGCGCCTTGGCCCCACCGCGGTGGGGCAGATCGCAACGAGGAGAAACCAGTGGGCAAGGCCAAGTTCGAGCGGACCAAGCCGCACGTGAACATCGGCACCATCGGGCACATCGACCACGGCAAGACCACGCTGACCGCGGCGATCACCAAGGTGCTGCACGACAAGTACCCCGACGTGAACCCCTTCACGCCCTTCGACCAGATCGACAACGCGAAGGAAGAGAAGGAGCGCGGGATCACCATCTCGATCTCGCACGTCGAGTACCAGACCGAGAAGCGCCACTACGCGCACGTGGACTGCCCCGGTCACGCCGACTACATCAAGAACATGATCACCGGTGCCGCGCAGATGGACGGCGCCATCCTCGTGGTCGCCGCTACCGACGGCCCGATGCCGCAGACGCGCGAGCACGTGCTGCTCGCCCGCCAGGTCGGCGTGCCGTACATCGTGGTCGCGCTGAACAAGGCCGACATGGTGGACGACGAGGAGATCCTGGAGCTGGTCGAGCTCGAGGTACGCGAGCTGCTGTCCACCTATGAGTTCCCCGGCGACGACGTCCCGGTGATCCGGGTGTCCGCACTCAAGGCGCTCGAGGGCGACCAGGAGTGGGGCGCCAAGGTCATCGAGCTCATGGAGGCCTGTGACGACGCCATCCCCGAGCCGGTCCGGGACACCGAGAAGCCGTTCCTGATGCCGGTCGAGGACGTCTTCTCGATCACCGGCCGCGGCACCGTGGTGACCGGCCGGATCGAGCGCGGCAAGGTGCACACCGGTGAGGAAGTCGAGATCATCGGCATCAAGGAGAAGGCGGCGCGGACCACGGTCACCGGGGTCGAGATGTTCCACAAGATCCTTGACGAGGGCCAGGCCGGTGACAACGCGGGCCTGCTGCTGCGTGGCATCAAGCGCGAGGACGTGGAGCGCGGCCAGGTCATCATCAAGCCGGGCACCAACACCCCGCACACCGAGTTCGAGGGCCAGGTCTACATCCTGTCCAAGGACGAGGGCGGCCGGCACACGCCGTTCTTCAACAACTACCGCCCGCAGTTCTACTTCCGGACCACGGACGTGACCGGCGTCGTCCACCTGCCCGAGGGCACCGAGATGGTGATGCCCGGTGACAACACCGAGATGCGGGTGGAGCTGATCCAGCCCATCGCCATGGAGGAAGGCCTGCGGTTCGCGATCCGTGAGGGCGGCCGCACCGTGGGCGCCGGCCGGGTCACGAAGATCATCAAGTAGTGCTGCCGCCGCCCCCGGCCACCGGCCGGGGGCGGCGACCACTGCACTCCAGTACCGGACCACGGAACCGAAGGACACGGAAGGCACATGGCGGGACAAAAGATCCGCATCCGGCTCAAGGCCTACGATCACGAGGTCATCGACAGCTCGGCGCGGAAGATCGTCGATACGGTGACGCGCACCGGCGCGCGGGTTGCCGGGCCTGTCCCGCTGCCCACCGAGAAGAACATCTACTGCGTGATCCGGTCCCCGCACAAGTACAAGGACTCGCGGGAGCACTTCGAGATGCGCACGCACAAGCGGCTGATCGACATCATCGACCCCACGCCGAAGACGGTCGACTCGCTGATGCGGCTGGACCTGCCCGCCGGCGTTGACATCGAGATCAAGCTCTGAGGAACGCACCGATATGACCAAGCACATCAAGGGCGTCCTGGGGACCAAGCTCGGCATGAGCCAGGTCTTCGACGACGAGGGCCGGATGGTCCCGGTCACCGTCGTCGAGGCGGGCCCGTGTGTCGTGACCGAGGTGCGCACCCCGGACGCTCACGGATACGCGGCCGTGCAGCTGGGCTACGGCGAGATCGACCCGCGCCGGGTGACGAAGCCGGTGGCCGGGCACTTCGCCAAGGCGTCGGTGACCCCGCGCCGCTACCTGGCCGAGCTCAGGACCGATGACGCCACCGACTACACGCTCGGCCAGGAAGTCACGGCCGAGACGTTCAGCGCGGGCGACCTGGTTGACGTGACCGGGAAGAGCAAGGGCAAGGGCTTCGCGGGCGTGATGAAGCGGCACGGGTTCAAGGGCCTGTCCGCCTCGCACGGCACCCAGCGCAAGCACCGCTCACCCGGTTCCATCGGCGGCTGTGCCACCCCGGGCCGGGTGTTCAAGGGGGTGCGGATGGCCGGCCGGATGGGTGGCGCCCGCACCACCACGCCCAGCCTCACCGTGCACGCGGTGGACGCCGAGCGCGGCCTGCTGCTGATCCGCGGCGCCGTGCCGGGGCCCAAGGGCGGCCTGATCTTCGTCCGCAGCGCGGTCCGCGCGCAGACCCGGCAGGAGGCCCGGTGAGCAGCACCGTCAGCGTCGTCTCCCCGTCCGGCCAGGCTGGCCAGGACGTGGAGCTGCCCGGCGAGATCTTCGCCGCGCCGGTCAACATCCCGCTGATCCACCAGGTCGTGGTGGCCCAGGAGGCGGCGGCCCGGCAGGGCACGCACGCGACCAAGACCCGCGGCGCGGTCCGCGGCGGCGGCAGGAAGCCGTACCGGCAGAAGGGCACCGGCCGCGCTCGCCAGGGCAGCGTCCGGGCCCCGCAGTACGCCGGCGGCGGCGTCGTGCACGGCCCGCAGCCGCGCTCGTACGTGCAGCGGACCCCGAAGAAGATGAAGGCCGCCGCGCTGCGCGGGGCCCTCTCCGACCGGGCCGCCAGCGGCCGGGTCGCGGTGGTCAGCGAGTTCGTCGAGGGTGATGCGCCGAGCACCAGCAGCGCGCTGGCCGTGCTGCGCACCGTCATCGGGCTGACGGAGGCCAGGCTGGCCGCCAAGGTCCTGGTCGTGGTCCAGGCCGACGACCAGCTGACCTGGAAAAGCCTGCGCAATGTGCCAGGCGTCCGGCTGCTCGCGGCCGACCAGCTCAACACGTACGACGTCCTCGTCAGCGAGCACGTGGTGTTCACCCGCGCCGCGCTGGAGCGGTTCGTCGGCCGCGCCGGGAAGAAGGAGGACGGGCAGTGAGCGCGACCAGGATCCCCAATCCCCGCGACATCCTGCTGCGGCCGGTCATCTCGGAGAAGACCTACCGGCTCGCCGATGACGGCAAGTACACCTTCCTGGTTCCCACCGACGCCAACCGGACCCAGGTCCGGCAGGCGGTGGAAGCCGTGTTCGGGGTCAAGGTCACCGGCGTGAACACGCTCAACCGGCCGGGCAAGCGCCGCCGCACCCGGTACGGCTGGGGGCAGCGGCCCAGCACGAAGCGGGCCATCGTCAGCCTCGCCGAGGGTGAGCGAATCGATGTCTTCGGCGGCCCGGTCAGCTAGGCCAGCCGGCCACATCAAAGGAGCTTGAGCAGAGATGGCAATCCGCAAGTACAAGCCGACGACCCCGGGACGGCGGGGCGCGAGCGGTGCGGACTTCTCCGAAATCACCCGTGATGAACCGGAGAAGTCGCTGGTCCGCCCGCTGTCCTCGCGCGGCGGCCGGAACGTGCACGGCCGGATCACCGCCCGGCACCAGGGCGGCGGCCACAAGCGGGCCTACCGGGTGATCGACTTCCGCCGCGCGGACAAGGACGGTATCCCGGCCCGGGTGGCGCACATCGAGTACGACCCGAACCGCACCTCCCGGATCGCGCTGCTGCACTACGCCGACGGGGACAAGCGCTACATCATCGCCCCGCAGGGGCTGTCCCAGGGTGACCGGGTGGAGAACGGCCCCGGCTCGGACATCCGCCCCGGGAACTGCATGCCGCTGCGGAACATCCCGACCGGCACCGTGGTGCACGCCATCGAGCTGCGGCCCGGCGGCGGTGCCAAGATCGCGCGGTCGGCCGGCTCGGGCGTCCAGTTGCTGGCCAAGGACGGCGGCTTCGCGCAGCTGCGCATGCCGTCCGGCGAGATCAGGCGGGTCAACGCGGCCTGCCGGGCCACGGTCGGTGAGGTCGGCAACGCCGAGCAGGGCAACATCAAGCTCGGCAAGGCCGGCCGGAACCGGTGGAAGGGGCACCGCCCCTCGGTCCGAGGTGTCGCGATGAACCCGGTGGACCACCCGCTCGGCGGCGGTGAGGGCAAGAGTTCCGGCGGTCGGCACCCGGTCAGCCCGTGGGGCAAGCCGGAGGGACGGACCAGACAGGCCAACAAGCCAAGCGACCGGCTCATCGTTCGCAGGCGCAGCAAGAAGAAGCGGTAGGAGCAGTCAACGATGCCTCGTAGTCTCAAGAAGGGCCCGTTCGTCGACGACCACCTGATCAAGAAGGTGGACGCGCAGAACGACGCCGGAACCCGGAACCTGATCAAGACCTGGTCCCGGCGTTCCATGATCGTTCCTGCCATGCTGGGCCACACGATCGCGGTGCACGACGGGCGCAAGCATGTGCCGGTGTTCGTCACCGAAGCCATGGTCGGGCACAAGCTGGGCGAGTTCGCGCCGACCCGCACGTTCCGCAGCCACGTCAGGGACGACCGCCGCAGCCGCCGCTAGGCCGTGCACGCGCAGACCACAGAGAGCGAGAGAGAGTCATGGAAGCAAGGGCAAAGGCGCGGTACGTACGCGTCACGCCGCGGAAGGCCCGCCGGGTGGTGGACCTGATCCGCGGCATGCCTGCCGCCGACGCGCAGGCGGTGCTGGCGTTCGCGCCGCAGTCGGCCAGCGACCCGGTGGGCAAGGTGCTGGCGAGCGCTATCGCCAACGCCGAGCATGCCCAGCAGGTGGACACCGGCTCGCTCATGGTCAGCCGCGCCTGGGTGGACGAGGGCCCGACGCTCAAGCGGTTCCGGCCGCGGGCCCAGGGCCGCGGCTACCGGATCAACAAGCGCACCAGCCACATCACGGTAATCGTCTCCGATGAGCCCAAGGGGAGGTCCCGCTAGTGGGACAGAAGGTGAACCCGCATGGGTTCCGGCTCGGCATCACCACCGACTTCAAGAGCCGGTGGTATGCGGACAAGCTGTACAAGGATTATGTCGCCGAGGATGTCGCCATCCGCCGGATGCTGCAGCGCGGCATGGAGCGGGCCGGCATCTCCAAGGTGGAGATCGAGCGCACCCGGGACCGGGTCCGGGTGGACATCCACACCGCCCGGCCGGGCATCGTCATCGGCCGCCGCGGCGCGGAGGCCGACCGGATCCGTGGTGACCTGGAGAAGCTCACCAGCAAGCAGATCCAGCTGAACATCCTCGAGGTGAAGAACCCCGAGACCGACGCCCAGCTGGTCGCCCAGGGCGTGGCTGAGCAGCTGTCCAGCCGCGTGTCGTTCCGGCGGGCCATGCGCAAGGCGATGCAGACCTCGATGAAGGGCGGCGCCAAGGGCATCCGGGTGCAGTGCTCGGGCCGGCTCGGCGGCGCGGAGATGTCCCGCTCCGAGTTCTACCGCGAGGGCCGGGTGCCGCTGCACACGCTGCGCGCCGACATCGACTACGGCTTCTACGAGGCCCGGACCACCTTCGGCCGGATCGGCGTGAAGGTGTGGATCTACCGCGGTGAGGCCCCGCAGACCCGGGCCGAGCGCGAGGCGGCCGCGGCCGCCCTGCGGGCTGGCGGCCAGCGCCGGGACCGGCCGCCGGCCCGCAGCGGCGCCGCCGTCCCGGTGGCTCCGAGGGCCCGGACCGCGGCCCGGCCGGGGACGACAGGACCGCCGACCGCGGCGCCGCGGCCAGTGCCGCTCCGGCCGAGGCGCCGGCGGCGACGGCAGCGACCAGCGGTGAGGAGGGCTGAGTCATGCTTATCCCGCGCAGGGTCAAGCACCGCAAGCAGCACCGGCCGGACCGGCACGGGGTGGCCAAGGGCGGTACCCGGGTGGCCTTCGGTGAGTACGGCATCCAGGCGCTGGAGCACGCGTACGTGACCAACCGGCAGATCGAGTCCGCCCGTATCGCCATGACCCGGCACATCCGGCGTGGCGGGAAGGTATGGATCACGATCTACCCGGACCGCCCGCTGACCAAGAAGCCGGCCGAGACCCGGATGGGGTCCGGCAAGGGCTCACCGGAGTGGTGGGTGGCCAACGTGAAGCCGGGCCGCGTCATGTTCGAGCTGTCCGGGGTGGCTGAGCCGGTCGCCCGGGAGGCGCTCCGCCGCGCCATGCACAAGCTGCCTATGAAGTGCCGCTTTGTTACTCGTGAAGTGGGTGAGGGCTGATGGCTGGCCTGGCCGCCGCAGACCTGCGGAACTCCAGCGAGGAAGAGCTCGACAGCAAGCTGGCCGAGGCCAAGACGGAGCTGTTCAACCTCCGCTTCCAGGCCGCGACCGGCCAGCTGGAGAGCCACGGGCGGCTGCGCGCCGTCCGCAAGGAGATCGCCCGCATCTACACGGTGAAGCGGGAACGCGAGCTTGGCATCGTGATCGTCGTAGAGGAGGCGGACGAGAGTGAGTGACGAGCCGGCGCGTGCCACCAGCCGCGGCTACCGCAAGGTCCGCGAAGGCTACGTGGTCAGCGACAAGATGGACAAGACCGTCGTGGTCATCGTTGAGGACCGCGTGAAGCACCCCAAGTACGGCAAGGTCATCCGGCGTACCAGGAAGTACACCGCGCACGACGGCGAGAACGCCTGCGGCGTGGGGGACCGGGTGCGGCTGATGGAGACCAGGCCACTGTCCGCGACGAAGCGCTGGCGCGTCGCGGAGATCTTGGAGAAGGCGAAGTAACGACCCACCCGCGGGGCGGGAGCCCCGCGAACCCCGGCGTCAGGAAGCAGGAGTTGACGTGATCCAGCAGGAGTCGCGGCTTAAGGTCGCCGACAACACCGGAGCCAAGGAGATCTTGTGTATCCGCGTGCTCGGCGGCTCGGGCCGGCGATACGCGGGCATCGGTGATGTCATCGTGGCGACAGTGAAGGATGCCCTTCCCGGTGCCGGGGTGAAGAAGGGCGATGTCGTCAAGGCGGTCGTGGTGCGCACCCGCAAGGAGCGCCGCCGCGGCGACGGCTCGTACATCCGTTTTGATGAGAACGCCGCCGTGCTGATCCGGGACGGCGGGGACCCCCGGGGCACCCGCATCTTCGGACCGGTCGGCCGTGAGCTGCGCGAGAAGCGGTTCATGCGGATCATCTCGCTCGCGCCGGAGGTGCTGTGATGGCTGCCTCTTCTCGTGGGAAGGCCGCGATGGCAGGCAAGAAGGGCGGGGCGGCCAGGCCGGCCCGCATGAAGATCAAGAAGGGCGACCGCGTGGTGGTCGTCGCGGGCCGGGACCGGGGCCGTGAGGGCACCGTCATCCTCGCCGACCCCGAGCGCCAGCGGGTGCTGGTGCAGGGGGTCAACATGGTCCGCAAGAACAAGAAGGTGGACTACCAGGGTGCTCGTGGTGCCAAGGAAGGCGGCATCACGAACACCGAGGCGCCGATCCACGTGAGCAACGTCCAGCTGATCGATCCGGAGACCAAGAAGCCGGCCCGCGCCGGGTTCCGTTACGACGAGGACGGCACCAAGGTCCGGATCTCCCGCCCGGGCGGTAAGGACATCTGATGACGACGACAACGCAGGAAGCGGCCACCTCGGACGGGGCGGCCGCGGCGCGCCCGGCGCCCCGGCTCCGGGACCGCTACCGCGCCGAGATCGCCCCGGCGATGCGCGAGGAGTTCAGCTACGCCAACGTGATGCAGATCCCCACGCTGACCAAGATCGTGGTCAACATGGGTGTCGGCGAGGCGGCCCGGGACGCCAAGCTCATCGAGGGCGCGGTCCGCGACCTCACGGTGATCACCGGGCAGAAGCCCGCGATCGCCCGGGCCCGCAAGTCCATCGCCCAGTTCAAGCTGCGCGAGGGCATGCCGATCGGGGCGCACGTCACGCTGCGCGGCGACCGGATGTGGGAGTTCGCCGACCGGCTGCTGTCACTGGCCCTGCCGCGCATCCGTGACTTCCGCGGCCTGTCCGACCGGCAGTTCGACGGCCGGGGCAATTACACGTTCGGCCTCAACGAGCAGCTGATGTTCCACGAGATCGACGCCGACCACGTGGACCGGCAGCGCGGCATGGACGTGACCGTGGTGACCACGGCGACCACCGACGAAGAGGGCCGGGCGCTGCTGCGCCGGCTCGGATTCCCGTTCAAGGAGAGCTGAGGAGTGGCCAAGAAGGCGCTAGTCGTCAAGGCGAACCGGACGCCCAAGTTCAAGGTGCGCGGGTACACCCGGTGCTCGCGCTGTGGGCGGCCGCGCGCCGTGTACCGCCGGTTCGGCCTGTGCCGGATCTGCTTCCGCTCGATGGCGCACCGCGGTGAGCTGCCGGGCATCACGAAATCCAGCTGGTAAGCCGCCAGCCATGACCAACCTGGGCGCATCCGCGCCCACTGACCACGCCGCAGGTCCTGCGAGGGAAACCCCGGCGAGGAGGGCCTCCAGGCCATGACGATGACCGACCCGATCGCAGACATGCTGGCCCGTCTGCGTAATGCCAACTCGGCGTACCACGACACCGTGGGCATGCCCAGCTCCACGATCAAGGTCCGGATCGCGGAGATCCTCCAGCGGGAGGGCTACATCGCGGGCTGGGCCGTGGAGGACGCCGAGGTGGGCAAGAAGCTCGTGGTGTCGCTGAAGTACGGGCCGACCCGGGAGCGCTCCATCGCGGGGATCAAGCGGGTGTCCAAGCCCGGCCTGCGGGTGTACGCGAAGAAGGACAACCTGCCCCGGGTGCTCGGCGGCCTTGGCGTCGCCATCATCTCCACCTCGGCCGGCCTCATGACCGACAAGCAGGCGAACCAGCGCGGCGTAGGCGGGGAAGTCCTCGCCTACGTTTGGTGAGGAGACGGCGATGTCACGAATCGGACGGCTCCCCGTGGAGATTCCCGGGGGTGTCGATGTCACGATCAACGGGCGGGAGGTCAGCGTCAAGGGCCCCAAGGGCAGCCTGGCGCTCGAGCTCAGCGCGCCCATCGAGATCGCCCGCGAGGACGGTGTTCTGCGGGTGACCCGGCCGAACGACGAGGGCAAGGTGCGGGCGCTGCACGGGCTGTCCCGCACCCTGGTGGCCAACATGGTCACCGGGGTCACCCAGGGCTACAGCAAGACGCTGGAGATCGTCGGCGTCGGCTACCGGGTGCAGCAGCGCGGCGCCAACCTGGAGTTCTCGCTCGGCTTCAGCCACCCGGTGACGGTCACCCCGCCGCCGGGCATCACACTCCGCGTCGAGGCGCCTACCCGGCTGGTGGTCGAGGGCATCGACAAGCAGCAGGTCGGGGAAGTCTCGGCCAACATCCGCAAGCTGCGCAAGCCCGACCCGTACAAGGGCAAGGGCATCCGCTACCAGGGCGAGCAGGTCCGCCGCAAGGTCGGGAAGGCTGGTAAGTAAGAGATGGCTAGCACGAAGACCAGGAACCGGGGCCGGACCGCCGCGCGGACGCGGAGGCACACCCGGGTCCGCAAGAAGGTGCTGGGCAGTGCCGAGCGTCCCCGGCTGAGCGTCGCCCGGTCGGCGCGGCACACGTCCGTCCAGCTGATCGACGACGGCGCGGGCGTGACACTCGCATCCGCGTCTACCCTGGAAGAGCCGATCCGGGCCGCCGACGGGGACAAGACGGCCAAGGCGCGCCAGGTCGGCGCGCTGCTCGCGGAGCGGGCCACCGCGGCCGGCGTCACCGCCGCGGTCTTCGACCGCAGCGGCTGGGCCTACCACGGCCGGATCGCGGCCCTGGCGGACGCCGTCCGCGAGGGAGGCCTGGACCTGTGATGGTCAGCGCCACGACGAGCTTCGTTAAGCACGAGAGAAGGAATTTCTGATGGCAGGAGGACCGCGGCGGGGCGGCGGCGGTGGTGGCGGTGAACGGCGTGACCGCCGGGACGACCGCCGCGGTGGCGGCGCCGACAAGGGCACGGCGTACCTGGAGCGGGTCGTCACCATCAACCGGGTGGCCAAGGTCGTCCAGGGTGGCCGCCGGTTCAGCTTCACCGCCCTGGTCATCGTCGGCGACGGCAATGGCATGGTCGGCGTGGGCTACGGCAAGGCCAAGGAAGTGCCGGCCGCCATCGCCAAGGGCGTGGAAGCGGCCAAGAAGTCCTTCTTCCGGGTGCCCCGGATCGCCGGAACCATCCCGCACACCGTGCAGGGCGAGGAGTCCGCAGGCGTCGTGCTGCTCAAGCCGGCCAGCCCCGGCACCGGCGTCATCGCCGGCGGCCCGGTGCGGGCCGTGCTGGAGTGCGCGGGCGTGCACGACGTGCTGTCCCGCTCGCTCGGCTCGTCCAACCCGATCAACGTCGTGCACGCGACGGTGGCGGCACTCAAGAGCCTGAAGCGGCCCGAGGAGATCGCCGCCCGGCGCGGGCTTCCGATCGAGGACGTGGCCCCGGCCGCCATGCTGCGCGCTCGCGCGGCGGCGGCCAGCGCGGGCGCCGCCTCCGGCAACAGCTGACGGGAGCGCATCTGTGTCACAGCTGAAAGTTACCCAGACCCGGTCGGAGATCGGGGGCACCAAAGGGCAGCGGGCGTCGCTCCGCTCGCTCGGGCTCAAGCGGATCGGGCAGACAGTCGTCAAGGACGACCGGCCCGAGTTCCGCGGCATGATCGACGCGGTACGGCACCTCGTCGTCGTCGAGGAGGTCGACTGACATGCTCCGGATCCATCATCTCCGCCCGGCGCCGGGTTCGCGCACCGAGCGCACCCGGGTCGGCCGTGGTGAGGCATCCAAGGGCAAGACCGCGGGCCGGGGCACCAAGGGCACCCACGCGCGGACCTCGGTGCACCCCGGCTTCGAGGGCGGCCAGATGCCGCTGCAGCGCCGCGTGCCCAAGCTGAAGGGCTTCTCCAACTCCCGGTTCAAGACCGCCTACCAGGTCGTCAACACCGGCCGGCTGGCTGAGCTGTACCCCGAGGGTGGCGAGGTGACCGTGGACGGCCTGGTGGCCAAGGGCGCGGTGCGGTCCGGCCAGCTGGTCAAGGTGCTCGGCGAAGGTGACCTGGGCGTGGCCCTCCAGGTGTCCGCGCACGCGTTCTCGGCGTCCGCCCGCGAGAAGATCACTGCCGCCGGGGGGACCCTCACCCAGCTGTGACCGAGTCCCCGGGCACGGCCGCGGGCTGTGGCACGTTGTCCATGCGGCGGCAGCGCACGGTGACCGTCCCCTCGCGCGGGGGGCTGTCACCGTGCTTCGGACGCGTTACACTGCGGCGCACCGGCTGCTGCTGCCAACCCCCGGGAGGGCGCGGCCCTGTCCCGTTGACCGACCACGTTGAGGACTGCGCATGCTGACCGCGTTCATCCGGGCCTTCCGGACGCCTGACCTGCGCAAGAAGCTGCTGTTCACGCTGGCGATGCTGGCCGTGTTCCGGTTCGGCGCGGCGGTCCCCACCCCGGGTATCTCCGAGAAGGCCGTCAAGGTCTGCACCGGCCTGGAGAGCAAGAGCAGCGCGGCCGGTGTCTACCAGCTGGTCAACCTGTTCAGCGGCGGGGCGCTGCTGAAGCTGTCGGTGTTCGCCCTGGGCATCATGCCGTACATCACGGCGAGCATCATCCTGCAGCTGCTGGCGGTGGTCATCCCGCGGCTGGAGACGCTGCGCCAGGAGGGCCAGGCCGGCCAGCAGAAGATCACCCAGTACACCCGGTACCTCACCGTGGGGCTGGCCGTGCTGCAGTCCACGGGCATCATCGCCCTGGCCCGGTCCGGCAACTTGTTCGGCACCAGCTGTCCCTCGCTGATCCCCAACTCCTCGGTGTTCACCATCACCACCATGGTCATCTGCATGACGGCCGGCACCGCGGTCATCATGTGGCTCGGCGAGCTGATCACCGACCGCGGGGTCGGCAACGGCATGTCGGTACTCATCTTCACCACGGTCGTCTCGCAGATAACCGGCTACATGGTGGACGTCTACCGGGCCAAGTCGATTTTCGTGCTGATCATCGTGCTGGCCGTCGGCGTCGCCATCGTGGGCTTCGTGGTGTTCATGGAGCAGGCGCAGCGGCGCATCCCGGTGCAGTACGCCAAGCGGATGGTGGGCCGCAAGATGTACGGCGGCACGTCCACCTACATCCCGCTCAAGGTGAACCAGGCGGGCGTCATCCCGGTCATCTTCGCCTCGTCCCTGCTCTACATCCCGATCCTGGCCGCCTCGATGTTCGGGAACAAGACCCACCCCTCGCGCTGGGTCAACTTCATCAACAACAATCTGGGCAGCGGGGCGAACGGGGACTCGGCTCTCTACATGGTCCTGTTCTTCGTGCTCATCGTCTTCTTCACCTACTTCTACGTGTCGATCACGTTCAACCCGGTCGAAGTCGCGGACAACATGAAGAAGTACGGCGGGTTCATTCCCGGTATCCGTCCCGGGCGGCCGACCGCGCAATACCTCAACTACGTGCTCACCAGGCTCACCGCGCCGGGATCGCTCTACCTGGGCCTCATCGCGCTGCTGCCGGCGGTGGCGTTCGCGCTGCTGGGCGTGGGCACCCAGTTCCCGTTCGGCGGGACGAGCATCCTGATCGTGGTGGGAGTGGGGCTGGACACGGTGAAGCAGATCGAAAGCCAGTTGCAGCAGCGCAACTACGAGGGCTTCCTGAGGTAGTGCGCGTCGTCCTTGTCGGGCCCCCCGGTGCGGGCAAGGGGACACAGGCCCAGTTCATAGCGTCGCACCTGTCCATCCCGAAGATCTCGACAGGTGACATCTTCCGCACCAACGTCAGCCATGGCACCGCGCTGGGCCGCCGCGCGCAGGCGTTCATGGGGCGCGGCGACCTGGTCCCGGACGAGGTGACCATCGCCATGGTCACCGACCGGCTGCAGGAGGACGACGCGCAGTCCGGCTTCCTGCTGGACGGCTTCCCGCGCACGGTGCCGCAGGCGGAGACGCTGAAGAAGATGCTCGCGTCGTGGGACACCAAGCTGGACGTGGTGCTGGAGCTGGTGGTGGACGACGACGAGGTGGTCCGGCGGCTGTCCGGGCGGCGGACCTGCCGCCGCTGCGGCCGGGTCTGGCACGCGCTCTTCGACCCGCCCGCGCGCAAGGATCGCTGTGACGACTGCGGCGCGGAACTCTTCCAGCGGGACGACGACCGCGAGCAGACCATCCGGCACCGGATCGAGGTGTACCAGGAGCAGACCGCCCCGCTGGTCGCCTTCTACGCCGACGAGGGCATCCTGCTCGGCATCGACGCCACCGGCCCGGTGGAGGAGATCACCGAGCGCGCCCTGTCCGCCCTCCGCCGGTTCATCCGCTGAACGCTGTTGATGGCTGGAAGCCCCGCCGCGGGTACCGTTGAGGTGGACGGAGGCGGCATGTGGTGCAGGCATGAGCCGGATATCGAGCGCAAGAGCCCGGAGCAGTTCGCCGCGATGCGCGAGGCCGGGCTGGTGGTGGCGGCCGCGCTGCGGGCGGCGGCGGCCGCGGCCGCCCCCGGGGTGAGCACGGCCGACCTGGACGCGGTGGCCAGCGAGGTCATCCTGGCGGCCGGTGCCGTGCCCTCGTTCAAGGGCTACTACGGCTACCCGGCCACCCTGTGCACCTCGGTGAACGAGGAGATCGTGCACGGCATCCCCGCCCCGGACCGCCGGCTCAGTGCCGGCGACCTGCTGTCCATCGACTGTGGCGCGATCGTGGACGGCTGGCACGCCGACGCCGCGCTCAGCCTCGGGATCGGCGAACTGCCCCCCGGCCTGGCCCGGCTGCTGGACGTCTGCGAGCAGGCGATGTGGGCCGGGCTGGCCCAGGCCCGCCCCGGCGCGCGGCTGACCGACATCTCGCACGCCGTCGAGGCCACGGTCCGCGCCGCGGGCCGCGGCTACGGGATCGTCGAGGACTACGCGGGGCACTTCATCGGCAGCGAGATGCACATGGAACCGCCGGTGCTGAACCGGGGACGGCCTGGCCGCGGGCCGCTGCTGGCCGCGGGGATGGCCCTGGCCGTCGAGCCATTGCTGACGGCGGGCAGCCCGGAGACCGTGCTGGACGACGACGGCTGGACGGTGCGCAGCGCGGATGGCCGCCCGGCGGCGCATTTCGAGCACACGGTCGCGATCACTGCCGACGGCCCCTGGGTGCTGACCGCACCGGACGGCGGCGCCGCCGGGCTGGCCCGGGCCGGGGTCCCGGCGGCCGGCGTGCGGCCGGCCCCGCCCGCGGCCAGCACACCCCGCCCCGCCGTACGTTCCTGAAGGAGGCCCGATGGCCGGCGACCCGAAGATCCGCGCCAGTGACGCGGACCGGGACCGCACCGCTGCCCTGCTCCGGGAGCATCTCGCGGCCGGGCGGCTGACCGCCGAGGAGTTCCATGAGCGGCTGGAAGCCGCCTATGCCGCCAAGACACTGGGCGAACTGGACGAGCTGATGGCTGACCTGCCCGCTATCGACCCGTATCAGCTCCCCGCTGCCTCGCTCCGCCCTGGCCGCCCCGGTCACGCACCGCTTCCCTGGTGGCGTCCGCCCGGCTAGAGAACCCAGGCATGTAACGCCCGGATCGCCGGACTGAGGCCGGGTCAGCCGGGGGACGGGACGTTAAGCTGGCGGGGAATTTTTTGCGCCCGTCCCCGGTTCGCAAAGTCAAGCGGGGTCGCGTAGACTCTGCTGCGGTTCGCGAGTTGCGCTGTGCTGGCGTTTTCTAATGCCTCGCGGACAAGGGTAGGACAGGCATCCCGGTGGGCACAGTCCCGGGAAGCACCACGAAACAACGTAGACAACACCTGCCTGCACGCGTGAGCAGCGGCAAGCGCGGCGGGCCTGACAGCGAAGCGCGGAGGACATGCCCAAAAAGGACGGCGCCATCGAGATCGAGGGCAGGATCGTCGAGTCACTTCCCAATGCCTTCTTCCGGGTGGAGCTAGACAATGGGCACAAGGTTCTCGCCCACATCAGCGGGAAGATGCGGATGCACTACATCCGGATCCTGCCGGACGACCGGGTTGTCGTGGAGCTGAGCCCATACGACCTGAGCCGCGGCCGGATTGTCTACCGGTACAAGTGACGAGACGGCGGGCGTGAGTTCGCCAGAGTGCCGGAGGAGGCCACGATGAAGGTCAAGCCGAGTGTGAAGAAGATCTGCAGTAAGTGCCGGGTGATCCGGCGGCATGGCCGGGTCATGGTCATCTGCTCTGACCCGCGGCACAAGCAGCGCCAGGGCTGACGCCCTGAACCGACGAACCGCAGCCTGCGGCCGGCTGACCAGCCGGCCGCCAGGCCACCCCCGGACGGAGGCCGGGGCCCAGCCCGGGCGGGGCAGGGAGCGGTCCGCAGACCTCCGCAAGGACAGTTAGGAGAACGCCCGCCCATGGCACGCCTCGTTGGCGTTGACCTCCCCCGCGAAAAGCGGCTGGAGGTCGCTCTCACGTACATCTACGGGATCGGGCGCACCCGCGCCCTCGAGACGCTGGCCGCCACGGGCGTCAGCGGTGACTCCCGGGTGCACCAACTCGGTGACGACGAACTGGTCCGGCTCCGTGACTGGATCGAGGCCACCTACAAGGTCGAGGGTGACCTTCGCCGCGAGGTGCAGGCCGACATCCGCCGCAAGATCGAGATCGGGTGCTACCAGGGCATCCGGCATCGCCGCGGCCTTCCGGTGCACGGCCAGCGCACCCAGACCAACGCCCGGACCCGCAAGGGCCGGAAGAAGACCGTGGCCGGCAAGAAGAAGGCCGGCAAGAAGTAGTAGTCCGCGCTCGCGGGACGCATGACGTCAGCCGCGCCGGGGATCGACGACCTCACCGAATAGGAAGCAGATGCCGCCAAGGAGCCGCACGGCCGCCACGAAGAAGGTGCGCCGCAAGGAACGGAAGAACGTCGCTCACGGGCACGCCCACATCAGGAGCACGTTCAACAACACCATCGTCTCGATCACCGACCCGGTGGGGAACGTCATCTCGTGGGCGTCCTCGGGCCAGGTCGGTTTCAAGGGTTCCCGTAAGTCCACTCCGTTCGCCGCGCAGATGGCGGCGGAGGCCGCGGCCCGCCGGGCCATGGAGCACGGGATGCGCAAGGTTGACGTGTTCGTCAAGGGCCCGGGCTCCGGGCGTGAGACCGCCATCCGCTCGCTGCAGGCGACCGGCCTGGAGGTCGGGTCGATCCAGGACGTCACCCCGGTTCCGCACAATGGCTGCCGCCCGCCGAAGCGGCGCCGGGTCTGAGGAGTTAACGAGAAGATGGCGCGATACACGGGCGCGGACTGCAAGCTGTGCCGCCGCGAGAAGATGAAGCTCTTCCTGAAGGGCGCTAAGTGCGATTCGCCGAAGTGCCCCATTGAGATCCGGCCCTACCCGCCGGGCGAGCACGGCCGGAACCGGCCGAAGGAGAGCGAGTACCTGCTGCAGATCCGGGAGAAGCAGAAGGCCCGCCGGGTCTACGGCATCCTGGAGCGGCAGTTCCACGGCTACTACGAAGAGGCCACCCGCAAGCGCGGCATGACCGGCGAGAACCTGCTCCAGATCCTGGAGAGCCGCCTGGACAACGTCGTGTTCCGGGCTGGCTTCGCCAAGAGCCGGGACATGGCGCGCCAGCTGGTGCGGCACGGGCACTTCATCGTAAACGGCAAGAAGGTGGACATCCCGTCCTACCGGGTGAGCGAGAACGACATCATCGAGGTCAAGCCCAAGTCCCGGGAGCTGACCCCGATGGTGGTCGCCGTCGCCGAGGCCGGCGAGCGGCCCACCCCGGCCTGGATGGAGGTCATCCCGGACAAAATGCGGATCCTCATCCACTCGCTGCCGTCCCGGGCCCAGATCGACACCCAGGTCTCCGAGCAGCTCATCGTCGAGTACTACTCGAAGTAATGCTTGCCGGGCCGCCGTATCAGCGGCGGCCCGCCGCGGGAATGGCCCACCCGGCCGGTACCGGCCGAGCCAGGGACCGGTGAACGGGCCACCGCGCAATGATCGCGACTGTCATATAACGGGCGTCGCGGAAAGGGGTAAGAAATGCTCATCGCCCAGCGTCCCACGCTTACCGAAGAGCAGGCCGGCGACTACCGGTCCCGGTTCGTCATCGAGCCGCTGGAGCCGGGCTTCGGCTACACGATCGGGAACTCGGTGCGCCGCACCCTGCTGTCCTCGATCCCCGGCGCCGCCGTGACCAGCATCCGGATCGAGGGTGTGCTGCACGAGTTCTCCACCGTCCCGGGGGTCGGTGAGGATGTCACCGACATCATCCTCAACCTCAAGGAGCTGGTGGTCTCCTCGGAGCAGGACGAGCCGGTGGTCATGTACCTGCGCAAGCAGGGTCCCGGTGAGGTCACCGCGGCCGACATCGCGCCGCCCGCCGGGGTCGAGGTGCACAACCCGGACCTGCACATCGCCACGCTGAACGGCAAGGGCAAGCTGGAGATGGAGCTGACGGTCGAGCGCGGCCGCGGCTACGTGTCCGCCGCGCAGAACAAGCAGCCCGGCCAGGAGATCGGCCGCATCCCGATCGACTCCATCTACTCCCCGGTGATGCGGGTCACCTACAAGGTCGAGGCGACCCGTGTCGAGCAGCGGACCGACTTCGACAAGCTCATCCTGGACGTGGAGACCAAGCCGTCGATGCGCCCCCGCGACGCGGTGGCCAGCGCCGGCAAGACCCTCGTCGAGCTGTTCGGCCTCGCCCGCGAGCTGAACGTCGAGGCGGAGGGCATCGACATTGGCCCGTCGCCAACGGACGCGGCGCTCGCCGCCGACCTGGCGCTGCCGATCGAGGAGCTGAACCTCACCGTCCGCTCCTACAACTGCCTCAAGCGCGAGGGCATCCACACCGTGGGCGAGCTGGTCGCCCGCAGTGAGCAGGATCTGCTCGACATCCGCAACTTCGGCGCCAAGTCGATCGAGGAAGTCAAGCAGAAGCTTGTCGACATGGGCCTCGCGCTCAAGGACTCCCCGCCCGGATTCGACCCGGGCACCGCGGCCGACAGCTACGGCGCGGACGACGACGACAGCTACGTCGAGACCGAGCAGTACTGACGGGATCCGGCACCCCCGGTAGTACCCGACCAAGGAGAACGTTCCGATGCCCACGCCTACCAAGGGCACGCGGCTGGGTGGCAGTTCGGCCCACCAGCGGCATATCCTGGCCAACCTGGCCACGGCCCTGTTCGAGCACGGCAAGATCACCACGACCGAATCCAAGGCGCGCCGGCTCCGGCCGTACGCCGAGCGGCTGATCACCTTCGCCAAGCGGGGTGACCTGCACGCCCGTCGCCAGGTGCTCACCGTGGTCACCGACAAGAGCGTGGTACACACCCTGTTCACCGAGATCGGGCCGCAATTCGCGACCCGGGACGGCGGGTACACCCGGATCACCAAGATCGGCCCGCGCAAGGGCGACAACGCCCCGCTCGCGGTGATCGAGCTGATCCAGGAGGAGGCGGAGGCCAAGCCACGGCGCCGCCGCGCCCGGCGGTCCCAGCCCGCCACCCGCCCGGCCCATGGCGCGGCCGCGGCGGCGGAGGAGACGGTGCAGGAGGCTCCGGCTGAGGTCGAGGACACGGCGGCTGAGGCGCAGGAGACTCCGGCTGAGGTCGAGGACACGGCGGCTGAGGCGCAGGCGGCTCCGGCTGAGGTCGAGGACACGGCGGCTGAGGCGCAGGCGGCGCAGGCCGCTGAGGCGGAGGCCGCCGCCGACTCCGCAGAGGCTGAAGCTGAGGCGGATGACTCGGCCGGGGCCGACGACGGCAAGGCTGAGGACTCCGCTGAGTCGGACGCCAAGCCGGCCGAGAGCTGACCGCGTCCCGCGAGATAGCAGGGGAACCGGCCCCAGCCCAGGCGATGGTCGCTGGGGCTGGGGCCGTTCCATGTCCGGGGGAGGCGCCCGGCCGGCTCCGGCTCGATCTCTGCTACGACGGCGGCGGGTTCTCCGGGTGGGCCCGGCAGCCAGGGCGGCGTACCGTCCAGCAGGTCGTAGAGGAGGCACTCGGCCGGGTGCTCCGGCTGGACGGCCCGGCCTCGCTGACCGTCGCGGGCCGGACCGACGCCGGGGTGCACGCCCGCGGCCAGGTCGCCCACGCGGATGTGCCGGTCACGCACTGGCTGGCGGCCTCCCCGGCGGTGCTGCGCCGGCTGGCCGGGGTCCTGCCACCCGATGTCCGGGTCGGCCGGATCGAGCCGGCTCCCGAGGGCTTCGACGCCCGGTTCTCCGCGTTGTGCCGCCGGTATTCCTACCGGGTCTGTGACGACCCGGCCGGTCCCGACCCGCTGCGGCGGCACGACACGCTCGGCTACCGCCGCCCGCTCGACATCGCGGCGATGAATACGGCGGCCGCGCTGCTGCTGGGCGAGCATGACTTCGCGGCCTTCTGCCGCCGCCGGGAGGGCGCGAGCACGGTCCGCGAGTTGCTGCGGCTGTCCTGGGCCCGGGAGCCCGGTGTCCCGGGTGCGCCTGGGCCGGGTGTGCCTGGGCCGGGTGTGCCGTCCGTGGTGGTGGGCACCGTGGTCGCCGACGCGTTCTGCCATTCCATGGTCCGGGCGCTGACCGGCGCCCTGCTCAAGGTGGGGGAGGGGGCGCGGCCGCCGGAGTGGGCGGCCCAGGTGCTCCGCGCCCGGGTCCGTGACCCCGGCGTCCCGGTGGTGCCGCCGCACGGGCTCTGCCTGGAGGAAGTGTGCTATCCGCTGGCCGCTCAGCTGGCCGAACGGGCCCGGGCGACCCGGCAGCTGCGCGGGGACCCTGCCGGGCCGCCGCGGCGGGATGAGCCGTCGTAGTGCTTTCGTCACCCGTTACCGCTGAGCCGGTTACCGCTGAGCCGGTTACCGCTGAGCCGGTTACGGCGTCTCCGGCTTGCCGAACAGCATCCGGCTGGTCAGGCTGATGTTGACGGTGGCGCCGACCAGGTTGCGCGAGAAGGTGTCCAGCTGGGCGCGCTGCGCGGCGTTGCCTGGGGCCTTGAGGTTGGTGAACTCTGCCCAGGTCAGGATCAGGTAGTGGCCCTTGATCTGGGCTTCTTCCAGGCCGGTGCCCTGGGACAGGTTGCGGGTCGGGCCTTTCGCTCCGGGGAGCTGCTTGATGAACGCGGTCGCCCCGGTGGCCTGGCCGGCCTGCTGCGCCCGCGTGACGTCGGCCAAGTTGAGGACGCCGATCGTGGCCATGATCTTCTGCCCGGCCGACGCGTAACTCGCCCGCATCACCTGGGTGCAGTCCGCCTTGCGCAGGGCCGCCTGCAGCGTGGCCCCGAGCACCATCCGGGGGCAGCTGGTGCTGGCCTGCTGGATGGTCCGCACCACCGTGGTCCCGCCGGCGGAATACCGGGCCGGGAACATCTCCGTCAGGGTGAGCGGCGCCGGGTCCTCGGTGCGGGTGGCGATGTGCTTCCACGGTCCGAGGTTCGGTGACGGGCTGCCCGCCGCGGTGGGCTTCGGGGATGGCGCGGTGCCGGAAGCGGTCGCCCGGCCCTTGACGAAGTACAGGTAGGCGGCGCCGATCAGCAGGGCGACAACCACCATCATGACCAGAGGCATCAGCCACATCCGGGCCCGGCTGGCCGGCTTGCGGGCCTTCCGCGGCTTATCCGGCCTGCGGCCGCGGGCAGCGGCCCGCGATCCGGTCCCGCCCGGCCCGGTCCCATCCGGTACCGCCTCGCCGTTACCGGTGCCCCAGCCGCTACGGTCGCCCCAGTCGGGGCCGCCCGGTACCGCCCCGGATTCCTCGCCGGTTCCGTGCTGCGGCGCGGCCAGCGTCCCTGATGGCTCCTGCGCCGCCCAGTATCCCGGCCCATCCTGCTGTGTGCCCCAGGCTTCACCCGTCCCGTCTGGCGCGGTCCAGGAGCCCCGCGTGCCGTCTTCGGGCCAGGCTGCCTGCGGTCCGGTGCCCTCCTGGGCCTGGGCGGCCTGCCGGTCGCGCCGCGCGGCCAGTCGCCCTCCCGGCCGGGGCTGGCCGGGATCAGTCGGGCCCGGGGCGGGCTGCCCCGGCGCCAATCCGGCCGCCGCCGCATACCCGGCCGGGCCGGCGAGTCCCTCGGGTCCGTCCGGGTAGCCGCCGTCCGGCCCGAACGGCCCGCCGTCCGCGGTGCCCGCCAGCCCGGCATCGGCCGGGGCCGGGCCACTGCTGCCGTCAGCGCGCTTGCTGGTCCACTCGCCCGCCCGATCCGCCTCATCCAGCATCGACCAGGTCTGGGTGGCGGTGGCGTCGGCGGCGGGGTCACTCACCGCGAGCAGCGGGTAGTCCGGTTCCGGGGCGTCCCCCGTCGCATCCGCGCCCGGCGCGCTCCGGCCGGCGGCCCGGGCATTCCGCAGCGCCGCGGAGTTCCATGGGGAGAACTGGCCAGGCGGGTACACCGGATCGGGTGCCCCCGGGGCCGGAGGGTACCCGCGAACCGGGCCACGCCCGCCGGGGCCCGCCGTCCGGAAGGCTCCGGTGCTCCACAGCGAGCCTCCGTCCGCCGGGCTGCCGCCCCCGCCGCTCAGTCCCGTGCCGCCGCGGCCCGGATTGGGACGGCCCGACGTGCTGACGCCCTTGGTGCTGGGGCTGGGGTGCTGGGGCTGGGGCTGGGGCTGGTAGTGCTGCTAGGGCCCGTGCTGCTTGGGCCCGTGCTGCTTGGGCTCGTGCTGCTGAGGCCGGTAGTGCCGGGGTCCGCGGTGCTGTGGCCCAGGCCCCTGGGGCTGGTAGGCCTCGGGCTGGTAGGCCTGGGGCCGGTAGTGAGGTGACCGGCGGTGGCAGCCGGGGTGGTCGCCGGTGCCGTGCCGCGACCCGCTCCGCTGTCGATAGCCTGGCTACGTCCCGCCCAGTCGGCCCGGCTCGCCTCTGTGGCCTGCCCGGCCCGGCTGGCCTCCTCAGCCGGGCGGGACCACGCGGCCCGGCCGGGTGTCGTGCTGGTGCTCTGCGGCCCGGTGTGGCCCCGGGTGCCCGCACCGGGTCCGCCAGGAATCTCCGCGCCAGTCCCGGGAGAGTTCCAGACGTCGCTCCCGGAACTCACCGCCGGGCTCCAGGCATCGGATCCGGAACTGGCCGCTGGGCTCCAGGCATCGATCCCGGGATCTGCCGCCGGGCTCCAGGCGTTAATCCTGGGATTAGCCGCCGGGCTCCAGGCGCCAGTCGCGGGGCTGGCCGCCGCGTCCCAGGCGCCCGCGCCGCCGTCCCCCGCAGGTGGCTGCGGCGCGGCATGGCTGCCGGTCCGGGGGCTGCCAGTCTGAGGGCTGCCGGCACCGGTGCCCGCGGCCTGCCATCCAGGGCTGGCCGGCTGTGGCCCGGTGTTCGTGCTGGACCATCCGGACCTGGCTGACTGTGGCCCCGTGTTTGTGCTGGGCCAGCCGGGGGCGGCCGACGGTGATTCAGGGTCGGCGCCCGGCCACCCGGGGGCGGCTGGTTGTGCCGACCTGTCTGTCCCGGGCCACCCGGCCGAGGTGCTCGGCGGCCCGGGTTCCGAGGCGGGCCACCCGGCGTGGCTGCCGCCTCGGCCGTGGGTCCCGCCTCCGCCGGGCCCCTCGGCTGGCCATCCCGGCCCCGCGCCGTATGCCTCGGGGTCCGCCGCCGGGCGCCGGTATCCGGAGCCCGGCTGGCCCGGGACCGGGAGCACGGAGCCGGAAGCTGGCGCCGGGGAGATGCCTTCGGCTGAGCCCCCGCGTGGCCAGGAGCCGCCGCTGTAGGCGGAGTCGCCCGGATAGGCGGAGTCGCCCGGATAGGCGGAGTCGCCCGGATAGGCGGAGTCGCCCGGATAGGCGGAGTCGCCCGGATAGGCGGAGTCGCCCGGATAGGCGGAGTCGCCCGGGTATCCAGGGAAGCTCCCCGGGGTCTCCCCGGACTCATCCCCGGCGGCCGGATCGGTCCATGGAGTGCCGTGATGTGGCCGTGCGCCGGGTCGGCTCTCCGGCGGGGCCGAGCCCTCATCACCCGGATAGCCCATGCGGGGAGCGTATCGTCCTATCCGGCTAAGCTTGGCGGGACTGTGAATTTCCCTGCCGGCGACCTGGCCACCCAGGTCTGGTCTGCCCGCACCGGCCAGCGGGGCCCAGCCGGCACCCGGCCGCCCGGCCCAGCCGGTACGGTGCCGGCGAGCCCGGCCGTACAGTGGCCGGCGAGCCTGGCAGGATGCCTTCCCGCGGTCAGTGCACAGTAGCCCGGCCGTGGTCCGGCGGTTGCGGCCCCGCTCATTTTGACCGTTGCTAGCCGGGGCCGGTATCCTCGTGAGACGTCCATGTGCGTTCGCATGCCTGCGGTGCCTGCTCAGCGAGGCCGGTTACGGGGTTAGCGGATGTGTTCGGACCCCTCACCTGGAGGGTTAACCCCGGGTGCGGAGCCAAGGACCAGGTCCCACCACACGAAGGCTTACGACTGTGCGCACATTCAGCCCCAAGGCCGGCGACATCCAGCAGCAGTGGCATGTCATCGACGCCTCCGATGTGGTCCTGGGCCGCCTGGCCAGCCACGCGGCGACCCTGTTGCGAGGCAAGCACAAGCCGATCTTCGCGCCGCATGTCGACACGGGCGACTTCGTTATTGTGATCAACGCCGAGAAGATCGCACTCACCGGCCGCAAGCTGGAGCAGAAGCGCGCTTACCGGCACTCCGGCTACCCGGGCGGGCTCCGCGCGGTGGCCTACCGGGACCTGCTGGAGCAGAGCCCGGAGCGGATGATCGAGAAGGCGGTCCGCGGCATGCTGCCGAAGAACTCGCTGGGGCGCAGCATGCTCCGCAAGCTCAAGGTCTACCGCGGTCCGGACCATCCGCACCAGGCGCAGCAGCCCACGCCTTTCGAGATCACGCAGCTCGCCCAGCACGAACCGGCCACCAACGCGGGCGGCCGCTGACCCGGCAGTCCCGTTGCGGCCGCGAGGATGGCCGTGCCTGGGCGCTCTGATCAGAACCGAGAAGGAAGTACGAGGGAAGGAACCGTGGCCGAGTCCACTGGCACGCAGACGCTCGAAGAGGGCGCCAGCGTGGAAACGGCGGAAGACGCCGGGGAGCACGTGTCGGAGTACACCACCGAGACGGCCGCGGATGCCGGAGAGCGGCAGTCAGCCCGCAAGCCTGTGGTGACCGGCAGCGCGCTCGGCACCGGGCGCCGCAAGGAAGCAATTGCCCGGGTGCGTATCGTCCCCGGGTCGGGGGAGTGGCGGATCAATGACCGCACCCTCGAGGGCTTCTTCCCGAACAAGGTGCACCAGCAGCTGATCAGCGAGCCGTTCGTGAGCCTCGGCGCGGAGAACCAGTTCGACGTGATCGCGCGGATCAGCGGCGGTGGCATCACCGGCCAGGCCGGTGCGCTCCGGCTGGGCATCGCCCGGGCGCTCATCCTGGTGGACCCGGAGAACCGGCCCACCCTGAAGCGGGCCGGCTTCCTGACCCGTGACGCACGGGTGAAGGAGCGTAAGAAGTACGGGCTGAAGAAGGCGCGCAAGGCGCCGCAGTACTCTAAGCGTTAACCACTGGGCCGTGGGTCCGGCCCAAACCCCCCGGATAATCTGCTTTGCCTTCCGCACCGACGAGATCACCGGGGGAGCTGGTTAACCATGGTCCGGCTTTTTGGAACCGACGGCGTCCGGGGGGTAGCCGGCGCTGACCTGACTGGCCAGCTAGCCATGGACCTGGCCAGCGCGGCGGCAGCGGTGCTCCGCGACACCGGGGCCTTCCAGGAGGCGGCTGAGGCTGGCCGCCGTCCGCTGGCGCTGGTGGGCCGTGATTCCCGCGCATCCGGAGAGTTCCTGGAAGCCGCCGTCGTGGCCGGGCTGGCCGGAGCGGGCGTTGACGTGCTCCGGCTCGGCGTGATCCCCACCCCGGGAGTTGCATACCTGACCCGGGACCTCGGTGCCGCTCTCGGTGTGGTGCTGTCCGCCAGCCACAACCCGGCCCCTGACAACGGGATCAAGCTGTTCGGGCAGGGCGGGTTCAAGCTGCCCGACACGGTGGAAGACGAGATCGAGGCCCAGCTGAGCCGGCCGGCCGCGCCGCCGGCCCGCCCGCCGACGGCTTCGGGCGGGTGACCGATGCGGGTGCCGAGCATGACCGTTACCTGCAGCATCTGCTGGCCTCCGTGACCTGCCCGGGCGATCCGCCCGCGCAGTTGTCCGTGCCGCTGGCCGGGCTGACCGTCGTGGTGGATTGCGCGCACGGTGCGGCCTCCGCGTACGCGCCGCGCCTGCTCCAGATGGCCGGGGCCAAGGTGATCGCGATCGGGGCGGAGCCCGACGGGCTGAACATCAACGACGGCTGCGGATCCACCCACCTGGAGACGCTGTCCGCCGAGGTGACCAAGCACGGGGCCGATGCTGGCATCGCGCACGACGGCGACGCGGACCGGTGCCTGGCGGTGGGGGCCGACGGTGAGGTCATCGACGGTGACCAGATCCTTGCCGTGCTGGCCCTCGCCCTGGCCGGCCAGGACCGGCTACCCGGCAACACCGTGGTCACCACCGTGATGGCCAACCTCGGTTTCAAGAACGCCATGAAGGACGCCGGGATCACGGTCATCGAGACGGTGGTGGGCGACCGCTACGTGCTCGAGGCGATGCGGGCCGGTCACTACACCCTCGGCGGGGAGCAGTCCGGGCACATCATCATGCTCGACCACGCGACCACCGGCGACGGGCTGCTGACCGCGCTCCAGTTGCTCGTCACGGCGGCCCGCCAGGCGCTGCCCCTGGCCGACGTGGCTGCGGTGATGACCAGGTACCCGCAGGTGCTGCTGAATGTTCCTGGCGTAGACAAGGCCCGGGTAGCCGACTCGCCGGAGGTAGCCGCCGAGGTCGCGGCCGCCGGGCAGCAGCTTGGCGCCTCCGGCCGGGTGCTGGTACGGCCCAGCGGCACCGAGCCGGCCGTCCGGGTGATGGTCGAGGCGATGGATCCTGGCCAGGCCCACCAGGTCGCCGAGCGGCTGGCGGCGGCGGTCCGGGCCGCAGGCTGAGGCTAGCCTGGCGCCATGTGCGGCATCGTAGGGTACGCAGGTCATCGCCCGGCGGTAGAGGTGGTCCTGGAAGGACTGCGCCGCCTGGAATACCGCGGGTATGACTCCGCCGGAGTGGCCGTGCTGGCCGACGGCACGCTGGCCGCGGAGAAGCATGCCGGGAAGCTCGGCAACCTGGTCGCGGCGCTCAGCGACCAGCCTGCCTGGCCAGGGACCGTGGGCCTCGGGCACACCCGGTGGGCCACGCACGGGCCGCCGAACGATCCCAATGCGCACCCGCATCTGGACTGCGGCGGGCGGCTGGCCGTCGTGCACAACGGCATCATCGAGAACTTCGCGGCCCTCCGCCGCGAGCTGTCGGGCCGCCACAACTTCCGCTCTGACACCGACACCGAGGTGGTAGCTCACCTGCTCGAAGAGGAGATGGCCGCGCAGCAGGACCCAGTCACCGGCGCCGTTGCCCCGGGTGCGCTGGCGGCCGCGATGCGCCTGGTCTGCCAGCGGCTGGACGGTGCCTTCACCCTGGTCGCGGTGGATGCCCGCGACCCTGGGGCGGTGGTTGGCGCACGGCGCAACTCACCGCTGGTGATTGGCCGCGGTGACGGGGAGAACTTCCTGGCCAGCGACGTGGCCGCGTTCATCGCCTACACCAGGAACGCGGTGGAACTCGGGCAGGACCAGGTCGCCGAGGTCCGCGCCGGGGAAATCACCGTGACCGGCTTCGACGGAACACCCGCCGCCGTCGCCGAGTACCACGTGGACTGGGACGTCTCGGCCGCTGAGAAGGCGGGTTACGACTACTTCATGCTCAAGGAGATCGCCGAGCAGCCCCGGGCGGTGGCGGACACCCTGCTCGGCCGGATCGGCTCGGACGGCCTGCTCACCCTGGACGAGATCCGGCTGAACGACGCCGAGCTGCGCAGCATCGACAAGATCGTCATTGTCGCCTGCGGCACCGCCTACCACGCCGGGATGATCGCCAAGTACGCCATCGAGCACTGGTGCCGGATCCCCTGCGAGGTCGAGCTGGCCAGCGAGTTCCGCTACCGGGACCCGATCCTCACCAGGACCACGCTGGTCATCGCCATCTCGCAGTCCGGGGAAACCATGGACACCCTGATGGCGGTGCGGCACGCGCGGGAACAGCAGTCCCGGGTGCTGGGCATCTGCAACGTCAACGGCTCATCGATCCCCCGGGAATGCGACGCCGTGGTGTACACACACGCCGGCCCGGAGATCGCGGTCGCCTCCACTAAGGCCTTCCTCACCCAACTGGTCGCCTGCTACCTCGTGGCGCTGTACCTGGCCCAGGTCCGCGGCACCAAGTTCCCCGGCGAGATCGCCGCGGAGATCGCCCAGCTGGCGCAGATGCCGGGAGAAGTGGACCGGGTGCTGGACACCATGGAACCGGTCCGCGCCCTGGCCCGGGAGCTGGCCGACGAACGATGCGTGCTGTTCCTGGGCCGCCACGTCGGCTACCCGGTGGCCCTGGAGGGCGCGCTCAAGCTCAAGGAACTCGCGTACATGCACGCCGAGGGATTCGCCGCCGGCGAGCTGAAGCACGGCCCCATCGCCCTCATCGATAAAGCCCTGCCGGTCGTCGTGATCGTCCCCTCCCCGCGGGACCGCGGCGTGCTGCACGACAAGATCGTCTCGAATATCCAGGAAATTAGGGCCCGCGGGGCCCGCGTGGTGGTTATAGCCGAGGAAGGCGATACCGACGTGAAACCGTACGCGGACACCCTCATCGAGGTCCCGGCCGTGCCAACCCTGCTGCAGCCGCTGGTGACCACGGTGCCCCTGCAAGTGTTCGCCTGCGAACTGGCCAACGCCAAAGGCCATGACGTAGACCAGCCCCGCAACCTGGCGAAGTCCGTCACCGTCGAGTAGCCATTTACGGAGCAGTTAGCATATGGCCCCGTATAGGGGGTCTCATCCTAACTGCTCTTGGTTTGCACTGAGGCAGCGTGGAGGGGGACAGTCTTCCCCAGAACGGCCTTCTAGTGGTGACAGCCTTCTGGGTCGGCGGCACGATGAGCGGCGTGCATGACCTTCCAGACGCCCTCGCGGACCTGCTGGACCAGCGTGCCGGGGTGCTGGCGAGGTCAGAGGCCCTCCAGGCCGGGATGACCCGTAAGCAGATCCAGGTAAAGGTGGCCAGCGGCCGGTGGCAGCGGCTGCATCCCGGCGTCTACCCGACCTTCAGCGGAGAGCCGGGACGGCTGCCGGTGCTGTGGGCAGCGCTTCTGCGGGCTGGGCCGGCCGCCGTCCTCAGTTACCAGACCGCTGCCGAATTGAACGGGTTCCTCGCCGTCCGGGCCCCGCTCATCCACGTGACGGTGCCCAGCGGGTGCCAGGTCGCGGGTATCCCTGGGGGTCAGACTCCATTACTCCGGGCGGGTGGGCGAGGCGCGGCTTCCGGTGCGGGTGCCGCCGCGGACGCGGATCGAGGAGACCGTGCTTGATCTCGCCAGCACGGAGCGGGACCTGGATGAGGCGTTCGGCTGGGTGTTCCGGGCTTGCGGCAGCCGCCTCACCGCCCCGGACCGGATCGCGGCGGCGATGGGATTACGGGCCAGGATGCGCTGGCGCGCGGAGTTGTCCGCGGCGCTCGGCCCGGGCGCGCAGGGGGTGCACTCGCTGCTTGAGTACCGATACGTCAGCCGGGTGGAGCGGCCGCACGGGCTGCCCCCGGCAGGCGGCAGCGACCGGTGACCCGGGCCGGCCGGTGTCAGTTCCAGCACGTCGCGTACGAGGAGTACGGCGTGCTGGCCGAACTGGACGGCCAGGCGGCGCACCCGGTGGGGGGAGCGGTGGCGCGACATTGCCCGGGACAACGCGAACGCCGCTGCCGGGCAGGTCACGCTCCGCTATGGCTGGGCCGACGTGACCGGGCGGCCCTGCTGGGTGGCCGGCCAGGTCACCGCCGCCCTGACCCGGCGTGGCTGGGCCGGTGCCCCGCGCCGCTGCGGCCGGGACTGCAGGCTGCCAGTCTGAGACCCCCGGCCGCGCCCGGGGCCACACCCGCCGGGCGGGGATGGCGGCAGGCCGGGCCGCAGCGAGGTGACACCCGCCGGGCGGGGGATAGCGCAGGCCCGGGGGTGCGCGTGACAGGGTGGATGGGTGATCGTCGGCATCGGCGTGGACATCGTGGAGATTGCCCGCTTCCGGGCCGCCCTGGCGCGCACCCCGGCGCTGGCGGCGCGGCTGTTCGCGGAGAGCGAACGTGGCGCGCGGCCGGAGTCGCTGGCGGCCAGTTTCGCGGCCAAGGAGGCGGTCGCCAAGGCGCTCGGCGCCCCACTCGGGTTGCGCTGGACCGACGTCAGCGTCACGAGGGACGCCCTGGGCCGGCCCGCGCTCGCGGTCGGCGGCAGCGTCGCCGCCGCGGCCAGCCAGCGGGGGGTACGCCACTGGCATCTCTCGCTGAGTCATGATTCCGGGATGAGCATCGCGATGGTGGTGGCCGAAAGATGAGAGAAGCACACCAGGTACCGGCGGTCCGGGCGGCCGAACGTGCCCTCATGGACGAGCTGCCGCCGGGCACGCTGATGCAGCGCGCGGCGGCCGGGCTGGCGGCGGTGTCGGCCGGCCTGCTCGCCCGGGTGACCGGGGCCCGGGTCGTGGTGCTGGCCGGAAGCGGGGACAACGGCGGTGACGCGCTCTATGCCGCGGCCCGGCTGGCCGGCCGGGGTGCCGTGGTGCTCGCCGTCGAGGCCGGGTCGAAGATCCACGAGCAGGGCGCGGCCGCGCTGCGGGCGGCCGGAGGGCGGCTGGCCAGCCTGGACGACCCGGCGGTCCCGGCTGCCCTCGGCGCCGCTGACCTGATCCTGGACGGGCTGCTGGGCATCGGCGGCCGGGGCGGCCTGCGCGAGCCGCAGGCGTCGCTGGCCGGGCTGGCCGCCCGGTCGCCGGCCGTGGTGGTAGCCGTCAACCTGCCGAGCGGCGTGGACGCGGACACCGGAGTCGTTGAGGGCGCGGCAATACAGGCGGACGTGACGGTGACGTTTGGCACGATGAAGCCCGGGCTGCTGGTGGACCCCGGGGCTGGTCACGCCGGGGTGGTCGAGCTGATCGATATCGGCCTCGGGCCGTTCCTCGCCCCGCCTGACCTGCTGGCGCTGCAGGCGGCGGACACCGGCAGGCTGGTGGCCCGGCCGCCCGCCGAGTCCGACAAGTACCGCCGCGGGGTGACCGGGATCGTGGCAGGCAGCCAGCGGTTCACCGGCGCGGCGGCGCTGGCCGTCGGCGGGGCCCTGCGCGGCGGCGCCGGGATGGTCCGGCTGGTGTCCGCGGAGCATGCGGTGGCCGTGGTCCGGGTGCTCTGGCCGGAGGCAGTGATCACCGTAACCGGGGGGCGCCCGCCCGCCGAGGACATCCCCATGGCCGGGCGGGTCCAGGCCTGGGTAGCCGGACCGGGGATGGGCACTGATGATGAGGCACGGGAGCGGCTCGCCGCCGTGCTGGCCACCGACGTCCCGGTGCTGGTGGATGCGGACGGGCTGACCATCCTGGCCGCCGACCGCTCGCTGCTGGACCGGGCAGCGCCGACCCTGCTCACCCCGCACGCCGGGGAACTGGGACGGCTGCTCGGTGCCGACCCAGCCGACGTGGAGGCCCGCCGCCTGGAGTTCGCCCGGCGGGCGGCCGCTGAGTTCGGCGCGACCGTCCTGCTCAAGGGCTCGACCACGGTGATCGCCAGCCCGGACCCGGAGATGCCCGCCTACGTCAACCCCACCGGGACGTCCTGGCTGGCCACGGCGGGCACCGGGGACGTGCTGTCCGGGCTGGCCGGTGCCCTGCTGGCCCAGGGGCTGCGGCCCGCCGAGGCGGCGGCGGCCGCCGCCTACCTGCATGGCCTCGCGGCCCGCCAGGCCGCGGCCGGCTCCGGCGAGCGGCCCGCCCCGGCGATCCAGCCCACGGCAGCCAGGGCAGCCGGGGCGGACCAGGGTGCCCCGGGGGACGGGGCGGCCGAGGCGCCCATCGCGGCGGCCGACGTGATCGGCGCGCTGCCCGGCGCGATCCGCTGGGTCCGCCAGCAAGCGGGCTGAACTGGCCCGGCGGGCTGCCCGGGCGGGGCTGGCCCGGGCGGGGCTGGCCCGGGCGGCTGGCCGGGCGGGCTGGCCCGGGGCGGGGCTGGCCCGGTCCGGGGCTGGCACCGCGGCGGGGCTGGCACACTGGGTGGCCATGGATGGTCCCGCGGAAGCACTGATCGACCTGGCTGCCATCACCGGCAACGTCGAGGCGCTGCGCCACCGTATCCCTGGCCCGCAGCTGATGGCGGTGGTCAAGGCGGACGGCTACGGGCACGGCATGGTCCCGGCGGCGCACGCCGCGCTGGCCGGCGGCGCCCAGTGGCTGGGCGTGGTGCACGTACACGAGGCCCTGGCGCTGCGCCGGGAGGGGATCACCGCCCGGGTGCTCTGCCTGACCGGGGTGCCCGGCGCGGCCCACGAGGAGGCGGTACGGGAAGGAATCGACCTGGCCGTGGACTCCGAGGCGCTGCTGACCGAGATCGCGGCGGCCGCCATGCTGGCCGGCCGCCCGGCCCGGGTGCACCTCAAGATCGACACCGGGATGGCCCGGGGCGGGGCCACCGCGGCCGCCTGGCCGACGCTGGTCGGAGCGGCCCGGTCCGCAGAGGCCGCCGGGAATGTCGTGATTGCGGGGATCTGGTCGCACCTCGCCTGCGCGGACATGCCGGGGCACCCGTCCATCGCGGCCCAGGTGGACCGGTTCACCGAGGCGGTGGCGCTGGCCGAGGCAGCCGGGGCCCGGCCCGAAGTGCGCCATCTGGCCAACACGGCCGCCGCGATCACCCTGCCCGGTACCTGGTTCGACCTGGTCCGCCCGGGCGGCGCGGCCTACGGGCTGGCCACCCTGCCCGGCGGCGCGCCGGGCTGGCTGCGGCCGGCCATGACGCTCAAGACCAGGCTGGTGCTGGCCAAGCGGGTCCCGGACGGCACCGCGGTGTCCTACGGGCACCGGTACACCACGCGCGGGGAGAGCACGCTGGGGCTGATCCCGCTCGGTTACGCGGAGGGCATACCCCGCAGCGCCTACGGCGTGGTCCCCGTCCAGGCCCGGGGGCGCCGGTGGCGGATCGCCGGGACGGTCTGCATGGACCTGTCCGTGCTGGATTTCGGCGCGGAGCCCGCGCAGGCCGGGGATGAGATCGTGATGTTCGGGCCGGGCGACTCCGGGGAGCCTACCGCCCAGGAGTGGGCCGAGGCGCTGGGCACGGTGTCTTACGAGGTCGTCACCAATTTCGCCGGCCGGGTGCCCCGAACCTACTCTGGAGTAGCATTTGAATCACAGGACCCTGGGCGTACGGCGGGCACAGCCCCCGCCGGGCCGGGGGTCTTGTGACAAGGAGTTCCCTGGCGCGGAGCATCAGGGCCGGGTGACCCGGCAGGGCGGGTGACCCAGCAGGCCGGGTGACCCGGCACCGCCGGAGGCGCCCGCCTGGCACCGGGCCGGCGAGCGGCGGGAGGTGCGGATGGCGACCTGGCGGCGGATCACCGGCGCGGCCGGGCTGGCCGCGGGTGCGGTGGCCGCGGGGCCGGCGCGCTGGTGGCGGCCGAGCGGATCGCGATCGGCCGGGTCCAGGTGCTGCGCCGCACCGTCCCGCCGGAGGACCTGGGTGAGCTGCGCGGCTGCCCGCTCGCCGTGCTGGCCGATGACAGCGTCCCGCTTCATGTGGAGATCGACGAGCCGGACCCGCCCGAGGGGGTGGCCCGGCGCCGCGGCCGCCGCCGCCAGCCGGAGCCGCTGACCCTGATCTTCTGCCACGGGTACACGCTGAACCAGGACTGCTGGCACTTCCAGCGGGCCGCCTTCCGCGGGCACCGGATGGTGTTCTGGGACCAGCGGGACCATGGCCGGTCCGGCCGGTCCCCGGGCGGCGCCGTGGCCAGCATCGACCAGCTTGGGGAGGACCTGGCCGGGGTCCTGGCGGCGGCGGCTCCCGGCGACGGGCCGGTGGTGCTGATCGGTCACTCCATGGGCGGCATGACCATCATGGCGCTGGCCCGGCGGTATCCCGGGCTGTTCGGCACCAAGGTGGCCGGGGTAGCGCTGATCTCCACCACGGCGAGCGGCCTGGACGCGGGCAGCCCGTGGATGCCCGGGCTGGCCCGGCCGGTGCTCCGCCGGGCGTTGCCGGTGGTGCTGCGCGGCGCGGCGACCGGCTACCGCGCGATGCTGGTCGAGCACGGCCGCCGGATGGCCAGCGATGTGTCGTTCCTGTCCACCCGGTTCATCGGCTTCGGCGACCCGGGCGTCAACCCGGTCCTGGTCGATTTCCTGGAGCAGATGATCAGATCCACCCCGATCGACGTGGTGGCGGCGTTCGGCGAGGCGCTGTACGCGGTGGACCTGCGGGACGCGCTGGAGACGGTGGGACGGGTCCCGGCGGTCATCCTGACCGGCGATAAGGACCGGCTGATCTCCCCGTCGCTCAGCCTGGACCTGGCCGCCGGCATACCCGGCGCGGAACTGGTCTGGGTCCCGGGGGCCGGGCACGCCGTTATCCTGGAGTCCCCCGAGGTGGTCAACGGCGCCATCACCGGGCTGATCACCAGGGTGGACGCGGAGCGCGGGGCCCGCGAGCGGTCGGCCTGACCCCGCGGCCGCCCGCACGCGAGGCGCCCGGCCTCAGGCAGCCGACAGCGAGAGGGCAGGTGCAGACCCGTGACGGCGACGCCGTCCCCAGCTGAGCGCATCGAGGTGCCCACCGCGGCGGACATGCACACGCTGGGCTGCCGCCTGGCCGGCCGGCTGGGCCGGCGACCTCATCGTGCTCAACGGCCCGCTCGGGGCCGGTAAGACCACCCTGGTCCAGGGCATCGGGGCCGGCCTGCAAGTGCGCGGCCCGGTGACCTCGCCCACCTTCGTCATCGCCCGGGTGCACCCGTCGCTGGCTGGCGGCCCCGGCCTGGTGCACGTGGACGCCTACCGGCTGTCCAGCGTGGCCGAAGTGGATGACCTGGACCTGGACGCTTCCCTGGACGACTGCGTGACCGTCGTCGAATGGGGCGGGGGCCTGGTCGAGGGCCTGGCCGTGGACCGGCTGGAGATCGGCATCACGATGAGCCCGGCCTCCGGCGGCGCCGACGCGCGGCAGGTGACCCTGACCGGTATCGGCGAACGGTGGGCGGCCGGTAGGGAATCCGCGGGTTGTGGCGTGCCGGTCACGCCTGAGGTCATATAGTTTCGGTCTGTCCCCGGCATTGCTGACGTCAGTGCTCCCTGGCGGCCTGGCCCCCCGGCAATGCGTCCTGCGCCGTTATGCACGGTCTTATTCACGTTCCCGGAGGCGCGCGTGGCTCAGCAGGGGCCCGTTCCCCCGCGCTCTCGTCGGCTGCCGGCACCAGGCAGCGGCCCGCGCTGGGACGATCCCGGCTACTCCTCCGACGAGGAGGAGGAGGAGGAACTGCCGCCCTGGGCCGGGCTGGCGGTGGATCCCCGGTGGGCCGACGGCACCGGCCGCGGCAAGCGTCCGGGCGGCGCCCGCCACGTCTCCGAGCCCACGCCCGAGCCCGACTTCCCGGAGCCGGCCCCGCGGGTCCGTCCCCGGGGGCGGCAGGCGGCGGCCCGGGCCCGGCGCACCCGGTGGTCGCTGTACCTGTGCGGCAGCATGCTGGCCGCCGCCGTGATCATCGGCGGCGGGATCTGGTGGCTGGTCGGCCGGAGCAGCCCGCCGGCGCGGCTGCCCGACGCCATGGTCTCCACCTTCCAGCCCGGTGAATTCCAGACCGTTCCCGATGCGTGCTCGGCGGTCACGGCCAGCACCCTGCACGCCTACCTGCCCGGGAAGCGGACCGTGGCGTCGCCCCAGTCACTGGACGGCGGCGCGGCCAGCCTGTGCAGCTGGACACTGGACGCCCGGCCGCTCTACCGGCTGCTGAACGTCCAGGTCCAGGCGTATTCGCCGAACGGCCTGGCCAGCGGGGACGGCAGCGCGACGTTCGCGGCGATCGACGCCTACGCCCAGGCGCTGCAGCAGAAGGCCAGCCCGCCCAAGGCGACCCGGCTGCCTAAGGCGGCCATCACCACGCTGCAGCGCCTGGGCAAGGGCGTCAAGGCGTTCGCCGCGTACCAGCAGGCCCGCTCCGCCGGGGTCACCACCGACCTGATGACCGTGGTGGTCCGGGACCGTAACGTGGTGGTCACCGCGGTGCTGGAGGGGGACTCCGGGCGGGGCGGGTACGGCCCGGTCTCGGTCAGCGCGCTGCAGGCCGGGGCGGAGGCGGCGGCCCGCAACGTGCTGTCCGGGCTGAGATAGCGGCCGGTCACATCAGGTCCGCCGGGTAGTTAGGCTTTTCATTCGTGCTGCTCGCGTTCGATACCGCGACGCCAGCCGTGACGGTAGCCCTGTATGAGGGGACGCACGTGCTGGCCGAGACGACTGCCATCGATGCCCGCCGTCATGGCGAGCTGCTGGCCCCCTCCATCGAGGCGCTGCTGGCCCTGGCCGGGGCCAGCCGCCGGGACATCACCGCGGTGGCGGCCGGGACCGGCCCGGGGCCGTATACCGGGCTGCGGACCGGGCTGGTCACCGCCCGGGTGCTGGGCAGCGCCCTGGGCGTCCCGGTCTACGGAGTGTGCACCCTCGACGTGATCGCCGCCGACGCGGCGGCCACGGCGGGCGGCCGCGAGTTCCTGGTGGCCACCGACGCCCGCCGCCGTGAGGTGTACTGGGCGCGGTATGACGCCGCGGGCGTGCGGCTGGCCGGGCCGGACGTCGGCCGCCCGGCCGACGTTGCGGCGGCGTCGCCGGCGCCGCTGCCGGTCGCGGGCACCGGGCCGGTGCTCTACCCGGACCTGCTGGGAGCGGGGATCGAGCCCGCCTACCCGTCGGCCGCCACCCTGGCTCGCCTGGCCGCCGCCCTGATCGCCGCGGGCACGGCCGCCACCGGGGCCGAGCCGGTCTACCTGCGCCGGCCGGACGCCCGGGTGCCCGGGCCGCCCAAGCGGGTGACCGCGTGAGCGCCGGGGCCGCGGACCGGGTTCCCGCCGGGGCGGCGGAGGTCACCCTGCGACCGATGACCCTGGCCGACCTGCCTGCCGTGCTCGGGCTGGAGGACGCCCTGTTCGGCGAGGAGGCCTGGACGGAGGGCATGCTCGCGAGCGAGCTCGGCGGGGTGGCCAGCGGCCGCTACTACCTGGTCGCCGAGGACGGCGGCGGGGTGATCGGCTACGCCGGGCTGCTGACTCCGGGCGGCGGCCAGGCCGACGTGCTGACGCTGGCCGTGGCCGAGCAGTGCCAGGGGCGCCGGGTGGGCGCCACGTTGCTGGACGCCCTGATCAGCGAGGCGGCCCGGCGGGGCGCCGCGGAGGTCTTCCTCGAAGTGCGGATCGACAACGAGCGCGCGCAGCGGCTCTACGCCGGGCGCGGCTTCACCGAGATCGGGGTGCGGCGCGGCTATTACCAGCCATCGGGCACGGACGCCCTGGTGATGCGGCTCAGCCTGCCCCGAACGGCGGCGGTGCCCGGCCGGGCGGCCCAGCGGGCGGCGGGAGGGGCCCGGTGAGCGGCCCGCTCGTGCTCGGCATCGAGACCTCCTGCGACGAGACCGGCGCCGGGCTGGTCCGGGGGCACGACCTGCTGGCCGACGCGGTGGCGTCCAGCGTCGCGGAACACGCCCGGTTCGGCGGCGTCGTCCCGGAAGTGGCCAGCCGGGCCCACCTGGAGGCCATGGTCCCCGCGGTGGACCGGGCCCTGGCCACCGCGGGGGTGACCCTGGCCGACGTGGACGCGATCGCGGTGACCGCCGGGCCCGGGCTGACCGGGGCGCTGCTGGTCGGGGTGTGCGCGGCCAAGGCGTACGCGCTGGCCCTCGGCAAGCCGCTGTACGCGGTAAACCACCTGGCCGCGCACATCGCCGTGGACCAGCTGGAGCACGGCGCGCTGCCGACGCCGGCCATCGCGCTGCTGGTCTCCGGCGGGCATTCGTCCCTGCTGCTCACCAAGGACGTGGCCGGCGACGTGCAGCCGCTCGGTGCCACCATCGACGATGCGGCCGGCGAAGCCTACGACAAGGTGGCCCGGCTGCTGGGGCTGCCGTTTCCCGGTGGGCCGCCGATCGACAAGGCGGCACGTGACGGGGAGGCCGCGGCGATCGCGTTCCCGCGGGCCAAGTACCACGACCAGACGTATGACTTCTCGTTCTCCGGGCTCAAGACCGCGGTGGCCCGCTGGGTGGAGGCACGGCAGGCGGCGGGCCTCAGCGTGCCGGTGGCCGACGTGGCCGCGTCCTTCCAGGAAGCCGTGGCCGACGTGCTGACCCGCAAGGCGGTCCAGGCGTGCCGGGCGTACGGCGTGGACCACCTGGTGATCGGCGGGGGAGTCGCCGCCAACTCCCGGCTGCGCAGCCTGGCCGCGGAGCGCTGCGAGGCGGCCGGGATCCGGCTGCGCGTGCCCCGTCCGGGCCTGTGCACCGACAACGGCGCCATGGTGGCCGCCCTCGGTGCCGAGCTGGTCGCCCGCGGCGCGGTCCCGTCCTCGCTGGACGTCGGGGCCGACTCCGGCCTGCCGGTGACCAGCGTGCTGGCCTGACCCCAGCGGCCCGTCCGGGTTGACGTTGCGGCGCGCCGGGGCTACTGTTCGGGACTGGCACTCTCTCGGGTAGAGTGCTAACGCGACGAGGCTGGTCTGGCACCCGCGACGACAGCTGGCCGGGGTCGTGTCTTCCTATAGTCGTTTCCCGCCATCCTTTTCGGAGGAGGAGGTCAGATCGTGGCAACCGCTACCAAGGTTGTGCTCAAGCCACTCGAAGACCGGATCGTGGTCCGCACGCTGGAGGCCGAGCAGACCACCGCGTCTGGGCTGGTCATCCCGGACACCGCCAAGGAGAAGCCGCAGGAGGGCGAAGTCCTCGCGGTGGGCCCGGGCCGGTTCGATGATGCTGGCACCAAGCGCGTCCCGATGGACGTCAAGGTCGGTGACATCGTGCTGTACAGCAAGTACGGCGGCACCGAGGTGAAGTACCACGGCGAGGAGTTCCTGGTCCTCTCCGCCCGCGACGTGCTCGCCATCGTCGAGAAGTAAACCCGCGGCTCCGGCCGCGGGCTCCGTCCCGCGACCAGATGTCTTAGCTGCGGGCCACCGCCCCGGGCGCTATGCGGCGTCCGGGGCGGTGGTCCATGGCCGCCCAGGATGACCGCGGCCCGGCCGCAATGACCTAGTCAAGCCAATTTGAGGTGCTCATGGCCAAGATGCTGGAGTTCGACGAGGAGGCACGGCGCGCGCTGGAGCGCGGCGTCAACCGCCTCGCCGACGCCGTGAAGGTGACGCTGGGGCCCAAGGGCCGCAACGTCGTTATCGACAAGAAGTGGGGCGCTCCGACCATCACCAACGACGGCGTGACCGTCGCGCGGGAGGTGGAACTGGAGGACCCGTACGAGAACCTTGGCGCTCAGCTCGCCAAGGAAGTCGCGACCAAGACCAATGACGTGGCGGGTGACGGCACCACCACGGCTACCGTGCTGGCCCAGGCGATGGTCCGTGAGGGCCGCCGCTCGGTGACCGCCGGTGCCAACCCCATAGCGCTCAAGCGGGGTATCGACGCGGCCGCCTCGGCCGTGTCCGACCGCCTGCTCGAGGCGGCCCGGGAGGTCGAGGAGCAGCGGGAGATCGCGCACGTGGCGACGGTCTCCGCGCAGGACGCCCGGATCGGCGAGCTCATCGCCGAGGCGTTCAGCAAGGTCGGCAAGGACGGCGTCATCACCGTCGAGGAATCGCCGACGATGGGCCTGGAGCTCGAGTTCACCGAGGGAATGCAGTTCGACAAGGGCTACATCTCCCCGTACTTCGTCACCGACCCTGAGCGGATGGAAGCCGTCCTGGAGGACGCGTACATCCTGCTGCACGCAGGCAAGATCTCCTCCATGGCCGATTTCCTGCCGCTACTGGAAAAGGTCGCGCAGACCAAGAAGCCATTCCTGGTTATTGCCGAGGACGTCGAGGGCGAGGCGCTGTCCACCCTGGTGGTGAACAAGATCCGCGGGCTGCTGTCCGTCGTCGCGGTGAAGGCGCCCGGATTCGGTGACCGGCGCAAGGCCATGCTCGGCGACATGGCCGTGCTGACCGGCGGTGAGGTGGTCAGCGAGGAGGTCGGGCTCAAGCTCGAGCTGGTCGGGCTGGAGACGCTGGGCCAGGCCCGGCGGATCGTCGTCACCAAGGACGACACCACGATCGTGGACGGAACCGGTGACAGCGAGGCGGTCAGCGACCGGATCCGCCAGCTCCGCGCGGAGATCGAGGCCACCGATTCCGACTGGGACCGGGAGAAGCTCCAGGAGCGGGTGGCCAAGCTGTCCGGCGGGGTCAGCGTGCTCCGGGTCGGCGCCGCCACCGAGGTGGAACTCAAGGAGAAGAAGCACCGGCTGGAGGACGCCATCTCGGCGACCCGGGCCGCCATCGAGGAGGGAATCATCCCCGGCGGCGGCAGTGCCCTGGTGCACATCGCGGCGTCGCTCGACGACCTCGGCAAGACCGGGGACGAGGCCACCGGCGTGAACGTGGTGCGCACCGCCCTGGCATCTCCGGCGCGGTGGATCGCCGAGAACGCGGGCGTGGAGGGCTCGGTCGTCACCTCCAAGATCAAGGAGCTGCCCTTCAACGAGGGCTTCAACGCGGCCACCGGCGAGTACGGCGACCTGGTCGCGCAGGGCGTGATCGACCCGGTCAAGGTGACCCGCTCGGCCGTGCTGAACGCTGCGTCCATCGCGGCCATGCTGCTGACCACCGAGGTGCTGGTCGCGGAGCGGCCCGAGGAGGAGGACGAGGCGGCTGCGGGCGGCCACGGCCACTCGCACGGCCACGGCCACTCGCACTAAGTCACGCGCACTAAGTCACGCGCACTGAGTCACGCGCTGGGCCAGGCCCACCGGGCCAGGCCCAGCCACCACCGACAGGTCCCTCCGGCACCGCCGGAGGGACCTGCCGCGTTCTACGCTGAGGGTCTTAAGCCGCGAAAGCGGGCACTCCGAATGCGTTCAATTACGGTCAGTAATCAATTGACTACACTTAGTAATTCCGTATTCGGAACGTGGTCACGCGGTACATCAATGTGACCTTTCCGTTGCCTACTTTCATGAGGGCACCCCCGGTTTTCGTGGGCATCATGCAGAGGTGAGCGACGGACGCATCCGGGCCGTGACCAGCGGCGCCGTATCTGGCGGGCGAGTGTCGGGTGGCTCGGCGGCGAGCCAACAGGGGCCGGCGGGGGCCGCCCCGGCAGGACTGGCGGCGTCCGGGGCAGGCGGCCCGGTCCCCGGGCAGTGGTCCCCAGGGTCACCGGGGGCGGCCGGGCCGGTCCCCGGGCAGTGGTCCCCAGGGTCACCGGGGGCGGCCGGGCCGGTCCCCGGGCAGTGGTCCGCAGGGACGGCCAGCACAACGGCCGGCCCTGAGCGTGGCGGCGACGGCGACGGCGACGCGGAGTGTGACAACCTGGGTTCCGGGCCGGGCAGCGTCGCCGAACTGGCCACCCTGGCGGTCTGCGGTCATCCCGGCGCGATCGAGGCGCTGCTGCAGCGGATCCGGCCCATGGTCGTGCGCTACTGCCGCGCCCGGCTCGGAAGGGTGGCCGGCCACTACTACGTGGCGGACGATGTGGCACAGGAAGTCTGCCTGGCGGTGCTGGCCGCGCTGCCCCGTTACCGGGACATGGGCCGTCCGTTCGCGTCCTTCGTGTTCGGCATCGCGGCGCACAAGGTGGCCGACGCGGTGCGCACCGCCTCCCGGCTCGCGGTGCCGTTCGAGGATCTGCCCGACAGCCCGGACGAGCGCCCCGGCCCGGAAGAGACCGTCGTGGCCCACATTGAGGCGGAACGCGCCAGGGCATTGCTGGCCCAGCTGCCAAATCGCCTGCGTGAGCTGCTAATACTACGCGTCGTGACGGGTCTGTCCGCCGAGGAAACGGGTAACGTACTAGGTATGTCAGCAGGAGCGGTGAGGGTTGCCCAGCACCGGGCGCTAGCCCGGCTCCGGGCGATCGCGGTCGAGGAGTCGATTGCGTGATCACGGGGCGCGGACCCGGGGCGCCTGGCATCACCCCTGGCCTTGAGTTCACTCGCGGGCGGGGGGGCCCAGGCGGGGCGGGACATGGGGCTGTCGATCTCAGCGAGATCCGGCGGTCCGAGGAACTCATCAACCGGCTCGCAGCCCGCGGGGCCCTGGCCGGCTCCGCTGGCCCGCGGGGCAGCACCGCGCCGGGATCGGTCGATGATCCGGCGGCCGCCCTGCTGGCCGCGTTGTCGGCCGACGTGGACGTGCCCGCCCTCCAGGACCGGCCGGTCATGGCCCCGAGGCGGGCTGTCGAGGGGGGAGCCATGGCCGGTGAGCCGTCCCGTGGCCTGGCCGGCTGGCTCCGGGCCGCGGTGGCCGGGGCGGTGGTTGCCGGGCTGGCCGGGACGACCGGCCTGATCACCGCCAGCATGCTGGCCCGGCTGTCCCGGGGCGCCGGGGGCCGGGGGCGGGTGCTGGCCCGTGGCTGGGCGCAGACGGCCCGGTCTCGCCGCTACCGCTGAGGCGCGGCGGCGGCGCGGAGCACCGGAGCACCGGAGCGGCCCTAGACTGGGGGGATCCCGCAGCCACCGCCTGGAAGGTGTCATGAGCGACGACGGCAAGTTCGCCCCCCCCGCCCTCACCTTCGACGATGTGCTGCTGCTGCCCGCCCACTCCGCGGTCATGCCGGGCGACGCGAACACGACAGCCCGGCTCAGCCGGCGGGTCACGCTCAACGTGCCGTTGGTCTCGGCGGCCATGGACACCGTGACCGAGGCGCGGATGGCTATCGCCATGGCCCGCATCGGCGGCGTTGGCGTACTGCACCGCAACCTCTCGGTGGAGGACCAGGCGCAGCAGGTGGACATGGTGAAGCGGTCCGAGGCCGGGATGATCACCAATCCGGTGACCTGCGGCCCGGACGCCACGGTGGCCGACGTAGACCGGCTCTGCGCCCGGTTCCGCATCTCCGGTGTCCCGGTGACCAGCCCGGACGGGGTGCTGGTCGGCATTGTGACCAACCGGGACATCCGTTTCGTGACTGACCACGGCCGCCGCGTATCCGACGTGATGACGCAGATGCCGCTCATCACCGCGCCGGTGGGAGTATCCCGGGACGACGCCCTCAGCCTCCTGATGCGGCACAAGGTGGAAAAGCTGCCGCTCGTGGATGAGGCCGGCAAGCTGTGTGGCCTGATCACGGTCAAAGACTTTACGAAGAGTGACGAGTATCCGCTGGCCACCAAGGACTCCGCCGGGCGCCTCGTGGTCGGTGCGGCCGTGGGTGTCGGCGAAGATGCCAAGCGCCGCGCCCAGGCGCTCGCCGAGGCGGGTGCTGATGTCCTGGTCGTGGACACCGCCCACGGGCACGCTCAGCCTGTCCTGGACATGATCCGCGAGGTCAAGGCCAACACGAAGGTGGACGTGATCGGCGGTAACGTCGGCACCCGGGCCGGGGCGCAGGCCATCATCGACGCCGGCGCCGACGGGGTGAAGGTCGGTGTCGGGCCCGGATCCATCTGCACCACCCGGGTGGTGGCCGGCGTCGGGGTTCCCCAGGTGACCGCCATCTATGAGGCGGCTCAGGCGGCCCGGGCGGCGGGCGTGCCGGTCATCGGGGACGGCGGGCTGCAGCACTCCGGGGACATCGCCAAGGCCATCGCGGCGGGCGCCGACACCGTCATGCTCGGCAGCCTGCTGGCCGGCTGCGAAGAGGGACCGGGCGAGATGGTGTTCATCCACGGCAAGCAGTACAAGCTCTACCGGGGGATGGGCTCGCTGGGCGCCATGCGTAACACCGAGCGCGGCGGCTCCTACTCCAAGGACCGTTACTTCCAGGACGATGTGCTACGCGAGGACAAGCTCGTCCCGCAGGGAGTGGAAGGACAGGTACCCTACCGCGGCCCGCTGGCCGCCGTGGCCAACCAGCTGGTCGGCGGGCTGCGCGCGGCGATGGGCTTCTGCGGCGCGCGGACCATCGCCGACCTCCAGGAAGCCAGGTTCACCCAGATCACCGCAGCGGGCCTGGCCGAGAGTCATCCGCACGCTATCGAGATGACGGCGGAGGCCCCCAACTACACCCGGCGCTCGCGCTGATGACCGCGGTGGAGATCGGCCGGGGCAAGAGCGGCCGCCGGGCCTACCCGCTCGACGAGATCGGCATCGTGCCGTCCCGGCGCACCCGGGACCCCGAGGAGGTCTCGGTAGCCTGGCAGATCGATGCCTACCGGTTCGAGATGCCGCTGGTGGTCTCGCCGATGGACAGCGTCGTCTCGCCGGCCATGGCCGCGCAGATCGGCGGCCTGGGCGGGCTGGCCGTGCTCGACCTGGAAGGGTTGTGGACCCGGTACCCCGACCCCGAGCCCGTCCTGGCCGAGATCGCCGGGCTGAGCGAGGAGGCCGCCACCCGGCGGCTGCAGGAGATCTACGCCGAGCCGATCAAGGAAGAGCTGATCGGGCAGCGTATCGAGGAGATCCGCGCCGCAGGTGTGACGACCGCGGCGAGGCTGTCGCCGCAGCGGACCGTCCGGTACTACAAGACCGTGATCGACGCGGGCGTGGACATCTTCGTGATCCGCGGCACCACGGTGTCTGCCGAGCACGTATCCGGCCGGGCCGAGCCGCTCAACCTGAAGCAGTTCATCTACGAGCTCGACGTCCCGGTGATCGTCGGCGGCTGCGCCACCTACACCGCGGCGCTGCACTTGATGCGGACCGGCGCGGCCGGCGTGCTGGTCGGGTTCGGCGGCGGGTCGGGGCACACCACCGCCGCAGTGCTCGGCGTGGCGGTGCCGATGGCCACCGCGATCGCTGACGTGGCCGCCGCCCGGCGGGAGTACCTGGACGAATCGGGCGGCCGCTACGTGCACGTGATCGCGGACGGCGGGATGACCCGCAGCGGGGACATCGCCAAGGCGCTGGCCTGCGGTGCGGATGCGGTCATGGTGGGCTCGCCGTTCGCCCGGGCGGCCGAGGCCCCCGGCCGCGGCTACCACTGGGGCAGCGAGGCGCACCATCCGGACCTGCCCCGGGGCGCCCGGGTCAGGGTCGGCACGGTCGGCCCGGTGCGGCAGATCCTGCACGGCCCCTCCGACGTGCCGGACGGCTCGCTGAACCTGATCGGCGCGCTCCGCCGCACCATGGCCACCTCGGGCTATTCCGACCTCAAGGAGTTCCAGCGGGTGGAGGTCGCGGTCACCCCGAACGCGCCGCCGCGGCGGTAACCGCGCGATGCTAACGTTCGGCGTGTGATGGCCGGGGGACTCCAGACGGCACGGCTGGACCCGGCCGGGCGGTCCGCCGCGCTGGCCGCGCTGACCCTGGACGAGCTGCAGGTGCTCGTGGTGGGCGGCGGGGTGGTCGGCGCGGGCGTTGCGCTGGACGCGGTGACCCGCGGCCTGTCGGTCGGCCTGGTCGAGGCCCGGGACTTCGCGTCGGGTACCTCCTCCCGGTCCAGCAAGCTGATCCACGGCGGCCTGCGCTACCTCGAGCAGCTCAATGTGGGCCTGGTCCGTGAGGCCCTCACCGAGCGGGCGCTGCTGCTGCAGCGAATCGCGCCGCACCTGGTGCGGCCGGTTCCCTTCCTGTTCCCGCTCACCCATCACCTGTGGGAACGGGCCTATGTCGGCACCGGGGTGACCGTCTACGACGTGCTCGGTTTCTCGCTCGGGCAGCCGCGGGGGCTGCCCGGTCACCAGCAACTGACCAAGCGGGGGGCGCTCCAGCTGGCGCCCGCCCTCAAGCGGTCCGCGATCACCGGGGCGCTGCAGTACTGGGACGCGCAGGTGGACGACGCCCGGTACGTGGTCAGCCTGGTCCGCACGGCCGCCAGCTACGGGGCTCACACCGCCTCCCGGACCCAGGTCACCGGCTTCCTCCGGGAGGGCGAGCGGGTGACCGGGGTGCGCGCGGTGGACCTGGAGACCGGCCAGGAGCTGCAGATCCGCGCCCAGCAGGTGGTCAACGCCACCGGGGTGTGGACCGACGACGTGCAGGCCTTGGTCGGCGGCCGCGGGGTGATCAACATCCGGGCCTCCAAGGGCGTGCACCTGGTCGTGCCGCGGGACCGGATCCAGTCCCGCACCGGCATCATCGTGCGCACCCCGTCCAGCGTGCTGTTCATCATCCCGTGGGGACGGCACTGGATCGTCGGCACCACGGACACCGAGTGGACCCTGGACAAGGCCCACCCGGCCGCTAGCCGGGCCGACATCGACTATGTGCTGGCCCAGGTCAACCGGGTGCTCGCCGTGCCGCTCAGCCGGGAGGACGTGGCCGGCGTCTACGCCGGGCTGCGGCCGCTGCTGGCCGGTGAGTCGGACTCCACCTCCCGGCTGTCCCGGGAGCACGTGGTGGCTCATCCGGTGCCCGGGCTGGTGATGATCGCCGGCGGCAAGTACACCACCTACCGGCTGATGGCCCGGGACGCGGTGGACGCGGTGGCCCACGGGCTGGACTGGCGGGTGCCGGCCTCGTGTACCCACGAGGTGCCGCTGGCCGGGGCCGACGGCTACCTCCCGCTGTGGAACGCGCGGCATCGGCTGGCCCGGTCCTCCGGGCTGCACGTGGCCCGGATCGAGCACCTGCTGCACCGGTACGGCTCGCTGGCCACCGAGATCCTGGACCTCATCGCGGCCGAGCCAGACCTGGGCCGCCCGCTGGCCGGGGCTGAGGACTACCTGCGCGCGGAGATCGGCTACGCGGCCTCGCACGAGGGTGCCCGCCACCTCGATGACCTGCTGACCCGCCGGACGCACATTTCCATCGAGACCTGGGACCGCGGCCTGTCCGCCGCGGCGGAGGCGGCGGGCCTGCTGGCCGGGCCGCTCGGCTGGGATGACCGCCAGGTGGCCAGGGAAGTCGGCTACTACGAGGCGATGATCGCCGCCGAGCGGGCCTCCCAGGAGGCGCCCACCGACCAGGCCGCGGACGCGCTGCTGCTCGACGCACCGGACATCGTCCCGGTCATCAGCTGACCGCCCGCCGCACTGTTGACCGGGGAGGGGAGGCCCGACGGAGGAGGGTCTTGCCGAGCCGGTGGTCCCGGGGGGGCCCAGGGGGGTCGTCCCCCCGGACTAGGCTAGCCGCATGTCCAGGGCACGCGTGTTCTCCGGCATCCAGCCGACGGCAGACTCCTTCCATCTCGGCAACTACCTGGGCGCGCTGCGCCAGTGGGTGGCGCTGCAGGAGACGCACGACGCGTTCTACTGCGTGGTTGACTTGCACGCGATCACCGTGCCACAGGACCCCGGCCAGCTGCGGCAGCGGACCAGGGTGGCCGCCGCGCAGCTGTTCGCGGCCGGGCTGGACCCGGACCGCTGCGTGGTCTTCGTGCAGAGCCACGTCCCGCAGCACACCGAACTGACCTGGGTGCTCGGCTGCCTGACCGGGTTCGGCGAGCTGAGCCGGATGACCCAGTTCAAGGACAAGTCGGCCAAGGGCGGCGGCCAGCAGTCCAGCCTCGGGCTGTTCAGCTACCCGGTGCTGCAGGCCGCCGACATCCTGCTCTACCAGACCAGCCAGGTGCCGGTCGGCGAGGACCAGCGGCAGCACCTGGAACTCAGCCGGGACCTCGCGATCCGGTTCAACCACCGCTACGGCGAGACGTTCACCGTCCCGTCCGCCTACATCCTCGGCGGGGTCGCGAAGATCACGGACCTGCAGGAGCCGACCGCGAAAATGAGCAAGTCCTCGTCGTCGGCCGCGGGCATCATCGACGTGCTCGACGAGCCTGCCGCGATCCGCAAGAAGATCGCCCGCGCGGTCACCGACACCGGCAGCGAGGTCCGCGCGGACGAGGCGGCCAAGCCCGGGGTGACCAACCTGCTGCGTATCTACTCGGCCCTGACCGGCGCGGACATCGCCGAGCTGGAGCTGCGGTACGCCGGCGCGGGCTACGGCCAGTTCAAGAAGGACCTGGCCGAGGTGGTCGCGGGTACCCTGGCGCCGATCCGGGAGCGCACCGAGAAGCTGCTCGCCGACGAGGCGGGGCTGGACCGGCTGCTGGCCCAGGGGGCGGCCCGGGCCTGCCCGGTCGCCGCGGAGACGATGACCCGGGTCATGGACCGGGTGGGCTTCCTGCCCGCGGCGGGCGCCTGACCGCCAGCGCGATGCCGCCCGCCACCAGCAGGGCCAGCAGCACGCCGGCCCCGGCCGCCACCGTGACGGCCGCGGGCCCCGGGACCCGCATCGCCGCCGCCGCCGGGACGGCCGCGGGCAGCCTCCGCACCGTGGTGCGGAGGCCGGGGCCGGGGCCGGGCCGCGGCCGGACCAGGACGCCGACCGGCCTGGCCCGCCCGTCCATGGCGAATCCCCAGTTCAGCAGCTTGGCGGCGTAGGTCATCTCGGTGAGCGGGGTGCAGTGCATGATCGTCACGATGAGGGTGTGCCCGTGCCGCCGCGCCCAGCCGATGAACGTGGCCTGCGACACGGCCGTCCAGCCGATCTTGCCGCCGAGGTCGCCACGGTAGCTGGCCAGCATCGTGTTCTGGTTGTACAAGGTCACCGAGTGCCGCCGGCCGAGCGGGAAGGTGGCCGTCCGCTCCGCCTCGATCCGCATCAGCGCCGGGATGGCCAGCGCCCGCCGGGCGAGCAGCGCGAGATCGTAGGCGGAACTGCGCTGGCCCCTCGCGCTGCGCCCATCCGGCCGCCGGGCCTCCGTGTCGTCCGCCCGCAGGTGGCGCGCCTCGGCGTTCATCATGGCCAGGCCGCGGCGGTAGGAGCCGGTGGCCTGCGCCAGCGCGATTTCGGCGTCATTGGCCGAGACCAGCAACATCGCCCGGAACAGGTCGGACACCCGGTAACGGCGGCCGGCCACCAGCCCCACCTTGGCCGGCGTGCCGCGGACCGCCAGCGGTGCGGTCACCACGGCCGCGTCCGGGCGCAGCACCGGCATGAGCGTGTCGGCGGTCAGGATCTTCAGCGTGCTGGCCGGCTGGAAGTGCCCGTGCGGGTCCCTGGCGGCGAGCACGGCGCCGGTCCTGGCGTCAGCGATCACGTAGGCGGCGGGCACGGCGGGCAGCCGCCGGGCGTGCCGGGCCGGGTAGCTGACCACGATGCCCCGGCTGCCGAGCCGCGGGCCGCCGATCACCGGGCCGCCAGGCGCGGCGCCGTGATGCCCGGGACGGGCATGCGCAGAGCCCCCATGCACGCGGCCGGGCACCGGGACGCCCGGCACCGGGGGCCCCAGGGCCAGGGCGGACGGTGCTGCGGCCACGATGAACATCCCCAGGGCCGCGCACGGCGCGAGCAGCCTGGCCGCGGCCGCGGCGGCGGGACCACAGCCCGCTCTCCAATGAATCACGCAGAGTAGTTAAGCAGGTGAGAAGCATCACTTTCACTCGCCTCGGGCGGATGCCTGATCCGCCCCGGTACGTGTGGGAAAGCTCTCGTAGGCTTCTGCGCGCCCGGCGCATAACCTTGGCTCATGGAAGGCGTCTCGGAGTCTGGGCTGCCGGTCCAGCCCGTATACGGGCCCGGTCAGCCCACCGGGTTCGACCCGGCGGACCAGCTTGGCCAGCCCGGCCAGTTCCCGTTCACCCGCGGTGTCTACCCGGCCATGTACACCGCCCGGCCGTGGACGATGCGGCAGTACGCGGGCTTTGCCACCGCGGAAGACTCCAACCGGCGTTACCACGAGCTGATCGAGGCGGGCACGACCGGGCTGTCGGTCGCCTTCGACCTGCCCACCCAGATGGGCTACGACTCTGACGCCCCGGCTGCCCGCGGCGAGGTCGGCAAGGTCGGCGTAGCCATCGACTCCATCGAGGACATGCGCACGCTGCTGCGCGGTATCCCGCTCGACGCGGTCTCCACCTCGATGACCATCAACGCGCCCGCGGCCCTGCTGCTGGTGCTCTACCAGCTGGTGGCCGAGGAGCAGGGGGTGCCCGCGAAGGCCCTCACCGGCACCATCCAGAACGACATTCTCAAGGAGTACATCGCGCGGGGCACCTACATTTACCCGCCCGCCCCGTCGCTCCGGCTGGTCGCCGACACCTTCGCTTACTGCCGGTCCGAGGTCCCCCGGTGGAACACGATCTCCATCTCCGGCTATCACATGGCCGAGGCGGGCGCCACGCCGGTGCAGGAGATCGCGTTCACGCTGGCCAACGCCAAGGAGTACGTGCGGGCCGCGATCCGCTCCGGGCTGGCGGTGGATGAGTTCGGCCCGCGGCTGTCGTTCTTCTTCGTCGCCCGGACCACGCTGCTGGAAGAGGTGGCCAAGTTCCGCGCGGCCCGGCGGCTGTGGGCGCACATCATGCGGGACGAGTTCGGCGCGGCCGACCCCCGGTCGCAGATGCTCCGCTTCCACACCCAGACGGCCGGGGTGCAGCTCACCGCCCAGCAGCCCGAGGTGAACCTGGCCCGGGTGACCGTGCAGGCGCTGGCCGCCGTGCTTGGCGGCACGCAGTCGCTGCACACCAACGCCTACGACGAGGCCATCGCGCTGCCCAGCCAGAAGGCGGCCCGGCTGGCGGTGCGCACCCAGCAGGTCCTCGCGCATGAGACCGACCTGACTGCCACCGTCGACCCGTTCGCGGGCTCCTACGCGATGGAATCGATGACCAACGAGGTGGCCGGGGCGGCCGAGGACCTCATCGCCCGGGTGGAGGAGATGGGCGGCGCCGTGGCCGCGATCGAGCAGGGCTTCCAGAAGGCGGAGATCGAGCGGTCCGCCTACCGCATCACCCGGGAGATCGACGCGGGCGAGCGGGTGGTGGTGGGCGTGAACAAGTTCACCACCGCCCGCGAGGAGCCCTACCAGCTGCTCCGGGGGGACCCGGCACTCGAGCAGGACCAGGCGCGCCGCCTGGCGGCGCTGCGGGATGGCCGCGATGCGGGTGAGTTCCGGCGCCGCATCGATGAGGTGAAGCAGGCCGCGGAAGGCGGCCAGAACGTCCTCGTTCCGATCCGCGAGGCGCTGCGCGGCCGGGCCACGGTCGGCGAGGTCTGCGACGCGCTGCGCGACGTCTGGGGCGTCTACCAGCCTCCCGACCTGGGCTGAGCCGGGCGGGGACCGGGTGCTGACACGATCCGCGCCTGTCGTGCTGCCCGGCCGCCCTCACGCACGGTTACCCGGTATCCGGCAGCGAGTAGCAGTGCCCGGGGTGCGGGGCCGGCCAGCGCAACCCGACGAGCAAGGAGGCCGGTCATGGCCATCTGGTGGAATCCGTCCCGGGGCGCGACGCTCGGCATCGAGTGGGAGCTGCAGCTGATCGACGCGGCGAGCAGGCTGCTGCGCCAGGACGCCCGCGAGGTGATCACCGCGCTGCGGGGCCCGGATGGCGCGCCCGCCGAGGGGAAGATCCACGATGAGCTGATGCAATCCACCGTCGAGGTGGTGACCGGAGTGTGCTGCACGGTGTCCGAGGCCGTCGCTGACCTGGCCGCGACAATTGCTCAACTTCAGCGCATCACCGATATGCGCGGTACGATGCTGGCCTGCGCCGGAACTCACCCCGTCAGTGACTGGCGGGATGCAAAGATGGCGCCCATTCAGCGCTATGCGGAACTCGTCGAGCAGATGCAGTGGCTTGCCCGCAGGATCCAGACCTTTGGTGTGCATGTCCACGTGGGGCTACGGGATGGCAGCAAGGCGATTCCGATCGTCAACGCTCTAGCCGCTTATCTGCCGCATTTCCTCGCGCTGACCGCGTCGAGCCCGTTCTGGGGTGGGCACGACACCGGGCTCGCATCGAGCAGGGCGGTCATCTTTGGCGGGCTGCCGACCGCAGGACCGCCGCATCTGCTTGCGGACTGGACTGAGTTCGAGGAGTACATGGACACGCTGATGCGAGCCGGGACCATCCGGAGCATCAAGGAAGTGCGGTGGGATGTCCGCCCACGGCCTGGTTTCGGCACGATCGAAATCAGGATGTTCGACGGTGTTCCCACGCCGCGCGAGGTTGGCATGGTCGCAGCCTTGTCTCAGAGCCTGGTGCAACTACTCGACACCCAGCTCGACCGGGGGTACCGGCTGCCTAGCCAGCCGTCCTGGGTCATCCGGGACAACAAGTGGCGCGCGACGCGATACGGCCTGGATGCCATCGTGATCACTGATGCCTCGGGCTCCACCGCACCGCTGCGTGACGAGCTGTACGAGCTGTCGCAGGAGTTGCAGCCGGTGGCACAGCGGCTCGGTTGCGTGGACGAGCTGGCAGTAGTGAATGAGGTGCTGGACAACGGCGCCTCCTATGAGCGGCAGCGTGCCGTGCTGGAAACTGGCGGGGGGCTGACGGACGTGGTGGACGCGCTGGTCACGGAGTTCGCCGAGGACCGGTTCGTCTGCGCGGGGGAGGACCGTGATGCCGGACCGTGACATGCAGGAGGAACTCGAGGAGTTCGCGACGGCCCACGAGGACGAGCTCGTGGACTTCCGGCGCGACCTGCATGCCCATCCTGAGCTTGGCTACCACGAGCACCGGACCACCCGGCGGGTGGCGTTGCGGCTGGCCGCGGCCGGGCTGCGGCCCGTCATCCTGCCCAAGGGCACGGGCATGCTGGTGGACATCGGGGACGCGCCGGCCGCGCCCCTGGTGGCGCTGCGCGCGGACCTGGACGCGCTGCCGCTGTCCGACGAGAAGCAGGTGCCCTACCGGTCCACGGTGCCGAACGTGTGCCACGCCTGCGGGCATGACGTGCACACCACCATCGTCATGGGAGCTGGCCTGTTCCTGGCCAGCCTGGTGGCCCAGGGCCGGTGGAAGGGCCGGGTCCGGCTCATCTTCCAGCCCGCCGAGGAGGTGCCCGGCGGAGCCCTCGACGTGATGGCCGCGGGCGGCATCGCCTCGGTGGACCGCATCTTCGCGCTGCACTGCGATCCGCGGCTGGACGCCGGCAAGGTCGGCATCCGGACCGGGCCGATCACCGCGGCGTGCGACAAGATCACGGTCCGGGTGACCGGGCCCGGCGGGCACACCGCGCGCCCGCACCTGACCGCGGACCTGGTGTACGCGCTCGGCAAGATCGTCACCGAGCTGCCCGCCGCGCTGTCCCGGCGGGTGGACCCGCGGTCCAGCCTCAGCCTGGTGTGGGGCCGGGTCAGCGCCGGCTCGGCGGCCAACGCGATCCCGGACGACGGGGTGGTCGAGGGTACCGTCCGCTGCCTGGATGACGAGGCCTGGCATCAGGCACCCGACCTGCTCAAGGCGCTCATCGAATCGGTGGCGAGCGCCTACGGCGTCATCGCCGACCTGAACTACCAGCGGAACGTGCCCCCGACGGTGAACGAGCCGGCCAGCACCGCGATGCTCGCCGCCGCCGCGGAGCAGGTGCTGGGGGCCGACGCGGTGGCATCCACCCCGCAGAGCCTGGGCGGTGAGGACTTCGCCTGGTACCTCGAGTCGGTGGCCGGCTCACTGGCCCGGCTCGGTACCCGGGTGCCCGGGTCGAACCAGGACTTCGACATTCACCAGCCCGCGTTCGACATCGACGAGCGGGCCATCGGCATCGGCGTCCGGCTGCTGGCCGCGGCCGCGCTGACCGCGACCCGGGGCAGTTCGGTCGCCCCGGAGCCGATGCCCAACGGCGCCCCCGCCTGAGCCTCGGCCCGGGCAGCTCCAGCCGGTCAGCCGGGCGGCCAGCGGGCAGACACCATCGGTGCGGGGCGTGCCGCCGGGCAGCGCAGCAGCCATGCCCCAGTCGCCGCTGCATGAGCATTAATCGCAGCTGGTACCTAGCTGATACCTCACTGTTGCGACATTGCGAGAGGCGGACCCGGATATCCTGAGCCCCGTCCGGAGCAGGACTGGCAGGGAGTGACGTGGTGTCGTCGGAGCAGGATCCGGCTGGTGAGCGGCAGGTGTACCGGGGAGCCGGGGCGGTCGTGCTGTGGTGGGCCTGGGCGGTCTTCGCGGTGGCCACGCTGGCCCTCATCGCCGCCCGGTACCACGATCATGCGTCTGCGGTCACCGCAACGGTGATCCTCGTCATCACCGGCTTCATGTACGCCTGCGCGCTGCACCCGCGGGTGGTGGCCGGCCCGCCGGGCATCAGCGTGCACAACCCCCTGCGCACGCACCTCATCCCGTGGTCCGTGGTGACCCGGGTGGACCTGGCCCAGACTCTCCAGGTGCATTACGCCGGGCCGCCGGGCCGCGGCGGGGAACGGGTGGTGCACAGCTGGGCCGTGCCGGGGTCGCCGCGGGCGCGGGCCCGGCGCGAGGCCCGGGCCCGGCGGGAGAGCCAGCGGGCGCCCGCAGTGCCCGCCTACGCCCGCGCGCCCGATGCCGCCCGCGCGGCGGCCCAGGGTTCGGCGGGCGAGTTCGCTGCCCGCCAGCTCGGCGAGCGGCTTGGCCGGGAACGGCCGCCTGACGAGCCGCCCCGTCCCGGGCTGGCGCAGGTCAGCTGGGCCTGGGGGCCGATCGCCGCCATGCTGGTGCCGCTGCTGGTGCTGGTCGTGGTCGCCGCGGCCTGATCCTGGACGCAACGACCGGGTGCTCCGGGTCACCCCGCAGGCCGTCCCCGACGACGCGCGGGACCGCTTCCTGCTGTGCAAGGGACACGGCCCGATGGCGTACTGAGGTGATCGGCGCGACCCGCGGCTTCGACGTGACCGTGCTGTACGCGGCCACGATCCGGCCCCGCCCGCTCACTGCGCGGGGCGATCGGCCAGTTCCTGGCCCGGGTGAGCAGCCCGGCCCGCTCCCCAGGCCCGGTGAGCGGCCCGGCCTGGGGGAGCGGGCCGGATGCTCAGCTGCCGACCGAGGCGCAGGGGCGGCTGCGCAGGCCGTGCACGTAGTCGGCGGGAGCGCCCGCCTTCTCCGCGGCATAGGCCACGATGCCCAGGTACCGGGCGGAGGGGAGGCCGCCCTCGTAGTCGTTCAGCACGTAGAGCCAGGCCGTGACGCTGCCCTCCAGCGTCTCCACCCGGACCCGGATCTTCTGGAAGTAGCCGAGGTTCACGCCGTCCCACTGATCCAGCACCCGCTCGTCGGCGTCGGACAGCTCGTACAGGACCACGAAGACGCGCTCGGCGCCGTCCTCGACCACGGTGGCGAGGGCACCCTCCCAGCTGATGTCCTCACCGCCGAAGGTGAGCCGCCAGCCTTCCAGCCAGCCGTCGCCCCGCAGCGGCGAATGCGGGCAGCGCTCCGCCATCAGCCCAGGGTCCATATTGGTGGCATACGCCGCGTACAGCTCCACGGCTCACCAGCGTAACCACGCCGCGGGGCGGCGTTGTGAATCTCCGGGTACCGGGTGGGTGCCGTTCGGCGCACCGGGCGGGTGCGGGCAGAATGAGGCATCGTGAGCCAGCCGCGTACGAACATCGTGATCCTGGGGGGCGGGCCCGGCGGGTACGAGGCGGCCCTGGTCGCCGCGCAGCTCGGCGCGCGGGTCACGGTGGTGGACAGCGACGGCCTCGGCGGCGCCTGCGTGCTGACCGACTGCGTCCCGTCCAAGACCCTGATCGCCTCGTCCAGCACCATGTCCGTGGTCCAGGGCGCGGAAGACCTGGGGATCCGGATCGGCCGGGTGCCCGGCCCCGGGCCCGGCCCGGGCAGCGGCCGCGGGCCCGGCGGAGGGCTGGCGGGCGGCTGGGCTGGCCGGGCGCTGGCGGCGGTGGACGCACCCCGGCTGTACGCGCGGATCAAGGCACTGGCCAAGGCACAGTCCGCCGACGTGGCGCTGCGCCTGGCGGCCGAGGGAGTGGAGATCATCTCCGGCCAGGGCCGGCTCGCCGGGCCCGGCCTGGTCATCGCCGGGGACCAGCGGATCGAGGCCGGCTCGGTGCTCATCGCCACCGGCGCGCTGCCCCGGGTGCTGCCCGGGTCCGAGCCGGACGGTGAGCGCATCCTGACCTGGCGGCAGCTCTACGACCTGCCGGAACTGCCGCCGGAGCTGATCGTGGTGGGCTCCGGGGTCACCGGGGCCGAGTTCGCCGGCGCCTACCAGGCCCTCGGCTCCAAGGTCACCCTGGTCTCCTCCCGTGACCGGGTGATGCCGCACGAGGACGCCGACGCGGCCATGGTGCTGGAGGACGTGTTCCGCCGCCGGGGCATGACGGTGCTCAGCCGGTCCCGGGCCGCGCGCGTGAAGCGCGGCGGAGACGGGGTGGTGGTCACCCTGGAGGACGGCCGGACCGTGCGCGGCTCGCACTGCCTGCTCACCGTGGGCATGGTGCCGGCCACCCGGGAGCTGGGCCTGGAAGAGGCTGGGATCACCCTGGACGGGTCGGGATTCATCCAGGTAGACCGGGTATCCCGGACCACCGCGCAGGGCGTCTACGCGGCTGGGGACTGCACCGGGGTGATGATGCTCGCGTCGGTGGCCGCCATGCAGGGCCGGATCGCCATGTGGCACACGCTCGGCGAGGCGGTGCAGCCGGTCCGGCTCCGCCACGTCGCGGCGACGATCTTCACCGACCCGGAGATCGCCACGGTCGGGGTGACGGGCGCCGCGGTGGAGTCGGGCGCCGAGGACGCCACCGCGGTCAAGCTGCCGCTGGCCACCAACCCGCGGGCGAAGATGCAGGGCTTCCGGGACGGCTTCATCAAGCTGTTCGCCCGGCGCGGCACCGGGATCGTGCTGGGCGGCGTGGTGGTCGCGCCGCGGGCCAGTGAGCTGATCCTGGGCATCTCGCTGGCGGTCGAGCAGTCGCTCACGGTGGACCAGATGGCGCACACGTTCTCGGTCTACCCGTCACTGTCCGGCAGCCTGACCGAGGCGGCCCGCAAGCTGATGAGCCCGGCTGGCGACATTCGCTGACGCCTGCCGGGCGCCGCAGCGGGCGACTCAGTGGGTGGGGTGGCCCAGGTCGGGGTCGCTGGGCACCGGCAGCTCATGCTGCCGGAGCCGGGCGGCCCGGATGTCGTCCGCGTACAGCGTCACGGTGAACACGCTGCCGCACAGGATGAGCGCCACCATGGTCAGGCTCACCCACAGCGGCGCGGGCAGCAGGATGCCCAGCAGCACGACCAGGATGACGCACACCGGGACGATGACCACCAGGTGGCGCAGCACGGTCCGGAGGCGCCAGCCGGGGTCGGTCAGCTGATGGCGCACCCAGTGCACGTTCTCGGCCGGGAGCCGGAAACCCCAGGTGAACTTCAGCCAGCCGAGCGCTCCGGGATCGCCGGGCAGCCGGGTCAACGGTGGCTCCCCCCGGCGGGGCGGGCGGCGGCGGTGCGGGGAGGGTGCATGCTCCTAGTCTGTCGGCCGGCAGCAGGCGGCCGCTAGTCCGCCAGCCTGCAGATGACCTCGCCGGCCGGCACCGTCTGGCCCACCTGAACGGCCAGCCCGGTCACCGTGCCGTCCTTGTGCGCGGTCAGCGGCTGCTCCATCTTCATCGCCTCGAGGACCACGATGGTGTCACCGGCGGACACCTGGTCCCCCTCGGCGGCGACGATCTTCGTGATCGTGCCCTGCATCGGGCTGGTCAGTGCGTCGCCGCTGGCCTTGCCGCCCGCCGGGCCGCCGCCGCGCCGCCCGCGCGGCTCCCGCCGGGAGGCCGTGGCCGGCCCGGCCACGCCGAGCCCGGCCGGCAGGACCACCTCGAGCCGCTTGCCGCTGACCTCCACCGTGATCCGCTCCCGGGCCGGCGCGCTGTCGGCCGCGCCGGGCTGCGGGCCGGAGAACGGCTCGATGCCGCCGTCGAACTCGGTCTCGATCCACCGGGTGTGCACGGTGAACGGCGCGCTGGTGAAGGCCTCGTCCCGCACCACCGCCCGGTGGAATGGGACGACGGTGGGCATGCCGCCGACCACGCACTCATCCAGCGCCCGGCGGGACCGCTGCAGCGCCTGCTCCCGGCTGCTGCCGGTGACGATGATCTTGGCTAGCAGCGAGTCGTAGTCTTGCGGCACCGTCATCCCGGCCGCGTACCCGGCGTCCACCCGGACACCAGGGCCGCCGGGCCAGGTCAGCTCGGAGATGGTGCCCGGCGCGGGCAGGAAGCCGCGGCCCGGGTCCTCGGCGTTGACCCGGAACTCGATGGAGTGGCCGCCCGGCGCCGGGTCGGCGTAGTCCAGCCGCTGCCCGTCCGCGATCCGGAACATCTCCCGGACCAGGTCGATCCCGGTCACTTCCTCGGACACCGGGTGCTCGACCTGCAGCCTGGTGTTCACCTCCAGGAACGACACGATGCCGTCCTGACCGACCAGGAATTCGCACGTCCCGGCGCCCACGTACCCGGCCTCGCGGAGGATGGCCTTGGACGCCGTGTACATCTGCTCGGTCTGGCTGGCGGACAGGAACGGGGCGGGCGCCTCCTCGACCAGCTTCTGGTGGCGGCGCTGCAGCGAGCAGTCCCGAGTCGAACACCACGACCACGTTGCCGCGCGCGTCACCCAGGCACTGGGTCTCGACGTGCCGCGGCCGGTCCAGGTAGCGCTCCACGAAGCACTCACCGCGGCCGAACGCGGCCACCGCCTCGCGGACCGCCGACTCGTAGGCCTCAGTGATCTCGGCCGGTTTGCGGACCACCTTGAGCCCGCGGCCGCCGCCGCCGAACGCGGCCTTGATCGCGATCGGCAGGCCGTGCCGCGCGACGAACGCGTCCACCTCGTCGGGCCCGCTGACCGGGCCGTCGGTGCCCGGCGCCATCGGCGCGCCGACCCGGTTGGCGATCGCCCGGGCGGCGACCTTGTCGCCGAGGGCCTCGATGGCGGCGGGCGGCGGGCCGATCCAGGTCAGCCCGGCGCCGGTCACCGCCCGGGCGAACCCGGCGTTCTCGGCCAGGAAGCCGTAGCCGGGGTGTACCGCGTCGGCCCCGGAGTCGGCGGCCACCCTGAGGATCTTCTCGATGCTCAGGTAGCTGTCGGCGGCGCTGCGCCCGCCCAGCGCATATGCCTCGTCCGCCATCGACACATGCACGGCGTCCAGGTCGGGTTCGGCGTAGACCGCCACACTGCCCAGCCCGGCGTCCCGGCAGGCGCGGACGACCCGGACCGCGATCTCGCCACGGTTCGCGATGAGCACTTTGCGCACGAAACCACTCCTCCCAACTGCCGAGGAGTCTAGGTGAGCAGGTGCCGTCGCGTCTGTACGGGGACCGTGCCAGCCGCCGGGCGGGCTCCGGCCGGGCGGGGGCGGCCAGGGCGGGCTACGCCGCGCGGGCCCCCTCGTGGCGCAGCAGCCGGGCCTTACGGTCCAGGCCGTAGTAGTAGCCGCCCAGGCTGCCGTCGGTACGCACGATCCGATGGCAGGGGATGACAGGGGCGACCAGGTTGGCCGCGCACGCGGCGCCCGCGGCCCGGGACGCGCGCGGGTTGCCGGCGCGGGCAGCCAGCGCGGCGTAGCTGATCACGGTGCCCGCCGGGACGGCCCGCATCGCGGCCCAGAGCCGCTCCCGCCCGGCGCTGCCCGGCTGGCGGGTGGCCAGCCCGTCCAGCGCCGTCAGGTCCCCGTCGAAGTAGTCACTGACCGGCTTGACCAGCCAGGGCAGGTCCGCGGGCCGGGCGGCCTGCCGCGCCAGCCCGCGCAGCGACGGGTGCAGCCGGGCGTGCAGCTCGGCCGGGTCGGCGGTGAACCCGCCCGCTATCAGCTGCTCCGCGCAGGCCAGCAGGCTCAGCGGGCCGACCGGCGTGTCCACCGTGGTGGCCAGGATGGTCTCAGGCATCGACTGCTCCTCGTTGAGATGACGTAGAAAACCGTTCCCCCGAACGCCCGCCCCGCCCGGCTGCCACCCGCCGGGTGCCGGGAGGCCGGGCCGGCTGCCCCGGGTGGTCCGCGCCGGTGGCGGCCGGTTCCCAGGTCCACAGGTGCACGGCGGCGTAACCCCGCCAGGGCCGCCACCGGCCCGGATGGCCGGGCGGCGCACCCAGCCGGGCCAGGGCGCGGCGCAGGCCCAGGTCACTGGCGGGGAACGCGTCAGGGTCGGCGCCGGTCCGCAGCATGATGTAGCTGATCGTCCAGGGCCCGATGCCGGGCAGTTCCGCCAGCCGGGCCGCAGTCTCCTCCGGGTCGGCGCCCGGGCTGAGGTCCAGCCGCCCGCTGGCGGCCGCCGCGGCGAGCGCGTCCAGCGTGCGCTGGCGGCCCGCGGTGAGGCCCAGCCCGGTCAGGTCTGCCCCGGCCAGTTCCTCCGGGCCGGGAAACAGCAGGTGCAGTGCGGGCTGGCCAGCAGGCCGGCTGTCCGCGCTGATCGCGGCGGACGTGCCGTCCACCGCCATGCCGGCGGGCAGCGGGGTGCCGTGCCGGGCGGCCAGCCGGGCGGCGAACGTGCGCGCCGCGGCCACGGACACCTGCTGGCCCAGCACCGCCCGGACGGCCAGTTCGAAGCCGTCGTAGCAACCCGGCACCCGCAGCCCCGGCCGGGCCCGGACCAGGGGCGCGATCAGGTCATCGGCGGCCAGCGCCGCGCCGATCGCGGCCGGGTCGGCGTCCGCGTCCAGCAGCCTGCGGCAGTGGGACACCAGCGGGCCGACGCCACCGAGCCTGCCCAGCCGGGCCCGGAGCAGCACGTGCCCCTGGCCCGGGCGGGGCAGCAGCTCGATCAGCCCGGCACCGTCCGCGGTGCGCACGGTCCGGGAGTAGCGGCCTGCGGTGACCTGCTCCACGCCGGGAATGGCCCGGACGGCCAGGAAGTCGAGCAGAGCCGCCGCGTCGTACGGCTCGCGGCAGGCCAGCCGCAGCGTCAGCCAGGTACCTGGCCCGTCCGCGGGCTGGCCCGCCGGGCGGCCCGCCCCGCGGGCCGCCGCGCGCAGCCGCGACGGGGTGCGGCCGGAGGACTCCAGGACGGTGGCGTTGAACTGCCGGACGCTGGAGAAGCCGCTGGCGAACGCGATGTCGGTGATCGGCAGGCTGGTCTCGGCCAGCAGCCGCCGCGCCGTCTGCAGCCGGACCGTCCGGGCCAGGGCCAGCGGGCCGGTGCCCAGCTCGGCCACGAGCAGCCGGTGCAGGTGCCGCTGCGTGACGGCGAGCCGCGCGGCCAGCCCAGCGATGCCATGCTCGTCCACGTAGCCCGCGGAGATCAGCCGGACCGCCCGGGCGGCGAGGTCGGCGCGGGCGTTCCACTCTGGCGACCCCGGGCTCGTCTCGGGGCGGCAGCGGCGGCAGGCCCGGAACCCGGCCGCCTCGGCCGCCCCCGGATGCGGGAAGAAGCGCATGTTCGCCCGGGCCGGGGTGCGCGCCGGGCAGACCGGCCGGCAGTAGATCCCGGTGCTGGTCACCGCGGTGAAGAACCGCCCGTCGAACCGCGGGTCACGGGCCAGCACCGCGCGGTAGCAGGTGTCGAAGTCCAGCGTCATTCCTTGATTCAACCCCAGGCCGCGAGCCCGCGCTGGCGGGAATCGGACGTGATGACCTGGCGGGAATCGGACGTGATGACCTTTGGCGGAACGGGCGGGCGGGTCAGCGGGAGCGGACGGCGCGGCGCCAGGCGCCGGGGCCGGGCATCAGCGAGGCAGGCCGCAGTGCGGCCCGGTCAGCCCAGCCGGCCCGCCTGGCCGCGGCGTGCGAGGCCCCGGCCCGCCGGGCGGCGGCCGCGGCGTGCTGCTGGCGGGCGGCCAGCACGGTCGCGACGACGGCAGTGACCGCGGCGAGCTCCTCCGGGCCGGCCTGCCCGGCGACCACCTGCAGCACGGGCAGCACCCGCGGGCTGTGACTCATGACCGGCCGCTGCCGATGCCGAACTGGCGGCGGACCCGCTCCCAGAACGCGTCGCGCAGCCACTCCCGGGCCTCCTGGTACGGGCGCAGCGACAGGCCGAGTTCCTTCTCCGCGTTGACCAGCAGTTCCTTGTCGATGACCGGCGGCAGGATAGGGCCGGGCAGCAGGTCACGGATGTTGTCCTCGCCCCGGGTCAGGATCCACTTCTGCGCCACGTGCTCGCCGGCCTCCTCGACCCGCTGGCGGTCCGGGCCCAGCCGGCCGGGCAGCCCCGGGGCCGCAAGGTGCACGGACGGCCGGGGTACCGGCCGGGCGCCGTGCCGCTTGTCGAAGAGCTGGGCCGGGGAGGGCACCGACGGCACCGGGGCGGCCGGCGGCGGCTCGGGCGGCGGAGTGCGGGTGAAGTAGGGCTCCAGGAACGCCCGGTCCAGGATCTCGACGGTGTCGGATTCCCAGACGAGGCGCTCCGCCTGGTTGGTGCCGAACGGGGGTTCCACGCCCCACAGGTGCACCCGGACGCCGTAGGCCTGCGCCGCCTCGACGGCCGGCACCATGTCCTCGTCCCCGGCCACCAGCACGGCGTCAGTGATCGCCCGGTGCCGGGCCAGCGCCTCCATGTCCGCCCGGATCTGGGCGTCCACGCCCTTCTGCTGCCCGCGCGCATTGAGGTTGCCCAGCCGCAGTTTCACCCGCGCCATCTGGGCGATCACCCGCTGGTCGATGGTGGGCACCCGGTCGCGGGCGGCGTCGTACCAGTAGACCCGCAGCAGCTCACCGCGGACCAGGCCGTCGGCGTGCCGGGACAGCGCGCCGATGAGCTTGTCCGTGTCCACTCGGTACTCGCGCCGCGAGCCCACGCTGAACAGCAGTTCCCCGGCGGACGCGTAGATGTAGCCGACATCGATCATGATCGCGTACCGCGCGAGCGTGGGCAGCGGCGTCAGCGCGGGCAGCGGGGCGGCGATATCGGTCATGGCACTCTCGACTCTACTGCCGTAACTGCCCGGTCCGGGGCGGAAGAGCCCGCCAGGTTCGGCGTTGAGTAGTCAAATGACTACAGACCTGCAGAAGCGTGCGGCCCGATTCTCACAGCGGGATGTTGCCGTGCTTCTTGGGGGGCATCTGCTGGCGCTTGCCGCGCAGCCCGCGGAGTGCGCGGGTGACCTGCGAGCGGGTCTCGGCGGGGCGGATCACCGCATCCACGTACCCGCGTTCGGCGGCGATGTACGGGTTGGCCAGGTGGTCCTCGTACTCGGCGGCCCGGGTGGCGCGCAGCGCATCCGGGTCGGCGGCACTGGCCAGTTCCCGGCGGTACAGGATGTTGACCGCCCCCTGCGCGCCCATCACGGCGATCTGGGCGGTCGGCCAGGCCAGGTTGATGTCGCCGCCGAGGTGCTTGGAGCCCATGACGTCGTAGGCGCCGCCGTAGGCCTTGCGGGTGATCACCGTGATCTTCGGCACAGTGGCCTCCGCGTAGGCGTAGATCAGCTTCGCGCCGCGGCGGATGATGCCGCCCCACTCCTGGCCGGTCCCGGGCAGGAACCCGGGGACGTCGACGAACGTGAGCACCGGGACGTTGAACGCGTCGCAGGTGCGCACGAACCGGGCCGCCTTCTCCGCGGCGTCGATGTCCAGGCAGCCCGCGAAGTGCATGGGCTGGTTGGCCACCACGCCGACGCTGGTCCCGTCCACCCGGCCGAAGCCGACGACGATGTTCTGCGCGAAGCCGGCGTGGATCTCCAGGAACTCGCCGTCGTCCAGGACCCGGGTGATGACGTCGTGCATGTCGTAGGGCTGGTTGGGCGAGTCCGGGATGAGCGTGTCGAGTTCGGAGTCGGCGGGGGTGACCTCCAGCGCCTCGGCCGGGTCGCCGGGCGGCGTCGCCGCGGGCGGGTCATCCAGGTTGTTGGACGGCAGGTAGGACAGCAGTTCCCGGGCGAATTCCAGGCAGTCGGCCTCATCGGAGGCCTGGTAGTGCGCCACCCCAGACTTGACGTTGTGCGCGTGCGCGCCGCCGAGTTCCTCGAACGTGACTTCCTCCCCGGTGACCGTCTTGATCACGTCCGGGCCGGTGATGAACATGTGCGAGGTGCCCTCGACCATCAGGGTGAAGTCGGTGATGGCGGGGGAGTACACGGCACCGCCCGCGCACGGCCCCATGATCAGCGAGATCTGCGGGATGACCCCGGAGCCGATCACGTTCCGGTAGAAGATCTCCGCGAACAGGCCCAGCGCGACCACGCCCTCCTGGATCCGCGCCCCGCCGCCGTCGTTGATGCCGATCAGCGGGCAGCCGGTCTTGATGGCGTGGTCCATCAGCTTGACGATCTTCTCGCCGTACACCTCGCCCAGCGAGCCGCCGAAGACGGTGAAGTCCTGGCTGAATACGCAGACCGGACGGCCGTCGATGGTGCCGTACCCGGTGACCACGCCATCGCCGTAGGGCCGGTTGGCGTCGATGCCGAACGCGGTGGCCCGGTGCCGGGCCAGTTCATCGAACTCGGTGAACGAGTCCGGGTCGAGCAGCTGCTCGACCCGCTCCCGGGCGGTCATCTTGCCCTTGGCGTGCTGGGCCTCCACCGCCCGCGCGGAGCCGGCGTGAATCGCCTCGTCCCGGCGGCGCTGCAGGTCGGCGATCTTGCCGGCCGTGGTGTGCGGGGCAGCGTCCTGGCCCGCCGGGTCCGCCCCGGCCGGACCGGACCGGTCCTGAACGTCGCTGGTCATGCCGACAGGGTAGCCGCCGCCGGCGCCCGCCCGGCGCCGCGGCGGCGCTGGCCGCGCGGGTCCAGGCCGCCGGCGTGGGCCAGGCGGTGCGACCCGGGGGGCCGGCGGGTAGCCGTGGGGCCAGCTCCGCCGCAGGACCGCGATCTGCCGCTCCCATAGGCTGGCGCGGTGAGCCCGGATACTGACGGCCCGGATACTGGCAGCATCGACACCGGGAGCCGCGATGCGGCCCGCCGGGACGGTGATGGCCGCGTGGCGCCAACCCGCGACGCCGACCGGCAGCAGCTGCCCGGGCGGATGCGCCGTGACGTCCGGCTGCTCGGCGACATGCTTGGCGCCGTGCTGTGCGAGTCCGGCGGCCAGGATCTGCTCGATGACGTGGAAAGACTGCGCCAGGCGGTCATCGCGGCCCGGGCCAGCCACGGTCCGGCTGACCGCGGCCCGGCCTGTGACGGGGACCCGCACGCGGACCCGGCCGGGGACGAGATCGCGGCGCTGGTGGCCAGCTGGCCGCTGGATCGCGCGGAGGCGGTGGCCCGGGCGTTCACCGTCTACTTTCACCTCACCAACCTGGCCGAGGAACTGCAGCGCGCCCGCGCCCTGCGCGAACAGGACCGCGGGCTGGCCCCGGTCCGCGAATCGCTCGCGGCCTCGGTCGCCGAGTTCCGCCGCGAGCAGGGGTCCGGGCATCTCGACGAGCTGCTGGCCCGGCTGCGCGTGCACCTGGTGCTCACCGCCCACCCCACCGAGGCGCGGCGGCGGGCCGTGGCCACCGCGCTGCGCCGGATCAGCGACCTGGTGACCGCCCTGGACGACGACCGGCGCGGAGCCGCGGAGCAGGCCGAGACCAGGCGTCGGCTGCGCGAGGAGATCGACCTGCTGTGGCGCACGTCCCAGCTGCGGGCCAACGCCATGACCCCGATCGACGAGGTCCGGACGGTGATGGCCGCGTTCGACGAGACCATCTTCCAGGTCGTGCCCCGGGTGTACCGGGCGCTGGACGAGGCTCACCGGCAGGCGGAGCCAGGGCGGGGTGCCCCGGCGGTCCCGGCGTTCCTCCGCTACGGCAGCTGGGTGGGCGCCGACCGGGACGGCAACCCGTTCGTGACCGCCCAGGTGACCCGGGAGACCGCGGTCATCCAGGCCGAGCACGTGCTGCGCGCGCTGGAGAACGCGACCACCCGGATCGGCCGCGCGCTCACCGTGAACGCGGGCGCGGCGCCGCCGTCGGCCGCGTTGGCCGCGGCCCTGGAGGCGGCCGAGACGGCCCATCCGGAACTGCTCGCGGACCTGGCGGCCCGCTCGCCGCACGAGCCGTACCGGACCTACCTCCTGTACCTGGCCCGGCGGCTCGAGGCCACCCGGCTTCGGCATGCGGACCTGGCCTATCCCGGCGCCGCCGGCTTCCTCGCCGACCTGCGGCTGGTCCAGGAGTCCCTGATCGCCGCGGGCGCCACCAGGCAGGCGTTCGGCGAGTTGCAGCACCTCATCTGGCAGGCCGAGACGTTCGGGTTCCACCTGGCCGAGCTGGAGATCCGCCAGCACAGCGCGGTGCACGCCCGGGCGCTGCGCGAGGTCATCGAGGGCGGCACCCTGTCCGGCCAGACGTCGGAGGTGCTGGCCACGTTCCGCACGGCCGCCTGGATCCAGGACCGCTTCGGGGCCGAGGCGTGCCGCCGCTACGTGGTCAGCTTCACCCGGTCGGCGGCGGACATCGCCGCCGTCTACGAGCTGGCCCGGCACGCGACACGGAGCAGCCGCCCGCCGGCGCTGGACGTGGTCCCGCTCTTCGAGAGCGGCGAGGACCTGAACCACGCCCCCCGGGTGCTGGACGAGATGCTGGAGCTGGAGCCAGTCCGGGAGCGGCTCGCGGCGAACGGCCGGCAGCTGGAGGTCATGCTCGGCTACTCAGACTCGGCCAAGGAACTCGGCCCGGTCGGCGCCACCCTCCGCCTGTTCGACGTGCAGCAGCAGCTGGCCCGGTGGGCCGCCGGCCACGATGTGCGGCTGACCCTCTTCCACGGCCGGGGCGGCGCGCTGGGCCGGGGTGGCGGCCCGGCCGGCCGGGCGGTGCTGGCCCAGGCCCCCGGCTCGGTGGACGGCCGGTTCAAGGTCACCGAGCAGGGCGAGGTGATCTTCGCCCGGTACGCGAACCCGGTCATCGCCCAGCGCCATCTGGAGCAGGTCACCTCGGCCGTGCTGCTCGCCTCCTCGCCGGTGGTCGGCGAGCGCAACGCGGCCGCGGCCCGGCGGTTCCGGCCCGTCGCCGAGCGGATGGAGACGGCCGCGCTGCGCGCCTACCGGGAGCTGGTCGAGGCCCCGGGCTTCGCCGAGTGGCTGGCCCGGATCAGCCCGCTCGAGGAGATCAGCGGACTGCGCATCGGGTCCCGCCCGGCCCGCCGGGGGGCCGGCGTGATCGGCCTGGATGACCTGCGCGCGATTCCCTGGGTCTTCGCCTGGGCGCAGACCCGGCTGAACCTGCCCGGCTGGTACGGGCTGGGCAGCGGCCTGGCCGCGGCGGCCGCCGCCCCGGGCGGGCTCGCCGAGGTCCGCGAGGCCTATCAGGGCTGGCCGCTGCTGGCCGTGCTGTTCGACGGCGCCGAGATGAGCCTGGCCAAGACCGACCGCCGGATCGCGGCCCGGCACCTGGCCCTGAGCGGCCGCGACGACCTGGCGGACATGGTGCTGGCCGAGTACGACCTGACCCGCCGGCTGGTGCTGGAGGTGACTGGCCACGACCGCTTGCTGGCTGACCGGCTGGTGCTGTCCCGGGCGGTGGCGCTGCGCGACCCGTACGTGGACGCGCTGTCCCACCTCCAGCTCCGGGCGCTCACCGAGCTCCGGGCGGTGTCCGCGGCGGAAGACGTCCCGGCCGGGCACGCCCAGGCGGACGGGGCGTCGCGGGATGGGGCCTCACCGGGCGGGGACCTGGCGGCCCGCCGCGCGCAACTGCACCGGCTGCTGCTGCTCGCCGTCAGCGGCGTAGCCGCCGGCCTGCAGAACACCGGCTGACGGCAGTCAGCTGGCCGCGGCGGCGGCGAGTTCGGCGCGGCGCTGGCGGTGCGCGGGCGCGCACGGGTACTGGGCGCCGGCGCCATCCCCGGCCAGCAGCCTGCTGATCGCGGTTGCTCCTCCCAGAGCCGGGCGAAGTACGGGCTGGCCGCCTGGAGGCTGCTGATGAAGCCGGTCCACGCGGGCTCGCCGACGTGCTGGCCGTAGTTGCTCCGGAACTGGGCGACCAGCCGGGCCAGCTGCTCGTGCCGGCCGACGCCACCGGGGTGGTGCTCACCGTCAGGGCGGCGACTTCCGGCACCACGTTGAGTGAACCCGCATGAGTGGGCTTGGCGCCGGAGCTACCCGGGGGTTCGCCAGCTCCGGATCGTTCTCCACCTAGCCAATTTATAGGCGTATGCGAGTTGCTTGCGTGAGGCCAGAATGTCGGGGTGGTCGGCGCTCAAGACCCGCTCACGATCGGCCAGGGTGCGCTCGTAGAGCGCGATCGCCTCGCTCAGCCGCCGCGCCCTCATGTAGGCGTCGGCCAGGCTGCTAGCCGAGATCAGGGTGTCCGGATGGTCAGGGCCCAGGACCCGCTGATAGTCGGCCAGGGTGCGCTCGTAAAGCGCGATCGCCTCGCTCAGCCGCCCTGCGTTCTTGAAGGCGCCGGCGAGGTTGTCGCGCGTGGTCAGGATCTCGGGGTGGTCGGGGCCCAGGACCCGCTGATAGTCGGCCAGGGTGCGCTCGTAAAGCGCGATCGCCTTACGCACACGCCCCGCGTCGTCGTAGGAGCCGGCCAGATCGTTGCGCGAGATCAGGGTGTCGGGGTGGTCGGGGCCCAGGACCCGCTCACGGTCGGCCAGGGTGCGCTCGTAAAGCGCGATCGCCTTGCGCACACGCCCTGCGTCGTCGTAGGCGCCGGCCAGATCGTTGCGCGAGGTCAGGGTGTCGGGGTGGTCGGGGCCCAGGATCCGCTCACGGTCGGCCAGGATGCGCTGGAACCGCGTGATCGCCTCGTTCAGCCGGCCCGCCCGCTGGTAGGCGCCGGCCAGGAAGCTAGCCGAGGTCAGGGTGTCGGGGTGGTCGGGGCCCATGATCCGCTGATAGTCGGCCAGGATGCGCTGGAACCGCGTGATCGCCTCGTTCAGCCGGCCCGCCCTCTCGTAGGCACCGGCCAGGAAGCTAGCCGAGGTCAGGGTGTCGGGGTGGTCGGGGCCCAGGACCCGCTCACGGTCGGCCAGGATGCGCTGGAACCGCGTGATCGCCTCGCTCAGCTGCTCCGCTGCCAGGTAGGCGCCGGCCAGGAAGCTAGCCGAGGTCAGGGTGTCGGGGTGGTCGGGGCCCAGGACCCGCTCACGGTCGGCCAGGATGCGCTGGAACCGCGTGATCGCCTCGCTCAGCCGGCCCGCCCGCTGGTAGGCGCCGGCCAGGAAGCTAGCCGAGGTCAGGGTGTCGGGGTGGTCGGGGCCCAGGACCCGCTCACGGTCGGCCAGGATGCGCTCGAACCGCGTGATCGCCTCGTTCAGCTGCTCCGCTGCCAGGTAGGCGCCGGCCAGGTAGCTAGCCGAGGTCAGGGTGTCGGGGTGGTCGGGGCCCAGGACCCGCTCACGGTCGGCCAGGATGCGCTCGAATCGTGTGATCGCCTCGTTCAGCCGGCCCGCCCGCTGGTAGGCGCCGGCCAGGTCGTTGCGCGAGGTCAGGGTGTCGGGGTGGTCGGGGCCCAGGACCCGCTCACGGTCGGCCAGGATGCGCTCGAACCGCGTGATCGCCTCGTTCAGCCGGCCCGCCCGCTGGTAGGCGCCGGCCAGGTCGTTGCGCGAGGTCAGGGTGTCGGGGTGGTCGGGGCCCAGGACCCGCTCACGGTCGGCCAGGATGCGCTCGAACCGCGTGATCGCCTCGTTCAGCTGCTCCGCTGCCAGGTAGGCGCCGGCCAGGTAGCTAGCCGAGGTCAGGGTGTCGGGGTGGTCGGGGCCCAGGACCCGCTCACGGTCGGCCAGGATGCGCTCGAACCGCGTGATCGCCTCGTTCAGCCGGCCCGCCGCCAGGTAGGCGCCGGCCAGGTCGTTGCGCGAGGTCAGGGTGTCGGGGTGGTCGGGGCCCAGGACCCGCTCACGGTCGGCCAGGATGCGCTCGAACCGCGTGATCGCCTCGTTCAGCTGCTCCGCTGCCAGGTAGGCGCCGGCCAGGTAGCTAGCCGAGGTCAGGGTGTCGGGGTGGTCGGGGCCCAGGACCCGCTCACGGTCGGCCAGGATGCGCTCGAATCGTGTGATCGCCTCGTTCAGCCGGCCCGCCGCCAGGTAGGCGCCGGCCAGGTCGTTGCGCGAGGTCAGGGTGTCGGGGTGGTCGGGACCCAGGACCCGCTCGTAGTCGGCGACGAGGGGCTGGCCGACACTGATGGCCTGACTGGGGTTGTCGCCCAGTTGGTTGAGGCCCGATAGCACCCATCCGCGGAGCTGGAGCAAGCCGGTAATAGTCGCGTTCGCGGGGCTGATGGGGGCTGCGGTCAGGTGCTCGTGCAGAGCGACGATCTGCGGGATGAGGTCTTTAGCAGCCTGGGAGTGCTGCCAGATCGGTTCGGCTGCGTTTGTGGCCGTCTGTAGGACGCTGATGGCGGTGACTGCGGCGAGAGGGAGGGTGGCATCGTGTGCCAGGTGTTCGCGGATGACACGTGCAGTCAGCCGGTGAGCGCTGACGGTAGACGCATCCAAGCTGTAGGTGAGCAGGGAGGCACTCGCAAGGTGAGCAAGGGCCCTATCCGACTGCGCAGCCTGTATAAAACCGGCGACAGAGTTCCGGTCTACATTGTGATCTTGCTCCTGTGTGTTCGGCGGTGTGGGCTTGGCGAGGGCTGCGGCGGCGGTATGGAGCAGGGCGCGAGGCACGCCGGCTGGGGACAAGAGCGAAATCAGGTTGATGAGCGGACCGGCGAGCCCCGTGGTATCGCTTTCCTGAGCGGCGGTCAGGGACAGCAAGATGGCGGCGGGGACCGCGTGGAGGTAGGGATCGTGGCTGGTGCGGGTGAGGTACCGCTCGGCGGGGAAAGCGCGAAGCCGGGTGAGGTAGTCCTCGTAGCTGATGTGCTGGCCAGTGATGACGGCGGCGGCCTGGGCGAGGGCGAGGGGGAGGCGACCTAGCTCTTCGGCGAGTTCATGTGCGCCGCCAGCGCCATCCGGGCCGATGCGCTCGGCCAGGTAGGCGAGGGCTTCGGGTCCGGTGAAGACGTTGACGGGGACGCTGGCGCCCAGGCCGGTCACGGCTTGGGCGGTGCTAGTGATGATGATGTGGGCGTGCCCGGCGGCGGGCAGGTAGGGACGCAGGACATCGGAGCCGGTGACGTTGTCGAAGACAACCAGGCAATGGTGGCCGTCGGTTTCCAGCCAATGGCGCAGCACCTGGGCGGCGCTCGTCTGGTCATCGCCGGGTGCAGCGATGCCGAGGGTAGTGGCCGTGGCAGTGAGCCCGTTCAGAATGCTATCGCTGGTGTCGGCGTTGACCCAGGCCACCAAGCGCCACTTGTCCTTGATGCGCTGGCGGGCGTAGGAGGCGGCGGCCTGGGTTTTGCCGGTGCCGCGCATCCCGGTTACGGCATGAATGACGCAAACTCCTCGCTCGTCACTATGGTCGCGGAGCGTGGCCAGCAGGGTGTCGCGGGGCTGGAATGCGGGCGGCTGGCGGGGTATGTCCCCCGCTATCACTGGGCCGATTGGTGTCGGCCGGACCGGGGCTGGAGTAGATGGCTGGGGACCGTCCTGGCTGGGGTGAATGGCGATGGTGCCGCGCAGTTTCGCTTTGCCGCCTATGACCACTCCGGGATTGCCGATGATCGCCTGTCCGCTATCATCCGCCGTGGCAGTGGAAGCAGCGCTGCTGGCTGTGCTAGGCGAGGAGGAGTCGTGGGCGGCCCACCAGCCGAGGACGGCAATTGTGACCGCCAGGGCGGCGCCGGCGATGGCCCAGGCTGCGCCATCATTAAGCCGGGCGGGGTAGCGACAGAGGGCGAAGGACGTGGCGAAGACGCCCAGCGATCCGGTGATGGCGATGCCCCACCGGACAGTTGCGCGCATCTGCCATCCCAAAGCCCGTCGGGAGGTTCCGCTTAACCTCCGCTGGGGGGACGTTACCGCTCCGGGAGCAGTAATCGCGCGGGTGCGGGCTGTTTAGCCAGCCTTCGGGTCGCGGCGCAATGCTCAGTCGTGACAGTCCGCAGGAGTCGCCTCGGTGATGGCCCCGGGCCAGGTGAGTGGGCCGCCTTGCTGGGGGGTGCGGTTCCACGGACGGCGGGCCGCGCGGGTCCTGGGGGGCGCGCCCGTGCGGCCGGCTGGCTGGTCTCCTTGTCGCTAGGTCCGTGAGGGTGGCTCGGGCCGACGGAGTCAGAGCTGGGCTGTCCACTCAATGATCAGTCGGTGGGCCTGAGCGGCGGGGAAGAGATCGTCGGTTCCTCTGAGTCCCCTTATCACAGCGGTTAACGACCAACAGCCTCGTGCGGTCATCACTGCGGCGGGCGGGCTGGGATCATGGGGGCATGGCCCAGCAGACCGAGGTGGAACGGCCGCCGCTGGACGCGGCCGGCCTGCGCCGCCGCGTGATCAGCCCCGGCGGGCTGTGGCGGGAGATCCTGGTGGTGGCCGAGACCGGCTCCACCAACGCTGACCTGCTCGCCGCGGCCCGGGCCGGGGCGGCGGAAGGGCTGGTGCTGGCGGCCGAGGCGCAGACCGCCGGGCGGGGCCGGCTGGGCCGGTCGTGGGTGAGCCCGCCGCGGGCCGCCCTGACCTTCTCGGTGCTGCTCCGGCCGGCCGCGGTCCAGCCCGCGCTGCGGGGCTGGCTGCCGCTGCTCACCGGCGTGGCCGTGGCGGCCGCGCTGCGCGCCGAGGCGGCCGTGCCGGCCGTCCTGAAGTGGCCGAACGATGTGCTGGCCGGCGAGCGGAAGCTGGCCGGGATCCTGGCCGAGGCACACGGTGATGCGATCGTGGTCGGAGTGGGACTCAACGTGACGTCCGGCGCGGCCGAGCTGCCGGTGCCGGCGGCCACCTCGCTGCGGCTGGCGGGCGCCGCCGGCCCCGGCCGCGAGGCGCTGCTGGAAGCGATCCTGGCCGGGCTGGCCGGGCGCTACCGGGCCTGGTGCGCCGACCCCGGCGCGCCTGGCTGGCGGGAGGACTACCTGCGCTGGTGCGCGACGGTCGGCCCGCCGGTCCGCGCCGAGATGCCCAGCGGGACGCAGCTCACCGGCACCGCCGTGGACGTGGACGGGGCGGGCCGCTGTTGCTGCAGACCGGGGACGGCCTCGTCCCGGTCGGTGCCGGGGACGTGGTTCACGTCCGCTGATCACGGCGGGCTACTCTTCGGCCATGGACGGCGTGCAGGTACGCAGGCATGTGATCGGCCGGGGCTGGGTGGCGGAGATCGTCCTGGACCGGCCGGAGGCGCTGAACGCGCTGAACACCCTCATGCTGGTCCGGCTGGCGCAGGTCTGCGCCGAGCTCGCGCCGGACGGCGACGTCCGGGCCGTGGTGCTGGCCGCCGTCGGCACCCGGGCCTTCTGCGTGGGCGCCGACCTCAAGGAACGCAACGCGATGAGCGACACCCAGCTGCTGGCCCAGCGGCAGGTGTTCCGTACCGCGTTCGCCGGGCTGCTCGGGCTGCCCCAGCCGGTGGTGGCCGCGGTGGCTGGGTACGCCCTCGGCGGTGGCTGCGAGCTGGCGCTGAGCTGCGACCTGATCGTGGCCGCCGAGAACGCGGTGTTCGGCCTGCCGGAGACCACGGTGGGGCTGGTGCCCGGCTGCGGTGGCACCCAGCTGTCCATGCGCCTGCTGGGCGTGGGCCGGGCGATGGACCTGGTGCTGACCGGCCGCCGGGTGGCCGCCGCCGAGGCCGAGCGGATCGGGCTGGCTGACCGCGTCGTGCCGGACGGCACCGCGGGCACGGCGGCACTGCAGGCCGCGAGCGCCATCGCCGCCAACTCCCCGGTCGCGGTCCGGGCGGCCAAGCGTGCCATGCGGGCCGGCTGGGGACTGGCCTGGCCGCCGCGCTGGAGATCGAGGACGCCGCCTGGCGGACCGCCGCGCTGTCCGCGGACCGGCGGGAGGGCATCGCTGCGTTCAACGAGAAGCGGGACCCGGTCTGGCCCGGCGAGTAACGGCCCCGGCCGCATGATCCTGCCCCTGATACTGAACGAAAGGCCGCCTGGTGACTGACCTGCCCAGCCGGATCTCGCTGCGGGAAGTAGGCCCGCGGGACGGACTGCAGAACGAGGACCCGGTGCCCACCGCGGCCAAGATCGAGCTGATCAACGCGCTGGCCGGGACCGGGGTGTCCCGGATCGAGGCGGTGTCGTTCGTGCGGGCGGAGGCGATCCCGCAGATGGCCGACGCGGACCAGGTGTGGCAGGGGATCGACCGGGCGCCCGGGATCCGCTACTCGGCCCTGGCGCCCAACCTGCGCGGCGCCCGCCGGGCGCTCGATGCCGGATTCACCGAGGTCGAGGCGGTGGTCTCGGCCTCGGACACGCACAACCGGCGGAACGTCAACCGGGGCACGCAAGAGTCGCTGGACGACATCGCGGTGATGATCGAGGAGGCACACGCCCGGGGGGCCACCTGCCAGGTGGTGGTGGCCACCGCGTGGGGCTGCCCCTATGAGGGGGACGTGCCCGTCGGCCGGGTGCTCGCGGTGGCGAGCCGGGCCGTGGCCGACGGGGCGGACACCATCTCGTTCGGCGATACCACCGGCATGGCGACCCCGCAGCGGGTCACCCGGCTGATCGGGGAGTTCCGCAGCCAGCACCCGGAGGTGCCGCTCAACCTGCACTTCCACAACACCCGGGGCACCGGGCTGGCCAACGTGCTGGCCGCGCTGGAACTGGGCGCCGACGATTTCGACGCCTCGGTGGGCGGGCTGGGCGGCTGCCCGTACGCGCCCGGGGCGTCGGGGAACATCGCCACCGAGGAACTGGTGCACATGGTCGAGGACATGGGCGTGGCGACCGGGGTGGACCTGGAGGCCATGATCGGCGCGGCGGCCGAGGCAGAACGCATCGTCGGGCACCAGCTGCCGTCCCAGGTGCTCCGGGCCGGGCCGCGCACCCGGACGGTGTCAGCACCGGGCCGGTGATCCCGCCGCCTTCGCGCCGGCAGGTCGGCGCTGGTAATGGACTATCACCCGCCCGGAGGGCCTAGCATTCTGAGCATGACCTGTGTGCTGCTCGCAGAGGATGACGCGTCCATCTCGGAGCCGCTCGCCCGGGCTCTGCGCCGGGAGGGCTATGACGTTGACGTCTCGGCGGACGGGCCGGGCACGCTGGAGGCCGCCCAGGCCGGCGGCATCGACCTGATCGTCCTCGACATCGGCCTGCCGCGGCTGGACGGCCTCGAGGTGTGCCGCCGGCTGCGCTCCGACGGGCAGACCGTGCCGGTGCTGATCCTCACCGCCCGGGCGGATGAGGTGGATACCGTGATCGGCCTGGACGCGGGGGCCGATGATTACGTGACGAAGCCGTTCCGGCTGGCCGAGCTCCTGGCCCGGGTCCGGGCGCTGCTGCGCCGGGGCACCCCGGAGACCAGCGTGGTACAGGGGGTCCGGGTGGATGGGGACGCCCGCCGCGCCTGGCTTGGCGACACCGAGCTTGAACTCACCACCAAGGAGTTCGACCTGCTGAGCGTGCTGGTGGGTGACGCGGGGAAGGTGGTCACCCGTGAACAGATCATGCGTGAGGTCTGGGACAGCAAGTGGTGGGGGTCCACCAAGACGCTGGACATGCACATCTCATGGCTGCGCCGCAAGCTCGGTGATGACGCGCACAACCCGCGGTACATCACCACGGTGCGCGGGGTCGGCTTCCGGTTCGAGCGGGGTGACTGACACCCTCGGGCCCGCCGGCCAGCACCGGCGGGCCGCCGCGGCGGGCTGAGCCATGCGGCGGCGCCTGCTCGTCTCCACCCTGGTGGTCGCGGTGACCGCCGTCCTGCTGCTCGGCATCCCGCTGGCCTTCGTGCTCAGCCGGGCTCCAGGTCAGGGCGGCCGACCAGCAGGTACAGCGGGACGCCGCCACAGTGGCGAAGACACTGCAGGACCGGGTCAATTCCGGCCTGCCTGCCGACGTGGCCGAGGCCGCCGCGGCGGCCAAGTCGCTGCCGGACCGCTACATCAGCGTCCGGCAGGACGGCCAGCCCGAGTACCGGATCGGGGTCCGGCCGCGCGCCGAGGGCGCCATCATCAGGCAGGCGGCGACCAAGGACTTCCGGGTCACCGTGGCGGCCGACGAGTCCGTCGAGTACGGGCGGCTGGTCAGCGCGCTGGTGCTCATCGGCGCGCTGGCGCTGGCCGCCGTGGCGGTGGCGGTGGCGCTGGCCATCCTGCAGGCCCGGCGGCTGACCCGGCCGCTGGAGGAACTGGCCAGCGCGGCGGACCGGCTCGGCCTGGGTGACGCCCGCCCGCTGGGCCGCCGGTACGGGGTAACGGAGCTGGACCGGCTGGCCGAGGGGCTGGACGGGTCGGCCCGGCGCATCACCGACCTGCTCTCCGCGGAGCGTGACTTCGCCGCCGACGCCTCCCATCAGCTGCGCACGCCGCTGACCGCGCTGTCCATGCGGCTGGAGGAGATGATCGCCGCCGCGGACGATCCCGATGTGGTCCGGGAGGAGGGCGCGGCGGCCCTGGCCCAGACCGAGCGGCTGGCCGACGTGGTGGGCCAGCTGCTCGGCCGGACCCGGCGGGCGGCGCGGGGGGTGCCGTCCCTGCTGGCCATCGACGACGTGATCGCGCAGCAGGTGATCGAGTGGGATCCGGCGTTCCGCCGGGCGAACCGGAAGCTGGAGGTGGCGGGGGAGAAGGGCCTGTCCGCCTACATCACCCCCGGCGCGCTGGCCCAGGTCATCGCCACGCTGCTGGACAACGCCCTGGTCCACGGGGCGGGCACGGTCACCATCCGGACCTCGCGCACGCCGAAGTCCGTGGTGGCGGAGGTCCGGGACGAGGGCCGGGGCGTGCCGCACGAGCTCGTGCCGCGGATCTTCGAGCGCAACGTCAGCGGCCGGCCTGGCGGGACCGGGCTGGGCCTGGCGCTGGCCCGGGACGTGGCCACCGCCGACGGCGCCAACGTGGTGCTGGTCCGGCCGCGGCCGGCGGTGTTCGCCGTGTTCCTGCCGCGCGGGCTGCGCGGCGTGGACGAGACGCCGGTCGTGACCGGACCAGCCTGAGTCCTAGCTTGCCGGGGCGAGTGATGCGTGGCGGCGGCTGCCGCCGATTGCGTGCCAGGTCAGGTAGATGACCGCGGTGATGACGAAGCCCGCCTCGAAGGTCAGGTCGCCGACCTGCGGGACGTGCGTGGGCACGATGCCGACGTATTCGGTCTGGTTGGAGAACAGGATGATCGACACCACGACCCCGGCCAGCATGGCCACCGGCCCGGCCCAGTTCGTGTACTTGGTGTCGAACAGCAGCCGTTCCAGCTCCCGCGGATCCTGGCGGCGGCGCAGGAACTGGTCGCAGAACACCACGGCCAGCCACGGCGCGATCCAGTAGGCGATGACGAGCAGGAAGTTGTTGTACTTGGCGCCGGCGTCGTGCAGGCCGGTGAGCGCCACGATAAAGCCGATCACGCCGAATACGCCGGCCACGATGGCCCGGCGCAGGGCCAGCGGCAGCTCGATGCCCATCGCGGTGAACGACAGCGCGCCGGAGTAGATGTTCAGGACGTTGGCGGCGATCGCGCCGAGCGTGATGGCCAGCAGGGTGAGGTCGGCCAGGAAGGTGGGCAGGTGGCCGGTGAACGCGCCGGTGGGGTTGGCGTTGATCGCGCCGATGCCGGTCACGGTGGCGGACGCTGCCCCGGCCGCCTCGAGCAGGACGCAGGACACGAACACCCCGAGCCCGGACCACAGGGCGACCGCCTTCTTGCTGGTGGCCGGCGCGAAGTAGCGGGTGTAGTCGGCGGCGTACGGATTCCAGCCCACCGCGTAACCGAACGCTGCCCCCAGCATGATCAGGAAGCCGCCGGGCACGGCGTGCGCCGGTGCGCCGGGGTTGGACTTGGCGAAGATCCAGGATACGGCAACCAGGAAGATGACGGCCAGGACCGGGAACGCGTACCGCTCGAACACCTGCACCAGGTTGTGCCCGAAGAAGGCGATCACCAGCTGGATCAGCACGATGATCACTAGGCAGAGCGGCTTGGGCATGTGGGTCAGCGTGTTCAGCGCGAACGTGCCGCTGACGCTGTTGACCGCGAACCAGCCGATCCCGGCGGTGATCGCGTTCAGCCCGGCCGGCAGCGCGTTCCCCCAGTAACCGAAGCCGAGCCGGGACAGCACCATCTGTGGCACGCCGTACTGCGGCCCGCGCGCGGACAGCGCGCCCTGGGTGACCGAGCCGAGCCCGGTGCCGATGACTATCGCCAGCAGCGCCTGCCAGAAGTTCAGCCCGAAGAACGCGACGCCGATGACGCCGACGAAGACGGTGGCGAACTCGAAGTTCGGTGACGTCCAGGTCCAGAACAGCTGCAGCGGCTTGCCGTGCCGCTCGCCCAGCGGGATGAACTCGGCTCCGCCGGGCTCGACGGCGGCGACCTTCGTGCCGTAGTCGCCTTCCCGGATGACGACGCCCGGCGGCGGCTCTGCCTCCAGGACCGAGCTCATCTGGTGTTCAGGTGCCGACATCGGCGTGCTCCTTAGGACTCGTGCCTGTCGGTCCCCCCGGCGGCCGGGGCCGACATCCCAGCGGACGCGCTGACGATAAATCGCACTATGACGGGGACTTGTTTCCGGTGCGTTAAATGTGCCGTTGCCGCACCATGCTAGGAGGCTCAGGCCGGGGGTCTTGACCGGGATACCGGACCGCGCTGCGCCGCCCGGGCGCCCCCCCGGGCGCCGCGCGGGGTGACCGGCCGTGCGGGTCGCGGCGCGGCCTCGTAGGCTACCGCGCGTGAGCGATCATCAGGACCCCCGCGGCTCCGGGCCAGTGGTCGGCATGGTCGGCGCCGGGCAGCTGGCCCGGATGACCTGCCAGGCCGCGATCGCGCTCGGGATCCGGTTCCGGGTGCTGGCCGACACGCCGGCCGACAGTGCCGCCCTGGTCTGGCCGGACGTGACGATCGGCGACTACCGGAGCCGGGAGGACCTGCTGGCCTTCGCGGCCGGGTGCGACGTGCTGACGTTCGACCATGAGCACGTGCCGGCCGGGCACCTCGCCGCACTGGAAGCCGCCGGGACCGTCCTGGCGCCCGGCCCGGACGCGCTCCGGTACACCCAGGACAAGCTGGCCATGCGGGAGGAACTGACCCGGCTGGGCGTGCCGTGCCCGCGGTACGCGGCCGTCTCCGATGCGGCCGGCGTGGCCGCCTTCGCGGCCCAGTCCGGCTGGCCGGTGGTGCTGAAGGCGGTCAGCGGCGGGTACGACGGCCGCGGGGTCTGGCTGTGCGAGGACGCGGAGGCGGCGCGGGAGGTGCTGGCCCACGGCATCGCGCTGCTCGCCGAGGAGTACGTGCCGTTCGTGCGCGAGCTGGCGGCGCTGGTCGCGCGGTCGCCGCACCGGCAGGGAGCCGCCTACCCGGTGGTGCAGACGGTGCAGCGGGACGGGGTGTGCCACGAGGTGCTCGCGCCCGCTCCCCGGCTCCCGCCGGTCCTCGCCCAGGATGCGCAGCGGCTCGCCCTGGAGCTGGCCGAAGCCCTGAGCGTGACGGGACTGCTGGCCGTGGAGATGTTCGAGACCCCGCGCGGGCTGCTGGTCAACGAGCTGGCCATGCGGCCGCACAACAGCGGGCACTGGACCATCGAGGGCGCCCGGACGTCGCAGTTCGAGCAGCACCTGCGGGCCGTGCTGGACCTGCCGCTGGGCGCCCCGCAGCTCGCCGCGCCGCAGGTGGTCATGGCCAACGTGTTCGGCGCGGAGGACCCTGACATCTACGGCCGGTACCTGCACGTGATGGCGGGCGACCCGGGGGTGAAGCTGCACCTGTACGGCAAGGCGGTCCGGCCTGGCCGCAAGATCGGCCACGTCACCGTGCTCGGCGGTGGCGCGGACCTGGACGGGCTGCGCCGCCGCGCCGTGGCGGCGGCCATCTACCTGAGCACCGGGAAGGATCCGGAATGAGCGGTGCGCCGCTGGTCGGCGTGGTGATGGGCAGCGACTCGGACTGGCCGGTGATGGAGGCGGCCACCGCCGCGCTGGCCGAGTTCGGGGTGCCGTTCGAGGCCGACGTGGTGTCCGCGCACCGGATGCCCGCCGACATGATCCGCTACGGGACGGACGCGGCCGGCCGGGGCCTGCGGGTGATCATCGCCGGGGCGGGCGGTGCCGCGCACCTGCCCGGGATGCTGGCGGCGGTCACCCCGCTCCCGGTCATCGGCGTCCCCGTGCCACTGCGGCACCTGGATGGGCTCGATTCCCTGCTATCCATCGTTCAGATGCCTGCGGGTGTGCCGGTAGCGACGGTGGCCGTTGGTGCGGCGCGCAACGCCGGCCTGCTGGCGGTGCGCATCCTCGGGGTGGGCGATCCCGCGCTGCGCGAGGCGATGGCCGTCTTCCAGCAGGATCTGCGCGAGAGCGCCCAGGCCAAGGGGGCGGCGCTGCGGGCCCGGCTGGCCGGCCAGGCGGACGGCTGAGCCGCGGGCCGCGCTGCGCAGGCCGGCCCGGGCCGGTTCAGGCCCTTGGGTCCTGGTGCCCCGGGCGCCACCCCTACTATCGAGTAATGATCTCTGACTTCCCTGTCTTCGCGCTGCCGGAGGAGCACGAGGCGCTTCGTGAGGCGGTCCGCAGCCTGGCTGATGACAAGATCGCGCCGCGGGCGGCTGAGGTTGATGAGTCCGCCGAGTTCCCCTGGGATGTGCTCGAGGCGCTGGCCAAGGCGGATTTCGCGGCGGTGCACATCCCGGAGGCCTACGGCGGTGCCGGGGCGGACGCACTGGCCACCGCGATCGTGATCGAGGAGGTGGCCCGGGCGTGCGCGGCGTCGTCGCTGATCCCGGCGGTGAACAAGCTGGGCACGATGCCGCTGCTGCTGGCCGGCTGGAGGAGCTCAAGCAGCGTTACCTGCCGCCGGTGGCCCGCGGTGAGGCGATGTTCTCCTACGCGCTGTCGGAGCCGGAGGCGGGCTCGGACGCGGCGGCGATGAGCACCCGGGCCGTCCGCGACGGGGACACCTTCATCCTGAACGGCACCAAGCGGTGGATCACTAACGCCGGGGTGTCGCAGTACTACACGGTGATGGCGGTCACCGGCCCGTCCGCCGGTGCCGCCGGGATCTCCGCGTTCGTGGTGGAGAAGGATGACCCGGGGTTCTCCTTCGGCGCCGCCGAGCACAAGCTCGGCATCAAGGGCTCGCCGACCCGGGAGCTGTACTTCGACAACTGCGTGATCCCGGCGGACCGGATCATCGGCGCCGAGGGCACCGGGTTCCGGACCGCGCTGGCCACCCTGGACCACACCCGGATCACCATCGCCGCGCAGGCGCTCGGCATCGCCCAGGGCGCGCTCGATTACGCGACGGGGTATGTGCAGGAGCGGCGCCAGTTCGGCCAGGCCATCGCCGAGTTCCAGGGCATCCAGTTCATGCTGGCCGACATGGCGATGAAGGTCGAGGCGGCCCGCCAGCTCACCTACGCGGCGGCGGCCAAGTCGGAGCGGGCCATGGCCGGGGACCGGGCGGCCGACCTGACGTTCATGTCCTCGGCGGCCAAGTGCTTCGCCTCGGACGCAGCCATGGACGTGACCACCGACGCGGTCCAGCTGCTCGGCGGCTACGGGTACGTCAGGGACTACCCGGTGGAGCGGATGATGCGCGACGCCAAGATCACCCAGATCTACGAGGGCACCAACCAGATCCAGCGCATCGTCATGGCCCGCCATATCCTCAAGTAGCTGGCGGAGAAGGCGACGACACGAGGTGGCGGGCGAAGAACCGGTTTGAGCTGTCCAGTTCGAACAAGGGCACCTTCATGTGCCGGCCGGAGTTGGCATGCAGGGTCTTCTCGGCGGAGGCGAAGGCGTCGAACAGGGCCAGAGCCGCCTCCCGGGGCACCAACTCGTCGTCCCACTGGAGTAGAAACTCGATCGGGATGGTGATCAGAGATGCCGTGATGGCGAGGGTTTCCTGGCCGACGAGGCCGAAGAGGGCGGCGGTGATCCTCGGGTCGGCCGCGACCAACGGCACGCCGATGCCGGTACCCAGTGCCATGCCCCAGAAGCCGACCGGTCCGTCGGCGCCGATGCCGCCGACCTCCTTGAGGGCGTCCAGGGTGAGCTGCCATTCGGGAACGGCCTGTGCCGCAAGTGCCGCGTTGTAATCGGCGACCAGCGAGCCGGTGGGCTCGCCCGCCGCTATCCGTTCCCTGAGGCGCGCGGTGAATTGCTGGTCCCGCTCGGTTCTGGGCCGGTCGCCGTGCCCGGGCGCGTCGATCGCCGCCACCGCGAAGCCGCGAGCCGAGACGAAGCGTTGGGCGCGGGCCAGTATTCCGGGAGTCTTCTTGTGCTGACCGCCGCCGTGGCCAAGCAGTACCAGCGGACGGCTGCCGGTGGCGTCGGCGGGCGACCAGAGGACGCCGGGGATGCCGTCGAGGGTGAAGTGACGTTCCGAGACGCCGTTCGAGGTCGTCTCCGAGATGAAGCGCATAGGTCCGTTGCCTTTCGGGATGGCCGGAGGGCGCTCCCGGGGCCGCCTAGGTCAAGCGACGAAGGAGGCGAGCACCCAAACTGATACCGCGGTCATGGGTCTCACCTCCTCAAGTCGATGCCGTGCGCAGGTGCGACTCTATCAACTCAGCTCAGCGTGTTGGGCGCGGGCGCGTTTCAGCAGGTTGAGCCAGATCCTCAGGTAGCCACCTCGGCCCGGGCGGCATACGCGGCCACCGCCGCCCGCATCGCGGCCACCATCGCGGCACGCTCCCGAGGCAACGGAAACTTGCCGTCCGCCCCGGCCAGCGACGTGTCCGATAAGGGGGCGACGGCGGATTCCGTCCAGCCGGGGCTGACCAGCAGCACCTGGCCGCGGTACTCGCGGTGGCCGATCCCGAAACCCGGCCCGGGGCGTACCGTCACGACATCGCCGCCGGTGAGGCGGCCCTTACCGAAATCGGCAGTGACGGGGCCACAGGGGGTGCTGAGATCCACGGTGTGCTCGTGCATGGAATGCTCCCGGGAGGCATCGCCCCGCACCATCTCTGCCCAGGGAGATACCCCGCGGTTATATCCGGTAATCATCCGGATACTCATTGACTGCGCCATTCAGGCGCGGCGGGAAACCCCGCCAGCCGGGTGCCCGCGCTAGCGGATCCCCGGGCTGGCGGCCATCGCGTGCTCGACCAGGGCCAGCAAGGTGGTCTTGACCGAGTCCCGCTGCCGCGCGTCGCACTCGACGACCGGCACGCCCAGGCTGACCGTCAGTGCATCCTGGATATCGGTCAGGCTGTGGGTGAACTCGCCGTCGAACCCGTTGACCCCCACGATGAACGGCAGGCCAGTCGCCTCGAAGTAGTCCACGGCCGGGAACGACTCGTCCAGCCGCCGCGTGTCGGCCAGCACCACAGCGCCGATGGCGCCCTGGATCATGTCATCCCACATGAACCAGAACCGCTGCTGCCCGGGCGTGCCGAACAGGTAGAGCGCCAGCCCGTCGTCCAGCGTGGCCCGGCCGAAGTCCAGGGCCACCGTGGTCGTGTTCTTGCCCGGCACCAGGGACACGTCATCATGGTCACGGCTGGCCGGGGTGAGGGACGCCTCGGTCGTGAGCGGGGTGATCTCGGAGACCGCCCCGACGAACGTGGTCTTGCCGACACCGAAACCGCCCGCCACCACGATCTTGACCGACGCTGTCATGATGTGCACCCCCTCCGGTACCGGCCGTCCGCCGGCGGCGGGGCGCCGCGCTGGCCGGGGGTGAGGACCTGCCCGGCCCGCTCCACCAGCAGCTCCATCTCATAGGCGACCAGCCCCATGTCGCAATCGGCCGCGGCCAGCACGGCCAGGTGCGAGCCCTGGCTGATCGGCATGACCAGCAGCACCCCGTCCTGCATCCCGACCACCGTCTGGGTGACCGGGCCGCCTTCGAACACCCGGGCCGCTCCCTGGGTCAGGCTGGCCAGCCCGGAGGTCACGGCGGCCAGGTGATCGGCCCGGTCCTGCGCCAGCCCGTCGGAGAAGGCGAGCGGCAGCCCGTCGGCTGAGACCGCGATGGCGTGGGCGACCGACGGCACCCGTCCGGCGAAATCCGTGATCAGCCAGCTCAGGTCTTCCGTCGGATAAGTCAGCGGCTTCACCAGCACTCCTCTCCGTAGGGCAGGCCAGTTCCGTCGCCGGCACCGGCCGCGTGGCGGTGTCGTCAGTCGGCGCCGCCTGCCTCATCACTGGGGGACGGCTCTGTTCCGGGCCCGGCGTCCCGGGCGCGCTGGATGCCCTGCTGGAAGCTCGACAGGCGCTGCCGGGTCTGCGTGGGCGACCGGGCGGCCCGTGGCGGCGGTACCGTCATCGCGTTCACCCCGCCGGGCACCAGATTCGCCTTGGGGACTCGTCTGGGCAGCCCGGCTGCGGTGCTGCCCGCGATGGACGGCGCCTGCGCCACCTCGGCGGCGCGCCAGCCCGCATCGGCGGGCGACGTCCAGCCGGCCGGGCCTGGATCCAACCCGCCGCCCTGCCGGTCCACGGCCGGCCGTGCCGGAACCAGTCGGACTCCACCGATTCGAAGATGGGCAGCCGGTTCGACTGCTCGGTACTGGTAGCCGACGGCAGGATGACGCCGGGTGCGGCCCCGGGCGTCCCGGGACCGGGGGGGAGGGGGCCGGGGCGGAGGGGGCCGGAGCGGAGGGGCAGAGCCAGCGAGTCCGGCGGCGGGGCGGCGGCCATCGCCGCATCGCCCGGCCCGGTCCTGTGCGGGGCAGTCCCGTCCGGGCTCGTTCCGTTCCGGCCCGGTCCTCCCGGGTCGCTTACGTCCGGGCTCATCCCGTCCGGGCTCATCCCGTCCGGTCTCATCCCGTCCGGATCGATGCCGTCCGGGCGGGTACCGCTCCGGCCGATTGCGTCCAGCGGGGCGGTGTCGCCAGCGGCAGCCCCGGCCGGGTCGAACCGGGGTGTCCGCGCCGCGGACACCGCGCGTTGCGCGACGGTCCAGCCGCCTGCGCCCGTATTCGGCAACCCGGTGCCAGTCAGCCCGGTGCCCGGGGCGGCCGTGCCCGGCCGGAACGGCCGCAGGGTCAGCGGGGATGGGGATGCGGTCGCCTTCCGGGTGATGACCTCATCGGGCAGCCAGACCAGCGCGCTCAGGCCACTGGGTGAGCCGGGCCGGAGCCGGACCCGGATACCATGCCGGGCCGCCAGCCGGGCGACCACGAACAGCCCCATCCGGCGGGATACGGCCACGTCCACCACCGGTGGGTTGTCCAGCCGGAAATTGGCGTGGGCCATCTCCTCGGCGGGCATCCCCACGCCCTGATCGGTGATGTCCAGCAGGGCCCCGCCACTGCCCAGCAGGTAACCGGACACCTCAACCCGGGTCTCCGCGGATGAGAAGGCGGTCGCGTTCTCGACCAGCTCGGAGAGCAGGTGCACGACATCGCTCACGGCCTGGCCGCGAACCGAGATCCCCGGCTGGATGGTGGGCTTGACCCGCTCATAGTGCTCGATCTCGGAGACCGCCGCGCGCAGCACGTCCACCAGGGCTACCGGCTCGGTCCACCGCCTGGACAGGTCGTGCCCCGCCAGGACGAGCAGGTTCTCCGAGTTACGGCGCATCCGGGTGGCCAGGTGGTCCATCCGGAACAGGTTGGCCAGACGCTCAGTGTCCTGCTCGCCCTGCTCCAGATCGTCGATCAGCCGGATCTGCCGCTCCACCAGGGACTGGCTGCGCCGGGACAGGTTGACGAACATCGCGTTGATGTTGCCGCGCAGCGCGGCCTCGTTGGCCGCGAGCCGGACCGCCTCCTGGTGTACCCGATCGAAAGCCCGGGCGACCTCGCCGATCTCGTCGGTGGAATCCACGTCAATGGGCTGGACCTGCAGCGGCGTACTGGGATCCGCCAGGCTGCTCATCAGGCGCACGGTCTCCGGCAGGCGGATTCCCGCGACCTCCAGCGCCCCGCGCCGCAGCCGCTGCAGCGGGCCCGTCATGGACCGGCCCATGGCTATGGTGAAGAGCAGGGCCAGGGCCAGCACCAGCAGCACCGCGGCGGCTTCCAGTGCCGCGTCGGTGATCGCCCTGCTGTGCAGCGAGCCGCTCTGGGCCAGGATCGAGGCCATGAAGCCCTGCTCCACGGAGTGCAGGCCGGCCACCAGGTAGGCAGAACCGTTGGCGGCATCGGTGAAGGCCGGGTTCTCCGCCGAGGAACCCCCGGTCAGCGCCAGCGTGATCGCCTGCTGCACCTGGGCCTGGGCCCGGTCGGCCTGGGCCGAGGACAGCGTGGCGTCGTAGAGGTGACGCTGGCCGCCCGTGGCGATCAGGCCGAACTGCGCCAGGTCGGCCTGCTGCTGCGCCTGCGCGTCGTTGACGGCGGACAGCTGGCTGGGCTGGAACTGGGTGGCCCCGACCAGGTCGGGCGTGAGGGCTGAGGTCAGGATCGCCTGCTCCTGCGATACCTCTTCCTTCGTGGCCGAGATGAGCCCGGCGACCCGGACCGTGTCGGCCAGGGCCGCGTCGTTGCTGCCGGTGGCGATCTCATCCTCGAGGGCGAGTAGCTGCTCGATCGCCGCGGCGTACTCCTGGATCACCACCAGGGCGGGCATCTGGGTGGTGGTGGCGGTGCTGCGCAGGGCGGGCAGCCCGTTGATCGCGCTGATCGCGCCGCGCGCCTCGTGCTGGGCCACCGCTGGGTAGGACGGCCCGATGGTCGCGGCCCGGCTCCGCACCCGGGCCGCGAGCTGATCGGTGCGCTGCTGGTCGTGGGCCAGGACCGCTAGCCCCGGGGTGGCGGCGGCATGCTCGGCCCCGCGGCCGCCGCTCGACGGGCCCATGGTGATGTAGCTGATAGTGTCTTCCCGCTCCGCCTGCAGCGCCTGGATCAGGTCGGTGATCTCGCCGCCCAGCCGGGAGAACTGCTCGACCCGCTGATAGGCCACGGCGCTTCGCACGGACGAGACCACGCTGACACCGCCGAGGATCACCGCCGCCATCGTCGGCAGCGCGACCAGCACCAGGAGCCGGGATCGCACCCGCCAGTTGCGTGGCGCGAACCGCGCGGCACGCCACGCGGGACCGGGGGGCCCCGGCACGCTCAGCACGGCCGGAGTGCCGTCGCCGGTGGCCTGCGTCCCGGACGGGGCGCCGTCCGGGGCGGTCCGGCCCTCTGCGGGTGAGGGCCGGACCTGTCCGGGGGCCGCTGCCGATGCCGCTGTCGCGCCCGGCGCGGCGGACCGGTGCAGGGTGCCGCGGGCCGCGCTGTCTACTCTCGCTTGCCTGAACTGCACAGTGCCTGCACCTCTCACCAGGGAAACGGCAGGTGCCGGACGGGCCGCGGGTGCCGATGCGGAACCCTGAATGGCGGCACCGTTTTCCGGTTCAGCCATTCGTGACGCGGCCGTCTCAACAGGGTCGGTAGCCAACTGTAACGCGTAACCGGCCCGCCGGCTCTAATTGTGACCACTGTTGCATATATGAATTGATAGGGCAAGAGGGGTGGACGGAAGCATGCTTTCCGGCAGCATATGCACGCTGGCCAGGTTAGCCTGGCGAGGTGGTACGGACCATTTACTATAGCGCTTCGAAAATTGAATTCTACTAGCAGGCTTAGGGAAATGGTAACTACTACATTGCTTCGGAAATTATCAGCCTTAGCCATTCACCGGCACCGGCCTGCCGGGGAGGGAGCGTCATGAAACTGGTGACAGCGAGGGTGCGCCCGCGGCGCCGTGGCCTGGCGCGGTGGCCGGGCATGATGCTCGTGCTGGCCGCGCTGACCCTGCTCGCGGGCGGCTGCCGCGTGCCGGGGATATCCGCGCCGGCGGCCGCGGTGACCCAGCAGCTCACGGTGGCGGTCGTGCCGGGCTTTGCCAATGCCCCGCTTCAGCTGGCCGTGGCCGACGGGCTGTTCACCCGGCAGGGCCTGGACGTGACGGTGCAGACCTACAAGACCGTGCGCCAGGCCTCCGCCGCGCTCGCCAGCGGGCAGGCCGAGGTGCTCGGCGGTGATTACGCCGACGTGCTGTACACGCAGGCCCAGGCGCACGCCGGGCTGCGGCTCATCGCGGACGGCTACGACGCGGTCCCGGGGTTGCTGGAGGTGCTTACCCTGCCTGGCTCGCCGGTCACGGCCCCGCAGGACCTGCAAGGCGCCGCCGTGGCCACGCCGTCGGCGGGCCTCGCCCCGTTCTCGGCGGACGCGCCCTACAACATGGAGACGCTGGCGACCGAGGCCGTCCTGCAGAGCGACGGCGTGAGCCCGTCCAGCATCCGCTGGGAAGCCATGCCCGCCAGCAGCATGATCGGCGCGCTGCGCAGCCACCAGGTCAGCGCCATCGTCGCCACGCAGCCCTACATCCTGCAGGCCGAGAGCGAACTGGGGGCCGTTGAGCTGCTCGACGCGTGCAGCGGGGTGACGGCCAGCCTGCCGCTGTCCGGTTACTTTGCCACGGCGGGGGTCGCGCAGCGGGACGCGGCCGGGCTCAGCAGCTTCCGCACCGCGCTCAATGCGGCGACGGCCGCCTCGGCCCAGCCGGGCACCGTTCGCTCGGTGCTGCGCACCCTGCCCGGGATGTCATCGCGGACCGCCGATCTTGTCACGGTCGGGCAGTACCCGACGTTCCTGAGTACCGGGCAGGTGCAGCGGGTGGCTGACCTCATGTATGGCACCGGGATGGTCACCAGCACGATCTCGGTCCGGAGCATGGTGTTCCGGTGAGCCTGCGCACGGGGTGAGCCCGGCCCCGGCCGCGCCCACCCGGCCCGCTCCCCAGGCCGGCCGCACGGGCCAGCGTGAGGGGCGGGACGGCGTGCGAGCGGGTTAGGCGAGAAAGGCGAAGTCCTCAAAGTCGAAGTTGGACAGCGGCTGGCCGACCTTCCCGGAGGTGTAGCCGGTCACCTTGTCGCTGTACGCGTCGAGCACGTCAATGTAGGCGGGGATGAGGTAGCCGCCCTCATTGAAGTCGAACGTCTGCATCTCGCGCAGGATTTCCTTCCGCAGCGTCGGGTCCGCGGTCGCGTTCGCCTGGTTGTAGAGACTGGTGTGCTGGGCATTGTTGGTATGCGTCTCGTTGAACGGTGAGGCTGGCAGCATGGACTCCGCCACCTGCGCCAGGTAAGGGTAGTAGTTGTAATAGTCCTGGCTGAAGGTCCATTTGAGGTAGTTCGGCCCGAAGAAGTCGCCGGAGGGGACATTGCTGATCTTGATGGTCACCCCCGCGGCCTTGGCCTGAGCGGCCAGTACCGTCGCCATCGCGACCGTGCCGGTGGCCACTGCCGAGGTGGTCAGGGTCACCGTGAGATTCTCCTGGCCGACCTTCCTCAGCAGGAACTTCGCCTGCGGGATGTCACCCTGGGCGGGCCGCACCAGGGAGTGGTCGAAGTCGGGGTCGAAGGGGGAGAACAGGTCGTTGGCGACCACCCCGTACCCGTCGAGCGCCGAGTCGATCAACTGCGGGCGGTCGGTGAGCAGCCGCATGGCCTGGCGGACGTTGACGTCGTTGAATGGCGGCTGGTTGACACGCATGGTGAAGGGGATGATCTCCCCGGAGTGCGACACCACGGTCTTGATCCCGCTCGTGGTGGCCAGCGAGGCGATCTGCGGTCCGTCCAGCGCCCCCGCACCGTCGATGACGCCGGTGGACAGCGCATCCTGGAGCGTGGTGTTGTCGCTGAAATCGATGATGGTCAGGGTGTCCACGTGGGGCAGCCCGGACTTCCAGTAGTGCGGGTTGCGGGTGAACACGCTGCGCTGGCCGGGAGTGAAGCTCTGGTAGACGAACGGCCCGGTGCCTACCGGCCGGGCCGGGCTGAAGCCCGCCGGGGCGATGTAGAGGTTGTACCAGAAGGCGGCCAGTTGCTCCACGAAGCTGGAGAACGGCTTGGTGAGCTGGACCAGCACGGTGAGCTTGTCCACTGCCTTGGTGCGGCCCAGGTCGATCGGGCCCAGCCCGAACTTCCCGGTGAAGTCGTTGCCGAAGATCCGCTGGAAGGTGTACAGGACGTCGGCCGCGCTGAAGTCCTTGCCATCGTGGAAGGTGACTCCCGGCCGGAGCCGGATCACCCACTGCGACAGCGAGCCGCGATGCGCGGTGATCGACTCGGCCAGCACGTACTCGATCTCGGCCTGGCTGTTCAGCTGGACCAGAGGCTGGTAAAGGGACTGCAGCCGGGAAGTGTCGATGTAGGTGAGGCTCTTGTGCGGATCGACGGTGTCCGAGCTCGAGCCGCCGGTGAGGCCGAGCCTCAGGTTGCCGCCCCGGCGGGTCGGGCCGCTGGCCCCAGCCGGGGGCTGGGTGCTCCCCGCGGATGACCCGCCGCAACCGGCCAGCAAGCCCCCGGCCCCGGCCACGGCGCCGGCCGCAGCGATCCCGCGCAGGAACTCTCGGCGCCCGAGTCCCTGCACTGGGCGCGGCGTGCTGCTTCGATCCGATCGATCCACGGGACCTACCTCCAGGAAGTAACGGGCTAGTCGGCGACGAGGAGCACTTTCCCGACGTGCTGGCGCCGTTCGAGGAAACGGTGCGCAGCCGCCGCATCGCTGACCGGGAAGGTGGCGGCGATGGGCACCGTGATGGAGCCGCGGCGGATGAGCTCCAGTGACGCGGCGAGATCATCGGGGGGCGCCAGCCGGAAGCCGATGATGCGCCAGCCGTTCCGGAACACCGGGACCAGGTCGAGCGGGACCACCTCGCCGGCGTGCGCGCCGCAGGTAACCAGCCGGCCCTCTTCGCGCAGCACGGACAGGTGGGCGGCGAACAGCGTGCCGCCGACGGTGTCGAGGACCGCGTCGAAACGGCGGCCGCTGGTGGCCCGCAGCAGGTCCGCGGCGACGTCCCCGTCCCCCCGGACGAGCACCAGGTCCGCGCCCAGCGGCGCGACCAGCTCGGCCTTGGCGGGCGTGCTGACCGTCGCGACCACAGTGGCCCCGGCCAGCTTCGCGCACTGGACCAGCGCACCCGCCACGCCGCCCGAGGCCGAGGGCACGAGCACCAGTTCTCCCGGCCGGATGAGTCCCAGCCGGTTCACCATGTGCCAGGCGGTGCTGACCGCGCACTGCCCGGCCGCCATGGCCAGCGGGTCGTCGGACGGCTGGAGCGGGATCACCACCTCGGCGGGCACGCTGACCAGCTCGCCGTACCCGCCCCAGCGCGTGGTGCCGAAGACCTCGAAGGCGGCGCAGAGATCCGGCCGCCACTTGGCGCACTGGGCACACCGGCCGCAGCTGTACTGCTGGAATGCGGTCACCAGGTCGCCGGCCTGGACGGGGCCGCCCTCCGCGCCAGTGCCGACAACGGTTCCGGTGAATTCCGCGCCGAGGACCATGGGCAGCCTGAACGACCACCGGGACGTCCCGGCCCGGGAGTCCAGGTCCGAGTGGTTGACGCCGCAGGCCTGCACCTGGATGAGGACGTCCCGGGGGCCGGACACTGGATCGGGGATGTCCGCGTACTGCATGGCCTCCGGGGGGCCGTATTCGTAGAACGCCGCCGCTTTCACCTGCCCGTGACCTCCCAGTGTGCGCGAGTTCCGTTCCACCCGACAGCGGTCGGCATAGGAACGGAGGACTAACGACGAAAGGGCCGTCCCCTGGCCCACTGCAGTAACATCAGAATTACTAAGGAAATTCGGGAACTAATGGGCGCCCGACTGGGCGCGGGGAGCGCTGGCTACTGCAGTCCAGGCCACTCCGCGCCCGGTCAGGCGTTCTCATGAAGAGTATTCCCGGGACCGCCGGATACGTACCGAATCTGGCAAATAGTTCATCGCCCGGTACGCGGGCACGCTTGGCCGGCAGGCTGATATAGCCGGGTGGTTAGATCACTACTAAGTGAAACAGTAAATGGCGGCTGGCGTTGCCCCGCCACGGCGGTGCGGTTACCGTAATGAAGCCATCACCATTCCCGGACCGGGCGCTTACGGGCGGGCAATGGCGGCGGTAAGACGGGACAGGTGCCGGCGCTGGCACCGGTGCGCTGGCGAAGGGACCGATGCCGTGGCAGCACCCGTTCAGCCCGGGGACCGGAGCGTGGCAGCGTGACACTGTCCTGGGCACCTGGCCGGGCGGAGCCGGAACCAGGGGACGCCCCGCGAGCCCGCCGGCCTGGGCGGCCGTGGGCGGCGGCACATCCGGTGACCTCCCTCATCGGGCAGCGGGCCGCGATCGGCGTGTTCACCCTGGGCGTGGTCTCGGTGCTGGTCTTCGTGGCTACCGAGGTGCTGCCGGGCAACGCCGCCATCGCGGTGCTGGGCCGGGATGCGGCGGCCAATCCCGCCGCGGTACACCGGCTGGAGGGGGCGCTGCACCTCAACCGGGGGCTGCTGGACCAGTACTGGATCTGGTTCTCCGGGCTGTTCACCGGCCATCTCGGCGACTCGCTGGCCAACGGGCAGCCAGTGTGGGGCTACGTCGAGCCCAGGCTGATCAATTCGGCGGTGCTGACCGGGATCACCGGCCTGCTCGGCGCGGTGTGCGGTGTGGTGCTCGGCGCCTGGGCCGCGCTGCGCAAAGACGGCTGGCTGGATCACGTGACGGCGGTCACGGCGCTGGCGGTGACCTCGCTGCCGGAATTCGTGGTGGCGATCGGCCTGATCGTCCTGTTCGCCACCGGCGCCACCCACCTGCTGCCCGCCGTGTCGCTGCTGCCACCGGGCACGTACGCGTGGAACGCCCCCCGGCTGCTCATCCTGCCGGTGGCCACCCTGGTCATCGTGATCGTCCCCTACATCCAGCGGATGATGCGGGCCGCGATGATCGAGGCGCTGGATTCCGACTACGTGGAGATGGCCCGGCTCAAGGGAGTGCCACTGTCGCGGATCGTGGCCGTGCATGCGCTGCCCAATGCGACCGCGCCCGTCATCCAGGTCATCGGCCTGAACTTCCTGTACCTGGCGGGCGGGGTGGTCGTGGTGGAGTACGTGTTCGCCTTCCCGGGCATCGGCCAGGGGCTGGTCTACGCGGTCGACGACCGCGACATCCCGGTCATCCAGTTCATCGTCGTGGTGCTGGCCGCGTTCTACGTGCTGGTCAACATCGTTACCGACGTGATCGCGGTGCTGGCCACGCCGCGGCACCGGATTCCCCGGTAAGAAGGCCATGCTGACCCGCCGCGGCCCGGCTGCCCCCCGCCCCGCGGGGGGCCCGCCGCCCGGGCGGATCCGGCGTCATGAGTGGCTGGCCGTCCTCCGGCAGGCGGCGGCGAGCCCGCGCGGCCGCACCGGCCTCGGCCTGGCCGCCCTCGTGACCGTGATTGCCGCGGCGGGCCCGTTCCTGGCCCCGCGGCCACCGGACGCGCTGCTGACCCTGCCCTTCGCCAGGCCGTCCGGGCAGTTCCTGCTCGGCGGCGACGTGCTCGGCCGCGACGTCCTGTCCCGGGTACTCGACGGCGGCTGGCTGCTACTGCTGATGGCGGCGGCCGCCACGCTGATCGGCATCGTCGCCGGCGTGGCCGCCGGGGTGGCTGCCGCTTACCTGAGGGGCCTGCCGGACGGGCTGATCATGCGGACGGTGGACGTCATCCTGGCCTTTCCCCAGCTGGTCTTCGCCCTGCTGCTGCTGAGCATCCTCGGCCCCCGGCTCTGGCTGATCGTGCTGGCCGTCGGCCTGGCTCACGCGCCCGCGGTCGCCCGGGTGCTGCGGTCCGCCACGCTGGACATCTCCGAGCGCGACTACGTCAAGGTGGCGCAGTTGCAGGGGCTGCGGCCCGCCTCGGTGATGGCCAGGGAGATCCTGCCGAGCCTGAGCACCCCGCTGATGGTGGAGGCCGGGCTGCGGCTGACCTACTCGATCGTCATCATGTCCGGGCTGGCGTTCCTGGGGTTCGGCCAGCCGCCGCCGGCCGCCAACTGGGGGACGATGATCAACGAGAACCGGGTCGGCCTGGCGCTGAATCCCTGGGGGGTGATCGTCCCGGCCGCGATGATCGCCCTGCTCACTATCGGCACCAACCTGCTGGCCGACGCGATCGGCCGGGCGGCGCTCGGCGTGGACCGCAGGCCGGAGGAGGCGGCGCTGGTCGATGACCTCCGCGTGGCCGAAGGCCGGGCACGGTGACGGCGCACGGCAGCCCGGCCGCGGTCCCTGGGGCAGGAGCGCCCGGTCCCGCGTCCCCGGCCCGCCTGGCCGTCCGCGACCTGGAGATCCGGAGCGGTCACGGCGGCCCGCCGGTCGTGAGCGGGATTTCCTTCACGATCCAGGCGGGGCGGGTGCTCGGCCTTGTCGGCGAGTCCGGGTCGGGGAAGACCACAGTGGCCCTGGCACTGCTCGGCCATGCCCGGCGGGGCCTGGCCGTCAGCCGTGGTGAGGTCTGCCTGGACGGGGTGGACCTGCTGCGGCAGCGGCCCGCGGCATTGCGCCGGATCCGCGGCGCCCGGGTCAGCTATGTGCCGCAGGACCCGGCCGCCGCCCTCAACCCGGCCCTCCGGATCGGATATCAGCTGCGCGAGGCGCTGCGGGTGCACGCCGTGCCCCCGGGTGACGCCGAGGCCCGGATCGGCGAGGTGCTGCACGAGGCCCGTCTCGAGCCAGCACTGGACCTGTTGCGGCGGTACCCGCATCAGCTGTCCGGCGGGCAGCAGCAGCGCGTCGGGCTGGCCATGGCCTTCGCCTGCCGGCCCGCACTGATCGTGCTCGATGAGCCCACCACCGGCCTGGACGTCTCCACGCAACGGCACGTCCTCGAGACGCTGCGCCGCCTGTGCGGCCACTACCAGGTGGCCGCCGTGTACGTCAGCCACGACCTGGCCGTGGTGAGCGGGCTGGCGACTGAGGTAGCCGTCATGTACGCGGGCCGCATCGTGGAAGCGGGCCCGGCCAGCACGCTGCTGGGCCAGCCGCTGCACCCCTACACGGCGGCCCTGCTCGCCGCCGTGCCCAGCCCGGGCAGCAGCCGCCCGCTGGCCGGGATACCTGGGCAGCCGCCGCCGCCCGGGCAGCGGGGTGGAGGGTGCGGCTTCGCCCCGCGCTGCGCCCTCGCCCTCGATGAGTGCCGGGCCCGGGAACCGGAGCCCGCGGTACTCGGCGGGCGCACGGTCCGCTGCCTGCGGCCCGGCCAGGCCCCCGGCCGCCCCGCCGGGTGGCCGCCGGGACCGGCGGCCACCCGGCAGCCGCCCATCGTATTGTCCCTGCGCGGAGTGGCGGCCAGTTACGGCGGGGTCCCGGCACTCGCCGGCATCGACCTCGACGTGCCTGCCCAGGGCTGCGTGGCCGTCGTCGGTGAGTCCGGCTCCGGCAAGACCACGCTGGCCCGCTGCATCACCGGACTGCACCGTGGCTGGACGGGACAGGCGGAACTGCACGGTGAGCCGCTGGCCCGGGCGGCCCGGCAGCGCCCGAAGCAGGCACTGCGGCAGGTTCAGTACGTCTTCCAGAACCCTTACACTTCCCTGCACCCCCGGAAGACGGTCGGCCAGCTCGTGGCCGAGCCATTGCAGCGCTTCTTCCGGCTGTCCCGGCCGGAGCAGGCCGAGCGTGTTCACCGCGTGCTGGATGACGTGTCGCTCGGCGGCCGGTTCCTGTCCCGCTACCCGGGCGAACTCTCCGGCGGGGAGCGGCAGCGGGTCGCCATCGCCCGTGCGCTCGTCGTCGAGCCGGATGTCCTCGTGTGCGACGAGGTCACCTCGGCACTGGACGTGTCGGTGCAGGCGGTCATCGTGGACCTGCTCCGCGCCGCGGCGGCCCGGCACGGCCTGGCGATGGTGTTCATCACGCACAACCTGGCCCTCGTGCCCAGCGTGGCCCAGTTCGCTGTCGTGCTGCGCTGCGGTGAGCTGGTCGAGGCTGGGACGGTGGAGCAGGTCCTGAGCCGTCCCCGTAGCGACTACACCGCGCGGCTGATCGCCGACGCGCCCAGGCTGAGCTAGCCGGGAGCTAGCCGGGGGTCGACCCCCCGGAATCCCCCGCTCGTCCGCTGGCCCGGGGGGAGCCTGCCTGCCCGGCAGTGACGCCGAACGAGGCCAGCCCGTCACGGAGCAGCCGTGCGGCGCGGTGCACCTCCGCGCTGACCGCTTCGTGGACCTGCGCCGGGCTGCGCTGCCCGTCCAGGTACCTGCGCAGCGCGCGGAACTGGACATCCCACAGCCCGAGCAGGGCAGCGGCCGCGATCTGCGGTTCCGGGGCGTCCGGGCCCAGGCCGGCCCGCGCGGCCAGGACGTCCGCGGCCACCGCGGTGAGCCGGTCCATCAGGTCGCGCTCATGGGCACGCAAGGACGGAGTGGACCTGATCAGAACGCCGAAGCGCTGGATGCCGGCGGTGGCCGCGGACGTGTCGTCCTGATGGGCAAGCCAGGAGGTGAGGGCGCCCAGCTCGTCATCGAGGATGCGCAGTGCCGCCTCGACCGGGGTGAGCGCGGGGTCGCCCAGGCCCTCACGGAGCGCGGGCATCGTGGTGTCCCACCGGTCCAGCAGCAGGGACTCCTTGGTGGGGAAGTAGTTGAAGACGGTCTTCTCCGAGACTCCGCACGCCCCGGCGATCTCCGAGACACGGACGGCGTCGAATCCGCGCTCGAGGAACATCTCGGTGGCGGTATCGGACAGCTGCTGGCGCATCAGGCGCTTCTTGCGCTCCCGCAGCCCGCCGGCCACATCCGCACCGGGCTCGAGGCCGCGCCATGCCGACCAGTCCGCCGTCCGCGCGCCCATGCGCAGAGCTTAGCCTTTCCCGCCGAGTTACTGCTGTCACATAATTTTTATAGCTACCATACAAATCTACCCGCAGCGCTGGTGGGAACCTATGCTGGCCGGGTGGCGGCGGACCCGGACCTGGAGCATCTGGTGCACCGGGCGGCCACTCTCGCCCGGCGGCCGGGACGGGCCATCCTGGGCCTTACCGGGCCGCCCGGCGCGGGCAAGAGCACGCTGGCCGAGCGGCTGGTGACCGAGTTGGCGGGCGATGCCGCGTACCTGCCCATGGACGGATTCCACCTGGCTCACCGGGTGCTGGCCGAGACGGGCCGGGTGGACCGGAAGGGCGCGCCGGACACCTTCGACGCGGCCGGTTACGTGGCCGTGCTGCGCCGGCTGCGCGACCCGCGGGAGGGGTGCGTCTATGCGCCCCGGTTCGACCGGGACATCGAGGACTCCATCGCGGGCGCGATCGCGGTCGGCCCGTCGGTCCCGCTCGTCGTCACCGAAGGCAACTACCTGCTGCTGCCGGACGGGCCGTGGGCCCAGGTCCGGCCGCTGCTGGACGAGGTCTGGTACCTCGACCTGCCGGAGCCGGCCCGACTGCGGCGGCTGATCGACCGGCACGTCGCCTTCGGCCGGGACGCGGCGCAGGCCCGGGCCCGGGCGACCGGCTCTGACCAGCGGAACGCCGCACTGATCGAGGCGTCCAGGGGTCACGCCGATCTGGTCGTGGCGCTGCCGGGCTAGCCGCGCTGCCCGCAGGCCCGCGGACGGCAGGTGCCACGTCGGTGACCCGGTCACCATTGACGATGCCTTCTTCCGGGTCGGCGGGGCCGAGTCCGGCACGGCGGTAACGGGGTGTGGCTAGGCGTCCTGCTGGCAGCCGATGAGCTGGGCGTACCAGCGGGCGCTCGCCTTGGGGGTCCGGGCCTGGGTGCCGAAATCCACGAACACCAGGCCGAAGCGGCGGCTGTACCCGTCGGCCCACTCGAAGTTGTCCAGCAGCGACCAGACGAAGTAACCGCGCACGTTGACGCCGTTTTCGATGGCGGCCAGGGTCTCAGCGAAATGGTCGGCCAGGTAGCTGACCCGCTCGGCGTCGCCGACGCCGCCCTCGGCGTCCACGTAGTCATGGAACGCGGCGCCGTTCTCGGTGATGTAAAGCGGCAGCGGGGTGTAGCCGCGGACCCGGCGCAGGATCCGGCCGAGCCCGGCGGGCCGCACGTCAAGACCGGCGGCCGTCAGCCGGCGCTTGCGGCAGCACCCGGGCCTGGTGGTAGGGGTCGGCCGGGTCGGCGGCCACGATCTTGGTCTCGTAGTAGTTGACGCCCATGAAATCAGTGGCGGCCGCGATCACCGGCAGGTCGCCGTCGCGGATGAAACCGAGCGGCACCTGCCGTCCGTACCAGTCGAGCATGTCGGCGGGGTAACTGCCGCGCAGAACCGGGTCGAGGAACCAGCGGTTCTCGTACCCGTCCAGCCGCCGGGCGGCGTCGCGGTCGGCTCCGGACGCCGAGGCCGGGCTGATGTCCGACAGCAGGTGCGCGATGCCCACCTGCGCCCGCGGGGCGAGCCGCCGGGCCAAGCCGGGCCGGCCTGATCATCACGTACATGACGTTCACGCTGCCGTTCGCGATCTGGATGCTGGCGGCGTACCTGGACACGATCCGACACGATCCCGCGTGTGCTGGACGAGGCGGCCACCGTGGACGGCACCGGGCCGCTGGGCGCGTTCATCCGGGTGGTCATCCCGGCTGCGATCCCCGGCATCGTGGCGGTGGGCATCTACGCGTTCATGACGGCGTGGAGCGAGATGCTGTTCGCCTCGGTGCTGACCAATGACTCAACCCGGACGCTGGCGGTCGGGCTCCAGGGCTACGCCACCCAGAACCAGGTGTGCTGGAACCAGATCATGGCGGCCTCGCTCACCGTGAGCGTGCCGATCGTCGTGGGCTTCCTGCTGCAACGCTTCCTGGTGGCCGGCATGACGGCCGGGCCGGTCAAGTGACCGGCCCCGGACCGTCCGGGCAATAACATCGCCTCACGATACTAAGTGGATGGCCGGGCGGAGCTGGCCGCCAATTTATATCGTGTTTCGATATTAGCCGATCGCCAGCCGAGCCTGGTTTCCCCCGGCCAGCCGGGGGAAACCAGTCTCGCCGAGACCGGGCCCGGCTGCCGGATCGTGGTCCGGGCCCGTCATCGCCAGACCGCGGCGGCTGTTCCGTCTGGTCGGCCAGCCACTCCCCGGTGCTCATCCTGAACGGGTGAGGAACCCGGGCTGCCTGCGTGGCATGGTCGGCTCAGACTCACGGAGGTGCTGTCGTGCCAGATCTGCAAGTGGTCCGGCCGGCGCCGCGGATCCGGGGCGGGGTGCTGGACCCGGACCTGGGGCGGGTGCCCATGGCCGACCGGGTGGCCCGCGGCAAGGCGGCGCGGGCCGCGGTGCCGCGGGAGAGCCACGACATGTTCGACCCGTCGGCGGGCCGGGCCGACCCGGTCGCGCTCCTGCAGCGGCAGGCCGAGTCCCGGGTGCCGGAACTGGTGCCGATCCGGTACGGGCGGATGCTGGTCTCCCCGTTCGCCTATTTCCGCGGCGCCGCCCTGCCCATGGCCAGCGACCTGGCGGACACCCCGTGCACGGGGCTGATCGTGCAAGCCTGCGGGGACGCCCACCTGTCGAACTTCGGCATCTTTGCCTCGCCGGAGCGAAAGTTCCTGTTCGACATCAACGACTTCGACGAGACACTGCCCGCCCCCTGGGAATGGGATGTCAAGCGGCTGGCCGCCAGCCTGGAGGTGGCGGCCCGGGGCAACGGGTTCACCCGCAAGCAGCGCGCGAAGATCGTCGCCGCCAGCGTCCGGTTCTACCGCCGGGCCATGCGCACGTTCGCCCGGATGACCGACCTGGACGTCTGGTACGCGCGGGTGGACCTGGAACTGGTCGAGCAGATGTTCCTGCCCCGGATGACCGCGCGCAGCCGCCAGGTGATCCAGCGGAACCTGGCCAAGGCGCAGACCCGGGACAGCATGCAGGCCTTCGGCAAGCTGTGCGGCGTGGTGGACGGGAAGATCCGGATCCTCGCCGACCCGCCGCTGATCATGCCGATCTCGCACCTGCTGCCGGGCGAGCGCGACCGACTGGGCCTCGAAAAGCTGCTGGACGGCCTCATCGCGGAATACCGCCGCACGCTTAACGGCGCGCACCGGGTGCTGTTCCAGCGCTACGAACTCGCCGACCTGGCCCGCAAGGTGGTCGGGGTGGGCAGTGTCGGCACCCGGTGCTGGATCTTCCTGTTCACCGCCCGGGACGGGCGGGACCCGCTGCTGCTGCAGGTGAAGGAGGCGCGGCCGTCGGTGCTGGCCGAGTTCGCCGGGCCCAGCAGGTACGACAACCAGGGGCAGCGGGTGGTGGAGGGCCAGTGGCTCATCCAGCCGGTGAGCGACATCTTCCTGGGCTGGCAGCGGACACCGAAGGTGCTGGACGGGAAGACGCACGACTTCTACGTCCGTCAATTGCGGGACTGGAAGTTCTCCCTGGACATCGATGCGATGCGGCCGTCCGGCATGCTGATCTACGGCGAGCTCTGCGCCTGGACGCTGGCCCGCTCGCACGCCCGGACCGGGGATGCCGTGTCCATCGCCGCCTACCTCGGCAACTCGGACGCCTTCGAGCAGGCCATCGCCCGGTTTGCGGCCGCCTACGCCGACCAGAACGAACGGGACTACGCGGCGCTGGCCCAGGCGGCCGCCGCCGGCCGGGTCGTCGCGCAGGGTGGCCTCTGACCCTGGCTCGGTGAACCGGCCGGGCCGGCGGCCCGTGGAACAGGGCAGCCGGTGATCGCCGGGACGTGCCGCGAAGCCCCGGCCCGGCTGGCGCGATGATGCGCGGCCCGCGGGTGCCCGCCTGCCCAATGTCGGCTATTCCTTCCTTTCCTGATGCTGACTGCGCTAATCTCAGCGTGCACGCCATGTCTCGCCAGGGCCATTTCTTACGAGGTTCTTACGGACATTAAAATCGCCTTGACTAACTGCCTTCATGGCTCCAGGATTAGCCCGCTGAGCTGGGAAAACATGCTCAGTTGCGGTCCAGTGGGCAAGCGTGTCCGTACTTGGTAAGGGTCCAAAAGAAGCCCCGTCAGGAAAATCTCGGTTTCCGATGACGGCGCTCCCGGAGCGGACTAATGTGATCGCCCGGGAGCGATACCCAAGCAAAAGGGAACGGTGTCGTGTCGTACCGAAATAAAGTCTTCAACCATGATCGTGAGTTTGAGCCACGGTCACGGGCCCGGATCGTCGCGATTACCGGGGCCGTGGCCGTGGTGGCCGGGGTTGGCGTGGCGCTGCTGGTTCCAGGCGTGAGCAGCGTCTTTGGCGCCAACAACGCCGCGAGCGTGACCGCCTGCGCCACGCCGTCCGCGACCACCACTGCCGCTGCCGCCGCGAACACTGCGGCAACTGTGGCACCCACGCCGACCGGGGCCGTTGCCACGCCCACCGCAACCGCGGCCGCCACGACCACCGTGGCCGGAGCGGCGACCACAGCGGCCACGACGGCCACGACGGCCACGACGGCCGCCACGACCGCGGCCGCCACGACCGCGGCCGCCACGACCGCGGCCGCCACGACCGCGCCACCCCGTGCGCCACTACGTCGCCTACGGTCTCGGCCAGCCCGACGGTCACCGCGGCCGCCGCGGCGGCGGCGGCCAACGTGTCCTGCGACATCATCGTGCCGGCGAACCCGCTGTCCGCGCAGGGCCTGGCCACCCCATGGCAGCTCACCGGGCCTAACGGGATGACCCCGGCGGCCTCGGGCTGCAACATGGCCAACGCGGGGAACCTGGGCGCCTTCGTCCAGGCCACCATCCTGAACCCGGCCACCGGCGCGCTATCGGTGTACGAGCCGCTGGTCATCACCCAGGGCACGACGCCGACGGCAGCGCCGGCGATGCCGGCCCTGCCCGCGAACGCCGTGGTCACCATCGACGTCGGCTTCAACGGCACCAACCTGACCCAGGTTGGGGCGACCCCGAACGCGCTGGCCCAGGGCCGGTGCGTGAACGGGCTGAACGGGTCCGGCTTCGGCCAGGTGTCGTTCTGCAACGGCACCCGGTTCTTCCGGACCGCGCAGCGGCTCGAAGCGGCCGGCACGCTGGTCGTGCCCGCCACTGGGACCTCCACCAAGGTGCCCGGGCTGGCCTGCCCGACCACGCGCAGCTTCACCATGATTGACCAGGACCAGAGCGACAACGTGACGTCGATCTACCTGCTGAACAGCAACGGGCAGACCGCGCAGTTCAATGCCGCCAACGCGGCCGCCATGCCCGCCGCCACCAAGCTGGTCAACGGCAGTGACAATGCGCTGATCAGCGACTTCCTCGACCCGACGCTCGGTTGCACCGCGTTCACCGCGCCGGACCTGTCGCAGGGCGGCACGCCGTCCACCTCGCAGGCCCTGAACGAGCTCTCCGCGGCCAAGAACCAGCAGGCGCCCATCGCGCTGGTCCCGGAGAACGACGAGATGACCCTGGTCAACAACGCGTTCAGCGCGACGAAGACCAACCTCTACCGGTCCAACGTCGGGCAGGCGCCGATCTCTAACGCCAACAACCTGGCGGACAGCCCGGCGAACTACTGCCAGAACATGGTCAACGTCCAGACCCCGTTCCTGAACGCCAACCAGACGCTGCTGGCCACGGGCACCTCACCGGTGCCTGCAGTGGGGAACAACCTGCTGACCTTCCTGGCCAACCGGCTGACCATGTCCTTCACCAACCTCAACTGCCAGAACTTCGGGCTGACGAACCCGGTGACGGTCACCCTCGACGGGAACGGCGTGGCCACCGCGGCCACGTTCAGCATCACCCAGCAGAAGGCCACGGCCGCGGCGGCGCCCGCTGCCGCGGCCGGCGCGACGGGCACCAAGATGCCGCCTGTCGGGCAGCGGATCGGGCGGTCGCCCCGGCACCGGCTGGACGCGCCCTCGGGGATGTAACGCCCCCGGGGTAACACATTCGATGCGCACTACCCAGGCACGGTGGCTCCCGGGACTTCCGGGGGCCACCGTGCCGTGCGCGTGGGGACCCCAGGGCACTCGTTACGCCAGGTCCGGTAGAGGCAAGAGGAGAGCAGGCACGTGCTGAGCGAGGAACAGGCAGCCAGCCAGGGTACGGCTGGCCGCCAGCCCGCACCGTCCGGATCGGGGGAGGCGGTGCGGTCAGAGCCGGTGCGGGTGCGCCGCGGGTGGCGTGTGTACGTGGCCGTCGGTGCGCTCGCCATGGTGACGGGCGTGGCCGCCACCACGGGGGGCGCACGCTGGCGGGCCGGGGTCAGCGCCGCGTCGGCGATCCCGTCACCGGCGGCCGCCAACGCGGCCTTCGTCGCGGACGACAACGGCACCGGGGCGGACAACCAGGCGAACATCCTGCGCTACACGATCCACGGCCTGGTCCACGTGCTGGCCGGATTGTTCGAGTCCACGACCCGGGTGCTGGCCGGAAGGAGACTGGCGGTCCGCTGGTGAACCTGTCCGGGCAGGTGATCGGCATCGACCTGGCTGGCGCCGGGAGCGGCTTGACGAGCACCGGTTATGCGGTGCCCATCAACGAGGCCCTGGTGGCTGCCCGGCAGATGCAGGCGTCTGGCCGTGCGAAGTGACCGTCGAGATGCGGCCCGGCGGCCGCCGGGGGGACCACCGGCGACCCGGGCTGGACCGCGGAGGAGGAGACTGACATGCGCGAGAAGTACTGGACGGGGGTCAGGCCGCCTAGGAACCGGTTCATGCTCATCGCCCTGCCCCTGGTCGTCATGATGGCGGTGAGCCTCATCGTGGGCATGCGTATCGCCAGCCACGGCGCCGCTACCCTCCGGCTGACCTCGCGGGGCACGCCCACGCCCGCCGCCCAGCGGACCAGCCCCCGCAGGGCCCGCTCCCCGGTGCCGGTGACGGCCACCCCGGCCACCAGCCCGGCCGGTTCCGCCAGCCCGGCCAGCACGCCCGGCTCGTCGGCGGTGCCTGCCACCGCGGCCACCGGCACCGCGACGGCCGTGCCGTGACGCGGTCCGCCGCCTGGGAGCGTCAAGCGGGTCAGGGACAAAGTGCCGCTGAGGAGCGTGATTGGGGCGTCTGCAGCGTGTCGCCGGCTCGCGGCGTGCCGCGGGCGGTGGCCACAGCTTCTCGTCCCTTACAGCAAGTAATTGTTGCGGTACGTGTTGTCAATTTATGATCCACCCCACATTGCTGGTTGCCTGGCCGACACAACTTTTTCAGCGGAAGTGGTTGCAGACCCCTCCCATGGCTCTGGCAAGGTAGCGCCGACGGTTCACAGGGCTCCTGCCGTGGCGCATTGGGCGAGTTAGTTTCTGCGGCCGGTATTGGCTGGAGTGCCGGACCTCGCGCTGCCCGCAGGCGCAGCGGTCCCGCTCATGGGCACCCTGCCCACGAGCTTGACCGACGGAAGGACAGCCTTGTCAGAACACCGGAGGCGAAGCCCCGGAAAGCGACGGGCAGCACGCCGTAATGGCATTTTGCTGCCGACGGCTGCGACCGCGGTAACCGCGGTGACCGGAATCGTCATCGCGGGCTACCTGGTGGTTTTCCGCCCGGGGAATGTGCCGGATTCCGGTGCGGCCATTGCCGCGGCCGCGGTATCCGGCAGCCGGGCCGTCGCGGTGCTCGAGGAACAACGCCAGCAGATGATCGTCATGTCGGCCGCGGCTCATTCCTTCCACTTGGTGGGCAGGCCCAAGGTGGCGGGCCAGCCGGCGGCGGGATCGGCTGGCGGCACGGGCGGCGTCACCGTGGCCACCGTCAACCTGCCCCCGCCGAATCCCGGCACCGCGCAGAGCACGGCCTACAACATGCTGGCGTCTTTCGGCTGGACCCCGAGCACCTATTTCAGCTGCCTCAACAACATCTGGACCCGCGAGAGCGGCTGGCGCTATAACGCGGAGAACGCCAGCGGGGCCTACGGGATACCCCAGGCGCTACCGGCCAGCAAGATGGCCAGTGCTGGTGCCGATTACCTGACCGACCCGACAACCCAGATCAGGTGGGGACTAGGGTATATCAAGTCGGTATACGGTGATCCGTGCAACGCCTGGTCGTTCTGGCAGGCGCATGGTTACTACTGATCGGCGGATATCCAGAGGCCTCTAACGGGCGGCTCCTTGTAATTGACTTCTTGCTAAGAGTCATAATGTGATTACCGTCACAGTCCGTGACATTCGTCGACCCGTCTCATCAGATCCTTGGTAACCGCCAGTATCGAATATTAATTCGATACTGGCGGCTTCGTGTGACCTGGATCATAGTCGGCTGAATCCTGGTTTTGGGGCATACCTATCAGCCCCTATTGGGCATGGTTGATGACCGAAGCACCCGAGCCTGCCCGATGGTTGCCAGCCCCCGGCAACCCGCCGCCCTGACCCGCGGCCCGTCGGCACGCCACTGTCCGGGATATCCCCCAACGTTCCCGCGGTGCCCCGGGTGAGAGCCGAGCGCGCCTTCCGTCGCGGGACTGGCCGGCCTCGGCGTCGCCACGGCAGCGGGCCGCAGCACGTCGCTGAGCACCTCGGCGGCGTACATCGTCATCCCGGGGGTGGTGGCGGTCCGGCAGGGCGGGTCCTACGCCGGTTACTGACGGCGCGTCCCGCTCACGGGTGGGACTGGAAGCTGCCCACGGCCGTCGTGAAGGCCGCCTGGTCCTGCGCCCACGCCGTGGCCGGCGCGGACTCCTGGATCAGGTAGGCTTGCGCCCCGCCCGGGGTGGCCAGCCGGAACATCGTCTCGCGCACCTCGGCCCGCGGGCCGGCCGCTGGCTGCCAGGTGAACTCCCAGACCGCGCCGGGGCGGCCGTGGAAGCCCGCCGCGTGCAGCGTGATCCGCTGGTAGCCCGGGAAGGTGCCGCGCCGCAGTGCCACCGCCTCGAGCAGGCGCGCCTCGCCGACGGGCCGGGGGGCGTCGAAGACCGCCGGGGTGACCTGGATCACCGCGGCGCCGCCCGGGCCGGTGAACACGGTGGTCGGGCCGCGCTGGTCATACTGCCAGCGGGCCGGGACCTTCATGCTGTACCCGGCCACCGAGCCCGCCGTGGCCCCGGACACCTCGACGGCGTGGTAGCCGCCCGCCGGTGCGGCGTCAGCCCGGTGCGCCCTGGCCACCAGGACCGTGAGGACCAGGCTCACCATCGCCACCGCGGCGAGGGCGGCCAGCCAGGCGCCACGGCTCCGGGGCAGCAGTGCGGCCACGGTGGCGCCTGTGCCCGGCTGCGCCGCGCCGCGCCGCCCCGGGCCGCGCCGTCCGGGAGCCCCCCGGCCGGGTGGCCTGAGCGCGCCGAGCCCGGCGAGCAGGCCACGGCGGGACCCTGCGGCTCCCGTGTCATCACGTCTGTCCGCGGCCGACCCGGGGGCAGCGGAGCGCGCCGCCTGGGTGGCCGCGGCGGCCGCCCAGGCCGGCTCGCCCCGCCCGGATGGGTAGTTCCCGTCCGGCCTCCCGGGCTGCTCCAGGGACTCGCGCAGCGTCCCGCCGTCATAACCCGGCCCGGGCTGGCCCCATGGCGGCTCCTCCGGGCTGTCCGGCCGGCCGCTGGTCATGGGCATCGTGTTCACGGTCACCCGCTCCCCGGCCAGCAGCCGGGCCGCGGCGGCGGCATCGGGCCGTGCGCGGGGGTCACGGAGCAGCAGTGCCTCGATGGCCGGGCGCAGCGGGCCGGCCCGCCACGGCCGCGGCGGCTCCTCGTTGGCGATGGCCGCCAGGATGGCCATGGAAGTGCCCTGGTGGTCGAACGGGCCGTGGCCTTCTACCGCGGCAAACAAGGTGGCGCCGAGCGACCACAAGTCCGAGGCCAGGCGTGGCGGGCTCGCCGCGGACCCGCTCGGGCGCGGTGAAGCCAGGAGTGCCCATGACCATCCCGGCCTGGGTCAGCCCCGGCTCGCCCTCTAGCGTGGCGATGCCGAAATCGGTGAGCACGGCCCGGCCGTCCAGGCTGAGCAGCACGTTGCTGGGCTTGACGTCACGGTGCAGGATGCCTGCCTGGTGCGCGCAGTGCAGCGCGCTGAGCAGCCTGCTGCCCAGGTCGGCCGACTGCTCCGGGGGCAGTGGCCCGTCCTCGGCGAGCACCTGCTCCAGCGAGCGCGCCTCGACCAGCTCCATCACGATCCAGGGGCAGCCGTCCGCCTCGATGACGTCGAAGACGGTGACCACCGCCGGGTGGTTCAGCCGCGCCGCCGTCCTGGCTTCGCGCAGGCTGCGCTCGTAGAGGACCCGGGTGTCTTCTGGCCGCGCCGAACCCGTCGTCGCCGGGCTGCGGAACTGCACCTCCTTGACCGCGACGTCGCGGGCCAGGACCGAGTCCCGGGCCCGCCACACGGTCCCCATCGCGCCGCGGCCGATGGGCTGCCGCAGGAGGTAACGTCCCGCGACCACCCGCCCCGTGCTGGCCGCAACGTGCATGCCACCGGACGATACACGCGCAATCCGGTGAGTTTCCCGTGAAGCGGGTGAGAATAACACTCGTGTCGTATCGGGGTTCTCCCGGCGGTAACCGGCCAGTCACCCGCCGGATCGCGACCCGGCCGGCCGTGTCCCGCGGCCCGCCCGGCCTCACCGTTGCCCGATGGTGAGCAGCGGCGGCTCCGGCTGCGGCGTGAAGAAGTCGTTCCCCTTGTCGTCGGTGATGATGAACGCCGGGAAGTCACGGACCTCGATCCGCCACACGGCCTCCATGCCGAGTTCCGGGTACTCCAGCACCTCGACCTTGGTGATGCAGTCCTGGGCCAGCTTGGCCGCGGCCCCGCCGATGGAGCCGAGGTAGAAGCCGCCGTGCTGGTGGCAGGCCTCGGTGACCTTCGCGGAGCGGTTGCCCTTGGCCAGCATGACCAGTGACCCGCCCGCCGCCTGGAACGCCTCCACGTAGGAGTCCATCCGCCCGGCCGTGGTCGGCCCGAACGACCCCGAGGCGTACCCTTCCGGCGTCTTGGCCGGGCCCGCGTAGTAGACCGGGTGGTTGGCCAGGTACCGGGGCATCGGCTCACCGGCGGCCAGCCGCTCCGCGATCTTCGCGTGGGCGATATCCCGGGCCACCACCAGCGGCCCGGTCAGCGACAGCCGGGTAGCCACCGGGTACTTGGTGAGCTCGGCGCGGATCTCGCTCATCGGCCGGTTCAGGTCGATCCGGACCACGTCGGAGGCCACGTCGTCCTCGGTGGTCTCCGGCAGGTACTGGGCCGGGTCGGTCTCCAGCCGCTCCAGGAACACCCCGTCCGGGGTGATCTTGGCGAGGGCCTGCCGGTCCGCGGAGCAGGACACCGCGATCGCGACCGGGCAGGACGCGCCGTGCCGGGGCAGCCGGATGACCCGCACGTCATGGCAGAAGTACTTGCCGCCGAACTGCGCCCCGATGCCGATCTTCCGGGTGATCTCCAGCACCTCGGCTTCGAGTCCAGTGTCACGGAAGCCACGGCCGGCCGGTGACCCGCTGCTGGGAAGGGTGTCCAGGTACCGGGCGGACGCGTACTTGGCCGTCTTCAGCGCGTACTCGGCGCTGGTGCCGCCGATCACGATGGCCAGGTGGTACGGCGGGCAGGCAGCGGTGCCCAGCGAGCGGATCTTCTCCTCCAGGAAGGCCAGCATCGAGGCCGGGTTCAGCACCGCCTTCGTCTGCTGGTAGAGGAACGACTTGTTGGCCGACCCGCCGCCCTTGGCCATGAACAGGAACTTGTACTCCCGGCCCGGCGTCGCGTAGATCTCGATCTGGGCCGGCAGGTTGGTCCCGGTGTTGCGCTCCTCGAACGCGGTCAGCGGCGCGAGCTGCGAGTAGCGCAGGTTGAGCTGGGTGTACGCGTCGTAGATACCGCGTGCCAGGTGCTCCTCATCCCGCCCGTCGGTGAGCACTTCCCCGCCCCGCTTGCCCATCACGATCGCGGTGCCGGTGTCCTGGCACATCGGCAGCACGCCACCGGCCGCGATGCACGCGTTCTTCAGCAGGTCACCGGCCACGAAACGGTCGTTCGGGCTGGACTGCGGGTCATCGAGGATAGACCGCAGCTGGCGCAGGTGTCCGGGCCGGAGCAGGTGGGCGATATCGCGCATGCCCTCGCGGGCGAGCAAGGTGAGCACGCCCGGGTCCACCTCGAGGAATTCTCTCCCGAACGCCCCTCGCGTGGTGATCCCGTCCGTGGTCAGCAGGCGGTACTCCGTGGCATCCGGGCCGAGCGGGAGCAGGTCGGTGTAAGTGAACTCGGGCATGTGTCACGTCCCTGTGCTGCGAGTCAATGGGTGGCTGTGATCACCCGGTGCGGTGACAATGGGGTTACTTCATCGTAGGTCGCCCGGCCAGGCCCGGTGCATGGCAGCGGCGCCCCGGGGTACGTCTGAGCGCATCCCGGCGGTGGGGGAGTGACCGGGTCACAGAGGGAGCAGGCCGTGAGCATGCCAAGCAGCGACGAGAAGGCCATCAGCCTGGACGAGGCGTCCCGCCAGCTGGAGCTGGCGGTTCACGACGCCCAGGTCGCCTACGACTGCATCGCGCTGGGCAACCTGGACCGGGCGCACACGCACGCGATCACCGCGCGGACCGCGGCCGACGCGGCCGAGACGCTGCTGCGCGCCGCGCTCGGCGACATGCTCGGGCCGGGCCCGGTGGAGGACTGACACCACCCCGCTGCGGGCGCAGCAGTTAAGTCCTGACCCCATGGGCGGGGTCAGGACTTAACTGCTGCTGGATCGGGGCTATGTCGGGGAAGCAGGGCCGAGGAGACGACGAGGCGCCAGTTCACCGCGGCCAGGATGCCGCCCAGGATGAGCCCGATGAAGGTGCCCGAGATGCGGCCCGGTTCCGCCGGCCCTGCGGCGGGCCGGGGCGGGGCGGGGACGATGCCGGGCCGCGTCAGGGCCGCTATCGTCGGTGGGGTGACGGCCCGGAATACGCCCCGTGACCTGCGCGCCTCGGACGCTGACCGGGAGCGCGTGGTGGCGGTGCTGGCCCAGGCCGCGGGTGATGGGCGGATCTCCCTGGAAGAGCATGCCGAACGCACCCAGCGTGCCTATGCCGCGCGCACCCTCGGGGACCTGGCGGTGCTCACCGAAGACCTGGCCCGGCCGGATGCCCAGCCACTCAGGCTGGACAACTCCCGGGTCATCAACGCGTTCTTCACGACCGAGCGGCGGGAGGGCCGCTGGGTGGTCCCGGACCGGCTCGTGATCACCGCCATCGGCGGCCAGGCCATCCTGGACCTGCGGGAGGCGCTGCTGCACCGGCCGCACACCACCATGTACGCCGCCGCCATCGGCGGCCAGGTGAACCTGCTGGTGCCGGCCGGCATCACGGTGATTACCCGCAGTGTCGCGGGCGGGCCGCCGGAGCAGGGCGCGGGGCCGCCCGTCCCGCCCGGGACGCCGGTGATCGAGCTGCACACCCTGGCCGTGCTGGGCCGGATCCACGTCCGCACCCCGCGGCCCCCGCGGGCCGGGCTGCTGCGCCGCCGCCCCCGCTGAGCCGCCCGGGCGCCCTGTGCCGTGCCCAGGAGCGGCGGCTAGCTGGGGAGGTCGAAGTTGACGGAACTGTAGGCACGCAGCTTCCACAGCGCGTGCTCGCTGTGGATGTTGCGGATCGTGCCGGACCGGGCCCGCATCACCAGCGAGTGGGTGACCGCGCCGCCGCCCCGGTAGCGTACGCCCGCCATCAGCTCACCGTCGGTGATGCCGGTAGCGGCAAAGAAGGCGTCCTCCGAGGTGACCAGGTCATCCGTGGTGAGCACGTGGGACAGGTCGTGCCCGGCCGCGAGGGCCTTGTCCCGCTCGGCCTGGTCCCGCGGCGCGAGCCGCCCCTGGATGACCCCGCCCAGGCACTTGATGGCGCAGGCGGTGATGATGCCCTCGGGGGTGCCGCCCACGCCGAGCAGCAGGTCGATCCCGGTGCCGTCCCGGGCGGCCATGATGGCGCCGGCCACGTCGCCGTCGGTGATCAGCTTGATCCGGGCGCCGGCCGTCCGGACCTCCTCGATCAGCTGAGCGTGCCGGGGCCGGTCCAGGATTACCACGGTGACGTCCTGCGGTGAGCCGCCCTTGGCCCGGGCCACGGCACCGATGTTGTGCGCGGCGGGGGCCTCGATGTCCACCGTGTCCGCCGCGGCCGGGCCGGTCACCAGCTTGGACATGTAGAACACCGCGGACGGGTCGTACATCGACCCGCGGGCGCTGACCGCGAGGACGGAGATGGCGTTCGGCATGCCGTTGGCGGTGAGGCGGGTGCCGTCGATCGGGTCCACTGCGACGTCGCACAGCGGCCCGCTGCCGTCACCGACCTGCTCGCCGTTGTAGAGCATGGGCGCCTGGTCCTTCTCGCCCTCGCCGATGACCACCACGCCGTTCATCGACACGGTATTGATGAGGGCCCGCATCGCATGCACGGCGGCCCCGTCCGCGCCGTTCTTGTCGCCCCGGCCGACCCAGCGGGCGGCCGCCATCGCCCCCGCCTCGGTGACCCGCGCCAGTTCGAGCGCGAGGTTACGGTCCGGTGCCTGCCGGCCGGGCTCTGGTTCTGCGGTCAGGTTCCCCGGGGCGGCGGGCCCGGCGGCCCCGCCAGCAGTTACGTCCCTCTCGGTCATCGCAGAGACCGCCTTCCCTGTGTGGCCGTATTCCCGGCGTGGCCGTGCCAGAATCCTGCGCACCTGGCTGCGGGCGTAGCCTTGACGGCAAGGGCGGCACGCCCTGTGCGCCAGACGTGGGGAGCGCTGCGTAGGCGGTGACAGGCGAATGACAACAGACATCCCGCAGCCTACCCTGCGGGCCGCGGATCGCGGCGCCGTCACTAGGGCTGCCCTGCTGGCCGCGGCCCGGGAGGTGTTCACCTCGGCGGGCTACGCCCAGGCCGGGGTGACCGAGATCGTGGCCCGCGCCGGCGCCAGTGTGGGCAGCCTCTACCACCACTTCACCGGCAAGGCCGACCTGTACGTCACGCTGTTCGAGGAGTTCCACCAGGTCCAGGCGCACCGGGCCCGGCAGGCCGTGCGTGCCGCGCGGGACGCCGGGGTGACCGAGCCCCGGCAGCTGTTCCTCGCCGCGGCCCGTGCCTACCTGGACGGCTGCGTGCAGGAGCGGGATCTGTCCCGGCTGTTCGTGTGCGGGGACGGGCCGCCGGGGTTCGACCTGATCATGCGGCAGCGGCTGCGCCAGTGGGCCGACCGGAACGCGGACTTCTTCGCCCGCGCTGCCGAGCCGTTAGACGAGGCGGTCGCCGTGGTCATGACCGGCGGCCTGATGCTCGCGGTTGCCGAGGTGTCACTGGGCGACGACGCGGAGCATGCCCGGCGGCTGGCCGACGGGGTGCTGGACGTGATGGCCTGGATCGGCACGGTGCCCCGGGACTGACCGGCGGCTCCGCGGTCATGCGCTGGCGTCGCCTTCCCCGGTGCGGCCGGCCATCACCGCGGCCAGCCGGGCCCGGGCGCCCTCCAGCCACTGCTCGCAGACCGCGGCCAGCCGCTCGCCGCGCTCCCACAGGTCGAGGGACTGTTCCAGGGTCAGCCCGCCCGCCTCGAGCCGGCGGACCACCTCGGTGAGCTGATCTCTGGCCTGCTCGTAGGAGAGGGTGGCGGGCTGGCCTGCTGTCCCGGGGCCAGGCGGGGCCTGCCCCGCCTGCCCGCTGCCTGCGGCGTCCTCGGCGCTCACGGCAATCAACGTAGCCGGCCTCCGCCCGCCGCCGCGGCCCGCACCGCGCGGGCGACCATGTGTGCGTAGAGCCGTGCCCCGGCGGGCTGCGGATGCACCTCGTCGGGCCACAGCAGGTCCGAGCGGTGCTCGATGACCGCGAACCAGTTGGCCAGCACCACGTTGGGGTACCGGCGGGCGGCGGCCGCGAGCACTTGATTGTCACGCGCCTCCCACGGCCGGGCCTCGTACGTGTTGACCAGCACCAGCTTGCGCCGCGGGCCGATCGCGGCCAGCAACTGGCGGACCTGGCGGTGGGTGAAGCTGCCGTTGGTGCCGAGCGCGAACACCAGCACCGGTCGCAGCGCGCCCGTGGCGGCGAGTTGCTGGACGATCGAAACGCCGACGCTGACCTGCCGGCTGACCTGGGCGTCGATGGAAATGCCGGGCAGCACGCGCTGCAGTTGCGCGGCGGACGCGACCATGACGGAATCGCCGATGGCGGTGACGTCCGCCCCGGACACCCGGACACTGGCCGCCGGCCCGAGGGCCGCGGGCCGGGGGTCGCGGCCGTGGGAGCCGGCGATGGGCCCGGGTGACCCGCCGCCGGGGAGGCAGCCACCGTGGGCTGGCCCTGGGTGCCGCGCGGCTGCGCGGTGGCCCGCTGCCGGGCCTGGTCCTGATGGCTGATCTTCACTCCCTGGCTGATCTGCGCGGCCAGCCCGGACGACGGGTGGGCGTGCACCACCCAGTACCCGGCCGTGCCGGCGACCGCCACGGCGGCGACCGCCGCTACCGCGGAGAACACGGCCGCGGACGACCAGCGGCGCGCCTCGATGGAGCCGGTCACCGCGGTGGCGCGGTTCCGGATGGCGGCCCGGAATCCCTCCCGCATGATCGGCTGCTCGACCCACCGCCAGGAGACCGCCGCGAGCCCGATGGCCAGTGCTGTCTCGCCCAGCCAGAGCAGCGGGCTTTCAGATGGCTGCCTCAGCGCGGCGGCGGTCAGCGCGATGACCGGCCAGTGCCACAGGTAGATGCCGTAGGACCGGACCCCGATCCAGCGCAGTGGCCCCCAGCTCAGCAGCCAGCTCACGAGCCCGGTGCTGGCCGCGGCCAGCACCACGCACCCGGCGGCCAGCGCCGCGATCAGCAGCCCGTACGGGTAGAGGGACGGGTCATGCCCGGCGAAATGGCCCATGGCCCAGCCCAGCACCGCGATCCCGGCCAGCCCGGCGGCGTCGAACGCCTGCGTGCTCTGCCGGGTCAGTCCCTGCAGGCGGCGCAGCGGCCAGCTCAGGGCGAGCGCCGAGCCGATGAGCAGGGCGGAGGAATGGGTATCGGTCCCGTAGTACACCCGCGACGGGTCGGCGCCGGGAACGTACACGAACGCCATCGTGATCGCGGACAGCGCCGCGGCCGCCCAGGCCACCCCGGCCCGGATCCGGGAGCTCTCGCAGGTCTTGAGCACGATGATCAGCAGCAGTGGCCACACCAGGTAGAACTGTTCCTCGATGCCGAGCGACCACAAGTGCTGCAGCGGGTCCGGCGGCCCGAACTGCGCGAAGTAGGACTGGTGCCCGATCTGCCACCAGTTGCTGGAGTACGTGACCGCCCCGAGCAGTGCCTCCCGCAACGTGGCCAGCTGCCCCGGCTCGATGATGGCCGTCGCCGCGGTCACGGCGACCAGCAGCACGGCCAGCGCCGGGAGCAGCCTGCGTGCCCGCCGCGCCCAGAACGTGCCCAGCCGCAGGCCCCCGTGCCGGTTCCACTGGGCGACCAGCAGGTCGGTGATCAGGTACCCGCTCAGCACGAAGAAGACGTCAACGCCGAGGAAGCCCCCGGGAAACGCCGTGAGCTGCTCATGAAAGGCGATAACGGCGAGCACGGCCAGCGCGCGCAGTCCGTCCAGGCCCGGCGACCGCGGGGTCACCGCGGCCGCGCTCGCACTTTTCACTGGTTCATCCATCACCACAGCGCTGATACCCCCGGCTCAGAGCAATGTTCTGATGCTCACCGGTTCAATGCGAGAAGAAACGCCGTGCGAGGTAATAGCCAGGAACAGATTCGTCAGGCGTTCCGGTTGGTGCCGGGGGGATTGGCTGCCTCTGCGACGGCCGTGACCTGGTCGGCGGCGAAGCGCAGGGTGAGCCGGTCACCCGCGCTGACCTGGGCGGCGGCCCGGACGACGTGACCATCGGCCTGCTGCACGATGGCGTAACCGCGCCCCAGGGTGGCCGCGGGCGACAATGCCAGCAGCCGGGCGCGGGTGTGCGCGACGTCATCTCCCGCGCGGTCCAGCAGGCCGGCCAGGCGGCGCCGGGCCCGCCCGGCCAGCCCGCCGAGGTCCTCCTGCCGGCGGTCGAGTTCCCGGGCCGGGACGGCCAGGACAGGCCGGGACCGCACGCCCGACAGCCACGCCAACTCGTGCTCGACCCGGCCGGTCAGGCAGCGGCGGGCCCGGCCGCGCAACTGGCTGATGACCGCGAGCTGCTCAGCCACGTCCGGGACCACCCGCCGGGCTGCGTCGGTGGGCGTGGACGCGCGCACGTCCGCGACCAGGTCCAGCAGCGGGGAGTCCTGCTCGTGCCCGATCGCGCTGACCACCGGGACGTTGGTCGCCGCGACCGCCCTGACCAGCGTCTCATCCGAGAAAGGCAGCAGGTCCTCGATGGAGCCGCCACCCCGGGCAATGATGATCACGTCCACCGACCGATCCGCGCTCAGCCGGCTGAGCGCGTCCACTACCTCGGTGACGGCGTAAGACCCCTGCACGGCGACCTGCTCGACCCGGAATTGGACGGCTGGCCAGCGCCGGGCGGCATTGCGCAGTACGTCCCTTTCCGCCGCCGAATCCCGGCCGCAGATCAAGCCGATCTTGCCCGGCAGGAAGGGGAGGGGCCGCTTGCGTTCCGACGCGAAGAGACCCTCCGCCGCCAGGGCCCGGCGCAACCGTTCCAGCCTGGCCAGCAGCTCACCGATGCCGACCGCGCGGATCTCCATGGCGGACAGTGAGAACGAGCCCCGGTTGGTGTTGAACTCCGGCTTCGCCCAGACCAGGACGCGGGCTCCCTCGCCGGGCGGCGGGTCCGTGGCGTCCAGCACGGCACGCGGGCAGATGACCCGGACCGACACCGCCGCCACCGGATCGCGCAGGGTGAGGAACACCGTCCCGCCGCGCCTGGTGAGCTCGGCTATCTGCCCCTCAACCCAGACCCGCCCGAGCCGGCTGATCCATTCGCCGGTCAGCCGCAGGATGGTGCGCACCGGGACCGGCGCCTCGGCTGAGGTCTCCAGGCCCATGTCAGCAGGCCGCCGACCGCAGACCGCGCGGACGCCGGCTCAGCTTCCCTCGCCGAGCTTGGCGAGACGCCGCTCGAACATGGTGATCACGGCCGCCCGGCGCTGATGTGCCTTCTCGTACTCCAGCAGGGTGAGGACGCCAGCGGAGTCCAGGAACCGCAGCCGGGCCCGCAGGGAGGCCACGGACAGCTCGTCATAGCCGGGCACCGGGAGTGCCGTCGTGCCGGGCTCCGTCGGGGGGACGCCCGCTGTTGCGGGCTCGGCTGTTGCGGGCTCGGCCGGGATGGCCTCAGCCGCTGTCGGCTCAGCGACGGCCGGTGTCGGCTCGGCGCTGGTGCCTTCGGGCTCCGCCACAACCGCCGGCGGCCGCTCGGCCAGCTCGGCCGGGGCAACCTCGGCCAGTTCGGCGGGGGCAGTCTTGGCCAGTTCGGCCGGGGCGACCTCGGCCAGTTGGGCAGGTTGGCGTTGCACGAGGTCGGCCGTTTCCGGTTCGGCCAGCACCGCGTCGGCGACGGTCTCCGGCGTCGGCTCAGCTTGCACACCAGCCCCGGCTTCCACGTCGGCCCCGGTGTCAACATCGGCACCGGTGTCCACGGTGGCCGCAGCATCCGCGATGGCCTCAGCATCACCCGGGGTGGCGGAAGCGGCCAGGGTGGCACCAGCCTCCTCCTCGTCAAGGAGGCGGACGTTCCCGGTCTTGTCCAGGGACCGCCAGCGCGCCGCACTGGGCCGGACCTGGCGGGCGGCCGCCGCGGCGGCGGACCGCGTCACCGTGGCTGGTGTCACTGTGTCCGATGTCACCTCGCCGGCCGTGCCCGCGGCCGGCGGTCCGGGCGGGGGCGCTGGCGCCGGCCCGGGCTGCGGCACCGGCGCCGGCCCGGGCCGCCCCGCCCCTTCCCCGGCGGCTGGCCCGCTGCCCTCGCTGAGTTGCTCGTTCAGCCGGGACCTGACCTTGTCGGCCGCCATCAGCACCTGTCCGACGCCCCCGAAAACGGCTCGCAGCGCCTGCCCGGGGATCTCCTTGATGCGCTCAGTGACCTGCGACAAAGGCATATTGATCGCTCTCCTCCGGTGTGTCCCGCGCGCTGGGCGCCGCGGCACCGCCGTCCTGTGCGCCGGATGGCTAGGATCTGCTCCGGTCCGGCCATGTCGGCACAGGCTCGTGACTGGCACAGTCGTATCAGATCCGGCACGGCGCTGCCATGGCATAGCCACCGGACCGGAGTGCCCGCGCCACGGGACGCGCCGCCGCCGCGGTGAACCCGCCATGCCTTGGGCACGCCGGGCTCATCTACCATAGGGGACATGCCCGTGACTACCCGACGCGTTTTGCTCGCCAAGCCCCGAGGCTACTGTGCCGGGGTCGACCGGGCCGTTCAGGCAGTCGAGATGGCTCTCGAGCGGCATGGCGCCCCGGTCTACGTGCGCAAGCAGATCGTGCACAACACGCACGTGGTCAAGGCCCTCGAAGCGCGTGGCGCGATCTTCGTGGAGGAAGCCGAGAGCGTGCCCGAGGGTGCCGTCGTGGTGTTTTCCGCGCACGGCGTCTCGCCGGAGGTGCGCGACGAGGCGAAACGCCGCAGTCTGCAGACGATCGACGCCACCTGCCCGCTCGTCACCAAGGTGCACAACGAGGCACGGCGGTTCGCCGCGCAGGACTATGACATCCTGCTCATCGGCCACGAGAACCATGAGGAAGTCATCGGCACCACCGGTGAGGCACCCGCCCGCATCCACCTGGTGGACGGACCGGACTCCGGGGAAGGCGTGCAGGTGCGCGACCCGGCCAAGGTGGCCTGGCTGTCGCAGACCACGCTGTCCGTCGATGAGACGATCCAGACCGTGAAGGCACTGCGGGAGCGCTTCCCGCTGCTGACCGACCCGCCGAGCGACGACATCTGCTACGCCACGCAGAACCGCCAGCTGGCGGTCAAGAAGATAGCCAGCGACGCCGACCTGGTCATCGTGGTCGGCTCGGCCAACTCCTCCAACTCGGTCCGCCTCGTCGAGGTGGCCCTCGATGCGGGCGCCCAGGCCGCTCACCTGGTGGACGACGCCATGGACATCGACAAGGACTGGCTCGATGGTGTCGGCACGGTGGGGGTGACCAGCGGTGCCTCGGTCCCGGAGGACCTGGTCTCCGGGGTGCTGGACTGGCTCGCCGAGCAGGGGTTCGCCGACGTGGAGGAAGTCGAGGCGGTCGAGGAGCGGCTGACGTTCGCGCTTCCGCCGGAACTGCGCCGGTCCGGCAGGCGTTAACGTCCGCCCGGGTCGGCCGCGCGGCCACCACCGGTGCCCGGATGCAGATCGCGCCGTAGGTCGGAGACGCACCACGGCAGGCCGCGGAACCAGGCCACGATCACCGACAGGGCAACGCCGGCAAACAGCCACGGAGCGGCGCTCGCCAGCGTCAGGACCGTGCCCTCGGCGGTCAACAGCAGCGCGTTGCCGGTCGCCGTCAGAGCCTTGACGCAGACGAGGTCGAAAAAGAACAGCAGCGGCGGGCTGGCCACGACCGCGAGCAGATCCGGTCGCTTGGTGTACCGGGCCGCGGCGACGCTGCCGATCAGGAAGCTGCCGCCAACTAGCACGCCCCAGTGCAGCCAGCTGGCCAGCAGCAGCCCGAGGAAGAACAGTACGAGCATGCCGGCGATCGCCCCGCGCGCGGTCAGCCGCAGGCCGGGACGCTCGCCGGGCGAAGGCTGTGGGCCACGGCCCGGCTGCGTCCCCGGCCGCGGTGCCCAGTCCGGTGCCGCCTGGTCATCGTCGTCGCCGGGAACCCACGGCGGATCGGCCTGGGCGAGATCTAGTTCGCCCGCCGCCCACGCATTGGCCTGGCCCGGCACCCGGTCAGGCCGCCCGGTCCGGGGCGGCCCGGTGGCCCGGGCTGGTTGGTGCCAAGGCTGGGACACCTTGCGCTCCCTCCCGGTCCCGGCCGTGCCGGCCACGGTCTCCCCGATCACGCTACCTCGCGGCCACCCGTGTAAGGGCGGACCGACACGCCCGGCGAGCCCGCGGTGTGGCGTGGCCGGGACGCGGGCCGGGTCTGCGGTCCCGCCCGTTGCCGCGCCGCGAGATGGTGACCATGCCCGGCCCGGCGACGGCCCCGCTCCCGGCCGGGCTCAGTGTTCCGGGTCGTCCGCCCGCAGCGTCGGGCGGAGGTAGCGGTCCAGCAGGCCGCCGCTGAACCAGACCAGCAGCCAGCAGAGGCTGCCCGCTGTCGCGTTAGCCAGCGCGACCGGGATCGACAGCAGGAACACGGCCGGGACCCGGGCCAGCCGCAGGGCCACATAGCGGCCATCCGCCGCGGTCAGTCCTGGCGTAAGCCGCCTGTCGCCCCGGATCGCCCAGAGCCAGAGTGCCAACTCCACAAGACCCGCCGCCGCGATGCAGGCCGCGTAGAAGATGGTGGCCACCCGGGGCTGCTTGTCCTGCTCGTTCAGCAGCGCGGTGGGGTAGGGCAGGAAGGCGATGACGCCACAGAACAGCAGGTTCAGCGCGACCAGGCGGCTGTCCATGACGGTGATGTAGCGGAACAGCGAGTGATGTCCCATCCAGAACATCCCGATGACCACGAAGCTGATCCCGAAACTGATGATGTGCGGCCCTGCGTTGTGCAGTACTGCGGCGGTGCCTGGGCCAGCCGTCCGCGGGGCAGTCCGCGGGATCTCCAGGACGAGCAGTGTGATGGCGATGGCGAAGATTGCGTCACTGAAGAAGAGAACCCGGTCGTATTCCAGGTTCCCGGCCCGGACCAGCAGGCCCTGCCCCGGACGGGGCCGCGCTGACTGGCCCGGGGGGTCTTCGGACCCGGGCTGCATGACTTTATCCGGCTGTGCCGTTGGGATCGGTAATGGCCACGAGCGTACCGGCAGGCGTCCGGCGGCTGCCGTCCGGCCCAGCCGGCGGCGTACGCGCCGGCCCAGACACGGACAGTTCGGGTGCGGCTGCCTCGGGCGGCCCGGGCGCGGACAGTTCGGGCGCTGACAGGGTCCGGATGGTCGCCTCGACGAGGCTCGGCGGGTCCAGGTCCGCGTCAACCACGCCGAGCTGGTTCAGCCGCCGGGCGCTGACCAGCACCTTGGTCTCCAGCGAGCCGACCGCCTGGTTGTAGGCCGTGACCGCGCCGGTGAGCGCGCGGCCCACCTTGTCCACCTGCCCGCCCAGCCGGCCGATCCGGTCGTACAGCTGCCGGCCGAGATCGAACACGGCCCGGGCGTTCTCCGACAGTGCGGCCTGCTGCCAGGCGTACTGCGCGGTGCGCAGCATGGTGACCAGCGTGGTCGGCGTCGCGATGTGCACCTTCCGCGCCATCGCGTGCTCCAGCAGGCCGGGGTCGTAGTCGAGGGCCGGGGCCAGGAATGCCTCCCCGGGGATGAAGAGCACGACGAACTCCGGCGCCGGGCTGAGCGCCGACCAGTACGCCTTGCCCGCCAGCTGGTCCACGTGCTGGCGCAGGTGGCGGGCGTGCGCATGCAGCCGTTCCTCGCGCACCGCACCGTCCGTGCTCTCGGCAGCTTCGAGGTAGGCGGCCAGGGACACCTTGGAGTCCACCACGATATTCTTCTCGCCGGCCAGCCGGACCACCATGTCCGGGCGCAGCGCGCCATCGTCGGTGCTCACCCCGACCTGCTCGTCGAAGTCGCAGCGGGCGCTCATCCCGGCCAGCTCCACCACCCGGCGGAGCTGCATCTCGCCCCAGCGCCCCCGGGCTTCCGGGCGGCGCAGCGCGGTGACCAGCGCCTGGGTCTGCACCCGCAGCTCCTCGGAGCTGCGCCGGGCGATGCTCACCTGCTCGGCCAGCGCGGCGTGGGAGCGGTGCCGGTCGGCGTCCGACTCGCGGAGCTGGGCCTCCACCCGGCTGAGTGTCTCCTTCAACGGTTCGACCAGGTGCTCCACCGCGGCATGGCGGGCTTCCAGCGTGCCAGCCGCCGCCACGTTGGCCGCCTGCAGGCGCCCCTCCGCCATCTCCATGAAGCGCCGTGCGCCGGCATCCAGGGCGCGGGCCGACAATGCCTCGAAGCGCTGGCCGAGCTGACCGTCGGCCAATTGCGCGAGTTCGGCCGCGGAGCGGGCCCGCTCCTCCGCGGCGTGCGCCCGGCCGGTCAGCTCGGCCATGGCGGCGGCCAGCCGGCTCCGGGCGGCCAGGAAACCGATCACGCAGCCCAGCACGATGCCGAGGAGGAGCACGGCGAGGAGGGAGAACGCGGTCATGGCCGGGATCCTGGCAGGGGGTGCTGACATTTCCGGGCGGCGGGCAGGGAGCCCGGGAGTAGTGCCCCGGACGGCCTAGACTCGCCGGGGTGAGCCTTTCCATCGGCATCGTCGGGCTGCCCAACGTCGGCAAGTCCACCCTGTTCAACGCGCTGACCAAGGCGGGTGCGCTGGCCTCGAACTACCCGTTCGCGACCATCGAGCCGAACGTGGGTGTGGTGGGCATCCCCGATCCGCGCCTCGCCGTGCTCGCCCGGATGTATGACGCGGCCCGGGTGGTGCCGGCCAGCGCGCGCTTCGTAGACATCGCGGGGCTGGTCAAGGGCGCATCGCAGGGGCAGGGGCTGGGCAACCAGTTCCTCGCGCACATCCGCGAGACGGACGCCATCTGCCAGGTGGTCCGGGTGTTCGCCGACCCGGACGTGAGCCACGTGGACGGTGACGTGTCGCCCGCGCGCGACATCGACACGGTGGCCACCGAGCTGATCCTGGCCGACCTGCAGACGCTGGAGAAGGCGGTGCCCCGGCTGGCCAAGGAGGCGAGGTTCGCCAAGAATCCGGAACGCCAGCGGGCCGCAGAGGCGGCGGCCGCCGCGCAGCAGTTGCTGGACGGCGGCACCACCCTGTACGCCGGGGCGGCCGGACCCGGGATCGACCTGGCCGACCTGCGTGACTTGCATTTGCTGACGGCCAAGCCGTTCCTGTACGTGTTCAACACCGGCGACGCCGAGCTGGGGGATGAGGGCCTGCGGGCTAAGCTCGCCGCCCTGGTGGCCCCGGCCGAGTCGATCTTCCTCGACGTCAAGACCGAGGCGGAACTGGCGGAACTGCCCGGGGACGAGGCGGCCGAGATGGCGGAGGGCCTCGGCCTGGGGGAGCCGGGCCTGAACCGCCTGGCCCACGCCGGGTTCGCCGCCCTGGGGCTGATGACGTTCCTGACCGCCGGGCCCAAGGAGGTGCGGGCCTGGGAAATCCCGGTAGGCGCCACCGCACCGGAGGCGGCCGGCGTCATCCACACCGACTTCCAGCGCGGCTTCATCAAGGCCGAAATCGTCGCCTATCACGACCTGGTCGCCGCCGGGTCGCTGGCCGCCGCCCGCGCGGCGGGCAAGGTACGGATGGAAGGCAAGGACTACGTGATGGCCGACGGCGACGTCGTCGAATTCCGCTTCAACGTGTAGTCGTATTCCGTTCTGACATCAGGGCACCGTCGACTGGCCGCTGTCCGCACAACCCAAGACATGGCATCATTGAGAGCATCAGATGATGAGATTTTAGATGCGGAGGTCTCGATGAGGACCACGGTGACCATCGATGACGAGCTTTTGGCGCGCGCGACCGAATTGACGGGCATCACGGAGAGGTCCGCGCTCTTGCGCGACGGGCTGGAAACCTTGATCCGTGTGGAAAGCGCCAAGCGCCTGGCGGCCCTAGGCGGCTCGGACAGCCAGGCAACTGGGGCGCCGCGTCGGCGGGACGGCGCCAGGTGATCCTGGTCAACACCTCGATCTGGATCGACCACTTCCATGCCTCCGAGCCTTCACTCGTTGCGCTCCTCCGTGACGACCAGGTCGGATGTCACCGTGCCGTGATCGAGGAACTGGCGTTCGGGTCGATCAAGCAACGCGACCGTGTCCTGGCCCTCCTTGAGAGCCTCCAGGGGTTCCCGGTCCTGACGCATGAGGAAGTGATGGCGCTGGTGGATGGGCGTCAGCTCTGGGGGCGTGGACTGAGCGCGGTGGATGTCCACCTGCTCGGCTCCGTCCTGCTGGTCGGCGGAGCACGGCTGTGGACGCGTGACAAGCGGCTGCTCACGGCATGTCGGGACAGTGCAGCCGCTCATATCGAAGAGCCTTGAGGTGCGTCGGGGTCCGGCAGCCCCGCACGCGTTTATCGGTGACGGAACATGGTCGAGTTCCGCTTCAACGTCTGACCGCCGGACCTGTCTCTTAGCGCACCTACGCCAGCATGTGCCAGCGATATGACTCTGCTCAGACACTGCTCCGGGCGAGTCATGGGGCCAGTGGTGTTGATGGGGTGGGTGGTGTCCGGGGCCAGAACATCCACTTTGCTGATCATGACTTAGCTGTCGTCGTGACGACACCTACTTCATGATCACAACAGCAAGCCGGGTGCGGGCGTTCAGGAGTAGGCGATGAGGACCGACGATGTGCCGTCAACAGGTCACCCGTTGGCGCCTGGTTTCCGCCCGGCCGCCTCCAGCGAGGCCTGGGCCGGGGTCCGTTCCGGTGACTTGATGCCCGGCCTCGGCCAGGCTCCACGCCTCAGGCTTTATCCAGGTGGTGCGGAGGCGGCGAGTAGAGCGGCGATCTGGTCCTGTACGGTGCTGGCCGCGCTGAGCCGGTTGTCGATCACGTCGTGCGGGGCCGCAGGCGGGGCGTCGAGTCGCATCCGGGTGGTGAACGTGGCGAAGTCGGCCAGCTTGTCTGTGTCCCGGTGCGAGCCGCGGGCGGTCAGACGGTGGTGCAGGGTTTCCGCATCCGATCTCACCCATACCAGGCGTACCCGGCCGGACCCGAGTTCGGTGACCCACGTCCGCCAGCGGTCAGTGTCATGAATCTGCTCGGTAAAGGGGCCGCATAGTATGACCGGGCAGCCGTGCGAGCGGATTTCCCGCGCGGTAGCCGTCATTCCGGTGTATTCATGTACCTTGATGTTCTTGTCATACCAGGGACCCTCGCGCTCACCGGGGGGACGCCCGAAATTACTTAGAATTGTCGTAACAAAGGAACCGTACATGGTGTCTTTATCGAGCAATGCCGGGACGGGGGTGAGCGAAGCGAGCAGCCGCCCGGCCGCGGTGCTCTTGCCTGCGCCGGGCGCCCCGGCCACCACCCACGCGTCGGCCGGCCCGCCGGGCCGGGCGTACGGGCGGGGATGGGTGAGCCCGCCGACCGCCGGATCCCGCCCGACGTCGCCGGGGTCTGGCCGGTCCCGCGCCGTTTCATGTGTCATGTCCGGATCCCTACCCGGCTCCGGGGTACCCGCCTCCTCCGGGCGGCAATCCTGGCGTCGCCCGGATCCGTCCCAGCGGTTCCGGTGACCAGGCCAGCCACAGGAGCCACATGCTCCCGGCAAGCAGCCAAAGCCTCAGCAGTTCAGGCGCGACACGGCGGTTTTGATCCTGGCCAGCGGTGCAGCGTCCAGCTACCGTGTTGTTAAGGCATCGGATGAGGCCAATCGTCGGGTCCCGCGGGCAGCTTCGCGGAGCTCCGTGGGAGCGCCGCTAGCCATGTTGCGTATGGCCATAACCCCAGGTCAGGGACAGCGTGACGACTAATCGTCCAGCTCGCGCGCCGGTCAATCACTCGGCCGTTTGCCTGTCCCCGTTGCTGTGTGGTCGGCTGAAGGGGCTCCCCGACCAGCAGGTTATGGCGCAGAATAGGGCGATAGACGGCATAGGAAGGCACCGCAACTCATTGCTGCGCGTGCGCAGGAGCGAGCGGAGGTGCGATGGTTCGCCGGTCCACCATTGAACGCAGTTCGCGTTCAGCTGAGCACGGGCTGGGGTACGAGACGGACGCCGACTATGCCGAACCGGCCAGCACCGGTCGCAGTCGCCCCACACGGACCTGGGGCGGGGCGGGCGGCCGCTGGCTGGTCTGGACGTTCCGCGTCATAGCCTGGGCCGTCCTGCTGCTGATCGGCTTCCGGGGCGTGATGGCCATCGTGTCCGGTGAGAGATCGACGGGGGCTGCGCCAGCCGTGCCGGCCCAGCCCGCCACCTCTTTCCCGGTCACCCTGGCCGACGCCTATGCCCTCCAGTTCGGCCAGGTTTACCTCAATTACACTCCCGGCCAGGCCAACCAGCGGGCCACCGCGCTCAGCACCTTTCTACCCGCCGGGTCCGATCCGCAGTTGGGCTGGAATGGCACAGGTTCGTCACTGTTGCAGTCCGAACAGGTCGCGAGCACGGATGTGCGTGACCCCCAGCATGCCGTCGTCACTCTGCTGGCCCGCGTCAATGGCACGCTGATGGAACTCGGTGTGCCCATCTACGCCGCCTCCGGCGGCGTGGTCGTGTCGGGGGCGCCTGCCTGGCTGCCTGCTCCGTCCCGGGCAATCCCGCCGACTAGTGCGCCCGGCAACACCGATCCCACCGCGACAGCCCAACTTACGACTCTGCTACGTGCTTTCTTTCCCGCATACGCAAGCGGGAATGAGGGCACGCTGACCAGGTTCCTCACTCCTGGCGCTAACGTCACCGGGCTGAACGGCGCTGTGATTTATCAGAGCCTGGCCGGGGTAAGCGTGCCGCAGGGCGGCTCCACGCGCCATATAATTGCCAGCGTCGTATGGAGTGTTCCAGCCAGGAACGCCAGTGGCCAGGTCGTCAACAGAGGCTCGACTGCGCAGCTCAATATGAGCTACGCACTTACGGTGGAGAATCGTAGTGGCACCTGGTACGTCACCGACATCAGTACGGCCACCGGTTCGCCGGGGGCGCCATGACCGGACTCCGAAGACCGCATGCTCCCGCCAGGCCATGCGTTATCCCCCATAACCCGGAGTAGACCGATGTCGTTTCACTCGCTTATACTCTCGGCCCCGTCGGCGATCAGCACCTCGGGTCTCGTGAGCTACTTGCAGGGTCTTTTCGGGCCGCTGTTCCTCGGCATCGTCGGGATCGTGGCACTGTTCTTCTTGTTCACTCGTGAGATAATCCGGTTTGTGCAGTTCCTGGTGCTTGCCGTCGCCATCGCGGTGATCTTCTACACGCCCAGCATCGTGCAGACGCTCGCCCAGGGCATCGCGAACGCGCTCGGCGTCCACTGATCTCCGCCCAGGCCGGAAGGAGAGCACCCGGTGGAGCTGCCCACCTATACGAGTATCTGGCGGATTGAAAAACGGCTGTACAAGCTGTACGATTTCCGGCTGCCGATGCCGGTGCCCGTCGGCCAGATAGCCGTATTCACCGCCATCACGGTGCCGTATGTGGTGCTCCTCACCGTGCTCGGGCTTCCCTTCAACCACACGCTGTTCTGGCTGTACGTGCTGCCCCCGGGGGTGCTCACCTGGCTGGCGACCAGACCGGTGCTGGAGAGCAAAAGGCTGCCGGAACTGCTGATTTCCCAGGTCCGCTACCTGGGCGAGCCGTCCACCTGGTGCCGGATGGCGCCCTTGGCGGAGAAGGATGAGGTCGTCGTCGTCGGCCGGGTATGGCGGCGGGATAAGGGCGCGGACCGGTCCGCCAGTACGGAGCCGCAGGCTACGCCGCAGACGGCACCGGCCCGGCCGCGGCCGGCCGTAGCGGCCCAGGCTGCCGCAACGGCACGTCGCACGGCCATGCCCCCGGCCTGGGCGACGGCCGCTGCTGCACCGGCCGCGCGCCCGCCGGCCGCGCGCCCGCCGGCCCCGCGCCCGCCGGCCCGGGACAGGCCGGCCGACGGCTCAGCCAGGTCCGGCGAAGATCCGTGCCGCGGCACCGGCCCCCGGGTCGGCCCGGGCGCCCGGGCCAGCTGCGCCCTTGCCGGGGCCCGCCCCGGTTCTGCTAGCCGCTGCGGGCCTGCCGCTGCCACCGCTGCCACCGGTTCCGGCGGCCAGGCCGCCGGCCTGCCCGGAAGTCACGCCCGCCCCGCAGGTGCCGCCCGCCGGGAAGGAACCGGGTGCCCCACAGCCGGTACCTGGCGCCGAGGCGCGGCCTGGCGCTGAGGCGCGGCCCGCTGAGATCCCGCCTGCGGCCGGGGTATGGCCTGGCGTTGAGGCGCGTCCCGATGCTGCGTTGCGGCCCGCAGCCGAGGTGCCGTCCGTTATTCAGGCGCGGCTGGTTGCCGACGTGATGCCTGCGGCCGAGGCGCGGTCGGCGACTGACGTGCCGGTGCCGCTCGTTAGCCGGGAGCGGGCGACGGCTTTCCCGGCGGGGGCCGGGGTTCCGGGTACAGGCCTTCCAGCCGCTGGGGATGCCGGGTCTCCGCTAGCCCCGGCGGCCGGGCCGGCTGTCCCGCCAGCCGATCTGGCGCACGCACCTGAGGCGCAGGTACAGGTACAGGTACAGGCGCGGGCGGTACCCGAGGCGCGGCCGCCCGAGGTCGCGCACGATGACCGGCCTGACCAACCCGTGGCGGCCGTCCTGCCGCTGGTCCTGCCACCCCGCCGGGTCCCGGCGGGGGAGGCCCCGCCGGATGGCGGCCCGCCATTTACCGAGGTGGCCGTGTCGGGCGGGGCCATGCCGGGGATCTTCGAGCCCGGTGGCCACGATGCGCCCGATGGGCACGACACCAAGGACCGAGAGCCTGGCGCGCGGTCGGCCGGGCCCATGCCGGTGCCGGACGAGACGGCGCCGGACGAGACGGCGCTGGACGAGACGGCGCTGGACGAGACGGCGCTGGACGAGACGGCGCTGGACGAGACGGCGCTGGACGAGACGGCGCTGGACGAGACGGCGCTGGACGAGACGGCGCTGGACGAGACGGCGCTGGACGAGACGGCGCTGGACGAGACGGCGCCGGCTGATGCAGCGCCGGCCGGGGCCCCGCAGGCACAGGCAGAAGCCCCGCAGGAAGCAAACGCCCCGCAGGAAGCAAACGCCCCGCAGGCAGACGCCCCGCAGGCAGACGTCCCGCAGGCCAGGGCGGTGCGAGACAGCGTGGCGGCGGCCGAGTCGGCGCTTAGGGCTGTCGCGGGGGACTTCGCAGCGCCTGCTCCCGAAGCACTGGATTCCGCAGGACCCGCTCCCGAAGCACCCGGCCCCGCAGAGCCACACGCGGCAGAACGAGGCCGGGCCGGACTCGATGCCGCGGATGCGGAGCCCCCAGCACCGGAAGCACCGGAAGCACCGGAAGCAACAGCGGAAGCACCAGAAACAGCAGCGGAAGAACTGGAAGCACCAGAAGCAGCAGCGGAAGAGCCGTACGCACCAGAAGCAGCAGCAGAAGAGCCGGACGTCGGCCCCGGCGACACGCGCGCCGCGGAACCCGGACCTGAGGCACAGCCCACCGCCGACCCCGGGGCAGCAGGCGCAGACGCGGCGCCCTCCAGCCCGTGCACACCGCCGGTCGTTGTCGTCCGCGGCACGCAGAGCCGACCCACCGTCGTGGAGCGGGCGCTGAGCGGCCCGGGGCAGCACCGGGGCGGGACCACGTGGCGGGTTCCGGTGCGGGTGATCCCGGGCGGGCACGGCCCAGGCCGCCCCGACATGGAACGGCGGGACCGGGATCGCGTGCTGCTGCCCATCGAGGGCCCGCGGCTGACTGTCGTGCTCGGCTGCACCGTGGGCGCCGGCCAGACCGTCACCACGCTGATGGTCGCTGACGTGCTGGCCAGCCTGCGGGGCGAGGCCGTGGCCGCCCTCGACGCCAACCCCGGGCGCAGCTCGCTCGCCGAACTGGCCCGCATCCCCCCGGTGGCCACGGCCCGGGGACTACTGGCCGGCGAACCGCCGCCCGCGCCCGCGGCACGCGGCCGGGGACGGCTGGACGTCATCGCGCACGACACCGCGATGGATGGCCGCCCGGACCGCAGCGACGCGGACTACGCGCGGGTCGCGGCCATCCTGACCAGCCGTTACCCGCTCACGCTGGCCGATCCTGGTGCCTGCGCGGTGGCCCGGCTGCTGGCTGCCGCGGACCAGCTCGTGCTGGTCGCGCCGGCCAGCGCGGACGCCTCCCGGGCGGTGGCGATGACGATGGAGTGGCTGGACGGCCACGGCTACGCGGAACTGTGCACGAACTCGATCGCGGTCATCAACGGGGTGAGCAAGCGCAGCATGACGCATGTCGAGCAGGCCGAACTCGTGGTCCGCGGCCGGTGCCGCGCCATCGTCCGGGTGCCCTGGGACGATCATCTCGCCGAACCGCCGGCCGAGCAGGGCATCCGGGACCTCCGCCCGGTGCCAGGAACACCGGTCTCCGGGTTCGGCCAGCTGCGGCCCCAGGTCCAGCTCGCCTACACGGCACTGGCCGGGGTGCTGGCGGCGGCGCTGGCCACCGCGGGCGGAGCGCAGCGGCGGGCGTCCCGGTGAGTGCGCGGACCCGGGGCCATGCCCGGCTCAGCCTGCGTTACTTCGACGACCGGATCCTGCTCACCGAGACGCACGCCTGGGCGTACTACCGGCTGCCGACCCAGCCGTATGAGTTCACCACGCCGGCCGACCGGGAGGCGCTGGCCACCAACATCACCGTCGCCCTGGCCGCCATCCGGATGCCCGACGCCGAGGTGCACCTGCGCATCGTGCACCACTCCTACCCGGCGGCGGAGTGGGCCGCGCAGCTGGACGCTACCTCGGACGGCGGCCCGGGCTGGCGGAGCTACCTGGACGAGATGTACCGGCACGTGTGGGCCAAGGACTTCTGGATGAAAGAGGTATACCTCGGCGTCCGGCTGGGCCAGCGTGGCGTGCGTGCCCAGCTGTCCGGCGGCGTACTGTCCCAGTTCATCAACGCCTACAGGGCGGGCGAGCAGGTCATGGGCCTGGAGGACGAGGCCCTGAGCTCCAGTGAGGTCACCCGCTGGACCGACCAGGCGGAACGGCTCGGCCGGGCGCTGGGCGCCAGCGCGCTGGCGGCCCGGCACGCCACCAGCGACGAGCTCGCGTGGCTGATCCGGCACGCGCTGATGGGCACCGCGGGAGACCCGCGGCCGTCCGCGGTGCGGCGCCGCCGCTGGGGCGCCGGCGAGATCGAGTCGCTGTATGAGGGCCAGGTGCACAACGGCCGCACCATCCTGCGGCTGGAGCATCCTGAGGGGGAGTCCTACGCGGCGTTCCTGTCCTTCTCCCGGTTCCCCGACGTGATGTCCTTTCCCGACGGGGAACCGTGGCTGCACTTCGCGGACTCGCTGCCCTTCCCCGTCGAGGTCAGCTCCCGGATGAAGCTCATCCCGCCGGCCAAGGCCAGCAAGGACGTCGGCCGCCGGCTGGCGCACGCCCGGGACATGGACGCGCATATCCGGGAAGCTGGCGTGGACGCGCCGCTCGCGCTGGCGGAGCAGATCACCGCCGCCCGGATGCTGGAGCACGGCATCACCAAGGAACGGCTGCCGTTCGTGTACGGCTGGCACCGGCTGGCGGTCACCGCGCCCACCCGGGACCTGTGCCAGCGCCGGGTGGAAGCGGTCGTGGAGCACTACCGCGACATGGGCATCGACGTGGTCAACTCCACCGGTGACCAGTTCTCGCTGCTCCGTGAGACGCTGCCGGGGGACCGGGTCCGGCTCAACTCCTACGTGCAGCGCCAGCCGCTGTACACGATCGCGGGCGGCGTCCCGACCGCCACCGTGGACCTGGGCGACCGGCCTCATCACGGGCAAGGCTGGGTGGGGCCGTACATCGGCGAGACGCTGGGCCGGGCGCGTTCCGTGGTGCACTTCGACCCGCTGCTGGCCGCGGCGCTGAACCGGCCCACAGCCATCGCCATCACGGGCGAGCCGGGCGGCGGCAAGACCACCCTCGCGCTGCTGCTGATCCTGCAATGCGCGCTGCGCGGCGTCACGGTGGCCGTGATCGACCCCAAGGGTGACGCGGAGCCCCTGGTCGAACTGCTCGCCCAGCGCGGCCGCAAGGCGCGGGTACTGCCGCTCGGCGCGGCCGCGCCCGGCCTGCTCGACCCGTTCTCGTTCGGCGATGACCTGGCCGAGAAGCGGACCATGGCCACCGAGACGCTGCGCCTGCTGCTGCCGCGGATGAGCGAGGAGCGGGAGAGCGCGATGATCCAGGCGGTGGCCAGCGTGGCGGGACGGGAGCGGCCCAGCCTGGGCAAGGTCATCCGGCACCTGGAGGAATCGGCCGACCCGGCGTCGAAGAACCTGGGTGCCGTGCTGCGGTCCATGTCGGAGATGCGGCTGGCCCGGCTGTGCTTCGCGCCGTCCGGCGGCCAGCAGATTGACGCGGCCGGCTGGACGACGGTGTTCACGCTGGCCGGCCTGACCCTGCCGGATACCGCCGCCGGCCGCGAGGATTACTCCTACGAGCAGCGGCTGTCGGTCGCCTTGCTGTATCTCGTGTCCCAGTTCGCGAGAAGGCTTCTTAACGGCCTGGACCGCCGGCTGCCCAAGGCGATCTTCCTGGATGAGGCGTGGGCGATCACCGCGACGCCACAGGGCGCCAAGCTCGTTCCCGAGGTGTCGCGGATGGGCCGGTCGCGGAACACCGCGCTGATCCTGGTGTCGCAGAATGCGGGGGACCTGCTCAGCGAACAGGTGACGAACTGCCTGTCCAGCGTGTTCGCGTTCCGTTCCTCCGAGCGGGTGGAGGTGGCGAACGTGATGGCGCTGCTGGGCGTCGAGCCGTCGGAGGATCACAAGGCCGTGCTGCGGGGGCTCGGCAACGGGGAGTGCATCTTCCGGGACCTGGACGGCCGGGCCGGCCGGGTCGGCATCGAGCTGATCTCCGATGAGATCCGGCAATGGCTCGACACCAACCCGACGCGGGCCCGGCCGGCCGGGCAGCCCGCGCCGCCGGGCACCGGCCCGGCCGGGGATGCCGGCCTGCTCGGCACCGTCCCGCCGGCCGGGCCGGTGCGGTGACCGGTTCCGCACGCATGCCCCTGCCAGCCTTCCCCCAGGCTTGAGGAGCCCATGATGGCCAGACTCGTCCGCCGGGCCGCCGCGGCGGCCCGCAGAGCCCTGACGGTGCCCGGCGTGCTCCTCGCCGTGGCCGGCGCGGGGGTCCTCGGGACGCCGGCCATCGCCCAGGCAGCGGTCGGCGCGCCCGCTTCCGCCACGGTCGCGGTGCAGCACGCCGCCGTGACCCGGCCGGCCGCGGCCGGCCAGACCGCCCGGGCCGGGGGAGCGGCACGCACCGGCGTCCCGGCCGGGGCCGCGCAGATCGCCACGGTGACCCGTCCAGCCGCGCCGTCCGGCATCTGCTCGGTGCCTGGGATCGGCGATATCGGCGGCCTGGTAGGCCTGTGCAATGCGGGATCCAGCGGTTTAATTGGCGACCTCAACAACATCTGCCAGCCGTCCGTCCCCACCCCCGAGGCCGCTTCCGGCGGCATTGACGCGCTGATCCGGCCGCCGGCGTCCGGCGCCAAGCCCGCCAGCACGCTGTACAACAGCTACGGGATGGCCGGGCAGACCTGGGCCGCCTACGGCCTGCAGTGCTCGGACATGACGTCGCTGATCGGCAACAGCGTGGCGGGCATGGTGTTCGACGCGGCCAAGGCCCTGGACCGGGTGACCATCACCGTGTACCAGTCCGCGGCCGGCGAGGGCATCCTGTCCTGGCTGACCGGGGCGGTGGACCGGCTGATCACCGGCTTGGGCAACGCCATCTACTTCCCCTACCTGGCCCCGGTGGTCATCCTCGGCGCCATCTGGCTGGCCTGGCAGGGGCTGATCCGCAAGCGGGCCACCCGGACCATCGAGGGCACCATCTGGATGGTGGTGGCCTGCGCGGCGGCGATCTGGCTGATCGGCCAGGCCGACTTCACCGGCCTGGGCAGGACCGTGTCCAACGGCATCACCCAGACGCTCAACGTGGCGTTCGCCGGGCTGCCCAGCCCGCCGCAGAGTGACTGCGTGCCGGTGACCAGCCATGACCCGCAAGCCAAGACGGCCAGCTTCAGCTACACCGGCGGCTCGTCGATCGTGGACCAGAACGCCAACCAGCTGTGGTCGGTGCTGGTCTGCAAGCCATGGCTGGATGGCGAGTTCGGCACCACCGTCTACACGACCGGCAACGGCGCCAAGCCGACCGTGGTCAACACCTACGGCCGCCAGCTGCTGTGGGCGCAGGCTATCGCCACTAACGAGACGCCGTCCTCGTCGCTGATCACCGCCAAGCAGGATGCGTACGCGGGCATCGCCGCGTCGCTCAAGCAGAACGAGCCCGGCGTCTACTCGCTGTTCCAGGGCAACCAGTACCCCACCCGGCTGGAGATAGCCTTCGCGGCCCTGTTCGCCGCGCTGGTGGCGGGGGTGCTCGTGCTGCTGATCGCCATCACCCTGATCATCCTGAAGCTGGGGTTCCTGCTGCTCCTCGTGGCCGGGCCGTTCTTCCTCATCGTCGGCACCCATCCGGGCTTCGGCCGGGTGGTGGCGCTGCGCTGGCTCGAGATGCTCGTCGGCGTGCTGCTCAAGCAGGCGGCCATCGCGCTGGTGCTGAGCGTGCTGCTGTACGCCTATTCGCTGATCATGGGCACCAGTGACGCCGCGTTGCCATGGGCACTCAAGATCCTGATGATCGCCCTGGTCACGGTGGCCGTCTTCATCTACAGGAAGCCGTTCGTGCACTTGTTCTCGGCGGTCGGCTACGGCATGGTCGGGTCGCGGGAGCGCGGCGAGGCGGAACTGGTCCGGGCGGGCAGCACCGCACGACGCAACACCGTGGACGCGGCCACCGTCGGCGTGCCGGGCTTCGCCGCCTACCGGGCGGGGCGCTGGGCACGGCGCAATCCCGGCCAGGCGGCGGGGCTGGCCGCCCAGGTGGCGGTGGCCGGGGGAGCGGGCGCGGCGGCCGGTGCCGCAGTGGGCTCGTCGGCCGCTTCCAGGGGGGCCCGCACCGATACCGATACCGGGACCGCCCGGGAGCAGGACACCGCGGCCGGCGAGGCGGCGGGCGAGGACGGCTACCAGGCGGGGACGGGACGGGCCGGCGGGTCGGCCGCCCGGGGCCGCGGCCGGGCCGCGGCCGGCCTGGAAAGCAGCCCGGGGGCCGCCCCGCCGCTGGACCTCCCGGCCCGGGACGGGACCGCCCAGCGCACGCCGAGCGGCTGGTCCCGCGCGGCTGGCGGCGATACCGCGGCAGGCCGTGCCCCCGGCGCGGCCGCGCCGGGGACGGCCCGGGCGCCCGGTGCCGCACCGGCGGCTGGCTCCGGGGCGGCCGCGGGCCCGGCAGGCGGAGCGGCGGGCGGCGGCCCGGCAGGCGGAGCGGCGGGCGGCGGCCCGGCCGCGGCACCGCCCCGCCAGCAGCAGGCATCGTCCCGGCAGCGCTGGCCGGGTGCCGCACCCCGTCAGCCTGCCGCACCGCGGCCGTCCGGCGATGCGGCTCGCCCGTCCGGAGGCGGGGGGCGGCCGCCCGGCGCGGCCGCGCCGGGCCAGTCCCCGGGGGCCGCGCCACCCTGGTTCGGCGCCGGGCCGTCGCGTGGTGCGCCGACCCGTGCCCCCAGCCCGGCCCGTGGCCCGGGCCCCGCGGCCAGCAGCGGCCCGGCCAGCAGCGGCCCGGCCAGCAGCGGTAGCGGCCCGTTCGCGGGCGGCGGCCCGCCGGCCCGCAGCGTCAGCCCGGCCCGTGGCCCGGAGCGCAGCGCGCCGCCGCCGCGCGTCCGGGCGGCCGAGCCTGGTGCCGCCCGGCCGGCAGCGAGCCGCCCGGCCAGCGCGACGCCGGCCTGCGGGATGCCGGCCGGGGGAGCTCCGTCAGCCGGCCAGGCGGGCGCCGGCCAGGCGGGCGCCGACAACGGCCCGGCCGTGCCATTCTGGCTCCGGCCGGTGCGCCGCAGGAAGTAGCGGATCGCGATGGAGCTGAGCCCGGCGCAGCGGGTGCTGGCCTTCCTGGGCATCGTCGTGGTGCTCGGCGGGACCGGCGCCTACCTGCTCATCCCCGGGGTTCGCGCGGCCCTGGGCCAGGGGCACCCTGCCGCGGCGCGGGCCAGCACCACGGCCAGCCACCCGGCGGCTCCCGCGGCCAGCACAGCGGCGCCCGCGCCGAGCCCGGCCACGGCAGCGCCTCCGGCTTCCTCGGCCCCCGACATTTACGCCTGGCTGCCCTTCAGCCAGGCCGACCTGGCCCGGGCGGCCAGCGTGACGGAAGCCTTCGGGGCCGCCTACGACACCTGGTCCTATACGGAGAGCGCCAACGCTTACGCGTCAGCGCTGCGGAACCTGGCCACCAGCCAGCTGAGCGCCACCCTGGCGCGCGGCTGGGCGCTCCCGGCCGTGGCCAGGCCGCGCACCAGCCAGCGGCAGGTGTCCACGGCCCGGGCGGCGATCAACTCGCTGCGGGCCTTCGGCGCGTCCAGCCTGATCTTCGTGGTGACCATCAAGCAGACGCTGCACAGCAAGCAGGGCAAGAGCCAGACCAATGGGCAGTACGCGGTGACCGTGATCAACACTGGCGGCACCTGGCTGGTCAACGACATCGAGCTGAGCAACGCGGGGAACTCGTGAGCCGGGCGCCACGGTTATGAACTGGCGGCCCAGCTTCACCTTCAGCCGGGGCCGGGCCGCCGTCGTGGTGGCGATCGGCCTGGCTGCCCTGCTGGTCACCAGCGTGGCCCTGATCCCGATGGCCATGGTGGGCGGGGCGAGCCTGTTCCTGTCGGCCGGCGTGGGCTGCCCCAGCCCGGCGGCCAGCGCCAGCCAGCCGGCGGCCACCACGACCGCGAGCAACTCCGTCCCGGCCGACTACCTGGCCCTGTTCAAGCAGACCGGGCAGCGCTACGGGGTACCCTGGGTGATCCTGGCCGGCATCGGCAAGATCGAGAGCAATGACGGGCAGTCGAACCTGCCCGGGGTTCATTCCGGGCAAAACGGGTTCGGCGCGGCCGGTCCCATGCAGATCGGCATCGGCGGCGCCTCCACTAATACCTGGGGCGGCGCGCCGGTGCACCCAGCCTCCGAAGTGGTGAGCGGGGTGGCCACCGACGGCAACGGGGACGGCATCGCCAGTGTGTACGAGCCTGCGGACGCCATCGCCGGGGCGGCCAAGTACCTGCTGGCGCACGGCGTGCAGAGCAACGTGAGCGGGGCCATCTTCGCCTACAACCACCTGCAGTCCTACGTGCAGCAGGTGCTGTACTGGGCGGGCGTGTACAGCCGCGGCGGCTACGTGCTGACCAACTCGAGTTCCACCGTCACCGCGCCGGAGTGCCTGACCAGCGTGCAGACCGCTCAGGTGCCCAACGGTGTGGTCGCGGCCGCGATCACCTTCGCGCGGGAGCAGCTGGGCAAGCCGTACCTGTGGGGTGGTACCGGGCCGGACGCGTTCGACTGCTCCGGGCTGGTGGTGATGGCCTACCGCGCTGCCGGGATCAGCATCCCGCGGACCTCCGAGCAGCAGTGGGCATGGGGGCCGCAGGTCCCGGCCAGCCAGGTGCAGCCGGGGGACCTGGTCTTCTTCGCCGGGTCGGACGGGACCCCGGCCTCGCCCGGTCACGTCGGCCTGGTTATCGGCAAGCACACGATGATCGAGGCCTACGCCACCGGCTTCCCCATCCGGATTTCATCCTTCGGTGCCCCCGGTGCGGCCGCCGGGGACGGTAACCCGGTGGGGTTCACCCGGCCCTGGTCACACGCCGGAGTCACCCTGCCCACTGCGTCAGCTGGCGGCTGAACGTGGTCCAGGCTGGCCTCTTTGCGTCACCTTTGCCGTTAGTAGTCAGCTGTATTGCTCATTTGCGCTCTAATCGCGAATGCGACTGGGTATGAGGTATCTTGCCGTAGCCCGGAATCCGGTAATGTGGCCATTTGCTCCGCTCGGAGCGATGCCTGGTGTTACAGGTGTGCTCCGGGGTGGGTGCCGGCAGAGAGCGTGGCCTCTGGTACCCGAGTGACTCCGGGGTCGTGGGGAACCGCGGCGGTGACTGCTCACCGCCGGGCCGGAACGCAGGCTGATCACTGCAGGTTCGCCGTTAAGCGAGGGGCAGCATGGTTACCGAAGACGAGGCGCCGCCAGGCGGCGACCGGCTATGAAGCCCGAAGTGACCGTGGTAATCCCGGTCTACAACGAGGGCGAGGCAATCATGCCCTGCCTGGACCGGATTCTGCGCGCTGTTACCTCGCCGTGCGAGGTACTGGTCGTCTACGACATGCCGGAAGACACCACGGTCCCGTACATCGAGAAGGCCAGCAAGGCCGACCCGCGGGTGCGCGGGGTGCACAACGTGTACGGGCGCGGGCCGGCCAATGCCATCCGGTACGGCTTCGATGAGGCGCAGTCCCCGGTAACGGTGGTCACCATGGCCGATGGCAGTGACGACCCGCGGCAGATCGACGAGCTGGCCCGGCTGGTGGAGCGGGGTGTGGTGGTAGCCGCCGCGTCCCGCTACATGCCCGGTGGTCAGCAGGTGGGCGGCCCGCGGGTCAAGCGGGCCCTGTCCCGTGGCGCGGGCCGGACGTTGCACCTGCTGGCCAGGGTGGGCACCAGGGACGCCACCAACAGCTTCAAGGCGTACTCCACCGAATTCGTCCGGGAGGTCGGCATCGACTCCCGGACCGGCTTCGAGATCGGGCTGGAACTGACGGTCAAGGCGACCCGGCTGCGGCGGCCGGTGGCCGAGATCCCGACGATCTGGCTGGACCGCTCGCTGGGCGATTCCCGCTTCGAGCTCGTTCGGTGGCTTCCGGGTTACCTGCATTGGTACCGTTTCGCCTTCGGCCCGAAGCTATCCCTGGAGCAACTGGCCGCCCTGGCCGAGGCCAGCCCGCCCCCCGACCCATCCAAGACCCCGGACAGTGAGACGCCGGGCAGCGGCCACCAAGCGGCCGAGACTGAAACAGAAAGCTGAGGAGTAGTTCGTGGTTAAGGTTCTGGTCACCGGATCGGCCGGCTTCATCGGCGGCTATGTGGTCCAGGAGTTGCTCGACAGCGGCCACACCGTTGTCGGCCTGGACAACTTCTCCAAGTACGGCCCGGTGAAGCACAGTTACGACGATCATCCGAACTACCACTTCGTCGAGGGCGACGCGCGGGACGTGGGGCTGGTGACCGAGCTGCTCGAGGACTGCGACCACTTCATCGCGGGCGCGGCGATGATCGGCGGTATCTCCTACTTCCACGCATACGCCTACGACCTGCTCGCCACCAACGAGCGCATCATGGCGGCCAGCTGTGACGCCGCGCTGGCTGCGCACAAGGCCGGGACACTGCAGAAGATGACCTACGTCAGCTCGTCCATGGTTTATGAGAGCACCGAGCAGTGGCCGTCCAAGGAGGGTGACGAGCGCCGCATCCCGCCGCCGCTGTCCTCCTACGGCTTCCAGAAGCTGGCTGTGGAGTACTACGCCCGCGCCGCCTGGGACCAGTACCGGCTGCCGTACACGATCCTGCGCCCGTTCAACTGCGTCGGGGTAGGCGAGGGCCGGGCCCTCGGCGAGGTCGAGGTGCTGTCCGGCAACGTGAAGCTGGCCATGTCGCATGTCGTGCCCGACCTGGCGCAGAAGGTGCTCAAGGGCCAGGACCCGCTGCGCATCCTCGGCGAGGGCAACCAGGTCCGGCACTACACCTACGGTGGCGACCTGGCCAAGGGGGTCGTGACCGCGCTGCTGCACCCCGACGCGGTCAATGACGACTTCAACCTGTCCACCGTCCAGTCCACGAGCGTCGCCGAGCTGGCCGAGGTCATCTGGCGGAAGATCAAAGGCCCGGGCGTGCCCCTCCGCCTGGAATCGGACCAGCCGTACGAGTACGACGTGCAGAAGCGGGTCCCGGACGTGGAGAAGGCCAAGCGGGTGCTCGGTTACGAGGCCACCACGACCCTCGAGGAGATGCTCGACGAGGTAATCCCCTGGATCGAGCAGGCAGTCCAGGAAGGGCGGCTGTAACCCCAGGCAGTCGATCCGGCTCAGGCCGGCGAGGAGAGCGGATGGACGGAGCGGGTCACCAGGGGGAGGGGGCCACGGGGAGTGCGCCGGGTGTCGAGTACCAGAGGCTGACCGGCGCTGATTACGCCGAGCTGGCAGGCCCCCCTTCGCCCAGCTCTGGTTCGGGTATGCCCGGGATCGCGGCTGCGGCGCCCGGGAGTCCCCAGCCAGCTGGGGCCGGCGCCCCGGCAGCCCTGGCCGACGCGGATGAGCAGCCCGCCTCGGCCTGGACGGCTGATGCTGCTGGGACCGGCGGGATCGCTGGGGTCAGCGGAACCGGTGGGAGCGATGGGACAGCTGAGATCTCTGGCACCGGTGTGACCGCTGGGGCCGGCGGAGCCGGGCGGCCCAGGCGCGCCGGCCGGCTGGCCGGGCACGTCGCCCGGCCGCCCGGGCCTGGGCGGCCTGCTGGCCGGGCACCCTGTCCGCCAGCACCTGGTCGCGGCGGCCTGCTTCATCGCCGCGGGAATCGCGGTGAGCTGGCCGCGGGCCACCTACCTGGCCGGGAAGCTGCCCGCGACCCGGGACGCGGGCGCGTACGTGTGGGGTTTCTGGTGGGTCGCGCACCAGGTCGAGCACCTCGGCAGCCCGTGGTTCACCACGGCCATTGCCGCGCCGGTGGGCGCTCAGCTCGGGCTGCACGCGCTGATGCCGCTGCCGGACCTGGTGATGATGCCGGTCACCGTGCTCTTCGGGCCGAGTGTGTCCTACAACCTGCTGTCCGCGCTCATGCCCGGGCTGTTCTGCTACGCCATGTACCGGGCCGCCCGGCTGTGGCTGCCCTCACAGGCCGGGGCGATCGCCGCCGGCGCCTTCTTCGGCCTGTCGTCCATGGTGGTCTGGCGGTCCTGGTACCACCTGAACCTGGCCCTGGGCGCGTTGTTCCTGCCGATCGCGCTGGAGGCCGCGGTCCGGCTGACCCGGCGGCCCGGCTGGCGGTCCGCGGTCATCCTGGGCGTGGTGCTGGCGGCCGCGGTGCTCACCGACCAGGAGATCGCCGTGCTGGTGATCATCCTGGTCGTGCTGACCCTGGTCGCCTGGCTGGCCCGGCCGCCCTACTCGCTCGCCAAGCTGGCGCCTGCCGGGCTGGCCGCGGTGGTCGCCGTGGTGCTGGCCAGCCCTCAGCTCATCGCGATCTACCAGCAGCTCAAGGCGGGCGGCCTCGGCTCGCCGCCGGGCAGCCTGATGGCTTCCTACCGGGACTACTCCAGCTCGCTGCCGTCCATGTTCGCGCTGTCGCCCCGGCTCTCCCAGCTCGGGCTGGGCAGCGTGGGGTTCATTTTCCACGGCCCGGTCACCGACGGGGTACCCGACTTCGGCCTGGTGCTCACCGCGGCGGCCGTGGCCGGCCTGGTGCTGTCCTGGCGCCGGGGGAGCGCCTGGCTGCTGGCCCTGCTCTTGCTGGCCTGCGCCGCGCTGTCCCTCGGCCCGGTGCTCCGGGTCGGCAGTCACCTGCTGATCCCCGACCCGCAGGTGGACGGTAACTGGCGGATTTCCGGGCTGATGCCGTTCACCTGGTTCGCCAAGATCCCCGGCCTGTCCGGGTTCCGTGAGCCGGACCGGATGATGATGCTCGGCCTCGTCCCGGCTGCGCTTTTGGCCGGGGCCGCGGTGAACTGGCTGCGGTATCACCTCAGGCCTGCCGCCGCCATCCCGGCGATCGCGGTGCTGGCGGTGCTCGGCGCCGTGGAGGCAGGCTGGTCCGGCAACCCGCTCATCGGCACCGTGCCGACCGCGCTGCCGGCCGTGGACGGCCCGATCGCAGCCGACCACTCCCGGTCCATCGTGCTGGACGTGCCGTACGGGATCCGCGGCGGCACCTACATCTACGGCGGCGCCTTCGACCCGGACGCGCAGGTGCTGGCCACCGCCGACGGGCACCCGCGGGCGGTCGGCTACATCTCCCGGGTCCCGGTGCAGACCATCGACGGGATCAATAGGCACGCGTTCTACCGCATCCTGGTCAACGCGCAGCGCCGGGAGCATGACACCCAGCGGCAGTTCGACGCCGCCCGGCGCGACCTGGCCCACCTGCACATCGGTTGGGTCATCGTGTGGAACTGGGCCCCGGCCAACCCGCACGTGACCGATTTCCTGCACAGGCTCGGGTTCCGCGTCGCCTACCGCGCCGACGGGGACGTCGTCTACCGCGCCCCGCACTACAGCCATACCTGACCCGCGGGCGAGGCGGGGTGCGCCGCAGGCGTGTCCCCGCCGAGCCGGCGGATGGCCGGGGGGTTCCGGGGGGTTGTTGCCGCGGGGTGAGATGCCGGGGGGTTGCCGCGGGGTGAGATGCCGGGGGTCGTCCCCCCGGGTTAACACCGCTCCGAGGGAGCGGAGCAGGCCCTGGATGGGGGCCAGCTTCTCGTAGGTGAACAGCACTGGGTCACCCGGCGCGGCCAGGGCCAGGGCGGCACGCAGCGCGGCCTCCGGGCCGGCCGCGGGCATCACCTGGATGCCGGGCCGCCGCCGGGTGAGCGCGGCGGTGATCAGCCGGGTCATCTCGCCGGGCTGGCGCCCGCGCAGGTCACTGTCCTCATACACGACCACTCGGCCGAACCAGTCGGCCACGCTGGCCGCCGTCTCGGCGATCAGGTCGTCCCGGCGGTCGCCGGGCAGGGTGATCGCGGCTACCGGCTCGCCCGCCCAGGCGGCGCGGAGCAGCCGCCCCATGGCGGTGAGCGCCGCCGGGTTGTGCCCGTAGTCGACCACCAGCGGCACGCCGGCCACCTGGTGGAGGTGCCCGCGGCCCGGGTTCGCCCCGGCCGCGGTGAACGTGGCCAGGCCGCGCCGGATGTCTTTGACGCTCACCCCCAGCGCCCGGCAGGCCGCCGCCGCAGCGAGCGCGTTGGCCACCAGGTGCGCCGCCGACCCGCCGAACGAGCCGGGCAACTCGTCCACGCCGAGCAGCACCGTCTCCTCCCCGCCGCGGGCCTCCACGAGCTGGCCGCCGGCCAGCACGCAGGCCGTGCCGCCGGTCATCCGGTGGGCGACCACCACCGGGCTGTCCGCGGACAGGCTGAACAACCGGACCACCGGGTTCCGGGCGCGGACCGCGGGCCGCGCGGCCAGCCCGGCCGACCGCGGGTCGTCGGCATTGAGCACGACGGTTCCGCCGCGCTGGATCTCCTCGGCGACCAGGGCCTTGATGTCCGTGAGATCGTCGGTGTCCTCGATCCCGTCACAGCCGAGGTGGTCAGCGGTGATGTTGGTGATGACCGCCACGTCGGCCCGGTCATAGCCCAGGCCGCGGCGGACGATCCCGCCCCGTGCGGTCTCCAGCACCGCCGCCTCGGCGGCCGGGTCGTCCAGCACCATCTGCGCGGACACCGGGCCCGAGGCGTCCGCCGCGTGGACCAGCCGCCCGCCGGAGTACACCCCGTCCGTGGTGGCCATGCCGACGGCCAGCCCAGCCTGGCCCAGGATGTGCCCGATCATCCGCACCGTGGTCGTCTTGCCGTTGGTGCCGGTCACCGACACGACCGGGATCCGGCCCGGCGCGCCCGGCGGGTACAGCCGGTCGATGATCGCCCCGGCCGCGTCCCGGGACCGCCCCGCGCTCGGCTCCAGGTGCATCCGCAGCCCGGGGCACGCGTTCAGCTCGATCACCGCGCCGGGCTGCCCGGCCAGCGGTGCCGCGATGTCGGCCAGCCGCAGGTCGATGCCGCACACATCCAGCCCTGCGGCCGCCGCGGCCCGGCAGCACATGGCCGCCACGGACGGGTGCACCTCGTCGGTCACGTCGGTGCTGGTGCCCCCGGTGGACAGGTTCGCGTTCTGGCGCAGCGTCACGACCTGCCCGGCGGCCGGCACCGAGCCCGGGTGCAGGGACTGCCCGGCCAGGTGGGTCAGGGCATGGTCGTCGAGCGCGATCCGGGTCAGCGGCAGCGCGTGGCCCTCGCCGCGCCGTGGGTCCGCGTTGGCCTGCCGGACCAGGGCCCCGATGTCGTGCCGCCCGTTCCCGGTCACCGACGCGGGCCGGAGCCGGGCGGCGGCGATCATCCGCCCGTCCACGACCAGCACCCGGTAGTCGGTGCCGGGAACGTACGCCTCCACGATGGCATCGGGGCTGGTGACGCTGGCCCGCTGGTACGCCTCGGCGGCCTGGGCCGCGCAGGACACTCCCACGGTCACGTTCGAGCCGTGGTTCCCGGTGCGTGGCTTGATCACGGCCGGGCCGCCGGCCGCGGCCACGGCCTCGGCGGCCTCCGCGGCGGAGCTGACGACCACCCCCTGCGGAACGGGGATCCCGGCGTCGGCGAGCAGCTGCTTGGCCAGCACCTTGTCGGCCGCGATGTCCACGCCCACCGCCGACGTGCGGTCGGTGAGCGCGGCCCACACCAGGCGCCGGTGGACGCCGTAACCCAGGTGCAGCAGGCTGAGCGCCCCGGCCCGCCTGACCGGGATGCCGCGCTGCCGGGCCGCCGTGGCCAGTCCCGCCGTGCTGACCCCGAGCCGGTCACCGGCCACTATCCGGGAGATGGCCGCGAGCGGGGCATCGAGGGAGACGGGCCGTTCGGCCAGAAGATCTGTGATCAGGCGGATGGCCAGCGCCAGCAGGTCGCGGGCCACCGGGGAGCCGGGCGGCTCGTCCCGTGGGGACTCCATGACGACGTCGTACCGGCCGTCCGCACCGGCCCAGACGGTCCGGCCGAAGTGCACGTCCCGGCCAGCCAGTGCGGACAGCTCCAGGGCGGTGTGCTCGGCCACGTGCCCGAAGTAGGTGCCGCGGGTCATCGCGGCCAGGAAGCCGCCGGGCCGTCCCGCCGCGCAGTGGTGCCCGGCCAGGCCGGGCAGCAGGGCGGTCAGCCGTCCCGCGAACCCGGGGCAGTCCGAGGTCTCCTGGCCGGCCAGCCCGTCCAGTTCCAGCCGGGCCACGGTCACCGGGCGGGAGGTGTAGAGGTTCGGCCCGCACATCCGGCGGATGTCGATGAGGCGCACGCGTGCTCCCTCGGTCAGGCGTCCAGGCGGGGCTCTGCTGGGTGGTTGTGGTGTTGGCTGCCGTGACGTGCGGGCCTAGTAGCGGTGGTGCGCCGGGCCGATGGCCGGCGCGCGCGCCCCGATGTCGAACACGCACCCGGCGGGCATCAGGTGCAGCCGGACGTCGAACAGGGTGATCGGCTCACAGTCGCTGGCCGCGTGCACGACGGTGGACCGCTCCGCGTCCACCACGGTGGCCACCCCGCTGCCGAGTACCTCGAAGGTGTCCCCGGTCACGCAGATCGCGGTGTTCTCGTCGATGCCCACCCCAAGGTGCTCCGGGTCGAGCGCCACCGCGGACAGCAGCCGGGGCAGCCGGCCGCGCTCGGCGAGGTGCATGTCGATGAGGAGGCCGGGCAGCAGCCCGAGACCCGGGCCGGTGCGCACGGCCGCGGCCGACACGTCGGCGCCCTCACCGCCGAGGATCATGGTGCGGCCCAGTGCGGTCGCGCCCGCGCTGGTCCCCGCGACGACCAGGCCGCGGGGCAGTTGCTCGCGCAGGATGTCGTTGACGGCCGACCCGACCAGGGCCAGGATGCGGGACTGATCACCGCCGGTGAAGAAGACCCCGGTGCTGGCGCGCAGCGCGGCCGCCGCGGCCGGTGAGTCGGCGTCCGCCCGGCCGTGCAGCCGCAGTTCGCTGGTCTGGTCCACGCCGAGCTTGCGGAACACCTGCTGGTATTCGGCGTGCACCTCGTCGGGAACCCCGGTCGCCGTGGTGACCAGGGTGATCCGGGCCTGGCTGCCGCCGCACAGCTCGACGAACCGGTCCAGCACCCCGGTGCCGCAGCACCGGTCCTCGCCGCCGCCGATGATCAGCAGCCGGCCCGGGCGAGCGTCGTCGTCCGCGTACTCATCCACGGTTGCCTTGTTACCCTGCGTAGTATCTTGTGAACCATACGTTCACATTTAGTGCGGGTCAGGCCTCGGTGCCCCTGCGGCGCGGCATCCGGCGGGGCATCGGCGGCTTGGCCAGCTCCTCGGGCAGCCGCAGCAGCGGGTTGGTCGCGCTGGCGATGACCTGGCTGGCGGTCTCCATGATGCGCTGCCCCCGGGACCGTGACGCCGACCTGAGCAGCTCGAACGCCTGCCGGGGCCGGATCTTGTGCCGTTCGGCCAGCACGCCGATGGCCTGTTCCACCCGGACCCGGACGGTCAGGGCGCGCTCGAGCTGGGCGACGGTCTCCTTGAGCTGCTCGGCCTCGGCGAGTTCGGCGCTCGCGGGCTCGCCGGACCGGGGCCGCGGGCCGGCCCGGTGCGCGCCCCGCCGGGCACCCGCCGTGCGGCCATCCGCGCTGGCCCGGTTGCTGTAGGCGCCGGCGGCCGGGGCGGCCGCCGGGTGGGCGGCCGTGCCGTGCGGGCCGTCGATCGACCCCGCGTTGCGCATGGCCGCATCCCGGGGATTGGCCTGCGAGCTGAGCGACGCAGGCTTTCCGGCACCGTCCGCCTCGGCGGCGTCCTCGGCGGCGAGTTCCTCGGCCAGCAGGTCGGCCAGCACCATGGCGCTGGTCAGATCCGGGACTTCCTCGTCACCGACTCGCCAGCCATTGGGGGTGCGGCGGGCCACCGCCTCCAACGGGGCGGTGTGCCCGTCGTTCGCCGGGCCTGACCAGGCCCGATCCGGGGCACGATCCGCAGAGTCCAGGCTGTCGTTTGCGGGCACGCCGACGGTCCCGGAACGCGAATGCGCACCAGGTTCAGTACGGTCGTGCCGTCCGCTCATTAGTTCGCGGCTAGCCCGCGCAGCCTTTCCTTGACCTGGGCCGCCGATGGATTCGTCATCGCCGTCCCATCAGAGAATACAACGGTTGGTACCGTCATGTTCCCCCCATTCACACTGATCACGAAGTTCGCGGCGGCCTGGTCGCGCTCGATGTTGACCTCGGCAACCTCGATCCCGTCGCGTGCCAGCTGGCTCTTGAGCCGTCGGCAGAATGCACACCATTGGGTGGTGTACATGGTTACCGGATCCGCCACGAACCCGCCTCCCATCGTCACAGCATAGTTCCGATGGCTCAACACGCCGACGGCGCGCCGGCTTCCCGGTGGCGGGCACCAAATGTCCGGCCGCCCCTGGACCGCTGATCCGCAGGTGCGCGGGCCGGGTCCGCGGGCGGTCCGGGGCCGGTTCCGGGGCCGGCGTCGGTTCCGGGGGCCGGCGTCGGTGGCATGCGGAAAGATAACGGCCGGAGGAGGTATGCCGTGCGCGCTGTCCCCGAGCCCGCGGAGTCGGTGCTCGCCGCCCTCGACCCGGAGCAGCAGCAGGTCGCGCTGGCCACCCGCGGCCCGGTCTGCGTGCTGGCCGGTGCGGGGACCGGCAAGACCAGGGCCATCGCGCACCGGATCGCCTACGCCGTGCTGACCGGGGTGGTGGACCCGGGCCACGTGCTCGCGGTCACCTTTACCACCCGCGCCGCCGGTGAGCTGCGCGCCCGGCTGCACCAGCTGGGCGGCCCGGGCGGCGCGCTGGACCGGGTGCAGGCCCGCACTTTCCACTCGGCCGCGCTGCGCCAGCTCACCCACTTCTGGCCGCAGACGGTGGGCGGGCGCCCCCCCGCTGTCCTGGACTCCAAGGTGCGCCTGCTCGCCGAGGCGGCGCGCCAGGCGCGGATCAGCGCCAGCGCGGCGGAGTTGCGTGACCTGGCGTCTGAGATCGAGTGGGCCAAGGTGACCCAGGTGCGCCCCGAGGAGTACCCGCGCATCTGCGTCAAGGCCGGCCGGGTCCCGCCGCTGGCCGCCGACGCCGTGGGACGCCTGTTTGCCCGGTACGAGGAACTGCGCGCGGAGCGGCATTTGGTGGATTTCGAGTCCGTGCTCGAACTGACCGCCGCCATTCTCGCGGAGCACCAGGTGGCGGCCGCGGCCATCCGGGACCGTTACCGCTACTTCGTCGTGGACGAGTACCAGGACGTCAACCCGCTGCAGAAGCTGCTGCTGGACAGCTGGGCGGACGACCGCGACGACGTGTGCGTGGTGGGTGATCCGCGGCAGACCATCTACTCTTTCGCCGGCGCGACGGCCGCCTACCTGACCGGATTCGCCACGGAATTCCCGGATGCCACGGTGGTCCGGCTGGTGCGTAACTACCGTTCCTCACCCCAGGTGATCGCGCTGGCCAATCAGCTCACCGGCGCCGCCGGGCCGCAGCCGCTGGCCGCGCAGCTGCGGCCCGCCGCCGCCCGGCCGCAGCGCACCGCGGCCGCGCCCGCGCTGGTCGCCCAGCGGGCCCCGGGCCCGGCCGCGGAGTTCAACCAGTACCCCGACGAGCAGCGGGAGGCGTCGGGCATCGCGGCCCGGATCCATCTGCTGGGGGACGCCGGGGCGGACCTGCGCCAGATCGCGGTGCTGGTCCGTACCAACGCCCAGACGCTGCCCCTGGAGCGGGCCTTCGCCGATCTCGGCATCCCGTGCCAGGTCCGGGGCGCGGAGCGGTTCTTCGACCGCCCGGAGGTGCGCCAGGCGACCGGCCTGCTCCGGGGGGCGGCGAAGTCAGAAGCTGGGGCGGGGGAGGGCGCGGATGCCGGACGGGACCCGTCCCCGGACGCGCCGCCCGCGACCGGGCTGGTGGCCGACGTCCGGCACATCCTGGCCGGCCTGGGCCTGACCAGGGACACCCCGGCCGGGCGGGGCTCGGCCCGGGACCGCTGGGAATCGCTGGAGGCAATGGCCCAGCTCGCGGCCGACTACGCCGCCGCCCACCCCGGGGCCACACTCGGCGCGTTCGCCGCCGAGCTGGCCCGCCGCGGGCGGATCGAGCATGCCCCGGCGATGCGCGGCGTCACCCTGACTTCCCTGCACGCGGCCAAGGGCCTGGAGTGGGATACCGTCTTCCTGCCGGGCCTGACCGAAGGGAACCTGCCCATCGTGTACGCGCAGACTCAGGACGCGGTCGAGGAGGAGCGCAGGCTGCTGTACGTGGGGGTCACCCGGGCCCGCGAGCAGCTCCTCCTGTCCTGGCCGGTGGCCTGGTCCAGCGGCGGGCGGCAGGCCAGGCAACCCTCCCGGTTCCTGGCCGGCCTCCGGCCGCGGGCCGCCCGGCGCCCGGCTGTCCGGGTACGTGGTGAGTAAGCCGCCCAGGGGGGCACGGTGAGTGAGGCCCTGGACAGCCTGGTGGAGCTGTTCGACCTGGAGCAGATCGAGCTGGACATCTTCCGCGGGCGCAGTCCCAGTGACTGGCGGCAGCGGGTGTTCGGCGGCCAGGTCGCCGGGCAGGCGCTGGTCGCGGCCGGCCGTACCGTGCCGCCTGACCGGCCGGTGCACTCGCTGCACGCGTACTTCATCCGGCCCGGTGATCCGGCCGTGCCGATCGTCTACACCGTGGACCGGGTCCGCGACGGCCGGTCGTTCACCACCCGGCGGGTCGCGGCGATCCAGCACGGCAAGACCATCTTCACGCTGTCCGCCTCGTTCCACCGGGAGGAAGCCGGCCTGGAGCATGCCGTCGCCATGCCCGAGGTCCCGCCCCCCGACTCGATCCCCCAGCCTGACCTCGAGTCGTTCCCGATCGACCTGCGTGTCGTCACGCCGCGCCCGCAGCAGGCGGACAGCGGGCGTGCCGCCCCGATCAAGCACAGCCTGGTCTGGCTCCGGGCCGACGGCGAGCTTCCGCACGATCCGCTGCTGCATGTCTGCCTGATGACGTACGCCTCCGACCTGACCCTGCTCGACTCGGTGCTCCGGCAGCACGGCATGACCTGGACCGATGGGCGCATCAGCGGGGCCAGCCTGGATCACGCCATGTGGTTCCACCGCCCGTTCCGCGCCGACCGGTGGCTGCTGTACGACCAGGAATCGCCGAGCGCCTCGGGAGCGCGCGGGCTGGCCCGCGGCCAGGTGTTCAGCGAGGACGGTGACCTGGTGGTGTCCGTCGTCCAGGAAGGCCTGATCCGGCCGCTCGCCTGACCTCGGCGCAACCCTCGCCTGACCTGGGAGTGCCTGGCCGGCTCACCAGGGCGCTGGGTCTGCGCCGGGTCTCCGCGGTGCCGGCCAGAAAAAGAGTTGCCTCCCCCGCGGCCGGCTCCGTAGGCTTTATCCATGTTCCTGGGATAGCCCACGACGCCCGCAGGAAGGGGGTGCCTGGTGAATAACGACGTGACTCTCGTTCCGGTAACGGCACGGCCGTGGACCGGAATCTCTGCTGCGCCACTGGGCGCCGGCGACCTCTCTGGCTTCGCACTCGCCCAGATCGCTGCGGATTTCCGTGCCATGGCGCCGTCGTGCGCCGCCACCGGTGTCCTGCTGCCGGAGCAGCACCTCCAGGCCGTCACCCCGGCGATGCCGGGCCTCGGCCAGCAGAGCACCACCGTCGAGACGTACACCCACGCTATCGGCGCTGCCGCCAAGCGCGACAGCCAAACGGGTTCGCTACCAGCCTGGGATCCGGTCTAAAAAGGCCGGCCTGGATCCCCTCAAGGCCGCGGACCCGCACCGGGTCCGCGGCCTTTGTCATGTCGGGCCCGCCGTTTTGTCAGACCCATGAGAGACGGTAAGACCAGGACGAGAGGGGTTAGACGATGCACGGGCCCGGAACCGCCGCCGTCGTCGCGGGCGAGGCGGAGGTCGAGGCAGTGTCCGCACCGGCAGGATCCGTGAGATCGGCGGCAGGCGTGCCGGCCGCCATCGGCTGCCAGCCACACAGGGTCGGCCGGGGGCGCTTCCCGGCGTCGGCCAGGCCATCAGCCGGGAGGGTCCCGGCGCGTAGCGCCCACCTGCCATGCACGGACGACCCAGAGCTGTTCTTCGCGGAGTCACCCGAGGACGTGGAGACGGCCAAGGCGCTCTGTGTCGGCTGCGCGGCGCGGCTGACCTGCCTGTCCGGGGCGATTGAACGCCAGGAGCCCTGGGGAGTCTGGGGCGGCGAGCTCTTCCTGCGTGGCGAGATCGTGCCCCGCAAGCGGGCGCGTGGCCGTCCGCGCAAGGCCGAGGTGGCGGCCTGAGCGCCGATTGTCAGTCAACGAAGACGGACCGTGGAGTAGCACATGTACGCAAGTAACTATCCGAGGGACCGGCACCGGGACCTGCTGGCCCAGTCGCGCCGTGACGGGCAGGCAGCGCAGGCGCGGGCGCTGCGCAAGGCGTCACGGCGGGTTGACCGGGCGGCCAGGAGGCTGGAGCGCGCCCAGGCGACCGCGACGCGGCTGCATGGCCAGGCCAGCCAGGTCTACTGACAACCCAGCACGGGGGAGTGCGCGGGAGCGGTCATCCGACCGCTCCCGCGCGCGTCAGCAGGGCTAGGTGTCGGCCGGGCTTGTCACGGCCGTGACCTCGTCCCTGCCGGGGCGGTCCCCGGCGTCCGGGGCCAGGTCCCCCGGGACGGTCCCGCCCGCGCGGTAGCCAGGTATCCACTGGACCAATTCCGCCCGGAAGTTCCCCTCTGCCGCCAATTGGCACAGCACGCCGATGCCCTCGGTGGAGACCCGCTGGATGAGCACATACGAGGGCGGCAGGTTCAGCCGCCGGCCCAGATTCGAAGAGCGCGGACCCGTAATCCGGGCCGCCTCGCCGCGCAGCCATTCCCGGCTGAACGTGAAGGAATCCCCCCGGGAGGGTTCCGCGAGCGGGGCCAGGAAGGAATAGAGCGCGTCCAGGTTGACCTCGATGCCGTCGCGCAGGAATCCTTCCTCGCGCAGTTCAGCCTCGACTTCCCGGATATTTCCGTTCTCGTGGATGATCCGCAGCATCTTCCCGATGAACGGCGGCAGCCCGTCCGGCAGCCGGTCCACCGCGCCGAAGTCGAGCACTCCCAGCCGCCCGTCGGCCAGCATCCGGAAGTTGCCCGGGTGCGGGTCGGCGTGCAGCAGTCCGGCCCGCGCGGGCCCGGAGAAAAGGAACCTGGTGAACAGGATGCCAGCGCGGTTGCGCTCTTCCCGGGTGCCGGATTCGATGATCTTGGACAGTGGTGTGCCATCCATCCACTCGGTGATGAGCACGTGGTCGGTAGCGGCCACCACGGGCGGCACGTAGATGTCCAGGTCGTCGTGATAAGCCGCCGCGAACGCGCGCTGGGAGGCGGCCTCCAGGCAGTAATCGATCTCTTCCGATACCCGCTCGCGCAACTCGTCCAGCAGCGGCTTGACGTCCAGGCCGGGCATCAGCACGCCGAACAGCCGCGCGACCCGGCTGAGCTGAGTGAAATCGCTGAGCAGGGCCCGGCCTGCGCCGGGGTACTGGATCTTGACCGCGACCTGCCGGCCGTCCTGCCAGACCGCCCGGTGCACCTGCCCGATGGATGCGGCGGCTTTCGGCGAGTCATCGAAGTCGCGGAATTCATCCCGCCACGACGGGCCAAGGTCGGCGGCCAGCACTTCGTGCACGGCCCTGGCCGGCAGCGGCGGTGCCGATTCCTGCAGTTTGGTCAGGGTGGCCCGGTACGGCCCGGCGATCTCCGGCGGCAGCGCCGCTTCGAAAATGGACAGCGCCTGGCCCAGCTTCATGGCCCCGCCCTTGAGCTCACCGAGCACCCGGAATATCTGCTCAGCGGTGCGCTGCCGGATCTCGGCGGCGACTATTTCCGCCGGCCTGCCGCCCAGGCGTTTTCCCAGCCCAAGGGCGGTCCGGCCCATCAGCCCCGCAGGGAGAGTGGCCAGCTTGGCGGTCCGGGTTACGGCGTGTCGAGGGAGATCGCTCACTCTCACATTCTCGGCTAGGTTCCTGAGCGCCTGCTACAGCGGCATCGGTGATGGGGTGCCCAGCTGCGCCGGCGCCACTGCCAGCCGGGGAGCACGAGTTCCAGCGTGCCGTTGATCACCGCGTCCGCGGGCCGGGCCAGATCGATGAAGGACAGGGCTTGCCCGGCCGCTTGCGCGGCCACCGCGGCGGCCAGCGCGGCGCCGCAGGCGGCGGGCGACGCGATCCGGTCGGCCACTTGGGCCAGGATCAGTGGCCACGCCGGGTCGCGGTCCCGCCGGGCCAGCTCCAGGCAGCGCAGGCAGGCGGACCGTCCCGGGATGACCAGGGGGCCGACCACGCCAATGGCCTCGCTGGCGCTGGCCGCGAGGTGCGCGGTCCCGCTGGCCGCCAGTTCCCCCGGCAGTTCGGCCGGGTAACCGCCGGCCAGGATGGCCAGGTCTGCGTGCTGCCCGGCCATGGCCGCCGGGTTCCTGGCCCCCGGACGGGGCCGCCATGTGCTCCGGCCCTGCGCTCCCGCCCCGGAGAACCGCCCGCCCGCCCGGCCGGCGTCCGGGGGATTGGCGTCCGGCGGCCCTAAGCCTGGCGGGCTGGTGTCTGGCGGGCTGGTGTCTGGCGGGCTGGGCTGGCCGGCCGAGACGACCTGGCCGATCCCCGAGGCGGTGAGCAGGCTCGCCACCGCCGAGCCGACCGGTCCCGTCCCGTAGACCTTGATCCGGGCCGCCTGCCGGCGGCTGAGGATGCGGGCGCCGCCATCAGCGTGGCCGTAAGCCAGCGACGCGGACGCCAGCTCGCAGGCCAGCCGGGCCCGCGGGCCATCCGGCAGCGCGCGCAACGCCGCGGCGGGAAAGTCTTCCACCACCCCGGCCGCGGCCAGCAGCGCGATCACCTGGTCGGCGGTGTCCCGCGGGATCCCCCGTTGCTGCGCCGCCGCCAGGACCTGGGCATGATCCCGGCTGCCATCCAGCAGCCCGAGGACGGCCGCCGCGCGGCCGACCCCGGTCAGGGCGACAGCCCGTCTCGGGTCGATACCGAGCTGCAGGGTGTCCTGGTCACGCCAGGACATCAGGAGCCCCGGTTTGATAGCTGGCCTCATGGCCGTGACGATGCCATGCCCAGCCGACAGTCAGCGGGCCCCGGGCCGGGGCCGCCGAGTCAACGCAACCTGTGGATAAAGCTGTGGGCTGACTGGGGAGGGCACGGGGGGTCCCTGTGTACATCCCGGTGGACGGCGGTGAACTGCCCGCCGCTCCGGTTATCAGCAGCCTGGCCAGGCTGCTACGACGCTGCCTGAGCCTGTGGATAGCGGATCTTCCGTCATCCTCACGAGGCAGGCGTGCCGCCCGCTGGGGGAGGTTCACCGTCGTCCCCGGAAGGCCCGTCGCCGGCGTTGCCGGTGCTGTCCGTGCCGCCCGGCGGAGAGCCGGGGTCGGTCTCAGCCTCGACCGCGTTGATCTCCTCGTCCAGCGCGGACATGTCCAGCTCGGTCCGCCCGGACACGAAGCCCCCGGGGTCCTCGAGGTCCTCGGCCGTGGGCAGCAGGTCCGGATGTGCCCATACCGCGTCCCGTCCCGCGCTGCCGCGCGAGTCGGTGAGCCGGTGCCACACCTCCGCCGCCTCCCGCAGCCGCCGGGGCCGCAACTCCAGCCCGACCAGCGTGGCGAACGTGCGCTCCGCCGGGCCGCCGGTGGCCCGGCGGCGGCGGATCGCCTCGGCCAGCGCACCGGCCTGCGGCAGCCGGTCTCCGGCCGCTGCCTCCACCACGGTGGCGACCCACCCTTCGACCAGGGCCAGCAACGTCTCCAGCCGGGCCAGGGCCGCCTTCTGCTGGGGGGTGTCCTCCGGCTGGAAGAGGGACGCGTTCGCGAGCGCGTCCCGCAGCGCCTCCGGGTTGGACGGGTCTATCTGGGGCATGGCGTCGCGCAGGGCCGACGCGTCCACCGTGATGCCGCGGGCGTAGTCTTCCACGGCGGCGAGGAGCCGGGAGCGGAGCCAGGGCACATGTGCGAACAGCCGGTGATGCGCGGCCTCGCGGAGCGCCAGGAAGATCCTGACCTCGTCCTCGTTCACCGACAGTCCCTGGCCGAACTCGGCCACGCCCGCCGGCAGCAGCGCGGCCACCCCGGCCGGGCCGAGCGGCAGGCCGATGTCCGTGGAGCTGACGACCTCGCGGGCCAGCGCGCCGACCGCCGCGCCTGTCTGGCCGCCGACCATCATGCCGCCAATCCGGCGCATCATCGCGCCGAGCCCGCCCAGGCTGCCCAGCCCGCCGAACGCCTGCAGCGCCGAGCTCAGCTCGCCGGGCAGTTCAGCGCCGAGCGCCCCCGGGTCCTCGCCCAGCATGCCGCCCATGGCGTCGACGGCCTTGTCCGCGATCGGGTCGCAGAGCGTGGACCAGACCGGCAGGGTCTCCTCCACCCACTCCGACCTGCTCCACGCCTGGGCACTGCGGATGCCGGAGGGGAACGAGGTGACTTCGTCCAGCCACAGGTCGGCCAGGCGGATGGCCTCGACGACCTTCTGGCGGTCCGTCTCCAGGATGCTCGGGTCGCCCTCGGCCGCCACGGTGTGCCGGGCGACGTTCTTGGCGAGATCCCAGTTGACCGGGCCGCCCTGCCAGGACATCAGGTCGGCGAACTGGCGCAGGGCGTCGGCGAACTGCTGCGGATCGCCCATCGGGCCGAACGGATTGCCGGCGCCAGGCGAGTCGCCGGAGCCGCCGGGGCCCCCGGATCCCTGGCCGCCAGAACTCCCGGAGCCGCCAGGCAGACCAAAGCCGAAGGGAGGATCAGCCATCTCCGCGACCTCTCAGGCAGGATGGAAGGGTCACACACGCCACGTTATCCCGGGAGCGGCACACGTTGAGCACTGCACAGGCCCAGGTTCGCCGGAAGCGCACGGAGCCGTTGCCGGGTCAGGCCCGCCGCAGCGAGGCTGGTCGTGGCGGCGTGCCCGAACCTGAGCCGGTGCCCGCGGCCCCAGCTCAGGTAGCCGAAGCCGCGGTCCAGCCGGGCGAATTGACGGCCGGGCCGGGCGAACCGGCGGCTGAGCCAGGCCAGTCACCCGCCCAGCCGGGCGCGCCGGCGGCTGAGCCAAGGCCGGCCATGGTTGCCGAGCGGGCCGGCCAGGGTCCCGTGGTCGCCATCACGGGGGCAGCCCGCGGGCTGGGGCATGCGCTGGCGCTGCGGCTGGCCGCCTCCCCGGCCGTCCGCCGGGTGATCGCCATCGACGAGCACCGCGGGGACGTCGTCGGCGTCACCTGGCGGCTGGCCGACGTGCGGGACCCGGCGCTGGCCGGGCGGCTGACCGGGGTGGACGTCCTGGTGCACACGGACATCGACATCCGGGCTGACACCGACCACCGGCAGCGCCGCGCGTTCAACGTGCGCGCCGCGCAGACCGTGCTCACCTCCGCCGCGGCCGGCCGGGTCGGCCGGGTCGTCCTGGTGACCAGCGCCATGGTGTACGGGGCGGGCCCGGACAACCCGGTGCCGCTGGCCGAGGACGCGCCGCTGGGCGTGGACCACGACGGCAGCGTCGCGGGCGACCTGCTCGAGATCGAGCACCTGGCCGAGCGGTCACCGCGCTCGCACCCTGGCATGGCGATCACCGTGGTCCGCCCGGCCGCGCTGGTCGGCGAAGGGGTGGACACCCTGGTCACCCGGCACTTCGAGTCGCCGCGGCTGCTGACCGTGAAGGGCTGCGCGCCCCGCTGGCAGTTCTGCCATATCGAAGACCTGGTGTCCGCGCTGGAACTCGCCGTGACCGGCCGGGTGACCGGCGCGTTCGCCGTCGGCTGCGATGGCTGGCTGGAGCAGGAGGAGATCGAGGAGATCAGCGGCCTGCGCCGGGTCGAGTTGCCCGCCGGGGTGACGTTCGGCACCGCGGAGCGGTTGCACCGGATCGGGATCACCCCGGCTCCCGTCTCCGACCTGCGTTACGTGGTCTACCCGTGGGTGGTGGACTGCGCGGCGCTGCGGGCAGCGGGCTGGCGGCCGTCCTACGACAACGCGGCCGCCTTTGAGGTCCTGCTCAAGCAGCGGGCGGGACATCACGCGGTGGCCGGGCGCCGTCTCGCCCGCAAGGAGGCGACAATCACGGCGGCCGGGGCGACGGTGGCCGTGATCGGCACCGCGGCCATCGTCCGGGTGGCCCGCCGCCGTAAGCGCGGTACCTAGGCCGCCGCCAGCGGGCACCCGGCCTGCCGCGCCGGCGCGGCTTTCAGGTCCAGGCGCTACCTTGGCTCCGTGAGTGTGATCCGGATGGCCGAACTGCGCGAGGACGCACTGTCGGTCGATGAGGTGCTGAGGGCTGTGGCCGATCCTGCCGCGGGCGGGATCGCCCTGTTCACCGGCGTGGTGCGGGACCACGACCACGGCCGTGACGTGCTGCGGCTGTCATACAGCGCGCATCCCAGCGCCACCGAGCAACTGCGCCAGGTGTGCGCGGACATAGCCGCCAAGCATGACGTCACGGCGGTCGCCGCGGTGCACCGGGTGGGGGACCTGGCCGTCGGGGACCTCGCCGTGGTGGTGGCCGTCTCCTGCCCGCACCGCGCGGAGGCGTTCACCGCCTGCCGGGCGCTGATCGATGAGCTCAAGAACTGCGTCCCGGTCTGGAAGCACCAGGTATTCGGCGACGGCGAGAGCGAGTGGGTGAACAGTGCGTAGTCTTCACCCCATGTCCCGACGCACCGTGACTCTCCTGGTCGCCGGGGTCGGGGTGGTGGCGGCGGCGCTCGCCGCGGCACTGCTGCCGGTTCCCTACGTGATCTTGTCACCCGGGCCGACGCTGAACACGCTGGGCCAGGCCTCTGGCCGCCCGCTGATCTCGATCAGCGGGCACCGCACGTACTCCACCAACGGTCACCTGAACCTGGTCACGGTGTCCTTCGTCGGCGGCCCGGGAGACGGGTTCAACGTGTTCACCGCCCTGCGCGCCTGGCTCACCCCTAGCGATGCGGTGGTGCCGGAGCAGGAACTGTTCCCCTCGGGCCAGTCGGAGCAGCAGGTGGTGCAGCAGGACACCGAGCAGATGGCCAACTCGCAGGAGACCGCCCAGGCCGCCGCGCTGTGCACGCTGGGCATCCCCTTCACCACCGTGGACACCGTCACGCAGACCGAGAAGGGCCTGCCGGCCGCCAAGGTACTGCGGGCCGGGGATGTCATCACCGCCGTGAACGGCACGCCGGTCGGCTGCACCCACGACACGGGGACCCTGATCCGCGAGCAACGCGCGGGCAGCCCGGTCCGGCTGACCATCGTCCGCCATGGCCGCACCGAGCACGTCACCGTGCCCACCGCCAACATCGGGGGGCATGCCGTGGTCGGGGTCCTGGTGTCCGAGAATTACCGCTTCCCGTTCCCCATCAAGATCAGTGTTGGCAACATTGGCGGCCCGAGTGCGGGGATGATGTTCGCACTGGGCATCGTGGACAAGCTGACCCCGGGCGGGCTCACCGGCGGGAAGTTCATCGCGGGCACCGGCGAGATTTCCGCTAACGGCGCCGTGTCGCCAATTGGCGGGATCCAGCAGAAGATGGCCGGGGCCCGTGCCGCCGGTGCGACGGTCTTCCTGACCCCGGCGGCTAACTGCCCGGACACGAAGGGCGCGGTGCCGGCCGGGCTGCGCCTGGCCAGGGTGTCCACGCTGCGGCAGGCGCTGAACGACCTGGCTGCGATCCGGGCAGGCCGGCCAGTGCCGGGCTGCTGACCAGCGGGAACATGTCTGGCATGGGTGGAGTTGCGGACAGTGAAGTGTGATACCGGACGGGACCGCGCCGAAACCGGTCCGCGGGGCAGGCAACGCCCCGCGGTGACCTGAGGGGGAGTCGTGAGCTTCCGGCCTACCGGACCGGCCAGGCAGCCCCCTGGCCGCGCGTCCGCCGCTGCCCTGCTCCGCTGGCCCCGGCTGCTCCTGGCTGCGGCGGCCGGGCTGGTCGGCGCGATCGTGGTGGTCATCATCGTGGCCGGGGTCTGGACCGACTACCTGTGGTTCCGCGCGGTGCACTACTCCGCGGTGTTCGCCACCACCTACGGCACCCGCTGGGCCATGTTCTTCGTCGCCGGGCTGTTCATGGCCCTGGTCGTCGGCAGCAACGCGGTGCTGGCCTACCGGCTGCGGCCGATCTACCGGCCCGCCCCGGGCACCGACCGGGCCAGCGACGCCTACCGGATGGTCATCGACCCGCACCGGCGGCTGCTGCTGGGGGCGGTGCTCGGCCTGCTTGGCCTCATTTCCGGCCTCGCTGCGGCCAGCTCCTGGCGGACCTGGCTGCTGTTCGCCAACCAGGTCCCGTTCGGCATAAAAGACCCGCAGTTCAAGTGGGATCTCTCGTTCTTCGTCTTCACCTACCCGTTCATCCGGATGGTGCTCGGCTTCCTGTTCGCCGCGGTGCTGCTGTCCCTGCTCGCCGCCGCGGGCGTGCACTACCTCTACGGCGGCCTGCGGATGCAGGGCCGCCATCCGCGGGTCACCGTGGCCGCGCAGGCGCACCTGTTCATCCTGTTCGGCATTTTCGTGCTGCTCAAGGCGGTCGCGTACTGGTTCGACCGGTACGGGATTGATTTTTCCCAACGCGGGACGGTCACCACGGGCGCCTCCTACACCGACGTGAACGCCGTGCTGCCCGCCAAGACCGTGCTCGCGGTGATCGCCATCCTGTGCGCGCTGCTGTTCTTCGCCGGCGCGGCCCGGCGCAGCCCGATGCTGCCCGCGGTCGGGTTCGGGCTCCTCGTGCTGTCCGCCATCCTCATCGGCGGTCTCTACCCGGCGATCATCCAGCAGTTCGTGGTGAAGCCGAACGAGCTGGCCAAGGAGACCCCGTACATCCAGCGGGAGATTGACTCCACCCGGCAGGCCTACGGGGTCGAATCGACCCGCCAGGCCTACCCGGCCTCGGGGTCCACGGTCGCGGTGACGCCGTACGATGCCACGCCCAACGAGTCGGCCGCCGCGCTGGGCACCCAGGTCGCCGGGCTGCAGGGGATGCGGCTGCTGGACCCGGACATAGTGTCGCCCGCCTTCCAGCAGCTGCAGCAGGTCAAGAGCTACTACCAGTTCCCGGGGACGCTGACCATGGACCGGTACCCGGTGCCCGGCGGCGGCTCACTGCCGGAGGACACGGTGGTGGCGGTGCGCGGCATGGGCGGCCCGCCGCCCGGCCAGGCCAACTGGATCAACACCCACCTCGTCTACACGCACGGCTTCGGGGTCGTCGCGGCCAGTGCCAACACCGTGCAGGGCAACGGCGACCCGTCGTTCACGGAGAGCCAGATACCGCCGCGCGGCGTGCTGGACGTCCAGCAGCCCCGGGTCTACTTCGGCGAGGACCAGAACACCTACGCGATCGTCGGCGGCCCGCCGGGCGGCCGCAAGCAGGAGCTGGATTACCCGACCCAGAACGGCGCCGGGCAGCAGAACAACACCTACCACGGCGACGGCGGCGTCGGGGTCGGCTCCCCGCTGCGGCGGCTGCTGTACGCGATCAAGTTCCGCGAGCTGAACATCCTGCTGTCCGGGGCGATCAACAGCGACTCCCAGATCCTCTACGACCGGCAGCCGCTGGCCCGGGTGGCCAAGGTGGCGCCGTTCCTGACCCTGGACGCGGAGACCTACCCGGTCGTGGCGGGTGGCCAGATCCTGTGGGTCGTGGACGGCTACACCACCACCGACCTGTACCCGTACTCGCAGCGGGTCAGCCTGGCCCAGGCCACCTCGACCAGTGACGCGCCCGGCGGGTCGGTGGCCGGCCAGCCAGCCGGCCAGGTCAACTACCTGCGGAACTCGGTGAAGGCCGTGGTGAACGCCTACACCGGCGCGGTAACCCTGTACGCCTGGGACGCCCATGACCCGATCCTGGCGACCTGGATGCGCGCGTTCCCCGGGATCATCAAGCCGAAGTCCGACATCCCGGCCGCCCTGGTGCAGCACCTGCGCTACCCGCCCGACCTGTTCGAGGTGCAGCGCCAGATCCTGGCCCAGTATCACGTCACGCAGGCGCAGTCCTTCTACGGCGGGCAGAACTTCTGGGCGGTGCCGAACGAGCCGGGCTCCTCCCAGCAGGTCAGCCAGCCGCCGTACTACCAGACGATGGCCATGCCGGGCGCTTCCGCGACATTCTCGCTGACCACCTCGCTGGTCCAGCGGGGCCGCGAGAACATGGCGGCCTACCTGGCCGTGGACAGCGACCCGCAGTCACCGGATTACGGCACCATCCGGGTCCTGCAGTTGCCGCAGAACACCACCATCCTGGGTCCCCAGCAGGTGCAGAACAACTTCGAGCAGGATCCCAGCGTCTCCGCCCAGCTGGCCCTGTACCGGCAGCACGGCTCCACGGTGATCAACGGCAACCTGATCACGCTGCCGGTGGGCGGCACGCTGCTCTACGAGGAACCCGTGTACATCCAGGGCACCGCCAGCACGGGCGGGGCGGCCAGCGGCTCCTACCCCGCGGTCAAGCGGATCCTGGTCTCGATCGACGGGCAGGTTGGCATCGGCCAGACCCTGCAGCAGGCGCTGAGCCAGGTGTTCGCCGGGTACCGGGCGCCGTCAGGCTCCGGCAGCGGGGGCGGCGGCGGCAGCAGCGGCAGCGGCACCGGCAGCGTGAGCGCGGCCGTCCGCAGCTACCTGCAGCAGGCCGAGGCGGACTACGCCAAGGCCCAGGCGGCGCTGCGGGCCGGCAACCTGGGCGAGTACGGCAGCGAGCTGGCGGCCATGAAGGCGGCGCTGGACAAGGCGCAGCGGGCCGCTCAGGCCACCCCGTCGGCGGCGCCGCGGGCCAGCCCGGGGCACACGCCCGCAGCCAGCCGCACGCCGTCAGCGTCCCCGTGAAGCCGCCCTTGAGCGTCCGTGGAGCGGGCCTCCAGGTGACGGCCAGGGCGGCCCGCCGCGCCGCGAAACTGCCGCTCCCAGGGCGCGCCGCGGCCGGTTAACCTGGTCTAGACCACATGAGGACGATACTGGTCCCGGCGGCTCCGCGGCGGGGTGTCCGCAGCGGCCCGGCGGGAGCGGCGCAACATGCGCGCTGATGCTCACCGGCAGGCCGGCGGAGGGCGTACGCTCGGTCGTGACGGGACACCGCCAATGCTGAAATCGCCAGGTATCTGGCTACCTCGGGCCCGCAGCGGGGGAAGGAGAAAGACTGCTCGTGGCACCTCGCGTGCTGGTGGACGCGACCGCCGTGCCGGCGGATCGTGGCGCCCTCGGCCGCTACGTGGACGGCCTGATCGCTGCGCTCGGCGCAATGGGCACGGACCTGGCGGTGGCCTGCCAGCGGGCCGACGAAGAGCGCTACGGCCGGATCGTCCCGGCGGCCAACATCGTGGCCGGCCCGACCGCGATCGCGCACCGGGCCGCCCGGCTGGCCTGGGAGCAGACCGGGCTGCCGCTGGTCGCCCAGCAGGTGAACGGGGACGTGCTGCACGCCCCGCACTACACGATGCCGCTCCGCCCCGGTGTCCCGGTGGTGGTGACCATCCACGACCTGACCTACTTCACCGAGCCCGACGCGCACAACGCGGTCACCGCGACCTTCTTCAAGTCCGCGATCCGCACCGCGGCCCGGCGGGCCACCCGGCTGCTGGTGCCGTCCAAGGCGACCAGGGATGAGCTGGTCCGGGTGCTGGCTGCCGACCCGACCCGGATCGACGTCGCCTACCACGGTGTCGATCACGCGCTGTTCCACCGGCCCAGCCCGGAGCGGATCCGCCAGGTCTCCGACCGCCTCGGCCTGCACAACATGCCCTACGTGGCCTACCTCGGCGGCCTGGAGCCACGCAAGAACGTGCCCGCGCTGATCACCGGGTGGGCGGCCGCGGTCGCCGACCTGAGCGAGCCGCCCGCCCTGGTGCTGGGCGGCGGCAGCGGGTGGAGCGAGGAGGTTGACGAGGCGGTCGCCGCGGTGCCCGCGCACCTGCGCCTGGTCCGCCCGGGTTACCTGCGCTTCAGTGACCTGCCCGGATTCCTGGGCGGCGCGCTGGTGGTGGCCTTCCCCAGCCGCGGCGAGGGCTTCGGCCTGCCGGTGCTGGAGGCGATGGCCTGCGGCGCGCCGGTGCTGACCACGCACCGCACCTCGCTGCCGGAGGTGGGCGGGGATGCGGTCGCCTACACCGAGCCGGAGGCCGAGTCCATCCAGGCGGCGCTGCGCGGCCTGCTCGACGACCCGGCCCGGCTGGAGGCGCTCGGCGCGGCCGGGCACGCGCGTTCCCAAGAATTCACCTGGGAAGCCTCGGCCGAGGCGCACATGGCGTCTTACCAACGTGCGGCGGCGCAGGGCGCGGAGTAACCTCCCTCCTCATGTCAGGCGAGACAACAATCCCCCAGGGCCCCGGCATCGAGGGCCCCGGCATCGAGGGCCCCGGCATCGAGGGCCCCGGCTCCGCAGGTGCCGGCCGCTGCGGCCTCCCGGGGCGTGAGCCACTTGAAGCCATCCTGCTGGTCGGCGGCCAGGGCACCCGGCTCCGCCCGCTCACCATCGGGACCCCCAAGCCCCTGCTGCCGACGGCGGGAGTCCCGTTCCTGGCGCACCAGTTCGCCAAGGCGGCGGCGGCCGGGGTCACCCATGCCGTGCTGGCCACCGCTTACCGGGCCGACATGTTCGCCGAGTGCTTCGGCGACGGCTCGGCGCTCGGCCTGGAGATCAGCTACGTGCAGGAGGATGAGCCGCTGGGCACCGGCGGGGCGATCCGCAACGCCGCGGCCGGGCTGCGCGGCGGGCCGGACAGCCCGGTCATCGTGCTGAACGGGGACGTGCTGTCCGGGCATGACATCGCCGCGCAGCTCGACCTGCACCGCAAGTCCGACGCGGCGGTCACGCTGCACCTGGTCGAGGTGCCCGACCCGTCCCGGTTCGGCTGCGTGCCGACCGACTCCAACGGACGGGTCACCGCCTTCCTGGAGAAGACACCGGACCCGGTGACCAACCGGATCAACGCCGGCTGCTACGTGTTCCGCCGGTCCGTGATCGACGAGATCCCGGCCGGGCGGGTCATCTCGGTGGAGCGGGAGACCTTCCCCGGGCTGATCGCCGCGGGTGCCCTCGTCATGGGTTACCCCGACTCCGCGTACTGGCTGGATGTCGGTACCCCCGAGGCTTTCGTTCAGGGGTCGTGTGATCTTGTGCTCGGCCGGCTGTCCTCGCCGGCCGTGCCGGCCGGGCGCGGGGTCCCGGGGGAACTCATGATGCTGGACGGGTGCCAGGTGGATCCGGCGGCCCGGGTGTACGGCGGTACCGTCGTGGGGGCCGGCGCGACGATCGCCGCCGACGCCTACGTCACCGGCAGCGTGCTGTTCGACGGGGCCAGCATCGGCGCCGGGGCCAGGGTCAGCGGCAGCGTGATCGGCCGGGGCGCCCACGTCGCTGAGGGAGTGGTGCTGGACGGCGTGGTGCTCGGTGACGCGGTGCGCATCGCGCCCGGTAACGAGCTGCGGGCCGGGGCCCGGGTCTGGCCGGGCGAGGCGCTCGGCCCGACCTGCGTGCGCTTCTCCACGGACGTGTGAGGGGCGGCGCGGGGTGAGCGCGCTGGCGGCTTCCGGCCCGGCCATCCCGCCCGTCCCGAAGGCTCCTGGGCCCGCCCCGGCTGGGCCCGCCCCGGCTGGGCCCGGCCCGGCTGGGCCCGGCCCGGCTGGGCCCGGCCCCGCTTCGCCCGGGCCGTCCGGGGCGGCGGCCCCGGACGCGGCCGGTGAATGGCGGCCGCCGTTCATCCTGGACGTGCCGCGCACGCTGGGGGTGCACCGGCGTGGCCGGGGCGATCCCGCGTTCCGCGTGGCCGCGGACGGCAGCATCTGGCGGACCGCGCTGACCCCGGAGGGTCCCGGCACGATCCGGGTCACCGCCACCCGCCCCGCGGCCGGGACGGCCGGCCCGGCGGTGACCGTGGTGCGGGGGGCCGCCTGGGGGCCTGGCGCGTCGTGGCTGCTGCACGCGCTCCCCACCGCGCTCGGCGCGGGCGACCACCCCGGCGGGTTCGCCCCGGTGCACCCGGTGCTCAGCCAGCTGGCCCGCCGTCACGAGGGGCTGCGCATCGGCCGGACCGGGCTGGTCATGGAGGCCCTGGTGCCCGCGGTCCTGGAGCAGAAGGTGACCGGTGTGGAGGCGCACCGCGCCTGGCGGCGGCTGCTGCTCACGTTCGGCCTGCCGGCGCCGGGGCCGGTCCCTCCCGGCATGCGGGTCTGCCCGCCACCGGTGACCTGGCGGCGGATCCCGTCCTGGGAGTGGCACCGGGCCGGGGTGGAAGCGGTCCGCGCCCGCACCATCATCGGGGCCTGCCACGTTGCGGCGCGGCTGGAGGAGATCACCGCGATGAGCCCGGCGGCCGCGGACCGGCGGCTCCAGTCACTGCCCGGGATCGGCCCGTGGACCTCCGCCGAGATCCGCCAGCGCGCCTGCGGCGACCCGGACGCGGTCTCCGTCGGTGACCTGCACCTGCCCGGCCAGGTGGGCTGGGCGCTGGCCGGGCGGGTCGTGGATGACGCCGGGATGCTGGAGCTGCTCGCGCCCTACCGTGGTCACCGGCACCGGGCCGCCAGCCTGGTGGTAGCGGCCCGGATCGGCCCGCCCCGCCGCGCCCCCCGGATGCCCATCCGGGACTACCGCCGCATCTAGCGCCGCGCCCGCCGCGCCATCACGTTGCGCGGTGAGTCCGGGGGCGTATGCGACCCAAACTCACCGCATTGTCGTGGCAGGGCCGGGCGGCGTGGGCTGATCCCCAGTCCGGGATGACCCGGGGGCGCCTCCTAGTGTTGGGGCATGAGCGCTGACACGCCTGGCCTACCCCCGTTCCCCGCCCCGGCCGCGGCAGCTGCCCCGCCCGCCAGCGCCATGCGGCGCGCCCTGGCCCGGGCCCGGGACGGCAAGGCCCTCGACCCCGCCGAGGCCACGGTGCTGCTGCACGCCCGCGGCGGGCAGCTCACCGAGCTGCTCAGCTTTGCGGGCCGGGTGCGCGACGCCGGGCTGGAGGCCGCCGGGCGTCCCGGGATCATCACCTACTCCCGGAAGGTGTTCATCCCGCTGACCCAGCTGTGCCGGGACCGCTGCGGCTACTGCACCTTCGTCACTGTGCCGGGGCGGCTGGACAGCCCGTACCTGTCCCCGGACGAGGTGCTGAAGATCGCTGCGGACGGCGCCGCCCTGGGCTGCAAGGAGGCCCTGTTCACCCTGGGCGACCGGCCCGAGGCGCGCTGGCCGCAGGCCCGCGAGTGGCTGGACTCGCACGGCTACGGCGACACGCTGTCCTACGTTCGGGCGATGGCGATCCGCGTGCTGGAGGAGACCGGCCTGCTGCCTCATCTCAACCCGGGCGTGCTCAGCTGGCAGGACTTCCAGCGGCTGAAGCCGGTTGCGCCGTCGATGGGCATGATGCTGGAGACCACCGCGGCGCGCCTGTTCACCGAGAGGGGCGGGCCCCACTTCGGCAGCCCGGACAAGGACCCGGCGGTGCGGCTGCGGGTGCTGGAGGACGCCGGGCGCAGCAGCGTCCCGTTCACTACCGGGATCCTGGTCGGCATCGGCGAGACCCTGGCCGAGCGGGCCGACTCGATCTTCGCGATCCGCGGCGTGGCCCGGGAGTACGGCGGCATCCAGGAAGTGATCGTGCAGAACTTCCGGGCCAAGCCGGACACGAAGATGCGGGGCACCCCGGACGCCGGCCTGGATGACCTCGCCGCCACCATCGCGGTGGCCCGGCTGGTGCTCGGGCCGGGGCTGCGCATCCAGGCCCCGCCGAACCTCATCGGCGAGGAGTACCGGCTGATCCTGGCGGCGGGCATCGACGACTGGGGCGGCGTCTCCCCGCTCACCCCGGATCACGTCAACCCGGAACGGCCCTGGCCGCAGATCGGGGATCTGGCCCGGCGGACCGAGGCGGCCGGGATGACGCTGCATGAGCGGCTCACGATCTACCCGGGCTACCTCCGCGAGCCGTGGCTGGACCCGAGGCTGGCCCGGCACGTGGCCGCGCTGGCCGATCCGGAGACCGGGCTGGCCCGCGAGGATGCCCGCCCGGCCGGCCAGCCGTGGCAGGAGCCAGACGGCGGCTGGGGTGGATCCTCGGGCCGTACCGACCTGCACGCCACCATTGACACCACCGGGCGCACCGCGGACCGCAGGGACGATTTCAGCGAGGTCTACGGGGACTGGGCTGAGGTGGCCACCCGGATCGCCCCCACCGCCCGCCCCGGCCACGCCGCCGCGCCGCGGCGGCTGCGGCCCGAGGTGGCCGCCGCGCTGCGCAGCGCCGAGCGCGACCCGGCCGGGATCAGCGACAGCGAGGCCCTCGCGCTGCTGGATGCCGATGGCGCCGAACTGGACGCGTTCACCGCCCTGGCCGACGCCCTGCGCCGGGACGCGATGGGGGACGACATCACCTACGTGGTGAACCGGAACATCAACTTCACCAACGTCTGTTACACCGGGTGCCGGTTCTGCGCGTTCGCCCAGCGGCGGACCGACGCCGACGCCTACACCCTGTCGATGCAGCAGATCGCGGACCGCGCGGAGGAGGCGTGGCAGGCCGGCGCCACCGAGGTGTGCCTGCAGGGCGGCATCCACCCGGACCTGCCCGGCACGGCGTACTTCGACATCGCCGCCGCGGTGAAGGAACGCCGCCCGGACATGCATGTGCACGCGTTCTCCCCGATGGAGGTGGTCAACGGCGCGTCCCGTGCGGCCCTGCCGGTCCGCGAGTGGCTGGGCCGGGCCCGCGAGGCCGGGGTCGGCTCGATGCCCGGCACCGCGGCGGAGATCCTCGACGATGACGTGCGCTGGGTGCTGACCAAGGGCAAGCTGCCCGCCTCGGCCTGGATCGAGGTGATCACCACCGCGCATGAGCTCGGCATCCCGACCAGTGCGACGATGATGTACGGGCACGTGGACACCCCGGCTCACTGGGTGGGCCACCTGCGGGTCATCCGCGGGATCCAGGAACGGACCGGCGGCTTCACCGAGTTCGTGCTGCTCCCGTTCGTGCACGCGAGTGCCCCGATCTACCTGGCCGGGCTGGCCCGGCCCGGGCCGACCCGGCGCGAGAACCGGGCGGTGCACGCGCTGTCCCGGGTCCTGCTGCACGGCGCGATCAGCTCGATCCAATGCTCCTGGGTCAAGCTCGGCGAGGACGGATGCCGTGAGGTGCTCCAGGGCGGCGTCAACGACCTCGGCGGGACGCTGATGGAGGAGACGATCAGCCGGATGGCCGGGTCGCAGCACGGCTCGTTCAAGACGATCAGCCAGATCGCGGCCCTGGCCGCCCCGCTGGAGCGGCCGCTCCGCCAGCGCACCACCACCTACGGCGACCCGGGCGCCGAACGGCGGGCCGCGGCGGCCGCCAGTGACGGCGTGTACGCGGCCGCTCAGGGCGGGGCCCGGATTCCGCTGCCGCTGGTCACGCCCTAACCGCGGCGGGTCACGCCGTAGCCGCCCCCCGGCAGCCTGGGACGGAGCATGATCGGGGGTGCACCACAACGGGCCGGCGGGCTTGCGAGGACCTCGGCCGGCCGTCGGGCGGCGCGAAGGGGAGGACGAGGATGGCGGATCGGCAGCCGGGGGCGGCCGTGGCGGACGGCGGCACCGTGCAGCTCACCGGATGGGGGCGGATCGACCCGTCCGCGGCCACGCTGGCCGCTCCCGCCAGCCCCGCCGAGGTGGCCGGGCTGCTCGCCGCGGCCACGGCGGGCGGCGTGATCGCCCGCGGCCTGGGCCGCAGCTACAACAACGCGGCACAGAACGGCGGCGGCCTCGTCATCGAGACCGCCGCGATGAACCGGATCATCAGCTTCGACCATGAGGCCGGCCTGGTCACCTGCCAGGCCGGGGTGAGCCTCGAGCAGATCATGACCACTGGGCTGCCGGCCGGCTGGTTCGTGCCGGTGTCCCCGGGCACCCGGCAGGTGACCATCGGCGGAGCCATCGCCGCCGACGTGCACGGCAAGAATCATCACGTGGCGGGCAGCTTCGCGCAGCATGTGCCGTGGTTCGACCTGCTGCTGCCGGACGGCACCGAGCGCCGGGTCACCCCGGACGCCAATCCCGGGCTGTTCTGGGCCACGGCGGGCGGGATGGGCCTGACCGGGATCGTGCTGCGCGCGGCGGTCCAGCTGAAGAAGGTGGAGACGTCGCGGGTCCGGGTGGACACCGTCCGCACCAGTGACATCGACGAGACCATGGCGTACCTGTCGGCCACCGACGACCAGTACGGCTACACGGTGGCCTGGACCGACTGCCTGGCCCGGGGCAGGAACCTGGGCCGGTCGGTGATCACCAGCGGTGATTTCGCCGTGCTCGGCGACCTGCCCGCCGCCGCCCGGCGCGACCCGCTGGCCTTCCGGCATGGCGCCCGGCTCGGCGCCCCGGGGGTGTTTCCCAGCGGCCTGCTCAACGCGGCCACCGTGGGGCTGGCCAACGAGGCGTGGTACCGCAAGGCCCCGCGGAACCGGGTCGGGCAGATCCAGACCATCGGCGCGTTCTTCCACCCGCTGGACGGGATCAGGAACTGGAACCGCGTCTACGGCCCGGCCGGCTTCCGCCAGTACCAGTACGTGGTGCCGTTCGGGCAGGAGGCGCTGGTCCGCCGGTCACTGGAGCGGATCAGCGCAGCCCGGGCGCCGTCGTTCGTGACCGTGCTGAAAAGGTTCGGCCCGGCGGACCCGGGACTGCTGTCGTTCCCGATGCCCGGCTGGACCCTGGCGCTGGACTTCCCGGCGGGCACCCCCGGCCTGGCCGGGCTGCTGGACCAGCTGGACGAGCAGGTCGCCGAGGCCGGCGGCCGCGTCTACCTGGCCAAGGACTCCCGGGTGCGCCCGGACACGCTGGCCCGGATGTACCCGCGGCTGGAGGAGTTCCGCAAGCTGCGGGCCGAACTCGACCCGCAGGGCATCCTCGGCTCCGACCTCTCCCGCCGCCTCGGCCTCTGAGTCCCGCCGCCACCCTCTGAGTCCCGCCGCCCCACCCTCTCAGGCCCGCCGCCCCACCCTCAGGCCCGCGCCCGCGGCCCCTGAGCGGCCACGGGCATGGATGGGGATCTGCTGTAGTGGAACTGCATGGTTGTGACCGTCATGTCATGGGGGGCAGCCATGCGGTGGGCGCTGCGCGGTTACCGGGTCAGCATGAAGTCACCCGGGTTGCGCGGGGGGCGGTCCCTGGCTGGGGCGGCCGGGTGGCCCACGCCGACCGCGCCCATGGGCTCCCAGTCGGCCGGGAGGCCGAGCGCGGCGGCCGCGACCGGCCGGCAGAACATCGTGCTCGACACCCAGCAGGAACCCAGCCCCTCCACCGCCAGGGCGACCAGCAGGTTCTGCACCGCCGCCCCGGTCGCGACCACGAACATCTCACGTTCGGCGGCGGCCCGGCGCTGATCCGGGTAGGCGTGCGCCGCCTCGGCGACCAGGCAGGGCACGATGATCAGCGGCGCCCGGCGCAGCGGCTCACCGCGCCGCACCCGGCGGGCGATCTGTTCCTCGGTGAACCCGTCCGCGCGCAGGTCGGTGACCCAGGCGGCGAGCATGTCGTCGAGCAGCGCGGTCCGCGCCCCCGCCGAGGACACCACCACGAACCGGACGGGCGACGAATGGTGCGGCGCGGGCGCGGTGAGCGCGGCCGCGATGGCCCGGCGGACCGCGTCGGCGTCGACCGGGTCCGCGGTGAACTCGCGGACCGTCCGCCGCGCGGCCAGCACGTCAGCCGAGCCGAACCGGAACATGTCCTCGGCGGCGGGCCGGATGAGGGCCCGGGCGCCCGGGCCGTCCGCCTCGGTGACCAGGCTGGCCAGGCCGCGGACGAGCGCCACCGGGATGCCGCTGGTCTTCCCCTTGACCAGGTCGGCGGCGGACGCCAGTTCGTCGGCCACGGCGGCCAGGGTCACCTCGAGCCGCGTGCCGAACGTGTCCGGCAGGCCGCGGTAGTCCTGCAGCGGCTGCAGGCCCGCCGTGCCGATGGCCGCGTCGGCCTGGCCCATCCGCCATGGCCGGCCCATGGTGTCGGTGATCAGCACCCCCACGGTGACGCCGAGCCGCTCGTGCAGGACCTTGCGGATCCGCCGGGCTGACCCGTCCGGGTCCTCGGGCAGCAGCGCCACCGTTCCCGGCTCGGTGTTGGAATTGTCCACCCCCGCCGCGGCCAGCACCAGGCCGTGGCGGGTCTCCACGATCCGCGCCGGGCCACGCTGGGCCACCACCCGCACCGTCTCCGCGTCGATCGCCGCCTCGCGGTCGCCGGCCATCACCCGGCCCTCGGCCTTGCTGACGATCTTCGAGGTGATCACCAGGATGTCGCCGTCGGCCAGGCCGGGCGCGGCTCCCGCGATCAGGGCGGCCAGGTTGGTGCCGGGGACGACCTCGGGGAGGCCGGGCAGGCCGGTCACGGTGAATCCCGGCCCCGGCAGCGGCGCCTGCTCCTGCAGCGGCGCCCGCCCCGGCCCGGTCACCGGCCCAGCTCCGCGGCCAGGTCGAGCGCGGCCCGGGCGATGGCGGCCGTGGCCGCCAGGTCGGTCATGTACAGCGGCCGGGCCCGCACCGCGATCCCGGCCAGTTCCGGCGCGTCCGCCGCGGCCTTGTCCTGCTCGTCCACGAGCCAGCCATCCAGCAGTCCCGGGCCGTAATGGGCGGCCACCGCCTGGGCGGTGGCCGGCACCCCGATGGCGGCCAGGCAGGCATCGGCCATGCCGCGCACCGGCGCGCCCCCGATGATCGGGGACACCCCGACGACGGTCTTGCGCCTGACGGCCTCGGCAATCCCCGGCACGGCCAGGATGGTCCCGATGCTCACCACCGGGTTGGAGGGCGGGAACAGCACCAGGTCGGCCGCGTCGATGGCCTCCAGCACCCCGGGTGCCGGGGCCGCCTGCGCCGCGCCGCCGGCCACGATCTGCTCGGCGGGCGCCTCGGCATGCAGCCGGACCCACCACTCCTGGAAATGGATCCGGCGCGGACCCGCCGCGTCCCGGATGGCCACCATGGTCTGCACCTGGTCGTCCGTCATGGGCAGCAGCCGCACGCCCGGCTGCCAGCGCTGGCAGAGTGCCGCTGTGACGGCCGACAGCGGCTGGCCCGCCGCCATCATGCTGGTCCGGGCGATATGCGTGGCGAAGTCCCGGTCGCCCAGGCTGAACCAGTCCGGCCCGATCTGGTAGGCGGCCAGTTCCCCCAGGACGGTGAACGTGTCCCCGGCCCGGCCCCAGCCTTGGTCCTCGCTGATCCCGCCGCCCAGGGTGTACATGACGGTGTCCAGGTCGGGCGAGACGTGCAGCCCGAACAGGGTGATGTCGTCACCGGTGTTCCCGATGACAGTGATCGATGCGTCCGGGATCTCCGCTTTCAGGCCCCGCAGGAAGCGCGCGGCGCCGACTCCGCCGGCCAGCACGGTGATGCGCATGGCGGCCAGTCTTGCAACCCCGGCCGGGCCGCCGTGGGCGGCCCCCGGGGAACGTGAGCAGAAATCTCACCCGGACTTTCCGCTCATCAGGGTCAAGAACACCGCCTCTACCACGTATCCAGCTTGACTCAATGCAAGACACGCGGGTGTAATTTCAAGCGTGTAGTTCTTGTGCTCCGGGGGAGAGGGCACGAGACATCGAAGGGGCAGGAGGTGCGCTGTGGCCGACGTCATCGTCCCGCTGGCGCCCGGTGGGTTTGGTATCGGAGTGGATGACGCTGGCGAAGTGGGCTGGCAAGATCGCGCCTTGTGCGCGCAGACGGACCCGGAGGCTTTCTTCCCCGAAAAGGGCGGTTCCACCCGGGAAGCCAAGAAGGTGTGCCGCGGCTGTGAGGTCAGGGCCGAGTGCCTGGAGTACGCGCTGGAGCACGACGAGCGGTTCGGCATCTGGGGCGGCCTGTCCGAGCGGGAGCGCCGCCGGATGAAGCGCGAGGCCATCTAGCCCGGTGACCGCCCGGCGCGGCTGCACAACGGCGCCGGGCGGCGGGGCTGGGCGCTCGGCGGACGGCAGTGCTGGGTGGCGGCTGGCCGCCCAGCACTGCCGGCCGCGGGGCCGCTGCCTGGCGCCGGGATGTGATGCCGGATGCCGGTCCCAGACTGCGGTCAGTAGCCGCGATTGCGGCGGTGGGTAGCGGTGTGCAGCGAAGCGCCGCGAGTGCCCTCCTGGTCGGCATCAGGTCGCGTATTGTTCACCGCGTACCCGCCCCTGACGGGGCCTGAGCGGCCTGTGTGGCAGGACGTGCTCGGGTGACCCGTTCTGAGCAGCAAGCGGACATCCGTGCCAACTAACGCGCCAGGCCAGCATGTGGTCACCGCGGTCATCGTCGCTCATGACGGGGCCGCGTGGCTGCCGCGTATCGCGGAAGCGCTGCTCGGCCAGACCCGGCCGGTGCAGCGCGTCGTCGCGGTCGACACCGGCAGCCGGGACCGCAGCGGAGCCGTGCTCGCGGAGCTCCTCGGCCGGTCGGTGGTGTTCGGCATGGACCGCCGGACGGGGTACGGCGCGGCGCTCGCGCAGGCCCTGCGGCACCGGGCCGCCAACACCAACGTGCCCGGGCCTGGCCCGGCCCAGGGCGAGCGCACCGAATGGATCTGGCTGCTGCACGACGACAGCGAGCCGGCTGAGGACGCGCTCGAGCAGTTGCTGCGTGGCGCGGGCGAGGCCCGGTCCGCCGCGGTGCTGGGCCCGAAGGTGATGGACTGGGCCGACCGCCGGGTACTGCTGGCGGCCGGCGTCACCATCGACGGCGCCGGGCGCCGGGTCACCAGCATCGAGCCGCGCGAGGTGGACCAGGGGCAGCACGACGGCGACCGTGACGTGCTCGCGGTGGACAGCGCCGGCATGCTGGTCCGCCGGGACGTCTGGGATCAGCTGGGCGGCTTCGACCCGGCCATGCCGCTGTTCCGTGACGACGTCGACTTCTGCTGGCGGGTGCATGAGGCCGGGCACCGGGTGCGGGTCATCACCGATGCGGTCGTTTACCACCTGGAGGCGGCGGCACGTAACCGCCGGCTCCCGTCGGCGGCGCCACGCCCGCGCCGGATGGACCGCCGGAACGCGCTGCTGACCCTGCTGGCGAACCGGCCGCTCGGCCCGGCCCTGGCCGCGCTGGTCGGCAACCTGGTGCTGTCCACCCTGCGCACGGTGTTCTTCCTGCTGGCCAAGCGCCCGCGGGCCGCGCTGGACGAGTACGCCGCCGTGGGCTGGGTGCTCGGTCACCCGCTGCGCGTGCTCAAGGCCCGCCAGCAGCGGTCCGGCGGGCGGCGTGCCGCCTACGGCAGGCTGCGCGGTGAGCTGCCCAAGGGCCGGTCGTTCCGCAGGCTCGCCGAGTTCGCCGCGAGCGTGTTCTACCGGTTCGACCCAGATCGACACGGCGGGCAGCCATCACGCCACCGATGACGATGACGATGACGATTACCTGCTGGTGGACAATGGGCTGACTCAGCGGATCCTGACCAACCCCGGGATCCTCCTGGTTGCCGCGTTGACCGTGGTCGCGCTGGCCGCGGAGCGCTCGCTGCTCGGCGCCGGCACGCTCACCGGCGGCGCGCTGACTCCGGCGTGGGGCGGGGCGTCCGCGCTGTGGCAGGAATACCTGCAGGGTTTCCACCCGGCCGGGATTGGCTCGGTCAGCGCCACCCCGCCGTACCTGGCCGTGATCGCCGCACTGGCCACGGTGCTCGGCGGCAAGCCGTGGCTGGCCATCGACGTCATCATGATCGGCGTCATCCCGCTGGCCGGGCTCGCCGCCTACCTGGCCTCCCGGCGGATCACCGGGTCCGTGGCCGCCCGCGTGTGGGCCGGGGCGGCCTATGCGCTGCTGCCCGTGGGCATAGCCGCGGTGGCCGCCGGGCGGTTCGGCTCGGCCCTGGTCTTCGCCCTGATCCCGCTGATCGGCGTGCTGGCCGCGCGGATTTTCACCGAGCCGCCCAGGCGGGCGCGCCGGGCCGCCTGGGCGACCGGGCTCGTCATCGCGGTCGCGGCCGCGTTCGTCCCGCTGGTCTGGGTGATCGCCATCGCCGCGGCGGCCTGCGCGGCCGCCACCCTCGGCAGGCGGAGCCGGGCGACCCTGATCAACTGCGGCATCGCCGCGGCGGCGCCAGCCGTGCTGCTGCTGCCCTGGACCGTGCAGCTCCTCAGCCGCCCAGGCCTGCTCTTCCTGGAAGCCGGGCAGAAGGTCCCCGGCCTGGCCATCCCTGACTTGCCCGCGCGTTCCCTGCTGCTGCTCTCGCCGGGCGGCCCCGGATTGCCGCCGTTCTGGGTGACCGGTGGCCTCGTCCTGGCCGCGCTGGCCGCGCTGCTGCTGACCGCCCGGCGGTCCCTGGTGCTGGCCGGCTGGTGTGTCGCGCTGCTCGGCCTGCTGATTTCCGTGGCGGTCAGCCGGATCCTCGTCACCCCGGACGGCGTCACCACGCCGGTCGCCGCCTGGCCCGGGATCTCGCTGGCCGTGGCCGCGGCCGGGCTGCTGCTCGCCGTCGTGGTGGCGGCCGACATGCTGCCGGGCGCGCTGTCCTCGGGGCAGTGGCGCCGCCCGCGGGGCCTGCTTGCGCTGCTGCTCGCGGCCGCCGCCGCCAGCGCGCCGCTGCTCGCGGCCGGATCCTGGGTGGCCGGCGGTGTCCGCGGCCCGGTGGTCGGCTCGGCCGGTCCCGTGCTGCCCGCGTTCGTCAGCGTGTCCGCCGACACCGGCCTGCGGCCGCGCACCCTCGTGCTGCGGGCTGGCGCCGGGGGAGTGAGCTACGACGTACTCCGTGACACCGACCCGCTGCTCGGCGCGGCCGACCTGAGCCAGCCGCCAGCGGCCCGGCGGGCCCTGAGCGCCGCGGTGGCCACGCTGGCCGCCCCGCACGGCCAGGACGCGGAGGACGAGGGGCAGGCCCTGGCCGGGCTGGACATCGGCTATGTGCTGCTGCCCACCCCGGTCAGCGGCGCGCTGGCCAGTACGCTCAACGACATTGCCGCCCTGCGGCCGGTCAGCAAGACCCCGGCCTTCCAGCTCTGGAGGGTGGCGGGAACGGCCACGCGGGTCCGGGTCATCCAGCCTGGCGGCGCCGTGGTCGCGGTTTCCGCCGGGCCGGCGGATGTCTCCGGCGCGGCCGCTCCCCGGAGCGGCGGGACCCTTGTCCTCGCCGAGCCGGCCGGGGGCTGGAGCGCCACGCTCAACGGCACCCCGTTGCAGCCGCTGCCTCCGTCAGGCGGCTGGGCCGCAGCGTTCCGGCTGCCACCGGGCGGCGGGACGCTGGACATCTCCCATGACGACCTGGCCCGTGACCTGCTGCTCGCGCTGGAAGCGCTGGCCTTCCTGGTGGTGCTCGCTCTCGGGCTGCCCGGCACCCGGATGCCCGGCGAGAGCCGTGCGGAGCCGGGCTCGCGGGCGGCCGGCGGCGGGCGCCGGGAGCGGACAGGCCGGGCCGAGCCAGCCGACCGGGCGGACCTGGACGACTACCCCGTGCCGGCCCAGGCGGGGCCGGTGGATGCTGCCCTGGTGGGACGGGCCGCCGCCGGGCGGACGGGTGCTGAGCTGGCGGCCGCTGGAGTGGCGGAAGCTGGCGCGCCGCGCGCTGGAGCGGCAGGGACCGAGGTAGCACGCGCTGGAGTGGCCGGTTCCGGAGTGGCGGATGCGGGGCTGGCGGGCGCCGCGCGGGCGGGCGCGGGGATAGCGGGCGCCGGGATAGCGGGCGCCGCCACCGGATCGCGGCGGCCGGGCCGTCGCGCGCGGGCTGAGGCGGCCGCGGAACCCGGGCCGGAACCCGGGCCGGAACCCGGGCCGGAACCCGGGCCGGAACCCGGGCCGGAACCCGGGCCGGAACCCGGGCCGGAACCCGGCCCGGAACCCGGGCCGGAACCCGCGGCCGGGGCCGGGAGGCCCGGGCCGCGGACGGCCGCCCGCGCTGGCACCGCCCCCGGCCTGGATGCGGTGGCCGGAGCCGGGGACGCAGCGGGCGGGCCCCCGGAGCCAGCGGCCGGCCCCCAGGAGCCGGCCGGCGAGCGCGGCCTGCGCAGGCGCTGGCGCCGCGGCGGCAAGGCGGACGCCGCGGCTGAAGCCGAAGCCCCGGCTGGTGCTCCGGCGTGGGCCGAGACCGGCCCGCGGGCCTGGTCCGGCGGCGGGGCGGCACCCGGACGGCGGCCGGCTGCCGGGCAGTACGCGACGGACGGCGATCGCGCGGAATCCGGGCCGTATCCACCGCGCGCCAGGCCCCCGCGGGGGGACGGGTACGTCGGCGATGGGATCCGGGCCGGCGAGGACTATCCCGGCGGCCCGGGCGCACCCGGGGGTGAGGACTACCCAGGCGGCGGGCGGCGCCGGGCGGGCTACCCGGAACCGGATGACTACGGCTTGGCACCGGCGGCGCCCGGCCGCGCGGGCCAGCCTCCCGCCACGCAGCGGCCGAGCCGTGGGCGGCTGCCCGGGGATGATGACGTGCTGCCGCCACCCTCCCGGCGTGCTCCCGCCCGGCGGGCCGCCCCCGGCCCCTATCCAGGCGCGGCCGGCTACCAGGGGGAGGCCGGGTACGGGAGCGACGCCGTCCCGGAGGGCAGCCCCGGGTCCGGAGCTGGTGGCTACCCCGGGACCCGGGGCTACCCGGCGGGCGGCACCGGTCCGCGGAGTAGCCGTTACCCGGGCCGAGGCGGCGGAGGATCGGGCGGGTACGCGCCGCCCGGTGACTACCTGGATTCCGGCGGTTACCCCGCGCCCGGCGGTGACTGGGAGGCGGGCGGCTACCCGGGACCCGATGCCGGCCCGGCCGCGGCGGCGCCGTCCGGCTATGGCGGCCACACCGGCGCCCTGGGCCCTGCGGGCGGTGACCAGCTGGCGCCGCTGCCGCCCAGTGGCGGGCCAGGCCAGCCGGGTGCGGGGCCTGGCCGGGGCGGCTACCCGGCCGCGGAAGGCCACCCCGCTCCGGGCAGCTACCCGGGCCAGGGCGGCTACCCGGGTCCAGGCGGGTATCCCGACCCGGACGAAGTGCCCGTGGCATGGCGCACCGACTCCGGCCGCGAGCCCGCGGATGGTGAGTCGTGAAAGGCCTGCGGAGCGCCGGAGCGCTGCCCGCGGGAGTGGTGCCCGCCGTGGCGGTCATCGTCATCCTGGGTGCGCTGTACGGGCTGGCCGGACTGCACCGGACGGTCTCGCTCGCGGCCGGGACGCCCCCGCAGCAGCCGCGGCTGGCGCTGGTCACCTCGGTGACCCGGGTCTGCCCTGACCCGGGATCGGCGGCCAGCCCCGGCAGCGGGATCGCGGTCATGTCCGCCCCGGCCGGCGCTGGCTCGGTGTCGCGGGCCACCGGCCTGACGGTCAACCGGCTGGCGGGCGCGGGCAGTGCCACTCCCGGCCCGCAGGTGCAAGCCAGCGGCCAGCCGGGCTCGCCGCTGTTCACGGTGGTGCCCACCAACCGGGCCGGCGGCACCAAGTCGGCGGGCACCAAGGCGGCGGGCACCGGGAAAGGGGGCACCGGGGGCGGCCAGGCGCGGACGACCGCGGCGGGCACCGTACCCACCGGGCCCGCCGGCGGCGGTGTCGTCATCCAGGCCTCCGGCGCGCTGGCCCAGGGACTGGAGGTCGAGCAGACCGCGGGCGGGCTGCCCACCGCCGCCTGCGGCAGCCCCGGCACCGACTTCTGGTTCGCCGGCCCCGGCCAGCGGACCGCGGGGCGGATCCAGCTCTACCTGATGAACCCCAGCAGCCAGGCGGCCGACGCGGACGCGGACATCTTCACCGACGCGGGCCCGCTGCAGGAGACCACGGACACCGGCATCACCGTGCCGCCGCACGGCATGATCGTCCAGACGCTCGCGGCCACGCTCCACAATTCCCGGGCCATCACCCTGCACGTGCGGACCAGCGTCGGGCAGGTGGTGGCGGCGGTACAGGAAAGCACCGGAGCGGGCCCGGGCGCGTGGTTGCCTGCCGCCCAGCCGCCCGCGACCCGGCTGGTCATCCCCGGACTGCCCGCCATCGCCGCAACCCGCCAGCTGTACGTGGCGGTACCCGGCCTGAAGGACGCGAACGTCCAGGTCACGGCGGTCACCTCGCGAGGCAGCTACCAGCCCACCGGGGCGACCGGGATCGACCTGCCCGCCGGTTCCGCGGCGGAGATCTCGCTGCCCTCGCTGGCCGGTATCCCGGCCGCCCTCCGGCTGACCGCGAACACCCCGATCACGGCGTCAATGCTGATCCCGGGCGGCTCCGGCGGATCACCAGGGTCCTTCACCTCGGCCGCGCCGGCCATTGAGGAGCAGGGCGTGGTCGCGGACAACGTGATCGGCCCGGCCCGCTCGTCGTCGCTCGTCTTGTCCGCCCCGCAGCGCGCCGCGCGGGTCACCGTGATGCAGGTCGCCTCGGGGGGCACGGCCCGGCAGAGCCACGTGGTCCAGATCAGCGCGGGCAAGAGCGTCGTCGTCCAGCTCCGGGCCATCCCGGGTGCCGGGCGCGGGATGCCGTTCGCCCTCGTGCTCACGCCATCGGCCAGGTCCGGGCCGGTCTACGCCGGCCGGGCGGTCACCGGCAACGGCGCCGGCGGCGCGCTGCAGGCCTTGCAGCCGGTCGTGACCGCCCTGAGCACGGTGCCGCTGCCCGTGGTCCGGAACGCATCCCTCACCACCGTCCCCTGACCGGGGACCGGCGCCGGCCTGCCACGCGGCGCTGCGCCGGCCGCCACGCGGCCGGCGCGGCATTCATCCCGGCCGCGTGCCGTACGCCCGTGCCGCCCGCTGAGCGGCCGCTGTCAGTCGTCCGGATCGTAGCCCGGGTCGATCTCCTCGGGATCGATGCCGAGCAGCCGGGCGAACTCCTCGACCACGACGTGGAAGATGATCTCGCCCAGTTCTTCCTCACTGTCCGCGCGGGCGGCCAGCGGGCGGCGGTAGACCACGATGCGGGGCGGCCGGGCCGCACCGGCATGGTTCCCCGGCGAGCCCGGGTCGAGCCGGGCCAGCGGCACGGATTCAGGTGTCGTCCCGGGCTGCCCCGCGAGGGGGATCTCCTCCACCGCGAACTCCACGCCAGACAACTGGGCCTCCCAGCGGGACTCCAGCCGGGCCACGGCCTCCAGGATCAGCTCGTCGAAGCGTTCCGAGCGGCTCCGGTGCAGCGGCACGCCAGGCGGGGCCAGCACGCCGCGCAACCCGCGGCCATGCCGGTCCCGCCGCCTGATCGCTGGACGGCGTGCCCTGCCGCCCCCGTCACCGGTCTGCACAGTTGCCGAGCGTAGCGCCCGCAGCGGGCACCGCGGCGCGGGTCCTTTCCGGGGGCGCGGCACCGGCGCGCGAGACACGATCGCGCAGTGTGCCCCGGGTGGTGGCGTTACCGCCCCCGGGTGGGTACGGTCAGCCGTTGTGAGCGTTGCATGCGGCCCCTCTCCCCACCGGTCGCCGCAGCACGCCACAACCCGGACCGGTGCCGCCCCGCGGGTGCTCCAGTGAGCGCGCGCCGCTGCTCCCGGCCGACGTGCAAGCATCCCGCCGTCTACACGCTCACGTACGTTTACCGTGATTCCACCGCCGTGCTCGGGCCACTCGCCGCGTACGTGGAGCCACACTGCTATGACCTGTGCTCGGCGCACGCTGACCGGCTGACGGCGCCGCGCGGCTGGGAGGTCGTCCGCCTCCCGGTCGACCCCGTGCCGCCGGAATCCGACGATCTGGAAGCCCTGGCCAACGCGGTCCGCGAGGCGGCGCTGCCCCCGCCAGGGGAGCCCGTCGGCCAGGGCGTCGAGGTAGGCCGGCGCGGCCATCTCCGGGTGCTGCGCTCCGCGCCCGAGACCCGGGACCGGATGAGCTGACCGAGGCCGCCAGCCGCGGGGCGGCCCGGTGCGGCTGGACTGCCCCGGCGGCCCGGCCCGGCCGGTAGGCTCAGGGGCCAGGCGCAGCGGGCCTGCCGCCTCGTGCCGAGGGGATGCGGGCGGTGCCCGGCCAGTGTGCCAACTTCCGACAAAGCAGCGGGCGGCATGGCGCCCGGCGCGGCATTGTCATCGGCGGCGCGACGGGCCTGGCCGGGCCCGCCGCGGTCAGCACCGCACGCATGCCGCGCAGCGCAGCAGGCAGACAGCGGCTACCAGGCTCCACGGCCCGGCGGCCCGGAAGGGAAGGCAGAGCCTCAGTGGGCGAGTACGAGAAGATCTTCAAGGCCTATGACGTCCGCGGGATAGTCCCGGATCAGCTGGACGAGCAGGTCGCCGAGTCGGTGGGCGCCGCGTTCGCCCGGGTCACCGCGGCCCGCTGCGTGGTGACCGTGCACGACATGCGCACCTCCTCCGCGCCGCTGGCCGAGGCGTTCAGCCGGGGGGCGGCCAGCCAGGGCGCCGACGTGATCGAGGGCGGGCTCGGCTCCACCGACATGCTCTACTACGCCAGCGGCAGCCTCGGCATCCCCGGCGCCATGATCACCGCCAGCCACAACCCGGCCAAGTACAACGGGATCAAGATGTGCTGGGCCGGCGCGCGCCCGGTCGGCACCGACACCGGCCTGACCGAGATCCGCGACCTGGCCATGGCCGGCCTGCCCCCGCAGGGGGCGCCTGGCGACATCAGCCGGCGGGACCTGCTGTCCGGGTACGCGGAGCATCTCAAGAAGCTCGTCGACATCTCGGCCATCCGGCCGCTCACGGTCGTGGCGGACGCGGGCAACGGCATGGCCGGCCATACCGTGCCCAAGGTCTTCGAGGGCCTGCCACTCACCCTGGTCCCGCTCTACTTCGAGCTGGACGGGACGTTCCCGAACCACGAGGCGAACCCGATCGAGCCGGAGAACCTGCGCGACCTGCAGCGGGCGGTGCTGGACGCCGGCGCCGACATCGGCCTCGCCTTCGACGGGGATGCGGACCGCTGCTTCGTCATCGACGAGCGCGGCCACATCGTCTCCCCGTCCGTGCTCACCGCGCTGATCGCGGTCCGCGAACTGGCCCGGGAACCCGGTGCCTCGGTCATCCACAACCTGATCACCTCGCGGGCCGTCCCGGAGATCATCACGGAGCACGGCGGCGTGCCGGTGCGGACCCGGGTCGGGCACTCGTTCATCAAGGCCCGGATGGCCGAGACCGGCGCCGTGTTCGGGGGCGAGCACTCCGGCCACTTCTACTTCCGTGACTTCTGGTTCGCCGACTCCGGGATGCTCGCCGCGCTGCACGTCCTGGCCGCCCTGGGCACCCAGGACGCCCCGTTGTCCGCGCTGCTGGCGGAGTTCGGGCGGTATGTCGCCTCCGGGGAGATCAACAGCGAGGTGGCCGACCAGGCCGCCACCACCGCGCTGGTCCGCGCCGAGTTCACCGCCCGCCCCGGGGTCAGCGCCGATGAGCTGGACGGCCTGACCATCAGCAGCGGGGATTGGTGGTTCAACCTGCGCCCGTCGAACACCGAGCCGCTGCTCCGGCTGAACGCCGAGGCGTCCGATGAGGGCACTATGCTCAGGCTGCGCGACGAGGTGCTGGGCATGGTGCGCGGCCAGCCAGGGTGACCGGCAGGCGGCCAGCCCGGGAGCCGGGACGCGCGGTGAGGCCCTGACAACCGCATACCGGGAGACCCCGTGAAGATCGACGACTGGCTGCTCGAGATACTCGCCTGCCCGCAGTGCCATGCACCGCTGCGCGCCGACGAAGCGGCCAGCGAGCTGGTCTGCACCGGCGAGGCTTGCGGCCTGGCCTACCCAGTCCGGGACGACATCCCGGTCCTGCTGGTGGACGAGGCCCGGCGGCCCGCGCAGCCGTGACCCTCACCGCCCAGCAGCGCCTCGACGACCCGCCCGCGCTGGAGGCGGCTGACCCCAGCGGGATGCTCCGCCAGGTCGCCTCCGCGGCGGCGGACATCCGCACTGCGCTGCGGGCGGTCACGGAAACCGATCTGAGCCCGGTGGTCTTGCCCGGCCGGCCCGGGCGGTGGTGGTCTGCGGGATGGGCGGATCGGGGATCGCCGGTGACGTGCTCGCCGCGATCTGCGGCCCGGGATGCGCCGCCCAGGTCATCGCGCTGCACGACTACCAGCTTCCCGGCTGGGTCGGCGCGGCCGACCTGGTCCTGGCCGTGTCCAGCTCCGGGGCGGCCGAGGAGACCCTGGCGGTGGCGGCCGAGGCGGCGCGCCGCGGCTGCCCGATGGCGGCGGTCGGTGACCCCGGCTCCCCGCTCGCCGTGGTGGCAGAGCACGCCCGGGCGCCGTTCATCCCCATCGAGCGGGCCGGTCGGCTGCGGGCCAGCCTGTGGGGGCTGTCCGTGCCCCTGCTGGTGATCGCGGAACGGCTCGGCCTCGCCGAGGTCACGACGGCCGGGTTCGAGTCCGCCGCCACCACCCTGGAACGGGTGTCGCACCTGTGCCGCCCGGACAGCGAGTCGTTCGTCAACCCGGCCAAGTCCATCGCCCTGGACCTGGACGGCACGCTGCCGATGATCTGGGGCACCTCCCCGCTGGCGGGCGTGGCCGCGTCCCGGTTCGCCGCCCAGCTGAGCGAGGACGCGAAGTACCCGGCGGTGCACGGAGTGCTGCCGGAGGCGCACCACAACCAGGTGGTGGCGTTCGACGGCCCGTTCGCGCCGTGGCCGCCGGCGGCCCGGTGAACTACGCCGAGGAACAGCCGCGCCCGCCGGTGCCCTTGCGCCTGGTCATCCTGGCCGACAGCCAGGAACATCCGCAGGTGGCGCGCAGGCGCAAGGCCTCGGCCGACCTGGCCGGGCAGCGCGGTATCGAGGTCACCGAGCTCGCCGCCGAGGGAGACCAGCCCCTGGACCGGCTGGCCAGCCTGGTGCAGCTGACCGACTACGCCGCCGTCTACCTGGGCATCGCCTCCGGCCTGGACCCCGGGCCCGTCGCCGTGATCGGCGACCTCAAGGACAGGATCGCCTAGGTGACCGCGGCCCAGGGCGAGGCCCAGGCCGGGGACGGGGACTCCGGTGACCAGGGCGGCCTGCGCGCGGTGCTGGCCGCCCTGGGGGCCAACCTGGGCATCGCCGTCACCAAGATCGTCGCGTTTGCGCTCACCGGGTCGGCGTCCATGCTGGCCGAGTCGGCGCACTCGCTGGCCGACAGCGGCAACCAGGCCCTGCTGCTGCTCGGCCGCAGCCGGGCGCAGCGGGCCCAGACCGAGGAGCACCCGTTCGGGTTCGGCCGCGAGCGCTATTTCTACGCGTTCGTGGTCGCGGTCGTCCTGTTCACCGTCGGCGCGCTGTTCTCGCTGTACGAAGGGATCCACAAGATCCTCAGCCCGGAGCCGGTGCGGTCCCCGGTGGTGGCCTTCGCCGTGCTCGGGATCGCCATCTGCCTGGAGAGCTTCTCGCTGCGCACCGCGGTGCGTGAGACCAACCTGGTCCGCGGCCGGAACGGGTGGACCGCCTTCATCCGCCGGGCCAAGGCCCCGGAACTGCCGGCCATCCTGCTGGAGGACGTGGCCGCGCTGGCCGGGCTGGTGTTCGCCACGGCCGGGGTGGCGCTGGCCACGATCACCGGGAACGGGGTCTGGGACGGCGCCGGGTCGCTGGCCATCGGCGTGCTGCTCGGCTGCGTCGCCGCGGTGCTGGCCGTGGAGATGAAGAGCCTGCTGATCGGGGAATCGGCCAGCGCCGAGACGGAGCGGGCCATCGTGACCGCCCTCGAGGACGGCCCCGAGGTGCAGTGCGTCATCCACCTGCGGACGCTGCACATGGGCCCGGAGAGCCTGCTGGTCGCCGCGAAGATCGCGATCAGCGGCACGGACAGCGCGGCCCTCGTCGCGGCCGGGATCGACGCCGCCGAGCGCCGGATCCGCCGCGCGGTCCCCATCGCGGAGATGATCTACCTGGAGCCGGACATCTACCGCGCGGCCCGGGCCGACGCCACCGACCCGGCCATCCGGGCCGTCCGCCGCCGCCCCCGCCGCTAGCGCCGCCCCTCCGCCGTCTCTCAGCGCGGTGCAAAGTGTGTCACGGGCGGTCTGAAAGGCACCGCGCTAATGAAAGGTACCGCACTGACGGAGGCGGGTCAGCGGGTGAGGGGAGCGCCGCGCTGGCCGGCGCGGAGGAGGCGCAGGGCGCGTTCCTGCTCGAAGTCCAGGGCCCGGCCGGGCAGTGGCGGGATCCGCCCGAGCCGCCGGGCGAGCCCGGCCACCTGGGCCCGGACGGCCGGATCGGCCAGCACCTTAACTCCGAACGCCAGCTCGGCCGGGCTGACATCCAGCCGCCGCTCAACATCCAGGGCCATTGCCGCGATGGCCAGATCGTCCTCATCGAACTGCCGGTGTGCCGGGCCCCCGGGGGCGGGTGGCCGGGCCGGGGGTGCGCCGGCCCGCGTGCCGGGCTGACTTCCGGGACCGGCCGGGGCGGGTGGCCGGGCCGGGGGTGCGCCGGCCGGCGTGCCGGGCTGGCCAGCAGGGCGGCCGGGGCGGATGACTGCCGGGGCGCGGGCCGGACGCCGCAGCCGGGCGGGCTCGCGGGCCGCGGGGAGCAGGCCGAGCGACTCCCGGTAACGGAGCATCCGGGCCGACGTGCCCAGCCGCTGGGCTGCCTCAGTGATCCGCATGAGCGCAAATCTAACATTCTTTTGTCAAGAACAGCGCTGGCCGCGTGCGCCGGAGCGGGCCGGTGGCATAGCCTCGACCTCGTGCCCGCCGCGTGCTGATGCCGCAGCCGGCCGGGCGCACCGCCCACCACGACCCTGCCGAGGAGTGACATGCCCGCCGAAGCCCTGCCGTTCAAAGTCGCCGATCTCTCGCTCGCGGACTTCGGGCGCAAGGAGATCCGGCTCGCCGAGCACGAGATGCCGGGCCTGATGTCCGTGCGGGAGGAGTACGCGGCCGCACAGCCGCTGCGCGGCGCCCGGATCACCGGGTCGCTGCACATGACCATCCAGACAGCGGTGCTGATCGAGACCCTGGCGGCGCTGGGCGCCCAGGTCCGCTGGGCGAGCTGCAACATCTTCTCCACCCAGGACCACGCCGCCGCGGCGATCGCCGTCGGGCCGGAGGGCACGCCGGAGGACCCCAAGGGCATCCCGGTGTTCGCCTGGAAGGGCGAGACCCTGGAGGAGTACTGGTGGTGCACCGACCAGGCGCTGAGCTGGCCCAGCGCCGACGGCCCGAACATGATCCTGGACGACGGCGGTGATGCCACGCTGCTGGTGCACAAGGGCGCCGAGTACGAGGGCGCCGGCGGCGTCCCGTCCGCCGCTGAGGACGACCCGGACGAGTGGAAGGTCATCCTGGACCTGCTCCGCCGGTCGCTGGCCGAGCGGAACGACCGGTTCACGGCCATGGTCGAGGGCATCCGCGGGGTGACGGAGGAGACCACCACCGGCGTGCACCGGCTGTACGAGATGGCCCAGTCCGGCACGCTCGCGTTCCCGGCCATCAACGTCAACGACTCGGTGACCAAGTCCAAGTTCGACAACATCTACGGCTGCCGCCACTCCCTGATCGACGGCATCAAGCGCGCCACCGACGTGCTCATCGGCGGCAAGGTCGCGGTCGTCTGCGGCTACGGCGACGTGGGCAAGGGCTGTGCGCAGTCGCTGCGCGGCCAGGGCGCCCGGGTCGTCATCACCGAGATCGACCCGATCTGCGCGCTGCAGGCAGCCATGGACGGGTACCAGGTGGCCCGGCTCGACGACGTGGTCGCCACCGCGGACATCTTCGTCACCGCGACCGGCAACCGGGACGTCATCACCGCGGAGCAGATGAGCCGGATGAAGCACCAGGCGATCGTCGGGAACATCGGCCACTTCGACAACGAGATCGACATGGCCGGCCTGGCGCGCATCCCCGGCGTCCGCAGGATGATCATCAAGCCCCAGGTGGACGAGTGGCGGTTCGATGACGGCCACGCGATCATCGTGCTGTCCGAGGGACGGCTGCTCAACCTGGGCAATGCCACCGGCCATCCGAGCTTCGTTATGTCCAATTCTTTCACCAACCAGGTGATCGCCCAGATCGAGCTGTTCACCAAGGCGGACGAATACCCGGTTGGGGTCCACACGCTGCCCAAGCACCTGGACGAGAAGGTGGCCCGGCTGCACCTGGACGCGCTCGGGGTCCGGCTCACCGAGCTGACCAAGGAGCAGGCCAGCTACATCGGCGTGCCGCTGGAGGGCCCGTACAAGCCGGACCACTACCGCTACTGACCGTGGTGCGGAGATGAGCCAGCGGCCCGGCCCGGCGTCCGGTGACATCGCGGACGCCGGGCTGGCCGCGGCCGGGCTGGCCCGGATCGGCTGGGCCGAGCGGTCCATGCCGGTGCTGCGCGGCATCACCGGGCGGTTCGCCGGACAGCGGCCGCTGGCCGGGCTGCGGGTCGCGGCCTGCCTGCACGTCACGGCGGAGACCGCGGTCCTGGTCGGCGCGCTACGGGCGGGCGGCGCCGAGGTGTTCCTGGCCGCGTCGAACCCGCTGTCCACCCAGGACGACATCGCGGCGGCGCTGCAGGCGAGCGGGGCGGCCGTGGTCTTCGCCCGGGCCGGCGCCGACCGGGCGGCCTACGCCAGGCACGTCCAGCAAGCCCTGGACGCCGGGCCGGACTTGGTCACCGACGACGGCGGCGACCTGGTCGAGGCCTTGCACGAACAGCGGCCCGACCTGCTCGGCAAGGTCGCCGGGGGTGTCGAGTCGACCACGGCGGGCGTGATCCGGCTGCGCCGGATGGCCGCCGAGGGCACGCTGTCGTTCCCTGCGGTGGCCGCGGACGCGACCGGGACCCGGCTGATGCTGGAGAGCATGCACGGCACCGGCCAGTCCACCATGGACGGCATCCTGCGGGCTACCAACATGCTGCTGGCCGGCCGCGCCGTGGTGGTCGCCGGGTTCGGCTGGTGCGGGCGCGGCATCGCCCAGCGGGCCCGCGGCCTCGGCGCCCAGGTCATCGTGACCGAGGTGAACCCGGTCCGGGCGCTGGACGCGATGATGCAGGGCTACCGGGTGCTGCCGATGGCCGCCGCCGCGCCTGTCGGGGAGCTGTTCATCACCGCGACCGGGTCCCGTGACGTGATCACCGCCGGGCACCTGGCCGTGATGCGGGACGGCGCCATCCTGGCCAACGCCGGGCACTTCGACGTCGAGGTGGACCTCGGGGCGCTGGCCGGCCTCGCGGTCAGCGTGGAGCACGACGCGGCGCCGCACGCCGATGAGTACCTGCTTGCCGACGGCCGGCGGCTGCTGCTGCTGGCCGAGGGCCGGATCGTCAACCTGGTCGCGGCCGAGGGCAACCCGGCCGCGGTGATGGATGTCTCCTTCGCCGGGCAGGCCCTGGTGCTCGCCTGGCTAGCCCGGGAGCACGGCAGCCTGCTGCCCGGCGTGCACCTGGTGCAGGCCGGCATCGAGGACGAGGTGGCCCGGCTGGCCCTGGCCGCGACCGGCACCGAGATCGACGAGCTCACCGACGCCCAGCGGGTCTACCTGGACTCCTGGCAGCAGCCCTGAGCATCAGCGGGAGCCGGGGGCGCGGCAGGCGGGCTCGGGCTCGGGCGGCCCGGAGGCGGCCTCCCGCGGGACGCGGCGGCTCAGCACGATGAGCGAGATGCCGCCGCCGATCAGGATCAGCCAGAAACTGATCAGCCGGTAGGCGATCGAGGCGGCCAGCGCGGCCGAGGCCGTCATCCCGGCCGCGGTCAGCGCCGCGGTCAGCGTGATCTCGACCAGCGCGAAGCCGCCCGGGGACAGGCCCGAGCTGCCCACCGCCGCGCCCGCCCCGTAGGCCAGCAGCAGGCCGTGCCAGGGCACCGGCCGCCCGGTGGCCAGGATCGAGCAGGCCAGGCATCCGCAGTCGGCGAGCCAGTTCAGCATGGCGAGGCCGAATACCTGCGCATAACGAAAACCCGGCAGGCTGATGCTCGCCACCTGGTCCAGGAACTTCTCCAGCGTGGCCGGTTCGGTCCACGCCCGGCCGAGCCGCCGGTGCACCGGGCGCAGGACCGTCGCGGCGGCCCGGTGGATCCAGGCCCGGGCGGCCCGGTAGCGCAGGGCCAGCAGCACGGTCACCCCGGGGACCAAGAAGACCGCGGCGCCGAGCAGGCCGGCCACGGTCGCGGCCGGCTCCCCGCCGGCCAGGGCCCCGGCCACCAGGACCACGGCCAGGGCCGAGGAGGACACGATGGCCGAAACGGCTAGCGCCCAGCTGGTGATGGGCGCTCCGAGGCCCCGGCCGCGCAGCTGGCGGTAGGAGTAGACGGCGGCCAGCTGGGCGCCGGCGAATGGCACCGCCATGGACAGCGCGTTGCCCGCGTAGGTGATGGCCGTCACCGAGCCGAGCGTGGCCCGGTCGCCCTCGGCCCGGAGCAGGATGGTCCGCTTGATCCCGAAGGTGGCCAGCGACACCGCCTCGGCGGCGAGCGCCGCCGCCACCCACCACCAGTCGAGATGGGCCAGGGTGCGCAGCGACTGGGCGAGGATGTGCCGGTTCGTCACGATGATCGCGGCCAGGCCACCCACCGCGACGAGCGTCACGATGATCTGGCGCCACCGCGTCGAGGGCACCCCGCTCATCCTGATCGGGCCGGTCACCTCGCTCTGGTCAGCACAGCGCGGTCATCGGGGAGCGCGGTTACCGGGGCGGCTGGAAGCCTCCGGGCCGTCCCGGCGCATCTGCGGGCGGCCCGGCCGGCGGTGCGCTGGCCGACCGCCCCGCGCCCGGCCCGGCCGGCGCGCGTCCCGCCGCGGGCGTCCCCGGTCCCGGAGGTCCGCTGTGCCCTCCCAGGCTAGCTTGCCCGGTCATCCTGGCCTCGTACCGTCCCCGCCGCTGGGCCAGGACCGCGCTCAGGTAGTCGGGCGGCGTCGTGCCCGGGGGAGGGGCCGGGCTGACCTGGCTGGCCACCGCCGCGGCGATCCGGGCACCGAATTCCGTCCGGGCGGCCGGGCTGAGCTCGTAGTAGCGGCTCAGGTACCGGCGGGCGGTCTCCGCGGTAGCATCGCTGAGCCCGGACAGTTCCAGGGTCGCCGCCCAGCCGGCCAGCCACGGGGGCAGCGCCGACAGCGGGGCGGTGGCGGGCGGCTGCCGCGGCAGCCGCGCCGTGATGACGAAGGTCCCGGCGAAGATGTCACCGAGCCGCTTGCCGCTGCTCGACAGCAGCGACGTCACCAGGGCCAGGAACCCCAGCGTCAGCCAGATCTCCAGCACGCCCGCCAGGGCCCGCATCAGCGCCTGGCGGAACCGTTCCGGGCCCCCGTCCTCGCTGACCACGCGCAGCCCCATGGCCAGCTTGCCCAGGGACCGGCCCCGGCTCAGCGTCTCGAAGGCGGTGGGGTAGCCGACGATGATCGCCGCCGTGACCGCCAGCCCGATCGCGGCGACCGCCGCGGGGTCCAGGCCGCCGTCCAGGCCGGCCGCGATGGCCAGGCCGCTCAGCAGGGCGAGCAGGATCAGCTGCACCGTCACGTCGATGCCGAGGGCCACCGCGCGGCTGGGGAACCGGGCGAACGGCACGTCGAGGACGACCGCCTCCCCGGTGATCACCTCGGCCACGCATGCCCCCATGTCCGTTGATTCCGCCCCAAGGCTAGCCGCCCGGAGCCCCGGAGGGCCGGGGCGGCAGCCAGTAGTCTCCTGGGGTGGACGTCGAGGCGTACGTGGCCGCGCACCAGGCGGGCTGGGCCCGGATGGACGCGCTGGCCCGGCGGCGGCGCCGGCTGACCGGTGACGAGGTCGATGAACTGGTCACGCTGTACCAGCGGGCTGCCACCCACCTGTCCGCGCTGCGCTCCGCCGGGCATGACCCGGCCTTGGTCGCCCGGCTGTCCGGCCGGGTGGCGCACGCCCGGGCCGCGGTGACCGGCTCACCCGCCCCGGCCTGGTCGGTGGTGGCCCGCTTCGCACTGGTGTCCTTCCCGGCCATGGCCTACCGCGTCCGGTGGTGGTGGGCCGCCACGGCCGGCGGTTCCGTCCTGGTCGGGGTGCTGCTGGGATGGTGGGTGGCGCGATCCCCGGCCGTCCAGGCAGCGCTGCTGCCCGGCTCCCAGGTCCAGCAACTGGTGAACCACCAGTTCCAGCAGTACTACTCGCAGCACGCGGCCACCTCGTTCGCCGCCAAGGTCTGGACGAACAACGTGTGGGTCGCCGCCGAGTCGCTGATCTTCGGGATCGTGCTCGGGCTGCCCACGCTGGTCGTGCTGTTCGCGAATGCGGCGAACGCCGGGGTGGAGGGCGGCCTGATGGTCGCGCACGGGAAGGGAATGCTGTTCTTCAGCCTGATCCTGCCGCACGGGATGCTGGAACTGTCCGCGGTGTTCCTGGCCGCGGCGACCGGGCTGCGGCTAGGCTGGTCCATCATCGACCCGGGCCCGCGGCCCCGCGGCCGGGCCCTGGCGCAGGAGGGCCGGTCCTCGCTCACCATCGCGCTGGGGCTGATCGTGGTCCTGCTGGTGTCCGGGGTGATCGAGGCTTTCGTGACGCCCTCCCCGCTGCCCGCGTGGGCCCGGATCGGCATCGGCGCGGTCGCCGAGGCGGCCTTCCTCGGCTACGTGATCGTGCTCGGCCGCCGGGCCGTGGCGGCCGGCCGCAGCGCGGACATGGAGTACGCGCCGGACGTGGCGCCCGTGGCCGGCTGACCGGCGAGAGCCGGGGTGGCGGGCGGCATCAGAGCCGCCCGGCCGCCTTGACCGCGAGGTAGGCGTCGGCCAGTGCGGACGGCAGCCGGTCCGGCGGGGCCTCCACCACCTGCACCCCCCGCTGCCGCAGCAGCGAGGTGATCCGCTGCCGCTGGGCCAGCGCCCACTCGGCGGCGGCTGCGTCGTACATGCTGGCCGCGCCGCCCCGGGCGGCGGCCATCTCGCCCAGCCGGGGATCGGCCACCGCGGCGATCATCAGCCGGTTCCTGGCCGCCAGCGCGCCGAGCGCGGGCAGCAGGCTCTCCTCGATCACGGCCGGGTTCAGGTCGGTGAACAGCACCACCAGGCCACGGTGCCGGGCCACGGTCAGCACCATGCTGGCCAGGGCGGGTGCGTCCGTCTCGGTCAGCGCGGCGTCCAGCGGCGCCATCGCGGCCGTGAACGAGGCCAGCACCGACGAGCGGGGCGCGCTCATGACCCGGGCCCGTAGCCGGCGATCGAAGGCGATCAGGTCAACCCGGTCCCCGGCCCGCGCCGCCAGCGCGGTGAGCAGCAGCGTCGCGTCCATGGCCGCGTCCAGCCGCGGGATGCCGCCGACCCGGCCGGCCGAGGTCCGGCCGGTGTCCAGGACCACCAGGATCCGCCGGTCGCGTTCCGGCCGCCAGGTGCGCACCATGACGTCGCCGCGCCGGGCCGCTGCCCGCCAGTCGATCGACCGGACGTCGTCGCCGACCACGTACTCGCGCAGCGAGTCGAACTCGGTGCCCGGCCCGCGCAGCAGCGAGCGGTGCTGCCCCTCGAGCTGGCGCAGCCGGGACAGCTTCTCGGCCAGGTGCCGTCGGCTGCGGAACGGCGGGAGCACCCGCACCGACCACGCCACCGGGTGTGAGCCCTGGCGGGCGGCCAGCCCGCACGGCCCGAACGAGCGGACGACCACTCCCGGGGACATCTTCTCGCCCCGGCGGTCCGGGGTGAGGATGGCCGTCACGCTGCCCTGGCCGCCCGCGGGGAGGCGCAGCGCGAACTGCCCCGGCGCCGGGCGGGCGCTCGGCTGCCAGAGCGGCCGGACCGCCGCCCGCAGCGGGCGGCGGCCGGGATTGCGCACCGTGACGCTGACCGCCGCCGTCTCGCCCAGCAGCGCCCGGGCGTCGCCGGACCTGGTGATCTGCAGCCCGCGCACGCTGGCCGCCAGCAGCAGGTCGGCCCCGATGGCGGCCAGCAGCACGGCGTTGACGGCGAGCAGCGCGGGCACCGTCCGGACGGCCAGCACGACCAGCGCGCCGCCGAGGGCGGCCGCGCCAGGCCCGGCCGGTCAGCGCCATCCCGCCGGGCTCACCGCGGCACCGGCACGGTGGCCAGCACGGCGTCGAGCACGCCGTCCGGGACGGCGCCCTCCATCTCCGCTTCCGGCCGGAGCTGGACCCGGTGCCGCAGGGTCGGCCGGGCCAGCGCCTTCACGTCGTCCGGGGTGACGTAGTCACGGCCGGCCAGCCAGGCCCAGGCGCGGCTGGTGGCCTGCAGCGCAGTCGCGCCGCGCGGCGACACCCCGAGCCGCAGCGACGGGGACTGCCGGGTGGCCCGGCACAGGTCCACGATGTAGCCGGCCACCTCCGGGCTGACCCGCACCTCGCGCACCGCGGCCGCGGCCGCGGCCAGGTCCGCCGGGCCGGCCACCGGCTTGATCCCGGTCGCGGCCAGGTCTGCCGGGTCGAAGCCGGCTGCGTGCCGGGCCAGGATGCCGATCTCCTCGTCCCGCTCGGGCAGCCCCACCGTGAGCTTGACCAGGAAACGGTCCAGCTGGGCCTCGGGCAGCGGGTAGGTGCCCTCGTACTCGATGGGGTTCTGGGTGGCCGTCACGCAGAACGGCTCGGGCAACGGCCGCGGGCTGCCCTCCACAGACACCTGCCGCTCCTGCATCGCCTCCAGCAGGGCGGCCTGCGATTTCGGCGGCGTCCGGTTGATCTCGTCGGCGAGGAGCAGGTTCGTGAACACCGGGCCCTCGCGGAACTGGAACAGTGCGGTCTTCGCGTCGTAGATCAGCGAGCCCGTCACGTCGCCGGGCATCAGGTCCGGGGTGAACTGGATCCGGGTGCTGCGCAGCGACAAGGCGGCGGCCAGGGAACGGACCAGCAGGGTCTTGGCCACGCCGGGGACGCCCTCGAGCAGTGCGTGGCCGCGGCAGAGCAGGCAGATGACCAGCCCGGTGAGGATCGGCTCCTGGCCGATGACGGCCTTGCCCACCTCGGCGCGGACCGCTTCCAGGGCAGCTCGCGGGCCGCCGGGGTCCGGGGCCGGGGCAAACCCGGTTGCAGCCGGGTGTTCGGCGGTCACGGCGTCCGCACCTCTCTTTCGAGACGATCGATGTCCCGGCCCAGCGCGACGAGCGCCGCGTCGTCCCGCGGGTCCGGCCCGAACAAGACGGCCTGCACCTCGGCGCGGTCGCGGCCGGTCCGGTCGGCTATCGCGGCGCAGGCCGCCGCGGGCTGCACGGCCGGCGGCAGCGCCAGCGCCACGGTGATCCGGTGCAGCGCCGCGGCCCGCAGCACCGCCGCCGCCCGGCCGCGGGAGCGCCGCGAACGGTACAGGCGGCCGTGTCCTTCCACCGTTTCCGAGGCCCGGATCACCACCGGGAGCGGCTCGCTGACCAGCGGGCCGAACCGCCGGGCCCGCCACCCGGCGGTCACCGCGGCCGCGATGAGCAGTTGCACGGCGACCAGGTAGGCCTGGCCGGGGATCTCCTGCAGCAGGGACTTCGGGCCGGCTGCGGGGAGCGGCGGCGGGCCGGGCACCAGCCAGACGATCCGCGGCTGGCCGCGCAGCAGGTTCAGCGCGAGCGCCGCGTCACCGCCGCTGGCCAGGTAGCGGTTGGTCAGCGGCTCGCCGCTGCCCAGCAGGGTGACCAGCCGGCCGCCGGCGGCGTACCGGACCACGGTCGGACGGCCGCCCACGGGGTAGCACCGCCAGCCGCCCGCGCCGGTGACCCGCATCAGCACGCCGCCCATCCGGGCGGCGCCGGCCCTGGTGGCGGCGGGCAGCGTGCAGCCGGGCCCGGTGATGCCGTCCGGCGCAGCGCCCGCCACGCTGACCTGCGGCCCCGCGGTGACGGCCCGGCCGGGTGCGGCCGCCGGGTGACCCGGCCGGGCCACCCGGCTGAGCACGCTGAGCACGGCGCTGTCCGGTTCCACCACCAGCAGGTCGCCCGGGAGCCGGGCCAGCGCGCGGAGCTGGCCCGGGCTCAGCAGGTAGGGACTGGTGACGACCAGCGTGGCGGCCTGGCCGGCGGCGGCGTCCCGCGCCGCCTCGACGCTGTCCGCCCGGGCCACGTGCTGGCCGCGCTGGGCCAGCAGGTCGGCAAGGGCCCGGGTGCCCTGCACGGCGGTGTTGCCCGGGTCCAGGTAGCCACCGGTTGAACGGGGACGGCCGGAGCAGGACGACGACGATGCCGCCGAGCAGGACCAGGGCGGCCAGGGCCAGCGGGCCGCGCCAGCCCCGGGCGGTGCCCGGGGCTGCCCCCCGGGGGACCCGGGCCGGGCCGCCAGCGGCCGGCGCCGTGTGGTCCCCGGGTGCTCGGTCCCGGGTCGCGGCGTGCCGGGTGGTATCCCCGGTGGTGGTGTCCTCGGTGGCGGTGGCGCGGGTCATGCTGGACCGCCCGCGGAAACGGTGGCCGGGGCGGCCGCCTGGGCCGCCAGCCCCGGCCCGGCCGCGGCGATCCGGGCGTCCAGGTCGCGGACGGCCGCGTAGCCGTCCGCGGTGCCGGCCCGGCCGCCGTAGCAGACGTCATCGAACAGTCGCGCGCTGTCAAGCAGTGCCGCGGCCTCCCCCGGCAGGGCCCGCGCCGATTCCCCGGCGGTCTCGGCGGCCGTCCGGCCCAGCCGGGGATCGAGCACGCCGCGCTCCTCCAGCTCCCGGCCGATGGCCCGGACCGACTCCAGGATGGCGCCGGAGTAGTCGCCCGCCGCGGCCAGTTCCCCGGCGCGCTGCCGGTGCCCGGCGGCGGACATCAAGGGTGCGCCCCAGCCTGGCTCGCGGTTCCCCCCGCGCGACCGGGCGAGCGGGCCCGCCTGGACCAGCACCGCGGTGACGGCCAGCACCAGCACGGCGGTGAGCGCGACCACCGCCCACCAGCCGCCGGGGAACGAATGGCCTGCCTGGTACAGGTGGCCGAGCAGCCAGCTGAGCATCGACATGATCCGTTGCGGCACGGACTGATGCCGGTGGTAGATCGACTTGGACAGTTCCGCCCGGGCCAGCCGCTGCCCAGCCGGGCGGCTCACCGGCGGAGCGGCGGCGCCGCCGGGGGTGCGGCCGGGGGCGCGGCCGGGGCCCGCCCGGACGGCGGCGGGCCGCCCAGCCGGGAGGACACGGCTCAGCATCGGGCCCGGGTTCACCACGGCGGCGGGGGGCCGGCCGCGGCGGGCGGCACCGGGCCAGCCGGGGGCACCGGGCCTGGGGGAGGCACCGGGCCTGAGGCCGGGACCGGTCCCGTGGCGGCGGGCGGCCGCCAAGCGGCGGCGAACTCGCCCTCGTCCAGTGGGCCACCATTCCCGGCCGCGGTGCTCAGGGCCAGGTCGAGCCCTTCCCGGCGCATCCGCCGGTCCACGTACAGCAGCACGGTGACGGCCGCCGTGATCGGCTGCGTCACCGTGCCGGCCGCGATGCTGCCCAGCACGCTGATCACTGAGCCCAGGCTGAGCCCGCTCCCGCCAGCTACCGAGGCCACGACGGTGAACGGCAGTTGCAGGATGCCCCCGGCCACCCCGACGATGATCTCGGCCAGCAGCAGGATGCCGAACACCCGCCAGAAGCTCCGCCAGACCAGCCGCCAGGACCGGGCCAGGGCGCGCCATGGCCCGGTGCCCTCCAGCACCACCACCGGGGTGACCAGGCTGAGCATGGTGGGAATCCAGATGGCCAGGCCCAGCGCCAGCAGCCCGCCGGGCACTGCGATGAGGGCCAGGGCGGCGGGCGGGGCGCTGGCCAGCGCCGCTAGCCCGATGATGGCCAGGACTACAGCCGCCGGAGCCACGCTGGCCAGCAACACGAGCAGGGTGGCCGCCAGCAGCGCGGGCAGCCGCGGCGCGGCGGCCCGCCAGGCGTCCCGGGCACTGATCCGCTGCCCGCCGGTCTCCCGGGCGATGATCGGCGCGAGCAGCCCGGCCAGCAGGGCCCGGACGATGATGGTCAGCAGCACGAGCGCGGCGAGCAGCGGGATCGCGCCCGACAGGAACTGGCCGAGCAGGTGCGCAGCCTGGCGGGAGGTGATCTGGCTGCCCGGGTTCGGCAGGTTGAGCAGCGCCCGGGACAGGACCGTGGTGGCGATGGAGGCGACCGTCATGACGATGGCGGCGATGCCCAGGACCGGCTTGGGGTTGCGCCGGATGGTGGCGAACGCCCCGTCCAGGATCTCGCCCAGCCCGAGCGGCCGGAGCGGGATGACGCCCGGCTTGGGCGTGGCCTCGCCGTAGCGGAGCCACTGCCCGGGGGGTGCCCCGTAGCCCTGCGGCCCGTAGCCCGGCTGGCCATGGGGCGGCGGCCCATAGCTGGGCGCCTGGCCATAACCGGGGCCGGGCGATCCGTAACCCGAGGGCGGAGGCCAGTAACCGGTCGGGGCTGATCCGCCGCCTGCCGTGCCCCCCGGCCCCGCCGGCCCGTCCTGCGGTCCCGCCGGCCGCCCGTCCTGCGGTCCCGCCGGCGGCTGGCCGGGGGCAGCCTGGTCACCGGCCGGCGGGAACCAGGGCTGCGGCGGCGCTGGCTGGCCTTCCCCGTGCTCGTCCGGCGGCGGACTGTCTGTCATGGTTCTCCCTGGCGGCGGCCGCGCCGCACGCTACGCCGCGCCATGATGCCGCCGAACTACTCGCCGTTGACGGGGTTCCCCCGCCCCGTTTTCGCGCCCATACTCGCATGATCCGGTGCCGCCATGAAGCCGGGCGGCGTAACGGCCCCCGGTGCACTGAGGCACCGCGCCTCGCGGCGGGTGGCGCGCGCAGCCGGCCGCGCCGTCAACCGGCTCGCGCCGCCGGGGCACACTCGGTGACATGGACCTGCCCACGTTGCGCTGGACCGGCGGCCCCGGCGGCCCGGCGATCGACCTGCTCGACCAGACCCGGCTGCCCGCCGAGGAGGTCGTGCTCACCTGCCGCAATGTCCCGCAGCTGGTGGACGCCATCCGGCGCCTGGTGGTCCGCGGCGCGCCCATCCTCGGGGTGGCCGGGGCGTTCGGCGTGGCCCTTGCCGCCGCGCGGGGCGAAGACGTGCCGGCCGCGGCGCAGGCGATCGCCGGCGCCCGGCCGACGGCGGTCAACCTCGCGTGGGGAGTCCGCCGGGCGCTGGCCGCCTACGCCGCTGCCCGGGACGCCGGTGCCGGGCCAGCCGCGCAGGCCGCCCTGGCCGAGGCCCGGGCGGTGGCCGCGGAGGACGCCGCGGCCAGCGCGGCCATGGCCGAGCATGGCCTCCGGCTGCTGCCGCCGCGGGCGCGGGTGCTCACCCACTGCAATACCGGCGCGCTGGTCTCGGCGGGCAGCGGCACGGCCTTCGCGGTGATCCTCGCGGCGCACCGGGCTGGCCGGCTGGCCAAGGTCTGGGTGGACGAGACGCGCCCGCTGCTCCAGGGCGCCCGGCTCACCGCGTATGAGGCGCGCCGGGCGGGCCTGGATTACGCGGTGCTGCCGGACTCCGCGGCGGCGTCACTCATGGCGAGCGGCGCGGTGGACGTGGTGCTCACCGGGGCCGACCGGATTGCCGCGGACGGCAGTGTCGCGAACAAGGTCGGCACCTACGGGCTGGCCGTCCTGGCCCGGCGTCACCAGATCCCGTTCATCGTGGTGGCTCCCGTCTCCACCATCGACCCGGACAGCGCGGATGGTGCGGCCATCGTGGTCGAGCACCGCCCGGCCGAGGAGGTGACCACGCTGGCTGGGCACTCTCTCGCGCCGCCGGGCAGTCCCGCGTACAACCCGGCCTTCGACGTCACTCCGGGTGGCCTCATCACGGCTCTGGTGACGGAGCGTGGTGTCGCCCAGCCGGTTACTGCGGGTACGCTGCGTCTGCTGGGTGATGCCCAGCCTTTGCTGAACTGTGCCCGGCCCGATATTTCCGTGGAACTATGAGGCCCATGAAAGGTCGCGTGCTCGTCGTCGACGACGACGCTGCTCTGTCCGAGATGCTTGGCATCATGCTCCGGGGCGAGGGCTTCGAGCCCACGTTCGTCGCCGACGGGGACAAGGCGATGGACGTTTTCCGGGAGACCCATCCCGACCTGGTGCTGCTCGACCTCATGCTGCCGGGCGCCGACGGGATCGATGTCTGCCGCCAGATCCGCACGGAGTCTGGCGTGCCCATCGTCATGCTCACCGCCAAGAGCGACACGGTGGACGTGGTGCTCGGGCTTGAATCAGGCGCCGACGACTACATCGTCAAGCCGTTCAAGTCGAAGGAACTGATCGCCCGGGTCCGCGCCCGGCTGCGCCGCACTGACGATCCCGCCCCCGAGATGCTGCAGATCGTTGACGTGGAGATCGACGTCGCCGGGCATTCGGTGAAGCGCAACGGCCGTCCGGTCAGCCTCACTCCGCTGGAGTTCGACCTGCTGGTCGCGCTGGCCCGCAAGCCGCGCCAGGTGTTCACTAGAGAGGTCCTGCTGGAACAGGTGTGGGGTTACCGGCACGCGGCCGACACCAGGCTGGTGAACGTCCACGTGCAGCGGCTCCGCGCCAAGATCGAGAAAGACCCGGAGCACCCGGAGATCGTGGTCACAGTGCGAGGGGTGGGCTACAAAGCGGGGCCCGCCTGACCAGGGATGAGCCTGCCGCAGGGCCGGGGCGGGCGCACTGGCGTTCAGCATGGAGAAGGGCCATGGAGGGGGTAGCGAGCAGCAGCAGCGAGGCGGGGCGAGCGCGCAGCAGCGCCCTGCCGCCGCCCGCCCTCGCCGTGAGCGGCGGCGACGCCGCGGTCCGGGGCCGGGACGGGGTGGCGGAAGGTTCCCGGCTCGCCCTGCTCGTCAGGCGCGCCGCGCGGCGGCTGCCGCCGGGGGCGCGCCGTGCGATCCGGGCCGGGCAGCGCCGGGCCCGGAAGCTCGCCGCGCAGATGCGCCGCCGCTGGAACCGCTCGCTGCAGCTCCGCGTGGCGGCCACGACCCTGGTCATCTGCGTGGTGGTGGCCACGGTGCTGGGCTTCTTCCTGGTCCAGCAGATCGCCAGCGGGCTGCTGAACGGCGCCCGGACGTCGGCCTCGCACCAGATCGGCGGGGGCTTGGTCGCCGCCAAGGACGATGCCGGCCTGGAAGGCCCAGCCGCGGGCCGGGTGAAAGCGCTGCTCGCGCTGACCTCCCAGCTGCAGGCGCTGAGCGGCCCTGGGGACACCTTCGTCGTCGTCATCCTGACCACCCCGTCCGGGGGCTCGGCGTTCGGCGGCACCTACGGCGACAAGCACCTGAGCCTGGCCAGCGTGCCGAAGTCGCTGATCAGCAAGGTCCTCGACGAGCAGCAGGGCGGCCGGACCGACCAGCTGCTGTCCACGCCCACGGAGATCCGCTACACCGACGGCCGGCCGCCCGTGCCCGGGCTGGCCATCGGTGGGGTGATCACCAGCCAATACCAGCTCTACTATGTGTTCCCGCTGCAGCAGCAGCAACAGACCCTGGCCCTGGTGCAGCGCGCCATGCTCGGTGGCGGGCTGGCCCTGGTCGTCCTGCTGGTGGGCATCGTCTCCTTGGTGACCCGGTGGGTGGTCGTGCCGATCAGGGAAGCGGCGGCGGCGGCCAAGCGGCTGTCGGACGGGCAGCTGGAGCAGCGGATGCCGGTCCGGGGTACCGACGATCTCGCCGCGCTGGCCCGGTCCTTCAATGACATGGCCGCCAGCCTGCAGGAGAAACTGCACCAGCTGGAGGAGCTGTCCAAGGTACAGCGGCAGTTCGTTTCCGACGTGTCTCATGAGCTGCGCACCCCGCTCACCACGATCCGGATCGCCGCCGACGTGCTGTTCGCCGGGCGGGACAACCTGTTGCCGGCCGCGGCGCGGTCCGCGGAGCTGCTGGAGGGCCAGCTGGAGCGGTTCGAGGCGCTGCTGGCCGACCTGCTGGAGATCAGCCGCTATGACGCCAACGCGGCTACCCTGGACGCCGAGTCCGCCGACGTGTGCGACCTGGTCCGGCGGGCGGCGGCGGACGCCGAGCAGCTCGCCGCCCGGCGGGGGACCCGGATCGATTTCCGGCTGCCGCCGGAGCCCTGTGTCGCCGAGGTGGACCGGCGCCGCGTCGAGCGCATCCTGCGCAACCTGCTGGACAACGCGGTGGAGCACGGGGAGGGACGCGACGTGGTGGTCACGGTCGCGGGCGACCGGGACGCGGTCGCGGTCGCGGTCCGGGACCATGGCGTGGGCTTCGGGCCGGCTGAGCAGCAGATGGTGTTCGACCGGTTCTGGCGCGCTGACCCGGCCCGGGCCCGCACCACCGGCGGTACCGGGCTCGGCCTGGCCATCGCGCTGGAGGACGCCCGGCTGCACAACGGGTGGCTGCAGGCCTGGGGCGAGTGCGGGAAGGGCTGCGTCTTCCGGCTGACCGTGCCGAGGACGGCGGGCGAGGAGCTGATCGGCTCCCCGCTCCCGCTCGGCCCGGACGAGGCTGAGCCGGGGCCGGAGCTGATCCGGGCGCCAGTGGCGCTCACCGCCGGCGAGCCCGCGGCCGGTGCCGGGCCGCTGGGTGCCGGGCCGCTGGGTGCCGGGTCACTGGGTGCCGGGTCACTGGGTGCGGGGCCGCTGGGTGCCGGGCCGCTGGGTGCGGGGCCGGCCGGTGCCGGGCTGCTCGGTGCCGGGCCGGCGGGCCCGGGCGCTGCCGGTGCGGCATCAGCCACTGCGGGCACAGCCGATGGCTGACTGGCACGGGGCCCGGGGGCGCCAACGGCCGCCCCGCCGGGTTCGCCGGGTGACGGGTTGCCGCCTGGCTGCTGTCCTCGCGGTGGCGGTACTGGTCCTCGCGGCGGGGTGCGCCAACGTGCCGGCCAGCGGCCTGCTGCAGTCCACCAAGCAGCCGTCCGGCGTGGGCGGCGAGCAGCAGGGCAGCGACTGCTGCGGGCTGGTCATGAACGGCCCGCACGACGGCTGGAGCCCCGCGCAGGTCGTGGTCAACTTCATCCTGGCCAGCGCAGACTTCTTCGACCACCGCGCCGTGGCCCGGGAGTATCTCACCCGGGCGGCCAACGCCTCGTGGCAGCCGGGGCCGGGGCCGGCGGTCACGGTGATCGCGCAGCCGCCCACACCCGGCCCGACCTCCTTCCCGTTCGGCTCGCCCACCGCCGACGTCCAGATCCGCGTGCAGGTGCTGGGCCAGGTCACCGCGAGCGGCCAGTACATTCCCAAGCCCGGCCGGCAGGCGGAGCAGCAGCAGGGATTCACCCTGGCGAAGGTGCACGGCCAGTGGCGGATCGCCCGGCTGCCCACCGGCGGCGACGGCCGGATCTCGCACGAGCTGCTGCTCACCAAGGACCTGTTCCAGCTGGCCTACCAGCCCCGGGACCTGTACTACCTGGACCCGAGCGGCAAGCACCTGGTGCCCGACCCGGTGTTCGTGCCGGTCGATACGACCAGCCTGGCCAGCGACCTGGTGAACGCGCTGCGCGCCAGCCCGCAGGGCTGGCTGGCCGACGGCGTGCTGTCCGCGTTCCCGCCGTCCGCCCACCTGCTCCGCCCGGTCGAGGTACCACCCGGCAGCAGGACGGCGATCGTGAGCCTGGGCCTGCCGCGGGCCGACGCCACCCAGTCCAGCCTGGCCCAGATATCGGCTCAGCTGGTCTGGACGCTGACCAGCCCCGGCTTCCACACCTCAGCGATCAGCGCGGTGAAGCTGTACGTGAACGGGAAGGCCTGGACCCCGCCAGGCGCGGACGACGCGGTGCAGAGCCGCGGCGACTACCCGCAGCCGGCGCTGAACCCGGCCGCCGGGCAGAACCTCTACTTCCTGACCGCGGGCGGCGCCGCCCGGGTGCTCCGCGGCCTGGGCCCGGCCAGCATCCCCGTGCCCGGCGTGGCCGGGACCGGCGCGACCCCGCTCAGCGGCATCGCGGTCTCGCCGGACCAGAGGTACCTGGCGGGCGTCGCCGGGCCGGCCAGCGCGGCCACCGTGTACACCGAGGATCTGGCGGCGGCCGCGCGGCAGCACGCCAGCGTATCCGCCCGCGGCTTGCGAGCCCAGCTGACCGGTGTCACGGTCAGCGCGCTGAGCTGGGACAGCGGCGACAACCTGTGGATCGCCGGCAGCCAGCATGGCCGGGCCCGGGTCTGGGTGCTCAGCGCGGTCGGCGGCGCGCCGGTCTCGGTCGCCCTGCCCGCCGGCGCGAAACAGGTATCCGCGCTGCGGGTGGCCGCCGACGGAGTGCGGACGGCGATGATCGTCAACACCGCGTCGGGACCCCAGGTGCTGCTGGCGGCCATCGTGCGGGCCGCGGCCAGCGTGCGCACCGAGGCCCAGGTCACGTTGTCCGTGGCCACCCAGGTCGGCGCGGACCTCGCCGCACCCATCGCACTCAGTTGGTACGACGCCGATCACCTTCTCGTGGTGAACGCCTCGGCCGCCGGGACGGAGGTGGAAGAGGTCCCGGTCGACGGGGACCGGTCGAGCTATTACGGCATCGAGCTAGGCATGGAGGCGATTGCCGCGGCCGGGTCGCGCAACAGCGTGTTCGCCGGGCTGCAGACCGGGTACCTGGCCAAGACCGTCGGCCTCGGCGAACTGTGGAGCCAGTTCGTGCCCGGCCATGACCCCGTATTCCCCGGGTGAGCAGTGTCCGGCACGTCCCGGTCCGTCCCTCCGGCTTTACCTGCCCGGATACCAGGGAGTGTCCAAGAAGACACTCCCGGCTCCTGACATCCAGGCCGGGGCAGGCTAGCGTCGTCCTATGGCACCCGCCCGGGTCCGTGGTTGCGCCGTGCAGGGTTCCCCGCCCTCAGCGGGGGGCCCAGCTTGGCAAGCCGATGCCAGCCGCAGGCGAAACGGCCCACGTAAGGCGACTTGTCGTCGACCGATCACGGTGCGGCTTAGAGGTAAGTCCTGCCCCGCCGGAGGATCTGGTGTCCACCGACCGGGAGAAGGGCCGCGTGGCAACAGGCCGCGAATCCCTCAGCAGGCGGATGTGGGGACGAAGACCAGGTCGGCCGGGCGGGTGCCGCCACATCAGATCGCTCGAAGGGGGTTTCCCACGTGGACATCATCTTCCGGGGTCGGCGAACCGCTGTTCAGGACCGCTTCCGTGAGTACGCGACAGCCAAGCTGACCAAGATCGTAAAGCTCGATCAGAAGACGATCAGCATCGATGTGGAGGTCACCCTGGAGCGGAACCCGCGGCAGTCCGCCCAGCGGGAGCGGGTGGAACTGACCGTGTACTCGCGTGGCCCGGTGGTCCGGGCCGAGGCAGCCGCGGACGACCGCTTCCAGGCCCTGGACCGGGCAATGGCGAAGCTGGAAACGCACGTGCGGCGCGCGTGTGACCGGCGTAAGACGCGGAATTCCGCGCACGGCATCCCTCTAGTGGCCGCGGCGCCGGCTGCCGCCGCGCCGGCCGCCGGCAGCGCGGCCGGCCCGGGCGTGCTCAGCGCGGGCCGGGCCGCGGAACGCCCGGCGCCCGGCGCCCGGCCGCCTGCCAAGATCGGCGCCACGCCGGAGGGCGCGGACGAGGGCTGGCCGGCCGGCGGGTGGGACCTGGAGGACGTCGTGCCCATCCCGATGGAGGGGGACGGCCCGCTAGTGGTGCGGGAGAAGTTCCACACGGCGACGCCGATGAGCATCGACCGGGCATTGCACGAGATGGAACTCGTCGGACATGATTTCTTCTTGTTCCAGGACACCGGCTGCCAGCTGCCCAGCGTGGTCTACCGGCGGCGGGGCTACGACTACGGGGTTATCCGGCTCGTCGAGGGCGCCGGGGCCGCGGCCGTCCGGCGGCCCGGGCCGTTAGCGAATGGCCAGTTGCCCCAGCACTCGGAAGGTCACGGTTAACTGGTTAGCGACGGGGCCGCTGGCTGCCGCGGACCCGCCTGCGGACCCCCGGGTTTGCGCGCTGCCCCCCGCTGCGCCAGAGTTTGCTCACCGAGCGCGGTGGGTGGCACCGTGCGAGTATCCCCGGCACAACCTGGTGGTGTGCGGAGAACTATCACGTGCAGCGGCACTGGCGTCACGGCCCGAGCCGTGTTAGCAAACATGCGCAGGACAACGTCCGAGCCTAGGGTCAGGGAGGAGGCGCCATGGACGGAGATCCCGCGGTAACCCCGGACCCCGGCACAGCCGCGGGGGCGGCGGATTCCCGGGCTTCCGATCCGATCCGCGCCCTCATCGTCGATGATCACGCACTGTTCCGCCGGGGGCTGGAGATGGTTCTCGCCGCCGAGGAGGACATCGAGCTCGTCGGCGAGGCGAGCGACGGCACCGAGGCGGTGCAGAAGGCCGGCGAGTCACTGCCCGACGTCGTCCTGATGGATATCCGGATGCCCAAGTCCAGCGGCATCGAGGCCTGCCGGGCCATGAAGGAAGTGGCTCCCAGTGCCAAGATCGTCATGCTGACGATCAGCGATGAGGAAGCGGATCTCTTCGAGGCGATCCGGGCCGGCGCGAGCGGCTACCTGCTCAAGGACATCCCGCTGGACGAGGTGGCTGACGTGGTGCGGGCCGTGCACGGCGGGCAGTCCCTCATCAACCCCTCGATGGCCGCCAAGCTGCTCACCGAGTTCGCCACCCTGGCCAGGCGGGACCAGGAGGAGGAGCGGGCCGAGCAGGTGCCAGCGCCCAAGCTCACCGACCGCGAGATGCAGGTGCTCAAGCTCGTCGCCAAGGGCATGAACAACCGGGATATCGCCAAGGAGCTGTTCATCTCGGAGAACACCGTCAAGAATCACGTGCGCAACATCCTGGAGAAGCTGCAGATCCACTCGCGGATGGAGGCGGTCATGATCGCGGTCCGGGAGAAGCTGATCGAGTTCAGCTGACCGCCTGCCGCGCAGCCCGGCGGGGCGGGCGGTCAGGCCAGGGCGCTGCGCAACCGCGCGGCGAGGTCGGGGCGGTTCACCTGCCCGATTTCGACCGCCGAGCAGCCCACCCATTCGGCCGCCTCGCGGAGCGCCCGGGCCATCGGGCCAACCGCCGCCGCCGAGTCCAGCGAGAGCTGCCGGGCGACCAGCGTCTGGCCCCGGCGCACCGGATCGACGCGGCCGAGCAGGCGGCCCCTGGCCAGCAGTGGCATGGCGTAATACCCGTGCACCCGCTTGTCCCTGGGCACGTAGGCCTCCAGGCTGTGCTCGAAGCCGAACATCCGGCGGGTGCGCCGCCGGTCCCAGAGCAGCGAGTCGAACGGCGAGAGGAGGGTGACCCGGTGCCGGCCTTGCGGGGCGGCGGCCAGGGCGGCTGGATCCGCCCAGCCGGGTACCGTCTTGCCGCCCGTCTCGATGCTGACCGTGGTCAGGCCCGCCGCGGCCGCCGATTCGGCCGCCCGCTCGGCGTGCCCAGCCGTGCCATCGGTCAGGTCACGCAGCCGGTGATAATCCACCAGGTCGGCCTGGGTGGCCACGCCCAGCGCGCGGGCAGCCACGCCGGCCAGGTGGGCCAGGCAGTCCGCGTCGGCCGGCTCCGCATCCAGCAACTCCGCGGGCAGCGCCCGCTCGGGCAGGTCGTAGACCCGCCGCCAGCCGTCCCGGCGGACGCAGATGACCTCGCCGGTGTCCAGCAGCCATTCGACGGCGATCTTGGTCTCGGACCAGTCCCACCACGGGCCGCCCTTCTTGGCCCCGCCGAGCTGGGTGGCGGTGAGCGGGCCGTCGGCGCGCAGCCGGGCCAGCACCTCGGCGCAGACGCTGTCGTGACTCTGATGCCAGCGCTTGCCCCGGGCCCGGAGCGCCCGGCGGCGGAACGCGTACCAGGGCCACTCCTCGATGGGCAGCACGCAGGCTGCGTGGGACCAGTACTCGAAGGCGGAGGGCTGGCCGGGATGCCAGTAAGCGCGCTCGATCCGCTGCCGCGGCACCGGGCCGAGCCGGGCGTAGGCCACCAGCTCGTGTGACCGGGCGAGCACGCTGATGGTGTCCAGTTGGACGGCGCCGAGCCGGCGCAGCATGGCCGGCACACCGCCCCGGCGGCCGTCCGCCCCGAGGAACCCCTGCGCGCGCAGGGTGATCAGCCGGGCCTCATCCTGCGTCAGCGCCAGATCGGGACGCGGCAGCGCATCGGTCACCACAAGACGTGCAGCCTAGCCCGGCCCGCCGACATTCCGGGCTGGACAGCCACCCCCTCACTGGGCGTGCGCGACAATTTTGCGGGTGACCGCCGCCGAGTTCGGCGAGGATGTGGCAGGCCTGCCGGACGATCTTGCGGGCCTCAGCGAGGGCGGCGCGCTTGCCGTCGGGGGAGTAGACGGTGATGTCCAGGCCGCAGAACCGGACGGCCTTGCGCGCAGCAGCTGGTAGGTGGCCCCGGCTCCGGTCCAGCCGGCCGGCAACTCACCGGAACCGACATCTGAGCGGGCGGCAGGCGGGCCGCCCGGGCCCGGTCAGTACCAGTCTTCGAAAATGTTGGTGGCCAGCCCGAGGAGGCCGCCGATGACCACCAGCGCCACGCCCGTCCAGAACGCCCACCACACTGGCCCGGCGACGAGGGCGAGGCCGCCGCACAGGAACCCGGTCATGATGATGCCGACCGCCACCCAGGACACGGGACGGCCGTGGAACGGCTCGTAATACCCGGGTCCGGCGCCACCTTCGGCGGCCGCCTGCGGGCTGAGCGCGCCGTCGCCCGGCTGGGCACCGGACCTGAAGTCCGTTCCCACCTGGTCCGCCATGGGCGCTGCTCCTCTCCTCTGCCGCTGCCGCTGCCCTGGTGCAGTGGGCGTGCGGCTGCCATCTCTACACATTGTGGCGGGAATGCCCGTGCTGCGTGCGCCCGCCCCCCGGAATCCGCTCCTGGGGCACAGCGTAGCGGGGGCGCCGGTCCGGATGCTGGCGCCTTGTTCTCGGAACAGCAACGCTTAGCCCGGGCTCCTGCTTGCGGCTCGGTTTCACTGCGCATCTCGCCTACCATGACAGGTGACGACGGCAGCACTCGGCGCCACCGGCTGCCGCGTCTAGCTGGCCGGGCGGCGCTGCGGCGGGTCCCGGGCACAGGCAACGATCCGCAAGGAGCGCGACGAGAAGTGCCAGTCATACTTGACAGTGTCCTGCGTGCGGGTGAAGGCAAGACCGTGCGCAAGCTCAAGCGCATCGCGGAGCAGATCAACTCCATCGAAGAGGACTTCACCGCGCTGAGCGACGCGGAACTGCGCGCCATGACCGACGAGTTCCGGCAGCGGCATGAGGATGGCGAGTCCCTGGACGACCTGCTGCCCGAGGCCTTCGCCACGGTGCGCGAGGCGGCCCGGCGGACGCTGGGCCAGCGGCACTTCGACGTGCAGTTGATGGGCGGCGCGGCGCTGCACCTGGGCAACATCGCCGAGATGCGTACCGGTGAGGGCAAGACCCTTACCTCGGTGCTGCCGGCCTACCTGAACGCGCTGTCCGGCAAGGGCGTGCACGTCGTCACGGTCAACGACTACCTGGCCAAGCGTGACTCCGAGTGGATGGGCCGGGTGCACCGGTTCCTCGGCCTGGAGGTCGGCGTCATCCTGTCCCAGATGACCCCCGAGGAGCGCCACAAGCAGTACGAGGCCGACATCACCTACGGCACCAACAACGAGTTCGGGTTCGACTACCTGCGTGACAACATGGCCTGGGGCCTGGACGAGTGCGTGCAGCGCGGGCACAACTTGGCCATCGTGGACGAGGTCGACTCGATTCTCATCGACGAGGCGCGGACCCCGCTGATCATCAGTGGCCCGGCCGAGCAGAGCGCCCGCTGGTACACCGAGTTCGCCAAGATCGCCCCCCGGCTGCGCCGCGGCGAGGACGGCGAGGGCGACTACGAGGTCGACGAGAAGAAGAAGACCATCGGCATCATGGAGTCCGGGGTAGAGAAGGTCGAGGACTGGCTCGGCATCGACAACCTCTATGACCCGGTCAACACCCCGCTGGTCAGCTTCCTCAACAACGCCATCAAGGCCAAGGAGCTGTACAAGAAGGACAAGGACTACGTCGTGGTCAACGGCGAGGTCCTGATCGTGGACGAGTTCACCGGCCGGATGCTGCACGGCCGCCGGTACAACGAGGGCATGCACCAGGCCATCGAGGCCAAGGAAGGCGTGCAGATCCAGAACGAGAACCAGACTCTCGCCACGATCACGCTGCAGAACTACTTCCGGCTCTACGACAAGCTGGCCGGGATGACCGGCACGGCCATGACCGAGGCGAACGAGTTCGCCCAGATCTACAAGCTCGGCGTGGTGCCGATCCCGACCAACATGCCGATGGTCCGGATGGACCAGGCGGACGTGGTGTACCAGACGGTGCAGGCCAAGTTCGAGGCCGTGGTCACCGACATCGAGGAGCGGCACGCCAACGGGCAGCCGGTGCTGGTCGGCACGACCAGCGTGGAGAAGTCCGAGATCCTGTCCCGGATGCTCAAGCGCAGCGGCATCCCGCACGAGGTGCTGAACGCGAAGTACCACGAGCGGGAGGCCGCGATCGTGGCCCAGGCCGGCCGGAAGGGCGCGGTCACCGTGGCCACCAACATGGCCGGCCGCGGCACCGACATCATGCTGGGCGGCAACCCGGACTTCATCGCCGACCTCGAGCTGCACAGCCGCGGCCTGTCGCCGGTGGACACGCCCGAGGACTACGAGGCCGCCTGGGCCGAGGCGGTGGAGAAGGCCAAGGCCGCCGTGGCCGAGGAGCATGTGGAAGTGGTCGAGGCGGGCGGCCTGTACGTGCTGGGCACGGAGCGGCATGAGTCGCGGCGCATCGACAACCAGCTGCGCGGCCGGTCCGGCCGGCAGGGCGACCCGGGCGAGTCCCGGTTCTACCTGTCGCTGGAAGACGACCTGATGCGGATGTTCAACGCGGACAAGGTCGCGCACTTCATGGAGTGGCTGAAGACGCCGCCGGACGTGCCGATCGAGTCCAAGGCGGTGACCCGCTCCATCCGCTCGGCCCAGACTCAGGTGGAACAGCAGAACTTCGAGATCCGCAAGGACGTGCTCAAGTACGACGATGTGCTCAACCGGCAGCGGCAGGTCATCTACGGGGAGCGCCGCCGGGTGCTGGAGGGCGCGGACCTGCACGAGCAGATCCGGGAGATGATCGAGGAGGTCATCGACGGCTACGTCGCGGGCGCGACCAGCGAGGGCTTCCCGGAAGAGTGGGATCTCGGCCAGCTATGGAACGCGCTGCAGGCCCTGTACCATCCCACGCTGGCCATCGACGACGTGGTGGACGAGGTCGGCGGCGAGCGGGCGGGCCTCTCCCGGGAGTTCCTCACCGAGGTCCTGCGGGCGAACGCGCAGGAGTGCTACGACAAGCGCGAGGAGGAACTGACCCCGGAGATCATGCGCGAGCTGGAGCGCAGGGTCGTGCTCTCCGTCCTGGACCGCAAGTGGCGCGAGCACCTGTACGAGATGGACTACCTGCGCGAGGGCATCGGCCTGCGGGCCTGGGCACAGCGCGACCCGCTGGTGGAATACCAGCGCGAGGGCTACGACATGTTCAGCGCGATGATGGACGGCATCAAGGAGGAGTCGGTCGGCAACCTGTTCAACCTCCAGGTCGAGGTGCAGGAGAACCCGATCGTGGAAGAGGCGGCTGAAGCCGGGACCGTCGCGTCCCCCGCCCCGCCGCCCGCGCTGACCGGCGGGGGAGCGCCCGGCGGCCGGGCCGGGAACGGCGCCCGCCCGGGTGGCTCCCCAGCTCCCAAGGCCGGGCGGCCCTCTGGTGGCCGGTCCCGCGCCCAGGCCCGGGGCCGTCATAGCACCCCGGCCCAGGCGGCGGCACCGGACGCTGAGGTGATCGCCGACGGCGCGGCCCCGGTTGTCGCCCCCGGGCTGCAGCGCCCGCAGCGGCCGTCCCGGCTGCAGTACACGGCGCCGTCGGCGGATGCCCCGGGCCAGGTGGAGCAGCGGGCTGGCCAGACGGCGGGCGAGGAGGTCAGCCGGGTCGGCCGCAATGACCTGTGCCCGTGTGGCTCCGGCCGTAAGTACAAGCGCTGCCATGGGGATCCCCGCAACCGCGGCTAACCGCCTGCCCGGCCGCATCAGGCGGCTTCTATGTCGGTGCAGAACCAGCGCCCGGGCCGGGCCTGCTGCCCGGGCGTGGCGTGCCGCGGGGCCAGGTGCTCCAGCCGGACGGCGAGCGCGCGGATCCTCGGCCCGCAGCTGAGCACCAGCGTCATCTCGATCACGTCCGGGCTGGGCCGGAACGCGACGACCCGGCGCAGGCAGGGGCGCTGGCCCGCGGACAGCACGGGCCCCAGTCGCTGGATCCGGCTCCTGGCCCGCTCCGTCGTCCAGGTGGTCATCTGGCGCGGCGGCCGCGCTCCGGCCAGCGTCTCCACGAGCACCTGCGCGAAGTGGCCCGGGAGTGCCGGGCGCCCCGCGCCGTCCCCGCCGCTGGCGGCCGGCCTGCCGCCCTCCTCCGTGCTCCCGCTCTCCGCCCGGCGGGCACGGCCAGCATCTCGGGCTGCCGCGCCCGCGGCTCCGGCCGGGCTGGCGGTCACCGCGGGGAGCCCGCGGTGCGGGGGGCCGGCGAACAGTTCGTCGTCGTAGGGCGGGGCGGTATCCGGGACGGTGCAGAGCCGGACGGCGGCCGGGTCGGGCAGCGGCCGCCGCCCCGGCCCGGGGCACGGTGGCCGCTCGCCGGGGCGGCCCGGCTCGGATGGCGGTAAGGGCGTCCTGGGCATGGATCCTCCCGGATATCAGGAACGTGTCACGGGCCCGCGCGGGTGCCCGGTGTGTTCCCGTTGTACCGGCCGGGGCCGACATTTCTGTGTTGGCTGGGGGACGCCCCCCCGCGCATCCGTCGGGGTTCCCGGCGGGCGGGAATCACGGGATCATGGAGCGGAAGGGCCCGGCGGCCGGCGCGCGGCCGGGAATGTGGCTGCCCGGCCCTAGGTTTCATCATCAGCCGGGCGAACTGCCGAGCCCGGGATTGCCGTCTCAGGAGAGAGCTATCGTGTCGCTTCCCCCGCTAGTCGAACCGGCTGCTGAGCTGACCGTGGACGAAGTCCGCCGCTACTCGCGCCACCTGATCATCCCGGACGTCGGGATGACCGGGCAGAAGCGGCTCAAGAACGCGAAGGTGCTCGTGGTGGGCGCGGGCGGCCTCGGTTCCCCCGCCCTGCTCTACCTGGCCGCGGCCGGCGTGGGCACCCTCGGCATCGTCGACTTCGACGTGGTTGACGAGTCGAACCTGCAGCGCCAGGTCATTCACGGCCAGTCGGACGTGGGACGCCCCAAGGCCGAATCTGCCCGGGACAGCATCCGGGAGATCAACCCCTACGTCAACGTCATCGTGCATGAGGAGCGGCTCGACTCCGATAACGCGATGCAGATCTTCGCTGGCTACGACCTCATCGTGGACGGGACCGACAACTTCGCCACCCGGTACCTGGTGAACGACGCCTGCGTGCTGCTGGGCAAGCCGTATGTGTGGGGTTCCATCTACCGCTTCGACGGGCAGGCGAGCGTGTTCTGGGCCGAATACGGCCCGTGCTACCGCTGCCTGTACCCGGAGCCGCCGCCACCCGGCATGGTCCCCTCCTGCGCCGAGGGCGGGGTGCTCGGCGTGCTCTGCGCGTCGATCGGCTCCATCCAGGTCAACGAGGCGATCAAGGTCATCACCGGCATCGGCGAGCCGCTGGCCGGCCGCCTGATGATCTATGACGCGCTGGAGATGACCTACCGGTCGGTCAGGGTGCGCAAGGACCCCGAGTGCCCGGTCTGCGGCAAGAACCCGACGATCACCGAGCTCATCGACTATGACGCATTCTGCGGCACGGTCTCGGAGGAGGCCCAGGAGGCCGCCGCCGGCTCGACGATCTCCGCGCGGCAGCTCAAGGACATGCTGGACGGCGGGGAGGACATCTTCCTGGTGGACGTCCGGGAGCCGAACGAGTACGAGATCGTCTCGATTCCCGGGGCCACCCTCATCCCCAAGGGTGAGTTCCTGTCCGGCGCCGCCCTCGAGGGCCTTCCGCAAGACCGGCGCGTCGTGCTGCACTGCAAGTCGGGGGCTCGTTCGGCGGAATGCCTGGCCGTGCTGAAGAACGCGGGCTTTTCCGACGCGGTCCACGTGGGCGGGGGAGTCCTGGCCTGGATCAGCCAGGTCGATCCCGCGCTGCCCGGCTACTGAGGTGACGGGCGGCCGGTTCCGCCAGCCGGCCGCCTGCTGAGCTGCGCTTCGCTGGGCAACCTCGCCGTGCGGCCGGTGTCGGCGCCGCCACAGGCCGTACCATGCCGGTGTGGCGATGCGTCCGGGAAGTCCGAGTGGCGGCAGCGACCCGGCTCCACAGGCGGACACCGTGGCTGAGGACCGGCCGCAGCTGTCACCATCCGTAGCCGGGCTGGGCCGCGGCACCCCCGCCCCGCCGCCGCGGCTGCCTGCGCCGTGGCGGTACCGGCTGGCCGTAGGCGGCCTGGTGGTCGCGCTGGCCGGCCTGTGCTTCTCGGTGGCGCAGATCGCCTGGCACCTGCTCCCGCGGTCCTTCAGCCAGGCCCAGCAGCAGCAGATCACCGGCTGGCAGATCGGCAAGCGCTGGCGTACCTGGCCCGCGGGCCGCATCTTCCCGGCCGCCATCCCGTACCAGGTGCCGGCCACGGCCCTGGCCAGCGCCAGCGGAGTGCCGCTGGCGGCGCACCGGATCGGCATCGCGCCGCAGGCGTCCTGCCGGTCGGCGACCGGCACGGAGGCTGGGCAGGTACTGGCCCGGGACGGCTGCACAGCCATGCTCCGGGCCACCTATGCCGACTCCACCGGCGCATTCGCCGTCACTGTGGGCATCGCGGTGCTGCCCGGGCCGGGCCAGGCCAGCCGCTCGTTCCACGCGCTGGCGGCCGGCCCGCCATCGGGCGGGGTCCGCACCGTCCGGTTCAGCCATACCCTGGCCGCCGACTTCGGTGACCCGGCGCGGCAGCTGTCCGCGACGGTCCGCCGGGGGCCCTACGTGATCATGTCCACTGTCGGCTATGCGGACGGCCGGCACCATGTCCGCGAGCTGGCTGACCCTTACGACAAGGCCGAGATGCTCAGCGTGGTGCAGGGTATCTCGGACTGGATCGGCTCGCGGATCGGCGCGGCGCCGCCGGCGCCGCACTGCCCAGGCGGGCCGGCATGCTGAGCGCAGCCCGCCCGGGCCGCAGCCGGCTGGCTGGGTGCGGCCTGCTCCTGGCCGTGCTGACGGCGGCCGGGACCGCGGTCGCCGGGGTCACGGCCACGCCGGCCCAGGCCGACACGGTACGTGACGCACAGCTGTGGGTGCTGGACGCGGTCGGCGCGCCCGCGGCGTGGCCGGTAACCGAAGGTCAGGGCACGACGGTCGCCGTGATCGACAGCGGAGTGAACCCGCACGTGTCCGACCTCGCCGGGTCGGTGATCACGGGCCTGGACCTGACCGGGGTGCACACGCCGCCCACCAACCCCGCCTGGGGCGTGCACGGCACCTGGATGGCCTCGCTCATCGCCGGTCACGGGCACGCCGGCGGCAGCAGCGGCATCATGGGCGTGGCCCCGCGCTCCCGGGTGCTCTCCATCCGGGTGGTCACCGACCGGCATGATCCCGGGTACGCCGCCTACCAGCATGAATCGGACTACCGGGTGCAGAACGCGCTCGCGCAGGCCATCGACTATGCCATCAGCCACCGGGTGAGCGTGATCAGCATGTCGCTGGGCTACGGCGAGCCCAGCGCGGTGGTGCGGTCCGCGCTGCAGGTCGCGCTGAGCCACGGCATCGTGGTGGTGGCCTCATCCGGCAACTCCGGTAACTCCGTGGGCGCGCGGACCAGCGGCCAGGCCCCTTATTCATTCCCGGCGGACTACCCCGGGGTGCTCGGCGTGGCGGCGGTGGCCCGCGACGGCGCACCCGCGGGATTCTCTAGCGACAACCTGTCGGTGCAGGTGGCGGCGCCCGGGGTCAACGTGCCCGCGCAGGGCACGGACGGACAGTACTGGCTGGTCAGCGGGACCAGCCCGGCGTGTGCGCTGACCGCCGGGGTGGCCGCCCTGATCAAGTCCCGGTATCCGCAGCTGGCGCCGGCCCTGGTCATCCGCGCCATCAACGGCAGTGCGCAGAACCGGCCCGCGGGCGGGTACGACGACAAGGTGGGCTTCGGCACTGTCGACGCGGCGGCCGCGCTGACCGCGGCTGGCCGCCTGGCGGCCCTCCCGGCCGCCGCGCACGGGGCTCCGGTGACACTGCACTTCGGCGGGGGTAGCGCGGCGGTGCCGCCGGTGCCGGTCGCCCCGCGGGGCCCAGCCGGCCTGGTCGTGGCCGGCCTCGCCGCGCTGGGCTGCCTGGCCCTGGCCGCAGCGGCCGGCGCTGGCCTGGCCCGGCTGCGCCAGACCGGTGCCCGCGGGCAGCATGCCGCCGTCCCCCGGGCGGCCGCCCCGGCTCCGGCCTGGCCAGGGCCACGAGTGCTGCCCACCTGGCCCGCCGCCGACGACCCCGGCTGGCCCCGGGATCAGGCGCTCGGGCCGGGTGACCAGGGGACTGGCTGGCAGACGCGGCCACGGCCCCGCCCGTGACGGCCGCGTAAGGGGTGGCGCATGACGACCCCGCCCGGCGGCCCCGGGCGCGCGGCGCTGCCGGACTTCGCCGGCCAGGTGCTCGACCTGGCTGACTCCATCCCGCCTGGCCGGGTCATGTCCTATGGCGACGTGGCCGAGTACCTCGGCCAGGGAGGCCCGCGCCAGGTCGGGCGGGTGATGGCGCTGTGGGGCGGCAGCGCGCCCTGGTGGCGGGTGGTGCACGCGGACGGCTCACTGCTGCGCGGCCATGAGCAGGCCGTGCTGCGGGCCTACCGCGCCGAGGGCACGCCGCTGCGGGAACCGGCGCACGGCGGCCCGTGCCGGATCGACATGCGCCGGGCCCGCTGGGATGGGATGAGGTAAGGACCGGGCAAGTCGGGTGCGGATGTCGGTGCCCTCTGCTGGAATGCATCCGATATGGACGCCCATCCCGATGCCTACCGGCTACTCCGCGGCCCGACGCCGCCGGCCGGCGCGCCGCGGCTCGACGCGGCGCAGCAGGCCGTGGTCAGCCACGCCGGCGGCCCGCTGCTGGTGCTGGCCGGCCCCGGCGCCGGCAAGACCACCGCGATCGTCGAGACGGTGGTGCAGCGGATCAGCGGGCGCCAGATCGACCCGGAACGGGTGCTGGTCCTCACGTTCAGCCGGAAGGCCGCTGGGGAACTCCGGGAGCGGATCACCACACGGCTGCACCGGGCCACCCGCCAGCCGCTCGCGCTCACCTTCCACAGCTACGCCTATGCCCTGGTCCGCCGGGAGTTCGTGCTGGCCGGTGATGTCCCGCCGACGCTGCTGTCCGGCCCAGAGCAGCTGCTGGAGGTGCGGCGCATGCTCCGCGGCGAGGCAGCCCGGGACCAGGACGGCAGGGAGGGCCCGCCAGGCGGCCCGCGGCCCGGTGCCGCCGGGCGCTGGCCGGAACGGCTGCGGCCGGCCCTGCCGACCCGCGGCTTCGCCACCGAGTTGCGTGATTTCCTGCTCCGTGCCGCTGAGCGCGGACTCGATGGCCCCGGGCTCGCCGCGCTGGGGGCCTCCCGGGGGCGTGAGGACTGGGTCGGGGCCGGCGGATTCCTGGCCCGCTACACCGCCCGGTTCGACCTGGCGCCGGTCCCGGCGTACGACTACGCCGAGATCGTGCGGATCGCCGCCGCGCTGCTGACCCGATCGGCCACCAGGGACCGCGAGCGCAAGGCGTACGACGTGGTGCTGGTGGACGAGTACCAGGACACCGACCCGGCTCAGGAGGCCCTGCTGCACGCGCTGGCCGGGGACGGCCGCGAGCTGATCGCGGTGGGCGACCCGGACCAGTCCATCTACGCCTTCCGAGGGGCGGATGCCCGGGCCATGTCCCGGTTCCCCGAGGTGTTCCGCACCCCAGACGACCGCCCGGCCGGGGTCATCGCGCTGCGCACCTGCCGCCGGAGCGGCCCGGTCCTGCTGGCCGCGTCCCGGCGGGTGGCCAGCCGGCTGCCGGCCACCGCCGGCCTGTCCCGAGCGCAGCTGCCCGGGCACGGTCACCGTGACCTGACGTCGCTGGCCGGGGCCCCCGCGGGCAGCGTCCGGGTGCTCATCGCGTCCAGTGCCAGCCAGGAAGCCGCGGTGATCGCGGACACGCTGCGCCGTGCCCACCTGATGGACGGCATCGCGTGGTCGGCCATGGCCATCCTGGTGCGGTCCGCGGTCCGGCAGGTGCCGTTGCTCCGCCGTGCCCTCGCCACCGCGGGCGTGCCGGCCGTGGTCGCCGGTGACGAGCTGCCGCTGGCCGCGGAGCCGGGCGCCCGCCCCCTGCTCGCGTTGCTGCGCTGTGCGCTGCAGCCTGGCGCGCTCGACGAGGAGGCCGCCGCCGACCTGCTGACCGGCCCGCTGGGCGGCACCGACGCGCTGGGGCTGCGACGGCTGCGCCGGGCGCTGCACGCCGCCGATGCCGCCGCTGGCCAGCCGCCGGGCGAGCACCCGCTGGCCAGCGCGCTGCGTGATCCGAGGCGGCTGCTGCTGCTCCGCGGGCCCGGGGTGACGGCGGCCCGGCGGGCCGCCTCGCTGCTCGACGTGGCGCGGCGCACCTCGCAGGGCGCCACGCAGGCGGGCGCCCCGGGTACCGCGTACGAGGTGCTGTGGGGGGTCTGGGAGGCGTCCGGGCTCGGCCCGGCCTGGCAGGCGGCGAGCGCCGCCGGGGGTTCCCGTGGCGAGGCCGCGGACCGGGACCTCGACGCCGTGGTGGCACTGTTCGACTCCGCCGCCCGGTTCGGCGTCCGGCTGCCGCCTGGCTCACCCATGCTCTTCCTGGACAGCCTGGGCGGCCAGGAGATCCCGGGGGACACGCTGGCCGACCGCGCGCCGGAGGGCGAGGCGGTGCGGATCCTGACCGCGCACCGCTCGAAGGGGCTGGAATGGGACCTGGTCGTGGTGGCCGGCGTGCAGGAGGGCTCCTGGCCCGACCTCCGGATGCGCTCCTCGCTGCTGGGCATGGACGAGCTCGTCGACGTGACCGACGGCCGGGAGCTGGCCGCGGCCCGGCCACCGCAGGAGGACGGGACAGCCGCCGGCGCGGCGCGGGAGCGCGGCCCGGGCAGCGATGCCGCCGCGGCTGCCCTGGTCTCCAAGCTGCTCGACGAGGAACGCCGCCTGTTCTACGTCGCCGTCACCCGGGCCCGCCGGGCGCTGGTCGTCACCGCCGCGGGTGGGAGCGACATTGACGAGCGCCCGTCCCGGTTCCTCACCGAGCTGGCCGGCGACGAGGTCGGGATCGAGCACGTCAGTGCGGCCGGTCGGCACTGGCTGTCCCTGCCGTCGCTCACCGCGGAACTGCGCCGGGCCGCCGCGGACGCGGGCCGGCCGATGGTGCTGCGCCGTGCCGCCGCCGCCCAGCTGGCCCGGCTGGCGGCGGCCGGGGTCCGGGGCGCGCATCCGCGGTCCTGGTACGCGCTGACCACGCTGTCCGATCCGGGACCGGTGACCAGCGGCACCATCAGGCTGTCCCCGTCACAGGTGGAGTCGTTCAGCAGGTGCGGGCTGCGCTGGCTGCTGGAGGCTGCGGCGGGAGCGGGCTCCTCCGACGTGCTGCGCCACCTCGGGGTGGTGATCCACGCCGCGGCGGTGCTGGCCGCCGAGGGCACGGGCGAGGCGGGGATCGGCGAGCGGATCGACGAGATCTGGCACCACCTCGACTTCGGCAGCGCCTGGTACAGCCAGAAGCAGCGGGAGCTCGCGCACCGGATGGTGGCCAAGTTCCTGGCCTGGCACCGGTCCAACCCGCGCGAGCTGGTGGAGGTCGAGCAGGACCTGCGGGTCCGGATCGGGCAGGTGGAGATCACCGGGCGGGTGGACCGGCTGGAACGTGACGAGCGGGGGGCCGCCGTCATCGTGGACCTCAAGACCGGGTCGGCCGCCCCGGCCGGGGCGGACCTGGACCGCAACCCCCAGCTCGGGGTGTACCAGCTGGCCGTGCTGCTCGGCGCGTTCGAGGGGTTCGGCCTTACCGAGCCCGGCGGCGCGGAGCTGGTGCAGGTCGGCAAGGCCGCCCTCCGGGCCGAAGTGAAGGTGCAGCGGCAGCGCCCGCTGTCCGACGACCCGGACCCGGACTGGGCCGCCACGCTGGTGGAGACCGTGGCCGCGGGCATGCCCGGGCCGGTGTTCCGGGCCACCGCCAACGCGGGCTGCCGGGTGTGCCCGGTCCGGTCGTGCTGCCCGGTGCACCCCGACGGGGCGCAGGTGACGCCCTGATGTACACGCCCGCGCAGCTGGCCCGGCTGCTCGGCCTGGCCGAGCCGACCCCGGAACAGGCCGCCGTGATCGCCGCCCCGCTGGAACCGCTGGCGGTCATCGCCGGGGCCGGGTCGGGGAAGAGCGAGACCATGGCGGCCCGGCTGGTCTGGCTGGTCGCCAACGGCCTGGTCCGCCCCGAGCGGGTGCTTGGCCTGACGTTCACCAGGAAAGCCGCGGGCGAGCTGGGCGAACGGGTACGGGCCCGGCTGGACGGCCTGCGCCGGGCCGGCCTGGCGGGCCCGGACGCCGCTGCGCCGGACGACGGCGCGGAAGGCCCGCTGGCCGGAGAGCCGGTGGTGTCCACCTACCACGCCTACGCCGCCCGGCTGGTGACCGACCATGCGCTGCGCGAGGCCCTGGAGCCAACCCTGCGCCTCATCACGCCCGCGGTCGCCTGGCAGATAGGGGCTTCGGTGGTGGCCGGTTACGGCGGCCCGATGGACGCGGTCAGCTGGTCCCCGCCGTCCGTCACCGCCGCGGTGCTGACCCTGGCCGGGGAGCTGGCCGAGCACCTGCGGTCACCCGCGGACGTGGTCGCGGTGGGCGAGTGGCTGGACGGGGAGTCGGCGGCGCTGGCGGAGAAGCTGCCGAGCACGGTCCGGAAGATCCTGGAGTGCCAGCGCACCCGGGAGCAGCTGCTGCCGATGGTCGAGGGGTACGCCCGGGCCAAGGCCGGCCGGGAAGTCATCGACCACGGTGATCAGGTGGCGCTGGCGGCGCGGATCGCCGTCCGCCATCCGGAGGTCGGCGCGGCCGAGCGCGGCCGGTACCAGGTGGTCCTGCTCGATGAGTACCAGGACACCAGTCATGCCCAGCTCGTCCTGCTGCGCGCCCTGTTCGGCGGCGGCCACCCGGTGACCGCGGTGGGCGACCCGTGCCAGTCCATCTACGGCTGGCGCGGGGCCAGCGCCGGTAACCTGCGCCGCTTCGGCCGGGACTTCCCGGCCGGCCGGGGGCAGGCCGCCCGGCCCGCCGAGGTGCGCAAGCTGTTCGACCAGCTTCCGCAACACCGGGCGGGTACTCGACGTGGCCGCAGCCCTGCAGGAGGGGCTGCGCGCGGCGGCGCCGGAGGTTCCCCGGCTGGTCCCGCCACCCGGCCGGCTGGGCCGCGGCCGGGTGATCTGCGCGCTGACCGAGACCGCGGCCGCCGAGGCGGACTGGGTCGCCGGCCAGGTCAGGGCGCTGCTCGCGCTGCCGGCTGGGATCGCGCCGGACGGCGAGCCGTGGCCAGACGGCCGCGGCGACGGAGTGCGGCCCCGGGACGTCGCCGTGCTGTGCCGGAAGCGGTCCCAGTTCGCCGCGCTGCGCAGCGCCCTGGAGGAGCGGGGCGTTCCGGTGGAAGTGGTCGGCCTCGGCGGGCTGCTCACCGTGCCGGAGGTCGCGGACATCGTGGCCACGCTGCGGGTGCTGCACGATCCGGCCGCCTCCGGCTCGCTGGCCCGGCTGCTGACCGGGCCGCGATGGCGGATCGGCCCGCGCGACCTGGTGGCGCTGGGGCGGCGGGCCCGGGCGCTGACCCGGGAACTCCGCGAGCACCGCGGCGCCGCCGCCCCCCGGGCCGGCGGCCCGGCGGCCCGGCCTGACGCGGCGGGGGACGATGCGCTGGCGCGGGCGATCACCGACCTGACCGCTGACCCGGGCAGCCTTGTCGAGGCCCTGGATGATCTCGGCGATCCATCCAGCTACTCGGTGGCGGGTCATGCGCGCCTGGCCGCGCTCGGTGCGGAACTGCGGGATCTCCGGTCCCGGGTGGCCCGCCCGCTGCCGGACCTGGTCGGTGAGGTGGAGCGGATGCTGGGGCTGGACATCGAGGTGGCGGCCCGGCCCGGCCGGGACCCGGCCAGCGCCCGCGCCGACCTGGACGCCTTCGCTGACGCCGCGGCGGCCTTCGCCGGCGACCAGGAGGAGCCCACTCTCGGCGCGTTCCTCAGCTACCTGGCCGCCGCCGAGGAGGAGGAGTTCGGCCTGGAATCGGGCCGGGTCGGTGACGGTGACACGGTGACCCTGGCCACCGTGCACGCGGCCAAGGGCCTGCAATGGGCCGCGGTGCTCGTGCCCGGGCTGAGCGCCGGGAAGAAGTCGCAGGTCTTCCCGGCCAAGCCGCGGTACACCACCCGCTGGACGGAGAACCCGCGGCTGCTCCCGTTCGGCCTGCGGGGAGACGCGGCCGACCTGCCCGCGCTGCGCGACCTGACCGCGGGCTCGGTGAACGCGTTCGGCGCTGCCTGCGCCGACCGTGACCTGGGCGAGGAACGCCGGCTGGCCTACGTGGCCGCCACCCGCGCCGCCTACTGGCTGGCCTGCAGCGGTTTCTGGTGGGGCGACGCGACGTCGCCGCTGGGGCCCTCGCTGTTCCTGGAGGAGGTCCGGGTGGCCTGTGACGCCGGGGCCGGGACCGTCGCGTGCTGGGCCGAGCGGCCGGAGGACGGCGCCGAGAACCCCGTCCTCGCCGAGCCGCCCACGGCTAACTGGCCGTCTGGCAGCGAAGGCGCGGACTCGGCCGCTGCGCAGGCGGCCCGGCTGGTCCACGAGGCACTGGCGGAGTACCGTGACGGCCTGCCGCGCAGGGATGGGCGGGAAACCGCAGGGCGGGAGGCGGCTCGGCGAGAGGCTGCCGGGCGTGAGGCTGCCGGGCGTGAGGCTGCCGGGCGTGAGGCCGCCGGGCGTGAGGCCGCCGGGCGTGAGACCGGTGCGCAGGAGGCCGCCCGGCAGCAGGCCGGGCTCAGCGAGGAGGACCGCGCGCTGATCGCGGCCTGGGCGCGGGATGCCGAGCTGCTGCTGGCCGAACGCGAGGAACGGCGCTCCGAGGCGGCCGCGGCGGTCTGGCTGCCACCCCGCCTGTCGGTGTCATCCCTGGTGGTCATGGCCCGTAACCCAGGCGAGCTGGCGCAGCAGATCCGCCGCCCCATGCCGCGCCCGCCCGCGCCGCAGGCCCGCCGGGGCACCGCCTTCCACCGCTGGCTGGAGGAGCGGTTCAGCCAGCAGCGGCTCATCGACCCGAGCGATCTGCTCGGGGCCGCCGACGATCCGGCGGACGCGGCCGACGGTGACGCGGAGGACCTGGCCGCGCTGCGCGAGCGGTTCGAGGCGGGGGAATGGGGCCGGCGCTGGCCGCTCGAGGTCGAGATCCCGTTCGAGACGCTGATCGCCGGGCGCCCGGTGCGCGGCCGGATCGACGCCGTCTTCGGCGACGGCACGGACGGCGGATACGACGTCGTGGACTGGAAGACGGGGCAGCCGCCCGGCTCGGCTGCCGAGCACCAGGCGGCCGTCGTCCAGCTGGCCGCCTACCGGCTGGCCTGGGCCCAGCTCGCCAGGGTCCCGGCGGGCCAGGTCCGCGCGGCGTTCTACTACGTGCGCCATGACCTGACGCTGCGCCCGGCCGATCTGCTCGACGAGAAGGGGCTGGCCGCCCTGATCGAGCGGATCCCGGTGGCGTCAGGCTGACAGGTGCCGTTCGATGGCCTCGACCTTGCTGGTCAGGCCATCCGTGATGCCGGGGCGGATGTCGGCCTTCAGCACCACGCTGACCCGGGGCGCGTGCGCGGCCACCGCGTCCACGGCGCGCCTGACCACGTCCATCACCTCGTCCCAGTCCCCCTCGACCGTGGTGAACATGGCATCCGTCCGGTTCGGCAGCCCGCTGTCCCGGACCACCCGGACCGCCTCCGCGACGTAGCTGCCCACCGCCTCGCCGACCCCCAGCGGGGTGATCGAGAACGCGACGATCATGTGCTGCCTCCTGCCTCTGCGGTCACACCGACACTAACGCGGTGGCTCCGGAAGCGGATCGCCGCGCTGGCCTGCCGGGTTATGACCCGTCACGGCGGCCGGTCGCATCTGGAACATGCGGCGCGTAACGTGCACGCAGCGCAGCCCGGGCCAGTCGCGGAGCCAGTCGCGGAGCCAGGCGGGATACAGCGGAGGACACGGTGATGAACAAGAAAGAAGCGGCGGAGGCGGTCCGTGCCGCGAAGGTCACCCTGGGACTGACCTGGTCCCAGCTGGCGGAAGCGGTCGGGCGCCCGGTGGCGTGGACGACCGCTGCCCTGCTGGGACAGCATCCCATGACTGCCGCGCAGGCCAAGGCGGCGTGCTCGCTGCTGGATCTGGGCGAGGACGTCCAGCAGGCGCTGCAGCTCCAGCCCACCCGGGGCGCCCTGGAGACGGCGGTGCCGGCCGACCCGACCATCTACCGCTTCTATGAGGTACTGCAGGTGTACGGCCCGACCATCAAGGAACTCATTCACGAGCAGTTCGGTGACGGCATCATGAGCGCGATCAATTTCCGTCTCGATGTCAGGCGCGAGCCCGACCCCGCTGGCGACCGGGTCGTTGTCGTCCTGGATGGAAAGTTCCTGCCCTACCAGTGGTAACCCGCGGCCAAGCCCGCTCAGCGGGCGAGCAGGGCACGCAGGGCCGCCGCCTGGCGGTGCAGCCCGGCCTCGGGCGTGGGCTGGCCTGAGAACATCTGTTCCCAGGCCAGCGGCCCGCCCGGTGCCGGGTCGTCCCGGTAGCGCGGCACGACATGGGTGTGCAGGTGCGGGATGCCGTTCCCCAGCGTCAGGTAGTTCATCTTGAGCGGGCTGAACTGGGCCTGCACCGCCCGCCCGGTCATCAGCACGTCCCGCCAGTATCCGGAGGCCTGCCCGGGAGCGAGGTCGGTCGGCTCGGCGACATGCCCGTGGCGCCACACGACGATGCAGTAGCCGGGCAGGCGGCTCCGCCGCTCTAGGTGCACCTCCGCGAACTCGGCGGTCGTGACGTGCACCCAGAAGTCGTTGTCCCCCTGGCCCAGCGCGGCGCACATGGGGCAGCCCCGGCCCGCCACCCGGTCGGCCCAGTCAGCCGGCCACCCGCGATCAGCCATAGCCCATTCAAGCACCGGCCGGGCCCATCGGGCCCGGCTGCCGGGCGCTCAGCGCAGGAGCAGGCCGGCCAGTTCCCGGGCCGCCTCGGCCGGGCTGGCCGTCCTGGCTCAGGACGGTGAGCGCGACCTGGTCGGCTCCGGCGTCGAGGTGCTCGTGGATCCGCGCGGCGATGGTGCTGGCGTCGCCCCAGGTGACCAGGTCATCGACGAGCCGGTCGCTGAGGCCGGCGATGTCGCTGTCGGTGAATCCCATCCGGGCGAAGTTGGCGCGGTACCCGCTGACGCCGGAGAGGAAGCGCAGCGGCGTGCGGGCGGTCTCGCGGGCCTGGGTGGCATCGGTGTCAAGGACAATCATCTGGCTGATGATCAGCGTGGACTCCTCGCCCAGGATGCCCCGCGCTTGCTTGGTGTAGCCGGGCGTGACCAGGAGCGGGATGGCGCCGGCCGCCCTGTCCCGGGCCAGCTCAAGCTTGCGCGGCCCGAGCGCGGCCAGGATCAGCCGCCCGGCAGGCAGCGGGGGCACCGCGTGATCGAGCCGGTCGAGGTAGTCGTTCAGCACGCGCATCGGGCGGGCTTCTGCGGGCCGCCCAGGCCGGCCAGGAACCGGCCAGGTGCGCTGGCCGGCAGTTCCGCGTGCAGCTGGATGACCGCGGCGGGCGGGTACACGTCGAGTGAGATGATGGCCGATCCGACGGGGACCGACGTGGTGGCCCGGATGATCTCCGCGATCCGGCTGAGGTTGTCGATCTGCCCTCCGGGCAGCCAGAGGGCGGAATACCCGAGTTCCTCCAGCTCGGCGGAGTCCCGGAGGTACGCATCGTCGGCCGAGACATTCAGCGCGACGCCGATGGGCCCCAGGCCGAGCCTGCTCATCCTTGCCTCCCGCTACGGCAGCCTCCTGTTCCCAACGACCCTAAAAGTTGAACCTGACTTCAAGTCAAGGCTGATGTTCCTGGCCCGGGCGGCGCCCGGGCCAGTGGTCAGTCGATCCAGTACCGGCGGATGGGCGATGACCAGGCTCTGCCGCAGGAACATGGGCCCCCGGCAGGCTGACGCCTGCCCGCTGCTCATCCAGGGTCTTCAGGTAGGCGCTCCACGGCATCCCCGGGTCCAGGCCCAGGCCGAAGCTGAATCCGTCCGCTGCCATCACGTCGCAGGCAGTCCGGAACGCCATCTCATCGTCGGGCCGGAGGGGCCGGAGGCAAAGGCGCCCGCCTCACCCCACAGCCACTCGTCGTGTCGGTGACCACCGCATCACGGTAGCTACCGTGGCCGGGGCGGGACGAATGAATTACCGTCCGCCTGGTGGACGCCGGGCACGTCACCCTCCACCTGCGCCTGCCCGGAGCCGTGCTCGGCGCGCTGCGCGACCTGCTCGGCCAGGTCCACGCCGGACCTCAGCCCTGCCGGACCGCGTAGCTCAGGTGAGTGACCCGGTGGCCCGGGGTGACGACCGGGTCATCGAACTGGTGCGGCGCCCGGCTCAGGCCGGCGAAGTAGGGGATGCCCTTTCCCAGCAGCACCGGCACCAGGCTGATCATCACCGTGTTGACCAAGCCCAGGTCCAGCACCTGCTGGGCGATGCTGGATCTAGAAATGGAGACATCCTTGTCCCGGCGATCTCCTTAACCGTGGCGATTCCTCCACCAGGAACGACCAGCGCTCGTCGGTGCTGGGCACGGTCACCGGGCCGGCCTCGTACCAGCCGAACAACTCGCTCACGCCGTCATCGGGGTCGGCGATGAACCCGTCCAGCGACATCGTCATGTGCGAGAACACCTGGCCCATCGGGCACCTCCATCACTAGCTTCGCCTTAACGACGCGGCAGGCGGCCGGAATTCACCGCCCGGCTCAGGAGCTGCCGAAGGTGAAGAGCGGGCCAGCGGGCAGCGGGGCCGTGGACCGGTGGCGGAGCCGGTGCACGCCCACGCCGGTCAGCCCCGTGGTGCCCAGCGCCTCGAAGGCGATCTCCTCGAAGCCGCTGCCGGCGAACCAGCCCCGGACCCGCGGCGTGAGGTCGGGGTCCCGCCGGTGCCGGGTCCAGATCACGGTTGCGCCCGGGGCGCACATCGCGGGGGTCGCCTGCACGGTGCGCTGGATGTCCGGCTCGCTCACGTTGCCGAAGATGCCGCACAGCAGGAGCACGCCGGCCGGCAGCGCGTCGGCGTAGCCGGCGGCCACGCTGGCGTCTGCCTCGCGCACCTCGACCTGGGACAGCCCGGCCTGGGCGGCCGCCCGGCGCGCCACCCCGGCGTTCCGGGCGTCGTACTCCACCAGGACGGCCCGGACGTCGTCGCGGCGGGGATGGCCGGGCAGCACGCCGATGACGTCGTGCCCCTGGCCGGCGCACAGGCTGACCAGGCGGACCGGGCCGGCGGGCGCCCGGCCGATGGCCCGCGACAGGTGGAAACGGACCCGGCGCAGCCGGGCGCTCAGCGACGATGCCGGATCCTCGTAGGCCTGGTGCCAGGCCACCCAGTCCTTCATGACCCCGATTCTGCCGTGGGGTGCGCCGGGCAGGTGAGGATGGCGGGCACACTGGGCAGGTGCGCATCACGGTCCGGGTCCGTCCGGGGTCAGCTCATCCCGGGGTTGGCGGTGAGCATGACGGCGCCCTGATCGTCCGGGTCAGCCCGCGGGCCGTGGACGGCCAGGCCACGGCGGCGGCCCTGGCGGCGGTGGCCAAGGCATTCGGCGTCCGGCGCCCCGCGGTCACCCTGGTCACCGGCGCGGCCAGCCGGACCAAGGTCTTTGACGTCGCCGGGGCCGACCCCGCCGTGCTGGACGAGCTGCTGGCCCAGTGAGACGGCTACCTGGCCCAGTGAGACCGTCTTACCTGATCACGAAGGAGCCGAGGCCCTGGGGCGGCTGGGCCGCCACGGCGACGTCCGTCACCACGGCCAGGCGCGGCCCGCGCCGGGCCCACTCCAGCAGGCGCTCCACCTGTTCCGCGGGCCCCTCGAAGACCGCCTCGACCCGGCCGTCGGCGAGGTTGCACACCCAGCCGGTGACGCCGTGCTGCCAGGCCATCCGCTGGCAGGCAGCCCGGAAGCTGACACCCTGCACGCGGCCCGCGATCAGGACCTGGTAACGGATCACACGCAGACGCTACGCCGTGGTGCCCAGGTGCTAAGCGTCCCCGGCCACGGCGCGGGCGGGGACCCGGCCCGGTGCGGGCAGGCGGCGGTCCGCGCTGGCGAACCTGGCCAGCAGCAGCCAGCAGGCCAGGCCGAGCGGGTACACGATGTAGCCGAACCGGGTGGCCGGGGCGAAGGCGAACATCACCACCAGGCCGGTCACCAGCCGCCAGCCGGCCGACGCCTCGTCCCGGGGCGGGCGGATCACCAGCCACGCGGCGATGGCCAGCCCGCCCGCCAGGACCAGGCCGATCGATGCCCAGTGCCCCCACGCCCAGGTCTGCGCGATCAGGTGCCCGGGCAGCGCGCTGGCCGCCGGAGTCTTGATCTTGGTCAGGCCGAGCGGGAACAGGATCGTGTTCGTCGCCACCGGGCCTGGCTGCGTGAACAGCACCGGGCCGTCCGCGGCCAGTGGCACGCCGAGCGCGGCCAGCGCCAGCGCGCCCGCCGCGCGCCAGCCACCACGGGCCGCTACCAGGGCCAGCGCCACGGCGATGGCGGGCCAGGCGGTGGCCTTCATCGCGGCCGCCAGGCCCAGCGCGACCCCGCCCAGGATGATCTGCGCGGTGCTCAGCCCGCCGCGCGCCGTCCCCGGCCCGCCCGCCTCCCCGGCGGTCACCGCCACCGGGCGCAGCAGGGCCAGCCCCAGGCACAGCAGGGCCAGGACCGGCAGGTCATCCCCGCCTGTGCTGAGCGGATAGGCGATGACCGGTGACGCGGTGACCACCGCCGTCCACATCCAGGCTCGCCGCACGTCACTGAGCTTCAGCGCCCAGCCGAAGCCCAGGGCGAACACCACGCCGAACCAGACCCGCGGGTCGGTCAGCAGCCCCGCGCCGAACAGTGCGTGCGGGATCCCGAACACCGCCAGGGCCGGCAGGTACGGGTTGTAGGCATTGACGTCGTGCGTGGCCGCGATGGCGCCTGCCCCCTGGTACGGGGTTCCCCGGTGCAGGAACATCCCCGCGGAGCGGATGACCACGCCGACCTCCGGCTGCCCGGTGTGGGCGATGGCCATCCAGGCCAGCGGCGCGATCACGGCTCCGCCGACGCTGATGGCCAGGGCCACCGGCAGGCCGCGCTGCCGCCCGGCCAGCGCGGCCAGGGCGGCCAGGCCGTAGGCGCCGGCCGCCAGCACCCCCCACAGCCGCTCCGGCGCGTTCGCGCTGACCGCGGTGACCGCACAGGCGAACAAGGCGCAGGTGGCCAGCAGCGCCGCCTGCCAGTCGTGGCGCAGGATGGCACGCAGCGCATTGCCGCGGCGGCGGATGATCCTGACCGGCCGTGACAGCCGTGCGCCCCAGCGCGCGACCCGGTGACGGGTGTCCTGACGGCCGCCACCACGGGGCGGGCTGGTCAGCGGTAGCGTCATGTGTCACCACGGCCCAGTATCGGCATTACAGCATCATCCCCGGGGCACTGGTACAGCCATACGCCCTGCTCAGGGGGGCATCCGGGGTGCGGGGGTCATCCCGCCAGGGGACGGTGGCATACGCCAGGAACCGCCCTGCTGACTCACGGGATTGACTCATAGACTCACATCCCCGGGTTGCTGCCAGGTCCCAGGCTACCGAAGGTATTAGTAGTAGCCTCTGGGCCGCATCGGTCCAGAGGCTGAGATCCCTGGAGTGGATGTCCTACTCTCCGCCTGGGACGCCATGCGGGTACACGCGGTCCACGGTCCACACCTGATCCATGACCGCCCCGGTGGCCGGGTGCGCGGGAGCCAGCTGCTGCCGGCCTGGGCCGTTCCGCGGCGCCCAGCTCGGCGTCCCGGCTGCGACCGTGCGGGGCTGGCTGCGCCGCCTCCGCTCCGGGCCGGCCAGATGCTGCAGGAGGCGACGGCCGGGTTCGGCCGCCTCGCCGCTGTCATCGAGACCCCGGAGGGCCGCGATCCCTCCCCGCCCGGCCCGGCTGGGTAACTGCTGGGCGACGCGCTGGCCCTCGCGGCCGCGTGCGCGGTGGCGGCGGCCGCCGAGATGGCCGATGCCGGGGTGCCGGGGGTGGTGGCGATGCGGTACAACGTCTACGTTGTCACCGCCGCCCAGTACACCGCCGACCTGTACGCCCACCTGCTGGCGGGCAGGCCGCTGGGCCAGGCTGCCACCGCCGCCCGCCGTGCCCTCGCCGATGACCCCGCCCGCCAGATCACCACCATGCCCGTCGGCCTGCAGGACTGGGCCGTCCCCGTCATCTACGAAGCCGCCCCCCTCACCCTGCTGGACCCCGAGCAGCGGCACGCGCCGCTGATCAAGCTCAGCGCTTCCGAAGGGCAAAGCGCAGACGCGGGAGGCGGGGTGCCGGGGCCGCCGGATGCGGGGTTCTTCGGCCGCGATGAGACCCTGCTCGCCCTCGACCGCGCCCAGGCTCTCCGCGAGCACCTGGCCAGCACCGCGCAGGTCCAGGCGTTCGTGGACCGGCTGCGCGCCGGGGAAGCTGAGCTGGCGCCGGGCGAGGATGCCGCTTTGGGCCGGACCCGGTCGCTGGCCGCGTCGCTGTCCTACGGGTTCACCCACGCCTTCACCGACGCTGAGCGCGCCCAGCTCGCGGTGCTGCACCTGTTCCGCGACACCATCGACGCCGACGCCTTCCGCCTCATGGGCGACCCCGGCACCGCCGCCGGCGACGCGGTCCCAAGCTGGCCGGGCTGACCCGCGAGGCAGCGATCGCGCTGCTGGACCGCGCCGCTGGCATCGGCCTGCTCACCAGCCTCGGAGGCGGCTACTACGCGATCCACCCCGCCCTGCCCTGGTACTTCACCACCCTGCACGCCGAAACCTACGGCCCGCCCGCCAGCCCCCCCGCCCGCCAGGCTGCCCGCGCCCGGCTCGGCGACTACTACTCCCGCCAGGCTGCCGACGGCGCTGGTGACCCGATCCCGGCCCTGCGGGCCGAGGAAGGCAACCAGGCCGCCACTGCGCTCGCCACCCCCGGCCACCAGCTCACCCCCCGCCAGCGCTACCAGATCCGCCAGCCTCAGCATCGCCCTGGAAGACCTCGGCCACATCCTCCGCTTTCAGGCCGATCGGGGCTGCCTGCCCTACTACGAGGAAGCCCTCAGCCTGTGCCAGCGGATCAGCGCCCGCACCGACGAAGCCGACCTGGCGAACACCCTCGGCCACGCCTGCCTGGCCATCCCCGGCCTGCGGGACCTGGGCCAGGCCGAGCGCTGGTACCAGCACAGCCTCACCCACCGGGCCGACAGTGACACCCTCGGCCGCGCCAAAACCCTGGGAAGCCTGGGCAACCCCGCCTACGAGCGGTTCGGCGAAGCCCGCGACGCCGGGGAACCCCAGCCGGTGCTCCTGGCCCACCTCAACACCGCCCTGCACCGGCTCCAGCAAGCCCTGGCCCTCCTACCCCCCGACGACGTCGAAGCCCTCGCCGCCGTCCACGGCCAGATCGGCAACGTCTACCGCCAGGCGGGGGACACCCGCCAGGCCCTGCGCCATTACCAGCAATCCATCGCCCACGACGAGGCCCGCGGCAACACCTACGGTGCCGGGCAGACCCGCTTCAACATCGCCCTCCTCCTCGAGGATGCTGACCGCCGCGCCGACGCGCTGCTCTACGCCCGCGCCGCCCTCAGCGACTACGAGAAGGTCGGCCCCGGCGCCACCCAGGACGCCACCGACGCGGGGGACCTCATCACCCGCCTCGAACACGACAGCACGTAAGCCACCCAGAAAGGCAGCTGCCACCGCCGGGACGACCCGCACCGACTCACGGAATAGACTCACGCCACCCGTGTTGTTCCGCGTTTACCTGCAGTGGGACGACTGGTGTGTGGCGCCACCACGCTACGATGCCCGGGGCCCTTCCGTCCTCATGCCCGAGGTGGATTTCTGTCATCCCCCGAGTAGGACCGTGCTGCTGTGGTAGTAGCTTGCGGGCCGGCAGGGGTCATGGCCCGGCGAGAAGGGGCTCACCGTTCATGGATGCGCGCGAGTACATCGACAGCAACGCACGGCAGTTCTTTGACCAGCTGAAGGAGTGGCTGGCCATCCCGTCGGTCTCCGCGGACCCCGGGCACCACGGCGACGTGCGCGCCTCAGCGGAGTGGCTGGCCGCCTGCCTCACCGCCACCGGCTTCCCGGTGGCCGAGGTGTGGGAGACCGGGAACGCCGCCTCGCCCGGCCAGCCTGCCGTGTTCGCGCACTGGCCCGCGGCCGACCCGTCCGCGCCGACCGTCCTGGTCTACGGCCATCACGACGTCCAGCCGGCCGAGCCGCTGGAGGAGTGGCACTCACCGCCGTTCGAGCCGGCCGAGCGGGACGGGCAGTTGCTGGGCCGGGGCGCGTCCGACGACAAGGGGCAGGTGCTGCTGCACACCCTCGGCCTGCGCGCCTGCCTGGCCGCGGGCGGGCGCACCACACCCCCCGTCACCCTCAAGTTCCTCATCGAGGGGGAGGAGGAGTCTGGCTCGCCGCACTTCGCCGGCCTGCTGCGCAGCCGGGCGGACCGGCTGGACTGCGACGTCATCGTGATCTCGGACACCACGATGTGGGCCGCGGACGTGCCGTCCATGTGCACCGGGATGCGCGGCCTCCTCGACGCGCAGATCGACCTGCGCGGCCCGGACACCGACCTGCACTCGGGCTCGTTCGGCGGTGGCGTGCCGAACCCGGCGCACGCGATGGCCGCGCTTCTTGCTGGCCTGCACGACGCGGACGGGCGGGTCGCCCTGCCCCGGTTCTACGACAAGGTGGCCCCGCTGACGCCGGCCGAGCGCGACCTGCTGCGCCGGCTGCCGTTCGACGAGAAGTCCTGGCTGGCCGATGCCGGCCACAGCCAGGCGGCGGCGGGCGAGGCCGGGTACACCACCCTGGAGCGGATCTGGGCCCGGCCGACCGCGGAGGTCAACGGCGTGTGGGGCGGGCACACGGGGGCCGGCGCCAAGACCATCGTGCCCAGCCAGGCTCACGCCAAGGTCTCGTTCCGGCTGGTGGCGCACCAGGAACCGGCGGACATCGCGGTGGCGCTGCGGGAGTACGTGGCGGCGCACACCCCGCCGGGCATCGAGGCCACGGTCACGTTCGGCGGCCCGGGCGTGCGGCCCGCCTTCTCGCCCCTGCACTCACCCGCGGTGCAGGCGGCCAAGCGGGCGATGGAGCGGGCGTTCGGCCGTGAGGTGCTGTTCACCCGGGAGGGCGGCAGCGGTCCGGAGGCCGACCTCGGCGACATCCTGGCCGCACCGCTGGTGTTCGTCGCGGTCGGCCTCGACGAAGACCGGATCCACGCGCCTAACGAGAAGGTCGAGATGGCACTGCTCCTCCACGGCGCCGCGGCCATCGCGTACCTGTGGGACGAACTGGCCGCCGACCGCGACGCGATCGTGGCGTCGCGATGAGCGCGGAACAGCCCGGCGAGCAGGCCGGCGAGCGGCCCGACCCGCAGGCCGGGGAGGCCGGCCCGGACACCAGCACCCAGCTGCGCGGCCTGCTGCTGTCCCGCAGCGCGGTGGACCGGATGAGCGTGCGCCGCCGTGACGCCGAGTGGGTGGCCGCGGCCTGGGCCGACCCGGTCACCCGGGTGCTGGTGCTGGACAACGCGCGGGCGCTGGTCCGGTTCGGCGAGAAGGGCGCGGAACTGGTCCTGGTCACGCCGGCCCAGGCGCCGGACGGGCTGGAATTCCTGCTCGGCACCGGCGAGGACGGCGTGGCCTACTTCGGCGTGCTCGGGCCGCCTGGCTGCCTGGACGCGCTGGAAGAGCAGGTCACCGCGGAGGAGACCGCGGCCGGCGAGGAACCGGGGGAGCAGCCTGAGCAGCAGACGGTGGCCGAGCAGGCGGCCCGGCTGAACACCGGCCGCCCCGGGGTGAGCCCGGCCGGGCTGCGCGAGGCGGCGGCGCTGCTCGGTGACCGGGACGCCGGCCTGTTCACGCACGCCGTCGCGCTGGCCAACTGGCATGTCAGCCACACGCACTGCCCGCGCTGCGGCACGCCGACCGTGCCGGTCGCGGCCGGGCACGCGCAGCGCTGCCCGAAGGACGGCAGCGAGCACTTCCCGCGGATCGACCCGGCGGTCATCATGCTGGTCACCGACGAGGAGGGCCGTTGCCTGCTGGCCCGGAACAAGCGCTGGCCAGAGCGCCGGGTCTCCATCCTCGCGGGCTTCGTGGAGCCAGGGGAGTCGGCCGAGCAGGCGGTCATCCGCGAGGTCGCCGAGGAGACCGGCATCGAGGCCGGCCAGGTCCGCTACGCGGGCAGCCAGCCGTGGCCGATGCCGCAGAGCCTGATGCTCGGCTTCCGGGCCGAGGCCACCGGCGACCTCACCCTCCGGGTGGACGACGACGAGATCGCCGAGGCCCGCTGGTACAGCCGGGACGACCTGACGGCGGCACTGGCCGCCCGCGACGTGCTGCTGCCGCCGCCGGTGTCCATCGCGCACCGGCTGATCGAGGCCTGGTACGGCGCGGAACTTCCTGGCGTCTGGTAGGCGGACGGGGCGTTCGGGGGGAGCGGCCCCGGCCGTGCGCGGGGCGGGCGCGCGGGCGGCTCAGCGGGGGGCGAGCACGCGGACCGCCGCGGCCTCGTCCACGCCGGGGCCGGGCACGATGGCGATCGCCGGGGTGTCCAGGCCGCTCGCGTGGTACTGCGCCACGCCCTCCCGGCACTTCTCCGGCGGCCCGTGCACGACCAGGTCGTCCACCACGTCGTCGGGGATCGCGGCCAGCGCGGCCTTGCGGTCGCCCGCCGCCCAGGCCTGCTGCATCGGGCGCAGCCGCGCACCGCGGCCGAGCCAGTCGTGGAAGGCCGCGTAGGCGGGCACGGTGAGGTAGGCCGCGATCATGCGGCGGCCGATGTCCCGGGCGGCCTGTGCGTCCGCGGTGGGGCAGACGAAGATCCGGGCGATCAGCTCGCAGTCCGGGCCGGCCACCGCCCGGACCTGGGGCACGTCACCCGGGGCGAGCCAGTTGGTGATCACCCCGTCGGCCAGCGCGGCGCCGAGCGAGATCATCTGCGGCCGGAGCGCGGCCAGGGCCAGCGCGGGCGGCGGGTCCGGGGGTGAGTCCAGCCGGAAGCCCCGCACGCTGAACGTGTCGCCGGCCATCGTCACCTTCTCCCCGGCCAGGGCCTGCCGCAGGAACCGGAGGGAGTCCCTGGCCCGCTGGTAGGGGCGCTCCAGCGGGACGCCGTTCCAGTCGGTGACCACGACCGGCGAGGAGACCCCGATGCCCAGCACGAAACGGCCCGGGGCCAGGCTGGCCAGCGTGGCCGCGTTCATGGCCAGCAGCGCCGGGCCGCGGTTGTAGATGCCGGCGACGGCGGTGCCGAGCCGCAGCCCGGGGGCCCACTCCGCGGCCAGGGCCAGCGGCGTGAAGGCGTCGGCGCCGCTGACCTCCGAGGACCAGGCGTCGGTGTAGCCCAGGTCCGGCAGCGCGGCGACCAGGTCCCGCTGGGCTGCCAGGGGAATGGCGCGCAGCGGCAGCGTGATGCCCCATCGTGGCGTGGGTGGCACGGTACCTCCTGTAGTTCCCGCCCATCATCGCAGTGGCCGTGGCAGGATGCCCGGCATGGACACCGATTGCGTTGACACTCTGGTCGGTGAGCATGTTCGGTGACCTTGACGTTGACGCCGTGTTTGGCCGGTCCTCACCCGAGGATGCCTTCGCCGCCGTGCTCACCGAGGCCCGGATGGTGCTGGGGGAGATCTCCAGCCCGCTCCAGGCGGAACTGTGGGGCTCGGACATCCTGGCCGCGCTGGGCGGTATCCGCAGCGCGGCCGCCCGCGCCATGGTGCCCGCCGCCGAGCGCACCGGCACGCCAGAGGCGCTGGCCATCCTCCGGGTGCTCGCCGCGGTCGGCGTGCCTGACCTGAGGGTCCCGGCGGGGGAGGCGGCGGGCCGGCTGGCCGCCCGGGGGGTGCCCGACGCCGGGTGGGCGGCCGAGATCGGCTCGCCCGTGCCCGGAGCGTGCTGGCGTTACGGGGACGACCGCGGCCACCAGGAGGCGGTCACCATGAGCTTCGGCTATGCCGCCGGGCAGCATGTGGTGTCCCTGCTGCTGGACCACTCGCTCGGCGGCGGGATCAAGAACGTGTGGGTCGGCGAGGCGGGTGACGTGCTGGCCCGGACCCAGGCCATGGCGCAGCAGGACCCGAGCATGGTGTTCGAGATGATCAGTCCCGCCGACGCCCGGATCCGGGCCGAGCGGGCCCTGGCCGCGGGCGAGTGCCCGGCGCAGCCGGACGAGGTGAGCGCGGTCGCTTCCGCGCGCGCCATCCTGCGGGCCCGGGTTGCGCTGCTCGCCGGTCTCTAGAGCAGTCCTCTATTCCGAGAGCACTGCTCTTGACTCTGAACGTCCCATGCGTGCATACTGCTCTTAGTTGAGAGCATCGCTCTCGAAACGAAGGAGTAGCCTGATGAACGCCAGCCCAGCCCCCCGCTACATCGCCCCGACCTCGATGGACCGTCTGTTCAATTCCACTGTCGCCGCATTGACCAGGGCGGGGATCAGCATCATGGGCTCCCGGGTGCTGGCCGTGCGCGGCCGTAAGAGCGGCGAGTGGCGGACCACGCCGGTCAACCTGCTCACCGTGGACGGGCGTCAGTACCTGGTGGCCCCGCGGGGCCAGGCGCAGTGGGTGCGCAACGTGCGCGCCGCCGGGGAGGGCGAGTTCCGCGTCGGCCGCCGGGCCCACCAGTTCACGGCGGCCGAGCTGGCCGACGCGGACAAGCCGCCGGTGCTGCGGGCCTACCTGAAGCGGTGGGGATGGGAGGTCGGCCGGTTCTTCGAGGGCGTCACGGCGGACGCCACGCCGGAGCAGCTGGCGCAGATCGCGCCCGGCTTCCCCGTCTTCCAGGTCACCATCGCCCGCTAACGGCGGCTGGCCCGGGCCCGCGGGGCGGCGTCACAGAGTCAGGGCCAGCGTGGCGCCGGCCGGATCAGTCAGCCGGTGATACCCGCTGGCGCCGGCGAACCGAGCAGGTCGCCGCGGACCTTCGGCCCGGGCCGTCCGGCCCGGCCAGGATGCGCCGTCGGCACCGCACGCCACGAGCTCGCCGTCGACGCGCAGCAGCACCGGGCCGTCCCGGCCCGCCGAGATCGCCGCCCGCCCGGCGGCCAGGCCGGCGAGCACGGCCTGCGGGCTCGGCGCTCTCGCACTGCACCCACGTCGTGGGCGAGCCCGGCGGCGCGTCGGAGCCTGGCCGGTGCCAGTCGCTGCCGCCGACCGCGATCGCGGCCGGATGCCAGGCGAGCCACCAGGCCAGCGGCGTCGTCCAGTGCGGGTCCAGCCAGCTCCAGTGCCAGACCTCGCAGCAGCGGCGGCCGCCTGGTCATCGGCGCGGTCCAGCTCACCTGACCGCCGTACGGGTGATTAACGGACAGCAGCCCGCCAGCCCGCTCCGTCGTGGCCAGCCACTCGTCGGGCGGCTCGCGGAAGTCCACCCAGCCGATGTCGCCGAGCGCGTTGGCGTGGCCCGTGCTCGGTGGTCACCTCCTGCCCCGGCAGCAAGGCGATGCCGTGCGCCGGCCGCGGCGGCCGGCAGCTCGGCGTGGTGGCTGATCGTGTTGTGGTCGGTCACGGCCAGGAAGTCCAGGCCGCGCTCGACCGCGAACCTGGCCAGCTCGGGCACCGTCAGCACGCCGTCGGAGTGCACGGTGTGCGCGTGCAGGTCGCCGGCCAGCCAGCGCATCCCGGCCGGCGCGGGCAGGTCGCGGCGGCCGAGCCGGTCGGTGACCGGCGGCACCGGCTCGTTCCTGGTGCCCGGAACGAGCTGCCCGGCTGGCTGGTGACCTCCGCGGACACCGTGTAGCCGATCCCGGCGGCGGGAATCCGGTGCAGTCCGAGCACGACCTGCCAGGTGCCGGGCTCGAGGTCGCCGGGCAGGTACCCGGGCGTGGCCGACCGCGCGGTGATGACGAAGGACCGGCGCGCTCCGCCTGACCAGCCGCGGAATCCGGCCGGGCCGAAGCAGCCGAGGTCAAGGACGGCCGCGGTGGCGTCATAGTCGAGCTCGACCTTTAACGCGCTCGTTCCGGGCGGCACGTCGACAGGCAGGTACTGCCAGGCCGACTCGCACCGGTCCTCGATCGTCCACGTCCCGGCATGCCGAGTCTGCGCCATGCCTCCTGTCTAGCCCGCAGGGACGGCTGGGCTGCGCCTTGACCGGATTAATTCAACGCTTGTAGAGTTCAACAAGTGTTGAATTACTGGGCGACTCGACTGAAGGGCACGCCGATGTGGGCAATGATCGTGAAGGAGTTCCGCCAGGTGCGGCGGGACCGCCGGACGCTCGCGATGATGATCGTGCTGCCCGTCCTGCTGCTCGTCGTGCTCGGCTACGCGGCCAGCTTCGACGTCAAGACCATCACCGTCGTCGCGACCGGACCGCAGGCCAGTGTCGCCGCCGCGGCGCTGAAGTCGCCGTTCGACGTGACGCGTGACCGCGGCGGACCAGGACCGGACCTGGGCGCAGGACCAGCTGCGGGACGGCAAGGCCGAGATGGCCGTCGTCACCGGCGCCGGCGCCAGGCCGCTGGTGCTGATCGACGGCAGCCAGCTGTTCTCGGCCAAGGCCGCGCTGGCCGCCCTGGCCAGCCTGCAGCGGCGGCAGGCGCGCGTCCCGCCTTCCCGGTGCCGCCGCAGGGTAACCGTGCTCTACAACCCGGACCTGACGACGTCGGACATCATGATCCCGGGGCTGTGCGGCGTCGTGCTCGTCTTCGTCGGCACGATCATCACCAGCCTCGGCGTGGTCAGGGAACGGCAGTCCGGCACGCTCGAGCAGCTCGCGGTGATGCCGCTGCGGCCCCGGGACGTCTTCCTCGGCAAGATCGTGCCGTACTTCCTGGTCGCCGCCGTGGACCTGGCCATCGTGCTGGCGGTCGGCATCGCGATCTTCGGCGTCCCGTTCCGCGGCAATCCCGCCGTGTTCGGGCTCGGCGCGCTGCTGTTCCTGTTCGTCACGCTCGGCATCGGCGTGCTGATCTCCAGCGTCTCGCAGAACCAGGGCCAGGCCATCCAGCTCGCCGTGATGACGCTGCTGCCGCAGGTGCTGCTGTCCGGGCTGATCTTCCCGCTGACCTCGATCGCCGCCGGGGTGCGCTGGATCTCCTACCTGCTGCCGCTGACCTACTTCAACCAGATCTCCCGCGGGGTGATGCTGCGGGCCGAGCCGATCGCCGCGCTCTGGCAGCCGTTCTGTTCCTCGCCCTGCTCGGGGCCGTGGTCGTGACCGGCGCGACGCTGCGGTTCCGCGGCTACCTCGCGCCGGAGGCCAGCGAGCGCCGCGCGCCGCAAGGCCGCCGCCCAGCCGCAGGGGGCGGGAGCATGACCAGCCAGGACGCGAGGATCCCGGCCGTGGCGCCGGATGGCGCCGGCCTGCCCGGCTGGGGCGGCACGCAGGTCCGTGTCGTCTACGGGAAGACCGTCGCGCTCGACGGCGTGACCCTGTCGGCCCCGGCCGGCCAGGTGACCGCGGTGGTCGGGGGAGACGGCGCGGGGAAGAGCACGCTGCTGCGCTGCCTGGCCGGGGCGCTGGCGCCCGGACAGCGGCACGGTCGGCGCGCCCGGCCAAGGAGCGGACCGGCTACCTGCCGGCCAGCTCGGGGATCTACCCCGATCTCACCGTGGCCGAGAACCTGGACTTCCGCGCCAAGGGCTACGGCATGTCCGCGCCGGACGCACGGGCGCGGGCGGCCGAGTACCTGGACCGGGCGGGCCTGACGCCGGCCGCCGGACCGGCTCGCCGGCCAGCTGTCCGGCGGGATGCGGCAGAAGCTCGCCGTGATCGCCGCGATGCTGCACCAGCCCGAGCTGCTCGTCCTGGACGAGCCGACGACCGGAGTCGACCCGGTCAGCCGGTCGGGCCTGTGGTGGCTGATCGCCCGCGCGGCCGCCGAGGGCTGCGCGATCGTGCTGGCCACCACGTACCTGGACGAAGCCGAGCGGTGCGCGTCGGTCGCTCGTGCTCGACGCCGGGACGGCGCTGGCCGCCGGGACCCCGGACGAGATCGTCGCGGCCATGCCGGGATCGCTGCGCGCGGTCGCGGTCAGGCCAGCGGGCGATGCGGCGGCGCAGTCGTGGCGCCGGGCCGGGCGGTGGCGGGTCTGGGAACCTGACCGGGCGTCGACGCCGCGACGGCAGCGCGATCACGCCGGACCTGCAGGACGCGGTGACCGTCGCCGCGCATCTCGCGGCCAGCAGCCGGCCGGAGGCGCGGCATGACCCCGCCTGCCCGGCTCCGCTGGCCCAGTGCGCGCGGGCGACCAAGCGGTTCGGCCATGTCACCGCGGTCAGCGACGTGGACCTGGTGGTCGAGCCGGGCGAGATCGTCGGGCTGCTCGGGGCCAACGGCGCCGGCAAGACCACGCTGATCCGGATGCTGCTCGGCCTGATCCCCGCGACCGAGGCGAGGTCGCGCTGTTCGGCGAGCCGCCGTCACGGGGGACCCGCCGGCGGCTCGGCTACGTGCCGCAGGGCCTTGGCCTGTACGACGACCTGACCGCCGCGGAGAACCTGGCCTTCACGGCCGCGATCTTCGGGCCGGGCGGCGGAGCGGACCGGGCCGTGCTGCCCGAGGAGATCCGGCCGTACGCCAGGGAGCTGATCGGCTCGCTGCCGCTCGGCGTGCAGCGCCGGGTGGCGTTCGCCCAGGCGCTCTCGCACCGGCCGGACCTGCTCATGCTGGACGAGCCGACCTCGGGGGTCGACCCGCTCGGCCGGGCCAGGCTGTGGGAGACGATCGCCGAGGCCGCGGACGCCGGCGCCGGCGTGCTGGTCACGACGCACTACATGGAGGAGGCGCAGGAGTGCGGCCGGCTGGTCATCATGGCCGACGGCCGGGTGGTGGCCGAGGGGACGGCGGCCGAGATCGTCGGGTCCCGGCAGGTCGTCGTGGTGGAGGCGGAGTCGTGGGCGGCGGCGTTCGGCGCGCTCGAGCGGTCGGGCCTGCAGGTCGCGCTGGCCGGGCGCGGGCTGCGGGTGCCCGGCGCCGAGCCCGGCGGCGTCCGGCAGGCGCTCGGGGAGCTTCCGGCGCGTGGTGCGGCAGGCTCCCGCGACGCTGGAGGAGCGCTTCTTCGAGCTGACCAGCAGCGAGCCGGCCGGGGGCGCCGCGTGACCCGCCGCGACGGGGCCGGGCTGCGCGGCGGGCGGGCCGGCCGGGGGCGGCCGACGGCGCCGGGCCGGGCGCGGCCGCGGGGGCGGCCGGCGGCGCGCGGGGACAGCGGGACCAGGGAGGCGATCGCGCGAGGCAGCCGGGCGCAGTTCGCCGAGCTCGGCTACCACGGCGCGACGATCCGGGGGATCGCCGCGGCGGCCGAGGTGGATCCGGCGCTGGTCCATCACTTCTACGGGACCAAGGAGGCGCTGTTCGCCGCCGCCATGCAGCTGCCGGTCGTGCCGAGCGAGGTGCTGACCGCCGCGCTGCGCCGGCCGGCGGGGCGGCGGAGCCTGGCCGGGCTTCGGCGCGCACCTGGTCCGGACGGCGCTGCACGCTCTGGGAGTCCGATGAGATGAAGGAGACGTTCCTCGGGCTGCTCCGGTCGGCGGTCACCAGCGAGCAGGCGGCTGACATGCTGCGGGAGTTCATCGCCGACTCGATCGTCGGGCGACTGGCGGCGGCCGCACGCGGCAGCGGACCCGGCCGAGGCGCGGTACCGGGCCGCCATGGTCGCCACCCAGATGCTTGGCCTGGCCCTGACCAGGTACGTGCTCGGGCTGGAGCCGCTGACGGCGGCCAGCGGGACGAGCTGGCCGCGGCGATCGGCCCCACGCTCGACCGCTACCTCACCGGGGATCTCGGCTGACGCGCCCTGGCCCGGGCTGCGTCACGGTTTGCGGGCGACCCCGGCCCAGGCCGATGCCTCCCCGGTCGGAGCCGGGGCGGCGGGGTCGGGGCGCCAGCGGTGCGGCTGCACGACTCCCGGCTCCAGCAGCTCCAGGCCCGCGAAGAACCGGGTGACCTCAGGCCCGGCTGCGCCGGGTCTGCGGGGTGGACACGAAGCTGTTGTAGCGTTTCGCGCCCTCGGCGACGGCCGCGGCGTCCACGTCGCTGGCCGGCTGGGTGATGGTGAGGTAGCTGCCGGACGGCACCCCGGCGAGGAACCGGGCCACCAGGGCGTGCGGATCCTCCGGGTCGGAGATCAGGTGCAGCACGCCGACCAGGATGACGCCGACCGGCTGGCTGAAGTCGAGGGTGCGGGCGGCCGCGGCCAGGATGGGGCCGGGCTCGCGCACGTCGGCCTCGAGGTAGTCGGTCGCGCCCTCCGGGGAGCTGGCCAGCAGCGCCCGGGCGTGGGCCAGCACGATCGGGTCGTTGTCCACGTACACGACCCGGCATTCGGGGGCCACCTGCTGGACCGCCTCGTGCACGTTCGGGGAGGTGGGGATCCCGGAGCCGAGGTCCAGGAACTGCCGGAGGCCGGCCTCGGCGGCCAGGTAGCGCACCGTGCGGATGAGGAAGTTGCGGTGCTCACGGACGTCCCGGACGATGCTGGGCCGGACCCCGATCACCGCCTCGGCGGCCTCCCGGTCCGCGGCGAAATTGTCCTTGCCACCCAGCCAGTAGTCGTAGACCCGGGCCGGGTGAGCCACGCTGGTGTCGATCCGCGGCGCTTTCTCGCGGCTGGGGGAAATGCCGCGGAACCAACTGCCTGCCACGAGAACACCTTTCGGCGTGCCTTCTTGGCTTTAGTCCGGTACGGACAGCGTAATGGACGTGCTGCGGGCCGCCGGGTGGGCGCCGCGCAGCATGCGTCCTCTTTCCCGATCTCCCTTCGTCGCGAGATGACTTCACTGGCCAGCCTCACGCGCGTGGCGCGCGCTCGCCCCGGCTAGCGCGCCCGGTGCGGCGTTCGCCGCCTTCGCTGAGGCCGCCGGGGCTGGCGCGCCGACCCGGACCGGGTCTTCGCCGTCCCCGACGTGATGACCGGCGCTCGCCGAGGTCCTGCTGGCGATCACGCCGCACGGCTCGGGCGTCGTGATCAGCCCGCCGGTCTACGGCGCCGTTCTTCTTCCGGCTCGGCTTCATCGGCCGCCGTCGTCGAGGCGCCGCTGCGCCGGCAGGACGACGGCCGCTACGACCTGGACCCGGACGCGCTGGACCGCGGCTCTGGCGCCAGCCCGGCGTCGCGCCTACCTGCTGTGCAGCCCGCACAACCCGACTCGGCAAGTCTGGTCCGCGAGCAGCTGCGGCCGTCGCCGACTCTGCCAGCGGCACGACGTCGTCCTGCTCGTCGACGAGATCCACGCGCCGCTCGTGCTGCCCGGCGGACGGTTCGTGCCGTTCGTGTCGCTCGACCACGAGATCACCCAGCGCGCGTCCACGTTTCACCTCGGCGTCCAAGGGCTGGAACATCCCGGGCCTCTGCGGCGCTGGCCGTGGCCGGCTCGGCGGCAGCGCGCGGCGCGCTGACCGCGGGCCTGCTGCCTCCACCTCGGCGTGCTGCCGTCGCGCTCACGCCTGCCTGGCTCGACGCGGGGTGCCAGTCGACGGAACCGCGCGCTGCTCGCCGCCTGCTCGCCGAGCAGCTGCCCGGGTCAGGCTACGTCCCGCCCGCGGCCGCTTCCTCGCCTGGCTGGACTGCCGCGGCGCTGGGCCGGCGACGACCCGCCGCGGCGCTCCTGGACGCGGCCGTGGCGCTCGCCCGGGCCGACTTCGGCGCGCAGGGCCGGCTTCGCCCGGCTGAACATCGGCACCTCGCCCGAGCTGTCCCGAGGTGGTGCGCCGGATGCCGGATGGTGGCAGTGTTGCAGGACACAGCGGCGTAGCATTGCGGTGTGACTTCCCGCTCCCTAGGGTGGCCGAGGGGGGATTACAGACAATGATGCGTAGATATGTCGCGGAACTGCTGGGGACCGGGCTGCTGGTGTTCTTCGGGGTGGGAGTGGCCACCCTCGACTTCGGCTTTAAATTCGACGGGGGCAGCATCGCGGCCGGGGTGGTGGCCACGGCCCTCGCGTTCGGCCTGGTGCTGCTGGCCCTGGCTTACGTGCTCGGGCCAGTCTCCGGCTGCCACGTCAACCCGGCGGTCACCCTGGGGATGCTGCTGGCCCGGCGCGTGTCGGCGGCCGAGGCGGCTGGGTACTGGGTGGCCCAGTTCGCCGGGGGGATCCTGGGCGCGCTGCTGCTGTGGGGCATGTTCAGCACGTCGCCCGAATACAGCCGGACCAAGACCGGGCTGGGCACCAACGGCTGGGGTGCGGCGTCCGACATCCACATCAGGGTAGGCGGCGCCTTCCTGGCCGAGGTGATGCTCACGGCGTTGTTCGTCTTCGTGGTGCTCGGGGTGACCAGCAAGATCGGCAACACGGCGACCGCGGGGGTGGTCATCGGGCTGTCGCTGAGCGTCGTGCACCTGATCGGCATCCCCATCACGGGGACCTCGGTGAACCCGGCGCGCAGCCTGGGGCCGGCCCTCATCGTCGGCGGGACCGCGTTGTCGCAGGTGTGGCTGTTCATCGTGGCCCCGCTGGTGGGCGGCGCGATTGCGGCCGCCGCGCACCTGCTGGTCTTCCCCCCGACCCCGGGGTCAGTGGACCCCGAGCAGGTCACCGCCCCGGCCGACGCGGCACCCGAGGCGGGCGCCAGCGCCGCCTAGCCGCGGCCCCTCCCGGCCAGCCACCCAGGCGGCGGCTGGCCAGATCTGCCACCCTGCGGCCCGATCCGCCGTCCCGGGCTGAATCGTCTCTGGTCAGACGGCTGCCGACGTGTCAGGGTGGGCAGAGGCCATCTCCGTGGTCGCGGCGTGGAGGGGGCCGATGGGCAGGGACGTTCCGCCGATCAGCGTGAGCCAGCAGGACCGCCGCCGCTACCGCGAGAAGGTCCGCCGCTGCCTGGACGCGCTGGCGCGGATGCTCCACGAGTCCGCCTTCGATACGGACACCCAGCAGGTCGGCCTCGAAGTGGAACTGCACCTCGTCGACGAGTCCGGGGCCCCGTCCATGAAGGGCGCCGACGTGCTGGCCGCCATCGGCGATCCGCACTGGGCGCCGGAACTGGGCCGGTTCAACCTGGAGATCAACGTGCCGCCGCGGCCGTTCTCCGGCGACGCGCTGGATCAGCTCGAGGCGCACCTGCTGGCCAGCCTCAAGCACGCCGACCAGCGGGCCCGGGACGTGGGAACCCGCCTGGCCATGATCGGCACCCTGCCCAGCCTGCAGCAGGCCGACGCGAGCGAGGAGTCGATGTCGGCCAACCCGCGTTTCTGGCTGCTGAACGAGCAGATCTGCGCGGCGCGCGGTGAAGCCGCCCGGATCGCCATCGACGGTCCGGAGGAACTGCTCACCCACGCCGACAACATCATGCCGGAGGCAGCCTGCACCAGCGTGCAGCTCCACCTCCAGGTCAGCCCGGAGCAGTTCGCCAGCTACTGGAACGCCGCGCAAGCGGTGGCCGGCGTGCAGGTGGCCCTCGGCGCGAACTCCCCGTTCCTGTTCGGCCGGGAACTGTGGCGGGAGACCAGGATCCCCCTGTTCCAGCAGGCGACCGACACCCGCCCGCAGGAACTCCAGGCGCAGGGGGTCCGGCCCCGCGTCTGGTTTGGCGACCGCTGGATCACCTCGGTGTTCGACCTCTTCGAGGAGAACATCCGGTACTTCCCCGCGCTGCTGCCACTGTGCGATGACGAGGATCCGGTGGCCGAGCTGGACCGCGGCCGGGTCCCGGAACTGTCCGAGCTGACCTTGCACAACGGCACGGTGTACCGGTGGAACCGGCCCGTGTACGCGGTCACCGACGGCCGGGCGCACCTGCGGGTGGAGAACCGGGTGCTGCCCGCCGGGCCCACGGTGGCGGACGTGACCGCCAACGCGGCCTTCTACTACGGACTGGTCCGTTCGCTCGCCGAGGCGCAGCGGCCGGTGTGGACCCAGATGCCGTTCGCGGCCGCGGCGGAGAACCTGAACGAGGCGGCCCGGCGCGGTATCGACGCCTGCCTGTACTGGCCGGGGCTGGGCGTGCTGCCGGCCGCGGAGCTGACCCTGAGCCGCCTGCTGCCGATGGTCCGGGATGGGCTGCGCAGCTGGGGAGTGAACGCGCGGCATGCCGAGCGGTGCCTGGCCATCATCGAGCAGCGGTGCCGGGCCCGCCGGACCGGCGCCACCTGGCAGGTGGACACGGTCCGCCTGCTGGAGCGCGACGGCCGGATGGACCGGCAGACGGCACTGCGCCGGATGACCCAGTGCTACATCGAGCACATGCACACCAACGAGCCGGTGCACAGCTGGGCCCCGGGCTGCTGACCCAGCACCACCGCGATGTCGGTGATGCGGACCTTTGCCGCCGGGCCGGGGACTTTCGCGGCATCCCGGGGCGCTCCGCCGGGGGCACACTGAAAGTGGCGGCAGTGTAAGCCAGCCTTTGCTGCCTGATTGCCGCCGCGTGCTCGGCAAGAGGGTGCCGTGATGGCGTGGTACCGGCGCAGATGCGTACTCGTGGCCATGGGCGCGGTGGTCGCCGTCGCCCTCGTCCTGGCCGGGATCTTCGTGTTCCGCGGTCATGGGCCGGCCTCCCCGGCCCCGGTCACGACGATCAGCCCGGTCGCGGGCCAGCTGTACTCCCCGTTCACCGGTGAGCCAGTGGAGTTACTCGGCCCGGTCCTCGCCGTCAAGATCGATAATCTGAACGCCGCCCGGCCGCAGACCGGCCTGACCAAGCCGGACATCGTCTACGTGCTGCAGGTCGAAGGCGGGCTGAGCCGTTTCCTCGCGGTCTACTCCTCGCAGTTCCCGGCGGTCACCGGCCCGGTGCGCAGTGCCCGGGAAGACGATCTGCAGCTGCTCCGCCAGTTCGGCCACCCCGCGTTCGCGTACTCAGGCGCGCATCCGCAGCTGCTCCCGATCGTGGAGCGCGCGCCCATCGTGGACCTGTACAGCGGGCGGGTCGGGGGCTACTACCGGGACAGCAGCCGGGACGCGCCGCACAACCTCTACGCCCGGACCAGCCAGCTGCTGGCTGAGGCGCATGGCGCCAGCAAGGCCAGCGACATCGGCTTCCGGTTCGGTCCGGCTCCGGCGGGCGGCACGCCCACCGGGGAGAAGTCGGTGAACTACGCAGCCGCGTCGTTCACGTTCCGCTGGTCGCCGTCGGCTGGGCGGTGGTTGGTCTCGATGGACGGCACACCGGCCATCAGCACCGAGGGCGGCCAGTTGGGCGCGCCCACCGTGGTGATCCAGTACACGAGCGTCGGCACCGCGCGCTTCCTGGAGTGGGGCGCCCCGGCGCCTTACTCGCACAGCACCGGCTCCGGCCCGGCCGTGGTCCTGCGCGACGGGAAGGCGTGGCCGGTGCACTGGTCGCGCCCGGACGCCGCCTCGGGGACGAGGTTCAGCACCGCCTCGGGTCAGCGGATGACGTTCGCCCGCGGCCAGGTGTGGGTGCTGCTCGTTAAGCGGTGAGCGCGCGGCCGGATTGCTGGCTCAGCGGCCGCCTCCTCATCGAGGCGCCCCGCCTGCTCGACGGTCCGTCCGGGGTGACAGCCACGCCCGCGTCCAGTCAGGTCTGCAGGGGCATCATCTCGCGGGCGAACTCGGCGGTGAACTCCTCCGGGTCGGCGGCCGCCGACCCGGGCCGGACCACGAACTTGGTCAGCCCGGCGGCTACGTATTCCTCGATCTTCCGCCGGGCATCCGACCACCCGCTGGCCACCAGCGCTGCGGGGTCGGTATCCGGCCGCCGCTGCCGGGCGGCCGCGTACAGCGACTGGAGTTCGTCGCCGTCGGCCACGGCGAGGCTGATGCCGAAGTGATCTGGCTCGACCTCGCGCCCGGCCGCCGCGGCCGCTTCCTCGATCACCCGGCGCCCGTCACCGGCCTCGGCGGGGGTGATGAAGCTGGCCAGCCAGCCGTCCCCGAGGCGGCCGATCCGGCGCAGCGCGCCCGGCGCGCTGCCGCCCAGCCAGATGTCCGGCGGCCGGGCCGGGAGCGGGCCGACGCGGGCGTCCTCGATCGAGAAGAACTCGCCGTGGAAGCTCAGCGTCTCCTGCCGCAGCAGCCGCCGGATCAGGTCCAGGGACTCGTCGAAGACCGCCCCGCGGCGGCCGGGCGGCACCGGGAAGGCAACCAGCTCACCAGGCCGGGCCGGCTTGAGCCCGAACACCGGGAGCACCCGCCGGGGCGCCAGCCCGGCCAGGGAGGCAAGCTGCTTGGCGACCAGCACGGGATGCCGGCCGGGCAGCACGGCGATGCCGGTGCCGACTTTGAGCTGCGTGGTGCGAGCCAGCGCCCATGTCATGCCGGTGAACGGGTCAACCAGGGGGCCGTAAACCATCTCCGGCAGCCACAGCGAGTCCACTCCCGCGGCTTCCAGGGCGGCCACCGCGGCGTCGAACTGGCCCGGCACTCCGGCCGCGCCCAGCGCGACCCCGATGCGGACTTTCATCCCTGCATCGCATCACAGCCCCGCAGCGGCGGGGAGTTGCCGGGTGCCCTCCGCGGGCCGGCGGCCGGGCGGACTGCGGTCAGGAGGCGGGCGGCTGGGCGATCGGGGCGACCAACGCATCCGCGGCCCGGACCAGGTCGCCCGGGGCGATCTCGATCTGCAGCCCGCGCCGCCCCGCGCTGCAGTAGATCGTGCCGAACTCCAGTGCCGCCGCGTCGAGGAAGACCGGCAGCCGCTTGCGCTGGCCGAGCGGGGAGATTCCGCCGACCACGTACCCGGTGGCGCGCTCGGCGTCGGCCGGCTCGGCCAGCACGGCCTTGCGGCCACCGGCCGCCGCGGCCAGTGCCTTCAGGTCCAGCCGGCTCGCGACCGGGACGACCCCCACGGTCAGCGCACCGTCCACCGCGGCGACCAGCGTCTTGAACACCTGCTCCGGCGGGACGCCGAGCGCCTCGCTGGCTTCCAGGCCGTAGTTGGCGTGCCGCGAGTCACCGGGCCGCGTGCCGTGCTCGTAAGCATGAACCGAGTACGGGATGCCCTGCTTAGCCAGCACCGCGAGGGCCGGCGTCCCCTGTCCTGCCACGCAGCAACTCTAGGACCCGCCGCCTCGATCGCTTAACAGTTAGGTCCGGACCCCCAGGAGGGGTCCGGACCTACTGCTGATGGATCCCGCCCTCAGTGACCGGTTGTCAGGTGGATCACACCGACGTCCGACAGCCCGTTGAGTGCCAGTTGCACTCCGAGCGCGGCCAGCAGGAAACCGAACACCTTCTCCGTGAGGAGCATGCGGCTCGCGTCCAGCTTGCTGCTGACCTGCACGGCCCAGCGGAAGACTGCGACGTCGAGCACGAGCACCACGACGAGCACACCGACGGCGACGGCGAGCACTGCGATCGAGCTGGCCTCGGCCGACAACGTGACCAGGACGACGATCCCGGCCGGGTTGAGCAGGTAGGGCACGGCCAGCGGGAAGACGGCGACCTGCATCGGGTCCTGGCCCTCGACCGGGCCATCGCCGCCATTGCCGGTCTGCTGCCCGAGCACCATGGTGACCGCGATGATCAGCAGGATGATGCCGCTCGCGACGCCCAGCGCACCCGGCGAGAAGTGCAGCAGCCTGGTCAGCAGGCCACCGAGGATCAGCAGCAGCGCGGCGACAGCGGCGGCGGTGGCCAGCATCTTGCGCAGGACACGGCGCTTGGTGGCCTCCGGCATGCCCGTGGTCGCGTCAAGGAATGGCACCAGCGCGATCTTGGGTCCGATCCCGATCAGGAGCAGCAGGAACGTGTCGATGACGAAGGCGGCGTCCAGCGATTCGAGCTCTTTCATCCCGGCTCCGTCCAGCGGGCCTGGAGATCCGCGCGGACACTGGTTGCGGCTGACCGCTGGCAGCCAGCCGCTTGAAACTGCGGGAATTGCGGCCTGCGCACCGACGGTCACGTGGGCGATGAGAACTCTAGATCACCAGAGCCCGCCAGGGGAACGGAACGCCACCCCGGCGTGCGGCACCTGGCTGGCGGCGGGACGGGATGAGACGATGGCGGACGTGGACTATGTGCTGGCTCAGGTGAACGTCGGACGGCTGCGGGCGCCGCTGGACAGCCCGCGGCTGGCGGGCTTCGTGGCGGCGCTGGACCCGGTGAACGCCCTGGCGGACGCCGCGCCCGGCTTCGTGTGGCGGCTGCAGACCGAAGACGGCAACGCCACCGCGGTGCGCGCGTTCGAGTGGGACCAGGCCGGCAGCGCGGGCGTGATCATGAACATGTCCGTGTGGGAGTCACCCGAGGCGCTGGCCGCGTTCGTGTACTCCGCCGGGCACCGGCGGGTGCTGCGGCGCCGCCGGGAGTGGTTCGAGCGGATGACCGAGGCCTACACCGCGCTGTGGTGGATTCCGCTCGGCACGGTGCCGTCGACATCCGACGCGGAGCACCGGATCCGGCTGCTCCGCCGGCACGGTCCCACCGCGGATGCCTTCACGCTCCGGGCGCTGTTCCCGCCGCCCGGCGCACCGGGCGCGGAGCCGCGCCCGGGCCGCCAGGACTGGACCTGCCCGGCCTGACCGCGGGGCTCAGTCCCGGCGGTGCTTCTCCTCCTCGTGATGGATCCGGTCCAGGGCGACGGCGGCCGCGAGCATCAGCACGTCGTCCTGGCCCGGGGCGCCGTCCACCCCGTATGTGTCACGCACCCTGAACCAGGCACGGGAGATCCGGGCCAGCACCTGCCCGTCCCAGGTGATCTCGAACTCCTTGTCCAGGACGTTGCCGACGGCTTCCAGTTCCTGGCCGCCGGCCAGCTCGATGACGGATCGGTGGTGCAGCGGCGAGACGAGCGCCCGGCGGACCGTGGCCACGGTCTCGCCGCCCTGCTTGATCTCCATGGTCTCCCGCATGGCGACCGGTTTCCTGCGCACGGTCGCCAGGACCGCGCCGGAGGGATCCTTGAGCTCCAGGTCTCGTGCAGCCGCAGTGCTTCGCCGTCGACCAGGAACTTCCGGTGCCCCTGCTCATCGTGGACCCAGAAGTCGTCGCCGATGGCGAAGATCCGCTCGCGTACCGCGTACCGCGTAACGCATGCTCTCCCCGTATTGAGCCGAAGCGGCTTTGCCCCCCGTTACGGCACGGTATCGGAGGAGGTGGCCCCTCAGCCGGTGGTATAGCGGGTGAAGCCGACCGCGTACTCGCAGCCCGCGGCCAGGCCGAGGTACCCGGCCATATTGCGGAGGAACTCGTCCGGGTCGAACTCACGCCCCAGGCCGTCCAGGTAGGCCCGGTGCTCGCGCAGCGACGCGACGCCCGCCTCGATGGTGGCCGTGACGTCCACGAAATGCGTGGGGTCGGCGGTGGCGGCGACCCACGCCTGCTTGATGCCGTCCCACGCCGGGCCCGCCTCCGGGAACACCCACGGGTTCGCGGCATCCCGGCAGGCGTCCAGCACGGCCAGCCCGACCACGCGATGGTCGGCGTGGTTGACCACGTTGCTGTCGCCCCAGGTCAGGTCGAAGTTCATGGTGACTACGACGTCCGGGCGCTCGGCGCGCAGGACCGCGGCCAGGTCGCGGCGCAGCGGCAGGCCGTACTCCACCAGCCCGTCCGGGTGGTTCAGGAAATGCACCTCGCTGACGCCGACCACCGCGGCGCTGCGCCGCTCCTCCTCCACCCGGAGCGGGCCGACCGTTTCCGGGTCCTGCCCGGCGATCCCGGCCTCGCCGCGGGTGGCCAGCAGGTAGGCGACGTGCTTGCCCTGGCTGGTCCAGCGGGCCACCGCGGCCGCCGCGCCGTACTCCAGGTCGTCCGGGTGGGCGACCACCGCCACCGCGCGTTCCCAGTCCTCCGGCATCGGCTCCATGGCACCCCTCGTGTCAGCTCCGGCCTTCAGCGGCCAGGGCGGTCCTGATCAGGCTGGCCAGCTCGGCTGGCCAGATCACCTCGGTGGTGGACTCCAGTTCGGCGAGCGTCCACCAGCGCCAGGCGGCGATCCCGTCGCTGGCGTGCATCCGGGCCACGTCGCCGAGTGGCCGGCACTGCTGGCCGGTGCGGGCCAGGAACGTGCGCTCGTGCTGGCGGACCAGGCGGCCCGCATGCTCCATGGTGAGGCTCCGCTCGTGCACCTCGCCGAGCAGGGCCACATCGGTCCAGCCGGTCTCCTCGGTGAGCTCGCGGGCAGCCGCGCCCGGGTAGTCCTCGCCGTCCTCCAGCCCGCCGCCGGGCGTGGTCCAGTGCCGCCCGTTCGGCAGCGGGTCGTCATAGCGCATCAGCAGCACGCGGCCGGCCGGATCCAGCACGATGACCCGGCCTGCCCGCCGTGCCGGCAGCCCCATCGTTCCCGGCGCCTCGGTGTCAGCCACGTCCTGCAGACTAGAACAGCCGGGCCGGGACCGGTGAAACGGGCCGGGGCCATCGCGCCTGGGGCAGGCACCTGGGAATCCTAGGATGGGCAGATGCCCAGCCATGTCGCGCTGCTGCGCGGGATCAACCTCGGTGGCCACAAGAAGGTGGCCATGGCCGACCTGCGCGCGGTCGTGGCCGGCCTTGGCCATGACGACGTCGCCACCTACATCCAGAGCGGCAACGTCCTGTTCAGCACGGACGAGACGGACAGTGCCGCGCTGGCGGAGGCCATCGAGCGCGCGATCGCCGGCCAGCTGGGCCTGGAGTCCCGGGTCCTGGTGCTGTCCCGCGCCCAGCTGGCTCAGGTGGCCCGGGACAACCCGTACCCCGGCGAGCCGAACCCGCGGGCCGTGCACGTCGTCTTCCTGCCGGCCGAGCCGTCGCCGGAGATGGTCACCGGCCTGGCCGAGGTGCTGGCCAAGGTCGCGGTGAAGGGCAGCCGGGACACGGCGCAGTACGCGGGCCGCGCCCTGTTCCTGCACACCCCGGACGGCTTCGGGCGCAGCGAGCTGGCCGTGCAGCTGGGCCGGGGCCGCGGCCCGATGTCGGCCCGGGGCGCGGGCACGGCGCGGAACTGGGCGACCGTGACCAAGCTGCTGGCCCTGTGCGACGCCCCCGGGTGACACCTGGTTTCCCGAGTGAGAGCATCGAACGGTGGCCGAGGTGATCAGCACCGATGCCGGGCGGGCAACGCTCGGGCAGGCGCGGGGACGATGGATCATCGCGGCGACCGTGCTCGGCTCCAGCATGGCATTCCTCGACTCGACCGTGGTCAACGTGGCGCTGCCCACGATCGGCAAGCAGCTGCACACCACGCTGGCCGGCCTGCAGTGGACGGTCAACGCCTACACGCTGACGCTGGCCGGGCTGATCCTGCTGGGCGGCGCGCTGGGTGACCGGTTCGGGCGGCGCCGGGTATTCCTGATCGGCGTGGTCTGGTTTGCGCTGGCCTCGGCGGTCTGCGCGGCGTCGCCGGACATCGGGGTGCTGATCGCCGCCCGGGCGCTGCAGGGCATCGGCGGCGCGCTGCTCACCCCGGGCTCGCTGGCGATCATCCAGGCGACGTTCGCCGAGGATGACCGGCCCCGGGCGATCGGGGCCTGGTCCGGGTTGGGCGGGGTGGCCGGCGCCATCGGCCCGTTCCTGGGCGGCTTGCTGGTGGGCGCGGGCGGCTGGCGCTGGATCTTCCTGATCAACCTGCCGCTGGCGGCGGCGGTGGTCGCCGTCACGGTGCGGCACGTCCCGGAGAGCCGGGATCCCACCGCGCACGGCCGGTTCGACATAGCTGGCTCGGTGCTCACCGCGGTGGCGCTGGCCGGCATCACCGAAGCGCTGATCGTGGCGCAGTCCGGCGCCCCGCTCACCGTGGCGGTGTCCGCGTCGGCCGGCGTGGCGGCCGGGGCCGGGTTCGTGCTGCTGGAGCGGCACCGCGAACGGCATCCGGACCGGGTGCCGCCGATGCTCCCGCTCAGCGTCTTCCGCAACCGCGAGTTCACCGCGATCAACGTCATCACGTTCATCGTCTACGGCGCCATGGGCGCGGTGTTCTTCCTGCTGGTGCTGGATCTCCAGGTGGTGGCCCGGTTCTCGCCCCTGCAGGCCGGCGTCTCGCTGCTGCCGTCCACCCTGCTCATGCTGCTGCTGTCCGCCCGGGCGGGGGCGTGGGCCCAGCGGGTGGGCCCGCGCTGGATGATGACCGGTGGGCTGCTGTCCGCGGCGGCCGGCCTGCTGCTGCTGATCCGGATCGGGCCGCACACCTCGTACGTGACCGACGTGCTCCCCCCGGTAGCGCTGTTCGGCCTGGGCCTGTCCGTGACGGTGGCCCCGCTGACCGCCACGGTGCTGGCCAGCGCCGATGAGCGGCATGCGGGCGTTGCGAGCGGGGTCAACAACGCCACCGCGCGGGCCGCCGGGCTGCTGGCGGTGGCCGGGCTGCCCGCCGCGGTCGGGCTGTCCGGGACCGCGCTGCACACTGTGACCCAGCTCAACCGCGGGTTCCACGAGGCCATGCTGATCTGCGCCGGGCTAATGGCGCTGGCTGCGGTGGCCTCCGCGTTGCTGATCCGGAGTGACGTGCTGCGGCCGAAGACAGGGGGGCCCGTCGCCGCGCCGGAATGCCTGACCAACTGCGCGGTCGGCGCCCCGCCGCTAGAGCCCGGGCACGTGCGGGCCCTGGACCCGGCGGTACAGGGGAGCGCCGCGCGCGGAGCTGACCCGCACTAAGCTCGTACGCTATTGACGTTCACGCGGCCGGCGGCCCGCCGGCGGCGCTGCGCCGGGTGCCAGCCGGGCGCGGTCATCAGCCCCGACACACGGAAAGCGCGGACCCATGCGCTGGTCACAGATGTTCATCCCGACGCTGCGGGAGGACCCGGCGGACGCCGGGGCGGCGAGCCACCGGCTGCTGCTGCGGGCCGGGTACATCCGGCAGCTGTCCGCGGGGCACTATTCGCTGCTGCCGCTCGCGGTGCGGGTGCGCGCCAAGATCATCGACATCATCCGCGAGGAGATGAATGCGCTCGGCGGCCAGGAAGTGCTGCTGCCGACCATGCACCCGGCGGAGATCTGGCAGCGCAGCGGCCGCTGGGAAACGATGGCCGACGTCATGTTCCGGGTCACCGACCACAAGGGCGCGGTGAACGTGCTCAGCGTGACCCACGAGGAGATCTTCGCGCTGCTCGCCCAGGAGCTGAAGTCGCACAAGCAGCTGCCCCAGGTGTGGTACCAGTTCCAGACCAAGTTCCGGGACGAGGCGCGGCCCCGGGCGGGCCTGCTGCGGGTCCGCGAGTTCACCATGAAGGACTCCTACAGCTTCGACCTCGACCCGGCCGGGCTGGACGTCGCCTTCGGCCGGCACCGGGCCGCCTACCTGAGGATCTTTGAGCGGCTCGGCATACCGGCCATCCCGGTGGAGGCGTCGAGCGGCGCCATGGGCGGCCGGGACTCGACGGAGTTCATGTGCCCGTCGGACGCGGGGGAGGATCTGGTCGCGCACTGCCCGGACTGCGGCTACGCGGCGAACGTGGAGAAGGCCACCTCGCGGCTCGCGGAGATCGCCGACGGTCCGGGGCTGGCCGCGCCGGAACGGTTCGGCACACCCGGCGTGCGGACCATCGAGGACCTGGCCACCGGCTACGACGCCCCGGCCACCCGGCAGGTTAAGACGCTCGTCTATGTGCTGGACGGCAAGCTCACCCTGGTCCTGATGCGCGGCGACCACGCGCTCAACGAGCAGAAGCTGGCCGACGCGACCGGCTCGGCGGCGATCCGCCCGGCGCAGCCCGACGAGATCCGGGAGGCGCTGGGCGCGCTGCCCGGCAGCCTGGGCGCGGTCGGGGTGAGCGGCCTGCCGGTGATCGCCGATGAGGCGCTGCGCGGCCGCCGGAACATGGTGACCGGGGCCAACGTGGACGACATGCACCTGCGCGGCGTGGATGTGGACCGGGACATCAGCGTCGGCAGCTGGGCCGACCTGCGCGAGGTGGTGGCCGGGGAGCCGTGCGTCCAGTGCGGGCACCCCCTGGAGCTGCTGACCACCATCGAGATCGGGCACATCTTCAAGCTGGGCTACAAGTTCACCAAGGTGTTCGGCATCACGGTGCTGGACGCGAAGGGTGAGCGGGTGTACCCGATCATGGGCAGCTACGGGATCGGGGTGGAGCGCGCCCTGGCCTCGATCGTCGAGTGCCACCATGACGAGCGGGGCATCGTGTGGCCGCTCGCCGTGGCGCCGTTCAGCGTGGTGATTGTCGTGGCCCAGTCCAACGACGGAGAGGTGGCCGCGGCCGGGGAGGCGCTCTACGAGGAACTCACCGCGGCCGGTGTCGAGGTGATCATCGACGACCGGGCCGAGCGGGCCGGGGTGAAGTTCAGCGACGCGGAACTGACCGGCATCCCGTACCGGATCACGGTGGGCAAGCGCGGCCTGGCCGAGGGCAGTGCCGAGCTGACCGAGCGGCTCACTGGTGGGACCCGGAAGGTCGCACGGGGCGACGTGGTGACCGAGGTGACCGCGCTGCTGGGCGCCGGCTGACCCGGCGGCCGCGCTGTTCGCCAGACGGCAGGATCACGGGCTGCCGGCCAATAGGTATGTGCCCGATGGACAGACGGCCACAGCTGTCCCATTTACGTCATTAGCTGATGCAGATGGCGAGCTTTCCTTCGTATCGTCCGCCGCGTGTGATAGGCTGTCTTTTTCCTCCCCGGCCTTCGCAGAAGTTGAGTGTCATGGACCAATCACCTCTTGTTCTCCGTGTCCATAGTGATAATCCCGTGGATGCTGAGCGGCTCGATGAGGCCAGCCAGACCCTTCGGGGCGATCTCCTTGACATCGATGGCGTTGCGCAGGTCGCGGTCGTTGGCGAGGAATCCCCGCCGCGGACCAAGTCTCTTAGCTACCTCGCACTCGCGTCAATGTCGGTCGCTACGGGCGTCAGTGGCAGAGCGATTGCCACGCAAATCACCAAGGTCATCCTGGGCTGGCTCGCGCGGAACGATGGCAAGCGGATTACGCTGAGGATCCCAGGCCGCGGTGAGTTCGAGATAGCCGGGCTCGGCGAGGCCGAAGCTGTGAAGGTCGTGGAGTCCGCGCTCGGGGCAACTGCGGCCAGTCCTGCCCCCACCGCTCAAACGATCTTGCCCGACGGCAGTGGCGGCTGACCCGGCGCTCGGCCTCGGAGCCCGCCGCGCACTCGTTGTGGCGACGGGCCGCTATCGTCACGATAAACTGCACGACCTTGAATCACCAGCGATTGATGCGGAGCTTGTGCATAACGTGCTCGGCAATCCTGAGCTGGGCGATTTCACGGTCGAAGCGCTACACAACTCAGATTCGGCCGCCGCACGCGGGCGGCTCTTTGACTTCTTCTCTACGGCACAATCTGATGACTTCCTGCTAGCCTTCTTGACGGGTCATGGGATTCGTAATGCGGCCGGTCAGCTCTATATCGCCACAATTGAGACCGACCCCGACAGGCTGCCCCCCACCGCGATCCCGGCTGACTACATCGGCGACTGCATCAACGGCAGCCCGGCTCGTCGCCTGGTAGTGGTGCTCGACTGCTGCTACGCAGGCGCGTTCCAGCGCGGGCTTGAACTGCGAGGCGGATCTGACCGCAACGTCATTATGGCCTGCAGTGCCGTCCAACTGGCCCACGAAGACGCCGGGCCCAGCGGGGAGGCCCGGCCTTCTGCATTCGCCCGCGCGTTTCTCGGCGGGATCAGTAGCGGGGACGCCGATCGTGACAACAACGGGCTCATCACAGTTCGCGAGGCCTACGATTACGCTCACCGGGTTCTCACCGACGAGGCTGACGGTAAGGAAATGCGGCAGGAGCCGCACATGCTCATGCGCTTTTCCGGTGACCTGGCGCTGGCCCGCGCGCCGGTGCGGCCGGGGAGGCTGCCGAAAGACCTTGCCGTCCTGATCGGCAATATCCACGTGTCCGCCCGCCTAGCCGCGGTCAAAGAACTCGAGCCGCTACTGAGATCTGACCAGGAGGCGATGTCGGCGGCCGCACGGCGCGCCCTGGTGGGCCTGCGTTCCGATCCAGTGGAGCGCGTCGCGATCGAGGCGAGCCGACTGCTGGCGCGGACCGAGCAGCGGCTCAGCATCTCGGTACCAGTGCCATCGCTCCGCGCGCGACCGCGCGAACCGCTCTGGTATAAGTCGGCCGTGTTCTACGAGGTGCGAGTCGGCTCCTTCGCCGATGCCAACGGTGACGGCGTCGGGGACCTCCGCGGGCTCTGCGGAAAGTTGGACTACCTGCAGTGGCTCGGTGTCGGCTGCATCTTGGTGTCGCCAATCTTTGATTCCCCTCTGCTGGACGACGGCTATGACATCAACGATTTCATCAGTATCCGCCAGGATCTGGGCACGCTGGCCGATTTCGTCGCCTTGATAGACTCCGCTCATGCGCTGGGCATACGGGTTGTGCTGGACTTGGTCCTGAACCACACGAGTGTTAGTCATCCATGGTTCGAGCAATCCCAGCGGCAGCCAGACGGTCCCTATGGGGATTTCTACGTCTGGCGTGACGCCCCCGCGGTATACCGGGAAGAGGTGCCAGAGAATGTTGAGCCGGGCCACGCGACGTGGACATACGACGAAATGCGCGGCCAGTACTACTGGCATCGTTTCGCGGCGCACGAGCCGGATCTCAACTTTGATAATCCTGCCGTGCAAGACGCCATGCTTGAGGTCATTCGATACTGGATGGATCTAGATGTAGACGGCTTTCGGCTCACCGCCGCCCCTTATCTTTATGAACGCGAGGGGACTGACAGCGAGGGCCTGGCTGAGACTCACGAATATCTAAGGCGGCTGCGGTCTGAAGCTTGACCGCCTCTATCCCGATGGGATGCTGCTTGCCGACACGAATCACTGGCCTGCCGAGGCGGCAGACTATTTCGGGGATCTCTCCGTTGGCGACGAGTGCGCCGTTGTGCTGTACACTTCCTTGATGCCACGCATCTTCATCGCGATGCGGCAGGAAAGCCACGCACCTGTGTCACAGGTCCTGGCCGAGACGCCAGAAATTCCTGAGCGGTGCCAGTGGGGGGTATTCCTGAGGAATGGTGAGGAGCTCTCGCTCGAAATGGTGAACTCCGAGGAGCGATCCTACCTCCTCGCCGAATATGCGCCAGACCAGGCTATGCGAACCAGCAGAGGTATCAGGCGGCGGCTGGCCCCGCTTCTCGAGAACGACCGCGATCAGCTCGAGCTCTGCACTGCGCTGCTGCTTTCCCTGCCGGGCTCGCCCGTCCTGTACTATGGGGACGAAATCGCAATGGGCGATGATCTGGCCCTGAGCGGGTCTGACGGCCTGCGCACACCCATGCAGTGGTCGTCTGATCGCAACGGCGGTTTCTCCACGGCCGCTGCTGAACGGCTTACGCTACCCGTACTCGACGATTCGGTATACGGCTATCAGGCAACTAGCGTCGAAGCCCAGATGCGCAGCCCCGCGTCCTTGCTGAGATGGACTAAGCGGCTCATAGAGGTGCGGCGCCACAATCCAGCCTTTAGCCTTGGATCGTTCATCCGTATCACAACGACCAATCATGCGGTTATTGGATACCTTCGTGAGGTCAACGAGAACTGTGTGCTTTGCGTAGCCAACTTCTCCCGGTTTTACCAGCCATTTGAACTTGATTTGTCAGCTCATGCCGGCAAGACGCCAGTTGAACTGCTTGGCGGCACCAGGTCCTTTACGATCCAAGATGGGCCGTACCGGCTGGGACTGGGGGGGCATGGGTTCGCCTGGTTCTCGCTAACGAGGATAGAGCATGCTGATGAACATGAATCGTAAGTGTGCTGATGCAGGGGCTCAGTCATGGCCGAGTACGAGTTCCTGACAGCTCCGCGAATCTAGTATGTGACGGAACATGGCAAACGCCGCGACGATTATTCTTGTCACCGTGGGGGCCTTCGTTGCGACCGACGTCGATGACATGGTTGTCCTCGCGATCCTCTTTCTCGGCTACCGCACCAGTGGGGTTCCCCAGCCTCGGCAGATCGTGCTCGGCCAATATATGGGTTTTGCTGTCCTCGTTGGGATAAGCGGGAGCGCCGCGCTCGGGCTGGCGCTGGTGTCCCTCCGCTGGGTGGGACTGCTGGGCGTCGTTCCACTGTCACTCGGCGTCCGCGGGCTGTGGTCAGCCCGCGGTGGCGGCGGCGGCCCGCCTTCCTTGCCTTCCCTGCGGCTGTTCCGGGGCAGGTCGGGACCGTTTGCTATCGCCGCAGCAACAATTTCGACGGGTGGTGACAACATCTCCGTCTATACTCCATTGCTGCGCACTGTCGGCTGGCCGGCAAGTACTCTGGCCGTGGTGGTGCTGCTTGTCATGCTCGGCGTGTGGTGCGCCATCGGCGCCGCAATCGGCACTCACGATACGGTCGTCGCCACGCTCTCGCGGCTTGGTCATATCCTCGTACCTATCCTGTATATCTGTATCGGCACGCTGCTGCTTGTCGACACGGGTGTGCTGGTCCGTTTGGCGAGGCTGTTCTGACGGCGTCACCGGCCAGTCTCGGAAGGCCGCTCGTGACACGGCCCTGGCTGAGCTGGCCGGGCTGCCCGGGGCCGGCCGAGCCGGTCGCCCCGGCTGGCCAGCAGACTGGTCACCATGACGGCGGCCAGCACGCCGCCGATGACGCATAGCGATAGCCCGGTGCCGATGTGCGGTACCGGCACCGGGCCGACCCGCCGGGCCCCCGACTGGGTGAGCGCCTCGGCGATCAGCTTGACCCCGACGAAGGCGAGGATGACGGCCAGCCCCGCGGACAGGTGCACCAGCCGGCCCAGCAGCCCGCCGATCAGGAAGTACAGGTGCCGGAGGCCGAGCAGGGCGAACGCGTTCGCGGCGAAAACCAGGTAGGGGTCGCGGGTCAGCCCGAAAACGGCGGGGATCGAGTCCAGTGCGAAGACCAGGTCGGTCACGGCGATGGCGCCGACCAGCGCCAGCAGCGGGACCCGGGTGCCCCGGACGGACCGCGTGCGGCCGAAGGTCCTCGGCTCCGGGCTGGCTGACCGGAAGAATGCCGGGCCCTGCTGGGTGGCGCTGAAGGCTAGCCGCCCCGCAGTGAATAGCAGGATCCCGCCGAATATGTACGGCATGAAGCCGAAGCGGTTCAGGGCGGCGGAGCCGGCCACGATGAACACCGCACGCAGCATCAGGGCGAGCCCGATGCCGAGCAGCAGGACTCGGCTGTGCTGCCGCGCGGGCACCGCGGACCGCCCGATCAGCAGGACGAAGACGAACAGGTTGTCCAGGGACAGGCTGTACTCGGTCAGCCAGCCCGCGAAAAACTGGCCGGACGCCCGGGTGCCGGCCGTGGCCGCGACCGCCCCACCGAACAGGGCGCCCAGCGCGACGATGCCCGCCGTGCACAGCGCCGCCTCCGCGAGCCCGGGCTCGCGGCCCCGGCGGGTGCTCACGATCAGGTCGGCCACGGCCACCGAAACGACCACGCCGAGAGCCACACACCACAGCCAGGCGGGGACGGGCAGGATGCGGATCTGTGAGGCCGGCGCGGCCACGGTGGGGATCAGCCCGGCGCACCTCCCCGGCCCTGCGACGTCGGCGCGCAGGCCCCGGCGGAGGTGCTGGTCCCGGCCCGGGTGCTGGTCCCGGCCCGGGCGCCGAGCTGGGCGGCGCGGGCGAAATCGGCCGGGGTAAGCAGCCCGGCCAGTTCGCCATCAGGCCCCAGGACCAGGACGTGCCCGGCGGTGTGCAGCGCCGCCGGGCTGGCGGGCCGCACGCTCAGCCGGCTGCGCAGCCGGGCCAGCGGCTCGTCGGGCGTGCTGAACACCAGGTGCTCGGCCCCGGTGGCGGCCTGCGACAGCCGGGTGACCGGGCGGCGGGCGGCCGGCACAGCCCGTAGCTCGCTCAGCGTCACCAGGCCGGTCAGCCGGCCATCGAAGTCGTGGACCGGGTAGGCGGTCGTGGCCGCCGGCCGGGCAGCGGACGGCCCGGCTCGACAGCCGCCTCGTCGAGGAAGTCCTGCACGGTCTGCCAGCCGCGCACCGCCGGCACCTCGGTCCCGGGCGGTGCCAGCAGGTCGCGGACCACCAGCCCGTCGAGCGCGGCCGCGGTGCGGGCCTGGCCGGCCTCGGACCGGGAGGCGCCGATCATGAGCAGGCCCAGCAGGACTATCCACAGGCCAGGCAGGTGCCCGGTGAGCACCGCGGTGACTCCGGCGGCGGTCAGGACCGCGCCGGTGACCTGCCCGACCCGGGCGGCGATCAGGCTGGCCCGGGCAGGATCGCCCGAGCGCGCCCACACCAGCGCTCGGACGATTCGCCCGCCATCCAGGCCCGCGCCGGGAACCAGGTTGCCCAGCGCAAGCAGGCCGTTGAGCCAGGTGACGGTGGCGACGGCCAGGAACGGCAGCGCCCCGGACGGGTGCGCGAAGACACCCATCCCGGCCATCACCGCGACCGCGGAAACGCCGGCGCCGGTGAGCAGCAGGCTGACGGCCGGCCCGGCCACCGCCACCCGCCACTGCGCGCCAGGGGTGGGCAGTTCGTCCCGGCCGTGGCGGCGGCCGCCCAGGAACCCGACGGTCACCGTGCCGCTGCCCCCGTAGCGGCGGGCCACCAGGGCGTGCCCGAGTTCATGGGCGACCAGGCTGCCGAGCAGCGCCGCGACCAGGGTGACGGTGGCGGCCAGGTAGGCCAGCGCCGTCCGGCCCGGCGCCACGGCCGGCAGAGTCAGCGCACCGAACGCGGCCGCCAGCACGCCGAGGAGGTAGCCACCCGGTGTGATCTGGATCCGCACCGCCCGGTCCGCGACGTGGTCGGGCAGCCCGGGATCGCCGGGCTGCGGCGGCTGGCCAGCCGCCGCAGCGGCCGGCGGGTGGGTCATGGTCACGTGCTCTCCTCGGGCCGGCCCGGTCCGAGCCGGTCATACTTCTACTATTCATTGCCGGGGGACGCCAGTCATCGGCTCAATCCGGCTAATATTGCGCGTATTCATTGCCGCTTTCCGGCAAGAATGGGGTGTAGTGCCGGGTGCCAGACTCAGCGTGTGATCATCGGGCCGCGGATGGTCCGCCGGGGGAGCCCGCGGGCGGCTCCCATCCGGACCTCGGCCACCTCGCCGGGGCCGCCAGCCGGGAAGCGGCGGGGTCCCGGCCGGCCTGCTCGGCGACTACCTGGCCGCGGCGCTGGATGCCGCCCGCACCGGGCGGCGGCTCACCCCGGTGGAACTGGCCGGGTACGGCCGCTGGGGGGAAGAGGCGGCCGAGCGTGGCGTCGCCCTCCGCGGCCTGGTGGACCTGTACCTGTCCGCCACCTGGCGGCTGTGGCGGGAACTACCCGGCCTGGCCGACCTGCGGGCGGCCGGGCTCGGAGTGCTGCGGGCCGCTGATGACGCGGTCGCCGCCGCCGCGGAGGGGTTCGAGCGGGCCCAGTTCACGATCGCCCGCCGGGAGGAAGCGGAGCGCCTGGAGTTCCTCGATGACCTGCTGTCCGGCCGGGGCGGCGCGGCGGGCCTGCTGCTCCGTGGCGAGCGGCTGGGACTGAGCCTGGCCGGGCCGCACCTGGTGGTGCTGGCGGGCTACGCCGAGGGGGTGGCCGCGACCCGGCCGCTCGGCCGGGACCTTGACCGGCTGGTGGCCGAGGCGGCGGCGCCTTCCCCGTCACTCACGGTCACCCGCGGCGGGCGACTGGTGGCGGTTACCGGGGTCACCGACGGCGGGGAGGCGGCCCGGGTCGCGGTGGCCCTGGTCCGGGCGCTGACCCGGGGTCACCCGGACCTGCTCCCGGAGCACCCCCAGCCGTGGCGGGTCGCCTGCGGGCGGCCCTACCCGGGCCCGGGCGGCGTGCGCCGGTCCTACGACGAGGCCGGCGACGCGCTGGACGTGGCGGAGCGGCTGGGCATGCCGGACCCGGTGGTGGACGCCGCCGACCTGCTCGTGTACCAGGTGCTGCTGCGCGACCGGGCGGCTATCACCGACCTGGTCGCCGCGGTGCTCAGCCCGCTGGCCGCCGCCCGGGGCGGCGCCTGCCCGCTGCTGGCCACGCTGCAGGCGTACTACGACTGCGGTGCCGTGGCGGCGCAGGCCGCCCCCCGGCTGCACCTGTCGGTCCGGGCCGTGACCTACCGCCTGGCCCGGGTCCAGGCGCTCACCGGGCACGACCCCGCCGACCCGGCCCAGGGGCTGGCGCTGCGGGTGGCGGTCATCGGCGCCCGCATGCTCGGCTGGCCGCCCGTCCCGCTGAGAACGGGCTGAGATATTCAGCCCATGCCGTAACTGACTAAAGTGATCGAATTCATCTCGAGGGTATTGACGGCGCTGGATAACCGGGGCTACCTTCGTCGCGGCGTGCAAATCAGCACGTCAGTGGGGATATGGGGGATACACCATGCGAAGAACTGTCAAACGCCTGCTGGCGCTGGCCGCGGGCGGCGGGCTGGCCGTCACGCCGCTGCTGGCCGCCGCGCCCGCGCTGGCCTTGCCATCACGGTCTACGTCTCGCCGACCGGGTAGTACTCAACGCCGGGACGTCGTGCCTGACGGCCAAGTACACGCTGATCAACCTGGCGATGGCTCGCTGCCGTCGCCGGCGACACGGTGATTGTCTGCCCGGGCACCTATACCCAGGAGGCCGTGGTCCTCAAGCCGCTGACGCTCCAGGGGCAGGGGGCCGCCATCATTGATGCCACCGGCAAGCCGAACGCGGCGTCAGCGTGCTGGCGTCGGATGTCACGGTGCGGGATCTTACCGTCGAGAACGCGACCGGGAACGGCATCGTCGGTGACTCGGGAACCGGGCCAGGATCTGGGACAACACGTCGGACAACAACGGGGACACCGGCATCAACTTCAACGGGTCCTCGTCATCCAGCGCCCTCGGCAACACCACCCAGTTCAACACGGCCGGCGGGATCAACCTGGAGGACGATCTCGGGGCCACCTCGGGCATCCGGGTGCTGGGCAATGACGCCAGCGACAACCCGGGCGGCTGCGGCATCATCATGGCCAGCCACTCCGGGGCTCGGCGTGTTCGGCAACGTGGTCCGGAACAACGTGGCGGACGACAACGGCACCAATCCCGCGTCGTCCGGCTCGGGCATCCTGATGGCGACCGGCGCCCCGGGCGGCGCGGTCTACAACAACCTCGTGGACCACAACTGGGTCAGCGGAAACGGCCTGGCCGGGGTGACCGTGCATGGCCACCTCGCCGGGCTGAACCTGAACGGCAACGCGGTGACCAACAACATCATCGGCACCAACAACGTTGACGGGGACCCGATCGGCCTGGCCCCGCCGGGGGTCAACGTCCCGGACCCGTGGACGACCGGGGTGCTGGTGGCGAGTTCCAGCCCGCTGACGATCACGGTGGCCAACAACAGCATCTCGGACAACCACGTGGGTGTCTGGCGGACCAGCATGATCAAGATCCAGGGGATCAACACCAACACCTACTCCAAGGTGCTGATCCCGGTGCGCTACGCGCCCTGAGCGCACCAGGCACTACGGTGGCGCGGTCCCGGCGGCTACCCGCCGGGACCGCGCCAGCGCCGTGCCAGCTAGCTGCCGCCGGTGCCGTGCAGTGCGTCGATGTCGCGGCGCAGCGCGGCGATGTCCAGGCTGGGTGCCTTGGCGTCCTCCTCGGTGATGACCACCCAGGCCTCGTCCAGGCACTCCGACGTCCAGGCCAGCGTGGACCGCTGCAGCGCCCCCCAGGTGACCCACGTGTCGAGCTGGTGCCCGTCCGAGGCGACCTTCACGATGCAGTGGCCCTCGTTCGGGTCGGGCACCTGCCCGCCGCCGACCGTCCACGGCTGGTGCTGGGCGAACATGCTGTCCGCGTCGTCGGTCAGGCTCACCCCGCAGTAGGCGCCGTGGAAGGCCGCCATGGCCGAGTCCACCGCGGCCGGGCTGGTGTGGTCCACCGGCGCGAAGGCCAGGATCCGGCCATGCCGGTACCAGAACAGCAGCAGGTCGGCAATGTTCGCCCCGTTGTCCTGGCCGTGATCGTAGGCGAGGTAATTCGCGACCAGCTGGTTGGAGTCTTCCAGCTTCTCGGTCTCGTGCCCGGCCGCGGCCTTGGCCATCTGGTAGTGCTGCCGCCCGGCGAAGGTGCAGTCGCCGACCCCGTCCGGGTGCGTGGTGCACGTCTTGTCCGGCCCGTTGCCCAGCATCCCCCACTCGGTGATGCCCCCCGACACGTTCACCGGGTAGCGGGGCGGCGGCAGCGGCGCGGTGAGGTAGCTGGACAGGTACTGGATGTTGAACCGCTCGCCCGGCGGCTTGACGGGAAGCCGCCCGCGGCGGCCGGCCGTCCGGATGTCAGGCATGAGGACCCCGTTCGGAAGGGCCGATGATCTCTTCTGTCATCGGGCGCCAGGGTCATCCTGGCAGAGCCTTCCGCCGTCAGCCACGGGCCCTTTTCCGGGCAATCTCCGCTATCCGGCCGCAATGCCCCGGGAATGGCGCCGGGGCTTAACCGTCCCGCAATCGCAGCTCAACCGCAGGTCAGGCGGCACAGCCAGCGGGCTGTGCGCGGCCGGCCGGGCCGGCCGCGCCGATGTCAGCTGGACTGCGTCTCGCCGTGCGCGTGCTCGCGGTGCGCGTGGTCCTGGTGGGAGTGGCCGTTCTCGTGGGCGTGGCCGTCGTGCTCCTCGGCGATGCTGGCCCGCACCTCGTCCATGTCCAGGTCCCGGGCCTTGCTGATCAGCTCCTCCAGCGCCTGCTCGGGCAGGGCGCCCGGCTGCGCGTAGAGCACCACGTTGTCCCGGATCACCATCAGGGTGGGAATCGACGAGATCGCGAACGTCTGGGCCAGCTCGGTCTGGGCGTCGGTGTCCACCTTGCCGAACACGGCGCCGGGGTACTTCTCCGACGCGCGCTCGAAGATGGGGCCGAACATGCGGCACGGCCCGCACCAGGACGCCCAGAAGTCCACCAGCACCATGTCCGCGCTGCCGACCACGGACTCGAAGTTCTCGCCCGTCAACTCGACCGTCGCCATGGTTTCTCCTTTGTCGTCACCGTATCTCGGGATCCAGATACCCGCCAGGGTATATGAACGGGGCGGGCCGCCCGGCTATTCCCTGGTGCCTTCAAGCCACCGCGCGACCGGATTATGCCCGGGCGCGCGGTGGCCACCGCCGTGATCATGACGTAGCTGCCGTTGCAACGGCAGCTACGTCATGATCACTAAGAGTTGATCTTCCCCCGGGCGGTTAGTCGGCGGGCGCGATCCGGGCAGCCTCGCCGGGGATGAGGTCCGCGCCGGCGGCGTCCATCCACTTGTGCGGAGCCGCGGCGGGGGACCGGGCCGCGGCGCCGGAGATCGCGGCCAGCAGGCCTTCCGGGTCAGGCCGGGAGATGACCATCTCCCGGTGCGCCGGGCGGAGGAAGCGCTCGCCGGTCGCGTGGTCCAGGAAGGCCAGCAGCCCGTCGTAGTAGCCGAGCAGGTTCAGCAGCCCGGCCGGCTTGGCGTGCAGCCCCAGCTGCGCCCACGTGAGCACCTCGGCGAACTCCTCCAGCGTGCCCAGCCCGCCGGGCAGCGCGACGAAGGCGTCCGACAGCTCCGCCATCAGCGCCTTCCGCTCGTGCATGGACCCCACCACGCGCAGGTCGGGGAGGCCGCGGTGGGCGACCTCCGCGTCCACCAGGCGCTCAGGGATCACCCCGGTGATCTCGCCGCCGGCCGCCAGCACAGCATCCGCGAGTGCCCCCATGGTGCCGACGTGCGCACCGCCGTACACCACCCGCAGCCCCCGGGCGGCCAGCAGCCGGCCGAGCTCCGCCGCTCCGGCCAGGTACTCCAGCCGCCGTCCCGGGTTGGACCCGGAGAACACGCATACCGATCGCATCCCCTCATCTTCACCGGGGGGCGGACGCGCGTTCACCGGGGGCGCGGACGCGCGGCACGGCGGGCCGGGTGCGGGCCCCGCGCCGGGTCAGCTGTCCAGGCCCAGGGTGAAGGTGGGCTTCGGGGTGGTAGCGGGCAGCCGGTGCTCGTCACTGAGCCGCCGGATGGCGGTCCCGGTGGCCAGGAATTCCGTGGCGTGCTCGCCCCAGACGTGGTTGGACACGGCCACGTTCACCCCGACGATGCCGGACGCGCGGGCCTGTGACGCCTCCGTCTGCATCCGGACCAGGGCCAGTTCCCGGGCCTCGTAGACGCCCTGGGTGAACTGGATCATCTCCTGGTTGCGGCCGGCCTGGCGCAGCGACTGCATGACCGACTGGTGCGCGATGTGGTAGACGCAGGTGCCCAGGACGAACGCGACCGGGACCGCGCCCGCGGCCAGCAGCCGGAAGAAATCCTGCGCGGACAGGTCCGAGGTGAACGCCCGGCCGTCCGGGGCACGGTGCGCGCCCTCGCCCGCGAGGGCCTTGACCGCCGTCCCGGTGGCCACGAACTCCAGCACCTCCTGGCCCCAGGCGTACATCTGCATCCGCAGCTGCACGCCCACGATGCCGTCCGCGCCGAGATGGTCCGCCTCCGACCGCATCCGGGCCATGGCCAGCTCACGGGCGTTGTACATGGCCTGGGTGAGCACCTGCAACTCGGCGTTCTGCGACCAGCGGCCCACCTGCAGGCCCACGTGGTAGATGGAGGAGCCGACCACGAAGCCGAGCGGCTCGAAACCGGCCTCGCCGAGCAGCGCGTACTCCGACACCGACAGGTCAGAGGTGAACACGGCGCCGGGCTCCGCGCCGGCGGTGTGCGCCAGGCGGCTGTCCGCGGCTTGTGGCTCCCAGCGGGCGGTGTCGCCGTCCCCGCTTCCGCTGCCAAATAGCGGCATCTGTCCTCCCCGTTCCGGGTGGCCGCCCCGTGCGGCAGCCGGGGCTCAGCGTAGTCCCGCGACAGGCCGGTGAGATGATCAGTGAGCTGATCGGTCCCGGGCCGGACCGGTCCCCGGCGCAGGACTAGGAGACCAGGGCGGCCGTGACAGCGATCTGCGTACTGGGCGACGCGCACCTCGACGTGGTCGTCTGCCCGGACGGCCCGGTCGCGGAGGAGACCGACACACCCGCCCGCACCTGGGTTGGCGCGGGCGGGCAGGCCGCCAACGTGGCCGCCTGGATCAGCGTGCTCGGCGGGCAGGCCCGGCTGATCGCCGCCCGCGGCAGCGACCGCGCAGCCGGCCTGGTCGCGGCGGACCTGGCCGCGCACGGTGTCGAGATCACCGGCCCGGTCCTGGACGGCCGCACGGGGGTGGTCGTGTCGCTGTCCGAGCAGGGCACCACCCGGTCCATGCTGACCGACCGGGGTGTCGGCCCGCTGCTGGCCGCGGCCGCGCTGGACGACGCCTGGCTCGCCGGCTGCGGCCGGCTGCACCTGCCCGGTTACAGCCTGGCCAGCGACCCGGTCAGCGGGGCCGCGCTGGCCATCGCGCGGCGCATCCCCCGGCTGTCGGTGGACCTGTCCTCCACCGCGCTGCTGCGTGACTACGGCCCAGCCCGGTTCCGTGCGCTGCTGGCGGAACTCCGGCCGGAGGTCGTGTTCGGCACTGAGGCGGAGGTGGCGCTGATCGGCGATCTGCCCGGCGCTGAGATGGTGGTGAAATTGGGCGCCCGCGGGGTGCGGTCCGGGGGGACCGAATATCCCGCCGTGCCGGTGGATGCGGTGGATCCGACCGGGGCGGGCGACGCGTTCGCCGCCGGGTACCTGGTCGGCGGGGTCAGCCTGGGCCTGTCCGCGGCGGCCCGGGCGGTGGCCAAGATGGGAGCGATGCCGTGACCAGCTCACCGCAGGCCAGCCGCCGGCCGCGCCGCCGGGCCCGGACGCCGCGGTCCGGCTGTCTGCGGAGGTGCAGGCGGCACTGCGCGACGGCGCCCCGGTGGTCGCCCTCGAGACCACCCTGGTCTCGCACGGCTTCCCAGGGCGGCAGGGCGTGGAGGTCGCCCTCGACTCCGAGCGGCGGGTCCGCGAGGCCGGCGCGGTCCCGGCCACGATCGGCGTGGTGGACGGGGTGATCCGCGCCGGGCTCACCCAGGCCGAGCTGGACCGCTTCGCCGCCGCGGGGGAGTCGGCCCGCAAGTGCGGGGCCCGCGACCTGGCCGCCTGCGTGGTCCAGGGCGCGCTCGGTGCCACTACGGTGGGCGGCACGCTGGCCGTGTGCCGCATGATCGGCATCGCCTTCATGGCCACCGGCGGCACCGGCGGGGTGCACCGCGGCTTCGCCGCCACCCTGGACGTCTCGGCCGACCTGCCGCAGATCGCCCGGACCGGCGCGCTGGTGGTCTCCTCCGGGGTCAAGTCCATCCTGGACGTGCCGGCCACCGCGGAACTGCTGGAAACCCTGGCCGTGCCGGTGCTCGGCTGGCGCACCGCCACGCTGCCCATGTTCTACAGCGCCGACGGCGGCCCGCCCGTGTCCGCCGTGGTGAGCACCGCCTCCGGGGCCGCGCGCCTGGCCGCGGTCCACTGGCAGCTGAACGGCCTCTCCGGCGTGCTGCTCACCCGCCCCCCGGACCCGCCGCTGGACATCGAGCCGATCCTCGCCGAGGCCGTTGCCCGGGTCCACGAGCAGGGGGTGCGGGGGCAGTCGGTGACACCCGCCGTTCTGGCTATGGTTCACGAGCTGAGCGGGGGGCGGAGCGCCGACGTCAACCGGCAGCTGATCGCGGACAACGCGGGCCTGGCGGCCGAGGTCGCGGTGGCCTATGCAGGACTGGACAGCCGGCCGGCGCCGCGGTGAGCGGCCGGCCCTGAGCAGGAGGCGAAACTATGCGGATTGGCGTGTCAGTGCCGGACGCCAGCGGACCCGACGCCCTCACCCGGGTGCGGGACACCATCCAGCAGGCGGCCGACCAGGGATTCGCGTCGGCCTGGATGAACAACATCTTCGGTCTGGACGCGCTCACCGCGCTCGCGGTGGCGGGCAGCGGGGTGGACGGGATCGAGCTGGGCACCGCGGTGGTGCCGACCTACCCGCGGCACCCGGCCGCGCTGGCCCAGCAGGCGCTCACCGCGGCCGCCGCCCTCGGCGGGCGGCTCACCCTCGGTGTCGGGACGTCGCACAAGATGGTGATCGAGGACATGTTCGGCTACCGGTTCGACAAGCCGGTCGCGCACACCCGGGAGTACCTGTCCGTGCTCCGCCCGCTGCTGAACGGGGAACCGGCCTCGGTGGACGGCCAGCAGGTCAGCGCGCACATCGCGTTGACCACCCCGGGCCCGAAGCCGGTGCCGCTGCTGGTGGCCGCGCTGGGGCCGAAGATGCTCCGGCTGGCCGGCGAGCTGGCCGACGGCACCGTGCTGTGGATGACCGGGCCGGCTACCGTGCGCGAGCACATCGTGCCGGAGATCACCGGGGCGGCGCAGGCGGCGGGCCGGCCCAGCCCCCGGGTGGTGTGCATCCTGCCGGTCTGCGTGACCAGCGACCCCGAGGCCGCGCACGCCGTGGCGGCCCAGGCGTTCGTGATCTACGGCCAGCTGCCATCCTACCGGGCCATGCTGGACCGGGAGGGCGCGGCCGGGCCGGCCGACGTGGCCCTGATCGGGGATGAGGACACCGTCGCCGGGAAACTCCAGGTCCTGGCCGAGGCCGGCGTGACCGACTTCGTGGCCGGGGAGTACGCCCGGGGCGAGGACGGCGTGCGTACCCGCCAGTTCCTCGCCACGCTGACGGCCTGAGCGGCGCCCCGGGCCGCCAGGCCGCGCCGGGTGGCGCGGCCGTCCGCGGCGCAGGAGACTGGAGCCATCGAGGGGGTGCAGGCCCATGCCGTTCCGCGATCGCGCCGACGCGGGCCGTCGGCTGGCCGGCCTGCTGGCGGACCTGCGCGGGCCGGACACCGTGGTGCTGGGGCTGCCCCGCGGCGGCATCCCGGTGGCGTATGAGATCGCCCGGGCGCTCGGGGCGCCGCTCGACGTCATCCTGGTCCGCAAGATAGGCCTGCCGGCCCAGCCGGAACTCGCCATGGGCGCCATCGGCGAGGACGGCGTCCGCCTGCTCAACATGGACGTGGTCGAGCTCGAGCGGGTCAGCGAGGAAGAGTTCGCCCGGGTCGAGGTGGCCGAGCGGGCCGAGCTGGCCCGCCGGGCGCAGCGGTACCGGGCCGACCGGCCGCGGGTGCCGCTGGCGGGCCGGATCGCGGTCGTGGTGGACGACGGCATCGCCACCGGCTCCACGGCCCGGGCGGCCTGCCAGGTCGCCCGGGCACACGGCGCGGCCCGGGTCATCCTGGCCGTCCCGGTCGCGCCCCGCGGCACCGTCGCGGCGCTGGCTGACGCGGCCGACGAGGTCATCTGCCTGGAGTCCCCGGAGCCGTTCTTCGCCATCGGGCAGTGGTACTCCGACTTCGCCCAGTCCAGCGACGCGGACGTGGTCCGCCTGCTGCGGGCGGCGGCGCTAGCCCGGGGGGACGACCCCCCGGACCCCCCGCGCATTCGCCGGCTCGGCGGGGACACGCCTGCGGCGCACCCCGCCTCGCCCGCGAATAAACCCGGGCTAGCCCGGGGGGACGCCCCCCCGGTCCTCCCCGGGATTTCACCCCGCGGCGACCACCCCCCGCAGCAGGGCACGGACTGCGAGGTCGCGGTGGTGGCCGGGCCGGTCGCCCTGCCGGGCCACCTGACCGTGCCGCCGGGCGCCCGGGGCGTCGTGGTGTTCGCGCACGGCAGCGGCAGCGGCCGCAACAGCCCCCGCAACCTCTTCGTGGCCGGCGCGCTGCACGTGGTCGGGCTCGGCACCCTGCTGCTCGACCTGCTCACGCCGGAGGAGGAGACCGTCCGGTCCAACGTGTTCGACATCGGGCTGCTGGCTGCCCGGCTCACCGCGGCGACCGGCTGGCTGCGCACGCAAGCCGGGCTGGGCGAGCTCGGCCTCGGCTACTTCGGCGCGAGCACCGGCGCCGCCGCGGCCCTGCTGGCGGCCTCCGACCCGGCCAGCGACGTGGCCGCCATCGTGTCCCGGGGCGGCCGTCCCGACCTGGCCGGCCCCGCGCTGGCCGGGGTCCGGGCGCCGACGCTGCTCATCGTGGGCGGGCTGGACGACCGGGTGCTGGCCCTGAACGAGGAGTCCCGGGCGCACCTGCCAGCCGGGAGCCAGCTGTCCGTGGTGCCCGGCGCGACCCACCTGTTCCCCGAGCCGGGCGCGCTGGAGCAGGTGGCCTGGCTGGCCCGCGGCTGGTTCAGCCGGTACCTGCCCGCGGGCCGTCCGGCCGGATCCTGACCGCGGCCTGGCTCGCGGCCGCCAGCCGGGCACAACACGCTGCGGAAATACAGATTGAAATTAGGTGCTCACGTTGGGTGAGACGTCTGGCGCGCCCGCGGGCTGCTGCGCGGGCTTGGCTACCGGCCCGGGCAGGGTGCCGAGTACCGCCGCCCGGGCAGGTAAGCCCGCCACTCGGCCGCGGTCAGCGGCTGGCCCGCATTGCCGCAGACCGCGCTGGCCGCCGCGGCGGCCCCGGTATCCCACAGCCGGACGGTGCCGTCGGCGCTGCCCGCGGCGATGGTCTGGCCGTCCCGGGAGAACGCCACCGAGTACACGTTGCCGCCCGGGCCGGTCAGCGTGGCCAGCAGGCCGGGCCGGGCCGGGCCGGCCACCCGCCACAGCCAGACCGTCCCGTCCGTCACCCCGGTGCCCAGCATCCTGCCGTCCGGGCTGAACGCCACCGAGTAGACGTACCCGCCCGGTCCGGTCAGCGGCGGGCCGAGGGGTACCGCGCGGGCCGGGTCGGTCACGTTCCACAAGTGCACGCTCTTGTCCGCGCTGCCGACCGCGAGGGCCCGGCCGTCCGGGCTGAACGCCACCGAGATGGCGTAGCTCTGCAGCCCGCCCAGCGGGGGCCGGAGCCGCACCGGGTGGGCCGGGCTGGCGATGTCCCACAGCCGGGTCAGCCCGTCGGCGCTGGCCGCGGCGAGGACCATGCCGTCCCGCCGGAACGCCACCGAGAACACGTAGGTACTGGAATCCGGCACCGTGGCGAGCAGCCGCGGCCGGGCCGGGTCGGCCACCGACCACAGCCGGATGGCGCCGTCGTCACCGCAGGTGGCCAGCAGCCGTCCATCCGGGCTGAAGGCGGCGTACTCGACCAGGTCGGCGCTGCGCTGCTCGGCCCGCACCGGCGGGCTGAGCGCGGCCAGCCAGGCCGGTGAGATCCGCCACAGCTGCATCTGCCCGTCGTCGTACCCGGCGGCCAGGACGGTGCCGCCGGGGGAGAAGCCGACCGCGTTGACGATTCCCGCACCGGCCGGCGGCGCCACGGCGGACAGTTCCGTCCGGCGCCGCGCATCCCACATCTCCAGGCGGCTGCCGCCGACGGCCAGCAGGCCGCCCCGCGGGGCGAACGCCACGCTGTTCACCGGGCCGCCCGCGGGCAGCACCGGGCTGGGCAGCCCCCAGATCCGGGCCTCCCCGTCCGCGCCGCCGCTGACCAGCCGCCTGGCCCCGTCCCAGGCCAGGGAGGTGATCGGCTGCGGATGCGGCAGGGTGGCGGTCACCGCACGGCTGGCCAGGTCCCACAGCCGCACCTGGTTGTCGCTGCTGCCCGCGGCCAGGCTCCGGCCGTCCGGGCTGAACGAGACCGTGTTCACCCAGTCGGCCGCCCCGGTCAGGGTGCCGGCCGGGACCGGCCGCTGCGGCGAGCGGACATCCCACAGCCACACCTTCTCGTCCTCGCTCCCCGCCGCCAGCAGCCCGCCGACCGGGCTGAACGTCACCGACGTCACGATCTTGGCCGGGCCGGTCAGCGGCCGGCCCAGCGCGGCCGGGCGGGCGGGATCGGCCACGTCCCACAGCCGCACCGTGCCATCGGCGCAGCCGGCGGCCAGCGTCCGCCCGTCCGGGCTGAACGCCACCGCCTGGACGTAGGAGGCCGGCCCGGTGAGCGGCCTGCCGAGGGGCGCCGGGTCCGCCGGGTTGGCCACGTCCCATAGCCGCACCGTCTCATCGGCGCTGCCCGCGGCCAGGACCGGCCCGCGCGGGCTGAAGGCGACGGAATAGATGGTGTTGGCCGGGCCGGTCAGCGGAGCCAGCCGAACGGCCCGTGCGGGGTTCCTGACATTCCACAGCCAGACCTTCCGGCCCGCGCCCGCGGCGGCCAGCAGCGTGCCGTCCGCGCTGAACGCCGCCGTGTACAGCGGCTCCTTGCCGTTCTTGGGCAGCAGCGGGGCACGCAGCGGCACCGGGTGCCCGGGCCGGGCCACGTCCCACAGCCGCAGGGTGCCGTCCGCCGCCGCGACCGCCAGCACCCGGTGGTCCGGGCTGAGGCTCACCGCCTGGACCGGGCCGGTGGAGTCGATCAGAGCGGCGGCGTCCGGCGTGCCCGACGATTCGAGCAGGCTGGCGCGGGCCTCCGCGGTGGCCGCGATCCGGTAGGCGGCCACGCTGAGCTGGGCGGCCAGTGCCGGGTCCTGTCCACGGATCTGGCCGGCCTCCACGGCCACCTCGCGGGACTGCGCAGTGGCGGCGGCCGTGGTGGCGCGGGAGCGTGCCGCGGTGGCCGCCTCACGCTGCTGGAAGGCGTACCCGGCCAGGCTGATCGTCACCACGACCAGCGCCGTGAGGCTAGCGACCAGGCGGTGCAGCCGGCGGGTACGGTTCCGTTCGGCTGCTTCGTGCAGTTTCGCGCCGACGATGCTGGTGTCCACGAACATGCGGGCCAGCGGGCTGAGGGTTTCCCGGTTCGCCGGGTCCGACGTCCAGTCCCGGGCCAGCGCGAGCTGCCCGCCGCGCAGCAGGGCGGCATGGTCGCGGCCGGCCTCGTCCCAGGCCTGCGCGGCCTGGCTGATCCGGCGCCGAACCCGCAGCCCGTCCCGGTTGTCGTCGATCCAGGCCCGGAGCAGCGGCCATGCGGTGAGCAGCGCTTCGTGGCTGATCTGGGCGGAGCCCGAGTCCACCGTGATCAGCCGGGCGGTGACGAACCGGTCCAGCACGTCGCCAGAGGACGCGGTTGCGTCTGGCCAGTCACGCAGGTCACTGAGCCGCACCGTCGTCCTGGCCTGCGGCGCGTCGTCGGTGACGCGCACGAGGCGCAGGAACAGCCGCCGGGCGATGTCACGCCCGGGCTCGTCCAGCGACTGGTACACCTCGTCCGCGGTCTGCGCGATGGCGTCCTGGATGCCGCCGCCGGCCTGGTAGTCCGCCACGGTGAGCCGTCCGCCGTGACTGTGGTTCCAGGTGGTGAGCAGGGCATGGGACAGCAGCGGCAGCGCGCCCGGCTCGTGGGCCGCGGCGGGCCCGGCATCCGCCGGTCCGGTCCGGCCGCGCGGGGCGAGATCGCGCAGCAGCAGCTCGACGAGGCCGTCCTCCACAGTCACCCGGGCCAGCCGGGCGGGCTCGACGATGGCCCGGCGCACTTCCTCCCGGGTCATCGGTCCCACGACCACCTGCTGCTCCTGCAGCGCCCGGGTCAGTTCCGGGTAACGCACCGCGTAATCGTAGAAGTCGGCGCGCAGCGCGATCGCGACCACGGCGGGCCCGGCCAGCGCACAGACCGCGGTGATGAAGCGCTGCCGGTCCGCCTCCCCCGGGCATTCGGTGAAGACCTCTTCGAACTGGTCGACCACGATGACCGGCTTGCCGCCCGTGATGCCGGGCGTGGGGCCCGGCGGGCCGCCAGGCGTGGTGCCGGGCGGGCCGAGCAGGCGGGCGGCACTGCCCGGGCCGGCCTGCAGGGCCGCCTCGATCGCGTCCTCGCTGGCGGGCTGCCCGGGACCGGTGCCCAGCCGGGCCAGCTGCGCGGCCAGCCCGGCCAGCGGCGTCCCGCCCGGGGTGAAGAGAACTAGACGCGGGCCCGGTCGGGCCGCCAGCGCGGGGATGAGCCCGGCGCGCAGCAGCGAGGACTTGCCCGAGCCCGAGGGCCCGACCACGGCCAGCGGTATGCCCGCCACCGCGCCCGGCGAGCCGGCCCCGGCCACCAGGCTGGCCAGCCGCCTGGTGAGTTCTTCGCGGCCGAAGAACCTCTTCTCGTCCTCCGGCTGGAAGCTGGCCAGCCCGAGGTAAGGCGGCGGGCTGGCCGGGCGCCGCCCCGGGCCGCGGCGGATGCGGGCCAGTGCGTCAGACCACGCCGCCAGGCGGGCCGGGTCAGCCTCCCCGCAGGCGCGCAGGATCTTGCGGAGCAACTCCGGCTGGGTGGCCGGCGGCAGGTGCCGCCCGGCGAAGTAATCGCCCGCGGTGCTCGGCGGGATGCCCGCCGACCGGGCTACCTCCCGGACCGTGCGGCCGGCCTGCTGCCTGGACCGGGTGAGCTCGCGCCCGAAATCATGCTGGGTCGCGATCCCGTCCAGATCCGCTGCCGTCCCCGGGGACTCGGTGCCCGCCTGCTCCCCGGTGCCCGCCGCGGGCCCGGGCTGCTCCCCGGCGTCCGACGGTGCCCCCTGCTGCTCCCCGGCGCCTGCCCGTGGTCCCCCCCGGTCAACGGCCACACTCTCCCCCTCATGCATTGCGCCGCACCCGGAATCCCAGATGGCGGCTCCGCCCGGGCCCCAGCGCTCCCCTGCTGAGGCCGGCCCCTGCGCGCACCGGACCGGGCCGCCGGGCTCTCCGCCCGGCCGGCCCGGGCCCGCCAGTGGCGCACCGGCCCGATGTGTGCATGACTCCCAGGCGGCACGGTCAGTTCACCGCATCGGCCGAATTGATACCAGTCACGCCTGCCTGGGTGGCGCCGTCCGACTTTGTCCGGGAGTTCCCGATGGCGTCGCCCGCGCCGGGCGGAGCAGGCAGGGTGAGGTCCGGACCCGCACCAGTGCGTGCCGGGCTGCCCCAGGTGAGGGGGGCGTGGAGGGTCCCTGCACCTGGGGCGGGTGCGGGGATGGCCGCCAGGGTCCCGTTCGGTCCGTGACGGGGGGCGGCCGAACGGGACCGCGGGCCGGCGATGGCCGGTCACGTCGGGCTGGCGGAAATGGCCACTTCCGGCGGCCCGGTTGCGGAGGTAACCTCACAAGCGGGTCCCGGGCCGAAGACTGGACCGAAGAGCCGCTGGCGAGGGTGAGAAGCGGCCGCGCAGGCCGGCTGACGCTGAAGACGTTCCCTCCGTGGTCTCCCCGGGACCCGCCAGCCTCCCGGCTCGCGTGCGGGCCGGGACAGCGCCGTACCTACGGCGCCGGTACGGGACGGCCGGGAAGGTGCCGAAGGGAACCTGCCATGACGACTGCTGCTGCGGTAGCGAGCCCGGTCGATTTCACGCGGTTCGGTGACTACAGCCTGAAGGCAGCGCGGCGGGCGGACGGCGCGTTCGTCCGGCCGCTGTACCGCTTCCAGGGCCGGATCACCGCCGACGGGCCCAGCAGTTACCCGGCCCAGGCCGGCCGCTACCACCTCTATGTGTCGCTGGCCTGCCCGTGGGCGCACCGGTCGGTGATCGTGCGCTCCCTCCTCGGCCTGGACGAGGCGATCTCCATGTCGGTGGTGGACCCGGTCCGGGACGGGCGGGGCTGGGCGTTCCGCGACGGCCTCGGGTACACCCCGGACCCGGTGAACGGCTTCACGCTGCTGCGTGAGGCCTACGAGGTGACCGAGCCCGGCTATGACGGGCATGTGTCCGTGCCGGTGCTGTGGGACAAGCAGGCCGGCCAGATCGTCTCCAACAACTTCCCTGACATCACGATCGACCTGGCTACCCAGTTCGGCGAGTGGGCCACGCCGGGCATCAGCCTCTACCCGGCGGCGCTCCGCGCCGAGATCGACGCGCTGAACGAGCGGGTCTACGCCACCGTCAACAACGGCGTCTACCGGTGCGGATTCGCCACCTCCCAGCAGGCGTACAACACCGCCGTGGCCGAGTTGTTCGCCACGCTGGACGACCTGGACCAGCGGCTGGCCACCCGGCGGTACCTGCTCGGCGATGCGATCACCGAGGCGGATGTGCGGCTGTGGGTGACCCTGGCCAGGTTCGACGCGGTCTACGTCACCCACTTCAAGGCCAACCTGCGCCGCCTGGCCGACTACCCGAACCTGTGGCCTTACGCCCGCGACCTGTACGCCATCCCCGCCTTCGGCGGGACGACCAATTTCGACCACATCAAACGGCACTACTACGGCACGCATCCCAAGCTCAACCCGCTGCGCATCGTGCCCGCCGGGCCCATCCTGGACTGGACGGCGCCGCACGGCCGTGGGTCCCTCGCGGCCTGACCGGCGCGGCCGGGATCAGTGCGTGCACGCCTGCGTCGCTCACGCCTTCTCCCGTCTGTGCTGTCGCCAGCAAGACTTGCCCAATGCTTGTTCATTGCGGCGCCGGGGCGGTCTCACTTTGCGGCAAAGCCCGGCCAGCCTTTCAACGACACGCGCCCTGAACTGCGCAGACCCTTAATCACGCGATCTTCATGTGCATGGGCTGGGTGATCTGTGCACCTGCCCTGGGGCGGGGCGGTCAGCGCGGGACGGCTGCGGTGAGGCTGGTGTAGAGGGCGGCCGTCTGGTCGGCGATGGTGTCCCAGCTGAACTCCGCCGCGGCCCGCTTGCGCCCCGCGGCGCCCATGGCCGAGGCCCGGCCGGGGTTGCCCACCAGCGCGTTGAGGGCAGCGGCCAGGGCCGCGGGATCATCCGGCGGGACCAGCAGGCCGGTCTCCGCGTCCGCTACCACCTCGGGGATGCCGCCGACGCGTGACGCTACGACCGCGGTACCGCAGGCCATCGCCTCCAGGTTCACGATGCCGAGCGGCTCGTAACGCGAGGGGCAGGTGAACGCGGTGGCGTGCGACAGCAGCTGGATGACCTCCCGCTTGGGCAGCATCTCGGGGATCCAGATCACCCCCGACCGGCTGGCCTGCAGGCCGGTGACCAGCCCGATCACCTCGTCAGCCAGCTCGGCGGTGTCCGGCTGCCCGGCGCACAGCACCAGCTGGGCCTCCGGCGCCAGGCTGGCCGCCGCACGGAGCAGGACCGGCAGCCCTTTCTGCCGGGTGATCCGGCCGACGAAGATCACTATCGGGCGCCGCGGGTCGATCCCGTGCCGCCGCAGGACCGCGGTCCCGGGATCCGGCGCGTACTCCACCGTGTCGATGCCGTTGCGGATGACCTTGATCCGGTCCGGGGGCACCGCCGGGTAGGCGGCCAGCACGTCGGCGCGCATCCCCTCGGATACCGCGATGACCGCGGCGGCCGACTCCACCGCCACGCGCTCGCACCAGCTCGACAGCGCGTAGCCGCCGCCCAGCTGCTCGGCTTTCCACGGCCGCAGCGGCTCCAGCGAGTGCACCGTCATCACGTGCGGCACGTCGTACAGCAGCGACGCGAGGTGACCCGCCAGGTTGGCGTACCAGGTGTGCGAGTGCACCAGGTCCATGCCTGCCACCGCGCCGGTCATCGCCAGGTCGGTGGAGATGGTCGCCAGCGCCTGGTTCGCGCCCGCGAGGGCCGGCCACGGCTGGTGTGCTATCGCGTCCGGCCGCTCCCCGCCCTGGCAGTGCACGGCCAGGTCCACCCGGGAGGCGAGTTCCCTGGCCAGGTAGGCCACGTGCACCCCGGCCCCGCCGTACACCTCGGGCGGGTACTCCCGGGTGAGCAGCGCCACCCGGAGCCGCCGCCCGGCCGACGTCCATGGCCTGGCTGCCTCTGGCCCGGTTCCCGCCCCGGCCGTCACCCGGTGACCTTCTGGCTCTTGCCCACTACGGTGATGCCGCCCTCGGAGACCACGAAGCCGCGGGCCTTGTCCTGCTCCTTGTCCACGCCGATGGTGACCCCCTCGGGGATGGTGACGTTCTTGTCGATGATCGCGTCCTTGACCACTGCGTGACGGCCGATGATCGTGTTGTTCAGGATCACCGATCGCTCCACCCTGGACCAGCTGTTGACCCGGACTCCGGGGGAGAGCACCGACTCGCGGACCAGCCCGCCGGACACGATGACGCCGTTGCTCACCAGGCTGTCGATGGCCCGGCCGACCCGCTCGCCGGAATCATGCACGAACTTGGCGGGCGGCAGGCTCGGCACGTTAGTCAGGATCGGCCATCCGTCGTTGTACAGGTTGAACACCGGGTGGATCGCGCACAGGTCCATGTGCGCGTCGAAGTAGGAGTCCAGCGTCCCGACGTCGCGCCAGTAGCCGGCGTCCCGCTCGCTCGCGCCGGGAACTTTGTTGCCCATGAAGTCGTAGACCTGGGCTTTGCCCTCCTCCACCAGCATGGGGATGATGTCGCCGCCCATGTCATGCCGGCTGGCCGAGTTCGCCGCGTCCTTGCGCAGCGCCTCGATGAGCACGTCGGTGGAGAACAGGTAGTTGCCCATCGAGGCGTACGCCTGATCCGGCCGGCCCGGCAGCGGGGGAGGATCCGCGGGCTTCTCCAGGAAGGCCTCCAGGGTGAGCCCGTCGGCCCCGGCCTGGATCACGCCGAACGCGGTGGCCTCGGCCCGGGGCACCGGGATGGCCGCCACGGTGACCCCGGCCCCGTGCTCGCAGTGCTGGTCGATCATCTGCCGGGGGTTCATCCGGTACACGTGGTCCGCGCCGAACACGATCACCAGCTCCGGGCGCTCGTCGTAGATGAGGTTCAGCGACTGGTAGATGGCGTCCGCGGACCCGGTGTACCAGTGCGGCCCGAGCCGCTGCTGGGCCGGTACCGGGGTGACGTAGTTGCCGAGCAGGGTGCTCATCCGCCAGGTGGTGGTGATGTGCCGGTCCAGGCTGTGGCTCTTGTACTGGGTCAGCACGGCGATCCGCAAGATGCCCGCGTTGACCAGGTTGGACAGCGCGAAGTCGATGAGCCGGTACAGGCCGGCGAACGGCACGGCCGGCTTGGCGCGGTCCGCCGTCAGCGGCGACAGCCGCTTACCTGCGCCGCCCGCCAGCACGATGCCCAGAACATGCTTATCTGTCATACGCACCCCTCACCCGCTCGGCCATGTGTACCCCTCACCCGCGGCCGGCGTCACGCGCCGTCGGCCTCTTTGAGGACCCCATCGAGGATCTGCTGCGCCTCGTCCTGGATCCGGGCCAGCTGGCCCGGCCCGGCGAACGACTCGGCGTACAGCTTGTACACGTCTTCCGTGCCGGATGGGCGGGCCGCAAACCAGCCAGACTCGGTGATCACCTTGATCCCGCCGAGCGGCTCGCCGTTGCTGGGCGCCCTGGTCAGCCGGGCGGTGACCGGCTCGCCGGCCAGCTCGGTGATGCCGACCTGTTCCGGGGACAGCCGGGCCAGCAGGGCCTTCTGCTGCCGGGTAGCCGGCGCGTCGATCCGGGCGTAAGCCGGGTCCCCGAGCGTGCCGGCCAGGTCCCGGTACCGCTCGCCCGGCGACTGCCCGGTTACCGCGGCGATCTCCGAGGCCAGCAGGGCCAGGATGATGCCGTCCTTGTCGGTGGTCCAGATCCGCCCGTCGGTGCGCAGGAACGACGCGCCGGCGCTCTCCTCGCCGCCGAACGCGATGGCGCCTTCCAGCAGGCCGGGGACGAACCACTTGAAGCCGACCGGCACCTCGGTCAGCTCCCGTCCGGCCGCCGCCGCCACCCGGTCGATGATCGAGGAGCTCACCATCGTCTTGCCCACCGCCGCGCCGGCGGCCAGTTGTCCCGGTGCTGGTACAGGTAGTCGATGGCCACGGCCAGGTAGTGGTTGGGGTTCAGCAGCCCGGCGTCCGGCGTCACGATGCCGTGCCGGTCGGCGTCGGTGTCGTTGCCGGTGGCGATGGCGAACTCACCAGCCCGGCCGATCAGCGAGGCCATCGCGTACGGGGACGAGCAGTCCATCCGGATCTTGCCGTCCCAGTCCAGCGTCATGAACCGGAAGGTGGCGTCCACCAGCGGGTTGACCACGGTGAGGTCGAGGCCGAACCGGTCGGCGATCTCGGCCCAGTAGGCCACGCTGGCGCCCCCCAGCGGGTCCGCGCCGATCCGCACCCCGGCCGCCCGGATCGCCTCGATGTTGACCACGGATGGCAGCTGCCCGGCGTAGTTGGCGAGGAAGTCGAAGGTGCCCACGGTGGGCGCGTCCTTGGCCCTCGCCCAGGGCACCCGGAGGACCCCGCGCAGGCCGCCGGACAGCAGCTCGTTGGCCCGGTCCTGGATCACGGAGGTGATCTGGGAGCCCGCCGGGCCGCCGTCTGTCGGGTTGTACTTGAAGCCGCCGTCCTCCGGCGGGTTGTGCGACGGGGTGATCACGATCCCGTCGGCCAGGCCGTCGCTGCGGTCCTGGTTGTGCATCAGGATGGCCAGCGACAGGGCCGGGGTCGGCGTGTACCCGTCCCTGCTGTCCACCAGGACCGTCACCTCATTGGCCGCCAGCACCTCGAGCGCGGTCACGAACGCGGGCTCGGACAGCCCGTGGGTGTCCCGGCCCAGGTACAGCGGGCCGGTGGTGCCCGCTTGCGACCGGTAGTCACAGATCGCCTGCGTGGTAGCCGCGATGTGATCGTCGTTGAACGAGGCGCGGAGCGCGGACCCGCGGTGCCCGGAGGTGCCGAACGAGACCCGCTGCCCCGGTTCCGCCGGATCGGGATGCACTGCGTAATAGGCGGTGACCAGCTTGGCCACATCCACCAGGTCTGCCTGGGTGGCCGGCTGGCCGGCCCGCTCATTCACCCGCAACGTCAGCTCCTCACCCGTGTGCCAGTACCCACTGTGCGCCGTTAGGCACGAAGGGAGGTACCCAATTGCGCTGAGCTCAGGGCATCTAGTGTTCCGGTAATCCGGGCGCCCCGCCATGGGTGGCCTGCCCCGGAATCTGGGGCGGGCTGCCATGATGGCCGGGTGGGCAACGATGTTCCGCCGCCCCCGACCCGGCGTGACCGGCTCTGGGCGGCCGCCGGGGCCAGGGGAGTGCCGCTGCGCACGATCCTGGCCGTAGCCGCCGTGGCGGTCGTGGTCTACCTGCTCGGGAAGATCGTTTTCCGGCTGCGCGACGTACTACTGCTGATCCTGGTCGCGTCCTTCATCAGCGTGCTGCTGAACCCCCTGGTCGTGGCCCTGCAGCGGTGGAAGATCCGGCGCCGCGGGTGGGCCGTCGCGGTGGTGACGCTGTGGGCGGTGCTCGTCTTCCTGGGCCTGGCGGTGGCTTTCGGGTATCCGCTGGCCAACGGGATCGGCCACCTGGCCCAGAAGCTGCCGACCTACCTCTCCGCGGCGCAGCACGGCCGCGGCTGGATCGGTCAGCTGGCACGGCGCTACCACGTGCAGACCTGGGTGCAGAAGAACGCCCCCAAGCTGGTCAGCTTCGGCGAGGGGCTGGCCAAGCCGGCCCTCAGCCTGGGCAAGGGAGCGTTGTCGCTGCTGCTGGAACTGCTGACCATCTTCGTCCTGGTGCTCCTGCTGCTGCTGGAGGGGCCGAAGATGCGGGTGGCCCTGCTCGGCTCCATGGCCCCGGACCGGGCCGCGCGCTACCAGCGGATCGCCCACGAGGTCAACCGGTCGGTCACCGGCTACATGCTGGGCAACTTCCTGACCTCGCTGATCGCCGGGGTGGTGGTATTCGTCACGCTGCTGGTGACCGGCGTGCCGTTCCCGTTCCTGTGGGCGCTCTGGGTGGCGCTGGTGGACTTCCTCCCGATGATCGGCGGCGCGCTGGCCGGGATTCCCACCGTCCTGTTCGCGGCCGCCCACTCGCTGACCGCCGGGATCGTCACGCTGGCCGTCTTCCTGATCTACACGCAGCTGGAAAACCATGTGCTGAACCCGATCGTGATGAGCCGCACGGTCCGGGTGAACCCGCTGCTGGTGCTGCTGGCCATCCTGGTCGGCGGGGAGATGGGCAGCTGGATCGGCGGCATCTTCGGCGCGTTCGTAGGGGCGCTGCTGGCCATCCCGGCGGCCGGGGCCATCCAGGTGGTGACCCGGGAGGTGTGGCAGGCCACCGCGCCCGCCGGTGTCATGGCCGACCGGGCCGCCGACTAGCCCTGGCCATCGTCAGCGGCGAGGCCGGGGGGCGGGGCGGCCGGCCCCGTCATCCGCGCCCGGCGGCGGCCCGGATCGACCTGCATCCCGTCGAGGTAGCCGTCGGGCACCAGGCCGCGGTAGGCCGCCTGCCAGCCGGCCACCCGGAGCCGTTCCACCTGTTCCGCGTCGCGCGGGACCGCTGGGCGAATTGTTACTGCCACGCCCGCAGGTCTGCCCCTGCCGGGAGATCACGGGTAGAACGAGAGTTATGAGCGTGATAAGCCCGGATGGCCAGTGGGCGCTCGAGGACCCGCTGCGGAACAAGGGCACCGCCTACACCGAGGCGGAGCGGTCCTCGCTGGGCCTGCGGGGGCTGCTGCCCAGCGTGGTGGAGACCCTGGACCAGCAGGCGGCGCGGTCTTACCAGGCGTTCCGGGAACAGCCCACCGACCTCGCCCGGCACGTCAACCTGCGCGCCTTGCAGGACACCAACGAGACGCTGTTCTACCGGCTGGTCAGCGAGCACGTCGAGGAGATGCTGCCGATCATCTACACCCCGACGGTGGGGCTGGCCTGCCAGCGCTTCAGCGAGATCTACCGGCGCCCGCGCGGCCTGTTCATCGCCTATCCCGACGCGGACCGGGCCGGGGAAATCCTGCGCAACCGGCCGCGCCGCGCGGTCGACGTCATCGTGGTGACCGACGGCCAGCGCATCCTCGGGCTGGGCGACCAGGGCATCGGCGGGATGGGCATCCCGATCGGCAAGCTGTCCCTGTACACCGCGCTCGCCGGCATCGACCCGGCCCGCACCCTGCCGGTGGTGCTCGACGCCGGGACGGACAACGCGGAGCTGCTGGACGACCCGATGTACCTGGGCTGGCGGCACCGCCGGGTGACCGGCGAGGATTACGACCGCTTCGTGGACCGGTTCGTCCAGGCAGTCCGTGCCGAGCTGCCGCACGTGCTGGTGCAGTGGGAGGACTTCGCCACGCTGCACGCGCTGCCCATCCTGGAGCGTTACCGCGATCAGCTGCTCACGTTCAACGACGATATCCAGGGCACGGCCGCGGTGGTTGCGGCGGCACTATCCGCGGCCGCGGTCGCCACTGGGTCACGGGCCCGGGAGCAGAAGGTCGTCATGCTCGGGGCCGGCTCGGCCGGCATCGGGGTGTGCGAGCAGATCGCCCGCTCCATGGTGGCGGACGGGCTGTCCGAGCAGGCGGCCCGGAACCGGATCTACGTGGTCGACGTGCGCGGGCTGCTCGCCGCGGAGCGGACTGACCTGAGCCCGGCGCAGCGCCAGTTCGCCCACCCGGCCAGCGCCGTGACCGCCCCGGCCGCGGAGGCCGGCCGCAGCGGCCCGGGCGGCGCGGAGCCGGCCAGTTTCGCCGAGGTGATGGCGGCCGTGCAGCCCACCGCACTGATCGGGCTGTCCACGGCGACGGGCGCGTTCAGTGAGAAGATCGTCCGGGAGATGGCCCGGCATGTGCCGCGGCCGATCATCATGCCGCTGTCCAACCCGACCTCGCGGAGCGAGGCGCGCCCGCAGGACCTGGCCGACTGGACAGAGGGCCGCGCGCTGGTGGCGGCCGGCTCGCCGTTCCCGCCGATGCGCGTCGGCGGGGCCAGCCTGCCCGTGACGCAGTGCAACAACGTGTACATCTTCCCGGGCATCGGCCTGGCGGTCACCGCGGTGCGGGCGACCCGGGTCACCGACGCGATGATGACAGCGGCCGCGGCGGCGGTGTGTGGCCAGGCCACGCTCCGCCCCGGCGCCGGGGGAGCGCTGCTGCCCGGAGGGGACCAGCTGGTGGCCACCGCCACCTCGGTGGCCCGCGAGGTGGCCCGGGCCGCGGTCGCCGGCCGGGTTGCGCGGCCGATGTCCGGCGGGGAGATCGACGCGGCCATCGAGCGCACCCGCTGGTTGCCGGAGTACTAGGCAGCCCGCCGGAGCCGCTGGCCACCCGAGGGGAGCCCGCCACCGCCATCCCGCCCCGGCGCGGCGACGGCTGTCACCAGAGGGTGTAGCCGCCGTCGATGACCAGGACCGAGCCGGTGATGAACGAGGCGGCCTCGCTGGCCAGAAAGACGACGCTGGGCGCGATCTCCTCGGGCATGGCGTACCGCTGCTGCGGGGTGTCCTCGATCCAGTACCGCCGGAACTCCGGGCGGTCCACCGGTGCCATGTCGGTTTTCACGTAGCCGGGAGCGATGGCGTTGACCCGGATGCCCAGCACGGCCCATTCGGCGGCCAGTGACTTGGTCAGCTGGTGCACAGCGGCCTTGGAGGCGTTGTAGGCGGGCTGCCACTGCGGCCGGTTGACGATTATCCCGGAGATCGAGCCCACGTTGATGATGGAGCCCCCGCCCGACCGGGCCATATGACGGCCGGCGGCCCGGCTGCACTGCCACAGTGCCCGCACGTTCAGGTCGAAGACGGCCGCCCATTGCTCATCGGTCACCTGCCAGGACTCGCTGTGATAGCAGACGCCGGCGTTGTTGACCAGGATGTCCAGGCCGCCCAGGGCGGCCGCGGCCTGGTCGGCCGCCGCCTCGGCGGACGTGGTGATGTCGGCGTCGATCGCGGTGACGGGCAGGCCCTGATCCCGGAGATCCGTGACCGCGGCCGCGTTCCGGCTGCCGTCCCGGCCCACGATGACCACCTCTGCGCCGGCCTGGGCAAGGGCGGCCGCGAAGGCCTTGCCCAGCCCCTGGTTACCCCCGGTCACCAGGGCCTTCCGGCCCGCCAGTCGGAAGCTGTCCAGTACCGTCACTGGTTCCTCCTCGCTGTGCCGTCCCGCGGCCCGGCGCCGCGGGACGCGGCCGCGGGACACGGCGGCCACCCGCCGGGACGTCGCTGCCCCGGTCACGACCATGACTCTGGCATGATGGGGGGTGATGAGCAGCCCCCGCTTCCCCGTTACCGTGACGCAGCTTCCCCTGCTGCGCTGCGAGATCTGCCAGCGCACCATGGCCTACCGCCCGGGCCAGGCCAGCACCGTGCTCACCGAGCACTACCGGCGGCAGCACCCGGAGTCACTCGAGGCGGCCGCGGGCCGCACCGACTGACCTGCCCAGACATACCGGCCCCAGGCTGCCCTCCGGCCGGCCCCGCGGGGCCGCTGGTCGGCGCGGCGGGGCAGAATGCTGGCATGCGGTGCACCGTCATCCGGGCCATCCGCCGCGCGCGCCCGCCAGGCGGCTCGGCCGGGTCGATCCTGAGCATCGGGTCGGCCGGGTCCATCCTGTCGATCGGCTCGGCTGGGTCGATCCTGTCGATCGGGTCCGCGGGCTCGATCCTGTCCATCGGCTCGGCCAGGCTCCCTGGCTTCCGTGTTGTCGGTGGGCTCGGCGGCCAGTGCGCTGTCCATCCTGTCCGCCGGCTCGTGGGGGTCCATCCGGGCCTGGCGGGGACCGGGACGTCGCCAGGGTCCGGGCGGCCCCCGGGACGGCGCCGCCCTCCTGGGGGCCGATGAGCCCGGAGCGGCCAGATAGCCCGCCCCGCTGATGACACGGGGGAATGAGTGGCCCCTGGAGCGGCGTTGCGGCTGGCATGTCAGCTGTGGTGATCGCGGCCGCCTATGGCGGCCCTGAGATGCTCTCCGTAATCGACCAGCCGGCTCCCGAGCCAGGGCCGGGTGAGGCGCGGGTCCGGGTGCGGGCGGCGGGCGTGAACCCGGTCGAACTGGAAGTCCTACAGCGGGATGTTCGGCACCGATCCCGCCCGCCTGCCGCTGCGGATCGGCTCGGAGGCGGCCGGCGTGGTGACCGCGGCCGGCCCGGGGGCGGCCGGCCCGGCGGGGCCGATCGCGGCCGGTGACGAGGTGATCGCCTACCGGGCGCCGGGAGCGTACGCCGCGGACCTGGTCGTGCCCGGGACCGCGCTGGTGCCCAAGCCGGCCGCGCTGGACTGGGCGGAGGCCGCCGGGCTGATGCTCACCGGCGTCACCGCGTGGCACCTGCTCACCGTGACTGATGTGCAGCAGGGCGACACGGTGCTGATCCATGGCGGTGCCGGGGGTGTCGGCGTGATGGCGGTCCAGCTCGCGGCGGCCCGCGGGGCGACGGTGATCGCCACGGCCAGCCCGCGGCGGCATGACTTCCTGCGTGAGCTCGGGGCTACCCCGGTGAGCTATGGCGAGGGCCTGGCCGGCCGGGTGCGGGCCGTCGCGCCGGGCGGCGTCAACGCCGCCCTGGACCTGGTGGGTACCGAGGAGGCCCTGGACGTGTCCCTGGCCCTGGTCGGTAACCGGGCCCGGATCGCCACCATCGCGAACTTCCGGCGCGGGCCGGACGCTGGCATCAAGGTCCTCGGGAACGGCCCGGGCGCGGATCCGGGCACCGAGATCCGCAACGCCGCCCGGCTGGACCTGGCCCGGCTGGCCGGCAGCGGGACGGTGCGGGTGTTCGTGTCCGAGACCTACCCGCTGCACGAAGCGGCGGCCGCGCACGAGTCGATCAAGAGCGGGCACGCCACCGGGAAGATCGTGCTCATCCCGTAGCCGGCCCGCCGGGCCCGCTCAGCCCGAGGCGGGCCCGCTCAGCCCGAGGCGGGCCCGCTCAGCCCGAGGCGGGCCCGCTCAGCCCCGAGGCGGGCCCGCTCAGCCCCGAGGCGGCCACGGTCAACCGACGATGCGGAGGGCTAGTTTGCGCTGACCGCCGTTCTGCTTGACCAGGGCGAACCAGAGCGGCAGCAGCGCGTCGACGGTGCCGGCCGCGGTCGCCTCGCCCACGTACGCGGGCTCCAGCCCGACCGCGGAGATCAGTTCTTCGGCGACCGGGCGGGCGGCGGGGTCGGCGGCGAAGAACAGCGCCGCGCCGGCCGGCGGCTCGGCGAAGTTCTCCCAGCCCAGTGTGTTGAACGCGCGGACGTAGCGGGCGCCGGGGGCTGCCTTCGCGACCTCGGCGTGGCTGTTGAACTCCGGCTCGCCGATGCGGTTGGCCGCGTCGATGATGACCTTCCCGGCCAGGCCCGCGCCGTTGGCGCCGACCAGGCCGGCCACCGCGCCACCCGGCACGGCCAGCAGCACCACGTCGGCACCGTCCAGGGCCCCGGCGATGGAGTCCAGCGGGGCGCCGTCGGGGCCGCCCCCGGTGCCGCTCCGCGAGCCGTACACCAGGTCATGCCCGGCGGTGCGCCAGCGCCCGCCGAGCGTGCGGCCGATGTTCCCCGTGCCGATCACAGCGATCCTCATGCCTGCCCTCAACCGCCTCCCCGTCGCGGGAATTCCGCCCGGTGATGATGCCAGCTTCAGGCGAAGACGTGCTCGGTGAACCAGTCCCAGGTGTGCTTGATGCCGTCTTCACGGCTGATCGTCGGGGCGTAGCCGAGGACCTTCCCGGCCAGCTCGTAGGAGGCGAAGTTGCGGTCCACCTCGCCAGGGCGGCGCGGGGCGAACTCGACCGGGTGGCCGGGCGCGCCCGCCGCGTTCCGGCACAGGTCGGCGAGCTCACGGGCGGTGGTCTCCACCCCGGAGGCGATGTGCAGCACGGTGCCGCCGGGCACGTCGGTCTCCAGGGCAAGCTGCAGCGCCCGGGAGATGTCGTCCACGTGGATGTAGTCCCGGGAGGAGGAGCCGTCGCCGTAGATCACGATCGGCTCCCCCCCGTGGATCCGCTTGAAGAAGGTAGTCATCGCGCCGCGCTTGCGGGCGCTCCACGGGCCGTAGACGTTCGCGAAGCGGAGCGCCACCGTGCGCAGGCTGTAGCACTGGGCGAAGGCATACGCATAGCCTTCGCCGGCCAGCTTGCTGGCCCCGTACGGGGAGATGGGCCTGGGCAGCGAGTGCTCGTCGACCGGGGGAGTGGCGTCGCCGATCAGCGCGCCGCCGGTGGACGCCTGGACGGTCCGCTCCACCCCGGCCCGGCGCGCCGCGTCGAGCACCCGGAAGGTGCCCACCACGTTGACGTCGAAGTTGCTCACCGGGTCCTCGACGGACATCACCACCGAGCCTGCCGCGGCCAGGTGGATGACCGAGTCCATCCCGGCCAGCGCGGCATCCAGGGCCGCGGTGTCCCGGATATCACCCTGGACCAGCTCGGCGTCTACGCCGCCCAGGTGAGCCGGGTCACCCGTGGTGTAGTTGTCCAGCACCCGGACCGAGTGACCGCTGGTGATGAGCCGCCGGACCAGGGTCGCCCCCACGAATCCGGCCCCGCCGGTCACCAGCACGCGTCGCGTCTGCGCCATGACAGGCAAAGCTAGCACCACCTGGCCATGCCACTGCCCCGCCGGGAGGAGGCCCAAGCCGCAGGAGGGTAGCCGCAGCACGGCAACCCAGGCTCGCTCCGCACCCGCGGCGCAGCGCCGGCCTCTGGGCCACCGGCCGCCGGTTCAGCTGGCCGCGCGGTCATACCCGGCGGGCTGGCGGCGGCGCGCGCCGCGGGACACCCGCCCGGTACCGGGTATCCGCGCCCGCGCCGGGGTACCGTCGGGGGCGAGGCGCCGGCGCCGCAGTGCCGCGAGCTCCGCCTCACCGAGGCCGCCCCACACGCCGTGCACCTGCCGGGACGCCACGGCGAAGTCAAGACATTCGACGCGCACAGTGCACTGCGCGCACAGTGCAGTGCAGTGCGCGCACAGTGCAGTGCAGTGCGCGCACACAGCTTTGGCCCGCACTTCCTGGTGCCGGCTGGCCCCCGACGCGGAGATGGGGAAGAACAGGTCCGGGTCGGCGGAGACGCAGGCGCGCCGGGTGCACGATAGGCGGTGGGGGCAGCGGCCCATCCATCGTTGAACGTCGGCCAGGAGGCGGTCATGGGCGAGTACCTCGACTACGGCGGCGGATATGCCGCAGCCCGCGGCGGTACCCGCACGCTTTTCGGCCAGACCATGGGCTATGTCGCGGTGACCTGCGGGTTTTTCGCGCTCGGCTGCTACCTGGGCCGCCATCTCGGCATGGGTGCGGGCATCGCCGCCTACATCGCCGCGTTCGTGTGCCTGATCGCCATGAACTTCACCGTCCGGCGGTCCGGGGCGCTGACGACCGGCCTGCTCTTCGCCTTCGGTGTGCTCCTGGGGCTGGCGCTGGCCCCGACGATCGCCTACTACACCGTGACGAGCCCGCAGGTCCTCTGGCAGGCCGGCGGGGCGACCGCGCTGTTCATCGCCGGCTTCGGGGCGGCCGGGTACGCCACCCGGCGGGACCTGTCCGTCCTCGCCCGGGTGTGCTTCTTCGCGCTCATCGTGCTGATCCTGTTCGGCATCGCGGCGATCTTCGTGCACATCCCGCACAGTGAGCTGATCTACTCCGTGCTCGGGCTGGTCGTCTTCGCTGGGCTGACCATGTTCGACTTCCAGCGGCTGCGGCGCTCGAGCGACCTTGCCTCCGCCCCGCTCATCGCCGCCTCGATCTTCCTGGATGCGCTCAACGTGTTCCTGTTCTTCCTGCGCATCTTCAGCCGCGGCGAGAACTGACGGCTCAGCCGACCGGGGCAGGCGAACTCACGGCGCACGGTCCCGCCCCCCGGCTGTTCACTCCCGGCCTGCAGGGCGCGCCCGGCGGCGGCCAGCACCTCGGGGACGGTGACGGCGGCCAGGGCACGGGCGGCCCGGACCCTATGCCTCCCCGTGCTCGCGGAGGAATTCCCGGAATTCGAGGATCGCCTCGTCCTGATCTGGCCCCAGGCCCTCGGTCACGACCGCTCTGGTGCCGGTCCAGTGCACCCCGGCGTACTCAGCGCTGCCGTCCAGCAGCACGAGCAGCGGGGCGTGCGCGATCTTTATGTGGTCCCGCACGTTCTCCCACGTGACGCCCAGGCCGACCAGGCCGATAGCAGGCGGCTCACTGTCGTCGTACTCCAGATCGTGCAACACTGGCATCACCCCGCGGCCACGGTAGCCCCGCCCCCATGGCCGCGTCCACGCCGCTTCTTCGCGCTGCGGTTCGCGATGGCTTTGCCCGGGCCTTGCGGAACTGCCGGCCCTCAAGCCTAGTCGTCGGTCTGGTCGTCTACCGCCGCGCCGGGAGCATTCTCCTTGACCGACTCGATCCCGTTCAGCGCGGACTGCTTGCGCTCATAGGCCTCGCTCGTCGCGATGACCTGCCCGTTGCCGGCCAGGAGATTAAAGTGGTATTTGCCGCTTGCGCCCTTCTTGAGCACGAACTTGCCAGCCATGTTCCCCCCTGCGTGGACGTCCAGGAACCTCGGAAACGGGCGCCGCTCTGACCATGTGCCGGGCCGGTGCCAATGTGCCCCGGCTCGGTAGGGCTTAAACGCCGGTGTCGGCTAAGAGCGTTGACGGAGGCCGAGGCCGAGGTGCTGCGCCCGTTCCGGAATTGGCCAGGAACGCCCCGGTGATGTCCAGCCCGGCCAGGTCGGTCGCCGCGAAGGCGGCCGCCCCGAGGGCCTCGCCGGCCTCGTAGGCGGGGACCGGCCGGAGCCGGCCAGCGCCTGGGTTTCCTCCCCGGCTGGCCGCAGCAGTACCGCGGCCCCGACCACCGACGCGATCAGGATGGTCTCCTCGCCGAGCGTGTCCATCCCCCGCAGGTCGGAGTTCACCGAGGACACCACATTCGTGGTCCGGTGCGCCACCGCCGCGCGCACGGCCCGGGTCCGGTACAGGTGCACCACGGCGCCGAAGGCCGGCATCCGGGCGAAGGCCACCCCGAACATCACGGCCAGGCCGGCCGCGCCAGCCAGGAAAACGATCATGCGTACCCGGCGGCTCACCGGCTGTCCTCCTCGGCCAGCAGCCGGCCGGTGGCCACCTCCAGGGCCGGCCCGGTCACGGCGATCAGGCCGGCGATGAGGATGTCCAGGCCCATGGTCAGCCGCCATCCGTTGGGCAGGCCCAGCGCCCGCGAAGATGAGCGGGCTGCCTGCCAAGGTGACCGGGGTGATGGCGTGCAGCCGGGCGTAGGGGTGGCGCAGCCGCGGCGCCAGCAGGCAGGAGGCCACCACGATGGCCAGCCCAGCCACCAGGCAGGCCAGCATCAGGTCGTGCAGCGGGGCGTTCATGAGCGCGGCGCCAGCAGCCGGGCGTACACGAGCGAGCCCGCGAATGCACCCCGGTGAGCCAGGCGTTCACCGGATCACCACCTGGTCGAGCCGCGGCCAGCCGGAGCCGAGGTCGTGCAGGTCGATGGTGCCCGCCGCCGGGTCGCTATCGATGACGACCGAGCCCGGAGTCGCGCAGATAGCCAGGGTGGCCAGCGCGTGCCGGGCGTCACCGACCGGCGCGGGCTCCGCCTCCGGCATGCTGAGCTGGCGGAACTGGCCCGTCGGCGCCTCCCAGGGACGAGCCGCCCCCGGATGGCGGGCCAGCGCCAGCAGCCGGGCCAGGTCGGCTGGGATGGCGGCGGCGAGCGGGCCAGGGCCGGGTCCAGCCAGCTCACCGAGGACAGGGTGAGCAGCCACACGCCGGCACAGGCCCCCGTCCACCAGGCCACCTCAAGGATCAGCCCCCATCGGTGGGCGTTCACGGCACCAGCCGCCTTCCTGCTAGCCAGCCGGGAGTTCCCGCCCCACTACCCAGGGGTCCAGCGGCTACCGCCCGGAGGGACAGTGCATCAGTCACCCCGGCCATCTGGCACACCGGTACCGGAAGATCACCTGCGCGGCGGATCAGGCGATCCGGCGCGGCGTCACCGGTGCCTGCCGTTTGGTGCCGGAGCCAGCGGGTATCGGGCGCTGAGTACCGGCGGCAAGGCGCGGCCAGGAGGCGAGGCACCATGGGGCGGCCAGCGGGCGCCGCGGCAGCACCGCGGCCTGATCCGGCCCACGCCCCGCGCGCGCTGATCCTGAGCGGCTCGCTCGGCATGGGGCACGATGTGCTGGCGGGGATCGTGACGGGCAGCCTGGGCCGCCTGGGCTGGCAGAGCCGCACGCTCGACTGCATGCGGATGCTCGGACCCCGGGCCGGGCGGGCCGGGGAATGGGTGTTCCGCGGGCTCACCATGGTTCCCGGGGCCTACGACGCCCTGCACTTCGCCTCGCTGCGGTCAGGCGGCCGCCTCGCCGCGGCCATGGACAGGGCCGCCGAAGCGCGGCTGGCCGCCGCGCTGGGGGCCGAGCTGAGCGCGGCCCCCGCGGACCTGATCATCGCCGTGTTCGCGGCCGGGGTACCGGCCGCGGCGCACCTCGCCGCGGCCTGCCCGCGGCGGCAGGCCATCGTGCTCTGCCCCGACGCCCTGCCGCATGCCTCCTGGGTCCGCGACGGCATCAGCCTCTACCTGGTCACGTCCGTGGCCGCGGTGGCCGCGGTGCATCGCTACCAGCCGGACGCGCGGGTCAGCATCGTCCCGCCGCCGGTGCGTGCCGAATTCTCCCGGCCGCTCGCCCAGGCGGCGGCCCGCGAGCGGCTGGAGGTACCGCCGGGAGCGCCGTGCGTCCTGCTCATGGGCGGCGGGTGGGGCCTGGGCCCGCTGGAAGAGGCGGCCCGCGCGCTGGCCGGCGCGGGCGTCCACGTCCTCGCCGTGGCCGGCCATAACCGCCGGCTGCAACGCCGCCTGGAGCAACTGGCCCGCCGTGATTCCCGGGTGCACCCCTTCGGCTTCACCGACCGCGTCGCGGGCCTGATGGCCGCCAGCGACCTCGTCGTGACCCTGCCCGGCGCGCTGACCTGCGGCGAAGCCCGGGCGGCCGGCCGCCCGCTGATGCTGCTGGACGCCATGCCCGGCCATGGCCGGGAGAACCTGCAGCACGAGCTGGACATGGGCGGGGCCGACGTCTGCAATCCCCGGCCCCGGGATCTCACCCGCGGCGTGCTGGCGGCCCTGGGCCGGAGGACGGGTCCGGCGCCCCCGCGTGGCCCGGGCTACGCGGGGTGGCACCAGGCGTTCGCCGCCGCCCTGGCCAGCCTCGGCACCAGCCCGCCGCCGCGCCGCCCCGGCGCGCCGGGGGAGGGCCCGCCGGACGGCGGCTCCCCGGCTCTGCCCGTACCGAAGGAGGCCAGCCGCTGATGATGCGCACGCTATGCCTGCATCCCCCGTCCTATGAGGGATTCGACGGCGGGGCCGGCTCCGCTACCAGGCGAAACGCGAAATCCGGTCGTTCTGGTACCCGACCTGGCTGGCCCAGGTCGCCGCCATCGTCCCCGGCAGCACGCTGGTGGACGCGCCCGCCGCGGGCCTGCGCTTGGAGGACGTGCTGCCGCTCGCCGGGCGCTACGACCTGGCCGTGCTGCACACCAGCTCGCCGTCCTTCGCCGGGGATGTGCTGGTCGCCGAGGCACTCAAACGGGCCAACCCGGCCCTGGTGATCGGGTTCGTCGGCGCCAAGGTGGCGGTCGAGCCGGAAGCGTCCCTGCTCGCGTCGGAAGCGATCGATTTCGTGGCCCGCGAGGAGTTCGACTTCACCATCGCCGAGATCGCCGGGGGCCGCCTGCTGGCGGAGGTGGCCGGGGTCACGTTCCGGGATCCGGGCGGCATGGCCGTCTCGACCCCGGACCGGCCGATCCTGGAGGACATGGACCGGCTGCCCTACGTCACCGACGTCTACCACCGGGACCTGAACATCAACCACTACGTCATCGGCTACCTCAAGTACCCCTACGTCTCGCTGTACACCGGGCGGGGCTGCCGGTCCCGGTGCACCTTCTGCCTGTGGCCGCAGACCGTCGGCGGGCACCGCTACCGGACCAGGAGCGCCGGGCATGTCCTCGGCGAGATGGCCCGGATCCGCGCATTGTTCCCGCAGGTGAAGGAGGTCTTCTTCGACGACGACACGTTCACCGACGACCGGCGGCGGGCCGAGGAGATCGCCCGCGGCATGGGCAAGCTCGGGCTGACCTGGTCCTGCAACGCCAAGGCGAACGTGCCGTACGACACCCTCAAGATCATGCGGGACAACGGGCTGCGGCTGCTGCTGGTGGGGTACGAGTCCGGGAACCAGCAGATCCTCATCAACATCAAGAAGGGCATCCGGGTCGACCGGGCCCGGCAGTTCACCAAGGACTGCCGTGACCTCGGCATCACCATCCACGGGACGTTCATCCTCGGCCTGCCCGGTGAGACGGCCGACACGATCGCCGAGACCATCCGGTTCGCCAAGGAGATCAACCCGCACTCGCTGCAGGTCTCCATCGCCGCCCCGTACCCCGGGACCGCGCTGTACGAGCAGGCCATCCAGAACGGCTGGCTGCCCGCGGGCGACGCCACGCTCATCGACGAGCATGGCGTCCAGGCCGCCACGTTGAGCTACCCGAACCTGAACCGGACCGAGATCTACGACTCCGTCGAGACCTTCTACAAGCAGTTCTACTTCCGGGCCGGGAAGATCGCCGAGATGTCGGCGGAGATGCTGCGCAGCCCGGAGATGATGCGGCGGCGGCTGCGCGAGGGTGCCGAGTTCGTCCGGTTCTTCCGGCACCGGGCCGGCTAGCGGCGGCCCGGTGGCCGGAGTCCTGCTACCGGCGCTGGCGCACCCGTACCACCGTGCCCTCCGGCCCGGAATGGATCTGCACCAGGTCGGTCAGCTGGTTCGCCAGCCACAGGCCAGCCCCCTGGTCGGCCGTGGGCGGCAGCCGGCCGGCCAGCGGCTCGGTGAGGTGCCCCTGGTCGGACACCTCGCACAGCAGCGCGTCGCTCTCCGCCCAGACGCGCAGCTCGCCATGGCCGCCGCCGTGCTGCAGGCTGTTGGTGGCGATCTCGTTGATCGCGGCGACCAGCGCGGTCGCGGGCCGCTCGGCCAGCCCCGCCTGGCGGGCCTGGGCAGCCACGAACGCCCGCAGCCGCCCCAGCTCACCCCGGGCGAAGCGGAGGCGGGCGGCATCCGCCGGGCTGGCCGGCAACGGCCGGGCGTACGGCTCCGCCAGGTTGAGGGGCCGGAAGTCGGGCGAGGCCTGCCGGATCTTCCCGTCGGTGAGGAACGGGTGTGTCTGCCGGGCCGAGGCGATGAGGTTGCCAGGCAGGCGGGCCGCGTCGTAGGCGCAGATCAGCCGCAGCGGCGTGGCCGCGTCGAAGGCGGCGTTCAGCAAGGCCTCGCACAGCTCGCATTCCGCGAGTTCCGCCGCGGAACGGCCGGGGTAGACCGGCTCGCAGACGCCGCGCAGATCCACGGCTTCCGGGTGGCTCGCTGCGAACCGGCGCCACACCCCGATCAGCCGGCCGGGGTTGGCGCTGGCCTCGGTGACGTCGGCGTATTCCACCGCGGCCGCGTCAGCCGGGAACTCGCGGCGCACCAGGTCAAGCTGGTCCGGCGGCAGCAGGACCAGGGCCGGCTGCCCGGCCCGGACCGCCGGGTCGAGGAAGGACAGCACCCCGGCGAGGAAGGCGGTGCGGCCCGGGTACGGGAACGCCTCGTGGCTGTACCCGCCCGGTTCCTCCGGCTCCTTGCTCATCCGCATCCTCGTGAGGTTGTCCGATCCAGCCCGCCGGCGCCCGCCCAGCCGTCAGTCGGGCCGGGCCGGCTCATGCTCGCAGCGCATTGTACGCCGGCCGACCCGGGGCAGACGGCCCGCTCACCGGCGGGCCAGAGTCAGCGCCCGCCCGGTGAGGGATGACCGGCCCGCATCCGCACCGTCGTCCCGTCATCACCGGAGGTGATCGCGACGTCCCGCATGGTGGCACGGATCAGCTTCAGGCCGTGGCCGCGGTCACGGATCTGCCGGGGCGGCCGCCAGCTGCCCTGGTCCGACACGGTGAGCAGCACGTCCGGCCCGTTCACCTCGGCCCGGAGCCGGACGGTGCCGGCCCGGAACCCAGGTAGCCGTGCTCGATGGCGTTGGCGCAGGCCTCGCAGGCGGCGATCAGCACGTCCTGGGCCGCCATCGGGTCCAGGCTGAGCTGGCCGAGCCAGCCGCGCAGCGCCCGCCGGACCAGCGCCAGCTCGTCCGGGTCGGCGGGGAAGCACAGATCGAGCGCGGCCGCGCGGCGGTACAGCAGGAGCGCCACGTCGTCCTCGTAACCGGCATCCGGTGCCAGTCCGGCCATCAGCGTGTCGGCCAGGTCGGCCACGGGGACCTGCTGCCCGTCGCGCAGCAGCGAGGCCGCCTGGGCCGTCGTGACGTCCATGTCCACCCGGCGGCGCTCGACCAGCCCGTCCGTGTAGAGCAGCAGCAGCGCCCCCTCGGGGACGTGCGCGGTCGCCTCGCCGCGGGGCCGGTCCGGGTCAAGTGCCAGGGCCAGCGACCGGCCCTGCTCGAGAAGCTCGGTGCGGCCGTCGGGCAGGGCCAGGATCCCGGGCGGATGCCCGGCGCTGGCGTAGGTCAGCTCCCCGGTCGCCGGCTCGAGCACGCCGCAGAACACCGTGGTGGCCAGCGCGTCAGGAATCAGCGCGGCGAACCGGTCCAGGGCGGCCAGCGCCCGGGCCGGCCCCGGCGAGTCGAGCAGCAGCGCCCGGCACGCGCTGCGCAGCTGCCCCATCACGCTGGCCGCTCCCAGCCCCCGGCCGACACAGTCGCCGACGATGATCCCGATCCGGCCATCGGGCAGTTCCGCCACGTCGTACCAGTCGCCGCCGATCTCCAGCGGGGGAGTGGCGGGCTCGTACCGGGCCGCGAACCCCGGCGGCATCCGGCCTGGCCCCAGGAGGGCGTGCTGCAGCGCCAGCGCGACCTCGCGCTCCTGGTCGAGTAGGCGGGCCCGGTTCAGGGCCTGCCCCAGGCTGCCGCACAGCAGGGCCAGCAGGGTCCGGTCCTCCACGCCGAACGGCGGGCAGCCGTCCAGGTTGACCCAGATGCCGGCCACGCTCCCGGAGTACTCCACCGCGGTGCCGGCCCAGGCGGGCGGCCCCAGGGCCGTGCTGATCTGCAGCGGCGGCTGATCCCGCAGCGCCCCGATGCGCTGCCGCACCGACCCGGGCAGGTCCGCCCAGCCGATGCCGGCCGGCGCGGACATCAGCTCAGCCGGGTCGTCGTCGTTCCACACCGCCGCCAGCACCCGGGGGACGTTCCAGTGGCGGCGTAGCTCGGCCAGGCCGGCTTCCAGCACGTCCTGCCCGCTGGCCGCCTGGGCCAGCAGGTCGGTCATGGCCAGGACGGCCGCCTCGCGGTTCGCGGCCAGCCGTTCATCGGTCACGTCCCGCAGGGTGCCCACCATCATCTGGCCGCCGCCGTCCGGGTTCTCGACCGGGTTGTAGGTCACGGCGCCCCAGATCACGTGCCCGTCGCGGTGCCGGAGCGGGACCACGAACCGGCTGGTGCCGTCCCTGCTGGCGGCCGGGTAGGCCGAGCTGGCGATCCGGTAGCCCTCCGGATCGGTGTCCGGATCGGGCCACCACGGCCGCGGGATGCCGTACGGGCACCCCTCGTTGCCGTAGCCGAGGATGCGCTCGAAGGCAGCGTTGAGCTCGATCACGTGGCCACGCGCGTCGAGGACGAAGAAGCCCTCCTGGAGGGAGTCGAACAGCGCCGACCGCCACCGGGCCTGCCGGCTGCGCAGCCGGGCGAGGTCTACGTTGGCCCGCACCCGGGCTAGCAGTTCCTGCGCCGCGAACGGCTTGACCAGGTAGTCGTCCGCGCCCGCCCCCAGGCCCTCGACCGCGGCCTCCTGCCCCGCCCGGGCGGACAGCAGCAGCAGCGGCACCCCGGCGGTGCGCGGGTCGGCGCGCAGTTCCTGGGTCAGCCGCAGCCCGTCCACCCCCGGCATCATCACGTCGCTGATGATCAGGTCCGGCGGCGCCGCGCGGGCGGCGTCCAGCGCGGCCTGCCCATCGGCGACCGCGGTGACCTCGTACCGGGATTGCAGCAGCCGCTGCAGGTACTCGCGCATGTCCGCGTTGTCGTCGGCGACCAGCACCGACACCGGTTCCCCCGGGTGGGGCGGGCCGTCGGCGGTCACGCCCTGGCCCGCGCTCCCCGCCTGGCCCGCGGCCGCCGCGGGCTCCGCGGCGCCGCTCCCGCCCGGGCCCGGGAGCCAGCGCAGCGCCTCCTGGACGTAGGGATCCACGGCGGCGGGGTCCGCGGTGGCCGGGGCGCCGCTGCCCGGCGGCACCACGCTGGCCGGCGCGAGGTGAGCCCGGCCCAGCGGGATGGAGACGGTGAAGGCCGTGCCGGCGCCCGGTTCGCTAGCCGCCGTGATACGGCCGCCGTGCAGCCCGACCAGCTCCTTGACCAGCGCCAGCCCGATGCCGCTGCCCTCATTCGACCGGGCCCGGGTCTCCGTCCCGCGGTGAAAGCGCTCGAACAGCCGCGGCATGTCCTGGGGCGGGATGCCCACGCCGGTGTCGCTGACCCGCAGCACCGCCTGCCCGCCGGCCTGGTGCAAGGTGACCCGGACGGCGCCGTCGAGGGTGTACTTCAGTGCGTTGCTGAGCAGGTTGAGCACCACCTTCTCCCACATTTCCCGGTCCACGTAGGCGGGCTCGTCCATGGGACGGCAGTCCACCTCGAAGGCCAGCCCGGCGCGCTGGAACGCGGCCCGGAAGGAGCTGGCCAGATCGGAGGTGAGGGTAGGCAGATCGACTGGCTCGTACCGGGCCTGACTGCGGCCGGCCTCGATCCGGGAGAAGTCGAGCAGTGCGTTGACCAGCTTGCCCAGCCGGAGCCCGTTCCGGTACACGACATCCAGGTCCTCGCGGAAGTCCTTGTCGCCGTCGCCTGCCCGGGCGCGCATCTCCTGCACCGGGCCCATGATCAGGGTCAGCGGGGTGCGGAACTCGTGGCTGATGTTGGAGAAGAAGGTGGTCTTGGCCCGGTCCAGCTCGGCCAGGTCCTCGGCCCGCCGCTGCTCCGCCTGGTAGGCGACCGCGCCGTTGATGAGCGCGGCGGTCTGCCGGGCCAGCAGATCCATGAACGTGACGTAGTCATGGTCCAGCCGCCGCCCCGCGCTGGCCGCCAGGACCAGCGCGCCGATCGGCTCGGCATCCGCGTCGCCCTGCAGCGGCACCACCATCGCCTCGGCCGGCGGGTTGGCCCAGCCGCCATGCGGCAGTTCGTCGACCCGGCCCGCCAGATCCGCCACGGTCACCGGGTGCGGCCCGGACATCGCCTCGGCCAGCGGCCAGAGTTCCGGGTCGGCGGCGTCCTCCCAGCCCTCGGTCACCGCGGCCAGGGCCGGCCCGGTGCCATCCTCCGGATTGAGGTACACGGCGAAGAACGGGACGTCGGCCTCGGCCCGGCTCAGTGCCTGGCCGACCAGGCCGCATGCCGCCGCCAGGGTCCGCGCGGTGCCCGCCTGGGCCCCCAGGTCCTGCAGCGTGGACAGGCGCCGCGCCCCGATCACCCGCTCCGTCGTATCCGTGACCGCGGTGAACACGCCGCCGACCGTGCCGTCATCGTTCTGCATCGGGCTGTAGGAGTAGGTCCAGTAGGTCTCCTCCCAGTAGCCGTGCCGGTTCATTGGCAGCAGGACGTCCTCGGACCAGGTCGGCTCGCCCTCCTCCAGCACGCTCTGCAACTGCGGCCCGATGATGTGCCAGATCTCCGGCCACACCTCCGCGCCGGGCAGGTCCGGGGCCGGGTGCTTGGAGCCGAGCAGCGGGATATACGCGTCGTTGTACAGGAACCGGAGGTCCGGCCCCCACCACACGATCATCGGGAAGCGGGACGAGAGGGCGATCCGGCAGGCGATCCGCAGATTCGGCGGCCACTGGTCCGGGAGCCCGAGCGGCGAGGCGGCCCAGTCATGGGCCCGCATCAGCGCCGTCATCGTGCTGGTGCCCGGGAAGGCCGACCCATGGCTATCCGTACCGTTCATCGGCGCGGGTGAACCTCCGTTCGGCAGCCCTGCGGCCAGGTAATCTGTCGGCCGGCGCCGGCGCAGGGGGGTCGGCCGCGGGTTGCGCCGCGCTCGACATGGCTAGGATAATCACCGACGCCACTCGTCACTGCATGTGCCTGGGCCGCGGGACCAGGCCGAGTCGCGCTTCCTCATCCCGGTCAGGCAGGTGATAGGTCGTGAAAGCAGGGCATCTGCCGGTCGCCTGGCATGGGCAGCTGGCTGTCATCAGCATGCCGGAAGAGATAGACATGTCCAACGGCGCGGAGATCCAGGACAGCCTGATGGCGGCCCTGGGTAAGCGGCCTGAGGTGCTCGTCGTGGACATGACGCCCACCACGTTCTGTGACTCCGCCGGAGTGCGCGCGATCATGCTCACCCACCGCCAGGCGGCGGCGGCCGGATGCGAACTCCGGCTCGTCATCGCCTCCCCCGGGGTGAGCCGGGTGTTCTCCATCATCGGGGCGGGCCAGCTGGTGCAGATCCACTCCGAGCTGTCCGGTGCCCTGGACGCCGGCCCCGGCAGCCAGCACGACAGCGGGATGGCGGCTCCCGAGGGCTGAGCCGCCAGCCCTCCTGCGGCCTGGGGCGCCCACCCAGAGCGCCTTCTGGCCGACGGCAATCCAACACCGGCTACACCCGGTCCCGCAGCTCAGCGGACCCGGAGGCCAGCACACCAGCGCGCCCTGGTCGCCCTCCATAACCTCGATGACAGACAAGCTGGCCGGCACGGTCCGCGCGCAGGAGGCGCGGTACGCCGGCGACCAGGAGCGCCCGCTGCGCGGATACGCGATGACGATGGCGGTGTACGGCACCCTGGTCGGCGGGCTCGCCGCGGCGGCCAAGGCGACCGGGCGGGACATCCCCGGCCGGATTCCCGCGCCGGACATCGCGATCTCCGCAGTGGCCACGCACAAACTGAGCCGCCTGATTGCCCGGGACCCGATCACGAGCCCGCTGCGTGCCCCGTTCACCGAGTACCGGGGCACGGCCGGGCCAGCGGAACTCCGTGAGGACGTCCGCGGCCAGGGCGCCCGCAAGACGATCGGGGAGCTGGTAACGTGCCCGTTCTGCACCAGTGTGTGGGTCGCGACCGGGTTCACAGCAGGACTGATCTACCTGCCCCGGACCACCCGGCTGGCCATGGGCACGCTCACCGCCCTGGCCGGCGCTGACCTCCTGCAGTACGGCCACGCCTGGCTGCAGCGCGTCACCTCCTGAGACCCGCCGGGTGCCGGGGCCCGCAGCCGGCACCCGGGTGAGCCGGGGCGCCCCGACCCCAGCCGGGGCGCCCCGCCCAGTGCCGGGCCTGCGGTGCGGCTGGTGGCCATTCTCCCGGTTTGCGGGGAGGCCGACATCCCGTTCGCCGGCCGCATTTTCCGCACCAACCACTGGGTCATCCATCCGGGACGGTTGGGCGGCGCCAGCGCTGAGTCAGGCAGGGGAGGGGCCGCCGAGGGTCTTCTCGAACCAGTGGTCGGCGTAGGGCTCGTCGTTGAACGGCTCGACCTCCCGGTAGCCGGCCGACCGGTACAGGCTGATCGCCTCGCGCAGCGTACGGTTCGTCTCGAGCCGGGCCGCCTGAGCCCCGCCGGCCGCCGCATGTGCTTCCAGGCTGGCCAGCAGCCGGCGGCCGAGCCCCAGGCCACGCGCGGCCGGGGCGACCCACATCCGCTTGATCTCGGCCGGCGCCGCCGGGTGGAACTTGATGGCGCCGCAGCCGGCCGGCTCCCCGTGCAGGGTGGCCACCAGGAACAGCCCTCCGGGCGGCGCCATCTCGTCGTCGGCCGCGGGATTGCTGCGCTCCGGGTCGAAGCCGCCCGCAAAGCGCCCGGCCAGTTCGGTGAAGTAGGACCGCAGGCAGGCCCGGGCCCGGGGGTCCCGCGGATCGGTTACCGCGATCCGCACCGCGGACGCCGCCAGGAGCCGCTCCACCTCGGCCATCGCCGCGACCAGCCGGTCCCGCTGCGGGCCGGTGAGCGGTTCCAAGACGGACGCGGCGGCGTGGTCGGACAGACGGTCGAGTTCGGCCCGCTCGGCCAGCCCCCTGCGAGTGAGCCGGGCCAGGCGGACCCGCCCGTCGGCCGGGCTCGGCCCGGTGACGATCAGCCCGTCCTGTTCGAGGGCCCGGAGCAGCCGGCTCAGGTACCCCGAGTCGAGGTCGAGGCGACCTCGCAGCAGCCGGACGTCGCTGCCGCCCGGGCCAATCTCCCACAGCACGCGGGCCTGCCCGAGCGGCCGGTCCCGGGCCAGGAAAGCGTCGTTCAGCGCGCCGGTCCGCTGGGTGACGGTGCGGTTGAACCGCCGCACCCGGGCCACCATGTCCCCGTCCATTCCCTGACTTTAGTCCGAGAAAGCTGCCGGGGCGGCTACCTCCCCGTCATCGCTCGGCGCGCGACAACTGCTCACCCGCGGCGCCGGGTTCCCAGTGCAGCCTCTTCTCGACGTGAACGGTCGTGCCTCCCGCGCACTGCTGGTCAGCCGCAGGTCGTCGACGACCGCGTTCATGATTTTCAGGCCGCGGCCATTCTCGGCGCCCGCCGGAGCGTCGCGGCCGCGGGCCTGGCCATCCCGGGGCTGGCCCCGGTGTTCACCACCTCGATGACACTAAGGGCCGGCGATGCGCGCCAGGGGCGTGCGTCCACGGCTGTTCCCGCGCAGCCCCGCTGCTAACCTGCCAGCCCCGGCTGCTCGGTGAGCCAGGGCCTGACCAAGCCCGCAACGAATCAGGAATCCGCCTGGTAGGCACGCAGGAAGGCCGCGGCCCCGGCGTCGGCCATCCCGGCCAGCTCCGCGGCGGTGAAGGCGCCCGCACCGACGTGGAACAGGCTCTTGTCCAGCGCCCGGCCGAGGACCAGGAAGGCGAAGTGGCCCGCGGTCAGCATCGGGTCGGCCGGGCGCAGCAGGCCGCGCCCGGCCAGCCGCCCGAACCAGGCCGCGAGCGCCTCGATCGTCCGCTCCGGGGCCCGCTCGTAGTAGGCGCGGGCCAGCCCGGGCAGCCGGGTGGCCTCGCTGATGACCAGGCGCCGGAGTTGCTGGACCGGCGGCTGCATCACGGTGGCCATATACTCCCGGGCCAGGTCGCGCAGGTCGCCCGGGAGATCGGTGGTGTCCGCCAGCTTCTCGATCCGGGTGCGGAACGGGTTGCCCGCCCGGTCCAGCGTGCCTAGCACGATCTCGGTGAACAGCCGTTCCTTGTCGGCGAAGTGCTTGTACACGGTCTGCTTGGAGACGGCGGCCCGGGCCGCGATGTCGTCCATGCTGGTGCCCTGGTAGCCGTGCTCCAGGAACAGCGCCGTGGCCGCGGCCACCATCGCCTGCCGCTTGCGGGCCGACCGGGTGTCCTGCGCGGCCTCCGCCATCCCACGCCACCTCCCCCTCCGTGCTTTCATCATCGCGGTGACTTCGGGTGCGCAGAGGCCCCAAACTCACCACGATCATGAACGGGGCCGGCCAGCACCCCGATTCTGGTACTGGACAGTCTAGTTCTTAGTACAGTACTGTACGGTCTAGTACTCTGACGGTGACCGGCCGGGAAGGGCGCGCGATGAAGTTCCACGGGGTGGTCCGGCTCGACGGGAAGACCGCAACCGGCATCGAGGTCCCGGCGGAGATCGTGGACGGCCTCGGCCCGGGGAAGCGGCCGCGGGTCCTGGCCACCATCAACGGCCATACGTACCGCAGCAGCGTGGGCTCGATGAGCGGGCGGTTCCTGCTCCCGGTGAGCGCCCAGGTCCGGGCGGCCGCGGGGGTGGCCGCCGGTGATGAGGTGGACGTGGAACTCCAGCTCGATACCGAGCCGCGTACCGTCACCGTGCCGCCCGACCTGGCCGCGGCCCTGGACGCCGAGCCCGCGGCGCGGCGGGCGTTCGATGCCATGCCCTACAGCCACCGGCAGCGCTACGTCCTGTCCGTCGAGGACGCCAAGACCGCACCGACCCGGCAGCGGCGCATCGAGAGGACGGTCACCCAGCTCAGCGCCGGCTAGCAGGGAGCCGGGCCCCGGGCCGTGCCCGGGCGCGCAGCCGCCCAGCCACAGGGCTGAGCGGCTCAGCCGCCCATGTTGACGGCGTTGACGCGGACCGGGCGGATCCGCACCACGACCCGGGACTCCCCGGGTCCGTCGTGCTCGCGCACGTCGGCGCCGTACTTGGCGCCGACGTGCGCTGCGAACGCGTAATCGTCGTCCGGGGTGATCTCGGCGTCGCCGCGGATTTCCAGGTACCGGTACGGGTTGGCCAGGTCCAGGATGAACAGGGTGGCGGCCGGGTTGCGCATCAGGTTCCGGGTCTTCTGGCGGCTGGTGTTCAGCGAGACGGCCACCGAGTCACCTTCGGCGACGAACCACACCTCGGACAGCTGCGGGCGCCCGTCCGGGCCGATGGTAGCGAGCGTGGCGACCGGGGCGGACAGCAGGTCGCGGTGGGACTCAGGGATCTCGGTCATCGATGGCTTCCTCGGGCAGCCCGGTTGGTTCAGGGTCAGGTGCGGGTCAGGTGGCGATGTCGGGGTAGGGCAGGCTCCAGTGGCTCAGCCGCGCCGCGTACTCGCGCTGGAATGCCAGCGGCTCGGCGTAGTCCCGCTCGAACATCGCGATGAACAGGGTGAGCGTCAGGAAGTTGTGCGCGCCCAGCTCGAACAGCGTCACGTAGTCGTGGGTGGCGAGGGCCTCGCGCTCGGCGTCGGTGAACCTCAGCCAGGTGCTCCGGTCCCCGCCGTGGCAGTTCAGGATCACATTGGCCTGGTCGGCTTCCCACCAGGCGACGGTCCCCCGGGGGTCGGAGCGGTAGCGCTCGACCAGCTCCGGGTCCCGGTCGATGGTGAAGAGGAACTTGTTCAGCAGGTACTTGCTCATACCGCCGGCGCCCCCTCCGGGTACCAGGTGAAGTACGCCTCCATGGTGTGGAACAGGTCGAGCGAGTCGCTGTAGTCGGCCTTCACGTTCGCCCCGGCCGCCCCCATCATCAGCATGAAGTCCATGAACCCGTGGGTGGCGTTGCCGGGTTCCCACAGGCTGTCCAGGCTGACCTGCGCCAGTGCGGAATCCAGGTCGCCGGAGGCGATCCACTCGACGGCCTTGCGGTCGAACTCCGGGTCGGGGCCGTGCGGCCCGAACTGACGTGGCCCGCCCAGTTCCAGCGACAGGTGTCCGGTGCCGATGATCGCCACCCGCTGGTCCGACGGCCACGCCTCGACCATCCGCCGGATGGCGACACCCAGCTCCACGAACCGCTTCGGCTGCGGCATCGGGGGGGCGAAGATGTTGGTGTAGACCGGCACGATCGGCAGGTCCGCCTCCGGCCGCAAGGTGATCAGCGGGCAGGTGATGCTGTGGTCGATCCGCAGCTCGTTGCTGAACGCCAGGTCGAAGCCGGCGTCCATGCCCTCCCGCAGCAGGTAGCCGGACAGCTCCTCGTGCCCCGGCAGGAACATCCGGGGCAGCCCGAACTCGCGTTCCTCGTTGTACCAGTTCGCGTCGTAGCAGGGCGCCTTGCCGATGAGGAACTGCGGCATGTTGTCCAGCCACAGCTGGTGGAAGTGATCCGAGCCGACCATGACCAGCACGTCGGGCCGCGCGCGGGTCAGCGTTTCGCGGAACGCCTCGATCTTCGCCACCCATTCGTCGGCGAACGGCGGCCGGTCGGCCCCGGTCGAGGTGGCAGCCCGGTAATAGAACGGGTGGTGGGTCGATGCGATGACCGCAGCGACAGTGGCCATGGCGCTTCCTTACGCAGATTCGGGAGGGGGGCTGGCCAGCCAGGCGCGGACCTGCTCGCCGTGCTCGTCGAGCTGGGGCGGGGGCAGGTCGTAGCGCGGGGGAGTGCGGGAGAACGTCAGCGGGTGCCGGACGGAAGGCACGGCCGCGTCGCCCGACCCAGCCGCCACCACCGGTTCCAGGCCGACCTCGGCGGCGAACGCGACCCCGCCATCCACCGTGTTGATCGGCCCGCACGGCACGCCCGCCGCGATCAGGTCGCGGAACCACTCGGCGGCGGTGCGCGTCTTCAGCCGCTCCGCGAGCAGCGGCTTGAGCTCATCCCGGTGGGCGGTGCGGCCCTCGTTGCGGGCGAACCGCGGGTCGGCGGGCAGTTCCGGCGCGCCGATCACCTCGCAGAGCCGGGCGAACTGCGCGTCGTTGCCGGCCGTCACGATCAGCTCGCCGTCCCCGGTGGGCAGCGGCTCATAGGGGAACAGGCTGGGATGCGCGTTACCCATCCGGAACGGCACCACCCCGCCGGCCACCCACGCGCTGGTCTGGTTGACCATGCCGGACAGGGCCGAGGCCAGCAGGCTCGCCTCGACATGCTGGCCCTCCCCGGTCGCGGACCGGTGCGCCAGCGCGGCCAGGATCCCGATCGTGGTGTGCAGGCCCGCGATGACGTCGAAAACCGAAATTCCCGCTCGCAGCGGCGGCCCGGACGGCTCCCCCGTCAGGCTCATGAGCCCGGACATGGCCTGGATCATGAGGTCGTACCCCGGCAGGTCCTTGCCGCCGCCGGAGCCGAACCCGCTGATCGAGGCGTAGATGATGGCCGGGTTGGCCGCCCGCACCGACTCGTAGTCCAGGCCGAACCGGGCCAGCCCGCCCGGCTTGAAGTTCTGCACGAAGACGTCGGCGCGGCGGGCCAGTTCCCGGGCCAGGCCCAGGTCGCGGGAATCCTTGAGGTCGAGCGCGACGGACCGCTTATTGCGGTTGATGGCCAGGAAGTAGGTGGACCGCCCGTCCGCGGTGACCGGCGGGACCCACTGGCGGGTGTCGTCCCCGCCCGGGCTCTCCACCTTGATCACGTCCGCGCCCAGGTCGGCCAGCAGCATGGTGGCGTACGGGCCGGCCAGCACCCGGGAAAAGTCGGCGACCAGCAGGCCGGACAGCGGCCCGGCGGGCCGGTTCCCCGGTGGCGCGGCGGACTGCTCCGGGACCGGGTCACTCATGACTGCGCGGCACCTTTCCGTCCCGGTGTCCGTATACCGGACACCTGTCCGTTCTCCTGCCGTGGAGTCTGCTGGGGCAGCGCGCCGCCTGTCAAGGAGCCACGGCCGGGCTGCGGGATGGTGCGCTGCGGCGCCGCCTGGTAACTGGCCCAGTCCGCGCTGATCGCGCCGGCCGCCTGCAGCAGCAGCGGCAGGTAGTCACCGGTCAGCACCTCGACCGGCGTCTCGGCGGCGTGCACGGTGACGTTGAGCGCGGCGATCACCTGGCCGTCCCCGTCGCGCAGCGGGGCGGCCACCGACCGGATCCCGGCGGCCAGCTGCTCGTCGGTGAGTGCCCAGCCGCGGGCCCGCACCTGGCGCAGCTCGGCGGCCCGCTCGGCGGGGCCGGGCTGCCAGCGCGCGCTGATCCCGGACCGGCTGGGCTCATCCAGCACCCGCTCCGCCGCCTCCGGCGGCAGCGCGGCCAGCAGCACCTTGCCCAGCGAGGTCGGCATGGCCGGGAACCGGGTGCCGATGGTGACCGCCAGCGCAATGATCTTCGGCACGGCGACCCGGGCCATGTAGACGATGTCCGGGCCATCCAGCTGGGCGATCGAGGACGACTCATGCGTCCGGGAGACCAGCCGTTCCATGTGCGGCCGGGCCACCTCCCACAGGTTGCGGGACAGCACGTAGGTCATGCCCAGGTCCAGCACCCGGGGAGTGAGCTCGAATCCGCCGCCCGAGGACCGCACGTACCCCAGCTGCTCCAGGGTGAGCAGGATGCGGCGGGCAGTGGGCCGGGCCAGCCCGGCCGCGCCGGCCACCGCGGCCAGCGACATGGCCGGCTGGTGCGGCTGGAACGCCCGGATCACGTCCAGCCCGCGGGCCAGCGCCTCGATGAAATCGGGGCTCGGGTCGCGGCGGGCCATCGCGTCTCTTCTCCTGCGCGGGGTGTCGGGAACGACTGTAGCGCGCAGTGCGCTGGTTGTCCGCATGCCGGACACCTCATGCCCGATCCAGGTCCTGTGGCCCCGGGATCGGGCAGGTACCCCTTGACAGTGCCCACTGAACCGGCCACGCTTCCGAGCTAGCGCCACCAGGCCGCCTTGCGGACATCTGTCCGCGGCTACGCCCAGGTTCTCAGTACCACGCACAGTGGAGGTCAGCCATGACACCCTCGCCCGGCCCGGTACCCGGCCAGCCCCTGGTGTTCCGCAACGCCACTGTGCTCACCCTGGATGACGCGCACACGGTCCATCATGGCGGCGACGTCCTGGTCAGCGGGGAGCGGATCGAGGCGGTCGGCCCGCACCTGGAGGTGCCCGAGGGAGCGGCCGAGATCGACGCGGGCGGCGGCATCGTCATGCCGGGGATGATCGACACGCACCGGCACATGTGGCAGACCGCGATGCGCGGCTACGGCGCGGACTGGACGCTGACCCAGTACTTCGTCTGGTACTACCTGCAGTGGGGCAAGGCCTTCCGGCCACAGGACATCTACGCGGGCAACCTGCTGGCCGGGCTGGAGGCGATCGACGCCGGGGTGACCACCACGGTGGACTGGTCACACGGCCTGCAGACGACCGACCACGCGGAGGCCGCGGTGGACGCGCTGCAGGAGGTCCCCGGGCGGTTCGTGCTCGCCTACGGCAACATCCAGCAGGGCCCGTGGGAGTGGTCGGCGGCCCCGGAGTTCCGTGACTTCGTCCAGCGGCGCTTCGGCGCTGCGAATGACATGCTCGGCTTCCAGATGGCGTTCGACGTGACCGGGGACCCGGCGTTCCCGGAGAAGGCCGCGTTCGAGGTGGCCCGGGACCTCGGGGTACCGGTGACCACGCACGCCGGGGTGTGGGGCGCCACCAACGACGACGGCATCCGGCTGATGCACGAGAACGGGTTCATGACCCCGCAGACCATCTATGTGCACGCGGCCACGCTGAACCGGGACTCCTACCACCGGATCGCCGCCACCGGGGGCACCGCGTCGGTATCCACCGAGAGCGAGCAGAGCGCCGGGCAGGGCTACCCGCCCACCTGGCAGCTGCGTGAGCACGGCATCCCGGTGTCGCTGTCCATGGACACCAGCGTGTGGTGGAGCGGCGACCTGTTCTCGGCCATGCGCACCACGCTGGGCGCGGACCGGTCCCGGGAGCACCTGGAGGCGCACGGCCGCCAGGAGACCGTCACCCACTGCCACCTGCGCGCCGAGGACGTGGTCAACTGGGCCACCCGCGGCGGGGCCAGGGCCCTGGGCCTGGACCCGGTCACCGGCAGCCTGGAGCCCGGCAAGAAGGCCGACATCGTGCTGCTCAAGAACGACGCCTCGCCGGTCATGTTCCCCGTGCTCAACCCGTACGGGCACGTCGTCTTCCAGGCCCAGCGCGGCGACGTGCACACGGTCGTGGTGAACGGCCAGGTGGTCAAGCACGCCCACCAGCTCATCGGGACGGGGCTGGCCCGGGCACGCGAGGTGATCGGGCAGACGGTCGAGTACCTGCAGGGCCAGCTGGGGCCGGAGGCGTGGGCCGAGGGCATGCACCCGGAGATCCCGGAGACCAAGGTGCTGGACAACCCCTACACCTACACGACATGGGACGCGGGCTCCGCGCAGTGGAAGGGCGGCGCCGGCCCGGACGCCCCCGGCGGCGCTGGCTGATCAGGACTCCAGATAGCGCAGCACGGCCAGCACCCGGCGGTGATCGGCGTCCGACGGCGCCAGGCCGAGCTTGCTGAAGATGTTGCCGACGTGCCTCTCGACGGCTCGCTCCGAGACCACCAGAATCCCGGCGATCGCGCCGTTGGACCGGCCCTCGGCCATCAGCGCCAGCACATCGCGCTCCCTGGCCGTGAGGGAGCCGAGCCCGTCCGTGCGGCGACTCGCGCCCAGTAGCTGCGTCACGACCTCCGGGTCGAGAGCGGTGCCGCCGGCCGCCACCCGGCTGAGCGCTTCGACGAACTCACCGACGTCGGCGACCCGGTCCTTGAGCAGGTACCCGACGCCTGCGGCACCGCCACAGGACGCCGCGCCGAGCAGGCCGGCCGCGTACCGGGTCTCGATGTACTGGGAGAACACGAGCACCCCGGTCTTGGGGTGGTCACGGCGGATGGCGATCGCGGCCCGCACGCCCTCATCGGTGTAGCCGGGCGGCATCCGCACGTTGACCACGGTGACGTCCGGCTGGTGCTCGTCCACCGCAGCCTGCAGGTCCGCGGCGTTGCCGACGGCGGCGACCACCTCGTGGCCGCGGTCGGCCAGGATCTCGGCCAGGCCGGCCCGGACTACGGCCGAGTCTTCGGCGATCACAATCCGCATCGGGATCTCCGGTTCGGTCAGGCGTGGGACGGCAGCTCGACGGTGACCACGGTAGGGCCGTGGGGCGGGCTGCTGATCAGCAGCCTGCCGTCCACGGTCCTGACCCGCTCGTCGAGCCCGGCCAGGCCGCCCCGGGCCTCGATGCGGGCGCCGCCGGAGCCATCGTCGCTGACCCGCATCCGCAGCAGCCCGGGGCCGTGCACCACCTCCAGCGTGGCATGCCGGGCGCCGCTGTGCTTGGCCACGTTGGTGAGCAGCTCGGCCGCGCAGAAGTAGCCGATGGTCTCGATCGCCGCCGACGGGCGCTCGGGCAGGTCGATGACCAGCTCGACGGGCACGTCGCTGCGCGCGGCGAGGGTGGTGAGCGCGGTACCGAGGCCATGGTCCAGGACCGGCGGGTGGATGCCGCGGGCCAGGTCGCGCAGCTCGATGATGGCCTCCTTGGCGCTGCGGTGGGCCGCGTCGACCAGCTCCCGGGCGCGCTCGAGGTCGGCCCCCGTGGCGGCGGCGACCGCGGTCCCGGTGACCGTGCCGCCGAGCTTCTCCCGGGCCAGGCCCAGCTTCATGGCCACCGCGACCATCTGGGCCTGCGCCCCGTCGTGCAGGTCCCGCTCGATCCGGCGCAGCCTCGCGGCCGAGTCATCCACCGCGTGGGCCCGGGTCTGCTCCAGTTCACGCACCCGGTTTCCCGGCGGCGGCCCGAGCAGCCTGGCGACCAGCCTCCCGTCCACGGCGTTGCACTGCCTCAGCCACCACGGGCAGTAGAGCAGCACGGCCAGGCCCACCGGAACCAGGGCGAAGGAGACAGCCAGGGAATGCACCGACTGGGCCACCAGCAGGGGGTCTGGTTTCCACCACGCCAGCCACTCAGGCAGGTGGATCACCACGCCGTTGACGTGCAGGATCTCCCACCAGACCGGGAAGGTCAGGTAGGGGAGCCCCCAGAGCAGCAGGTAGGCCGCGATGATCACGGCGAGCACGGAGAGTGGCAGCTTGAGCAGCAGGTAGCCACAGGCCCGCCAGCCGGCGGGATCGGTCAGGGCCGCCCGGGCCCGGCCCAGGACACAGCCTGCGGGCGCGGTGGAGGCGGCGGCGCGACCTGCGATCCCAGCAGCCGGTTGGCCAGGTGGCGGTGGACCGCGGCCAGCCGCTGGGCGCCCAGCAGGGAGACCATCAGCAGCGGCAGCCCGACCAGCATGCCAGCGAAACTGAGCGACATCCCGAACCCGACGGTGACGGTGACCACGATGAACACAAGGCCGGGAATCGCGAGCAGTAACCCGAGGGCCGCGTACTCGAGTTGCCGCCGGCCATTCCGGGTGAGCGGCTCCCGCAGCAGCCCCAGCACGGTCCGCCGGAACCAGGTCCGGTCGCGAGGGATCCGGGAGGGGCGCACGGACGGTGCGGCGGGCGGCTCGAAGGTGCCGCGCCGCGCATGGCCGGGCCCAGCAGGCGTTGTTGCGTGGGCCTGCTGGCCGGTGACCGGGTTTGTGCTGTCCATGACGGGGCTCCCCGCTTCTGCTCTCCAGTATCCGCGCACACCGCCCGCACCGCGAGCGGTCATATCCCGATGCTCGCGGCAGGCCGGCCCAGGATCGATGGGGCAGACACCCGGATCCCGGACCGTGCCAGCCGTACCGCAGGTTCGGGTGGCCGCACGGTGGATCGCCTGCATGCGCGGGCCGAGCATGGAGATGCAGGTGACCGGAGTGGCCGGTACCGCAGGTCACGGGAGGCGTCCCATGGACGCAACGACTCGGAATGTCTACTACTCGCAGCCCAGAGCCATGAGGTTCCTGGTCAGGTCATGGGAATACCGCCACCCCCGCGCCTGGGTCCGGGTGCGCTTTGCCTGTGGCCTCTTCAACCTCGGCCTGGCCGTCCTGCTGCTCGCGTCCGGCCAGTGGCTCGGGTCGTTCGCCTGGCTGGGAGCGATACCGCTGGCGGGGGCGGCGCTGATCTTCTGGACCTGCTACCGCCTGCGCCGCAGCGTCCCGGCCTAGCGCCTTGCCGCGCTGCCTGTCCCCGGTTCCGCGCGGCGCGGGGCCGGGGGACGGCGATGACGGCGATGACCGCCGCGCCGATCCAGCGCACCAGGAGCTGCCGCCGCCTGCGCTGGGCTTCCTCGGCCCGCATCTGGGCGACTTTGGCCCGGGCGGCCGCCTTGACGCCGGGCTTGCTCCCCCCGGGCTTGCTCCCGGCCGGCCCTTTACCAGCTGGCCTTTACCAGCTGGCCTTTTCCCTGCTGGCATGTTCCGGCCTGCCTTGGGCACCTGACCTTCTCCTCCTCAGACCTGTGCCCAGGCTAGTAGCTGGCGGCGGGTCAGCCCGCCAGGCCCGGGAAGGGGTGCAGCTCGATGATCTCCGTGTCGATCAGTCCTTCCCGGGCCAGGGGCAGGCCGGCCAGGGCCGTTTCGACGGCGGGCCGGCTGGCCTCGAAGATGAGCACCGCCCCCGGGCCACCGGGGGAGTAGGCCCCGGCCAGGGTGCCGTCCGCCTGCAGTTCCTTGAGTGCGGCCATCTCGGCCGCCGCGTGCGCGGCAAGGTCACCCGGCTGGACGCCAGGCCGCGGCGTGCAGATCACCAGTACTTTCACCGCGCCAACCTAACAAGGCCGGGTGAACGGCGGATGGTGGCGGTGCGGCCGGCGGCCGTCGCGGCGGATCAGCGGCGGGTGCTCGCGGGGGTCAGCGGCGGGTGATGGTGGCGAGCCAGGCCTGGGCCGTCCGGGCGGGCAAGCCCGCGTTCAGCTCGAAGGTGTCCGCGGCGATGCTGACGGCCTCCCAGCCGTCGGCGAAGGCGGCCCGCAACTCGTCCTGGGTGACCCGGCGGGGGCCGAAGGTGCCCGGCATCCGGTCGCTGAAGCACATCAGGTAACAGGTGCCGCCGGGCGGCAGCACCGCCGCCAGGCTGCGCACGTACCGCGCGCGGTTGTCGTCGTCGAACACGTGGAACAGCCCGCAGTCGAGGACGGTGCCGGCGGTCAGGCCGAGGCCGCCGAGGTCGGTCGCGTCGCCGACCTCGAAGCGGGCGGCCAGGCCCCGCTCGGCCGCCTTGCGCCGGGCCTGATCGATGGCCCGCGGGGAGATGTCCACCCCGGTGGCCTCGGCACCGTGGGCCGCGGCCAGCAGCGCGTGCTCACCAGTCCCGCAGCCGACGTCCAGCACCTGCCCGGTCAGCAGGCCGCGGCCAGCCAGCCGGGCAAAGGGCGGCTGCGGTCGGCCGATGTCCCACGGCGGCGGCGTGCTCGTCAGGTAGACATCATCCCATCCCGGCGTGGTCATAGTCGGCACGCTACCGGGATCCTCGTTCCCGGCGCTGGGCCTCGCGCCGGGAACCAGGATCTGCGGGGGCCTGCGCTTCAGGAGCGCCGGCGTTCAGCGGCGGCCGGCGGCCTCGGCGAGCGGCACGTGGCCGGCTGCCCCGGCCGGGCCGGACGGGGTGAGGGCGCGCAGCGGGGCGGCGATTTCCGGGCGAAGAACTCCATGAACCCGTCCGGGTCAGGGCCGGCGTTCATGGTGACCAGGCGGTCGAAGCCCGCGTCCACGTACGGCTGGGCGATGTCCAGGTGCCGCCGGACCTCGGGGGCCGCAGGCGAACTGCGCGCGGGCCTGGTCCGGGGTGATGCTGGCCACGGCCGCCACGAAGTTGACCGGATTCGGCAGCTCAGTCATGACCTTCCATCCAGTCAGCGCGAACGTGCTCTTCTCCATGACCGCCTGCACAGCCGATTCCCTCATCGGGGGCCCAGGCCAGCGGCATCCCCGCGTAGGCCGGGCCGCTGCCGCCCAGATCGTGCCAGGTGCGGACGAGATCCCCATCGGGCTCGGTGGCGAACAGCCCGTCACCCAGGTCGGCGGCGATCCGGGCCGACTCCGGCCCGCTGCCGGCCACCGCGATGACCGGCTGCTCATCGGGCAGGTCGAAGACGCGAGCGTCCTCCAGCTGGAGGTATTTGCCATGATTAGGAGCGGTACCCGCCCTGCCACAGCAGCCGGATGATCTCCAGCGCCTCGCGGAACCGCTCGTGCCGGATCTCGGCTCCCGGGAAGCCGGTCCCGGTCACGTGCTCGTTCAGCCGCTCGCCGGGCCCCCGCGCCCAGGGTGAACCGCCCGCCGGACACGATGGCCATGGTCGCCGCCGCCTGGGCGCCGGCCAGGTCGATGGCCGGTCCCCGGGCTATCCGTGACTGCTCCGGCTACCCGCGGCGCGGGGGAGCAAACGGCGGCGGCCGCGCTACCCCGCGGGGCCGGTGAACACGATGTGCCCCTCGGCGTGGCTGATGGCTGGCCCGGCCGCGATCTCCCGCACCGTGCAGCGGCGGGCACAGCGGACAGCGATGGTCAGGGCACCGCCCTCGGTCGCCACCAGCAGGTCGCCCGGGCGGACGCCGGCCTGGGCCAGCTCGGCCCCGGGCAGCCGCAGGATGCTGTTCGTCCCGGGGTGCCGGTTGCCGCGGGAGTAGCGGTCGGCCAGGTAGGCGGCGTCAACGGAGGTGAAGCCGGGCGGCACGAAGCCGGTGCTCTCCACGCCGATGTCCCCGCCGTGCGGCAGCCCGGACTCCACCAGCGTGGACACCCGCCCGTCCGGCGCGATGGCGTAGACCCGGCCGGTGCCTTCGTTGGGGGCGATCAGGTCCCCGCCGTACCGGCCGAACGAGGCGGGGGCCACGGTCATGCCGCCCTCCATGCTGGGGGCGTGGCGGGTGGTGACGTGCAGGCCGCCCGCGCAGTCAATGGCCAGCACGGTGGTGTGCCCCTGGCCCCGCGCGGTGACCAGCAGCCGGTGGCCGAAGTTCCCGGTCGTGTCGAAGGCGATGCCATTCGGTGTGCCTGCCCCGGCCAGGCCGGCGAACCGCCGCGCCTGGCCGCTGGTGCTGATGCGGATGACGCCGGGCGGGGCGCCGGGCTGCAGCGCGAACACGGTGCCGGTGCCGAACGAGCAGTGCGTCCCGGCCACCGGCACGGCCGTCGTGGTGGCCAGGTACGGCTCGGGGCCTATGGCCGTGGCGTAGCCGCCGGGGCCCCGGGCGGCCGGCGCCAGCGTGCCGGACCGGTTCAGCACCAGGAGGCGGCCGGCCGCGGCCACGGCGAACGAGCCGTCGCCGTGCGGGCCGGCCAGATCGACGACCCCGGGGACGTGCCGGAAGCGGTCCCAGTGCGCGGGCAGCGGGTGCGCGGGCAAGGCAGGGGGCGGACGCTGGCCCGCGGCGGAACTACAGGCGGCCAGCGTGCCGCACAGTGCGAGGCCGGCCACGACGGCCGCCAGGCGAGGAGATTCCACGGCGGCCACAGTCTACGAAGCGGCCCGCGGGCCGTCAGCCGGTCCGGCCGGCCGTAAGAACTGCGGCCACCGCCGGTCCGGCAGGCCGTAAGAACTGCGGCCGTCGGCGGCCCGCCGCTGGACCGCCGCCGGCTCGCCGCCGGCCGGTGAGCCGCTGGTCAGGCCGGGCCGGCCGCCCGGAGCACGCAGCGGAAGCCGAGGTGGGCCGTGGCCGTCTCGACGGCCTGGCCCTGCCGGGCGGCGGGCCGGTAGCGCAGGCAGTAGTTCGGGGCGCACAGGTGGGAGCCGCCCTTGACCACCCGGCGCGGGATGCGCGGATCCGGCAGAGCCTGGCTGAAGCTTTGCCCTGGGAGGTCTACGCGCGGGTCCCGGGGCACGCAGCACGCCGGTGCGCCCGCGGCGTGCCGCGGGGCGTAGAAGTCAGCCGTCCATTCCCACACGTTGCCGGTCATGTCAGACAGGCCGAACCCGTTGGGCGGGAACTGGCCCACTGCGGTGGTCCCGCGGTTCCCAGGGGCCTTGAGGTTCTCCCACGGGAAGCGGCCGTGCCACGTGTTGGCCATCACCCGGCCGCCCGGCCGCGCTTCGTTTCCCCAGCTGAAAGTGGCCCCGTCCAGGCCGCCTCGGGCCGCCCGCTCCCATTCCGCCTCGGTTGGCAGAGCCTTCCCGGCCCAGGCGGCGTAGGCGGCGGCGTCGGCCCAGGCCACCTGGGTGACCGGGTGCCGCTCCCGGCCGTCCGTGCTGCTGCCCGGCCCCTCCGGGTGGCGCCACTGGGCGCCGGGTACCCAGGACCACCAGTTCCGCGGGTCCCGCAGGTCGACCGGGTGACCCGGGGGCCTGAAGACGAGTGCCCCGGGGACCAGCACCTCCGGCGGGGCGCCCGGGTAGTCGGCCGGGTCCGGGGCGTGCTCGGCCACTGTCCGGTAGCCGGCCGCCTGGACGAAGCGGCGGTACTGGGCCACCGTGACCGGGCTGGCGTCCATCCAGAAACCGGACACGCCCACCTCATGGGCCGGGCCCTCTTCCGGGTAGAAATCGTCGCAGCCCATGCGAAAAGTGCCGCCCGGCACCCAGACCATTCTCCCGGAACGGCTGATTTCACTCATGACCGGCTCCCTCCGCCAAACGGGACGCCTGCGCGGCTGCGCTGCGAATGTTATCGGGAAAGCCCGCGGGACCCGGCATTATCTTTCGGCCGGCTGCGGGCTTTCGTGCCGTAGAGTGCGGCGGGAGTGCGCCAGGGGAATCGGCCGATTTAATGCGCGCGGGGGAGCGCAGCCGGGCGGCGTGTGCCTTTTGGGTGAAGAATGACAGAGCAGGGCAATGATGTCTCGCGCCGGGGATTCATCCAGCGGGCCGGGGTGGCCGCCGCCGCGGCCGGCGTGACCAGCCTGGGTCCGGCCGCGGCGGCGCAGGCCGCGCAGAGTGGCCGGGAAGCCGCGTCCGGGCCGCCGTTCCAGCCGCGCGGCCCGCTCCGCCAGCGTCCCAACATCCTGCTCATCCTGGCCGACGAGTACCGGTTCCCGGTGGCCTATGAATCGGCTGAGCTGCAGGATTTCCGGGCCAGGTACCTCACCGCGGAGGAGTCGCTGCGCGAGGACGGGCTGGAGTTCGCCAACCATTACGTCATGTCCGCGGCTTGTGTCCCCAGCCGGTCGTCCATCTTCACCGGCCAGTACCCGTCGCTGCACGGCGTGAGCCAGACGACCGGTGCGGCGAAAAGCTCATTCGAGATGGATATGTACTGGCTCGACCCGGACACGGTGCCGACCATGGGCGACTATTTCGAGGCCGGCGGCTACGACACCTATTACAAGGGCAAATGGCACGTCTCGGAAGCGGACATCCCGATCCCGGGCACCCACAGCGCGGTGCTCACCTTCGATGACAAGGGGCTGCCCGACCCAGCCGCGGAAGCCACGTACCTGGCGGCCGACCGGCTCGCCGATTTCGGCTTCCACGGCTGGATCGGCCCGGAGCCGCATGGCAGCAACCCGCTGAACTCAGGGTCGTCAGCGGCGGGCGCCACCGGCCGGGACGAGAAGTTCGCCACCCAGGCGGTGGACCTGTTGCACGACCTGGCCGCGCGGGGCCGGGGCGGCCGGCCGTGGCTGATGGTCAACTCCTACGTCAACCCGCACGACATCACCGTGTGGGGCGCGCTCACCCTGCAGTCCCCGAACTGGAACCTGCGCGGCCAGCTCGAGGGCAGCAGCGTGCCCGACAAACTGTTCGACCCGGCCCGGTACGCGGCCACCAGCCACGAGGACCTGTCCGGCAAGCCACGCTGCCAGCCCAGCTACATCGAGACGTACCCGCAGATGCTCCAGCCGACCTTCAACACGCTGGACTACCGCCGGTTCTACTACCAGCTGCAGCAGAACGTGAACCAGCAGATCCAGCGGGTCCTGGATGCGCTGCGGGCCCATCCGGCGATGGCCGCGAACACGATCGTGATCTTCACCTCCGACCACGGCGAGATGCTCGGCGCGCACGGCGGGATGTTCCAGAAGTGGCACCAGGCGTACGAGGAGTCCTCGCACGTCCCGTTCATCGTGCACAATCCGGTGCTGTTCTCCGGGCGGCAGCAGCTGGACGCGCTGACCAGCCACGCCGACCTGCTGCCCACGCTGCTCGGGCTGGCCGGGCTGGACCCGGCCGCGCTGCAGCGGAAGCTGTCCGCCAGTCACACCGAGGTGCACCCGCTGGTCGGCCGGGACCTGTCCGGGGTGATCCTCGGCGCGGAGCCGCCGGGCCAGGTGGGCGGCCCGGTGTACTTCATGACCGACGACGAGGTGAGCCGGGGCTACGACCAGGTCACCACGGCCGGGTACATGTTCCGGTCGGTGGTGCAGCCCAACCACGTCGAGACCGTCGTCGCCTACCTGCCCACCGGCCGGCACGGCGCGCGCGAGAAGTGGAAGTACTCCCGCTACTCCGACAACCCGCAGTTCTGGAGCGATCCGCAGGGCCTGTCGCTGACCGACTCGCATCAGCCGCCGCCCGAGGAAGACCTGGGCGCGGAGCGCGACGTCGTCACCCTGGTGCACGGGAACGTGAACCGGGGCGGCCAGAAGCGGGCCACCACCACGGTGAAGACCGAGCCTGTGCCGGACCAGGCCGAGGCATATAACCTGGCCCGGGATCCGCTCGAGCTGGACAACCTGGTGCACAGCCGGGACCCGCGCATCCAGGCCACGGTGCGGCACCTGGAGGCACTGCTGCACGAGCAGTGCCAGGCCAAGCGGCTCAAGCCGAGTAGCGGCACGGTGCCCTCCCAGCCCGACTGTTAGCCGCGTCGGCTGCTGGCCGCGCTCTCAGGGTCAGGCGGTGCCGTGAGTCAGGCGGGCGCTGCGGCCAGGGACGTGCTCACGTGGACCGGGCCGGCCAGCGTCTGGTAGACGACGCAGTACCGCTCAGTCAGCTTCAGGAGGGTGGCGATCTGGTCCTCGGTGGCGTCAGTGTCCAGGTCGAAGCGCAGCCGGATGGCAGTGAAGCCGACCGGTGCGTCCCTGTCCACCGCCAGCGTGCCGCGGAAATCCAGGTCGCCCTCGGCGTGCACGGTGCCGCCGGCCACCGGCAGCTGCAGCGAGGTGGCCACCGCCCGGAGCGTCACGCCCGCGCACGCGACCAGCGCTTGCAGCAGCATGTCCCCGGAGCAGGCCAGTGTCCCGTCGCCGCCGGTCGCCGGGTGCAGCCCGGCCTCGGTCAGTGCCGCGCCGGTGGCCACCGAGCAGGTGATGCCCTCCTCGCCCAGTTCCCCGCTGGCCTGCAGGGTGATGACCGCCTGCTGCGGATCGCTCCGGTACGCATCCTTCAATGGCTGCTGCACGGCCCGCAGCACTGCGCTGTCCACGGTGGCCCCTTCCGCTCCGGCCCGGCGGTGAGCCGCCCGGCCGTCCACCACGCTCGCACCCCATCGCGGCTCTGTCCACCGGGCACCCACCCAGGAAGGCCGGAACGGCTCCGCCCCGGGTGGGCATATGCCAAGCTGAATTCAAGGGGTGGGGGCGTATGCGGGTGGGTCTGCACGCGCTGGGTATCGGCACCGCCGCGAAGCCAGAGGTCATCCGGGCCGTGGCGGTGGCGGCTGAGGAAACTGGGTTCGCCACATTGTGGGCGGGCGAGCATGTCGTGCTCGTGGACCGGCCGGTGTCCCGGTACCCCTACTCGGCCGATGGGCAGATCGCCGTCCCGGCCGGTGAAGACTGGCTGGATCCGCTGCTCGGGCTCAGCTTCACCGCCGCGGTGACCACGAGGATCACCCTCGCCACCGGCGTGCTGCTGCTCCCGGAGCACAATCCGGTGCTGCTGGCGAAGCAGGCAGCGACGCTGGATGTGCTGTGCGGCGGGCGGCTCACCCTGGGCGTCGGCATCGGCTGGTCGGCGGAGGAGTTCGCTGCGCTCGGCATCCCGTTCGCCCGGCGCGGGCCGCGCGCGGCCGAGTACGTGGCCGCGATGCGCACCCTGTGGTCCGATGACGTCGCCTCATTCAGTGGCGAGTTCACCAGCTTCGAGGCGGTCCGGGTCAACCCCAAGCCGGTCCGCGGCCGGCGGATTCCCGTCATCGTGGGCGGTAACAGCGACGCGGCGCTCGCCCGGGTCGCGGCATTCGGGGACGGCTGGTACGGGTTCAACCTCACCGCGGCGGGGGCGGCCGAAAGGGTCGCCACGCTTTCGGGGTACTGCCAGCGCAACGGCCGCCGCCTGTCCGAGCTGAGTGTCGCCGTCGCGCTCACCGACGCCAGTCCGAGCCTGGTTCCCGAGATGGCCCAGGCCGGCGTGACCGAGCTGGTCCTGCTCGGCGCCCCGCCCGCGGATCCGTCGTCCGCCGCCGCGTGGGTCAGCGAGCTGGCCGTCCCCTGGAGACCGGCCCTCGAGGCCTGACCTCGGGCCGCCAGCCGCTCAGCCGGTGCGCGGGACCGCCTACGGCCCGGCCCGGGCTCCCCCCTCCACCGGCGGGGGAGGGCCAGGCCCGTCGGCGACCCGCCTGGTCGGGGAGCGGCAGGCCGGCCTCCTGCACTGACTCCCGGGCCGCGGCCCGCGCGGCCGGCTCGATCAGCAGGTCCAGGCGGGTGACGGGAAATTCGTCGGTCGCACGCCGCAACGCGGCCAGCGACGCGATGGATGGCATTACGCATCGCCTCCGGTGCGGGTGGCCCTGGTGTCATCCGCCGGGAGCGAGTACACCTGATGCCATGTCGGCGTCGGCCCTTGCTCCCCTGGCCCTCGTGGTAGTGGTGCTCATTGTCACCGTCGTGATGGCCCGGCGCCGGGGTTATCCGGCGGGCGGCACGGTGGTGGTGCGCTGCAACCAGGGCCACCTCTTCACCACGATGTGGATTCCGCTGGCCTCGTTCAAGGCGATCCGGCTCGGCTGGGTCCGGCTGCAGCGCTGCCCCGTCGGCAACCACCTGGCCTTCGTCACCCCGGTCCGGCCGGACGACCTGACCGAGGAGGAGCGGTGGATCGCCGAGCAGAACCGCGACGTGCCGATTCCCTGAGCCGCCGCCCGCATCCGGCGAGACGGGCCGTTGAGCACTGAATGGGGAACTGTGCCATAAGCCACCCCGGTCCGGGGGAATAGTCCGCGCCCCCCGGGAAGTCTTCACTTACATGACGGAAAGCAGTAACGCGGCCAGGGAGGGGCGCACAGCCAACCTCATCCTGGTCGAGCAGTCCGGGGCCAAGCGGGAGATCCCCCAGCCCAGCACCCGCGACGGGATGATCAAGGCCAAGCAGGCGATGCGCCATCCCGGCCTGCACCTCCGCGAGATCAAGGTGGTCCAGGAGCACACCGCCGTGGCGCGGTGGCGCGCCGACGAGCAGGGCTGGCGCCGGGTCGCCTGAACCAGTGCCGCTGCCGGACGGCTGCTTCCACGCACCGGCCCGCGGCCGGCCCGTACGCTTCCTGCATGACGGATGGGTTTGATCCCGTGGCCTACAACCGGGCGGCTTGGGACCGGGAGGTCGAATCCGGCAACGAGTGGACCCGCCCGGTCGGGCCGGACGTGATTGCCCGGGCGCGGGACGGCGACTGGTCGGTGGTCCTCATCGGCTACCAGCCGGTTCCGCGCGACTGGTTCCCGGCCGACCTGACGGGCACCCGGATCCTGTGCCTGGCCTCCGGCGGCGGGCAGCAGGGCCCGGTGCTGGCCGCGGCCGGGGCGGCGGTCACCGTGTTCGACAACTCACCCCGCCAGCTGGACCGGGACCGGGACGTGGCCGCCCGGGAAGGGCTGGCCATCCGCACGGTGCTCGGTGACATGCGGGACCTCAGCGCGTTCGACGACGCCTGCTTCGACGTGGTGTTCCATCCGGTGTCCAACGTGTTCTGCCCGGACATCGCCCCGGTCTGGCGGGAGGCGTTCCGGGTGCTCCGGCCCGGTGGCCTGCTGCTGGCCGGCTTCATGAACCCCGACATCTTCATTTTCGATGTCGCGGCGCTGGACGCAGGGGAGTTCGTGGTCCGCCACGCGCTGCCGTTCAGCACCCTCGACCTGCCGGAAGGCGAGCGGAGGCGGGGCTACGGCGACGGGCCGGTCGAGTACAGCCATTCGCTGACCGGTCAGATCGGGGGCCAGCTGGCGGCCGGCTTCGTCCTCACCCACCTGGCCGAGGCGCCGTACCACGCTGACCTGACCCGGGAGTACCTGCCCGGCTACATCGCCACCCGCGCGGTCCGGCCAGCCTGAGGCGTCCGGCCGCGGCCGTGGCAAGCTAGTCGGGTGGCATCGCCGGGCCAAGCCGGCGGGTCATGAGGCAGCGAGGAGGAGCTATGCCCACGCGCAGCGCCCGGACGACGTGGACCGGCGGCCTGGAGGACGGCACCGGCACGGTGTCGCTAGTCAGTTCCGGGGTCGGGAGTTACGAGGTCAGCTTCCCCAAGCGGGCCGCCGACGAAGCCGGTGGCACGACCAGCCCGGAGGAGCTCATCGCCGCCGCGCACACCTCCTGCTTCGCCATGCAGTTCTCCGCGCTGCTGGGCGCGGCGGGCGGCAGCGATATCTCGCTGGATGTCCGCGCTGACGTCATCCTGCGCCCGGACCCGGCAGGCGGGTTCCGGATCAGCGGGATCACCCTCACCGTCGGCGGCTCGGCGAGCGGCGTCGACGCCGATTCGTTCGCCAAGATCGCGCAGGAGGCGAAGGCGTCCTGCCCGGTCAGCAAGGCGCTGGCCGCCACGGATATCACGCTGCAGATCGTCTGACGGCTGGCGGCTGGCCGGGATCACGGCTCAGCGCGTCGCCGCAGGCCGCCCCGGCCGCGCCGCGTCGTCGTGGACCAGGCCTGGCCCGTACCGCGGTGGTTGTCACGCAGCGGTGCGGGCCAGGCCGATACGCCCGGCTGTGCCCCGGGTCGCGCGGGATAGCATGTATCGCCGATAATCGCTGCAATGGATTGCGGTCGGCCGCTGCCAGGCGACCACTCTCGGCGGAAGACGGGGAAGCAGGGTCTCATGGTGTCTCTCGACGTGACCAAGCCAAACGTCGCCCGGATCTACGACTACTGGCTGGGCGGCAAGGACAACTTCGAGGCCGACCGCGAAGCGGCCGAGGCCATCCGCCAGCGCCATCCCGAGGTCCCCAGGCAGGCCCTGAACAACAAGAAGTTCCAGACCCGTGCTATCAGCTACGTGGCCAGCCAGGGCGTGCAGCAGTACCTCGACATCGGCTCCGGGCTGCCCACGTCGCCGGTCCGGGCGGAAGGTACCGACCCGCTGTGGCAGGTCACCCATGAGGCGGCCCGGGCCGCCGTCCCGGATGCGCTGGTCGCCTACGTGGATCATGACCCGGTGGCGGTGGCGCACTCGCAGGCGCTGCTGGCCAGCGGCAGCCCCCGGGTCGTGGCGGTCGCCGGGGACATGCGTGACCCGAAGGCGATACTCGGCGGCGACCGGATCCGCGCCGCGGGCTTCAGCCTGGACGAGCCGGCCTGCGTCATCCTGTGCTGCGTGCTGCACTTCCTCGACGGGGCGGGGGCGGAGCATGTCGTGCAGACGTTCGGGCAGGCCCTGGCCCCCGGCTCGTTCGTGATCGTCTCGCTGGGCTTCGAGAAGCGGCGGCCCGGGGGAGACTTCGCCAGTGCCTACAACGCCCAGGACGGCCCCCGGATCTACGCCCATTCCTGGGAGCAGATCACCGCGTTCTTCGACGGGCTGGACCTGGTACCGCCCGGCATCGTGGACTGCGCGACGTGGCTGCCGGGGCGGCCGGAGGGCCCGCCGGCGGACCAGGATTCCATGATCGCGGCTGGGGTCGCCCGCCGTCCCTGACCGGCGGGGACCCGGGCGCGCTCGCGGTGCGTGAGGCGGACCCGGAAGGTTAGGCAGTCAGCGGAACGCTCGGTACGCGCCGGCGCCCAGTGACTGGCGATCATGGCAAGGACCGGCTGGTTGCCGGGCAGCACATCCATCGTGAGCCAGGTCGCGCCGCGGGCCTGGGCCCCGGCGAGCAGTGCGCGCATCAGGGCCGCACCTACCCCCCGCCCCTGCCAGGCGTCCGCGACTACCACGCCGATGTCGGTCATCCGCTCGCCACTGCCCGCGGTCCGGTCCACAGCCATGGCATGCCCGACGATGACCCCGCCCGCCATGGCCACGATGACCTCGGTGCCGTCGGCGGCTCCGGCGGCCCTGGCGCGAGGGGCGTCAGCGCTGCGGGGGGCGCCAGACAGGCGGTCCAGCATGGCCCGGCTGGGCGTGATGGCGGCGAAGAACCTGCGGACCCTGGTCTCCACGGAGAGCCCGGCGAAGAAGTCGCTGAGCCCGGCCCTGTCCTCCGGCGACGCCACCCGGATCACCGGCCGCGGCTGGAGCCCCGCGCATCTGGGTTCGGTTCACAGACTCAGGATCGGCCCAGGTTGCTGAGTCTGTCAACCAGACTTAGCATGCGATCATGGAACGGACCCCGATTCTCGACTACGACCCGGCCAACTGCGCGATCGGCGCGGCAGTGGCGATCCTGGGGGAACGGCCGACGTTCCTGGTACTGCGGGAGGCGTTCAACGGCGTCAGGCGGTTCGGCGACATGCAACGGCGGACCGGGATTCCGCGCCAGGTGCTCAGCGACCGGCTGGCCCGGCTGGTGCGCGAGGATCTGCTGCGCAAGGTGCCCTACCAGGACACCGGCCAGCGCCGCCGGTATGAGTACCGGCTCACCGCCAAGGGCCTGGACCTGTATCCCGTGCTCATCGCCCTGATGCAGTGGGGTGATCAGTACGCCGTCGGCCCGGCCGGGCCACCGGTCCTGCTCCGGCACCGTGACTGCGGCGAGCCGGTCCGCCTGCAGATGACCTGCGAGGCCGGGCACGTCCTCGACTCGGCCCGCGAGATCACCCTGGAGCCGGGGCCCGGGGCCCGCAAGATCGCCTGACCGACGCCGCGTGGCCTCGGCCGGATCGGCCGGTGGCCTGCTGCCACTGCGCCCGGATCGACCGCACCTTGTCCTCGGCGGCGGACGGTCCGGCCGCGGGACGAGGGCTTCGCGGCCGAGGACGAGGCGCTGGCCGACCTGATCATGAGCGACGAGCTGCGAGCCAGCCTGTACGCGTTCGACCTGACGCAGAAGCGGGCCCGCCGCCCGGCCGGTGCCCCGGACAAGGCCCTGGCCCGGCCGGTCACCAAGATCGCCGTCGTCGGAGCCGGCCTGATGGCCGCGCAGATCGCGCTGCTGTTCGCCCGGCGGCTCCAGGTGCCGGTGGTGCTCACCGACCTGGATCAGGCCCGGATCGACTCAGGCGTGGGTTACGTGCACGGCGAGATCGACAAGCTGGCGGACCGGCAGCGGATCTCGGCGGACCAGGCGTCCCGGCTCAGGCGGCTGGTCACCGGCTCGCTGAGCAAGGAGGCGTTCGCGGACGCGGACTTCGTGATCGAGGCCGTGTTCGAGGAGATGTCGGTCAAGCAGGAGGTGTTCGCCGAGGTCGAGGCGGTGGTCGGGCCGGAGTGCGCGCTGGCCACCAACACGTCCTGGCTGCCGGTAACCACCATTGCGGCCGGCAAGACGCTGAGGAAGTCCTGCGTGCTGGTGCGGGACGCGCCCGCGTTCGTGGTCAACCGGCTGCTCACCCGGCTGCTCGGCGAGGTCACCGCGGCCGTGGACGAGGGCACCCCGCTGGACGTGGCCGAGCACGCCCTGGACCCGCTGGGCCTGCCCATGTCGCCGTTCCTGCTGCTGCAACTGGTCGGCCCGGCGGTAGCGCTGCATGTGGCGGAGACGCTGCACGAGGCGTTCCCAGCCCGCTTCGCGGTCTCCCCGAAGCTGCGCGCACTGGTCAAAGCGGGGAAGACCGCCGTCTACCGGCCAGACCTGACCATCGACCCGGAGGTGGCGGAACTGCTGGCCGGTGGCGGCCGGCCGTCCACCGCCGACGAGGTCCGGCAGCGGGCCCTGGCCGGCCTGGCCGAGGAGAGCCGGTTCATGCTGGACGAGGATGTGGTGACCGCCCCGCAGGACATCGACCTGTGCCTGATCCTCGGCGCGGGCTGGCCGTTCCACCTCGGCGGCACCACGCCCTACCTGGACCACGCCGGCATCGCCGAGAAGGTCAACGGCGCCCGGTTCGGCGCCCTGGCCGCACGGTGGTAGCCCTACTCCGGCCGGTGGCAGACGGCCTCGACGTTGTTGCCGTCGGGGTCACGGACGAACGCGCCGTAGTAGGTGGCGTGGTACTCCGGCCACAGCCGGGGCTCGTGCAGGACCTCGGCCCCGCCGGCCACGGCGGCGTCGAAGAAGGCCCGCACCGACGCCCGGTCCGGGGCGGAGAAGGCGAGATGGGACTCACGGAAGCCCTGGCCGGTGGACTGGGGCCCGATCCAGAAGTCGGGCGTCGATGCCACCCCATAGCCGATGACCTGGCCAAAGTCCATGATGCGCTGCCCGCCCAGGGTCGCGAGCACGGCGTCATAGAACGTGGCGCTGGCCGCCGGGTCGGCGCACTGAACCGAGACGTGATCAAGCATGCTGCCATCCTGCCGCGTTTACCCCCGCGTAGTCGCTGGCTCCGGGAAACACGCCTCACCAGGCGTTACCTCCGTCATCGAGGGTGACTGTTCACCATCCTTTCGGGTCCGGCCTGTGGTGCCGGGGGCCGGGGCTGCCAGGATGAGGGCATGCTGTGGATCGACCTTGAGGGTGCCGTCAACGTGCGCGACCTGGGCGGCCTGCCCGCCGCCGATGGCGGCAAGACGGCCGGCGGCAGGCTATTGCGCGGCGACAACCTGCAGGAACTCTCGCCGGCGGACGTCACGAGGCTGGTCGGCGACCTCGGCGTCACCACCGTGGTCGACCTGCGCAGCACGGCCGAGCTCACGGCTGAGGGCCCGGCGCCGCTCGACGCCGTGCCGGGGGTGCGGCACGCCCATCACCCGGTCCTGGCCGAGCTGGGGCTGGCCACCGATGTGGTCGCCGACGCGCTGCTGACCCGGCGCGACCGGGACCGCTCCCGCTACCCCGGTGATCCCACCTGCGGTCACTACCTGGGTTACCTGGAAGACCGCCCGGACCAGGTGGTGGCCGCGCTGCGCAGTATCGCCCAGGCCGAGGGGGCGGCCCTGGTCCACTGCGCCGCGGGCAAGGACCGGACCGGGGTGGTGGTGGCCCTCGCGCTCAGCGCCGTGGGGGTCCGCCCGGGAGCCGTGGTCGCCGACTACGCCGTCACCGGTGAGCGCGTTGACGCCATCCTGGCCCGCCTGCGCCGGTCGCAGACGTACGCAGCCGACATCAACAGTAAGCAGGCCAGTTCCCACCGGCCGCGGCCGGAGACGATGACCGCGTTCCTGGAGCAGGTGGACGCCCGCTACGGCGGGGTCACCGGCTGGCTGGGCACCCACGGTTTCGGCCCGGACGACCGGCGGCGGCTGCACGCCAAGCTCCGCTCCTGATGGCCGGTCTGGCCCGGGCCGCGCAGTCCGGCATGACTGAATGGGCGTGCCCCGCTGCCAATCGCGGGCCGGCCGACTACTGTGACGGCAGCACGGGTGGGACACGCAGGTCATCGACTTCGGGCCGGAGCAGGTGGATCAGATGAGTACTGCACACATGTCCAGCACTTCTCCCGGCAGGCGGGGGCTGGTGATTGTCCTCGCGATCCTCGGCATCCTGGCCATCGTTGCCGGGATCATGTACGTGGCCGGGGCGGCGAACTCGGTGCACGTCATGGTCGGCAGCGTGCACAAGGGGCACCACGCCGTCCGGGCTGCCGTGTCGTTCGTGATCGGCATCGTCCTGCTCGGTTTCGCCTGGTTCACCGCCCGGCGCGGCTGAACGCGGCCCGGCAGCCGGCCCAGCCGCTCGTCTCGAAGGTCTGGACCGTGCACCGGGCGGTCTGCGGGTAGTAGGCGCCCATGTGCTGCTGCACCGTGGCGGGCGGGATGTCGTCCTCCGGGCTGGCTGGCGGCGGGATGAAGGTGAACCCCTCCGGGTACAGCGCCTGCTGCGACAGCATGTTCCGCAGCAACTGGAATTCCGGGCTGGCCGGACGGGACGCCGAGGTCGGGATCCAGGTGGCCGCGCTGGCTTTCAGTGACGCAGCGGACGGCCTGTCGGCGGGCAGCGAGGAGACCACGGTGTAATAGCCGTTGCGCAGCACCGTCAGGTAGTCCGGGGTCCCGGCGTAGACCGCCCGTGACCCCCGGCCGACCTTCACTACCGGGTAGGGCTGCGCGTTGATGTAGTTGGCTATCGACCAGTAACGGACCTGGTACCCCGGCTTGATCCAGGGCACGGGGGAGGCGCCGATCGCGTTCCCGGGTACGCCGTGACCCGCCTGGACCGGGCTGGTCGGGGCCTTGCCATGGGTGACGACCAGGTAACCCTTCTCCGGGGTGAACTCCATGATCAGGTAGGCGTTCACCGGGTTCGGGAAGAGCCCGGCGGCGGACGCGGCCGACGGCCCGAAGTACTGCAGGGCAGGCACGCTGGAGCCGGCGGCCCGGGGGAACTCCGCCGCGGCCGCGGTCATCCCCGCCCGGGCGGCGTCCTGGCCGGCCGTCACCCGGGCCGGCCGGCCGCACGGGCGCAGCGTGGTGCTGTGCCCATGGCGCGTGACCGTGATGGCCGGCAGCCGCACGGTCGTGTTCCCGCCCGCCGGGATGTACGTACGGAAGATCACGTACCCAAGCCCGGGCGGCCCCGATGGATTGGCGGGCGGATTCTGGTCGATCATGGGGATGGCGTTCGCGGCGTGCTGCTCCGCGGCCGTCACATGTGGCCGAAGGCGGACGGTGAAGGCCCGGTGCCTGCTCACCCGGCCGGTTCGCCACGGGTTAAGCGATCCCCGGCTGGCGTTGATCTGGTAGTCCGAGAGGTCTGACGGCACGCTTTTCCCGTGCACCGAATTCGAGAACAGCTGAAATGAGTCGTTATACACGGCAAACGACATGAACCGGCTCGTCGGGTACACGCCGGTGATAGTGATCGAATCATGCGGGCCGGCCAGGAACGGGGTCGTCCAGTACGTGGCGTAAGGGTCCGGTGCCGCGACATTCGCCGTGGCCGGCGTGGTCTCGATCGGCCACGCGCAGCCCGGGAACACCGGCTTTACCTGTGATTCCGCACGGCCTGGGCCGTCGGCACCGGCGCGTGCGGCGCTGGATGGCGAAGCCGCTCCCACCGCCAGGGCTACCGCCGCCAGGGCGGCGCCCGCGACGGTGCGCTTCCGGCCCGCGGTCATGACGCCATTGTCCGAGAATGCCATATTACCCCCCGAATTGGCACCTGGCAGGCCTGCCGCATAGCGTGCCCGCCCTCACCTGAATGCTTATTTCCCGGAGGAGGGAATTACCAAGCCTGGTCCCGTCGGTTCCGCCGTCCTGCCGGGAGCGGCGTGGGAGCGGCGGGCACTAGCACCCCTGGTGCCGGCCAGGGCGGCGACGGGCCTTCCCGCGGCGGGCCAGCGTGATCACCGTGGCGGACCGGACCGGCAGCCTGGCCAGTTCCTGACGAACATGTTCGTCAGGAACTCGTTCATTGGCGGGGGCGGTGCTGCGCGCCGGATTCGGGGTGCGCCAGCACCTGGCCACCGACCCGCTCATCCTGCCCTCAGTGCTGGCCAACCGCGGATTCACCGCCGGCCTGCTGCTCGGCCTGGCGTTCCTCGCCGCCGTCAACGGCCTGGCCTACGTCATCTCGCTGTTCTTCCAGACCGCGCTCGGGCTGCCCCCCCGCGCGGCGGCGATCGCCCCGTGCCCGCTGGTGATCGGCATGATCATCGCCTACCTGATCTGCCGCCCGTTCGTCGGGAAGCTCGGACGGCTGCTCGTGGTCATCGGCCTGGCGGCACGCTGGCCGGCGCGCGGGGTTGTGGGCGACGGTCCTGGCCGACGGCACCGCGGTCAGCGTGTGGGCCATCGCCCCCTCGATCCTCGTGCTCGGGCCGGCATGGGGGCCTGCATCAGCATCATCTACGACGTCGCGATCGGCGACGTGGCGCCAGGCGAGGCGGGCAGCGCCAGCGGGCCCCTGAGCGCCGTGCGGCAACTGGCCGCCGCCATCGGCTCCGCCGTCGTCACGAGCGTGTACTTCAGCCAGCGGGCTCACTCCGGCGCCGCGCACGCCATGACCGTCAGCGTCGCGGTCGGCGGCGCGATCGTCCTCCTGGATCTCGGCCTCGTCTGGCTGCTCCCGAAGTCAGCTCCCCAGGAACAGCACTGAGTGGTCGTGATCGCCGTGCCGCCGTCCCGGACCCGCAAGGGTTGTCCCTGGGGCGGTGGCACGGATACGTTTGGCCTGGTCACCATTCGCGATGGTGCCCTGAGGCCCGTTGTCCGGCCGCATGGATCCGGGGGGGAAGGTTCGTCATGGACAAGGACTTGGCCGGCCAGGTAGCCGACATCGCCCAGCGGGTGGTGGCCAGCGGGGCGATCTCCGCCAACGGGCACGGCAACGTCAGCATCCGGGTGCCCGGGGCCGAAGAGATGTACTTCACCGCCGGCCCCTCGCTGCGCAATCATCCGGCCTCCGCGGTCGTGCGGGTGGCGCTGGACGGGACCCTGCTCGAGGGTGACCTGCCACCCATCCAGGGCGCGGTGGTCGCCATGCACACGGCCATGTACGCCGACCATCCCGACGTCGGCTGCGTCCTGCACACCCATTCGCCCTACGCCACCGCATACGCGGTGGCCGGCCGTCCCATCGGGTGCTGGGTAGAAGCCCTGGCCATGTTCGGGATGCCGGCAGGCATCCCGGTGGCCGGGTACGGCCCGCGCGGCTCGGAGGAAGCGGTGGCCAATATCCGGGCCGCCGTCCAGCCCGGGGTGCCAGCCGTGCTGCTGGCCAACCACGGCGTCCTGGTCTTCCACCGCACGCCCGACCTCGCCATCCTGGTCGGCGGAGTCGTGGAGGAGGCGGCGCAGGCCGGCGTCAATGCCGTCGGCCTCGGCGGCCCGGTGGAAATCCCCGAGGGCCTCCGCGCCGCCGCCCTGCAGCGCGCCATGAGCTTCGACCGCCAGGGCACCGTGCACGCCTGACCGGCACACGTAACTCTGCGCAGCGTCAATGCATCACCCTTCGCGGGGGATCCATGCTGGCGGATCAGTGCGCCATGGTGAGCTCCGGGCGGCGCTGTCACCGACCCCGGCGCGCGCTCTGAAACGAGGCGAATGGGCGTGACTGCTCAGCACCTACTGACTGCGCTGTTCAACGCGGGTATCGCCATCTCGATAGGCGCCACCGTCCTGTCGCTGGGCATGACCTTCACCGTCGGCCAGCTGGTGGCACCCCTGCATCGCGCCTGGCTGGTCATCGCCATGGTGGTGCTGAACGCAGCCGTGATCCCGGCCGCCGCGTGGGGCATCGCCGAGATAATGCCCATGAGCTCCAAGTACGTGCCCGGCCTGGTCCTGGCCACTGTCGGCGCGGGCAGCGCAGCGTCACTGAAGGCCGCCCAGCTGGCCAAGGGGGCAGACCTGCCGCTGGCTGTGTCAGTGGTGGTGGTGCTCCAGCTGGTCAACATCGTCACCGTGCCACTGTGGGCCGGGCAGGTCGTCACCGGGGCGTCGATCAGCGCCCGGGACATCGTGCGGAGCCTGCTTCTGCTGGTGCTCCTGCCGCTGGTGGTCGGCCTGCTCGCCCGCGCCCGCTACGCCGATCACGCCAAAGCCTGGCAACCCGAGCTGGTCAAAGTGGCCAACCTGGCGATGGTGGTCGCGCTGGCCACGGGCATCTCGGCGAACTGGAGCACGATCGTGTCGATGTTCGGGTCGTGGGTGATCGTCACCGCGATCGTCATCGTCATCGTCGCAGGTGCCCTGGGCCTGCTGTCGGGCCTCCTGCTAGGCGGCAAGAGCGCTGGGGCGCGCACGACGGCCGGCACGGTCTCGGTCTTCCGCTTCGCGTCGCTCGGGCTGATCATCATCGGCGCCCAGCTGCACGGGAATCCGGTGTACCTCGGTCCTGCCATCACGTTCGCGCTGGTCGACTTCGTCCTTCCCCTCGCCCTGGCCGTGGAGATCGGCCATCGAGCCCGGGCGACGGAAGCAGCACCGGACCTGGCTCCGGCGCGCCCTTGAAAGGGGACCCGACCTCCAATGGCCATCAGCGCAGCTATCCCAGAAATCACCGAAATAGCCAGCCACGCCCGAGGGCGATCACCGACACCGGGAGAAGGTTAAAACATGGGCTCATCGACGCGGATCATCCGGGCGGTGCTGCTGGCGGCGGCAGCCGCGGTCTTGGCCGCAGCGGCCTACCAGCTACGTGAGAAGCACCAGGAAGCCGATCTGGCGGTGCAGAACATCCATGACCAGCTCGACGCCCTGGATCCGGCCATGCGCGCCGCGGTCGTTGCCCGGCTTACTTCGGAAGAAGTGAAAAAGGTCCGCGATCACGGCCAGTAATCGCGGAGGCGTCCTGGCCCTCGGGTGTCGTCGGGCCCGATGACGGCACTGCGTTCGTGTGTCTGCGGCGGAAGGTACGCCCGGCCGCCCACGCGCGGTTGGTCTATGGTGCGTCCGTTGGGTGTCCATCACTTCTCAGTTTGTGAGTCGCGGCAAGGATGCTTTTCTGCAGCTCGTTAAGCGAATGGTCGCCTCCTCCGTGGCGCCCGGGCAGCGAGCTGTCCCCGGTTCGGGCGGCCCTGGCCGCGGCCTGCCGCACGAGGGCATCCCGCGGCGGGGCGGACCGCGGCGTGGTGCGGGTCAGCAGTTCCCCGAGATGGCTGGCCTGGGCCACGCGCGTGCCCGGGTATTGCGGGCCCAGCCTGCCCCGGCTTCCCCTGGCCGGCTGCTCGTGCAGGGCGCCCGGGCAGAAGCGCAGCAGGATCGTTTTGATGATCGAGGTGTGATCGAACACGGTGTGTGACACCGTACGCGGGTCGATCCACGGCGAGACGATGATCGCTGGCACCCGCACGCCGTACCGGCCGAACGTTGCGGGATCGTCGTCAGCGGCCTCCGGTGGCGGGACGTGATCGTAGAAGCCGCCGTGTTCGTCGTAGACGATGACCAGCAGCGAACTCTCCCACTGCGGGCTGTCCGCCAGCGCATCGTAGATGGCCAGCACCAGGTCCTGGCCATCTTTGATGTCGGCCATGGGGTGGTCGTCGTTGACGGGGAAGCCGAGCGGGTTGAAGTTGGTGAACGCCGGGTCGATCCACGACACCGACCGCAGCATGCCGGCCGCGGCGTCTTCGAGGAAACTGGGGATCTTCGGGTTGCAGCTGATGTCGAGAATGGTCTTCCACGGCAGGCCGGTCTTGCTGAAGTAGCCGAACCGCTGATGGTGGCCCAGGCGGTAGTGAACATCGGCGAGGCGCAGTGTCCCCGGGTCGAAGGAATACCAGCGCCAGGGGACGCGGTGAGCGTCCAGGTGACGGACAAAGGAGGGCTGGTGGTACAGCGGCGGCACATAGGACGGCCGGTCATCCCGGCTTCCGGCCGCTATACCACACAGCGCATACAGGCGGTTGGGCAGCGTGGAGCCGGGCACCGAGGCGAACCAGCGGTCGCAGACCGCGAACTCCGCCGCCAGGTGGTCGTAGACCCGGACGTCGGTGCCGTCGTAATAGCCCATGACGCAGCCCGGGTCGCCGTCCTCGATTCCCTGCGCGGCCAGGGTCGCGGCCGCGCTGGCCACGAAACCGCTCATGCTCCCGCCGGCGACCTGAGTGTCGATCGCGCCCGCGGAATGGTCAGGGTCCATCCCCAGGGCAGTCGCGTCCAGGTGGTGCACGGGGTAGGTGCGCCCGTGGTAGTCGTTGGCCAGACCCGGGCGCAGACCATCGATCTCCGGGCGCCCGCCGCTAAGGGACAGGTACCCGAGCATGTGATCGAAAGACCGGTTCTCCAGCATCACAACCACAACATGGTCGACCTTCTCCAGGTTGGCGGCCCAGGCTGGATCACCCTCATTCACTTCCATCACCCCTCCGTCGCTGGCCAGGCAGCATAAGAGATCCTCCGCCGCTGGCCAGGCGGCAATAAGAGAATCGCCGAACGGCATCGCGGTGTCCATGGCCAGACACTCCGGCCGCCAGCCTGCACTCACCAGGTTGGCGATGCTCCGCTCTGCTCGTGTTCCTCGAAAGGTACCGATCCTGTCGATGGGGGCGGTTATACGGCGGCGTTAGCCGATCGCGAAGCGACGCGACCGCAAGGAGCGACCTTGACGCGCCGATCGCGAGCGGGACACTGGTCCGCCGAGGAAGACGGCATCCGCAGGGCCGCGGCTGCCCGCCGGATGTGCCTGCAGTAGCACTCCACCAGCGTGCACGGCCGGTCGATCAACGGGTCAAAATGCGCCGCGAACGGTGTGAAGAACGCCCCCCGACAGCAGATCCGCTGGTCAGCGGGCTTCGGCCTGATCAGGAGGGTGTCCCGGTGATCCATTCCGCGCATATTCCGGTGAACCGCAACACAGAGAGGCTTCCGGCGAGGCTTCCGGCGGCCTACGGCTGCGCATGATCGTACTCAGCCCGACCGCGAACCCGCTGGTCAGCAGGCTTCGGGCCGGTAGCGGTGGGGTGCCCCCGACACGATTCGAACGTGCGCACACGGCTCCGGAGGCCGTTGCTCTATCCCCTGAGCTACGGGGGCTCCAGGACGGGAGAAAGAGTACCAGCCCGCGGGGTACCTCCGGGCCATCCGGCTCCGTGCGCCGCCGGGACGGGTCTCCGGATGCTCTCCTGACCGGCATTCGCATATTCCGCGATGACAGCGATGGCCCAGCTCAGGGAGCTGTCACCGCTCCACCATGCCCGCCCGGCCGCGTGGCGCCTGGGCGTGTTGGTGCGCGAAGTCACCCTGACGCGCTAGCCTCGCGACGTGGCGCAGGCTCTGGGACGCGTTCTCGTGGTCGACGACGATGAGGTGATCCGTCAGCTCATCGCCGTTAATCTAACCCTGGAAGGGTTCGACGTCGCGACCGCCGTGGACGGCCAGGACTGCCTGGACAAGGTCGCGGCGATCAATCCCGACGTCATCACGCTCGACGTGATGATGCCCCGGCTGGACGGGTGGGTGACGGCCGGCCAGCTGCGGCGCAACCCGGGGACCAGCAAGATCCGGGTGGTCCTGATCACCGCGCGGGCCCAGGAGGACGACAAGGACCGGGGCCGTGAGATCGGGGTAGACGCCTACCTGACCAAGCCGTTCGACCCGGGGGAGATGATCCGGGTGGTGCGTGAGCTGGCCGGGAGAGCGCCCGCCGAGAATGGCGCTGATCCGGGAACCTACAGCTCCCAGCCTTAGCCGGGCAGCCGGGCAGCCGGACCGGCGTAAGCCACCTCGCCAGGCGGCCCGGATACCCTGCTCCAGGTGATCACCAGGGACCTCGGCGCGGCCATCGAGGCCGCGGCGCTGGGTGCCATGGAGAACGGCGAGCTGCCCGGCCTGAGCCTGCCGGGCGGGCTGCCGACGGCGGGTAGCTGGCGTCCCGCGCCGCCAGGAGCGGGCGGCGGCCCGGGTACTTACGCCACATCGGTTCCGTTCCTGCTGGCCGGCCCGCTGAGGCAGGACCCGGCCCGGATCGCCGCGCTGCTGGCGGCCCGGCTGCCGTCCGGCGGCCTGATCAGCCAGGCCACCCCGACCGGACACGGTTACCTGTCGCTGATGGTCAGCCGCGAGGCGCTCGGCGGGCTCGCCGTCCGGATCAGCCAGGCGGGAAGCGGTTGCGCCCGGAGCGAGGCGCTGCACGGCCGGGCACGGATGGCCCCGCGTGACGCCCGGCTGGCTTCCGCGCCCACCTGGGACCAGGCGGCCGAACGTCTCACCGCCGAAATTACCGGCCGCCTTGCCGCGGCCGCCGGCGCGGACGTCACCTGGACCGGCGAGCCGCTGGCCACCTCCCGGCCCGCAGCCGCAGGCCCCGCAGCCGCAGGGCCCGCGGCCGCCGGATCCCCGGTCGCCGAGGCCATCGCCTTCGCTGGCGAGGACGCCATCCGGCTGGCCCTCAGCCGCCACCCGCCGGGCGCCCGGAGCGCCGCCCCGCCCAGCCCGCGCGGCGCGGCCGCGCGTCATCTCGGCAATCCCGCCTATGCTGTCCGGTACGCGCACGCGCACGCTGCGTCCGCCGTCCGGCAGGCCGCTGACCTCGGCTTTCCGAAGGGTGACGCGGAGCGGTTCCAGCCGCGCCTGCTTGCCCACCCCCGTGAGCTGGCATTGCTCGACGCGTTGTCCTGGCTCCCCGAACGCGTGGCCGGGGCGGCTCGCCGTCACCAGCCACATGTCCTGACCGCCTACCTTGAGGACCTAGCCGGCACGTACTACGACTGGCAGGAAAGCTGCCCGCTCGCCCAGCCCGGCGTGTTCCCGCCCAGGCCGCCGGGGGAGCCGACCCGGGAAGGCGCGGGGAGCCTGCTGCTGGCGGCCCAGCTGTGGCTGGCCGACGCCGCGCGGACCACGCTCGGCGCCGGGCTGGGGCTGCTGGGGGTGGCCGCGCCCAGCCACCGCTGAGGCCGGCCGCCGCTGATGCCGCCCGCGGCCAAGAACCGGGCACCGCCCGGCCCGGCCGGCCCCGGGGCTGGCCGGGCCGGGCCGACCAACAGAATCACCGACGACAGCAAGGAAATCCGAATGAGCCGTGTCGCCCACCCCGCGGGACCGCGCCACGCCGACGTGCTGCCGGCCGAGCACCCGCCCGCGCCGCCGTCCGATCTGAACGCGCTCGAGCCGGTCATCTGGCCCCGGTCTGCCCGGCGGGACGGCGGCGTGCTCAACATCGGCGGTGCGGACGTGCGCGATCTCGCCGCCGAGTTCGGCACGCCGCTGTTCGTCTGTGACGAGGACGACTTCCGGCAGCGCTGCCGCGAGTACCGGGAGGCGTTCGGCGCCGAGGCCAGCGTGTTCTACGCGGCCAAGGCGTTCTGCTGCCGGGCCGTGCTGCGCTGGGTGGCCGAGGAGGGCCTGGGCGTGGACGTCTGCACCGGCGGGGAACTGGAGGTGGCGCTGCTGGCCGGCGTGCCGCCCGAGCGGATCACCCTGCACGGCAGTAACAAGCTGCCCAGCGAGCTGGCCCGGGCGCTGGAGACCGGGGTCGGCCATATCGTGGTGGACTCGTTCGAGGAGATCGCCCGCCTCGCCTACCTGACCGAGCCCCCGGTCGGCCGGGACGGGACCGTCATCGCGCCCGACCCGGAGCGGCGCCCCAGGGTCCTGGTCCGGGTGACCACCGGCGTCGAGGCGCACACCCACGAGTTCGTGGCCACCGCGCACGATGACCAGAAGTTCGGCTTCTCGCTGTCCTCCGGGGCCGCCGCCGAGGCGGTCCGGCGCATCCTCGCCTGCCCGGGTCTGGAACTAGCCGGCCTGCACTCGCACATCGGCTCGCAGATCTTCGACACCGAGGGCTTCGAGGTGGCCGCGCGCCGGGTGCTCGCCCTGGCCGCCGCGATCCGCGACGAGCATGGGCTGCAGATCAGCGAGCTGAACCTCGGTGGTGGCCTGGGCATCGCCTACACCAGCGGGGACGACCCGGCCGACGTGAAGATCATCGCGCAGAACCTGAACGAAATAGTCCGGGGCCAGTGTGCCGCCGCAGGCCTGGCCGTCCCCCGGCTGACGGTCGAGCCCGGCCGGGCCATCGCCGGGCCCGGCACCATTACCCTCTATGAGGTCGGGACGGTCAAGGACGTGGATGGCCTGCGCAGCTACGTCAGCGTGGACGGCGGGATGAGTGACAACATCCGGACCGCGCTGTACGACGCTGAGTACACCTGCGTGCTGGCCTCCCGGGAATCCTCCGCGCCGCCCATGCTGTCCCGCATCGTCGGCAGGCACTGCGAGAGTGGTGACATCGTGGTCCGGGACTGTTACCTGCCGTCCGACGTGGTCCCGGGGGACCTGGTCGCGGTGGCCGGCACCGGGGCGTACTGCCGGTCGATGGCCAGCAACTACAACCACCTGGGGCGGCCCGCCGTGGTGGCCGTCGCCGATGGCCTGGCCCGGCCGCTGCTGCGCCGGGAGACCATCAACGATCTGCTGAGCCTGGATGAAGGATGAGACGATTCGCTGGCGATGCGGGGCGCGCCGTAGGCGTGTCCCGCCGAGCCCGTGAACGCGCGGGGGGCTCCGGGGGGCCGCCCCCCGGAGCAACATGCAGGAGAGAGGGCCCGTCATGCGCACGTTGAAGGTGGCGCTGCTGGGCTGCGGCACGGTCGGCTCGGAAGTGTTCCGCCTGCTCGGCCGGCAGGCCGACGACCTGGCCGCACGGACCGGTGCCCGGCTGGAGGTGGCCGGAGTCGCCGTGCGGCGCCTCGGCCGGGCCCGTGCCGTCCCGATCGACCCGGCCCTGCTCACCACGGACGCCATGGGCCTGGTCACCCGGCCGGACGTGGACATCGTGATCGAGGTGATCGGCGGCATCGAGCCGGTCCGCTCCCTGCTGCTGGCCGCGATGAAGTCCGGCAAGTCCATCATCTCGGCGAACAAGGCGCTGCTGGCCGAGGACGGCGCCACGCTGCATGAGGCGGCCCGGGAGAACGGCGCCGACCTGTATTACGAGGCGGCCGTGGCCGGGGCCATCCCGCTGCTCCGGCCGCTGCGCGAGTCGCTGGCCGGAGATGCGGTGCACCGCGTGCTGGGCATCGTCAACGGCACGACCAACTACATCCTGGACCGGATGGACACCTCGGGCGCGGGCTTCGCCGAGGCGCTGGAGGAGGCACAGTCGCTCGGCTACGCCGAGCCTGACCCGACCGCGGACATCGAGGGCTTCGACGCGGCGGCCAAGGCGGCCATCCTGGCCGGGCTGGCCTTCCACACCGGGGTCACCGCCGCCGACGTGTACCGGGAGGGCATCACCGGGGTCACCGCGGCCGATATCGCGAGCGCCCGGGCCCTCGGCCGGGTGGTCAAGCTGCTCGCCATCTGCGAGCGCCGCAGCGGCGGTGTGTCGGTCCGCGCCCACCCGGCGATGATCCCGCGTACCCATCCGCTGGCGGGCGTGCGTGAGGCCTACAACGCGGTGTTCGTCGAGGCGGAGTCCGCCGGGCAGCTCATGTTCTACGGCGCCGGGGCCGGCGGGGTGCCCACCGCGAGCGCCGTGCTGGGTGACGTGGTGGCGGTGGCGCGGAACCGGATGGCCGGCACCCGCGGGCCGGACGCCTCCACCTACGCCGAGCTGCCGCCGCTGCCCATGGGGGAGTCGCTGACCCGGTACCACGTGGCGCTGGACGTCGCTGACCGTCCCGGCGTCCTTGCCCGGGTGGCGGAGACGTTCGCCCGGCACGATGTGTCGATCAAGGCGGTCCGCCAGGAGGGCCGGGGCGAGGACGCGCAGCTGGTGATCGTGACGCACGTGGCGCCGGACGCGGCCCTCTCGCGCTGCGTCGCCGAACTCGGCACCATGGACACCGTGCGCGCAGTGGCCAGCGTGATGCGCGTGGAGGGGGAGGCCGACGAATGAACGCCGGCGTGAAATCCGCCGACGCCGCGGCGGGCTACCAGCCGTGGCGCGGGGTGATCGAGCAGTACCGGGAGTGGCTGCCACCGGTACCGGATGGCGGCCCGTTGGTCACGCTGGGCGAGGGTGCCACGCCGCTCCTGCCCGCCCCCGTGCTGTCCCAGCGGACCGGCTGCGAGGTCTACCTCAAGGTCGAGGGGGTGAACCCGACCGGATCGTTCAAGGACCGCGGCATGACGATGGCGGTCACGCTGGCCGCGGCCCGCGGTGCCACCGCGGTGATCTGCGCCTCCACCGGCAACACCAGCGCGAGCGCGGCCGCCTATGCGGCCCGGGCCGGGATGACCTGCGCCGTGCTCGTGCCCCGGGGCAAGATCGCCCTGGGCAAGCTGGCCCAGGCCCTGGTGCACGGGGCCCGGCTGCTCCAGGTGGACGGGAACTTTGACGACTGCCTGGAACTGGCCCGCAAGCTGGCCGCCAACTACCCGGTGGCGCTGGTCAACTCGGTCAACAACGACCGGCTGGAAGGCCAGAAATCGGCCGCCTTCGAGATCGTCGACGTGCTGGGCGACGCGCCCGACGTGCACTGCCTGCCGGTCGGCAACGCGGGCAACATCACCGCCTACTGGCGGGGCTACCAGCAGTACGCCGCGGCCGGCCGGGCCACCCGCACCCCGCGGATGCTCGGCTTCCAGGCCAGTGGCGCGGCGCCGATCGTCCGGGGCGAGCCGGTGCGCGCGCCGCAGACGATCGCCACCGCGATCCGGATCGGCAACCCGGCGTCGTGGCATCTGGCCGAGGCGGCCCGCGATGAGTCCGGCGGGCTCATCGACTCGGTGACCGACCGGCAGATCTTCGCCGCCTACCGGCTGCTCGCCGCCAAGGAAGCGGTGTTTGGTGAGCTCGCGTCCGCGGCCGGCGTGGCCGGGCTGCTGCAGGCCCGGGAGAACGGCCAGGTGGCGGCGGGCTCCCGGGTGGTGTGCACGGTGACCGGCAACGGCCTCAAGGACCCGGACTGGGCGGTGTCGGCCGCGCCCGCCCCGGTCACCATCGCGGCGGATTCGGCGGCTGCGGCGGCCGCCCTGGGCCTGGCGTGACGAGCATCTGGCATGAGGGGCGGACTGGCATGACCGGGCCTGGCATGAGGGGGGGCCTCGCGTGACCAGCGGATCGCGCTGGCGTGATGCGCCGGTGGTGGTGCGCACCCCGGCGACCAGCGCGAACCTGGGCCCGGGGTTCGACGCGCTGGGCCTCGCGCTGTCCCTGTACGACGTGACGGTGGCCCGGGTGACCGAGGGCGGCCTGCACATCGACGTGTCCGGTGAGGGCACCGGGACCGCGGGCGACGGGGAACGGCACCTCGTGGTGCGCGCCATGCGGGCCGCGTTTGACCGGCTTGGCGGCCAGCCGCCGGGAATCGGCCTGCGCAGCCTGAACTCGATCCCGCACGGCCGGGGGCTCGGTTCCTCCGCCGCGGCCATCGTCACCGGGATCCTGGCCGCCCGCGGGCTGGTCCCCGACGGCCCGGGCCGGCTGCCCGACGACGCGGTGCTCGCCCTGGCCACCGAGGTGGAAGGGCACCCGGACAACGTGGCCGCCTGCCTGGCCGGCGGCCTGACCATCGCCTGGATCCCAGAGGGGGAAGCCGGAGCGGCGGCCGGGCAGCCCCGCCTGGTGCGCCTGCCGGTGCTGGAGGAGATCCGGCCGGTGGTCCTCGTCCCGGATGAGGTTCTCGCCACGGCCACGGCGCGCGGCGTGCTGCCGGCGACGGTGCCGCACCGGGACGCCGCGGCGAACGCGGCCCGCAGCGCGCTACTGATCGCGGCGCTCACCCGGGTACCGGACGTGCTGTTCGACGCGACCCAGGATTACCTGCACCAGCCCTACCGCGCGGCGGCCGCGCCGCGGACCGCGGACCTGCTCGCCCGGCTCCGGGCGGCGGGGGTTCCCGCGGTCGTCTCCGGGGCCGGCCCGTCCGTGCTGGCCCTCCTCGTCTCGGACTCGGAAACCGGCCCTGACCTGGTGGATTCAATCGCCCGGGAAACGGGTATCGAGTGGCGTATAAGCCCCCTGGACATCGACCGGCTTGGCGCAACCCTCCAGACCGCTGGGTCGGCTGAACGCTCATGAGACAGTGCGCGGTGCGGCGTGCCCGGATGCCTGGCGTCCGGCCGCAGAGTTCAGCTGCCTCGGGTGAGCCGTACGGGACCTCCCCCGCGCGGCTGGCCAGGGTCCCCACGACACACGGACCACTGCCGAGGAATGCTGTGGCCTCTCCTAGTGTTAAGGTAGTCAGTGCACCAGATACCCCACCATGGGGTCAGGTGCTCGTCCGTCACTTGCTGCCCGACCGGCTCTCCAGCCGGGCGTGGTCAGTGACGTTTCGTCAACTCTCCGGATTGCCAACTCACCTCCGCGTACGCCAAGCTCGGAGGAGCCGTGGCGAACCGGGAGCCGGGGGAACGCCGAGGCGGGCTACCCCAGCCGTCTGGACTCGTGCCAGACCCCCCGCCCCGGCGCTGGATTCCGGGCTGGCTCCGCGGCCGCCGACCGCGGGCCGGGCACTGGATCCGGACGCGGGCGGCATCCCGCGCCACACGGCGCGGGAACAGCAATGAGCGCAGTATCTGGTCCGGCCGAATTCGCCGGACCGTAACATCGGGTTGACCGGCCGCACGCGCGGCCGACGCCCGCTCCCTGGGAAGGACCCCTCGTGAGCGACACCACCGAACTCTTCACCGGCTCCTCAGGTGCGCCTGAGGGAACCCCCGGCTACTCTGCCGAGCCTGGCGTGCGTCCCGTATCCGCGGTCGCGGCCCAGCCCAGCGAGTCCCGCGGGGACCGGGGGGTCTCGCCGCCCGATGCCGGGTCGGCCGGCGGCCCGTCGGGCGCCGCTGGTGAGACGGTGACTGACAAGCCCGCCCGCCGCGGCGGCTCCGGGCTGTCCGGCATGCTGCTGGCCGATCTGCAGCGGCTCGCCCAGTCGATGGGTATTACCGGCACCGGCCGGATGCGTAAGGGCCAGCTCGTCGAGGCGATCCAGGCTAGGCAGGGCGGTAGTGCGGCCCAGGGCCAGCCGGGCGGAGCAGCCCCAGGCCAGCGCAGTGGCCCGGCGGCTGCCGGCGGGAGCGTGGCACACGACAACTCAGTCCAGCGTGGCGCGTCCGCGGGAGCTGGCGCACCCCGCCACCGTGAGCAGGACGCCATGGAGTCAGACACACCGACACAGCCCGCTGCAGGCGACGCGGGGCACACATCCGGCCCGGCGCAGCAAGCAGCCGGTGCCACGCGCGAGGCGCGGCAGGACGGCGCACACGGCCGGGGCCAGAACGGGGCGGGCCAGGGGGCCGAGGGCCAGCTCGCCTTCGCCCAGGGGCCGCGGGCCGATAGCAGCGAGGCCGGGACGGCCGCCGCGAACGGTGCGGCTGACGGTGCCGCCCGCGGCGGTTCCGCGGACGGCCAGCAGGGGGACGGGCAGCGCCGCGACGGCCGCCGCCGCAACGGGCGGCGCGACGACGCGCCCCGTGGCGACGCCGGTGACCAGCGCGACGGCGGTTCCCGCGAGGGCCAGCGCGACGGCGGTTCCCGCGAGGGCCAGCGCGACGGCGGTTCCCGCGAGGGCGGCCGTGACACCCGGGACAACGGCCGCGACAGCGGGCAGCGCGGCGGCCAGATGATGGACGACGATGACGGCTCAGGGCGCCGGCGCAGCCGGGACCGGTTCCGCAACCGCAACCGCCGCCGTGAGCGTGGCGCCCCGGAGGCCGAGCCGGTGGTGACCGAGGATGACGTGCTCATCCCCATCGCCGGCATCCTCGACGTGCTGGACAACTACGGCTTCATCCGGACTACCGGGTACCTGCCCGGCTCCAACGACGTGTACGTGTCGCTGTCCCAGGTGCGCCTGGCACGGCCTGCGCAAGGGCGACGTCATCGAGGGCGCGGTGCGCCAGCCCCGGGACGGTGAGCGCCGGGAGAAGTTCAACGCGCTGGTCCGGCTGGACAAGATCAACGGCCTGGACCCGGAGCAGTCCCGCGGCCGCCCCGACTTCTCCAAGCTGGTGCCGCTGTACCCGCAGGACCGGCTCCGGCTCGAGACCGACCCCGGCGTGCTGACCACCCGGATCATGGACCTGGTCAGCCCGATCGGCAAGGGCCAGCGTGGCCTCATCGTCTCCCCGCCCAAGGCGGGCAAGACGATGATCCTGCAGGCCATCGCGAACGCGATCACCAAGAACAACCCGGAGTGCCACCTCATGGTCGTCCTGGTGGACGAGCGGCCTGAGGAAGTCACCGACATGCAGCGCTCGGTCAAGGGCGAAGTGATCCACTCCACCTTCGACCGTCCCGCCGAGGACCACACCACCGTCGCCGAGCTCGCCATCGAGCGGGCCAAGCGGCTGGTGGAAATGGGCCACGACGTGGTCGTCCTGCTGGACTCGATCACCCGGCTGGGCCGCGCCTACAACCTGGCCGCGCCCGCCAGCGGCCGGATCATGTCCGGTGGCGTGGACTCCACCGCGCTCTACCCGCCCAAGCGCTTCTTCGGCGCGGCGCGGAACATCGAGCACGGCGGCTCGCTGACCATCCTGGCCACTGCTCTCATCGAGACCGGGTCCCGCGCGGACGAGGTCATCTTCGAGGAGTTCAAGGGCACCGGCAACATGGAGCTGCGGCTCCGCCGGGAACTGGCCGACAAGCGGATCTTCCCCGCCATCGACGTGGATGCCTCCGGCACCCGCAAGGAGGAGATCCTGATGACCCCCGAGGAGCTGAAGATCGTCTGGCAGCTTCGCCGGGTGCTGCACGCCCTGGAGCCGCAGCAGGCCCTCGAAGTGCTCATGGAGCGGATGAAGGAGACCAAGAGCAACGCCGAGTTCCTGCTCCATGTGCAGAAGACCACGGTCGGCCAGGACCGCGGCTAACCGCGGCACGGCCGGGAATCACCAGGCCCGCGCGCATGTTGCGGGGTGTGGCACACTGAATAGCCATAACAACGCGGTACCGGTTCACGCCAGGGCGGCTCAGCCGCCCTGGCGACCCGGCGACCAGCCAAGGCAGGAGTACATAGTGAAGCCTGGTATCCACCCGGACTACGTGGTGACCGAGGTGACCTGCACCTGCGGTGCCACCTTCACCACGCGCAGCACGGCCAAGGGCGGCGTGATCCACGCCGACATCTGCTCGAACTGCCACCCGTTCTACACCGGCAAGCAGAAGATCCTCGACACCGGCGGCCGCGTGGCCCGGTTCGAGCGCCGGTTCGGCAAGAAGGCAGCCGGCTCCAAGTAGCTTCAACCCGTCACCGTGCGGTGGCGCGATGGCCTGGCCATGCGCTCACCGCGCGGTGATTTTGGGTTTGGAGGAAAATGACCGCCGGTCCCGGGATCCCGGGACCGGCCCGCGGGCGCCATCCACGGTGCCCGTCTTCGGCGGAGGAGGGCAACGGTGTTCGACCGGCTCAGTGAGCTGGCGGCGGAGCACGCGGAGCTGGAGCATACCCTCGCCGACCCGGCCGTGCACACCGACCAGGAGCGGGCCCGGGCGCTGTCCCGCCGCTATGGCGAGATCTCCCCGGCGGTCGAGGCCTACCACGCCTGGGAGCGGACGTCGGCCGATTTGGCCACTGCCCGGGAACTGGCGGGCGAGGACGCCTCGTTCGCGGCCGAGGCCGAGCAGCTCGGCCGGCGCCGGGCCGAGCTCGAGGACCAGCTGAACGACTTCCTCGTGCCGCGGGACCCGAGCGACGGCAAGGACGTCATCCTGGAAGTGAAAGCGGGCGAGGGCGGCGAGGAATCCGCCCTGTTCGCCGGCGACCTGCTGCGGATGTACCTGCGGTACGCCGAGCGGCAGGGCTGGAAGACCGAGATCCTGGACTCCACCATGACCGGGCTGGGGGGCTACAAGGACGTCACGGTCGCGGTCAAGGCCGGCGGCCGGGCCGCGCCCGGCCACGGCGTGTGGTCCCGGCTCAAGTACGAGGGCGGCGTCCACCGGGTGCAGCGCGTCCCGGTGACGGAGTCGCAGGGCCGCATCCATACCTCGGCCGCGGGCGTGCTGGTGCTGCCGGAAGCCGATCCGGTCGAGGTCACCATCGACCCGAACGACCTGCGGGTGGACGTGTACCGCTCCTCCGGGCCCGGCGGCCAGAGCGTCAACACCACCGACTCCGCGGTCCGGATCACGCACAAGCCGACCGGCATCGTGGTCTCCTGCCAGAACGAGAAAAGCCAGCTGCAGAACAAGGAGCAGGCGCTGCGCATCATGCGCGCCCGGCTGCTGGCCGCTGCCCAGGCCAGCGCGGATGCCCAGGCCTCGGCCGAGCGCCGTAGCCAGGTCAAGGAGGTCGACCGCTCCCAGCGGGTGCGCACCTACAACTTCCCGGAGAACCGCATCTCTGACCACCGGGTCGGCTACAAGGCGTATAACCTGGATCACGTCATCGACGGGGACCTGGACGCAGTCATCGGCGCGCTGATGGACGCGGACCGGTCGGGGAGGGCGGATGGCGCCTGACCCGGCCCCGCCGCGCCCGCCCGCGGCCGGGCCGGCCGGGCGGCCCCCGCGAGGCTTGTGATGAGCCTGCTCCTTAACGAGATCGCCGTGGCCGCTGCCCGCCTGGCCGAGGCCGGGGTGGACTCGCCGCGGGCCGACGCGGAGCAGATCGCCTCCCATGTGCACGGGGTACCGCGCACCGAGCTGCACCGGGTGCCGGACGGCGCGTTCGACCCGCGGTTCTGGGACGAGGTGGCCCGCCGCGAGGCCCGGGAGCCGGTGCAGCACATCACCGGGCATGCCTACTTCCGCTACCTGGATCTCGAGGTCGGGCCGGGCGTGTTCGTCCCCCGGCCGGAGACCGAGGTGATGACCGGCTGGGCGATCGAGGCGCTCCGCGAGATGGACGTGGCCGAGCCGCTCGTCACCGACCTGGGCACCGGCTCGGGCGCGATCGCCCTGGCCATCGCCCAGGAGGTGCCGCGGTCCCGGGTGCACGCAGTCGAGGCCGACCCGCTGGCCCGGCAGTGGGCGCAGCGCAACATCGACCGGTGCGCGGCGGCCGCGCCACACACCAAGGGGCGGGTCACGCTGCACGATGCGGATTTCGCCGTTGCCCTGGCCGACCTCGACGGCACGGCCGACCTGGTCATCAGTAACCCGCCGTACATCCCGTGGGGCTCGTCGGTGCCGCCCGAGGTCGGTGAGTATGATCCGGCGACCGCGCTGTGGAGCGGCACCGACGGGCTGGACGCGGTGCGCGTGGTCGAGCAGACCGCCCGCCGCCTGCTGCGGCCGGGCGGGCTGGTGGCCGTGGAGCACGGGGCCCCGCAGGGTGCCGCCGTGTACTGGGTCTTCGCCGAGGAGCGCGGCTGGCACGATCCGCGCAATCACCGGGACCTGGCGGGCCGGGATCGTTTCGTCACGGCGGTCTGGCCCGGCCCGGGGAGATGGGAGGATGAACGCCCATGAGCAAGCGCTTTGACTGTGCCGATCCGGAGCAGCGCGCGGACGGCCTGGCCGCGGCGGAACGGGCCCTGCGTCGCGGTGAACTGGTCGTGCTGCCGACCGACACGGTGTACGGGGTGGCGGCTGAGGCGTTCGACCCGGTCGCGGTGGACGGCCTGCTGAAAGCCAAGGGCCGGGGCCGGGACATGCCGCCGCCGGTGCTGGTCGGCACAGTGCGGGCGGCGATGGCCCTGGTCACCGAGTTCCCCGAGGCGGGCAAGGACCTGATCGACGAATTCTGGCCGGGTGGGCTGACGCTGGTCTGCCGGTCCAGCCCGACCCTGGTCTGGGACATCGGCGAGACCAAGGGCACCGTCGCGGTCCGGATGCCGCTGCACCAGATCACGCTGGACCTGCTCAAGCGGACCGGCCCGCTCGCGGTGAGCAGCGCGAACCTCTCCGGGCAAGGGCCGGCCACCACGGCCGACGAGGCGGTGGCCCAGTTGGGCGAGCAGGTCGCGGTCTACCTGGACGGCGGCCCGTGCCCGGGCGACGTGCCGTCCAGCATCGTGGACCTGACCGGCACCGTGCCGCGGCTGCTCCGCGCCGGGGTGATCAGTGCAGAACGGCTCCGCGATGTCATCCCGCTGGCCGTGCTGGACCACGTGACCGAGGATCTGGACCACGGGACTGAGGAGGCGGACGTGGCCGCCGAGCCCGGGCCTGAGCCCGCGGCGGGGGCCGAATCCCCGGGCGCCGGGGAGAACGGGGCGGGCCCGCAGGCCACGGAGTGACCGCCGCGCGGCCCCGGCTGGCGTGCCATCACCGCTGCGCCGGGCGGGCTACAGTGGGGCATTAATGGACGCGGCAACGAGAGTGGCCGGTGAACTCCGATGAAGGAGTATGGGCTTACGGCGCTGGTAGCAGCGGCCGTTACCTACCTGCTTATCCCGCTTGTCCGCCGATTTGCGGTGGCGATCGGCGCCATGAAGCAGCCGCGGGAACGCGACGTCCACACCGAGCCCGTCCCGACCCTCGGCGGGCTGGCGATTTACGGCGGAATGGCCGCCGGGCTGCTGGTCGCCTCCCGGATGTTCCCGCTCAGCACGGTGTTCCAGGGGACCCGGGTAGGCAGCGGGCTGCTGCTGGCCGGGGCCGTGGTCGTGCTCGTGGGCTTCGTGGACGACCGCTGGGGGCTGGGCGCGATCACCAAGCTGGCCGGCCAGGTGGCGGCCGCGGTGATCCTGGTCTGGAGCGGTGCGCTGGTGCCGTGGCTGCCCCTGCCGGGCGGCGGCACCCTCGCCCTCACCTCTGATCAGCAGACCGCGCTGACCATCCTGATCGTGGTGGTGACGATCAACGCGGTGAACTTCATCGACGGCCTGGACGGGCTGGCCGCCGGGATCGTGGCGATCGGGGCCGCCGCCTTCTACCTGTACTACTACACGCTGGCCAAGCGGCTGGGGCTGAGCGAGCAGGACGACCCCGCCCTGGCCGCCGCCGTGCTGCTCGGGGTGTGCATCGGCTTCCTGCCGCACAACTTCCACCCGGCCCGGATCTTCATGGGCGATACCGGGTCGATGCTGCTCGGGCTGCTGCTCGCCTATGCGCCGATCTCCAGCCTGGCGACCCTCGACCCCAACACGCTGACCGCCCCGGCCGCGTACCGGGGGGGAACCGTCAACCGGTTCCCCGAGCTGCTGCCGCTGCTGGTGCCCGCCATCATCATGCTGATCCCGTACGCCGACCTGCTGCTGGCCGTGGTCCGGCGCACCCGGGCCGGGATGTCCCCGTTCGCCGCGGACAAGAAGCACCTGCAGCACCGGCTGCTGGATATCGGGCATTCGCACCGGGCCAGCGTGCTGATCATGTACATGTGGGCGGCCCTGTTCGCGGGCACGGTGGTGCTGCTGTCGATCATGCGGACGAAGCTGTACGTCCTGGCCATCGTCACCGCCGGCGGGATCCTGGTCCTGCTGCTGCTGTCCATGCCGCGGCTGCGGTGGTGGGTCAAGACAGAGCCGGCCCGCCGGGCTGCGCCGCCCGGTGCCGCCCCGCCCGCCGCGAGCCCGGCCCTGGCCGGTGCCATCGCCGGCGCGGGTCGGCCAGCGGGCGTCCCGGTACCGCCGGAGCCCGCGGGCTACCTCCGCCCCGCGGCGCGGCCGGCGCATGTGCCGGCCGCCGAGGCGCCCTGGCCCCCGCCCGGGCCGCTGGAATCCGGCCGCCCGGCGGGCGGCGAGGGCTACCCCGCTGGCGAGCCCGCCGGGACCGGGTACCTGCCGGCCGGGCCCGCCGGGAACGGGTACCTGCCCGGTCATGGCTACCCGGCCGGGCAGGCGGGCGAGCCGGACGGGTACCACCGCGCGGCGGAGGCCGGCCACCTGGGCGGTCAGGGCCCAGAGGACGGCGGGGAAGACGGCCCGGGCCGCGATGAGCCCGGCGATGACGCGCCCCCGTGGTTCACCGGGCGGCCCGGCGCCGGCTGAGCTGGCTGGGCAGTTCGTCCCCGCTTGCGAACTCTGGTGGACTCCGCGATGACCTGGGAGTTAATGACCGTCTCGGTAACCTTCATCACACCGGGGGGCCTGGCAAAGCCCGGCTATAGGAGCTTGTGATATCTTTCACGAGCAGTCACTCAAGGACGAGTGAGGGGCCCGTGATAGGTTTCGCTAACCCGGCGGATTGCTACATCCGCCTCGGCGGCACACCGGCTCCTGGCGGGTGCCGTGTGGGAGGCGGACCGGCACGTCCTCGAGTCAAGTGTCCTCCTGTCGAGCCCTCCGGAGCCACCTAAGATGCTGGCGAGTTATGGCCCGATCGCCCGGCGGTCGGCCGTTGTCACGGCTGGCGCTGCGGTGATCATGGTTGTGCTCGCCACGTTTCTCGGCGGGACCAAGGGCCTGATCGGCGCCCTGCTCGGAGCGGCCCTGGTCGCCGTGTTCTTCGCGATCAGCATTACCGCCGTGTGGCGGGCGTCCAAGATCAGCCCGCAGGCCATGATGATCACCGCCTTGAGCACCTACCTCATCAAGATCCTCGCATTGCTGGTCGTGGTGTCGAAGCTCCTCGGCACGACCGCATTCAACGGGCGGCTGTTCGGCCTGACCGCCATCGTCTGCGTGCTGGTCTGGAGCGGCGCCCAGGTGCTCTGGTCGATGCGGCTCAAGGTGTTGTACGTGGAACCGGACGGGGAACGGTGACGCGTGGCGCGCCTCTCACTCCCGGACGGCGGATCGCGGCCCGCGGGTCAGCCTGCCGTCGGCAGCCTGCGCGGTGACCTGGCGCGTCATGAGCGGAACACGACCAGCGTCCTCCGGCCGTACCGGATCGCCGGACGGCCGGCCTCAGCACAGCCAGGCGCCGGCCGAAGAGAACCAGGGCTGGAGCATCTTCAGCTACCTGATCGCCGGCATGGTGGCCTACGGCCTCATCGGCTGGCTGGCGGCGTGGCTGACCCACATCCCGGTGCTGCTGCCGGCGGGCGCGCTCGTCGGGCTGGTCTTCGCCGTCGGCGGGGTGGTCTGGAAGTACGGCAGGAGCCACTAGGTAATTTGCATGCCAGGCATGCTGGCCAGGCCAGCATCGGCATGCCTCGACGTTCCGCCCGGTTGAGGGCGGCCCGGATGCGCGCTGCGCCGGCGAGCGCCGCGCGCGGGCACGAAGCAGGAGGAAACCGTCTTGCGCGGTGACATGCTGATCCTCGCCGCGGGCAAGTGCACCGAGGACAACAGCCACGTCTTCTCGTCTACGCACTGCGGCTTTCCGGGGCCGAACTATCCCGCGCCCACGTTCCTGTTCGAGCCCTTCTTCACGATCGGGTCGTTCAGTTTCACCAAGCCGATGCTGCTCGCCCTGGTCTGCGCCGTCGCCGTAGTGGGGTTCTTCTGGGCCGCGTTCGCCAACCCGAAGATCGTCCCGCGGGGCGTGCAGAACTTCGGCGAGATGGGGGTCGAGTTCGTCCGCGAGCAGATCCTGCGGCCGATGATCGGCAAGCGCGGCGACAGCTTCCTGCCGTTCCTGGTCTCGCTGTTCTTCTTCATCTGGATCATGAACCTGATGGAGATCATCCCGGTCGCGCAGTTCCCCCCCATGTCGATGATCGCCTTCCCGGTCGCGCTGATGCTGATGGTCTACGGCACCTACACCTACCTGGGCATCAAGAACCAGGGGCTGGGCGGCTACTTCAGGCACATGATCCCGAGCGGCGTGCCGGGGCCCATCCTGGTCATCCTGGCGCCCGTGGAGGTTCTGCAGTACCTGCTCATCCGGCCGTTCACGCTCGCGGTCCGGCTGTTCGCGAACATGTTCGCCGGGCACATCCTGCTGCTGATCTTCACCCTCTCGACCTGGTACCTGTTCAGCCTCAGCATCGGCCTGCTGTTCAGCGTGACCTCGTTCGCCCTCACCGTCGTGCTGACCGCGTTCGAGATGCTGATCCAGGCCCTGCAGGCCTACATCTTCACCATCCTGACCGCCCAGTACATCGGCGGCTCACTGGAAGCGGGCCACTGACGTGGCCCGCGACACGATTCGTCCGCCAGCGCACCCAGGTGTGCTGCGGGCCCATCCAACCCGCCGGCGGCAGACACCCGTCGGCCTGAAGGCAAGGGAATGCATCAATGCTTGATGTAGCGCATCACGTGGCCGCTCTCGGCCTCCTGCATCATCTGATCGCCGCCGGCACGACCCAGCGGCTGCAGATCAACTTTGGCGCAGTGGGATACGGCCTGGCGGCCATCGGCCCCGGTGTCGGCATCGGCCTGATCTTCGGCCACGGTGTCGAGGCCATGGCCCGGCAGCCGGAAGCCCGTGGGCTCATCCAGTCCAACATGTACATCGGCTTCGCGCTGGCCGAGGCGCTGGCCCTGATCGGCCTCGTGGTCCCGTTCATCTTCGGCGCCACCTGATCGGCGCAGTCTCCCAGTGATCCCTAGCCGACAGGAGGCCACACCGTGAGCTACCACGTTGGCGCGGCGGTGGTGACCCCGCCCGCTAATCCGCTGATACCCCAATGGCCCGAGCTGATCATCGGCACGATCGCCTTCCTCATCGTGTTCGCGGTGCTGGGGAAGGTGCTCCTGCCGCGTATCCAGAAGACGATGGCCGAGCGGACCGACGCCATCGAGGGTGGTATCCAGCGCGCCGAGGAGATGCAGGCCGATGCCGAGCGGGCGCTGGCCGAGTACCGGCAGCAACTGGCCGAGGCCCGGCAGGAGGCCGCGCTGCGTGAGAAGGCCCGCGAGGAAGGCGCCCAGATCATCGCCGAACTGCGCGAGCAGGGTGAGGCGGAGCGGCGCCGCCTGGTCGAGGTGGCGCACGCGCAGATCGACGCGGACCGCCAGCAGGCCATCAACGCGCTGCGCGCCGAGGTGGGCACCATGGCCGTCGAACTGGCCAGCCGGGTGGTCGGCGAATCGCTGGAAAACGAGGCCCGCCAGCGGCGCATCGTCGAGCGGTTCCTGGACGACCTGGAGCGGGAGACCCCCGCCGGAGGCGAGCATGCGCGGAGCTAGCCGGGCATCCCTCGCCCAGGCCCGGGAACGGCTGGCCAGCGCGGTCAGTGAGGCCGGGGTGGCCGACGTGCTGAGTGAGGAGCTGTTCGGCGTGGTCGGGCTGCTGGGCAGCCAGCCGGTCCTGCGCCGTGCGCTGACCGACACCACCAAGCGCCCCGCCGACCGGGCCGGGCTGGTCCGCGCTCTGCTGGAGGGCAAGGTCAGCCGGGCCACGCTGCACATCGTCGCCGGGCTCGCCGCCGCGCGCTGGTCGGTCCCCCGCGATCTCACCGACGGCGCCGAGGAACTGGCGGTGCTGGCCGCCGCGGCCGCGGCGGACGAGGCCGGGCACCTGGATGACGTCGAGGACGACCTGTTCAGGTTCAGCCGGGTGGTCAGCGGCTCGCCCGGGCTGCGCGCCGCGCTGACCAACCGCCAGGCGCCGGCCAGCGCCAAGCGCCAGCTGGTGGGAACGCTGCTGGACGGCAAGGTGACCCCGTCGTCGCTGCGCCTCATCACGGCGGCGGTCGTGCATCCCCGGGGACGTAGCCTGGATATGTGCCTGGCTGACTTCGCGCGGCTGGTGGCTGAGTGGCGGGAGCGCCTGATCGCCGTCGTGCGGGTCGCCGTCCCGCTCGGGGCAGACGAGCGGGAGCGCCTGGCCGCCGCCCTGGCCGCGGCATTCGGCCACGGCGTGCACCTGGACATTCTCATCGATCCCACTGTGCTAGGTGGCATTTCCGTCCGTATCGGGGATGAGTTCATCGACGGAAGCGTGGCGAGCCGGCTGGCGGCGCTGCGCCGGCAGCTGGCGGCCTGACCGCCGGCGCCGCACGGCCGTCACCGGGCGACCAGCCCGCGGCAACCGGACCAACAACCCGGACCACACATCCGGACGACAGAGAGACACGAGGACCATGGCGGAGCTGACAATCCGGCCCGACGAGATCCGGGACGCGCTGGCGAGCTTCGTCCAGGCGTACGAGCCGGACGGGGCGTCCAGGGAGGAAGTCGGCGTCGTCGCCGAGTGCGGCGACGGCATCGCCCGGGTCGAGGGGCTGCCCTCGGCGATGGCGAACGAGCTGCTGGAGTTTCCCGGCGGCATCCGCGGCGTCGCGCTCAACCTGGACGAGCGCGAGATCGGCGTGGTGATCCTCGGTGACTTCACCAAGATCGACGAGGGGCAGCAGGTCCGCCGGACCGGCGAGGTGCTGTCCGTGCCGGTCGGCGATGGCTTCCTCGGCCGCGTGGTGGACCCGCTCGGGCTGCCGCTGGACGGCCAGGGCGACATCGAGACATCCGAGATCCGGGCGCTGGAACTGCAGGCCCCCTCGGTGGTGCAGCGCAGCAAGGTCAACGAGCCGCTGCAGACCGGGATCAAGGCGATCGACGCGATCACCCCGATCGGCCGCGGCCAGCGCGAGCTGATCATCGGCGACCGGCAGACCGGCAAGACGGCCATCGCCATCGACACGATCATCAACCAGCGTGACAACTGGGAATCCGGCGACCCGGCCCGCCAGGTCAAGTGCATCTACGTGGCCGTCGGGCAGAAGGGCTCGACCACCGCGCAGGTCCGCCAGTCGCTGGAGGACGCGGGCGCCATGAAGTACACGACGATCGTGGCCTCGCCCGCCTCCGACCCGGCCGGCTTCAAGTACATCGCCCCCTACACCGGGTCGGCCATCGGCCAGCACTGGATGTACCAGGGCCAGCACGTGCTGATCGTGTTCGACGACCTGTCCCGGCAGGCCGAGGCGTACCGGGCCATCTCGCTGCTGCTGCGCCGGCCGCCGGGCCGCGAGGCGTACCCGGGTGACGTGTTCTACCTGCACTCCCGGCTGCTGGAGCGCTGCGCCAAGCTGTCAAAGGACATGGGCAATGGCTCGCTGACCGGGCTGCCGATCGTGGAGACCAAGGCCAACGACATCTCCGCGTACATCCCGACCAACGTCATCTCCATCACGGACGGGCAGATCTTCCTGGAGACCGACCTGTTCAACGCGGGCGTCCGCCCGGCCATCAACGTCGGCCGCTCGGTGTCCCGGGTCGGCGGCGACGCCCAGATCAAGGCGATGAAGAAGGTGGCGGGCGGCCTCAAGCTGGCGCTGTCCCAGTACCGCGACCTGGAGGCGTTCGCCTCCTTCGCCTCCGACCTGGACGCCGCCTCGCGGGCTCAGCTGGACCGAGGGTCACGGCTGACCGAACTGCTCAAGCAGCCGCAGTACAGCCCGTTCCCGGTGGAGCGCCAGGTGGTCGCCCTCTGGGTGGGCGGCTCCGGCTACCTGGATGACGTGCCGCTGGACGACGTCGGCCGGTTCGAGCAGGAGTTCCTGGACCACGTCCAGCGCAACCACCCGGGCATCTACGACGCGATCCGGGAGACCAGGGACCTAGCCGACGACACCGCGGCCGCGCTCAAGGAGGCGGTGGCGGAGTTCCGCCGCACCTTCGAGGTAAGGGGCGGTGGCCTGCTGGCCAGCGAGGAAGAGGCCGAGCCGACCCCCGAGGGCGAGGTTGGCCAGGAGACGATTCCGAAGCGGGTCGAGCCGGCGCCCAAGTCCGGCGAGCAGGGTTAGGCGGCAGGAAGCGCATGGCAGGCCAACTTCGCGCGATCCGGCAGCGGATCCAGAGCATCCAGTCGATAGCCCAGATCACCCGCGCCCAGGAGCTGATCGCCTCGTCCCGGATCATCAAGGCGCAGCAGCGGGTCCGGGACGCGGGCCCGTACGCCCGGGAGATCACCGATGCGGTGGAGGCGGTGGTCAGCCGGTCGTCGAGCATCGATCACCCGCTGGTCCGCGAGGCGCAGACGCCGCGCCGGGCCGCGATCCTGGTGCTGACCAGCGACCGGGGATTCTGCGGCGGCTACAACAGCAACGTGCTGCGGGAGGCGCAGGGGCTGCGGGCGATGCTCTCGGAGCGGGGCATCGAGACGGTCACCTATGTGGCGGGTGTCAAGGGCATCACCTGGCACCGGTTCCGCGGCCGGGAGATCGTCGGCTCGTGGACCGGCTTCTCCGAGATGCCCCGGCACGAGAACGCGCGGGAGATCACGCAGACGCTGTTCGAGGCGTTCAGCAAGCCGGCCAGCGAGGGCGGGGTCGATGAGATCCACCTCGTCTACACCGAGTTCATCTCCATGCTGAGCCAGAACGCGGTGGTGCGGCGGATCCTCCCGCTGGTCATCGAGGAGACTACGGAGGAGCGGCCCGGCGAGGCGCTCCCACTGTACGAGTTCGAGCCGTCACCGCAGGCGGTGCTGGACGCACTGCTGCCGTGGTACGTGGAGAGCCGGATCTACCAGGCCCTGCTGCAAGCCGCGGCGTCGGAGATCGCGGCCCGCCGCCGGGCCATGAAGTCGGCCACCGATAACGCCAACGAACTCCTGGAAGAGTTCACCCGCGAGGCCAACAAGGCCCGCCAGGCTGAGATCACCTCGGAAATCAGCGAGATCGTCGGCGGCGCGGACGCGCTGGCCGAGAGCGCCGCAGGGAAAGAGTGAATGCCATCATGACCGCAACCGTCGAGAACACCGCCTCCGGCGGCGAGCAGGGCGCCGAGGCCCAGGCTGGCCGGGTAGCGCGGGTCATCGGCTCGGTGGTGGACGTGGAGTTCGCCACCGAGGACAGCATGCCGGACATCTACAACGCGCTGCACGTGGACATCACGCTGGGCGGGGAGACGCGGACGCTGACCCTGGAGGTGGAACAACACCTGGGCGACAACACGCTCCGGACCATCTCCATGCAGCCCACCGACGGCCTGGTCCGCGGCGCCCCGGTCACCGACACCGGCGGGCCGATCACCGTGCCGGTCGGCGATGTCACCAAGGGGCACGTGTTCAACGTGCTCGGCCTGCCCCTGGACGTGCCCGCCTCCTCCCTGGAGGTCAACGAGCGCTGGTCGATCCACCGGGACCCGCCGCCGTTCGACCAACTGGAGCCGCGGACCGAGATCCTGGAGACCGGGATCAAGGTGCTGGACCTGCTCACCCCGTACGTCCGGGGCGGGAAGATCGGCCTGTTCGGCGGCGCCGGGGTGGGCAAGACGGTGCTCATCCAGGAGATGATCACCCGGGTGGCGAAGAACTTCGGCGGCGTGTCCGTGTTCGCCGGGGTGGGCGAGCGCACCCGTGAGGGCAACGACCTGTTCGTCGAGATGACCGAGTCCAACGTCATCAAGGACACCGCGCTGGTGTTCGGCCAGATGGACGAGCCGCCGGGTACCCGGCTGCGGGTCGGCCTGTCCGCGCTGACCATGGCCGAGTACTTCCGCGATGTGCAGGGCCAGGACGTGCTGCTGTTCATCGACAACATCTTCCGGTTCACCCAGGCCGGCTCGGAGGTGTCCACCCTGCTGGGCCGGATGCCGTCGGCGGTGGGCTACCAGCCCACGCTGGCTGACGAGATGGGCCAGCTGCAGGAGCGGATCACCTCGACCCGGGGTCACTCGATCACCTCCATGCAGGCTATCTACGTCCCCGCGGACGACTACACCGACCCCGCGCCGGCCACCACGTTCGCCCACCTGGACGCGACCACGGCGCTGTCCCGGGCCATCACCGAGAAGGGCATCTTCCCGGCGGTCGACCCGCTGGCCTCCACCTCCCGGATCCTGGACGCCAAGTACATCGGCCAGGAGCACTACGACGCGGCCCGCGAGGTCCTGCGCATCCTGCAGCGGTACCAGGAGCTGCAGGACATCATCGCGCTGCTGGGCATCGACGAGCTGTCCGAAGAGGACCAGGTCACGGTCAAGCGGGCCCGGCGGATCGAGCGGTTCCTGTCCCACCCGATGTTCGTGGCCGAGCAGTTCACCGGCCAGCCCGGCGTGTTCGTGCCGCTGAGCGACACGATCGCCTCGTTCAAGGCGCTCACCGAGGGCAAGTACGACAACTATCCCGAGCAGGCCTTCTTCATGTGCGGCGGCATCGAGGACGTGGAGAAGAAGGCCGCGGAGCTGGAGCACAAGTGAGCGGCGCGGCCAGCACAGGAAGCGGGAGGCGCCGGTGACACTCCGGGTGGAGCTCGTCGTGCCGGACGGCGAGGTATGGTCCGGCGAGGCCCGCATGGTCATCGCCAAGACGCTCGACGGCGACCTCGGCGTGCTCACCGGGCACCCCCCGGTGCTCGGCATCCTGGCCGAGGGCGGGGTCATCAGCGTCCTCGGCCCGCGGCAGGCCTCCGGCGGGGACGCCGCGGCCGGGCAGACGCTCCAGGTCGCGGTCAGCAGCGGGTTCCTGTCCGTGCACGACGACCGGATCTCGATCCTGGCCCGCCAGGCGGAGCTGGGTGACCGGGTGGACCGGGCCTCGGTGCGCGCCGAGCTTGAGGCGGCGCTGGCCGAGCTGGGCGCGGACCAGCCCGAATCGACCGAGATAAGGTACTCCCGGGCGCGGCTGCGGGCTGCCGGCGACGGGTCCTGACGAGGGCCAGCGCGGGGGGCCGGGATGAGCGGAGCGCTGGCCTTCGACGCAGCCTGGCTCTTCGCTGTCTTCCTGGTCATCGTCGTGCTCCTGGCGGCGGGCCTCACCCTGCGCCGCTACCTGCTGGAACGGGGCGGCGGCACGGTCGAGTGCGGACTGCGCCTCCCCGGCGGCAGCTGGCGGCTGGGTGTCGCCGCCTACCGGCCCGACGCGCTCTGCTGGTATCAGGTCTTCGGCGTTCAGGTGCGGCCTAACCAGGTCTTCAGCCGCCGGACGCTCGGCGTGCTGTCCAGGCGGGCCGCCGACCCCGCCGAGGAGGCCAGCCTGGGCGAGGGCGCCGTGGTGGTGCGCTGCCGATTCGGGGATGGGGACCTCGCGGAGGGGGACGGCACCGTGGAACTCGCCATGGGCGAGGAGGCGCTCACCGGCTTCCTGGCCTGGCTGGAAGCGGCCCCGCCCGCCCCTGGCTCCTACCTCGGCCGGGCCAGCTAGCGCCGCGGGACCGGGGCGGGGGGAGTGCGCCAGGAGGGACGTTCAGCGCTGCCCGCCTGGCTTCCAGAGGATGTCCCCGCGCCCTTCGTTGGCCAGCCGGGCCAGGATGAACAACAGGTCAGACAGCCGGTTCAGGTACTGTGCGGTCAGCGGGTTCATCGACTCGCCGCAGGCTTCCAGGGCCGCCCAGGTGGTCCGCTCGGCCCGGCGGGTCACCGTCCGGGCCTGGTGCAGCAGGGCCGCGCCCGGGGTGCCGCCGGGCAGGATGAAGCTGCGCAGCACCGGGAGCCCGGCGTTGCGCTCATCGCAGTCCCGCTCCAGCCGCTCGATGTAGTCCGGGGTGACCCGCAGCGGGGGATAGGGCGGGCTCTCGGTCACCGGGGTGCACAGGTCGGCACCGACGTCGAACAACTCGTTCTGCACCCGGGAGAGCAGCGCTGTCATGCTGTCCGGGAGGCCGCCCAGGGTGAGCGCCACCCCGATCACCGTGTTCGCCTCGTCCACGTCGGCGTAGGCGGCCAGCCGGGGATCGGTCTTCGGCACCCGGCTCATGTCGCCGAGCGCCGTGCTGCCGTCGTCGCCGGTGCGGGTGTAGATGCGGGAGAGCACCACGGGCTCGTCGTTGCGGTCGCGTGCCATGGGCTCCACCGTAGCGCGGGGCCCGGCACGGCCGCCCCATGCCGGGTGGCATCCCCCCGGGCCGCGGGGTCTCGGGACGGCCGGCGCTCCGCTGCCGCGTGGGGTGGCCGACATCTCCGGGGCCGCTCGGGCGGTGAGTTGGTGCGGACTTGAGCGTGACTTTGCTTATAACGATCAATGTTCTGACCTTGGGGTATTCACATATCAAACACGATGTGGCATCGTTTAGAGACGAAGAGTAATCGAATAGCGGCGTACTGCCGCCCCGGGCATTACGGTCACTGCCTCTGGTGCCTGGCGGATCTCGGGGGCCCGCCAGAGCCCGCAGTGGCCTTGGAGGAGCGCGCTCCCGGCCGGTTCCGGCCGGGAGCGCGCTCGGCTGTGCGAGGCAGGCTCCCGCTAGTAGGGTGTCGGCTAGCCCCCCGAACTGCCCTTTGAGGTCCCCCGTGTATGACTACGTCATCGTTGGTGCCGGCAGCGCCGGATGCGTGCTGGCCGCCCGGCTGACCGAGAACCCGGGCACCCGGGTCCTGCTGCTGGAGGCGGGGCCGCCGGACGACGCCGAGGAGATCCGCATCCCGGCGGCGCTGAACCTGCTCTGGCAGAGCCACTACGACTGGGACTTCCGCACCGTGCCCCAGGAGCGGGCGGCCGGGCAGTCGGTCTACTGGCCGCGCGGCCGGACGCTGGGCGGCTCGTCGTCCATCAACGCCATGATCTACATCCGGGGGAACCGGCTGGACTACGACAGCTGGCGGGATGAGTACGGCTGCGCCGGCTGGGGTTACACCGACCTGCTGCCCTACTTCCTGCGGGCCGAGGACAACTCCCGCGGGGCGTCCGCCTACCACGGGGCCGGCGGCCCGCTCAGCGTCCAGGACCTCAAGCGGAAATCCGCGCTGACCAGGGCATTCGTCGAGGCGTCCCAGGCCTGCGGGCTGCCGGTCAACGAGGACTTCAACGGCGCCGAGCAGGACGGCACCGGCTTCTACCAGGTCACCCAGCGGGACGGGCGGCGCTGGTCGGCCGCCGATGCCTACCTGCGCCCGGCGATGTCCCGGCCGAACCTGACCGTCCAGACCGACGCCCTGGTCACCGGGGTGCTCGTCGAGGCCGGGCGCGCGGCGGGCGTCCGCTACACCCGCCGCGGCACCGAGGAACTGGCCCGGGCCGACGGGGAGGTCATCCTGTGCGCCGGGGCCATCGGCAGCCCGCACCTGCTGCTGCTGTCCGGCATCGGCCCGGCCGAGCAGCTGATCGAGCACGGTGTCCCGCTGGCGGCGGACAACCCGGGGGTGGGCGCCAACCTGTCCGACCATCCGGTGGTCACCGCGATCTGGCCGACGCCGAAGGAGACCGGCCTGTGGGAGCAGGCGGGCCCGGCCGGGCTGGCGCGCTGGCGCTACCTCCGGTCCGGCCCGCTGACCTCCAACGTCGCCGAGGCGGGCGGCTTCACCCGGACGATGCCCTCGCTCCCCGCCCCGGACCTGCAGTGGCACGTCCTCCCGGTGCCGTTCCAGCGCAACGGCCTGGGCGACCCGTCCATCCGGGCGATCTCCATCCTGGTCACCGTGCTCACGGTGGCCAGCCGCGGGTCGGTCCGGCTGCGCAGCACCGACCCGCGGCACAAGCCGGCCATCGACCCGGGCTACCTGTACGCCAGCGAGGACATCGACCCGCTGGTGAGCGGGCTGCGGATGGCCCGTGACTTCGCCGCGTCCCCGGCCCTGGCCAAGCACGTGGGCGCGGAACTGGCCCCGGGGCCGGAGGTGCGCAGCGACACGGAGCTGCGCGAGTTCATCCGCCAGGATCTCGGCACCCTCTACCACCCCGTCGGGACCTGCGCGATGGGCGGTGACTCCCGGCTGGCCGCGAGCCGGCTGACCAGCGTGGTGGACCCGGAACTGCGGGTCCGCGGCGTCGAGGGGCTGCGGGTGGTGGACGCGTCGGTCATGCCCACCGTGCCGCGCGGCAACACGAACGCCCCGGTCATCGCCATCGCCGAACGTGCCGCCGACCTGATCTCCGGCCGGGCGCCGCTGGCCCCCGTCGACCCGGCGCTCACCCCGGCCGGCCCCCGCTGACCCCCGCCCCGGCGATTCGATCGCAGTTAGGTCCGGGCCCCGCCCGGGGGTCCGGACCTAACTGCTGCCTGATTGACGCCGTGCGGGGTCAGCGGTAGCGCTTGCCGTGCAGCAGGGTGACCAGCTGGAGGACCCGCTTCATGTCCTTGTCGCTGCGGCGCAGCGTGGTCAGGTCGGCCATCGGGCGCATCCGCTGCCGGGTGATCGCCTTGGCCCGGGAGAACTCGCGCAGGCCGTCCGCGCCGTGAATCCGGCCGAAGCCTGAGTCGCCGCTGCCCCCGAACGGCAGGGCCGGCACGCTGGCGAACGCGATCACTGAGTTGACCGAGGTCATGCCGCTGCGCAGGGACCGGGCGGCGGCCAGGGCCTGCCTGGCGTTCTTGCTGAACACCGCCGAGCCGAGCGCGTAACTGCTGTCGTTGGCCCGGCGGACGCCCTCTTCGAGGTCACGGACCGGGCTGACGGTCAGGGTGGGGCCGAACGTCTCCTCGGTGACCGCCCGGCTCTCCTCGGGCACGCCGGCCAGGATCACCGGGCCCACGTACGGCCGGCGCACGCTGGACAGCCCGCCGACCACCGGGCGGCCGCCCCGGGCCAGCGCGTCCGCGATGTGCCGCTCGATGATCTCGACCTGGGCGGGCATCGTCATCGGCCCGTAGTCGGCCTCGCGGTCGTCGCCGGGCCGGACGGCAGCGGCCCGCTCGGCCAGCTTCTCCACGAACGAGTGGTACACCTCCTCCGCCACGTAGACCCGCTCGATGCCGACGCAGGTCTGCCCGGCGTTGGACAGCCCGCCCCAGGCGGCCGCGTCCGCGGCGGCGTCCAGGTCGGCATCGGCGCCGACCAGCAGCGCGTCCTTGCCGCCGCACTCGGCCACCAGCGGGGTCAGGTTCTCCGCGCAGGCCGCCATCACCTTCTTGGCGGTGGCGGACGACCCGGTGAAGGCGATCTTGTCTACCCCGCTGAGCGCCAGGGCCTGGCCGGTCTCGCCGCCGCCGGTCACCAGTTGCAGCACCGGCTGCTCGGGCACCACCTCGCGCAGCGAGCTGACCAGCCAGCCGCCGACCGCGGGGGTGAGCTCGCTCGGCTTGAACACCACGGCGTTCCCGGCCGCCAGCGCGTAGGCGATAGAGCCGACCGGGGTGAACACCGGGTAGTTCCACGGGCCGATCACGCCGACCACGCCGAGCGGCTGGTACTCCAGGAGGGAGGCCTGGTTGATGGCGATCAGCCCGCTGCGCACCCGGCGCGGGCCCAGCACCTTCCGGGCGTGCTTGGCCGCCCAGTCGATGTGCACGATGGCCAGCAGGATCTCCAGCTGCGCGTCGGCCAGTGGCTTGCCGGTCTCGTTGTGCACCAGTTCCGCGAGCCGGGCCAGGTACCTGGTGAGATGGGACTTCCAGGCCAGCAGGCGGGTCCTGCGCTGGGCGTAGCCCAGCCCCGCCCACCAGGCGGCCGCCTCCCGGGCCCGGTGCACGGCCGCGGCTGCCTCGGCGGGCCCGTGCACCGGGAAGGTGGCGATGACCTCGGACGTCGCCGGATTGACCGTCTCGAGAGTCTCGGCCGACCAGGCCTGGTCCTGCGTCCACACCGACGTGTCCATCACACTCACCGTCACCTTGAGCGTCGTGTTCCGGCGCCCGGTCCCGGGCGCCCGCGATCCGCCGCTTCGGGATGGTCGCGGCCTTTGCGTGACAGTAAATCACCGCCTGTGGCGGCCCAGGTAGCGTTGGATGGGCATTGGCCAGGCCCTGGGGCCGGCGCCCGCCCGCGCGGGCGGGCGCCGGCCCCGCGGGCATCGCGACAGCACCGGAGGGACGTCATGACCGAACGCCCCTACACCGTGCTCAGCTGCGCCATCTCACTGGACGGCTGCCTGGACTCGGCCGGGCCGTCCCGGCTGGTGCTATCCGGGGAGGCGGATCTGGACCGGGTGGATGCGGAACGGGCCGCGGCGGATGCCATCCTCGTCGGCGCGGGCACCCTCCGCCGTGACGACCCCAGGCTGCTCATCCGCTCGGCGCGGCGCCGTGCGGAGCGGCTGGCCCGCGGGCTCCCGGAGCATCCGGCGGGGGCGACGGTCACCGTGAGCGGCGACCTCGACCCCGGGGCCCGGTTCTTCACCCGTGACGGGCACGGTGCCGGGGCGGGTGATGCGGGGGCGGCCGCTGAGCGCCTGGTGTACGCGGCGACGCCGGCCATCCCCGCACTGCGGGCCCGGCTGCGCGGGCTGGCCGGGATCGCCGACGCCGGCGACCCGCCGCGCCTGGAGATCGTGCTGGCCAGCCTGGCCAGCCGGGGCGTGGGCCGCCTGCTGGTGGAAGGCGGGGCCCGCCTCGGCGCCGAGTTCCTGGCCGGCGGTCTCGTGGACGAACTGCACCTGGTCATCGCCCCGTTCTTCGTCGGTGATCCGGCCGCCCCCCGGTTCGCCGGCCCGGGCCGCTACCCGCCGGGCCGGCTGACTCTGGCCGAGGCGCGGCCGGTCGGCGAGGTCGTGCTGCTGCGCTACCTGAGCGCGGGCGCCCCGGAGCGGCCCGTCCCGGCGGCCGGGGTGAGGGAGGTGACCGGTGGCTGAGCCAGGGCCCGGCCCGGCGGCCGGCGGCGGCCCGCTGCGGGCGGGTGGCCCGCTGCGGGGGGGCAGGATTCCCGGGACCGGGCCGGAGGCGACCGGGGCCGACCGGCGCTGGCTGCGCCAGGCCATAGCGCTGTCCCGGCGCTGCCCCCCATCGCGCTCCGCGTTCAGCGTGGGCGCGGTGATCGTCAGCGCTGAGGGGACCGAGCTGGCGGCCGGGTACTCGCGCCAGCACAATCCCCATGACCACGCCGAGGAGGCCGCCCTGGCGCTGCTGGAGGCCGGTGACCCCCGGCTGGCCGGCGCCACCTTGTACAGCTCGCTGGAGCCGTGCCGGTTCCGCGCCTCACGGCCCCGCCCGTGCGCCGAGCTGATTCTCGCCGCGGGGATCCCGCGGGTGGTCATCGCCTGGCTGGAACCGCCGGTCTTCGCCCCCGGGGGCGGGACGGAGCTGCTGCGCAGCGCGGGCGTGACCGTGGCTGAGGCCGCGGACCTGGCCGATGAGGCCCGTGCGGTGAACGCCGCTGTGCTGGGCGGCGGCTGAGGCCGCCCAGGAAGTGGCATGCCGCGGCGCGGCGCGGCCGCCACCGGCCGCCCGCCGAAGCTCCGTCACGGGTCGCCCGGGCCGCCGGGCGCCGTGCCTGTCCCGGTCCTGCCGGGGCGGAGCGGCGCGGCGGCCCGGCACACCACGAAGGCGACGGCCATCAGGATGCCGGCGGCGGATACCGCGTGCAGCACGCCGGCCTGGTCAGCGAGGAAGCCGATGGCCGGCGGCCCGGCCAGGAAGGCCACATAGCCCAGCGACGCGACCGCGGACACCCTCGCGGGCGCGAACCGGGGATCATCGGCCGCCGCGCTCATCCCGACCGGGAACCCCAGCGCGGTGCCGAGCCCCATGAGCACGGCCCCGGCCATGACGGCAGCCAGGGCCGGGCTGAAGCCGATCACGAGCAGCCCGGCCAGCGCGGTGACGGTCCCGGCCCGCAGCACCCGGACCCGGCCGTACCGGTCGACGTACCGGGGCCCGAACCAGCGGCCAGCCGTCATCGCGCTGAGGAAGATCGCGAACGTGGCCGTGCCGACCACCGGCGAGGTGTGGAAACGGCCGATGACACCGAGGCTGAGCCAGTCGTTGCCGCTGCCCTCGATCACCGTCATGCACAGCACGAGCACGCCGATGAGCAGAGTCCGCGGCTCCGTCCAGGCCGTCAGCGGATGGCGCCGGGGGGCCGCCCCTGGAGATGCCCCGGCCGTCACGCTGGCGTGCCCGGCGGGCAGGAAGCCCCGGGTGGCGGCCGGCACGGCGACCGCGATGCCCAGCGCCGCCGCGAGCAGGTGCGCGGTGACCGGGACGCCCAGCGCCACCAGCACCGTCCCGGCCACCGCCCCGGCCACCGTGCCGATGCTCCATCCAGCATGGAACCGCGGCATGATGGCGCGGCCGATGGCCTGCTCGACCGCGGCGCCCTGCACATTCATGGCGACATCCCAGGCGCCGGTGCCGACGCCGAGCACGAACAGGCCGGCCACCACCAGCAGCACGCCGTGGGTGTAGCCGACCGCGACGATGCCCAGCCCGGCCGCTGACAGCAGCGCGGTGGCGGCCACCGTGCGCGCTTCGCCCACTCTCGTGATGACCATGCCGGACAGCGGGATGGCCATCGCCGAGCCGACCGCGATCGACAGCAGGATGAGGCCCAGCGTCCCCGGGGTCACCCCCAGCTCGGCGCGGACCTGCGGGATGCGCGACGCCCAGCTGGCGAACGCGAAGCCGGCCGCGGTGAACACCACATAGACCGCGTTCCTGGCCCTCCTGACCTGCTGGTCGGCGGCCAGCCGGGCTGCTGGCTGAGCGGGATCAACGATCATGACTCGGGCATCCCCGGACGACCGCCTGCACCGCTCATCCCGCCCAGTCTGGCATGTACTGACCCGGTACTGGGTCGCTGGCGGGGCCGGGACCGCCTCACGGGCCCGGGGCCGCCTCGCGGGGCCCGGCCGCCCCGGCTGTCCCGGCTGCCGCGCGCCGGGCCGCCTGCTCAGTAGCTGAACGTGGTGACCGGCTCCTCGCCGATCCATTCCCACAGCTGCACCGTCCCGCCCAGCTCGGCGTTCGCCAGCAACCCGCCCTGGTCCAGCGCCTTGGCCTGGAAGCAGATGGGGCAGACCAGGAAGCCGCCGCCCGCCCGGGCGTACCGGTCCAGCAGGTCGGGCAGGGCCGGGCAGCCGGTGCACGCGACGCCGGCCGCCACGCCCGACAGGGACAGCCGGACCGCCTCCTTCGCCGCGAAGATGAGGGTCGGCCGCCCGGCCTCCGCGGCCCCCACCGCCACCAGCAGCGCGACGGTGACCTGTTCCGGGTCCTCCAGCCCGGTCGTCAGGCTGATCACTGCTTTCCCGGCCATTGCCGCCTCATTCCTCCCGCTCGCAGCGGTCTCAGTGGTGCCCGCTGACCGGCCGGAAGCCGGAGCACAGCACGCGCATCCAGGTGATCTTGCCTGCGGTGATGTCCATGAAGGCGTGCTGCTCGACCAGGAAGCACCCCTCGGCGTTGCGGACGCGGAGCCGGTAGCCCAGGCTGGGCCGGTCCCCGACCATCCCGGCCGCTTCCGCCTCCACCTGTTCCACGGTGTCGCCGGGCTCGAACCAGCAACCCAGGATCACCTCGGCTACCTCACCGGGGGTCCTGGCCGCCCAGATCCGCCCGGGGGTCATGCCGCGGAAGCAGACGTCCTCACTGAACAGGCCCCGCAGCGACGTGACGTCCCGGGCAGCGAGGGCGGCCACGAACCTGGCACCTGTGCCCGGGTCATCCGCTGTCATCGGGGCCTCCCTCTTGCCATCCCGCGGGTGCCAGTCTCATCCGGGCCGGGTGGCCCCGGCATCCGTGCTGAGCACGGATCTTCCGTCCGCATTTGCGAGGATGGGAGACATGCAGCTGGCAGCCGGGGCACGGCTGGAGGGGGCGGGGGTCACCGCCCGGGAGGCGGAGGTCCTCGCGGCGGTCGGCCGCCGGCTGTCCAACCGCGAGATCGCGGCCGGGCTGGGCATCTCCGTGCGGACCGTTGAGAGTCACGTGTCCTCCCTGCTGCGCAAGATCCGGGCCGCGGACCGCCCGGCGCTGGCCCGGCTGGCCCAGCAGCTTCCAGCCGAGCAGCTCCTGCCCGCGTCCGTCACCAGCTTCGTGGGCCGTGACGACGAGCTCGCGCAGCTCGGCCGCATGGTGGCGGCCGGGTCACTGGTCTGCGTGGTGGGCCCAGCCGGCTGCGGGAAGACCAGGCTGGCGCTGGAGGCCGCGCGCCGCTGGGCCTGCCCGGCACGGATGACCGACCTTTCCGGTGCGGCCGCCCGGGACGTGAGCGCGTTCCTCGCCGCCGCCCTCGGGGTCGGCTACGAGGCCCGCGACCTGATCCCGGCGGCCCGGGTGGCCCTGGGCGGCGGCGAGCTGCTGCTGCTCGCGGACAATTGCGAGCACGTCCTGGCTGCGGCCGGCGGGCTGCTCGGGACGCTGGCCACGGGGGTCCCCGGGCTGCGCGTGCTGGCCACCAGCCGGGAACCCCTCCGGCTGGACGCCGAGCAGGTCCTGGAACTCGGGCCGCTCGCGGTGCCGTCCGGCCCGCGGCCGGACGACGTGCGCCGCAGCGCCGCGGGGCGGCTGTTCCTCGACCGTGCCCGGGCCGCCGCCCCGCGGTTCCGCCTCGACGAGGCGGCCGCACCGCATGTCGCCGCCATCTGCCGTCGCCTGGACGGCCTGCCGCTGGCTATCGAGCTAGCCGCCGCCCGGCTGCGCAGCCTGGATCCAGCCGAGCTCGCCGGGGACCTGGGGCACTGGCTGGATGCCCCGGGCCGGCGGCCCAGGCTGGCCGTCACCAGTCGCTCGACTCGGCCATCGAGTGGTCGTGGCGCCTGCTGGACGAGCCCGAACGCGGGATGCTGACCTGCCTGGCGGTGCTGCCCGGTGAGTTCGGCCTGGCGCTCGCCGAGGCCTGCGTCCCGGCGCCGGCCGCGGCTGGGGCGGGTCATCTGCTCACCAGGCTGGTGGAGCGGTCGCTGGTCAGCACCTGGTGGCCGGAGCACGGCCCGGCACGGTACCGCCTCCTCGCCCTGGTACGCGAGTTCGCCCGGCAGCGCGCTGACCCGGGCGTCACCGAGGAGGTATCGCGCAGGCACGCGGTGTTCTGCGACGGCGCCGCTGCGGCGGCAGTCCGCGCGCGTTATCACGGCGCGCCGGCCGCCCGGTATGACCAGGCTGACCTGCTGGCCGCGCTGGGCTGGGCCGCCCGCCGGGATCCGGGTCTGGCCGATCGCCTGCTCATCTCGGTCAGCCAGCTGGCCGAGACCGAGCCCAGCAGGCAGGCCCTGGAGCTCATCCGTGATCTCGGCCTCCGGTACCAGCACTGGAGCGCTGAGGCTCTGGCCTGGGCTGCTCTCACGGTCTGTTACCTGAACCTGGACGATGCCCGCCGCCTCGCCCTGGCCAGCAGCCGGGCCGCCGCCGTCGCCCGGGACCATGCCCTGGCCAGCCTGGCCAGCGGGTGGATCGGCGCGTACCGCCAGGATGAGCAGGACGCGGTGCGGCGGCTGGACGCGGTGCTGTCCTATGCCGCGGATACCACGGACCCATGGCTGGCCGGGTCCGCTCTCCAGGCCCGGGGAGTGGCCCGGGCAGCGCCGGGTGATGCCTTCGCGGACTGGGAGGGGGCGGTGGCCGGGTTCGCCGCCGCCGGCGACATCCTGCATGCGAACAACGTGCGGTACATGCTGGCCGGCCGCGCGGTGGAGACCCGCGCCCGCCTCTCGGATGTGCCGGTCTGGCTGGATGAGTGCGAGTCGTATGCGGCCAGGTACGGCCTCGGCCACGAGCTCGCGCACATCCGCCTGGTCCGGGCGGGGCTGGCCCAGATCAGCGGCCTTCCCGGCCCTGCGCGCGAGCTGCTCGACACCGTGCTCCCGGCCTTCCGGCAGGCCGGGGACTTCCGCTGCGTGGCCCGGGCGCTGCTCCAGCTGGCCGACCCGGCCATCACGGAAGACCCGGCCGAGGCGACTCGCCTGCTGCTCGAATGCCTGTCGGCCGTCCTCCTGGCGGGTGGCCGGACGCTGCAGGGCCAGGTGCTGGCCCGGCTGATGGAAGCCGGCGAGGCCGCCGGTGACCTGGTCCTCGCCGCGCGGTCCTGGGGTGCGCTGGAGTCGCTCAGCAGCGCCCCGCTCCCCGCCGGCGGCCCAGCCCTCTCCGCCACGCTGCAGGAGCCTGCTTACGCCACGTTCGTGAGTGAAGGCCGCGCCGGCGGGGCTGAGCTCCTTATCAGCCGCTACGCATGAATTCCGCCTTTTGGCCGCCGTCATTGCCTAAGCAATGACATGCCGGGCTGCCCGGCGCCCTTCTGGCCAGCAGGTTGGCGCCCGTCTGGCCAGCAGGTTCAGGTAACGGAATACACCGGTCATTATGCCCGGTCAGCCACATAACGGTCCCCTGGCTATTTGCCGGTTAGGCGTTTGCCTTTGCTCCCGGGTGGCGAGAAAGAGTGCAGTGAACCGGGGGGACAAGAAATTGCTTAAGGAACGAGCCGCCGGGTCTGCTGACGAGAGGCAGCAACCAGGGCGAACCACGGAAGGCGTGATGACGCTGGTCGGACCTGGCCGCCAGGGGCTGCGGTGCCGCCCGCCGGGCCGTGCCGCCCTGCTGCTCGGGACGGCGGCCGTGCTCGCCGGGGCGTCATTGGCCGGGTGCGCGGCGTTCCGGTCGCCATCCACCTTCTCTGGCATGGAGAACCAGATCGCCCGGGGCGAGCGGGTCAGCGCCTCCACCCAGGCGCATGCGTCGCCGGCCAGTACCGGCGGTGCGGCCACGCCCGCGCCGCGGGCCTCCCAGCGGGCCGTCACTGGCCGGATGGTCACTGCGGTCGGTGACTCCGTCATGGCCGCGAGTGCCATGGCCCTGCAGGCCGTGGTGCCCGGCATCTATATCGACGCCGAGCCGGACCGGGAGATGCCCGCCGGCCTGGCCATCCTGCGCAGGCTGGCAGCCACCGGCCGGCTCCGCCCCGTGGTCGTGGTCGGCCTGGGCACCAACTACCTGGTCAGCACCGGCCAGCTCAGCCAGCTAATGCAGATCCTCGGCCCGCAGCGCCGGCTGGTGCTCATCAACACCTACGTGCCGGACAGCTGGAGCAAGCAGGTCAACGCCACTGAGGCCGCGTTCATCCAGGCTCATCCGAGTGTGGTGCCCGCCGACTGGTTCGACACCATCAAGAACCGGATGAACCTGCTGTGGCCCGATCACGTGCACCCGATCATCCCGGGCACCCTGGTCTACGCCCGGCTGGTGTACCGGGCGATCCAGGCGACCCGGGACGCCCCGGCCCCCGCGGCCCCGCCCGCCCCGGGCGTGTTGCCGCTGCCCCATCCGCAGCTGACCGCAGCCGGCTAGAGACCGGGCCGCCCGCCTCCGGGTAAACCGAGCCGACGGGGGGCGACTGGATCAGCCGGACCGGCCCACGAGCTGTGGATCCTGCAAGGCCGCTCCGTAGCGGACGGCGGCCAGCTGGCCCACGGCGGTCTGCGCGCCGAGCGGCCGGGCCGTCCGCATGCCGACGGCGTCGGCCAGCGCGCCGAGATCCAGGCCGCCGATCTCCGGGCCGATGACGCACGGTGACAGGGCGAGGCCGCTCACACCCGCATCCATCAGGCGGCTGGCCGCATCGCGGATGGTGGTGGCGTCGTTGAGCGACGCGGCGGCGACCGGGACGGCCAGCCGGGCGGCCAGCAGCACCGCAACGGTTCCGGCCATGGCTACGGCGTCCGCACCGATGGCGGCGACCAGGATGCCCTCCGCGGCCGTGGTGACGATGCTGATGCGCCCGATCCGGTCGCTGCGGGCCAGGCCGGATTCGGCCAGGCGGGCGTGCAGCGCCCCGGCGAGCAGCGGATGCACGCCGAGGGGTGCCCCGCGCAGGGCGGGCACCGGCGCGGCGGCGATGGCGGCGGTGACCGCGGCGTCGACCCCCGTGTCCGGGCAGATCAGCAACGGGACCACGACAGCGGCGGGGCGGCCATCCAGGAGAGGGCAGTCGGCCAGCACCGATGCGAGGCTCTCGTCGGTGCCCTCCAGGTAACCGGCCCGGACCGCCACGCCCGGGCAGGACTGGCTGGCCACGTCGATGATCCCGGCGGCAAGATCATCGCTCTCGTGGGTCCGCCCGCCGGGGACCGCCAGGACGAGGGCTGGTGCGTCGGACGGCAGCGACAGCTGGTGCGGGCTGCGGTGGCGGCCGGGGGTGCGGGTCCGCGTGGTGCGCGTGGGCAGGCCGGAACCACCGCGTGTCGGCAGGCCGGAGCCATCACGTGTCGGCAGGCCGGAGCCATCACGTGTCGGCAGGCCGGAGCCATCACGTGTCGGCAGCCCAGGGCCGCGTGCTGGCAGGCCAGAGCCGTCACGCGAGGGCAGCCCCGGACCACGCGAGGGCAGCCCCGGACCACGCGAGGGCAGTCCACCAGGAGTGCGCGCGGGAAGGCCAGATGCCGGCCCCTGCTCGGTACCCATAACCGGGCCATCCTAGCCAGCGCGGAAACGTTCTGGCGGCCAGTTCACCCACATCACGAACCGGGCGGCCCGCGGCGAGGGTGTGGCTGATCAGTCCGTGACCACCCTGACCTCGCCGATTCCCAGGGCCTGCACCGGAGCCTGGATCTCGGATGCGTCGCCGACCAGGATCGTGACCAGGCGGTGTTCCGGGAACGCCGCGACGACGGCGGCGGTCGCCTCGCTGGTGCTCGTCTGCGCCAGGCGCGCGTACAGCTGCGCCTGATAGTCGTCCGGCAGGTGCTCTTCGACCTGATCGGCCAGGGTGCCCGCGACCGACGCGGCGCGCTCGTACTGCAGCGGCGCGACCCCCACCAGGTTCTGCACCGCCGTGTCGCGCTCCGCGTCGGTCAGGCCTTCCGCGGCCAGCGTGCGCAGCACCGTCCACAGGTCATCCAGCGCCGGCCCGGTGGACGCGGTGTCCACCGAACCGCTGATGGCGAGCGCCGACATCCCCGTGGCCCCATCCGGCGACGGGGACCGCAGCACCTGCTCGAAAGCCCGCACGCCGTAGGTGTAGCCCTTCTCCTCACGCAGTACCCGGTCCAGCCGGGACGTGAGCGTGCCGCCCAGGCAGTAGGTGCCCAGCACCAGCGCCGGCCAGCGCGGATCGTGCCGGTCCGGGCCGGTCCCCCCGATCAGCAGCTGCGTCTGGACGGCAGCGGGCCGGTCCACGATCACTATCCGCCCGGTGTCAACGGCCGTCACCGGCGGGACGGCCGGCGGCCCGGCGGCATCGCCGGCCCACCGGCCGAGCGTATCCGCGAGCAGGCCGTCCAGGTCCACGCCCGTCAGGTCGCCCACGATGACCGCGGTGCTCCCGGCGGGCCGCACATGCGCCTCGTAGAACGCGCGCACGCTGTCGGCGTCGATCCGGGACACGGTGTCCTCGGTGCCCTGGCGCGGCCGGGACAGCCGCGAGGAGGCCGGGAACAATTCCCCGGACAGCTGCTTGGCCGCCTGCCGGCGCGGGTTGGCCAGCTCCAGCCGGATCTCATCGAGGCGGTTGCGCGCCAGCCGCTCGACCTCGGTGGCCGCGAAGGCCGGCTCTCGCAGGGCCTCGGCGAGCAGTCCCAGCGCCTTGTGCAGCCGGGAGACGGGGACCTCCAGCCAGACGCGGGCACCCCCGTAGTCGGCGCTCGCATGGAGGGTCGCGCCGCTGCGTTCCAGTTCGGCGGCGAACTCCTCGGCCGTATGGCGCCCGGTGCCCTGGGACAGCGCGCGCATCATGATGGTGGCGACCCCGTCCAGCCCGTCGGGCTCGGCGTCCAGCGGCATGTCCAGGCAGATCTGCACGGCCGCCACCTGCTGCCCGGGCCGGTGACAGTGCAGCATGGCCAGCCCGCTGGCCATGCTGCCGCGCTCGGGTACCGGGAACGCCCACGGCTTCGGCTGGCCCCCGGCCGGCTGCGGGTGCAGGTCCATGGTCACGACTACGTCGCTCATTCCGCGGCTTCTTCCTGCTCGTCCTGCTGGCCCGCGTTTCCGCCGGCCGGCCCGGCCGCCTCGGCGGCCTCCGCTGAGGTCGCGGGCTCGTACACCAGCACGGCCCGGTTGTCGGGGCGCAGCCGCGCGGCGGCCACCGCCCGGACGTCCTCAGCGGTGACGTCCAGGAGCCGGTGGACGGCGCTGAACGCGAGCTGCGGGTCACCGAACAGCACCGCGTACCGGCACAGCTCGTCGGCCCGGCCGGCCACCGTGCCCAGCTGGTCCAGCCATTCGCGTTCCAGCAGGGCCTGCGCCCGCTCCATCTCCCCAGCATCCGGCGCCTGCGCGCCGAGCCGCGCCAGCTCCTCGTCGATGGCCGCCTCGATCTTCGGGATCTCGGCACCGCCGGACGCCTTCACGTCCATGAAGCCCAGTGAGGGGGCGCCGGCGAGCCGCAGCAGCCCGAAGCCGGCGCTGACCGCGGTGCGGTCGCGCCGCACCAGCCGGTTGTACAGCCGGGAGGACATGCCGGCGCCGAGGACGGTGAGCGCCAGGTCGGCCGCGTCGCACTCGCGCGTGCCGTCCCGCGGCATCCGGTACGCGGCCATCAGCGCGCGCGCCGGGACGTCCTCCCGGATCTCCACCCGCAGCTCCCCGCCGATGATGTCGGGGAGCGTGCCGTCCGGGTGCGGCGCCCTGCCGTGGTAGGGCGGGATGGAGCCGAAGTACTTCTCGATCCAGCGGAGGGTCTGCTCCGGGTCGATGTCGCCGACGACCGCGAGGACCGCGTTATTCGGCGCGTAGTTCGCGCGGAAGAAGGCGCGCGCGTCGTCCAGCGTCGCCGCGTCCAGGTCAGCCATGGAGCCGATGGGCGTGTGGTGGTAGGGATGGCCCTCGGGGTAGGCCAGCGCGGTCATCCGCTCGAAGGCGGTGCCGTACGGCACGTTGTCATAACGCTGGCGGCGCTCGTTCTTGACCACGTCCCGCTGGTTCTGCAGGGACTCCTCGTCGAGCGCGGCGAGCAGCGAGCCCATCCGGTCCGCCTCCAGCCAGAGCGCCAGCTCCAGCTGGTGGGCGGGCATGGTCTCGAAGTAGTTGGTGCGCTCGAAGCTCGTCGTCCCGTTGAGCGAGCCGCCGGCCCCTGCACCAGCTCGAAGTGGCCGTTTCCCGTGACCTGCGCCGAGCCCTGGAACATGAGGTGCTCGAAGAGATGGGCCAGGCCAGTGCGGCCCTCCACCTCCTCGCGCGACCCGACGTCGTACCAGAGGCAGACCGCCGCGACCGGAGTCAGGTGGTCTTCAGACAGCACCACGCGCAGGCCGTTGCCCAGCCGGTGCTCGGTCGCTGTCAGGCCGCCGGCGTCGGCCGGCTGCGTGGCCGGGTGACCCACGGGCACATCCCTTCGATCGCTTGCCACGGGGAGTGCCCCAACTGTACGCAAGGTGGCGGCCAGGGCCGATCCCGGCCCGTGGCCAGGCTGCCATCCGAGGCCGGACGCCCTCGTGGCGGCGGTCAGAACAGCCGCAGCGCCCCGTCGTCGGTCCCGCGCATGGCCTCGTAGTCCAGGACCACGCACCGGATGCCACGGTCCTCGGCCAGGGTGCGCGCCTGCGGCTTTATCGTCTGCGCAGCAAGCACACCTTTAACCGGTGCTAGAAGCGGGTCCCGGTTCAGCAGCTCCAGGTACCTGGTCAACTGTTCGACTGCATCAATGCCAGCGTGGCGTTTGATCTCGACCGCCACATAGGCCCCTCCCCCCAACGAGGTACCTTCGGCAGAACCGGAGCCGCCGATCTCGCCGCGCCGCTTGACCTCGATGGCCACGGAGGCACCGGAGGCATCCCGGCACATCAGGTTGACCGGGCCGATCGGGGTGGGGTACTCTCGGCGCACCAGCCGCCAGCCCACGCCGAGCAGGTGCGTCTGGACGGCCAGCAGTTCCTGCAGGTGAGCCTCGACGCCGTCCTTGACCAGCCCGGAATCGGTGCCCAGGGCGAACGAGGAGTCGCTCAGGATCTCCTCGAGGGTGATGGTCAGGGTCTCCCCGGACTTACCGGTGACCACCCACCGGCCCGGTTCCTCAGCCAGCCGGCACGGCGGTGACATCCAGTTCAGCGGCTTGTAGGAGCCGCCGTCGGAGTGCACCAGCACGGAGCCGTCCGCCTTGATCATGATCAGCCTGGTCGCGGAGGCCAGCCGGGCCGACAGCCGCCCCGCGTAATCGACACTGCACCGGGCAATCACGAGTCGCACGGAAGCCAACTCTAGCGAGCCGCCGCCCGGGATCAGGCCGGATCGTGGTCCCGCCGGGCTTAGTAAGATCGCTGCCACAGCGAGCCCGGGGAGAGTGGGCATGGCCAAGCGCAGCGCCGGGCTGCTCGTCTACCGGTTCGCCGCCGGCGGCGCGCTAGAGGTACTGATCGCGCACATGGGCGGCCCGTTCTGGGCACGGCGGGATGCCCGGGGCTGGTCGATCCCCAAGGGGGAGTACGAAGACGGCGAGGACCCCCTGACCGCCGCGCGCCGGGAGTTCACCGAGGAGATGGGATCCGCGCCGCCGGGCGGCCCGATCATCGCCCTGGGGGAGCTCCGCCAGCCCAGCGGCAAGGTGATCACTGCCTACGCCGTCGAAGGCGACTTCGACCTGGCCGGCTTCCGGAGCAACACCTTCAGTCTCGAATGGCCCCGGGGTTCCGGGCAGGCCCAGGAGTTCCCCGAGATGGACAGGGCCGCCTGGATGTCCCCCGAGCGTGCCGCGGAAAAGCTGGTCAAGGGCCAGGTGCCGATCCTCTCCGCACTGCTGGAGCATCTGGCGGGCTGACCTCGCGCGGGTTAGCGGACTGCGCTAGCGCATGCCTGATACGCCCAGCCGGAACGCCGCCTCGGCCGGCGTATTGCCCTCGAGGCGCCGGTCCTGGTGATAGATGCTGTCGTGCTGATCCTGGTCAAACCAGACCAGGCCGAGCGTCTTGTACTGCCGCATCCCGGCAAACAGGTCGCCGAGCTTCACGAACTGGCCGGCCCTGGCCATAGCGGCGGGCTCTTTCGCGGCCCTGCATCACCGCGGTCACGTTGGCCATTCTCGGCTGATTTCCTCCGCCGAGTCGCCACCGGGAATCCGAAATCATGCCGGGACCTGGAGACTTATTCAAAAGCCCCGTAATAATCTTTTGAAGGAAGCTATCTAGAATTGTTACCAGATAATGCCGTCCTTGTGCGGAGCGCCTAACAGGCAACGGCTTCCCCGGTCAGTAGAAAGGAGGTAACCAGCCAAACCTTTCACCGACGGAGAAGCCGTTGCGATTCGATCGCATGTCAGGACTCAACTCTGAGCAACTCGACGAACTCACGGATCACGTGACCGCACTTCTCGGGAATCCGTGGGACAGCGGCACTCCCAGAGAACTAACTCTGCGAGAGGCCATAATCGTGTCGTCAGGATACGCCCGGCAGAATATTATCGAGGATGTCTGGGCCGAGATTTTCGACACTTCGCAGCCTACTATTTCCCGGATCATCACCGAGATCACGCCCCTCATTGAAAGGGCCACTGCGGAGTTCCGTCCCACAGCCGAGCAGGCCACAGCGGCCGTGCGAGGGCAGACGGTCCTGGTAGACGGCTTCCTCGCGCCGTGCTGGTCTTGGCGCGAAGCACCGGATCTGTGGTCAGGAAAACACAAGACGACCGGCTTCAACGGCCAGGTCATATCGGATCTTGCGGGCAACATCGTATTCGTTTCCGAGCCCATCACTGGTCACAATCACGATATGACCGCCCTCAGCGAGACGGAGACCGCCGAAGTCATCGCCGCAGCATTCAGCGGAATCGGCGACAAAGGGTATCAGGGGTCCGGCTACATTACCCCGATCAAGAAACCCAAGTACCGGAAGCTACTCGAATGGGAGAACGAGTTCAACGCGGACGTGAGCCGCCTGCGCGCTCCAATCGAGCGCGCAATCGCCCACGTCAAATCATGGCGCATTCTTCACACCGACTACCGGAGACCTCTCCGGACCTATCTGCAATCGTTCAGAGCCGCTATTGGCCTCTACTTCTTCAAACTCACTTATGAATAAGCTTCCTGGGTTGCCAGTCAGATCGCCACTCGTGGCTCCGTAGCCTGCGACCCGGCGATGTGCCGGGTTCTCCAGACGGACGGAATGGCCAGCGCGCGGCTGCACGTGCACTGGCCTGGTTCGGATGATGTGTCCGGCAGTGCCCTCATCGTGGCCACGCCGGCGTTGCAGGCTCAGCTCGGGCCCCGGCTGGAGTCGGTCTATGCGCCGGTAGTGATCGCTAGGTTCGGCTCCGGGGACCGGCAGATCGTGATCCGGGCGGCTGCCCGGATGGGGCCGCTGCCTACCGGTCGGACCTCCGCAAGGACCTGTCCCTGCGGCGGCGGCCGGTGCGGACCTCGCCGGCCAGGCGGCCGCCCAGCTGTCCAGCCGGGAGAAGGGGCAACCCGCCGCCGGGCAGGTTGATGCGCGGCTGATCGTCGTCATCGCGGACGTCGAGGGCAAGCAGCCGGTCCAGGTGAGCGCGTTCGGGGACCCCAGCCCGGGAGTAGCCACCGATGCCGCTCCGCTCCGCTCCGGTCCGCGGACCTGGTCGTCACCAGCGACAGCAGCAAGCGGTCCATCCTGGCTGAGCTCGGCGCCGAGGCCGCCCAGGACCCGCGCTACCGTCCGGCCCGCGTCGATACCGCCCGGTTCCTCAGCGGGGAAACGGTCCTGCGCATCAAATTCGCCGCACCCAGCCCGCTCGGGCTCCTCGGCTACTAGCCACCCGCGGGAGAACAGGATCCCAGCGGTAAGGTCGCCGCCATGGGAAAGGTCCGGCCATGAGCCCGCGCCGGGCCCGCCGCCTGCCGGACCAGGCGCCGCGCCGGGGCCGGGCCGGAGCGCGGGGCGGCCCGGCGGCCCGCCCCGCCGCCCGCCCGGGCGACGGCCCGGACGCGCCGGTCGGGCCGGAACATCACGAGTCCTGGCCGGACGGGGACTGGGTGGTCCGGATGGTGCCTGGCGCGGCGGCGGTGAAAAGCTATCGTTGCCCCGGATGTGATCAGGAAATCCCGCCCGGCGTGGCGCACCTCGTGGCCTGGCCTAGCCAGGTCCCCGGGCCCAGCGAGCGGCGCCACTGGCACCGGCCATGCTGGCGGCACCGGATGCGGCGGCCGCCGGGGCGCCGGGTCGGCAGGTAAGGACGTGAAGGACTGCGATGAGTGAGATCAGGGCGAGCACGGTCCTGCCGGCCCGCCGGGAGCCGATATCCCTGCACACCGCGGACGGGCTGGACCTCGTCGGCGAGCTGGCCCGCCCGGCCGTCCGGGATCCGGTCGCCACGCTGGTGTGCCTGCATCCGCTGCCCACCCACGGCGGGATGATGGACAGCCATATCCTGCGCAAGGCCTCCTACCGGCTGCCCGCCCTGGCCGATATGGCCGTGCTGCGCTTCAACACCCGGGGCACCTCCTCCGGCCACGGCCGCAGTGACGGTGAGTTCGGCGATGGACAGGCTGAACGGCACGACGTGGCGGCGGCCGTCGCCTGGTGCGTGGCCGCCGGGCTGCCCCGGCTCTGGCTGGTCGGCTGGTCGTTCGGCACGGAGCTGGCGCTGATGTGGGGCAACGATCCCGCCGTAGCGGGCGCGATCCTGCTCTCGCCCGCGCTGCACCGGGCCAGTGTTGCCGACCTGGACGCCTGGGCCGCCTCCGGTAAGCCGCTGCTGGTGCTGGTCCCTGAACTGGACGACTACCTGCGCCCCGAGGAAGCCCGCCGCCGGTTCGCCCGGGTGCCACAGGCCGAGGTGGTCGCGGTGGACCGGGCCAAGCACCTCTGGGTCGGCGAGCCGTTCGTGCGTATCGTGCTGGACCAGATCGTGCGCCGGGTCAACCCGGCCGCCGCCCCGCTGCGCACTGAATGGAAGGACTGAGCGTGCCGCTCTTCGACCTGACTGGCAAGAAGGCCTTCGTCACCGGCGCCTCGCGCGGGATCGGGCAGGTGATCGCGGTCGCGCTGGCCGGTGCCGGTGCCGACCTGGCCCTGGTGGCGCGCAGCGAGGACGGGCTGGCGGACACGGCGGAGCAGATCGGCGCGCTAGGCCGGAAAGCGGTCATCATCCCGGCGGACGTCACCGAGCAGGAATCGGTGGCCGTCGCGGTCGGGACCGCCATCGACCAGCTCGGCGACGTGGACATCGTGGTGAACAACGCGGGCGGGTCCAGTTTCATGGTGCCATTCCTGGACATGCGGCTGGCCGGCTGGGACAAGCTGATCCGGCTCAACCTGGATTCGGCCATGTACGTCTGCCACGCGGTCGGCCCGCACCTGGTGGAGCGGGGCAGCGGCTCGGTGATCAACGTCGCGTCGGTGGCCGGGGTGGCCGCCGCGCCGTTCCTGTCCGCCTACGGTGCGGCCAAGGCCGGGCTCATCTCGCTGACCAAGTCGCTGGCGGTGGAGTGGGGGGTATCGGGAGTGCGGGTCAACGCGCTGTGCCCGGGATGGACCGCGACCGACCTGAACCGCAACCTCTGGGAGGACGTGACCGCCGGGCCCGCGACCGTGGCCACGGTGCCAATGCGGCGCTGGGCCCGCCCGGACGAGATGGCGGGCGGGGCGATCTTCCTGGCCAGCGAGGCCTCGTCCTACATGACCGGCCAGGTGCTCATCCTCGATGGCGGCCAGACCGCGGTGAGCTGACGCCGCGACGAGCTGACAACGAGACGGGGCCGGCGCCTCGGCGGCGGCCCCCGTTCCCGTCAGGCTGGTTACTTGGTCCACCACTCTTCGTCGTTGGCCTTGGCCTTGGCCTTGGCCGAGACGGGCTGCTTGGCCGCCGGGGCCTGCGTGGCCTGGGCCGGTGCCGGCTGGGCCGGGGCAGTCTGGGCAGGCCGGGGTGCCGCCTGGGCCGGGGCAGTCTGGGCCGGCCGGGGTGCCGCCTGGGTGGCCGCCGCGGGAACGCTGGCCCGCGGCGGTGCCGCGGGGGCGGCCTGGGACGGGGCAGCCGGTGCCGCGTTCACGGCCTTGGGTGCGGTGGCTCCCACCGCCTGCCGCGGTTGCTTGAGCGCGTCGGCCAGGCCCGGCATCTGGGTGCCGAGCAGCTGGCTGATCTGCGCCAGGTGGCTGGAGATGCTCTCCTTCTGCTTGGTGAGCTCGTCCACCTCGCGCTGCGCGAGGGCGCGGTGCCGCTCGATCTCCGACTTGGTGTCCGCCAGCAGCTGCTCGGCCTGGGACTTGGCCTGGGCCACGATCTGGTCGGCGTTCTTCTTGGCGTTGGTGACCAGCTGGCGAGAGTGCTGGTCCGCCTCACGCCGGGTCTGCTCGGCCTGCGCGCTCGCCTTGGAGGCCCGCTGCTCCGCCGTGGCCGCGCGCTGCTCCGCCTCGCTGACCAGCTTCTGCGTGGCCGACTGCGCGGCAGCGAGCCGCTCGGCCTCCTGCCGCTCGGTCTCCTCGCGGCGCGAGGCCAGCTGGATCTCGAACTCCGCCTCGGCCTGGGCGCGCTGCGCCTCGCTCTCCTCCAGGATGCGCTGCGCCTGGCTGCGCATCTCGTCGGCCTGCCGCTTGGAGGTGGTGAGGATCTCGTCCCGCTCCCGCTTGGCGGACGCCTTCAGCTGGGCCACCTCGCGCTCGGTGGTCGTGCGCAGCTTGGCGATGTCCCGCTCGATCGCGGCCCGCTTCTCCGCCACCTCGTGGTCGGCGGTCGCCCGCAGCTTGGCGACCTCACGCTCGGTGGTGGAGGTCAGCTCGTCCGACTCGCGCCGCGCGCTGGTCCGGATCGCGTCGGCTTCCCGCTCCGCCGACGCGCGCAGCTCGTCGGTCTCCCGCTTGGCATTGGCCCGCAGCTCACCCGCCTCGTTCTCGGCTGCCGCGCGCACCTCCGCCGCGTCAACCTTGGCCGCCGCGTTCAGCTCGTTCGCCGCGGACCGGGCCTCCTGCGCGATCTCGGTAGCCTGCTCCTCAGCCAGCCGGAGCAGCTGTTCGATGCGTGAGCCCAGGCCAGCGTAGGTGGGGCGCTCCTGTTCCCGGATCTGCCGGTGCGCATCTGACAGCTCCTGCTGCAGCGCCTGAACCTGCTCCCGGTGCTGGCGCACCTCGCCGTCGAGTTGCTTGAAGTATTCGTCAACCTGATGCGGGTCGTAGCCGCGCATCACCCGCGCGAACTCACGGGGGGTGGTTTCCTCAAAGAAGTTGCTGAGCTGGGCGTCGATTTCAGGCTGCATGTGGCTTGATCCTGGGTAGACGAGGGGGACATGCGGGGCGGGCAGGGCGTCGCGATCCACCCCCCTGGGCCAGGCGGCGTCACAGGCCGCCCCGAAACCTGGCAGGTGCGGAGGGTGTGCCGCTAGCCCGGTGCCTGGCAGCGTACTCCTAAGCTGCAGGCATTAGCGGCGGCTTCTCCTTTCCTCTTGCCATGGATCCGTGCATTTCGGCCCTATGGGCGGGGGTGGCCCGGGCGGGGCGCTACGGGCGTGCGCGCTGCTCTGTTCATAGTGTTACATATCGGTACATTCCCGGACGGGGGTGACCTCATGGCACCACCGGTCCATTCCGCGGGCCATCCGGGGATTCAGGTGATCGCCGGCTCGACCAGTTCGGTCAGCACGCCGCCCAGGTCCGCCGGGTGCAGGAAAGCGATGGAGGCCCCCATCGACCCGTGCCGCGGTCGCTGGTCGAGCGGCCGGATCTGCGTGCCGCCGATGCTGGCCAGCGCGGCGTGGATGTCAGCCACCGCGTAGGCGATGTGATGAATGCCCTCGCCGCGCCGGGCCAGGAACCGGCCGACCGGCGTGTCCGGCCCCAGGGGTTGCAGCAGCTGGACCCAGCTCGATCCGCCACCGGGCTCGCCCAGGCGGAGCATGGCCTCCCGGACGCCCTGCTCCTCGCTGATCTCCTCGCTGGCCACCGTCAGCCCGAAGGCTGACTCGTAGCGTGCCACGGCCGCGTCGAGGTCCCGGCAGGCGATCCCGACATGATCGATGCGCAGCAGCATAGCTGCCTCCTGTCTGGGCGGGCGGTAGGTCCCTAGGTATCGTTGCAGACAGCCCAGCGCCGCAGCGGACTGGGCCGGCCGAGCGCAGCGGAGGACAGCCATGCGGGACGCAGTCATCACCGGGGGAGCCAGGACGCCGGTGGGACGCCTGCTCGGCTCCCTGAAGGGCTTCACCGCCGCGCAACTGGGCGGCGTCGCGATCCAAGCCGCGCTGGACCGGGCCGGGCTCGGTGCCGATCAGGCCGACTACGTGATCATGGGACAGGTGCTGCAGGCGGGAGCGGGGCAGAACCCCGCGCGGCAGGCGGCCGTGGCGGGGGGCATCCCGATGACGGTGCCTTCCATGACGATCAACAAGGTGTGCCTGTCCGGGCTGGACGCCATCGCGCTCGCCGCGCAGCTGATCCGGGCCGGCGAGTTCGATGTCGTGGTGGCCGGCGGGATGGAGTCGATGACGGGCGCCCCGCACCTGCTGCCCGGCGCGCGGGCCGGGCACAAGTACGGCTCGATCGAATTGCTGGACGCGATGGCCCTGGACGGGCTGACCGACGCGTTCGACCACTCGCCGATGGGGGAACTGACCGACCGGTACAACGCACGGCTCGGCATCGGCCGGGCGGAGCAGGATGAGTTCGCGGCGCGCTCACACCAGCGGGCCGCGGCCGCGATCAAGGATGGCCTGCTGGTGGGCGAGATCGTCGGAGTCCCGGTCCCGCAGCGCCGAGGCGACCCGGTGCTGTTCGACACCGACGAGGGGGTCCGCCCGGAGACCACGGCCGGAGCGCTGGGCGCGCTGCGGCCGGCCTTCGCCCCGGACGGCACGATCACGGCCGCGTCGGCGTCGCAGATCTCCGACGGCGCCGGTGCCGTGGTCGTGATGTCGGCTGAGGCCGCGGCGCGCCACGGCGCGCCGGTGCTGGCCACGGTCGGCGCGCACGGTGTGGTGGCCGGCCCGGACACCTCGCTGCAGTCCCAGCCGTCAGCCGCGATCCGGCACGCGCTCGGCAAGGCCGGGCTGGGTGTGCCCGATCTGGACCTGATTGAGATCAATGAGGCATTTGCCGCGGTCGCCATCCAGTCCATGCGGGATCTCGGGGTAGGGGACGAGAAGGTCAACGTGAACGGCGGGGCCATCGCCCTGGGCCACCCGATCGGGGCGTCCGGCGCCCGGATTGCCCTGCACCTGGTGCACGAACTCGGCCGGCGCGGCGGCGGGCTGGGCGCGGCCGCGCTGTGCGGCGGCGGCGGCCAGGGCAGCGCGCTGCTGTTCGAGGTGCCCCCCTCGGCCGCACGTGGCTGAGCTGGGCATCCCGGTCGCCAACCCCGGTCAGGCGGCCGGTGCTGGCCAGGCCGGGAGGGCCGGGCAGGCCCAGGAATCAGGGCAGCCGGGGGTCACCGAGCCGGCGGCGGCCATCCAGCGGGCCCGCGGCGGTGACGCGCGGGCGCTGGGCCGGCTCCTGTCGCTCGTGGAGAACGGCGCGCCGCAGCTGCGCGCGGTCATGAAGGCGCTGGCCCCGCTGACCGGCCGGGCCAGGGTGCTGGGGCTCACTGGCTCGCCGGGAGTGGGCAAGTCCACGGTCACCGGCGCGCTGGTGGCCGCCTACCGCGGGCAGGGACTGCGGGTCGGGGTGCTGGCCATCGACCCCACGTCGCCGTTCACCGGGGGCGCACTGCTCGGGGACCGGGTGCGGATGCAGCAGCACGCCACGGACCAGGGGGTGTTCATCCGGTCCATGGCCAGCCGCGGCCATCTGGGCGGGCTGTCCGCAGCCACCCCGCAGGCGGTAAGGGTCCTCGACGCGGCCGGTTTCGACCTGGTCCTGATTGAGACGGTCGGGGTGGGCCAGGCTGAGGTGGAGATCGCGGGTTTGGCCGACACCACCATGGTCATCGTGGCCCCGGGCCTGGGCGACGCGATCCAGGCGGCCAAGGCGGGCATCCTGGAGATCGGCGACGTGTTCGTGGTCAACAAGAGCGATAAGCCGGGTGCCCACGAGGCGGTGCGGGACCTGCGCGGCATGATCGCCATGGCCCGGCGGGGCGAGGGCGACTGGAAGCCCCCGATCGTCTCGACCACGGCCGCCACCCGCGAGGGCATCGATGAACTGGCCGCCAAGCTGGAAGCGCATGGGGCCTGGCTGGGTAGCTCGGGTGACGGCGAGCGCAGGCGCCACGCCCGGGCCCGGGAGGAGATCTCGGCGATCGCGCTAGCCGAACTGCGGGCGCGGATGGGCGGGCTGCCCGGGGACGAGCGAATCGACGGCCTGGCCAGCCAGGTCGCCGCCGGTGAGCTGGATCCCTACGCGGCGGCCGACGAGCTCATCGCCGGGGCATAGCGCACCGGCGCAGTCGCGGGTCAGGCCTCCCCGGGCGCGGATGCCCCGCCCTGGATGCTGGCCTCGCTGCCAGCTCCGGGCTGGCGGCCGGCCCCGGGCTGGCGGCCGGCTCCGGGCTGGGTGTCATCAGCGGGCGGGCCGGGCTGGCCGTCGTCCCCGGGCGCCGGCGGGGGCTGGGCGGCCGCGTCGATGGCGGCCTGCATCACGGACTCGCTGCGCAGCCGGGCCTCGTAGGCGGCCTTGCCGCCGCGCACCCCGAACAGCCGCTTGGTCAGCACCAGGTAGACCACCAGCGCGACGTTGATGAGGAAGGCGACCAGCCGGAGGGGGGTAACCTTCGCCGCCAGCTCGTAGATCTCATACGGGATAAAGGCCGAGGTGGCCACCATGGCGAAATACTCGCCCCAGCGCTTGAGCAGCCACAGGCCGGTCCCCTCGATGATCTCGAGCACGGCGTAGGCGACGGCGCCCAGGGCCAGCCAGGTCAGCGTGCGCTGGTCCAGGGTGAACGTATGCCGGATCAGGCCGACCAGGCCGCCGGAGGAGTTGACGTTGTAGCCAAGTTCGCGTAGCAGCGTCCGGACCTCCGGGTACTCCCGGTTGAAGGCGTGCTCGACGGACACGCGTGCGTACTTGAACCGCCATACGCCGTAGGCGATGAACCCGAAGATGATCGCCCGGGCGAACCGCTCCACGGCGAACAGCCGCAGGATGATCGCGCTGCGGATCTCGCCGTCACGCCGCACCCGCGGCGCGCTGGCGGCCGGGCCGGTCAGGTCCGGCGGCCCCGGCACGAACGTGGCGCAGCGCAGGCACTGCCAGGCCTCGCCTGCCGCCGTGTCAGCCCGCAGCCGCCGGCGCACCTCCGGCTCGGCCGGGGCGTACCGGACGTGCGGCCGCAAGGCGCACGTCAGCAGGTTCCAGTTCACCTTGTGAAGCCTATGGCAGCTAGCCCGGAATGCCGCGTCCGGCCGCCAGCCGGCTTCCGCCCGGTGCGGTCCGCGGCCGCCGCGCCGCCGCCCCTGCGCGTGTTAAATCGCGGACGATGATGCCGTCGGACAGGGTCAGCACCTCGTCGCAGGCCAGGGCGAGCAACGCCGGGTCCCGGCCGATGGCGATGATGGCGGTGTCCCGGCCGAGATCACGGATGCCATCGGCGACGTGGGCCGCGTCGTGCGCGTCCAGCCCGTCCAGCAGCCCGTCGACCAGGAGCAGTTCCGGCTCGTGGACCGCGGCGGCGGCCAGCCGGACCCGGCGCGCGATCACCGCGGGCGCGGCCCGGACCGGCACGTCGGCCCAGGGGGTCAGGGCCAGCCGGTCCAGGATCGCGGCCGCCAGCACCTCCCGGTCGTGCCCGGGCAGGTTGGCCATCCGGGCCGCCTGGCCGACCAGGCTGCGCACCCGGCGCATCGGCTGCGGCCGGGCCGGGGAGCGGGCGATGCCCACGTACCGGCGCACCGCGGCCCGGCCCTGGGGCGTGGTCAGGTCCTGGCCGAGCACCCGCAGCTCGCCGTAGGCGGGCCGGGCCAGGCCGCCGAGCAGGTCGGCCACCGCGGACCGGGCTGTCTGTCTGGCTACCGCGATGCCGATGACGGGACGGCCGGCCACCTGCGGATCCAGCCGGAAACTCGCCGCCCGCAGCACCCAGGTCCAGCCATGCCGGACACCAACCCCGGCGGCGAGCACGGGAGCCATCCCCGTCGTACCGTAGCTGGAACGCACGCCACCCCCGTTGCTTCTTGGGAGCGCCTCCCAACAGGCAATATAACTCTTGGGTACGAAACTGTCACGCTAGGTAGTTACTTGTTACCCGGCACCCGCATCGGGTGGCCACCCGGGCCCGCGCGCAACGGCCGCGCGCGGGTAGCGTGTGCCTGTGCCAAAGCCGCTGGGACTGCCCTTCGACCCCATCGCCCGGGCTGCCCAGACCTGGGAGCAGCGTTTCGGCCGGTCGGACGCCATGGCCGCGGTGACCTCCATCATGCGCGCGCAGCAGATCCTGCTGGCCGAGCTGGACGGGGTGCTCCGGCCGCACGGGCTCACCTTCGCCCGGTACGAGGCGCTGGTGCTGCTGACGTTCAGCCGCCAGGGCTCGCTGCCGATGCGGGTCATCGGCGAGCGGCTCATGGTGCACCCGACGAGCGCCACCAACATCATCGACCGGCTGGAAGACCAGGGTCTGGTCGTCCGCCGCCCGAACCCGTCCGACGGGCGCGGCAAGCTCGCCCAGATCACCCCGCACGGCCGGGAACTGGTGGAGCGCGCCACCGAGGACCTGATGGGCGCCCAGTTCGGCCTGGGCAGCTTCGATCCCGCGCAGCGCGAACAGCTGTTCGGCCTGCTCCGCGGGCTGCGGGTGGGAGCGGGAGACTTCCACCCCGCGCCGGCCCCCGGCGTCAGCCTCGGCGCCTGACGCCGGGGGGGGCGCGGGGTTCCGGGGGTTGCCCCCCCGGGCCAGCACCCCCCCGGGCCGGGGTGGGGCACGGGGACGAGAGGGCCGTTAAGCGGGTTAGGGAATGGCCGATTCCTGCCAGGTCAGGCCGCCATCCCGGGTGAACCACACCGCGTGCAGGCCCGCGTCGGCCGGCACCGCGACCCCCTGGTCCGGGGTGGTCATGCCCACGTAGCGCAGCCCGCCGGCCGGCAGCGGGCCGCGGGCGGCGGTCCAGGTGGCGCCGCCGTCCTGGGACACCTGGATGCCGTCGGTGGTGGCCAGCACGATCGCGCCCGCGGTGGTGCCCGCCACCGAGGTGGCCGTGCCGGCGGCCGGGGCGGTTCCCGTCTGCTGCCAGGTCTGGCCGCCGTCCGCCGAGGTGTACACGGCCTTCGGCTGGCTGCCCCCGCCGGCGGTTCCGGGGCAGACCAGCACCAGGCCGTCCGCGGTGGTGGCGGCCAGCAGCGCCGCGGACGGCTGGCCGTCGGCCTGGGCGCTGCCTGGCGCGCAGGGCGCGGCGCCCGCGGTGGCGCCGGGACTGGCGCTGGCGCTGGCACCGCCCGTGCCGTTGCCTGTCGTGCTGTTCACCTGCTGCCAGGCGGCCGCGCTGCTCACCGGCCCGCGGTAGAGCACCCCATCCGGGGCGAGCAGGTAGCCGCGGCTGCCGGTGAGCACCAGGGCCGCGCTGGCCGTGCCGCCAGGGCCGGAGACGGTGCCCACGCCGGGCACCGGCGACCACTGGTCGCTGCCCGGGGCGGCCGAGTACAGCCCGGCGGACATGCAGCCCGCGGCCCACGCGCTGCCCGTCCCGGCGCAGTGTGCCCACACGGCGAACACCCGCTGGCCGGCCGTCTCCAGCGCCAGCACCCGCCGCCCGCGCGTGCTGACCATGTTCCAGGTCTTGCCGTCGTGGGTCGCCCACAGGCCTGGCCCGAACGCCCATCCGTCGCTGGTGTCGTAGAACCGGAGCTGGCTGACCCCGGCCGATCCCTGCGGAGCGCCGGTGACCGGCGGCTTGACACCGTGCCAGGTGCGGCCGCCGTCGTTGGTGCCCGCCATGGAGGTGCAGATGTCCGGCTTCGGCGGCCCGCACTGGCCGGGCGTGCCGGCCTGGCCGAGCACGTAGCCGGTCTGGGTGCCGACGAAGGTGACCGTGGTGGCGGCAAAGTCCGGCGGCGCGGGCGGGAGGGCGCTGGCGGCCGGGCTGCCGGAGGTGACCGCCGAGGGCGTGGCGGACCCGCCGCCGGCGCGCGGTCGGGCCGGCCCCGCCGAGGACGTCTGGCCGGCCTCCGTTCCTCGACTGGAACTCGGGCCGAGCTGCAGCTGGGTGATGACCAGCCGGGGCACGACCGCGATGATCGCGATCACGGCCGCGGCCCCGGCGGCCGCGGCGGCGGCCCTGGTCACCTTCCGGCGCCGGGCCCGCTTCCTGATCAGCTCGAACGTCCCCGGTGGTGGCGGCAGCGGCTGCACCTGGGCGTTCATCCAGGCGTCCAGGTCGTCGCGCGGGTCAGCCATCGGTGTCCCCGAGCGCGGCACGCAGCCGTGCCCGCGCGTGGTACAGGTCAGCCTTGATGGTTCCCTCCGGGCGGCCGAGCAGCACAGCCACGTCCCGGACCGGGAAGCCCGCGTAGTAGTGCAGCAGGAACGGGCTGCGCAGCCGGTCGGGGAGAGCCTCCAACAACTCTCTCACGTGCACATCCTGGGCCGGCTGGTACACCTGGTCCGCGGGGGCCCCGGCGCTGACGGCCCGCAGCGCCCGCCGCTCGCGGCCGGCTTTGCGCCAGTGGTCCCGGACCAGGTTCGTGGCGATCATGTAGAGGTAGCTCTGCGGGTTGTCCAGGCTGGACCACCGGCCCAGCAGCCGGGCGAACGCCTCGGCAGCGATCTCGTGCGCGGTGTCGTCGTCGTCCACCAGCCGCCGGACCCAGCCCGCGAGCCGTGGGTAGCAGGCGTTGAACAGTTCCTCAGCCGCCGCACGGTCGCTGGTGCGCAGCCTGTCCACGGAACCCCCTCGGCTGGCGGTTCCCGCCGGCATGCTCCACGGACCGGCCAGGGTGAGGGCGTCGCCCGCGGTAGCGGCCCCGGGCGCGTCCACGGCTAGGGATTGCACAGATCTACCACACCTTCGTCCGGCGGAGCGATCGTCGGTGCACAGGCGTGCCCCGCAAAGCCAGTGCGCCCTCTGAGACGGCGCTGGGGCCCGACTGGTTGGGCCCGATCCTGAGCAAGCCGGTTTCAGGCGCATGGAACTACGCGGCGGTGGCAGTGACGGAGGGAACGATGGCACCGCCGGCGGGCCGGGGGGGAGCGGGGCCCGGAGGGCCGGGAGAGGGCGTGAAAACTTGACTCATTCCAGGTAGTGCGGCAGGGTGGAGAAAGTCATGGCGGTTGCAGTGCTCGATCCAGACAGCGAGATGTCCAGGACCCTGCGCTCGGCCGACCTGCGGGTCACGATGCCGCGGCTGGCCATGCTGACGTGGCTGGCCGAGCGTCCGTACGCCTCGGTAGAGGCCATCGCGGCGGGCGTGCGGGAGCGGTTCGGCGCGGTCTCCCCCCAGACCGTCCACGACATGCTGGCGGCCTGTGCCGACGTCGGCCTGCTGCGGCGCATCGAGCCCGCGGGGCATCCCGCCCGGTTCGAGCGCCGGGTCGGGGACAACCATCACTACCTGGTGTGCCGCGGCTGCGGCCGCACGGTGGATGTCGATTGCGTGATCGGAGCCCAGCCGTGCCTGACCCCGGTCCAGGATATGGGCTTCACGGTGGATGACAGAAGTGGTTTTCTGGGGCATGTGCCCCGCATGCCAGGGCAGCTGAGAGCCCCGAGAACCGAGTGCAGCGCGACGAGGAGGTAGGGGAGTGACTGACACCCACCGGATACCAACGACCAACGACGCCGGTACCCCGGTCGAGAGCGACGAGCATTCGCTGACCGTGGGCCCGGATGGCCCCATCCTGCTCCAGGATCACTACCTGATCGAGCAGATGGCGAACTTCAACCGCGAGCGGATCCCGGAGCGGCAGCCGCACGCCAAGGGCGGCGGCGCGTTCGGTCACTTCGAGGTGACGCAGGACGTCAGCGCGTACACCAAGGCCGCGGTGTTCCAGCCCGGCACCCGGACCGACACCCTCATCCGGTTCTCGACGGTGGCCGGCGAGCGGGGCAGCCCAGACACCTGGCGTGACCCGCGCGGTTTCGCGCTGAAGTTCTACACGTCCGAGGGCAACTACGACATGGTCGGGAACAACACCCCGGTGTTCTTCCTGCGCGACCCGCTGAAGTTCCAGCACTTCATCCGCTCGCAGAAGCGCCGCGCCGACAACAACCTGCGCGACCACGACATGCAGTGGGACTTCTGGACCCTGTCCCCGGAGTCGGCGCACCAGGTCACCTGGCTGATGGGGGACCGCGGGATCCCCAAGACCTGGCGGCACATGAACGGGTACAGCTCGCACACGTACCTGTGGATCAACGCGGCGGACGAGAAGTTCTGGGTCAAGTACCACTTCAAGACCGACCAGGGGGTCGAGTTCCTCACCCAGGCCGAGGCCGACGCGCTGGCGTCGTCGGACGGCGATTGCCACCAGCGGGACCTGTACGACTCGATCGGGCGCGGCGAGTACCCGACCTGGACGCTGAAGATGCAGATCATGCCGTTCGAGGAGGCCAGGACCTACCGGTTCAACCCGTTCGACCTGACCAAGGTGTGGCCGCACAGCGACTACCCGCTGATCGAGGTCGGCCGGCTGACCCTCGACCGGAACGTGACCGACTACCACACCGAGATAGAGCAGGCGGCGTTCGAGCCGAACAACCTGGTGCCCGGCATCACGCTGAGCCCGGACAAGATGCTCCTGGCCCGCGGGTTCTCCTACTCCGACGCGCACCGCGCCCGGCTCGGGGTGAATTACAAGCAGATCCCGGTCAACTCGCCGAAGGTGCCGGTACACAGCTACAGCAAGGACGGGGCGATGCGGGTGGTGCCCGTCTCCGACCCGGTGTACGCGCCGAACTCCAAGGGTGGCCCGGCCGCCGACAGCGAGCACTACAAGCCGGTCGGCTGGTATGCCGACGGGGACATGGTGCGGTCCGCGTACACCCGCCGCGAGCAGGACGACGACTGGGGCCAGGCGGGCACCATGGTGCGTGAGGTCATGGACGACGCGGCGCGTGAGCGGCTGGCCGGCAACATCGTCGGCCACCTGCTCGACGGGGTGACCGAGCCGGTGCTGCAGCGCGCCTTCGAGTACTGGCGCAACGTGGACAAGGACCTCGGCGACAAGGTCGAGGCAGGCGTCCGCGCCCAGCAGGGATAGCAGGACCCGGAGGCCGCCGGGATCACCCGCCCGGCGGCCGTCCCGGCTTCAGGCGGGATCATCCGCCCCGTCCTTCCGGCCCGGGAATGCCGCCACCCGGTGTCCCCGGGGCCGCCCCATCCGGGCCCCCGGGAGCGGTCAGTCCCGGGGGCTGGCCTCGCTGGCCGGCAGATCGCCGGCCGCCCGCTGCTGCTCGCGCAGCCTGCGCACCTCCAGCACCTCGATGCCGAGGGTCTCCAGCCGGATCAGGAGACCCTGCAGGGCAGCCTGGTCCCGGATCGGGCCATGCACCACGGTCTCGACGGGTTCCACGGACGCGGTCAGCCGGTCGAAGTCCAGCAGCGCCTCGGGAGGCAGGACTCCGACTACCCGGATCTCGTAATACGACGATGGCACGGCAGCCCCCAGACGAAGCAAGTGTGCTCGTCCCCACGGTGCCTCGTCCTCCTCACCCGCGGCCCATTCATCGCGGGTGATTTCTTGCCACGAGGCAGATTCCGGTCAAGGGTGATGACATATCACCCTCACCCGGGCGAGACAGGGGGAGGAAGACGGAAAGGAGGGGCATTGACCAGTCCACGTGGTCGAGGATCAGCCCGTTCCCGGGGGGCCGGCACCGATGATCCAGTTCTTATGTCCAAGGTAACCGTGCCCGGCGTGCCGCCCTGGGCCGTGGCCCGGCCGCGGATCACCGACCTGATCGCGCGCGGTGCGCACGGGCCGCTCACCACCGTTGTCGGGCCGCCCGGCGCCGGCAAGACCATGGCCACCGCGATATGGGCGGATGATCCCGGCTTCGCCTGCACCGTCGCGTGGGTCACCCTGGACAGCTTCGACAACCAGCCGAGGGTCTTCTGGTCCTACGTGGTGGCCGCGCTGAGGCAGGCCGGCGTGGACGTGCCGCGGGTCTCACCGGCCCCGGGCCAGGCGGGCGCGGTCGACCACGGATTCCTGCTCCGCCTCGCGTCGGTCCTGGCCGCCCAGGACCCGCCCGTGCTGCTGGTCCTCGACGACCTGCACCTGCTGACCGCGGCCGCCCCGCTGGAAGGGCTGGCCTACGTGCTGCGGAACGCCCGGCGCGGCCTGCACGTCGTGGTCACGTCGCGGATGGACCCGCTGCTGCCGCTGCACCAGTACCGGCTGATCGGCGAGCTGGCCGAGATCCGGGCTGACGACCTCGCCTTCCGCGTCCCCGAATCCGGCTCGCTGCTGTCGCACCTCGGCGTCACCCTCTCGGCACATGCCCTGCAGAGCCTCACCGGGCGCACCGAGGGCTGGGCGGCGGGCATCCGGCTGGCGGCCCTCTCGCTGGTCGGGCACCCCGATCCGGAGCAGTTCGTCAAGGAACTCGACGCCGAGGACAGCGCGATCACCGCATACCTCGTGGACGAGGTTCTCGACGCCCAGCCGCCGGCCGTGCGGGAGCTGCTGCTGCGCACCAGCATCCTGGACTCCGTGAGCGCCGACCTGGCCGGCGAGCTGGCCGGGAATCCCCAGGCCAGCGCCATGCTGGCCGCCCTGGTGGGGGAGAACGCCTTCGTCCGGCCGCTCGGTCACGGCTGGTACCGGTACCACGCGCTGTTCGCCGCGGTGCTCCGGCTGAAGCTGCGCCGGGACTTGCCCGCCGAGGTGCCTGCGCTATACCGCCGCGCGGCCCGCTGGTACCAGCGCAGCGGGCAGCTGGACGAGGCCGTGCGCTACGCGGCCGAGTCCGGCGACTGGCCGTTCGCGGGCCAGCTGGTCATCTCGGAGCTGGCCGTCAACCGGCTGCTCCGGCCCCGCGGCACGCACTCACTGGCCATGGCGTTCCAGTCCATGCCGCAGGATGCGGCGTGGGTGCAGCCCCAGCCCCTGCTGGTGCGGGCGGCCCTGGAACTGGCGGGCGGGGCGGCTGGCCCCAGCCGCGCCTCGCTGGGCGCCGCGGAGGGCATGCTCGGGCAGCTGCCCGTCACGGAGGAAGTCCCGGCCCGGCTCGCCGCGGCGCTCATCGGCTCCGCGCTGGCCTGCCGCACGGGGGACGCGCGGGCCGCGGAGGCCGCCGCGCGCAGCGCCGGCGCGTTGCTCGCCTCGCTGCCGGAAAGCGTGTCCGCGCGGAATCCGGGCATCGGCGCGGAGGTGCTCCTGGCCAGGGGCGCCGCCGAGCTGCTGGCCGACCTTCCGGGCCGGTCGGTGGCCACGTTCGGGGCCGCGCTCACTGCCGCCGGCCCGGATGCCGTGGTGGAGCGCGCGGACTGCCTCGGGTACCTCGCCCTCATGGCGGCCCAGCAGGGCGACCTGAATCATGCCTCGGAGCTGGTGGCCCAGGCCGTCGAGGCCACGGAGAACAGCAGCAGCAGCAGCGGTCTCGAGGAGCACCTGCCTCCGGCGGCGACGGTGGCCCAGGCCTGGGTGTACCTGGAGCGCAACGAGATGGCCCGCGCGCACAGCCAGCTCAGGCTGGCCGACGCGGCGCTGCGGATTACCCCAGACCGGGTGGTGAACGCGGTCGGGGGGCTGGTCGCCGCGCAGAGCCGGCTGGCTGAGGGACGCGCCGCGGCCGCCGTGGAGATGATCCGGCACATCCGGCTGGGCTGGTCGCCTCCGGCCTGGCTGCAGGCCGCGCTGGCGCTGCTGGAATCGCGGGCCTGGGTAGCCATCGGGGACACCGGGGCTGCGATCACCGCCGCCCGGCGCGCCGAGCCGTCCGCACCAGCGGGCGTCATCATTGCCGTGGCCGAGGCCAAGCTGGCCGCCGGGGACCACCGGGCCAGCCAGCTCCTGCTGCGGTCCCTGGACGGGGACCCGGACCAGGTGCCCGCGCCGCTCAGGCTGGCCCGCTGGCTGGCCGACGCCAGGCTCGCGTACGCGGCTGGTGACGAATCGCGAGGCCGGCACGCGCTGCGGCAGGCCCTGCGGGCCGGCCTGGCCCAGCAGGCGCGGCTCCCGTTCATCCTCGCGCGTGGCTGGCTCCGGCCGGTGCTGCGCAGCGATCCCGAGCTGGCCCAGGTGTTCCGCGGGCTGGCCGATCCGGGCGGCGGCGGCCCGCCCCGGGCCAGCCTGAAGGCCCGCATCGCGGCGCCGCAGCAGGCTGCCCCGCTCGTCGTCGAGCGGCCCAGCGAGCGCGAGCGTGAGGTGCTGGTGCACCTGGCCAACATGCTGACCACGGCCGAGATCGCGACCGAGATGTACATCTCGGTGAATACGGTCAAGACCCACCTGCGCAGCATCTACCGGAAGCTGTCCGTGGCGCACCGCAGCGAGGCGGTCCGCCGCGCCCGGCAGCTCCGGCTGATCTGACCGCCAGCCCCCGGGGACGGGCCTGGCCGTCCCCGGGGGCACCCCGGGCGCCCGGGGACGGCGGGCGCCCGGGGACGGCGGGCGGAGGCCCCCGCGGTGCGCCGGGAGTTACAGGATGCCCAGCTCGTGGCCGCGGGTGACGGCGTCCTGGCGGGTTGACACGGCCAGCTTCCGGTAGATGACGCGGGCGTGCGTCTTAACCGTGTTCGCCGACACGTCCAGTTCCCCGGCGATCTCCCGGAGCGGCATAGAGCCGCGGAGCAGGCGCAGCACGACGAGTTCGCGCTCGGTCAGCGGTTCAGCCACGGAGGATGCCCGGGGGCGGCGGGCCAGCCGCCGTTCCAGGCGGGTCAGCCAGGCCAGCTGGACCTCCGCGCCGTCCAGCGACCAGCCCAGCAGGAGGCGCGCCCGCTCCAGGTGAGCCGCGGCGGCGGCACGGTCACCCAGGTCGAGCAGGACCTGGGTGAGCAGCAGCAGGGTTTCCACCGTCGGCCAGGGACTCACGCCCGGGACGGCCAGCCGGGTCTGGAGGGCATCCTCCAGCTCGCGGCGGGCCTCCGCGAGCCGGCCTGCCGCCGCGTGCGCGGCGCCTGACGCGGTGTGGGCGAGCGAGGACTGCGGGTTCGGGGCGACATCGGGCAGGCGGGCCAGGCCGCGGGCCACGAACGCGACCTGCTCCGCCTGCGGCACCTGGCCCTGCTCGACCAGGGCTAGGGCCAGCATGGACAGGCTCACCATCTGCACTATTGGGACGTCCGCGGCGATGGCCGCGGCGGCCCGCAGCGGCGCCTCGGCCCCTGCCGCATCGCCGGACAGGTACCGGCTGTAGCCGAGGGCGATCTGGCCCAGCGGATACCAGTGTGACGTACGGTCATGCTCCAGCTCCGCGGCCTCGGCCGCGGCCTCGCGCATCACCCGGAGGCCGTCGTACCCGTAGATCCCCCGTAGCAGCGCCGCGGAGGACCGCAGGGAGCGGATCCCGTCGGGCAGCGGCACCGGTCCCTGTGCCGCCGAGAAGACGGGCAGCCAGCGCCGGACGGATTCCTGGTCTCCGGACAGGGCGGCGGCCCACGCCGCGCAGTGCGCCGCGAGCGGGTGAGCCTCGATCGCGGTGTCCCCGAGATCACGCAGCCAGCCCCGGACCGTCGCGGTCAGGCCGCAGGCGGCGTACCCGTACCAGTGCTCAGCGATGAGGTGGACCGCGCCGGTCACGTCACCCCAGGCGATCGCGTGCGCGATCGCCTCGTCTCCCGTTCCCGACCGGCGGAGCCAGTCACTGGCGCGCTCGTGGAGCCCGGTGACCGCCTCCGGCTCGGTCCGGCGCAGTTCCGAGCGCAGCGCCTCAGCGAACAGGGTGTGATACCGGAACCACTGCCGGGATTCGTCGAGTGGGATGATGAACAGGTTCTGCCGCTCCAGGATGGCCAGGATCTCGGCCGAGTCCGCCGAGCCCAGCAGGGCGTCGCACAGCGGCGCGCAGAACCGGTCCAGCACCGAGGTGCGGGTGAGGAACCGCCGGATCCGGGACGGCTGGCCGTCGAGGACTTCCTCGGCAAGGTAATCGGCGATGAACCTGGTGTTCCCGGTGAGCTGGCGGACCGCGAGCCCGGGCGCGGGCTCACCCCGCCGGGCCAGCCCGGCCAGGGAGACCGCGGCCGGCCATCCCTCGGTGCGCTCGGTGAGCAGCGACAGGTCCGGCTCGCTGAGCTCGGGCCCGGAGAGGGCGCTGAACAGCTCCGCCGTCTCGGCGGGCGTGAACCGCAGATCGCGGGCCCCCAGTTCGGTCATCTCACCGGCCGCCCGCAGCCGGGCCAGCGCCAAGGGCGGGGGCGGGTCATGACGGCTGAGCAGCGCGACCTGCACCGGGACGGGCAGGTGCAGCAGCAGGGCACCGATCTGCTCGTGACAGCGCGGGTTGCGGATGACCTGGTAGCCGTCGAGCACCAGGGTGACCGGCCGGGTGAGGGCCGAGAGCTCATTGATCAGGCCCGGGAGCACGGTCCCGGCGATGTCGGGCTGGTACCCCGTCAGATTCCGCAGGATCCCCTCGGCCTGGAGGTCAGGGCAGGCCCGCTGCAGCGCGAGCACGATCTGCGGCCACAGCCGGCGGGGGTCGTTATCGCCCTCGTCGAGGGAGAGCCAGGCAAACCGCCGCCGGCCGGCCATGCTGGCCCGCCACTGCGCGGCGAGCGTGGTCTTCCCGTAGCCGGCGGGTGCCGCCAGGAGCACGACGCGGGCCCGGCTCCAGGTCAGCCGCCGGAGCAGCACGTCCCGCCCGACCCAGTCCTCGCGCGGGACCGGAGGGCTGAGCTTCGTCCCGACCGTCACCGGGCGGGCAGCACGGCGGGACTCCGGGAAGGAAACCATGCGCAGCGCGCGGGCCGGCCTCGACGGTCCTGTCTGCCGTTTCCGGACGGGGTAGCCATCCATATGTCCCCACCTGAGCACAGGATTAGCCCGCTCGCTAGGGACTATCGGCCCGGGCAGCCGGGTCATGCGGCCGGTTACCTGGGTGCCTGCTTTTCACCCGTGGCGGATGGGCCGCCACGATCTCCCGCCTGATGTACTGAGCGGACCCGCACTGGCGCATGGAGAAATGAGGACCTCATGTCTGACCTGATCGCGATCGGTTATCCCGACGAGGCAACCGCCGAGGAGGCCGCGGACGAAGCGCGGCGCCTGGCCCGGGACCTCATCATCGAGCCTGACGCAATCGCGGTGATCGTGCGGGACAAGGACGGCAGCTATCACGTCCACACCCAGCACCACATGGTCGGCCGCGGGGCTACCTGGGGAATGTTCTGGGGGCTGCTGTTCGGCCTGCTGTTCTTCATCCCGGTGTTCGGGCTGGCCGTCGGGGCCGGGCTCGGCGCGCTGATGGGGAAGGTGACCAAGTCCGGTATTGACAAGGAATTCCAGGATCAGGTCCGCGGCATGATCCAGCCGGGGACCTCGGCGCTATTCCTCATGGTGGAGAAGGTCACCCCGGACAAGGCCGTGGCCGCGATGAGCAAGTACGGCGGCACTGTGCTGAAGACCTCGCTGAGCAAGCAGGGCGAGCAGGAGCTTCAGGACGCCCTGCACGGCGGCGGCCAGACCGCCTAGCGCGGGCACCGCGACCCGGGCATGGCGGGGTGCTGAGTGGGCCGCCCCTCCGCCGTGGGGGGCGCCCCCCCGCCGTGGGGGGCGCCCCCCGTCGTGGCGGTGGCCGCCCGCCCGCGCCGGTGCCGCCCCGCGCGGGGTTCATTCGCGGTGGATGATGCGCCCCCGCCCAGCCGGCCGGAGGCTGGACTGCAGTCAGTTCAGAGCGGGGTCACGGTGGCGGCCCGTGCCCGGCCACTCCAGAGAGCGGAGACGGCACCGGCAGAGCGCTGGTCCGTGAGGAAAGGAGGCCGATGATGGCCATTGGTCCGGTGCAGCTCATCGTGCTCGGATTCAGTCACCCGCACTTTCACGGGGAGGTCATCGCGGAGCTGGAGAGGCTCCGCGAGAACGACATGGTACGGGTGATCGACGCCCTGGCCGTGTACAAGGACGCCGCTGGTGAGCTGGAGATCGAGCACCTCAGCAACCTCACCCAGGACGAGGCCATCGAGCTCGGCAGCAAGGTCGGCGCGCTGATCGGCCTGGGTATCGACGGCGAGGAGGGCATGGCGGAAGGTGCCCTGGCCGGTGCCGAGGCGGGGGCAGAGGGCGTGGGCGTGTTCTCCGAGGAGGAGGGCTGGGACGTGCTGGAGGACATCCCGCCTGACTCGGCCGCCGCGCTCATCCTGATCGAGCACCACTGGGCCGTGCCGCTCCGGGACGCGGTTGCGCGTGCCGGCGGTTTCCGGATCAGCGACGGCTTCATCAGCCCGCTCGACCTGGTCGAGATCGGGCTGGTCAGCGGCGAGGAAGCGCGCGAACTGCATGACCTGGAGTCGGCGTCGGCCGCTCCCAGCACACCCTGACCGCCACCCACCTGTAGAGGAGGTACCGACATGTTCGGATCACGAAGGGTCGCCCGTCGTACCGGTCGGCGTACCGCCCGGCGCGTGTCCCGGCGCCGGTAGCCCCCGGCCGCCTGCCTCTGGCGCGGCTCGCACCGGAGGCAGGCGCGGACGGCCGGGATCGCCCGCCGCGGATGAGGTAGCGGGCCCGGGCCCGCCCGACCATGGACCGCGATCCGCCCGGCGGTGACGCCGGGACCTACCCCCGAAGGACCGGCCATGCGGCGCCTTGCACGGAGTCTTGTCTGGCCGGTGGTCATCCTGGCCGCGGCCGGCCTGGTGGCGGGCTGCGGGAGCACCGTCAAGGGTGTGGTCGCCAGCCTGGCACCCAGCCGCAGCATCCGCGTCTCGCCCAGCGGGGGCGGCAGCGCCAGCGCCAGTCTCGCGCCCACCGTGAGCCCCACCCAGGCCATCACCCCGACGCCCAGCCCGGCCGCCTCGGCCACGCCGAGTGCGGCGGTGGTGCCGCCGGCCCAGCCCAGCGCGACTCACTCAGCCAGTTCGCCGGCCACCACCCCGGAGCCCGGGCACGGCCTGCTCTGGCTGTGGATCGCCCTGGCCGCCGTGCTGCTGCTCGGCCTGATCCTGCTGGTGGCCCGGCGTGCCCGCCACCGGTCCGCGGCAGCGGCTGAGTGGCGCTCCAAGGTCATCGATGTCTACGCGCGGGGTGCCGCGCTCTGCGACGCGATCAGCGTCGCGGAGCGGCCGGGCGGGCTCGCCGCGGACGACGCGCAGGCCCGGTGGCTGGACATCCAGCGCCGGGCCGATGACCTGGCGCAGGCGCTCTACGCGCTGCGTGAGGCCGCCCCGGATGAGGACAGCCGGGCCCGGGTCGCCGCCACGCTCGCCTCGCTGCAGTCCGTCCGCTCGGCGATGGACGCCGAGCGGATCCCTGGAGGCGCGGGGGCCGCCCAGGCCGACGTGGTCCGGAGCCGGGTGCGCTTCTTCGAGGCCTCGCTGCGGGCGCTCCGGTCACCGGGATGAGCCGGTCCCGCAGAGCCTGCTGATCAAGGGTTTCACGATCGGCCCGGGCGGTGGGGCCGGGCCCGGCTAGACCACCCCCACCAGCTTCCGCCAGTGGTGCGAGGAAGTGCTGAGGCCAGCCGCCCTGGCGTGAGAGCCGGCGCCGGTCACTGGTGCTGGGCGCGGCTGACGAAGCGCTCCCGGTCCACCAGCACCCGCTCCATCGTGCCGGCGCCCACGACCGTGTCCTCGTCTCCGGCTGATCCCGCGGGCGGTTTCTGCCGGGCGATGAACCGGAACACCAGCCGCCGGCCGTCCACTTCGGTCAGTTCCGCCTCCACCTCGACCTCGGCCCCGAGCGGGCTGGGCCGCTTGTGCTCGAGCGCAGCCGACGTGCCGACTGAGGTCAGGCCAGGGTCCAGGCCCGGCGTGATGGCCGCCACCGCCGCCGCCTCCGCGAGCGCGAGCAGCCGGGGGGTGGCGAGCACGGGCACGTCACCGCTGCCCATCGCCGTGGCGGTGTCGGTGCCGGTGACGACGATCGACGCGATTGACAGAAGGCCAGGGGCGAGTCCCACCCTGGCACCCTAGTGGCTCGGGGCCGGTTCCGGCGGTCACGGTGCCTCAGGTCACCGCCGGGGCGGCTGGCGGGCAGATAGTAGGACGTCCTACTATCAATCTAATAGGGCGTCCTACAATCGGCACGGGATGACCGTGTCAGGAGGTGCTGTCATGGGCGACAGGCTGGCGGGGCAGCCGGGCGGGCAGCCGGTCTGGGCGGCGGCGGACCTGGAGGCGGGGCGGGAGCGCTGGCAACGGCGGTTCGCCGGGTCGCGCGTCCGGGCGGCCGACTTCGCCACCCTGTCCGGCGTGGAAGCGGACCCCGTCTACGGGCCGCCGCCCGGATCGGCCGTGCCCGGCTTCGGGGGGATCGGCTGGCCGGGGGAGTACCCGTTCACCCGCGGCCTGTACCCGGGCGGCTACCGGGGACGGGCCTGGACCATCCGCCAGTTCTCCGGGTTCGGCAACGCCCGGCAGACCAATGAGCGGTACAAGATGCTGCTCGGCGCGGGCGGCGCCGGGCTGTCGGTGGCCTTTGACATGCCGACCCTGATGGGCCGCGACTCCGACGACCCGCAGTCCAGGGGTGAGGTCGGCCACTGCGGGGTGGCGATCGACTCCGCCGCCGACATGGACCTGCTGTTCGACGGGATCCCGCTGGCCGACGTGACCACCTCCATGACGATCAGCGGGCCGGCCGTCCCGGTGTTCTGCATGTACCTGGCCGCGGCCGAGCGGCAGGGCGCCGACCTGGCCCGGCTGGACGGCACGCTGCAGACGGACATCTTCAAGGAGTACATCGCGCAGAAGGAGTGGCTGTTCCCGCCGGAACCGCACCTGCGGCTGATCGGTGACCTGATGGAGTACTGCGCCCGGGAGATCCCGGCCTACAAGCCGCTTTCGGTGTCCGGTTACCACATCCGGGAGGCCGGCTCCACGGCCGCCCAGGAACTCGCGTTCACCCTGGCCGACGGATTCGGCTACGTGGAACTCGGCCTGTCCCGCGGGCTCGACGTCAACACCTTTGCCCCCGGGCTGTCCTTCTTCTTCGACGCGCACATCGACTTCTTTGAGGAGATCGCCAAGTTCCGCGCGGCCCGCCGGATCTGGGCCCGGTGGCTGCGGGACACCTACGGCGCGACCTCGGCGCGGGCCCAGTGGCTGCGTTTCCACACCCAGACCGCGGGGGTGTCGCTCACCGCGCAGCAGCCGGACAACAACGTGGTCCGCACGGCCATCGAGGCGCTGGCGGCGGTGCTCGGCGGGACCAACTCGCTGCACACCAACGCCCTGGACGAGGTGCTGGCGCTGCCCAGCGAGCGGGCCGCGGAGATCGCGGTCCGCACCCAGCAGGTGATCATGGAAGAGACGGGCGTGACGAACGTGGCCGACCCGCTGGGCGGGTCCTGGTACCTGGAGGCGCTCACCGACCGGCTGGAAGCCGAGGCGGAGGACATCTTCGCCCGGATCGCCTCGATGAGCCAGGACGGCTCGATGACCACGGGCATCCTGCGCGGGATCGAGGACGGCTGGTTCTCCGCCGAGATCGCCGACGCCGCGTTCGCCTACCAGCAGAAGGTGGAGAAGGGCGACAAGAAGGTGGTCGGGGTGAACTGCCACACCGGCACGGTCGGCCTGCCGGTGGAGATCCTCCGGGTCAGCCACGAGGTGGAGCGCGACCAGGCGGCCGAACTGGCCCGGCGCCGGGCGGCCCGGGACGCCGCGGCCGTGGACGCCGCCCTCGCCGCCATGGTGGACGCGGCGAGGTCGGGGGCGAACATGATCCCGCCGATGCTGGCCGCCGCCCGCGCCGAGGCCACCCTGGGCGAGATCTGCGGCGCGCTCCGCCAGGAGTGGGGCGGCTACTCCGAGTCCCCGGCCTTCTGACCCGCCTCAGGCTGGGTCAGGCGGGGCTGGCAGCGGACAGCCCCGTTTCCCGGGCCGCCGCTAGGAGTCGCTTGTCGTAGGCGACGAATGCGGTGAGTTCGCGGCGAATGCTCAGCGCCGAAGCCAGGTGGATGGCGTCAATCGAGCGCAGGGCCGCAGGCCGGATGCTGGCCGCCCGGCCCAGTACCTCATCGGTCAGTTCCACCTCTACCAGGCGCCGGATGACCCGGTAGCTTTCCGGCAGCGCGGTCGGGTCGGCCCGCCACACCGCCCGCGGTACCTCCACGCGGATCACGATGCTGGACACGTGGAGCAGGTTCGGCTGCCCGGCCAGCCAGCGGGCCAGCCCGGCTGTCTCAGGTTCGGTGACGGCCAGCTTCACCAGTGCCGAAGAATCCAGGTAGATCAATACCGTTCCTCTTCCCGCATCTGCACGAGCACCTCGGTAGCCGTCGGCTGTCCGGGCGGGACCGGTGGCGCCGGCTCCACGTCCAGCAGGCTGCCCGGATCCTCAGCGGGCCGGAGCACGCCCGCCAAGATCAGCCGTTCCAAGGGACTCTCCACGTCCCCGGCCGGCACGAGCCGGGCGACCAGCCGGCCCCGGTTGGTGATGTCCACCGCCTGTCCCTTCTCGGCCAGGTCAACGTAGATGCTCGCGTGCTGGCGAAGCTCGCGGATCCCGATGCGGTGGGCTGCCCGCGGTGCGGCCGCCCCGCGCGGCGGCCCGTGGTCGCCGCTTGCATCGCTCATCAGACAATTGTAGCACTCAATGTGCTACGTGGGCTGCGCCGGACCCGGGGACGCGCGGCGTGATCGGCCGTAAGCCGATCACGCCGTCCCGGGATGCCCGCGGCCAGCCGGTGGCGGCCAGCCGGTGGCGGCCAGCCGGTGGCGGCCAGCCGGTGGCGGCGGGCCGTGGATGGGCAAGGTCAACTTTGCTGATCATGACTTGGGTGCCGTTATAACGGCACCCAGGCCAAGATCACGACGGCGGGGTGGGGCTCTCGGGTGCCGGCCGGGCCCGCGGTCGGGGTCCGTGGGCGAAAAGGTGGTGGGGCAGCGGTATTGACCACGACCTGGCCGGTGCGGCAGCCCCTGGTCGGGTGAGGTGGCCGGTCATGGCTGGCCGGCCCGGGCCAGGAGCTCCGTCATCCGCCCGGCGGCGAGAGCGGGTCGCGCAGGGCCCGGGGTGCGGCGGCCACCCGAAGACCCAGATCAGATGCGCGGCCGGGCCGGCCCATTTCCCGCGGCTGGCGGACCGGCCGGTGATGCCGGTGGCGCGGTGCGTTTTCACGCTGAAGCCGACCGGGTTCTTCGACCGGAATCCCACGCTGGACGTGCGGCCGCCGCAGCACTGCTGGGCGGGCGCCGCCTTATCGGCCGGCCTCCCGCCCCCGGGGGCGGCCGATCACTGGCCGGCATGGGGCAGGATAGGAGGTATGCAGCAGCCGCGGGACTTCTCGCTCTACGGCGCCGTTGACCTGGGTGCGCGGCAGGCGGCCGCGAAACGCGCCCAGCAGGCAGCCGCCCGCCCTGACGGGGCGACGGCCCCGCAGGGCGGCAATGTCTTTGACGTGACCGAAGAGACGTTCAACGCCGACGTCGTCGACCGGTCGAGGTCGGTACCGGTCATCCTTGATCTGTGGGCCGAATGGTGCGGCCCCTGCAAGCAGCTCAGCCCGGTCCTGGAGAAGCTCGCCGGGGAGGCGGACGGGGCCTGGGTGCTGGCCAAGGTGGACGTGGACGCGAACCAGCAGCTGGCGGGCGCACTACAGGTGCAGAGCATCCCCACCGTGCTCGCCGTGATCGGCGGGCAGCTGGTGCCGCTGTTCCAGGGAGCACTGCCCGAGCAGCAGGTGCGCCAGTACCTCGCCCAGGTGATGCAGCTCACCGAGCAGCTGGGCCTGCCGGGGGCCGGCGGCCAGGCGGCCGGGGCCCAGCCGGGGAACGGCCAGCCGGGTGAGGCGGGGCCTGGCCCCGGAGGGCCAGGGATGCGCGGCGGCCCGGGCGCCGGGATGATGTCGGATCCCTCGTTCGAGGAGGCCCGCCAGGCCATGGAGCGCGGCGACCTGGACGGCGCCGCGGATGCCTTCCGGCGAGTGCTGGCCAGCTCGCCGGGCCATCCGGTGGCCACCATGGGCCTGGCCCAGGTGGACCTCATCCGCCGGGTCAGCTCCTACGACGAGCAGGAGGCGCGGCGGGCCGCCGCGGAGAACCCGGCGGACGTCGACGCGCAGGCCCGGGTGGCCGACATCGAGGTGGCCGCGGGGCGCCCCGACGTGGGCTTCGACCGGATGCTCGGCACCATCCGCCGGACGGCGGGGGAGGACCGGGACCGGGCGCGGGTCCACCTGATCGGCCTGTTCGAGGTGTTCCCGCCGGGGGACTCGCGGGTCGGCAAGGCCCGTGGTGCTCTGTCCAGCCTGCTGTTCTGAACCTCCCGGGCGGGTCAGCGGCCCCGGTCGTCCGCCGGCCCGGCGCTCGCCAGCTGTTCCAGCGCGGGGAGCGCCGCGGCCAGCACCGCGATCTGCTCCGGGCTGAGCGCCCGCAGGCTGTCCGCCAGCTGGGTGGCCGTGTCCTGCCTGATCCGCTCCAGGATGGCGTGCCCCGCCGGGGTTATCACCAGCGTGCTGGCCCGGGCGTCGCCGGGCACCGCGGCCCGCTGCACGTAACCGCGGTCCTCCAGCACGGTGACCATCCGGGTCAGCGTGGACGGGGCGATCTTCTCGGCGGCCGCGAGGTCGCCGAGGCGGAGCGGCCCGGCCCGGTCCACGGTGGCCAGTGCGGACAGCTGGGTCGGCGTCAGGCCGGCCAGCTCGTGCCAGGCGCAGGCTGCGCGACACCCGGGCGATGGCCACCCGCAGCCTGGTCACGTCGATGGCCGGGGCCGCGGCGGCGCCGGCCGCTGATGGTCCTGGGTTGGGCACACCTGCAGGGTACGCGCCGGGAGGTGCCGGGCCGCCGTCTGCGGCCCGCCCGGCGAGATCACCCGGCGCTTGATGGCACGATTAGGTCCTGCACCACGGCGGTGTGCCCTCCGTCAGCGAGGGCGGGCGGAAGGCGGGAGAGACGTGTCGGTAGCGCCCAGCGTCTCGTATTCGATCACTGTGCGGCTCGAGGTGCCATCGCGGGGGCGGGCCGTCAGCGGGCTCACCCACGCGGTCGAGCAGGCCGGCGGCGCGGTCACCGGGCTGGACGTGGCCCCGTTCGGCCACGAGCGGCTGCGGGTGGACGTGACCTGCGCGGCCCGGGACACCGAGCACGCGGAGGCGATCGTGGCGGCGCTCAGCGCCATCGACGGCGTCACGCTCAGCAAGGTCAGCGACCGCACCTTCCTGATGCACCTCGGCGGCAAGATCGAGACCTCGGTCAAGGTGCCGCTGCGCAACCGGGACGACCTGTCCATGGCCTACACGCCCGGGGTGGCCCGGGTGTCCATGGCCATCGCCCGCAACCCCGAGGACGCGCGCCGGCTGACCATCAAGCGCAACTCCGTGGCCGTGGTCAGTGACGGCTCGGCGGTGCTGGGCCTGGGCAATATCGGCCCCTACGCGGCCATGCCGGTGATGGAGGGCAAGGCCGCGCTGTTCAAGCGGTTCGCGGGCATCGACGCCTGGCCGGTGTGCCTGGACACCCAGGACACCGACGAGATCGTGCGCACCGTGCAGGTCATCGCGCCCGCCTTCGGCGGGATCAACCTGGAGGACATCAGCGCCCCGCGGTGCTTCGAGGTAGAACGGCGGCTGCGCGAGCTGCTGGACATCCCGGTGTTCCACGACGACCAGCACGGCACGGCCATCGTGGTGCTGGCGGCGCTCACCAACGCGCTCCGGGTGGTGGGCAAGAAACTGGGCGCCGTCCGGATCGCGATATCCGGCGCGGGCGCGGCCGGGACGGCGGTGCTGCGGCTGCTGCTCGCCTCCGGCGCCTCGGATGTGGTGGTCTGCGACGACCAGGGCGCCCTGTACCCGGGCCGGCCGGGGATGAACGACAACCTGCGCTGGGTGGCCGAGCACACCAACGCGGCCGGCTACGACGGCGACCTGGCGGGTGCGCTGCGGGACGCGGACGTGTTCATCGGGCTTTCCGCCCCGCATATCCTCACCGGGGCCGACGTGGCGGCCATGCGCGAGGACGCCATCGTGTTCGCGCTGGCCAACCCCGATCCCGAGGTTGAACCGGACGAGGCGGAGCAGCACGCGGCCGTGGTGGCCACCGGGCGGAGCGATTACCCGAACCAGATCAACAATGTGCTCGCCTTCCCGGGCGTGTTCCGCGGCCTGCTGGACGCGCAGAGCCGGACGGTCACCGACGACATGCTGGTGGCTGCGGCCCGGGCGCTGGCCGGGGTGGTATCGCCCGCTGAGCTGGGCCCGCACTACATCATCCCGTCGGTGTTCAACCCGGACGTGTCCTCGGCGGTGGCGGCCGCGGTCCGCGACGCGGCGGGCGGCCGGCCAGCCAGCCGCCCCTGACCGGACGGGCGCCGCGCCGCCGCAGGCCCCGCCCCACTCCGCCGCGTCGGCCAGAATGGAAGCATGCAGGAGGATCTCTCCGGCCGGCTGCTGGTGGCCACGCCGTTGCTCGGTGACCCGAACTTCCGGCGCACCGTCGTCCTGGTGGTGGAGGACGAGGCCGAGGAGGGCACGCTGGGCGTCGTGCTGAACCGGCCCACCGAGGTGCCGGTCGGCCAGGTACTGCAATCCTGGACCGACCTGGTGACGGGGCCGTCGGTGGTGTTCCGCGGCGGCCCGGTCGCGCCCAACAGCGCGCTCGCGCTGGCCATCGTGCCCGGCGATACGGAGCCGGTGGGCTGGCGGGCCCTGGACGGCTCGGCGGTGATGTCCCGGGTCGGCCTGGTGGACCTGGATGTCCCGCCGGAACTGCTCGCCGGGGGGATCGCCTCGTTCCGGGTGTTCGCGGGCTACGCCGGCTGGGCGCCAGGGCAGCTGCAGGCCGAGATCGACGAGGGCGCCTGGTACGTGCTGTCCGGGGAGCCCGCGGACGCCTTCGCGGCCGAGCCGGAGCGGCTGTGGAAGGTGGTGCTGCGCAGGCAGGGCGGCAACCTCGCGATGGTGGCCAACTACCCCGACGACCCCGCGCTGAACTAGCAGTGCTGGCCCGGGGGCGCCCCCCGAACCCCCCGCGATTCGCTGGCTCGCAGGGACACGCCTTCGGCGCGCCCCGCCCCGCCGGCGGGGCCGGGTACACTCTTGTGTCGTGAGCACCGAGGTTCTTCCTGATACCGGCACCCGCGAGGACACCGGCACCACGTCCGATACCTCGTTCGGCGACGGTGATCACGAGCGGTTCGCGCACTACGTCGAAAAGGACAAGATCGTCAACAGTGCGGTGACCGGCACTCCCGTGATCGCGTTGTGCGGCAAGGTGTGGGTGCCCAGCCGGGACCCCAAGCGGTTCCCGGTCTGCCCGGACTGCAAGCGGATCTACGAGGGGCTGCCGTCCGGACACGACTGAGCGCCGCGCCGGGCCGCGCCGGAACATCCCTAGGGCATAACGGCCTCTCCGGCGAGGGTGACACCGGCCGCGCGCATAGCGTCAATGGCTTGCTGTGTGGTGGCGGGGTCCACGCCTGCCGTCAGGTCCAGCAGCACTCGCGTGGCGAAGCCCTGCTGCGCCGCCGAGATGGCGGTGGCCCGGACGCAGTAGTCGGTGGCGATGCCGGTCACGTCAACGCCGGTCACCCCGCGCTGGCGCAGCCAGTCCGCCAGCGGCGTGCCCGCTGCATCGGCGCCCTCGAAGGCGCTGTACGCGGCCTCGTGCGCGCCCTTGCTGAATACCGCCTCGATCCGGCTGGTGTCCAGGTCCGGGTGGAAGTCCGCGCCGGGCGTGCCGGCCACGCAGTGCGGCGGCCACGATCTCGCGAAGTCCGGCTCGGCCGAGAAGTGGCCGCCCGGGTCCACGTGATAGTCGCGCGAGGCGACCACGTGCGGGTAGTCGCCGGCCGCGGTGTAGCGGCTGATCTTGCGGGCCACCTCGCCGCCCCCGGTCACCGCGAGGGACCCGCCCTCGCAGAAGTCGTTCTGCACATCGACGATCACCAGCGCGCGCACAGACCGAGCGTAGGGCATCGGCCCGGCACCAGGCGTCCACCAGGGTGCGCAGCGGCTGCGGATGGCCGACCGGCGCCACCCCGCCGATGACCTGCCCGGTAGCTGTCTGGGCGAAGTCCGGATCGGCCCGCCGGACCCGCTCCGCGCCGAGCAGGGCCGCCGCGCGGCCGGCATCCACCCGGTGCGCGCCGCTGGCCAGCACGGGCAGCTCGCGAACCTGGCCGGCCACCCCGAGGGTGGCCAGCGGGCCGGCGACCTTCTGCGCACTGGGATGCGTCCGGCCAGGCTAGTGGCGGCCCGGCCGGGCCGCGCAGCGTTTACCGGCGGGCGGCTCGTGCGGCAGCCAGCCGGAGGTGCGGAACAGGAATTCCGCATAGGTGCCCGGTGCCTGCCCGCCGCCGAGCACGTAGCGGTCGGGATTCATCCGCAACTGCAGCATCCGGGCCTGGGCGTAGTGGCACTCGGCTAGCACCGCCGCCACCTTCCGGGCCAGCCGCCGGAGGGCGCGGCCCGCCGTGGGCCGGGCGGTGCCGCCATACGGGTCAGCGTGAGGCGTCATACCCATCAGCCTGCCTGGCCGGCCCCGGCCCGGCCAGTGGCAGTGCTGACCTATAACCGCGATATCCTGCCATCATCGCAGCGGGCCCGGCCCGGTGCCGGGGCCGCGAGGATCTTCCCGGGCGAGGCTGGTGACCTGATGCTCCGTAACGTGGCCGTCGTGATCGTGAACGAATTCACCCCGTTTGAGCTGGGGGTGGTGTGCGAGGTCTTCGGGGTCGACCGGACCGATGACGGGCTGCCGGACTACGACTTCGCGGTCGTTGCCGGGGAGCCGGGCCCGCTGCGTTCCTCGGCCGGGGCGCGGTTCACGGTGCATGCGATGCATGGGCTGGAGCGGCTGGCCGCGGCGGATCTCGTGGTGGTCTCGGCGGTGTCCGATGACCGCCTGTACGACCTCCAGGCGCCGGTGTTCCCTGAGCCGCTGATCGCGGCGCTGCGCGGCACGGTCGCGCGGGGCGCCCGGGTGCTCAGCGTGTGCAACGGCGCCTTCGCGCTCGGCGCCGCGGGCCTGCTGGACGGCCGGCCGTGCACGACGCACTGGCGGCACGCCGGGGAGTTGGCGCTTCGGTACCCGGCCGCCAAGGTGGACCCGGCGGTGCTCTACGTGGACGACGACCCGGTGATCACCAGCGCGGGCACCGCGGCGGGCGTGGACGCCTGCCTGCACCTGGTGCGCAAGGAGCAGGGCTCCCGGGTGGCGAACGGGATCGCCCGGCGGATGGTGGTGCCGCCGCACCGGGACGGCGGCCAGGCCCAGTACGTGGACCGGCCCGTCGCCATGCCGTCCTGCGACACGCTGGCCGGCCTCCTCGGCTGGATGCAGCGCCACCTCGCCGAGCCGCTCACCATCCGCCAGCTGGCCGGGCGGGCCCGGATGTCTGAGCGCACCTTCGCCCGGCGCTTCGTCGCCGAGACGGGGACCACCCCGCTGCGCTGGCTGACCGGCCAGCGCATCCTGCTCGCCGCCGAGCTCCTGGAGGAGACCGACGCCAGCCTGGACCTGATCGCCGGACGGGCCGGCTTCGGCAACGCGGCCACGCTGCGGCATCATTTCCGGGCCTGGCGCGGTACCACCCCCCAGGCCTACCGGCGCGCGTTCACCACCGGAGGCGCCCCCGCGCAGGCCCGGGGGCTGGTGCTGGACGGCGGTTCCCGGCAGGCCGGGGACCAGCTGCCGGACGGCGTCCCGGTGCCGCCCGCCGGCTACGCCTCCGTGCCGTTCCCGTCGTCGGGCCGGAAGACAGTCGGGATCGCCGGGTAGCCGCGGGACAGCTGGGCCGCGTGGGCCGGCAGCTCGGCCAGCGCCTGGCGGTGCCGCTCCCGGGCCTCCAGCAGCGGCTCCCGGCCGACGATCTCCCCACGCCGCACCAGCAGCCGCAGCAGCGGCCGCCCGGCAGGCTGCGCCGCCGGGTCCGTGGTGATCACCTCGGCGCTGGCGGTGCCCCGCTCGTCGAGCTGGCGGGTGGCCCATTTCCGGCCGCCGCGGCCGGGCTTGCCGACCGACCGCTTGGCCACCGGGCGCAGCTGCCCGTCCCCGCTCGCCTCCAGGGCCCGGGCCACCAGCTTGTAGACCAGCGCCGCGGTGGGCGCCCCGGACCCGGTGACCAGCGAGGTGCCTACCCCGTACCCGTTGACCGGGGCCGCCGCCAGCGCCGCGATCGAATACTCGTTCAGGTCGCCGCTGAGCACGATCCGGGTCCGCCGCGCGCCCAGCTCGTCCAGCAGTTCCCGGACCTGGCGGGCCACCATGGGCAGGTCGCCGCTGTCGATCCGCACCGCGCCGAGCTCCGGCCCGGCCAGCTCCACGGCGGCGCGCACCGCCCGGGCCACGTCGAACGTGTCCACCAGCAGCGTGGTCCCGGTGCCCAGCGCGGCCACCTGGGCGCGGAAGGCGTCCCGCTCACTGTCGTGCACCAGGCTGAACGCATGCGCGCTGGTGCCGCTGGTGGGGATGCCGTAGTCGCGGCCGGCCCGCAGGTTCGAGGTGGACCCGAAGCCGGCCAGGTAGGCGGCCCGGGCACTGGCCACCGCGGCCATCTCATGGGTGCGCCGCGAGCCCATCTCGATCAGCGGCCGGCCGTCCGCGGCGGTCACCATCCGGGACGCGGCCGACGCGATGGCGGAGTCGTGGTTGAGGATGGCCAGCGCGAGCGTCTCCAGCACGACAGCCTCGGCGAACGGGGCTTCCACCACCAGGATCGGTGACCCGGGGAAGTAGCAGTCCCCTTCCCCGTAGCCCCAGATGTCCCCGCTGAACCGGAAGGACTCCAGGTAGCGCAGGGCCGGCTCGTCCACGATCCCGGCCTCGCGCAGGAACGCCAGCTCGCGGCGGCCGAACGTGAAGTGCTCCAGCGCGTCCAGGAACCGGCCGGTGCCGGCCACCACCCCGTAGCGCCGCCCATTGGGCAGGGCGCGGGCGAACACCTCGAACACCGCGCGCCGCCCGGCGGCCCCACTATGCAGCGCGGCGGTCAGCATGGTCAGCTCGTAGCGGTCGGTGAGCAGCGCCGTGCTGGCGTCGGCGGTCTGAGGCGTCACGAGCAGCAAGACTACGGATGCCACTGCCCGGCGGTGTCAGCCGGATGGCATCCCCGGGCCGCCGGGCTGAGAGACTAGCAGTCAGCACCGAGGGAGGTGAGCGCCGGTGAGCGTGGCACCAGCAGAAGTCAAGCGGCCGGAGACAAGGCAGGAAGTCGTCCCCGACACGCCGTGGGTCACCATCGTGTGGAACGACCCGGTCAACCTCATGTCCTACGTGACCTACGTATTCCAGCAGGTCTTCGGGTACTCGCGGCGCAAGGCTGAGAAACTCATGCTCGACGTGCACCGCAAGGGCAAGGCCGTGGTCTCCGCCGGCACCAGGGAATCCATGGAGCGCGACGTGGAGGTCCTGCACGGCTACGGCCTGTGGGCCACCGTGAGTCACGACAAGTGAGCGATCCCGCCACGGCCGGGTCAGGGGAGACAGGTGAGGTGGACGGCTTCCGGACGCTGAGGAAGGGCCGGGTGGCCGCTCGTTTCGAGCCGTCCCAGGCCGGCGTCATCCGGGCCCTGGTCAGCCAGGTGGCCGAACTGGTCGCCGGGGAGGCGGACCCGGCGCGCCCGCCCGCCGCCGGGCCGGGCGGGACCGGCAACCCGCTGGATGACCTGTCCGGCCTGCTCGGCGCGGGCCCGGACACGCCGCCGGAGGATCCCGTGCTGGCCCGGCTGCTGCCGGACGCATACGCCGAAGACACCGAGGCGGCGGGGGAGTTCCGCCGGTTCACCGAGCCGGACCTGCGCTCCGGGAAGGTAGCGGCGGCCCGCACCGTGCTGGACACGCTGCCGCCCGAGGGCGGCCGGGTGGAGCTGTCCGGGGAGGACGCCCAGACCTGGCTCCGTGCGCTCAACGATGTGCGGCTGGCCCTCGGGGTGCGGCTGTCCATCACCGATGACTACGACCAGCGGACCGCGGACCTGGATCCGGCCGACCCCCGGTCGGCCTACCTGTGGGTCTACGACTGGCTTACCTACCTCCAGGAAACCCTGGTGCGCGCGCTGTGGTGAGCCGGGCCCGGCCACGCCGCCCCGCTGGCCACCGGGGTGGTGCGGCTACGCTCGGAGCCATGCTGACGCTCCATTCCGCGCTGCGGGACAAGATCGTGGCGCATGCCCGGGCCGACCATCCCGACGAGGCGTGCGGGGTGATCGCGGGCCCGGCCGGCACCGACCGCCCGGAGCGGTTCATCCCCATGCTGAACGCCCAGCGTTCGCCGACGTTCTACGAGTTCGACTCGATGGAGCTGCTCCGGGTCTGGCGGGAGATGGACGACCGGGACGAGGAGCCGGTGGTCATTTACCATTCGCACACGGCCACCGAGGCCTACCCGTCCCGGACCGACATCGCCTACGCGAACGAGCCGGGCGCCCATTATGTCCTGGTGTCCACCCGCGACCCGGATGACGTGGAGTTCCGCTCGTTCCGCATCGTGGACGGGACCGTCACCGAAGAAGAAGTCCGGATCACCGCCGTAGCGGGTGAGCCGGTCCCGGAATGATCGTGCGCGGCATGCCGTTGGCACCCGGTGACGGCCGTTACCGGCGCCTGGGACGGCCCCGCACACTGACCGTTGACCTGGAGTGTCGTTCATGGCCATCGAAGTCCGTATTCCGACGATCCTGCGCACCTATACCGGCGGCGCCAAGTCGGTCGAGGGGGCGGGCGGCACGCTCGCCGAGCTGATCGGCGACCTTGACGCCCGCTACGGCGGGCTGCGTGACCGGCTGCAGGACGACGCCGGGCTGCGCCGGTTCGTCAACGTGTACCTGAACGACGAGGACGTCCGCTTCCTCGGCGGCCTGGAGACGCCGGTCAAGGACGGCGACACGGTGACCGTGCTGCCGGCCGTGGCAGGCGGGGCGGCCTGACCCGGGCGGGATACCGGATGCGCTACGAATCCCTGCTCGACTCGGTCGGCCACACCCCGCTGGTCGGGCTGCCCCGGCTGTCCCCGGCCCCGGACGTGCGGCTGTGGGCCAAGCTGGAGGACCGCAACCCGACCGGCTCGGTGAAGGACCGCGCGGCGTTCTTCATGATCGAGCAGGCCGAGAAGGACGGGCTGCTCGCCGCCGGGGCGACCATCCTGGAACCCACCTCGGGCAACACCGGCATCTCGCTGGCCATGGTGGCCAGGCTGCGTGGCTACGCGATGATCTGCGTGATGCCGGAGAACACCTCGGCCGAGCGCCGGCAGATCCTGGAGATGTTCGGCGCGCAGGTGATCTACTCGCCGGCGGCCGGCGGCTCCAACGAGGCCGTCCGGGTGGCCCGCCGGCTGGCCGAGGAGCATCCCGAGTGGGTCATGCTCTACCAGTACGGCAACGAGGCGAACGCCCGGGCCCACTACGAGACCACCGGGCCGGAACTGCTCGCCGACCTGCCCGGTATCACCCATTTCGTGGCGGGGCTGGGCACCACCGGCACGCTCATGGGCGCCGGCCGCTACCTGCGCGAGCACGTGCCGGGAGTAGCCATCGTGGCCGCCGAGCCGCGGTATGGCGAGCTGGTCTACGGGCTGCGCAACCTGGATGAGGGGTTCGTCCCTGAGCTGTACGACGAGTCGGTGCTGACCACCCGGTTCTCGGTGGCCTCGGCGGACGCGCTGCGGCGGACCCGGGAACTGCTGGACTACGAAGGCATCTTCGCGGGCATCTCGGCCGGCGGGGCGCTGCACGCCGCGCTGGGCATGGCGGCCAAGGCGCAGGCGGCCGGCCAGCGGGCCGACATCGCCTTCATCGTGGCCGACGGCGGCTGGAAGTACCTCTCCACCGGCGCCTACTCCGGCACCCTGGAGGAGGCCGAGGAGCGGCTGGAAGGCCAGTTGTGGGCGTGAGGGGGCCGGACGACCCGGCGACCGCGTTCGATGAGGCGACGGCGGCCCGGCGGGTGGCCGATGGCCGTTACGTGGTGCGGCCCGACGAGCGGTTCGCCATCGCGGGCGCGGTGAACGGCGGCGTGCTGCTGGCCAGCGTGCTGCGCGCGGTGCTGGATTCCTCGCCGCACCCGTACCCGGTCGCGACCAGCGCGCACTTCCTGCGCGCGCCCCGGCCCGAGCCGGCCTATGCCGACGTGACCTGGCTGAAACACGGGAAGGTGGCGGCCACCGCCCGGGCCACCCTGATCCAGGACGGCCGCCCGGTGCTGGAGACCACCGTCACCACCGGGGCGCTCGGCGACCCAGGCGACGTCAGCGGGCTGTCCTGGACCGGCGAGCCGCCCCGGCTGCCGCCCGTCGCGGAGTGCGAGGACATCCAGGACGCGCAGGGCCCCCGGGCCTTCAGCGGTTACGCTACGCAGATCGACCTGCGGCTGGACCCGGCCACCACCGGGTGGGTGCACGGCCGGCCCGCCGGGACGCCGGAGATGCGCGGCTACTTTCAGCTGCGCGAGCACCGCGACCCGGACGCCTACCTGCTCGCGCTGGCCGTGGACGCGATGCCGCCGGTGGTATTCGGCCTCCGGGTCGTCGGCTGGTCGCCGACGGTCGAGCTGACCTGGCACATGCGCGCGGTGCCCGCCCCGGGGCTGCTCCGCGTCGCCGCCCGGTGCCGGCACGTCAGCGGCGGCTGGTTCGACGAGGAGTCCGAGGTCTGGGACAGCGAGGGGCGCCTGGTGGCCCAGAGCCGCCAGATCGCCCTGGTCGGACGGGATTAAGCCGGTGCGGCTCACCGTCGTCGGCTGCTCCGGGTCCTTTCCCGGGCCGGACAGCCCGGCGTCCTGCTACCTCATCGAGGAACAGGGCTTCCGGCTCCTGATCGATCTGGGCAGCGGGGCCCTCGGGCCGCTGCAGCGCCACGCCAGCCTGGACGGCATCGACGCGGTCTGCCTGAGCCACCTGCACGCCGACCACTGCCTGGACCTGTGCGGCTACTGGGTGGCGCGGACCTACCGGCCGGACGGGCCGGCCCCGCAGATCCCGGTGTACGGCCCGGCCGGCACGGCGCGCCGGATGGCCCACGCCTACGACATGGATGAGCATCCCGGGATGAGCGCGGCCTTCGGCTTCACCACCCTGGAACCGGGCACCCGTGACATCGGGCCGCTCCGGGTCACGGTCGCGCACGTGAACCACCCGGTGGAGACGTTCGGCTTCCGGATCGAGGCGGGCGGCCGGGCGCTCGCCTACTCCGCCGACACCGGCGTGTCCGATGCCCTGGTCGGCCTGGCCCGCGACGTGGACCTGCTGCTGTGCGAGGCCTCCTTCGCCGCCGGGCCGGACCTGCCGGAAGGCCTGCACCTGACGGCCCGGCAGGCGGGCGAGCACGCCGCCCGGGCCGGTGCCGGGCACCTGATGCTCACCCACCTGGTGCCGTGGAACGACCGGGAGCGCAGCCAGGCCGAGGCGGCAGGCTCCTACCGCGGCCCGCTCACCCTGGCCCGCTCCGGGCTGGAGCTGGATCTCGGCTGAGCCGGGCCGGGGCGGGGCAGCGCCTAGGATGAGCAAGCATGCGGGTACTCGTGACCGGCGGCGCCGGCTTCATCGGCTCTCACCTCACCGACGGACTGCTGGCCCGGGGCGATGACGTGATCGTGGCCGACGACCTCTCGGCCGGCCGGGCCGGGCGGCTCGACGATCACGCCGAACTGCGCAAGGTGAGCATCGCCGACGCGGGCGCGCTGGCCCGGCTGGTCCGCCACGCCCGGCCGGAGCTGATCTGCCACCTGGCCGCGCAGATCGATGTCCGCTCGTCGGTGGATGCCCCCGCCCGGGACGCTGAGGTCAACGTGGTCGGCACGGTGAACGTGCTGGAGGCGGCCCGGGCCACCGGGGCCCGGGTGCTGTTCGCCTCCTCCGGCGGGGCGCTGTACGGCCGGAACGCCGCGATCCCGTCCCGCGAGGACGTGCTGCCGCTGCCGGAGTCCCCGTACGGCATCGCCAAGTACTGCGCCGAGCAGTACATCGGGCTGTACAACCGGCTGCACGGCACCCGGCACTCCATCCTCCGGCTGGCCAACGTGTACGGGCCGCGGCAGGATCCTGGCGGCGAGTCCGGCGTGATCCCCATCTTCTGCGGGGCCGCCCTGGCCGGGCAGCGCCCCACGGTGTACGGGGACGGGAGCCAGACCCGCGATTACGTCTACGTGGCCGACGCGGTGAGCGCCTTCCTGGCCGCCGCCGACGCCGGCCGCCCCGGGACCTGGAACATCGGGACCGGGGTGGAGGTCAGCGTCCTCGACCTGGTGGACATCATCTCCGGCGTGGCGGAGCAGCCCCTGTCGCCTCGGTTCGGCCCGCCCCGTCCCGGTGAGCTGCTGCGCAGCGCGCTGGCCGCCAGCCGCGCCGAACGGGATCTTGGCTGGTGGCCGAGCACGGAACTGGCCGGCGGGGTCGGCCGGGTCTACCAGTGGATCTCCGGCGGCGCGCACGACCGCGCGGCCAGCTAGCGGTGTTAGTTAGCCCGAGGGACACGCCTCTGGTGCGCCTCGCCTGGCCGGCGGCTGCCATAGGCTGTCGGGCATGTCCCGACCCGATGGGCGCAGCGACGACCAGCTGCGCGAGATAAAGATGACCCGCGGCTGGCTGGACCACGCGGAAGGCTCGGTGCTTGTCGAGTTCGGGTCCACCCGGGTGCTGTGCGCCGCGAGTGCCACCGAGGACGTGCCCCGCTGGCGCCGCGGCAGCGGGCTCGGCTGGGTCACGGCCGAGTACGCCATGCTGCCCCGGGCCACCAACACGCGCGGCGACCGGGAATCGGTCAAGGGCCGTCTCGGCGGCCGCACCCAGGAGATCTCCCGGCTGGTCGGCCGGTCCCTGCGGGCCTGCGTGGACGCCAAGGCCCTGGGGGAGAACACCATCGTCATCGACTGTGACGTGCTGCAGGCCGATGGCGGTACCCGGACCGCCGCGATCACCGGCGGCTACGTCGCGCTGGCCGACGCGGTCGCCTGGCTACGGGGCCGCAAGCGCTGCAAGGGCGATCCCCTGGTCGGCTCGGTCGCCGCGGTGAGCGTCGGCATCGTGGACGGCCAGCCCCGGCTGGACCTGTGCTACGAGGAGGACTCCGCCGCGCAGACGGACATGAACGTGGTGTGCACCGGCGACGGCCAGTTCGTCGAAATCCAGGGCACCGCCGAGCGTGAGCCGTTCGGCCGGGACCTGCTGACCAGCCTGCTCGACCTGGGGGTGGCCGGCTGCGCCGAGCTGACCCGGATCCAGCGGGACGCGCTCGCCCGGGAAGTCCCCGGCCGGTGAGCGCCGGGCCGGTGCGCACGCGGCCCGCGCCCGCGGGGCGGTGACCAGGATGGGGAGCAAGCTCATCCTGGCCACCAGGAACCCGGAGAAGCTCGTCGAGCTGCGCCGGATCCTGGAAGCCGGTCATGTCCCGGTGGATGCGGGAGACCTGGAGGAGTACCCGGACATGCCCGACGTCGCCGAGACCGGGCTCTCCTTCGCCGAGAACGCGCTGCTCAAGGCCCGGGCGGTGGCCGCCTTCACCGGGCGCCCCGCGGTCGCCGACGACTCCGGCCTGTGCGTGGACGCGCTGAACGGCATGCCCGGCGTGCTGTCCGCCCGCTGGTCCGGGCGGCACGGCGACGATGAGGCCAACCTGCGTCTGGTCCTCGGGCAGATGTCCGACGTGCCGCCCGGCCGCCGGGGGGCGCACTTCGCCTGCGCCGCCGCGCTCGTCCTGCCGTCCGGCCCGGAGCACGTCACCGAGGGCCTGGTGGAGGGCTCGCTGGCCGCCGGGCCCCGCGGCCTTAACGGCTTCGGCTACGACCCCATCTTCGTCCCGGATGGCGCCGTGCTCACCACGGCGGAGATGACCCCCGCGGACAAGGACCGGATCAGCCACCGGGCCCGGGCGCTCCGCGCCCTCGCCCCGGTCATCGCCGCGCTGCTCGGCGACTGAGTACCCCGGGCTGAGCACGGCGAAAGGCCCGCCGTTCCCGGGTAGCGATCCCGGGTCCGGCGGGCCTTTCGCGTGCGGTTAGCCCGCTCGGCTAGCTCACCAGTGGGTGGGCATGCCGGACGGGGCGGCCGCGGCCGGGGTGCTGGTGGCACCCGGGATGGGGGTACTGGTCGCCGGGACGGTGGCCATCGGGGTGGGCACGGTCGTGATCGTCGGCCGGGCCGTCGGCGTCAGGGTCGGCGGCACGGTCGGGGTGGTGGTCGGCGTGGTGGTGGTCGTGCCGGGCAGGATGATCACCATGGCGCGCGGCGGGGTGTTGATCCGCATCGGCTGGTTGAACGAGTTCACCGTCAGCGTGATGGTGATCGTGGTGTTGCCGGCCACCTCGATCAGCACCAGCTTGCGCACCATGTGGCTGGAGTCCGTCCAGACCCGGAACCGGGTCATCTGGATGCCGCTGTTCATCCACGAAGCCACCATCGGGCGCATGCCCGAGCTGGAGCTGAGCTGGCGCAGCAGGGACGACAGCATGTAGTGGCCGCCGTACTCGGTGCTGCGCGCGCCGTCCCACGAGGCGTGCCCCATCACACGCAGGTTCGTGCCGTAGCGCAGCAGCTGGGTCTGCGTCATCGGGTTGCTGGCCTGCAGCAGCCCGAGCAGCGAGCCGAGGTTGAGGCCGGAGCTGCTGCTCATGCCGGCGTAGGAGCCCATGATCCACGGCTTGCCGTAGGCGTGCCGCACCAACGGGCTGCGCAGGTAGGCGGTCCCGTTGTCCAGGATGATGCGCACGTTGCCCAGCGAGCCGGCGTTCCCGCTGACCGAGATCATCGGGGTGGGGCTGAGTACCTCGTTCAGGTTGCCGACCATGCTGGCGTTGAGCCCGCCGGTGGCCTGGATCTGCAGTCCGGCGCTGAGCGAGTTGACCTGCTGGGTCTGCTGCGCGGCCAGCTGCAGGGCCTGGGACGTCAGGGACGACGAGGTAGCGCCGAACTGCGAGCCCGACGCGCTGCTGAGGGTGCCGGGCTTACACCCGGCCACGGTCACTGCGGCGGCAACCGCCACGGCGGCGAAGCTCAGCGGGCGGACTGCCCTGGCCGGCACGCCGGAGCGGGTGGCCTGTGCGGGCCAGGCCGGGGTTGTCCCCTCGGGGGGAACGCCCGCCCGGCGGGCCTTCAACTGCGGGAACACGCTAGCTCCTCCTTGGGTTGGCGATTGCCGTACATCACACGCATTCACGAGCAATCCCCCGCCACCCGGCGGGGACATTACGCGGCGGCCGGCCCGGGCTACCGGTGCCTCGCAATCCGCGTAAGGGGGTCGTAACATCCGGCCGCGTCAGCGCGGCGCGCCCGGTAACGTGGGGTCGTCCTTTCCGGAGGGAGCGCGCGTGATCGAGCACAAGCTGGCGCCAGGCGATCTGGCGCCGGAGTTTTCGCTGGCAGATGCGGACGGCAAGACGGTGAGCCTGTCCTCACTGCGCGGCCAGCGGGTGATCGTTTACTTCTACCCGGCGGCGATGACACCGGGGTGCACCAAGCAAGCCTGCGATTTCCGGGACAACCTCGGTGCGCTCGGCGGGGCCGGCCTGACCGTGCTCGGTATCTCTCCGGATAGCCCGGAAAAGCTGTCCAAATTCCGGGATAAGGAATCGCTGAATTTCACTTTGCTCGCCGATCCCGGCCGCGAGGTGATGCAGGCCTACGGGGCCTATGGCGAGAAGATGATGTATGGCAAGAAGACCACCGGGGTGATCCGGTCCACCTTCGTGATTGCCGCGGACGGCACGGTGGAGCGGGCCTACTACAACGTGAAGGCGACCGGTCACGTGGAGCGGCTGCGCAAGGACCTCGCGGCCTGACACGAGCCAGCTGACCTCCCCCGCCGTGCAGGCGCGGGGCGCCCGGGGCCGTAGCCCAATGGCAGAGGCACAGGACTTAGGATCCTGGCAGTATGGGTTCAAATCCCATCGGCCCCACCACCGGGCACCGCGGGCGTTCCTGGGTGCCCCCGCCGGACAATCACGTTCACTCGCAGTGGTCCCACGACACCGGCCCGGGTGCGTCGATGGCTGCCGCCTGCGAGCGGGCCATCGAACTGGGCATCGGATCGGTGGCGTTCACCGAGCACCTCGACTTCACCACGGCCGGCCCCGGCGACGCGCTGCGGGTGGCCGGCGTCGCGCCCAACACCCAGCACCGGATCCGCCCGCTCGACGTCCCCGGGTACCTCGCTAGCCTGGGCGAGTGCCGGGACCGGTACCCGGCGCTGCGGATCCTGTCCGGCGTGGAGGCGGGCGAGCCGCACCTGTTCGCCGGCAGCGCCACCGCGGTGCTGGGGTCCGGCCAGTTCGACCGGGTACTGGGCTCGGTGCATACGCTGCCCAGCGGGGGGCGCCTGGTGTACGCCAGCTCGCTGCTGGACGGCCGGTCGGCCCGCCCGGTGATGCGCCGGTACTTCACCGAGGTACTCGCGCTGATCGAGGGCAGCGGCCTGTTCGAGGTCCTCGCCCACCTGGACTTCCCCCGCAGGTACTGGCCGGCCGCGGCGGGGGAGTACGCCGAGGGCGCGTTCGAGGAGGAGTACCGGGCCGTGCTGGCGGCGCTCGCCCGGTCCGGCCGGGTGCTGGAGGTCAACACGGCCAGCCCGCTCGCCTCGGCCGGCCTGCTCCGGTGGTGGCGCGAGGCGGGCGGCCGCGCCCTGTCGTTCGGCAGTGACGCGCACCTGCCCGGGCAGGTCGGCGCGCGCTTCCGGGACGCGGCCGGCGTCGCGGCCGCCGCCGGGTTCCGGCCCGGCCGGGACCCGCTGGACTTCTGGCGGCTCTAGCTGCTCGGCAAGCCGGCCGCGGTGTTCCTGCCCAGCGGGACCATGGCGCAGCAGGCGGCGGTGCACGCCGACCGGCGGCGCCGCCGGCTGCTGCGCGCCGCCGACCTGGACGCCGTGGCTGAGCCGCTGGCGGCGCTGGTGCTGGAACTGCCGCAGCGTGACCTCGGCGGCCAGCAGCCGGACTGGCCCGCAGCGCGATCTCGGCGTCAGCCGGCTCTCCATGCCGGCCGCGGACGTGGCCCACGAGGTCACCGGCTACGAGCGCGGGACGATCACGCCCTTCGGCTCGGCGCGGCCCTGGCCGGTCGTCGCCGACCAGCGGATCAGCGACCCGGAGCCGCCCCGCTGAGTCAGGACGCCGGGTCGGCCAGCCAGGCGTCGAGGACGGCCGGGAGCTCGGCCAGCCGGGTGATCACCGCGTCCGGGGCCGCGCCGTCGAACGGCGGTACCTCACTGTGCGGGATCAGCACGGCGCGCATGCCCGCGCTCTTGGCCCCGTGAATGTCGTCGTACGGGCGGTCGCCCACGAAAACGCAGGCGGCCGGGTCGTCCACGCCGACCGCGGCCATCGCGGCGCGGAACGCCTCCGGGTGCGGCTTGGCCCACGGGATCTCGCTGCTGAACACGGCGCCGTCGAACAGGCCGAGCACGTCGTCCCGGCGGAACACCCGCTCGTGGGCGCTGCGCGGCCACAGCGTGTTGGACAGCACCCCGGCCTTGATGCCGCGGGCCCGGAGCTCACCCAGCACGCCGATCACGTCGGGGTCGGTGAACGTGTGCGGGTCCCAGGCCTCGAAGTAACTGGCCAGCAGGGCGTCGGTGGGGGTCACCCCAGCCCGCTGGAACACCTCCTCCAGGGTGCCGCTGCGGTGCGCGGTCTCGGCCAGCTCCCACAGCGACCGCTCGGCGGCCAGGATGGCGGCGGCCAGCTCCTCCGCCCGGCCGCCGTCGAAGTGCAGCCCGCACACGCTGCGCCACAGCGCATCGTGATCCACGGTGTGCCAGGGAGTGAGCGTCCCGCCCCAGTCGAAGATGACTGCCCTGATCTCCATGCCAGGCACCCTACGTGACCCGCGGCGCCAGCCCCATCGGTTAAAGGTGCGGATTTTCCCCCGGATTGGCGGGAAGTTGTACGGCGCTCATGGTTATCCGCCGCCGGGCACCTGGCCGCCCACAGCTGACGGCCTGCCTGGTGGTCCCCGGCGCCCGGCGCGCCGGGGACCACTGGCATCTCCGGGGCCGTGGCAGCGGCGCGACTAGGTCCAGGCGAGGGGGAGGGAGTCGATGCCGTAGATGCCCTCCACGCCGCCCAGGCGGGGCTCGGCGGCCAGGCGCAGCCCGGGCATCCGGGGGACCAGGAAGGCCAGGGCCTCCTCCAGTTCCGCGCGGGCCAGGTTCGAGCCCAGGCAGAAGTGCGGTCCGGCTCCGAAGGTCAGCAGCCGGGCGGCGGTCTCCCGGCCGATATCGAACTGCTCGCCCCCCTCGGCGTCGCGGTTGGCCCGTTCCGCGCAGATCGCCACGATCGTGCCGGCCGGGAACCTCACGCCGCGGTGGGTCAGGTCGGCGACGGCGATCCGGGCGGTGAACGGGGTGATCGGCTCGAACCGCAGCACCTCCTGCACGGCGGCGGGCACCCGGCCGGGATCGGCGGCCAGCGCGGCCCACTGGGCGGGGTGCGTGGCGAACAGGCGCATCGCGTGCGACAACTGCGCCTGAGTGGTGTCCACCCCGCCGGCCACCACGTTCAGCACCAGGTTGACGCACTCGGCGTGGGTCAGTCTCTCGCCCTCGTCCTCGGCCGCCAGCAGCGCGCTGATCAGGTCCCCGGCGGGCTCGCGACGGCGGCGCTGCAGCAGGGCCTCGACGTAGTCGTACAGTTCGCCGACGGCCTTCTCGATCCGGTCCGGCTCGGTGGCCAGTGCCTTGATGTCGAATTGCCGCTGCACCCAGCCGGACCACTCGTGCAGCCGCGGCGCGTCCTCGGGCGGCGCGCCGAGCACGGCGGCGATGGTCAGCGACGGGTAGGGCTTGGCGAACGCGGACACGAACTCGCACCCGGCCGCGCCGCCGAGATCAGCCCACAGGCCGGCCAGGAAGCCCCGCATGGCCGGCCGCCAGCGGTCCGCGGCGCGCGGGGTGAACGCCGGGCTGATCAGGCCGCGCAGCCGCCGGTGCCGGCCGCCGGTCTGGTTGAGGATGTTGACGTCGATCTGCTCGCGCAGTCGGCCGCCGGTGATCCCGAACAGGTCGGCGATCTCGCGGCCGGGGAAGGCCGCGTCCCGGGTGCGCAGGAAGAACTCGCCGGACTCGCGGTCCAGGACCACGTAGGTGAGCGGGGAGCGGGCCAGCCAGCCCTGCGCCCGGATCGCGGCCAGCCGCTGGTGGTAGACCTCGCCGACCAGGTCCGGGTCGGTGTAGTCGAATACCGGCAATTCAAGATCATCGATGACTGGTGCCGCCATGCCCAGGTCCCTTCCGCCGATTGCCCATGACCCTACGTCGCCGCCCCTACTCGCGGGTAGCCTTGGTCGGCGGCCAGCGTGCGGAGGCCTGCGGCAGGCAGGTTCATGGCTCGTAGGAGCCGGGGATCCAGGTCCGGGTGGCTACGCCGATGGCGTTCCAGGCGTTGATGGTGACGATCAGGGCGACCAGTGCGGCCATCTCCGCGCCGGTGAATACCGCGGCGGCGCTCTGGTAGGCCTCCGCCGGGACGTGGGTGTCCGCGAGCAGGGTGACGGCCTCGGTAAAGGCCAGCGCGGCCCGTTCGCGGCTGGTGAAGTACGGTGCCTCGCGCCAGGCGGGCAGCGCGTACAGCCGCTGCTCGCTCTCCCCGGCGGCGCGCGCGTCCTTGGTGTGCATGTCGATGCAGTAGGCGCAGCCGTTCAGCTGTGAGACCCGGATCCGGACCAGCTCGCGCAGCTGGTGGTCGATTCCGGCCTGATCGAGTTGCCTGGTGGCGGCCTGATCGAGGTGGTTCATGGCGCGGGAGAAGACCGCCGCCTGGGTGTCGAAGTCGAGCCGTGCCGGGATCTGCGGCCTGGTCTGCGTCTCGGTCATGGGGATGTCCCTCCTGGTTTCGCGGGGTGCTGAGGTCCACGCTAGGAGCTAGATGGCATGCAAGTAAGCTCCAATTTGATGACAAATTCGTGGGCCAATTCTGGCCTGGACCTGTACCTCGGGCTGGCCGCCGCCGGCTCCGCGCCGGGCTGGAGTCCGCGCTGCGTGAGGCTGTCCGCAGCGGGCGGCTGGCCCCCGGGACCAGGCTCCCGGCGTCCCGGCAGCTCGCCGCCGACCTGGGCCTGTCCCGCAACACCGTGGCCGACGCGTACGGCCAGCTGATCGCCGAGGGCTGGCTGGCGGCCCGGCAGGGCGCGGGCACCTGGGTCGCCCGGGGCGCTGCCCCGCCGCCGGGGAATGCCGCCGCTCCCGCGGTCACCGCGGACCGCACGGTCCGGTATGACCTGCGGCCGGGCCTGCCCGACCTGGCCGCGTTCCCCCGGCCGGCCTGGCTGGCCGCCGCCCGCCGTGCGCTCACCTCGGCTCCCGTGACCGCCCTCGGCTACGGTGACCCGCGGGGCCTGCCGCAGCTGCGTGCGGCGCTGGCCGGCTACCTGTCCCGCGCCCGCGGGGTGACGGTTACCCCGGACCGCGTGCTGGTGTGCTCCGGGTTCGCCCAGGCCCTGGAGCTGCTGTCCGAGGTGCTGTGCAGCCGCGGTGCACAGCGGCTGGCCGTGGAGGGCTACGGGCAGCCGCAGCACGGGCAGCTCGCCGGGGCGAAAGGGCTGCGGGTCACCGCCCTGCCGGTGGATGACGGCGGCGCGGTGGTCGATTCGCTGGGCGGCTCGGACGGGGTGCTGCTGACCCCGGCTCACCAGTTCCCGCTCGGCGTGCCGCTGGAACCGCGGCGCCGCCGTCAGGTCACCGGCTGGGCCGCCCGGGCCCGCGCGCTGGTCATCGAGGACGACTACGACGGAGAGTTCCGCTACGACCGCCAGGCCGTGGGCGCACTGCAGGCACTCGCCCCCGAGTCCGTCGCCTACGCCGGCACCGCCAGCAAGAGCCTGGCCCCGGGCCTGCGCCTCGGCTGGCTCGTCCTGCCGGCGTGGCTGGCGGACGACGTGGTGGCCGCGAAGAGCCAGGCACGCCGGTTCAGCAGCAGCCTCGATCAGCTGACCCTGGCCGAGTTCATCACCAGCGGCGCCTATGACCGGCACGTGCGGCAGGCCCGGCTCGCCTACCGGCGCCGCCGCGACATGCTGATCGCCGCGCTGCGCCGCGAAGCGCCCCAGGCGCGGGTCACGGGTATCGCCGCCGGCCTGCACGTGCTCGTGCACCTGCCCGCCGGGCAGCGTGAGGAGGACCTGGTCGCGGACGCCGCGGCCCGCGGGCTGGCCATCGAGGGCCTGAGTGCCTACGCCGCCGCCCCGGGCGGCCAGCACGTCCCGGCGCTGGTGCTCGGCTACGCCACCCCGCCGAGCCACGCGTTCAGCACCGCCGTGGCCCGGCTCTGCGCAACCCTCCGCGGCGGCTGACGTGTCCGGGAACGGGCGCGGGCGGCCGGTCAGGAGAGCACAATTGCGGCACGCCGGCTGGCCGGCCGTGCGCAGCGGCCAGGCGCCTGGGAGACTGACGACACGTTGCGTGCCGAAAGGAGAAACAGACAATGGCCGAGGCGAACGGCACGGTCGCGGTTCGCGATCCGGATGGGCTGCTCCGGGAGATCGAGCGCACCCGGCAGAACCTGGCGCGCACCATCGACGCGCTGACCGAGCGGGCCAGCCCGGCCAACCTCACCCGCCGCGCGGTGGAGCGGGCCCGTGAGCAGGCCCAGCGGCCCGAGGTCCAGCGCGGGGTGGCCGGCGCCGCGGCCGCCGTGGCTGCCGGGGTGGTCGTCCTCGGCGCCGTGGCCTTCCTGCGCCGCCGCCGGCGTTAGCGGCCACTCAGCCGAACGACTGGCCCTCGCCGCGGTAGGTCGGCACGGTCCCGGTGACCGCAGTGCCGTCGATGAGATGAAGCTCGTTGAACCGCTCGCACAGTTCACCGGCCTTGGCGTGCCGGAACCAGACCCGGTCGCCGACCCGCAGCCCGTCCGCCGCCCGGCCCAGCAGCGGGGTCTGCACCTCACCCGCCCCCTCCTGGCGGTCCAGCCGCAGTCCGGGTGGCAGGTACGGCTGCGGGAGCCGGCTCCGGTCGAGCCGGCCCGGAGGCCACGTAGCCGCCGCCCGCCACGGTCGCCACCCCCGGCCCGGGCCGCCGGGCCACCGGCAGCGCGAACAGCGCGGCCGGCCGGCCGGAGAAGGCGCGGTAACTGTCGAACAGCCACGGCTGGTACAGCCCGGACCCGGCACCGATCTCGGTCACCGCGGCCTCGGCAGCGGTCCGCTCGATGGAGCCGGTGCCGCCGCCGTTGACGAACCGCAGCGGGCTCACTGAGCGCACCGCGTCGGCGATGGCCGCGCGCCGCGCGGCGAGTTCGGCCGCCGACCGGCCCTGCATCAGCCGAACGGCCCGTGCGTACAACGGCCGTCCGCCTGGCTTGTCACCCACGCCGGCGATCTGTGCCTCGTACGCCATCAGGCCGGCCAGCCGGAGCCCGGGCCGCGCCAGGATGTCCCGGGCCAGTGCTGCCGCGTCGGCCGGGGTGCGGACCGGCGAGCGGCGCGCCCCCGCCCGGACCAGTCCGCCCAGCGCCAGGTAGGACGTGTCGATGTCGATGCACACCTGAACCGGGGCGGGATCGGGCACGGCCGCGATGGCCTTCTCGATGAGGTCCAGGTGGTCGGGGCTGTCCACCATCACCGTGATCGCCGCGGCCGCCGCCGGGTAGCTGGCCAGCCGGGCCAGGGCCGCGCGGTCCGCGGTCGGGTAGGCGACCACGATGTCGTCACAGCTGCCCTGGTCGGCCAGCCAGAGCGCCTCCGGCAGGGTGAAGGCCAGGATGCCCTGGAAGCCGTCCAGGGCCAGGGCGTCGGCGAGCACCGCGCGGCACCGCACCGACTTGCTGGCCAGCCGGATCGGCTTGCCGGCCGCCCGGCGGGCCATGTCCGCGGCGTTGGCCCGCAGCGCGGCCAGGTCGACCACCGCGAACGGCGGCTCCAGGTGCGCGGTGGCGGCGTTGTAGCGCCGCAGGCCATCCAGGCCCGGAGGGTCCCCGGCGCGGGCCGGATGACTCACTCGGGCTCTTTGGTCAGCGCGTCGTACTCCTCGGCGGTGAGCAGCCCGGCCGGCTCGGCGTCCTGCGCCACCCGGATCCGGAGCAGCCAGCCCGCCCCGTACGGGTCGGTGTTGACCAGCCCCGGGTCGTCCTCGATTTCCGGGTTGGCCTCGATCACCTCACCGTCCACTGGCGAGTAGAGGTCGGATACCGACTTGGTGGACTCCACCTCACCGCACGGCTCGCTCGCTGTCACCGTCTCGCCCGCTGCGGGCACCGAGACGTAGACCACGTCGCCCAGTGCCTGCTGGGCGAAGTCCGTGATGCCGACCGAGGCCACGCTGCCCTCGATGGCCACCCACTCGTGTTCCGCGGTGTACTGCAGATTCTCTGGAACGGTCATCTGGTCGCTCTCCTGTGCGGATCTGCTCGTCCCGGGCGGGCCAGGGCCCGGCCGGAGGTCATCGTGGCGGACGGCTGTCCCGATGGTAGAAGGGCAGCGGGGTCAGCCGGGCCGGCTCGGCGCGTCCCCGGATGTCGGTAGCGAGCCGTCCCTGCTCCGCATCCGCGGCCTGGCCGGCCACCCCGGCGTCGAGGTAGGCCATGGCGATGGGCACGCCCAGGGTGGGGGAGGGCGCGCCGCTGGTCACCGTCCCGCACGGCTGGCCGTCCCACAGCACGGTGTATCCGTGCCGGGGCACCCGGCGGGTCTCGGCGCGCAGCCCGGCCAGCACCTGGCGGGGTGCCTCCGCGGCCGCCGCGGCCAGCGCCGCGCGGCCGACGAAATCGCCGGGCTTGCCGAGCTTGACCACCCGCCCCAGGCCGGCCTGGTACGGGGTCACATCGGGCCCGAGTTCGTTGCCGTACAGCGGCATGCCGGCTTCCAGCCGCAGGGTGTCCCGGGCGGCCAGGCCCGCCGGGACCAGCCCCGCCCCGGCCCCGGCGCTGCTCAGCGCGGCCCACAGCGGCTCCGCGTCCGCGGGCGCGGCGAACAGCTCGAAGCCGTCCTCCCCGGTGTAGCCGGTCCGGGCCAGCAGCACCTGATGGCCGGCCACCCGGGCAGGCTGGCTGGCGTAGTACCGCAGGCCATCCAGGCCGGCGGAGGCGAGCGGGGCCAGGATGGCGGCCGCGGCCGGCCCCTGCAGGGCGATCAGCGCGTAGCCGTCGGTGTCGTCGGCCACCTGGGCGTCGTGCCCGGCGGCCCGGTCGCGCAGCGCGGTGAGCACCACCGGCGTGTTGGCGGCGTTCGCCACGACCAGGAACTCCTCACCGGCGAGCCGGTAGACGATGAGGTCGTCGAGGATGCCGCCGTCGGCCGCGCAGATCATGGTGTACCGGGCCCGCCCGGGCGGTATCGCGGACGCATCGCCGGTCAGGGCGTAGTCCAGGGCGCCGGCCGCCCCCGGCCCGCGGACGGCGATCTCGCCCATATGGGACAGGTCGAACAGCCCGGCGCTGGCCCGGACGGCCAGGTGCTCCGCGGTCTCGCTGCGGTAGCGCAGTGGCATCAGCCAGCCGGCGAAATCGGTCATCGTCGCGCCGAGGCGCTCGTGCACGCGGCGCAGCGGGGTCTCCCGCGGCTTCGCGGGGTGAGGCGTGATCATCGGGGGCACTCCAGGACCGGTCCGGCAGCTGGCCGGTGCGGGCCGGGCCGGGGCGGACCAGGCCGGGCCGCCTGAGGCGGCGCTGCACCAGGTGGTGTGGCCCGCTCAGCTTACCGGCTCGGCCCCCGGTCAGGGGGCGATCGCACCGCAGGCAGATCTGTGGCCTGCGGCCACATTGATGACGGGGCGGCCAGGATTCCGGCCCGGGACGTTCAGCAGGAATTGAGCCGGGTAGGTACGGGTCGTGTAGTCACATAACGTATTGCCCCGATGTCTTTATGTAGTCAGTAGGTGAACCCCACGGCCCGGCCAGGACCGCCGGGCTCGGTTGGCGGGAGCCTCTCCCGCCCTGTCCGAGGGGATCCGATCATGACCACCCGCATCTTCCGCACCATGCTGTGCTGCGGATGCGCGGCGGCCGTCGCCGTGGTCATCGCCTGGGCCGGCTTCGCGGCCACCGCGTCCAGCCAGCACCCGGGCGTGCCGCCTGGCCGCCACGCCGCCCTGGCCCAGGTGGGCGGGCAGCACGGGCCGCAGCTAGCGGGCCGCACCGGCCAGGCGCCGCCCCGGATGCGGCCCGCGTCGGTCAACCCGCGGGGTGCGTTCGGCCGGATCCTGACCCGTGCGCAGGCGGCCGCGGCCGCGCAGACCTGCGTCCGCTACGCGACCGCGGCGGGCTGGGCCAACAACGCGCGGAACGGGAGCCTGGTGGTGGCCAGTGCCATCTGCATGGCCGAGTCGGCGGGGCGGGCGACCGTCTACTACTGCAGCACGTCGGGGCAGGACGGCTACTACCCGCCGGTGAGCTGCACGGGCACCTACGACCGCGGGCTGTGGCAGATCAGCAACCAGGCCTGGGCCAACATTCCCGATACCTGTGCCTTCAGCTCGCGGTGCAACGCGGACGGCGGCTATGTCATCAGCCGCGATGGCCAGAGCTTCACCCCGTGGGCGACTTACACCAGCGGGGTCTACAGCCACTACCTGGCCGGCGCGCAGGCGGCCGTGAGCAGCCTGCACGTCGGCACGGTCCCGAGCGGGGTCCCCGGCGTCTGCCTGTCCCGGGTCAAGTACGCCCAGGGTGCGGACGCCGTCACCACCGCGTGCGGCAGCGGTACCCGGCGCCAGCAATGGGGCATATCCGGGCAGACCATCCGGGATGGCAGGTACTGCCTGGCAGTCGCCTCGGCGGCCGGGAACGCCAGCGTGGTGCTGAGCGCCTGCGACGGCAGCAGCGCACAGCAGTGGGCCGCGCAGGGCAACGGCGAGCTGCGCAATGCCGGGTCCGCGCGCTGCCTGCGTGACCCCGGGGCCTCGACCACCGTGGGCACCGCGGTCGATGTCGGCTCGTGCAGCACGGCGCCATCCCGGCTCTGGTGGGTGCCCTGAGGCGCCGTTAGGCTCGGCGGACATGGAACTGCTCTCCGACGCCGACGTCGATGCCGAACTCGCCACCCTGCCGGGCTGGACCCGGGACGGGGACGCCATCTCTGCCACCGTCAAGCTGGCCGACTTCCGGGCCGCGATGCTCTACGCGGGTGCGGTGGGGTACCTGGCTGAGCAGGTCAACCACCATCCTGACCTGCTGATCCAGTGGAACCGGGTGACGCTGACCCTGTCCACCCACTCGGCGGGCGGCCTGACCGCGGCGGACTTCGCGCTGGCCAGGAAGATCAGCGCGCTGGCCTGACTGCACCTTCGTCCTGGGCGGCGCCACGCCCCCGAGTAGCGCCGCCCAATGGACGAAGGTCCCCCTCGGCTCTCGCGTCCTGCGCCGTCCTGCCGTGCCGCCAGCCTGCCGGGACCCTCACGGGCGAGCCCGGCGGCCAGGCAGGGCAGGTAACACCCCCATGACGCGCAGCCCCCGGTAAGCCAGGGGGTTCTAGTTATACACTCCGCCATCAATCAATTACGTTTCGTTACCAGATTGAGGCAAGGCCGGGTGGCTATGCGGCCCTGGACCGGGGGAGGTGAGTGCCCCGGGCCGGCCGTTCAGCTGGTGAAGGTGCAGTCCAGGCGCTTGATGCCGTTGATGAAGCTGGACCGGAGCCGGTCCGGGGGCGCGGCCGCGCTGATGTCCGGGACGCGGCTCAGAAGCTCGCGGAGCGTGACGGTGATCTCCCGCCGGGCCAGGTGCGCGCCCAGGCAGAAGTGCGGGCCCGCGGCACCGAAACCGAGGTGCGGGTTCGGCGCGCGGGTGATGTCGAAGACCTCCCCGTCGGGGAACAGGTCCTCGTCGTAGTTGGCCGACCAGTAGAACAGCGCCACCTTGTCACCGCGGTGGTAGTCCTGCCCGTTCATCGAGTAGTCACAGGCCAGCGTGCGCCGCATGAACATGACCGGGGAGGCCATCCGGACCACCTCCTCGACCGCGCCGCCGATCCTGGCTTCGAAATCGGCCCGGAGCAGTGCCCGCTGCGCCGGGTTCTCGGTGAGCAGGACCAGCGCGTGCGAGAGGGCGGTGCGGGTGGTCTCGTTGCCGGCCACCACCAGCAGCACGAAGAACGAGGCGAGCTCGGCGCTGGTCAGCTGCTCCCCGTCGATGTTGGCCAGCGCCAGCGCGGTAATCAGGTCGTCGGCGGGCTCCCGCAGCCGGGCCTCGCGGAGCTCGGTGACCAGTTCGGCCAGTTCCTGGCCGGCCCCGAGCAACTGGCCCACTGCCTCGTCCGCATCCTCACTGAGGAAATCGGGGTCCGAGCCGGACAGGATGATGTTGGTGTCGCGCAGCACCATGTCATGGCTGCTCTCCGGGATCCCCATCATCTGGCAGATCACGGTGAGCGGGATGCGGGCGGCGACCTGCTCGACGTAGTCACCCGGGCCGTCTGCCAGCAGGCCGTCCACGACCGCGGCGGCCACCCTGCACACGTCGTCCTCGAATTTCCTGATCATGCGGGGGGTGAACGCCCGGGACACGATCCGGCGCAGCCGGGCGTGCCGGGGATCGTCCACGTTGATCATGGAGCCGAAGTACTCGTTGAATTCCACTGGCAGGTTGACGACGCTGGTCGCGCCCTTCCCCGAGGAGAACACCGCCGGGTTCCGGCTGGCCTCGGCCACGTCAGCGTGCCGGACCAGCGCATAATAGCCCCGGCCTGGATCGGCGAACGGCACCGCCGGCTCGGCGAAGAACGGCGGCCGGGGCAGGCGCCGCAGCGCCGCGAAGGCCGCGTGCCGGTCAGTGAGGGGCAGCGCCCAGAACGCGTCGTCGGACAGGTTCACCGCAGGGGCGGCCGGCGCCGGCCCGGCCGTGGCTGCGGTGGCCGGGATGCGGGTGGCCGGGCCACCGCGGGAAGGGCCGCCTGCGGGCACGAGTGACCACCTTCCGCAAGGAGCCGAACGGCGTTCGGTCCATGGTCGCACAGCCGGCCGGGGGAGCGGAAGCCTGGCCATCCCGTTGCCCGGCGAACCAGCGGGACAACCCATAATGGCTCTGGTCCTGAAATATGTAATTCCGCCGGGAAAGAGGGTCTTCGCCTTTCCGGCCGGGCGTGGCTGCCAGTATCCGGCGGGACTCAGCCGGGCGCAGCTGAACTTCGCCATGGCCGGGCCATCTACCAGGTAGCCGGTGCTGGCCAGCATAAGGCCGCGTGGCGGCGGCGGTGCCGCCGGACGGCGGTCAGCTGGCGGGTTCCGGAGTCCGGCGCCCGGACACCGAGGTCGGGCGGATCCGGATCCAGAACGGGCGCGGCACCCCGCTCACCCAGGGTTCCAGCCCCAGGTCGCCGAGCCGCCGGCTCTCGGCCTCGTCGTAGACGACGCTGGCGCGGCCGGTGACCAGGACGCTCCAGCCGTAACGGGTCCCCTCGTCGTAGTGGTCGGCCTCGAAGGAGACCAGGTCCTGCTGCTCGGCCGCGGTGAGCTTGGAGCCCTGGGTGGCGCGGAAGACGATGTCCTGGCCGTCCATGACATGGTTCACCGGGAGCACCACCACTTCACCGTCGCAGGAGAAGGCGAGCCCGGCCCAGCGGAACGGACGCGAGCAGGTCCAGGCAGGCGTCGAACGGCAGAGTTTCCAGCCCAGCGTGATCGATCGGATGTGCTGCCATGTCAGCCTCCGGTACGCATCGGCCTCGGATGCCCGCGGCACGGCCGCCGCGCAGCGCTTGCTCTCACCGTGCCCGGCCGCGGCCGGGCACGGCACGGGCCGAGGTCCCTGGCCGGCAGGCCCTTTGGCTCCTTGCCGAGCCGGGCCCCGGGCTGGCCCGCTGATCACAGCCCGCATAGTCTCAGGTCATGACGCAGACGGTGCCGCTGTTCCCGCTCGGCACCGTCCTTTACCCCGGCCTGCTGCTGCCGCTGCACATCTTCGAGGACCGGTACCGGCAGCTCGTCCAGGACCTGCTGGACGAGCCCGAGCCGCGGCAGTTCGGGGTCATCGCCATCCGCAAGGGCCGGGAGACCGGGATCGACGGCATTTCCGCGCTGTACGACGTGGGCTGCACCGCCACGTTCCGCCGGGTCGCCGAGCACGAGGACGGCCGGTACGACCTGGTGACCGTGGGCACCCAGCGGTTCCGGCTGGCCAGCCTGGACGACTCACAGCCCTATCTCACGGGCGAGGTGGACCTGCTGGGCGAGGAGACCGGCGAGGAGTCCGCGGCGGCCCTCGCCGCCCGCTCGGTGCAGGCGGCGTTCCGCCGGTACATCGAGGCGCTGGGCATCCGGGAATCGGTCCAGGTGAACGTGCCAGAGCTGCCGGACGAGCCGGTCGGGCTGTCCTACCTGGTCGCCTCGTCGATGATCCTGGAACTGCCGGCCCGGCAGGCGCTGCTGGCCGAGCCGGATGCGCTGCACCGGCTCATCAGCGAGCGGGCGATGCTGACCCGCGAGGTCACCTTGCTCCGCTCGCTCACCGCCACGCCCGCTCCCGACCTGCGGAACTCGCCGTACAACCCGAACTGAGCCGGGCCGAACTGAGCCGGGCCGAACTGAGCCGGGCCGGGCTGAGCCGGGCCGGGCTGATCCGGGCCGGGCTGATCCGGGGCCGGAGTGAGCCGGACAGTCCAGGCGGGAGCTACCCCGCGAGCGCGCTCAGCATGGCACCCAGTGGCGCGTCCACGGTGAGCAGCGCGTCCCCGTCACCCCGGGTCGGGCCCTGGTTGATGATCGCCACCGGCAGGCCCACGGCGGCCGCCCGCCGGACGAACCGGTACCCGGACATCACGGTGAGCGAGGAACCCAGGACGAGCAGCGCCCTGGCCGCCTCGACCAGCCGGTAGCAGTCGGCCACCCGGGGCGGCGGCACGTTCTCGCCGAAGAACACCACGTCCGGTTTGAGCAGGCCGCCGCAGCGCAGGCAGTCCACCACCTGGAACCGGTGTTCCGCCTCGTCGGCCAGGGTCGCGTCGCCGTCCGGGTTCAGCTGGCTGACCGTGGCGTCCCAGGCGGCGTTCGCGGCGCGCAGCCGCAGGTCCAGGGCGGCGCGCGCGGTGCGCTGGCCGCAGCCGAGGCAGGCTACCCGGCTGAGGTTGCCGTGCAGTTCGATGACGTCGCGGGCGCCGGCCGCCTGGTGCAGGCCGTCCACGTTCTGGGTGATGATCCCGGCGAGCAGTCCGCGGCGCTGCAGCCCGGCAACCGCGTGGTGACCGCGGTTCGGCGCGGCGGCCGCGATATGCCGCCAGCCCAGGTGGCTGCGCGCCCAGTAACGCTGCCGGGCCGCCGCCGAGCCGGTGAACGCCTGATAGGTCATTGGCTGGGCACGGCGGGCCAGGCCCGTTGGCCCCCGGTAGTCGGGAATCCCGGATTCGGTGGACAGGCCGGCGCCGCTCAGCACGAGCACGCCACCGCCGGACAGCAAGCCCGCCAGCTCGGCCAGGTGCCCGGCCGAGGGGCGGCCCGTGCCGGGAGGGGGGTGGCCTGCGTCGGGAGGGGGGTGGCCTGCGCCGGCAACCGCGTATGTCACCTCTCCATGCTGCCTGACCCGGGCAACTGCCCCGGCCACGGGTGGGACCGGAGCTCTCTGCTGCGTACGTGGGAAGTCAGCGCAGGCCGTAGTCCGCTGCCTTGATCCCGGCCGTGAAGTCCGCCCAATGGTCCGGGCTGAATGCGCGAGCATAGGCCGAGGCGCTGGCCCAGCTGAACGCCGCCGCGGTACGCCAGCGCCGCAGTTCCGCGCCAAAGCCGCAGTTCCGCGCCAAAAGAAGTTGAGCAGTCCTCGTCCGGAAGCGCACCAAAGGCGATGGGATGAACGCAATGCTGACCCCAGACGGCGACCCTTTCCCGGTGGGTGGAGCGCTGGTCAGAGCGGTCCTTAGCACCGACCTCCGCCCGGCTCAAGCCCAGCGATGAGCTAGCCGCCCGGGACATTCGCGCAGCCTTACATCATCGTCACCCACGATTTTGCCGAGTTGCAGGAAGCGCTCCGCTGAGCCACCGTGCAGCCCGGCAGATTTCGCGCCCGCCCGGCTCTGCTTCCCGCCTCGGCGGCGGGAAGCAGAGCCGCACGGCGGGCCCGGGCCTCTGCGCGGGCCCGGGCCCCTCCTCGGCCGTCGGCCGGTATGACGGTAAGGCTCAGCCGCCCAGCAGTGGCTTGCCCAGCGGGATCGCCTTACCGCCGGTGGCCTGCGCGGCCGAACCGTAGAAGACGTACACGCCCACGGCGGCGAACAGCAGGACCACGTAGCCGCCGGTCTTCAGCAGGCCGGTAGACCCGTTGGCGGTACCCAGCAGGACCAGCAGCAGGGCCACGTCGACCAGCCCCAGGATCACCGTGAAGGCGAGCGGCAGGCGCAGCGTGAACAGGGTGAGGACCACGATGATGACGAGCCAGGAGGTCAGGAACAGCTCCTGGGTGGATTTCACCGCGAGCAGGGTGACGCCGAACCAGTTGTGCGTGAGGCCAAGCACCAGCACCGCGTAGCTCAGCCAGAAGCCGGCGAACACGCCGAAGATGCACGCCACGGCGCTCTGCCCGAGCGCTGCGGCCCAGATCGTGGACAGGAACAGGCCGGCCGCGGTGGCCGCCAGGATGATCGGCAGCGAGGCACCGACCGCAGTGGCCGGCACCATCCCCACCAGGACCAGCCCGAGGGCGACGGACCCGACGATGAACGTGGGCAGCCCCAGCATGGTCGGGTCACCGCCTAGTGACGGGGACGGCGCCGGGGCGGGAGCGGGCGGGTTCGCTAGGTGGCCGGTCTCATCGGAGGCGTTGAGCGTTGTCATCGGCTGCTCCTTCGCAGGACGGTGGCACCAGTGCGGCACGTGGTGCAGGCCGTTGCATCATCCGTACCCCTGCTCACCAGCCGGGCGGTTCTCAGTTTGAGCCAGCACGGTGCGGTACCAGGTCCGGGCCGGCCTTGGTCCCGCCGTGGCTGGGTATTTTGGCTGGTATGAGGACCCCGCATCTGCATGCCACGATGACCCTGCATGCCACGATGACCAGGCCAGCCCGGTGACCGCGGACCCGTACGCGGCCGCGGCCGACCTGGTCGCCCGGTCGGCCGCCGCCTATGCGGCCAGCATCCCGGACGCCCCGGCGGACGAGGGTTTTTTCGGCCCCGGCAGCGTCACCTGGCGGGTGAGCACGGACCTGTCCTCGCCGGTGGCCGGCCTGCGCGCGCTGCTGCTGCAGGCGCTGCACCCGCTAGCCATGGCCGGGGTGGACCAGCACAGCAACTGGCGCCGGGATCCCGTCGGCCGCCTGGCCGCCACCTCCGCCTACCTGGCCACGGTCAGCTTCGCCGAGCGGGCCGCCGCCGAGCGGGCCGCGGGCCGGGTGCGGCGCATCCACGACCATGTCACCGGGGTGGACACGGTGACCGGCCAGCCGTACGCGGCCAGCGACCCGGCCCTGCTGCTCTACGTGCACGCCACCTTCATCGATTCTGGCCTCGCCGCCGCCGCACAGTTCGGGACGGCATTGTCAGCTGAGGAGAGCGGGCAATTTGTCGCGGAACAAGTGACTGCGGCGGAACTCGTCGGGGTGCCCCGCGACCGCGTCCCGGACAGCGTTCCGGCCCTCGATGCCTACCTGCGCGCGGTAAGGCCCGAGTTGCGCTGCACCCCGGCGGCCCGGGAATCCATGGACTACCTGCTCGACCCGCCCGGCCTGGAGGCCGACATCGCCGAGATCTGGCAGGACGTGCGGCACGCCGCGCTCGGCACGCTGCCTGACTGGGCCCGCGAGATGTACGGGTACGAGGTGCCGCCGCTGACCGACGCCCGGCGGGCCGAGATCCGCCAGGCGCTCGGCGTGCTGGACACCGTGTTCATGGGCGAGCCGGGCGTGCTGGAAGCCCGGCAGCGGATCGCCTTGCGGGCGCGCGCGGCGCGGCGCCCGTGAGAAAGCTGGTCACCGGGTTCACCATCGGGGCCTCGCTGGCCGGCCTCGTCCTGCTCGGCCGGCGGCTGGGCTGGCGGGTGCCGGGCCACGGCCGCCCGCTGCGGCTCCGGATGTCCCGGGGCGGCGCCGCGGTGCGGCTCGCGGTGCGCGGCGGGGTCCGCTACGCGGGCAACGCGCCGCGGCTGTTCATCCTGGCCGGCGAGCACCGCCAGCAGCTGCGCAACGACCTCGCGCTGCAGACCGCCGAGGACGTCGCCACCACCCTGGGCGCCATGAAGGGCGTCTTGATGAAGATCGGCCAGATGGCCAGTTACGTGGACGACGGCCTGTCCCCGGCGGTCCGCCGGACGCTGAGCCGGCTGCAGGACAGCGTGCCGCCGATGACCGCCGAGCTGGCCGCGGGCGTCATCACCGAGGAGTTCGGCCGCCCGCCCGAGGAGGTGTTCGCGCGGTGGGACGGGGAGCCCATCGCGGCCGCCTCGATCGGGCAGGTGCACCGGGCGATCACCCGGGACGGCCGGGCCGTCGCCGTCAAGGTCCAGTACCCCGGCATCGCCGAGACCATTGCCGCGGACCTGCAGAACGTCGCCCTGCTGCGGCGCATGCTGCGGATCACCGCGCCCAGCCAGGACGTGGACGAGCTGCTCGGCGAGCTGCGGGAGCGCGTGCTGGAAGAACTGGACTACCGCCGGGAAGCCCGCAACCAGCAGCTGTTCGCCGACCATTACCGGGGCCACCCGACCGTGCACATCCCGGACATCGTCGGCGAGCTGTGCACCCGGCGGGTGGTGACCACCGACCTGGCCGACGGCGCCCGGTTCGCTGAGCTGGCCAGCTGGTCCCAGCACGAGCGGGACCTGGCCGCGGAGACCATCTACCGGTTCACCTTCCGGAGCCTGTATGAGGCGCAGGCGTTCAACGGTGACCCGCACCCCGGCAACTACCTGTTCCATGGGGGCGGCCGGGTGACGTTCCTCGACTTCGGGCTGGTCAAGCACTTCAGCCCCGGCGAGCTGCAGCCGCTGATGGACATGGTGCGCTACCTGTGCGTGGAGGATGACCCGGAGGCGTTCCGGTCCAGCATGATCCAGGCCGGGTTCCTGCGCCCTGACACGCCGCTGAGCACCGAGACCGTCGTTGAGCACATGGCCGTGTTCTACGACACGGTCCGCCGGCCGGGCCCGGTGACCATGACCGGGGACTACGCCTCGGCGGTGGTACGGCGGTTCTTCGACCTGCGCAGCCCGCTGGCGGCGTACGTGAGCGTGCCCCGGTCCTACGTCATCCTGCAGCGGATCAACCTGGGCCTGTTCGCGATCCTGGGCGAACTGGCCGCGACCGCGGACTGGCGTGGCATCGCCGAGGAGATCTGGCCGTTCATGCAGGGTCCGCCGGCTACCCCGATGGGCGAGGCGGAGGCGGCCTGGCGAGCCAGCCGGGCCGGACCCCAGGCGGGCCCGGAACGGCTGCCCGCCTGACCCCTGAGCTGGCGTGGTTTGCCTGGAGTGCGTCCGTTTCGTTACGGCCGTCTGCCGCGTGTGGCCGCGGGGCCCGGGCGGCCTGGCGCATACTGAGAGGGTGAGAATCGATCATGCCGCGACCCGGCGCCCCCTGCCCGGAAGCCCGTTCAACAAGCCCCCCATGATCCGCCCGGTGAAGCAGTTCGCCGTGCAGGACCAGGTAACCCATGACCGTTACGGCCTCGGCCGGGTCATCAGTGCCGACGAGACTGGTGTGCTGGTTGACTTCGGTACCCAGCAGGAGCGGATCGCTGCTCCGTACACCAAGCTGACCAAGCTGTGATTCACCGCGCCGGGACGGCGTTGCCCCCCCGGCGCTAGCGTCCCGGCGCGCCCTGCGCCAGCATCCCCGGGTCAGCCGGGTCGTGCGCCGTTCCCGGCCAGGTGGCCAGGGCGATCACGACTGGCTGGGATACCCCGTCGATCCGCGCGGCCACCGCGGCCACGGTGATGCTCCCGGCCCGCACCCGGATCCATTCGCCGTCGTGCGCGTCGTCCAGCTGCAGCGGGGTCCGGCCGGACCAGCCCGCGGCGGTCAGGCACGCGGTGATGGCGCGCACCCGGGTGCTCACGGCCGCCGGGTCGCCGCTGCCCCGGTCACGCAACTGCCTGGCCAGATCCTCGGGGCTCGCCAGTGTCTCTGGGCTGGCCAGATTCCCGGGGCTGGTGAGTGTGGCCGTGCCGTTGCCAGTCGCCTCCCAGTAACAGGCGATCGGCTGGCCGGCCCGTACCGTCAGCTCGTAACCGGCGAGCGCCCCGGTGCCCACGGCCTGATCCAGCCACGGCAGGCCGTCGGCGGCGGCCGCCGGGTCCGGGGCGGCCAGGTGGCTCCCGGTGGCCGGCGGCTGGCCGCAGCGCACCGTGGCCCGGAGCGACGGGTGGAGCCCGAGTTCGGTGCCGTGCGCCTCCAGGGCCGCGGCCAGCAGGGTCGGGTGCCAGGGGGCGTGCTGCTCGAGCGGTCCCATGTCCCGCAGCCGCAGCCGGGTCACGGCCAGCACCGGGTGCCCGGTCGCGTCCAGCGCAATCACGTCCCACCCGCCGTCGGCCCGCTGTCCGGCCTCGACGCTCACCGCGCCGCGCACCTCCTCGCCGGCGGCTGTGAGCGACTCAAAGCCGGCTGGGAGGACCCGGCGGTGCGGGACGCAGGCTTGCAGCACGTGCATGAGGGCGTCGTTCAGGCCGGGGCTGCCCAGGATGAGCGGGCCACGGACGGTGGCCGGCCCGCTGAACCAGGGCCGGTCGTCAGCCCCGCGCACCAGGGCGCGGCAGGAACGGGCGGTGACCTCGGGCAGGAACGCCACCCGGCGGAACGAGCCAGCCTGGAAGCAGATCCGCCCGTACAGGTCGGTGCCGTCCACGACGCCGCCCGGGGCGGTCACGGTCAGGCCCGTCCGGGCGGTCGGCTCACCCCGCAGACCGGGGCTGGCTGGCCCGGGCGCGTCCTCCAGCGGGAACACGGCGCGGAAGTGATCGAGATGGAAGCCGCTGCCGGAGTACCGCAGCACGGTCTCCACCGTGCCGCCGGCCCGCAGGGCGCACACCCGCAACGTGGTGTCCGTCCCGCCGGGCGGGAGCAGGACCGGCACCTCCATGATCGCCCCGGCCAGCCGCCGGAGCGGCCGCCCCGCGAGGGCGGAGGCCGCCTGTGCCATCGCCTCCAGTCCAATCGCCGGGGGCAGGGCCGCGAGGCCGTCGAGCAGGTAGTCGGCCAGGTAGGGATCCGAGCCCAGCGAGAGGCCGGCCTCTGGCCACCAGTTCCACGCCCGGGTAGTGCACTCGGGCGTGCTCCAGGAAGCGCCCCCCGCCCACCAGCCCGGTCCCGGGACCCGGGGTGCCGGCCACGCCCGGGCCCAGCCGCCCGTGGATGGCCACCCGGGCCGGTGCCTGCTGGCTGGCCACGCTGCCCAGCAGCAGCCGGCCCACCTCATCCGGTGCGGCCAGGTCCGGGTCCCAGTCGGCGTGCAGGATCCGGCAGCCGGGCAGGCTGGGCTCGAGCCGCCGGGCCTGCTCGGCCAGTGCCCCCGCGAGCAGCGCAGGCCCGCACTGGCCCGCGGTGCCGTAGCGCGCGGCCGCGCTGCCCGCGGTCAGCAGCAGCCGCAGCCGGGCCGCGTTCACGCTGCCCAGCACACTGCGCAGCCCGTCGGCCTGGCGCGACATCCGGGCCCGCAGGTCCGGGGCGGACAGGCCGGAACATGCGCTGGCCGGCCCGGTGCCTGCCGCGTAGCAGACCACGGTCACCGGGCCGACCCGCTGCTCCACGCTGGCCACGGCCGCGTCGGCTTCGTCGGGGTCGGTGAGGTCGGCCTGCAGGTAGCTGACCTCGGCGCCGCCGTCCCGGAGGCCGGCCAGCGCCAGGTCCATGGCCGCGGGCTCATCCGGGTCGGGCGGCCCGATCAGGGCGAGCCGGGCTCCGGACCCGGCCAGCACGCCCGCAGCCGCCAGCAGGTTCCCAGGCTGCCCGCCGGTGATCAGCACCACGTCGGCGCGGCCGGGGGCTGGGCCGGGCAAGCCGTCCGGCGCGGGCGCGGCGGGGAGGCCGGCCACCCCCATGACGGGCCGCTGCGGCCCGCCGCTGGCATCCAGCACCACCTGCCGGAACTGGCCGGGCTCGGTCGCGGCGAAACGCTGCGCGGCGATCAGCCCGCTCATGCTGTCCGCGGTGCGGATCAGGGTCAGGCCGAGCGACGGATGCTCCGCATGCAGCCCGGCGCAGAAGCCCTCCAGGCCGGCCGCCGGGGTGATCACCACGAAACTGCCGGCCCCGGCCGCTTCCCGCGCGGCCGCCAGCAGCGTCCCGGTCCCGTCCGGATCGGCCAGGTCGCCGATCACCGCGAGCACGCTATCGGCGGCCGGATCGTCCTCGAACACCTCCGCTGCCATCCGACCGAACGGCTGGCGCGTGGTGGCATGCAACCGCCACGGTTCCTCGTCGGCGGGGGCGGGGGGCAGCGGCAGCGGTCGGAGTTCCTCGGCGAAGCACCGGACCCAGGGTGCGACGCCCGGGACCTGCTCGCCGGTGGCGGCGGTGCCGGGGCCGCCGGTCCCGGCACCGGCCGCCCCATCAGGCCCTGCCGCAGCCAGGCCGGCGGCGCCCGGCCGCACCCGGGACCCGGTCCGCCGCCGCGGTGCCGCCGGGCCGGGGTCCGGCAGCCACGATCCCGGCGCGCCGTCCGGAGGCGCGTCCGCCGTGGCCCGGCCCGCTGGCCGGTGGCCGGTGGTGGCCGGCTCCGCCGTCACCACGGCGCACGGGTTGGTCAGGAAGCGCGGCGTGCGGGCGATGTCGAAGGGGCGCGACGGGCGCCCGGCCAGCAGCGGGGCCAGGGTCCCGATCGCGCCGGCCGCGAACAGCGCCGCCGTGGCGCCCGGCGCCGCGGCGCTGTCCGGGCCGCCGCCGAGACTGACCGCCGGCACCGCACAGCAGCCCGCGGCCAGGGTGGCCAGCGCCTGGCCCGGGCCGGTGTCGAGCAGCAGGTCGGCGCCGGCCGCCGCCACGCTGAGCGCCGCGGCCAGCCGCACCGGCGAGGTGAGCTGGCTGGCCAGCAGCGCGGGCAGGTCGGTGCCGGAGGTGACCTCACTGGCGGTCACCGTGGAGATCACCCGCCGGGCCGGGGCAGCGAACCGGGCTCGGGCCGCCGCGGCCCGCAGCGGTGCGGCCAGGTCGGTCATCGCGGGGGAGTGCAGCGCGTAAGGCAGGTCCAGCAGGCGGGCCTGGATCCCGGCCTGCGCCGCCTGCCGGGCAAGGCTGGCGACGGCCTCCTCGGCCCCGCCCAGGATGTGGCAGCGTGGCCCATAATGCCCGGCAATGGCCAGGCCGGCCGCGGCGGGTAGCGCGCGCACGGCCTCCTCGTCCGCGGTCACGCAGATCAGCGCCGTGCGCAGGTCGGCCGCCGCGCTCAGCACCGCCGCCCGCTCCGCGATCAGGGTGGCCGCATCGGCTTCAGCCAGGCTGCCGGACCAGGTGAGCGCGGTGATCTCGCCCACGCCCACGCCCACCCCCGCCGCTGCGCGCAGGCCGAGCGTGCCCAGCCAGCGCAGGGCGGCCAGCGACGCCTGCACCAGCGCGGGTGGCGACACGCGCCCCGGCGAGTCGTGGCCCCCCGCGGTGACCACCGCTTCTCCCGGGAACAGCAGCACCACCCGGCCGGCCGCCCGGTCGGCGGCGAACAGCCCGGGGCGGGCGGCCAGCCGGCCCGGCTCCAGGCCGGGCAGCAGCGCCGCCGCTTCCGCGCACAGCCGGGCCAGTTCTTCCTGGGTGGCGGCCACCAGCGCCACCCGGGCCGCCCCGGGCTCCGGCGTGCGGCCGAGCTGGCAGGCGAGATCGCTCAGCTCGCTGTCCGACAGGCCCGGCGCCACCCCGGCCACCGTGCGCAGCGCGGCGGCCACCGCCTCCCGGTCCGGACCGCTGAACGCGAAAACCTCGGCCCGGGGCACCCGCGGAACCGACCAGGTGGCGAGCGGCGACGGGCGCTGCAGCGACAGCCCGGCGCCTGGGCCGCTGCCCTGATTCCGCTCCCGGCGCAGCACCACGTGCACCGCGGCGCCGGCCGGATCCGTGGCGGTCACCGCCGCGAGGCGATGGCCGGCCGGCCACGGCTCAGCCGAGCGGGGCACCCGGAGCACCGCGTCCTCATCCGTCAGTACCGGGTGCGGGTGACCGCACCCGGTCGTCGGCGGGATTACGCCGGCGTTGACCGCCAGAGCCGCCTTGATCAGCCCAGCCGCCCCCGCGGCCGCCTTGGCATGACCGATGTTGGCCTTGACGGAGCCCAGCGCCGCCGCGGCCGTGGCCCCGGACCGGATCGCGCTCAGCGCGGTCAGCTCGGCCAGGTCAGCGTCGGCGGTGCCGCGGCCATCGCCCTCGATGAGCTGGATATCCGCCGGATCGACCTGGGCCCGCTGGTAGGCGCGCTGCAGCGCCAGCAGCTGGGTGCCCGCGTCGGCGGAAACGGGGCCGGAGCGGCCCGCCGACGAGATGCCCCAGCCCGCGATGTCCGCATACCGCGGCATGTCGGCCGCGATGGCGTCGTCCGCCCGCATCAGGGCGACCATCCCGCAGCCTTCGCCGGGCAGGAACCCGGTCGGGCTGGCGTCGTAGATCCGCATGGCCCCGGCCGCCAGCACGCCGGCCAGGGCCAGGCCGGACAGCTCGAACGGGTCCAGGCTGATGTCCACGCCCCCGGCGAGCACGAAATCCAGCTCGCCAGCGGCCAGCAGGGCGCAGGCGGTGGCCACGGCGAGCAGTGACGACGCGTGCGCGCTATCCAGTGCGTAGCCGCCGCCGCGGAACTGGAAATGCCGGCTGATCCGGTCCGCGATCGCGCCGGGCTGGGCGCCAGCCAGGGTAGCGGGCGAGGCGCCGGGCAGCGGGGCGGCGAAGGCGGCGGCCGCGTGCTCGAGCACCGCGGCCCGCTCTCCGGCCGGGATGTCCCGGGCGGCGAGCGCCCCGGACAACACGGCGGAGACGAACGGCCACTGGCTGCGCAGCGCCGCCGTCCGGGCGATCTCCCCGGTGAGGGTGTTCCCGACGATGACGCCGGCCCGGTCGGCGGCCAGCCCCTGGCCGCCCGGGAACCCGGCGTCGGCCAGCGCGCCGCCGGCCGTCTCCAGGGCGAGCCAGTGGGCCGGGTCGGCGGCCCGGTAGGCGGGCTCGGTGATGCCGAACCCGGCGCGGTCGAAGTCCCATCCCTCCAGCAGGGCAGCCCGCGGCGGGCGCCCGGCGGCGAGCCCATGCTGCCCGTTCCAGCCGGGGTGGCGGCCGGGCGCGCCGCCGGCCCGTCCGGGCGGCATCCGGCGGAACGCGCGCCGCCCGGCCAGTGCGCTCTCGAACAGGGCCAGGGGGTCGTCCGCGTCCGGGAACCGGCAGGCCAGGCCGACGATGGCGATGGGGGCGGCGCGATCGCCGGTCGCGGAACGCTCAGGCGTCAACGCAATGGATTCCGCGGTCGTATCCACCAGCCATTGTCTCTGTCCAGGTCACGGGAACTCCATGCTCGCCCCGCAACGTCCATTGTTTCTCCGGAAGTGATGCGATTTCGCTGCCTTTGCCTGTCGGCCGTGCCTGTCGCGAGCGGGTGCCACTCCCGTCGCTGGGAGTATGCCACCCGTTCTCACCTGCGCGGACCGTACCCGGCATCTCTCCGCTGGGGAACGCAGGCGCGCCCTGCCCAGGCAGCGTAGGCCGCCCGTGCGGGTGCCGCCGCGAACGCAGGTGACCTTATTCAGATTCAGTTGCGGTGGTCAACTCGAATGCGGGACATGGGATTATGCGCGGCTGAGCCCATTTCACAGGGATATTAACCGCCTCGCGGCCGGCGCAAAGTCACCCGGTAGTGTGGCAGCCGCCCGGCCGCGGGCCGCGCGGCGGGCGGCAGGACCACGGAGGTGCTCACCATGCCCGACGGCCTGATCACCGTCCCGAGCAGTTACCCCGTCCCCCAGACGATCGACCGGCTGGCCGAGGCGGCGGAGGCGGCCGGCCTGCAGGTGTTCGCGCGGGTGGATCACGCGGCCGGGGCGGCCGAGGTAAGCATGGAACTCCGCCCCACCCAGCTGCTGATCTTCGGCCAGGCGCGCGGCGGCACCCCGCTCATGCAAGGGGCCCAGACCGCGGGGATCGACCTGCCGCTCAAGGTGCTCGCCTGGGCCGACGACGACGGCCAGACCTGGCTCAGCTACAACGACCCGGCCTGGATCGCCGCCCGGCACGGGCTGGCGGCGGCGGTCGCCGGGCCCGTCCAGGCCATGCAGGGGGCGCTGGCCAAGCTGGCCGCGGCGGCGGCAGGCGGCTGACCGGGGCGGGGCAGTGCCACCATCGGTTCGTTAAGCAGCGGGTTTGCTGTTCGTGCCAGGGGATCGTCCGGGTGAGCGCTACCCTGCGGCACTGCTGGCCGCGGTGCGCTACCCTGGGATCATGCGTTCTGCCCGGCTGCTCCTTACCTAGCCGCGCCGCTGACCTGTCGTTGGCGCGGCTGCCCCTCGTGACCGGGGGGCTTTTTCATGCCGGAGCAGAGCCGATTCACGTCCCGAGGGAAGAACCATGACAGCCGCCGAAAGTGCCGAGCGGGCAGCTCACTACGATCCGCGCGACATCCAGGAGAAGTGGCAGGAGCGCTGGGAGGCGCTGGACCCGTTCCGGGCCGGCGACGACCCCGCTGACAGCCGCCCGCGCACCTACCTGCTGGACATGTTCCCGTACCCGTCGGGTGACCTGCACATGGGCCACGCGGAGGCATACGCCATCGCGGACGCGCTGGCCCGTTACTACTTCCAGCGCGGCCACAACGTGCTGCACCCGATCGGCTGGGACGCGTTCGGGCTGCCCGCGGAGAACGCGGCGATCCGGAACAACACCCACCCCGCCGACTGGACCTACGCCAACATCGAGACCCAGGCGGCCTCGTTCCGCCGGTACGCCGTGTCCTTCGACTGGTCCCGGCGGCTGCGGACCTGCGACCCGTCCTACTACCACTGGAACCAGTGGCTGTTCCTGCGGCTGCACGAGCGCGGCCTGGCCTACCGCAAGGACGGGTACGTCAACTGGTGCCCGCACGACCAGACGGTGCTGGCCAACGAGCAGGTCATCGCAGGCAGGTGCGAGCGGTGCGGCACCGAGGTGGTGCGCCGGCTGCTGACCCAGTGGTACTTCAAGATCACTGAGTACGCCGAGCGGCTGCTGGCCGACATGGCCCGGCTGGAGGGCGCGTGGCCGGACCGGGTGCTGCTGATGCAGCGCAACTGGATCGGCCGCTCCGAGGGCGCCGAGGTCCGGTTCGAGATCGAAGGGCACGCGGAGCCGGTCACCGTATTCACCACCCGCCCGGACACGCTGTACGGGGCCACCTTCTTCGTGGTGGCCGCGGACTCGGCGCTGGCCGCGGAGATCTGCGCGCCGGAGCACCGCGAGGCCCTGGAGGAGTACCTGGGCCAGGTGCGCAAGCTGACCGACATCGAGCGGCAGTCAGCGGACCGGGAGAAGACCGGCGTGTTCCTGGGGCGGTACGCCATCAACCCGGTGAACGGCGAGCGGCTGCCGGTCTGGGCGGCTGACTACGTGCTGCCCGACTACGGCACCGGCGCGATCATGGCGGTGCCCGCGCACGACCAGCGTGACCTGGACTTCGCCAGGAAGTTCGGCCTGCCGGTCCGGGTCGTGGTGGAGACCGGGGAACCCGACCCGGCCGAGACCGGGACCGCCACCCATGGGGACGGGAGCCTGGTCAACTCCGGGCCGCTGGACGGGCTGGGCAAGGCCGGGGCCATCGCCGCGATCATCGAGATGATGGAGGCGGACGGCCAGGGGCGCGGCGCGGTGAACTACCGGCTGCGCGACTGGCTGCTGTCCCGGCAGCGGTTCTGGGGCACGCCGATCCCGATCCTGTACTGCTCCGCATGCGGCGAGGTCCCGGTCCCGGACGACCAGCTGCCGGTGGTGCTGCCCGACCTGCGCGGCCAGGACCTGGCCCCCAAGGGTGTGTCGCCGCTGGCGGCGGCCACCGACTGGGTGAACACGGAGTGCCCGAAGTGCGGCGGCCCGGCCCGCCGGGACACCGACACCATGGACACCTTCGTGGACTCGTCCTGGTACTTCCTGCGGTACTGCTCGCCCGGGTATGAGCACGGGCCGTTCGACGCGGCCGCGGTGCGCCGCTGGGCGCCCGTGGACCTGTACGTCGGCGGCGTCGAGCACGCCATCCTGCACCTGCTGTACAGCCGGTTCTTCGTCAAGGTGCTGCAGGACATGGGGATGGTGGACTTCGGTGAGCCGTTCACCAGGCTGCTGAACCAGGGCCAGGTCATCAACCGGGGCCGGGCCATGTCGAAGTCCCTGGGCAACGGGGTGGATCTGGGCCAGCAGCTGGCCGCGCACGGGGTGGACGCCATCCGGCTGACGATGGTCTTCGCCAGCCCGCCGGAGGATGACATCGACTGGGCGGACATGAAGCCCGAGGCCCAGGTCAAGTTCCTGGGCCGGGTGTGGCGGGTCGCCGCCGACGTGGCCGCGGCGGCTGCTGGCGGCGGGGACGGCGGTCCGGCGGACGGCGACCGGGCCCTGCGGAAGGTCACCCACCGGACCATCGACGAGGTGACCCGGCTGCTGGAGGCCTACCGGCTGAACGTCGCCGTGGCCCGGCTGATGGAGCTGACCAGCGCGGCCCGGAAGGCGATCGACTCGGGCCCGGGCGCCCGGGACCCTGCCGTGCGGGAGGCCGCGGAGACCCTGACCGTGCTGCTGTCGCTGTTCGCCCCGTACACAGCAGAGGAGTGCTGGGAGCTGCTGGGCCACCAGCCGTCGGTGGCGCTGGCCGGCTGGCCGGCCGCGGACCCGGTGCTGCTGGAGGAGGACCTGGTCACCTGCGTGGTGCAGGTGGCCGGGAAGGTACGGGACCGGCTGGAGGTGCCGCCCGGGATCGGCCAGGACGAGCTGCGTGAGCTGGCGCTGGCCACGCCAGGGGTGGCCCGGGCGCTGGCCGGGCGGGAGGCCCGGATGGTCATCGTCCGGCCGCCCAAGCTGGTGAACGTCGTCCCAGCCTGAGCGGGCACCGTAACACGCGGCCGGACCGGCAGGGACCGCGGGCCGATCGGGCCGCCGGGGCGGCCCGCCCCGGCCTCAGACCCGGCGCAGCACCGCCACCACGCGGCCGAGGATGGCCGACTCGTCACCCGGGATCGGGGCGTAGGCCGGGTTGTGCGGCATCAGCCAGACATGCCCGCCCGACCGCTTGAACGTCTTCACCGTCGCCTCACCGTCGATCATCGCCGCGACGATGTCGCCGTTCTCGGCCACCGGCTGCTGCCGGACCACGACCCAGTCACCGTCCGCGATGGCGGCGTTGATCATGGAGTCCCCGACCACCTTGAGCAGGAACAGGGTTCCGTCGCCGACGATCTGCTTGGGCAGCGGGAAGATGTCCTCGATGGCTTCCTCCGCGAGGATCGGCCCGCCAGCGGCGATCCGGCCGACCAGGGGGACCATCGTCGCCTCCTGGGACGGGATGTCGAGCGAGGTGTCGACCGCAGCGCCGTCGTCGGTTTCAACCTCGGGCCGTACCGCGGGCTGTCCCGGAAGCCGGATCTCCACCGTGCGCGGCCGTCCCGCGTCCCGCCGTAGGTAACCCTTGCTCTGCAGCGTGGACAGTTGGTACGACACGCTCGACGTGCTGGTCAGCCCGACCGCCTCGCCAATCTCCCGCATCGAGGGCGGATAGCCGCGGCGCTGCACGGAATCCCGGATTACCTGCAGCACCTTGCGCTGCCGCCAGGTCAGCACGTGGTCCGGGTCGGGTTGTTCCGGGATCTCGGTGACCACGCTCGGCACGGTCCCCTTCGGCTTCCGCCCGGGACGGCCCTTGGGCCTCGCCTCGGGAGTGGCGGTCTGGCCGGCCGGCGCGACCGCGGTGCCGTCCTCGCCGGTGTTGGTGTCCATCGATCGACCTCCGGATCTGGTGGCTGAGTCAGAGCAGACGGTAGCGCTTCCGCTCCAGTATCTCAAACATCTGTTCGATGGACGAAAAAAGTGTCGCACCCCTGCGGTACACCGGTACCGTACAGTCATTCGATCGAACGCGTAATCGATAGAACTGCTGTACTATAGAATGTGCATTCGAGTGGGAGGGCTGGCATGAGCGTGACGAGCGCAGGCAAGCGGCCGGGGGCAGCGACCCACCCGCTTCGTGCCGGGCAGTCCGGCCGCGGCGTCCGGCGGGGGACCGGGGGTGGCCGCGGACGGCCCCGCCTCACCCTGGTACCGCCTATTCCGTCTTCCGGTTCGCCTGGCCCGCAGGCCAGGGGCGGGTCAGCCGTGCTGCCGTCCGGGGCCGTGCCGCGACCCCGGGTCCCGCAAGACGGGCTGCCGTCCGAGGCTGCGCAGGAGGCGGGCGCGCGGATTGCCCCCGGGCCGGGGGAACCGGGGCAGGAAATGGCCCGGCCGGTTGCGCCGGGGCCCCGGATGCCGCGGGACGCGGGACTGCGCGAGGTACCGCCGCGGCCTGCCCGGTACGCGGTACGGGCGGGTGCGGTGCCGGGACGGGACGTCCCGGGCGTGCGGCGCGGCCGTGACCGCCGGCCGGTCCGGCTGACCCGCCGGGGCCGCTGTGTGCTCTGGGTGGCTGCCGGGCTGATCCTGGCCGCGATCCTCACCCCGGTGCTGCTGATGGCGGCGACGGGTGCGCAGGCGGCGAATCATGGCGTGCCGGCCAGCGCCGTCCGGGCGGGCATGCGCGCGGTGAAGGTCCGGCCGGGCGATTCGCTGTGGTCGATCGCGCTGCGGGCCGAGCCGAAGGCCGATCCCCGCGTGGTGTCCCAGAAGATCATCCAGTTCAACGCGCTGAGCAGCAATGTCCTGGTGCCGGGTGAGACCCTGTGGGTGCCCCGGGGCTGAGACCCGCCCGGCCGTCCGGCTGCTCAGCCGGCGGCGGACGCGCGCAGCGGCACGGATGGCCCGCGAAATCCGCACGGGAAACTCACGCCGGCGGCGCGTCGCCGCTTGCGCAGGGCAGTGGGTCTGCTCTAGCGTGACCACAACATATAGTAGTTACATCGCTGTAGTTAACGTAGAAGTTGTGGTGGCCGGAGCTTGGTTCCGGCCTGGCTGGCGCCGGAGGTGATGGCATGTTCTGCCCGTACTGCAAGAACGAGGAAAGCCGGGTCATCGACAGCCGCACCGCGGACGACGGGGCCGCGATCCGCCGCCGCCGGTCCTGCCCGGCGTGCGGGCGCCGCTTCACCACCCAGGAGACCGTGATCCTGATGGTGGCCAAGCGCAGCGGCACGACCGAGCCGTTCACCCGGGAGAAGATCGTGCGCGGCGTGCGCCGCGCCTGCCAGGGCCGTCCGGTGACCGAGGACCAGCTGGCCATCCTGGCCCAGCAGGTAGAGGACACGATCCGGGCCCGGGGGTCCGGTGAGGTCGCGTCGCACGACGTAGGGCTGGCCATCCTCGGGCCGCTCCGCGACCTCGACGAGGTGGCTTACCTCCGGTTCGCCTCGGTCTACCGGGGCTTCGAATCACTGGCGGATTTCGAGGACGAGATCGTCGCGCTACGCGCGGCGCGGCCGGATGCGGCCGCGCTGACGCACTGAGCAAGCCCGGGCCCCCCGGCCCGGGCCAGCAGTACCCACATCGACGGCAGGGCCCAGGCCGGCCCGCGTGGGATCCGCCGGATCCCGGAAGGGGGAATGACATGACGGAGACGGTGAGCGGGACCTCGCCGCGGGGCGGCAAGGGCTCGCGCAAGGGGCTCACGATCGGACGGATCCACACCCGGGAGGGCGTGCACCCGTACGACGAGGTCACCTGGGAGCGCCGCGACGTCGTCATGACCAACTGGCGGGACGGGACCGTCAACTTCGAGCAGCGCGGGGTCGAGTTCCCCGACTTCTGGTCGGTCAACGCGGCCAACATCGTCACCACCAAGTACTTCCGCGGTGCGGTCGGTACCCCGGGGCGGGAGTGGAGCCTCAAGCAGCTGGTCAACCGGGTGGTAGGCACGTACGTGGCCGCCGGCCGGGAGCACGGTTACTTCGCCACCCCCAAAGACGCCGAGATCTTCGAGCACGAGCTGTGCCACGCGCTCACCCACCAGATCTTCAGCTTCAACTCCCCGGTCTGGTTCAACGTCGGCACCAACTCCCCGCAGCAGGTGTCAGCCTGCCAGCCCTATGACGCCTTGGTGAGCACCCCCGCCGGGCTGGTGCCCATCGGCAGGCTGGTGACAGAGAATGCGGTCGGGACGAAGGTGTACGACGCGCATGGCCTGACCAAGATCCTGGCCACCAAGGCCAACGGGGTGAAGGACGTGCTCCGGCTGCACACCAAGGCGGGTTACACCCTCGATGTCACCGCCGACCACCTCGTGTGGCGGGCGGCTGATATCGCTAACGGCGCATTCATTCCGGCAGGCGACCTCAGCGCGGGTGATTCGCTCCTGCAAGTGGAGCCTGAAGTCGGCGGTGCGGACCGCCATGTGGTGGAGCTGGAGCGCATCGAGGCGCTGGGGCCCATGGAGGTCTTCGACATCCAGACCGAGAGCGGTGAGTACCTCTCCGGGAATCTCCGGGTGCACAACTGCTTCATCCTGGCCGTCGATGACACGATGGACTCGATCCTGGACTGGTACAAGGAAGAAGGCCTGATCTTCAAGGGCGGCTCGGGCGCCGGGGTCAACCTGTCCCGGATCCGGTCCAGCAAGGAACTGCTGTCCTCGGGCGGCACGGCCAGCGGCCCGGTCTCGTTCATGCGCGGCGCGGACGCGTCGGCCGGGACCATCAAGTCCGGGGGCGCCACCCGCCGGGCCGCCAAGATGGTCGTGCTCGACGTGGACCACCCCGATGTCGAGGAGTTCGTCGAGACCAAGGCCCGCGAGGAAGAGAAGGTCCGGGTCCTCCGGGACGCCGGCTTCGACATGGACCTCGGCGGCAAGGACATCGCCAGCGTCCAGTACCAGAACGCGAACAACTCGGTCCGCGTCTCCGACGAGTTCATGCGCGCGGTGGAACAGGGCGGCCAGTTCGACCTGCTGGCCCGGATGACCGGCGAGGTCGTGGAAACCGTTGAACGCGCGGACGCTGTTCCGCACGATGGCCCAGGCGGCCTGGGCGTGCGCGGACCCGGGCATCCAGTACGACGGCACGATCAACGACTGGCACACCAACCCCGAGTCGGGCCGGATCACCGCCAGTAACCCGTGCAGCGAGTACCTCAGCCTGGACAACTCCTCCTGCAATCTGGCCAGCATCAACCTGCTGAAGTTCCTGCGCGACGACGACACGTTCGCGGTGGACCGGTTCCGCCAGATCACCGAGCTGATCATCACCGCGATGGACATCTCGATCTCCTTCGCGGACTTCCCTACTGAGAAGATCGGGGAGATCACGCGGGCCTTCCGGCAGCTCGGCATCGGCTACGCCAACCTGGGCGCGCTGCTCATGGCGACCGGGCACGCCTATGACTCCGACGGCGGCCGGGCTATCGCCGCCGCCATCACCTCGCTGATGACCGGCACCGCCTACCGCCGGTCCGCGGAACTCGCCGCGGTCGTCGGTCCCTACGACGGCTATCAGCGCAACGCCACCGCGCACAAGCGGGTGATGCGCAAGCACGCCGAGGCCAGCCGCCAGGTCAAGACCATCGGCGGAATGGATTCCGAAATCCTCGTCGAAGCCAATAAGGCTTGGGATAAATGCCTCGCGCTCGGCGAAAAGAATGGTTATAGAAATGCGCAGGCGAGCCTACTGGCGCCGACCGGGACCATAGGCTTGATGATGGATTGTGACACTACCGGGGTCGAGCCGGATTTGGCTCTGGTCAAATTTAAGAAGCTGGTTGGCGGTGGCTCGATGCAGATCGTCAACCGGACCGTGCCCCGGGCCCTGAAAAATCTGGGTTACCAGCCCGAGCAGGTCGAAGCCATCGTCGAGTTCATTGCCGAGCACGGGCATGTCGTCGATGCGCCGGGCCTGCGGCAGGAGCACTACGACGTATTCGACTGCGCCATGGGCGAGCGGTCGATCGGCCCCATGGGTCATGTGCGCATGATGGCCGCCGTGCAGCCCGCACTCAGCGGGGCCATTAGCAAGACCGTTAATCTTCCGGAATCGGCGACGGTCGAGGACATCGAGTCCATTTACCTGCAGGGCTGGAAGCTCGGCCTCAAGGCGCTCGCGGTGTACCGGGACAACTGCAAGGTCGGCCAGCCGCTGTCCGATGCGAGGAAGAAGCCGGAAGCGGCGGCCGCCGAGGCAGACCACTCGCCGCACGAGATCCGCCCGGTGCGCCGTCGCCTGCCGAAGAACCGCACCGCGACGGTGACCAGCTTCTCCGTCGCCGGGGCAGAGGGCTACATGACGGCGTCCAAGTACCCCGACGACGGCGTGGGCGAGCTGTTCCTCAAGCTCGGCAAGCAGGGATCCACCCTGGCCGGCGTCATGGACGCCTTCTCCATGGCCATCTCCATCAGCCTGCAGTACGGGGTGCCGCTGGAGAAGTGGGTGGAGAAGTTCACCAACATGCGGTTCGAGCCGGCCGGCATCACCGACGACCCGGACATCCGGATCGCCAGCTCGGTGCTGGACTACGTGTTCCGCCGCCTGGCGCTGGACCACCTGCCCTACGAGACCCGGGCCGACATGGGCATCCTGGCCGCCGGCGAGCGGGCCGCCCAGCTGGCTGGTGAGGACCCGGCCGCGCTCGCGGAGGAGCAGGACCCGGGGGAGATGGCCCAGTCCGCGCCGGTGCGGCGGCCCGCGGAGCGGCACCAGGACCAGCCAGAGCCGGGCAGCCCCGGGAGCCCCGGCCTTCAGCCGCACAGCTCGGTGGAGCTGGTCGAGGCGCAGCAGGGCCGGACCGCCGACGCCCCGCTCTGCCTGACCTGCGGCACGAAGATGCGGCCGGCCGGCAGCTGCTACGTCTGCGAAGGCTGCGGAGCCACCAGTGGCTGCAGCTGAAACTGAGCGGTATCGCACCTGGTGTAACAGCAGCCGGTTTGGCTCTGTGCGCGGAGGGTGTGGGCTGGCCCGAGCATACGGCTTGGGCCAGCCCAGCCAAAGTCGTGTTGTCGGCCTAGGACCTTTAGCGGGTTTGCTGGGGAGGTTTTCGCGCAGCTGCCCAAGCGGGCGGCGGCCCTCCATGAGGGCTGGCCATCTGGTCACGCGGCCTCAGCCTGCAGCACTTCAGTCACGGGCCGGCGTGCGCTGATGCGGGCCGGGATGGCGGTGAGCACGGCGACGGCCAGCAGCGTCCCGGCGACTATCGCGGCAAGCCAGAGGACAGGCGGGATCGTCATCGGGCCCGGGCCGTTCCTCGCGGCGTCGTAGATGACGACCCCGCCGGGGATGCCGAGCAGCGCCCCGGCCAGGGCCGGGAGCAGCTGGGCCATGGACAGGCCGGTCGTGATCTGGCCTGGCGTGCTGCCGAGGGCACGGGCGAGAGCGGCCGAGTGCCGTGTGTCCAGCGATGTCGCCCAGGCGACCAAGACGGCGTTGACCGTGGCCAGGATGACGAGCATGACCGAGATGATGGTGGTCGCCTGGGCCAGCCGGGGACCGAGGGACGAGCTCCCCACCGTCGCATGCAGGATCAGCACGGCCACGAGGCCGCTGGCGGTGACGGCGATGCTGAACACGCTCAGCAGCAGCCGCCACGGGCGGCGAATGGCCAGCCGTGCGCCGAGGAGGAGCGGCGCTGGCAGGTGCGCTGACAGCCTGATCACCGCGGCCCGGCGCCGTGGTGCCCGGGCCGAGTCCTCGAGTGCGGCGACCGTGCTCTGGCGCGCGGCCCGGATCGCCGGCACGAACGTGGCCACGACGGCCACCACCAGCGCCAGCGCGATCACCAGGCCGACCGTGGAGGCGCTGAGCGACGGGGCGCTCGGGGCGCCGAGGAGGCCTGCCCCCGGTCCGTCGAGCAATGGTGCCGCCAGCCATCCGGCAGCCAGCCCTGCCCCGGCGGCGCACAGGCCGACGAGCACGTGCTCGGACAGCAGCACGACGGCGACCAGCCGCGGCGTGCCGCCGACCGCCTTCAGCAGGCCCACCCGGCGGGTCTGCTCGGCCATGCGGCCGCCGACGAGCACCACCACACTCGCGAGCGCCAGGAGGGCAAGCAGCCAGCTCCCCGTGAAGAGGACTAGCTGCATCCTGGCGATCACCTGCGCGTCCCCGTCGCGGATGCTCTGCCAGGAATACAGGTACGGTGCTGTTGGTACGGCACTGGCGTTGTAGCGGCCGGCGAACGCGCTCGCCCGGGCCGGATCGCTGAGCTTCAGGTTCAGGAAGTAAGCGACGGGCGTGGAGGCCGCCGCGCGCGCAATGTGCCCGGCATCGGCTTCGGTCGCCCAGACCAGGCCGGGCCGTGTGGAGCTGAGGCGCCCCGTCAGGAAGCAGCCGAGGGGGGAGCCGCAGGTGCCCGGATAGTCGGGGACAGCAGCGGTGACCGCCGTACCGGCCACCTCGAATGAGTTCCCGCCCAGGCTCAGCCGGTCACCGACGTGAAGGCCGAGCGCGTCCGCGAACGCGGCCTCGACGACCACCCCGCCGGGCCGGACCCAGGTGCCCTGGATCAGCTCCGGCTGGTCGACGGACGAGGGCGCGGTGCTCCGCCCTTCCACCTCGGCGCCTCCCGTCGTGTGACCCGTCCGGAGCAATGTCCAGGTCACGGGGAACGGCCCGCTGTGCGCGGACACCCCCGGGGCATGCTCGAGGGACACCAGCCCGCCCACATCGGGCGTCCCGGGGCCACTCGGGCCGCCCGGACCGCCGGGGCGGGCCGTGGTGGCCGGCGCCGGGGCAGTAGAGCCGTCCGGGAGGAGGGAGGTCACGATATCCGGCCCGTTCGTTGCCGCGCGGGTCCTCGCGTACGGGTTGTCCGTCGTGCCCTGGAGCGCGAGCCCGAGCGCCAGCGTCGCGGTCCCGGCGGCGATGGCGAGCAGCAGGAGGATGGCCTGGGCGGGCCGGTGACGGATGTCCTTCACCGCGAGGCGCCAGACGAGCAGGACCTGGCCCACCGGTCAGCCCTCGAGCCCGGCGAGGGCGCCGAGGCTGCCGGTGGTGCTGCCGGTCAGCCGGGTCTCGTCGGCGAAGGCCCCGTCGCGCATGCCGATGAGACGGTCGGCGGTGGCCGCGATCCGGGAGTCGTGGGTGACGATGATCAGGGTCTGCCCGGCCGTGTGCAGGCTGTCGAAGAGGCGGAGCACGTCCAGGGTGGCTGCGCTGTCGAGGTTGCCGGTCGGCTCGTCGGCCAGGACCACGGCGGGCTCGTTGGCGAGCGCCCGGGCGATGGCGACGCGCTGGCGCTGGCCCCCGGACAGCGCTGACGGCAGGAATCGGGCGCGGTCGGCCAGCCCGACCCGTTCCAGCAGGTCCGCGGCCCGCCGCCGGGCGACGCGCGGTGAGCGCCCGGCCAGCAGCGCGGGCAGCTCGACGTTCTCTGCCGCGGTCAGCTCGTCCATCAGGTGAAAGGCCTGGAACACGAACCCGGCCGCGTCGCGCCGCAGCCGGGCCAGCGCCCTTTCGGAGAGCCGGTCGGCCCGCTGGCCGGCCAGCCAGATCTGCCCGGCGGTGGGCCGGTCCAGCCCGCCGAGCAGGTGCAGCAGCGTCGACTTCCCGCACCCGCTCGGCCCCATCACCGCCAGCGTCTCGCCCGGCGCGACGTCCAGGTCCACCCCGTCGACCGCGCGGACCAGGCCGGCGTCCCGGCCGTAGTCCTTGCGCAGCCCGCGGGCGCGCAGCACCGGCGTGCCGTCTATGCCGTTCATGGCCGGTCCTTCCGGTCGGTCCAGTTCCGCTCGCACGCTTCCAGCCAGCGCAGGTCTGCCTGCAGCCGGAGCACGATGCCCTCCAGCAGCAGTGCCGCGTCCGGGCGGTCCGGCCCGGCCATCGCCGCGCGCTGGGCATCCCGCAGCCGGCGCAGAAGTTCCCGGCGCTGCGCGTCGATGATCGCCAGCGGGTCGGCCAGCCTGGCCGCGGCGGCCGCGATCAGCTTGAGATGGAATTCCGCCAGGCCCGGCCCGGGCCAGCTCACCTCGGTGATCCAGGTACTGACCCGCTGCTGCCCGGGCGCCGTCAGCGCGTATACCTTGCGGTCCGGGCGGTCCGGCAGGCCCGCCGCCTGCTCGCAGGTGACCAGCCCGGCCTTCTCCAGCCGCGATAGCGTGACGTAGATCTGCCCGGCGTTCATCGCGTCCCCCGCCGGTCCGAGCGCCTGCTGCAGCCGCGCGCGGAGCTGGTAGCCGTGCGACGGCTCCTTGGCCAGCATCGCCAGCACCACTTCCTGCTGCACGGCTCCCTCTCTCCTCTAACGGCTAGCCATATAGATAGCGGTTATCTCAAGGGATGTCAAGGGGCGGCCCGGTCCCACCCGGGGGCGGGATCCCGAGGTGGACGACGTGCTGACGGGCGTGACGGCGCTGACCGACCGCGGGGTGGCTGACCCTCGGGCGCTGCTAGTAGGTGCACATTACGGATAAGTGATCTAGCGGACATTCTGCCGCCGTTACCGGCCGCCACCGGCCAGGCTGGACGCTTGCGAGCAGGGGCGGACGCTCCGCGGAGGAGTGACATGGCACTGACGATGATGACGAGCCAGAGTGCGGCCCGGCGGCCGGCGGCCAGGCTGCCTGCGGCCCGGATGCCGGCCAGCCGGCCGCCGTCCCGCAGGCCGGGCACGCACCGGGCTGCCCGGCCCTGGAACAGCCGCACGGCGGCTGGCCACGCCCTGGCCACGCCGCCCCCGGGTGCCCTGCCCGACGAGGTGATCTGGGTCTATGCCATCACTGACGGCCTCCGCCCCGGCCAGCTGGACGGGATGACCGGCGTGGGCCGCGAGCCGGTGCGCGCGGTGACCGCGGCCGGCCTCACCGCGGTGGTCGGATCGGTGGATGCCCGGACGTTCGGCGAGCAGGCGCTGGCCAGCCTGCTCGGCGGGCTGGACAACATCGAGCGGGTCGGCCGGGCTCATCACCGGGTCATCGAGCGCGCCGCGGCGGGCGGCCCGGTGCTGCCGCTCCGGCTCGCCACGCTGCACCCGGATGACACCACCGTGCGGGCCCTGCTGGGCAGCCGGCGAGGAGAATTCACCGAGCTGCTGGAGAAGTTCCGCAACCGGGTGGAGTGGGGGGTGCAGATCTACGCCCGGCCGGGCGATCCGGAGGCGGTGGCCGAGGCGGAGGCGGCCGCGGACCTCATCGACGTGGCCCTGAGCGACGTGGCCGAGTCCGCGCGGCGGCAGCCGGCCGAGGATCCGCACTTCGCCGACCGTGGCGAGTGGATGGCGCTGAACGCCGCCTATCTCCTGGATCCCGACCGGGCCGCCGGGTTCACCGCCGTACTGCACGGTCTCACCGCCCGGCAGGCCGGGATGCGCGCCGAACTGAACGGCCCGTGGCCGCCCTACTCGTTCGTGGACGGTCTCGAAGCCTGAGCGGTCCCCGAAGTGCGGCATATATTCCGCACAGCCGCCCCAGGGCTATCCCGCAGAAACTCCAGATCATCCGCAGAGACGCCCGCGGCCCGTGTGTCGATTACCCTGTCAGCGACGGCGCGTGGGGGCAGTACCGGCGGGGTCATCCCCCCGCCGGGCCGGCGTGGCAGAATCTGGCCTGGCCATTCTCTGCCGGTATCTGGTTGTGTGTCGCTGTAAGCGCGTGGTAATTGCGCTATACAGGGAACGGCACGAGGGAGCAAGATGCGGCCAGAGGACAGGTCCGTACCTGGCGGGCGAATGGCGCGGGAAGGGCTTGAGCGCGTGCGCCGGTCCATCGCCGTAGCCCCGTTGCCGGTGAAGATCCTGCTGGTCATCGTGCTGGTCGCCTTGATCGTCGGCTCGTTCAGCCTCGGCGCGCGGGTCTGGGACCTGGTCATCGCGATTGCACTTGGTTACGGGCCGGTCGCTGCGTGGCAGGGCAGCCGGCGGGTGCTCGCCTCCGTCTTCGTCGCCGTCTGGGGCCTGGTGGCGGTGCTCCTCGTCGCCGCCGTCACCAACCGGGTCGGGTCCGCGATCGTCCCGCTGGCGCTCCTGCCCTGCGTGGCCGTCCCGGCGGCGCACGCCCCGGCGATCTCCCGCCGCTACGTGCCCTGCCGGACGGTGGCGTGGGCTATGGTCTGGTCGCTCCCGCCAGGCCTGCTGGCCTGGTGGCTGGCGACCAGCCGGCCGGTGATCGGCGACGCGATCGCCTGGGGTCTCGCGCTCTGTGTGCTCCTCTGGCGGCTGGGCAAGTCGCAGCAGGAGGCGCGGGCGCGCAGCCGCCAGCAGGCCCGGAGCGGCGCGCTCGCGGCGCCGCACCGCCCTGGGAGCGCGGCCGTGGCGCCCCGCCCCGGCGCCCGGACCACCGGGTACCCGGGCTCCGGGCGCGGCGGCCGGCCGGGGGATCCCGCCCGGGTGGTGCAGACCGCGGAAGGCGCGGTGCGCCCGGCGGATGCCACGGCGGCGCGCGAGCGGGCCGGCGCTGACCCGCAGCCGCCCGAGATCACTGTGGCCCAGGCCATGGCCGAGCTCGAGAACATGATCGGCCTGGAATCGGTCAAGGAACAGGTCCGCCAGATCACTGCCTCGGTGGAGGCCGCCCGGCGGCGGGCCATGGCCGGCTACGACACCGGCAAGCCGATGCAGCACTTCGTCTTCCTCGGGCCGCCGGGTACCGGGAAGACATCGGTCGCCCGGGTCATCGCGAAGATCTTCTATGCCTTCGGGCTGCTGGACACCCCGGCGGTGGTGGAGGCGCAGCGCGCCGACCTGGTCGGTGAGTACCTTGGCGCCACCGCCATCAAGACGAACGACCTGGTGAACAGTGCAATGGGCGGGGTCCTGTTCATCGACGAGGCCTACAGCCTGGTGAACGAGAGTGAGGGCCAGGGGGACCGGTTCGGCCACGAGGCGGTCCAGGCGCTGCTCAAGCGGGCCGAGGACAACCGGTCCGAGCTCATCATCATCCTGGCCGGCTACGAGAAGCAGATGGAGGGCTTCCTGGCCAGCAACCCCGGGCTGAACTCCCGGTTCGGCCTCCGGGTCAAGTTCCCGAGCTACAGCCCGGCCGAGCTGATGGCGCTATCCGAGCTGTACCTGGAGCAGCGCGGGGAGATGCTCGACGCGGACGCCCGGCCGGCCCTGTGGCGGATGATGGAGGATATCGGCCGCCGCCGGCTCGCCGACGAGCTCGGCAACGGGCGCTTCGTGCGCAACCTCCTGGAGAAGGCGGGCCGGGCGCGGGACGTCCGGGTGATGGCGGACGGGGCCGAGCCGACGCCCGCCGAGCTGACCACGCTGGAGGCGGCGGACCTGGAGCGGGCCGGGGCCGAGCTGACCGCACGGTTCCGCGGCTACACCGAGGCGCCCACCCTGGACAGCGCGCTCGCGGAACTCGATGAGCTGGTTGGCCTAGAGCCGGTCAAGCGCCAGGTACACGAGATCGCGGCCCAGCTGCGGGTGGCCCGGCTGCGGGAGCGGCAGGGCCTGTCCAGCCAGCCCCCGGTCCGGCATTTCGTGTTCACCGGGCCCCCGGGGACGGGCAAGACCACGGTCGCCCGCATCCTCGGCCGGATCTTCACCGCGCTGGGGCTGCTGGTCCGGCCGGAGGTGATCGAGGCACACCGGGCCGACCTGGTCGGCGAGCACCTCGGCTCGACCGCGATCAAGACGGGCAAGCTGATCGACTCCGCGCTCGGCGGGGTGCTGTTCATCGACGAGGCCTACTCGCTCTACAACATCGGCTACTCGGGCGGGGACGCCTACGGCTCGGAAGCGGTGGCCACGCTGCTCAAGCGGGCTGAGGACGACCGGGACCGGCTGGTGATCGTGCTGGCCGGGTACCCGGCCGACATGGACCGCTTCCTGCACAGCAACCCCGGGCTCGGGTCACGGTTCAGCGTGCGGATCGGCTTCCCCAGTTACACCCCCGGTGAGCTGTGCCGGATCGCCGGTGTCATCGCCGAGCAGCACGGGGACAGCTTCGAGCCGGACGCGCTGCCGGTGCTGGAGGAGATCTTCACGCTGGCGGCACAACACCGCCAGATCGACGAGCTGGGGAACGGCCGGTTCGCCCGGAGCCTGTTCGAGCGGGCCTGCGCGGCCCGCGACGTGCGGGTGGCCCACCTGGACGATCAGGCCAGCGCCGCGGACCTCACCACCGTCTCGGCCGCCGACCTGCGCGGCGCCTTCCGCGAGCTGGGTGCGGCCTTCGCCGGCGAGGGCTGAGGCCGCCGGCCGGCCGCGGCTCCCTGACCGGGCACCGCGAAAACTCCTGCCGTCTCAACGGCCCGTGCCCGCGGCTGCCCCCGCCGCGGTGCTCAGTCCGGGCGCGGTGCTCAGTCCGGGGGAGCGGGCGGCAGCGCCTGGAGCGCGGCGATCAGGCTGGCGGCGTCCGGGCCCGCGTCGCGCAGCACGTACATCAGGGTGTGCAGCACGGCGTGCCGGTCCTCACCGCGGTCCAGCATCCGCTGCGCGGCCTCCCACAGCTCCGGCGGGTCACCGCGCCATAGCCGGTCGGCCAGAGCCAGATGCCGGTCGATGTGCAGCGGCCCGCTGGGCCGCCCGTTCCCGTCGTGGTGATCGGCGGCGAGCAGGGTGCGCCGGTCCGCGACCAGTGCCGGGTCCAGCCCGGCCAGGTCGATGCCGCCGAACATGCCGCGCAGCACCGGGAAGGCGAACGCGCGCCGGGGCAGCGCCTCCAGGTCGTCATCGGGCAGCAGCCGGGCCACCAGCCCGGCATCCAGGCCGAACGAGGTGGGGTCCCGGTACACCTGAGCGAAGGTGCCCATCGAGTCGAACACCGCGTCCAGCGTCTGGGCGATCATCTCCGCGGGCAGCCCCTGCCGCCGTCCTGCCCAGCGCACCCAGGCGGCCAGCACATGCGGCATCGCGTGCTGCTCGGCGGACGGCAGCAGGACCTTGCGGGGCAGCCAGTCGAGCAGGAAGGTTTCCACCTTCGCCGGGCTCATCCGCAGCGGCCGCCCGAAGTCATGGTCACAGCCGTAGTCGATGATGTGGTCCGCGCAGCGGCTGGCCGCCCTGGTGTCCGACAGGTCCTCGGCCTCATCCGAGGCGAGGAACTCGGCCACCGGCATGGCGCGGCGGTCCCGGGTCCAGGCGTGCCGCCGGGCCGTCGCGCCGCCCCAGCCTGAGCCGTGCCCGGTCTCCCAGGGCCCTGGCCCGGGACGGGTGACGGCGCCGTTGCCGGCCGCCGAGCGGGGCCGGGACGGCGGCAGCGTCCGGATCCTGGCCCTGATGAACGCGTGGTAGGACGCGAACGAGTCACTGGGTGCCGGGCTCTTCCGGGCCTCGGTCACGGCCAGGGCCGTCTCCAGCAGCCGCCGCGCCTGCGGCGGGTCCACCTGGCTGAACGTGGACCGGGCCTGGCTGGCCGTCCGCGCCGCAAGCCGCCGCCGCGCAGCGCTCCAGCAACCGGTCCACCTGCGAGGTGACCCACCCGTCCCGGAGCATCCCCTCGGCGTTGTAGTTGACCACCATGACCAGGGCGTGCGGCTCCTCGCCGGCGTAGCTGAACACGCAGACGACCTCGTCGCGGTCCCCATAGGCGTCCGAGTTCACGTAGCTGTCACCAGCGGTCACGGCGCCGACGTGCTCGGCCCACGGCGGCCGGACCACGCCGCGTTCCATCAGGGCCAGCGCCGCCGTTTCCGCCTGCATCGCCTGCCGCGGCGTGCCCAGGCAGGCGATGCCGGACAGCAGCGCGAGCGCGGCCGGGCTGCGCTGCTGGGCGGCGTAACTGACCAGGCCCTCGCCGACGAGCTCCTCGACGTCGCCCCCGGCGCGTGGCGACCGCTCACCCCACCAGGTGCCGAGCAGTTCGCTCACCATGAGCTCCGCGTCCAGCGGGCTGCGCACCGCCAGCAGCTCGCGGGCAGCACGGAGCATCTCGGCGAACAACGCGTTGGGCGGTGCGGCGCTGGGAATCACCGAACGCGGTCCCTTCCCATGACCTGGGTGGCCCGGCCCGCCTGGGGGCTCTCGTCGTCGGCTCTGCGGGCTCACACGGACAGCTTTCCAGATTCTCGCGGTGCCGTGCCCCGTCCGGACCGGATGGTGGCCATGTTTCCGCGTGTGGCAGATATTACGGGCATCAGGGACCCGCAGCCGCGGACATTCCGCGCATCCGGCGCGGCGCGCCGGTCACGATTGCGTCCCGCGCCCCGCGGTCCCGTGCCGCCACTCCATTCTTTGCCCGGGCGAGTCTGCATCAGCCCGGCGGCCGAGGCTGATATCGCCTAGGATGTGGAAAACCCGCCTGCGTGGGCACTGTGAGTGTTCGTGGTGCCCGGGACGCGGCTCTGCGCATTGGCGTGGCGGTGCGGTTGTGCGGTCAGTGGCCGCGCTGTTGCCGTAGCCTGCTTGTGTCCGCAGTGAGCAGGAAGGAGCCGTTGCATGGCTCAAGCAACGGGACTGGAGTGCGGGCGATGAGTACTGATACCTCCGTGCCCCAGCCCCGGCTGTCCGGGCTGGACGTTTCCGACTCGGCACTGCTGGCCACACTGCTGCGCGAGGCCCCGATCGGCTTCGCTTTCTTCGGCCCCGACCTCCGCTTCCGGCGGATCAACCGGGCCCTGGGCCGGCTGGACGGGCTCGATCTGGATGCTCACGTCGGGCTGCTGCCGTCGCAGGTCTGGCCCGCCTCGCTGGCGGCCCGGGCCGAGTCGGCCGTCCGGCACGTGCTGGCCGAGGGCCAGCCGCTGTCCGAGTCCAACCTGCCGGTCAGCGTGGGCGCCGCGGCGCCGGGCGACGCGGACGGGCGGGCGGCCGGGGACGCCGGGCGCGGCCCCGGCGACGGGGCCGCCCGCGACGACCGGCACTGGGCCTTCTCCTGGTTCCCCTCGCACGACCCGGACGGCAACGTCGCCGGGGTCGCGCTGATCGCCGTGGACGTCACCGACCGGCGCAGCTCGGCGGAAGCGGTCCGCCGCAGCGAGGAACGGTACCGGTCGCTGGTACAGGCCGGCGCCCAGGTGGTCTGGGTGACCACACCCGCCGGCGACATCGCCGAGGATTCGCCCGAGTGGCGCTGGATAACCGGGCAGAGCCTGGAGGAGTACCTCGGCAATGGCTGGCTGGACGCGATTCACCCGGAAGACCGCGAGCGGGTGGAACGGGAATGGCGCGAATGCGTCAGCGCCGGGAAGATCTTCGACAGCCGGTACCGGGTCCGGACAAAGACCGGCTCGTACCGGCACTACGACGTCCGGGCCGTGCCCATCGAGCGGGACGGCAAGATCATTGAGTGGGTCGGCGCCAGCACGGATGTGACCGGGCAGCGTGAGGCCGAGGAGATGCGCGGCCGGCTGACCGAGCAGCTGTCCGCCGCCGCGCTGCGCACGGCGCGGCTGCAGCAGGCCACGTCGATGCTGGCCGAGGCGCTGACCGTGCTGCAGGTCGTCGAGGTGATCACCGAGGTCGGCCGGTCCGCCATCGGTGCCGAGCGGTCCGCGGTGGCGCTGCTGGACCCCGAGCGGCTGCGGCTGCGCACCATCAACCCGATGGGGCTGCCGGATGTGCCGGGCGCGCCGTCCGGTGACATCCCCCTGGACGAGCCGAGCGTGATGACCCTGGCCATCACCTCGCGGCGGCCGGTGCTGGTGGAGAACCCTGATGCGCTGCGCCGTCAGTTCGACGCGGTAGCCAACGTGGACCTGTTCCTGGCGCACAGCGACGAGCGGGCCTGGGTGGGGCTGCCCCTGCTGGCGGCGGGCGCGCCGCTCGGCGCGCTGCGGTTCTCCTTCACCAAGCCGCGCCAGATCACTGAGGAGGAGCGGGTCTTCCTGGAGGCCCTGGCCGGCCAGTGCGCGCTGGCCCTGGAGCGTGCCTCGCTGTTCGAGCGGGAGCACACCACCGCCGAGACCCTGCAGCGCAGCCTGCTGCCGGACCGGCTGCCCAGCGTGCCGGGGATCATCCTGGAGGCGCGCTACCTGCCGGTGACCCGGAACATGGAGATCGGCGGCGACTGGTACGACGCGTTCCGGTTGCCCGACGGCAGGCTCGCGGTCGCCGCCGGGGACGTGATGGGCAAGGGCCTGACCGCGGCGGCCGGGATGGGGCGGGTACGCAACGCGCTGCGGGCCCTGGCGCTGACCGACCCGCGGCCGGCCGCGGTGCTGGCCGGCCTGGACCGGCTGTTCACCGCCACCGAACTCGACGAGCAGGTAACCACGGTGGCCTACCTGGTGGTCGACCCGGTCACCGGCGAGGGCCTGGCGGGCAACGCGGGGCACCTGCCGCCGCTGCTGCTGTCCAGGGACGCCCCGCCGCGGCTGGACACCACCGAGGCTGGCACGCCGCTGGGCTGGGCGTGCCCGCGGCAGCAGTACGTCTTCCGGCTGCCGCCCGGCACCACCGCGGTGCTGTACTCCGATGGCCTGGTGGAGAACCGCCGGCGCGGCCTGGATACCGGCCTGGATGAACTGGTCGCGGTGTCAGCACAGGCCCGGCCGGGCATGGTAGAGGACCCGGCCCGGCTGCTGGAGTACCTGGTGGACCGGATGCTGACCGGTTACGAGCAGGACGACGACGTGACCGTGCTCGTGCTGCACGTGCCCCGGCAGGACGGCGCGCCCGCCCCGCGGCCGCCCAGTGGCGTGATCCCCGCGGCCCGGAGGGGGAAAGCATGAGACATGGCCCCGCTGACCTGGCCAGGTGCCGCGCGCCGGGCGGCCGCGCGGCCGCATCGGCCGCCGGAGCAGTACGAGCCACCCGCTGGCTCCGCCTAAGGTGGTGATCGGAAGATGTTCCTATCCCGGTCGCAGCGTGCTGTGGCCCAGGCCTGGTTTCCGGCAAGGTCCCAGCAGTGAAGTACACGAGGTAGGGTCCATTTCCCCGCTCATGTATGCAGGAGAGGTGTCTGTGTCGCCTGCCAGCTCGCGTCGTCAGGTTTCATTCGCGGCTGGGCAGGCCGCCATCCAGCGAAGGAAGGGGTGACCGCGGTGGCAAGCGCTGCAGGTTCCGCAGCGCGGAGGCAACCGAGGCCGGAAGGCCAGGGTGGACGGTTGCCAGCGCAGCAGGCCCCAGGGCGCACCGGGGACGGGAAGCCCGGCGGCCCGCGGCCAGGCGGGCCGGTCTCGCTCGTGGACACGGACGCGACGTCCGGCAGGGAGCGCGTTCCGGGATCGCCGGAACGCGGCGACGGCGCTCCGGCGCGGCGCCGGGGCAAGAAGAATTCCGGTGGGCGGCCCGGGCCGCGCGGCGCGGCCGGCCGGCCCGGCGACGACGCGGTAGCGGGCGGCCGGGGGGTGTCAGGCATCGTGAGTGAGGATCCCGATTTGGCTACCTCAGGGAATGACGCGGTTGGCCTGGCCGAGGTGCCAGACCTGGCAGACACGGCGGAACTGGATGGTGAGGTCGGTCCGGGCGACGTCGATCTGTCCGACGATGCCCTGGAGGGCGCCGACCTGGAGGACATTGACCTGTCCGACGTCGCCGACGTCGCCGAGGTCGACGTGGGCCTCGACGTGGACGTCGAGGCCGACGATGAGGCCACGGACGACGACGCGGCCGATGAGGAGGCTGAGGACGGCCCGGCCGCGGCGGGCCAGGCCGATGCCGTCGCCGGAGTGGCCGTGCCTGGGCCCGCTGCCGCGGCCGGGGCGGCTCCGGAGACCGCGGCCAAGGCGCCGGGGCCGGGCACCGCGGAGGAAGAGGCGTTCGTCTACGGCGACGACGATGACGACCTGCCCGCCGCGCAGGTGGCGTCGGCCGGGGCCACCGCCGACCCGGTCAAGGACTACCTCAAGCAGATCGGCAAGGTCCCCCTGCTGAACGCGGAGCAGGAGGTGGAACTGGCCAAGCGGATCGAGGCGGGGCTGTTCGCCGAGGAGAAGCTGGCCGAGGGCCTGGAGGGCGACGGGCCCGCCCGGCTGGACATGGAGTGGATCGCGGAGGACGGCCGCCGGGCCAAGAACCACCTCCTCGAGGCCAACCTGCGGCTGGTCGTCTCGCTGGCCAAGCGGTACACCGGGCGGGGCATGCTGTTCCTGGACCTGATCCAGGAGGGCAACCTGGGCCTGATCCGCGCGGTCGAGAAGTTCGACTACACCAAGGGCTACAAGTTCTCCACGTACGCGACCTGGTGGATCCGGCAGGCGATCACCCGGGCCATGGCTGACCAGGCCCGGACCATCCGGATCCCCGTGCACATGGTCGAGGTCATCAACAAGCTGGCCCGGGTGCAGCGGCAGATGCTGCAGGACCTGGGGCGCGAGCCAACTCCCGAGGAGCTCGCGGCCGAGCTGGACATGACCCCGGAGAAGGTCATCGAGGTGCAGAAGTACGGCCGCGAGCCGATCTCGCTGCACACCCCGCTCGGTGAGGACGGCGACAGCGAGTTCGGCGACCTGATCGAGGACTCCGAGGCCATCCAGCCCGGCGAGGCGGTCAGTTTCACCCTGCTCCAGGAGCAGCTGCACTCGGTGCTCGACACGCTGTCCGAGCGGGAGGCCGGCGTGGTCTCCATGCGGTTCGGGCTCACCGACGGGCAGCCGAAGACACTGGATGAGATCGGCAAGGTCTACGGGGTGACCCGGGAGCGGATCCGGCAGATCGAATCCAAGACCATGTCCAAGCTCCGCCACCCGTCCCGTTCCCAGGTCCTCCGCGACTACCTGGATTAGGGCGCGGGCAGCTCGCAGCAACTGGCTGGGGCCCCGGTCACCGCGGTGACCGGGGCCCCAGCCAGTTCTTGTCCCTTGAGGGCTTAAGCGAAGGCACATCCCGGGGGAAGCGCCGGGCGTGGCGCGGCGACGCTGCCGAGCCGACACCAGGCCGGCCAGGTAGGCGGCCCGGGGCATCCGCCCGCGGGTCGCGGGCCTGGCTAGGCGTCGCGCCGTGTTCCGCCTCCCGGTGACAGCCGCTCCGTCTCATCCTGGATCTCGACGGCCACCTTGGCGATAGCCTCGGCGTGCTGGCGGCTGTGGTGGGCGCAGAACAGCAGCTCCCCGGAATCGGGAAGCACAACGCGTACGTACGCCTGGGCACCACACCGGTCGCACAGGTCCATCGCATTCAGGGGCCTGCTTGGTGCGAGAGCTCCGGTCATGTCGCCTCCCTCGCGTCATGCCGCCGGCTCTTGGTCGTCCGGCTGGCTGTGCCCTACCTGCTATGCAACACTCTGCCAGGCGGCTCACTTCCCGTGTGACCCCCGCCTACGCCCACAGCGAACGACAAACTTTGGCTGCGGGGTGAGCGGGCGCCCGCCCGGCCCCGGCCCAGCCGCGTTGTCCCAGCTAGCCGGGTATGTCCGCGGCGTGGCGACGCGGACCACCCCCAGCGGGCGGTTAGTCTGCCAGCAGTCCGCTACGCAGCCCCGACCCCGGGAGGGCCCTTGTGACCGCCGTCCGCGCCGAAACTGCCCGTCCTGCCCGGGCCGCGGTCCCGGCGAAGGCCGGCCGCGGATCCGCCGCCGATGGCTACACGGCCCGTCATCTGTCCGTCCTGGAAGGGCTGGAGGCGGTCCGCAAGCGCCCCGGCATGTACATCGGGTCCACTGACAGCCGTGGCCTGATGCACTGCCTCTGGGAGATCTTCGACAACGCGGTCGATGAGGCCCTGGCGGGGCACTGCACCACGATCGATGTCGTTCTGAATAAAGATCTTTCCGCCGGGGTGCGCGACAACGGCCGCGGCATACCGGTGGACACCGAGCCCAAATCCGGCCTGTCCGGCGTGGAACTGGTGATGACCCGGCTGCACGCGGGCGGCAAGTTCGGCGGCGGCTCTTACACCGCGTCCGGCGGCCTGCACGGCGTGGGTGCCTCGGTGGTGAACGCGCTGTCGTCCCGGCTCGATGTGCACGTGGACCGGGAAGGGCAGGAGTGGGCGGCCAGCTTCCGCCGGGGCGTGCCCGGGGAGTTCGCGGCCGACGGCCCGGGCGCCCCGTTCGCGGCCGGGTCCGGGCTGCGGCAGGTCCGGAAGGTGGCCAGGAAGGTCACCGGGACGCGGATCAGGTTCTGGCCTGACCAGCAGGTGTTCACCAAGGACGCCGGCTGGAGCTTCGAGGCACTGGTGCAGCGGGCCCGGCAGACCGCGTACCTGGTGCCGGGCCTGGCCATCCGGGTCCGCGACGAGCGGTCGGCCGCCGATCACCGCGAGCCGGCCAGCCCGGACGTGGCGGCCGAGTTCCCCGACCACGAGCCCCCGGCCGACGGGCCGCGGGAGGCCGAGTTCCGGTTCGACGGCGGGATCAGTGAGTTCTGCGACTACCTGGCCCCCGGCGAGCCGCTCACCGACGTGCTCCGGCTGACCGGGTCGGGTAACTTCACCGAGACGGTGCCGGTGCTCGACGAGCAGGGGCACATGACGCCCACCGAGGTCGAGCGGGAACTGCTGGTGGACGTGGCGGTGCAGTGGGGGACCGGGTACGACACCGTCACCCGCTCCTTCGTCAACGTGATCGCCACCCCCAAGGGCGGGACGCACGTGGCCGGGTTCGAGCGTGCCCTGGTTCGGACGCTGAACGACCAGCTGCGGGCCGCGCGGCTGCTCAAGAACGGGGACGAGCCGGGCTTCCAAGGACGACGCCATGGAAGGGCTGACCGCGGTGATCGGGGTGCGGCTGCCGGAACCGCAGTTCGAGGGCCAGACGAAGGAGATCCTCGGCACCCCGGCCGCGTCCCGGATCGTCGCCCAGGTGGTCTCGGCTGAGCTGCGCGCCTTCTTCGAGTCCCGGGGCCGGGCCGCCAAGCAGCAGGGCCGGGCCGTGCTCGACAAGGTGGCGTCCGCGGCCAAGGCCCGGATCGCCGCCCGCGAGCACCGGGACAACCAGCGCCGGAAGAACGCCCTGGCCGCCTCGACGCTGCCGCCGAAGCTGGTGGACTGCCGCAGCGCCGACGACCGCAGCGAGCTGTTCATCGTGGAGGGCGATTCCGCGCTGGGCACGGCCAAGCTGGCGCGGAACTCGGAGTTCCAGGCGCTGCTGCCGATCCGCGGCAAGATCCTCAACGTGCAGAAGGCGTCCCTGGCGGACATGCTGAAGAACGCCGAGTGCGCGGACATCATCCGGGTCATCGGGTCCGGCTCGGGCGCCTCGTTCGACCTGGACTGCGCGCGGTACCAGCGGGTCATCTTCATGTCCGACGCCGACGTGGACGGCGCGCACATCCGGTGCCTGCTGCTGACCCTGTTCCACCGGTACCTGCGGCCGCTGCTGGACGCCGGGCGGGTGTTCGCCGCGGTGCCCCCGCTGCACCGGATCGAGCTGTCGGCCCCGCGCAAGGGGCAGGCCCGGTACCGCTACACCTACTCCGACAGCGAGCTGCACCGCACCCTGCTGGAGCTGGAGCGCCGGGGGCAGCGCTGGAAGGAGCCGATCCAGCGGTACAAGGGGCTGGGCGAGATGGACGCCGGCCAGCTGGCCGAGACGACCATGGACCCGCGGCACCGCACGCTGCGCCGCATCCGCATCGAGGACGCGGCCGCCGCCAGCGGCATGTTCAACCTGCTGATGGGCTCGGAGGTCGGCCCCCGCCGGGACTTCATCATCGGTGGTGCCGCCGAGCTGGACGTCTCCCGCATCGACACCTGACCCCGCCCCGCCCTCCTGGGGGGCTGGCCGGCGGCGCTACGGCGAGGCGATCACACCCAAATACTCTCTGTAAGAGTACAATACTCAGAGTGACAATACAGATCCTGGTGGCGGAGTTCCTCCGCGCGCAGGCCGCCTGGCGGCTGGCTCGCGCGCAGCAGGACCCGGTACGGGCGGCGCGCTGTGCCGCGGCACTGCTGGACGCCGCCGCCTTCGTGGCCACGTTAGCGGCGGACGACCAGGACCTGGCCGGGCTGGACCGGGCCGGGTGCTTCCGCGGGGGGGAGTTCGATCCCGGGCCGGGAGGCACCGAGATCGCCCGCTGGTGGCAGTTCGGGGAGCCCCCGTACGCGGGCCCGCGCGACCTGCTCACCGCGCTGGCCGCGGCGGTCACCCAGCCCGGCGTCTCAGCGCGGCGCTAGCCCGCCGAGCGCGGCCAGCTGCTGGCGGGCCCGCTCCCCGGAACCGTCCCGCCGGCCTTCCACGGGGGGCAGGTAGACCGGCACGCCCGCGTCCGTGGCGCCGCGGGCCGGGCCCGGCCCGGCCCAGGCGAGGACCAGGGCGTCCTCGCCCTTGAGGAACCGGTGACAGCGGACCCCGCCGGTGGCCCGGCCCTTGGCCGGGTACTCCCGGTACGGCGTGACCTTCACGGTGGCGGCGGCGGTGCCGGGCAGCGCACCGCTGCTCCCCGCCACCGTGACCACCACGGCCTCGCCGGCATCACCCGGGGCCGCCGCACGGGCCGCCTCGTCAGGCACCGCGCCGAACCAGGCCACGCTGGCCCCGGCGGCCAGCCGGATCCCGGCCATGCCGCCGGCCGCCCGGCCCTGCGGCCGCACCGCGCCGGCGGCGAACCGGAGCAGCTGGGCGTCGCTGGTGATGAACACCAGGTCGGCATCCTCGCTGGCCAGCTGGACCGCGCCGACCACCCGGTCGCCCTCCTTGAGGGAGATCACGTCGAATTCGGTGGCGTTCGCCGGGTAGTCCGGGGCCACCCGCTTGACCACCCCGTCCGCGGTGCCGAGCGCCAGGCCGCCCGCCGTCCCGTCCGGGGCGGCCAGGCCGACCACGGTCTCGCCGGTGTCCAGCGAGACGAACTCGGCCAGCGGGGCACCGCCGGCCAGCGCGGGGGAGTGCGCGCTCGGCGGCAGGGCCGGGATCTCCAGCACGCCGATCCGGATCAGCCGGCCCTGTGAGGTGACCAGCGCGACGCTGCCCCGGGCGGTGGCCGGGACAGTGGCCACGATCACGTCGTGCGCGGCGCGCGGTCCCTCACCGCCCGGCCCGCCATCGGGACCGCTGGCCCCGTCGAAGTCCAGGGTGGCGGCGGGCGCGGCCGCGGTGCGGGCGATCAGCCCGGCCGAGGAAAGCAGCACCAGGCACGGGTCGTCGGCCACCTCAAGGGGGACGGCGGCGGACCGGGTCGGCTTGCCGCTGCCTTCCAGCAGGACGGTGCGCCGCGGGGTGCCGAACCGCTCGGCCACCCCGGCCAGCTCCGCCGACACCACCCCGCGCAGCCGGTCTTCGGAGTCCAGGATCGCGGTCAGCTCGGCCATCTCCCGCTGCAGCGTCTCCCGCTCCCGTTCCAGTTCCAGCCGGTCGTAGCGGGTGAGCCAGGCGCAGCGGGGTGTCCAGGATGTAGGCGGCCTGGATCTCGGACAGGTCGAAGACCGACATCAGCCGTTCCCTGGCCTGGGCCGAATCGTCACTGGACCGGATGACGGCGATCACGTCGTCGATGTTGAGCAGGGCGACGAGCAGCCCGTCCACCAGGTGCAGCCGGTCGGCGCGCTTGCGCCGCCGGAACTCGCTGCGCCGCCGGGTCACCTCGATCCGGTGATCTATGTAGATCTGCAGCAGCTCACGCAGGCCGAGCACCCGGGGCTGCCCGTCCACCAGCGTGACGTTGTTGATGCCAAACGTGTCTTCCATCGGCGTCAGCCGGTACAGCTCGTCCAGCACGGCCTCGGCGTGGAACCCGCCGCGCACCTCGATGACCAGGTGCAGGCCGCGGTGCCGGTCGGTCAGGTCCTTGAGGTCGGAGATCCCGCTCAGCTTCTTGGCCTGCACCAGGTCCTTGATCCGGGCGATCACCTTCTCCGGCCCTACCCCGTAGGGCAGTTCGGTGACCACGATGCCGTCGCGCCGCGGGGTTATCTTCTCGATCCGGGCGGTGGCCCGGGTGCGGAAGATGCCGCGGCCGGTCTCGTAGGCCTCCCTGATCCCGTCCAGGCCGATGATCTTCCCGCCGGTGGGCAGGTCGGGCCCGGGCACGAAGCGCATCAGCTCATCCAGGCCGGCGTCCGGATTGCTGATCAGGTGCCGCGCCGCGGCGATCACCTCGCCGAGGTTGTGCGGCGCCATGTTGGTGGCCATCCCGACCGCGATTCCCGCGGTCCCGTTGACCAGCAGGTTCGGCAGCGCCGCGGGGAGCACCTCGGGCTCGGTCTCCTGGCCGTCGTAGTTGGGCCGGAAGTCAACGGTGTCCTCGTCGATCGAGGCGACCATCTCCATCGCGGCGGAGGCCAGCCGGGCCTCGGTGTACCGCATGGCGGCCGGGGAGTCGTCCCCGCCCATCGAGCCGAAGTTACCGTGCCCGTCCACCAGCGGCAGCCGCATCGCCCACGGCTGGGCCAGCCGGACCAGCGCGTCGTAGATGGCGCTGTCACCATGCGGGTGGAGGCGGCCCATCACGTCGCCCACCACCCGGGCGCACTTGACGTGTCCCCGGTCCGGGCGCAGCCCCATCTCGTTCATCTGGTACAGGATCCGGCGCTGGACGGGCTTCAGCCCGTCCCGGGCGTCCGGGAGGGCCCGGGAGTAGATGACGGAGTAGGCGTACTCCAGGTAACTGCCCCGCATCTCCTCGGCAACATCAATGTCGATGATGTTTTCCTCGAAGTCCTCGGGCGGCGGGGGTGTCGCAGTGCGTCGTGCCATGTCCGCCATTGTGCCGTCTGAAGACCCCTGACATGCCCAGCGACGCGGTACTGCTGTGCTGGCCCGGGGGCCGGCCCCCGGAACCACCGCGGAAGCCCCGCCCGATCAGGGCAGCAACGAGAGGAGGTTGTGGTGGTAGGTGAGCACGGTGTAGGGGCCGATGTGGTAGGTGCGGGCGGGGGGGCCGAACGTCGCCCGCAGCGCGCCGGGTGACGGCGAGTGGCCGAGCAGCACCGCGAACGTCGCGTCGTACCGCTGCGGGTCATACCAGGACTGGTCCGCCTCCCAGTGGCTGGCCGCCGCCAGGCCGCCGGCCACCCGGATGGGGCGCAGGATCACCCGTTCCCCGCTGGACACCGTGACCACGCTGCCCAGCGCGGAATCGCCCACGCCGTAGCGGAGGTGGTGCGCGGCCAGCCAGGCGGCGAGCCGGTCCCCCTGCGGGGGGACGGGGGAGTGGGCCACTACCGTGCCCAGGCTGATCAGGTAGCCGCACGCCACGACGGCCAGGGCGGGCAGCATTCGCGCGGCGGTGAGCCAGGCCAGCAGCCGGGCGGCCAGGATGGCCCCGAACGGCAGCACCGCGACGATCTCCCGGGTGGTGCTGACCGCGGTGACGGACGTCCACAGCGCGAAGGCGGCCAGGTTCAGCAGCACGCCCGCGATCAGCAACTGGTCCACCAGGTCGATCTCGGCTATCCGGCGCAGCCCGGCGCAGACCGCCCAGGCGGCCAGGCCCAGGCCGGCCAGGTGCAGCAGCAGCAGGGCCGTGGCCACCCCGAAGGGGCGCCCGAAGAAGTCGCCGCCGAAGACGAGGGTGAGCCCCTCGATCGTGGAGGACACGTGGCCGGGCAGCGCGGCGCTCGTGGTGAGCTGCGAACTCACCGGGTTCAGCCCGAAACCCCCCGCCGCCCGGAGCAGGTGCAGCACGGCGGTGCCTGCCGCGGCCGCCCCGGCCGCGGCGGCCAGCAGCGAGCCCTCGAACCACTGCGACCGCAGTGGCTGCGGCCGGCCACGACCCGGGCATACAGCCGGGCGGCGCAGACCGCGGCCAGGGGCACGATCCCGGTGAGCGCCACGATCGAGTCGGCCACGAGCGTCCAGGCCAGCAGCGCGCCGACGGCGGCAGGCACGTACCACCGGCGGGGTGCGCGGTCGAGGATCAGCCAGGCCAGCAGGACCGGCACACAGCTGCCCAGGTGGTCCGGGGCCAGCAGGAACAGGAAGACGCCCGGGCCGAGCTGCGGGGAGCACATGATCCCGGCGGTGATGGCCATCCGGACCGCGGCGTCCCGGCCGGCAGCGCGCCCCCGGGCCAGCACCATGGCCAGCAGCAGCGCGATGGTGAAGGTGAGCGCGGCGGCGGCGTGCACCACGTCCGGGCTGCGCCCGAGCACCAGTTCCACCAGCATGTACTCGGGTAGTTCGGTGTCATAGAAGGACACGTCGGACAGCCACCAGCCGTGCAGCAGCAGGTTGCCGTGCAGCATGTCCCAGGCCTGCAGGGTGAACACCGCGCCGTAGGAGTCCCCCGGGTAGGTCCGCGACACCCGCAGGTAGCAGGCGAACACCACGACCGCGGCGGCCGCCCAGGCCGCCATCGCGAGCCAGCGCCGCCGCGGGCGCCGGGCGGGCGGGTCAGCCGGGTCAGCCCGGCCCGTCTCCGGGTCGTGGCCGTCCGCCCCGCTGCGCCGGCGGCCCAGCACCTGCCGCACTCGCATCTCCGTCCGCTCAGTTCACCAGGACGGCACCCAGGACCGCCACCTGTGTACCTTATGGGCCACGTCCCGTGCCGGGGCCTAGGGCCGAGCTTCCTGGCCGCCCACCCTTCCACCCCCTGCGCCATCGGCGCGGTGCTTTTCGTTAGCGTGGTGCTTTTTGTGTCGTATAGGACACAAAAAGCACCGCACTGTGCGAGAGGTGGCGCGCAGCGGGCATTCTAGGTGACCGAGAAGCCGCCGTCGACGCAGATGAGCTGGCCGGTGAGGTAGGCGCTGGCCGGGCTGGCCAGGAAGACGGCGATGCCGGCGAAGTCGTCCGGCTCGCCGTTGCGGCCGATCATGGTGCGGGCGGCCAGTGCGGCCGAGCGGACCGGGTCGGCGGCCACCTCGGCGGTGAGCGGGGTGGCCACGAATCCGGGGCTGATCGTGTTGCAGCACACGCCCCGGCCAGCCCACGCCTCGGACTGGGAGCGGGTCAGGCCGGCCAGCCCGGCCTTGGCCGCCCCGTACCCGCCGCTGTTCCCGAACGCCCGCATGGCCTGCTGGGACGCCACGTTGATGATCCGGCCCCAGCCGCGTGCGGCCATGACCGGGCCGAACCGCTGGCCGAGCAGGAACGGGGCGGTCAGGTTCACCGCCAGCAGTTCGTCCCACTGGCCCTCGGCTAGCTCACCGAGCGGCGGCCGCAGGTTGACGCCGGCCGCGTTGACCAGGATGTCCGGTTCGCCGAACACCGCCGCGGCCTGCTCGGCCGCGGCCCGGGTGGTGCCGCGGCCGGCCAGGTCACCCGGTACCCAGGCAGCCCGGCCGCCGGCCGACCGGATCGCCGCGGCGGCCCCGGCCAGCGGGCCGTCCCGCCGGGCCAGCAGCACCACCGCCGCCCCGGCCAGCGCCAGTGAGCGGGCCATCGCCTGGCCGATGCCGGAACTGCCGCCGGTGACCAGGGCGACCCGGTCGTGCAGGGCGAAGAGGCGGTCCAGGTAGGCGGCTCCCGGCCCGGGTCCGGCCGGGCCGGGGTAGCCCGGGCTGGGCTGGGCGTTCCCGGGCGGACCGGAGCCAGGCTCAGAGAGCGGGCCGGGCACCGACCATGCCGAGCGCGCTCGCGGCCAGCCGGCATCCGTGACCCAGGGCCTCCAGCGGCGGCTTCTTGTCCAGCCAGGCGGGCAGGAAGCCGGCGCAGAACGCGTCACCGGCCCCGGTGCCGTCGACGAACTTCTCCACCGGGACGGCCAGCGTCCGGACATGCTCCGGGCGGCCGTTGGCGAACAGCGCCCCGTCCGGGCCCATCTTCACCACCACCTGGGGGAACCAGGCGGTGAGCACCCGGGCCGCGGAATCGGGGTCCTCCCGGCCGGTCAGCACCGCGGCCTGGTCCGCGTTCACCAGCAGCAAGGTCACCCCGTTGGTCATCTCCAGGAACGGCTCAGCGCCGGCCCGCTCCAGCGGGGCGGCCGAGGCGCCATCCACCGAGATCGACATGCCGGCCCGCCCGGCCAGCTGGAAGGCGGCCAGGGCAGCGGACCGGGAGCCTTCGTTCAGCAGGGTGTAGCCGGACATGTGCAGGTGCGTGCCGGGCGCGAACAGGTCGGTGGGCAGGTCGTCGGGGTGCAGCGCGGCGTTCGCGCCGGGGTCCGACAGCATGGTGTGCTCACCCTTGTGCGTCACCATGACCACGCACGTCCCCGTGGGCCGGTCGGGGTCCATCACGAGCCGGGCGTCCACGCCGTAGCCCATCAGTTCCATGTCGCGGTTGCGGCCGGCGATGTCGGCGCCCCGGCGGCCCACGAAGGCCACCTCGCCGCCGTCCGCGGCCATCCAGGCCGCGATGTTCGCGCCAGAGCCGCCGCCGTGCATGCTGACTGTGGCAGGAGTGTCACTGCCCTTGGCCAGCGGAAGGGCCGCGTGAGCGACCGTGTCGGTCATCAGATCACCAACGACGACAACGCGCGCCATGTCGTCACCACCTTGCTCCCGGGACTGAGCCAGGGGTCACTCACGCACAGCCGCGGCGCCCGGCTCAGGGCTAGCCCCTAGAACTTAACAGTTTCCTGGCTGCTGCTGGTGGTGTTCTCCGGTCTGGACGTATTTGCCGCCGGAAGCCCGTTCCGGAAAGGATCTGCGGAACGACTGGTCGCCATCCCTAAGTGATATTCATCACAGTCCATTGCGGGCCTGGAACGGCCTGCGGGCGGGGTGCCGCCCGCCGGGCCCGCCGGGTCGGCTACTGTCGCTTACCGCGCGGAAGGAGGCGGCGGACCCATGGCCTGGAGCTGGCAGTTCGAGACCGCGGACGGCACCATGATCCCGTCCCGGGGAGCAGGGCGGGAGACGTTCAGCAGCCAGGGCGACGCGGAGAGCTGGCTCGGCGAGAACTGGCGGGACCTGCTGGCCGACGGCGTCGATCAGGTGACGCTCATGGAAGAAGCCCGGGTCGAGTACGGCCCGATGAGCCTGCACGCTGAGTAGCCCGGGGGCGACCCCCGGCGGCCCCGGGCTTTTCGCCTCGTCGCGACCACCCCCCGGAACCCTCCGCGGATTCGCTGGCCCGGCGGGGACACGCCTGCGGCGCACCCCCGCCTCACCAGCGAATAGCCCGGACGGGTTAGGGCCGGGCCTCTGGGCTCCTGGTCAGGCTGGGGTCGCGCTGGATTGACGCGCCCAGCACTTCGTCGATGCGCTTCATCAGGTCCGCCGGGAGCTGGGCCCCGGCCGCCTTGACGTTCTCCCGCACCTGCTCGGGCCGGGTCGCGCCGATGATCGCCGCGGACACGCCCGGGTTCTGCAGCACCCAGGCCACCGCCAGCTGGGCCAGGCTGAGCCCGGCCCCGGCGGCGAGCGGGGCCAGCCCGGCCACCGCGCGGAGCAGGTCGTCGGACAGGAAGCGGCTGATGAAGCCGGAGCCGCTCGGGTCGGTGGCCCGGGACCCGGCCGGCAGCGGTTCGCCGGGCCGGTACTTGCCGGTCAGGATGCCCTGGGCGATCGGCGAGAAGACGATCTGGCCCATGCCCTCCTGCTCGCACAGCGGCAGCACGTCCGCCTCGATCACCCGCCAGAGCATGTTGTACTGCGGCTGGTTGGAGACGATCCGGTGCAAGCCCATCTCGTCGGCGATCCGGAGCGCCGCCGCGATCTCCTCGGCCCGCCACTCCGATACCCCGACATACAGCACCTTGCCCTGGCGGACCAGGTCCTCGAAGGCCCGCAGCGTCTCCGCCAGCGGGGTCTCGTAGTCATACCGGTGCGCCTGGTACAGGTCCAGGTAATCGGTCTGCAGCCGCCGCAGCGAGGCGTGCGCGGACTCCATGATGTGCTTCCGGGACAGGCCGCGGTCGTTGGGCCCCGGACCGGTCGGCCAGTACACCTTGGTGCAGATCTCCACCGACTCCCGGCGGATGCCGTGCAGCGCCCGGCCGAGCACCTCCTCGGCCCGTGTCCCGGCGTACACGTCCGCCGTGTCGAACGTGGTCACGCCCTCGTCCAGGGCCGCCGCCACGCAGGCGCGCGCCGCGTCCTCTTCGACCTGGGACCCGTGCGTAATCCAGTTGCCGTACGCGAGCTCGCTGACTTTCAGGCCGCTGCGGCCGAGATGCCGGTACTCCATACGCCCGACCCTAATGGCTCAGATCGTCGCGCCTGGCTTCACCCTCGGCTTGGGGAAACGCAGCTGGCGGATCTGCAGGGCCCGCATGGCCGCGTACATCCGCAGCCCGCGGGTGCTCTCGCCCGGGTAGCGCTCAGCGGCCAGGGCGGACACCTTGCGGCCGATGAGATAGCCCTCCAGCGCCATGACGATCACCATCACGATGAGGATGGCCGGCAGCACGGTCTGCACCACGGAGTTACGGAAGAAGAGCAGGAAGAGCAGGACCACCAGCCCGTACATATAGAACTCACTGAACCGGCGCTTGCCGTCCACGTAGTCCCGGGCCAGCGCCCGGACCGGGCCCTTGTCCTTGGCGGGCAGCGCCCATTCCTCGCCCCGCCGCATGGCCTCGGTCTTACGGGTGCGGGCGGACCGGTCCCGGGTCCGCGCCTGGTGCATGGCCTCCTTGCGGTCCCCGGGCGCGGCGTAGCGGCGCCGCTTCTCGGCCTCGCTCCGCTTGGGAGTCGGCCTGCCCTTGCCCGCCGTCACCGCGCCGCCGGCCCGGGCGGCAGCCTCATCGGCCGCCGCGGCGTCGGCTTCCGTGGCGTCTGGAGTGGCCGTGGTGCGTCGTCTGAACACGAGGTCAGCCTACCGGGACGAACGGCGCGGAACACCAGTCCGCAGGCCGGTCCGCCGCGATGGCTGCGGCCCCTGGCACCGCGTAGGCTGGGTCCACCAGCCTGCGCGGCGTGGCTGCGACAGGACGGGGATGCCAGCCCGCCCGCCGCAGGTGGCTGGCCGCAGCGCTACACGATGAGGGGATGGTCGCGCCGATGAGCGTGGTGAAGCGGGTTTCGATGATCTTCAAGGCCAAGGCCAACAAAGCCCTGGACAAGATGGAAGATCCGCGCGAGACCCTGGACTACTCCTACCAGCGCCAGCTGGAGATGCTGACCCAGGTTCGCCGTGGCGTGGCCGACGTGGCGACATCCCGTAAGCGGCTCGAACTGCAGATGAACACGCTGCAGCAGCAGCAGGCCAAGCTGGACGTCCAGGCCCGCAAGGCGCTGGGCATGGGCCGCGAGGACCTGGCCCGTGAGGCGCTCACCCGCAAGTCGGGGCTGCAGGGCCAGATCGCCGACCTGCAGACGCAGTACCAGGCGCTGCAGGCCGACGAGGAGAAGCTGACTGCGGCGTCGCAGCGGCTGCAGGCCAAGGTGGAGGCCTTCCGTACCCAGAAGGAGACCATCAAGGCCACCTACACCGCGGCCGAGGCGCAGACCCGGATCGGCGAGGCGGTCTCCGGCATCTCCGAGGAGATGGGCGACGTCGGCATGGCCGTGCAGCGGGCCCAGGACAAGACGGCCCAGATGCAGGCCCGGGCCGGCGCGATCGACGAGCTGATGGCCTCCGGCGCGCTCGACGACGTGACCGCCCAGCCGAACGACGACATCCAGCGCGAGCTGGACCAGATGGGCGGCGGCCAGGACGTGGACCGCGAGCTGGAGCGGCTCAAGGGCGAGCTGGGGCAGGGCGAGGCACCCCGCGAGATCGAGGGCTCCGCGCCGGGCGCCACGGGCGCGGCCAGCAATGGCCAGGCCGGGACGGCGGCCGGCCAGTCCGCCGATCAGCCGGGGGCGGGTGACGGGTCATGATCGTGCGGATCCTCGGCGAGGGCCAGCTGATGGTGGACGACTCCGTGACCGCGGAGCTCAACGAGCTGGACACGAAGCTCGAGGCCGCCGTCAATGCCGGCGATGAGGCCGCGTTCCGGCCCGTCCTCACCGCGATGCTGGACCGCATCAGGGCCAAGGGAACACCGGTTCCGGCGGATTCGTTGGATGCGTCGGATGTGATCCTCCCGTACGCGGACGCCAGCATGGCGGACGTGCGCGGCCTCCTCTCCGGCGAAGGCCTCATCCCGGGCTGAGCCCGCTTTCAGCAGGCTTTCAGGAAGGCCACGCACACTGGCTGCTGAGCGTCCAGGGCAGGACACCTCCGGCGTGGCCAGGCTCATCACCCGGCCCCGCCGCCGCGCGCCGCGGGGCTTCACGCGCATCCGGGGATTCCATGCGGCCGCTGGCCTGATAATGAAACGTGGATGGCTTCCACCGGGAAGCCGTTAGAGCTCAGCTGGCCCGGCCCAGCTGACAGAACGGAGGCGGCGCGATGGCGAAAACCCGCTATGCGCCTGACAGGGGACTCACCGCGCGGATGACCCTGACAATGTTTCTCCTCGGCCTCGTGTTCGTCGCCTTCATCACCGTGCTCGTCCTGGTCCTCGGCGCCACCGGCAGGGTGTCCAGTGGCGGCATCGTGTTCTTCGCGGTGCTGCTCGGGCTGGCCCTGGGCATCGGCTCGTTCTTCTACTCGGACAAGATCGCGCTGAGCACGGCGGGGGCCGTGGTGGTCAGCCCCCAGGACGGCCCGGAAGCGGCCCGGCTGCACGGGATCGTGGACCGGCTGTGCGCGCTGGCCAACATGCCCAAGCCGCGGGTCGCGATCGCGCCGTCCCCGGTGCTGAACGCGTTCGCCACCGGCCGGAACACCAAGACCTCGGTCCTCGTCGTGACGACCGGGATGCTGCGCAGCAACCTCGACGACCGTGAGCTCGAGGGCGTGCTGGCCCACGAGCTGTCCCACGTGGCGCACAAGGACGTCGCGGTGATGACCATCGCCTCGTTCATCGGCATCATCGCCGCCCTGCTGGTCCGCTTCGCCTTCTACTCGGAACTGTTCGGCGGCGGCGGCCGCGGCCGGGGCGGGAACAACAACAACGGCGGTGCGCTGCCGGTCATCCTCATCGTGCTGGTCGTCGGCATGGTGACCTACGCGATCAGCTTCCTGCTCATCCGGCTGCTCTCCCGGTACCGCGAACTGGCCGCGGACCGCGCCGGGGCGCTGCTCACCGGGCAGCCCTCCGCGCTGGCCAGCGCGCTGACGAAGGTCAGCGGGTCGATGTCGGCCATCCCGACCAAGGACCTGCGCGCCGCCGAGCCGCTGAACGCGTTCTACTTCGTCCCGGCGTTCAAGGCCGGCGGCAAGGAAATCAGCCTGAACGCGCTGTTCTCCACGCACCCGTCGCTGGACCGGCGGCTGCGCCAGCTGTCCGAGATCTCCGAGCAGCTGAGCAGGTAGGCCGGTGGGATTCCTGGACACCCTGCTGGGCCGGACCAAGCCGGCCCAGCCGAACCTGGATGAGCTGTTCTCGCTGCCCACCGCGTCGATCACGCTGCAGGCCTCGATGAATATGACCCCGACCGGCACCGGCTCGGTGTGCTTCCGCGCGGCCGAGGGCAAGGCGTTCAGCGACATCGAGAGTGACGTCCGCCAGCTGCTGGGCATGGGATCGGGCACCGCGCCGGTCGAGGTGACCACCGACTCCTACGGCTTCACCTGGCTGACCTGCCAGCATGCCCCGGACGACTTCGAGGCGCTGGTCACCGACCTGCACGCGGTGAACTCGTCGCTGGCCGACGGCGGGTTCGGCCCGCAGCTGCTGTGCACGCTGGTCAGCTTCCGCACCGACGCGGCCCGCAAGCTGGGCATCGTCTACCTCTACAAGCGGGGCACGTTCTACCCGTTCGCGCCCCAGGGCGGCCAGAGCCGGGACAACGCGCTGGAGATCCAGGTGCGCGGCGCGGTGGGCGCTGACCTGAAAATAGAGCCCGACCTGTCCCGCTGGTTCGCGGTGTGGGGTGCGCCGGGGCTGTGACCCCTTCCTGACCTGCGCTTTACTGTGCCATGACGGCTGGGCTGGGTACAGAGGAATCACAGAGGATTTAGCGACACGACGGATAGTTTTCCCTGCCAGGGTGCGTGCTATGAGTGCCTCGCCGGTGGCCTTCGGTGGCCCGAAGTCGCCCGCTGACCGTAACCGTAAGCGCAGGCCTGCTCCCACCCTGGAGGCCCCGCGGCCGCGCCCCGCCCTCGGCAAGCTCGCCCTCCTGGTGGCAGGCCTGGGCCTGGGCATGGTGACCGCCCTCACCATCACGGCCGAGACCAGCAGCCAGCTGTCCGCGCCGGGTGGCCTGTTCACCTTCGCCGGCAGCCTGACCGGCATGGTCGGCACGTACCTGGCCCTGATCATGGTGCTGCTGATCAGCCGGATCCCGTTCGTGGAGCGGGTGGCGGGCCAGGACGGGCTGGTCCGGCTGCACCGGGCGGTCGCGCCGTGGCCGATCAGCCTGCTCGCGGCGCACGCGGTGTTCCTCACCCTCGGCTACGCGGCGGCGGCGCGGACCGGCGCCTGGCATGAGGCGGGCACGATGATCAGCAAGTACCCCGACGTGCTGATCGCGGCGGTGGCCCTGGGCATCATGTGCGTGATCGGGATCATCTCGGTGCGCGCCATCCGGCAGCGGCTGCCGCGGGAGACCTGGTGGCTGATCCACCTGTGGATGTACCTCGCCCTGGCGCTCGCGTTCCCGCACGAGATCGTGCTCGGGCCGTCGTTCGTCGGGCACCCGCTCACCCAGGCCGCCTGGTCGGTCATCTGGGCCGCCACCGCGGGCGTGGTGCTGTGCTACCGGTTCGGCCTGCCCGTCGTCCGCAGCCTGAGGCACCGGCTCGTGGTCACCGAGGTACGGCCCGAAGGTCCCGGCGTGGTGTCGGTGATCCTGACCGGCCGGGACCTGGACCGGCTGCCGGTGTCCGGCGGGCAGTTCATGCTGTGGCGGTTCCTCACCCCGCGCCTGTGGTGGCAGGCCCACCCCTTCTCCCTGTCGGCCCTGCCGCAGCCGCCCTACCTGCGGCTGACCGTCAAGGGGGTCGGGGACTTCAGTCAGTCCCTGGCCGGGCTGCGGCCCGGCACGAAGGTTGCCATCGAGGGGCCGTACGGGGCGTTTACCCGGTACGCGCAGCGGCGGCCCAAGGCGCTGCTGATCGCCGCCGGGATCGGGGTGACCGCGCTGCGGGCGCTGCTGGAGGACCTGCCGCGCGGCTCCGCGCCGGTGGTGCTGCTGCGCGCCAGTGCCGCGGAGGACCTGGTGCTCGGCACCGAGGTCGCCGAACTCGTCCGGCACCGCCGGGGCAAGATCCACGAGCTCGTCGGGCCCCGGGAGAAGGCCGCCATCGACCAGGGCTCGCTGCCCCGGCTCGTCCCCGACGTGGCGCAGCGGGACGTGTACGTGTGCGGGCCGGAGGACTTCGTGGCCGACATCGTCGAGGTCGCCCGGGATCTCGGTGTCCCGGATGAGGCCATCCATCATGAGGCGTTCGCGCTGTGAGCGCCGCCGCTAAGGAGAGCAGCCGATGAAGAGCGGGCCATGGCTGGTGGCGGCGGGTGCCGTGGCGGGGTTCCTGGGGGTACTCGGCTTCCACAAGTCGCCCTCGGCCATCGCGCTGAACCCGGCCCGCAGCCAGCCGTCCAGTAAGGCCAGCGCCGCGGGCACGGGTTCCGGCCAGGCGGCGGCCCCGTCGGCCGAGCCGACCGGCACGGCCAGCGCCACCGGGACGATGGAGCAGTACGGGTACGGCGAGATGTCGGCCCGGGTGACGATCAGCGGGGGCCACATCACGGCCGTGAGCGTGCCGACGCTGCGCACCGCCGAGCAGTACTCCCAGCAACTGGCCGCGCAGGTGATCCCGATGCTGCGCAAGGAGGTGCTGGCGGCGCAGTCGGCCCATATCCAGGCCGTGTCGGGTGCCACTTACACCAGCCAGGCGTATGCGGCGTCCGTCCAGGCCGCGCTGGACCAGGTGCACTTCAAGTGAGCGCCGCCGCCGCCGCTGCCGGGCCGGTGCCCGGCCAGCAGCCGGTGGCCCATGCCGAGGCCGTGATGGGGACGGTCGTCTCCTTCGCGCTGCGGCCCGGCCGGCTGACCAGCGAGGCACTGGAGGCCGCACTGCAGGCGGCGTGTGCCGTGCTGCACCAGGCGGACGCCGTCTTCTCCACCTGGGATCCGGGCAGCCCCCTGAGCCGGCTCCGGCGCGGCGCGGCCCTGCCCGCTCAGGGGGCAAACCCGCCGGCCCTGGCCGAGGTGCAGGCCGCCTGCCAGCAGGCCCGGGAGCTGTCCGGCGGCTGGTTCGACCCCTGGGCGATGCCCGGCGGCTACGACCCGACCGGGCTGGTCAAGGGGTGGGCGGTGGACGCCGCGCTCGGCACGCTGCGCCAGGCCGGGCTGGCGGCCGCGCTGGTGAACGGGGGCGGTGACCTGGCCGCGTTCGGGTCGCCGGACCCCGGGGAGCCGTGGCGGGCCGGCATCCGGCACCCGTGGCGGGCCGGCTCGCTCGCCGCCGTCATCGAGGTCCAGGGCGCGGTGGCCACCTCGGGCAGCTACGAGCGGGGCGCGCACCTGGTGGACCCGCGGACCGGCCAGCCCGCCGGCCGGGCGGCCTCGGCCACCGTGACCGGCCCCGGGCTGGCCCTGGCCGATGCCCTGGCCACCGCGCTGGCGGCAGGCGGCGACCCGGTCCTGGAGCTGGTCTCCGGGCTGGACGGGCATGAGGCGTACCTGATCCGCCCGGACGGCAGCGAGACCTGGACCAGCGGGATGGCCTTCACCCGCCCATGACCGGCCAGATCCGCGGCGAAGCCGCCCCGCCGGCCCGGAATGGCCGCGGACGGCATATGGTTAACAGCAGAGATCAGGCGCCGCGGACGCGGCGGCAGTCGAGCGCGGGAGCTAATCACTTATGACTGTGCAGCATGACGCGAGCACGACGCAGACTTCGGGTGTCATCATGACCGACGCCGCGGCGGCCAAGGTAGGCGCGCTGCTGGCCGCCGAGGGCCGCGATGACCTCAAACTGCGCATCGCCGTGCAGCCGGGTGGCTGCTCTGGCCTGCGCTACCAGCTGTACTTCGACGAGCGTGACATGGACGGCGACATCGACGCCGAGTTCTCCGGCGTGCACGTCGTCACCGACCGGATGAGCGCCCCGTACCTGTCCGGCGCGACCATCGACTTCGTGGACACCATCGAGAAGCAGGGCTTCACGATCGACAACCCGAACGCCACCGGCTCCTGCGCCTGCGGCGACTCGTTCCACTGATAGGGACCACTGGCGCGGCCGGGAGGGCAACCTCCTGGCCGCGCGGTTTCCCAGGCAGCGTTACATCGCCTAGAGTGCCGCCGTGCGCATAGCTATCACCGGGTCCATCGCGACCGATCACCTGATGACCTTTCCTGGCCGGTTCGTGGAGCAGTTCATCCCCGAGAAGATGGACCGGGTATCCCTGTCCTTCCTCGTGGACGGGCTGGAGATCCGGCGCGGGGGAGTCGCCGCCAACATTGCGTTCGGGCTGGGCGTTCTCGGCCTCAAGCCGCTGCTGATCGGTGCGGTAGGCGCGGACTTCGCGCCCTACCGGGCCTGGCTCAGCGAGCACGGCGTGGACTGCGCCGGGGTCCGTGAGTCGCTGGTCCAGCACACCGCCCGGTTCGTCTGCACCACCGATATCGACGGCAACCAGATCGCCTCGTTCTACCCGGGGGCGATGACCGAGGACGCCGACATCGAACTGGCCCCGATCGCGGCGGGGGCCGGTGGCCTGGACCTGGTGCTGATCGGCGCGAGCGACCCGGCGGCCATGCTGTCGCACACCCAGGAATGCCGCGACCTGGGCATCCCGTTCGCCGCTGACCTGTCCCAGCAGCTGCCCCGGCTGGACGAGCCGGGGGTCCGCGCGCTGGTGGACGGGGCGGCGTACCTGTTCTGCAACGAGTACGAGGAAGCGCTCATCGAGCGGAAGAGCACCTGGACCGGCGCACAGATCCTGGACCGGGTCGGGGTGCGGGTGACCACGCTCGGCCCGGCCGGCGCCAGGATCGAGCGGGCCGGCCAGCCGCCGGTCCTCGTCGGGCCCGTGCCGGAACTGCGCAAGACCGACCCGACCGGCACCGGAGATGCGTTCCGTTCCGGGTTCCTGGCCGCGCTGGCCTGGGGCCTGTCCCTGGAGCGGGCCGCCCAGCTGGGCAACATTATCGCCGTGCACGTGCTGGAGACCGTCGGCACCCAGGAGTACGAGCTCAAGCCGGCCATGCTGGCCGAGCGGCTCAGCGCGGTGTACGGCGCCGCGGCGGCTGACGAGGTCAGCGCCTGCTACTGCTGATCAGCGGCGCAGGACGTCCACGAGGGGGCGGCCCGGGCGGGCCGCCCCCTCGTGGACTAACCGGGCGTTACTTGTAGGACTGGATGTACTGCTCGGGCGAGCCGACTCCGGTCGAGTCGTCGTAGCCCGCGGCGGCGGGCAGCGCGTCGGACTGTTCGCCGTCGATGCCGAGGGTCCGCAGGAAGGTGAGCAGCGGGCCCTTCCTGGTGCTCGGGTTGGTGTAGTTGTTGCGCACCTCGCCGATGCGGACGCCAGCACCGAACGGGTAGTCGGTCACGTCGTGGAAGGCGCGCGTGCCGTACCGCTGGTAGATGGCGTAGTTGGCGAAGCCGAGCCGCCCGCGTCCCGCGGCCTGCTGGGCGTCGGCCTGGATTCCGGCGAACACCGGGCAGGCCACGCTGGTGCCGCCGATCCGGCTGAGCGAGAAGGCGTACGTCTTCCCGTTCGGCTGCAGGGTCGTCTGGCCGACCAGGATGCCGGTGCTGGGGTCGGCCAGCGCGGACACGTCCGGCACCACCCGCATCGGCTGGCTGCTCGGCGTGGTGCTGTTGGGGATGTCGGTGGCCAGGCTGTCCGGCACCACGTCCTGCTGGTAGGCAGGCTGCGGGTACACGGTGCTCACGCCGCCGCCGCTGGAGCCGTCATAGCCCGCCGGGTACGGTCCGGGCGGCGGGTACTCCCAGCGGGGGCCCTTCGAGGTATGCACCAGCGGGTCGATGATGGTGCCCCAGGACGTCTCCCACCGGTAGCCGTTGTGCTTCCCGATGGCCAGGCTGGTGCCGCCCACCGAGGTCACGTACGGGCTGGAGGTGGGGTAGTCCACCTGGTCCTGGGTGGACACGCCCGGGTCCTCGCCGGGGCCCTCGTAGCCGCTGTCGCCGGAGGAGAAGAAGAAGCCGATCCCCTGGGCCGCGCCCGTCTCGAAGGTGGTGTCGAAGGCGGAGCTGAGCGTCGCGTCTGAGGCGGGCTCGCCCCAGGAGTCGCTGACGATGCTGGCCAGGTTCTTCTGCACGATCTCCCGGAGGGCGGCGAGCAGGTCGGAGTCCTGGCAGCTGCGCGCGGCCACGTAGCGGACGTTGGCGTCCGGCGCCATGCCGTGCACCGACTCCACGTCGAGGGTCTGCTCGCCGTACCAGCCGGGCGCATCGCACTGGTTCGCCCCGGCCTGGGTGTAGGACTTCGGCGTCACGGCCTGGTACTGGCCAGGCCGGAACGCCTGGTCACCGACCACGCGGGAGAACTGGTTGGCGTCGCGGAGCATGGTGGGCGAGTTGTAGGCGTCCACGATCGCGACGGTCTGTCCCTGGCCGGTCTCGCCGGAGGCGCTCACCCCGTAGGCCCCGCGGACCTGCTTCGGCGTGTAACCGCAGACGTTCCACGGCTGGTGCGTGCCGTAGGCCGTGGGCATGCTGGTGGCGATCTTCTGGCCGTAGTAACTGGAGCACGGCCCGGCCACCCAGTAGTTCGGCCCGGGCGGCGGCAGCTGGGGCTTGACCGCGCTCTTCGCGGTGTCCAGGCCGGACACCGCGAGGACGTCACCCGCGACCGACGAGGGAGCGGTGGCCGCCGACTCCGGCGCCCGGGCCGCCTGCCCGCCGGGGCCCCGGTAGGTGCCGAACGAGACGGCGAATGCCTTGCTGGCGGCGGCGACCGAGCCACTGACCCCGATGTAGGCGCCCGCCGGGGTGCCGGTCTCGACGGCGGTGACGGTCAGCCCGGCCGACGTCAGCCAGGACCGCACGGCGGAGACTTCCGCGGCCGTGGGGGCGAACCTGGCCTGCACCTGGCCCGGCGTCAGGTAGTGCTGGTAGGTGGGGCTCTTCGGGTTGGAGACCGCAGCGACGAAGCTGGCTAGCCCGGCCGCGTCGCTGGGCGCCAGGTACACCTGCGCCTGGACGGCGCCGCTGGTGACGGCCGCGGCGCTCAGGCGCTTCGACGGCACCGCCCAGGCCGGGTGGGTGTCGGCGATCGCCCTTCTCGTGTTGGCCGCCTGCGCGGCAGTGGCGGCTGCGAGGCTGCCGAGCGTCATCGCTCCGGCAGCTACCGCGGCACCGACCACACGCAGACGTGTGACGTGCGGCATGCACATTCCTTCCTGGGGGACTGATCATGGCGCCTGATCACGTGTCCTGGGTAACAGGCACAACCGGTATAGGTTCGTCCCCCGGCTGCGGCAGGCGCAAGCACAACCGCGCATCATCGTCGTTCCGTTACCCGGTAGCGACGGAGAGTATTCCCCCCGTTACTGGTGGCTATGGCTTCCGGGCACCCGGACCGTCAGGCGGCCGGCCAGCCGCACGGTGAGCGACCGGCCGGGGCCGATCATCTCGCCGTCTGACTGGCGGGGGAGAGGGGCGGCGGCCTCGATCCGCACGCGGCGGGCGCGGAAGCGTTCCAGGCGGCGGTCGTCGCGGCGGCTGCGGGCCAGCACCCGGCCGGCCACCACCGCCCAGCCGAGCAGGCCCGCGGGCGCCAGGATCCCGACGTCGAGCATCCCGTCGTCCATCCGGGCGTCCGGCAGCAGGGTGAAGCCGCCGGGCAGCAGGCCCGCATTGCCGACCACGACCGAGCGGGCCCGCCGGGTCAGCGGCGGCCCGTCATCCAGCCACACGGTGAACTCGTGCCGCCGCCCCGGCAGCCTGGCCACGCCGGCCGCCGCATAGCCAAGCCAGCCGAGCCGTACCTTGAGCACCTGCGGCGTCGCGGCGACCACGGCCGCATCCAGGCCGATCCCGGCCATGGACAGGAACGGCATCCCGTCGGCCGTGGCCAGGTCAACCTCACGCCCGTCCGCGCCGAACGCCACCGCGAGCGCCGCGCCGGGCCGCAGCGGCACGCCCAGCGCCCGCGCGGCCAGGTTCCCGGTCCCCAGCGGGACGATCGCCAGCGGTACCCCGGTCCCGGCCAGGGCCTGGGCGCAGGCCCGGACCGTGCCGTCCCCGCCGGCCGCGACGACCAGTGCGGCCCCGGCCGCCACCGCGTCCCGGGCCAGCCCGTCGCCGGCGTCGTCGCGGCTGGTCTCCAGGAAGGACGGCGCCCAGCCGCCGGCCGCCGCGGCCCGGCGGCAGTGCCGCCGGAACTGCTCAAGATCACGGATCCGCCGCCGGTTGACGATGATCGCGGCCGGGAGGAGCACCAGGGGAGGATAGCGTGGCGGGGTGGCGGTTTCTCTCCTCGCGGGTGGCTATCACGGGCCGCCGGAGCTGACCGCGTCCCGGGTGTTCACCTCGTGGACGCTGGACCTGCCCGTGCTGCTGGCCGTGCTGGTGGCCGGCGGGCTGTACCTGGCCGGCGTCCGCCGCCTGCGCCAGGCCGGCCAGCCCTGGGCTACCGGCCGCATGCTGGCGTTCGGAATTGGCGGGCTGGGCGTGCTGCTGATCGCCACCATGTCGTTCATCGGCGTGTACCAGGGCATCCTGTTCTACATCCGCTCGGTGCAGACGATCCTGCTGCTGCTGGTGGTGCCGCTGTTCCTCGCGCTGGGCGCGCCGCTGACGCTGGCCACCGGCGCGCTGCCGCGGCTCGGCCCGCGGCTGGACGCGGCGGTGCACAGCCGCGCCGCGCGGCTGGCCACCTTCCCGGCCGTCACCACGATGGTCCTCGTGCTGGTCCCCTTCGTGCTGTACTTCTCGCCCTGGTACGCGGCCAGCCTGCGGCACGCGCCGGTGCGTGAGCTGACCTACCTGGCGCTGCTCGCCCCGGGGTTCGTGTTCTTCTGGATGTTCCTGCGGGTCGATCCGGTGCCCCGGGCCTACCCCTACCTGGTGGGGCTGTGGGTCAGCGCCGCCGAGGTGGTCGGCGACGCCGCCCTCGGCCTGGCGGTGCTGGCCGGCCAGTCGCTGCTTGCCGGGGCCTACTACCGGGCGCTGGCCCGGCCGTGGGGTCCCGGGCTGCGCAGCGACCAGATCATCGGCGGCGGCGTGCTGTGGATTCTCGGCGACCTGGTCGGGCTGCCGTTCCTGGCCGCCCAGTTCATCGCGATGATGCGCGAAGACGAGTCCGAGGCGGCTGCCGTCGATGCGCAACTGGACGCGCAGGAGGCCGGGCACGCGGCCACCGCGGCGGGTGCCGGGACCGGGCCGGCTGAGGCGGGTGCCGGGACCGGGCCGGCTGAGGCGGGTGCCGGGGCCACCCGGAGCGGGCCGGCTGATGCAGAGGCGACGGCCGGGGGCCAGCCCTGGTGGGAGAACGACCCGCGTTTCGCTGATCGCTTCCGCCGCGCTGACGGGCCTCGTCAGTAGGTGCGCTTGACGAGGAAGGCCCAGCCGCGGGGGATGGCCGTCTCTACCACGAATTCCTGGGACTTCATCATGCACCAGGCCGGGATGTCCGTCTGGGCAGCCGGGTCATCGGCCAGGACGGCGACGGTGGCCCCGATGGGAACATCCCGGATCCGCTCGGCGAGCATGATGATCGGGATGGGGCACTTCCGGCCGAGCGCGTCGATTGTCAGCATCGGTGCTGGGCGCGTCGGGGGGGTCATCCGCATGCCTCTCTATGCCGGTCCGTTCCGGTGCCCGCAGGTACCGTTCGTCACCGTATCCCGTCAGAGGGTGACAATACTCCGCATCCCCGCCACCCGGGGGGCGGGACCCTGCTTGCATCGTGCCACGATACCGGGTACCCGCACGCCCTGGCGGATAAGCTCGGCCAGGTCCGGACACGCCGGGGACAATCGGGGTCCCCCGTCAGGCCGGGCAGCGCGCACGATACTGTTTGCACGACAGCCTGTAGGACGAGCCATGAGCTGCCTGTGCAGCCGGGAGTCATTCCGCCGGGAAGGCAACCTGTGAGTCCCACCCCCAGTGCCCCACGCCGAAGGGGCGCGAACATTCCGGGCCTGGCGCCCGGCCAGCAGACACCAGCCGTGGCAGATGGCCGGGCGGCCGTGGCCGGGAGCTTGTCCCAGCCACCCGGGACGCCGCCTGGCCGCCGGGCGCGCCGCTGGGCTCCGCTCGCGGCCCTGCTCGGCGCGGTGGTGCTGGCCACCGCCGGCTGCCAGTTCGACCGCCTTCACCCGGCTGGCCCTGCCCGACCCGGTCACCAAGCAGGGTCAGGTCGTGCTGACCCTGTGGCGGGGCAGCTGGATCGCCGCCCTCTCGGTCGGTGCCGTCGTCTGGGGCCTGATCCTGTGGGCGGTGATCTTCCACCGCAAGCGCTCGGACCGGCCGCCCCGCCAGGTCCGGTACAACCTGCCGATCGAGATCGCCTACACGGTCGTGCCGTTCATCATGGTCGGGGTGTTCTTCTTCTTCACCGCCCGGGACGAGAACTACATCGACTCGCTCACGGTGGCCAAGGCGACCCCGGAGGTCACCGTCACCGTGGTCGGGTACCAGTGGGGCTGGGAGTTCCAGTATCCCCAGTACACGGTGCCCGGCACGTCCAGCGCGCCGGTGACCGAGGAGGGCCAGCCGTGGCCGGGGCGGCTGCCGGTGCTGGTCATCCCGGAGAACGAGGACGTCCGGTTCAACCTGGTCTCGCTGGACGTGGTGCACTCGTTCTGGGTCCCGCCGTTCGAGTTCAAGCGGGACGTGATCCCGGGGCACCCGAACCACTTCGTGGTGTCGCCGATCAAGACCGGGACCTTCCTCGGTCATTGCACCGAGTTCTGCGGGCTGTACCACGCCCGGATGCTGTTCTGGGTGAAGATCGTCACCCCCGCCCAGTTCCGCACCTGGATCAGCGCCCAGCAGCACGCACAGCAGAAGTCAGCAGGGAGTGCCTAAGCCGTGACGACCATCGAGCAACCGGTCGGGACCCAGGCCGCCGGCCCGTACCGCAACCGTAAAGGGTCGCTGCTGGCCAGCTGGCTGTCCTCGACCGACCACAAGATCATCGGGCACCTGTACCTGATCACCTCGTTCGCGTTCTTCCTGATCGCCGGGCTGATGGCCATGATCATGCGGGCCCAGTTGTTCGGGCCGAACAACAAGATCGTGTCCGATCAGCAGTACAACGAGCTGTTCACCATGCACGGCACGATCATGCTGCTGCTGTTCGCCACCCCGCTGTTCGTGGGCTTCGCGAACGAGATCATGCCGCTGCAGATCGGCGCGCCAGACGTTGCGTTCCCGCGGCTGAACCTGCTGAGCTACTACTTCTTCGTGTTCGGCGGGATCATCCTGCTGATCAGCTTCCTCACCCCGGGCGGCGCCGCCGCCTTCGGCTGGTACGCCTATGCGCCGCTCACCAGCCAGGTGTACTCGCCCGGCATCGGCGGCGACATGTGGCTCATGGGGCTGACGCTGTCCGGGCTGGGCACCATCCTGGGCGGCGTCAACTTCGTCACCACCATCATCTGCATGCGGGCGCCGGGCATGACGATGTTCCGGATGCCGATCTTCACCTGGAACATCCTGCTCACGTCGGTCCTGGTGCTGCTGGCCTTCCCGGCGCTGGCCGCCGCCCTGCTCATGCTGGAGATCGACCGGAAGCTCGGCGCCCAGATCTTCAGCGCGTCCAGCGGGGGCGCGATCCTGTGGCAGAACCTGTTCTGGTTCTTTGGCCATCCCGAGGTCTACATCGTCGCCTTGCCCTTCTTCGGCATCGCCACCGAGGTGCTGCCCGTGTTCAGCCGCAAGCCATGCTTCGGGTACAAGGGCCTGGTCGGGGCGACCATCGCCATCGCCGGCCTGTCCATGACGGTGTGGGCGCACCACATGTTCACCACCGGCGCGGTCCTGCTGCCATTCTTCTCGTTCATGACGTTCCTGATCGCGGTGCCTACCGGGGTGAAGTTCTTCAACTGGGTGGGCACCATGTGGCGTGGCCAGCTGACCTTCGAGCCGGCCATGCTGTTCGCCATCGGGTTCCTGGTGTCCTTCCTGTTCGGTGGCCTGACCGGGGTCATCCTCGCCTCGCCGCCGCTGGACTTCCACGTCAGTGACACCTACTTCGTGGTCGCCCACTTCCATTACGTGCTGTTCGGCACGGTGGTGTTCTGCATGTTCAGCGGCTTCTATTTCTGGTGGCCCAAGTTCACCGGGAAGATGCTCGACAACACCCTCGGCAAGTGGCATTTCTGGATGCTGTTCATCGGGTTCAACATGACGTTCCTGGTGCAGCACTGGATTGGCGTCGAGGGCATGCCGCGGCGCATCGCCAACTATCCGTTCCTGCCACCGGACGTCACCACGCTCAACCAGATCTCCAGCATCGGCTCGTGGATCCTGGGCGCGTCCACGTTCATCTTCCTCTACAACGTCTACAAGACGTGGAAGTACGGCGAGCAGGTCACCGTGGACGACCCGTGGGGTTACGGGAACTCGCTGGAATGGGCGACTTCCTGCCCGCCGCCGCGGCACAACTTCACCCGGATCCCGCGGATCCGCTCCGAGCGGCCCGCCTTCGACCTGCACTACCCGCATATCCAGTCCGGGCGCACGCACACCCAACGCATCGAGGCGACCAAGTGAGCGCCGCGGCGGCTGACTGGCGGAGAGGTGTCTGATGAAGTTTGAGGGCTCGCTGTTCATCGGGTGCGCCATCTTCTTCGGCGCCGCGGACATCGTCTACTGGTACTTCTCCAAGGACCCGACGGGCACCACGGCGCTCGCGCTGTCCGTCGGCCTGGCCTTCCTGATCGGGTTCTACCTGCTGTTCACCGGGCGGCGGCTGCCGCAGCGCCCGGAGGACAACCCGGAGGGGGAGATCGCCGAAGCCGCGGGCGAGCTGGGCTTCTTCAGCCCGCACAGCTGGTGGCCGCTGTACCTCGGCCTGGCCGCCGCCACGGCCGCCCTCGGGGTGGCGATCGGCTGGTGGATGTTCCTCATCGGCCTGCTGTTCGTCTTCCTGACCGTGATCGGCTTCGTGTTCGAGTACTACCGCGGCATCTTCGCCCACTGACCCCCGAACACCCCCCCGGCCGGCCGGGCCGGCCCCGCGAGTTATCCTGCTCCCATCCGTAATAACTCAGAGTAATCGTTTGGTAACTCTGTGGTGCTAAAAGGTTTGACGCCCAGCCGGGGGAGCGGGTGGCTGCCGGACGGCAGCGGAGGGGTAGGAACGTGTCGGGGGACAGATCGGGCGCCGCCGGGGGGCTGGCGCGACGTGGCTGGAACCAGCCGGCCGGCTGGGGAGCCGCGGTCGGCCGGCCTGCTGCTGGCCGCATGCTCCGGAGGCGGTGCGCATGCGGCCGCCGCACGGCCGCTGGCCACGGTCACCATCACCAGCGGCAACCTGACGTTCAGTTCGGCCGCCACCGCCATGAAGAGCGCCGGGCATGGCCACCACACCGGGGCGGCGGTGCTCACCAGCCCGGCCGCCGTCCGCGCGGGGGCCCTCGACACGCGGCCCGACCTCGGCGTCGCCGTCTCGGTCCGGGACGGGAAGCTGTCCCAGGTGGTGGTGCGCAACGCGGCCGGGGCCACCGTGCCGGGCAGTTATGCCGCCGGGTTGCTCGCGTGGCGGACCGGATGGGCGCTGGCGCCGGGCCAGACCTACCAGGTCACCGCGACCGCGGTGAACCCGGCCGGGCGGCGGACGGTCGCCGCCGGCACGTTCCGGGTCTTCCGCCCGGAACGTGGCTTCAGCGCCACCACCGCCCTGACCCCGGGGGAGACCGTCGGGGTCGGCATGCCGATCATGGTGACGTTCAGCCGTCCGATCAGGGACCGGGCCGCGGTGGAACGCACGCTGGAGATCTGGTCCGCCAGGCCGGTCACCGGCGCCTGGTACTGGATGGACAGCAAGGATGTCTGGTTCCGCCCGCAACATTACTGGCCCGCGCACGACCGGGTCCGGTTCACCGCGCACCTGGCCGGGGTGCAGGGCGCGCCGGGCGTGTACGGCCGGGCCAACCTGAGCCAGCACTTCCGGATCGGCACCTCGCTCATCGCCCGGGCCAACACCGCCACGCACCACATGAAGGTGTGGTGGAACGGCCGGCTGGTGGGCGACTGGCCGATCAGCACCGGGCGGCCAGGAATGGACACGGCGGACGGCAACTACCTGTCCTTCGCCATGGCCAACCCGGTGGACATGAACTCCGCCACGATCGGCATCCCGGCGGGCAGCCCGGGGTACTACAACGAGCTGGTCTACGACGCGGTGCAGTTCACCGCCAGCGGCACCTACATCCACAGCGCCCCGTGGTCGGTCGCCGAGCAGGGCATCGTCAACGTGAGCCACGGCTGCGTCAACGTGGCCCCGGCCAACGCGGTCTGGTACTACAACCACTCCATGCTGGGTGACCCGATCAGTGTCGTCGGCAGTCCGCAGCCGGGCACCTGGGGGAATGGCTGGACCATCTACTTCCTGGGCTGGCGCAAGCTGCTGGCGGGCAGCGGCACCGGGGAGGCGGTGCAGGCAGGCAGCCAGGGCAGCCGCTTCGTGGCCGCCGCGTCCGTCAGCCAGGCTCCGGCCCTCCCGGCCCCGTCCGGGCACCTGCGGGCCGCCTGAGGGCCGCCTGAGGGGCAAAACGGCTGGGCCCCCGGGGGAAGTAGCCCCCGGGGGCCCAGCCGTCGCTGCGTGCGGATCGCGCGGGTACGCGCGGCCCCGTCCTAGTGACCCCCCGGGGCATCCTCCGGGTCTGTGCCGCCCGGCCCGGGAACGGCCTGCCCCGGCTCCCCGGCCGTCACCGCGGCCGGCTCGCCGTGCCCGTTCCCGTCGTGCTCGTTGCCATGGCCGTTCCCGTGCCCGTTGCCGGCTTCCAGCGGGACGCTCTCGGTGATCACCCGGGCCGCCCGCAGCCGCAGCTTGCCGAGCGGGCCCCGGGTCGCCGGGTCCGGCACCGCCTCGTCCCCGTCCGTGACGGCGGGCAGCGCCGTCACGGCGTGCTGCCGGGACAGCAGGACGGCCCGCTCCTCCTCTGGCACCGGCTGGTGTACCTCGATGTACTCGCCCTCCGGGGTCATCTTGATGACTCCGGACTCGTAGCCGTGCGCCAGCGACTCCGCGTCCTTGCGCTGCAGCCCCAGGCAGATCCGCTTGGTCACCCAGTAGGCGACCACCGGCCCGATGAAGACCGCGTACCGGGCGATCTCGGTCGTGGTGTACAGCGAGATGTCGAAGTGCTCCGCGATGACGTCGTTGGCGCCTTCCAGCCACAGGATGCCGTAGAAGGCGACCACGGCGACGCCGATCCCGGTCCGGGTGGCCGCGTTCCGCGGCCGGTCGTTCACGTGGTGCTCCCGCTGGTCCCCGGTCGCCCAGCGCTCGATGAACGGCCACAGCGCGGCCCCGGTGAAGATGAGGCCCAGCGGCACCAGGGCCGGGATGAACACGTTGAAGGCGAACGTGTGGCCCAGGACGTTCCAGGACCAGCTCGGCATGATGCGCAGCGAGCCCTCGAGCGGGCCCATGTAGAAGTCGGGCTGCGAGCCCGCCGAGATCGACGCCGGGGTGTACGGCCCGTACAGCCAGATCGGGTTGATCTGGGCGAACGTGGACAGCAGGGCCAGCCCGCCAAAGACGAACATGAAGAACGCGCCGGTCTTGGCCATGAAGTACGGGTACAGCGGCTGGCCGACGACGTTCCGGTCGGTGCGCCCCTGGCCGGGCATCTGGGTGTGCTTCTGGTGGAACATCAGGAACAGGTGCGCGGTGATCAGCGCCAGCAGGATGCCCGGGATCAGCAGCACGTGGATGATGTACAGCCGCGGGATGATGTCGGTGCCCGGGAACTGCCCGCCGAACAGGAAGAACGACAGGTAGGTGCCGACGATCGGGATGCCCAGCGCCACGCCCTCGGTGATCCGAAGGCCGGTGCCGGACAGCAGGTCGTCGGGCAGCGAGTAGCCGAACAGGCCTTCCAGCAAGCCCAGCGTGAACAGCACGATCCCGATGAGCCAGTTGAACTCGCGGGGCTTGCGGTACGCGCCGGTGAAGAAGATCCGCAGCATGTGCACCATGATCGCGGCCATGAACAGGTCCGCGGCCCAGTGGTGGATCTGCCGCATCAGCAGCCCGCCGCGCACGTCGAAGCTGATGTTCAGGGTCGAGGCGTACGCCTCGCTCATCCGCACGCCGTTCAGCCTGGTGTACGTGCCGTGGTAGACAACCGACGTCATGCTGGGCTTGAAGAAGAAGGTCAGGAAGGTGCCGGTGAGCAGCAGGATGATGAACGAGTAGAGCGCGATCTCACCGAGCAGGAACGACCAGTGGTCCGGGAAGACCTTCTTGAGCAGCGTGCGGGCGCCCTTGGCCGCCCGCAGCCGGTCGTCGAGGAACGTGCCGGTGCCGGCTAGCGCCTTCTCCACAGGGCCCGAGACGTGTGTGCTGGCTGAGGCCCTGTTATCGATGCTCATCCCCGCTCCCAGAAGCTCGGGCCGACCGGTTCGGTGTAGTCGCTGCGCGCCACGAGATAACCGTCGGCGTCCACGGTCATCGGTAGCTGCGGCAGCGGCCGGGCCGCCGGTCCGAACAGCACCGCGGCCCCGTTCGTCGCGTCGAAGGTGGACTGGTGGCACGGGCACAGGATGTGGTGCGTGGTCTGCTCGTACAGCGCCACCGGGCACCCCACGTGGGTGCAGATCTTCGAGTAGGCGACGATGTTGTCCACCGTCCAGTTCATCACCGTGCCGTACTGGTCCCCTGGCCGCTTCGGGATCAGCTGCCCCGGCCCGAACTTGATGATGATCGTCGCGGCCTTGGCGATCGCGTCGTCGTTGGTCTGGTAGCCCTCGGGGATCACCGTGATCATCGATCCGGGGGTGTCGAAGTCCGCCGGGCGGATCGGATGGCCGGTCTGGTCGATGACCAGCCGCAGGCCCTTGCGCCACACGGTGTGCCGCAGCGACGTCCCCGGTAGCGGCCCCATGTCCCGGAGCAGCACGACCGGGGCCACCGCCAGCGGCACGGTGGCCGCGATCAGCGTCCGCCGCAGGATAGGCCGCTTGACGAACTGGCTGGCCTCCGCGCCCTCCTGGAACGTCTCCGCGAACTCCTTGCGGACCTCCGGCGGGGATGCCAGTGGCTTTCGCTCCTCGGTGATCTCCACGTCGGGCATGAGCGTCCGGACCCAGATCACCGCGCCCACGCCCAGCGCCACGAAAGCCACCGACATGGACAGGCCCAGCGCCAGGTTGGACCGCAGCACCGAGTCGAGGTTGGTGCCTACTTCCAGGCCGATGTAGGCGGCGATGAACCCGATCCCGGCCAGCATGGCCAGGATGAACAGCGCGGCCACGATCCGCTCGTAGCGCTTGGCAGCCTTGGCGTCGGCCGGGTCGGTGGGCAGGTACCCGCCCTCCGCGGACGGCGGCTCGGCCGTCCGGACCGTGCCGAGCAGGGTCCGTTCCTCAGCGGGGGGCGGCGTGCCGATCACCCGGTGCGGCGCCCGCGGCGGCTCGGTCACGGACTCGTCTCCCGCATGGGGCCGGACATCCTCTGAGTGTCCGTCTGTGCTGCTCATGGTCAGTGCACCCGTCGCTTCGCAGTGATCCACATGGCGACCAGGATCAGGGCGCCGATACCGCCGATCCAGCCGACCAGGCCCTCGGTGACCGGCCCGATCCGGCCGAGGCTGAACCCGCCGGGGTTGGGTTCCGAGCGTGTCTGGGTGATGTACGCGATGATATCCCGCTTCTCACTCGGCGTAATCGTCGTGTCGTTGAACACCGGCATGGACTCCGGCCCGGTGATCATCGCCTCGTAGATCTGGGTCGGCGTCGAGGCGGTCAGCGCGGGGGCGTACTTGCCGTAGGTCAGCGCACCGCCCGCGCCCACGAAGTTGTGGCACTGGGAGCAGTTGGCGGTGAAGAGTTCCTGCCCGATTCCCGGGTCCGCGCCCCGGGTGCTGACCTGGCTGGCGTCCGGGACGGTCGGGCCGCCGCCCAGGGACTGGATGTAGGCGGCGATCTCTTCGGTCTGCTTGGCGTTGAGTACCGGGGGCTTGCGGGCCGCCTGGGACCCGGCCTCCTTGAGCGGCATCCGGCCGGTGCTGACCTGGAAGTTGACGGCGGCCGCGCCCACCCCGATCAGGCTCGGGCCCGAGGACGTGCCCTGGGCCTCCAGGCCGTGGCAGCTGGAGCAGTTCTGCGTGAACAGGGTCCGGCCCACGGTAGTGTCCTGCTGCGAGGCGGGCGGGGACGTGGCGTTGGCCGGGCTGCCCTGCGCGGTGAGGGCCGCGTACCCGCCGCCGACCGCGACCAGCCCAAGCAGCACAACGGCGTATCCGGCGACCGGGCGCCGCCGCCGTGTGGTGATCCAGCTCACTGCTGCCCTCGTCTTCTGGTTCGGAGCCTGTAGTTGGGGGTTGCGGGCGTCTCGCCTAAGTATTCGTGGTGGGAACGCCTACTGGATGAGGTAGATCGTGGTGAACAGCCCGATCCACACGACATCCACGAAGTGCCAGTAGTAAGAGACGACGATCGCGCTGACCTGCTGCTCGTGGGTGAAGGTCTTGGCCACGTAGGTGCGGCCCAGGACGAACAGGAACGCGATGAGCCCGCCGGTCACGTGCAGGCCGTGGAACCCGGTGGGGATGTAGAACACCGACCCGTAGGCACTGGACGACACGGTCAGGTGCTGGTCGCGGATCAGGCTCAGGTACTCGTAGCCCTGGCCGCAGACGAAGTACAGGCCCATCAGGAACGACAGCCAGTACCACTCGCGCAGGCCCCAGCGGCTCACTTGCCAGATCCGGCCGGCCCGGCCGAGCTGGCCGCGCTCCACGGCGAACACCCCGAGCTGGCAGGTGACGCTGGACAGCAGCAGCACCGTGGTGTTGATCGAGCCCAGGGTGAGATCCAGGTGCGCGCCAGGCCAGGGCAGCCCTTCGCCCTTGTCTACCGAGCGGATGGTGAAGTACGCCGCGAACAACGCGGCGAAGAACATGAGCTCCGAGGAGAGCCAGATGATGGTGCCCACGCTGACCAGGTTGGGCCGGGCAGCAGGCGGGCGGGGGGATGGTGCTCTCTCGGTGACGGATGCGGTGGCCACGCGCTCATTATTACGACAACCCGTAGGCGTGCGTGGGCCGACCCCCCGTGTCGGTACCATCCACTTCATGAAGGTCGTCGTTTACAGCCATGATGCGGACACCCGCGCGCGGATGCAGCTCGCCATCGGCCGCCGCCCCGCCCCGGATGTGCCCGAGGCTGAGATCATCCCGGTGGCCACCGAGCCGGCCCTGATCCGGCTGCTGGACGCCGGCGGTGCTGACGTCATGGTGCTGGACGGCGAGGCGCAGCCCGCGGGTGGCATGGGCGTCTGCCGCCAGGCCAAGGACGAGATCCATGACTGCCCGCCGGTGCTGCTGGTCATCGGCCGGGCCGACGACGGCTGGCTGGCCACCTGGTCCGGCGCGGACGCGGTGACGGCCCACCCGATCGACCCGGTGGCGTTCGCCGCGGCGCTCGCTGGCCTGATGCGCCAGCGTGCCGAGCGGCTGTCCGCCCAGGCCTGAGCCCGGCGTCCGCGGAGGGCGGAAATGTCACCGACCATGTCCTGGCGCGGCCTCATCGGCGCGCTGATCCGCCGGGAGTCGCTGTCCTCGGAGCAGGCCACCTGGGCCATGAATGAGATCATGGAAGGCAACGCGACACCGGTGCAGATCGCCGGATTCGGTGTTGCGTTGCGGATGAAAGGGGAGACTGCCGCCGAACTGGCCGGGCTTTCCGACGTGATGCTGCGGCGGGCCACCCCGATCAGCGTGCCCGGCCCCCTGGTTAACCTGGTCGGCACCGGCGGGGACGGGGCGCACACGGTGAACATCTCCACCATGGGCGCGATCGTCACGGCGGGGGCCGGTGCCCGGGTGGTCAAGCACGGCAACCGGGCCGCCTCCTCCGCCTGCGGCGCGGCCGACGTGCTGGAGGCGCTCGGGGTGGTCATCGATCTGCCGCCGGGGGCCACCGCCCGGCTGGCGGCGGAAACCGGGATCGCGTTCCTGTTCGCGCCGCTTTACCATCCGTCCTTCCGGCATGCGTCGGTCGCGCGCAGCGAGCTGGGGGTGCCGACCGTCTTCAACGCCCTCGGCCCGGTATCGAACCCGGCCCGGCCCGGGGCGCAGGCCGTGGGGGTGTCCGACCCGCGGATGGGAGAGGTGATCGCCGGCGTGCTGGCCGGCCGGGGCTGCTCCGCGCTGGTGTTCCACGGCGACGACGGGCTGGACGAGCTCACCACGACGACCACCTCCACCGTCTGGGTGGTGCACGGCGGCACGGTGGACCGGGCCGTGTTCGACCCGGCGGTGCTGGGGCTGGGCCGGGCCAGCGCTGGCGACCTGCGCGGCGGTGACCGGGAGCACAACGCGGCGGTGGCCCGCGCGGTGCTGGCCGGGCAGGCCGGCCCGGTCCGCGAGACAGTTCTTCTTAACGCCGCAGCCGCACTGGCGGCCGCCGCCGGGGTGCCGGGCGGCGGCGCGCTGGACAAGGCGCTCGCCGAGGGCTACGCCCGGGCCGCGGCCGCCGTCGACTCCGGGGCTGCCCGCGACGTGCTGGACCGGTGGGTGGCGGCCAGCCGGGAGCTGGCTCAGGCGGCGGGTAAGTAGCGCCGCCGGGCTGCGGGGCAGCTCAGTCCGACTCGTAGCCGAGGGCGAACGCGGCCTCGAGATCGTGCCGCGAGTACGTGCGGAACGCGATGTGCGTCTCGGTGTGGGTCACCCCGGCTACCCGGTTCAGTGTGCCGGGGATCACGTCGGCGAGTTCCTCGTGCGCCCGCACCCGGACCAGGGCGACCAGGTCGAACTCGCCGGTCACCGAGTACACCTCGGTGACCGCCGGGATCTGCGCGATGATCTCCGCAGTCTCCGGGATCCGCGCCACGTCGGCCTTCACCAGAACGATCGCGGTGATCACCTGCTGCCTCCTGCCCGGCCGTGTCCGCAGCCTTCGGACGTAGCGTATCGCTGCTCCGTACTGGGCCCGTCCTGGCCCGGCCCGCCATGCCGGGAGCCGCTCGGTGTCCCGGCCGCGAGCCGGGCCTGGGCGGCGGTCAGCTGGCCGTAACGGTGCACCCCGCGGGCGGCCAGCCGGCCCAGCAGCCCGGCCAGCACGGTGGCGGTGGCGCGGGCGTCGGCCAGCGCCCGGTGCCGGGGCTGGTCGGCCGCGCCGAAGAAGCCCGCCAGCGTGCTCAGCTTGCAGTTGGGCACCTCGCCCGCCCCCAGCGCCAGCCGGGCCAGGGTCACGGTGTCCAGCACCGGCGGGGACGGCCAGCGCAGCCCGCTGCCCGCGCACGCCGCGGACAGGAAGCTCACGTCGAACGGCGCGTTATGCGCGGTGAGCACGCAGCCGTGGATGAAGTCGAGGAACACGGGCAGCACGGACCCGGCCGGCGGCGCCTCCGCGACCATGGCGTCACTGATGCCGGTCAGCTCCGTGATGTCGGCCGGGATCGCCTGCCCCGGGTTCACCAGCGCGGCGAACTCTGCTTCGATCCGGCCGCCACGCACCCGGACGGCGCCGATCTCGGTGATACCGGCCGTGTCCGGGGACCAGCCGGTCGTCTCGACATCGACCACCACGAACTCCAGGCTCTGCAGCGTGCGCCGGCGCAGTGCCAGCCCGGGGGGGCGACCCCCCGGAACCCCCCGGGATCTCAGCCCGTGGCGGCGACCCCCCGGGCGGAACCAGCGGGCCGGCGCGGCGGCCAGCCAGGTGCTCATGCTCACGGTGATCACGCTAGGACGGGGTGCCGACACTCGGCGCGAGCGGCACGCCGCGCTCAGCCCAGGTCGGCGCGGAAGCACTCGGTCACGTACGGCAGCACCAGCTCATCCGCCCCGGACAGGGCGAGCTGCGCCGCGCCGAGATCGCGGACCGCGGCCAGCACCGCGTCCCGCTGCGCGGCGGGCATCGTGATCACGTAGCTCCGCGAGGCGGCCATGTCGGCGAGCTGGTCGAGGCTGAGCCGGTGCTGCCAGCTGACGTCGTGCCGCGCCGTGGGCCCGAACGGCGGGCCGATGACGCCGTGCGGGTGGTCCCCGTCCTGCCCGCCGGGGTCGAGGACCCGGGTCAGCTCGGCCACCCAGGCCTCCCGCTCGTCCCGGATGTTCCACAGCAGCCCCAGCCGGCCACCGGGGGCCAGCACCCGGGCCACCTCGGGCACCGCCCGGGCCGGATCCACCCAGTGCCAGGCCTGGGCGACCAGGACCGCGTCGACACCGCCGTCCGGGAGCGGGATCTCCTCGGCGGCGCCGGCCCGCACCGGGACGCCGGGCACGGCCCGGGCCAGTTCCTCGCGCATCCCGGCGAGCGGCTCGACCGCGACCACGTCGAGGCCGCGGCCATGCAGCTGGCGGGTGAGCTTCCCGGTGCCGGCCCCCAGGTCGAGCACCCGTGCCGCGCCCGGGGGGAGCAGCCAGTCGAGCGCCGCCGCGGGGTAAGGCGGCCGGCCACGCTCGTAGGCGGCCGCGGCGGCGCCGAACGAGGTGGCCTGCGCGCGGTGCCGTTCGCCCGGGTCGCCTGCGCTTTCTGCCATGCCCGCATCATCCCAGGGCGGCCCGCCCGGCCGCCGGGCCGGGGCGGACGTGCAGGGTGGCCGGGGACGGTCATGCCGGGTCGCGGCCGGAGGGCAGCGCGGGCCGGGGAGCGCGTGTCGGCGGTGTCGCGGCGTGAACGCGGAGTGTCAGAGGCCCCGCCTAGCGTGTGCCCCAGACGCCTCCCCGCGAGGCGCCGCCACGCCGGGCCCGGCCCGGGCCGGGAGCCTGCCTCAGGAGGAGAGATGCTGATCGAATGCGACCGGTGCGCGATGCGGGATATCGCCTGCCCGGACTGCGTGGTCACCGTGCTGCTGGGCCACGGCCGGCCGCAGCCCGGCCTCGACGCTGACGAGCGGCGCGCCCTGCGTGTCCTCGCCGATGCGCGGCTGATCCCGCCGCTCTGGGAGGGCCCCGCGGCCAGGGCTTCGTGACCGGCCCGCCCGGCCCGCCCGCCCTGGCCGCCCCCCTGGCCGCCCGCCGCTGGCCCGCCAGTGCGGCTTGCGGGTATTCGCGAAGCGGTTGAAACCCCCGCCATGGCTTCACTAGTGTCAGCCCAGGTCGGACCGCTCCCCAGCCACCACTACGGTGACGGCGGCCGGCCACCGCCGAGTCTTCGCGCTGGCTAATCAGGCTAGCCGGAGAGCCGGGGACCCACCGGAGGGCTCATGCCGGGCATGCCCGGAGCCCGGGTCCTCCATGGGGTGAATCGGCCCGGCCGGACGTGCGTCACCGCGCCATGGCCAGGCCGTAGGGCATCTTCCACAGCCCGAACCCGTCAGCTCACCCGGTAGGCGGAGTGGAAGAAGGAGCGTGGCACGTACGTGAGTACGCGTTCAGCTGCCCAGCATGCCCGCGTGCCTGACGAACCGCAGCGCGATCCGCGCGTTAAGCCGCAGCGCCGCCGGCCGCTGCGCCGGGGGATCGCCCTCGGGGCCAGCGCCGCCGCCACCGCCGGGGTGCTGGCCACCATGGCCAGCATGGCCAGCGTCGCGGGCGCGGCACCACAGCCCAGCGTCGGCCAGGTGCAGAAGATGGTGGATCACCTCACCTCGGAGCAGGACCAGGCGGTCCAGCAGTACGACCTGACGGCGCAGCAGCTGGCCCAGGCCAAGCAGCGGATGGCCATGGTGAACCGCGAGGTCAAGACGGATCAGGCGAAGTTCCGGTCGATGCAGGACGAGATCGCCTCGATCGCCTCCACCGCCTACGAGAGTGGCACCATGACCTCGATGGGCGCGCTGTTCACCACGGACAACCCCCAGGCGGTGCTGAACCAGGCCGCCGTCCTGCTGCAGCTGTCCAGCGACCGGCAGGCCCAGGTGAGCGCGTTCATCTCGGCCGCCCGCCAGCTGAACAGCGCGCAGCAGAGCGCCGGCCGGACCGAGCAGGCGGTGGCCAGCCTGGACGCGCAGCGGCTGGCCCGCAAGAAGTCCATCGGCCAGGCGCTCAGCAAGCAGAAGGCCATCCTGGCCACGCTCACCGCGCAGCAACAGCAGCAGGTCGCCTCGACCTCCACCATCGGCGCAGGCGGCTCGACCAAACCGGTGACCAACAACATCCCGGTCAGCGGGGCCGCCGGCCAGGCCGTGGCCTACGCTTACTCCAAGATCGGCGACGCGTACGTGTACGGCGCCACCGGGCCGGGCGCGTTCGACTGCTCGGGCCTGGTCCAGGCCGCCTGGGCGTCCGCCGGGGTGGCCATCCCGCGGACCACCTACGAGCAGGTGGCCGCGCTGCCCGCGGTATCCACCAGCAACCTCCAGCCCGGCGACCTGCTGTTCTTCGACGGCGACGGCCACGTCGGTATCTATGCCGGCGGGGGTTACCTGATCGACGCCCCGACGACCGGCTCGTTCGTGGAGAAGGTCGCGCTGGCCGGCTGGTACGCAGCCAACCTGGACAGCGCCGCGCGGCCCTGAGCACGCGGCCAGCCCAGTCTCTCGTGCGCGGGCGGGCCCCCGGATGATCGTCCGGGGGCCCGCCTGCGGCTTTCGGCGCCCCGGGACCGTTATGATCCGTGCCAGATGCCAAAGGTCCTGATCGTCACCAACGACTTCCCGCCGCGGGCCGGCGGGATCCAGTCGTTCGTGCATGCCCTGGCCCTCCGGCTGCCGCCCGGCCAAGTCGTGGTGTACGCGCCCGCCTGGCCGGGCGCGGCCGAGTTCGATCAGCGGCAGCCGTTCCCGGTGATACGCCACCCCACCTCGCTGATGCTGCCGGTGCCGGCCGTGCGCGACCGCGCCGCGGCGGCCCTGGCCGAGCACGGCTGCGACACCGTCCTGTTCGGCGCGGCGGCCCCGCTGGGCCTGCTGGCGCCGGCGCTGCGCCGGGCCGGGGCGGCCCGGATCGTCGCGCTGACCCACGGGCATGAGGCGGGCTGGGCGGCACTGCCGGTGGCCCGCAGTCTGCTCCGCCGGATCGGTGACTCGGTGGACGTGGTCACCTATCTCGGCGAGTACGTCCGGGTGCGGCTGGCCCGGGCGCTGTCACCGGCCGCGGCGGCCCGGATGGCCCGGCTGGCGCCCGGGGTGGACACGTCCGCGTTCCGGCCCGGGGCCGGCGGGGCCGCCATCAGGCAGCGGCTGGGCCTGGGGGACCGGCCGGTGGTGGTGTGCGTCTCGCGCCTGGTGGCCCGGAAGGGGCAGGACACGCTGCTACGTGCCTGGCCGGCGGTGCGGGCGGCCGGCGGCGACCCCGTGCTGCTGCTGGTCGGCGGCGGCCCGGCCGCCGGGCGGCTGCGGCAGCTGGCCAGCACGCTGGGCGTGGCCGGCTCGGTGCGGTTCGCCGGGCAGGTGCCGGACGCGGACCTGCCCGCCTATTACGACGCGGGCGATGTGTTCGCCATGCCCTGCCGGACCCGCCGCCGCGGCCTGGACGTTGAGGGGCTCGGCATCGTCTACCTGGAGGCCTCCGCGACCGGCCTGCCGGTCATCGCCGGGGATTCCGGCGGCGCGCCGGACGCCGTGCTGAACGGGGAGACCGGCTACGTGATACCGGGCCGGGACGTGGCCCAGCTGGCGGGGCGGCTCATCCAGTTGCTCGGCGATCGCGCGGGCGCCCGCGCGATGGGGGAGAAGGGCCTCGCCTGGGTGGACCGGGAGTGGCGCTGGGAGCTGGTCGCCCGGCGCCTCGCGCAGATCCTGGCCGGCTGACGCCGGGCCTCACTCGTAGAGCGCGTCGATGTCGCCCGCGAAGTCCTTGGTCACCACACCCCGGCGGACCTTGAGGGAGGGCGTCAGGTAGCCCGCCTGCTCGGTGAAGTCGACCGGGAGGATCCGGAACCGGCGGATCGACTCCGCGCGGGACACCGCCTTGTTGGCCTCGTCCACCGCCTTCTGGATCTCCGCGGTAAGCCCGGGGTCTTCCGACAGTTCCGCCAGGCTGGCCTGGGCCAGCTGCGGATGCCGGCCCTGCCACGCCTCCAGCGCTTCGGAGTCCAGCGTCACCAGGCATGCCACGTAGGGACGGCCGTCGCCCACCACCATGGCCTGGCTCACCAGCGGGTGTGCGCGCAGCCGGTCCTCCAGCACGGCCGGGGCCACGTTCTTGCCCCCGGCCGTGACGATGATGTCCTTCTTCCGGCCGGTAACCCACAGGTAGCCGTCCTCGTCAAGCTCGCCGAGGTCGCCGGTGTGCAGCCAGCCGCCGGCGTCGATCATCTCGCCGGTCGCCGCGTCGTTGTGCCAGTAGCCGGGGAACACGTTCGGCCCGGACGCCAGGATCTCGCCGTCCTCGGCGATCCGCACGCTGACCCCGGGGATGGGCGCGCCGACCGAGCCGATCTTGTTGCGGCCGGGCAGGTTGACCGAGATCACCGGGCTGGTCTCGGTCAGCCCGTAGCCTTCCAGCACGATGATGCCGGCGCCGCGGAAGAAGTGCCCGAGCCGCTCGCCGAGCGCTGCGCCGCCTGACACGGCGTACTGCACCCGCCCGCCGGTGGCCGCCCGCAGCTTGCTGTAGACGAGCCGGTCATACACGGCATGCGCGGCACGCAGCCGCAGGGGCTGGGTGCCGCGCAGCGGGCGCCCGGAACTGCCCAGGGTGCCGCTCCACTCGAGCGCGGTCCGCGCCGCCGCGGCGAAGATGCGGCCCTTCCACCCGGCTCGCCGACGCCTGGAGTTCCGCGCCGTTGTACACCTTCTCGAAGACCCGCGGGACGGCCAGGATGAACGTCGGCTGGAAGCTGCCCAGGTCAGCGACCAGGCTGGCCACATTCGGGGTATGGCCCATGATGGTGCCCGATTCCAGGCAGCCGGCCTGGATGATGCGCGCGAAGGAGTGGGCCAGCGGCAGGAACAGCAGGGCCGAGCGCCCGGACACGGAGAAGATCTCCGGCAGCGCGCCGATCGCGTTGCGCACGTCGGCGAGCATGTTCCCGTGGCTGAGCTGGCAGCCCTTCGGGCGGCCGGTGGTTCCCGAGGTGTAGATGATGGTGGCCAGGTCGGCGGCGCCGCGAGTGGCCGACGCTCGGCCAGCACGTCATCACCGATGGCGGCGCCGTCCGAGGCCAGGCTGTCCAGGGTGCCGTCCGCCGGCTGGCCGGCCGCGGCGTCCCCGGTGCCCTTGTCGATCAGCCAGACCCGCTGCACGCTAGATAGCCTGGCCAGCACGTCCGCGGCGGCCTGCAGGTGCTCGGGCGTCTCGACGATCAGCGCGCGGGCGCCCGAGTCACTCAGGATCCACTCGACCTGCTCGGCCGAGGAGGTCTCGTAGATGGGCACGGTGACGGCCCCGGCCGACCAGATCGCGTAGTCCGCGACGGTCCACTCGTACCGGGTCCGGGACAGCAGGGCGACCCGGTCGCCTGCCCGATCCCGGCCGCCACCAGGCCTTTGGCCAGCGCGGACACCTCGGCCCGGAACTGGCCGGCGGTCACGTCATGCCAGGCGGGACCGCTGCCTGGCACCCGGCGCCGGAAGACCACGGCGTGCGGCTCACGTTCCGCGCGGCCGAAGACGACGTCGGCCAGGTTCGCGGTCGGCGTGATCGCCACCGCAGCGGGGGTGCTGTACTCGCGCATGACAGCTCCTGCCGGTCAGGCTCGGCGACGAACGACATGGACCGTACCTTGGTGCGGCCCCCGAAAGCTACCAGCAGGTAGCAATCCGAGCTTACCCGGAACGCCTGGCCCCATCCTTCCCCCCGTGCCCGCCGTCCGGCACCCGCCTAAGGTAGGGCGCATGCGGGTGCACGTGGTCAGTGATGTGCACGGCCGGTCGGACGCGCTGGCCGCCGCAGGCGGCGCGGACGCGCTGATCTGCCTCGGGGATCTGCTCCTGTTCATCGACTATGCCGACCACGGGCAGGGCATCTTCGCCGACCTGTTCGGAGCCCGGCAGGCCCAGGACTTCGTGGCGCTGCGCACCGCCAAGCGGTTCGCTGAGGCCCGGGAGATGTCCCGCCGGCTGTGGGCCTCCCTGGACGGCGATCCGGCCCTTCATGTGCAGCAGGCGGCGGCCCGGCAATACGCGGAACTGTTCGGGAGGATGCCGGAGCCGGCCTACCTGACCTACGGCAACGTCAACCTGCCCCAGCTCTGGCGGCCGCACCTGCGCCCCGGCCATCAGGTACTGGATGGGCAGCGGGCCATCCTGGACGGCTGGACCTTCGGCTTTGTCGGCGGCGGGCTGCGTTCCGCGTACCGCACCCCGAACGAGCTCGACGAGGAAGCCTTCGCGGCCAAGGTGGCCGCGACCGGGACCGTGGACGTCCTGTGCAGTCATATCCCGCCCGCGGTGCCCCAGCTGCTCTACGACACGGTGGCCCGGCGGATGGAACGTGGCAGCGAAGCCCTGCTGCGGCATATTGAGGCGACGCAGCCGAGGTACGCCCTGTTCGGCCACGTGCACCAGCCACTCGCCCGGCGGGTACGGATCGGCCGCACCGAGTGCATCAATGTGGGGCACTTCCGCGCCACCGGGGTGCCCTACGTGCTGCGCTGGTAGCACCGGGTGACGGCCGCCGGCGGCGCGGCGCGGCTGCCCCGCGACCAGCGCGAGAGGTACGCTCCGGTCATGGGCGACCGGACGACGTCGAGCATCTCCATCGCCGCGGCCAGGCCTGCGGTGATGGCTGTCATCGCGGATTTCGGCGCATATCCTCAATGGGCGGCCGCGGTGCGGTCAGCGCAGGTGCTCAGCCGTGATGATCAGGGCCGGGCCAGCCGGGTCAGGTTCAGCCTGGATGCGGGGATGATCAAGGACAGCTACGTGCTCGGCTACGAATGGGACGGCGACGCGTCGGTCCGCTGGGACCTCGCCGAGCAGGGCTCGGTCATCAACGCGATGGCGGGCGGGTACTCACTGGCCGAGCAGTCCAGCAAGACCGAGGTGACCTACGACCTCAGCGTGGATATCGGGGTGCCAATGATCGGCATGCTGAAGCGCAAGGCCGAAAGGATGATCATCGACACCGCGCTGAAAGGGCTGAAGTCCCGCGTCGAGGGGCTCCAGGCGGCCGGGGCCGGCCGCGCGCCCTAGCCGGCGGCGGCAGTGACCGCGCTCCCCGGCGCGGCAGGAGTGGGCCGGGATGAACGACAGGGAAGAGGCGTGACGTGACGGAGGAGCCCAGGCAGTCAGCTGGCGACCTGATCTTCGAGCTACAGCGGTGGCTGGTCCGGTCAGGCGCGCGCGGGGTGAGCCGGCAGCTGAATGGCCAGATCCGCACCGTGCTTGGCGGCAGCCAGAGCCGGGCCGACGTCTGGGAGACGGCGACGGCTGACCACCAGGAGTCGCCAGAATGTGCCTGGTGCCCGATCTGCCGGGCCCGGCGCCGGCTGCGCGAATCAGGCCCCGGCCTGGCCTCGGGCGTGGCCGCCGCGGCGGACGCGGTCAACGTGGTGATGCAGGACGCGATGTCGGCGTTCGAGTCGGCGGTGGCGGCGGCCGGGCGGCAGGCCCGCACCCACACCGAGCCGGGGTCACCCGGCGAGGTCTGGGAAGACGCCGCGGCGGAACCCCCCGTGCCCACGCCCGCGCCGCCGGCCCGGCCCGCGGAGGTGGTCCCGCCGGCCGTTGTTCCCCCCGCCGGGACCCCAGCAGCCCCTGAGACCCCAGCAGCCCCCCAGGCAGCAGCCACCCCCGAAGCAGCAGCCACCCCCGAGGCAGCAGCCACCCCCGAGGCACCACAAGCCACCGCCGCGGCGGCCGACCCGGTGGCCGATACGGACGGGGCTGGGCTGAGCGCGCCCGATGAGGAGCATTCCGGGTGACTAAGCATCCTGGATGACACAGCATCGTGAAGTGTGATGTTGACGACCCCTGTGGTGCAGGCGGCACCCGTCGGTCATGCCGCTCTCGCGGCTCCCGCCGCCCTCGTTGGCGGGGGGCTGGCGCACCTGATCCTGCGCTTGTTCATCTGGCGGATGATCTGGCGCTGGCCGCGCCCGGGCCCGCGCGACTGGTAGCAGCCAGTTACACGACCGCGCCGTCGTCGGGACCGGAGTCGCGCGGCGGCCGGTCGCCCATCTGGATCACCAGCACGGCGAAGCCGCCGACGAACGCCGCGACGGCCAGGAAGGCGGCCCAGCCCGGCACCGCCCAGCCCGCCAAGGTAGCGACGAGCAGATAGCCTGGGCCGCCGAACAGGGCGGCCCAGGCGCCCTTGGCCATGGGGGAGAGGGCCGGCAGCGGCGGGGGCTCCGGCGGGACGAACTCCCCGTCCCCCGAGGGTCGGAGGGAGCAGGCGGGAGCCGCCGGGCCGGGCGGACGATCCGGGCCTGGCCGCCATCCCGGCGCGCGTCCCGGCTGGAGGTGCCGGGCGGGCCGCCCGCCGTGGTCCCGCCCGGACCGGGCGTGCCCCCTTCCTGGCCGGGATTCACGCCGTGCGGGCGGACCGGACCCGGCCGCGTCCCCGGGTAGGCATCCGTGCCGGGGCCCGCGTCAGCCCCCGCGAAGCCGTCCGTCCCGCGGAACCACTCGGCGCCGGTCAGGCCATCAGCCCCAGGAGCGCCGCCCGCCCAGGGAAAGCCGTCACCCCCCGGCACATCGCCAGCCCCGGGGAAGCCGTCAGCTCCCGGCGACCTGTCACGCCCCGGCAACCGGTGAGCGCCGGGCAGGCGGCCTACGCCGGGGAGGCCAGGCTGCGGCCCAGCTTCCGGGAGCGGCGCAGAGCCGGGCGGCAGCCCAGGACCAGGAACCGGCCCAGGACCAGGAACCGGCCCAGGAGGACGGCCTGGGCCCGGGCGCGGTCCGGCTGCCCCAGGCCGCGCCCAGGGACGCTGGCCCGGCCCGCCGTCCCCCGGGAGACCACCCGGGCCCGGTCCGGGGGCCCGGCCGGGCCCAGGCCGGGGGCCCGGGTCCGAGCCGAAGTCGTCGCCAAGGTCGAGTGACGGGTCGGTGTCGTCACTCAGGTCGAGCATGAGCGACGGGTCGGTGTCCGGCCCGGGGCCAGCCAGCGGGCCCGCCTCGCGGCGGCCGCCCAGGTTCTCCCGCTCCGGCCAGGGCACCTCGCTGCCGTCAGCGCCGGGGCCCGTCGCGTAATTCGCGATCAGGTCGCGCCAGACCGACTCATCACCGCCTGCGCCGCCGCGCCCTTTACTGTTCACTCCGCCTCCGCGTGAGCATGCGCACGGACGAATTCCAGGCTGCCGGCGAAGATCGCCGGCGCGTCGTTGTCCAAGGTGGCCACATGGTAACTGTCCGGGCATTCCCGCTCGGTCAGCTGGCCGGCCGGCAGCGCCGACCGCAGGACCCGCATGCTGGCCGGGCCGACCACATGATCCACGGTGCTCCGGTAGGCCAGCACCGGCTGGGTGACCTCGCTCAGCCGCGAGGCGGTCAGCCGCCAGAACGCGGGCAATGTCGCGGCCGCCCGTACCGGAACCCGGTTGTAGGCGAGCTCATCGACGCCCTCCTGCTTGGTGTCGCTGCCCACCCCGGGCAGCGACGGGAGCACGTACTTGAGCACCGGTGCCAGCAGGAACAGCTTGGTGTCCGGCGCGAGGGAGGGGTTCACCACGACCAGCCCGCTCACCCCGGGACCGCGCAGCTCCGCCATCCGCAGCGCCAGGCAGCCGCCCAGCGACAGCCCCATCACGAAGATCTCGGCCGCCTGCCCGCGAAGTTCCTCGTAGGCCCGGTCAACCTCGGCGTACCAGTCTTCCCACCGGGTGCGGGCCATCTCCTGCCAGGTCGTGCCGTGCCCGGGTAGCCGGGGCAGTGACACGGTCAGACCGGCCGCCGCCAGGTACTCAGCCCACGGCCGCAGCGACGCGGGAGATCCGGTGAAACCATGGCAGAGCAGGACCGCGGTGCGGCTGCCCGGGTGGAAGTACGGCTCCGCGCCTGGCATGACTGGCATATGCCTATCGTCCTCCCCACCGCGCCCGGCGCGGGCCCGCCGCGCTGAGGGCCGTCCACGCATGCTGCGGCCCTCGCATCGTCGCACGCCGTGCCGCCGGCCGCACCCCACTCTGCGCGCTGGATGCCCGCCTGGCGGGGCAGCAGCGCATTGCTCACCGCGCGCCTCCGCTTCCGGCCGTTTCCCGTGCGACGATGGAGGCGTGTTCTACTGGGTGGTCAAGGCGATCCTGGGGCCGTTCCTGGCCCTGGTGTTCCGTCCGTGGGCGGAGGGCACCGAAAACATGCCGCGGGAAGGCCCGGCGATCATCGCCAGCAACCACCTGTCCTTCTCCGACCACTTCTTCGGGCCGCTGCCGCTGCCGCGCAAGGTGACCTTCCTGGCCAAGTCGGAGTACTTCACCGGGCATGGCGCGAAAGGCCTCATCAGCAAGGCATTCATCGGCGGGGTGGGCGGGATCCCGGTGGACCGGTCCGGCGGCCAGGCCAGTGAGCGCGCGATCAACACGGGCCTGCGCGTGCTCGCCCACGGCAAGCTGCTCGGCATCTACCCGGAGGGCACGAGGTCCCCGGACGGGCGGCTGTACCGGGGCAAGACCGGCGTGGCCCGGCTGGCCCTGGAGTCCGGCGCTCCCGTCGTCCCCTGCGCCATGCTCGGCACCTTCGAGCTGATGCCGTCCGGGAAACTGCTCCCGCGGCTCCGGTTCCGGCCGGGGGTACGGTTCGGCAAGCCGCTCGACTTCTCCCGCTACGCCGGGCTGGAAGCGGACCGGCTGGTGCTGCGGGCCGTCACAGACGAGATCATGTACGCGATCATGGCCTTGTCCGGCCAGGAATACGTGGACGAGGACGCGCAGCACGCCAAGGCGGAGCTCAAGGCGGGACGGAAGGCTGGCCGGCTGGCGCACGCGTCGACCGACGGCCGCTCCGGCACGTAGCCAGGCGGGACGCTGCCACCGCTGGTAGCGCTGCGGTGCCGCCGGGCGGCCAGCCGGCGCCGCGCCGAGCGCCCGGCGTGCTGCACCACCAGGGCCAGGGCCAGCAGCAGCGCGGCGGCCAGCCCGTCCAGCCAGAAGTGATTGGCGGTCACCACCACCGCGAGCAGGGTCGCCGCCGGGTAGGCCAGCACCAGCCAGCGCCAGTGGCTGCGCGAGACCTCGATCACCACCAGCGCGACCAGCAGCGCCCAGCCCACGTGCACCGAGGGCATTGCCGACAACTGGTCCGCGTTGAAGCCGGCCACGGACCCGTAGACGGACTGCCCGTACCGCACGGCTGTGTCCACCATGCCGTCCCCGGGAAGCATCCGCGGCGGTGCGACCGGGATGAACTGGATGAGCAGGGCGCCCGCGGTGAACAGCACCAGGGTGGTCCGGACCTGGGGGTACTGGCGCCGGTGCCAGATGTACACCCAGGCCAGGCAGCTGATGACGACCGCGAAATGCAGCCCGGCATAGTAGAGATTAAGCGCCTCAACGACCAGTGGGTGGCTGAGGAACGCTCGCTGCACCGTGGCCTCGCTGGGCAGGTGAACAGCGCGTTCTGCCTGCCAGATCCATCGCGCCCGGCCCACCGCGCCGCCCGGGCCCAGCAGTGCGTAGCTCCCGGCCAGCTGCCAGAGCGCGAACAGGCCCAGCAGCACGGCGGCCTGCTGGACGAACCCGGCGGCCGGGCTGAGGAGGGGAATGCGGGCGCGGCGCCCGGCCACGGCACCAGCGGCCAGCACGCCGGCGGTCACTGCCGCTGCCTGCCAGGACAGTTCCAGGTTAACCACGTAACGTCCCTCCGCCCTGGCCCGGCGCCGCCGGCGTGCGCAGCTGGCCCGTGGCCCCCGTTACCCCGTTCTACCGCGTCGCCGGCCCGGCCCGCACCCGCGGGGGCCATCGCCCGTGCACCCGCTGGCCGCCGCGCGCCTGCCCGGCTCCGGCCCGGCACGGATCCCGCCCGGTGTGTCGGCGAGTTCGGCTGCCCGGAGCATTCAGCAAACGCTAAGGTTGCGGCCTTTCCGAAGGAGTAATGGAATGACCTATCTGCCGCCCGGGGCCGCCGGGACCACTGAGATGCCCGCCGGTGACACCGGCCGCGCCGATGAGATCCTGCTCGCTTTCCGCGGGCCCGCGAGCCAGAACCGGCTGACCGTCCTGGTCCGGATCATCCTGGCCATCCCGCAGCTCGTGGTGCTGTGGGTGCTGAGCATCGCCGCCGAGGTCGTGGTGATTGTCTGCTGGTTCGCCGCCCTGGTCCTGGGCCGGCTGCCGGAGGGGCTGGCCGGCTTCCTGGCCGGCTACCTCCGCTGGGCGGCCCGGGTGCAGGCGTACCTCCTGCTGCTCACCGACGACTATCCGCCGTTCGAGCTCGCCGATGCGCGGTACGCGGTCCACGTGCTGGCCCGGCCCGGCCCGCTGAACCGGCTGGCCGTGTTCTTCCGCTTCGTGCTGGCCATCCCGGCCTACATCGTCGTCGCGCTGGTGATCTGGGGCATGCAGACGATCGTGCTGTTCGTCACCTGGCTCATCGTGCTGATCGCGGGCCGCATGCCGCGCCCGCTGCATGAGGCTTATGCGGCCGGCCTGCGTTACTACGTCCGTTTTCTGGGCTACGTCTTCCTGCTCACCGCCACCTACCCCGGGGGGTTGTTCGGTGACCAGCCAGGCTCCGGGGCGCCCGCCTACGGGCAGCCCGCCTACCCGGGCCCGGGCTATGACATGGCGGCCCCGGGCCAGCCCGCGTACCCCGGTCCGGGATACGGGGTGGCCGGGCCGGCCTACGGCCAGCCGGAGGGACCCGACGAGTGGCTCGGCGGTGCCGAGCCCTGGCGGCTGGTGCTGTCCGGGGCGGCCAAGAAGCTGGTCGCGATGTTCCTTGTGCTCGGCGTGATCGTGCTCGCCGGCTACAGCGCCGGGATCGCCGTGGCCGTGAGCAACTCCGGCAAGGGGGTCAGCCGGGCCGACGCGGCCCTGGCGGTCGAGGGCAATTACGCCTCGCTCAGCGCGTCCGTGTCAACCTTCGCTACCAAAGTCAGCGCCTGCCAGGGCAAGCTGAGCTGCGTCACCAAGATCGACGGGCAGATGTCCCAGGCCTTCAGCCGGTTCGCCACCCAGTTGCAGGGCACCTCGATGCCGGGCCCGGCCGCCACCTCGGCGGCGGCCACCCTGCAGGCCGACGCCACCGCGGCCGCCCGCGACTTCGCTGAGCTGTCGTCGGCCACCTCGGTCGCCCAGTACCAGCAACTGGCCGCGAGCACCGGGCTGCAGGCGCAGCTCACCAAGTTCGACACCGACCACGCCAGCCTGGGCCGCACGCTGGGCGTGGGCTGACCGCGGATGAAAGGTTCACCCGGCCGGGATGCTAATTCCCGGCCGGGCCGCCCGGGGCGGCCCAGCCCTTCACCCGGCCCACCGCCTGGCGCCACCGGGCGTACCCGGCGTCGTCCCGCGGGCCGGGGGTGAACCGGCGGTCCAGCCGCCAGGCGCTGGCCAGCTCGCTGGTGGACGACCAGGTCCCGGTGGCCAGGCCGGCCAGGAACGCGGCGCCGAGCCCGGTGGTCTCGCCGACCACCGGGCGCTCCACCGGGATCTGCAGCTGGTCGGCCTGCAACTGCATGAGCAGGTCGTTGCCGCTGGCGCCGCCGTCGGCGCGGAGCACCGAGCCGCCGGGCGCGGCCCCGTCGAGCATGAGGTCGGCCACGTCGCGGACCTCGAAGGCGATGGCCTCCAGGGTGGCCCGCACCACGTGGGCCCGGGTCGTCCCGCGGGTGATGCCGAACACCGCGCCCCGGGCGTCCGGATCCCAGTCGGGCGCGCCGAGCCCGGTGAGGGCCGGGACGAACACCACGCCGCCGGAGTCGGGCACGCTCCGGGCCAGCGCCTCGCTCTGCGCCGCGTTGTCCAGCAGCCCGAGCCCGTCACGCAGCCACTGCACGGCGGCGCCGGTCACGAACACTGAGCCCTCCAGCGCGTAGGTGAGCGCGCCGGAGGCATCCATCCAGGCGACGGTGGACAGCAGCCCGGCCGCCGACCTGACGATGTCAGGACCCGTGTTGGCCAGCACGAACGACCCAGTTCCGTAGGTGGCTTTCGTGTCGCCCGGGCGGAAGCAGGCCTGGCCGAACAGCGCCGCCTGCTGGTCCCCGGCCAGGCCGGCCACCGGCAGCGCCAGCCCCAGGAACGACCCGGGGTCGGTCTGCGCGGCCACCCCGGTGGACGGCACCACCTCCGGCAGCGCGCGCACCGGGACCCGTAGCAGGTCACACAGTTCCGCGGACCACGCGCCGGCCGTGATGTCGAAGAGCAGCGTGCGGGAGGCGTTGGACGCGTCGGTCACATGCCGGGCGCCGGCGGTCATCCGCGCGATCAGGTAGGAGTCCACCGTGCCGGCCACCAGCGCGCCGTCGGCCAGCCCCTGCCAGACCGCCGGGTCATGCTCGGCCAGCCAGGTCAGCTTGGTGCCCGTGAAATACGGGTCGAGCCGCAGCCCGGTGAGCTCGATGATCCGCGGCTCGTGCCCGGCCTCGCGGAGCGCGTCGCAGAGCCGGGCGGTGCGCCGGTCCTGCCAGACGATCGCGCGGCGCGGCGCGGCCAGGGTCCGCTGGTCCCAGATCACCGCGGTCTCCCGCTGGTTGGTGATCCCGACGCAGCTCACCGGGGAGGCGGAGCAGGCCGCGTCGAGTGCTTCCCGGGTGGCCGTGAGGGTGGCCTGCCAGATGTCCTCCGGCAGGTGCTCCACCCAGCCGGGCTCGGGGAAGTACTGGCGGAACTCCTGATAACCCCGGCCGGCCACCAGGCCGGCCTCGGTGACGACCAGTGCGGTGACGCCGGTTGTCCCGGCGTCGATGGCGAGGACGCTCATGAGGGCTAGTCTTGCCCCATGCGAGTGGGAGTGCTGACGGGCGGCGGAGACTGCCCTGGGCTGAATGCGGTTATCAGGGCGCTGGTCCGCCGGGGGACGCAGGAATTCGGCCTCGAGTTCGTCGGGTTCCGGGATGGCTGGCGGGGCCCGCTGGAAGGGGACACCGTGCCCCTCGACGTGCAGGCGGTGCGCGGCATCCTGCCGCGGGGCGGAACGATCCTGGGCTCGTCCCGGACCAACCCGCTGGCGGACACCGCGAGCGCCGGCGGCCGGTCCGGCGTCGGGCGGATCAGGGACAACCTGTCCGGCCTGGGCGTGGATGCGCTGGTGGCCATCGGCGGTGAGGACACCCTCGGCGTGGCCACCCGGCTACACGGCGAGGGCGTCCAGGTGGTCGGGGTGCCCAAGACCATCGACAACGACCTGGGCGCGACCGACTACACGTTCGGGTTCGACACCGCGGTGAACATCGCGATGGAGGCCATCGACCGGCTGCACACTACCGCCGAGAGCCACCACCGGGCGCTGATCTGCGAGGTGATGGGACGGCACGCGGGGTGGATCGCACTGCACGCCGGGCTGGCCGGCGGGGCCAACGTCATCCTCATCCCCGAGAAGCCGTTCAACATTGAAAAGGTGTGCGCCTACGTGGAGCACCGGTTCCAGACGCGATACGCGCCGATCATCGTGGTATCCGAGGGCGCCCAGCCCGAGGAAGACGACATCCAGCTGGCTGACCAGCGGCTGGATGCGTTCGGCCATGTCCGGCTGGGCGGCATCGGGCAACTGCTCGCCGACGAGATCGAGAAGCGCACCGGCAAGGAAGCCCGTTACACGGTGCTAGGGCACATCCAGCGCGGTGGCACGCCAACCGCGTACGACCGGGTGCTGGCCACGCGGTTCGGGGTGCACGCGATCGGCGCGGTGCACGACGGCGACTTCGGCACCATGGTGGCCCTGCGCGGGACGGACATCGTCCGGGTGCCGCTGGCCGACGCGACCCGTGAGCTGAAGACCGTGCCGCCGGAGCGCTACGCGGAGGCCGAGGTCTTCTTCGGCTGACGTGCCAGGCTGTCCCAGTACGTCGAGCAGCTATACGCCCGCGAGCTACTCGCCGACGATCCGCGCTGCGGCCGCGAGCCGGGTCATCAGCGGACGTGCACCGCGACCAGGCAGGCGTCGTCGCTGGTGTCCGGGCGGCAGCCGCGCAGCAGCCGGTCAGCGAAGTCGGCGATGTCCCCGACTGGCTGGCTGGCCAGCTCCAGCAGTGACTGCAGCGAGTCGTCGATGGACTCATCGTGCCGCTCGATGAGCCCGTCGGTGAACATGACCAGGACGTCGCCGGGCTGCAGCACCGTGGTCAGTTCCGCGTAGTCGGCGCCGGGATCGGCGCCGACCAGGATCGCCGGCGGGCCGGTCGAGGTTCGCCGCTGTCCCGGCGCGCACCAGGACCGGCGGCAGGTGGCCAGCCCGGGCCCAGTGCAGGGTACGGTCCGCCGGGTGGTAGATCCCGCAGATCACGGTGCCGATGATGCCGTCGGTCAGATGGCAGGCCACCTCGTTCAGCCAGCCGAGCAGCGCGGCCGGGCCGGCCCCGGTGATGGCCAGGCCGCGCAGGCAGTTCCGCAGCGCCACCATCCCGGTGACCGCGTCGATGCCGTGCCCGGCGATGTCGCCGACCACCAGCAGGACGTCCCCGCCCGGCAGTGACACCGTGTCGTACCAGTCGCCGCTGACCAGGTTGCCCGGGCCGGCGGGCCGGTAGCGGGCGGCAATGTCCAGCCCGGCGATCCGGGCTGGCTCGGCGGATCGCGGCGTGATCGCCTGCTGCAGCCGGAGGGCGAGCCAGTGCTCCTCCTCGGCACGCTCCTCCGTGTCGGCCAGCCGGTCACGGGTCGCCGCGAAGGCCACCTGGGTGTGATAGTCGGCGGACACGTCCTGGTAGGCGCCGCGCACCCCGACCAGGGTCCCCGCCTGGTCGGTGATCGGCTCCGCGAACGCGCGCATCTGGCGGATGCTCTCGTCGTCGGCCCGGATGACCCGGAACGCGGCCACGGCTTCCCGCTTGTCGCGCAGCAGCGTGTCGCGGAAGCCGCGCACCACGGGCAGGTCGTCGGCCGGCACCCGGGCATCCAGGTCGGCGACGGGCACCGGGTCGCCGGGTGGCTGGCCGAACAAGGCGAACATCGGCTCGGTCCAGATCACATCGCCGGTGAGCAGGTTCTCCTCCCAGCCGCCGACCCGGCCGAGCCGCTGGGCCTGCTCCAGCAGCGCGCCGAGCCGCTGCACCTGGTCGGAGCGCTGCCAGGCGATCACCACGCCGTCATACAGGCGGGCGATGCGGACGTCCACCACCGGGGCGGTCATGCCGTCACCGACCGGCGTGCTGATGATCTCCCCGGAGACGCGCTGCGGCTCGCCGCTGGCCAGTACGTCGCTGGCGCGGTCATACAGCCCCCCGTCCAGCGCAGCCGCCGGGTAGGCCTCGAGCAGCGGGCAGCCCAGGATGCCCGCGGGGTCTCGCCCCGCCGGGTCGGCGAAACCCTCGCTGAGGTAGCTAATCCGCAGGTCGGTCACCTGCCCGCCGTCATCCCGCACGGCCCGGACGTACATGGCCGACCCGAGCAGGCTGTCCAGCAGGCCGAAGGCCCACCCGGCCCGGTCGTCGGGGGCCAGGCCGCCGTCCGGCAGCCGCACCGCCAGCGCCTGCGCGCACAGGCCGGCGATGCCCCGCAGCTGGCGCCGCATCGCCTCGGGGAAGTCATCCACCGGGCCGGGCCAGCAGACCTCCATCGCGCCGAGGGCCAATCCCGCGTCCGGCAGCGGCAGCGCCACCCGCGCGCCCCCCGGCCAGCGGCCCAGCACGGGGATGGTCACCCCCTCCGGCCGGCCCGAGAGCCACCAGGACTCCGCTCCCTGGCCGGCCGCACGCTGCGGCAGCGTGTCCATGTCGGGGTGGATACGGCGCCACCGGCTGGCGTCGTCGGCCGGGAAACCTTCCTGACCGGCCAGTTCCAGCCCGCCGTCCGGCTCAGCCCGCCAGAGCGCGACCGCCACCGCGCCCGCCGGGGCCAGCGCCTCCTCCAGCACGGCGGTGGCGACGGCGCCCGCGTCCGGCGCGGCCTCGGCGGCCGCCTCGGCCCGCGCTACCCGGTGCGCTGTGGCGGTCATGCCACCGGCCGTCCCGCTGCCCGGGGTAGCGCCACCGTCCACCCGATTCCGGGTGGCCCCGCGGTGCGTGGCCCCGGTGATCTGGCCAGCGAGCTCGTCCAGGCTGGTCCCGGACTCCGCGGACAGGTGCTCCAGCTGGGCCCGGGCCTCGGCGGGGGAGCAGCCGAGCCGTTCCATCAGGATCCCGCGGGCCAGGTCGATCACCGACCGTACGGCAGCCCCGGCCTCCAGCCGGCGCCGCTGCTCGCGCTGCCGCGCGATCAGCGCGCTCAGCCGGGCGAATTCCGCTCCGCTCGGTACTGTCACGTCGCAGGCCTTCCGGGGGGGATACGGCGGCTTGCCTTGCCAGGCTACCGGCGTCGGCTGTCCTTAACGCATATTTTCAGTCTCGTTCCGCAGGCGTGGCAGTATCGGAGTGTCACATACTCTCGGTGACCGGCCGCGCCAGCTGGACAGCCAGACAGCAGGAGGTATCCCGATGCCGGAGGCAGCGCTGGCAGGCAGCCCGCCCGCGGACCCGCGGTTGCAGCGGCTGCTGAACGGCCTGACCGCGGTCCGCGGCGGCGACTTCAGCACGCGGCTGCCGCACACAGGTGACCCGCTGATGGACGAGATCGCCGCCGTCTTCAACAGCATGACCGACCAGCTCGCGCTGTTCACCTCCGAGGTGACCCGGGTGGCCCGCGAGGTCGGCACCGAGGGCAAGCTGGGCGGCCAGGCCCGGGTACCCGGGGTGGCCGGGACCTGGAAGGACCTGACCGAGTCGGTCAATGCGATGGCGGACAACCTGACCGGGCAGGTCCGGGACATCGCCCAGGTGGCGACCGCGGTGGCGCGGGGGGATCTCAGCCAGAAGATCACCGTGGACGTGAAGGGCGAGATGCTGGCCCTCAAGGACACCCTGAACACGATGGTTGACCAGCTGTCCGCGTTCGCGGACGAGGTGACCCGGGTGGCCCGCGAGGTCGGTACCGAGGGCCGGCTGGGCGGCCAGGCGCAGGTGCCCGGGGTGGGCGGGACCTGGCGCGACCTCACCGACTCGGTGAACTTCATGGCTGGCAACCTGACCAGCCAGGTCCGCAACATCGCCCTGGTCACCACGGCTGTCGCCCAGGGTGATCTGTCGAAGAAGATTGACGTGGACGCGCGCGGGGAGATCCTGGAGCTGAAGACGACCATCAACACGATGGTCGATCAGCTGTCCTCCTTCGCGGCTGAGGTAACCCGGGTCGCCCGGGAGGTGGGCAGCAAGGGACGGCTGGGCGGCCAGGCCGAGGTCGAGGGCGTCTCCGGGACCTGGAAGCGGCTCACAGAGAACGTCAACGAGCTGGCCGGCAACCTGACCCGCCAGGTCCGGGCCATTGCCGAGGTCACCAGCGCGGTGGCCACCGGGGACCTGACCCGGTCCATCACGGTGGAGGCGGAGGGTGAGGTCGCCGAGCTCAAAGACAACATCAACGCCATGGTGCACTCGCTGCGCGAGACCACCAAGGCCAACCAGGAGCAGTACTGGCTGAAGACCAACCTGGCCCGGATCGCCGGCCTGCAGCAAGGCCACCGCGACCTGGGCACCGTCGCCGAGCTCATCATGGATGAGCTGATCCCGCTGGTCGGCGCGCAGCACGGCACGTTCTTCATCAAAGACGACACCGGCGACGGCGCGGTGCTGCGGCTCATCGCCGGCTACGGCCTGCGGGCCGACCTCGGCGCGCCCAGCCAGTTCGGGCTCGGCCAGTCCCTCGTCGGCCAGGTGGCCAAGACCAAGAAGCCGATCATCGTGACGGATGGGCCGCCGGACTACGTGAAGATCTCCTCCGGGCTCGGCGAGGGGGCCCCGGTCAACGTGATCGTGCTGCCCGTCGTGTTCGAAGGCCAGGTCCTCGGCGTCATCGAGGCGGCCTCGTTCAGCCGGTTCACCCAGGTGCACCAGGACTTCCTGGAACAGCTGATGGAGACCATCGGCGTCAACGTGAACACGATCATCGTGAACTCGCGCACCGATCACCTGCTCCAGGAGTCGCAGCGGCTGGCCGGGGAACTCCAGTCCCGCACCGGGGAGTTGCAGGCCAGGCAGGAAGAACTGCAGCAGTCCAACGCCGAGCTGGAGGACAAGGCGGCCCAGCTGGCCCGGCAGAAGCGCGATATCGAGATCAAGAACGCGGAGATCGAGCACGCCCGGCAGGAGATCGAGCAGCGCGCCAAGCAGCTGGACCTGGCCTCGCGGTACAAGTCGCAGTTCCTCGCCAACGTCTCGCACGAGCTGCGCACGCCGCTGAACAGCCTGCTCATCCTGGCCCGGCTGCTGGCGGAGAATTCCGCCGAGAACCTCACCGCCAAGCAGGTCGAGTACGCGCGGGTGATCCACTCCTCCGGGTCCGACCTGCTGCTCCTGATCAACGACATCCTGGACCTGTCCCGGGTGGAGGCAGGCAAGCTCGATGTGCACCCGGAACGGTTCGCGCTCGGCGCGCTCGCTGAGGATCTGCGCACCGTGTTCGGCCCGCTGGCCGCGGACAAGAGCCTGGACTTCGCCGTGGTCACGTCCGCGGACGTGCCCACCGAGCTTGTCACCGACCGGCAGCGGCTCCGCCAGGTGCTGCACAACCTGCTGTCGAACGCGGTCAAGTTCACCCCGCGGGGCCGGGTCGAGTTGCGGATCGGCCTGGCTCCCGGCCAGTCAGCCGGGGCCGACCCCATCCTCACCTTCTCCGTGACCGACACCGGGATCGGCATCTCCGACGACAGCCTCAAGACCATCTTCGAGGCTTTCCAGCAGGGTGACGGCACCACCAGCCGGCGTTACGGCGGGACCGGCCTCGGGCTGGCGATCAGCCGGGACGTCGCCGCGGCGGTCGGCGGGCGGATTACCGCGGAGAGCACCCCCGGCCGCGGCAGCATGTTCACGCTCTACCTGCCCGCCACCTACCGGGGCAGCGGCGAGGGGGTGGCCGGGCCGGGGACGGCTCCACTCGAGGGCGGCGTCATCGCGCCGGATGAAGCCCTGGCTGATGGGGTGCTCCCGGACGGGCCCCAGCCTGGCCGGCTCCGTCCTGATGCGGGCCGTCCCGATAGGGACCTGATCGCCGGGGGCGCGGTCGAGGCGGGCGCCCCGGCCGGGACCACGACTGGCGCCGGGGCGGGCGGCCCGGCCCCGGCTGGGCCGCACCAGAGCCTGCGCGGCCGGAAGGTGCTCGTCGTCGACGACGACCTGCGGAACGTCTTCGCCATCACCAGCATCCTGGAGCTGTACGGGCTCACGGTCATCCACGCCGCCGGCGGCCACGAGGGCATCGAGAGGCTGCGCCGGGAGCCGGGCATCGACCTGGTGCTGATGGACGTGATGATGCCGGAGATGGACGGGTATACCACCACGGCCGCCATCCGGGAGATGCCCCGGTTTGCCGGGCTGCCGGTCATCGCGGTGACGGCGCGGGCCATGCAGGGCGACCGGGACAAGAGCCTGGCCGCCGGGGCGAACGACTACGTGACCAAGCCGGTGGACACCGACGAGCTCCTCAACTGCATCAAGCGCTGGCTCCCGGCCGTCCCGGCTGGTCACTGACCAGCGACCCGGCCGGGGCCGGAGGCCGGGTCCCGGGGCCGCTGGCCCCGGCCGCCCGCACGGGGGCCGGCGGCAGCAGCAGGCAGCTGTCGCCGAACTCGTGCCACAGGTACCCGCGCCGGTCGGCCTCCTCGTACGCCGACCGGACCAGGGCCGGGCCGGCCACCGCCTCCAGCAGCGCGAGATGCGAGGCCCCCGCGTCGTGCCAGCCGGTGATCAGCCCGGTGACGACCTGGGCCCGGCGGCCCGGGCCGAGCACCAGCCCGGCCAGCCCGCTGCTGGCCCGCACCTCGCCGCCGGCGTCCGCCGCGCTCTCCAGGGCCCGGGTGCTGGTGGTGCCGACGGCCACCACCCGGCGGCCGGCGGCCCGGGTCAGGTTCACCAGGTCCGCGGTGGGCTGCGGCACCGTGAACCATTCTGGCAGCGGCGGCTCGCCTTTCTCCAGGGACGCCACCCCCGCATGCAGCGTGACCGTCGCCAGCAGCACCCCGGCTGAGACCAGGTCAGTGACCAGGCCGGGGGTGAATGGCCGGGCCGCGCTGGGCATCTCGGCGCTGCCGGGGGAGCGGGCGAAGATCGTCTGGTAGGCGGACAGCGGCCACCGGCCGGGCACGTAGGAGTACCGGACCGGCTGCCCGTGCCTGGCTTGCAGGGCCGCGACGTCGCCCGTTACCGCGGCGGCCCAGATCCGGGTACCCGCGCGGGCCGGGCCATGCGGGCTGCCCGGGCCGCCGGCACCGCCGGAACCGGCCGGGACGTGGCCCGGGTAGGCCTCCAGCAGGGTGAGCGAGCCGCCGTCGGGCAGGGTGACCGTCTCCCCGGCCGCCGCGTCGGTCACCCGGCCCAGCGCCGGGTCGCCGGCCCGCAACTCGACCAGCCAGGCGCCGTCCGGCAGGCGGCCGGACCAGTGCACCAGCACTGGCCGGCCGTCACTGCGGTGGCCGGGCACGGCCGCGGCCACCGTCGCCGACGTGTTGACCACCAGCACGTCCCCGGCGGCCAGGAAGCGCGGCAGGTCGGCGAACCGGGCATGCACCAGGCCGTCCGGGGTAGCCACCAGCATCCGGACGCCGTCCCGGGCCAGCCCGCGCGCTTCCGGCGGGCAGCTGGCGGCGCGGCTCACCGGGTCACCGCCGGCGTGCCGAGATCGGCCGCCCGGTAGCGCCCGCTGGGCGGTTTCCCGGTGATCAGCCGTAGCAGCGCCGCCGCCGCGACGTCGGGACCTGGCCGGTCAGAGATGTCCTCGCCGGGGAACGCCTGCTGGTGCAGGTCCGTGCGCATGTCGCCCGGGTCGAACGCGTAGCAGTGCACCGCCGGGACCTCGGTCGCGAGCACCGCCGTGAGCTGGTCCAGTGCCGCCTTGGCCGAGCCGTAGCCGCCCCACCCGGGGTAGGCGTCGCAGGCCGCGTCCGAGCTGATGTTCACCACGGCGCCCCCGGCCGCCGCGAGCGGGCCGGCCAGCAGCTGGATCAGGGCCAGCGGGGCGAAGACGTTCGTCTCATAGACCTGGCGGATCTCCTCCAGCGGATAGCTGCGCAGCGCGGGCTGCGGGCTCGGCCCTAGCCGGCTGGCGTTATTCACCAGCAGGTCGAGCCGGCCGGCCTGGGCGGCGGCCGCGGCCAGCCGGGCCCGGTGCCCCGGGTCCGTCACGTCGCCGGCCAGCGCGGTCACCCCGGGGAGGCCGCTGACCGCCGCGCTGAGCGTGCCGCCCCGCCGCCCGTCGACGATGAGTGACCAGCCGAGCCGGGTGAGCGCGTGGGCCGTCGCCCGGCCCAGTCCCGCGGACGCTCCCGTGATCACGGCAGTAGGCATGGATCGTCCTCCTTCGTTGAGCTGTACTGCCATACTGAGAGTTGAAGTCAGCTTCAAGTCAAGGGGCCGGGGCGGCCAGCCCCGCGGGAGGGGAGCGGATGCGCGCCACGGACCTGCTGACGGTCGGCGAGATCGCCCGGCGCAGCGGCTTCGCCGAGTCCGCCGTCCGCTACTACGAGCGGCTCGGGCTGCTGGCCGCGAGCCGGACCGCGGGCGGGCAGCGCCGCTTCGAGCGGAGCATGCTGCGGCGGCTGGCGTTCATCCGGGCCGCCCGCAACGTCGGGCTGAGCCTGGACGAGATCGCCCGCGCGCTGGACACGCTGCCGGCCGGGCGGGCACCGACCCGGGCAGACTGGACCCGGCTGTCCCGGGGCTGGCGGCAGCGTCTCGACGATCAGATCGGCGCCCTCACCGCGCTGCGGGACGGCCTGGACTCGTGCATCGGCTGCGGCTGCCTCTCGCTGCAGCGCTGCGCTATCTCCAACCCGGGGGACAGCGCCCGGTTTGGCGGTCCCGGTGCCGCCTACCTCCCGCCCGGCCTGCGCCGTGACGAGAACCGGCCGGGAGCCGTGCGGGGATGACCGCCGGGGCCCGGGTCAGGTCCAGATGGCGCAGGGGATCCCGTCGCTGAACCTCTCCGGCGGGTCGGGGAGCGACCGGGCCGACCCGGCCGCGACGCGCCGGGCGGTCCAGGCCACGGCGGCGGCATCCAGCACGTCATCGACGGCCGCCTGCGCTCCGGCCCGGCCGAGATCCTCCGGCAGGACGATGCCGGCCCGTTCCAGCAGGGACCGGCGCTCCGCCGCCCCGGCCCAGGTGGACTTGCGCGAGGACAGCGGCGCGCCGGCCAGCGCCGCGAAGCTGAGTTCCGGATGGGCCTCGACGGCCCGGGCCGGTGCAGCGCGGATCCACCGGTCCACGTCCGCGACCTTCGCGAGCAGCGCGAACGCCTGCCGGGAGATCCCCTCGCCGGCCAGTCGCCGGCTGGCCTCGCTGGCCTCCTGGTAGCCGGCCGCGCCCAAGGCGGCCCGCACGGGGGTCAGGAAGATGGAGGCCCAGCGCGGCCCGAGCGCCTTCCTGGCCAGCACGTCCGCCTGGCGGCGCCCCGCGTCGGCCAGCCCGATCGGCATGTCGATCGCGATGGCGTCCAGTGGCCCGCCCGCCAGGGCCGCCGCGACCACGTCCCCGATCAGCGGTGCCACGTACCCGGCCGGCTGGCCGTCGCCGGGCAGCGCGATCCCGACCCAGCCCGCCCGGCACGCATCGACGCCGAGTACCCGGCCGCTGCCCGCCCTCATCATGATGCCCCGGTTCCGGCTGGCCGTCAGTCACTGCCCGCCGGGCCGGCCTGCCCGCCGGGCGCCCAGGGATGCAGCCGGGGCAGCCAGGCAGGCACCGCGCGCCGGTAGGCCTGGTACTCGGCCCCGAATTTGCGGGCCAGGATGGGTTCCTCATACCAGCGCACGGCGGCCGCCGCGATGCACAAGGCCGCGGCGGCGTACTCCAGGAGGCCACGCGAGCCGAACAGCAGCACCTGGCCGGCCAGGAGGACCAGGAAGCCGACGTAGATGGGATTGCGCACGTAACGGTAGAACCCGCGCACCACCAGACGCGGCGGCGACGCCACCGGAATGGGAGTCCCGCCCGCCCGGGTGAACTCGGCAAATGCCTGCAGCACCGGGATGAGGCCCGCGCAGATCAGTAGCACGCCCGCGGCCTGCGCGACCGCCCAGTACGGGAGCGGCCGGTGGAAATGCCATTCGCCCAGCAGGTACGGGAGCAGGCAGCCAAACGTCCCGCCGACGGCCACGAACCACGCCACGCTGCCGATTGCCGCGGTGGACCTGCGCACGACCGCCTCCGTAGGCAGCCTAACCGTCGCCGCCGTCGCCCGCCGCCGGCCGGCAGGCATCCGCCGCGTAAACGCGATTCTGCGATGCCGCCTGCAGCAGTAAATAGGATGTCCGCCCGGAAAGAACGGGCCGCAGGTCCTGTTCATGCTGGGTGGCGGGGTCATCGCGGACCGGTTCGGCCGCAGCCCCGCCATGCTGGCCGCGGATGCCGCGCGCTGCTGCGCCCAGACGGTGCTGGCCGTGGCCATGACCGCCCGTGCTGGGCGGCCTGCTCGCCCTCGGCCGGGGTCCCGCGGCGGCCGCTCGCCGCGGCCACCGCCGCCTGCTTCGGCTTCGGGCTGCCCGGCGCGCTGCCGGCCGCGCACGCCGCCGGGCCGGCCGCCGGCCTGCTCGGCGCCCGCACCGTGCTCGGCTTCGGTGCCGTCTGGTCCACCGTGAGCTGCGCGTTCGTCCTGGCCCGGCCGGCCGTGCGGATGGCCGGCCACGAGCCTGCCGAACGGCACGTCAGTCGCGGCGGCCCGGTCGGCCGTGCGGCCCCACGGTATGGCGGCCCGTCTCGTGGGTAGGCCAGTGCCCGTGAAGAAGCTCCTGGAACTCGTCATCTGCCTGATTCACCCGCTGGCCGTCGTGCTGATGTGGATCGACCTGGTCAGCCGTACCGATCTGTCCACCGGGGCCAAGCTGGCCTGGGCCATCTTCGGGCTGATCCCGCTAGTGCCGTTCCTGTACGTGCTGACCGGTGGCGACCTCTGGTAATCGGCGGTGCAGCCGTGCCGGAGGGGGATCTGAGGCGACAGGCAGCGCCGGACGCCCTACGGTGACAGGCGGAGCATAGTCCTGTCCCTGAGGAGGCGGCCCGTGCCAGGCCTGGACCCGGAGAGCGCGCGGCGCTGGATCGACCGCTGGGACGCCCAGCAGCAGGGGCACCTGCCCGACCGGGAGGAGCGGTTCACCGCGCTGATCGACGCGGTGGAAGCCGGAACGGGACGCCACGATCCGCTGGTGCTGGACCTGGGCTGCGGCCCGGGGTCGCTGGCGGTGCGGCTGCTGGACCGGCTGCCTGGCTCGACTGTGGTCGCGGTCGACGCCGACCCGCTGCTGCTGGCCCTGGGCCACACCGCGTACGGCAGCCGGGCCGGGCTGCGTTTCGCCGACTGCGACCTGCGCCTGCCGGGCTGGAGCGGGGCGCTGCCGCTGGCCCGGCCCGCGGACGCCGCGGTCAGCACCACCGCGCTGCACTGGCTGCCCGAGAAGGCGCTGCGCGCCCTGTACGCGGAACTCGCGGCCGTGCTGCGCCCCGGCGGGCTGCTGCTGGACGGGGACCACTTCGCCGAGGATGAGCGCGCCATGCCGGTCATCACCCGGCTGGGCGATGAGCTGATCGAGCGGGAGGAGCGGCGCCGTTTCCCGCACGGGCACACCGAGACGTGGTCCGGCTGGTGGGCGGCGGCCGCCGCGGACCCCGAGCTCGGCCGGCTGGCGGCGGAGCGGGAACGCCTCGGCCTGGATGCTGAGCACCATGGCTCGCCGTCCGGACGGCTCTCCACCCATGTGGCCGCACTCCGCGCGGCCGGCTTCAGCGAGATCGGCACGCTCTGGCAGCGTGGCAGCAACCGGCTGCTGTGCGCGGTAGCCAGCGGCTGACCACAAGAGCCGAGCGTCCCGGTCAACCGCGGCTCGTGACCTCGTGCGGAACCGTCTTACCGGCTACGGTTCGGGTATGGGCCGGCCCGCACGGGCGGCGGGACGCCTGCCAGTTCAGCTGCGCGTCAGTGTGGAGGCGCCCCATGGAAGTGCCGCTCACCCCCCTGGAGTTCGCCCGGCGCACCCGTCGGCTGCACGGCAGCCGGGAGGCCGTGGTGGACGGTGACCTGCGGCTCAGCTACGGCGAGTTCTTCGGCCACTGTGACCGGTGGTCTACCGCGCTCCAGGGGCTGAGGGTGGCCCGCGGCGACCGGGTCGCCACCATCGCGCCGAACATCCACCAGCAGCTGGCAGCGTTCTACGCGGTGCCGCAGATCGGCGGCGTGCTGGTGCCGATCAACTACCGGCTGACTGCCGAGGATTTCATCTACATCGTCAACCACTCCGGGTCCAGTGTGCTGTGCGTGGACCAGGACTACGTTGACGACGTGGACGCCATCGGGGACCGGCTGCCGAACGTGCGGCACTTCGTGGCGTTCGGCGGCGCCCGGGACGGCTGGCTGGATTACGCTGCCGCCGTGGCCTCGGCCAGCCCCGACTTCGACCGGGCCGACGTGGACGAGCGCGACCTGCTCACGATCAATTACACCAGCGGCACCACGGCGCGTCCCAAGGGCGTCATGATCACGCACCGGAACGCGGCAATGAACACCATCGGCACGCTGCTGCACCTGCCGATGGGGGTGGGGGAGCGGTACCTGTGGACGCTGCCCATCTTCCACGCCAACGGCTGGACCTTCACCTGGACCGTCCCGGCGGCCGCCGGGACGCACGTCTGCCTGCGGAAGATTGATCCGGGGCTGGTGTTCGAAATCATCCGGGACGAGCGGGTCCGCCGGTTGTGCGCCGCGCCCACCGTGCTGATCTCGCTGGCGAACGCCCCCGGCTGAGGTGCGCGGGCAGGTGCCGCCCGGCGTCCAGGTGGTGACCGCCGGGGCGCCGCCGGCCGCGGCCACCATCGAGCGGCTGGAAGACGGCTTCGGCTGGACGGTCACCCAGGTGTACGGGCTCACCGAGACCGCGCCGTTCATCACCGTGTGCGCCCCGTTGCCCGAGCACGAGGAACTCAGCGGTGCCGACCGGGCCGTGGTCAAGTCCCGCCAGGGCGTGGAACTGCTCACCTCCGGCGAGCTGCTGGTGGTGGACGAGGCTGGCCAGGAGGTGGCCGCCGACGGCAACACGCTGGGCGAGATCGTCGTCCGCGGCAACGTCGTCATGTCCGGGTACTGCCACGACCCGCAGGCCACTGAGCAGGCGATGGGTGACGGCTGGTTCCATACCGGCGACGCCGCGGTGGTGCACCCGGACGGCTACGTGGAAATCCGCGACCGGATCAAGGACGTGATCATCAGCGGCGGGGAGAACATCTCCTCGGTCGAGGTCGAGGGCATCCTGCTGCGCCACCCGGCCGTCCAGGAGGCCGCCATCGTCGGGCTGCCGCACGAGAAGTGGGGCGAGGCGCCGCAGGCGTTCGTCGTGCTGCGGGACGGCCGGGCGGCGACCGAGGAGGAGATCATCACGTTCGCCCGCGACCGGCTGGCCCACTTCAAGGCCCCGAGCGGCGTGACCTTCGTCGACGAGCTGCCCAAGACCGCCACCGGCAAGATCCAGAAGTACGTCCTCCGCAAGGGCGCCCCCAACCTGGCCCGCCAGTAGCCGGGGTCAGGCCCGCCGGGTGGCGATCTCGGCCGCGCAGCGGTAGCCGTCCCTGGATGCCGTTGAAGGCGGTGTACTGGCCGGTCTTGAGGTTGGCCGGTCGTTGTCTCCCAGCCGCCCTGGACGATGCCGTCGGTGTACAGGTTGCCCGTCCAGTGGCCGGCATTCCACACCCGGCGGGAGAACTGCAGCCCGATCTTCGGGTTGGTGCCCAGTGGTTCCTCGCGGATGGCCCGCAGCTGCGGCGGGGCCGTGCCCGCGGCCGCGCACCGCCTGCAGCCGTTCGCCCGGGCGGACCGGGCCGGCGGGCAGCCTGCGCAGGAGCCCCCAGCTGAGCTGGTCGTTGCCTCCCCGGATGTGCCACTTCTCATCGGTGGCCGACAGCACGGGGCGGCTTTCCGGCTGCCGGCCGCTGGGCACGCTGTCATAGGTGCCGAGCAAGTAGATGAGGTTGAGCGCCGACTGCTCGGCGACGGGGCCGCCGTACCCGTCGAGGAGCACGGCGGCACCCAGGCGGCCGAAGTCACTGCCCAGGCCCCCGGGGATGTGCCGCTCGATCCACTCCGGCGCCGGCGTGTCGTCCCACCGCCGGGCACAGGCGGTGCCCTGGCCGAGCAGCGTCGGCCATCCTGGTCATCAGCGTCAAGACCGTCGAAGCCAACCTCACCCGCATCCACCGCAAACTCGGCCTCCGCGGGCGGGTCGACCTGGCCCGGGACCACTCACGTTAAGCCCGATGCCCGTGTGCGGACTCATGCCGTCCTCAGATTGACGCTTATCACGCTTGTGGGCCGGGAGGCGCGGGGGTCAGGCGGTGGCGGGGGAGGGGACGGCGCGGCGGGGGTCGAGCAGGGCGGGGTCGGACGCCATGAACAGGTCCGTGTCGCTGCTCTGCCAGCCCGCCGCGAACAGAGCCCGGACCGCAGGGTGCGGGGCGGGCAGGCAGACCCGGACCCGGCCGTCCGGTGCCGCCGCGGCGGTCGCCAGCACGGCCAGCACCGCGTCCCGGGCCCCGGCGCCGGCCAGGCCCGCGGCTAGCGCCAGGTGCACCAGGCCGAACTCACCGTCCCCGCCGGCCACCGTGCCCGCGGCCAGCGGCTCGCCGCCGCGCAGCACCAGGACGGGCTGCCCGTGCGGGCGTGCCGCCCAGGCCCGGTGATCGGCGAGCCGGTCCACCCCGGTCCAGCGCCGCTCGGCGGCGGCCGCCTCGTCCGGGGTGCACGGGGCCACGGCCAGCCCGGGCGGCAGGGCCAGCCGGGCCACCTCCCCGCCCACGTACAGCAGCGGCCACCAGGCGTCCACGCCGAACCGGGTGTACAGCGGCAGTGCGTGCGCATGCAGGCTGCTGAACGTCATCCGGCGCGGCTCGCCCCGCCACAGCTCGCCGAGCATGGCCCGGCCAGCACCGCGCCCGTGCTGCGCGGGATGGACGAACAGGTCGCAGAGCACGCTGACCGCGGCCGCGCCCGCACCGATCCGCCGGGTGGCGCCGAACCCGGTGACCACGCCGGCGGAGGTGGCCACCACCACCCGGCCGCAATCCATCAGGTAATCGAGGTAGGCCGGGTCGGCCCCGCCCCACTCCTCGTCCTGCCCGGTCGCCACCGCGATACCGGCGATGTCGGGGTAGTCGGCGAGGTTCGCGTTACGGATGATTGTCTCGGGCATGCTCGCCTTCCGGTCCCGGAACGTGCGGTGCGGTGAGCTCGCGGAGGCGGGCGCGGATGAACTCCCGCTCCGGCTCGGCCGGCGCTGTCTCCAGCGCCGCATGATACGCGGCGGCCGCGTCACCGGCGCGGCCCAGGCGCCGGAGCAGCTCAGCGCGGGCGATGTGCAGCTGGGGCCAGCGGGCCAGCCGCGGGTCCGCGCCCGCGGCGTCCAGCAGCGCCAGGCCCGCTGCCGGGCCTTCGGCCATTGCCACCGCCGCGGCCCGGTTCGCGGCGGTCACCGGGGTCGGCTCGTAGCGGAGCAGCTCGGTGTAGAGCGCGGCGATCTGCGGCCAGTCGGTATCCGCGGCGGCGGCAGCCGTGGCGTGGCAGGCGGCGATGGCCGCCTGCAGCTGGTACGTGCCGGGCCGGTGCGCGGCCAGGGCGCTGAGCAGCAGCGCCTCCCCCTCATCGATCTTGGACCGGTCCCACCGGGTCCGGTCCTGGTCAGCCAGCAGCACCAGCTCGCCGGACCCGGTCACCCGGGTGCCCCGGCGCGCGTCGGTGAGCAGCAGCAGCGCCAGCAGCCCGGTGATCTCGGGCTCGCCGGGCACCAGGGCGGCGAGCGCGCGGGCTAGCCGGATGGCCTGCTCGCACAGGCCACCGCGGACCAGCGACGGGCCGGTGGGCGGCTTGTGGCCGGTGGTGAAGACCAGGTAGACGACCCGCAGGACGCCCGCGAGCCGGCCCGGCAGCTGCGCGGGCGGCGGGACGGCGAGCGAGATGCCCGCCTGGCGGATCTTTCGCTTGGCCCGGACCAGGCGCTGCGCCATGGTCGGCTCCGGGACCAGGAACAGCGCGGCGATCTCCGCGGTGGGCAGGCCGCATACCACGCGCAGGGTGAGCGGGACCCGCACGCCGGCGTCCAGCGACGGGTGGCAGCAGGCCAGGATCAGGCCAAGCTCGTCGTCGGCCCGGGACACCCAGTCCGCGGTGGCCGGCGGGCCGGGCGCGTCCAGTGCCGCCCCGGCCTCCTTCACCATCCGGCGGCTCTCCCGGCGCAGCCGGTCGGTGGCCTTGTGCCGGGCCACGCTGACCAGCCAGGGGCGGGGGCTGGCCGGGACGCCCGCGGCCGGCCACTGCTCCAGGGCCGCCGCGCAGGCATCCTGCACGGCGTCCTCGGCCACTTCCACGTCACCCACCTGGTGGGCGACGGCCGCGACCGCCGCCCACCAGTGGGCGGCGAAGATCTCCGCGTACTGCTGGCTCACGGGTGCCGCCGGGCCGGCTGGCTCAGCCGCGCGCTCCCGCCGCGTGGCCGGCCCGGGCCGCCTGCACCGCGCTGTCCGGGATCTGCACGACCGGGCGCACCTCCACCGACCCGCTGCGCGCGGTCGGCACGGTCGCTGCCCAGCGCAGCGCCTCGTCCAGATCGGCGCACTCGACCAGGGTGAAGCCGCCGAACTGCTCCTTGATCTCGGCGGCCGGCCCGTCGGTGAGCAGGGCCTCACCGTCCCGGACCCGCACCGTGGTCGCCGCGGCCGGCGGCTGCAGCGGCCCGCAGTCGATGAGCACGCCCGCCTGGGCCATCGCGTCCGTCGCCGCCCGCCAGTCACGGATCATCTGCTGCCCTTCCGGGCTGCCCGGCGCGGGCAGTGGCTCGTCCGGGCCGTACAGCAGGAACAGGTACCTCATATCGACCTCCAGTTGTCCGTGGCCGTCACCGGCCGGTACCGGGTAGTCGAACGGCGTGGTCCCGGATCGACAGCTGCGCGCCCCCGTTTTCCGGCACGCAACCTCGCGGCGGCCCGGGCTCGCCACGATGGCGCCGCGGCTAGGGCGCGACCAGCACCAGCGACGGGTCGAGGGCCCGCAGATCGCCTGGATCGGTCGTCACGACGGGCTGGCCGCGCTCCCGAGCGCACAGCGCGACCGACGCGTCCACCACGTCCGAGGTGCCTGCGGCCGCGCACAGTGTCCCGGCGCGCAGGGCGGCCCGCCGGCCGAGCGGGACGGCCGCCGACACGGAGACGGCCCGGCCCTCGGCGACCGCCTGCCGCGCGGCGGCGACCTGCTCGGCCGGCAGGCTGATGGCGATCTTCCGAGTGGTCGTGCCAATTATCATACCGGCGCGGCAGGTGGCTCCGGGAGTGTCCGGGTTGCTGGCAGACTGGGGGAATGGCGGCAATCCCCGTAGCCAGCCCAGCCGCCGCGGCGGCTGGCACCGGCGGCGAGCCGTGCGTTCTGCTCAAGATGGGTGAGATCGTCCTCAAGGGCGGGAACCGGCGGCATTTCGAGCGGATCCTGCTGGCGAACATCCGCCGGGCGGTGCAGGACACCGGCATCGCGGTCCGGCTCGGGCAGCGCAGCGGCGTGATCGTGCTGCGGCTCGCGGCCGGGCCCGGCCCGGTCACCGGGCCGCCCGCGGTCACCGGGCGCGCCGCCGAGGCTGCGATCGGCATGGTGGCCGAGCGGGTCAGCTCGGTCATCGGCATCGCCCGGGTCTGCCGCGCGGTTCGGGTGCCGCAAGACGCCGACGTGGCGGTGGCCGTCGCGGTGCGCCTGGCGGGCGGGCGGGCCGGCTCGTTCGCGGTCCGGGCCCGGCGGCGGGACAAGCGGTTCGGCGTCAGGTCGGCGGACCTGGCCAAGCGGATCGGCACGGAGGTCCAGCGGGCCTACGGCTACCGGGTTAACCTCTCCCGCCCCGACACCACCATCACGCTCGAGGTGGATCATCACGAGATCTTCGTCTACCTGGACGGCGCACCGGGCCAGGGCGGCCTGCCGGTGGGGATGAGCGGCCAGGCGCTGGTGCTGATGTCCGGCGGCATCGATTCCCCGGTAGCCGCCTACCGGATGATGCGCCGCGGCCTGCGCTGCGACTTCCTGCACTTCTCCGGCATGCCGCTGACCGGCCCGGAGTCGGTCTACAAGGCGTACGGGCTGATGTACCAGCTGGACCGGTTCCAGTGCGGCTCCCGGCTGTACGTGGTGCCCTTCGGCACGGCACAGCAGCGGCTGGCCACCTCCGGGGCGAGCCGGCTGCAGATCGTGGCGCAGCGCCGGCTGATGCTGAAGACCGCGGAGGTGCTGGCCGGGCGCCTGGGCGCGACCGCGCTGGTCACCGGCGACTCGCTGGGCCAGGTGAGCAGCCAGACGCTGGCCAACCTGACCGCGCTGGACGACGCGGTCTCGCTGCCGGTCCTGCGCCCGCTGATCGGCTACGACAAGACCGAGACCATCGCCGAGGCGCGCCGGATCCGGACCCTGGCCCTGTCCGAACTGCCCGACGAGGACTGCTGCACGCTGCTCACCCCGCCGCAGGTGGAGACCCGGGCCCGCATCGATGACCTGCACCGGCTGGAGGCCCGGCTCGGTGCCGGGAACGTGGCCGAGGAACTCGCGGCCCTCGCCCAGGAATACCGCGCCGACCACTCCTGACGCTTTCAGGCCTGACGCGAGCCCGGTGCCAGTGCCGTTACGGCGGCCGATTCGACGGGAATTCTGGCCCAAAGTCAGCGCCTTTCGTGCCATCGGGCACTGACCAGTGACCAGTGAACGGCGAAGCGTGAATAGGGGTGGCGTCGTTGCGGCCGCAGCGGGTGCTGCCCGTCCTGGCGCAAGGCGTGATGCTGCGCGCCCTGGCGGGACACCTCCCGGCGGCAGCGCTCCGCCCGGAGGTGGGCCGCCGGCAGCGGCCCGGCATGGGTGAGAGATCGCAGCACACCTGGCGACAGCGATCCTTCACCCAGGCAGCGGCGGTGCCGGGGTGGCTGGGCGAGGCAGCGGTCAGAGGGCCGTCCCGGGCTCCGGGCCGGCGGCGGCGCGGGCCGCGGCCCGCTCCGGGCTCAGCGGCGGGGTGAGCGTGCGGCCCATCAGCGGCGGCAGGTGCGCGGCCACGCTGGCCAGTTCCCTGATGTCGGAGTCCGCCAGGGCCTGGTCCCCGTCGCACAGCGCGTTCTTCGAATCCGGGTGCACGTCCACGATGATGCCGTCCGCCCCGACCGCGATGGCCGCCCGGGTCAGCGGCAGCACCAGGTCCCGGCGGCCGCCGGAATGGGACGGGTTGACGATGACCGGCAGGTGGGACAGCCGCTGCGCGACTGGCACCGCGCTGATGTCCAGCGTGTTGCGGGTGGCCTTCTCGAACGTGCGGATGCCCCGCTCGCACAGCACGATGTCGGAGTTGCCGCGCTGGGCGATGTACTCCGCGGCCATCAGCCATTCCTCGATCGTGGCGCTGAACCCGCGCTTGAGCAGCACCGGCTTGCCCGCCGAGCCGACCGCCTGGAGCAGCGCGAAGTTCTGCATGTTGCGCGTGCCGACCTGGAGCATGTCGGCGTAGTTGCAGACCAGGTCGACATCGCGCGGGTCGATCACCTCGGTCACCGCGGGCAGCCCGGTCTCCGCGCTGACCTCGGCCAGGATCTTCAGCCCGGCCTCGCCCAGCCCCTGGTAGGCGTACGGGGAGGTGCGCGGCTTGTAGGCGCCGCCGCGCAGCAGTGACGCCCCGGCGGCCCTGGCCATCCGGGCCGCGGTCAGCGCCTGCTCCGGCGATTCCACCGCGCACGGCCCGGCGATCATCGTCATCGTGTCCGGGCCGATGGGCACCCCGCCGACCTGGACCACCGACCGGTTCGGGTGATGCTCCCGGCTGACCAGCTTGTACGGCACCGAGATCCGCATCACGTCGCTGACGCCGGGCATGCTGCGCAGGTTCAGCGTGCCGAACTGCTCCACGTCACCGACCAGGCCGACGATGGTGCGCGAGACACCGCGGGTGATGAACGCCTCCCCGCCAGCCCCGCGCACCAGATCGACGATGCCGTCCATGTCATCCTGCGTGGCGTCGGGGGCCATGACCACGACCATCGGTCGTCCTCCTGTATCCGTGGCGCCGCTTTGGTGCGATGCCGGCTGGTGGAACCCGTCCATGCAAAAAGCCCCGGGCCGTCGGCCCGGGGCTTTGGGGTAAGTCGCTCGCGTCAGCGCATAGTCTGGCGGGCGACCGTCCGGATGCCGGGCCGGTAGCCATACCAAAACCAGAACTGCTCACGCATACCCATGATCATAGCGCATCGCCGGGGCGGGGTGGGGCGGGGCCGGGATGTGGCCGCATGCGATGGTAGGAGAGCGGGCTACCGGGTCAAGGTCAGCCGGGTGCCAGCCTTCGCACGCTGGAACATCCCCAGCCGGGTCAGCCAGGAGGCGATGGATGGGTCAGCGGGAGACGGGCCGGGATGCAGCGGGCCCGCTGGCGGGCCGCGAGCCGGATGAGCCTGTCCTGCGGCGGCTGCGCGCCAGCCAGCCGGGGCCGGCCGGCCCCGGCTGCGGGCTGCCTCCCGGCCAGCGCGTCGCGCGTGACTGGACGGCGCAGCACTACGGACCCGTGCCCCCCTTCCGCCCGGACCGCTGGGACTTCATGGTGTACGGCGCGACGGATTCCGGGGAGGAACACCGCTGGGACTGGGCGGCCATCAGCGCGCTGCCGCGCACCTGCGTCACCGCGGACCTGCACTGCGTCACGAGGTGCAGCGTCCCCGCGATCCCCTGGGAGGGCATCGCCGCCACCAGCCTGCTCCGCCACGCGCCCCCCGCGGACCCGGTCACCCACGTCATGGTCTGGGCCGAGTACGGGTACAGCGCCAACCTGCGCATCGCGGATTACGCCGCGGACACGACGCTGTTCGCGACCGCGGTGGCGGGCGAGCCGCTCACGCCCGAGCACGGCTACCCGATGCGGCTGGTCGTGCCGCACTTGTACGGCTGGAAGAGCGTGAAGTGGGTGCGCGCGGTGGAGTACCTGACCCACGACCGCCGTGGCTTCTGGGAGGAACGGGGCTACCACACCTCCGCCGACCCGTGGCTGGAGCAGCGGTACTCGCACCAGGAGCCGTGAGGCCGGCGCCCGGTCAGCCGCTCCGGGCCGGGAGGCGCGCGTACAGCACGTCGCGGCGGCCGTCCCGCAGCACCGGGCGGAAGTCCACCCGGAAGTACGACCGGAGCGCCGGCGTCCAGGCGATGCGCCGCCGGCTGTACCGGGTGGTCAGCCAGACGTACTGGGCCTGGTGCAGGGCGTCCCGCCAGACGGCGGCCACCGCGGCGAACCGGGCTGCCCCGCTGGCGGCGTCCCGTCCGTGACCGAGGGCGTAGTCCGTGCCGATCGAATCCACCAGCAGCGGGCAGCGCGGGCTGCTGGCGTAGAACCGCCCGGCGGCGATGGTGTAGGACACCTGGTCGGTCAGCACGCAGGCGCCGGGGCGGACGATCCGCTGCACGGCGGCGATGGCCGCCGGGCTCACCCGCGGCGTGACTGTCCGCTGTGCGTAGGCCTGCTGGACCGCCAGCACGAGCACGGCGGCCGCGGCGGCCGCGGCCACCGCCACCTCGGCCCGGCGGATGGTGGCGGGGGCCGACGCGGTGCGGGGCGGGCGCAGCCCCGCCAGCCGGGCCGCGGCCAGGCCGGCCGACATGGCCAGGAACGGGGCCAGGAACGCCGGGAAGTGCGGGAAGAATTGCGGGTAAGCCAGGAACGCGGCGGACACCAGCCCGCAGCCGCCCACCGCGAATCCCTCCAGCGCGGTCAGCGGGCCGCGGCCGGCCCGCCAGCTGAGCAGCAGTGCACCGGCCACGAAGGCCACCAGGCCCAGCGTGAGGGTCAGCACGCCCGGGCCGCCGAGGTGCAGCAACTGGCCCAGGCCGGTCATCATCCGCAGCCGGGGGAGCAGCGGGGCTGGGTTGCGGACCACCCGGAGCAGCTGGGCGGCGATCACGCTGCCGTAGAACCGGGACGGGGCCTGCGCGGCGAACGGCAGCACCGGCACCGCGAAGCCGGCCGTCACCCCGGCCAGGAACCGGGCGGCGCGCCGGGCATCCTGGCCGCAGCATGCCAGCACCACGGCGACCGGCAGGATGGCCCACGCCTCGACCGCCCCGGCGAACCCGAAGGCCAGCCCGCCCGCCACCAGCCGCCGGCCTGTGGCCAGCCGGTCCCCGTCCAGCACGGCGAGGCCGCCGGCCAGGCAGAACAGTGCCAGCCATGGCTCCAGCAGCACCGTGTGCGCGGCGATCAGGCTGCCCGGGAAAATGGCCAGCATCCCGCACGCCAGGGTCACCGCGAGCAGTCCCTGGCGGCGCAGCAGCAGGCCGGTGAGCAGCACGCCCGCCGAACTGGCCGCCACGGTGAGGATCCGGCCCGCGGCCATGCCCCAGGCCGTCCCGGCCACCTGGGCGAGCAGCGCTGCCGGCGACATGAGCAGGGTGATGCCGGGCGGCTGCACGATGATGAAGTCGCGGTACGGCAGGGTCCCGCGGACCAGCCGCAGCGCGCTGCCGAAGTAGGGGCCGTCGTCGTACTGGGTCACGCCGAGCAGGTATCCCGGCCGGCTGAAGCAGGTACAGCCGGACGCCGAGGCCGAGGACGGTGAATCCGGCGATGGCCAGCGGGACCGGCCTGGGCCGCCGGCGGCCAGCCGGCTTGTCCGGCGCCCCGGTCTCATCCTGCGGCGGGGTGCCGGCCGCCGGGGTCAGCTCGGTTCCGCGCACGACTGCCCCTTCCGGGTACCTGGTGGGGACGGCCCACGCCGGGTCACCGGAGGCCGCCTGCGGCCGCCCCCGGGCCGCTCGTCCCGCCGGGAGAGTACCGCAGCCCGCCGGGCCCGGGGGGCCGGTCGCGGGCGGTAGCGGCCGCTCAGCGCAAGGCGGTGGCGCGCTCCTGCCCCGTGCCGCCTCGACCGAGACGGAGCACGCCGCCAGGCAGCAGATCAGTGCCGGCCAGAAAGGGCACCCAGGCGGCCAGGCGCGCGCCCACACGGAGGAGCAAGGCCCGGTACCCGGCCACCTGACTCCCGGCCTGCCGGGCCGGTTAGAGGTGCGGCAGGCCGACGTAGAGCGTGATCGTGCTGCCCTGCGGCGCCTGGCCCTGCGGGCTGTAGTTGAACACGGTGTCCAGCGGGCCGAGCTGGACCACCTTGACCTGGAACCCCGCCTGCTGCAGCTGCTGCTCGGCCTGGCTGATCTGCTGGCCGTCCACGTTCGGCACCCCGGCCATCTGCGGCCCGTTGGAGATCGTGATCGTGATGACCTGGTGCGGGGTGAAAGAGCTGTTGGGCGGCACCGACTGCGCGGTCACGGTCCCGGCGGGCTGGTCGCTCTTAGCGTCCGCGACCTCGTTCAGCGAGACCCCGTTGGCCTGGGCCCACTGCTCGGCCACGTCCTTGTTCTGGCCGACGAAGTTGGGCACCGGCTGGCCGCTGCTGACCGTGAGACTGACCGGCTTGCCCTGCGGCCAGGAGGCGTCCGCGGCCGGCGTGGTGCTGATCACGATGCCGCTCTGGATCGTGGTGGACGTCTGGCTGATGACCTGGCCGGGAGTGAGGCCCGCGTGCCGCAACGCGGCCTCCGCGCTGGCCAGCGCCTGCCCGGTGACCTGGGGGACGGAGATCATCCGCGCGCCCTCGGAGACGATGAGCAGCACGGTGCCGCCCTTGCCCACCCGGGAGCCGATGGCCGGGCTGGTGCCGACGATGTCGCCCTTGGCCACGTGGGTGCTGAACTGGGGTGACCCCGTCTTCGCGGACAGGCCGGCGCTCTGGATCGCCTGCCCGGCGGACGCCAGCGACATCCCGCCCACTTGCGGCACGGTCGTGTACCGGCCTGCGGACTGCCACCAGATGCCCAGTCCGACGAGCAGCACCACGAGCAGGCCGCCCAGGACGTACGCGAGCCGGCGGCTGAACAGCCAGCCGGCCAGCCCCGGCTTCTGGGGCCCGGTGTAGCCGCCCCCGCCCCGGCGCTGGCCGTAGCCCCCCGCGGCGTCGGGGGAGGACACTACGAGGGTGTGGTTGGCGGGCCGGTAGAACGCGTCGTCCTGCATCTGGGTGAGCCCGCTGGCCGCGGCCGGGTAGGGCTCGCGGCCGCTACCGGGCAGGCCCGGGATGAGATCACCGGCCTGCGCGGTGGCCCCGGGATCGGCGGGCCAGCCAGGCTGGGCCGGCGCCTCGGGGGCGCCGGCCCAGCCGGCCGGCGCATAGTCGTAGCGGGGCTGGACCGGGGCGGGCGGGGGAGCCTGGTACCCGCCGGGCCCGGCGAGCACGCTGCCGGCCAGGGTGGGGTAGCCCGGGCCCTGGGCGGGCAGCGCCGGGCGCACCTCGGTGAGGGCCCGGAGGAACTGGCCGCCGTCGGCGGGGCGCAGCGCGGGATCCCGGCTGGTGGCCCGGGTGACCAGGTCGTCGAGGGCGGGCGGGATCCCGGGCACCACCTGGGATGGGGCCGGGACCACCTCGTTGACGTGCTTGTAGGCCACCGCCAGCGGGGTGTCCGCGGTGTGCGGCTGTACCCCGGTCAGCATCTCGAACAGCAGGATGCCGGCCGCGTACACGTCGGTCCGCGCGTCGGCGGTGCCCCGGGACACCTGCTCGGGGGCGAGGTAGGCGGCGGTGCCGATCAGCAGGCCGGTCTTCGTGTGACTGCCCGCGGCCAGCATCCGGGCCAGCCCGAAGTCGGCCACCTTCACCGCGCCGTTGGTGGTGAGCAGGACGTTCTCCGGCTTGACGTCACGGTGCACCAGCCCGGCGGCGTGGGCCGCGCCCAGCCCGGCCAGCAGGCCGTCCATGACGTCCAGCGCCTCGGCCGGGCGCAGCCGCCCGCGCTCGTTCAGCAGGTCACGCAGGTTGCGCCCCGGGACGTACTCCATGGCCAGGTACAGCGTGCGGCCGTCCGCCCCCTGGTCGTAGACGCCGACCACGTTGGGGTGAGACAGCCGGGCGACCGACCTGGCCTCGCCCACGAACCGGCGGACGAAGTCCTCGTCGTTAGCGAGCTCCGCGTGCATGATCTTGAGTGCCACGGTCCGGTCCAGCCGGGTGTCCGTGCCGAGGTACACGGTAGCCATGCCGCCCGTGGCAATAAGGGACTCAACCCGGTACCGGCCATCGAGCAGTCGGCCGACGGGTGGGCGCGCCAGGGTCGTGTCCATCGGCTCGATTGTATGGCGGGCCGGCCATGGCGGCCCGCGGAACATCTGTACGGTGTTGCCCGATGACCGTGGGTAATTGCAGTGCCCGGCGCCCGGCGGCCGGGGCATGCCGCGCCCGTCCGGGCGCTGGATGGCCGTTAACCTGGGTGCCCGTGCGCATCGGGCGAGTGATCATCGTGGGTGGCGGGCTGGCCGGGCTGCGGACTGCGGCCGAACTCCGGGCGGCCGGGTACGCCGCCGCGATCACGATGATCGCGGCCGAGCCGCACCCCCCGTACGACCGGCCGCCGCTGTCCAAGAAACTCATGCTGGGCGAGCTGGACTCCACCTCCATGGCCGCCGAGGCGGAGGAACTCGGCCTGGACCTGCGGCTCGGTGAGGCCGCCACCGGCCTGGCCGACGCGGTGGTGCTCACCGGGAGCGGCGAGTACCCCTTCGACCGGCTGGTGATCGCGACCGGCGCGCAGCCCATCCGGCTGCCCGGCGACGGCCGGCAGCATGTGCTGCGCACGGTCGACGACGCACTGGCCATCCGCGCGGCGCTGCAGCCCGGGACCAGGCTGGCCATCATCGGGGCCGGCTGGATCGGCGCGGAACTGGCCACCGTGGCCGCCGCCCGCGGCTGCGCGGTGACGGTCCTGGAGGGGGGCCTGGCGCCCGCCGCCGCCGCGCTGGGGGCCGAGGCCGGTGCGCGGATGGTGCCCTGGTACGCGGAGGCCGGGGTAGACCTGCGGCTCGGCCAGATGGTGGAGTCGGTCGCTGAGGGCGGGCTGGTGCTGCCCGGCGGCGGCTGGCTCGCGGCCGACCTGGTGGTGTCCGCCGTCGGGGTCCGGCCCGCGACCGGCTGGCTGGCCGGCTCCGCGGTGAGGCTGGGCGACGGCGTGCTGGCCGACAGCCAGTTGCGCACGTCCGTCCCTGGTGTCTACGCGGCGGGCGATTGCGCCTCCTTCTGGTCCGGGCGTTACGGCCAGCGGCTGCGCGTGGAGCACTGGGACACCGCGCTGCACGCCCCGCGGGTGGCCGCCGCCAACCTGCTCGGAAACGACCTGGATTACGACCCGGTGCCGTACTTCTGGTCGGAGCAGTTCGGCCGGATGGTCCAGTTCGCCGGCCTGCCCGGTGTCTCCGACCGGCTCGTCTGGCGCGGCGACGCGGCCGGGCCGCGGTGGACCGGGTGCTGGCTGGCCACCGAGGGCCCCGGTGCCGGGGCACTGACCGCCGTGCTGACCGCCGGGAATCCGCGGGACCTGCTGCAGGGGCGGCGGCTGATCGATGCCGGTCACCCGGTAGACTCCGGACGGCTGGCCGACCCGGCGGTGCTGCTCCGTGACACCGCCCTCACGGGCTAGTGTCCTGCCAGGTAGAGGTGACGAGAGTGGCGTGTCCGGGTTTGACCCCGGCGCGATCGTGGGAAATTCGGAAGCGTGGCACAGATTGACCCTCCGGCCGACGCACTCGTCGGCGCCTGGCTCACTCTCGCGGAAGCAGCCGAGCGCCTCGGCATTCCCCAGGGCCGGCTCAAGCAACTGTTCAGGGACCGCAAGCTGCTGGCTGTCCGGCGGTCAGACGGCAGCATGGGCGTGCCCCGGGCCTTCTTCGACGGCAACCAGATCATCAAGGGCCTGCACGGCACGCTCACGCTGCTGTTCGACTGCGGGTTCGACGATCTGGAGGCGCTGCGCTGGCTGTTCACGGCCGACGACACGTTGCCCGGCACGCCGGTCCAGGCGATGGCGGAGCGCCGCGGCACCGAGGTGAACCGGCGGGCCCAGGCCCTCGCGTTCTGACCGCCCGGTGCCGGTCACGTCCCGGTGCCGGTCACGTCCACGTGGGCCACGCTAGGCACGCTTACTCTGCGTTCCTAATTTAATACGCATGGCCATTACGGCAGGTTGGTGGCCATGTCAGCAGAGGATCTTCCGGCCGGGGCCGGGACGCCGACGGCGCCCCGGCGTCAGTTCCTGATGGGCGCCGGAGCCATTGGCGGGTGCGTTGGGGATCGGGGCCGCGAGGTCGCGCCCCGACGGCACGACACCTCCGGGCCCCGGGCCCGCGCCCGGGCCGCGCCGCGGTCGGATGCAGTGGCGGGTGGACGTCGCCATCGTCGGCGCGGGGCTGGCCAGCCTGGTCGCGGCCCGCTCCCTGGCCGGGGCCGGGCACTCCGTGGTGGTGGTCGAGGCCCGGCCCCAGGTGGGCGGCCGGATGGTCCGCCGCCGGGTCATCGAGGGCGGCCACGTGGGTTCCTGCACGTCCTGTTGGCCAACGCGGCCGCCCCGCAAGCCGAGGAACCGGAAACCGACCTGTTCTTCGGCGCCGCCGGGCAGATCCCGCCCATGCTCGCCGGGGAGCAGGGTGACCGGGTCGTGCTGCGCTCGCCGGTCCGGGCCATCGAGCAGGATTCCTCCGGCGTAACCATGATCACCGAAGGGGGCAGCTACCGGGCCCGGTGCGTGATCGTCGCCATGCCGCCGTGCTGCGCCGCGCAGATCTCCTTTGTCCCGGCCCGGCCCGCCCAGCGCCTGCAGCTGGTGCAGCGCACCCCGATGGGGTCGCTGTGCAAGGTGCTCGCCGTCTACCCGTCGGCCTTCTGGCGCGCGGAAGGACTGAGCGGCATCGCCACCGTCAACCTGCCCACCTGCCAGTTCGTGGCGGACAGCTCGCCGCCCAGCGGCCGCCCGGGCATCGTGGCCAGTTTCATCTCCGGGTCGACGGCGGTCCAGCTGGGCATGGTCCCGGCAGCTGAGCGGCGCCGGAAGGTGCTGGCTGACTTCGCCGTCTACTTCGGCCACCGGGCGGCCCATCCGGCCGAGTTCGGCAACGTGAACTGGCCCCGCCAGCCCTGGGCCGGCGGGGCGTTCACTCCTGTCCTACATGCCACCCGGCGCCTGGACCGGGTGGCCCGGCCCTGCGGCCCCCGGTAGGTCGCATGCACTGGGCTGGCACGGAGACGGCCAGCCGCTGGCCAGGCTTCTTCTGGGGCGGTCCGGGCCGCTGCCACCGGGGGAGCTCCGGGCCCGGAAGGCACATTTGTGCTACCGGCCGCGCCAGGGGAGGCGGGAGTCGGCCGCCGGCGGCTAGCCTGGTCACATGCCACCAGGAGTCCTGCGCCGCGCCCCGACGATCCGTGACCTGCTTGCGGCGGGCGGGCAGTCCTTCTCGTTCGAGTTCATGCCGCCCAAGACCGAGGCGGATGAACGGAAGCTGTGGCGCGCGATCAGGCAACTGGAGCCGCTCCTGCCCACCTTCGTCTCGGTGACCTATGGGGCTGGCGGCTCGACGCGCGACCGGACGGTCCGGGTCACCGGCCGGATAGCGGCCGAGACGACGCTCACTCCGGTCGGCCACTTCACCGCGGTTGACCATTCCGTCGCGGAACTCCGGCACGTGGTGGGCTCGTACGCGGCCGTGGGCGTGCGCAACGTGCTGGCGCTCCGCGGGGATCCGGCGGGTGATCCCGGCGCCGAGTGGGTGGCCCATCCGGAGGGCCTGCGGTACGCCGCCGACCTGGTCCGCCTGATCAAGGCGTCCGGGGACTTCTGCGTGGGGGTCGGTGCCTTCCCCGAAGGCCACCCCCGCTCCCCCGACCTGGCCTCCGACACCCGGTACTTCGTCGCCAAGTGCCGGGCTGGCGCGGATTTCGCGATCACCCAGATGTTCTTCTACGTGGAGGATTACCTGCGGCTGCGGGACCGGGTGGCCGCCGCCGGATGCGAGGTGCCGATCATCGCGGGCATCATGCCGATCACCAGCCTGCGGACCCTGGATCGGATCGTGGTGCTGTCCGACGCGAAGTTCCCCGCCGGGGTCGGCGAGCGGATCCGCGCGGCGGGAGACGACACGGCGGCGGTGCGCGAGATCGGGGTTGAGTACGCCGCCGGGATGTGCGAGCGGCTGCTCGCGGAAGGCGTACCGGGACTGCACTTCTACACGCTTAACGGGTCCCGCGTCACCCGGGAGATCTACGAGCATCTCGGCCTGTCCCAGCGCAGCGCCGCGGCGGCGCCGATGGCGTTGCGGCTGACGACGGGCCGCTAGCGGCTACCGGTCCTGCGGCCCGGTCCAGGCGGGCACGTGGCCGGGCCGCAGCGGGAGGACCGCCCCCATCAATGCGTAGGGCGGGTCGGTGCCCGGGAACCGGTACCTGGTGACCAGGTCGGTGAAGCCCAGGCTGCGGTACAGCCGCCGGGCCCGGCTCTCCGCGTCCTGGGTCGAGAGCAGGGCGGTCCGCTCCAGCCGCGGATAGGCCAGCGCCGGGACCATCCGGCGCCCGAGCCCGCGCCCCTGGTAGTCCGGGTGCACATGCACCTCGGCCACCTCGAACGAGTCGGCGAGCCAGTCACGCGCAAATGACTGGCCGCCGGTGCTGGCCAGGGCGGCGCGGACCAGGTCGTGCCACCACTGGCCCTCAGCGCCGTGAAAGCCGTAGGCGAAGCCGGCGAGCACCTCCCCACGAGCTCCGGCGACCGATCGCGGCGCCGGGCCAGCCGGGCCAGCCCTCGATCCCGTGCCGTCGGCCGCGCCGGCCGGCAGCGTCACGGCCACGCAGCGGAACGAGGGGAACTGGGTGTGCCGCTCCATGATCGCGCGGCGTCCCGGGACCTGCTCCGGCGGCGGCCGCATGGCCGCCGCGTACAGGGCGAGCAGGCCGTCGAGTTCGGCCAGGAAGCGTGCCCGGCCGAATTCCTGCACCTCTGGTCTCCGGCGCACCCGGGTAGCGTACGCGAGCACTCATGCTCGTGGCGCCTGCCAGCGGATACGCGCATGCGCCGGTTTTGTCGGACCCCGTGGGTACCTTCGAACTCAGCTCCAAAGAACTAGACAGTCACACGAAACTGTGTTCGAATAAGGTCACGAAGTCGGCCAGTCACCTCTATCCCCCGAGGGTGACTGGATCGGGGGTCAGGCGGAGCGTGGGGAAGCGCGCCGCCTGACCCTGGCTCCGTGAAGGAAGGAGGGCCATGAGCATGGTCACGCCGGTACGGCCGGGTCACCCGCGCTGCCGGGTCGCGCCCACCGCGCTCACTCTCATTGAATCCGCCCGCCGCGGGCTGGCCGATGCCGCCGGTGAGGCGGGGCCGGGTGCCCGCTACGTGGCGGCTCACCTGGCGGCACTCCGGGCGGCGGCGGCGATCGTCACCGTGAAGGCAGGCTCGGCACCTGCGCCGAGGCGGAAGGCGCCGCGAAGCGTATGGGAGTTGCTGCCCCGGGTGGAGCCGGCGCTCTCGGAGTGGTCCGCGTTCTTCGCCGCGGGGGCGGGCAAGCGGGCCGCCGCCGAAGCTGGCCTGCCCCGGGCCGTGTCGCCGCGGGAGGCAGATGACCTGCTGCGTGACGCGGAAACTTTCCTGTCCCTCGCGGAGGAGGCGCTGGGCCTGCCCGCCCAGGAGGCGCTCCCGCTGCGCCCGGCGGGCTGAGCCGCCCGGTGGGGCTGAGCCGCCACCGGGGCCGGAGAGCCTAGTGGCCTGCCAGCCGCTGGCTGGCAGGCCACCCGAGGGGCCGGACCTGGCTCAGAAGGCCTCCACAGCTCCCCGGGCCTCGGAATCGAGGACGCCCCAGCTGATGAGTTCCTCAGTGAGGTCGATGGGTGATTTGTCATAGATGACCGCTAGTGACCGCAGGTCCTCTTGCCGGATCGAGAGGACCCGGCCGTTGTAGTCACCCCGCTGGCTCTGGATGGTGGCCACGTACCGGGCGAGCGGGCCGGCCTTGTCCTTCGGCAGCTGGGCCATCCGCTCCAGGTCAATGACCAGCTTGGGAGAGGGAGCCAGCGGCGCCGGGGTCGAGTCGCCGGGCAGCAGTTCGGAGACCGGGACTCCGTAGAACTCGGCTAGCTCGGCCAGCTTCTGGACGGTCACGGAGCGGTCGCCGCGCTCATAGGAGCCTACGACCACGGCCTTCCACCGGCCGCGTGACTTCTCCTCCACGCCGTGCAGGGATAGGCCTTGCTGGGTACGGATGGCACGCAGCCTGGCGCCTAGGGTCTTGGCGTATTCAGATGGCATGGTCGTCGGCCCCCCGGCCAGTTCGTCGCTTTCAGTAATTGGTTACGGACAGTGACGGTAGGCCGCAAGAGCGACCAGGTCAAGCCGAATAGCAAAAAGCGGGTCATCTTACGCGTCTTGTCCCTCACGGCTGATGTGACACAACCGACCCAGGTGGCATGCCGGAGCCGCGCAAGCTCTGCCGCCACAGGCGCCGCCGCCGCTTGCCGGCCCGGTCCGGGCCGGCACCACGGATCCGCAGGCTGGCCTCTCCCCAGTGTGACACGAATCACTCATCGTTACCCAATCCTCTCGAGGGCCGATCCGGGCCCGCCGGCGGGTTCTCTGGCCCCGGCTCCGCGGGCGGGCCGTATCCGGGCCCGTGCCGATGTCCCTGGTGCCGGGCCGGCGCGGGACCCGCCACCTGCCCTCACCTGCTGGTACCGTGTGCGGGACAGATCATCCTTTAAGACCCGTCCCGTGAGGCGGGAAAGGAGGTCCGTGGCATGCATGCCGTTGACCCGGCCCAGAAGAATCCCGGAGCGCCCCCCGGCAAGGTGGTCCTCGAACCGGACGAGATCCGGCGCGCGCTGACCCGGATCGCACACGAGATCCTGGAGCGGACCGACGGGGCGGCCAACGTGGTCCTGCTCGGCATCCCCACCCGGGGCGCGCCACTGGCCCGTCGGCTGGCCGAGCGCATCGAGCAGGTCGAGGGCCGTCCCGTCCCGTACGGCTCGCTGGACATCACCATGTACCGGGATGACCTCCGGCTGCGGCCTGCGCCCTCGGCCGCACGGACGTGCCGCCCGGCGGGATCGACGGGATGGTGGTGGTGCTCGTCGATGACGTGCTCTACTCCGGCCGCAGCGTCCGGGCCGCCCTGGACGCGCTCAACGACCTGGGGCGGCCGTGCGCCGTCCAGCTGGCCGTGCTGATCGACCGCGGGCACCGCGAGCTGCCCGTCCGCCCGGACTACATCGGCAAGAATCTGCCCACCTCCAAGCAGGAAGTCGTCCGGGTGCTGCTCGCCGAGGTGGACGGCGAGGACGCCGTGATCCTCGGCCGGGCCGCCGCCGGCCCGGAACGCGGCCGGCCTAACGGCCCAGAGCCCGCTGGGAGCGACACGTGAACCGTCACCTGATTTCCGCCGCCGACTTGAGCAGGGAGGACGCCCTGCTCATCCTGGACACCGCCGACGAGCTGGCCCGCGTGTCCGACCGGCCCATCAAGAAACTGCCCACCCTGCGCGGGCGGACAGTGGTCAATCTATTCTTCGAGGACTCCACGCGGACCCGGATCTCGTTCGAGGCCGCCGCGAAGCGGCTGTCCGCGGACGTGATTAATTTCTCGGCCAAGGGCTCCAGCGTGGCCAAGGGGGAGAGCCTCAAGGACACGGCGCTCACCCTGGAAGCCATGGGCGCGGACGCGGTCGTGATCAGGCACAGCGCCTCCGGTGCCCCACAGCGGCTGGCCGGCTGGGTCCGCGGCACCGTGGTCAACGCGGGTGACGGGGCCCACGAGCACCCGACGCAGGCGCTGCTCGACGCGTTCACCATCCGGCGCAAGTTCGGCCGCTCGTCCCGGCCCGGCCCGGCGGGCCGGGCCCCCGGCAGCCGGCTGTCCGGCGGCACCGCGCTGGACGGCCTGCGGGTCACGATCGTCGGCGACGTGCTGCACAGCCGGGTGGCCCGGTCCAATGTCTGGCTGCTGCACACGCTCGGCGCGGAGGTCACCGTGGTCGCCCCCCCCACGCTGCTGCCGGTGGCGGTGGGCACGTGGCCCTGCTCGGTGAGCTACGACCTCGACGCCGCGCTGCCCAAGAGCGACGTGGTCATGATGCTCCGGGTGCAGCAGGAGCGGATGAACGCCGCCTTCTTCCCCAGCGTGCGGGAGTACAGCCGGCGGTACGGGCTGGACGCCGCGCGGATGGCCCAGCTCCCGGAGCAGGCCATCGTGATGCACCCGGGGCCGATGAACCGGGGCGTGGAGATCGCCGCCGAGGTCGCCGACTCGGCCCGCTCCACGATCGTGGAGCAGGTGGCCAATGGCGTCAGCGTCCGGATGGCCGTTCTGTATCTGCTGCTCGGCGGGGCGGAGGCGCAGTCATGAATGAGGCCTGGCTGATCAAGGGGGCACGGCCGGCCTGCGGCAGCCCGGCTGACATCCTGGTCCGGGACGGGATCATCGAGGCCATCGGCGCCGCGGGCAGCGCCCGGGGGGCGTCCGTGCTCGATGCACAGGGGCTGATCGCGCTGCCTGGCCTGGTGGACCTGCACACGCACCTGCGCGAGCCGGGCCGGGAGGACGCTGAGACGGTAGAGACCGGCACGGCGGCCGCGGCGCTCGGCGGGTTCACCGCGGTGCACGCGATGGCCAACACCGACCCGGTCGCCGACACGGCCGGCGTGGTCGAGCAGATCTGGCGGCTCGGCCGCCACGCCGGCCACTGCGACGTGCACCCGGTCGGCGCGGTCACCCTCGGCCTGAACGGCAAGCACCTGGCCGAGCTCGGCGCGATGGCCGACTCGCCGGCCCGGGTCCGGGTGTTCTCCGACGACGGCCGGTGCGTGTCCGACGCGGTGCTGATGCGCCGCGCCCTGGAGTACGTGAAGGCCTTCGACGGGGTCATCGCCCAGCACGCCCAGGAGCCCAGGCTGACCGAGGGAGCCCAGCTCAACGAGGGCGAGGTGTCCGGGCGGCTCGGCCTGACCGGCTGGCCCGCGGTGGCCGAGGAGGCCATCATCGCCCGGGACTGCCTGCTCGCCGCGCACGTCGGCTCCGCGCTGCACGTCTGCCACGTGTCCACCGCCGGGTCGGTGGAGATCATCCGCTGGGCCAAGGGCAAGGGCTGGCGGGTCACCGCCGAGGTCACCCCGCACCACCTGCTGCTCACCGATGCCCTCGCCGCCGGGTACGACCCGGTCTACAAGGTCAACCCGCCGCTGCGCACCGACACGGACATCGCCGCGCTCCGTGAAGGGCTGGCCGACGGCACCATCGACTGCGTCGCCACCGACCATGCCCCGCACCCGGCGGAGGACAAGGAAACCGAGTGGGACACGGCCGCGTTCGGCATGACCGGGCTGGAGACCGCGCTGCGGGTGGTCCAGCAGGCGATGGTGGACACCGGCCTGCTGGACTGGGCGGGCGTCGCGGACCGGATGTCGGCCCGGCCCGCCGCCATCGGCAGGCTGGCCGGGCCGCACGGCGCCCTGGGAGCCGGGGTGCCGGCCAGCCTGACCCTCTATGACCCGTCGGCGCGCGGCCTGGTGGACCCGGCCCGGCACGCCTCGCGCAGCCGCAACAGCCCGTTTGCGGGGATGGCACTGCCCGGCGGCGTCGTCGCCACCTTCCTGAGGGGCAGGCCCACCGTGCTCGACGGGAAGCTGGCCTGATGAGCGCCCCCACCGTGCCAGCGGGCGCGGCGGCCCGCACCGGGCGCGCGGCCCAGCCGGCCATCCTGGTCCTGGAGGACGGCACTGCCTTCCGCGGCACCGCGTTCGGCGCGGACGGCGAGACGTTCGGCGAGATGGTGTTCAACACCGGCATGACCGGGTACCAGGAGACGCTGACCGACCCGTCGTACTGCCGCCAGATCGTCGCGATGACCGCACCGCACATCGGGAACACCGGGGTCAACGACGAGGACCCGGAGTCGCGGCGGATCTGGGTCAGCGGGTACGTCGTCCGCGAGCCGGCCCGGATCGCCTCCAGCTGGCGGGCCCGGCGGAGCCTGGACGACGAGCTCCGGGCCCAGGGCGTCACCGGGATCGCGATCACCGGCACCCGGGCGCTCACCCGGCACCTGCGCGAGCGGGGCGCGATGCGGGCGGCCATCAGCACCGCGGCCCGCGACACCGACGCGCTCCGCGAGCGGGTGCTGGCCAGCCCGTCCATGGTCGGCGCCGACCTGGCCCGCGAGGTCACCACCGGCCAGCCGTACACGGTGTCCCCGCCGGACGACGTGGCGGTGCGCTACCGGGTGGCCGCGGTCGATCTCGGCATCAAGACCGCCACCCCGCTGGCCATGGCCCGGCGCGGCTGCGAGGTGACGGTCCTGCCGGCCACCACGACCGCGGACGAGATCCTGGCCATGGGCCCGGACGGGGTGTTCTTCTCCAATGGCCCCGGTGACCCGGCCGCGGCCGGGTACGCGACGGCGGCGGTCCGCGGCGTGCTGGACCGCGGCGTCCCCGTGTTCGGCATCTGCCTGGGCAGCCAGGTGCTCGGCCGCGCGCTCGGCCTGGGCACCTACAAGCTGCGCTTCGGCCACCGGGGCGTGAACCAGCCGGTCAAGGACCTGGCCACCGGGCAGGTGCAGATCACCAGCCACAACCACGGGTTCGCGGTGGCGATGCCGGACGGCGCGGAGGCCGGCGCCACGTTCGGCACGGACTTCGGCCCGGCCCGGATCAGCCACGTCAACCTGAACGACGGCGTGGTCGAGGGCATCCGGCTGCTGGACGTGCCCGCGTTCAGCGTCCAGTACCACCCGGAGGCCGCGCCCGGGCCGCACGACGCGGTCGGCCTGTTCGACGAGTTCGCCGCGCTGATGGAGGGTGCACAGTGAGCGCTCACTACGCGGCCGGGGCAGCCAGGGGAGGAGCGCGCCATGCCGAAGCGTGAGGACCTGCGGTCGGTGCTGGTCATCGGGTCCGGGCCGATCGTGATCGGGCAGGCCTGCGAGTTCGACTACTCCGGCACCCAGGCGTGCCGGGTGCTCATGGCCGAGGGCATCCGGGTCAGCCTGGTGAACTCCAACCCGGCGACGATCATGACCGACCCGGAGTTCGCGGACGCCACCTACGTCGAGCCGATCACGGCGGACGTGCTGGAGAAGGTGATCGCCAAGGAGCGCCCGGACGCCGTGCTGCCCACCCTCGGCGGCCAGACCGCGCTCAACGCGGCGGTGGACCTGCACGAGGCCGGCATCCTGGCCAAGTACGGGGTAGAGCTGATCGGGGCCGGCATCGAGGTGATCAAGGCCGGGGAGGACCGCCGCCGGTTCAAGGAGATCGTCACCGGCCTCGGCGGCGAGGTGCCGCGCAGCCACATCTGCCACACCATGGGGGAGTGCCTGCAGGCCGCCGCCGACCTCGGCTACCCGCTGGTCGTCCGGCCCTCGTTCACCCTCGGCGGCTCCGGCTCCGGCATCGCCTACGCCGAGCAGGACCTGCGCCAGATCGCCGGGGCCGGGCTGGACGCCAGCCCGGTCACCGAGGTCCTGCTGGAGGAGTCCATCCTCGGCTGGAAGGAGTTCGAGCTGGAGCTGATGCGCGACCGCCATGACAACGTGGTCGTGGTCTGCTCCATCGAGAACATCGACCCGATGGGCGTGCACACCGGCGACTCGGTCACCGTCGCCCCGGCCATGACGCTGACCGACCGTGAGTACCAGCACATGCGGGACACCGCCATCGCCGTGGTCCGGGCGGTCGGCGTGGACACGGGAGGCTGCAACATCCAGTTCGCCATCCACCCGCGGACCGGGCGGATGGTCGTCATCGAGATGAACCCCCGGGTGTCCCGGTCGTCCGCGCTGGCCTCCAAGGCGACCGGCTTCCCCATCGCCAAGATCGCGGCCCGGCTGGCCATCGGGTACACCCTGGACGAGATCCAAAACGACATCACCGGCGAGACCCCGGCCAGCTTCGAGCCCGCGCTGGACTACGTGGTGGTCAAGGTGCCGCGGTTCGCGTTCGAGAAGTTCCCCGGCGCGGACCCGGTGCTCACCACGCACATGAAGTCGGTCGGCGAGGCGATGGCGATCGGCCGGTCGTTCCCCGAGGCGCTGCAGAAGGCGCTGCGCTCGCTGGAGAACCCGGCGGCCCCGCTGTCCTGGCGCGAGCCGCCCGGTGACGCGGCCGGCCTGGTGGCCCGCTGCGCGGTCCCGCACGACGGCCGGATGGCCACCATGCACCAGGCGCTGCGGGCCGGCGCGACCGTCGCCCAGGTGGCTGAGGCGAGCGGCATCGACCCGTGGTTCGTGGACCAGGTTCAGGCCATCCAAGAACTAGCCGAACGGCTCTCCCAGGCCTCTGCCCCGGCCCCCGGCACCCGGCCGGGCGCGGAACTCGACGCCGGGACGCTCCGCGCGGCCAAGCAGGCCGGCTTCTCCGACGCCCAGGTGAGCGAGCTCACCGGCCTGCCGGAAGACCAGGTCCGGCTGCTCCGGCACGCCTTCGGCATCCGCCCTGTGTATCACGTGGTGGACACCTGCGCCGCGGAGTTCGCGGCCCGCACGCCCTACCTGTACTCCAGCTACGACGAGGAGACCGAGGTCCCGCCGGGCAGCGCGCCGAAGGTGATCATCCTCGGCAGCGGGCCGAACCGGATCGGCCAGGGCATCGAGTTCGACTACGCGTGCGTGCACGCCTCGTTCGCGCTGGCCGAGGCGGGCTACGAGACCGTGATGGTCAACTGCAACCCGGAGACCGTCTCCACCGACTACGACACGTCCGGGCGGCTGTACTTCGAGCCGCTCACCCTGGAGGACGTGCTCGAGGTGGTGCACGCCGAGCAGCAGAGCGGCCCGGTGGCCGGAGTGATCGTGCAGCTGGGCGGGCAGACCCCGCTGGGCCTGGCCCGGGGCCTGGCGGCGGCCGGGGTGCCGGTCGTGGGGACCAGCCCGGACGCGATCCACCTGGCCGAGGACCGCGGTGAGTTCGGCGCGGTGCTGGCCGCGGCCGGGCTGCCCGCGCCGCGCTACGGCACCGCGTTCAGCTACGCCGAGGCCCAGGCGGTGGCGGACGAGATCGGCTACCCGGTGCTGGTCCGGCCGTCCTACGTGCTGGGCGGCCGCGGCATGGAGATCGTCTATGACGACGCCACGCTGGAGGCGTACGTGCAGCGGGCCGCGGCGGTCAGCCCGGAGCACCCGGTGCTGATCGACCGGTTCCTCGACGACGCCATCGAGATTGACGTGGACGCGCTGTATGACGGCACGGAACTGTTCCTCGGCGGGGTGATGGAGCACATCGAGGAGGCCGGGATCCACTCCGGGGATTCCGCCTGCGCGCTGCCGCCGATCACCCTGGGCCGCGCCGACATCGCCCGGATCCGCGAGTCCACCGAGGCGATCGCCCGCGGCGTGGGCGTGCGCGGCCTGCTCAACGTGCAGTACGCGCTGGCTGCCGGGGTGCTGCACGTGCTGGAGGCCAACCCCCGGGCCTCGCGCACGGTGCCGTTCGTGTCCAAGGCGACCGCGACGCCGCTGGCCAAGGCGGCCGCGCGGATCATGCTGGGCACCTCCATCGCGGACCTGCGCGCGGAGGGCCTGCTGCCGCCGTCGGGGGACGGCGGCACGCTGCCGCTGGACTCCCCGATCGCGGTCAAGGAGGCGGTGCTGCCGTTCGGCCGGTTCCGGGATGCGCGGGGCCAGGGCGTGGACACCGTGCTCGGCCCGGAGATGCGCTCCACCGGCGAGGTGATGGGCATCGACGCGATGTTCGGCACCGCCTACGCCAAGTCGCAGGCGGCCGTGTACGGGCCGCTGCCGGTCAAGGGCCGGGTCTTCGTGTCGGTGGCCAACCGGGACAAGCGGTCCATGATCTTCCCGGTGAAGCGCCTGGCCGACCTGGGCTTCGAGATCTGGGCCACTGAGGGCACCGGCGAGGTGCTGCGGCGCAACGGGGTCCGTGCCACGATCGTGCGCAAGCACAGCGACGGGCCGGGGCCGGGCGGTGAGCCGGATATCGTGGCCAGGATCCTGGACGGCGACGTTGACCTGATCGTGAACACGCCATTCGGCAGCCCCGGCCAGTCCGGGCCGCGGCTGGACGGCTACGAGATCCGGACGGCTGCGGTGCGCCGCGGGGTACCCTGCGTGACCACGGTGTCCGGCCTGGCCGCGGCGGTCCAGGGCATCGAGGCGATCCAGCGTGGCGAGGTGGGGGTGCGCTCCTTGCAGGACCATGCGGCGGCGCTCCTGCTTGCCCGGGGGGGCGGCCCCCCGGAGCCCCCCGCCATCCACCGGCCCGGCGCGGACGCGCCTGCGGCGCGCCTCGCCTCGGCCGCGGATACCCGAGCGGATCCCGGGTCCGGCGGCGCGCCGTGAGCGCGGGCGCATCCGACGGTGAGCAGGACGCCCCCGCGGTCCAGGTCCGCGGGACCGTGCTGACCGTGCGGAGGGTGGATGCCTACCACGCGATGACGGTGGTCGCCCCGGGGATCGCGGCGCGCTTCCGGCCTGGCCAGTTCATCGCGGTCGCGGTCGGCGGCCCGGACACCTCCATGCTGCTGCGCCGCGCGTTCTCCATCCACGACGTCCGCCCGGACCACGGCGGCACGGTGGAATTCGTGTTCGCCGCGGTCGGCCCGGGGACCCGCTGGCTCGCCGAGCGGCGCACCCGCGACGTGGTCGACCTGGCCGGGCCGCTGGGACGGCCGTTCCCGGTGCCCCGGGACCCGGTGAGCTGCCTGCTGGTCGGCGGCGGATACGGCAGTGCCCCGCTGTTCCCGCTGGCCGACCGGCTGCGCAGCCGGAACTGCCAGGTGGACTTCCTGCTCGGGGCGGCCAGCGCGGACCGGGTGTTCGGCGCGCTGACCGCGCGGCGGACCGGCCGTACCGCCGCGGTGACCACCGAGGACGGCTCGATGGGCGTGCGCGGCCTGGTCACCGACCGGCTCACCCAGGTCATCCATGAGGCCCGCACCGACGTGATCTACGCCTGCGGCCCGATGGGGATGCTGCGCCAGGTGACCACGCTGGCCGCCCGGTACGACATCCCGGTGCTGACGCTGGTGGAGGAGTCCATGGCGTGCGGCATCGGGGTGTGCATGACCTGCGTGCTGCCGGTGGTGGGTGACGACGGGGTGACCCGCATGGTCCGGTCCTGCGTGGCTGGCCCGGTGTTCCGCGGCGAGACGGTGCGCTGGGATGACATCGGCACGATCCCGTTCGACGCGCTGGGCGCGCCGGGCTGGAACCCGCGGCCGCAGGCGGGCGGCGCCGCGCAGGCGGACACGGCCCAGGCGGCCGCAGGCCGGGCCCAGGACGGCGCACGGAGGGAGCGGCATGGGAGTTGACCTGCGGACCAGGCTGGGCCACGTGGAGCTGCCCAATCCCATCCTGACCGCGTCCGGGTGCGCCGGGGCAGGCCGGGAACTCGCCCAGTTCTTCGACGTCGCCAAGATCGGCGCGGTGGTCACCAAGTCGGTGATGCTGGCCCCGCGGGCCTGCCGCCCGACGCCGCGGATGGCCGAGACACCGAGCGGGATGCTCAACTCGATCGGCCTGCAGGGACCGGGGATCGATGCGTTCCTGCGGCGCGACCTGCCGTGGCTGCTGTCCCGGGGAGCGCGGGCCGTGGTCTCGATCGCGGGCGGCAGCGTGGATGAATACGCCGAGCTGGCCGCCCGGCTGTCCGACGCGGCAGGAGTCACTGCCCTCGAGGTGAATATTTCATGCCCTAACGTCGAGGACCGGGGCCAGGTCTTCGCCTGCGACCCGGGCGCGTCCGCGGCGGTCATCGAGGCGGTGCGCGCGCGGGTCCGATATGACATCCCGGTCTTCGCCAAGCTGTCGCCAGACGTCACGGACATCGTGGCCATCGCCCGGGCCTGCGTGACCGCGGGGGCCGATGGCCTGTCCATGATCAACACGCTGCTCGGGATGGCGATCGACACCCACACCATGCGCCCGGTGCTGGCCGGGGTGACCGGCGGGCTGTCCGGCCCGGCCATCCGGCCGGTGGCGGTGCGCTGTATCTGGCAGGTCCGCAAGGCGTTCCCGGACGTGCCGATCATCGGCATGGGCGGGGTGCGGACCGGCCGTGACGCGCTGGAGCTCATCCTGGCCGGCGCGGGCACGGTCGCCGTGGGCACGGCCATCTTCCACGATCCCTCGGCATGCGCGCGCATCCTGCGGGAACTGGACGAGGAACTGGCCCAGCGCGGCGTCGAGCGGCTCAGCGACGTGATCGGGCTGGCGCACGAACCCCGGGGCGCGCCGCTGCGCCGGCTGTCCGGGACCGTTTCCTAGCTACCTGCGACCGCGGTGGCCCGGCCACCGCACCGAGGAGGAGAGTTGAGCCAGCCAGCGCCGATCGCCGTGGCGCTTGACGCGCCTGACCTGGAGACCGCGGCCCGCTGGGCCGGGCTCGTCACCCCGCACGTGAGCACGGTGAAGATCGGCCTCGAACTGTACCTGAGGTACGGGCCCGGCGTGGTGGCCTCCATCCGCGGGGCGAGCGGGGTACGGGTCTTCCTGGACCTGAAATTGCATGACATCCCGGCCACCGTGACGGGCGCGGCCCGGGCGGTCGCCAAGCTCCGCCCAGACCTGCTGACCGTGCACGCGTCCGGGGGCCGTGAGGTGGTCCGGGCCGCCGTCGAGGCCGCCCCGGACACCACCATCGCGGCGGTGACCGTGCTGACCTCCCTGGGCTCGGAGGAGCTGGAGCGGATCGGCATCCGCGGGCCGCTGCCGGACGCGGTGCGCCGGCTGGCCGCGCTCGGCGTCGAGGCGGGCGCGAGGGCGCTGGTCTGCTCGCCGCGGGAGGTGGCGGCGGTCCGCGAGGAGGTCGGCCCGGGCATCCTGCTGATCACGCCGGGGGTCCGGCCCGCCGGGGCGGAGCGGCACGACCAGGCCCGGGTGGCCACCCCGGAGGAAGCGCTGCGGGCCGGCGCGGACCTCCTGGTGATCGGCCGGCCCATCACCGGGGCCCCGGACCCCGGAGCGGCCGCCTCGGCCATCGCCGCGCCGCTCCGGCGGCTCGCGCCGGCCCCGGATTGAGGCCCCCCGTGTTCCGAGCACTCCGCGGGTGGATCGATGATAGTGACGTGGCAGGGCCCGGTTTGACTACGTTAAGTATTCGGTCTCTTCCGGAGAGTAATATCGGCCAATTTATGACGCAATAAACGGGTGTTCGCGTTGCCCTCACGGCCTGAACTCGCTACTTTCCCTTCCCGTCCGCAGTTTTCGATTCTGAAACCCGAGGTGACCCGGAGTGGCTCTTCCTCCCCTCACTCCCGATCAGCGCGCCGCCGCCCTGGAGAAGGCGGCTAGGGCGCGCAAGGAACGGGCCGAAGTCAAGGCCCGCCTGAAGAAGAACGAGACAAGCCTGTCCCAGGTACTCAAGGATGGGCAGAGCGATGACATCATCGGGAAGATGAAAGTCTCCGCGCTGCTTGAGTCCGTCCCAGGGATCGGCAAGGTCCGTGCCCGGCAGATCATGGAGCGTCTTGGCATCGCCGAATCGCGCCGGGTCCGTGGGCTCGGTGCCAACCAGCGCGCAGCGCTGGAAAACGAGTTCCGGAGTGCTATCTGACGCAGCATGGCTACCCCAGGGGCGGGCGCGGGGACGAGGCCAGGGGCCATGACGTCCGCTGATCGCATATGCGGTACCGCGCTTGTCCGGGGGGGCGGGGTGCCAGCCAGGCTGACCGTCCTTTCCGGCCCTTCCGGGGTCGGCAAGAGCACGGTCCTGGCCGGGCTGCGTAAGGAATGCCCGCAAATCTGGTGTTCCGTATCGGTGACCACACGGGCACCACGGCCGGGCGAAGTTGACGGCCGCGAGTACTTCTTTGTCACCGGCGCGGAGTTCGACCAGATGCTCGCCCGCGGCGAACTCCTGGAATGGGCCTCTTTCGCGGGTAACAGGTATGGCACGCCGCGTGGCCCGGTGACCGAGAAACTGGCCGCCGGAGTGCCCGTGCTCCTTGAAATCGATCTTGCGGGCGCGCGCCAGGTGCGCGAGGCGGTCCCGGATGCGCTGCTGGTATTTCTCGCGCCGCCCAGCTGGGACGAACTGGTGCGCAGGCTGACCGGCCGCGGCACCGAGCCGGCCGAGGTCATCGGCAGCCGGCTGGCCGCGGCCCGGGTCGAGCTGGACGCGGAGGACGAGTTCGACCTCACGCTGGTCAACACGTCCGTCCAGGACGTATGCCGCCAGCTGGTAGCCTTGACGAGGGCCTGAAAATCTGGCCGCTCACTTTCTTTCCCGTCAACCGGAAGGCACGCAGTGGCAGGGAATCCCGCCGCGGAGGGCATTACCAACCCGCCCATTGACGATCTCCTTGGGGTCGTGGACAGCAAGTACCGCCTGGTGATCATGGCGGCCAAGCGGGCGCGGCAGATCAACGCCTACTACGCCCAGCTCGGCGAGGGGCTGCTGGAGTACGTCGGCCCGCTGGTCGAGACCCGGGTCCAGGAGAAGCCGCTGTCCATCGCGCTGCGCGAGATCCGGCAGGGCCTGCTGTCCGCCACGGAGACGGCCGAGCCCACCGGCTGACGGGGCCTGGGCCGTGACCGAGGGCGCCCCCGCCGCGACGGGGAACCATCCCGGCACGGCGGCGGGCCGCGCCGCCATGGCGCCGCCGCGGGTCATCCTGGGCGTGGGCGCCGGCATCGCCGCGTACAAGGCATGCGAGCTCCTCCGTCGGCTCACCGAGTCGGGCCATCAGGTCCGCGTCGTGCCGACCAGCGGCGCGCTGCGCTTCGTGGGCGAGGCGACCTGGGCGGCGCTGTCCGGCCAGCCGGTGAGCACCGGGGTCTGGGACGACGCCGCCGAGGTGCCCCATGTCCGGATTGGCCAGTCGGCCGATCTTGTCATCGTCGCCCCGGCTACCGCGGACCTGATGGCCCGCGCCGTCGCCGGCCGGGCTGACGACCTGCTCACCGCCGTGCTGCTGACCGCCCGCTGCCCGGTGGTCTTCGCCCCGGCGATGCACACCGAGATGTGGGAGCACCCGGCCACCCAGGCCAACGCGAGCCTGCTGCGCCGCCGCGGCTGCCTCGTCATAGACCCCGCCGCCGGCCGGCTCACCGGGGCGGATACCGGCCCCGGCCGCCTGCCCGAGCCCGCTGAATTGCACGCGGTGGCCATCCGGGTGCTGGCCCGTGGCGCCGCCGGGCTGCGGCCCGACCTCACCGGCCGCCGGGTGGTGGTCTCCGCGGGCGGCACCCGCGAGGAGATCGACCCGGTCCGGTTCATCGGCAACTGGTCGTCCGGCCGGCAGGGCTACGCGCTGGCCCGGACCGCCGCCGCCCGCGGGGCCCAGGTCACGCTGGTCTCGGCCAACGTCGGCCTGGATGACCCCGCCGGGGCCAAGGTGGTGCGGGTGGTGTCCGCCCGCGATCTGGCCGCGGCCGTGACCGGCGCCGCCGCGGAGGCGGACGCGGTGGTGATGGCGGCCGCGGTGGCCGACTACCGGCCCGTGGCCCGGAGCGGCACGAAGATCAAGAAATCCGGGGCCGCCCCCGAGCCGCTCGCGCTGACCGAGAACCCGGACATCCTGCGCGGGCTCGCCGCGCACCGGGCACGGCCGGGCCAGGTCATCGTGGGCTTCGCCGCGGAGACCCAGGACATGCTGCGCCACGGGCAGGCCAAGCTGGCGGCCAAGGGCTGCGACCTCCTCGTGGTCAACCAGGTGGGGGACGGCCTGGCGTTCGGCACCACGGACAACGAGGCGGTCGTGCTGGCCGCCGGCGGGGCCAGCACCCCGGTTCCCCGGGGGCCCAAGGAAGTCCTGGCCGACGTGGTGTGGGATCTGGTCGCCGCGCGGCTGCCCTGACCTGCGCCCTGACCGCCACCCAGTCCCGCAGGCGCCCGTTACGCACCGGTTGGTACGCGCGCCTGGACAGACCCGGCTAGACTTCGGCGAGGTTTCAGCCGCGCACAACAATTGGGGGAGTCAAGGTGGCCCGACGTCTCTTTACCTCTGAGTCTGTAACAGAGGGTCATCCGGACAAGATGGCGGATCAGATCAGTGACGCCATCCTCGACTCCATGATCAAGGATGACCCGAAGAGCCATGTCGCGGTGGAGACGCTGATCACCACGGGCCAGGTGCATGTGGCCGGGGAGGTGACCACCGAGACGTACGTGGACATCCCCGGGATCATCCGCGAGAAGATCCTGGAGATCGGCTACGATTCCTCGACCAAGGGGTACGACGGAGCTTCCTGCGGCGTCTCGGTCTCCATCGGCTCCCAGTCGCCCGATATCGCCCAGGGCGTGCTGGAGGCGTTCGAGCACCGCGAGGGCGAGGGCTCCTCGGAACTGGACCGTCAGGGCGCCGGGGACCAGGGGCTGATGTTCGGGTACGCGTGCCGCGAGACCCCCGAGCTCATGCCACTGCCGATCATGCTGGCGCACCGGCTGGCCCGCCGCCTGTCCGAGGTGCGGCGCAGCGGTGAGGTGCCGTACCTGCGCCCGGACGGCAAGACCCAGGTGACGATCGAGTACGCCGGGGACAAGCCGGTGCGGCTGGACACGGTCGTGGTGTCCGCACAGCACGCGCCGGACATCGACATCAAGGAACTGCTCGCCCCCGACGTCCGCGATCTCGTGGTGCTGCCGGTCGTCGACGCCCTGGACATCGACACCAGCCAGTACCGGCTGCTGGTCAACCCGACCGGCCGCTTCGAGATCGGCGGCCCGATGGGTGACGCCGGGCTGACCGGCCGGAAGATCATCATCGACACCTACGGCGGCATGGCCCGGCACGGCGGCGGCGCCTTCTCCGGCAAGGACCCGTCCAAGGTGGACCGCAGCGCGGCCTACGCCATGCGCTGGGTGGCCAAGAACGTGGTCGCGGCGGGCCTGGCGGAACGCTGCGAGGCGCAGGTCGCGTACGCCATCGGCAAGGCCAAGCCGGTCGGGCTGTTCGTGGAGTGCTTCGGCACCGAGCACCTGCCGGTCGAGCGGATCCAGGACGCCGTGCTCCAGGTCTTCGACCTCCGCCCGGCCGCGATCATCAGGGACCTGGACCTGCTGCGGCCGATCTACTCCCAGACGGCCAGCTACGGCCACTTCGGGCGGGAGGAGCCCGACTTCTCCTGGGAGCGCACCGACCGGGCGGAAACCCTGCGCGAGCACGCCGGGCTCTGAGGCACCGGCTGGCTGGCGCAGGGCGGGACGGCCTATCCTCTGCCGGAGATGAGCGGCTTGTCCGGTAAGGTCTGAGGTCACGCTGTCGCGGGAAGAACATTCCGGTATAAGCCCGTCTGGTGCGCATACGCCGGAGGCGGGCGCGTCCCAACCCGGCCCCCCGCCGGCCAGCCCGGCGGCGGATACGGCGGCTTGCGCCGCAGCCGGGCCGGATGATGCGCCCCGGCCAGGTGGCGTCGCCGGGCGGCCCCCGGCCGCCGGCCGCAACCGGTTGGCCACGGCCGCGCTGACCTGCGCCATCCTGGGCGGCGCGGTGGTCACCATCCCGGCCGGCCTGGTCCTGGGCTTCCTCGGGCTGCGCCGGGCCAGGAGCACCCGCCGCGGCGCGCTGCGCTGCTGGCTGGCCATCGGGGTCAGCCTGGCCTGGGCCGGGGCCGCGGCGTACCTGGTGCCGAATCTCGTCCGGGCCGCTGACCCGGGCTGCGTCGCCTACAAGAACAGCGCGCTGACCTCGTACAACCGGGTCGTCTCGGACGTCAACGGCGGGAGGGGCCCGGCGGTCCTGTCTGAGGACCTGACCACCGCGATCCGGCAGATCGACCAGGCGGCCCGGGACAGCCACAGCGCCTCGGCCGTGCGCTCGCTGCACTCGCTCTCCAGCGGGCTGCGGACGGTACTCAAGGACGTACGGGCCCAGGTGGTCGTGCCTCGACCGGTGCTGCTCCGGCTGAACCGGGAGACCGGGCTGGCGGACGGCGCCTGCGGGACGGTGCGCCTGTAGCGGCCCGGCTGGCCCGGGCCCCGGGCAGGCGCGTGCGGGCGCGGGCGTCGGCGGTCTCTGGTAGGACAGGAGCGTGGCAGGGGCAACAGGGCAGCGGGCGCCCGCCCGCCCCGGCGGCGGGCGGGCCCAGCCCGCCCGCGGCGGGCGCCGCGCCCGCCGTGATCCGGGCCCGGACGCCGCCGAGCTGCCAGTCGCCCGGGTGGCCGTGGACCTCCCGCTGGCTCACCTGGACCGGCCTTTCGACTACCTCGTGCCGGAGCAGATGGCGGGCCTGGCGGTGGCCGGCTGCCGGGTGCGGGTCCGTTTTGCTGGCCAGCTGGTGGACGGATTCGTGCTGCGGCGGGCGGCCGCGAGTGAGCACCCCGGGAAGCTGGCCCGGCTGGACCGGGTCGTCTCCCCGGAGCCGGTGCTGGCCGCGGAGATCATGGCGCTGGCGCGGGAGGTCGCCGACCGTTACGCGGGAACCCTGTCCGACGTGCTGCGACTGGCGGTCCCGCCCCGTCACGCCCGGGCCGAGGCGGAGGCGCCGCCGCCGGCGCCCGGCGGGACGCCGCCCCGGCCGGATCCCGGCCCCTGGTCCCGCTACCCGGCCGGGCCGGCTTTCCTGGATGCGCTAGCCCGCGGTCAGGGCCCGCGGGCGGCGTGGTCGGCACTGCCAGGGCCGCTGTGGCCGGAGGAGATCGCCCGCGCCGCGGGCACCGCGGCGGCGGCCGGGCGTGGCGCGCTCATCGTGGTCCCCGACGCCGCCGACCTCGGCCAGGTGGATGCCGCCCTGGCGGCCGTGCTCGGTCCGGGCCGCCACGTGACCCTCGCCGCTGGCCTGGGCCCGGCCGAGCGGTACCGCCGCTGGCTGGCGGTCCGGCGGGGCACGGTCCGGGTGGTGGCCGGCACCCGGGCCACCATGTTCGCCCCGGTTCATGACCTCGGCCTGGTCGTCCTGTGGGACGACGGCGACGACCTGCATGCCGAGCCGCGCGCCCCCTACCCGCATGCCCGCGAGGTACTGGCGCTGCGGGCGCACCGCACCGGCGCGGCGGCGCTGCTCGGCGGGTTCGCGCGCACCGCCGAGGTGACCAGCCTGGTGGCCAGTGGCTGGGCCCGGCCGCTCCTCGCGGACCGGCCGGTGCTGCGCGGCGTGGCCCCGCTGGCCCGCGCGGCCGGGGAGGACACTGAGCTGGCCCGCGACCCGGCGGCGCAGCGTGCCCGGCTGCCCAGCCTGGCGCTGCGGACCGCCCGGGAGGCGCTCGGCCGCGGCCCCGTCCTGGTGCAGGTCCCGCGCCGCGGCTACCTCACCGCGCTGGGCTGCGCCCGGTGCCGGGAGCGGGCCCGCTGCCCGGCCTGCGGGGGCCCCCTGGCGCTGGCCCATGCGGACGCGGCGCCGCGCTGCCGCTGGTGCGCCGCCGAGGTGGGCGACTGGCGCTGCCCGCACTGCGTGCACCCGGTGCTCCGTGCCCTGGTCACCGGGGCCGGCCGCACTGCCGAGGAACTGGGCCGCGCCTTCGCCAGGGTGCCGGTCCTCACCTCCACCGCGGCTTCGTCGCTCCCCGCAGTGCCCGGATCGCCCGCCCTGGTCATCGCGACGCCGGGCGCCGAGCCGCACGCCGCCGGAGGGTACGCCGCCGCGCTGCTGCTCGACGGCTGGGCGCTGCTCGGCCGGCCCAGCCTGCACGCGGCGCAGGAGGCACTGCGCCGGTGGCTGAACGCCGCCGCGCTGGTCCAGCCCGGGCCCGCGGGCGGCCGGGTGGTCGTCGTCGCCGACGCCAGCATCCCGGCGGTGCAGGCCCTGGTCCGCTGGGATCCGGTCACTCACGCCGAGCGGGAACTCGCCGAGCGGGCCGAGCTGCGCTTCCCGCCTGCCGTCCGGATGGCCTCGCTCAGCGGGCCGGCCGAGGCGGTCGAGAGCCTGCTCGCGGCGGCCGTGCTGCCGCCCGGCGCTGAGCTGCTCGGCCCGGCCGAGACCGGAGAAGACCTGGTCCGCACGCTGGTGCGGGTGGCCCGCCCGGCCGGGCGGGCGCTGGCGGCGGCGCTGCACGCGGCGCAGGCGCAGCGGAGCGCGCGCAAGGAACCCGGGGCGGTCCGGGTCGAGCTCGACCCGGCCGAGCTGATCTGACTTGCCCCCGGAAGGCCGTAGGGTTCAGGAGTGGCCACCTCACGACGGACTCCGCGGTCGCGGACGACGCCCGGTCCGGCCGGCCGTGCGCACAGGCCTGCGGGCGCCGGGGAACAGCCTGGCCAGCCCGGCCAGGAACCGATTGAGCTGACAGCACTGCGCCTGGCCGGACCAGGGCACGGTGACCCGGGCGGTTCCTCCCAGTCGGGGGCCGGGCCTGCGGCCCGGGGCGACGCCGGACGGGACCCGTCCCGCGGCGCGGTCCCCCCGGGCGGGCTGCCCCGGCTGCCAACGGTACGGCTGGCGCCGCGGGAGGAACTGGCCGCGGCGGCCCGGGTCGCGCCGCTGCTGCGGGCCGCCCGCGACGTGGCCCGGTGGGTCGGTCCGGGCCGGGCCATCACCAGGGCCGGGCGGCTGCGGCGCGCGGATGCCGTCGCCGCCGCCACGCACCTGGAGCTGATCCCGGCCGAATTCGAGGCCGCCTGGCGGGTGTCGCTCGCCGCGCGGATGCTGGTGCTGGCCGGCGGGTGCGTCGAGACGGGAGACCGGCTCGATGTGCTGGCCGCGCCCGCCGCCGATGATGTGCTGGCCGCATGGGATGCGGCGCTCACCGTCATGCTCGCCGCCGAGGACCTGGACGGGCTGGCGACCGCCCTCTACACGGTGGGCGGGCCGGTGCGGATGGACGCGCTGTTCGATGCGTACCTGGCCGCGGCGGGCACCCGGGGGCGTGACCCGGGCGAGGAGGCGGCCGACGAGGGCGCGGCGCTGTCCGTGGCCCTGGAGGCGCTCGCCGACCTGGGCGTGGTCGAACTGGGCGCGGATGACCTGGAGACAGACGATCCGGGCGGCAGCCTGACGGTCACCCTGTCCCCGCTGGGCATCTGGGGCGTGCACCGGCGGCTCCGGGCCCAGGGCTGGCACGTGCCGGTGACCGGCGGCCGGTCCCGCGGCGACGCGGCCGCACTGCTCGCGACCCTGGCCAACTGCGACGTGGAGGACGGCGAGGCGGAGATCGCGGGCTGGCTCGCGGGCCGGACCCCCCGGCAGGCCGCCGACGAGCTGATCGCGGCGGCCAGCAACGGCTCGCCCGGGCTGCGCGGGGCCGGATTCGCGGTGCTGGACCGGATCGGCGATGACGCGGTCGCCGCCGTCCGGGAGGCCCTGGCCGATCCGGTGCTGCGCGCCCACGCGGCCGTGTGGCTGCACGAGCACGGCGAGAACGTGGAACTGGACCGGGAAGACCGGGCCTGGTTGCTGGTGGACCTGGGCGCGGGGCTGCTGGAGGAAGCCGACCCTAAGGATGTCGTCGCGGAACTGCTCCCCGACGTGCCCCCGGACGCGCAGGCCGAGCTCGTGGCGGGGCTGTGGCGGGTCCGCCATCCCGCAGTGACCGACCTGCTGACTGCGCTGAGCGACCATCACCCGGATCGGGGGGTGGCCCGGGCCGCCCGCAAGGCGGCCTTCAAGGCCCGGTCCACAGCGGCCCAGCCCGGCTCTCCCGGTTCATAAACCTCGCCGGGTTCATAGACTTGGACGGGTGGAGGGCATGTGGCAGCATGCCTGAACGAGCCAGCTCATCGAAGGACGGTGTGCCATCAGCGTCAAGCCCATCCGCATCTTCGGCGACCCCGTGCTGCGCACCCCGGCCGAGCCGGTCCGCGACTTCGACGCCGAGCTGCGCAAGCTGGTCAAGGACCTCACCGACACGATGATGGATGCCCCGGGCCTCGGCCTGGCCGCCCCGCAGATCGGGGTGGGCCTGCGTGTCTTCACGTACTACGTCGACGATGAGCTCGGGCACCTGATCAACCCGTCGCTGGACCTGTCGCACGACACCGAGACCGACGACGAGGGCTGCCTGTCCTTCCCCGGCCTGGCCTTCCCGACCACCCGCGCCTTCGGGGCGGTGGCCAAGGGCTTCAACTCCTACGGCGACCCGGTCACGATCGAGGGCACCGGGCAGCTGGCCCGCTGCATGCAGCACGAGACCGATCACCTGGACGGCGTGCTGTTCATCGACCGGCTCGATCCGCAGCAGCGCAAGCTGGCGAACAGGGCGATCCGCGAGGCGGAATGGTGGGGCGAGCCGGTCCCGGAGATCAGGGCCTCGCCGCACCCGACCGGGGGAAAGGCTTTCTAGGCCGCTGCCATGCGACTGGTCTTTGCGGGCACCCCGCAGGCGGCCGTGCCCGCGCTGGACGCCTTGCTGGCCTCGCGGCACGAGGTGGCGGCCGTGGTGACCCGGCCGGACGCCCCGGCCGGGCGCGGGCTGCACCTCGTGCCCAGCCCGGTCGGCGAGCGGGCGGCCGCGGCCGGCGTCGACGTGCTCAAGCCGCCCCGGCCGCGCGATCCCGCCTTCCTCGACCGGCTGCGGGCCATCGCGCCGGACTGCTGCCCGGTGACCGCCTACGGGGCGCTGATCCCGCAGGCCGCCCTGGACATCCCGCGGCATGGCTGGGTCAACCTGCACTTCTCGCTGCTGCCGGCGTGGCGTGGCGCGGCACCGGTCCAGCACGCCATCGCCCACGGCGACGACCTGACCGGCGCGACCACGTTCCGGCTGGTCGCCGAGCTGGATGCCGGCCCGGTGTTCGGCATGCTGACCGAGCCCATCCGGTCCCGCGACACCGCCGGTGACCTCTTGGAGCGGCTCGCGGCCTCCGGAGCCGGGCTGCTGGTGGCCACGCTCGACGGGATCGAGTCGGGGCAGCTGGAGGCCAGGCCGCAGCCGGCCGAGGGAGTCAGCCTCGCACCCAAGATCACCGTGGCGGACGCCCGGGTGCGCTGGGACCGGCCTGCCCTCGCCGTCAACCGGCAGATCCGGGCCGCCACGCCCAGCCCCGGCGCATGGACCGTCCTCGGCGACGCGCGGATCAAGCTCTGGCCGCTGGAGGTGGCGGCCGGCCCGGACGGCGTGAGCGGGGCCGCGGCCGCGGACTTCCCGGCCGCGGGTGACTCGCTGGCCCCGGGGGAGCTGCGGGCCGGGCGCTCCGCGGTGCTCGTGGGCACGGCGACCGGCCCGGTCCAGCTGGGTGACGTGCAGCCACCGGGGAAGCGCCGGATGCGGGCCGTGGACTGGGCCCGCGGGCTGCGCCAGGACTCCATGGTGCTCGCCTGACATGGCCGCCTCCGGCAGCCCGCGGCGCTCCGCAGGGCACCAGCCTGGCCGCAATGGCCGTCCCCGCGGCAGCGGCCGCCCAGCGGGCGCCCAGGGCCGCCCGGGCGGCGGCCAGCGCCGGCGCGCTGACCCGGCCCGCCGGACCGCCTACGACGTTCTCATCGCGGTGGACCAGCGCGATGCCTATGCCAACCTGCTGCTCCCATCGCTGCTCGGCCAGCGCGGCCTGTCGGGCCGGGACGCGGCGCTGGCCACCGAGCTGACTTACGGAACGCTGCGCGGCCGCGGCACCTATGACGCGATCCTCGGCCTGTGCAGCGACCGGGCCCTGGACCGGGTCGACCCCCCGCTCCGCGAGGTGCTGCGGCTGGGCGCCCACCAGCTGCTCGCCACCCGGGTGGCCCCGCACGCCGCTGTGGCCACCTCCGTGGACCTGGCCAGGGACCTGGCCGGGACGCGTTCGGCCGGCTTCGTCAACGCGGTGCTGCGCCGGGTGGCCACCCGCGACCTGGAGGCCTGGATCGGCGTGGCCGCCCCGCGGCGGGACGCCGACCCGCTTGGCCACCTGGCGGTCCGCTACAGCCACCCGCGCTGGCTGGCGGCGGCCATCGCTGAGTCCCTGGGCGAGGATGTGGACGGCCCGCTCCCCGAGACCGAGGCCGCGCTGGCCGCGGACGGTGTCCGGCCGCGGGTCACGCTGTGCACGGTGCCCGGGCTGACCGCTCCCGCGGAACTCCTGGCCGCTGGCGCCGCGCCGGCCCGGTGGTCGGAGTTCGGCGCCTATCTCGACGCGGGCGACCCGGCGGGCATCGCGGCGGTCAGCGAGGGACGCGCCGCCGTCCAGGACGAGGCCAGCCAGCTCGCCGCCGTCGCGCTGGCCCGGGCCGGGCTGGACGGCCGCGACATCCGGTGGCTCGACATGTGCGCGGGCCCGGGAGGTAAAGCCCGGCTGCTGGCCGGCCTGGCCGCCCAGCGCGGCGCGCACCTGCTGGCCGCCGACGCGCGGCCACACCGCGCCCGGCTGGCCCGGGACGCGGCCGGGATCACCGGCGCCGCCGGGACGGTGGCAGCCGACGCCACCCGCCCGGCCTGGCCGCCCGGCACCTTCGACCGGGTCCTCGCCGACGTCCCGTGCTCGGGTACCGGGGCGCTGCGCCGCCGCCCGGAAGCACGCTGGCGGAAGTCACCCGAGGACGTGCTGGCCCTCGGCGGGCTGCAGCGGCGGCTGCTCGGCAGCGCCCTGGACGCGGCCCGGCCCGGGGGAGTGGTGGCCTACGTGACCTGCTCGCCGCATCTCGCCGAGACCCGCGGGGTGCTGGCTGACGTGCTCGGCGCCCGCGACGACACCGAGGTGCTGGACGCCCCCGCGGTCCTGGCCGAGGTACCGGGCCTGCGCTGCCCGGAACCCGCCAGCCGGTACGCGCAGTTCTGGCCGCACCGGCACGGCAGCGACGCGATCTTCCTGGCCCTGCTGCGCCGCCGCTGAGCCCGCCGCCCCCGGTGGCGGCCCGGGCTACCGGGTGCCGGTGAGCGCCCGCCCGGAGCCGTGCCGCAGCCGGGCCGAGCCGATATCCGCCTTCTGCCCCTCGGTGTACCCGGCGCCATAACCGCTCCCGGAGTAGGTCACCCGGGACCTGCGGGTCACCGGGTAGGCGTGCCCGATATTCCGCATGATCACCTGCCGCCGGTCGGCCAGGACCAGGGCCGTCCGCTCCCCGGCCGGGGCGGTGCGCGCGGTGGCCTCGGTGGTGGCGTGCTGCTCGGCGGCGCGTACCCGGGAGACGACCGCGGACACGAAGCCGAGCAGCCAGCTGCGCCGCCACGCGCGCGCGCTCCGGCTCCAGTCCGGGACCTGGGCGCCCGCCAGGCCCTGCCACATCTGCACGAGCAGCGACGTGTACAGCACGTCAACCCGCTCAATATCGGAGGCGAAGCCGAAAATGTGGATCCGGGTCCCCGGGCCGGGACGGCCCAGGATGACGCACTGGCAGCGCAGCGCCGAGGCCAGGCCGCAGAGCAGGTGGGCCTGTACCCGCGCCCACGGGTTATCGATGTCCAGCTTCCGGTCGGCCGGGTGGTCGGTCTCCGGCCGCCGGGCGGCGAGCAGCGCGCGGTCGATGCCGTACTTGGCCATCAGCTCGGCGGCCTTGGCCGTCAGGGCCTGGGCCTCGGCCGGCGTCACGCCCTCGGCTTCCGCCTTGGCCAGTAGCTTGCGCACGCGGGCGAGCAGCGCGGCGGCGGCTTCCGCGGTGCCCCCGCCTGTCCCGCCGGCCACCTCGCCGCCGGGCGGTCCGCCGGCCGGATAGCTGCCTGCTGCCTGATGGTTCACGGAGCTTCCTCCCGTCCCGGGCGATCGACTCGAACGCGTCGAACGGTATCCGGAGACTGTGACATTCGGCCGGCCCGGCTCCGGCTGGCCGCCTGCCGGTGGCCGCACCCTACCGCCCCCGCCCGGCCGGGCGGGGGCAGACCAGGTTCACCCGGGGGGTCCCCCACGTGGGGGACCCCGGCGCCGCCTACACTCGGCTCCATGGCCGTGCAGCTGGCACCGAGCATCCTGTCCGCCGATTTCGCCCGGCTCGCGGACGAGGCGGCGGCGGTCACCGGCGTGGCCGACTGGCTGCACGTGGACGTCATGGACAACCACTTCGTGCCGAACCTCACCCTGGGCCTGCCGGTGGTCGAGGCGCTGCTCAAGCACGCCGGGCTGCCGCTCGACTGCCACCTGATGATCGAGGACCCGGACCGCTGGGCCCCGGCCTACGCCGAGGCGGGGGCGGGGAATGTCACCATTCACGCCGAGGCCGCCACGTCGCCGGTGCGGACGCTCCGGATGATCAGGTCGGCCGGCGCCCGGGCTGGCCTGGCGGTCAACCCGGCCACCCCGGTAGAGCCGTACGCCGACCTGCTGCCCGAACTGGACATGCTGCTGCTCATGACGGTAGAGCCGGGGTTCGGCGGCCAGCCGTTCCTGGACATGGTGCTGCCCAAGCTGCGCCGCGCAAGGGACCTGGTCAGCCAGCGGGGCGCCGCGGTGTGGCTGCAGGTGGACGGCGGGGTGAGCGAGAAGACGATCGAGCGCTGCGCCGAAGCGGGCGCGGACGTGTTCGTGGCCGGTTCCGCGGTCTACCACGCCGATGAGCCGGCCGCTGCCGTCCAGGCCCTCCGCGCGCAGGCCGAGCAGGCCACCTCCCGGGCGCCCTGGCACTGCTGACCCGGCCCGTGCCACGCCCGCCAGATGCGGGCGTCCGGCCGCGGACCTGCGATATTCATGCTTAACGACATTCGCAGTGGTGATGGTGTCGATATCCGCGGGGGGCGTTCGTCGGGCAGATGACGGACCAGTCGAGAAGCAGAAGGAGTGCCATCATGGCCGAGTACCTGATTCTGATCTGCGAGGACGAGAGCGGTTACGCGACCGCGTCGCCCGACGTCTTCCAGCAGGTGATGGATGCGCACAACCGGTTCGGCGAGCAGGTGGAGGAGACCGGCGGGAAGGTCATCACCGGCCGGGCGCTGCAGCCGACGCCCACCGCCACCTCCATCCGCGGCGACGTGGTGACCGATGGCCCGTTCGCCGAGACCAAGGAGGCCCTGGGTGGCTTCTACCTGGTCGAGGCCCGGGACCTGGACCACGCCCTCGAGATCGGCAAGCTCTGCCCGGCGCGGTTCGGCGGGGTGGAGGTCCGGCCGGTCATGGTCTTCGACTGACGGTGACCAGCCCGGCCGCGGATGATGCGGCGAGCGCCGTGGCGGACGCGCACCGTCGCGAGTGGGCCTTCGTGCTCGCCGCGACGGCGCGCTTCGCCGGTGACATCGATCTCGCCGAGGAATGTGTCCAGGACGCCTACGTCGCGGCGCTGGAGGCCTGGACCCGGCAGGGCGTCCCGCGCAATCCCGGTGCCTGGCTGACCACCGCGGCCCGGCACCGGGCCATCGACCGGCTGCGCCGCGAGACGACGCTGCGCCGGAAACTGCCGCTGCTGATCGAGCCGGATGCCGGGGCCGCCACGGGGGCGCCCCGGCATGGTCAGGGGGACGAGATGATCCCCGACGACCGGCTGCGCCTGGTGTTCACCTGCTGCCACCCGGCGCTGGCCCGGGAGGCCCAGGTCGCCCTGACCCTCCGGCTGGTGTGCGGCCTGTCCACGGCGGAGATCGCCCAGGCCTTCCTGGTCTCGGAGCCGACCATGGCGGCGCGGGTCACCCGGGCCAAGAAGAAGATCTCCGCCGCGCGCATCGCCTACCGGATGCCCGGGCTCGCGGAACTGCCGGACCGGCTCGACGCCGTGCTCACCGTGGTGCACCTGCTCTACACCACCGGGCACACCGCGCCCGGTGGCAGTGACCTGGTCCGCAGTGACCTGGTCGAGCGGGCCTTCGGCCTGGCCCGGATGCTGTGCCAGCTGATGCCGGACGAGCAGGAGGTGCGCGGCCTGCTCGCGCTGCTGCTGCTCACCGATGCCCGCCGGGCCACCCGGTGCGCGCCGGATGGCCGGCTCCTGCTGCTGGAGGACCAGGACCGCAGCCGCTGGGACCGGCCGGCCATCGACGAGGGCGTCGCCCAGGTCACCGGCGCGCTGCGCGGCGGCCGCCCGGGCCGGTTTGCGCTGCAGGCGGCGATCGCGGCGGTGCACGCGGCCGCGCCCAGCTACGCCCGCACCGACTGGCGGCAGATCGTGCGCCTGTATGACCTGCTAGGGCAGGTGTGGACGTCCCCCGTGGTGACGCTGAACCGGGCGGTCGCGGTGGCCATGGCCGACGGCCCGGCGGCCGGGCTGGCCGAGATCGGCGCCCTGGAACAGGACGGCCGCCTGGCCGGCTACCGGTACCTGCCCGCCGCCAAGGCGGACCTGCTGCGCCGCCTCGGCCGCCGCCAGGAAGCCGCCGAGGCCTACCAGGCCGCCCTCGGGCTCACCGCGAACGAGGCCGAACGCCAGTTCCTGGCCGGCCGCCTCGCCGAGGTGACCGCGGCCCCGTAGGCGGCCCGGCGGATGATGGTGACATGAGACGACCGCGCCCGGCCATCCGGAGGCGATGGTGAGCGGGCCCCGGTACGAGGTCGTGCCGATCGGGTGGGTGGAATCACCGCTGACCGACCGGGCGCAGGCGCCGCGGCAGGGAAACGAGGGCGCGCCGCCCGCGTGGATCAGGTTCGAGCCCGCCGTGGCCGAGGGAATCCGCGACCTCCGGGAGGGCACGGATGTCATCGTGCTGACATGGCTGGACCGTGCGCAGCGCGATGTCCTGGTCACCCGGCCCCGCGACGACCCGTGGCGGCCGCCGACGGGAGTGTTCAGCACGCGCTCGCCCGACCGGCCCAATCCCATCGGGCTGCACCGTGTCCGGCTGGTCTCGGTGGAAGGACTGCGGGCCCTCGTGCACGGCCTGGAGGCGATCGACGGCACGCCGGTCGCCGACGTGAAGCCAGTGCTGGACCCAGGCATGGAACGGTAACGAAGGGACGCGGCTCCCGCTAGCCGAGGAGGTACGCATGGCCACTGTGAGCGTCCGCTACATCGTCAACGATGTTGACGCGGCGATCGCGTTCTACCGTGATCAGCTCGGCTTCGCCGAGGTGATGCACCCGGCCCCGGCCTTCGCCATGCTGTCGCGGGAGGACCTGCGCCTGGTGCTGAGCGCGCCGGGCGGCGGCCCCGGGGGCGGCCAGGCGATGCCGGATGGCACGATGCCGCAGCCTGGCGGGTGGAACCGTTTCTCTCTCGAGGTAGCTGATCTGGCCAGCACGGTCAGCAGGCTGCGCGAGGCGGGTGCCCGGTTCCGCAGCGGGATCATCACCGGGGTGGGCGGCCAGCAGATCATCGTGGAGGACCCCTCGGGCAATCCCGTGGAACTGTTCGAGCCGACCCGCCCGGAGGCCAGGCTCCAGTAGCCGCGGCACCTGTCCGAGCCCATTACTACGGTGGCGTCGACCGCTGTTCAGGGCGGGTCGATGACTGACGTCCTGGTCTTCCATCACGCCCAGGGGCTGACCGACGGGGTCCGCGCGTTCGCCGGCCAGCTGCGCGCCGCCGGGCACCAGGTCACCGTGCCCGACCTCTATGAGGGTGAGACGTTCGCCAACCTCACCGAGGGCGTGGCCCATGCTCAGCGGGTCGGCTTCGACACCATCCTGGCCCGGGGCCAGCAGGCCGCGCGGGCGATGCCCGCCGGGCTGGTCTACGCGGGGCTCTGCCTCGGGGTGATGCCCGCCCAGATGCTGGCCCAGACGCGCCCCGGGGCCCGGGGGGCGCTGCTGCTGCACGCCTGCGTCCCGCTCTCGGAGTTTGGGCCCTGGCCACCGGGGGTCCCGGTGCAGGTCCATGGGATGGACGCCGACGAGTCGTTCGTCGCGGAAGGCGATCTCGACGCCGCGCGGGAACTGACCGAGACGGTGGAAGGTGCCGAGCTGTTCCTGTACCCGGGTGACAAGCACCTGTTCACCGACAGCAGCCTGCCCGACTATGACGAGAGCGCGGCCGCCCTGCTCCGCCAGAGGGTCCTCGACTTCCTCGGCAAACCTGGGTAGCGCTGCGCCCGCACTCAGCCGGCCGCGCGCCCGCGGTTGAGCCGGGCAAAGGCTCGCCGGTTGCGCCGGTACAGCCCGGTGAACTCACCGAACACCTGGTCGTACAGGCCCTCCAGAGCCTGGTCAGGCCGGTAGCGATGCGCCACCCGGACCCGGTCGGGAACCTGGTCGAAGGTAAGCTCGCCCAGTGCGACCGCCGCCAGCAGGCCGGCTCCGCGCGCGTTCGCGTTGACCGGGTCGGCCACCTGGTCGATCGTGCGGCCGAGCACGTCGGCGAAGATCTGGCACCACAGGTCCGAGCGCGCGCCGCCGCCGATGAACCGGATCGGCTCCAGCCGGCGGCTGGTGAAGTGCTCCACCGCCCCGAGCAGCCAGCGCGTGTTGAGCGCGACACCTTCGAGGACGGCCCGCGTCAGGTCGTCGCGGGTGGCTGACAGGGACAGGTTGTGAAACCCGCCGCGCAGGAAACGGTCCTCGACCGGGGTGCGCTCGCCATACAGCCACGGCGTGAAGATCACCCCGTCGCTCCCGGGCCGGGACTGGCCGGCCATCCGGTCGAGTTCGGCGTAGGCGGGCACGGGCGCGCCCGTGCCGGTGAGCACCCGGTCGCGCAGGAAGGCCAGGGCGGCACCGGCGGTCTCCTGCTCGTTGGCGACGAAGTACCGCCCTGGTATCGGCGAGGGCAGCGACGCCATGTTGTGCCGCAGGTCGGTCTTCTTCACCGGCAGGTGGCAGGTCAGCCAGGAGGACGTGCCGACGTACAGGTGCGCCTGGTAGTCCCGGGTCGCCCCGGACCCGATCGCGGCCGACTGGAGGTCGGGCGTGCTGACCATGACCGGGATCCCGGCCGGCACGCCGAGTGCCTCGGCGGGCCCCGGTGACAACGGGCCGAGCACGTCGGTGGCGGCCCGCAGGACGGGCAGCCGTGACGGCTCGATCCCGGCCAGCCGCAGCAGGGCCGGGTCGTACCGGATCCGGCCCAGGTGACGGTTGTCGGTCACCCAGTGCAGCGCGATAGAGTCGAACGAGGCGGCCAGCCGCCCGGTGAGCTGGGCGTTCAGCCAGTCTTTGGGCTCCAGGAACATGTGCGTGCGGCGGTAGGTCCCGGGCTCCTCGTGCTTGAGCCACAGGATGTGCGCGATCGGGTCTTTGCCGCTCTGGGCGGGTATCCCGGCCGTGCTGCGCAGCCAGCGCGCCAGTTTTCCCAGGCTGTAGCCGTGCACCTGGACCGCGCCGCCGGTGATGCGCCGCACGTAGGGGGCGCCCCGGGAGTCCATCCAGATGATGGCGTCCCGGATCGGGCGGCCCTGTGCGTCGACGGCCACGGTTCCCGACCACTGGGCCGTGCAGGCCACCGCCACCACCGACTCGGCCGGGACGGCCTTTCGCGCCATGAGCCGCGACGATGCCGTGGTGATCAGGTCCCACCAGTGCCATGGATCCTGCTCGGCACCGCCGCCGGGCAGCAGCGTGACCTGGCACGCCTCCTGTTCCGCCGCCAGGACCTGGCCGGCCACCGATACCAGGGCCACCTTCAGTGCTGACGTGCCCAGGTCGATGGCGAGAACGCAGCGCTCCGGGTCCATCCGCGGGCCTATACCTCGTAGAGCAGGTCGAGGTAGCCGGTGAGCAGCTCGCGCACCATGTCCGCGGGCAGGGCGGAGGCCATGCCGTAGACCGGGGCCATCCCGGTGCTCACGCCGGGATTGGCCCGGACTTCCTCCACCGAGCCGGCCAGGTCGGCGAGGAAACGGTCGGCGACCCCGGCCAGGGTGTGCCGGAGGGTGACGGCGATGTGCACCGCGGCGGGCCGCTGCAGGCCGTTCAGGCTCCAGCCGCGGTGGCCCATGTTCTCCATGACCTGGTAGATGTCGAGGCCGTCACCGGCGCCGAACGCGATGACCCACAGCGGGTCGCCGAGCACCTGCAGGCCGGGGATGGCGCCGATTCCGTCCCGTATCCTCGCTCCCGTCTCCAGGATCCGCCGGGCCGCGCTGGTGTAGCCGCTTTCCCCGATCGAGACCATCGCCGCCCAGCATGTCGCGGACAAGGCGCCAGGCCGGCTGCCGGCCAGCGTGGGGGACAGGTACAGCCCGCCCGGCCAGTCGGTCACCGTGTAGTACTGGAACTGGCGCAGTTCCCGGCCCCGGTACAGCACGACCGATGAGCCCTTGGCCGCGTATCCGTACTTGTGCGTGTCGGCCGACATCGAGGTCACGCCGGGCAGCCGGAAGTCGAACGGCGGCACCGGGTAGCCCAGCCGCTGGGCCCACGGCAGGATGAACCCGCCCAGGCAGGCATCGACATGACAGGCCACGCCGCGCCCGGCCGCCAGCGCCGCGATCTCGGGAATCGGGTCGATCACGCCGTGCGGGAACGAAGGCGCCGAGCCCACCACGACGGCCGTCCGCTCGGTCACCGCGTCCTCCAGCGCGCCCAGGTCGGCCCGGAACCCGCCGTCCACCGGGACCCGCACCAGCGGCATGTCGAAGAACCGGGCCGCCTTGTCGAAGGCCGCATGCGCGGTGACCGGCGCGACGATCTCCGGTGCGGCGATGCCACGGCGCTCACGGGCGAAGTCCCGGTAGGCCTTCATGGCCAGCAGGATGCTCTCGGTTCCGCCGGACGTCACCGTGCCGGCCACCGGAGCCCCGGCCGCCGCATCGCCGGCGCCGAGCATGGACCCGGTCATCGCGACGATCTCCGCCTCGAACTTGGTGGCGCTGGGCCACAGCTCAGGATGGAGCGGGTTGCTCTGCGACTGCGCGGCATAGACCCGGCCGAGGAACGCCACATGCTCCGGGTCACCGTGGTAGACGGCCCCGGAGGCGTACCCGTCCCGCCAGGTGTGCTCCTCCGCCGCGGCCAGCCGCTCGACCAGGCGGGTCACCTCGGCCCGGGCCAGGCCGTCGGCGGGCAGTTGCCGGAACGACGGGAACTGGCCCCGGTAGGGCTTGAGCTGACGTTCCAGGTCAGCCATCGGGTCGGTCACTCCGATCCCCTTTCCTGCGTGACGGCCGCGTTCCCGCCGGGCAGGCGGCTGGCTACCGCCAGCCCGGCCAGGCAGGAGACCGCGAGGGCAGCGAGCGCGAGGTACGGGCTCCCGAGCGCCGCCTGGACGATCAGCACCAGGACGACGCCCCCGAGGTTGCCCGCCAGCAGCAGGAACCCGGCCGCGCCGGCCGCGCGTTCCGGCCCGGCGTGAAGCTCGGACCAGTCCAGCACCACCGGCAGGCCGGCCAGCAGGAAGAAACCCGCGACGAACAGGAGAACACCGCCGACCGCGGGGTCGTGCACCCAGGCGATCACCGCGAACGCCACCGCGCTCACGGCCACCGCGATCTCCAGCAGGGCGCGCCGCTGGCCGCGCCGCGCGGCGATGCCCGGCAGCAGGGCCCCGCCCGCGATGCCGCCCACGGTCATGACCGCGATGAGGTAGCCGCTGGCGCCGCCGTGGCCGAAGTGGGTGAGGATGGCGTCAAGCCAGGTCGCAACCGCGTTGAACACGCCCATCCCGATGAACAGCAGGCCGCCCAGCAGCCAGATGAACCGGTCCCCCCGCAGCCAGCGCAGGGACACCGCAACCGATGGGTCGCCCGGGAAGGCGGCCGGCGTGCGGATCGCGGCCAGCACCCACACCGCGGCGACCAGCGCCACGGCGGCCTGGACCCACAGCAGCAGAGTCAGCCCGCCGGCGTGCAGCAGCGGCCCGCTGGACAGCACGGCGGCCAGGATGCCCGCGAACAGGGCCACGCTGCCGACCGACACGGCCGCGGTCCGCTCCCGCGCCGGGAAGTAGCGCGCGGCCACCTTGGTGATCGCGTTGAGCACGAACGGCTGGCCGGCCGCGGTCACGAACTGGCCGGCCAGGGCCCAGCCATAGGACGACGGGCCAGCCAGGCGCAGCAGCCCGCCGGCCGCGGTCAGGGCCGCGCCCAGGCCGAGCGCCCGCCCGAACCGGGTGTCGAGCCAGCGGCCAGCAGGCAGCGCCAGGATGACGTACATGAGCGGGAAGATGCCGGCCAGATCACCGACCGCCCCCTCGGTCACCCCCATGATCCGGTGGGTCTGCGTGGTGATGGGGGCATAGGCGAGCCACAGCAGCTGAGTGCACGCGGTCAGCAGCGCATAACCGGCCAAGATCATCCACCGGTTCATCCGCACCGTGACTGCGCCCTGCGTAGCCACCGACTGCTCCGCCTCCTGTGCGCACCATCGCGCCTGTGGTCATCATCCTTCCCCGGCGGCCGCCCCGCCACCGCCCTGGGTCAGGCGGCCGCAGTGGGCGGGCTGTGGCTGTGCAGGGTGCGGGTGGCGTCGGGGCTGGTGGCGGTGACGGTGCCGTCGGCGCCGGGAGCCAGGGTCCAGCCCCAGCGGTGCACGGCGGTCAGGTGGTGGAAGCTGCAGAGCAGCAGGCAGTTGGCCAGGGTGGTGGGGCCGCCGGCGGCGCGGGGCCGCAGGTGGTGGATGTGGCAGGCGGCGGGGGGCTGATAACAGCCGGGGAAGGCACAGTGCCGGTCCCGGGCGATGACCGCGCGGCGCAGGTGGGCGGGGATCTGGCCGGTGGCGGTGCCGGCATCCAGCGGGAGGCTGACGGCGGGGAACTGTGTCCCGGGCAGGCGGGTGCGCAGGAATGCGGCCAGCCCGGCCGGGCCGGACAGCACGTCGGCGGCATACCGCAGCAGGGTGTCGTGCAGCCGGGACCGCACCGCCGGGCGCAGTGCTACCGCCGGGCCGCCGTGCCCGGTGCTGGCTGCGGCGCCCGCGGTGCGCTCCGGGCCGGTGCGGGCCAGGAACGCTTCGGTGAGCTGCTCCAGCGCGGCCGGGTCCAGGTGGCCGGTGACGATCGGGGTGACGGCCGCATCGCAGGCATAGGCAGCGGCGGCCGGGCCGGACAGCCAGCCTGGCTGGCCACCGGCGGCGGCCCGGGCGGCCTCAGCGCCCGCGCTGCCCGCGCTGCCCGGACCGCCCGCTGGGCCCGCTGGGCCCGGGGCGCCCGCCGCCCATTCCGCTTCCGCCTCGGCGGCGCCGGGCATGCCGCGCAGCTGGTCCAAGGTCAGGTGCAGCTGGACTTGGGTGGGCTGCCCGGCCCGCTCAGGCAGGCACCGGGAGCCGGCCAGCCGGCGGCAGGCTTCTTCGAGGGCGTCGTGGCGGCGCTGCGCGGCCGTCCGGGTGTCTTCCGGCCCGGCTTTCTTCCCTAACGCGTCTAAGACAGCCGGCAGCGCGGCCGCGCAGCCGGGGGTGAGGTCCCCGGTCAGCCGCCCGGCCCCGCCGAAGGTGACATCCAGCCACACGTTCCGGTCCTCAAACCCGTCGTCCCCGTCCTCATCCGGCCCGGCGCAGCGGCGGCGGATCTCCTCGGCCAGGGCGGCCAGGCCAGCCAGGTCCGCGCCGCCGGCCGCGGCGGCCAGCAGGATGTCATCGGCGCCGGCCGCCGGCCGGCGGGGAGCTCGTCGCTCCAGCGGCAGATCTCCCGGGCCCAGGACGGGGAGAGGCCGCCGCCGGCTAACGCGTGGCCGACGGCCGGGTGAGCGGCCAGCCGGCGCATCCACCCGGTGGCCGCGGCGGCGGCGCCGCGGGTGATGCGGGCCTGCCAGCGCAGCCACACCCGCGCTGATCCCTGCCCATCCTGCTCATACCCGCCGCCGGAGCTGAACGCGCCCAGGATGCGGGCCTGCGCCGCGGTGTGCGCCGCCTCGGCCCGCGCCAGGCCGCGCAGGCAGTCCGCCTGCACTGCGGCCGGGAGCCCGGCGGTATCCACCGAGTTCAGGTACTCCAGCCCGTCCCGCACGGCGGCCAGCGCCCCGGCAGGAGAGGTGAACCCGGGCCCCGTGGTGCACATGCCGCCCACCTCCCTCCCATAACGCGAACCAATAGCCAATCAGCAGGCCAGGCCATCAACTCGATGTCACGTTCGATATTACCGGCCGGCACTGACAAAACGGGGCGACGTGACCGGGGCCTGGGACTGGTGGCTGAGGACGGCGCGGATGAGGCCCGTGGCCGGGTGAGCGTGCGGGCTGAGGGGGATAGAGGGCCGGAGGTGGTTGTGGTGGGGTTGGGCCGGCCGCCGCCCCGGCGGTGACGGCCGGGGCGGCACTGCAGCGCCGCAGCGTGAACGCACTGCCGGCCGGCACTGCACGAGGAAGACCACCTGATCCGGCTGGAGATCGGCGGCTCGCCGCGGTCGGTGCAGAACCTGTGGCCCGAGTATGACGGCGGCAGGATCCCCAAACCCGAAGGACAAGGTCGAGGACGCGCTGCGCACCGCGGTGTGCGCGCACCGGGTCAGGCTGGCCGCGGCGCAGCGGGCCATCGCCGCGACTGGAAGACCGCGGAGCAGGTACTCGGGCTGCGGACGGCCGCCCGGGGCCTCGATTACTGCCGTCGCCCACTACAAGGGGGCGGGCACCCGGAAGTCGGCACCGCCAGCTGCCAGGGCAGGGCCACCATCGCCTACTACATCAGCGGCGCCAGGACGGGCTCCCGGGTGGTGCTGGACGTCACCGTGACCCGGGGCAGCGCCACCGCGCGGTGCTCCGCCTCCTTCACCCCAGCCTGACGCCGGCCGGAGGACGGCGCCGGCGCCGCGGAATACCTCCCGTGGCACACTGGTTTCAGCAGTTAAGCGTGCTCCGGGGTCGGTGGAAATCCGAGCCGGCGGTGATAGTCCGCGACCCGGCCGCAGGCGCCTAGCGTCCGCAGCCGGCTGATCCGGTGGAACTCCGGGACCGACGGTGAAAGTCCGGATGGGAGGAAGCACGCGCGCGGAGGGCAGCCATGGCTGTCACCGTGCAGGCGCGTCCGCGTCACCCCGGAGCCGACGGGCAGGACGGCTCCGAGGAGAGGACATCGCGGATGTTCACCGGGATAGTGGAAGAACTCGGCGAGGTGGTCGCCGTTGAGCGGCTGCCCGGCGCCGCCCGGCTCACCGTAAGGGGCCCCGTCGTCACGGCCCAGGCCCGGCACGGGGACTCGATCGCAGTCAACGGGGTCTGCCTGACCGTGACCGATTCGACGGACAAGACATTCACCGCCGACGTGATGGCGGAGACGCTGGACCATAGCAGCCTCGGCGCGCTCCAGCCGGGATCCCCGGTCAACCTGGAACGGCCGGTCGAGATGGGCGGCCGACTCGGCGGCCACCTGGTGCAAGGCCATGCGGACGGGACCGGCCTGACCCTGTCCCGGGCGCCGGCCGAGCACTGGGACGTGGTCCGCATCTCGGTTCCGCCCGCCCTGGCCCGCTACGTGGTGCACAAGGGGTCGGTCACGGTGGACGGCGTGAGCCTGACCGTGTCCGGGCTCGGCGACGCGGGCACGGCGGCCGCGCCGGAGCCCTGGTTCGAGGTGAGCCTGATCCCGACCACGCTGGAGCTGACCACGCTGGGGCGGGTTCAGCCCGGCGCCCCGGTGAACCTGGAGGTGGACGTGATCGCCAAATATGTGGAGCGCCTGCTGGGCGGCGCTCCTGGACTGGCTCCGGCGGACGCCGGGCCACAGGGAGGCCGGTCATGAGCAGCAGCGCGGTAACCAGCGAGATGCTGGCCGGCTACACGGCGAGCGTCCCGGAGCCGGCCGGGCCGGCGGGGCCGCCCAGGCGGCCACGCGGCCGGTGACCGGGCCGCCCGCGGCGGCACGTGAGGAGCCGGGCGGGGAGAGCATGCTCGACGACGTAGGACGGGCGATCAGCGACATCGCGGCCGGCCGGCCGGTGGTGGTCGTGGACGACGCTGACCGGGAGAACGAGGGCGACATCATCGTCGCGGCCAGCAAGATGACGCCCGCGCTGATGGCCTTCATGATCCGGCACACCAGCGGGGTGATCTGCGTGCCGCTGCCCGGGGACGTGCTGGACCGGTTGCAGCTGCCGCTGATGACCCCGCACAACGCCGAGCGGATGCGCACCGCGTTCACCATCAGCGTGGACGCCCTGGACGGGGTGACCACCGGGATCTCGGCCGGGGACCGGTCGCGGACGGTGCGGACCCTGGCGGACTCGGCCACCGAGCCAAACGAGATCGTCCGCCCGGGGCACATCTTCCCGCTCCGCTACGCCGAGGGGGGCGTACTGCGGCGGCCCGGGCACACCGAGGCGGCCGTGGACCTGGCCCGGCTGGCCGGGCTCACCCCGGCCGGGGTGCTCGCCGAGGTGGTGAACGATGACGGGACCATGGCGCGGCTCCCGCAGCTGCGCGCATTCGCCGACGAGCACGGCCTCTCGCTCATCTCCATCGCCCAGCTCATCGACTACCGGCGCCGGTCCGAGCTCATGATCCACCGGATGGTGGAGACCACGCTGCCGAACGCCCACGGCACCTGGCGCGCCCTCGGCTACCGGAATTCGGTCGATGCGACCGAGCATCTTGTCCTGGTCCTCGGCGATCTCGGTGATGGCAGCGACGTCCTGGTCCGGGCCCATTCCGAGTGCCTGACCGGCGACGTGTTCGGTTCCCGGCGCTGTGACTGCGGGGCGCAGCTGGAGGCGTCCATGGCGACGATCGCCGCCGAGGGCCGCGGGGTCGTGCTCTATCTCCGCGGCCACGAGGGCCGGGGCATCGGCCTGCTCAGCAAGCTGCGGGCCTACCAGTTGCAGGACGCGGGCGCCGACACGGTGGACGCCAACCTGGAACTCGGCCTGCCCGCGGATGCCCGGGAGTACTCGGCGGGCGCGCAGATCCTCGCCGACCTGGGCGTGCGGTCGGTCCGCCTGCTCACCAACAACCCGGAGAAGGTCAGCGGGCTGTCCGCGTTCGGCGTGCAGGTGACCGGCCGGGTGCCGCTGCCGGCCGCGGCCACCCCGGAGAACCTGCGCTACCTCACCGTCAAGCGGGACCGGCTCGGCCATTTCATCGACGGGCTGCCCGCCATGCCCGCCGCGGAAGCCAGCGGGCTGGCAGGTGCCCGGTGAGCGCCATCCGGTGCCTGGGTTTTCGCCGGATTGCGCGGACGTCAGGGGAAACGCGGACGTCAGGGGAAACACAGTGAGCGGTGCCGGCCGCCCGGCGGGGCAGGCGGTGGACGCCGCCGGGCTGACCCTGGCCATCGTGGCCACCCGCTGGCACGCCGAGATCACCGACGCCCTGGTGGACCGGGCGGTGGCCGCCGCGAAGGAATGCGGGATCGATGACCCGCGCGTGGTCCGGGTGCCGGGAGCCGTGGAGCTGCCCGTGGTGGCCGCCGAACTGGCCCGCGGCCATGACGCGGTGGCCTGCCTGGGCGCGGTGATCCGCGGTGGCACGCCGCACTTCGAGTACGTATGTGACGCAGTGACCTACGGGCTGGCCCGGGTCGCCCTCGACGCTGGCAAACCGGTTGGCAACGGGGTGCTGACCTGTGACACCCTGGAGCAGGCCCGCGACCGGAGCGGGCTGGACGGCAGCCGCGAGGACAAGGGCTGGGAGGCGGTCGTGGCAGCGCTCGACACCGCACTCGTGCTGCGCTCGCTGCGGGGCACCGGGCTGGCTGCGCCGGAAGGAACTCCCCGGCCACGACATTGACCGGGCGGGGTTACTCACTGGCCAATGACGGTTCCGTTGCGCATGAAAGGCTTGTGCCGTGCTATCCCTGGTCTTGCCCAAGGGCTCGCTGGAGCGTGCCACTCTCGATCTCTTCGACGCGGCCGACCTGACCGTCCGCCGCTCCTCGGACCGCGACTACCACGCCTCCATCGATGACCCGCGGATCGAGCGGGTGCGGTTCCTGCGCCCCCAGGAGATCCCGTCCTACATCGAGCGCGGTCTCTTCGACCTGGGCATCACCGGCCGGGACTGGATCACCGAGACCGGCGCTGAGGTGGCCTCGCTCGGTGAGCTGCACTACTCCAAGGTCACGGCGCAGCCGATCCGGGTGGTGCTCGCGGTGCCCCAGGGCTCACCCTGGCAGTCCGTCACCGACCTGCCCGAGGGCGTCCGGATCTCCACCGAGCTGCCCGCCCTGACCGCGCGGTACCTGGAGGCGAACGGCGTCAAGGCCATGGTCATCCCGTCGCACGGGGCCACCGAGGCCAAGGTGCCCGACATCGTCAACGCCATCGTGGACCTCACCGAGACCGGCTCCTCGCTGCGCCGCAACGGGCTGCGCATCCTGGACACCCTGCTGACCAGCTACACCGAGCTGATCGCCAACACGATGGCCTTCGCGGACACGGAGAAGCGCAGCGCGATGGAGGACATCATGCTGCTGCTGTCCGGCGCCATCCGGGCCCGGGGCAACGTGCTGCTGAAGCTCAACGTCCCGGCGGACCGGCTGGACGAGGTGACCGGGATGCTGCCCGCCATGTCCTCGCCGACGATCACCGCGCTGGCCCGGGGCGGCATGAACGCGGTCGAGACCGTGGTGCCCAAGCGCGGGGTGAACACGCTGATCCCGGCGCTGCGCGCGGCCGGGGCCCGGGACATCCTGGAAATCCCCATCTCGAAGATCGTCGAGTAACGGCGCATGGGGCGGGCCGGCCAGCCGCCGCGGGCCGCCGGGCGTGGCGCCACAGGGTTAGGTGAACGTACCCTGACGTCAAGGTCCCGGCCGGCCGCGCGTGCGGCCGGTGACGACGGCAGAGGTGAGCGGTTGCGAGACATCCTGGACCCGATCACGAAGTGGTGGGACGCGGGCGAGGCGTTCGGCCTGGCCACGGTGGTCCGCACCTTCCGGAGCGCGCCCCGGGAGCCCGGCGCGGCCATGGCGGTGTCCGCCGTGGGCGAGGTCATCGGCAGCGTGTCCGGCGGCTGCGTGGAAGGTGCCGTGTACGAGGTGGCCCAGCAGGCCGTGGCGACCGGGCAGCCGGTGCTGGAGACCTACGGGGTCAGCGACAATGACGCGCTGGCGGTCGGGCTGACCTGCGGCGGGATCCTGCACGTGTTCGTGGAGCCGGTCAGCGCGGAGACGTTTCCCGAACTCGGCGACGTGGTGGCGGCGATCCGGGCCGGGGAGCCGGTGGCCGTGGCCACCCTCATCGAGGGCCCGGGCCAGGTCGGCGCGCGCCGGGTGATCTGGGCCGACGAGGACCGGGCCAGCGGCAGCCTGGGCGCCGGGGACCGGCTGGACCAGGCGGTGGACGACGACACCCGCGGCATGCTCGCCCAGGGGCTGACCGCGGTCCGCCGGTACGGCGAGCACGGTGAGCGGCGCGGCGACGAGCTGGCCGTGTTCGTGCATTCGTTCGCGCCGCCGCCGCGGATGCTGGTGTTCGGCGCGATCGACTTCGCCGCCGCGGTGGCGCGGGCCGGGAAGTTCCTCGGGTACCACGTCACGGTGTGCGACGCGCGGCCGATCTTCGCCACCAGGGCGCGCTTTCCCGAGGCCGATGACGTGGTCGTGGAATGGCCGCACCGGTACCTGGCCCGCACCCCGGTGGACGAGCGGACCGTCATCTGCGTGCTAACCCACGACCCCAAGTTCGACGTGCCGGTGCTCGAGGTGGCGCTGCGCACCCCCGCCTCCTACATCGGCGCGATGGGCAGCCGCCGGACGCACTCCGACCGGCTGGACCGGCTCCGCGAGGCGGGGCTGACCGAGGCGGAACTGGCCCGGCTCCGCTCGCCGATCGGGCTGGACCTGGGTGCGCGCACGCCCGAGGAGACCGCCGTGTCCGTGGCGGCCGAGCTGATCCAGCTCCGCTGGGGCGGCTCGGGGCAGCCACTGACGGTGACCTCCGGCCGGATCCACCACGGGTGACCGGCTCCGCGGCGGCCGGGACGAGTGCCTGGCGCCAGGAACGGGGCGCCGCGATGACCACAGGCCCGAAGGTGGCCGGCGTGCTGCTGGCCGCCGGGGCAGGCCGCCGGCTGGGCCGCCCCAAGGCACTCGTCGAGGTGGGCGGAGCCCGGCTGGTCGATCACGGGGCCCGGGTGCTGGCCGGCGGGGGCGCCGATCCCGTCGTGGTGGTGACCGGCGCCGCGCCGGTCACCCTGCCGGGGGTGATCACGGCCGTCAACCCGGACTGGCCCAGCGGCATGGGCTCGTCCCTGGCCGCGGGCCTGCGGGCGGTGCCGGCCGGCTGCACGGCGGCGGTAGTGGCCCTGGTGGACCAGCCACTGGTGGGCGCGGAGGCGGTCCGGAGGCTGATCGCCGCGCACGCCGCGGGAGCTGGGGTGGCGGTGGCCACCTACCAGGGGCGGCCGCGCAACCCGGTGCTGCTGGCCCGCGGGCACTGGCCGGAGGTGCTCCGCCTGGCCGTCGGGGACGTGGGCGCCCGGCCGTTCCTGCGGGCCCACCCGGACCTGGTCACGGTGGTGGAGTGCGGGGACACCGGGCAGCCGGACGACGTGGATACCCCGGAGGACCTGGCCCGGCTGGCGGGCGGCGGCCTGGGCGGGCCGCCTGCCGGCTAGCCCGTGGTCACCTCGATACCCCAGGTGTGCGTCACGCTGTCCCCGGGTTCCAGCATGAGCAGGTCCACCCCGGAGACGAAGGCGTTGGGCGGGCAGGTCATCGGCTCGACGGCCAGGGCCCGGCGGCGGTGCCCCGGCCCCAGCGCATCCCCGGTGAACACCTGCAACCATCCGTAACCGGGCCCGGCCCACAGGGCCAGCTCGGTGCCGCCGGCGGACAGCCGTGCCCAGGCCCGGCCGTCCGCGTCGCGGGCCAGGCCGGTGAGCGCGTGGTCGAGCCGGGTATCGCCGAGCGGCCGCGGCGTGCGGAAATCGAACTCGGTGCCGGTCACATCCTGGGGCGCGCCGACCGGGATGCCGCGGTCACCGCCAGGCTGCCACAGCGCCGCTGGGAGCGCCAGCTCCCAGCTGTCCACCGGGGCGGGACCGGCCGCCAGGTACGGATGTGATCCCGTCCCGTAGGGCGCGGCGGCCGAGCCGACGTTGCGCGCCCCGATGCTCACCTGCAGGCCAGCGCCCGGGTCCAGCTGGTAGCTGGCCTCCAGTTCCAGGCAGAACGGATACCCCTGGTGGCCGAGCAGCACATGCCGCAGGCTGACCTGCGTGGCGCTGTGCGCGGCGGCCGTCCAGCCCGACCACCGGGTCAGGCCGTGGATCGCGTTCTGGTTGCCCGGCTCCGACAGGTCCAGCTGGTAATGCACGCCGTCAACGGCATAATGGCCGCCGTCCACCCGGTTCGGCCAGGGGCAGAGCAGCTGCCCGGCCGCCGCCGGCGGGAGCATGTCCGCCGGGTACTCGGTGATCAGCGGCACACCTCGGTGCCGCAGCTGGCGCAGGCCGGCCCCGAGTTCGGTGACCGTGGCCCGGTAGTCGCCCGCCGAGATCTCATACTGGGAACCGCTCAGCGGGGTCTGGGCGTCCGTCATCGAGGCCATCTCAGCTTTCCTGCGTTATCCCAGGCCGCAGCCGGGCGCGGCAGCGGCAGCCGGGTGACGGTCAAGTGCCGGCGGGGCTGCTTGGGGAGCGGGGGACCGTCAGCCCCGCCGGCCTTTGAACCATAGCGGCCCCGGCCGCGGATGAGGGCGAAGTTCATCAAGCCCGGCGGTAGTGCGCTCATCCGTAACCTCTTGTGGCTATAGGTAAGTTTCCGGCTACTCTCAGCGGTCATTCCTGCGCCGGCCGGGGCCCTGGCCGGGCGTGGGGCGCGCATGCTGAGCGTAACCCAGCGTAGCCAGGACCGGGCGAACCGGAGGCTCTGAGCTGGCTCTGCAACCGTGGCCGGGGCCCGCAGCGAAGGACCCAGTAACGGCAATTCCCGACGAGAGGACCGCCGGATCGTGACTGCACAACTCGGCGAGGTCCCGGCGGCCTGCCTCGACGATTCCTGGCCGCGCCAGCGGGTCGAGGACGAGCTGGGCGCCATGCTCAGCAGGCGGCTGGGCGAGGCAGGCTTCCTGGGGGAGGATCTGTCCCCGTTCCGCGACGTGCTCGGCCAGCTCATCCTGGGACCGGGCAAGCGGCTCCGCCCGGCCTTCGTGTACTGGGGGTTCCGGGCGGCCGGCGGGGACCCCGGCGGGCCGGCCGCGGACGCCGCGCTCCGCGTCGGCTGCGCGGTGGAGTTCCTGCACGCCTGCGCACTGATCTGCGACGACCTCATGGACGGCTCGGCCGTCCGGCGCTGCGGCGCCGGCCGCGCATGTGGCGCTGGCCGGGCTGCACGCGCGCTCCGGCTGGGCCGGGGAAAGCGCCCAGTTCGGATGGGCTGCCGCCCTGGTGCTCGGCCTGCAGGCCTTCACCTGGGCCGACGCGGCCATCACCGACGCCGGCCTGCCCCCGGACCGGCTCGCCCCCGTGCTGCGCCTGTTCACCACGCTGCGGGCCGAGGTGACCGGCGGCCAGTACCTCGACCTGGTCAACTCCCGCCGCGGGGCGGCCGACGCCGCCACGGCCGGCCGGATCGCGTGCTACAAGTCGGCGAAGTACACGGTCGAGCGGCCGCTGCAGCTCGGGGCCGCGGTGGCCGGCCTGGACGACGACGCGTTCCTGTCCGGCTACGCCCTGCCGCTGGGCGAGGCGTTCCAGCTCCGCGATGACCTGCTGGGCGTGTTCGGGGATCCGTCCGTGACCGGCAAGCCGGCCGGTGAGGACATCCGGGAGGGCAAACAGACGCTGCTGCTCGTGCTGGGCCGGCAGATGGCCGGGCCTGCGGAGCGGCGGGTCCTGGACGCCGCGGCCGGCCACCCGTGCGCCACCGACGAGGACATCGCCGGGGTGCGCACGGTGCTGGCCGGCTGCGGGGCGCTCGACGCCGTGGAACGCCGGATCGCCGCCTGGCCGGCCGGGCGCGGGCCGCGCTGGACGCGGAAGCCAGGGTGCCCGCGCAGGCGCAGGCCGCGCTGCTCGGCCTGGCCGGCCGGGCGACCTGGCGGGGCCGCTGAGATGGCCGGGCAGACCGTCGTCATCGGCGCCGGGCTGGCCGGGCTGGCCGCGGCGATCCACCTGGCGGCGGCCGGGCGCGACGTCACCGTGCTGGAAGCGGGCCGCGAGCCCGGCGGCTGCTGCGGCACCGCCACCGTCGGCGGCTACCGCTTCGACACCGGGCCCTCCGTGCTGACCATGCCGGAGGTGCTCGAGGAGACCATCGGCGCGGCCGGGGAGGAGCTGGCCAGCTGGCTTCCGCTGGCCGAGCTGGACCCGTACTACCGGCTGGCCTTCCACGACGGGTCGCACCTCGACGTGCTGCCCGGCGCCGAGCGGATGGCCGCCGAGGTCCGGCGCCTGTCCGGGCCGGGCGAGGTGGGCCGCTACCTGCGCTTCCGGCGCCAGCTGGCCCGGCTGCACGAGGCCGAGTGGGGCCCGTTCGTGGCCCGTGACTTCGCCCGGCTCCGGGACCTGTGGCAGCCCGGGCCGATGGCCCGGCTGGCCCGGCTGGGCGCGCTGCGCCGGATGAACTCCCTGGCCGGGCACTACCTCACCGACCCGCGGCTGGTCCAGGCGCACACGTTCCAGGCGCTCTACGTCGGGCTGGACCCGGCCCGGGCCCCGGGGATCTACGCGGTGATCGCATACATGGACACCATCGGCGGGGTCTACATCCCGCGCCGCGGCGGGATGCACGCCACGGCGCGGGCGCTCGCCGACGTGGCGGTCAAGGCCGGGGCGCAGCTGCACTACGGCGCCCGCGCCGAGCGGGTCCTGGCCAGCGGTTCCGGGGTCACCGGCGTACGGCTGGCCGGCGGTGAGCTGCTTCCCGCGGCCAGCGTGGTGGTGGCCGGCGACCTGCCGGCCGCGCAGCGGGGCCTGCTGCCGCCCGGCGCGGCCGACTGGCGGCTCCGCCGCCCGCGGTTCGCCCCGTCCTGCCTGGTGGCGCACTTCGGCCTGGACCATCAGCGGCCCGGCCAGGCGCACCACACGCTGCACCTCGGCCGGGACTGGGCGGGCACGTTCGACGCGCTCACCCGGCGCGGCGACGTGCAGCCCGGGCCGGATCCCAGCCTGCTCGTCACGGCGCCCAGCCAGGACCCGGACGCGGCACCCGACGGGCACGCCACGCTGAGCGTGCTGGAGCCGACCGCGAACCTGGCCGGCGGGCACGACTGGGCCACCATGACGCCGCGGCTGCGGGCCCGGCTGCTGGGCCGCCTGGACCGGCTGGGCTACGGTGACCTGGGCCGCGCCCGGGCCGAGATGCTCATCGACCCGCCGGGCTGGGCGGCCCGCGGGCATACCGCCGGGACGCCGTTCGGCCTGGATCACCGGGTGACCCAGACGGCCTGGTTCCGCCCCGGGCACCGCGCGGCCCGGGTGCCCGGCCTCTACTTCGCCGGAGCCGGGACGACGCCCGGGATAGGCGTGCCGATGGTGCTGATCTCCGGGCGGCTGGCCGCCGAGACCGTGCTGGCCGGTGCCCGGTCATGACCGAGCTACGGGAGGGGCCCCGGCAGCACCTGCGGCTGCGGCGGCCCGCGGCGGCGGCCGGGCCCGGCCCGGCGGTGCCCGTCCCGGGCGCGCCGAAGCCGGCCGCGCTGGCGGCGGGGACGCTGACCGCGGCCTACGAACGGTGCCGCCAGCTCAACTACCGGCACGGCACCTCTTATTACCTGGCGACCCAGCTACTGCCCGGCTGGAAGCGCCCGCACGTGCACGCGCTGTACGGGTTCGCCCGCTACGCCGATGAGATCGTCAACGCGTTCGACCCCGGGCTCAGCCCGGCCCGGCGCGCCGCCGAGCTGCGTGACTGGGAAGACCGGTTCTTCGGCTACCTGGGCGGCGGGCGGTGTGACGACCCGGTGCTCGCGGCCGTCGTGCACACGGTCCGCTCGTTCCGCATCCACGAGGCGGACTTCCGGGCCTTCCTGGCCTCCATGGCCTCCGACCTCACCGTGACGTCCTACCAGAGCTATGCCGACCTGCTGGCCTACATGGAGGGCTCGGCCGCGGTCATCGGCACGATGATGCTGCCGGTGCTGGAGCCCGCCGACCCGGTGGCGGCCCGCGGGCCCGCCCGCGAGCTGGGGCTGGCGTTCCAGCTGACCAACTTCATCCGGGACGTGGCGGAGGACCTGCGCCGCGGCCGGGTTTACCTGCCCGCGGCCGACCTGGCCCGGTTCGGGGTCGGGCCGGCCGACCTGGCGGGCGGTGCGCCGACGGCGGCGGTCCGCGAGCTGCTGGCGTTCGAGACCGCACGGGCCCGGGCTCATTACGCCGCGGCGCTGCCCGGGGTGGCGCTGCTCGCGCCGTCCTCGCAGCCGTGCATCCGGGCGGCGCTGGAACTCTACGGCGGCATCCTCGACGAGATCGAGCGCTGCGGGTTCGCGGTGCTGCACCGCCGGATCCGGCTGCCCCGCCGCCGCCGCGCGGCGATCTTCGCCCGGCACCTGGCCGCGGCCCGCCGCGCGGCCCGGGCCGAGCGGCGGGTCGAAGTCAGGCTGCCCGGATCGTGAACACCGCCGCGCCAGGCCGGCTGAGCCGGTGTTCACGGTCAGCGGGGCCGCCCGCCAGCTCGGCATCCCGGCGGGCACCCTGCGGACCTGGGAGCGCCGCCACGGAATCGGCCCGTCCGGCCGCAGCCCGGGCGGGCACCGCCGGTATACCGCAGCCGACCTGGCCCGGCTGCGGGCCATGCGGGCACTGGTGGAAACCGGGATACCGCCCGCCCAGGCGGCTGCCCTCGCCACGCTGGCCGCGCCGGGCGGCAGCGAGCAGGCCCTGGCCGCCAGCGCCGGGGCCGCCCGGGCGGGAGGCCTGAGCCAGGCCTGGCCCGGACGGGGACGTGCCCGCCGCCCTGGTGATCCGGGCGGCCGAGGCTCTCGACGCGCCCCTGCTCATCTCGACGTTCCGTGACGCCTTTGCCCGCCGCGGCGTGACCGCGGGCTGGCAGCAACTCGCCGTCCCTGCGCTGCGCGATGTCGGCGCCCGCCCGCCGCACGCCGTCGGGCACGGCGCCGCCGAGCACATGCTGTCCGGCTGCCTGCTCGCGGCGCTGCTCGACGTCATCACCCGGGCCCCGGCGGCCCGGGCACTGCGCCCGGTGCTGCTGGGCTGCGCCGAGGAAGAGCAGCACGTGCTGCCGGTCTACGCGCTGCACGCGGAACTGGCTGGCCGGGGCGTCAACGTCCGGCAGCTTGGCGGCCGGGTGCCGCGGCCGGCGCTGGCCCATGCGGTCCGCGCCGTGCAGGCAGCGGCGGTGTTCGTGTGGTCCCAGATGCCGGTCACCGCGGACCCGGCCCTGCTGGACGGCCTGCCAGCGACGGCCCGGCTGGTGGCCGGCGGCCCGGGCTGGCAGCGGTCCGCGCTGCCCGCCCGGGTCCACCTGGCCGCCGCGCTCGGCGATGCGGCCGACCTGCTGGCCGAGAGCGCCTTCGCGGCGGCCTGACCAGCGGCGGCGTGGCCAGGCCGGGCTGCAACCGCCGGTGTCACCGGGAGCGAACACAGGAAAGGCAGCTGTGAGGAGGGCTTGATGCACGGATCCGACGGACCGGTCGTGCTCGACGCCATGGGCGGTGATCATGGTCCGGCTGAGCTGGTGGCCGGGGCCGTGACGGCGGTACGGCAGCATGGCGCCCAGGTCATCCTGGCCGGTCACGCGGAGCTGCTGCTTGACCTGCTCAGGGGCTGCGGGGCGGCTACGGAGGTCGAGGTCGTGCACGCCCCGGACGTCATCCCGATGGGCGACAGCGGGGTACGGCTGCGGTCCCAGCCCGGCACCAGCGCCGCCGTGGCCTGCGGCCTGGTGGCCAGCGGCCGGGCCGTGGCGCTGGTGTCGGCGGGATCCACCGGGGGCACCGTGGCCACCGCGCTGGCCCGGCTGGGCTGCGTGCCGGGGGTAGCCCGCCCGGCCATCGCCGTGCTGCTGCCGGCCACCCCGCACCCGGTCGTGCTGCTGGATGCCGGGGCCACCGCGGACCCGACACCGGAGATGCTCGCCCAGTTCGCGGTCCTGGGCACGGCCTACGCCGCCACCGTGCTCGGCATCGAATCGCCCACCGTCGGCCTGCTCACCATCGGCTCGGAACCCGGCAAGGGGAACCGGCTGGCCCGCCGGGCGCAGTCGCTGCTGGACGCCGCGCCGGTGAAGTTCATCGGCAACGTGGAGGGACGGGACCTGCTGACCGCCGCCGCGGACGTGGTGATCACCGACGGGTTCACCGGGAATGTCACGCTCAAGACGATCGAGGGCAGCCTGCGGCTGGCGCTGACCGAGGCCCGGGCCGCGCTGACGGCAGGCCCGGCGGGCGCGCTCGCCCAGGCCGCCAACCGGCGGCGGCTGCGCGCCCTGGCGGAACGCTTCGACTCCGACGCGCATGGCGGTGCGGCCCTGCTCGGCCTGGCGGGCACGGTGGTCATCGCGCACGGCTCGGCGCGGGCCCGGGCTATCACCCGGGGCTGCCTGCTGGCCCGCGACCTGGCCCGGGCGGGTGTCACCGAGCAGATCATCGCCGCGGCCGCCCCGGCGGCCGCCACCGGGCTGTCGTGACGCCACCCGGGAGCTCAGCCCGGCCGCAGCGGATCCTCCCCGTCCCAAGCCCCGGCCGAGCCGTACGGGACGAACCGGGCGAAGCACTCCTCGGCGTACCAGTCCTCCTCGCGGGTCCGGTTGATCACGGTCCGGTGCGGGCCCGCCCGGAAGGCGAAGTCGCGGATCGCGGCCGTGTCCCGCCACAGGCTGAAGGTGGCCTGCCGGGCCACCGGCCATTCCCCGATGCCGACCGCGCGCAGGCACCCGTCCGCGCTGGCCAGGGCGTGGTCAACCGCGGGCACCGCGCGGTAGAAGCGGACCAGCCGCCGGGGCCGGATCGTGGCGCGGGTGAGCACGGCGACCCGTTCCCCGGGAGAAAGCACGACCGGGGTGATGCCGCCGAACGGGTCACGGCCGCCCCACCGGCCGTGGCCGCCGGCGTAGCGGAGCCGCACCGACCACGTCTCCTGCCCGGCTTCCCGCCAGCCGGCCGGCACCGCCGACTCGGCGAGGAAGCGGTCCAGTGCCGCGTCGTCTTCCCAGACGGCGAACAGCCCCCAGCGGCGCAGGTCGGCGCCGAGGCTCAGGGCCGCGCCCCGGCCGGTCCCGAGCAGCCTGGCGAACCGCAGGCCGCCGGTCCCGGCCAGCACCGGGCGGTCGAAGGCCATCCGGCTCGCGGCGTGGCCGGCCTTCCCGCGCGGGTAGCGGGTGAGATGGAATGAGGCGATCATGATTGACTCCTGGCTGCCCGCCGCGGCCGGCGGCTACGCCCTCGGCTCGATCCCGGTGGCGGTGCTCGTCGCGCGCGCCCGCGGGTTCGACCCGCGCCAGGTGGGCGACGGGAACCCGGGCTTCTGGAATATGAAGGACCAGCTCGGCTGGCCCGGCGCGGTCCCGGTGCTGGCCGGGGACACGCTCAAGGGAACGGCCGCCGGGCTGCTGGGCCTGCTCCTCGGCGGCGAGCCCGCGGCGTACGTGGCCGTCGCCGCGGCCATGGCCGGGCACGCCTGGCCGGCCTTCGCCCGGCTGCGCGGCGGCCGCAGCGTGCTCACCTTCGCGGGCGGGTTCGCCGTGCTCTGCCCGCCTGCCTTCGCCCTCGGTATCGCGCTGTGCGCGGCCGTGGCCCTGGCCACCCGGTCGTTCGCGCTGGGCGCCCGGACCGGGGTGTTCGCGGCCCCGGCGGCGCAGTTGCTGTTCGCCCCGGCGCTGCGGGTGGCCGCGACCGGCGCGCTGATGTCGCTCATCGGGCTGCGGTTCGGGATGGCGGCGCTGGCCAGCCGCCGGCGGCCGTCCCGGCGCGCCGGGTGATAGCCGTCCCGGCCGCCGGGTAGCTGCGGCCCCGCCAGGTGCGCACCGGCCGCAGCGTCGCCCCGGTCATCCGGGTGAAGGCCGCGATGTCGGCGACCGGCGAGCAGTACAGCCCGGGCCCGGGCCGGGCGTAGCTGGCGCGCAGCGGGCCGAGCATGCAGCCGCGCAACGCGAGCAGGCCCAGGTCGAGCGCGGTCGGCCGGCGGGCCAGCAGCCGGGCCAGCGGCAGCGCGGTCGTCAGCCCCAGCACCGCCAGGTCGGCGGCCTGCCATCCGGGGCTGGTGACATCGGCCATCGGCAGCGACCGGCCCCACTCGCGCCACACCTCCGCGGCCGAGGCGTGCATGTCCACGTCCAGCAGCTCGCGCCCGTCCAGGAAACCGATCCGCCAGCCGCGCCGGGCCAGGGCGCGGCCCAGTGCGATGTCGTCGGTCAGGTGGCCGCGGACCGGCGTGAACCCGCCGGCCCCGGCCAGGTCGGCCCGCCGGGCCAGCAGGCACTGCCCGTTCAGCACCAGGCGGTGCGGCGGCGGCTGGCGGGCCGGCCCGATCGGGCCGAACCGGTAGACCAGCGTGGCCAGCAGCGCCGCATGCAGGGCCTGCTCGGCAACGCTGTCACAGCGGAACCGGGGGCCCGCGCTGACCAGGTCGAACGGGCCCGCGGCGGCCGCGGCGACCAGGGCCGCGGCCAGCCCCGGGCGGGGCCGGGCGTCCGCGTCCAGGGCCAGCACGAACTCGCCCCGGGCCGCCTCGAGTCCCTGCTGCAGGGCCCACTGCTTGCCAACCCAGCCGGGCGGCAGCGGCCCGCCGCGGATGACCCGTGCCCCGGCCCGGGCGGCGACCGCCGCAGTGTCATCCGCCGACTCGTCATCGACCACGATCACGTCGCCGGTGCCGGGATCACCCAGGGCGGCGAGGATGCACTCGGTGATCCGGGCCGCCTCGTCCCGGGCGGGGATGATCACCGAGACGCTTGTGCCGGCCGGCAGCCGGGCGCCGGGCCGCAGCGGCGGCCGCATCGACCGGCCCCGGGCCAGCCGGGTGAGCACGACCGCGGCCGCGGCGGCCTGCCCGAGGGTGAGCAGGCGCATCAGGATCCCGCCCCGGCGCAGTCCTCGGTGATCATGTCGGCGACGATCCGCGAGCCGATCACCACCAGCGGCAGCCCGCCGCCCGGGTGGACGGATCCGCCGACCAGGTACAGCCCGCGCACCGGCCCGCGGTTGCCAGGCCGCCGGAACGGGGCCAGGCGGCCGTGGTGCGGCGTCCCGTAGATCGATCCCTGCCAGCCGTCGTAGCGCCGCTCGAAGTCGGCGGGCGTCAGCATCTTGGTGAACAGCAGCCGCGGGCGGATGTCCATGCCCGCGGCCGTCAGCTTGTCCAGCAGCAGCTCCTGGTACTGGCGGGGCGTCCGGTCCCACCGCCCGGGCCAGGCCGGCACGTTCACCAGCAGGGCCAGGTTCTCGTGGCCCGCCGGGGCGGCTGACGGGTCCGCCGTGGCCGAGCAGCCCAGGTAGATGGTCGGGTCGGCCGGGGGCTGGCCGCGCCGGAAGATGTCGGTGAACTCGGCCCGGTAATCCGCCGAGAAGATCACGTTGTGCTGCGCCAGCCCCGGGGTGCGGCCGCGGACGCCGGCCAGCATCAGGAGCCCGGACGAGGAGGGCCCCAGCCGCCCGATGCGCCGCCGCATCGGCTGGTGCGGGTACAGGTCGCGGTACAGCCGGGCCGCGTCGGTGCCGCAGACCACCAGGCCGGCGTCGATCCGCTCGCCGTCCGCCACGATCCCGGTCACGGCGCCGGCCGAGCTGAGCACCTGGGTCACCATGGTCTCGGTGCGCACCTCGACGCCGGTCTCGGCCAGCAGGACGGCCAGGACATCGCGCAGCCGGGCCAGGCCGCCCGGCACGTACCACGCGCCCCGGGCGTGCTCCAGGTACGGGATGCAGCCGAGCGCAGCCGGGGCCTGGTATGGCGAGGAACCGGAGTAGGTAGCGTACCGGCAGGCGTACTGGAGCATCCGGGGATCGGTGAAGAACCGGGCCGCGTGCCCGGCCAGGGTCCGGCCGGGGGCACAGGCCAGCAGGTCGGCGGGGCTGGCTGACCGCCGGGACAGTGACGACATCTCCAGCGGCCCGGCCAGGAACGCGCGCTCGCTGGCCGCCCAGCACCGCTCGCCCCACGCGACGTAGCGCTGCCAGGCGGCGCCCTCGCCCGGTGCCAGCCGGTCCACGGCGGCCGCCATCGCGGCCGGGTCGCTGGCCGCGTCCAGCACGCTGCCGTCGGCGAAGTGGTAGCGGCACACCGGGTCCACGGGCCGCAGCGTGACCAGCTCGTCCAGCTTGCGGCCGGCCTCGGCGGCGAGCCCGCCGAATTCGCCGGGCAGCGTGAGCAGGGACGGGCCGAGGCCGAAGGTGAAGCCGCGGTGGCGCAGCTCGGTCAGCTTGCCGCCGAGCTCGGTGCGCCGCTCGTAGAGGGTGACCTGGTGCCCGCGGGCGGCCAGCCGGATGGCGGTGGCCATGCCGCCCACCCCGCCGCCGATCACCACGACCTCAGTCATCATGCCGTCTCATTCCGGCCCGCCGCATTCCAGGTCCGCCGCATTCCAGGTCCCTCCTTCGAGCGGGTGGCGCAGCCGGGCCCAGGCGGCCGCGGCCGGGATGCCCATGCCCAGCGCCCCGGCCAGCGCGATGGCGCGGCCGTGCGGGAAGACGGCGGTGAAGCCGACCGTCTCCATCACGGCCATGACCGTGTAGGCGGCCAGCAGGCCGGGATACAGCGGGGGTGTGGCGGCCAGCAAGGCATCGAACACGGCCATGAGGATGGCCGACACGAGCAGCCAGCCGGCGAAATTACTCAGCGGGACGCCCTGGTAGGGCCCGGGATGGGCCCACTGCCAGAACCCGTTCCGCAGCATCTGCGGATCCAGGAACAGGTCCCAGGCGGTCAGCGCGACGGCCCCGGCCGCGATGCGGCCGGCCGGGCCCCGTGCGGCCGCGCAGCCGACCGCGTAACCGGGCAGGCCCATCGCGGCCCAGGCCAGCGGGACGGCGAGCGGCACGGTGCCGATCGACGGGCGGAGCAGGCCGGTGTACCGGTAGGCGCCGAACGGGAAGCCGGTCCGGGTCCCGGTCCACTCGGCGGCCAGCCCGAGCAGGAAGGCGGCGGCGGCCGCCCCGGCCGCCCGGCGCCAGCCCGCGCGGACCGCTGTGAATGCGACCGCCACCACGGCCAGCAAGGCGACGATAAGCCAGACGAAGAACACCAGGTGACCGGCTTTCGACGCGGTCACCTGGGCGACGGCCATGGCGGCCAGGGCCGCCCAGCCGGCCCGGGCGCGGCCGCGGTGCGGCCCGGCCGCGGACATGGGCCGCGGCCCCGCCCCCGATCGCCCGGCTTGTCCCGCGCCGGGTATTCCGGGTTGAATGGCCCTGCTAGAGCCAGGTTCGGGAACACGGGGCGCGTCGAGCGGCGTCTGCTCAGGTCGGGAATGTGTCATGGCGCATCAGGTCGGGTTCAGTGTCGGGACGGTGGCGCGCCGTCTCGGGATCGCCCCGTCCACGCTGCGCACCTGGAACCGGCGGTACGGGATCGGTGCCCAGGAGCTGAGCCCCGGCCGGCACCGGCGCTACACGGCGGACGACATCACCCGCCTGGAGCAGATGCAGAAGCTGATCCTGCGCGGCGTGGCGCCCGCCGATGCGGCCCGGGCCGCGCTGGCCGACACCGCGGCCCCGGCCGAGACGCCCCCCGCTGGCCCGGACCGGACCGGGCCGGGCCACGGGCCGGCGGCCAGCGCCTCGCCCTGCCGGGCGCGTCCGCCGCCGCCCGCGGGCTGGCCCGCGCGGCCCTCGCGATGGACGACACGCTGATGGGCGAGATCATCCAGACCGCCCTGGACCGGGACGGGGTGGTCCGCACCTGGGAGGACCTGCTCGTCCCGGTGCTGTCCGGAATCGGCACCCGCTACGAGCACAGTGGCCAGTGCATCGAGGCGGAGCACCTGCTGTCCGCGGTCATCCTGGCCGCGCTGGCCAGCATCCGGCCGCCCCGGCCGGGCGGCCTCGATCACCGGGCCGTCCTGCTCGCCTGCGCCCCTGGTGAGCAGCACAGCCTCCCGCTCTACGCGCTCGCGGCGGCGCTGGCCGAGCGCGGCGTCGGTGCCCGGGTGCTCGGCGCCGACCTGCCCTACCGGTCGCTGGCGGCCGCTGTCCGGCGGACCGGCCCGGCCGCCGTGTTCCTGTGGTCGCAGGTGCCCGCGAGCGCGAATGCCCGGGCGCTGCCGGACCTGCGGCCGCGCCGGCCCGGTGCGCGGCTGCTGCTCGGCGGCCCCGGCTGGGCGCACGCGGCCCTGCCTGACGGTGCCCGCCTGGTCGAGACGCTGCCCAGAGCGGTAGCCGAGGTACTGGCGGCACTGGGCCGCAACTGACCCACCGCCTCGTCCAGCCCGGCCCGGCTGGCGCCGCGGCCGACCGCGGCGGCCCCCCGCGCCGCCCGGCATGACCGCGCCGTCTCCTCCAGCCACCGTCACCCCTCCGGCCCTGTCCACGCGTGCCCGCGGCCCGTCCTGCGCGCGCCCGCCGCCCGCGCCCGCCGCCCGCGCGCGCTGGGCGCAGGGCGCCCGCGCATCGTCACCCCCGGAGTTCGGGCCTACCCCCGTGTCCGGTTGCACGAGAGCCGAACCTAGACTATGAATAACTTTTGAAGCGGTTTATCGCATGTATCACCTGGTTCGTGGCGGTCTGGGCCCCGGTAGCACCGGATTCCGCCCGGCGGGGGAAGGGAAGGTGGCGCCGTGGGCGCAGACAGGATCAGGGAACTCGGTGTTCGCCTGGCCGAAGCCCACGAGGACGCGTTCGGGGACTGCTACGCGGAACTCGGCCCGGTACTGCGGCGCTACCTGCGTGGCCGGGTACCCGACGCGGACATCGACGACGTCATGCAGGTGGTCTTCACAGAGGTCTGGCGCTTCCGCAGCCGGTTCGACCCGGAGCGCAGCCTGGAGGCCTGGGTGCTCACCATCGCGCGGCGCCGGGCCATCGACCACCTCCGCTCCCGGCACCGTGAGACGGTCTCGCTGGAGGATGCCGCGTCGATGCCCGGGCCGGACGGGCGTGATGACGCCAGCCGGGTGGAGCAGACGCAGGATATGCAGGTCGCCCTGGCGCGGCTGCCCACCCGGCAGCGGGAGGCCATCGAGATGGCGTACTACGCCGACCTGACCCAGCGGGAGATCGCCGAGCGCCTGGATGTGCCGCTCGGCACGATCAAGGCCCGGACCTCCCGTGGCCTGCGCCGTCTCGGCGTGCTCATCGCGTCACCGGCGGCGGTGTTACCGGAGCTGGTCACCGGGCGGCCCGCCCGGGCCGCCCGGCAGCTGGTGCTAGCGGGGCGGCGCCAGCGAGCCGTTCCGCACCGCCTCGGCGGCCAGCACGCCGAACAGGTAGAAGTACGCGGCCTCCTCGTCGTCGAAGGAGCGTACTTCGTGCCGGGCACCATCGGCCGCGCTGAAGACCTCGAAGCCGTCGGCCGTCCTGATCAGGCACATCGCGCCGTCTGACTCCTGTTCCAGCGCGTACGCGGACCGCGGGATCGCGGCCAGGTCGGCCAGTTCGGAGAAGATGGACCGGGTCTGTACCCGCTGCTTGCGCGCGGCCCGGCGGCCGGACCCGGCCGCGCGGCCACGCGACGGCCGCGCCCCGGTCCCGTTCCAGTCCCCGGTCCCGTTGGCCATGCCGGTCCCGTTGGTCATGCCGGTCCCGTTGGTCATGCCGGTCCCGTCGGCCATGCCGGTCCCGTCGGCCCCCGGGGGCGCTGACCCGGTGCGGATCCAGCCGCCCGCTCCGGGCTGGGTGCTGGCGCCGGCCGAGTTGCCGGGAGCGCCGGGGGCCGCCCAGCCGCCCGTTCCCGCGGGGGGCGCCGTCGCGTAGCCGCCCGTCCCTGCCGGTGCCCCGTTGCCGTTGTACCCGCTGCTGGCCGGGGCCGTCCCGTTCCCGTTGTAAACGCCGGGGGGCGGGGCTGTCCCGTTCCAGGCTCCCGCCCGGGCCAGGGCAGGCTCGGCGGGATAACCATCGTTCCCGCGGTCAGCCGTGGCCGCCGCGGAGGCCGGCGGCCACGGCGGCGCGCTGTAAGGGTAGGACGGCAGTGGCCGTGCCGTCGGCGGGCTGCGCCGCGACAGGCCCTTCTCCGCCTTCTCCTCGGTGAGGCCGGTCACTTCCTCACGCGGCGTCAGCAGCTCGAACACGCCCCGGTCCACCTGCCAGTAGCCCAGTTCCCTGGCCCGCCTGCTGTCCTTGCCCTGATAGGTGATGTGCAGCCGGTCGCCTAGGTCGTCGAGCACGAGGCAGGGCTCGCCGTGGAACACGCCGACCGGCCGCGACTCCCAGAGCACGTCCACCTCAGCCCGGATGACCCGCTTGCGCCAGTGCCCCGGGGAGGGCTCGAAACCGAGATCCTCGGGTGGCGGGCAGGCGGCGAACAGGACCACGTCCGCATCCGAGGGCCCCACCCCCGCCTCGTACGGCACACCGCGGTAGGTGGCCATCAGACGGAAGCGCATCGGGCTCACAGTCCCCTCGACGGCCGCAGCCAGGCCTGGCCGTCATACCGGGCGATCAGTTCCTCACCGGCCGGCACGATCCGGTGGATCTCCGCGCCCACCGGGACCGGCACGGGCAGCGTGTAGAACTCGGGGATACGCGGGCGGAGCAGGGCATTCGCGCTGTCCGCCGGCGGAGCGGCCAGCGATGGGTCCATGTCCAGGGCACGCCAGCGCATGACATAGATCTCCGCGAGCTCGGCCGTGAAGTCAGATCCCTCGTAGCCCAGGTTCAGGGCATCGTAGAAATCGCCCGGGCTGCGGAAGGCGCAGTCCTGGGCCCGGTACACGTAACCAGCGATCACGGAGCGCCGCCCGGTGAGATAGGGCTCGACCAGGCGGGGCGGGATGACCTTCTGCATCGGCGTTCCCGGTTCGATGATCCTGACCATGTGCTGAGCCTGCGTCACACGCTCCCCTCCGGTCGGCCTGCGGTGCGCTCAAAAGACTCTCACACGCAGATTTTCCCCTCAACTGCTTCACCAGCAGTGGCCAAATCAGGGGATGTAATTGACCGTAACCGGTGCCGTGCCAACCCAGGTCGCGAGCCTGCGACCAGGCCGGGCGGCCGCCTCGGAGTGGCCGGGACCGGGCTGACCAGCCGCTGCGCCGCATTAAGGTTAGGCCGTGCGCACGCTGAACGCGGCGGAGCCGCAGTTTCCCGGGGACGACGGGGCCGCTGACCCGGCGGTGGCTGCCGCGCTGGCCGCGTACGCCGCGGGGCGGGCCAGTGAGCATGCCGCCCTGAGCGCGCTGGCCGCATCACGTCTGCTGGTCCCGGTGGTCGCCGTGGTCACCGAGGAGGAAGGCGGCGTCCCCGCGGCGGGAGATGACGGCCGTGCTGCGGCCGAGGCCAGCGGCGATGCGGAACACGGCGGGGGTGCCCCGGACGGGACCGGGGACGTTCCGGCCGACGGCCAGCGTGTGCTGCGCCGGGAGAAGTCCACGGAGATGGCGCTGCCCACCCTGATCGGACAGGACGGCCGGGCCGCCATCCTGGCCTTCACGTGCCTTGACGCGCTGACCCGGTGGCGCCCCGACGCGCGTCCCGTGCCGGTCCCCGCCGCCCGCGCCTGGCTGGCGGGCACCCAGGAGGCCAGCGCCGTGGTCATCGACGTGGCCGGGCCGGTGCCCGTGGCCGTGGACGGCGCCCGGCTGGCGGCGCTGGCCGCCGGGCGCCCCGTGCCCTTGCCGCACCAGGATCGCGACGTGCTGGCCGCGCTCCGGACCGCCCTGGCCACCGAGCCCCTGATCGCCGCGGCGGCCCTGACCACCCCGGACCAGGTGATCACGGATCTGGCTGAGCCCGACCCGGACTGGCCAGGCTCCAGCGAGGACTTCGGCTGGCTCGGCGGCTCCGTCCCGGAGGAGGAGCCCCCGGCCGGGACCTCCGGCAGCGCCGGCGGCGATGGTGCGCCGGACGCCGGCGATGAGCAGACCGCCGACCTGGCGCTGCGGGTGACCCTGGCGGCCGGGTGCGATCCGGCCGCCGCCACGGCGGCCGTGCACCGCGTCAGCGGTGCGCTGCTCACCGCGGCGGGCGGCAGGCTGCGCCGCGGCATCGCGGTCACCGTGGTGCCGCCCGGCCGGCCCGGCGGCCGCGGATGAGCCGGCGATCGGACCGCGACACCCTGGCCACCCCCCGGGCCGTGACAGGATCGTGCGCATGTTTCGCTGGCTGACCGCGGGGGAGTCGCACGGGCGGGCTCTGGTGGCCATCTGTGACGGCGTGCCCGCGGGCGTGGAAATCAGCACCGCCGGCATCGCCGCCGCGCTGGCCCGCCGGCGGGCCGGCTACGGGCGGGGCGCCCGGATGAAGTTCGAGCAGGACGAGGTGGAGATCACCGGCGGGGCCCGGCACGGCGCGACCCTGGGCGGGCCGGTGGCCATCCGGGTGGCCAACACCGAATGGCCCAAGTGGGAGACCGTTATGTCCCCGGATCCCGTTCCCCCCGCGGAGCTGGAGAACCTGGCGCGCAACGCGCCGCTCACCCGCCCCCGTCCCGGCCACGCCGACCTCGCCGGGATGCAGAAGTACGGGCACGACGATGCCCGGCCGGTGCTGGAACGTGCCAGCGCACGCGAGACAGCCGCCCGGGTCGCCGTCGGTGAGGTGGCGCGGCAGTACCTGGCACAGGCGTTCGGTATCGAGGTGCTCAGCCATGTGGTCGCGATCGGGCCGGTGAGCGCGCCAGCCGGGCTGCTGCCCGGGCCGCAAGACCGGGACCGGATCGACGCGGACCCGGTGCGCTGCGGTGACCCGGCGGCGAGCGCGGCGATGCAGCAGGAGATCGACGCGGCGCGCAAGGACGGCGATACCCTCGGCGGGGTGGTTGAGGTGCTGGGCTACGGGCTGCCCCCGGGCCTGGGCAGCCACGTGCACTGGGACCGGCGGCTCGACGGGCAGCTGGCGGGCGCGCTGATGAGCATCCAGGCCATCAAGGGCGTCGAGGTCGGCGACGGGTTCACCACCGCCCGGCGGCGCGGGTCCGCGGCGCATGACGAGATCGAGCCGGCCGGCGCCGGCGTCCGGCGGCGGACCAACCGGGCAGGAGGCATCGAGGGCGGCATGAGCACGGGCGAGGTGCTGCGGGTGCGCGCGGCCATGAAGCCGATCTCCACCGTGCCCCGCGCGCTGGACACCGTGGATGTGCGCACCGGCGAGCCGGCCCGGGCCATCAACCAGCGCAGCGACGTGACCGCGGTCCCGGCGGCCGGGGTGGTGGCCGAGGCCATGGTGGCGCTGGTGCTGGCCGGCGCCGCGGCGGAGAAGTTCGGCGGCGACTCCGTCGACGAGGTGCGCCGCAACCTGGAGGGCTACCTCAAGTCGCTGGTGATCACGTGACCGCGGGGCAGCCGGGCGCGCAGCCCCCGGGGCAGCCGGATGCGCCCTCGCCCGGGAAGCGGCCGGGGCCGCCGCGCGGCGGCCCGGCGGCCATCCTCATCGGCCCGCCGGGGGCGGGCAAGACCACCGTGGGCGCGCTGGTGGCCGCGGCGCTGGGCACGGGATTCAGCGACACCGACCGCGTGGTCGAGGAGATGGCCGGCCAGCCGGTCAGTGACATCTTCGTGACCGACGGCGAGCCCGCGTTCCGGGCGCTGGAACGGGAGGCCGCCGCGCGGCTGATCACCAGCCAGCCCGGCGTCCTCGCCCTCGGCAGCGGGGCCGTCCTCGACCCCGGCACCCGGCAGCTGCTGGCCGGCCAGCGGGTCATCTACCTGGAGGCCGGGTTCGCCACCGTGGCGCGCCGGTCCGGCCTGGACGGTCCCCGCCCGCCGGTGCCCGGCAACCCGCGCCGTCGGCTGATGCAGATGCTCGAGGAACGGCACCCGCTGTACGAGGGGCTGGCCTGGCGCAGCGTGCGCACCGACGACCCGGATCCCGCCGCGGTCGCCCGCCTGGTGGTCGCGGAGATCGCGGCGCTCACCGGGCCGGATGGCACGCCGTCATGACCGCGACGCGGATCGCTGTCGGCGGCGAGCAGCCCTACGAGGTGATCGTGGGCGCCGGCATCCTCGCCGAGCTGCCCTCCCTCATCGGGCCCCGGGCGTCCTCGGTCATGGTCATCGCCCCCAAGGGCCTGGACGACATCAGCCAGCCGGTGTGCCGGTCGCTGGCGGGCGCCGGCTACCAGGTGCACCAGGCCGAAATCCCGGCGGGCGAGGCGGCCAAGGCCATCGAGGTGGCGGCCGCACTCTGGTCGCAGCTGGCCGCCAGCCGGATCACCCGCACCGATGCCATCGTGGGCGTGGGCGGCGGGGCCACCACCGACCTGGCCGGGTTCACCGCCGCCTGCTGGCTGCGCGGGGTGCGGGTGGTGCTGGTGCCGACCACGCTGCTCGCGATGACCGACGCGGCGGTGGGCGGGAAGACGGCGGTGGACATCCCGGAGGGCAAGAACCTGGTCGGCGCGTTCCACCCGCCCGCCGGGGTGCTCGCCGACCTGGCCACGCTGGAGACGCTGCCGCAACCGGACTACGTCAGCGGCCTGGCCGAGGTGATCAAGGCCGGGTTCATCGCCGACCCGGTGATCCTGGAACTGGTCGAGGCGGATCCGGAGGGCGCCGTGCTGCCGCATGGCCCGCACTCCCGGGAACTGATCGAGCGCGCGGTGCGGGTCAAGGCCTGCGTGGTCTCCGCTGACCTGCGCGAATCCGGGCGCCGCGAGATCCTGAACTACGGCCACACCCTGGGCCATGCGATCGAGCGGGTCGAGGGCTACCGGATGCGGCACGGCGAGGCGGTCGCCATCGGCATGGTGTACGCGGCCGAGGTGGCCCGGCTGGCAGGCCGGCTGGACCTGGTGACCGCGGGGCGGCACCGCCGGGTACTCAAGGCGGTCGGGCTGCCGACCGCCTACCGCCCGGGACTGTGGCCGGAGCTGCGCGAGGCCATGGCCGTGGATAAGAAGGCGCGCGGGACGAGGCTGCGGATGGTCGTCCTGGACGGCCTGGCCCAGCCGGTGCTGGACAACCCGTCAGAGGCACTGCTGAGCAGTGCTTACCTGGAGGTATGCAGGCGATGAAGCAGGTACTCGTGCTTAACGGGCCCAACCTCGCGCAACTGGGCTCGCGTGAGCCGGATGTGTACGGCACGCAGACGTTCGACGACCTGGTCGAGGTCTGCCGCCTGACCGGCCGCACGCTGGACCTGAGTGTCGAGGTCCGGCAGACCAACGACGAGGCCGAGATGATCGGCTGGGTGCAGGAGGCGGCCGCGGCGCGGATGCCGCTGGTGCTCAACCCGGCCGCGTTCACCCACTACTCCTACGCACTGCGGGACGCGCTGGCCATGCGCACCGCGCCGCTGGTGGAGGTGCACCTGTCCAACCCGGCCACCCGGGAGCGGTTCCGGCACACCTCGGTGGTGGCCGGCGTCGCCGACGGCACGGTCGCCGGGTTCGGCCTGATGTCCTACCAGTTGGCGCTCCAGGCCATCGCGGAGCTCGTGTCGGCGGAGCCGCAGGTCGCTGAGCAGGCCGGCCAAGTACCGTGATCGTCCTGATCGGGTTCATGGGGGCAGGCAAGACCACCGTGGGGCGGCTGCTCGCGGCCCGGCTCGGCCTGCCGTTCGCCGATACCGACGTGATCATCGAGCAGCGGGCCGGCCGCCCGATCCGGGAGATCTTCGCCACCGAGGGCGAGACTGGCTTCCGGGCGCTGGAGCACCAGGTCACGGCCAGGCTGCTGGCCGGCTCCGAGACCGTGCTCGCGCTGGGCGGCGGGGCCGTGGCAGCATCCGGCCACCCAGCGTGCCCTGCGCGGGCACGACGTCGTCTACCTCGAAGTCGGCTATGCGGAGTCGATGGACCGGGTCGGCCGGGACGAGTTCCGGCCGATGCTGCGTAACCCGGACCTGGAAGAGATCTTCCGCCAGCGGCTGGCCAGCTACCGGGCGGTCGCGGCCCACACGGTCAGCACGGACGGCCGCCCGCCGCAGGCGGTCTGCCAGGACATCCTGGCCCGGCTGCCGCAGGTCACCGACATCCGCCGCTGACTCGGCCTGCCCAGGCCCGCGTACCGTGGCGGGGCAGCCCGCGAGAAGGGCCGTTCAGCGCTGAAGGGGGCTGCGCCTGAAAGCGGCCGGCCTGCCGGCCGCGAGCGCCGCGCGTTACCCTCAAAGCACCGCAGCCGAACACGATTCGGTGCGGCTGCCGTCGGGAAAGGCCGGAGCATGCGGATCGGGATGCACCTCAACTACGCGGGCGGGTTCACCGAGACCGTCGCCGAGCTGGGCGACTACGAGAAGGCCGGCCTGGATATCGTGTTCGTCCCCGAGGCCTACAGTTTCGACGCGGTCAGCCAGCTCGGCTTCATCGCAGCCCGCACCGAGCGGCTGCAGATCGCCTCGGGCATCCTGCAGCTGTACTCGCGGACGCCGGCGCTGACCGCGATGACCGCGGCCGGGCTCGACTACGTGTCCGGCGGGCGGTTCACGCTGGGGATCGGGGCATCCGGGCCGCAGGTGATCGAGGGCTGGCACGGGGTGCGGTATGACGCCCCGGTCGGCCGGACCCGGGAACTGATCGAGATCTGCCGGCTGGTGTGGCGCCGGGAACGGCTGTCCTACGCGGGGCGGCACTACACCATCCCGCTGCCCCCGGACCAGGGCACCGGGCTGGGCAAGCCGCTCAAGCTGATCAACCACCCGGTCCGGGACCGGATTCCGATCATGGTCGCGGCGCTCGGCCCGAAGAACGTGGCGCTCGCCGCTGAACTGGCCGAGGGCTGGCAGCCCATCTTCTACCTGCCGGAGAAGGCGGCCGACGCGTGGGGTCCCGCGCTCGCCGAGGGCCTGGCCCGCCGCGATCCCGCGCTCGGGCCGCTGGACGTGGTGGCCCAGGCCCCGCTGGCGATCGGCCCGGATGCCGCCGGGTACCTGGAGCTGGGCCGCCCCATGCTGGCCCTGTACATCGGGGGAATGGGGCCGCACCGGTCCAAGGGCCGGAACTTCTACTACGAGCTGGCGGCCCGGTACGGGTTCGCCGACGAGGCCGCGCGGATCCAGGATGCCTACCTCGACGGCCGCAAGGACGAGGCGGCGGCGCTGGTCCCCGCCGAGTTGCTGGCGGGCACCTCGCTGATCGGCCCGGACGGGCTGGTCGCCGAGCGGCTGGCCGCGATGGCCGAATCCGGGGTCACCACGCTCAACGTGGTACCGCTGGCGGACACGCATCAGGAGCGGGTCCGCCTCATCGAGCGGGTCCGCGACCTGACCGCGTAGCCCCGGGCACATCCGGCGGCCGGGCCCGGTGCGTGGCGGCCGGCCTGATGTGCGGCGGCCGGGCCCGATGCCGCCCGGGGGCACCAGGCCCGGCTGTGCCGGTGACCGGTCAGACCGACTTCTGGTAGGCGCGGAAGCTCAGCACCGACAAGGCGGTGACCGCGATGGCCAGGGCCAGCAGGCCGCCGCCCTGGGCGAGCACCCGGCCCCAGTCCGGTGCCTGGCTCATCGCCGCCCGGCCCGCCTCCAGGGCCCAGTTCACCGGGTTGCAGTCCGCGACGATCCGCATCCAGTGCGGCATCAGGGCCGGGGCCATGAACGCGCTGGACAGGAAGGTCAGCGGGAGCAGCAGGAACACGCTCAGGGCAATGATCGTCTCGCGCTGCCGGGCGAGCATCCCGATGGTGTTGGACAGCGCGCTGAACACCACCGCCACCAGCACCGAGGCCACGATCAGCACGAGCATCCCGGCCGCCCCGCCGGCGTAGCGCGCGCCCGCCGCCAGGCCGAGCGTCACGATGATGATCGACTGCAGCGCGGTGTTGAGCGACTGCATGACCACCGATGCGTTGATGATCGCCGAGCGGTGCAGCGGGAGCACGAGGAACCGGTCCATGATGCCGCCCTCGATCTCCTCCAGCACGGTCATGCCGCTCCACATGCTCGTGGACAGCGCGCTCATCACCACGACGCCGGGCACCAGGTAGTCCAGGTAGGACGGGGCCCCGAACCCGGGCAGCTCGGCGACCTTGCGGAATTCCGAGCCGAACAGGAACAGCCAGATGACCGGCTGGACCAGCGTGATGATGATGTAGGCGGGCTGCCGGCCGAGCGCCTTGAGCTGGCGCTGGGTCATCCAGGTCGTGTGCGCGGCGATACTGGTCATCGGGATCCCTCCGGGACGGTGCTGGCAGGTGCGGTGCTGGCAGGTGCGGTGCTGGCAGGTGCGGTGCTGGTGGGGGAGGGCTGGCCGGCCCCGGCCCGGCGGCTGCCGCGGCTGCCTCCTCGGCCTCCGCGAGACGGCGCCCGGTGAACCGCAGGTAGACGTCGTCCAGGGTGGGCCGGGCGGCGGTGACCCCGTGCACCCCGATCCCCGCATGTTCCAGGGCGGCGAGCAGGGCGGGGACCGCCGTGGCTCCGTCATCCGCCCGGGCGCTCAGCCGCAGGCCAGCCACGTCGATCTCGCGCACCGCCGGGACCTGGCCCAGGATCGCGGTGAGCTGGCCCGGGTCCCCGGGGGCAGCCAGGTCGACCTGGACCGTGTCCCCGCGCAGCCGGCCCTTGAGCTCATCCGGGGTGCCGGCCGCAGCCTCCCGTCCCCGGTCCACAATGGCCAGCCGGCTGGCCAGCCGGTCGGCTTCCTCCAGGTAGTGCGTGGTGAGCAGGATGGTGAGGCCCTCGCCAGCGGACAGCCGGGCGATCTCCGACCACATCGCGGACCGGGATTCCGGGTCCAGGCCGGCGGTGGGCTCGTCGAGGAACAGCACCTCCGGCCGGTGGATCAGCCCCATGGCCACGTCGAGCCGGCGCTGCATGCCACCGGAGTAGGTGCGGACCATGCGGGCCGCGGCGCTGCCCAGTTCGAACCGGTCCAGCAGCTCGCCGGCCCGGCGGCTGAGTTCCCGGCCGCGCAGCCCCTGGATGCGCCCGGACAGCAGCAGGTTCTCCCGTCCGGTGGCGGTCGGGTCGGCGCCAGAGCGCTGCGCGACCACGCCGATGGCCCGGCGGACCTGCGCCGCCTGGCTGCTCACCTCGAGGCCGGCCACGGTGGCCGAGCCAGAGTCGGGCCGGGCCAGGGTGGTGAGGATCTTGACGGTGGTGGACTTGCCGGCCCCGTTCGGCCCGAGCAGGCCGAAGATGGTCCCGGCCGGGACGGCGAAACTGAGCCCGTCCAGCGCCCGGACATCCTTGGGGTAGATCTTGACAAGCTCGCGGGCCTCGATGGCGAACGGGCGTGCCTGCGGGGAGGGGGCCGTGCCGGCCCCCCGCGCCTGGATACTCATGCTGAGTTCTCCTCCGTGCTGGGTCGGTTGGGCATAACCGGGCCAGCGGGAAGGCAACGAGTATCCTGGAGCTGCGTAAACCCGATCGGATCTCGTTCCCGCGGGACCGGTTGCGGATCAACGGCCCCTGGTCAGGTGTTCCCGCACCTTGCCGGGGGCCGGCTCGCATTCTCGGTCAGTTCAGCGGCCCCTTTCCCCGCCGGGGCCGGGATGGGACGCCGATTCCGCGGCCTCTCCCTCCGCCGGGCCGGCCAGGCCAGCCGCCTGGTAGAACTCGGCAGGCAGGTCTGCGGGGAATTCCCCGGTCCGGGTCCAGTGGTCCCACTCCTTCATGAGGGGGAATGAGCCGTCCTGGAGTTCCCGCACCAGGCCGCGCACCCAGGCCAGCTCGGCTTCCCGGATGGCCAGGTGATATTCGTTCTCGATCAGGAACAGGCGCGGCAGCCAGGGCAACTTGGCCATCTCGGCCCGTTCCTGCGCGAGTGCGCTTTCCAGGGCCTCCACCCGGTGCTCGAGCACGTCGCATACCTGAGCCGGGGGGAGTACCGCCATCTCCGCAAGAGCCGCCTCGAACTGCGGATACTCCTTAACCGGGGTGCCGAGCAGCTCGGTAAGCCAATCCTCAAGCTCCACCCCGCCCGCATCCGTGAGGCGGTACACGGTGCGCTCGGGACGGCGTCCCTCGCGGCTGGCCTCCATGGCCTCGATGAGGCCGTGTTTGGCCAGGTTGTTGACCACGGTGTAGAGGGAGCCGTAGTTCAGCCTGATGCTGCGCTCTTTGCCCTGGGCGCGCATGGTCGCAGCCATCTCGTATGGATGCATCGGGCGCTCGCGGAGTGTGGACAGCACGGCGAGGGCCAGGGGGTTGGACACCCTCCGCCGCTTACCTGCCATGACGATCGCCCGCTTCCCCGTCTCCGTATATCCGTATCCGAGTATATGGAGGCGCGCGCCTGGACCGCAAACGTTATGTCGTGGTTCTTCGCCGGCCGGAGCTGGCTACCGCCCGGACGGCTTGGCCAGGCCGAGGAAGCGCTGCACGTCCGCGGCCTCGGCTTCCAGGACGGCCTGATCCGCGGGCGGAACACCGTCCAGCGGGGGGAGCTGCACCTGGCCGCGCGTCACGCTCCACCCGCCGATGGCCCGGCCGCGGACCATCGCAAACGGGAGGAACATCCCGCCCCGCACCAGGCTCCTCTCGTGGCTGCCCAGCACCGGCGCCCGCGATCGCCAGCCGTGCAGCACCGGGTCGAACGAGCCGAGCAGCCGGGTCGGCAGCTCCGGCGCCTGCCCGGAGTGCGCGGGGACAGCCGGTGCCGGGGGCCCAGCCGGGCCCGGCCCGGCCCGGCTGACCAGCCCGTCACCTCGGTCCTGCAGTTCCCCGGCGATGCTGGCCAGGGCCTGCCGGGCGTCGCGCAGCGGCAGGCCCGCCCACTTGGCCAGGTCATGCGCGGAGGCCGGAGCGTGGCCGGCCAGGTAGCGGCGGGCCAGCCAGCCCAGCGCGGCCTCCCGGTCCGCGGCGGGTGGCGCGCCGAGCCAGTCCCGGGCCAGCACATAGGCGTGGTGCTTGCCTGACATCGGGCCGCGGACCACGATGCCGCGCAGCGACGCGAGGAAGAGCAGGAACACCATGGCCTGTCCCTGCGTGCGGAGGCCGGCCGCGCTCACCTGCCCGGCCAGCTGGGCCCGGGTCAGCGGGCCGTGCCTGGTCAGGGCCTGCTCGATGGCCGCCACGCCGCGGTCCGCCGCGTTGGCGCTGATGCCTTCCTGGCTCAGGCGGCGGGAACAGCCCGTGGCCAGCTGCGGCGTGGTGAGCTGGTGCAGCGGCCAGTAGTCCTCGCGGCGGACCAGGTGCAGGGTGCCGCGGTTCAGCCAGCTGATCACCAGTGACCGGTCTACGGTCAGCGCATGGTCGATGTCCGCCGCGCTGAGCCCGTGGCTGCGGGCGCGGACGGCCAGCCTGGCCCCGCGGGGATCCTGTCCCTGGATGGCCAGCAGCCGCCCGGCAACCTCCTCGGCCGTCCGCACCGGAGGGCCGCACAGCAGTTGCGCGGCGTTCCGCTCGGCGAGGATGCGCGACTCGGGCAGCGTGACGGCCACATCGGTCATCCCCCGATGGTGTCACCCGCTGCCGACACGACCGCTACCGACAGGACCGCTACGTTCAGGACCGCCGCCGGCGGGACGGCCCGGCCGGCGGGCCCGCAGTGGTGCGGCAGGATGAAGGCATGTCCATCGCCGCCGGCCTCCGGATCCGCGAGGCCCGTGCCTCCGACGATGCCCGGCTGACCGCACTGGAGGCCGTGGCGTGGTCACCGCAGAGCGGCTTCCCCTCTGTCATCCGGCGGGCCGGGCCCGGCTTCTTCGGCGCCACCAGCCCGCCGGGCGCCCACCTGGTCGCGGAACGGAACCACACCGTGGCCGGGTACGTCAGGCTCGGGCCGTCCACTCCGCTACCGGAGAACGCCCATGTCATTCTGGTCCAAGGACTCGCGGTGGATCCCGGCATGCGGCGGCACGGAGTGGCCACGGCCCTGCTGGAATCGGCGGAGCGGCGGGCCCGCGGCCGGGGTGCCCGCAAGCTCAGCCTGCACGTGCTCAGCACGAACCCCGGTGCCATGCGGCTGTATGCCCGGCTCGGCTTCGAGCAAGAGGGCGTGCTGCGCGCTGAGTTCCTGATCGAGGGCCGCTACGTGGACGACCTCCTGCTCACCAAGCATCTCAGCGGCCCGGCGCCCGACGGCGGCCCGGATGGCGGCGGCGGGGCGCGGCGGGCCCGCCGCATTGAGCCGCCAGGCGCTGCCTCAGCCGGTGCAGCGGCTCAGGGCGCCCAGCGCATCGAGCGCCTCCGCCAGCCGCTCATGCCGGACGAACAAGGCACGACGACGGTCAGCCCCTCGTCCTCCGCTACCGTCACCACGGGGGGCAGGCCGGGCGGAACCGGCCCCGGCACCGCCGCGAACACGTACCGGCCGGGATGGGCCTCCGGGCGCATGTGCCGGATCAGCTGGCGCAGGCCCTGCTCGGCTGCCATGAGGTCGCATTGTAGGAGAAGGCGCCCGGCTCCCGGAAATGCAGTCTAATTGTCACCTCCGGCGCCTTTCCAAAAAAACAATTCCGTGGTCTTATCGCGAAAGCAATCCAATATTCTCCGCGGCATGGAAGACAACGGATCGCCCAGCCAGACCGCCCTCACCGCGGCCGCTGCCCGTGCCGCTCACCTGCTCGTTGACCACCAGCCGTGGATCTTCGCTGATGATCTTGCGGTCACCCTGCTCGGGAAACTGGCCGACGAATTCATCGATTACCATCGCACTCACGGCGAGCATCTGGTGCTGACGGCCGCGCGGGCCCAGGTGACCTGCCGCGGCCGGCATGCCGAGGACCGCCTCGCGGCCGCGGCCAGGCGCGGCGTCACCCAGTACGTCATTCTTGGCGCGGGGCTGGACTCATTCTCCTGCCGCTCCCCGCTGGCCGGCCAGGTGGCCGTCTTCGAGGTGGACCATCCGGCCACCCAGGCGTGGAAGCGCCAGCGGCTCGCGGAGGCCCGGCTCATGGTGCCGGACGGGGTCACTTTCGTGCCCGCCGACCTGGAGTCCTCGTCCCTGGCGGACTGCCTGCGCCGGGCCGGGTTCGACCCGTCCCGCCCCGCCCTGGTCGGCTGGCTCGGCGTCACCATGTACCTGACCCGGCCGGCCATAGGCCAGGTCCTCGCCGAGATCGGCCGTTTCGCGGCGGGCACCGAGCTCGTCACCGATTACATGCTCCCGGCCGGGCAGCGGGACGCGGCGGGGGATACCTACGTGGAGATGGTCAGTGCGGTGGCCGCGCAGCGTGGCGAGCCCTGGCTCACCTTCCTGGCCCCCGATGACATGACCGCCTTGCTGGCAAGCCGCGGGTTCGGGGCGGTCCGGCATGTCCGGCAGCGGGACTCGGTGGCCCCGGCGCTGTGGCAGCGCTCCGACGCGCTCCGCCCGATGGGGCTTTCGATGCTGGCCCGGGCCATGGTCCGGCCGTCCCGGTAATCCCGGGACGGCCGGACCGCGGCCGGACCGCGGGCGGGCCGGAGGGGCTGCTCGGCCCGCCGGGGCCGGCCGATCTGCCGCCAGCGCCCGTCACCTTTCTCACCCGATGGGCCATCCGGGGTTGCGGTTAAGTCGCGGTTAAGGTCGGGGCATGCCCCAGATCGAGCAGGCCCGCCGGGAGCGGCTGCAGCCCGCCATTGCCGCCCTGGACGCCGACGCCGCCCTCATCACCAGCCCGCCCAACGTGCGCTACCTGACCGGCCTGGCCAGTTCCAATGCCGCGGTGCTGGTGCCCGCTTCGGGTACCGGGGTGGTGCTGGCCACCGATTCCAGGTATGCGCTCGCCGCCCGCCGCGAATGCCCCGACCTGGAGCTGCTCACCGAGCGGTTCATCGAGCCGGCCCTGGCCCGGCTGGCCGCCGCCCGGGGGCTGGACCGGCTGGCTTTCGAGGCTCATGAGATGACCGTCGAGCGCCACCTGGCCTTGGCTGCGGCCGCCGCGGACAACGGCTTCCCCGGCCTGGTGCCGCTGGGCCGCGCCGTCGAGCAGCTGCGGATGGTGAAGGACGAGTCCGAGATCGCCTCGCTCGCCCGGGCCTGCGCCATCACCTCTCGCGCGCTGGAAGACCTGCTGGCTATCCTCCGCCCCGGCCAGACCGAGCGCGAGCTGGCCGGCTTGCTCGAGCGCAGGATGAGCGAGCTCGGCGCGGAACGGCCCGCCTTCGAGACCATCGTCGCCAGCGGGCCGAACGGCGCGATCCCGCACCATGTCCCCGGCGACCGCGCGGTCAGCCGCGGTGACATGGTCACCATCGACTGCGGCGCCCGGTACGGCGGTTACCACGCGGACCTCACCCGCACCGTGGTGATCGGCGAGGTCGCCGCCTGGCAGCGGGAGATCTACGATCTCGTCGCGGCGGCCCAGCGGGCCGGCATCGAGGCGGCGGTGCCCGGCGCGGACGTGGCCCGGGTGGACGGGGCGGCCCGCAGCCTGATCGCCGACGGCGGTCACGAGGAGCATTTCACCCACGGCCTCGGCCACGGCGTGGGACTGGAGATCCATGAGGCTCCGATCATGGGGCACGGCCAGGCGGGTACACTCGTGGACCGGGTCCCTATCACCGTCGAGCCTGGGATATACCTTCCCGGGCAGGGCGGCGTCAGGATCGAGGACACCCTGGTGGTGCGGGCCGGGTCGGGGACGGCGGCGCCACAGGACATTCTCACCACTACCACCCGGGAACTGACCGTCCTGTAGCGCGGCGCGGCCGCCGCTGTGGGCGCACCCGCACGCAGGAGATAAGCAGACGTGGCCACCACGAACGACCTCAAGAACGGCATGACGCTGAACATCGACGGCCAGCTCTGGAACATCGTCGACTTCCAGCATGTCAAGCCCGGCAAGGGCGGCGCCTTCGTGCGCACCCGGCTCAAGAACGTGCTCTCCGGGAAGGTCGTGGACCGCACCTTCAACGCCGGGGTCAAGGTTGACGTGGCCAACGTGGACAAGCGCGAGATGCAGTACCTCTACCGCGAGGGCGACGACTTCGTCTTCATGGACACCCAGGACTACGACCAGCCGCGCATCCCGCAGGACACGGTCGGCGACGCCGCCGATTACCTGCTGGAGGAGCAGACCGCGGTGGTTGCCTTCAACGACGGCGTCCCGCTGTACGTGGAACTGCCCGCGTCGGTGGAGCTGACGGTAAGCCAGACCGACCCGGGCGTGCAGGGTGACCGGTCCACCGGCGGCACCAAGCCGGCCACGCTGGAGACCGGCGCGCAGATCCAGGTTCCGCTGTTCATCACCACGGGGGAGAAGGTCCGGGTGGACACCCGCACGGGCGATTATCTCGGCCGCGCATGATCTCCGGCCCCGCGCTCGCCGCCGTGCCCAGCCTGAGCGGTTGCCGTGGCCGCGCGTAGCAAGGCCCGCAAGCGGGCACTGGACATCCTGTTCGAGGCCGAGATCCGCGGCGAGCCCGTGCTGGGCCTGCTGGAGCAGCGGATCGCCGAGGCCAGCCCGCCGGTCAGCGAGTACGCCGCCGGCCTGGTCCGCGGCGTGCAGGCGCACCGCGACCGGATTGACGAGCTGCTGGGGGAGCACGCCGAGGGCTGGTCACTGGACCGGATGCCCGTGGTGGACCGTAACGTGCTCCGGATCGGCCTGTATGAGCTGCTGTGGGCGGATGACGTCCCGGACGCGGTGGCCATCAGCGAGGCCGTCATCCTGGCCCGGGACCTGTCCACCGATGCGTCGCCAACGTTCGTGAACGGGCTGCTCGGCCGGCTGCTGGAACTCAAGCCGACGCTCACAGTCTGACGGCTGGTCACGGTCGCCCGGCGCCGCGTCATGCGGGCGGCCGGAACCAGCCGCCGTGAATCGGCAGCTCTTTTCGGGCTTAACGTTCAGGCTTAACGAGAATCAGGCCGCGGCGAAAGTAACCCGGAGCCCGTGCCTGCGCACGACCGACAAGAACCACAGCACCGACGCGCCGATGCCCGCTACCGTCCCGGCGATGGTCGCCACCGTGGACAGCATCATGAATGTGCTGACTGTCTCGGTCACCATCATGATTCCCAGGCCCGCGGTGAGCATGAGGAAGATGCCCGCCCACAGCCAGGTGGCGCCCTGGAAGAAACGGTGCAGCGCGGGATGCTGGGTCGGGTGGCGCAGCGCGACCACCTCGGCGGCGAGCTTGGCGACGATCGGGTTGGGGCCGCGGGCGGTCCGGGCGAACAGGATGAACATGGCCAGGTAGCCCAGCGGGAACTGGAGCAGGAAAATCCACATCTGGCCGGTGGCCAGCACCAGCCCGGTCTGCAGGGTAAGCACGATGGCCGAGATCGTCAGCAGGCTGGGCACCGTCCCCGAGACGATCTTGCGGATCAGGGCAGTGGCCCAGATGGCCCCCGTCCCGGCCAGCAGGCCCATGGTCTGCCCTCCCAGCCAGGCGCCGAGGAAATACGCGGCCAGCGGGAGACCAAGGGATTCGCTCAGGCTCAGCCCGGTGCAGCGGATCATTCGCAGCGGGTGGGGGAGCTCCAGGTGCTCGACCATGGGGGGGAGCCTAGGCGATGGGCCGGGCATGTGAGACCGGTTTGACTATCGATGACCATTCCCGCAGGGAACTCTGCGCGAATCCGCAGGTGCCCAGTTTGCTGACCAGCCGGAATACCGATTCCGGAGGAACGAATACCGCCTGGACTGTCATGTCGCCACTGACCTCCAGCCCCGCTGACCCGGCCCAGGGACAGAACCGGGCTTGTCCGGCGCCCGCGGGCACAGCACGAAGCTGGGCGCCAGGGCCGCCGGGATTCACCCGCTACAGCAGTGGCCTGCCGCCGCGGCAGCACCACTGGCATAGATGTGCCCAGCAGCGATGCTGCTAATCGCAGATCGGCGGCGGTGTCCGCGGCCCGCCGACCCGCACCCAGTACTGCATGACGGCGGCTTCCATGCAGCCCGGTCTATGGCCGTCATATTCACGTAGTAGGCGGGGCAGCAATCCCGCCGGATGGCGGGACGCGCCCGGGGCGCAGCGGGATGGCACGGGGGTGGCGGAGCGGCATCGGCCGGGGTTTGTCGGGCGGCCGCACTACATTGGACCCGGAGCTAGCGAGGAGGGTGGCCGTGACCAGCGATCGTGAGGGTGGGCCCCGGCCGGGCGGACAGGCCAGCCTGGCCGCGCGGGCACAGTTCGCGGCGCAGGTCCCGGCGGCGGGCCCGGGCGGCCCGGCGCAGGTGCCGGAGGCGGGCGCGGCGCCAGACCGGGGCGGCCAGCCGCAGCGGTGGCACAGTTACGCGGACGCCCGCACCGTGGTGGTCCGGGACATCCTCCGCTCGGTGATCTCCGGGCTGGTGGCCCAGACCGGGCGGATCCGGCTGGACATCATCGATGCCGGCGGCGGAACGGGGGGCTTCGCGGTGCCGCTGGCGGGCCAGGGGCACACGGTCACGGTGATCGACCCCAGCCCGGACTCACTGGCTGCGGCGCAGCGCCGCGCGGCCGAGATGGCGGTGCCGCTGCGGGCGATCCAGGGTGACGCCACCGACCTGGCCGCGCTCGTCGGCACGGAAGGTGCTGACCTGGTGCTCTGCCACAGCGTGCTGGAGTACGTGGATGCCCCGGCGGCGGCGATGACCGCGGTGGCCAGCGTGCTCCGCCCGGCAGGCGCGGTGAGCGTGCTGGCCAGCAGCGCGATCGCGGCGGTGCTGCACCGGGCCCTGGCCGGGCGCTTCGACGAGGCCAGGCGGCTGCTGGCGGCGGTGCGCGCCCCGGGCAGGGCCGCGGGGGAGACCGGGCCCGGGGTAACCGGGCCGCCCGTCCCGGCGGGCTCCAGCGCGCCGCGCCGGTTCACCTTGGCCGAGGTGGTAGGGCTGATCGAGGAGGCCGGGCTGCGGCCCGGGGCGGCGCATGGCGTCCGGGTGTTCTCCGACCTCGTGCCCGGCTCGTTCGCGGACGCGGACCCGGGCGCCGCGGATGCCCTGCTGGCACTGGAACAGGCCGCCTCCACGCACCCGGCGTTTTACGATGTCGCCGCCCAGTTCCACGTGCTGGGGTACCGGTGACCGCAGAGCCGGGGCGGCCCGCCGACGCGGGCTGCCACATCCTGCACGTGGACATGGACGCGTTCTACGCGAGTGTGGAGATCCGCGACCGCCCGGAACTGGCCGGCCGCCCGGTGATCGTGGGCGCCACGTCCAGCCGTGGCGTGGTGCTCTCGGCCTCCTACGAGGCGCGCACCTTCGGGGTGCGCTCGGCCATGCCGGTGACCCGGGCCCGGCGGCTGTGCCCGCGGGCGGTGTTCATCGCGCCGCGGCATGGCAGCTACGCGGCCGTTTCCCGCGAGGTCATGGAGGTCTTCCGGTCCGTCACCCCGGAGATGGAGCCGCTCGCCCTGGACGAGGCGTTCCTCGACGTGTCCGGCGCGCTCCGGAGGCTCGGGCCGCCGGCCGGGATCGGCCAGCTGATCCGGGCCACGATCGCCGAGCAGCAGGGCATCACCTGCTCGGTGGGCGTGGCGTCGTGCAAGTTCGTGGCCAAGCTCGCGTCGGCCCGGTGCAAGCCGGACGGCCTGCTGGTCGTCCCGGCCGACGGTGTCCTTGACTTCCTGCACCCGCTGCCGGTGTCCGCGCTGTGGGGCGTGGGCGAGCAGACCGGTCAGGTGCTGGCCCGGCTGGGGCTGCGCACAGTGCGGGATATCGCGGAGATCCCGGTGGCCACCCTGCAGCGCGAACTCGGGGCCGCGATGGGGTCTCACCTGGCCGCACTGGCCTGGGGCCGGGATGACCGCCCGGTGGTGAGCCGGGCTCCGGAGAAGAGCATCGGTGCCGAGGAGACGTTCCCCAGCGACGTGGACGACCCCGAGGTGATCCGCCGTGAACTGCTCCGGCTGTCCGGGCGGACCGCACGCGGCCTGCGCGCCGCGGGCGCCGTGGCCCGTACGGTGGTGCTCAAGCTGCGGCTGGCCAACTTCACCACCATCACCCGGTCCCGCACGCTGCCCGAGCCGACCGACGTGGCCCGCACCATCTATGCGACCGCCTGCGCCCTGTACGGAGCCTCCGGCCTGGACTCCAGGGCCCGGCTGCGACTGGTGGGGGTCCGCGTGAATGGCCTCATCCCGGCCTCGCGCGCGATCACCCAGCTGGCCTTCGGCGAACCGGCCACGGGCTGGCGCGATGCCGAGCGGGCCCTGGACCGGATCGTCGGGCGATTCGGGTCCGGGGCGGTGCATCCGGCCACCCTGGTGTCAGGGACGCGACCAGGGCAGCCGCCGGACCGGCCGGATGACGGCTGATATGCTCATGTTTAACGGATCTAATTCGAATGTCCGTTTGACTGGATTCCGGCCTTCCGGGGGGACGGGCGTGGCGCTCGCGGGGGAAGATTGGGCCACCCACGGTGACCTGATGGCCCTTTACCGTCCCACTACCCTTCCACCTACTGCGGCCGGGCTCGTATTCTTGAGGGAAAGAACCCTGGACCGTGAGATGAAGTCATCGCACCCGTCCCCGCGCGCGAAGTTTCATGGGAGGCGCCGTGCCGCTGTCTGAGCACGAGCAGCGTCAGCTCGACCAGATCGAGCGTGCGCTCTATGCCGAGGATCCGAAGTTCGCGCAGGCCGTGCGCGCCAAGGATCCCCGGGTGCACTACAAGCGCCGGGTCGTCGAGGCGGCGATCGGCTTCCTGCTCGGCGTGGGCCTGCTGCTAGCGGGTGTGATCTCGAAGCTCACCGTGGTCGGCGTAGCCGGGTTCGTGGTCATGCTGGCCTGCTCGATGTGGGCGCTGTCCAGCTGGCGGCATATGTCCGGCGGGGCGGCAGGACGAGGCGCGGCGGCGCGCGGCGGCCTGGCCCGGGACCGGCGGGCGCGGTCGGCCCGCCCCCGCGCCGGCTTCATGGAGCGCATGGAAGAGCGCTGGCGCCGCCGCCAGGAGCGCGACCGGTAGGCCTGGACTGCTTCCCGGGCCGGTGGGCGCTGGCCGGGCCGGTGGGCGCTGGCCGGGCCGGTGGGCGCTGGCCGGGCCGGTGGGCGCTGGCCGGGCCGGTGGGCGCTGGCCGGGCCGGTGGGCGGGCGCGGCCGCGGCCAGTTACGCTTCTGCGCGCCGGTCTGGCTTGGGCCGTGGCCAGCGCGTCAGCCGGTGCCCGGCCACGTCCATCCACCCGAACACGTCCAGCAGGTGCGCCAGGCCGCCGCGGGCCAGCGCCACCGAGGAGGGCGGCAGCAGCCAGGCGAGGCAGCGCGCGGCCCGACCCGACCGGGCGGCCAGCGCCCGCCGGATCAGCCTGGTATCCGCGCGCAGGGTGGCTGAAGCGGCGGGCTGGCGGGCGTACCGGGCCCGTTCGGCCGCGGTGGCGATCCGGTCCAGCGCCGCTGCCACCGCCGGCTCCAGCCGCAGCTTCGTGGTGACCCGGCCGGCCAGGGCGCGCGGCGACTCACTGGCGGACCAGCTCACCCGGTAGTCGGACAGGTTGTCGAGCAGTTCCAGCCAGGCGGCCTCGGCCAGCCCGGCGTCGCCGGCCGCGCGCCGCCATCGCCGGCGCCGGGCCACCACCCGGACCAGGCGGGGCGTGACCAGCAGTACCAGGGCCAGCGCGGCCGCGAAGGCTCCCAGCGGGACGGACGTCTTGCGGTCGGTGCCTGTCCCCGGAGAGGACCCGCCGGGATGCTCCAGCTTGGACAGCGGGCCGGTGGACCCCCGCGCGGCGCGGGACTGCGCCCCACTGGCGGCGGGCGTCGGCGCGGTGACCGTCCCGGCCGGGGCGGTCAGCACCGGGGGCAGCGAGTACCCGGGGGGCCTGGCGGTGGCCTGGCCATCCGACCCGGCCGGGGTCGGCTCGAACCGCAGCCAGCCGACACCCTTGAAGTACAGTTCCGGCCAGGCATGCGCGTCGCTGGTGCGCACTTCCCAGCGGCCGTGGCCCAGTGACGCGCCAGCCGTGTAGCCCACCGCCACCCGCGAGGGGATGTCGAGCAGCCTGGCCAGCACCGCCATGGCGAACGCAAACTGCTGGCAGTAGCCGCGCCGGTCCACGGTCAGGAACCGGATCAGCGCCTGGGCCGTGTCCGGCTCGTTGACGTCGATCGAGTAGCGGAACTTGCCGGAACTGGTGAACCAGCGCTGCAGGGCGACCGCCTCACTGTAGGCCGTGCTCTGTCCCTGGGTAACGCGCTCCGCGAGCCTGGTCAGCTGCTGGAACACCGCCGGCACATGCAGGTAGTTGTTCGCGATGCTGGCCGGGATGGCCCCGGCGAGCTGGAGCTGCTGCACGGTCGGCGACACTTCCTGGGCGGCCACCGAATAGCTGAGGCCGCCCAGGCCCTGCGCCGAGAACATGGTCAGCGTCCGCGGGTCGGCGCGCCAGGTGCCGGCCACGTCCACGGTGCGCGCCGGGTAGGGGAGCGGCAGGAAGCTCGCGGTCTGCTGGCCGCTGGTCAGCCCCTTGGCCAGGGTGATCTGGGCGTGCTCGGTGGTGCGGGGAGTGCCGCGGGCCAGCCCGGGCGCGCCGGGCAGCTTCCCGTCCTGCACCGGCGTTCCGGTGGCCGGGACCAGGGTCCAGGTCTGCGTGCTCAGGTTGCTCAGCACGTAGACCTGGAGGTACTGGGGGGCAGGATCGGAGGTCCGGTAGGTCAGCACCGGCTGGGCGTCGGTGCGGTGCAGCTCGCTGTTCATCTGCACCAGGGGGTCGGGCAGCGCCACCAGGTTGCCCGTGCCGCCGCCGAGCGAGCCAGAGAAGATCTTGTGGTTCCGCAGGCCCGGGATCAGCAGCGGGATGAACAGCGCGATCACCACGGCGGCCAGCCCGATCCGCCGGCCGGCCGCGGCGAGGTCACGGGTGTTCGGCCCGCCGTGTTCCGCGGCCGCCTGGCTCCCGCCGCGGTGCCACACCGTCACCAGGCGGCCCCACACGCGCAGCCGTTCCCGGCTGTCCGCCGCGAGCATGGCCAGGTAGCCGGCCATGCCCAGGGCGAAAACCGTCATCCCCCCGGGCAGCCCCTCGTGCGAGCTGGTCGTGAGCGGCTCGCAGAAGAGCACCAGGAGGGGCAGCCCGGCCGCGGCCTGCCGCCGCAGCCGTACCGCGATCAGGTCGGTGGCCACCGCGACCAGGCCGATCCCGGCCGCCGTGAGCAGCAGGATGGGCCTGCTGGCTGGTGCGGGCGGCGCGAACCGCGCCGTCTGCGCCAGCCCGCGGCCGGCCAGCCACCACAGGTGGGCCAGGGAAGCGCGGGTCGGGACGATACCGCCCAGCGAGTACGCCCGGGCGAACACCAGGTTCAGGTACAGCAGCACGGCGGCCAGCCCGGCCGCGGCGCACCAGAAGACCGGCACGGTCCGCAGCCGCGTCAGTGCCCCGGCTGCGGCCGCCACGGTCACCACGCCGACCGCTTGCCACACCCACAGGCCGCCTTGCACCTCCGGGTACAGGGACAGCGAGGCCGCGACCGTGGCGAAAGCCGCGGCCACCGTCAGCCGACGGCTCACGGTGCCACCCCGGCCGCCGGGCGGCCAGGCTCAGGCCCGGGCTGCCCAGGCCGGTAGCGGGCCGCGCCGGGCGCATAACGCAGCTGATTCCAGGTGGTGGCCAGCGGGGTCCCGGCGCTCACCGGGGCCACCCGCCAGCCGGCCGCCCGCAGTACCGCGGCCGCGGCGGCGGGCTGCTCCGGGTCGCCGCCGTGGCCCGCCCAGGTGGACACCGCGAGCAGCAGGGCGATGGCCGGGCCGGAGTCGCGCCGCGCCGCCACCAGCCGCCGCGCTTCCGCCGCCTCCAGGTCCCCGGCCACCAGCACGAACAGCCCGCCGGTCCCGCCCTGAGCCCGTTCCAGGCCGCGGGTCAGGTCGAGCCGCCGGGACGGCTTGACCATCGCGAGTGAATCGAGGAGCGCGTCCTCGAACGAGCCCGGGGTGGTGGCGAGCCCGTCCGCGGTGAGCAGCTGGCCATCGATCCCGCCCCGGGCCAGGTGCACCCCGATCGACGCCATCGCGGTCACCGCGAACTCGAAGGACGAGCCAGGGCCGGAGCCGCTGTGCGCCTGGGACCGGGTGTCGAGCAGCAGCACCGCGCGGTTCCGCCAGCGCTGCTCCTCCCGGCGCACCATCAGCTCGCCGTGCCGCGCGGTGGACCGCCAGTGCACCCGGCGCAGTTCGTCCCCGTCCCGGTAGGTCCGCGGGATCACGTCGTCTTCGCCGGCGGAATCCGCGGTCCTGGCCCGCCCGCCGCCCTCCCCGCGCCAGCTCCCGGCCAGCGGGGCAGCGGGCAGCGGGATCACCGGCGGGGTGACCACGAGCGTGCTCGTGGTCGAGAACGAGCGGGTGAGCTCGACCAGCCCGAACGCATCGGCCACCCGGACCTGCAGCGGGCCGATCGTGTACCGCCCGCGGGTCTCGGACTGGACCGGGTAGCTCAGTTCCCGCCAGCCGCCCGGCTCGATCCGCTCCAGCACGAAGCGGGGTCGTGATCCGAGCGGGTAAGGCAGCCCGTCCTCGGCGAGCAGCAAGCCGGTAGGCAGCCGGGACACGTTCTCCAGCCGCAGCCCGGCCACCGCGTTGCGCCCGGCGGGCACCCGCGGCGGGGTCACCCGGCGGACGCACCGGATGCGGTACCGGGCCCGGCTGGTGGCCAGCGCGGCGAGCAGCGGCAGCGCCACCAGTACGGTGCCGATGGACAGCAGGGCGCGCTCACCCAGGCCGAGGCCGAGCAAGCTCGCGGCCAGGCCCGCCCCTAGGAATGACTTGCCGCGCGTGGTGAATCCGGCGAACAGCGCCCTCATCCCGGCCCTTCCTCCGCCCCGTCGCTCTACGGTACGTCAGGAGGTAGCTGCCGCGTCACCTCAGCCGCGGCAGCGGGATACGCTCCACCAGGCCCGCCACCACCCGGTCCGGGAGCTGGCGTTCCATCATCGCCTCGGCCGTCGGCAGCAGCCGGTGCGCGAGCACCGGACCGGCCAGCGCCTGCACGTCGTCGGGGAGCACGAAATCCCGGCCGTCCAGGGCCGCCCGCGCCCGGCTGGCCCGCAGCAGGTGCAGCGTGGCGCGCGGGGAGGCGCCCAGCCGCAGGTCCGGCGCTGACCTGGTGGCGTTGACCAGGGTGACGACGTACTCCTTCAGTGCGAACGCCACGTGCACCCGGCGCACCGCCGCGATGAGATCCCGGACGTCGGCGGCACTGGCGACCGGCTCCAGCGAGTCCAGCGGCGATGTGGAGCCGTGCAGTTCGAGCATGGCCAGCTCGGCCTCGGCGCTCGGGTAGCCCATGAAGATCCGCGCGGTGAACCGGTCCCGCTGAGCCTCCGGCAGCGGGTAGGTGCCTTCCATCTCGATCGGGTTCTGCGTCGCGATCACCATGAACGGCCGCTCCAGCGGGTAACTGGTGCCATCCACCGTCACCTGGCGCTCTTCCATGCACTCCAGCAGCGCCGACTGGGTCTTCGGGGACGCCCGGTTGATCTCGTCGCCGACCACGATGTTCGCGAACACCGGCCCCGGCTTGAACTCGAACTCGCGGCGTTCCTGGTTGTACGCGCTCACCCCGGTGATGTCGCTGGGCAGCAGGTCCGGGGTGAACTGGATCCGCTGAACCGAGCAGTGCGTGGACTTGGCCAGGGCCTTGGCCAGCATCGTCTTGCCCACGCCGGGGACATCCTCGATCAGCACGTGCCCCTCGGCCAGCAGCACGGTGAGCGCCAGCCGGACCGCCGCGGGCTTGCCCTCGATGACCGACTCGATCGCGCCGCCGATCCGGTGCGCGATCTCGACCAGGTCGTCGAGCGTGCGCCCGGCACCGGTGTCCATCTCCACGACCACCCTGTCCTCCTCGTCGGTTGGCCGCCGCGGACTGCCAGCCACCTCCGCCGCCCCGGGCAGGAACGCCGGGCCGGCAGGCGGGTGCTGCGCTCTGACAGTACGTCCTGGCGCAGCGGTAAGCGATTGCGGCTCCGCACATCCGCCGCGGACGACGCTCAGCACCGCCCGCCCCACTTCGCTCCCTGCTGCTGACCTGCGAATCCGTGGCAAAAGTGGTGCAGCTGGGAGGCATGAGACGTTGACGGTGGGGGAATGTGGAGTACAGTGGAGGTCCGTGGGGCACGCTACTCCGGGGGCGGGAGGTGAGGGCCTGTGTTCCTGGGCACTCACACCCTGCGTCTCGACGAGAAGGGCCGGTTGTTCCTGCCTGCCAAGTACCGCGAGGAACTCGCTGGAGGGCTAGTGATCACTAAGGGGCAGGAGCGCTGCCTGTACGTCTTCCCGGTCGCCGAGTTCGGCCGGATCACGGACGAGCTGCGTACTGCGCCGGTGACCGCGAAGAAGGTACGGGACTACAGCAGGGTCTTTTTCGCCAGCGCGTCCGATGAGATCCCCGACAAGCAGGGCAGGATCACCATCCCGCCTGGCCTGCGTGAATACGCGGCGCTGACCCGCGACAGCGTGGTCATCGGCGCCAACACGCGCCTGGAAATCTGGGACTCCCAGTCCTGGGAGTCCTACCTGGCGGAGCAGGAGGATGCCTTTTCCGATGCCTCGGAGGAGGTACTGCCAGGGGTGCTGTGAGCGGCACCGGCTCATCCGGTGCCGCGTGCTCGGCGAGGCCTCCCACCCGCGCCTGGGCACTCACGTCGGCTGGCGTCACTTCCCCGGCGCCAGGGGACGCGGGGCCCGCGCACCGCGCGGATGGGGGCCTGGCCGGGAGCACACAGGCAGGCACGCCGCCCGCCGCATGCACGCCACGGGTGCGGCGGGGTGAAAGGGGGTTTGATGGACGGCTCGGCAGCCGGGCACCTGCCGGTCATGGTCGAGGAGGTCCTCGCCCTGCTCGCCCCGGCCCTGCAGCCCCGGGGCGCCATCATGGTGGACGCGACCCTGGGCCGCGCCGGGCATGCCCGGGCCCTGCTGGACGCGCACCCCGGCCTGGCGCTGATCGGCGTGGACACCGACACCCAGGCCATCGAGGAGTCCCGCCGCCTGCTGGCCCCCTACGCCGACCGGGTCACGCTGGTGCACGCGGTCTACGACCAGCTGCCCGAGGTCCTGGCCAGCCAGGGTGACCTGCGGGTCCAGGGCATCCTGTTCGACCTGGGGGTGTCCTCGCCGCAACTCGACGAGGCGGAGCGCGGCTTCGCCTATTCCTATGACGCGCCGCTGGACATGCGGATGGACCAGAGCCGGCCGCTGACCGCGGCCGAGGTGATCAATACCTACCCCGCCAGCCGGCTGGCCCAGGTGCTGCGCGACTACGGCGAGGAGCGGTTCGCGCGCCGGATCGCCGACGCCCTGGTCCGTGAGCGCGCCCGCGCTCCACTTTCCTCCACCAGCCAGCTGGCCGCGATCGTCCGCGACTCCATTCCCGCCCCGGCCCGGCGGACCGGCGGCAACCCGGCCAAGCGGACCTTCCAGGCGCTGCGCATCGAGGTCAACGGGGAGCTGGACGCGCTGCGCCGGGCGCTGCCCGCCGCCCTGGACAGCCTGGCCGTCGGCGGCCGGATCGTGGTGCTCGCCTACCACTCGCTGGAAGACCGCGCAGTCAAGACCGCGCTGGCCCAGGCGTCCGCCGACCGCACGCCGCCCGGGCTGCCGGTCCCGCTGGAGTCCGCCCGGCCGGCGTTCCGGCTGCTCACCCGGGGTGCGCAGCGGCCTTCGGCGGAGGAAGTCAGCCGTAACCCGCGGGCCGCGCCCGCCCGGCTGCGGGCCGCCGAGCGGATCAGGGCGGCGGCGTGATCCGGGCACCGGCGGGGCCAGAGCCAGCAGCGGGGCCAGCGCCACCGGGGAGATGAGCGGGATAGGCGGCACCAGCGCAGCAGGCGGGATCAGCAGGACGAACGGGACGAGGTCACGGGGGACCATGCGGAGCGGACCGGACAGGGGGACACGGGAGTGAGCGTGGGCAGCGACACGCAGGCAGGCGTACGGGCGCGATCACGTGGCCGGCCCGGGGAGGCGGGACTGGCCGTCCCGGTACTGCCCGGCCGGGCCCGGCCGGGCAGCGGGCAGCCCGGCCGCCCGGTACCTGGCCGCCAGCCGCCGGGCCCCGGCCGCACCGCGGCTCCGGGGGCCGGCCGCCCGGCGGCCCCGCGGACCGGCCGCGGCGCCGGCCCGGACCGCGGCGCCGGGAACGGCCTGCCGCGCCGCCCGGCACCGGCACGCCGTACCGGCTGGGACCGGCAGGCCGGGCGGTGGGCCACCGGGCCGTCGGCCGCTATCGCGCGCACGCCGTTCATCCTGTTCGTGACCGGGCTGCTCGGCGGCGGGCTGATCTGCCTGCTGGTGATCAACACCATCCTGGCCTCGGGCTCCTATGAGATCAACTCGCTGCAGCAGGCCCAGGCCGCCCGCCAGCAGCAGGTCCAGACGCTCCAGCAGCAGATCGCGACCGACTCCGCGCCGTCCGTGATCGCCAGCCGGGCCAAGCAGCTGGGCATGGTCGATCCGCCGCTGACGTCGTTCCTCAACCTGCGCACCGGCCGGCTGATCAACCAGCCGACGGCCGAGCCAGGGGTCCCCGCTGTGCCCGGATATGTTCCTTGAGGGGCGGCCAGGGCGAGGGACCGGGCAGCCACCCCGGCCCGCGGCCCGGGGGCCGGCCGCCTGCCGGGGCCGGGCCGCGCCGTCCGTCCTCGGCCCGGCGTTCCCGTGAGGGGGCTGGGGGACCGCGCGCGGACAGCTGGCAGGAGCGTGCCCAGCGGCATGGGCCGGGCCGTTTTCCCGGCCGTGGCCAGCGCACTGCCCGCCCCGCCGGGACGGGCGGCGGCGCGGGCCGGCGGCGGGCCCCGCCTGGAGGGCGGGCGCGCGGCCATCCAGGCAGCCGCCGTCGCGCCGGGGTGCCGCCCGCCGCGCCACGCTGGCCCTGGGCAACCCACGGCGCCGGGTGCGCATCGCGATGCTGTGCGCCGGCTTCGCGCTGTCGCTGGTCGCCGGCCGGCTTATCCAGGTACAGGTCATGGAGGGCCCCGCCTACCGGGCCCAGGCCGATCAGTTCCGGCTGAACACCACCTCGGCGCCGGCCATGCGCGGCTCGATCACGACCGCCGACGGCACCACGCTGGCGATGACCGTGCAGACCGACCAGGTGACCGCCGACCCGCCGGCGATCAAAGCGGCGAAGGTGCCGTTCGCCTCGGTGGCCAGCGCGCTGGCCGGCCCGCTCGGGATGACGCCCGCAGCGATCCTGGCGAACCTGCAGCACCCCACCTCGAAGCAGTACGTGCTGCTGAAGCAGAGCATCCCGGCCGCGGCTGCCTCCCGGATCAGCGCGCTCGGCGAGCCCGGCGTCACCCTCACCCCGACCTACTCCCGCGTCTACCCCAACGGCGACCTGGCCGCCAACATCGTCGGCTTCACCAACACCAATGCCGGCGGCGACCTGATCGGGGAGGCAGGCATCGAACAGTCCTACAACCGGCCGCTGGCCGGGCAGGACGGTGAGCAGGAGACCCAGATCGGCACGAACGGGCAGCCCATCCCGGTGGCCGGCCAGACCAGCCGGGCGATGGTGCCGGGCGGCAACGTGAAGCTGACCATCCTGGACAGCCTGCAGTGGGAGGCCGAGCAAGCCTGCGCCCAGCGGGTCCGGCAGACCGACGCGGACAGCTGCACGGTGGTCGTCATGCAGCCCAGCACCGGGCGGATCCTGGCCATGGCCCAGGCCCCGTCCTACAACCCCAGCCACCCGGCCAGCCTGGCCAACACCGTGGACATGCCGGTCAGCGACGTGTTCGACCCGGGTAGCACGGCCAAGGTCATCACGGTGGCCGCCGCCCTGGAGCGCGGCGGCCAGACGCCGATGAGCGCATACACGGTGCCTGGCCAGATCTTCTGGCACGGATTCACCTACCACGACGCGGACTACCACCCGACCGAGCGGCTCACCATCGCCGGCATCCTGGTGCATTCCAGCAACGTCGGCATGGTCCAGGTCGCGCAGCACATCAGCCCGCAGGTGCAGCACGACTACTTCCGCAGCTTCGGCATCGGGCAGCCGAGCGTGCCGGGCCTCCCGGCGGAGAGCGACGGGCTCCTCTACCCGCCGGGCAAGTGGGGCGACCTGCGCTACACGATGGCGTTCGGCCAGGGCGTCGCGGTCACCGCGGTGCAGATGGCCAGCGTGTACGCCACCATCGCCAACGGCGGGATCCGGGTGGCACCGTCCATCGTGGCCGGCACCACGACCGCCGGCGGCCGGTTCGTCCCGGCGCCGAAACCGGCCAGCCACCGGGTCATCCAGACTTCGACGGCCCATGCGCTGATGGCGATGCTCCAGCAGGTTCCGTGGCTGGACGCGACCCTGGGTGCCGAGCCCTGGGGCCTGATCCCCGGCTACTCGGTGGCGTCCAAGACCGGGACCGCGCAGATCTCGGACCAGAGCGGCTGCCTGTGCCTGTACGGATCGAGCTATATCGGGATCGCCCCGGCCAGCGACCCGCAACTGGTCGTCGCGGTCAACGTGCAGAATCCGCGCAAGGGCGGCTACTACGGCAACATGGTGGCCGGCCCGGTGTTCGGCAAGGTGATGAAGTTCGCCTTGACCACGCTGCACATTCCGCCCGATGGCGGCAAGCGTCCCAACGTCCGGCTCACGGCGCCGTGAACAGAGGTAACCTCGGCCCGTGCCTGCGGCTCTCCTTCCACGCGATGTCCCGCCGCGTCCGCTGTCCGAACTGGCCATGCTGCTCGGGGTGAGCACCGGCCGGGCGGGTCCGGACCCGCTGCGCGGGCCGGGCGGCCCGGTGCTCGTCTCTGGGGTGACGCACGACTCCCGCCGGGTGCAGCCGGGGGACCTGTACGCCGCACTGCCGGGCAGCCGTCACCATGGGGCGGCGTTCTGCGACGAGGCGGCCGACGCGGGCGCGGTGGCCGTGCTCACCGACCCGGACGGCAAGAGCCTCGCGGCGCACTGCGGGCTGCCGGTGTTCGTGGTCGCCGATCCCCGCGCCCGGATGGGCGAGGTGGCCTCCTGGGTGTACCGGAACCCGTCATCCCGGCTGCTGCTCCTCGGGGTCACCGGCACCAGCGGCAAGTCCACCACCACGTACCTGCTGGAGTCGGGGCTGCGGCTGGCCGGGCACCTGACCGGGCTGGCCGGCGGAGTGGAGACCCGGGTGGCCGGCGAGGTCACGGCCAGCACGCTTACCACCCCGGAGGCCACCGACCTGCAGTCGCTGCTGGCCCGGATGGTGCGGCGCGGGGTGACCGCGGCGGCGATGGAGGTGTCCAGCCATGCGCTCGCCCTGGGCCGGGTCGCGGGCACCTCGTACGACGTGGTGATCTTCACCAACCTGTCCCAGGATCACCTGGATTTCCACGCCGGGATGGACGACTACTTCGCGGCGAAGGCCAGCCTGTTCACCCCGGGCTTCGCCCGCGCTGGCGTGGTCAACATCGACGACCCGTGGGGCGCCGTGCTGGCCGCGGCCGCGCGGATCCCCATCACCACCTGCTCGGCCGCGGGTGAGGCGGCCGCCGACTGGCGGGCCGCCGACGTGCGCGGCGGCGCCGACGGCAGCACCTTCCGGGTGATCGGCCCGGGCGGGGTGGCCGCCGACGCCTCGGTGGCGCTGCCCGGCCCGTTCAACGTGGCCAACGCCCTGGGCGCGATCGTGGCCCTGGTCGAGGCGGGCATCGGCCTGGCCACCGCGGTGGCCGGGGTGGCCGCGTGCCCCGGCGTGCCCGGCCGCCTGGAGCGGGTGGACCGGGGTCAGGACTTCACCGTGCTGGTGGACTATTCGCACAAGCCCGGCGCGGTGGAGGCGGTGCTGCGGGCCCTGCGGCCGGTCACCCAGGGGCGGCTGGCCATCGTGCTTGGCTGCGGCGGTGACCGCGACCGGGCCAAACGGCCGCTGATGGGTGCGGCCGCCACCCGGCTCGCCGACCTGGCCATCCTGACCAGCGACAATCCCCGGTCAGAGGACCCCCTGGCCATCCTGGCCGAGATGCTGGCGGGCGTGCTCACCGTCCCGCCCGCGGACCGCGCACGGGTGATCATCGAGCCGGACCGGGCCGCCGCCATCCACCTGGCTGTCACCGGGGCGGGCAAGGGGGACGTCGTGCTGGTGGCGGGCAAGGGGCACGAGACCGGCCAGTACGCGGGCGGCACCGTGACCCCCTTCGATGACCGCGAGGTCGCGGCCGACGCGCTGGCGGACATGGCGGCCGGCCACGGCGGGCGGGACGCCGCCCGGACCAGGGAGACAGCGCCGTGAGGACCATCCTCTTGTCGGCCGGGGTATCGCTGCTGCTCTCCCTGTTCGGCACGCCGCTGGCCATCCGGATCTTCTCCCGGCGCGGCTACGGCCAGCTGATCAGGGAGGAAGGGCCCGCCGGGCACGCGACCAAGCGCGGCACCCCGACCATGGGCGGTACCGTCATCGTGATCGCGGCGGTGGTTGGCTATTTCCTGGGCAACATCGTCACCGGGCAGGAACCCTCGGTCTCCGGCGTGCTGGTGATGATGCTCATGGCCGGCCTCGGCGTGGTCGGCTTCATCGACGACTTCATCAAGATCTACAAGCAGCGCAGCCTGGGCCTGCGCAGCAGCGCCAAGCTGGCCGGGCAGGCCGTGGTGGGCGCGGTGTTCGCGGTGCTGGTCGTGCAGCAGCGGTTCGCCGACGGGTATGACCTGACGCCGGCCGACGCGCACCTGTCCTTCCTGCGCGACTTCGGCCCGTCGCTCGGGGTCACCGCGTTCATGCTGTGGATCGTCTTCCTGATCGCGGGCACGTCCAACGCGGTCAACCTCACCGACGGGCTGGACGGCCTGGCCACCGGGTGCGCCTGCCTGGTGCTCGCCGCCTACGTGCTGATCGGCAACTGGCAGCTGCGCAACGACTGCACCACCTTCCTGGCCCCGCACTGCTACTCGGTGCGCGACCCGCTCGACCTCGCAGTGGTCGCCGCGTCGGTGCTCGGTGCCTGCTTCGGCTTCCTGTGGTGGAACGCGCCGCCGGCCCGGATCTTCATGGGCGACACCGGGTCGCTGGCCCTGGGCGGGGTGCTGGCCGGCCTGGCCGTGTGCACCAAGACCCAGCTGCTGCTAGCCGTCCTGGGCGGCATCTTCGTGCTTGTCGCGCTCTCGGTGATAATCCAGGTGGGCTCGTTCAAGATGACCGGCAAACGGGTGTTCCGGATGGCGCCGCTACAGCACCACTTCGAGCTCAAGGGCTGGGCGGAAACCACCATCGTGATCAGGTTCTGGCTGATCTCGGCCATGTTCGTCGCCCTCGGCCTGGGCATCTTCTACGTGGAGTGGATGCCGAAGTAAGTCTCCGGCGCGACACGCGGCAGATGTCCGCGAGGTGGCGGCGGCCGGCGGCGAAACTGGGATCATGAGCCGATCCCTGCCCGCCGACCGGGCCGCGCTCGCCGACCGGCGCCCGGCGGGCCGGCGGTGAGCACTTCCACCCAGACCGGGCAGCGCCCGGCGCGCCCGGCCGCCGCCCCGGCGTCCTGGGCCGGCCAGGCCCGGGAGCGGGTATCCGCCCGGCTCGGTTTCCTCGACCGGCCGCTCACCTCCTTCTACCTGGTGCTCGGCCTGACCACGCTGCTGCTCGCGCTCGGCCTGGTCATGGTGCTGTCCACGTCGTCCGCGACCGAGCTCATGGCGGGCGGCTCACCCTGGTCCGGGCTGCAGCACCAGCTGCTCGGCGTCCTGGTCGGGCTGCCGTGCATGTGGCTCGCGGCGCGGTCATCACCGCGGCGGTTCCGGGCCGCGGCCTACCCGCTGATGTTCGCATCGCTGCTCGGGCTGGTCCTGGTGCTGGTGGTGGGCCAGACGCAGGGCGGCGCTGCCCGCTGGATCCAGTTCGGCGGCATCCAGTTCCAGCCGTCCGAGCTGGCCAAGTTCGCGTTCCTGCTGTGGGGCGCCGACCTGCTGGCGCGCAAGGACAAGCTGGGCCAGCTGGGTGACTGGCGGCAGCTGCTCATCCCGCTGATGCCCGGGGTCGGCATTCTCGCCATGCTGGTGATGCTCGGCGACGACCTGGGCACCACGTTCATCCTGCTCATCATCTTCCTGGCGCTGCTGTGGATCATCGGCACGCCCGGCCGTGTCTTCCTCGGCATCCTGGCCATGATCGGGCTGGCTCTGCTGGCGATGATCGTAGTCCAGCCCTACCGGATGGAACGGCTGACCGGCTTCTTTCACGCCGGCGGCAGCCCGGTGGGCACCAACCAGCAGCCCATCCAGGGCAAGTGGGCGCTGGGCTCGGGCGGCTGGTTCGGTGTGGGGCTCGGCGCCAGCCGGGAGAAGTGGGGCTGGGTCCCGGAATCCACCTCCGACTTCATCTTCGCCATCCTGGGCGAGGAACTCGGCCTCATCGGCACGCTCTGCGTGACGTTCCTGTACGGCGGGCTCGCCTACGCCGGGCTGCGGATCGCCCGGCGGGTGGAGGACACGTTCATGCGGCTGGCCGCGGGCGCCGCCACCGCCTGGATCGTCGGCCAGGCCCTGGTCAACATCGGCGCGGTGATCGGCCTGCTGCCGATCACCGGGGTGCCGCTCCCGTTGATCTCCGAGGGGCTGTCCTCCCTGCTGGTGACGATGGTGGCGCTGGGCATGCTGATGTCTTTCGCGAAACGGGAGCCTGGTGCGGCGCAGGCCCTTGCCGAGGCTGGCCCCGGCGCGGGGCTCCGGGTCCTAAGCTGGCTGGGCCTGGCCGGCCGGCGCACGAAGCCAGTCGGAGCCGGGCGCCGTCGGTGAGAGAGGGAGTGCCAGGCCATGAGCGTCGTCCTCGCAGGCGGTGGGACCGCGGGCCACATCGAGCCTGCGCTGGCGCTCGCTGACGCGCTGCGCCGGGCCGATCCGCAGATCAGCGTCGTCTGCCTGGGCACCGAGCGCGGCCTGGAGACACGGCTGGTCCCGCTGCGCGGCTACGAGCTGGCGCTGATCCCGCCGGTGCCGATGCCCCGCAAGATCACGCCGCAACTGTTCAGCGTGCCGGGGCGGCTGAACGCGTCGGTGGCGGCCGCGGGCCGCGTGCTGGAAGCCTCCGGGGCCGAGGTGCTGGTCGGCTTCGGCGGCTACGTGGCGACCCCCGGCTACCTGGCGGCCCGCCGCCGCCACGTGCCAATCGTGGTGCATGAGGCGAACGCGCGCCCCGGGCTGGCCAACCGGATCGGCGCCCGGTTCACCCGGCACGTGTTCACCGGCCAGCCGGGCACCAAGCTGCCGCACGCGCGGTACGTCGGCATCCCGCTGCGGTACGAGATCTCGCGCCTGGACCGGCTGGCCCTGGCCGACAAGGCGCGGGCGCACTTCGGGCTCCGGCCCGACCTGCCGGTACTGCTCGTCACCGGGGGCTCCCAGGGCGCCCGGTCACTGAACTACGCGGTGCTGGACGCCGCCGAGGCGATCCGCGCGGCCGGCATCCAGGTGCTGCATATCCTCGGGCCGCGCAGCGACATCCAGGTCCAGCTGCCGCCCGGCGGCCCGCCGTACGTCACGCTGCCCTACGTGGACCGGATGGACCTCGCCTACGCCGCGGCGGACTTCGCGATCTGCCGCAGCGGCGCGATGACCTGTGCCGAGCTCACCGCGGTCGGGCTGCCTGCGGTCTACGTGCCGCTGCCGCACGGCAACGGCGAGCAGCGGCTCAACGCGCTGCCGATCGAGGCGGCTGGCGGCGGCCTGATCGTCGCCGACGCCGACCTGAGCGCGGACTGGATCCGCTCCGACCTGCTGCCGGTCCTGGTGGACGCGCAACTGGTGGCGGCCATGTCGCAGGCGGCCGCGGGCATGGGCCACCGGGACACCGACGATCAGCTCGCGGCCGAGGTCATCGGGATCATGCGGGAACGCGCCGCCAGCCGGGCCGCCGCGGGCCCATACCCGGGTGGCCCCGCGGCCCCAGGCCCGTACGGCGGCAGCCAGGCGCGTCCCGCCCCTTACGACGGCGGCCCTTACGACGGCGGCCGTTACGACGGCGGCCCGCACGGCAGCGGCCCGCACGGCGGCCCGGGGCCGGAGCGCGGCCGGGGAGGGCACCGGGCATGACGCAGCGACCGGAGTGGGTGGCATGGGCCTGGTGACCCCGACGGCCCCGGTCCCGCTGGAGGACCTGGGCCGGGTCCATTTCACCGGCATCGGCGGCGCGGGCATGTCCGGCATCGCCCGGATCATGCTGAGCCGGGGCGTGCCGGTCTCCGGCAGCGACGCGGCCAGCTCCGACCTGCTCAGCGAACTGGCGGCGCTCGGCGCGGACGTTCACGTGGGGCACGACGCCGCCCACCTCGGCGAGGCGGACACCCTCGTCGTCTCCACCGCGATCCGGCCGGACAACCCGGAGCTGGCCGCCGCCCGGCTGCGCGGGCTCCGGGTGCTGCACCGCGCGGCGGCGCTGGCCTCGATCATGCTCGGCCGCCGCTCGGTCGCGGTGGCGGGCACGCACGGCAAGACCACCACCACATCGATGCTCACCACCGTGCTCCGCGAATGCGGGGCCGACCCCTCCTACGTCATCGGCGGCCTCCTGGCCGAGACCGGCCGCGGTGCCGACGTGGGCAGCGGCGAGCTGTTCGTGGCCGAGGCGGACGAGAGCGACGGCTCGTTCCTCATGCTGTCCCCGGACGCGGCCGTGGTCACCTGCGTGGAAGCCGATCATCTGGACAACTACCCGGGGCTGGCCGAGATCGAGGCGGCGTTCGGGGAGTTCGCCGGGCGCATCGCGCCCGGCGGCCTCCTGGTCGCCTGCGCCGACGACCCGGGTGCCCGGGCGCTGGCCGACGCCGCCCGCACGCTGCCCCTGCGGGTCCGCACCTACGGCGGGTCGGCCAGCGCGGACTACCGGCTCACCGGCGTGACGCCGCGCGGCATGACGGTGAGCTTCGACGTCACCGGGCCGGCGGCCCGGGTTCCGCCGCCACCCGGGTGCAGCTCCGCGTCCCCGGCCGCCACAACGCGCTCAACGCCACTGCGGTGCTGGCGACCTGCGCCGAGCTGGGGTTCCCGGCGGATCAGGCCGCCCGCGGGCTGGCTGCCTACCGTGGCACGCGGCGGCGGCTGGAGCTCAAGGGCGAGGCGGACGGCGTCCGGGTGCTGGACAGCTACGCCCATCACCCGACGGAGCTGGCCGCCGACCTGACCGCCGCCCGGGACATCGCTGAGGGCGGCCGGGTCATCGCGGTCTTCCAGCCGCACCTGTTCAGCCGGACCCGGATCTTCGCTACGGAGTTCGGGGCCGCCCTCGGGCTGGCGGACGAGGTTCTGGTGCTCGACGTGTACCCGGCGCGGGAGGACCCGGAGCCCGGGGTGACGGGGGAGCTCGTGTCCCGTGCCGTGCCGGGCGGCCAGGCCCGGTTCGTGCCGGACGCCGCCGCGGTGCCCGCCGCGGTGGCGGCCACCGCGAAACCCGGTGACCTGGTGCTGACCATGGGCGCCGGCAGCGTCACGGCGCTGGGCGAGCCGGTCCTCGCCGCGCTGCGGGCCCGCGGGGGGCAGGCAGGATGACCCGGAAGCAAGCCGGGATCCAGCCGCCTGGCGGCCCGGCCGCCGGGGAGACCGGGCCACAGCGGGCCTGGCCGGCCGGGGACGCTGCGGGCGGGCCGGGCGACGGGACAGCGGGCCCGGGAGGCAGGACGGCCAGGTCCGGGCGGCAGCCGTGGCGCGCGGTCTTCTTCGGGCTGGCCGCCGTGGCGATCGTGGCCGGGGTGGCCTGGGCGCTGCTGGACTCCCGCTTCTTCGTGGTGCGCAACATCCAGGTGACCGGAACCCACCTGGTCAGCCAGGCGGACGTCCGCGCCGCCGCGGGCATCCGGCTCGGCCTGCCACTGGTCCGGGTGGACGGTGCCGCGGCGGCGCGCCGCGTTGAGCAGATCCGCCAGGTGCAGTCCGCGCGGGTCAGCACACAGTGGCCGGACCGGATGACGATCTCGGTGACCGAGCGCACCCCCGTGCTCGCGGTACCGGGCGCCGGCGGCTACCAGCTGATCGACAAGTACGGCGTCGCGGTGGAGCCGGCCGCCGCGCCGCCGGCCGGCCTGCCGCTGCTGCTCGTGCCGGCCGGGACGGTGGTCAGCGCGCTGCGCGGCAGCCCTGCGGTGTACGCCGCCGCCGTGATCGTCCGGGAGCTGCCCCGCTCGCTGGCCCGGTCGCTGCGGGCCGTCCAGGCGTCCAGCGCCACCGACGTGAGCCTCACGCTCCGCTCCGGGGTCACGATCGTGTGGGGCGGCACCGACCGGCCCGCCGCCAAGGCGCGGGAACTCGCCCTGCTGATGCGCACGCATGCCCGGCACTACGACGTGAGTGCGCCAGGCACGGCGGTGACGAGCGGATGACCGGCAGCATGCATCGCCCGGGGCGTCGACGACACGCCGGCCCGGTTCGCGCGTGTCTAGTTGACCCTGGTCCCGCGTAACCCTACTGTCCGTATCAATCGGCAGGATGACATAACTGTAAATCTCAACTTGAGAGTGAGGGTTGACTCACTGGAAATCGCGAAAGATGCCCGCCGGAGAAATTCGGGGCGTATTTCGGCAGGCTGCTGAGGCTTTTGTTTTGGCGGCGGTTTCCAGGAAAGGGCGCTCTCTCCGGCCGTAATAGCGGCGAGCCGGAACACGACAGAGGCAAACGAGTGGAAAGGGCCCTCCTCGTGGCAGCACCGCAGAACTATTTGGCGGTCATTAAGGTCGTCGGTATCGGTGGGGGCGGCGTCAATGCCGTGAACCGGATGATCGAAGAGGGGCTCAAAGGCGTTGAGTTCATCGCGATCAACACGGACGCGCAGGCCCTGCTCATGAGCGACGCCGACGTCAAGCTGGACGTCGGCCGCGAACTTACCCGGGGTCTCGGCGCCGGGGCGAACCCGGAAGTGGGCGCCCGGGCGGCAGAGGATCACCGCGAGGAAATCGAGGAAGTCCTCAAGGGTGCCGACATGGTTTTCGTCACCGCCGGTGAGGGCGGTGGCACCGGGACCGGGGGCGCTCCGATCGTCGCGAACGTGGCCCGGTCCCTCGGCGCGCTGACCATTGGCGTGGTCACCAGGCCCTTCGGCTTCGAGGGCAAGCGACGTGCCTCCCAGGCCGAGCTTGGCATCGAACGGCTGCGCAACGAGGTGGACACGCTGATCGTTATTCCCAACGACCGGCTGCTGTCCATCTCGGACCGGCACGTCAGCGTGCTCGACGCGTTCAAGGCGGCCGATCAGGTGCTGCTCTCCGGTGTCCAGGGAATCACCGACCTGATCACCACGCCCGGCCTGATCAACCTGGACTTCGCGGACGTGAAATCGGTCATGTCCGGGGCTGGCTCGGCACTGATGGGAATCGGCTCGTCCCGGGGTGACGACCGGAGCGTCGCGGCCGCCGAGATGGCGATCTCCAGCCCGTTGCTGGAGGCCAGCATCGATGGTGCCCACGGCGTGCTCCTGTCCATCCAGGGCGGCTCTGACCTCGGTCTCTTCGAGATCAACGAGGCCGCCCAGCTGGTCTCGAACTCTGCCGCGCCGGAGGCGAACATCATCTTCGGTGCGGTCATCGACGACGCGCTTGGCGACGAGGTCCGGGTCACCGTGATCGCGGCCGGCTTCGACGAGGGTGGTTCCCGGGCCCGGCCGCCGCGGGCCGTGGCGGCCTACTCTGCCGAGAGCCAGGCGGGGCCGGCCAGCAGCTACCGGGCCACGCCCGCCGCGCCTGCTGCGGACGGTTACCAGGCGGCGACGGCCCCGCTCCAGGTCCCGGTGGCCTCGGCCCCGGTCACGCCCCCGGCTCCGGCCGGGGCGCCCCCGGCCGTGGCGGCCTCGGAAGGCTGGTCCTCGGACGGCTGGGCCGCGGAGGGCAGTGGGACGCACGCCGCCGACGCGGTCAGCGAGCCGGCTGCCGATCTCGCGCCGGAGGCCGGGCCCGAGTCGTACAGCGACCTGGGCGTCCCGGCGGACCAGGCGGACCAGGGCGCGGACAGCGTGCCCTCACCCCGCCCGGCGCATGACGAGACGGCGCCGCCCCGGCCACGGCCCGACGCCGTGGCGGCGGCGCGGGTGTTTGATGCCGCCACCACCCGGCGCCGCTCGGTGGTGTTCGAGGAGGACGACGAACTCGATGTGCCGGACTTCCTCAAGTAAGTGACGGACCGGGCCGCCGGGCCGGGCGGCGGACGTGCCACCGAGGTCGCCGCGTCGCTGGCTGCCGTCCAGGCCCGGATCGGGGCGGCCTGCCGGGCGGCGGGGCGTGACCCCGCCGGGGTCACGCTGATCGCCGTCACCAAGACCTTCCCGGCCAGTGATGTCCGGCTGCTGGCCGGGCTGGGGGTGCGCGATGTGGGGGAGAACCGGGACCAGGAGGCGGCACCCAAGGCGGCCGCCTGTGCTGCCGTGTCGCCCTCGCTGACCTGGCATTTCGTCGGCCAGCTGCAGACCAACAAGGCAGCCAGCGTGGTCCGGTACGCCCGCGTGGTGCAGTCGGTGGACCGGCTCCGGCTCGCCCGGGCGCTCGGCACCGCGGCCCGCCGGGCGGGCCGCACGGTCCGCTGCCTGGTCCAGGTCAGCCTGGACGGCGATCCGCAGCGCGGCGGAGTTCCGGCCGCGCACGTGCTGGCGGTCGCGGACGCGGTCGCCAGCGAGGAGGGCCTGGTCCTCGGCGGGGTAATGGCGGTGGCACCGGTGCAGGCTGAGCCGCTTGCGGCCTTCGAGGGGCTGGCCGGGATCGCCGCGCAGGTCCGGGCGGTGCACCCGGGCGCAGTGATGATCTCGGCGGGGATGAGCGGGGACCTGGAAGACGCCATCGCGGCGGGCGCGACACACGTTCGGGTCGGTACGGCGTTGCTCGGCGGCAGGCCGGGCTTCGTCAGGTAATGTCCGACGCAGCGGGGCTGCGCGACAGATGTACGGAGGGCTGACCGATGGCCGGCGCGATGCACAAGATGGCGGTCTACCTCGGCCTTGTCGAGGACGATCCGCGTTATGACGACGGCTATGACTCCTATGAGGAGTACGACGAGTACGGTGAGCCCCTCGAGCACGAGGAGCCAGAGCCAGAGCCCGAGCGTCCCGCGGTCCGTGGCAGCCGGGTCGAGCTCGCCGCCGAGCCGCCCCCCGCGGTCTCCCGGACCGCCACCCCGGCCCCGGTTACCAGCCATGCGGCCGATCTGGCCCGCATCACCACGTTGCACCCGCGCACGTACAATGAAGCCCGTACCATCGGAGAGCATTTCCGTGATGGCACTCCGGTGATCATGAACCTGACTGAGATGGTCAACAGTGACGCCAAGCGCCTTGTCAACTTCGCCGCAGGGCTGATCTTCGGGCTGCACGGGAGCATCGACCGGGTGACCAACCGGGTGTTCCTGCTCTGTCCGGCCAACGTCGAGGTGACGGCGGAGGACAAGGCGCGGATAGCTGAACGAGGGTTCTTCAACCAGAGTTAGACGCGTACCAGAGTTAGACGCGCACTAGTGAACACGCTCGGTGACGGGCGCCCGGCAACGGCGTCCGCGGTGGTCATCCCGGCGTCCGTGAAGGCAGGGCAGGGATGTGGCGATTGTAAAGATCGTTCTGTTCTACATACTCTCGATATACCTCGTGCTCCTGCTTGGGAGGCTGATCCTCAGCTGGATACAGGCCTTCTCGAGATCGTGGGCCCCGCACGGCTTCGTGCTCGTCGTTGCTGAGATCATCTTCACAGCGACGGACCCCCCGCTGAGATTGCTAAGGCGCTACATACCAACGCTCCGGCTCGGTACTGTGGCCTTGGACCTCAGCTTCATGGTGCTCTTCTTCGTGGTCATTTTCGCGATGCAGGCCGTGCAGCTGCTCTGATACGGGTAGCGTCCGACAGGAACACCGTTCAAGCGTGCCGAGGAGACAGGATGCCGCTGACGCCCGCGGATGTGCGGAACAAGCAGTTCAGTACCACCAGGCTCCGGCCCGGCTACGACGAGGAAGAGGTTGACGCCTTCCTTGACGAGGTCGAGGTCGAGCTGGACCGGCTGATCCAGGAGAACGAAGAACTCCGGGCCAAGCTGGCAGAAAGCCTGCGCGGCGGCAAGGTTCCAATGTCCGCGCTCAGCTCGCCGCTGGCCGACCCGTCTCCTGAGATGATGGCGCCTGAGCCGCCGCGGCCACCCGAGCCGGAGCGCATGCCCGAGCCGCCGCGGATGATGCCGGTCGAGGACAACATGGACACGGCCGCCCGGGTGCTGGCGCTGGCGCAGCAGACGGCCGACCAGGCGATCGCCGACGCGAGGCGTGAGGCCGACGAGACGCTTGGCCGGGCCCGCCGCGAGGCGGACGACATCCTGGGCAAGGCGCGCCGTCAGGCCGAGCAGATCACCAGCGACGCGCGGGCGCGGGCCGAAAGCCTGGAGCGGGATGCCCAGGAGCGGCACCGCCAGGCCATGGGCTCCCTGGTGCAGCAGCGCGAGGAACTGGAGCGCCGGGTCGATGACCTGCGTGCCTTCGAGCGCGAGTACCGCAGCAGGCTCAAGGCGTACCTGGAAGGGCAGATGCGGGACCTGGAGGCAGGCGCAACCGATAGCGGTGCCTTCCCGGCGATGGGCGGCGGGGCTGACTCCTCGGTGTCCGGCATGTCCCGCCTGGAGGCCCGGAACGGCCAGCCGTCGATCGCCAGTGCCTACGCGGGCGCACCGGAGCCGGTGTCGCACGGTGGCGGATTCCACCCGTCCGATGCGTCGCCGCACGATCACCGCTAACCAGTTAGCCGTCCACCAAGCTCACAACCCAGCAGCGTCTTCATCCCCGTTTGAGAGCAGCATGATCCGCATGGCCTGCGGAGAGCACACGTGATCAAGTTCAGTGCCCTCCTGGTTGCCCTGGCGATCGGCTTGCTCGCCGTGGGTGTCGCGGCCAGCAGCCTGCTGCTGGTCTACGTGGCCATCGGGGTCTGCCTGGTGTCGGCGGTGCTGCTGGCAGTGGGCGTCGTCAGGCACTGGGCCGAGATCTTCGGCAGCGAGAGCCGGGTGCCAGCGGCCGGGACCGTCCCGGGTCCGGCGTTGCTGCGGGCGGCCACCGGGTCGGCTGGGGCCGTGCCGGAAGAAGTGGCCGCTGGGGGCATGATCCCTGGCGCGGCGGAAGCCGGGGCCGCCGCGGCGGGGGCAGGGGCCCCGGCCGGGGCCGGCCAGCCGGAACCGGAACCGGCGATGGCCACCGCCCACGCGGCGGGCGCCGGGACGGTGGCACCAGTGCCGCCGGATCGGTCATCTCGCGAGGACCGGTCGCGCGGGGAAGACCGCCGTCCGGGACGCGAGGACAGGCGTCCCGGACGCAAGGAAGAGCGGCGGCCGCGGCGCAAGGGCACCGGCGGCCGCCCGGGCCAGGGCCCGGCGGGGCCAGCCCCCGCCCAGCCGGTCCATCCGGCGGCCGCCAGTGCGGCCCGCCCGGCCGCCCCGGACGACCTGTGGGAACGGGTCGCCGAGGAACTCGAGTCGGCGGGCAAGCGGGATACCGGTGACCTGGCCTGGCCGGCCGCGGAGTTCCCGCTTCCCCCCGAACCCGCCGCCCCGGCCGCCGCGGCCTGGCCGGGGGAGCCGCGAGGGTCGTCCGGCACCGGATGGCCCGACGGGCCGGGACGGCCCCCTGGCTTCGGCGATCCCGCCTTCCCGTCCCGGGCCACGGGCTCCTCCGGGCCCGCGGTTCCGCCCGGGACGACGGTGCCCTCCGCGACATCCGCCTCCCCGGAGACTGCCCAGCGTCCCGGACGGGCAGATCCGGCACGGGAGCAGGACCGGGACGGCCCAGGGAAGGCTTCCGGGCCGGCCGAATCCGAATCCGGTGAGCCCGCCCAGTCCACCAGTTCCGGGCTGCCGCGCCGGCGGCCCACCCGCCCTGGTGCTGCTCCGGCGGAGCAAGGCCGGATTGCTCCCGGCGGGGATCTGTGGCAGCCCGGCCGCGTACCGGCGCCAGGGTGTCCCTCCCGCGGAGATGAGCTGGACGATCTCGCTGCCCCAGGCGGACAGCGGGGCCGCCCTGCCTGCCACCGCGGAACCGGCCACGGCAGCCTGTGCGGCGGAGCCGGACCCGGTGGATTCCCTGGCCGGGGCCGGGTTCCTGCCCGCCGCTCCCGCGGCGGGCACCGCAGAGCCCATCGAGGCGGATGGGGCTAGTCAGGCTGATGAGGCCGGCCAGGCGGATGAGCCTGCCGAGACCGCAACGGCCCGCGCCGCCGATGGGCCCGCCGGGCCCACGACGGACCTTGAAGCCGCTGAGGGCAGTGAGGTCAGCGATACTGCCGAAGCCACGGCTGAGGCCGGTGGCGCCATTGAGGCGGATGAGGCCGGTGAGGACCGGGAGGCCGGTGAGGACCGGGAGGCCGGTGAGGACCGGGAGGCCGGTGAGGACCGGGAGGCCGGTGAGGACCGGGAGGCCGGTGAGGACCGGGAGGCCGGTACCGGCGAGGCCAGCGCCCGGTCAGCGGACGCCGAGGATGTGCCGGGCAGCGACGGCGCCGCGGGCGGCGATGAAACGTTCACGCCGGGCACTAAGGACGCGCCGCCTGAGACCGGCCAGGCTACCGTGACGGTCGTGCCCGGAGTGGCCCGGTACCACCGCAGCGGGTGCATCCTGATCCGCTTCCTCGGCGACGACGACCTCGACGTGATGACCAGGCAGGCCGCCGAGGAGGCCAAGTTCGTCGCGTGCCGCGCCTGCCAGCCCGACCAGCTCCCCGTCACCTGACCTGACCCGGTCCGCCCTAGCTGGCGTGGCGGGCCACCCCAGCCGCAGCGGGCCATCCCAGCCGCAGGCGAGTCAGGCGCGGGCCAGCCAGAAGGTCAGGCCGAGGTCGGCGTCGGTGTGCTGGTGGGCAGTGCGCCCGCCACCATCCGTTGAGCTGGATGCGGGTGATCCGGGGCCGAAGTCGTCGGACAGGGTCTCGGCCGCGATGAGCGCTCCGTGCTCGGTCAGGGCCGCGGCCAGTTCCGGGTCCGCCGTTTCCCAGCGGACCGTGATCCGGTCGCTCACGTGCAGCCCGTCGTTCTTCCTCGCCTCCTGCACCAGCCGGATGACGTCCCGGGCCAGTCCCTCGCGGCGCAGTTCCGGGGTGATGGTGACCTCGAGGGCGATCGTCTCGCCCGCGTCGGCCGCCACGGTCCAGCCGGACCGCGGCGTCTGCGTCACGATCACCTCGTCCGCGCTCAGCACGACGGGCGCACCGTCCACCTCGACCGAGATCTTCCCGGCGCTGCGCAGCTCGGCCGCCAGCAGAGCCGGGTCCGCGCTGCCGATCGCCGCCGCGACCGCCTTGGTGTCCTTGCCGAACCGGCGGCCTAGCGCCCGGAAGTTCGGCTTCACCACGTAGTTGACCAGATCGGCAGCGACCGCCGCCATCGGCTCCAGGGAGCGCACGTTGAGCTCCTGGGCGATCTCGGCGCGCAGTTCCGGCGCCAGGCCGCCGAACCCGGGCGCGCTCACCACGGCGCGCGGCAGCGGCTGGCGGACCGGGACCGAGGCAGCCGACCGGGCGGACCGGCCGAGCTCCACCAGCCGCCGGGTCAGTGCCATCTGCGCGGACAAGCCCGGGTTGACCAGCGCGGAGTCGGCGGCCGGCCAGGCCGCCAGGTGCACCGACTCCGGGTCGTCCGGCCCGCGCAGCGCGGCCCAGACGTGCTCGGTGAGGAACGGGGTGATCGGCGCCATCAGCCGGGTCGCCGCGTGCAGGCACTCATACAGGGTGGCGAACGCCGCGTTGCCCTCCGGGCGGCCCGGGCCGTCCCAGAACCGCCGCCGGGACCGGCGCACGTACCAGTTCGACAGGTCGTCGATGAACGCGGCCAGCCGCCGCCCGGCCGCGGCGGTGTCGAAGTCCTCCAGGTGGGCGGTGACCTCTCCGATCGTGGCGTGCAGTTCGCTGAGCAGCCAGCGGTCCAGCACCGGCCGGGCGCTGGGCGGCGGAGCGTCGCCGAGCTGCGCGGGGCCCCACCCGCGGCCCTGCTCGGCGGCCGCGTTCGCGTACAGCACCAGGAACGACACTGTGTGCCAGTAGGTGAGCAGTACCTTGCGGACGATCTCGTCCAGGGTGTTCGCGCCGATCCGCCGGGTTGACCAGGGCGAGCCGGAGGCGGCGAAGAACCAGCGGATTGCGTCCGCGCCGTGCGCCTCCATCAGCGGGAGGGGCTCCAGCACGTTGCCGAGGTGCTTGCTCATCTTGCGGCCGGTCTCGTCCACCACCAGGCCGAGGCAGACCACGTTCTCGTAGGAGGACCGGCCGAACACCAGGGTGCCCACCGCCATCAGCGAGTAGAACCAGCCGCGGGTCTGGTCGATGGCCTCGCAGATGAACTGGGCCGGGTAGGACTCCACGAACTGCTGCTGGCTGCGCCACGGGGCGCCGAGCCGGGCGAACGGCATCGAGCCGGAGTCGTACCAGGCGTCGATCACCTCGGGTACCCGGCGCGCCTCGCCGCCGCACTCGGGGCAGCGCAGCGTGACCTCGTCCACGTAGGGCCGGTGCGGGTCCAGTTCAGACAGGTCACGGCCGGCCAGCTCGCTCAGCTCGGCCAGGGACTCCACGCAGGTCAGGTGCTGCTCGCCGCACTCCCAGATGGGCAGCGGGGTGCCCCAGTACCGGGTCCTGGACAGCGCCCAGTCCACGTTGTTGCGCAGCCACTCACCGTACCGGCCGTGCTTGATGGTGGGCGGCTGCCAGTTGGTCCGCTCGTTCTCGGCCAGCAGCTGGTCCTTGATCTGGGTGGTCCGGATATACCAGGACGGCAGCGCGTAGTAGAGCAGCGGGGTGTGGCACCGCCAGCAGTGCGGGTAGCTGTGCTCGTAGTCGTCCACCCGGAACAGCAGCCCGCGGTCGGCCAGGTCACGGACCAGCGGCTCGTCGGCCTCCTTGAAGAACATCCCGCCGACCAGCGGCACCCATTCCTCGAAACGGCCGTCCGGCCGGACCGGGTTGACCACCGGCAGGCCGTGCGCGCGGCCGGTCTCCATGTCGTCCGCGCCGAAGGCGGGCGCCATGTGCACCAGGCCGGTGCCGTCCTCCGTGGTGACGAACGTGCCCGGCACCACCCGGTGCGCGCCCGGGATCTCGACCAGGCGCAGCGGCGGGTGGTAGGTCGCCCCGACCAGCTCGGCGCCCGGCACGGTGGCCATCACGTGCCAGCCCTCGCCGAGTACCCGGGACACGAGTTTCTCGGCCACCACCACCGTGTCACCGTCGCCGGGCTTGCGGGCCACCGCGTAGCTCTCGTCCGGGTGCACGGCCACCGCCGTGTTGGACACCAGGGTCCACGGGGTGGTCGTCCACACCAGCAGGTGCGCGCCGGTCAGCAGCGGGTTCGCGCCGGCCGGCAGGCTGGCCAGCGGGAAGCGGACGGTGACCGCGGGATCGGAGACGATCCGGTACACGTCCGGCTGGCCCATCTCGTGGTCCGACAGCGGCGTCTCGCAGCGCGGGCAGTACGGGCTGATCCGGAAGTCCTTGACCAGCAGCCCGTTGTCGAAGATCTGCTTGAGCGACCACCACACCGACTCGATGTAGCTGGTGTCCATCGTCCGGTAGGCGTGCGGCAGGTCCACCCAGTAGCCGAGCCGGACAGTCAGTTCCTCGAACGCGTCCACGTGCCGCTGCGCCGACTCACGGCACCGGGCGTTGAACTCAGCGATGCCATAGCTCTCAATCGCCTTCTTGCCGGACAGCCCGAGTTCCCGCTCCACCGCCACCTCGACCGGCAGGCCGTGGCAGTCCCAGCCGGCCTGCCGCGGGACGTGGAACCCCTGCATGGTCTTGAACCGGGGGAATACGTCCTTGAATACGCGCGCCTCGATGTGGTGCACGCCGGGCATGCCATTGGTGGTCGGCGGCCCTTCGTAGAAGGTCCACAGCGGGCGGCCCGCGGTGGCGTCCAGGGAGCGCTCGAAGAACTTGCCGTCCTCCCAGCGCGCCAGCACGTCATGCTCCATGGCGGGCAGGTCGATGGCCGAGGGCAGGTCCGGGAAGTAACCGGTGTTCCGCGGCTGGGGCTCGTGTGACACGGTGGGTGGTCCTCCGGCGGGGCGCGCGCCAGGGGCTGGGCTGCCACCTGGTGCGCGCGGCTTCGCGTGGAGGGACGAGGCTCGCCGGCGGCGGCCCCGCGGTACCACCCTCCTTGGCCGGGTCATCCACCCCGGGGGGCGGCGCACGGCCCGCTCAATTCTGCCTGCCCGCCGGTTCTACTGAGCGCGGCCCATGGATGCGGGCCGGCGCGGTTCTTCCGGCAGTTCCGGGGTGATCTGGTCCGCTGGGCCTGCCCCCGGGCTCACACCATCCCCGGGTCGCTCCTGGCCGCGTTCAGCGGCAGCTGTCCCCATCATCACCGTGCAGACAGTTAACGATAGCGGATCGTGGCGGCAGCAGCCGACCGGGTTTCGCCGCGCCGGTTCCTGCTCGATGCCCCGCCTGGCGCGGCTCCGCCGGGTCTCGCGGCCCTTCGTCGGGTTTGCCCCGGTCCGGGGGTGGCCGCCGGGAGGCCGGGCAGGCGGGTTTCCGCCCACCCGGACCAGGGGACATTCCTGGCGCGGCACGGCCGCCGGGGCCATGGGTGCCGCGGGCCAGTGCCGCGCCGGGCCGCCACGCATGGCCCGGCGCACGCCGTAGGCTTGCGCGGATTATCGCCGCGGTCAGATGTGTTTGCAGTCGCAGGCAGGCCGATCTATTCTCCGGTGACTGCCCGCAGTCAAGATCGATTGGTGGCAGCTCCATAGTGGACGTATCACGCATAAGGGGGCCGAGATGACAGCAGCCGCACGTTCGGGTGCCGCCGCTCTCGCTGTCCGGCCTGGTGAAGAGCCCTGGACCGAGCAGGAACTGGCTGAAGTCCGCAAGGAACTGGAAGCCGAGGCGGCCGGGCTACGCGAGGATATCTCCACGGCGGAGTCCCAGATCGCAGAGCGGCTCGGTGACGCGGTCGGCGACGCGGGGGATGACTCGGCCGACGCCGGCGCCAAGACGTTCCAGCGGGAACACGAATTGGCCCTGACCCAGCAGGCCCGCGAGTTGCTGGCCCAGACCGAGCGGGCCCTGTCGCGGATCAGCGACGGCAGCTACGGTGTGTGCGAGTCCTGCGGCCAGGCCATCGGGAAAGCACGGCTGCAGGCGTTTCCCCGTGCCACGCTGTGCGTGGCCTGCAAGCAACGCGAGGAACGGCGCTGAGCGACTCCGTCAACCTGGGCGATCCGGCCACCCCGCAGCGGCCGCGCCGGATCGGGCTGCTGCTCATCATGGCGGCCTGCGTGCTCGTCGCCGACCTGGTATCCAAGACGGTCGTGGTCGCCACGCTGTCGGACCGGCCGCCTATCCGGCTGCTCGGCGGGCTGCTCACGCTCCGGGTCCTGCGCAACAGCGGGGCGGCGTTCAGCATCGGGACATCCATGACCGTGGTGTTCAGCGTGATCGCAGTCGGGGTCATCATCGCCATCCTGCGGACCGCGCGGCGGCTGCGCAGCATCCCCTGGGCGATCACGCTGGGGCTGCTGCTCGGCGGGGCGGCCGGCAACCTGGGCGACCGGATCTTCCGGTCGCCGGGGCCGTTCCGCGGGCACGTCGTGGACTGGATCCAGTTGCCGCACTGGCCGGTGTTCAACGTGGCCGACTCCTGCATCGTCTGCGGTGGCGTGCTGGCGGTGCTGCTGGCCGCCCGCGGCGTTTCCCTGGAGGGTGGCCGCCAGCAGGCCGCCTCCGGGCCGTCGTCCCCGCCGCCAGGCGGAGCGGCGTTTTCCAGTGGCGGCCCGCGCGGCCCCGCCGAAGACGGCAGCAGGTGACCGCGCCGGGCCAGCGGCGGGTGCCCGTTCCCGAAGGCCTGGATGGTGAACGGCTCGACGCCGCGCTGGCCCGGATGTTCGGGTTGTCGCGGGCGCGTGCCGCGGAGCTGATCAGCGAGGGCCAGGTGCTGGTGGGCGGCCGGGCCGCAGTCAAATCCGACCGGGTCCCGGCGGGGGAGTGGCTCGACGTGACGCTGCCCGCCCCGCCGTCCGCCGTCGGCCCGGTGCCCCGGGCCGTGCCCGGCCTCGCCGTGGTGTACGAGGACAGCGACATCGTGGTGGTGGACAAGCCGCAGGGGGTGGCCGCCCACCCGACCCCGGGCTGGGCCTGCCCGACCGTGCTGGAGGGGCTGCTCGCCGCCGGGCACACCATCGCCACCAGTGGCGCGGCCGAGCGCCAGGGCATCGTGCACCGGCTCGACGCCAATACCACCGGGCTGATGGTGGTGGCCAAGAGCGAGCGCGCCTACAGCGTGCTCAAGCGGGCGTTCCGCGACCGCGAGGTGGACAAGCGCTACCACGCCCTGGTGCAGGGCCACCCGGATCCGCTGCGCGGCACCATCGACGCGCCGATCGGGCGGCACCCGTCCGGGGATGGCCGGTTCGCGGTGATAACCGGCGGCCGCCCCAGCGTCACGCATTACGACACGCTGGAAGCCTTCCGGGGCGCCAGCCTGACCGGGGTCGTGCTGGAAACCGGGCGGACGCACCAGATCCGGGTGCACATGGCCGCGCTGCGCCACCCGTGCGCCGGGGACCGGCTGTACGGCGCAGACCCGGTGTTCGCCGCGCACCTGGGCCTGACCAGGCAGTGGCTGCACGCGGTCCAGCTCGGCTTCGAGCATCCGGCGGACGGTCACCGGGTCGAGTTCAGCAGCGGCTACCCGGACGACCTCAGCCACGCCCTCGACGTGCTGGCCGCGGAAACCTAGGCCCGGCCGTCTGGGTCGGGGCCGCCGGCCGGATGTCGGCAGGGGGCGGTAGCGTGCGGCAGCATGAACCGTACTGACCGGCTTTACGCGCTGGTCGAGGAACTGCGGGCGGTGACGCCGCGCCCGCGGTCGGCCCGGCAGCTGGCCCAGCGGTACGAGGTCAGCACCCGGACCATCGAGCGGGACATCCTCGCCCTGCAGGAATCGGGCGTGCCGATCTATGCCGAGACCGGGCGGGCCGGTGGCTACGTCATCGACAAGACGCTGACCCTCCCGCCGGTCAACTTCACGGCGGCCGAGATGGCGGCGATCGCCGTGGCCCTGGCCCGGGACGAGTCCACGCCGTTCGCCGCCGCGACCCGCAGCGCGCTGCGCAAGGTGCTCGCGTCGGCGTCCGCGGCGCAAACCGCGGAGGCGGCCCGGCTGCTGGACCGGATCCGGCTGATCAGCCCGCCCGCCTACGTCCCGCTGGCCATCCAGGAGGCCATCACGGCCGGTCACGTGCTCCGGCTGGAGTACGCGGACCGGAAGGACCAGGTGACGGTCCGCGAGGTGGAGCCGGTCGCGTTCGCGGCCACCCGCAGCCGGTGGTACCTGCTGGCCTGGTGCCGGCTGCGCCGCGACGGCCGGGCGTTCCGGGTAGACCGGATCCGGGGCGTCACCGACACGGGTGAGCAGGCACCACAGCGCGGCTATAACGATCTTGCGGTGGACATCCCGGACGCCCTGGTCCGCCGTCCCGAGCTGCATGCCTGACCCGCTCCGGGGCGCTCGCCGGACCGCGCCGCAAACTGCGCCGCAAACACCGACATAACGGTGTCGCCCACGTCCCGCAGGCTCGTTCCTGACACGTTCATTCATCAGGAGGAGAACCTCATGCCCGCACCGGCCAGCAACACCGTCGCCTGGTTCGAAATCGGCGCCCCGGACGTCGAGGCCGCCAAGGCCTTCTACGGCCCGCTCTTCGGCTGGACTTTTGCCCCCGATGATGGCTACACGCTCATCACCGCGGCAGGCGCCGCGGGGCCGTCCGGCGGCATCTTCGGTACCGGCGGCAACATCCCGCCCTACGCGGTGTTCGTCGTCAAGGTGGACGACGTCGCGGCGACCTGCGCCCGGACCGAGGAACTCGGCGGCAAGGTCATCGTCGCGCCGATGACGATGGGGGACGGCATGGCCGTCGCCTACCTCGCCGACCCCAACGGCGCCATGTTCGCACTGTTCAGCCCCAAGCCGGAAGGCTGAGACCGTCCTGTCCGCACGGCATGACTGCGTCCTTCCAGTCGGGCGGTGTGCCTGGCCGAATCAGCCAGGCACGCCGCCCGGGAGGTTACCGTGCCGCGGGGACGGGCAGAGGGCGGCCCATGACCGTACTCAGATTCTTCGCGCGCCCCATGCTGGGCTCCAGCTTCGTGATCCAGGGCTATGAGACCTGGCGGCGGCCGGAGCGGGTGACCCCGGCGGCTGAACCGGTGGTCCAGCCGGTGCGGGACCGCGTGCCGGGCCTGCCCAGCGAGACCGAGCAGGCGGTACGCCTCAACGGCGCTGTCCAGGCCGTCGCGGGCTCCGCGCTGGCGGTGGGCTGGTTCCCGCGGCTGTCCGCGCTGGCGCTGGCGGGCACCCTGGTGCCTACCACCCTGGCCGGGCACCGGTTCTGGGTGGTCGGGGACAAGCAGGAACGCGCCCAGCGGCAGATCCACTTCCTCAAGAACCTCACCATAATGGGCGGCCTGCTGATCGCAGCCGCGGACACCGGCGGGGCTCACAGGCGGCTGGATCGCCGGCCGTTGGCTCGCCGGACGCCCCAGGCGGTGACCGCCTGCTGCCATTACTCCGCCGGCGGCCGGCCGTCTTCGGCTGCCGTTCTGGAAAAAGGCCTGCATAACGGCCAGGTGTACAATGGTTAGTGACGGACGAACAAGCCCGCCTGCGGGCGGCGATCAGTTCACCTAGATCTTTTCGCGGCAGGGCCGGGGTTCACCACGAATCACCGTCCCGTAAGACAGGTCTTACCTTGAAGGCCCCGGTCAGAGGGGGTCTTCGCCATGCGAAGGCACATCAGGCGAGTCATGGCCACGGCCGGAACGGCGGCTGGGGCGATCCTGCTCGCTGTAGGGCTGGCCGGGCCGGGCGCTGCCAGCGCAGCCACGTCCTCGGCGCGCTCCCAGGCCCCGGTGATCTACACGAGCAGCCAGGCGGGCTACCTGGTCGCTGGCGGCCGATGGTTCCGCTTCATCGGCGCCACGGTGGTGGTGCCGCCGGTACCCGCGAAGACCGGTAATGCCGGGTACGCCGAGCTGGTGCTCGGGGGCACCGGTGTCACGCCGGCCTCGCTGGGCGTGAAGGCCGGCGGCGGAGCCGCATCGGTCGGCTGGAACTCGGCCGGCGGGCTGTTCGGCATGGGCGGCGGCACGATGGCCGGCATCACCCCGCACGTCGGTGACGTGCTGGGGCTCAGCATCTACTACGACCGGGCAGGCCACGACTCCTTCAGCGCCACTGACTACACCATGGGTGTCAGCCAGACGGTGAGTGTCCCCTCGCCGCCGGACGTGGTGTATACCGCGGCCCAGGCAGCCGGCGTGGTCAGCAACGCCACGGTGTCCGCGCCCACGGCCAGCATCAGGCTGTGGTCGTTCACCGGCGGTCACGTGACCACCTACAGCGGGACCCGCGGAACCCTGACCGGGCCGTGGACCACCACCATGGTCGTGGACACCACGACCGGGACTGCCGGTGGCCGGCTCGTGACCAGTCCGGGCCCGCTGTGGAGCGACGGCCAGAACTTCGGTGCCTGGCTGCGCCCGACCGCCTGAGGAGGTAATCGGTCACCAGGCCCGGGCCGCTCGCGGCCCGGGCCTGGTGCGTGCCTGCCTTCGGTGCGGTCCCGCGGGCCGGGGCGCCGGGCGGGAGCCGGCCATAACGGGGCAAGAAGGCGTCCGGCGCGCCGGGTCGCAGCCCGGCCCCGGCCTCGGTTAGGCTCTGGAACGCCGGGCCGGTGCGATGCCCCGAGGGGATCCTCCGCCGGGGCGCAGGCCCTGGCGGCAGGCAGCACCGGCCACTTCCCCCGGCCCTGGTACACCGACGCCCGTGAGGGTGCCGCGAAGCATGCCCGAAGGAGGCGGTACTTCATGACGGCGGCCGCGGCGCAGCGCGGGGCGGGCTTTGCCCACCTGCACGTCCACACCGAGTACTCGATGCTGGACGGGGCGGCCCGGCTCAAGGACATGTTCGCCGAGTGCGAGCGGGCCGGCATGACCGCGGTGGCCATGACCGACCATGGCAACCTCTACGGGGCCTACGACTTCTGGTCCAAGGCCACCAAGGCCGGGATCAAGCCGATCATCGGCATCGAGGCCTACCTCGCCCCGGAGCACCGGCGGCACCGCCAGCCGGTCCGGTGGGGCACCCCGGCGCAGAAGGACGACGACGTGTCCGGCGCGGGCGCCTACACGCACATGACGCTGCTGGCCGAGACCACCGAGGGCATGCACAACCTGTTCCGGCTGTCCTCGCGCGCCTCGCTGGAGGGCTACTTCCGCAAGCCCCGGATGGACCGGGAACTGCTCGCCGCGCATGCGCGGGGCATCATCGCCACCACCGGGTGCCCGAGCGGGGAGGTGCAGACCCGGCTGCGCCTCGGCCAGTACCAGCAGGCTCTCGACGCCGCGGCGGCCTACCGGGACATCTTCGGCGCCGGCAGCTTCTTCGTCGAGATCATGGATCACGGGCTGTCCATCGAGCAGCGGGTCCGCGGCGGCCTGCGCCGCATCGCCAAAGACCTCGGCCTGCCCTTCATGGTCACCAACGACTCGCACTACACCGTGGAGGCCGACGCCAAGGCGCACGAGGTACTGCTCTGCGTGCAGACCGGGTCGAACATGGCCGACCCGGGGCGGTTCAAGTTCGACGGCAGCGGCTACTACCTCAAGAGCCCGCAGGAGATGCGCGCCGCGTTCAGTGACGAGGAATGGCAGTCCGGCTGCGACTCCACGCTGCTGATCGCCGAGCGCGCCGACGTCACGTTCCAGCCGAAGAACCTGATGCCGGTGTTCAACGTGCCGGAGGGGGAGACCGAGGAGAGCTGGTTCCGCCAGGAAGTGTGGCGCGGCATGGACCGCCGCTACCCCGGCGGCTACGACGAGCGCCGCCGGCAGCAGGCCGAGTACGAGATGGGCATCATCACCCAGATGGGGTTCTGCTCGTACTTCCTGGTCGTCGCCGACTTCATCATGTGGTCCAAGCGGAACGGAATCAGGGTGGGGCCGGGCCGTGGCTCAGCGGCCGGCGCCATGGTCGCCTACGCCCTCGGCATCACCGACCTCGACCCGCAGGACCACGGGCTCGTGTTCGAGCGGTTCCTCAACCCCGAACGCGTCTCCATGCCGGACATCGACATCGACTTCGACGAACGCCGCCGGGGTGACGTGATCCGCTACGTCACCGATAAGTGGGGCGAGGACAAGGTCGCCCAGATCATCACGTACGGCACCATCAAGGCCAAGGCGGCGGTCAAGGACTCCGCCCGGGTGCTGGGCTTCCCGTACGCACTGGGCGACCGGATCACCAAGGCGTTCCCGCCCGCCGTGATGGGCAAGGACGTCCCGCTGTCCGGCATCTTCGACGACACCCACCCCCGTTACAGCGAGGCCGGCGAGATCCGCGCCCTGTACGAGGCGGAGCAAGAGGTCAAGCAGGTCATCGATACCGCCCGGGGCCTGGAGGGGCTGATCCGGCAGGCCGGCGTGCACGCCGCCGGCGTGATCATGAGCAGTGAGTCGATCACCGAGCACGTGCCGGTCTGGAAGCGGGAAGCCGACGGGGCGGTCATCACCCAGTTCGATTACCCGGCGTGCGAGTCGCTGGGCCTGCTCAAGATGGACTTCCTCGGCCTGCGGAACCTCACCGTGCTGGACGACGCGGTGCGTGGCATCAAGGCCAACCGGGACACCGAGGTGGTCCTGGAAACCCTCCCGTTGGACGACCAGCCCACCTACGATCTGCTGGCCCGCGGCGACACGCTGGGCATCTTCCAGTTCGACGGCGGCCCGATGCGCGCCCTGCTGCGCAGCATGCGGCCGGACAACTTCGAGGACATCTCCGCGGTCGGCGCGCTGTACCGGCCGGGCCCGATGGGCGCCAACGCGCACAATGACTACGCGGACCGGAAGAACAACCGCAAGCCGGTGGTCCCCATCCACCCGGAACTGGCCGAGTCGCTGGCCGATGTCCTGGGCGACACCTACGGGCTGATCGTGTACCAGGAGCAGGTCATGGTCATCGCCCAGAAACTGGCCGGGTACAGCCTCGGCAAAGCGGACCTGCTCCGCCGGGCCATGGGCAAGAAGAAGAAGGAGATCCTGGACAAGGAGTTCGCGCCGTTCGAGGCGGGCATGAAGGCCAACGGCTATTCGGACTCGGCCATCAAGACGCTGTGGGACATCCTGGTCCCGTTCTCCGACTACGCCTTCAACAAAGCGCACAGCGCGGCCTACGGGCTGGTCTCTTACTGGACCGCCTACCTCAAGGCGAATTACCCCGCCGAGTACATGGCCGCGCTGCTCACATCGGTATCCGGTGACAAAGACAAGAGCGCTCTTTATCTTAACGAGTGCCGCCGCATGGGAATCACCGTCCTGCCGCCCGACGTCAACGCGTCGGATGCCACGTTCACCCCCGTGGGGAATGACATCAGGTTCGGCCTGGCGGCGGTGCGGAATGTCGGCACGAACGTGGTTGACGCGATCGTGGAGGCACGGACCAGCAAGGGGGCGTTCGTCAGCTTCGCTGATTTCCTGCGCAAAGTCCCCGTCAATGTGTGCAACAAGCGGGTCATCGAATCGCTCATCAAGGCCGGTGCCTTCGACTCCCTGGGCCATCCGCGCAAGGGGCTGGCCATCATCGGTGAGCAGGCCATCGACACCGTCATCGACGTGAAGCGCAACGAGGCGATCGGCCAGGACTCGCTGTTCGGCGGGGACGCGGAGGTCGAGGCGACGTTCGAGGTGCCGGTGCCGGACGGGGAGTGGGACAAGACCACGCTGCTCAGCTTCGAGCGCGAAATGCTCGGCCTCTACGTCTCCGACCATCCCCTGCTCGGTGTGGAGCACATCGTGGCCGCGAACACCGATTGCTCGGTGGCCGAGCTGATCAGCTCGGCCACCGAGGATGCCGAGCGATCCGGCCGGGGCGGCCGTTCCGACGGCCAGATGGTCACTGTCGGCGGCATCCTGTCCGGGGTGGCCCGCAAGGTCACCCGGCAGGGCAATCCGTGGGCCCAGGCCATCCTGGAGGACCTGGGAGGCGCCATCGAGGTGCTGTTCTTCCCCGCCGCCTACCAGCAGTGCTCGCTGCTGCTGGCCGAGGACGCGATCGTGGTGGTGAAGGGCCGGCTGGACCGGCGCGATGAGACGCCCAAGCTGATCGCATCGGAGGTGACCGCGCCGGACCTCTCGGCGGACGAGAGTGGCCCTTTCGTCCTGTCCATCCCGGTCCAGCGGTGCGTGCCGCCCGTGGTTGACCGGCTGCGCGAGGTGCTGGGCACCCACCCGGGGCTGGCCGAGGTGCACCTGAAACTCTGCAATGGCCAGCGGACGACGGTGGTCCGGCTGGATGACAAGCTGCGGGTGAAGCCGTCCCCGGCCCTGCTGGCCGACCTCAAGCAGCTGCTCGGGCCCACGTGCGTGGGCTGAGTTGGGTCCGCCCGGAGCGATAAACACGGGTGAGCTGGGAAGGCTGGTGACGCCGCATCTTCCTGCGCACCGACTGGACCCGGGGAGAACTGCGCCCCAACCTGTGGCTGGTCCCGGCGCTCGAGGTCATCGGGGCGATGGGCCCGTTCGCCGACCTACGAGCGGATGGTGCAGCGAGGAAACCGTCGCCGACGGGTCGGACCGGGCCGAGGTACGGCGGCGCCATGAGATCTTCCTGGCCACCTACGGCGCGATGACGCAGGCACGCGGAGGCCCCCGGGCCGTCCCGGCCACTGGGCGGCCCGGGGCAGCCGGAGGTCAGGCGTCCCGGTGCATCAGCAGGTAAGCCCCGGCCGCCAGCAGCACCGCGGTCCACAGGCAGAACACGCCGAAACCCTGCCAGGCGGACAGCAGCGCGCTGGCGTCCCGGTGCGCGCTGTACACCAGCGACCCGGCCTGCTCGGGCAGGTAGGCGTTGATGTGCACGCCCCAGCTGCCGGGCAGCAGGCCGGACAGGATCGGCAGCACCAGCACGATCCCGATGACCGACGTGATGGCCCCGGCGGTGTGCCGGATCAGCAGCCCGACCGCCAGCGCGAACAGGCCCAGCACGCCCAGGTAGAGCCCGGCGCCGACGACCGCGCGCAGCACGTTGTTATCAGACAGCGACACGGGCACCCGGCTGTGCAGGATGGCCGAGCCAAGGAAGAAGCAGGCGAACGACACTATCTCCGCCACGATCAGGACCAGGATGGCGAACACTGCGGCCTTCGCGGCCAGCATCGGCAGCCTGCGCGGCACGGCCAGCAGCGAGGCGCGGATCACCCCGGTGGAGTACTCGGACGTGATCACCAGCACCCCGAGCACGCAGATGGTCAGCTGGCCGAGCCCGATGCCCGCGCCCAGGATGAAGCCGATCGGGTTGGCGATGACCGACGCGTTCCGCTCAGCGGCGTGCTGGCCGGTCCAGTTGGCCACGGTCAGCCCGGTGAACAGCGCGGTGAAGCCCACCGTGAGGACGACGAACAGCAGCAGGGTCCAGACGGTGGATCGCACCGAGCGGATCTTCGTCCACTCGGCGAGCATGAAGTGACCGAACCCGACGCGGTGGCCGGGGAGCGGCGCGGCGGCGCGGCCGGCGGCCTGCACCGGCGGACTGGCGGACGTCATCGGCTTTCCTGTCCTGAGCTGGCCTGAGCTGAGCTCACCGCGGCGGCACTGTCCGGCACGGTGGTGGGCGGGCGGGCCGCGGCGTCGTGGGTGCCCACGCCGAACTCCGAGCTGTCCGCGGTCAGTTCCATGTAGGCCTCCTCCAGGGAGGCCAGCCGGGGCGTGAGTTCGTGCAGCACGATCCGGTTGGCGGCAGCGATCTCGCCGATGCGCGGTGCCGCCAGCCCGGTGACCCGCAGGGCGGGCGCCACGGCGGGCCCCGCCGCGGCACCCGGCTCACCAGGCGCCTGCGGCCCGTTGTCCGGTGGCGGCTCGGTGGCCTTGCCGCCTTCGGCGGCGAGCAGGCCGGTCAGCCGGTCCGCCTCCGGCGAGCGCACCAGCACGTACTTCTCCGAGCTCTGCTCGATGAACTGCTGGGTGCTGCAGTCCGCGATGAGCTTGCCCCGACCGATCACCACGAGGTGGTCGGCGGTGACCGCCATCTCGTTCATCAGGTGGCTGGAGACGAAGATTGTCCGGCCCTCGGTGGCCAGGTGCTTCATCAGGTTGCGGATCCACAGGATGCCCTCGGGGTCCAGCCCGTTGACCGGCTCGTCCAGCATGAGCACTTCCGGATCGCCCAGCATGGCCACCGCGATGCCGACCCGCTGCCCCATGCCGAGGGAATAGCCGCCGGTCCGCTTCCGCGCCACGTCCCGGAGCCCGACGAGGTCCAGCACCTCGTTGACCCGGGACCGGGGCAGGCCCTGGGTCTGGGCCAGGAACAGCAGGTGGTTGTAGGCACTCCGGCCGGAGTGCATCGCCTTGGCCTCGAGCAGCGCGCCGACATGGCGCAGTGGCTGGCTCAGGTCGGCGTACCGTTTGCCGTCGATCGTCGCGATCCCCGAGTCCGGCCTGTCCAGGCCCAGGATGAGCCGCATAGTGGTCGATTTGCCAGCCCCGTTCGGGCCGAGGAAGCCGGTTACCCGGCCTGGTGCGACGCCGAAGGACAAATGGTCCACGGCCGTTTTGTCCCCGTAGCGCTTGGTCAGTTCCCGCGCCTCGATCATGGATTCCCCTTGGGACCAGATGGCCCGTTTGGTGCTGCCGCACGCCTCCGCTCTAACCTAGCAAGGATTGGCGGGCTGCCCGGCACACCGCGTCGGCCGGCCGCATAATGGGCGGGCGTCACGTACGCTGCTGGACATCATGATCCATGCCGCCGACTACCACGGGAGGGCGGCGCGGCGCCCGCGGCGGGCCGGTACGCTGCGCCGCTGGCTGGCCGTCACGCTGCTCACCCTGGTGCTGGGGGTGGCCGCGGGCTTTCTGTGGATAGCCGTGGCACCTCGGCCCTACCTGGTGATGACCGGCCGCGGGGCAGCGGCCGTGGTGAACGCGGAGACCGGTGCTTTCGTCGCCGCTGACGGCTGGTACTGCCTGATCTGCCTGGCCGGAGGGGTCATCTCCGGGCTGGCCGGCTACCTGATGGCGGTGCGGGGCTCACGCCCGGCGGGCATGGCCGTGGTGCTGCTCAGCGCGATGGCGGCGGGCCTGATCACGCTGTGGATCGGCGAGCACTGGGGGCAGGCTGCCTACCATCACCTGCTGGCCACCCTCCCGGCCGGGGCGCACCTGTACGCGTCCCTGTCGCTCGGGGCCGGCAGTGCCATCGCGTTCTGGCCCCTGGGCGCCGGGATCATGGCCGGCGGCCTGGAACTCAGCGACGTACTGCGGGAGCGGCGCCAGGGCAGCGGGAACGCCTCCCCCCTGGCCCTGCACTGAGATGAGCTTCAGGGAATTGCCAGGGACCGGAATGGTAGGTGACGGCCGGGGCCGGTGACAACGAGGAGAGAGGGATTCTCTTGGCCGTGAAGACACTTCCCGGCGGGACGTTCACCATGGCCGGGGACCTGACGGTCACCCGCATGGGGTATGGCGCGATGCAGCTGGCCGGCCCGGCACGTGTTCGGCCCGCCCGCCGACCGCGAGATGGCCGTGGCCGTGCTGCGCGAGGCGGTGGAGCTGGGCATCACGCACATCGACACGGCCGACTTCTACGGCCCGTACGTGACCAACCAGATCATCAAGGAGGCACTCCACCCCTACCCGGACGAGCTGCGCATCGTGACGAAGGTCGGCGCGCTGCGGGACGCCGGGGGCGGCTGGCCCCATGCACGTTCTCCGGAGCAGCTGCGCCAGGCCGTGCACGGCAACCTGGATCACCTCGGGCTCGACGCACTCGACGTCGTCAACCTGCGCGTCGGCGGGTTCGACAGCCCGGAGCCCGGCTCCCTGGCCGAGCCGTTCACCGCGCTCGCGCAGCTGCAGCAGGAAGGACTGATCAAGCATCTCGGCCTCAGCACCGTCAGTGCGGAGCAGATCGCCGAGGCCCAGTCCATCGCGCCGGTGGCGTGCGTGCAGAACTTCTACAACGTCGCCTACCGGGACGACGACGACCTCATCAAATCTCTCGCCGTCCAGGGCATCGCGTACGTGCCCTACTTCCCGCTCGGCGGCTTCACCCCGCTCCAGTCCGGGAAACTGAACGCCGTCGCTACCCGTCTCGGCGCCATGCCGATGGCCGTGGCGCTGGCCTGGCTGCTCCAGCGTTCACCGAACATCCTGCTGATCCCCGGCACCTCATCCGTCGCGCATCTGCGTGAGAACGTCAGCGGTGCGGGGCTGGCCCTTTCCGGGGACGACCTGGCCGAGCTGGACCGGATAAGCGGCGAGGGCCGGTAGCCGTCCAGCATCCGGACGGGAACGCTGCCGGGTGTGCTGCCTTCGTAGACTTGGCCCGTGCTCCCTCGAATCGATCTCCGTGGCCGGGCGGTCAGCGACCTGACCCGGGCGAAGCTGGCCGGCGTGCTGCCGCGCGCCGGGCTGGACGTGCAGGCCGCGGTCGCCGCGGTCCGCCCGGTCTGTGACGACGTCCGCGAGCGCGGCGCTGCCGCGGTCCGCGACTACACGGCCCGGTTCGACGGCGTGGACCTGCCGGCCACCCGGGTAAGCGCGCAGGCCCTCCAGGACGCGCTGGCCGCCCTCGACCCGGGCCTGCGGGCCGCGCTGGAGGAGGCCATCCGGCGGACCCGGCTGGTGCACCAGGCCCAGCTGCCCGCGGACCACACCACCACGGTGGCCCCGGGGTCCACCGTCACCGAGCGGTACGTCCCGGTCGGCCGGGCCGGCGTGTACGTGCCCGGCGGGCTGGTCACCTACCCCTCCTCGGTGGTGATGAACGTGGTCCCGGCCCAGGCCGCCGGGGTGCCGGAGATCGCCGTCGCGTCGCCGCCGCAGGCCGACGGGCGGCCCGCCCCGGCCGTGCTGGCGGCGTGCGCGCTGCTCGGCATCGACGAGGTGCACGCGGCCGGGGGAGCCCAGGCGATCGCCATGTTCGCCTGGGGAACGCAGGACTGCGCCCCGGCCGACGTGGTCACCGGGCCCGGGAACGTGTACGTGGCCGCGGCCAAGCGGGTGCTGCTCGGCGTGATCGGCACCGATGCGGAGGCCGGGCCCACCGAGATCGCGATCATCGCCGACCACACCGCTGACCCGGAATTTGTCGCCGCCGACCTGATCGCCCAGGCCGAGCACGATCCGCTGGCCGCCTGCCTGCTCGTCACCACCGACCCGGCCCTGGCTGACCAGGTGGACAAGGCGCTCGGCCCGCAGATCGCGGCCACCCGGCACGCCAGTCGGGTCGGCGAGGCGCTGGCCGGCCAGTCCGCCGCCGTGCTGGTGGACGACCTGGCCGCGGCCGTGGCGGTCAGCGACGCCTGGGCCCCGGAGCACCTGGAGATCCAGGCCGAGAACGCGGCCGGCCTGGCCCGCCAGATCCGCAACGCGGGGGCCATCTTCACCGGCCCCTACACCCCGGTGTCGCTCGGGGACTACCTGGCCGGGTCCAACCATGTGCTGCCTACCGGGGGCACCGCGCGGCACACGGCCGGCCTGTCCACCCTGTCTTTCCTGCGCGGCATCCACGTGGTGGAGTGCAGCCGGGACGCCCTGGCCGGGGCCGCCCCGCACATCGACGCCCTCGGCGGTGCCGAGGACCTCGTCGCGCACGTGGCCGCCGTACGGGTGCGCGTCCCCCAGGACGAGCAGCCATGACCCTGCCGGAGTGGGTGCCCTTGCGGCCGGACCTGGCCGGGCACGAGCCGTACGGGGCGCCGCAACTCGACGTGCCGGTGCGGCTGAACACCAACGAGAACCCCTATCCGCCGTCGGCCGGCCTGGCCGCCGCGATCACCGCCGCGGTCGCTGAGGTGGCCGGCACGCTGAACCGGTACCCGGACCGGGACGCCACCGCGCTGCGCGCTGATCTGGCCGCCTACCTCGGCCATGGGCTGGCCGCCTGGCCAGGTCTGGGCGGCCAACGGGTCCAACGAGATCATCCAGCAGCTGCTGCAGGCCTTCGGCGGCCCGGGACGGACCGCGCTCGGCTTCGAGCCGTCCTACTCCATGCACCCGCTCATCGCGCTGTCCACCGGGACCCGCTGGGTGAGCGGGGCCCGGGACGCTGACTTCGGCATCGGCCCTGGGCGCGCGGCGGCGGTCATCGCCGCCGAGCGGCCCGGCGTCATCTTCCTCACCTCGCCCAACAACCCGACCGGCACCGCCCTGCCGCTGCCGGTCATCGAGGCCATCTGCCAGGCCGCCCCGGGCATGGTCGTGGTGGACGAGGCGTACGCGGAATTCGCCCGGGATGGCTCGCCCAGCGCGCTGGCCCTGCTGCCGCGGTTTCCCCGCCTGGTGGTGACCCGCACCATGTCCAAGGCGTTCGCGCTGGCCGGCGCCCGGGTCGGCTACCTGGCCGCGGACCCCGCCATCGTGCGCGCGCTGCTACTGGTCCGGCTGCCCTACCACCTGTCCGGCGTCACCCAGGCGGTGGCCCGCGCGGCGCTGGCGCACCGCGATGAGCCGCTGGCCACCGTCAAGGCCCTTCGTTATGAACGAGACGCACTCGTGGACTGGCTCCGCCAGCGCGGGCTCGCCGTCGCCGACTCGGACGCCAACTTCGTGCTGTTCGGCGAGTTCCGCGACCGGCACCGGGTGTGGCAGGGGCTGCTGGCGGCCGGTGTGCTGATCCGGGAGACCGGCCCGCCCGGATGGCTGCGGGTCACCGTGGGGTTGCCTGAGGAGATGGCCGCGTTCCGTACCGCACTGGATGAGGTGGTTCCCCGATGAGCGAGCGCGGCAGCCGCATGGCCCGGGTGGAGCGGGTTACCAAGGAGACCAGCGTCCTGGTCGAACTGGACCTCGACGGCAGCGGCAGCGCCGACGTCGGCACCGGCGTCCCGTTCTTCGACCACATGCTCGCCCAGCTGGGCAAGCACGGGCTGCTCGACCTGAGCATCCAGGCCACCGGGGACATCGAGATCGACGCGCATCACACGGTGGAGGACACCGCGCTGGCGCTCGGCCAGGCGCTGCGCGAGGCGCTCGGCGACAAGGCCGGCATCTGCCGGTTCGGCGACGCCGCGATCCCGCTGGACGAGACGCTGGCCCGGGCCGCCATCGACCTGTCCGGGCGGCCGTACCTGGTGCATTCCGAGCCGGCGCCGATGGCCCCGCTGATCGGCAGCTACGACACCACGCTGACCCGGCACTTCTTCGAGTCGGTGACCGCCACCGCGGGCATCTGCCTGCACCTGGAGGTCACCGGGCGCAACCCGCACCACATCGTCGAGGCGCAGTTCAAGGCGGTCGCGCGGGCACTGCGGGCGGCGGTGGCGCCGGACCCCCGGTCGTCCGGCGTGCCCAGCACCAAAGGCACCCTGTGAGCAGTGCTAGCCCGGGGGCGCGACCCCCCGGAACCCCCCGCGATTTGCTCCCTCGGCGGGACACGCCTTCGGCGCGCCCCGCCTCGCGAGCGAGGAAACCCCGGGTCGCGGTGCTGGACTACGGTTCCGGGAACATTCGTTCAGCGGAACGGGCCCTGCAGCGGGCGGGGGCGGACACGCTCGTGACTGCGGATGCGGGCGCGGCGCTGGAGGCGGACGGGCTGGTGGTGCCGGGCGTCGGCGCGTTCGCGGCCTGCATGGCGGGGCTGCGCGCGGTGCGCGGCGACCAGGTGATCGACCGGCGGCTGGCCGGCGGGCGGCCGGTGCTCGGCATCTGCGTCGGCATGCAGGTGCTGTTCACCGAGGGGGTCGAGCACGGCCTGCGCACCCCGGGCTGCGGCCAGTGGCCGGGCACGGTCGAGCAGCTGAAGGCGCCGGTGCTGCCGCACATGGGCTGGAACACGGTGGACGCCGCCGCCGGATCCCGGCTGCTGGCCGGCATAGGCCCGGGGGAGCGGTTCTACTTCGTGCACTCCTACGCGGCCCGCTCGCTGCCGATGAAGCCGTCCAGGCGGATGACGCCGCCGCTGATCAGCTGGGCCACGCATGGTGAGCCGTTTATCGCCGTGGTGGAGAACGGCCCGCTGTGCGCGACCCAGTTCCACCCCGAGAAGTCCGGTGACGCGGGCGCCGCGCTGCTGGCGAACTGGCTGGAGATGGTGCGATGACCTCCGCTGAGCTGGTCCTGCTGCCGGCCGTGGACGTGGCCGGCGGGCAGGCCGTCCGGCTGGTCCAGGGTGCGGCGGGCACCGAGACCTCCTACGGTGACCCGGTCGCCGCCGCGCTGGCCTGGCAGGCGGCCGGCGCGCAGTGGGTGCACCTGGTCGACCTGGACGCCGCGTTCGGCCGCGGCTCCAACGCGGACCTGCTGGCCGAGGTGGCCGGCCAGCTGGACATCGCGGTGGAGTTGTCCGGCGGCATCCGCGATGACGAGTCGCTGGCGGCGGCCCTGCGCACCGGGTGCGCCCGGGTCAACATCGGCACCGCCGCGCTGGAGCGGCCGGACTGGGTCCGGTCGGCCATCGCGGCGCACGGCGGGAAGATCGCCGTCGGGCTGGATGTGCGCGGCACCCGGCTTGCCGCCCGGGGCTGGACCCGGGAAGGCGGCGAGCTGGACGAGGCGCTGGACCGGCTGGACGCGGACGGCTGCTCCCGGTACGTGGTCACCGACATCACCAAGGACGGCACGCTGCGCGGGCCCAACCTGGACCTGCTCCGGCACGTCTGCGCCCGCACGCCCCGCCCGGTGATCGCCAGCGGCGGCGTGTCCAGCCTGGATGACCTGCGCGCGATCGCGTCGCTGAGCCTGCTCGGGGTGGAGGGCGCGATCGTCGGCAAGGCGCTGTACGCGGGGGCGTTCACCATGGAGGAAGCGCTCGCGGCGGTGGCGGGATGATCCGCAGGATCTCCACCGGCACCGAGTGGGAGCCGGTGGTAGGGTACAGCCGGGCGGTGGCTGCCGGGGACTTTGCGTTCGTGTCCGGCTGCACGTCGCTGGATGGCACGGAGTTCGTGCACGAGGGTGACGCCTACGCGCAGACCGCCCAGGCGCTGCGGAACGTCGCGTCGGCCCTGGAACGGCTCGGGCTCGGCCTGGCCGACGTGGTCAGGACGCGGGTCTACGTCACCAACATCTCCCGCTGGGAGGAGTACGGCCGCGCGCACGGCGCCGCGTTCGGCGACACCATGCCCGCCACCTCCATGATCGGCGTGTCCGCCCTGATCGATCCCCGCATGCTGGTCGAGATCGAAGCCGTCGCCTACCGCCCCGGGACCGGCCCCTGATGCGCGTCGCGGGCGTGATTAGCTCAGTAGTTCGGATTGGTCCTCCTATAGTGGGTCTAATCCGAACTGTTAACCGGATCGGGTGTGCGCGGTGAGTGTCGCGGTCCGGGTTATTCCGTGTTTGGATGTGGATGCGGGGCGGGTTGTTAAGGGAGTCAACTTCCGGGATCTGCGCGACGCGGGGGACCCGGTCGAACTGGCCGCCGCCTATGACGCCGAGGGCGCCGACGAGCTGGTGTTCCTGGACATCACCGCGTCCAGCGGCGGCCGGGACACCATGATCGACGTGGTGCAGCGGACCGCTGACCAGGTGTTCATCCCGCTGACCGTCGGCGGGGGGGTGCGCAGCACCGGCGACATGGACCGGCTGCTGCGGGCCGGCGCGGACAAGGTCTCGCTGAACACCGCGGCCATCGCCCGGCCGGAACTGCTCGCCGAGGCAGCCCAGCGGTTCGGCGCCCAGTGCGTCGTCCTGTCCGTGGACGCCCGCCGGAGACCCGAAGGCACTTCCTTCGAAGTGACCACCCATGGGGGGCGGCGGGGGACCGGGATCGACGCGGTGGAGTGGGCGAGGCGCGGCGCCGAACTCGGGGCCGGCGAGATCCTGCTCAACTCCATGGACGCGGACGGCACCAAGGCCGGATTCGACATCGAGCTGATCCGGGCCGTGCGCGCGGTGCTGGACGTACCCATCATCGCGAGCGGCGGGGCCGGGGAGCCGGCCCATTTCGCCCCGGCGGTCCGGGCGGGCGCCGATGCCGTGCTGGCCGCCAGCGTGTTCCACTTCGGCCAGCTGCGGATCGCCGAGGTCAAGGCCGCCCTGCACGCCGCCGGCTGTCCAGTGCGCTAAGAGGTCCCCGGGCTGGTGCCGGGCTTGATCGCGGCCAGGGCGGCGCCGACGATGCCGGCGTTGTTGTGCATCGAGGCCGGCACCACCCGGGCCCGCAGGCCGTCCAGCAGCGGCACGAACCGGTCGGCCTTCCGGCTGATCCCGCCGCCGATGATGACCAGGTCCGGCGCGGTCAGCGCCTCCATGTGGTGCAGGTACTCCCCGACCCGGCCGGCCCACTTGTCCCAGCTGAGGTCGTGCTGTTCCTTGGCCCGTTCGGAGGCCCGGGTCTCGGCGTCGTGGCCGTGGATCTCGATATGGCCGAATTCGGTGTTCGGCACCAGCGTCCCGGCCCGGAACAGGGCGCTGCCGATGCCGGTGCCGAACGTCAGCATCAGCACCGTGCCCTGGTGCCCGGCCCCGGCCCCGAAGCGCATCTCGGCCAGGCCGGCCGCGTCGGCGTCGTTGATGAGCGACACCGGCTGCCCGGCGGCCTTGCTGAACAGCTCGCGGGTGTCCAGCCCGACCCAGGCCGGGTCCAGGTTGGCCGCGGTCATGGTGATCCCGCCGATCACCACGCCGGGGAACGCGATCCCGGCCGGGCCGTTCCACCCGAACGTGGCCACCAGGCTCCCGACGGCGTCCGCGATGGCCTCCGGTCGGGCCGGCCGCGGGGTCTCCACCTTGACTCGCTCCGCGAGCAGGGTGCCCTGGGCGGTGTCCACCGGTGCCGCCTTGATCCCCGAGCCGCCGATGTCGATGCCGAGTACGTGCACTGCGCTGTCTCCGTTCCGGCTCATCCCGTCCCGTGCGGTGGTGCCGCAGCACGAGCCAGTTCCATGGTGCGCCCTCCGGGGCGGCACTGCGGCCTCCCTGGTAGTGGATATGTCCACGGCTGGTGATGTAATCCCCCATTGGCCGCTGTCTCACGGCGGTTCAGCCGGGTGTCACCGGCCAGCGCTTGACTTCCGGGATGTCGGTGGTGGTGGTGGTGGTGGGGTCGGGCGCGGTGTGCTCGGCCTGACGCACGCGCTCCGTCACTGTGGGCCACGGAACTGAGCCCCCGTCCCGGCGTCAGGCGCGTGGCTCGCGGTGCCGATGAGACAGATGACCGTTTCCAGGAAACCGCAACCTTGGTGATCATGACTTAGGTGCCGTTCCAACGGCACCTAAGTCATGATCACAACTCGGCTCTGCGTGGCAGGCCCAATCGTCTGCGTGGCCGGCCCAATCGTGGGCCTGCACCGGAGGTTCCGCGGCGATCGCGGGGTGTCGGCGTCCCGGCAGTCAGGGCCCGCCGATCACGATCCGTGACGTAGCGGACGAGGCACGGCACGAGCTGGCCGCCCGCGCCGCCCTGAGCAGCCGGTCCCGCCACGAATACCTGCGCGCAAAGCTCGTCGAGCCAGCACGCCAGCACGATGCCGAGACGCTGGTCGGGCGGATCCGTTCCAGGAAGACCGCGACAAGCTCATCCCTGCCGCCGGACCGCATCCTCGCGCACCGTGACGCGGATCGCCCGTGACCCTGGTCATCGATGCGTCGCTGGTCGTGTCCGCCCTAGCCGACTCGGGCCCCACGGGAACCTGGGCGGAATCGCTGCTGGCTGCCGAGCCGCTGAGTGCCCCGCATCTGATGCCGGCCGACGCGGCCAATATCCTGCGCCGCGCGGCGGCGGCGGGTGGCGTTTGTGCTGATGCGGCCTCCATGGCCCACGCCGATCTGCTCGACCTGCGCGTAGAACTCTTCCCCCACGCGCCATTCGCCGCCGGACATGGGAGCTGCGCGACAACGTGACCTGCGACGCCTGGTGCATCGCGCTCGCAGAGTCTCTCGGGTCAAAGGTCGCAACGCTTGACCTCGGGCTGGCGCGGGCACCAGGACCCCGGTGCGGCTTCGAGACGCCGCCCGCAGTGACCTGATCTCTCGGACATGCGGCGCATTCCTGTGGCTGCTGATGGGACGGGCTGGGGGCTGCTGATGGGACCGGGCTGGGGTCCCGGGTGGGTTAGAGGCGCCAGCGGGCTTCGGCCAGGCGCTGGACCGCGGCCTCGCTGCCGTCCAGCCGCACCTGGGCGGCCGCGGTCCGGCCGAGTGCCCACAGGGTCAGTTCCCCGGGGCTGCCGGTCACGGTGACCACCGGGGTCCGGGCCTTGGCCGTGATCCGCACCCGCCCGGCGCCGGGGTCGGTCACGTCATCGCGGGCGAGTTCCACCCCGACGGGCGCCCTGCGCAGCACCATGCGGGCCGCCGGCAGCCGCCGCCACAGTGCCTCGGCCAGCGCGGGCGCCATCTTGCGCTCCGCCCATCCCGCAGACCCCCGGCGCACGTCCTCGTGGTGCACGAAGAACTCGACCACGTTCGCCCGCTCGTCCACCCCGGGCAGGCCGAAGACAGACAGCCGCGGCGGGCCGTTGCGGATGATCGTGACCAGGTCGCTGAAGGAGGTCCGCTCGCTCAGCCGGTGCTGGACCCGACTGGTGTAGCCGGCCAGCGGACCGCCCAGGATGCCGATCCCGGCGTCCATCCGGTTCTCCCGGAGCACCAGGTGAGCGGCGAGGTCACGGGTGGTCCATCCCTCGCATAGCGTGGGCGCGTCCGGGCCGGTCTCATCGAGCAGCGCGCACAGTGCCAGGCGCTCATCGCGGGCGAGGGTCATCCCGCGATGGTAGCCATCCGGGGCCGGCAGCGGAATGGGCCGGGGCGTGCCAGCGCCGTGCCCGCCGGGAAGGCTGGGAGAATCGGCAGCATGGACACACAAGTGAGCGGCGCGCGGGCGCCGTCCGCGCTCGCCCCGGAGATCGCGGCGCGGCTGAAGCGTGACGCGGCCGGCCTGGTCGCGGCGGTCGCGCAGCAGTACGACACCGGGGAAGTGCTCATGGTCGGCTGGATGGACGACGAGGCCCTGCACCGGACGCTGACCACCGGGCGGTGCACCTACTGGTCGCGCAGCCGCCAGGAGTACTGGGTGAAGGGCGACACCTCCGGTCACGTGCAGCACGTCAAGTCGGTCGCGCTGGACTGCGACGGGGACACCGTGCTGGTCAAGGTGGACCAGGCGGGCGGGGCCTGCCACACCGGCGACCGCACCTGCTTCGACGCCGCCCCGCTGCCGGCGGTGGTGGTGGCCGGGTGAGCTCATCCCGGCGCGAGTACCTGGCCGCCCTGCTGCTCGGCGCGCTGGGCGCCGCGGTCGTGCTTCTCGCCGTCCGGCAGGGCTGGGCCCGGGTGGTGACCATCGAGCCACGGCCGCTGCCGGCCGTCTCCGTCGCGGTACGCGGCCAGGATGTGCTGCCCGCCGCGGGTGCGCTCGGCCTGGCCGCGCTGGCCGGCCTGGCCGCCGTGCTGGCCACCCGGCGGCTGGCCCGCCGGGTCGTCGGCGGCCTGCTCACGGTGTTCGGCGCCGGGATCATCGCGGTGGCCGCCCCGCCGCTCACGATCGCGCAGCTGCGGTCCGCCGCCACCCACCCGGCCACCTCGGTGACCGGCGGCAGCACGGTCAGCGGCGGAGCCGGCGGTCCCACCGGCAGCAGCGGGGTGGCCGGCCTCGGCCTGTCCACCCATGTGCTGCTGGCCGCCTTCCCGTGGCGCTGGGCCGTGCTGCTGGGCGCTGTGGGCATGGTCGCGGCCGGCCTGCTGGTGGCCTGGCGCGGTGCCACCTGGCCGGTGATGTCCAGCCGTTACGAGCGGCCGCCCGCGCGCCCGGCCGCCGGGAAGCCGGGACCGGCCGCCGGGCCGGCCGCCCGCAGGGCGCCGGATCCCGCCGCCGACCCGGCCGCGCTGTGGGAGTCACTCAGCCAGGGGATGGATCCCACCGCCGATCCGGGCCCGCCGGGCCCTGCGGGAAGGCAGGGGGCTACCGCGCGGCGGAACGGCGATTAGGCTGACACCAGTGTCACGGAGGTGCGGATGACCGGGCAGGACCCGGCCCGGAGCCGCTGGGTGAGAACCCCCTGGGCGAGCCGGGCCGGGGTGAAGTGGCGGGCGCCCGCAGAGTCAGGGAAGTGGCGCGGTGGCGCGCGGGATGTGCGGGGCGGAACGTCTCCCGCAGAGTCAGGGAAGTGGCGCGGTGGCGCGCGGGATGTGCGGGGCGGAACGTCTCCCGCAGAGTCAGGGAAGTGGCGCGGTGGCGCGCGGGATGTGCGGGGCGGAACGTCTCCCGCAGAGGGGGCGCGCTTGCCGAGCGCAGCAGCCTCGCTACGATCGGGGCGCAAGGAATCCAACCCGAGGGGACAGCGAACCGCGTGAGCGTGCTGAACGAGATCCTTGCCGGAGTCCGTGCCGACCTGGCTGCACGGCAGCAGGAAGTGTCACTGGACCAGCTCAAGGAGATGGCGGGGCGGGCTCAGTCGCCCAAGGACCCGATGGCTGCGCTCAAGGGCGAGGACGTCGCGGTCATCGCGGAGGTGAAGCGGGCCAGCCCGTCCAAGGGGGCGATGGCGGCGATCGCCGACCCGGCCGCCCTGGCCATCGATTACGAGGCCGGCGGGGCCAGCGTGATCAGCGTGCTGACCGAGGCGCGCCGGTTCGGCGGCAGCCTCGCTGACCTCACCGCGGTCAAGGCCGCGGTCAGCGTGCCCGTGCTGCGCAAGGACTTCGTGGTCACCTCCTACCAGCTGTGGGAGGCCCGGGCCCACGGCGCCGACCTGGTGCTGCTCATCGTGGCGGCGCTGGAGCAGAACGCCCTGGTCTCACTCGTCGAGCGAGCCTGCTCCATCGGGCTGGTGCCGCTGGTCGAGGCGCACACCGAGGAAGATGTGGAGCGGGCGGTGGCCGCGGGCGCCACGGTCATCGGGGTCAACGCCCGGGACCTGGGCACGCTGGAAGTGGACCGGGGGACGTTCGGCCGGCTCGCGCCGCACATCCCGGACGGCGTCGTGAAGATCGCCGAGTCGGGCGTCCGCGGCCCGCACGACCTGCTCGCCTACGCGGCAGCCGGCGCGGATGCGGTACTCGTCGGGGAGAGCCTGGTCACCGGCAAGGACCCGCGCTCGGCCGTGGCAGACCTGGTGACGGCGGGCTCGCATCCGGCCCTGCGCGGGGACCGCGGATGACCGGCCCGTCCGCCGCGACCCGCGGCGCGCCCGCCGGGACCGCAGACGGCGCCACCGGCGGGACCGGGCAGCCGGGCCATTTCGGCCCGTTCGGCGGCCGGTTCGCGCCCGAGGCGCTGATGTCGGCCCTGGACGAACTGGCCCGCGAGTACGCGGCCGCGAAGGCCGACCCCGGGTTCAACGCCGAACTGGACGGGCTGCTCCGCGGCTACGCCGGCCTGCCGACGCTGGTTACCGAGGTGCCCAGGTTCGCGGCCCGGGCCGGCGACTGCCGGGTGCTGCTCAAGCGCGAGGACCTGGCGCACACCGGGTCACACAAGATCAACAACGTGCTCGGCCAGGCACTGCTCACCAAGCGGATGGGCAAGAAGCGGGTGATCGCCGAGACCGGGGCCGGCCAGCACGGGGTCGCGACCGCGACGGCGTGCGCGCTGCTGGGCCTGGAGTGCGTGGTCTACATGGGCGAGGAGGACACCCAGCGGCAGGCGCTGAACGTGGCCCGGATGCGGCTGCTCGGCGCTGAGGTGGTCCCGGTGGCCACGGGCAGCCGGACCCTCAAGGACGCCATCAACGAGGCGTTCCGGGACTGGGTGACGACCGTGCAGACGAGTCACTACTGCATCGGGTCGGTGATGGGCCCGGACCCGTTCCCCACCATGGTCCGTGACTTCCAGCGGGTCATCGGGGTGGAGGCCCGCGAGCAGGTGCTGGAGATGACCGGCCGCCTGCCGGACGCGGTCATCGCGTGCGTCGGCGGCGGGTCCAACGCCATCGGCGCGTTCCATGCGTTCATCCCGGACGCGTCGGTCGCCCTGATCGGCTGTGAGGCGGGCGGCGACGGCCCGGGGGCGGGGCACAACGCGGCGACGCTCGTCGCCGGGACCGCCGGGGTCATCCACGGCATGCGCACCTACCTGCTGCAGGACGCGGACGGCCAGACGCTGCCCACCCACTCGGTGTCGGCCGGCCTGGACTACCCGGGGGTCGGCCCGGAGCACTCCTGGCTGCGCGACACCGGCCGGGCCAGCTACCGGGCCATCTCTGACGCCCAGGCGATGGACGCTTTCTCGCTGCTGTGCCGGACCGAGGGAATCATCCCGGCCATCGAGTCGGCGCACGCGCTCGCCGGGGCGCTGCAGGTGGCGGGCGAACTCGACCCGGGCTCCCTGCTGCTGGTCAACCTGTCCGGCCGGGGCGACAAGGACGTCGAGATCGCCGCCCGCTGGTTTGGCATGAACGAGGGAGCAGACGGGTGAGTACCGTCACGGCGGCGTTTGAGAAGGCGGCTGCGCAGGGCCGGGCGGCGCTGGTCGGCTACCTGCCGGCCGCTTCCCCTCCGTGCCCGGGGCCATCGAGGCCGCGGTGGCCATAGCGCAGGCGGGTGCCGACGTGGTCGAGATCGGCCTGCCGTACTCCGACCCGCTGATGGACGGCCCGGTCATCCAGGAGGCCACCCACCGGGCCCTGACGGGCGGCACCCGGGTCGCCGACGTGCTGCGCACCGTAGCGGCGGTGGCCGGGGCCGGTGTCCCGACGCTGGTGATGACGTACTGGAACCCGGTGGACCACTACGGCGTCGGCGCGTTCGCGCGGGACCTGGCGGCAGCCGGCGGGGCCGGGCTGATCACCCCGGACCTGCCCCCGGAGGAGGCGGACAGCTGGCTGGAGGCGGCCGGTGCCTGCGACCTGGACCGGGTGTTCCTGGTCGCGCCCAGTTCCTCCGACGAGCGCATCGCCCGGATCACCGCGGACTGCCGGGGATTCGTCTATGCGGCCTCGCTGATGGGCACCACCGGGGCCCGGGAGACGGTGGGCTCGGCCGCGGCCGGGCTGGTCGCCCGGGTCCGGGCGGTCACCAGCCTCCCGGTGGCGGTCGGCATCGGGGTCCGGGACGGCCGCCAGGCGGCCGAGGTAGCCCGGTTCGCCGACGGGGTCATCGTCGGGTCGGCGTTCGTGCGGCGACTGCTGGACGCCCCGGACGCCGCCACGGGCCTGGCCGCCGTCCGCGACCTGGCCGCGGAACTCGCGGCCGGCGTGCGCACCCGCACCCCGGCCGCGCGCTGACCGCCGCCCTGCCGGTAACCTTGCCGCGTGCCGGTCACCGACAGTAACGACGCTGTTCCTGCCGGGTCAGGTGTTTCGCGAACCGCACAAAGCGGGGATGATTGACCCGGTGGCGTAATCTGCGTGTAACCTTTGAGCAGTAGCTCAGAGAGCCAGGGATACCGCGATCCGCGGTTCATGGCAGGGCCAATGTCGTCCCGACCGCATGCGAGAACGCAAATTCGGACGAGACGACAGGAGTGCGGATGGCACCTGCCGCTTCAGCAAACGCGGGGGGACTTTACGACAGCAGCTATGAGCACGACGCCTGCGGCGTCGGCTTCGTTGCTGACCTGTCCGGGCTACCCAGCCACGACACCGTAGCCAAGGCCCTGACCGTGCTGCGCAACCTGGAGCACCGGGGCGCCCAGGGCAGCGACCCCGATACAGGCGACGGCGCCGGGATCCTCACCCAGGTCCCTGACGCCTTCTTCCGTGCTGAGTGCGGCTTCGACCTCCCGGCTCGCGGCGGCTACGCGGCGGGCATGGTGTTCCTGCCCGCCGAGACGTACCGCGGCATCGGCGGGCAGGGCGGCGACGGCAGGCGGGGAGCCACCCCGGGTCCGGGCACCGCCGAGGCGGTGGCGATCGTGGAACGGCTCGCCGCCGACGAAGGCCTGACCGTGCTGGGCTGGCGCGACGTCCCTGTGGACCTGGCGCACTGCGGCCAGGGCGCGCTCGATGTGCTGCCTGTGCTGCGCCAGCTTTTCGTCACGGCCCCGGGCGAGACCGGCATCGCACTGGACCGTCGGGCCTTCTGCCTGCGCAAGCGGGCCGAGCACGAGGCCGCCTGCTACATGGTGAGCCTGTCCAGCCGGACCATCGGCTACAAGGGCATGCTGACCGCGCCGCAGCTGGAGCTGTTCTACCCCGACCTGTCCGACCCCCGCTACGTTTCCGCGCTGGCCCTGGTGCACTCGCGGTTCTCGACCAACACCTTCCCGTCCTGGCCGCTGGCCCACCCGTACCGCTACATCGCGCACAACGGGGAGATCAACACCGTCCGCGGCAACCGGAACTGGATGCGGGCCCGCGAGGCCATGCTGGAGTCCGGCCTGTTCCCGCGGTCCGCCGAGGGCCGGGGGATGGAGCGGCTGCTGCCCATCCTGGATGAGGGCGGCAGCGACTCGGCCAGCTTCGACGAGTGCCTGGAACTGCTGCACCTGGGCGGCCGCTCGCTGCCGCACGCCATCTTGATGATGATCCCCGAGCCGTGGGAGAACCACGACGAGATGGACCCGGCCCGGCGGGCCTTCTACCGGTTCCACTCCACCCTGATGGAGCCGTGGGACGGCCCGGCCTGCGTGGCGTTCACCGACGGCACCGTGATCGGCGCGGTGCTGGACCGCAACGGGCTGCGCCCCGGCCGGTACTGGGTCACCCGGGACGGGCTGGTCGTGCTGGCCAGCGAGGTCGGCGTGCTCGACATCGACCCGGCCGACGTGGTGCGCAAGGGCCTGCTGCAGCCCGGGCGGGTGTTCCTGGCCGACACTGGCCGCCGCCGCATCCTGGAGGACCCGGAGGTGAAGTCCGAGCTGGCGGCCGAGCAGCCGTACGAGGACTGGCTGCACGCCGGGCTGCTGCACCTCGACGACCTGCCGGACCGGGTCCGCGCCCTGCCGGGCACCGCCGAGCTCACTACCCAGCAGCAGATGTTCGGGTACACCGAGGAAGAACTGCGGATGCTGCTGACGCCGATGGCCAAGACCGGCGCCGAGCCGGTGGGGTCGATGGGCACCGACACCCCCATCGCCGTGCTGTCCGCCCGCCCGCGGCTGCTGTTCGATTACTTCTCCCAGCTATTCGCGCAGGTGACGAACCCACCCCTGGACGCCATCCGGGAGGAGCTCATCACCTCGCTGGAGTCCTCGACCGGCCCGGAAGGCAACCTGTTCTCACCGGGCCCGGCCTCCTGCCGCCAGGTCGTGCTGCCGTTCCCGGTGATCAGCGACAACGACCTTAACAAGATCATCCACATCAACGACGACGGGGACCTGCCCGGCTTCGCCTCCTACGTGGTGGACGGCCGGTACGACGTGGCGGGCGGCGGCGCGGCACTGCGGGAACGGCTGGCCGAGATCTGCGCCGAGGTATCCGCGGCCATCGCCGGCGGCGCGCACATCATCGTGCTCTCGGACCGCGGCGGTGCCGACGCGGTCCCCGGGCTGGCGCCGATCCCGTCGCTGCTGCTCACCGGCGCCGTGCACCACCACCTGATCCGGGACCGTACCCGGACCAGGGCCGGGCTCATCGTGGAGGCCGGCGACGCCCGCGAGTGCCACCACATCGCGCTGCTCATCGGCTACGGCGCCGCCGCGGTCAACCCGTACCTGGCCCTGGAGACCGTGCAGGGCATGGTGCGCACCGGGGCGCTGGAGGGGGTCACCGCCAGGAAGGCGGCGGAGAACCTGGTCAAGGCGCTGGGCAAGGGCCTGCTCAAGATCATGTCCAAGATGGGCGTGTCCACCGTTGCCTCCTATACCGGGGCGCAGATCTTCGAGGCGATCGGGCTCGGCGAGGAGGTCATCGGCACCTGCTTCACCGGGACCACCTCCCGGCTGGGCGGGATCGGCTTCGGCGAGATCGCGGATGAGGCCGCCGCCCGGCACCGCCGGGCGGTCCCGCCGCGTGGCGCTGGCCCGAACCACCGGCGGCTGGAGACCGGCGGCGACTACCAGTGGCGCCGCGAGGGTGAACCGCACCTGTTCAACCCGGAGACCGTGTTCAAGCTGCAGCACGCCACCCGGACCCGGCGTTACGAGATCTTCAAGGAGTACACCCGGCTGGTGGACGACCAGTCGGCCCGGCTGATGACGCTGCGCGGCCTGCTGCGCATCCGCGGCGTCGGCGAACCCGCCGGGGAACCCACCGACCCACGTGGGCTGGGCGCAGCGTCGCACCCGGCCCGCGTGTCACCTATCCCCCTTGACGAGGTCGAGCCGGTGTCGGCCATCGTGCGCCGGTTCTCCACCGGCGCCATGTCCTACGGCTCCATCTCCGCCGAGGCGCACCAGACCCTGGCCATCGCGATGAACCGGCTGGGCGCCCGGTCCAACACCGGCGAGGGCGGCGAGGATCCGGACCGCTTCGTCCCGGACGCCAACGGCGACCTGCGCCGCTCCGCCGTCAAGCAGGTGGCCAGCGGCCGGTTCGGGGTGACCAGCGAGTATCTGGTCAACGCCGACGACCTGCAGATCAAGATGGCCCAGGGGGCCAAGCCCGGTGAGGGCGGCCAGCTGCCCGGGAACAAGGTCTACCCGTGGATCGCCAAGACCCGGCACTCCACGCCCGGGGTGGGGCTGATCTCGCCGCCGCCGCACCACGACATCTACTCGATCGAGGACCTGGCCCAGCTGATCCACGACCTGAAGAACGCCAACCCGCGGGCCCGGGTGCACGTCAAGCTGGTCGCCGAGGTGGGCGTCGGCACGGTGGCGGCAGGCGTGTCCAAGGCGCACGCCGACGTGGTGCTCATCTCCGGGCACGACGGCGGCACCGGCGCCGCCCCGCTGACCAGCCTCAAGCACGCGGGTGCGCCGTGGGAGCTGGGGCTGGCCGAGACCCAGCAGACCCTGCTCCGGTCCCGGCTGCGGGACCGGATCGTGGTCCAGGCCGACGGTCAGCTCAAGACCGGCCGGGACGTCATCATCGCCGCGCTGCTCGGCGCCGAGGAGTTCGGCTTCGCCAGCGCCCCGCTGGTGGTCTCTGGATGCGTCATGATGCGGGTCTGCCACCTGGACACCTGCCCGGTCGGGGTGGCCACCCAGAACCCGGAGCTGCGCCAGCGGTTCGCCGGGAAGCCGGAGTTCGTGGTCAACTTCTTCGAGTTCATCGCCGAGGAGGTCCGCGAGTACCTGGCCGCGCTCGGGTTCCGCACCCTGGACGAGGCGATCGGCCGGGTCGACCTGCTGGACGCCGAGCGGGCCATCGGCCACTGGAAGGCGGCCGGGCTGGACATCTCGCCAATCCTGTACCAGCCCGAGCTACCCGAGGGGTCGGCCCGGCACAACACCGTCACCCAGGACCACGGCATCGACAAGGCGCTGGACAACACCCTTATCCAGCTGGCCGAGGGGGCCCTGCAGGACGCGACGGCGGTCACCCTGGACCTTCCCGTTCGGAATGTAAACCGGACAGTCGGGACGATGCTGGGCTATGAGGTGAGCCGACGCTGGGGTGGCGCGGGGCTGCCCGACGACACCATCCACGTCCGGTTCCGCGGCTCGGCGGGGCAGTCCTTCGGTGCCTTCCTGCCCCGCGGGATCACCCTGCGGCTGACTGGGGACGCCAACGATTATCTGGGCAAGGGCCTGTCCGGCGGGCGGATCATCGTGGCGCCGGACCCCGAGGCCCCGTTCCACGCGGAAGAACAGATCATCGCGGGCAACGTGATCGGCTACGGCGCCACTGCGGGCGAGATGTTCCTGCGCGGGGTGGTCGGTGAGCGGTTCTGCGTGCGCAACTCCGGCGCCACCGCGGTGGCCGAGGGCACCGGCGATCACGGCTGCGAGTACATGACCGGGGGAGCGGTGGCCGTGCTCGGCCCGGTCGGCCGCAACTTCGCGGCCGGCATGTCCGGCGGCATCGCCTACCTGCTCGATCCCAACCCAGGCCGGGTCAACGCCGACATGGCCGACCTGGAGGAACTCGACGACACCGACGCCGCCCAGTTGCTCGCCCTGGTGCAGCGGCACTACGCGGAGACCGGTTCGGCGGTGGCCGCCCGGCTGCTCGGCGACTGGGACGCGGCGCTGCCACGGTTCGGCAAGGTCATGCCGAAGGACTTCAAGCGGGTCCTGCAGGCTGCACGGGCCGCCGAGCGCGAGGGCCGCGACGTCAACCAGGCCGTGATGGCCGCGGCGCACGGCTGAGAGGGGACTGCTCGATGGCTGACCCCAAGGGGTTCATGAAGACGCCGCGGGAGACGCCGGCCCGGCGGCCGGTGGACATACGGCTTCGTGACTGGCGCGAGGTCTACACCGACTTCCCCCCGGCCGCGCTGGAGGCGCAGGCGGGCCGGTGCATGGACTGCGGCATCCCGTTCTGCCACCAGGGCTGCCCGCTGGGCAACCTGATCCCGGAGTGGAACGACCTGGTCTGGCAGCACGACTGGCGGGACGCCGCCGAGCGGCTGCACGCGACCAACAACTTCCCGGAGTTCACCGGGCGGCTCTGCCCGGCGCCGTGCGAGAGCGCGTGCGTGCTCGGTATCAACGCCGACCCGGTGACGATCAAGCAGGTCGAGGTGGAGATCATTGACCGGGCCTGGGCCGAGGGCTGGGTCCAGCCGCTGCCGCCGGGTGAGGCCGCGCGGGCGGCCGGGCGCCGGGTCGCGGTGGTCGGTTCCGGCCCGGCCGGGCTGGCCGCCGCCCAGCAGCTCACCCGGGTCGGGCACCAGGTGACCGTGTTCGAGCGGGCCGACGCGCCGGGCGGGCTGCTGCGCTACGGCATCCCCGAGTTCAAGATGGAGAAGCGGCACCTAGACCGCCGGCTGTGGCAGATGCAGGTGGAGGGCACCGTGTTCCGCTGCGGGGTGTCCGCGGGGCGGGACGTCTCTGCTGCTGCCCTGCAGGCCGAGTTCGACGCCATCGTGCTGTGCGGCGGCGCCACGGTGGCCCGTGGGCTGCCGGTGCCGGGGGTCTCGCTGGCCGGGGTGCACCAGGCCATGGAGTACCTGCCGCAGGCCAACCGGGCGGTCGCCGCGATCGGCGGCGGCATGGGCCCAGGGCGGGTGGCGGACCCGCCGATCAGCGCGCGCGGCAAGCACGTGGTGATCATCGGCGGCGGTGACACCGGCGCCGACTGCCTGGGCACCGCGCACCGCCAGGGCGCCGCGTCCGTCACCCAGCTGGAGATCCTGCCGCGGCCCACGGAGGCACGGCCGGACAACCAGCCGTGGCCCACCTACCCGATGATCTACCGGGTGTCCAGCGCGCACGAGGAGGGCGGGGAGCGGGTGTACGCCGTGTCCACCCAGGAGTTCGTGGGCGATGCCGCGGGCCGGGTCCGCGAGCTGCGGCTGATCGAGGTCGAACTGACCGGCGGCCGGTTCACCCCGATTCCAGGCACCGAACGCACCCTGCCGTGTGATCTCGTGCTCCTCGCCATGGGGTTTACCGGGGCCCAGAAGGAGGGCCTGCTGACTGACCTCGGCGTCGAGTTCGACGCGCGTGGCAACGTGGCCCGGGACGCGTCCTTTGCCACCTCGGTGCCCGGGGTCTTCGCGGCCGGTGACATGGGCCGGGGGCAGTCGCTGATCGTGTGGGCGATCGCCGAGGGCCGGGCCGCGGCCGCGGCCGTGGACGCCTACCTGGAAGGTGACACTTTCCTCCCCGTCCCCATCGCCTCCACCACCCGCTCCCTGGCCTGATGCCAGGGCGGCCCGGCGCTGGGCCGGCCTGACGCCGGGGGGCTCTCTCCACGGGCCCGCCATCCGCGACGGGGGGCCCGGTGCCCCGTTCCGGGAACCTACCCGGGGCTGGCCGAGGACGTGCGGCCCGGGGACCGGGTGCTGGTGGACGATGGCCGGGTCGTCCTGGATGTCACGGCGGTCGGCGACGGCCGGGTGCGTACCCGGGTGGTCACCGGCGGCGTCGGCTCCGACCACAAGGGGCTGAACCGCCTCCGACGTGGCCAACGCCGTGCTGGACGGGGCCGATGCGCTGATGCTGTCCGTGGAGACGAGTGTCGGTGAGTTCCCGGTCGAGGCGGTGGCCACCATGGCCAGGATCATCGCCGCCGAGCAGGAGAGCCTCCGTGCCGCCGCCTCGCTCACCCGGGTGCCGACCCCGGCCGGCGGCGCGATCGCCCGGGCCGCGGCGGAGGCCGGCGCGGTCGTGGGGCCAAGGCCCTGGCCGCCTTCACCGTGACCGGGGAGACCGTGCGGCGGCTGGCCGGCCCCGGCACACCGACGACATGGTGGCGCAGGTGCAGGAGGCCCTGCTGGACATCGGGCGCCGCGAGAAAGGGGACCGGGTGGTCATCGGGGCGGGCAGCCCGCCGGGCAGCCCGGGCCGGACCAACGCGCTACGGGTGCACTGCACCGGCGACGCAGCGGCACTCGGCTGCGGAATCAGCTGACGGCAATGAGGCGGATGAGATGACGACGGGTGCCCCGGGTGGGATTCGAACCCACACTGCATGGTTTTTGAGACCATGGACTCTGCCGGTTGGTCTACCGGGGCGGGAGCGCCGGGCCGCTCAGGGGCGCCTCGGACGAACGTCAATCTACCTGGTAACGGTACGATCGTGAGCGTGAGTCAGACCCCATTGCGAGTATTGATCGCCGAAGACGAGGCGCTGATCCGGCTCGACCTCAAGGAAATGCTTGAGGAAGAGGGCTACGCCGTAGTCGGCGAGGCGGCCGACGGCCAGGCGGCCGTGGACCTGGCCGGCAAGCTCCGGCCCGATCTCGTCATCCTGGACGTGAAGATGCCGGTGCTGGACGGGATCTCCGCCGCCGAGCAGGTCGCGGCCGAGCACATCGCGCCGGTGGTCATCCTGACCGCGTTCTCGCAGCGGGAACTCGTCGAGCGGGCCCGTGACGCGGGCGCCATGGCCTACCTGGTCAAGCCGTTCACCAAGGCCGATCTGGTGCCGGCCATCGAGATCGCGGTCAGCCGGTTCTCCGAGGTCGCCGCCCTCGAGGGCGAGGTCGGCACGCTCAAGGACCGGCTCGAGGTCCGCAAGCTCCTCGACCGGGCCAAGGGCAAGCTCCAGGTTGAGCACGGGCTGTCCGAGCCGGACGCGTTCCGGTGGATCCAGAAGACCTCGATGGACCAGCGGCTGGCCATGCGCGCGGTGGCCGAGCGGGTGATCGACGGAAGCATGGGCCCGAACGTGCCGGCGGCTGAGGCAGCAGACGGGAAGCCCGGATCGGCCGGGACGGGAACGGACCCGAGCGGCTCCTGAAGCGCCGCCGGTGCCCGCCGTGAGGCGGGCCGGTGCCCGCCGTGAGGCGGGGCCGCCCGCGGCCGCGGGGCCGCGGGCGCGGACTGAGGCATCCGGGTGCCCGCCAGGACGGCGGGAATGGCCGCGAGCGGCGGTCAGGCGGCCGCTGAGGCTTGCCCGGCACGAAGGCCATGGCCGCCTGTGGGCGGTAGCTGAGAGCCGCCGGGGATCGAGCCCGGGGAACCTTTGGTGCCGTGTCGACCTTCCCCGGGCCGACACGTTCTCTACTCAGCTCCCCGGACTCGTGCCCTCCACGGTAGCGAGGTGCCCCATGCCGCGCAAAGGGGCGGCCACTCCCTGGCCGGTTTGTGATTTCCGCCCCGTAACGTGCAGTTTTCCGTGAATGTCCGGATGTGGTCGGCGAGCGGGCCGCCGCCAGGGCGGAAACGGGCCGCGACAGGCCCGGGGCATCACGTCCCGGCGCCCGCCGGGCCCGGCGCCCCCGGGGCGGCCCCGCTCGCTGATCAGGCGCTGGCCGGGACCCGGTCCCTGATCAGGCAGGTGAGCCGGGCCGTGCACACCCGCCGGTCCCGATCGTCGCTGATCACGATCTCGTAACTCACCAGGGTCTGCCCGCCGTGCAGCCGGGTGGCGACGCCGGTGACCTGCCCGTCCGGCGCCGCACGGTGATGTGTCGCGCTGATTTCGATGCCGACCACATACCGGCCCGGGCCGCTGTGCAGCGCGGCGCCCAGCGAGCCGAGCGTCTCGGCCAGCACGCACGAGGCGCCCCCGTGCAGCAGGCCGTAGGGCTGGGTGTTGCCATCCACCGGCATGGTCCCGGTGACCCGCTCCGCGGTGGCGCTGGTGACGGTGATCCCCATCCGGTCGGTCAGGCGGCCCTCGCTCATCTTGAGGAAGCCGGCAATGATCTCGCCGGAGCTGTCCTGGTCCACCTTGTCTCCTCCCAGTGCCGCCCTGGCGACGTGCCTGCGGGCCCGCGGGCGGGCCTGCGCTGCCGGACCGTACCGGAAGCCTAGGCAGGGCCCGGGTGTGCTGGCATCGGTGGCTGCCCCGAGCCCGGCCCGCCGGGCTCGGGGCAGCCCGGCCCGCCGGCGCCCGCCGGCGCCCGGCCGCGCCGGGCTCCCGCCTGCGCTGCCCTCAGCCGGCCTCACCCACGGCAGTCAGGGGGTCACAGATCCCAAAAGATCGCACTTTATCCACCGGAAAGGGTGGCGCATCCCACAGGTGAGCGTTAACAATGCCCCGTGGGGGCCGTTTGTGCCGGCTCCCGGGAAACCCAATGGAGGGAGTCTCACCATGCGTACGTCATTAAGGGGAAGGCTGAGCTCGTCGGCCGTCCGGATCGGCGCGGTCGCTGCCGTGGCCATGGCCGCGGCTGGATCACTGGGCGCCACGGCGGCGAGCGCCACGCCGGCCGGGGGCGGGGGCGGCAGCCCGACGGTCACCAAGCAGTACTTCGGGTCCACCGTCGAGCCGTACACCGGCAAGAACACCCCCGTGTTCCGGTACACGCTGACGAACAGCCGCGGGGTGCAGGTCAAGATCCTCAGCTACGGCGGCATCGTCCAGTCGATCGAGGTCCCGTCGCGCAGCGGCGCCGAGGCCGACGTGGTGCTGGGCTTCAAGACGCTCCAGGATTACGTGAAGTTCGTCAGCCCGCCGGTGATCGCGAACGGTGGCCCGTACTTTGGCGAGACGATCGGCCGGTTCGGCAACCGGATCGCCAAGGGCACGTTCCAGCTCAATGGCAAGACGTACACGCTGCCGATCAACAACGGCGTGAACGCCCTGCACGGCGGCCTGGTCGGCTTCGGCAACCACATCTGGGCGTCCCACGCGGTCCACGGCCCGGGGACCGCAGGCGTCCAGCTGACGCTGGTGAGCCCCAACGGCGACGCCGGCGGGGCCAAGGGGTCCCTCGGCTGCCCGAACGGGTGCACGGGGTACCCGGCCCGGCTGACCGTGACGGTCACCTACACGCTGAACAACAAGGGCCAGCTCGGCATCCACTACAACGCGCACAACGATTCGTCGAAGCTGGCCACGGTGCTGAACCTGACCAACCACAGCTACTTCAACCTGGCTGGGGAAGGGTCTGCGGCCGGCTCCGCGTACCGCCAGTTCGTCCAGATCAACGCGGACAACTACTCGCCGACCGGCAGCACGCAGATCCCGCTGCCGCTGCCGAACGGGGTCCCGGTCGCGGGCACGCCGTTCGACTTCCGCGCGCCGCACACCATCGGCTCGCGGATCAGCGAGGTCAGCGCGCCGGACAACGTCCCGGCCAGCTTCGCGTCGGCCACCGGGGGCAAGAGCCAGCTGCTCATCGCCCAGGGGTATGACCACAACTGGATCCTGAACCCGGGTCACTCCGGCCCGTACGGCCTCAACCTGGCCGCCCGTGCCTTCGACCCGGCGAGCGGCCGCCTGCTGACCGTCTGGACCGACCAGCCGGGCGTGCAGTTCTACAGCGGCAACTTCCTCAACGGAACCCTGGTGGGGATCAGCGGGAACACCTACCGGCAGGGTGCGGGGTACACCTTCGAGACCCAGCACTTCCCGGACTCGCCCAACCAGCCGTCCTTCCCGTCGACCACGCTCGGCGCCGGGAAGACGTTCACGTCCACCACGATTTTCGCGTTCAACTCCTGATCGCTGGTCCGGGCCGGCCGGGAACCGCGTAGCGGAACCCGGAATCGGACTGGCAAACCTGCGGCCCGGTGGCCATCCTCTTCGGCGGCCACCGGGCCGCACCCTGTCCAGGGCGCGGCCGGCGGACCGGTCCACCGCCTGCCCCGGGACCGGCGGACCGGCGGACCGCCGTGTGCCCACCACTGTCGGGGGCAGGCCACTAGACTTCCTGCGTGGCGACGAAGCCGACCCAGGCACCCGCATCCGGCCCCCAGGCGACCAGGGACCGCCTGCTGTTGCTGGATGGGCACTCCCTGGCCTACCGGGCCTTCTTCGCGCTGCCCCCGGAGAACTTCTCCACCACCACCGGGCAGCCGACCAACGCGGTGTACGGCTTCACCGCGATGCTCATCAACGTCATCCGGGACGAGCAGCCCACCCACGTCGCGGTGGCCTTCGACCGCGGCGAGCCGACCTTCCGGCATGAGCAGTACGTCGAGTACAAGGCGAACCGGCGGGAGACCCCGGCCGACTTCCGCAGCCAGCTCAGCCTGATCTTCGAGGTACTGGACGCGCTCGGCATCACCCGGCTGTCCGTGCCCGGCTACGAGGCCGACGACATCATCGCCACCCTGGCCAGCCGCGCCGCCAGCGACGGCATGGACGTCGTCATCGTGACCGGGGACCGGGACGCCTTCCAGCTGATCAGCGACGCCGTCACCGTGCTGAAGACCGGCCGGGGAGTCAGCGAGACGGTCCGCTTCACGCCTGAGAGGCTGATGGAGACCTACGGGCTGACCCCGGCCCAGTACCCGGACTTCGCCGCGGTCCGCGGCGACCCCAGCGACAACCTGCCCAACATCCCTGGCGTGGGGGAGAAGACCGCGGCCAAGTGGATCACCGAGTTCGGCTCGCTGACCGCGCTGACCGACCGGGTGGACGAGGTCAAGGGCAAGGCGGGCGACAAGCTGCGCGAGCACCTCGGCAACGTGCTGCGCAACCGGCAGCTCACGGAGCTGGCCCGGGACGTGCCGCTCGACGCCGGCCCGCACGACCTGCGTCCTGTCCCCTGGGACCGGGAGCAGATCCACCAGCTCTTCGACACGCTCCAGTTCCGCGTCCTGCGCGACCGTCTCTACGCAACCCTGCCGAACGGAATCACCGGGGCCGCTGCCGCCGCCGAGGCCGCGGCCCAGCCGGGCGACGCGTTCGAGGTGGACATCGCCCAGCCCGGCCCCGGCGAACTGGTCTCGTGGCTAGCCGAGCACGCCAGTACCGAGGGCCGCTCCGGCGTGGCCGCCAGCGGGGCCTGGGGACGCGGCACCGGGCGGCTGGACGGCCTGGCGCTGGCCACCCCCGATGGCGCGGGGGCATTCATCGACCCGGCCGCGCTGACCGAGGAGGACGAGCAGGCCCTGGCCGCCTGGCTGGCCGACCCGGACCGGCCCAAGGCGCTGCATGACGCCAAGGGGCCGATGCACGCGCTGGCCGCCCAGGGGCTGCGGCTGGCCGGGCTCACCACGGACACCGCGCTGGCGGCCTACCTGGCCCTGCCCGGCCAGCGCTCGTTCGACCTGGCCGACCTCTCGCTGCGCTACCTGCGGAAGGAACTCGGCGCCACGGACGGCGGCACCGCCACCGGCCAGCTGGCCCTGGACCTGACCGGGGAGGAAGACGGCGAGGCGGAGGCGGCGATCGCGCTGGTGCTGCGCGCCCGGGCTACCGCCGAGCTCGGCGACGCCCTCGACACCGACCTGGACCGGCGCGGCGCCAGCGAGCTGCTCCGGGACGTGGAGCTGCCCCTGGTCAGCGTGCTGGCCGCGATGGAGCAGGCCGGGATCGCCGCGGACGCCGATCACCTCGCGGCGATGTCGGCCAGCCTGGGCGGCGAAGTGAAGGCGGCCGAGCAGGCCGCGTTCGCCGCGGTGGGCCACGAGTTCAACCTGGGCTCGCCCAAACAGCTGCAGGAAGTGCTGTTCACCGAGCTGGGCCTGCCCAAGACGAAGCGGATCAAGACCGGGTACACCACCGACTCCGAGGCGCTGACCAGCCTGCTGGCCCAGACCGAGCACCCGGTGCTGGCGCACCTGCTGCGCTACCGCGACGTCGCCAAGCTCAAGAGCATCGTGGACTCCCTGGCGCCGATGGCCGGCGAGGACGGCCGGATCCACACCACCTACAACCAGATGATCGCGGCGACCGGCCGGCTCTCGTCCACCGACCCGAACCTGCAGAACATCCCGATCCGCACCGAGGAGGGACGGCGGATCCGGCAGGGCTTCGTGGTCGGGCCGGGGTACGAGACGCTGCTCACCGCGGACTACAGCCAGATCGAGCTGCGCATCATGGCCGACCTGTCCGGTGACACCGCGCTGGAGGAGGCGTTCAGCTCCGGCCGGGACTTCCACGCCGAGACCGCGTCGCGCGTCTTCGGGGTGCCCGCCGACGAGGTCACGCCCGAGATGCGCAGCAAGATCAAGGCGATGAACTACGGGCTGGCCTACGGGCTGTCCGCCTACGGGCTGTCCCAGCAGCTGCGCATCGCCGCCGAGGAAGCGCGCGGCCTGATGGACGAGTACTTCGAGCAGTTCGGCGGCGTCCGGGACTACCTGCACACCGTGGTGGACCAGGCGCGCAAGGACGGTTATACCCAGACCATCCTGGGCCGCCGCCGCTACCTGCCCGATCTCACCTCAGACAACCGGCAGCGCCGCGAAATGGCGGAGCGGATGGCGCTTAACGCACCGATCCAGGGCTCGGCCGCGGACATCATCAAGGTGGCCATGCTCCGGGTCGACGCGGCCCTCCGCAACCAGGGGCTGCGCTCCCGGATGCTGCTCCAGGTCCATGATGAGCTGGTCTTCGAGGTCGCCCCGGGCGAGCTGGACACCCTGCGCACCCTCGTTCCGCAGACCATGTGCGCCGCCTTCGACCTGCGTGTGCCGCTGCAGGTGTCGCTGGGCACCGGCCGTTCCTGGGCCGAAGCCGGGCACTGACGCCGCCGGAGCCGCCCGGACGTTGACGCGGACGAAGTCCGGATGCTGGTGGGCTTCCTGTGGCGGATTGATGACGCTGACTGGGCTCCCGGTCGGGCCCTCTCCTTCACGTCGTCCTGGCCGGCCTGCGCCCGGAGGCACCCGGCCGGGACGGGTAACGATCACGCGGCGATCGGGGGCTGAGATTGACCATGTGCCCGAGCTCTCATATCCTGAGCGCTGCGCCGTGTTCTGGTGCAGTCCCGCCGTGGCCAGGCAGGGCCGGGGTCAGCCGAGAGGCTGTCCGTGACTCGCTGGGTCGGCCAGGCAAATCCAGTTCACCTGATAATCGCCCTCAAACGGGTTATCGGTACGGCGCGTCCCACTACTACATTTCCTGTCCGCCGGAGCCAACCAACACATGACGAGCAGCACAGAGGCCAGCCCGACCCCCAAGGTGGCGGTCAACGACATCGGGTCGCAGGAGGCCTTCCTCGCCGCGATCGACGAGACCATCAAGTACTTCAACGACGGCGACATTGTCGAAGGGACCGTCGTCAAGGTTGACCGAGACGAGGTCTTGCTCGACATCGGCTACAAGACGGAGGGGGTCATCCCCTCCCGTGAGCTGTCGATCAAGCACGATGTGGACCCCCACGACGTGGTCAAGGTCAGCGACCACATCGAGGCGCTTGTCCTGCAGAAGGAGGACAAGGAAGGCCGCCTCATCCTGTCCAAGAAGCGCGCGCAGTACGAGCGCGCCTGGGGCACGATCGAGAAGATCAAGGATGATGACGGGGTCGTCACCGGCACCGTCATCGAGGTGGTCAAGGGCGGCCTGATCCTGGACATCGGGCTGCGCGGGTTCCTGCCGGCGTCGCTGGTCGAGATGCGCCGCGTCCGTGACCTGCAGCCATACGTGGGCCGTGAGATCGAAGCCAAGATCATCGAGCTGGACAAGAACCGCAACAACGTGGTGCTGTCCCGCCGGGCCTGGCTGGAGCAGACCCAGTCCGAGGTCCGCCAGAATTTCCTCAACACGCTGCAGCGGGGCCAGATCCGCAAGGGCGTGGTGTCCTCCATCGTCAACTTCGGCGCATTCGTCGATCTTGGCGGCGTGGACGGCCTGGTGCACGTGTCCGAGCTGTCCTGGAAGCACATCGACCACCCAGGCGAGGTGGTCGAGGTCGGCCAGGAGGTCACGGTCGAGGTGCTGGACGTGGACATGGACCGGGAGCGGGTGTCCCTGTCGCTGAAGTCCACCCAGGAAGACCCGTGGCAGCAGTTCGCCCGGACCCACCAGATCGGCCAGGTCGTCCCGGGCCGGGTTACCAAGCTGGTGCCGTTCGGCGCGTTCGTGCGGGTTGAGGAGGGCATCGAGGGCCTGGTGCACATCTCCGAGCTCGCGGACCGGCATGTGGAGATTCCCGAGCAGGTGGTGCAGGTCGGTGACGAGATCTTCGTCAAGATCATCGACATCGACCTGGACCGGCGGCGGATCAGCCTGTCGCTCAAGCAGGCCAACGAGGGCACGATCGGCGAGGCCGTCGGCGACGACTTCGACCCGACCCTGTACGGCATGCCGGCCACCTACGACGAGCAGGGTAACTACGTCTACCCCGACGGCTTCGACGCCGAGACCGGCGAGTGGCTCGAGGGCTTCGACACCCAGCGCGAGGAGTGGGAGCGCCAGTACGCCCAGGCCCGGTCCCGGTTCGAGGCGCACCGCCGCCAGGTCACCGAGGCCCGCAGCAAGGCCGACACCGGCGACGAGGGCGAGGCCGCCGCGACGGCGACCAGCGGGACGCACACGTCCGGTACCCCGGACCCGGGTGCCGGCGGCGGTGGCGCCCTGGCTTCGGACGAGGCGCTGGCCGCGCTGCGTGACAAGCTGTCCGGGGGCCAGAGCTAACCGGTTCCCAGCCATGACCCATGATCGCGGTGTGCTGCCCCGCTCCGCGGCCGGCCAGGCACTGGCGATCATGGGTTAGGTGACAGCATGCTCAAGGTAGGGCTGACTGGTGGCATCGGCGCGGGCAAGAGCGAGGTGGCCCGGAGGCTGGCACGCTACGGCGCGCTGATCATCGACGCCGACCAGATCGCCCGCGAGGTGGTCGAGCCTGGTACCGAGGGGCTGGCCCAGCTGGTGGGTCTGTTTGGCACGGGTGTGCTGGCCGGTGACGGCAGCCTGGACCGGCAGCGGCTCGGCGAGATCGTGTTCACCGACGCGGAACTGCGGGCCAAGCTGAACGGAATCGTCCACCCGCTGGTCGGGGCGCGGCTGCGGCAGCTGGAAGAAGGGGCCGATCACGGCGCGATCTTGGTCGAGGACATCCCGCTCATCGCGGAGAACGACCTCGGCGGCTTCTTCGACCTGGTCGTGGTCGTGGACGTCACCCTGCGCACCCAGCTGGACCGCCTGATCCGGGAGCGTGGCATGACCCGTGAGCAGGCGGAGGCCCGGATCGCCGCCCAGGCGACCCGGGAGCAGCGGCTGGCCATCGCGGACATCGTGCTGGACAACTCCGGCTCACTGGCCGAGCTCGACCGCGAGGTGGGCGACCTGTGGGCCGAGTTGTGTCGCCGAGCTGGATAGGGTGCCGCGCTGCCCGGCCCCTTCCGGCGGATCACCCGGCGGGCCGAGCTGCCCCGCGGCGGGCACTTCCCCGCCGCGCGGGAACCCGGGCTGCTGGCGTCCGAGCTCCGCGAGTTCTTCCGGCCGCTGCGCCGACCGCGCTGGTTTGTCGTACCCCGGAAATACAGTGGTGAGGTGGTGGTGTTCAGCCACGGGGCCCCGGCCGTGGCGCCGGGGTCAGTCCCCGGCCTGCGCCGGGCGGGCCTGGCAAGTACGGGGCCCCCCGGCGGTGTGCCGGGGGAGTGACCGGAGGGAGGCAGCCATGCGGCCGGTAACGGACGTGCAGCGGCGGGTGGCGCCATTCAAGGTGATCACCGACATGACCCCGTCCGGCGACCAGCCCCGGGCGATCGCCGACATGGAGCGGCGGATCACCGGCGGGGAGCGGGACACGGTACTGCTCGGCGCGACCGGGACCGGGAAGACGGCCACGGTCGCCTGGCTGGCCGAGCGGCTGCAGCGGCCCACCCTGGTCATGCTGCCGAACAAGACGCTGGCCGCGCAGTTCGCCAACGAGCTGCGCGAGATGCTGCCGCAGAACGCGGTGGAGTACTTCGTCTCGTACTACGACTACTACCAGCCCGAGGCGTACATCCCGCAGACCGACACCTACATCGAGAAGGACTCCTCGATCAACGACGAGGTGGAGCGGCTGCGCCACTCCGCGACCAACTCGCTGCTCACCCGGCGGGACACCATCGTCGTCGCCTCGGTGTCCTGCATCTACGGCCTGGGCACCCCGCAGGAGTACGTGGACCGCATGCTGCGGGTGCGGACCGGGGACACCGTCGAGCGGGACGCGCTGCTCCGCCACCTGGTCGGCATGCAGTACGCGCGCAACGACCTGGCCTTCACCCGGGGCACGTTCCGGGTCCGCGGCGACACCATCGAGATCATCCCGGTCTACGAGGAACTGGCCGTCCGGATCGAGATGTTCGGTGATGAGATCGAGCGGCTGATGACGCTGCACCCGCTGACCGGCGAGGTGGTCAGCGAGGACGAGGAGCTCTATGTCTTCCCGGCCTCGCACTATGTGGCCGGCCCGGAGCGGATGGCCCGGGCCGTCGCCGGCATCGAGGCGGAGCTGGCCGAGCGGCTGGCCGAGCTGGAGCGGAGCGGCAAGCTGCTGGAGGCGCAGCGGCTGCGGATGCGGACCACTTATGACCTGGAGATGATGCGCCAGGTGGGCAGTTGCGCGGGGATCGAGAACTACTCCCGGCACATCGACGGCCGCGCGCCGGGCAGCCCGCCCAACACGCTACTGGACTACTTCCCCGAGGACTTCCTGCTGGTCGTCGACGAGTCGCACAGCACCGTGCCGCAGATCGGCGCGATGTACGAGGGTGACGTGTCCCGCAAGCGGAACCTGGTCGATCACGGGTTCCGGCTGCCCAGCGCGATCGACAACCGGCCGCTCACCTGGGATGAGTTCTGCGAGCGGATCGGGCAGACGGTCTACCTGTCCGCCACCCCCGGCCCCTACGAGCTGCAGCGGGTGGCCGGTGACGTGGTGGAGCAGGTGATCAGGCCGACCGGGCTGATCGACCCGGAGGTGGTCGTCAAGCCGACCAAGGGGCAGATCGACGACCTGGTGCACGAGATCAGGGAGCGCGCGGAACGGTCCGAGCGGGTGCTGGTGACCACGCTGACCAAAAAGATGGCCGAGGACCTGACCGACTACCTGCTGGAGCTCGGCATCCGGGCCCGCTACCTGCACAGCGAGGTGGACACGCTGCGCCGGGTGGAGCTGCTCCGCGAGCTGCGGGTCGGCGAGTACGACGTGCTGGTCGGAATCAACCTGCTTCGTGAGGGCCTGGACCTGCCGGAGGTCTCCCTGGTGTCGATCCTCGACGCCGACAAGGAAGGCTTCCTCCGCTCGGGCACATCGCTTATCCAGACTATCGGCCGGGCCGCGCGTAACGTGTCGGGCCAGGTGCACATGTACGCCGACAAGGTGACCCCGTCCATGCAGCGGGCCATCGACGAGACCGACCGGCGGCGGGCCAAGCAGGTCGCCTACAACACCGAGCACGGGATCGACCCGACGCCGCTGCGGAAGCGGATCGCGGACATCCTCGACCAGTTGGTCCGCGAGGACGCCGACACCGAGAAGCTGATCGGCGGGGCGGGCCGGCAGCAGAGCCGGGGCAAGACGCCGGTGCCGGGGCTGTCCTCCCGGGTCCGCGCCTCTGCTGCGGGGGCCGGCGAGCCCGAGGGCACGGGCGGGGCGGCGCGGGGCGACCTCATCGCCCTGATCACCCAGCTGACCGACCAGATGCACACGGCCGCCGCGGAACTGCAATTCGAGGTTGCGGCCCGGATCCGCGACGAGATCAAGGAGCTCAAGGCCGAGCTGCGCGGCATGCAGGCGGCCGGCGTCTGACCGGCGCGGGAACCGATCTTCGCTGCGATACGTCAAAGGGGAGTAGTTCGGGGCACTGAGCGGCCCAGGCCGCCGCTCAGTGCCCTGGACACACCCCCGCGGCGGAGCGGAGCGCAGCATGGACGTTCCTGGACAGCCGGCCGGGCAGACGGCCCGCAGCACCCTGCTCAGCCTGGCGGCCGGGGCGGTCGCGCTGGGCCTGGCCGCCTGCGGGACCCAGGTCGCGGACACCTCCGGCACCACCTCGAAGGCCAGCGCGGACGCGGCCCAGCGGGCCGGCTCACCCGCCACCGCGCCGCCCAGCCTGCCGCCCTCGGTCAACCCGGGGGGCCCGATGATCCCGGCGCATGGCGCCGGGGCGCTGTGCGCGGCGGTGCCCGCGGTCACCCGGCTGGTGGTCAGCCCGGTCAGCGCCCTCCCGCAGAGCCACGTACATCCGGCCATGGTGGCCGGGGTCACGGTCCGCAGCACGGCCCAGGCCCGCGCAGTGGCCCACGCGGTGTGCGCGCTGCCGCCCTGGCCCAGCGGGATGAACTGCCCGGCTAACCTGGGCACCGGGTACCGGCTGAGCTTCGCCGCCAGCCAGGCGGCCTTCCCCGTAGTCACGGCCGAGACCAGCGGGTGCCGGAACGTCATCGGGGCCGGACGGCTCCGCTCGGCGGCGCGCACCCCGGGATTCTGGGCCATCCTGCACCGGGCCATGGCCGCCCGGTAACCTGGCGGGCGGACGGGCCGCCGGCGGAAGGGCGAGCATGACCTGGGTGCTTTTCGACTACGGGGGCGTGCTCTGCCATCCCCAGCCAGAACGCGACGTGGCCCGGCTGGCCCAGGCGGCCGGCTGCGCGGTAGCCGACCTGGAGGCCGCCTACTGGGCGTACCGGCTCGACTACGACCGGGCCGACGTCGACGTCACCGGGTACTGGCAGCGCGTCGCGGCCGACCTGGGCCGCCAGTTCACCGCCGAGCAGATCACCGAGCTGAGCCGGCTGGACACGCAGTCCTGGCTGCATCTCCAGGACACCTCGGTGAACCTGGTGCATGCACTCGCCCGGGCCGGGTACCGGCTGGCGCTGCTGTCCAACGCGCCCGCCGACGTCGCTCACGCGGTGCAGCGTCTGCCGCTGGCCGCATCCTTCGAGCACCTGCTGTTCAGCTGCTTCCTCAAGTCGACCAAGCCTGACCCTGAATGTTTCCGCGCGGCGCTCGCTGCCCTGGACACCGGGCCTGGCGACGTCGTTTTCCTCGACGACCGCGCCGATAACGTCGCCGCGGCGGCGGCGCTGGGCATCCGCAGTGCCCGGTTCACCGGCGCCCGGCAGGCCCGGGCCGACCTGGACCTGAACGGGATCAGCCCCGGCTGACCACGATCAGGCCCGGCTGGCCGTAGGCCGCGGGTACCGCTGCTGCTCAGGAAACGCTGCGCGTAGGGTCGTAGTCGTGCTGGCCAGCCTGGTGGCCGCCGTGGTGGCCGCCTTCTGTTACGGGATCGCCTCCGTCATGCAAGCCGTGGCGGTACGTGCCGCCAGCCGGCAGCCGGCCGACGAGGGATCGCCGGAAAGCCCGCTGGGCCGGGTGGATCCGGGCCTGGTCATGCGCATGCTGCGGCAGTGGCGCTTCGTGGTGAGCCTCGGCCTGGACCTGGCCGGCTTCCTCGCCCAGCTGGTCGCGCTGCGGCGGCTGCCCCTGTTCGCCGTGCAGGCTATCGTGGCCGGCAACCTGGCGGTCACCGCCGTGCTGGCGTCCTGGCTGATCGGCGTCCAGCTGACCTGGCGGGAATGGCTGGCTGTGGCGGGCGTCATCGTGGGTGTCGGCCTGCTGGGCACCTCGGCGGGCGCCGAGGGGGCCACCGGGGTGAGCGGAGCGTTCAAGGTAGCGCTGCTGCCCGCCGTGGCCGGCATCGCCGTAGCCGGGATCGCCGCCTCGCGGCTGCGCCGCGGCTCCCGGACCCCGGTGCTGGGCGCGATCGCCGGCCTCGGTTTCGGGGTGCTGGCGGTGGCCGCCCGGGTGCTGCCCGGGTTCTCCCCCGGGGAACTGGTCCGCGATCCCGCTGCCTACGCGCTCGCCGCGGCCGGGATCGTGTCCTTCATGCTCTACGCGACCGCGCTGGAAGGCGGCAGCGTGACCGTGGCCACCGCGGCCGTGGTGCTCACCGAGACCGCGCCGCCCGCCCTGATCGGTGTCCTGTTCCTCGGTGACCACACCCGGCACGGCCTGGCCGTGCTGGCGGTGCTCGCCTTCATCCTGGCCGTGGCGTGCGCGGTGCTGCTGGCCAGGTTCGGCGAGGCGGGCGAGCGGCAGCCGGACGGTACGGCCGAGGGGCCGCTGCCGCGGGCCGGCGGGGAGCCGAGCGCGTCCACGGCCCGGTGAACGGCAGGTCTAACCCAGGCAATGTCCGGCGGCTGATAATCTGATGGTCCGTGGACCGGCGGGTTCTACCGCATCGTTCAACCACGGGAGCCTCCACTTGGCTGCGGCACCGCACGCATCACGGCAAACACAGACCAGGCACCTTTTCGTCACCGGGGGCGTGGCCTCCAGCCTCGGCAAGGGCCTGACCGCTTCCAGCCTGGGCCGCCTGCTCAAGCTGCGGGGCCTGAACGTCACCATGCAGAAGCTGGATCCGTACCTGAACGTCGATCCGGGCACGATGAACCCGTTCCAGCACGGTGAGGTGTTCGTCACCGACGACGGGACCGAGACCGACCTGGACGTGGGCCACTACGAGCGGTTCCTGGACACCAGGCTGCGCGGCTCGGCCAACGTGACGACGGGGCAGATCTACTCCAGCGTCATCGCCAAGGAGCGCCGCGGCGACTACCTGGGGGACACGGTCCAGGTCATCCCGCACATCACCAACGAGATCAAGGCGCGCATCCGCCAGATGGGCGGCCCGGGCGTCGACGTGGTGATCACCGAGGTCGGCGGCACGGTGGGCGACATCGAGTCGCAGCCGTTCCTGGAAGCCATCCGGCAGATCCGGCACGAGATCGGCCGGGACCTCTGCTTCTTCCTGCATGTCTCGCTGCTGCCCTACATCGGGCCGTCCGGAGAGCTCAAGACCAAGCCCACCCAGCATTCGGTGGCCGCGCTGCGCAGCATCGGCATCCAGCCCGATGCCATCGTGTGCCGTAGCGACCGGCCGATCAGCGACGGGCTGAAGCGGAAGATCAGCCTCATGTGCGACGTGGACGAGGAGGCCGTGGTGTCCGCGGTTGACGCCCCGTCCATCTACGACATCCCCAAGGTGCTGCACACCGAGGGCCTGGACGCCTATGTGGTGCGCCTGCTGGGACTGCCGTTCCGGGACGTGGACTGGAGCGACTGGGACGATCTGCTGCGCCGGGTCCACCGGCCCGCGCACAGCGTGACCATCGCGCTGGTGGGCAAGTACATCGACCTGCCCGACGCCTACCTCTCCCCGGCCGAGGCGCTGCGGCACGGCGGCTTCGCCAATGATGCCCGGGTCAACATCCGCTGGGTGACCAGTGACGACTGCCAGACCGAGGAGGGCGCCGCCCGGCACCTCGCCGACGTGGATGGCGTGCTGATCCCCGGCGGCTTCGGGGTGCGCGGGATCGAGGGCAAGGTGGGCGCGGCCCGGTACGCCCGGGAGCATGGCATCCCGCTACTGGGGCTCTGCCTCGGCCTGCAGTGCGTGGCCATCGAGGTGGCCCGGGACCTGGCTGGCCTGCCCGCTGCGAACAGCGCCGAGTTCGACCCGGACACCCCGGACCCGGTCATCGCCACCATGGCCGACCAGGAAGACGTGGTGGCCGGCGAGCGGGACATGGGCGGCACCATGCGGCTCGGACTGTTCCCCGCGGTGCTGGCCGAGGGCTCCGTGGTCCGTGAGCTGTACGGCGCGGAGGTGGTGCAGGAGCGGCACCGGCACCGGTACGAGGTCAACAACGCCTACCGGGAGATCCTGGAGCAGGGCGGCCTGCGCTGCAGCGGCCTGTCACCCGACGGCCGGCTGGTCGAGTTCGTCGAACTGCCCCGCAGCGTGCACCCGTTCTTCGTGGCCACCCAGGCGCACCCTGAGTTCCTGTCCCGGCCCACCCGGGCCCATCCGCTGTTCACCGGGCTGGTCGCCGCGGCCAGGGAACGGGCCAAGTCGGTAAGCCAGGCCGGTGCCGCCGTGGGCCACGCCACCGCGGCCAGCGCGTGATCACGGCCGACTCGTCCGCCATCCGGGATGTCATGCAGCGCTGGCCGGTCGTATCCTCGGCCGAGCAGGCCCGCGGGCCGGTGGTGACGCTGCGCACCGACCGGGTCCAGATGCCCGATGACGGGGTGGCGGAGCGTCAGGTGGTGCAGCATCCCGGCGCCGTCGCGGTGGTCGCCCTGGATGAGGCGGGCCGGGTGCTGATGATCCGGCAGTACCGGCACCCGGTCGGGTACCTGCTGTGGGAACTGCCCGCTGGGCTCCGGGACGTTCCGGGCGAGGCCGCCGAGGTCACCGCACAGCGGGAACTGCTGGAGGAAACGGGCTACACCGCCCGCGACTGGCGGGTCCTGGCCGACTTCTACTCCTCGCCCGGGATCAGCACCGAGCGGATCCGGGTATTCCTGGCCCGTGGCCTGCGCGAGGTGCCGCAGGCCGAGCGTGATTACGTACCCGTCCACGAGGAGGCCCACCTGGTGCTCGGCTGGCTGCCCCTGGAGGGGGCGGTACATCGGTTTACCTCGGGTGAGCTGCACAATGGCGTCAGTGCGGTGGGTATCTTGTCCGCGTATGCCGCCCGGCGGGACGGGTTCGCCGGCCTGCGGCCGGCCGACGCACCAGAAGACTGAGGCGGCAGCGGGTCCGGCAGGACTCGGGGCGCCCGGCAACGGAGCCGGGCGTTGGAGTTACGGAGAAAGGGCTTGCGGCCATGAGGGTAGGAATCCCCAAGGAAGTCAAGAACCACGAGTACCGGGTGGCGATCACCCCGGCGGGCGTGCACGAGCTGGTGCGCGGCGGCCACGAGGTGTTCATCGAGCGCGGCGCCGGGACCGGGTCGTCCATCCCGGACGGGGATTTCGTCGCGGCCGGCGCGGTCATCCTGCCGACGGCCGATGACGTCTGGCAGACCGGTGATCTCATCCTCAAGGTCAAGGAGCCGGTGGCCGAGGAGTACCACCGGATGCGCAAGGACCAGGTCCTGTTCACCTACCTGCACCTGGCGGCGTCCCGGCCGTGCACCGACGCCCTGCTGTCCTCAGGGATCACCTCCATCGCCTACGAGACCGTGCAGCTCCCGGACGGGTCCCTGCCGCTGCTCGCGCCCATGTCCGAGGTGGCCGGCCGGATGGCCCCCCAGGTCGGCGCGCATCATCTGCAGCGCGATGGCGGCGGGCGCGGGGTCCTGATGGGCGGCGTGTCCGGGGTCTACGCCGCCAAGGTGGTGGTGCTGGGCGCCGGCGTGTCCGGGATGAACGCGGCCGCCATCGCCCTGGGCATGCAGGCCGAAGTCCTGCTGGTGGACAAGAACATCGCCCGGCTCCGCTCGGCCGATGCCATCTACCAGGGGCACTGCCAGACGGTCGCGTCCAACAGCTACGAGGTGGAACGGGCCGTCATCGATGCCGACCTGGTCATCGGCGCGGTGCTGGTGCCCGGGGCCAAGGCCCCGACGCTGATCTCCAACGAGCTGGTGTCCAGGATGAAGCCCGGGTCGGTGCTGGTGGACATCTCGATCGACCAGGGCGGCTGCTTCGAGGACTCCCGGGCCACCACGCACGCCGAGCCCACCTACCGGGTGTACGGCTCGGTGTTCTACTGCGTCGCCAACATGCCCGGCGCGGTCCCGCACACCTCCACCTATGCGCTGACCAACGTCACCCTGCCCTACGTGGTGGAACTCGCCAACCGCGGCTGGGCCGGGGCGCTGCGTGCCGACCCGGCGCTCGCGCTCGGGCTGCACACCCACGAGGGCGGGCTGACCTGCCTGCCGGTCGCCGAGGCGCACGGGCTGCCGGCTGTCGGTGTCAGCGAGGTGCTCAGCTGACCGCCCTTGCGGGCGCGGTCGAGGCGTACCTCGATCACCTCACGGTCGAGCGCGGCCTGGCGGCGCGGACCCTGGAGGCCTACCGGCGCGACCTGCACCGCTACACGGCGGCGCTGGCCGCCCGGGGCCGGACCATCATCGGCGAGGTGACCACCGAGGATGTGGCCGCGTTCCTGGCCGGGCTGCGGCAGGGCGACGAGGCGCATCTCCCGCTGGCCGCCAGTTCGGCGGGTCGCGCCGTGGTCGCGGTCCGCGGCCTGCACGCGTTCGCGGCCGCCGGGGGACTGGCCGGCTCCGACCCGGCCAGCTCGGTCCGCCCCCCGGCCACGCCGCGCAGGCTGCCCCGGGCCATCGGCGTGCCGGAGGTCGAGCGGCTGATTGCCGCGGCCGCGGCCGGGGACGACTCCGCCGGCCCGCGCCCGCTGCGCGACCGGGCGCTGCTGGAACTGCTGTACGGGACCGGGGCCAGGATCTCCGAGGCCGTCGGCCTGGACGTGGACGATCTCGCCTTCCTGGCCCCGGACGAGGCGACCCGGCCCGGGGCCCACCCGGTCCCGGCCACCGTGCGGCTCTCCGGCAAGGGCGGCCGGGACCGGATGGTACCGGTCGGCCGGTACGCGCGCGAGGCGCTGGACGCCTACCTGGTGCGGGCGCGGCCAGTGCTGGCCGCCGCGCCGCGCCGCCTGTCCGCGCCTCCCGCCGTCTTCCTGAACGCCCGGGGAGGCCGGCTGACCAGGCAGGGTGCCTGGGCCGTGCTCAAGACGGCTGCGGCCCGGGCCGGCCTGGGCGAGGTCTCGCCGCATACGCTGCGGCACTCGTACGCCACCCACCTGCTGGATGGGGGAGCCGACGTCCGGGTCGTCCAGGAACTACTCGGCCACGCCTCGGTCGCCACCACGCAGATCTACACCATGGTCACCGTGGACAAGCTGCGTGAGGTCTACTCCGCCGCCCACCCCCGCGCCCTTTCCCCGGGGCGGCGCCCCCCCGGGGAAACACCGCCCCATACGGTGAGTCGGCTTGCCGCGGGTCAGGGCAGGGCCTAGAGTCCGGGAGTCAGCGGGGCCTTTTGCTCGGTCCGCCGGGGAGGTGCAGCGCATGGTTGCAGGGACGCACGCGGTGGAACTCGCGCGCGGTTCTACCGGGCCTACCGGGCGGCCACTGCCCGGTTTTCCTGACCCGGAGCCGCTGCTGCACCATGGCCCGGCCCGGGTGGTCGCGGTCTGCAACCAGAAGGGTGGCGTCGGCAAGACCACGACGACCATCAACCTGGGCGCGGCGCTGGCCGAGAACGGCCGCCGGGTGCTGCTGGTCGATTTCGACCCGCAGGGCGCCCTCTCGGTCGGACTCGGCATCCAGCCGCACGAGCTGGACTACACCGTCTACAACCTGCTGATGGAGCGCGGGCTGGCGGCGGCCGACGTGGTCTTCAAGACTGGCATGAACGGCATGGACCTGCTGCCCAGCAACATCGACCTGTCCGGTGCCGAGGTTCAGCTGGTGCACGAGGTGGGCCGCGAGTTCGTCCTCGGCGGGGTGCTTGAGCCGCTGCTGGCCGAGTACGACGTCGTGCTGATCGACTGTCAGCCGTCGCTGGGCCTGCTCACGGTGAACGCGCTGGCCTGTGCCGCGGGCGTGCTGGTGCCGCTGGAGTGCGAGTACTTCGCCATGCGCGGGGTCGCGCTGCTGCTGGAGACGATCGACAAGGTGTCCACCCGGCTGAACCCCCGGCTCGGCATCGACGGCCTGCTCGCCACCATGTACGACTCGCGGACCCTGCACTCCCGCGAGGTCCTGGCTGAGGTGGTCAAGGGATTCGGGGACAAGGTCTTCCACACGGTCATCAACCGCACCGTGCGCTTCCCCGACGCCACCGTGGCGGGTGAGCCGATCACCAGCTTCGACCCGTCGTCCACGGGGGCGAACTCCTACCGGGAGCTGGCCAGGGAGGTACTGGAGCGGTGGCGGACGGCCGGGCGCGCGGGTCACGTCCCCGCCGGGTGAGCTTGCCGGGCGTCGCCGAGCTGCTCCGGGCGGCCGCCCCGAGCCCGTCTCCCGGAGACGGCCGTCAGGCCACTGGCCGTGAGGCCCATCCCCAGAAGATCACCGTCTACCTGTCGTCGGCCGAGATGCTGGATCTGGAGCGCGCACGGCTGGCCCTGCGCGCGTACGGCATTACGGTGGACCGTGGCAGGCTGGTCCGGGAGGCCCTCGCCGTGCTGCTCGCTGACCTGGATGCGGCGGGCGAGTCGAGCCTGCTGGCAGGACGGTTGCGGGACACGAGATGAGGCGGCGGGTACGCGATGATGGGCGCGGTGACGGCTGAGCCTGGCGGCGAGGCCACGCCGGGCAGCGGGCATGCCGGGTTCGAGGTGCACCTCGACGTGTTCGAGGGGCCGTTCGACCTGCTACTCGGCCTGATCTCCAAGCACAAGCTGGACATCACCGAGGTCGCGCTGTCCCAGGTGACCGACGAGTTCATCGCCTACATCCGGGCCCTGGCCGACGGCTGGGACCTGGACCAGGCGAGCTATTTCCTGCTGGTTGCCGCCACGCTGCTGGATCTGAAGGCGGCCCGGCTGCTGCCCAGCGGCGAGGTCGAGGATGAGGAAGACCTTGCCCTGCTGGAGGCACGGGACCTGCTGTTCGCCCGGCTGCTGCAGTACCGGGCCTACAAGGAGGTCGCGGCGGAGTTCGCCGGCCGGATGTCGGTGCAGGGCCGCCGGTTCGCCCGCCGGGTGCCGATGGAGCCGGAGTTCGCCGAATTGCTCCCGGAGGTGCTGCTCGGGCTGGGGCCGGCCGAGTTCGCAGCGATCGCGGCGCGTGCGCTGGCCCCGCGCCCGGTGCCGGTGGTCAGCACGGACCATCTGCACGCCCCGCAGACCACGGTCCGGGAGCAGGCGGCCATCCTGGCCCGGCAGCTGAGCCAGGTCGGCCGGGCGACGTTCCGCAGGCTCTCGGCCGACTGCTCGGGCACCTACGAGATCGTCGCCCGGTTCCTGGCCCTGCTGGAGCTGTACCGGGAAGGCAGCGTGTCGTTCGACCAGGTGGCCCCGCTGGGTGAGCTGTACGTGACCTGGGTCGCGGGGGAGCAGGCCACGCAGGCCGGGGCCGATCCGGCCGGGGATGGAGCCGGGGACCGAAACGGGACCGGGGAAGGAAACCGTGAGCATGAGTGACGTGCCTGGCCTGGCGCCGGACGACGAGCGGCCAGCGGGCCCGGCGCCGGACGGTGGTGCCCGGCCGCCAGCGGGCCCGGAAGCGGGTGAGCCGGGGCCGGCCGACAGTCCCGGACTCCGGGCCTGCCTGGAGGCGATCCTGCTGGTCGTGGACGAGCCGGTCCCCGAGATCGTCATTGCCCAGGTGCTGGAACGTCCCCGGGACGAGATCACCGCGGCGCTCCGTGACCTCGCGGCCTCCTACGACACCGAGCAGCGCGGCTTCGACCTGCGCGAGGTGGCCGGGGGCTGGCGGTTCTACACCCGGGCGGACTGCGCTCCGGTGGTCGAGCGCTTCGTCCGGGACGGCCAGGAGGTGCGCCTCACCCAGGCCGCCCTGGAGACGCTCGCGGTGGTCGCCTACCGGCAGCCCGTGAGCCGGGCGCGGGTGTCCGCCGTGCGCGGCGTGAACTGCGACAGCGTGCTGCGCACCCTCACGCTGCGCGGGCTCGTGGAGGAGGCGGGCACCGACACCGAAAGCGGGGCTATCCTCTACCGCACAACCGGGTACTTCCTGGAGCGCCTCGGCCTGGCCGGCCTGGACGAGCTGCCGGAACTCGCGCCGTTCCTGCCCGAGCACGTCGAGGACGTGGAGGATGCCGTCGATGAGCGCCAGCGGTCCTGACGACCTGGAGGAGCGGGACACCCTGACCGACGTCCCGGGCGGAGTCCGGCTGCAGAAGGTGCTGGCCGCGGCGGGAGTGGGCAGCCGGCGGCATTGCGAGGAGCTGATCGGGGCCGGCCGCGTCGAGGTCGACGGCGAGACCGTCCGCCGGTTCGGGGCCCGGGTCGATCCGGAGCACCAGGTCATCCGGGTGGACGGGATGCGGATCCCGTCCCGGCAGGACCTCGTCTACCTGGCGCTGAACAAGCCGGCCGGGGTCCTCACCACGATGTCGGATGACCGGGGCCGGCCCACCATCGCGGATTTCCTCGGCGAGCAGGGCGCGCGGCTCTACCACGTGGGGCGCCTGGACTACGACACCGAGGGCCTCATGCTGCTGATGAACGACGGCGAGCTGGCCCACCGGCTGACCCATCCCCGCTTCGGCGTGCTGAAGACCTACCTGGCCGACGTGCCCGGGCCGGTGGCCCGGGATGTCGCGCGCCGCCTGATGTCCGGCGTGGAGCTGGACGATGGCGTGGCCAGCGCCGATAAGTTCCGCGTGGTCGAGCGAGCGGGTGACCGCGCTCTGGTGGAGATCACCCTGCATGAGGGCCGGAAGCACATCGTGCGCCGGATGCTGGCCGAGGCCGGCCACCCGGTCAGCCGCCTGGTCCGCACGAACGTCGGCCCGGTGGCGCTCGGCGTGCTGCGGCCGGGCACGACCCGCCCGCTGACCACCCGGGAGATCGGTGAGCTGTACGCCGCGGTGGGTCTGTAACCTTGGGATCAAGACTGGCGGGCGAGGCAGTCCCCGGGCCTGGCGGCCGGGTTCGGCGTAAAGGAGCAGGCTGGTGGCGGTCAGGGCGATCCGTGGCGCGGTTCAGGTGGACGCGAACGAGCGCCAGGCGATCCTCGAGGGCACGACGGAACTCGTCACCGAGGTGATGGCCCGGAACATTGTCGTCACCGACGACGTGATCAGCGTGCTCTTCACCGCGACCCCCGACCTCGATGCTGAGTTCCCGGCCCTGGCCGCCCGCAAGATCGGCTTCCAGGATGTGCCGCTGCTGTGCGCTGCCGAGATTGCCGTCCCGCACGCCATGCCCCGGGTGGTGCGGCTGCTGATGCACCTGGAGACCAGCATGACCCGGGCCGAGCTGCAGCACGTGTACCTGCGCGGCGCCGCCGCCCTGCGGCTGGACATTGCGCAGTGAACGGCCCGGCGGGCGGTTTCCCGGCCCGCACCGTCATCATCGGGACCGGCCTGATCGGCACCTCGATCGCGCTGGCGCTGCGGGCTCGCGGGACGGCCGTGTGGCTGGCCGACGCTGACCCGGCCGCCGCCCGGCTCGCCGCGGACATCGGGGCCGGCCAGGTGCTGCCCGACGGCGGGGTCCCGGGCGGCCCCGCTGACATCGCCGTGCTGGCCGTGCCGCCGGCCGCGGTGGCCGACACCCTGGCCAGCGCGCAGGGCCGCGGGCTGGCCCGCTGGTACACCGACGTGGCCAGCGTGAAGAGCCTGCCACTGGCCCAGGCCCGGGCGCGGGGCTGCGACCTCACGACGTTCGTGCCGGGGCACCCGCTGTCCGGCCGGGAGCGCTCCGGCCCGGCCGCGGCACGCGCCGAGCTCTTCCTGGGCCGCCCCTGGGTGCTCTGCGCCGGGCCCGGCATCCCGGAGGCGGGCCTGACCGCGGCCGGGGCGCTGGCCCGGGCCTGCGGGGCGGAGCCAGTCCGGGCCAGCGCCGCCGAGCACGACGCCTGGGTCGCGCTGGTCTCGCACGCGCCGCACGTGGTCTCGGCGGCCATGGCCGCCCGCCTGGCTGAGGCGCCCGGTGGCGCCCTGGCCCTGGCCGGCCAGGGCCTGCGCGACGTGACCCGGATTGCGGCCGGTGACAGCGGCCTGTGGGCCCAGATCCTGGCCGCCAATGCGGCGCCGGTCGCCCGGGTGCTCGCGGCGGTCGCCGCGGACCTGGCCGCCGCCGCCGAGTCGCTCGGCGAGGTGGCCCGGTCGCTTCCCGGGGCCAGGGCACCGGACGAGCTGGGCCCGGAGCCGGCTCCCGAGCTCAAGGTGCTCGCCGCGCTGCTCGACCACGGCTCGGCCGGGGTCGCCCGGCTGCCCGGCAAGCGGGGCGGCCCGGCGCGTGCCGACAGCATCGTCCAGGTCGTGCTCCCTGACCAGCCCGGTGAACTGGCCCGGTTGTTCCAGGCGGCGGGGGAGGCCGGCGTCAACATCGAGGACATCGGCATCGAGCATTCGCCCGGGCTGCCGGTCGGAGTGGCCGAGCTGACCGTCCGGCCCGATGCCGTCGCACCGCTGACCGAGGCGCTCGCGGCCAGCGGATGGCCAGTCCGCCGGTAGCATCGCCCTCGTGAACGACTGCCTCATCATCGCCGTGGATGGCCCTGCGGGCTCTGGCAAGTCCAGTGCCGCCCGCGGCGTGGCCCGTGCCCTCGGGCTGCGCTATCTGGACACCGGGGCCATGTACCGGGCCCTGACCTGGTGGATGCTGGACCATGGCATCCCGGTCACCAGCGCGGAGGCGGTCGCCGAGCACGCCCGGCAGCCGGCGATCGAGGTGGCCACCGACCCCGCGCACCCCTCGATCACGGTGGATGGCACCGACGTGACCGGGCCGATCCGGACCCGCGAGGTGTCCAATGCTGTCAGCGCGGTTGCCTCGGTGCCGGCCGTGCGCGGCCACCTGGTCGCCATGCAGCAGGAGATCATCGCCCACGCCTGCGCGGCCGGGTCCGGGATCGTTGCTGAGGGCCGTGACATCGGCACGGTCGTCGCGCCGCAGGCCCCAGTCAAGGTCTTCCTCACCGCCAGCGAGGTCACCCGCGCCCGGCGGCGCAGCGCTGACCTGGCCAGCGACCCGGGTGCCACCCCGGACATGACGTTGACCGAGCAGCAGCGCCGGGACCGCGCGGACTCACCGCAGACCGCGATGGCGCGCGACGCGGTGCAGATCGACTCGACCGCGCTGGACCTGAACAAGGTGATCAGCGCCATCGTGGCCCTGGCCGGCCAGCAGGCGCCCGCGGCGTGGTCACGATGACCGGGCTGGATCACGGCAGGGACGGCCGTCATGACGGGAACGGCGACGCCCTGGCCCTGGCCGGGGAGCCGGGGGAGGGCGGGACCGAGGAGCGGGTCCCGGTCGTGGCCGTGGTCGGCCGGCCGAACGTCGGGAAATCGACCCTGGTCAACCGGATCTTGGGCAGCCGGCAGGCGGTGGTCCAAGACGTCCCCGGGGTGACCAGGGACCGGGTGGCCTACGACGCGACGTGGCGGGGACGGGCCTTCACCGTCGTGGACACCGGCGGCTGGGAGCCCTACCCCGGGGCCGAGGCCGGGCAGGCCAGCCGGGCGCTGGCCGAGCAGGTAACGGCCCAGGCCCAGGTCGCGGTCCAGGCCGCAGACGCGGTGCTGTTCGTGGTGGACGCTGTGGTCGGGATCACCGATGCAGACGCCGCCGTCGCCGCCGTGCTGCGCCGGTCCGGGAAGCCGGTGGTCCTCGCGGCGAACAAGGTGGACGATACCCCCGGCGAGTCAGCCGCGGCCGCCCTGTGGTCCCTGGGCCTGGGCGAGCCGGTCCCCGTCAGCGCCCTGCACGGCCGGGGCAGCGGCGACTTGCTCGATGCGGTGCTGAACGCCCTGCCGCCGGCCCCGCGCGAGATCATCGGCGCCGAAGGCGGCCCACGGCGGATCGCGCTCATCGGCCGCCCCAACGTGGGCAAGTCCAGCCTGCTCAACAAGCTGGCCGGGGAGACCCGGGTGCTGGTGGACGACGTGGCCGGCACCACCCGGGACCCGGTGGACGAGCTCATCGAGCTGGGCGGGACCACCTGGCGGTTCGTGGACACCGCCGGGATCCGGCGGCGGGCCAGCCAGAGCCAGGGTGCCGACTTCTACGCCGCGCTGCGGACCGCCGGTGCCCTGGAGCGGGCGGAGGTGGCGGTCGTCCTGGTGGACGCCAGTGAGCCCCTCACCGAGCAGGACCTGCGGATCGTGTCCATGGTCATCGAGGCGGGCCGGGCCCTGGTCATCGCCTACAACAAGTGGGACCTGGTGGATTCCGACCGGCGGGAACAGCTCGACCGGGAGATCGACCGGCAGTTGCATACCGCGCGCTGGGCGCCGCGGGTGAACATCTCCGCGCAGACCGGGCGGCACGTGGAGCGGCTGGTGCCCGCCATCGAGCAGGCCCTGGAAAGCTGGGACACCAGGGTGCCCACTGGCCGCCTGAACGCCTGGCTCAACGAGGTGATCGCGGCTACCCCGCCGCCGGCCCGCGGCGGACGGCAGCCGAAGATCCTCTTCGCCACCCAGGCCGGCACCAGACCCCCGCACATCGTGCTGTTCACCACCGGGTTCCTGGAGGCGGGGTACCGCCGCTTCATCGAGCGCAGGCTCCGCGAGGAGTTCGGCTTCGAAGGCACCCCGCTCCGGGTGTCCCTGCGGCTGCGGGAGCGGCGGACGGGCCGGCCGCAGCGCGCCCGGCACTGACCGGATCGGCACTGACCGGATCGGCACTGACCGGATCGGCACTGACCGGATCGGCACTGACCGGATCGGCACTGACCGGATCGGCACTGACCGCGCCCGCACTGATCACGTCGGCCCCGGGGGACGGCGAGAAGCTGGCCGCCCTCCCCCGGGGGCCGCGCAATTGCGCACGTGGGGAGGGCGGCCGGTGGCCTGTTGGGTCAGCAGATGAGCCGGAACCAGACCGTGGTGGCCCGCTCGTCACGGGTGTAGCCCCAGCCGTCGGCCAGCTGCTCGACGAGGAACAGCCCGCGCCCCTCTGGCGCGAGCCCGTCGTCCTTGACCACGGGGGTGCTGGCCGAGCCTTCGTCGGTCACCTTGACCTGGACAACGTTATCCAGGCTGAGCAGGACGACGGTGATCGTGCCGCCGGGCCGTCCCGAGTCGGTGTGCAGGACCGCGTTCGTGACCAGTTCAGAGCACAGTAAAACGGCTTCGTCCAGGCGCGGGTGACCACTGCCGAGGCTCGCGGCCACGAACGCCCGAGCCTGCGCGACGTTACGCCGCTGCCCGGCGACCCGCAGCGTGGCCAGGATGTCGGGGGGCGGGGCCGGCGGCCTGGCACCAGGCGCATCCTGCTGCTCCGCCCGGTGTCTACTGGCATGGCGCGCCGACGGGGCCGCGCGAGTCGTGGCTGCCATGGTGATGTGCTCCTTCCCCCCGACGCCCCCAGTTGCGCGGGCAGTGCTGTTGCCCGCACCATCGGATGATCCTTAGTAGTCATTCAGATACGGGGCGTCAGGACCATCATGGAGTGAGGGTGCACGCCACGCAAGTGCGTAGCACAAATCGGGGCGACGGGATTTCAGATGAGATCTCATCACCTTCGCAATTCCAGTATCGTTACTTGATGTAGCGCAGCCATGCGGTCCCTGCGCGCTTCCGCGCTGGGGGCTTCGGCGGGATCTGGCTGCCAAGGGAGGCGAGACGCTCATGTCGATCGGTCCCACGGTCCGGAGACGCCGGCTCGGCTCGGAGTTAAGGCGACTGCGCGAGGCGCATTCCTTCAAGCTCGAAGAAGCCGCGGACAAACTGGGGCTGGCCGCGTCCACCTTGTCGCGCATCGAAACTGGGAAGGCGCCGACCCGGACGGCTTACCTGACGACGATGTTCGACATGTACGGGGTGAAAGATCCCGGGCAGCGCCAGGTGCTGCTGGAGATGGCGCGGGAAGGCCACCGCAAGGGGTGGTGGGCCGTCTATGACGACGTCCTGCCGACGGGCTTCGACGTCTATGTCGGCCTGGAGGCCGAGGCGGCCGGGTTGCGTGTCTTCGAGGACCAGGTCGTGCACGGCCTGCTGCAGACCGAGGACTACGCCCGGACCGTCATGACTGCCGTGCGCCGCAGGCAGCAGCCGCGGGCCATAGACCGGGCCGTGGAGCTGCGCATGGAGCGCCAGAAGGTGCTGACCCGGGTGGATCCGCTGCGGCTGTGGTGCATCCTCAACGAGCCGGTGATCTCCCGGATGATCGGCGGTCCCGCGGTGATGCGGGGCCAGCTGGCTCACCTGCTGGAGGCCGGCCAGTGGCCAAACGTCACACTGCAGGTCCTGCCGCTGGCCAGCGGCGTGCATCCGGCGCTCAACGGCCCGTTCTGCATCCTGGAATTCCCGGAGCGCAGTGACCCGGACGTGGTCTACACCGAAGGGGTCGCTGGGCATGCGTACCTGGAAAGGGACTCCGAAGTCCGGACTTGCACGGAGGTTTTCGACTTGCTCCGCGCAGCGGCCGCCTCCCCAGCTGATACCGTGGAATTCATTGGCGCAGTTGCGGGAAATCTGGCCTGATATGGGTGTTTTTCCGGCAAAGAAGGGAATTGCGAATGACCCCCGATTTTACCAGCGCGCGGTGGTTCAAGAGCAGTGCATCCAGTGTCACTGGATGCGTGGAGATCGCGCACCTGCCGGACGGGCTGGTCGCGCTCCGGGATTCGAAGGACATCAGCAAGGCGCCGCACGTGTTCAACCACCGTGAATGGGCAGCATTCCTGGCCGGCGTGCGGAACGGGGAGTTCGACTTGCCGGCTTAGTGTTAGCTCCGGGGGCTGACCCCGGAAGCCGCCGGAGCCGGTGGTGCCGTCTTGCGGGATCGGGCACCACCGGCTGCCTGCGGGCCTGGTGCTCAGCGGTCAGGCAGGCCGAAATCACCATCCGCGGCACCACCGACAAAGGCACGCCATTCGCTGGAAGTGAAGATCAGCGCCGGGCCGCCAGGGTGCCGTGAGTTCCGCAGTGCCACGTCTCCGTCGGCCAGGAAGGCGACTTCGACGCAGTTACCCCCTGTGGGACCGCTGCGCCTGCTCTTGTGCCAGGTCACCGGACCGAGCTCGGTGGCCGGCATGCCGTTGTGATTGGTACTCATCAATCCCCTCCAAGTCCACCAGGATGTCGCGGATGATATCCGGTGAACTCTCCGGGGGGGCGCTGACCAGGCTCAGCCGTTCCATCGCCAGCAGGTAGGCCTCCACCTCGGCCGCCTTGTCGAGGTACGTGGCGCTGGTCAGCTGCTCCACGTACACCATGTCCGGCAGCCCGGGATCGGCGAACCGCAAGATGCTGAACGAGGCGGGCGCGGCGTGACTCACTGCCGGGAACGGCGTGATCTGCAGGGTGAGCCACGGCTGGCGGCATGCTTCGCTCAGCTCCCGCAGCTGGCCACGCAGCACGCCCAGGCCGCCGCTGGGACGGCGGAGCGCCAACTCGTCCACGACGGCCCACAGGTGGATGCCGCCCGCGGCGAACCGGCGCTGCCGCTCCTTGCGCAGCACCACCAGGCGCTCCGCCTCGTCGAGCGAGAAGTCTCCCAGCGCGAGCACCGCGGCGGCGTACTCCTCCGTCTGCAGTAGCCCGGGCACGAACTGCATATCGTAGCTGCGGATCGACTGCGCAGATTCCTCCAGGCCGATGTACGCCTGGAACCAGGTCGGCAGCACGTCGTGGTACCGGTGCCACCATCCCGGCTGGTTGGCCCGGCTGGCCAGGGACAGTAACTGCTCGCGCTCCGCTGGGTCGGTGATGCCGTACAGGGTGAGCAGGTCGGCGATGTCGATCTCGCGGACGGAGTTACGGCCGAGCTCAATCCGGGAGATCTTGGATTCGGAACCCCGGATCGTGCGGGCCGCCTGCTGGGCGCTGATTCCCCGGGCCTCCCGCAGGCGGCGTAGCTGGGCTCCGAGAAGCAGGCGCAGCACCGTCGGGCCGCCCACTGCCTCTGTCATCGGGCCCACGTCCTCTCGGGAGAGTCGCTCTTCGGCCAGGCCGCACCAGCGGAAGAGCCGGTGCCGGGCAAGCCGGCCATAACACAACCCGGCTGTGGCCATATCCGCGGAATGCCGGCGGCCGGAGAGGTTTTGGCTGGTTTGGCATTCTATCGCCTGCCTGGCCCGTCCGGTGGCACCGCCGCGAAACGGCGCGCCTACGGCGTGTTACGCCGGCGGCAGGGAGCGGGCGGCCCCGGCCCGGCCGGTAGCATCGTCGGGCGGTGTCGTCTCCGGCAAGGGCAGGGTCATGCGGTACAGGTCATTGGGTGATAGCGGGCTGCTGGTCTCGGTGGCCGGACTCGGCTGTAACAACTTCGGCGGCCGGCTGGACCTCCGGCAGACCCGGGCGGTGGTGGATGCGGCCCTCGACGCCGGCATCACCTTGCTGGACACGGCCGACATCTACGGCGGCGGCGGCGGGTCGGAGGAGATGCTCGGCGAGGTCCTGGCCGGCCGGCGCGGCCAGGTGGTCCTGGCGACCAAGTTCGGCCATCAGCGAGCGGACATGGGGTACGGCCCGGCTGCGGGGGCCAAGGCGGGCCGGGCCTACATCCGCCGCGCGGTGGAAGCCTCGCTGCGCCGGCTGCGCACCGAGTACCTGGACCTGTACCAGCTGCACACCCCGGACCCCGGCACCCCGGTGGCGGAGACCCTGAGCGCGCTCCGCGAGCTGGTGATCGAGGGCAAGGTCCGCTACATCGGTCACTCCAATTTCACCGGCTGGCAGATCGCGGACGCCGCGCACCTGGCCGCCGAGGCAGGCACGGAAGCGTTCGTCTCGGCGCAGAACCACTGGTCGCTGCTGGAGCGGCAGGCGGAAGCCGAGGTGGTTCCCGCGGCCCGGCACTTCGGGGTGGGCGTGCTGCCCTACTACCCGCTGGCCAATGGCCTGCTCACCGGGAAGGTGCGGCGTGGCCACGCACTCCCGGCCGGCAGCCGGCTGGCCGGCCGGGAGGGGTACGTCACCGACGACAAGCTGGACCGCGTCGAGGCGCTGGCCGGTTGGGCCACCGAACACGGCGTCAGCCTGCTCGACGTGGCCATCGGGGCGCTCGCCGCCCAGCCGGGATGCGCCTCGGTGATCGCCGGGGCCACGTCGGCGGACCAGGTCAAGGCGAACGCCGCGGCGGCCGACTGGATCCCGTCCGACCGTGAGCTCGCCGAGCTGGACCGCCTCGTCCCGCCGCCCGGCGCGGCGTCCTGATCATGGCCGGGACGGTGGCGGGCCGGGCTCAGCCGCGGGACACGGCCTCGTTGTAGAGCGCTCGCACCTGCTGCCGGAACCTGGCGGAGTAGGAGACCGAGGGGGTATCCCCGCCTTGCTGGTAGCCGCCGATCACCCCGAGCACGGTGCCCAGGCCAGTGGCCGCGTGCACCTTGACGAGGAACGGGCCGCCGCTGGTCCCGTTCGTGTAGCCGCCGCAGTCGAATTCGATCTGGTTACTGCTGAACGCCCTGCTCCGTGAGGTGCAGGTGATAGGCCGCTGCCTGCCGTCCGGGTAACCGATCACCTGCACCAGCTGTGCCGCCTTCCAGCCGGTCGCCAGCGTCTCCCCGCCGGTGAGATCCTGCACCTGCTCGGTGTCCCCAGGCTGATGCACGACGAGGAAGGCCACGTCGTCGTCCGGGCTGCCCGAGGATGACCACGCCCCGTCCACGATTATCTGCGTGACCTGCCACGCCCCGAACGGCTGCCGGCCACGGTGGTAGTCAGGGACGAACTCGACCTGCCCGGGCTGGTATCCGGCCAGGCAGTGCGCGGCCGTGATCACCAGGTCCCTGACCGGGCTGGCCACGACGCTGGCCGTGCAGAAGTGCTGGCCGAGGCCGCTCCCGGTGGTGGTGAACAGCGCGCCGACGGCAGGGGTACCTCTGTAAAACTGCCCGTGCAGCAGGGCGGGCGGAACGGTGCGGGCCCGGCGGGGGAGTGACTTCGCGGCGGCCGCCAGCCGCACGGCCAGCCGTTCGGCGTCCCTGGCCTGGGGCGGTGCCATCACCCCGATGGCGACCGCCGCGGCCAGCCCTGCGCACCATGCGGCGTACCTGCCCGACAGGACCGGTCGTGGTGCGCCAGGCCGCGTGCCGAAACGCCGCATGCATCCTCCCACCTGGGAACTTCCCGGCGCACCCGGGGTAGCGTGACCCTTTCTTTACATTGTGGGGGGCGCTTCCGCCAAGATCTATAGGTAGCAACTGGGAAGATCCTGAGCATCGCTGGCCCATGCCTAGGAACCCGTTCCCCCGCATCCCCGGTGACCCGCATCCCCGGTGCCCCGCATCCCGGGCGCACTGCCTGCGGGCCTGCTGCTGCAGGCCGGGCAGCGGGCCAGGGGAGATGCTGTGATCGCGGGCCCGGCGCCGGCGTAGGATCGCGTGCAGCGTGCAGTCCGCCTATCCGGCGGCGTGTCACCCCGCTGGGACCGGGAGTGGCAAATATCAGGTCAGCAGGGGTAATTGGAGGAGTAAAGCCTGATGTCCGGGATGGGTTCCAGCCTCCAACTGACGAATTCCACCATCGTCGCCGCCTTCCGCTCCGCGCTCGTCCACCAGGGGATCATCGCCCTGCTGATCTACTTCCTGCTCGCCATGGTCTGGGTGAGCGCCCGGGAGTGGTTGCCCGTGACCGGCCAGCAGCCGCCTGCCGTGGCCGCCGAGCCCGCCGCCCGCCGCCTGCTCCGGATCGGCTTCGGGGTGCTGTGGCTGGTGGACGGGCTGCTCCAGGCGCAGCCCGGGATGCCACTCGGGCTGGCCAGCAGCGTGACCGAGCCGGCCGCGGCCGGCTCGCCCGGCTGGGTGCGGCACATGGTGGACTTCGCGGCCACCGGCTGGAGCTACCACCCGGTCAACGCGGCGGCTGCGGCGGTCTGGATCCAGGTCGGGCTGGGCCTGTGGCTGCTCACCTCGGCGCACGGGCCATGGTCCCGGCTGGCCGGGCTGACCAGCGCGGGCTGGGGCCTGGCGGTCTGGGTCTTCGGCGAGGCCTTCGGCGGCCTGTTCACCCCCGGGGCGAGCTGGCTGTTCGGTGCTCCTGGCGCCGCGCTGCTCTACGTCGCCGCCGGCCTTCCTCCTGTCGCTGCCGGCCCGGGCCTGGCTTGGTGACCGGCTCGGCCGGGGCATCCTGGCCGTATCCGGCCTGTTCTTCATCGGCATGGCCGTGCTGCAGGCGTGGCCGGGCCGCGGATTCTGGCAGGGCAGTACCGGCCGCCAGCCCGGCAACGTGGCCAGCATGGCGCATGGCATGGCGCAGGCACAGCAGCCGGGATTCCTCGCCGCGCTGGTGCGCGGCTTCGGGTCATTCGCGGCCGGCCACGGCTTCGCGGTCAACCTGGTCGCAGTGGCCGCGCTGGCGGTGGCCGGGGTGGGCTTGCTCAGCGGCCGGCGCGTGCTGCTGCGGCCCGCCCTGGTGCTGCTGCTGGCGCTGTCCGCGGCGGACTGGGTGCTGATCCAGGACATGGGCGTCTTCGGGGGCCTGGGTACCGACCCGAACAGCATGATCCCGACCGCGCTGGTCGTGCTGGCCGGGTTCGTGGCGCTGACCCGGGCGCCATCGCCCGCCGGAGTACCGTCTCCTCAGACGGCCGCCGCGGAGGCCAGCGGCAGCGGGGCCGTCCCGGTGCCGCAGCCCGCCCTAGCGGACGCCAGCGCGGCGCAGTCCGTCGCGGCCGAGGCTGTCCCGGCGGAGGCTGTCCCGGCCGGGATCGGGGCGGCATCCTGGCGGGACCGGATCCGGCCAGCGCACCTGGTGCGCGATATCGGCGCGGCGAGCCCGCGGACGGTGGGAGCTGTCGCCGCGCTCGGCGTCGCCATCATCGGGGTGATCCCGATGGCCGCCGCGTCGGCCAGCACCACCGCCTCGCCGATCATCGCCCAGGCACTGGACGGGTCGAGTGCCCCGCTCGACTTCCGGGCGCCCGCCTTCCGCCTCACCAACCAGGACGGGCGGCCGGTCAGCCTGGCCAGCCTGCACGGGAAGGTGGTGCTGCTCACCTTCCTGGACCCGGTGTGCACGAGCGACTGCCCGATCATCGCGCAGGAGTTCCGTCAGGCCGACCAGTTGCTGGCTGGCCAGGCCTGCCGGGTGGAACTGGTCGCGGTCGTCTCCAACCCGATCTACAACACGGTCAGCTACACCCAGGCCTTCGACCGCCAGGAGAACCTGGCCGGCCTGCCGAACTGGCAGTACCTGACCGGCCCGGTGAGCACGCTGAGGAAGGTATGGCAGCAGTACGGGATCGCTGACCAGATCCTGCCGGCCGGCGGCATGATCGGGCACAGCGACCTGGCCTACGTCATCGACGGGTCCGGCCGTACCCGGACCGAGCTGAACTTCGATCCCGGCCCGGGCACGGCCAGTTCCGAGGCCTCGTTTGCCGGCGAGCTGGCCACCGCGGCGCAGCAGAGCCTGGGTACGTCGTGACGGTCCGCCCCCGGAGCGCACTTGCGGCCGCCTGCGGTGCCGCCCTGCTCGCGGGCTGCGGCGCCGCACCCGCGGTCCAGGCGGCCCAGCCGGCCCGGTCGGCCGCCCTGGCGCTGGCTGGTTCCGCGGAGTACTCCGGCGGGACCTGGGCGGAAGTGGTGATGGGAGGCTCAGCCGCCCAGCACAACAACTTCTGGGAGCTGTTCGTGCGGCCGTCCGGCACAGCGGCCTGGAAGCTGGCGACCCCGCTGGGCATCGCCAGCAACGGCGGCTTCGCAGTGGCCGCTGTGGGGCAGGCATCGCTGGCCGCGGCGATCAGGCCCAGCCAGAAGCTGGCCTTCACCCCGCTGGCAGGCAGCACTGACAACGGGGGGCGGTGGTCCCAGGACGGCCTGCTGGATGCCCCGCTCGCCGGGTACCCGGCCGCCCTGGCCGCCGGGCCGGACGGTGCCCTCCTCGCCCTGACCGCGGCGGGGCAAGTGCGGGCGCGGGCCGCGGCCGGAGCGGCGTGGTCCGGCCTGGCGGAGGAGCGGTCCGTCGCGGCCTCAGCCGCCGGGCGCGGCTGCGGGCTGACCGGGCTCACCGGGGCGGCCTACAGCCCGAGCGGGGTGGCGCTGCTAGCTGGCGGGTGCGCCCGGCCCGGCCAGGCGGGGATCTTCCGGTCCAGGCCAGGCGGCTGGGCCGCCGACGGTCCCGCGCTCCCGGCCACGCTGGCCCACCTGCCCATCGACGTCCTGCAGATCAGCCGGGCCCCGGATGCGGATGTGGCGCTGCTGCTGGCTGGCCATGGGCGGACGGCCAGCCTGCTCGCCGCATGGTCGGACCGCACCGGCGGTGGCTGGCGGCTGTCCGCGCCGTACCCGCTGCGCGGGACGGCGCCGCGTTCGGCGGCGGCCGGCGGCGAGGCGCTCGGCGTCCTGCTGGACGGCGGCCGGGCCATCTCCATCGCCGGCCCAGGCGCGGCCTGGCGGGCGCTGCCCGCGCTGCCCGCGGGCACGGCCGCGCTGCCCGCCGGGGGGGCCACGCTGGCCACGGCACCCGGAGGCGGCTTCCAGGCCCTGACCGCCCGGGGCGGGCTGCTGTCGGTGTGGACGCTCGGGAGCGGCATCACCGGGTGGCACCGGTCCCAGGCCCTCAGCGTGACTATTCCTTACGGCTCGTCCGGGTAAAGTGGGCGCCTCATCATGAGCTACCTGGTAGATCACTGGTCTTTCGACCCGTTCGTCATCGTGGTGGCGGTCCTGGTGGCCTGGCACGAGATCGGGCTGGCCCGGCTGGCCCGCCGGTCCCGGCCGGAGCGGACCCGGCAGCGGCGGTGGCGCTCGCTCTACTTTTACTCCGGCCTGGCCACGCTGCTGATCACCGTCTGCTCGCCGATCGACTACTGGTCGGACAGCTACTTCTTGATGCACATGGTGCAGCACCTGCTGCTCATGTTCGCCGCGCCGATCCTCGTGGTGGCCGGGGCGCCCTGGCAGCCGCTGCTGGACGCGCTGCCCGGCCGGGCCGGGCGCACCGCCACCGGCGCGGTGCTCCGCGACGGCTGGGCCCGCCCGCTGCGCGCAGTGGCCGGATTCCTGCTCCGCCCCTGGGTCTCGGTGACACTGTTCAGCGTCGTGATGGTCTTCTGGCACGTGCCCGCGCCGTTCGACTTCGCAGAGCGGAACCAGGTAGCGCACATCTGGCTGATGCACTCCAGCTTCTTCCTGGCCGGCGTGCTGTTCTGGCTGCAGATCATCCCGTCCCCGCCGTTCCACCGCCGGATGCCGCTTGTCCAGCAGGCCGCCGCGCTGATCGTGACCAACCTGATCATGTGGATGCTGGCCATGTCGATGAGCATCTTCTCCCAGAGTCCGTGGTACTCGGTCTACCAGCACGTGCCGGGCGTGACCCTGCCGCCGTTCGCGGACCAGGAAATCGGCGCGGCGATCCTCTGGGTGTGCGGTGACTTCTGGGCGATCCCGGCGCTGATCTACGTGGTGCGGCAGATCGTCAACGAGGACGGCGGCGTCGGGGGAGCGATCGAGCAGATCCTGCACCGCGGCTCGGCCGGGGGCAGCTGGGCGTCGGGCCGCCGGGTGCCTGCGCCCCGCCCGGCCGTACCCCACCCCGCCTCGTCCCACGTGGCCTCGTCGCGGCCAGCGCGGCCGCCGGTGCCGCCGCCCAGCGAATCCTGATCCGGGTCTCCCGGGCGGGCCCGCCAGCCGTCCTAGGCGGCCTTGCCCGGCGCGCCAGCCGACGGCCGCCAGCCGGCGTGCGGCGCCGCCGGCGGGCGGCCCAGCGACCGCCGGGGCCAGCTGACCGATGGTGCGCCTCAGTCGCCGTGCTTCTCCAGGTAATCGAGGTACAGCGGGCGCAGCGCGTCGGCCACGTCCGGCTCCCCGGACCCGAGCGCGTCGGAGATCATCGCCGACAGCTGGGTGACGTCCGCAGCGGCGCGGTCGGAGTGACCCGCCAGCGCCTCACCCTCCGGGATCTCCCGGAGCAGCTGCCATAGGAATCCGAGGTCCACATGGCGGATGGCCCGGTGCACAGCCCGGTCGTGCAGTTCCTGGGAGGAGAGGGCTTCAAGGACATCCCGGTCGGTCATGCAGGAACCTTACCGGCACCGGGCACTCACGGACTCCGGCCCGTTGAGGGCCGGGCCGGGGCCGCGCCCGGGCCACCGGGGCTCACCACCGGCCGGGCCATCCGCCCCCCGGCCCGGTGCGGGGGTCACCCGGGCCGCCGCCCGGCCACCGGCCCCAGCCGTTCCCGCCCCCGCCCCAGCCGTTCCCGCCCCCGCCCCAGCCGTTCCCGCCCCCGCCCCAGCCGCTGCCGGGCCAGCGACCGCGGCCGTCCCGCAGCCGCCCGGGCGCACCGTCCGCGCTCTTCCCGGTCCCGGCCGGGCGCACCGCGGCGGCTGCCGGGGCCGGGGCCGTCCGCCGGCCGGCGGCGTCCTCGACCAGGCAGCTGACCGGGGCGCTGCTGGCGCCCTGGGCGGTGAAGGCGACCAGCTCGAAGCGTCCCGGTGAGAGTGTTCCCTGGCCCGAGCCCGGCTGCACGACTAGTGAGTCCCCGGCCGATCTGTTCCGGCCGTTGATCACCTGATAGTGCCGGTCGCCCGGCAGCACGAGCCGGAGCCGCCATCCGGTGACCGGGGCCCGGCCCCGGTCGAGGATGACGATCCGGCCCTGGACGATCCCGCCCGGCCCGCGGCTGATCTCGTATCCGACGCCGATGCCGTGATCGGCCGAGCTGCCCTGTCCGGCGGCCCAGGACACCCGGCCCGCGGCTGGGCCGGTGCCCGGCGCGACCGTCCCGGCGCCCGCGGCCCCAGAGGGTGGCGAGGCGGTGGCGGACGCGTCCGCGCGGGCCGCCGGGGAGGCGCCCGGCTGCGCACGGCCCGTGCCGCCGCCCGGGGTGCCGGAGGTCACCGAGGGCGGCAGCGTGGCGGTGCAGGGCACCAGGCCGCAATCCCTCGGCTCGCCGCCGGCCGTCTCGTGCTGGGCCAGCAACACGCCGCCGCCGGCCATCGCGGCGACGGTGGCGGTCATCCCGGCCGCAGTGAGCCAGCGGTGCCGCAGCAGGCTGTCGAGGGCCGGACCAGGCCGGCGTGGCGGCGGTCCCGCCTGCTCACCCACGGCCCGGGCCCCCGGCTGGACGGGCCGGCCTGCAGGCCGCGCTCATCCGGCTGTCGCTCCGGTTCAGGGCCGCCCCGGCCCGCCCGGGCAGGGCGGTCCCGGGCCGGGGACGGGAGGCCGGGCGGCCGGATGCGGCTAGCACGGCGCTCCGTCAACCGTGCAGGTCAACGGGCTGGCGGCCAGGCCCCAGGCGGTGAACACCACGGTCAGGCTGGCTCCGGGAGCGAGCACCGTGCCCGCCGAGGGCGGGCTGAGGATCAGCGAGTCGCCGCCGGCGCTCACACTCCGTCCCGGTGTCGCAACTGCCGTGGCATGGCCGCGCTGCGGCGCCCCCGGCGTGGCCTTGCAGGGCATCAGCCCGCACCCGTTCATCATCGCCGTGGGGGGCTGCCGCGGCCGGATCAGGATCACCCCGCTGGCCAGGGCCATGACCCCGGCTCCGGCGCCGATCGAGACATACCAGCGGTACCGGGACAAGGCGACGTACCATGGCTGGCGGGCCATCGCGGTGAGCCAGCGCGGCAGCGTGAACGAGGGCCGGCCGCGGTCCCCTGGGCCCGGCCCGTGGTGCCAGGAACCCGTCCCGCGTAGCGGCCGGGCCGCGCCGGGCCGCCGGGCCGGCTGCCGGTCCCACGGTAGCCCGGCTGCGCGGCCGTACGGGCGGGCAGGCGCCAGCGGCCAGCATGACCGGGCTCTGCGTACCTGGCTTCCGCCGGCCATTCCGGCCCGGGCTCGCCCGGCAGCCGGGGCGGCTCGGGACCGTCGGGCCACCCGCCCATGAGCCGGAACCCGGCCTGGCCGTCCATCATCGGGCCGGTCAGCAGTTGCATGCCGTCCGTGCCGTGCGGTGCCGCGGGCCAAATCGGTTTCGTCGGAGTCAGACAGCAGCCGGCCCGGGCCTGTTCCGGCCCCTTTGCCCAGGCGGCTAGGTATTTTCGCGGCCCTGGCCCGGATCTCCGCAACACATCCGGCCAGCGTGGCCGGCCGGTTCGCCGACGTCCGGCGCTACCCATTGCCCCGTGATCCCGCTCGAGACATGGCATGTCCCCAATTCTCACGCGCCCCCCGGGCAAAAGCGTGCCGACCAGGCCAATTTAGCAACGCCAGCCTCAGGCGCGTTGGCAAATGTCAGAAGGCCGGACACGGTCGTGGCGTCGCTGCGGCAGTAACGGCGGCAGCGTCCGTTTTGCGGACTTTTCGGCGGGGCTATTCCGGTCCAATCACGGAACGGAGGCTGGGTATCACCCGGCGGTACCGGATCGCGCCGCGGTCACCGGCTCCGCCCGGCGGATGCTCGCGGGCTGCGGTATCTGCCCTGGCGCGGCCTCCCGACTCGCGCGGGTTCCGGGCTGGCATCCGCTGGCTGGCCCGGGCTGGCATCCGCTGGCTGGCCCGGGCTGGCATCGGCTGGCTGGCCCGGGCGGGCTGGCCCGGGCGGGCGTTGCGTACGCTCGTGACGTGTATCTTCCCCCGCATTTCGCCGGACCCGATGCCGCCGCGGTCGCTGCCTTGGTGGCCGCGGTCGCCGCGGCCGACCTGGTCACCTTTGATGGCGTCAAGCCAGTCGCCAGCCTCATCCCGGTGCTGTGGGACCGGGAGCCGGACGGCCGGGAGCCGGACGGCCACGGCCGCCTGCTCGGCCACCTTGCGCTGGCCAATCCGCAGTGGCAGTCGGTGGCGGCCGGGTCCAGCGCGCTCGCGATCGTGCACGGGCCGCAGGCCTACGTGTCCCCGGCCTGGTACCCGAGCAAGGCCCGGCACGGCCGGGTGGTGCCGACCTGGAACTACGTCACGGTGCACTTCACCGGGCCGCTGACGGTGCACCGGGACCCGGACTGGCTGCGGGATGTGGTGACCCGGCTCACCGAGCGGCACGAGGCGGGGCGGCCGCACCCGTGGGCGGTCAGTGACGCCCCGCCTGACTACCTGGAGGGCCAGCTGCGCGGCATCGTGGGCGTGCAGCTGGACATCGCCACCGTGGAGGCCAAGCACAAGCTGAGCCAGAACCGGGGGGCGGACGACCGGGCCGCCGTGATCGCGGCGCTCCGCGGCGAGCCGGGGAGCGGGGCCGCGCAGATCGCCGAGCTGATGTCCGCGGGCCGCTAGCGGGCAGCTAGCCGGCCGGCACGCTCACCAGCGATGGTGGACCTGGGCCCGGATCCGCCGGTCGTACAGGTCCGCGATGGCGGCCAGCTGTGCGTCGCTGAACGGCGGCAGATGTGCGGCGGCCGCGTTCTGCCGGGCCTGGGCGGGGTTGCGCGCCCCCGGGATCACGGTGCTGACGCCGGGTTGCTGGATCACCCAGCGGAGCGCGGCCTGGGCGGCCGTGGTGCCCTCCGGGGCCAGGGCGGCGAACTCACGCGCCGCCTCCACGCCGGAGTCGAAGTCCACCCCGGAGAAGGTTTCCCCGGCGTCGAAGGCCTCCCCGTGCCGGTTGAAGCTGCGATGGTCATCCGGGCCGAACGTGGTCTCGTGGGTGTACCGGCCGGACAGCAGCCCGGACGCCAGGGGCACCCGGGCGATGATGCCCACGCCCGCCGCCTGGGCGGCCGGCAGCACCTTCTCCAGCGGCTTGCGCCGGAAGGCGTTCAGGATGATCTGCACGCTGGCGATGCCGGGCTGGCTGATCGCGGTCAGCGCCTCGTCGCAGGTCTCCACGCTGACGCCGTAGGCGGCGATCCGCTGCTCGGCCACCAGTGTGTCGAGTGCGTCGTAGACCGCGTCGCTGGCGTACACGGCGGCCGGCGGGCAGTGCAGCTGCACCAGGTCGAGCGTGTCGGTGCCAAGGTTGGCCCGGGACCGGTCGGTCCAGGCGCGGAAGTTCTCCAGCGTGTAGAGCGCGGGGTCGAGCGGCGCACGGCGGCCCATCTTGGTGGCCACCGTGAACTCGGCCCCGGGGCGGCTGGCCAGGAACCCCCCGATCAGCTGCTCACTGCGGCCGTCGCCGTACACGTCGGCGGTGTCCAGGAAGGTGATGCCGGCCGCGGCGGCCGCGTCCAGCACGGCCAGCGCCTCGCTGTCGTCCACTTCGCCCCAGTCGGCGCCGAGCTGCCATGTGCCTAGCCCGATGACCGAGACTGCCCGGCCGGTACGGCCCAGAATGCGCTGTTCCATGAGGCGATCCTAAGGGGCTTCCGTGAGCCCGGCCGGGCATCCCTCGCCGTCTGCGCCCGCGCCGGGCGCGACCGCCAGGATTGCCTCGCTGATCCCGGCCAGCTGGCGGGCCTGCTCGGGAGTGAGCGCGTCGAACAGCACCGCCCGGACCTGCTCCACGTGGCCGGGGGCGGCCGCGCGCAGCGCGGCGAAGCCCGCGTCCGTCAGCTCGGCGAACTGCCCCCGCCGGTCCGTCGGGCAGTCCCGGCGCCGCACCCAGCCGCGCTCCTCCAGCCGCGCCACCGCGTGCGACAGGCGGCTCTTGCTGGATGAGGAGGCCTCGGCGAGCTGGGTCATCCGCAGCGAGCGGTCCGGGGCCTCGGACAGCCGGACCAGGATCTCGTAGTAGGCCAGTGGCATCTGGGCGTCACGCTGCAGCTGGCCATCGACCGCGGCGAGGACCCACTGCCAGGCGGCCAACGCGGTTCGCCAGGTGACCTGCTCGTCGGGGCTGAGCCAGCGTGGCCCGGAGGTGACGGGCGAGCTGGAAGTACTCATGGGACCAGCATACCCGGAATAGTTGAGCGCTTGACGATGTTACGCTGCCTGTGATATTCGTTGAGTATTCAAATATGAACGACGCCACTATGAACGACGGGAGTACTGACATGACCAGCACGGCGGCGACCACCATCCCCGGGTACGTCGCCGGCACCTGGGACATCGACCCGGTGCACTCCGAGGTGGGCTTCTCGGTGCGGCACATGATGGTCAGCAAGGTGCGGGGCAAGTTCAAGACCTTCTCCGGCCAGCTCGTCACTGGCGCAGAGCCGGTGCAGGCCTCGGTGACCGCCGAGATCGACCTCTCCTCGATCGACACCGGCCAGGAGCAGCGCGACGCGCACATCCGCTCCGCGGACTTCTTCGAGGTGGAGAAGTACCCGACGATGACCTACCGGTCCACCGGGGTCCGCGCCGAGGGTGACCACTTCGTCCTGGACGGCGAGCTGACCCTCAAGGACGTTACCAAGCAGGTCCCGCTGAAGCTGGAGCTGGGCGGGTTCGGCCCGGACGCCTACGGCGGCACTCGCGCCGGGTTCACCGCCACCGGTGAGCTCAGCCGGAGCGACTTCCACGTGAACTTCAACGCGGCCATGGAGACCGGTGGCGTGGTCGTGTCCGACAAGGTCACCCTGCACCTCGAGATCGAGGCCGTGCTCAAGGCCTGAGCCAGCGGGCCAGGCCCGCAGGGGCCAGCGGTACGTGCACCCAGGGCGGGGGCACCGGCGACGGTGCCCCCGCCCTTGGCCCGCGCGGCGGCGGGAATACGGTGAAATCGGGGAGCCGCGCAACCGAGGAGGCGCATGCAGTGAGAGCCGCCGTCTACGACCGGCCAGGGCCGGCCGCCGAGGTGCTCCGGGTGACCGAGGTGGACCGGCCGGAACCGGGCCCGGGCGAGGTCAGGGTCCGGGTGCACGCCTCCGGGGTCAACCCGACCGACGTCAAGACCCGTAGCGGGGCCACCGGGCGGCCCATCGACGGGTTCCAGATCCCGCATCACGACGGCGCCGGCGTGATCGACGCGGTCGGGCCCGGGGTGCCGGGCGGCCGGGTCGGCCAGCGTGTCTGGGTCTGGCTGGCCGCCTTCGGGCGGCGCTGGGGCACGGCCGCGGAGTGGACGGTGGTGCCGGAGCGCCAGGCGGTGCCGCTGCCCGATGGCGCGTCCTTCGAACTGGGGGCGAGCCTGGGGGTTCCCGCGGTCACCGGGTACCACAGCCTGTTCGCGGACGGCCCGGTGCGGGACGCGGTGGTGCTCGTGGCCGGCGGGGCCGGCGCGGTCGGCCACTTCGCCGTGCAACTCGCCGTCTGGGGCAGTGCGGCCCACGTCATCGCCACGGCCAGCCCGGCCAAGGCGCAGCTGGCCAAGGAGGCCGGGGCCGGGCACGTAGTCAACTACACCGATCCGGACGCCGCCGAGCAGATCACGTCGGTGGCCGGGCCGGTGGACCGGATCGTAGAGGTGGCGCTCGGCGCCAATCTCGGCCTGGACCTCGCCGTGTCCCGGCCGGGCACGGTGGTCACCACCTACGCCGCCCCCGCGCAGGATCCGGCCCTGCCGGTCCGGGCCTGCATGACGGCGAACATCGTGCTGCGGTTCATGCTGCTCTACACCGTCCCGGAGGCGGAGCTGGACGAGGCCGTCACCGGCATCCGTGCCGCCCTGGAGGCCGGCGCGCTGACTGAGCTGCCGGTGCACCGGTTCAGCCTGGATGAGATGGCCGCCGCGCACGAGGCGGTCGAGAAGGGCGTGACCGGCAAGGTGCTCGTGATCCCCTGACCAGGCAGCAGACGGCGCCGGGAGCCCGGCCGGCTGGCCGGGCTCCCCGCTGCGACGCTGGCCAGCCGGGACGGGCCCGGCTGGCCGGTGCGATCAGCCGGCCGAGCGCAGCCCGCTGAGGAAGGCCGCGCCCGCCGGGGTGCCGATCCCGGTCATGTTGTCGTAACCAGGCAACGTCACCTGGCCGTGGCAGCTCGCCAGGGTCTGGCACTGGTCGTCGAACTGGGTGACCAGGCGCAGCCCGCAGAGCGCGGCGGAGCAGGCGAAGCCCCGGTACGCCACCGGGCTCTGGCTGCTCAGCGGCAGGACGCCGTTCACCGCGGAGCTCCCGTCCAGGGTGTACAGGGCCGGGATGATGAACCCGAACGGCTTGGACTGCCCCTGCTGCGCCGCGGTGACCATGCCAGCCACCCAGCGGTGCCGCCAGGCTGGTCCCGCCGGGTGCGGCCCTTGCCGATACCCAGGGTGGTGCCCCCGACGGCAATCGGATACGGGTCGCTGGACGGGGCCAGCACGCCGGACCCGTCACCGGAGGAGAAGTACATCCCGACGCCCTCGGCGGCGGCCTGCACCACGAAGGCGTGCTCGATGTTGGTCAGCGCGGCCGGCTGCCCCTCCGGCCCGCTCTCCCAGGAGTTGGAGACCACGCTGGCCAGCGGCCCCGCCAGCACGGCCAGGTCGGCGTCGAACAGGCCCTGCAGCCCGTAGTCTCCCTGGCTGCAGCTGTCCCCGCCGACCACCACCTGGGTGGCCCCGGGGGCGATCGCGCAGGAGGCCTCCACGTCGAACTGTTCCGCCACGTCGAACGGGTCGCCGCAGGCGCTGCCCTGTCCCAGCGACACCGCCCGGTACCGCGCGCTGGACGGGGCCGGCAGGCTGCTCACCTTCGCGTAATCCTGGAGGGTCAGGTACATGTCCCTGGTCAGGCCGAGCTCGACGAGCGCGATGGTCTGGCCGGCCCGGTCGAGGTCGCGGTCGCCCCGTAAGGGGCCCGCATCTGGGTGCCGGAGTACCCGCAGATCAAGGTGGGGTATATGCCGGTCCCGTCGTGCTTGAGCAGCCCGCTGACGTGATGCTCCCCGTAGTAGTGCGAGCACGGGGTCTTGACCGGCGCGGCCGCCGCTGACGGCTTGGCGCGCCTGGCGGCCACCGGGGCTCCCGGGCGCAGCAGGGTGGACTTCGGCTACCGCCGCGTCGTCGCGAAAACCCCGTCCTGGTGCTTATCCCAGTGCGAACCGGTAGGCAGGGGCTTAATGGTAAATCGTGACAATGGCGGGCAGGCTATTCCGCGGCCGGGACCGGACGAATGCGGCGACCTCACCGTAGCCCACGAGCCGGCCCTGACGGCTCGTGCCCGGTTCGGTGTCAGGACCAGGGGTACTCTGTACTGATAGTAATCGCTACGTCACAGACGGGAGCGCCGCGATGAGGTCAGCTCCGCGTCCGCCGCGCGGGGCGGTGGCCGGACCGGACCCGGGCGACGAACCGTTCGCGCTGCTGGACTTCGCGCTCGGCCACGCGCTGGCCGGCGAGGGGGAGCGGGGTCACCTCGGCGAGGTGCTGGACCGGTACGTGGCCGCCAGCGGGGGGCGGGCCGCGCTGCTGCTGCGGCTGCCGCCGTGGCGGGAGCCCGCGGTGCTCGCCGCGTTCCCGGCCAGCGCCGCCGACCCGGTCATGGTGACCGCGGTGAGCAGCCTGCTGACCCGGCACCCGGCGGCCGGGGCGGACGGCGGCTGCGCGGAAGGCCCGCTGGCGCTCCCGCGGCGGCTGGCCACCGCCGGGGGGCCGGACTGGGCGGCGCCCGGGCCGGCCCGGCTGCTGGCCGCCTACGCCAGCCCGTCCCGCAGCCCGCGGGCGGGCGGCCTGCTGGCGAGCGCCCCGCGGGCGGGCGGCCTGCACGCGAGCGCCCCGCAGGCGAGCGGCCAGCCGACGGCCAAGGATCAGGCCGCCGCGGGTCCCGGCCCCCGCCTTCCCGGCTACGCGCTGGTCCTCGTGACCGGTTCCCCCAGCACGCGGCAGCTGCGGTCCACGGCCCGTGCGCTGCTCACGGTGCTGGCGGCCCAGCAGGCCCGGGCCGACGACAACGCCGAGATCGCGGAGCGGCGCGCGGTCAGCCTGGCGCTGGTCGACGCGTCACCGGACGCGGTGGTGATCTCCGACGCGGCACGCCGGATCGTCAGCTTCAACCCGGCGGCCGAGCGGCTCACCGGGCACCGGGCCGCCGACGCGGCGGGCCGGGACGCGGCCCAGCTGCTGATCCCTGAGCGCTACCGGGCCCGGTACCGTTCCGGCCGCGCGTCCTGGCTGGCCAGCGTGGGTCAGGGCACGGATCACGGTGCGCTCCCGGTCCGGGAGCACCTGCCCGTGCTCCGCGCGGACGGGACCGAGCGGCTGGCCGAGGTCACCTCGCTGCCGCTCGAGGTCCGCGGCGAGATGTACTTCTGCAGTTTCCTGCGGGACGTGACCGAACTGGAACAGGCCACGGCCGCGCTGGCGGCCAGCGAGGACCGGCTCCGGCTGCTGTCGGCGCTGGCCCCGGTGGGCATCGCGCAGACCGGCCCCGGCGGGGCCTGCACGTTCGTCAATGAGCGGTGGTGCGTGCTGGCCGGGACGGCGCCCGGCGATTTCCTCGGCCGGTCCTGGCTGCAGGTCGTGCATCCGGACGATGCGCGCCGGGTGGCCGCGGCCTGGGCGCGGGCCACCGCGGGCGGGGTGGAGCTGCGGACCGACTGCCGCCTCGCCCCGCCCGGTGCCGCGGCCGGCGACGCGGGAGCCGTCTGGGTGCACGCCACGGTCGCCGGCCTGCCGGAACGGTCCGGGCAGCCGGACGGCTTCCTGGTGGCGCTCACCAATATCACCGCGCGTAAGCGGGCCGAGCAGGACCGGGACCGGCTGCTCGCCGAGCAGCGGGCGGCGGTGCGCAGCCTGACCTGCCAGACCGAGCGACTGAACAGCCTGATCGCCGCGGCCATCCCCGGCGTGCTGCTGACCGACGAGCACGGCATGATCGTCCAGCTGAACGAGAGCCTGTGCCTGCTGCTGGGCATCCGTGAGCCGCCCGGGGAGCTGGCCGGGAGCAGCGGGGAGCGGCTGCTGGAGCCGGTCGCGCGGACGTTCGCCGACCCCGCCCAGGTGACCGCGGAGATGAGCCAGCGCGCCGCGCGCCGGGAACGCGCCGGCGACCTCCGGTTCGACTGCTCGGACGGCCGGGTCCTGGAGTGCGACTACTGGCCGGTGCTGGCCGGCGGCGAGTACCGCGGCAGCCTGTGGCTGCTCTGGGATGTGTCGGCGCGGGCCAGCGCCGAGCAGGAGCGGGAGGGCCGGCTGTCGGCTGAGCTCGCCGCCCGGCGCACCGCCGAGCATGCCCAGCAAGCGCTCTCCGTGCGCTGCGACCAGCTCCGCGAACTAGACGAGGTGAAGACGCGGTTCCTGGCGCAGATGTCACATGAGCTCCGCGCCCCGCTGTCGTCCATCGTGTCCTGCGCCGTACTGTTCCGGGAGGAGGAGGCCGGCCTGACCGCTGCGGGATCACGCTACCTGGACAAGATCGAGCGGAGCGCCGGCTGGGTCCTCCGGATGGTAGGGGACCTGCTGCTGCTCAGCCGGATCGAGGCCGGGGTCTTCCCGCTGGACCTGGCCCCGGTCGGGGTGCCCGGCCTGGCGGCGGAGGCGGTGAGCAGGGCGGCACCAGATGCCGCCGCGCGCGGCGTCACCCTGGAGCTGTCCCCGGACGGCGACGGACCGGAGCTGCTGGCCGACCGGCACCGGCTGCTCCAGGTCCTCGACAACCTGATCGGGAACGCGGTCAAGTTCACCGATCGTGGCGGGCGGGTGCGGGTCGGCGCGGAGCAGTCGGAGGGCGCCTGGCGGATCGAGGTGGCCGACTCGGGCATCGGCATCCCGCCGGACGAGCTGGGCCGCCTCTTCGACCGGTTCTACCGGGCCTCCAACGCGGAGCGGGCCGGCCGGCCGGGGTCCGGCCTGGGGCTGGCGGTGGTCAGGGAGATCGTGGAACTGCACGGCGGCCGGGTCGAGGTGGCCAGCACGCCAGGCCGCGGGACCACCGTGACGGCCTGGCTGCCGCTCCGGCCGCCCGGCCGCCCCGGTCACCCACTTATTACTTAAAGTAGTGTCATAACTACAAAGAGTGAATCGGGGGATCATGGCCAGAGAACATCCAGCGGGCTGCGTCCTGCTGGTGGAGGACGACCCCGAGTCCGCGGACTACGTGCTGCACGTGCTGCGCGGCCGGGGCGGCTTCGAGGTCACCCACGTGCTGGTCCCGTCCGAGGCCCTGCAAATGGTCCGCGGCGGGCGCTGGGACCTGGTGCTGACCGACGTGGAGATGCCCGGGATGACCGGCATCGAGCTGCTGGGGCGGCTGCGCGAGATCGCCCCGCTGCTACCGGTGGCGGTGCTCACCGCCCATCCCTCGGTGGACTACGCGGTCCGGGCGCTGCGCAACGACGCAGACGAGTTCCTGGAGAAGCCGGTCAGCCCGGACCGGCTGGTCGCCGTGGTGGCCAGCCTGGTGGCCAGGGGCCGCGCGGCCCGGGACGCCGCGCGGCATAGCGTGCTGGCCATCGGCGCGCACCCCGACGACGTGGAGATCGGCGCGGCGGGCACCCTGCTGGCCCACCGCCGGATGGGCCATGAGGTGGCCATCCTCACCCTGAGCCGGGGCGCCCGGGGCGGGACGGAGAGCACCCGGGCCGACGAGTCGCAGCAGGCCGCCAAGGTCATCGGCGCGACGCTCTACCACGAGGACCTGCGTGACACCCAGATCGCGGAGGGCGACCCGACCATCGGCGTGATCAGCCGGGTGGTGGCCGAGGTCCGCCCGACCGTGATCTACACCCATTCGCTGCACGACGTGCACCAGGACCACCGGAACTGCCACCGGGCCGCCCTGGTCGCGGTGCGCGAGGTGGGCCGGGTCTACTGCTTCCAGTCGCCGTCGGCCACGGTGGACTTCCGGCCGACCCGGTTCGTGCCGATCGACGACCAGATGGACGGCAAGCTCGACGCCATCGACGCGTTCGCCTCGCAGGTGGAGATCCGCGGCTACCTGGAGCGCGACCTCATCGAGGCGAACGCGCGGTACTGGTCGCGGTACTGCGAGGCGCGGTTCGCCGAGCCCTTCGAAGTGGTCCGGGAGTCGGCCGTGGCCGGGCAGTACGAGCTCCGGCCGGCCCGCGGCATCGTGCGCGGGGAGGACACGACCGGGCCCGCCGCGCCCGACCGGCGGGATGCCGTGGCCCAGCCCGTGTCCGTCACACCAACCGCGGAGGTACCCGATGCCACCCGATGACCGATCCAGGGCGCTACGGGTCCTGGTCACCGGGGCCGGCGGCCCGGCCGCCGTCTCCGTGATCAAATCGCTGTGCCGTGACCCGTCGGTGTGCCTGCTGGCCGCGGACATGGATCCCTGGGCGGCCGGCCTCTACCTGCTGCCGCCGGATGCGCGGACGCTGATCCCGGCCGGCCTGGACCCGGGCTTCGCCGACGCGGTGCTGGCCCGGTGCACGGCGCTCGGCGTGGACGTGCTCATCCCGACGGTGGACGCGGAGATGCGGCCGCTGGCCCGGGCCCGCGCCGGGTACGCGGCGGCCGGGATCGAGCTCATGCTGGCCCCGGAGCGGGCCCTGGACCTCACCCTGGACAAGCTCGCCCTGGCCCAGTGCTGTGCCGGGCACGTGCGGGTGCCGCGCACCGAGTGCTTCGACGAGAGCCTCGACCCGGCCTCGTGGGAGTACCCGGTGGTGCTCAAGCCGCGCACCGGGAGCGGCTCGCGGGATATTTCCGTGGTCGCCTCAGCCGGCGAACTGGCCGCCCTGGACCGGTCCGCGGAGTTCATCGTCCAGGAGTACCTGCCCGGGGAGGAGTACTCCATCGACGTGCTGGCCGACACGGGCAGCCATGTGATCGCGGCCGTGCCCCGGGTGCGCACCCGGGTGGACTCGGGTGTCTCGGTGGCCGGGCGTACCATCCACGACCCGGAACTGGAGCACTTCGGGGCCACGGTGGCCAGCGTCACCGGCCTGACCTACATCGCCAACGTCCAGGCCCGCCGGGACGCGGCGGACCGCCCGGCCCTGCTCGAGGTGAACCCGCGGGCCCCGGGAGCGCTGCCGCTGACCATGGCCAGTGGCGTGGACATGCCCAGGCTGGCCCTGGACTCGCTGCGCGGCCGCCCGGTGCCGGAGCACCTGGACTTCCGGGAGGTAGCCATGGTGCGCTTCCTTGAGGAGCGTTTCATCGACCTGGCCGAGGTGCAGAAGGTGGCTGCGTGAGGCTAGCGGCCGGCCCGCCCGCGCTGGATGAGGACCACCACGTCCACTCCACGTTCTCCGACGATGCAGTGAGCACCCTGGCCGAGAACGTGCGCGCGGCCCGCCAGCGCGGGCTGCGGGTGCTCTGCCTCGCCGACCACGTGCGTGCCGGCACGCCCTGGGTGGCGGACTTCGCGGCGGCCGTGGCCGCGCTGCGGCCGGGCAGCGGGCTGGTGCTGCTGGCCGGGGTCGAAGCCAAGATCCTCGACGTCACCGGCCGCCTCGACCTGCCGGGTGAGCTGCCCGGGGTGGACCGGGTGCTGATCGCCGACCACCAGTTCCCCGGCGAGCACGGGCCGGTTTCCCCCGGGCAGGTGCGCGCCGAGCTGGCCAGCGGGCAGCGGTCCGTGGCCGAGGTGATCGACGGCCTGCTGGCCGCCACGACGGCGGCGTTGTCCCTCGCGGCCGTGCCCCAGCTGGCCCACCTGTTCAGCCTGCTGCCGAAGCTCGGGCTGGACGAGGCGGACGTGCCGGACCCGGCGCTGCGTCACCTGGCCGCGGCCTGCTGCCGGGCCGGCGCCGGGGTGGAGGTCAACGAGAAATGGGCCTGCCCGTCTCCCCGCGCCCTCCGGGCGTTCGCCGCGGCGGGAGTGCCCTTGGTGGCCAGCACGGACAGCCACGACTGTGCTGACATCGGCGCCTACGCCCGGGTCCGGGAGATTCTCGGGGCTGCCTTTCCCGCCACGGTGCCGTAATGGGCACGGCCCTCGCCGTTGTCGTGGCCGGCCTTGAACTGGGTGCTCGTGGTGCTCGTCATGGTCGGCGCGGTGCCGCTGCTGGCCGCCAGCTACCAGTACGTGATGGTGGCATTCCACTTCCGCCGGAATCACTACGCCGCCTGCGCGCCGTATTTCCCACGTGCCGCCATCCTGATCCCGGCCTGGAATGAGGCGGCGGTCATCGGCGCCTCGATCGACCGTCTGATGGGGCTCAACTACCCGCCCGAGGCGCTCCGGGTCTTCGTGGTTGACGACGCGAGCACCGACGACACCCCCGAGGTGATCAAGGCCAAGGCGGTTCAGTACCCGGGCCAGGTCATCCACCTGCGCCGTCAGAAGGGAGGCGAGGGCAAGGCGCACACGCTCAACCACGGGCTGGCCATCATCCTGAGCGACGACTGGATGCAGGCGCTGCTGATCATGGACGCCGACGTGATCTACGAGCCCGATTCGCTGCGCATGATGACCCGTCACCTCGCCGATCCGCGGGTCGGGGCGGTCACCGCCTACATCAAGGAGGGCAGCCGCCCGGGCAACTACCTGACCCGGTTCATCGGCTTCGAGTACATCACCGCCCAGGCGGCGGCGCGGCGCAGCCAGAACGTGCTGGGCGCCGTCGCGTGCCTGGCCGGCGGGGCGCAGTTGCACTCACGGGCCAACCTGGAGGCGATCGGCAGCCGGATCGACACGTCCTCCCTCGCCGAGGACACGTTCACCACGTTCAAGACTCAGCTGGCGGGAAACCGCGTGGTGTTCGAGCCGCACGCCACGGTCTGGGCGGAGGAGCCCGGCGACATCCGGGGGCTATGGAAACAGCGGCTGCGCTGGGCACGCGGCAATGTCCAGGTCACCAAGCAGTTCTGGTACGTGTGGTGCCGCCCGAGCGCTAAGCACCGGCTGGGCAGCGTCAGCTTCTCGGTGTTCTGGTTCTGCCTGTTCCTGCTCCCGGTGTTCATGATCCTCGCGTCCGCGTCCCTGATCATCCTGTATTTCGGGAACTTCGCGATGGCCTGGATCGTGTTCCACGTCCTGTGGATCATCAACGCGCTGACCTACGTGTTCATCACCGCGTACGTGCTCATGATCGACTGGCTCACCGGCCGCCACACCTGGCTCGAAGGCATCTTTTTCCCGGGAGCCGTCAGCCTGTCCATCATCGTCGCCGCCTGCTTCCCCCGGCTGCTCCGGATGATCTTTTACGATGTGCTGCCGCAGCTAGGCGTCGTGCTGACCTTCGCGGAGCGGCGCAGCCTGGTTCTGTTCGCCTACGCCTGGCTGGCGCTGTCCATGCTGGTCGCCTACCTCGGCAAGGTGGTCGAGGCGCGCCGGTTCGGCGGGGTGCTGTCGCGGGTGTTCATCTACATCGCGGGCTACGGGCCGCTGCTCTGCGCCTGCACGTTCGCGTCCTACATCAAGGAACTGAGGCACGCGGAGATGAAATGGGACAAGACCGAGAAAACGGGCAAGGTCGTGATGCCGGCATGATCGTCGGGCTGCCCGGCCAGGGGCCGCCGGTATGATCATGTTCCTCAGCGGGCTGAAATGGCTGCTGGTGGCGGTGGTGCTGCTCGGGACGGTCCCGCTGCTGGTAGCCAATTACCAGTTCCTTCTCGTCAGCCTGCATTTTCGCAGGCTGCACTATGCGAAGTGCCGGCCGTGGCTGCCCCGTACCGCGATCCTCGTCCCGGCCTGGAACGAGGCCGCCGTCATCGGCACCTCGGTGGACCGCCTCATGCGGCTCGATTACCCGCCTGACGCGTTCCGCATCATCGTGGTGGATGACGCCAGCACGGACGGGACTCCGGAGGTGCTCCGGGCCAAGGTGGCCGAGTATGGCGGGACCGTCGTGCACCTGCGGCGGGACCGCGGCGGCGAGGGCAAGGCGGCGACCCTGAACCACGGCCTCGCGCGGGTGCTGGCTGATGACTGGGCGCAGGCGGTCCTGATCTGTGACGCTGATGTCATTTGCGAGCGCAGCTCGCTGCGCCTGATGACGCGGCATCTCGCGGATCCCGCGGTCGGCTCGGTCACCGCCTACATCAAGGAGGGCAGCCGGCCTGGCAACTACCTGACCCGGTTCATCGGCTACGAGTACATCGTCGCGTCCGCGGCCGCCCGGCGGGGCCAGGAGGTGCTCGGTGCGATCGCCTGCCTGGCCGGCGGGGCGCAGCTGCACTCCCGGGAGAACATCGAAGCCCTCGGCGGCAGGATCGACACCAGCACCCTGGCCGAGGACACGGTCACCACGTTCGAGACCCAGCTCGGCGGGCGCCGCGCCATCTTCGAGCCGCACGCCACCGTGTGGGCCGAGGAGCCGGGGAGCACCGCCGGGCTCTGGCGCCAGCGGCTGCGCTGGGCGCGGGGCAATATCCAGGTCACCCGGCGATTCCGGCATGTCTGGTTCCGGCCGCGGTCGGGCGGCCGGCTCGGCAGCCTCGGCTTCGGCCTGATCTGGTTCAGCCTGCTGCTCCTGCCGGCGCTCATGGTGTGCGTATCGTCATCCCTGGTCGTGTTGTTCTTCATCGACTACCAGCTCGCGTTCTCGGCCTTTCACGCGCTGCGGCTGGCGAACGTGATCACCTACGTGTTCATCACGTCGTTCGCCCTGCTCATCGACCCGCAGACCGCGAAGCGCACCTGGCTGGAGGCGCTGCTGTTCCCGGGAGCGGTCAACGTGGTCATCCTGCTGGCCGGCATCATGCCCGGGCCGATGAGCCTGCTGGCCGGCGCGGCATCGTCCGCCCTCGGCGTGACGATGACCGTGGCCTGGGTGCATGGCGTCGTGCTGTTCACCTACGTGTGGCTGGCCGCCTGCATGGGCGTGGCCTATCTCGGGAAAGCGGCCGAGCGGTGGCGGCTCGGCTGGATCACCAGCCCGTTCTTCGTCTACCTCGGCGGATATGGGCCGCTGCTCTGTGCCATCACCGCCGCCGCGTACCTGAAAGAGCTCCAGCACGCCGAGGCGCGCTGGGAGAAGACGGAGAAAACTGGCAAGGTCGTGACCGTCGCATGACAGGCGAGCCGGAGCGCCCCGCCGGACGGGCAGCTGACGGGTCCCGCCTGGCCTGGACGCCTGCCGATACCACGGAGGCCGAGATGGAGGCCTTCGATGAGGAGATCCACGCGGCCGTCCGCTATGAGCGGGGGCTCGCGGTCAAGGCCGTGATTGCGCTGGCCCTCGTCGCCCTCGTCGTCATGATCCGGATGCTCTTCCTGGGGTGACTGGCTTCTCCGGCTGAGCGCGCGGCGGGGGCGGGGGCGGGGGCGGGGGAAGTTCACGCCGCCGGCTGTTTCAGGCCGCCCGCGCCGGGCACGACGGGGCAGAGCCCTTAGGAGGTGCACGATGGCCGACCGCGACGCCGCTCCCCGGCAGGTCGAGATCAAGGACGGCGAGGAGACGATCGCCGCGGCCGAGGTGTCCAGGCACCCCGGCGGCGCGGCCCGCGCCTCGCTGCACGCCCCGTCCGGGCAGGTGGACTCGGGCAGCCGGGCCAGCCTGGTCAACGCGGTGGTGGAGACGCCGGAGGTGCGGGAGAGCAGCCGGCTGGAGGCCACCATCCCGCTCGGCGACAGCGTGGCGCTGGACCGGCTCCGGGAGCGCACCGAGGAGTCCACCACCCGCCCGGCCGGCTCGACCGCGCTGATCGACGCCACCCTCCCCGGCGCCGGGGAGGAGCAGCCGCCGACGGCCGGGGAGGAGCAGCCCCCGACGGCCGGGGAGGAGCAGCCCCCGACGGCCGGGGAGGAGCGGCCGCCGGGCGGTGCGCCTCCGGCGGGCGGCCAGCCGCCCGCGAGCTGAAGAACGCGAGCGCAAGAACCGGTGGCGGTCTGGGTCGGGACCTCAGGCTGGAGCTATGACCACTGGCATCCGGAGCTGTACCCGCCGGGCCTCCCGCCCCGCGGCCGGCTGCCCTGTTACGCGGCCAGCTTCCGCACCGCGGAACTGAACAGCAGCTTCTACCGGTGGCCGGGCCCGGCGGCCTTCCGCTCCTGGCGGCGCAGGCTGCCGGCCGGCTTCCGCCTCTCGGTCAAGGCGCCCCGGGGCCTCACCCACGGGCGGCGGCTCTATGCCCCGGAGCCCTGGCTGGAGCGCATCCGGGCCGGGTGGCACGAGCTGGGGGACAAACGGGCCGTGCTGCTGGTCCAGCTGCCGCCTTCGGCGCCGCGCGATGACGCCCGGCTGGATTACTTCCTCCGCCTGGTCCCGGAATGGCTGCGCGTCGCGGTGGAGTTCCGCCATTCCAGCTGGGCGCGGGAGGAGGTATTCGCGCTGCTGGAGGCACGCGGCGCCGGGTACTGCGTGATGAGCGGCGCCCAGCTGCCGTGCATCCTGCGGGTCACGGCGGATTTTGGCTACGTGCGGCTGCACGGCCCCGATCATCATCACCTTTACGCGGGGTCGTACTCCGGCGCCGACCTGGCCTGGTGGGCCGCCCGGATCCGGGAATGGGAAGCCGCCGGAAAAGACGTTTTCGCCTACTTCAACAACGACGGGAATGCCAATGCCGTGCGGGATGCGCGGGCCCTGCGCTATCTGCTCGGGCAGTAGGCTGGGCCGGGAACATTTCCGGGCCGCCGGCGATTGACTAACTGTGACCCTCACCGACCTGCTCCCTGCTGAGGCTGCCCCCGACGCGGTGTTCGACGCGTTCGCGGGCTGGGCCAAGGAGCAGGGCCTGGCCCTGTACCCGCACCAGGAAGAGGCCCTCATCGAGGTGGTGTCCGGGGCCAACGTGATCCTGTCCACGCCGACCGGGTCCGGCAAGAGCCTGGTGGCCACCGGGGCCCATTTCGCCGCGCTCGCGGCGGGCCAGCGCACCTTCTACACCGCGCCCATCAAGGCGCTGGTGTCGGAGAAGTTCTTCGCGCTGTGCGCCGCGTTCGGGCCCGCGCAGGTCGGGATGATGACCGGGGATGCCAGCGTGAACGCCGCCGCCCCGATCATCTGCTGCACCGCGGAGGTGCTGGCCAGCATCGCGCTGCGGGACGGCGCGGCCGCCGACGTCGGGCAGGTGGTCATGGACGAGTTCCACTTCTACGCCGACCCGGACCGCGGCTGGGCCTGGCAGGTGCCGATCGTGGAACTGCCGCGCGCCCAGTTCCTGCTGATGTCCGCGACGCTCGGGGACGTGAAAGCGTTCGAGGCCGACCTGACCCGCCGCACCGGCCGGCCGACCGCCGTCGTCGCCTCCGCCGAGCGCCCCGTGCCGCTCACCTACTCCTACGTCATCACCCCGCTGCACGAGACCCTCGAAGAGCTGCTGTCCACCCACCAGGCCCCCATTTACGTGGTGCACTTCACCCAGGCCGCGGCGCTGGAGCAGGCGCAGGCGCTGATGAGCGTGAACGTCTGCTCCCGCGCGGAGAAGGACGAGATCGCCGCGCTGATCGGCGGCTTCCGGTTCACCGCCGGCTTCGGCAAGGCCCTGTCCCGGCTGGTCCGGCACGGCATCGGGGTCCATCACGCCGGGATGCTGCCCAAGTACCGGCGGCTGGTGGAAACCCTGGCCCAGGCCGGGCTGCTGAAGGTCATCTGCGGCACCGACACCCTGGGCGTGGGGATCAACGTGCCGATCCGCACGGTCTTGTTCACCGCGATGTCCAAGTACGACGGGTCGAAGACCCGGCTGCTCCAGGCGCGCGAATTCCACCAGATCGCCGGCCGGGCCGGCCGGGCCGGGTTCGACACCACCGGCCGGGTCGTGGTGCAGGCCCCTGAGCACGTGGTGGAGAACGAGCGCCTGCTGGCCAAGGCGGGCGACGACCCGAAGAAGCGGCGCAAGGTGGTCCGCAAGAAGCCGCCCGAGGGGTTCATCGCCTGGGGGCAGCCCACCTTCGAGCGGCTGGTCGCCGCCGACCCCGAGCCGCTGACATCCAGTTTCAAGGTCACGCACGCCATGCTGCTGAACGTGATCAGCCGGCCGGGTGATGCGTTCGCCGCCATGCGCCACCTGCTGACCGACAACCACGAGGACCGGGCCGCCCAGCGCCGGCACATCCACCAGGCCATCGCCATCTACCGGGCGCTGCTGGCCGGGGGAGTGGTGCAGCAGCTGGACGAGCCGGACTCCGAGGGACGCCGGGCCCGGCTCACCGTGGACCTGCAGTTCGACTTCGCGCTGAACCAGCCGCTGTCCCCGCTGGCCCTGGCCGCGATCGACCTGCTGGACCGCGAGTCGCCGTCGTACCCGCTGGACGTGGTGTCGATCATCGAGGCAACCCTGGACAACCCGCGGCCGGTGCTGTCCGCCCAGCTGTTCAAGGCGCGCGGCGAGGCCGTCGCGCAGATGAAGGCGGACGGCATCGACTACGAGACCCGGATGGACCTGCTGGACTCGGTGACCTACCCGCGGCCGCTGGCCGACCTGCTGGAGGCCGCGTACGACATGTACCGCCACGGCCACCCGTGGGTCGCCGATTACGCACTGGCCCCGAAGTCCGTGGTCCGGGACATGTACGAGCGCGCCATGACCTTCGTTGAGTATGTGGGTTTTTACGGGCTGTCCCGCACGGAGGGCATGGTGCTGCGCTACCTGGCCGACGCGTACAAGGCGCTGCGGAACACCGTCCCGGACGAGGCCAAGACCGAGGAGCTCACCGACCTCATCGAATGGCTCGGTGAGCTGGTCCGCCAGGTCGACTCCAGCCTGCTGGACGAGTGGGAGCAGCTGCGCGACCCGTCCGGCACCCTGGTCAGCCAGGTGGAGGCGGGGCCGCCCGCCGTCACCCGCAACGTCCGCGCGTTCCGGGTCCTGGTGCGCAACGCGCTCTTCCGCCGGGTCGAGCTGGCCGCGCTCGGCCGTTACTCCGATCTCGGCCAGCTCGACTCCGGCGACGGCTGGGATGCCGCGGCGTGGGAGGCGGCCATCGAGCCGTACTTCGACACCCGCGACGAGATCGGCACCGGCCCGGACGCCCGCGGGCCGGCCCTGCTGATCATCGAGGAGGGCCAGGAACGCTGGCGGGTCCGGCAGATCTTCGACGACCCGGCCGGGGACCACGACTGGGGGATCAGCGCCGAGGTCGACCTGGACGCCTCGGCGGAAGGCCGGCGAGGCGGTGCTCCGGGTCACCGCGGCCGGCCAGCTCTGACCCGGCCACCGGGCGGTCAGCCGCCGGTCCCGGTAAGCCGCAGCGTCGAGGTGTGCCGGCCCAGGGCGTCGGTCCAGGTGAGCTGGTAGGTCCCGGTGAACGTGCCGCGCCGCGGCGGGCGGAAGGTCAGCTGCAGGGTCAGGCTGGTTCCGGGAACGACCGGCAGGCCACGGTAGACCGAGAACACATTCCTGAACGGGACCGCGAGACGGCTGGTGCCCGCCACCGTGGCCGGCAGGTTCCCGGTGTTGCTGATCGTCACGTAGGCGGTGGCCTGGTGCCCCGGCTGGACCCGGCCGAAGTTCACGGTGGCGGCGGACGGGCTGAGCCGGCTGACCGGCGGCCGCCCGGTGCCGTGCAGGCTGATGACCGCGGCCGGGCCGGCCGACCCGGCGATGGTGATCTGGCCGGCCGCCGGGCCCGCCGCCCGCGGACGGTAGGTCACCTGGATCACGATGGCCTGGCCCGGCTGCAGGCGGGTGCCCGGCCGGGGCAGCCCGGCCGCGCTGAACGGGGCGGCCGGGCCGGTGACCCCGGTCACCGTCTCGGCGGCCGGGCCGCCGTTGCTGACGACCACGTTCACCGGCAGCCCGGTGCCCACCGGCACGCTGGCCTCGGGCGTGTCGGTCAGCCCGAAGTCCAGGCGGCCCGGCCTGGCGAACAGCCCGGCCCTGATGCCCTCCCCGGACAGGGGCACGTCCAGGTCCGGGCCGCCCAGCCCGGCCGCCTGCGGGTCGGCCACCCGCAGCGCCAGCGTCCCGGTCAGCCCGCCCGGGGCGGCCGGGGCGAACTCGACCGCCGCGCGCAGGACATCGCCGCGGCGCAGCGTGACCGGGAACCTGACCGGCTGCCCCGCGGCGCCGCCCGGGCGGCCCGGCCCGGCCGCGACGATCCGGGCCACGCCGAACGTGCCCGGGCCGGTGGCGCTGGCCGTCACCGCGTCCACCGTGACCCGTGCCGACGCGGTCACCGTCACGTCGCGGCCCGCGTGGCCGCCGACCGCGGTCGCCGGGAAGCTGACCTGGGCAGCCGGCCCGAGGGCGGCGCGGGAGCGCAGGCCGAACGCGAGCAGGTACCCGTCCCCGGTGCCGACGTAGACCCGGCCGCCCGCCGTCGCGGGGGAGGCGAAGGCGGCGGCCCGGCCGATCGGGCCGGACCATAGCGGCCGCATCGTGCACGGCCGCCGGCAGTGGCTGCCGGGCACCGCCGGGAACGCGTTCAGCGACGCCCCGGAGCCGTGCGGCCCGGCCACCCGTTCCGCCCAGACCACCGCGGACCCGGTCCTGGTCCCGGTGGAGGTGACCACCGGGGACCCGGAGGTGTAGCCGAAGGTGAACGAGCTGTTCCCGACGTCGGTCAGCGCCGGCCGCCCGGCCTGGCCCAGCCGGAACTTGAGGTACCGCAGGTAGTCGTCCCGGCCCAGGTAGTACACGTAGTCGCGGGAGGCGCCGGAGTTGCCCAGCGTCACCACCCGGGTGTCGCCGAACACCGCCGGGTGGCCCCACTGGCCGCCGAACGGGCCGGCCTGGCTGACCGCCGCGTCCCCGCCGCCCGGTCCCTGTTCCCGGCCGCCCAGGTGGTCGGTGTTCAGCAGGAACACCCGGCCGTCCTTGCCCGCCTGCACCAGCAGGTGCGGGAGCCCGCGGGTGCCGAAGGGCAGCCCGGCCGGCCCGCCGGAGCCGAAGTCGATGTCCGCGGCGGCCAGCGCCGGGGCGTCCCGCGGGCTGAAGAAGTCCTGGGCCGACAGTGCCCCGTAGCGCCCGACCGCCAGCCTGACCACCGCGTCGCCGAGCTGCCCGGGCGGCCGGGTGCCCGGCCCCGGGGCCGGCGAGATGCCGTTGCCGGAGGTGAAGAAGGCGCGCCCGGGGCCGTCGGACATCAGCCCGCCGCCGGACTGCCAGATGCCGCCCTGCGCGCTGGTCAGCCCGGATTCGTCGGACCACAGCCGGGACCGCCCGGTGGACGGGTTGATGGCCGCCACGTAGCCGGCGTAGGGCGGCTGGTCACAGTGCGAGCCGAACGCGGCCAGCACCCAGGGCCCGAGCAGCAGCAGGGCGGGCCGCTGCAGCTGCTTGACCGCGGAGAAGCTCAGCCGCGGGTCGTTCACCGGGTGGCCGCCGATGGCCACCCGGCGGGTGACGTGGCCGCTCCGCGGGTTGACCGCGAACAGGTAGTAGGCGGCCTGCCGCCCGCCGGGCCGGGTCGTCTCGGCGACCACGTTGACCATCCCGGTCTGCGGGTCGTACACCGGGGTGCCGGTGATGCCGATCCGGGGCTGCAGGTCCGGGCACCCGGGGGCCTGGCCCGGGTGCCCCAGCCGGACCGACCAGTGCACCCGTCCGGTGACCGCGTCGATCCCGTACACCCAGTCCTGCTCGGTCGCCGCGATCACCATCTGCCCGACGACGAGCGGCTGCGCGTACACCTGCCCGTGCACCCGGGTGCTGAAGACCCGGCCGAACCGGCCGCTGCGCAGCACCTTCGGCGCCAGCCCGGGCTCGGCCGGGTCCCAGCCGGTCCGCAGCGCGTCCTGGTCGCCGGTGACCTCACCGCCGCCGGCCCGGCCGCCGGGGGACTGGGCGCGGGCCGGGCCGGCCGCCGCGGCCGGCCGCCCGGAGGCGTCGGCGGCGGCGGTGCCGAACGAGACCGCCGCCGCGGCGGCGAGCCCGAGCGCGAGATGCCGCCGCAGTGCAGCGGCGGGGCGTGGCGGCTGGCGCATCGCACATCCATCCGGGTGGGCAGGCACCGGTCCCGCCGCGTATCCTGTTGATCACTCTGAGTAATGGCATGTATAACGCAGAGTGACCACCTGGCCGTGGCGGCGCGCCGTGCTGACCCGGGGGGCTGCCCTCCGGTGCGGGCCGTCCGCCGGTTCCCGCGCGCGGCTCCGCCGCGCTCGGCCCGCCGGGCCGACCGGGTTCCGGGGGGTCGTCCCCCCGGGCTAGCACCGCGACACGCGGAGCGAGCCCGGATCACCGGAGATGTCGCTTCCGTCAGGCATCATGGCCAGCGTCACGACCCGGCCGGACCGCATCCCTGATCGGAGCCCTGCCGCTGCGATGCGATTGATCCACACCTCGGACTGGCACCTCGGGCGCACCCTGCACGGTGCCGACCTGCTCGGCTACCAGGCCGGCTTCCTGGACTGGCTGCACGGGCAGGCGCTCAGCCACCGGGCCGACGCGATCGTGGTGGCCGGGGACATCTACGACCGGGCCGTGCCGCCGCTCGATGCCGTGCGGCTGCTGGACACCGCGCTGACCCGGTTCGCCCGCGACGGCATCCCGGTCGTGCTGACCAGCGGCAACCACGACTCCGCGGTGCGCCTCGGCTTCGGCTCCGCGCTGAGCGAAGCGTCCGGCGTGCACCTGCGTACCTCGCTGGCCGACCTGGACCGGCCGGTGCTGATCCGCGACTCCGGCGGCGAGGTGGCCGTGTACGGCATCCCGTACCTGCTGCCCGACGCGGTCATGGCCGACCTGGACTGCGAGCGCTCGCACGAGGCGGTGCTGGCCGCCGCGGCCGGCCGGATCCGGGCCGACGCGGCCGCCCGCGGCATCGGCCGCACCGTGGTGGCCGCGCACGCCTTCGTCCGCGGCGGGCAGCCCGCGGAGTCCGAGCGCGACATCCGGGTCGGCGGCATCGCCGACGTGCCGGCCTGTGTGTTCGGCGGCTTCAGCTACGTGGCGCTCGGCCACCTGCACGGCCAGCAGCAGCTGCGGGGCGGCGACGGCGGCCCGGTGGCCCGGTACTCCGGGTCACCGCTGGCCTTCTCCTTCGGCGAGAAAGATCACGCCAAGTCGGTGACGCTGGCCGAGATCGACGAGGCCGGGCAGGTGCACACCACGCTGCTGGCCGTGCCGGTGCCCCGGCCGCTGCGCGAGGTGCGCGGCCGGCTCGCCGACCTGCTGGAGCGGGCCGGCGGGGATCTCGCGGACCTGGCCGGGGCCTGGGTCAAGGCGGTGCTCACCGACCCGGTGCGGCCCGTCGCGCCCATGGAGCGGCTGCGCGAGAAGTGGCCGCACACGCTCGTGCTGGACTTCGTCCCCGACGGCGGCCTGCCGGACGCCGGGGCCGACCTGGAGCGGCTGGCCGCGGCCACCGACCCGGTCGAGATCTGCGGCCTGTTCGTCGAGTTTGCCGGGGGCGGCCCGCCCGACGACGCGACGCGGGCCGGGATCCGGGCCGCGGTGGAGGCCGCGACCAGCGCCGAGGCGGCCGCCTGATGCGGCTGCACCACCTGGAACTGACCGCGTTCGGGCCCTACGCCGCCACCCAGCGGATCGACTTCGCCCGGCTGGCCGCCAGCGGCCTGTTCCTGCTGGAGGGCCCGACCGGGTCGGGCAAGACCACGATCCTGGACGCGATCACGTTCGCGCTGTACGGCGGGCTGGCCGGCCCGGACGCGGCCGCGGACCGGATGCGCTCGCATTTCGCCCCGCCCGACGCGGAGACCTCGGTGACCCTGGAGTTCGCCGTGCGCGGCGTGGCCTACCGGCTCACCCGGGTGCCCGAGCACCGGCGGCCGAAGCGGCGCGGTGACGGCTTCACCACCGAGGCCGCCCGGGTGCACCTGCAGCGCCGCGAGGGGGCCGGCTGGGCCAGCCTGAGCGCCAGCAAGGCCGAGGCGGGCGAGCTGGTCACCGAGCTCATCGGGCTCAACCGGGCCCAGTTCACCCAGGTGATGCTGCTGCCGCAGGGGGAGTTCGCCCAGTTCCTGCGGGCCGCCGACGACGAGCGGCGGGTCCTGCTGTCCCGGCTGTTCGGCACCGGGCTGTACGACCGGGTCACCGCCTGGCTGGACCAGCAGCGGGCCGCCGCGCTGCGCGACCGGGCGCGGGCCACGGCGGCCATCGATGCCGCCACCTCGGCCGCGGCCGAGGCGGCCGGGATGGATGGCGCGGCTCGCGCGGACCTGCTCGCGCTGCCGGCCGCCGAGCGGGCCACCCGGCTCAAGGAGGTCGCCGAGGAGGTGGCGCTGCGCGCCGCGGTCACCGCCGAGGGGCTCGAGGTGGCGGCGGCGCAGACCGCCACGCGGCTGGCCGCCGCAGAGCAGGCGAAGCAGCAGACGGCCCGGATGACCAGGCTGGCCGAGGCGCAGGCGAGCCTGCGCGCGCAGGAGAGCACCAGGCCGGAGCACGAGCAGCGGGCGGCCCGGCTGGCCGCGGCCCGGCAGGCCGAGCCGGTCCGGCCGCTGCTCGCCGCGCTGGCCGAGGCGGACCAGGCGGCCGCCGCGGCCCGGGCCATGCTGCTCCGGCTGGTTCCCGACCCGGACGCGGGCATGCTGGCCGGCGACGGCGCGCCCCGGGCGGTGGTCCGGGCCGAGGCCGCGGAGCGCGATGCCGTCGCGCTGCAGCACCTGGCCGCGCAGGAGCAGGGACGGCCGGCCCTGATGACCGCGCTCACCACCGCCCAGCAGGCCGCCGCGGCGGCCGGCCAGTCGGTCCGCGAGCTGGAGTCGGCGCGCCAGGAACTCCCGGGCCGGATAGCGGCGGCCGAGGAACGGCTGGCGGAAGCCCGGCTGCTCGCCGCTGGCCTGGGCGCCGCCCAGGACCAGCAGGCGGCGCTCGCCCGGCGCCGGGCCGCCGCGGCGCGGCTGGCGGAACTGGCCCCGCAGCTGGCCGCCGCTGATACCGCGCTGCGTGACGCGGTGGACGCCCACCAGGCGCACACCGAGGCGCACCTGCGGCTGATGGCGGCCCGGCTGGACGGCATGGCCGCGGAACTGGCCGGCGCTGGCCCCCGGCGCCCCCTGCCCGGTGTGCGGCTCCGCGGAGCACCCCGAGCCCGCCCGGGCGCAGGCCGCCCTGGTGTCGCAGGAGGACCTGGCCGCCGCCGCCGGGCGGCGCGACGCGGCCGCGGCGGAACGCACCCGGCTGGCTGCCGGGCGCGACGGCCTGGCGGCCGAGGTGGCGGCCAGCGCGGCGGTGGCCGACGGCGGCACGGTGGACGGCCTGGCCGCGGCGCAGGCGGCCGCAGCGCAGGCGGCCCGCGAGGCCGCGGCGGCCGCGGCGGAGGTCACCCGGCTCGAAACCGGCCTGGCGGCCTGCCGTGCGGACCAGCAGCGCGTCGCCGAGCAGCTGCAGGCGGCGGCCGCGGCGGCCGCGGCCGCGCAAGCGGCGGAGGCCAGGGCCAGGGATGATCTTGGCCGCCTGGAGGAAGAACTCGACGCGGCCGCGCAGGGGCATCCGTCCGTGGCGGCCCGGCAGGCGGCCCTGCGGCGCGCGGCCGCGGCCGACCGCGAGCTGGCCCGGGTGCTGGATGAGTTCGGGTCGGCCAGCGCGCAGCAGCGCCGGGCCGGCGACCGGGCGGAGCGGGAGGCGCTGGACCGCGGCTTCGCCCGCACCGGGCTGGCCGCGGCGGCGCTGCTGCGCCCGCAGCAGCAGGCGGACCTGGACGCCCAGGTCACCTCGTGGACCACCGGGCTGGCCAAGGCCCAGGCGGCGGCGGCCGCCCCGGACCTGGCCGGGCTCGACCCGGCCCAGGCCGGCCAGGCGCACGCGGCGGCCGGGGCGGCGGCAGCTGCGCTCGCCCGGGCCGAGGCCGCCGAGCAGGAGGTGCGCGCCGCGCATGAGGCCGCGAGGGCCAGGGTCAGCCGGCTGCAGCAGCGGCTCGCCGAGGTGCAGCAGGCGCAGCAGGCGGCGGACCAGCTGGAGGAGGACACGGCGGCGCTGATCCGGCTGGCCGGGCTGGCCAAGGGGATGGACGGGCAGCGCCGGATGGCGCTCACCACCTACGTGCTCCGGCAGTGGTTCGGGCAGGTGGTCGCCGCGGCCAACGTCCGGCTGTCCGCGATGTCGTCGGGCCGCTACGAATTGCGCCGCACCGACGAGGGCGGCGGCCGGCGGGAACGGGCCGGCCTCACGCTGACCGTGATCGACCGGCACACCGGCGAGGAGCGCAGTCCGGCGTCCCTGTCCGGCGGCGAGACCTTCTACACCTCGCTGGCGCTCGCGCTCGGCCTGGCCGACGTGGTGAAGGCGGAGGCCGGCGGGGTGGACCTGGACACCCTGTTCATCGACGAGGGCTTCGGCTCGCTGGACGCCGACACACTGGAGGCGGTGATGGCGGTCATCGACGAGCTGCGCGACCGGGGCCGGGTCGTCGGCATCGTCAGCCACGTCGCCGACCTCAAGGACCGGGTGGCGGAGCGACTGGAGATCCGCCGCCTGCCGGACGGATCCTCGGCCGCCCGGGTCATCGCCTGAGCTGTGCCGGGCCGGGTCCGCCGGCCGACTCACGGCAGCCGCCCGCAGGCCCGGTGCTGGGACTATGCTGGTCCCCGCACCGCAGGGGGCCAGCGGTGACCGGACAGGCAGGGGGCACGGGGTGAAGCGCGCGCGGACGGGCGGTTCGGACGCGGGGCAGGTGGCCCGCGGCATGGCGCCGGTCCGGGCCCTGTTCTGGCAGGGGCGGCTGACCAGGGCCGGGATCGCGGCGCTGGCCGCGGCCGTGCTGGCGTTGTGCGCGGCGGGCACCGCCACCGCGCTCACCACGCAGTCCTCTCGGCTGCCGCTGGCCAGCCGGGTGCGGCTGCCGGTCGGCTACAACGGGGCGGTCGGCTGGTCCGCCGGGAAGGTCCGGCTCACCGTCCTGTACGTCGGCGGCCCGGACACCTTCGTGCGGACCGCCCACTGGGACTGGTGGACCGGCAGGTCCGCGGTCAGCCACGGCACGCTCTGGGTGGATGACTGCCGGCCCAACTGCGCCGCCGGCCACTACCGGCGGTACCCGGCCACGGTGACGCTGTCCTGGGTGGCACACCGGGAGGGCGTCAGTTTCTTCTCCCGGATGAGGCTCCGTTACTACCACGGCCGCCAGCGTGACTACCGCTTCCGCTGGGCGACGTACCAGGGCGCCACTGTCCCGCTGTGGATCGGCGGCCCGGGCTGACCCGGCGCCCCCGGCGCCCCCGGCGCCCGGGACCATGAGGCATGGAACTCACCACGGCGATGCTGGCCGACGCGGCCCCCGGCCGCCGCCCCGGCCGGCCGCCGCGGCCCGCCGCCCCGGGGGCCCGCCGTGCAGGCCCTTGACGCCCTCGGCCATGCGCTCGCCCTGGCCGGGTCGATGACCTGGCAGGTCACCTGGTCACTGATCCTCGGCTTCACCCTGTCGGCGGTGGTGCAGGCGGTGGTCCGGCGGTCCACGGTAACCCGGCTGCTGGGCGATGACCGGCCGGCCGCCCTGGCCCGCGCGACCGGACTCGGCGCGGCCTCATCGTCCTGCTCCTACGCCGCGGTGGCGCTGGCCCGGTCCCTGTTCCGCCAGGGGGCCAGCTTCACCGCGGCCATGGTGTTCGAGATCGCCAGCACCAACCTGGTCATCGAGCTCGGCATCATCCTGGCCCTGCTGATCGGCTGGCAGTTCACCCTGGCCGAGTTCATCGGCGGGCCGATCATGATCATCCTGCTGGCGGTCGCGTTCCGGCTGTTCGTCTCGCAGCGGCTCGTCGCGGAGGCGCGCCGCCAGGCCGACCGGGGCCTGGCCGGGTCGATGGAAGGCCACGCGGCCATGGATATGAGCATTGCCTCCAGCGGGCCGTTGCGGCGGCGGTTGCTCAGCCGGGAGGGCTATACCGCGGTCAGCCAGATCTTCGTCATGGAGTGGGCGGCGGTCATCCGCGACATCATCATCGGGCTGCTGATCGCCGGGGCGGTCGGCGCCTGGGTGCCGGACAGTTTCTGGCAGCACCTGTTCCTCGCCGGGCATCCGCTGGCCGCGCAGGTCTGGGGGCCGTTGATTGGCCCGGTCATCTCGCTGCTCAGCTTCGTCTGCTCGATCGGCAACGTGCCGCTGGCCGCGGTGCTGTGGAACGGCGGGATCAGCTTCGGCGGGGTGGTCTCGTTCATCTTCGCCGACCTGATCATCATCCCGATCCTGGTCATCTACCGGAAGTACTACGGCACCCGGATGATGCTGGTGCTGCTCGGCCTGTTCTACGCCACCATGGTGCTGGCCGGGTACCTGGTGGAGCTGATCTTCGGCGGGCTGGGCCTGGTGCCGGCCACCCGGGCCGCGAAGGTGACCGAGGTCAGCATCACGTGGAACTACACCACGATCCTCAACATCATCTTCCTGCTGGCCGCCGTGGCCCTGGTGGCGCGGTTCTTCGCCTCCGGCGGCCTGGCCATGCTGCGGATGATGGGCCGGATGCCCGGCTGACGCCGGGCATCCGGCCCATGACCAGCAGGCCCATGGTGTTACCGACTTGTGACCACCTGATCCTGGCCTGGCGCGCGGCTGGCGCGTCTTCTATCACGGAGATTCCGGAACCGCGGCGGGCCGTGCGGCCCGCGGCGCCGTGACAGGGGGACGCTATGCGGGGCATCAGACGGGGCCGCCCGGGGCCGGCGAGTGGGGCCGGGGGACGGGCGCGGCGGCGGGCCGGGGGACCGCCGCGGCGGCGGGCCGGGGCCGCCGCGCTGCTGGCCGGCGGGGTGGCCGCCGCCACCCTCACGACCGTGCTGGCCGGGGCGGCTTCCGCCAGCACCCCGTCGTGGCGGATCGTCAAGACCATCCACGGGCCGAACCTGGAGGGCATTACCGCGGTCGCGGCCCTCAGCCGCACGCAGGCCTGGGCGTTCGAGTCTGGCCAGGGCCGGCCGTCCGCTTGGCTGCAGCACGGGCCCATCGCATTCACGGTGCCGTTCCCCGGCCGGGCCGGCGACATGGTCACTGCCGCCGGGGCCAGCTCCGGCAGCAACGTCTGGGCGTTCACCGCGCAGGTCAGCGGGGCCAGCCGGGCGCTGCACTGGAACGGCACGGCGTGGACGGTGGCCCGCTCGTTCGGCCGGGCGGTCGGCAGCGCGCTGGTCCTCGGCCCGGCCAACGTGTGGGTGTTCGGCCAGCCGACCGCCCCGGGCAGCGGCCTGGGCGCCTGGCATTACAACGGCACCTCGTGGCGGCGCTTCCCCCGGGAGGCCCAGCTGACCGGGGCCAGCGCGCTGGGCGCCGGGAACGTCTGGGCGGTGGGCGGGAAGACCGCCGCGCACTGGAACGGCGCCGGCTGGTCGGTGACCTCGCTGGCCGGGGTGCTGCCGCCGAACACGCTCTTCTGCCACCCGTCCGCCGACTACGCCGTGGCCCGGTCGGCCCGCGACGTGTGGGCCGTCGGGGCGGGTAACTGCCAGGACGAGCGCGGCCCGTTCTACCTGCTGCACTTCAACGGGGCCCGGTGGCGGCTCGTCGCTCAGTCGGCCCGCTACGGCGCGCCCCAGGCAGTGGCCCCGGACGGCGCTGGCGGGCTGTGGATCCCGGCCGTGGCCGGCTTCCCCGGCACGTTCGCCATGGTGCACTACTCGGGCGGGGTGCTGCACCGGGCGGCCATGCCGCTGCCGGGCACGAAGCTGACGGTGGATGCCGTGGCCCATCTGCCGCATTCCACGGTGACCTTTGGCGGCGGCGCGTCCTATCCGGCCGGCAACCCGGGACTGAACCGGCTCCCGGTGATCCTGCGCTACGGCCCCTGACTCGCACTCACCCCGGAAGACGGCTGCGCCGCGGGCGGCGGGAGCCCGCGGCGCAGCACTTCCAGCAGGTCATCCAGCACGTCATCGGGGACGTCGCCGCCCGCGGTCCAGTCCGCCCAGCGCATCCCGATGAAGTTGCCGATCCCGGTGTACATGAAGGCGATGACCTCCGGGTCGTACCGGGCGTCCACCTCCCCGGCCAGCTGGGCGTGCCGGACCCCGCGGGCGTACCCGCGGGTCAGGTGCTCGTAGTAGGCGCGGAACTCGCCGGGGGCGACGAACTCCGACTCGCGGACGATCCGGTCCATCCACGGCCGCTGGGACAGCATGTCGAAGAAGGCGCGGAACGAGGCCCGCTCCATCTCCCGCTGGCCCGGCCCGGCCCGCTCGATCGCCTCCTTCATGGCCATCCGCAGGTCGGCGTTGAGCTGGCGGACCACGGCGGCGAAGATCTCCGCCTTGGAGCCGAAGTGCGCGTAGAAGCTGCCGGTCGCCATCCCCGCCCGGGCGCAGATGCCGGCCACCGTGGTCACGGCGTGGCAGACCGCCATGACCAGGTCCATCCGGTGCTCCACCAGCAGCACCGCGGTCTGGCCGGACAGGTCCGAGATCAGCGCGCCCAGCTCGTCCAGCTCGGCCTCGGACAGCCCGCCGGCCGGCTCGTCGAGCAGCAGCAGCCGGGGCTGCCCGACCAGGGCCCGGGCCAGCGCCACCCGCTTACGCATGCCGTACGGGAGCTGTCCCGGCATGGCACCGGCCACCCGGGAGGCGCCCACCCGGTCCAGTGCCGCGGCGGCCCGGGCGCGCAGCGCGCGCTCGTCACGGTCGCTGGGCGGCAGCCCGGCCAGGGCCGAACCAGAACCCGGCCCGGGCCTGGCGTTCCGCGCCGACCATGACGTTCTCCAGCACCGACAGGCGGGGGAACAGGCCCACTCCCTGCAGCGTGCGGGCGATGCCCAGGCCCGCCAGCTGGTGCGGGCGGAGCCGGCCCAGCGCGGTGCCGTCCAGCACCAGCTGGCCAGCATCCGGGCGGACGAACCCGCACGCCACGTTGAGCAGTGTCGTCTTGCCCGCCCCGTCCGGCCCGATGATGCCGGTGACCTGGCCCGCCGCGGCACTGAACGAGACGTTGTCCAGGGCGGTCAGCCCGCCGAACCGCACCGTGACGCCGCGCACGCCGAGCAGCTCGGCGGCCGGTGCGCCGGGCACCGCCGACGGTTCCGCAGATGAACCATCATTCACGGCAAAGATCCTGATCAGATAGGCGTCACTGGTATCTGATGAATCCTGATTCAGGCTGATTGAAGATTCGGTGCTGCCCGGCCGGCAAGACCCAAGGCGTCAGTTGACGCTGTTTCGTGACCGAACCGAGATCCCGGGCGGGGGACGGGGCTGGCGGCCGGGCCAGGCCGCTGCACAATGCCCCTGCACGATGGTTTGCGCCGTGCTCTTGCACGGTGGCGCAGGCTGAGTGGCTGGTCAGGGGCGGTCCGCGGGCCGGCCATCCGGCGCCAATGCGTGCAGCAGGGCGCTGAACTGGGAATCTGAGAGGAAATCTGGATATTTCTCGCAGCCGCCAACGCTGGGCCTGGGGGCCCAGATGATCGCATACTGGGCGTATGGGTGCGTTAAGGGGGAGCGACGCTGTCCGGCATGCCGCCGGCGGCTGACGGGAATCACTGGCCATGCCGGGCCTCGACCGGGCGCTCGCCGCCTATTTCGATCCGGCCAAGGACTTCCCCGGGATGAGCTTCTCGTCCCTGGGCCGTAACCCGGCCGGTGAGGCGACCGCGGACGATCTGCTGGCCGTGTCCCTGCTCGATATCGCCTGGCGGCCGGAGGCCGTCCGGCACCTGCTCGGCAGCCAGGCCGGGGAGATTTCCGCGATGCTGGCCGTCATCCGGGCCGACCTGGATCTCTGGGATGCCTCCGACGCGGATCTCGCCCCGGTGGAACGGCTCTGGGCGGCATTACTGGACGTACCGGGGGTGGGCGGGGCGACGGCGGCGAAACTGCTGGCCCGGAAGCGGCTCCGGCTGTGCCCGGCGACCGACCGCGCGGCCATCCGCGCGGTGGGCGTGCCCGGGCAGACCTGGGAGACGCTGCGCTGCCTGCTGCAGGAGCCGGACGCGCGGGCCGAGCTGGAGGCGCTCCGGCCGCCGGCCGCCGCCCCGGAGAGCCTGCTGCGCATCCTGGACGTGGCGATCTGGATCGTGCACGGCACGTCGCACGCGGCCCAGCGGGCGCGGATGGCCGGGCGCGCGCGGGCGGCCTGACCGGGCCGGAGGCCCAGGGGACGCCTGCGCCCGGCGGAAGGCCGCCCGGCCGGCGGAGGCCGGCGGCCCGTGAGCCGGCCCCGCTATCCGCGGTGCGCCGCCACCAGGGCGTCCATCACCGCGTCGAGCCGGCCGTCGGTCCGCTGGCGCCCCGGGTCGCCGTCATGCCAGGTCACGATCTCGCGGGCGCCCTGCTCGAACGGGATGACCGCCCGGTAGCCAGGGACCACGCTGCGCAGCTTGCCGTTGTCGAAGACCATGGAGTGGGCCTTGTCGCCAAGCAGGCCAGCCCCCCAGTCGGGGTCGGCGGCGGCGATCGCCTCCGAGGTGACGTGCACGATGTCGGCGGAGCAGCCGGCCGCCGCGGCGAGTGCCCCGGCGATCTGATCCCAGGTCAGCACGTCGTCCGAGGTGATGTGGAAGGCCTCGCCCAGCGTCCGGGGATGCCCGAGCAGCGGCACGAAGCCGGCCGCGAAGTCCCGGTGGTGCGTCAGCGTCCACAGCGAGGTGCCGTCGCCGTGCACCACGACCGGCTTGCCCGCTCGCATCCGGGCCACCGCCGTCCAGCCGCCTTCCAGGGGCACGAGGGTCTGGTCGTAGGTGTGTGACGGCCGCACGATCGTCGCCGGGAAGCCCTCCTCCCGGTACGCCCGGACCAGCAGGTCCTCACAAGCGATCTTGTCGCGGGAGTAGCGCCAGAACGGGTTGCGCAGCGGCGCCGACTCGGTCACCGGTACCCGGGCTGGCGGTGTCTGGTACGCCGACGCGGAACTGATGAACACGTACTGGCCGGCCCGGCCGCGGAACAGGTCGATGTCCGCCTGGACATGCTCCGGGGTGAACGCCACCCAGTCCACCACCGCGTCGAACGAGACGTCCCCGAGCGCGGTCCGGACCTCGGCCGGATCGCGGACGTCGGCGTGCCTGACCGTCGCCTCTGGTGGCGGCGGGCGGAGCCCGGTCTTGCCCCGGTTGAGCACCCACAGGTCGATGCCAGCCTCGACCGCGATCTGGGCGCAGGCCGAGCTGATGACCCCGCTGCCGCCGATGAAGAGAACCCGCAATGCCGCCACCCATTCCACCCTAATGGGTGCATGTCGCAAAGCGTGGACGGCCCGTCGTAGCCGCCATGCCGGCGTGGCGGCAGGCTGCGGGCGTGCACCAGCGCCGCATCGCGTTCGTGATCTTCGATCGCTTCCAGTCTCTCGACCTGACCGGGCCGTAGGCCGTACGAGCTTTCCAGCAGGCTGGGCGCGGCGCGACGCGGGCTACGCCTGCGAGGTGGTGTCGGGCCGGGCCGGGCGCGCCGCCAGATCCAGGACGAGCCCGCGCCGGCCTACCTGGCCGACGAGCCGGTGCCCGGCTGAGCAGGCAGGCTGGCTCCGGCGGCTCCGGCGGCTCCGGCGGCTCGGGCCGTTCCAGCCGCTCCGGGGGCCCGGCCCGGGCCGGCGTGCTGCCCGGGCCGCGGGACAGCTGGCGGCACCAGGACACCTCGAACAGGGCGCCGCCCCCTGGCGCATCCAGCGCAGCACGCCCAGGCCGGACACGTCGGGCATCCGCCAGTCCAGCACCGCCACCTCGTAGTCGTAGCTGCGCAGGTAGCCCATGGCGGCCCGGCCATCCGGCACCGTGTCCACCGCGAAGCCGTGCTCCCGCAGCCCCCGGCCGAGCGCCTCGCGCAGGCCGCGGTCATCCTCGGCCACCAGCAGCCGCATGGCCGGCGGCCGCTCAGCGGGGCAGCCGGCGCCAGACCGGCCGGGGCAGCAGCCGCAGTCCGGTGGCCAGCACGGCCAGCGAAGACGGTACCCAGACGGTCCCGCTGCCCGGCCGGCGCAGCGCCGCCGCCACGGCCGCGCCGACTGCCTGCGGGGTGGTGGCCAGCGGTGCCGGGGTCATCCCGGCGGTCATCCGCCCGGTGACGAACCCGGGGCGGATCAGGAGCACCCGCACGCCGCTGCCGTGCAGTGCGTCGGTCATCCCGCGGGCGAAAGCGTCGAGGCCGGCCTTGGCCGCCCCGTACACGTAGTTCGCCTTCCGCGGCCGGATGGCCGCGACGGAGGACAGCACGACGATGGTGCCGCGGCCCTGGGCGCGCAGCCGGGCCGCGGCGGCGAGCAGCGTGGTGACGTGGCCGGTGAAGTTGGTCTCGACCAGCAGGCCGGCCTGGAGCGGGTCGCGGTCCAGCACGTCCTGCCCGGTCAGGATGCCCGCGGCCGAGATCACCAGGTCCACCGGGCCGCCCGCGAAGGCGGCGTCGATGACGCCCTGGTGGGTATCGAGCGCGGTGGCGTCGTAGCCGAGGGTGCGGATCTGGCAGCCGAGCGTCTTCCCGGCGGCCGCCAGCCGTTGCTCGTCCCGGCCGGCCAGCAGCACCTCCGCCTCCGGCGGCAGCCGCAGCGCGGCCACGACCTCCAGGCCGATCTCGCTGGTACCGCCGAGGAGCAAGACCCGGCCCGGCCCGGCTGGCGCGTCCTGACTGCTCCGCATCGATCCTCCGCAGCGTATCGGTCGGCCCGGCCTGCCCGGCCTGGCCAGGTTAACCTGTCCGCCCGCCGCCGCGAGCCGTAGATCGACTTCTGCCAGCATGGGGTGGAGCTGCCGTGCGCCGGCCGGCAGGTCCATGGCCTTCACCCAGCCCGGCTGGGTGAAGGCCAGCACGCGCCACGAGCCGCTCCTGGGTCAGGATCACCGCAGCAGCCCGACCACGAACAGCACCAGCCAGCTCAGCTCGCAGCACACCATCAGCCGGTCCCGGGCGATCAGGTCCTCGACCGGCTTGGCCGGCCGGTGCACGGTCAGCCAGTCGAAGCGGATCAGGGCGAGTGCCAGCGGCAGCGCGCTGACCAGGTGGACCACGCGGGTCCAGGCATCGTGCTGCCCGGCCGCCCAGAGCAGGTACGCGGTGATCATCACGACGGAAGCGGCCCGCTGGGCGAGCCGCAGCCCGGACGGCCGGTACCAGCGCGTGACCGGACGGTGCACCGCCGCGTCGGCGCCGAGCACCTCCATCTCGGTGAATCGCTTGGCGATCGCCACCATCAGCGCGCCCAGGCTGCACACGGCCAGGAACCAGCCGGACGGGGGCACCCGGGTGGCGCTGGCCCCGCCGAGCGCCCTGAGCACGAACCCGCTGGCCACGAAGACCAGCTCGATCACCGGGATGTGCTTGAGCACCAGGGTGTACAGGATGGACAGCACCAGGTAGAAGGCAGCCAGCATGGCCAGGGTCCGCTCGCCGAACCACAGGCTGGCCGCCTCGGCCGCGGCGACAGCCAGGACGGCCAGCACGATCGCGTGGGCCCGCGGGAGCCGGCCAGACGCCACCGCGCGCAGCCGCTTGCTCGGGTGCTGGCGGTCCCGGTCCGCGTCGGCGACGTCGTTGACGAAGTACACAGCGGACGCGGTCGCCGTGAACACCCCGGCCGCGAGCAGCGCGTACCCCAGCCCGTCATCCCGGCCGAGCGAGGCCCCGGCCAGCGGGGCCGCGAAGACCAGCAGGTTCTTCGGCCACTGCCGCGGCCGCGCGGTCTGCACGACCGCGATCAGCCAGGCCAGCGGCCCGCCCGCCCGGGCTAGCGCAGCCGGACCGGGCGGCACATCTGCCGTTCGGGTGCGAGTGGTCACCTCGCGTACACGGCGGTGAAGTCGCGGCTGGCCGGGGAGAAGTACCGGGTGGGCGGCTGCAGCTGGTCGGGCAGCAGGTCCACCGGGACCGGGCTGGCCGGGTTGTTCTTCGGCAGGTAGTACATGAACGACATCCAGTCCGGGTTGATGTCCAGCTCCATCCCGGTCACCACGCCGGCCCGCTGCATCAGCGTGGCCAGCTCGCGGACGTTCAGTTCCGGGCCGTAAACGAAGATGACCCGGCCGTCCTTGGTGATCCCGATGCCGGACCGCCACACGTAGTAGCCGCCGCCGAGCGTCGCGCCCCAGCTGCCCACGACGTTATAGTCCACTGAGGCCGGGATCTGGCCGTTCTGCACAATTGGGTGCAAGTTCTGCCGCACGCCCGCCACGTTCGGGGCCATCCGCACGGTCTGGCCCCATGTCCCGATGGCGATGCGCCCGTTCCGGTAGTACACCACCGAGGCTACGCCCTTGGTCAGCGTCCCGCTGGTGGACCCGTTGAGGTAGAAGCCGCCGCCCGAGCTGGCGATCTTGAACCCGCCGTTGAAGGTCGCCAGCAGCCCGAGGCGCTTGCCGGGCACGATGAAGGGCTCAGCGCCCCAGCGGCCCGGCCCCGGGTCCTCGGCCCCCGGGTGCAGATGGAAGCTGACCAGGTTCTGGTTCATCGACACGATGCCCGCGACATAGGACGTGTAGATGCTGCTGGCCCGCAGGTAGGTGCCGAAGATGGCCGGCTGGCCGTGGTCCGTGCCGAGCACCCGCCACCGGCCCTCGCCGCCCAGCGGGTGGGCCACCAGCGGGGTGAGCGCCGCGGGCGGCGGGTAGGACACCACGGCCTTGGCGTGCCGCCTGTGGTGCCTGCCCGGCTGCAGCGCCCCCGCGCTGGGCCCGGTCAGCGCGAACGACGGCTTCCCGCCCACCTTCGGCGGCTTGTAGGTGATCCACTCCCCGAAGGTGACGAGGGGGCCGAGGTAGTGGTCGCGGGCCCACTCCGCCAGCCGTTCCGAGGTGGTGCCGCCACCCGGGACGGTGAGCGCGTGCCCGACCGACCAGCCGAGCCACACCACGAACGCCAGGACCAGGGCCATCACCACCTGGAACCAGCGGCGGCTGCGCAGCTTGCGGCGGTTCCGGCCACCGCGGCGGCGGCGCCGGTGCGTGCCGCCGTCCCACTCCCGGTCCTGCTCGCCAGGATCGTCGTACCCGCCCCAGCCGGGGTCACTGCCGGGCATGCCGGTTTCCGGATCACGCCGGAATGACGCCGAGCTAGGCACCCAAGTTCTCCCTCCGGGATTTCGTTAAGCAAGAGAGATTCCCCCGCGCGCAGGAACGCCCGCTCCCGGTGCGACGGCAGGGCCCCATGCCAGGTCCGCGCCAAGAGCCATTTTTACCGTACCCTGTCCGGTCAGCGTTCCCGGGGGGGAAATACCCAAACGACAGGTGTACTCGGGAATCATGAAGACTTCGTTAAGGGCGTGCCAAACCGGGCGTGAACAACCTCACACCGCCGTGACCCGGCGGCCGGAGTAGGTCAAGATTGCGTTAACCAGGAGAAAGACTCCGTATCGTGAGGTAGCCCGTGGCGTGCTAGCCCGGGCTGGCGCAAGGAAGCAGGTGCCTCGTGCAGGAGACGCCCAGCACGCTCGACGTCGTTGTCATCGGGGCCGGGCTGGTCGGGCTGGCCACCTCGATGGCCCTGCTGGAGTCCCGGCCGGGGCTGCGGGTCGCCGTGCTGGAGAAGGAGCAGGCCGTCGGCACCCACCAGAGCGGCCACAACTCCGGCGTCATCCACGCCGGCCTGTACTACAAGCCGGGCAGCCTCAAGGCGCGGTTCTGCACCGCCGGGCGGCTGGTCATGATGGAATTCGCCGACGAGCACCAGATCCCGTACCGGCGGACCGGCAAGCTGGTCGTCGCCACCCGGGACAGCGAGCTGACCCGGCTGGCCGACCTGGCCGGACGCGGCCGGGCCAACGGGCTGGCCGTCCGGGAGATCGGGCCGGACGAGATCGCGGACATCGAGCCGTCCGTGCGCGGCATCCGGGCCCTGCACATCCCGGAAAGCGGGGTCATCGACTACCGGCAGGTCGCGGCCGCCTACGCCGAGGCGGTCAGCAAGGCCGGCGGCCAGGTGCTGTGCGGGCACGGGCTGCTGTCACTGACCCGGACCGCGGACGGCTGGGTGGCAGAGACGGCGGGCGGCCCGGTCCAGGCCCGGGCGGTGGTCGCCTGCGCCGGGCTGCAGGCCGACCGGATCGCCGCGATGACCGGCCAGGGCGGCAGCGAGTACCGGATCGTCCCGTTCCGTGGCGACTACTACACGTTCCGGCCGGACGCGGCCGGCCTGGTCCGCGGGCTGGTCTACCCGGTTCCTGACCCGGCGTTCCCCTTCCTCGGCGTGCACTTCACCCGGGGCGTGGACGGGACGCTGCACGCCGGCCCGAACGCGGTGCCCTCGCTGGCCCGGGAGGGCTACGGGCGGCTGTCGGTGAACGGCCGGGACCTGCTGGACGCCCTGCGCTTCCCGGGGCTGCGCCGGCTGGCCCGCTCCTACGCGCGCACCGGTGCCCTGGAGATCTACCGGGACCTGGTCAAGCCCGCCTACCTGGCCGAGATGCGCCGGTACCTCCCGGCGGTCACCGCGCGGGACATCACGTTCGGGCCGTCCGGCATCCGGGCCCAGTGCCTGAGCCGTTCCGGGGCGCTGGTGGACGACTTCCTGATCGAGGAGGCGGCCGGCGTCATCCATGTGCTGAACGCGCCGTCCCCGGCCGCCACCGCGTCGATCGTGATCGGCCGTCATATCGCGTCGCGGGCGGCCGCATCCTTCGGGCTCTGACGCCTGGGCTCAGCCGGCCCGGTCGAACTGCCGCCGGACCACCCGCACCGGGACCGGCTCGCCCCGCGCCTGGGCGTGCAGCAGGTGCCCGCGCACGCGCAGCCACCACCGGGCCGCCGTCACCGTCCCCGCCACTTGCACGGCGAGCGCGCAGCCGAAGGCCAGCCGGTAGGCCGGCACGCCGGCGTGGCCAGCCAGTTCCAGCACCCCGCCGACGAGGAGCGAGGCCAGGATGGCCGAGCTGAACCCGCCCACGTTGACGACCCCGGACGCCGTCCCCACCACCTCGGCAGCGTTGTAGTCACGGGCCAGCGAGAAGCCGATCGTGGAGGCCGGGCCGCCGGCCGCCGAGAGTGCCGCCACGACCAGGATCAGCGGGTGCGGCGGCCGGCCGCCGAAGCAGCCCAGCAGCACGGCCCAGCCCGCCACGGTCACCAGGCAGACACCGACCGCGAACGGCACCCGGGCGGCCGGGAAACGCCCGAAGACCAGCCCGACGGCCGGGCTGACGGCGATGGCGGCCAGCACGCCGGCCAGCAGCACGGCGCTCGCCCCGGCCGGGCTGAATCCCTGGGCGACCAGGTACGGCAGGCCCCACAGCACGCCGAACATGGTGGTCAGCGACATGCAGGAGAAATGTACCCAGAATCCGAGCCGGGTGCCCGGCGTCTGCCAGGCCGTGCGGGCCCGGCGCACGGCCGGGCCCAGCGGCCCCGGCGGCAGGCCGGCGTCCGCGCGGCGCCGGGCGGCGGCCCGCCCGCGGCGCCGCGCCGGGGTGGCGGCCCGCCCGCGGCGCCGCGCCGGGGCGGCGGGCAGCAGCAGCCAGACGGCCAGCCCGGCGGCCAGCGACACCAGGCCGGTGGCCGCGAACGACGGGGCCCACCCGGCCGAGCGGAGCAGCAGGGTCAGCGGGACGGTGGCGGCCAGGTTCCCGGCCATCCCGAGCATCGTGGTCACCGACACCGCCACCGGGTAGCGGCGCGGCGCGAAATCCTCCGCGGCGAACCGGATCACGCTGACGAAGGTGAGTGCATCGCCGCAGCCCAGCGCGGCCCGGGCGAGCAGCGCGGCCGGGTAGGACTGGATCAGCGCGAACGCCAGCTGGGCGGCGGCCATGGTGCACGCCGCGGTAATCAGCAGCCGCCGCGGCCCGAACCGGTCCACCAGCAGCCCGGTGGGCACCTGCATGGCGGCGTAGACACCCAGCTGGACCAGGACGAACACGCTGAGCTGCGCTGGGCTGATGCCGAACCGGGCGGCGGCCCGCAGGCCGGCCACGCCGAGCGAGGTCCGGTTGAAGACGGCGGTGACATAGACGGTGACCGCGATGGCCCAGCGGCGGGCGGAAGCCGGCCGGGCCGCCAGGGCTGGGGCAGTGCTGGCGGGCGGGCTGAGGCGGGACGGAGCCGGGGTCGGCATGGCAGGTCTGTCCAGGGGGCGGCGGGACGGGCGGCTGATGAATGGAGGATCAGGCCTGGTCAGGGACGGCGGGCCAGGGTGGCCTCCGCATGGTCGAGGTGGGCGGTCACCGCCTCGGTGACCGCGCGCACGCTGCCGGCCCGCAGCGCGTCCCGGATGCGCTCGTGCTCGGCCAGGGTGGCCCGCATCCGGGCCGGGTCGACCTGGCTGCCGCTGTCGTCGAGCAGGTTGACCGCGCCCATCCGCAGCTGCCGCTCGCGCAGCGAGCGATACAGCGAAGTGATGATCTCGTTGCCGGTCGCGGCCACGATGGCCAGGTGGAAGCCGTGGTCGGCCGGGACGTAGGCGGCGACGTCGTCGGCGTGCATGGCCGCCCGCATGTCGTGCAGGTGGCCGTCGAGGACCGGCACCAGGGCCGCCTGCGGCCGCTGGGTTGCCACCTTGCGCACGGCGAAGATCTCGACCAGCCGGCGGGTCTCCATCACGTCGGCCATCTCGTCCACGGTGACCGGCAGTACCAGGGCGCCGCGCTTGGGCAGCAGCCGGACCAGCCCCTCGCTCTCCAGCCGGAGCAGCGCTTCGCGCACCGGGGTCCGCGACACCCCGGCCGCCTCGGCGAGCTGCCCCTCGGACAGCAGGTCGTGGGCGGCGAACCGGCGGGCCAGGATCTCGCCCTTGACGTAGGCGTACGTGCGCCCGGCCGCGCTCGTCCCGGCCGCGCTCGTCCCGGCCGCGCGCGTCCCGGCGACGGCCGGTGAGCTCCCACGCGTATCCATGATGTATCTATGCTAGCCGGAAGCGCAGCCCGGCTGGCCGGGGGCCGCGGACGGCGTCGCGGCTACAGGTGACGCTGCCTGAGCCAGTCCAGTGCCGCCTGCGCGACCTCACGCCAGCCGTGGTCGATGGTGAGGGAGTGTCCCCGGTCAGGGAATTCCCGCAGGTCAGTGATGGCGGGTGACCGGTGGTACAGCCGCCGGGTCGCCATCACGATGGCCGGCGGTACCGTGTGGTCGGCGCCCCCGGCGGTGAGCAGCAGCGGGCCCCGGCTCTTGTTGCGCGTGTCCACCTTGGCCGGGGACCCCGGGGTGAAGTTCGCCAGCGCGGCCTCGAATAGGGGCTTGCCCGGGGAAGGGATGGTCCAGCGGTCATACAGCTCAGCCGACTCCCCGGCGGGCAGTACGTTGCCGAAGCCGTAGCGGAACTGCTCGGCGGTGAGCGATACCGCCTCGTTCCGGTTGGCGGGCCTGCGCAGCGCGATCGAGGCTACCCGCAGCGCGGACGGCGGCAGGTAGATCACGCCCTTGATGGGCGCCGGGTCGATGGCCACGGCCGCGGCGGCGAGATCCTGCCCCAGCAGCCGCTGGGCGATGAGGCCGCCGAAGGAATGGCCGATGACGACCGGCTTGGCCGGCAGCCGTCCAATGATCGCCGCATAGTGCTGGACGACATCGTCGATACCCTTGCCCGCCACCTGCTCGGGGTGGCGCCGGGTGTCCTCGACCGTGTCCCCGTCGCCCGGCCAGCCCGGCGCCACCGGCGCGTAACCGGCCTCCTTGAAGAACTCCACCCACGGGTCCCACGAGGACGCGTGCAGCCACAGGCCATGAACGAAGACAACGGGAGGGCTAGCTGGCTCCATGTCCGGTCCTCTCCTCGGCAGGGCCGGCGCCGGTGCCCGGGCCGGCCGCCGCAACAGGGCCAGGCGTACCCCATTTGTACTGACCTGTAACGGCCACCAGCATGACTGGCCCCGGCATGGGGGTGCCGGGGCCAGTCATGCTGGCCAGTTGGCCGCTCAGGCCGCGTGCTCCCTGGCGGGCGCCGTGGCCGCCAGCGCTGCCTCACCGGCCGCGGCGGCCGCGGCGCTCGGCGCGCTGGCGGCTGCGGCTGCCGCAGGCGCCCCCGCGCGGCGCCGCGGCAGCGCGAAGACCGCGCCGATCGCGGCGGCCAGGGCCACCACGGCGGCGACCCGCATGCCGTCTGCCATCGCGGTGACGAACGCGCTGTGCGCGGCGCTCACCAGTTCGGCGCCGCGCACGCCGCCCACCTGCCGCCCGACCGCGTCGGCCGCCGCGATGGAGCCGCTGGCCAGGTCGGTGACCTGGTGTGGCACGTGCGCCGCGCTGAGCGTGCTGCCCAGCCGGGACCGGAACAGGCCGGCGGACAGGCTGCCCACGATGGCGATGCCCAGAGCCCCGCCGACCTCGCGGATGGTGTCGTTGACGGCGCTGCCCGCCCCGGCCTGATGTGCGGGCACGGTGGTCATGATGACCTGGCTGGCGGGGGCCATGACCAGCCCCATGCCCGCGCCCATGATGGCCACGGCCACGGCCAGCGGCGGGTAACTGGTGTGCACGCCCGCCGTGGACAGGTCGAGCAGGCCCGCGCCCATCAGCGCGATGCCGGCCGGGATGACCACCCGGACGCCCAGGCGGGCGGCGAGCACCGGGGAGAGCGGCGAGACGGCCGCCATGGCCAGCGCGAACGGCAGCGCGCGCACCCCGGCGGACAGCGGGCTGTAGCCGTGCACCAACTGCAGGTACTGGGTGAGCACGAACAGGCTGCCGAACAGGGCGAAGAAGATGACGGTCACCGACGCGGCGGCGGCTGAGAACGCCCGGACGGCGAACACCCGCAGGTCGATGAGGGGATCCGGGATGCGCAGTTCCCACCAGGCGAACCCGCCGAGCAGGGCCAGCCCGGCCGCCGCCTCGGCCAGTGTCACCGGCCCGGTCCAGCCCCGGCTGGGTGCCTCGATGATGGCGTCCACCAGCAGGAACAGTGCGCCCGCCACCGCCGCGGTGCCCGGGATGTCCAGCCGGTGCCCGCCGGGCTCGGCGGTCTCCGGCACGGTCAGCATCACCCCGGCCAGCGCCACTGCCACCAGCGGGATGTTGATCAGGAAGACGCTGCCCCACCAGAAGTGCGACAGCAGCAGCCCGCCCAGGGTCGGGCCGATGACGATGCCCACCCCGGCCACCGCCGACCAGGCCGCGATGGCCTGGGGCCGCTCCTTCGGCGGGAACACCGCGTTGAGGATCGACAGGGTGGCCGGCATGACGAACGCGGCGCCCAGGCCCATCACCACCCGTGCCCCGATCAGCGTCCCGGTCCCGGACGAGAACGCGGCCGCCGCGCTGCCCAGCCCGAACACGACCAGCCCGCCGAGCAGGGACAGCTTGCGGCCGTACCGGTCACCGAGCGCGCCGGCCGGGATGAGCAGCGCCGCGAAGCACAGCGTGTAGGCGTCCGCGATCCACTGCAGCGAGCTGGTGCCCGCGTGCAGCACCCGGGCCAGCGTGGGCAGCGCGGTGTTGAGGATGGTGTTGTCGACCACCACGACCAGCAGGCTGAGGCAGAGCACCAGCAGGATCTGGCGGCGGCGCGGATGGCCCAGGGGCCAGCGGGAGTTCGGCATCGCGCTCTCCTTACAACTGATTACTTACGCCTGTTCACTTACACTCGTAAGCATAGACAGATGAGCTAACAGTTGTAAAGTGAAGACATGAAACAAGCGGCGGAAGTCACCCGGCAGCAGGCCGGCCCCGGCCCGGCCCGGCGGCGGCGCAACGCCCGGGGCGAGGGTGCCCGGCTCAGCGAGGACATCGTGGACGCGGCGGTGGCGCTGATCGAGCGCGAAGGGTCAGCCGAGGCGGTGACGCTCCGGGCGGTGGCCCGCGAGGTCGGGATCGCCGCCCCGTCGATCTACCCGCACTTCCCCGACCGCGACGCCATCCTGCTCGCCGTCGTGCTGCGCATCTTCGACGAGCTCACCGAGGCTATCCAGCACGCGACTGAGGCGGCCGGGCCGGCGCCGGCCGACCGGCTCACCGCGGGCTGCGCCGCGTACGTGGCCTACGGCCTGGGACACCCGGCCCGGTACGGCGTGCTGTTCGCCGGGCAGCACTCGCCGGAGGGCTACTGCGAGCCAGTCCAGCTCGGCCCGGACGGCCGCCCGGTGCTGGAGTGGGGCGCCGAGTCCTTCGCCCTGCTGGTGCAGGCCATCCAGGACTGCGTCCGGGCCGGGGTGTCGGCCAGCACCGACCCGGTCGCCGACGCGACCGCCGTCTGGGTGGCCATGCACGGGATGGTGACGCTGCGCACCGCGCTGCCCGGCTTCCCGTGGCCCGCCCCGGACGACTTCATCCGGCACGCGGTCCTCTCGCTGGCCCGGGTTACCGCGCCCTGACCCCGTCGATGGCCTCCCGGAGCAGGTCAGCGTGACCGTTGTGCCGGGCGTATTCCCCGATGAGGTGGACGTAGGTCATCCGCAGCGACCAGGTTCCGCCGGGCCAGTCGAAGGTGTCGGAGAACCTCAGATCCTTAACGGCCGCGTCGCCGAGCTGCCACTCCGTGCGCAGTCGCTCGATCTCGGCGGCCGCGTCCGCGGCCACGGTGCCGGTGAAGTCGGCATCGTGGCCGAGGTCCGGGTCGAACAGCGGTGGCACCGGCTGCCCCGCCGCCCGCTGGCGGAACCAGACGCGCTCCACCTTGGCCAGGTGCCGGATCAGCCCCAGCAGGGACAGCCCGGAGGACGGGACCGGGCGGAGCGCCAGCTGCTCGCCGGTGAGCCCGGCGCAGATGTTCAGCAGCGTGCTGCGCTGCCAGTGCAGGTAGCCCGCCAGCATCGGGCGGTCGTCTCCGGTGGTCGGCCCGTCGACCGGGTCGGGCGCAGGTGCAGTCCAGGTCATCGAGCAAGTCTGACAGGCGGCCCGGCCCGGGACGTGGCAGTGTGTTAACAGCTCATTTCTCGCGTAACGGTTCAGTGTCTGGATCTCGCGCCCAGCCAGCGACAGTGATTCACTAGCCAAATCAGATCTGAGATCCTATTTGCCGAGTGAGGGAGCCCGATGGCCTCAACGGGTGGGTTGCCCGCGGGAAGCGGCGCCACCTGGCCCCCGGCCGGGCCCGGAGGCGCGGCCGGGCCATCCCCGGCGGCGGCCGGGCCGGGGATGGGCGCCTCCGGTACGGGGGTACGGGTGCGCGGCGTCGCCCGGGCGTTCGGGGAGACCGTGGCGGTGTCCGGGGTGGACCTGGATGTCCCGCTGCACGGCCGCCTGGCCATCGTCGGCCCGAGCGGCTGCGGGAAGTCCACGCTGCTGGCAATGGTATGCGGGCTGGACGAGCCCAACGAGGGATCGATCACGGTCCTCGAAGCGGATACCGCCCAGGGCCGGCTGCGCCGCTGCGCCTGGATGCCGCAGCGCGACCTGCTGCTGCCCTGGCGCGACGTGCTCGGCAACGCGGCGCTGGCCCTGGAGAACCGGGGGGTCCGGCGCCAGGCGGCCCGTGACCAGGTGGCGCACCTGGTCGAGCGGTTCGGCCTGGCGGGATTCGAGAAGCGGCTGCCGCACCAGCTGTCCGGCGGGATGCGGCAGCGGGTGTCCTTCCTGCGCACCCTGGTGGCGGGCAAGGAGGTGCTGCTGCTCGATGAGCCGTTCGGCGCGCTCGACTCGATCACCCGGGCCGACCTGCAGCAGTGGCTGCGCAGTGCGCTGGACGCCGAGCCAAGGACGACCATGCTGGTCACCCACGACGTGGAGGAGGCGCTGCTGATCGGTGAGCGGGTCGTGGTCATGTCCGCACGGCCCGGCCGGGTTGTTGCCGAGTTCAAGGTGAACCTGCCGCACGCCGGCAGCCGCCGCGAGCTCATCCGCCACCCGGAGTTCACCGAGTTGCGCGACGAGATCCTCTCCCTGCTGGAGGCGGTGGCATGACGGCCAGGAACGAGGCGGGAGCATGAGCAGCACCGTCACCCGCCCGGAGAAACCGGCGGTCACCGTCCCGCCCCGGTCGTTCCGCGGGTCGGCCACATCCTCCCTGCGCCGGGCGCTGCCCGCCGCTGGCATCCTGCTGGCCATCGCCGCGATCTGGGAGGCGGTCAGCCACTGGTTCGGCGTGCCCGATTACGTGCTGCCCTCCCTGGACCGGATCGCCTCCACCGGGATCTCCGACTGGCCCGGCACGCTGGCCAGCGCGACCTGGGTCACGACCAAGGAGGTCGTGCTCGGGTACCTGCTGGCCGTGGTGCTGGCGGTCACGCTCGCTTTCGCCCTGCACAGTTCCCGGGTCATCCGCAACGCCGTCTACCCGCTGCTTATCGGCTCGCAGGCGGTCCCGGTGGTAGTGATCGCGCCGGTGCTGGCGATCATCTTCGGGTACACCATCACGCCCAAGCTGATCGTGGTCGCGCTGATCTGCTTCTTCCCCATCGTCGTCAACACGATCGACGGCCTGGCGTCGGTGGACCCGGAACTGCTGCGGGTGATGCGCACGCTGGACGGCAGCCGGTGGGCTACGCTGCGGCGGGTCGAGGCCCCGTCCGCGCTGCCGTCCATGTTCTCCGGGCTCCGGATCGCGGCCACCTACGCCCCGATCGGCGCGGTGTTCGGGGAGTACGCCGGGTCACAGAACGGCCTGGGTTACGTGATGATCCAGGCCATCCCACAGCTGGAGACCGACCTGGTCTTCGCGGCCATCTTCATCCTCACCGCCGAGGCCATCCTGCTGTTCATCGCCGTCTCGGTACTCGAGCGGATCGTTTGCCCCTGGGCACGAGAAGGGAAACGGTGACATCCATGACCGCAAGGCGGGCAGGCCGCAGCCGCGGAGCGCTGGTCCTCGGGGCGGCCGCCCTGATGTCGGCTGTGGTGGCGTGTGGTTCGTCGTCCTCATCCGGCTCCTCCGCCAGCAGCAGCGGCGGCACGGCCATGACCAATGCCACTGTCCTGCTGGACTGGTTCCCCAACCCCGACCACATCGCGCTGTACCTGGCCCAGAAGGACGGCGACTTCACCAAGCAGCACCTGAACGTGACTTTCCAGTCGCCGTCGAACAGCACGGACGCGCTGAAGCTCGTCAGCCTCGGCCAGGTCCCGCTGGCTATCTCCTACGAGCCGGAGACGATCACCGCGGCTACCGACAACCTGAACGTCGCGGCCGTCGCCGCGATGGTCCCGACCTCGCTGAACTCGCTCATCATCTCGGGCAAGAGCGGCGTCAGCGGCCCGGCCCAGCTGGCCGGGAAGACGATCGGCACCGACGGGGACCCGGTCTCCGCGCAGATGCTCAAGGCCGTGCTGAAGAAGTACAACCTGACCGTGGCCCAGACCAAGCTGGTCACGGTGAACGAGGGCCTCGTCCCCGCTATGGTGTCCGGCAAGGTGTCCGCCATCATCAGCGGCTACCGGAACGTCGAGGCCATCCAACTCGGCTCGCTCGGGCTCAAGCCGAAGGTCTACCCGGTGGACACCCAGGGCGTGCCCAACTACGACGAGCTGGTCATCATCGCGAACAAGAGCAAGCTGGCCAGCGATGCCGCGTACCGGACCATGGTGCGTGAGTTCCTGGCCGGGCTGGCCCAGGGGGCGGCCGCCGCGCAGGCCAACCCCGCGGCCGCGCTGGCCGCGCTGTCCCCGGTGGCCAAGGGCTACAGCCCGGCGCTACTCAAGAAGATGGTCTACGCGACCGCCCCGCTGCTGGCGAACCCGGGCGGCTTCGGGGCCATGAGCGTGAGCCAGTGGCAGAACTTTGCCAACTGGATGCACGGTGAGGGGCTGATCACCAAGCCGGTCAACGCGGCTGGCGTGGTCAATACGAGCCTGCTGCCGAAGGGCTGAGGCTGCACTAGTATCTGAGATCTCAAATGGGGCACGAGGGTGCGCCCGGCCCGGCGGAGCCCGGCCGGGCGGCACCCGCGTCACGGAGGCGGCGGATGACCAGCACCCTGGGCGAGGGCGTCGAGCACCGGCAGCTGAAGGACTGGGTCTACCTGAAACTCCGCGAGGAGATCGTCGCCACCCAGCTCCCGCCGGGCTATGTACTGCGCGAGGCAGAGCTGGCGGCCCGCTTCGGCGTCAGCAAGACACCGCTGCGCGAGGCCTTCGTCCGGCTGGAGAAGGACGGCTTCGTGCAGATCGCGCCGTACCGGAGCGCGGTCGTGTCCGGCTACAGCCGCCAGGACCTCCGGGAGATCTATGAGGTCCGGGAGCTGCTGGAGGGTCAGTGTGCCCGGGAGGGCGCGGTGAACATCGCCACCGAGGACCTGGCCGCGCTGAACCGGATCGTGCGGGACAGCGCGGCGGCCCTGGCCGCGGACGACACCGGCCGCCTGGCCGGCCTGCTGGACGAGTTCGACGTGCTGCTGTACGCGCAGTCGAAGAACAGCCGGATCACCGCCATGCTGAACAACATCCGTGATCACGTGAGGCGGATCGGCCGCCTGACCATGGCCATCCCCGGCCGGATGGGCACCTCGGTGCGCGAGCACCAGGCGATCTATGAGGCGATCGTCCAGCGGGACGGGCAGCGGGCGGAGACCCTGATGCGCCAGCACATCCTCTCGGTGATGGCCGACCAGCTGGCCAACCTGGACCTCGACTCGGTGTCGGGGCGCTGATGACCGCCAGCTCGGACGTCCTGATCATCGGGGCCGGGTCGGCGGGATTGTTCTGCGCCCTGGGCCTGGCCGGCTCAGCATCGGTCACCGTGGTCGAGACCGGGCCGGACGCGGGCACGCCGCCACCGCCCTGGATGCTCTACGACTACCTGCTGCCCGCGGAGTGCTATCACTCCTACGCCGACGCGGACACCGGGCTGCCGCTGCCGCAGGGCCGCGGCACCGGCGGCGGGTCCACCGTCAACTCGGCGGCGGCGCTGCGCGGGCAGCCCTGGTGCTACGACGGCTGGGGCGTGCCTGGCTGGTCCTGGCAGGACTGCCTGCCCGCGTTCCGCGAGATCGAGTCCGATCAGCAGTTCGGTGACGCGGCCTATCACGGGACCGCCGGGCCGATCCCGATCACCCGGCTCACTCCCGGGCCGCTGGACGACGCGTTCACCGATCTGTGCGCCAGGCATGGCCACCCGGCCGCCGCGGACCACAACGCGCCCGGGGTGCTCGGGATCGGCGTGTGGCCCACCAACCGGCGGCACGAGGGCCGGTGGGGGACGCACGCCGCCGTGCTCCCGCTCATCCGCGGCCTGGTGGACCTGCGGGCGAGCACCCACGTGGAGCGGCTGGTCTTCGACGGCACCCGCTGCGTGGGCGCCGAGGTGACCGGCCCGGACGGCCCCGCGCGGCTGCACGCCGACCGGGTGGTGCTGTGCGCGGGCGCGTTCGGCACCCCGCTGCTGCTGATGCGGTCGGGCATCGGCCCGGAGCAGGTGCTGCGCGCGGCGGGCGTGGACCTGCTGACGGCGCTGCCCGGGGTGGGCGAGAACCTCCAGGACCACCCGTGGTGCCTGCTGGAGGTGCAGGTCGCGGACGTCGCGGACATCGAGGCCCGTCCGGTCAGCGGCTCGCTGCTGCGTTACGAACTGCCCGGCGAGCACGTCGAGGCGGAGATCTTCCCGTGGCAGACCAGGCCCTACGACCCGTCAGTGCCCGCGGCCCAGATCTCGTTCACCGCGGCGCTGATGACCCCGCTGTCCCGGGGGCGGGTCACCCTCACCCCTGGCGGCCCGCGGATCCAGGCCCGGCATCTCGCTGCCGAGCAGGACGCGGCCCGGATGGCCGGGATCGTCACGGCCACCGCGGACTTCGTCGAACGAGTTGGCTGCGACCGGGATACTGCGGCGGCCCGCGGATCCCTGGTGGCGGGCGGGCGACCTGGCGGCGGCGTGCCGGCGGACGGTCGGCACCTACAACCATCACAGCGGTACCTGCCGGATGGGTGACCCGGCCGCGCCAGCCACCGTGGTTGACTCGCGGCTCCGCGTGCTTGGCGTGCGCGGGCTCTCGGTGGCGGACTCCTCGATCCTGCCGGTGATCCCGCGGGCCAACACCAACCTGGCCGCCATGATGATCGGCTACCGCGCCGCCGAGTTGCTCCGGTAACACATGTCCCAGAAGGCCAGCTCGTAGCGGGTAGAGCGGTCGAATACCGCGGCCAGGGAGGCCATCAGGGCCTCGTCGGCCACGTCGGTGTGCTGGTCGAGCAGGGACGTGCTCGCCCGCACCAGCTCGTCGTAGCCGTCCCCGGCGAACATGGAGATCCAGTCGGCGTAGACCGGATCGGCGGGCAGCGCGCGGGCCAGCCGGCTGGCGATCTCGCCGTAGCTCCACTGGCAGGGCAGCACCGCCGCCAGCCCGGTGGCCAGGTCGTGCCGCCCGGCGGCGTCGAGCAGATGACGGGTGTAGGCGTAGGTGACCGGAGTCATCGTGGTGTTCCCGCCCGGCCCGGCGGTGCCGCCGAGCCGGGCCAGGAAGGCATAGTTGGCCGGCAGTTCGGTCTCCACGATCTGGGCCAGGAGGCGGGTCAGCACGCCGATGCCAGCCCGGTCCGGGGACCGGCCGATGATCAGCGCGATGGCCCGGGCATAGTCCTCCAGGTACAGCACGTTCTGCTCGAAGTAGTAGCGGAACGTCGGGTGCGGCAGCGTGCCCGCGCCGATCTCGGCCACCATCGCGTGGCTGATCGCCGCGGACCAGGCGGCGGCCCCGCGCTCGCGGAGCACCTCCGACGCCAGCGGGCCCGGGTGGGGCACCGTCATCGCTGGGCTTCCTTTCCGGCCGCGGCCGCGAGCTTCAAGACATGAGATATCAGACCGTGACCGGGCGGCTTCGTCAATACCCGGTCGATCGGTAGATGGCCCCCGGGGATGCGTCCTGGACGTGAAACATGATGGTTACGTGGCTGGGATTGACCGTCCAGGAGCCTGGATCCTAGCCTCAGATCTGAGATCTGATCTGCCATCCCTGATCTCTGTGGCGATACGATGTGCGGCACCGGCAGCGACGGAGGACCCCCCATGGGTGACGGCGCGGACAGCTACCAGCACCTGGCACGCAGCCTGGCGGCCGGGCGGGCGTCCCGGTGAGGCCGGGTGCCCAGGCCGGGCCCGCCCCGGTGGACACCGTGATCGCTGGCGGCTGGCTGCTCACCCTGAACGCGCAGCGGGATATCTACCGGGCGGGTGCCCTGGCCATCGACGGCGGCGCGATCGTGGCGGTCGGCCAGCGGGACGACATCCTGGCCGGGTACGCGCCGCAGCGGCTGATCGACGCCCCGGACGGGGTGATCATGCCCGGCCTGGTGAACGGGCACCGGCACCTGCTCTGCTGCGCCAAGGGGGCGATGCCGGAGGGCGGCCAGACGCTGGACGCGCTGCGCCGGTTCATCTACCCCTCGTTCGCCGCGCTGACCGACGAGGACATGTACGTGCACGCTCAGCACGCGGCGGCGGAGATGATCCGGTTCGGCACCACCCTGTTCGAGGAGCCGGGGTGCAACCACCTGGACGCGGTGCTGGACGCGCTGGCTGCCTCCGGTATCCGGGCCCGGACCGGCCCGTGGACCTGGGACCAGGCCGGCCCCACGGGCCGTACCGACCTGCCGGACTGGCTGCGGATGGACGCCAAGACCGCGCTGCGCCGGCTGGCCGACGGGATCGATCAGGTGCGCAAGCTCGGCCACCCGCGGATCAAGGACGCGGTCACCATCGAGGGCGTCGGCACCTGCTCCGACGAGCTGACCCGCGGCGCCGCCGAGCTGGCCGCCGACGCTGAGTCGCTGTTCGTGCTGCACAAGTTGACCAGCGAGCGCGAGGTCGAGCTGGAGCTGGCCACCTTCGGGCACCGGCCGGTCGAGCACCTGCACGAGATCGGCGCGCTCAACGAGCGCACCCTGCTCAACCACATGACCAGCCTGGACGAGGCGGACGTGGGCTTCGTCGCGGACGCGGGTGCCCGGATCTCGCAGAACCCTTCCTCCGCGCTCAAGCTGGCCAAGGGCACCACCCAGACCGGGAAGTGGCCGGAGCTGCTCGCCGCCGGGGTGCCGATGGCACTGGGCACCGACGCCGAGAACGTGTCCAATCACACTGACATCTGCCGGTCCATGCAGCTGGCGGCCCTGCTGCCGCGGGACGCCCGGCGCGACCCGGGCGCGGTCACCGCCGAGCAGGCCGTGGAGATGGCCACCATCAGCGGGGCGACCGCGCTGTGGATGGGGGACGAGACCGGCTCGCTGGAACCCGGCAAGCAGGCCGACGTGATCATCTTCGACACATCCGACTTCGACTGGCGCCCGCTGCACAACCCGGTGGCCAACCTGGTCTACGGGGTGACCGGCCACTCGGTGGACACCGTCCTGGTCGGCGGCGACGTGCTGCTGGAGCATAAGAAGCTGACCCGGGTGGATGAGGACGACCTCCGCGAGCAGGTCGAGCGGATCAACCGCCGCGTCCTGGCCCAGATCGGCATCGACCCCGCCCCCGCCTGGCCCGTCCTCTGACCCTCCGACTTCGCAGTCGGCGCCCGCACGCCATGGCCCGCCCAGCCCAGCCAATTCGGTCGCCATGCCAATGGCGTCGCCGTAGCGGCCGGCGAGTACACCGGAAGCTGGTGATCATGACTTAGGTGCCGTCCTAACGGCACCTAAGTCATGATCACGACGTCTGGGCGAGGGAACTCGTTGAGATGGCGGGGCGGGTGGGGTGCTTGGGACTGGTGGGAGTAGCGGCGCCGGGCGTACCGGGACCGGGTTGCGGGGGAGTCAGGCCGGGATGAGGCCTAGCATGCGGGCGTAGTTGTCGCCCAGGATGCCGTCCAGTTTGGGCTGGGGGATGGGGTCGGCGCCGGCCCGGTCGGCGTGCTCGTTGACCGCCAGCAGCTTGGCCCGGAGCTTGACCGGGTCGTAGAGGAAACCCGGGTAGTCGGTGCCGAAGAACAGCTTCTCCAGCGGGACGAACGACGCCTGCGCGCGCACCAGGAAGCGGAACAGTTCCCCGGTGGTCACGCTGGCAATGTGGTAGCTGAGCTCGGCGTAGAAGTTGGGGTGCTTGGTCAGCAGGAACATGGCCTCATCGACCCAGGGCAGCCCGCAGTGCGCGATGGTGAGCCGCAGGTCACGGAAGTGCCGCCCGGCCGCGTCGAGCAGCGCGGGGCGGGCGTGCTCCATCCGGGCGTCGATGCGGGTCGAGCCCGCCTGGTGCACCATGACGGGAATGCCGAGTTCGGCCGCCTTCTCGAAGACGGGGAAGGCGAGCACCGGGTCGGCGGGGGACCAGTCCTGGTACATCGGGTACAGCTTGAGGCCGGCCAGGCCCAGGTCGCGGACGGCCCGCTCCAGCTCGCGGACCGCCGCCCCCGGCCCCCGGTAGGCCGGGTTGACCGAGGCGTAGCCGATGAACTTCTCCGGCCGCTGCGCCACGATGGCGGCGATGTAGTCGTTGCACTTCTCCGGGCTGGGCGGGCCCGGCACGCCGGTGATGCCGCAGGTGTCCACGGTGCCGATCAGCTCGCCGTCCAGGAACTGGGGCGACACGGCCAGGATGACGATCTTGTCGAACCCGGGGTGGTCCCGGACCGACTCATCCGGCCCGATCACTGGGAAGCCCTTCCGGCTGTAGCCGCTGGCCGCCCACTCCTGCTCGGTGGGCGGCCGGTGCGACGGCAGCAGGCCCAGGCTGCGGTAGATGCACAGTGATCCCTCGCGGCCGTAGGAGGTGGTGAACTCCGCGTCCTCGGCGAGGCTCAGGATGTGCGTGTGCGCGTCTATCTGCATGGACGGGTCCTCGGCGGGGCGGGGCGACGGGAGCGGGGCGGACGGGCCGTTAGGAACGGATCTTCTCGAGGGTGCGCAGGAAGCCCGCGTTCGCCTCGGCCAGGATCTGCGGCTCGTCCATGGTCAGCAGCTGGCGGCCGCGCATCAGGACCCGGCCGTCCACGATCGTGGTGTGCACCGCGCTGCCGTTGGCCGCGAAGACCAGGTGCGAGTAGAGGTGCGCCTTGTCGCCGGGCATCAGCGGGGTGAACATCGGGTTCTTCGTGTCCACCAGGATGACGTCGGCCTTCTTGCCCGCGGTGAGCTCGCCGGTATCGTGCCGCAACGCGGCGGAGCCGTTGCGGGTGGCCATCCGGACCACCGCCGGGGCCTGCAGCAGGCTGGCGTCCACCCGGTTCGCGCGGTGGATCAGCGAGGCGAACTTCATCACCTCGAACGCGTCCCGGCTGTTGTTGCACTCGGCCGCGTCGTGGCCGAGGCCGACGTTGATCCCGGCGGCCAGCATCTCCGGCAGCCGGGCGATGCCGTTCCCCAGCTTCGCGTTGGAGCTGGGGTTGTGCGAGATCTGGGTGCCGGTGTCGCGCATCAGGGCGATCTCGGTGTCCGACAGCCACACGCAGTGCGCGGCCACGCAGTCGCTGCCGAGCAGCCCGGCGTCGTAGGCGACCTCGGTGGGCCGCCGCCCGAACCGCTCACGCGAGTTCTCCACCTCGGTGAGCGACTCGTTCAGGTGGATGTGAATGCCGGTGCCCAGCTCGTCGGCGAGCTGGCGGGCGTCCCGGAGCAGCCCGGGGGAGGCGAGCGGGAGCCACTCGATGCCCACGTACACCTCGATCCGGCCATCACCCAGGCCGTGCACCTCGTCGTAAGCGTCCTTGTTGTCCTGCAGGGTGTCCAGGTTGTGCTCGGGCAGGGCCACGTCGTTAGACAGCACGGCCCGGATGCCGATATCCCGGGCGGCGCGGCCCAGGTCGGGCAGCCGCCGGTACATGTCGTTGACGCATGTCACCCCGCACTTGATCGACTCGAGGTAGCTGGCCGCCGCGGACCAGTACGCGGCGTCGGAGTCGAGGGTGCGGATGAACGGGTACCAGCAGGTGTCCAGGTACTCCCAGAGCGGCAGGTGATCGCTGAATCCCTTGGCGATGGCGGTGTGGTAGTGCAGGTCCACCAGCCCGGGCATGACGATCTGGCCCGCCGCGTCGATCACCTCGTCCCCGTCGGCGACCGGTCCGGCGTAGCGGCCGTCGCCCACGGCGGCGATCCGGTCGCCGTCCAGCACCACGTGCCCGCCGAAGTGCACGTCGTCCGCGTCGTTGATGGTCAGCACCGTGCCGCCGGAAATAATGATCTTGCCCATGGTCTGGCTCCTGGTCCGCTTGGTCAGTAGTCGATGGCCGCGACGATGCGCCGGAGTGCGGTGTTGGCCTGGTCGAGGACGGCCGCCTCGTCAACCGTGGTGAGCTGGCGGCCGCGCATCAGCACCCGGCCGTCCACGATCGTGGTGTCCACCGCGCTGCCGTCGGCGGCGAACACCAGGTGCGAGTAGAGGTGCGCCGGGTCCCCCGGCAGCAGCGGGGTGAACATCGGGCTCCGGGTGTCCACCAGGATGACGTCGGCCTTCTTGCCCGGGGCCAGCTGGCCGGTGTCGTGGCCGAGGGCGGCCGCGCCGTTGCGGGTGGCCATCCGCACCACGTCCGGGGCCTGCAGCAGGCTGGCGTTCACCCGGTTCGCGCGGTGGATCAGCGAGGCGAACTTCATCACCTCGAACAGGTCGCACGAGTTACTCGACTCGGCAGCGTCATGGCCGAGGCCGACGTTGATCCCGGCGGCCAGCATCTCCGGCAGCCGGGCGATGCCGTTCCCCAGCTTCGCGTTGGAGCTGGGGTTGTGCGAGATCTGGGTGCCGGTCTCGCGCATCAGGCCGATCTCGTGGTCGGTGAGCCAGACGCAGTGCGCGGCCACGCAGTCCGGGCCGAGCAGGCCGGCCTCGTAGGCGACCTCGGTCGGCCGCCGCCCGAACCGCTCACGCGAGTTCTCCACCTCGCCGAGCGACTCGTTCAGGTGGATGTGAATGCCGGTGCCCAGCTCGTCGGCGAGCTGGCGGGCGTCCCGGAGCAGCCCGGGGGAGGCCAGCGGCAGCCACTCGATGCCGACGTACACCTCGATCCGGCCATCACCCAGGCCGTGCACCTCGTCGTAAGCGTCCTTGTTGTCCTGCAGGGTGTCCAGGTTGTGCTCGGGCAGCGCCACGTCGTTGGACAGCACGGCCCGGATGCCGATCTCCTCGGCGGCCCGGCCCAGCGCGCCCAGCTGCCGGTACATGTCGTTCACGGTGGTGACGCCGCACTTGATGGACTCGGCGTAGCTGTTGAGTGCGGCCCAGTAGGCGGTCTCCGGGTCCAGTGCCCGGATCGACGGGTACCAGAACTGCTCCAGCGACTCCAGCAGCGGCAGGTGATCGCAGAAGCCCTTGCCGATCGCGGTGTGGTAGTGCAGGTCCACCATTCCCGGCATGACGATCATGCCGGCGGCGTCGATGTGCCCGGCACCCGCGGGCCGCCCGCCAGGGTAGCGGCCAGGGCCGGCCGCGGTGATCCGGTCGCCGTCGATGGCCAGGTGGCCGCCCTCGTGCACGGTGCCCGCATCGTCGAGGGTGAGCACGGTGCCGCCCTCGATGACGATCACGCGGCACCGTCCCCGGTGGCCGCGGCGCAGGCGCGGAAGGCGCGGACGGTGGCCATCCGGTCCTTGCCGAGCGGGAACACGGTCACCGAGTTGACGCCCAGCTCAGCCAGGTTCCGCAGGTGCTGGCGAGCCTCGGCCGGGCCGCCGGCCAGCGCCATCCGCTTCACGAAGCCCACCGGCAGCGCCTCCGCCGCCCGGGCCGCCTCCTGGAACTCGCCGCCGGCATAGCTGCCGCGGACCGCCTCGATGGTCTCCTGCGGCAGCCCGGCCAGCCGGCAAGCCGCCGGCGCGGTCTGCGGGAACCAGGCGGCGATGGTGCGGGCCGCGGCCACGGCCGCCTCCTCGTCCTCGTCGATGGCCCCGTAGGCGAACACGGTCACGTGCGGGCGGCTGGGCCGGCCAGCCGCCTCGGCGCCCCGGTCGATGTGCTCCAGCGCGGAGGAGATGCCGTCCGGGTGCAGCCCGGCCAGCAGGATCACCCCGTCCGCGATCCGCCCGGCCAGTTCCAGGGTGCGCGGGCCGGTGGCCGACAGGTATACCGGGATGCCGCGCCCGGGCGGGAACCGGTAGTGCGCGTCGTGCAGCGCGAAACCGGGTGCCTCGGCCTCGACGGCCTGGCCGGACCACAGCTCGCGGATGGCGCAGACCGCGGCTTCCAGCGTGGCCAGCCGGGCCGGCTGGTAGCCGAGCGAGAGCAGCGGCCGGTCACCCGCGCCGATGCCGAGAATGGCCCGGCCGCCGGAGATCTCCGCCAGCGTGGCCGCGGCCGTGGCGGTGATGGCCGGATGCCGGGTGAGCGGGTTGGTGACCGCGGTGCCGATCGTCATCCGCGACGTCTGCCGGGCGGCCAGCGTCAGGTAGGCCCAGCAGTAGCGCGCGTGCAGCGAGGAGTCGGTCAGCCAGAAGCTGTCGTAACCGAGCGCCTCGATCTCGGCCACCATCGACTCGAACTCGCCGGGCGGGTTGACACCCTGCAGTGTTACTCCGGTCCGCACTGCTCACCACTCCTGTTCGTCGAGTCGGGTGATCGTGGCCGCCAGTGTGGCCAGGCCGGTGGCGACCGGGCCGGTATCGATCCATTCCTGTTCGGTGTGCGTGCCGCCGCCGGTGGTGATGCCGAGCGTGACCGCCGGGATCCGCAGCGGGTAGGCCGCGTTCGCGTCGGTGCTGGCCGCGGTCAGCCGCGGGGTGATCCCGGCGTCCCGCAGCGCCGCGGCAGCCAGGGTAACCAGCGGGTGACCGGGATCGATGGCGCCGGCGGGCCGTTCGCCGATGACCTCGGCGGTGGCGTCGGCGGGGGCGGTCACCCCGCGCAGCACCTCCCGGGCGGCCTCGTGCAGGGACCGGAGCGCGGTGGCGTCGCCGCTGCGCAGGTTGACCAGGAACTCGGCGTGGGCGGCGCGGGAGTTGACCGACTCCCCGCCCTCGATCCGGCCGATGTTGACAGTTGCCCTGGCCGCCCCGGGGCCGCCTGGCCCGGAGCGGCCAGGCCCGGGGAGCCGGGCCAGCGCGTCCAGCGCGGTGACCAGCCGGGCCGCCTCGTGTACCGCGCTGGGCTGGCCGGCGTCCTCCCAGGCGTGCCCGCCCGGCCCGGTCACGGTGACCCGCCAGCGGACCGAGCCGACGCCGGTGATGTTGACCCGGCCCAGGTAGTCGCCCTCCAGCGCGATGACGGCGCGGACCGGGCCTGGCGGGTCGGCCAGCAGCGCGCGGGCCCCGGCCAGATTCCCGAGACCCTCCTCGCCGGCCGTCGCGACGATCCAGACCGGGTACCTCAGCCGGCGGGGGAGAAGCGTGTCCAGCGCGCTGAGCGCGCACACCGCGACGGTGTCGTCCGCGACGCCGGGGCCAGCCAGCCGGCCGCCGTGGCGTTGCGCACCGTGCCTGACATCCGGGCCGAACACGGTGTCCAGGTGGGCGCAGACCAGCACGGCCGGCCGCGGCGCGGCGCCGTCCGGATCGCACGCCCGCAGCCGCGCCCGGACGTTGCCCGCGGGGTCTGTGGCCGCCCCGGCCAGGCCGTCGGCCCGCCACCAGCCGAGCACGGTGCCCGCCCGCCGCCCTTCGTGCCGGGGCGGGGCGGGGATGGCGCACAGCGCGATGGTCCGGTCCACCACCGCAGCGGCCGCGCTGGCCAGGATGGTGTTCATCCGGCCACGATCCCACGGGCCAGCAGGTCGTTCACGGTGACGTCGGGCAACCCGAATTCGCCGAGCACCTCGGCGGTGTGCTGGCCGAGGGCGGGCGCGCCACGCGAGTAGCGGGCCGGGCCGCCCACCGACAGCGGCGGCCGCACCGTCTGGTACGGATGCCCGTCCGGGGTGGCCGCGCTGTGCAGCATGCGCAGCGCGGCCGCCTGCGGTGAGGTCAGCGCGTCACCCGGCGGCCGCACCGGAGACGCCGGGATGCCCGCCTCATCCAGGACCCGCTGCCAGTGCGCGGTGCCGGCCGTGCCGAGCACCTGCTCGATCTCGGCGGCCAGCTCGCCGCGGTACCGGAGCCGGCGGCGTTGCTGGCGAACCGGGGGTCAGCGGCCCAGCCGGGCCGCCCGAGCACCCCGCACAGCCGTTGCCACAGCTGCTCGCTGCCCGCCCCGGCCAGCGCGATCGCCCCGTCCTGGCAGCGGAACACCCCGTACGGCGCGAACTGGGGCGAGTCGTTGCCGAGCAGGCCGGGGGCGGTGCCGGTCTCCAGCACGTCCGCCGCATAGCTGGTGAAGCAGCTCAGCGCGAACTCCAGCAGCGACGAGCTCACCACGGCGCCGACGCCGTCGGCCGTCCGGGCCAGCAGCGCGGCCAGGATGGCGGTCGCCGCAGCCAGCCCGGAGCCGATGTCCAGCACCGGCACGCCCACCTTGACCGGGCCGGACTGCTCGGTGCCGGTCACCGCCATCAGGCCGCCGGCCGCCTGCAGGATCAGGTCGAAGCCGCCCCGGCCGGCATCCGGCCCGGACGGCCCGAACCCGGAGACGGACGCGTAGACCAGGCGGGGGTTGAGTTCCTGCAGCGCCGCGGCGCCGAGCCCGGCCCGGTCCAGCGAGCCGGGCCGGGAGTTCTGCACGAAGACGTCACTCGCCCCGGCCAGGGTGCGGATCAGCTCGCGGCCGCCGGCGGCGCGCAGGTCCACCGCGAGGCTGCGCTTGCCCGTGTTGAGCGAGGCGAACAGCGCGCTCTGCGAACCCACGGTCACCGCGCCCTGGTTCCGGTACGGGTCCCCGCCGGGCAGTCCCTCCACCTTGATCACGTCGGCGCCGAGCGCGTCGAGGATCATCGTGCAGTACGCGCCGGAGACGAACCGGGTCAGGTCGAGTACCCGGATCCCGGCCAGCGGCCGTGCCGGGGGCGCATCGGCCGCGGCGGGCACGGGCGACGCTACCACGGCGGCGGCTCGGTGTACTCGCCGAACTCGGCCCGCAGCACGTCACAGATCTCGCCCACGGTGCAGCCCGCCCGGGCGGCGTCCAGGAAGGCGGGCATGGTGCTGCGGCCCGCCGTCACGGTGTCGCGCAGCCCGGCCAGGGCCTGCCGCGCCGCGGCGCCGTCCCGGGCCGCCAGCCGCGCGGCCAGCCGGGCTTTCTGCCGGCCCGCCGCGGCCTCGTCCACCGTGAACAGCGCGGGCGGGCCGGCCACGTCGTCACCGGTGAACCGGTTGACGCCCACCTTTACCTGGTTGCCGGACTGGACCGCCAGCTCCGCGGCATAGGCCGACTCGGCGATCCAGCGCTGCGGCACGCCCTGCTGCAGCAGGTGCACGTACCCGCCGGCCTCATCGACCTGCCGCACCAGGGCCAGCGCCCGGTCGTGCAGCTCGGTGGTCAGCGACTCGACGAAGTAGGAGCCGGCCAGCGGGTCGGCGGTCCGGGTCACGCCGGACTCATAGGCGATGATCTGCTGGGTGCGCAGGGCCAGCCGCACAGATTCCTCGGTCGGGATCTCCAGCGCCTCGTCGTAGCCCATCACGTGGATCGACTGGGCGCCGCCCAGCACGGCGGCCAGGCACTGCAAGGTGGACCGGACGATGTTGTTGAGCGGCTGCTGGGCGGTGAGGGTCGCGCCCGAGCAGCCGGAGAAGAAGCGCAGCCGGCCGGACTCCGCCGCGCCGGCCCTGAACCGCCTGGTGGCGATCTCGTACCACAGGCGGCGTGCCGCGCGGACCTTGGCGGCCTCCTCGAACAGGTCCAGCTGGCTGGAGAAGTGGAAGGACAGCCGGGGGGCGAACGAGTCGAAGGCCAGCCCGCGGGCGGTGAAGTGCTCTGCGTAGGCGATCGCCGCGGCCATGGTGAGCCCGATCTCGGTGACCGCGTCACAGCCGGCCTCGCGGGCGTGGTATCCGGTCACCGAGAGCGGGTTGAACCGCGGCAGCTCGCGCACGCAGTACTCCACCACGTCGCCGGCCAGCCGCAGTGAGGGCTCCGGCGGGAACACGTAGAGCTTGCGGGCCAGGAACTCCTTGAGGATGTCGTTCTGCAGCGTGCCGGCCAGCCGGGCCGGGTCGGCCCGCTGGCGCTCGGCGGCCACCAGGTAGAAGGCGAGCATCACCGGCGCGGTCGCGTTGATGGTGAAGTTGACCGAGAGCTCCTCCAGGGGCAGGCCGTCGAACACGTCGGCCATGTCGTCGGCCGTGTCGATGGCCACCCCGACCCGGCCGACCTCGCTGCCGGCCAGCTCGTGCGTGGAGTCGTAGCCCAGCTGGGTCGGCAGGTCGAAGGCGACGGACAGCGCGGTCTGGCCCTGCTCCAGCAGGTAGCGGTACCGGGCGTTGGTGTCCTGCGCGGAACCGAACCCGGCGTACTGGCGCATCGTCCAGAGCCGCTCGCGGTACATGGACCGGTACGGCCCGCGGGTGAACGGCGGCTCGCCGGGCCGGCCCAGCTCGGGGCCGGGGCCGCCGGGCGGCTCGTACCAGGGCTCGACCGGGATGCCCGAGTCGGTCGTGATCATGTATTGCCTCCCGGGCTCAGGGCCAGGACGCCCCGCACCACATCCGCGATCGGCGTCCCCACCGGGAAGACGCCCCGCACGCCCAGGCCCGCCAGGGCCCGCACGTCTTGCGGCGGGATGGTCCCGCCGACCACCAGCGGGATGCCGGCCACGCCCGCCGTGCGCTGCGCGTCCCGGATCTGCCTGCTGAGGTCCAGGTGCGCCCCGGACAGCACGGAGATGCCGATGACGTCCGCGTCCTCGGCCCGGGCTGCCGTCACGATCTGGGCCGCGGACTGGCGCAGCCCGAGGTAGATGACCTCCGCCCCCGCGTCGCGCAGGGCCATCGCGACCACCTTGACCCCCCGGTCGTGGCCGTCCAGGCCCGGCTTGGCCAGCACGATGCGCATCCGGTCAGGCCCGGTCCGGGGCCAGCGCGACGGCGGCGAAGCTGGCGTACACGCGGGTGGCCTCGACGATGTCGGCCACGCTCAGGTGCTCGTCCGGGCAGTACACCGGCTCGCCGCCCGGGCCGAAGATGACGGTCGGCACCTTAGCGCCGAAGCTGGCCGTGTCCCCGAGCCATCCCGCCACCCGCAGGTCCGGCTCGGCCCCGCGCACCGCGCGCACCGCGTCCCGCATGTGCCGGACCACCTCGTCATCCGGCCCGGCCAGGTAACCGTCCTTCACGTCGGTCAGCACCACCTCGGCGCGCAGCCGCGGGTCCCGCTCCCGGGCCCGGTCCAGGCAGCGGCCGATCTCGGCCCGCACCTCCTCCACCGTGACGCCCGGCTGGGGACGGCAGTCCACCCGGATCACGCACTCGTCCGGGATCATCGAGGGGCCGCCGGGCGGCAGCCCCCCGTACACCCGGCCGGGCACGATGAACGTCTCCGGGCCGAACAGGTCCCGCACCCAGTCCTCCAGCCCCGGCGTGTAGGCCGATGCCTCCAGTTCCAGGAGGGCGTGCGCCGCCAGTGCGTTGGCGTTCACCGCGAGCGGCTTGTGGCAGGTGTGCGCGGACTTGCCCAGGACGGTGACGTCGAAGTAGTAACGGCCGCGGTGGCCGAGGAAGATCTCGTTGTCAGACAGTTCGCCGAGCACGGCCATGTCCGCCGGGTAGCTGTCGAAGTAGGCGATGGAGCCGAGCTGGTCGCCCATGTGATCGGAGACCGCGGCCATGGCGACCGTGCCGGCCAGGTCCGCCCCGCTGTCGCGCAACGCCTCCATGGCGGCGATCTGGCAGGCCAGCGCCGCCTTCATGTCCATGATCCCGTGGCCGTACACCGAGCCGTCGATCAGCTCCCCGGAGAACGGCGTGGTCACCGTCCAGCCGTGGGACACCGGCTTGGTGTCCATGTGCCCGGTGAGCACCACTCGCTTGCCGGGGCCGAAGGAAAGCTCGCCGAGTGCGTTCGGCCGCTCCGGCAGCACCGGCTGCAGGCTGGTCGCCTCGAACCCGGACTCCCGCATCACGTCGTGCAGGAACCCGGCCAGCTGCCCCTCCTCGCCGAGCACGCTCGGGATGCGGCATACCTGCTGCACCAGGTCGAGCAGCCGGCCGGTGTTCACGGCGGCCACCACGCGGGCGCTGAGCTGTTCCGGAGTCGGCACGGAGATCCCCACTCGTTAGGAAAATAAGATCTCAGATCTTATGGCTGGCAAGTTTATGGCCGCCGCCGCGGGGCTGACAAGGGCTGGCCACGGGGGCCGGATGACCGCCGGATCGCGCCGTGACCGGGGCCTGTTCCGGCAGTGTTGTCCGTCGCGACGCGATGGCCCAGGCTGCTATGTCCTCAAGATATAAGATCTTAAATTTGCGCTACACGGCTGGGCAAGCTGCGACATAAGGATTTAACCAGGTGCAACATGCCGGTAATCCGCCTGGGGCGATCCAGCTCTCACGCCAATCCGCCGGGGGTTCCTGGTGCTCTTGACGGAGCCGAGCGTGTGTGCTTCTGTCAGATCTCAAATCTGAGATGCCATGAATGCCGCGGCGGAACGGCAAGGAGGAACCATGACCCCCGCAGCGATCACCCCGCCGCAGGCCCCGTCCCGGACAGGCTGGACCGGCCAGGCCTGGACCGAGATCTCCGGCATCTACGCGGCCATCGTGGCGCACCCCTTCATCCAGGGCCTGACCTCGGGCGAGCTGCCCGCGGAGGCGTTCCTGTACTACATCTCGCAGGACACGCACTACATCCGCGAGTTCGTCAAGGCGGTGGCGCTGGTCGGGGCGAAGGCACCGGATCCGGCCGCGGCGCGGCTGCTCACCAGGCACGCCGCCGATGGCCTGTCGGCCGAGTCGGCGTTGCACGAGGCACTGGCCGCCGATCTTGGCGCGGCCCCGGGCGCGCTGGCCAGCGCGCAGCCCGGCCCCACCACCCAGGCGTACACCAGCTACGTGATCTCCGCGGCCGTGCTCGGTGACTTCGCCGAGGGCCTGGCCGCGGTGCTGCCCTGCATGTGGATCTACGCGGAAGTCGGCCAGCGGCTGGCCCGGCTGGGCTCGCCGCACGCCGTCTACCAGCGCTGGATCGACAGTTACGCCGGGCCTGAGTACGCCGCCGACGTGGACGTGGTCCTGGACCTCGCCGATGCGGTGGGGGGGAGCCTGAGCGGGCCGCAGGATGCCCGGGCCCGGGCCCGCTTCACCGCCGCGACCCGGTACGAGTGGATGTTCTGGGACGCCGCCTGGCGCCAGGAGTCCTGGCCGCTGTGACCGCCCGGCAGGGCGGCCGCAGGCCCGGTAGCGCCCAGCCTTAGGGTCGGGAGAAACGGCTGGAGCAAGAGGACGGAACTGACGTGCGCACTGTTTCACGGGGCGGGCTGACGGTCCCGGCGCAGGGCCTGGGCTGGACCCGCTCGCCGAGAAGGTCATGGGCGCGCGCTACTGAGCCAGGTGAACAGGACTAAAACCCTTTAGGCATGGCGGCCCCCCGGCGGGCACAAAGCGCAGGTTGCAGGTAGCGTCGTGCCATGTTCCCCGGGTCACATCCACACCTGCGCTCACGGCTTCCACGGCGGCCGGGTGGCGGGGGGCGCCGGTGATCGGGCTCATCGCGGTCACCGCGGGCGGCCGGGCCGCCGCCAAGCGGCTGGCCGCCGCGTGGCCGGGCCAGACCCGCACCTATGACGGCCCGGCCCGGCAGGCGCTGCCACGCGCCTGGGCGCAGTGCGACGGCCTGGTGTGCTTCCTGGCCGTGGGCGCCACCGTGCGGCTCATCGCGCCGTTGCTGGACAGCAAGTGGACCGATCCCGCGGTGGTCTGCGTGGACGAGTCGGCGCGGCGCGCGGTGGCCGTCGTGGGCGGCCACGCCGCCGGGGCGAACGCGCTGGCGGCCAGGGTGGCCGAGGTCTTCGGCGCCGACGCCGTCATCACCACGGCCACCGATGCCGTCAGCCTGCCCGGCCTGGACACGCTGGGCTGGCCGACCGAGGGCACCATCGGGCCGGTCAGCCGGGCCCTGCTGGACGGCGAGCGGATCCGGCTGGAGTCCGCCGAGACCTGGCCGCTGCCGCCGCTGCCGGACACCGTGGGCGACGCCGGGAACTACCGCATCCTGGTCACCGACCGGATGGTGGCGGCCGCCCCGCGGACCGCGATCCTCCGGCCGCCCTCGCTGGTCATCGGGGTGGATGCGACGGAGCGCGCCGCGGCCGGGGACATCCTGCAGGTGGTGGACAGCGCGCTGGGCGAAGCTGGCCTGTCGCCCGCCAGCGTCGCCGCGCTGGCGGTGCTGCAAGACGGGGGCGGCAGCCGGAACGGTGACCGGGGCAGCCAGCCCGCCATCGCGCAGGCCGCCGGGGAGCGGGGCTGGCCGGTGCGCTCCTACCCGGCCGGCCCGCCGGCCGGGCGCGGCGCCGGCGCGGCGAGGCCGCCGCGCTGGCGGGCGGGGACGACCTCGTGGTGCCGGAACGCTCAGCGGACGGCGTGCACGTGGCCGTCGCCCGGGTGCGGCCGCGCGGCCGGCTCGCCCTGGTCGGCATCGGCCCCGGTGCCCGTGACCTGCTCACCCCGCGGGCGCGGAACGAACTGCGCCGCGCCTCGGTGGTCGCCGGGCTCGGCCAGTCCCTGGACCAGGTGGCCGATCTGCTCCGGCCCGGGACCCGGGTGCTGGGCGGGCCGCCGGGCACCGAGGCAGCCTCCGTCCAGGACGCGGTCGGGGAGGCGCGCCAGGGACGGGCGGTCGCCATCGCGTTCCCCTCCGACCCCGGGGCCTACGCGCTGGCCAGCCTGGCACTCAGCCTGGCCGCCGAGGATATCGACGTGATCGAGGTGCCGGGCATCACGGCGAGCCAGGCCAGCTCGGCCGTGCTCGGTGCCCCGTTCGGCAGCGGCAACGCGGTGATCTCGCCGGGCGAGCAGACACCCTGGCCGGTGATCGAGGCGCAGGTCCGAGCGGCCGCGGCGGCCGATTTCGTGCTCACCTTCTGCATGCCGCCCGGGAAGCCGGAGGACGCCCGGCTGGAGGAGGTGCTGGCCATCGCCCGCCAGTACCGGGCCCCGCACACCCCGGTCGCGGTGGTGCGGGACGCGCAGCGCGCCGAGCAGCAGGTGCGGCTGGCCAGCCTCGGTGCCCTGGAGGCGTACGAGGTGGCCGAGCAGAGCGTCCTGGTCATCGGGTCGAGCCGGACCCAGATCGTCGGTGGCCGGATGGTGACGCCGGACGGGCGCTAGCCCGCCCCGGGCAGCTGGCCGCCCGTCCGCTCCCGGCCGGGCACCGGCCGCTCATGCGACATCGGGCTGGCCGTGCCCAGGCCAGTGGTGCCGGGCGCGGGCGGGTCGTCGCCGACGATGATGCCGCCGCCGCGCTGCCAGGACAGGTAGCGCCAGGACAGGTTGATCAGCGCGTTGATCCGGTTCCGGCCGCCCAGCAGGGTGATCAGGTGCAGGGCGAGCCAGGCCAGCCAGGCCAGCGCGCCGCGGAAGCTGATTCCGTGGTTCAGCTGCACCACCGCCGACCGGCTGCCGATGGTGGCCATGATGCCCTTGTCGTGGTAGCTGAACGGGACCGTCTCCTGCCCGGCTTCCAGGCGGCGGATCTGCGCCGCGGCATGCCGCCCCATCTGCAGGGCAGGCTGGGCGAGCTGGGGCAGCGGGGAGCCGTCGATGAGCGCGATGTCGCCGATCGCGAAAATCCGGTCCTGATCCTGCACCCGCAGGTCCGGCCCGGTGACCAGGCGGCCGCCGCGCCCCTGCGGCAGGCCCCACTGCCGGGCCTGCGCCGGGCCGGAGATGCCGGCCGCCCAGGCGGTCAGGTCACTGCGCAGCACCTCGCCGCTGTCCAGGATGATCGACTGGGCGGTGATCTCCTTGATGGTGGCGTTCAGCCGCAGGTCCACACCGCGCGCCTGGAGTTGCTGCGCGGCGTAGGAGCGCAGCTTCGGCTCGAACGGGCCGAGCACGCCCGGCGCCATCTCGACCAGCCGGATGTGCACGCCCCCCGGGTCCAGGTCCGGATAGGACGCCGGCAGGGCCAGGTTGCGCAGGTCGGCCAGGGTGCCGGCCAGTTCCACCCCGGTGGCGCCGCCGCCGACGATGCTGACGGTCACCTCCTCGCCGTGCGCCGCGATGCTGAGCCGCTCCAGCCCGGCCATGATCCGTGCCCGCAGGCTGACCGCGTCATGCAGCGTGTAGAGACCGTAGCTGTGCTCGGCGGCCCCGGTGATCCCGAAGAACGCCGCGGCCACGCCGGTGGCCAGGATCAGGTAGTCGTAGCCGACCCGGCCGCCGTCGGAGAACTCGGCGATCCGCGCCGCTGGGTCGATGCCGGACAGGTCCCCGTGCCGGAACCGGGCCCGCTGCTTGTGCGCGAAGCCGCGCAGCGGGTAGGCGACGTCGCTGGGCGCCAGCCCCGCCGTGGCCACCTGGTACAGCAGCGGCTGGAACGTGGCGTAGATATGCCGGTCGGCGAGCGTCACCCGGTATCCGCTGCGGGCCAGCCTGGCCACCGCGGCCAGGCCACCGAAGCCACCGCCGACCACCAGGACCCGGGGGGCATCCTCCCGTACTGTCACGTCCTGCTCGCTACCCACACGCGGGCCGGTAATCACCTGATTCCGGATCGGATCCGCGCACCGCGGGTGGCCGCCGCGGCCCGGGTGACGACGCCCGCCAGGCTGCCGGAGTCCCGGTACGCCGCCCGCTGGAAGGCGGCCCCGTTCCCACGGCCCGGGACGTCGGCGAGCAAGCCGGTCACCGTGGCGTGGTCCGCGGCGTCCCGCAGTGCCTCGCCGACGTGCTCCATCAGCAGGCCGGCCGTGACCGCGGGGGGCACCGGCTGGAAGGTCACCGGGTGCGGCACCGGGCCGTCCAGCCCCGGCCGGCTGGCCCGCCACGCGGCGAGCCGCAGTACTTCGGCGCGGGCCGGCCGGGCCCGCCACGCCGCCAGGCCGGTGACTCGGCATCACTCCATGCCGGGTGGTCCAGACCAGTGCCGCCGCGGAAACGCGGATGTAACTGCAGGAACGGATCATTGAAAGCATGGGTCACCCCTCAGCCGCACCCGGCCGTCCCGGCACCCCGCCCGCCGGCTACCTGCCAATCGAGGAGCACGGGATCGTCGGCGACCTGCGGACCGTGGCGCTGGTCGGCACGGACGGGACCGTGGACTGGTACTGCCCGTCCCGGTTCGACGCGCCGTCCCTGTTCGGCGCGCTGCTGGACGCGCGCAAAGGAGGTTACTTCTCGCTGTCCAGCCGGAGCACCAGCCGGCCCAAGCAGATGTACCTGCCGGATACCAACATCCTGCTGACCAGGTTCCTGGGGGCGGAGGCGGTCGGTGAGGTCATCGACTTCATGGTCCCGGAGACCCGCAGCACCGGGAAGGCCAGGGACCTGCTGGTCCGCCAGGCCCGGGCGGTGCGCGGCCGGGCCACCTTCGAGCTGGCCTGCCACCCCGCTTTCGACTACGGCCGCGCGCCGCACACCGTGACGGTGATCCCGGGGACCGGCGCGGTGTTCGAGTCCCCGGCCGGCCGCTGCGTGCTGCGCACCACGGTGCCGCTCAAGGCGGAGGAGTCCGGAGTCGCCGCGACGTTCACCCTGGATGAGGGCGAGTCCGTGGACATCCAGCTGGAATGGCTGGGTGAGGTGCGGCCGCTGGGCCCCGGGGAGACGGCCGAGGCGTTCACGCTGACCTCGGATTTCTGGCAGGGCTGGGTCAGCCAGTCCCGCTACCGCGGCCGCTGGCGGGAGACCGTGCAGCGGTCCGCGCTCGCCCTCAAGCTGCTGGTGTACCATCCGACCGGCGCCCTGGTGGCCGCGCCCACCACCTCATTGCCGGAGGAACTCGGCGGCGGGCGGAACTGGGATTACCGGTACGCCTGGCTGCGCGACGCCGCCTTCACCGTGTACGCGCTGATGACCCTGGGCTTCCTGGAAGAGGCCGCCTCGTTCATGGAGTGGGTGCAGCGCCGCTGCGAGTCGGCGACCAGGGAACGCGACGTGATGATCATGTACGGGGTGGACGGCCAGGAGGACATCCACGAGACCGTGCTGGATCACCTGGAGGGCTACCGCGGGTCGCGGCCGGTGCGGATCGGCAACAACGCCGTGCAGCAGCGCCAGATCGACGTGTACGGCGAGCTGATGGACTCGGTCTACCTCTACAACCGGGAGGTGCCGATCTCCTACGACCTGTGGGTCGGGCTGTCCAAGCGGCTGGATTGGCTGTCGCGGCACTGGGCGGAACCGGACGAGGGGGTATGGGAGATCCGGGGCCCGCGCCAGCGGTTCACCTACTCGGCCCTGATGACCTGGGTGGCCTACGACCGGGCAGGCCGGCTGGCCCGGGACCGCGGCCTGCCCGCGCCGGTGGAGCGGTGGCGCAAGCTGGCCGCGTCCGCGCACCGGTTCGTCCAGGACTCCTGCTGGGACCCGGAACTGCGGGCGTACATGATGCACCCGGGCAGCCGGCTGCTGGACGCCTCGGTGCTCGTCATGCCGCTGGTGAAGTTCGCCGGCCCGACCGATCCGCGCTTCCTGTCCACGCTGGACCGGATCGGCGCGGAACTCACCTCGGACAGCCTCGTCTACCGGTACGCCATCACCGGCCACGACGGGCTGGACGGCGGGGAGGGCACGTTCAACCTGTGCTCGTTCTGGTACGTGGAGGCACTGACCCGGGCGGGCCGGGTCAAGGAGGCCCGCACCATCTTCGAGAAGATGCTCACCTACGCGAACCACCTCGGGCTGTACGCCGAGCAGATCGGCGCGTCCGGGGAGGCGCTGGGCAACTTCCCGCAGGCGTTCACCCACCTGGCCCTGATCAGCGCGGCCGTCAACCTGGACCGTGCGCTGGATCGTTCCTGAAACAAATCAGGCATGACCAGCGGCACCACCTCGGTGAGCAACCTGGAGATCGGCACGCTGACCGGGGACATGGTCAGCCGCGGCTACGCGCAGAGCAGCTGGTACCTGATCGACGTGGAAGCCGGCTTCGAGCTGTGGCCGGCGGGGCCGGGCTGGCCACCAGCTCCTTCTCGGTGAACGTCAACGGCGCCGGCCCGTCGCCGTCGCGCAGCCCGACCCGGACCACCTCGCCGAGCCCGTCCCCGAGCCCGTCACCCAGCGTCACCGGGACGGCCGCCTGCTCGGCCAGCTACTCGGTGACCGGCAGCTGGCCGGGCGGGTTCCAGGGCCAGGTCGTGGTGAAGAACACCGGCCCGGCCGCGCTCAGCGGCTGGAACCTCGGCTGGACGTTCCCCGGTAACCAGAAGATCAGCAGCCTGTGGAACGGCAGCCGCACCCAGTCCGGGGCGGCGGTCACCGTGGCCAACGCCTCCTATGACGGCAGCATCCCGGCCGGCGGCTCGGTCACGGTCGGCTTCACCGCCACCTACTCGGGCAGCAACACGGCACCCGCCAGTATCTTCCACCTAGCGAGGGTGATTACCGGCAGTTAGCAAGTCCGTGATGTAACCCTCAATCGCGGGTACTCGGTGTGAGCACTGAGTACCCCCGGTTTCGGGTATTTTTCCGCCGGGGGGCCAGTGTGCGCCGATACGGGCGCTCAATGCCGGACGTCTGGTTCCGGCCAGCGGAAAGGCTCACGGATGACATCGAGGCGCGTCGGCGTCTGGTCGTGGCATGGCGTGGTGGGCGGCCTGATCCTGGCCGGCCTGCTGGCCGCGTGCACGTCGCCCGGCTCCAGCGCGTACCGGGCCAATCCGGGGCCCACCCCGTCCAACCAGGTCGTGGGCGGCCCGACGGGCACTTACCTGGTGCCCTCCGGCATCCACAAGATCAAGCACGTGATCATCGTCATGCAGGAGAACCGGTCGTTCGACAGCTACTTCGGCACCTATCCCGGCGCCGACGGCATCCCGAGGAAGGACGGGAAGTTCACGGTGTGCATGCCCGACCCGAAGAGCGGGTGCACCCGCCCCTACCATGACAAATCCGACCGTAACGGCGGCGGGCCGCACGGCGAGGTCAACGCGGTGGCCGACGTGAACGGCGGCGCCATGAACGGCTTCATCAGGCAGCGGGACGCCGCCCGCTCCACCTGCAACGTCCCGGATGACCCGGCCTGTGCCGTGTCCGGCACGCCGGACGTGATGGGCTACCATACCGCCGCGGAGATCCCGAACTACTGGACCTACGCGAAGGACTTCGCGCTCGACGACCACATGTTCGAGCCGGTGAAGTCGTGGTCCCTGCCGGACCACCTGTACATGGTGTCGGCCTGGTCGGCCAGGTGCCGGAACCGCTCGCCGATGAGCTGCGCCACCAACATCGTCGGGCCCTACGGGGTGACCACCTTCCAGAAGGCGGTGGACAAGGAACTGCGCACCGGCAAGACCAGCATCGACCTGGCCTGGACCGACCTCACCTGGCTGATGTACGTGCACCACGTCAGCTGGTCCTACTACATACAGGCCGGCGTGCAGCCGGACTGCGGCAACGACTCGGCCGAGACCTGTGCGGCGGTCAAGCAGAACGTGCAGACCCCCGGCATCTGGAATCCGCTGCCGCTGTTCGGCGATGTGCAGGCCGACCACCAGCTGCACAACATCCGCTCGCTGAGCAGCTACTTCGCCGAGGCCAAGGCGGGCACCCTGCCCGCGGTCAGCTGGGTCACACCGTCCGGGCCGGACAGCGACCACCCGCCGGCCAGCGTGCACCGTGGCCAGGCCTACGTCACGGCCGTCGTCAACGCGGCGATGAAGAGCCCCGACTGGAGTTCCACCGCGATCTTCCTCACCTGGGACGACTGGGGCGGCTTCTACGACCACGTGGTGCCCCCGGCGGTGGACCAGGAAGGGTACGGCCTGCGGGTGCCGGCCATCACCATCTCGCCGTACGCCCGGAAGGGCTACATCGACCACCAGATCCTGAGCAGCGACGCCTACCTCAAGTTCATCGAGGACGACTTCCTGCACGGCGACCGGCTCAACCCGAAGACCGACGGCCGCCCGGACCGGCGCCCGGACGTGCGGGAGGACGTGCCCATCCTCGGCAACCTGGTGCAGGACTTCAACTTCAATCAGCCGCCCCGGCCGCCGGTGCTGCTGTCCACCAACCCGCCGACCGACTCGCCGAGCATCCCGAGTTACTTCGTGTACCACTCCGCGTGCCAGGGATGCACCACGGTGCTGGCCGGAATGCCCGGCGCGGCAGGCCCGGACGTGCCGCAGCTGCAGCTGGCCGCCCGGCTCCCCGGCGGGTAGCCATCTCAGGAGCAGTTAGGATCGGGCCCCTCATAGGGGGTCCCAGCCTAACTGCTGTCGGGACGGCGGGCGGCGAGGGCGGACCGGGTGCGGCGCAGGAAGGCCTGCTCGGCCGCGTTGCCGGTGCGGGCCAGGGCCGCGTCGTACGCGGCCGCCGCCTCGGCGTCCCGGCCGAGCCGCCGCAGCAGGTGACCGCGTATCGCGTGGTACAGGTAGTAACCGCCGAGGTCGAGCCCGTCCACCAGGGCGAGGGCGGCCTCCGGCCCGTCCACCTCGGCCACCGCCACCGCGCGGTTCAGCGCCGCCACCGGGCTGGGCGCGACCGCCAGCAGCTGGTCGTAGAGCGCCACGATCTGCGGCCAGTCGGTCGCGGCCGGGTGCGGCGCGTCGCTGTGCACCGCGCTGATCGCCGCCTGGATCTGGTAGGGGCCGGGCTGGCCGCGCCGCAGGCACTGCCGGACCAGGGCCTGGCCCTCGGCGATCAGCGGCCCGTCCCACTGGCTGCGGTCCTGGTCGGCCAGCAGCACCAGGGTGCCGTCCGGGGTACTGCGGGCAGCCCGCCGCGACTCGGTGAGCAGCATGAGCGCGAGCAGGCCCACGGCTTCGGGCTCGTCCGGCATCAGCCGGGCCAGCAGCCGGCCCAGCCGGATCGCCTCCGCACACAGCCCGGCCCGGGACAGCTGATCGCCCGAGGTGGCGGTGTACCCCTCGTTGAAGATCAGGTAGAGCACCGCCAGCACGGCGCGCAGCCGGGCGGGCAGGTCGGCCTCCCCGGGCACCCGGTAGGGGATCCGCGCGGCCTTGATCTTGGCCTTGGCCCGGACGAGGCGTTGGGCCATGGTGGTCTCGGTGACCAGGAACGCGCGGGCGATCTCCGCGGTGCTCAGCCCGCCGAGCAGCCGCAGTGTCAGTGCCACCTGGGCCCCGGTGCCGAGCGCGGGATGACAGCAGGTGAAGATCAGGCGCAGCCGGTCGTCGCGCACCGGTCCCTCCTCCGCGGTGCCGCCACCGGGCTGGCCGGGGCCGTGCAGCAGGGCCGCATGGGCCTGCCGGTCGTCCCTGGACGCCTCCCGGCGGAGCCGGTCGATGGCCCGGTTCCGGGCGGTGGTGATGATCCACCCGGCCGGGCTGGGCGGCAGGCCGGCGTCGGGCCAGCGCCGCACCGCCTCGGTGAACGCGTCCTGGGCCGCGTCCTCGGCCAGGTCGATGTCACCGAGGGCGCGGACCAGGACGGAAACGGCCCGCCCGTACTCCTCCCGGAAGATCCGGGCGATCTGCGCGGCGGGCACGGACATGCTCAGCCGCCGGTGCCGCCGAGCGCCGGCCGCACCTCGACCGGGAGCGTGGTCACCGCGGAGAACTTGCGGGCCCACTCCAGCGCGGCGTCCAGGTCGGGCGCGGCGATCACGACGAACCCGCCCATGTGCTCTTTCCCTTCGATGAACGGCCCGTCCGTGACGATCATCTCGCCCTGGCGGTCCCGGACCACGGTGGCGGTGCCCGGCGGGTGCAGCTGGCCGGTGAAGACCCAGGCCCCGGCGGCCTTGAGTTCCGCATCCCAGGCGGTGACCTTCTCCATGACCGGCCCCAGCACCTCGGGCGGGGGCGGGTCCCCGGCCGGCTGGTAGATGCTCAGCAGGTACTGCTGCATCGGTGTCCTCCTCAGTGTGCCGCTGGCCGGCAGGCCAGCGTCTGTCTGCTACACGAACGACCCCGTGCCTTATCGACATCCCTGCCGGGCCGCCGTGTTCCGGGCGGCCCGGCAGGGGCGGAAGGGCGGCTGCTAGTCTGGCCTTGGTCAAATTACGGCTAAAGAACCACTATGGCGTGATTGCCCGGGCCTGCTGGCGCCAGTTCCTGGGGGCCAACTCAGCGCAAATGTTGAGCTAACCCGGCGTGGGGTACTTGAATGCCGCCCTAGGCTGGTCATGGCCCAGCTAGCCGGGCTTGGAGGCAGGCATCCCGGGGAGCCCGGCACCGGCGCGCGGCATGCCTGGGCTTCCGGGGAAACCACGAAGCTTTCGCCAGTGGAGGTGCGGCCCACGTGACACAAGTGTCCGCCCACCCGGCAGACCCACCTGGATCGGTAGGGTCCGCCGGGCGGACAAGGACGCCTGGGCCGCTGGACCGGAAGGGGCCGCCGGGCCCGATCGAGCGGCTGATGAGCACGCTCATCCGCAAGCTCGCCTGGAGCCGCCTGGCCAATCCCAAGGTCGCGGTGAGCCTGTCCGGAGCCGGGCTGCTGCTGGGCATGCTGCTCGGCGCAACCTCGCCGAACGCCGAGACCATCGGGGTCCGGCTGCCGCTGTCGCTGCTCCCGTCGCTAGTCCACCAGACCGTGCTGGCCAGCCTGATGCTCTACAGCAGTTTGATCCTGGCCTGCCTGGGGCTGGCCGGGATGATGTGGGCGCACAGCCAGGGCTGGCGGCCCAACCCGCGTCACCTGCTGCTGGCCAGCGCGGTCATCGTCGGGATCATGGTCTGCCTGACCCCGGTCGGCTCCTCGGACGTGGCCAGCTACGCCGCCTACGGCCGGATCGCCGCCCAGGGCGGCAACCCCTACACCACCGGCCCGCAGGCGTGGGGCGACCCGGCGTACACCAACGCGGTCGGGACCATGTGGAAGAACCAGCCGTCTGTGTACGGCCCGGTGGCCACGCTGTTCCAGGCCTTCGCCGCGGCCATCGGCCGGGGTGACGTCAACACCACCGTCTGGGTCTGGATGATCCTGAACGGCCTGGTGTTCATCGGCGTCGGCGTGCTGCTCCTGCTCACCTCCGACGACCCGGTGCGGGCCACCCTGTTCTGGACCGCGAACCCGGTGCTGATCCTGGCCCTGGTCAGCGGCGGCCACCTGGACACCTTCGTGGCCGCCGCGGCGATCGGCGCGATCCAGGTAGCCCGCAAGATGCCGTCCGCGTGGGGCGACGTCCTGGTCGGCGTGCTGATCGGCCTCGGCACCGGGGTGAAGATCTATGCCGTCCTCATCGGGGTGGGGCTGGCCTGGCCGCTGCTGCTGCGCCGGGAGTGGCGCCGGGTGGCGCTGATGGCCGGGACGACACTGCTGACCCTGGTCATCCAGTACAGCTTCTACGGTCTCGGCGCGCTGAAGCCGCTGTTCGGCGGGCTGGCACTGATCACGCCGCCCTCGCCATGGTCGGTTTTCAGGCTGGCCGAGCTGTGGGGAGCCCATTACCCCAACCCCACCATCACCCTGATCATCTCCATCCTGTGGCCGATCGCTCTGCTCGTGGTGGCCTGGCTGGTATACCAGCGGATCTCCGCGGACCAGCCGCGCGAGGTGGTCGCCCCGTTCGCACTGACCTTCGCCTGGATCCTGGTCGCCCCCTGGGTGTTCGCCTGGTACACCGCCGTGGCCTGGGCCGCGCTGACCCAGGTGCCGCGCAACCGGATGACCCGCTGGCTCACCATCGTCACCGTCTTCCTGGCGCTCTGCCTGTCCAGTGGCGGGCACGCGGTCCCGGGAACCTGATGCTGCCGTTCCGCCGCATGACGTCTGAGAGGACCGGGCAGTGAAGCCCGCCGCGGTTGACGTCCAGTCCGGTCACGCCCCGCGGGGCGTGACCCGGTGGCCGGTGGCGCAGGTGACCGCGCTGCGCGCGCCGGGAGCCCCGGCCGCCCTGTGGCGGCGGCACTGGCTGGCCATCGTGCTGCTCGCCGCCGGGCTGGTGCTCCGGGTGCTCACCCAGCTCGCCTACCGGCCAGCGCTGTTCTACATCGACACCGGCCGGTACCTGTACAACGCCGAGGGGATGGACCCGGTCGGCTACAAGGGGCCGCTGCGGGCCATCCTGTTCGCGGCCAACTTCAACGCGGTCGCCGCGGTCCAGCACCTGCTCGGCCTGGCCATGGCCGTGCTGCTGTACGTGCTGCTGCTCCGCCGCGGGGTGTCCCGCTGGCTGGCCGCGCTCGCCGTCGCCCCGGTCCTGCTCGACGCCTACCAGCTGCAGAGCGAGCAGAGCGTCATGCCCGGCACCTGGTTCGAGGCGCTGATCGTGGCCGGCCTGGCCATCCTGGCATGGCGGCCCGCGGCGGGCTGGCGGCGGGCCGTCGCGGCCGGTGTGGTGCTGGGCACCTCGGCCACCGTGGCCCAGGTCGGCGAGGCGCTGATCCTGCCCGGCGTGATCTACCTGCTCGTGGCGGGCGGCGGATGGCGGCCCGCCCTGGGCAAGGCGGCGGTGTTCTGCGGCGCGTTCGTGCTGCCCATCCTGGTCTACTGCACCGTCTCCTACCTGGTGGCCGGGCAGTTTTTCCTGTCACACACCGGCGTCACCTCGTTCTACGGCCGGACCGCGGCCGCGGTGGACTGCTCCACGATCAGGCTCCCGGCGGCCGAGCGGGCGCTGTGCCCGACCCCGGCCCAGCAGGCCCGGGGACCGGACTGGCTCGAGTACCAGCCGGGTTCGCCAGTCCAGCCCTACTACACCAACCTGCCCCGGGCCGAGACTGACAGCCTGCTCGCCGACTTCAACCACCGGGTGCTGACCCAGCAGCCGATCCGGCTGCTCCGCGCGTACGGCCGGGACGTGGTGAAGGCGTTCGCGCTGACCCGGGACACCAGCCCGGGCGACACGCCCATCTCCCGGTGGCAGTTCCAGACCTCCTTCCCGTACTTCCCGCCGCATGCGTCCGAGGGGGTCATCACGACCGCGGTGGGACGTTATGGAGGGGGAACGCCGGCCGTGTGGCGGCCGGTCGCCGGGTTCCTGCGGGGCTACCAGCTCGGTGGTGGCTACACACCCGGCCCGTTGCTCATGCTGCTCACGGTGTCCGGGGCGGCGGGATCGCTCGTCCTCGTCCGGCGCCGGTGGCGCGCGGACCCGGGGACGCGGCAGCTCGCCCTGGCCTGCCTGCTGTTCACCGTCTCCGGTGCGGCGGTCCTGCTCATCTCCGACCTGTTCGAGTTCTCCTGGCGGTACCAGCTGCCCACGCTGGTCACGCTGGTGCCGGGGGGCGTGCTCGGGATCGCCGTCCTCGCGCGGCTGGCCCGGCGGCCGCGCGCCGCGTCTGCTGACTGACCGGCTGCCGTTACCGCACGCATCGGGCGGCCCGGGGCAGACAACCTTTGACGGGGCTCACGTAGTGCCGCCTGGGCCGTCCGTTTCGGTCCAGGCACGCGTCATGGCCAGAGGCGCTGGAGCTGGGCCAGGAAACCGGGATTCGGGTCGGCGATGGGCCGCTTGGCCTTGATGCGGGCGAGCGCCTCGTCGGCGCCGATCCCCAGCGCCCGGCAGTGCACCGCGGTATCGATGTAGCTGGCCCGGCTCACCCCGTGGTGGCAGTGCAGGTAAACGTTGCCGCCATCGTTGAGCCAGGCCACGATGGCGTCGGCCAGGCCGGTGAGGACGCCGTCCTTGAGGCAGCCGTCCGGCACGTCCTCGATCCAGACCGCGAGCACGCCCTCCACCGTGGAGTGGTTGATGAACTGGTCGTTGTCCTCGCCGCGGTCCATGCAGACCACCAGGAGCGGCCCGGCGAACGGGGGCCCGTCAATCGTGGCATCCACCGCTCCGCCCTGCCACACGGTGCCCTTGTCCAGCACATCGATCTGGTCATAGTCCATGGCCCTTCTTAGCAGCATGCGGCAAGAGTCCCCGCAGGGACCCGGCCGGACGGCCCCGCGCAATCACCTGGCCCGGCGCCCCCGAGAGCCGGGCCATAGAGCTGGGGCGGGCCCGTGCGGGCCCGCCCCAGGGCGGTGAGCCGGCGGTGCCGCCGGCGGCCGGTGCGTCAGGGAGTGGCGAGCATCCCGTCGGTGTTGCCGGCCGAGTCGGTGTAGAACCCGACCAGGTCACCGGCGTTGTTCACGCCGTTGATGAAGGTCGTGCCCACGCCGTGCGGGTCGTCCACGGTGGTGAAGTGACCGTTATGCCAGGTGAAGCCGTGCGTGGTAGCGGTGCTTCCGCTGCCCAGCGTGTAGGCGCCCACGACCTCGCCGTTGTCGTTGATCCCGAATGCCTGGGTCATCGCGGCACCGGGGAAGGCGATCTTGATGAAGCGGCCGCTCGTCTTCTTCACGAACGCGTCGGTAGCGCCGCCGGAGGTGACGTAGAAGCCGGCCACGGTGCCGTTGTTGTTGATCGCCGCCGCGGTCAGGCTGGGGCCCTTGGTCCCGCCCGGCGCGCCGGGGACCAGCACCCGGCTGAAGACGTGGGTGTTGATGCTGTATTCGAAGCCCCGGTTGCTGCCCTGGCCGTTGGTGTAGAAGCCGACCGCGATGCCGCTGTCGTTGACGCCGAGCAGCTGGTCCACCTGCGGGCTGGCGTTGTCCCCGGTCGGGTAGTTGACCACGTGGAAGTGGCCGTTCCGGGCGTAGAACCCGAAGTTGTTGTTGGCCAGATTGGCCTTGTTCTGGGTTGACCAGAAGCCAACCGTGATGCCGTTGTCGTTCAGGCCGGTGACCTGGGTCTGCTTCGAGCCCGGGAAGTTCTCGTTGAGGTAGCTGCCCTGGCGGTACGGCTTCACCAGCTGGTAGCCCTTGTTCGGGTGGTGCTGCGCGCCCGAGCCGAAGTACCCGGCGATCACGCCGTTGTTGTTGATCCCGAGCAGCTGGTTGAAGGTCACGTCGCGGTGGTTGTTAAGGGTGCGGAAGTTGTACGCGGCGGTGCTGCTGTGCGTGCTCGCGCCAGCCGGGGCGAGCAGGGTCAGGGCGCCGGTGGCGGCCAGCGCCCCCGAGGCCAGCGCGGCCACGCCCAGGCGCATCGGCCTCGCCCAGCGGGAGCGGCGTCCGGATCCGTCGGCCGCGGCAACGTCACTCGTGCGGTCGGCAGCGTTCATGGGTGGGTCCTTTCTCGTGCTTTGCCTGGCGGGCGGTGTAGTGCCATTCCGGGCGGGCCGCTCGCCGTGGTTCCCCGTCGGACCAAAGCCTCGCTCCCGGCCCGGGGGGATTCACCGGGTGTTACAGGGGAACCACGGGATGCCTTCGCGAGGAGGCCCGGCCAGGGTCAGCTGGTGATGCCTGATCCGTCCAGCCGCCAGGCATCCGCCACGATGCACCACGAGCCGCCGGGCTGCCTGCGGACCATCGTGGAGCCGAGCCCGCACAGTTCCACCGTGCGGCCGTCCGGGGCACGTCCGGAGATCCGGCGTTCGGCCAGCACCAGCGCCAGGTCACCGGCGGGCAGCACGGCGCAGACCGTGACCGGCAGGGGCAGCCGCAAGGCCATGAGGCCGGTGAGCAGGCCGCGGATGGTGGCTGCCTGAGCTGGCTCGGCGGCCCACGGCTGGAGCAGCGCCCCGCGCTCGTACTGGGCAACCGCCGCTTCCAGGTCACCATCACTGAGCGCCAGGCTGACCAGTTCCAGGGCCTCCTCCGGCCGGCGGGCGGCCGGAGGCCCGATCGGATCGGACAGAGCCAGCACCTCCGTTCCGGGCCACGCCAGGCGCGGGGTCGTGCGCCGCGCCAGCGGCGGGGCGGCTCCAGTGGGCAGCCCGGCCGAGTGCGGGTACACGGCCGGGCCGGGCTGTTCGCGCCATGGTTCCAGGGGGCTCGGGGGGAAAGGGCCAGCGCGGGGGGAAACTGGGGGGATTCGCGGGGGGGTCTACCGCTTGTCCAGCAGCCGCCGGTACAGCGCCGTTGTCTCGTCCGAGGGAGGCACCCCGACCTGGTCTTTCAGCAGCTCGACCAGGTCCTGGTAATGCTGGACGGCGCGGGGCGTCTCACCGAGGCGCTCCCAGCAGCTCATCAGTTCCCGGTGCGCGGTCTCGTTCAGCGGCTCATGAGCTACCGCCCGGCGGAAGGCCACGGCCGCCGGGCCGGGCCGGCCCGCGGCGACGTGCAGCCGGCCGGTGGCCAGCAGGGCCGACTCGAAGCTGCGGCGCAATTCCGCCCGGCGTGCCTGCGCCCACTCACCCGCGGCCAGGCCGTCGAGGAAATCGCCGCCGTAGGCGGCGACGGCACGCTGCAGGTCGGGGAGGGCCGCCGCCGCGGGGCGGGCTTTCCGGGCGGCCGCCAGGGCCTGCTCGAACGACTCGAGGTCGCAGTCGTGCTGCCACTCGGGGTTGAAGCTGTAGCGGCCGTCTGCGTACCGCACCCACCCCGGGTGCCCGAGCGCGCGGCGCAGCCCCCGCAACGCGGTGTGCAGCGCGTTGCCCAGCTGCTGGCGCGGCTGGTCGGGCCAGAGCGCCGTGCCGATCTGCTCGCGGGTCAGCGGCGGCGACGCGATGAGCAGGAACAGCAGTTCCCGCGGCTTGGCGTAGCCCCAGTCCGCGGCCGTCAGCGGGACATCCGCGCGGTGCACGGAAGCCGCGCCGAGGGCCCGGATGCGCAGCGGCGCGGGGGGCGCCGGGGGTGCCGTGGTCCTGGCCGTTGTGGTGCGGGCCGGTGCGTCGCCGGCTTGGGTGGTGCCGGCCTGGGTGGTGCCGGCTGGCGCGGCTTCGGCCTGGGTGGTGCCGGCCTGGGTGGTGCCGGCTGGCGCGGCTTCGGCCTGGGTGGTGCCGGCTGGTGACGCCGTCGGGCCGCCGGCCGGGATGTCCCCGGCCGGCCATTCCGCCTGCAGTTCAGCCAGCAGGGCGTCGGCGGAGCCCAGCAGCCCCTCCTGCCAGGCAGCGGCGAAAGCGTCTGCGCCGAGTGCGGCCTGCGCCGCCCCCAGGGTCCGGGTGTGCTGCTCGGCCTCGCAGGGCGGGATCACCGTGCCGATCGCCTCCCGGATCGCCCCGGCCGCCGCGAGCAGCCGCGCCGCCCGTGCCGCGCCGCCCCGGGCGAGTGACAGCGCGGCCAGGTCCTCCAGCACGCTGGACATCCGCCACCGGTCGTGCAGGTCACGATGCACCGCGAGGCTGCGGACCAGCAACGGCCCGGCCGAGGGGTCACCGTCCTCGGTCGCGAGCAGCCCCAGCTGCTCGAGCGACCAGGCCACCCCCTCGTTGAAGCCGATCCGTTCCGACGACGACCGGCTCTCGGCCAGCAGCGCAGCCGCCTGCTCGCGGTGCCCCTGGTAGCGCGCGACCGCGGCCAGGCTGATCAGTGACCATGCGATGCCCTCCACGTCCTCGAGCTCACGGAATATGGCCAGGGCCGTGCCGCACTCCGCGCTGGCCCGGGCGAAGTCGCACTGCAGCCACGAGGCGAAGCCCAGGTAGCCGTGCGCCCGTGCCGCTGACCAGCGGTCACCGATGGCCTCGGCCAGGGCCAGCCCCTCAGCGTGCAGTTCCATCGAGCGGGCGTACCGGCCGTGCTCCCGGGCCACGCCGCCGAGTACCTGGAGCGTGTCGGCGACCCCACGGGCATCCCCGGCGTCCCGGAAGATGCGCAACGCGGCATCCAGGCGGCGGACCGCAGCCACGTAGTCGCACTGCAGGAACGCCAGACGCCCGCTGCCGAGCAGCGCCTTGGCCCGCAGCGCCGGGGGTGCGTGCGGGCCATCCGCGACCGCGGCGTCCATCCACTGCCGGACCTCCTGGTAGTGGCCGCGCAGGTAGGCGTAGTGGCCCAGCGGCCCCGCGATCCGCAGTGCCGCGATCGCGTCCCCGCATTCGCGGGCATACTCCAGCGCCGCCCGGATGTTCGGCGTTTCCGTGTCCAGGCGGTCCAGCTCGCGTTCCAGCCCGCCGGGGCCCTGGCCCGGCGCGCCGCGGTCGATCCGCGTCCCGGCCTCCTCGACCACGGCCACGTAGCAGTGGAGATGGGCCTGCCGTGCGGCATCCTGTTCCCCCGCCTCGGCCAGGCGGTCCCGCGCGTAGTCGCGGACCGTTGAACAGCAGGTGATACCGCACGTCGCTGGTGTGGTCCACGCGCAGCAGCGACTTGTCGGCCAGCCGGGCCAGCAGGTCCAGGGCCTGCTCCCGGCGGATATCCCCGGCCGCCACCACCTGCTCGGCGGCGGTCAGCGTGAAACCACCGGTGAACACGGCCAGGCGGCGGAAGGCCGCCCGCTCGTCGTCAGCGAGCAGGTCATGGCTCCAGTCGAGGGTCCCGCGCAGGGCCTGGTGCCGGAGCGGCGCCGAGCGGGACCCGCCCACCAGGACCGTGAACACGTCGTCCAGCCGCTCCGCCAGCTGGCCGGCCGAGAGGATGCGCATCCGCGCGGCGGCCAGCTCGATCGCGAGCGGCAGCCCGTCGACTCGCCGGCACACCTGCAGCACGGCGGCGGCGTTGTCGCCGGTGAGCCGGAACGACGGCAGCACCAGCTGCGCCCGCTGCTCGAAGAGCCGCACCGCGTCGTACCCGGCCAGCTCGGACACGGTCGGCGCCGGCCCCTCCTGGGGCAGCGAGAGCGGCGGCACCGGCCAGTTCCGCTCCCCGTCCACGCCGAGTACCTCACGGCTGGTCGCGAGGATGGACAGGGCCGGGCAAACGCCGAGGAGCCGTTCGGCGAGGCCGCCTGCGGCGGCCGTCAGATGCTCGCAGTTGTCCAGGATGAGCAGCAGCGATGAGTCACCCACGTGCTCGGCGATTCTCTCCGCGGCGTCCCGCCCCAGGTTGTCAGGCACGCCGAGCCGGGCGGCCACCGTCTCGCCGACAATGGCCGGATCATCGAGCGGGGCCAGCTCAGTCCAGCATGCGCCGGCGGAGAAGGACGGCCCGGCCGCGCTGGCCACGGCCAGGGCCAGCCGGGTTTTCCCGGTTCCGCCCGGTCCCGTCAGCGTGAGCAGCCGGCTGCGCGGCAGGCTTTCCAGCACATCCCGGAGCTCGCGCTGCCGTCCGACCAGCGGAACAAGCCGGGACGGGAGCCGCCCGGTATTCAGCGCCGCCGCCACGTGCCCTGCCCCTCCGCTTGGCCCACGCCAGCACCCGCCCTCGCTGGAGTGCCGGTGGCCCACCGCGTGGAGCGGCCCGGCCCGGGGCCGGGGTCCGCCCCTATTGTCCACCAACCGTGGCCAATGGCCCCAGCCCTGCGACCGCCTTACCGGATCTGGACTTGTCCTTGGCCGCTGCCCGGGAATGGGCGCCATTCATCAGGCCGGCCGCCAGCGATCAGCTTGGCGCCTGGATGCCGCAGAGCAGGTCAGGATGCGCCGGCGGGCAGAACGCCGGACGTCCTGACGCCTGCTGGCCGGCGGAGCCGCATGTGTGGCCAGCGTGCTGTGGGCACGAGGCCGCGGGCAGCAGGGCCCGCAGAGCACGGACGAACCGGGCGGCATCAATGGTGGCGACCCCGGTGACGAGGTCGTATCCGGGCCTGGCCGGGTAGCCGGTGACCGTGATTGTCTTGCGGTCCTGCCTGAAGCTGATGGTGTTGCTGCCCTGGGTGACGTGCACGATCCCCGGCGCGCGTCCTGCTCCAGCCGGTAGAGCAGCGGATTGACCAGGCCCAGCCGGGTGTGCAGGCCTAGCGCCACGTCCGGGACGCCGCGGCGGTTCCCGACGACCGTGCGCACCGGGTCCTGGTAGGCAGGCCGGGTGAAGATCGCCGATGCGCCGCCGCTGCTGGCCCCGGCGTACCGGGCGACGACGGGGTTGCCGCTCTCGTTCCAGGCGGAGTCGGGGGAGAGGCGGCTGCCGCCCGCGGTCAGGCGCAGCCTGGTCCCGCCGACGCCGGTGACGAGGGGGTCGGAGGCCGGCCAGTCCACGACCGGCTGGGTGCGGAACAGGCCGCCGGACCTCGCGGGGCCGGTGACCCCGAAATCATTGGCGGCGGCCAGCACAGTGACGTGGTGCCGGTCCGCATCGAGGTAGGCATAGCGCAGCCGCAAGATGGCGGCCCGGCCCGGGAAGTTCTGCTCCGGGATGCCGAAGCTCTGGCTGATGACGTCACCGAGATCGTGCGTGACCACGTAGTTCTCAGCGGCCACCAACTGCGGGAACCCACCCCCGGTGAGGGTCTCGGCCACGGGCGTCTCGACCAGCAGGATGCTGGCTCCGGGGGCCATCGCGTGGGCGGCCTCCACGTCCGTGGTCGTCTCGCTGGCCGAGTCCACCATGTCCTGGTCATGCGGGTTGTAGGCGGCACCCTGCCCACGGGCTGCAGCACGCGCAGCGACGGCGGCGCAGGCAGCCCGGTGCGCTGGTCGAAGACGCCCACGTCATGACGGATGGTCGGGGACCCGAACGTGTCCACGATGACGATCGTGCGGCCCCGGCCATCCAGGCCGCTGGCGTACAGCGAAGGCAGGTCATAAGCCCGTTCGATCTGCCGCGGCGAGTAGCAGGCCAGGCCGTGTGCCCGGAGGCACCAGCCGGATGAGGGCGGGCTGGGGGGTGCGGGTGCGCAGGAGGTGCCGCCCGGGTGTCTGTGCGGGAGCTGGGACTGCGTGGCGCATGACCGGCAGGCGGCGGACCACGCCCAAACTCTGCCAGATCATCCGGCGCGGCTTACCTGGTTCCGGCGGGTTTCAGTCAGCCGGTCATGACGGCGGCAGGCCGCCGTACGGCATCGGTCGCCTGTCATGTCACCTGGGAACACGCACGCTGGCCCGTTTGTTAGCTTAACGAACTGTAAGTGTTCCGCACCATAGGGGATGACGTGAACGATCCGGGCTCGGGCGCTGAGACCCTGGACGTGCAGACCGCGCAGGCGGCAGTGCTCATCCTGATGCGCCTGTTCCGGGCCCTGGAGCGGGTCGATACCGGCCTGACTCCTCAGCAGTACCGCATCCTGAAGCTGGCGGGCGCGGGCGGTGAGCGTTCCGCCCGGCTGGCCGAGCGACTGGCCGTCGCCAAGCCTACACTGACCGCAACCGCCGACGGCTTGGTCGCCGCGGGCTACGCCCGGCGCGAGGCCGAGCACGGCGACCGCCGGGTCGTGCGGCTGTGCCTGACGGCAACGGGCCACGCCGCCCTTGAGCGCGCTGACGCCGCCTATGCCGGCTGGCTCGGCCCGCTGCTCAGTGCGACCGGCGACACGGCGGGGGTGCTTGAGGCCATCCGCGACCTCGACGCGGCGATGGATGAGCGGCGCCGTGCCCGGCTAGGGCTGGCATGAGCGTAGGCGGACCCGGGACAGCCGCGGGACCTGGCAGCACAGCACGGAGCGGCGCTCGCCCCCCAGCACAGGATGCCTGGCTGCGCCGGCTGGCGGGCTACTGCTGGCGGCACCGCCGCCTCGAACTCATGGCGCTGGGCGGCTCTTTGGTGGCGACCCTCGTCCAGGCCGTCATCCCGCTGATCATGGCGTGGATCGTGGACAACGCGATCGTCGCCCACAACGAGCCGATCTGGGTGGGCGCTTCCCTGCTCATCGTCGCCGGGCTGCTCAGCTTCGGCGGCGTGTACACCCGGCGGTACCGGGGCGGCCAGCTCTCCCTCGACGTGCAGCACGACCTGCGCACTGAACTCTTCGAGTCGCTCTCCCGGCTGGACGGCGCACGGCAGGACCAGCTGCATACCGGGCAGATCGTCAGCCGCTCCATCTCCGACCTCAACATGGTCCAGGGCCTGCTCAGCATGGTGCCGATGCTGCTGGGGAACGCCCTGCTGTTCGTGCTGTCGATCGCCATCATGGCCTACCTGTCCCCGGTGCTCACCCTGGTTGCCCTGGTCATCGCGCCGGCTCTGTGGCTGATCGCGATCGCCTCCCGGCGCAGGCTCTTCCCCGCCAGCTGGGACGCGCAGCAGAAGGCGGCGCAGGTCGCCGGGGTCGTCAACGGCGCGGTGACGGGCGTGCGCGTCGTCAAGGGCTTCGGCCAGGAAGAGCAGGAGATCGAACGGCTCGAGGATGTCAGCACCCAGCTCTACTCCTCCCGGGTGCGTGCCGTCCGGCTGACCGCCCGCTATAACCCGGCGCTGCAGGCCGTCCCGCTCTTCGGGCAGGTCGGGGTCCTCGCGCTGGGCGGCTGGCTGGCGATCCACGGCTCCATCAAGCTCGGGGTCTTCCTGGCCTTTGCCCTCTACATCGGGCAGATGGTCGCGCCGGTGCGCGCGCTTACCGGCCTGATCACGATCGGCCAGGAGGCACGGGCCAGCGTGATCCGGGTCTACGAGGTGATCGACTCCAAGCCGGTTGTCACCGAAAAGCCCGATGCGGTGGTCCTGCCGCCGGGAACGCCCGACGTCGAGCTCGACGACGTGTCCTTCGGCTACCTGCCGTCCGAGCCGGTGCTGCGCGGCCTGTCGCTGCACGTGCGCCCGGGCGAGACGCTCGCCGTCGTCGGTACTTCGGGCTCCGGGAAATCCACGATCTCCCTGCTGCTGCCCCGCTTCTACGACGTCAGGGGCGGCGCGATCCGGGTCGGCGGGCGGGACATCCGTGACCTGACCCTGGACTCGCTGCGCGCCTCGATCGGCCTGGTCATGGAGGACAGTTTCCTGTTCTCCGACACGATCCGGGCCAACATCTCTTATGGCAGCCCCGACGCGACGCAGGGGCAGGTCGTCGCTGCGGCCCGGGCCGCGGAGGCTGACGACTTCATCACCAGCCTGCCGGATGGCTACCACACGGTGATCGGCGAGCAGGGCCTGACCCTATCCGGGGGCCAGCGGCAGCGTGTGTCACTCGCCCGGGCGCTGATCACTGACCCGGCCATCCTGATCCTGGATGATGCCACCTCGGCGATTGACGCGACGATCGAGGCGCAGATCCATGCCACCCTGCGCCAGGTCATGGCCGGGCGGACCACGCTGCTGATCGCGCACCGCCGCTCGACGCTCCAGCTGGCCGACCGGATCGCCGTCCTGGATGAGGGGCGGCTGGCCGACGAGGGAACGCACGAGGAGCTGACCGGGCGCTGTGCCCTGTACCGGCTGCTGCTGGCCGGTCCCGGCGACGACGCCGAGGGCATCGATGCCGGCGAGCTCGCCTGTTACCAGGACACCAGCCAGGGTGACCTGGACGGGGCCCCGGGCCGGCTGCGGCCGGCGTGACTCCCAGCCTGTGGCCGGCCGAGGCCAGCCCGGCTGGGACCGTGGCAGGCATCGGCAGCGGGCCCCAGCTGGCGCGCATGGCTGGCTCGGCGATCGGCCCCGGGATGGGCGCTGCCGCCCGTGGCGGAGGAGGCCGCGGCGCAGGTGCCGCGTCAGCCGGGGGCATGCTGGCGGGGATCCCGCCGTCGCCCGAGCTACTCGCCAAGGTCGATGCCCTGCCCCCGGCGAACGACCTGCCGGGCATCAGCCAGGCGCGGTCCCGGGCGGCCGACCCGCATTTCACGCTGCGCAGGCTGCTGCGGCCGATCGCGGTCGCCATGTTCATCGGCCTGGTCCTCGACGGCCTCGACGCAATAGCAAGCGTTGCCATGCCCGCCCTGGTCCGCGGCGGTGTCGACCATGGGGTCCTGGCTAGGCAGTTCCACGCCATCGTCGTGGTCTCGCTGATCGGCGTGGTGATCGTCGGCGCGGACTGGGTCATCAACGCGGTCCAGACGAACGTGGTGGGCCGCAACGGCGAGCGCATGCTGTACACGCTGCGGGTGAAGATCTTCTCCCACCTGCAGCGGCTCGGCCTCGACTTCTACGAGCGCGAGCTGTCCGGCCGGATCATGACCCGGATGACCACGGACGTGGACGCACTGTCAACGTTCCTGCAGACCGGGCTGATCACCATGGTCAACTCGGTGCTGACCTTCGTCGGCGTGCTGATCGCGCTGCTGGTCATCAACCTCCGGCTGGGCCTGATCCTCTTCACGATCATCCCGGTGCTCGGGGCCGCCACGCTGATGTTCCGCGCCAAGTCCTCGAAGGCGTACAGCGATGCCCGCGAGAAGGTCAGCGTGGTCAACGCGGACCTGCAGGAGAACGTCGCCGGGCTGCGCACCGCGCAGGCCTACCGCCGGGAGGGACGCAACTCCGAGCATTTCGCTGAGCTGAGCAACGCCTACCGCCGGTCCCGGCTGCGGGCGCAGCGCTATATCGCGCTGTACTTCCCGTTCGTGCAGCTGCTGTCCACCGTCGCCGGGGCCCTCATCCTGTTCGTCGCCGCGGGCGAGGTGCACAACAAGACGCTGACCGCGGGCGGCCTGATCGCCTACCTGCTCTACATCGACCTGCTGTTCTCCCCGGTACAGCAGCTCTCCCAGGTCTTCGACGGCTACCAGCAGGCCGCCGTCGGCCTGCGGCGGATCAAGGACCTGCTGCGGCGGCCGACCAGCACGCCGCAGGCGGCGCACCCGAGGTCCGCGGGACACCCCCGCGGCCAGATCGAGTTCCGTGACGTGGGCTTCAGGTACGCGGGGCAGCCGCACGACGCGTTGTCGGGCGTGAACCTGGTCGTGGCGCCAGGTGAGACCGTGGCCCTGGTCGGCCAGACGGGCGCGGGCAAGTCCACCATGGTCAAGCTCGTGGCTCGGTACTACGACGTCACCTCAGGCAGCGTCCTCGTCGACGGCACGGACATCCGCGAACTCAACCTGGCGGGCTACCGGCATGCGCTCGGCGTGGTGCCGCAGGAGCCGTACCTGTTCCCGGGGACGGTCAGGGACGCGATCGCCTACGGCCGCCCGGACGCGACGGATGCCGAGGTCGAAGCGGCGGCCCGGGGGGTAGGGGCGATCGAGATGATCGCGCGGATGCCCGGCGGATTCTGGCACGAGGTGGCCGAGCGAGGGCGCAACCTCTCGGCCGGGCAGCGGCAGCTGATCGCCCTGGCCCGCGCCTATCTAGTGGACCCCGCCATCCTGCTGCTCGACGAGGCCACCGCGGCCCTGGACCTGTCGGCGGAGGCGGCGGTGAACCGCGCGACCGAGCGGCTCGCGGCCCGGCGCACCACCCTGGTGGTCGCGCACCGGCTGACCACTGCCGCCCGCGCCGACCGCATCGTCGTGATGGAGTCGGGCCGCATCGCCGAGGTCGGCACCCACGCCGACCTCCTCGGGCGGGGGGGCAGCTACGCGGCCCTGTGGGCCGCATTTGCCGGGGACGCCGAGCTAGTGGCCTGACCAGGTCCGGCCTTTGGTGCCTCGGGCGCGACAAGCTCCGAAACCCCTTCTAGCCTGCTCAGCATTGGTCGGGACGGCCGGATTCGAACCGGAAAGGCCGGAGGACATTGGCTCCCGTAATTGAGTCCCCCGGGGCGGGAGAGGTTCCTGATGTTGATCACGACCGACGACCGATTCATGAGCCTGCAGATTGATGACCGGGTCGTCGCGACCGCCACCGAGCGAGCCGGCGGCTTGGTTGGGAAGTCGCCTGCTGGCCACGACCGCAGCCAGACGATCACCGCGCTCGCCGTACTGGTCGGCTGCGCACCTTTGGGGCGAGTGGGCATCTGCTGTTCGGGCGTCACCGTGAATAAGATTGGGTAGTTAGCTCATTGGCCTGCGGGTCGCTGTTCAGGCGCTCACGGGTCGGAGGCGCAGGGAGAAGGCCCTGGGGATTAAGGGGCCTGTGGTCTCTGGGTCAACGGGGATGGGGCGGTGGGGGCGGTGGGGCAGGGCAGTGCGCTGGTGACCAGGTGTGGGATCTGTGATGACGGCGGCTGAATCCGGTGACGTGGCAGGGCGTCAAATTACGGTGACCGAGATTCTCACGGCGAGTGCACCAGCTGGCCCGGCTGCATCCCCGGCGGCGGCTGACTGGGAGGCTGGCGGCGCGGCGGCTGCGCTTTACAGCGTGCACTACCAGTCGTTGGTGCGGCTTGCGGCGCTGCTCGTGCGCGACACGGCGACAGCGGAGGAGATTGTCCAGGATTCCTTTGTCGCAATGCACGCTAACTGGCGTCGGCTCAGGGATCATGGCAAGGCATCGTTTTATCTGCGGAAGAGCGTGGTTAACCGGTCTCGTTCGGTGCTGCGGCACCGGATGGTCGCTGAGCGGCATATGCCGCAACCGCCGCCGCAGATGCCAAGTGCGGAGCAGGAGGTGATGGCGCTCCTGGAGCGTTCCGCAGTGGTCACTGCGCTGCACGGGCTTTCAGCGCGTCAGCGTGAGGCGCTGGTACTGCGGTATTACGGGGACCTGTCGATGGCCGAGATCGCCTCGGCGATGGGAATCAGCCAGGGTGCGGTCAAGAGCCATGTTTCACGGGCCATGTCGGCGCTGCGTGGCGTGCTGGGACACCAGACATGAGCCAGCACCATGACGAGTATGAGGAGTTCGTTCGCCGCGCGCTGCATGCTGCGGTGGACTCGATGGAGCCCTCCGAAGATGGCCTGGAGCGGATCCGCGCCCGCCTGAGGGCACCGTATCCAGTGGCGGTCGCCTGGGTGATGGCCGTCTGCTCCGCGGTGTGCAGCTGGGTCCTGGGCGGCTGGGGCTCTGTCGGGGCGTGGCTGCGCACGGTGCCTGGTGCCGCCGATGAGCGCTGGCGGGGACGGCAGGGCAGGCCGGGCTGGCGGCACATGCTGCGGGTGCGCACGGCCGCTGCCGTGATCATGGCCGCAGTTGTGGTGGCGATAGGCGCTTACGCACGGGGTCCGTTGATACGGCAGGCGTCTTCGCTAACTGGCGCACTGCTCCACTCGCTGCAGGGCGGCCCCGCAGGCTCGGGCGGCTCGGGCGGCTCGGGCGGCTCGGGCGGCTCGGGCGGCTCGGGCGGCTCGGGGGTGGGAGTGAACGGCTATGGCAGCCCGTCGCCCCCCGGTGGGGCAGGAGCCGTTAACGGCGCCACACCGAGCACACCGAGCACGCCGGATAACCAGCCGTGGGTCTCGGCTAGTTGCTCACCGCAGACGCAGGTTCTGGCTATCCCCTCGGTGAGCGCGACGCCGGGCGGGAGTGCGACGCCGGGCGGGAGTGCGACGCCGGGCGAGAGCCCGACCCCGGGCGGGAGCGCGACCCCGGGCGGGAGCGCGACCGCTTGCCCGAGCCCGACGACCAGCCCCAGCCTGGCGAGTCCGACGCCGGCTACCAGTCCGACGCCGACTACCAGTCCGACGCCGACTACCAGTCCGACGCCGGTCACCACTCCGACGCCGGTCACCACTCCGACGCCGGTCACCAGTCCCACGCCGGTCACCACTCCCACGCCGGTCACCACTCCGACGCCGGATGCCAGTCCCACGCCGGTCACCACTCCCACGCCGGATGCCAGTCCCACGCCGGACGAATCTGGACACGGGCCAAGCTGACCTCGACCAGGTCGCGATCGCCTCTGCATCGCTGACGGAAGATCGCGGGTAAAGGCTGTGATCGTCGCTGGCTACGGCGCTGCAAGCTCCCACGTCCGGGAACGGCGGAAGCGACCGCCCCGCCTGGCACCACGACACCCTCGGCCTTCTGGCCACCGACCCGGCCCGCTACGCCTGGGAACCGTCACCCCTGGCGCCCCGACCACATGCCCAACGCCCAACGGCTGCTGCACGTCGTCGCCGACCGTCAGCGATGGTGGCACGCCGCGATCACCCTGGCCAGAGCGAGAGCCAGCAGCCAGCCCCGCGGATCTTTCGGCAACCGGGCAGCCGCCTGAGCGAACGCGGGGAGATAAGCGACGCGCTACTGCATCACCACGGCGGGATGACCCTCGCCGAACTACTGACACTGCCCATGGTCGTGGACGTCACGACGGCCGCGAAGGCGCTCGGCCTTGCACGCCGGCGAACTCGTCCTGTTCAACTGGATCGAGGCGCAGTTCACGGCCCTGCGGTACTCCGCGCTCGGCGGCACCGACCACGCCAGCCACCGCGAGCAGGCCAGCATGATCCGCCGCTACCTGATCTGGCGCAACGACCACGCCTACGACGAACGACTCCGCCGGGTCATTGACCCGGGGGAACATAGCCTGACGCGGCATTAGCGTGCCCGCGCTGCACTCCCAGAGCAATTGGTCCGGCCACGGCTAGCCAGGCTCTCCCTGAAGTCGGCGTACCTGGTCAGGTCCCAGGGGCTGGTCAGCTTTCGTTGCCGTCGAGCGCCGCCACCGCGACGCCGGAGACCGCTTTGTCGCAACGCTTCGGCCGGGATCATTGACGATTGGAGGCGACCGGCCGCGCACTGGCAGGAGAGGCCTTTTGATGGAGCACGTAAGACTGGGCAGACTGGGCTGACGATCAGCCGGATCGCGCTGGGCTGCATGAGCTACGGGGATCCCACAACCACCAACGCGCACACCTGGGTACTGGATGACGACGATGCTCAACTGTTCTTCCGCGAGGCCGTCGAGATGGGCGTGACCTTCAGACGCGGCGGCACTCGGCCCGAGAACGGTTGATATGCGATCCCAAATGGCAGCCGAATCATCATGGCCACAGGCGCCCGGAAGCGGCGATCGGGCGCGGGGCAGTGCCGTCCGCCCGTCACGGACGATAGCTCACGCTGCCCGGCTGCGCCGGGAATGGGCGGCGTTACCCCGGTGGGCGCGGTAGGTTCTCGCGCTGGCCCATCGCGGGTTTCGCCGACGACACCGGTGATCACGTGCGGTGGATGGCGCACGGCGGCATTCACGCTTATGCCTCGTCCTACCCGTAGGTTCCCTCCCAGGTGTTCTTCGTCAGCCTGATCGTTCCCGACCCGCTGGTCATCGTGCTGGCCACCGCGGTGCACCGGGAGGCGGACAGCCAGATCGCCCAGGGCGCTGCGCTCCTCTAACCGCCTCACGCGCTGGGTCCGACAGTCTCCACTCCGGCGGTATCAGTGATCCAGGCCTGGATGCTCTGTCCCGGCGGGCCCGCCGGGACAGAGGGCCTTGACATTGACCTCGCGTCAACCTTGCACGATGGGCTATGAGCAACCTGAACCCGGCAGAGCAGTCGGCGGGCACCCCCGCCGGCGTCGAGCCACTCGGCTCGCAGCCTAGAACGTTCCGCCGCCGGCGCCCAGAGCATTCCCCGGCGAATTCGGCGACCGCCAGCCGTACCGCCTTGGCCGTCGAGGCCCGAGGCGTTCGCAAATCCTTCGGCGACCAGGTGGTGCTCGACGGCGTTGACCTCGACGTCATCGAAGGGACCGTCTTCGCCTTGCTAGGCCCCAACGGGTCGGGCAAGACCACCATCGTGAGAATCCTCTCTACTCTCCTGGCGGCGGACGCCGGCGTGATACGAGTAGCCGGTCACGACATAGGCCGGGAACCCGACTCAGTGCGAGCCGCGATCGGCGTCACGGGGCAGTTCTCGGCGGTGGACAAGCTGCTCACCGGCCAGGAGAACCTGATGATGATGGCGGACCTGGCCCACCTGAGCCGGGCCGACGGTCGTTGACGGGCCGCCGACCTGCTCGACCGGCTCGATCTGTTCGAGGCGGCCGGGAAGATTGCAGCGACCTACTCAGGTGGGATGCGCCGCCGCCTTGACCTGGCCATGACCCTGGTGGGGGCTCCACGGATCGTTTTCCTCGACGAACCCACCACCGGGCTCGACCCGCGAGGCCGCCACACCATGTGGGAGATCATCCGCGGCCTGGCCGCGGACGGGGTCACGATCTTGTTGACCACGCAGTATCTCGAGGAAGCCGATCAGCTCGCCGACCGCGTCGCCGTTCTGGACCGCGGCGCCTTCGTCGCCCAAGGCAGCCCCGAGCAGCTCAAGGCCCACGTCCCCGGCGGGCACATACGCCTGCAATTCACCGACCCGCAGCATCTACAGACGGCCGCACGCCTCCTCACCAACGCCGGGCGCGACGACGAGACGCTCAGCCTGCAGGTTCCGAGCGACGGCACCGTTGCCGCCCTCCGGGCCTTGCTCTACCAGCTCGACCAGCACACCATCGATATTCAAAGCCTGTCGATTCACACCCCCGATCTCGACGACGTCTTCTTCGCGGTCACCGGCCACCCCACCGCCAGCGAGGACAACCAGCGATGACCGCCACCCACGCCGCCCGTGACACCGCGACCATGCTGCGCCGCAACCTGCGTCATATGCAGCGCTACCCGGGCGTGCCCCTCATGATGGTCTTGCTGCCTGTCATGTTCCTTCTGCTGTTCGTGTACGTGTTTGGTGCCACCCTGGGCAACGGGCTAGGACACGGACTTGGCCGGCTGGACGGCGGGCGGGCCGTGTACGTCAACTATGTCTCCCCGGCGATCATCCTGCTCACCGTGGCCTCCAGTGCGACGGCCACCGCCATCGGAGTCGCTATCGACATGACCGAAGGCATCATCGACCGGTTCCGCACCATGGCCATCTGGCGGCCTTCAGTCCTCGCCGGCCACGTCCTGGGCAGCGTGATCCAGACTCTGCTGGCCGTGGCCGTTGTCATCGGTGTTGCGCTGCTGGTGGGGTTCCGCCCGACCGCCGGGGCGGTCGAATGGCTCGCTACCGTCGGCTTCCTGGCCATGATCACCCTGGCGCTTACCTGGCTGGGCGTCGCCCTCGGCGTCGTCGCCAAGACCGTGGGGACGGCCAGCAACACCCCTATGTTCTTGATCTTGCTGGTCTTCCTCGGCAGCGGGTTCGTTCCCACCGCCTCCATGCCCACCGGGTTGCGCCAGTTCGCCACCTATCAGCCGTTCACCGCCTTTACCGATACTGCGCGCGGTCTGCTCACCGGCGGCCCGATCGGCGATCACGCCGCCGTCAGCGCTGCCTGGTGTGCCGGGATCGCCGTCGCGAGCTACCTTTGGGCGGTGGCGCGCTACAACCAGGGCCCAGTAGCGGCGCCAGTGCAGTGACCCGGCCACCCACCCCGCCGCGGACCCGACCGGAGGGCGCGGTGCTGACCATCGGTCAGCTCGCTGCTCACGTCGGTGTCACGGTCCGGGCCATCCGCCACTACCACCAGCGGGGCCTGCTCGCTGAGCCAGTCCGTGACCGCTCGGGCTACCGCCGTTACGACGCCCGAGCTGTGGTCGACCTGATCCGGATCAAGGCCCTCGCCGACGCCGGGGTGCCGCTCAACCGGGTCGGTCAGCTCCTCGATTCCGGTCCCGCCGAGTTTGCCAGGGCCGTCGCCAAAGTCGACCAATCGCTCCAAGACCGGATCAGGGACCTCGAGCGACTCCGTCGGCAGCTGGCCAGGCTGTCGGCCGGCGAGCGACTCGTCCTGCCGGCCGAGGTGGCCGATCTCCTCGACCAGATGCGTTCCCTTGGTGTCAGCGAGCGGGCCGTGGCCCTCGAACGCGACGGCTGGACGCTGCTTCTGGCTCGCGTACCCGAGCAGGCGGCGGAATGGGCCGCGGCCAAGAGCGCTGCCTTCGCCGACCCCGGCTTCCGGGGGTTGTATGTGGCCTGGGACCAAGCCTATGACTGGGCCCCCGACGACCCCCGCCTGGTCGACCTGGCCGACCAGGCAGCCGCCTGGCTGGCGCATCACCCCGCCAGCCCGCCGCCAACAGAGTCCGAGGCCGAAATCTCGACCGTCAGCATCTTGCTGTCGGCTCAGCTAGACACAGCGACGTCGCCCGCATGGCGCCGCCTCGGCGAGCTGCTCTCGGCCCAGCTCAAGTTGTCCCGGCCAGCGGAAGCAGCCAAACCCTCCAAGCGAGGCCAGGGCTGATGTGGACCCCTCCCTCGGCGGTGCCCGGTCAGGGATCCCTGACCGGGCAGGGCTTGCCGGGCGAGGAGCAGGTGCGCCTCGGCACCCGCCGCCGCCAGCGTTTCAGCCGCCCAGTACCAGCCATACGTCGCCTCGAGCACCACTTTCGGAGACTTTCCGGCCCGGCTGATCTCCCGGCGCAATTCCGCAGCGCTGTTGGTGATCCTGGCAGTATCGAGCCGCCGGCCGTCCTCGGTCATCCGCACCAGCACGCTGCGGCGGCGGTGCAGGTCCATGCCGACGATCTGCCGGCCGTCATACGCTGTCTCCATTGGGGCCTCCCTATTACCTGGTGAGACGGATGCATGCAGCATCCGGGAGCGGGAGGCTCCGCTCCTTCATCGCATCAAGGGAAGGGGTGGCCGCCGGTGGGCTCGGCCGCGGTGAGGAACACCGCCAGTGCGATGCAGACGACGGCTACGGGCGGCCCATGTGGCGCGGGCCACGTCTTGGCGGATCCGTGCCCGGCGTAGCACTAGGACGAAGACCAGCTCAGTGACTAGAACGGGCTGGACCGCCGACCTCGGGCCGTTGTGCAGGGCCTGGGCCTGGCAGGCGTACGAGCCCACCGCAGCGGCACCCCGAGCAGCCATAGCGGCTGCCGGACAAGGTAGAGGGCCAGGCGCCAGCGCTTCTCCCGCTCTGGGCGCCGACGCTTGCCGAGCGCTGCGTCATCAAGTTGACCGCGTTGGAGAAATCGGCGGCCAAGGCGAACACCACGGCGACGGTCACGTCCCTGCCCCCGTCTCCCTCATGCCAGCACAGCCCAGGCGCCGCACGTCAGACGGGTCAACCCGCGCCCGGCAAAGACCCTCATCCATAGCTTGCCGATCCGGTTCAAAGATCATCTTCCCAGTGTCCCGGCCTGGTCTCGGCGATTGTAGTTGGGTCTTCCTGCTCCATCCCGCGACGTCCGCGGCCACGGCCCGCTTGACCTGGCCGGTTTCGTGTCGTCGCACCTGGCGGCGGGATCAGTGGCGGCGAGCATTTAGTGTTAGGGCATGAGTTCGCACGCTCGTTTCACCCTCGACCAGGCCCGCGCCGCGGGTGAGCGGATCGGCATCGCCTGGGATGCTTCCCCGTTCGGCCTCGAGCAGTTCCGGATGGGGATGGACGTTGAGCTTGAGCACGGCACCCGCGATCCGGAGACGAATGTCACCCGCGATGATGTCATCATGACGGCGAAGATCGCGCGGGCTCATCTCAATGAGTTCCCGGACTACTACACCCGGCTGGCGAAGATGGAAGCCGAGGCGGAGGCGGACGGGACCGCGCAGGGCCAGTGAGCGCGCAGGCATGCTGGCCGCCGGGCCGCGCAGCTTTCGCGCCCGGCCAGCAACGCGGCTGCCATCGCTGCTTCCCGCGATGAGCTGTGATGAGCAGGCGGCCGGTCTCAGCCAGCGGCGCAGGTGCGGCACGGCCGCATGATGGCCCGGTGCGGCTCACCCATCGGGGGTGATGCCCCCGGCCTGGAGCAGCGGTGGACTGTTGGCATATCCAGCGGGGCCAGCAGCCACAGGTTCCGCAGTAACCCGGGGGAAGGTCCATGACTGACGAAACACCCGTCCTTGACACACTCGCCGACATCACCGCCGCGTCGGTCGAGCACAACTCTCTTGCCGCGCGGGAGCTCATGCTCGTGAGGCTGGCCGCCCTGATCGCGGTGGACGCACCGCCTGCCTCCTATCTCGCCAACGCCGAGGCCGCCGCGGACAGCGGGGTCACCGCCGATGACATCCAGGGAGTGATGATCGGGGTTGCCCCGGTGGTGGGCACGGCGCGGGTGGTCTCGGCCGGGGGGAAGATCCTCAGGGCCCTGGGCTTCGCGGTCGCTGTGGCCGACTCCGAGCTGGCCGACGACGGCGACGCCGGGCAGTAGCAGCAACCGGCCCATCAGACACGGCGCGAGCGTATCGGATTCCGGGCGCTGGGCAATTGTGTGTCGGGTAACGCCGACGGGAATCCGCTCACGGTGGCCCAGCGCCTGATCCTCGCATTTCCTGGCCATGCCCAGCGCGGCCGGGACATAGGGCCCGCGCAGTCCCCGGCTGGCCTGGCGGCGGGCAGGCGTGCGGCAGCAGTGCCCGGGACCGCCGACGGGGCAGGAGCATGGCACCTGCGAAGACTGAAGCGGCGGCCCGGTCAGGGCGGCAACCTCGGATCTAGACAACGCGTCTGTGGCTGCGGTCCGAGATCAAAGAGTGGGCGAAGCGCACAGGACGCCTAGCATTGTTGGTTCGGGGCGATTGCCGCAACCATCTACGTAGTGTACGAGGGGGCGAGGGCGCAAGGCGTCTATTCAGCGCCTATCCCCGTGGCCTTTTAGGTGCGCGTGAAAGTCCTCCCGAACCCCGATCAACTCGGGCTGACCGAGCCGAACCAGGCTGGCCGGCGCTACTCCCATGGCACGCTCAGCGGTTACAACGCCGGCCACTGCCGGTGCGCCCCCTGCAGTGGAGCGTTTGCTCTTTACCGGGCTGCGCGCCGGGCCGCCGGTAAAGACGAGCCGAGGCGGCCGCGGAGTGTCGATACCGACGGGCATATCCCGCGCAGGTGGTTCCGCGGCCACATCTGGATGCCGGCGCTGAAGAGCGCGGACCTCGGAGTTCATGTCAGGCCCCATGATTTGCGCCATGCGCATGCCTCATGGCTTCACCGGCGGCGCCGATCTCGCTGTCGTCAAGGAACGGCTCGGGCACTCCGACATTTCAACGACGCAAAGATACCTGCACGGAAGTCTCGGGTATTGCATCAGGCACGGCCGTTCCAAGATCATGATGTGAGTCCGAGGATGGTGAATGGGCGGCCCATGGAGCGTCCTGCCCATCGGGTGGCTTCAGTGACGTCGGTACGTCCGGCCATGCGGAGTGCCCCGATCGCGAGGTTGCGGAGAGCAGCCATGATTCTTGGCCCGGATCGGGTTCTGACCTGGGATTTGTCCTCTTGATACAGGGTGTCGCGCAGCCAGTGAAGAGACTCAATCGACCATTGCTCCCGGACGTAGCCGGCCAGGTCGGCGGGGCCTGCCTGGCCGGGTTCCGGGCTGGCGACGCCGAGCGCGGCGACGGCTGAGATCGGCTGGCCGTGCAGGCCCGTGACGTACCGCTCGATGAGGAACACCTGGCTGACGTGCGGGAACGGCAGGTCGTCGGGGGCGGGCAGGACCTGGATGGTGCGGGTGGTGATCCGGCCGTGGCCTTTATCGGTGGCGGTATGAGCGACCGGAACCTGGCCCCAAGGCAGCGCGTCGAGAGCACCGAACAGTGCCCGCCGGTTTTCCTTCACCGGGAGCACGAACTCGCCGCCATGCTCATGGATGCAGTTCGCGGTGGCCTTCACCGTGTGCAGCGCGTCCGCGGTCACGACCTTGCCTTCCAGGTCGATCTGGCCGAGGACCACTGGGGCACGCCGCTCATGATCACATCGCAACACCCCGCCACGAATCGTGACTCAACCCATAAAACGATCTTGGAACGGCCGTGTTGCATCAGGCGGGCGAGAAACCGCAGGTCACCTGCTGGATCCGCCCGCCGGACGGTCGAGGCGATCGGCGGGTTCTCTTCAAGCGCATCGAGGAAGGGAAGGGGTTGCGGTAGCAAGGGGCCTGGCGCCCGGGCAGGGTATTCGGACAGTGCCAATACCTGAGTCCGCCAGTACTCTCCCGGATGCTGACGACACCGCGCTGGATGCCTTCAGCAAAATCCGTAACCGCGGGAAAGGACGGCCAGCATGAACGCGCGGACCCGCCAGGCCGCGTTGCGCAATCGCTGCGATTGCGATCCTGGCCAGCGCGAACGCCCTGGCGCATAGCTACGCGGGCCTGTATGACTGGGCGATCCACCACCGGCTCACCGGCTGGCAGGCCAAGTCGTGGCCCGCCGAGATCGATGTGTTCCTGGCTGTCGGCGAACTCGCCCTCTACGTCGCCTACCTCGACGCCTGGCCGGCCCGGCAGCGGATCTGGCCCTGGGCCACCGCGCTGACCGGCCTGGCCGTCAGCGTGGCCGGGAACGTCGGCCACATCCAGGCTGTCCCCGGCGACCCGGTCAGCGTGGCCGACCGGATGACCGCCGCCACCAGCCCGCTCGCGGCGTTCGCCGGCTTGTCCGTCGGCCTGCTCGTGCTAAAGATGACCCGCCAGCAAGCGGGCCTGCCGCGTCCCGCCGCCACGCCTTTGATGCTGGCGCCCCCCTCTGGCCCCGCAGTGGTCCTCGTCCGCCCCGCCAGCGACGCGAGCGGCGCCCCTGACGCCAGGCCCGATCCTCGCCTGCTGCGCGACGCGACGCTGATTCTCCAGAACGCATCGGCCCGTGGCCAGCGCCTCAGCCAGCGCACCCTCGCCCGCGAGCTACGCGGCCACGGGCACCATTTCCCCAACGATCACCTGCGCCAGATCGCGGAAACCATCGGCCTGGCCCGCCATGCCGCCGCCTGAGCAGCCCGCCACCGGGCGGCGGCACCCCGGCCGCCCGCCAACCCGCGAGGACGGTGCAGCCATGCAGGACGCAGAGCTGATCGAAGCCCGCCGCTGATGCATCCACCATGCCGGAGGTGCTGGCCGCGGTTAAGAATATGCTGAGCGCCGTAGCCGGATTCCCGACCCTGCCGAATATTCGCGGCTGGAGCTTAAGCCGGTAGCAAGGCTTGATGATTGCAGATCAGCCGGTTATGAATGCGGCTACCGGGGTGACGGGGCAGCCTGGGCCTCACCTGACCAGCGGTACAAGCTTGAGGCCTGGCGAGACCCGGTGAACGGAAGATCATGATGCGCAGGTACCTCGTTCCCGGGGCTCGGTGCCTGCATGCTGGTGCTCCGGCCCGGACGGCCGCCTTGCCGTGTGCTGTCGCAGCCGGAACGCGCGTGGTTGCTGGTGGTCGCGCCTGCCTCTTGTGGCATCTGGGGTGACGCGGGAAGGTCCCGGCATCGTGGCCCTTGACACGGGTGGGGCTGCGGGGTCAGGTCGGTGTCGTGCGGGTCGGCGGGCAACCGCAGCGCAGGTCTGGCCAACAGACACAATGAGCTGGGGATAGCGCCAGACCGGCTCTCTGCCTCGTGCGGCGCATTGGTGTCCGGTCGGGCGGGGCAGCTGCGACGTCACGGGTGGAAGGTGCCGCTAGGGCGCCTAGGGGAAAGGACACCTCGATGAAGTACATGATCTTGACCTTCGCGTCGCAGCAGCACTACCAGGAGATGACCGGCCTGGCGTCGGCGACGGCGGCGTGGACGCCGGAGGACTACGCGGCGCTCGGCGTGTTCATGCAGGAGTTCAGCCGGGAACTGCTCGACTCGGGCGAGCTGGTGGAGACCAGGGGGCTGAGCGCCCCCGTGCATTCCCGCCGGGTGCGGCTCCAGCAGGGTGTCCCGGTCGTGACCGACGGGCCCTACGCCGAATCCGAGGAGGTCCTCGCCGGGTACTGGGTGGTCGATTGCGCGAGCTTTGACCGGGCGACGGAGATCGCGTCGCGGCTCACCAGCTGCCCGGGCCCCGATCACGTCCGGGCCCGTGCCTACGCTGATGTGCGGCCAGTCGCCGAGCACCAGCCCGACTTCGAAGGCTGAGCTGGCGGAGGCGGATTGCGGTGGTCTGCATCGAGGCCGAGGACCTGCTACGTCGCCTGACGCCGCAGGTCCTCGGCGCGGTAGTGCGACGGTACGGTCACTTCGACCTGGCTGAGGACGCCACCCAGGAAGCGCTAGTGGCGGCGGCGGCGCAGTGGCCCCGGGACGGGCTGCCGCACAATCCCAGAGCCTGGCTCATCACTGTAGCCTCGCGGCGGCTGACCGATCTGCTGCGCGCCGAGCAGGCCCGGCGGCGGCGGGAAGAGACGAGCGCTCAGTGGGCGCTGACCGAGGTCGGCGCGCGGCAGGTGGACGAGCGCGACGCTTCCGGCGCGGACGACACGCTCGTGCTGCTGTTCATGTGCTGTCACCCCTCGCTGTCCGTGACCTCGCAGATCACCCTGACGCTGCGGGCGGTCGGGGGCTTGAGCGCCGCCGAGATCGCCCGTGCGCTGCTCACCTCCGAGCAGACCGTGACCCGGCGCATCACCCGGGCGAAGCAATCGATCAAGGACAGCGGGGTGCCGTTCGCGCTGCCGCCCAAAGACGCTGGCCGCCTGGATTCGGTGCTGTGCGTGCTGTACCTGATCTTCAACGAGGGCTACGCCAGCACCGTCGGGACCCAGTTGCTGCGCGTCGACCTCGCCGACGAAGCCATCCGCCTAGCCAGGATCCTCCACGCCATCCTCCCCGATGACAGCGAGGTGAGTGGGCTGCTCGCCCTGATGCTCCTTGTCCACGCCCGGCACCGAGCTCGCACCGGCGCGGACGGATCGCTCATCACGATGGCAAAGCAGGACCGCGCCCTGTGGGATCGGGCGGCCATCCAGGAGGGAGTCGAGCTGATCACGGCCGCCCTCCCGCGCGGGCCGACCGGGCCGTACCAGCTTCAGGCCGCGATCGCCGCGGTCCACGACGAAGGCGGTAGCGCAGAGGCGACGGACTGGGCCCAGATCGCGGCCCTGTACGGCGTGCTGCTCCGGGTGGACGATAACCCGGTCGTCGCTCTCAACCACGCCGTCGCGGTCAGCATGGTCTCCGGGGCCGGCGCTGGCCTCGAACTGCTCCACAGGCTCGAGGCCGACCCCAGGATGACCGGCAATCGCCGGTTCCATGCCGTTCGCGCCCACCTCCTCGAACGCGACGGCAACCCAGCCGCCGCGCTGATCGCCTACCAGACCGCAGCCCGCCACGCCACCAACGCCCAGCAGCAGCGTTACCTCAGCCAGCAGATTGCCCGGCTGCAGAACCGGACCTGAACCAGCAGGCGCGCCGCGACGACGCTTCCGCACGCTACCGTCATTGAGCTCGCCCTGCGGGCCGGGATGACCTGGCAGCGAACGACAGCCGCTACCGTACCGACGGCCGAGCACGCATATCATCCGGATCCGTGCCCAAAGACCCACCCGACGGGTGACCCCTCCGAAGATACAGATCGGCGGACCCGCGCGTGACCTAGCGCCGAAGGCTTCACGGAACGTGACCGCGCCCAGTAATGGGCTCAGGGGCTTCCCGGACGGCGCCGTTCCACGGGGCGCCACCGGCGGGGGAGTTTGCTGCGGCTGGCGAGGTGGTGCGATGGCCGTCTGGCTAACATCGCCTAATGAGTGATCAGTTCTTCGTTCCGGTGGATTTCGTGGTCCCTGGTGGGTTCACGGCTGAGGTATTCCGGCTGGAACCGCTCGGGCCTCAGCACAACGCCGCGGACTATGCTGCATGGACGGCCAGCGTCGGCCACATCCAGTCGACGCCTGGATTCGCCGGGACGGGCTGGCCGCACCAGATGAGCCTGGCCGAAAATCTGCGCGACCTCGAACGCCACGCGCAGGACTTCGCCGAGCGCCGCGGGTTCACCTACACAGTGCTCAGCACCGGCACCGGCGAAGTCATCGGCTGCGTGTACATCTACCCGCCGCGCGGCGAAAGCCAGGGCGGCGCCAGCGCGGGTGAACATCATGCGGCCGTCAGTTCCTGGATGCGCGTGGACTGTGCGGAACTCGACCCAGTGCTTTACCATACGGTCCGCGCATGGCTGGAACGCGACTGGCCGTTCCACTCGATCGAGTACGCGCCACGGGTCTGACCTGGTGCCACCCATCGGGCTGACTTGTCACATCCCGGGCTGACGGGCCCGATTGGCGCAGCGGCTCAGTCCGCCTGTCACAGGGCACTTTCACGGAGCGGGATACCGGTACTAGGCTTGGCCCGCCGAGCTGATCCGGAACGCCTAATTTTTACGCGGCGCTTGGCGTGAGCGGCGTAAGACCTGCTGCCGGGTCCAACCCTCGGATGGATCTTGTGTCTTGACGATCAATACCGCGCGCGCCAGCCTTGTCGGGGGACTGGTGGCGCGATGAGGGAGGGGCTATGGCTTGGCGGCTTGATGGGACGTACTTCGAATCGTGTTCGTGCGATGCGGTCTGCCCATGCACCTGGTCGGCGCTGACAGCGAAGGCGACGCTTGACCGGTGCCGGGCGCTTCTCGCCTATCACGTGGAGTCCGGCGAGATCGACGGCGTGGACGTCAGCGGCCTGAGTTTCGCCCTGTTCCTGGACACGCCGCCGGTCATGGCCGAGGGCAACTGGCGGGTGGGGGTCTACCTGGATGACGCCGCGTCTGACAGCCAGGCAGAGCAGCTCGGGGCGGTCCTGTCCGGGCAGCTCGGCGGGCCTCCCGCGATGCTCGGCCCGCTGATCAGCGAAATGCTCGGCGTGGAAAAGGCGCCCATCACCTACAGCGAGGACGGCCGCGGCCACCATGTCCGGATCGGCGATGCGGCGGACGTCGGCGTCGAGGACTTCGTCGCCATCCAAGGCCACGATCCGGTCCAGCTGACGAACGTGTTCCATCCGTCGAACACGACGCTGACGGTCGCCCCGGCTAATGCCGCGCACCTGTCGACGTTCGGGATCGACTGGGGGCGCGAGGGGCAGAGCGGCTTTTCCGCACCGTTCTCCTGGGCCGCGTGAGCAGCTCCTCCGGGCTCGCCCGGCTACGGCCCGGCCTAGCGACCCGTGAGGTCGCGTTCCTGCTGATCCTGGCAGCGGGTGCCTGGGCTGCCACCGTTGCACTCGCCCGCGGGATGGCCGGGATGGCGGGCACGATGGGGCTGGGCCTCGCCGCGTTCGTGCCGATTTGGACGCTGATGATGGCCGCCATGATGCTCCCGTCAGTGTCGCCCGTGGCCTCGCTGTACGCCAGGACCATCCAAGGCAGGCGGGCGATAAGGATCGCCGGGCTCGTGGTGGGCTATCTCGCGGTCTGGTCGGCGGCGGGCGTGCCCGCCTACGGGCTGGCCTGGCTCGCCGGCTGGCTGAACGGGAAGCATCCCAGCGCCGCCCATGTCATGGCCGTGGCGGTCTTCGCCGTTTGCGGGATCTACCAGCTCAGCCCCCTCAAAGATCGCTGCCTCGCGCATTGCCGCTCCCCGCTCGGGCTGCTCCTGCACTACGGCTCGTATCACGGCCGGTCCCGCGACCTGCGCGTCGGCGCCCATCACGGCGGATACTGCCTGGGCTGCTGCTGGGGCCTGATGGTGCTCCTGATCGCGGTAGGCGTGATGAACGTGGCAGCAATGGTCGGCCTGGCCGCGCTGGTGCTGAGCGAGAAACTCTGGCGATGGGGCCCCGCGGCCGGCCGCTCGCGGGTGTCGCCGCGTTGGCCCTCGCCGTGGCCACGATCTGGCTCCCCTGGCTCGCCCCGGGCCTGCACACCGCGCCGCCAATGATGATGAGCTAACCCCCTGGTCCTCCCCGCAGGCAGCCGCGACCGCAGGCCAAAGGCGCGCCGATACGCCATAACACCCTGCTATGCACCGCCACGGCGGCTGATCTGACGCACTCGAGACAGCGCCAGAACGGCGGTCATCTGAAGCCCTCCCTGTGCACCGTGAGCAGCTCTGGGACGTCATCGTTCTGCGCGCACCAGTCGTAGAAGGAGAACAGGTGGTCCCGGACGTCGCGCTGGCACGGCGCAGACCCGGTCATGCGGGCCCGCAGGTTCAGCACGTCGCGGAGCTTTTCCTTGCCGATCCAGGCCGCCAGGATCTCCTGGCCGTGCCGGTCCGCGCCCGGGGTGCCCATGATCTTGGCGAACTGGCCGGGGCGCAGGTGCTCCAGGTTGCGCACCAGCAGGCCCTTGACCCCGTACTCGCCGTCGCCGGAGCGGCCGCGCCGCCCGTACTTCTCCCGCACCGCCCGCCGCCGCACGTCCCCGGTCATCTTCACCGCGAGCTGCACGACATGGAACAGGTCTGCCACCAGCCGCGCGCGGGGCAGCGCCCGGCGCACCGCCGCGGCATAGATAGAGCACATGCCGGTGGCCACGACCTTGACGCCGTCCCGCCAGGCCGGCGATGCCTGCGCCAGCCACCAGGCGGCGTCATCCGCGGTGCGGCCCTCCACCTGCCCTAACAGGCCCTGATCCCCGGACAGGTCAAAGAAACAGGTATGCCCGCGGTCCAGCCAGCAGCACGTACTCGCCGGTCTCCGCATCGGCCCGCCACCGGGGCCGGCCACGCCGGTGCTCATCAATCCCCAGGTGCGCTGCCGGTGCGGGCGGCTGGCCCAGCACCGGGTCCGCGCACCCGGCGAACGCCTGATGCGCTGCCGGCCAGGACAGCCCGCACTCGCGTGCCGCCTGCGCCACTGTCCGCCCGCCCTCCGCGACCAGCCACCCCACATGATCCCGCAGCCGCCCCGTCACCCGGCACCGCGGCGGGACGCCCGGCAGCGACTCAGTGAACGTGCCCCGCGGGCACGACGCAACCCGGCACTCCCAGCGCCGCTTCACCCATACAACGCTGACCCGGTCCCGGCCAAAGCCGATATCAGCCGGGCGCGTCACCACCCGCTCCCTGACATGCTCCGATACCGTCCCGCAGGCCGGGCATGCCCGCGCGGCCGGGTCCGCCGTCACCAGCCACACCGTCCGGCCGCCGCCGGGCTCCTCATCCACCTCCGCGACCTCCGCGCCCTCCAGCGCGAACAGCCGCGACGCCATATCCTGACACACGTGCCCGCAGCTCTCTGCTGATCATGTTTCCGTGGGAAGAACCATGATCTTGAAAGCCGCGGGCACTCTCATGCAGCGACACGCCAGACCTGCCTAGTCGCTACGCTCCGTCAGCAGACCGCCACGCCACCACGGCTAACTTCGAAGAGCCAGATATGCTCCGGTGGCCGCGAACGGTCAGACTGACCGTCAGGAACAAACATGCAGGTCAGAGCCTTGATCGACCTATACGCTAAGTGGCATTGGGTCTTGACCGGTCAAGACCTGCTGCTTAGCTGGTCTTGCATGACGTCACCACCTTGTATTTCAAGTCTGATGAGGGTGACGGGTTCCGCGAGAGCGGCTTCTCCAAGGAGCGGCGGCTGGAGCCGCAGACCACCATCGGCGTGCTCACTGTCCCGCTATGCGTCGTACTTATTCGGCCCAGGCGTCCCGGGAAGGCAGTAGAACACGATCAGCGTGATGGTGCCAATGATAGGGATGAAGCCGATGAGCCACCAGAACCCGCTCTTGCCGGAGTCGTGTAGCCGCCGGACCGCCAGACTGACAGTCCCGATGGCGACGATCACAGAGATGATGTACTGGATCGCGACGGCATGGGCCGCGTTCCCGATGACGGCGCCTATCACATCGATGATGATGGCGCCGAGGAAGAACCACCAGAACGCGGATCGTGAGGCGCGGCCGTTGAAGGTGACGATGTTCCTGAAACCCTCGGAGATCGCCTCCCCGAGGCCGACGGGCCCGCCCTGCAGGTAGCCCCGCTGGCTGGGGTCCCAGCCGCCCTGCGGCGGGTACGGCGGCTGCCCGTAACCGCCTGGCGGGTCCTGCGGGTACGGCTGGTAGGGGCTGCTCATGAATATCCTCCATTTTATTCCCCGGTTTTCAGTGGTTCCTGCTCCGGGAACGTTACCGATTCTCGCCCGGTTCGGGCCGTAAGGAAAGTATTTTGAGCGTTTTTCGTGCTCCTTATGCGGCGAAGTGCCTGGCGACACATTTCTCACGCTGCGATGAGAACGCAGTCTGGGTGCGCAAGGGCCTCTGGCTGGCTCGTCAACCGTGGCCTAAACATAGCCTTGAACGACCGGACGGTCCAGACCGCGAGCCGGGGTAAGACGGTCTCACTGACGCCTCGGGGTTCCCGCTGATGGTGTCCGCGTTTGAGCGCAATAAGGCGGAGACCAAGACGATGCTGCCGGTCATCGAGGTGTTCATGGCCGTGCACGACCTGCCGGACGTCACGGTGCGGCCGCAGCCTGAATCAGACAGTTCAAGATCACGAAACATCGAGGCTAATCCAGCCGCCAGTTCATTCAATGGCGGTCAGGGAGTTCTGCCGGTGCTGGCGGTCGAGGGCGCCTTGGGCAGTCATGCGACCAGTGGCTTGATGCTACGAGCGCGGGATGACCCACACGCCACGGCCAGGGACTGTGCGGGCGAGGCCTTCTGCGCGGATGACGTCTACGGCGCGGGTGATGGCGCCGACTGAGATGCCGTGCTCCTGGGACATCGACTTGGCTGAGGGTAGCGGGGCGCCGGGTGGGTATTCCCCGGACTCGATCTTGGACCGGATGATGGCGGCCAGCTGGCGGTAGACGGGCTCGCCGCTCATCGGGTCAATCCCGCTGCTCATGATCACATTGATACCCGTGCACCTGGTCAGTCAGGGTAGGAGGGTTAACCTGGTTAACCAGATCAATCTGTTCTAGGCTGAGCTTGTCCATAGGGCAGGCGGGCGCGGCCGGTGGTGAGAGCATCGGGCCGCGCCCTGACCACCTGAATAGGAGGTGGCCAGTAGCGGCGCGCTGCGGTGTCGGCGGCGTTCTGGGCGCGCTGCACGTGGGCGGCGCGGACCGTGTCGGCCTTGCGGGCGTCGGCGGCCAGCTCGGCGGTGACGGCCAGGCGGCGGCGGCCGCGAGCGGGGTGAGGGTGCCGCAGATCAGCGCGGAGATCGCGGCGTCGATGCCGGCGCCGGTGATGGCCTGGCAGGCGGGGAGGGCGTTGTACCGCTGCCCCGTACCGCCAGCCGCCGCCGAGCCCGCCCGAGGAAGTCCACCACCTCCGTGGTCAGCTTGTGCCCGCCCTTGGGACCTGGCCGGGCCGGGAGCAGGCCCGCCAGGCCGTGCTCGGCCAGCGCTTTCCGGGCGTTGTAGTAGCTCTGCCGGGCCATGCCGAACGCCGAGGCTGCCGCTCCCGCGCCCAGCCCGCCTGCCTCGACCGCCCGCACCATCTCGTACTTGACCTGGACCAGGTCGGCGGAGTCGAAAAAGACCCCGGAGGTGAAGGCCGGATCGGTTACCCCTTCCGGATGCGGTTCAGTGTCCGTGACGCCGCCAGCGACGCTTCCTTGCCGCGATCCCGGCAACCCTCTGGAGAGCGAATTCCGCAACTGACGCCCTAGCCCGAGTTTCCTGGATAAGTTGATCTTGTAGGTGTTTCCGCAGCTCAACAGTGTGGTGACGGGTCTTGGTGACTATGACCTAACTGCGTGGCGCCCAGCGGTCCAGTCCGAAGATCTCATGCAGTCTGCGCTGGTCGGCGCTGAGTTCTGTGGTCATGCGGCGGGCCCTGGGCCGGCCGCCGGTGGAGGGGTAGATCAGCACGGTCTCCTCGATTCCTGCCAGGGCGTCGAGCAGGGCGCGCACCGACAGGTCCAGGCCGGCCTGGCGGGCCTTGCGGCGCATCAGGTGTGCGATCTGCAGGGCGAGCACGCAGGTGAATGCGTGGATGCGGATGTTGTGCTCGGTCCAGTGGCGCATCGGGCTGAAGGAGACGACGTGGGGGTCTTTGAGCTGGCGGAAGGAGAACTCGGCTTGGGACTGGGACCGGTAGGCGGCGATGACCTCGGCTGCGGGCCAGCCGTCGTGGTCAGTTATCAGCACGTGCTTGCCGAAGATTTCCTCTTCCAGGGCGGCGCGGGCAGCCTGGTCGATCCCCCAGGCAAGGCGCAGGTCCTTGGGCTGGCCGCCGTCCAGCTGCCAGGTGACCACCCGCCGGACCCAGGGTTTCCTCGTGATCGCGGCGATCTCGGCCTCCACCTTCGCACGGGGGCGGCGGGTCTTGCCGCGGCCAAGGGTGGCGGCCAGCTCGTCCAGTTTCTTGCCGGCCTTGGCCAAGGTGGTGCCGTCGAACCCGCGGGCCTGGCTTTCGTGCAGCCCGGGTGAGTGGGTGAGGATCGCGCGGCGCCCGGTGCGGTAAACCTCGCGGCGAGTGTCATAGGCGGTCAGGGCGCCGAACCGGCCCTCATCCACGATGGCCCGGGCTGAGGCGGGCAGGGCGGTCAGGTCCGGGCAGTCAGACGCCGGGACCGACCCGACGTAGCGCAGGCCGGTCCCGGCGAGGTAGGCGAAGTTGTCCTCTGAGTTCTGCCCGGCATCGAAGACCACCGTCATGTCCGCGGCGCCGCCCGCTGCCCCGCGGGCTCCGGCGGCTATCGCCTGGTACTGACTGCGGAGCTGGCCGATCATCGTGGCGAACTGGGTGACGTCGGGCCGGTCTCCTGGGTAGGCGTGCCAGGTCAGCGGGATCCCGCCATCGCGGGTGACGACCAGGCCCAGCCCGGCCAGCCGCAGGCCCGGTCGTTTCTGCCCGGCCTTGCCCCGCTGCGCGGCCGGCGCCTTCTCATTGCCGGTATCGATGAAGGCCGCGAAGTTGGTCATGTCCAGGGCCACCGATGAGATGTCCAGCTCCTGCCCGGTGGCTATGCGCACCGCGATCCGCCGGGAGATCTCCTCCAGCTTCTCCAGCCCGACGGCGTGCATCGCGTCCCAGAACCGGCGGTGATCCAGCACGCTGGCGGGGATCTTGGCGAACCGGTCGCCGGCCGTGGTCTTCCACCAGTCCGCGTAGGCCAGCTTGGAACACGGGGCCACCAGCCGGCCCAGCGCCGCCAGCGCCAGGTAGGTTCCCGCTGACGCGCCCGCATCGGATCGCCGTGCCCCGGTCACCTCGTCGATGATGGCGGCCACGCCGAGGTCTTCCAGCATCCCCCAGGCCGCGGCCACGTCCCCGAACGCCAGGTGGCGGGTGCGCCCGGGCACCGCGGCGGACTCGCGGGCATCCAGCAGAGCCTCAATGTCGGCGGCGCTGCCCAGGTACCGCTCGGAGATCATCTTCGGCTTGCCGTCCACCCAGCCCATCTCGCGCAGGTACCAGTACGGCTTCCCGCTGATCACTTTCTTGTACAGGCTTGCCATATCTTTAGGTCATAGGATATTTGCAAGATCGAATCAAGGCGACACGCTGGATTGGTGCAGGCCAAGACCGATCCCAGGCGAGCGTCAGCTCATCAAGATCAAACTAGCCAGGAAACTCGGGCTAGATGCAGCCAGATACCTAAGAATGCAGGCCATCTCTTTGGCATAATCCCGGCCACGCGGCAGAATCCCGTAGACATTCACGGCAGAATCTCCTGGACACCGGCTGTATCGGAACGCAGCCGGGCAACCTCATCGGCCAGCTTCAGCAGATCCGCCGTCCGGAACGGCGCCCGGCCCGCCGCAGCCCGCCGCGACCACCACGAACGGATCCGCCGGCGCCAGATCGGTCCGCTCCGCCGGCAGGCTGACCAGCTCACCGGCATCATCGAGCACATAGACCCGGTCCGCCCGCCAGTTCCGGCGCCGCTTCACGAACTCCAGGTCCCGCCCGAACCACGGATGGGACGGGTGAACCACACGCACCCGCCCTGGAGACGCCTGATCTAGCGGTTCACGTGTAGTTGACGACTCGATCGAACGCCAAGGCAGAAGCACACAACCGCACCGCCAAAATGGTCGCCCGCACCGCACGCGCATTCGCCAGCCCGCAGAAACCAGGCGCGCCGCGTCCGCATGGCCACCACTCGCAGAGCCCGCCCCGGCGTCCGGAGACAGCCAGGAGACAGCCTCGCCGACGGTCACGGAACGCTACCAGGCCGCCGTAGTATCCTGTCGCTCCCCGCGATGATCAGGCCGGGACGAGCGCGCCGTGGACCGCAGCACCCCGCTTAAGTACGGAGACCCGGCGTTCCGTCCGTTCGGTTGTGGCTCTGCTCGGACCGGAGGAGTGGCTGGTCCAGGTCTGGGACGGCAGCGACCGGACGCCGATATTGCAGGACGCGGACACGGAGGCGACCAGCGGGCGCGGACTCATGCTCGTCGGGGCGGTGAGTTCCGAATGGGGATATGCGCGCCCGAGGGCTCGACCGGCAAAGTCGTCTGGGCCCTTGTGGCAGAGTGATCACCGAGTCCGTGCGGAAGCCTCAGCCCAGAGGTGCGCCGCGACGGCTACGGCAGCAGCGTCAGTGAGTTCACGTGGCTCGGCCGGACGACGGTGAAGTGCCGCCGGTCGAGTGTGGCTATGTCGGTCAGCTTGAGCCGCTCCGCAACCGCGATCACCGAGGCATCTGTTGTGCCCAAGGGGAGATCGCCGTAGGTCTCGACCAGTCCGGCCATCCGGGCGTAGTCCGCAGCGGTCAGGTCCACGGCTGCAAAATCGCCCTCCGCGAGAGAGCGGAGGAAGAGCGACTCGACGCGTGCTCCGGCTTCGCGGGCGAGGAGGTAGCCGACCTCCGCGGTAACCGTGGCCGGAACCAGCAAGTCCCTGCCTGCCGCATGCATGTCGTTGAACAACCGTACGCATGCGGCGTGGTCGGCATCGTTCGACAGCGCTGCGGCCACCAGTGGGCCGGTGTCGCAGACGATCACGCCTGCCGGCCGAAGCCGTCTTCGAGCAGTTCTTCGGATCGAGCGGCCACGTCAGAGGTCCGGCCCGTACCGGCGGCGAACCATGCTGGAGGCCATGTCCGGTCTTTGACGGCACGGAGATGGCGGCGCACGTCATTGAGGACTGCCGGGACCTCGTCCTCCGGCAGCTCTTCGACCAGGCGGAGCAACTCCTCGCGCTGCGCGCTCATGGGTTCAGTGTACGCAGACAGTCGCCGACCGGTAGCGGCACGCTGGCGCCGACAGTATGGAGCGACAGCGTATGGCCAATCTTGGCACTGATGAGAAATGAGTATCAGGCCGAACTCTGGTGAACCGTTATGAACTCTCGTGAACTCCTTTCGATTGCATGTTCCTGGAGTCGGAGAAAGCATGGCCAGGAGACAGAGTGATGGCGCGTTCGGTCTCTGATCCCGGGCGTCCTTGCCTGTCAGAGGGTACTTCGTGTTGGGAACCACGCAGCGTGAAGCGCTCGGCGGCCTGTTGCGAGCTGACCGCAGCTTCGAAGGAAGCAAGATATTCGCTGTCGGCACGTTAATGGTAGACCGGGCGCGGTCTCCATGCCCATAATGGCTGCCAGGCCGACGGGGAAAGAGCGCAGTAAATGGCATCCGATGGCAGCGGGGATCATCGCCAGGCAGCGAATGGCACGGTGTGCGCGCCAGCAGCGGAGGATGGCATGACGGGGGCGCAGAGCGGGCCGCGAAGGGCCGGGACGCGGTCGCGGCGGCGATCCCGGCAGCCGGTGCGGCGGGTGCGGAGTGTGCGGTTCGGGCTCACCGAGGAGGAGTACGGCGAGGTCGGTGAGGCCGCCGCGCAGGCCGGGATGGCGAAGGGGGCGCACGCGGCCAACGCGACGCTGGCGGCGGCGCGGGGGCTGATGAACCCGGCCGATGCGCCGGTCCGGCAGGCGCTGACCGAGCTGATCCGGGCGGCCGGGCTGGTCCGGCGGATCGGGGTCAACCTCAACCAGGCGGTCGCGAAGCTGCACGCCACCGGGCTGCGGCCGGGGGAGTTGTTGCCCTACGCCGCCGAGTGCGCGCGGCGGGCGCAGCGGGGCTGGGCGCGGCGGCCGAGGCGGTACGGAGGCGTCTGCGGTGATCGGCAAGGTGCTCCGCGGCCAGCGGCCCGCCGGGCTGATCCGGTACCTGTACGGTCCGGGCCGCCGGGAGGAGCACCGCGACCCGTACCTGGTCGCCGGGTGGCGCGACCCGGCCGAGCTGGAGCCAGCGATCCGTCCCGGCGGGCGGCGGGACTTCCGGCGGCTCATCGGCTGCTTGCCCAGCCGCACGCCGCTCCCGGGCCACGCGGGCTGGACCGGCCAGTGTGGCATTGCGTGGTCCGGGCCGCGACGGGGGACCTGATGCTGTCGGACAGCGAGTGGGGGCATCTGGCCCGGGACCTCATGGACCGCACCGGGCTCGCGCCGCACGGCCAGGACGACGAGGCGGTCCGCTGGATCGCGATCCGGCACGCCGGGGACCACATCCACATCGTCGGAACGCTGGCCCGCCAGGACGGGGCACGACCGCAGTTCTGGAACGACTAGTACCGGGTCCGCGAGGCCTGCCAGGCGGCCGAGGAACGGCACGGACTGTGGCGCACTGCGCCGGGGGACCGCACCGCGGATCGCCGTCCATCCCGCGCGGAGCACGAGAAGGCCCGCCGCCAGGGGCGGCCCGAAGCGCCCCGGATCACGCTCCGGCGTGCGGTCGCCACCGCGGCGGCCGGGGCAGGCAGCGAGGAAGAATTCTTCGTCCGCCTCCACGAGGCAGGCGTGCTGGGTCCGTGCCCGGTACAGCACCCGCACCCCGGGCCAGGTCACCGGCTACGCCGTCGCGCTGGCCGGTGACACGGCTCGCGCCGGGGGACCGGTGTGGTTCAGCGGCGGGAAGCTCGCGGGGGACCTGAGCCTGCCCAAGCTCCGCGCCCGCTGGGACGGCACCAGCCCGCCAGCCCAGCCCCGCGCCCAGTTCACCGCGGAGGAGCGGAACGCGATCTGGGAGCACGCGGCCCGCACGGCGCACGAGGCCCGGGACCTGATCCGGCGGTGTGCCGCGACCGACCCGGCCGCCGCCGCCGCGGCCTGGGCGGCGTCGGACACGTTGCACGCGGCGGCCGCCGCGCTGGGCAGCCGGGTGATCCGCCAAGCCGCGGACTCCTACGCCCGGGCCGCCCGGGTGCCCTACGCCCGTATACCCCGGCCGGCCCCGGCCGGGAACAGCCTACGCCAGACTGCCCGGCTGCTGTCGCGGGCCGGGCTCCTGGGTCAGAACCCGGCGGCCTGCCGCGCTGACTTGGTCGCCCAGCTGGCCGCGGTCGTGGAGGCGGTCATCGAGCTGCGGCAGGCGCAGCAGCACGCCGCCCAGGCCGCCGCCGCGCGCCGGGCCGCCGAGCACCTGCACGCCGAGCGCAGGCGGTTTGCCCGGCGGACGGAGAGCCCTGCCGCCAGGTCGGCGCGGCTGGCCGCTGAGAGCTTCCCGGTCTCGCCTTGGGCCGCAGCCCGCGCACCCGGGGTGCACCAGCCTGCGTGGACCGGCCCGAGGGCATCACGCGGCCCCAGTTCCTCCCGGCCGCGCGGTCCCACCCGGTGAACACGCGACGCCAGCGGCCACCCGCACGAAACCACACGGGAGAAGCGGAGAAGAGGCGACATGAGGTGCAGGCCTACACGGTCGAGCAGGTAGCGGAGATGCTGCACATCGGGCGGGACAAGGTCTACTGCCTCCTCCGCACCGGCCAGCTGCGCAGCATGAAGATCGGCAAGCTGCGCCGGATCACCGACCGGCACCTGGCCGAGTTCGTCGCCTCCCTCGAAACCCCGCCCAGCCACCGCGACGGCCACCGCAACGTCGGCACGGCGCGGTAGGACCACACCCAGGCACCACAAGGAAAGGAGGAAAGACCGATGAAAATGATCATCGGGAAGTACGAGGCCACCATCTACCCCGAAGGAGACGGCTACACCGGCGCGATCAGCCTCGGCTTCGACGCCGCAGGCAGGCGCCAGCGGGTCAAGCGGAAGGGCCGGACCAAGGCCCAGGTCAAGGACAAGCTCCGCGAGGTCGTGGAGGATTTAGCGGCCGGGGTCACCGCCGCCGAGGGCTACACCGTCGCCGACGCCATCGGCGACTTCCTGGACCAGGGCATGAAAGGCAAGTCCCCGGAAACGGTCAGCAACTACCGGTCGCTCGCGGACCATCACCTGATCCCGCAGCTCGGCGCGGCCAGGCTCAAGAAGCTGACCGCCGACGAGCTGGACCGCTGGATGGACGAGCGGGCGGCTGAGCTGTCGAACCGGACGCTGCGGCTGGTCCACCAGATCCTGGAACGCGCCATCCGGCACGCCCAGGCCCGGGACAAGGTCCGCCGCAACGTCGCCAGCCTCATCCTCGTGCCCGAGGGCCAGGCGGGCCGCCCGTCCAAGGCCATGACCCTGGACCAGGCGATCCAGCTGCTGGACCAGGCCGGGCCGGGCAGCGCGCACATGCTGGCCGCCTACGTGGTCACCTCGCTGCTGGCCGGGGTCCGCACCGAAGAGGCCCGGGCCCTGCGATGGCCCGAGGTGGACCTGGACGCCGGGACGGTGGCCGTACCGCTCGGTGCGGGCCGAGGCGACACCAAGACCCGCAAGTCCCGCCGCGTCCTCAAGCTCCCCACCAGGGCCACCGAGGCGCTCCGGGAGTACCGCAAGCGGCAGGCCGCCGAACGGCTCCAGGCCGGTGAGCGCTGGCAGGACCACGACCTGGTCTTCTGCCGCGAAGACGGCACCCTGCTGGACCGCTGGCAGGTCCGCCGCGAGTTCGCCGTCATCACCAAGGCCGCGGACCTGGGGAGGCGTGGGCACCCCGGGAGCTGTGGCACTCGTTCGTGTCCATCCTGTCCGCCCACGGCGTCCGCATCGAGGACATCAGCGACCTGGTCGGCCACAGCGGCACCACCGTCACCGAGACCGTCTACCGGCACGAGATAAGGCCCCGCTCACCACCGGCGCCACGGCCATGAACAAGATCCTCAGCAAGAAGCGGGCCAGATCGGCCTAACCCGGCCAGAACGGCCTAGTCCGTCACGCAACGACACCAGAAAACACCAACCGGGGTGGCTCCCGTCTGGCTCCCGAAGATCGAAAAGGGGTCCCGGACCAAGATCCGAAACCCCTTCTGACCTGCTAACCACTGGTCGGGACGGCCGGATTTGAACCGGCGACCCCCTGACCCCCAGGCACGAATGGCAGGTCTGAGCAGGTCCGGCGGAGTCGGGTGGGAAGCCCCTCACCAGCACTAATGCCCCGAGGCGGTCGCGGCGGGTCCGGGGAAGTCTGAAGGCATTGGCTCCCCTGACTGGCTCCCCAGGGCGGAGCGGTCACCCGAAAGTGAAGCAGTAGGCCTGGGCGCCTGGATCAAGGAAGGTGACCTCGAAGGTGCGAGCGGTGATGGGGCCGGGCTGGCGGATCAGCTGGTACACCCGCTGCTGCGCGAGGGTGCCGTGGCCGTCGTGGTCGATGTCGGTTCCGTGGGCCTGGCCGGGTGGCTGTCCGTCGAGGAGGACGCGGAATCGTACCGAGGTTCCCGGGATTGCTGGCCCCGTGACGAGGTTGAGGTCGCGGGAGTGGAAGCGGCAGGTGATCTGCCCGTTCGCCGCGTTCAGCGTGGTGGCCTCTTCCCCCATGGTCCAGTCCCCCGACAGGGCCCAGTCGTTGAGCCCCAGCCGCGCGGGGACGGTATAGGCGTGCGGCTTGCCGGGCACATCTCCGCCGGGGGAGGCGAAGTTCTCAGTGCGGTCATAGCCGGTGTAGTTTTCGGATGATCTCAGGCTGGCCCAGTCGGCCGGGGCTTCCAGGCCGGGGGCATCGACCGAGACCATCTCGGTGCCTGCGCCAGCAGATCCGGCCTCGGCCAGCAGTTGCTGGATGACCATTTCGGACTGGGCGTACTCGCCTTCGCCGAAGTGGTGATGGCGGATACGGCCCTGTGCGTCGGCGACGTAGAGGGCGGGCCAGTAGTGGTTCCCGAAGCCCTGCCATACGGCGTAGTCATTGTCGGTCGCGACCGGGTAGGTGATCCCCATGTCCTTGATGGCCTGCCGGACGTTGTCCGGGTTGTGCTCGAAGGAGAACTCGGGCGTGTGCACGCCGATCACCACCAGCCCGTGGGCCGAGTACTTGCCGGCCCAGGCGCGGAGGTAGGGCAGCTGGCGGAGCCAGTTGATGCAGGTGTAGGTCCAGAAGCCGGCGAGGACGACTTTCCCGTGCAGCCCGGCGGGTGTCAGCGGCTCTGAGTTGAGCCACCCGGTCGCGCCTGCGAAGGACGGCAGCTCGCCCTCGACGGGCAGCCGGGCCGAAGCCGTGTGCAGCCCGGCGGCCGTGCGCCAGTGTGCTCCCATGACGATGCCTCCTGGTAGCTCAAGGCCGGCCGGGGCCGGCTGGTGCCTGCGGGGTGCGGGCGGCACGCACCTGGGGCGTGCCGCCCGCCCGTGCCCTGCTAGCGCAGGGTCCGGAACGCTGCGCGTAGCTCAGCAGTGAACAGCGTCGGCTCCTGCCAGGCGGCGAAGTGGCAGCCTCGGTCGAGTTCGTTGAAGTAGATGAGGTTGGGGTAGGCCTTCTCGGCCCAGCTGCGCGGGGCCTTGTAGATTTCCTTGGGGAAGACGGACACGGCGGCCGGGATGGTCACGTTCTTGACGCCGAAGAAGTCGTAGGTGTTCTCCCAGTACAGCCGCGCGGAGGAAATCGCTGTGTTGGTCAGCCAGTAGAACGTGAGGTTGTCGAGGACTTCGTCGCGGGTCAGGTTGCCGACTGGGTGCCCGGCGAACGCGGACGCGATGTCGGTGTAGCTGGACTGGTCGTGGTTGATCATCCAGGCGGCCAGCCCGGCGGGTGAGTCCGCGATCCCGTAGAGCGTCTGCGGCTGGGTGATCATCTCGATCCCATAGCCGATGCCCTTGGTGTAGAAGAAGTTCAGCTGCTCGTAGGTGCTGGTTTCCTCAGCGGACAGGCCGGAGGGCGGCGGGGTGCCGGCCCCTAGCACGTTCCGCGCGAGCGCCACTGACACGTCGCCCGGGACCACGCCGGCCATGTTGGTGTGCATGCCGAGCAGTTCCGGGGGTGCCTGGGTGGCCATCACGTCGGTGACGATCGCGCCCCAGTCGCCGCCTTGCGCGACGAACCGGGTGTAGCCCAGGCGCCGCATCAGCTCGGTCCAGGCGCGGGCGATGCGGTCCGGGCCCCAGCCGGTCTGCTGCGGCTTGCCGGAGTACCCGTAGCCGGGCATAGACGGGATTACCACGTCGAAGGCGTCTGCTGCGCTCGCGCCGTGGGCGGTGGGGTTGGTGAGCGGGTCGATGACCGCCAGCAGTTCGATGACCGAGCCGGGCCACCCGTGGGTGATGATGACCGGCAGCGCGTTCTCATGCGCCGAGCGGACATGGATGAAGTGGATGTCCAGCCCGTCGATCTCGGTCATGAAGTGCGGCAGGGCGGCCAGTTTCGCCTCGCACCGGCGCCAGTCGTAGTCGGCCGCCCAGTAGCGCGCCAGTTCGGTGATCGTCGCCAGCTGCACGCCCTGCGAATGATCGGTGACGAGTTCCCGGTCGGGCCAGCGGGTGGCCGCGATGCGCGCCCGCAGCGCGTCCAGTTCCGCCTCGGGGGTGACCGGGACCGTGAACGGCCGGACCGCCGTGGTGCCTGCTGAGGTTTCGGTCGTGGCAGACATGTGGGGCTCCCTTCTCCACAGATGTGCTTACGACTCGAAGCCTGCTCGTCTCGCCTCCGCTCCGCGCCCGTAGCAGGCCCTGGGTCGGCTACCTGGGTTGGTCACTGGGCTACGCACTGGGGTAGCGCTCCCTGGGTTCTGATCGCGTCATCGAGGCGCTGCCCGAGGGCTGACATCAGGTCCGGATCAGCTGGGCGTCAGGGCGGCCAGTGCGTTCGCCAGCTCTCGCCGGGAACGGATGCCGAGCTTGGTGAACACGTTGCGCAGATGCCACTCAACGGTCCGCGAGCTGAGGAAGAGCCGCGTGGCGATCTCCGGATTGGACAGCCCATCGCCGGCCAGCCGCGCGATCTGCCGCTCCTGGGCGGTCAGGTCGTCGCGCGTCTCGACCGTCCGCTTGCGCACTTTCTCGCCCGTGGCCTGAAGCTCCTGGCGTGCGCGCTCAGCGAACGCCTCCATCCCGATTGCGACCAGCATCTCGTGGGCCGTGCGGAGCTGCTCGCGCGCATCGACCCGGCGATTCTCGCGGCGCAGCCATTCGCCATAGAGGAGGTGCGCGCGGGCGACTTCCGGGCGGAGGCGGGTGCGCCTCAACCGCTCGATCGCCTCGCGGTACAGCTTGTCGGCGGCCGCCCCGTCACTCAGCAGCGCCCGGCAGCGCGCTTCGATGCCGAGCGCGAACTCGGTGCCGCAGGGTTGTGTTGTCTTCGCCAGTCGCTCGAGCGCGTCGCGGGCCAGTTCGGCGTCCCCTCCGCGGGCGGCTGCCTCGACGAGCTCGGGGAGCACCCACGTGGGTATCCAATGGTTGAGGGCGTCCGTCGTGGCTTGCCGGGCCGCCGATGCCGCCTCCTCATAACGAGCGAGGCCGTTGTACAGGACCGCGGCCGCCCAATACGCTCGCAGGGCTGTCGTTCCCTGCCCTCCGAATTGCTCGATCGCGCTCGCTATCGCTGAGGATGCCTCATCTTCCTTCCCTTGGAGTGCGAGGAGCCGCAGCAAGGTGTACGGCGGGAAACGGGTCCCGGTCACCGCCGCCACGCTGTCAATCTCGGCGACGAGCGAGGCGGCACCGGCGAAGTCCCCCGTCCACACGATCGCCATCCCCAAATACGTGAGGTGGATCGGCAACGCCGCAAGCGCGCCGGCGTCACCGACGATCTGGACCTGTCGCGCGCAGCTCGCGAGCCAGCCCTCGTGGTCCCACACGGCTGCGCTGGCGCCCGCGGTCGTCCAACCCCACCGCAGTACGTCCTCCGCGGGAATGCTGGCGACCGCCAGCACTGCTCGCTGCAACGTCGGGGTCGCGGCGGCGTGTCCCTCGGTAATGAGCTGGGCGAAGCCGTCCAGCATCAGGTCGCGTGGACGCGGGTCGCCCGGCGGCGGCGGGAGGGCCCGCACCGCGCGGCAGATCTCCACCAGGACGTCTCGCGCGGCGACATCCTCCGCCAGTCCCGCCGCCCCCCAGGCGGTCAAGTAGGTTTCGCGCGCAAAGTCCAGGTCGAACGACTCGAGCCGTCTCGCTGCCTTCAGCAGCAGCGGGGGAGCATCGCTCCAAAGACCCGCGGCGAAGGTGACCTCAGCACGCAGTAGGTCCACCAGAGCGCGCTGGAACTCGTCGAGCGGCCCGGCCTCGGCGGTGGCGGCCAGCCCGAGAGCCGCGTCGAATTCGCCGGCCTGCAAGCTTGCCTGCGCCGCGGCCAGAGCGCGAACCGCCCGCCGCGCCGGGTCCTTCGTCAGCGCCACGGCGCGGCGCAGGAACGCCGCCGCGGCGGCGAGCCCGCCGCGCGCCTGCGCCCGGCCAGCCGAGCGCTCCAGCTCCACGGCGACCTGCTCATCAGGCCCCGCAGCGGCCGCAGCCAGATGCCACGCACGACGGTCAGGATCGGTCTTCCGATCGGTCGATTCTGCCAGCGCCAAGTGAGCCGTGCGGCGATCCTCTGCCGCCGCCGATCGATACATCGCCGAGCGCACCAGCGGATGGCGGAACGTCACCCGCTCGCCGATCGCCAGCAATCCTTCCGCCTCCGCGGCCTCAGCGTCCGCCGGCCCGAGACCGAGCCGCTCGGCCGCGCGCCACAGCAGCAGCGGATCGCCGACCGGCTCCGCCGCCGCCACCAGCAACAGGCGCCGCGCGTCATCAGAGAGCATCTCGAGACGTCGGACGAAGCTCTCCTCGATCCGCCCGGTCAGCGCCTGCGCGCCCAGCAGGCCGAAGCCGCCCGCCAACTGCGCCGGGGTCAACCCATGCGGCAACTCGAGCAACGCCAGCGGATTCCCCCGCGTCTCGGCGACGATCCGGTCCCGGACTGCCTCATCCAATTTGAACCGCACGGCCGAGCTCAGCAGCGCGCGGGCGTCACCGTTGCCCACACCCTGCACCTCCAACTCGGGCACATCCCGCAGCTCCTCGCCCGGCTCCCGCGCGCCGAACACGATCCCGACCGGCTCCGCCAGGAGGCGACGGGCGACGAAGGCCAGCGTCAGCCCTGAGGTCTGATCCAGCCACTGCGCGTCATCGACGACACACAGGAGCGGGCGCTCCTCGGCTACCGCCGCGAACAGACTGAGCACCGCCAACCCAACGAGAAACCGATCCGGGGCTGCGCCGGTGCTTATGCCGAACACGATCTCCATGGCCTGCCGTTGCGGCGGCGGGAGTCTGTCGAGCCGGTCGAGGAGCGGCCCGCACAGCTGATGCAGACTGGCGAAAGCCAGCTCCATCTCCGACTCCACCCCTGCCGCCCGGACGACCGTCAGATCCGACGCCGACGCGTTCAGGTATTCCAGCAGCGCCGTCTTCCCGATCCCAGCCTCGCCGCGCACCACCAGCGACCGGCTCTCGCCGCGGCGGACCGACGAGACCAAGTCGTCAAGCAGCGCGCACTCACTTGCCCGGCCGCGCAGCGTCGGCCGCCTGCCCTGTCCAGGAAAACGGCTCTTCATCAGCATCAACCGCGCTTCGTGCTACCGAAGCACGGCAAGGTTCGCCGCTGCTCGCTCCGCCGCACCGCCCGCGGCCCAGACGGGAAGACCGCCCCGGCGAAGGCGCAGCTCATCGTCAAGCGCCCGGTATGGCCTGATCACAGCGCGGCTGAAGGTCGATCAAAGCGCCCCCGCCTTCATCTGCTGCTCGATGTAGTCGGCCTGGCGCAGCGCCAGCGCGACGATCGTCAGCGTCGGGTTCGCCGCCGCCGCGGTCGTCATCACGCTGCCATCGGACACGAACAGGTTCGGCACGTCGTGCGCTCGGCCGAACTCGTTCACGACGCCGTCCTCCGGACGCGCGCTCATCCGGGCGGTCCCCAGGTTGTGGGTAGTTGGATACGGCGAAACACGGAACGTGCGCAACGCATCTACGGCGGCGTAAACCGACTCGCCCGCTGCGTAGGCATGCTCCCGCATCGCGGTGTCGTTCGGGTGGTCGTCAACATGCACATTAGGCACCGGCTGGCCAAACTGGTCACGCGCATCGCGATTGAGCGTGACCCGGTTGCTATCCTGCGGCATGTCCTCGCCAACCAGCCACATCCCGGCCATGTGATCGTAGTGCTCCATTATCTTGGCGAAGTCGCGCCCCCAGGCCCGCGGGCTCAGGAACGTGGACAGAAAGGACGGTCCGAGAGAGAGCAGCTGCATGTAATAGCCGCCAACGAAACCGCGCCCGGGGTCATTGCGCGACTCGTCGGTCACGATGCCCGCCATCGTCTCGCCGCGGTACATCCGCACCGGCTTATCGAACGTGGCGAACACTGACCCGGTGAGATGGCGCATGTAATTGCGGCCCACCTGGCCGCTGGAGTTCGCCAGCCCATCCGGGAACAGCGACGAGCCGGAGTTCAGCAGCAGCCGTGCGGTCTCGATCGCGTTGCAGGCGACGCACACGACACGCGCCTTCTGGCGCTGCTCATTCCCTTCAGCGTTAACGTAGACGACGCCGATCAGCTTGCCGGAGTCGTCGTGCTCGATCCGGATCGCCATCGACTCGGGCCGGAGGTCAAGCCGGCCGGTCTTCTCGGCCTTAGGGATCTCGGCGGCCAGCGTCAACCAATGCGCACGCTGCTTGTCGCCCTGGTAGTTGAAGCCGTCCTGGATGGTTGCAGGCCGCCCGTCGCGCGGCGCCGTGTTGAACGCCATCCGGCCCGTGCTGACGCCTGTGTAGCCGACCCGCTTGGCACCGTTGCCCATCACCTTGAAGTTGTTATTGGCCGGCGGCGCCGGGATCCCGTTGGTGCGCGTGACGCCCAGCCGGTCCTCGGCCTGATCGTAGTAGGGCTCGAGGTCGGACAGGCCGATCGGCCAGTCGAGCAGGCTGGCGCCGTCGATGGGCCCGTGCTCGGAGCGGATCCGGAACTCCCATTCCTTGAAGCGCACGCAGCAGCCAGCCCAGTGAACAGTCGTGCCGCCGACCGCCTTGCAGGTCCAGGCGGGCAGGTTCGGGAACTCATGGGCTATCGGCCACGAGCCAGACGTCGTGCGCTCGTCCAGCCAAGCGAGCTGGTTGAGCGAGGCCCACTCGTCGTTGATGAAGTCCTCAGGCTGGTAGTGCTTTCCTGCTTCGATCAGGACGACCTTCGCGCCCCTCTGGCAGAGCTGTTCGAAGCGTGCCTCCGCCCGCGCCGGAGCCGATGACGACGATGACGTCGGAGTCGTCGGCCGGAAAGCGGCTGACCGTCCGACGGTCATGGCCTTGAAGGCTCACGATTCCGCCTCCGGGTCAGGAAGCCAGTCGAGGTCATTGAAGCCCCGGTTGATGTAGCCGCCCTTGTCGAACGACGGCCCCTCGTAGCCGACCAGATGCCAGGTGCGTTCGTCGGAGTAGACTTCAACGACTGCGGTCGAGCGCACCAGCTCGAAGAAGGCCGAGCCCTCGATCCCCTTCAGCGCCTCAAGTCGCTCGTCCGCCGAAAGCCCAGCGAACGGTCGGCCGCCGTTGAGCGCGGATACGCCGTCCTCGATCGTCCGCGCGGCCCCGGAATCCTCACGCGCGGCCTCGGCGAGCCTCTCACCGACCCGCGCGTAGACATCGTCGGGCAACGCGTCGTGCGGGTACATGATGCGGGCGGCAGCCGCGATGGTCGCCATGGCCTGGCTGCCGAGGGTTGCCGTTTCGGGTGTGCTCATGCGCAGCCCCCCGAACGCGGCAGACACTACGCGACCGCGATCACCGTGTCGATCCGCGGTCAGATGACAGTCAACGATTCACGAGTGTGTGGTGGTCTTAAGAGTTAGTACGGCAGCGGCTAGCTGAGTCGGGTAATCACCGAGCTTCTGGGGCGAGTCGGATGCGCTGGTGGTGCCAGCGGAGCGGACCTGGTGGCGGCGTCTCCAGCTGGACCAGTGCGCGGTGTGGCCGGGCGGGCTGGACTGCAGGAGCAGGGCGGCGAGCAGGCGCCCGATTTCCGGGATGGTCAGCGGGATCATTCCAGGTCGGCGGGGGGCGGCCGGTCAGGCCGGGCTGGCGGTAGTGCCTCGGTATCGGTGTGGTCTTCAGCAGGGCAGCGGTGATGGCGCAGATGGCCAGGGCGACCATCACCAGTACGAGGTGGCGGACGATCGCGGTATACAGGCGGGCCGTGGTTTCATCTAGGCCGAATGCGTCCTTGGCGAACTCGAAATCTTCTTCCACGGGCCAGCGCAGCTCACCGGGTCTTGAGGTGGCGGCGGATGAGCAGGCAGTGCCGCGGGGAGGCGGCAGCCAGCCACAACCAGGCATACCAGCGGGCGCCCTTGGAGCCCTTCCCGGCCGA
>CAWHJW010000004.1:0-79078 GCA_963829725.1 uncultured Actinomycetes bacterium | reverse complement strand
AGCGAACCGGCCAGCCACCCGCCGGGGCACCTCACCGGCCAGCCCGGTCTTCCCCATCCCGCCCGGTCAAGTCACCGTGACAAGACGGAATTCACATCCCCGCGCAGCTGCAGGTAGAACCCGCTGACCTGGCTGCCGTCCCCGCTGACGAACGTCTGGTAGCCGTTGGTGTTCGCCAGGTTGACCCAGGCCGAGACGGTGAAGCTGCCGCTGGTGTCGATGACGGGCCGGCGCTGGCCGCGTCCTGCTGCGGGGTGACGGCGAGCGCGGACCCGCCGACCCCGGTGGCCCACGAGGCACCGCCCTGCAGGGTCAGCGGGTGGCCGACCCCGGAACTGTCGGCGGCGATGCTGCCCTGGCCCTCGTCGAACGTCCAGTGCCCGGTCAGCGTGGCCGGTGATGGAGGGCGGCCGGCGCGCGCGATGGCGGCCCCGCTGTGCGTGCTCACCGCGAGCGAGGCGATGAGCAGCCAGCGCTAAGACGAGGGCCGGGGTGACGACGCGTGGCGGCATGAGATCCTCCTCGGGCTGACTTGTTAGCGCTCACATGCGGGGTGGCCCAGGGGGGCCAGCCTTTCCCTGGCCGGTACCCGCCCTGGTCGGCAGCCTCCGACGGGCCGTCAAGGCCCGGCGGATGACACCGCGATATGCCGCCACTTGCGGCCTGACCTGGTCAAACCGGATACTTGTTAGGCCCCGCCCGGGCGCCAAGGCCCAGGTCAGCGGCGTGCTGCCGCGGCGCCGGCCCGGCGGCCCCGCAGGCCGCCCCGGCGGCTGGCGCGGGGAACGGCATCGTCGGAGGGGGAAGATGCCAGGCGAGCAGCACGACGGCTTCACCGCCGAGATCGCCGGAAGCCTGCGCGCCGGTGCCCAGGTGGCGGGGTACCGGCTGGAAGAGCGGATCGGCCAGGGCGGCATGGCGGTGATCTTCCGGGCGCGGGACGGGCGGCTCGGCCGGGTGGTGGCGCTGAAGATCCTGGCGCCCGCGCTGGCCGCGGACGACGCTTTCCGGCAGCGGTTCATCCGGGAGTCACGGGCCGCGGCCGCCGTGGACGACCCGCACATCATCCCGGTGTTCGAGGCGGGCGAGGCGGGCGGCGTGCTCTTCCTCGCCATGCGCTACGTCCCCGGCGGCGATGCGCGAACCCTGGTACGGCGGGAGGGTGCGCTCCCGCCGGGCCGGGCCGCCGCGATCATCTCCCCGGTCGCCCTGGCCCTGGACTCCGCGCACGCGGCCGGGCTGGTGCACCGCGATGTGAAGCCGTCCAACATGCTGATGGACGTGCGGCCCGGCCGGCCTGATCACGTGTACCTGTCGGACTTCGGGCTGAGCAAGGCCACGCTGGCCGCGACCGGGCTCACCGGGACGGGGCAGTTCCTGGGCACGCTGGAGTACACCGCCCCGGAGCAGATCCAGGGCCGCCCAGTGGACGGGCGCGCCGACCAGTACGCGCTGGCCTGCTCCGCCTTCGAGCTGCTGGCGGGGGGCCCGCCGTTCCAGCGGGAGGAAGCCGCCGCGCTGATGTTCGCCCACCTGTCCGAGCCACCGCCGGCCCTCACGACCCGGCGGCCAGACCTGCCCCGGCCAGCGGACGCGGTCCTGGCCACCGCGATGGCCAAGGACCCGGAGGCCCGGTACGCCAGCTGCCGGGAGTTCGCGGACGCGCTCCGCGCGGCGCTCGGCCTGGGCCCCTACGCGCCCCGCTTCGCGGCGGCGGGATCCGGCCCGGCCGCCACGGCTTCCGGCCCCGCGGCGGCACAGCCAGCCAGCCACCCGCCCATCTGGACGACCGAGCCACCGCAACTCCCTCCACCCGCGACGGAGCAGGCCCCGCTTCCGGCGACGGCCGATTCAGGGCCGCCCCCCGGGGCAGGGCCAGGGGTGGCATCCGGCCCGCCCGGGCGGCGCCGCCGTACCTGGGCCGTGCTGGCCGGGATCACCGGGGCCGCGGTGGCCGGCGTGACGGCCGGTTTCCTGGCCGCCGGATCCCCGGGGCCGCCCGCCGCCCATGTCAAGATCGCCGCCAGGTCCGCGCTGGCGCCGGTGGACGGGGATGTTTATGTCGGCTACCGGGCCGGCCGGGAAGCCCGGGCCACGATAGCGGGCCAGGTGCGGGCGGCCCAGGCAGGCGAGGTGGCCGGGCTCTACGCCCAGCCGTTCCCCTACCGCCGACCTCCGGCCCGGCTGGGCTCCGTCACCCTGCACCCGGACCGCCGGACGGCGAGCTACGCCTTCACCGTGACGCCAGGCCTCGCGACCCGCTACACCGTGGAGGTGTTCCCGGGTGGCGGGACTGGGCGGGCGCTGGCCCGCTCCCCCGCCGTCACGGTTTACGTCGGCCTGTACGCGCAGACCAGCGCCGCGGCCCCGTGCCGCCGGCCAGTATGCCGCCAGACGTTCCAGGTCCGGGTCTTCGTCCCGGCCGCCGCGCTCGCCAGTGAGATCGCGAAGCGCTGGTACCCGTACCTGGGGCTGCGCCTGGCCCCGGCCAAGGCGCCGCCCGCGCCCGCGTGGCAGCTGCTCGGCAGCGGCGCGCCACAGGTCAGCGGGTCACGCCAGGTTTCCCCGACCGAGTTCGACTTCACCGTCAGCTTCTCGTTCCGGATCGGCAACAGCGCCTACGGTTGGAACTGGAGCGCGTGTGCCCAGGACACCGAGGCCGAGAACGGCCTGGGGCTGCCCGGCCACCACGGCTGCGGGGACCACCGGCTGCCCGCCGCGCAGGCGTACACCGGCTGAGCGGGGAGCGGCGCGTCCCTCACTCGTGGCTGGCGTCGCGGGCCCCGCGGACCGTGGTGACGATCAGCCCGGCCGCGAAGACCAGGCCCGCGCACAGCGCCCCGCCGAGGTCGTGCGGCGGGCGGCCCGGCCACAGCCACGGGTTGCCCCAGCCGGCGGTGAGCCCGATCTCGGCCGCCATCATGTAGCCGAGCGGGCCGACCCAGGCCAGCAGGCCCCCGGTCACGACGGCCAGCAGCAGGCCGAGGCCGGCCAGCCCGGCCACGTTGCGCAGCAGGTCCAGGAGGCCGCCGGGCAGCCCGGCCGCGGCCGCCCCGGCGGCCAGCGCGCCGACCGCGGCCGCGGTGAGCATCACGGCGGTGCCCAGCCGCAGCCAGGGCAGCCACCGGCCGGTGGCGCGTTCCGGCTCGCCGAACGGGCTGTGCGTGCTGACCGCGACCACCGCGGCCGCGCCGGCCTCGATCAGCACCGGCACGGCCTGCGCGGCGGAGCCCGCACTGCCCAGGTTCCAGTGCCACTCCAGCGCGGCCCGCATGGCCAGCCCCAGCGCGGCCAGCGCGGCCAGCGCCGCGGGAACCCGCCGGGAGGCCAGGAACAGCCGGGCCCGCCGCACCCCGGGCCAGCGCAGCGCTGGCAGGGCCGGGGCCGCGGAGCCGCCCGGCGCCGGCGTCCGCAGCCCGGTGGCGGTCATGGCAGCTGCGCCAGGGGCAGGTGGCCGGCCCGCAGGGCGGCCAGGTGGGCGGCGAGCCAGGCGTGCCCGGTGGCGGCGGGCAGCGCCGCGAACCGCTGCGCCACCGCGTCCACCTGCGCCTGGAGGGTGCGGGGCAGCGTGACCTGGTCCAAGCCCTGGTCCCGCTGCACGGCCAGTGGTACCCCCGCATCCACCAGCAGCCCCTCCTGCACGGCTACCCGGGCCGACACGGCCAGGATCGTCCGGCGGTCCGGCACCGCGGGAGCGCCCGCACCGGGCTTACTCGCTCCGGACGGGACGAAGGCCGCCACCAGGGCCGCGCGCAGGCTGTCGATGAACATCTCCCGGGTCACGCCGAACGCCCGCGCGGGCACCTGGTCAGCGGTGTAGGAGAACACCGGCGGCGTGCCGGTGAGCACGCCGTCCGGCGTGCCCCCGCCGCCGATGACGGGGCCAGCGGGCGTGACCAGGCTGCCGCTGGCCACCGACCCCGCCCGCGCGGGGGCGCCGGGCAACCCGGCGAGCTCGCGGAGGACCGGGCCGAGCGCGGCGGCCACGTCGGGCAGGGAGTCCCTGAACGCCGGGTGGATGCAGACCGGGATGGTGGCCGTGACGCAGGCCGGCGTGTACGGGATCGGCCGGTCACTGGCGGCGTCATGGAGCGCGGGTATGATCCAGGCGCCCTGCATGCCGAGCGGCGCGGTGCTGCTGGGCGCCCGGGTGGTGCCCGGGATGACCTGCCGGGCGGTAGCCGTCAGCCCGGCCGCCGTCAGCGCGGCCGCCGCGCCGGCGGCGGTCACGACCACGGCGCCCCGGCGCAGCCGCGGCCCGGCCTCGGCCGACCGGGCCAGCCCGAGGACGCCGAGCGCCACCACGGTGAGCCCGGCCAGGAACATGAACTGGACGATGGCCACGTCCGGCGGGTAGGGGTAGAACACGCCCGCGTCGTTGCTGGGCACGTAGGTCGTGGGCGAGAGCACCGCGAGCGCGGACGACCGGCCGACCGCGTTCCGGAAGCCCTCCAGGCAGAGCAGGAAGGCGGCCACCGCGGCCAGCGGCGCGGTGAACCGGCCCGGGAACAGCACGCCGGCCGCGAACCCGAGCGCGGCCAGTGCGGCCAGCTCGGCGCAGCTGACGATCACCGGCCACCACGGCGGCCCGCCCCACGTCGCCTGGGTGGCAGTCACCCCGTACAGCACGGCCACGCCGGCCAGGAAGCCGGTGATGGCCCAGATGGTGGTGGCGGCCCAGGTGGCGAGCTGCGGCACCCAGCGCGGCCGCGGGGTCATCTCCACCAGGTCGAGGGTGTGGCGGCGGCCGTCCCGCGACCCCACCCAGGCCGCGATGCCGACCACGAAGACCACGAAATCGGGCAGCAGCTTGTTCGGCAGCACTGAGGCGCGGACGGTCCACACCGCCGGGTAGCCCATGGCCGTCCGGTACGGGTCGAACACGAACAGCGCGGCCAGGAACGGGAACGTCCAGGGCATCGGGCTGCGGCGCAGTTCCAGCCGGAGCAGCCGCCACACGGGCACGGGAGACGGGATCCGGGCGGGGGCCGGCGGCGCACCGGGACCTGGGTGGCGGTCATGACCGGGCCGCCGTCAGCACCGCGGTGTACCCGCGCTCCAGCGGCGCGTCCCCGGTGCCGCCTTCGACGCCCTGGGCAGTCAGCTCGGCCGGGGTGCCGCGGAACACGATCCTGCCCTGGTGCATCAGCGCCACCTCGGTGCAGGCCGCGCCGACGTCCTCGACCAGGTGCGTGCTGACCACCACGGTGGCCTGCTGGCCGAGGTCGCGGAGCAGGGTCCGGAACGACACCCGCTGCTCCGGGTCCAGGCCGGCCGTCGGCTCGTCCAGCAGCAGCAGACCGGGATCGTTCACGATGGCCTGGGCGATGCCGACCCGGCGCAGCATCCCGCCGGACAGGGTGCGCAGCTTGGCCCGGGCCTTGTCGCCCAGCCCGACCTGCTCGACCGCGGCTGCCACCGCGCCCGGCACCTGAGCCGGCGGCATCTCCTTGAGCAGCGCGAAGTACTCGATGAACTCGACCACGGTGAAGGACGGGTAGTAGCCGAGGTTCTGCGGCAGGTAGCCGAGCCGGCGCCGGATCTCCCGCCGCGGGCCGTACTCCCGCGGATCGCGGCCCAGCAGCCGCAGCGTGCCGGACGACGGCGGGATCACCGTGGCCATCATCCGCAGCAGCGTGGTCTTGCCCGCCCCGTTCGGCCCGAGCAGGCCGAACACGCCCGGCCCGGCCTGCAGGTCCACGCCGGCCACCGCCTGCGTCCGGCCGAATCGCCGGGTCAGCCCGGCCGTCTCGATGTTCATGCCGTTCCTCTCGGGATGCGGGTCAGGTAGACGGCGATCGCGGTCCCGCAGGCCGCGATGGCCAGGTAGGGCAGGATCAGCGCGGAGTCGGTGATGGCGGTGAGCACCCCGCCGTTCGCGGCCTGGCCGGCCAGCACGATGATCACCCAGCCGCCCAGCCCGGCGGCGACGCCGGCGTTGGCCGACCGGGCCAGGGTGGCGGTGGCCAGGGCCAGCCCGCACATCGCAGTCATCGGCACCAGCCAGCCGAAGGTGAGCGCCGCCGCGGCCCCGGACACGGCGGAGGCAGCCACCCCGAGCAGGGCGTTCAGCGCGAAAATCGTGAGTGCGCGGGTCAGCAGCACCATCCGGTCGCTGACCGCCATGCTGCAGGACAGCTCCCAGGCCGGGTCGATCGCCGGCCCGTAGGCGTAGGCGATCCCCGCGGCGGCCAGGGCGGGTGCGGCCAGCGCCACCCACGGCGTTCCGCTGGCATGGGTGGCCGCCGCCCCGGCGCTCAGCACCACGACGGTGGCGATGATCCAGCCGAGCAGCAGCGACGGCGTGGTCAGCAGCGCGCGGGCCAGGCCCGGCGAGCGGAGCAGCCGCCCGGCCAGCCGTTCGGTCCGCCCGGGATGGCGCCGCCACACCTGGGCGGCCACGCCGGCCCACACCCGGTCCAGGTTCACCTCCGGCGGCCCGGCCATCCGGTCCTCGTGCTCGCCGGCCACGCTGTGCTGCCTAGTCACCGGCTGCCTCCTTGTCCTGCGGGCGCGCGGCGCCGCAGCGCCGCCCGCAACTGCTGCCGGGCCCGGTGCGCGCGGCTCTTCACCGTGCCCACCGGCACCCCCATCAGCTGGGCCACCTCGGCGACCGGCCGGTCCTCTTGGTACATGAGCCGCCACGTCTCCCGCTCCGGGCTGCCTTCCGGCCCGAGTGCGCTGACCGCGGCGGCCAGGTCCGCCCGGACCTGCACGGCGTCCGCCGGGTCCTGCGGGCTGACCCCGCCGCCGGCCAGCCCGGCGGGCAGCAGCAGCGGGGCCGGGCCGCGGCGGCGCAGCCACAAAGCGGCCTGGCGGCGGGCGATCCCCCAGATCCAGCCGCCCCCTGAGCCCGTCCCGGGCCGGTAGCCGCGGGCGCCCCGCCACACGGCGAGGAACGTCTCCTGGAGCACGTCCTCGACCTCGGCCGCGGGCAGCGCGGCGCGCAGCCGGGCGGCCAGCCACGGCGCGTGCCGGGCGAACAGCTCGCGGAGCGCCACGTCATCGCCGCGTGCCACGGCGGCGATCAGCTCGTCATCGTCCATCGCATCTCTATTGCGTGCCGGCGGCTCTCGGTTCGCCGCGACCGCGGATTTCCTGGATCGGGAGGTTGGGACCCCTCGTGGCCGCCCGGGTTAGACAATGTGAGCATGCCGCAGCCCGCCAGGAAAAGGGAGAGTGATAGCCGCCGGCGCGCGCGCCGGGCCCGGGCCGCCTGGCCAGCACGGGCGGGCACGGCGGCCACGGTGGCGCTCAGCGCGGCGATGACCGGCTGCGCCGCCTCGGCAGCCGGTCACCCGGCGGCCGCCGGGACCCCGCGGCGGACTGCGACGGCCATCCGCCCGGCCGCCACCCAGACCACGTTCAGCCCCGGCCCCAGCCCCACCCCCGGGCTCAGCGCCGGGCCGACCGTTATCCCGGTCCCGCCCGCGCAGGGGCGCCTGCCGCAGACCCAGGCCTTTCCCAGCGCGCGCACCCCCGGCTTCCACGCGGAGATGACCGACCTGTGGGCGGCCGTGGTCACCGGGAAGGCCGCACTGGCCGCCCGGGCGTTCTTCCCGCTCGGCGCCTATGCGCAGATCAAGGCGATCTATGACCCGGCCGCCGACTGGCACGGCCGGCTGTTCGCCGACTTCAGCCTCGACGTGACCGCGGCGCACCGCTACCTGGAGCCGGGCGCCGCGCGGGCCCGCCTGGTCCGGGTCATCGTGCCGTCCGCGGAGGCGGCCTGGATCCCCCCTGGCGTGTGCTCGAACTCGGGCGGTTACTGGCACGTCGGCGGCGCCCGCCTGGTTTACCGGCAAAACGGCCAGCTCCGCTCGATCGGAATCGCCTCGCTGATCTCCTGGCGGGGCCGGTGGTACGTGGTCCATTTCGGCGCGGTGCTGCGCGGCGCGGCCATCGGGATCGTGGACACGCCCGAGGCCGGCCCCGGGGTCGCGGGGCCGCCGGGCGGGTGCTGACCCCGGCGCGGCCGCGGCAGGATGACGGAGCGTGCGGCGTAGGCTGCTGGGCCGTGCGGATCTGCCTGGCCGGGGCTACCGGCGTGATCGGCATCCGGCTAATCCCGCTGCTGGCCGCGGCCGGGCACCTACTACCCTGGGGACCCGCCCGGCCCGCCGCGCATCCATGTGGACCAGGCGGCCCGGCAGACCATGCCCGCGCTGGCGGCGCCGCCGGGGGTGACCCTGGTCGCGGATGACCGGGCCGGGCTGTAACGGAGGGAGCAGCAGATGGACTGGAAGCTTGAGGTCGTGGTCGTGCCGGTCAGCGACATCGACCGGGCTAAGGACTTCTACGTCGGCCGGCTGGGCTTCCGGCTGGACGCCGACACCACGCCGCAGCAGAACATGCGGGTCGTGCACATGACCCCGCCCGGGTCCGCCTGCTCCGTGGTGGTCGGGCCGGTGCTCACCGGCCCGGACGCGCCCGCGGGCCCGCGGCCCTCGCTGCAGCTCGTGGTCAGCGACATCGAGGCGGCCCACCGTGAGCTGTCCGGGCGCGGCGTCGGGGTCTCCGACATCCAGGTGCTGGATCCGCGGGACGGCGGGAAATTCTGCTTCTTCGCCGACCCGGACGGCAACGGCTGGGCCATCCAGGAGGTCCGCCAGCACGTCGGTGCACCGCCGGGCCCAGCGTGACCGGATCGTCTCGCCCGGCCCGCCTCAGGCGGCGCGCCGGGCGCGGATGACCAGGCCGGTGCCGAGGCCGGGGCAGGCCCGCTGGATGACCCGGAACGGCGCGGTGGCCCAGCGGATACCGGTGCCGCGCAGCCGCCCAGCGGGCTGGAGGAGGCGGCCGGACGCCGCGGTCCGCTCGGCGACGGACGTTCCCCGCTGCGCGGCGAGGCGGCGGCGGGCGATCAGGTCGCGGCCAGCCTCCAGCAGGTAGCCGAGCGGGAAGCCGTACTGGATCACGCGCACATCGGTGAACCCGCAGCGGGCCAGCAGCGGAGCGACCGCGTCCGGATCGTAGCGGCGGAAATGACCGACCAGCTCGTCAGCCGGCCCGTACCGGCGCTGGTGCGCGGGCACCGAGAGCAGGAGCCAGCCGCCAGGCCGCAGCCGGGCCGCCCAGTCGCGCAGCGCGGCCGCGTCATCCTCGATGTGCTCCAGCACCTCGAACGCGCACACCAGGTCGAACTGCTGACCGCCGAGTGCGTCCACCCCTGTGGTGCGGACCTCGCCGCCGCCCGCCGCGCTGATCCGCTGCCGCGCCACCGACGAGGACGCCTCATCCGGCTCGACCCCGAGATAGCGGTACCGCTGGGCCAGCCGGACACCGAGGGCCCCCTGGCCGCAGCCTACCTCCAGCACGTCATGGACGTCCGGGGGCAGCGTCCGCCGCAGGACGTCGTAACGCAGCCACCCGTTGGGGGTCAGCGGCGCGAGGCGGTCCAGGTCAGGCCTGGGCGCTGCCGGTGTTGACAGCGCCGTCATGATGGGCTCCTTTGGGCCAGCGGGGCAGTGACGGTGGCGCCGCCCGGGACGAGCCGCTGGAGCAGGGGGGCCACGATCCGCTCGGGCGCGAATTCCGCCGCGGCCAGCCGGCCCGCGTCCCGGCGCAGCCGGGCCAGCTCAGCGCGGTCGCGGGCCAGCCGGAGCAGGGCCGCGGCCAGTTCCTGCGCATCGCCGGGCGGTACCAGGATGGCCGCGGTGCCCAGGGCACGGCGCTGCGGGGCGGTGTCGGAGGTGACGATGGCACAGCCGGCGGCCGCGCCCTGGAAGACCTTGTTCGGCACCACCCGGAGCGCCTTGTCCCCGGTGCCGAAGATGCCGAGGCAGACATCATGCCCGGCGACCAGGGCAGGCAGGTCAGCGGCGGGCACCCAGGGGATCCACCGGACGGCGGTGTTCGCCCCGGCCGCGCTCCTGGTCGCGGCCTCGTCCTGGCCGCCGCCGATCATGGTGACCTGGACGGGGGCCCCGGCCAGCCGGGCCAGCGCCGCGCCGATGACCGGCGTGCCCTGCAGCGGGGTGTATAGGCCGTAGAAGACCACCCGGAGGGCTCCCGGCCCGCCGTCCCCGGCGGCCGGCGCCGGGGACCCGGCCGCCGGCTGCGCGTCCTGGCCCGCCGCATACCAGGCCGCGGGCGCGCCGACCGGCACGACCACGGCCCGGACCCGGTGCTGCGCGGGCAGCGCGGCGAGGTGCTCCTCGGTGTCCACCACGACGACGTCGGCGGCGCGCAGCGCGGCGGCGTCGATGAGGCGCAGCAGCACCTGGCGGGGGCCGCCGTCCAGCCGCCGGTCGCGGCCGGTGGCGCTGGCACCGACGAGGTGGTCGAGGACCACCGGGACCCGGCGGAACAGCAGCCGCGCCAGGTGGACGTCGAAATGGCCGAGGTAGCCCACTACGACCACGTCAGGGGCGGGCATCCGGCGGGCGCGCCGGGCCAGCGTGGCCCAGCGCCGGGCCAGCCGGATCAGCAAGGCAGGCGCGCGCCAGGGGCGGGCCAGCATGTCCACCCGGGCCGCGGTATCCAGGCCCAGCGGCGCGTTGCACTCCGCCACCTCGGCCCCGCGGGCATGCAGCCCTTCCGCGATGGTGGCCACCCTCGGGTGCATGGCAGTGTCATAGGTGCCGAAGACTAGAACGCGCATGATGTGGGCACCCTAACCGCCACCGCGTATCAGACGGGCCCGGATGGGGCGGATTGCGGCGCCCGGAACGCTTAGGCTCTGGCTATGCCAGAAAGCCAGGCCGTCCCGGCAGTTGAAGGACGGGATAGCAGCCTGAACGGGACCGCCCGCGGGGGCACGGGCTGGCGGCCCGCCGCCGCCCGGCTGCTCCGCGGCCGGCCGGTCCGCTGGGGATTCGTCGCGGTCACCATCGGACTCGGCGGCTACGCGGTGGCGCGGGAGTGGACCGGCGTCCGGGCCGCGCTGGCCAGCCTGGGAGCCGCCTCCGTCGCCGCCGCCCTGCTCGCCGTGCTCGCCGGGCTCACCGCGACCATGCAGGCCTGGCGGGTGCTGCTGGCCGGTCTGGGATCACCGCTGCCGGTCCGCGCGGCGGCCCGGATCATGTTCATCGGCCAGCTGGGCAAGTACCTGCCCGGCTCCGTGTGGCCCATCCTGGCGCAGATGGAACTGGGCAACGCCTACCGGGTGCCACGGCACCGGTCGGCCAGCGCCGCGGTGCTCACCATGCTGATGTCCCTGCTCACCGGGCTGCTCGCCGCGCTGGTCACGCTGCCCTTCGTGGCCGGGGCGACACCGTACCGGTGGGCCTTCGCGGTCGCCCCCCTGCTGGTCGTCTGCCTGCATCCCCGGGTGCTCAACACGCTGCTGGGCCGGCTGCTCCGGCTGGCCCGGCGGCCGCCGCTGGAACAGCCGCTCACCGGCCGGGTGCTGGCGGCGGCGCTGGCCTGGTCGCTGGGCAGCTGGGTGCTCTACGGCCTGCAGATCTGGGTGCTCGCGGCGCGGCTCGGTGCGCCGGCGGGGAAGGCGGCCCTGCTGGCCGTGGGCGGCTTCGCCTTCGCCTGGTGCGTAGGCTTTCTCGTCGTGTTCGCCCCGGCCGGGGCCGGCATCCGGGAGGTGCTGCTCGTGGCCCTGCTCGGCCCGATGCTCGGCGTCAGTGCCGCCACCGCGGTGGCCCTGGTGTCCCGGGTCCTGATGACCGCGGGTGACCTGATCACCGCCGGCGTGGCCGCGCTGAGCAGCCGCCGCCCCGGGCAGCAGAGCAGTGCGGCGACCGGCACGGGAAAACCGCACTTAAGTACTTCTGAGGCCAAGATAAAACGGCGTTAAGTACTTCTGAGCCCGAGATAGCTATTATGTGGCCTTGGGCACCGTTAGGCAGGTTGTTCGTCTGGCAAGACGCCCCAGGCGATATTCTTCGCAGTCATGGGCTTCCGGCTGACGACGGATCGCGCCACGGGCGCCCCCCAGCAGACCGCTGGCGAACCGATACCACCGCGGCGGATGCTGCACCCGCTCACGGTGGGGCTGCTGACCGCACTGGTGGCGGCCGGTTATTCCGCGTTCGCGCTGGCCCGGTTCTACACCTTCCAGACTTCGTCCTACGACCTGGTGATCTTCGACCAGGCTGTCCGGTCCTACGCGCACCTGCACCCCGGCATTTCGATCATGAAAGGGGTGCATAACGGATTCGGGCCGGACTTCTCGGTGCTGGGGGATCACTGGTCACCGATACTCGCCGTTCTGGCCCCCCTGTACTGGGTGGATAACAGCCCGGCCAACCTCCTGGTGGCCCAGGCGGTGCTCTTCGCGCTGGCCGTCCCGCCGCTGTGGATCTTCACCCGGCGCGCGTTCGGGGGCGGCAGGAAGGCCACCGCGGCCGCCTACCTGGTCGCGGTGGCGTACGCGCTGAGCTGGCCGATCGCCTCCGCGCTGGCGTTCGACTTCCACGAGGTCGCGTTCGCCCCGGTACTCACCGCGGTCGCGCTGGAGCGGATCCAGGCCGGGCGGCTGCGCACCGCACTGCTCGCCCTGGCCGGGCTGCTCCTGGTCAAGGAGGACATGGGCTTCCTGGTCGCCGGGATCGGCGTGTACCTGATCCTGTCCCGGCCGCGCACGCTGCCGAAGCAGTGGCTGGCCGGGGCGGCCCTCGTCGTCGCAGGCATCGCGGACGGCCTGATCGCGACCTACGTGCTGATCCCGGCGATGGGCGGCCGCGCCGACTACTACTGGGCTTATCAGGCGCTCGGCAGCAATGGCCCGCAGGCCATCGCGCACATTCTGGCCCACCCGGCCAGCTCGCTGCAGCTGGCCATCACGCCGCAGGTGAAGCTGGACACGATGCTGTGGCTGCTGGCCGCGTTCTGCTTCCTGTCGCTGCGCTCGCCGCTCGTGCTGGCCACCATCCCGCTGCTGGCCGAGCGGATGCTGGCCACCAAGTTCCCCAACTGGTGGGTCACCGGATTCCAGTACAACGCCTACCTGGTGATCGTGGCGGCGATGGCGGCGGTTGACGGGGCCGCCCGGCTGGACCGTGACTGGCTGCGGATCAGGCAGCGAATCGCTGCCCGGCGCGCCCCGGCGGACGGCGCTGGCGCCGCAGGCGGGGACCGTACCCCCGCGGAGGATGCCCCGGCCGCCCGCCGGGCCCCGGCCCGGGCGGGCGGGACGGTGGCCCTCGGCTGTGCCGTGGCGATGGCGGCGATAGCGGTGGCGCTGGTGCCCCGGTTCGCGTTCGGTCCCGCGCTGCACCCCTCCTTCTACCATCGGACTCCGCTGATGAACGCGGCCGCGGCCGCCGACGCCCGGGTGCCCAGCGGGGTCACCGTCCAGGCGCCCGGCAACCTGGGCCCGCAGCTGTCCTCCCGGGACACCGTCCTGCTGTTCGACGGCGACGGCGAAACGCCCCGGTTCTCCCCGTGGATCGTCGCCGACGTGCGGCGCCAGGTGTTCACCTTCCCTAGTGTCCAGGCCCAGCGGCAGCGCGTCGCGCTCCTCGAGCGGCACGGTTACCAGGTGGCCTTCCGGCGCGCCGGGTACGTGGTGCTGCACCGCGGCGCCCAGGGCGGTGGCACGGGTCCCGGGCAGGCTGCCCGATGAGCACCGACGCGCAGACGACGCGGGCCGGCTCCGCACCAGGGCCCGCCGGGGGCCCGGCGCAGGGCGCAGACCCGGCCGGGCAGCTGCTCCGGCGGCTCACCGTGCTGCCCGCCATGCTGGTGCTGGCCTGGCTGCTGGCCGGCCTCCCGCTGCTGCTGCTGGGCGTGTTCCGCCCGCTGCCCATGCTGGTGGCATCGGTGCCGCTGGCCGCGGGGCTGGTCCTGGCCGTGCTGCGCTGGGTCCCCCAGGCCAGGCCGCCGGACCCGGCCAGCCTGCCTGATCCGGCCGGGTCCGCGGAGCGGGCCCGGACCCCGTGGTGGGTACTGATCGCGCTGATCGCGGTCGCGGCCGGCTTCGGCGCCGACCAGTTCATCTACCACGCGCAGCAGATCATCATCATGCGCGACCCGGCGTCCTACATCCAGTTCGGGAACTGGCTGGCCGGGCACGGCTCCTTGCCGATCCCAGCCGACCGGGCCGCCTTCGGCCCGGCCCATCAGGTGCTGCACTTCAACAGCTTCGCCTTCTACCAGGTCGGCGGGACCGTGGTACCGCAGTTCATGGCCGGGCTGCCGATGCTGCTAGCGGGCGGCTTGTGGGCCGGCGGGGTGAGCACGGCGGTCGCGATGGGCGCACTGTCCGGGGCGCTGGGCGTGCTCGCCTTCGGCGGCCTGGTGGCCCGGCTGGCCGGGCCGCGCTGGGCGCCGCTGGGCGCCCTGGTGCTGGCTCTCTCGCTGCCCGAGCAGTTCACCAGCCGGTCCACCTACAGCGAGCCGGTGGTGCAGATCCTGTTCCTCGGCGGCCTGTGCCTCATCATCGACTCGCTGTCAGCCCGGGACCGCGGCGCCCAGGTCGCCGCGGCGCTCGGCGGCCTCGCCGTGGGCATGACCCTGCTCGTGCGCATCGACGGGGCCAGCGACGTGCTCCCGGTGATCCCGTACATCGGGCTGCTGCTCATCGGCCGGCGTCCGCAGGCGGTCCCGATGCTTGGTGGCCTGGTGGCCGGCGGCCTCTACGGCGTGGTGGACGGCCTCCTGCTGTCCCGGCCCTACCTGCACACCATCAAGAGCTCGCTGGTACCGCTGGCGCTGGTGGGCATCGTGGTGGTCCTGGCCACCGGCGCGGCGGTCGTGGTGCTGCGCGAGCGGGGGCTGCCGGAGATCACCCGGTCCTGGCTGCCGAACGCAGCGGCTGCCCTGGCCTTCGTGGTGACCCTGGGCTTCATCGTCCGGCCCTACGTGCAGACCACGCACGCCACCGTAACCGGGGCCACCCGCCAGGTGGTAGCCAGCTTCCAGCGGAGCAACCACCTGCCTGTGGACCCCACCCGGACCTATTACGAGATCAGCATGCACTGGGTGTTCTGGTACATCGGGGTGCCGGCCGTGCTGCTCGGCACGCTCGGCGCTGCAGTGCTGGCCCGCCGGTGCGTGCGCGGCCGCGCACCCTCCTGGACGCTACCGCTGATGATCTTCGCCTGGACCATCGTCATCACGCTGTACCGCCCGTCCATCACCCCGGATCAGCCCTGGGCCAGCCGCCGGCTGGTCCCCGCGGTGCTGCCGGGCTTCATCCTGCTGGCGGTCTGGGCGCTGCCGTGGCTGACCGGCTGGCTGCGACGGCATGGCTACGACCGGGTGTTCCTGGCCGGCATCAGCACCGTGGGCGTGGCCGCGCTGGTCATCCCGGCCGTGGTGACCACCTACGGGCTGGGCATCAAGGACGGCGGCCCGGGCGGGCTGCGGCCCATCTCGACCACCGTCGCGTTCACCCGCACCTACCGGGGGGAGGTCGCGGCGGTCGCCCGCCTGTGCGCGGCCATCCCGGGCAACGCGTCGGTGCTCATTGTCAGACGGCTCGGTCGCCGATCACCTGTCCGAAGTGGTCCGCGGCACCTGTGACGTGCCGGTGGCCCGGCTGCGGCGCTGGACCCCGGCCCCGGCGCAGGTCGGCGACGTGGTCGCCGGCATCCGGCAGGCAGGCCGCCAGCCGGTGCTCCTGGCCGCCAGGAAATCCGAGCTGACCCGCTATGGCGGCAGCGTCAGGGAGGTGATGGCCCTGCGCATCGTGCAGGACGGGCACACCCTGACCACTCCCCCGAAGACCACCTGGACCGTACCTTTCAACGTCTGGATGACGGAGCCCCCGCGATGAAGATGCTGACTGACGAACTGGCCGCCTCCACGCCGGGTACCGCGGCGGCCCCGGCGCCCGCGGGCGGCGAGCAGGAACAGGTACCCTACGTCTCGATCATCCTGCCGTGCCACAACGAGCAGGGGCATGTGATCGCCGAGGTGGCGCGGATCTGCGAGGCGATGGATGCCAGCGGGTACGACTACGAGCTGGTCGCCTACGACGACGCGTCCACCGACGGGACCCTGGCCCGGCTGCAGCAGGCCGCTCCCCAGTTCCCGCAGCTGAGGATCGTGCACTTCCGGCGCAACGGCGGGTCGGGTACCGTCCGGCGGATCGGCACCCAGCAGGCCCGGGGCCAGATCGTGGTGTGGACCGACGCCGACATGACCTACCCCAACGAGCGGATCCCCGAGCTGGTCGCGATGCTGGAGGCCGAGCCGGACCTGGACCAGGTCGTCGGCGCGCGGACCAGCGAGGAGGGCAGCCACAAGTTCCTCCGGGTGCCGGCCAAGTGGTTCATCCGCAAGCTGGCCGAGGTGCTGACCAACTCGGAGATTCCCGACCTGAACTCCGGCCTGCGGGCGTTCCGGCGCCAGGTCGCCCTGCCCTACCTGCGGCTGCTGCCGCCCGGGTTCTCCTGCGTCACCACCATCACCATCGCGTTCCTGTCCAACCAGCACGACGTGCGGTACGTGCCGATCGGCTACGCCAAACGGGCCGGGACCTCGAAGTTCAAGTTCGTCCGGGACGCCTACCGCTACATCCTCCAGGTGCTGCGGATGGTGATGTACTTCAACCCGCTCAAGGTGCTGATGCCGGTCGCGCTGGCGCTGCTCACGCTGGGCATCGCCAAGGGCGTCTACGACATGGTGGTGCACCCGGTGCACGTGGCGACCGACACCGTGCTGATCTTCGTCAGCGGCCTGATCATCGCCACGCTGGCGCTGCTCGCCGACCTGATCGTCCGCTCCCGCGGAGACGTGTAACGTGGCCCGTCGGGTCACCGTCCTCGGCACCGGGTATCTGGGCACCACGCACGCCGCCTGCCTGGCTGACCTCGGCTTCGAGGTACTCGGCGTGGACGTGGACCCGGGGCGGATCGAGGCCCTGGCCGCGGGGCAGCTGCCCTTCTACGAGCCCGGCCTGGAGCCGCTGCTGACCCGCGGGCTGCGCTCCGGACGGCTCCGCTTCACCACCTCCTTCGCCGACGCCGCGGACTTCGGCGACGTGCACTTCTGCTGCGTGGGCACCCCGCAGCGGGCTCGGGCGGTGCTGACCTGTCCCAGCTATTCAGCTGCATCGACACACTCGCGCCGCTGCTCCGCCGGCCCTGCCTGATCGTGGGGAAGTCCACCGTACCGGCGGGCACGGCCGCCATCCTCGCCGAGCGGCTGGCCCGGCTGGCCCGCCCCGGGCTGGCGGCCGAGCTGGCCTGGAACCCGGAGTTCCTGCGCGAGGGCCACGCGGTGGCCGACACGCTGCGGCCGGAGCGGATCGTGGTGGGCGTCCGCTCGGCGGCCGCGGAGGCGGTATTGCGGGACATCTACGCCGGGCCGGTGGCCGCCGGGGTGCCGCTGGTGGTGACGGACTTCGCCACGGCGGAACTGGTGAAGGTGGCCGCCAACGCGTTCCTGGCCACGAAGATCTCGTTCATCAACGCGATGGCCGAAGTCTGCGAGGTAGCGGACGCCGACGTCACCATGCTGGCCCACGCCCTGAGCTATGACCACCGGATCGGCGGCGCGGGCATGCGGCCCGGCCTCGGGTTCGGCGGCGGCTGCCTGCCCAAGGACATCCGGGCCTTCATGACCCGGGCGCAGGAGATGGGCGCGGCTGAGTCCGTGTCGTTCCTGCACCAGGTGGACGCGATCAACACCCGGCGCCGCGCCCGGATGGTCGCCCTGGCGCAGGATCTGGCCGGCGGCGCAGTGGACGGCCGCCGGGTGGGCGTGCTCGGGCTGGCCTTCAAGCCCGACTCCGACGACATCCGGGACTCGCCCGCCATCGACGTGGCCACCGCTCTGCATGGCCTCGGCGCCCGGGTGGTGGCCTACGACCCGGCCGGTACCGTCAATGCCCAGCGCGTGCATCCGGAACTGGAGTACGCCGGGTCCCTGCTCGGCGCGGCCGCTGACGCCGACGTCCTGCTGGTGCTCACCGAATGGGCCGAGTTCCGGGACGCCGATCCGGAGGTCATCGGCAAGGCGGTGGCCCAGCGCGCGATCGCGGACGGGCGGCACGTCCTGAACCCGGCGGCATGGCGGGCCGCCGGCTGGACCTACCGGGCCCTAGGGCGCCCGGCCAGCTGACCGGGGCGGCTCAGCCCTTCCCGGGGTTGAAGATGCCGAGCGGGTCGAGCGCCGTGCGCACCGCGGACTGCATGGCGATGGAGCCCGGGTCGAGTTCCCGGCGCATGCCGTCGCGTTTCAGGAGCCCGACGCCGTGCTCCCCGGTGACGGTGCCGCCGAGCGCGATGGCAACGTCGAGCAACTCCTCGCACGCTGCCTGGGCCGCGGCCCGCGCGGCCTCGTCCCCGGCCGGGGTGATGATCAGCGGGTGCAGGTTCCCGTCGCCGGCGTGGGCGATCGTCGCGATCGCCGTGCCGTGCCGGGCCGCGATCTCGCTGACCTGCTGCAGCATGGCCGGGACCTGGGACCGGGGCACGCAGACGTCCTCGGTGAGCACCGGGCCGAGCCGCTCCAGCGCCGGGTAGGCCAGCCGCCGGGCCTCGAACAGCGCCTCCGCCTCGGCCGGGTCGGTGGACTGCTCGACCCACAGGGCCCCCGCCCCGGCCATGGTCGCGGCGACCGACGCCGCCTCCGCGTCCCCCGAATCCCCCGGCGAGTCCACGCGCGCCAGCAGCAGCGCGGACGCGCCGGCCTCGATGCCCAGGTGCTTCCACTCCTCGACCGCCTCCAGGCAGGCCCGGTCGAGGAGTTCCAGCACGGCCGGGGTCAGCCCCTGCCGGGTGATCTGCGCGACCGCCTGGCCGGCCGTGACCAGGTCGCCGAACGCGGCGACGACCGTGCGCGGCGGCCCGGACGGCGCCGGGCGCAGCCGCAGCGTCACCTCGGTCACCACGCCCAGCGTGCCCTCGGACCCGACGAACAGCCCGGCCAGGTCGAGCCCGGCGACACCCTTGGTGGTGCGCCGCCCCAGCCGGACCGCCTCGCCGTAGGCCACCGGGCCGCCGACCACGGCGCGCAGCCCGAGCACGTAGTCCCTGGTGACCCCGTACTTGAGGCAGCACAGGCCGCCCGCGTTGGTGGCGACGTTGCCCCCGATCGTGGACCACGGGGCGCTGGCCGGGTCCGGCGGGTACCACAGGCCGTGCTCGGCCACCGCGGCCTTGAGATCGTTGTTGACCACGCCCGGCTGCACCACGGCCAGCAGGTTCTCCTGGTCAATCTCCAGGACCCGGTCCATCATCGACAGGTCGAGGATGACGCAGCCGCTGACCGCGTTGGCCCCACCGGACAGGCCGGTGCCCGCACCGCGCGGCACGACCGGCGCGCCCGCCTCGGCGCAGGTGCGCACGACGTGCTGCACCTCGGCTTCCGACCGCGCGCGCACGCCGGCGGCGGCCCGGCCGGCCGGCGCCCATTCCGCGCCATCACGGGACAGGGCAGCGAGCACGTCCGGGTCGGTGATGACACGGTCACCAGGCAGGCCCCGGCTCAGCATCTCCGCCAGCGCACCGGGCCCGGCCCCGCTCCCCACTGAGAGGGCTGGCTCCATGCCATGACCATAGATCAGCCGGGCCGGCCGGGCCGACCGGGCCCGCCGGGCACCCCGGGCCACGGCACCTCGGGACTAAAGGCCCGTCCCCCGGAGGCAGCCGCGCTGTTAGCCTCGCTGCCGTCACGAGTGCCAGCGTCAAGCCCCGGCTTGCTGGCCGGCAACCCTCCCCCGCGGTGGGGTGCCCCGGGTGATGACACGGCCGCGCCGCCCTGGCGCGGCAAGCGTGGGCCCGGGCCTCGGGTCCCCGAGGTACCCGGAGAGGTGCTTCATGATCACGCAGTCCATTCCAGCCCAGGCCAATCCAGCCCAGGCCGCTCCGCCGCACCAGGCACCGCGAGCCGTCATCACCGCGCTGGCCCCGCTGGTGGGGGCGGGCCAGCAGGTCCCGCTGGTGCAAGGGCGGCCAGGCCCGGTACGTCAACCTGGACCTGGCGGCCAGCGCCCCGGCCCTGCAGCGGGTGGCCGACCGGGTATCCGGCCTGCTCCCCTGGTACGCCAGCGTGCACCGCGGCGCCGGGTACGCCTCCCTGGTCAGCACCGCCGCCTACGAATCCGCCCGCGCCACCGTCGGGTCCTTCATCGGCGCCCGGCCCGGTGACGTGGTCATCTTCACCCGGCACACGACCGACGCGCTGAACCTGCTGGCCGCCGCCACGCCCGGTGACGTTCTGTACCTGGATGTGGAGCACCACGCGAACCTGCTGCCCTGGCAGGTCCGCGACGGCCGGGTGGTCACCGCGCAGCCCACCGTGGCGGCCACGCTGGCCGCCATCGGCGCCGAACTGTCCCGCCGGCCGGCCGCCCTGCTCACCGTCACCGGGGCGTCCAACGTCACCGGCGAGTGCCTCCCGCTGGCCAGCCTGGCCGCGCTCGCCCACGCCCACGGGGCCCGGCTCGCCGTGGACGGCGCCCAGCTGGTCCCGCACCGGGCCGTGGACCTGGCCGCCACCGGGATCGACTACCTGGCGTTCTCCGGGCACAAGCTGTACGCCCCGTTCGGGGCGGGCGTGCTGGCCGGCCCGCGGGACTGGCTCGACGCGGCGCCGCCGCACCTGGCCGGCGGGGGCGCGGTCCGTGAGGTGACGGCCAGCACGGTGAGCTGGGCCAGCTCCCCGGCCCGGCACGAGGCGGGTACGCCCAACCTGCCCGGCGCGGTAGCGCTCGCCGCCGCCTGCGAGGAACTGGCGGCGCTGCCACCGGGCGCGCTGGGCGCCCACGAGCGGGCGCTGAGCGGGCGGCTGACCGCCGGGCTGGCCGCGCTCGGCGCCACGGTGCACCGGCTCTGGCCGGACGCCGGGGACCCGGTGGGCATCGCCAGCTTCACGCTGCCCGGCGCCGATCCCGGGCTGCTTTCCGCGTACCTGTCCGCGGAACACGGGATCGGGGTGCGCGACGGCCGGTTCTGCGCGCACCCGCTGCTGGCCCGGCTGGGCGTCCCGGCCGCGGTCCGGGCCAGCATCGGCATCGGCACCAGCAGCGCGGACGTGGACCGGCTGCTCGGCGCGGTCGGGGAGTTCGCGCGCCGCGGCCCGTCGTGGCGGTACCGGCAGGACGGCGGGGTGTGGCTGCCCGACCCGGAAACCCGGTCGCTGCCCGACCCGGAAACCCGGCCGCTGCCCGGCGCGGAAACCCGGCCGCGGCCCGGCTCGGAAATCCGGCCGCGGCCCGGCGCGGAGCTCCGGCCGCTGCCCGGCCCGCGCACCGTCTCCCCGTGCGAGCCCGCGCCGCCGCGGCAGCCGGCTGCGGCGCCCCGATCTTGACCGGTCAGACTAGTGTGCGCAGGCTAATATGCGATGAACCTGAGCCGCCTGACGATCCTCGGCAGGCGCGGGCACCGGCCCCCTAGCGGGCCGGGTGGCTCACCCGGGGTGCCTGAGCCGCCGGCCGGTGACCCGGGTGGGCCGGACGCGCAGGTAGGCATCCTTGGGCCGGCGGCCCACGGGATAACCCCGGCCCGCGCTACCGCGGCACATTCCTCCGGCGAGGTCACATGGTGCGCGGATCCCTGGATCAGCACGCTCCAGCCCTCCCGGAGCCCCGCCTCGAACGCGTCGACCTCGAACGCGATCCGGTACTCGGCATCCTCGATGCCGGTGCGCAGGTCCTCGTCCATCGGGCTGCCCGCGTCGGTGCGGAACACCACGCTGCCCTCGAACAACCGGTAGTTCACCGGCAGCACGGTCGGCCCGAACCGCCCGCTGTAGGCGATCCGGCCGATTTCCTGGCCGGCCACCAGGCGCAGGCACTCGGCCTCGTCCAGTTCCTCGGCCACAGCTTCCGATGCGCCCCCGGGCGTGCCATCTGACATTCGTTCCCTCCAGGTCCGTTCCCCTGCCCCGACGCTAGCGGGCCGTCCACCCGCCGTCGACGAGGATCGTCTCACCGGTGATCAGCGACGCGGCCGGCGAGGCTAGGAATACCACCACCCCGGCCACCTCCGGCGGCTCGCCGATCCGGTGCAGGGCCGCGATCCGCTCGATCACGTCGGCGCGGAACTCCGGGTCGGACAGGGCCGGCTCGGTGCCCGGGGTGCGGATGAAGGTGGGCGCGACCGCGTTGACGGTGATCCCGTGCTGGCCCCACTCGACGGCCAGGCACTTGGTCAGGTGCGCGACGGCCGCCTTGGCCGTGCAGTACACCGACTCCCCGGGCAGCGCCACCGTGCCGGCCTGCGACCCGATGGTGATGATCCGGCCGTAGCCCTGCCGGATCATCACCCGGCCGGCCGCCTGGCTGGTGAAGAAGGTGCCCTTGAGGTTGACCGCGACAGTCGCGTCGAAGTCGGCCTCCCGGACGTCCTCGGCCAGGTTCTGGGCCCCGCCGCCACCGGCGTTGTTCACCAGGATGTCGAGGTGCCCGAAGTGCGCGGCCGCGGCGGCCACGGCCGGCTCGATCTGGTCCATCCGGGACACGTCCAGCTGCAGCGGCAGCGCCCGGCGGCCCAGCTTCTCGATCTCCCCGGCCACCTCGGCGCCGCTGGCCGCGTCCCGCAGCCCGAGCGCGACATCCGCGCCCGCCTCGGCCAGCGCCAGCGCGATGGCCCGGCCGAGGCCGCGGGCGGCCCCGGTGACCAGGGCCACCCGGCCCATGACGTCGAAACCCGGCAGCACCGCGGCCATCGGCCCTCCTCGTGGTCAGCCTCCGGGTCAGCCGCCTCCCGTCACCGCGGGCCCGGAGAACTCGTGGACCCCGGAACCTACCTCGAATACCGCTTCCTGAACCCCGGGGGCGCCGGGGAAGCCGGCCACCGCGTCAGGCCCGCGTCCGTCAGCGGTGGGCACCTGCTCCGGGGCGGCGCTGGCGATCCGCGCTCGGTTACCTGCTGTGGACCGGGCCCTACTCCGCACAGGGCCGGTGGGCTGGCCGGACCAGAACTACGTCGCCCGCCGGCTCAAGGCCCACTACGGGCTCGGCGCCACCACCTACCGGGCCCGCTTCGCGGACCGCGCCGCGCTGCATCCGGGTCCGGCCGCGCCGCCGGACGGCCCGGCCCGGTCGGCCGGCCGCAGCCCGTCCCGCATGACCCAGGCGGCCGGTCAGGGCACCGGCCAGCTGTGCACCGGCTCGTTGCTGTGCATGTGCCCGATGTAGGACTGGGTCATCTGGCGCAGTGCCTCAGCCCGCCCGCCGCCCTCCCCGCCGAGCGCGCGCACCGCGGCCACCTGCCACGCGGCCCCGGTCTGCCCGGTCAGGCAGCGCTGCCCGATGATGCCCAGCAGCCGGGCCGCCTGGTCCTCCCCGACCCCCCAGCGGGCCAGCCCGTCGGCGGCCAGCGGCAGCAGGCGGCGCAGCACGAGCTCGGCCACCGGGACCTCGCCCAGGCCGGGCCAGTACAGCAGGGCGTCCATCCCGCTGCGCGCCGCCTCGTGCAGGTTCTCCGCCGCGGTCGCGAACGACATCTGGGTCCAGATCGGCCGCTGAGCCTCGGCCAGCGCGCGGACCAGCCCGTAGTAGAACGCGGCGTTCGCCATCACGTCGGCGACCGTCGGGCCGGCCGGCAGCACCCGGTTCTCCACCCGCAGGTGGGGCCGTCCACGGACAGCCGCGTACACGGGCCGGTTCCAGCGGTAGATCGTGCCGTTATGCAAGCTCATCTCGGCCAGCTGCGGGCAGCCCCCGCGGTCTATGATGGCCAGCGGGTCCTCGTCCTCACAGATCGGCAGCAGCGCCGGGAAGTAGCGGATGTTCTCCTCGAACAGGTCGAAGACCGACGTGATCCAGCGCTCGCCGAACCAGACCCGGGGCCGGACGCCCTGCTGCTTGAGTTCGTCCGGCCGGGTGTCGGTGGCCTGCTCGAACAGGGTGATCCTGGTCTCGGCCCACAGCTGCGGCCGAACAGGAACGGCGAGTTCGCAGCCAGCGCGACCTGCACCCCGGCGATGGCCTGGGCGGCATTCCAGTAGCTCGGGAAGGCGTCCGGCGAGACCTGGACATGCAGCTGGACGCTGGTGCAGGCGGCCTCCGGGGTGATGCTGCCCACGTGGGTGAGCAGCTTCTCCGGGCCGTCGATGGCGATCCGCATGTCCTCCCCGCGGGCGGCGAAGATCTGCTCGTTGAGCACCCGGTACCGCGCGTTGGCCGACAGGGTGCTCTCGTGCATGTGCTCCTCGCGCAGCGTCGGCAGGATGCCGATCATCACCAGGTGGCTGCCGGTGACCCGGGCCTTGGCGTCGGCGGCGTTGAGGCTGCCCCGGATCTCGTCCTCCAGCCCGGCGGGCGCATCGCCGTCCAGCCGCCGCGGCGGCACGTTGATCTCCAGGTTGAACTGGCCGAGCTCGGTGGCCCACTTCGGGTCGGCGATGGCCGCCAGCACGTCGGCGTTGCGCATGGACGGGTTCCCGGCCCCGTCCACCAGGTTCAGCTCGATCTCCACGCCGACCTGGGCCGGGTCCGCCTCGAACATGCGCTCGCGGAGCATCCGGGCGAACACGTCCAGGGAGCGCTGTACCTTCTCCCGGTACTTGCGCCGGTCGTCACCGCTGATCTTGATCGGCTGGATGTCACGCCCCATGAGGCCCCCCGCTCACCCGCACTAGGGACAGCACATACCCGGCCAGGTACCCCCTGCACACATTCGCACGCGGCAGCGGCCCGCGCCAGAGCGGGGCGGCGGGGCGGGCGTCCGTCCGCGGTGCGTTACGCAGGGGTGGCAGGCTGGCCAGCGTGCCAGGCCGGGTCACGGCCGGCCAGGCCGAGCAGCCGGTCCAGCAGCGGCGCGCCGGCCGGCACCGGGACCGGCGGGCCGAACAGGCCGGGCGTCCCGTGCGGGCTGGCCTCGGCGGTGGACTCGACGAACCCATAGGCGGCTTCCAGCAGCCCGGGATCGCAGCCGAAGGGCTGGCCGCTGGCGACAGCGATGTCCCAGCCGTGGATGAGGACCTCGTCCAGCGCGATGACGCCGGCCAGCTCGCCCGGCAGGTCCAGGCCGCCCGCCACGGTCATCCCGCGCCACGCCGCCTGGTCCCGCCAGGCCTCGGCCAGGTCCGCCAGCCGCTGCGGGATCCTGGCGCGCCAGTCCGTCCCGAGCCGGGCCGCCGACGGCCGCTGGCGGCCGCCCGCGGCGGGTGCCTTCGCCGCGGCCGCGCGGAATCCGAGCGACAGCTGCTCGACGTGATCGAGCAGGTCGCCGACCGTCGCCTCGGGGCACGGGGTGGGCGCGGCCAGCTGATCGTCGCGGACTCCCCGCACCAGGCTGGTCATGGTGGCAGTGGCTGGTCCCAGGTCAAGCATGGCGCTCCTTGTGGCCGGGCGTGCCCGGGCCGGGCAGGCTCCTGGAGGTAGGACGTCCGGGCCGCCGTCAGCTCACCGCTGATGCGGGAGGATGGCCGCATGCCAGTCATCCGGGTGCACGGGACCGACCTGTACTACGAGGACACCGGCGGGCCGGGAGAACGGATCCTGTTCCTGCACGGGTTCCTGTTCGACGGGCGGCAGTACGACGCGCAGGTCGCCGCACTGCGGGACAGGTACCGCTGCGTGCGGCTGGACTTCCGCGGGCAGGGCCGGTCCGCGGTGGCCGCGGGCGGCTACCAGATCGAGCAGCACGCGGCGGACGTGGCCGCGGTGATCCGGGCGCTCGGCCTGGCGCCGGCGCACCTGGCCGGGCTGTCCATGGGCGGGTTCGCCGCGCTCCGGATCGCCGCCCGCCAGCCGGGCCTGGTCCGGTCGCTGATCCTGCTGAACACCAGCGCCGCCGCGCACGCCCGCGGCAAGATGCCCGGGCACCTGCTGCTCACCGCGATCGGGCGGGCCGCCGGGGTGTCCGGGCCGCTGCTGCCGTCCCGGATCGAGCAGGAGCTGTACGGGCCGGCGTTCCGCACCGACCCGGCGCGCGCCGCCGATCGGGCCGCCTGGCGCGAGCGGCGGGCGCAGGCGGACCGCGCCGCGCTGGCCAGGACCATGCTCGGCGTGATGCTCCGGCCCGACATCCGGGGCGAGCTGGGTGACATCACCGTCCCGGCCCTGATCATCGCGGGCGGTGCCGACACCTCCCTGCCGCCCGCGAAGTCCCGGGAGATGCACGCGCTGATCCAGGGCTCCCGGCTGGCGGAACTGCCCGGGGTGGGGCACAGCTCCCCCATCGAGGACCCGGCCGCCGTCACCGCGGCGATGACCGCATTCCTCCGCGGCCAGCAGGCGTAAGGGCCGTTCGATCAGCAGTTCGTTTCGTACCCCCTATGAGCGGTCTCATCTTAACCGCTGATGATTTGGCGGACAGCGGCCGAGGCTAGCCGCCCGTCCAGTAGCGGGTGCCGGCCACGTACAGCTGGTCGGCGGGGAAGCGGGTGAGCAGCTCGCAGCCGCCCGTGGTGACCACGACCTCCTCCTCGATCCGGGCCGCGGCCGAGCCGTCCGGGGTGGGCCAGTAGGTCTCGATGGCGAACACCATGCCCTCGGTCAGCTCGACCGGGCGGGAGAACGAGTGGTAGCGGCTCATCAGCGGCCGCTCCCAGTTGGACAGCCCGAGGCCGTGGCAGTACTGCAGGCCGAACGCCTCCTCCTCGCTGCCGAACCCGAACTCCCCAGCCGCCGGGAAGTGCCGCACCACGTCGGCAGAGGTGGCGCCGGGACGGATCTCCGCGATCGCGTTGTCCATGAACTCCCGGGCCCGGCGGTACGCCTCACGCTGCGCCCGGCTCGGGCTGCCCACGTTAAGGGTGCGGTAGTAGCAGGTCCGGTAGCCGTTGAAGGCATGGATGATGTCGAAGTACGCGGTGTCCCCCGGCCGGATCAGCCGGTCGGAGAACACGTGCGGGTGCGGGCTGCACCGCTCACCCGAGATGGAGTTGACCGCCTCCACCTCTTCCGACCCGTTCTCGTACAGGTACCGGTTCACCAGCGCGACGCAGTCGTTCTCCCGGATGCCCGGCCGCAGCTCGCGGTACAGCTCCTCATACGCCCCGTCAACCAGGGCGGCGGCGTGATCGAGCAGCGCGATCTCGTCGGCGGTCTTGATCGAGCGGACGTCCTGCATCAGCCCGTGCCCGTCCTCGACGCGCAGCCCTTCACGTTCCAGTGCCCGCAAAACCGGCAGCTCAACGACATCCACCCCGACCGCCCCGTCCGCCAGTCCCGCGTCGCGGAGCAACCCGGCCAGCCGGGCGGCGTTGCCCGCCTCGACGCCCACGTACTCCGGGATGGAGCCGCGCCAGCTGGAGATGCCCGCCTGCCAGCTGCGGCGGCCGTACCACGGCGCATACCGCTGGTGGGTGCGGGCCGACGAGCCGATGTCCCACAGAATCGGCTCGTGGCCGCGCATCACCAGCGCGCAGCGGAAGAACTTGTCCCGGGCCCAGTTCCCGATGTGGGTGGCGGTCGCGTAGCGGATGTTGTTCATGTCGAACAAGATCAGCGCGCCCAGCTCCGACCGCTCCAGGGCGGCCTGGAGCTTGCCGATCCGGTCGCTGCGCAGCCGGGTGAAGTCGACCCGCTGCTCCCAGTCGACGCCGGTGACAGCGCCCGGGGAGGCGATGGGGGCGGCATGGTCCGAAGCCGAGTAGAAGGCGGTCATCGGCGGTTCCTCCTGGTCGCGGGGAATGGGGCCACGCCTCACACCGGCGCGTACTCGCCAGGCTCGGGTTCGGGCCGCGCGGCCACGGGTCCGGCCCGGGCCGGGCCAGCGCCTGCCAGGCCGCGTCCACGAGGGCCTGGGTGGACAGGCCGTACTTGCCGAACAGGTAGCCAGCGGTCTGGGCTCCCTCGGCGAAGGTGTCGGCCAGCCCGATCCGGCGCAGCCGGACGCCGGCCCCCGCCTCGGCCAGTGCCTCGGCGACCGCCGACCCCAGGCCGCCGATGACCGAGTGGTTCTCCGCGGACAGCGCGGCCCGGCAGGCCGCCGCCGCGCCGGTGACCGTGCCGACGTCGAGCGGCTTGATCACCGGGACGTTGACCACCCGGACGCCGGCCCCGTGCCGGCCGAGCAGCCGGGCCGCGGCCAGCGCGGGGGCCAGCATCATCCCGCTGGCGAACAGGGCGACGTCGTCGCCCGGCGTGAGCACCTCGGCCCGGTCCAGCGCGAGCGGGTGATCGTCGTCGAAGATCAGCGGGATCTCGCCCCGCTTGAGCCGGACATACACCGGGCCGGGCAGGTCGGCGATGAGCGCGGCGACCTGCCGCACCGCCGCCGCGTCGGCCACGTCGAGCACGGTCATGCCAGGCAGGGCGCGCATCAGCGCCACGTCGTCGATGGCCTGGTGGCTCGGGCCGCCAGGGCTGGACACGCCGGGCATGAACCCGATGATCCGCACCGGCAGCCGCGGGTAGGCGATGGCGTTGATGATCTGGTCGAGCGGCCGCCGGGTGGCGAACACGCCGAACGTGTGCACGAACGGGATGTGCCCGCACCGGGCCAGCGCGCCCGCGACGCTCATCATGTTGGCCTCGGCCATGCCCGCCTGGATGAACCGGTCCGGGAAGGCCTCGGCGAACAGGTCCGCCTCACACTGCCGGGTCAGGTCCCCGCTCAGGCAGACGATCTCCTCCCGCTGCCGGGCCAGGTCGACCAGGGCGCGGCCCCAGGGCTTGAGCACGGTCGGGTAGGGCGGCTCACGCATCGCGGCCCTCCAGCCGGCCGCCCAGCTCGGCCAGGGCCCGTGCGGCGAGGTCCGGCGGCAGCTTGATGAAGTGCCGGTCCGCCTCCGGGGGCAGGCAGTCCAGGCCATGGCTGGCGGAGGTCCGGCAGACCAGCACGGACGGCCGGGTGCTGGCCTGCGCCGCGGCCAGCGCGTCGCTCAGCGCGGCGGTGTCGTGCCCGTCGAGTTCGGCCGTCCCCCAGCCGAACGACGCCCACTTGGCCGCGACCGGCTCGATCGTGGTGACGCTGTCCACCGGCCCGTCAACCTGGGAGTTGTTGGCGTCGACCAGCACGGTCAGGCTGGCCAGCCGGTGATGCGCGGCGAACATGGCCGCCTCCCAGACCTGCCCCTCTTCCAGTTCGCCGTCGCTGACCAGCGCGTAGCTGCGGGCCTCGCGGCCGCGCATCCGGTCCGACAGCGCGAACCCGGCGGCGGCGGACAGGCCCTGCCCCAGCGAGCCGCACACGTAGTCCGCGACCGGGGACCGCTCCGTCCCGATCGCCTCCAGGGCGGAGCCGTCCTGCCCGTAAGCCGCCAGCGCTCCGGGCGGGAGCAGCCCCGTCTCGGCGGCCGCGGCGTACAGCGCGATGACGTAGTGCCCGGGCGAGCAGACGACCCGGTCGATCCCCGGGCGGGCCACCGCGAACAGGGCGGCGACCTGCTCGGCGGCGGACAGCGCCTGGCCCAGGTAGCCGAACCCCAGCCCGGCCACCATCTGCACCGCGCGCACCCGGATGCGGTCCGCGAGCCGCTGCGGGTCGGGTACCGACCAGCTCTCCGTAGAGTGGCCAAGTGGCATAGCCACATTGTCACTTTGCCATCCGGTAGTGTCAACGGGTGCGCCAATCACCCGTGCCACTGGACGGCATCGGCCCGGTCCGCGGTTCGCGCCGGGCCGACGAGGTGGCGGCCCAGATCCGGAACCTGATCATCGGCGAGCAGATCGCCGAGGGCGCCCGGCTGCCGCCGGAGCGGGAACTGGCCGAACGATTCGGCGCCAGCCGCCCCACCGTCAGCCAGGCGCTGCGCAGCCTGTCGCTGATGGGCCTGGTGGAGATCCGGCACGGCTCCGGGGCCTACGTGATCCGCCGCCCGGAGACGATGGTCACCGCCTCGGTCAGCCTCATGCTGGACCTGGACAACCAGTCCGTGGACCAGCTGATGCAGCTGCGGCTGTGGCTGGAGACCCTCGGTGCCGGGGAGGCCGCGGCCCGCCGCCCGGCGCTGGAGGCGGCGGAGGCAGCCGGGATCCAGGCCGCCCTCGGCCGACTGCGGGACGCCGCCGGCCGGGCCGGTGAGTGGATCGCGGCCGACACCGTGTTCCACGCCGCGGTGGTCCGGGCGTCCGGCAACCCCTACCTGGCCGCCATCTACGACAGCGTGCACAGCGCCGTGCTGTCATACGAGTTCAGGGGCTGGGTGGACGCGGAGTCGGTGCCGCCCTGGCTGACCGACGCCGGGCCGGAGCAGCAGCAGGCACTGCACGAGCCGATCGCCGCCGCGCTGATCGCCCACGATCCCGCGGCCGCCCGCGCCGCGGTCCTCGCCCACCACGACGTGATGCTGGAGCACCTCCGGGCCGCCGTCGCGGCCCGCCAGGCTGGCGGGAGGTCGTCACGATCGAGGGCACCCTCGTTACCGAGAGCCTCCGCGTCGGGACAACCCTGGAGAACCTGAGCCTGACCGTCCGCAAGGTCAGCCGGTTCCGCGCCCGGGGCGCCACGCCCGGCCAGCCGGAGATCTGGACCACCCTGGAGTTCGAAGCCGGGGAAGCCGACGCGGCCGGCCTCGCGGAGGCCTTCGCCGATGCGCTCGACCAGCCCGGCTGGTACGTGAGCTTCGAGTCCCCGGCGGAGAACTTCATTGTCTTCCCGGGCCGGATCTTCCGCTACCCGCGGGGAGACGAGGCGGCCCGGGCGCAGGCCCAGGCGTACGGGCGGCAGCTCGCCATCCCCGAGCCGCAGCTGGACTGGCCGGTGTGACCTGGGCGGCAAGGTAAGCATCAAGGTGACGGCAAGGCCCCCGTCCGGGGGCCTGCCGCATGCTGGTCCTGCAGGTCCGGCAGCGGAAAGCGCGGGCTGCCAGCGGACGAGGGGCGCCTTCGAGGAGATGCACATGGTGTGGCGCAAGTCCAGCCACAGCGGCAGCAACGGCAATTGCGTGGAAATCGCCTGGCGCCAGGGTGCTGAGGGCATCAACATCGTGGTGCGTGATTCCAAATTCCCCGGCCGGGAACCGCTGGTCTTTGCCCCGGCCGAGTGGGCCATGTTCCTGGAGCGGGTGAAGAGCGGGCACTTCGACGTCCTGGCCTACCCTTCGGCCGCCTTCGCCGCCTACGGTCAGCGGCCCGTCCTAGCCGAGTGATTTGCCCCGACGGCGGCCCACAGTTCGACCACGTCGTGACGCCGGTGGTACTCGATGAGCGGGCGCGCGGGGTCACCGGGAGCCGCCAGTGCCACGAGAGCCTGCCCGGCCAGCAGTTCGGGCTGGCGCCCAGGCGGGAAGCCGGCCTCAGATGCCGTTGCTCTTGCCGCACGCCCTGAAGGGGAAGGGAGCGGAAGCCCGGTCCAGCGCCCTGGTGTCCGGCCCGGTGGGATAGCCGTGCGGTGCGACCCGGCCGAAATCGGCCCGGAACGCGGTCATGTTGCCCCGGGACGCCGCCCGGGCCGCGTCGCCCAGTTCCCCGGCTCGGCCCAGGCCGCCGCCCTGAGCGCCATGATCACCGGTACCGGTGCCTTCAAGACCGTGCAGACGCACGAACTACTCGCCCAGGACCAGCTCAGCCGGACGTTGCAGCTAGCCGGACGCGCGGGCCAGGCCTTCCAGCGGCCAGGGCAGCCCTAACGGCCGCTGGCGGCCTCGTCGGGTGCGCTGGCCAGAGTGTCCGGAGCACGCATCCGCCACGCATCGGTGATGAGCTCGGCCAGCCGCCCGGCGTTCACCGCCGCGAGCCGCACCATCACCAGCGGCCAGCCGTCGTAGGCCGGCGTAGTAAAGAAGAGGTCAGGCTCGCCGAGGAGGAGAGCCTGCTTCTCCGCTTCGTCCCCGACGAACAGCACGGCGATGTCAGTCCGGATGACCCGCCGCTGGCCCGGCTGGGGCTCCGGGTAGGACCAGACGAATCCCTTGCCCCCGACCCGGAAGTCGAAGCCGTCGCTGTCGATCTCCGCCACGTGCGGCAGGGACAGCGCAAGTCGCCGCACGTCATCGGCATCAGCCATCGAGTCCCCTCACATCGCGGGCCGCGTGCGCCCAGACTAGGCGCTGGCACCGACATCCGCTCCCGGGTGCGCGAGCATCGGATCCGGTGACGATTGCGGCCGGTGCGCTACGGGCAGTGTCTGGTACGTGAGAGTGGGATGGTAGCCAGGCCAGCGTGGCTGGCCGGGTGGACAGGCGAGAATGTGCGCCATGCCATCGCCATGCTCAGGCAGGGCCGGAATCCCGTCGCGCGGGTCTACGAGAGCATCGGAACGGACTTCTTCCTGGCGATATCGCCCGGCTGGCTGAACCTGGGGCTGTGGCAGGGGCCGGGAACCGAGGCGGAGGCCGAGCGGGCCTGCCGGCGGCTGGTCACGACGCTCGCGTCGGAACTGCCCGCGGGGGGCGTGATCGCCGATGTGGGAAATGGGCTCGGCACCCAGGATCCGCTGATCGCCGAAGTGGCCCGGCCGCGGCGGCTGGTGGCGGTGAACATCACCCAGTGGCAGCTGGCCGCGGGCCGGGACCGGCTGAGGCAGGCGGCGGCCGCGCCCGTGGCGGCCGACGCCGTCCAGCTGCCGTTCGCTGACGGGAGCCTCGACGGGATCATCAGCGTGGAGGCGGCGTTCCATTTCCGTTCCCGGACGGCGTTCTTCGCCGAGTGCTACCGGGTGCTGCGCCCGGGCGGCGTGCTGAGCATGTCCGACATCGCTGTCCGGCGGTGGCCACTTCTCCCCGCTGAGCTGCTGTCCGGCCTGACCCAGCTGCGGGTGTTCGGCCTGCGGCCGTCTATGGCCATGACGGCGGCGCAGATCGGCGCGGCCGCCCGCGGGGCCGGCCTGGCCCGGGTGGAGCTCACGGCGTGCGGCGACCGCGTCATCGCCCCCGCGGTCCGGCTCACCCAAGGGCGGCTGGCCGGCGACACGGCCGCGCCCGCCGGGCAGCGGGCCGCCGCCCGCCTGCTGCTGTGGCAGGTAGACCTGCTGTGGCGGCGCCGGATCATCGACTACCTGCTGGTGCGCGCGGTCCGCTCGTAGCCAGCCGCGGTCAGCGCTTGGCGCGGCTCCGGGCAGCCAGGACGATCTGGGTGGCCAGGTAGGGGCGCACGCCGAGCTTGCGCGCGATCTCATCGGGCCGGAGTCCCTGCTCGTTGTACAGGCGGGCGAGCCTGTCCTGCCGGTCCGTCCACTGGCGCCCGGGGGCCGACGGGCGCGGCTCGGCACATCGAACGGGCTGTGCGCCAGCCGCCGGGCGCGGCTCGGCACTGCGGGCTTGCCGCACGCCGGGCCCGGAAGCACTCGGCGCGGGCGCCGCCGCGGACACACCGAACCAGTAGTCGTACTTGGGGACATTCCCTGTTCCCCGCGCCTATCGCTCACGCTGCCAGGCCCCTAAACCCGGCCGCGGGGCACCGCCTTCCCCGCCGCCGGGATCCTCCTGCTCAGCCGGTGATGGGGTGGGTGGGCGTGGTCCCGTTGGGGAGCAGCAGGTCGAAGCCGTCCGGGGTATTGAGGTGGCCGCGCTGACGGCCAGCCTGGCCGGTGACCCCGTACTGCCAGACCAGTGCCCCGGTCGCCGGGTCGATAGCGGCCATCCGGTGGTTGTAGTCGTCGTTGACCATGAAGACCCCGCTGGGCAGCAACTCGGTCAGCGACGGGTGGTTCAGCATGCCGGGCCCGGACGCCGGGTGGTACCGGTACAGGATGCGGCCCGCCCGGTTGAACTCCAGGATCTGTCCCGGCGCGGCGTAATCGGCGATGAGGTACTTGTCCGGGCCGATCTGCTGGGGGTCGGACGGGTAGGCGATCGGCAGCTGGACGGTCCAGACCAGCTTCCCGGCGAGCGTGTACTCGCTGACCCAGGAGCCGTTGATCTCGGAGATCAGCAGGTTGCCGTCCGCGAGCGGGGTATCCCCGTTGGGCGACCCCATCGAGTCCGGCGGGTGATGGCTGCAGACGCCGTTGGTGCCGATCTGGTCCGCCACGGTCCGGTTCTCGTTGATCACCAGGATGCGGCAGTTGTTCGCGTCGGCCACCGTGACCTGCCCGCTGCGGAGCAGGTAGGCGTCGTCCGGCTCGTGCAGGAAACCGGGCGCGGCGCCAGCCCGGGCCGGGTGCCCGTAGGACCAGATGATCTTGCCCGAGGGGTAGGCGATCTTGATGATCGTCTCGTTCTGCTCCTGGTTGGACAGGATCGCGGTGCCGTGGTCGATGAAGAAGGCGTCATCGGGGAAGTAGAACCGCAGCGGGTCATGCGGGGCGCGTGGCGACGGGTACTTCCACACCAGGTGCATCCGGTCATCGAAGAACAGGATCCGGTTGTTGCCCCGGTCCGCGATGAGCAGCCGGGCGCCGAAGTACGGCGAGCCGGCCCGGGCGCGCCGGCGGTGCCGAAGGCCCGGTCCGGCCGGATCATCTGCACGACCGAGACCAGCGAGCCGCCGGACTCCCCGCCGACGATCCAGCCGGTTCCCCCGGTCACGGTGGCCGCCGCGTGCGAGACCGGTACCTGGAGCTGGCCTGGCAGCAGCTGCCGGGTGGCCGGGTTGAACGCCCAGATGGTACGCACGGGGTGGGTCGCGATGGCCGCCTCGGCCCCGGTGGACCCGCCCAGCTCCCCCGGCGGCAGCTGGGTGGCGCCGACCCCGGGAGCGTGCGGCTGCGCGGCCGGGCTGTCGCCGCCGGCCAGGAACACCTCGCCGCGCACGGTCACCGCGGCCGCGCCCGCCAGCCGCTCGGGCAGGTGGCCGATCACGGTGGCGGCGTGCCGGGCCGGGCTGACCAGCTGGATGGCATCCACCGGCGTGCCAGCCTGCGGGCCGGTCACCGCCTGCCCGCCGAAGACGTAGATCTGCCCGCCCGCCACCGCGACCGCGGGGTAGCGGACTGGCACCGGCAGCGAGGCGACCGGCTGGAACGCACGGCCGTCCGTGGTGGCCAGCACGGCCGCGTCCGGCCGGGTCCCGTCGTAGCCGCCCACCACGTAGCTGGTCGCCCCGATGCTGACCGCGGCGGCATCCGAGCGGGCCTGCGGCAGGCTGCCCGCGGCGCGCGCCGGGCCGCCCCGCCCGGGCGGCGTCACGGCGAAGGACTGGACGCCCGGCACGCTGGCGGGCGAGCCGCCGCCGAATACCAGGGCCCGGCCGCCCGACACCGCCACCGCCGCGTCATGCAGCGGCGCGCGGAGCGAGCCAAGCGGGAGGGTAATCCCGGTCCGGGTCTGGATGGCATACACCCCGCTGAGCGAGCCGCCGCTGGCCGTCAGCCCGCCCAGCACCACCAGCCGGCCCGGGTCACCGGGCACCACGACCTCGCGGCTGAGCGGCTGGGGCAGGTGCCAGGGCAGCAGGCCGGACTCGGCGGCGGGCAGTCCCGCGGGGGCGACGGCCTTCCGGGCGGCCGCGTGGTGCTGGCCGGCCTGGCCAGCCCCGCCGCCCGGACGGACCAGGTACCAGGCACCGGCGCCCAGGACGACCACGGCCACCAGCACGGGCACCAGCACGGGCATGCGCCGGCTGCGCGCCCGGGCGGGCTCGCGCCGCCGGGGAGCGCCGGGAGAATGGGGGGAGTCGGTCACGTTCCGATAATGACCGGCCCGAGCGAGCCAGGCCGGGAAGACCGGCGTTTTTACCCGCCGTTGACGTGGGTAAAGCCGCCTACCGGCCGCGGCGCCAGCGGGGCTTGCGCTTCTCCAGGAATGCCTGCATGCCCTCCCGGGCGTCGGGCAGCTGGCTGGTGGCGGCCATCACCTCGATGGCGTAGGCGTAGGCCTTCGGCTGGTCCAGGTCGATCTGCGCGTACAGCGCCTGCTTGCCGATGCCCTTGCTCTCCGCCGAGCCGCGGGTCACCCGGTCCAGCAGGTCCGATGCCGCCCCGTCGAGGTCCGCGGCGGGCACCACCTGGTTGACCAGGCCCCAGTCCAGCGCGGTCCGCGCGTCGATGACGTCGCCGGACAGCGCCAGCTCCATGGCCCGCTTCCGGCCGACGTTCCGGGCCACCGCCACCATCGGCGTGTGGCAGAACCAGCCGCCCTTGCCGCCCGGCGCGGCGAACCCGGCGTCCTCGCTGGCCACGGCCAGGTCGGCGGTGGCGACCAGCTGGCAGCCGGCCGCTGTGGCCAGGCCGTGCACCCGGGCCACCACCGGCTGGGGCACCTGCTGCATCAGCGTCATCAGCTCGGTGCAGGTCATCAGCAGTGAGCGCACGCCCGCCAGGTCGGCGCCGGCGACGTCGGCAAAGTCGTGCCCGGCGCTGAACACCGGGCCGTTGGCGGCCAGCACGATGCCCAGCGCGTCGCTCTCCCCCGCGTCCCGGAACGCGGCAATCAGCTCGCGCATGTGGGCCAGCGACAGGGCGTTGCGGCGCTGCGGCCGGTTCATCGTGATGGTGGCGAACGGACCGGACCGCTCGACCAGTACGTGCTCGAACCCCATGGCTCGCCTCCCTCGCCAGCATGGCCTGCCGTCTCGCCGCCGAGCCTACGCCGCCGAGCCTACGCCGCCGGGTCAGCTCCGGTGCCGGCCATTAGCCTCCACTGGTCAACGGGTCACCCCAGTTCGTCCACCAGGAATACAGCGCCGGGCCATCCGAGCCGTCGGCGATAAAGCCCACGAGGGAGGCATCGTCTACCCAGACGATCCGCAGGCCGCCGCTGCTGACATAGGTGCAGCCCCAGGGTCCCGCGAAGAGGCCATCATGGTCCCAGCTGCCCAGTTCATGGCCGCCGGCGCAGTCGTTGCCATTCACGAAGCCGACCGTGTTGCTGGCGAACCACGTCTGCGCCGCAGCGGCGTTGGGGAACTGGACGACCAGCGGATTCTCGGTCGGCCCGGACTGGACGCTCTGGCAGTTGATGGCGGCGATCACGGTACCGGTCTCCTGGTCCTGGCGTCCGACGCAGTTCGTCAGGTCGTCGGCATTCAGATGACCGGTCAGCTGAAGCTCGCCCGCGGTGAGCGAGGCCGCCGGGGGGGCCGGCGACGTGGCGGGCGGCGGCGTGGCCGGTGCGGTCGGCGACGCCATGGTCGGCGCTACGCGCGGCGGGTGGGCCGTCCAGAACGGGCACTGCCTGAGGCCAAGCGCTCCGATCGCCTTCTCCCAGGCCAATCCGCGGACCAGGACCACGTCTCCGTCCTTGACCGCGGCAACCTCCTCGGCCGTGGTATAGGAGTTGTCGTTGACCGCGGTCTGGAAGACTCCGGAGAACGCGTCCATGCTGTCCACCAGGGCGTTGCCGCTGCTCAGCACGGCCCGGATCGCCGACCCGCTACCGCCGGGCATCGGGAGTGCCGCCAGATCGCCATTGAGCTTACTGAGGCTGCCCTCCGCGGCGATCATGTCCCGCAGGCGGCTGGCCAGCTGCTGGCCACCGGACGCGTTCTGGGCCGCCGCCTGGTCACTCGACGGCAGCAGCGCATCGAACCAAGACATGTGCACCGCGCCTACGTCGCGGTCACATGTGGCGTTTGCCTGGCTGATCCAGTCGGCCGTGGTGGGACTATGCGGCTGGCTGCGGAAGGCAAAGTATGCTCCGGCGATCGTGGCGGCGAACGTTAATACCCCCGCGATGGTCTTGACGAAGATGCTGAACCTCGGGCGCTTCCCGTCCGGTCCCGCGCTCCAGAACTCCCACCCGGCCGGCGGCTGCGGCCAGGCCGGATCGGGTTGCCACCCAGGGGGTGGTTGCCACCCGGCGGGCGGCTGCGGCCAGTTCGGCGGGGGCTTGAAAACCCACGTCCTGCCCTTGGAATCCGCCGGCCGAGACGGTACGCCTGCAGATGTCACTGCTGCCCCCCGGTGCAGACAGGGATGAATACCTGAAAATTACGCAATCTGCCCTGCTCCCCTCAAGAATATTACGCCCATCACCGCCGCTCAAGGGCGAGGTGATTGACGCGGAAAGCCGCAGAAGCCTCCCCCAGCTATTGCCGCTTAACCCAAACTATGTCGCAGATATACCGATTACCGGCCACCGCAGGGTGGGAGACTGCCGGTGATGAGCGCGGATAAGGTCAGCCCTGCCCATCAGCGGTGATGACGGCGAGCACCTCATCCAGGCCGACCCGGGCACCAGCCCGCGCGGTGAGTTCCGCGACCCGGCCCGCCAGCGGGGCGACCACGGTGTGCTCCATCTTCATCGCCTCCACGACGACTAGCGGCTGCCCGGGCCGCACCTCGTCCCCCACGGTGGCCCGCACCGCCTGGACCGTCCCCGGCATCGGGCTGCGTACCGTTCCCAACGCCCCCTCCACCCCGCTCCCGCCGCCCCGGTCCGGCGGGGTCGGCGGCACTGCCCAGGCCTGGCCGTCCCGCCCGAGCCAGCAGGTCTCCCCCTCCCGCGCCCAGGCGTAGCGCAACAGCCGGCCGCCGTAGCCGAGCACCAGGGCGCCGCCCGCGAGGGACGCGGTGGCGGGCACCGGAGCGCCGCCGTCCACGCTGACGTCGGCCTCGCGGGCCGGCCCGCGCACGGTGACCTCGTGGCCGGCCAGCCGCCAGGTGGCGGCGGCCGGGCCGCCGAGGCGCCAGCCATCCGGGATGTCCCACGGCCCGGCGGCGGGCGCCGCCAGCTCCAGCGTCCGCCCGAGCGCCGCCGCGGCCAGCACCTCGGGCGGCGGCCCGGCCTGCCCGGCACCCGCTTCGGACAGGTCGGCGGCGTGCCGCTCGGCCACACCGGTGTCCAGCCGCCCGGCCCGGACCTCCGGGTCCTCCAGCAGCGACCGCAGGAACGCCACATTGGTGCCGACCCCGAGCAGCGTGTACCGGCCCAGGGCCAGGCCGAGGCGGTGCAGCGCGGCGGGCCGGTCCGGGCCCCAGGCGATCACCTTGGCCAGCATCGGGTCGTAGCCGCCGCCGATCACGCTGCCCTGGCTCAGCCCGGAGTCGACCCGGACCCCGGGCAGGTCCGGCTCGTCCAGCCGCAGCACCCGGCCGCCGGTCGGCAGGAAGCCCCGGGCCGGGTCCTCGGCGTACACCCGGGCCTCGGCCGCGTGCCCGGCGAACCCCACGTCCTCCTGCCGGAAGGGCAGCGGCTCCCCCGCGGCCACCCGCAGCTGCCATTCGACCAGGTCCAGGGGCCCCTGGCCGGCCACCGTGACGGCCAGCTCGGTGACCGGGTGCTCCACCTGCAGCCGGGTGTTCATCTCCAGGAAGAAGTACTCCTCCGGATGGTCGGCGGAGACGATGTACTCCACCGTCCCGGCCCCCAGGTACGCCGGCCGCCCGGGCCGCCGCGACCGCGCTGGCCCCCATGGCGTCCCGGATCCGGGCGCCGCCGGGGTCGCCGGCCAGCAGCGGCGACGGCGCCTCCTCGACGATCTTCTGGTGGCGGCGCTGCAGGCTGCACTCGCGCTCACCCAGATGCACGACGTGGCCGTGGGCGTCGGCGAAGACCTGGACCTCGATGTGCCGCGGGCGGCTGATCCACCGCTCGACCAGCAGGGTGGCGTCGCCGAACGCGGCCTGGGCCTCGCGCCGCGCGGCGGCGATCGCCTCGCCGAGGCCATCCGCGGAGCGGACCAGCCGCATGCCCTTCCCGCCGCCGCCGGCCGACGGCTTGAGCAGCACCGCCTCGCCCGAGCCGAGCCCGGCCGCCTCGGCGGCCCGGGCGAGCTCCGCATCGGTCAGCCCGGCCGCCTCGCTGCCCGGCACCACCGGCACGCCCGCCGCGCTGACCATGCGCTTGGCGGCGATCTTGTCCCCCATCGCGGCGATCGCGCCGGCGGCGGCCCGATGAACACCAGGCCGTTCTCGGCGCAGGCCCGGGCCAGCGCGGGGTTCTCGGCCAGGAACCCGTAGCCGGGGTGCACGGCCTCGGCCCCGCTGGCCAGGGCCGCGTCGATGACGCCCTCGACGGACAGGTAGCTGCCGACACCCACCGCGAGGTCGGCGGCGGCGGCGGCCCGGCCGCCCGCGTCGTCGGCGACGGCGGTGACCACGGCGCGGATGCCGAGCCGGTGCAGGGTGCGGGTAATCCGGACGGCGATCTCGCCCCGGTTGGCGATGAGGACGGTGGCGAACACGGTCACATCCGGAAGATGCCGTAGCCGGGCGCTTCCAGCGGGGCGCCGGCGCAGGCGGCCAGGCCCAGGCCGAGCACCCGGCGGGTGTCGAGCGGGTCGATGACCCCGTCGTCCCAGATCCGCGCGGTCGAGTAGTACGGGCTGCCCTGCTCCTCGTACTGGTCCCGGATCGGCTGCTTGAAGTCTTCCTCCTCCCCGGCGGCCCAGGCGTCGCCCAGCTGGTCCCGGCGCACCGTGGCCAGCACCGCCGCGGCCTGCTCGCCGCCCATCACCGAGATCCGCGCGTTCGGCCACATCCACAGGAACCGGGGCGAGTAGGCCCGGCCGCACATGGCATAGTTGCCGGCCCCGAACGAGCCGCCGATGATCACGGTCAGCTTGGGCACCCGGGCACACGCCACGGCGGTGACCATCTTCGCGCCGTGCTTGGCGATGCCGCCCGCCTCGTAGGCGCGGCCGACCATGAAGCCGGTGATGTTCTGCAGGAAGACCAGCGGGATGCGGCGCTGGTCGCACAGCTCGATGAAATGGGCGCCCTTGAGCGCGGACTCGCTGAACAAGATCCCGTTGTTCGCGATGATTCCCGCCGGGTGACCGTGGATGTGCGCGAAGCCGGTGACCAGGGTGGCCCCGTAGTCCTGCTTGAACTCATGGAACCGGCTGACGTCCACCAGGCGGGCGATGACCTCCCGGACGTCGTAGGGGGTACGCAGGCCGGCGGGGACGACCCCGCCCAGGCCGGCCGGGTCAACGGCGGGCTCCTGCGCCGGCTGGACCGGCCACGGCGGCGGGGACGGCGGGGGCAGGGTGGCCACGATGGACCGTACGGTGCGCAGCGCGCCGGCGTCGTCTTCAGCCAGGTGATCGACCACGCCGGAGGTGCGGGCATGCACCTCGCCGCCGCCCAGGTCCTCCGCGGTGACCACCTCGCCGGTGGCCGCGCGGACCAGCGGCGGGCCGCCGAGGAAGATCGTGCCCTGGCCGCGGACGATGACGGTCTCGTCGCTCATGGCCGGCACGTAGGCGCCGCCCGCGGTGCACGAGCCGAGCACGGCGGCGATCTGCGGGATGCCGCGGGCCGACATGGTGGCCTGGTTGTAGAAGATCCGGCCGAAATGCTCCCGGTCCGGGAACACCTCGTCCTGGCGGGGCAGGAAGGCACCGCCGGAGTCCACCAGGTACAGGCAGGGCAGCCGGTTCTGCAGGGCGATCTCCTGGGCGCGCAGGTGCTTCTTCACGGTGACCGGGTAGTAGGTGCCGCCCTTGACCGTGGCGTCGTTGGCCACAATCACGCATTCCCGCCCGGCCACCCGGCCGATGCCGGTGATGATCCCGGCCCCGGGCGCCTCTCCGCCGTACATGCCCCCGGCCGCCAGCGCGGACAGCTCCAGGAACGGGGACGCGGGATCGAGCAGCGCGCCGACCCGGTCGCGGGGCAGCAGCTTGCCGCGGGACACGTGCCGCTCGCGGGCCCGCTCTGGTCCGCCCCGGGCCGTGTCGCCGAGCCGCTCGCGCAGGTCCGCGGCGAGCGCGGCGTTCGCCGCGGCGTTCCGCCGGAACTCCGGGCTGTCCGGGTCGGCCAGGCTGGCCAGCTGGGGCGTATCCACCCTCACCTACCGGTTAATGAACGTTAACTTCGCCGACGCGCACCAACAGTAACAGGGCGGCCGCCCGGCGGCCACGACCGGGCCTGGGGCCCGGGCGGGCGCGGTGCGCGCGGGCCCGGCTCGCGCTGGCGCCGCGCGGGCCGGGCGGGCCGGCGCCGGTCGGCCGTCCCGGAGCCCTCCGGCCCTGGCCTGGGCGGGGGCCGCTTGGTACAACGGGACGTATGGCAAAGAAGTCGGTCGTGCGGTTGGTTCTCATCGTCACCGGGCTGGTGGCCGGCACGGTTGTCGCCCGCCGCCTCGGCTACTCCGTGGGCGGCAACACCGTGGTGCGGTGCCGCGAGGGGCACCTGTACACCACCATCTGGATCCCGGGCGCCTCACTCAAGGCCCTGCGCCTGGGCTGGGCCCGGCTGCAGTACTGCCCGGTCGGCCGGCACTGGAGCGTGGTCACCCCGGTACGGGTGGTCGACCTGACCGAGGCGGAGCGGCGGGAGGCCGCCGAGCACCACGACATCAGGATTCCCTGACCGGCCGCGGCTGGGCGCCGGACCCCGGGCAACTGCTTCGCGCCCTGGGCGCGCGATGCCCTCCGCCAGATACCCGCACACGGCTAAGGTGGGCGTCAGTTACTATTGCATTGTGCAAATAACTGGCCCGGACGTGGCGCCGTCGACCGCCGGGCGGATGGGCGACCGGCTGGCCCGCAAGGGGCTGATCCGCCCCCCGGAGCCCTCGGGCCAGCTCGAGCAGGCCCTCCCGGGCGGCCCGGAAGACGATCACTGAGGAGGACGGCATGACGGGTACCGCGCCGCAGCCGGCACCGTGGCGCGGGCGGGTGAGTGGCTGGCCGCGCGGCACGCTGCCCGGGCTGATCACGATCGCCATCCTCGTCGGGGTGGGCGCGGGACCCGGCGCCGTGCTGGTCCCCGGCCCCCGGCTCAGCTGACCGCCGGGGTGCCGCATGCGGCGGCCGGCCGCGGGGCGCCCGGCGCGAGCTCGTTCAGCACGGCGGCCAGGTGGTGCAGCTCCGCGAGGTGCGCCTCGGTCAGGGCCGTCACCAGGCGGTCGCCTTTCTGGGTGAGCCGGACCCGGACGATCCGCGCGTCCTGCGGATCGGGGGAGCGCCGGACGAGGCCGGCCGCTTCCGCCCGGTCCACCAGCTCGACCGCGCTGTGATGCCGCAGCAGCAGGTAGCCCGCGAGGTCACCGACGGCAGGCGAGACATCCCCGGCGTGTCCCTTGACCGCGACAAGGAGCTGGTGCTGGACGTGAGTGAGCCCCGCGGCCCGGGCCTGGGCCTCGCTCCAGTGCTGGAACCGGCGCAGGCTGACCCGGAACGCCAGCAGGTGCTCGAAGTCCTCACGGGTCGGTGCAGGCAGGGCCGCCTCCCGGGGATTGCGCTGCCACGGCGTGACGAATGCTCCATGAATACCACCTCCGGGCCGGCCAGCGGGCGAATGCGGCATGCCCGGCCCGGCCCGGTCAGTGCGGCTCGTCGGAGAACCGGGCCAGCTCCAGGTCGAGCTGCCGCTGCAGCCGCTGCCGGACGGTGTCGTTGATCGTGCCCTCGGCGTACAGCCGGGACAGCTCGGCGTTCTCCGCGGCGATCACATCGCGGCGGATCTCACGCTCGGTCCTCGCCGCGGGCGGCGCGTGCCCGTCGGCGTCCACGCCGGCCCGGGCGTGCCCGATGCGAACATTCAGCGCCCGGCGCATCCGGTCGATCACTGGCGCCGGGATCTCCTCGCCGGCGGCCAGCTCGTCGAGGCGGGCGATGCCCGCCTCGGCCAGCTTGAGCCGGGCGGCGGCCTCCTCCCGCCGGGTGCTGGAGGCGGTCCGGGCTACTCCGGTCCAGCGCACCAGCGGCTCCAGGGTGAGGCCCTGCACGAGGAGCGAGATCACGATGACCACCACCGTGAGCACCAGCACCAGGGCCCGCTGCGGCATGGGCGCGCCACTGGCGGTGGTCAGCGGGATGGACAGCGCGGCCGCCAGCGGGACGACGCCGCGGGTCCCGGCCCAGGACACCACGGCGGGGACCGTCCACGAGGGCCGGCGGGGGCCGCCGCGCCGCCCGGTGACCGCCCACAGCGGGAACACCCACAGGATCCGGGTGGCGAGAAGGGTGCCGCTGACGGCCAGGGCGGCCAGCGGCCAGCGGCCCTCGCTGGGCAGGTCCCGGATGAGAGTCGGCAGTTCCAGCCCGATCAGGCTGAACACCACGCTTTCCAGCAGGAAGACCTCGGTCTGGTAGACCGAGCGGATCTGCAGCCGCGTCTGGGCCGTGCTGATCCGGCTGCGCCGCAGGCCGATCGTGAGCCCGGCCACGATGACCGCCATCACCCCCGACACGTGGACGGCCTCGCCGAGCACGTAGGCGACGTAGGGGGTGATGAGGGCCACGGCGGATTCCAGGACCGGGTCGGTGATCAGGCTCCGCACCCCGATGACGCCGGCCGCGACGACCGCGCCGGCCAGGGCCCCGCCGCCGGCCAGCACCAGGAACTGGATCGCGCCGCGCAACACCGCGCCGCCCGGGCCGGTCGCGGCCGCACCGCCGACCGCGAACGAGACCGCGATCTGGAACAGCACCAGGCTGGTGGCGTCGTTGAACAGGCTCTCGCCCTGGACGACGGCCTGGACCCGGGCCGGCAGCGAGAGCCGCCGGCCGAGCGCGCTCACCGCGACGGGGTCGGTGCTGGCCAGCACCGCGCCGAGCACGAAGGCCATGGTCAGCGGCACGGCCGCCACGGCCGTCACGACCGCGGCCACCGCCGCCGCCGACGCCAGCACCAGGCCCACCGCCAGCACGGCCACCTGCCGCCAGACCGCCTTCAGATCACGCCACGGCAGCTCGTCGGTGGCCGCCCACAGCAGTGGGGGCAGCACGACGAAGCTGACCACGTCGGGGGGGATCCGGACGGCCGGCACCCCGGGGATCAGGCCGATGGCCACCCCGGCCACCACCAGCAGGGAAGGCGCCGGGATCCGCAGCCGGTTGGCGAAGGCCGCCACGACCACGCCCAGCACGACCAGCCCGAGGACAATCTCCACACTGTGCACGCCGCCAGCCTGCCCTGCCCGTTCCGGCGATTCAACCGCCGTGGAGGGACGAACTCTCCTGCGTTCACCTGCCCAAACTCACCCGGCTGAGCTCCCGACGCCGGTCACCGGGAGGCCCGCCCGACCGCGTTCCCGAACTCGTCGTCGATGGCGACGACGGGACGGCCTGAGGCGTGCAGCACGGACGCGGCCACGCTGGCCCGGTAGCCCGCACAGGTCAACCACCCATTCCCCGGCGGCGATGCGCCGCGAGATCTCCGCGGCGCTGGCCGGCGCGGGCAGGGTGAGATCGGTGGCGGCCGGGCCGGCGCTGTTGGCCGGGCCATCCGGGCGTAGTAGGCCGGGTAGTCATCCAGCCCGGCCGCCCCCGGCAGCGTGGCGGCCAGCCGCCGGGCCGAGGCGTGCTGGGCCGCGGCCAGGGTGGCCGCATGCTCGGCGCCGAGCAGGTCCGGGCGGCCGGTGGATCCGTGCAGCAGCGACCTGACCCGGTTGACGGCCACCGCATCGGCGGCGTTCACGTGATAGGCCGCGCCCGTCGCGCGGGCCAGCGTCAGCCCGCCGGTGAGGTAATCGTTAATGGATGTGGGTCTCGAACACGTGCGTGATCGCGACTCCCCAGGCCTGGGCAGCGGCCAGGATCCGGTCGATTCCCGGGGCGGGTCCACCACCAGCGCGACCGATCCGTCGGTGGCCAGGTAGCAGCGATTCCCCAGGGGACGGGGTGGCTGTCATCCTGCGGCGTGTGCACCCGGGCGCACAGCACGTCCCGGTAGTGCCGCTCCAGCGGGTTCTTTCTCGCCAGGGGCGTCGTTGCCGGCCAGGGCGACCGCCTGCTCCACGGCTCCGATGGCGGCCCGGGTGGCGCTGAGCTTGGCCATCGCGGCGTCGCGCTGGTCGCGCAACTGCCGCACCAGCTCAAGCACCTCGACCTGGATGGTGACGTCCAGGGCCGTCGTGGCCTCGTCCGCTGCCAGCAGCTGGGGGTCACAGGAGATGATAACTGCGGGCCAGCTTGGCCGCCGTGTCCACCGCGTAGTCGCCGCCGGGGGTGAGGAAGACCTTGGCCCCGTCCATCGGGGCCAGCTCGGCCATGCGCTCGGCCATGCGCTCGGCCAGCGCAGCCGCGGGCGGGTTGGAGTAGCACTCGAACCTCTGGTACGCGGCTAGCTGCCGCATCTGGACGGCGGCTGCCTCGGCCAGCTCAGCCCGGCCGTGCCCGACATTGCAGTACCAGAGGCTGGCCAGCGCGTCGAGATAACGGCGGCCTTGGTCGTCCACCACGTGCGAGCCCTCACCGCGGACGATGGTGACTGCGTGGCCGGCCAGGGCGGCCACGTTCGCGAACGGATTCCACAACGCCGGATTCGACCCCATGGCCTCATTCTGTCCACTGCGGGCCCGGGCGCGGGTGGTGATGCCGTGGGTTATGACGCCCATCACGTTCTGAGCCGCGGCTGGGGCATCCCGGGGTCGGGGCCGGGCGTCCGGCCGACGGCGGCGCGCTGGAGCCGGGCTCCACCGCTTCCGCGCTCCGCCATCATGCCCGCCTCCTTGAGCACCGGCAGTCGCCCGCCGCTACGACGGCGCATGGACGCACCGGGACTTCGGCCGGGCGATCGCCCTGCTGTACGACATGGCCGTCCGGGGGCTGGGCCCGCTCCGGGTCGCCGAGCACTTCACGGTCGCGGACGGCACGATCACCCGGATCCGGCAGGCACACGACACGGCCGCCATCCGGGCCGCCGCGCGGCCGGGCGGCTTCGCGCGGCGCGCTGACCGGGGCGCCGGGGACCCGGACCGGCCTGGCGCAGCGGTCCAGCCCGGCCGTGGTGAAGGCCACCGAACGCCGCCGTCGATGTGCCCGTCAAAGGCCACGGCTGCGGTGCCTCCCGGACGGCCGACAGCCCGGCAAACCGGTGCTCGGCCGCCGGGCCCGGCGCCCCACGCGGGCGCGCACATCGATCTGCGGGTCCGGCACCCACCACGGGTCGCCGTCCCGCTCGGCCAGGCGCATGCACAGCAGCGGGGCCCGGGGCAGCCGGGCGGCCACCGAGGACTGCACCCGGTCCAGGTCCGGTGCCCCGCGCACCATGATCACCTTGCCGGCGTGCCCGGCCACGGTCTCGTTCTCCAGCCGGGCGCGGGCGATGATGGTGGTCCGGGGCCTGCTCAGCCAGCGCCGATCAGATCCCACTTATTGCCCGCGATATCCCGGAACACGGCGACCTGGCCGTAGGGCTCGCGGCGCGGCACGGTGACGAACTCCACGCCAGCCCTGACCATCCGCTGGTAGGCGGCGCCGAAGTCGTCGACCTGCAAGAAGAAACCGACCCGCCCGGCCACCTGCTGGCCGGCGACGGCACGCTGTTCCTCCCCATCCGCCCGGGCCAGCAGGACCCCGGTAGCGGCCCCTGGCGGCCGGACCACCACCCACCGCTTGGGACGCCCGTCATTGGTCAACGACGGCGAGTCTTCTACCAGCTCGAAGCCCAGCGCGTCAACGAAGAAGCTGATGGCCGGGTCGTAGTCCTGGACCACGATGGCGATGAGACCGAGATGCACCGCGGCCCCCTAGGCCGGATCGCTGCGAGCGGAGTAGCCGAGCCCGGGCCAGTACGGCCACTCCTCGAACCAGCGGCAGCGACCGTCCTCAGCGAGCCGGATGATCCACAGGTCGCGGTACTCCTGATGCGGCGGGTCCCCGTAGTGAACCTCGGCCCGGACGACCGCCGTGAGCCCGTCCACCGCGAGAATCTCGGTGGCCAGGGTGAAGGCCTCATCGGGGCCGTCCCGCTCGTCCTCCCACATCCGCCGGATGGCGTCCAGGCCGGTCACCGGGGGCTCGTACGGGGACTGCAGGTAGGTGGCGTCACCGGTGAAGAGGCCGGCCAGGCCGCCGGTGCCGGCCGCCCGCCAGGCCGTCTCATACCCGGCCAGCCACCGGCTCACCGTCGCGCGATCGGTCACGTCCCTATGCTGCCGCACCGCGGACGCCACCTGAAGCTCACTGATAGGAGATCATCACCGGCTGGGGAACCCGGGCCATGGTCTGCTGCGGGCCCAGCATCGGATGGTCCTTGACGTAGAAGTTCTTCCACCCGAAGAACACCCCGGCGGGGGCAGCGCCGGTCACGGCGTCCCAGGTCTGCTGCTTGACGCTGGGCGTGCCCTGCCCGTCCATGTGGATCACGATGGCCAGGTCGCCGTGCCGGGTGTCGAGCCGTTGCTCGCCCTGGATCATCGACAGCCTGAACTGGTGCAGCACGAGAAGCTTCTGCGGCAGGTGGTACCGGGCGTTGAGCCCGGCCAGCCAGGTGACGACGCTGTTGATCTCGCCGATCCGGACACTGCCGATCTGCTGCAGCGGCCGCTGCCTGGGCCCCAGTTTCCATTCCGGGTCCAGGGCCAGCCCCACGGCGGGCAGCCGGAGCAGCGACCGGTATCGCTCAGCCTGGGCGAGCAGGCTGGCCCGGCCGGGCTGCAGGTCCAGGACGACGTACAGGCCGGCAGCCGTGGCCCGCCGCACCCAGGGCCACAGCGAGGCCACGCTGGACTGCGCGGAGTAGGTGCCGTCCGGGCCGGGGGCAGCCTCCGCGACGGTGGCGATGATCTCCAGCGCCGGGATGACCGGGACCGCGCTCAGCCGCCGGTACTGCGCGGCAATCTGCCTGGCCCGCGAGATGGTGGCGGCCAGGCCCTGGTGGCCCAGCACCCCCAGCGCCGGGGCCCCGGGGTGACCGTACAGGGCGACCAGCCGGTGCCCGGGAAACAGGATCTGGCCGCCACCAGGCAGCTGCACCCCGGTCCTCGCCACCGCGACCTGGGCGGCCAGCTGGGCCGGCGGCCCAAAGCCGGCCCCGATGGCGAGCACCTGCCGCGGCCGCGCGGCGGCCAGCGCGGCGATGTCAGCCGGGTCGGCCTGCGGGTCGCCATCATGAACCCGCATCACCCGCGCTCCCGCCACCTGCGCGGTGGTGGACGCCGCCAGCGCCGCCGCCGAGGACGGGCGGCGGAGGAGCAGCGCCACCTGGGTCAGCGGCACCGGCGCCCGGGTTGGGGGCAGCCGCACGGCGTCACTGATCACGCGGATCCCGCGCAGTTCCGCCGCGAGCGCGGTCCGCTGCACGCCGACCGCCAGCACCACGCGCGGATGCAGCGCCCGGATCTCCGCCCTGGTCCCGGCACTGATCACCGGGCCCGGGGCCGTCCGCCCCGCCTCCGGCGCCCTGGCCAGCAGCAGCGGCGCGTGCTCCCGGACCGCCCATCGGGCAGCGGCCAGCAGCCGGGGCGCGTCCCCGGGGTCAGCGACCACGACCGCCGGGGCAGAGGCGAGCAGCTCATGCGCGGCACCGGCGGCCACCGCATCGGGCAGGCCGGACAGCACCGTGGCGGCCGAGGCCGGCGCCTGGGGCCGCGGCGCCAGCAGCTGAGCACGCCGCGTGGCGGGGGCGGCCGCGCCCAGGCTGGACGCTAGGGCGATGACGGAAGCCGACAGCATCACCAGCGCCGCCGCCACCGTGCGCAGGAACCTGGCCTTCCGCCGGGCGGACCACCGCCGCGGCGCATGGCCGGCCCGCACCGCCAGCTCAGGCCCCACCGGCATAAGGCGTCCCCCGTCATGGCGAGGTCATAAATTGCGGCTTTCTGCGCCGCTAAGCGCCATTACAGATGGTACGGCGGGGTAATTGGCAATCTCCGGATTTCCGCATTCCCGGGCGTGCCGACCCGGCCGGGCCGGTCCGTGCCGGGGCCTTGGCGGAACCGCGGGCGGAGGCAGCCGCCGGGGCCGGGTCGAGGTGCCAGCGGACGACGCGGAATCCGTGCTGCACGGCGGCCGCCACGCCGGCCGGGTCCAGGTGGCCGCCGGGCCCCCGGGGGATCCCGACGAACACCCGCAGCCGCGGGTTCACCGCCATCATGCGCTCCAGCAGGCGTCCCACCTCGCCGGGGTCGCAGACCAGTTCGGGGCGGGCGCTGACCTCGCGGCCGCGCAGCCGGAGCCGCACCGGGGCACCGCCCTCCAGGTTGAGCGTCCACCGGCCGCCGCCCGGGGTCAGCAGGTCCGGGCCGTCGGTCACGTAGCTGACCGGCTGCCGGTAGGCCCGGCCGGTCGTGCGCCCGGTGAAGGACACCAGCATCAGCCGCAGGCCGGCCGGGGTGGCGACCGGCAGGGCCAGCAGGGCGCGCATCGGCACGTTGAGCACGCGGAAGGCCCTGGCCTGGAGCCGCCTGCGCAGTGGCCGCCGTGACTGTCCCGCCATGATTCCTCCTGCTAATATTTAGTCATACAGTCTGTATGAGAAAATTAACAGCAGGAAAGGGTAGCGTCAACCACGATGAGCCCCCGCCCGTACCAGCTCGGCAAGCGCCAGGCCGTCGTGAACGAGGGCCGGCGCCGGATCCTGGATGCCGCCCGGGCCCTGCTGCGCGATCTCACCAGCTACCCGGACTTCACCGTGGACGCGGTAGCCAGGCGGGCCGACGTGGCCCGGGCCACCGTCTACTACCAGTTCGGCTCGAAGGCCGGGCTGCTGGAAGCGGTCTGCGACGACCTGGCCGAGGGCGGTGGCATGGCCGGGCTGGCCGACGCCTTCACCGACCCTGATCCCCGGGCCGCGCTGCACCGCTTCATCGGTGTCTTCGCCCGGTTCTGGGCGGCGGACCCGCCGGTGATGCGCCGGCTGCGGGCACTGGCCGCGCTCGACCCGGACGTGGCGGCGGTGATCTCCGCGCGCGATCAGCGACGGCAGGAGGGGCTGGCCGTCCTGGCCGTCCGGATACTGGACGGCCAGGACGTGCCGGGCGACGTGCTGCGGATGCTCCAGGCGCTCACCAGCTTCGAGACCTTCGATTCGGTGGCCGGCCCGGACCGGGACCCGGCAGCCGCCGTGCCCCTGGTCACCGGGCTGGCCGACACGGTCCTGGCCAGCCCGCCGGCGGTCACGTCATCGGCTGACCACCCAGGCCGGACGGCTCCCGGCCGGCCAGCAGCCAGCCGGCGAGCGCCGCGATGAGCGGCATCCCGACCAGTATCAGCAGCAGGCTGGCCGTGGGCACGCTGGACAGCTCGGAGAGGCCGTCGAGCTTGTTGTCCCAGGCGTAGCCGATGGCGGCGACGTAGGCCGCCACGGTCCCGAGCACCGCCCCGGCCAGGCCGAGGGCACCCGCCGTGACCCCGGCCAGGGTGCGGCGGGTCCAGCTGCTGGCCCCGGTGGCGGCCAGCGTGCGCAGGTCGGCAGCGGTCTCACTGCGGATAAGGCCGATCGTCATGGCCAGGATGCCCAGCGCGAGCACGATGCCGAATACGGTGGCCCAGTTGATGATCACCGCCACCGACGGGATGCTGTTCTTGGTTTCGATGGTCAGGCCGGCGGCGGCCGCGGTGAGCCTGGCGTTGGTGATCTGCGCGGCGGTGGGCGGCTGCGGGGTCTGGATCAGCCAGCCGTCCGTGGTCACGCTGGGCTGCAGGTGAAGCGTGCTGATGGCGTGCTCGGTGATGACGGTGTTGGGCGCCGACGTGCCGGACGGCAGCCCGCTGACCTCCTGGATCACCGGGTTGGGCAGGCACTGGGGCGGGCAGCGGAATGGGCCCTGGCCGCTGCCTGGGCCAATACCGGCGCCTGGCGAGCCCTTGCCGGCGAAGAGAAGCTGCATGTTGGTGATGCCAGACAGCCCGGGCCGCATGCTGAGAATGACGGCCCTGGGGCTGACCTGCGACGCACTGATGCCGAAGGCCCGGAGCAGCTGCGGGGTGGCGACGTAGACCGTCCCGCTCCAGCTGCGCCCGGGCCCAGGGTGCTCCAGCGAGGCATTGGCCGACTCGAGTTCGACGACGTCGTGCGAGCCGAGCGCGGCCGCGATGGCGTGCGCGGTCTTCGTCATCGACGCCAGCTTGCTCCCGGTCACCGGCGCGCTGGGCCCGTTACCCGGGCCGCCTCCACCATACGGGGCGTTGGGCGTGTAGACGATGAGCTGATCCGAGGCCAGGTTGGGCCCGGCGTAGTCGAGGACGTTGCCGAAGCGCTGCGCGGACAGCACGCTGACCAGCACAGCGATCAGCACGCCGAGCGTGATGGCGGCCAGGGCTGAGCCCGACCTGGCCCGGTACCGGGCCAGGTCACGCAGGGCCAGCCGGGCCGCGATCGGGGCCCGGCGGCTCAGCCTGGCCAGCAGCGCGAGGCACGCCGGGGCCAGCAGGATCACCGCCGCGATCAGGGCGACGAAGCCGAGGACGAGTTCGATCGAGCCACTGCCGTTGCCGTTGCTCGTGCCGGAGAAGGCGAACAGGGCCATGGCCCCGCCGAGCAGGATCAGGCCGGGCAGCGCCGAGCGGTGCACCTGCTTCGGCGGCGCGGGCCGGCCAGGGCGGTCACCACCGGGATCCTGGTCACCGACCGGGCCGGCCGGGCGGCGGCGACATAGGTGGCCACGACCGCGAGGGCCAGGGCCACGCCGATCACGGTCCAGGGCAGCTGGAACGTCCCGATCGAGTGATGGGCATCGGACTCGACGCTCGGCCGGTAGGCCAGCCAGGCGGCCAGGCCGAGGACGAGCCCGGCCACCGCGCCGGCGATGCCGACCAGCACGCCGTTGGCCCGGACCACCAGGCGGATGTTCCTGTCCGCGGCGCCCTGCGCGGCCAGCAGCCCCAGGGACCGCAGCCGCCGCTGCGCGAGCACCGTGAAACCGCCGATCCCCACCAGGGCGATCAGCAGCATGCCGACGGTGGCCAGGGCGAGCACGATGGTTTCCGGGTTGAGCGGGTTGCCGGATGACGCGGAGTGCGGCGTCGAGACGTTCGGCCCGATGGCGGACGGGCGCACGCCGGGCGCGTCGAACAGGACGGTGACCTGACTCGGCGTGGTGACCTGGCCCGGGACAACGAGGGCGAACTCGTCCACCAGGTTCTGCGGGTTCGCCGCGATGCCGGTCACTCGCCGGGCTGGTCCCGCCCTGACGCCACAGGTCACCGACCCGGAGCCCGAACGTCGCCGCCACCCCGCTGGTCACCGCGACCTGGCCGGGGCCGTCCGGGTAGTGCCCGCTGACCAGCGAGAGCATCGGCTGGCCGAAGGGCCCGTGCGGGTCCTGCGCGCGCAGGTCGTAGCTATTGATCGATCCCGGGATGGCCACGGCCTGGTTCTCGATGACGTCAACCCGGCCGAAGCGGTGCCGCAGGGCGGCGATCTGGCTGGCCAGGCGCGGGTCGGGGGCCTGGAACGTGGCCAGGTCCTGGGCGGTGCCGAAACCCGCGTTGGCCGCCGGGGGCGTGGTGGTGGCCACCGCCGCCCCGACGATGGTGGCGGCCACCGCGACCGTGACGAGCGCGAGGACCAGCAGCTGCTGGCGCCATTCGCGGCGCAGCAGCCGCCAGGCCCAGCGGATGACCGCGCGCCGGGCGGGAACGCCCCCGTTACCTGATGCTCCCGCTGGCGCGGGACGGTCCCGCAGCTCCGTGGTCATGGGGTCGGCCCGGGTGTGAGCAGGGACTCGGGGCCGGGCAGCGGGGCGGTCTGGTCAACGACGTGCCCGTCTCGCAGGAACACCACCCGGTCGGCCCAGGAGGCCAGCTGCGCGTCGTGGGTCACGACCACGGCGGCCACCCCGCGCTTGCATGCCTCGTGGATCAGCCGCATGACCGCTTCCGCGTTGACCGAGTCCAGCGCGCCGGAGGGCTCGTCGGCCAGCAGCAGGCGGCGGTCCCCCACCACCGCGCGGGCGATCGCGACCCGCTGGCGCTCGCCGCCGGACAGCTCGCTGGGGAACCGGGAGGCCCGGTCACCCAGGCCGAGGCCGTCCAGCGCCTGCCCGGCCGCCGCACGGGCCTTGCGGGCGCCCACGCCGTCCAGCTCCAGCGGCAGGGCAACGTTCTCGGCCACGGTCAGCCCGGGCAGCAGGTTGAAGTCTTGGAATACGTACCCGACCGTGCGCCGCCGCAGGCGGGCCTTGTCGTTGCGCGACATCCGGGACAGCAGCGCCCCGCCGATCAGCACCTCACCGCTGGTCGGTTCCTCCAGGCTCCCCGCGATCGTCAGCAGGGTGGACTTTCCCGAGCCGCTCGGGCCCATCACCGCGATCATCCCGCCCGCCGCAACGGCCAGGTCCACCTGGCTGAGGGCCGCCACGCGGGCCGCCCCCTCCCCGTAGACCCTGGTCACGTCCCGCAGCTCCAGTACCGCCATCGCCCCGTCTCCCGTTCGCGGTTCGCGTCTCGGCCTGCTCATGGCCGCATCCCCACCCGGCGCCGCATCTTCGGCAGAGCCGGGCCCGTGGCCGGCACATCGGGCCGGGGCGCGTCGGCGACGGCCCGCTTGAGCCGGCCGTCCGCGCTGTCCAGCCAGCGGATGACCGCGTCGAGCCGGAACAGCTCGGCGTCCACCACCAGCGCCAGGCCGAGGTCGGAGTCGGCCTCGGCCTCCTTGATCCGGGTCCACCGCTGCATGAGCTCCACCAGGTAACGGCGGTGCACCTGGATCACCTCGTGCACGTCGGTACCGGGCACCCGCAGCGCCACCAGCACTTTCATCACCAGCTCATCCCGGGGCGGCGAAGCCAGGTCGGGCGGGGTACGCAGCCATCCGGCCAGCTCCGCCAGGCCGTCGCTGGTGATCCGGAAGCCTTTCTGCGGGCTGTCGTCCGCGTCATCCTCGGACTCGACCAGCCCGTCCCGCTCCAGCCGTTGCAGCGTCGTGTAGACCTGGCCGACGTTAAGCGGCCAGACCTCGCCGGTCCGCGCCTCGAATTCCTCGCGTAGCTGCAGCCCGTACTTGGGCCCCTCGCTGAGCAGCGCCAGCAGCGCATGCCGCACGCTCATCCCGTCACCCCGTTCAGTAGCATGCTGCGGATAATACTCGGTATATAGACGGTCGCCAAGCGGATCGGCCGACAGGTTCGGCGCCCGGCCCATGCTCCTCGAAACGCCTGGCAGGCAGCCCGGAAGGCACCCGGCCGCCCGGTGCGGGCCGCCGGCCTAAGTGGTGCAGATCTGACTCATCAATAGCAGAGTAGGATGATCGATTGTTGAGCCAGCCGGGATGGCTTGGCTGGCGCCTGCGCTTCGCGCGGCCACCCCATCCCGCCCGCAGCTGCCCTGGGGGGGGACGTGCAATCCATGGACGAACAGACAGCCCAGCTCGTCATGACGGCCAGGCCGATCGTCGTCACGATGCCGGCCGAGATCGATCACGGCAACGCCGAGCACGTCGGCCGGAGACTGTCCGCCGCCCTGGGCTCCGGCACCACAGTCGTCATCGCCGACCTGATCCCCACCACCTTCTGCAGCACGGCGGGGATCCAGGTACTCGTCCGCGCCCAGCGGCACGCGGCCGACCGCGGTGTCAACCTGAGGGTCGTGGTGTCCCCCTCCGGGCACGTGCAGCGGGTGCTCACCATGTGCGGGCTGGACGGCGTGATCGCCTGTTACCCGACCCTGAGCGCGGCCCGGGCCGCCACGGCCGGTTAGGCCCAAGGCCGGGGTAGTTAACGGCCTACGGGCTGCTGTCAAGGAGCCTGGTGTAGGTCGACATGGCAACGGAGGTCCGGTAAGACAGGGAAACCGACCAAGATCACCCTGTTGCCGAGGGCCTCCGTTGCGTGCCCAGTCTGCCATCTGTGCTGCTGTTACGACCATCACCACCACGATCACGGTGGCGGCCGGGGGTGTTCGCGCCCGGCCATCTGGGTGAGCTGACCTGGCAGGTGCCGTTCGAGCTTGCCGACGCGGTGCTGGAGGAGACCCGGACTGCCCAGCGGCGGCTGTGCGTACTGCCGTCGCGGACAGGGATTTATTTTGTGCTGGCACTGGGGTTGTTCCCGGCGCTGGGCTATCAGGGTGTGTGGGCGAAGCTGACCGCCGCGCTGGCGATCGCGTCAGTTCCGGTGATCGGGTCGTGACTGAGTCGTTCGAGGCGCAACAGGCGCGGCTGGCGGAGAAGCCGACCTCCCGCAGGGCGGGTCTGGGCGAAGTACACGGACCCGCTGCTGGCTGCCGGAGTCTTCACCGTGGAGGACCTGGTCGCAGCCACCATGTTCTGGCTGGCAGGCGAACCCGGTGGATTCCGTACCCCGGATGAGTGCAACTCCGTGGCCGGGTACCTGGTTGGCGCGGACCATTCGTGCTCGGTGCTCCTGGGCCTGATCAAGGCCGAGCATGAATGGGCGGCTGAAGATCCGGGCCTGGCCGGGGTTTCCAGCCTGGACCGTGCCGCCTGGTACTGGAAGCAGAAGCAGGAGATGGACCGGGAAGAGGCCGAGGCTGAGCAGGCTCGTGCCGAGCAGGAGCAGGCCCGTGAGGAAGCCAGTGATGAAGGCGGCGGGTACTGGCAGGAGCGCGAGCGGGAGCGCGCAGCACAGGCCGAGCAGGCCAAGAAGGAGCGCGCAGCGCAGGCCGAGGCCGAGCGCGCCGCCACGCAGGAGAAGGATCGCGCAGCGCAGGCCGAGCGTGAGGCGGCCGAGGCTGCGGTCATGGCCGAGATCGACGCCCTGCGGGAGGAGTTCGCCGGGTGCTGGAGTAGCCGGACCCCGGAGGATGCCCGCCGGATCGCGGATGAGCAGGTCACGTACTGGAGCAAGTCCGGCCCGAAGCTGCTGACGAAGGTGGAGAGGCTGGAGTGGTGCCGGGACCACATGCTCCGGGAGATCAAGTACAACCAGGAAGCCCGCGAGCGTGAGGCAGCGGAGTCCCGCCGGGCAAACGCCCTGTACGACGCAGACCGGTTCCCGTTCATCAAGATGGCGGACGGGACGTTCAAGAGCCCGGGGCGTGGCAAGCCACGTCCCGGGCAACAGGTCGTGTACTTCACGGCAGCGGAAGCCACGGAGCGTGGCCTGGATCTCCCTCCCCGTCCCGGCGAGGAATCCAGCGAGCACGAGACGAACCAGTTAGGCCACAACGGAAGCACGTCAACGGAGGTAGCCCCGGGATGACGATGATGACCAACGAGTGGATCAGCAAGGCCGAATTGGACCCGACGTTACTCACCGCCGAAATCGACAAGGTTTGGCCCACCGGACGTGGCTGGCACCAGCCATTCGGGCAGCGGTGCGGTGCGCCGACGAAGGACGGCGGGGAATGCCAGCGAACGCTGTGCCCCGGCCAGGTCCGGTGCTACCGCCACCGGGAACCAGCATGAGACTCGGCATATATCCCGGCACGCCTTTACCCGAAGTTGTGCTGGACGTCCCGCCTGGACTGTGCGGTGCTCCCACGGCCGACCGGACACTGTGCAGGCGGAAGCCCTGGCCTGCGCCACTGCTTCTGCCATTTCACGGCCGAGGAACGCCGCCGGGGCCATTACCCATGCCCGTGGGCAGGCCCAGTTCCATCTGAATCTGCACGCTGGCATCCCCGGCAGCGTCCGAGGTGACGATGCTAGTCGCGGACGCAGACTTCACGATGGCCCCGATATCCGCCCCGGATCCGACCGTCTCGCCCACGATGGATTGCGCCACCTGGTCTGCGGACGGCGCCGAGCTGCCGGACGAGCTACCGCACGCTGCAGCACCGAGACTTAGTGCTGCAGCCATCCCTACAATTCCAGCGAGTGCTGTAAGCCTCTTGACGGTGATCATGGTTGCACCGTGCCAAGCACCGGGCTGGTTGAGTTTACTGACCCAAAGACCGGGGCCAAAGGGTGCCCCAGCACCGGAACCGGCGCGTTATGGAACGAGCACTGGTACACGGTGGTTAGCGCTGGCGATGCAGAAGAGCCGCTCAAAGCAAATGCTGGGAGCATTCCCAGCCCGAGCACAGCTGCGACGGACAGCACCACGGCTGCGATAGTTCCCGAAGGTCTGGTGGCCAGCCATGACTTTGACTGTGTGTAGATCTTCATGATTCCCCCTTTGGGGGTCTACTCGCCCCTGAGCATTCCGCACCGGGCCGTTTCCGGCCCGATAGCCAGTGCTCCGGTCAGTAATCGAACTGAACGAGCGTGTTGTTGCCGCCCGTGACCACCACAGGATTGCCGACTGAGCTGGACGTCATTAGGTAGGTTTGGCCGGTCACCGGGCTGTAGGAGTAGAACTGAGAGGTCCCTGACTGGTTCCAGTACCCGCCTGCTGCGTAGTCCGATTCGACGTTCAGCGCGAACGGGCAGCTTGTGTTTGCGCCCGCGTAGACTTCCTCACCCTGGGTGCCGGAGCCGCAGGCAGTGAGCCCAACCTGTACCACGGGTGCGGGCTGGACAATCACGGGTGCGGGCGGTGTGAGCCTGTTTGCTGCTTTGGCGGCTGCGCTCGCGGCTGCCTCTGCCCTTGCGACCTTAGCATTCGCGGCGGCGATGGCCCTGGCGTTGGCGGCTGCGGATGCGCTAGCCACGGCCCGGTTGTGGCTGGCGGTGGCGGCTGCGCGCTGGGCAGCCTGGTTGTGGTTGTTCGTGCTGTTGACCACCGCGAGGCTGACTCCCACACAGAGCGCCAGCAACACGACTGCACCGACTATCGCGGCCACTACTTTGTTGATCCTCATTTTGTTCCCCCTGAAATCCCTCGCGGGGTGGAGCGCGTCACATCGCGCGGGGGTGAACGAGGCAGCTAACGTGGATTACATACACCACCGGCCACTGAAGGCCACCTGCACTTATGATTCCCCTCAAACTTACGCATCGCGCACCCGCTTGTAGCTAGGGCCAGACGTCCCGATGCAGGGGCGATGAAATCATTGCTTAGGCCACATTAGAGGATATTCGCGACTTTCACGGCGAATAATAATCTGATTACCCAGAATGCAAGGCTGGCGCGAGTTCGAGCATGAAAATGCTCGTCCAGTGGCGATCACAGCCTTCGGAGCCGTACTCTGCAAGGCGCATGCAGGTCAAGGCCTGACCGTGATCCGTGACGACCTGGCCAGTTCCGGCGACCGGCGGGCTCCCAGGGGGCAAATATCCGCATGTTGCACATAAGCGGACATTATCCAAGCCGTGAGCTGGCTAAGGAGGCGAATGCATAATGTGACCACGTGAAGTCCACACAGTTCGGGATGGTTGCTACAGCGAGTAGCTACAGCCCAGGCAGGGCCCACTGAGCCCTGTAACGACCGATAGCCTCGCATGATGAGGAAAACGGGTCAGATAATTCTGGTTATCTACTGACTACTGGTGATGGGTCTAGGCCATTTCAGGCTCCTCGGGGAAGTCAGATGCAAATTCTTCTCCAAAGCATCACCTGCCTTCCGGGGTCCCGCCCTTTCAGGGTCACTCTTCCAGCCGTAGAAGCCCGTAAGAAGCCCGGCCAGAGCAATGAGAGCGACGTGTGCTGGATCGGTTGGCAACTTCGCCATCCCGGCCAAGCTCGACAGTGCACACGCTCCGGCTGGGACCGATGACCATCCCAAGAGCCGAGCGGCCCTGTGCAACTGCTTCCGCCGATTTGACACAGTCACTACGATACGCCCAGCGACGTGCGACGATCAGTGATCCTCATCACTACAGGCGGTAGAGCGGCCAGCGCTGGGAGCCTGCCATCCCTTCGATAGGCGCCGTTGAATCCCTGACGAAGGCGCAGTCCAGGATCCGAAGGATCGCTTGCGACGCGCCGTTTAGGCGCGTCCTTGACCGCTAACTCGCAGGGCTTAAGGATCATGCGCCGGAGGGATGCCGCCTAATGCAGCTGGCGAGCCACCTCCGCCCTCTACGGCGGGATGTCCGGCGCCGCGCCAGTTCGGTACCACGTACGATGCGCTCGTCAAGTAGTCGTCGCTGACAATGGCGGGCTTGCCGTGCCATGGACGGTGCGTGATCAGAAGCGCCTACTTCCAGGACCAGTAACCAATGTTGTTAATCCACATCCACTGTGAATACTTACCAACGTAAGAGGTACTTGAAGTACCGCCCGGGTCCCGCGTGCGTGTACACGTACGCCAGGTGGATCTTCACGACTGCTCCTCTGGCAAGGCCCCGCCGCACCTGCGCACGCGAGCAGGGTGGCCCCAGCCCCAGGCACCACTGGCCCTCCAGCTTGACCAGCGGATCCTGTCGACCTCGTACAGCGCGCCGAACGCGATGTACCGGGGCCGGACCTTCCACTGGCCGTTATGCCAGCCACCTCCCATGCTCCTGTCTGAACCCTTGGGTGACGACCGGCTAGATGTCACAGCATGATGTGCTGACTGGAGCGGGGGCGACGGCCACTGTGGTCAGGCCGAGCCCGCAGACCAACCCAGCTGCCCCGATGGCTGCGGCGATTGCCTGGATCTTCAATGTCTCCTTCTGGGCTCGGGGTGGGGCGGCCATGATGCCCCGGCTGATGTCCACCGAGAACTTGCCCAGCCATGACTTTGGCTGTGTGTAGATCTTCACAGCCCCCCATTTCCCGCCAACTACGGCGGGAAATGGGGGGCTGTGAAGATCTAGATACAGCCAAAAGTCATGGCTGGGCAAGTCCGGTGGACATCAGCCGGCGGCATCAGTCGCGGCCACCGCGATCAGAGGGCGAGAACATGAAGATCCAGGCAATCCGCGGCAGCCATCGGGGCAGCTGGGCTCCTGTCTGCGGGCTCGGCCTCGACCACAGTGGCATCGGCCGTTCCGGTCGGCATATCATGCTGTGACATCTAGCCGGTCGCACCAAAGGGTTCAGACAGGAGGGCATGGGAGGTGGCTGGCATAACGGCCAGTGGAAGGTCCGGCCCCGGTACATCGTGTTCGGCGCGCTGTACGAGGTCAACAGGATCGCTGGTCAAGCTGGAGGGCGAGTGGTCCTGGGGCTGGGGGCCACTGCTCGCGTGCGCAGGTGCGGCGGGGCCTCGCCAGAGGGCAGTCGTGAAGATCCACCTGGCGTACGTGTACACGCACGCGGGACCCGGGCGGTTTCAAGTACCTCTGTACGTTGGTAAGTATTCACAGTGGACGTGGATGGACACATTGGTCACTGGTCCTGGAAAGAGGCGCTCTGCGATTTACGCACCGTTCATGGCACGGCAAGCCCGCCATTGTCAGCGACGACTACTTCTGACGTAGCGCATCGTACGTGGTACCGAGCTGGCCGCGCCTGAATATCCCGCTCGTAGAGGGCGGAGGTGGCTCGCCAGCTGCATTAGGCGGCCGATTCCTTCGCGCATTATCTTAAGCCCTGCGAGTTAGCGGTCAAGGACGCGCCGAACGGTGCGTCGCAAGCGATCCCTTCGGGATCCTGTACTGCGCCTTCGTCAGGGATTCGATGGCGCCTATCGAAAGGATGGCAGGCTCCGAGCGCTGGCCGCTCTTCCGCCTGTAGCGACGAGGATCACTGATCGTCGCACTACGCTGGGCGTATCGCAGCGACTGTGTGAATTCGGCGGAAGCAGTTGCACAGGGCCGCTCGGCTCTGGACGGTCATCGGTCCGAGCCGGAGCGTGTGCACTGTCGATCTTGGCCGGGGATGGCGAAGTTCCAATCGATCCAGCACATGTCGCTCTTACCGCTCTGGCCGGGCTTCTTACGGGCTTCGACGGCTGGAAGAGTGACCTGGAAAGGGCGGGACCCCGGAAGGCAGGCGACGCTTCGGAGAAGAATCGGCATCTGACTTCCCCGAGGAGCCTGAAACGGCCTAGACCCATCACGAGTAGTCAGTAGAAACCAGATTATCTGACCCGTTTTCCTCATCATGCGAGGCTATCGGTCGTTACAGGGCTCAGTGGGCCCTGCCTGGGCGGTAGCCACTCGCTGTAGAAACGATCCCGAACTGTGTGGGATATTCACGTGGTCACACTATGGATCGCCTCCTAGCCAGCTCACGGCCCCTCGGATAATGTCCGCTTATGTGCAAGATGGCGGATATTGGGGGGGGGGGGGGGGGGGGGAAGGGGGAGGGGGGGGGGGGGGGGGGGGGGGGGGGTGGAGGGGGGGGGGGGGGGGATAGGAGAAGGGGGGGTTAGGGGGGGGGGGGGGGGGGGGGAGGATGAGGGGGGGGTTGTAGGGGGGGGTTGGGGGGGAAGGGGGAGGGGGCGGATGGGTGGAGGATGGGGAGGGTGGGGGGGGGGGGGGTGTTGGGGGGGTGGGTTGGGGGGTGGTGAGGGGGGGGGGGGGCGGGGGGGGGGGGGGGGGGTGAGTGTGCCCCCTGGGAGCCCGCCGGTCGCCGGAACTGGCCAGGTCGTCATGGATCACGGTCAGGCGTCGACCTGCATGCGCCCTGCCGCCTACGGGGCCGAAGGCTGCTTATTGCCACCGGACGAGCATCTCGCATGCTCGAATCCGCGCCAGCCTCGCATTCTGGTATTATATTATTATTCGCCTGTGAAAGTCGTGAATATCCTGTAACGTGGCCGAAGCAATGATTTTGATCGCCCCTGATCGGCACGTCTGGCCCTAGTGACAAGCGGGTGCGCAGATGCGTCAGTTGAGGGGAATCTTATAAGTCCAGGTGGCCTTCAGTGGCCGGTGGCGTATGTAATCCATGTCAGCCGCCTCGTTCACCCCCGCGCGATGTGACGCGCTCCACCCTGCGAGGGATCAGGGGGAAGAAAATGAGATTGAACAAAGCAGGGCCGCGATAGTCGGTGCAGTCGTGTTGCTGGCGCTCTGCGCGGGAGTCAGCCTCGCGGTGGTCAACAGCATGAACAACCAGAACCAGGCCGCCCAGCGCGCAGCCGCCATCGCCAGCGACAACGGGCCGTGGCCAGCGCATCGCAACCGCGAACGCCAGGGCCATCGCCGCCGCGAATGCTAAGGTCGCAAGGCAGAAGGCAGCCGAGCGCAGCCGCCAAAGCAGACAACAGGCTCACCGCCCCCCGCCCCCCACCTGTGATTGTCTGAGCCCCCGGACCCAGCTGGACAGGTTGGGAACCATCTGCCTTGCTTCTTGGGCACCCAGGGTGAGGAAGTCGACGCGGTGCAACACAAGCCGTCCTGTCGGCGCCGAACGTCGAAACGCACGTACGACAGGTGGGGTACTGGAACGAGTCAGGGACCTCTCTAGTTCTACTCCCTACCCGCCCGCGAACTCCGTGAAACCGTACCTAACGACGTCGAGCTCCGACGGGAATCCTGCGGTGGTCATGGGCGGCAAACAGAATGCCCTGTTCAGTTTGATGACTGATGGAAGCACGGCGATCGGGCGGGAGCGGCCCGGTGCGGAATGCTCAGGGGGAAAGAAGAAACCCCAAAGGGGGAATCATAGAGATCTACACACAGTGAAACTCATGGCTGGCCACGAGACCTTCGGGACTATCGCGAGCCGTGGTGCTGTTCGTTCAGCTGTGCTCGGGCTGGGGAGTGGTCCCAGCATTGGCTTTGAGTGGCTCTTGCATTGCCAGCGCTAACGATCGTGTACCAGTGCTAGTTCCATAACGCGCCGGTTCCGGTGCTGAGCACTCCTTGGCCCCCATCTTTGGGTCAGTAAACTCAACCAGCCCGGTGCTCCGCCACGTGGGTCCATGATCACTGTCAAGAGGCTTACACACTAGCCGGGATTGAGGGATGGCTGCACCACTAGTCAGGTGCTGCAGCTCGCGGTGGCTTCGTTCGGCAGCTCGGCGCCGTCGCAGACGAGGTGGCGCAATCCTCGTGGGCGAGACGGTCCAATCCGGGCGGATATCGGGGCCATTGCGAAGTCTTTGTCCCACGACTAGCATCGTCACCTCGGACGCTGCGGGGGATCCCAGCGTCAGATTCAGATGGGTCTGGCCTGCCCACGGGCATGGGTAATGGCCCGGCAGCTTCCTCGGCCGTAAATGGCAGAAGCAGTGGCGCAGGCCAGGGCTGGGCTTCCGCCTGCACAGTGTCCGGTCGGCCGTGGGAGCACCGCACAGTCCAGGCGGGATGTCCAGCACAACTTCGGGTAAAGGCGTGCCGGGATATATGCCGAGTCTCATGCTGGTTCCCGGTGGCGGTAGCACGGACCTGGCCGGGGCACAGCGTTCGCTGGCATTCCCCGCCGTCCTTCGTCGGCGCACCGCACCGCTGCCCGAATGGCTGGTGCAAGCCACGTCCGGTGGGCCAAACCTTGTCGATTTCGGCGGTGAGTAACGTCGGGTCCAATTCGGCCTTGCTGATCCACTCGTTGGTCATCATTGTCATCCCGGGGCTACCTCCGTTGACGTGCTTCCGTTGTGGCCTAACTGGTTCGTCTCGTGCTCGCTGGATTCCTCGCCGGGACGGGGAGGGAGATCCAGGCCCGCTCCGTGGCTTTCGCTGCCGTGAAGAATACACGACCTGTTGCCCGGGACGTGGCTTGCCACGCCCCGGCTCTTGAACGTCCCGTCCGCCATCTTGATGAACGGGACCCGGTCTGCGTCGTACAGGGCGTTTGCCCGGCGGGACTCCGCTGCCTCACGCTCGCGGGCTTCCTGGTTGTACTTGATCTCCCGGAGCATGTGGTCCCGGCACCACTCCAGCCTCTCCACCTTCGTCAGCAGCTTCGGGCCGGACTTGCTCCAGTACGTGACCTGCTCATCCGCGATCCGGCGGGCATCCTCCGGGGTCCGGCTACTCCAGCACCCGGCGAACTTCTCCCGCAGGGCGTCGATCTCGGCCATGACCGCAGCCTCGGCCGCCTCACGCTCGGCCTGCGCTGCGCGATCCTTCTCCTGCGTGGCGGCGCGCTCGGCCTCGGCCTGCGCTGCGCGCTCCTTCTTGGCCTGCTCGGCCTGTGCTGCGCGCTCCGCTCGCGCTCCTGCCAGTACCCGCCGCCTTCATCACTGGCTTCCTCACGGGCCTGCTCCTGCTCGGCACGAGCCTGCTCAGCCTCGGCCTCTTCCCGGTCCATCTCCTGCTTCTGCTTCCAGTACCAGGCGGCACGGTCAGGCTGGAAACCCCGGCCAGGCCCGGATCTTTCAGCCGCCCATTCATGCTCGGCCTTGATCAGGCCCAGGAGCACCGAGCACGAATGGTCCGCGCCAACCAGGTACCCGGCCACGGAGTTGCACTCATCCGGGGTACGGAATCCACCGGGTTCGCCTGCCAGCCAGAACATGGTGGCTGCGACCAGGTCCTCCACGGTGAAGACTCCGGCAGCAGCACGGGTCCGTGTACTTCGCCGAGACCCGCCCTGCGGGAGGTCGGCTTCTCCGCCAGCGGCGCCTGTTGCGCCTCGAACGCTCAGTCACGACCCGATCACCGGAGCTGACGCGATCGCCAGCGCGGCGGTCAGCTTCGCCCACACACCCTGATAGCCCAGCGCCGGGAACAACCCCAGTGCCAGCACACAATAAATTCCTGTCCGCGACGCAGTACGCACAGCCGCCGCTGGGAGTCGGTTTCCTCCAGCACCGCGTTGGAAGGCTCGAACGGCACCTGCCAGGTCAGCTGACCCAATGGCCGGGCGCGAACATCCCGGCCGCCGCCGTGATCGTGGTGGTGATGGTTGTAACAGCAACAGAGATGGCAGACTGGCTACCAACGGAGGCCCTCGGCAACAGGGCGACCTTGGTTGGTTTTCCTGTCTCCCGGACCTCCGTTGCCATGGCGACCTACACGAGGCTCCTTGACAGCAGACCGTAGCCGTTAACTACCCGGCCTTGGGCCTAACCGGCCGTGGCGGCCCGGGCCCGCTCAGGGTCGGGTAACAGGCGATCACGCTGTCGAGCCCGCACATGGTGAGCACCCGCTGCACGGGCCCGGAGGGGGCACCACGACCCTCAGGTCGACACCGCGGTCGGCCGCGTGCCGCTGCGCGTGGACGAGTTCCTGGATACCCGCCGTCTCCAGAAGGTGGTGGGGATCAGGTCGGCGATGACGACTCTGGTGCCGGAGCCGAGGGCGGCGGACAGTCCCAGCCGTCGTGCTCGGCGTTGCCGTGATCGAACTCGGCCGGCATGTGACGACGATCGGCCTGGCCGTCATGACGAGCTGGGCTGTCTGTTCGTCCATGGATTGCACGTCCCCCCAGGCCAGCCGCGGGCGGGATGGGTGGCCGCGCGAAGCGCAGGGCGCGCAGCGAAGCGATCCGGTGGCTCAGATATCGATCGTATCCGAGTCAGCCATTCATGAGTCAGATCTGCACGACTTAGGCGGCGGCGGCACCGGGCGCGGGGGCGCCTTCGGGCTGCCTGCGAGGTGTTTCGAGGAGCATGGGCCGGTGCGTTCACCTGTTCGGCCATCGCTGGCGAACTCCGTCGATATACCGAGTATCATCCGCAGCATGCTACTGGACGGGGTGACGGATGAGCGTCCGGCACGCGCTGCTGGCCCTGCTCAGCGAGGGGCCAGTACGGGCTGCAGCTGCGCGAGGAGTTCGAGGCGCGCACCGGCGAGGTCTGGCCGCTTAACGTCGGCCAGGTCTACACGACGCTGCAGCGGCTGGAGCGGGACGGCCTGGTCGAGGCCGACGAAGACGCGGAGGACGGCCCGCAGAAGGCTTCCGGATCACGGGCGACGGCGCCGGCGGAGCTGGCCGGGTGGCTGCGGACCCCGCCGGACCTGGCTCGCCGCCACGCGACGAGCTGGTGATGAAGGTGCTGGTGGCGCTGCGGGTGCCCGGCACCGACGTGCACGAGGTCATCCAGGTGCACCGCCGCTACCTGGTGGAGCTGATGCAGCAGTGGACCCGGATCAAGGAGGCCGAGGCCGACCCGACCTGGGCCTGGCGCTGGTGGTGGACGCCGAGCTGTTCCGGCTCGACGCGGTCATCCGCTGGCTGGACGCCGCCGACGGCCGGCTCAAGCGGGCCGCCGCCGACGCGCCCGGCCCGTGCGCCCGTGCGCCCTGCCGGGCTGCGGCGCCGGTGGGACCCGGCCATGAGCAGGCCGACACTCGAACCGCGAACGGGAGACGGGGACATGGCCGTGCTGGAGCTGCGCGACGTGTCGAAGATCTACGGGCAGGGCGCGGCCCGCGTGGACGCGCTGCGCCAGGTCGACCTGGCCGTTGAGGCCGGCGGGATGGTGGCGGTGATGGGCCCGAGCGGCTCGGGCAAGACCACCCTGCTGACGATCGCGGGGAGCCTGGAGGACCCGACCAGCGGCGAGGTGCTGATCGGCGGGGCGCCGCTGTCCGGGATGTCGCGGAACGACAAGGCGCGCCTGCGGCGGCGCACGGTCGGGTACGTGTTCCAGGACTTCAACCTGCTGCCCGGGCTGACCGTGGCCGAGAACGTGCCCTGCCGCTGGAGCTGGACGGCGTGGGCGCCCGCAAGGCCCGGCGGCGGCCGGGCAGGCGCTGGACGGGCTCGGCCTGGGCGACCGGGCCTCCCGGTTCCCCAGCGAGCTGTCCGGCGGCGAGCGCCAGCGGGTCGCGATCGCCCGCGCGATGGTGGGCGACCGCCGCCTGCTGCTGGCCGACGAGCCCTCCGGCGCGCTGGACTCGGTCAACGCGGAGGCGGTCATGCGGCTGATCCACGAGGCGTGCAAGCGCGGGGTGGCCGCCGTGGTGGTGACCCACGACGCCCAGCTGGCCTCCTGGGCCGACCGCGTGGTGTTCCTGCGCGACGGCCGGGTCATCGACCAGACCGCCCCGCTGCCCGGCCCCGAGTCCCTGCTCACGCCCGGGCCGACCTCGTGAGCACGGCGCTGCAGGAACGCCCCGCGCCGGCGGGAGCGCAGGAAACGGGGGCGTTCCCGCCCGGCGCGCGGTCATCCGGTGGGCCTGGCGGCTGCTGCGCCGCGAGTGGCGCCAGCAGCTGCTGGTCCTCGCGCTCGTCACGGTCGCGGTGGCGGCCACCATCGTCGGGGCGGCGGTGGCCACCACCACGCCCCCGGCGGCGAACGCCGGCTTCGGCACCGCCCAGGACCAGGCCACGTTCCAGGCCCCGACCCGCACTTGGCCAGCCAGATCGCCGCCCTGGGCACCGCTTCGGCCGGGTCGACGTGATCGAGAACCAGGCCGTCGCCATCCCGGGCTCGGTCGACACCTACGACCTGCGCGCGCAGGACCCGCACGGGCGTTCGGCCGCCGATGCTCTCCCTGGTCAGCGGGCACTACCCGAGCGGCCCCGGCCAGGTCGCGGTGACCAGCGGCCTGGCGCGCGACCTTCGGCTCCGGGTCGGTGACCTGTGGCACCAGGGCGGGACCAGCCGCGGGTCACCGGCATCGTCGAGAACCCGCAGAACCTGGTGGACGAGTTCGCCCTCGTCGTCCCGGGCCAGGTCGCCGCGCCGAGCCAGGTCACCGTCCTGTTCGACGCGCGCGGCGTGCGCCCGGCGCACGGCCGAACGTCTCGACGCCGCACTCCGCGTCGTCCGGCAACCCGCTCAACCCGGAAACCATCGTGCTCGCCCTGGCCACCGTCGGCATGCTGCTCATCGCCCTGGTCGGGGTCGGCGGCTTCACGGTCCTCGCGCAGCGGCGGCTGCGATCCCTGGGCCTGCTGGCCGCGCAGGGCGCCACGGACCGGAACATCCGCCTGGTGGTCCGGGCCAACGGCGTGCTGGTCGGCGTCGCTCGGCGCGGCGGCCGGGCTCGTCCTCGGCCTGGCCGCCTGGCTGGCCTACCGGCCGAGCGTCGAGTCGGATTCCCATGACTCGTTCGGGGCGTTCCAGCTGCCCTGGACCGTGATCGGCGTGGCCGTGGCCCTCGCCGTCGTCGGCCACCTATGTCGCCGCCGCCCGGCCGGCCCGGTCGGTCACCAGGATCCCGGTCGGTGCCCGCCCTGCGGCCTGCCCGCGCCACCGAAGCAGGTGCGCCGCTCGGCGCTGCCCGGCCTGATCCTGCTCGGCGGGGCCAGGTCCTGTTCGCCTTCTCCGGCACGACCAACGGCAACGGCAGCGGCTCGATCGAGCTCGTCCTCGGCTTCGTCGCCCTGATCGCGGCGGTGATCCTGCTGGCCCCGGCGTGCCTCGCCTGCTGGCCCGGCTGGGCCTCGGGCCCGATCGCGGCCCGGCTGGCCCTGCGGACCTGGCCCTGTACCGGGCGCGGTCGGGCTCGGCCCTGGCCGCCATCACGCTCGGCGTGCTGATCGCCGTGCTGGTCAGCGTGCTGTCCGCGCAGCGCTTCGGCAACGTCCTCGACTACGCCGGCCAACGTGGCCTCGGATCGCTCATCGTCTACACGCCGAACGGGCAGGGCGGCGGCGGGCCTGGCGACGGGCCGAGCGGCCGGTGACCGGGACAAGCTGGCGGCGATGGCGAAGACCGCGCACGGCATCGCGGCCGCGCTCGGCTCGCACGACGTCGTCCTCCTCGAGTCCGCCAGCCTCGCTGGACCACGCGGCGCCCGGGCGGAGCTGGAGCGGGCGGGTCTACGCCGCCACCCCGCAGCTGCTCGGGCCTTCGGCATCAGTGCCTCCCAGGTCAGCCCCCGCGCCGACATCTTCAGCATGCGGCCCGGGCTGTCCGGCCTGACCAAGATGCAGCTCCTCTTCGTCCGGCAAGCGGTGCCAGGCGGCGTACGGCCGGGCAGCGACAGCTCCCTTCCCCTGCCCGCGTCGTGCCTGGCCAACCCGGTGATCCAGGAGGTCAGCGCGTGCCGTCCGGCCCGCGGCGCCCAACACCGTGATCACGCAGCAGCCATCAGCACGCTCCGCCTGCGGACCAGCGGACGGCGGTGGCTGGCTGATCCAGACGCCGAGCCCGCCCACCGCCGCGCAGATCAGAACGCCCGGCTCGCCGCGGCCGCGGCCGGCCTGACCATCGAAACCAAGAACAGCATCCCTTCGGTGGGGGTGATCATCGACTGGGCTACCGTGTTCGGAGTGCTCGCGCTGGGAATCCTGGCCATGACGCTCGGCCTTATCCGCAGCGAGACCGCTCGCGACCTGCGCACCCTGGCCGCCACCGGGGCGAGCCGCTGGACCCGCCGCACCCTGACCGGAGTCACGGCGGGCGCCCTCGGCGTGGCCGGGGCGGTGCTCGGTACCGTAGCGGCCTACGTCGCCGCGATCGGCTACACCTGGGACATCAAGCTCGACGGCCTCTCCGTGCTGAAAAGTGTGCCCACCGCCAGCCTGCTGCGATCCTGGTCGGGATGACGCCCGTCGCCGCGCTCGCCGGCTCGCTGTCGCAGGCCGGGAACCGTCAAGGCTGGATGATGGGCCGATGACCTGACCGGCCAGGGATAGCCAGGACCGTATCGACCAGCCCGCTGACCAGGGGCACGGCGGAGGCGCGGGTCCCGGTGCAGGGCGGGCCCACCGAATCGAAGGTCTCGAAGCTGGTGAGCGCCTGGAGCATGCGCGCAGCACGTCGCCGGGGACGTCCTGGCCGTGCAGCTGCCCGGCCGGCCAGGACGGCAGGCCCCTCCTGCCGCCGCTGATCGCGAGGGGAGATCACCGCCGCCACGTCCAGGTGCAGCAAGGCCAGCGCCCGCCGCAGGCACATCACCGGCGGGTCCACCACCCCAGAACCGGGCGAAGACACCGATGAAGCGGTGCAGCGCGACCCGGGGGTCGGGGGACGGTGAAGGCGTCGGCCAGCCCGGGCCGTGCGACCGCCCTCGGCCAGGACGCTGGCCGACCGCTTCCAGCAGACCCCGGCCTTCGAGCCGAACTGGTCATCGACGATTACCAGGGCCACGTCGGCCCGCCTGGCCACCGCGTCCACGGTGAAGTCCGGGTAGCTATGGTGGGAGGTCGCGAGGCCGAGGCCCGGGCGGCGTCCAGGATCAGGCACAGGCCTTGGTCCACGACGGCCTGGCGCTTGCCAAGCTGAATTCGGACGGGGGCTCAAAGTGACGTTAACGCTACCCCTTCGTGTTGCTAATTTTCTCCCATCCGGGCTGGGGGACTAAATATTAACAGGAGGAATCATAGCAGGACAGTCACGGCGGCCACTGCGCAGGCGGCTCCAGTCCAGGATCTTCCGCGTGCTCTGCGGGCATATCCGGCGGTCGCCGCCCTGCTGGCCCCTGCGGTCGCCACCCAGGCAGGCCGGCGGCTGATGCTGGTGTTCTTCACCGAGGGGACGAAGCCGGCAGGGCCTACCGGCAGCCGGTCGGCTTCGGCGGCCGGCCCGGACCTGCTGACGCCGGACGGCGGCGAGTCAGGTCTTTCAACCTGGAGGGCGGTGCCCCGGTGCGGCTCCGGCTGCGCGGCCGCGACGTCGCCGCACGCCCCGAACTGATCCGCGACCCCGGCGAGGTGGGACGCCTGCTCCTGAACGCGTCGATGGCGGTGAACCCGGGGCTGCGCGTTTACGCCGGGTGCCCGGGGAGCCCGAAAGCCACGCTGGACCCCGCAGCCTTGGCGGCCGCCGTGCGGCACGGCTTGCCACGTCGTCCCGCTGGCCACTGGACCCGCAGGCGCCGGGCGCTCCCGGTGCACGCCCGCGGTTCGGCTAAAGCCTTCCGGCGCGTCTCTATCGGCCCCGGCGGCCGGGGGCAGGCGCGCCCAGGATGCGGAAATCCGCATAGTGCCAATTTCCGCGCCGTACCGTCTGTGCAATGGCGCTTAGCGGCGCCGAGAGCCGCAATTCATGACCTCGCCATGACGGGGGACGCCTTATGCCGGTGGGGCCTGAGCTGGCCGCGCAGGCCCCGGGTGCGCCGCGGCGGTGGTGTGCCGCCCGGCGGAAGGCCAGGTTCCTGCGCACGGTGACTGCGGCGCTGGTGATGCTGTCGGCTTTCCGGCTCATGGCCCTGGTGTCCAGCCTGGGCGCGGCCGCCCCCGTCACGCGGCCTGCCCGGCCGCTGACGCGGTCAGGCCCTGGTCGCCGGCCTTTTTCGCCCAGGTGCTGTCAGGCCTGCCCGATGCGGTGGCCGCCGGGGCAGCGCATAGAGCTGCTCGCCTGCTGCGCCCGCGGCGGTCGTGGTCGCTGATCCCGGGGACGCGGCCAGGCTGCTGGCCGCCGCCCGCTGGGGCAGTCCGTGGGCGCGCTCCGCTGCTGTTGGCCAGGGCGCCGAAGTCAGGCCGCAAGGCCCCCGACCCGGTGGTCAGTGCCAGGAACCGGGCGGAGATCCGGGCGCTCCCCCCGCCCGTGGTGCTGGCGGTCGGCGTGCAGCGGACCGCGCTCGCGGCGGAACTGCGCGGGATCCGCGTGATCAGTGACGCCGTGCGGCTGCCCCCAACCCGGGCGCCGGTGCCGCTGACCCAGGTGGCGCTGCTCCTCCGCCGCCCGTCCTCGGCGGCGGCGCTGGCGGCGTCCACCACCGCGCAGGTGGCGGGAGCGCGGGTGATGCGGGTTCATGATGGCGACCCGCAGGCCGACCCGGCTGACGTCGCCGCGCTGGCCGCCGCGCGGCCGCGGCAGGTGCTCGCCGTCGGGCCGGCTTTGAGCAGCAGGCCCAGCTGGCCTGCCAGGTCGCGGTGGCGAGGACCGGGGTGCCACTGCCTGGTGGCGGCCAGATCCTGTTTCCCGGGCACCGGCTGGTCGCCCTGTACGGTCACCCCGGGGCCCCGGCACTGGGGGTGCTGGGCCACCAGGGCCTGGCCGCCACCATCTCGCGGGCCAAGGCCGGTCTCCGCGCAGTACCGGCGGCTGAGCGCGGTCCCGGTCATCCCGGCGCTGGAGATCATCGCCACCGTCGCGGAGGCTGCCCCCGGCCCGGACGGCACCTACTCCGCGCAGTCCAGCGTGGCCTCGCTGTGGCCCTGGGTGCGGCGGGCCACGCCTCCGGCCTGTACGTCGTCCTGGACCTGCAGCCCGGCCGGGCCAGCCTGCTCGCCCAGGCTCGGCGATACCGGTCGCTGCTCCGGCTGCCCGCGGTGGGGCTGGCCCTGGACCCGGAATGGAAACTGGGGCCCGGCAGCGGCCGCTGCAGCAGATCGGCAGTGTCCGGATCGGCGAGATCAACAGCGTCGTCACCTGGCTGGCCGGGCTCAACGCCCGGTACCACCTGCCGCAGAAGCTTCTCGTGCTGCACCAGTTCAGGCTGTCGATGATCCAGGGCGAGCAACGGCTCGACACCCGGCACGGCGACCTGGCCATCGTGATCCACATGGACGGGCAGGGCACGCCCAGCGTCAAGCAGCAGACCTGGGACGCCGTGACCGGCGCTGCCCCCGCCGGGGTGTTCTTCGGGTGGAAGAACTTCTACGTCAAGGACCATCCGATGCTGGGCCCGCAGCAGACCATGGCCCGGGTTCCCCAGCCGGTGATGATCTCCTATCAGTGAGCTTCAGGTGGCGTCCGCGGTGCGGCAGCATAGGGACGTGACCGATCGCGCGACGGTGAGCCGGTGGCTGGCCGGGTATGAGACGGCCTGGCGGGCGGCCGGCACCGGCGGCCTGGCCGGCCTCTTCACCGGTGACGCCACCTACCTGCAGTCCCCGTACGAGCCCCCGGTGACCGGCCTGGACGCCATCCGGCGGATGTGGGAGGACGAGCGGGACGGCCCCGATGAGGCCTTCACCCTGGCCACCGAGATTCTCGCGGTGGACGGGCTCACGGCGGTCGTCCGGGCCGAGGTTCACTACGGGGACCCGCCGCATCAGGAGTACCGCGACCTGTGGATCATCCGGCTCGCTGAGGACGGTCGCTGCCGCTGGTTCGAGGAGTGGCCGTACTGGCCCGGGCTCGGCTACTCCGCTCGCAGCGATCCGGCCTAGGGGGCCGCGGTGCATCTCGGTCTCATCGCCATCGTGGTCCAGGACTACGACCCGGCCATCAGCTTCTTCGTCAACGCGCTGGGCTTCGAGCTGGTAAAAGACTCGCCGTCGTTGACCAATGACGGGCGTCCCAAGCGGTGGGTGGTGGTCCGGCCGCCAGGGGCCGCTACCGGGGTCCTGCTGGCCCGGGCGGATGGGGAGGAACAGCGTGCCGTCGCCGGCCAGCAGGTGGCCGGGCGGGTCGGTTTCTTCTTGCAGGTCGACGACTTCGGCGCCGCCTACCAGCGGATGGTCAGGGCTGGCGTGGAGTTCGTCACCGTGCCGCGCCGCGAGCCCTACGGCCAGGTCGCCGTGTTCCGGGATATCGCGGGCAATAAGTGGGATCTGATCGGCGCTGGCTGAGCAGGCCCCGGACCACCATCATCGCCCGCGCCCGGCTGGAGAACGAGACCGTGGCCGGGCACGCCGGCAAGGTGATCATGGTGCGCGGGGCACCGGACCTGGACCGGGTGCAGTCCTCGGTGGCCGCCCGGCTGCCCCGGGCCCCGCTGCTGTGCATGCGCCTGGCCGAGCGGGACGGCGACCCGTGGTGGGTGCCGGACCCGCAGATCGATGTGCGCGCCCGCGTGGGGCGCCGGGCCCGGCGGCCGAGCACCGGTTTGCCGGGCTGTCGGCCGTCCGGGAGGCACCGCAGCCGTGGCCTTTGACGGGCACATCGACGGCGGCGTTCGGTGGCCTTCACCACGGCCGGGCTGGACCGCTGCGCCAGGCCGGTCCGGGTCCCCGGCGCCCCGGTCAGCGCGCCGCGCGAAGCCGCCCGGCCGCGCGGCGGCCCGGATGGCGGCCGTGTCGTGTGCCTGCCGGATCCGGGTGATCGTGCCGTCCGCGACCGTGAAGTGCTCGGCGACCCGGAGCGGGCCCAGCCCCCGGACGGCCATGTCGTACAGCAGGGCGATCGCCCGGCCGAAGTCCCGGTGCGTCCTGCGCCGTCGTAGCGGCGGGCGACTGCCGGTGCTCAAGGAGGCGGGCATGATGGCGGAGCGCGGAAGCGGTGGAGCCCGGCTCCAGCGCGCCGCCGTCGGCCGGACGCCCGGCCCCGACCCCGGGATGCCCCAGCCGCGGCTCAGAACGTGATGGGCGTCATAACCCACGGCATCACCACCCGCGCCCGGGCCCGCAGTGGACAGAATGAGGCCATGGGGTCGAATCCGGCGTTGTGGAATCCGTTCGCGAACGTGGCCGCCCTGGCCGGCCACGCAGTCACCATCGTCCGCGGTGAGGGCTCGCACGTGGTGGACGACCAAGGCCGCCGTTATCTCGACGCGCTGGCCAGCCTCTGGTACTGCAATGTCGGGCACGGCCGGGCTGAGCTGGCCGAGGCAGCCGCCGTCCAGATGCGGCAGCTAGCCGCGTACCAGAGGTTCGAGTGCTACTCCAACCCGCCCGCGGCTGCGCTGGCCGAGCGCATGGCCGAGCGCATGGCCGAGCTGGCCCCGATGGACGGGGCCAAGGTCTTCCTCACCCCCGGCGGCGACTACGCGGTGGACACGGCGGCCAAGCTGGCCCGCAGTTATCATCTCCTGTGACCCCCAGCTGCTGGCAGCGGACGAGGCCACGACGGCCCTGGACGTCACCATCCAGGTCGAGGTGCTTGAGCTGGTGCGGCAGTTGCGCGACCAGCGCGACGCCGCGATGGCCAAGCTCAGCGCCACCCGGGCCGCCATCGGAGCCGTGGAGCAGGCGGTCGCCCTGGCCGGCAACGACGCCCCTGGCGAGAAAGAACCCGCTGGAGCGGCACTACCGGGACGTGCTGTGCGCCCGGGTGCACACGCCGCAGGATGACAGCCACCCCGTCCCCTGGGGAATCGCTGCTACCTGGCCACCGACGGATCGGTCGCGCTGGTGGTGGACCCGCCCCGGGAATCGACCGGATCCTGGCCGCTGCCCAGGCCTGGGGAGTCGCGATCACGCACGTGTTCGAGACCCACATCCATTAACGATTACCTCACCGGCGGGCTGACGCTGGCCCGCGCGACGGGCGCGGCCTATCACGTGAACGCCGCCGATGCGGTGGCCGTCAACCGGGTCAGGTCGCTGCTGCACGGATCCACCGGCCGCCCGGACCTGCTCGGCGCCGAGCATGCGGCCACCCTGGCCGCGGCCCAGCACGCCTCGGCCCGGCGGCTGGCCGCCACGCTGCCGGGGGCGGCCGGGCTGGATGACTACCCGGCCTACTACGCCCGGATGGCCCGGCCAACAGCGCCGGCCCGGCCGCCACCGATCTCACCCTGCCCGCGCCGGCCAGCGCCGCGGAGATCTCGCGGCGCATCGCCGCCGGGGAATGGGTGGTCAACCTGTGCGGGCTACCGGGCCAGCGTGGCCGCGTCCGTGCTGCACGCCTCAGGCCGTCCCGTCGTCGCCATCGACGACGAGTTCGGGAACGCGGTCGGGCGGGCCTCCCGGTGACCGGCGTCGGGAGCTCAGCCGGGTGAGTTTGGGCAGGTGAACGCAGGAGAGTTCGTCCCTCCACGGCGGTTGAATCGCCGGAACGGGCAGGGCAGGCTGGCGGCGTGCACAGTGTGGAGATTGTCCTCGGGCTGGTCGTGCTGGGCGTGGTCGTGGCGGCCTTCGCCAACCGGCTGCGGATCCCGGCGCCTTCCCTGCTGGTGGTGGCCGGGGTGGCCATCGGCCTGATCCCCGGGGTCCGGCCGTCCGGATCCCCCCCGACGTGGTCAGCTTCGTCGTGCTGCCCCCACTGCTGTGGGCGGCCACCGACGAGCTGCCGTGGCGTGATCTGAAGGCGGTCTGGCGGCAGGTGGCCGTGCTGGCGGTGGGCCTGGTGCTGGCGTCGGCGGCGGCGGTGGCCGCGGTCGTGACGGCCGTGGCGGCCGTGCCGCTGACCATGGCCTTCGTGCTCGGCGCGGTGCTGGCCAGCACCGACCCCGTCGCGGTGAGCGCGCTCGGCCGGCGGCTCTCGCTGCCGGCCCGGGTCCAGGCCGTCGTCCAGGGCGAGAGCCTGTTCAACGACGCCACCAGCCTGGTGCTGTTCCAGATCGCGGTCTCGTTCGCGGTCGGCGGTGCGGCCGCGACCGGCCCGGGCGGCGCGGTGTTGCGCGGCGCGATCCAGTTCCTGGTGCTGGCCGGCGGCGGGGCCCTGGCCGGCGCGGTCGTCGCGGCCGGCGTCATCGGGGTGCGGAGCCTGATCACCGACCCGGTCCTGGAATCCGCCGTGGCCCTCATCACCCCCTACGTCGCCTACGTGCTCGGCGAGGCCGTCCACGTGTCGGGGGTGATGGCGGTCATCGTGGCCGGGCTCACGATCGGCCTGCGGCGCAGCCGGATCAGCACGGCCCAGACGCGGCTGCAGATCCGCTCGGTCTACCAGACCGAGGTCTTCCTGCTGGAAAGCGTGGTGTTCAGCCTGATCGGGCTGGAACTGCCGACTCTCATCCGGGACCTGCCCAGCGAGGGCCGCTGGCCGCTGGCCGCCCTGGCCGTCAGCGGCACCCTTCTCGCCACCCGGATCCTGTGGGTGTTCCCGCTGTGGGCGGTCACCGGGCGGCGCGGCGGCCCCGCCGGCCCTCGTGGACGGTCCCCGCCGTGGTGTCCTGGGCCGGGACCCGCGGCGTCGTCCCGCTGGCGGCCGCGCTGTCCATCCCGCTGACCACCGCCAGTGGCGCGCCCATGCCGCAGCGGGCCCTGGTGCTGGTGCTCACGGTGGTGGTCATCGTGATCTCGCTCCTCGTGCAGGGCCTCACCCTGGAGCCGCTGGTGCGCTGGACCGGAGTAGCCCGGACCGCCTCCAGCACCCGGCGGGAGGAGGCCGCCGCCCGGCTCAAGCTGGCCGAGGCGGGCATCGCCCGCCTCGACGAGCTGGCCGCCGGCGAGGAGATCCCGGCGCCAGTGATCGACCGGATGCGCCGGGCGCTGAATGTTCGCATCGGGCACGCCCGGGCCGGCGTGGACGCCGACGGGCACGCGCCGCCCGCGGCGAGGACCGAGCGTGAGATCCGCCGCGATGTGATCGCCGCGGAGAACGCCGAGCTGTCCCGGCTGTACGCCGAGGGCACGATCAACGACACCGTCCGGCAGCGGCTGCAGCGGCAGCTCGACCTGGAGCTGGCCCGGTTCTCCGACGAGCCGCACTGACCGGGCCGGGCCGCATGCCGCATTCGCCCGCTGGCCGGCCCGGAGGTGGTATTCATGGAGCATTCGTCACGCCGTGGCAGCGCAATCCCCGGGAGGCGGCCCTGCCTGCACCGACCCGTGAGGACTTCGAGCACCTGCTGGCGTTCCGGGTCAGCCTGCGCCGGTTCCAGCACTGGAGCGAGGCCCAGGCCCGGGCCGCGGGGCTCACTCACGTCCAGCACCAGCTCCTTGTCGCGGTCAAGGGACACGCCGGGGATGTCTCGCCTGCCGTCGGTGACCTCGCGGGCTACCTGCTGCTGCGGCATCACAGCGCGGTCGAGCTGGTGGACCGGGCGGAAGCGGCAGGCCTCGTCCGGCGCTCCCCCGATCCGCAGGACGCGCGGATCGTCCGGGTCCGGCTCACCCAGAAAGGCGACCGCCTGGTGACGGCCCTGACCGAGGCGCACCTCGCGGAGCTGCACCACCTGGCCGCCGTGCTCAACGAGCTCGCGCCGGGCGCCCCGCGGCCGGCCGCCGCATGCGGCACCCCGGCGGTCAGCTGAGCCGGGGGCCGGGGACCAGCACGGCGCCGGGTCCCGCGCCCACCCCGACGAGGATGGCGATCGTGATCAGCCCGGGCAGCGTGCCGCGCGGCCAGCCACTCACCCGCCCGCGCCCGGTCCGGCTCGGCGCGGTACCCGTCATGCCGTCCTCCTAGTGATCGTCTTCCGGGCCGCCGGGAGGGCCTGCTCGAGCTGGCCCGAGGGCTCCGGGGGGCGGATCAGCCCCTTGCGGGCCAGCCGGTCGCCCTCCGCCCGGCGGTAACGGCGCCACGTCCGGGCCAGTTATTTGCACAATGCAATAGTAACTGACGCCCACCTTAGCCGTGTGCGGGTATCTGGCGGAGGGCATCCGCGCCCAGGGCGCGAAGCAGTTGCCCGGGGTCCGGCGCCCAGCCGCGGCCGGTCAGGGAATCCTGATGTCGTGGTGCTCGGCGGCCTCCCGCCGCTCCGCCTCGGTCAGGTCAACCACCCGTACCGGGGTGACCACGCTCCAGTGCCGGCCGACCGGGCAGTACTGCACCGGGCCCAGCCCAGGCGCAGGGCCTCGAGTGAGGCGCCCGGGATCAGATGGTGGTGTACAGGTGCCCCTCGCGGCACCGCACCGCGGCGTCGCCGCCCACGGAGTAGCCGAGCGGCGGGCGACTACCGCGCCGGCCACCAGCCCGGTGACAATGAGAACCAACCGCACGGCCGACTTCTTCGCCAGATGCCCGTTGTACCAGAAGCGGCCCCCGCCCGAGCCAGGGCCCAGGTCGGGATGGCGCCAACCGGCGCCTGCCCCCCGGCTGGCGCGGCGCCAGCGCGTCTGGGGCTGCGCGCACGCGCCCGCCCGGGCCCAGGTCGCGCGCCGTGCGGCGGTGACCTGTTACTGTTGGTGCGCGTCGGCGAAGTTAACGTTCATTAACCGGTAGGTGAGGGTGGATACGCCCCAGCTGGCCAGCCTGGCCGACCCGGACAGCCCGGAGTTCCGGCGGAACGCCGCGGCGAACGCCGCGCTCGCCGCGGACCTGCGCGAGCGGCTCGGCGACACGGCCCGGGGCGGACCAGAGCGGGCCCGCGAGCGGCACGTGTCCCGCGGCAAGCTGCTGCCCCGCGACCGGGTCGGCGCGCTGCTCGATCCCGCGTCCCCGTTCCTGGAGCTGTCCGCGCTGGCGGCCGGGGGCATGTACGGCGGAGAGGCGCCCGGGGCCGGGATCATCACCGGCATCGGCCGGGTGGCCGGGCGGGAATGCGTGATTGTGGCCAACGACGCCACGGTCAAGGGCGGCACCTACTACCCGGTCACCGTGAAGAAGCACCTGCGCGCCCAGGAGATCGCCCTGCAGAACCGGCTGCCCTGCCTGTACCTGGTGGACTCCGGCGGTGCCTTCCTGCCCCGCCAGGACGAGGTGTTCCCGGACCGGGAGCATTTCGGCCGGATCTTCTACAACCAGGCCACCATGTCGGCCCGCGGCATCCCGCAGATCGCCGCCGTGCTCGGCTCGTGCACCGCGGGCGGCGCCTACGTGCCGGCCATGAGCGACGAGACCGTCATCGTCCGCGGCCAGGGCACGATCTTCCTCGGCGGCCCGCCGCTGGTCCGCGCGGCCACCGGCGAGGTGGTCACCGCGGAGGACCTGGGCGGCGGCGAGGTGCATGCCCGCACCTCCGGCGTGGTCGATCACCTGGCTGAAGACAACGCCGGCGCGCTGCGCACCGTA
>CAWHJW010000003.1:0-232402 GCA_963829725.1 uncultured Actinomycetes bacterium | reverse complement strand
GCTGCGGGTAGTCGTAGCGGACCTCGAGCGGCCCGAAACATTCCGCGCAGGCGTGCGTGGAACCGAGCGGGTAGGCCTGGCCGCATTCGCGGCAGCCAAGGCTGCTGGCGTACCCGAAGCGGGAAGAAACAGGGGAACTGGTCGTGACGGGCGGCGGTGTGCTCACGTGGCGAGGCCCTTTCTCCTCATCTGCCCCTCGGCCGGATGGCCGCGGGCCGGACTTGGCACCTGTCACGGGAATGGCCTCGCGGGCACACCTCACCGTGATGGTTGCCGGGGCTTCACCGGGCCGTATCCCTCCACCCCTCTGGATGAGCGTTATGAACTTGTACCTGACACTCTAGCCGATGCCGGACGCGTGCCCAGGTCCGCTTCCGGCTAGCCTCACTTCATGACCGCGGATCAGCGGGTGCTCATCGCGTCGAACCGGGGACCGGTCTCGTTCAGCCTCGGCGAGGACGGTTCCCTGGTGGCCAGCCGGGGAGCGGGGGGCCTGGTCTCCGGGCTTTCCTCAGTGAGCGGCCAGGCCGACGTGCTGTGGGTGTGCGCCGCGCTCAGCGACGCCGACCGGACCGCGGCGCGCGGCGCGCCGGAAGGCCGGATCGACGCCGGCGCGGCGGCGGCCCTGCTCGGCGCGGGCGGGCCCGACGACGTCAGCGGGGCCGGGGCCAGCGTCCGGCCCGCCGTGCTGATGCTGGACATCCCGCCGGTCACTTTCCAGCGCGCGTACAACTCCGTGGCCAACTCGACACTGTGGTTCGTGCACCACATGCTGTACGACACGCCCAACCAGCCAGGCTTCGGGCACATGTTCAGCCGGGAGTGGGAGTCGTTCCGCAGTTACAACGCGGCCTTCGCGGCCGCACTGGCCAAGGGGGCCGCGGAGGGCAGCGGCGGCCGATCCGTCCAGGTCAGGGCCATGATCCAGGACTACCACCTGCCGCTGGTCCCGCGGATGCTCGCCGACCAGGGCACCGGCGTGCGGATCGCGCATTTCTCGCACACGCCCTGGGCGCCGCCGGACTACTACCGGCTGCTCCCCGACGAGGTGGGCCGCGAGGTGCTCGACGGCATGCTCGGCGCGGACCATGCCGGGTTCCTGTGCCAGCGCTGGGCGGAGGCGTTCATGGCCTGCTGCGCAGAGTTCCTCGGCGCCGAGGTGGACCCGCAGCGGCGGTTCGTCCGGCACCGGGGCCACGTCACCACGGTCGGCGTGCACCCGCTCGGGGTGGACGCCGCGGAACTGCGGGACCGGGCCGCGGCCGCCGACGTGCAGGCCCATGTGACGGCGCTGAGCGAGGCGACCCGCGGCCTGCAGCTGATCGTCCGCGTTGACCGGACCGAGCCGTCCAAGAACATCGTGCGCGGCCTGGCCGCCTACCGTGAGCTGCTGATCGGGCACCCGGAATGGCGGGGCCGGGTGACCCATCTGGCCTTCGCCTACCCGTCCCGGCACGACCTGCCGGAGTACCGCGAGTACACCGCGCGGGTGCAGCGGATGGCGGCCGAGATCGTGGACGAGTTCGGCACCGACGACTGGGACCCGCTGATCCTCCAGGTCAACGACGACTACCCACGCTCCCTGGCCGCCTACCAGCTGGCCGACGTGCTGCTGGTGAACCCGATCCGGGACGGGATGAACCTGGTCGCCAAGGAGGGCCCCATACTGGCCGAGCGGGGCTGCGTGCTGGTCCTGTCCACCGAGGCCGGCGCGGCCGCGGAACTCGGCCCGGGCGCCCTGCTCGTCAACCCGTTCGACGTGACGCAGACGGCTGAGGCGCTGCACGAGGCGCTGCTCATGCCCGACACCGAACGGCACCGGCGGCGCGATGCCCTGGCCGAGGCCGGCGCCGCCCTCCCGCCCACCGCCTGGCTGCGCGCCCAGCTCGACGCGCTGGACCGCCCTGCGGAGCCACCGCCGGCCGGGCGGCCGTCGCTGCGGTCACGGCTGCCGGGCCGCCGCGCCCGGGGCCGGCCGGGGACCGGGAACTCCGGGGCCTAGCGAGCCGGGGACAAGGCGGGCCGGTGCCGGGACGCCGTGCGGGTCACCAGGTGCTCCCGTCCGGCCCGGCCGAGCGCATCCGGTGCCGCCTGGCCCGCTGCCGCCGCAGGCGGGTGACCAGGGCAGGGTCGAACACGAGCGCCTCCGGGCGGTCGATGAGCTCGTTGAGCAGCTGGTAGTAGCTGGTCGCGGTCATCCCCAGGACGTCACGGATCTCCTGCTCCTTCGCCCCCGGAGACCGCCACCAGTTCCGCTCGAAGGCAAGGACCCGCGTCTCGCGTTCAGACAGCGCAGCCATCTGCCCTCCCATGCCTGTCAGAAGCCTCATCCTAGGTCGGCTCTATGCGCGGTGCCCATGCCTGCGTAGGCTCTGCCATCGTGGCTTCCTTCGACTGCATAACGTTCCTTACTGACTACGGCCTGGAGGACGGGTTCGTCGCGGCCTGCCATGGCGTGGCGGCCCGGATCGCGCCCGGGATAAGGCTGATCGACATCACCCACCTGGTGCCGCCGGGCGATGTCCGCCGCGGGGCGGCGGTGCTCGCGCAGACGGTGCCGTACCTGCCCCCGGGGATTCATGTCGCCGTGGTGGACCCGGGCGTTGGCACGGCCCGGCGCGGCATAGCGGTGGCGGCCGGCGACTGCGTCCTGGTCGGCCCGGACAACGGGCTGCTGTCGTGGGCCGTGGCCGCCCTGGGCGGGGCCAGTGAGGCCTGCCAGCTGACCAACGGCGAGCTGTGGCTGCACCCGGTGTCGCCGACGTTCCATGGCCGGGACATCTTCACCCCGGTGGCGGCGCACCTGGCGGCAGGGGCCAAATTGGCCTCGGCAGGCACCCTGCTGGATACCGCGGAGCTGGTGACGCTGCCCTCGCCGACCAGCCGGGTGCATGACGGCGAGGCGGAAGGCGAGGTGATGTCGGTGGACCGGTTCGGCAACGTGCAACTGTCCATCGCCGCCGCCGACGCCGACCGGCTCGGGCTGGGGTTCGGCTCACCCGTGGTGGTGCGCTGCGGACGGCGCCAGCTGACCGTGCCGTACCTGGAGACGTTCGCCGCGGTGGCACCGGGAGAGATCGTCGCCTTCACCGACAGTGCCGGGCTCATCTCGCTGGCGGTCAACGGCGGGGACGCCGCTGAGCAACTCGGGCTGCCCCCAGGGGCCCACGTCAGGTTGTCCGCGGCTACCCCGGCCTGAGCCCGCCACCCGGGCGAATGTTCCGGCTGGGTCATCCACAGCGCTCTCGCCTCCCGAATAGGGCCGAACGTGGCACAATGCCCGAGGGCTCAACGGGAGGGTTGGCACTATGGCGCAGCGGCTCCGTGGCCGGGCGACGTCGGCTGTTGCCGCGGGAGTAGCGGCCGCCTGCCTCGGGATGGCGGCCGGGCCAGCCTTCGCGGACACGGTCCGTAACCAGGAGTGGTGGCTGAGTTCCCTGCATGTGACGCAGGCCTGGCTGTCCACCCGCGGCAGCGGGGTGACCGTGGCGGTCCTGAACACCGGGGTGAACCCGGCTCAGCCGGACCTGGCCGGGTCAGTGACCACCGGGCGGGACTTCACCGGCTCCGGCCGGTCGCCGGGCGGCCCGTTCTGGGGGGCGAACGGCACCGCCGTGGCCAGCCTGATCGCGGGCCACGGGCACGGCCCGCAGGACGCGGACGGCATCATCGGCGTAGCACCCCAGGCCAAGATCCTGTCCATCCGGGTCACCCTGGAGGCGGGCGACCCGCTACTGGCCAATGCGGCGACGGTGGCGGCGCTGCCCCGGGCCATCGCCCGCGGGATCGGCGCGGCGGTACGGCAGGGTGCCCAGGTGATTGACCTGCCGCTGGACCCGGCGACGCTGGCCGGCGGTAACATCCCCGGCGGCAGCCCGCTGGAACGCAACGCGGTGGAGGCCGCGCTGCGCAAGGGAGTGGTCCTGGTTGCGCCCGCCGGCGACAACGGCGCCGGGACGGACAGCGTGAACTACCCGGCCGCCTACCCCGGGGTCATCTCGGTCGGCGCGTTCAACAGCGGCTTCACCAAGGCGGTGTTCAGCAGTCACCAGCCGTACGTGACGCTGACCGCCCCCGGTGACGGCGTCATCGCGGCCAGCGGGACGACCGGCTACGCCAAGCTGGCGAGCACCACCGCCGCCAGCGCGATGGTGGCGGGTACCGCGGCCCTCATCAGGGCGCAGTTCCCCGCGCTCAGCCCGGCCCAGGTGGAGCAGGCCCTGGCCAGCAGCACCGTGTTCCATCCGCCGGCCGGGCAGCAGGCCGGCTCCGGCGCGGGCACGGTGGACGCCGCCGCTGCCCTGGTCTCGGCGGCCCGGATCTACGCCACGATGCCGGCGAGCCAGGGCACAGCGCGGCCGGTGGCGCCCACTCCCCCGGCCGCGCCGAAGGTGGCGGTGCACACCACGAGCCTGTGGAGCGCGCTCCGCTACCCGGTGCTGGGCATCGCCGCGATCCTGCTGCTCGCCGTGGCGGTCCTGATCTGGGTACGCGTCCGGCAGCGCCGGGAACTCGACGCCCGGCTGGCACCGCTGCGGGCGGCCGCCGAGGCGCCCCGGGGCGGACGGGCGGACAGCGCGCCCGGCCTGGCGGAGGCCCCGCTGCCGCCGGGGATCCGCCGCGCACCCTTCGACGACCCCGCCTTCGTACCGCCCGCGTTCCAGGAGCAGGCGTTCAGCGCGTCAGCGCTGGGTGCTCCGGGACTGAGCAGCCCGGGCCTGAGTGGCCCGGTGCTGCGCAACCCGGTGTTCGGTGAGCCGGGGGAGAACGGCTCGTACAGCCGCCCCGCACCGGGCCGGCCGCCGCTGGAGGACCCGGCCTTCGGCACCGTCGCGGCCGACTCCCCCGCCCTCGGGGGGGCCGGACCATCCGACACCGCGGCGGCCGAAGCGGCCTTCCTCCGGGGCGTGGCCGGGCCGGTGCCGTTCGGTAACGCCGCGGCCGACCCCCCCGCCGCGGCCGACGCCCCCGCCGCGGGCGAGGCAGCGCCGCCCGGGTCACCGTTCGGCCGGCCCGCGGCCGGCGACGCGCCCGCCGCGCCGCTGCGCACGCTGGGATCGGCCCACCGGCTGAACAGCGTCCGGGCACCCAAGACCACCGGGCATCCACCGTGGGGGCCCGCCGAGAAGCCTGAAGGCGAGCTGCCCTGGGTGGATGCCCCGGCGCGGCCGCCAGCCGGGCGGATAGTGCCGCCGCCGCGGTCCTTCCCGCCCGGCGGCGATGCCGGGGCTGGGGCACCGTCTCCCGGTGACGCCGGCGGCCCCGGCTGGCCGGCCGGCGCCGACCGGGGCCAGTTCCCGGACCTCGAGGCGCCCTTCCCGGGAACGGTGGGCGGCCCGCCGGGCACCCTGTTCGGCCCGGTCGATGAGCCGGAACCGGCCGAGCGGCGGGTACACGCGTGGAACCCATCGGACAGCACGGAGGCACTTCCCCGCCTCCGGCCGGAAGACGCCCAGCCGAATTAACGCGCGGCGCCGGCGTTCAGCTCGGCCTTGCGGACCGAGGCGTAGACCGGGACGTACTCCTGCCCGGAGAGGTCGCCGATGACACGGATCACCTCGTCGGTCACCGCTCGCCGGGCCCGGCCCGGCGAGCGGTCATCCTGGTACGCCTCGAAGGTCAGCGGCTTGCCGATCCGGATCGACACCTGGTGCAGCCGGGGCACCGCATGCCCGGGCGGCAGGATCCGGTCCGTGCCGATCATGGCGACCGGGATGACCGGCAGGCCCGAGTTGAGCGCCAGCCAGCCGACCCCGGTGCGGCCACGGTACAGCCGCCCGTCCGGGGACCGGGTGCCTTCCGGGTAGATGCCGAACAACTCCCCGCTGCGCAGCAGGGTGAGCGCGGCGTCCAGCATGTCCTGGGCCGCCCGGGAGCTGGCCCGGTCCACCGACAACTGCTTGGTGGCCCGCATGTAAGCGCCGGTGAGCCGCTGGGTGAAGCCGGTGCCGGTGAAGTACTCCGACTTGGCCGCGAAGGTGAGCGGCCGGTCGAGCATCAGCGGCAGGAATATCGAGTCCACCACGGACAGGTGGTTGGACGCCAGGATGGCGCCCCCGGCGGGCGGGATGTGCTCGAGCCCCGTGATCTTCGGGCGCCACAGCAGGTGCAGCAGCGGGCCGGCCACGATCCTGGACAACCGGTATTGCACCCATGCACTCCTGACTCGATCCGCGATGGCTGCTCAAAGATAACCGGGTTCGCCCGTGCCCGATGATGCGTGACCGGCCGCCTCCCCGTCCGCGCCCGGCGGGGCCGACCCGGCCCCGGCGGCCGGCCGGGGCAGCGTGGCGGCGCCGGGCCTGCCCGCGGCCCGGGTCGCGGGCGCGGCCGGGACGGCAGCCAGGATCGCCACCAGCAGCGGCAGGATGAGTGGCAGGCCCGCGGCAGGCACGGTGACACCGGAATCGGTGGCCAGCCAGCCCAGCAGGCCGGCCAGCCAGATCGCGGCCAGCAGCGGCCGCAGCAACGGCAGGCGCTCAAACCCGCGCACCAGCCGCCTGGCCCGGAACCGGCCCGGCCAGCCGACGACGGCCCCGGCCACCACGACCACCACCGGGATGACCAGGCTGCCCGCGCTCACCGTGAGCGATCCCACATTGGCGCGGACCTTCCGGTGCACGATTGACGCGGCGCCCCCGTGCAGCACCTGACCGACGAACGCGCCGATGTCCGAGTGCCCGGGGAGGAGGTAGGCGGCCACCGCGAGGGCCGTGGCCACGGCGGCTCCGCCGGCCACCATGAGCAGCCCGCGCCCGGCGGTGATCCGCGCTCCCGCGGCCGCCGCGATCAGCAGCAGGAAGCCCGGCACCATGGCGATCGTCCCGCCGACCTTGGCGCCGAATCCGGGCCAGCCCGCGGCGATGACCGCGGCCACCGCGACGGCGCTGATCCCGGCCACCGCGAGGCGCCGGGAGCCGCGGCGCAGCGCGGCGGACCCGATCCAGCCGCCCAGCAGCAGGCCGGACGCGGCGTAGACCAGCACGGCGTTGTTGCCGATGCCGTAGAACCGGCCAGCAACCAGGGCGGACAGCCCGAACGGGGTGCCCAGCTGCAGCTGCGAGCCGGTCATCACGTCGATGGCGATGACCGCCAGGGTCACCGCGCCGACGAATCCGGGCGGGCCAAGCGGATCACGCCGCCACGGGCCGCCGCACGCCGCAGCCGCGATCACCGCCGCCCACGCCGCGCTGAGCCCGTAGAGCAACAGCGCCGGGTAGGGTGCCTCCGGCCAGGGCACCAGGCTGGCCAGGAAGCTGCCCGCCGGCACCGATCCCAGGAACACCCCCGCCGTCCGGGCCAGCGCGCGTCGGCCAGCACCGCCCAGGACGGCGATCATCCCGAACAGCAGCCCGCCGACCAGCCCGGACACGGTGAAGAACCACGGCATCGTGGCCCGGTATACCTGCGCGGCGGTGTCCTGGGCGGCCAGCCCGGCGATGGCCGCGGCCAGGCCGGGCCGGCTGGTGCGCCCGAGCCGGGCGCCGACGGCGGTGCCAGGCACGGACGCGCCCAGCCAGCCCGCGATCGTCGGGGTCAGGTCGGTGAGCACGGCCAGCCCGGGCTGGCGGGTCGACGGGGAGGTCAGCAGCCCGGACCGGTACCCGGGCCCGGTGATCACGATCGGGTGCAGGTGCGGCACGGCACCGTCGGCCGGGGCGGTCACCACGAGCCGGGTGCCGGGTGGCACCGCGGCGCTGAGCCGGCCGATCTCCCGGTCGTCGGCGGCGGCCACGGCCGCGCGCCGCGGCGCGGCGCCCGCCGGCAGCGGCCCCAGGTCGATGACGGTGAGCGGGCACCGGGCCAGCACGGCGCGGGTCAGCCCGGCCGTCCCGGCCAGGTAGGACGTCACCCAGCCTGCCGGGCTGGCCAGGGCGAGCGCGGCGCCGGGGCCGGCCGCGGTAGCGCACCCCCGCGGGCCCGCGGCGGCGCGGAGCAGCCCCCAGGACGGGTTCTCGCTGAGCCCGGCGTTGGCGGAGACGATGGATGGCATCTGCGTGATCCGGGCGGGAGCCGCACCTGCCAGGCCAGCGGCCGGGGCGGCGGGCGTGACCGCGGGCAGCGGCGGGCAGGCTCCCCCGGGTGGCCGCGCGGCGGCCGCGCGGTTCCCGGCGTTCAGCGTGAGCCAGCCATCCGCCGGGCAGGTGGGCGGGTGGACCCCGGTGACCGAGAGGGACCCGGCCGAGCCCTGGCGGGCCAGCCGCCGCAGCGACGGCATGCGGGCGGCCGTCACGTCGGTCCACAGCAGCCCGGGCACCCCGATGAGCACCACGTGCCGGGCGGCCGGGATGGGGGTGGTCATTCCTGGGGATCGGGAGGACGCCATCGCGGGTGCGGCCCAGGTTCCCGGCAGCACCGCACCTGCCAGGGCCAGCAGCGCACCACCGACGGCCGCCATACTGGCGGCCAGCAGGGTGGCGGTCAGGGTGGCGGCGGCCCCGGCGGCGCGGGCGGGGGGCACGGTCGGGTGCACGTGATGAACGGTAGCCACAGCCCGGCCGCACCGGGCCGCACTCCGTGCCCCGGCGCGCTTGGCGGGCGGCTAGTTGGCGCAGATGTTCTGGGTGGCGGTCCGGGCCGAGATGCTGGGGGACGGCGTCGGGGTGGCGGACTGGCGTGTGCTCGCGGCCTGGGCCGTGGTCCCGTAGTTGCTGCCCAGCACCAGGGTGAGCCCGGTGCCGGTGCCGGACACCTGCCTGATGGCCGAGCCGGGCACCTTGGCTTCCAGCAGCCTGGCCTGGGCGAGGCTGCCCGCGTGGTACTGGATGACCGTCTCGGTCACGTCCTGGGTGGTGCCCTGGGTGGCGCCGGCCACCTTGAACCCCTTCTGCTGGAGCACGCCGGCCACGGTGTTCTGGAGCCCGTACTGGGTGGTTCCGTTCCGCACTGAGACAGAGACGGTGCTCGGCGAGATCGCGGGCGCGCCGCCCGGCCGCAGCGAACTGGTGTCGACCGGGACGTCATTGCGGTAGTCCTGGAAGATCTGGCTGTCCTCGGGCTGGGTCCAGAGCACATTCGCGGTGTCGGTCGGCACCACCTCCTGCCGCGGGTAGGTCGGCAGGGTGAAGAAGGTGACCTGGCTGGACGGCATGCCGCGCACGCTCATGGCCAGGTCATACAGGCCGTGGATGCCGCCCAGCTGGCTGTCGATGGTCACCGACTTGGTCGCCGCGTCCAGGAACCGGTAGATCGCCACCGGGTCGAGCAGCTTGCTCTTCACCTTGGTCACCAGGGACGACATGAAGGCCTGCTGGCGGCCGATCCGCTCCAGGTCGCTGCCGTTGCCCAGGGTGTACCGGGCGCGCACGTAGGCGAGCGCCACCCAGCCGTGCAGCAGGTGATGGCCGGGTGAAAGGTGCAGGCCGGACTTCGGGTCGTTGATCGGCGCCGTGTTGCACTCCTCCACGCCGCCGACCGCGTTGACCATCTGCCGGAAGCCCGCGAAGTTGATCGACACGAAATGGTCGATGTGGATCCCGGTGTCCTGCTCCAGGGTCTTTTCGGTGCAGGCGATACCCAGGTCAACGTGGTTGCCGTACAGGTTTCCCAGCGCGAATGCTTCGTTGATCTTGAAAGTGGTCGACGAGGACAGCTGGCCGTTGCCCATCTTGCAGGCCGGGATGTTCACCCACGAGTCGCGCGGGATGGACATCACGTCCGCCCACTTCCGGTCGGCGGACAGGTGCAGGATCATCAGCGTGTCCGACTGGGCGGTAGTAAGCCCCTGCCCGAAGCCACGGCCCTGGCCGGCCCGGGTATCTGAGCCGACGATCATGATGTTCTCGGCCTGCGGGTGCAGGTCCACCGGCTGGTTGCCCAGTTCGCCGGTGATGTCCACCTGGTGCAGGTTGCCGTTGAGGTGCCGGTAGACCGCGTAGGCGCCGCCGAGGGTGATCAGCAGCACGGCGGCGACGCCGCCGGCCGTCCAGACCAGGATCTTCTTCGTCCGTCCGGGATGATCCGGATGGCCATCCGGAATGCCGGGGGTTCCCGGCGGCCCGTCCCCGGGCGTGCCCCCGCCGGACGCATCGTCAGCCACGGCCGCCCCGCCGGCTCCCTCGGCCGCGCTGCCATCTGGTGCGGCGTCACCGGCCGGCGTTCTCCCGGCGTCCGGCTCCGGCCTGTGCTCTGGCCCAGGCTCGTCCATGTCGGCGGGCCCCATTCGTCTCACCCCATACCCACGTCCGGCGGGGGCTCATGCGACGTCTATTCGCCCAGCACAACCATCGCGGAGCGTTACAACCTGGTGCGCAAACCATCTCACCCGGCGCAACGTACTAACCCAGCAGATAGTTTCCCCGGTCGTGTACTTACCCACTTCCGGGCAAATAGTCCTCCTCAGCAACATAACTGTCTGTAACCTCGCCCAGGCTGTCGTGGCTGATCAGCCTTGGGCCGGCCCGGGCGGCCCTGGAGTGCGACCGGCGCAGAAGGGGGGCCGGCCGCCGGGACGGCCAGCCCCCCGGTCCGCTTATCCCGGTCAGACGCACGACTGCGGCGCCTGCCGGGCGGCTCTAGCTAGCTGACCTTCGCGGTGTAGGTCGCGCTTCCAGTGACGCCGTAATTGTCGGTGACGGTGAGGGTGATCGTTCGCGTGACCGCGCCGGTCGCGTAGGTGTGTGACGCGCTGCCGGTCGTGGTGGTGCTGCTGGTCCCGTCGCCCCAGTTCCAGGTGTAGCGGGTGACCGCGCCACCCGGGAAGGGGTCGGCCGTGGTGGCCTTCCAGGTCTGGCTGGTGCCGTGGGTCACCGTGGTGGGGCCGCTGATGGTGGCGGACGGCCCGGTCTTGGTGAACATGGTGATCCCGTTGGGCGAGCCGACACCAGTCGGCCCGTCGTAACCGGCCAGGGCATCGCAGGCCCGGTCACCCACGGCGGGGGTGCCGCCGGCGGTGTAGGCGCAGTCCACGGTGCCGTGCCCCAGGGAGTTGGGGTTGGGGCACTGCGCGGCGCCTTGGCCCGCGCACCAGCCATTGCCGCCGGTGGTGACGTCATACGCATGTCCCGGGTGCCCGTAGAGGGTGAGCGCCGGGTAAGCCACGCCGTGGGCCCCGCCGGCCAGCGCATAGGACGCGGCGATGAGCGGAGACGACAGCGAGGTGCCGCCGACCGTGAACCAGCCCGGGGCCGGGGGGCTGCACGCGCTACCGCAGTTGTAGGAGTCGTAGACATCAAAGCCGGTCAGGTAGTCCGCGACTGCCGAGACGTCAGAGGCCAGCCGCTTGCTGCCACACCCGGTGCTCCCCCACACGCTGAGCGAGGTCTGCCAGTGCTGCGCGCTGAACAGGGTGCTGCAGCCGCCGCCGCCAGCGCCCAGCGGGGCCGCGAAGTCCTGCTCCAGGACATCCCGGATGCCGTTGTCGTTCCACACGGTCTCCGATTGCCGGGCGGCGCTCTGGCCGAGGTACAGCGAGGTGCCACCCACGCTGACCGTGGTGCTGTAGGCGGCCGGGATGCCTGGCTGGTCTACGGCGGCGAGCTCGTCGTAGGAGTAGTACCCAGAGTCCCCGGCTGACGCGGTGATGACGACCCCGGAATGGTTGAAGGCCGCCTGGAAGCTGGTGCCGGTCCCTGATTCCGGCTCGCCGAACGAGTTCGACACCTCACCCGCCCCCAGCGAGACCGCGGTGTTCTCGGCCGTGGCCAGATTGGCATTCAGCGGCGAATTGGCCTCCACCAGGATGATCTTGCAGCCCTGGCACACCGAGTGCACCGTCTCCACGTCGAGGGTCTCTTCCACCGACCATCCCGAGGTGTCATTGGCGGGCGGCGTGCTGCCGCCGGTCTGGTTGACCACCCGCAGGCAGCCGTTCGTGGTGCTGCACGTGGCCAGGCCGTAATGCGTGTCGAAGGACTGCAGGTCAGCGTTGATGTTCGGGTCGTTGTACGCGTCCACGACGGCCACGGTCTGCCCGCTGCCACCGGTGGTGGTGAGCCCGTAGGCGGTGCCCAGGTCCCCGGGCGTGAGCCCGCCCGCCGGGCCGATCGTGCCCGCCTCGGTCGCGCCCGCGGCGACCTTGAACGGCCGTGCTCCCGCCGTGCCCTTCCTGACGACCTTCCGGATCTCGGCATAGCACGACGCAACACCCGGGCGCTTCGCCTTGCAGACCCGCTTGCCCACGGCGTACAAGGTGACACTGTGAGACGCGCCGTGCCTTCCGGCTGGGCGCGTGGCCGCGGTGGCCGCAGCGGTCATCGTCGCCAGGGCGACCGCCGCCGTGACCGCGGCCGCGGCCGGCCAGTAACGGACCCTCCGTGCTCCGGCCCGTTCTCCTAAATAGTGCCGCATTGCCCCTCCCATGTCGTTGAGCCAGGGCGGATTCTCCCCGCCTGGCGATAGCGATATTGCGTAATGCGAAATCGCCTGCAGAGCAGGTGGCAGCGTACAACGCGGCAGCCAGATATGAGGAAAGGTATTTCTAAGTACCAGGCTTGTCGTGGTTCACGGCATTTCATATGGTCTCGGGCGGCACGGAGCCTGATTACGCTGCGCGAATCGCCGATGCGAACTATTTCCAGCAGAAATCAGTCGTTTTCATGACTTGGGCGGGATGGCCCGCATGGAGCCGGTGATGGGTTCGAACCACTGACCTGCCGCATACAAGGCGGCCGCTGGTAGCCGCGGCCACTCGTCACTGCTCGTCTTCCCTGTCATTCGCCCAGCTCAGCGGCCAAGTCGGCCTCCCGGCTAAGCGCCGCCACTCGTCGCCGTTCTCTGGCCGCCCACGCTCATTCGACGCTCATCGCGGCCACCCGGCCTCGTCTCTCACGACCCAGTTATGCAAGCGGCCCCGCCGCGGCGATTCGAGCGCCGGGCGGAACCTAGGAACCAGTCCATCAAGGAGGACCTGGATGGCAGGGCTTCTTCCAAAACGTCGGCGTGAGCCATGCTGTCCATCGGCGTGGTGAACCTTGGCATCCTGGGTGCCCTGCGGAACCCGATCGAGGGAGAGCCCGCCAAGCCCGTTCGTGCGACTGGAAAGCGCGGGCCTGCTGACGCGGAAGGCGGGACGAGCGTGGTCGAGCGCCTGCAGGACGTGGTGGACCGGCTTGAGCAAACGATGCCCGACCTGGGCCGAGGTCGCCGGGCGGAACCGCCGCTACGACGCGTGGTACCCGGCACATCACCCTGGCCCTGCTCGCGCACGCCCACCTGGCCGTCGCGGCGGCGACCGCCCCAAAACCAACTAATACTCAACGGCACTTACTGTAGCCCACATCCACGGATGGGGTTCTCGGCCCGCACAGACTGACCACATCCACGAAAACGGCGAAAGTCGAATTACCAAAACGGGCAAATAATGACAATCTGTTTAATACCGACGAACCAGTATAGGGAGGACTGGAAAGTCACTGAGTCCCCTGTGGCTATGCAAAACCTTGCATTCCCAAGATCGACGAATCTTGGGAGCTGCAGGCCAGGGTCTTGATGCAAGATCTTGCTAAGGAGTTTCGCATAACCCTCTCTGTGCGTAGGCCTTTACAATCATGACCCGCCGGGTTACGTTCGATAACGGGGGGTGATTACATGATCACGCAGATCATTCTCTGGGTGCCGCTGGCCGTCATCGGCTCCGCGGCCTTTGCAGCCCTGGGTCTTTGGGCAGCCATCACAGATGAGCAGCACAGAGCCCAGAGACGTGCTATCGGAGTGAATGCACAGCGCTAGTCCCGTTGACGTAAGGGGCCTGTCGCGCCGCAACGCTAGCATGACCCGAATTGCCAACAGATGCCCCATTCGGCACCAGGTGCGACCCTCTCCGAGGCCCCACGACACCGCACCGAACATTAGCCCAGGTAATATGCACATAGCCGGATGGTTCGTGACCACGAGCAGACACATAACGGGCTCTTCGAGGTTACAGTACACCGGGGTCGGGTTGCCTTCCGGTTACCTAACGTGATCGTTTTGGTGTGACGGCCCGGGATCGCCGGGCACCCCGGGTGCAGGCGATCCGGACCCGGCGTCGCTGGTTCGCGGGGTTGCGGAACGAGTAGGCCATCCGGGCTTCCAGTTTCGCGAGCCTGTTCAGGCTCTCGCTCCGGGCGTTCGTCACGCCCGTGAGCACCGCCGCGACGATCTCGTCCTCCCATTTCGATATCGTCCGGGCCAGGGTAAGCAGCTCTGGGACGTCATCGTTCTGCGCGCACCAGTCGTAGAAGGAGAACAGGTGGTCCCGGACGTCGCGCTGGCACGGCGCAGACCCGGTCATGCAGGCCCGCAGGTTCAGCACGTCGCGGAGCTTTTCCTTGCCGATCCACGCCGCGGCGATCTCCTGGCCTGCGGCGTCCCCGCCGAGAGTGTCCATGACCTTGGCGAACTGGCCGGGGCGCAGGTGCTCCAGGTTGCGCACCAGCAGGCCCTTGACCCCGTACTCGCCGTCGCCGGAGCGGCCGCGCCGCCCGTATTTCTCCCGCACCGCCCGGCGGCGCACGTCCCCGGTCATCTTCACCGCGAGCTGCACGACATGGAACAGGTCTGCCACCAGCCGCGCGCGGGGCAGCGCCCGGCGCACCGCCGCGGCATAGATAGAGCACATGTCGATCGCGACGACCTTGACGCCGTCCCGCCAGGCCGGCGATGCCTGCGCCAGCCACCAGGCGGCGTCATCCGCGGTGCGGCCCTCCACCTGCCCTAACAGGCCCTGATCCCCGGACAGGTCAAAGAAACAGGTATGCCCGCGGTCCAGCCAGCAGCACGTACTCGCCGGTCTCCGCATCGGCCCGCCACCGGGGCCGGCCACGCCGGTGCTCATCAATCCCCAGGTGCGCTGCCGGTGCGGGCGGCTGGCCCAGCACCGGGTCCGCGCACCCGGCGAACGCCTGATGCGCTGCCGGCCAGGACAGCCCGCACTCGCGTGCCGCCTGCGCCACCGTCCGCCCGCCCTCCGCGACCAGCCACCCCACATGATCCCGCAGCCGCCCCGTCACCCGGCACCGCGGCGGGACGCCCGGCAGCGACTCAGTGAACGTGCCCCGCGGGCACGACGCGACCCGGCACTCTCACCGCCGCTTCACCCATGCCACGCTGACCCGGTCCCGGCCAAAGCCGATATCAGCCGGGCGCGTCACCACCCGCTCCCGGGCATGCTCCGATACCGTCCCGCAGGCCGGGCATGCCCGCGCGGCCGGGTCCGCCGTCACCAGCCACACCGTCCGGCCGCCGCCGGGCTCCTCATCAACCTCCGCGACCTCCGCGCCCTCCAGCGCGAACAGCCGCGACGCCATATCCTGACACACGTGCCCGCAGCTCTCTGCTGATCATGTTTCCCTGGAAAGAACCATGATCTTGAAAGCCGCGGGCACTCTCATGCAGCGACACGCCAGACCTGCCTAGTCGCTACGCTCCGTCAGCAGGCCGCCACGCCACCCCGGTTAACTTCGAAGAGCCACATAACGCCGAGCGCTTGCAGTTGCATGCCACCATCGGCGTGGTTGAGCAACTACAGAGGTTAGGCCAGGGTCTACGGTGGTTCGGGTTCGGGGCTGAGTCCGGTCTGGGCGAGGAATCCGTCGATCAGGGCGGGGCGGTACTGGATGCGCTTGAGCCGGTTTTTGATGATCGCGGCCAGTTGGCGGACGGTGCTGCAGGAGCCGAGGTTGCCCAGGCTGTTCTTCATGTTTGACCAGGCGCCCTCGGCGGGTTCAGGTCGGGGCGTAGCGGGCAGCCGGACGACGGTCAGCGAGCCCTGGTGTGGCTGGAGCAGGGTGCGCATCACGGCGCTGATGTGCGTGTTCAGGTTGTCCAATACGAGGATGAGCGCGGCATGGAGCTGGGTGTGCCCGGCGGTGATCAGGCTGGCGTAATCGGCTCGGGCATGCTGCGGCGCTCGCCTTTGCGTCCGGTATGCACGCGGGTCCGGTAGATGAAGCGGCTCCGGGCCCAGGTGCGGGCCTTCGGCGGGCGCATGGCCTGCCCGGCCTCGTCCTCGGAGCAGAGGTACGCGCCGGTCGCCGCCGCTAGCCTCGAAGCTTGACCCAGGTCCGTCCCGCCAGGCCGCGATGGCGGCCTCGTCGCGCTCCGCCGCCACTGAGCCACCTGCCTCAGCCAACCGCACATCCCAGGCGGATCGCCTGCAGCTACCCAGCTAATCGGGATCCGGCCCTGTGGCGGCACCACGCAGCCGAGGCGACTGACGTCCTACGCCGCCCGGCCGCTGATATGAACCAAGATGATGTGCGAGCCGGTGACGTCGGTCCAGGTGAGCCGGTAGGTGGAGGTGAAGTTACCCTTCTTGGTCGGCGTGAAAGTGACGGGGATCTGCACGTCGTAGCCCGCGTTGACCGGCAGCCCGGCGGATACGTTGGGACGGTCGGCAAATGGGGCGTTCAGCGTGGTGGCCGTGGTCACCGTGGCGGGCTCGTTGCCGGTGTTGGTCAGGGTCACGATCTTGGTGACCTTCTGGCCCACGGAAACCGCCCCGAACTTGACCGAGGCGGGCGAGGCGGTGAAAAGGCCCCGCGCGGGCAGTCCGGTGCCGGTGAGGTTGACCGTGGCGGTGGCGCCCCCGCTGCCGGTAAGCGAGAGGGTGCTGGGGTAGCTGCCCGGCGTGGTCGGCGCGAAGATGACCTGGACGACGACCGACTGGCCGGGCCGGAGCACAGTGCCGGTGGCCGGCAACCCGGTGACCGAGTATGGAGCGGACGGCGGCCTGACCGATGTGACGGTCTCGGGATGGGTGCTGCCGTTGATGATGTCCACCTCCCGGGGCACCTGCACCCCCACGGGAACGTTGCTCGCGAATGCCCCAGTGTCAGTGACCAGCGCGAACGGTATCGCCGTGGAGCTTGCGTACAGGCCGCTGGTGGTACCGGTAGCGGTCAGGGGCACAGTCACCGGGGGCGAGGAGGGGGACCCGGCGGCGAACGACACCGATCCAGTGGTCCCGCCGGGAGACGTCGGGCTGAAGGTCACCGGCACCGTTAGTGTGTCGCCCTTGTGTAGCGTCACCGGGAACGACACCTTGCTCTTTGAGCCACTGCCACGCGGAGTCAGCGTCACCTTGCCCATGCTGAACTGGTTCGTAGCGGTAGTGCCGCTGGTAGCAGTGGTGTCCACGCTTACCCCGGTCAGGGTGACGTCCGAGGTTGCGGTGACGGTGACGTCCTTGCCTGGGCTGGTGGAGCCGACTGGTGCCTGGAAGCTGATGGCTGGGCCCCGGCTCGCCAGCGCCGCGGGAACGGTGTTGCCGAAGCCGTACACCTGGCCGTCCCTGGTGCCCACGTAGACCATCCCGCCCGAGGTGGTCACGTTAGAGAATTTGCTGGCGGTACCGATCGGTGCCGACCAAAGCGGCTTGATCGTGCACTGTGCCGAGGCACTGCAGCCTGATCCCGGGTAAGCGGCGAATGCTTCCAGCGCGCCGCCGGATCCGCCGCTGTCGGCCGAGTGCACCGCCCACACGACCGCGGTCGAGATGTTGGACCCGTCAGATGTCACTGCCGGTGACCCGGACGTATAGCCGAACGCCAGCCCGCTGTTGGCTACGTCGGACAGCGTTGGCTCATCCAAGCTGTTCACCCCGAACTTCAGCACCCGCAGGCTGTCGTTTTTGCCGATGTAATACAAGTAGTCCTGGGCGGCGAGGGCGTTGCCGGCGGTCAGTCTCGTGGTGTTCCCGAATACCGCCGGGTGGCCCCACTGGCCCTGGTAGGGCCCGGTCACGCTCAGGGCTCCGTCGGTACCCCCGCTGCCTTGCTCGCGCCCACCCAGGTTGTCCCGGTCGAGCAGGAAGATCCGGCCGTCCTTGCCGGCCTGAGCCAGCACCCGCGGGTAGAGGCCCGTGCCGAACGGCAGTCCGACCGGACCGCCGGAGCCAAAATCGGTATCCCCAGCGTCCAGGGTGGGCGCATTGGACGGGCTGAAGAAGTCCTCCGCGCCCAGGGTGCCATTACTGCGTGCAGACAGCCGGATCACCGACTCGGCGAGCTGGCCCGGCGGCGTGTGGCCCGGCCCGGCGGCCGGGGAGATGCCGTTGCCCGAGGTGACGAAGATGTGACCAGTAACGTCTGACATCAGGCCGCCACCGCTTTGCCAGATGCCGGCCTGGTTGTCTGAAACGCCCGTCTCGTCGCTCCACTGGGTGAGCGCGCCGGTGGAGATGTTCACACCGTCCACGAACCCCACGTAGGGACTGTGGTCGCAATGTGATCCGAACGCCGCGTATACCCACCCGTTCATCAGCAGGAGTCCCGGCCGCGCCAGCTCGTTCGTGGCGTTGAACGTCAGGTGCGGGTCGTTGCTGGCCGTACCGCTGATGGATCGCTGCAGGACGACCGCGCCGGTGCTCGCCTTGAGCCCGAACATCTCATAAGCGGGTTGGGCCCCCTGCATGACCTGAGCGACCAGGTAGACGTCGCCGGTCGCCGGATCGAATACCGGGGTGCTGGTCACGCCGACGTGCGGGCTGAGGTCAACGCAGCTCGTGATCGCGTACGGCGTGCCCAGCTGAGTCGCCCACTGCACCGCGCCGGTCGAGGCGCTCAGGCCGTAGACGTAGTCCCTTTCGGTAGCCACTATGACCGTCGAGCCGACCACCAGCGGCTGCGCGTACACCTGCCCGGTAACCGCGGTCTTGAACACCTGGCCGAACTGGTAGCCGGGGGTCTGGCCCGAAATATTGCTGGGGTTTAGGGTCGGCTCGTCATGATCCCAGCCCGTCCGCAGATTGTCCTGCGAGACCGTGGTTTCGTGCGTGCGCGCAGGCACGGCCTCGCTGGCCGACGCCGAGTTGCCAAAGATGGCGGGCAAGAGGGCCGCAGTGATCGCCACGCCGGTCCCAGCCGACCCTAGATACCGCGCGCATCTCGAGTGCGCGCGCAGGTACGCACGCAGGCCTGCGGCAGGCCATCCCAGCGCCCCGCCCGCGACCCGCAGCAGCGCACGGGCCGCAGCAGTCCGCCTTGGTGACGATATCATCAAAGTTCCCCCATTTATTCTGTCTAATTGATCAACGCTTATTTAAGGTAGACGACTCTCTGAATGCGGGCCAGCGAAACGGCCGATCAGCGACAGCATAGGGCCGCCAGGTGGCACGATCCGGCACCAGTAGTTATGTGAATTTGACGGATATCCAGATGCGGCGAGTCGGCGCTCCGCAGAAAACCCGTTATTGTAGGGAAAACGAATAATTGCCCGCTACTGTAGCGACCAGTATCCGCCTCGCGGCAGCTCACGCCGCGTGTCGCGACCCCTCCTGCCCCGTCAGGCCACTGCGCCCATCCCCGCGAAGCCACTGCCAGCCACGTACTCCCGGCTGTCCGCAGACACCCAACCTGAAAGTGCGAAAGTCGAGCTCCGAGCAGAACACCGGCCGGATCCTCAAGATGCTTGGGTTCTCCCCTCAGCGCCCCGTTTACCAGGCACTGGAAAGGAACCCGGAAAATCGCAGGATATGGATGGAGGAAACCTTCCCGGCAATCCGGAAACGCGCCGGGGAGGAGGGCGCGAAGATCTTCTTCGCAGATGAGGCAGGGTGCCGCACCGATCACCATGCCGGAACGACGTGGGCGCCAGTCGGCCAAACCCCCGTCGTGACCGCCACAGGAAAACGCCAGTCCGTGGGCATGATATCGGCTATCGCATGCGCGGATCTATGCACTGGATGGTCTTCGAGGGAATGATGAACTCCCACCTGTTCACCGAGTACCTCGGGCGTCTCATCCATGACATCAGGGGAAAGATCTTCCTGATCGTTGACGGAGCCGGGTACCACAAGTCAAAAAAGATCTGAGAATGGGTGGAGGCGAGAAAGAACCGCATCGAACTGTTCCGCCTGCCGTCATATTCGCCGGACCTCAACTCGGACGAATGGGTCTGGAAGAACGTAAAGAACGACCACATCGCCCGGATCGTGCCGAATGGCCGGGACCAGCTTTTCGAGATCGCGGAGAGCGCGCTCCGCGAACTGTGGGCAGTCCCCGGAAAGATCCGGTCATTCTTCGCAGATCCGCAACTCTCATACATTCACCGCGCCTGCGCCCGGTAACCTCCAGAAGCCTAATTCCGCCTTGTAAGTAATCGGTGATCCCGTGGGGTGGGACCGCCGGGGTCGCGACACGCCGGGTTTGGTGCGTGACGTGGCTGGTGTGGTGATGTGGGCTGGGTCGCGTGCCTGCGCCGGTGATCGATGAGGATGTTGCTGCCGGTTACTGGCGTGCCCGCGCCGGGCGGGCCGAGGCGCTGGTGGCGGAGCTGCGGGCGGAGAATGCCGGGCTGACCGCGCGGGTGGCGGAGCTGGCCGGGCAGGTGGCCGGTAACCCGCGGATTGACTCCGCCGTGGCCGACGCCCGTGACCCCGGCCTTGATCCCGGCAGCGCCGACGCGGTACTCCTGCTCGGCCCGCTGTATCACCTGCACCGTCGCGCCGACCGGCTCAAAGCGCTGGCCGGGGCGGCGCGGGTGGTCCGTCCCGGCGGCCCGGTGTTCACAGCGGCCATCTCACGCTGGGCCGCCCGGCTCGACGGCGTGCTGCGCAACCGCCTGTACCAGTCATCACCGCTGGCCGAAGCCCTGCTCACCGGCTCAGAAAGCACCGGGCGGCTGACCCCGCTGTCCCCCGGCGGGTTCACCGGCTACACCCACCGGCCCGGCCAGCTCCGCGCCGAGATCGTCGCCAGCGGCCTGCGGCTCACCGACCTGGTCAGCGTCGAGGGCCCCGCGTTCTTGCTCAGCGACCTCGGCGAGCGCCTGGCGATGATCAGGACCGGCGGATCGTCATCGAAACCGCCGCCGCCCTGGAACGAGTACCTGAATTGATCGGAGTCGGACCTCACCTGCTCGCCACCGCCCACCGCCCGCCAGGCTGACTGGCACCGCTCGCCCGCGCCCGGCTGCGGCCAGCACCACGACTGGCCGGGCGGGACCCGGGCCACAGGTCGCCCAGCACCGGCAGCAGGAACCGCTGGCACAGCCGCCGCTGGGTGTGCGTGTGCTTGCGCGACCAGGCCTGCCCAGCGGGGTGCCGCTCAGGTGACAGATACCAGGCGATCAGGTCAGCGGCCGGGCGCAGCAGATTGGGCGCATCGGTTGTCAGCCGTTCCGCGACCTTCTCCAGCTTGGCCACCAGCCGCTCCTCGGAGGCGGCCTGGCACTGCTGCCGGGTCCCGTTCTCGTACCACACCGCCCGCCACCGGTCCCCCCGGCGAGCGGGCCGGGTACACGGTGATGCCCTCGGCCATCTCCATCACGACCCGGCTCTGGGCCCGGGTGCACGGGCGCGGCACCCCCGTCACGACAGCGGCACTGCCCGCGGCGGCTCGCTTTCCGCCAGCGGCCGCGCTGGTCCGCCGACGTCCGGCGGGCATGAGTTGTGGGTTTTTTGTGGGCATCTTGGCATGAGCGCCGGCAGTCGAAGCCATGGAAGCCTCCCTCTTCCTGCGCGGAACTGCAGGTGAGAGGGCTCATGGACACCGGGGACCGTGGATGGAGCCGGTGAGCGGGATCGAACCGCTGACCTGCCGCTTACAAGGCGGCTGCTCTGCCATCTGAGCTACACCGGCGGGAGAACTGGCTGCATGGTAGCCGACTCGGGCCGGCGGGCACAGCCAGCTGTCAGCTCTGGCGGCCGGTAACCGCCACGGTGACGCCCACGCCGATCATGGCCAGTCCGCCTGCCCCGCCGACCATGGCGAACCGCCGGGGAGAACGGGCGAACCAGGAGCGGAGCCTGCTGGCCGCCACCCCCCACATGCTGTCGGAAACCAGCCCGATCCCGATCGACACGCCGCTGAGCAGCAGCATCTGCACCGGCACGTGCCCGGCGGCACGGTCCACGAACTGCGGCAGCACGGCACCGAACAGGATCAGCGCCTTGGGGTTGGTCACCCCGACCAGGAAGCCTTCCCGCACCGCCCGCTGGTCGCTGCGGGCCGGGGCGGCCGCTGCGAAGGCCCCGGCCAGCGTCCCGCGGCGTCGGAAGGCCTGGATGCCCAGCCAGATCAGGTACAGCGCGCCGGCCAGCTTCACCGCCGTGAACAGCTCGGCGGACCGCTGGACCAGCGTGCCGATGCCCACCGCCACGCAGACCGCCACCACGTAGTTCCCGGCGGAGTTCCCGCACACGGTCGCCAGCGCGGTGCGGCGGCCGTAGGCCAGCGCCCGGCCGACGACGAATAGCACGCTGGGACCCGGGATCACGATCAGGATGAACGAGGCCAGTGCATATCCGGAGAGGTTCGCCGCCGAGATCACCCTCCCGACCCTAACCTGGCTCCCCGCAGGCCGCGGGCCCGCGCGTGCCGGGTGCTCCCCCGATGTCCAGCTGCCAGGACGGCCACCGGTCCAGGACCGTGAAGCCGAGCGCGTTGTTGATAGCGATCATGTGCTGGTTCGCGTCCGCGTTACCGGTGATGATCCTGGTCAGCTGCGGCTCGCGCCCGGCCAGCAGCTCCAGCATGGCCACCTTGATCAGCAGGCCGAGCCGGCGCCCGCGGTCCGCCCGGGCCACCACGGTCAGCTCCTGGAATCCCCAGCCCGGGTTGCCTGGGTCCACCGCCAGCCGGGTGAGCCCGGCCAGCCGGCGCTCACCCGGCCGGATGGCGGCCACCGTGTAATTCCGCAGGCCCTGCACGGCCGCACGGTGCTCATCCATCCGCATCCGTTCCACGTCCCAGTGCTGTGGCTCTCGTCCCTCCTCGTGCGGCATGTCCTCGGCTTCGGCGTAAATCTCGGCCATCGCCGTCCGCAGGCCAGCGGGGGCCGGGCCGACCCAGTTCCGCAGCTCGTACCCGGCCGCGGACGGCTCGGCCTGCGCACGGAGGCACGGCAGCCGCCCGGGATGAGCTTCGTTCAGCATGAGGAGGCGGCGGACCTCGGTGATCTCCTGACGGGCGCCGACCGCGCGGGCGAAGGCGGATCCTGGGGAATCCTCCCGCGCGTCTCCGGTGAGCAGGACCCGGCTGTGCTGGCGGGCGCGGCCGGCCGCGTGGCGCAGCAGCGCCCGGCCCCGCCCGGCGCGCCGGGCGTCGGGGTGGACCACCATCTCGATCATGGCGAGGTGCTGGTTTTCCCGCTGTGGCAGCCGGAGCACGTACCATCCGGCGCAGCCGTCCGGGCCGGGGCGGGACAGCCACGTTTCCGACGGGTCTTCCGTCCAGCCCAGCGCCAGCCAGCCGACGAAGACGCGGGGCGACATGGCCGGCCCGCACGGGTCGTCATGGGGCAGACCGGCCAGGTAGCTCCGGTAGCAGGCCCGCACCTGCTCGCCGCCCGCCGCCGGGTCGAACCGTTCGAGCTCCATGTCCCCAGCTAACTCAGGGCACCGGCCGGGCCGCCAGTCATTTTCCGGCCGGGGCGGTCCGCCTGCTCCCCCGGGCGGCCCGGGCTGGACCTTGACGCGCTCATCGCCAGCCGGGCCTTTACCCAATCGTTACCGGCTGGGCCAGGCCGGATGGCCCGGCCGGGCGTGTATAAGCCGATCACGACAGTCCGCCGGCTGGGTGCCAAGAGGTGAGGCCATGCGGCAGGAAGCCGGGTTCCAGGCGTTCTATGAGGCCAATTACGGCCGCATCGCGGCCATGGTGATGGCCATGGTCGGCGACCGGCTGCAGGCCGAGGACGGCCTTCGCCTGCGCCTACAGCCGCTGGGGGCGCATCGGGCACTACGAGCCGGATGCTGGCCTTCGGCTGGCAGTCCCCCACCGAGTAGCCCCGGTCCGGGATCCGGGTGCTCGACACCGCCCGCAGCGGGGCCAACCCGCAGCACTCGCGGCTGGTCGTCCCGCAGACACTGCGGGCCGGCCCGCTCAGCAGTCCCGGTAACCCGCTGATCAGCCAGGACGGCACGGTCCTGTTCGCCTCCCTGGCCACCGGCCCGCACGGGACCCAGACGGTGATCGCCCGGTTCTCGGCGCGCAGCGGGCGGCTGGCGGCGGTGCTCACCCGGCCCGGCGGGGCCGGGCCGGCCGCGCACTACTGCGGCGTCCTGTGGGCCAGCCCGGACGGCCACCACCTGCTGACCCAGTGCGGCTCAGCCCAGGGCTCGGTGACCGGCGATCATTACACGCCCATCCACCTGCCGTGGCTGTTCCGGGCGTCCCCCGTGGGCAGCGCCAACACGTTCGCCTGGTGAGCCTGGCGGCCCGGGCGGCGGCCGGGCGGGCGCCTCCCGGGGGCGCGCCCGCCCGGCCGGCCAGCATCAGGCGGCCGCGCGCCGCCGCGTGCAGCGGGGCGGCCGCTAGGCTCAGCGGGCCGCCCCGCTCTCCGAGACGATGACGGTCACCCGGAACGCGAGCAGCGCGTCACAGCGGACCGGGCCGGAGGAGCAGACGGGCCGGTCCGACGTCAGGTGGGCGGTGCCGGGGCGGGCCGCGAGGAAGGACGCCCCGGTCACCCCGACGGGGAGCGACAGGCGGCCGGATGCGACGGCGACCAGGGCGGTGGAATCGGACTGGATCGGGGCCCACTCCCGGGCCGGCGTGCCGCGCAGGTACACCATCACCCGCTCGCCGGGGCGCACGCAGAACGTGCCGCCATTGTTCTGGTTGCCGAGGGTCAGCTCCCCGGACACCGGTCGGGCGCCGCCCGTCCCGGGCATCGGCCGCATGCCGCAGTGCGCCTGGCCCGGCATGGTGGTGGGGCTCGCGGGCGGGGTGCCCGGGGCTGGGGTCCCGGACACCGGACTGCCCGGCCCAGGGCTGCCGGGGACGGTGCTGACCGGGGTGGGCGCGCCACTGCTCGGCGGACGTGATCCCGCCCCGCCGGGCCCGGAACCGCACGCGGTCAGCAGGCCAGCCAGCCCGGCCAGGACCACCAGGCGCAGCAGCCTCCCGTGGTGCCCGGCGGCCGGGGCGGACGTCCGGGCGCCTGCGGGCGGCGCGGCGCGGCCCGCTGTCGCGGCACGGTCCGGCTTCCCCGCGCGGGCGGGCTTCCTGGTGCGCAGCGGTGATCGGGCAGGCATGACGCTCCAAGCCAGGTGGCGGACCGGCGACCGGGACGGCGCCCTAGTCGTGCCCATTGGACGCGGACCGGTGCACCCGGGTTCCCGGCCTCGCAGCCGGGCTAACGCCGATGTGCCGGGCGAGACTCCGACAGGTCCAGCTTCCGTCGGAAGGCCCAGTGCCGGGCTGGCGAACGCGTCCGTCAGGATCAGGAGCACGCCCGGGTGCGGCCCCAGCCCATGAAGGATTCACCGGCGGGCCGCACCGGACCGGGCCGCTGACCGGCATGGCCGCCGGCGGCCCCATGCGGTCCTGGTGCCGTGGGCGGCGGCTTCCTACGATCGGGGCCGCCCGGGACACGGAGCCCCGCTCCGGCCCGGGCAGGCTGCCCGGGCCGGAGGGGGGCCGGGCTCGGACTGGAGAGGAGCCGATCGTGGACGTACGGCCAGTACCGACGCCCCGCTGACCGGCATCGAGCGGAACCGGTCCACGATGCCGGTACTCATGTCAGTCGCGACGGCGACCGGGGTGGTGCTCGCGCCGAATCCGGCGGTATCCGCGGCCCTACCGGATCGCCAGGTCGCCCGGCCCTTCGCCCGGCTGGGGCGAGCGAGCGAATTCACGGCCGGCCTGGACTGCATCCTCGACCGGGTGCAGGCCGTGATGGGCCGGGCCTGCCAGTCCCGGGCAGGGTCCGGGCGCCAGGACTGGTAGGCAAGGTCCATCATGGCCGCGGCGGACCGGGCCGCCGCCCGTTCTCGGAGTACGTGGGCCAGGCGGTCAGCCGCCGTAGAGCTGGTAACCACCGCTGTGCTCGGCCACGTACTCCCGGCCGACCGCCTCCGCCTGGGCCCGCGTCGCGTACCCGATGGTCCGGCTGATGTTCACCTCGTGCCCGTCCGGGTGCATCCAGGTGACACCCCAGGACCCCCCCTGGTCGCGGGTGAGCCGCCGGATGACCTCATCGTTGACGGCCGTACGCAGGTCGGCCGCCTCCGGGGAGCCCACCGGCAGGCTGGCCCGCCGGTAATAGTCGTTGGCGTCCACCGTCTCGTCGATCTCGTCCCACGTTGACACGTTCCCGGGCACCTGCCCGGTCGCCTGGTCTTCCTGGATCATGGTCAGGATGATGTCGGTGTAGTGCTGCACGTCCGTTGCGTCGCTCATGAGCCTGCCTCCGTCACTGCGCGGGCATGGACTCACTGTCCCCCGGCCGGGCCGCGGCTGGGCAGGGCCCTCGGCCCGCAGCCCGCGGGACCTCCGTCACCGCCCGCCGCCGGGCCAGGCCCAGCCCGGCCGGGGGCGGGACGGGGCGGCGGGGCCGGTCAGGCACACGGGAGCGCGGACGCCTGGTAACCCGGCGGGGGCGGCCCGATCAGGTAGGAGGTGCCCACCGGCACCAGGTAGAAGGTGACCCCCCAGGTGGTGCAGGCCGTGTGCGTCGCACTGACGGCCGGGTCCTGCTGGCTGTCGAAGGTGAGCGACGCGGCCCATTCCCCGCCCGCGGCCCGCCCCAGGGCGACAAGCCGCGCCCCGGCATCCCGTGAGGTCCGGTATCCAGAACGGAACGCGCCATCCGACTGGACCGGGCTGGCCCGCGGCTCGAAGAGGCTGCTGAACGCCTGGTAGTCGTGGTCGTTGATGGCCGCGAAGTACTGGGTCAGGAATGCTGCGACGCCTGCCGCCGCGCTCTGCCCGGCCACCCCCGGGCCGAGCGCCACGGGCTGGCTGCCCCGGGGCGTCCCGGCCGGCCGGGGGCGGCCCGGCGGCCGGCCGGAGCGGCCCGGCGATGCCTGGGCCCGCGGGGTACCCGGCGTGCGCGCCCCGCTGCTGGCGGGACGCGCGGACGGGTGCGCCTGCGGGCGGCCGAGGTAGTACCAGGCGCCCAGGCCACCCGCGATGGCCACCAGCACCACCGCGATCTTCAGCCAGCCCGGTGGGTCACCGCCGCCGCCTGGCGGCCGCTGGTAGGGCTCGGGATCCGCGGGACCGTACTCGCCACCGTCGCCGGGGGGCGGGAGGACGAGCGGCCGCCGGGGCCGCGGCCGCTCGTCCTCCACCGGGCGGGCGGGCTGCCGCAGCGGCAGCGCCAGCGTCGGAGCCGGCGCGGAAGCCGGAGCCGGCGCGGACATCGACATCGGCATCGTCTGCGGCACGGGCAGCGGCCCGGGCGCAGCCGGCATGAAGCCCGGCAGCCACGCAGCCGTGTCCTCACCCGGCTCCCGGCCCGCCTCCGGTTCCGCGGCCGGGACGCCTGGCCCCGGGAAGGCGGGGCTGCCGTGATCGGCCGAGACTTCTCCGCCGGCCCCGCCGATGATCCGAACGTTGCCGGTCTGCTCCAGTGGCCCGACACCGGGCATCCGTCCCTCGCCAGGCTGCTCCCATGACCTCCCGGCGGTGCCGGACTCAGGCCCCGGCGGGACGGGAGCCCACTCCTGCTCCTCGTCGGTAGCCAGCGGCACCCCGCAGCTGATGCAGAACGTGCTCGCATCCCCCGACGGATGGCCGCATCGTATGCAGTAGTTCATGCCACTCTCCCTGTGACGCGCCCACTGACCGACCAGCATTGATAACTGACTGTACACGAAACATCACCCTATGTTCGAGGGCTGGTAACGACACGGCCTGGCGATTGGGCTGGCCCCGCGCGGCCATTACCGGAGAAATTAGCCGGTCAGCCGCAAGTACCCTGGGCTAATACCGGTAAAAGCAATGATAAGGACTAGAAACGCTTATCGGCATAATCCGGCATCCAGCCTCGGCGACCCATGCCATGTAACAGCCAGTGGAGGAGAATCACGGTAGCCTTATCCGGCGATGCCAGTCAGCCCTTCAAGGGAACAAGGAACAGTAGCCACCAATGAATGCGTGCGAGTTCTATACTGACCCGCTGGTGCCGGCCCCCCGGTTGCGTCTCACCATATTCGGAGTGGGGTATCTGGGTATCACCCATGCGGCCTGCATGGCCAGCCTCGGATTCAGCGTCCTGGGCGTGGACACCGATCCTGGCAAGGTAGGCCGGTTAAACGCCGGGCAGCTGCCGATCTTCGAGCCCGGGCTCGCCGAGCTCCTCCAGTCCGGCCTGGGCTCCGGGCGGCTAGCGTTCACCACCTCCTACGAGCGGGCGGCCGCGTTCGGTGACGTGCACTTCATCTGCACCGGCACCCCGCAGCAGCCCGGCAGCGACCGCGCTGACCTGTCCCAGGTACGCGACTGTGTCACGAGGCTCGCGCAGCTGCTTGACCGGGCCTGCCTGATCGTCGGGAAGTCCACCGTCCCCGTCGGGACCGCCAGGGAGCTGGCCGCGGATCTCGCTCGGCTATTCCCCGACGCGGAGCTCGCATGGAATCCCGAATTCCTGCGGGAGGGGACCGCGGTGGCCGACACCTTGACGCCGGACAGGATCGTCGCCGGTGTCACCTCACGCCACGCCCAGGAAGTCCTCCGGGAGGTATACGCCAAGCCGCTGGCCGACGGCAGCTCATTCTTCAGTACCGGCCTGGAGACCGCCGAACTGGCCAAGGTGGCGGCGAACGCATTCCTGGCTACCAAGATCTCGTTCATCAACGCGATGTCGGAAATCTGTGAAACGGCGCGCGGCGACGTGCGGACCCTGGCGCGGATTCTCGGCACCGACCCGAGGATCGGGCCAGCCTTCCTGTCCGCCGGGCTCGGGTTCGGTGGCGGCTGCCTGCCCAAGGACATCCGTGCGTTCACGGCCCGCGCCGCTGAGCTGGGCGCTGGTGAGGCGCTGAATTTCCTGCGCGAAGTGGATGCGATCAACCTGCGGCGGCGCGCCCGGGCGGCCGACCTGGCTCTTGAAATGGCCGGGGGCGATCTGAGGAATGCACCCGTGTGCGTGCTCGGTGCCGCGTTCAAGCCCGGGTCTGATGACGTCAGAGATTCCCCGGCCCTGGACGTGGCGCAGATCATGCACGGCATGGGAGCGCAGGTCAGCGTGTATGACCCCGCGGCACTGACCAACGCGCGCCGGGCCTGTCCCGAGCTCACCTACGCGAGGAGTGCGGGCGAGGCGGCGCGAGATGCGCAGGTGGTGCTGCTGCTCACGGAATGGCCCGAGTTCGCGACACTGAGGCCGGAGAACCTGGACGGTGTCGTGGCCCGGCGGAATGTGATCGATGCGCGCAATGCCCTCGACCCGGCTCCCTGGCACGAGGCGGGGTGGGACTACCGCGCGCTGGGCATCGCCACGAATGTGGAAGTCATGAAGTGAAGCGCCGGCCCTATCCGCCGGCCGTCCGGCGCCGGGCGAGGAACCTCAGGTGAGCCCGGTATCCCGCGCCATAGGCGGTGGAAGTGCCGTTGTAACTCTTGATCAGGCTGGGGCCACCGCACTGGAAGTTGGCGTTCCAGGCCCAGGCCAGGTAGCCGGCGCGCTTGAAGTCGAGCCATTTCATCAGGGGGTTGAGGTAGGTGTCCGTGCAGTCGATCTCGCCGATCTCGCCGGCGATGACCGGCACCTTGGCCATCACCGGCGCGACCTGCCTGGTCCAGCATGACCGGTCGTGGCACGCGCTAAAGCTGTAGGAGTGCCACGAGGCGACCAGGTTGTGGTCGGGATCGGCGGGCTCGTACCTGAGCCACTGACTCAGGTCGTCGGACAGGGCCAGGCCGCCCAGCATGATCACGTTGTTCGCGCCGGCCGCCCGGACCGTGTTGACCAGGGTCTGCATCCCGGCTACCGGATAGGAGATGCCGACGCAGTCGCCGCCGCCGTGCAGCCAGCACCGCCAGCCCTCGGTCTCGTTGTTATGATCGGCCCGCTCCGGATAGGGCTCGTTGAACAGGTCGAAGATGACCGCGTCGTTGCCCTTGAACATGCTCGCGACCGACGACCAGAACGGCACCGCCCCGGCCTTGTCCGGCATCGGCTTCTGGCAGAGCGCGTTCGCGGATGAGCAGCTAAAGGAGGGGCCGGTGTACTGGCCATCGGTCCAGTGCAGATCGAGGATGACCACGATACCGTTCGTGTTCAGAAGCTGGACGTAGGCCTTGATGGCACTGCGGTACCTGGCCGCGTGGATGTGTGACTGGCCATTCCAGCAGGCCTCGTTGAGCGGCACCCGGAGCACGTCAATACGCCATCTTTTCATCACCGCGATCGACGCCTGATTGCGGGGGCCATCAAAGATCTGATGGCCGCCGGACATGCATTGGTACTCGGTTCCTGAACGGTCGGCGCCGTGCAGCACGACCCTGGCACCGCTGGCGCTGACCAGCTTGTTCCCGGATACGTGCAACTGCGGTGCCGCGCTTGCCTCCGAGCCGTGCGTGAGCCACGCCGTCAGCCCGATCGCTCCTATCGCCAGGCCGACCAGGTACCTGGCTGGCCGGCCAGTTCTAGGCATCGTGCGCCTTCTGGGTCCGGAGGTCCCGTGCCCGCTGGTCAGACGGCACATACACGTCCGGCGGGGCCGCAGATCTGCGCAGCCTGTCCCGCCGGCTGGCGATTCCCCACTGGGTGATCCGCCACAGCGCCTCGATGACGATGGCCCGGCTCATCTTGCTGGCACCGCGGGCCCGTTCCACGAACGTGATGGGTACCTCCCGTACCGTCATCCCGGCCCGCAGCGCGCGCAGCGTCAGGTCCACCTGGAAGCAGTAACCCTGCGAGTTGACTTCGCCGAGCGCGATCCGCTGCAGCGCGGTGTCCCGGTACACCCGGTAGCCAGCGGTGGCGTCACGGATCCCGATGCCCAGCGCGAGCCGTGCGTAGGTGTTGCCGGCTCTCGACAGCAGCCGCCGGGACCGGGGCCAGTTGACGACCTGACCGCCAGGGACCCAGCGTGACCCGATCACGAGATCGGCACGGTCCAGCTCCCTGAGCAGGTCGGGGAGCTGTTCCGGCTGGTGGGAACCGTCCGCATCCATCTCGACCGCCGCAGCGTATCCCTCCTCGAGGGCCCAGCGGAATCCGGCGATATAGGCCGCGCCGAGCCCGTTCTTCCCGGCCCGGTGCAGCACGTGGATCCGGTAGTCCGTGACGGCCAGCGCGTCGGCGAGTTCCCCGGTGCCATCGGGGCTGCCGTCATCCACCACCAGCACGTCGGCGTCGGGCACCGAATTTCGCAGCCGACCCACGATGGTCTCGAGGTTCTCCCGCTCGTTGTACGTCGGGATGATGACTACGACCCGGCCTGTCTGCGGCCCCCCGGCATTGCTCATCACGCTGCTCCAGTCACACGCAGATGGTTACGCCGCGCCAGCAGCGTCATGGTGGTGATGGCGGAAGCCATGAGGCCAGTCAGGAAAAGTGGCACGATGGTCATTCCGTACCCGCTCAGCCGCAGCACCGACAAGAGCACCCAGGCGGCGCCGGTGGTGCCATTCCAGACGGCCACTCCGGCCCAGATTCGCCGGGTCTTCGACTTGCGCGACGAGTTACCCGTAGGCTGCCAGCCCACCGGATGACCGCGGAGCAGATCCCAGAGCGCGAACGCGTGGGCCCAGCCGTACAGCATCTTGGCGACCAGGGCCGACGACCCGAACCGGCAGCGGTGCCAGGCCGGGAAGACCACCAGGTTGTAGATGAACGAGGGCAGGATGAACAGGTAGTTGATCAGCCGGACCTTCTCGGGCAGGAACACTAGCATGGTCAGCGGGAGCAATGGCGCGACGAACGTGAACAGTGCGGTGTGCACGTAGTAACAGAAGCCGGACAGGTAGCAGAACCGGGTCCGCCAGTGCATCGACGTCTCCCAGAACTTCCGGGAGAAGACCAGCGACATGGACCCGGCGCACCACCGGTACTGCTGGGTCAGGAATGAGTCGGGGTGGGCCGGGCACAGCCCGGTGGCCAGCGGGACCGGGATGTACCGCAGGCCCCAGCCTGCCCGGCGCAGATCGAACCCGGTGTGCACGTCTTCGGAGTGCTCGATCAGGGTCGTCCCGCCATTCGACTCCAGCGCGGTGCGGCGGTAGATGGCACAGGACCCGACGCAGATGGCACCGTCGTGCCGATCCCGGGAGACCTGCACCAGGCGGTAGAAGAGTTCCTGCACCGCCCCCGCGCCGCGCTCGATCCACGACATCGTGGCCGACGTCCGGAAATACTGCGGCGACTGGACGATGCCGAGCGTGGCGTCAGCGGCGAAGTAGGGCAGCATCTCGGCCGGCAAGTCAGCCCGGGGCGCGAAGTCGGCGTCGAGGATGAGGATGAACTCGCCCGCTGACCGGCTGAAGGCGTGCCGCAGGTTGCCCGCCTTCTTCATCCAGCCCCGGTCCGGGCGCACCTCGTACTGGAATCCGAAATCGCGGGCCATCGCCGCCGCGTCAGCGCTGTCACCGTCGTCGAGCACCCATGCGATCGCCTGGCCCGGGTAGGCCTGGATCAGCTGCGCGACGTGCGCCCAGGTGTTGCGGAGCACGTCGAGCGGCTCGCCGCAGATGGGCAGGAAAACGTCCAGGGTAGGGACGCTGACCGGGCGCCAGGACGCCACCAGTCGGCGGTGGGCCGAGGCGTCGAAGCCGCGGGTGCCGGCGTTGACGCACAGGGAGATCAAGTAGTAGGCCAGGGTGAACACGATGAATGGCGCGAATACCAGCAGTATCGGCGCGGAGGCGATGAACCGGGCCTGGCTGATCAGCAGCGCGCCGAAACTGGCCAGCGAGGTGCGGATGATCAGGGCCGGATTCCGGTCGGTGTAGCTGGCCTTGTCCTCATCCGACGGCGGGACCGGGAGGTGCGCCCCTTCCCGCCGGTGAGATCCGGCGGCGCCTGGATTCCGGTTCGCGATAGTGGTCATTGCTGGCCCTCGCGAGTCACCGTAAACGGCTGACTCCCGCGGGGTTCCGGGACCCGCGCCCACACGGTGTACTGGCCGACGCCGTGCGAGTCGGAATACGGCAATTCGGCCACGACGTGATATTCGCGGTAACGCTGAATATCGGAAGTGATGCTGTCGTCGATAGTCGCCGTGTCGCCGAAGTTGAGCACAATCAGCGAAAAATAGCGATTCTTGATGGCGGCCTTGAAGGCACCGAGCCCGGTGGGCTGACCGTTATTACCTAGAACCGACTTGGCTATTTTCTTCTTGTAAACGAAGTACCAGGTGTTCGACCAGGCCTGCCACGGCACCTGATTCCTGAGGTAATAACCGAATACGTCGTAATCCTCGGCCAGCAAGTGGCCAGGGTATTTGTGAACCAGCGGGCGCAGGATGGCGACAGGCCTCGCGGAGTTGGCCCAGCCGTGCATGAAGGTCAGTGCCTGTGGCGGCCCAGTGATCCAGGCTGGGTACGCGGCGGCGGCCAGGATGGGCGCGGCCATGGCGGCCCGGAGCCAGGCGCGCCTGCTGGCCCGGGACAGCCAGGCCACCACGTACCCAGCGGCGATGGCGGCGAACCAGGCACCGAAGTCCACCTGCTTGGTCAATGACGTACCGGTGTGAATACGGGCCTGCTCCAGCGGTACCAGAACGCCCGCAGTGGCCAGGATGCAGAGTATCCACGTGGTGGCCCGGCGGCGGTGAGTGAAAGCGGCCAAGGCGACGCCCGCCACCGCGATCACGCAGGGAACCCATATCCACTTGGCCGAGTCGGCCAGCACCAGCGCCGCCGACGTGGTGCCGGTACTGCGGGCCGTAGTCGTGGACTGGACTCCGACCACGTACCAGGAGCCGCCGAGGGTAAGGATCGCGCTGGCCAGGGCGACCGTACACGCGGCGACGCAGCCGAACCGCCCGGTGGCCGCCTTCATCCCCCGCTTGTCCACGATGACCATGGCGCCCAGGGCCACGACGGTGGGATCGAACAGGGCCGTCGCGTACTTGGTGGCGTTCGCCGCCACCAAGACGACGATCCCGGCCAGCAGCAGCAGCGAGGAATCGGCCTGGTCCCGGGCGGCGACCAGCAGCCACGCGGCGACCGCCAGCAGGAACAGGGCCATGGCGTCATAGGTCGCGAACGCGCTCAGGTACTGGGTCGGGCCGAGCAGCACGAACAGGAGCGTGGCCGCCACCGCGGCCCGGCGGCCGAACAGCCGGGATGTCGTGCCCCACAGCGCGGTGGTCGTGCCCAGCATGAACGCCATGGACAGCAGGCGCGCGCCGGCCAGGCCGCCCAGGCTGTCCGCGATCGCGGCCAGCGGCGGGTAGATGACCGGCGCCCCGGAGAAGTAGGTGGCGTACCCGGGGATCGGTGTGCCGTGCAGCCAGTGGGCCCACTCGACGTGCCCGGCCCAGATATAGGTCGCCTCGTCCAGGAACGCCGAATTCGACCGCACCAGGCGCAAGGCCAGCGCCGCCTGGATGGCGAGCACGATGACCAGGGGCCACGGGGCGCGGGCCATGCGGCCGGCCCACCTCGGTGGCCCGGCGGAGAGCCGTACCCGGGAGAACGACTGGGTAGTCTCGTCCGGGGGGGCCAGGAGACGGGTTGCCGAGGTTCCCGGGCCGGCCCGCACCGTAAGGGCCGAACCCGGAAGCTCCTGGGTTTCGGCGGCATTACTGTGCGCTGGAGACCGTAATGCGGGGGTTCGGGCCTGGGGGCGGATCCGGCTGGCCGTGTGGTTGCTCTCTGCGGTCAAGGGGATCTTCTCCTGCTTTCAGGAAGGATGAGTTCAGTGTGCCGCCCCGGATAAGGAATTCCGGGCAGCAGTCACGCATCCGCCTGGCCCTGAAATCGGGGCCGCGGATAATGAGCCTGTGCGTGTTAAGCGCCCACTACCCTTCGGTGCTCGCGGTCACCGAGACCCACTGCAGCCGCCAGCACGCAAGGCGCGGGCAGACGCGGAAACCAGCGTCACTGGTGGTTCGGGGCCCGGGGACGATCCTGCTGCGCTACAGGTACCGACAAGGCGCGCCGCATGCGGTCGCTCAGGCGATGAAGTCACATACGGCCGGGCGCGGGAAAGCTTCTGGTTAATACTTATCTCCCGGTTTGCGCTGGCCCGGAAGGCTGAGCGTCAGTAAGAACCTGACGACTGGAACTAACAAGGAAAAGCTCCTTAGCTGGACACCTTCTCACGTTGCTGGATTACTGGCCGACTCTACCAAACCGAAAAGGCCAGAGTGGCCACACTCCGTGGGTGTCCGATTTTTTTATGCCATCCACACCAGGAGCTATAAGCCATATCCGGATTTATGATTACCGGCCAGCCGGCCAGGGACTGCAGGTGACACTCGTATCCGGCACCGTAGGGCGTGGGCGTGCCGTCATAACTGGTAATCAGGCCCGGCCCCCCGGAACAACTGAAGTCGGCGTCCCAGGCCCAGGCCAGATAGCTGGTGTGCTCCGAATCCAGCCAGGCCATCAGCGGGTCGATGTAGGTGTCCGCGCAATCGTTCTCGCCGATCTCCCCGGCGATCACCGGGACCCGTGCGATCACCGGGGCGATCTGACTGGTCCAGCAGGACTGCGTGCACCCGCCGAAGTTGTAGGCATGCCAGGAGGCGGCCAGCTCGTGATCCCGGTCATGGGGCTCGTAGGCCAGCCATTGAGTCAGGTCACCGGCCTCGCTCAGGCCACCCAGCATGATTACGTTGGTCGCCCCGGTGCGGCGGACGGCGTTGACCAGCGTCTGCATCCCCGCCACCGGATACCCGATACCGACACACGATTTAGCGCCGTACAGCCAGCACCGCCAGCCCTCGGTCTCCTTGTTGTGGTCGGCCGCCTGCGGAAACGGCTCGTTGAACAGGTCGAAGATGACCGCGTCATTTCCCTTGAACGCCCTGGCCACCGACTCCCAGAACGGGATCGATTGGGCGGCATCTGGCATCGGCTTCTGGCAGACCGCTTTCGCCGACGAGCAGCCGGATCTCGGCCCGGTGTATTGCCCATCGCTCCAGTGCAGGTCGAGGATCGCCACCATGCCATTGGCGTTGAGCAGCCTGACGTACGCTTCGATCGCAGCCTGGTAGCTCGGCCCCCTGTAGGCCGCGGAGATGTAAGACTCGCCGTTCCAGCACGCCTCGTTGAGCGGGATCCGGACCGCATTGATCCCCCACGACTGCATCGCCGTGACTGATGCCTGGTCATGGGGCCCGTTGAAGAAACCGTTTCCGAGGCACTCGAACTCCGTGCCCGAGCGGTTCACCCCGTGCAGCACTATCCGTGAGCCGCCCGGGGTGGCCAGCATGTTCCCCGCCACGTGCAACTGAGGCGCGGTCCCGCCGGGCGGCGCGCGGTTGGTGACCCTTATCGCCGCATTCGCCGGCCCGGCCATACCCAGGCCGGCGCATCCCAGCAAAGCGGCGGCCAGCACGGCCAGGCCGCGCTTCGGCCAGAAGACCCCGCCTCCAGCCCGGTCGCCTTCGCGTGACGTGGCGCTACGCATCACTGCACCCCGCAGACTTGAGCAGCCACTGGGGGGCGGAGAGGCTTAAGGAGGACGTAGATCAGCAAACAAGAGCAGTATAGCAATACAGCATTAGGAATGCTAAAGGGCCTACCCTTACATTCATACAACAAACATTGTCCCTTTTGCCTGCATTGGGCCAAAGTCGTTCTATTCTTCCCGCATTGTTAGGCATCGACCTCCTCCGCCGGGCCGCCGTTCCGGGCCGACGGCAGGATGAGCGGGCGCCGCAGCGGTGGCGGCTCGGCCTGGACTGGGCGGACGGGATGCCGCAACGCCAGCGTCGGCGCGGGCGCTGGCGCTGGCGCACTGGGGGCGAAACTCGGCAGCCACGCCGCGGTGTCCTCACCCGGGTCACGGCCAGGATCCGGTTCCCGGCCCAGGGTCACCGGCCCAGGGAAGGCGAGGGCGCCGGGGCCGGCCGGGACTTTCCCGCCCGCCACGGCCCCGCCGATGATCGCCGCGTTGCCGGTCTGCTCCAGCGTCCGGTCGGCGAAGATCGCCGCGTTGCCACCGCGCTCAGTAACAACACGAGCCGCCGGGTTACGCTGCACCGGTGACGGCATTGAGTAAGGAATTCACCGCACGCCTGCAGAAAAGCCCCAGTAAGGGCGGCTGGACCTATGTGGTTATGCCGGGCTCGGCCGAATTCTTCGGCACGCGGGGCCTGGTCAAAGTACGCGGCACTGTGGATGGCCACCCATTCCGGGCGTCCTTCATGGCTCTGGGTGATGGCACCCACAAGCTGTCATTCAAGGCCGAGACCCGGCAGGTCATCGGCAAGGACGCCGGCGACGAGGTAACGGTCTGCCTCACCGAGCGGCTCAGCTAGCCTGCCGGCACCGCAGCCCCGGCCTGGACCCCAGGCTGACCCCGGAGTTCACCCACCCAGCCAGGTGTTACCCGGACGCTGGCCGCGGCAGCCCGCTGCTCAGTCCTCGACTCCCCGGTCTCCCCGGTGCAGGCCCGCCCGCCAGCGCAGCCGCCAGCGACGGCCCGACGCCCGGTGCGCGCCGGCCTCCGGCTGCGCCGCGGAATGCGCCGCTGGCCCCTCCGCCGGCGCCTGCCCCCGCGGCTCGCGCGCCCGTGATTCGGCGGCTGAGGTCCGGGATACGGCTGCGCTCATCAGGTGCCTCCTAGTTGGCCCACTCAGCCTTAGCCTCCCCCGCTACCCCGTCCCGCGGGGAGCACACGTCAAAACCTGTCAATATCTCTGCTTAGAGCCAGGCCAGAGCGCTGCGGTCAGCGGGCGGCCAGCTAGTCAGCCGGGCGGCCGGCCCGCTACAGTCCGAAGTGAATCCTCGATCACTTCGATGGAGCAGGCGTGGATTTCGCTGAGAGCGCCGAGCATCGCGACCTGCGGGCGGCAGTCGCCGCGATAGCCAGCGGCTTTGGGCCGCGCTACTACACGAGCCACGCGGCGTCGGGCACGCCCTGCGATGAGCTGTGGGCCAAGCTAGGTGAAGCCGGATTCATTGGCGTGAGCGTCCCGGCCGAGTACGGCGGTGGCGGCGGTGGCCTCACCGAGCTGGCCCTGGTCTGCGAGGAACTCGGCGCGCAGGGCACCCCGCTGCTGCTGCTCCTGGTGTCGGCGGCCATCTCGGCCGCTTTGATCGCCGAGTTCGGCACCGAGGAGCAGCGCAAGACATGGCTGCCGTGCCGGGGCTGGCCGCCGGGACCAGCAAGGTGGTGTTCGCGATCACCGAGTCGGACGCCGGGTCAAACACGCACCGGCTGTCCACCACCGCCGCCCGGGACGGGGACGGCTGGGTGCTGCGCGGCACCAAGTGCTACATCTCCGGGGTGGACGAGGCGGAGGCCCTGCTGGTGGTCACCCGCACCGGGTCGGGCCGCGGCGGGAACGCGGAGCTGTCCTTGTTCCTGGTGCCCGCCGACGCCCCGGGGCTGGAGGCGCGGGTGCTGCCGGTGGACCTCATGCTGCCGGAGAAGCAGTTCACGCTGCACTTCGACGATGTCCGGGCCGGGCCGGAGGCCCTGATCGGCGCGGAGGGCCAGGGGTTCCGGCAGGTGTTCCACGGGCTGAACCCGGAGCGGATCACCGGTGCCGCGGCATGCGTGGGCATCGCCCGGTACGTGCTGTCGGCCGCCGCCCGGTACGCGACCGAGCGCCAGGTGTGGGACGCGCCGATCGGCACCCACCAGGGCGTGGCGCACCCGCTGGCCCGGGCCAAGATCGAGACGGAGCTGGCCGCGCTGATGACCCGCCGGGCCTGCTGGCAGCACGACCACGGCGAGCCGGCCGGCGAGGCCGCGAACGTAGCCAAGTACGCGGCGGCCGAGGCGGCCATCGCCGCGGTGGACGCGGCCATGCAGGCCCACGGCGGCAACGGCTTCTCCGCCGAGTACGGGCTGGTGCCCTACTGGGCCCTGGCCCGGCTACTCCGGGTCGCCCCGGTGAACCGGGAGATGATCCTCAACTTCGTCGCCCAGCACAGCCTGGGCCTGCCCCGGTCCTACTGAAGCGGGCCTCCAGGGGCGGGGGGCGGACCAGATAAGGGGAGAACCGTGGACCTCGCGCGCAACCTCATCCAGCGGATCAACGTGGGCGACTCGCTGACCCGCTCCGCCGCCGCCCGCCCGGCCCAGCTGGCCGTCGTGGACGCTGGCCGCCGGTGGACCTACGCCGAGTTCAACGGCTGGGTCAACCAGGTCGCGCACGGGCTGGCCGGCCGCGGCTACGCCCGGGGTGACGCGCTCGGCCTCGCCTCGGGCAACAGCGCCGAGTTCCTCGCGGTCTACTACGCCTGCGCCAAGCTGGGCGTGGTGTGCGTGCCGGTCAACCTGGGCTGGCGGGCGGACGAGATCGCCTGCGTACTGGACCATTCCGGTGCCCGCGGCCTGGCCGTGGAGGCCCAGCTGACGGGGCAGGTGCGGGACGCGATCGTCAAGGTCGCGGCGGTCGCCGACGTCATCGTGCTGCCCGGCACCGGCGCGGCCCACCAGGCCGAGCCCGCCGACCGGGCCTGGGTCACGCTGGCCGCCCTGGCCGCCACGCCGGGCACGGCGGCCGACCCGGAATGCGTCGTGGACGACCGGGACGCGCTCAGCTACCTGTACACGTCGGGTACCACGTCGTTCCCCAAGGGGGTCGTGGGCACGCACGTCGCGATCTACACCGAGTCGATGTCCAGTGCGCTGGACTCGCAGTGGAACCACACCGACCGGTTCGCGGCGATGATGCCGATGTTCCACACCGCCCAGCTGAACGCGTTCTGCACGCCGGCCATCCTGGTCGGGGCGACCATCCATGTCATGCGCGGCTTCGACCCGACCGCGCTGTTCGGGCAGACCGAGATGAGTCCGGTGACCACCCTGTTCCGTCCGGAGCATCAGCTCTCGCACATCGGGGCGGTCGGCACCCGATCACCGGGGTGCAGGTCACGATCATGGGCCCGGACGGGACCCTGCTGCCGCCCGGGCAGCAGGGCGAGATCGTCTACCGCGGCCCCAGCACGATGGCCGGATACCTGCACAACGAGGCCGCCACCGAGGCGGCCTTCGCGCACGGCTGGTTCCACTCCGGGGACGTGGGCGCCTTCGGCGACGACGGCGTGCTCTGGTTCGCCGACCGGTACAAGGACGTGATCAAGACCGGCGGCGAGAACGTCGCCTCCATCGAGGTGGAGAAGGCGGTGTACGCGGCAGAGCCCCGGGTGGCCGAGGCCGTGGTGGTCGGGCTGCCGCACGAGCGGTGGAGTGAGGCCATCACCGCCGTGGTGGTGCCAAGCCCGGCGAGGCACTCGACGAGGCGGCCCTGCTCCGCGCGCTGCGTGAGCGGCTGGACGGCTACAAGGTGCCCAAGGCGGTCATCGTGGTGGACGAGCTGCCCAAGACGTTGAACCGGGCAAGATCCGCAAGAACGTGATCCGGGACACGCACGCCTCGTACTACCGGGGCTGACGAGGCTACTTCGGCGGCTTCGGGCGGTAGCGCAGCCGGCGCCGCGCCTGCTCGCTGCGGCCGCTCCGCTCGTTGGCCTCGGCGGCCCGGCGGGCCTGCTCCAGGTCCATCAGCGCCAGCAGCCCGTAGCGCAGCAGGAACTCGGCGAGCTCGCGCTGGTGCCCCGCTTCCTCCCAGATGAGGCCCTGCAGCAGCTTCTTGTAGTCGGACACGGCCCCCTCGCCGGACAGGTCCAGCGCGACGACGACGTCCATCATCGGGACCGGCTGCGGGGCCGGCAGCCCCAGGATGTACTCCTGGTAGTGGTAGGCCATTGCCATCCGCGCGGTGCCGTTGCGCTGGAAATAGGCCCGGACCCGCTCGGCCGCGTCCTGCCGTGGCGGGCTGCCCCGCCTGGCGGGCGTGCCGTTGGGGTGGACCCGCTTCTCCTGGGTCGCGGCCTGCTGGTCGGGGCCCAGCATGCCCGGCTGGGTGACCTGCCCCGCCGCGGCCTCCAGCCGCAGCGGGAGGACCCACGTCCCGACGCTCACCAGCCAGGTGCCCCGGTGCAGCACGACCGGCAGCGTCTCGTAGTGCAGTGCCGGGGCGACGGGGAGCACCTGCTGGGCCGCCTGCTGCACGGCGCCCGCGTCCAGCGGGGTGCCGCCGGAGTGCGGCGCCAGGTAGACCGGGTAACTGGTGTCCCGGCTGAACAGCTCCCACCGGCGGTGCACGTAACGCAGCCCGGCGCAGCGCGGCGCGCGGTGCAGGCTCAGGTCGGTATTGCCGCTGAGCAGGCCCCGGTCCAGCCAGGTGATCTCCTCCGGCGGGCAGCGCAGCCACGCACTGCGGCCGGCCGGCCGGATGAAGAGCTGCCCCATGCCCGGCGACGGGGCCGGGGTCAGCCGATCTCTACCCGGGACTCCGGGGATTCCTGATTCCGGCCCCAGCGGATCGAGTCGCCGTCGTGCAGCGGGTGCTCCCCTGCCAGGGAGCTGCCGTTCAGCATCAGCCCGTTCAGGCCCAGGTTGGCTATCCACCACTGCCCGTCAGAGTACGTGAAGCGGGCATGCTCCCTGGACACCGTCGGCACATCGGGCAGGGCGAGTTCCACCGCCCCGCGGCCCGCCCGCGCTCCCGAGGTCCGGGTCTGCGACACGAGGCCACCGGTGGTCAGGCGGAGCTGCGGGACCGGGTTGCGGGCCGGCTCGGCCACCGTGGGCAGGCCGGCCCCGGCGCCGCCCGCTGCCGGGTACGTGGCCGGGACGGCGGGCGCGGCCGTGGTGCCGCCGTCGTGCGCGAACGGCCAGGAGGAGCCGGACGGCACCGGGCCGCGGGGCTGCGGCCCGGCCGGGTACGCAGCCCCGGGATCGCTGGGGCCGGGCCCGGGGCCGGGCTGCGGGGGGCGGGCAGCGTACGGGCCGACCGCTCCCGGGCGGCCCGGGCCGCCGACCGGAGGGCCGGTGGGAGGGTCAGCCGGGGCGCCGGCCGGCTCGAACCGCGAGCCGCCGTACGGCGTGGCGGGCTCGAAGGCGGGCCGCGGCGTGGCCCCCAGCGGCTGCCCCTGGCGCAACTGGTACCGGCCGGCCGGCACTCCCGGGTCACGGAGCATGGTCACCTCGGCCGGCCCGTATCCCGCGAACCGGGCCTCGTGCGCGGCGGCCTGCTCAACGTACACGTCCGCGGCGCTGGACGCGGCCAGGCCGATGTCGATGCGCTCGGCCAGCGAGTCGTAATCCCGCGGGTTCAGCCGCAACTCGACCGCGTTCGGCGCGAGCAGGGCCCCGTTGGGAGTGACCACGAAGACCTCCGGGAGGTGGCGGAGCGCCAGCTGGAGCACGTCCTGGCCGTCACGCCAGGGCCGGGTGGCCATGCCCCGCACCCACGGATGCTCGGCGGTGACGCCGAGCAGCCGCAGGCCCCCCACCAGGCCAGCGCCGATGAGCGCGAGGACCAGCAGTGCCACGGTGCCCACCAGCAGGGACCCCGTCGCCATCCACAGCAGCAGCCAGCAGCCGGCCACCCCGGCCGCCATGGCCCAGCGCCGCCGGCTGCGCCTGCGCATCGGCGTATGGGGCAGCTGCGAACGGGGTATCGGAGCACGGGGCGGGCGGCGCACTGCCTCCATGCTGTCGGTCATCGGGCACCTTCCTGCGGGAAAGCCGCTCTCGCGGCGGTGATCCATCCTCCGTCTCACCCACCATGCCGACCCGCGGTGGCCCAGGTCAACGGAATGGCCCCACCCTCCAGACATCTGGAATTTCCCATCCCCGCCCAGGTCACGCGAATAGCAGTGCCCGGCCGCCAAGCGGGCTACGGCCGGGCACTGCGCTCTGTGTGGGTCAGGCTGTGCTGGGCCAGCCTGTGCTGGGTCAGGCGGCGGGACCGGTGGTCAGCGTCACCGTCGCGGTGTGCGACTGGCCGGACTGGTCGGTCCAGCCGAGGCTGATCTTCTGGCCCGGGTGGTACTGCTGCAGCACCGAGGCGATCTCCGCCGAGGAGCTGACCGTGTGGCCGCCCACCGAGGTGATCTGGTCGCCGGCGGCGAGGCCCGCCTGGGCGGCCGCCGAGCCGGACACGGTGCCCACGACCGTGGCCCCGTTGCTGGGCGAGCCGTCGCCGAAGCCGCCCGTGCCGTTGGCCGACACTTCCACCCCGAGGAACGCGGTCGTCCCCAGGTGCACGGTGGAGGACGCCTGGCCCGCCTCGATCTGGCCGGCGATGGCCGTCGCCTTCGCGACCGGGATGGCGAACGCCTGGGTCTGCGCCTGCCCGGACTGCTGCTGGAACCCGGTCGTGGAGATGGAGCTCGATGCGGCCGTGTTCATCCCGACGACCTCACCCGCGGTGTTCAGCAGCGGGCCACCGGAGTCACCCGGCTGGATCGGGACATTTGTCTGGGTCATCCCGGTCAGGCGCTCGGCGTTCGCGGCACCCTCGTCGGCGGCGGTGATCGCCTGGTTCAGGCTGGTGACCTTGCCGGTCGCCACGGACGGCGCCCCGCCCTTGCCGCCGGCGTTGCCGAGGGCGACGACCTTGTCACCGACCTTGGCGATGCTGGAGCTGAGCGTGACGGTCTTGAGCCCAGACGCGTTCTGCAGCTGGATGATCGCGACGTCGCCGGTCTTGTCGTAGCCGACGACCTTGGCCGCGTAAGTCCGCCCGTTGCCGATGTCGGTGGCCTTGATCGAGGTCGCGCCGTTGATGACGTGGTTGTTGGTCAGCACCTCACCGGTGGAGGTGAGCACCATGCCGGTGCCGGCCGCCTCGCCGTTCTGGTAGCCGAGATTGGTCACGATGTCGACCAGGCCGGGGTCCACCTTCGAGGCGATCTGCGACGTGGTGAGCACGGTCGGGCCCATGGCGTTCGCGATGCCCAGCCCGGTGAAGGCGAGTGCGGCTGCCACCCCTACTGATGCGCCGGCCAGCACGAAGCGGCGCCGCCGGGACCGGTGCTGCCCGTCCCCGGGATCGTCGCCGACGCCATAGCCGCCGGGACCGGCCGGGCCGTACCAGCCGCCGGTACCGGGGGAACCGGGACCGCCATACCAGCCACCCCCGGTTCCCCCGGAGCCGGCGGGGCCAGCCGGACCGGCAGGGGCGCCGGGGCCGTAACCAGGCGCCCCGTACCCGTATCCAGGACCGCCGGATGGCGGACCAGCGGCGCCAGCGGCGCCCGGCCCGTAACTGCCAGGCCCGTAACTGCCAGGCCCGTAACTGCCAGGCCCGTAACCAGCCGGCCCGTAACCACGCCCGTAACCAGCGGCCCGTAACCAGCCGGCCCGTAACCAGCCGGCCCGTAACCAGCCGGCCCGTAACCGCCAGGTCCGTATCCGCCTGCGGCGGCAGCCTGGCTGACTACTCCGTCAGGCCCGTAACCGCCTGCCGCGGCCGCCTCGCTGACCGGCCCGCCGCGCTGGTAACCGCTTGCGGCGGCAGCATCGTTGGCGGCCCCGCCGGAGCCGGACGGCCCCGTCGCGGCCTGCTCGGCGGCCGTGGCCGCCGGCTCCGCCCGCTGCCCGGCGCCCGAATCGTGTCCGGAACCACTACTGTGGCCGGGCTCCCCAAAGTTCGTGCTCATCTGGGATCGCTCCCTCGGTCCTCATCGCCCTGTTCGCTTACACCTGATACTGGGCCGCGAACCTGGAGGCACTCTGCAGGGAGGCTCCGTTGAGCCTGGGGCATTCCTGAAGGTTTCCTAATGACGTTCAGGTACCTGCTACCAGCGAGGACACCGGAGCCGGGGCCTGGCTAGCCCATGGCTAGCCCGCCGCCAGCAGCCGCTCTGGCCGCTTCCGGGTGCGGGCCTCGGCCAGCCGGACGTGGTAGAGGTGCTGCCAGCTCTTCCCGGTTAGCAGGAATTCCCCGGGCGCGGGCAGCGCGCTGATGCCGTTGAGGAGGGCCTGCGGGTCGCGGGCGTGCCGCTCCGCCGCGGCCCGGCCGTCGATGATATCCACGACTTCCCCGCTGTCCGGGTCGATCCCGGCCAGGTAGCTGGTGGGGAGGACGTTCGCCCAGACACGGCCGCCGGCCCACTCCAGGTCGTTCAGGCCGCCGACGCGCTGTCCGTCGCAAGCCACCTTGACCAGCCCGAACGGCAGCAGCGTGCGCGGGTCGCGGCGGACCAGCTCACTGCTACCGTCGCTGGTCAGCACGTAGCTGCCCGCGTTGCAGATGCCCCAGCCCTCCCGGTTGTAGGAGATCGTCTCCTGGAGTTCGAGGCCGCGCAGGTCCCAGCGCAGCGCCACGCGCTCCCGCCAGGTGAGCTGCCAGAGGTAGTCACCGACCCGGCAGATGCCCTCGGCGAACAGCTCGGCGGGCAGCGTGGCCACCGCGTCGGGCTGGTCCGCGCCGAGGCGGTAGCGGCGGAGCGAGGACTGCCCGTACTGGCCGGTGCTCTCCCAGATCGTGCTGCCGTCAGTGACCAGGCCCTGGGTGAACGCGTGGCCGGGATGCGCCAGGCGGCGCAGCACGGTGAGGCGGTGAAACCTCGGCAAGGCGGCGCACCTCCGTCGTGGACCCCAGGGGCCAGCAGACTACGCCGTGGCACCGTCGCCGCGCCTGCCCTGCCGCCGGCCCCGGACGGTGAGCCACGGCCGCAACGGCCGGTCGGTGTACCCGCCGTCGGCGAGCCCGGCCCGCCGCTCGAAGACGTTGCACGCGCCGAAGTCACCGGTCAGCACCCAGGAGGCCGCCGCGGCCGCGAAGTAGAGCGGCAGCATCGGCAGCCCCGCGCACCAGGCGTACTGGGTGGCATGCCGCGCCTCATGGGCCAGCAGCGCGGGCCTGTGCCACAGCTCAGCGTGATCGCCGCGGGCCAGGATCACGTTCCCGATGCAGAACGCCGGTGCCACCGGGACTGCCAGCCGGTAACCCACGCCGACGACCAGGCCGTTGCCACCCGGCGCGAACCGGGCCCGCCCGGCCGTACCGACCAGCAGGCCGGCCAGCGTGGAGCCATTGACCAGGTTCGCCACCATGCGGACCCGGTAGGCGGGACGCATGCCGGCTCAGGACCCGGCCGGGCCCGGGTCCGCGCCGTCCGGCGGCCCCTGCTCCGGGTGCGGTGACCCGGCGCCGTTCGCCGAGTCGTCCCCGGACGGATCCGGGTGCACCCCCCAGGCGCCGTTGGCCTGCTGGAGCCCGGGTGCTGCCCAGGTGCCGTGGGCCGGCTCCGCCGCCGTCCAGCGGGCGCCGTTCGGCGAGCCCGGCTCCTGGGCACCTGGCACCCAGCTGCGGCCGGCCGCGTCGGAGTCCGTGTCCCCGGATGCCGCTGGCCCGGCGGCCCAGGCCGCCTGGCCGGCCAGCACTGGCCGGGGAATCTCGGGCATGCCCATCGCGATGGCGGCGTGCTCCCGGTGCGCCAGCGCGGCACGCCGGTGGTACTCCTCCAGCCGCTGGACCAGGCCGGGATCGGCGTAGGGCCGCCCGTCCACCAGCGGGCCCTGCCGTGCCTCGATCACCGCGACCACGTCGTCTCCGGTCAGCGTCTTGTGCGTCTCCAGCGCGTGCGCGAGGCAGAGCACCCGGCCCCGGTCCTCGGTGATGATCTCCTCGACCCGGCCGAGCAGCACGTTCAGGTTGTCCTCGATCCGGTCGGCCAGCGCCCGGCGCATCTCGGCCTCGGGGTCCTGGCCCTTCTTGTTCCGGCCGCCCTGCCCGCCGCCCGGCGACCCGACCTCCAGCCGCTTGGCCGTCGAGTAGGACGAGACCGTCGAGCCCATCCCCCAGAAGCCCTCCATGAACGAGGCCACGGTAGTGGCGGACTCCAGGTCACCGGACACCCCGGAGGAGGAGTCGTCGTCGAAGAACATCCGCTCGCCGGCCAGGGACGCGAGGGAGACCAGGATGTCGGTCTCGTACTCGCTGCGCCACCGGGTGAACTGGTCCTCCGGCGGGATGCTGGCGACCATGCCGAGGTAATCGCTGCCCTTCTCGATGGTCGCGATGTCGATCTCCATGTGCTGCCGGGTGCGGTAGGCGACCAGCGCGTGGCACGCCTCATGGATGGCGACCGCGTGCCGCTCCCGCTCGATGTACTCGACATCCTCGGGCGGCCCGAGTTCCTTCAGCTGCTTGGCCTTGATCACGTCCCGCCAGCTGATGACGTCCCGGCCGTCCCGGATCGCGGTGATCAGCGCCTCGTTGACCAGGTCCTTGATGGTGGCGCCGGTCGCGTAGGGGGTGATGACGGCGAGCTTGTCGATCTGCTCGGCGGTGAGCTCGTGCCGCACCTTGTTCAGGTAGCCCTCGTAGGTGCGGACCCGGCCCGCCTTGGACGGGTAGCCGACCTTGTAGATGCGGTCGATCCGGCCCGGCCGCAGCAGCGCCTCGTCCAGCGCCTCCGGCAGGTTGGTGGCCATCATGACCAGCATCCGGTACTTGGGCGGCGGCTTTGGCCGCATGCCGAGCAGCCGGCGGAGGTAGCGGTTCATGAACCCGCGCGGCTTCTTCAGCCCGGACAGCTCGGTGAGCAGTGCCTCCAGCGTGCCCATGCCGCCGCCACCGCCGCCACCCATGCCCATGATCTGCTTGTTGCGCCGGGTGTCCGGCTCCTCGCCTTCCGCCGACGACAGTGCCCGCCGGGCCAGCCGCCACTGAACGTCCTCAGACAGGTAGGAGAAGCCGTGGCAGCCGCCGGCCTGCCAGGCGGCGGGCGTGGCGCGGCCGCCCGGGAAGTTCGGGCCGCCCTGGGCCAGCGCGCCGCGGCGGCCAAGGGAGTCGGCCTCGTCGAAGAACACGATTACGCCGCCGTAGCGGAGCGCGAGCCGGCGCAGCTTCCGGAACAGGGACTTGACCTTGAGGATGCCCACGCCCATGAACATGTTGATGAACGCGCCCGGGTCCACGAACACGTAAGGCCGGCCGGTCTCGCCGGCGACCGCCTCGGCCATCAGCGTCTTGCCGGTGCCGGGCGGCCCCCACAGCAGGATGCCGCCGGGCACGTAGCCGCCCCGGGATTCGATCTGCTCCGGGTCCTCCAGGTAGAGGATGTTCTCCTTGACCCGTTCCAGCACGTGGTCCTGGCCCCAGACGTCGGTGAACCGGGTCTTGATGTCGTCCGGGTAGTAGACGTCCACGCCGCCCCGGGACAGGAACCAGAACAGCGCGCCGAACTGGATCACCACGAAAATGACGCCGAACATGAGCTGCAGCACGAACGGCATGGCGTGCCACAGCTCGGACGGGGCTGACAGCAGGGCCTGCACCGGGGCGCTGTGCGTAACCTTGCCGAGAATCACGGCCAGCACAAAGATCCAGAACGCCCAGGTGATCAGCCGCCCGACCCGGAACCTGGTCCAGTCCGACAGCCGCCGGTGGGTGAGCCGCTCGGCTCCGGCGAACACGCGCTTTGTCCAGAACCGGTGGTATCCGGCCCAGCGCTCACTGATCAGGAAGTGGATCTGGCGCAGGACTTCCAGGCCGAGCAGGACGAACACCCACACGGCGGACCGGGCCTCGATCCGTACCGCGTCGGAGAACCCGACCAGCGGGTTGTTGGCCATCGCCGACCAGACCAGGATGAGCCAGGCCAGGACCAGCAGCAGCAGGAACTTGATCCGGTCCCAGAGGGGAAGCGGCTTGCGGGTCGGCCTGTCATCATCGCGGGGCCGCCCGCCAGGCGGCCGCAGCCCGTCGGGGGCGCCTGCCGGGGCCATCGTCATCATGGGCTCCTGACCGTGAAGGAGTTCATCACCGTGTCGATCTCGCTTTGGTGCTTGCTGTAACACGTAGCCAGGCAGTGCACGAGAAGCAGGTAGACCTCGGTGTCATCCGCGTTCGTCAGGGCGACCTGGTCGAAAGTATTGATGCCGCCACCCGGGTAGGCGTACTGGTAGATGACCCGCACCCCATGCACGCCCTGCCCCGGGGTCAGCCTGGTGTCCCGCAGCAGCTGGAACCCGGTCAGCGGGAACCCGCTCTTGGCCGCGGCAGCCCGGGCGGCGGCGGTGACGGGCAGGAAGAAGTCCCGTAGCTCGTTGTAGGACAGCGCGTTGATGGTGGTCTGGTTGACCGGCGCGACCACCGAATAGGCGAACGGTTCCGTGTTGAGGGCCCCGAGCACGTGGGAGCCGTCGGGGGTCGTGCTGGCGTCGTAGCCGACCGACCACACCGTGCTGGGCGGCGTCGACCCGTTGTTCACCGCGGCGGCCAGCGCCCCGCTGCTGAGCTGGCTCCAGCCGTCCGGCACCTTGAAGTAGGTGTGCGCGGTGGAATTCGTGACATAGGTGAATTGCGGCGCGGCGCACCCGGCGATGAAGACCGCGAGCAGGGCCATCCATATTGCGACCACCCGGCCCCTGCTCATGCACCCTCTCCTAGGTGTCCATGGGGTCAAATATCACGACCGCATAACGCTCGTATCGTGAGTATCCCTCGTGCGCCTAGCGGTGGGTAGACGTGATCCCTAATGGCCACACGTCCGTAACACGTAACGAGCTCCACGGCGGCTCAACGGACGGGCCCTGACGGGTACCAGCCGGCTCGCGGGGAGCCAGGGAGGACCGATATGGACGGCGCTGAGTCCATCGCCCGCACGCTGACAGCCTGCCGGGTGGATACGTGCTTCAGCAACCCGGGGACCACGGAGATCCACATCGTGGCCGCACTAGATGCGGTGCCCGGGCTGCGCGGGGTGCTGTGCCTGTTCGAGGGCACCGCGACCGGGGCCGCCGACGGCTACGGGCGGATGCGCGGCCGACCGGCCGCCGCCCTGCTGCACCTGGGGCCGGGCCTGGCCAACGGGCTGGCCAATCTGCACAACGCCCGCCGCGCCCGCACTCCCGTGGTCACCATCGTGGGCGACCACGCGACGCACCATAAGCGGCTGGACGCGCCGCTGGAATCGGACATCGACTCGCTGGCCCGGCCGGTGTCCGGGTGGCTGCGCCGCAGCGCGCGCAGCGCCGACGCTGGCGCGGACACCGCCGACGCGGTGGCCGCGGCCCTCGGCCCTCCCGGCGGAGTCGCGACGCTGATCGTGCCCGCGGACGTGTCCTGGTCCGGGGGCGGCCAGCCGGCCGTGCCGCCGGCGCGGAGGCCAGCTGCCCAGGTGGCCGGCGGCGTGATCGAGGCGGCCGCGGCGGCCCTGCGCAGTGGCGAGCCGTGCGTGCTGCTGCTCGGCGGGGGCGCGCTGCGCCGCGCGGGCCTGGTGGCCGCCGGCGGGCTGGCGGAGGGCACGGGGGCCCGGCTGCTGGGTGAGACGTTCCCGGCCCGGCTGGAGCGCGGGGCCGGGCTGCCGCCGCTGGACCGGCTCGCCTACCCGCCCGAGTTCGCTGCGGCCCAGCTCGCGGGAGCGCGGCACCTGATCGTGGCCGGCACGGTCGCCCCCGTCGCGTTCTTCGCCTATCCGGACCTGCCCGGGTCGCTGGTGCCGCCGGGCTGCCAGGTGCACCTGCTGGCAGGCCCCGGCGACGATGCCCCCGCCGCCCTGGAGGCGCTGGCCGGGCTGGCCGCCCCGCAGTCCCGCTCGCGGCTGCAGCCGCCGCAGCGTCCTGAGCTGCCCGGTGGCGACCTGACGGCGGGGAACGCGGCCGCGGTGATCGGCGCGCTGCTGCCTGAGGCGGCGATCGTCTCGGACGAGGCGAACACGTCCGGGCTGTGGCTGCCCGGTGCCACCGCGGGTGCCCCGCCGCACGACTGGCTCACCCTCACCGGCGGGGCCATCGGCCAGGGCCTGCCGCTGGCCACCGGCGCCGCGATCGCCTGTCCGGACCGTCCCGTGCTGGCGCTCGAATCGGACGGCAGCGCGATGTATACGATCTCGGCCCTGTGGACGCAGGCGCGGGAACAGCTGAACGTGACCACGGTGCTCTTCAGCAACCGGCGTTACGCCATCCTCGGCATGGAACTGCGCCGGGCGCTGGCCGCCACCACCGGGGCTGGCGGGCCTGGAGAGCCAGGAACGGAGGCGGCCGGCGAAGCCGGGGCGCCCGGGACCGGGCAGCCGGCCGTGACCGGGCCCGGCCCGGCGGCCCTGGGCATGCTGGACCTGTCCCGCCCCGACCTCGACTTCACCGCGCTCGCGGCCGGCCTGGGCGTCCCGGCCATCCGCGCCAGGACGGCGGAGGAACTCGCCGCCGCCCTCCGCATCGCCCTTTCCGAGCCCGGCCCCCATCTCATCGAAGCCCCGGTCCCGCCACTGACGTGACCTATCAGCCCCTCACCCGTGGCGATTGGTTATCAGTTCGAGTCTGACCCCCTATAGGGGATGAGGGGAAGTCCGAACAGCGCGCCGGGCAGGCCAGCCGGGAACTGGTCATCGAGTGGACGGCCCAGCTCCGAGACAGCCGGCCGCGTCCATAACGACCAGCCGACCACGGGCCGCGCGGGCAGACCTGCCAACCCGCGCGGCCCGGGGTGCCCTCAAAGCACACCGCCTGGGGGGCGGCCCACCCACCCACCCCAACCACGCCGTGGCTGGTGTCGGGCGTATGCCTAACGGCCAACATCCGGGCCGCCCGACGCTTAACCTTGGGCACACCGGAGGGCGCGAAACCTGAAGCGAGTCGTGGCTGGCGCCGCGTGAGCTGGCCTTGTTGATTTTGGCCTCTGCCCAGAGGACAGCGGGAAGTCTCAACAGCCTGGTCGGCAACTGGTCATCGAGTGGACCGCCTAGCCAGAAGCCAAGCACCAGGCAGCCTACCCACGCCCGGGCCCTGCGGACGAACCAACGCCAACGCCGCGCGGCCCGGGGTTACCACTAACTGGACCCACGGCAACGCGGCCCACCCACCCACCCTCACCCGCGCCGTGGCCAGGACTGCGCACACTTGACTGTCAAACCCGAGCGGCGTCCTCTGGGTACCGCGCCCGCCCATCCCTAGGGACGGCCCCAGCTAGGAAGCCAGCAGCGAGCCTATGACCAGCAGACCGAGTCGTGCGGCACACAACCTCCCGCGTGGCCAGCGCCGAGCCTTAGTCACGCGCAGATAGACTCACCCATCCGCCACAACCCTCCTGTGGTAGCTGTCCTGCTAGCCTATAGACGAACGGATGGGAATAGATGGTGGATGAGCAGTTTACCGAGCGGGCAGAGCACGTTATTACTTTGGCAGTAGGAGAGGCTGCCCGACTAAACCATCGCAGCGCAGGGCCTGAGCATCTCCTGCTTGGCCTCATCATTGAGCGCCAGAGTGTCGCGGCTACAGCACTTAAGTCGCTGGGGGTGGATCTGGAAGATCTGCGTGAGCACATTGAACAAGTATGCGGTCATGGCAGTCAGCCGTACACTGAGATCATAGCCCTCAATGAGAGTGCCAATAAGGCCCTGGAATTGTCGCGACAGGAAGCCCAGTATATGGGCCACCCGTACGTTGGTTCTGAGCATATACTACTTGGGTTGCTACGCGAAGAGAAGGGAATAGCCGCCCGGGTGCTCGCCCAGCACGGGGTATATCTGGTGCGTGCGTCATGGTGTGTGCAAGATCTACTCCTTAAATACCAGTTCGGTAAGCGCCATACTGAATAACAACAGACGCCTTCGAATGGATAGCGCCTCGGAATCGGTTATGCAATCGTCGCCGGACGCTGCTTTCATATCAGAGCGCCGACTATTGCAGTCAACGGTATCCAAGGGCGGCGAAATTTCGGGTACGTGGTAGCCCGAGAAATTCTCATACATTCGTACGTACTTGCACCCGCCGTTGCTGCTTATGCACGGCGTAGCCCGGAGAATTAAATGCTGGACGACACGGAATCTTATGATACGATCACTTTGCTTCGTTCTTTTTCTGTTTAGGCCGAGGAGGAATAATGATCAGACGGATTGCGGTTTTAGCAACAATTATCGCGGCACTAGGCCTTGCACTGACGGCGACTCCGGCTTTCGCGATTCAGTCAGGATCCTACGAATTCTCTAACTATAACCAAATCCTCACCAACATCAATGGAGATGGAGCGCCTCCGGGTACCACCGTGTACTTTACCGATGGTCCTGGCGCCGGTTACGATAGCACATGGCAAATTAAATCTCACGGCACCGTCTCGGCTAGCGGGAGCACATTCACCTCCGGCAGTGGCCTGAATGCAGCGTTTGACGGTTCAACGATCTGGGAACTCTACGAACCTGGCGCCCAGTTGGATCTCGGCACTAGCACCAGTAATTAATCAAGTGTGACCAGGGTTACGCTAGGTAGTCATGAATTGGAGTGCCCGCATCCGGTCGCGGGAGACTAATTCCGTTGTTTCCTTTATGGCGTTTTCTCCTTTAATCCGGAATAGGCCTGCGGCCAGGTTCCGGAGTAACGCGAGGGCGTGCGGACCGTTTCCGGTGTAACTCTGGTTGGCGTCTTCGCGCCATGTCGTGTCGCGGACATAATGGCTCTTATTCTCGATTCCCCAGTGACCGCGGGCGTGTCAGCTCGCGTCGGCGGCGGTCATCTTTTCTGCTTTCCTGCTGGTCAGTATCAGGGCGCACTCCTTGCTGATGCGGTCACCGGAGATCTCGAAGACGTCGCGGCGGATGAAGGCGACCTGGCAGGCGTGCGGAAAATTGATTCCCTCTGCATCGGCGGTCCAGCAGGACCATCTTCTTATCCGGCCGCGCCTGTGTTCCTCCTTGACGTGGTGCGGGGTTTCGCGGAGCAGCGGGGTAATTTTGTCAAATCCTTCTTAAATAAGGCTTCTTTCCCTTGATCGTCATCAGGTAATCAAGCTCAGGCTTTCCCCCGATTATCTCCGCGGTTTCCCGCTGGGTGTGCGCGGCGTCGAGGGTGACCAGGACCGATTCGCCCTCCGGGATGTCCGCGGCATTCAGGAGAGCGTTCGTCTGGGTGATCTCGTTGGTGCCGTCGGGCACTCTTACCTGCGCTATCGTGACAGCCTCGCGGTGCAGCATCGCGGAGAACAACGTGACCTTGTCGTTCTCGTCAGTCCACGCTCCGCGCATTACCTTGCCGTCGAGCGCGATTTCCAATTCGCCTTCCGCGTCTTTCCTGGCCTGCGCGAAAAGCCACGCGCAGGTTATCCGGTCAAGCCCGGCTGCGTCGATCCCGGTGAGCACGTTCCTGATCGTCTGCATGCTCGGGTACGAATACCTGAACTTGAACCAGTCCCATTTCGCTCCGAGTTTCTTCATCAGCGGCCAGGGGATGTCGGCGGCGTTGCTGGCGATCTCACGGTAGTTTTTCGCACCGGCCAGCGTCGCCACTACGCAGACCGCCAGGACGAATGCCAGGGCGTGCCGTTTTCCCCGCGGGTCGCGCGGGTCCGGGACAGATTCCAGCATGCCCAGAAGGCCGGAGATATCGGGGTCTTCACCGTCTTCAACCACGGCAGTGCCGGCATCTGGAGTTGACGGGCAAGGGATGGAATGCAAGACTGGCACAGGATGGCCTTCTCTCGGGATTTTGATTGCCTGGTAACAACCATCATCCCGGAAAAGAGAAGGCCATCTCGCGGTAATCGGAGGTAATCGAAACTGCGACGGGAAATCAATTCCGCAGGGCATCGTGACTGAAGCCGGATGTGCCAGCGCCGTGACCACGTACTGTAAGCGATACGCTACCATAAGCGATCATTAGAATGCATCCCCGGAACGAGCAATGACTACATAGCTTATTCAAAATTCAGTTTAAAGAAGTACAGCCCTATGGCGGCGCTATAAGACGTGCCGTACGTACGGAGTGGTCGCCGGTAATCGGTGTGGAGAATGCGCCAGGATTTGAGATGCGCGATTGCGCGCTCAACCGGAGCGCGTAGCCTGCTTACATCGGCATTGAATTTCTTCTGCCAGTCAAGCAACTCCCCGCCCCGTGGCTTCTTCAACGGGGTGACAAAGTCCGAGCCCTGGTAGCCCTTGTCGCCGATGCCGCTGAAAGCAGCCGCCATGATGTCAGCCGTTTCGGTCTCAGCAAGCGCCGTCATGTCATGGTTATTGCCGGTGACTGGCTCCGAAACGAATAGGAGATCACCCCGCAGGCTCGCGATAGCCTGGCCGTTGAAACCTGTTGTCTTGTGCTTTCCCGACCAGAGTTCGGGCGTGTCCCGCCAGGACCAGGTGGGCGCCAGGAAGCCGTCTACCAGCACCGTCTGCTCTCGCGCGACGGCTTCCCTGGCCTGCTCCGCGGTCGGCCTGTCCTCCTCGGTGACGGCATCGATGAGCCGCGTGATTTTCTTGACGATCTGAGAGATTACGGGCTGCGACGTGTCGAAGATTTCCGCCCAGACTCTCTGGATGATGTTCTGCCGCGTGTACGCGGATGCTACGACGGCCGCTTCCCGCAAGGTAAGGTCTTTCGGGCGCCCGATTCCCTTATCCCAGGGCTCGTCGAGTTGTTCTTCTATGCGCCCCACAAGTTCGTCGAGTTGCTCTGAGTCAAGGCCTGACATGCCATCGTAACGCAACGGCTTCTCCGTTCCGTGAAAGTTATATTAACACCTCCTTTCTATCGGGCGGAGAAGTCGTTACCCGGCAGGCGCGCCGGAGCGGAGAATGTTGGCTTGATTACGATTTTCTATGATGCGGGAGCCAGAATTAACAGGGGGGTTTTAAATAATATGAGCGTGTACGCCAGTAACCGGGCATGGTCGGACTTTCGGCAATATCAAACGCCATGGCTCCTCTGCTATGCAGGAAGTCTCAACGCCGCCAGATATGACGGATGGATTGATATGTCTGGTAGCCGCCCGCCCGGCAGCACAATAACTCCACATCAGCTCCCCGCCGCGGGCACGCCTTCACCCAACCCTCCAGCGGCAGGGCAATGCTGATTCGTTGAAGGTGCGTGCAGAGGGTTTCGATAATCTCATCTGCCGTCTTGGCCGACGCGAATGGTCAACCACTAGGATTCCGGCTGGTATTTTACTTGTGGATGTCGGCTTCCAGTCCGGTAATCGGGCGGGCGGGATGCGGAGCTTCCGTTGTCCGGCTAAAGGCGGAAGGTGGGTTGCCCGTAGAGGTCGTTGACCCGATGTTGCAAGCCCGCCCGTAACCGTGTCAAGATACGACACGTCATGCACGGGGGGAGCTACGCTTATCTGCATGAACGGAATAGATTCTCCGGTTATCCGCATAACGCGAGAACCCGAAAGCCTCGGCGCTCGATGCGATCCTGCCCCACAACCGCCCTAATGCCCAAGCCAACGAGATGCCACTGAGGAGCTTCCTCCGCATCCTCTCCGCGAAGATAAAAAGAGAACCTGCCTAATGACGCCTCGAAGCTGGAGAAATGGCACTAATGGCGGGCGGCGACACTAGTCAAATGGTTCACTACAGGAGCCACTCGCCGAAGTCGAAATAAGCACGGCAGCGACTACCCGTCACCAAACAACCCATCAGTGGCCCACGAGTCGTTTCCACACAAATAGCGCACAGCCACCACACTTTCCCTGAATGCGACGTGCGGCCACTGTCAGCCCCTCCGCAGGGACGCTACCCCGCTTGCCTGGGGGTTTGGTGGTGGGGGCGCCGGTTCCGCTGTTCCCGATCTCACCCCCACCCCGTGGGGACCCCGAGGGTGAGATCGGGAACAGCGGAACCGGCTTACGTGTGCTGGTGGCGGAGGCAGGCGTGTACGAGCTTCGCTCGTAGCGGGGGAAACCAGGGGAACCCTTCCCCACAGCCCCAGGGTTCCCCTCACGGTTTCCCCCGCACCCCCTTCCCTGTCACCCCTCCGGGCCCGCCCGAGGGCCCGCTTCGCGGGCCACAGCTACCGTGGCTGAGCAATGCCGTGGCTGAGGCGGAACGTCCGGGGGCACAGGCCGAAACCGTGGCTCAGGCCAGGCAGGGCGGGCGCGTGCCAGCGTTGGTCAGCTCTTGCGGGGGCTGGCGAAGGTTCCCCTGCCGGGCACCGTGTACGCCAGCCCTTCATCGACAAGGACGCCGATGGCCTTGCGGACGGTGCCGACAGCCAGGCCGGTCTCACCGGTCAGGTACGTGATCGAGGGCAGCGCCTCACGCGGGCCGATCTCCCCAGACTGGATCCGGGCACGCAACTGGGAAGCGAGCTGAAGATAACTCGGCTCCGGCGCGTGCACGTCGATCACATACCGTCCCATGCCGATCAAGGTAACCGTGCTGGTCATGGCAGGATTTCCAGTCCATGTCTGCCATAGCTAACATAGTTGCTATAGCATTCGGGTATGAGCGGTCATCCCCAGTCATTCGGCACCCGTTACCCCGAGCCCTCCGCACCCGCCGCGCCCCCCGGCCGAGCCGGCCCGCAAGACAGCAGTCATCCAGACGCCAGCCTGGCAGCGGAGGCCGAGGCGCTGATGAAGGCCCGGCGTGAATTCCCCGGCCACAAGATCTGGCGGGAACTCACCTCCGGCCACGCCGTCTACGTCGCCCGGTCCCGCCACCCCGGCGCCCGCCCCCACACCCTCGTCACCCCCGACTTACCCGAACTGCTCGCCGCGCTGACCGACGCGAGCGGACCGGGAGTCGCGATGGAGCGCACCCTGCCGCCCGGCGAAGCACGATGACTGGTCCGCGCAGCCCCCGCCACCGGGCGCAACGCTGGACCACCGTCCTGGACGGCGGGCGGCTGCGGCAGTTACGCCGCCAGCGTGGGCTGTCCCAGGAACAACTCGCCGGGCAGGCCGGCATCAGCCTGACCACCATGCGGCGCCTCGAACGGGCCCCCGCCGCACCGTGCCGGTGCCGCACCCTCGGCCGCCTCGCCGCCGCGCTCGGCGAAGAACCCGCCCGCCTCACTCCCGCCCGGCAACCCTGAGCGTCCCGGAATCCTTGCATTCCGCTTGACGCAAGCCTTGCATGCCTGGTCAGGCGCCTGACCGCATGGTGGCGCGCCCGGGTGACCGCCAGGCACACTGGCCGCACAGGAGGGAGATAGGCGGACCCTCCATGCACCAGGCCACCCCCACCATCCCCGGAGCGTCCTCGCCCGCCCGGCGATCCGACGCCGGGATCGTCCGCGTGTTAGGCGTCATTCTTCTTGAGCTTGAAATCGATGACTGGCGTCGTTCAAGGTGAGCGTGCCGGCCTGGGGTGAGCGGCGGATTCCTGGTTTTGTGCCCGACGACACCGTGAGCACCGGGCGTCCCGCCGCCGGTTACGGCGCTGTGGCGGTGCCCGCGGATGCTCATGGTGTCGTTTCCCCTGCTGGTGGCTGGTTCGGGTTGCGGGGCGGCGGCCGGGGCGGCAGCCTGCAACACGAACCGCCCCTGGCGGCAGTCTCATCCGCCAGGGACCGTGGATCCGTGACCGGAAGGGAAGGCCGCCGTGCTGCTGTGCGCCGATGCGGACGCTGCGTCCGTGGACCTGGCGTCCGGCGTGCTGGCCTGCCCCTCGTGCGGGACCGGGCGGCTGCGGGCGTGGGGCTACGGGCGGGAGCGGATCATCCGTGGGACCGGCGGCGAGCGGCGCCGGCTGCGGCCCCGGCGGGGGCGGTGCCGCTCATGCGGGGCGACGCACATCCTGCTGCCATCGTGGTCGGCGCCCAGGCGGGCGGACGCCGTCGGGGTGATCGCACGGGCGGCCGCCGCGCACGTCCTGCACGGGGCGGGAGCGGCCCGGATCGGCGCGGATCTGGGCGTCCCGGCCGCGACCGTGCAGGGCTGGCTGCGCCGCCTCCGGGAGCGGGCCGGCCGGATGCTGGCGGAGGCCACGGCTGAGTTCGGCCGCCTCGCCGCCGTCATCGAGACCCCCGAGGGCCGTGACCCCTGCCCGCCGGGGCCGGCCGGGTCCCTGCTGGGCGACGCGCTGGCCCTGGTCGCCGCGTGCGCGGTGGCCGCGGTCAGGTGGCACGGCTGGGCAGAGGCGGACCTGGAGGCGCTGGCCGGCCGGTTCGGCCTCGCTGCCGCTCTCACGCCCGCGCCTGGCAGCTGATCCCCCAGCCCCGTCCCGGGCATCCCCATGCCCGGAACCGGCCGCCGACGCTCACCATGAGCACCCGGCATTCTCTGGGGGTCCAGACCAGGACGAAATGGACGTTGTGACGGTTCCAGCAGGTCAGCGATTGATCAAAATCGGGTAGTCACACCACAGGCGTTGCACGAAGCGACCTGTCCAGCGACAGCAGGCGTCAGAGCAGCAGCGAAAACGAGCACCACACCCCTGAAGACGTGCTGCAAAAAGCTCTCCGCGAAGGGTCTGGTGCAACGTCGTACGACAGGCTGGGGACCCCCGGAGAACCTGCGACATCCACCGCGAGCAGAACCGCCAGCGTGAGCATCCCGGCGACACCCCGAGCATCACCGCACTCCAGCACGCCCGGAATGCCCGTTTCTAGATGCTCATGCTCAGTGACGCCGCCATGCTCATCTTGAGTGTCCGACAACACCGCGTCAGTGACCGGGATATCGCCGGGCTGATGCTGTGCGGGGAAATGTACGGCGCCCCCTACGACCTGCTCGCCTGGTTCCTGCGCGTGCGTGAGGACCGGCTGCGCGGCATCACCGCCCGCTGGCGCGCCGCCGGATACGCCGAGACCGGGCGGCTCGGACCCGGCCCGGCATGGTGCTGGCTCACCCGCACCGGCCTCACCGTCACCGGGCTAGGGTTCGCCGCCACGCCGCCGTCCCTGGGGCGGCTGGCGCACCTGCGCGCTGTCCTGGCCGCCCGCCTCGCGCTGGAATCCAGCGACGCCGGGCAAGCCGGGGCACCGTGGTGGCGCTCCGAGCGGCGGATCCGCGCCGCGATCGGCGGCCGAGTCGCCACCGGCCACATCCCCGACGCCGAAGTGTCCTGGCCCGAAACTCCCGCCAGCCCCTACCCCGGCGAACGGTGGGCCATCGAAGTCGAGCTGACACCCAAGCCACTGGCCCGCACCGCCACGATCATGCACGGACTGCTGGACCGGCGGCGCGGCTACACCCCGGGCGCACCGCGTCACGACCGGCCCCGCTACGACCGGGCCGTCTACCTCACCAGCCCCCGCGCCCGCAGCGTCGTTCAGCGCGCCGCCGCCACCCTGCCCGCACCCCTGCAAGCCCGGATGACCATCCGCGACCTGCCCCCGGAAGCCACATGATCACATTCTGGGCCTACCTCCGCTTCCACCTCCTCCTGTGGAGCCTGCGCGCCGCGTGGCGGGTGCTGCGCTGGCTGGTCACCGCCGCGATCCTCGTGGCCGCCGCGCCGGTCACCGTCGTCGCCGCCGTCGCGTTCGCCGGGGCGTGGCTGCGCGGCTGGCCCCCCGCGAAGCTGTGGCGGGCCGCCGCCTGGGCACTGCCCATGACCGGCGTCTACCTGGCGGGGCGGGCCGTGCAGGTCCGCACCTGGACCACCCTGGCCCTGGTCCCGGTGCACGACTGGCGCTACGCCTGGCACCTGGCCCACGCCGCGCGGCTGGTGCCCGCCGTGGTGCTCTGCGCGCCGCTCGCCGTCCCAGCCGGGCTGGCCACCGCGGCGCTGGCCTGGGCCTGGCGGATCTACACCCTCGAAACCGGCCTGACCGGCCGCACCGCCACCGCCCCCGTCGCCTTCGACGCCCGGCAATGGCAACGGCAGGCCCGCAGCGCCCGCGCCCGCATCACCGCCCCCGGTTCGGTCCCGCTGACCAACGGGCAGGGCCGGGTGGTGATGGGCGCGACCATCCGCGCCGTGGGCCACCGCTGGCACCCGGTGCACGCGATCCCGTATACGGCGATGGGACGCCACCAGGTGGTCCTTGGTTCCTCCGGGTCGGGGAAGACGAACCTCATGATGCGCACCTGGGCCGGGTGGTACGCCGCCGCCCGCACCGCGCACCTGACGGCCGGTGCGCCGCGCCCGCTGCTGCTCGTCCTGGACTGCAAAGGCGGCCCCGACTCCCGCGCCAAAGCCGCCCGCACCCGCCGCCTCCTGCACGCGACCGGCGCCGGGCGGGTCGCGGTCTGGCCCGATGAAGCCACCGTCTCGCTCTGGGCGCTGCCGCCCCGCGACCTCGCGGTGACGCTGTTCCAGATGCTGGAGACCGGCACTGGGAACGCTGCCTACTACGCCGACATCACCCAGGCCGTCCTCACCCTCGCCGTCACCGCCCCAGCCGGCCCGCCCGCCGGCGGGACCGAGTTCCTGGCCCGGCTCGACGTGGCGTGGCTGGGGGCCGTCTACGCCGGCGACCCGCCCCGGCTGGCCGCTGTCCGTGCCGCCCGAAACACCCTGCCCGATATCAGCCTGCGCTACCGGACTCTCTTGTCCCGGCTCGGTCCTGGCCTGGACGGGCCGGGCACGCTGGCCGAGGCGGATGCCTGGTATTTCATCCTCGAAGGCACCCGCGAGCAGACCGTCGCCGAAGCACAAGCTATGGCCTTAACTGAGCTGGCCGCCGCGCTGGCCACCAGCCGCGACACCGAGTCCCGCACGATCCTGCTCGCCTGCGACGACTACTCGGCGGTATCCGGCAAGGTCCCGCTGTGGCAGTTGTATGAACGCGGCCGGTCGCTGGGCATCGGCGTGCAGGTCTCCGCGCAGTCCTGGCAGGGACTCGGCAACGATGAGGATGAGCGGTACCGGATCGCCGCCACCGCTGATGGCGGCCTGTGGCTGCTGCGCACCCCCTACCCCCAGCCCGTGTGTGAGCTGGCCGGAACACGGCGGATCGTGGAGACCGCCACCAAGGTCATCGGCGGCATGTGGGGCGACGAGGGCTCCTCCCGCATCCAGCACGCCTGGACCGTCGATCCGCAGATAGCCAGGGGCCTGGACACCGGGCAGGCCGCCTACATCCATGGCGGCGGCTGCACCTGGGTCCAGATCGCCCGCCCGCATCCCTCACCTCTGCCGCTCCCGCCAGCACCGCCCCAGCCAGCGCCCGCCGCCGTCATCCCGGCCGCACGGGCGGAAGCAGGACCGGAACCCCGGCCACCGGCCGCCCCGGCCGCACTGGATGACGCGTTCCGGCAGGAGGCCCGCAAGTGACCAGCCCGTCCGCTGACCCGTTCGCCGCGCTCGGGCTGCCCGCCCGGCCCGACCTGTCCGACGATCAGGTTCGCGCCGCATGGCGGAAGGTGGCCGCCGCCACCCACCCGGACCGGCCGGACGGCGGGAACCCCGCCGTCTACGCCGCAGCGTCCGCCGCCTACGCGGCGCTGCGCACGGCGTGGGGCCGGTCGGAGGCATACGCCGACCTGATGGCCGCCGCCCCGCCCTCGGCCATTCGCAGGGCCAAGGCCGCCCCGGGCCGGCCCGGCGCTCATGCGGCCCGCGCGCTGTCCCTGGTCCCCGCCCGCATCCGCCACGGCCGTCCCTGGCACCTGGCCCTGCGCCTCCTCGCCGCCGCCGTGCTCGCGGTGATCGCAGCGCGCTCCGGGGCAGGCGGCCCCGCCGCCGCAGGCGTGATCACCGGCCTGGCCATGTGGGCCGGGCTTACCGCGCGGGGAGATCTCGCCCCGCCACCAGGACGGTGAGCACGCGGTGGTACCGGGTGTGCGCGTTCAGGGGCGCGGCGGGTGGTTCTTTAACCACCTGGCATGGGCCGGGCCCCTCAGAGCGGGCGGCCAGGCCGAGCTGAAAGCGGCGCGCCGGAACGCCCGGCCTCCCCACCGGGCCAGGGTATGGCCGCCCGCTCTCCCAGCCCATGCCAGGACACCGGTCAAACAACCACCCGCCGCTCCCGGCTGGACAATGGCCGGGCACCACCCCGCTAACCCATTCCCGCGCCAGGGAATGCGCACATGCCCAGGCAGTGCGCGCACGTCGGCGGGCAGGGAAGCCGCAGGCAGGAAGGGGGTCACCTGATGGAAACCGGACCAGAGAAAGATACTGCCGGGGATAAAGAACATGCCGGGCATTTACCGGCCGATATTCTACGGGGAGCCATTTACGGCTATTATAGGGATGGAATGGATAACGTGGGCGGGCTGAAAGTGAAATGGACGGTCCGGGTAGTCAGCGGCCCGGAGGCCGCCCAGGTGGCAATGCCAGCGGCTTAAGGGCAAAGCGATTCGGGGGTTGTCCCTCTTCTGGCCACGCTGGGTGATTGTTCCTGGCTGAGGGCGTGTTGTGGTGGTGTCCGGCGGGACAGGCGAGGCTCCTGGTAGAAGGGGGATTCTCGACGTCGCCGTTCCAGCCAGGAGCCTCTTGTGAATGTCTACCGTGTTCCGTCGCGTGCTGCCAGCGAAGGCGCTGATGCCGGGGAGGTTCCTGGAGGCGGGCTGACGGTCGCGTTCCGGCTGGCGGACGTGACGTCGCCGCTGCGGAACGGCGCGCCAGTCGGGGCTGGTGACCGGTCGGCGCTGGTCATCGGGGGGACGGTGCGGATCCGGTCGGGTGAGGTGACGGTGTTCTGCAAGGTCGTGGCGGTCGCTCCGGCGCGGGTCCGGCGGGACGGGCGGGTTCAGGCGCAGGGCAGCCCGGCTGAGCACGCGACACTCGGCCCGGCGGAGGAATGGCTGGACCGCCAGGCAGGGCCGGGGGTGATCGGCCAGGTCGCGGAACGGGCCGCGCTCCGGAAGCAGTTCGTTAAAGGGGAGCGGAAGCGGCTGCTGACCAGGGCGTTCATGATCCGTGTCGTGGTGCTGATGACGCTGATGCCGGACGCGGACGTCCGGGAGGCAGTCATCGCGCTGGCCGGGGACCTGGCCATGGTGCCGTGGGCGCGGGCCTGGGTGCCGGCGTCGGCGCGGGCGTGCGGGGACTGGCGGAACGCCCTGGGCCCGGAGCCGCTGGAGGAACTGCAGGCCATCGTGCTGGGCGCGTCCTGGGCCGAGCATGAGGACCGGGACTGGCGGGCGGTCATCATCGGGCGGGCCAGGCCGCTGAGGACCGGGTCGCTGGACGGGACGCTGATCCGGGTGCCGGACACCCCGGCGAACCGGGCCGCGTTCGGCTCGGTCGGCACCGGCGACGACTCGTCGCCGTTCCCGCAGGTCAGGGCACTGCCGCTGAACGACGCCTCGACGCGGGCGCTGCTGGGGATGCCGCACGGCCCGGCCGGCACGGACAAGGCCGCCGCCGAGCAGAAGCTCCTGGACACGGCCATGACGGACTATCCGCACCTGTTCACCACGGACCGGGTGTGGCTGATGGACAGGAACTTTCCCGGCGCGGCAAGGATCGCCCGCCTCATCGCCCGCACCCACGTGCTGATCCGCCTCAAGAGCGACATCCCGCTGAGGAGAACCTCGCCGGTCCTGGCGGACGGCTCCTACCTCGCGGAACTGTCCGGCGACGGCGTCACGGTGGCCGTCCGCGTCATCGAGTACTACGCGGACGTCGGGGGCCAGGAGGTGCCGGAGATGTTCTGCCTGGTCACCGACCTGACAGACATCGCCGAGTACCCCGCCCGGGACCTGGCCACGCTCTATAAGTGGCGGTGGGACGGGTCGGAGACCGCGCTGCGGGAGGCCAAGGCCCCGCTGCGCGGTGCCAGGCCCGGGGACCGGGCCGATGCTCCGCTCGGGCACCCCGGGCCTGGTCCGGCAGGAACTCGCCGCCTGGGCCGCCGGCACCGAGATGACCCGCGGCGTCGCCCGCGACGCCGCCCTCACCGCGACTCCCGCCCGGAAGGGACGCCGCGCCGGGCAGCCCGTCCGGCCCCGTGACATCTCCCACGCCCGCACCCGGCGCGCCGTCATCACCGCGATCCGCGCCGGAACGACCTGCTACGAGACCCTGACAAGGCAGGTCGCGAAATACCGCACCGTCGTCAACCGGAACCGGCACCGCGCCCGCAAGTCGAAATCACCCAGCAGCTTCGGCCACGCCACCGCGAAGGACACCCTCACCCGCATCGCCCCCGCCATCATCACCATGGCCAACCAGCCAGCCTGACCAGCGAAAACACCGACAGGAGAACTCGGCCAGCCACCCGCCGGCCCGTGGAGCCCGCCGTCACCCGGCACGACACGCCGGCCTCCGGCATGCCCGCACCCAGAGACTACTCACCGTTACCAAACCCCGGAAACCGGCACCAACGCCCAAATGCCCAAACCCCGTGGCATTGGCCCAGGTGGACGCCCGGCAGGCCGAGGCGATCAGGGAGGCACTGGAATGGATACGCAGACATCCCGCGTGAGCGGCCCGGACGGGCAGGTCCCGGTCGCGTTCACCGGCCGCACCTCCACTCTCACCATGCAGGACCCGGTCGCGTCGCTACGCCGGCAGGTCCGGGAAGTGAAGGCCAAGCTGCCGGCGGGCTGGTTCATCGCCGCCTACTACTGGGACATCGAGTCCGGCGGGATGGACCTGGACGCCCGGGGCCACGGCACCGCCCACGAGCAGCTCCCCGATATCGGCATCCCGCGTGACGGCGGGCTGGCCGACCTGCTCGCCGAGGCCCGCTCCCCAGATCCCCGGTTCGCCGCCGTCATGTGCGAGGACATCGAGCGGTCCGGGCGGGACACCTTCAACGCGCTCCGCCTGGAGAAGGAACTGTCCGCCGCCGGGGTGCCGCTGTTCGCCACCGATGAGCCGATCGACATTGCCGGGGTGAACTCCACCACCGTCCTGGTCCGCCGGGTCAAGCAAGGCGTGGCCGAGTGGTACCGGCTGCAGATCAAGGAGAAGGCATGGAAGGGGCTGCGGGAGCACTCGCTGGACGGGTGGAACATCGGCACCCCGCCCTACGGGTACACCGCTGAGCGAATCCCGCACCCCGTCCCGGTCAAGGCCGCCCAGGGCCGCACCAAGAGCAGGCTTGCCCTGGACCCGGTGCCCGCCGCTGCGGTCGCGCAGATCTTCACCTGGCGCGCCTGTGAACGGCTGGGGGTGACCACCATCACCGCCCGCCTCCACGCCGACCCGGAGCAGTACCCGCCGCCCAAGGGCGGCCTGTGGACCGAGATCGGCGTCTACAACATCCTGGCCAACCCCAAGTACACCGGGCACATGGTGTGGAACCGCACCAGCAAGCGCAACGGCGGCCGCCATCTCAACCCGCCCGCCGAATGGATCTGGACTCCCAAGCCCGCCCATCCCGCGATCATCACCCGCGAGCTGTTCGACGCCGCCCAGGCCGTCACCCGCGCCCGCACCGCCGCCACCGGGGAACCCGGCGAGCCGGCGCACCCGCTGGCCCGCCGCACGTATGAGTTCCGGTCCCTGGTCCGCCACCGGGCGTGCAAGCGGCGCATGTGCGGCACCACCCGGCCCGCCGGGATCTACTACATGTGCCCCCACGACGTGAACGACCCCCGCCACGCCGCCACCGCCCCGGACCACCCCCGCACCGTCACCCTCCGCGAAGACCACCTCGCCGTCATCGTGGCCCAGTTCATCGAGGAACGGCTCACCGGACCCGACCGGGCCGCCCTCCTCGCCGCCCAGCTCCCCGCCAACGCCGCCGGCCAGGCCGCCCGCCGCGACAAGGAAGCCGCCGCCCTGGCCAAGACCCTGCACCGCCTCGAAACCAGCCAAGACGCCCTCATCAGGGAGCTAGAAGACCTCGACCCCGCCACCCCCGCCGCCCGCGCCATGCGCGACCGCATCCGCGCCCGCTTCGCCCAGCTCGAAGACCAGCGCACCCAGGCCCGCACCCAGCTCGACAAGCTCACCAGCCACCCCGGCCCTGCCACCGACCCCGGGCTACTAGACGCCCTGCCCCAGCTCCCCACACGCCTCACTGGCCTGCCCCTGACCGTCCGCGTCAGGCTCTACCAGGCTCTGGGCATCGAAGCCGTCTACAAGCACGACACGCACCAGATCACCTGCCGCGCCGTCATCACCACCAGCACCCCGCAAACCGTCGCCGCCATCATTGGCGACGCTCACCCCAGTTCAGACTCTGCCTTACCCCCTATGAGGGGCCTGATCCTAACTGCCGATGAATAAGCCAGCCCGCAGCTCCGGGCGGGTGGAGCGGCGGCGATCCCCCTGGCGGCCGGACCGCGACCGGCCGCACCGCGACCGGCCGCACCGCGATCCGGCGGCCCCGGGCGGCCGCGATCGGGCCGCGGACGGCCGGGCGACCCGGGCCCGGAACGCCCGCGAAGGCCTCGCCGGGCGGCCCGGGCCTGATGGCCGGCCGCGATCCGACGGCCGGCCCGGCGGGCGGCCCGGCCGGAACGGAAGGGGAGCCGGGCAGCCGGCGCACCGGCCGGAGCCGGCGTGCCCGGCCGCGGGCTAACCGGGCCCGCGGTGTCCCAGGCCGCGCGCTCTAGGGCCGCATCCCCAACGGCCATGCTGTCCCGGGCGCCACTGTCGGGGATCGCGCCCTCCAAGGCCGCACTGTCCCGGGCGCCACTGTCCGGGATCGCGCCCTCCAAAGCCGCACTGTCCCAGGCCACGCTGTCCCAGGCCGCGCCCTCCAAGGCCGCGCCGTCCAGCGCTGGGACGCCCAGGGCCGCGGTGACGGCGGGGCGGCGGCGCAGCCGGGGCAGCCGCATCGTGCTCAGGCCGATGCCGCCCACGATGGCCGCGCCGCCCATGAACTGGCTGGCCCCGAGCGGGTCGCCGAAGACCACGACGCCTGCCACCGCCCCGACCAGCGGCTCCAGGTTGAGGAACGCCCCGGCCATCTCGGCGGGCAGCCCGCGCTGCCCGAAGGCGAACAGGGTGAAGGGCAGCACGGTGCCGCCCAGCGCCAGGGCCGCGGTAGCCAGCATCATGCCCGTGCGGGGCGCGGCGGGGATCCCGCCGCTGACCAGTGCGACCGGCAGTGCGATCAGGGCGGCGGCAGCGAACTGCACCGCGGTCACGGCGACCGGGTCCTGCCCGCGCAGCAGCCGGGCCTGGCCCACCGTGAAGCCGGCCGACAGCAGCACGGATAGCAGCACCAGCCCGTCCCCGCCCAGCGTGGCCCCGCCGCCGCCACCTCCGGCGATAAAGCCGACACCGGCCAGCGATACCGCGAAACCAGCCCAGGCAGCCGGCCGGGCCACGCTGCGGTGCCAGACCGCGGCGATGATCGCGACCATCACCGGCGCCGCCCCGATCAGCAGGGCCGCGTGGCTCACGCTGGTCCGGGTGATGGCCAGGTTCTGCACCAGGACCGTCCCGCCGTACCCGAGGGCGCCGGTGGCCAGCACGGCCGGGCGGCACGCCGCGCGGATCCGGAACCGGGCCACGCCGAGCAGCACCGCGGCGGCCACGGTGAACCGCACCAGGGCCAGCCAGCCCGGCGGCAGCCACTCCAGGGCTACCTTAGACAGCGGCACGGTGGTTCCCCACAGCAGGCCGGCCGCGGTGAGCGCGGCGATAGCGGTACGGCGGTCGGTGTTCATGCCCCTATGGTGCGACCTGGCCGTACAGGATTCGCTTGTGAGCGCTCTCCACGAGATATTATTTCGTTCTATGGCTGTAAAACTTGATGAAGTTGATCTGCAGCTGCTCACGGCGCTGCAGGCGGACGCCGACCGCACGAACGTTGAGCTGGCCCGCATGGTCGGCCTGTCGCCGGCGGCCACGCTGCACCGGATCCGCTACCTGAAGGAGTCCGGGGTGATCCGGGTCATCACCGCGCGGATCGATCCGGCCGCGGTCGGCTTCCCGCTCCAGCTGTACGTCAGCGCCTCGCTGGGCCTGGCACGACCCGCGGTCCACCAAGGTCTTCGAGGACCAGGTGCGGAGCCTGCCGCAGATCATCGCGGCGGACAACGTGGCGGGTGAGATGGACTACCTGCTGACCGTGGTCGCCCGGGACGTGGCCGAACTGCAGGAGGTGCTGGCCCGGCTGTCCACCCGCGGCGGGCAGCGCCTGGTGACGTACCTCCGCTTGGCTGAGGTCAAGCCGCCGTGCGGGCTGCCGCTGATCCCGGACCTGCCCGCCCCGGTCCCGCCGGGCCGGGCGCGCCGGGGCCCGGCCGCCCACTGACGGCCAGGCCCAGCCACGCGGTCAGGCGCGGAACTGCTCGATGTTAGGCGCGGAACTGCTCGATCTTGTCCCGGAACAGCGTGGTCGAGATCGTCGCCTTGTGCGGCTGGCCACGCAGGAACGCCTCGGTGAAGTTCTTGGCCTGCTGGTACTCGATCTTGCCGGGCAGCGGCGGCTCGTTCGGGTTGACGTCCACGTCCACCAGGGCGGGCCCGTCGTGGCTGAGCGCCTGCCCGATCGCGTTCCGCAGCTCAGCCGGGTTGGTCACCTTGAGCCCCATGGCCCCGTTCGCGGTGGCCAGCGCGGTGTAGTTCACCGGCGGCTCCGGGTACCGGACACCGTCCTCCGGGTATCCGAGCACCATCTGCTCCCAGAGAATCTGACCCAGGGAGGTGTTGTTGTTGATCACGATCTTGACCGGCAGCTTGTGCTGGATCGCGGTGATGAACCCGACCATCAGCATGGAGAATCCGCCGTCACCGACGTAGCCGATGACCTGGCGGCCGGGGAACGCGTGCTGGATGCCGATCGCGTAGGGCAGGCCCGGGGCCATCGTGGCCAGGTTCCCGGACAGGTAGAACTGGCGGTCGCCGCGGATGTGCCAGTGCCGGGCCGCCCAGGTGGCGATGGTGCCGCTGTCGCAGGTCAGCACAGCGTCCTCGGCGGCCAGTTCATCGAGCACGCTGACCAGGTACTGCGGGGCGATCGGATCCCGGTCCGCGTTCTGCAGCGCGGCCATCTTCCCGCGCCACTTGCCCATCTGCTTCTGGTACTTCTCCAGGAACGACGTGTCACTGCGCTGCTTGAGCAGCGGCAGCAGGGCAGCCAGCCCTTCCCTGGCGTCGCCGACCACGGGGACCTCGGTGGGCACCCGGGACCCGGCGCGGGCCGGGTCGGCCTCGATCTGCACGATGCGGGTCTTGCCCGGCTCCGGCATGAACTTCGTGTAGGGGAAGTTGGTACCCACCATGAACAGCGTGTCGATGTCGTCCATCAGCTCTTCGGAGGGCGCGGTGCCGAGCAGGCCGATGCCGCCGGTCGTGTAGGGCGAGTCATCCGGCACGGCCGCCTTGCCCGGCAGCGGGCTGCTCAAGGCAATCAACAAACTTCGATCCCGCCTACGGCGGCAACCTCGCCGCCTACGCGCAGCCGTGCATCAGCGGCGAGATCAAACGGCACTTCCGGGACAAGCGCTGGCCGGTCCGGGTCAAGCGGCCGGTGCAGGAGCTGCTGCTGGAAGTGCGCAACGCGCGGGCCACACTGGAGCAGGATCTGGGCCGCCCGCCGACCGACGAGGACGTGGCCGGGCATCTCGCGGTGCCCGTGCAGGCCGTCCGCGAGGCCGACCGGGCCGAGCTCGTGTTCCACCCGCAGTCACTGGATGCGCCCGTGTCCGGTGAAGCGGAGGCGGCCGCCTTCGGCGACCTGCTGGGCGAGGATGACCCGCAGGTGGAGCACACCCTCGACATGCAGGCCGTCGCGACCCACTGGAACGACCTGCCCGAGCGGGAGCGGCGCATCCTGGCCCTGCGGTTCTACGGCAACATGACGCAGGACAAGATCGGCCAGCGGCTCGGCCTCTCCCAGATGCACGTGTCCCGGCTGCTCGCCCACGCGCTCGGCTACCCGCGCGAATGCCTGCTCGGACCGGAACCCGGCTCAGCTGCGCATGAAGCCGGGTGACTCGATGATCTGCCGGGCCACCTCGGTGACCTTCAGGCCGTGCCGCTGCGAGAGCGTCCGCATCGGGTCCAGCGCGTCATCGGCGGTGCAGCCAACTGCGCCCATCAGCACCCCCTTGGCCTGATCGACCACCGCGCTCGCCTGCGCCGCCTCACGCAGCTGCAAGACGGTGCGCCGGGCCCGCTGGTACTCCACGGCGCTGCCGAGCAGCGCGCCGCCGAACGCGGCCAGCAGCCGGGCCACCGGCACGTCACCAGCGGACAACAGCCGCGGCCCGCGCGCCATACAGGGTAAATCGCCACCACGGCCGGGCCGGACCGGTGCGCCAGCGTGAGCGTGCAGCGCACCCCGCGGGCCAGCGCGGCGCTCACGTACTGCGGCCAGCGCTCCTCGTCGAGGAGGTCGGGGCAGCTCACCGGGTGGTTTTCGTTAAGCGCAGTAAAGACGGGGCCGCGGCCGGTCTCGTATTCCAGCTCGGCTTGCAGAGGTCGGAGTGGCTCGCGCCGAGCACCGGCGGCGCGCCGTCCCGCAACAGCGCGGCGGTGGCGCCGGAGCACCCAGGGCACCTGGCCGGCCACCAGGGCGACCAGCTGGCTCAGGGACCGCGGTGGCGACGTGGCCAGGCCGGGCAGCAGAGGTTTGCCGGGGCCCCGGCGGGTAGGCCACCGGCGATGAGGCACTCCCAGGACGGCCGCGGATGAGCCGGCGCAACCGGGGCTACTTCCTGCTCATGGGCACCAGCGTGACGCTGGTCGTGCTGGCCTGGTGGGTCGTGCGCCGCTACTCGGTGACCGCGGCGATCATCATGTCGGTGGTGGCGATGACCATCCCGCCGATCGCGGTCATCGTGGCCAACGCCGGGGACGAGGCCAGCCGCCGCCAGTAATGCAGTAATGCAGTAATGCAGTAATGCATTACTGCAGTACTGCATTACAGTCTCGGGAGGTCGCCCCCCCGGGCTAGCAGGCATGGCTACCTCCCTGATCCTGTGCCGTGTTCCGTGCTCGTGGCCCGTGCCCGTGTTCCGGTGGTCGGGACCCTTCATGTGCGCTTTCCGCGGCGGGCCGGTTGAAACGGCCGGTTACCCGGTGCCGTTGCGTGCCCCGGCCCGGAGCAGGCCGGCGGCACGGGCGGTGACCGCCATGATCGTCAAGGCCGGGTTGGCGCTGCCCTGAGTGGGCAGCACGCTGCCGTCAGTGATGTACAGGTTGGGCACCGCGAAGGTCCGGCAGGTGCCGTCCACGACGCCGTGCCGCTCCTCAGCGGCCATCCGGGCGCCCCCGACCAGGTGCGCGTAGCGCTGGATGGTCATCACCTCGCCCGCGCCCGCGGCGTGCAGGATGTCCTCCATGACCTGCTGCGCGGCCCGGGCCAGCTGCTTGTCGTTGTCGCCCTGGCTGTAGGAGAACTGGGCGACCGGCAGCCCGTACCGGTCGGTCTCGCTGGCCAGCGTCACCCGGTTCTCCGGCTGGGGGAGGAACTCGCACAGCGCGCCCAGGCAGCACCAGTGCACGTAGTCGCTCATGTAGTCGCGCAGCGCGCGGCCCCAGTGGCCCTGGGCGGCCACGTGCTCGGCCCAGGTGATGGGCAGCGGGGACACGTTCTGGATGGAGAAGCCGCGCCGGTACGGCTTGGCCGGGTCGGTCTCGTAGAAGTCCTCCGTGCTGACCTCGGGCGGCGGCGCCTTGTACATCCGCACCTCGGTGTCGAAGCGCCCGGCGGTCTGCGGCGCCCCCTGCACCATCAGGTACCGGCCGACCTGGTCGAAGTCGTTGCACAGGCCGTCGGGGAACCGCGGGGACGCGGAGTTGAGCAGCAGTCGCGGGGTCTCGATCGAGTATCCCGCCACCGCCACCATCCGGGCCCGCTGGAACCGCGCCACGCCGCCCCTGACGTAGTGCACCCCGGTCGCCCGGCCGGTCCGCTCGTCCACCGCGACCCGGGTGACCATGCAGTCGGCCCGCACCTCGGCCCCGTGGGCCAGCGCATCGGGGATATGCGTGATGAGGGGCGAGGCCTTGGCGTTGACCTTGCAGCCCTGCAGGCAGAACCCGCGGTAGATGCAGTGCGGCCGGTTGCCGAACCGGCCGTTCGGGATGGCGACCGGGCCCACCTTCGCGGTGATGCCCAGCTTCCGCGCGCCGCGCAGGAACACCTCACCGTTCCCGCCGACCGGGTGCGCGTGGTGCGGGTAACCGTGCGGGTCCCCCCACGGCCAGTGCTCCCCCGCGACGGGCAGCTCCTCCTCGATGGCGGCGTAGTAGGGCTTCAGGTCGCCGTAGCTGACCGGCCAGTCCGCGCCCACCCCGTCGAGGGTGTAGGTCTGGAAGTCACCCGGGTGGAAGCGCGGGGTGTAGCCGGCGTAGTGCACCATCGAGCCGCCGACGCCCCGGCCGGAGTTGTTCGAGCCGAGCGGCACCGGATCCGCCCCGGTGATGACCCGGGGCTGGGTCCAGTACAGGTGATGTGAGCCCGCCTCGTCGCTGACCCAGTCGCTGTCCGGGTCCCAGAACGGGCCCGCGTCCAGGGCCGCGACCCGCCAGCCCGCCCGGGCCAGCCGCTGCAGCAGGACGGACCCGCCGGCCCCGCAGCCCACGATCACCAGGTCGATCTCGTCGGTGTCGGCGAAGCGACGCATGTCCCGGCGGAGCCGGTGGTCGGTGCGCGTGCCGTCATTGGGCAGCAGCCAGGCCGACGCGTTCCGGTCCTTGACCGTCGTCATGAGTCCTCCCGGACCGGGTCGTCCGCGGGCTGGGTGTCGGCCACCTCGAACGGCTCCCGCTTGCCGGTCCCCATGTTCTTGTAGCCGCGGGGGTAGGCCGGCCCGGGGAAGCCCATCTCATTCCAGGCCCACGGGTGGGCGTAGAACGCAGTGCACGCGTACCGGGTCCACAGGCTCCACACCCGGGAGGCCGGGCAGGCCGTGCCAGTCCCCGGACCCGGTGTCCTGGACCGCCTGGATCAGCGCCGCCTGGTCGGCCGGGGCACACCGGGCGAACGACGTCCCGTACTTGGCCTGGGCGTCGGCGTCCAGGCTGGCCAGGGTGTCGCGCCAGGCCTGTCCGTCCTCCGGCATGCCGGCGTACCGCCAGCCGTCGGTCTGCGCCTCGGCCAGCCGGGCGTCGATCATCGCGGTGAGCGCGACGCGCCCGTACTCCTCGCTGCCCTCGCCCAGCCGTCCGTCCGCACCCGGCAGCGCGGCGGCTCCGGCCGTGGTGGCCTGCCGGGTCTCCTCCGGGCTGGACTGCCCGAGCAGCAGGTCGAGCAGGGCGGTCACGGCCCCCTCCTCGGCGGGGGTGAAGAACCGCAGCTCAGGCTGGGGCCCGAGCCGGGCGTTGACCACGGACGCGGTGGCGAGATCCCAGCGGGGCAGTTCGCCCAGCACGTCGAACCCGGGGAACCGCTGCGGGCCGCCGGGCGGCGTGGCCGGCGCCTGCTCGTGGCCGGGCCGGCCGCCGCCCGGCGGCCGGGCTACGGGCGGGCCGGCGGCGGGCGGGTGGGCGGCGGGCGGGCGGATGGCGGGCGGATGGGCGGCGGGCGGTGGCGGCGGGCGGGCGGGCGGCGGGCGGCCGCCTCACTGTTCCCGCCGCAGCACCGCGGCCAGCAGGCCCATCCCGCCGACCATGGTCACCAGCAGCGGGGCCAGCAGCGGCGGCCCCATCTCCATGTTGTAGCGGGCGTTGGCCCAGCCGCCCGGCTTCTGCCCGATGCCCCGTGCGTGCAGGTAGGTGCCCTGAAGGCCGTTGGCCACGATGGCCGCGGATGCCACCGGGAGCGCCGTCTTGGCCAGCCGCCGGCTGAACACGCCGGCGATCCCGGCCGCCGCGCCGACCGGGCCCAGCGCCACCGGGATCCACATCATCTTGTTGCCGAAGCTGGCACTGTCGTGCTCGAAGAAGATCTCCGCCGCGGTCACCAGCGCCCCGGCCGCGGTCAGGGCGGACAGGCTCCGCTCGAAGTGACCGGTGCGGATGTCCTGCACCAGGTGGTCGATGCCGTGACTGGGCGGCCGCCCGGCGCGGCTGCGCACGGCCCGCACCAGGTGCCCGGCCACGGTCGCGCCGGGCTGCCCCCGTCCTGGGCGGGAGCGGCTGATCAGCGATGTCACAAGGACTCCTTCCACCAGGGTGGCGGCCTGCCGCAGTCCGACGGCGGCCGTCTCCCAGCAGGGCCTGACCGCTGCTTCCGCTCGTCTCGTTGGCACCAAGCCCGGCTACCCGCGCAGCGCCCGCCTAATCAGTGCGGTGCATTGTGGCAGCGCGGTGCTTTTTCGACCGCCCGTGACACAAAAAGCACCGCACTCGTGAGTGAACTGGGCCGGGGTCAGTGGGTGGAGGCACCGCTGTATCGTCGCCCTCCTGATAGGCGGCCGGCGGCGTGCCCCTCACCGTGAGCCGCCGGCCGCCAGGCTCCGCTACCCGGCAGCCGCCGCCTACTCACGGAGGGTGATCTTCCTAAGCCGGTCAGCGGGACAGCTCCCGCTCCAGCGGGGTGCGGAACCGGGGCACGACCTGGCTGCCCGCCAGCCACGCGGTGAGCCGGGCCGCGGCGGCCTGGACCGCGGCCGCGGCGTCGCGGCCCGCGTCCTCGAGCAGCCGCCAGGTGATCTCGCCCCCTGGGCGGCAGGCCCAGCCACCGATCACCCGGCCGTCGCTCCACACCGTCGGGCCGATGTTGCCGGACGTGTCCATCAAAGCCGGAGCGTGCGGGCCGAGGTACCAGCTGCGCTCGGACCAGCCCATCGCGGTGGGGTCCAGGGCGGGCAGCAGCGCCACCCAGGGGTCGGGCTCGCCGACCGGCCCGGCGTCCTCGGGCAGCACGAGGCCGGCCTGGCCGCACAGGTCCACCTCGGCCGGCCCGATCGCGGTCAGTGCCTGCCGGACGTGACTGGCCGGCCATCCGGTCCACCAGCGCAGGTCGGCCACGGTGCCCGGCCCGAACGCGGCCAGCCAGCGCCGGGCCAGCTCCACCCGGGCCCGTTCCGGCGGCAGCTCGGGCACGCCGGCCGGCAGCCATGCGTCGGCGGGCGCCCAGCGCCACTGGGTGCTGAGCCAGGATCCAGCCGGGCGGCCGCGGACGATGCGCCCGTCCGCGGCCAGCAGCAGCAATACCCAGCTGGTGATGGACTGCCGGGCCTCGTACGGCTTGCCCGCGGCCATCACCAGCTGGGACCGCAGCCGCGGCTCGTCGGCAGCCAGTTGCGCACCGGTCGCCTCACCCCGCGCCGCCAGCGCCCGCGCGGTGGCGTCCTCGACCTCGCGGAGCCATTGCCCGTCGCCCAGCCCGGCCTCCGCCAGCAGCCGCTGGTACCGGCGGCGCTGCGCCGCCGCGATGGCCTGCGCGCAGCCGGCCTGGACCACCGGGACCAGCCCGGCCGGCACCACGAACATGGTCCGCCGCATGCCGAGCAGCCGGACCAGCGACCGGTCCGTGTACAGCGCGTGCTCGATGCGGCCGACATCGGCCGGGGTCCCGGCTGGCCCGCAGCGGGCGGCCACGGCCAGGAACACCGAGGCCGGGTCGGTGGCATGCAGCGCGACCACCCCGCGGGCCGCCTCCGCGGGGGTGGCGGCCCGCGCGGTGCCCGCCAGGTGGTGCCGGAGGCCCAGCCGGGCCCGGCGCTCGCGCAGCCCCATGATGCGCATGGCCACGTTCCTATCAGGCCTTAACGACCGTAGCGCCCTACTCACTCGGCCCGGCCGCTCAGCCGCCCGGCCGCTCAGCCGCGCCGGCCGCCTGCCCGGCAGGCCGGTCACACGTTGACGGTGCTGCCCGGCTCGATGATCCGGAACGTGTCCTCGTCCTTCCCGCACATGGGCAGGAAGTTCTGCAGCACCATCAGCCCGGTGTCCCCGAACAGCGCCTCGTGGATGACGTAACCCCGCTCGGGGGCCACCTCGCGGGCGTAGTCGATCATCTCGCCGGTCTTGAGCCATGGCCCGCTGGCCGGCAGCAGCAGGGTCTGGACCGGGTCCTCCGGGACGGTGAACGAGTCACCCGGGTGGAACACCGACCCGTCGATGAGGAAGCCGGTGTTCTCGATGACCGGGATGTCCCGGTGCAGCACGGCGTGCAGGTGACCGTAGGCATGCACGTCGAACCCGGCCACGCGGAACGCGTCGCCATGGTCCACCACGTGCACCCGGTCGCCGAATCCCGCGAACTGGCTGGCGACGCTCGCGTTCGTCCACAGCTCCAGGGCCTGGTCGGCGTCGAGCGCGGCGCGCAACCCGTCGGCGTCCAAGTGGTCGAAATGCTCGTGCGTCACGAGCACCGCGCTGGCCCCCTGGATGGCCCGCGGCATGCTCCACGCGGCGGGGTCGATGACCAGCACGGCACCGTCCTTCTCCAGCCTGACGCAGGCATGCTCCAGCTTGGTGAGGCGCATCTGTGCTCCCAACGTTAAGCCGATATGCGCGACCTTACCGGGGCGCATGACTGCGGGCTGCGGCAGACCCGTGCCACGATGGTGGCCGCGCGCCCGGGCGGGGCGTGGCGCATGAGCGACGCGGCGGGCGAGTGGCGCAGGCCCCGGGCCGCGAGCCGGAACGCAGCGAGCGGGGAACGGAGCCTGTCATGCCCGGTGAGAACAACCTGTCCGCAGTGCAGCACGTGGTCGTGCTGATGCTGGAGAACCGGTCCTTCGACCACATGCTCGGCTTCCTGTACACCGCGGCGGGCAACGTGTCACCGGCCGGCCAGCCCTTCGAGGGCCTGACCGGCTCGGAGTCGAACCCGGACGCCACCGGGGCGCCGGTCACCGTGTTCAAGATCGAGCCCACCACGCCGAACGCCTACTTCATGCCGGGCGCCGACCCCGGCGAGGGCTACATGGCCACCAACGACCAGCTGTTCGGCTCGGACAACGTCCCGGCCAGCCCCACGGTGCCGTCGGTGGACGGGTACGTGAAGAACTTCGCCTACACCCTGGGATAGCAGTCCCGGGAGGGCGGCTGGTCGATCCTGCCCGGCACCACCGCCAGCAACATCATGGGCTGCTTCACCCCCGAAGCGCTGCCGGTACTGTCCGGCCTGGCCCGGGGGTACGCCGTCTGCGACCAGTGGTTCGCGTCGGCGCCCACCGAGACCATGCCGAACCGGGCTTTCACCTGTGCGGCGACCAGCCAGGGCCACATGGACGACAAGACGCACACGTTCACCTCGCCGTCCATCTTCGGCTTGCTGGACTCCCATGGGATGTCCTGGGCCATCTACGGCTACGAGGCCCAGCCGCTGACCAAGGCCACCTTCACCGACATCAGCGGCGCGGGTGGCAGCCACTTCGGCGTGTTCACCGATTTCACCGCGGCCGCGGCGGCGGGCACGCTGCCCGCGTTCACCTTCCTGGAGCCGAGCTGGAGCTCGACCGGGAACAGCCAGCACCCGAACTACGACGTGGCCCTGGGCGAGCAGTTCATCCACGACGTGTACCAGGCGGTCCGCGGCGGTCCCGGCTGGGCGCAGACGCTGCTGGTGATCACCTACGACGAGCACGGCGGCCTCTACGACCACGTGCCGCCGCCGTCGGGGGCCATCCCGCCGGACGCCGACGCGGGCGAGTTCGGCTTCGACTTCACCCGGTTCGGCGTCCGGGTGCCCGCGGTGCTCGTCTCGCCGCTGATCGCGGCGGGCACGGTGTTCCGGGTGCCGGCCGGCAGCACGCCGCTGGATCACACCTCGATCCTCAAGACCGTGCAGCAGCGCTGGGAGCTGCCCTCTTTGACCAAGCGGGACGCGGCCGCGCCCGGGCTCGGCGACGTGCTCACGCTGAGCACCCCGCGCACCGACGACCCGCTGGCCGGGGTGACCCTGCCGGCCGCCCCCGGGCCGGGCCCGTCCGCCGGGCTGCCCTCGCACCTCCAGGAGATCCAGGCCGAACTGGTGTCCCGGCAGTTCCCGGCGGGACAGTCGGCGATTCCGGGAGAGGCCGGCCCGGCGGTGGCCACGGACGCCGCGCTGGCCAGCTACATCCGCGCGAACGGATAGCTCTGCTAGCCCGGGGGCGGCCCCCCGGCCCCCCCGGCGCATCCGCCGGCTCGGAGCGGACACGCCTGCGGCGCACCCCGCCTCGCCAGCGGATAAGCCCCTGCCAGCCCGGGGGCGGACCCCCGGACCCCCCGGACCCCGGACCCCCGGAACTCAGCGGACCACGCGGCCGCCGACCGCCATCCGGGAGGCGAGCTCGGCGTCGATCTGCTGCGCGGCGTCCAGCAGCCGGGGCAGGAACTGCTTCTCCAGCGTGCGCATCGGCACCCGGGCCGCGTGCGCGCTGGCGTTGATGGCGGCGACCACCCGGCCGGAACTATCCCGGATCGGCACCGCGATGGACCGGACGCCCGCCTCCAGCTCCTGGTCCACGGCGGCCCAGCCCTTGGCCCGCACATCGGCCAGGATGGCCCGCAGCTGGTCCGGGTCGTCCACCGTGTGCTCGGTCAGCTTGCGCAGCCGGGCCCGGGACAGGTGCGTGTCGAGTTCCGCCTCGGGCAGCCCGGCCAGCAGCACCCGCCCCATCGAGGTGGGGTAGGGCGGCAGCCTGGTTCCGACGGTCAGCGCGATGGTCATGATCCGGTTGGCTGAGGCCCGGGCCACGTAGACGATGTCGTCGCCGTCCAGCACGCTCACCGAGCACGACTCGTGCAGTTCCTCGGTCAGGTCCTCCAGGTGCGGCTGGGCGATCTGCGAGACGCTGAACGAGGACAGGTACGCGTAGCCCAGGGCCAGCACCCGGGGCCGCAGCGAGAACTGGCGCCCGGAGCTGCCGACGTACCCGAGCTCCTGCAAGGTCAGCAGGAACCGGCGGGCGGCGGCCCGGGTCAGCCCGGTGCGCTCGGCCACTTCGGACAGGGTCAGGGACGGGTGCTCGGAGGAAAAGCAGCGGATCACGGCCAGTCCGCGGTCCAGGGACTGGACGAAGTCCGTCCGGCGCCCGGCACTCCCCGGGGCAGCCGGTCCCGCGGCCGCCTCGCCATCGCTGGCGGCGCCCTCGCCGGCCTCGGCCGGCGAGGAACTGCCGGTGGTGTTCACATAGCGAACGATAGCGCGCTAGCAGGACGGCGGCCAGTGCCCGCGCCACGGGCCCGCCCTGCTGGGCGCGGGGAACCGCCACGTGGCGCGCCGGGACACCGCGGGCAGGGGTCCGCTCAGTGCGTCCCGCGTGGCTTGAGGTCCGCGGCCCGGTAGACCGCGTCGATCACCGTCATGTTCGCGACCGCGTCGTCCGGCGTGCTGACCACCGGCTCACCCCGGAGCACCGCCCCGGCGAACGCCCGCAACTGGTAGGTGTAGCTGGACTCGCCACTCACCCGCTCATGCCGGGTGTACCCGTCGGCGGTCACCGTGAGCCGGTTGAACAACTGCGGGCTGACCCAGTTGAAGACCCGCATCACGCCGCGGTCGCCGACCGCCTTGGCGTCCAGCCGGAGCACCTGGGCCGACCACATCGAGGCGGTCATCCGCCCCAGTACCCCGCCCGGGAAGCGGAACGAGGCCGACATGGACCGGTCCACCTGGTCCCCGTGCAGCCTGGCCCCGGCCGACACCACCTCCGGCTCGCCCGGACCGAGCATGCGCAGCCAGTTGATGGCGTAACAGCCCGTGTCCATGGTGGCGCCGCCCGCCAGGTCCCACGAGTACCGGATGTCGGAGAACCGGGGCAGCGGGAAGCACAGCGCGGCCTCCAGGTAGCGCAGCGCGCCGATCTCGGCGGCCGGGCCGCCGGCCTGCGCCCCGGAGCCGGCCACCTCCCGCATCCGCTGGGCCAGCGGGTGGTAGCGGTAGTGGAAGGCTTCCATCACCACCAGCCCCGACGCCTTGGCGGCGGCGGCCACCTCGGCGGCCTCGGCCGCGTTGGCGGTGAACGGCTTCTCGCACAGCACGTGCTTGCCGGCCTCGATGGCCCGCAGCGTCCACGGTGCGTGCAGCGCGTTGGGCAGCGGGTTGTAGACAGCGTCGATGGCCGGGTCGGCCAGCAGGGCCTCGTAGGACTCGTGCACCCGCCGGATCCGGTGCCTGGCGGCGAACCGGCGGGCCCGCTCCGGGTCGCGCGCCGCCACGGCGGTCACGGTCACCTCGGGCACCCGCCGGGCGGCCCGGATCAGCGCCGCGGGCGTGATCCGCGCGGCGCCCAGCGCCCCGATCCGCACCCGGTCCACGCCATCACCTCCGTCCGCCCCGCCGCTATGACCTTATGCCCGTCCCGGGCCGGGCGGATCAGGCGGAACGGCGGGCGGCCACCGAGTGCAGGGCGATGCCGGCCGCCACGCCGGCGTTCAGCGACTCGGACGCCGCCGCGATGGGGATGCGGGCCAGCACGTCGCAGCGCTGCGCCACCAGCCGGGACAGGCCACGCCCCTCGGACCCGACCACCAGCACCAGCGGATCGCCGGCCAGGGAGAGCTCGTCGATGACGGTGTCCCCCTGCGCGTCCAGCCCGGCGACGAACAGGCCGGCCTCCTGGTAGGCGGCGAGGACCCGGGCCAGGTTCGGCGCCCAGGCGACCGGGACCCGGGCCAGCGCCCCCGCGGACGCCTTCCAGGCCCCGGCGCTCACGTGCGCGCTGCGCCGCGCCGGGACGAGCACGCCATGCCCGCCGAACGCCGCCACCGAGCGGACGATCGCACCCAGGTTCCGCGGGTCGGTCACCGCGTCGAGGGCCACGATGAGCGGCGGCTCACCCCGCTCGGCGGCCCGTTCCAGCAGGTCGTCGGGGTGGGCGTAATCGTAGGGGCGGATCTTCAGCGCGACGCCCTGGTGCACCGCACCGCCGGTGAGCCGGTCCAGTTCCGGCCGTCCCGCCTCGATCAGCGGGATGCCCGCGTCGGCGGCCAGCCGGATCAGCTCGGTCACCCGGTCATCACTGTCCATCCGCGGCCAGGCGTACAGTGCGGTCGCCGGCACGCGCGCGCGCAGTGACTCCAGCACCGGGTTCCGCCCGGCCACCACCTCGGCGGCGTCCCCGGCCCCGCGGGCCCGGTCCGCAGGCCCGCGGGAGAACGGCGGACGGGCGCCCGGCCCGGCGGTGGCCCCGGCCCGGCTCCGCGGCCCGGCCCCCGCGGCCGGCGCAGATCCGTCTGAACGCCCCCCCGGTCCCCGTCCCTCCGCCTCGGTCCGGTCAGCTCCGCGGGACGGCCGGGCCGACTGCGCCGCCCGCCGCTGGGCCGGGTGCCCGGGCCGCAGGTGGGCGGGCGGGGTCGGCCCCTTGCCTTCCAGCTTGCGCTTGCCGTAGCCGCCGGTGCCGGGACGGGGCTTACCGGACTTGGCCCGCCCGCCGCGCCCGGACCGGGCCCCGCCCGCGGATGCGCCGCTCATCGCTTCAGCTCCCAGCGTGGCCCTTGCGGGGTGTCCTCGATGAGCACGCCCGCCTCCTGGAGTCCATCCCTGATCACGTCCGCGGCCGCGTAGTCCTTCCGCTCCCGGGCCGCCTGCCGCTGGGCCAGCGCCACCCCGACCAGCGCGTCGACCACGCTGCGCAGATCGTCACCGGAACCGGCCTCGGCCCAGGGCTCAGCGAGCGGGTCGAGGCCCAGGACGCCCAGCATGGCCCGCACCTCGGCCAGCCGGGCGGCGGCGGTGTCACCCGCCGCGAGCGCGTTGTTCCCGGCCCGGACGGTCTCGTGCAGCACGGCCAGGGCCTGGGGCACCGACAGGTCGTCGTCGAGCGCGCGGGCGAAGGCGGCCGGCACCAGTTCCCGCGCCGCGGGCGGCCCGGGGGCCTCCGCCCCGGCCGTCCCGGCGCCGGCGGCTTCGGCCGCGGCCAGCGCACCCGCCAGCGCGGCCGGGTCGTCCCCCGGCTCGCCGCCCGGTCCGGCCACCTCGGCCGCCCGGATCACGAAATTCTCGATCCGCCGGTAGGCGGCCACTGCCTCATCCAGTGCCTCGGCCGAGTACTCCAGGCCGGAGCGGTAGTGCGCCGAGCCCAGGTAGTACCGCAGCTCCACCGGCCTGACCTGGGTCACCATCGCGTCCACCAGGAGCGAGTTGCCCAGCGACTTGCTCATCTTCTCGCCGGCCACCCCGACCAGCCCGTTGTGCAGCCAGTACCGGGCGAAGCCGTCACCCGCCGCGCGGGACTGGGCGATCTCGTTCTCGTGGTGCGGGAAGATCAGGTCCAGGCCACCGCCGTGGATGTCGAAGGCGGGGCCGAGGTACTTGGTCGCCATCGCCGAGCATTCCAGGTGCCAGCCTGGCCGGCCCGGCCCCCACGGCGTCTCCCAGGATGGCTCCCCCGGCTTCGCGCCTTTCCAGAGGGAGAAGTCGCGGGGGTCCCGTTTAGCATCGGGGGTTTCGGTGTCCTCGGCGGGCCGCATGTGCTCGAGACGCTGCCCGGAGAGGGCGCCATACTCCGGGTAGGAGTGCACGTCGAAGTAGACGTCACCGTCGGCCGGGTAGGCGTGGCCGCCCTCGATCAGCCGCCGCATCAAGGTGATCATCTCGGGTACGTGGCCGGTGGCGCGGGGCTCCACGTCCGGGGGGAGGCAGCCGAGCACCGCATAGGCGCGGGCGAAGGCCCGCTCGTTCCGCTGCGCCACCTGCCACCAGGGCACGCCCTCGCCGGCCGCCACCCGGATGATCTTGTCGTCGATGTCGGTGACGTTCCGGCAGAAGGTGACCTGGTACCCGCTGGCCCGCAGCCAGCGGGTGAGCAGGTCAAAAACCACGCCGGACCGGATGTGGCCGATGTGCGGGGGCGCCTGCACGGTGGCGCCGCACAGGTACAGCGACGCCTTTCCCGGGGTCAGCGGGATGAAGTCGCGCACGGCGCGCGCAGCGGTGTCGTAGAGGCGGAGCGTCACGCAGCAAGGCTACGGGATCAGGCGGCCTGCCCGGCGCGGATAATCGCCTGCTGGCCAGGGCCGGCGGCCGCCAGCGGGCCGGGTTCCCGGACCGCTGGCGAGCATGCCGGGAACCGCCCGCTGCCGGGCCCCGGAAGGGCGGCCCGAGGCCGCCGGGCAACACGCCGCCGACCTGCGGTTGGGGGGAATCTCCCCAAGTCAGGGGCGGGCAAGCAATATCGTCTCCCTTGACGTCAGCCGGCGCTGACGTTTTACGAGTGCGCGGAGGGCCTGAGGAAGGACACCGTAGCCCCCATGAACGACCATCCCCCCGCGAACGGGTCCCGGAGCACTGACCCATATGCCAGGCTCCGGCTGGTCGCCCTCATCGCCGCGATCGCCGGGGTTGTCGTGCTGGCCGCTGGCGCGTTCGTCTTCTCCTACCAGGGCATCCACGAGCTCGCCCGCTCGTCTGGGGTGTCCGCCGGGCTGGCCCGGTTTTACCCGGTCATCTTCGACGCGATGCTGGTCGTGGCCTGCGCCGCGGTCCTGTCGCTGCGCGGCGCGGGCTGGTGGCGCCGCGGCTACTCGTGGCTGACCGCTCTGGTGCTGCTGGCCGCGCTGGCCCTGGCCGATGCGTTGCACGCGACCGGCACGCACATCCCGCGACGGCCGTCGGCCGCCACCGTCGCGGTGCTTCCCTGGGTCCTGCTGCTGCTGGCCTTCAGCCTGCTGCTGTCGATGCTGCGGCAGTTCCGTCATGCCCGCGTGGCACTGGCCGAACGGGAGGCGGCGGCGCGCGCCATGGCCAGCGCTGATGAGCCGCATCCGGCGGGCACCGGCGAGCCTCGACGGGCCAGTGCCGGCGAGCCGCGCGCAGCGGGTGGCTCAGCGCCGGCCGGCCCGGTGCCGCCAGCGCTCGTGGCGCCGATCGCGGCGGCGGCGCCCATGGCGCCCGCGGTGCCTCCGGCGCCCCAGGCACCTCGCAGTGGCGCCGAGCCTGGACGGGCCGCCGCGGATGCACCGGCCCTGGCCAGCGACGGCACCGTCCAGGTCATCCCGCGCCGCACGGGGCAGCCGCCCGCGGACGGGGCGTCCCATCCCGGCCAGAACGGGACCACACGGACCGCCGGGGGCGAGCGAAGCGAGACTCCCGCGGGCCCGCGGGGTGCCGAGATCCCCCCTCCCGCCGGGGAGCAGCCCGCCGCGGAACCGTCTCCCGCGGAACCGGTTAACGCGGAGCCGTCCACCGGGGAACCGTCTCCCGCGGAACCGTCTCCCGGGGAACCGTCTCCCGGGGAACCGTCTCCCGCGGAACCGGTTAACGCGGAGCCGTCCACCGGGGAACCGGCCGACGGTCCGGCGCCCGCGGAACCGGCCGCCCTATCGCCCAGCCCGTCACCGGCCACCCCGTCACCGGCCGGCGAGCGGCCTGGCGACCAGCCAGCAGGACAGCGAGACTCTGCGGAACCGCCGGCCGGCGAGCAGTCGTCCGGCGAGCAGCCATCCCAGGAGCAGTCAGCCGCAGGACAGCCAGGCAGCGGACAGCAGGCCGCCGGAGACCAGGCCAGCGGGGAGCAGGCCAGCGGGGAGCAGGCCAGCGGGGAGCAGGCCAGCGGGGAGCAGGCCAGCGGGGAGCATCCGGCGGGCGGGCCGCCCGGCGGCATTCACGTGCCGCACCAGCCGATGCGGGCACCGGTCCCCGCGCCCTCCCCGCACTTCGACCGGCTGCGCAGCACCCCGACCCCGCCGGACGAGGATCCGGACAACGAGTCCTGACGGCCCCGGCACGGTTGGCTAGGCTGAGATGAGTTAGCCGCACCGGCCGGAGGACTCGATGCCGCACACGACCGACCTCGCCGAGGTGACCTCCCCCGCGGAACTCGAGGCACTACTCGGGCGGCCCGAACGGCGCGCCGCGACCAAGGTCCGGCCGGTACTGCATCAGCGGGACCGTGAATGGCTGGCTGCGTCACCGTTCTGCCTGATGGCGACGGCCGCCGCGGACGGCAGCTGCGACGTCTCCCCCAAGGGCGACCCGCCGGGCTTCGCCCGGGTGCTCGATGACGCCACCATCGCCATCCCAGACCGGGCCGGGAACAACCGCGCCGACGGATACCGCAACATCCTCAGCAATCCCCAGGTCGGCCTACTGTTCCTGGTCCCCGGCCGCCCGGACACGCTGCGCATCAACGGGCGGGCCCGGCTGCTGCGGGACGCGCCGTTCTTCGACAGCATGACGGTGCGGGGCAGCCGTCCCGTGCTCGCCCTGCTGGTGAACGTGACCGAGGTCTTCTACCACTGCCCGAAGGCGTTCATGCGGGCGAAGCTGTGGGATCCGGCTAGCTGGAATCCCCGGTCGCTGCCCTCGACCGCGCGCATCGTGGCCAGCGTGCAGCCGGACGCCGGAGTGACCGCGGAGCAACTGGAGCGGCACTACGGCCCTGGTTACGCGGAACGCCTCTACCCCTGCGGCTGAGGGGGGCGCTCGGCGACGAGCGCGGTGGCCACCGCGGCCAGGCCTTCCCGCCCGCCGGTGAGACCCAGCCCGTCGGTGGTTGTACCGGACAGGCTGACCGGAACCCCGCCGAGCGCCTCGGAGAGCACCTTCTCCGCCTCCTGGCGGCGGCCGGCCAGCTTGGGACGCTCCCCGATGACCTGGATAGCCACATTGCCGATCAGGTATCCAGCCGCGGCCACCAGAGACGCGGTGGCCGCCAGCAGCGACACCCCGGAGGCGCCCGCCCACTGGGCCTCGGCGGTGCCGAAATTGGCGCCTAGATCGCCGAGGCCAGCAGCGGACAGTAGCGCATCACACGCCGCATGCGCGGCAACGTCCCCATCAGAATGGCCGGCCAGGCCCTCGTGCCCTGGCCACAGCAGGCCAGCAAGGTATAGCGGGCGGCCAGGACCGAACGGATGTACGTCCGTACCGATCCCCACCCGCGGCAGTTGACCGGCCACCTGGATACCGCGGCAGGGTCAGGAGGCGAGGATCTCGTCGAGCAGCGCTTCGGCCTTGTCCTCGTTGGTCTTCTCGGCCAGAGCCAGCTCGCTGACCAGGATCTGCCGCGCCTTGGCCAGCATCCGCTTCTCACCAGCGGACAGCCCGCGCTCCCGGTCCCTGCGCCACAGATCGCGGACGACCTCGGCTACCTTGTTCACGTCGCCGGAAGCCAGCTTCTCCAGGTTCGCCTTGTACCGCCGTGACCAGTTGGTCGGTTCCTCGGTGTGCGGGGCGCGCAGCACCTCGAACACCCTCTCCAGTCCTTCCTGCCCGACCACGTCCCGCACGCCAACCAGCTCAGCGTTATCCGCCGGAACGCGGACCGTCAAGTCACCCTTGTCGACCTTCAGCACCAGGTAGGTCTTGTCCTGGCCCTTGATCGAACGGGTCTCGATCTCTTCGATCCGAGCAGCCCCATGGTGGGGGTAGACGACCGTGTCGCCGACCTTAAAAGTCATGTGGCACATACCCCTTCCGCTAAAGCAATCTTAGCACGACCAACGGGGCAGTTCACCTGACGTTCAACGGTAAACGTGCAGGTCAATAGACCTTTTCCAGACTTACAAAGCGGTCCGCCGGGGGTGTCGCAGACCCGGCCCGACCGCCTGGGCGGGTCCGGATGCCAGCCGGCCCGTCCTGACTATTGTCGCATTTGCTGCTGATTCCGTCGCGGACGCCTCGGCCCCAGCCGGATCTGGGGCGCCCGCGCCCGCCCCAGCGGTGGCCCGCCCGGCACCCCGGGCCCTCCAGCGGAGGCCGCCGGTACCCCCAGGGCAAGCTCATGCCGGCGCAAACCGTGCCGTCAGGCGGCCGGCAGGCACATACTGGAGATAACGAGGCTGCGTAGGCCGGAGAAGATGCTCGTGAGCACAGGTGGGGACCGGGAGCGGGACGAGTACGGGCTGCCCCGGGTGGATATCGAGATTCCCGACGACGCGAGGGAACTCGAACGGGATGTCCAGGCCTATTACCGGGAACTCCGGACCCAGCGCCGCCAGCGGCTGCTGCGGCGGCTCGGCGGCCCGCTGATGCAGGACGGCATGGTGCTGCCGCTGCTCGCCAGCTGCCTGGCGCTCACCCTGCTGGCCGGGACCCTGCTGACCATGTTCACCGCCCGGCGCCTCGGGCCCCCGCCGACGCAGGCCACCAGCGCGCCCCGGCCGGCCAGCCCGTCCGCCACCCCGGCCGGCCTGCCGGACGCCACGGTGCAGGCTGGCAACCAGACCGTGCAGCTCCGGGACCTGCGGCCCGCCGCGCTGGCGCTGGTGCCGGCGTCCTGCCGGTGCGACGCGGCGGCCCGCCAGCTCGCCGCCCAGGCGAACGCCGCCCGGGTCCGCCTCTACTTCGTGACGGCCGGCAGCACGCTGGCCCAGGTCCGGGCCCTGGCCCAGCAGCGCGGCATGCCCGCGACCCACCTGATCCAGGACCGGCGGACCGTGCTGCGAGCCGCTTACCCGCCCGCCGGGCTGACCGTCGTCCTGGTGTACCGGGACGGCTCGGTCCGCCTCGAGCGCAACCTGGGGCCCGGCGTCCGGCTGGAAGAGAGCTTGCGTGCGCTGGACAGCAGCAGCACTCCGCAGGGCCTGGGCCTGCCCTCGGGCACGATCCTTGCTGCCGCGCAGGCCCGGCTGTAGGCCCGGGCCGCCGGCGGGCCGGCGGCGGCCGCCGCACCCGGTGCCGCTACGCTTTCAGCCGTCCCGGTGTCGTTCACCCGAAACTACTGAGGAGAGCACCCGATGCTCCTCCGCGGCCGTCCTGCTTCCGCGTCTGGCATGACCCCCATGCCGTCCCCGGCGAACCCGACAGAAGCACCCCAGGGCCGTCGCCGGCCCCAGGGCCCGGTACCGGGCGCCCGGTACCGGGCCGTGTTCCGGCGGATCTGCGCCATCGCGGTGGCCGTCGCGATCCCGGCCCTGGCCGGGTGCGAGGCCGGCCTGAACGCCCCGGTCCTGCAGTGGCACCCGCCGGTCAACGGAATCAACAAGACGCTCCCCGCCGCGCGGGGCCCCGGCTACCTGGGAATCCGCAACCTGTTCGTGCTGGGTCCCGTCCCGGGCAGCAGCTTCCCGGCCGGAAGTTCGGCGGGGGCCTTCCTCGCCTTGGTCAATACCGGCTCCCGGGACCGGCTGGTGAGCATCACCGCGCCCGGCACGGCCAGCTCGGTGAGCCTCCCGGGCGGCAGCGTGGCAATTGCTGAGGGCCAGACCGTGCTGCTCACCGGGCCGGTGCCCTCCGTGGTACTGCGCGGCCTGACGCACAGCCTGACCAGCGGGACCGATGTGCGGCTGGTACTGCACTTCCAGAACGCAGGCAGCGTGGCACTGACCGTGCCGGTGCTGGCGAAGGCCTCGTACTACTCGACCTATTCGCCCGCGCCGTCGCCGAGCGCCACGCCGACGGGGAAGCACAAGCAGCGGGCCGGGGCCGGCGGCGCCGCACCAGCGTCACCGGGCGCCACGCCGACACCGGCCGCCACACCCTGACGGGACGCGGCCGCCGGCTGGCGGAAGCGGCCCCGTCTGGCGCGGCGGACGGGCCGGGAGCGGCGCGTCAGCTGCCGGGCTCGAACTTGTACCCCAGCCCGCGCACGGTGATGATGTGCCGCGGGTTGCCCGGGTCGGTCTCCACCTTGGCCCGCAGCCGCTTGATGTGCACGTCGAGCGTCTTGGTGTCGCCCACGTAGTCGGCCCCCCACACCCGGTCGATCAGCTGCATCCGGGTCAGCACCCGGCCGGTGTTGCGCAGCAGCACCTCGAGCAGCTCGAACTCCTTGAGCGGCAGCTGGACCTGCTCACCGCGCACGGTGACGACATGCCGGTCCACGTCCATCCGGACCGGTCCGGATTCCAGGGTGGACACGGCGGCGTCCTCCGGCTCGCCGCGGCGCCGGAGCACCGCGCGCATCCGGGCAACCAGCTCACGGGACGAGAATGGCTTGGTCACGTAGTCGTCGGCGCCCAGCTCCAGCCCGACGACCTTGTCGATCTCGCTGTCCTTGGCGGTCAGCATGATCACCGGCACGTTCGACCGCTCGCGGAGGGTCCGGCAGACCTCGCTGCCCGGCAGCCCGGGCAGCATCAGGTCGAGCAGCACCAGGTCGGCCCCGTCCCGGTCGAAGGTGTCGAGCGCGTCCGGGCCGGTCGGGCAGACCGCCACCTCGAACCCTTCCTTGCGGAGCATGTAGGACAGGGCGTCACTGAACGATTCCTCGTCTTCCACAACGAGAACGCGGGTCACTAGGCCTCCATGGCGGATGACGCGGCGGGGGGCAGGGCATTCCCGGCCGCAGCCCACGGCCGGGTGGCGATCGGCAGCCGCACGGTGAAGGTCGAGCCCTCGCCGACCTTGCTCCAGACGGTCACCTTGCCGCCGTGTGCTGCCGTGACGTGCTTGACGATGGCGAGGCCGAGGCCGGTCCCGCCGGTCTGCCGGGACCGCGCCGGGTCGACACGGTAGAACCGCTCGAAGATCCGCTCCAGGTCACGCTGCGGGATGCCGATGCCCTGGTCGGCCACGGCGATCTCGGCTACGTCCTCGGCGACCCGGGTGGTTGTCACGACGACCCGGGTCTTCTCCGGGCTGTAGGCGACCGCGTTCTCCAGGAGGTTCCGCAGCGCATTGACCAGCAGGTCCTCATCACCGAGCACGACCAGGCCGCCGTCTCCCCGGGCCTCCAGCTCGATCCCGTGGGCGCTGGCCTTCATCCGGCACCGGTCCAGCGCCTCGGCCACAACCAGGCTGAGATCGACCGGGATCGGGTCCGGGATGGGCTCCGCCGCCTGGATCCGGGACAGCGTGATCAGGTCCTGCGCCAGCTTGGTCAGCCGGGACGCCTCCTGCCGCATCCGGCCGGCGAACCGGCGGACCGCCTCCGGGTCGTCCGCGGCGTCCTCGACGGTCTCGGCCAGCAGGGCCAGCGCGCCGACCGGCGTCTTGAGCTCGTGACTTACGTTGGCCACGAAGTCACGGCGCACTTCCTCGACGCGGCGGCTCTCCGTCTGGTCCTCAGCGAGCAGCAGTACCAGGCCACCGCCGCCGATCCCGGAGCCGAGCGGGGCCACCCGGACCGCGAAGCTCGTGGTCCGGCCGCCGAACTTGGTGCCGGAGACCTCGATCTCGCCTTCCCTGATCTCGCCGTCGCGGCGCACCTGCCGGGCCAGGGCCAGCAGCTCGCCGACCATCAGCCGGTCGCCCTTGACCAGGCCGAACGACCGGGCCGCCGCGCTCGCTCGCAGTACGCGGTCCTCGCTGTCGATGACCACGGCCGAGGAGGACAGCACCGAGAGCACGGCCGCGATGCCGGCCGGCAGCCGTGCGGGCGGCAGGCGGGAGGTGGACAGCTCCAGCACTTGCTGGGCCTTGGCCGCCTTCCGGATCTTCATGCCGCGAGGGCTCCCGTCACAAGGCCGCTGACGTCGCTGACCCACGCAGCCATGATCACCGCCACTGGCACGCACACAGCTCGATGGTATGCGGGACCAGCCGGGATCGTCTGTGGCCAGCGTCTGGATGCCGCCCGTGTTCCCCATCTATTCATGCAGCGGCCCGCACCTGGCCATACTCGCGTTGCGCCAGAGTCAGCCAGGCAGCCGGGCATACCGGGCCCAGCCCGCCGAAACCGGGCCGGCCGGCCCGGCCGGCGTCAGCGACCCTGGTTCGCGACCGCCTTGGCCGCCGCCTCGGCCGCCGCCGGGTCGAGGTAGCGGCCCCCCGGGACCTTGGGCCGGAAATCCGCCCCGATCTCATAGACGAGCGGGATCCCGGTCGGGATGTTCAGCCCGGCGATGTCGGAATCAGAGACGCCGTCCAGGTGCTTGACCAGCGCCCGCAGCGAGTTGCCGTGCGCGACCACCAGCACGGTCTTGTCCGCGGCCAGGTCGGGCACGATGGCGTCCTGCCAGTAGGGCATGAGCCGCCCGAGCACGTCCTTGAGGCACTCGGTCCGGGGGAACAGGTCCGGCGGCAGCGTCGCGTACCGCGGGTCGGTCACCGGGGAGTGCGGGTCGTCGTCGGCCAGCGGCGGGGGCGGCACGTCATAGGACCGCCGCCAGAGCATGAACTGCTCGTCCCCGAACTCCTGCCGGGTCTGGGCCTTGTTCTTGCCCTGCAGCGCGCCGTAGTGGCGCTCGTTCAGCCGCCAGGTCCGGCGGACCGGCAGCCAGAGCAGGCTGGCCGCCTCCAGGGCGAGATTGGCCGTCTGGATCGCCCGGGTCAGCACCGAGGTGTGCACCAGGTCCGGCAGCACGCCCGTGTCGCGGAGCAGCTTCCCGCCGCTCGCGGCCTCGGCCGCACCACGCTCCGACAGCCCCACGTCCACCCAGCCGGTGAACAGGCCTTCCGCATTCCACGCACTTTCCCCATGCCGCAGCAGCACCAGCGTCGCCATGGGCCCGAGCCTATCGGCCCGGGCCGGGACGCGGGCCAGGCCGAAAGCCCCTGGCAACCGGGCACAAGGGAACGAGCCGGGGAACATCGTGATGAATCATGTGGTTCATTCATCGGAGGTGCATGCCCGTGCCGCGACGCGTCCCCCGGCGGATCGCGACCATCAGTGTCCATACCTCACCGCTGGAACAGCCAGGAACCGGAGACGCCGGGGGCCTGAACGTCTACGTGGTGGAAGTGGCTAAGCGGCTGGCCGACCGCGGAGTTGAGGTCGAGATCTTCACCCGGGCCGTGTCCCGGGACGCCCCGCAGGTCGCGGAGCTGGTCCCGGGCGTGCTGGTCCGGCACGTGCCCGCCGGCCCGTTCGAGGAGCTGGACAAGGCTGACCTGCCCGCGCAGCTGTGCCAGTTCACCGCCGAGGTGCTGCGCACCGAGGCGGCGCACGCCCCCGGCCGGTACGACCTGGTGCACGCGCACTACTGGCTGTCGGGGCAGGTGGGCCTGGTTGCCCGGCAGCGCTGGGGCGTCCCGCTGGTGCAGTCGATGCACACGCTGGGCCGGGTGAAGAACGCCGCGCTGGCCAAGGGCGACGCGGCCGAGCCCGAACTGCGGCTGCGCGGCGAGACGGAAGTGGTCTCGGTGGCCGACCGGCTGGTGGCGAACACCGACGAGGAAGCGCGCCAGCTGGTGGCGCTGTACGGGGCGGATCCCGCCAAGGTATGGACGGTCAACCCCGGGGTGGACCTGTCGGTGTTCCGGCCCGGCCCGGCCGCGGCGGCCCGCCGGCGGCTCGGGCTGCCCGCCGAGGGCACCGTGGTGGTGTTCGCCGGCCGGGTCCAGCCGCTCAAGGCCCCCGACATCGTGCTGCGCGCCGCCGCCCGGCTGGTCCGGGACGATCCGGAGCTGGCCGCCGGCCTGACGCTCGCCTTCGTGGGCGGCCCAAGCGGGACGGGCCGGGCCGACCCTGACGGCCTCACCGAACTGGCCCGCAGCCTCGGCATCGCCGGCCTGGTCCGGCTGGAGCCGCCGTGCCCGCAGCCGGAACTGGCGGACTGGTACCGCGCGGCCACGGTGGTCATGGTGCCCTCCTACTCCGAGTCCTTCGGGCTGGTGGCGGTGGAGGCGCAGGCGTGCGGCACCCCGGTGATCGCGGCGGCGGTCGGCGGGCTGCGCACCGCGGTCCGGCACGGCGAGTCTGGCCTGCTGGTCGCCGGCCATGATCCGGCCAGCTACGCGCGGGCGATGCGCGAGCTGATAACGGCGCCGCGCTGGCGCGAGTCGCTGTCCCGTGGCGGCGTGGCGCACGCGTCCCGGTTCGGCTGGTCCCGCACGGTGGACCGGCTGCTCGGGGTGTACGCGGGCGCGATGACCAGCGTGGCGGCCCCGGACCGGTTCACCGGCGCGCTGCCCTCCTGAACCGCCAGCGCCTGCCGGCCGGCGCCGGTCCGGGTGGCCGCGGCGGCATGCGGCAGGATGGGGAATCATGACCGAGCCAGCCCCCCCAACCGCCCCGATACCGAACGACCCCTCGGCCACAGTGACCCAGCGAGCTGCGGCGGTGGCCATCGAGACGTCCCTGACCGAGCTCGGGCTGGACTGGGAGAGCGCCCAGCCGGGGAGTTACCTGGTCCGGCTGGAGGGCCAGCACAAGCTGGCCACCATGACCTGGCTCATCGCCGGGCGGCACAGCCTGCATGTGGAGGCGTTCTTCTGCCGGCAGCCCGACGAGGCCCACGCGCGGTTCTACCGGTACCTGCTGGAACGCAACGGTCGGATGTACGGGGTGCACTTCGCGCTGGACAAAGCGGGCGACGTGTACCTGGTCGGGCGGCTGCCGCTCGGCGCGGTGGACACCGCAGAGATCGACCGGGTCCTGGGCTGCGTGCTCACCTACTCCGACGAGAACTTCGACCCGGCCCTGGCGATCGGGTTCGCCTCGTCCATCCGCCGGGAATGGGCGTGGCGGGTCAAGCGGGGCGAGAGCCTGGCCAACCTGCGCGCGTTCGCCCGGCTGGCCGGCCCTGAGCACGAGTGGCCCGGGGACGGCGGCAGCGGTGCTAGCCCGGGGGGGCGCCCCCCGGGCTAGCACCGTCAGGACTTGACCAGGCGGGAGATCGCCGCCGCGGCCTCGCGCACGGATTCGCGGCCCTCGTCGCCGCCCGCCCGCACGGCCTCGCTGACGCAATGCCCGAGGTGCTCCTCCAGCAGCCCGAGGGCCACCGCCTGCAAGGCCCGGGTCACCGCCGAGACCTGGGTCAGCACGTCGATGCAGTAGACGTCCTCCTCGACCATGCGCTCCAGCCCGCGTACCTGGCCCTCGATCCGCCGCAAGCGCTTCAGGTAGGCGTCCTTGTCCTGCGTATAACCGCGCATGTCGCGAGAATACGTGGTCGCCGGGCCTGGTCCCAGGTTCACCCGGGATGGCGGCGGGCGGCTGACGAGCCAGCCGGGCGCTCGAGGCCGCACTGGATCTTATTCACCGTTTCTCCACCCCGCCCGGGGCGCTGTCTCCTCGCCCTGTCCATCGCGGTGTTCCGCTACCTCGGCGTGGCCCTCTTCAAAGCCGAGTGGTTGTGATGGATTTCACCCGGACCATCGTGGCCCTGGCCGTCGTGATGGCGATCGCCTGGCGCTTCCTCGGCTCCTACATGGTGTCGGTGTATGAGGGGCGGGCCAGGTGGCTCTCCGTGATCGAGCGGATCGTTCCCTTACCCATCCGTGGGCCCCATATCCGCATGGAAACCCGGTGACGGCCGGACGCGGGCCCGGCCGCCGTGCCGCGCCGCAGCTCCGCCCGGCGGGCCGCGGCGCGGCGGCACTAGGCTGCCGGCAGGCAGCCACGGGAGGGCGGGGCATGGGTCCACTGCACGGAGTGCGCGTCGTCGAGCTGGAAAGCCTCGCGCCCGCGCCGTTCGGCTGCATGATCCTCGCCGACCTGGGCGCCGAGGTGATCCGGGTGGACCGTCCCGCCGCCCCCGGTCACCCGGTCGTGCAGCCGGGTGACCCGCTGGCCCGGGGACGGCGGTCGATCCGGGTGGACCTCAAGGAGCCGGATGGGGTAGCGGTCCTGCTCCGGCTGGCCGGCCGCGCGGATGTCTTCGTGGAAGCCTTCCGCCCTGGGGTCGCCGAGCGGCTCGGCTTCGGCCCGGAGGTCTGCCTGGAGCGCAACCCCCGGCTGGTCTACGCGCGGATGACAGGCTGGGGACAGGACGGTCCGCTGGCCCCGGCCGCCGGGCACGACATCGACTACATCGCGGTGGCCGGCACGCTGGACCCGATCGGCCGGGCGGGCGACCGCCCGGTGCCGCCGCTGAACCTGGTTGGCGACTTCGGCGGCGGCGGCATGCTGCTCGCCGTGGGTGTCCTCGCGGCCCTGCTGGAGCGGGAGCGGTCCGGCCGCGGCCAGGTCGTGGACGCGGCCATGGTGGACGGGGCCGCGCTGCTGGCCACGTTCATCCACGGCCTCCGCGCGGCTGGGGCGTGGCGGGACGAGCGCGGCAGCAACCTGCTCGACGGCGGGGCACCGTTCTATGACACCTACCAGACCGCCGATGGCAGGTTCGTCGCCGTGGGCGCCCTGGAGCCCAAGTTCTACGCCGAGATGCTGGCCCGTCTCGGGCTGGATCCGGCGGGCCTCCCCGGCCAGCTCGACCGGGACGGCTGGCCTGCCCTGCGGGCCGCCTTCAGTGCCCGGTTCGCCGAGCGGACCCAGGACGAGTGGGCCGCCGCCTTCGCGGGGTCGGACGCCTGCGTGGTCCCTGTGCTGAGCATGGCCGACGCGCCCGGCCACCCGCACAATGCCGCCCGCGGCACCTTCACCGAGGTGGCCGGGGTGACCCAGCCCGCCCCGGCGCCGCGGTTCAGCCGGACGCCCGCGGGCCAGCCAGCGCCGCCGCCACCGCCGGGCCGCGACACCAGCGCGATCCTGGCTGAGCTGGGCTACTCCGCGGCGGAGATCACCGCGCTCAGCGACCAGCGGATCGCCAGCTGACCGGCGGCTCACCCGGGCCACGCCCGGCTCCCGGCCCGGCCCGGTCGTCGGCCCGGCCGCGGCTCCCAGCTCAGCCGCCGCCCAACTGGATCGCCTTGACGACGAGCAGGACCACCGAGATCACCAGGTAGCCGCGGAGCAGCAGCACGGCGAGCTTGGTGCCCGCCGACCACGGCACCGGCTTGAGCAGCGCCAGTGGCGGCATCCGCCAGTTGAGCCGCTCCTGCGTCGTCATCTGCACCGGGGTGGGCCGGGGGCGGGCGCCGCGGCGCTGCCTGATCTCCAGCCACAGGCCAGTTCCTCCCCCGAAGACCACGAGCGTCACGGCCAGCACCAGCGCGACGGTGATCACGTTCAGGTGCGGGAACACGGTGCTGACCACGAGCGTGCCGGACAGGGTGAGCAGCACGCCGATGATGATGGTGGCCAGCACGTTGAGCCAGCGCTTGTTCCGCCACGGGCCGAGAACTTCCGGGTCGTTGCACAGCAGGAGCAGGAACACGCTGGCGCTGGGCAGCAGCACCCCGGCCAGGGCCTGCACGCTGGTGGTGATCAGCCCGAGCGGCGCGTGCGGGATGAGGACGATGCCGGCCGCCACCACCACCAGCGCGGTGTAACTGAGGTAGAACTGCTTGGCGTCGCGGAAGCTCCGGTGCAGGGAGTGCTTCAGCCCGAACACGTCGCCGAACGCGTAGCTGGTGGACAGGGTAACCGCCGAGGCGCCGATGATGCTGGCGTCGAGGAGCACGATGGCGAACAGTGCGCCGTACCAGTAGGCGTGGTGCTCCAGCGCCCGGGCCACCCCGAGCGCATTAGTGAAGTGCCCGGCCAGGTTCGTGCCGCGGACCGCGAACACGGCCACCACCACGATCGCGATCGCCCCGACCACCACGACGACGGCACCGAACGTGGTGTCCGCCCGCTCGTAGCCGATGAACCGGGGCGTGATGCGCTTGTCGATGACGTTGGACTGCTGGAAGAACAGCTGCCAGGGGGCCACGGTGGTGCCCACGATCGCGATGATGAGCAACACGGCGGTCGAGCTGGCGCCGCCCTGGATCCCGGGGACCACGAGGTGGTAAGCGATCTGGCTGTAATGCGGGTGCGAGGCGAGCGCCAGTGGGTACAGCACCAGGCTGGTCGCGATGAACAGGAAGATTGCCCGTTCCCACCGGCGGAAACTGCCGCTCGCGGTGATGCCGATCAGCAGGACGGCGGTGAGTGGCACGGAGATGTACGGGCTGACGCCGAAGTAGCGCAGCGCGAGCGAGACGCCGATGAACTCGGTGGTGATGGTCAGGAAGTTGAGCAGGAACAGGTCGCCGACGCTGAACCAGCCCCAGAACCGGCCGAACCGCTCGTTGATCAGCCGGGCGTGCCCGACGCCGGTCACCGCGCCGAGCCGGACCACCATCTCCTGGTTGACGATCAGCACCGGGATCAGCAGCAGCAGCACCCACAGCAGGCTGTAGCCGTAGTCCTGCCCGGCCTGGGCGTAGGTGGATACGCCGCCGGCGTCGTTGTCCCCGACCATCACGATCAGGCCGGGGCCCATGATGGCCAGGAAGGTGACCAGCCGGCGCTTCAGCCCCCGCCGGGTCTCGTCTCCGTCGCCCACCCTGACCCGGCCGAGCGCGCCCTCGATGTCGCCGAGGTGCGCCTCGTCGAGCACCGCGCTGGGTGCTGCCGACAGCGTCCGCGCCGGTTGCGCTTCCTGCGGGCTAGCGCCCGGCCGCCGCGGCGGGCGCGGCGGCGCGCGGTCCGGCCCGGGCCTGGACTGCACCGGGCTCTCCCGCACCGGGCTCTCCCGCACCGGGCCCTTGCGTGCGGGACCGTCCCCCACCGGCCTGTCCTGCTCGGGGCCACCCTGTCCTGCGGCCGGCTCGGGGACCTGCCCCTGAGTCACTGCCCGCTGCCCCGGTGCGCGTCCGGTGGCTGGGCGGTTTCTCTGCGCCGCCAGTCTTCCGGCAGCGTGACCTCGAGCACGTCGTCCACCGTGATAAGGCCGATCATCCGGCGGTTCTCATCCACGACCGGGACGCTAATCAGGTTGTAGTCGCTCATCAGGACCGCGACATCGACCACGTCGGTGTCCGCCCCGACCCGCACCGGGTCGGTGTCGCAGACATCCAGCAACGGGGTGCCGCGATCGGCCTGGAGCAGCCGCACCACGGTGGCGACACCACCCAGCCGGCCGCTGGCATCCACCGCGTGCACGCTGGTCAGGGCCTCCGGCTGGAGGCTCTCCGCGCGGCCCACCGCGTCCAGCGCGTCGGCCACCGCGAGGTCGTCGGCCAGGGCCAGGAAATCGACCCCCATCAGCCCGCCCGCACTGGTCGGGTTGAAGCCCATCAAGGTGAGCACCTTGGTCCGCTGGCCGGGGGGGAGCAGGTCGAGTACCGGCTGCCTGCGCTCCTGCGGAAGCTCCGCGATGGCGTCCGCCGCGTCATCGGCCCGCATCCTGGCCAGCACCTCGGCGATCTCCGCGTCGCTGCGCTCGCCGAGCAGCCGGGTGGCCCGGTCCTCGTCCAGCTCCTCGAAGACGTCGGCCTCGAGTTCGGGATCGGCGTGCACATGACCGAGAATCTCGTTCTCTTCTTCCTTGGACGCCTCCTCGAGCAGGTCGGCGATCTGCGCGGGCTTGAGCCGGCGAAGCCGGCCGAACTGCCCGCGCAGCCCGGCGCTGCTGGCGTGGCCGATCAGCGGCTCGAAACGGGACCAGTCACGGAAGGCGTGCTCCACATGGTCCCCGCCACCCGTGCCGAGAAAGCGCAGCAGGCCGCCCCGCCGGCGGTGGGTGTCCACTCGCGCGAGCACCCATTGCTCGATTCCGTCCGGACCCCGCCGCTGTCCTAGCTCAAGATCGGCCGCCCGGATCAGGCGGGCGCTCCGCACGTCGATGAGCCGGTGACCCAGCACGTCGGCGCGCAGCAGCACCTCGCCGTCCCTGCGCTCAAAGCGCCGCAGATCCAGCTTGGCCGTGCCGAGCTTGAGCTCCGTGCCGTCGAAGGCGCCCGTCTGCTCGACCGGAATGAAAACCTCGCGGCCGCCCACCTTGGCCACGATGCCCTTCATCACCGGGAGGGGATTGCCGGGCAGTGCCACGACGACGTCGTCCACCCGGCCGAGGGATTCCCCCCGGCTGTCGGTGATCGGGCGCTTGAGCAGCTCCGACAGGTGGATGGTGCGCCCGGTCTCAGCCGTGGCCTGACTGCCTGCTGGTGTCGTCGCCATGCCGGGCATCTCCCCTCTGCGCACGACCCGGCCGGCCATGGCCCGGGCGGGCCCGTGACAGCCGCCGGTCGCTGGTCGCAGGCGATAGGGCCAGTGTTCCATCACCGTGCCGCGGCGGCATGACCGGCCCGATGAACAGAAAGCGACCGGCCCGTGAACCCCACCGCCCGTCTTCGGGCCGGAGATTCCGGTTATCTGCGCGTTCCGGGGTAGGGTCACCAGGTCGGGCTGTGCCCTAACACGGAGCCAGAGCGAGGAGGTGACGGCCGTGCTGGGTGACCCCTCCAGTACAACCCCGGCGATCACGGCCGCCGCCATGGGCCGGGTCGCCGGGAGGTGTCTGTCGCTATCCCGCCCATCGCCGGCCAGTTACCGCGGGCCGGGGCGCATGCCCTAGCCACCGGGGCGGCCGGCGGACCGCAGGAGGTCCTGTGTCCGACCGGTTCTTCGGGAGCCACCGGGACCCGGCGCGGCCACGCCGCCGCGACGGCTCCTCGCTGCCCCGCCGCCTCATCCAGCCGTCCCCCCGCGCCCTTGCCTCCCGCCAGCTCCGGCAGGACATCGTGTCGCTGGCCGGGCTGATCGGCCGCCCGGTGCTCAACCAGGTCGGCGACGAGGTCGGCCACGTCACCGACCTGCTGGCCAAGGTGCATGGCGGGGAGACCTACCCGGTGGTGACCGGGATCGTGATCCGGGTCGGGCGGCGCCGGTCGTTCCTGGACGCATCGGCCATTGCCGAGCTGCACCGCCGCTCGGTCCGGCTGCGCACGGCCCGGCTGGACCTGCGCGAGTTCCAGCGCCGGGAAGGCGAGGTCCTGCTGGCCCGGGACATCCTCGATCATCAGCTGGTGGACACCGACGAGATCCAGGTGATCCGGGCGGCCGACCTGTACCTGGCCCAGGTGGGCGACCTGATCCACCTGGTCGGCGTGGATGTCAGCCTCCAGACGCTGCTGCGCAGGCTGGGGCCCTGGCGGTTCCGCTGGCACCCGACGCCCGACCGGGTGATCGACTGGTCGGCGATCGAGTCCTTCGGGGACGGCTCGGCGGAGGGCCCGGCGGCGGTGAAGCTGCGCACCCCGCACAGCGCGCTGCGCCGGCTCCGCCCGGCCGAGCTGGCTGACGTGCTGGAGGGGCTGGGCCGCCCGGGCCGGCAGGAGGTCCTCGACAGCCTCGGCGAGGACCTGGCCGCGGACGCGCTGGAGGAGATGGAGCCGCACGAGCTGACGGCGCTGCTGCGTGAGGTGGAGCCGGCCAAGGCGGCTGACCTGATTGCCCGGATGGAACCAGATGAGGGCGTGGACGCGCTGCGGGACCTGACCGAGGAGGAACAGGTCGCGCTGCTCACCAGGATGCCGCAGGCGGTCCAGCGCGAGCTGGTCAAGCTGCTCGGTTACCCGGGTGACGAGGCGGGCGGCATCATGACCAGCGTGATCGCCTCCGCCTCGCCGGAGGAGACGGTGACCCAGGTCAGCCAGCGGCTGGCCGAGCTGTCCGGGCACCGGACCGAGATCGACTCGGTCGCGGTGCTCGACGCGGGCGGCGTGCTGCTCGGCGATATTCCCGCCTTCGACCTGCTGGTCGCGGAGCCGGGCCAGCGGCTCGGCGAGCTGCTTGACCCGGACAACCCGCCGCTGACGCTGCACCCCGACGCGGACCTCGACATGGTCGCCACCGAGCTGGTGGAATCCCGGCGGTCCTCCCTGCTGGTGGTGGACGACGACGGGCGCCCGCTGGGCCGCATCCTCGCCGATGACGTCCTGGATGCCCTGGTGCCCGGGCACGGCCGGCTGCATTTCCCGAGGCTGCTCCAGTGAGCGCCCGGGAAGAGGAGGCGGCCGCCGGGCTGGACCCGGCCCGCCCGCGGGCCCGGGGCGGGATGACCTCGCTGACCCGGGTCCGCGCGGGTGGCGTGCGGCTCATCCGGTCCCGCCGGGGCCGGATCTGGATGATCCTGGCCATTGCCGGGCCGGGGGTGGTGGCCGCGAACGCCGGCAACGACGCGGCCGGGATCGCCACCTACGCCTCGGCGGGGTCCCAGTTCGTCTACCGCACGCTGTTCTTCATGGTGCTGGTCACCTTCGCGCTGGTGCTGGTCCAGGAGATGGCGATCCGGCTGGGCACGCACACCGGCAAGGGCCTGGCCGCGCTGATCCGGGAGGAGTTCAGCCTGCGGCTGACCGGGGTGGCGCTGTTCTGCGTGCTGCTGGCCAACACCGGGCTGGTGGTGTCGGAGTTCGCCGGGATCGGGGCGGCGTTCCAGCTGCTGGGCGTGAGCCGGTACGTGATCATTCCCATCGCCGCGGTCGCTATCTGGGCGCTCGTGGTGTTCGGCTCCTACCGGTACGCGGAGCGGATCTTCCTGATCCTGTCGCTAGCGTTCCTCGCCTACCCGATCGCCGCGATCCTGGGCCACCCCAACTGGGCACAAGTCGGCACCAACCTGGTCATCCCGCACTTCCTGTACACCAAGAGCTTCCTGCTGCTGGGCGTGGCGCTGATCGGCACCACGGTCAGCCCGTACATGCAGCTGTACGCAGCGGCCGGGGTGGTGGACAAGGGCGCCGACGCGGCCGACTACCCGCGGGCCCGGATCGACGCCATCTCCGGCGCCCTGTTCGCCTGCGTAATCTCGGTCACCATCATCATCGCCACCGCGGCCGTCATCGGCGGCCACGGCCCGCTCACCTCGGCTAAGGAGGCCGCCCAGGCGCTGCGCCCGGTGGCCGGGGCGGCCGCCGAGCTGCTGTTCGCGTTCGGCCTGATCGGCGCGTCCGCGCTGGCCGGCGCGGTGGTCCCGCTGTCCAGCGCGTACGCGATCAGCGAGGCGGTCGGGGTCGAGCGCTCCATCTCCCGCCGGTTCACCGAGGCCCGGCTGTTCCTGGGACTGTTCACGGTGCAGGTGATCATCGGCGCGGCGCTGGCCTTGACCCGGATCAACCTGATCACCCTGCTGATCGGCACCCAGGTACTCCAGGGCATCGTGACGCCGGTCATCCTCGCCTACATCCTCATCCTGACTAACCGCCGCAGCTTGCTCGGCGCGGCCGCCAATGGGCCGGCGTTCAAGGTCGCCGCCACCATCTGCACGGTCGCCATCTCGGCGATGAGCCTGTTGCTGCTGGGCTTCACCGTGCTCGGGTGGTTCGGCATCGGCTGAGTGGCGCCGCTAAGGCTGTGTTAACGCCGGGCTAGACCTGGGCTAGGCCAGGGCTAGGCCGGGTCCCGGGCGGGTATCAGCGGTATGCCCCGTTGGTCGGAGCTCTGGGCCGGCGATGGTATGAAGGCCGGATCAGGCAAGCGAAGGGCACAGCAGGTGGCAACGCGGAAAGCAGTGGGTCTCCTCGGCCGGGGTGACCTGCCGGAGGGGTTCTCCTATACCCTCAAGCGCAGGCTGCTCGGGCCGCCCATGGTCAACGAGCAGCTAGCGAGCGAGCGGCTGTCCCAGCCGCTCGCCCTGGGCGTGCTGTCCTGTGACGGGATCTCTTCCGCGAACTACGGTTCCGAGCTGATCCTGCACGAGCTGCTGCCGTTCTTCGGTTTCGCGGCCTTCACCATCCTGCTGCCGATGACCGGCGTGATCCTGTTCGGCGTCTTGCTGGTCGTGCTGTCCTACCGTGAGGTGGTCACGGTCTACACCCGGGCCGGCGGCTCCTACGTGGTGGCCCGGGACAATTTCGGCCCGCGGGTGGCCCAGATAGCCGCTGTAGCGCTCATGATCGACTATATCGTCACGGTCGCCGTGCAGACCGCCGCCGGGAGCGCTGCGATCCTGTCGACGTTCCCGGCCCTCGGCAGGCCGCTCGGGGACACCGCGACGCTGCTGATCATCGCCGTCGCGGCCACCCTGATCATGGCGTACGTCAACCTGCGCGGGGTCCGGGAGAACGGCAAGACGTTCGCGCTGCCGACCTACCTGTTCTCCGGCTCGGTCGGCCTGATGATCGTCGTGGGCGTAGCCCGCGAGCTGACCGGCAACCTGCACCACGTCATCTGGCACGCCGGGACAGTGACGGTGATGGACCGCTATCACGGCGTGTACTCCCTGCTCGCCATCTTCTTCCTGGCCCGCGCCTTCGCCAACGGCGGTTCCTCGCTGACCGGCATCGAGGCGGTCTCCAACGCGGTGAGCGCACTGCGGCCGCCGGAAGGCAAGCATGCCCGCCAGATCCTGGTCACCCAGGGCAGCATCGTCGCGTTCCTGATCGCCGGCATCTCCTGGCTGGCCCACTCCACCCACGCGGTGCCCTACGTAAGCGGCGTCCCCACCGTGGTATCCCAGGAAGCGAACCTGATCTTCGGGTCCTCCCTCGTCGGCAGGATCATGTTCTTCCTGGTCCAGGCGGGCGCTATCACGATCCTGTTCACCGGCGGCAACACCAGCTTCAGCGGGTTCCCGTTCCTGACCAGCTTCGTGGCCGAGGACTCGTTCCTGCCGCGCTGGCTGAGCAAGCGCGGCCAGCGGCTAGTCTTCTCCAACGGGATCATCGTGCTGACGATCCTGGCGTGTGTGCTGCTGCTGGCGGTCGGGGCCAACACCAACAACCTGGTGCCGTTCTACGCCATCGGGGTGTTCACCGGCTTTTCCCTGGCCGGGTTCGGCATGGCCCGCTATCACATCCGGGCTAAGGAGCCCGCGTGGCGCCGCCGCCTGGTCATCAACTTCGTAGCCGGGGTGTTCACGACGCTCGTGGTGGTGATCTTCGCGGTCGTGAAGTTCACCGAGGGGGCCTGGCTGGTCCTGGTGGTCTTCCCGGTCGGCGTCTACGCCTTCATCCGGCTGAACCGGGAGTACCGGCTGGAATCCCAGGTCCTGGAGCGGATCGGGGACCGGCCCAGACCGCCGGAGCCACCCAAGTACACCCGGCGTGTCGTCTACGTCCTGGTGGACAGCTTCGACCTGGCCACCATCGCCGCGCTGCGCTATGCCCGCAGCCTGCGGCCCACCACGCTGCGGGCCGTCCACTTCGTGATCGACACCCAGCAGGCCGACCGGCTGCGCGAGGAATGGTCGCGCACCGACCGCGGTGTCGTGCTCGATTTCATCGACTGCCCGGACCGCCGGGTCGCCCGCGCGGCCGCCGAACTGGCCAGCGCGGAGGCGGCCCAGCCGGGGACGCACGTCACCATCGTGCTGCCCCGGCGCAGCTACTCGCCGCTGCTCGGCCGTCTGCTGCATGACCGCACCGCCGACAAGATCGCTGGGGTGGTCAGCCGCATCCCGCACGTCGCGGCGACCATCGTGCCGTTTGACGTGCGGAGCAGGCTCGAGGTGCTGCACGCCCAGCAGGCTGCCCACGAGCAGGAGAAGGTCGAGGTGATGGCGACGGCCGCCGCGCCCGCCACGGACTCGGCCGGCCGCGCCGTGGCGGACGGCCCTCCCTCGGGCTCCGGCCCGGCCGCCGAGATGCCAGCGGGCCAGGCGGCGCAGGCCGCCGGGGGCGCACCCGCCGCGGACGGCTCGGCCGAGCGCGGCGCGGACGGCCCGGTCCTCCCGGCCGGCTCCGGCGGCACCGGGGATGTCGCGGACGCCGAAGCCTCCGGGGTCATCCGCCCGGCGGCCGGCGACGGCAGCCAGCCGGCCGCCGGGAAGGCCGGCCCGGACGGGGCCACCGAGGGGACCGGCACGGACGCGGAGCCGCCCGTCCCGGGCCAGGAGACTGGCCTGCCCCCGGAGACCGCGGCGGCGCACCCGTCCCCGCTGCGTGCCTTGCTGCGCGGCCGGCGGCCGGGCCGCGGCGCGGGCGGGCGGCGCCGGGCCCCGGCGGCCGGCGGGGACCATCCGAACTATGACCGGCCTGCCCCCTCGGCCGGGGTCAGCCCGATCGGCTCGCTGACCAGCCCGGGGCGCGCCACGGTGGAAGGCCGGATCCGCGCGGTGGAGATCCGCCCGGTCGAGCGGAACTCGGTGCTGGCCGCCGAGATCGCCGACTCCACCGGCGACCTGACCGCGCTGTTCTACGGCCGCTCGCACATCCCGGGCATCATCTGCGGCGCGCGGGTGCGTTTCCGGGGCCCGGTCGGCCTGCGCGAGGAGGGGCCGGTCATGATCAACCCGGCCTATGAACTGCTGTTCCCGGGTGCCGGCGGCCCCGGCGATGGTGAAGACTCTGCAGGGAAACCGCCCCGGGGTGACCGGGGGAAGCCGGATGACGGGCAGGAGGCCTGACCGGCCGGGCTGGCAAGGGAGCTGTCGGCACGATGACGCCCGGACATGGGCACGCGCATGATCACGCCCTGACCGCCACGGGCCGCCATCGCGGCACGCTGGCGGTGGTCCTGGGCATCACCCTGGTCATCGCGGCCGGTGAGGTCATCGGGGCCGTGGTGTCCGGTTCCCTGGTGCTGCTGGCCGACGCCGGGCACATGGCCGCCGACGCGGCCGGGGTCGGCCTGTCCCTGCTGGCCGCGTACTTCGCCAGCAAGCCCGCCACGGAGCGGCGGACCTTCGGGTATGCCCGGCTGGAGATCCTGGCCGCGACGGCCAACGCCCTGCTGCTGTTCGGCATGGCCGCGTTCATCCTGGTGGAGGCGGTCCGGCGGCTGGCCGTGCCGCAGCCGGTGGGCGCCGGGCTGATGGCCGTCTTCGGCTGCGTCGCGCTGGCCGGGAACGGTGCCTCTATGCTCCTGCTGCGCCACGCCCAGGCCGAGAGCCTCAATGCGCGCGGCGCGTTCCTGGAGGTCGCCTCGGACACGTTCGGCGCGCTGGCCGTGCTGGTCACCGCGGCCATCATCGCGGGCACTGGGTTCACCCGGGCCGACCCGATCGCGTCCCTGGCGGTGGGCGTGCTCATCCTGCCCCGGACCTGGCGGCTGCTCCGGGACGCGCTGGACGTGCTGCTGGAGGCCAGCCCGCGGGGGATCGACCTGACCGAGGTCCGCCAGCATCTCAACGGGCTGGACGGCGTGCTGGACGTGCATGACCTGCACGCCTGGACCATCACCTCCGGGCTGCCGGTACTGTCCGCGCACGTGGTGGTGAAGGAGGCCACGCTGGCCAGCGGGTGCGGCCCCAGCATCCTGGACCGGCTGCAGGAATGCCTGCGCGGTCACTTCGACGTGGAGCACTCCACCTTCCAGCTGGAGCCGTCCGGCCACGCCGACCACGAGCCCTCGGTGCACGAGTAGCGGCCAGCCATTGCGCCGTTCCCGGTTACTGGGTAGTAAGGAACCGAGGCCCGGGTTCCCGCCCTCCCCCGCGTCTCACCGGAGGCTCCCGTGAGCACGTACGAGCACTACACGACGCCTGTGCCGGCCGGAACCTGGGACGTCCCGGCGGCGGGCGCGGCCCGGTTCAGCTGGGAATACGACGACGGCCGCGGCCGCCTGCTGGACCTGTACCAGCGGGGCAAGGACAAGCAGTGGGACGCGGCCAGGCGGATCGACTGGGACCTGCCGGTGGACCCCACGAACATCATGGGGACTCCGGACGATTTCGTCCCCATCTACGGGTCGCGGCAGTGGGAGATCCTGAACGACTCCGAGCGCCAGGAGCTCGGCCATCACCTGGGGTCCTGGCTGTTCAGCCAGTTCCTGCACGGCGAGCAGGGCGCGCTCACGGTCGCGGCCCGGATCGTGGAGTCCGTGCCGGACATGGACTCCAAGTTCTACGCCGCCACCCAGACCATGGACGAGGCCCGGCACGTCGAGCTGTACTCCCGGTTCATGCGGGAGAAGATCGGGCTGTACTACCCGGTCAACCCGGACCTGGCCCAGCTGCTGTCCGACGCGCTGAGCGACAGCCGGTGGGACCTGCCCTACCTGGGCATGCAGGTGCTGATCGAGGGGCTGGCCCTGGCCGCCTTCGGGGTGCACCGGGACATCGCGCAGAACCCGCTGGTCAAGCAGCTGCTCGCCTACGTCATGCAGGACGAGGCCCGGCACGTCGCGTTCGGCCGGCTGGCGCTGCGCGACCACTACGCCGGGCTGACCGAGGGCGAGCGGGCCGACCGCGAGGAGTTCGTCGTCGAGGGCTGCTACCTGATGCGCAACCGGTTCCGCGCCCAGGAGGTGTGGGACCGGATGGGCTATGACGTGGCCGAGTGCCTGGAGTTCACCGAGCACTCCCCCGTGCAGCAGGCCTTCCGCACGCTGCTGTTCAGCCGGATCGTGCCGTGCGTGAAGGACATCGGGCTGTGGGGCCCGAAGGTCCGGCACGCCTTCGCGGACCTCGGTGTCCTGGACGCGGCCAGCAGCGACCTCGAGGAGCTGATGCGTGACGACGAGGACATCGCGGACCGGATCGACCGGGAGAAGGCCGGCGCCGCCAGGCACGCCGCCGAGCTGGCCGCCCGCCAGTCCGAGGTCGACGCCGCGATCTCCGACGCCGCGGGCTGAGCCCCGCCCCGCCCAGCCCAGCCCAGCCCGCCCAGCCCGGCCCGGCCCGCCCAGCCCGGCCGCCGCTCCGGAGGGATGGCACCGCTTCCGCACCGGCCCGCTCGCCGCACAGGTCCCGCAGGCCACTCCCACCTCACCGGGGGTTGCTGATCATGAGCTGGGTGCCGTCCCAACGGCACCCAGCTCATGATCACGAATGGAGGACGCGCGGGGCGACCAAGGGCGGACGCGGGGGGCTACCAGCAGATGGCGGGGGCCTGGCGGAGGTAACTGCCCGCCTGCAGGGTGCCGGTGATGAAGTGGGCCACGTCGGCCCGGGCGATCTTGGTGAGCCCGGGAGCCGGGTAACGGTCGCGCACCCGGTAATGGCCGGTGCCCGGGTCGTTGACCAGGCGGGTGGGCCGGACCAGCGTCCAGTCCAGGTCGGTGCCCCGGACCAGCCGCTCCATCGCGCGGACATCGGCGAACGGCTTGGCGAAGATGGCCGGCAGGATCAGCTTCACCAGCGTGCCCGCCTCCGGGTCCTCGCGGATGAAGGCGCCGGCTGCGGAGACCATGATCAGCCGCCGCGCTCCCGTCTTGGCCATGGCGGCCGTCACGGTCACTGCCGCGGTCTCCAGCAGGTGCGGCACCTTCGCGCCCCGCGGGCCGAGCGCGGACAGCACGGCGTCCGCGCCGGTCACCGTGTGCGCTACCGCCGCCGGGTCGGTGGCATCCCCCTCGGTGACGGTGATCCCCGGGCGGCGTGGCACGGCCCCTGCGGTACGCGCCAGCACCTGCACCGGGTGCCCCGCGTCCACCGCCCAGGCGAGCAGCCGCCCGCCGATCCCGCCGGTGCCGCCGAGGATGGCGATCCGCAGCGGCCCGCCGCTCTGATACCCGCCGGCCTGGGCAGCGGCGGTCACGAGGTCACTCCCTCCGCGGCGCGGGCCTGCTCGGGGGCGGCCGCCGGGCCGTCCGGGGCGGCCGACCGACGTCCCGCGCCCGCGGGCAGCAGCATCAGCAGGAAGCTGAGGCCGAACACGCCCACCTGGAACCACAGGGTATGTTCCACCGATGCCGCGAAGTCGCGGCGCACCGCGGCGCCTCCCGCCCGGTCGGCGGGCTCGCTGGGGACGCCCGGTGGTGCCAGGATCTGCGCATCTGATGACATGATCGGTCTCCGACTCGGCAGGAGGTCCGGCCCCGGGGATTACAGGCCCGAAGTTAGCATCTTGGTTGCCTATTGTCTAGGCTGCCTAGATAATAGGAGAGTTGAGGCATGCCTGAGGACGAGGATGGCGCGGCCATCCGCGCATGGAACCTGCCGTGGGCGGAGCCGTTCGGCACAGGGGAACCCGAGCGTGCCCAGCTGGCCGCCGCCTTCGGGGCCGCCATCCGCAAGACCGGGGCGCTGATGCAGCTCATGGGGCAGGCCGCCGCCGACCAGATCGGCATCAACGCGACCGACCTGAACTGCCTGAACATCCTCAGCTTCAGCGGCCAGATGACGGCCGGGGAACTGGCCCGGCAAACCGGCCTGACCACCGCGTCTATCACCGGCGTGGTGGACCGGCTGGAGGAGGCCGGCTACGTGCGCCGGGAACGGGACCCGCGGGACCGCCGCCGGGTGGTGATCCAGCTGGTGGCGGAGACCGCGCTGCGCGACGTCGCGGCCGTGTTCCGGCCGATGATGCGTGACTGGCAGCAGATGGCCGCCCGGTACAGCGACGACGAGCTGCGGCTGATCGTGGGCTTCTACGACCAGATGGAAGAGGTGCTGCGCAGCCACCTCACCCGGCTCCGCGAGCCGCCTGGCTAACCGCCGCCCGGGAGGTGCAGGTCGGCGAGCACGGTGCGGGCCGCGCCGACACCGCACATGCCGTGCACACCGCCGCCGGGCGGCGTGGAGCTGGAGCACAGGTACACCCCCGGGACCGGGGTCCGGTAGGGGTTCCAGCGTGGCGTGGGCCGCAGCATGGTCTGGATCAGGGAGCCGGCCCCGCCGTTGATGTCGCCGCCGACATAGTTCGGGTTGTAGCGCTCCATGTCCGCCGCGGTCCGCACGGAGCGGGCCAGGATGAGGTCCCGGAAGCCTGGCGCGAACCGCTCGACCTGCGCCTCGATCAGGCCGGACGCGTCCACGGGGCTGCCGGGCGGCACGTGGCAGTACGCCCACAGGGTGTGCCGGCGCCGGGGCCCGCGTCGGGTCGGCCACCCCGGCCTGCACGACCAGGCAGTACGGGCGCTCCGGCAGGCGGCCCGCGTTCACCTCTGCCTCACTGCGGGCCACCTCGGCCAGGGTGCCGCCGAGATGAACCGTCCCTGCCTCCCGGCACGCAGCCGCCTGCCACGGGACGGGGCCGCTCAGCGCCCAGTCCACCTTGCACACCCCCGGCCCGTACCGGAACCGCTGCAGCGCCGCCCGGTGCGCTCCGGCCAGCCGGTCCCCGGCCAGCGCCAGCAGCTGGCGGGGGGTGACATCGAGCAGCACCGCCCGGGCCGGGGGCAGCTCGCCGAGGGAGGAGACCCACCGCCCGGTCTCCATCGTCCCGCCCAGCGCGGCCAGCTCAGCCACCAGCGCATCCGCCAGCCGCCCGCTGCCGCCCTCCACCACCGGCCAGCCCACCGCGTGCGCCGCCATCGTCAGGAGCAGCCCGAAGGCGCTGGTCACCGGGGCACTGAGCGGCAGCATCGAGTGCGCGGCCACCCCGGCCAGCAGCCCGCGGGCCTCCTCGGTGCGGAACTGCCGGGCCAGCCAGGTGACCGGCGGCAGGCCAGCCAGGCCGAACCGGGCCAGCGCCAGCGGGTGCCGGGGCACCGAGCGGATCAGCGGCGCCAGGATGTCCGGGAGGGTGAGCCCCAGGTCCCGGACGAGCGGGCCGAGCAGACGGCGGTAGGCGGCCGCGTCCACTCCGAGGCTGCCCGCAGTCTCCTCGACCGAGCCGGACACGGCGGCGGCCCGGCCGCCGTCCAGCGGGTGCGCGAACGCCACCTTCGGTGTACGCAGCCTGACCCCGTGCGCGGCCAGGTTGACGCTGAGGAAGAACGGCGAGGACGCGGCGAGCGGATGGGCCGCCGAGCACACGTCATGGCGGAAACCGGGCAGCGTGAGCTCCGCGGTCCGGCACCCGCCGCCTAGCGTGGTGTCCCCCTCGATCAGGCGCACCTGCAGGCCGGCCCGGGCCAGCGTGATCGCGGCAGCCAGGCCGTTCGGGCCGGAGCCCACGATGACGGCGTCGGCGGCGGATCCGGGCATCCTCGTCACCGGCGCCCGGGGCCCGGGCCCGGCCCGCCCGGGGCACCCGGAGCGGCCGGGCGGAAGCTGGCTGCCGGGCTCATAGATCGAGTATCCCGCCCTCGGCCGCCACCATGACCTCGGGCGCGCCGCGAGCCGGGGGGCCGGCGAATGTGGCCGCCAGCCGGTCCAGTTCGTCGTCGGTGCGGTCCGGCTTGTGGTGGGCCAGCGCGACCCGCTGGGCCCCGGCCCGCTGGCCGAGGCCGACCGCGTACCCGGCCGCCGCGTGGCCGAACGACGCCTCCGCGGCCACCTCGGACGCGAGCAGGAAGCTGTCATGGATGAGCAGGTCGGAGCCGTCAGCCAGGTCCAGCGCGGCCGGGTGGTACTCACCCAGCCCCTCGGGTCCCGGGCCGAGGACCGTGGGGCAGTGATCGGGAAGGTAGGCGAGCACCGAGTGCCCGTCGCTGACGCGGTAGCCGAACGTCCGCCCGCCCTTGTGGGGGATCTCCCGGGCCTCCACGGTGAAGCCCTCGGCCTTCAGCTGGCCCGGCCGGGCCATGCCGAACGTCCAGTCGCCGCGCAGGCCTGCTGGCCCGATCGGGAAGTGCGGCGGGGACATGCCCCGGGCCAGCACCTCCTCGGCGGTCTGTGCCCCGTCCCCCTGCGCTCCATCTCCCTGGTCTGGGATGAGGAGGGTGACCCGGGCGTCGTCCCGGTCCCCACCGCGGAAGAACGGCAGCCCGTGCACATGATCCCAGTGCAGGTGGGTGAGCAGGATGGTGCCGTCAAAGGGGCGGCCGGCCAGCAGTCCGGTGGCCTGCCGCAGCCCGGTGCCCGCGTCCAGGATGAGCGCGGGCGCCGGGCTGTCGTCGTGGCTGATGGCCACGCATGAGGTGTGCCCCCCGTAGCGGAGGAACTCCGCTCCCGGCGCGGGTGTCGAGCCGCGCACGCCGCAGAGGTGAACGCGCACGTCAGCCCCGGCCGGCGTCTTCGCGCCGGTGCCCCCCGGACAGCTCCACCAGTGCGTCCTGGTCGAACTGGCTAGCCTCCACCGACGCCACCCGGCAGTCGGTCACGGCCACCAGCGTGGACGTCCGGATGCCCCCTTCGAGCTGGGCCCGTTCGCCGAGCATCGCCCCCGGGCCGTACTCGGCGAGCTGCTCGCCGTCCCGCTCCACCCGGATCACGCCGTCCAGCACCAGGAACACCGAGGTACCCGGCTCCCCCTGGCGGACCAGCACGTCACCGGCCGCGAGCCGGGTGATCACCGGCTTGGCCGCGCCGTGCATGAGCTGCACGGACAAGACGCGTTCCAGAGCCGTCTCGACCGCGGTGACCAGCGCCGGGGAGTCCTCGTCACCCCACGGGCTGTGCTTGCCGAACGACTTGCTGAACCAGTTGGCATAGTCGGTCAGGCCGGACTTGTGCGTCAGGCGGCCGTCCGCGCCGTACACCCAGTGCCGGGGGAACGTGCTCGCCCCGGTCATCGCTGGCTCGGCGGTGCCGTCGGCGTGCAGGGTGAGGGTCAGCGTGGTCCACACCAGCGGCGCCTGCCACTGCACGTACGGAGGATGCTTGACCGGCCGGGGCGCCGGCAGCCCGGTCCGCCCGCCGACGGTCTGGGTGAAGCGAACCCAGCCCGGCCCGTGCTCGGGCGGCGACTGGATGTCCGTCAGCTTGACGGCCTGGAACCGGTAGTGCAGCCCAGCTAGCCGGACCATGGTCGAGCCGATCAGTCCGCCGCCACCGTACCCGGCGCCGGTGATCGCCCCGTCGCCGCTGACCTCGATCCAGGCCCGCAGCACGTTGCCGAACCGGAACCGGTCCGCGGCGCGGAGCTCCTCGATGTCATCGAGTACCCCCGGCGGCGGCTGGTCGTAGTGGGTGAATCCCGAGTCGAACGCCAGCCGGCTGGCCCCGGTGACTGCCTCCGACGGGATCCAGGACAGCGAGGTAATGCTGCTTTCGTATCGCATACCCCCAGGGTCTCCCCGCACGCGGGCAGTGTCGAGGAGGGCAGCACGCCTGTCCTGACCTGGGGATCCTGGTGCTGACACTACTGTAACCCGGTAGCTAGCCGGAGGAGCCTAAGCGATACGGAGCCTATGCCGATGAGCGTAACCCGCCAGCAGGTGGTGGCGCGGGACGTGGTGCTGGCCATCGACCAGTCCGGCCCGATGGCGTCGTCGGTGGTGTACGCGGCGGTGTTAGGCGCCGTGCTGGCCCCGATCCGGGCGCTGAAGACGTCCCTGGTGGTGTTGGACACCGCGGTCGCCGACCTGGCCGGCCAGCTCTCCGATCCGGTCGACGTGCTGTTCGGCACCGAGCTCGGCGGCGGCACCGACATCAACAAGGCCATCGCCTACAGCCAGACCCTGATCACCCGCCCTCGGGACTCGATCCTCGTGTTGATCTTCGACCTGATCGAGGGCGGGGTCCGGGAGCAGACGTTGGCCCGGCGGTAACGCCCGGGCCCACAGGTCCTGGCGGCCCGCAGGGCCCCGGGCATTCGGGAAGGCCTCGTCCAGGCATCCGGTGGAATGGGGCCGACGGGTACCTCGTGTCAGCGGTCGGCCGAGACGCGTGGCCGGAGCAGGCGTCGCAGCAGGGTGGCGGCCATCACCAGGCTGGAAACCGCGGCGGCGAGGAGGATGCCGCAGCCTGGCACGCTGAGGAAGCTGGGACTGCGGAACTCACTGATCGCGATTAGCGTCGCGCCGGCCGTCATGAGCACCGTCATCACCAGCCCGGTGACGGCCAGCGCGTCCCGCGCCCCGCGCCGGACGGCGATGCCGCAGCCTAGGGCGGCGATCGCGTAGGCGATCGTCCCGCCGAGCAGCGTGCCCCCCAGCAGGGCGGACGTGCCGTCCCTGCTGCCGGGGTCGTAGTAGTCCGTCCGCAGCCGGAACAGGACCAGCGGGAGCACCATGAAGTAGACCGAATTGAGCAGGTGCGGGACAGTGGTCGGCCAGCGGGGCGGCCGCTCGAACGCGGCGATGAGCAGGCCGGCGACCGCGAGGATGAACACGATCCACCAGTACGCCGGGTGGATCTCCGGGTACTGGACCGCGTTGACCCGCCCGAGGTGAAGCGCCTCCAAGCTGAGCAGCGCGGTCAGGACGACAGCTCCGCCCACCCGGGCGGGCGGCCGGTCCGGCCCCTGCCACCATCGGCGGATCCGGTCGCGGAAGGTGAGTCTCTGGATGGGGCCGGAACGGCGGGGGGCGTGGGACGGAACCGGGACGGGCCTGGCGATGGCGGGCGCCGCAGACGCGAAGACCGGTTCCGGCGCGGAGGCTACTGCGGACGATGCGACCGGTTCAGGCTCCGGGCCGGCTTCCGGGTCCGGGGCGGGAGCAGGGGCGGCCGCCACTTCGGGGGCCGGGCCGGCGGCGCGTCCCGCGACGTCGAGCTCCACGGTGACCGTGGCGCGGCCGGTGGGGCCTTTCACCTCAATGGTGCCCTCGAACCGGCCGGTGCGCGACGTATCGGCGGACACGTCGAATCCGTCCGCGGTCAGGGCGCACCGGATCCAGTCGTGGGACGGCCGAAGCGTGCAGGCTCGCGCGATGGGCGGCCCCGGCAGCCGGACCCGCTGGGCGGGCACGGCCGCATCCGGCCCGACCCGGCCGAGGCTCACCCGGTCCGGGTCGGGCCGGATGGCCGCGCCCGCCGCCGCCGCGGTCGCGGGCTCCGCGACGTAGCGGATGTCGTTCACCAGCCCGGCCAGGGCCGCGTAGGCGCCCGCGGCGGCGGGGAGATTGTCGCTCTGCAGCCGGGCTTGCAGCTCGCTGACCGCGCCGAGCCGGGTGTACATGTTCTGGTCGGTCAGGGCCGCCTGCAGGTCGGCGGGCAGCGGCGCGGCCTGGATGCGCCGTCGCTGGCTGCGGGCCAGGTAGAGCTCACCCTGCATGTCGACCTGGCGGCTCGGGGTCTGGTTCGGGTTCCGGTCGCGGACCGCGTCGAACACGTACTCGTACAGCTCGTTGAGGGAGACCCAGCCGTCCTCGTCGCGGTCCGCGTCCCCGCTAGCCAGGCCCTCGGTGAGCGCCGCGGTGAACAGGGACGGCCGTCGCCGCTGATCATCGGTGAGCTGCTCGCCTTCGAACGCGTACTCCATGGCCGTCGAGGCAGTGATGACCGCCCGGCCGCGCCCGCCGCCGCCCCGGTCGGTGGGGAAGCTGTCCAGCACGTTGACGTCGCCGGCCGCCCGGACCGTGACACCCTGGGCGAAGGCGCCACCGTAGCAGCAGTCCAGCAGCAGCACGATGGTCCGGGAGCGGCTGGCCCGCATACAGCGCTGCACGAAATCGGCCGACACCGCGGTAGAACCGAGCCGGTTGGGCCGGGTGTTCGCGGCCGCGAAGAACAGTTCGCCCGAATCGCTCTTCAGCCCGTGACAGGAGAAATGGAGCAGCAGCACGTCGTCGGGGCGGCTTTCCGACAATAGGTCCTCGATCTGCGCCTGGATGGCATGCGACGGCTCATTGCGCACGACCTGCACGTCGAAATCGCCGATCTGCGGGTCGCCGAGCACTCCGGCGAGCGCTTCGGCGTCCGCGGTGGGCGCGACCAGGTTCCGCAGGCCCTCCTGCTCGTACTGGTCGCTGGCCACGATGAGGGCCTTGCGCTGGCCGCTCATCAGCTGGCGCCGGGCCCGGAGTGCCGGGTGACGAACAGTGAGATGAGCCGTTCCTGGTCGGCGGCTGACGCCTGTGAGAGCTCCAGGGCGTCACCGTCCAGTTCCAGCCGGACCGTGCGGCGGGCACCGCCACCACGCCCGGCCCAGGCCGTGACCGCGGCCACCACCGACCGGAGACCGTCGGCCGACTGGCCCAGCATGACTAGTAACCCGCTGACCTCGGCGGCGCCGAAGGCCCGGCTGCCGGGAGGCGGTGCATTTCCCGGAATTGCGGTAACGTCCCCGACGTCCAATTGCAGGAGCTCGGAGCGCAGATAACGGGTCAGTTCCGCCAGCCGTGCACCGTCAGCGTCGTCTTCGGATAGGCGAACGCGCAACTCCCCGCCCATGGCCCCACCCCTTGACCCGCCGCGTTTACAGACAGAATGCACCCGTCGCCAGGGTCCGGCAATCCCAGGGCCTCGGCATAGTGGCGTGACGACCGGTTGATGACGTGGTGGGCAGTTCGGCGTGGTAAGCGTGGAACAGGCACGGTTTCCAAGATCATGTGGGTGTCGAGTCCCATGATCGTGACGGAAGACCGTACCTGCCCTGACATCATCCCTGATCAGTCCGGCCCTGAAACAACTCGCGGACTTTCCTGGCAGCCACCTGCCGCGCGGCGGGTGCTGGCAGGCCGGTTCCGGCCGCCTGACGAGGCGACGATCCGCACTGGCCGGGAGCCAATCGCGGGAGCCCACGGGCTGAACACGCCCGGACAACCCCGAACAGCGCTGGACACGCTGCACCCTCGTGACCTGGTCAGACAGTGAGTGTGCCCTGTTCAGGCTGTGGCGTCGTCCTGCTGCTTTCGTATCGCATGACCCGATCCTCATCCCGGACCCAGCCGCAGGCCAGGGTGCTGCCTGGCCTCTTCCGGTGCGCCTAGCACCGACGACCGGGCGGCACTGGGCGGCCCCGCCACCGCGGCAGCACACCCGCCTGCGGGCCAGCATCACCACGGGCGGGATGCCTGCATCCTTGACCGAGAGTAGCGGCAGGGTCCTGAATGTCTTGTCATGGGAGCCGTCTGGCTGCGCCTGCGGGCACACACCGCACTGGTACGGGCCGAACCGCTGGCCCGGCTGCCGCAAGTCGCGTTGATGTCACTGGCTGACCCGGGCCGCGGCGGCGCGCCAGCCGGGCAGCTGGAAGCGGTCGCCAGCCCGGACGGGACGCTCGGGGTGACCACTGACCGGGTGCGGATCCTGGCCGGCCAGCGGCCGCCTGCCGCCGACCCGGCGGACGTCATGATCGATCCGCAGCTGGCCTCGGGGCAGCGGCTGCGGCCGGGCAGCACGCTGCGCCTGATCGGCGTGCCGGGCACGGCGAAGGCATGCCCGCCGCAGCGGGCCGGCTCCGCGCCGGGCCGCCCGGTCCCGCTGACCTTCCGGGTATCCGCGGTGGCCGCCTCCGACGACCAGGTGGTGCTGGCACCTCGCCGCTGATGCCGGTCGGCGCGGCCCGGCCGGCCGACCCAGGCCCCAGCGTGCAGGTGGACTTCTCGGCACTCGGCGCTGGACTGGTCATCACGGCGCTTGCGCCGCTGGCCGTGGTGTTCCCGGTGGCCTGGCGCGCCGCCAGGCGCCCGGCCGGCCCGCGCGGGCCGCGCGTAGCTCCCCGGCCAGCTCCCACAACGCCAGGTGCGTCTCCCAGTCGAAGCCCTGGTAGGGCTCGTCGAGCAGGAGCACCGCGGGCTCGTGCAGCAGGGCCAGGGTCAGGCTGAGCTTCCGCCTGGTCCCCCGGACAGGGTGCCGCCCGGCTGGTGCCGCGACCCGGCATAGCCCAGCCAGGCGATCAGGGCCCCGGCCCGATCCGTGGCCCGGATCCGGTACGCGGCCTGGAAGGAGCGGATGTGCTGATCCACGGTCAGCGCGTCATCCAGCACCGTGGCCTGCGGGCAGTAGCCCGCCCGGCCCTCGGTTAGCACGCTGCCCGCGTCCGGCCGGAGGTCACCGGCCAGGATGCGGAGCAGGGTGGACTTCCCGCTCCCGTTCTCGCTGACCACCGCGGCCATTTGGCCCGCCGCGACCGCCAGGTCCACTCCGGCCAGCACCTGATGCCGGCCGAACGACTTGCAGATTCCCCGTGCCTCCAGCACGTTCATGGCTTCCGCCCCCTTACTTCGGCGGCCGGCCTGCTGGCCAGGCGGTGGTCGTGGGCCCTGTTCGCCGACTCGGCTGGCGTCTCGCCCGCGGCGCTCCCCGCCTCATTCCGCGCGCAGCAGCTCGGCCGGGCTCACCCGGGCGGCGCGCCGCCCGGGCCACCAGGCCACCGCGTTCGCGAGCAGCAAGACGGCTGGCACCATCAGCAGCACCTGCCGCACCGGCACGCTGGCCGTGGCCGGGATGCCGAGCCCGGCGCCGAACAGGTGCCAGCTCCATCGGCCGGCCGCCACGCCCAGCGGCAGCCCGATCAGCAGCGCCAGCCCGGCCAGAGTGGTCATCTGCCATGTGGTGATCTCGCTGACCTGCCGGCCAAGCAGGCCGAGCGCCTTCAGCACGGCAAAGTCATGCCGCTGGTAGCGGCCGGACACCACAGCCAACTGGCCGAGCACTCCCAGGCCGAGGAGGGCCAGCAGCCCGGCCAGCAGCTCCGGGGTCGTGTCAATGACCGCATAGTCGGTCACCCCGTTCGGCCGCTGGGTCAACAGCACGCAAGTCGACTGCTGGACCTGGGCGCAGAACGGGGCCGCCGAGCGGCGGAACCTCGCGACCTCGGCGGCCAGCCCCGCGCCGGGCCGGAACTTGATCAGCAGGAACTCGAAGCCTGGCCGGGACCCGGGCGGTACCGCCTGAGGCAAGGCCGCCGCCATGGTCTCAGCTCCCCGGCCCAGGTCGGTCGGCGTGAAGCTGCCCTGGCCGAAGTCCGGGAACACGGCCTGGCCGACGATCCGGTCCAGACGGGGGTGCCCGCCGATGGTCACCCTCACCGTCTGGCCGACGCGCAGCCCGAGACTGCGCAGCGTGGATGCCCCCAGCACGATCTCCCGGCTGGTGCGCGGCTGCCGCCCGGCCACCAGGGTGGGAGCCACCTGGGCACCGTGGCCGGGCGCCAGGCCGATCGCCGGGATCAGCTGGCCGCCGATCCCGACGATCCCATGGTCGCCGAACGTCCAGCCGGCCACGCCGGGCTTGTCGCCGAGCAGGTGCCGGGCCAGCATCGGGGTCACCGACCCGAACTGCAGATCGATCGCCGCGTCCCAGGCCTGCCCGTACAGCCGGGGAGTCTGGACGAGCTGCAGCAGGTTCGCCCCGAAGGTGATCGCCGCCGTCACCGCCAGCACGGACAGGGCGGTCCCGAGCAGGGCGGCTCGCACCGGGACGGCGGTCCGGCCACGGCCCTGCTCTACCGCGAGCTGCACCCCGGCCGTCATGGTGACCGGGGCGCCCAGGCCGCCCAGCCACCCAGCCACCCGGGAGCCGCGCACCGGCCCGCTCCCCGCTGAGACGGCCGCCCCTGGCGCACCCGGACGGGCCAGCCGCCAGGCCGGCCACGCCGCCCGGGCGACGACTACCAGCACGATTGCCCCCGCTCCGAGGGCCAGCACGAGCCAGTCGGCACTGACCCCCGGATCCGGCTCCGCCAGCCGGGCCGCGCCGATCGGCATCAGCGGCGAGGCGGCCACCGCCAGCGCGGTGGCCAGGACCGCCCCGGCCATCACGGCCACCGCGGCCTCCGCCAGGCCGGCCCCGGCGAGCTGCCGCCGGGTCAGGCCGAGGGCCGCCAGCACCGGGTTGTCCGACCCGGCAAGCAGCAGCTGCCGGGCGGTGGCCTGCCCCACGATCAGCAGCGCGGTGCACGCCAGGACCAGGGCGAAGACTGCTAGTGCGACCGCCTCGGGGTGGATGGCCCGCTCAATGGTGGCCGCCTGCGCGCCCTCATCGGCGATATAGATCTGCCCACCGGTCCCCGGGAAGTGGTGGGCCAGGGCCTGCGCTTCGCGGCTGACCGCGGCGGCCGTGGCCACGGGCCGCAGCTTCACGAAGGCGCCGTCGAACGCCAGGTAGCCGCGGCCCAGCCGGTGCCACAGCGCGGTGCTCGCCAGGATGAGCGGGACCTTGTCCTGCTCGGTGACCGGGAGCACCGAGGACCGGGTGACGAAGACTCCGACCACCCGCTCGGCCAGCCGGCGCCCCGGTCCCGGCGGTCCCGCGCCGCCCGCCGATCCAGGCGGCCCATTCGGCACGGCTGCCAGGTTCAGCGTGGCGCCGATCCGCAGGTGCAGGCTGGCCGCGGCGATCTGGTCAACCGCGACCTCCCCAGCCCGCGCCGGATCGGGCAACCGCCCGGCCAGCAGTTTCGGCACGTCGAGAGTGCGGCCGAGCCGCTGGTCGGCGGGGGCCATGACGGTCGCCGCGAGGTCGAGCCGGGCCGCCGGCCCGACCGGTTGAACGTTCAGCCCGACCGCGGGCGCCACCCGGGCAACGCCCGGCTGCCGGGCCAGCGCCGCGTAGTAGCCGCCCAGGCCGGTGCCTGCCGCAGCGACCAGCAGATCGGAGGCGTGCGACGCGCGCAGGTAGCGCGGGTAGGCGTTGGCCGTCCGCCGTGCTCCCGCAGCCGCGGTCAGCACCGCGCCGCCCGCCACGGCGATGAGCAGGACCAGCAGCAGCCAGCCCGGCCAGCGGGTCCTCAGCCCGTGCGCCGCGAGGCGCAGCACCACCCGCATGGCCGGATCACCCTCTCCGTCCGCCCGGGCCGCAGGCGCCACCCAGTCCCATGCCCCGAGCGTGGCACGCCTGCGCGGCGCGCACCAGGATGCTCCCGCACCCGCGGCGTGCGGAAGGCATCACCCCGCACAGGGGTCCTCACCCCCTTCCGGCCCCATGCGGGCAGGGCGCAATGGACGGAGGCGGAAGACCGCTGGGTCAGCAAGGGGGAAGCCGTGGCCGCTGGATGCCTCGTCCTCCGGGCCGAGCTGCTCACGCGCTGGCGCACCTGGCTGATGCTCGCCGTGATCGCCGCAGTCTTCGCCGGAGGCCGTGCAGGCCACGGCCGCCGGTGCCCGGCGGACCGATTCGGCCTACCCCGGCCTGGTCACCCGGAGCCGCGCGCCCGACGTGCCCGTGTTCTCCTTCCCTGGACAGTCGCCGACGTTCGGGCAGGTTTCGCTGGCCGCGGCCGCGCGCCTGCCGCAGGTCACCGTGGCCGCCATGCTGGCCGGCTACACGGTGGTAAACCCCGCCAGCGCGAACCTTCTCGCCCCGGAGACGGACGCCGTGCCGGGCCGGTTCTGGCACCGCAAGATCCTGGCGGGCCGGCAGGCTGACCTGGCGCGCCCCGGCGAGGTCAACATTTCGTTCACCCTGGCCGAGGCGCTGTATCTGGGCGTGGGCGATATCCTCCGGGCCACCCTGCTGACCGCCACCCGCCACCTGGCCCGGTTCTCGTTCCGGGTCGTCGGGATCGATGCGGCCCCGTCTGAGTTCCCACTGCAGACTGGCACCGGCACCGACGTCGTATGGGCGACGCCGGCCTTCTACTGCGAGCATCATGCCGGCCTGCAGATCGGCTTCGGCGCGGCCTTCCGGCTGCGGCGCGGGAGCACGGACCTGCCCGCGTTCCAGCAGGCACTCAGCCGGCTGGGGCACCGCCGGGCACTGCTCGGCCTCGGCTTCAGCCGCGCGGCCGCGATCGGGGTGGCCGCGGGCGCGGCGGTGCGCTGCTCACCGTCCTCGTATCGCCGGTGCTGCCCGTCGGCCTGGCTGGAGTGGCCGAGCCGTACCCCGGCATTCATGCTGACGGCAGCGTGCTCGGCCTGGGGATGGCCGGCACGGTACTCGCGACGGTGGCCGCGGCCGCCTGGCCGGCCTGGCGGGCGGCGTGGGGAGGCCAGGCGCGGGCCAGGGCCGCGGCCGCGGGGAGGGCGGGCACGGGGGCAGCCGGCGGCCGGGTGGCCGGTGCCCCCGGCCGCAGCCCGCGGCTCGCGGCGGCCGCCCCGGCGGGCATCAGCTCGGTGGCCGCCTTGATCGGCCTGCGGCTCGCACTACAGCCAGGAGCGGGCCGGACGGCACTGCCGGTGCGCACCACCATCGCCAGCGCGGTGGTCGGGGTGGGCGCGCTGACCGCGGCGGCGGTCTTCTCTGCCAGCCTGGGAAACCTGCTCGCCACCCCGCGGTTGTACGGCGTCACCTGGGACGCTTATGTAAGCGACCTGGAGAGCGGCGGCATCAGCCTGGCCGCCCGCAGCGTCGCTGGCGACCACTCCAGCCCGTGCTCGTCCGGGGTCACCTGCCGCTGGGCCCGGGTGAGATAGCTGTCGGGGAGCGGACGCTGGCGGCTGCTCACCTCGGTGTGTCGCTGGCGGTGTCGCTGGCCACTTTCCGGCCGCACCAGCTCAAGATCGTCAGCACGGCCATCTTCCCGACCATGGGGGATGTCCTCGGCCTTCGGCCGGGGCGCGGCGCTCACCGTCGGCCGGGGTTCGCGCGCTGCTGCCGCCCGGCCCGGCCGCCGCGCCGCTGGACACCCTCCTGGTGCGGTTGCGGCCACCGGCCGCGGCCGACCCGGCCGGGCTCAACCGTCTCGCGGCCCGGGAGGCCCGGCTGGGCCCGTTCAGCACCGAGGGGCCGGCCACGCCTGCCGACGTGGTCAACTTCGGGCGGGTCCAGGACCTCCCGCTGCTACTCGGCGCCGCGCTGAGCCTGCTGGCCCTGCTCACCATGACCCAGCTGCTGCTGACCTCGGTCCGGCGGCGCCGCCGCGACTTCGCGGTGCTGCGCGCGCCGGGCTGCATCCGGGGCCAGGTGCGCGGCGCGGTCAGCTGGCAGGCCAGCGCCCTGACCGGCGCCGCCCTGTGCCTGGGCATTCCGGCCGGGGTGCTCGGCGGCTGGGTGGCCTGGCGGGTCTTCGCCGCGCAGCTGGGCATCCTGCGGCCCGTGGTCGTCCCGCTGGTCACACTGGCCATGCTGGCGGCCGCCGCGCTGGCAGCCGCCGTGGCCATCGCGGCCATCCCGGGGAGTCCGCGGCCCGGGCGCGGCCCGCCCAGATCCTGCGCAGCGAATGACGAGGCGGTGGCCCGCCCGCCCCGGGTGTGCCAGCACCACCAGGCGGCGGCGTGCCTGCGCACTGGCGGACAGCCGCGTGGTATGCGAGAACTTGTTACGTGGAGCACACTGAGGCCGGCCCGATCACCGTCTTCCTCGCGGACGACAACCTGATCGTGCGCGAGGGCGTGCGGGCGCTCATCCAGCGGCACCACGACCTCACGGTGGTCGGCGTGGCCGGGGACTACGACGGGGTGATCGGCGGCGCCGCCGCGACCAGCCCGCAGGTGCTGGTGACTGACATCCGGATGCCGCCGTCGTTCCAGCGGGAGGGCATCGACGCGGCGAAGGAGGTGCGCCACCGCCATCCGGGCACCGGGGTGGTGGTGCTCTCCCAGTACGAGGACCCTGAGTACGCGGTGTCGCTGCTGGCCGAGGGGTCAGCCGGGTACGGGTACCTGCTGAAGGACCACGTCGCCGAGGGGAACCAGCTGGTGGACGCGATTCGCGCGGTGGCCACCGGCGGGACCGCGCTCGACCCGGCGATCGTCGAGGCACTGGTCCGGCCGGTCGTCGCCCCGGGCGGGCTAGCGCCCGCCGAGGAAGAGCTGCTCGGGATGATCGCCGAGGGCAAGCCGATCAAGGCCATCGCCGCGGCCCGCAGGATCACCCCTGAGGCGGTGGACGCGGAGGTCGAGGCGGTGTTCGTGAAGCTGGCCGAGGGCGTGTCGGCCGGGAACGCCAGCGCGCTGGGCCGGCTCCGGATGCTGCACCAGGCGATCGTGGACCGTGAGGAGCAGGGCGAGACGCTGTCCCGGCTGCTGCCCAGCGGCCTGGCTGACAAGCTGCGCCACGATCGGCAGGCGATCGGCGAGACCGAGCGGGTGGAGGTGACCGTGCTGATGAGCGACATCCGGTCCTACTCCACGATCGCCGAGCACGCCGACCCGAGCCAGCTGGCCGGCCAGCTGAACACGCACCGCGCGGCGATGAACCGGGCCATCCTGGGCGAGGGGGGCACGGTCATGCAGTTTGTCGGCGACGCGGTGATGGCGGTATTCGGCGCGCCGTTCCCGCAGCCCGAACACGCCGACCGGGCGGTCGCGGCGGCCTGCGTCATGCACCAACTGCAGCGTGAGATCAACGAGCGCTGGGCGGCGGACGGGCTGCCCGCCTTCGGCCTGGGGCTGGGGCTGTCCACCGGAGAGGCCGCCGCCGCGCTGCTCGGGTCGGCGGAACGGCTGGAGTACACGCTGGTCGGCGACACGGTGAACCTGTCGCAGCGGCTGCAGCAGTTCGCGGACGCGGGCGAGACCGTCCTGTCCGGGGCTACGCTGCGGGCCCTGAGCTCGCCACTGCAGGCCATCTCGCTGGGAGCGCGGATGGTCAAGGGCCGGGACACCCCGGTCACCGCATTCAAGATCATTCAGTCGGCGGCCAGCACGGACGGCGCAGCGGCCCAGGCCGCCGCCCGGCGGCCGGCCAGCCGGCCACCACAGACATGACAACCCGAATGGGGGGGTAATGACCGAGGATTCCCCGGCCCTGGTCGTGCGCGGAGTGCGCAAGACATTCGAGGCCGAGAACGCGCCGGTGCGCGCGCTGCGCGGAGTGGACCTGTGCGTCAGCCGGGGTGAGTTCACGGCCCTGATGGGCCCGTCCGGCTGCGGCAAGTCCACCCTGCTGAACCTGGTGGCCGGCCTGGACACCGCCGACGAAGGAGAGATCAGCGTCGCCGGGGAGATGGTGACCGGGCGCGGCGAAGATGACCTGGCCCGGCTCCGCCGCCGGCATATCGGGCTGGTCTTCCAGTTCTTCAACCTGCTGGAGGGCATGACGGTGCTGGAGAACGTGGCGCTGCCCGCGGTCATCGCCGGCCGCCGCCGGAAGATGGCGGAGACCCGGGCCCGGGACCTGCTCGACCTGCTCGGCATCAGTGACAAGGCCAGCGCGCTGCCCGGGGTGCTGTCCGGCGGGCAGCGCCAGCGGCTGGCGATCGCCCGGGCCCTGGCCAATGAGCCGACGTTGCTGCTCGCGGACGAGCCCACCGGGGCACTGGACTCCGAAGGCGGCGAGGAGATCATCGAGCTGCTGCGGCGGCTGCACGCCGCCGGGCAGACCATCGTCATGGTCACCCACGACCCCGGTGTCGCGGCCGCGGCCAGCCGGGTGATCCGGATGCGCGACGGGCGGATCGAGGAATCCGAGCATGAACCGGACAGCCGTGAACCGATCATCATCGAGGCCCGCTGAGCATGCGACTCCCCGGGCACCAGCAGGCAGGGCCGCGCCGGCCAGGCTGGCCATGAGCGGCACCATGCAGGACACCGTGGCCGGGCCCGTGACCGCGCTGCCCCGCCATCCGAAGCCGGCCTGGCGGCGGGGCGCCGCCACGGCGCTGCTGGCCGCCACGGTGATCGTCGTGGTCACCGGACTGCGGATCTCCGCGCCTGGCGGCCTGCCAGCCCTGCAGGCCGCCGCGTTCGGGCTCACCCTGGCCTGGGCGCTGGCCGCCGCGATCGCCAGCGGGGCCCCGGGGCTGGCGGGGCAGTGGCACGTGGCAGGGGGGGCGCTGGCCGGGGCGGTGGCCCTCACCGCGGCCCGGCTGGCCAGCCAGTTGTCACCGGGCCAGCGTGAGCTGCCCAGGGCGGTGGCCGTCATCGCGGGGGCGCTGGTCATCGCGGCCACGGTCCATTTCGTGCTGGCCGCGCCGGACGGGTGGCTGTCCGGGCAGGCCCGGCGGGTGGCGGCGGCCGTGGTTTACCTGGCCGCGCTGGCCGCCGGGGTCACCCTGGCCATCACCGGGCGTCACGTCCCGGCGGCCGCGGCGGCGCTGAGCTGGCCCGTGGGGGTGGCCTGCGCCCTGCCCGCCGCGCGGCTGCGTTACCTGCGGCTCGGCGGCCGGGACCGGGAGCGGATGCAGTGGCTCGCGGCCGGCCTGGTGCTGGCGGCGGACGCCGCCCTGGTGAGCGGGGTGCTGCACCTGCTCGTTGGCTGGCCCGGCCAGATCGCCGCCGTGGCCGCCGGGGCCACGGTGGCGGTGCCGGCCGGGCTGGTCGCCGCGACCGTCGCCCAGCTGGGCCCGCAGGCGGGCCGGCTGCTGGTGCACCTGCTCTCGCTGGCCGGGTTCAGCGTGGTGGTCTCCGGCATCTACCTGGTCATCGTGCTCGGGCTCGGGCAGCAGCCCGGCGGCCACGCCGACCGGGAGATCCTCGGCCTGTCCATGCTCGCCGCCGCGGTGGCCGCGATCGGCTACCTGCCGGCCCGGGACCGGCTGATGGCCTCGGCCACCCGGTTCGTGTACGGGGCCCGGGAAGCGCCCGACGAGGTGCTCCGCACGTTCGGCAGCCGGATGACCCGGGCGGTGGCCATGGACGAGCTGCTGCTGCAGCTGGCCGAGTCACTGCGCAAGACGATGACCCTGACCAGTGCCGAGGTGTACACCGGGAACGGAGAGGTGCTGGAACGGGCCGTCTCCGTGCCGGACGCGGGACGCCGGTCCCTGATCATCGGCGAGCGGGAACGCCCCGTGGTCACCCGGGCGGGGGTGTCCGGCACCGCGTGGGCCTCCATCTGGCTCCCCGCGCTCCTGGGCGGCCGGGAACACGCCCAGCTGCGGGTCGCGCCGATCAGCCACGCCGGCGAGCTGCTCGGCCTGCTCGTGGTCGAGCGGGCCAGCGCCGCGGACTGCTTCACCGAGGAAGACGAGCGGGTACTCACCGAGCTGGCCCGCCAGGCGGGCCTGGCGTTCTACAACGTCCGGCTGGACGCGGCGCTGCAGACCACCCTGGACGAGCTGCGCCAGCAGGCGGATGAGCTCCGTGAATCCCGGGCCCGCATCGTGGCCAGCGGCGACGCCGAGCGCCGCCGGGTGGAGCGCGACCTGCACGATGGGGCCCAGCAGCACCTGGTGGCCCTGGCCGTGACCCTGCGGCTGGCCACCGACATCATCGCCGATGATCCGGCCGCCGGGATCGAGATGCTGGGCCAGATGTCGCAGGACGTCCAGGCGACCATCCGGGAACTGCGTGAGCTGGCGCACGGCATCTACCCGCCGCTGCTGGCTGACAACGGGCTCGCCGAGGCGCTGCGCGCCGCGGCGGCCCGGGCCACGGTCCCGGTCACGGTCTGCGCCGACGGGATCCGGCGGTACTCGCAGGGAGTGGAGACGGCCGTCTACTTCTGCTGCCTGGAAGCGCTGCAGAACGCCGCGAAGCACGCGCCGGAGGCGACCGTGCGGCTGCGGCTGTGGGAAGAGTCAGGCGGCCTGCTGTTCTCGGTGAGCGACAACGGCCCCGGCTTCGACGCGGCCCGGGCGCGCTCCGGCCATGGCTTCGTCAACATGTCCGACCGGCTCGGCGCGATCGGCGGCACGGTCCGCTGGGCGTCACAGCCCGGCCGGGGATCCACGATCAGCGGCTCGGTCCCCATCCTCTGAGGCGGCCTGCGGAGACGCGGCTCAAGTGCTGGCGAAGGTTCCCGAACCCCGGGCCGCCCACAGCCGCCGCAGCGTCTGCACGCCGAAATGCTCCTTGTTGAGGTACCCGGCCGCGCCGCTGCCCATGGCGCCGGGGGGCAGGTCGGCCAGCTCGTAGGTGGAGCAGAGGAACACCACCACCTCCGGGTGCGCGGCCACGATGCGGCGGGTCGCCTCGATCCCGTTCATCCCGGGCATGCTGATGTCCATCAGCACCAGGGCCGGGTGGAGGGCATCGACCAGGTCGATGGCCTCCGGCCCGCTGGATGCCTCCCCGGCCAGCTCAAAGCTGTCCAGGCGGCGGAGCACCGCCCGGGCAGCCAGCCGGAACGGTGCCTGGTCGTCTACCACGACCACTGCGTGCGGGGTGGTCATACCCCAAGCTTGACATGCCGGGCCCGCCCGGCCGAGGGTGCTGCCACCTGAACGGCGGTGGGGCCAGCCTCCCTCGCGGCGTCAGCTGCCGTCTGCCTCGCTCAGGTAGACCAGGACCGCCTTGACCCGGCGGTTCAGGTCCTTCTCCTCGCTGAGGCCGAGCTTGGCGAAGATCGCGTTGGTGTGCTTCTCCACGGCACGCTCGGAGACCGTCAGCGTGGCCGCGATGGCCGCGTTGCTCTTACCCTGGGCCATCTCGGCCAGGATCTCGGCTTCCCGGGGAGTCAGCTGGGCCACGCTGGACCGCTGCTGCTGCGACCGGGACCGCACCAGCTCATCCACCACCATCGGATCAATCACCGAGCCGCCGGCCGCCACCGCGCGGATCGCCCGGGCCAGCTCATCGACGCTGGCCACCCGCTCCTTCAGCAGGTAGGCACGGCCCGCGGAGCCATGCTCGAGCAGCGCCATGGCGTAACCCGGGGCGGTGTACTGGCTCAGCACCACGACCCCCACCTGCGGATAGTTCTCGCGCAGCCAGCTGGCCGCCTGGATGCCCTCGCTGGTGCCGGTGGGGGGCATCCGGATGTCCGTGATCACCACATCCGGGCGCTGCGCGCCGACGAGCGCGAGCAGCTGCGGCAGGTCGGAGGCGGTCCCGACCAGCTCGAAGTCGTCGTTGGCGGCGACCAGCCGGGAGACACCCTCCCGGAGCAGCACGTTGTCCTCGGCCAGCGCCACCCGGATCCTGTCCATCAGGCCGTGATCGTAGCGTGCCCGCGGGCCGGCCGACAGTGCCTGCCAGCACGCGAGCAGCGGTGATGCCAGCCTCCCGGCCGTATGTCGTCCTGACACCCTTGAGGATCACCGCTGCCTGCCCTGTACTTGGATCATGACCGGGAAACGGACGGGGCAGCGGCCATGCGGATGACGCTGACCTGGATGCGGCTGGAGTGGCGGTACCGCTGGCGGTCGCTCACCGCACTGGCCCTGCTGGTCGCGCTGGCCACGGCGACCGTCCTGGCCGCGGTGGCCGGGGCCCAGCGCGGGCAGACCGCGCTCGGCCGGCTCTGGGCCCGCACGCTCCCGGCCACGGTCACGGTGCTGCCGAACCAGCCCGGCTTCGACTGGGCCAGGATCCGGGCGCTGCCCGAGGTCGCCGCGCTGACCACGTTCGCGGTGTCCGGGTTCGTGATCGACGGGTACCCGGTGGCCACCCAGAATACAGAATTCCCGCCGGGCGACAGTCAGGTGCTGCGGACCATCGAGCGCCCGGTCGTCCTGCAGGGCCGGGTCCTCGACCCGCGCCGGGTCAGCGAGGTGGACGTCACGTCACTGTTCCCGGCCAGCTACGGCAAGAGCGTCGGCGACACGCTCACCCTCCACCTGGCCAGCCCGCAGCAGATCGACCAGGGCTATGAACCCTCCACCGGCGGGCCGCCGCGCGGGCCAGTGATCCGGGCGCGCATCGTCGGGGTGATCCGGTCCCCCTGGTTCTCCGACGGCGCCGGGTCCGGCGGCGCCGTGCTGGGCTCACCGGCCCTGCTCGCCCGCTATCCCGCCAACATCCTGGGCCTGCAGCACGACACCTTCATCAACGCGCTGGTCCGCCTCAAGGGCGGCACCGTGGCGATCCCGGCGTTCCGGGCCGCCCTGGCCCGGGTGACCGGGCGCCCGGACATCGACGTGTGGGACAATACGGTGACGTTCGGTGCCCCGGTGCGCCGGGTCACCGGGTACGAGGCGGCGTGCGTGCTCGCCTTCGGGCTGGCCGCGCTGGCGGCGGCGGTCTTCCTGGTCGGCCAGACCGTCACCCGGTACACCGCGGCCGCGATGGCCGACCTCCAGGTACTGCGGGCCTGCGGCCTGGCCCCACGGCAGGCGGTCGCGGCGGCCAGCGCCGCGCCGTTCCTCGCCGCCGTGGCCGGGTCCAGCCTCGGCGTGCTGGCCGCGATAGCGGCGTCGGCGTGGATGCCGATCGGCGCCGCGGCCTGGGTTGAGCCGAGCCCCGGAGTGCAGGCCGACTGGCTGATCCTGGGCCCCGGCTGGGCCGTGGCGCCGCTGCTGGTGCTCGCGGGCTCGGCCGTGGCCGCGGCCCGCGCGGCCGCGGCTGACCGCGCGCAGCGCCCCCGGCGCCGCTCCGCGATGACAGCCGCCGCGGCGAGCGCCGGCGTGCCCGTGCCGGTGCAGATCGGCACGGGGTTCGCGCTGGAACCGGGGCGGGGCCGCTCCGCGCTGCCGGTGCGTCCCGCGCTGACCGGGGCGATCGCCGGCGTGCTGGGCGTGCTGGCCGCGTTCACCTTCGCCGCCGGCATCTCAGATGCGGCCGCTCATCCCGCCCGGTTCGGCCAGACCAACCAGCTGGAGGGCTGGATCGGGCTGAACGGCCAGGATTTCGCCCCGGCCAGCCGGATCCTGCCGGCCCTGGCCCGCAGCCACGACGTCACCGGGCTCAACGACGCGCGGATCGCGGTCGCCCAGTCCGGCCAGGTCTCCATCACCAGCTACACCTATGCCCCGGTCGGCGGCAAGCGGCTGCCCACCGTGCTGACCAGCGGCCGGATGCCCCGCCAGGCCGGCGAGATCGTGCTCGCGCCGACCACCGCCGCCGAGCTGGGCGCCACGGCGGGCCGGACGATCCGGCTGACCGGCGGCGGCCGCCCCCAGACGGCCCGGGTCACCGGCATCGGCTTCGTCCCGGAAGGATCGCACAACTCCTACGACAGCGGCGCGTGGCTGACCCCGGCAGGCTACGGCCGGCTATTCGCGGGCACCCGCTACGCGTTCAAGTTCCACATCACCGAGATCACGGTGCGGACCGGACTGAACGCGGCCGCCGTGGCCCGGAGGCTGGATCACATCAGCGCGGGAATCCCGGGTGGCCAGCGGCTCACCCTTCATCCGCCTGCCGTGCCGCAGGCCATCGCGGAGGTCAAGGATGTGGCCGTGCTGCCGTTCGCGCTGGCGGGTTTCCTGGCCCTGCTGGCCGCCGGGGCCGTAGGCCATGCCCTGGCCACCGCGGTCCGCCGCCGCCGCCACGACCTGGCCGTCCTGCAGGCACTGGGGATGACCCGGCGGCAGTCCCGGCTGGTGGTGGTCACCCAGGCGACGGTGCTGGCGCTGGCCGGACTGGTGTTCGGCATCCCGCTCGGAATCGCGGTCGGCCGCCTCACCTGGCAGCTGGTAGCGCACGCTACCCCGCTGGCCTATCATCCGCCGCTGGCCGTCTGGGCGCTGCTGCTGATCGGGCCGCTGGCACTGCTGGCCGCGAACCTGCTCGCCGCCTGGCCCGGGCGGCGCGCGGCCCGGCTACGTGGCGCCCGGGTGCTGCGCACCGAGTGAGAACCGCCGCGGACATGACGGCGCCCCTGGCCCGGGGGGGAATGGGAACCAGGGGCGCCGCGCTGGGGTAGCCAGGCGTCAGCCGCTCACCCGCCGCGAAACACCCGCCTGGCACCCGGCACACAGCCCCCAGAAGGTGACCTGGGCCTCACCGGCCAGCGACCAGGCGCCCGCGGCGGGCTCCAGGCACGGACCGTGCCCGACCATGCAGTCCACCTCGGTGACAGCCCCGCACTGACGGCAGACGATGTGGTGCTGATGGTCCCCGGCCCGGGACTCATATCGCACCCGGCTGCCCGCCGGCTCGATCCGCCGGTTGGCCTCCATCATGGTCCGACCCTAAGCCGCTAGACACGATCATTTCAAGTTAACGACCGGCCCGCCTCATCGCCCAGTCGCTGGCGAGGCGCGGCGCGCCGGAGGCGTGTCCTCTCCGGGGCAGCGATGCGCGGGGGGCTCCGGGAGGTCGCCCCCGGGCTAGCCGAGGGTGCTCACCCTGGCCAGGCCGGAGCCTGGCCAGGGTGAGCTGATGAGCCGGTACCCCCGTATCATCATTGGGTCCCCCGCAGACATCATGGCACGTCAAAGGCGCGTTCAGGCACTCGGGGCCGGCAAGCCGGCGCGGCGCGCCGCGATCCCCGGCCAGGCAGGCGATCCCGGTGCCCGGTGCCCGGGGCGCGGCGGCGCGGCTGATCCAATGGGCTCATGGAACCCCTGGATGCTCAGCTGGCCTTCCTGCGCGAAGCCGACCGGCTCAAGGCGGTACTGCGGCAGAGCCGGATCATCGATGGCAGCCGCCGGGAGAACTCCGCGGAGCACTCCTGGCATCTGGCCCTGATGGGCTGCGTTCTGCAGGAGTATGCGCCGGCAGGGACTGATCTCGGCCGGGTGACCGCGATGCTGCTGGTGCACGACCTGGTGGAGATAGACGCGGGTGACCTGTTCGCCTATGCGGGCGCGCCGGCCCAGGCCAGGCAGGAGGCCGCCGAGCGGGCCGCCGCGGACCGGATCTTCGCGCTGCTGCCGGGCGGGCAGGCTAGCCAGATGCGTGCGCTGTGGGACGAGTTCGAGGAACGGCGCTCCCCGGAGGCGAGGTTCGCCCGTGCGCTGGACCGGCTGCAGCCGATGCTGGCCAACTACGCCCAGGGCGGCGGCACCTGGGCCGAGCACGGCGTGACCGCAGACCAGGTGCTGGTCAAGGTGGCGCTGATCGAGGACGGCTCCCCGGCCCTCGGCGCGTTCGCCCGCGAGCTGGTGCGGTCGTCCGTGCAGCGGGGCATCCTGGCGCCCGCGCCCTGAGCGGGGCGGTCAGCTGGCCGCCGCACGCTCGATCGCATCGGCCGCGGCGTCCAGGCCGCGCCGGGCCTGGATCTGGGCGGCCGCGCCGGCCGGCCGGGCGCGCAGCGCCCCGTCGCCGAGCAGCCGGGCCAGCGCGCCGTGCAGCTGGGCATCGGTGAACCGGTAGGGGTCCAGCCGCACGCCCAGGCCCAGCTCATCCGTGCGCTGCGCGTTGTCGTGCTGGTCCCAGAACAGCGGCAGGATGATCATCGGCTTGCCGAAGTGCAGGGACTCGGTGGTGGTGTTGTTGCCGCCGTGGGTGATTACCAGGTCGGCCAGCGGCAGCACCGAGGCCTGCGGCAGAGCACGTCTCCGATCCCGATGCAGTTGTTGGTCGGGCCGTAGGCGCTCTCCGGCATGAACAGCACGGTCAGCGGCCGGGTGGGCATGGCGGCCTCCCTGGCATGCGAAGATCACCGGCGCCCCGAACGTAGCAGAACGGCCCGGGGCCCCCGGGCTCGCGGCCCCGGGCCAGCGGCCGCTAGGTGCCGAACTGGGAGGCCGTCCGGTCTACGGCATCGTCGAGCATGCTGGAGGGCCGCGCCCCCGGGCCAGTGCGGGCGTCCCCCCCGCTCTCCCGGCCGGCCCCATCCGGCCCGGCTCCGCGCGCCGGGTGCTCGACGACGGCGATGACCCGGCTGGCCATGAACCGGGCGGTGCGCACGGCCGTGCCACCGCGGGTGACCTCCATGACCTGCACGATGCCGCGCCCGGTGACGACTTCCACGCGCCGCCCGTTCCGGGTGGCGGCCACTTCATAGGTCCGCGACGTCCCGCCGGCGTCGATGACGATCTCGACCCGGTCCCCTTTCACGGCGCGGCCCGCCTGGCGTGCATGCCTGGTTCCTACCCGCCGAGCGGCCCGCAACGCGGGCCATCTGGCCGGCGGGGTTACTGCGACATGGCGCGGGCGGTCCAGCGGCCGCCGTGCCGCTCGACGATCAGGGGCAGGCCGAAGCACTTGGACAGGTTCTGCTCGGTGAGCACGCCGGCTACCGGGCCGGCGGCCAGCACCCCGCCGCGGCGCAGCAGCATGGCGTGCGTGAAGTCCTCGGGCACTTCCTCGACATGGTGGGTGACCATCACCATGGTCGGGGCGAGCGGGTCACGGGCCAGCACGGCGATCCGGCGCAGCAGGTCCTCCCGGCCGCCCAGGTCCAGCCCGGCCGCCGGCTCATCGAGCAGCAGCAGCTCCGGGTCCGGCATCATCGCCCGGGCGATCTGCACCCGCTTGCGCTCCCCCTCGGACAGCGTGGTGAACCGGCGCCGGATCAGGTGCGCGCAGCCGAGCGCGTCGAGCAGTTCCACCGCCCGGGTCACGTCGGAGGACTCGTAGTCCTCCTTCCACCGGCCGACGATCGCGTAGGAGGCGGTGAGCACCAGGTCGATGACCTTCTCGGCGGGCGGGACCCGGTCCGCCACCGCCGCGCTGGCCAGCCCGATCCGCGGCCGCAGCTCGAAAACGTCCGTCTCGCCCAGGCGGCTGCCCAGGATCTCGGCGGTGCCCTCGGAGGGGAACAACTGGCACCCGGCCACCTGCAGCAGCGTGGTCTTCCCGGCCCCGTTGGGCCCGATGATGACCCACCGCTCGTCGTCGTGCACCGTCCAGTCCACGTCGCGGAGCAGCATCGACCCGCCGCGCCGGATCCCGACACCGCGCAACCGCACCACCTCGTCGGACATCCAGCTCCCTCCAGCAGCGTCGCAGCGGGCGAGCGCATCTCGTCAGGTCGAACTTACGTCATGGCCCAGCGGGCAGCCCAGCCGTGCCCGCATGTCACTCCGGCCAGGTAGCGTTGGGCACCGATGGACGCCGCGCAGACTACTCTCCTGGTCACCCTGACCGGCCGGGACAGGCCGGGGGTAACCTCCCGGCTCTTCTCCGCCCTGGCCGGGCAGGAGCTCACTGTGCTGGACATCGAGCAGGTCGTGATCCGGGGCAGGCTGGTACTCGGCGCCCTGCTCGGCTGTGGCGCCGACCCGGACCTGACCGCGATTCACCGGGCCGTCCGGGCCATCGCCGCCGACCTGGGACTGGATGCCGAGATCACGATGGGTTCCGGCGAGCCGGACCGGCGGCGCGGGCGGCTGCACGTCACGGTCCTGGGCAGCCCGCTGGCCCCGGCCGCGGTGGCGGCCATCGCCGGGCGGATTGCCGCCAGCGGGGCGAACATCGACCGGATCCAGCGCCTCGCGCTCCGCCCGGTGACCTGCATCGAGCTGGACGTCTCCGGGGCGGACCCGGCGACGCTCCGGGTCGCGCTGGCCCGGGAGGCCACCCAGCAGGGGGTGGACGTCGCGGTGCAGCCCGGCGGGCTGCGCCGCCGGGCCATGCGGCTGGTGGTGATGGACGTCGACTCCACGCTCATCGCCGGCGAGGTGATCGACCTGCTTGCCGCCCGGGCCGGCTGCGCCGAGCAGATGGCCAAGATCACCGATGCGGCCATGCGCGGCGAGATCGACTTCGCCGCCTCGCTCCGGGAACGGGTCGCCATGCTGGCCGGCCTGGAGGAGTCTGCGCTGCAGGAGGTCCGCGCCCAGTTGCGGCTGGCCCCGGGGGCCCGCACCCTGATCCGCACCCTGCGCCGGCTCGGCTACCGCTGCGGGATCGTCAGCGGCGGGTTCACCCAGATCACCGACCCGCTGGCCGCCGATCTCGGCATCGACTACGCGGCCGCCAACACGCTGGAGATCATCGGCGGGAAGCTGACCGGCCAGCTGACCGGGCTGGTGATCGACCGGGCCGGGAAGGCCGACGCGCTCCGCCGGTTCGCCGCGCAGACGGGCATCCCGGTCAGCCAGGCGGTGGCGGTCGGGGACGGCGCCAACGACCTGGACATGATCGCCGCGGCCGGCCTCGGCGTGGCGTTCAACGCCCGGCAGGTGGTACGGGACGCGGCGGACGCCTCGGTCAGCGTGCCCTACCTGGATACCGTGCTGTACCTGCTGGGCGTGTCCCGGGACGACGTCGAGGCCGCGGAGGAGGGCGACCTCCCGGCGCGGGACACCACGGCCTGACCACCCGGCCAGGGACGCCCCTGGCAGTCACCCGCCCGGGACGGCTGAGCCCGCCTTCGGCGTCCAGTACCCGGCCAGCGTGCCCGATGCGGGAGCCACCTGCGCCCAGCCGCCGCCGAACTCGATGACCGCGATCGCTGAGGTAGGGAAGCCCAGGCCGGGTTCAGCGGCCAGGCTGGCGGCGAGTTGCGCGGCACCGGGGTTGTGCCCGACCAGGGCCAGGATGGCGACGTCGGCGGGGGTCTCCTGGACCACTACGGTCAGGTCGTCCACGCTGGCCGCATACAGGCGGGCGTCGAAATACACTGCGCCAGCCCCCTCATCGGCCCAGCCCAGCTGGTCGCTGGCGAGGTCCCAGGTCTGCCTGGTCCGCTGGGCGGTCGAGCAGAGCACTAGGTCGGGGATGAGGCCCTGGTCGCGCAGCCAGCGGCCAGCCGCAGGCGCATCCCGCAGGCCGCGGGACGACAGCGGCCGGTCCAGGTCGGCGGTCTCCGGCGGGTAAGCCGATTTGCTGTGCCGAAGCACCACCAGCGTGCGCGCGCTCCCCATCCCCCGAGTATCCCAGCCCGCTGCCCCGGGAGACGCCGATCCCCCCGGCCACCTGCCGGTGGCCGGGGGGATCGGGCGCGCTGCGCGCAGGAGTCAGCCCGCGGTGGTCGGCGCGGTGGCCGGCCCAGGGGCCTCGGTGCCGCCGCTGCCCGGGCCGGCCGCCGGGCCGTCCGCCGGCGGCCCGCCCGTCGCCACGCTGGTGGACCGCCGCTTGGAGATCACGACGGCGGCCACCACGATGGCGACCGCGCCGATCGCCACGCCGGCCCGCAGCCCCGTGTCGTGGCTGTACTTGACCACGCTGGTGGCGATCAGCAGCGAGACCAGGTTCATCACCTTGATCAGCGGGTTGATGGCCGGGCCCGCGGTGTCCTTGAACGGGTCACCCACCGTGTCGCCGATGATGGTGGCCTCGTGCGCCTCGGAGCCCTTGCCGCCGTAGTTCCCGTCCTCGACGAGCTTTTTGGCGTTGTCCCAGGCACCGCCGGAGTTGGCCAGGAACACGGCCATCAGCGCGCCGGCCGCGATGGTGCCGGCCAGGTAGGCGCCGAGCGGCCCGTAGCCCAACGCGAAGCCGACCGCGATCGGGGTGAGCACCGCCATCAGGCCCGGCGTGGCCAGTTCACGCAGCGAGTCCTTGGTGCAGATGTCCACCACCCGGCCGTACTCGGGCTTCTCGGTGTAGTTCATGATCCCCGGATGGTTACGGAACTGCTCGCGCACCTCGTAGACGACCTGGCCGGCCGCCCGGCCCACCGCCATGATCAGCAGGCCGGCGAAGTAGAACACGACGCACGCGCCGATGATGACGCCGACCAGGACGTTGGGATGGTCCACCGACAGGCTGAAGGTGCCTCCCTTAATGCCGAGCGCTTGTACTACCGTGGTGCGGAACGAGCCGAACAGCGCGGTGGCGGCGAGCACCGCGGTGGCGATCGCGATGCCCTTGGTGATGGCCTTGGTGGTGTTGCCGATCGCGTCCAGCTTGGTGAGCACCTGGGCGCCGTCGCCGGTCACGTCGCCGGACATCTCGGCGATGCCCTGCGCGTTGTCCGAGACCGGGCCGAACGTGTCCATCGACACGATGACGCCCACCGTGGTCAGCAGGCCGGTGCCGGCCAGCGCCACCGCGAACAGGGCCAGGGTCGCGTTACCGGTGCCGAGCAGGAAGGCCGCGTAGACCGCCCCGCCGATCAGCAGTGCCGAGTACACGGCCGATTCCAGGCCGATCGAGATGCCGGACAGGATGACCGTGGCCGCGCCGGTCAGCGAGCTTTCCCCGATCTCCCTGACGGGCTTGCGGGTGGTCTCGGTGAAGTACCCGGTCAGCAGCTGGATGGCGCTGGCCAGCACCAGGCCGATGATCACCGCGCCGATGGCCAGCAGCCGCGGGCTGCCGCCGTGAGTCAGGATCGCATGGTCGGTGAGCCCCTTGAGCTCGCTGAACTTGGCGGGCAGGTAGAGGAACGAAGCGCCGACCACCAGCACCAGCGAGATGATCGCGGAGATGAAGAAGCCCCGGTTGATGGCGGTCATCCCGCTCCGGTCACCCTTGCGCGGCATCGTCACGAAGATCCCCGCCACCGCGGTGATCACGCCGATCATCGGGATGATCAGCGGGAAGACGAGGCCATCATTACCGAACGCCGCCTTGCCCAGGATGAGCGCCGCGACCAGCATGACCGCGTAGGACTCGAACAGGTCGGCGGCCATCCCGGCGCAGTCACCCACATTGTCACCGACGTTGTCGGCGATGGTGGCCGCGTTGCGCGGGTCGTCCTCGGGGATGCCCTTCTCGACCTTACCGACCAGGTCGGCCCCCACATCAGCGGCCTTGGTGAAGATACCGCCGCCGACACGCATGAACATGGCGAGCAGCGCCGCGCCGAAGCCGAAGCCCTCCAGCACGCTCGGCGCGTTCTCCCGGTACAGGATCACCACGAGCGCGGCGCCGAACAGGCCCAGCCCGACCGTGAACATGCCGGCCACCCCGCCGGTGCGGAACGCGATCCGCATCGCGGGCCGCTCACCGTCAAACCCGGCCCGGGCCGCGGCGGCCACCCGGACGTTGCCGCGGACGGCCAGGGACATCCCGGTAAATCCGGTCAGCCCCGAGAACAAGGCGCCAACCAGGAAGAAGATGCTGCGTCCCCAGCGCACCGAGGAGCCGTCGGCCGGCAGCAGCAGCAGCACGAAGAAAATGATCACAACAAAAACGCCGAGCGTGCGGAACTGGCGCCGCAGGTACGCGGCAGCGCCCTCCTGGATCGACCGGGCGATCTCCTGCATCCGTTCGGTGCCCTGGCTGGCGGCAAGTACCTCCCGCACCAGGACACCGGCCACGGCGAGCGCAAGGAGCGCGACGACGGCGACGACAACAACCCAGGTCAAGTTAGAGCCGGTCACACCGACCGCCCCGTCCCCAGCGGCGAGACTGAGCCTAGACATCTGTCCTCCTAGACAGGGGCAGCTGGCCTTCCGGACGCGGCTTGAGCCAGCGCGGTCATTGGTGAGTCAGCACCAACCGGCCAGCATGGTCATCAGTCTCGCTACGAGCACTGGGTAACCAGTCATGCACGCCTAGGACAGGCACAGTGCCTAAAAGCAGTGCCGGGAGTCTACGCACGTCCGCCGCGGAACGCGAAGTGGGGGTCACGGTCCAGCGGCGCTGTGTATCGCCCCACGCACAGGTAATCACATAAATGCTGCCGGTAGCAGACATGCGGGCACTTCCGCGCGGCGCGGCGGTGTGACTTCCGCCGTTCAGCCGGCCTGGCCAGCCCTGCGTAACCTGGCGCGGCCGGTCAGCCCGCGCGGCCGGCCGACGGCCAGCTCATCCTGATGCTCAGCCCGGCGGGCGTACGCGAGAACTGGACATCATCGGCCAGGCCGGCGATCACCGCGAGTCCCAGGCCGTGGGGCGGGACCGTGCCCGCCTGGGCCACCGGCAGCCCGGACCCGGAGCTGGCCGATCCGGAGCTGGCCGGTTCCGTCCCGGCCGGCCCGGTGCTGCCGTTCGCCGTCCCGCTGTCCGCCGGACGCCAGCCGCCCGGCTCCCCGTCGACCCCGTCGATGCCCTCCGGCCCGGCCGCGGCCGCGTCGGTGACCACCACCTCGAACCGCCCGTCGGTCCCGGTCAGCTCGATGCGGACCGGCTCGGCCGGGCATTGCGCCTGGTGCGCCTCGACCGCGCGGGAGCACGCCTCACCGACCGCGAGGCGGACCTCATCGAGGAGCGCCTCATCGACGCCGCTGCGCCGGGCGACCGCAGTCGCGACCAGCCGGGCCGTGCGCACGTGCACAGGCAGCGGCGTGAAGCTCATTTCGACAGTGGCCATCGGCAGGACCCGGGACGGCTGTCTCCGCTACTTCTCTGACTTCCGCGCCGAGATGGCCGCGTCGACCGTGTCGTGAATCCCGAACACCTTGGTCAGGCCGGTGATCCGGAAGATCTTGAGAATCCGCTCCTGGGTACAGACCAGGTCCAGCGACCCGTCGTGGGCACGGACCCGCTTGAGGCCGCCAACCAGGACCCCCAGGCCTGTCGAGTCAAGGAACTCGACCTTTTCCATGTTCACCACGAGCTGGTAGTGCCCGTTATTCACCAGTTCGATGAGCAGCTCACGGAGCCGTGGCGCGGTGTAGACGTCGATCTCGCCTTCAACGTCAACGACCTCGATCCCATCCCTGGTGTGGTGGTCAAGCTTCAGGTCCACAAATCCTCCAGCGCCGTACAGCCTTGTTCTGATCGGGCCCGTGATCGGCTTCGCCACCGGCCGCCCGAGCGCGGAGCCCGCACCCGGGATGGGCGGCTGCTCCCGTCGCGCATTCAAACGCTCTGAGGTCATGTCTACACGAGTTCACGCTTCGAGGCACCTCGGGCGCAGATGTCACCCACGGAGCCAATGACTTGTCACACTAGGAGCCAATGACTGCGCTCACGCCGCTGCTTCCCGGCGAACCCCCCGCCATGCCTGGCCCGCACCGGCGCGGCGGGTTCGCCGCGGACCCTTCCGGGCCAGGTCAGGCGGTCCAGCTCGCGCATGCTTCCCCCGCGGACGTCGTGCTGCGCCACGGTGCGCAGTCGGGACGGTTGATTCACGTAGAGTACATCTCTGGTCGCGGAGGGCAGCGGGCACCCTGGCCCGGGTGGGTGCCGGGCGTGCTTACCAGGGCACTTGCCGCGGCCGGCGTGCCGGCGCCCTGGGCGCACCAGGCGGCCATGGCCGACCACGCCTGGGCCGGCCGCGACGTGATCATCTCGACGGGGACCGCGTCCGGAAAGTCACTCGGTTTCCTGCTGCCCGCGCTCACCGGGGTGCTGGACGGCGGCACCGCGCTCTACCTCGCGCCGACCCGGGCCCTCGCCGCCGATCAGCTGCGTGCCCTCGGCGAGCTGGGCCTGCCCGGCGTCCGGCCCGCCGAGCTGGACGGCGAGACCCCCGCGGCAGCGCGGGAATGGGCCCGCAGCCACGCGAACTACCTGCTCACCACGCCGGACCTGCTGCACCAGACCCTGCTGCCGCGGCATGCCCGGTGGAACGGGTTCTTCCGGCGGCTCCGCTACATCATCGTGGACGAGTGCCACACCTACCGTGGCGTGTTCGGCTCACAGGTGGCGCAGGTGCTGCGGCGGCTGCACCGGGTCGCCGGGCACCACCGCGGGGAACACCCGGTGTTCCTGCTCGCCTCGGCCACGGTGAGCGACCCGGCCAGTTGCGCGGCGCTGCTCACCGGGCGGCCGGCCGAGGCGGTGACCGAGAACGCCGCCCCGCGGGGCCCGGTCACGTTCGCGCTGTGGGAGCCTCCGCTGACACCGGGCCGCGGGGAGGGAGGCGCGCCGGCGCGCCGCAGCGCCACCGCCGAGGCGGCGGCGCTGCTCGCCAGCCTGGTGGCGGAGGCGGTCCCGGCCCTGGCATTCACCCGCTCACGCCGCGGCGCGGAGGCGGTGGCCATGGCGGCCCGCCGGGTCCTGCGGGAATCGGGCGCCGGCAGCCAGTGCGAGCGCGTGGCGGCCTACCGCTCCGGCTATCTCAGCGCGGAGCGCCGGGCCCTGGAGCAGGACCTGCGCAGCGGCGCCATCACCGGGCTGGCCACCACCACGGCGCTGGAACTGGGCGTGGACATCACCGGGCTGGACGCGGTGCTCATCGCCGGCTGGCCGGGCACCCGGGCGGCGCTGTGGCAGCAGGCCGGGCGGGCCGGGCGGGCCGGGCGGCATGCGGTGGTCGTGCTCATCGCCCGGGATGACCCGCTCGACACCTACCTGGTGCACCATCCGGCCGCGCTGCTGCACCGGCCGGTGGAGGCGACGGTGCTGGACCCGGGAAACCCCTACGTGCTCGCGCCGCACCTGTGCGCGGCCGCGGCCGAACTCCCGCTCACCGACGCCGACCTCGCCCGCTTCGCCCCGGGCGCGGCCGAGGTGGCGGACGCGCTGACCCGCCGCGGCCTGCTGCGCCGCCGCGGCGGCGGGCTGTACTGGGCCAGCCGGGCCGGCCATCGCAGGCCGGGCTGCGCGGGACCGGGAGCCGCCCGGTGAAGATCGTGGAGCAGCGGACCGGGCGGCTGGTCGGGACGGTGGACGAACCGTCCGCGCACCTGCTGGTGCACGACGGCGCGGTCTACCCGCACCAGGGTGAGATGTACCTGGTGAACACCCTGGACCTGGCCGAGGGGGTAGCCCTGGTGCAGCCCGCTGATCCGGGATACACCACCTCGGCCCGCCAGGTCACCGCGATCGAGGTGGCCCGCGAACTGCGCCGGGACGGCTGGGGGGACGCGGCGGTCTGCTTCGGCGACGTGCAGGTGCGCAGGCAGGTCGTCGGGTACGCCCGGCGCGCCGCGCAGACCGGGCGGCCGCTCGGGCAGGTCCCGCTCACCCTGCCGCCCCAGACCCTGCGCACCCGGGCCGTGTGGTGGACGGTCTCCGCCGGGCAGCGCGCTGCCCTGCTCGCCCGCGGGGTGGACCTGGCCGGGGCCGCCCACGCGGCGGAGCACGCCTCGATCGGGCTGCTGCCCCTGTTCGCCGCCTGCGACCGGTGGGATGTCGGCGGGGTCTCCGCCGATTCACACCCGGCCACCGGGCAACTCACCGTCTTCGTGTATGACGGGCATGACGGCGGGGCGGGCTTCGCGGAGCGCGGTTACGCCGCAGCACGGGAGTGGCTGGCCGCCAGCGCTGACGCGATACGGGACTGTGAGTGCCAGAGTGGCTGCCCGTCATGCATCCAGTCACCAAAATGCGGAAATGGCAATGAGCCACTTTCTAAACGGGGCGCCACGGCACTGCTGGAGTGCCTGCTGGGGCCGGCCGCCACGGGAGGGGCCGGCTGAGCCGGCGCCCGGGCCCCGGCCTCCGGAGCCGCACGGGCCCGGGCCCCCGGAGCCGCACGGGCCCCGGCCGGCAAAGCCGCGCGCGGGCCGGTACCAGGGACACCGGCAGAAAGGGGGCGACCCCCGCCGGGGGGGAGAGCGGGGGTCGCCAACGGTCCGGCCCCGGGGGGGCAGAGCCGGTCCCGCACTCAGCAAAGCCTACGTGTACTTCCGTCAAGTTACCAATCGGTCATCGGTCCTTATCGTGGATTTGAAGGTTCCGGCCCTAAGCTCACCTGCTGTGACTAGTTGCGCCGCAGTCGGCCGCCGGCGTGCCGCCGCGTTCTTTGACCTCGATAAAACGATCATCGCGAAGTCCGCAACCCTTGCTTACGGACCGTCGTTTTACCGGAATGGCCTGATCAGCCGGGGTGACGCGATCCGCGGCGCGCTCGCGCAACTGCTTTTCACCCGGCACGGGGCCAGCCACCAGCGGATGGAGCGGATCAGGGAGCACGTCAGCCAGCTGTGCCGTGGCTGGCCGGCCGAGCGGGTCGGCGAGATCGTCACCCGGCACCTGGACGAGCTGATCCTGCCCTACGTCTACCTCGAAGCCCGGGCCCTGCTCAGCCGGCACCGTGACGCGGGCCAGGACGTGATCATCGTGAGCACCTCGGGCCAGGAGATAGTCGGGCCGATCGGGACTCTCCTCGGCGCGGCCCTGGTGATCGCCACCCGGATGGAGATCGCGGAGGGCCGCTATACCGGGCAGATGGAGTTCTACGCTTACGGCGAGGCGAAGGCGCAGCGCGTCCGCGAGCTCGCCGCCGAGCGCGGGTACCACCTCGCCGACTGCTACGCCTACAGCGACTCCGTCACTGACCTGCCCATGCTGGAGGCGGTCGGGCGGCCGCACGCGGTCAACCCGGACCGGGCGCTGCGCCGCCTGGCCCAGCAGCGCGGCTGGCCGGTGCTCGCCTTCAGCGAGCTGCCGGCCGCGGCCCTGGGCCCGGCCCGCCCGCTAGGCGTGCGCTCAGGAATGTGACGGAGCCGATCGATCGAGATCGCGAATCCGTGCCCGTCCGGGCTTCCCCTGCCGCCTGTTCCGCCGTAGAAAGGTGGGGCAGGAACAATCGTCCTGGCACGGCAGCCGGGTACCCACGCGACCATGGCCGCGGAAGGCAGCCGAGGCAGGCTCCGGGTCCTGGCACCCGTCCGGTCCGCCGGCGGCAGGGCTCGTGACCTCCCGGTACGACGAGGTGCACGCTTGGTAGCCCGGATGCCGTGCCAGGCACAACACTGCCAGGCAGAGCACCGCCAGGCAGCTGCGAGCCCCCCGGTCCCCGCAGGCACCGCCCCGCTCTCCGCGCTCGGCGGAACGGCTCCGGCACCACCGCCCGCCGCGCCCGGCGCGCACAGGTCCCGCTCCGCACCAGAAACGACCATTACCCTCCTTAACGACCGTGCCCGGCAATTGCCGGAAGGTACCGCTGAGCCGCTGGCGGGTAATCCCGTAAGATCACGTCCGGGGACTGCCGTTCCCGGATAAGGGATAATTCCTGGCGCCTCGCGCCTGGACTGACCGGGCCGCGTCCCTGTGCGCGCGCTCATCACGGGGCATAGGCAGGCGAGCGGCGCGGCCGCGGCGAGGGGAGTACACGTGATGGCCAGGTCCGCAGCACCGAACACACTGGGCAATGCCAGCGAGCCGTCCATCGGCGACCTGGTGTCCCAGGCCATCCGGGACGTCACCCAGCTGATCAGGTTCGAGATAGACCTGGCCAAGCTGGAGCTGCGTGACGACGTCCGGCGCCTCGGCCTGGCCGCCGCGCTGCTCGGCATCACCGCCTTCACCGGCTGCCTCATCCTCGTGCTGCTCTGCTTCGCGTTTGCGTACGGGCTCATCACCCTGGGCATCTGGCCGTGGGCGGCCTTCCTCATCGTGGCCGGGGTGTGCGCGCTGCTGTCCGTCGTGGCGGTCCTCATCGTGGTCGTGAAGGTACGCGGGGTGAGCGGCCTGAGTAAGACCCGCCAGTCGGTGCAGGAGGACCTGGCCATGCTCAAGCGCGACGAGCAGGCCCCTGGGCCGTCCGCGGTCGAGGCAGGCTGACCCATGACCCTGCGGGAGCAGTCAGCCATCTACGTGGAAGGCCCGTGGGCGCACCGCGTGATCAGCGCCAACGGGACGCGCTTCCACATCGCCGAGATGGGTGACGGGCCGCTGGTGCTGCTCCTGCACGGCTTCCCGCAGTTCTGGTGGACCTGGCGAGCGCAGCTGACGGACCTGGCCGCCGCGGGCTTCCGGGCGGTCGCCCCGGACCTGCGCGGATACGGTGGCAGCGACAAGCCGCCGCGCGGGTATGACCTGATCACCGCGGCCTCCGACGTGGCCGGGCTGATTCGCTCGCTCGGCGAGGCGAACGCGGTGGTGATCGGGCATGACTGGGGCGGGCTGGTGGCCTGGACCATGGGCGCCTACTACCCGAAGGTGGTCCGGCGGCTCGGCGTGATCTCGATGGCCCATCCGCTGCGGATGCGCTCCGCGGTGGTGACCGACCCGCTCGGCCAGGGCCGCCGGAGCGGCTACGCGTTCGGCTTCCAGGTGCCGGTGCTCCCGGAGCGCAACCTGGTCGCCGACCACGCCCAGCGGGTCGGGCAGATGCTGCGTGCCTGGTCCGGGCCGGGCTGGCCGGATCCGGACACCGAGCGCCGGTACCGGACCGCGATGTGCATCCCGTCGGTGGCCCATTCCGCGCTGGAGTACCACCGCTGGTTCGGCCGGTCCCGGTTCCGGCCGGACGGGCGCCGCTACACGCAGCGGATGCGCGCGCCCATCCAGGCGCCCACGCTGCACCTGCAGGGGGCCCTGGACACCTGCGTGCTGCCCGCGACGTCGCGGGGCTCGGGCCGCCACGTGGACGGGCCGTACCGGTGGCGGCTGCTGGATGGGGTCGGCCACTTCCCGCACGAGGAGCGGCCGGAGCGGTTCGGCACCGAGCTGCTGGGCTGGCTGACGGACCCAGAACCGGAACGGTGACTCCCGGGAACCCGGGCCCGGCGAACCCGGGCCCGGAGGACCGGGCCCGGGCGGGCCGGGACCGGGACGATGCGGGCCGCCCCCGCAACGCCCGGCCGCGTGATGAACTCGGCCGGCCGCAGCCGCCGGGCAGCCCGGGCGCCCCGCGGATCCCGGACGACCTGGCGCTGCCGCCGGACGAGGCGCTGGCCCTGGCGCAGCGGCTGCTGGACGCCGGACGGCCGTTTCACGCGCACGAAGTCCTCGAGGCGTCCTGGAAGCGGGCACCAGAGGCCGAGCGCGAGCTCTGGCGCGGGCTGGCCCAGCTCGCCGTGGGCCTCACCCATGCCCAGCGCGGGAACGCCCGCGGCGCGGCCGCGCTGCTCCGCCGCGGAGCCGAGCGGGTGAGCGGCTACACGGGGACCGCCCCGCACGGCATCGACGCCGCCGGCATCGCCGCGGCCGCCACCCGGCTGGCGGCCCGGATCGAGGCGGGCGGCCTGGGCGATGCGGCCGGGTCCATGTCCGTTCTGTTCAAGAAGCGGCCAGCTGGCTGACCGTAGCCTGCCCGTATGGATGACGCCTTCGCCGCGGGAGACCGCTTCCTGCTCGAGGCGGCCCGGCTGCTCGAACGCCGCCTGTTTGCCACCTGCTTCCTCGGCCAGCCCCCGGCCCGGGTTGTTGACGCCCTGCGCGGCTACCAGAACGATGACGGCGGGTTCGGCCACGCCCTGGAGCCGGACACGCGCGGCCCGGCCAGCCTGCCGGTCTACGTCGAGATCGCCCTCCAGGCGCTCGCCACCGCGGGTACCGCCGACCGCGACATGGTGACCCGGGCGGCCGACTTCCTGGCCGGCGTGGCCGCCGAGGCCGGCGCCGGCGGCGCCGTGCCCCCGGCCTTGCCGGTCATCGCATCCTTCCCGCGGGCCGCGCACTGGACCGAGTGGACCTACCAGCCTGGCCTCAACCCCACAGCCGGCCTGGTCGGGCTGCTGTACCAGCTCGGCATCGACCATCCCTGGCGATCCGCAGGCGCCGCCTACTGCTGGCGGCAGCTGGAGTCCGGCGGCCTGCCCGGGGATGCCCACGCACTCAAGGAGGTGCTCGTCTTCCTCGAGCATGTCCCGGACCAGGACCGGGCCGGGCAGCACGCGGCCGCGCTCGCGCCGGGCCTGGCCAGCATCCCCATGTTCCACCTCGACCCGGACGCGCCCGGCTACGGCCTGTCGCCGCTCGACATCGCGCCACTGGCCACCTCCCGGTGGCGCGGGCTGTTCACCGGTGCCCAGATCGATGCCCACCTCGACCGGCTGCAGCGCGGCCAGCAGCCGGACGGCGGCTGGCCGCTCACCTGGGAGCCGCCCAGCGAGGCCGCGGTGTCCGAGTGGCGCGGCATCGTGACGCTGCAGGCGCTGCGCACGCTCACCTCGTACGGGCGGCTCACTGCGACCACGTCGCCAGGCCCGTCACCGGCCCGGCGCCCGCCGTCCTAGTCGCAGGCCTGGGTGGAAGCCGGCGTGGTGGCGGCGGCGGCCCGGCTCGCGTCGGACTGGACCTCGGAGGCGGTCAGCGCGTACCCGGTGTCCTTGACGCCCACCGCCGCGGCGAACACGACCCCGTCCACCTTCCCGTCCGGCGCCAGCAGCGGGCCGCCGGAGTTGCCGCGCTGGACGTTCGCCCGGATCGAGTAGATCTGCCGGGTCACCTCGTGCGTCTGGTAAATGTCCGGGGCCTGGGCCAGCTGATCGTCCCCGACCCGGGCGGGCACCACGGTGAAGGAGTGATCCAGCGGGTAGCCGGCCACGATGGCACTGGCTCCCAGGCTCACCGGGCCGGCGAAGCTGAGCGGCCCGGCGCGCAGCCCGGGCACGTACAGCACGGCCAGGTCCCGCTCGGGATCGAACAGCACCACCGTCGCGGGCAGCCGGCGGCCCAGCCTGGTCGTCACCATCTGCTGGTTCTGGGCCACCCCGGCCACGACGTGGGCGTTGGTCAGGACGTGCTGCGGGGAGATGACGAACCCGGACCCCTCGATCCGGCGCGAGCAGCTCGGCGCGATGCCCATCACCTTCACGATGCTGTCCCGGGCCGTGATCAGGCCGGCCGAGTTCACCACGCCCGGGTCGGGGGGTGCCACGGTGAGCGCCGGCTCGGCGCCGAGCGCGCCGAACACCTGCACGTACGGGCCGCTGGCCAGCAGGCTGCGGAAATCGGAGAACATGGTCCGCGCGGCGGGCGGCATGACCGCGTCCACCGCGCGCAGCACCGCGGACTTGTTGACCTGGTTGGTCACCATCGCGAAGGGCGCGTTCACCACGGCCGAGCCGATGAGCCAGGCGATGAGCAGCACGCTCAGCACGCTCACCACCGCCCCGGCGATCGAGTCAACCAGGGTGGCCGGGCGCCAGTTGACCCGGGAGCGCACCGCCGCCCCGATGGCGGAGGCGAGCAGCTGGCCGATCATGGCCGCGACGAACACGGCGACGATCGCCACCAGCGCCTGCTGGGACGAGCCATGGACGAGCGAGCGGGCGAGGTTGGGCGCGAACGAAGCGCCGACGGCGGCGCCGCCGAGAAAGCCGGCGAAGCTCAGGATCCCGACGATGAACCCCTGCCGGTACCCCGCCACGGCAAAGGCGGCCGCGAGCGCTATCAAGATCAGGTCAAGCACGTCACCCGACACCCGATCACCGTATAGCCCGACGGCCGGTGCTCGGATCGTGCCGTGGTATTAGGCCGGCCGCTACCCCGCCGCGGCCTGGGCTTCAACTCCGCGGGTCCGCCCCGCGGCTCCCGTCCCGCCGCCCGCGGCCCGGTCAGGCGCCCGGGGTCAGCGCCTCCGGCGGCAGTTCCTCCACCCGGCCGCGGTCCCACGGCTGCTCCCAGCCCGCCAGCGTGAGCAAGCGGTCCACCAGCGCGCCGGTGAAGCCCCAGACCAGCATGCCGCGGACCCGGAAGGCCGGCCCGGTCACCCCGGACGGGTGCCGGACGGTGACCCGCCGGGCCGGGTCGGCGAGTTCGGCGAGGGGGACCCGGGCGACCGCGGTCACCTCGGGCGGGTCGGCCGCGGCCACCGGGCCCGGCCGCCGCCACCAGGCCAGCACCGGGGTGACCGCGAAGCCGCTGCGGGCAATAAAAACATCCGGCAGAACGGCCAGCACGTCGACTCCCTCCGGATCGACCCCGGCCTCTTCGGCGGCCTCCCGGAGCGCCGCCGGGACCGGGCCGCTGTCGGACGGGTCGATGGCACCGCCCGGGAAGGCCGGCTGGCCGGAGTGCCGCCGCAGCCCCGGCCCGCGCTGCACGAGCAGCAGATCCGGCCCGTCCGGCCCGGCGCCGAACAGCATCAGCACCGCGGACGGCCGGCCTCCGCCGGGCGGCGGGCGCAGCCAGGCCGGGACCGGTGCGCTGGCCGCCGCCTCGGCCAGGCCCAGGAGCCAGCCTGGCGGCTTCCCCGGGCCGGCGCCGGGGCCGGCCGGAGCACCCGGTGCTCCCCGGGCGGCCGCCGCCCCGCCTCCGCCCTGGCCGCCGGTCATGAGAACGGGCCCGCCTTGACCAGCTTCCGGGCGGTTTCCTCGTCGGTGGGCCCTTCCCCGAATGACGGGCAGAGCCGGGCCAGCGCGCAGGCTCCGCAGGCCGGCTTGCGGGCCTGGCAGACCCGCCGGCCGTGCCAGATCAGCCGGTGCGACAGGATGGTCCACTCCGAGCGGGGGATCAGCGCCCCGACCTCGGCCTCGATCTTGTCCGGGTCGGCCTGCCGGGTCCAGCCGAAGCGCCGGGCCAGCCGGGCGAAGTGGGTATCCACGGTGATGCCGGGCACCCCGAAGGCGTTGCCCAGCACCACGTTGGCCGTCTTGCGGCCGACTCCGGGCAGCGTGACAAGGTCGGCCAGGTTCCCCGGCACCTGGCCGCCGAACCGGTCGCAGAGCGCCTGCCCCAGCCCCAGGATGCTGTTCGCCTTGGCCCGGAAGAACCCGGTGGACTGGATGATCTTCTCCAGGTCCGCGCGGTCGGCGGCGGCATAGTCAGCCGCCGTGTAGTAGCGGGCGAACAGCACGGGCGTCACCATGTTGACCCGTTTGTCCGTGCACTGCGCGGACAGGATCGTCGCCACGAGCAGTTCCAGTGGGGTGGCGAAGTTCAGCTCGCAGTGCGCGTCCGGGTAGAGCAGGGCGAGTTCGCGGTTGATACGCCGGGCGCGCCGGACGAGCGCGGTGTGGGAGAGCGGATCGGTGCTCACCCCACCAGCCTATTGACGGCCGGTCCCATCCGGGTGACGGTGCACCGCACAGCGGTCCAGGCGGAAGGGCGCCGCCCCGGCGGCGGCGTGGCCCGGATCCGCCACGGGCGGGGAGCCGGGCGGGCACGCGGCGGGCGGCCCCACGTGCCGGCCGAGTACCACCACCGCCACATGCCGGGCCCCGGCCGCGCGCAGCGCGGCCGCCGCGCTCTGCGCGCTCGCCCCGGACGTCCACGTGTCGTCGAGCAGCAGCACCGCCGCGCCGGGCAGCGGCCCGGCCGCGCGGAACCGGCCCGGATCGAGGTCGCGGCAGCCTGGCATCTCGCGCCCGGTCGTGATCAGGCGCGCCTCGGGACGGGACACGCACGGCAGGGCCAGCCGGCGCAGCGGGTGCGCGCCGGGCCGACCGCGGCTGCTCGGTACCACGCTGACGTGCGTGGGCACCGGCATGGCCGCGCTGCGCCAGACACACTGCCCATGGTCATGCAGGAACACCAGCAGCAGCGCGCGGAGCGCCTGGCGCGCGGCGCGCACCGCCTGCTCGCCGGCCCGGTCCGACTTGTACTGCCACAGGATCTGGGCGTACCGGCTCCCCTTGGGGGCGAACGCGATCGGCACCACCACGTCCGCCAGGGCCCCGGGTGCGCTCTCCGCGTGCAGCGCGCACTGGAAACAGCGGGCAAAACCGCCCCCGGCCGGGCCCCGGCACGTGGCACACTGCCCGTGGCCAGGCGGTCCCGGCCCAGTCAGCCAGGCGGCCGGTAAGCGGGCCTGGGCACGCAGACCTTCCCACAGCACCAGCGCTGCGGGGGTGCCGTGCGTAACTCCTCCCGGCATGGGCACGATGCTAGGCAGCGGGGCCGACAGTCTGGCGCGACCCGCCCCGCCGGCCTCGGGGCTGCGGTGCGGGTCGCCTCTGCGACTCGCACTAGGCTGCTACCTGGGTCGGCACAACCAGTTCCACCGTCCAGACCAAGAGCTTTTCGGTTCCGAGCTTCCGGGGGGGACATGCCAGCCGCTCCAGCCACCACGGGCTCGCGTTCGTCGCTGAGGGCGGTCATGCCGCCCGGCGGCCTCGCCGCGATCCTGCGGCGGCACTGGCTGTTCGCCATGCTGCTCACCCTGGGCCTGGTGCTCCGGGTGCTGACCCAGCTGGCCTACCGGCCCGCCCTGCTCTACATCGATTCGGTCAAGTACCTGTTCGGCGCCTATCCGGGTAACGACCCGCCTGGCTACCAGCTCATGCTGCGGGCTTTCCTGGGCGCGGGCTCGCTGTCGGCGGTCGCGGCAGTGCAGCACCTGTGCGGGCTGGCCATGGCGGTCGCCCTGTACCTGGTGCTGCGGCGCCGCGGCGTGCCCCCCTGGCTGGCCGCGCTGGGCACCGCCCCGCTGCTGCTGGACGCCTACCAGCTGCAGATCGAGCAGTCGATCATGCCGGACACCGCGTTCGAGGTGTTCATCGTGGCGGGCCTGGTGCTGCTGCTGTGGCGGCCTCGCCCGGCCTGGTGGATGGTGCTGGCCGGGGGCGCGGCCCTGGGCGGCTCGGCGACAATGCGCCAGGTCGGCGAGATCCTCATCGTGCCGGCCGTGGTCTACCTGCTCGTGGTGGTCCCGGGCTGGCGGGCGAAGCTGACCCAGGCGGTCGCGCTGTGCGCCCTGTTCGCCGTGCCGATCCTGCTGATCAGCTACCGGAACTACGTCACGATCAAGCACTTCGCCCTGGCACCTTACGCGGCGGGCACCATGTACGGCCGGGCCGCCGCCGCCGCGGACTGCGCGACCTTGAAGCTGCCGGCCTTCGAGCGGCCACTCTGCCCGTCGCCGCGGCAGCAGGCGCTGGGCCCGGACTGGCTGGACCACGGCGCGGGGTCACCGGTGAAGACGCTGGTCCTCCCCCCGAGCATGCGCCACGTCACCGTGGATACCAATTTCGCCGGCCAGGTGCTGCGCCAGCAGCCGCTGCGGGTGGCGGCCGCAGTGGCCCGGGACGCCGCCAAGCTATTCGCGGTGGACCGTGTCACCGACGCCGGCGACGTCTCCATCGCCCGCTGGCAGTTCCAGCGCGGCTACCCGGTCTACCCGCCGTACATCGCGCTCCAGGCCGGTCATCTGCAGTTCGGCGCGATCACCCCGGCCGGCCAGCCGAGGGTGATCGCCGCCGGGGCACGGTACAGCGGCACGAAGCCCGCGGTCAGCGGCGGGCTGGCCAGCTTCCTGCGCGGCTATCAGCTGCACGGCGGGTACGCTCCGGGGCCGTTGCTGCTGCTGGCCACCCTGGCCGGGCTGGCCGGCAGCATCGGCGTGGTCCGCCGCCGGGCCAGCGCCGCGCAGCGGGCCACGGCGACCGCCTGCCTGCTCACCTTCGGCAGCGGGGTGGCCGTGCTGCTGGCCTCGGACTTCTTCGAGTTCAGCTGGCGTTACCAGCTTCCCGCGCTGATCACCCTGGTCCCCGCGGGCGCGCTCGGCCTGACCGTGATCGGCTCCTACCTCGCGGAGCGGCGGCAGCGGCGCGGCGATCAGGTCCCGGCCCTGGCCCCCCGCCCGGCCGCGGTGAACGGGGACCCGGCCGTGAACGGGGACCCGGCCGTGAACGGGGACCCGGCCGTGAACGGGGACCCGGCCGTGAACGGGGACCCGGCCGTGAACGGGGACCCGGCCGTGAACGGGGACCCGGCCGTGAACGGGGACCCGGCCGTGAACGGGGACCCGGCCGTGAACGGGGACCCGGCCGTGAACGGGGACCCGGCCGTGAACGGGGACCCGGCCGTGAACGGGGACCCGGCCGTGAACGGGGACCCGGCCGTGAACGGGGACCCGGCCGTGACCCGGAATGGGGACACGGCGGTACCTGGCAAGCGGGACCCGCACTGGACGGACCGCGCCTCCGCCAGCTGAGCCAGGTTCCGGGTTACCGGATACCCGGGGCTTAACGGGTGCCGGGGCTAACGGGTGCCGGGACGCGGGCCGAAGCGGGCCGACGCGATCCACACGACCAGCGCCAGCGGGGTCAGCACCAGCAGCGGCAGCAACTCCGGCGCATACGTGGTGATGACCGCCGACCCGGTGGCGCCGGCTACCACGGCGGCGAAGATGCCCAGGCTGCGACCTAGCCCGTCGGGCGCCCGCCCGTTGACCAGGCCTGCGACCACCCCGGTCAGCGTGCCGGTCAGGTAGGTCGTGGAGATCTCGCCGAGCTGCCGGATGGTGGCCCCCTGGATGCCCATGGCCGACCCGACCAGGATCAGCAGTAGCAACTGGTCGCCGCGCGACGGGTTGCCGCCGGTCAGTTCCCAGCCAGCGCAGAACGCGGCCAGCACGCAGAACTCCAGGGCGAGGGCCACGGTGAGCCAGGATGGCCAGATCTCCCGGTGCACATCGGGCCGCTGCGCCCGCCTGGCCGGCCAGCCGTCCAGCCAGCGGCCGGTCTGGCGGGCCGCCAGCGGCGCCGCGATGGCCACCCCCGCCGTGTAGCTGGCCAGGGCCACCCCGCCACTCTCGGCCAGGGCCGGGTCATGCGTGCCCGCCGCGACGCCGAGCAGCACCAGGGTGCCGGTGACCACGCTGCAGAAGACGTGTCCGAGGTGCATGAAACAGGCCGCGTCCACCGACCCGGTGGTCACCGTGAGCAGCACCACCAGGCCATCGCGGGCACGTGAGCGCCAGTCCACGGATACCGGCCGGTCCTCAGGCGGCTTGCTCGCCGGCCAGCGCGCGCCGCACGCTGGCGATGGCCTCGGCCACCGGCTGGAGGTCCACGCTGAGGTGCAGCGGCCGATCGGCGGGCACCCGGCCGTCCCGGACCGCGGCGGCCATCTCGCCCAACGCGTCAGCCAGCCGGCGCACGTCCGGCTCGGGCGGCCGCTGGCCCGAGACCTCGCTCCGCACCCCGGCCGTGATGAGGATGTCCATCAGCTGCTCCACGCCGAGCACCGCGGGCCACAGCCGGGCGGCGGGGCGGCTGGCGGGGCGGGGTTCTGCCATGGTGCGCTGAAACTCCGTGCGAAGGTCGGACAGGGCTCGGTAGGTCTGGCGGCGGAGCGGGGACCGGCCGGGCATGCCGAGCAGCGCCGCCTCCGTGTAACGCGCCACATTATCGAGGACCGCCGCGAACTGCGCCGGCAGGTGGGCATGCCAGCCGGACGGCCACGGGGCGTAACCGACCAGCAGCACGATGGCGCAGCCCAGCAGGGTGTCGATGAGCCGGTCGAGGGCGAGCACCCAGCCGGCCCGCTGCAGCAGGTCGATGAGGATCACGACCAGCGGGGTGAGGAAGGTGCTGAACAGCCCCCAGTTGCGGACCTGCCCGTAGGGCAGCAGCCCGGCGAGTACCGCGCACGGCAGCAGCAGCCAGGGGCCGCCCGGCACCACCGCGATGATGAGCGCGCCGGCGACCGCGCCGACCACGGTCCCGATGCCCCGCTGCAGGGCCCGGGCGAAGACCGAGCCGAAATCCGGCCGGAGCACGATCGCCACGGTCAGCATCACCCAGTACGACCGCTGCAGCGCGAACTCCTGGCTGACCAGGGTGGCCACGCCCATGGAGATCATCAGCCGCAATGCGAAGATCCGGGCCAGCCGGCCGCCCATGGCCTCGTCGAGTGCGTCACGGAACCGCTCACGGAGCGGCGGCCGGCGCAGCGCGGCCCCGGCGTCGCCGGGCCGCTTCCCGGCGACCAGGTCCACCGCGGCCGCCAGCGCCTCCGTCATCACCCGGGCCCCGGGACTGTCTCCCGCGGCGGGCGGCGGGCCCGGCGGAGGGCGGTCCCCGCGGATCGCGGCGGCGATCGCCTCGATCTCCTCGATCACCCCGGCCGGCGGCCGCACCCCTTCCTGGACCATGGTGACCGCCGCCTCGGTGAGCGGATGGGTCTGGTTCAGCAGGCCGGCCAGGCGGACCAGGTCGGGATCCCGGCCACTGGTACGCGCCCGGCGCGAGGCCAGATCATCCCAGGCCGCGTTGAGCGCGGCGACGAGGGCATCATGCGCCTGCGGGAACTGCGGCGTGCCGGCCGCCCGGAGCAGGCCGGCGATGGCGGCGTAGACGGCTGCGGTGCTGCGGCGCTCGGCGGATAGCGGGGACACCAGCCAGCCGGGGATGAGCAGCAGGATGGCCCAGGCCACCCCGGCCAGCAGCAGCAGCGGCGGCCACCACCACGGCCGCAGCGCGCCCAGCGGCCCGGTGCCCAGGATCGTGTAGAACGAGCAGCTGCAGCCCGGTGATGGACACCGTGGCACTGGCCCCGGTGAGCAGGGCGGACACCCCGGCCACGCCGACCACCAGGACTACCTCGAGCCAGCCCCGCCGTGCACCAACTCGCCGAGGCACAGGCCCGCCGCCCCGCCGAAGGTGGCAGCGAAGGCGATGCGCCTGATCCGCGCCGGGTAGGTGCCGCCCCGGTCCACCACCGAGCCGAGCAGGCCACCCATCGCGCTCAGCAGGCCCGGCACCGGGGTTCCGAGGATCACGCCCAGCGCGAGCGGCCCGCACACGGCCAGCGCGGCACGGATCATCAGCGCCCAGGGTGGCGGCGCCGGGACCGGGCGGACGGCCGCGACGAGCCAGTCGGGCGTCGCGGCCGCCACGGCACGGCCGCCTGCCCGCCGCGTCGGGGCGGCGCTGCGATCATCGGTGGGTCGGCTCACTGCGACCATGGTGCCAAATGCGGGGATTAAGGCCATTCGGGGGCGGCAGCCAGGTCCTCCGGCCGCTGGACGGCCCGCTGGCGGGTGGCCTACCGTGCTGTTCATGACGGGGGCGGACGGGCGGCATCAGCTGGACAGCGAGAGCGGCCGAATTGTGCTGCGCACATCACGGGACGGCCTGGCCGCCACGGCCGGGCATGACCTCACCATCGACCTGCCGCGCTGGTTCGGCGAGCTGACCCTGGCCCGGGACGGCACCCCGGCGGCGCTGGAGGTGCGCGCCGACCTCGGCGCGCTGGCGGTCCGGGAGGGAACCGGCGGCCTCAAGCCGCTGACCGACCGGGACCGCCGGGAGATCGCCGCGACCGCGCGGAAGCTGCTCGGCACCGACCGGCAGCCGGAGGCGGTGTTCACCGCCACCCGGTTCGACCTGAACGGGGACGGCGGGGTGGTCGAGGGGTCCCTCACCATCCGCGGCGTCTCCCAGCCGCTGCAGCTCCAGGTCACCCAGGCCACCCCGGGCAGCTACCGGGCCACCGGGACCGTGGTCCAGTCGGCCTACGGCATCAAGCCCTACACGGCGTTCTTCGGCGCGCTCAAGGTCCGCGACGCGGTGCAGGTCGAGGTGGAGGCCGTGATCTCCGAGGCGGCACCGTGACCGGCCTGCCCGCTGGCGAGTACCCGCCTTGGGGCGAGCCGCCTGGCGTGGGCCAGCCACCCGGCGTGGGCCAGCCGGTGGGCGCCGGGGACCCCGCCTGCCCCGGCGGTACCTGCGTGACCTGCTCGGACAGCGCCGTCCCGGTGACCATTGCCCGGCTGCTGCCCGGCGCCATGGCCCTGGTGGACACCGGCTCCGGCCAGGAGGAGGTCAGCGTCGCCCTGGTCACCGCGCAGCCCGGGGATACGGTCCTGGTCCACGCGGGCGAGGCCATCGCGCTGCTGCCGCGGCCCTGACCGGGCCATGAGGAGGTAACACATATGCCTGGGCATCCCGGGCGAGGTGGCTTCGCCCCGGCCAGGATCTACGAGGCCGAGGCGGCCGCCACGCTGGACTACCTGGCGGCACCGGCCAGGCCTACGCCGACGAACTGGCCGCGTTGCACGGCTCGCAGATCGAGTGACGGGCGCCGCCATGCGGTTCGTCGATGAGTACCGGGACGCCGGCCAGCCGGGAAGGCCACCCCGACCTGGTCGAGGCGATGTTCCTGGACACGTTGCGCAACCCGCTGCTGGAGCCCCTGGAAGACACCGCCTCGGTCGAGGCGGGCGGGCGCAGCCGGCGTTCACCACCGATTCCTACGTGGTGTCCCCGCTGTCCTTCCCACCGGCGACACCAAGGTAGGGCGGCGCGGCCGGGCGGACGGCTGTTACATCAACACCGCCGGGGTCGGCGTGCTGGCTCCCTGGGTGCCGCCCGGCGCGGCGAACGCCCGCCCGGGTGACGCGCTGCCCCTGTCTGGGCCCGTCGGCGAGCACGGAGTGACGATCATGCTGGCCCGGGGCAAGCTCCACCTTGAGGCCGAGATCAGCTCCGACACCGCCCGCTTAACGGCCTCATCGCCGCGCTGCCCGCCGCCACCACCGGGGCGCGTGCGCTGCGGGAATGCCACCCGCGGGGGCGGGGCCACCATCCTCAACGCGGTAGCGACCGCGGCGGGAGCCGGCGCGACGGTCCGCGAGGACGCCATCCCGGTCGGCCCGGTGGTGCGCGGCGCCTGTGAACTGCTCGGCATCGATCCGCTCTATGTCGCCTGCGAAGGGCGGCTGGTGGCCGCGGCGGACGGCACCGAGGCGGACGCCACCCTGGCCGCCCCGCGGGCTCACCCGCTCGGTGCCGGGGCCGGCGCTGATCGCAGAGATTACCGCCGAGCGGCCCGGCCTGGTCCTGCTCAGGACGGCGTTCGGCGGCACCCGGGTCGTGGACCTGCTGGCCGGTGACCCCTCCCCCGCATCTGCTGACTCCGCTCCCAGTCACGCCCCCCCGGCGGGCCAGCTGGGCGAGCGTGCCCGCTGGCAGCACTTGAAGATCCTGCATCGCAGCCGCCGTACCTCCTCCTCGCAGCGCCGCCAGTCCACAAGCTCCCAGGCGTCGCCATCGAAAACCGGCCGTGCCGGCCGGAGGTCCTCAGGTCCGTTCACCGAAGTGCCCAACTTGCCCGTCGGTTCCAGCATCTGCTCCCGCTTCGCCTCAAAGGCTCACCTGCCCACGTCAGCGCCCTTACAGGCCCGGGCATCCGCCCGTATCCGGCCAGTTATGCAGGGCCATCCGGGAGGAGATCCCGGTGCTGCGGCCCCTGTTTTCCTGCTGCCTTTCGGCCGCCGGCATTCGCTTCCTGGGCACCCTGTCCCGCCAGGGGCTTCCGCCCCACTTACGATCGGCCTACCGGCCGGCCTGCACTTACCCGTGCCTGCCGGGCGGACCCTGGCGCGGTTTCCACGTTCCGCATGCATGAGACCCGGACCGGGCCGGCCGCCCTCTATACCCCGGGGGCGGCGGTGTCCGCTGGCCGTCGACCTGTCCGCGGCCGCCGCCTGCCGCCTCTCAGCGGCCGGCCCTAGCACCCCGGTGCAGCAATCCAGCCCGGGATGTACCAGTGACGAGGCATCAGCAAGGGTTCCCTGATAGTCGCCCTGTTCCGGTCCTTCCCCTCACCTGTGACCGCCACGGCTGGAACGGCGGCCCTTGGGCTTTCCCGTGAGCTCCGCACCCAGCCGGTCAGGAACCGGCCACGCACGTCACGGCGGGGACAGGTCGAACACAGACCTGTAGCTATGTCACCGGCATCAAGCCGACCTCCTCGACAAGCTCACTCACAACGTGCGACCTCGTGTCGCAACCGGTTCCTGATCCGTGACCGCGGCCCGAACTTCACCACATCCTTCGATGCCGTCTTCCAGGCCACCGGCACCACCATCGTGCGCACGGCCGTGCAGGCGCCGCGGATGAACGCGATCTGCGAGCGCATGATCGGCACCCTGCGCCGTGAGCTCCTCGACCGGACCCTGATCCTCAACCAGGCGCACCTGCGCGCCGTCCTGGCCGAGTACCAGGAGCATTACAACACCGCCCGGCCTCACCAGGGCATCGACCAGCGCGTCCCCGACACTGAAGCCGGTCCCCGCGTCACCGCACCAGACCTCGGCACGTGTCAGATCCGCCGAAAACCGGTCCTGGGCGGCCTGATCAACGAATACGAGCGAGCCGCCTGAAACCCGAGAAGGCCCAGGTCAAAGCCGGAATCCTATTTTCGAGCGGCACAGCACCGGGCCCTCGGCCAAAGACCACCCGACAGCAGATCCCACGTCGCACCCGCCGACGACAACATACGCGTCCGACGACGCGATCGGCTGGGCGGCCTGATCCACGAGTATTCGCCGCTCGCGTGAAGTGACGACATTGTCGGCACCCACAGGCTCTGCCATACCCCAAGCCGCCACTATCAGCCATACGCCGAGCCGCTCCACGATCAGGACGAAAAGGGCTCACTGTCCAAGATCGTTGACACAGCTCAGCGGAGATGGAGTTTAGCACGAGGCGCGACGAGCGGAAGTCTCCCGTACCGCCCCGGCCATCCAGATTTACCGAATCGTTACCCAAGCCGCCCCACATTTTAGGACCCGTCAAGTCGTCATCTACGGACGGATGTTCACTCGCGCGCCAGAATACATCGTGCCAGGTCAGACCAGACGTGAGGCTAGCATTGACCCAAAGGTCGTACTCATGGCTGGTAACCCTTGCGTTGACATCAAGCTACCCGGCAGGTAACTGCGATCTTCACAAAAGGGACAATCTCACACTAGCCCTTCGAGTTTTGAGGCAGATAGGCATACGGAGGGTCTCGGCTGGACGTCATACTTTGAGTGGCCAGTCTGCAGCGGGATGATTCCGGAGGGGAAGTGGTGCAATGTACTTGCAGTCGTTCACGCTCAGAGCGCACTCCCGGAGGTTAGCGATCACTTAACGAGGTATTGAACTCTCTCTCGACGCTCCCGGCCCTTTGATTTGGCGCTAACCTGCGTATACGCAGGATCAGCCTATGAGGCGCAATGGGACGGACGTCTCATTGATCATCCGGGCTCAATCCCATCATTCGCCAGTAAGTCCTCTCGACAGCCGAGAGCCATCAAGCGCCGATCAGACGATTGCGATTACATGCAATTCCTGTACAGTCACATGGGGATCCCAGGTATGAAGGAAGAGGACAACGGACCTCTATTTTATATCGACCCCGAAAAGGACTCTTACCCATACTTCCATGATATCACAGTTGAGCCATTTTATGGGGCTGCACGATCAAGTCCAGCTCCACTGCATTTGAAAACGATCAGCGGCTGGGTTGAGGAACATCTATGCCACCCGTTTGCTCAGCTGTGCCGAGTGGGTCGTGGCCACCGGCGACCGTCCCGCCCCCGGTGCCCCCATCTTCGGCGGCGGTCCATCAAGCGGTCATTTAACGCCCGACGGGTAGGACGCAAGTGCACAACCTTGACTTTCTCGTGCTGGCTGACAGTACAGGAACTTCAGGCGCAGCTAGGACGGAGTAGCTTCCACTGTTTCGCGCGGGCGAGCCATCGTGTCCTCGGCGTTGGTGGAGGACTTCCGCGGAGGCCACTATGAGGAGGCGCTTAGGAGGGTTTCAGCGGTGGAAGTCCCTCCTGGGACGAAGCGAGGTCCTTTGGCAGCGCCAGGCTCACCACGAATCTGCCAGGCGCCGTACGGGAGACAACGAATCCGCGGCCGCGCTGGCAGAGGCGATCGAGGCACATGAGCGGCTGGTGGGAGACCTGGCCGCCTTCACGGACGCACAGCGGGCTGTTCTGCAAGAACTGTGCCAATCGGCAGGCCTTGACGAGCGGATGGAGGCGTTACCGATTGGGGCAACGGCATCAAATGGTGCAGCCGACTGCTCCGTCGGCGGCCCCGCGGACCTCGAAGCACGGCTGCTCGGACCCTTCGAGGTGAGATACCAGGGCCAAGCGCTTACGCGATGGCCTTCGCAACGTGCCGCCTCCTTGCTGAAGTTCCTTCTGCTGCACAACGGGCGCCCCGTCCGGCGCGAGGTGCTGATGGATGCGTTCTGGCCCAGTTCGAGCCCGAAGTCGGCACGCAACAACTTGAACGTGACCGTATACCAGCTCCGCGCTCAGTTCCGGGCACACGATGCCAACCGAACACACATCGTGTACAACGCCGGGTCGTACCGCATCGATCCGGAGCTCTGCTGCCGGACGGATGTCGATGACTATGCCCGATCGGTCGCACGAGGTCACCAGGCGGCCGAGCGTGGAGACGGGCCAGCCGCCGTGAGCTGGTATCGCGAAGCTAAACGGCTGTACGCGGGTCCGCTCCTGGAAGATGACACCAGCGGCGACTGGTACATCGAAACTCAACGCCGACTGCGCTTTGAGCATTGCGCCGTACTCGAGCGTTTGTGCGCCCTTCTGCTCGAAGCAGGCGAAGTTGCCGAGGCCGTCACAGTCGGGGACGAACTGCTCGAGGCCGATCCGTGTCGTGAGACCGGTCATCAGCTGCTGATGCGCGCCTACGGAGATCTTGAACAGCCTCAGCTCATCGTGCAGCAGTTCAAACGCTGTGAAGCCGCGTTGCGCCGCGAGCTCTCCATCGATGTCTCGGAGGCAACGATCGGGCTGTATCGGACGCTACTCGCCGACCGATGATCAAGATAGCTCACCGGGATTAAGCGAACAAACAGCGATGTCTGTGCGGACTAATCGCCACCTCATTGCGGTATGTGCTGGCGGTTTCGCGGAGCTGTGGAGGATTGCCTCAAGCCACGAGGTGGCAAACCCGAATCCCGGCGAATCCCCCGAGGAGTGCAACCATGCCAAGACCCTCAACCTGTTGGCCAGGCGACAACCTGGACGGATACACGGAGATCAACCCTGACCCCGTCATGCTGCGGGCGTACTGGGACTCCGAGATCCTGGACACCAGCGGCGTGCCGTCGCCCAGGATCATCAGGGTCAGCGACTCGTTCGACGTTCGCTTCCGCATCGAGCTCACGGGACCGGCCTGGCAGTGCATGGCTGGCGACTGGGTGTTCGACGTCCGTTTCGACGAGCAGGGAGGTCCTGCCGACTTCAAGCTCTCCAGCCTGCTCCCCGCGGATGCGCTCACCGTGAAGAACTGGAAGGGCTGCGAGAAGACCTGCGTCGAACTCCAGTACACGGTACCCGCGGGCACTATCCAGGAATCGGTGTACGAGCTCACCTCCACGTTCCGGCTGTTCTGCTGCGGGAAGCCCGCCGCGATTATCGGCTTCGAACCGCTTGAGGAGTACCAGTGGTACTCGTGAGCTGACCAGTCCCGGTTGAAGCCGTTGCGTCCCGGCACCGGTAGCGGTGCCGGGACGCAACACCGGCGACGAAAGGGCCGACGATGCCGAGTAACGACCTTTCTGGCCTCAGCGGGCTGGACGACAAGCGACGTGCCGTACTCGCACAGAAGCTTGAGATCACCAACTACTACGACCTCATCATGGCCGACCGTCAGCGGATCGTCGATGCGTTCGGCCGCCGTGCCAACCGACCCACCCTCGAGGATGTGGCAGTGTGGCAGGACGAGGCGCGCCGCCTGCGCGCCTCGTCGATCCAGGCCTTCGTCCCGGCGACTGGACCCTCTGGGTGGGAGTCGACGGCCATGTTCGTTGTGGCGTTCGAGCAGCGTCGGCAGGGGGACGCGATGGAACGACGGATCGTCGCCGAACAGACCGAGATCGAACCCGAGGCCTCGCCCCAACAACGGTCGCAGTGGCCAGGGTGGGCGTATAACGACGCCTGTCGATGGATGCTCGAACGCGTCGGCGCGCCCGCCACTTCGACCCCGCCCGGTCCAGCGCAGGTCACCTCTGTGACGGATACGGGCTTGGTAAAGACTTGCGCCGCAGGGACGCGTTCAAAGATCGAGATCGAGCGGGCAAATCTCGCCGATTCCAATGGTGACATCGAGCTGGTGACGGGCTCTCGCCCGGTGCCTCAGGACCGTCGCATCTGGGCGCAACCGGCACAGCTGGCCGTGACGCTCGGTGCCCCGACCGGACCCGGGACTTCTGTCGTTCTGCAACTCGTTCAGGCCGGTGGACGAAAGCAGAGTATCGTCGGCCATCTCGACGATATGGGCCGTGTGGCCGAGATCCGGCTGAGCGGTCTGGCGGACGGCGAGTACAGGCCGACTATCGCCGCATGGACGCCAGAGGGGTCGTCCTTGCCGCGCGTCGTGAAGCTGCCAACGGTTGAAGTGGTCGGCCCGGCCGCAGGCCCGAGCGGCCCGCCCTTAGACTGACTGATCTCACCGGCGGTCGCCCGCTACCTAATGTTTCATGCGGTTAAGACCGCTGACGTGACGTGGACCCGCCGAACGCGGCCCGTGGCTACGGCGGTGCCAGTTGGCCCCACCGGGGCGTCTTGGCGTGGCCCCGCGGGGTGGCGGAATGGGGCGCTGGATCCGGGTACGGCTTGAAGTGGCCCCGTGAGGTGGGAGGCTCTTGGTGCTGCCCGGCATCAAGGAGGCCCCTGTGGCACCGACGAAGGCCGAGCTGTTCGAGCGGATCCGGCGTGATCCGTGGCGTGAGGGCATGTCGGTGCGGGCACTGGCCCGCAAGTACGGGGTGCACCGTCGGCTGGTGCGTGAGGCGCTGACCCGCGCGGAGCCGGGCTCCGCGGAAGACACCGGAACGGCGGTCCCCGCGGCTCGATCCGCTCAAGGCGGTGATCGACGAGTGGCTGCGGTCAGACCTGGACGCGCCTCGCAAGCAGCGGCACACGGTGCGGCGGATCCATGCCCGCCTGCTGGATGAGCGCGACGCGGCGGGCGTGTCCTATACGGCGGTGCGTGATTACGTGTCGAGGCGCAGGCCGGAGATCTTGTGGGGCTCGATTACTGGATCTGGCCTGGGCGGCCTACCGGGTTGGGATCATCGCTGAGTGATCTTCTCGGTCGTCTACCTGGTCGTGCGCCGTCTGCTCGGCTGTCTGATGGTGCTGGCCCGGCGTCAGTTGTCCAAGGATGCCGAGCTCTTGGTACTCCGCCACGAGAACGCGGTGCTGCGCCGCCAGATCAGCCGGGTCCGCTACCAGCCGGCTGACCGGCTGTGGCTTTCGGCGCTGTCCCGGCTGATCCCCCGGCGCCGGTGGGGTGAGGTGTTCGCGGTAACTCCGGCGACGCTGCTCGCCTGGCACCGGCGCCTGGTCACACGCAAATGGGATTACAGCAGTCGGCGGCGTCCCGGACGCCCGTCCACGGCAGCCGCGATCGGCAAGCTCGTGATCCGCATGGCGACGGACAATCCGACGTGGGGGCACCGCAGGGCTCCGGCGTGTTCCCGACTTACGAGGGTTTGGGCTAGTACGAGGCGATGATGCAGTAACGCGTGGTTGTGGGCGCGGGCACGCCACGCTGATCATGTAGGTCTCTGAGGTCTACGTGAACGAGGTGCAGCGTGCCCGCAGTGGCATTGTCGCGCGCGGGGGCGTGCGTGGCCGGGTCCGGTCCCGGCGGGCAGGATCTGGCGGCTGGTGCGTGGCAGCGGCTGGAGGCGTTGCCGGACCCGCGGTCCCCGCAGGGGCGGATTTACCCGCTGGCCTGCCTGATCGCGATCGCGTTGTGCGCGTTCACCGCGGCCGGGAATGACCAGCTGACCGCGGTCGGGCAGTGGACGAAGCGGGCGAGCCAGGAAGACCTGGCCCGGCTGCGCGCTCCGTGGGACCCGGTGGCTGGCCGGTACCGGGCACCGGATGAGAAAACGATCCGGGTGGTGCTGGACAAGCTGGACCCGCGGGCCCTGGCCCGGGCTCTCCTCGGGCCGCGCCGCCGCCGGCGGCGCGGCGGCAGGCCATCCCGGGGCGGCGTGCGCGGCTACCGGGCCCGGAGCGCTGCCCAGGAGGCGAAAACGCTGGCCCGCGGCCGGTTACGAGCCGTCGCCGTGGACGGCAAGACCTCCCGCGGGGCCCGCCGCGGCGACGGGACCCGGGTGCACCTGCCCGGCGTCGCCGAGCACGGCGGCCGCCTCCTGGACCACCTCGAGGTCGACGTCAAGCACAACGAGACCAGCCATTTCGCTGAGCTCCTGGAACCCCTCGGCCTGGAGGGGGCCGTGGTGACCTTCGATGCTCTGCACACGGTGCGGGCGAACCTGGACTGGCTGGCCAGCCAGAAGAAAGCCCATTACATCGCGGTGGTGAAGGCCAATCAGCCGCTGCTGTATGCCCGGGTCAAGGCGCTGCCCTGGCGGCAGGTCCCGGCCGGCAGCACCAGCCGCGACGCCGGGCACGGCCGCCTTGAGACCCGCACCCTCAAGACCGCCCACGTCAAAGACCTGGACTTCCCGTTCGCCCGCCAGGCCATCAAGATCACCCGGTGGCGGCAGGACACCGCCACCGGGAAGACCTCCCGGGAGACCGTCTACGCCATCACCAGCCTGACCAGCACCCTCGCCACCGCGCGCGACCTGGCCCGGCGGGGGTATCGCGAGCAATGGTCGATTGAGAATTGCTCAGCAGACTGCGCCTATGAGTAGTCAAAGAGCGGATCAGGGTTCGATAATCGGTCGTGAGGGGTTGTTGCGGCTGGTCGAGGTCGTCGAGCGGTTGCGCGCCCGCGAGTGCGGACGGGATGTGTCGTCGTGGACGAGGGAGGGGGGCGCCGCCCCAAACCCCGGAGCCGGTGACGGCCCGGCGGTGGGAGGACCTGCCGGAGGCCAACCGGCGGGTGGCGGTGCATTGGCTCGCGGTGATCGCGGGCAAGGCGGTGCGTGCGGCGAGAGCGGCATCGGGTCCGGATCCGCCTGCTGGTGCGGGCGGTGAGCCGTGACCGCGTTGATGCCGTGGGAGCGTCTCGGCGGGAAGGTGACGAGCCGTCAGACCGGCCGGCTGGCGGTGATCTACGTACGGCAGAGCACGAAGCAGCAGGTCATCGACCATAGCGAGTTGAACGCGCCTGCAGTACGCGTTGGCCGGCCGGGCGGCGGCGATGGGCTGGGCGGCGGCCAGGATCATCGTGATCGACGATGATCTGGGCAAATCCGGGTCCAGCGCGGTCGATCGGGCGGGTTTCCAGCGTCTGGTCACCGAGATTTCCCTGGGGCATGCCGGGCTGGTGCTGGGCACGGAGATGTCGCGCCTGGCACGATCAGGGAAGGACTGGTATCAGCTGATCGAGCTGTGTGCGCTGGCTGGGGCGTTACTGGCCGATCTCGGCGGCGTCTATGACCCAGTCCAGTACAACGACCGGTTGTTGCTGGGGTTGAAGGGGACGATGCCGGCGGCCGAACTCCATCTGATCAAGCAGCGGATGCAGGCCGGGCGGGTGAACAAGGCCCGCCGCGGTGAGATGGCCATTGCGCTGCCGACCGGCTATGGGCGCCGGCCCTCCGGTGAGGCGACGTTCGATCCGGATGAACAGGTCCAGGCCGTGGTGCGGCTGGTCTTCGCGAAGTTCGCCGGGATCGGCACGGTCCAGGGGGTGATGCGCTATCTCGTGGAGCAGGGCATTGAGATGGGGATCCGGATGCGGTCCGGCCCGCTCAAGGGCGAGGTCGTGTGGAAACGTCCGGCCCGCGCCACGATTACCTGCATGCTGCACAGCCCGGTCTACGCGGGGATCTACGCCTACGGGCGGCGGCGGGTCGATCCGATGCGGCAACGCCCCGGGCACCCGGGCTCGGGGCTGCGTGGCCACGCCGAGGACGAGTGGCTCGCCCGCATCGAAGGGGCGCTGCCGGCCTACATCAGCGTCGGGCAGTACCGGGCGAACCTGGCCCGGCTCGCCGCCAACGACCCCCGCGCCGACACGCCCGGAGCGGTCCGCTACGGTCCGGCGCTGCTGACCGGCCTGCTGCGCTGCGGCCGCTGCGCCCGCCGGATGACGGTGACCTACCACGTCGACGACGGCGTCCCGCGGATCAGCTACGACTGCACCGGCGCCCGGGCCGAGTACGGCGGGCCGGCCTGTCAGCACCTGTCCGGGCGCTGCCTGGACGTGTTCGTCACCGGTCAAGTCCTTGCGGCGCTGGTTCCTGCCGCCACCGAGGTCAGCCTGCGGGCCGCCGAGCAGATCCTCGCCGACCGTGCCGGTATCGAGAAAATCTGGCGGCTGCGCCTGGAACGCGCCCAGATCGACGTTGACCGGGCCCAGCGCTGTTACCGGCTGGCCGAACCGGAAAACCGCCTAGTGGTCCGGGCGCTGGAAAAGGACTGGGAAGCCGCCCTCGCCGCCCAGCAACAGCTGACCGAGGACTGGCACCGCTTCTGCCAGAGCGCCCCGCCAGCGCTGACCACGCAGCAGAAGGCCGCGATCACCGCCGCCGCGGCCGGCCTTCCGGGCTTGTGGTCGGCGCCGAGCACCACCGGCGCCGACCGCAAAGAAGTGATCCGCGCCGTCATCGACGAGATCACTATCGCGATCCGCGGCCGTAGCGAACTCGTCGACGTCACCGTGGGCTGGGCCGGCGGACAGCAGACCCACGAGGTGATCCGCAGACCGATCCAGCGGTTCGAAGACCTCAGTTACTACCCGCATCTGGCCGGGAGGATCACCGAACTGGCCAACGCGGGCTGGGATCCCCAGCGCATCGCCGGCCAGCTCAACACCGAAGGGTTCCTTCCGGCTCGCGGTGCCGGACCGATCCGCCAACGCCTCGTCACGCAGATCCAGCACCGCGCCGGAGCGCCGGTCACCCACCGGCGCCAGCCTCTGCCCGCCCACCCCGGCGACGCACCGGGGAAACACGAATGGTGGCTGCCACTGCTCGCGGCCGAACTCGGCGTGACCACCGGCACCATCCGCAAGTGGCTGCACCAGGGACGCATCGCCGGACGGCAGGAAACCCGGCACCCGCACCGCTGGATCATCCACGCCGATCCCGGCGAACTCGCCGGACTCCGCGCCCACATCGACCGTGTCCGCGGCCGGACCACCCGCGTCCACCCCAAATTCGCCGGCGACACCCCGAATCACGTCACACCGGCGCAATCTGCTTCACAGATGGAGGTGCATCATCACATCCGCGACGTGACCTTCGGTGAGGACGGCTCGGCCAGCCGCACCAGAAGCGGCCCAGCGAACCTGGCCACCATCCGCGCCGCCATCATCGCAGCCATCAAGGACGCCAGCTACCTGCACGTCCCGGAAGGCCGACGCGACCACACCACCCCCGCCGAAGCCCTCCGCCTCCACGGCCTCGATTAGGACACCAACGGACAATCACGGAACACGCCGGAGCCCTGCGGGGGCGGCGCGGCGGAATGATGATGTATGCCGATTCATGCTGAGGTAGCCATAATTTCCCATGATAAGTCAATTTGATGGGATGGTAATCAAAGTCTCCGGAATTTCCGGTTCTCGCACCGTCATCGCGCTACCTGGGCAGATACAGCCTGCACGATCATTACAGCGGACGCGAACAACATGCTTGATGCTTTCTGCAGCACGAGGAGTTATCTTGTAAACGAACATGTCGCTCCCGGCGTCTGTACCTCGTAAGCAAGACAGGTCAGGCCCGCGCGCGGCGCGGCATAGCCGCCGCTCGGCACAGGAGGAAGCCAGGCGGCACGCCCGGTATCGAGTCGTGGTGGGGGAATAGTGACATTACGGCCGCTGATGAGGTGACTCCAGGAGCACGGGTCAGACTGCGTTATCCGGCCCGAGCTGGCCTGGCATATCAGTTGACCGTCCAATGAATTTCACTTGACGCGGCGCCGGGGCCCGGTGGCGCCCGCCAATGACGCGTGCCCGTCTTCAGGCTTGCACTTCTCACTGCCTGCTAATGCTGCGCGGAAAGAGAGAGAACATGTCAGCCCTCCCGGACCAAGCGGCCGCAGCCCGGAGCACGGCAGCGGGTGATTCCCGCCCGGTCACCCCATCTGGCGGGGATTCACGGCAGCAGGAGAGGTTAAACCGCCTCGGCCGCGCCCCGGTCGATGACCGGCTAGCCTCCTCGGGCTACGACTACGAGCGCTACACCCGGCTGGCCGGGCCCCTGGCCACTCCCCCGCGGGAGGAGCCGTACCAGGTCCGCTACCACGGCATCCATGCCAGCAGACGCGAGTGGATCATGACGCGGATCATCGCCCTGGGGCTCGTGGCGCTGGATGTCCGGTTCATCTACTGGCTGGCCTGGCAGGGGCACTATCCGAACTTCGCGGTCTGGCTGTGGCAGGCCAGCGGCCACGCCGCCGCCACCGACAGTTACATCGCACTCCGGGCCGGAATGGCCTTCGGTTCCATCTTGATGCAGCTCTTCCTGCTGCTGAACGTGCTGACCGTGTCCCGGGCCTGCCTGGCGGCACGGGACCCTGTCCCGGTCGAGCCCGATGACAGGCTGCGCGTGGCCTTCCTCACCACGATCGTCCCCGACAAGGAGCCGGTCGAGATAGCCGAGCGGACGCTGCGCGCCGCGCGGGAGATCGTGTACGCCGGCCAGCTGGACGTATGGCTCCTGGATGAAGGAAATGCGCCGGCCGTCAAGCAGATGTGCCGCGACCTGGACGTCCGCCACTTCAGCCGTAAAGGCCGCGGCCATCTCGAACTCGAAACAGGCACTTTCGCCAACAAGACGAAGCACGGGAACCACAACCGCTGGCTCTGGGAGCATGCCGGCGACTACGACGTGGTCATGTTCGTGGATACCGACCACGTGCCGCTGCCGATCATGGCCGAGCGGCTGCTGGGTTACTTCCGTGACCCGGACGTGGCGTTCGTGGTTGCCCCGCAATTCTATGGAAACCAGGACAACCTGGTTACCCGGTGGGCTGAATCAGCCCAGTACCTGTTCCACAGCGTTATCCAGCGAGCCGGGAACCGGCGGTGCTGCGCCATGCTCGTGGGCACCAACGCAGCCATTCGGACCAGCGCGATCAGGAATGGCTATGTGGACTCCATCACCGAGGACATGGCGACCAGCCTGAAGATCCATGCCACCAGGAATCCGGCCACCGGCCGGACATGGCGTTCCGTCTATACCCCTGACCTCGTGGCCGTCGGCGAGGGCCCGAGTTCCTGGAGTGAGTTCTTCGGCCAGCAAACCCGGTGGTCAGCGGGGACCTTCGACGCGATACTGCGCCAGGTATGGCGGGTGATCTTCAAGCTCCGCCCCGGTGCCATGCTGCACTACTCGCTGATGCTCACCTATTACCCGTCGGTCGCCATCGGGTGGATCCTGGGCATCGCCATCAGCGCCTGCTACCTCGGCTTCGGGATCAGCAGCCTGCGCACCGACGCGGACTGGTGGCTCACGTACTACACCGACGTGGCGGCCATGCAGTTCCTGCTGTACTGGTTCATGCGACGGCACAACGTCAGCCCGCACGAGCCCGCGGGCTCGTCAGGGCTGTCCGGCATGCTGGCCTCCGCCCTGACCGCCCCCATCTACGCCCGCAGCCTGCTCAAGGTGGTCCTCCGCAGGAAACTGTCGTTCAACGTGACCGCCAAGGGAACATCCGCGAGCCCGGACCGCCTCTGGACTTTCCGGTACTCGCTGGTCTGGGCGGTCGTTCCCGTGGTCATCCTCGCCACCGCCGCCAGGCACCACCGGCCCTACCCGATGATGATGGCCTGGGCCGGGGTCATCTTCGCGGTCTGCCTGGCACCCGTGGCGATCTGGCTAATCGACCGTGCCCGCCGCCAGCGCCAGGCCCGGATGCGGCCGGCGACTAACCGGCGATCATTTCCGGCGTTTCCTTCCTGATCATGCATATTTCTGGTCAATCATCACGAGACGGGAGAATTCAGTTGGCTGAGCCATTCACACCCGGGGGTGCCGCCGCCACCCACCGGAGGCGCGTGAAGCGGTCCCTCCGCCGATTCCTCGGCATCCCCGCAGCCGCCCTGGCCAGCTGCTCGGTGGTGGCCGTCAACGTGCCGACGCTGGGTGCCGCCGCGGCGAACTGGTATCACCAGTACCAGATCACCCGGCCTGCCTATGAGGCCAAGTACGGACTGTGGGGGAAGCTGGACATCCCGGCCCGGTTCCGGGTGAACGGGATTCATTCCACCCTGCTGCATAACGGCGATGTGCTGATCATGGCGGGGTCCGGGAACGACCAGTCGTTCTTCAACGCCGGGACGTTCAAGACCCTCCTGCTCAACCCGGCGACCATGAAAGAGCGGCTGATCCATACCCCGTGGGACCTGTTCTGCGCCGGGCACATCGAACTGCCGGACGGCAACATCCTCATCGCCGGCGGAACCGCACGGTATGAGAACCTCAAGCCCACCCACGCGGGCGGCAGCATGACGGTGGTCAACGACACCACGCAGCCGTGGAACCTGCCCCGGGGCACCATCTTCACCGCCCCGGACGGCGCCCGCTTCAAGTCCGCCTTCCCCCTGACCATCCCGCAGGCCAGGAGGATCCCGGGCCGGGCCGGCCAGCCACCTGTCCTGGTGGCCAGCCAGCAGAACGTGTGGGTGGACGCGGTCAGGAAAGGCCGCGGCTCGCTGCAGCCCAAGTCCGTGCGGTACCAGGTCCAGGGCCTGCTCGGCCCGGAGGCCAACCGGGACCTGTACGGCATCGGCACGCCGATGACACTGCAGAAGCAGAACTTCCAGGGCACCAAGGACGCGTACATCTTCGACGTGCGGACCTCACGGTTCGTGAAGGTCAACTCGCTGCACTACGCCCGCTGGTACCCGACGCTGGCCGAAATGGGCAACGGGATGGTCATGGCCATGTCCGGGCTCGACGGCCAGGGGCAGGTCGAGATGAACAGCGAGATGTTCAACCCACGGACCAATCGCTGGACGATGGGCCCGGCCCATGGGTTCCCCACGTATCCCGCCACGTTCCTGACCGAGAACGGGCAGCTGTTCTTCAGCGGGTCCAACGCCGGCTACGGCGCGTCCACGCCGAACTGGCGGACACCCGGGTTCCTGAACCCGGGTACCGGCCGTTTCCGCCCGGTACCGGGCATGCTGAGCCCGCAGAACCTGGAGACCAGCGCGTCGGTTCTGCTGCCGCCCGCCCAGAAGCAGACGGTCATGGTGCTCGGCGGCGGCGGTGTTGGCCAGTCGAGTACCGCGACCGCCCGCACCGCGCTGATCAATGTCTCCGCCCCGGATCCGCACTGGGTACGCGGGCCGGACCTGGCCCGGCCGACCCGGTACCCGATCACCGTGCTGCTGCCGGACGACGAGGTGTTCGTCAGCAACGGCTCACGCTATTACCGCGGAATGCACAGAAGCGACAACCGGGACGCGCGTATCTACGATGTGGCCACCAACTCATTCTCCTGGGCGGCCAGCCCGATCACCGGGCGCGACTACCATTCCGGCGGGATCTTGCTGCCCGACGGAAGCGTCCTGACCTTGGGCGGCAACCCGCTGTTCGGCAACAAGCAGGACACGGCCCCGCAGACCTTCAACCAGGAAATCGACGTCTACCTGCCGCCCTACATGTTCCGGGGCGCGCGCCCGCGGATCCTCAGGGCGCCAGGGGTCATGCGCCTGGGCCACCGCTACCTGATCAAGGTCTCCCCCGCCGCGGACATCAAGTACCTGCGGCTGATGCGGCCGGACAACCCGACGCATGTGACCGACGTCAACGCGCGCTCGATCGCGGTCAGCTTCGTCCGGGTCAGCCGGGGCAAGCTGGAGATCACGCTGCCCTCGAATCCCAACCTGGTGCCCCCCAGCTACTACATGCTGTTCGCGGTCACCCAGCGGGGAATCCCGTCCCCGGCCGCCTGGGTCCGCGTCCCATGAACCGTCCCAGGCACTGGTCAGTGGCGGCCGGGCAAGTGCGCGCGGCCGCCCTGGCCTGCGTGACGGCGGCCACGGTACTGGCCGCCGCAGGCTGTGACGCGCCGTCAGACGCGGCCGCGAGTCGGCTGTACACGTTCCCCGGCAATCCGCTCTTCGCGGCGGCCCGGCTGCTGGCCGGCAACGGGCACCCGGTGGAGGCGGCCGAGCTGCGCATGGTGGCCGGCACGCCGTCCGGTATCTGGGCGGCCGGTCAGCCCGGGGAGATGGCCGAGGTCAAGAAGGCCACGGTGGCTGCCGCGCGGAAACATGCGGTGCCGGTGATCGTCGCCTACAACGTGCCCCACCGCGACGCGTGCGGGCGGTTCTCGGTCGGCCTGGACCTCTCGCCGCAGGCGTACCAGGACTGGATCGGGCAGCTGGCCACCGCCATCGGCGGCGGCCCGGGCATCGTCATCGTGGAGCCCGATGGCCTGCCGGACCTCATCCGCGGCTGCCTGAGCCGGGCGCAGGCCGCGGAGCGGTACCGCCTGCTGCGCTACGCGATGCGGACGCTGGGTGCGCTCCCGCAGGCCCAGGTCTATCTCGACGCGGGCAACCCGGGGATGTTCGGTAACCCGGCGCGGCTGCGGCGGCCGCTGGAGGCGGCCGGGATCCGCTACGGGCGCGGGTTCTCGGCGAATGTCTCGAACTTCGCCTGGACCGGGACGGTGGTGCGCTGGAGCCAGCGGCTGAAACACGATCTCGGCGGCGGGGTCGCGGCCGTGGTGGATACCAGCCGCAATGGCCGGGGCCCGTACGCCGGCCCCGATGCGCCGCAATGGTGCAACCCCCCGGGCCGGGCCCTGGGTCCCGCGCCGAAGCTCAACCCGGGTCCCGCCGGGATCGATGCCTTCCTGTGGGTCAAGGATCCGGGGGCCAGCGACGGGCCATGCAATGGCGGGCCACCCGCCGGCCAGTACTGGCCCGGCTATGCCCTGCGCCTGGCTCAGGCCGGTCACCTCCGGTGAGGCCGGCCCGCCGCGGCATCAGGATCGCGCTCGGGCTGCTGTGGATCCTGGACGGCCTGCTGCAGTTCCAGCCCGCGCTGCTGACCCGCCAGTTCGCGGTGCAGGTGGCGGCGCCCGCGGGGGCCGGGCAGCCGACCCTGGTCTCGGGCCCGCTGGAGGCCACCGCGCAGCTCCTGGGGCGGCAGCCAGTCCTGGCCAGCGTGGGCGTCGGGCTGGTGCAGCTGGCGCTGGGCGCCGCTGTGCTGCACCCGAAGTGGGCGCGGCCGGCCCTGGCCGCCTCCGTGGCGTGGGCGTTGTGCGTGTGGTACCTGGGCGAGGGCCTCGGCGGCCTGCTCGGCGGCCAGGCCGACCTGCTCACCGGGGCGCCCGGCGCGGCGCTCCTGTACGCGGTGCTGGCCCTGGCCGCCGTCCCGGGGAGAGGCCGGGACGGCCGGGGCGTTCCGCCGCCCCGGTGGGTGCGAGAAGCATGGGCCGCCGTCTGGCTCGGCGGGGCCGTGCTCCAGCTGCTGCCCGGGCGGGATACCAACGCGGCGGTCGGCATGTCCCTGACCGCCAGGGCGGCGGATGCCCCCGGCTGGCTGGCCGGGGGGCGGTGCCCGCCTGGCCGGCCTGGTGCCTGGCACCGGCGTGTCGGTGGTCGTTGACCTGGTACTGCTCCAGTCCCTGGCGGCCCTGGGCGGGCTGCTGGGCCGCCGGGCCGGCCGCCTGGCGGTCATCCTGGGCATGACCCTGTCCGTGATCTACTGGGTGGCCGGCCAGGGCATGGGCCAGTTCTGGACCGGCACCTGCACCGATCCGGGCTCCGCGCCGCTGGTCCTGCTGCTCGGTGCCGCCGTCGCCGGGGCCGCCCCCGCGGCCCCGGCGCCAGGCCGCCCGGGCAGGCCGCTCCCGGATGAGATAGGCCTGCTGGCCCGGGAGCGGGCAGACTAGCGTCATGGCCAGCACGGTCCGGACGTCGGTCCGGGTTCAGGGCGTGGTGCAGGGCGTCGGGTTCCGCCCGTTCGTCTACGCGCTGGCCACCCGGCTGGGACTGGCCGGATGGGTGGGCAACGACGTAGACGGAGTTTTCGCCGAAGTCGAGGGCCCGGCGGAGGCCGTTGAGAAGTTCCTGTTCTCGGTGCAGGCCGGCGCGCCGCCGCTGGCGCGGGTGGAGCGGGTGAGCGCGCGCGCCGTTGCCCCGCTGGGCGCCACGGGCTTCGCGATCGTGGCCAGCGGCCAGGCCGGCCAGCGCCGGGCGCTGGTCTCTGCGGACAGCGCCACCTGCGCGGACTGCCTGCGGGAACTCGCCGACCCGGCGGACCGCCGGTTCGGCTACCCGTTCATCAACTGCACGAACTGCGGTCCCCGGTTCACCATCGTGCGCGACGTGCCCTACGACCGGCCGCTGACCACGATGGCCGCCTTCACCATGTGCCCGGCCTGTGCTGCGGAGTACCACGACCCGGCGGACCGCCGGTTCCACGCCCAGCCGACCTGCTGCCCGGCCTGCGGGCCGCGGCTGTGGCTGCGCGACCGGGGCGGCGCCGGCCTGGCCGGGGCGGCATCCGGGGCCGGCGGGGAGCCGGCGGCTGGCGTGCTGGCCGCGGCCGCGCGGGCGCTGCGCGCGGGGCGGGTACTGGCGGTCAAGGGCCTCGGCGGGTACCACCTGGCCGCCGACGCCACCAGCCAGGACGCCGCGGCCCGGCTACGCGCCCGCAAGCACCGCGAGGACAAGCCGTTCGCGGTGATGGTCGGCGACCTGGCCGCCGCACGGGCGCTGTGCCAGGTCGATGCCACCGCGGAGCGGGTGCTGGCCAGCGCGGCGCGGCCGATCGTGCTGCTGCCCCGGCGGCCCGGCCGCCCGGCGCCGGTCGCGGACGCGGTGGCGCCCGGTAACCGGTATCTCGGCCTGATGCTGCCGTATACGCCGCTGCACCACCTGCTGCTCCGTGACGTCGCCGTCCCGCTCGTGCTGACCAGCGGCAATGTGTCCGACGAGCCGATCGCCTATACCGACGACGATGCGCTGAGCCGGCTCGGCGGCATCGCGGACGGCTTCCTCGGCCACGACCGGGCCATCCATATCGCGGCGGACGACTCAGTGGTCCGGCCGCTGCGCGGCCGGGTGACCATGCTGCGCCGTTCCCGCGGCTACGTGCCGGAGCCGCTGCCCGTCCGCGGCCGGTTCCGCCGCCCGGTGCTGGCCTGCGGCGCCGAGCTGAAGAACACGTTCTGCCTGGGCAGCGAGGACCGGGCGTTCCTCTCGCACCACATCGGTGACCTGGAGAACTATGAGACGCTGCGCTCGTTCACCGAGGGCATCGAGCACTTCGGCCGGCTGTTCGGGATCACCCCCCAGCTGGTCGCGCACGACCTGCACCCGGAGTACCTGTCCACCAAGTACGCGATGGACCTCGACGGCGCCGCCCTGGTCGGGGTGCAGCACCATCATGCGCACATCGCCTCGTGCCTGGCCGACAACGGCGAGGACGGCCCGGTCATCGGGGTGGCCTTCGACGGCACCGGCTACGGCACGGACGGCTCCCTGTGGGGCGGCGAGTTCCTGCTCGCCGACCTGGCCGGCTTCGAGCGCGCCGGTCACCTGGCCGGCGCGCCGATGCCGGGGGGCACCGCGGCGATCCGGCAGCCATGGCGGATGGCCGCCGCGTACCTGGACGCCGCGTACCCGGACGGGCGGCTGGACGCCCTGGACCGCCTGCCGGTGGCCGCGCGCCAGGCGCGCTCGTGGGCGGACGTGCTGGCGATGAGCCGCCGGGGCATCAACGCGCCGGTGACCTCCAGCGCTGGACGGCTGTTCGACGCGGTGGCCGCGCTGGTCGGGGTGCGGGACTCGATCAGCTACGAGGGGCAGGCCGCGGTGGAACTCGAGCAACGGGCCGCGGCCGCCTGGGCGGCGGTCCCGCCTTCGGGTACGTACCGGGCCGCGATCACCCCGGGCGCCCCGCTGACCGTGGCCGGGGCTGACCTGTTCCGCGCCGCCGCCGAGGACCTGCTGGACGGCCAGCCTGCTGACGTCATCGCCGCCCGCTTCCATCACGGTGTGGCCGCCATGATCGTCGAGGTGTGCCTGCTGCTCCGTGAATCGTCGGGGCTGGGCACGGTGGCGCTGTCCGGCGGGGTGTTCCAGAACGTCCTGCTGCTGGAGAAGGCGGCGGGCCTGCTGGAAGGCAGCGGGTTCCGGGTACTGACCCATTCGCGGGTACCGCCGAACGACGGCGGGATCAGCCTGGGTCAGGCCGTGGTGGCCGCGGCCCGGGACCGGGCGGGCCAGCTGCCCTGACCCGCGCGGCCGGGCTTACCCCCGCGGTGCTGGTCTGCGCCGGCCTGGGTGAGCTGGGCCAGCAGGGCCCGCGCGGCCGGGCTCGGGTTCTCCGACGCGGCCGCGGCCACCTGCCACGACGGCAGGTCGCCGCGCAGCGCCGCGATGTGCAGCGTGTGCTGCTTCTTGGCCGCGATCGGCCGGGGCACGATCGCCATCCCGAGGTTGTGGCCGACCAGGTCGAGCAGGGTGTGCACGTCGTTCACCTCGAGCTCGACCCGGTGCGGCAGCCCGGCGGCGGCGAACGCCCGGTCGGCCAGCACCCGGGCCGCCCAGTCGGGCTGGAAGCCGACGAAGGTGAGCCCGTGCAGTGCCTCCAGGTCCACCTCCCGCTGCCGGGCCAGGTCGTGGTCCGGGTGGCACAGCACGACCAGGGGCTCAGCCGCCAGCGGGGTCAGGTCCACTCCGCGCGGGGCCGGCCCGGTCACGGCGACCAGGGCCACGTCGAGCCGGCCCGCCGCGAGCAGGTCGATCAGCTGGGCGGAGCCGCCGAAGCGCAGCCTGATCTCCACCCCCGGATGGGCGGCCCGGAATCTGGCCAGCTGGGCCGGCAGGTCAACCACCCCCAGGCACTGCTCGCCGCCCACGCTCAGCGTGCCGCGCAGCAAGCCGCGCACGGCGGCCACCGCATCCTGCGCGGCGGCCACGCTGGCCAGGGTGCGGTGCGACTCGGCGAGCAGCACCCGTCCCGCCTCAGTCAGCTCGACCCGCCTTGTGCTGCGGACGAACAGCGGCGTGCCCAGCTCGGCTTCCAGGGCCCGGATCGACGCGGACAACCCGGACTGGGAGATCTGCAGCAGTTCGGCCGCGTGGGTGAAGTGGCTTTCCTCGGCCACCGCGACGAAGTGCTCGAGCTGGCGCAGTTCCATGATTATGCAATCCTAAAGCACAAAGCCATCAGTTCTAGCTGTTGGACAAATGAACGTTCGCTGCACGAGCATAGAGGCCATGAACGAGACGCTGACAAAGGTGCCCTTCGGGCAGACGGACATGACCATCACCCGGGTCGGCTTCGGCGCCTGGGCCATCGGCGGCGGGGGCTGGACATTCGCCTGGGGTGACCAGGACGATGCCGACTCTGTGGCGGCCATCCGGCACGCGGTGGAGTCCGGGATCAACTGGGTGGACACCGCGGCCGTGTACGGCCTGGGCCACTCTGAGGAGGTCGTCGCCCGGGCCCTGCGCGGCCTGCCGGAGGCCGACCGGCCCTACGTCTTCACCAAGGGCGGCCTGGTCTGGGATTCCTCGGACCGGTCCAAGGCGCCACGCCGGGTTGGCAGCCCGGCCAGCCTGCGCCATGAGGTGGAGGCCTCATTGCGCCGTCTGCAGGTGGACCGGATCGACCTGTACCAGCTGCACTGGCCGGCCCAGGACGGGACCCCGCTGGAGGAGTACTGGCAGGCCTTCCTGGACCTGCGCGCCGAAGGCAAGATCCGGGCGGCCGGGCTGTCCAACCACAACGCCGCCCAGCTGGCCGAGGCCGAGCGGCTCGGGCACGTCGATTCGCTCCAGCCCAAGTTCAGCCTGATCCACCGGGACGCCGCGGCGGAGCTCCTGCCCTGGTGCGCGGCCCACGGCACCGGGGTGATCGTGTACAGCCCGATGGCGTCCGGCCTGCTCACCGGGTCGTTCACCGCAGAGCGGGCGGCCCGGCTGGGCGACGGTGACTGGCGCAGCCGGAGCTCCGACTTCACCGGGGACGGCCTCCGCCGCAACCTGGCCCTGGCCGACGCCCTCCGCCCCGCCGCCGAGCGCCTCGGCGTGAGCACCGGCGCGGTGGCCGTGGCCTGGACCCTGGCCTTCCCCGGGGTCAGCGGCGCGATCGTCGGCGCGCGCAGCCCGGAGCAGGTGGACGGCTGGATCGCGGCCGGCAGCCTGCTGCTGGACGACAAGGATCTCGCCGAGATCGCCGGCCCGGTGGAGCTGACCGGCGCGGGCGCCGGCACCGGGCCGGCCCGCCCCCCAGCCACCGCCTGACCCGCCCCTCCGCTGGGCGCCCGCCTGACCCGCCCCTCCGCTGGGCGCCGGCTGACCGGCCCACGGTCGGCCGATGGCTGGCCGCCAGCCGCCGGCCGACCGTGGGCAGCCGCGGCGGCTGGCTTCTCAGCGGAGCCGCCACACCGTGGTCTCCTTGAGGCTGGCGTTCTCCAGGACCCGCGACACCGGGACCTGGTAGCTGGCTACCCGGTCGAACAGGTCCCGGGGCAGGTACGCCCGGCCCGGGTCACCGACGAGCACCAGGGAGCCCGCCGCCCGGCACCGCCGCAGGAACGGCAGCAGCAGCCCGGCCAGGGATCGCTCGTAGAACGCATCCCCGGCCAGCACCACCTCCGCCCCGCCCGCCACGCCGCGGCTCGCCACCTCCCCGCCCGCCACGCCGCCGCTCGCCAACTCCCCGCCCAGCACGTCACCGACGATGGCGGCGGGGTGGACCTCGTTCGCCACGCAGTTCAGCGTGATCGCGGCCGCGGCGAGCGGGTCTATCTCACTGGCGGTCACGGCCGCCGCGCCCGCCTGCCAGGCCGCGATCGCCACCAGGCCGGAGCCGGAGGCGATATCCAGCACGCTGCGGTGGCGCACGGTCCCCGGGTTATCGAGCACGTACCGGGCGAGCGCCTGCCCGCCCGCCCAGGGGAACCCCCAGAACGGCGGCGGCAGCCGTTCCCGGCCGGCCTGCTGCTCGGTCCGCTCCCACAGGTCGAAGGCGTCGGCGGCGACGTGCAGCCTGATCTCGGGGACCAGCGGCACCGGGGTGAGCTGGGTCTGGGACCGGATGAACGCGGGGCCGTCCTGCGTGCCTGCGCCCTCCCGGAGCCGGGCGCCGCCCGGCCCGGTCAGTGGTGCCACCGTCTCAGTATCAGTGGAATCCGGTCCGCGGCCTGGACTCCGCGCTGGCCTCACCCTCGATCAGCCCGTAGCTGACCGCGTCGGGGACGGTGAAGAACCGACCATGCCGGGCATCCTCCCGGACCCTGTCCACCTCCTGGCCGGTCACCTCGGCCAGCCGGATGTACAGCGAGTCCAGCATCGCCCGGATCTGTTCCTCCTGGATGGACACCTCGCTGGCGGTGCCGTCCAGGCTCAGCTTCGGCTCGGCCAGCGCCAGCACAGCACTGGGGTAGGCCAGCCGGCGCGGGCAGGCGGCCAGCACGCCGAGCGCGGCCCCGCTGAGCTGGCCGGCCACGTACCCGGTCACCGGCGCGCGCAACACGTCGAGCACGCCCATCACGGTCAGCGCAGCGGAGAGCTCCGCCTCCAGGCCCTGCAGCTCCAGCCGGACCGGCTGGTCCCCCTCGGCGTCCAGGGTGAGCAGCTGGGCGCTCAGCATGGTCGCGGCCCCGGTGTCCAGCCGGCCGGACGCCAGCACGATCCGCCGTTCCAACAGCCGCTGGTACAGCGCACCGGGCCAGGCTCCCTGGTCGGCCACCCAGCCCCGGGCGGGGGAGGTGGCCGGGTAGGAAGGCGGGGTGGCGGGCGGCTGCGGCCGGCCCGGACGGCCCGGACGGCCCGGCACGCCGGGGACGTCCGGCGGCCCTGGGACTGCGGGGTGGCCGGGCAGCGGCGGCCGTCGCGGCGGCTCATCCGGACGCCGCCCTGGGCCGGGCGGCCCGGGCGGGAACGAGCCGTGCGGGGATCGCGCCGACGTTCTCGGCTCAGCCTGCGGCCTGCTCACCAGATTCCTCCCGGGGTGAGATCGCCGGACAACTGCCAGCTCAGCTGGCTGCCAACCGCCGCCGCGTAACGCTCCAGCGTGGTCGCGCGCACGTCGCCGTGGCCCGCCTCGATCCGGGCGACGGACGACTGCGACGTGCCCATCCACGCGGCCACCTGAGTCTGGGAGAGCCCGGCGGCCTGCCGCCGGGCGGTCAGCTCGGCGACCATCCGCCGCCGCTCCCCCGCCATCCGGCGCAGGGCCATCTCCCGGAACCCGGGCAGCACCGGCAGGCCGTCCTCATCCGGGCCGGCATCGCGCGGCCCCCCGGCCCCGCCGGCCCCCGCTCAGCCATCGGGCTCCGGGGCGGCCCACCCGGGCTGATCATTACCGGGTCCGCCAAGTCCGGACCGGTAAGCCCAGGCCCAGGGCCGTCTGGCCGCGGCAGCGGCGCCACGAACCCAGTCGGCCGCCGGGGCCGCCGCTGGTCAGCAGAACCGTCCACACCATCAATGCTATCTCACTAATGAGATAGACGTCGCGATGGCAGCCGGGAGCGCCCTCCCGGACGTGGCGGGGCCCGGGCGTGGACAGCACCAGGAAACTGTTACTTGAAGTAACAGTTACTATTGGTAGCATCCTGGTATGTCATCGTCCCAACCGGCTCCCCGCCGGCCCGCCGACGCCCGCCGGGACCGGTGGACCGCGCACCGGGCCCGGCGACGGCAGGAGTTCGTGGCCGCGGCCCTGCGGGTACTCCGGGACACCGGGCCGGACCTGCCGATGGGCGCGGTCGCCGCCGAGGCGGGCGTGACCAAGCCCGTGCTGTACCGGTACTTCGCGGACAAGGCGGCGCTGATCCAGGCCCTGGGCGAGTACGCCTCGGGGCTGCTGCGGGAACGGCTGGAGCCCGCCCTGACCGCGGGCGGCCCCGCCATGGCCCGGATCCGGGACGGGGTGGGCGCCTACTTCGCCATCATCGACGAGCACCCCGGCCTGTACTGGCTGCTGGCCCGGCATGGCGCCGGGGACGGTGCGGGCGGCCCCGGCCTGATCGCCCGGCAGAAGGAGCTCATCGCCACCACGCTGACCGCGGTGTACGGCGACTACCTGCGGGCCTACGGCCTGGACTCGGGGGCCGCCGAGCCCTGGGCCTTCGGGATCACCGGGCTGGTGCAGAGCACCGGGGAATGGTGGCTGAGCCGGCGCTCGATGAGCCGGGCGCAGGTCACCGAGTATGTCAGCCAGCTCATCTGGTGGGCGCTGACCGGGGTGCTCCGCGACGCCGGGATCGCCGCCGACCCGGACCGCCCGGTGCCCGTCCCGCGGCCGGTGCTGAGCGTGCGCCCCGGCGGCCTGGCCGCGCCCCGGCGGCTCCGGTGAGCGCGGCCACCGCGGGCCCGTCGCCGCTGCCCGCCCGCGTCCGGGTGGCCGTGATCGGCGCCGGTCTCGCCGGCATCGGCGCCGGCGTGCGGCTCCGCCAGCCCGGCCTGACCGACTTCGTCATCCTGGAGCGGGCGCGCGCCGCCGGCGGGACCTGGCGGGACAACACCTACCCGGGCTGCGCCTGCGACATCCCCTCGCACCTGTACTCGTACTCATTTGCGCCGAATCCAGGCTGGTCACACAGCTTCTCCCGGCAGCCCGAGATCTGGTCCTATCTCAACCACATAACCGAACGGCACGCTCTGGCCACTCACCTCCACCTGAACACGGAGGTGACGGAGGCCTGCTGGGACGGTACGGCGGCGTGCTGGCGGCTGCGCACGTCCCGTGGTGACCTGGCCGCCGACGTGGTCATTGCCGGCCCGGGGCCATTGTCCGAGCCCGCGCTGCCGGACATCCCGGGGCTGGGCACGTTCCCGGGCGAGGTGTTTCACTCGGCCCGCTGGAATCACCAGGCGCGGCTGGACGGCCGGCGGGTCGCGGTGGTCGGCACCGGCGCCTCGGCCATCCAGATCGTGCCGGCCATCCAGCCGGCCGTCAGCCGGCTGACCCTGTTCCAGCGGACTCCGGCCTGGGTCATGCCGCGGCGCGACCGCCGGATCAGCGAGCTGGAGAAGACGCTGTACCGGCGGGTCCCGCTGGCCCAGCGGATGGTGCGGCTCGGCCTGGACACCGCCCGCGAATCGCTGGCCGTGGCGTTCGTCCGGCAGCCCGGGCTGCTCCGGGCCGCCCAGCGGATCGCGCAGCGGCACCTGGCGGCGTCCGTGCCAGACCCGGAATTGCGGGCCAAGCTGACCCCGCCCTATGTCATGGGCTGCAAGCGGGTGCTGCTGTCCAACGACTTCTATCCCGCCCTCACCAGGCCGAACACCGAACTGGTCGCGGCCGGGCTGGCTAAGGTGGACGGCGCTACCCTGGTCGCCCAGGACGGCACCGCCCGGGACGCCGACGTGCTCATCTTCGCCACCGGGTTCCACGTGATCGATATGCCCCTGGCCCGGCTGGTGCGCGGCGCGGGCGGCGTGACGCTGGCTGAGGCGTGGGGGCAGGACCGGCAGGCGCTGCGCGGCACCACGGTGGCCGGGTTCCCCAACCTGTGCCTGCTCATCGGGCCGAACACCGGCCTGGGCCACAACTCCCTCATCCACATCATCGAGGCCCAGCTCGACTACGTCCTGGACTACCTGGGCGCCCTGGGCCGCCTCGGCGCGGCGGCGCTGGACGCCCGGCCGGATGCCCAGCGGCACTGGCAGGCGGGCATCGAGCGGCGGATGCGGACCACGGTGTGGGCCACCGGCGGGTGCCAGAGCTGGTACCTCAACGCCGCGGGCCGGAACCCGACGCTGTGGCCCGGCTCGGTCCGGCAGTTCCGCCGCGCGACCCGCCGGGTCAACCTGGGCGAGTACACGGTGATCCCGGCGGCCGGGACATGACCGGCCAGGCCGGCGACCTCCTGGCCCTCCCGGCGCCAGCCGTCAGGACCCAGGTCACCACCTCCGACGGGATCCGGCTGAACGTGGAGACGCATGGGCCGCCGGACCCGGCCCGGCCCGTGATCGTGCTGGTTCACGGCTGGACCTGCTCGGTCCCGTTCTGGGCCCCGGTCATCCGGGAGCTGGACGGCGAGTTCCGGGTCGTCGCCTATGACCTGCGCGGGCACGGCGCCAGCGAGCATCCCCCGGCAGGTGACTGCACCGTCGAGGCGCTCGCCGGGGACCTGGAGGCGGTGCTGGAGCACGCCGTGCCGCCCGGCCGGTCAGCCGTGCTCGCCGGGCACAGCATGGGCGGGATGGCGATCATGACCGCGGCGCGCCGCGAGCCGGTGCGCAGCCGGGTGCGGCAGGAGCGCGGGCCGGGCGCGGCAGGAGGGTGAATGAGCGGCAGGGGTAGCGGCCGGGCGCGGCAGGAGGGCGGATGATGAGGCGGCAGCACGACCGGGACGGGCTGCGGGACGCGACGGTGGTGGTGACCGGCGCGGGCCGTGGCATCGGCGCGGCCCTCGCGGTCAGCCTGGCCCGGGCCGGGGCCCGGGTGGCGGCGGTCGGCCTGGAACCCGAGGGGCTGGCGGCCACGGTCGCCCGGTGCGGGCCCGGCACCGGAGCCCAGGCCTGGACGGCCGATGTCACCGACAACGGCCGGATGCAGGCGGTGGCCGGCCAGGTGGCCGCGCGGTTCGGCCGGGTGGACGTGGTGGTGGCCAACGCCGGGATCGGGCTGGGCGGGCTGTTCGGCGACGGCGACCCCGATGCCTTCAGCCGGGTGATCGAAGTGAACCTGCTCGGTTCGGCCGCCACGGCCCGGGCCTTCCTGCCCGCGCTGCTGGCGTCGCGCGGCTACTACCTCCAGGTGGCGTCGCTGGCCGCACTGGCCCCGGCCCCGCTGATGACGGCCTACGCAGCCAGCAAGGCCGGGGCGGAGGCGTTCGCGCACGCGCTGCGCGGCGAGGTGGCGCACCAGGGCGTGGCGGTCGGAGTGGCCTACCTGTCCTGGACCGACACGGACATGGTGCGGGCCGCGGACGAGGACGAGCTGCTGGCCAGGATCCGGGCCGGGCTTCCCGGGCCAGCCGGCCGGACCGCCCCGCTGGAGCCGGCCGTGCGTCGCCTGGTGGCCGGCATCGCCCGCCGGGCGCCGCGGGTGTACGGGCAGCCCTGGGTGCGTACCGCGGCGTGGCTGCCGCGCGGGCTGCTGCCGGCGATGACGGCCCGGCAGGGCTCCCGGGCGATTGCCCGGCTGGACGCGGGCTTGCTGGCCGCGGCCGGCCAGCCGCGCTCCCCGCTAGGCCCGGGCGGCCGCGCGGCCATGCCGCCGGCCCCTGCGGACTGACCCGGCAACCCCCGTTAGGCGACCTGGGGCCGGCCGCCGGCCGGCCAGGCCAGGGTGGCCGGTACGGTGTGCAGCGACGTTTCCAGGGCGGCGGCGCGGCGGCGCGGGTCCATCAGGTTCACGCCCATCGCGGCCAGGTCTTCAGGACCGGGAGTGAGCAGGGTGACCTGGGTGCCCTGGGCCTGCAGCATCTCAGCCTCCCGCAGCAGGGAACGGGTCAGCAGCCGCCGCAGCCGCCGTTCCAGCCGTTCCGGCGCCCGGGCCGGCCGGCGACGATGCTGGCCATCGGGGCCAGCACGTACACGTGATCCAGCCCGGACCGGGCCAGCGCGCCCAGCGAGGTGGCGGACCGGACCCCGCCGTCCACGTACCGGTGGTCCCCGATGACGACCGGGGCATACCAGCCCGGGATGGAGCAGGAGGCGACGACCGCATCGGGGAGGGAGGCCCCCGGGGCACCCTCCCGGCCGAACATGGCCCGGCGGCCGCTGTCATAGTCCACCGCGACGATCCAGGTGCGGCCGTCGGCCCACGCATGCGGCGAAGGGTCCACGCCGTCCCGGCCGCGGCGCGCCTCCAGCGCCTCCACCGTGGCCCGCAGCGCCTCGTGCCGGGCCCGGCCCCGGGGCAGCCAGGCACTCGCCCCGACGCCGGGATGCACCCGGTGCGGGGTGAGCAGGGAGGCGAGCATGAGCCGCGGTGAGCCCGCGCGCAGCTGCGGCCGGGGCGGCAGCGGGCCGTCGTCGAGATCCCGCACCCCCGCCTGGCGCAACGCGGGCGCTGGCTCGCCGCGCTGCAGGGCCACCATGTCATCGAGGCTGACGCCGCAGCGCAGCGCAGCGGCCAGCACGCTGCCTGCGCTGGTACCGACGATCAGGTCCACCTCGCCGGCCGGCACTGGCAACCATTCCTGCACCGCATGCAGGGCACCGGTCATCCAGGCGGCACCGACCACCCCGCCGGCCCCCAGCACCAGGCCGATCCGCTCCTGCCGTGCTGCGCTCATGCCTCTGGGCGTGCGTTCAGCGTGCTGGTCTTCGGCTTGCTGGCCATCGGCCAGCCTGCTGCCGGCCAGCCGGCGCATCGCCCGCGGCGAGCCGATCCGCGTCCAGGTGCCCCCCGGCACCCGGTCAGGACCCATGGTCACCTCCTGGGCCCGGTCCCGGGATGACGCCCCGAGGCCGTCATCCCATCAACAACCGGATGAACCAGAGGTATACCCCGTTCGAGCGGCGGTCATCCGGAGTGCGCCGCCGGGCCGGCCGTCCGTCCGTCACCCCCGGCTGCGCCCGGGCCGTCACCCGGGGCGGCGGCGGAGTGCCCGTCACCCGCCGCGGCGCGGGCGGCGGCCGCGGCGTCATCCAGCTCAGCCAGGCCCCGCCTGATTCCCCTGGTCAGCACGTTCAGATCGGGCACGGCGTCCGGGTCAGCCGTGATGCCGAAGGACAGCCGGCCGATGTAGGAGATGATGGCCACCGAGATGTGCACGCTGTCGCCGATCGGCACGTACGGGTGCAGCCGGACCAGCTTCCGGCCGAGCAGGTACAGCGGGATAGGCGGCCCGGGCACGTTCGTGGTCACCGTCTGCACCAGCGGCTGCGGCACCTGGAAGGCGGTCCGGACGCCGTAGGCCAGCAGCGACGGCAGGGCCAGGCCCAGCATCCCGGTGAGCAGCTCGGCCCCCACCGCCTGGGACGTCCGCTTGATCTCGTCCATCTCCCCGCGGATCAGCAGCAGCAGGCGCACCGGGTCCGGCTCACCCACCGGGAGGTTGGCGAGGACCGCGGAGACCCGGTTGCTGATCACCCCGTGCTCATCGGGCGTGCGCACCGAGACCGGGACCAGTGAGCGCACCACCAGTCCCTCGGCCAGCTCGCCCCGCGCGGCCAGCAGGTCACGGAAGCCACGGGTAACCACCGCGAGCACCACGTCGTTGACCGTGCCGCCCAGGGCGCTCCGGATCTCCTTCATGTCGTCCAGGCTGGCTGCGGCCCATGCCCACCGGCGGTTCGGGCCGATCGGGCCATTCAGCAACGCCGCCGAGGGCACGGTGAGCCGCTGCGCGCTCGAGGTCAGCCCGCGGCCGTAGTTCAGGATTGCGCCGGCCGGCGGCAGCGAATGACCCAGCCGGGCCGGCAGCCCGGCGAGCTGGCGCAGCGGGACGAGCAGGCCGTCCCGAAGTTCCGCGCCCATCTGGTCGAGCATGGACGGCTCTGGCACCGGCTCCCAGTCGACCGGGATAGGGCGCTCCGCGTCCGGCTCGATATCGAAGATCGCCGTCATCAGGTCGTTGCCGCCGATGCCGTCCACCACGCAGTGGTGGACCTTGGACAGGATCGCCCACCGGCCGCCTTTGAGCCCGTCCAGCAGCCACGCCTCCCACAGCGGGCGGCCCCGGTCCAGCGGCTCAGCGAAGATCGTCGCCGCCAGCTCGCGGAGCTCGCGCTTCCCGCCCGGCGCCGGGACCGTGACCTGCCGGACATGATGGCCGATCTCGAAGTGCTCGTCGTCTACCCAGCACGGCCACAGCACCTGGAACGGGGTGGTCCGCACCACCTGGCGGTACCGCGGCACCGCCGGGAGCTTGGCCGCGAACAACTCGGTCAGCTGCTCGTATCCCGGCGCGGGGCCGTCGAACACCGCCAGCGAGCCGAGATGCATCGGGACGTTCTGGTGCTCGACGAAGAAGAATCCGGCGTCGAGAGTGCTCATCCGCTCCATGGCCCTGCCCCTTCCTCCCCCATCCTCACCGCGGGATGAGCTGGTCCTTCAGCACCTTGCCGAGCGAGTTCTTCGGCAGTTCCGCGCGGAAGGAGAACACGCGGGGGTATTTGTAGGCGGCGATCCGCTCGCGGCAGTACGCGAGCAGGCCGGCCGTGGTCAGCCGGGCCCCAGGGCGCGGGACGACCACGGCCATGACCTCCTCGCCGAGCCGCTGGTCCGGGATCCCGAGCACGGCCGCCTCCGCGACGCCCGGGTGGGTGTGCAGCACATCCTCGATCTCCCGCGGGTAGACGTTGAAGCCGCCGCGGATGATGAGCTCCTTCTGCCGGCCCACGATGAACAGGAAGCCGTCCTCGTCGATATAGCCGAGGTCCCCGGTGTGCAGCCAGTCACCGGTGAACACGGCCGCGGTGGCCTCCGGGTCGTTCAGGTAGCCCTTCATAACGTGCAGCCCGGAGGTGACCACCTCGCCGACGTTGTCCCTGCCCGGTGGCAGCCGCCGCCCCTCGCCGTCCCAGACCTGGGTCTGCGTGCCCCAGATCGGCTTGCCCACGCTGTACACCCGGCGTTCCGTCTCGCTGATGTTGAACGTGGTGGTGGAGGCGGTCTCGGTCATCCCGTAGCCCTCCAGGATGACCAGGCCGAAGTGCCGTTCGAAGGCGTCTAGCACCGGTGCCGGGATCGAGGCGCCGCCGGAGATGGCCACCCGGAGCGAGGACACGTCGTACCGGCCCAGGTCGGGATGGCCGAGCAGGGCGATGAACATGGTGGGCACGCCCTCGAAGATGGTCGCCCGGTCCCGCTCGATCGCGGTCAGCACCTCGGCCGCGTCGAACCGCGGGACCAGTGACATGGTGCAGCCGAACCGGACGCACACGTTCACGATGCTGGACAGCCCGAACACGTGGAACAACGGCAGCACCGTGATCACCACATCGTCCGGCTGGACGCGGAACAGGCGGCCCGGGATGTCAGCGTTCATGTACAGCTGGAGATGGGTCAGCATGGCGCCCTTGGGGCAGCCGGTGGTGCCCGCCGTGTAGACGACGGCGGCGGTGTCGGCCGGATCCCGGGGGGCCAGCGGGTAGCCGTGCACGGGGATGGCGATCAGCCGCTCGAACGGCTGGACTCCGTCACCGGCCTCGGCCGGGTGCCCGACCGCGTAGACCGTGTCCACCCCGGCCGCCTCGGCGCCCTTGGCCGCGTCGCCGAGCACGCCCTCCCAGGTGATCAGCAGCCTGGCGCCGCAGTTACCGAGCTGGAAGGCGATCTCGGGGGCCTTCAGCATCACGTTCAGCGGGACGGCGACCGCGCCGCACTTGAGAATCCCGAAGTAGGCGATGAGGAACTGCGGGATGTTGGGCAACTGCAGGCCCACTGGCTCGCCGGAGCGCACGCCGGCCGCCTCCAGGCCGGCCGCGAGCCGGTCGGACAGGTTGTCCAGCTCCCCGTAGCTGAGTTTCCCCCCGGAATAGAGCGCCACAGGCCGGCCCGGTGCCGCGGACGCAGTTTCCCGGAGGATGACTGCGAGATTGAAGTTCATGGCCGGCCCTCCGTTCGCATGCGGGTCCTGGAGGGTCCCTGGGCGGCCGCTATGCGCGGCGGCTCCCGGCGGCGGGACGCCGGTCCGCGAACCCCGCTGCCTGCTAGCCTGTGCCCCTGGGGCGGGCCGTGCCTAGCGGCGTCCTTCCTGCTGGGCCGGGACTTTCGCCCCCAGCCATGCGGTGATCACGGCGGCGCAGTCTCCGGGTGCCTCCAGCTGGGGCACGTGCCCGATGCCGGGCAGTACCACGAGCCCCCAGGAGGGGCGGGAGCGCACCGTGGCCCGGGCAGCGGACACTGGGACCAGCCGGTCGGCGTCGCCGTGCAGCACCAGCACCGGGCAGCCCACCGAGCGGACCGCCTGGCGGTAGCCGTGGCCGGTCAGGTACCCGGCCGTGGTGATGACGGAGCGGACTGCCGCGGACAGATCCCGGTCGGCGTCCGGGAAGCCGGCCCGCTGCCGCGCCACCTCGACGTGCGCCGCCACGACCGGCGCGCTGACCCGGGACGGGTCAGCGCAGCACAGCGACAGCAGCCGGGAGACCGCCACCTCGGGCGGCTGACGCCGCCGGTGGCTGGCCAGCAGCGGCCCGAGGCCGGGGGCGGCGTAGCTCGCGAACATGCCCACCACCACGGGGTCGGGCCAGGCCGGCACGAACGGCAGTGCGGGGTTGACCAGGATCAGGGCGGTCACCAGGCCCGGGGCGTGGCTGGCCTCCATCAGCGAGATCATCGCGCCCATGGAGTTACCCATCAGGATGACGGGCTCACCGGCCACCGCCTCGATGAAGTCATGCAGCAGGGACCGGTTCGCGGTCACGTGGGTGCTCCGGCCCGCCGCCCGGGTCAGGCCGTGCCCGGCCAGGTCCGGGGCGAGGACCCGGTAGCGGCTGGTGAGCAGCGGGGCGAGCGCGGACCAGTTGACCGCGCAGCCTTCGAGCCCGTGCACGCAGACGATGACCGGGGCGCCGGCCGGGCCGCCGAAGTCGAGATAGTGCACCGGCCCGCCGATGCTGGTCCAGCGGGAGACCCCGCCCGGCCCGGGGGCCGGTCCCGGGCCGGCCGCCACCCCGCTGGCAGTCTGGGCGGCGGCCACGGCTTCCCCGTCAGTCATCGGCGATGAACAGGTCGATGCCGAACCGGTAGTGCCGGTCCGGGTCGTCGCAGGCGGTCATCGGCCCCGCGGCCTCGACCAGCCGCGGGTACCTGTCCGGCGGCAGCATCGCCAGCCGGACCCGGCTGCGCCGCTGCACCTCGGCCACCTCGGTGACCTGGAGTGCCGTGGCACTGCCCTTCTCCCCGGAGTTCAGCAGCCCGCCCACCGCGGCCCCGCTACCAGACCCGGGTGACCGGGGACAGGCCGCTGGCGGCGGCCAGCAGCCGCTTCAGCCCGGGGATGCCGCCCTGGCGCACGGCCAGGTGCTGTGCGGCCAGGCCGCGCTGGGCCAAGGCGTCCCCGCCCAGCGCCCGCACGCAGTCCTCCGGGGCGAGATTGGCCAGGGCCAGCAGGGCACCGGCCGCGCCCATGGGGCCGGCCAGGGCCAGCACCGCCGCCGAGCCCACGTAGGTGTCGCCGGAGTAGTGCGCCAGTTCGTCCAGCAGCCGGTCCGGGCTGCCCGAGGAGTCCTTCTGGCCGTCGACCGGCAGCCCGCCGAGCAGGTCCACCGGGATGGCGGCGCAGGACATGAAGGGGTTGTGGTAGGCCAGCACGGCCCGGCCGCCGGCGGCGTCCCGGATGGCCGGGAAGAACTCCGCCAGGGCCTGCCGTTCGGCCGTCGCACTGGCGCCGGCCGGGCACCAGGTCAGCACCGCGTCCGCGCCTGCCGCCACCGCGGCCCGGGTCAGTGCGGTGGCCTGGCCGGCCGACGGGGCCCCGGTGCCGGCGATGACCGGGACCCCGGCGGGCACCGCGCCGCGCACCGCCTCGATCAGCGCGGTCCGCTCGGCGGCGGACAGGGTGGCCGCCTCGCCGGTACTGCCGCAGACCAGCACCGCCCGCACGCCCCGCCCGGCCAGTTCCGCGGCGAGCTTGCCCGTCCCAGCCGGGTCCACCTCGCCGTCGGCCGAGAAGACGGTGACCAGGGCCACGCCCACCCCGCTGAACAACACTGCCGCCATCGCTGCCTCGCTCCCCCGGGGCGCCGCCCGGCCGTGGTCCGTGCTCCCAGGCTACGAGGCCGCCCGCTGGCTGCGCGAGACTGGCTACAGGCCCAGCCGGGCCGACATCATGCGACAGGACGGTGGAATTGATGCCTTCGACTGGTCAGGTGCGCTGGGGAATCGTGGGCACGGCGGGGATCGCGCGGAAGGCGTTCCTGCCCGCGCTGCGCGCGGCCGGCGGGACCGCCGCCGCGGTGGCCGGCCGGGACGCCGCCCGCACCGCGCAGTACGCGGCCGAGCAGGGCATCGCGCGGGCCGTCGAGGGGTATCAGGCGCTGATCGACGAGCCGGACGTGGACGTGCTCTACATCGCGCTGCCCAACGGCCTGCACGCGGAGTGGACGATCCGCGCGCTGCGGGCCGGCAAGGCGGTGCTGTGCGAGAAGCCGCTGTGCGGCAGCCTGGAGGAGACCGGGCAGGTGCTGGCGGTGGCCCGGGAGACCGGCACCCTGCTCTGGGAGGCGTTCGTCTTCCCGTTCCACGAGCAGATGGCGCAGGTGCATGGCCTGCTGGCCGGCGGCGCCATCGGCGAGCTGCGCGAGATCCAGGCCGATTTCCACTTCCTGCTGGACCGGCCGGGCGACATCAGGCTGCGCCGCGGCCTGGCCGGCGGCGCGCTCAACGACGTCGGCTGCTACCCGGTCCGGCTGGCTGTCGAGCTGTTCACCGGCGAGCTGGAATCGAGCTGGGCGACGGCCCGGTGGGGCGGCGACGGGGTGGACGTGGACCTGCAGGGCAGCCTGGGCTACTCCACCGGCCAGCGGCTGCTGCTGTCCTGCGGGTTCCAGCGCGGCGACGACCGGTTCGCCCGGCTGCTGGGCACGTCCGGCCAGATCCACCTCACCGACCCCTACCACCCCGGCCGGGACGACACATTCACCCTGTTCCAGGCGGGCAAGGACGCCGTCAGCTACCCGGCCGCCGGGCCGGAACCGTCGTTCACCCCCGCCATCCGGCACATCGAGGCGGCGCTGCGCGGTGCAGAGCAGCCCCGGTCCCTGGCGGTGGACAATTCCCTGCCCGCCGCCCGCGGCCTGCAGGCCCTCCGGGAGGCGGCGGGCGACCCCGGAGGGGGGCGGCCGGCATGACCGGGCCGTCCGGTGGCGGCCCGGGCGGGGCAGGCGGCGGCAGCCGCCGCGGGCCCCGGCCCGCCGGCCCGCCGCCGGACGGCGGCGGCCTGTCATCGGCCCAGGCGGCGGAGACCCGCGCGGCCCTCGACGCCGAGCGGGCGGAGACGCTGGCCCGGATCACCGCGCTGCGCCTCGAGTTCGACGGCATCGTGGACTCCACCGCGCTGGTGGGCACCGACGACGAGCACGACCCGGAGGGCGCCACCATCGCCTTCGAGCGGGCGCAGCTGGCCGCTCTGCTGGAGGCGGCCCAGGACCACCTGGCCGGCCTGGACGAGGCACTGGCCCGGCTGCGCGAGGGCCGCTATGGGACGTGCGAGATCTGCGGCCGCCCGATTGGCGCGGGCCGCCTGACCGCCCGCCCCGCCGCCCGCACCTGCATCGCCTGCGCCGCCCGGCGCTGATGCGCCGCCTTCCGCCCGCCAGGACCCCGGGTTAGCCTGCTCGGGTGACCTCCCCCGACGCCGCAGCGCCCTACCGGAACGCCCAGTGGTACGGAGGCGATGACCGCGGCTCCTACCTGCACCGGGCGTGGATGCGCCGCGGGCTGCCCGACTCCGCGTTCACCGGCCGCCCGCACATCGCCATCGCCAACACCGCCTCCGACCTGACCCCGTGCAACAAGCACCTGAACGAGGTGTCGGCCAGCGCGGCGGCCGGCATCTGGGAGGCGGGCGGCGTCCCGCTGGACATGCCGGTGATGTCACTCGGCGAGACCCAGGTCCGTCCCACCGCGATGCTGTGGCGCAACCTGGCCGCGATGGCCGCCGAGGAGATGATCCGGGCCAACCCGGTGGACGGCGTGGTGCTGCTCGGCGGCTGCGACAAGACCATCCCGGCCCTGCTGATGGCGGCCGCCTCGGTGGACCTGCCCGCCGTGGTGGTACCCGGCGGCCCGATGCTCACCGGGCACTTCCGCGGCGTCCCGCTGGGCTGCGGCACCGACGTGTGGCGGCTGTCGGAGGAGGTCCGCGCCGGGACCATGTCCGAGGCGGACTTCACCGCCTCGGAGTCGGCGATGATCCGCAGCCAGGGCCACTGCAACACGATGGGCACCGCGTCCACCATGGCCTGCATGGCCGAGGCGCTGGGCATGACCCTGCCCGGCCTGGCGGGCACGCCGGCCCCGGACAGCCGGCTGCTCGAGGCGGCGCACCGGACCGGGCGCCTCGCGGTGGAAATGGCCGAGGCCGCCGGCGCCCGTCCACCGTGCTGTCCAAGGCTTCTTTCCATAACGCGATCGTCACCCTCGCGGCCATCGGCGGCTCGACGAACGCCGTGGTGCACCTGCTGGCCATCGCGGGCCGGGCCGGCGTGGACCTGACCCTGGATGACTTCGACGCGATCGGCGCGAAGGTGCCACTGCTGGCCGACCTGGCCCCGGCCGGCCGGCTGCTGATGGATGACTTCTTCCGGGCCGGCGGCCTGCTGGCCCTGCTCCGCGAGGTGGGCGACCTGCTCGACCCAGCGGCGGTCACGGTGACCGGGCAGCCGCTCACCGACTACCTGGAGGATGCCCGGATCTGGGACGAGTCGGTGATCCGGCGGCGCTCGGACCCGCTGCTGGCCGAGGCCGGGATCGCGGTGCTGCGCGGCAGCCTGGCGCCGGGCGGTGCCGTCATCAAGCCCGCGGCCGCGTCTGCGGGGCTGCTGCAGCACCGGGGACGGGCCGTCGTCTTTGAGAGCATTGAGGATTTGCGGCGGCGGCTGGATGATCCCGAGCTGGACGTGGATGAGTCGTCGGTGCTCGTGCTCCGCGGCTGCGGCCCGCGGGGCTACCCGGGGATGCCCGAAGTGGGCAACATGCCGCTGCCCGCGAAGCTGCTGGCCCGCGGCGTCCGCGACATGGTGCGGATCAGCGACGCCCGGATGAGCGGGACCGCGTACGGGACGGTGGTCCTGCACGTGGTGCCGGAGGGTGCGGCGGGCGGTCCGCTGGCCCTGGTCCGCGACGGTGACCCGATCGTGCTGGACGTGCCCGCCCGGCGGCTGGACATCGACCTGCCCGCCGACGAACTGGCCCGGCGGGAGCCGGCCGCGGCGATGACCGCGGCGCTGCCTCATCCGGCCCGGGGCTGGGAACGGCTGTACATCGACCACGTGATGCAGGCCGACCGCGGCGCCGACCTGGACTTCCTGGTCGGCGCCAGCGGCGACCAGGTAACCCGCGACTCGCACTGAGTCCGCTTCGTCCAGGTCAGGTGCGGTATGCGTCTCGCCGGTGCCGGATGGAGTGGATTTCTACGGTGTGCTTGCCCTCGTTGCTGCGGTAGAGGATGCGGTAGGTCCCACGCGGTGCGGAGTGGTAGCCGTCGAAGGGTTCATTCAGTGGCTTGCCGGCACGGTGCGGCTTGGTGGTCAGCGGCCTGTCGATGGTCTCCATGGCGGCGGCAGCGACATCGAGCGGCAGGTTCTCCTGCAGGTTGCGCCGGGCTTGCCGGGAGATGATGACGGTGTGCGGCGGTACGGCCTCTGGCCCGGGGATTTGCGGGTCGGCGGTCACGATGTTCCGCGGCGCCGCTCAAGCTCGGCGCGGACTTGCCCGGCGTCGAAGGTATCGCCAGCGGCGAAGTCTTCGCGGGACTGGCGCAGGTCGGCGAGGGCCTCGTCATCGCTGAGGACGTCGAGGGTTTCTTGCATGGACTCGTATTCGGCGACGGAGATGGGCATGACATCGGCGCGGCCGTTGCGGGTGATGGTGAAGTGGTCGTGCTCGCGGGCGACCCGGTCGGCGAGTTCGGCGATCCGGGCTTGGCTTCCGTGATGGGGATGGTCTCCATAAAGGCCGGTATAAGAACCGGTCATAGTTCTGGCCAGCATAGAGGCCTTATACCTCCCGCTCCCGTGGCTGACATCCCTGGCCCACCTCGCCGTGGCCTGACGATGCCGGCGACACGGGGGGTGCTGCGGGACCAGCTCGGGGGCGATCCGGTCCCGCAGCACGTCTATGGGCCAGCCGCGCTGCTCAGAGCGCGGCCGAGCCGGCTTCCACCTCTCCTTCGAGCAACGCGAGGGCGCGGTCCAGGGTCCGCGGCCGGGCGGCCTGCAGCGCCAGCAGGTATGCCCGCCGCGATGAGCGCGATGGTCAGCCACGGCAGCTAGCTGTACGGCGCGGGCCGACCTGAGCTACCCCTGGGGGTGGTCCGGTCGGGGCGGGCGGGCGGGGCGGCCGCTGGGGTACCGCCGCCCCGCAGGCTGACCCGGGCGTTGAGCTCGCGCAGCATGGCCTCGGTGAGCGAGAAGTGCTCGGCGGCCAGGGCGGCGGCGCGGGCCGGATCGCCCTCGATGACCGCCAGGGCCAGCGCCGGGTGCTGGTGCAGGGCCCGGCGGCGTACTTCCGGGCTGTACGGCTCGGCCTCGAAACCGAAGCTGATGTCGTGCCTGATCGTGAGGCTGAGGTCGAGCAGGTGGTGGTTGTGGGTGGCGTCGGCGATGGCGCCGTGCAATGCGAGATCGGCCATCCGGGACGATTCCCGGTCCGCGCCAGCCCGCTCGTAGTCGGCCAGCGCGGCCTGGATCGCCTGGACGTCGGTGTCGGTCCGGCGTTGCGCCGCGGTCCGGGCGATCTGCTGCTCGATCAGCTGCCGGTAGTCCAGCCGCAGCTCCAGTTCCTGCCACTGCGTGCTGAGCGTGCGGCGGATCATCTCCGCCGACTCCGGGCCCCATCCCGCCTCGACGAACGCGCCGCCGGACCGGCCGCGGCGCACCGTGACGTACCCTGACTCGGCCAGCCGGGCGATGGCCTCCCGGACCGTGGCCCGGCTCACGCCCAGCATCGCGGCCAGGTCCCGCTCGGTGGGCAGCCGCTGCCCGGGCACGAACTGGCCGAGCGCGATCGCGGTGACGAACCGTTCCGCGATCCGCTGCCCGGTGGTGCGCACGGTCAGCGGCGCGAGCAGCCCTTCCGCCACGGCCATGTTCGGGTCACCCGCTGGCGAGGAGGCCATGTCCCCTCCCGGCCTTTCAGGTCGCACAGATCATCCAAACGGCTAATGGTTGAGACATTAGATCTTTTAGCCGGGCACGGTGTCAACCCTCCCGGGCCGGAGGTCCTCCCGGCCCGGAGGCCAGCGCCTGGCCGCCCGGCCGACTCCTGGCCGCCCGGCCGACTCCTGATCATGAGCTGGGTGTCGTTCCAACGACACCCAGCTCATGATCAGCGCAGGGCAGACTGGAGGATGCGCAGGCAGACTGGGATGAGCCACTCCGGAACGGGAAGAGGGATCATCGCGAGGAGGTGCGGCCGATGCCCGGACGGGATCCGATGCCGGCGTGGGTGGACCCGGAACTGGCCACGCTGACCCGGGACCGGTTCTCCGACCCGGCCTGGATCTACGAGCGGAAGCTGGACGGCGAGCGCTGCCTGGCCTTCCGCGACGGCTCCGGGCTGCGGCTGATGACGCGCAACGCCAAGCCGGTGGCCGCCACCTACCCCGAGGTGGCCGGGGCCCTGGCGGCCCAGGATGCCGCGGAGTTCATCATCGACGGCGAGGTGGTCGCGTTCGCCGATGGGCAGACCCGGTTCGCCCAGCTGCAGCAGCGGATGCAGGTGGCCCGGCCGCCGGCCGAACTGCTCCGGGCGGTCCCGGTGCAGTACTACATATTCGACGTTATGTATGCGGAGGGAACGGACCTGCGGGGCCGGCCGCAACTGGAGCGCAAGGAGCGGCTGCGCGGCCTGCTGGAGTTCGGCGGCCCGCTGCGCTTCACCGAGCACCGGACCCCGGACGGCGAGGCCTACTACGCGCAGGCCTGCCGGGACGGCTGGGAGGGGGTGATCGCCAAGCGGGCGGACGCCCCGTATACGTCCGGGCGGACCCGCGACTGGCTGAAGTTCAAGTGCGAGAACAACCAGGAGTTCGTCATCGGCGGTTTCACCGACCCGCAGGGCTCGCGAACCGGGCTGGGCGCGCTGCTGCTCGGCTACTACGACGGCGGCGGGAAGCTCACCTACGCGGGCAAGGTCGGCACCGGGTTCGACACCCGCATGCTGCACCGGCTGCACGAGGAACTGGCACCGCTGGAACGGGACCGGCCCGCGTTCGAGGCGGGTCAGCTGCCGCCGCGCCGCGGGGTGCACTGGACCGAGCCGCGGCTGGTCGCGGAGGTCGGGTTCAGCGAGTGGACCACCGCCGGGCAGCTGCGCCACCCGCGATTCGCCGGACTGCGCCGGGACAAAAGCCCGGCCGAGGTGATCCGGGAGGTGCCGCAAGGCGATGGCTGACACCAGGGCCAAGGAGCAACTGCGGGTGGGACGGCAGACCGTGCCGCTGTCCAACACCGGCAAGGTGCTGTTCACCGGCGACGGCATCACCAAGGGTGAGCTGGTCGGCTACTACCAGGCCGTGGCCGGGGTGATGCTGCCGTACCTGAAGGGCCGGCCGCTGTCGATGGCCCGGTACCCGGACGGGATCGGCGGCGAGCGGATCTTCCAGAAGAACGCGGGACGGCACTTCCCGGACTGGCTGCCACGGGCCGAGGTCGGGAAGGAGGGCGGCCAGCTATGCCAGGTGCTCTGCGAGAAGCCCGCCGACCTGGTCTACCTGGCCAACCAGGCCGCCGTCGAGCTGCACACGCTGCTCAGCCGGGTGGGCCACCTGCATCAGCCGGACCAGCTGATCTTCGACCTGGACCCGCCGGACTCCGGCCATTTCGGCGGGGTCCGCACGGCCGCGCTGCGGCTGCGCGAGATCCTCGAGGGTGACCTGGGGCTGACCAGCTTCGTGAAGAGCACCGGCAGCAAGGGACTGCACGTGCAGGTCCCGCTGAACAGCCAGGAGGACTTCGACGCGGTCCGCGAGTTCGCCCGCGGCGTGGCGGAGGTGCTGGCCAGGGCCGAGCCGGGCCTGGTCACCACCGAGCAGCGCAAGGACGCCCGGGGCGGGCTGATCTACGCGGACATCATGCGCAACGGCTATGCGCAGACCGCGGTGGCGCCGTACTCGGTCCGGGCCCGCCCCACCGCCCCGGTGGCGGTGCCGCTGCACTGGGACGAGGTCGCGGACCCGGCCCTGCGGCCGGACGCGGTCACTCTGCGCGCCATCGGCGCGCGGCTGGAACGGCTGCGCGGCGCCGGGGATCCGTGGGCCGGGATGTCCCGGCACCGGTACGGGCTGGCCCGCCCCCGGCGGCTGCTGGCCGGGCTGGCCCGCTCCTAGGCCCGGATGAGATGCCTGGCTGGCTTCCTCGTAGGCTCGGGACGGGGGCGCCGGGCGGGCGGTCTCGGCGGCCACGACGGGAAGGTGCGCGGATGACGATCGGGGATCTGCTGGAGGACGCGTTCGGCCGGATCCGCGGGGTGGCCCGGAACAGCGTGGACGGGCTCACCCAGGAGGAGCTGGCGTTCCGCCCGGGCGGGGCAGGCAACTCGATCGGCTGGCTGGTCTGGCACCTGACCCGTATCGCCGATGATCATGTCGCTACCGTGGCTGGGCGTGAGCAGGCCTGGACCGCGGACGGCTGGGCGGACCGGTTCGGGCTGCCCTTCCCCGCCGCCGACACCGGGTACGGGCACAGCAGCGAGCAGGTCGCGGCGGTCCGGGCGCCCGCGGACCTGCTCCTCGGGTACCACGACGCGGTGTACCGCGTCGCGGTGTCCTACGTGGAGAACCTCACCGGCGCCGACCTGGAGCGGGTGGTCGACGAGGCCTGGGACCCGCCGGTCACCCTGGGCGTGCGGCTGGTCAGCGTGATCTCCGATGACCTGCAGCACGCCGGGCAGGCCGCCTACCTGCGCGGCCTGATCACCAAGGGCTGGGACGCCGCCGACATCTGACCGTGGCCAGCCCGTCCGGCGAAGCGGCCGCGCACAGGCTGGGCGGGCCAGGAAACGGGCTCAGGCCGGGCCGAACAGGGAGTCGAGGGCCGAGTCGACGGTGGCGGCGAGCGGCCCGACCGAGGGCAGCAGCGGCTCCGGCGGCCGGGCGTCCTGCACCTCGCAGGCGTCCTGAGCCGCCGGGGTGAGGAACCGGGTCAGCTGCCCGTAGCTGTGCCGGTCGCTGCCGGACATCCGGTGATGGTGCATCCGCAGCGGCGCGTACAGGTACAACTGGTCCCGCGCCCGGGTCACCGCGACGTAGAACAGCCGCCGCTCCTCGGCCAGCCCGGCTGGGGTGGACAGCGCCATGTCGCTCGGCACCGCGCCGTCCACCAGGTGCATCAGGTGCACCACCGGCCACTCCAGCCCCTTAGCCGAGTGAATCGTGGACAGCACCAGGTAGTCCTCGTCCAGCCGCGGCGGCCCGGCCAGGTCCGACGCCGACGCGGGCGGGTCGAGGGCCAGCTCCACCAGCGCGTCATGCAGCGACGGCCGGGACGACGCCGCGTCGGCCAGCCTTTGCAGATCATTGATCCGAACGCCCGCATCGGGGTACCTGCCCCGCAGCGGCGCGTCCAGGGCGGCCAGGATGGCGGTCGCCCGGTCCGCCACGGCATCCAGGGCCGCCGCGGAGGCCAGGGCGCCCAGGGTGGCGGCCACTCCGGCCCGGGACCGGGGCGGCATGACCGCCACCGCGTCCGCCCACCGTGCCAGCGGTGTTGGCCCGGGGGGCGACGCCCCGGAACCCCCCGCAGTGCTGGCCCGGGGGGACGACCCCCCGGAACCCCCCGCCCAGTCACCTTCTTGGCCAGGACCCGCCTCCGGCGGCCCTCCCCTCGGCGGCGAATCAGTCTGGCCGGCCAGGCCCAGCGCCTCCAGCCCGCGCCGGGCGTGTGCCGGGCCGATGCCCTCGTGCAGCCGCAGCAGCCGGAACCAGGCGATGTCATCGGCCGGGTTGGCCACGATCCGCGCGGCGGCCAGGAAGTCCTTGACGTGCGCCGCCTCGGTGAACCGCAGCCCGCCGTACTTGACGAACGGGATGCCGCGGACCGACAGCTCCACCTCCAGCACGTCGCTGTGCCCGGCGGCGCGCATCAGCACGGCCTGGTCCCGCAGGTCCGCTCCGGCCTCGTGGGCGGCCAGCACCCGGGCGCAGATCTCCCGCGCCTGGGTCGCCTCGTCGTGGCAGCGGACCAGCTGGGGCGGCGCACCCGGGCCGCGGTCGGCGCGCAGGTCCAGTTCCAGGCCCGGGGACTGCGGCCGGACCGTGTTGGCCAGCCGCAGCACGGCGCCGGCGGACCGGTAGTTCCGGTCCAGCCGGACGACCTCCAGGCCCGGGTAGGCGCTGGTGAGGGTGCGCAGGTGCTCCGGGTCGGCGCCGCGGAACGCGTAGATCGCCTGGGCGTCATCGCCCACGCAGGTCAGCCCCTGGCCGTCCGGGCGCAGCAGCCGGACGATATCCGCCTGTACCGCGTTGACGTCCTGGTACTCATCGACCAGGACGGCGTCGAACATGCCGCGCAGCACCGGCCCGGCCACCGGATCGGCCAGCGCGGCCCGCCACAGCAGCAGCAGGTCGTCGAAGTCGACCAGCCCGTGCCGCCGCTTGTGCGCGACATACCCGCGGAACAGGCTGCCCAGCTGCGGCTCGTACCCGGCGCACCAGGGGAAGCTGGCCTTGATCACCTGCGCCACCGGCGAGTGCGTGTTCACGCAGCGGGTGTAGATGTCCGCGCAGGTCGCCGCCCGCGGGGCGCGGCGCTGCGTGCCGAGCAGGCCATGCTCGGAGCGGGCCGCGTCCATCAGGTCGGCCACGTCGGGCGAGTCGATCACGCTGAACTCCGGCGGCAGCGAGAACGACTCGGCATGCGCCCGGATGATCCGGTGCGCCACCGCGTGGAACGTGCCGCCGCACACCCGGTCGGCGGCACCCGCACGGTCCGGGGTCACCCGGGCCAGCATGTCGTCGGCGGCCCGCCGGGTGAACGTGAGCAGCAGGATCCGGCTGGCCGGGACGCCCTGGGAGCGGAGCCATGCCGCCCGGGCCACCAGCGTCCGGGTCTTCCCGGTCCCCGCCCCGGCCAGCACCAGGAGCGGCCCGCCCTGGTGGGTGGCCGCCTTAGACTGGTCTTCGTTCAGCCCGTCAAGGAGGCCGGCCGGTTCGAACATGCTGACGAATGTATCGGTACCGGGGTGGCCGGGGCGAGGCCCCACACCGCTGCGATGTCCCGCTACGACGTTTCGGGCATGGCGAAGCTGGTAGCGGGATCCCCTTCATCGCCTGCGCCGCGGCAGGCGGCACCGGACGATGGCGTGCCGCAGGCCTGCGTCGCGCCGACGGAGGAGATCATGACGGACTGGACTGAGGGGAGCCGCTGGGGCGTGCCGGCCCGCTTGTCCCCTGGCGGCACTGCCCCGCCGTTCTGCGGCGACGAGTACCCGCCGCTCAAGGGATCACCCGGGACGGTGATCTGCACCAAGCCGTGCCATCCCCGGACCGAGATGCACATGAACGAGGAGACCGGCTGGTACTGGCTCGCTGAGTAACTGGCCAATTCAGCGGCTGCCAGGGCCGCGCTCCGCGTGGCCACCCGGCTCTCATCCCGCGCCTGCCGTCCGCGGTCGCACCCAGTGTGCCGTTCAGGGGTATTCGCATCCGCGCAGGCCGGCGGGCACGAATACGGGGCAGGCACAGGCTGAGAGGTGATGCGGGTGGCCGGGCTGGAGCCTGGGTTGCTGCCGCCTGCCGGGCCGGGGCTGGCGGCGCTGCTGGACCGGGTGCGCGGCCGGGTGGTGGCCGGCACCAGCGGGCTGTTCTCCCACGGGCCCTACCCGCTGGCCGGGACGCTCAGCTACCCCGGTGATCCCGGGCTGTTCGGGCCCGGGTCGATGACCTGGCCGGTGGTCGGGGACTCGGCCGTGTTCGTCGGCGGGATCCGGGCGCTGCTGGTCCAGGCCGCCCATCCCGAGGTCGCGGCGGGGGTGGCCGAGCATTCCCGGTACACCGAAGATCCGCTCGGCCGGCTGACCCGGACGGCCGCGTACGTGACCGCGACCTCGTTCGGCGCGATGCCGGAAGTGGAGCGCGCGGTGGCCGTGGTCCGCCGCCGCCACCGGCCCGTCGCCGGCGTCTCCGGCCGGGGCGAGCCGTACGCGGCGTCGGATGCGGCCCTGAGCGCGTGGGTGCACAACTCGCTGACCGACTCCTTCCTCACCGCCTACCGGGTGTACGGGGCCCAGCCGTGCCCCGAGGACAACGCGGACCGGTTCGTCGCGGAGCAGGCCCGGCTGGGCGCGCTGCTTGGCGCGGACCCGTTGCCGGAGACCGCGGCCGGGCTGGCCGCGTGGATCCGCGGGCACCCTGATCTGGCCGCGTCGCCCGGGTCGCGGCAGGCGATCCGGTTCCTCCGGCGTCCGCCGCTGCCGGCCGGGGTCCGCGCCGGGTACGGGCTGCTGTTCCGCGCGGCCGTGGCCACGCTGCCGGCCCGGATCCGGGAGATCATCGGGGTTTCCGCCCATCCGGCGGATCTGCAGGTCGGCCGGGTTTCGGTGGGCGCGCTGCGGTGGGCGCTCGGGTCCTCGCCGGACTGGCAGCTGGCGCTGGCCCGGACCGGGGCGCCGCCGCCGCCCGGGGTGAGCTTCCGGCAGCCCCGGCCGGCCGCCGCCCAGCCGCAGTGAGGTAGCGCGGCGGGCTGGCCGCGCGGGCGCCTGGCGCGGCGGGCTGACCGCGCGGGCGCCTGGCGCGGCGGGCGCACGGCCCGCCGAGGTAAGCCGGAGTCAGCCGGACCGGTCCATCCGGCGCTGCAGGAGGGCGGCGCGCGCTTCCCGCAGCGTGCCGAGCAGTTCCGGGGTGAGCGCCGGGACAGCCCCGAGGAGCAGGGCGTCCGTCCGCTCGATCAGGTCAGTGGAGTCCGGGCCCGCCGAACGGGCCACCCGGTCCAGGTGGCCGAGGTGCGCGCCCATTCCGGGGGCCAGCGGGACGGACAGCCGGCCGATCTCGGTCGGCACCAGTTCCAGGACCCCGCCGCCGAAGCTGCGGCCCTCGGTCTCCGCGGTGAGCAGGGTGGCGCTGTTGTGGAACCCGGCGACCAGGTCGGCTTCCCGGCCCTGGGCGTGGCCGAGCATGGTCCCCTGGTAGATCGTGTCCGTGGTCACCGCCCCGGCCGCGTTGACCACCAGCCGGGGGTACCGGTGCGACCGCTTGGACAGCAGCAGGGTGCCCGGCCGGACCACCGGGACCCGGTACCACGGCGTGCGGATGCGGCACTTGTACCGGTCCGGCAGGCCAAGTTCCTGGCCTTTTCGCAGATATGCGCGGGCCGCCGGGCTGGCTCCCGGAGCCGGGAGGTCCGCGGTGAAGTTCAGCAGCCAGCGCGGGCAGCCCGCCGTGGCCAGGTCATCGTGGTCGTCCTTGCCGAACGTCAGTCCCGCCGCGTGCCGGATCCGCGGCAGCAACGGCAGCGCCCAGGTCGCCAGGCCGTACTGCGCGAGCAGGCCATCATCCACGGAGAAGAAGGTGTTCGCGCCGGTGACCGTGGCGACGGACAGCCGGGCCACCGCGGCCAGCGGCTGGAAGCCGGGGACCTGGGCGAGCTGGCCCAGCGCGGAGAGCTGGTCCGGGTTCAGCAGGTAACGGGTCCACGTCGGGGCGTCCGGGTCGCTCCGGTGCGACCACGACCGCGGAGTCCCGGCCGGTCCCACCCGTTCCACGTGCTCCACCACGCGGAGCGCCGCCGGCCGGATCGGTGCCATCTGGCCGCTGAGCACGACAACCTCCTGCAGCACGCCCGGGAACGACCCGGGCGGGAACAGGTCGGCCCGCAGGTCCCCGGTGTGGCAGGCCAGCCAGGTCCGCACGCTCCGCGCGGAGATCCCGGTGAAGCACTCCGAGGGCACGATGAACGCGAAGGCCCCGCCGGGCCGCAGCCCGTGCAGCGCGGCGAGCAGCACCGGGATCCACAGATTGGACACGCCGGCGATGGGCAGCGCGCCGTCCCGGGCGACGCCGAGCGCACCGCGCCGGTCGTCACCGCTGAGGTACTGGAACCGGACGAACGGCGGGTTCCCGACCGCGATGTCGTACCGGCCGGGCCGCGGCCGGGCCGCGCCCAGCACGCTGCCGGGGAGCACCGTGCCGCGGAACGGCGCCGTGTCCAGGGCCGCCTGGCATTTGGCGGCCTCCGCGGCGTTGATCTCCACGGCCGTGAGCCCGGCTACCCGGTGCGCCATCTCGTGCCCGGCCAGCCCGCGGACGAATGCCCCGTCGCCCGCGCTGGGCTCGAGCACCCGCAGCCCGTGCTGACCGCCGGCCAGTGCGGCCACCCGGTCCAGGCAAGCCCGGACGAGCAACGGCGGCGAGTAGAAGCCGCCCCGCAGCTTGTCCGCGCTGACCCGGTCGGCCGTCCTCACCAGCCGGACACTACGCGCAGCGGGGCACCCCCGCCGGGATCAGCACCCGACCCGCCCGGGACCAATCCGGTAACCGGGCTCCGGTCAGCTGTCCAGCAGGGCCTCGATATCGGCCCGGATCTCCTCCGGGGTGACGGTCGGCTCGTACCGGCCGATGACCTTGCCATCCCGGTCGACCAGGAACTTGGTGAAGTTCCACCTGATGTCGTCGGTGCCGATCGCCTCGGGCCTGGTGCTCCGGACATGCTCGTGCAGCCCGCCATGCTGGGGGCCGAAGTCGCCGGGCGCCTCGGCCCGCAGGTAGGCATACAGCGGGTCCGCCTGCTCGCCGTTCACGTCGATCTTGCCGAACACCGGGAAGGTGACGGCGTAGTTGACGCTGCAGAACTCCTGGATGTCGGCGTCGGTACCGGGTTCCTGGCCGCCGAACTGGTTGCACGGGAAGCCGAGGATCCGCAGGCCCCGGTCCTCGGTGTCGCGGTGCAGCGCCTCCAGCCCCTCGTACTGCGGGGTCAGGCCGCACTTGCTGGCGACGTTGACGATCAGCAGCGCCTGGCCTGAGTACTCGCCCAGGTCCTGCGTACTGCCGTCGGCCGTCCTGACACGGAAGTCGTACACGCTCATGAGCCCGTCCAACCTGGATGAGGTACCCGCGCTCGGGGTGGGATCGCCTTGACCTAACCAGCCGCCGCCCCCGGCGATTCCGCCGGGGCGGCTGGCCGCGCTGCGCCGCGGTGGTCATGCAGGCGTACAGCTGCCAGGAGGAGAAGACCCCGGCAATGCCGCCCGCCTTGAACTGGTCGGCCATGCCCTTGGTGAAGGCCGCGGTCAGGCCGTAGCACAACCCGGTCGCGATGCCCAGCAGGGCCGCCCGGGTGGCAGGCCGGGGATGGGCCCGCGCGGCCAGGAACAAGATGACCACGGCCGCGATGTTCGCGGCGGACGCGAGTATCCACAGGGCCGGGCTGATCGTCGCCGGCGGACCCGGGCGGGGGTGCAGCAGGACCAGCAGGCCGATCACGCCGCCCGTCATGGCCGCGATGGCCACGCATTCCGTCACGCTCAGACGGCCGCGGAACAGCAACGCCCCGCCGATGATCGTCATCGGGAGCTCGAGGACCACGACCAGCTGCACTGACGCCAGCTGGCCGGTGCCGAGCGCCGCGGACGCCAGCGCGAACGAGATGATCATCAAACCGACCGCGGCCAGCCACACCTTCTTGTGCAGCAGGTCACGGATGAGCCGCAGCCGGAACTCGGCCTGGACCGGCTCGTCCCGCGCCGCCTTGCGGTTCAGCACGTTGCCCGTCGCGTTCACCAGGCTCGCGAGGAAGGCCAGGACATAACTGATCATGCCGACATCCCCGCTGCCCCCTCGGGCCAGGTCTCCTCTCACCATCATGAGCGGAGACCCGGCCCGACGGCAGAGACTGGCTAGCGCAGGGTGAGCGTGCTCACCGCCAGGAACGTGGCCACCGCCGTGTTCGGATGCACCGGATGACTGCTGTTGCTGGTGTTGCATTCTCCCTTGTGCTTGCCGGAGGTGTACCGGGACACCGTGAACGCGAACTTGATATGCACCTTCCCGTGGCCGGAGGCACCGGCGAACGCGCCCGTGCTCGCGCCGCCCCGGACGACGTAGGTGTCGGTTTCCTTGTACACCGCGCGGCATGTCATCTTGCTCACGCTCTGGCTCATGTGCGTACTGGTCAGCCGGAGCGCGTACTCGCCGGCCCGCGTCGGGATCGTGTGATTCCTGGCGTTGCCAGGGCCGCCCAGGTTCACGACGCCATAAGTGCGGACCACCCCACGGAACTTCAGCGGAACCAGCGGGGCGTTCGCCAGCGCCGCCTTGCCGTGCACCTGCCCGTAGATGACTTCCGGGCCGGTCGTCGCATGGGTGCTCGCCACTGCCGGTCCCCCGGCTAGCACGAGCGCGACAGCGCTGCCCGCCACGGCTACCGCGCCGAGCTTCATCCTGAGTTGCATGATGTGTCCCCCCGGACTATTGGTACCTCCCCCTCCGTGTGGGGGACGCTACACCGCGCGAACCCCAGCACCCAGGTGCCGCGCACCGGAAGTAACCGGATCGTATCCCAAGGTAATCAGCTGGCCACCCGCAGCCGCGTCAGGCCGGCGGCACTTGCCTGGATGCCATCTGCTGCGGTCAGATGTCGGATGGGCAGTCACGCCCCTCAACTGGGTACATCAGGGTATGGGCCACGCTGGGTCCACGTGGTCGGAAGGCAGTTGGTCTTAGATGACGGCAGACCCTGTTCAGACGAGGGAAGACTCCGTCAAGAACGCGGACGCCCGCCCCGAGCCGCATCTGCTGCGCGGCTGGCGCTCGGTCATATTCGCTTCCGTCGGCAGCGGCCAGCGCCGCCGGCGCGGAAGTGACGGACTGCGCCTGGCTGGCGCCATCCTCACCCTCGCGTGCTGCCTGCTCGTCATCCGCTACGACTCCCGCATCGACCGCTCTATCGCCCAGGTCATCCATCCGCCGCCGCAGAGCATCACCTGGCTGGTGACAGTGGTCTACCAGGTTGGTTCGTTCGGCGTCACGATCGTCCTGGTGCTGTTGGCCCTGATCGCCCGCCGCTGGGTGATCGCGCGTGACATCGCGTTGAGTGCGGCTGGCGCAGCACTGGTGAGCGTGATCCTCATCGTCCTGCTCGGCAGCCACGGCGGAAGACCCAGCGGCATCGTGATCCAGGGCTACTACCTGCGCTTCCCGGTCCTCCAGATCGCCCTGTTCATGGCGGTCACCACGGCAGCATTGCCATATCTGGCCCGGGGCCTGCAGCGCCTCATCGAGATCTTCATCGCGTTGGTGGCGCTGGCCTCAGCCGTCGGAGGTCACGGGCTGCCACTCAACGTCCTGGGCAGCCTGGCCATCGGGTGGGGGGCAGCAACGCTGGTCCGGCTCATCTTCGGCTCCCCGCTCGGCCTCCCGTCAGCCGAGGACGTACAGCGGCTGCTCGATGAGCTCGGCATCCGCTCGAGCACTGTGCGAGCGGCGGCCCGGCAGGTATGGGGAGTGGCGAAATACCAGGCGTACGAAGCGGATCCGCCCGGCCAGCGGATCGGCATAGAGGTCTATGGCCGGGATGCGGCCGACGCCAAGCTCCTCACCAAGACCGCCCGCTTCCTCTTCTACCGTGACTCCGGGCCCAGCCTCACGATCACCCGTCTTCAGCAGGTCGAGCACGAGGCCTACGTCACCTTGCGGGCGGCGCGGGCGGGCGTTGCCGCGCCTGACATCGTGGAGGCGGGAACGGCGGGACCATCCCACGACGCCCTGCTGGTCTACCGGTTGCCGGCCGGCACGCTGCTGTCCGAGGCTGACGCGAGTGACGTCAGTGACGCCGCTCTCGACGATCTCTTCCGCCAGTTGCTGACCCTCCGGAAGGCGCGCATCGCGCACGGCGCAATCAGCGGTGACACCCTGCTCGTCGACCCGGCCGCGGAGATTGTCACCTTGGTGGACTTCCGCAATGCCATCTCGAATGCCCTCCCGGACCAGTTCGACCGTGACATGGCTGGCGGCATCGCGGCCATCGCAGTGACGGTCGGCGCCGAACGAGCCGCCGACTCCGCGGCCCGGTGCCTGGATCCAGAGACGCTGGCCGGCGCACTCCAGCACCTGCACCGGGCCGCACTCGATCCCGTGCTCAGCCGGACCCTGCGGGGCCAGCGCGAGCTCCTGGATGATGTCCGGCAGCGCGCCGCCCAGGCCAAGTCGATCAGCGTGCCGAAGCTGGTAGAGCCCCGCCGGGTGAGCTGGCCAACGCTGATCATGCTGGTCGGCACGCTCATCGGCGGCTGGGCACTCATTGGTGTGCTCATCGACGTGTCCAAGTCCTTCGACACCGTGCTCGGGGCCAATTGGCTCTGGGTCATCGCGGCGTTCATTCTGGCCCAGCTGGCCTTTGTCGCGTCGGCCGCTGAAGGCGTCGGCAGCGTGGCCGGGGTACTCCCATTCGGGCGAGTGGTGGCGGTCGAGGTCGCCAACTCATTCAGTGCGCTGGCCGGCGGGACCGCGGCCGTCTTTGCCACCCGCGTGCGCTTCTTCCAGCGACAGGGCTATGACTCGTCGGTGGCGCTGAGCTCAGGCGCCATCATGGCCACCTCCAGCTGGATCGCCACCGCGGTGCTGTTCCTCGTTTCGCTGCCCTTCGCCTGGGGGTCCATCCACCTCGAGGCCACCCCCGAGTCGGGCGGGGATTCGAAACTGGTGTGGATCATCCTGGCGGTCGTGGTGGCGGTCGGCCTGCTGGCCGGACTGGCGCTGGCCGTGCCGCGGCTCCGCAGGCTAGCGGCCGACAAGCTGCGGCCCAAGGTACGCGACATCTGGGGCAACCTCAGGCAGATAGCCAGTTCCCCGCGCAAGCTGGTGCTCCTGGTCGGTGGCTCGTTCGCTCAGGAACTTGTCATAGCCATGGCGCTGTCGGTTTCGCTGCGGGCCTTCGACGACCATCTCCGGCTGCCCACCCTGATCGTGGTCATCACGCTGGCCGCGTTCATCGGAGGCATCGCGCCGACACCCGGCGGGATGGGAGTGGTGGAGGCTGGGTTGATCCTCGGCCTCACGGCGGCCGGCGTGTCCGAGGCCGACGCCACCGCCGCGGTCTTCATCCAGCGCCTGTTCACGTCGTACCTGCCGCCCATCTGGGGCTGGATCACCCTCGTCTGGATGCGGAAGAGGGAGTACCTGTGAGGGTGTCCAGCACCGTCCGCCGGCTCACCCGGCAGCGACTCACCCAGCCACCTCAGGTCCGGACGGCGATCGTGGCGACCAGGTACCGGTGGTCGCTGCCGAACCCCGGCTTGGCGGCGATCGTGGTGACGGCCAGCCGCGGTCCCGTCAGCACGTGATCTATCCGTACGAAGGGTGGCACCACGGCACCGTTCGGCCACGTCATGTCGGTTGCCTTCCCTCGCGCCGCGGCCCCGTCAGTCAGGCCGTCGTGCAGGAGAGCAACGAACCCGCGGTTGCCCCACGTGGCGTTGAAGTCTCCGATCATCAGCATGCCACGGTCGCCGCTGGCGCGCACGGACCGGCCGACAGCGGCCAGCGCCGCGACCCACTCCTGCCAGTACGCGGGAAACGGTGCCAGGGTATGCACGACGCGCAGCGCAACCGGCCCACCTGGCGACCACAGGGTTGCCTCGACCATGTACGGCACCCACTGACCAGCTGCGAACACGTTCTGTACCCGGCAACCGGTCAGCCGCAGCCGGGAGGCAACCAGGAACCCGTTCGCGCCGATTTCCGGCGCCACGCAACGGTAGGGGAAGCTCCTCAGCACGCCCGCGTCCACCATGCCCTGCAGCGCCGATGGCGAGAACTCCTCCAGGGTTACGAGGTCGGGGCGGTCCCGCTCAATGGCTCGCGCGTAACCGGCCTTGAAGCCGGGACTATTGTCAAGATTCGCGTCAAGTACCCGCACCACCGGGGCATGCTGGGCCCAGCCGGGGATGGGAACCGCGGCGGATAGCTCCGGCGCGGCGAACGCCAGTTGGGCAGCGACGATGACGGCAGCCGCCGCGGCCAGCCACCAGCGCCGCGCTATGAGCGCCCCGGCGGCCACCAGCCAGGCCGGCAGGTACACGACGAGCGTGAGAGCGTCGAGCACGATCAGCGGCTCGACCCAGTCCCAGGCCACCAGCCGCAGCAGCGCCACGAGCCCAAGCACCGCCACGATGAGCCAGCCGGCCGCGAGAAGGCTGACTCCGGCGGCACCCGGCCGACGGCGACGATCGCGCGGCGGGTCGGCCTCTGCCGTCCCGATAGCGCCAGGTAGTTCCGCCATGATCACCCAACGTACCGTGGGCCATGAGTGATCTTCGCCGAGGACGGACAACGCTGGGCTGCTGTTGGCCCAGCCTTAACAAGAGGCCCCCCGCCAGGATCGGGAGGGGCCGCCTGACTCCCGGCTCCACCGGTGTCGGGGATGCGAGAATCGCCAGGTGGTACCTGAGAGCATCCATGACTTCTTCGTAGCGAGTGGGAGCGTGGCGGGCGCGCTGATCGGGCTGCTATTCGTGGCTATCTCGGTCTCCTCAGAGCGGCTAGCCTAGCGGCTAGCCCGGGACAAGGAAGGGGCGCAGCCGCACTGATCGTGGCGATCATCGGACTCGCGTTCGTCACGGCATCGCCGCTATCGCTGATCCGCCTGCATCAGGAACGGTGGCGCACATTGAGGGTTATTCACAAGATCATCAACTCTGAGTTGATCAAGCTCCTGCCAGCGGCAAAGCGGCGTCAGATGCTTGATGATCGTGATCGTGAATAAGCCTCAAAGGGGTACCGGCTGAGGCCATCAATCTAGTTGCTTGCGTCGCGCTGATAGGACCCTCGCAATAACATTCATGTTCGCGATCGTCGCAGGCGGGGGCGGGTTCGGGGCGGGCTGGCCTGGGCCATGGCCTGGGCCGCAATGGCCGATCGCAAGCGGAGCACAATCCCGGGCCGGGCGCAAAGGCTGGTCATGTGCCGATAATCCCGCAGGAAACGTTCGGCATCTTAACAGTTTTATCGGAAAGCAATGTCGCGTCCACAGCGTTCGCTCAGGCGAGCAAGTCCGGCGACATGGGGACTGGGACTGGGCGCTGTCCAGCGCCGCCAGGGCATCTTCAAAGCTTTACCTCGGTCTGTACTAGCACTAGCCCTGGCCAGAAGAGCTGAGGAGTCTCGAAGCACAGGCTACCCGGCGGAAGCGCGACGCTGCACGGTCAGCCTTTCCCGCTTTTCGTTGCCACTTCGTCCGGCCGCAATCTCCCCCGTCTTCCTTGAGCGACGCGTCCGCGACTACCGCAACCCGTCCGAGCAAGCACGTCCAGCAAGCAGCCGGTTAATACACAGGCTAACTACAGCACTTCTGCAGTGAATGAACAGGTTCACCCGTGACATTGGAACTGGCTCCCTCCGGACCCCAGCGGGCTATGCCTTGCGGAGGAGGGGCCTGAGAGGCGCCCCGCCGCCCCATGCCCCCCGACAATGAGGGCGGCGGGGCGCCCTCGCCAACCCGTCCACAGCAGCCCCCCAAGGCTCGATCGGGCGTGGCCCGTGGAACTTTGGTACCGGGCCCGTCCCGGACCTGCAGAGCGTGCGCCCGGCCCAGGCGCTGGCCGCAAGGCACTGGGGAGCCCGGGCCGGGCGCGCACAGGCTCAGGTGGCATCACGCTGGGGCGGGATTCCCCTGGGCCTGCGCCTGTGAGCCGGCTGAATCGGCCCCTCAGCCCGTCGGCTCCCAGCGGACCCGTTGTTCTCCTCGCAGATGATCGTCTCGCCGTCTCCGGCGACACCGGTCACGCCCTGGTCGGAGCTGCGGCAGTACTCGCCGGGCTCGTAGCAGGTGCCCTCGTTGCTGAGCGGGTGGCAGCCCGATATCGACATGTCCCACGCCGACACCTGGGCCGCCGCGCACGACGGCACCGCCGGCCGGCACCGCGGCAAGCTCCGGAAGAAGCTCGGCGCCGGTAAGCGACCCAAGCCCGCCGGCTGGTCCGCGCTCCCGGGTCGGACAAGGACATCGTCATCGACGGCCACCACCGCACCCTCGCCGCCCACGCGGAAGGACAGCCGGTGTGGCCGTACGTCGGCCGTGTCGACGCCGACACCGGCCCGTGGCTGGAAGCCCACACGGCGCAGGCCGACCGGAACCGGTAACCCGGTCCCCGGGCCCGGCCGCCCCGGTCGGCTACGGTCTGGCTCATACCCACGGCTCACAGGAGGCGGAACGGTGGCGAAGCGCCCGGCTCACCAGTACACGATCACCGCGACCAGCCCGCACGCTGACGGGGTCTCCTCCGTCGCCGTCGGGCCGGCCACCGGCGAGGTCCGGCTGGTCGAGCTGCTCAAGTCCGCGGACGGCCTCGCCGAACTGGGGCCCGCGTTCGGGCAGCTCGCCGAGGCCAGCCGCCAGGCCGCCGCCGAGGCGAAGGTGCTCAGCGCGGAGCCCTACCGCTACCGGATCCCGTTCCGCTGCTCGCGCGAGTGCGGCGCGCCGATCCGCCTCGGCGAGATGTTCGTCCAGACGTTCCCGGCCTGGAAGCCGCTCCACCGGGCACACGCCGTGTGCGTGGCCGGCCGGGAGGGCACCGACGGCGAGGAGGCCCGCGCCGGGGTCGGGACAGCGATAGTCGACGAGCTCGTCCACTCCCTGACCGCCGGGGCGGCCCGGCCGGTCCCGGCATCGTGAGGTGGCTACGGCGGCGTGACCCGTTCAAGCGGATCGGCCGCGTTGACACGACCCTGACCCGCCGCGTCGGCGCCGCGCTCCAGCCCGGCCCGGTAGGGGAGATGTTCCCCCCCGCCGAGACGGCCGCCCGGCCGGCGGCCCGCTCGGTCCGGGTCCTCTCCGCCCCAGGCGGCCGTCCTCGCGAGGTCCTGATCGAGACTGGTGACGGCCGGCCGGAGATCTTCCCGCTCGTCGAGGACTCCGGGCCGCTCCTCGGCGGTGGCCGCCACTACCTCCTCGGCCCGGGACGGGTCCTCGGCGCCGCGGCCGCTACCTCCGGAACCGGGCCCGTGACCGAGCGAGACCGGGTCGCCATCACCGGGACCGTCCAGGAGATCGCCGCCGGGACCGCGATCATCGCGCTCGACGGCGACCTCGGCCTCGCCCCCGTCCCGGTCGAGGCGTGTGCCAACCTGGAACCTCCGTTTCTTGGTGCCCTGACGATCGAAGTCCCGACGGCGTCACCCCGGCCCGGCGCGATCCTCGGCGCCGGACTCGCGCCATTCCGCGCGGAGGACGGCGACTTCCTCAAGCCCGGCGATACCGGCCAGCCGGTCACCGCGGCGCGGATCACCATCCGTGCCCGCCCTGGGAACGTCCTCCTCGCTGACCTCGTCCTGTTCGTCACCGCGGAAGGTGACCCGATTTTCGACGGGGCGCCGGTCCGCGACGACGCCGGGGGGGTCCGAACGGGCGTATTCCGGTTCGTCGTTCAGCAGATCCGGTTCGCCTCCTGAACAGTCTCGGGCTTGAACCGAGACTTCCCTGGCTAGGATTCACGCAGCCATCCTGATGAAGCTTGGAAAGAACTGCCAGCATGAGAACTGGCTTATCACGCCTTACCGACCACTGTATTTGCCGGTCAATGGCTGTTTTCCTTGCCCCGTGTATGACCGCTTCAGACCGTCTCAGATCAGACAATTGCGCCGGGCACGCGAGGGGCACGCTGCACGCATGAGACCAGGCCGATAGGCTCGGGATATCCGCGCTGGACGGCCTGCCTGGCAGGTGCTGGAGATACCGTGCGAGGACCGGATAGGCGTTTGGCCGCGGTCGGCATCACCCTCGCGGGGATCGTGCTCACCGTTGCCAGCTGCACGAGCCACCCGATCGCTACGCCGGCACCGACTGCCACCGTGCCGCAGCTACGCCATCTGGCATCAGCGATCGTGCTGGAAGCCATGCTCAGCCAATCCGGTCACCGCAGGCGGGTGCCCGGCCGGTTCCGCTGCGGTCCCCAGCCGGGCGGCGGTCCCGGCCAGTGCTACCGCCAGCTCGGTAAGCCGGTAACGATCACCTCCGCGGCGGTCTCCTTGTACCACGGGACCGCCGGGTACGGACTCCTCATCACCGTGCCCGCAGCGTAAGTAATTGGGCAACCCGTGGGGATCACGTTGTGGCGCCCGCTGGGCATGACGGAATGACCCTCGGCGTCATGTGACGGAGGGCTACGGGCCGGCTTTGCGGCTGCCGGGGTTACGGGCCGGGACCCTGGCGCTGGTCACTGGCGGGACGACGGCGGGCGCGTCCTTGGGGTGTCCAGGGCAGGAACGGGTCCAGGCCGGATCCGGCCAGGGCGGCGCCGCCGTGTTCGGCGCATGCTTGCAGGTAGCCGGTCAGCAGGCCGAGGGGGCGCCGCGCGGCCGCGAGCACATCCGCGGTCGCGCTCTTGCCTAGTGCCGGAGCAAGACGGACCGTAGCCACGTGCCGTCAGCGCTCGTGGAGGGCCGCGGCACCCAGGGGAAGGGTTCCTCCGGTGATCGAGTTGTGACCTGGGTGAGCCGAGGTGGACTTGAACCACCGACCTCAATCCCTGTCAGTTGAAATCGGGTGACTGCCCTATGAAGATCTGTGAGGTCAATGAGGATGCGTGCCAGTTGATGCGCCCGGCGGGAAGGGATCCGGTTGTTGTCACCTGGTGTTGTCAGCCTTTGTCTTCGCCGGGCCGGTCATCGAGCGTCACGACATCCGTGTCGGGTCGCGTGACCGCACGTCGGCCGCTCGCCTTTTGCCAGTAGGCCTCCTTGCCCAGCAACGACTCACCGAACCGGTCGAACTCGGCGATCACCTTCTGCGTTGCCGCGATGATGGCCTCCCGGGTTCGTTCGCTCACCTCGTCCAGCTGACGGGATACTTCAGCCTCGAGGTGGGCGGCAACCTCGTCCTGGGCCAGGGCGCGCAGCTCACTCTTGGCCTCGCGCACCGCGGCCCGCAGATCCTTCGTGGCGGCATGGGCTTCGCGGACCATCTCCCGGCACTCGCCAACCGCCGCTTCCAGTCGGTCGAGTTCGCTCACGGCACCCTCCTCGGTCATCCGCTGGATCGGGGGTCGTTCCAGTTTCGGCCGGCAATCGACCTGAGCACAACGCGGTGGCGCCCAGGTGACGGTTGAGTGCTATGAGCAGGATGGGAAAGTCGGGGAAGCGTTAGACCATAGGGATCTGCTGGCAAGTGAAGTTCGGCTCTGACTCCCTGCTTGGGAGTGCCTGCGGTCCCTGACGGGAAGATGGTAGCCCGAAGGCATATGTGCACACATGCTGCACTGTCCGTCTGGGCTGACCGGAGGTTGTGAGATGGCCAACGATAAGGGCACCGCCCTGACACGAAGATCACGTTCGGCACCTAGGGTTGTGGCGCCGAGGAACCATGTGAACGTTGCCCTTCCCTTCTCGAGGATCACGGCCGAGGAGCCGATGAAGATGAAGGTGGGGGACTGGATCAGCCTGGCTGGGTTGGTGATCTGGATCATTGGATTCAGCGTTGCGATCTGGCAGCTCGTCCGCATTGCAAATGCATCGCAAGCGGACCAGGCGAGTGATCGAGCGAACCGAGAAGAGGCAGATTTGCTTGCTGGCCGGTCTTCTTCGTCTGACGTTCGAAGGCCAGATTAGCTGGGGAGATCCCTCAAAAGCCGACGAGTCTAGGCGAGGAAGGACATCTCTGCCTGGGAAGGGCCTATGATCTGGGTGCGCTCGGGGGGCTCGACGAACCCCCGACCTTCTGACGCTTCTATGTTTGTCAAAGGGCCGACCGGCTTCATCGACTGGGGTGAGCTATCGGTAGAGCTCGCGGCGATGTATCGCTTGAGGCAGCGGCGGATCTCTCGTGGGTCTTTGCCTGGGCGGTGCGCCGGCGATGTAGGCGCGGTTCGGGCGCAGGTGGGTATCCGGGTGAGCCCGATGGTGTGTGGATGGCGCGGTTGAGGGCCTGGCCGCCACCGTGGTTGAGCCGGTGCCGGATGGTCCTGCCGCTGCTGGCAGGGATCAGGCTAGTGTCGCTGAGGGCGGCGAACACGCCGGCGAACACGGCCTTGTCGGGGCAGGGATCTCTGACGTGGGAGCCGCCTATCGGAATCGAACCGATGACCTACGCATTACGAGTGCGTCGCTCTGACCGACTGAGCTAAGGCGGCGCGCCGGACCCTCGCGGGCGGCCCCACGAGTCTACCGGTCCCCAGGCCCGCGTTGCGGCGCTCTGTGGCACGGACGAGCCCCGCGGAAGTTGTGATCATGACCTGGCTGTCGTTGTGACGACAGCCAGGTCATGATCAGGACGGGACGACGGTGAGGCGGACGGCCGCGCGGCGCGTCAGACGGCCACGCGAGGGGCGCTGGACGGTCACGCAGGCCGGCAGCGAGCACCAGAGGGGACGGCGGTTCGGCTGATGCAGCCCGCATCCCGTTACCGGCAGACGGTGCCGTTGCGCGGAACCGCCAGCGAGATCAGGTAGCGGTTCACCATCGAGTCCACGCACGAGCTGCCCATCATGTACGCGGTGTGCCCGTTGCCTTCCCAGCCGAGCAGCACCCCGGACGCCAGGTCCCGGGACAGCGCCTGGGCCCACCGGTACGGGGTGGCCGGGTCATTCTTGTTGCCCACCACCAGGATCGGCGGCGCACCCGCCGCCCGGATCGAGACCCGAGCAGCCGGGTGGACCGGCCAGAACGCGCACGGCAGGCTGCCCCACATGATCGGCGCGCCGAATAGCGGGGCCGCTCGCGCGGCGGCCGCCGCGGCGGACCGCCAGGTGGCCAGTCCGGCCGGCCACGCCCGGTCCAGGCAGTCCACCGCGGTGTTCGCGTCGGCCAGGTTGCTGTACTGCCCGCTGCCATTCCGCTCATAGAGCGCGTTGGCCAGCTCGACCGCCACCGTGCCGTCACCGCGGAAGGCGGCGGTCAGCGCCTGCCGCAGCACCGGCCAGTACGCCTGGCTGTACAGCGCGGTCGCGATCCCGTTCAGCAGCATCGCCCCGTCGGCCGGCTGGCTGTCCAGGTCGTTCCGCAGCGGGCGCGTCGCCGCCCGGCTGACCAGCCCCTGGATGCGCGCCAGCCCGGCCGCGACACTGCCGCGGCCGACCGGGCAGCCGGCCCGCGCCACGCAGTCCGCCACGAAGGCGTGCAGCGCGACCTCGAATCCGCGCGCCTGGGCGACATTCATGCTCAACGAAGAGATGCCAGGGTCGATCGCCCCGTCCAGCACCAGGGCCCGCACGTGGCGGGGGAACAGCTGGGCGTACCAGGTGCCGAGGTACGTGCCGTATGACTTGCCGAGGTAGGTGAGCCTGGCGTCGCCCAGGGCAGCCCGCAGCACGTCCATGTCCCGGGCCGCGTCGCGGGTGCCGACGTAGGGCAGCAGCGCCGCCGAGTTGCGCGCGCAGCCGCGGGCGAACAGCTTGCTCTCCGAGACGACCGTGGCCAGCTGGGCCGCGGTGGCCGGCATGTCGTTGGTGGCGAAGTAGCTGTCGAGCTGGGAGCCGGTCAGGCAGTGCACGGCCGACACGCTGGAGCCGACCCCGCGCGGGTCGAAGCCGACGATGTCGAACCGGGCCCGCACCGGCGCGGCGATCTCGCTGCGCGCCTGCAGGGCGTAGCTCACCCCGGATGCCCCCGGACCGCCGGGGTTCACCAGCAGCGCACCTATCCGTTTGGCTGGATTGGGAGCCGGCAACTTGATGACCGGCAGGGAGAAACGGCGCCCAGCCGGCCGGGAGTAGTCGAACGGCACCAGCAGCCGGGTGCACTGGAAGACCTTGTCACAGCTGACCCAGCGGAGTTTCTGGGAGTAGTAGGCCGCGAGGGTGGCCGGCGGCGGGCCGGCCGGGGCGGCGATGGGCGCGGCCGGGGTGCTGGCCGCCGGGGTGGCCGCATGACGGGAGGCGCTGCACCCGGCCAGTGCCACGGCGGCGGCCGCCAGCCCCGCGGCCATGCGGCGCCGGGGGCGCGGGGTCACTCGGTGGCCGCCCGGCCCGCCTTGTCCCCGTAGGTCTCTTCGTAAGCCTTCCGGGACCCGCACACGCTCGCCTTCGGGCAGGCACACTTGCTGCCGTCCCGGTTCAGTTTCACCACCACTTTGTCCCCGGGCACACTCAGCCCGGTCACCACGCCGGGGCCCTCCGGGGTCTCGACGGACTCCCCGATCGACGGGGCGTCCTTGCGGAAGTCCTGGTACAGCGGGTGCTCGTACTTGAGGCAGCACATCAGGCGGCCGCAGGCCCCGGCGATCCGCAGCGGGTTGACCGGCAGGTCCTGGTCCTTGGCCATCCGCACTGACACCGGCTCGAAGTCCTTGAGGAACGTCGAGCAGCACAGGTCGCGGCCGCACGGGCCGATCCCGCCCTGCAGCCGTGCCTCGTCGCGGGGCCCGATCTGGCGCAGTTCGACCCGGGCGTGCAGCCGGGCCGCGAGGTCGCGGACCAGGGCCCGGAAGTCAACCCGGCCGGGCGCGCTGAAGTAGATGGTGTAGACATCCGGGGAGTTCACCACGTCCACCCCGATGACCTTCATGGGCAGCTCGTGTTCCCGGATCAGCCGCCGCGCCGCGACCCGGGCCTCGGCCCGGCGGCCGCGATTGGCCTCATTACGGGCCAGGTGCTCCCCGGTGGCGGGGCCGGCGCAGACCGGCAGGTCCTCCACCTCATCCACCCACTGCGGCGCCCAGATGCACTCGGCGACCTCCGGGCCGGAGTCGGTGGGCACGAGCACCTTGTCCCCGACCGCGGGGGTATGCGGCCCAGGATCCAGGTAGTAGAGCCGCCCGTAGCGCTCGAAGCTGACGGCCATCATCATGCCCACCGCCCCAGGTTACGGGCCGATCACGCGATCCGCTCCCGATGGCCGGCAAATCTTCGCATAAGGGCACTGTATTAACGTCCCGGGCGTCCAGCAGGATACCGGGTCAGTGGCCGGGGCGGTCCTCGGCGGCACTGCACGAGGCCAGCAGCCTGGCGGGCAGCACGTCCGCGAGGATCTCCCGGTGGGTGGGCACCGCCTCGGCGTGACGCTCGCGCCGCCGGGGCCAGCCACATCACCACGGCCGCGGCCACCCTGAGCGCCTACCGCCCGGCCCTGGCCGTCATCACGGGCGTCTCGGTCCTCGGCGCCATCACCGCCCTCACCGGCCTGCGGCGGGGCCGTGGCGCGGCGCGAGCCGGTACGGAACTGTTCCTGCCTGCCCACCCGGAGGTGAGTGCCCTGGAGCCGGCCACGATGCTGGCGACCGACGAGCCGCGGCGCACCCTGGCCGCCACAGAACTGGTCGGTGCGTCAGCCACCGCCCCCGAGACCGCCGCCGGCGACTGCTGGGACGACGACGGCGACTGCTGGGACCTCGTCGACGCCTGACCCAGACCGGCCGACCACAGACACGGTGCCCGGCGGGGTTGCCTCTCAGAGCCAACCCCTCGGGCACCCGCACCCGCGCCTCCTCAGTGCGGTGCTATTTGTGTCACCGGCGGTCTAGAAAGCACCGCGCTAACAAAAAGCGCCGCAGTTATCCACAGCCAGGGAAGTCGGCCTTCAGCCTGCAGTGCGGCGAAGCCAGGCTTGAGTACATGCCACGAGAATTACCTGAGGACTGCCAGGAGGTCGTCTCCTATCAGCGTGGGGTGCTCTCCCGGGCTCAGGCGCTAGACGCCGGGGTAGGCGCAGCGGTCGTCGCCTCCCGGCTTCGGGCCAGGCACTGGCAGCGGCTGCACCGGGGGGTCTATGCCACATTCACCGGCGAGCCCGGTCGTGAGGCCGAACTGTGGGCGGCGTTGCGCCGGGCTGGACCGGACGCCGTTCTCAGCCACCACACTGCGGCCGAGCTCAGCCAGCTGACCACCAGGCGCAGCCCGCTCATTCATGTCACCGTGCCCAGGCAACAGCATCTCCGCCCCATTCCAGGGATTGTGGTCCACCGGTCCGGGCGGATCGAGGCCGCACGGCACCCCGGCCACACACCCCCGCGCACCAGGATCGAGGAGACGACGCTGGACCTGACCGGGACGGCGGCCGAACTGGACGACGCCCTGGCCTGGCTGGCCCGGGCCTGTGGTGGCCGGCTGACCACGCCGGACCGGCTGCGGGCCGCGGTGGACAGCCGGGCACGGGTCCGCTGGCGCACGGAGCTGGCCGCCGCGCTGGATGACATCGCGGCCGGAGCACACTCCGTCCTCGAACTCCGCTACGTCCGGCGGGTGGAGCGCCCGCACCGGCTGCCGCGGGCTCAGCGTCAGGTGCGCGTCGTCCGGGGCAAGCGGACGGAATACCGCGACGCCCTGTACCCGGAGTACGGCGTGGTGGTGGAGACCGATGGCCAGATCGCGCACCCGCTGGCATCACGCTGGCAGGATCAGCACCGGGACAACGCCGCCACCGCCACCGGGATCAATACGCTCCGGTACGGCTGGACTGATATCACCCGGCGGCCCTGCGAGGTGGCAGCTGAGGTAGCGGCTGTGCTTCGGCTCCGAGGCTGGCCCGGGATGCCGCGCCCCTGTGGCCCTACCTGTCCCATCCGCCACTCTGGTTGATCGCTTCCGCCGACTGAATCATGAGTGCGGTGCTTTTTGTGTCACCGGCGGTCTAAGAAGCACCGCACTGACACAAAGCACCGCGCTGAGGGCGGCGGCTAGTAGGAGGACGGGGACTCAGCAGGGGGACATGGTCAGCCGGACAGGAGGGCGAGGGTCATCTCCTCGACGGCGAGCAGGGGGGCGACGTTGACCTCGAGCCGTTGCCGGCAGCGCATGATCGCCTCCATCCGGCGCACTGTGGATTCGGCCGTGCTGGCCTTCGCGACCTGCCGCAGTTCGTCTTCATGGCCCGCGCTGGCCAGGTCCACGTCCGCGCCGAACTGAACGGCCAGCACGTCACGGTAGAACGCGGCCAGGTCGAGCAGAGCCCGGTCCAGGGCATCCCGCTTGAGCCGGGTGGCCCGGGATTTCTGCCGGTCCTCAAGCTCGCGGAGCGCTCCGGCGCCACCCCGCATCGCCTTGGCCACGCCCTTGCCGGTGGAACCCTCGCCGAACGCCTTGCGCAACGCGTCACGCTCCGGGCCGTTCAGTTCCTCGACGACCGCGGCCGCTTCCTGCTCAGCCGCCTTGACCAGCGCCGCGGCCGAACTCAGCGCGGTGCCGAGGCTGACCACCCGGACCGGGAGCCGGAGCACATCATCGCGGCGGGCCGCGGCATCCGGGTCGGTGGCCAGGCGGCGGGCCCGGCCGATGTGCCCCTGCGCGGCCCGCGCCGCCGCCAGCGCCCGCGACGGGTCGATCCCGTCCCGCCGGGCCAGCACCTCCGCCACGGCCTCGGGCGGCGGCGTGCGCAACGTGACCAGCCGGCACCGGGACCGGATCGTGGTGACGAGTTCTTCCGCGGAGGGGGCGCAGAGCAGCCAGACCGTCCGCGGCGACGGCTCCTCGATCGCCTTCAGCAGCGCGTTCGCGGCCTGCTCGGTGGCGCGGTCGGCGCCGGTGAAGAGGACCACTTGCCAGCGGCCGCCCGACGGCGCCCCGGCTGCCCGCAGCACCAGGTCCCGGGTCTGCTTCACGCCGTAGGAGAGCCCGTCCGGCCGGACCAGCATGAGGTCCGGGTGCGTGCCCGCCTGCACCTGATGGCAGCTCGGGCAGTGCCCGCAGCCCTGGTCCGGGCAGAGCAGGGCGGCGGCGAAGGCCCGGGCGGCCACCGACCGGCCGGACCCGGGCGGCCCGGTGAACAGCCAGGCGTGCGTCATCCCCGCCGCGCGCTCACCGCGCAGCAGGGCGGCGGCCGCGGCAGCGGCCCGCTGCAACTGGGCCACGACCCGCTGCTGGCCGACCAGGTCGTCGTAGACCGGCGGGGCCGGCGGCGCGTCCAGTTCGGTCATCCCGGTCCCGTCAGTCCACGATGGCCGGGATGATGCCGGTGTTCGCCTCGGCCATCGGCGGCACCGGGTCGGGCAGGATCTCCCGGACCCGTTCCTGGATCTGCCGGCTCACCTCGTCGGCCGGCTGGGATGCGTCGAGCACCAGGTAGCGCTCCGGTTCCGCCCGGGCCAGGCTCAGGAAGCCGGCCCGGACCCGCTCGTGGAAGTCGAGCGGCTCGGCCTCCAGCCGGTCCGCGGACCGGGCCCGGCGGCCGAGCCCGGCGGCGGGCGCCATGTCCAGCAGCACGGTCAGGTCGGGCACCAGCCCGCCGGTGGCCCAGTCGTTCAGCCCGGCCACCTCCCCGGCCAGCAGGCTGCGCCCCGCGCCCTGGTAAGCAAGAGAAGAATCTACATAACGATCCGTCACCACGACTGACCCCCGCTCCAGTGCCGGGCGGATCACCGAGCTCACATGCTCGGCCCGGTCGGCCGCGTAGAGCAGGGTCTCGGCGCGCGCGGACAGGCCGGTGTGGGCGGTGTCGAGCAGCACGGCGCGCAGCCGCATGCCCACCTTGGTTGCCCCGGGCTCCCGGGTGTTGATCACGTCGTAGCCCTGGTCACGCAGCCAGATGGCGAGCAGCCGGGCCTGGGTGGTCTTGCCCGCGCCCTCGCCGCCTTCCAGCGCGATGAACATCCCGTGCCGCGCCGGCGGCGGCTCATAGCCGTTGACGTGCCCGGGCGCTCTCGCCGGGCCGGGGACCGGCTGGAATTCCTCCCCGCGGACGGCGGCCACCAGATCCTCGCGCAGCGGCACGCCCTTGCGGTCGTCCATCTGCCGGTAGGACAGCACGCCGACCCAGACCGCGATGGCCGCGGCGAGCAGCATCACCAGGTTGTAGCCGATGCCCTGGTATATGACGTGCGCGATGTGCAGGTTCCCGGTACCGGACGCGCTGCGGACCAGGGCGGTGAGCCCGGCCGCGACGAACGGCGCCACCGCGATCACCGCGAACAGGACGACCCGGATGGCCGAGTACAGGAACGCGAACGTGCGGCCCCGGGTGTCGTCGTCCACCTCGCGGCCGACGATGGTGTAACCAGTCACGTAGGCCACGCCGGCGCACGCGCCGAGCAGCACGACTAGCACCACCACCACGACTAGGTTCGGGATCAGCGCGATGAGCGCGAGCGGGATGGCCGAGGCGACGATGCTCAGCCCGAACAGCCGCCGCCGGCTGAACCCGGACAGGATGCGCATGCCGAGGAACATCCCGCCGGCCAGCCCCACGAAGATCGCGGCGAACACGACTCCCCAGCCCGCGTTGCCGCCGTGCAGGGTGTGCGTGATGTACGGCTGGCCCAGCCCGACCACCACACCCCCGGCCGCGAACGCGCCCACCATCCCGATGACCAGCCCGCGCACCACAGCGGTCCGGCCGATGAACCTCCAGCCCTCCCAGATGGTCTTCGCCACCGACGGTGCCGAGATATGCGCGCTGAACTGCCGCTTCGGGATCTCCCGCAGCCCGTAGATGGCGAGCGCGGAGACCACGAACGTGGCCGTGTTGAAGTACAGCGCCAGGTTCACGGGGTTGGTGGTGAAGTAGTGCGAGATCCCGCTGAGGGCCCGGCTGACCAGCGACAGCAGGCTGAAGATGAGCCCGGCGATCGGCGCGGTGCCGTAGGTGGTGAACAGGCTGTACTGGTTGGCCTGCTCCAGCTGGTCTGGGGGCACCAGGTTCGGCACCGAGGCGTCCTTGGCCGGGGTCCAGAACAGCGAGACGCACGAGGCGACGAACTGGACCACGTAGATCCAGGTCAGCGGGTTGGCGAAGTGGACCGCCAGGTTGAGCGGGATGGACAGGTAGAGGGCCGCGCGGAGCAAGTCGCCGACGATCATGTTCAGCCGGCGATCCAGCCGGTCCGCCGCCGCGCCGGCCAGCGGCCCGAGGATCAGGGCCGGCAGCAGCGAGGACAGCCACACCCCGCCCACCGCGCTGTACTGCGCGGCGGCACCGTTGCCCGCCAGCGCGGAGGCCAGCGAGGCGAGGGCGACCAGGCTGAGCCAATCCCCCAGGCTGGACAGCGATGTCGCGATCCATAGCCGGCGGAACGGCCTGATGGACAGCACGCTGGCCCGGCGGCGCCCATCAGGGGAAGGGGATCGGAAGTTCACGCGGTTTAGGGTATCCACAAGGGGGTAATCGCGCCGCCTGCAAGCTCGCGAAAATGTCCGTCAGGTACGGGTGGGCGGGCCGGGATCAGGGCACGCGGCTGGCGGGACGGCTCCGCGTGGGCTCGCCGTTCTTGCTGGCGGCCGCCTTGCTGGCGGCCGCCTTGCTGGCTGCGGGCTTGCTGGCTGCGGGCTTGCTGGCCGCGGGCTTGCTGGCCGCGGGCTTGCTGGCCGCGGGCTTGCTGGCCGCGGGCTTGCTGGCCGCGGGCTTTTTCGCCGCGCCCGCGGCCGGCTTCTTGGCCGCGGGCCGGCGGCGCGGCGCGGACGGCGCCGCGCTCCGCCGCTCGGCGAGCAGTTCCGCCGCGCGCTGCGGGGTCAGCGACTCCACCGCATCGCCCTGGCGCAGCGAGGCGTTGGTCTCGCCGTCGGTCACGTACGGCCCCCAGCGGCCTTCCTTGACCACGATGGGACGCCCGCTGGCCGGGTCCTCGCCCATCTCACGCAGCGGCGGCGCCGCCGCTGCCCGGCCGCGGCCCCGGACCTTCGGCTGGTCGAACAACTCCTTCGCCTCGGCCAGGGTGAAGGTGAAAAGCTGTTCTTCGGATTCCAGCGAACGACTGTCGCTGCCCTTCTTGGCATAGGGCCCGTAGCGGCCGTTCTGAACGGTGATCGGCTCGCCATCCAGCTCACCGATGGTGCGAGGCAGGGTGAGCAGCCGCAGCGCGTCGTCCAGCGTCACCGTGTCCAGCGACATGGACGCCAGCAGGGAGGCGGTGCGCGGCTTGCCGGTCTCGCCGTCGGCCAGCACCTCGGTCACGTACGGGCCGAACCGGCCCGCCTTGGCCACGATCTCGCGGCCGGTGGCCGGGTCGGTGCCGAGCGGGAAATCGCCGCTGGGCTGGGCGAACAGTTCCTCGGCCTTCTGTGGGGTGAGCTCGTCGGGCGCCATCCCCTCGGGCACGTTGACCCGCTGGTCACCGCGCTCCAGGTAGGGGCCGTACCGGCCGACCCGGACCACGATGTCGGTGCCGGCCAGCGGGAACGAGCTGACCTCGCGGGCGTCGATGTCACCCAGGTCGCTGACCAGTTCCTTGAGGCCCTCCTCGCCGTCGGCGCCGAAGTAGAACCGGCGCAACCAGGGCACCCGGGCCGCCTCACCGCGGGCGATCGCGTCCAGGGCGTCTTCCATCCGGGCGGTGAAGTCGTAGTCCACCAGCTGGCTGAAGTGCTGTTCCAGCAGGGTGACGACGGCGAAGGCGAGGAACGAGGGCACCAGGGCGGTGCCCTTCTTGAACACATACCCCCGGTCCAGGATCGTGCCGAGGATGTTCGCGTACGTTGACGGCCGGCCGATCTCCCGGTCTTCCAGCTCCTTGACCAGGGTTGCCTCGGTGTAGCGGGCCGGGGGCCGGGTGGCGTGCTCGGCCGCGGCCAGGTCCAGCGCGGCCAGCGGGTCGCCCTCGGCCAGCGGCGGCAGGCGGCGCTCCCGGTCGTCCCGGTCCGCGTCGTCGTCCGCGTCCTCCACGTACGCCTTGAGGAACCCGTAGAAACCGATGATCTTGCCGGAGGCGCCGAACTCGGCGTCCTCGCCGGCCGTGGACCGGCCGCTGACCCGGACCGTCACCGATTCCCCGGTGGCGTCCTTCATCTGCGAGGCGACCGTGCGCTTCCAGACCAGCTCGTACAGCCGCAGCTCATCGCCGGATAGGCGGGACTGAGCGGGAGTGCGGAACGAGTCGCCGGCCGGGCGGATGGCCTCGTGGGCCTCCTGCGCGTTCTTCACCTTGCTGGCGTAGACGCGGGGGGCGTCCGGGACATACTCCGCCCCGTACAGTTCGCGGGCCTGGCGGCGGGCCGCGACGATGGCCGTCTGCGACAACGTCGTGGAGTCGGTCCGCATATAGGTGATGTGGCCATTCTCGTACAGCCGCTGGGCCACGCCCATCGTGTACTTGGCCGAGAACCCGAGCTTGCGGGACGCTTCCTGCTGCAGCGTCGTGGTGCGGAACGGCGCGTACGGAGAGCGCCGGTACGGCTTGCGCTCCACCGACTTGACCGAGAAGTCCGCGCCGCGCAGCCGGTCGGCGAGATCCGCGGCAGACAGCCGGTGCACCACCCCGGCGGGGACCGGCACGGCCTGCCCGTCCGTGCTGCCGTCCTGCGGGACGCCCTCCAGGTAGAGCACGTCAGCGTTGCGCAGCTCGCCGGTCGAGGCGAAGTCGCGGCCCTGTGCCACCCGGCGGCCATCCACGGCGACGAGCGTCGCCGGGAAGGCATTCACGTCGGTGCCGGCCGCCCTGTCCGTGCGGGCGAAGGTGGCCTGCAGGTCCCAGTACCGGGCGGTGCGGAACGCGATCCGCTCCCGCTCCCGGGCCACGACCAGCCGGGTCGCCACCGACTGGACCCGCCCGGCGGACAGCCGCGGCATGACCTTCTTCCACAGCACCGGGGAGACCTCGTAGCCGTACAGCCGGTCCAGCACCCGCCGGGTCTGGTAGGCGTTGACCAGGCCCTGGTCGAGTTCCCGGGGGTTGGCGACGGCGCGGGCGATCGCCTCCGGGGTGATCTCGTGGAACACCATCCGGCTGGTCGGCACCTTGGGCTTGAGTTCCTGGAGGAGATGCCAGGCGATGGCCTCACCCTCGCGGTCCTCATCAGTGGCGAGCAGGAGTTCGTCCGCGTCCTTCAGCAGCGACTTGAGCTTGGACACCTGGGTCTTCTTGTCCGCGTTGACGACGTAGAGCGCCTCGAAGCCGTGATCCACATCGACGCCGAGGCGGGCCCACGGCTCCTTGCGGAACTTCTCCGGGATCTCCGCGGCCTTGTCGGGCATGTCGCGGATATGGCCGATGCTGGACTCCACCACGTACCCCTGGCCGAGGTACCCGGCGATGGTCCGCGCCTTGGCGGGTGACTCGACGATCACCAGGCGCACGGGACCGCCGCCGCTGCCCGCGGTGCGGCCGCCGCCGCCCTTCGCCTTCTTCGCGACGGTACCTGTCCTTGCTGCCACGCATTCACCTTCTAGCCCGGTGCCTCTGCCCGGCCCGTGTCTTCGTCATCAACTCGTCCGGCTTACCAGCCGCGTCCCTGCGGCCCGGCCATGCCCGTCCGGGTGTCAGTGCTCCCCGTCCCGGCGGCCCCGCGATCCTCATCGACCGCGCTGCCTCGACTGTGCGAGATCAGGCTCCCCGTTCAACCCCCAGCCTGACTGTCCCTGCTCGGCCAACCTCCGCATCCCGTTCTGGTCCTGCGGTCCCGCCTACCTCAACTCCCAGCCGTGGCACGAGTGTTCCCCTACCCACCGCCGTCCGCCCTCGGACAGGCGGGCCGGCGATTATTTCGTCACCGCCGATTGAACCACCGCTGAAGCGGCGCACAATAAAAGGTGATGGCTGAGTACACCTACCTCGTGCTCTACCTGCCGCGTGGAACGTCACTGGACGCCGCCCGGCGGATACTGACCGATCACGCGGAGTACGGGGACTGGGAACTTGCCCGGCTCCGGCTGAATGCAGACGGCAGCAGGCAGGCAACCCTGCGCCGGCCGATCATACGCCCCGTACTGACCCTTTGACCACCAGGAAGGCGATCCGGGGGTTCTGGGCAGCCAGTCCGCGGTCCGCGACCCGGGCGCCGGTACTGCCCGGTGCGCCGTCCGGCCGCCACCTTGAGCCCGCGGCCGGCGCATACCTGGAACGCGCCACTGCGGCCACGGCCAGCGGGGACGCTGCGGGGGGCAGCTGCCGCTGGCCGCGGCCGCGTGGGCGGCGCGCCAGCCGCGCCGGCCACGGCGATCTTCCGAGGTCCGGTGCCGGAAGTGCCTGACCACGTCATGGGCGGCCCGCATCAGCGGCGGGCTCCCACTCGCGGTCCATGGTCGTTCTCCGGCCCTGGATCTTCGGGGCGACGTTCCTCGTCGCAACCGGTGCTGCGCGAGTCCGGCGCTGCGGGGTATGCGGCAGGGGTTCTGCTCCCGCAGTAGTCGTCCTCACACAATGCGTAATCATAACGCTACCCAACGTGTGATGACGGGATTTCGCGAGAACCCGGCCGCCACGCGGTGGGTGCCGCGATTGAGGCCGCGCGTCGCGGGTCGCGCGGCCCAGTCGTGGCAGCGTCAGCAGCGGTCCAGGAATGAGTCCAGGACCCGGGTGCCGAACTGGAGGGCAGCCACCGGGACCCGCTCGTCCACCCCGTGGAACATGCCGGAGAAGTCCAGGTCGGCGGGGAGCTGCAGCGGGGCGAAGCCGAAGCACCGGACGCCCAGCCGGCTGAACGACTTCGCGTCCGTGCCACCGGACAGGCAGTACGGGATGACCTTCCCCTCCGGGTCCTCGGCGAGCAGCGCGGCCGTCATGGCGTCGCACAGGTCGCCGTCGAACGTGGTCTCCAGGGCGATGTCATGGTGGATGAACTCGCGGGTGACATGCGGCCCGAGCAGGCTGTCCACCTCGGCGAGGAACTCCTCCTCGTATCCCGGCAGGAAGCGACCGTCCACGTCGGCCGAAGCGACCTGGGGAACGACATTGACCTTGTAACCGGCGTTAAGAACGGTGGGGTTGAGGGTGTTGCGGAGGGTGGCCCCGGTCAGCCGGGACATGGAGCCGACCTTGTCCAGGATCTGCGGCAGCGCCTCGCGCGTGTAGTCGATGCCGAACGCCGCGCACGCCGCGGCCATGAACTCCTCGGCCGCGGGGGTCAGCCGCAGCGGCCACTCGTGGCGGCCGATCCGGGCGACGGTCTCGGCCAGTTCGGTGATCGCGTTGTCCGGCTGCAGCATGGAGCCGTGCCCGGCCGTGCCGCGCGCGGTCAGCCGCAGCCACGCCATGCCCTTCTCGGCGATCTGGATCGCGTAGAGCCGGCGGCTGGCCAGCGTGACGCTGAACCCGCCGACCTCCCCGATCGCCTCGGTGACACCCTCGAACAGGCCAGGATGGTTGTCCACCAGCCAGCGGGCCCCGTACGAGCCGCCCGCCTCCTCATCGGCGAGGAACGCCAGCACGACGTCGCGCGGCGGGCGGCGGCCCTCCCGCATCCGCTGCCGGGCCACGGCGAGGGTCATCGCGTCCATGTCCTTCATGTCCACGGCGCCGCGGCCCCAGACGCAGCCGCCGGAGACCTCCCCGGAGAACGGGTCCACCTGCCAGTCGGCTGCATCGGCCGGGACCACGTCCAGGTGCCCGTGGATCAGCAGCGCGGGCCGGCCCGGATCCTCGCCCGCCATGCGGGCGACCACGCTGGCCCGGCCCTGGTCGGACTCGAAGATGGTCGGCTCGAGGCCGACGTCGGCGAGCAGCCCGGCGACGTGTTCGGCGGCCAGGCGTTCCCCGGGGCCGGAGTTGTCGCCCCGGTTCGTGGTATCGATCCTGATCAGGTCGCTGCACAGGGTGGCCACCTCGTCCTGCGCGGATCTGCCTGGGGTGCTGCCGGGGGCTGCGTTCTGCGTCATCGCCCCATCGTCGCACTTACGCCGGGCGGGCCCGGCGAGGAGCCCTGGTGCGACCGGGATGGCGGGCGCGCGGCGGGCCGGTGCGGGCCAGCCAGGCAGCGGTGCGCAGGTGGCGCGGGCCGTCAGCCGCTTCGCCGGAACGGGCCGGATTTGCTATCGTGAGGCGCCAGCCCAGGCGATCCCTGTGGCCTGGCCCACGTCCGGGTGGCGGAATAGGCAGACGCGCTAGCTTGAGGTGCTAGTGCCCTGAAAGGGGCATGGGGGTTCAAGTCCCCCCTCGGACACGACCCGTATCCCCACATTGCTGCGCATGCTCTACATAATTCTCCGGGCCGATGGTGACTTCGGCCCGGATTTTTGCTTCTCCGGGCTTGAAGGTGACCTTGAGGCTGAGCTGGTCGTAGATGGCTGCTTTCTCGGCGGGCCCGGCGTCGCGGATGACGTCGAGCAGGCTGCCGAGGGCGGCGATAAGAGCGCGGATGTCGTCCTCGGTGAGCCGGCGGCCGGGCTGGTGGCGGGCCTGGCCGACATCGCGGGCGAGTGCTGCAGCGCGTTCGGCTTTGACCTGCCGGGTCCATTCGGCGATGGTCTGGGGGTCGGCTCCGGCGTCCAGGGTGGCCTGGTAGCGGGCGAGGCGGGCGTCGCAGTCGGCGAGGGTGGCCTGGGTGTCCTGGGCTGGCGCGGCGGGCTCGGGGGTGGCGGGCGGGGCCTGGGCTGCTTGCATCTCGCGGATGGTCTGGGTGAGCCGGTGGGGCGCGAAGATAACGGTGAGCCATCTGTCGATGGCGGGCAGGACGTCCGCTTCGCGGAGGTAGACGTTGCCAGGGTGGCGTACGTGGCTGGCGAGGGCGTATTCCTTCGGGTAGCGGCACCGGTAGTAGGCATCACCATGGTTGTACTGGCCTTGCATCCGGCGCTCGCAGAACCCGCAGTACAGCCGGCCGCGCAGGGCGTAGGGGTTGCGGACCCGCTGGCCGGTCTCGTGGCTGGCCTGCCGGGCGCGCCCGGCGCCGACCATGATGGCTTGGGCAGCCTCAAAGTCTTCCGCGGAGACCAGCGGCTCCTGGGCGATGGTGTCGGACCAGACCCACTGCCCGGTGTCGTTCCAGCGCAGCCGGGTCTCATAGCCGCGGGCGACGTCGTTGACGTCGAGGAGGATCTCGTCCTTGCGCTGCTTGTTCCAGACCTGCCGGCCGGTGTAGCGGGGATTGCGCAAGATGGCGCGAACAGCGCTCTTGGCCCATCCCTGTCCGGTGCGGTGCGGGTTCCGGGCCGCGTCATGCTGGGACGGGGAGGAGACGGCGTCGCGGGTGAGCCGTTCGGCGATGGCGAACAGGCCGCGCCCGGCGAGGTACTCGGCGAAGATCCGCCGGACCACCCATGCGGTCTCAGGGTCAGGTTCCAGCTTGTGCAGCCGCTTGCCGTCGGCGGCCTTGGCGGGGTTGGGGTGCGGCCCGGCGTCGGCGATGCGGTAGCCGTAGGGGGGACGGCCTCCGAGGAACCGTCCCTCGATCGCGGCCTGGGCGGACATGGCGGAGCGGACCCGTATCCTGATCCGGGTCCGCTCGCCCTTGGACATGCCGCCGAACACCGACATGATCAGGTCGTGAGCCTCGGAGTCCGGGTTGACGGGGCCGCCGACTTCGGGGACCCACAGCCCGACCCCGTAGTGGGTGAAGACGGGCATGGTCAGGCTGTACTGGTTGCCGTAGAACGCCCGCTGCGGCTCGCCGATCACCACGGCGTCGAAGCCCCTGTCCGGGTTGGCGAGGTCGGCTAGTAGCTGCGCGGCGCGGGGCCGGCGCTTCCACGGCAGCGAGCGGGACTGCCCGATGTCGAAGTACTCAGCGACGATGATCCCGCCGGCGGGCTCGATCAGGGCCCGGCTGCGGGAGATCTGCCAGTTCCGGGACGCGTCGGGGTCCTGGTTGTCCTCGGTCGAGACCCGGCCGCTGAACGCGAACCGCCGGACCGGCGCGCTGTCTTCCCGGCCAGGGGCCAGCAGGACGGCGCTCACCTGGGCTCGCCCAGACGGCGAGGCAGCCCGGGCGCGGGCTGCCGGGCAAGGTTGCCGCGCGCCCGGTGGTCGCGGACAGACAGCCGGGAAGCACTGCCGCCGCGCGGCGCGCCGCAGGGGAGGCCGGTCAGGAGCCTGCCGAGCAGGGCATATTCCTCGGCTGACCTGATCACCATGCCGGTTCCGGCCAGCACGAGCAGTACTTGCCGGAACGCGAGCCGCGCCAGGATGGCGGTACCGCCGGGCACCGGGCGGCGGGGAAGCAGGCACCACGGGTCCGCGACCGCTACTGCTCCAGCCACGCGGCCGGGCTCCGATAGCGCGGCCAGCAGTGCCCGGCCCTGCGGGCGGCGCTGCCAGGAGTAGCCGGCGCGGCAGTCCTCGTCGAAGAACTCGGCGGTCACCTGCCAGCCGCGGACGGCGGCGACCGCTTGGCACAGGGCCAGCTGCTGGTACTGGTCTGCCCGGTTGTCACAGGTGCCGGCGGCGCAGGCGCTCCGCCCGTAGAACGCGACCGGTACCGCCTGGGGCGGGCTGTCCGGGTCAGCTGTGCCCATGCCGCTCGCTGCTCGCGTCTCGGAATCGCCGTCGGGCCGGCCGGCCGGGGCGGGCGGCCGGGAGGGCTCTTTCCTGTCATCGCTTTTCCTTCCCGTGCTCCTGCTCCTCTCGCGGGGGCGTGCCGGGAGGTGCTCCGGCCGGGAGCAGGCCGGCACGCAGCGTGCCGGGTCCACGGTGGTACCGGGACTTGGCGGCGGACTTCAAGTCCGCCCGCCCTCGGGACGGTCCCTGGCCTGCGCTGTCTCCCGGGCGCGCAGCAGCAGGGCCAGGACAGCCCGGGCCGCGCCTGGCGTCAGCTGCGGCTCGGCCGGGGTGAAGGTCACCTCGATCACCTCCGCTCCGGCCGGTTCTGCGGCGGGCGCGGCGGGCCGGGGGCGGGCGGCCCGCGACGGCTCCGCGGTCATGCCGCCCTCCAGTCCCCTGGAGTCGCACCGCCGCGCCGGCGGCGGACCGGGCGGCCGGGCGGGATGCCGCGGCAGGGTGCGCGGCCGGACTTGACGTCACGCGCGGAGTGGAGCGCTGATCGGGCGTTCCCCGTGCCCCCGCCGGGCGGCGGCCCTGCGAGGGCCGCCGCCGGCGGGGCGTGCGCGGCCAGCCCATGAGCGACCCTGGAGGTGAGTGACCGTGGAGACCAGTTCCCCGGGCCCCGAAGCAGGCCAGGCGGGCCCGAAGCCGCCGGCGCCCGGCCCGGCCGGCGGTGGCGGCGAGATGATCGCCATCCCGCGTGACGCGGATCGTGACGACGATGTGGACGTGCTGTACCTGGCCGGGCAGCTCCCGTCTGATGACGGGGAATGGCTGCTGGTCTCGGAGGTGGACGGGCTGCCCGGAGCAGCGTTCACGGTCAGCTGCCTGCCCCGGGACGCTTGGCACGCGCACGGCGGCGACGTGCTGGTACGCCTGCAGCCCGACACCGGGAGTCAGGGGCAGCCGGCCATCCTCGCCAAGGTGTGGGCAGTCCTGGGCGGCCACCTGATCCTGGCCGGGACATGGAACCGCCAGGAACCCGAGGAGTGGCCCGAGCGGATCCGCCCGGCCGTCGCGTTCGCCATGGGAATGCTGACCGAGCTGGAAGAACACAACGCCGACCTGGGGGTTCGCCACCGGGTCTCGCTGGCCGCTGCCGATACGGCCACGGCAGGCGTTCCCCTGGGCGTCACCTCCGGCCGCGTGGCGATCGCGGAGCAGCCGCCGGACTGATGCCAGCACGTCCGCGATCGCGGGGGCAGGCGCCCGGGGCCGCCTGCCCCCCCTGCCGTGCCCCCGGCCCCCGGCCGCGCAGTGGCCGCGCAGCGGTGACCGGCAGGCCCGGGATGCCGTCTCGCCGGGCCTCACGCGGCGGCTTCCTCGCCGGCCGGCCCGGCCAGGCCCAGCTCTGACGGAGACGCGGCCTGCCTGGCCGGGAGCCGGGAAGGCGGCGCGGCGGGCTGCGCTGGCGGGCCCGGGGCGGGGGCGCGGAAGATCAGGACGTCCTCGTGGACGATCAGGTGCCAGGGCTCGCCGCGGGCGCGGGCCTTGCGGATGTTGTCCAGCTGGAAGAACGACGGGCGCGGGATCAGCCGCTGGCCCCGCAGGCCGGCGAGCAGGGCCACGCACCGCTCGGCCGGGATCAGTCCGGCGGTCGCGCCGGCGGCGAGGATCGCGCCGGGCAGGTTGACCAGCTCGCCGTGCTGCCGCCAGGGCCTCGCGGTGACCACGACGGTCCCGCCGGGGCGCAGCAGCACCGTGCAGCCGGCGAGGATGCGGGTGAACCCGGCGAGCAGGTCGCCGGTGCCGTGGAGTGCGAGGTTGGCGGGGTCGTCGCTGTAGCGGTTGTCGTACTTGTGCACCCCGCCGCCCCCGGCGCGTTTCTCGGCGCGGACCTGCCCGTGGACGGTGCGCCCGTAGGGGGGTGAGGTGACCACCAGCGCCACCCGCCCCGCCCAGCCGGCGGGCAGCAGGGCGGGGAGCTGGCGTGCGTCACCGCAGACCACCTCCGCGGTGCCAGGGGCGCCCTGGCGGCGGGCGCTGGTGATGTTCGCGGCGGCGAGCTGGGCCCACCGGGGCTCGTACTCCACGCCGATGGCGTCGCGGCCCAGGTGGATCGCTTCGACCAGGGTGGTGCCGATGCCGCACATCGGGTCGGCGACCAGGTCCCCCGGCTCGCTGTAGCGGGTGATGGCGGTGGCGGCGATCGCGGGCAGCATCTTGGCGGGGTGGGCGGTGGCGGCGGGCAGGTACCGGCCGCGGCGCTGCGCGCGGGCGTCGGTCTGGGCGGT
>CAWHJW010000002.1:0-279300 GCA_963829725.1 uncultured Actinomycetes bacterium | reverse complement strand
ATCTTTTGAAGGAGACACAGTCAACATTCGGTACAATCCCGTTAAACCGTCGGAATATTATCTGCCTGAATTGATTCAATCCAGGCTTACGCGGACATGGAAGCTGACGCTATTCATACTGATGTGCGCCCTCATCGGGATCGCATTCCTTATCTTCCTTTTCGCACATTAGGTGATGTGAAACGCGGTTGCGGTCGAATCACCGCAAACGGACGTAACCCTTTCCCACGCCTCAGAGCTGAGGCCCTGCACGCCCGGCCCTTCCTCTTTCCATTCGTCCTTCGCATCTCATACCGCCTCGCCCCCGAACAACCGCCAGCCAGCCCCGCACATCGAAAACGGTATGGCGAAGAAAAACGTAGCCGAACTCTTAGTCGACGTCCTTTCAGCCGCCGGCGTACGCCGCATCTACGGCGTCTCCGGCGACTCGCTCAACGGCATTACCGAATCCATCCGAGCCACCGGCAAACTCGATTGGATCCATCTCCGCCACGAAGAAGTAGCCGCCTTCGCCGCCGGCGCTGAAGCCCATCTCACCGGAGAGCTGGCCGTATGCGCCGGCAGTTGCGGCCCCGGCAATCTGCACCTCATCAATGGCCTCTACGACTGCCACCGCAGCCGCGTTCCCGTCCTCGCCATCGCCGCGCAAATCCCCAGCGACGAAATCGGCAGCCAATATTTTCAGGAGACCAATCCGCAACATCTCTTCGCGCAATGCAGCCACTATTGCGAACTGGTCTCGCAAGCCGATCAAATGCCGCGCATACTTGAAATCGCCATGCAGACCGCCATCGCGCGCCGCGGTGTTGCCGTCATCGCCCTTCCCGGCGACGTGGCCCTGCGCGACGCTGTTGTCTCCGCGCCGCGCCTCCACTTTCATCAGGCAAACCCCACCGTCTGCCCGTCCCCGGACGAAATCACCATTCTGGCCGCACATCTCAACCGCTCAAAGAAGACCACCATCCTCGCTGGAGCCGGTTGCGCCGGAGCGCACCGCCAACTCATGGAACTCGCCGGCAAACTGCAAGCCCCCATCGTTCACGCCATGCGCGGCAAAGAGTTCGTCGAGTACGACAATCCCTTCGGCGTCGGCATGACCGGCCTCCTCGGCTACTCCTCCGGCTATAAAGCGATGATGAACTGCGACACGCTGCTCATGCTCGGCACAGATTTCCCCTACCGCCAGTTCTATCCGCAAGATGCCACCATCCTCCAGATCGACATTCGTGGCGAGCAGATTGGCCGCCGCGCCAAGGTCGATCTCGGCCTCGTCGGCGACATCAAATCCACTGTCACCGCGCTTCTCCCTCAGTTGGAGTCGAAGGCCGACGACAATCACCTGACCGCCTCGCTCAAGGAGTACACTGAAGCCCGCAAAGACCTCGACGATCTTGCCACCGGCGAACCCGGCGAAAAGCCGATCCACCCGCAGTTCGTCGCCAAGGTTCTCGATGAGCTAGCAGCCGAAGATGCCATCTTCAGTTGCGACGTCGGTACGCCCACCATCTGGGCCGCGCGCTTTCTGCGCATGAACGGCAAGCGCCGTCTGCTCGGCTCCTTCAATCACGGCTCCATGGCCAACGCGTTGCCGCAGGCCATTGGCGCGCAGTTGAGCCACCCCGATCGTCAGGTCATCTCGCTCTCAGGCGATGGTGGCCTCGCCATGCTCATGGGCGATCTTCTCTCCCTGCGTCAGTTGCAGTTGCCCGTAAAAATCATCGTCTTCAGCAACAGTTCGCTGGCCTTCGTTGAGTTGGAAATGAAAGCCGCCGGCATCCTCGAGTTCGGAACCGACTTGCGCAATCCGGACTTCGCGAAGATCGCCGAAGCCGCCGGCATCTTCGGTCTTCGCGCCGAAACCGCCGACCAGGTCCGCCCCGCCATCGAGCAAGCCCTCCGCCACAACGGCCCCGCTCTCATTGAAGCCGTCGTCAGCCGCCAGGAGCTCTCCATGCCCCCATCCATCACCGTCGATCAAATCAAGGGCTTCAGCCTCTTCATGATCAAAGCCGTCCTAGACGGCCGCGGCGACGAAATCATCGACCTGGCCAAAGTCAACCTCCGCCGCTAAAGCATCTTCACCGTTGGAATAGAGCGGTTTTGAAGGGGTACGGGCTCACAGGCTCCTGAAAAACTCATCGGGCGGCAAAAACTCAAGGGCTTTGTAATAGGGCATGACTTTAGTCATGCCGAAAATGCTGCAAAAAATGACGTCGGCTTTGGCCGCTGCAAAATTCGCACCGCCAAAACGGCCTTTTTCGCAGCCCGTTCAGCCCCCGCCAACGTATCTCAGTCCGCCTCTACCTGAAACCCGGTCATCGTATTTTGGTATATTCATTTCGCCGTTTCAGAAAGGGTTCCATGCGCAGCAAATTTGCGTTGGTACTGCTACTTTTCTTACCGCCGTCCTCGCGGTCAGTCAGCAAACCCCACCCCCTCAGCCTCCAACTCCGAACGCAGACTGCCCTCAAGGTCTTTGCCAGGTCGGTGGCAGAGTGAGCGCACCCATTCCGCTGTTCGTGCCGGAGGCCGAGTACTCCAAATATGCACGCAAGAAAAAGATCATCGGAATCTGCCTGATTGGATTGATCGTTGACGCGAAAGGAACGTCGCAAAACGTCCACGTCGTCAAAGGTCTGGAGCCCAGTCAAGACAAGAACGCCATCGAGGCGGTGAAGAAATACCGCTTCAAACCAGCCATGAAAGACGGAAAAGTTCCAGTCCCGGTCGCAATCAACTTCGAGGTAAATTTTCGCCTCTATTGAGAAAAACCGGCCGCGCCCACACCCTGTGCTCGTGACCTGGCCTGCCGCTCAGCTCGCCGCCCGCATCTCTTCGCGAAGAACTCGCCGTAAAGTGTCTTCCAGATTCGGCGCTTTCCCCTCCACATGCAGCCGCAGCGCCTCTTTGATCAAGGTCTGGTATCTCAGCGCCCCGCCCCATCCCCGCGCTCCTTCCGAAAAAACCTTCCGCTCCTTTGCAGATAATTACCCCCATCCGACGCACAATCAAATCAGAGTGGAATCCAACCGCATCCGCCGCCAAACCAGCAAGCGCAGCCGCCCGCCATTCGAGCTGAAAGCTGACAGCTGATTGCTGAAAGCCAACCACTAACCACTAACCACTGACCCCTGCATTTACAAGATTTTGCGTATAACCCCAATGCCTGGGCGAATTTGGAGGCACCCCCCCAAGCAAAGTCCTTTCGATGGACGAATTGGAGACTTTGGCGGGTGGAGGGGGGCCCAGATTTCCCCAGCTATGCCTAGAACCGAAAACCAGCGGCGCCAACCCCGCCGCCGCCAGCCCGAGCAAGAAAAGAAGCGCCTGCAACCCAGTCTTCTTGTCCGCCAGGCTGTAGGCGTAGATCCCTTTCACCGCGTTGTTGCTCGCCGCGGCAATCAGGATCGCCCCCGCCGCCTCCTTCATCGGAGTCAGCGCCCTGCCGCCTGCGTCAGCCCCATGATGAACGGGTCCACATCGGCTAACGCCCATGATCGCCGCCAGCGTATCCACTCCGCCCTTGCCCAGGTAAGTCACCGCCAACTGGGTAATGACCAACATGGCAAGAAAAAGCGCCGCAAACAGGAACGCCGTCATCAGTTCCAGCGGATTCTTCGGGCTCGTATTCCCGCTTGACCTCTTCCGCGCTCGCATCCGTGCGCCGCGACCAGAGCCAGCCAATTACGAGGGCCGCTCCCGCCAGCACCACAAACGGCAGCCAGCAACACCGCCATCAGTTGCCGGTTGAAAAGCGCCAGCAGCGCCGCCAGCCGCAGATACATCACGCCGCACGCAATCAGGATGCCCCCGGCAAACAGGTGCGGATGCTGCTCCTGCTTGGCCCGCTTCGCCATCACCACCGTCGTCACCGTCGACGAATAGGCCCCGCCCAGCACCGCCGCCAGCACAATGCCCCCCTGCCCCTTGGTGATTTTTTGCAGCACATAGCTCGCATACGAGATCGCGCTGATGGCCACCACCACCAGCCACGTCTTGAATGGATTCATATGGAACTGCCCGAACTCCTGGTTCGGCAGCGCCGGCAGAATCACGCCGCTCAGCAGCAGAAACTTCGCGAACGTAAAAATCTCGTTCGGAGCAATCGTCGTCGCCAGTCTTCTCAAGCGCCGCCTTCAGGTCCAGCAGCAGCAGGCTCGCAACAGCCAGCGTCGTCGCAATCCAGAAGTGCCCGAGCAGATCAGCGCGCCAACCAGAAATGTCGCCAGCCCCGACATCTCGGTCGTCACGCCCGCAACCTTGTCCCCGTTCTGTGGTGCAGAGAGCTTGTGCCAGTACGAGAGCAGCAGAAACCCTGCGATCACCAGAAACCCAACCGTCAATGCCAGCAACTGCGTTCCGAGATCAGCGCAATCGAGTAGCCGATCAGCCCGATCAGCGGAAACGTCCGCACACCGCCAAACGAGTAATGCCCCGCCGCCTTGTGCTCTTCCCGCTCCAGCCCCAGCAGGAACGATAGAAACAGCACCAGGACGATCTTGAATGCCTCAGGAGGTAACAGCTCGTAAATCGCCATTCGACTCGGGCCTCCAACCTGCTAGACAGCTTACACTCTGCCAGCGGCTCTCCTAAACCAGAGTCGTACGGTTTACCTGTGACCGCCTGCTAACAATCCCGGCCACCTGCAGGACGAGCGTAACAGCGACGCAGATCGCGACAGTCGTCACAAAGGGAAGATGCTGTTTCTCAACCCCCTGGTAAGCAAACGAGTGGACCGCGGCCAGCGCAAAGACTGCATAGTTCCAGCGTTGAAGCTGTTTCCATCGCGGCGTGCCCAGTGCCCGCAGTGAGAAGTCGTTCGACATCGCCAGCAACGCGATCAGCACCAGCGCGCTCGTCGCGCCTGTGTAGTTGGCAAGACCGAAGAGATCATGCCGCAAGGGAAAACTGTGATGCTCCTTCGGAGCGTAGATGTAATACAGCCACGGCCTCCCGCGCAGATGCACGCACTGGCCAACTGCCGAGTGCAGTACGCCGACGATCCCTGCCCAGATGCCCAGGTCCCGTCTCAAATCGTTCGATACCGGATTCCTCTGCTTGCGCAGCAGCCTCCATGGCCCCACCAGCAGCGTAGCGCTCAGCAGCACCAGCGCAGGATAAGCAGTTGCAAAACTCGCCCGGCTCACAACGTCCTTGTAGGGCCGTGTGTAGTAAAGGGCAGCGGCACCGACTAGAGAAATGACAAACAATGGCAGATGGTGCTGGAGCAGCCGCAGGCGCAACCTTCGTTGTTTCATTCGGAAGAGGGTCGTGAGCAGGCGCAAGCGAATTCTCTCAGGGGATTGAATGGCCAACCTGCGCCCATGACCATAAGAGTCTCGGAACTGAGCGCTGCCGTTCCTCCGGGAATTATATACAGATGAATCTATCCGCCACTCAGCACCCCGGAGCCGCTCCTAGGCCAATCCCTGAGGCATGGGGTACGAACCTCGAACCTGTTCCGAATTCGGATCTCACCCCAAAAAGGAAGCGGCGGAGCTGTTATGCTCCGCCGCCAGATTTCAAGAAATCGCAATCTCGTTCAGTGGTCCCGTTTCAACCAACCGGGTTTATTTATGTCCGCCGCCGTGGCCATTGTCTCCGCCACCATGATTCTGTCCGCCGCCACCACCGCTGCGGCCATTGCCTCTGCCATTGCCACGTTGAGGTGCCGAACGCCCCGCGTCGGGATGCCCTCCGCCACCGCGAGATTGTTGCGCGTACCCGTGATTGCCGCCGCCGCTCTCGCGATAGGATGCGCGCCCAGGTCCGCCATGGTACCTCCCGCCGCCTTCACGGGCAAAGCGATGCGATCCCCAGCCGTGGCTATAGCCCCAGCCACCCCATGGGCCCATGCCCAGGAAGATGCCATTGTAAAAATAGCCCGGCCCGTAATAACCCATAGGCGCGCATTGGTAAGGTGCGTAGCCGTAGTAGCCGTATGCACAGCTCGGTTGAACGCCAATGTTGATCGAAATCTGCGCCTGTGTCGCCGGCGCCAGGGCCATGCCCAACATCAATGCTGTACTACCGAGAAGAACTTTGAGTCCGCGCATGTGACCCCTTTCAAGGTGTCTGCGATTCCTTGTGGTGCGTGGGATGCCATGCAGCCGGAAAGAAAAAGCCTGCAACAGCGGCAGCCATAAGGATCTCCATTGAGTATTGGGAGCGTTCTGGAGTTTCCCAGCAAACTTATCGGGTCAAACTCTATCTATCCCTACAGAGCCCACTCTAGTCGCTGCCAATTGTGCCTGTCTGAGCTATATAGGCCACATGCCGTTAGGGGGATCTGGGGCTGTTTAATCCTGCTTGTACGCTGCATCCGGACTCTTACCAGCTATGCAGCCATTCTTCGTCGCGCCCGATCCGCACGGGCGTATTGAAGAGCTCGCTCAGCTTCGGCGCGGTCAGCATCTCCGCGCGCGGACCATCGCCGATGATGCGTCCGTCGCGCATCAGGATCACGCGCTCGATCTCGGGCAGAATATCGCCGAGGTGATGGGTCACCAGCACCAGCCCCGTTCCCTCCTGCGCCAGGCGCCGCAGGTCTCGCGCAGCTCGCGCTGTGCGGCCAGATCGAGCGCATTCGAAGGCTCATCCAGCAGCAACTGGCGTGGCCGATGCACCAGCGCCCGCGCAATCAGTATCCGCCGCTTCTCTCCCGCGGACATCTCGCCCACAAGCTGCGTCGCCAGATGCGTCGGCTTCGATCCGCTCCAGGGCTTCCACGGCACGCTCGCGCATCTCACCGGTCACATGCAGATTCGGCCACAGCGTCGATGCGGAAAAGAATCCTGCGATCACTGCATCGAGGCCGGTAGTCACGGCGGTGCGTTCGCCGGGAAGCTCCGTGCCCATCAGTCCCGCGGCAACGATGCCGAAGTGCCTGCGCAGTTGCGTCAGATCCCAGCGCTCGCGCCCGAAGATCCTCACCTGCATGCCCGGCCGCACGATGGGATAAATCTGGCAGGTCATGGTGAAGATCAGCGTCGATTTGCCGCATCCATTCGGTCCCAGGATCGCAACATGTTCCCCGGTCGCGAATCGTCAGATTCACGTCGTGCAGCACCATCGCGGTCGCCGCGCGCCACGTTCACGTCGCCAGCTCCAGAAACTGCTCGTTCATGACTCGCCGCTGATCTTGTGCAGGCTCTCGGTCATCCAGCCCCCATTTGTTAGATTAAATGCATTGACTCTTTTATTTCGGCAATGCTGTCCGACATGCAAGATTAAATCGGCTAGCCCAAACTTATCGATGAGCGACATTTCTCAATTTTTGATTCCCCGCGGCTTTCGCTTCGGCGCCGCCAAGGCCGGCCTGAAGCAGAGCGGCCGCACCGACTTCGCTCTGATCGTCGCCGACGCACCTGCCATCGCCGCCGCCGCCTTCACCGGCAATCGCGTCAAGGCCGCGCCGCTCCTCGTTGACGCAGAACATCTGCGCGCGACCGGCGGCAAAGTCCGCGTGGTCGCCATCAATGCCGGCAACGCCAACTGCGCCGCCGGTCAGGCCGGCATCGATGCAGCCCGCGCCACCTGCAATGCCGCCGCCGAAACGTTCGGCTGCAAGCCCGAAGAAGTCTTCCCTTCTTCCACAGGCGTCATCGGCGTTCCCCTGCCCGCGGAAAAACTGATTGCCGCGCTGCCGGAGCTCGCCGAATCCATCGGCTCCGAGTCCGACCACTTCCTCAGCAGGTCGCCGAAGCCATTCTCACCACCGACACAGTGGAGAAGACCGCCTTTCTGCCATTCCATATGGAAGATGACGACCTGGCAATATCACCAGGACATGCACATTGCCGCACTTTGTAAGGGCTCGGGCATGATTCATCCGCAACTCGTGCCCCATGCCACCATGCTCGTCTACATCATGACCGACGCAGCGATCGAGCCGCGCTTTGCTCGAATCGGCTATCTTCGCGAAGCAATCGAAGTCAGCTTCAACCGCATCTCCGTTGACGGCGACACCTCCACCAACGACACGGTGCTGCTGCTGGCCTCCGGCGCGAGCGGGGTCGATTTCGGCGGACAATTCTATCTGCCTTTTGCCGAGGGGCTGAAGCACGTCTGCACGTCGCTCGCCAACAGATCGTGGCCGACGGCGAGGGCGTATCTCATGTCGTCGAACTGCGCATCGAGGGCGCCACGTCGGACGCCGACGCACTGCGCGTTGCCAAGGCCATCGCGCATTCTCCGCTTGTGAAAACCGCATGGGCGGGATGCGATCCCAACTGGGGACGCCTGATGGCCGCCATCGGCTACTCCGGCGCTGCAGATCGATCCCGACGCCATCGACATCTCTTTCGGCGAACTGCCCATCTGCCGCAACGGCGGCCGGGCCCCGGAATACGACGAGAATGCCGCACACGCCTACATCTAGCAACCGGAGTTTTCCATCACCATCGATCTTCACCAGGGCGCCGGTTCCTGCAGATTCTGGACCACCGACCTTACCCACGAGTACATCCGCATCAACGCCGACTACTCGACGTAAAGGGTCGTATGTATCAAGGCCAGCCGGATTTCCGTAACTCGTTTTCCTAATTGAATTTGTACGCTGTATGGAATGGCTTGCCACTTGAGGCCCCATTCCCATTGGACTTCGACACCTCTGCTACTCAAATAAAAAATTTTTTTTCTATTGACATTCCAGCATTCAATCCCGTAGTTTTAATTGCCGTGGTCCGACCATGTTTATTCTGTCGCCACAGAAAGAAATGCTGAGACGTCGACCTTGCGCAAGACCGTACGAACCTCACTCTCCTTCGCAAGCAATCCTTCAACAAATCCGTCAATCTGTGGTCTTACAGGCCTTGGTCGCCGCTGTAAGCGTTTTCTCGTAACCGCATCCTTGGAACGCCCTTCTCAGGATGCCTAGCCCTGTTTCAGTGGAATGAACTCATTGGAGTGCCAAATGAATATAACGAAATCTTTCAGGAGTTATTCTGCCTGGCTGGCATTGATAGCTTTCCTGCTAATTGCCAGCGCCACGGCGCGCCTTAATGCTCAAGGCTACGGAACCATCAGGGGGACGGTCAGTGACCCGTCCGGCGCGGTGGTTGCGTCTGCTACCGTAACCGCAACCCAGACTCAAACTGGCCGCGCGACCGTCGTCGTCACCGGCAAAGATGGTGTATACGTCTTCCCAACCCTCCTGCCTTCCAGTTACTCCGTTTCGGTTTCCGCCAGCGGCTTTGAGACGTATACGCAGACCGGGATCGTGCTGCAGGCCAATCAGGCGCTGACCGTCAATCTGAGTGTGCGCATCGGCTCAGCCACCCAAACCGTCAGCGTCTCAGGCGATGCACCGCAGGTCGACACCACAACGGGCACCATGTCCCAGGTCATCGATCAGTCCCGCGTTGTCGATCTGCCCTTGAACGGCAGAAATGCCGCCTCGCTCATCACGCTGGTCGCTGGCGTCGTTGACGCTACCAACGCAGGGCAACGGTGCCAACCAGGGCAATGGCAAGACGTTTCCCGCCGCTGTGATCACCAGCTCCGAACGGAACGCTGCCCAACCAGTCCAACTACCTTCTCGACGGCGGCAATAACGTCGACGAAATGACCAACGTCAATGGTCCTTTCCCTTTCCCCGACGCACTCCAGGAGTTTAGCGTTCAAACCAGCAACTACGACGCCCAGTTTGGCCAGAGTGCCGGCGCAGTTGTCAACATCGTCACCAAGTCCGGCGGCAGCCAGTTCCATGGCGACGCGTTTGAGTTCCTGCGCAATGGCTACTTCAACGCCAGGCCCTACTTCGCCACCAAAGCAGATAACCTGCATCGCCACCAGTTTGGCGGCGTCATCGGCGGCCCGGTGATCATCCCCCATTTCTCGACGGGGAATCGCACCCAGTTCTTCTTTGGTTATCAGCACACGCTCAGCCACCAGAACTCGAACTCCAATGTCGTGACGCTGCCAACTCTCGCCGAAGAAGGACGCGGGAGCGCGAGCTATGCCGACTACGGCAACCTGTGCAACACCGCGTCTGGTAACTCGTTCGACGGCAGTGGTATCTGCGTCAATTCGGCCGCAACCCCCGTCGATACTCAACAGGTCCGCAATCCCTTCACCAACGCGATCTATCCCTACAACCGGATCCCCTCGTCGGATTTCGATCCGGCCGCGGTCGCCTATGAAAAGGCCTTTCCCACGGTCAGCGCAGATAGCGCTCCGGGAAAGATTGGAAACACCTACAACTACTTCCAGCCTACGAACCAGACCTTTAATGAATACGTCGCCCGCGTCGACCATCAGTTCGGCTCGAACGACCACCTCTTTGGCCGCTACTATTACAACTACTATTTGCAGCCGGGCGTCTTCACCGCGGGCAATCTGCTCGGCTACAGGTCCTACTTCGACACCCGCTACCAGAACGCGCTGATTTCAGAAACGCACACGTTCACGTCGAATCTGCTCAACAACCTGGTCGTCAACTATCAGCGTGAAGTCTCCAACCGTGGAGGCCCTCCGGGAAGCCCGTTAATCACCGACTTTGGTGTCAAGAATGTCTGGCAGCCGCCGACCGGCCCATTTTTGCAGGCCCAAATTACCGGCTATTTCGGAGCGTCATCCTCTGCCTTCGCCGGTTGGGGCCGCAACAACTACACCTTCAACGACGACCTGCACTGGGTGAAAGGCTCTCACAACCTCGCCTTCGGCGGGCACTTTGAACTCAGCAAGTTCGACGTCACAAATGTTTACACTTCTTACGGCAGCTTCGGCTTCAACTCCACCACTAACAAAATCGGGACCACCACCTTCCAGTATCCCAACGCCATGGCCAACTTCCAAATGGGCTTCATGACGGGCTTCGGCCAGGGAAACTACGAGTTGGTCAACGACCGCAACCACTTCCCCGGCATCTACGCCCAGGATAGTTGGAAAGTCAATCCGCGGCTGCAACTGAATTACGGCATCCGCTGGGAGATGTTTGCTCCGTGGGCGGATCATGCGAACAAGCAAACCGCCTTCAGTCCCGCCAACTACGCGGCCAACAAAGGTACACCCCAGTATGCACTTTCAACAACGGCCGGAACTCCCGGATTGCCCGCAGGTATCGTGCTCTCCGGTGATGCAGGCTTCCCCGAGCAAGGCCTCAGGAATAAATACGCGCAGTTCATGCCGCGTGTTGGGTTTGCCTACGATGTCTTCGGCGACGGCAAAATGTCGATCCGCGGTGGTTTCGGCGTCTTCTTCCAGGACCGCATGCAAGCCTGGATGAACCTCTCTCAGAGCAGCTTTGTGCCCAACACCATCTCCGTCGCGCTTACCAATCCGGGGATGTACAGCTCCACGCCCGGCGCCAATCCCGGCGGGCGATTCAGCGATCCTTACTGCACCGGGTGCTCGGTTGGCTCGTACCTCAACCCATTCCCGTTCACCAAACCCTTCGCGTCCTCTCAGGTCTTTCCCAATGCGTTCCAATTGGGAGAGTACGATCCCTCGGGCGACTTCAAGGTTCCGGTAACCTACGACTACAACCTCGCTGTCGAACGGCAGATCACCAGCAGCATTTCCTTCCATCTTGCCTACGTGGCCTCGGGGTCCCGTCACCAATGGGTCAACCTTGAGATCAACCCCACCGTCAACACCGGCTCCGGACTCAGCGCCAACCAGCGCCGCGTATATAATTCAGCTCCCACCGTCGGACCGTGTACATCCGCCACCGGCTGCAAAACGAGTTATGCGCAAATCATTGAAGCAGCCATGATCGGCTCGGCCAGCTATAACTCGATGCAGGCTACTCTGCAACAGAAGGTGTCTCATGGTCTGTCATACATGATCAACTACACCTGGTCCCATACGCTTGATGACATGCCCCAGAACACCAGGGTCTCGAACACCGAGGACCTGAACCCGGGGATGTCCTACGTCTATCCTCTCTATCCCGCGGACGCTACCGGAGTCCCAGCGGCGGCACGGGTGAATGACATCAAGGCGCTCGACCGCGGCAACTCCGAGATCGACCATCCCAATGTCCTCTCGATCTCCTATGTCTACGCTCTTCCAACGTTGAACAATGGGAACCGCCTCCTCCGGGCCATCGTCAACGGTTGGCGGACCAGCGGAATGGTCCAGCATCGCTCCGGCGATTCGCTGACCGCGTTCATGGGAAGCGACATCTCCCTGACCGGCCTGAGCCAGGACCGCGCTCAACGGAACTTCACAAAGTCGCCTTACCTCAAAACCTCCACGGGGGGCAATTGCCCGGCCAATAAGTCATGCGTCGCATGGCTCAATAACGCCGCCTTCTCGGTTCCCGTCAACACTGGCGCGGGCACCGGCTTTGGCAACGTGGTCAAGGGATCGCTCCGTGGTCCTGGCAATACGGTCTGGCATGGCGCTGTCGTGCGTTCATTCCCGATAATTCGCGAAACCAACATGGAGTTCAGAGTCGAATACTTCAACGTGCTCAACCACACCATCCTCAATAACCCAAACACCACCAACCCCGTCAGCAGCAGCACTACCTTCGGAACCATCACCGGATCTGCTGACCCGCGGATCGCGCAGTTCTCGATGAAGTACATCTTCTAGTCAAGTGCGTCAGTAACTTCGGGTGGCGTGCCTTCGTGCAACAATCACGAGGTCACGCCACCCTTTTTTCTGGACAAATATCGACTCGCTGCACTGCCGGTTTGATCCTCACATCGCCATCAAAAAAGCCTCCTGTATAGGCCCGCGCCGGTCGTTCCGTTTACAATCGCATCAACCCCGAGGCCCCTCGACTCAATGACGACTGCAAGCTCGAAAGTTGCCCTCACGGCCGACCCTGAGACTCCGCATAATGGCTTCTCGCTCATCTCCAACGAGAAGCTCCTTCAGCTCTACAGCACCATGCTCAAGTGCAGCATGCTGCACGCGCGCATCGGCGTCCTGGTTAATGGAAACGGTTCGAGAGCGCTCCTTGCCGCTCTCAGCCATGAGGCAGCAGCGGTCGGCGTTGGCCTCGATTTGCTTCCGGGTGACACCCTCGCCCCCTCGCCTTGCGGCTTCATCCCCTCCTTTGTAAAAGGCCTCCCTCTCGGCTGCATCTTTTCCGCGGTTGCGCCTACGGGCGCAAAACCCCTGCCCCAGTACGCGCGCCTCAATCTCATTCCCCCCGCACTGGGTCTCAAAGCCCAACTCGACAGAGCCCTCGACGCAGCCATCGAGAACAAAAGGACCCGGAACAAACAAATCGTCGTGGCCTTCTGTGGAAGTTCCAGCACTGCCCCCGGCCACCTGCACAAAGCAATGCACCAGGCCGGAAAACGCAACCTGCCCATCCTTCTCGTTTGTCACAGCAATTCGGATTCCGACGAAGCTTGCCTGAAAGCGCGGGAGTACGACTTCCCCGGCGTCTCGGTCGACGCCGATGATGCAATCGCTGTTTACCGCGTCGCCACTGAAGCGATCGCGCATGCCCGACGTGGCAGCGGCCCCACCCTCATCGACTGCAAACCATGGCCACTCTCTGGCCACAAACCAGGCCATCGCAAAGCAGCCGGCAATCCAATCCTCCGCATGGAGGAATACCTCACCCGCAAGGGCCTGTTCGAAAAGAAGATCAAATCAAAGGTCATCGCCGATTTCCGCCGCGAACTCGAAGCCGCCTTGAATGCCGACGGCATCAAACCCCTCTGACCTTCACCGCCGCGGCGTCAGCATCTCGGCATCCGCGCTATAATTCCCCTTCAATTGTGTGAAGGAGAAAGACGATGCGCTGGAATAGAAGAGACTTCATCAAAGCTGCAGCATTCGCTGGAGTCGCGAGCCGTGGCCTTCCATTGCGGGCCCTTGCAGGCAGCGCCGACCGGCTGACCTGGTTCCGCGATGCCAAGTTTGGCATGTTCATTCACTGGGGTCCTTACTCGGTTGCCGGAGTCGAAGCCTCCTGGCCCATTCTCAGACCCGACGGAGAAATCACCGAAGCCGACTACCGCGCCCTCCCCGCGCGTTTCAACCCAACTCTCTTCGATCCGCATGCCTGGATAGCGCTCGCAAAATCGGCAGGCCAGCGCTACATGGTCTTCACCACCAAACACCATGACGGCTTTTGCATGTTCGACTCCCTCTACACCAGCTACAAGATCACGCGAACGCCCTACGGTAAAGACATCGTGAAGATGCTGGCAGATGCCTGCCGCGCGGACAAAATGCCGCTCGGTTTTTACTATTCTCCTCCCGACATGAACCACCCCGGCTTCCGTGACACGTCAAAACTCTCCGCCACAAACTATCGCGGTGAGCCGGAGCGCCCTGAGTGGCCCCTCTACCTGGATTACATGGGCCTGCAACTCGACGAACTACTCACTCGCTACGGTTCGGTCGTCGAGATGTGGTTCGATTCCGTCGACATGAAGGTCCAGGCTGAATACGATGGCCAGCGCTTCCTCGATCAGGTGCGACGACTGCAGCCGGAGACTGTGGTCAACAATCGCCTCGGTGTCCCTGCTGACTTCATCACCCCTGAGCAGTTCATCCCCAAGGCGATTCCCGTGAAGGGCATCCGCATGGACAGTCCCGATCACAGCGAAGCCGACAAAATGGCCGTCGCGGTGCCACGTCCTGAGGACTTCCAGCCCTGGGAAACCTGCATGACCATCAACAACACCTGGGCATACAGGCCACAGGACCACAACTTCAAATCAACTGACGCGCTCGTCCGCGCATTGATTGAAGTCATCAGCCGTGGCGGTAATTTCCTGCTCGACGTGGGCCCGCAACCGGATGGCCGCATCCAGCCCGAATTCGTTGAACGTCTTCAGGCGATGGGCGAGTGGACCAAGCGCAATGCGGCAGCAATCTACGGCAGCACTTATGGCCCCGTCCAGGGCCAGGCCGCCTGCCGCACCACTTCGCGCGCTGGCAATGTCTATGCCTTCGTCATGGATGAGGCTGCAACGGAGCTCGTCGTTGGTTCTCTCAACAGCCCGGTGCGCCAGGTAAAGCTGCTTGCAACCGGCAAGCCTCTCACCTTCCACACCAGCGGCAAACAAACACGCATCCCGCTCGACAAAACCCTATGGGAGCAGGGAATTCCGGTGCTTCAAATGAGCTAACGCGCCCGCGGGTGCGTCTTGTCGTAGACCTGCGTCAACTGCGCCGTCGTAAGCTGCGTATACCGCTGCGTCGTTGACAACCGCTCATGCCCCAGCAGTTCTTGAATGGCCCGCAGATCAGCGCCCTCTTCCAACAGGTGCGTTCCGAAGGCATGCCTCAACGTGTGCGGATGCACATCGGAAGACAGCCCGCGCAAAATCGCAATCCGCTTCACAATGCGCCCCACGCTGCGCGTGGTCAGCCGGGCCTGGCTTGCTGGTTTAGCCCCCCAACCTTCCCCAACCCGCGTAGTTGCATATTCAGAAACAATGCCGGCGTCCCCGCCACATTGGCTGCGGCCAAAAGTGCCGAGCGTTCTGTCAGATACGAACGCAGCGCCTCGGCCGCCGCATCTCCCAGCGGAACATACCGCTGCTTCTGGCCCTTGCCGCGCACCAGGATCGCCTCATTCGCCCAATGAATATCTTCCAGATTCAATCCAGTCAATTCGGCATTACGAATGCCGCATCCATAGAGCAACTCCAGAATTGCCCTGTCCCGCGCCGGCCAACTCGCAGCGTCCTCACCCACCGAGTCCACCACCTGGTTCATCTGCTCAATCGACGGAACCCGCGGCAGATGCTTGGGCAGCCGCGGTGTCGAAACCAGCGACGCAGCGTTCTGTTCGATGTGCCCTCCACGAGCAAGCCACTTGAACCAGCTTCGAATCGCCGCCAGCGCCCGTGCAGCAGAAGCCTTCGACAGCCCCCGTTCATAGAGCGTGCCCAGGTAAGCGCGAATGTCCGTGTGCTCAATTCGCTGCACGCTCTGGTCTGCGCTCGCTTCGGGGTTCTTATCCAGTCCGAATCGCTCCGTCAACCACGCGGCAAACCCGTGCAACTCGCGCTCGTACGCGCGCAGCGTGTGCATCGAAGATCCTCGCTCGTTGGCCAGGACCTTCAGGAATCCATTCACCAGCGTTTCGAGCGGAGGAGCAATTGCCGTTGTCGACGACGCGCTCATGTGGGCTCCTTCTCAACGACGCGAAGAGCAGAAGCCTTCTGCCGGACCCGGCCCTTCAACTTTTCATCGATCGAGTGCACCGTCGCCTGCGCCCCCTCGGGCCTGGACGCCGCGCGCGGATGATGCGCCCGATGCACAGCCTTCAGTCGCCCCAGCGCCAGGTGCGTATAGACCTGCGTCGTTGAAATATCCGCGTGTCCCAATATCAACTGCACGCTGCGCAAGTCGGCGCCGTGCTCCACCATGTGGGTCGCGCAACTGTGGCGCAGCCGGTGTGGGCTAGCGTCCCCATTTGAAGTCTTTACCAGGTGCCAGATCCATTGACGCGTCAACGGCATGCCGCGCAGCGAGAGAAACAAGCGCGCCGGGTCTTGCCGCGATGTATCTCTACCCCCGCCGCCGCCTCTGCTCCTGCTGCTGATGCGCGCCAGATGCGGCCGTCCCTCGCGCAGATACGTTTCAAGCGCCGAAATCGAAGGAGCCCCGAGTGGAACAATGCGCTCCTTGTCGCCCTTGCCGCGCACATGCACGCGGCCTGCATCCAGCGCCAGGTCGCCAGTCGAGAGCGCCGTCACTTCAGAAACACGCAGCCCACCCGCATACAACAATTCCAGAATCGCTTGATCGCGCAGCGCCGTCGCCTTCGCCTGCGGATGCGACGCAGCCATGCCGGCGCGCTCCAGCATCTCAGCAACCTCCGGCTCCGCCAGAGACTTCGGCAGCACTTTCCAGGCCTTGGGCGATTCAATATTGACGGTCGGATCGTGGTGGGTGCGCCGGTCGAGCAGCAGCCACTTGTAGAATCCGCGCAGGCAACTCAACTTGCGCGCCGATGAGCGCGATTCGACGCCATGGTTGCGCAGGTGCTCAAGAAACGCAGCCACATCCTCCTGAACCGCCTTAAGCAGCACCCCGTTCCGGCCTTCGATAAACTCCGCAAAGGTCTTCAGATCGCTGAGATATGCCTCGCAGGTCAGCGGCCGTAAGCCCTTTTCTACGCGCAGATATACCTGGTATTCCTTCAGAAGCGGCAGATTGCCCGGGGTGTTCACAGCTTTGATTATCCGCGCCTTCCGGACCTGCCGGCGCCTGCTGCGACTGTTGCCGAACCTCGTTCAACAACGAATCAACATCATCACTAAAATCTTCTTGAGCCACGAGCGCAAAACGGACTACCTGGATGCGTTCCAGTGCGCTTCAATCTCTTCGAGATGTTTGTTTCTCGTCTCCGGCACAAACCGCCACGTAAACACCGCCTGGGTCAGGCACATCAGCGCAAGAAACCCCAGCGTTACCGCCTTGCCAATCACATGGAAAGCGTACGGAAACAGCAGAACCACCACCGCATTCGCCACCCACTGTAGGAGCACTGGAAACACCATAGCCCGTCCGCGCACATCGTTCGGAAAGATCTCCGGCACCAGCGTCCAAAAGACCGGCCCCACGCAGGATGAGAAAAATGCGAGGTAAGCGAGAATCAGCACCAGTACCGGCAACCCCTGAAATCGCCCCATCATCGCCGCAGCCAGCAGTCCGGCAAGCGACAGCATCATCCCGATCGAACCCGTGATGTACAGCGGCTTGCGCCCGTATCGATCAATCATCCCCAGCGCGACGACTGTGAAGATCAACTGAGTCAGGCCAACCAGAAACGTGGAGAACAGCGCGCCATCCATCTTCCATCCCGCCGAAAGAAAAATCGACGGAGCGTAATCAATGATGGTATTGATTCCCGAAACATGAATCAGCACCGCAAGAAATAGGCTGACGATCAGCGCCTTGCGCACGCCCGGCCTCGCAAGCCCGCTCCAATCCTCCGTTGTCCCGTTCAAACTTGCGCTGATCGCCGCAACCTCTGCCACCGCAGTTTCCGTCCCAGAAATGCGCTCCACCAGGAGCAGCGCCTCGCGCGCTTTCCCAATCCTCACCAGGAAGCGCGGCGTCTCAGGTGCAAGCGCGATCAAAATCAAAAAGACCGTGGACGGAATCACGCCAGTCAAAAACATCCATCGCCAGTTATGCGGCCCTGTGTTGCGCAACAAATAATTGATGGAGTAAGACGTCAGCAACCCGGTCACAATCGACATCTGGTAGACCGTGCCCATCCGCCCGCGAATCGCCGCAGGCGACACTTCAGACACATACATCGGAGAAAGCAGGGAAACGCCGCCTACCGCCAGGCCGCCAACAAACCGCGCAATAAGGAAGGCAGTAAAGTTCGGAGCCGCCGCGGTAGCCACTGACGTGACCACAAACAGCAGCGCCACCCACACCAGCATCCGCTTGCGCCCGTACCGGTCCGTCATCCGCCCCGCGAAATAAGAACCCAGCACGCATCCAAACAGCAGGGAACTGAACGCCCACCCAAGGCTGATATCGCCCAAATCGAACTGCCGCACAAGAAATGGGCCCGCGCCCGTAATGATGGCGATATCAAATCCAAACAGCAGCCCGCCCAGTGCCGCCGTGCAGGCAAGAAAGACAACATAGCTCCGATTGAAAGTCCCCGTCAATGGATCACACTCCTCAAGGGCCGCCCGGCAATGCAGGCCGTGGCGCAATGCGCCGTTGCGCAAAGCCCAATGGCCGTTCTTCGGTAGTGCTGCCCTGCTGCGGATGTCTTCACGCAACGCTATCAAAGTGAACCTGCGTTGTCTATTTGGGACCGCCCTAGGTTCGCTCTTTCACGCCTGCAGACAAGCGCTTTATACTGGCAGCGCACGCAACGCTCTTCCCCGCAGGCTTCTCCGTCAGCGTGCCTCGCAACGGCCAGATTAAAACGCAAGCTTTGTGCCAGATGGGGTAAACGAACCGGCGATGAGCCACACCGCACAACTACTCGACAAACCGCTGATCCATCCCGACTACAGCCTGACGGGTGTCAACTCCACGCTTGCCATCGAGAAGGGCCTGGCCGAAGCCGACTGGTACCAGTGCCCCGTTCCGCGCGAAACGATGCGCAAGCTTCTTGAGCGACGCGACGGGCCCGCCATCCGCGACACCATTCTCTGGTTCGCGCTCATCTTCGGCGTCGGGTATTGCACCTGGCGCCTCTGGGGGATCGTGGTGGGCCATCCTCCCCTACGCTCGTCTACAGCCGTGCTTTACGCCTCGACCTCCGATTCACGCTGGCACGAGAGCGGCCACGGCACTGCATTCAAGACCGACTGGATGAACAATGCCCTGTACGAAATCGCTTCGTTCATGGTCATGCGCGAGTCCGTCGGTCTGGCGCTGGAGCCACAACCGGCATCACAGCGACACCATCATCGTCGGCCGCGACCCGAGATCGCCGTGCCGCGCCCGCCAAATCTGGAAGGCCATCGTTCATGGGGTTCTTCAGCCTGCACGTCTATCCGAAGTATTTCAGCAGGATCGTTCTCTGCACTGCGTTGGCCGCATGGCCGCCGAGGAAAGCACCTTCATTCCCGGGACCGAGTTTCCCAAGGTCTACCTGCGCGCGCGCATTTATTTCCTCATCTACGCACTGGTGGTCGGGCTGGCGATTTACTAGCGCAGCATTCTTCCCGCTGCATGCTCGTTGGCCTCACCAATTTCTTCGGCTCCTGGCTCATGCTCGATCTACGGCATGACCCAGCACGCCGGCCTGGCGGAAAATGTGCTCGATCATCGCCTGAACTGCCGGACGGTCTACATGAACCCGATCAACCGCTATCTCTACTGGAACATGAACTACCACGTCGAGCACCACATGTTCCCGCTGGTGCCTTATCATGCGCTGCCCAAGCTGCACGCCGCGGTAAAGAACGATTGCCCCACGCCCTATCCGAGCATTCCGACTGCCTGGCGCGAGATCATTCCCGCCGTTCTGCAGGCAGGTGAAGGACCCTGCCTATCATGTCAAACGGCGAGCTGCCCGAGCCCAGGCCGTCGCGTCAGCGAAGCTCGCGTTTCGCCTCGCAAGCCGAGCCCGATGCCGATGGCTGGATCGAAGTCTGCGCCGCAACGCGACCTCGCCCGCGCCGACGTCGATCCGCTTCGACCATGGCCAGAAAACATACGCCCTCTATCGCGACGCGAGAGGGCAGCCTCTTCGCCACCGACGGACTCTGCACGCACGGCAATACGCACCTCTCCGACGGCCTCGTGATCGGAGATATCGATCGAGTGCCCCAAGCACAACGGCCGCTTCAATCTTGATCGACGGCTCGCCGGCACGCGCGCCCATCTGCCGCGGGCTCGCCACCTATCCGGTGGAAGAGCGCGACGGCCAGCATCTTATCAACGTATCGCGCGCCGGCGGGGCGGGCGCGCGCGCGCAACAGACTTACCGCTTCCGCGTCGTCAGCAATCGCAGCGTCGCCACCTTCATCAAGGAGCTTGTCCTCGAGCCGCTGAAAACGGCAAGGCGAAAATGCCTTCACTCCCGGCGACTATCTCCAGCTCGACATTCCCGCCTACGACTCCGATCCGCTTCCGCGACTTCGATATTCCCGAACCCTTCGCCACGGTGTGGAAGAACCAGCACGTCTTCGACCTTGTGGCCACAATCCCGAGCCGGCCGCCGCAACAACTACTCGCTCGCCAGCAACCCGCAGACGGAGCGCGCTGCTGCGCTTCAACGTGCGCATCGCCACCCCGCCTCCAGGCCAGGACTGCGCTCCAGGCGTCGGGCTCAAGCTACGTCTTCAGTCTCAGGCCGGGCGACACCGTCACCGCCATTGGACCTTTCGGCGATTTTCACGTCAAGCCCACGCAGCGCGAAATGGTCTACATCGGCGGCGGCGCCGGCATGGCTCCGCTGCGCGCTCACCTCTCTCACCTGCTTGAGACCGAGAAGCACAGCGCGCAAGATCAGCTTCTGGTACGGCGCCCGCTCGAAGCAGGAGATCTTCTACGAAGACTACTTCCGCAACCTGGCCGCCACGCACCGCAACTTCAGCTTCCACCTCGCTCTCTCCTCGCCGCTGGCTGAAGACAACTGGACCGGGCCCGTCGGCTTCATCCACGAAGTGGTCCTTGAAAACTATCTGCGCAACCACCCCGAACCCAGCCGCTGTCGAATACTACCTGTGCGGCCCGCCCATGATGATCAAGGCCTGCAACCGCATGTTGGCTTCCCTCGGTGTCCCCACGCAACAAATCGCCTACGACGAGTTCTGAAGCGAGTTATCTGTGACATTTTCCGCGGCAAGGGCATTTCAAATGGCTCTTTCTTGCCGAAAATGCCGCCCACGTGTTGTGTCTTTGGGTACATCTCCTTTCCTTTCAAGCAAGTCTTCTTCAAACCTTCACGTGCAAAACAAGGCCGTTTTAGACGAGAATAGAGTAGGTAAAGCATTCGAGAAGGATTGGGGAAAGTTTGACGGCTACGCAAATAGGTATTCACAAGTGGACCACTGCGGAATTCAAGCGGCTGGTTCTGGACTGCAATCCAAAGGTCGCGGTTTTCGATTGCGATGGAACACTCTGGGGCGGCGACGCAGGCTATGGATTCATGGCGTGGTCACTTGAGCAGGGGCTCGTCTCCCGCTCCACCACCGACTGGATCGACAATCGCCATCGCTCCTACCGTGCCGGGCACGTAAGCGAAGAGGAAATCTGCGGCGAGATGGTGCAAATGTACGCCGGACTGCGCGACCAGGAACTGCGCGCCGCTGCGGCCCAGTACGTCATGAATTTTGTGCACGACCGCATCTTCGAGGAGATGGCTGATCTGGTTGCCAAGCTCCGTGAAGGCGGCGTGGAACTGTGGGCCGTCAGCTCAACGAATCGCTGGGTTATCGCCGAAGGCATTCGCGATCTCGGTATCCCTGAGGACAAGATCCTCGCCGCCGAAGTGCGTGTCACAGATGGGCTCATCACCAGCGAAATCCTCGACGTGCCCACCGATGCCGGCAAGGCCATTGCGCTCAAACGCGTTGGTGTTAGCAAACCGGATGCGGTCTTCGGCAACTCGATTCACGATCTCGCCATGCTCGAACTCGCGCGCTGCCCCTTCCCGGTCAATCCTTCTCCCGCATTGCTTGCAGCAGCGGCAAAAAATGGCTGGGGCTATTTCCGACCTGCAGCCGCAGAGGGAACGGAAGCACCGGTCGGCGGGGAATAGACAAGATTCCGGTTCCGCGTGCCAACTCTTTTGTTCCGTTTACACTAGAAGCGTGGCAGCAGACCAGCTAAATTCCAGCCCCCGTCCCAATGGCCCCGCCCTCCGCTTTGTAGCGGCAGGTCTGATCGTGCGCGGCGGTGAAGTCCTCATCGGCCAGCGCCGCGAAGATCAGCCGATGGCATCCCTATGGGAGTTTCCCGGCGGAAAGATAGAAGCCGGAGAAAGCGCGGAACAAGCCCTCGCCCGTGAATTGTCAGAGGAGCTCGGCATCCAAGCCACCATCGGTGCCCCCGTCACCCGCATCCGCCACAACTACCGCCATGGCGGCGCCGTCGACCTGCAGTTTTTCGCCGTCCACGAGTTCACCGGCGAGATCTCGAACCAGATCTACCAGCAAGTCCGCTGGGTCCGCCTTGAAGACCTCACCGGATACGAATTTCTGGCCGCCGACCGCGGCCTAATCCGCGACCTCGCCGCCGGCAAACTCCTGTAAGGCGACATTCCCAAGTTCTAACAATCCGAACCCCCGATTCGGCGAGCGAATATTCGACCTGCGTTACGTTACGCATTACACTTGCTCATGATTCGGTCTTTCCGCCACAAGGGGTTGAAACGCCTCTATGAGGACGACGATTTCCGTTTCGTCCTGGCGGAGCACGTCACCAAACTGCGCAATATCCTCGCTCGTCTCGATGCAGCCGGTTCAGTCGAAGACATGAATCTTCCGGGCTTCAACCTGCGCGCGTTGAAAGGGCAATTGAAAGGCTTCATGGCGGGTCATCTTTCGATTTGTCGAGGGCCATGCATTTGAAGTCGATTATCTGGATTATCACTAAGGGGTATTCCCATGCCGATGAAGAATCCGCCGCATCCCGGCAACGTAGTTCTCAGCGAGTGCATCGAACCGCTCGGCCTCACGATCACGCAAGCGGCGCGCGCCCTCGGCGTCACGCGCACCACGCTCTCTGAACTCGTCAACGCCAAACGCGGCATCTCGCCTGAGATGGCCATCCGTCTTTCACAAGTCTTCGGCGGCAGCGCGGAAAGCTGGATTACCCAGCAGGCTCTGTACGACCTCGCCCAAATTCCCACCGGCCGCATCCAACTCAAGCGTCTCGCCGTAGCCTGACCACCTGCGGTGGTGCAGAGGCCTTCGGCGGACTTGGTTCGGAAAGCGCGATCCTGCTCAGGTCTGAGGAACCGGAACTTGGGCACGCGGTGAACGAGGGTGGCATAGAGAGGGTCAGATGAAACCAATGGACAGAATATCGAAAGAGGAGAGGAAGGCGATCTTCGCCAAGAAAATGAAGCTCCTTGATCGCTATGAGGCATGCATGGAAAACGCAGGAGGGTTTATCGACGAAGCGAAGATGCTGCTTCAGTATCAAGTGTTTTCACGTGCCGCGTTCTTGGCATACTGCGGCCTCGAAGAGACAGGCAAAGCTCAAATCGTTGCGGATTATTGTCACGGCGACATTTCCGAATCGACGTTCAAAAAACAACTTTCGCGATCACTCAACAAAGGCTGCGTATACAGAGCGAGTAGTGGAGTTGAGCGGAGCAGCTATTAAAGACGGAAATACCTTGGCTTTAGCGGACAACGATCAAGGCGCTGATGAGCCCACTGTTGTGCAGGCTTGGCGTATCGACACTTTCTCTATGCAGGTGGACCAGAAAAAGGGAAATAAATATAGAGAATTACGTGAGCCGGCGCTTTATGTTGATTTTGATGCGGAGTTCAAACCCATACTCACTTATGACCTGATAAACCAAGAGGCTGCTGAAGCGATGATTGCAAAAGCGTTCAAGACCTGGCAGCGCATTTCGGAGATGGATGCCCTTACGGAGGGAATTGGCGCCAGAGGACATCTCAAATAGGGTGGTCTAAGTATCCCAGGTCTCGATCTTGAGATCACAGCGTTTCGCCGGATGCGCAGTCCTCAATGCCCCGGCATCATCCCCCACAGCATCACCAGCGTCATGCCGATCACGATGATGCTCGTGCCCCAGGCGATCACGTTCCACAGCGCGCGAATTCTTGTGCTCGCCCATCAGGTCGTCGCGGTTGATCAGCAGCAGCATCAGAATAATCACCACCGGCAGCAGAACGCCGTTCAGCACCTGCGACAGAATCGCGACATTGACCAGTTGCGCATCCGGCAGCAGCAGCACCGTGAGCGCCCCGCCCACGATCAGCAGCGTATAGAGCCAGTAGAAGAACGGCGCTTCCTTGAAGCTCTTGTCCACGCCCGACTCAAATCCCAGGCCTTCGCACACCGTGTAGGCAGTCGAAAGCGGCAGAATCGAGGCCGCAAACACCGACGCATTGAAAAGCCCGAATGCGAAGAGAATGAAAGCGTAGTCGCCCGCCAGCGGGCGCATCGCTTCGGCCGCGTCGGAGGCCACCTGGATCGCCCCCATGCCATGCACATAGAGCGTGGCCGCGCAGGCCACGACGATGAACCACGCCACCAGGTCCGTGAAGAAGCTGCCCACGATCACATCCAGCCGCGAGGCCGCGTAATCCTTCACGCGAATTCCCTTCTCCACGATCGACGACTGCAGATAGAACTGCATCCACGGAGCGATCGTGGTGCCCACCACGCCGATCGCCATGTAGATATAGGCCTTGTCGCGCCACACCGATCTTGCTGCGGCAACCTGACCGTGGCCAGCAGCGCATCGTGCCAGCTCGGCTGCGAAAGCACGCCCGCAAAGATGTAGGCGATGTAAACGACCGACGCAACCAGGAAGATCTTTTCCGTGCTCTTGTAGTTGCCCTTCACCACCATGAACCAGACCAGCGCCGCGCAAAACGGCACAGAGATGAACTTGGTCACGTGGAACAGGTGCAGCGAGCCCGCGATCCCGATGAACTCCGTGACCACGTTGGTGTAGTTCACCACCACCAGCACCACCATCAGCACAAACGTGAGCCGCAGGCCGAACTCTTCGCGGATCAGGTCGCTGAGGCCCTTGCCCGTTACCACGCCCATGCGGGCGCACATCTCCTGCACCACGATCAGCGCGATGGTGATGGGAATCATCATCCAGAGCAGGGTGTAGCCGTACTGCGCGCCTGCCTGGGAGTAGGTGAGGATGCCGCCGGAGTCGTTATCTACATTGGCGGTAATGAATCCGGGGCCGAGAACGGCCAGAAACAGCAGTATCCGGATTCGCCAACGCTTCAACATGCCCGCGCGATTCCTAAGGTGGATTCATTTTGAGTTTCCTCCCTGACCATAACAGGCGAGGCCAAAATGCGCGAGTCTTCAGCGCCCAAAACCCCATCGCATGAACCTCCTCGGCCCACTTCATGGGACACTTGACCAACTCCTGTTATTTTGGTACATTGGTACCAAGATAACAGGAGGAACAATGCCAAACGAACCGCAACACCGTGAACCCGTCGTCGTCGAACGCGTCCAGACCGGCGTTCGCATGGAAAAACGCATGTTGAAAGTCCTCAAAGCCCTCGCTGAGCAAAAAGACATGACCCTTGGCGACCTGCTTGAGGGGATCGTCCTTCACGCCTTCGAAGGCAAAATCGTCCCATTCTCCGCGCAGACGCTCAAGGGATCGAACAGTTCAAAGCCCTCTACGGGATGACGCTCAAAGCCGCCGACAGCCACAACCTGAAGGAGCGCAAGCGTTAGATTTTTTTCTGCCGAATCCTGCGCACATTGCGAGTGCCCCATCCATTCCGCGCATCTGCGGAATGGGTGGGATAGCATGAAGCCCCCTTGACACCGCCTCACCATCCGCGACTACAACTCCCTTTCGCGTCAAATTCTACTGGAGGGTTCGCCCTATGCATTCATCCGATCCCGATGAAACTTTTTCCGCACGTCGCAAGCTGCTCGGTGGCATCGTCTCCGGAGCGCGCTCCTTGGCCTGAATGCCGCCAGCACCTCAGCCGCCACGCCAGTCGCGCAACCTGCAGGCCAGTCGCATATCCCCGACGAGCTCTTCGCCCATGGCCCGCCTGCGCAACTACAAGTCGCAGCCGCAGTCAAGCTGGGACCGCACCGGCGGCAATCGCGACGCCGTTCCCGTCGAGCCCGGCCAATCCGCCACGCTGCTCGACATTAACGGCGCCGGCGTGATCACGCACATCTGGTTCACCATCAACTCACCCGACCCGCATGCATCTCAAGAACCTCGTCCTGCGCGCGTGGTGGGATGGCGAGATCCACGCCCTCCATCGAGTCGCCCATCGGCGACTTCTTCGGGCTCGGTCTCGGCGAATACTTCACCTACCAGTCGGCGCTGCTCTCCGTCGCGCCCGTCAAGGCCCTGAACTCCTACTTCCAGATGCCGTTCGCCAGCGCCGCCAGCATCACCGTGACCAACGAAGGCAAGAGTCCGCACCGACACTCTCTACTTCGCCATCGACTACATCACGCTGCCCCGCTGCCCACCGGCCTCGGCCGCTTCCACGCGCAATATCGCCAGGCCGCCCCATGCAAGGTGACAACATCGGCCAACAACGGCAGTCCCGGCATCAACGACCGCAAAAACCTCAACGGCGAAGACAACTACGTCTTCCTCGAAGCCACAGGCAAAGGCCACTTTGTCGGCGTCACCCAGGCCGTGCTGCAAAACCAGACGGCTGGTTCGGCGAAGGCGACGACATGATCTTCATCGACGGCGACACGCGCCCACCATCAACGGCACCGGCTACAGAGGACTACTACAACGGCGCATGGGACTTCGGCCTGCAATCCTTCGGCAACCAGCACAACGGCGCGCCCTACATCATCGATCCCGAACGCATCGGCGGCCGTTATTGCCTCTACCGCTGGCACACCGAGAGCCCCATCACCTTCGACGAAGTCCATCAAAGTCACCATCGAGCACGGCCACGCCAACCACCGCGCAGACAATTTCTACTCCGTCGCCTACTGGTACCAGACCGAGCCCCACGCCGCAGTTCCCAACACTGCCGCCAGCCGAAGACCGCATCCCAAAAATGTACGACCCCGGCGGCCCCGCCGCACCCGCAATCGTGCCGAAATAGCGAATTGCCTGCACGGATTTTTGAGTTGACAGTACACTGCCATATATGGCAGTGTACTGTCATGGCGACAAAAACACCGCACCCTCCGGGAAAAACAAGCTACCGCTACCCGCGACCACATCCTGGCCGCGGCCTTCGATCTGCTGGTCGACCATCCCGACCAGCCCTTCTCCCATGAATCCATCGCCAAGGCCGCCGGCGTCGGCGCTCGCACCGTCTACCGCTACTTCCCCGCGCAGAACGACCTCTATGAATCCTTGTGGGTCCTCGTCCGAAAGCACTCCGGAACCCTGTTTCCCACCCAGGAAGCCGACATTGTTCCCAGCATCGGCGTCCTCTATCGCGCCTTCGACCAGAACGAGAGACTCATCCGCGCCGTGATGGAGTCGCGTGCCGGCGCGCGCGTCCGCGCCCGCGGAGCCGAGGAAGGCCGCGCCAGTTTTGACCGCAGTCTGCAGAATCTAACGCAGGGCCTCAGTTCGTCAGAGCGGCGCCAGGTGCGAGCGGTCTTCAACGGGCTCCACTCCGCGCCGTTCTGGCAGATGCTCCACGATCGCGGTGGACTCTCGGATCCGGAAGCAATCTCCGCAGCCAGTTGGGCCGCAGAGGCCCTTCTCGCAACCCTCCGCCGCGAACAAAACAATCACAAATTTCCCCATGCAAACTCAAAGAAAAAAGGAGATCGAAACAAATGACGAAGACTGAAGAAAGACTGAATACGCTCGTACTCGGTCCGCAGGACTACCGCCTGAGCGGATCCCTCGATGTGCTCGGAGAACCGGGCTTGGTCAAACTCGCCGGCTCAGACACCGATAACGCCGTGGCCGTCGTGCACCTCACCGTTACCCAGACTCGCCGGCCCGCCGCTCCATCGCCATTCGCGCGAAGACGAATGGTTCTATGTCCTCGACGGCAACCTCACCTGGGAAGTGGACGGCCAGCGCTTCAACGGAAGTACGGGCAGTTCCGCCTTCGCCCCGCGCGGCACGGCCCACGCCTTCCAGAACTTCCGAGCCGAGGCCGCACACATCCTGGTCATGGTGACTCCAGCTGGACTCGACCAGTTCTTCGCGGATGTCACCGCCGTGAACAAGGGCCTCAGCCAACCCGATTTTGCGCGCGTAGAGCAACTCATGCAAGCTACGGAATGGAGCAATACGGTTCTCCGCGACGCGCTTCATTCGCTGGCGTATTGCTGGCAGGGCGCCCCGGTCCGACCCAACCGGTGCCTTCTACCCGTCGGCGCTGTATCCCCTCCTGGCGCGCATCAACGCCTACTTGCTGCGCTGGCTGCGCAAGAAACACAAACGGCTGCGGGGACGACGCAAGGCACAAGACGCGTGGAAGAGAGCGGTACGGCAACGGCCGAGCTTCTTCGCCCACTGGGCCTGGGTCACCTGGATCCCCGCCGTCTGGTGACCAGAACGACAAGAGCCGTGTAACGAGAGATTGTTACGCACGGTTCCGTGAGGGCCGGGGGCTGAGATGCCCCCGGCTACTCGACAATCCCGTCCACGGCTCTGACCAGGAGAGTTGCTCTCCCAGCGTCCGGCCGTGATGATCACTGGTCATGTTCCTGCGGTTCGTCTTCCTCCTGATCACGCGGGTTACTTCATGGCTGCGGCTGTCCGGCGCAAGGAGGCGTGGCAGACCGCAGAGATCTTGATCCTGCGCCACCAGCTCGCCGTCCTGCACCGGCGGCAGCCCCGCCGCCCGCGCCTGACTTGGGCGGACCGGGCCCTGCTCGCGACCCTGCTTGGCGTGATACCGAAAGCGCGGCGCCAGGGGCTGCGGCTGCTGGTCACTCCGGACACGATCCTGCACTGGCACCGCGACATCGTCCGCCGCCGCTGGGCCGCCAGGTCCATGCGCGGCAGGATTGGTCGGCCCGCGACCCGCCGGAACATCAGGGCTCTGGTCCTCCGGCTGGCCCGTGAGAACCCCGAATGGGGCTACCGCAGGATCCATGGCGAACTGGCCGACCTAGGAGTGCAGGGTAGCAGCGTTGACGGCGTGAAAAGCCAGGGCTATATCGCCACCGGGACGGGTTTCTTTGGCACGAGGGTCGCCACCGAGACATGCGGCCACGTCAGGTGATTGAAGTTCAGCAGGACCGTCTGCGTGTACTGGATCTGGGTGTACGAGACGTCGATCGTCCTGTCTTCGGCGGCCGGCTTGTTCGAGCTCACCGCGAAACTGACCACCGGGTTGCCCGCGCTCGTGGCTCCGTGCACGATCACCGGCCGGTGCGCGGTGTATGCGGGGACCGTGATCTTCTCCGTCACAGTTTCGATCCAGAAAGTCGCCGACATCTGGGTCGCATCGGCGTTCGGGCCGGTGGCGTTCTTGTCACCCAGCAGGAACGCGATGTTGTCAGTGCCGCCGCCGAACAGTGGGTCCACTGGGTTGGTGCTGATCTGGATGACGGTCGTGGAGGTGATGTTCTGGGCGTCGGCGCGGTTCTTCAGGATGATGTTGGGGTTGTCCAGGATCGGCTGTGTGATGGTCCCGGCGGCGATGAAGCCGGTCAGGTCCTGCGGAAGCCGGAAGGTGCCGGCGTCCGTCGCGGTCTGGCTGGGGAACTTAATGGGGTGGCCCGGGTTCCCGATTGGGAAGGGGGTGATGTTGACGGGGTCGATGTGCGGGCCTCCAGCGACGGTGAAGGAGGTGCCCTGGGCCTCGATGGTGGTGCCGTGCGGGATGGAGGCCATGCGCACGATGGTGGCGCCCTCCTCGGGCACGGTGGTGGCGGGGACGCTCAACCAGACGCCCGGCTCGAAATGGATGCCGACGGGGCTGGCGGGAACGCTGACGTCGTTGATTTTCTGGACGTAGGGAATCCCGTTGAGGAAGGCGTCGCCCTGCACCATGCCGCGGTTAGGGATCGACCCGAGGGCCGCCGAGAACGCCAGCGTCTCCTCGGTGAGGTTGATCTCGAGGATGTTGTCGTTTGGACCGGTGGCCGGCTTCGGTAGGGGCGTCGGGGTGACGGCGAAGTCCTGTGGCCGGAAGATCGTGTTCAGACCGTTGCCCCTAAATGTCCCAGTGAAACCCGCGATGCCGCCTAGATCAGGCCCGGCTGGCGCGGCCTCTGCGGCCAGCCGCCGCTGTCGCGTGGGCGGTACCTCACTCCATCGGAACCCGCTCGTCAGATCGAGGTCCTGCTCGGTTGGAACGCTATCGGTCATGATTCCTCCCCATTGATACGGGCCTCGTACGGCGGAAGGCCCCGTGAGCGTGACCACGGCATCCACGGGCACCGTCAAAGGACAGAGTCGCATTTCGGGCGATCTGATACAAGCGGCAAGCATCTCCTTCTGCGTGCCTGCCCTATCGGCGCGGTAGACAGCGCAGCTACGCCGCTCATGCTGAAACGATCTCTAACGGATGAGCGACTGTTATGATGTACGTTGGACTGACCAAAAAGTATTGAATGTACAATTTGTCCGTAATATGTCTATCTCTGACCGGCCGAGACGACTAAACGCTTTGGTTGGCACAAGCAAACCATTCGTCTGAGAGGGGGTGATGACCGTCGTGACGTTCAACCAAGACGGCATCTGCGTGGCTGAGGGGAGGAATGTGAGGATTTCTGGGTCAGCGTCAGGCACCGGAACGGGCCTTGTCTTGACGGGCGGTGATTTGAAGCATGCACGTGAGCTCTTCGCAGCGGCCGTGGGGTCGTGGTACTCAGGCCGCCCGTAATAGAAGCGGCCCTGTTCGAGGCCCTCGTCGCGGAGGCGTATCGGCAGCGGGCCGAAGCCGCGCGGGACCTCGTGGGCGCCGATAGAACTGATCGCGTTGATCAGGTAACCGTGCGTGCCGAACTCGGCCCACTTGCCCGTGCCCTCATGGTTGCCACCTCGACCGCAGGGCGATTCCAAGATGACTGACTGGAGCCATGCGGTTACGATGAGCAACTACAGCCTCGGGTGGCCGAACGTCGGCAGGCACTGACGCTGCTCTCTGAAATAATTTCCCCAGTCACATTTCCGAAGTACAAGAAGATGGCCTTCTCTTTTGGGTGCGGCTCTTCTGGGGTGAGATCGCGCGAGGGCATTTAGCGTGCCGAGTTGCCTGGTGTCTGGTTTGATCGTGTCTGTGCGTGCTTAAAGGGCTCCTTCCCGTTACGTTCCTGGTTGTCTCACGACCAGAACGTCAAAGAAGGAGCCCGATGCAAGAGTATGCACCTGTGCCTGACGGCGGGGCGTTCGCGCGGTCCAGGGAGTATTTCGGGGAGACGGAGCAGTGGCTGGCCTCGGGGGAGGCTGCGGGGCTGCGGCATGCGGACCTGGAAGAGCAACTGCAGGAGCGGGGCCGGGAGATGCTGCGCCGGATGTTCCAGGATCACCTGGAGTTGCGGGCCGCCCGTGAGGAGCGCCGTGATGACGTCACGGGCGCGGAGGGGATCGCGCGCACGCGCACGGAAAAGGGTCACGGCCGGGCGTTGGCGACGGTGTTCGGGCAGGTCACGGTAATCCGGATGGCCTACCGTGCGCCGGGTGCCCCGAACATCCACCCGCTGGACGCGGAGCTGAACTTGCCGCGGGAAAAGCAGTCGCACGGGCTGCGGAAGCTCGCCGCGATCGAGTCCGCGCGCGGCTCGCATGAGGACGCGGCGGCCGCGGTCACCCGCGCAACCGGGGTGAAGATAGGAAAGCGGCAGGTAGAGGAGCTCGCCGTCCGTACCGCGCGCGACGTGGACGCCAATATCGCCTTGTCTGCGCTGGACGATCATTTCGACCGGCAATGGCATCAGGAGATGGGTACGCAGGCGCAGCGGCAGAAGCGCAGAAGAAACGGCCAGGGCAACTGGAAAATTATCCGCTATGCGGATGATTTTGTCCTGATGGTGTCGGGAGACCGGCAGCACGCCGAGGGGCTGCGCGAGGAAGTGGCAGCCGTGCTCGCCCCCCTGGGGCTGCGGCTGGCACCGGAGAAAACCCGCGTGGTCCACATCGACGAGGGCTTCGACTTCCTCGGTCACCACATCCGCAGGATGCGCAAGCGAGGAACCCAGAAGTACTACGTCTACACCAAGCCGTCCAAGAAGGCCATCGCGTCGATCAAGGACAAGGTGACGGCCAAGACGTACAGGTCAACCCGCCATCAAGACCTGGACAAGCTGATCTTGAGCCTGAACCGGTCACTGGCGGGGTGGGCGGACTACTTCCGGCACGGGGTGTCCAAGGCCGTGTTCAACGCGATCGACCATCACGCGTGGGGTCGGCTCATGCGCTGGATACGCGCCAAGTACGCGGGCAAGCACCGGCTCGGGATGAAAGAACTCCGCGCTCGCTTCTGCGACCACGGGTGGAGATTCGCCTGCAAGGGGGTCGTATTCACCGGCGCATCCAGCGTCACAGTGACCCGCTACTGGCGCTACCACCTGCGCAGAGAACACGAACGCATCCACGGTGCGCGATACCGCGAAAGCCTCACCCTCGCCGCATGATCAGCTCACTCCATAAGAGCCGCACCCTTCTCTTTTCCGGAATGATGGTTGTTACCACACAAACGTCAACCCGCCGGCGAGCGCCCGGTGTGGTTCTGGTAGGTCCATTTCTTTCTGACCAGGCGACGATGCCATCGCAGAACGGTGCCGGGCGTGACTAGTCGGTGTGCCTGCAGCCGTCTGGGCAGCTGCCGGATCAGTGCGGCCAGTACCGCCCGGTCGGCCCAGTCTAGCCGGGGCCGCGGATTACTCCGGCGCAGGACGGCGACCTCGTGCCGCAGCACCAGCAGTTCCGTGTTCGTGGACGCTGGGGATCGGCCGAGCAGGACCAGCCAGCGGCAGAGCTGGACGAAGATGAGGTAGAGCAGGCGAAGTGACATGGATGATCATCCTGCCTGACCCATTCCTCGGCCGTCGTTGCAGTGCACAGGTGCAGCCGACTTTTGGAACCCGACAGGCCGTGGCGGCGGTTCCTCGTCGTGTCCGGGGGGCAGCAGTCCGCGGACGCTGCAGTTACCTACCGCGTGTGGACAGTGTTGTGCATGAATTACAGGCATACAATCCTGCCCGCGGCGGCTTTAGTCGCGAGGGCGCCATAGCGGGCCTCAGCCTGTGCCGGTTGAGGCAGCATCGCTCGTGGTGTTGTGGTGGTGCGGCGTAGCCGCCTCCCAGAGGATGAGCATGGCGACGGCTCGTTTGCTGTCCCATGGCACCAGCGGATACATGGCCCGGAACTCGGGGCTCGATTGCAGGCATGCTGGGCACGCGATCCGGCCCAGGGCATCTTCGCGCCAGCCGGCCGCGAGCGCCCGGGCCCGGATGTCGGCCTCGCCGGTGGCCGCGGGGTCAGCATGCCAGGCTACGCACGAACCCATCTGGCACCACAGGATGGGCCTTCGCAACCGGTCACCAATCAGCGCACTCCCAGCGGCCTGACGATCAGGAAGGCTGCGCGGCGCGGCAGGCAGCGGGTACTGGTCGCGGCGGTCTCTGCCCAGCGTCTGCAAGCTGTGGGGCTGTACCAGGCCGCGCCGGGTGCCGCTGCCAGGGTCGCCGGCGCTGACGCCGGATGGCCGGTGGAACCGGCCTGCTGACTGCCTCTGAGGGCTCGTGCGCGGAAACCGGACCCTGCGCGCGCTCCACGTAGGGGCGGGGGAGAGGGGACTCTTGCTGCTGGAAGGCCTGGGATTGCCCAGCGGGACCATCGTCATGCAGTTGCGCCAGCCAGGGTCCTGGGTCGGTGTCGGCGTGCTTGGGGGTTGCCCTCGATTTCATCCGCACAGCCTCCCCGGTGCGCCCGCTCGTTACCGCCACGCCGTCGGGTACGGCCTGGCACCTAGCGCACCGCCGGTCCGGACGCTACCGGTGCCGCCCGCCGACCCAGCGGCGCCACGCGGGCACGCAGGCACGTGGCCAAACCGTTACAAACTCTCACAGCAGCGGATAACCGTGCGGAAGGCCCCCTGCGTGCTCTCCTGTGACCCCTCATTGCCGTCTCTTGGACCCAGCCCGGCCCGGGCTTGAGGGCCTGGGCTTTCTCCACCCAGAAAGGCGCCGTGTTGATTGTGCAAAATGGCCGGGCTGCCTACCTGTTACCCACGGGGTCGGCAAAGTCGTTTGTGATCTGGGTCTCATAGCGGCAGGACGCTCAGGACGCGGTTGCGGTCGCGGCTGATGGCTTGCAGGGTGCGGTTGATCTCGGTTATCCCGGCGAGGTGGAGCAGGCTGATGCCGATGTTCCTGAGGGTGGCCATGACCTGGGGGCCGTTTCCGGCATATCCGGTATTGGCGTCTTCGGCGTAGGCGGTGTCGCGCAGCCAGTGGACCGATTCGATGCCCCATTGCCCGCGGGTCAGGCCCGCGAGGGTGGCCGGAGTGCCGCGGCCGGGGTCCAGGCTGGTGATGCCGTGCACGATTTCCTTGGCCAGGGCGGTGCCGTCCAGTCGGTAGGTGTCACGGCGGATCCGCAGCACCTGGGCGGCGTGCGGGAAATCGATGCCGTCAGCGCCGGTGACCCAGATCGAGCGCCTGATGATCCGCCCGTGGCCGTAGTCCATGACGGCGTGGTCCGGGTCAGCGCCGCAGTCTGCGCTGATCTTGGCGTAGATGGCCTGCTGCAGTCCGGGCTGGTTGCCCTTGACCGTCAGCAGGTAGTCCGATTCCCGTTCCCCGGCGATGTACTCAGCGGTGTCGTGCTGGGCGTGCGCGGCATCGGCGGTGATGACCGCTCCCGTCAGGTCAACGGGGTCCAGCAGGTCCCTGACCTGCGTGATCTCGTTGGTATCATCGGGGATGCGGTGCTGGGCGATCATTATTTTCTCCTCGTGCAGCATCGCGGCGAACAGCTTGACCTGCCCGTCCGCGACGCCGCGCAGCCACTTGCCGTCGATCGCGATCGCGGTCAGCAGCCCGTCCAGCCGCCCAGCTGCGGCGAGGGCGCGCAGCCAGGCCCCGGTGACCTCGTCCAGCAAGGCCGGGTCCAGTGCCTGGAGCAGGGTGCGGATCCGCTTCTCGCTGGGCGCGATGATCCGCCGCCGCAACCTGTGCTGCTGGCCGCCGAGCGCCGCCAGCAGCTCCTGCGGCAGGTCAGCGGCATGATCCCCGATCTCCCGGAAGTTCCTCGCGCCGGCCAGCACGCATGCCACTGCCACTGCCAGCATGAACACCAGGCCGAACCGCCGGCCCCGGCGCATGCGCGGATCGGGCACCCGCGCGAGCACCTCCAGCAGGCCGGTCACCTGCTCACCAGCACTGGCCGGGGCAGGAGAAGTTACGGCGGCATGCGAAACTGGCATCGGTGGCCTCTTGTTCCAGGGACGGTTTTGCGTGACACCTTGATCATCCCGGACTAGAGGCCATCCCCGCGAACCAGGCTGCCGCCTACCAGGCCCGCCACGCTACTGTCAACCGGACATCCAGCCCCTAACGGCTACACCGGCACCCGAACCACCACTTTGCCTATCCCGTGACCTGTTACCACCTGTTACCCGGCTGCAGCCTGCAAGATCACTGACTGGAGCACCTGGGAAATAGCCGTTCCCATACGGGCCGGATGCGGCTGGGTACGGGTCGATTACGGCCGGCGTGGCGGCTCGTGGTGCAGGGAAGCGCTCTGGTAGCTAAGACGATCAACCCAGATGCTTCGTCCGCCGGGGGCTTGCATGCTCTTGTCCTGTACTGCCCTGCCGTGGCCTGCCCTGCCGTGGCCTGCCCAAAGGCTGGCTTTGCGTATGGGCCGGGGTCATCCGCCGTCACCGCGTGAAGGCCGGCTCATGCTGGGGCAAGTGCAATCTGGGCCGGCGGGCTGGTTCACCTGCGCAGGCGAGACACTCGCGGACTTGGCGGCTGGGTTCGGGGTAGGCACGGCCGCCGCCTGGCGTCCCTGATGCCGGCAATCACGCGGGAAAGGCAGTGAACGACATTCCTGGGGCCGGGAACAGGCCGACCCTGGCCTGGTCCGCATATCCCGGTGCCGCGGAGTGCCCGCCCCCGGTGTCCGAACTCGACGGACGGCCAGTGCACTGGGTGGGCTGGAAGATAGCCCCGCGGCCGATGCATATCGAGGTTGTCTGCGCCCGCTGCGGGTATGACGGGCAGCCCTGGACGGCCATCGGCCTGGTGGCGCCGGAGCCTGGGGCGACGGTGACTGTGCTCCAGCAGCAGCGGCTGCCCTACGGGCGGACCTACCTCCAGCCGGAACGAGTCCGCGCACGGCCGATACGGCGCCTGTTCGCCTACCGGTGCCCGGCATGCCGGGCAGATGAGGTCTACGACCTGGGGGAAGACGGCCGCGATTGGCGGATCCTTGTGTGATCTCAGCCCGACGGCCCCGCTCGGCTGCGCGCTTGCGCGGTCCTGGCCGAAGCCCACAACGAATGGCAAGTCGGCTACAGGGATTGAATTGCCTGGGGTCTTCGTCTCACGGACCACCGAGCACCGCTCATCCCACGGACCACCGCAGTGGAGGTCATCCGCCCCAGCGGGACCGCATCATCGCGGGTCGTGCCTCCAGCCCATTCGCCTGCGGGGTACCAGAAGTCCGCCTGGCCTCTGATCTGCAGCGATGCGCCACCGTCAGCGTCCGCGGTGGGCCATGATGATCATCCGTGCCTCTCCACCTGCTTTACGCGATATTGGTCCGGCTCGGCCGTCTGGCTGATCCTGCTGGGCAGGTCAACGGCGTCCAAGGACCTTGAGCGCCTCGTGCTGCGGTATGAGGTTGCGGTGCTGCGCCGTACCCGTCCCCGTCCGCGCGCGGACTGGGCCGACCGCGCGGTCCTCGCCGCGCGGATCCGGCTCCTGCCCACAAGCCTGCGGACGCACCGGCTGGTCACCCCGGAAACCATGCTTCGGTGGCACCGCCGCCTCGTCACCCGGAAGCAGACCTATCCGCACAGGACGGGCCGTCCGCCGGTCACCGCTGAGATCGCCGTGCTGATCGGGCAGGTCGCCCGCGAGAATCACGGCTGGGGATACCAGCGGATCCAGGGTGAGCTGCTCAAGCTCGGCCACCGGGTCAGTGCCTCCACGATCCGCCGGGTCCTCAGAGCGCTGAAGATCCCGCCCCGCGCCGAAACGGCAGACCGACACGACCTGGCTGCAGTTCCTGCGCACCCAGGCCGCGACCATGCTCGCCGCCGATTTCTTCCACATCGACTGCGCGCTGACCTGCAGCGCCTGTCCTGCCTGTTCGTCATCGAGGTCCAGAGCCGGTACGTGCACATCCTCGGGGTCACCGCCCATCCAGACGGGCCGTGGACCACCCAGTAGGCCCGCAACCTCCTGATGGACCTCGGCGACGGCGCCGCCGACTTCCAGTTCCTGGTCCGCGACCGGGCCGGGCAGTTCACCGACTCGTTCGACGCGGTCCTCGCCGCCGCCGGCATCCAGGCCGTGAAGATCCCGCCTCCACCGCCCGCGGGCGAACGCTTTGCGGAGCGGTTCGTGCTCACCGCCCGGACCGAGGTCACCGACCGGATGCTGATCTTCGGCCAGCGGCACCTGCGCGCCATCCTGGCCCAGTACGAGGCCCACTACAACGGACGAAGACCCCACCGCAGCCGCCAACTCCACCCGCCCGGCCCGACCACCCTGCCGCCAACCCCTCCCAGGAGCGGATCAAGCGCCGGGCCGTCCTCGGCGGCCTCATCAACGAATACGAGCGGGCCGCATGAAAGCCCAGCTCAACGCCGGTAGCCGAGTTTAGAAACCCCACAGGTCGCGGAACTTGCGCAATAAAGCCACTTGGACGGAGTCGGCTCCGTAGATCTCTGTAGCGATAAAGCAGCCCGGAGCCTTGTCAATGAGCAGTCGAATGTCGATCAGGGTTCCGCATGGTCAGCGCCATTGACGCACGTCTAGCTGGCAGTTCTCACATCGCACGGTGCCGGCGGGGCTAATGAAGTTTACGAATCTGTATCCAGCCGTCGAATGGCAATTAGGACACGGTAGTGACTCGTGCTGCCTACCGCATCCAGGACAGGTCACTCTATAATCGAGATTATGCATTTTCATGGTTATAAACTTCTCCGCTAGTTCTTCGCGCACCACGCAGACCACGTGATGACGGCGGCGCGGTTCCGCCTCGTCGCCAGTGCGCTTGCCAGTGCGCTGCGCCCCACAGTTGGCGCATGGCGGCGGCCTGTACGGTGACTCAAAACACCCGCCCGCGCCCCCACCATCACCAAACGCTACGCCACCACCCAGGCAAGGGGATACCGTCACCCTGTGGGTGCCGAAGTGTGTCCTGAACGCAAGGAGGACCTGATGTAGGAACGAGTCCTTGATGCGGTGCTGTGCGGGAGATGAAGGTTTCGTGGCCCTTCGGAGCCGCCCTGCGGAGGGAGGCTTCACACCTCATGCTGCGTCGGCTGAAGACCGTCGTGGTGAGCGATGAGGAAAAGGCGCTGGTTGAGGCGTCAGGCGGGACCGGGAAGGCGAGCGCGAGCGAATCGTTGCTGACGTGCCGAAACCCTAAGACGACATCGGAACCGGGTGTTTCGGCGACTCCGGGATGAGCCTGGCGGATATCCGCTTACTGGCCAGGTGGTGTCCGGCATGTAGACGACGCGAGCCCGGTCTGCGGCTTCCGCGCGGAACAGGAGAAGGCGCGCCCTGATACTGGCCGGTCCCCCGTAGCTACACCGCGTAACCCCCTGGCCTAGCCGAAGGTGAACGCGTAGGCCTGAGCGCCGGGACCGAAGAAGGTAATCTCGAAGGTGCCATCTGATATTGGGCCAGGCTGCCGGATGAGTTGGTACAGCCGCTGATCGGCCACCGTTCCGCTGCCTCCGTCGTCGACATCGACCCCATGAGCCGCACCCGGCGGCTGCCCGTCGATGCGCACGTGGAACCGCACCGGGGTGCCTGGTGCTGCCGGGCCCATGACCAGGTGGAGATCGCGGGCGTGAAAGCGGTAAGCGATCTGGCCGCCGGCCTCGTTGAGCGTGGCGGCCTGTTCCTCCACCGTCCAGTCCCCGGACAGGGCCCAGTGATTGCGCCTCAGTGCCGCCGGGGCGCTGTAGGCGTGACGCTTGCCGAGTACCGCCCCGCCGGGGGACGCGAAGTTCTCGGTGCGCTCGTAGCCGGTGTAGTTCTCAGGTGATCTCAGGCTGGCCCAGTCGGCCGGGGCTTCTGCGCCACGGGCATCGACTGACACCAGCTCATGACCTGCTCCGGCGGATCCGGCCTCGGCCAGCAGTTGCTGGATAACCATTTCCGACTGCTGGTATTCGCCTTCGCCGAAGTGGTGATGCCGGATACGCCCCTGCGCGTCGGCGAAGTACAGGGCGGGCCAGTAGTGGTTGGCGAAGGCACTCCAGACCGCGTAGTCGTTGTCGACCGCGACCGGGTAATCGACCCGCATGTCCTGCACGGCGCGGCGGACGTTGCCGAGGTTGTGCTCGAACGGGAACTCGGGGGTGTGCACCCCGATCACGACCAGCCCGTGGCCGGCGTATTTCCCGGCCCAGGCGCGAAGGTAGGGAAGCTGGCGGAGCCAGTTGATGCAGGTGTAGGTCCAGAAGCCGACGAGGACGACCTTGCCGCGCAGGCCGGCCGGCGCCAGCGGCGGCGAGTTGAGCCACCCGGTAGCGCGGTCGAAAGACGGCAGCCTGCCCTCGACGGGGAGCTGGGCCGAGGACGTGTGCAGCCCGGCGGGCACTGGCCAGTGTGCTGTCATGACAGATCCTTAAGTTTTCTTGGCCGGCCCGGATGCCGCCGCAGCGGCTGAGGCTATCCTGGCGCTCCCGGCCGGGGACGGGCGGCACTGCCGCGTGGTCGCCGTCAACGGGTACTCCGGGTCCGGCAAGGGGTTCTTCGCCGCCCGCCTCGCTGCGGTGCTGGGCACGCAGCCGCTGAACACCGACGACCTGGTGCGCGGGTGGGACGGCCTGGCCGAGTCCATCGACCTGCTGCTCGACAGGGTCCTGCGTCCCGCGGCACATGGGCTCACGGGCCGCTGGCGCCGGTACGACTGGGACCAGCTGGCGCTCGCCGGATGGGTGGAGGTACCACCGCGGCCTGTGCTCGTGGTCGAGGGCTGCGGAGTCGGGGTGCGCCGCACCGCTCCCCTACCTGTCCTGCCTGGTGTGGGTGGACGCGCCAGCCGGGGTCCGCTGCCGCCGGCTGGGCCGCCGGGCCGACTGGGGCATGTACCGGCCGTAGGCGGCCATGTGGGCCCGACAGGAGAGAGGAGATCCGCGCCGGGGAACAGATCCCCGAGCGCGCGAACGTGTTCGTGGACAACGCCGCGGAGACGCCTGCGCATGACGCAGGCCGGCAGTTCACCTGGCGACCCCGTCCCGGGCTCAGCCTGTCTCCAGGGGCAGCGCCGGATCGGCGCTCCATTCGGTGAGTGAGCCATCGTAGAGGCGGGCATCAGCCCGCCCCGTCAGCCACAGGGCGAACAGGTCAACCGTGGCCGAGATGCCGCCGCCGCAGTAGGCGATGACCGATTCGCCGCCGCGCACGCCAGCGGCGGCCACCGCAGCCTCCAGCTGGGGAAGCGGCCGGAACCGGTTGGTGGCCGGATCGAGCAGGCGGGCCGCTGGCAGGCTGATGCTCCCCGGAATCCGCCCGGGACGGCTGTATGCTCCCGGGCCCTCACCGCGGAAGGCGTCCTCCGGGAGCGCGTTCAGGAGGCACGCCCGCGCGCCCCCGCCGACCACCGCCCGGACATCGCCGAGGACGGCCAGCAACTCGGGCCGGGGCCGGGCGGTAAACCGGGCAGGCGGGTAGCGGACGTCGCCCGGCTCGGTGGGCAGCCCGTAAGCCAGCCACGCCGGCAGCCCGCCGTCCAGCACGCTCACGTCGTCGAAACCGAAGTACCGCAGCAGCCACCACAGCCGGGTGGCCCACATCGGCGACGCCTGCGCGTAGGCCACGACATGCGTCCCCGCGCCGATGCCCAGCCCGCCCGCGGCCGCGGCGAAGGCACCGGCGGACGGCACCGCAAAGGGGTACGGCGAACCCGTGTCCGATAGCTCGCCCGGGATGTCCGCGAACGCAGCCCCGGGGATATGCGCCTGCTCATATCCGGGGCGCCCGGCCTCGACCGTATAGGGGCCTCCCTCCGCCGCACGGCGGAGGTGCACGGTGGCGTCGAATACCCGCAGCGCGGGATGGCCAAGCTGGGCGGCCAGGGCTTGCGCGTCAACCAGCGGGTGGAGCAGCGGCACGAGCCCATGCTAGGCGCGGGAGCGGGCCTGGGCCAGGCCCGCCGGGCGTAGCGGCGCACATCGGCGTCGCTGTCGTGCAGCGGGTCCGCAGCACGGCCGCCGCCTCAGCGCGGGTGACCCACCGGGCGATGGAGAGCACGACTGCCTTCCGGACATCGGCGTGCGGGTCGGCGGCCGCCTTGGCGCTGTCCCGATCACGCCGCCTGGCGTTGTCCCGATCACGCCGTCTGGCGCTGTCCCGCCGAGTGCCTGCGCTGCACCTTCGTGCCGCCTCGGCCATCATCTGGCCGGACCAGTAATCGCAGTCAACGAAACGCTGCCCAAGGCTGTTGACCTGGTAACCGCCGAAGGGATTGGCGACATAGGCGCAGGCGGGCCCATGGTAGTCCTTGATCAGCGGGTTGACCTGGAAGCACCCGAGGCCGCTGAGCTTGGCTCCCGCGTGGTAGGGCCATCGAATGGCCGTCGCCGGCGGGCATTCATCTTCGAGTTGCTCAGCGAGCGCCGCCATGAGCAGCTGGAGCTGATCACCGAGCATCTGCTGCCGCTGCTGCGCTGAACCGGCCAGCCCTGCGCTCACGTGCTAAGAGACTGGCTGTTCAGCGGGTGCGAACATGCTGCGCGGCCGGGGAAGCCCGAGCACCTCACGGAATGTCGGGCCCTCGTACTCCTCCCATATAGGGGCAAAAGCATCGACGCGGGCGGGGCGCTGTGGGATAACGGACCAGTGCTGAGGGTGGGAAGCCCGGCGGACCGCGCCGGGCCCGAGAACCCGCGCCCGGGCCGCCGCTGTCCCACCATGCCGGTGGCTGGCCTGGCCGCGATGAAGGAGAGGCATGACAACCAGAATCGGCAAGCCGCGTCGTGACCCTGGTCCCGGCGCTGGCCGCAGCGGATCCCGCACCGGATCCCGCACCGGCCGGCTCGCCTCGCGGGCCCTCCCGCTGATGGCGGCCACCAGCCTGGTCGCGCTGGCCGCGCCCGGCGCGGCCACCGCTGCCGGCCACGCCGCCCCGGTGGCACCGCGGCCCGCGCTGAGCGGGCCCCTCCTGACCGGCCTGGTGCACCCGGCCCCGCTGACCACGTCGGACTGCCTGGCCGCCATCCACATCCGGTGCTACACGCCGCTGCAATACCAGGCGGCCTACGACCTCAATCCGCTCTACCAGCGCGGAATCACCGGCGCGGGCCGGACGATCGTCATCGTCAACTCGTACGGATCGCCCACGATCAGCAGCGACATCAAGACGTTCGACAAGCAGTTCGGCCTGCCCAATCCCGATCTGCAGATCGTCAAGTTCGGTAACGTGCCCGCCTTCGACCCGACCAACTCCGCCGAGGTGGGCTGGGCCGAGGAGACGACCCTCGACGTGGAGTACGCGCACTCCATCGCCCCCGGCGCGAAGATCGTCCTGGCCGAGACCGCGGTCGCCGAGACCGAGGGCGTGACCGGCTTCCCGGAGATGATGAACGCCGAGAAATCGCTGATCAACGCCGGTATCGGTGACGTGATCTCGCAGAGCTTCGGCGCCACCGAGAACACCTTCCCCGGGTTCAGCCAGGGCAACTACTCAAGCCTGCTGGACCTGCGTTATGCCTTCAAGGACGCCTACGCCCATCATGTGACGGTGCTCGGTGCCTCCGGTGACGCCGGTGCCACCGACTACGAGCTCGACGGCTCGACGCTGTACCCGTACCGGGTGAACTCCTGGCCGTCCTCTGACCCGCTGGTCACCTCCGTCGGCGGCTCGCAGCTCTACCTGGACAACGCGGGTAACCGGATCCAGCCGGACTCGGTGTGGAATGACGGGTACGGCGCGGGCGGCGGCGGCGTCTCCGCGGTCTTCTCCCGGCCGCTGTACCAGATCGGCGTGACCGGCAGCCACCGCGGCACCCCGGACATCTCGATGAGCGCCGCGGTCAACGGCGGCTGCTGGGTCTACTGGTCCTTCGGCGGGACTGGCGGGGCCGGGTGGTACATCATCGGCGGGACCAGTGAGGCGTCACCGATCTTCTCCGGCATCGTCGCGCTGGCCGACCAGGTCGCCGGGCACCGGCTGGGCCTGATCAACCCGGCGCTGTACGCCCTCGGCGCGGCCGCCCGCCATGGCGTGCCGGGCACCGGGCTGGTGGACATCATGGCCGGCGACAACAGCTTCGCCGGGGTCACCGGGTACCCCGCCACGGCCGGTTACGACCTGGCCAGCGGCTGGGGCACGATCGACGCCGCGAAGTTCGTGCCGGCCCTGGCCAGGGCCGCCTCGTTCGGGCAGCGGTAGCCGCACTGCCCCGGGCCGCCCGGGGCCGCCGGCCGGCGGCCCCGGGCTGCCCCGGCTGACCGTTCCCGGCCGCCCCGGGCGGCCAGGCCGCCCCGGGGCGGCCGCCCCGGGCGGCGGGCCGGGCAGGGTCAGCCGCCCAGGAACCGGCCGGCGAACTGGGCCAGCCTGGAGGGGTGCCCGGTCCGCGCCTCCCAGCGGTCGGCCCAGCTCATCGCCTGCAGGCCAGCATTGGCGCCGAGCCAGCGCAGCGGTTCGGCCTCCCACGGCGGCGACTGGTGACCGACCCAGGGCAGCCGGGTGATCTCCGAGTCGTGCCCGAGCACCAGGTCGGCCAGGGTCCGCCCGGCCAGGTTGGTGGTGGCCACCCCGTCGCCGACGTACCCGCCCGCCCAGCCCAGGCCGGTCGCGCGGTCCAGCCCGGCCGAGGCGCACCAGTCCCGTGGCACGCCCAGCGGGCCGCCCCAGGCATGCGTCACCGTCATCCCGCCCGCTCCGCCCACCCTGCTGAGCGCCGGGAACAGGTCGGCCAGCGACCGCCGCAGCGCGCTGAACACGGCCGGGGAGCGGTCGAACTCCGGCCGCACCGTCGAGCCGAAGTGGTAGGGCGCGCCCCGGCCGCCGAACGCGAGCCGGCCGTCCGCGGTGCGCTGGCCGTAGATGATCAGGTGCCGGTAGTCCCCGAACGTCGGCCGGCCAGCCAGGCCGATCTCGTCCCAGATCGCCGGGGGGAGTGGCTCGGTGGCGATCATCAGCGAGTACACCGGGGCCAGCGCGCGGTGCAGGCCGGGCAGCCGCGGCGTATAGCCCTCGGTGGCCCGGATCACGTACTGCGCCCGCACCGTTCCGTACGGGGTGCGCAGCCGCCGCGGGGCGATCTCGGTGACCGGTGTCTGCTCATACACGGCGACCCCGCGGCGGCGCAGCAGCGCCGCCAGCCCGCGGGCCAGCCGGGCCGGGTGGATGGCGGCGCAGTGCGGCGTGTACGTGGCGCCCAGCACCGCGGAGGCGCGTACCCGCTCCGCGGTCTCGGCCGCGGACAGCAGCCGGAGGTCGCCGGGCCCGAACCCGTACGACCGCGCCTCCGCCACCTCCTCGCGGGCCCGCTCCAGCTGGGCCGGGGACCGGGCCAGCTGGAGCGTGCCGCCCTTGACCCAGTGGCAGTCGATGCCCTCGGCGGCGGCCACCCGGCCCACCTCGTCCACGCATGCCTGCATGGCCCGGTACATGGCGACCGCGGCGCGGCGGCCCGCCATCCGCTCCAGCTTGGCCAGCGAGGCCGGGAACAGCGCCGAGCACCAGCCACCGTTGCGCCCTGAGGCACCGAAGCCGGCGATCTCCCGCTCGCACACGGCGATCCGCAGTCCGGGTTCGGCCTGCGCCAGGTAGTACGCGGTCCACAGGCCGGTGAAGCCGGCCCCGGCGATGGCCACGTCCACGTCGGTGTCGCCCGGCAGCGGGTCCCCCGGAGTCAGGTCCTCCCCGGGCGAGCTGAGCCAGTAGGACAGCGAGCGGTATTCGGTGATCTGGGACACCTGATTATGGTGACATGGTCTTTTCGCCTGCCGTGCAGCGGCGCAACCTGCGACGATCGGGGGCGTGAGCACTCCGCGGGTCGGGCATTCTGGTCCCATGCCCGCAGAAACATCCGCGTTGCCGGTCCCTCCTGCCCCGCGCCGGCCGTTGCGGCCCTACCGGATTTGCTTCGTCTGCCTGGGGAACATCTGCCGTTCGCCGATGGCCGAGGTGGCGGCGCGCGCCGAACTCGGCCGGGCCGGCCTGGGCGGGCTCGTCGAGGTGGACAGCGCCGGGACCGGGGACTGGCATGTGGGCGGCCCGATGGACCGCCGCGCCCGGGCTGAGCTGGGACGGCGCGGGTACGACGGGTCGGCGCACCGGGCGCGGCAGTTCCAGCCGTCCTGGTTCGCCGGCAAGGACCTGGTGCTGGCCATGGACCTGGCCAACCTGGAGGACCTGCGGGAGATGGCCCCGGACGCGGAGGCGGCCGGGCCCAGGCTGGCGCTGTTCCGCTCCTTCGACCCGGGACGCGGCACCGGGGACGACCTGTTCTCCGGTCAGGTCCCCGACCCGTACGGCGGTGCCGCCGAGGACTACGCGCTCGCCCTGGACCTGGTGCAGGCGGCAGTGCGCGGCCTGGCCGGGCAGCTCGCCACGCTGCTGGAAGCCCCGGCCGCGGAACCGGGCAGCAGGTGAGCACGCCCGGCCTGGCCGGCCCGCGGCTGGCGGAGCGGCTGGAGCAGGTCATCGGCAGCGCCGTTGCCGAGGCGGTCCCGGTCGGGTCAGCGCACCTGTGGTCGCACTACCGGGTGAGGCTGGCCGACGGCCGGGCCGTGTTCGCCAAGGTGGCCGCGGGCGACCTCGGCGGGATCTTCGAGGCCGAGGCGCGCGGGCTGCGCTGGCTGGCCGAGGCCCGCTCCGTCAGGGTGCCGGAGGTGCTCGGCTGGGATGAGGCCACGCTGGCCGTGGCCTGGCTGCCCGCCGGCGCGCCCGACGCGCACGCGGCCGAGCAGTTCGGGCGCGACCTCGCCGTGCTGCACGCGGCCGGGGCGGCCCGGTTCGGCACGCCATGGCCCGGGTACATCGCCAGCCTCCCGCTCGGTGACCGTACCGGCGACGCGCCGGCCGTGGCGGCCGGCCCGGCGGTGGCCAGCAGCGCCGGGGACTGGGCGAGCTGGTACGCCAGCAAGCGGCTGCTGCCCTACCTCCGGCGCGCCGCGGACACCGGCACGCTGGGCGCGGCGGGCACCGCGGTGGTCGAGGAGGTGGTCAGCCGGATCGGCGCGCTGGCCGGCCCGCCCGAGCCGCCCAGCCGCATCCACGGCGACTGCTGGTCCGGGAACGTGCTGTGGTCCGGGGGCCGCGGCGCTCTGATCGACCCGGCCGCGCAGGGCGGCCACCGGGAGACCGACCTGGCCATGCTGGCCCTGTTCGGCGCGCCCTACCTGGACCGGATCCTCCGCGCCTACACGGACGTGGCGCCGCTCGCGCCCGGGTGGCGCGCCCGGGTGCCGCTGCACCAGCTGCACCCGCTGCTGGTGCACGCCTGCCTGTTCGGCGCGGCCTACCGGCAGCCCGTGCTCGACGCTGCACGCGCCGCCCTAGCCGCCTGAACGCCCCGTCCGGGGCGGGTCAGCCAGGGCTGTGCCGGGAGAGCGGGGCTCGTCATCGCCGCCGATCTCGTCGGCGCCCTGGTCGGTATCGTCGCGCTGCGCCTCGGGAGCGAGTGGCAGGGTGATCCGGAAGGTCGCGCCCTGGCCGGGGGCCGTGTCCAGCGTCACGGTGCCGCCGTGCGCGGCGACCAGGGCGGCCACGATGGCCAGGCCCAGCCCCGTGCCGCCGGCCTTCCTGGTCCGCGCCTGGTCGCCCCGGTAGAACCGCTCGAAGACGTGTTCCGCCTGCTCGGGGCTCATCCCGGGGCCCTGGTCGGCGACCTCCAGCACGACGGAGGGCACCGGCCGCCGGGGCCGGCCAGGATGCGCAGCGAGATGGCAGTGCCGTCCGGGGTGTGGCTCAGCGCGTTGCTCATCAGGTTGCCGATGACCTGGCGCAGCCGCACCTCGTCGCCGAGCACCAGGAAGGCGGCCGCCGAGCCCACGTTCAGGTCGATCGCCCGGCCCGGGGCGATGATCCGCGCGTCCTGGACCGCGTCCGCGGCCAGGGTGAGCAGGTCGAACGGGGCGCCGCTCGATGGGCCGCTGCTGGTCCAGCCGGGCCAGCAGCAGCATGTCCTCGACTAGCACGCCCATCCGCGCCGATTCCTGCTCCACCCGCTGCATGATCCGGTCCAGGTCGGCGCGGCTCAGCTGGCCCCCGCCGTTGGCATGGGTGCCGTTGGCGGCCGGCGCGTCCTCGTCCTGGATCCCGCCACGCTGCCGGTAGTACTCGGCGTAGCCGCGCATGGCCGTCAGCGGCGTGCGCAGCTCGTGCGAGGCGTCCGCGACGAACTGGCGCATCCGTTCTTCCGACCGGCGGGCCGCCGCCTCGGAGCGGCTGCGGGCGTCGAAGGACGACTCGATCTGGGCCAGCATGGTGTTCAGCGACCGGCCCAGCAGGCCCACCTCGGTGTGCGGGTCCCGGTCGGGCACCCGGCGGGACAGGTCACCGGCCGCGATGGCCTCCGCGGTCTGCTCGATGTCCCTCAGCGGCCGCAGGCTGCTCCGGACGATCGCGATGCCCACGACGGCGAGCGCCAGGATGATGGCCAGGCTGACCAGCGCGTCGATCCGGGACAGCTGGCCGATTGTCCCGTTGATGTCGCCAAGGTCAACGCCGGCGATCAGCGTGGCGGACTGGCTGCTCTGCCCGAGGAAGTCGCTCGTGGTGATGGTGATCTTCGTGGTGATCACCTGCCAGTTGTCCCCGCCGGAGATGGCTGGCACGTTGACCACTTTGTTCTGGTTGGCCGCCAGCCACGATGCACTCGTCGGTACATCCGGCAGGGATGTTGTCGAGGAGAATCCCTGCTGTGCCGCTTGAGATTGGAGCGAGGACCCCTGGGCCACCACGGCCAGCAGGTAGGGGCCGAGTGGGTCAACGAAGTTGGGCGGCCCGTGCATGGGGTGGTTCTTGAGGAGGCTGATCTCGCTCCAGAACAGGTTGGTGACCTGGTCGTTGGCGCGATTGAGCTGGTAGCTCCGGAACACGGCGACGCCAACGACGCTGATGAAGATCAGGGCGATGGCGACCAGGGAAAGAAGGGCGGTGAGCATCTTGACCCGCAGCGGGGTATGCCCTGGCAGCCCGCGGAGCTTCTCCCACGAGCGGTGCGGCCGGGACGTCGCTGTCATGCCTGCCGGTCAGGAGGTGGGCAGGCGGAGCACGTAGCCGACTCCGCGCAGGGTGTGGATGAGGCGGGGCTCGGCGGTGTCCACCTTGCGGCGCAGCACGGACACGTAGGACTCCACGATCCCGGTGTCACCGCGGAAGTCGTAGTCCCAGACGTGGTCCAGGATCTGCATCTTGGACAGCACCCGGTTGGCGTTGCCCATGAAGTACCGGAGCAGCTTGAACTCGGTCGGGGACAGCTGGATGGGCTGGCCCGCCCGCCACACCTCGTGGCTCTCCTCGTCCAGTTCCAGGTCGGCGAACTTGAGCCGGGGGGTGGGCTCCGCGCCGTCGCCGTGCGTCCGGCGCAGCACCGCGCGGATCCGGGCGATGACCTCCTCCAGGCTGAACGGCTTGGTCACGTAGTCGTCGCCGCCCAGGGTCAGGCCGCGGATCTTGTCCTCGGTGGCGTCCCGGGCCGTGAGGAACACCACGGGGATCCGCGCGCCGCCGCCCCGCAGCCGCCGGACCACATCGAAGCCGTCCATGTCCGGCAGCATCACGTCGAGCACGATCAGGTCGGGCCGGTGGCGCTGCGCTGCCTGTACCGCCTCGGTACCGCCGGTGGCGGTGAGCACGTCAAACCCCGCGTAGCGGAGGCTGGCGGACAGCAGTTCCAGAATATTGGGCTCGTCTTCGACGACGAGCAGCCGGGCAGCCGCCTGGGTCCGCCCACTCACCTGCGGCATGGTCATGACCTGCATCTTCCGGAGTCAACCTGAAGATTTCCTGAAAACCCCCTGGGCTTGATCTCATGGTCACACAAGTTCCAGCCGCAGGCCAGCCGGGGGTCAGCTCATGCCGGTGCCAGCGTCGCCCCAGCGGGAGATCGCGGCCGCGCGCGACTGCGCGCCCAGCTTGGCATAAATGCGGTTCACGTGGTTCTTTACCGTCTTTTCGGCCAGCACGAGCTGCGAGGCGATCTCGCCATTGGAGTGACCCGCCGCGATCAGGGTCATGATCTCCGCCTCGCGCAGGGACAAGCCGTGCGGGCGGCTCATGCTGGGGATACTGCCGGTCCTCAAAACTGACCTCCGGCCACGCTACCAGCGGTATGGGATGCGACGCATGGTACGGAGGCGGGCACGATAAGCGCAAGAGTCCCAAATGTCACACTCGGCGCGCGTGCAATCTGAGCCGGCGGCCGGTCAATTTCGGCCGCCGGGCAGCTGCCGCCGGCAGGCTAGCGCCGCTAGCCGGCCCGCGCGCCGGTGATCAGGTTCTTGGGCACCGCCTGGTCGTTCTTCAGCGCGTTGAATAGCTGCTGTGCCTCGGCCTGGTTCCAGATCACCACGTCACCCACGGCCAGCTGCGGCTCACTGCCAATCGGCATGGTGGTGCTCTCCGGGTGCCGGAGCGCGAAGGCGACCTGGGCCAGCTGGTACAGCTGCGTCCCGCTGTCCACCGTGAGCGCGTCCGCCGCGCCGACCGTCGCCGGGATGACCGCGAACGGGTTGATCAGGTTCCCCGTGCTGGTCATCTTGCTCAGCAGCGCCTTCATGAACGCCCGCTGGTCCTGCTCGCGCTGCAGGTCCTGGGTGGCGAACAGGTGGCGGGTGCGGACGAAGCCGAGCGCCTGGGCGCCGTCCAGGGTCTGGCAGCCCTTCTTCAGGTGCAGCCCCGAGGCGGGGTCGTTCAGGTTGCGCGGGATGCACATCCGCACCCCGCCGACCGCGTCCACCACGTGGACCAGGCCGCCGAACCCGATGCCCATGTAGTGATTGATCTGCAGCCCGGTGGCGTTCTGCAGAGTCTCCGCGAGCAGCTTGGGGCCGCCGAAGGCGAAGGCAGCGTTGATCTTGTTCATGCCGTAGCCGGGGATCTTCACGTACGAGTCACGCGGGATGCTGATCAGGACGGGCGGCAGGCCGTTGGACGGTATGTGCAGCAGCATGATGGTGTCCGAGCGTGCGCCGGTGATGGAACTGGCCTTCCCGGTGGCCAGCTCGCGCTGCTGCTGCGGGGTCAGTCCCTGGCGGCTGTCGTCCCCGGTGATCAGCCAGTTCGCCCCGGCCCCGGCCACCGGCCGCCCGGCGTAGTTGACCAGCACGTTGGCCCGGGTCAGCTTGGAGTTCAGGTAGAAGTACATCGCGCCGGTGAAGATCAGGATGACCACGACCAGCAGGGCGATGATGCCCAGGACCCGGCGGGGCCGCAGCCACCGGCGGCCGCGGCCGCCCGAGGAACCCCGCCCCGAGGAACCCCGCCCCGAGGAACCCCGCCCGGAGTAACCGGGCCCGGCGTTCCGCCCGCCCTGCCCGGCGCGCACCGGGGGCTGCTCCGGCCAGGTGCTCGCTCCCGGGTAGCCGCCCGCCGACAGGCTCTCGGTCGGCTCGCTGGCGCCCGGATACCCGCGCCCGGACGGCGCCTGCTGGGACGGCCGCGGCGCCGGTTCACGGAACCAGCTGTCTGACAAGTCGCTCATGCCGCGCCCTCCCACCAGATGGTGACCGCTGCACGCCCGGACGTGCCAAGGTCAGCAGGCTGATCACCGCACAGCCCGTGTCCCCGGAGCACCGCTTCCACCTCGCCGGCGCGTTCCGGTGGCAGGCACAGCCGGCGCCTGGTCACGTCCACTAGCTCCCTCATTGTCGGGTAATCCGCCTCACCCGGGCGATTCCATTCAGTGTGCCCTGCCTGCAGCCCCATCGCGTCCAGGATGGCGAGGACGTCGGCGGCCGTGGGTCCCTCCGGCCGGCGCAGCCCGTGGAAGTGCAGCCACAACGGGTTGAGCGACGCCAGCGGGTGGGCTGCCGTCATCTCGACGACCACCTGGCGCCGCGCGTGCCCGGTCAGCGCCTCGATGAACGGGCCCAGATCCGGTGCGTTGTAGAGCACGTGATGGCAGGTCACCAGGTCCGCGGTGGGGGTCTCGGCGGCCATGTCCGGCCAGCGGCCGTAGATCAGGGTGGCCAGCCTGCCGGCGGCGCGGGCCCGCCCGGCCAGCAGGTCCAGCATCTCCGGGTCGGAGTCCAGGGCGGCCAGCCCGGTGGCCCGTGCGGCCAGCGGCAGAGAGGCGGCCCCGGCGCCCGCGCCCACGTCGAGCACGGTGCCCGGCGGATCGAGCGCCGTGCACTCACGTTCGTAGGACGGCCCGGCCGGGGCGCGGCGCAGCCGGTCGGCCCGGCGGGCGAACACCTGCCGGGGTAGCACCCACGGCGAGTCACTCACTGCCTCGGTGATGTGCCCGGGGATGGCCCAGGCCGCCAGGTCGTCGCGCCACCGGGCAAGCAGTTCGGACAGCGATGGCATGGCATCACAGTAGGCGAGCGCGGGGCCCGCCAGCCCATGTCAGCCGCGGTTGCCAGAAACCTGGAAAATGGCGCCGGCGGTGAACCGGTCCGGGCCGCCGGGCGCAGGCGCCTGCCCGCCCACGTGCGGCCGCCTGCCGGGCCGGGCCGGCCGGGCTAGGGTCGGACCATGAGCCCCCGCCCGATGCCGGCTGCGGAGGTGGACGTCTCCGCCGGGCTGGTACGGCGACTGCTGGCCGCCCAGCATCCCGATCTGGCTCAGCTGCCGGTCACCGTGCTGGCCAACGGCTGGGACAACGTCCTGTGCCGCATCGGCCCGGACCTCATCGCCCGGCTACCACGGCGGGCCGCGGCGGTCCAGCTGATCAGGCACGAGCTGAGGTGGCTGCCGGTGCTCGCCCCCCGGCTCCCGCTGCCGGTTCCCGCGCCGGTGCGGGCCGGGCAGCCCGGCCCGGGCTACCCGTGGCCGTGGAGCATCGTGGGGTTCCTGCCCGGGCGGGCGGCCTGGCTCGAGCCGCCGGCAGACCTGCAGGACGCCGCCGCCTGCCTGGGCGGGTTCCTGGCTGCCCTGCACGCGCCTGCCCCGCCCGATGCTCCGGCCAACCCCAGCCGTGGCATCCCGCTCGCCCAGCGCCACGAGACGGTGATCCAGAACCTGGACGCCGCGGCGGGCCGGGCCGGCCGTGCGGCGCTGCTCGCCGCCTGGGAGGCGGCGCTGGCCGCGCGGGCCTGGGAGGGGCCGCCGGTGTGGCTGCACGGCGACCTGCACCCCGGCAACATCCTGGTCCGTCATGGGCGCCTCAGCGGGGTAATCGACTTCGGGGACATTACCGCGGGCGATCCGGCCACCGACCTGTCGGTGGCCTGGATGCTGCTGCCCGCCGAGTGCCATGAGGCGTTCAGGGCCGCCTATGCGGCCGCGAGCCAGCACGGAGCGCCCGGCGGCTCCCTGTGGGACCGGGCCCGGGGCTGGGCCCTCGTGCTGGGACTGGTGTTCGTGGCCCACTCGGCCGACAACCCGGAACTGGCCGCCATGGGGGAGCGGACGCTCCGCGCCGTGCTCGGCCCGGCCTAGGCCGGTGTGAAGGAAGCGTGTACGCCCCATTATGGGAAACTCATCAGACGCTTCCCATCGTGGCGGCGTGATCGCTCCAGATCCCCCTAAACCCGAGGATCTCCGCCGTACGCTCACGGGCGTCCTGCGCCGCAGTCGCCTGCCGATCACGCTCATCCTCCACGCGCCCGAGGGCGTCCCACGCAGATTGCACGAGACGGTCCTGGTGAAAACCGCTCAGCATCTCCGCGACCTCGTTTGGCAGTCCGGCTATGCTCGCCGCACGCTCAGCGGCATCCTGCGCATCACGATCCCGGTGACCCCCGCTTAGCGCGCCCCGCAGGCCGGCTATGCCCGCCCCACGCCCACCGGCGCCCCACGTCACCGTGGCGCGCTGTTGGTGAAACCCGTTCAGCGTCTCCCCGACCTCGATCCGGCGGCTGGCTGTCCTTGCCGCACGCTCACGGGCGTCCTGCGCGGCAGCCTCCTGCCGCTCACGTCCTTCCCTGGCACGCTCACGGGCGTCCTGCGCGGCAGCCTCCTGCCGCTCGCGCTCTTCCCCGGCACGGCGCGAGGCAGCCAGCTCAAGATCGCCCACGAGAACCCGCATTTCCTCTAGAAGCGCCATTCGCTAATCTCCCTCGACAAGACGAGTGCTTTATGATCAGAGTCTGGTCGATCATCTCTACCAGACTCGAAGACCCCAATCACCTCCTCTGCTGCCCCGAAGTTAACTTCCCTCGTGCATCGTTTCGTCAGACCCCGTCCTTACCTGTGGCGGCGCTACGCCTTCCGGGCAGCGCACTCTTTATGTGCATATCCGCAGCAGCAGGCTGCAAACCACTTAGCCATCTGGAAGATTTCGAGATCCGTGGCTTTAATGGCAGCTCTCACAGTGAGCACAGCACCCGCGTGGCCTGGGGCAGTATCCACACCAGCTAGCCGTTCGTAGACATCCACCGCGGCTGGGTCAAGGTGACCGCAAGCGGGCCAGGAACGGCGGGTGCCGCTCGCCGCCCTGTACCCGTCGTTCAGCTAGCGGACCCCGACTGGAAGCCTGTGTGCCAGCCTGCGGCCGACCCGGACCAGCGCCTCCGCCGCGTCTGGGCCCAGCGGCCGCGACATCAGGAACCCCTGGCCGAACGGGCAGCCCATCGAGATCAGCAGATCCCGTTGCGCCTCAGTCTCGATTCCCGAGGCGATGATCGACATGCCGAGCGATTTGGCGATCCGGATGATGATCTCGGTGAGGTCGCCTCGCTGTGTGGAGACCACGATGCCATCCACGAAAGACTTTTCTATCTTGAGTACATCAATCGGCAGCTCCCGCAAGTAATTCAGCGACAAGTGCCCAGTGCGGAAGCCATTCATCGCGAGCTGAACGCCGATGTCTTTCAGTTCGTCAAGGTTGGTGCGGACCTGCTCGTCACGGTACAGCAGAAGGCTCTCCATGAATTCCAGCTGCAGCGACGACGGCGGCAGCCCGGAGGAGGCCAGCACCCGCCGGACGCAGCTGACAAAGCCCGGGTCGCGGAACTGCCGGGCGGATATGTTGACGCTGACATAAAGCGGCGGCTGCCTGGGCATTTCCCGTTGCCAGCGGGCGGTATCAGCTGTGGCCCGCTCCAGCACCCAGGAACCGAGCGGGACGATTTGGCCGGTCTCCTCGGCCAGACCCAGGAACTGGTCAGGGTAGAGCACGCCCCGCTCCGGGCGTGGCCACCGTACCAGGGCCTCGAACCCGACCACCTCGCCGCTGGTGAGAGTCACGATGGGCTGGTATGCCAGGGTGAAAGCCGAACTGGCCACCGCAGTGTCGAGCGCCGCCCGCAGATCGCGGCGCTTGTCGGCGTCGGCGACGTCCCGCACCGGCTTGTACCGGCTCCATTGCCGCTTCCCCGCTGCCTTCGCCCCGGTCAGGACAAGTTTGGCGCGGTTGATCACCTCAAACAGGCTGGCGCCGTCCTCCGTGGTGGCCACGCCGATGGTAATCGTCGTGGTAACCGAGCCAGTTGTGAGCGTGAAGGGCTCGGTGAATGCCCGGACGAGCGCGGCGGCCATGGTGTCCGCGCCCGCCCCATCGGTGAGATCCTCCAGGACAAGCACAAACTCGTCGCTGCCCACCCGCGACGTCGTGCCAGCGCCGCCCGTCACCGCCGAGAGCCGGCTTGCCGCGGCCACCAAGAGCTCGTCGCCAGCGTCGTATCCCAGGGTCTCGTTAACGATCCTGAAGTCATCTATGTCGATGAGGAGCACGGCCACGATGGTGCCCCTGGCCCGGGCCTGGGCAGTGGCCTGCTCGGCACGTTCCCGGAAGAGATACCGGTTGGGCAGCCCCGTCAGGGGGTCGTGGAAGGCCTGGTATTTCAGCTCATGTTCGAGTTCGCGCTGGGCAGTCACGTCGCGCAGAGTGAGCACTATGCCGCCGACGGTGGGATCATTCCGCAGATCGCTGTACCGGACCTGGGTTTCCAGGTAGGCGTCGTCGCGGCAGGTGATCCGCCAGTCCCTTTCCTCACTCTCGCCTGCGCCGTCCCGCATCCTGGCCAGGACGCTGGCGATGTCATCCCACTCCTCGGGCTGCAGGAGGTCCGGCAGGAGGGACCCCTCTACGGTGGCGTCGCCGAAAATCGTGCTGGCTGAGGGGGTGGCGTACCGGATCCTGTCGTCGTCGTCGAGAATCAGGATGACGTCAGAGCTGTCATGGACCAGGGTCTGGAAGTACGCCTCGCTCTTGCGCTGGGTCACTTCCCGGCTCAGCAGGACTCGCTCGATCACCAGCGCCATCCACTGGGCCAGGATCTCCATCGTCTCGGACAGCCCCGTAAGCTGAGTCTCCCGGCCGAATACGGCCAGCAGGCCGACCAGTGGGTCGCCGGATGGCCGGTCCGGCAGTGCCAGCGGGCAGAGCAGGACGCTATCGTGGGCGGCCAGATCCCCGGCAGCGCGCTGGCCGCTCACCAGCATCGGCCGGAGGCCCGATTCTGATTCGGTCAGCAGCGAGAGCCAGTCCTTGGCCACCTTGTCGGGCAGGTCTACCTGCACGGGCGGCGCGCCGGGCGGGTCGCCAAGGGCGTGGAGCAGGCCGCCTTGCCGCACGGCGAGCACGGCCGGATGGTGCGGCTTGGGACCGGTTAGCCACGCCGTCGTTGCGCGCACCTCATGTGCGGCCTCTTCCATCGTGCCGGCCGCCAAGATCGACACGCCTGCCTGCCGCAGTGCCAGCATCGTGGCCTGTGCGCGGCGCAGCGACGACGAAACGGCCCAAAGGCGCCAGGCTGCGACTCCGTACAGGATGGCGGCACCGCCTGCGATGACGCCCGTTTCCGACAGCCCCTTGGCGCCCGAGTAGACGAGCAAGACACCGGAGATGATCAGGGACACGAGCACCTGCACGGGCTTTCGGACCGGAGAGATCATGGTGTGCCGAAGGGCAACCGGCCGGGCGAACTCGGCCATGGCCGGATGCAGCGCCGCGGCGCCCCATGCCACGAAGCACACCACCCAGCCCAGCTCTGCCGCAGCGGCGATGTGCAGCGAATCGTACAGATACCGCTGGCCGATGAAGACATCGGACGCCAGCAAACCGAGGGTGCCGAGGGCAAGCAGCTGTCCCGGCCGGGTGCGCCAGCCGCTGGGTGCCATGAGCCAGACAAGAACGGTGAGAACCAGCAGGTCGCCGAACGCGAGGCTGATCGCGAATGCCTTGACGAGCCGGGGAAGCCCGTCGTCATTCATGAACGGGAAGATCAGGTAGGTCCAGCCGAGCAAGAACAGGGTCACGGTCACGGTCAGTGCATCCAGCAGGCTCCGCTGCCGGCCACGCTTGGTGGTGCGGCTCGTGATGAAGATCAGCACTGCCGCCGCGCAGAGCGGATACGCGGCCAGGCAGCCGAAGAGCACCAGGGGAGATGGCAGGGCGAGGTTCCCATGGCTGGCCTGGGTGTTAGCACGGGGTAGTTGGCCGGCCGCCAAGAAGAGGGTCGCGGCGGCCAGGAGCAGCCATGGCGCCGCGCGGGCCGGACGGTTGACCACCACGCCCAGGATCACGGCGAGCGCTCCGCCCAGCCCGATCAGCCCCCACGTTGCGAGCCGCAGGCCGGGCACCAGGCAGAAGACGCCAAAGAGCAGCGCCATGCCCGTGACATAGCCGGCCGTGATCCACCGCCAAGACGCCAAACCAACCACCCCCGGCACGCCATCTGGGCCCGGCCTGGCGCTGGACCCGCCCCGTGTGCGGCTCGCGTGTGAAGAACCCGTCATCAGATGCTGTCCGGCCCCGCATCGTGCCCGGCAGATGATCCTCCCGGGCGACGCAGGCCTGCTTGGCCCGCATGCCTGCGCATCCGTCACAGCCATCTGGATGACGAGCTACCTGTTACTGTACATTACAATATGTAGTCATATGCCTACACTCAGCAGGCCTGCTTCGTCTCCCATCACTCTTCCTTCGGTGGGGACGACGACAGCGCTATGGCGTTCGGCGGCGGTCGGCGCAGAGTCGCATATTGAACATGATGGTCATGAGATCGAGGAGTAACTAAGAGGAAACCAGGGAATGTCATGTCGGCCAAGAATGCATCTGCCGATCGTGCCAGCGCCCCCGGCCAAAAGCAGGCCCTCCTGCGCGTCACACGGGCCGTGCCGAGGGACGCCGGGCGCGGGCTCGCTCGGCTGAATCCTGCCGACATGGAGCGCCTGGGCGTGACTGTCGGCGATATGGTGATCGTCACCTGTCGCGAACGTGCCACCGTCCTGAAGGCCATGTCAGTGCTCGCGGCCGACCGCGGCCAGCGGACGATCCAGATCGATGGCATCGCCCGCGAGAACGCTGGCGCCAGCCTCGATGACCGGGTCGCCGTGGAACTCGCCGAGGTGGCGGACGCTCAGACAGTCACGATGACGGCAATCGGCACGGCGCTCCCTCCGCACGCCCACGACGGCGGCCATGTCAGGCCGCTCATCGTCGGCCTCCCCCTCACAGTCGGCGAGCGCGTGAGCGTTAATATGTACGGCTCCCGGGGGCAGAACTACACCGTCAACGCCACTGACCCCGTCGGCTTTGTGGTGATCACCTCGGCCACCAGCATCCAGATCAAGACCGTGCGCAGCCGGGCCGCCAGTGGCAGCGGCCGGGCCGCGAGTGGCCCCGGCGCGGCGAAGGTGTCCTATCAGGACATCGGCGGAATCGGCCGCACCATAGCCCGGGTCCGCGAGATGATCGAGATGCCGATGCGCTACCCCGAGGTCTTCGACCGGCTCGGCATCGACGCGCCCCGCGGCGTGCTGCTCTACGGCGCCCCCGGATGCGGCAAGACCCTGCTGGCCAGGGCCATCGCCGACGAGACCGAGGCACACTTCATCACCGTCAGCGGCCCCGAGATCATCCACAAGCTCTACGGCGACAGCGAAGCCCACCTTCGCGCCATCTTCGAGGAAGCCCAGGCGAAAACCCCCTGCATCATCTTCTTCGACGAGATCGACGCGATCGCCCCCAACCGTGCCGACGTCAGGGGCGAGGTCGAAAAACGCGTCGTCGCCCAGCTCCTCGCCCTGATGGACGGGCTCAAGAGCCGCGGCAGGATCATCATCATCGGTGCCACCAACATCCCCGACAACCTCGACCCCGCACTGCGCCGCCCCGGCCGCTTCGACCGGGAAATCGAGATCGGCATCCCCGACCGCGATGGCCGTGCCGAGATCCTGGAGATCCACACCCGCGGCATGCCACTGGCCGCCGATGTGGACACCGCCCACCTCGCCGACGTCACCCACGGCTTCGGTGGCGCTGACCTCCAGGCCCTAGCCCGCGAGGCAGCCATGGCCGCGCTGCGCCGCCTCATGCCCAGCACCGACGACACTGACGCCGACGCCGACATCCCCTCGAGCGAGCTGATGGCCCTCGAAGTCACCATGGACGACTTCCTCAACGTCCTGCACGAGATCGAGCCCACGGCCATGCGTCAGGTGTTCACCGAGCTCCCCGACGTTACCTGGGACCAGGTCGGCGGCATGGAGGATGCGAAGGCAGCGCTCCGCGAAGCGGTCGAATGGCCGCTGCGCTACCCCGAGCTACTGGCCGCCGCCAGCACCCGTCCCGCTAAGGGCATCTTGCTTTCCGGGCCGCCCGGGGGCGGGAAGACCCTGCTGGCGCGAGCGGCCGCGCATGAGACCGGGGTGAACTTCATCTCCATCAAAGGCCCCGAGCTGCTGTCCAAATGGGTTGGCGACTCGGAGAAGGGGATCCGGGAGATCTACAAGAAAGCCCGCCAGGCGGCCCCCTGCATCGTGTTCCTGGATGAAATCGATGCCCTCGCTCCCCGCCGCGGCGACGGATCCGGCAACGGCGTCGCCGAACGCGTCGTCAGCCAGCTCCTCACCGAAATCGACGGCATCGAGGAAACCCGCGGCGTCGTCACGCTGGCCACGACAAACCGGCCCGACATGCTCGACCCCGCTCTCATGCGCCCCGGCCGCTTCGACATCCACATCCACGTAGACCTTCCCGACACCGCCGCCCGCCGGCAGATCCTCGCCGTCCACACCCGCAACCAGCCACTCGCCGCCGACGTTGATCTCGCCGCACTCGGTGCGGAGACCGAGGGGTGCTCCGGCGCCGACCTCGCTGGCATCTGCCGCGAAGCCGGCATGCAAGCCATCCGCCGCCTCATCGAGCAGTCCCCCGACGGCAGCCACGACCTGTCCAAGCTCACCATCACCCAGGAAGACATGTACACCGCACTCGCCCGCAACGTCGGCCGCAGCAGCGCGGACGCCCTCTAGTGGCACAGCGTGCACCCGAAGGCGGCCGCCATGGCGGCCTAACCCGATACGCACGAGGCCGGGCCAGATACCTGGCCCGGCCTCGTGACCCGCTCCTTCAGTGGGGTGAGTGATGGGATTCGAACCCACGACATCCAGGACCACAACCTGGCGCTCTAACCAACTGAGCTACACCCACCATCGCCAGTGGCTGCCTAAGCATAGCGGCGTCTGGCACCAACTCAGAACCGGATACCAGTGACAAGCCCGGCCGGGGCCCGCCCGGATGCCGGCCAGCCGCCGTCATGGCAGCCGGGGGCCGCCGTCCGGGTTGACGGTGCCCTGGCCGGCGCGGATGCCGTACTTGCTGGCGATCTCGCGCGCGGTGGCCGAATCAGGCCCAGGCGGCGGGACGAAGATCGCCTCCCGGTAGTACCGCAGCTCCTGGATGCTCTCGCGGATGTCGGCCAGCGCCCGGTGACCGCCGTGCTTGGGCGGGCTGGCGAAGTAGGCCCGCGGGTACCAGCGGCGGGCGAGTTCCTTGACACTGGACACGTCCACCATCCGGTAGTGCAGGTACGCGTCGAGCTCAGGCATGTCCCGGGCCAGGAACGCCCGGTCGGTGGCGATGGAGTTGCCACACAGCGGCACCTTGCGAGCGTCCCTGATGTGACTGCGCACATACGCCAGGACTTGTTCCTGCGCCTCCGCGAGGGGCACGCCCGCCGCCAGTTCCTCGATCAGCCCGGAGGTCGTGTGCATCTCCCGGACCACCTCGACCATCTGGTCCACCGCTTCAGCGGGCGGCTTGATCACCAGGTCCACGCCCTCATCCAGCACCGTCAGGTTGCCGTCGGTCACCAGGCAGGCGATCTCGATAAGGGCATCACGGGCAAGGTCAAGCCCGGTCATCTCACAGTCGATCCAGACGAGCTGGTCAGTCATCCCCCAAGACTAGAGCCTTGCCGATGTTTCCCGTCCACGTCCCCACCTGGGCGGCATCAGGGCTGGGGGCGCGGATCCCCGGCATCGGCGAGCGCCTGGATGTGCGCGGGCACGGGAGTGCCGGGGGCCAGCGCCGGATCCGGCTCGGCCGGGCCGAAAGTGAGCGCGGCGGGCACCACCCCGGCCCACACGTCCAGGGCGTAATCGTCCGGCTCATCCCCGGGTGGGCCGCTGCGCACCTTCACCGACGCCTCGGCCAGCGGTACCGCGAGCACCGCGGTCGCGGCCATCTCCTTGCGGGACGGCGGCCGAACTGCCGCCCAGCGGCCGGGCACCAGGTTCTCAGTGATCACCCGGAGCCCGTGCAGGCGCCCCGCGTCGCCGGTGACCAGCCGCGCCGTGCCGAACACCACCGCGCTGCGGTAGTTCATCGAGTGGCTGAACACGGCCCGGGCGCAGACGATCCCGTCCAGGTGCGTCACGGTCACGCACACCTCCTGGCCGTCGGCGCCCAGCAAGCTGCGGTTGGCGGAGGAGCCGTGCAGGTAGAGCAGGTCGCCGTCGCGGCCATAGCCGGTCGGCAGCACGACCGGGACACCGTCGACCAGCACGCCGAGGTGGCAGACCAGCCCGGCGTCCAGCACGGCGTACAGGTCGGCGCGGTCCTCCCGGGCGCGTTCCTTGTGCCGCCGCAGCGCGGTCCGCTCAGTGCCGGACAGTGCGCCGGCCGCAGGCGTGCTGATCGGTGCCGCCGGGGCGGAGCCGATGGTGCGCTCAGTGCTCATGGTGGTTTACCGTACCGAGGAAGTGGACTTATAGCAGTAGCCACTTTACGGGAAGAACTGATGACCACTTTTGCCCGAGCCGCCGTTGAGCTGCCGGTTACCGCGGACCGGGGCGATGGGGCGCCGCTCAATACCCAGCTCACCGCCCAGTTGCGTGAGGCCCTGGCCGACGGCCGGCTCGCCCCGGGGGAGCGGTTGCCGTCCAGCCGTACCCTGGCCGCCACCCTGGGGGTGAGCCGGACCGTCGTCACCGCGGCGTACACGCAACTCTTCGCGGAAGGGTGGCTGGAGGGGCGGCACGGATCAGGCACCTACGTGGCCGCGGGGACGGGCGGCCCGTCCGCCGCCGCAGTGGATGACCCGGCCGGCCTCCGCCGCGGTGTCCCCGCCCGCGGCGGTTCCCGGCGGCGGGGGGCCCGGCGCGGGGAACGTCCCCGCTGCGGGCGCGGCCGCCCGGGGGACCCCCGGGCCGGCCGTCCCGGGCTGCCCCCGGTCAACCTGCGGCCCGGCATTCCCTGGGCGGACGGGATCGACCAGGCGGCCTGGCGCCGCGCCTGGCGGCAGGCGGGCCGGCAGCCGCCCTCCCGGTGGCCTGACCCCGGCGGCCTGCCCGCGCTGCGCCAGGCGCTCACCGGTTACCTGCGCCGAGGCCGCGGCATCAGCTGCGCGTCCGGCCAGATCCTGCCGACCCGGGGTGTCTCGGCTGGGCTGCGGCTGGCCGCGGCGGCGCTGCTGCGCCCCGGTGACCGCGTCGGCGTGGAGGAGCCGGGCTACCCGGCGGCCCGGTCGGTCTTCGCCGCCCACGGTGCGCGGCTGGTGCCGTGCCGGGTGGACGCGGCCGGGCTGGTCGTCGAGGATCTCCCCGCTGACCTCCGCCTCGTCTACACCACCCCGGCTCATCAGTACCCGCTGGGCGGGCGGCTGCCCGTGCGCCGCCGCCAGGCCCTGATGGCCTGGGCGCACACGACCGGCGCGCTGATCCTCGAAGACGACTACGACGGTGAGTTCCGGTATGACGTCGCCCCGCTGCCCACCTTGTTCGGCCTGGACCCCGGGGCGGTCATCTATCTCGGGACCACCTCCAAGACCCTGACGCCCGCGCTCGGCGCGGGCTGGATGGTGGCCCGGCCGGACCTGGTCCCGGTCCTCACCCAGGCCGCGGCCGCCCTGGGGGAACGGGTGCCCGAGCCGGTTCAGCACGTCGTCGCCGGGTTGCTGGCCGACGGGGAACTGGAGCGGCATGTGCGCCGGATGCGGCACGAGTACGCCCGCCGCCGCGCGGCCATGACGGCCATCCTCGGCGAGGTGCTAGCTGGCCAGGCGGTGCCCGCGGCCCGGCTGACCGGGGACACCGCGGGCATGCACATGGTGCTGGAGTTGCCGCCCGGACTGGTTTCCACGGTGGTGACGGCCGCCGGGCAGCGGGGCGTCACGATCGCGGCCCTTGACCACCGGTATTACGCGGGGCCGGTCACCGGGCACGGCCTCGTGCTCGGTTACGGGGCGGCCGACCTGGCCGGCGTGCGCCGGGGCTGCCGGGTCATCGCCGGGATCCTGGCGGGCTCGCGGAACGGGCCGCTGGGGGTGTCGCCGGGGGCGGCGGTCGGCCAGGTGGCTGGCCACTGACGCTGAGCGAGGGTGAGCCATCTGATGTCGATGGCGCCCGGCACGGCGCAGGCACAGCCGGGCACCTGGAAAGCGCGGAAATGACCACCGCAGGCCCAGTCCCGCCGGCTTCGCGGCGCCCGGCCGCCCGGGACCCGGGGCGGCCAGCAAGCCGGCCCGCCGCGCGGCACCTGCCAGGAGTCGAGCCAGTTCAAGATCTCGTGCAGCCGGGTGACCGGGCCGTGGAAGAACGGTGCCCCGGGCTGGCCGACCACCCCGATCTGGGCGCACACCCGTCCCTCGTTGTTCACGCCGGGCAGCCCGTCGCGCGCCGCCGGGGCCAGCGGGTTCCCAGGCCGGGAGCAGGCCAGCTGGCCGGCGCCGGACGGCCAGCCGAGTGCCCGCGCGGCCCGGGTCACCGGGATGAGCTGGGCCACGTCACCGGTCAGCGCGTTCCACACCAGGTGGCAAGGCCGGCCTAGCCGGACCAGGGATTCCGCCGATTGCCGCGCGGTGGTGCGCACCGGGTCCCCCGGCAGGACCAGCCAGACAGCTCGTGGGACGCCACCCTTCAGGCAGCCGCCATCGCCAGCTCCCGGGACTCGCTCGGCCCCCGGCATCCAGGCGTCAGTCATGGTGCCCCATCTCAGGTCTAGACCCGTGGCGGCCCCCCTACCTGAGTACGTCAGGGCGGCGCCACAGTCCAGAGGACCAAAGGCTCTAAGACGGAGCGCCCCGCGGTCCCTCCAGCCAACCATTTCGGCATGCCGCCCGCGGCACGCTAGCGTGTCAGGATGCACGCCGGGCGGCCCGGTGCCGGCGGTGCGGGACTGGAGCGTGCGATGGCGACCGATGCTGTCCCCGGTATCGAGGATCTGCCACGGCTGGGCCGCTGGCTGCAGGACAGCGGCATCCTGCCCTCGGCTGCCCCGCCTGACGTCCGTCTCATCACCGGCGGCCGGTCCAACCTGACGTACCTGCTGGACCCTCGCGCCACGGCCGGTCCCGGGGCGCCGCTGCTCGTGCTCCGGCGGCCCCCGCTGGGGCACGTGCTGCCCACCGCGCACGACATGAGCCGGGAGTACCGGGTGCTCAGCGCGCTGCAAGGCACGGAGATCCCGGTGCCCCGGGTGATCGCGCTCTGCGACGACCCCGCGGTGATCGGCGCCCCGTTCTACCTCATGCGCCACGTGCCGGGGCATGTGCTGCGCACCCGGGCGGACGGGCACCTGGTCACCCCGGACCAGGCCGCACTGCTGTCCGGGCAGTTCGCCGCCATGCTCGCGGCGATCCACGGAGTTGACCCGGCGTCGGTGGGCCTGGCTGGCTTCGGTCGCCCCGAGGGCTACCTCGAGCGGCAGCTGGCCCGCTGGCAGCGGCAGTGGGAGCTGTCGGTGACTCGTGAGGTGCCCGGCTATGACCAGCTCACCCAGCGGCTCGCCGCGGGCCTCCCGGGCCGGTCCGATGGCCCGGGAACGCTGGTGCACGGCGACTACCGGATGGACAACATGCTGATCACCCTGGGGGACCGGCCGGCCATCGCGGCGGTGGTCAACTGGGAGATGTCCACCCTCGGTGATCCGCTCGCCGACCTCGGCCTCGCCCTCGTCTACTGGGCGCAACCCGACGACGACCAGTCGATGGAGCTCAGCGTGGCCGCCGATATCACCGCCTGCCCCGGGTTCTTCAGCCGGGCGCAGATCGCGGACAGGTACTCCGCCATCACCGGCCGGGACGTGAGCGGCCTTGGCTACTACATGGCCTTCGGCTGCTTTAAGCTCGCCGTGGTGCTGGAAGGCATCCACGCGCGCTACCTGCAGCGCAAGACCGTGGGGGAGGGCTTCGAGCGGGAAGGGCCGGCGGTGCCGCTGCTGGTCGCGCGGGGGCACCGGCTGCTGGACTCTGTCGGCTGAGCCGCGGCCAGGAGCCGCATGGCGGGGGCCTGTCCTGCCCCGGAAAAGGGAATGAGGCCCGGCACCCCGCTCTGGCCGGACCTCATGTCCCATCCCTCAGCCAGTGGCCCGGTGAAAGCTCGCCCCGAGCCGACCGTACTGAGGTAGTTCAATGAGGCCCGACGCCCCGCTCTCGTCGGGCCTCACATAGAAGACGCGACCCCCTCCCGGGGGGTTGTCATGGATCGGTAAGAAATTTTGGCCGACGCTGCCGGCCTGCTCAGCTGGCCTGATCCGCCCGCGCAGCCTGGGCAGGCCCGAGCTAGGCGCCGCAGTTCGGGGTGCACAGCCGCCGGGCCACCGCGGCGAAGAACACCTTGCTGATCTGGGTCGGGTCGGTGATCTCGAACGCCTGGCCGCCGGTCACGCCGGCGATCTGCTGCAGCGCCGTGAAGTTCCCGGCCTTGCCGAACTGGATGACGATGATCTCGACCCGCCGCCGCGGGTTGTAGAGCTGGTGCAGCTGCTGCACCAGCGCGCCGGCGGACATGTCGCCCGGGGCGTTGTCCACGCCCGCCGTCATGACCAGCACCGCGTTGGAGTACCGGCTCTGATAGGTCGAGGTCATCTGGCGGAACGCCGCCAGGATGCTCCCGTACAGGGCGGCGGGGGCCGGCACCGGTTTGCCTTGCTGGGCGATCTGCCCGGCCTCCTGGCGCCGGGTGATCAGGCCGAGCGGGGCCGACAGCGGGCCGACGGGGACAAGTTCCTTGTAGGGCAGGCTGCCGTCGAGGTGGCTGGCGAACGCCCAGTCACCGAGCTGGGTGCTGTCCGGGAACTGGGCCAGGCCGAGACCCGCGGCCTGGCCGAGGACCTGTTCCAGGGTGGGGCCGCCGGGCGCGACCGGGGTGGCCATCTGCTCCGAGACGTCCAGCAGCACCAGGTCGCGGGAGCCGAGGCTGAGCCGCTCCCAGGCCTGCAGGCTGGTCTGCGCCTGGCCTGGACCGGCCGCCTGGGACAGCGCGGGCTGGCCCGTGTCCAGCCCGTACTGGCCGATCCAGGATGGTGCGGCCGCGGCGGCCGAACGGAATCCTTCATAGCGCACGTACGAGGTCGCGTACGCGGACCGCAGTGCGGTCTCGAACGCTCGCGCGGCCTTCTGGGCATCGGTGTTCGCGGTGGTCAGCACATACGGGTAGTCCAGCTCGTAGGTGCCCTGAGTGGGAAACCGCGCGGCCAGCGGCTGCGCGGGGTGCGCCCGGTCGAACTGCGCGATCGCCTGCTCCGAGGCGACCGTGACCGGCCGCTCATCGCGGGGCGGCTGGGCCAGGCTGGCCAGGGAGGTGAGGGCAGCGCTGCCCGCGTCCTTCGTCACCTGGACGTTGAACACGAACTTGGTGAAGTCGGCGAGAGCGGCCGTGCCCGAGCCGAGCATGTGCTGCAGCTCGATCAGCGTGGCCAGGCCGGCCGAGCTTCCGGCCGGGTCGGGGAAGTCCACATGCAGCCCCAGGCTGGTGGCCGGGCCACCCACCGACTGCGGCAGCAGGAACTGCCAGCCCACGGACGCGCCGAAGGCGGGCACCTGCTCGGCCACGGACCGGGGCATCACGATCGCCAGCGGGGACCTGGCCACGGTGAGGCCGGTCTGCTGGACGAGTTGCGCGCCAGCCGGTGAACTGCGGGCCACGCTCACCCACAGCGACGAGTCCGGAATCCAGGCGTCGAAGGCGGCACTGGAACCGGACTGGGCTATCTGCCCCGCGGCAGTGGCGGAGGATTCGCTGATGACGTGGACGACCGCGCAATGCCCGTTGACGGCCTGATGTTCCGCGTTGAAGAACGTGGCCACATGCTGGATGGCGGGCGCGATCTCCTCCGCCGCGGCGAGGCGCACGACGGCCGGGTGCGCGGTGCACGCGGCACGGGACACGACGGTCTCGGCGCCGAACGCAACCAGCAGTGTGCAGGCGATCACACCGGCCAGGGCGCTCAGCGCGACCCAGATCCGAACCCGGCGGGGCCGTCCGCCCCGGGTGCGAGCCGGCGGGGAGAGCGGCCCGGTGGCTCCAGCGTTCACGGCATCCCTCGATCAGGTGCTCCGCAGTCCCCCCACGGAGTGGGATCGACCTTATCGGGGCAATGCCGGACAGATCTGGCGGTTGCTGGCTTTGCAATAACTCCTGGCCTGGACGCCGCGCTCCACGGCCAGGCCGGGCCACGGTCCCGGGCCGGCCCGCGGTCCCGGGCCGGGCCACGGTCCCGGGGCGGGCCGCGGTCCCGGGGCGGGCCACGGTCCCGGGGCGGGCCGGGCAGACTGGGGCGATGGCTGGTCCGATCGAGGTTACTGACCCGGCCGACCCCAGGCTCGCCGATTACGTGGCGCTCACCGATTCCGCGCTCCGGATGAGCCTGGAGGCCCGGCACGGGCTGTTCGTCGCCGAAGGCGAGAAGGTGATCCGCCGCGGGCTGGCCGCCGGGCTGCGGATCCGCTCGCTGCTGGTCACCACCGGCAAGCTGGCCCGGCTGGCCGGGCTGGCGGAAGAGTGCGCGGCTCCCGTCTACGTGATGACCGAGCAGGTTGCCCGGGAACTGACCGGCTACCGGGTGCACCGGGGCGCGCTGGCCTCGGTCAGCCGCCCGGAACTGCCCCCGGTGCCGCAGGTGCTGGCCGCGGCCCGGCGGGTGCTGGTCCTGGAGGACCTGGTCGATCACGGCAACGTCGGGGCGGTCTTCCGGTGCGCCGCGGCGTTCGGCATCGACGCGGTGGTCCTCTCGCCGCGCTGCGCGGATCCGCTGTACCGGCGCGCGGTCAAGGTGTCGATGGGCGCCGTGTTCGCCATCCGCTACGCGCGGATGAGCGATTGGTACGGCGGGCTGGGGGAGTTGCGCGCGGCCGGCTTCCGGCTGCTCGCCCTGACGCCGGACCAGTCCGCGGTGCCGGTCGCGTCCGCGCTCCGGGATGGCCGGGTCGCGCTGCTGCTCGGCACCGAGGGGGATGGGCTGAGCTCACGGTGGCTGCACGAGGCCGACCAGGCGGTCTGCATCCCGATGGACCCGGCCGCCATGGCGCGCGGCATCGACTCGCTCAACGTGGTCGCCGCCGCCGCGGTCGCCTGCCACCTCCTGGCCGCCTCCGCCGGATCCGCGTCTGCGCGGTGACTTGAGACCTCCTAGGGGGTCTCAAGTCACCGCACACGCCGCCGCTCCCGGCGCGGCTCGGTGCTCAAGGGGCTGGTGTTACGCAAGAGGTCTGAGGAGTCAGGGGCTCCGCGCAGGCTGGCGGCGAAGGCGGCGCGCAGCCGCTGTTCCGCGTCCGGGCCCGCGCCGACGTGATCCAGCCCGAGCAGGGCGGCGCCCGCGATCGGCGGCACGTCCACCACGCGCATCGAAGCCAGCGGGGCCTGTGCGGCCAGCCCCTCCGCGATGTGCCCGTTGAGCAGCGGGTCAGCCGCGGTGAGCAGCCCGCCGCCGAGCACCACGGGAGCCGCCTGGCCATCCAGCCCCAGCCGCCGGATCACCGTGACCGCCATCGTGACCACCTCACCGGCCAGCCGGGCGACCAGATCCGCGGCGACCTGGTCGCGCTGGCCAGCCGCCGCGAGCAGCCCTGGGACCAGGCCCTGCAGATCGTCCCGGGAGATCGTGCCGAGATGGATCCCGATCGCGACGTCCCGGACCTCGGTGACCCCGAAATGCGCGCGGACCAGCTCGCGCAACGCCGTCTGCGGGCCACGGCCGTCCTCGGCGCGGATCGCCCACCACAGGGCCTCCCGGCCGAGCCCCAGCCCGCCGCCCCAGTCCCCGGTGATCCAGCCGAGGGCGAGGAAGCCCGTGCTCCGCCCGTCCGGGCTGACCCCCACGCAGTTGATCCCCGCGCCGCAGGTGACCGCCACGCCCCAGGGCCGTCCCCGCGGGCTGGCCAGCCCGGCCCGGAGCACGGCGAACGTGTCGTTGGTCACCTCGGTAGCGCTGCCCCAGCCCGATGCCGCGAGCATGGCGGCCAGCCGCTCCTCTTCCTCGGGCAGGTCGGCGTTGGCCATGCAGGCGACCGTGTGCGACGCCACCGGCAGGCCGCCCGGCAGGCCGGCCTCGCGCGCGATGGCGGCGACCGTTGCCCCGATCGTGGCCAGCGTCTCCGGCGTGGGGAAGGTGCGCGTCCCGGGTGCGCGGCCACGGGCCAGCAGTGTCCCGTCCGCGGCGACCAGCGCCACGTCGGTCTTGCTGTTCCCCCCGTCGAGGGCCAGCACGGCCGCCTGCTCGGTCACCGACTGGCCCACGGCAGGTACTGCCGGTTCGCCGCGATCAGCCGGTCGGCCAGTCCGTCGGCCAGGTCCAGCTGGCCGACCAGCGGGTGGGCCAGCAGTGCCGCCCGGACCCGGTCCCGGCCGCCGCGCAGCGCGGCGTGCACCGCCAGTTCCTCGTACGCTGACACGTGCGCCACCAGCCCGCGCATCAGCGGCGGCAGCGGCGCCACCGGCACCGGGCGCGGCCCGGCCGCGCCGATCACCGCGGGCACCTCGATGACCGCCTCGTCGGGCAGGAAGTCCAGCGTGCCGCCGTTGCGCAGGTTCACCACCTGGGTGTCCCCGGCGTCGCTGACCAGCGAGGCGAGCAGCGCGACCGCCGCCTCCGAGTAGTACGCCCCGCCGCGCTGGGACAGCAGGTCCGGCTTGCGGTCCAGCGTGGGGTCCGCGTACCTGGCCAGCAGTTCCCGCTCGATCACCGCCACCTCCTGCGCCCGGGTGGGCTGGTCCCGCTCCTCGGCCAGCACCGCGTCATGAGCATAGAAATAGCGCAGGTAGTAGGACGGCACGGCGCCAAGATCGTGCATAACGCCCCGTGCCAGGCCGGTGTGCCCCGCGATCTGCGCGCCGTGCGCGGCGATCAGGGCGGGCAGCCGGTCGGTGCCGTCCACCCAGGCGCCCCGCTCCCAGCTGAGGTGGTTGAGGCCGACGTGGTCCAGGGACACCTGGCCCGGGTCCACGCCGAGCAGCCCGGCGAACAGCCGCTGGAACCCGATGGCCACGTTGCACAGGCCCACCGCGCGGTGCCCGGCGTCCAGCAGCGCCCGGGTCACGATGCCGACCGGGTTGGTGAAGTCGATGATCCAGGCGCCGGGGTCAGCGCGCCGCTGGGTGCGTTCGGCGATATCAAGGACGATGGGCACGGTCCGCAGTGCTTTCGCGAGGCCGCCGGCCCCGGTGGTCTCCTGGCCGATGCAGCCGCACTCCAGCGGCCAGGTCTCGTCCCGCTGACGGGCGGCCTGGCCGCCGACGCGCAGCTGGAGCAGGACCGCGCCCGCGCCGTCCACCGCCTCGTCCAGGCTGGTCGTCCAGCGGATCCGGGCCGGGTGCCCGTAGCGGGCCATGATCCGGGCCGAGACCGGGCCGACCACGGCCAGCCGGCCCTCGTCCGGGTCGGCCAGGACGAGCTCGGTGATCTTGAGGGCGCCGGTCAGCCGGGCCACCCCGTTAACCAGTTCCGGGGTGTACGTGGAACCGCCGCCGACGACCGCGATCTTCACCCGAATGCCCTCACTTCCGCTCCGGCCGCCGCGACGTGGCAGGCGGCGGCGTGCCCGGGACCCAGCTCGGCCAGGCCGGGGGTGACCTGGTGGCACTCGTCGATGGCCAGCGGGCAGCGCCAGCGGAACCGGCAGCCCGGGGCCGGGTCGATCACCCTCGGCGGCTCGCCCAGGTCGGTCTCCGCCGAGACGTCCAGCGGGGCGCGCGGGTCCGGCACGGCCGACAGCAGCAGCTGGGTGTAGGGGTGCCGCGGGCTGGCCAGCACGTCCTCCACCGGGCCGGATTCCGCGAGCTGGCCGGCGTACATGACCAGCAGCCGGTCCGCGACGTACCGCGCGCTGGCGATGTCATGGGTGATGTAGAGGATCGAGACTCCCTGGTCGTCGCGCAGCGCGCGCATCAGGTTGAGCAGCCCGATCCGGATCGACACGTCGAGCATGGACACCGGCTCGTCGGCCAGGATCAGCTTGGGGCGCAGCGCCAGGGCCTGGGCGAAGCCGACCCGCTGCCGCTGGCCGCCGCTCAGCTCGTGCGGGAACCGCGCCAGCACCTCGGCCGCCGGGGTGAGCCCGACGATCTCGAAGACGCGCTCCGCCTCAGCCCGGCGCTGCGTGGCCGACAGCTCCGGCCGGTGCAGCTTGAGGCCGCGCAGGATGCCGTGCGAGATGCGCAGCACCGGGTTGATCGAGCTGAACGGGTCCTGGAAGACCATCGGCACCAGGCCGGTGTAGCGCAGGGTGTCCTTCCGGGAGCGCACCGCCGAGACCGGCCGGCCCTGGAAGTAGATCTCGCCGCTGGTCGGCGCATGCAGCTTGGCCAGCAGCCGGGCGATGGTGGATTTGCCGCTGCCGCTCTCCCCGGCCAGCGCGACGATCTCCCGCTCGCCGATGGCCAGGCTGACGTCGTCGACCGCGTGCAGGGTGCGCCGGGACAGCGCGCTGCCGATCTTGAAGTGCTTGGCCAGGCCCTCGGTGCGCAGCAGCGGCTCAGCCGGCTGGCTGGCCTGCTCACTCATTGCCGCCTCCGCTCGTCGTGGTCCCCGCGGTTTCCGCCGTCGGGCGGCCGCCGCGCGGGGCACGCAGCAGGCAGCGGACACCGACCTCGCCGACCTGGTAGAGGCCGGGGGGTGTGTCCGCGCAGGCGTCCATGACCTGCGGGCAGCGCGGCGCGAACCGGCAGCAGGCCGGCGGCCGGGCCAGGTCGGGAGGGCTGCCCGGGATGCCGGTCAGCGGCTGCCGGGCGCCCCGGATGGACGGGAACGCGTCCAGCAGCCCGGCGCTGTAGGGGTGCCGCGGCGTGTCGAATACCTGCCTCGTCGGGCCCAGCTCGGCCACCTGGCCGGCGTACATCACCATGAGCCGGTCGGAGAAGTGGCTGACCAGCGACATGTCGTGGGTGACGAAGATGATCGCGAAACCGAGCCGCCGCTGCAGGTCCTTGATCTGGGCCATCAGCGAGCGCTGGGCAACCACGTCCAGCGCGGAGGTCGGCTCGTCCATGATCACTAGTTCCGGGGTGAACAGCATGGCCATCGCGATCATGGAGCGCTGCCGCATCCCGCCGGACAGCTGGTGCGGGTAGCTCCGCAGGTGCACCGGGTCGATGCTGACCATCCGGAGCACCTCGGCGGACCGGCTGGCGATCTCGGTCTTGGACGTGACGCCGTGCGCCCGCATCGCGTCCCGGAACTGCGCGCCGATCGACTTGACCGGGTTGAGCGCGTTCATCGCGCTCTGCATGACCACGGACAGGTCCTTCCAGCGCACCGCGGCCAGCTGGGCGTCGGTCAGCCCGACCAGGCTGCGGCCGGCGAAGGTCACCTGGCCAGCGGTGATGCCGGCCGGCGGGGCGAGCAGCTGGGCGATGGCGAACAGCAGCGTGGACTTGCCGCAGCCGGACTCGCCGACGATGCCGAGGAACTCCCCGGGCGCCAGGTCGAAGCTGACGTCCTCGACCGCGCGGACCGGGCCGCGGTCCATCGCGTACTCCACGGTGAGCCCGCGGACGACCAGGATGGGGTCAGGCATTCGTCACCTGCTTCCGCGGCTTGCGGGCTGGCCGCAGTGCCGGGTTGCCGATCTCGTCGAACGCGTAGTTGAGCAGGGCGAACGCCGCCCCGAGGGCGGCGATGCAGGCCCCCGGCGCGAGGGCCCACATGGGCTGGCCGGTCTGCAGCGCCGCGTTGTTCTGCGCCCAGTACAGCATGGTGCCCCAGCTCTGCGTGTTCGGGTCGCCCAGGCCGATGAACTGCAGGCTGGACGCGAACAGCACCGCGTACAGCGCGTTGGTCAGGAAGCTGGCCACGATCAGCGAGGTCATGGTGGGGATGACCTCGACCACGATGATGTACAGGCGCCGCTCGCCGCGGACCCGGGCCGCCTCCAGGAAGTCCCGGTTGCGCAGCGACAGTGCCTGGGCCCGCAGCTGCCGCGCGGTGTAGGACCAGCTGGTGAGGGTGATCACCAGGATGAGCACCAGGGTGCCGCCGCCGTGCGCGTACCCGGCGATGATGATCAGCAGCGGGAACAGCGGGATGACCAGCAGCACGTCGGTGAGCAGGCTGAGCGAGCCGTCCCACACCCCGCCGAGGTAGGCGGCCGCCACCCCGATCAGCACCGCTATCCCGGTCGCGGCCAGCCCGACGATGAACGCGATGATCATCACGTTCCTGGTCCCCCAGACCAGCTGGGCCCACATGTCCTGGCCGTAGGCGGTGGTGCCGAGCAGGTGGGCGGTGGACAGGCCCAGCTTCGGCGGGTAGGCGTCCGCGCTCGGGCTGTCCTTTGCGATCAGGCCGGGGAACGCGGCCACGAACACGAAGATGGCCAGCAGCACGGTGCCCGCGGTGGCCTTGCGGTTGGACCGGATCGCGCGGGCCATCCGGGCCAGGGCGTGGGTCCGGGGCAGCCCGGCCTGCCCGGCACCGGCCCGGCCAGGCTGGCCTGCGGGCTCGAGGGTGGCGGGCACCCCGGAGATGGGCATCGACATGGCTAACCAGCCGTCCTCGTCCGCGGGTCGAGCAGCGCGGTGGCGATGTCGGCGAGCAGGATGGCGAACAGCACCGCCACCGTGATCAGCAGGAACAGCGCCTGTTCCAGCGGGTAGTCCTCGCCCTGCACCGCCTGCAGCAGCATGAAGCCGACGCCGGGGTAGTTGAACACGTACTCGATCAGGATGGCGCCGCTGACCACGAAGCCGAGGGACATGGCGAAACCAGTGAGGTTGGGCAGGATCGCATTGCGTGCCGCGTAGTCCACCATGATGCGCCGGCCCGGCAGCCCCTTGGCCCGGGCCATCCGCACGTAGTCCTCGGCCAGCGTGGTGATCATCGTGTTGCGCATGGTCAGGATCCAGGTGCCGATCGTGGTGATCAGCAGCGCGATGGCGGGCAGCGCCGCGTGCGACAGCACGTCCTGGAAGAAGGTGAGGCTGAGGCCCGGGCTGTCCGTGGATACGTAGTAGCCGCCCTCGGTGGGCAGCCAGTGCAGGGTGATCCCGAAGATCAGCACCAGCACCATGCCCATCCAGAAGTACGGAATCGCGGAGGTGATCACGAACACCGGGGGCAGCACGCTGTCCAGCCGCCCGCCGCGCCGCCAGGCGGACACGATGCCCAGGCCGGTGCCGAGCAGGAAGGCCAGGATGGTCACGATGCCCACCAGGCCGAGTGTCCACCAGATCGCGCTGCCGATGACCGAGGTTACCGGCTCCGGGTAGAAGTCCAGCGAGGGCCCGAAATTGCCGGTGAAGACCTGGTGCAGGTAGCTGAAGTACTGCGCGACCAGGCCCTTGTTCGTGTTGACCCCGAACAGGACCTCCAGGGCGTGCAGCGTGCCCGGGCCAAGCTGACCGTGGAACTTGGCCAGCATGGCCAGCGCGGGGTTTCCGGGCATCAGCCGGGGCAGCAGGAAGTTGAGGGTGAGCGCCGCCCACAGGGTGAGCACGAAGAAGCCGAGGCGGCGCAGCGCGAATCTCATGCCCGTCCCCCCGCTCTTGTCGTGATCATGGAGAGCTCCTCACCCGGGCGGTCTGGCGGCGGTGGTGCGTGCCCGGGGGCCGGCCCCCGGGCACGCACCGGGTCACCTGCGCAGTGTCACCCGCGCGGTGTCATCTCGGCAGGTCACTTTGACTTGAGATGGAGCAGCACCTGCTCCGCATCCGGATAGGAGTACGCGGCCGGCTGGGCGTACGGGTTGCCGGGCGTGGGCCATCCGCTGAGCGAGGAGTCGTTCCACTGGTACCAGTCCACCGCCTGCACCACCGGGATGATGGGCAGGTCGGACAGCATGACCTGCTGCACCTGGTTGATGATCGAGTGCTGCTGCGTCACCGACGTGGATGCCGCGTACTGGTTGAACAGCTTGTCCGTGGCCGGGTTGCTGTACCGCTCGTAGTTGGTCGCCGCCTGCTGGCCGATCGGCGCGGTGCCCGCCGAGTCCAGCCAGTTCCGCAGCTCGTAGTACGGGCTCGGGCCGAAGGTCTGCTGGTCGTAGTACGCAAGCTGGAACTTGCCGGTGTAGATGGCGGCGGTGAAGTCGGTGTTGGTCAGGTTGTCCGGCGTCACCTGGATGCCGACCGCCTTGAGGTCCTGCGCGACCACCTGCATCGAGGCGACCCAGTCGGAGTAGTCGCCGATGTTGATGACGGTGAACGAGAGCTTCTGGCCCTTCGCGTTGGCCATGATGCCGTCCGAGCCCATCGTGAAGCCGGCCGAGGCCAGCAGCTGCTTCGCCTTGGCCGGGTTGTAGCCGTAGTTGTACTTGCCGGCCAGCGAGGAGTCGAGCCAGCTGGAGAACGTCGGCGTGACGATGCCGGCCTGGTTCGCGGGCGGCTCATAGCCGGACTCACCGATCGAGGAGACCTTCGAGCGGTCGATCGCGTACGCCATGGCCTGGCGCACCTTCACATTGCTCAGCAGGCTGTTCGTCAGGTTCGGCACCAGCGAGACGTTCACCGTCGGCGGGAACCAGTAGTGATGGTTGGGGCTCTTGGCGACGTAGAACGACTGGATGGACGGGATGTACTGCGAGCCCCACTGCGCCTGGCCGTTGGCCAGCTGGTCGTTGGCCGTGTTGTTGCTGGTGAAGGCCGGGTACTGGACCTTGGTGACCTTCGGCAGGCCGGGCTGCCAGTAGTGCGGGTTAGCGGTGTAGGTGATGTTCTGCTTGGTGCACGGGTTGACCTTGTACGGGCCGGTGCCCACCGGGCTGGCGTCCGCGAAGGCGACCGGGTTACTGATCTTCGACCAGATGTGCTCCGGCACGATGGGCGTCTGGCCGGCGATGTAGTAGAAGGCCGGCACGGCCGCCTGCTTGAAGTTCATCGTCACCTGGTCGGACCCGGTCTGGGCGACGCTGGACAGCACCGCCCAGTCCCCGGTCAGGTCCAGGGCGGGGTACTTCTTGAGCAGGTTGAAGGTGTAGACCACGTCGGCGGGCGTCATCGTGGTGCCGTCGCTGAACTTGACGTTCTTGCGGATGGTGAACGTCAGCGACTTGTTGCCCGCCCCCCAGGTCCATGAGGTGGCCAGCATCGGCGTGGCCTTGCCATTCTGCAGGGCGTTCACGAAGACCAGCGGCTCGTAGACGAAGCCGACCGACAGCAGCGTGTCGGAGCCGTTGAACGGGCTGAAGTTACATGTCCACAGGGCACCGTTCTCGTTGGAGATGGTGACCGTATTAGTGGCCTGGGTGCTGCCCGAACCGGAGCCGGCACTGCACGAAGCGGCGAGCAGGCTGGCTGCGACGAGGGCCCCGAGCGCTGTGAGGCGTCTCATGGCTGATGCCTTTCATCGAGAATTTGGGAAGGATGGGGTACCGGGAAGCCGTCGGCGGCGGTGGCCGCCCCGGCGGCGTCCGCGGCCAGGGCGACCGCGCCGATGAGCGGTGCCTCCGCGGGGAAGCGGGCCAGTGTCAGTTCGGGCGGGAACGGGGTGCCTGCCTTGAGGGCCCGTTCCAGGCCGGGCCGCAGCCGGTCCCAGGAGCGGGCCATGCCGCCGCCGACCGCGATCCGGGCCGGGTTGATGCAGATGGCCAGGTTGACCACGTGGAAGGCGAGTTCGGCAACGAAGTCGCTGAGCAGTGCGTCCAGCCGCGGGTTATCGGGGCTGGACTCGAAGACCTGCGCGGCCGACATCGGCAGCGCGTCCGGCCCGGCCGGCCCGGCGAGCGCGGCCGCCCTCCGGGCCAGTGCCTGCCCGCTCACCATGTCCTCCAGCGGGACCCGGGCGCCGAGCGCGAGGCCGGCGTCGGCCACCGCCCGGAGGTTGTAGCCGATCTCTCCGGCCGCACCGTTCGCGCCGCCGACCACCTGGCCGCCCAGCACCAGCGCGGCGGACAGCCCGGTCCCGAGGTTCAGGTACACGCCCGGGTCGGCCCCGGCCAGCGCGCCCCAGCGCGCCTCCGCCTGGGCGGCCGCCTTGGCGTCGGTGGCCATCCTGATCTCGCTCCCCGGGAACGCGGCCCGCAGTTCCCGCCCGAGCGGCAGCACGTCCCAGCCGCTGATGGCGGGGGCGAGGTCCACCCGGTCCTCGAACGGGATGCCGAACGTCGAGACGCCCACCGCAGCCAGCCGGGCGCCCGGGGCCACCGAATCCAGCAGGCCGCGGGCGTCCTCGATGCCGCGGTCGAAACTGGCCCGGGCGCCGAGTTCCCCGCCGCTGCTCACGGTGGCAGAACCGAGCCGGTTCCCGGCCAGCCCGCAGACCGCCACGGCGATCTTGGTACCGCCGAAGTCGATCCCGAGGATCACCGGGGAGTTAGTCACGGGCACCTGCCTGAGAAAACGGCGGACGCATCCTTGCGCGAGATTGTTAGGACAGTATCCTAACTAACTAGGGGTCACAAGAGTTGTTATGCGAGCTTTATCCGGCGGCGCTGCTGGACCCGGCGCCGCCCGGCAGATGGCTTTCCGCCGGCTGATGCGGTGCGGGAGGATGAGGCGGGAGGTACCAGTGACAGTGACCTCGCCCGGCGTGCCCGACGGCGCCGTGCCGGACGGCCTGGTCCCTATGCCGCGCCAGCCGGGCGGCCCGTTCGCCGCGGCCCGGCCGCAGCTGATCCGGGCCATGAACGAGCAGCTCCTGCTCGGCCACATCCGGGCGCTGGGCCAGTGCTCCCGGGCCGAGCTGGCCCGGCTGTCCGGGCTGTCCAAGCCCACCGTCTCCCTCGCGCTCGCCGCCGTGGAACGGGCCGGGCTGATCCGGGAGGCCGGGCAGCGGACCGGGGTGCCGGGCCGCTCCGCCCGGCTGTACGAGGTCCGGCCGGACGCCGGCTACGTGCTGGGGCTGGACATCGGGCATAAGTACGTGCGGGGCGCGCTGGCCGACCTGGCCGGCGGCGTCCTGGCCCGGGCGGCCAACCCGGCCCGGGCGTCCAGCGTGCGCGGCCGGGTCGGCGAGCTGATCCGGCTCGCCGACGACCTGTGCGCCGAGGCGGGGATCGCGCGGTCCGCGGTCACCCAGACGGTGATCGGCAGCCCGGGCGTGTACGACCCGCGGCGCAACTCGATGGCCCTGACCGGCGGCCTGCCGGGCTGGGACCGGCCCGCGGTGCTGGCCGACCTGCGCGCCGCGTTCGGCCAGTCCCTGGTCGTGGAGAACGATGTGGACGCCGCGGCGCTGGCCGAGCGCACCCACGGGCACGGCCGGGCGGCGGACAGCTTCGCGTTCGTCTCGGTGGGCAGCGGGATCGGGATGGGCCTGGTGGTCGGGGGGCAGCTGCACCGGGGGCGGCACGGCGTGGCCGGCGAGATCGCCTACCTGCCCATGACCGGCGGCCAGGGCACCGACCCGGGCGACGCCCGCCGCCGTGGCCCGCTGGAGGCCGCGGCGTCGGCGCCGGCCGTGGTGCGGGCGGCCCGGCGGGCCGGGATGCGCGGCCAGGTCTCCGCCCGGCGGGTGTTCGAGGCGGCGGCCGCCGGCGACCCCCGGGCCGCGGCGGTGGTGGCCGAGGAAGCCGAGCTGGTGGCCCGGGTGCTGTGCTGCATCGTCACGATCGTGGACCCGGCGCTCATCGTGCTCGGCGGTGGCGTCGGCCAGGCCCCCGGGTTCGCCGCGGCGGTGACCCGGGAACTCGGGCAGATCGCTCCGGTCATGCCCGAGGTCCGGGTCAGTGCGCTGGGCAGCGATGCGGTTGTGCACGGCTGCCTGGCCGCGGGCGCGGAGCTGGCCTGGAAGCAGCTCACCGCGCTGCTGCCCGCGCTGGCGCCCGAGGACGCCTCTGGCTAGGGGAGCTTGGACGCGGCGTAATAGCCGCTGGAGTCCCGGCGCCACAGGAAGAAGATCGCGCCCAGGCCGATCAGCCAGACCACCAGGAGCAGCGCGATGCCGAGGGCCGCGTGCGGCCGGGCCACGCTGGCCAGCAGGATCAGCGTGTTCAGCCCGAACAGGACCGTTGACACGATCCGGGCCCAGGATTTCCCGCCCTTGTTCGCCGTGGCCATCCAGAGCCACAGCCCGATCGTGATGAGCTGGACAATCACCTCGTAGGCCACCAGGCCGATCGCCGCGCGGCGTACCCGGGTGGCCGAGTAGCTCGGGAACGCGTTGTGCACCGCAGTCTTGGCACTGCCGATGGTCAGCAGGGCCACGATGATGACGATGGCGCTGACCGCGGCGCCGGCGTACATGAGCTTCACCGCGCTGCGGATTGAAGACGGCGGCTGCGCGCGCTGCGATTGCGGCTCCGGTTCCGCGCCACCCTTGGGATACGGCTGATACATGAAGGCTCCTGACAGGATTCCCGATGGCGTGCCGAGCCAGCCGACCGGCTCACCAGGCCGACGGCGCACCGAAGCTTAGCGGCGCGGGTCACCCTTGCCTAGGCCAAAACCACGCTCCTGGCCGGGTGTTCCTGGCGGGAACTGTGCCCGCTCTCAGCCGCCCGGACGCAGCAGTGCCCAGACCACCTTGCCGCCGCCGTCGAGCAGGTGCCACCCCCAGCGCACGGAGCACGTTTCGACCACGGTGAGCCCGCGGCCGTTCTCCGCGCAGGGATCCGCCTCGCGCAGCACCGGGATCCCGCTCCCCGGGTCGGCCACCATGCACATGACGTACGGGGCCTGGCCCAGCAGCCGCAGCCGGATGGGGCAGCCGTCCGGTGCGCCGCGGCCGGCCGGCAGGCCGTGCCGCAGCGCGTTTGTCACCAACTCCGAGACCACCAGGCCGGCCACGTCCACCAGGTCGGGCAGCCCCCAGTCCAGCAGCACGGTGCGGGCGAAGTCACGGCCCATGCGCACTGCCTCGGGGACCGGGGGCAGGCCACATCTGGCTAATGGCTGATCCGCCGCGGCCTCATCCAGGGCCGACACGGGGGGCCGCAGCGGGCTGGCGTAGCTGACGGTCGCAGACTCCCCCGGGCAGAGGAGCCACTCATGGCCCACGCTCGTGACCTCCGTCGTGACTGGCGAGGCCGCCCGGTGTGCGGTCATCGGGTTCCCGTCTGTCTGCAAAGCACTCATCGTGCGTGCGGCGCGCAAGCGCTATCATCGCTTACGTACCTTGCAAGCGCAAGGGCGGATGCACGTGCAGATGTCAGTGCGTCAGGCACGTGCGGATCGTGAGGAGGCCTCGACGGGAGGAGCTGCTGACGGATTCCTGATGCGGTGGACCAGGGGGGTTCAGTGATCTCGGTACAGCCAGGAAGCGGCCCTACGGTTCTTCGCATTCTTCTGGGTTCCCAGCTACGGAGGCTGCGTGAAGCCAACGGCATCACGCGCGATGAAGCCGGCTACGCGATACGCGCATCCGGCTCCAAGATCAGCCGCATGGAGCTCGGCCGGGTCGGGTTCAAAGAACGCGACGTCGTCGACCTGCTCGAGATGTACGGGGTCAGCGACGACACCGAGCGCAAGGCCCTGGTGGAGCTGGCCCGCGAGGCGAACTCGCCGGGCTGGTGGCACAAGTACGGGGACGTGCTCCCGGACTGGTTCCAGGTCTACGTGGGCCTGGAAGAGGCCGCCTCGCTCCTCAGGCTCTACGAGGTCCAGTTCGTGCCGGGGCTGCTGCAGACCGCGGACTATGCGCGGGCCGTGGTGGCACTCGGGCAGCCGGGGGCGTCCGCTGAGGAAGTGGAGCGCCGGGTCAGCCTGCGAGTAGCCAGGCAGGAATTGCTCAGCAAGCCGGGCGCGCCCCGGCTGTGGGCAGTGGTGGATGAGGCGGCTCTTCGCCGCCCCATCGGAGGCAGGGCGGTGATGCAGGCGCAGCTCGAACGGCTGATCGAGGTGACGAGGGAGCCCAACATCACACTCCAGGTAGTGCCGTTCAGTTCCGGGGGTCACGCCGCCGAAGGCGGCGCGTTCACGATTCTCCGGTTCCCCGAGGTAGATCTTCCCGACGTGGTTTACGTCGAGCAGCTGACCAGCTCGCTTTACCTGGATAAGCGCGACGACGTGGAGCGATACACCGAGGTGATGGAACGCCTCAGTGTCGAGAGCGAGTCGCCGGAACACACTACGGAAATCCTGAGCAGGATGCTTGAGGAAGTCGAATAGATGAACACTTACAACGGGATGCCAGCCACCGACCTGGTCGATGCCCGCTGGCGTAAGAGCAGCATCAGCAACTCACAGGGAACCTGCGTGGAACTGGCCCGGCTGGACGAGGGCCAGTACGCGATGCGCAACTCACGCAACCCCGAGGGCCCGGCCCTGATCTACACCCGGGCTGAGATCGCCGCCCTGATCGAGGGGGTCAAGCGCGGGGAGTTCGACGACCTGCTGGTGTAGCACCCGGTTGCCTCACCCGCGGTTTCCAGCCACTGGCCGCCGTGTCCCTGCGCGACGCGGCGGCCAGTGCCATGCCCCGGGGTCACGCCCGCCGGCCGCCAGTCGCTGCCGCTCCGCGGCCGCACCACCTTTGCGCTGCGCGCGGCGACCGGACCTAAGCTCGGGGCTGGAGAAGGCCTCGGCCGCCGCACCTTGTTAGGTAAGCCTTACCTCTCCTATGCTGGCGGCACCGATCATTCTCCCGGGCAGGAGGGCCCCACGTGTCATCGAGCCAGATCGCGCTGCTGGGCGCCTTCGCGGGGCTGACCATCGTCCTCGGGCTGCCGATCGGCCGGATGAATGCCGTCACGCCCAAGGTGAAGGCGTTCCTGAACGGCACCGCCATCGGGATCCTGGTCTTCGTGTTGTGGGACGTGCTGACCAACGCCTGGCAGCCAGCCGACGAGGCGCTCACGGCTCATCACTTCGGCAGCGCGGTGGGCAATGCGGCTGTCATGCTGGGCTGCGCCGGGGCCGGCCTGCTCGGCCTGGTGTACTTCGACCGCTGGATCGCCCGGCGAGCCCGCCGGGCGGCCCAGGAAGGGCCCGGCGCGGCCCCGGCCCGGCCGGTGCCGGTTCCGGCCGCCCCGTCGTCGGCCGCGGCCCGGGCCACCCAGTTGTCCATGTTGATCGCGGTCGGCATCGGCATGCACAACTTCGGTGAGGGCCTGGCCATCGGGACCTCGGCCGCGGCCGGGCGGCTCAGCCTGGCCGTCCTGCTGGTGATCGGATTCGGCGCGCACAACGCGACCGAGGGATTCGGCATCGTGGCCCCGCTGGCGGCGGCCGGGGAGCGGCCGTCCTGGGGGCGCCTGGCCCTGCTCGGCCTCATCGGTGGCGGCCCGACCTTCGTCGGCACCGTGGTCGGGGAGCAGGTCACCAGCACGGTACTGGGGGTCGCGTTCCTCGCGCTGGCGGCCGGGTCCATCCTGTACGTGGTGATCGAGCTGCTCGCAGTGGCCCGCAGCAGCGGCTTCAAGGTCATCATCACCTGGGCGATCTTCCTCGGCATCGTGCTCGGCTTCGCCACCGACGCCATCGTGACCGCCGCCGGCGCCTGAGCGGGCCCGCTCAGCGGCCGCCGCCTGAGCGGGCAGGCCAGATCCGGGACCCGGGCGCCGCTGAAGGTCGGCTGGAGGCTCGCTGCGGGCTCGCTGCGGGTTGGCCGCACGAGGCCTCTGCCGGGCTGGCCCGGGAGGCTTCGCGGCTAGAGTCCTGACGTGACTCAGCTGCAGGAAACCAGCCTGATCCCGCTGACCAGGCGATTGCTCGGCTGGGAGATCGTCATCGTGTTCGCGCTGTCACTGGGCGGGAGCGCGCTGTTCGCGGTCATCAACCTGATCGGCTCGCTGACCGCGACCACCGCCCTGGGCAAGCAGCAAGCGCTCATCGTCGGGTCGTACGCGCCGGGCCGTCCCTGGCTGGATCTCACCTTGCAACTGGCCAACCTGCTGATCGCCCTCGCCCCGGTAGCCCTCGTGTTCTACCTGCTCTTCCGGGAGGGCGCGACGCCGTCCTCGGCCATGGGCCTCGACGCCCGCCAGCCGGGCCCGGACCTGGCCAAGGGCGCCGTCCTCGCGGCGCTGATCGGCGGTTCCGGGCTGGCCCTGTACCTGGCCGCGTACAAGCTCGGCCTGGCCCTGAACGTGGTACCCGAAAGCCTGCCCGCGGTCTGGTGGCGCATCCCGGTGCTGGTGCTGGATGCCGCGCACAACGGGATCGTGGAAGAGATCCTGGTCATCGGCTACCTGCTGCGCCGCCTGGATCAGCTGGGCTGGGCTCCGGGCAAGGCGATCGCGGTGAGCGCGGTGCTCCGCGGCTCGTACCACCTCTACCAGGGCTTCGGCGGCTTCATCGGCAACGCGATCATGGGCGTGATCTTCGCCCTGCTGTACCGCCGCTGGCGCCGGGTGACCCCGCTGATCATCGCCCATGCGCTGATCGACACCGGTGCCTTCGTCGGCTACGCGGCGCTGCACGGTCACGTCTCCTGGCTGCCCTAAGGCCCCGCCCCATCAGCGCGGTGCTTTTCATCAGCGCGGTGCGTTTTGTGTCGCCGGCGGTCGAAAAAGCACCGCACTGACAAAAGGCACCGCGTAACGAGCGGGTCAGGCCGGGCGGGCCAGGCCGTCGATGACGCGTGCGCCGGGCAGGCGGCCGAGCGCGGCCCCGGCCAGCATCAGCTTGGACCGGCGCACCCCGCTGCCGATCACGACCTGCGCGGTGGCCGCCACCGCGGCGTCCACCAGGATGGGCCAGCCTGCGGGCAGGCCGACCGGGGTGATGCCGCCATACTCCATGCCGGTCCCGGCCACCGCGACGTCCTGCGGCGCGAAGGAGGCCTTGCGGACGTCGAGTTCCCGGCGCGCGGCGCCGTTCACGTCGGCGCGGGTGGTGGCCAGCACCACGCAGGCCGCGAACCTGGTCTCGCCGCCGCGCCGCCCGCTGATCACCACGCAGTTGGCCGACTCGGCCGCGGCGACGCCGTAGCGGTCGCAGAACGCCGCGGTGTCGGCGAGTCCCGGGTCGATCTCGGCGACCCCGGCCCCCACGGGGGCCAGGTCCGCGCCGAGCGTGGCCAGGGCGGCGGCCACCGCCGGGGCCAGCAGGTCCTGGCGGCTGAGCGCGGGCACCGCAGCCAGCTTTCCCATGGTCATATGCACCTGGTTATCCTGCCACCATGCCTCCGCCCGCCGGGATGACCGCTGCCAGCGATGGGCCAGGGCCCGGTCAGCCGGTAGCCGCGCTACGCCGGGCCCTGGCGGCCGGCACGCTCAGCTCCGCCGAGCTCACCGCGGGCTACCTGGACCGGATCGCCCGGCTGAACCCGCTGCTGCGGGCGGTTATCTCGGTGAACCCGCGGGCCGCCGGCGAGGCGGCGGCCAGTGACCAGGCCCGCCGCCACCGCGGGCCGGCCGGTCCGCTGGCCGGGATCCCCGTCCTGGTCAAGGACAACATCGCGGTCCGCGGGATGCCGGCCACCGCCGGGTCGCCCGCCCTGTCCGGCGCGGAGTCGGGGGACGCGTTCTGCGTCGGCCGGCTGCGCCACGCGGGTGCGGTGATCCTCGGCAAGGCGAACCTGTCCGAGTGGGCCAACTTCCGCTCCACCGTCTCCACCAGCGGCTGGAGCACGCTGGGCGGCCAAGTGGAGAACCCGTACGGGTCCGGCCGCAACCCGTCCGGGTCGAGTTCCGGCTCGGCCGTCGCGGTGGCGGCCGGGCTGACGCCGCTCGCGGTCGGCACCGAGACCAACGGCTCCATCGTCTGCCCGGCCAGCGCTTGCGGGATCGTCGGCATCAAGCCCACTCTCGGCCTGGTCAGCCGGCACGGGATCGTGCCGATCTCGGCCGCCCAGGACACCGCGGGCCCGATGGCCGCGACCGTGGCGGACGCCGCGGAACTGCTCAGCGTGCTCGCCGCGGCCGACCCGGGCGACCCGGCCAGCGCGGCCGCCCCCGGCCAGCCGGCCGACTACACCGCCTTCCTGGACGCCGCGGCGCTGCGCGGCGCCCGGGTCGGCATCTGGCGGGCCGGCTGCCGTGAGGGCAGCCCGGCCACCCGCGCGGTCCTGGACGACGCGGTGGCGGCGCTGCGCGGCCTGGGCGCGACCTTGGTGGACCCGGTGGAACTGCCCGGTGCCGACGCGATCAGCGATCATGAGTTCACCGCGCTGCTGCACGAGTTCAAGCGGGACCTGAACGACTACCTCGGCGGGCTGCCCGGTGAGCATCCGCGGTCGCTCGCCGAGCTCATCGAGTTCAACCGCCGTAACGCCGGGCGCGTGCTCACTCACTTCGGCCAGGAAATCTTCGAGCTGGCCGAGGCCACCAGCGGGGACCCGGCCGACCCCGCCGCCCGGGCGGCCCGGGGCAAGGCCACCGCCCGGGCCCGGCAGGCCTTGGACCGGGCGCTGGCCGACGGCCGGCTGGACGCCATCGTGACGCTCACCGCCAGCCCGGCCTGGCTGACCGACCACGTGCTCGGCGACCACGACGTGTTCCACACGTCCGGGCCGTCCGCGGTGGCCGGCTACCCGGCGGTCAGCGTGCCGGCCGGGCAGGTGGCCGGCCTGCCGGTGGGGCTGTCCTTCCTCGGCCCGGCATGGAGCGAGCCGCGGCTGATCGCGTTCGGCCATGCCTTCGAGCAGGCGGTGCCCGCGATGCGCTGGCCTGGTCTGCTGCCTGACGGCGCGGACGGTGCCCCGGTGCCGCGGAGATAACCTGCGCTCATGGAATCCTGGCGTGGCGTATCCGTTCCTGAGCTGCCGGGCCGTGGCCCCGAGACCATGGTCACCAGCACGGCGACCGGCGAGCTGACCGCGGCCGCGGCCGGCCCAGCCGCGACGTTGTACGCCTGCGGCATCACCCCCTACGACGCCACGCACCTCGGGCATGCGGCCACCTTTCTCGCCTGGGACCTGCTGGTGCGGGCCTGGCGTGATGCCGGCCACCAGGTGACCTACGTGCAGAACGTGACCGACGTGGACGATCCGCTGCTGGAGCGCGCGGACCGGGACGGCGAGGACTGGCGCGCCCTCGCCGACCGGGAGATCGACCGGTACCGGGCCGACATGACGGCGCTGCGGCTGCTGCCGCCGGACCGCCTGGTCGGGGCGGTCGAAGCGCTCGGCCTGATCGAGGGCTTCGCTGGCCGGCTGGCCGGCCGTGGTGCCCTGTACGAGGTGGACAGCGACCAGTACTTCTCGCGGGCCTGCGACGAGGCGTTCGGGTCGGTGTCCCGGCTCGGCCCGGCGGTCATGATGGACCTGTTCGCCGAGCGCGGCGGGGACCCGGGGCGGCCCGGCAAGAAGGATCCGCTCGACCCGCTGGTCTGGCTGGCCGCCCGGCCCGGCGAGCCGTCCTGGCCGGCCCGGTTCGGCCCAGGGCGGCCCGGCTGGCACGTGGAGTGCGCGGCGATCGCCACCGAGTACCTGGGCGCCGTGTTCGACGTCCAGGCGGGCGGTAGCGACCTGATCTTCCCGCACCACGAGATGAGTGCCTCGCACGCCCGGGTGGCGCTCGGCCCCGGTGCGTTCGCACGCTGTTACGTGCACGCCGGCATGGTCCGGCTGGACGGCGAGAAGATGTCCAAGTCCCTGGGCAACCTGGTGTTCGTCTCCCGGCTGGTGGCCGGCGGTGCCGACCCCATGGCGGTGCGGCTCGCGGTGCTCGCGCACCACTACCGTGAAGACTGGGACTGGACCTCGGACGGCCTGGCCGCCGCGGCCGCGCGGCTGGCCCGCTGGCGGGACGCCGTCCGGGTGGCCGCCGCCTCGTCCGGCCCGCTGCCCGGGCCCGCGGCCGCCGGCGTGCTGGCCGCGGTGCGCGAGCGGCTCGCTGACGACCTGGACGCCCCGGGCGCCCTCGCGGCGGTGGACCGGTGGTCCGACGCCGTGCTCGGCCACCCGGCCGAGGCCCGCCCGGAGGCCGGAGCAGCCGGTCCCCTGCACCCCCGGCCCGCGGAGCCCGGGCAGCCTGGCGCGCCCGCGCACTCCGGCGCCGCGCTGATCCGGGACACCGTGGACGCCCTGCTCGGCGTCGCCTTGTAAGCAGCATTCCTGGTGAGCAGCATTGCCTTGTCAGCGATATCTGCGCGCGATATCGTTCGCGGTATCAGGCGATATCGCGCACCGGCCTGTCCATGCCCTCGGAGCCGACGATGACCGAGCCGCCCCAGCCCGCAGAAGACCAGCCCGCAGAAGACCAGCCCGCAGAAGACCAGCCCTCCGAAGATCCCGCCGGGCCCGCGGGCCTGCCTGCCACGGCCGGCACCTCTATCGATGCGGCGCGGCTGCTGGTCCGGGCACTGGCCCAGATGCCGCCCGCTGACCGGGACCGGGTGTACACCTGGCTGCTGGGCACGAGCCTTTCCCTGCAGCCGGGGGTCATGGCCCCGATCAGCCGCCGCCTCGGCTGGGCGGTGCAGGCCGAGGCCCCGCCCGCCGAGCAGCAGGATTTCGCGGAGGCCGGGCGGGACGTGGTGCGCAACCTGTTCCGCAGCCCGGCGTCATCCGCCCAGCAGATGGTGCCGGTGCGGTTTTCCGCGGAGCAGCACGCCCGGCTCCGGGCCTGGTGCACCGAGCACGGCTTCTCGATGGCCACCGTGATCCGCGGCCTGGTGGACCGCTTCCTGGACAGCCAGCAGCCCGGCCCGGCCTAATACCCCTAGCTAGCGGCACTTCGTGATCATGTGGCGTGAGGGGCCGTGGGCGTGTACCTGGCCGGTGCGGCCCCGGCTGGGTGCGCGTACATCGACCGGGCCTGGTGCCTGCCCCGGTGCTGGGCGAGTGATCGGGCCCGGTGCCGCGCCGCCCCGGGTGCCCGCGGGCACGGTGTTCGCCACCAAGCCCGCACCGGCCAGGCAGATGCCCTCGATGCACCCGAGGCCGGGGCCCTGCGGCGTGGGTGGCCGCCGATGAGGTGTACGGCCAGGACCCGGCCCTGCGCCCCGAGCTGGCCCGTCGCGGGCTGGGCTATGCCCTGTCACGATGGCGCCGTCGCCACCAATACACCGCCCGAGCCTGCTGGCCGTTGTCCTGGCGGTTGCCCGGCCCATCGCCGGCCCGGTGGCCGTGTGGGGGAACGGGCCGGGATGTTGGGGAACGGGCCGGGCTGCCAGGCCTGCCCGCGGGGCGAAACCGCCGCCAATATAGACGTTCAGCTTTAGCTGAGCGATCCCGGCGTCAGTAGGGACCCTGATCGATAACCGGCCACGATTGGTACGGCGTCCGGGCGAGCGCGGTGGAGAGCCAGGCATCACCGGGCTGCCACACTGCGATCTGCCATTCAGGCTGCCCCGGCGTACTCACGGCCACGTCGGCAATCAGCCGGTGGCTTCCGGCCTGCCAGCCGAAGGCAACCCCGTTCCCGCTGCCGACCGTGGTCCCTGGCACCGAAGTGATCCGCCCGCCCGTGACAGTCGCGACCATGAGCCGGGTCGCGGCGGCGCGGCCAGCCCGTGTGACCCTGGCCGTCACTAGCAGGGCAAGGAGCCGCCCATCCGGGCTGAACGCGCCGTCGTAGGACTTGCTTCGCCCAGGCAGTGAGATCTGCTCGGCCCGGCCACCGGGCAGGTCCAGCACGTGCACCCGGCAGCCCGCAGTGCAGCCGGGCAGCCAGGCAATCTCAGCGGGGCCTGCTGCGATCAGGTTCACGAAGGAACGTGTCACCTGCCGGGTGCCGGGATCCCACAGCTCGTACCTGACCGGGCTTGGGCCCGCCAGCGCCTGCACCAGCAGCAGGCCCGCGCGGGTTCCCTGGTCGATCATGTACCCGGCCGGCAGCCTGAGCCGGGGCCCGAGCGTGGCGCCGGTGACGCTGATCTCCTGCGCATTGCCCACCGCGGTGCTCATGTCCGCACCAGGCCCGTAGCTGACCAGCCACAGGGCGCCGGGAATAGCGGCCGGGGCGGTGAAGCCGGCGGTGCCAATTCGGCTCGCGACCCGGGATCCATCTGCGACGTAGTAAACCGGCAGCGGCCCGGGGGCGCAGTTGCCGCAGCCGACGTCGGCAGCGGGGAATGGCTGCGCGGCCCAGCCGCCCGCCATGCGGATGAGCTGATAGCCATTGCCCCACCGGGGCAGCCCGCGGACCGGCTCGGTCCGGCCGGTGGCCACCGAGAGCCAGGCCGGCCTCTGGCCGCCCAGCAGCAGCCACAGGCTGGCGTCGCGCGGCAGCGGCTGGCCGGTCATCCGGGCGGGCTTGCGCGGCAGCGGAGACGGTGCGGCAGTGCGCGGACCGGGTTCTCCTTGCGCCGCCTGGCTCGGACCGGCGGCACCTGGTCTCGGTTGCGCATCGTGCTGTCGCAGGCCTGGCAGGTACCAGATGGAAGCGGCGGCCAGTGCCACGGCGATGCCGGCCGCGGCAACCGCCAGCCACCACCAATGCCGCCGCCAGCGGGGCTCACGGTCCCTGCCGTAACCGAGGATGTCGCTCATTGCCACCGCCACGGGACAGCGTCCTGTGCCTGGCACAACGATACGACGCCCGGTCGTGCACCGCGAACGCCAGCGCGTGCGGCCCCAGTGGCACCGAGCGGAGCCTACCGCTGGGGCCTGGAGCCCGGGACGGGCCGCTGCGGGGCGGTCAGGCGGGGAGGGCTACCTCTACACCGCGCAGCTGGCCGGCTGGATCCACGTTCGACGGCCAGGGTGAGCCGGGCGTGCTCACCATCCAGTTCCACCACGGTGCTGGTCTCACCGTTCCCCCCGCGCCAGGCCCCGGGCCTGGCACGCCCCGGCCCACGCGGCCGCCATCCGCAGCCGGCGCAGCAGCAGGCCCGTGTCGGCCGGCCCAGCGACCGGGAGATCGGCTGGCCAGTGCGGGGACGGGCCGTTGAGCAGGGTATTGAGCAGGGCGACCAGGGTCATCGTGCGCTGCCAGAGCAACCCGCCGGTAGCGGGCGGCACGGCCAGCGAGAGCAGCTGCACCCGGGGCGGCCGCTGCGCGGTGAGCTTGATCTCGGCACAGGCGGTGCCGTGCTCGCCCGCCAGCCACCAGCGGCAGTGCGCGGGCGAGTCGAACTCGGCGGGCCGGGGCGCGGCGTCCCGCGGCGGGCCGATCCGCTCCCAGAACCGCCCGGCCTCCTCCTCGCGCCGGGAGTAGGGCTCATCCAGGGCCACGTTCGGCGCGAAGAGCCGGTCGGCGGCCAGGTCGTCCCAGGACCGGACCAGCTGGTCTGCCTCGCGCTGCGCCTGCAGGGTCTCCGGCCATGGCCCGCCCGGCGCGGGCGCGGGCCCGGCCACCACCAGTCCGCCGGGCCGCCCCGGGGCGGCCGTGCCGCGGAGCAGCACCTCCATCAGCCGGGCCGCCAGGGGATGCGCCGCGGCGTAAGTGCTGTTGCCCAGCACGATCACGCCCAGGCCAGTGGCCGGGTGCCAGCGCATGTGGCTGCCGAAGCCGGGGTAGCCGCCGCTGTGGAAGACGAGCCGGCCCCACGCGGGAGTCTCCGTCACGAACAGGCCGAAGCCGTAGCCGCGCGCACCGTCCGCCACCTCAGCACCCGGCAGTGGCGGCTCGCCCGGCGGCAGCAGCACCTGGGCCAGCTGCATCTCGCGGCGCGCTGACCTGCTCAGCGGGTGCCCGCCGCCGTCCGGCTCCGCCCCGGGCGGGAACGCGGCCGCGAACCCGCTCACCCAGCGGGCCAGGTCGCTGACGCAGCTGAAGACCCCGCCCATGGGGGCGAACGCGCCGTAACCATCCGGGGTCAGCTCGGCCCAGTCGGTCCCGGCACGCTGGTAGCCGCGGGCCAGCTCGGCGTCGGCCACGGCGTCGGCCACGGCGCCGGCCTCGAAGCCGGTCCGGGTCATGCCGAGCGGCGCCAGCAGCCGGCTGGTGACGAACTCCCGGTACTCCGTGCCGGCCGCCGCGGCGATGACCCGGCCGAGCAGCGCGTAGCCCAGGTTGGCGTACTCGAACCTGGTCCCCGGCGCCCACGCCTGGCGCAGCCCGCCCCGGACCAGGTCGTCGAACTCGGCCAGCGGCAGCCCCTGCTGCCGGTCCCCCCACGGGTCGTCGGTGGGGAAGCCGGCGGTCATGGTGAGCAGCTGCCGGATCGTGACCGGCGGTGAATCGGGGCTGGCCTGGCGCATGCCGCGCAGTTCCGGGACGTACCCGGCCGCCACGTCGTCCAGCCGCAGCACCCCGTCGTCGCGGAGCGCCAGCACGGCCGCGGCGGTGAAGCTCTTCGTCATGGACGCGATCCGGAAGACCGTGCCCGCGTCCGGCGGCGGGCCGCCCAGCCAGCGCTGGCCGGACCCGCCGGCGTGCGCCAGCGAGCCCGCCGCCACCACGCCATAGGCGACACCCGGCTGGCCCCCGGCCCGGTGGAATTCCGTAACCAGGCCGTCCAGCGCGGCGATGACGGAGCCGGGCAGGGACATGGTGACCGGGCTGTCCAGCGTGGCCGGGTGGTACGGGGTGCTCGGATGGCCCGGGGCGGCCGGGCCGGGCGGCGGGACCGGGGTCGCCGCCCCGGAAGTGTGATCATCCACATCGGTGACCGTAGCCGAGAGGCCGGGCGGGCTGGCAGGCTGGGTGTGCCGGGCCGGCCAGAGATGATGGCCGGCAGCCACCGTGACTGGCCGATGCGCTGGTCCCCGCGGCCGGCGGCGGGGCGGGTGCGGAGAGCAGGTGATCATGACCGGGCGGCAGACCAACTGGGCCGGCAACGTCGTCTTCCGGGCGCACCAGGTGAGCCAGCCGTCCAGCCTCGCCGAGCTGCGGGAGCTGCTGCAGGCCAGCAGCCAGGCCCGGGTACTCGGCACCGGGCACTCCTTCAACCGGATAGCGGACACCCCGGGCCTGCTCGTGTCGCTGGCCGGCCTGCCGCCGGCCATCGACATCGACCCTGGCCGGAGCGTGGTCAGCGTCGGGGGCGGGGTCACCTACGAGGCCCTGGCCCCGGAGCTGTCCCGGGCCGGGTTCGCGCTGTCCAGCCTGGCGTCGCTGCCGAGCCTGTCGGTGGCCGGGGCCTGTGCCACCGCGAGCCACGGCTCCGGGGACGGCAACGGGAACCTGGCCACCGCCGTCTCCGAGATTGAGCTGCTCACCGCCGCGGACGAGCTGGTCACCCTGCGCCGCGACACCCACGGCGACCAGTTCCGCGGGGCCGTCGTGGCGCTGGGCGCGCTGGGCGTGGTCACCCGCCTGACGCTGGACCTGGTGCCCGCGTTCGAGGTGCGCCAGTACGTCTATGAAGGTCTGCCCGCCACGATCCTGACCAGCCACTTCGACGAGATCTTCAGCAGCGGCTACAGCGTGAGCGTGTTCACCGACTGGCAGGGCGGCCGGCACAACCTGCTCTGGGTCAAGCTGCGGACCGGGCAGCCCGTGCCGCCGGCCCGCTGGATGGATACGACGCCGGCCAGCCGGCCGGTGCACCCGATCGCCGGACAGCCGCCCGCGAACGTCACTCCCCAGCGGGGCGAGCCGGGACCCTGGCACGAGCGGCTGCCGCACTTCCGGGCGGGCGCCACGCCCAGCGCGGGCCAGGAACTGCAGTCGGAGTACCTGCTGCCCCGGCAGCTCGCGGCGGGCGCGTTCGACATACTGGCCAGCCTGGCCGGCGTGCTCAAGCCCGTGCTCCAGGTCTGCGAGATCCGCACCGTGGCCCCGGACGACCTGTGGCTGTCCCCGAGCTACCAGCGGGACACCGTGGCGCTGCACTTCACCTGGGTCCAGGACACCGCGGCGGTGACCCCGGTGGTCGCTACCATCGAGCAGCTGCTGAACCCGCTCGGGGCCCGGCCGCACTGGGGGAAGGTGTTCGGCACCCCGCCGCACGCACTGCGGGCGCTGTACCCGCGGTGCGCCGACTTCCAGGCCTTGATGAGCCGCTACGATCCGGCCGGCAAGTTCCGCAACGGGTTCCTCGACAAGTACTTCCCGGCCTAGCGCCTGGCCGGTACCTCCCGGCTAGCGGCCGGCGGCCGCCGGCCGCCGCCGGCGTCACTGGCTCGGCTGCGGCACGTGGCAGGCCACCTTCGGGTTCACCCCGACATAGTTCAGCGGCCCGGCCAGAATCGTGACGAGAATCGTGCTCGCCTTGGTGCAGCTGGACACCGAGCCGTTGTAGTAATGCCGCTGGGCTCCGGCGATGGCGCCGATAACCAGCCAGATAACCAGAATGGCCGATCCCAGGCGCATGTTACCTCCGGTCAGCGATCCCCGCCGCGGCGCCCATGCGCTCGCCAGTACTGGGTGTGGGTCAGCTTATCCGGTTATGGTGCCGTCCTGTCACCCGCCCAGGCCGTATTGCGCGGCCCAGCCTGAGGCGCCTGCCGGGCCGGCATGTCAAGACCCACTTTTCAGCTGTGCATGAGTCATGGCATTTCCCGGCGGTTGGGCCGGGTGACCGGCCTAAAGTACCGGCTTATCCACAGAACGTAATTCTGGAGTGGCTGCCATCTGGCTTCCTGGCCAGCTTGGCAGTATGACTAACACACCGCCCGCCGCCGGCTCCGGCGCATTCTCCGGGCCGCCCCGAATCCGGGTCAGCTCGCCTGCCGACCTCCTGGCCGTCGTGCCGCGCCTGCTCGGCTTTCATCCCGCCGCGAGCCTGGTCGTGATCGGTGCCGGGCCGCCCCGCGAGCGGATCGAGCTGGCGTTCCGGTACGACCTGCCCGACCCGCCCGATCCCCGGCTGGCCGGCGAGATGGCCGCCCACGCGGTCGGCGTGCTGCGGCACCGCCGGCTGGGCACGGTGATCGCGGTCGGCTACGGCCCCGGATCCCTGGTCACCCCGGTCGCTGACGCGCTCGCGGCGGCACTGCGCCGGGATGGACTTCGGTTGCAGGAACTGCTCCGGGTCCAGGACGGCCGGTACTGGTCCTACCTGTGCGCCAACCCCGGCTGCTGCCCGGCGGAGGGGGTGCCGTTCGACGCGGCGGCCAGCCCGGCCGCCGCCGCGATGACCGTGGCCGGCATGGTCGCCTTACCGGACCGCGCCGCGCTGGCCGGCACGGTGGCTCCGGTCACCGGCCCGGCGGCGCAGGACATGGAGCGGGCCACCCGCCGGGCCCGCGACCGGGTCGCCAGGCTGGCCACGCAGGCCGGCGCCAGCCCGGGCGGCCAGCCGCCCGGCGGCAGCCTGCTCGACGCCGGGCGGCGCGCCGTCCAGGAGGCCATCGCCACCTACCGCGACGGCGGCCGGGTCACCGGAGACGACCAGGTGGCCTGGCTCTCGGTGGTGCTCGCCCTGCTGCCGGTCCGGGACGACGCCTGGGCCCGGATGGATCCCGACGCGGCGCTCCGGGCGGCGCACTTACGGCTGTGGGCAGACCTGGTCCGCCGCTCGTGCCCGGCCTACCGGCCCGCGCCCGCCTCGCTGCTCGCCTTCACGGCCTGGCAGGCCGGCGACGGCGCGCTGGCTAACATCGCCCTCGACCTGGCGCTGCAGGCGGATCCCGGGTACAGCCTGGCGCTGCTGTTGCGCGACATCGTGGAGGCCGGGGTGCCCCCGGCCGCGGCCCGGCTGCCGATGACCCCCGAGCAGGTGGCGGCGGGGTATGCGGCGGCCGGGTACGAGGCGGTCCGCGCGGCCCCGGCCGCCGCCCCCGAGGTGGCCCCGGGCGCGGCCGTGGCCCGGGAGGCGCCGCGGCGCGGGCGAGGGGCGGGGCGGAAGCGCCGGCCCACCGGCCAGTGACGGCCGGCGGTGCGGCGTGACGAAACACTCAGGGGCGGGCGTGCGGGCTGAAAGCTACCGCAAGGTAAACTTCGTCCGCCGTTCGTCCGTTCGGCTCGGAACATGCCCAGCTGGGCCTGCTGCGTTCGCGCGCAGCGGCCAACCGGCACGGAGCGAAGGGAAGGCGGAGTGAGCGACCAGACGAGCCCGGCCCTGGCCGGGACGCTGCCTGCCGGGGTCCGCGAGGAGCACGCGGCGGCGGTGGCGGCCATCCGCGCGGCTTACGCGGCGGCGCCGCCGGGCAGCAAGGTCAGGCTGGCCAAGCGCACCTCCAACCTGTTCCGGTTCCCCGACGCGGCGAACGGCCGGCCGGCCGTGGCCCCGCTGGACGTCTCGGCCTTCAGCCACGTACTGCACGTCGACCCGGCCACCAGGACCGCGGTCGTCGGCGGCATGACCACCTACGAGGACCTGGCCGACGCCACCCTGCGGCACGGCCTCATGCCGTTCGTGGTGCCGCAGCTCAAGACGATCACACTGGGCGGTGCGGTCACCGGCCTGGGCATCGAGTCCACCTCGCTGCGCAACGGGATGCCGCACGAATCGGTCATCGCCATGGAGATCCTCACCGCGGACGGGGACGTGGTGACCGCGACCGCGGGCAACGAGCACGCCGACCTGTTCCGCGGGTTCCCCAACTCCTACGGCACCCTGGGCTACGCCCTGTCGCTCACCATCGAGCTGGAGCCGGTCGCGCCGTTCGTGCACCTGCGGCACTTCCCGTTCCGCAGCCCGCAAGCGTGCATGGAGGCCATCGCGCAGGTCGCCGCGGACGGCAGCTACTCCGGACACCGGGCCGACTTCATCGACGGCACCATGTTCAGCCTGGACGAGATCTACCTGACGGTGGGCGCGTACAGCGACGTGGCCCCGTGGCACAGCGACTACACCGGCCGCCAGATCTACTATCAGTCGCTGCGCGGCCCCCGCGAGGACTTCCTCACCATCCGCGACTACCTGTGGCGCTGGGACACCGACTGGTTCTGGTGCTCCCGGCCCTTCGGCATGCAGAACCCGGTGATCCGCGCCCTGTGGCCGCGCCGCTACCGCAGGTCGGACGTGTACCGTTCGCTGGTCGCCTTCGACCGGCGACATGGGCTGTCCGGAGCGCTCGCCGCGCGGCGCGGGCAGCCGCCCCGCGAGGACGTGATCCAGGACGTGGAGATCCCGGTCGGCCGGGGCGCGGAGTTCCTCCGCTTCTTCGCCGCCGAGGTGGGCATGAGCCCGGTCTGGCTCTGCCCGCTGCGGCTGCGCAGCGGGCAGCCGTGGCCGCTGTACCCGCTGGCCCCGGGCGAGGCCTACGTGAACTTCGGGTTCTGGGGCACCGTCTCGCTGCCGCCCGGGCGGTCCGACGGCTACCACAACCGGCTCGTCGAGGACCAGGTGGCGGCGCTTGGCGGGCACAAGGGCCTGTACTCGACCTCGTTTTACACCGAGGAGCAGTTCTGGGCCAGCTACAACGGGCCGGCCTACGCCGCGCTCAAGCAGCGGTACGACGCTGATGGCCGGCTGGCCGGGCTTTACGAGAAGTGCGTGCGCGGGCAGTAGCGCAGGAAGGATGGCAGAGATGGCGCTAGCTGACGTCTTCGAGCGGATCGCGGGACCCGATGCGCCGGTGGAGTTCCGGGCCTACGACGGGAGCGTGGCCGGTGCCGGTGACGCCCCGATCCGGATGACCGTGCGATCCCCGGTCGCCGTGTCCTACCTCGCCCAGGCTCCAGGGTCGCTGGGGCTGGCCCGTGCCTACGTGTCCGGCCACCTGGATGTCGAAGGTGACATGTACACCGCGCTGGCCCGGATGCTGCAGGCCCAGGAGGTCAGCGTCACCGCCTCGGACCGGCTCAGGCTGCTGCGCGAACTCGGCGGCCCGAAGCTGCTGTTCCCCCGGATCCCGCCGCCCCCGCAGGAGGTACGGGTGAACCGCCGCTGGCTCGGCGGCAGGCGGCATTCCAAGCAACGGGACGCCAGTGCCATCTCGCACCACTACGACGTGTCCAACACCTTCTACGAGTGGGTGCTCGGGCCGTCCATGGCCTACACCTGCGCCTGTTACCCGAGCGCGGACGCCACCCTCGAGGAGGCGCAGGCCTACAAGCATGATCTCGTCGCCCGCAAGCTCGGCCTGCGGCCCGGGATGCGGCTGCTCGACGTGGGATGCGGCTGGGGCGGCATGGTGCGGCACGCGGCCCGGGAGTACGGGGTGCAGGCCCTCGGCGTCACCCTGTCCGCGCAGCAGGCCGCCTGGGCCCAGCGGGCCATCGAGGAGCAGGGGCTGTCCGGCCTGGCCGAGGTGCGTCATCTCGACTACCGCGACGTCCCGGAAGGGGAATTCGACGCGGTCAGCTCGATCGGCCTGACCGAGCACATCGGCCAGGCCCAGCTGCCCGGCTACTTCTCCTTCCTCTGCGGCAAGCTGCGGCCCGAGGGCCGGATGCTCAACCACTGCATCACCCGGCCGGACAACCAGGGCCCGGCCCGGGCGCCCGGCGGGTTCATCAACCGCTACGTCTTCCCGGACGGAGAGCTGGAAGGGCCGGGCTTCCTGCTGTCGATGATGAACGACACCGGGTTCGAGGTCCGGCACGAGGAGAACCTGCGCGAGCACTACGCGATGACCCTGGCCGGCTGGTGCGCCAACCTGGACGCCCACTGGGACGAGGCGGTCGCCGAGGTCGGCGAGGGCACGGCCCGGGTGTGGCGGCTGTACATGGCGGGCTCCCGGCTCGGCTTCGAGCGCAACGTGGTGCAGTTGCACCAGATCCTGGGGGTGAAGCTGGGCGATGCCGGGAGTTCGGGCATGCCGCTGCGGCCGGACTGGGAATCCTCGGCGAGTGACCCGGCGATGGCCTGACACCAGGCCCCGCCGGCGTCAGGACGGCCGGTAGTACTCCGCCACCGTGAAGGCCAGGTCCAGTGACTGGCTGCGGTTCAGCCGCGGGTCACAGGCGGTCTCGTAACGGCGGTACAGGTCGTCCTCGATGACGTTGTAGCTGCCGCCCACGCACTCGGTGACGTTGTCGCCGGTGAACTCGATGTGCACGCCGCCCGGGTGGGTGCCCAGGCTGCGGTGCACCTCGAAGAACCCGCCCACCTCGCCGAGCACGTCGCTGAACCGGCGGGTCTTGTGGCCGCTCGGCGCCTCGAACGTGTTGCCGTGCATCGGATCGCAGATCCAGCTCACCGTCGCGCCGTGCCCGGTCACCGCGCGGACGAGCGGCGGCAGCGCCTCCCGGACCCGGTCGGCGCCCATCCGGGTGATCAGGCTGAGCCGCCCGGGCTCGTTGCCCGGGTTGAGCTTCTCGATCAGCCCGAGCACGTCCGCCTGGGTGGCGGTGGGCCCGACCTTGACGCCGATCGGGTTCCGGATGGCCGCGGCGAACTCCAGGTGCGCGCCACCGGCGGTACGGGTCCGCTCGCCGATCCACAGGAAGTGGCCGGACAGGTCATAGGGCAGCCCGGTGCGGCTGTCGCGGCGGGTCAGCGCCTGCTCATAGTCGAGGATCAGCGCCTCGTGGCTGGCGAACAGCTCCACCGTGCGCAGCTCGTCGGGTTCCGCGCCGCAGGCCCGCATGAAGGCCAGCGCCCGGTCGATTTCCCGGGCCAGTTGCTCGTAACGCTGCCCGGACGGGCTGTCCCGGACGAAGTCCTGGTTCCAGGCGTGTAGCTGGTGCAGGTCGGCGGACCCGCCGCTGGCGAAGCCCCGGCAGATGTTCAGCGTGACCGCGGAACAGTGGTAAGCGTGCAGCAGCCGGACCGGGTCCGGGGTCCTGGCCTCCAGGCTGAACTCCAGGCTGTTCACCGCGTCACCGCGGTAGGCGGGCAGTTCCACGCTGTCGCGCACCTCGGTCGGCCGCGACCGCGGCTTGGCGAACTGGCTGGCCATCCGGCCGATCTTCAGCACCGGGATGCTCGCGCCGTAGGTGAGCACCACCGCCATCTGCAGCAGTGTCTGCAGCTTGGCCCGGACATCATGCGTGTTCGTCCCGGCGAACGTCTCCGCGCAGTCCCCGCCCTGGAGCACGAAGGCCTCGCCGCGGGCTACCGCCGCGATCCGGTCCTTGAGCAGGTCACACTCGGCCGGGGACACCAGCGGGGGAAGCCCGGCCAGTTCCGCCGTGACCGACTCGAGCTTGGCACGGTCCGGCCAGAGCGCCTCCTGCGTGACCGGGCGGCTGCGCCAGCCGTCCCGGCCCGGCCGCGGCTCGGTGACGGACATCACGGCCAGGTCACCTGGACGCAGAGGCGGGCACAAATCACGTGATCACGGTACGCGCACCGGGCCCGGCGTGTGAGCGCACCGGAATCGACGGCTGGTCCGGGGCAGTGCCACCGCGGCGGGCGGCGGGGAGCGGGGCTGGCGGGGAGCGGGGCCGGCGGCCGGTCGTCGGTAACGCCGGAGCCTCCTGGATAACGCCCGGGGCCGCCGATGACAGAGAATGTGGCCATGGAAGCTGCCCAGCCCGGGGCCGGCCGGCCCGCCCGCGACATCATCCTGCTCGGCTCGACCGGGTCGATCGGCACCCAGGCGGCCGACATCATCCGGCGTAACCCGGGGAAGTTCCGGCTGGCCGGCCTGGCGGCCGGGGGCGGCAATCCCGGCCTGCTGGCCGCCCAGGCCATCGAGTTCGGCGCCGAGGTGGTCGCCGTGGCCGGCGAGGCAGCCGTGCCCGAGGTACAGGAGGCACTGCGGGCCCGGGCCGCCGCCACCAGCCACCCGCGTCCGCTGCCCAAGGTGCTGGCCGGCCCGGCCGCGGTGGCCGAGGTGGCCGCCTGGCCCTGTGACGTGGTGCTGAACGCGGTGACCGGCTCGGTGGGCCTGGCCGCCACGCTGGCCGCCCTGGACGCCGGCGCTACCCTCGCCCTGGCCAACAAGGAGTCGCTGATCGTCGGCGGCCCGCTGGTCGCCGGGAAGGCCGCGCCCGGCCAGATCGTGCCGGTTGACTCCGAGCACTCGGCGATCGCCCAGTGCCTGCGCGGTGGCAGCGCCGGGGAGGTCGGCCTGCTGGTGCTGACCGCCAGCGGCGGCCCGTTCCTCGGCCGCAGCCGGGCCGACCTGGAGCAGGTCACCCCGGCCCAGGCCCTGGCCCATCCCAACTGGAGCATGGGCCCGGTCATCACCATCAACTCCGCCACCCTGGTCAACAAGGGCCTGGAGCTCATCGAGGCGCACCTGCTGTTCGGCATCGGGTTCGACCGGATCGAGGTGGTCGTGCACCCGCAGTCGGTGATCCACTCGATGGTGGAGTTCACCGACGGGGCGACGATCGCCCAGGCCAGCCCGCCGGACATGCGGATCCCGATCGCGCTCGGGCTGGCCTGGCCGGAGCGGGTACCGCAGGCCGGCCCGGCCATCGACTGGTCGGTGTCGCATACCTGGACGTTCCAGCCGCTGGACGAGGCGGCGTTCCCGGCCGTGGCGCTGGCCCGCGAGGCGGGCCGCACCGGGGGCACCGCCCCTGCGGTCTACAACGCGGCCAACGAGGTCTGCGTCGAGGCATTCCGGGCCGGCCGGATCGCCTTCCTGCGAATCGTGGACACGGTGGCGAAGGTAGTCTCTGAGCATGAGAGCACGGCGCGGGACGCGGTGACGCTGGACGGCGTTCTCGCCGCGGACAGCTGGGCCCGGACCCGTGCCCTGGAACTGACCGGTTCGGGTTCCGGTCGTGCGTGACGCCCTCGCCGGGGCGCACTGGGAGGGAGAGTCGGCCGGATGACCCTGCTCGGCTGGATCATCTTCATCTTCGCGCTGCTCTTCTCCATCATGCTGCACGAGGCCGGGCACTTCGTGACAGCCAAGAAGTTCCGCATGAAGGTGACCCAGTTCTTCGTCGGCTTCGGGCAGACCCTGTGGTCGCGGACCAAGGGGGAGACCGAGTACGGGATCAAGGCGCTGCCCGCCGGCGGGTACGTCAAGATCATCGGGATGACCGCGCTGGAGGACGTGGACCCGGCCGATGAGGACCGGTCCTTCCGGCGGCAGCCGGGCTGGCAGCGGATGATCGTGCTCGGTGCGGGGTCGTTCATGCACTTCGCGCTGGCCTTCGTGCTGCTGTTCATCCTGGCCGTCGGGATCGGGCTGTCCAACAGCAACTCGTCCACGGTCGGCGCGATCGATCCCTGCGTGCCGACCAGCGCCACGGCGGCGAGCTGCGTATCCGGCAACTCGCAGTCCCCCGCCGCCAAAGCCGGCCTGCGGGCTGGCGACAAGATCGTCGCGATCGGCGGGACCCAGGTGCACAACTGGACCCAGCTGGGCACCGCGATCCGCGCGCAGCGGCCGGGCACCCCGGTCACGGTGACCGTGGTCCGCGACGGGCGGACCATCACCCTGCACCCCTCGCTGGCCCTCATCCACGGCCGCAAGGGCTCCTACCTCGGTATCTCGCCCGCCGTGCTGTTCCAGACAGTGGGCCCGGTCAGCGCGGTCCGCTACGCCGGCTCGGAGTTCGGCCAGATCGTGGCCGGCTCGGTGAAGGCCCTGGGCAGCATCCCGAAGGCCATCCCGGACCTGTTCGCCAAGAACCGGAGCAGTACCGCGGGCGGCAACGTGACCAGCGTGGTCGGCGCGGGGGAGTACACCGGCCAGGCCTTCGCGGCCAAGGTCGGCTGGCAGACCAAGGTCTCCGTGGTGCTGTTCATCGTCATCTCACTGAACATCTTCGTCGGCCTGTTCAACCTGCTGCCCCTGCTCCCGCTGGACGGCGGGCACCTGGCGGTCGTGATCTACGAGACCATCCGGTCCTGGTTCGCCCGGCTCCGGCGCCTGCCGGACCCGGGGCTGGTGGACATGCGCAAGCTGCTCCCGCTCAGCGTCGGCGTGTTCGCGCTGCTGGTCGGGTTCGGCGTGCTACTGATCATGGCGGACATCATCAATCCGGTACACATCCCCCAGTGAGCGCTGGGCGCGAACGCGGACAACACGAAACACAGTGAGGTTTGCACATAATGACGGTTGACCTTGGTATGCCGCAGCCTGCTGCCGAGCCGCTGGCACCACGGCGGAAGTCCCGCCAGATCATCGTGGGCAAGGGCAAGCACGCGGTGCCGGTCGGCGGGGGCGCGCCGGTGTCGGTGCAGTCGATGGCCACGACGGTCACCGCGGACGTCAACGCCACCCTGCAGCAGATCGCGGAACTGACCGCGGCGGGCTGCCAGATCGTCCGGGTGGCCGTGCCCTCCCAGGACGACGCGGACGCGCTGCCCGAGATAGCCCGCAAGTCGCAGATCCCGGTCATCGCCGACATTCACTTCCAGCCCAAGTACGTGTTCGCCGCCATTGACGCGGGCTGCGGCGCGGTCCGGGTCAACCCGGGCAACATCAAGCAGTTCGATGACAAGATCGCTGAGATCGCCCGGGCCGCCTCGGCCGCCGGGATCCCGATCCGGATCGGCGTGAACGCGGGGTCGCTGGACAAGCGGCTGCTGGCCAAGCACGGCCGGGCCACCGCGGCCGCGCTGGTCGAGTCCGCGCTCTGGGAGTGCTCGCTGTTCGAGGAGCACGGGTTCACCGACATCAAGATCTCGGTGAAGCATCACGACCCGGTGGTGATGATCGCCGCGTACCGCCAGCTGGCGCAGGCCTGCGACTACCCGCTGCACCTGGGGGTCACCGAGGCCGGGCCGGCGTTCCAGGGCACGGTGAAGTCCGCGGCCGCCTTCGGCGCGCTGCTCGCCGAGGGCATCGGCGACACGATCCGGGTGTCGCTGTCCGCCCCCCCGGTGGAGGAGGTCAAGGTCGGCGCCGCCATCCTGGAGTCCCTCGGCCTGCGGGACCGGGGCCTGGAGATCGTGTCCTGCCCATCCTGCGGCCGGGCCCAGGTGGACGTCTACACCCTCGCGGATCAGGTCACGGCGGGCCTGGAGGGCCTGGACGTGCCGCTGCGGGTGGCGGTGATGGGCTGCGTGGTCAACGGCCCGGGGGAAGCGCGTGAGGCCGACCTGGGCGTCGCCTCAGGTAACGGCAAGGGGCAGATCTTCGTCAAGGGCGAGGTCATCAAGACGGTGCCCGAGTCACAGATCGTCGAGACCCTGATCGAGGAGGCGATGAAGCTGGCCGAGTCCATGTCGGCCGCCTCCTCCCCGGACGGCCCCCAGGTGACCGTGGCCTGATTTTCGGCTCTGCTGGCCAGGAGAGATGCCCTGGCCAGCACTCGCTGGCGAGGCGGGGCGCGCCGGAGGCGTGTATCCCCCGAGCCAGCGAGTCCGCGGGGGTTACGGGGGGGCGCCCCCCGGGTTAGCAGAGCGAGCGCCGTCCGGCTGCCCGTCGGCGATGATCAGCTCGGCGACATGCTCGGCCAGCAGGACACGGGCCTCGGGGTGCAGCAGCCCGTCGGTGATCAGCGTGTCCACCTCGTCCAGCCGGGCGAAGGAACTCAGGCCGACGATGCCCCACTTGGTGTGGTCGGCCACCACCGTGACCCGCCGCGCGGCCTGGACGAAGGCCCGGTTGGTCTCCGCCTCGGCCAGGTTCGGCGTGGTCAGCCCGGCCGCCGGGTCAATGCCGTGACAGCCCAGGAACAACTGGTCCACGTGCAGCGACCGGATGGCGATGTCCGCGATCGGGCCGACCAGGGCATCCGACGGGGTGCGGATGCCGCCGGTCAGCACGACCTGGACCGTGCCGCCGATCTGGCTGGCCGGCGGCCCGTGCCGAAGATGCTGGCCACTCGTACCGAATTGGTCACGATTGTCAGGTCGGCCACGTCCACCAGCAGCTGGGCCAGGGCAAAGGTGGTGGTCCCGGCGGACAGCGCGATCGCGGTGCCGGGGGCCACCAGTGCCGCGGCCGCCCGGGCGATCGCTTCCTTCTGCGGCTTCTCCAGCACCGATTTGGCCTCGAAGCCCGGCTCGTGGCTGCTGGGCGCGCCGGGCAGCACCGCGCCGCCGTGCACCTTCTCGATCAGTCCCGCGCTGGCCAGTGCCTCCAGGTCACGGCGGATCGTCATGTCCGACACGCCGAGGCGCTGGGTGAGATCACTGACCCGGGCGCTCCCGGCTCGCCGGATGTCTTCGAGGATCAGTGACTGCCGGTGTCTGGCGAGCATGCTGACCTTCCTTACCCCGTGAGCCCTGCCCCAGCGGGCGGGCCTGCACGCCGCGCGGCCGACCTGTGATAACGCCGGAACCGGATCTTTATATCTTGTTCGTTGACGATCGGGTCTGTGTGATTTAGCTTAAGGCTCCAACAAGGGGCGTACGGTTTCCGATTCAGGCTGGATCGTCCGGTTCAGACTGGGTTGAGAGCGCTAACAGGTGGTCGGCCCGGCCGGCCACGCGCCCGATTGTGGCTGAGCACCGGAGCTCTGCGGCCGCCCAGCCTCGGAACACGACAGGATTCGGGGAAGGGCGATGCAGCGAGTGCGGCCGGCGTCCAGTGCGGTGCCGCATTCTCCGGCACGGCCCGCGGGGCGGCGGCGATCCTGCTACTCCATGCGGCCCGAGGTAGCCTCGCCGCCCCGGCGGTGCTCGCGGGATGACCCGTGGGCGCGCAGCATGGGCGTCCCGGCCGGGGGGGCCGGGCCCTCACGAGTTTCCAGGCGCGCCACGCCGTGGTGTCACGCCGAGTACCGAGGTCATACTCCTGGAGGTAGATAGATGAAGATCGACCCCAAGGTCGACGAGGCCATCGAGACCTTGAACATGAAGGACGGGCCGAGCCGCCGCCGGCTGCTCAGCAGTGCCGGGCTGGTCAGTGCTTCCGCGGCCGCGGCCGGCCTGCTGGCCGCCTGCTCCTCGAGCCAACCTAGCAGCGGCGCATCCGCGGCCAGCGTGGCGGGCAACTTCCCGAAGACCCCGGCCTGGACGTTCTGGTATGTGAACCACGTCACCACGAACCCCTTCTTCGTGCCCACCCAGTACGGCTTCCAGGACGCGGCCGCGCTGCTCGGCCTGCCCACCCCGAAGTGGGGCGGCTCGCAGACCTCACTCACCTCGGAGATGGTGAGCTACTTCAACACCGCGATCTCCGCCAAGGCGGCTGGGATCGCCTACGCGGGGATTGACGCCACCTCGTTCACCACTCCGGTGAAGAACGCGATGAACGCGGGCATCCCGGTGCTCAGCTACAACGCCGACGGTCTCGTCAAGAACGGCGTCCCCGACATCGGCACCAACCGGCTGGCCTACGTCGGCCAGGCGCTCTACCTCTCCGGCCAGCAGATGGGCGAGCGCATCAAGTCGCTGATCCCGGGAGGTGGGGACATCGCCATCTTCATCGCCACCCCCGGCTCGGGCAACATCCAGCCCCGTTATGACGGCGCGGTCTCTGTGCTGGGCAAGAGCTACGTCGTGCACGAAGTCGCGACCGGGGCATCGACGTCCGGCGAACTTCAGGCCGAGAAGGCGTTCATGACCGGGCACAAGACCCTCAAGGGCGCGTTCGCGGTGGACGCGGGCTCCACCCAGTTCCTCGGCCAGTCGCTGACTGCGACCGGCCTCAAGATCCCGAACGGCGGGTTCGACACCACCCCGACCACGCTCAGCAACATCCAGAAAGGCCTGACCGACTTCACCATCTACCAGGACCCCTACCTGCAGGGCTTCCTGCCGACTCTGTACTTCTACCTGTACAACTTGTCCGGCGGCACGATCAGCCCGCCGAACACCGACACCGGCTTGACGTTCGTGATCAAGTCCAACGCCCAGCCGTACACCGTCAGCAGCAGGTTCCAGGGCTCCACTACCGCGCAGAAGTACATCCCGCGCCCGTCCGGAGCGATCCAAAACCCGATTGCCACCACCAGCACATGACCCTGCGCACTGGCACGTGAGACCGGCGGCGGGGCAGACTGGTTCTTACTGCCAGACTGTCCTGCTGCCGGTTGATGTGGTGAGCTGAGGGAAGCCGCCGATTGACGTGGTGAGCAAGGGGAACTGGAGTCGACATGAGCGAGACCACTGAGCGCCCGCAGACCGTATCGTCGCCCGGGGAGACCTCAAAGGGTGGTGGACCGGGACCGCTCCGCAGCGCGGCCAATCTGCTGGCTCGGCAGCGCGAGGCGACGGTATTCATCGTGGCAGTGGTGCTGCTGCTCTACTTCGGCATCAAGTACAACTCGACGTTCGTCAGCGAGACGAACTTCACCAACCTGCTGTCCGGGATCGCGGCGCCGATCATGATCATCGCCATCGGTGAGGTGTTCCTGCTGATCTGCGGCGAGATCGACCTGTCGGTCGGCTTCATCTACATGTTCTCGGCGTTCCTGATGCACTACATGATCGACTTTTACCACCTGCCGACCTTGCTGGCCATCATCATCTCGCTGGTGTTCGGCCTGATCGCCGGCTGGGCCAACGGCTTCCTCACGGTCACCATGGGCCTGCCCTCGTTCATCACCACCCTGGGCACTGGTTTCGTCCTATGGGGCCTGACGCTGACCACCTCGCATGCCTACCCGGCTAGCATCCCCGCGACTGCGGTGAGCTATGGACGGTGGATCGGTGCGTCGCCGTGGTCGCAGTTCATCTGGGCGGTAGTGCTCACCGCGGTCTTCTACGTGGTGCTGACCCGGACCAAGTGGGGCCTGTACACGATCGCCACCGGCGGGAACCAGCTTGGCGCGCGCGAGGCCGGCGTCAAGACCGGCCGGATCAAGTACGGCAACTTCATGATCTCGGGCGTGCTGGGCGCGTTCGTCGGCCTGCAAGTGGCCTTCTACACCAACACGATCGACCCGAGCGCCGGCGGGTACCAGCCGATGTTCTACGCGGTGACCGCGGCGGTCATCGGCGGCACCGCGATGCTCGGCGGGCAGGGCACCATCCTCGGCGCGTTCCTCGGCGCGATCGTGCTCGCCACCCTCATTGACGGCCTCAATGTCGCCGGGGTCAGCGCCAACCCGCTGAACATGGTGTTCGGGCTGGCCATCCTGCTGTCCATGATCGCCAACGTCCGGCTCGCGCGGCTGCGTGCGGCAGGGAGGAACTGATGTCGGCGGAACCAACGCAGCCCGTCTCGGCTGACGGCAGCGGTGATGTGCTCCGCGTCGAGCACATCAATAAGCGGTTCGGCGCGGTGAGCGCGCTGCACGACGTGAACCTGCACCTGGGCAAGGGCGAGGTGCTGGGGCTGCTCGGCGACAATGGCGCGGGAAAGTCCACCCTGATCAAGATCATATGCGGCTTCCAGCCTCCGACGTCGGGCCGGATCATCCTGGAAGGCCAGGAGGTCACGTTCAAGACGGTGGACCATGCCCGCGCCATGGGCATCGACACGGTGTACCAGGACCTGGCGCTGATCAACGAGCTCACCGTCTACCACAACATGTTCCTGAACCGGGAGCGGACCCGCTGGTCGCTGCTGTCCAACCGGAGCATGCGGCGCACCGCCCAGGAGCAGCTGGACCGGATCGGGGTGAACATCCCGTCCGTCGACTCTGAGGTGGCCAAGCTGTCCGGTGGCCAGCGGCAGGCCATCGCGGTGGCCCGGGCGGTGACCTCGCACGCCAAGGTGCTGCTGCTGGACGAACCGCTGGCGGCCATGGGCGCCAAGGAAGCGGCCATGATCCTGGAGCTGGTCAAGGACCTGAAGCAACAGGGCGACGTGTCGATCATCATCATCGCGCACAACTACGGGCAGGCCCTGGAGGTCTGCGACCGGATCAACCTGCTGCAGCACGGTGAGATCACCTTCGACAAGCTGGCCAAGGACACCTCGGTGCAGGAATTGAACGACATCGTCATCGAGGAGTACCGGAAGGCGCTGCGGGAGCGCCAGCGGCAGCAGCAGCAGTCGGCCTGAGCCAGGCGTGCCCCGGGCCACCCGTCGTGGCCCGGGGACCCCGGCGGGCCGGCCAGGATGTCTAGCATGCTGAGTCCCCACCGCCCAGGCGGGCGCCCTGGCCGGTTCGCTGTCCTGGCCGCCGTCAGCGCCGCTACCGTTGCGATCGCGGGCTGCACTGCATCCAGCAGCGGCGCGGACCCGGCCTCCTCGGCGGCGGCGCCGGCCGCGGCCCAGTCCGCGGTGCACTGGCACTCCTGCTCGGTGCAGGGCGCCAGCATGCAGTGCGCCAACCTCGAGGTGCCGCTCGACTACGCGCATCCGGGCGGCCGGAAGATCACCCTGGCGCTGTCCCGGGTGGCGGCCACCGCGCCGGCCAGCCAGCAGCAGGGCGTGCTGCTAGTCAACCCGGGCGGCCCGGGCGGCCCCGGGCGGTCGCTGGCCGCCTATGTTGCCCAGGGGCTGAGCCCGAAGGTGGCCGCTGACTACACGATCGTCGGCTTCGACCCGCGCGGGGTGGGGGCCAGCGTGCCCGCGCTCAGCTGCGAGCCCTCCTTCTTCTCCGGCCTGCGGCCGGACTACATCCCGTCCACCGCGGCCGCCGAGAGCGTGCTCATCGGCCGGGCCAAGCGCTACGCGGCCGACTGCGAGCGGCGCTATGGCTGGCTGCTGCCCTACCTGACCTCGGAAAACGCCGCCCGGGACATGAACGCGATCCGGGCCGCGCTGGGCGTGCCGGCGATCAGCTACTTCGGCTACTCCTACGGGACCTACCTGGGCCAGGTGTTCGCCACCCTGTTCCCGCACCGGCTGCGCCGGATGGTGCTGGACTCCGTGGTGGACCCAGCCGGTGCCTGGTACGCGGACAACATCGCCCAGGACTACGCGTTCCAGGGCCGGATGGAAGCCTTCTTCTCCTGGGTGGCCGCGCACGACGCCACCTACCGGCTGGGCAGCACCGCGGCCGCGGTGAACCAGGCCTGGCACCGGGCCCGCGCTGCGCTGCAGGCCCATCCGGTGCGGGGGGTGATCGGCGCCGACGACTTCGACGACACCTTCCTGCAGGGCGGCTACAGCGATGCGCTGTGGCCGGGCCTGGCTGCGGCGCTGGCCAGCTATCTGCACGGCGGCTCGGCCAGCCAGATCGTCGCCCAGTACCAGCAGGAGGGGGTGCAGAGCGAGAACGAGTTCGCCGTCTACAACGCCGTCGAGTGCGCCGACGTGAACTGGCCGCGGAACTGGGCCCGGTGGAACGCGGACACCAGGCGGGTGTACCGCACCGCGCCGTTCCAGGCCTGGGACAACGCGTGGTTCAACGCCGCCTGCGCGTTCTGGCCGGTCCGCGGGCCAGCCCGGCCGCTGCAGATCCGGGGCGCGGGCCTGCCCGGCATCCTGATGATCCAGGGGAACCTGGACGCGGCCACCCCGTACGCCGGCGCCCAGGTCGTGCGCCGGCTGCTGCCCACGGCGCGGATGGTGGTGGTGGTGGGCGGCGGCAACCACGGGCAGTCACTGGCCCAGCCGCCGAACGCATGCGTCGATGGCTACCTGAACCGGTACCTGGCTACCGGCGCGCTGCCGGGCGGCGCCGGCCTCGTCAATGCCACCTGCCCCGCGCTGCCACCGCCCGGCCCGACCGGCTGACCGGCTGACCGGCTGACCGGCGCGCGGCCGGGGACGGCCCGCTACTCTGAGAGGGTGCTGCGCACCAAGGCGCTGAGGTCCTCGTCGCTGCGCCTGCTGAGTGACCGCGATCGCGACGACGTACTCGACCTGTGCGACCGCGACTCCGTGGTGAACGTCTTCGTGAGTTCCCGGGTGCACGAGGCCGGGCTCGACCCGGTCCGGCTGGGTGGCCAGATGTGGGGCTACGTCCCGGGCGGGAAGCTCGTCTCCGCCTGCTACGCGGGGGCGAACCTGGTCCCGGTGTCGGCCGGCCCGGCCGCGGTGACCGCGTTCGCCGGCCGGGCCCGGCTGCAGGGCAGGCGGTGCTCGTCCATCGTGGGCCCGGCGGAGGCTGTCGGGCCGTTCTGGGACCTGCTCCGCCCGTACTGGGGGCAGCCCCGGGAGGTCCGCGACAGGCAGCCGGTGATGGCCATCTCCGGGCCGCCCCGTGTCCCGGCCGACCCGCTGGTGCGCCGGGTCCGGCCACACGAGCTGGGCGTGCTGCTGCCCGCGTCGGTGGCGATGTTCACCGAGGAAGTCGGGGTCTCCCCGCTGGGACCGGACGGCGGCGCCGCCTACCGGGCCCGGGTCGCCGAGCTGATCTCGCTGGGCCGCGCCTTCGCCCGGATCGAGGACAGCCAGGTGATGTTCAAGGCCGAGATCGGCGCGGTCACCCCGTACGCCTGCCAGGTGCAGGGCGTCTGGGTCCGGCCCGACCTGCGTGGCCGCGGCCTGGCGGCGGCCGGGATGGCGGCCGTGGTGACCGAGGCGCTGCAGGCCCTGGCGCCGGTGGTGTCCCTGTACGTCAACGACTTCAACACGCCCGCGCGGGCGGCCTACCGCAAGGTGGGGTTCACCGAGGTGGCGACGCTGACCTCGGTGCTGTTCTGAGCGGGCGCAGCTGCGGGCTGGCCTGGGGCACCGGCACCGGGCCCTGCCGGGCAGGCATGGCAAAACGCCGGGGCGGGGCGACCAGGGCGACATCCGGGGGAGCCCGGGAAGGGGCGGACCTGCTTGCGGCGATCCGCCCCCCGGTCCCCCTGTCGCCTCCCGCCCTAGCCCATACATCCCCTCTGGCGAGATCTGCGTCGTACGCTAGACGGCGTAATTCGCAGTAAGTGCGCAATGAGCGGATAGAGCCGACTGGTGACCGAACCTCAGCTTGCCGCGGGCCGTCAGGCCGCCGGCCGCTACCTGCGCGAATTACTGCTGCGCCCGGGCCGCTACCGGCTGCTGTGGGAATTGCGCGCGGAGCGGACCCGGCCCGGTGCCATCAACCACCTCGCCGTCGCCAGCGTGCTCGCGCACTACCTGTGGCACGCGCCGCGGGCCGGGGGCAGCTCCGACGTGCTGGCCCGGCAGCTCAAGGACACCGTGGGCCGCGCGCTCTCCGGCCGGGTGCTGAGCCGCTCCACGCTCGAGACGTTCGTGGCCGCCTTCAGCTTCACCCCGCAGGAGGCGGACCGGCTCTGGCGGCTGTGGCGCGGCACCGGGCGGATCACGGTGCTGGCCGGGCCGCGCGCGATGCGCTCCGGTCACGCGGCCGCGGTGGCCGGCGTGCTGGGGCCGCGCCGTCATCAGACCGTCTCCCTGCACGACCATGTCTACATCGGCGGGGACCGGAGGCTTTCCCGGACCCGCACGCTCCAGGTGGTCGAGGCGGTGACGGACGGCCTGGACCGGGTTCCGTACCTGTACGACACGAACGCGGTCACCCTCGAGCTCGGCCAGGGCTGCGCCGGGGCGCCCGGCCCGTTCCGCCAGATCGGTGACCTGGCCTATGCGACGGACATCCCGCTGACCCGGAGTCTCGGCCTCGGCGAGACGCACACCCTGGAGTACTGGACGTCCTACCACTACGACGGGAACCCCGACGACCGGGAGGAACGCGAGTACCGGCGCGCGGTCATGGGCACGCTGGAGAACTTCGACATGCGGATCGAGTTCGATGCCCGGGCGCTGCCCGCCGCCATCTGGTGGGCTGTCTGGGACGGCATCGAGGGGAGCGTCCTGGAGCAGGAGGAGGTGAGCCCGGACCCGCAGCACTCGGTGCACCGCTACCTCAGGTCCATGGAACGGTCGGTGGTCGGCTTCCACTGGTGCTGGCGAGCGCCGGCCGGCTGAGATGCCGCGAGGCTGCTCGCCCCGGCGGCAGGCCGGCGGAGGGCCACGGGCGGGCTGGCGCCGCGGATACTGCTGGGCGCGGCCCGGGTTCGTTTAGGCTCTGCAGCGTGTCAGACGCACAGAAAGCAGTGATCGCCGCCGCCCAGGCCGCCCAGGCCGGCGCGGCCAGCCTGGCCCAGGCCCCGGACGGGGTCATCAACGCCGCGCTGCGCGGCATGGCGGCGCTGCTCACCGAGCGGGCGCCGGCCATCCTGGCGGCCAACGCCGCGGACGTGACAGCGGGAGAGCAGGCCGGGCTGGGCCGCGGCCTGCTCGACCGGCTGCGCCTGGACGACGCCCGGATCGGCGACATGGCCCGGCAGATCGGCCTGCTCGCCGAGGCGGCGTTCCCGCCCGAGCTGACCCCGGCCGGTGATCTCCCGGGTGGCCAGCGGCTCGCCGAGCGCCGGGTGCCGGTGGGCGTCATCGGGGCCAACTTCGAGGCCCGGCCGAACGTCACTATCGACATCGCCTCACAGCTGCTCAAGTCGCGGAACGCGGGGGTGCTGCGTACCGGGGGCGCCGCGCTGCGGTCCGCGTCGGCGCTCGCCGACGAGGTGATCGCCCCGGCCGCCGGGGCGGCCGGGCTCGACCCGGGTGCGCTCCAGCTGGTCCGGTCCGCTGACCGGGAGGCAGCCGTGGAGCTGGTCCGCCAGCCGGGCCTGATCCCGCTGGTGATCCTGCGCGGCAGCGGGGAGACGACCCGGGCGCTGGCCGCCGAGGCCGCCCGCCGCGGGGTGCGCACGCTGGCGCACGCGGACGGCGGCGGCGTGCTCTACCTGGACCGGGCCGCGGACCCGGCGCTGGCCAGGGAGATCATCACCGCGAGCCTGGACCGGCTCGGCGTGTGCAACCGGCTGAACCTGCTGCTGATCAGCGCGGACGCCTGGGATGAGCTGCTGGTCGTGGCCATGGCCGCGCTGCGGGAGCGCGGGGTGGCGGCCGCGCTGCCGCCGCACGCGCAGCCGCTGGGGCACGAGTGGGCCCTGGACACCGGCCACGAGGCGACGGTGACCGTGGCCCCGGCGGACGGCCCGGCGGCCGCGGCCAGGCTGGCCAATGCCGCCACCTCCGGCCTGGCCGCCAGCGTCGTCACCGCCGACCCGGCCGCGGCCCGCGAGTTCCTGGCCGCCTACCGGGGGACGGGCGCGTTCTGGAACGCCAGCACCCGGCTGCTCGACGGCTTCAAGCTCCGCGGCGTACCGGAGACGGGTATCAACGTGGACCACGTGCCCGGCCCGCGCGGCCCGGTGACGTTCACCGACCTGTGCCTCCGGCAGTACGTCGTCACCCCCGCTGAGTGAGCGCTGGTGAGCTGGGTCCGCCGGCCTGCGCTGCCCGGGGAGCGGGCCGCGCTGCTGGAGGTCCGGGGCCTCACTAAGTGCTTCGGGCCGCTCACCGTGCTCAGCGGCGTCAGCCTCCAGGTCGGGCCGGGGGAGATCGTGGCCGTGGCCGGCGGCAACGGGGCCGGCAAGTCCACCCTGATCGGCACCATCGCCGGCGTCCTGGACGCCGACGGCGGGGAGGTGCTGTTCTTCGGCCGGCCGATGCCGGGCCGCCCGGCCGCGGTCCGCCGGGCCGGCGTGGAGACGGTCTGGCAGGAGCACGGGCTGTGCGATGACCTGGACGCGGTGGCCAACATCCTCCTGGGCCGCCCCGGCCGGTGGGTGCTGTCGGAGTCGGCCATGCGCGAGGAGGCCGCCGCCGTGCTGCACCGCGCGGGCGCCGCGGGACTGCACCTGGACGTGCCGCTGCGGGTGCTCTCCCGGGGGCAGCGGCAGCTGGTGGCGCTGGCCCGTGCGCTGCTCACGCCGCCGCGGCTGCTGATGCTGGACGAGCCGACCGCCTGCCTCGGCGTGCCGGAGACGGCGCGGGTGGAGTCCATCGTGCGGGAGACCCGGGAGGCGGGCGCCAGCGTGCTGCTCGCCTCGGACGACCTGGAACAGGTCTTCGCGCTGGCCGACCGGATCGTGGTGCTCCGGGACGGCGCGGTGGTGGCCGACGTCACCCCGGTGGAGGTGCAGCGCAGCGACGTCGTCGCGCTCATGTCCGGGGTGGAGGTCGATTCCATCGCCAGCCGCCAGATCCGGCGGCTGCAGAGCCTGGCCGACCAGCTGTCCGAGGCCGAGCCGGCCGCGTCGCTGCCGCTGATCGTCTCGGCCGTGGCGGGCGCCCTGGACCAGGACATGCTCTGTGTCCACCTGCTGGAGACGAGCGGGGACCAGCCGGTGCTGCGCCGGCTGGCCGCCACCGGGCTGCCCTCCGAACCGCTCGCGGTCAACGCCGCCCTGCCGGTCGGCGCGGACGGCGGCCCGGCCGGGCTGGCCGCCGCGGACGGGGCGGTGGTCGTGCTGGACGACCTGCTGACCAGCCCGGCCTGGCAGGCGGGGACGGCGGCGGCCGCCGCGTCCGGTGTCCGCGGTGCCTGGGCCGCCCCGATCGTGGGCAGCGGCGGCGTGCTCGGCACCGTTCCGGCTACGCGGCGTCCCCGGGCAACCCGGCGCCCGAGCGGCTGGAGCTGGCCACCAGCTACCTGCGCTACGCGGCCTCCGCGATCGAGCGGGAGCGGCTGCTGACCGAGGTGTCCCGGCGCAACCGGGTGCTGGAGTCGCTACGCGGGCTGCTGGAGACGCTCGCCGGGCCGGAGCGGCTGAACGGCGGCCTGGAGATCGCCCTGCTCGCGCTGCTGGACGGCCTCGGCGCCGACGCGGCCGCGGTGATCACCGGCGATGGCGGCGCGGGGGAGTTCCGCTCGGTGGCGCACCGGTACCTCGGGGCCGGGTCCCCGCAGGCGCGGGTGCACCTGCGGGCGGCGGCCGGCGCGGTGCTGGCCGGGGAGGACCCGGTGCCCGCCCGGCTGGCCAGGCCCGGGCTGGCCGCCGTGTCGCTGCGGCTGCCCGGCCAGCGGGGGGCGCTCGCCGCCCGCTGGGATCCGGGCACCGCGATCACCGCGGACGCACTGGAACTGCTCGACGACGCCAGCCGGTCGCTCGCCCTGGCCATCGAGCGCCAGGCGCTGGAGGCGGCCCGGCAGGAGGCCGCGGCACTGCGCCGGTCGCAGAGCATCCAGCGGGACATGCTGTCCTCGCTCAGCCATGGACTGCGCACCCCGCTTACCGCCATCCACGGCTCCGCCTCCACACTGTGCCAGCCCGACCTGACCTGGAACCCGGAGTTGACCCGCCGCTTCCTCGGGTCCATCGCCGCCGAGTCGGCCCGGATGGAACGGCTGGTCGGGGACCTGCTGGACTCCACCGCGATCGAGTCCGGCCTGCTCCGGCTGCAACGGGACTGGTGTGGCCTGCCGCTGGTGGTCGGCGCCGCGGCGCACTGCCTGTCCGGCAGGCCCGGGCCCGGGCCGCGCCTCCAGGTGGAGCCGGGGGTGGAGCCGCTCTGGGCCGACCACGACCGGCTGGAGCAGGTCTTCGTGAACCTGCTGGAGAACGCCGCGAGCCATGGTGCGTCCGCCCGGGGCGCCGACGTCACCGTCCGCCGCGCGGCCGCCCCGGGCTGGGCCGAGGTGGCAGTCACCGACTACGGGACAGGCATCCCGCCGGGGCTCACCGAGCGGATCTTCGTGCCGCGGGTCCGCGGCACCACGGAGGTCGCCGGGACCGGCCTGGGCCTGCCCATCGCCCGGGGCATCGTCGAGGCGCATGGCGGCACGGTCACGGTACGGCTGGGCGGGCCTGGGGCCTCCTTCCTGGTCTCGCTCCCGGCTGAGCCGCCGGGCCCCGCGGCCGGGCCTGCCGGGGCATCCTGGAGCGTGGTGGAGGAACCGGAGGAGATGCGTGGTGGCTGACAAAACGGTCGTCCTCATCGTGGAAGACGACCAGAACATCGTTGACCTGGTCCGGTCGAACCTCGCCGCCCGCGGCTACGACGTCATCGTGTCCAAGGACGGGACCGGGGTCGGCGAGGTGCTCGCCGAGCGCCCGCTCGATGTGGTCCTGCTCGACCTGATGCTGCCCGGCCGGGACGGCTTCGAGCTGTGCCGGGAGATCCGCCAGGACTCCGGTGTCGGCATCATCGTGCTGTCCGCCCGGCGTGCCGAGACCGACAAGGTCCGCGCGCTCAACCTCGGCGCCGACGACTACATGACCAAGCCGTTCGGCATCGAGGAACTGCTGGCCCGGATCAACGCCACGCTCCGGCGCAGCAAGCCCTCGGCCGACGGCCGGCCTGAGCCGCGCGTGGTCCGCGTCGGTGACGTGGAGATCGACCTGGAGCGCCGCCGGGTCACCAAGGACGGCACGCTGGTCCACCTCACCCCGACCGAGTTCGCGCTGCTCCGCCAGTTCGCGATCAGCCCCGGTGAGCTGCTCACCCATGCCACGCTGCTGCGCCGGGTGTGGGGCCCGGGATACGAGACGCAGACCGAGTACACCCGGGTCTACGTGGGCCGGCTGCGCGCCAAGCTGGAGCGAGCCGGTGACGCGCCGCTGTTCATCACCGAGCCGCGATCCGGCTACCGCTTCGCCACGACATGACCAGGCCCCGGGAACCGCACGGCGGCCAGCTGACGTGGTCCTGATCGTCTTGGGCGTCCTGGTGACCTGGTCCTTGCTGCTCAACCGGACCAGGTTCGGCCGGGATGTGCATGCGATCGGCAGCAACGCGGAGGCGGCCCGCCGGGCGGGCGTCAGCCTGGCCCGGGTCCGGACGGCGGCCTTCGCACTGGCCGGGCTCACCGCCGGCGTGGCCGGGATCATTTACGCGTCAGAGTTGCGTTCAGTATCGTCGGGCAGGGACGGGGCGGCCCTCGTGCTGTACGCGGTGGCCGCCGCGGTGATCGGCGGAACCAGCCTGTTCCGCGGGCGCGGCAAGCCGCTGGACGGGGTGCTCGGCGGCCTCGTCATCGCGGCCATCTACAACGGCATCTACCTGCTCGGGATGAGCGCGGCCGCACATGACCTGATCTTCGCGCAGGTGCTGCTGGCCGCGGTGAGCGCGGACGCGCTGGCCCGCCGGGCCCGGCGCCGCGCCAGCCGCTGATCCGTTCCGGCCGCGGGCCGGAGCGAAGCGAGCGTCCGTTTTGTCGTAGGCTGCCGCTCGATGACCGCCCTGGCCCAGCCCTCCGTCCAGCCCGGCTACTGCTGACCCAGACGGTGACGATCCCGGTGCAGGGCCAGCTGGCCGACCAGTGGGGCCGCAAGCCGGTGCTGATCGGCGGGACCATCATCTTCCTGGCCGGTTCCGCGCTGTGCGCCTCGTCCTGGGACATGGTCAGCCTGATCGCGTTCCGCATGCTGCAGGGCATCGGCGCGGGGGGCGTGCAGGCCACCGTGGGTTGCTGGTCGTCCCGGTCACCCTGGTCAAGTGCCTGGAGTACGTGGCCCTCACCCGCGCCGTGTCCAGGCTGACCGTGCTGCACGCCGAGCCGCTGCCCGCGCTGCCAGACCCCTGATTGGTGCCCGCTGTGCGGTGAATTCCACCAGTGCGGTGCATTTCATGTCACCGGCGGCGCAAAAGGCACCGCCATGACACAATGCACCGCGCTGAGCGCATGGCTACAGGTCTTTGATCACGGAGGTGATCAGTGCGGCCGAGTCCTCGAAGGACAGCGCGGTGGCGCGCAGGTGGTTGAAGAACATGTTGTAGCGGTCCACCTCGTTCACGTCCTCCACGTAGAGGGCGCTGGTCAGGTCTTCCAGGTACACCACGTCCGGGTCGGCCCGCTCGGGGAAGGCCAGGATCACGAACGGGCGGCCCATGGCCGGGTGCGCGCCCGCGCCGAACGGCAGCACCTGGATCGCCACGTTCGGCAGGTGGCTCAGGTCCAGCAGTTGCTCCAGCTGCAGCCGCATCAGCCCGGCCCCGCCGACCCGGCGGCGCAGCGCGGCCTCGTCCAGCACGGCCCACAGTTGCGGGGGCTCATCGCTGGTCAGGGCGGGCTGCCGGGCCATCCGGAAGGCGACGATGCGCTCCACCGCGCCCGGGCCGCCATCCACCGTCCCGGCCGCGATCACCGCGCGCGCGTAGTCCTCGGTCTGCAGCAGCCCCGGGATGAGGGTCACTTCGTAGATCCGGATCTCCGAGGCGGCGCTCTCCAGCCCGATGTAGGTGGCGAAGCGTGGCTCGATCGCGTCGCTGTACGCATGCCACCAGCCCTTCTGCCGAGATTCCCGGGCCAGTTGCACCAGGTTGTCCCGCTGCGGGGCGGGCACGCCGTAAAGTTCGAGCATGTCGCGGACGTCCCGGGGGGACACCGACACCCGCCCGGTCTCGATCCGGCTGATTTTGGATATGGAGCATTCCAGGTGCTCGGCAACCTCCTCGCAGGTCAGCCGGGCTGCCTCGCGGAATCTGCGCAGTTCCAGGGCCAGCCTGCGGCGCCGGACGGTGGGGCTTTGCTGCGTGGCCGTCGGGATACCTCCGTCCCGCTGTGACGATGCCTCCAGTGTGGCACCTGCGAAGGCAAGCGAAATACCAAATGCATATTGCAAAGAGCAATCTCAGGCGGCATCCTGACCTGAGGACTCTTAGCTATCGTCTGATTACTAGAGGTGATTTAGATGCTCATGGGTGCTGATCGGACAAGCGCCCTGTCTCCGCCGGATCAGGCCTACACCGACCAGCTGGACCGGCTCGCGGCCGCGCTGGCCAGGCACGGCATGACCACCCATCTGATGGCCCCGCCGGGCCGGGTGCCCAGCCTGCGGATCGTGAATGAGGCGGCACCGGCGCTGGCTGAGGACGTGTACGCGGGTTGCTGCGAGGACGGCAGCTGGTGGTTCTGGTGGTCCTGGGCGGAGCGGATCGCGGCCGCCACGGACCTGGACGGGGCCGCGGCCCGGATCGCGCACGTGCTGGCCGCGCCGCACGCCAACTGACGCCCCCTGCCGGCCCGCGGTCAGTGACCCGGGGATGGTGACCGGGCCGCCGACGGGGATGGCGTCCCCGCCGGGGACGGCCTGGCCGCGCCACCCGGGGTGCTGAGGCCGGGGAAGGCGGAGGTACGGCCCAGCCAGCCTGCCGCCCGGATCGCGCAGCCCTGGGCCTGCCGGGCCCCCCAGGCCCGCAGCTGCGGGTCCGGCAGTGCGACCAGGCCCAGGTAGGCCCGGGTCAGTTGCTCTTCCAGGTACCCGGCCAGCGACAGCGCGGCATGCTCGGTATGCACCGGGAACGGCAGCCGGTACGCGGCGGCCGCGGGGTCCGGCTGGGCGCCCCGGCTGGTCAGCAGGGACGCCAGGGTGTCCCGGGTCTCCTGCAACCCGGTCCAGTCCTGCTGCGCGGCGGCCTGGTGCGCGCCTGGAAGCTGGGCACCGGCCACGCCGTACCCGTAGATGGCCGCATCCACCGCCCGGAGCGCCGCTTGCAGCGCGGCCACCACCTGCTCGTCGCTCACCCGGAGGTCCGGCGGGTGCGCAGCAGCGCTGCGTGGCTGGCCTCCGACGCGGCCACGCTGGCCAGCAACTGGGCGAGCGAGGGACTCACCGCGGCCAGAAGGCTCGTGAACGTGGCGGCGGCGGCATCCTCGGCGGCGGCCAGCGCGGAGAACGTGGTGGCCGGGGTGCCCGGGCTGGCCGGCTCCGTGGTGGCTGGTTCTGTGGTGGCTGGTTCCGTGGTGGCCGGTTCGGGGGTGGCCGGGGCGCCGGGCGGCACGATGAGCCGGGCCTGCAATGCGGCCAGGTGGGCCTGGTGCTGGCCGAGCAGCGGCGCGAGGGTGCCCGCGAGGGACGGCGAGGCGGCCATCGCCGAGCGGTACCTGGCGATCATCACCCTCTCCGCGCTGATCGCCTCATAGAGCACGCCCACTTCGCGGGATGGCTTCGGCGGGGTGCCGAGGGCTCCCACGCCCTTGCACCCGGCCGCCAGCAGCGGCACGGACGCTGCGCCCGCGGCCAGCAGGGTGCGCCGTCTCAGATCTGCCCGCACCGCTCCTCCACTCCCCGCGGTCCCCCTGGTGCTAGCCGAGAGCGTAGGGGCAGTGCCGGGCCGCCCGGCCCGCGCCACCCCGGTGCCGTGCGCCGGGCACCCCGCCCGGCGAGCCGACCGCGGCCTGCCGAGCGGCCGAGCGGGGCGCGCGGGCCGGTTAGGCTAGGTCAGGCCAGACAACAGCACAGGTGGCGGACGAGGAGGTCGTGATGCGTGGTGCTTCCCGTCACGTACCGTCACGTCCGGCGGACACCGGACGGCTGTCCCGGGTCCTCGAGCCGGTGGTCAGCGCCGCCGGACTGGACCTGGAGTCGGTACGGGTGGTGGCCGCCGGCCGCCGCCGCCTGCTCCGGGTGGTGGTGGACGGCGACGGCAGCCCGGGCCTCGACGACATCGCCGAGCTGAGCCGCTCGCTGTCAGCCGAGCTGGACAGCTCCGGGGTAATGGGCGAGATGGCCTACACGCTCGAGGTGAGCTCGCCCGGGGTGGACCGGCCGCTCACGGCGGAGCGGCACTGGCGCCGGGCCCGGGGCCGGCTGGTCCGCGCCCCGCTGACCGAGGCCGCGCCCGGCTACCCGGGCACCGTGGCGGGCCGGGTGATCGCGGCCGGGCCCGCCGGGGTAAGCCTGGACGTCAACGGCCACCAGCGGGATTTCGGCTACCGGGAACTGGGACCTGGGCAGGTGCAGGTGGAGTTCAGCGGTGCCGGCCAGGGCGCAGCCGGGCAGCCCGGGGACGAGGGGGAGCCAGATGGACATTGACTTGAGCGCCCTGCGCAGCCTGGAGAGCGAGAAGGACATCTCGATGGACCTGGCCATCAAGGCCATCGAGGATGCGCTGCTGGTCGCCTACCACAAGACCGATGGGGCGGCTGTGTCCGCCCGCGTCGAGGTCGACCGGCGCACCGGCCACGTCACCGTGTGGGCCCGGGAGGGCAGCGCCGAGGAAGGCGGAGTGGCCCGGGAGTACGACGACACCCCGGCCGGCTTCGGCCGCATCGCGGCCACGACCGCCCGCCAGGTGATCCTGCAGCGGTTGCGTGATGCCGAGGACGAGCTCACCTTCGGGGAGTACGCGGGCCGGGAGGGTGACATCGTCGCAGGCGTCATCCAGCAGGGCAGGGACCCGCGGGCGGTGCTGGTCGACCTGGGCAAGATCGAGGCCATCCTGCCGCCGACCGAGCAGGTACCCGGCGAGCGCTACGCGCATGGCGAGCGGATCCGCTGCTACGTGCTGCATGTGCGCAAGGGCTACCGGGGCCCGTCCATCACCCTGTCCCGCACCCACCCGAACCTGGTGAAGAAGCTGTTCGCCCTGGAGGTGCCGGAGATCGCCTCGGGCGCGGTGGAGATCGTGGCGCTGGCCCGCGAGGCTGGGCACCGGACCAAGATCGCGGTCACCTCGCACCAGACCGGCGTGAACGCCAAGGGGGCCTGCATCGGCCCGATGGGCAGCCGGGTGCGCAACGTGATGACCGAACTGCACGGCGAGAAGATCGACATCGTCGACTACTCCGAGGACTCGGCGCAGTTCGTGGGGAATGCGCTGTCCCCGGCCCGGGTGGTGCGGGTCCACGTGGTGGACGCGCTGGCGAGGGTCGCGCAGGTCATCGTGCCGGACTACCAGCTTTCGCTGGCGATCGGCAAAGAAGGGCAGAACGCGCGGCTGGCCGCCCGGCTCACCGGCTGGAAGATCGACATCCAGCCAGATAACCCGGCCACGGGCCCGGCCGCGGCCGGGCCCGGCGCCCGGGACACCCGGGCCGACCTCCGCCCCGGCGGGACCGATCCGGGCGGCACCGACCCGGGCGGCACCGACCCGGGCGGCACCGACCCGGGCAGCACCGACCCGGGCGCCGAAAGGGGCAGCGCCGACCCGGGCGAGACGGGTCCCGGGGAGGGCGGCGGGTCACCCGGAACCGGGCGCGGTGTTGCGGACGCGCCGGCGAGGTAAGCTAACGGTGGCAATGGCGGCACGGTCCCAGGGGCCGGTGCGGTCCGCACCCGCGGTCCGTACCTGTGTAGGCTGCAGGGCTCGTGTGGCCAAGTGTGACTTGCTGCGTCTGGTGGCGGCCGGGGACGATATCGTTCCCGACCCTCAGGCGCGGTTGCCCGGCCGGGGCGCGTACCTGCACCCCAGCCAGGAATGCTTCGAGCTGGCACAGCGGCGCCGGGCCCTGCCGCGGGCGCTGCGCGAACCGGGACCACTTGGTACCGGCCAGCTCACGGGTTACCTGGCTGGACAGGGCGAAGCTGGGTCGTGACGGGCTGCGTGCAGCCCCGACCGGCCTGGCACGGCGGGCCCGCCCGGGCCCGTCCGGACGGGCGGGTCGAAGCGGAACGGCAGCAGTGCCGGGAAAGCGGGATCAGTTGTGATGAGCGCGCGATGAGAACGCGGCGATGAGAACCAAGAACTGAGGTCGGCCGGAGCGCGCTGCAACGGACCGGCCACGATGGCCCGGGCGGAGCCGGGCCGAAGAGGGAGCGCAGTGGCGAAGGTCCGGGTTTACGAGCTCGCGAAAGAGTTCGGGGTAGAGAGCAAGGCCGTCATGGCCAAGCTCAACGAAATGGGCGAGTTCGTCCGTTCGGCGTCCTCCACGATCGAGGCGCCCGTGGTTCGCAGGCTCAAGGAGGCATTCGCCTCACAGGGCCCCAAGACGCAAGGCAGGCGGCCGCAGGGCCAGCCGGTGCCGTCGTCGCCCGGTCGGGGCGCGGATGGCAACGGCGGGCGCCCAGGTCCCCGGCCCGGCCCGGCGCGGCCGCAGGCTCCCGCCGCGGCCGCCCCAGGCGGCCCGCAGGGTGGCGCCCCGGCAGCGGCCAGTCCGGCGGCCACCCGGCCGCAGGCACCGGCGCCCAGCGGCGCGGTGCCCCGTCCGGCCGCTCCGGCCGGTGGTGAGGGTGCCCAGCCCGCGGCGGCGAGCGCCACGCCCGGTGCCGCGGCCCCGCCGCGGCCTCCGGTGCCTCCGGTTCCCACCGACGGCGCGCCCGCGCCGTCTCCAGCCGCGCCCTCGCGCAGCGGTCCAGTCCCTGGCCCGCGGCCGATGGCCCCGCGCCCTGGCCCCGGGGGTACCGGGACAGGCGGGGCCGGCCAGTCCGGCGCGCGGCCCGCTGGCCCCAGGCCTGGTGGCCGCGGTGGCCCGCGGCCCGGCCCGCGCCCGGGCAACAACCCGTATGCTCCGGTCGCCTCCGGCATGGGATCGGCACCGCGCGGGGCACCGCCCCGGCCGGGCCAGCCGGCTCCGGGGGGATCCGACCGCCCGGCTGCGCCAGGCCAGGGCGGTCCGCGCCCGGCCGGCCCGCGGCCCGGCGGCCCGCGCGGTCCCGGCGGGCGGCCCAGCCCGGCTGACATGGCCCGGCCCGGTGGCCCGCGGCCCAGCCCGAGCAACATGCCGCCCCGGCCGGCTCGCGGCCCGGGTGGCGGCCCAGGCGGCCCCGGCCGCCCGGGTGGCGGCCCAGGCGGGCGTCCCGGCGGCGGTGGCGGCCGCGGCGGCCCCGGCATGGGTGCGCCGCGCCCCGGTGGCGGCGGTGGCGCTGGTGGTGCCGGGCCGCGTCCCGGCATGGCCGGCGGCGGTGGCCGTCCCGGCGGTGGCGGCGGACGTGGCCGCAGCGGCACCCAGGGTGCGTTCGGGCGCCCCGGTGGCCGCCCGTCGCGCGCCAGGAAGTCGCGCAAGGCGCGTCGCCAGGAGTTCGACAACATGCAGGCCCCGTCGATCGGCGGGGTGTCCATCCCGCGCGGTAACGGGCAGGTCATCCGGCTGTCCCGGGGCGCTTCGCTGAGTGACTTCGCGGACAAGATCGGGGTCAACCCGGCCTCGCTGGTCCAGGTGCTTTTCCACCTGGGCGAGATGGTCACCGCCACCCAGTCGGTGAACGACGAGACGCTGCAGCTGCTGGGAGCCGAGCTCAACTACAACGTCCAGGTGGTCTCCCCGGAGGAAGAGGACCGGGAGCTGCTGGAGTCGTTCGACATCGAGTTCGGTGAGGATGAGGGCGGTGAGGAAGCGCTCGTCGCCCGGCCGCCGGTGGTCACGGTCATGGGTCACGTTGACCACGGCAAGACCAAGCTGCTCGATGCGATCAGGCACACCAACGTGGCGGCCCGCGAAGCGGGCGGCATCACCCAGCACATCGGCGCCTACCAGGTCACCACCGAGGTGGACGGCCAGGAGCGGAAGATCACCTTCATCGACACCCCGGGTCACGAGGCCTTCACCGCGATGCGGGCCCGTGGGGCCGAGACCACCGACCTGGTGGTCCTGGTCGTCGCTGCGGACGACGGCGTGAAGCCGCAGACCACTGAGGCACTGAACCATGCCCAGGCGGCCGGGGTCCCGATCGTGGTGGCGGTGAACAAGATCGACAAGGAGGGGGCGGACCCAGCCCGGGTGCGTTCCCAGCTCACCGAGTATGGCCTGGTCGCGGAGGAGTTCGGCGGCACGACGCTGTTCGTGGATGTGTCCGCCAGGCAGGGCATCGGCATCGAGAACCTGCTCGAGGCCGTCGTGCTGACCGCGGATGCCGAGCTGGACCTGCGGGCCAACCCGGAACAGCAGGGCCAGGGCGTGGCCATCGAGGCCCACCTGGACCGTGGCCGCGGCCCGGTGGCGACCGTCCTGGTCCAGCGCGGCACGCTGCACGTCGGCGACTCCATCGTGGCCGGCGATGCGTTCGGCCGGGTCCGGGCGCTGCTCGACGAGAACGGCGCCCCGGTGCCGGACGCGCCCCCGTCGCGCCCGGTGCAGGTGCTCGGGCTGACCGCCGTGCCGGATGCCGGGGACAGCTTCCTGGTCGTCAATGACGACCGGGTGGCCCGGCAGATCGCCGAGCGCCGCGAGGCGCGCGAGCGCAACGCCATGTTCGCCCAGCGGCGGCCGCGGGTCACCCTGGAGGACCTGGAATCCGCGCTCAAGTCGGGCGAGCGGGAAGAACTGCTGCTCATCATCAAGGGCGACGTGTCCGGCTCGGTCGAGGCCCTGGAGGACGCGCTGCTCAAGATCGATGTGGGCGAGGAGGTGCTGCTGCGGGTCATCGGCCGCGGCGTCGGCGCCATCACGCAGGACGACGTGAACCTGGCCATCGCCTCCGAGGCGGTGATCGTCGGGTTCAACGTCCGTCCGGCCGGGCGGGCCGGGGAACTGGCCCAGCGCGAGGGCGTGGACATCCGCTACTACTCGGTCATCTACCAGGCGATCGAGGAGATCGAGGCCGCGCTCAAGGGCATGCTCAAGCCCGAGTTCGAGGAGGTCCAGCTCGGCACCGCCGAGATCCGGGAGGTCTTCCGGGTCCCGCGGGTCGGCAACGTGGCCGGCTCGCTGGTCCGCTCCGGCACCATCACCCGGGGCAGCAAGGCGCGGCTGATCCGCGACGGCGTGGTGATCTCGGACAACCTCACGGTGGAGTCGCTGCGCCGGTTCAAGGATGACGCGACCGAGGTCCGCGAGGGCTACGAGTGCGGCATCGGCATCGGCTACAGCGACGTCCGGGTCGGTGACACGATCGAGACGTTCGAGATGCGGGAAAAGCCGCGGGCCTAGTGCGCGGATCATAGGGCCCGGATCTCGCCGGGCATCCCCCGTGCTGCGGCGGCCTGTGCTGCACTGTCCAGTATCCGCCGCAGCCGGGGAGGGCCTCATGTACCTGGGCGCACTGACCCTGGATGTGCTGCTCGGCGACGTCCGGTCGCTGAAGCAGAAGCGGTCGGCGGTGGCCTCGGTGATCGCCGAGGTCCGCCGCCGCCAGCCCGGTGTCTCGGTCGCTGAGACCGGGCACACCGGGCTGCACCGCCGGGCGGAGATCGGGGTAGCCATCGTGTCCTCGACCGCCGCCCACGCCGTCGAGGTGCTCGACGCCTGCGAGCGCCTGGTGGCGGCGCGGCCCGATATCGAATTGCTGTCCGCGCGGCAGCGGCTGCTGACCGAGGAGGAGTGAGCGACCCATGGACCACGCACGGGCGCGGAAGCTCGCCGACCGGATCGCCCAGATCGTGGCGGAGATGCTGGAATGGCGGATCAAGGATCCCCGGCTCGGCTTCGTCACGGTGACCGAGGCCAGGCTCACCGGGGACCTGCGGGAGGCGACCGTCTTCTACACCGTCTACGGGTCGGCCGAGGAGCGCGCGGCCAGTGCGGCCGCGCTGGCCAGCGCGACCGGGGTCATCCGGTCTGAGGTCGGCCGGCTCACCGGTCTCAAGCACACCCCGTCGATCACGTTCATCCCCGACACGCTGCCCGAAGGCGCCCGGCACATGGAAGAACTGGTGGCCCAGGCCCGCGAGGCCGACGCCCGGCTGGCCAGCGTGCGCGAGGGGGCAGTCCCGGCCGGCGACCCGGACCCGTACCGGGAGCCGTCCGGCGGAACCGACGGCACCGATGATCACGGCGCGGGATACTCGCCTCCGTGACTGCCCCGGCCCTGGACCTCGCCGCCGAACTGGCCCGCACCGTCGCCCTGATCGACGGGGCCGACGAGATCTGCCTCGCCTGCCACATCCGCCCGGACGCGGACGCGCTCGGGTCCATGCTTGCGCTGGCCCACGCACTGCACGCCCCGGGGCGCCGTCCGCAGCGGATCACCGCCTCCTTCGGCGACGAGCCGTTCGAGGTCCCGGAGATCCTCCGCTTCCTGCCTGGCCTGGACCTGCTCAGCCCGCCGGGCAGCTACCCGGCCCGCCCGGAGCTCATGATCACCTTCGATGCGGGCAGCATCGACCGGCTCGGGCTGCTGGCCAGCCCGGCCGCCCAGGCCGCCACCCTGATCGTCATTGACCACCACGCCTCCAACACCCGGTTCGGCCGCCTCAACCTGGTCAACCCGGGGGCCGCGGCGACCGCGGTACTCGTCCTGGACCTGATCGGCTCGCTCGGGGCCGAGTTGACCCGGGACGTCGCGCTGGGCCTGTACGCCGGGCTGGTCACCGATACCGGCTCCTTCAAGTTCTCCACGACCACCCCCGGGATCCATCAGATGGCGGCCCGGTTGCTGAGCACCGGGATCGAGCCGGGCGCGGTGGCGAGGCAGTTGTGGGACCGGGCTCCGTTCGGCTATCTGGGTCTCCTTTCTGACGTGCTGGCGCGCGCGGTCCTGGAGACGGATGCTGCGGGCGGGCAGGGCCTGGTCTGGACCTCGGTGAGCGCGGCCGACCGGGCGGCGCACGGGCTCAGCATGGACGCCGTGGAGCCGGTCATCGACGTGGTACGGCGCACCGAGGAGGCGGACGTCGCGGTCGTGCTCAAGCAGTCCGACGACGGGCTGTGGCAGGTCTCCGCGCGGTCCGGGGGGAAGGTCAACGTGGGCCGCGCGTGTGCCCGGCTGGGTGGCGGCGGGCACCGCAACGCGGCTGGGTTCACCGGCTCGGCGTCGGCGCAGGAGACGATGGCGCGGCTGCGCGGGCTGCTGGCGGAGGGCTGAGCCGGTGTTGCGCGGGAGTGGCTGGTGAGCGCGCCAGAGCCGGGGATCGCCCCGGGCGGGCTGCTCATCGTGGACAAGCCGGCGGGCATGACCTCCCATGACGTGGTGGCCCGCATCCGCCGCCTGGCCGGCACCCGCCGGGTCGGGCACGCGGGGACCCTCGACCCGATGGCCACCGGGGTGCTCGTGATCGGGCTGGACAAGGCGACCCGGCTGCTCGGCCACCTCACCCTCACCGACAAGGTGTACCAGGCCACGATCCGGCTGGGCCAGGCCACCGACACTGGCGACGCCGAGGGCACGGTGACCGGGGGAGCGCCGGCCAGCGGGCTGCCGCCCGCCGCGGTGCGGGCCGCCGCCGCGGCGCTGACCGGCCCGATCGAGCAGGTGCCGCCCGCGGTCAGCGCGATCAAGGTAGGCGGCCGGCGGTCCTATCAGCTGGCCCGCGAGGGAGCTCCGCCGGTCCACAAACCGCGCCCGGTGACCGTCTGGTCGTTCACCGTCGGCGACGTGCGGCGCGCCGGTGACCTGCTCGACGTGGACGCCGAGGTGCGCTGCTCAAGCGGTACCTACATCCGGGCGCTGGCCCGCGACATGGGCGAGGCGCTCGGCGTCGGCGGGCACCTCATCATGCTGCGGCGCACCCAGGTGGGCCCCTACGGCCTGTCCGCCGCGCACCGCCTCGAGGACCTCGCCGGGGCGGCGGCCGGCGGGGCGGCGGCCGGCGGGGCGGCGGGAGGCCGGGCGGCGCTGCCCGTGCTGCCGCTGGCGCAGGCGGCCGCGGCCGCTTTCCCAAGCCGCCTGCTGACCGCGGATGAGGCACGGACGCTCTCGCACGGCGGGCGGCTCCCGGCCGTGACGGAGCCGGCCAAGGCTGACCCGGCCGGGGCTGACCCGGACGCGGGGAAGCGGCCGGGAGAGCCGGCGGGAGAGCCTGGCCGGGGGAGAGCCGGCCGGGGGAGAGCCAGGCCGGACCGATCGCGGCGTTCGGGCCGGACGGCACGCTGATCGCGCTGGTGGAGGAGAAGGCCGGCCAGGCCCGTCCCCTCGCCGTCTTCGTCCCGTGACTTCCGCCCGCCGGCGCGCGTCCGGAGGATCGCCGTCCTGGTGGTGGTCAGGATGCGCTGGTGTGGCGGCCCTGTCCATTGTGGCGGCCCTGTCCATGTGCGCCCGCGCAATGTCCCCGCTCGTGGCAGTCACGTGGATCAAGATCAACCTTTGCTGATCATGACTTAGGTGTCGTTGCAACGGCACCTAAGTCATGATCACGACGCCGGGCGGGGGGGCCACTCGGTGGAGTGATCAACGACGGGTCCGTGGCGGGCGGGGCGGTGGCCGCTTCTGGGCGGCTGGTCACTGGGCGTGGTCCGGCAGAATGACAGCAGGGATTCCGCGCCCACCGAACGCGGGCGGCGCCCGCCAGGAGGAGGCACCTGATGCCGCACACCAGCGATACCCGCATCCTGGGCTATGAGCCGTTGCTCTCGCCCGCGGCGTTGCTGGAGGAGCTACCGCTGGCCGCCGCGGCGGCGGATGAGGTGGCGCGGTCCCGGGCCGAGGTCCGGGCAGTGCTGGACGGCGAGGACGACCGACTGCTAGTGGTGGCCGGGCCATGCTCGGTGCACGACCCGGCCGCCGGGCTGGACTACGCGCGGCGGCTGGCCGCGCTGCGCGATGCGCTCGCCGGTGACCTGCTGATCGTGATGCGGGTCTACTTCGAGAAGCCGCGGACGGTCACCGGCTGGAAGGGCTTGATCAACGACCCGGGCATGGACGGCACCCACGACGTGCACCGGGGCCTGCGGCTGGCCCGGCGGTTCCTGCTCGACGTGACCGGCCTGGGCCTGCCGGTCGGCTGTGAGTGGCTGGACCCAATCACCCCGCAGTACATCGCGGACACCGTGGCCTGGGGGGCGATCGGTGCCCGCACCACGGAGAGCCAGGTGCACCGGCAGCTCGCCTCGGGCCTGTCCATGCCGGTCGGGTTCAAGAACGGCACCGACGGGGACATCGGGGTGGCGGTGGACGCCTGCCGGGCAGCCGCCGCCGGGCACACCTTCTTCGGCGTCACCCGGGCCGGGGCCGCGGCGGTGGTCACCACGGCCGGCAACCCTGACTGCCACGTGATCCTGCGTGGCGGCCGGGCCGGCCCCAACTACCAGGCCGAGCACGTCGCCGCCGCGCTGGACCTCATCGACGCGGCCGGGCTGGCCCAGCGGGTGATGGTGGACGCCAGCCACGGCAACAGCGAGAAGGACCACCGCCGCCAGGCCGCGGTGGCGGACGCCCTGGCCGGCCAGGTCGGCGCCGAGCCAGGCATCATCGGGGTCATGCTGGAGAGCTTCCTGCAAGCCGGGCGGCAGGAGCCGGGTAACCCGGCTGGGCTGGTGTACGGGCAGAGCGTCACCGACGCGTGCATGGACATGGACACCACCGCCGACGTGCTGGCCGGCCTGGCGGCCGCGGTCCGGCGGCGCCGACCGGGCTCGCCATCGCGCCCGGCGGCGGCCCAGGCATGGCAGGCTTGACCTAGCGGCGCCAGCCGCCGGACCAGGTGACGAGGGACCGAAGGAGCAGCACCGTGCAGCGCTGGCAGGGCCTGGACGACGTGCCGGGGGACTGGGGCTCCTCGGTGGTGACCGTCGGCGTGTTCGACGGAGTGCACCGCGGGCACCAGCACATCGTGGCCCGGGCCATCGAGGCCGCGGCGCGGTTCGGGCTGCCGGCCGTGGTGATCACGTTCGACCCGCACCCGGACGAGGTGATCCGGCCGGGGTCACACCCGCCGTTGCTGTGCACCGTCCGGCGCCGGGTGCAGTTGCTGGCCGGGCAGGGCTGCGACGCGGCGTGCGTGCTGCCGTTCACCCTGGACTTCTCCCGGCTCGGCCCGGACGAGTTCGTCCGGGCGGTGCTGGCCGACCGGCTGCACGCCCGCTGGGTGGTGGTCGGGGAGAACTTCCGGTTCGGCCACCGGGCAGCCGGTGACGTCGCGCTGCTCGCGGAGTTGGGCGAAAAGTATGACTTCGGTGCCGAGGGCGTGCACCTGCTCGCCGAGCACGGCACGACGATCTCCTCCAGCGAGATCAGATCCATGCTCAACGCCGGTGACGTGGCGGGTGCCGCCCGCGACCTGGGCCGTCCGCACCGGGTAGAGGGCGTGGTGGTGCGCGGCCACCAGCGCGGCCGCGCCCTCGGCTTCCCCACCGCCAACCTGGAGACGCATGCCTACACCGCCGTCCCCGCCGACGGGGTGTATGCGGGCTGGCTGATCGGCCTGGACCGCGACGGCCGGGAGGAGGAGCGCTGGCCCGCCGCGGTCTCGGTCGGCAGCAACCCAACCTTCGACGGCCAGGACAGGACCGTGGAGGCGTACGCGCTCGACCGGGACGACCTCGACCTGTACGGCCGGCACATGGCCGTTGACTTCGCCACCTGGTTGCGCGGCATGGTCCGCTTCGACTCGGCGGAAGCGCTGATCGAGCAGATGCGCCATGATGTCGACCAGGCGCGAGAGCACGTCGGGGGTGACTCATGACCGAGCCGCAGGCGACGGGGCATTCCGGCCCGGACGGGTCCGGAATGTCGGCCGGCCCGCTACCGTTCCGGGCATGACCCTCGAACAGCGCGTCACCGTACTCGAACACGATGTTGCCGAATTACGGTCGCAGACTCACGGCTGGGCCGAAGTAGCTGTGACGGTGGCAAACCAGGCGAGCTCAGCAGGGCGCTTGCTGACGCTCGTCTACCGCGAGATCACCGAGGTCAAGTCGGACGTCAGCGAGCTGAAACGCGACGTCAGCGATCTGAAACGCGACGTCAGCGATCTGACGGGAGTCGTCGCCGGGCACACTGAGAAGCTCAACCAGCACACGGAGACGCTCAACCAGCACACCGTGCTGCTTCTGGAGATACTGGCCCGGCTGCCGCCGGGTCCGGCTTAACCGCCGTGCCGGGGCCCGGCGGTTAAGCCGGCTGGCTCAGTGGGTGCCGGACGGTACTTGGCCAGGATCTCCTGCAGCCGGGCGGCGTACCGCAGCGTCTCGTCGTGCTCCCGCTGCCAGACGTCGCGGCCGAAGATGAGCCCGGTCGCGCCGGCCTCCAGGGACATCTCGGCCTGCTCCAGCATGGCCTCGGCAAACCGTCGCGTGCACCGGGGACAGCGCCGCGTCGTCCGGCGAGATGTCTGTCTTCCCGTTCAGCTTCGGCACCAGCGGCACCTCGCCAGCGTAGTCCCCGTAGGACCAAGGTCGGCAGGAACCTCCTTGATCATCGCGGGGTGGTGACGCAGCCCGCGCGCCCCGGTGCCCTCCGCGGTGCCCTCCGCGGAGGGACACCGCGGGGGGCTCCGCGGGCGCCCCAGGGGTGCGGCTCTGGCGGGTGCGGCGGCGCTGCGCCTGGCCTACCGGTCACCGTGATATCTTTAGGCGATGGTCGGCGCGTTCCGGCCAGGGTTAGCTGCACCCTCAAGCGGCTGACCGGGGCGTCCAGCACTACCCGCATCGCCGGGCCGGGCTGGCCCCTTCCCCATCACATGACACGAAGAACAGGGATGCCACGTGCCGCTGGACACAATCGTCAAGAAGGAGATCATCGCGGACAACGCGACCAATGAGGGTGACACCGGTTCGCCGGAAGTCCAGGTCGCACTGCTGACCCGCCGGATCAACGACCTGACCGAGCACCTCAAGGTGCATAAGCACGATCACCACAGCCGTCGCGGTCTGCTGCTGCTGGTGGGACGCCGTCGGCGCCTGCTGCAGTACCTGTCCCGCACCGACATCGAGCGCTACCGTGCGCTCATCAGCAAGCTGGGCCTGCGCAGGTAGGACCCGGGAAACCCAGAATAGCCATCCCGCGGCCCGGTACCGGGGCGCTCACGGCGCCAGGACCGGTCCTCGGTAGTGGTTCTCGGGTCGCGTGCGCACCGCTAAGGCGGGCACACGGGCCGAGGACTTCAATCGAAGACCGGGCCGGCCGCTGGCTCGGCCAGGCGGCCCGGGCTAGCTGGCAGGGCGAGACGACCCACCAGGTAGCACCGGACCCCCGGCGGTAGCCGGCGCGTCACCGGTGGCGGGCAGTGCGGGACCTCAGTCAAGGAGGTCTCACCCGTGGAGGGTGTGTACACCACCGAGGCCGTTATCGATAACGGCGCCTTCGGAACCCATACCATCAAGTTCGAAACCGGCCGGCTGGCCCGGCTGGCCGCTGGCTCGGCCGTGGCGTACCTGGATGAGGAGACCGTCATCCTGTCCGCCACGACGGCGGGCAAGCACCCCAAGGAGGGGCTGGACTTCTTCCCGCTCACCGTGGATGTCGAGGAGCGGATGTACGCGCTGGGCCGGATCCCCGGCTCGTTCTTCCGCCGGGAAGGCCGCCCCTCCGAGGACGCCATCCTTACCTGCCGGCTGATCGACCGGCCGCTGCGGCCGTCGTTCGTCAAGGGCCTGCGCAACGAGGTCCAGATCGTCGAGACGATCCTCTCGCTCAACCCCGAGCACCTGTATGACGTGGTCGCGATCAACGCGGCCTCGCTGTCCACCCTGCTGTCCGGGCTGCCCTTCTCCGGGCCGATCGGCGGCGTGCGGGTTGCCCTGATCAAGGGCCAGTGGGTGGCGTTCCCGACCCACCAGCAGCTCGCCGAGGCCACCTTCGACATGGTGGTGGCCGGGCGCGTCCTCCCGGACGGCGACGTCGCGATCATGATGGTCGAGGCCGAGTCCACCACGGGCACCATCGGCCTGCTGGCCGACCCGTCCAGCGGCGCGGTCGCGCCCACCGAGGACACCGTGCCGGAGGGCCTGGAGGCGGCCAAGCCGTTCCTCAAGCTGCTGTGCGAGGCACAGCAGCGGCTCGCCGACCAGGCCGCCAAGAAGCGGGTGGAGTTCCCGGTGTTCGCGGACTACCAGCCGGATCTGTACGACGCCGTGGCCGAGGCGGTCTCCGGTGACCTGGCCCGGGTGCTCACCATCGCGGGCAAGCAGGAGCGGGAGAACGAGACCGACCGCGTCAAGGCGGTCGCCATCGAGAAGCTGGCCGGCCAGTTCGAGGGCCGGGAGAAGGAGATCAGCGGCGCGTTCCGTGCGCTCACCAAGAAGCTGGTCCGGGAGCGGATCATCCGGGACGGGGTGCGGATCGACGGCCGCGGCCTCACGGACATCCGGCGGCTGTCGGCCGAGGCGCACGTGCTGCCCCGGGTGCACGGCTCGGCCCTGTTCGAGCGCGGGGAGACCCAGATCCTCGGCGTCACCACGCTGAACATGCTGCGCATGGAGCAGATGCTGGACACGCTCAACCCCGACCGCACCAAGCGGTACATGCACAACTACAACATGCCGCCGTACTCCACCGGGGAAACCGGCCGGGTCGGCTCGCCCAAGCGCCGCGAGATCGGCCACGGCGCGCTCGCCGAGCGGGCGCTGCTGCCGGTGCTGCCCAGCCGCGAGGAGTTCCCGTACGCGATCCGCCAGGTATCCGAGGCGGTCGGCTCCAACGGGTCCACCTCGATGGGCTCGGTCTGCGCCTCCACCATGTCCCTGCTCAGCGCGGGCGTGCCGCTCCGGGACATGGTCTCCGGCATCGCCATGGGGCTGATCCTCGAGGGCGGCCAGTACGTCACGCTCACCGACATCCTCGGCGCCGAGGACGCGTTCGGCGACATGGACTTCAAGGTGGCCGGCACCAAGGACATCATCACCGCGCTCCAGCTGGACACCAAGCTGGACGGGATCCCGGCCGCCGTGCTCGGCGCGGCGCTGCGCCAGGCGCGCGGGGCCCGGCTGACCATCCTGGAGGTCATGCGCGAGGCGATCGACGAGCCGGCCGAGATGAGCCCGTTCGCGCCGCGGATCATCACGATCAAGGTGCCGGTGGACAAGATCGGCGAGGTCATCGGCCCCAAGGGCAAGATGATCAACTCGATCCAGGACGACACCGGCGCCGAGATCACCATCGAGGACGATGGCACGATCTACATCGGGGCCACCGACGGGCCGTCCGCCGAGGCCGCGCGGACCACGATCAACGCGATCGCCAACCCGCACATGCCGGAGGTGGGCGAGCGCTTCCTCGGCACTGTGGTGAAGACGACCACGTTCGGCGCGTTCATCTCGCTGCTGCCCGGCAAGGACGGCCTGCTGCACATCACCCAGCTGCGCAAGCTGCACGGCGGGGCGCGGATCGACAACGTGGATGACGTGGTGAAGGTCGGCGACAAGATCCAGGTGGAGATCCGGGAGATCGACGACCGGGGCAAGCTGTCACTGGTCCCGGTCGAGGTCGTGGAGCGGGAAGCCGCGGCCGCCGCGAACGGCGGCGCCCCGGCGGGTGACGCCGACGGTGACGGGCCGCCCGGCGAGCTGGGCGAGGACCGGGAAGCGCGCTCCGGTGCGGGCCAGGGCGGCGGCGACAACCGCCGCACCCGGCACCGCGAGCGCCGGCACCGCGACTCGTGAGCGCTCCGGCAACGCAGACCGGGCACCTGGGCAGCGGCAGCGGAGCCGTGCGGTATGCCGAGCTGCCCGGCGGCCTCCGGGTCATCACGGAGGCGCTGCCCGCGGTCCGGTCGGCGGCGTTCGGCATCTGGGCGGGGGTGGGGTCCCGGGACGAGGGCCCCGCCCACGCTGGGGCCACCCACTACCTGGAGCACCTGCTCTTCAAGGGCACCCGGTCCCGCACGGCCCTGGAGATCTCGGCGGCCATGGACGCGGTCGGCGGTGAGCTGAACGCGTTCACCGGCAAGGAGTACACCTGCTACTACGCTCGGGTGCTCGACGCCGACCTGCCGCTCGCCATCGACGTGCTGTCGGACATGGTGACCAGCTCGCTGATCGAGCAGAAGGATGTGGACGCCGAGCGCGGGGTCATCCTCGAAGAGATCGCGATGAACGACGACGACCCGTCGGACACCGTGCACGAGGCGTTCACCGAGCAGCTGTTCGGTGACACCCCCCTGGGCCGGCCCATCCTGGGCACGACCGCCTCGATCAACGCGATCACCCGGGACCAGATCGCCGAGCACTACCGGGCCCGGTACACCCCGGACAACTTGGTGGTGGCCGCGGCGGGCAGCCTCGACCACGAGACGGTCACCGAGCACGTGCGCCGGGCCTTCGGCCCCGCGCTCGATGGCGGCCGTGCGCCGGCCCCGCCCCGGCTGGCCGGTCCCGGGAAGCTCAGCAGCGCCGCCGGCCGCGGCGTGCGCCTGGTGTCGCGCAGCATCGAGCAGGCCAACCTGGTGCTGGGCTGCGAGGGACTGCGCCGCACCGACGAGCGCCGGTTCGCGCTCGGCGTGCTCAACGCGGCGCTCGGCGGCGGCATGTCGTCGCGGCTGTTCCAGGAGGTCCGGGAGAATCGCGGCCTGGCCTACTCGGTGTACAGCTTCACCTCGCAGCACGCGGACACCGGGATGTGGGGGATCTACGTCGGCTGCCTGCCGTCCAAGGCGGACGAGGTGCTGGCCATCTGCCGCGAGGAGGTCGCCAAGGTGGTGTCCGGCGGGCTCAGCGACGCCGAACTGGACCGGGGCAAGGGCCAGCTGCGCGGGTCGATGGTGCTGGGCCTGGAGGACCCGTCGTCGCGGATGAGCAGGCTGGGCAAGTCAGAGCTGGTGTACCCGCGGCTGGAGCCGGTGGACGAGATCCTCGCCTCCATCGAGTCGGTCAGCCACGACGATGTCCGGGCCGTGGCCGCCGAGGTGCTGACCAAGCCGCCGGTGCTGGCCGTGGTCGGGCCGTACGACGACGACGCGCCGTTCGCCGACGCGATCGCCTAGCCGCCGGGACGGAACGCCATGATCAAGGTGGGGGTACTCGGGGCGCGGGGCCGGATGGGCACGGCCGTGCGCCAGGCCCTGGCGGCCGCGGACGATCTCGAGGTCGCGGCCGAGGTGGATGACGGTGACCCGCGGGAGCCGCTGGCCGGCTGCGGGGTGGCCGTGGACTTCACCCACCCCGGCGTGGTCCGCGGCAACCTGCGCTGGTGCATCGAGACCGGGCTGGACACGGTGGTCGGCACCTCCGGCTTCGATGAGCCGCGGCTGGCCCAGGTCCGGGACTGGCTGGCCGCCGCCCCGGAGGTCCGGGTGCTGATCGCGCCGAACTTCTCGGTGGGCGCCGTGCTGATGATGCGGTTCGCCGCGCAGGCGGCGCGCTTCTTCGAGTCGGCCGAGATCATCGAATTGCACCACGCGGGCAAGCTGGACGCCCCCTCGGGCACCGCGTCACGGACCGCGTCCCTGATCGGGGCGGCCCGCGCGGCGGCCGGCCTGGGCCCGTCCCCGGACGCCACGGCCACCGCGCTGGACGGCGCGCGGGGCTCAGTCGTGGACGGGGTGCACGTGCACTCGGTCCGGCTGGCCGGCCTGCTCGCCCACCAGGAAGTGCTGCTGGGCGGGAACGGCGAGACGCTGACCATCCGGCACGACTCGCTGGACCGGGCCTCGTTCATGCCCGGCGTGCTGCTCGCGGTCCGTGGCATCGGCTCGCTGCCGCCCGGCCTGACCGTCGGCCTGGAGCCCCTGCTCGGCCTCGGCTGATGCCGCCGGCCGGGTAAGGTCGGCTCATGTGCCGCAGCATCAAGACCCTGCGCCCGCCCTACACCGAGCCGGTGACCGAAGAGGACATGCGGGCGGCCGCGCTCCAGTACGTCCGCAAGATCAGCGGGTTCCGCCGCCCGGCCCGGCATAACGAGGCCGCGTTCGAGCAGGCCGTGGAGGCGGTGACCAGCGCCACCCGGGCCCTGCTCGGAGAGCTTGAGATACGTTAGGACATGTCCGGGCAGCCGTGCGGGCTCGGCCTGCCGCGGCGTCCACCAGGGGGCGGCGGATGAGAACGATCCTGAACGTGATCTGGCTCGTGCTGTGCGGGTTCTGGATGGCCATCGCCTACGCGCTCGCCGGGCTGGCCTGTTTCATCCTGTTCTTCCTGGTCGTCACGATCCCGTTCGGGATCGCCGCCTTCCGCATCGCCGGTTACGTGCTGTGGCCGTTCGGCCGGACCATCGAGCCACGCCGGGACATGGGCCTGGGCTCGCTGATCGGCAACATCATCTGGATCGCGCTGTTCGGCTGGTGGCTGGCGATCGGCCACCTGGTCACCGGGATCGCGCTGTGCGTCACGATCATCGGCATCCCGCTCGGCCTCGCGAACTTCAAGATCATCCCGATCTCGCTGGTGCCGCTGGGGGTCCGGGTGGTGCCGACCGGGCAGCTTTACCCCGGGTACCGCTGACCCGCCGGGGCCTACCGCTGGCCAGGGCCGATGGCGAAGCTCCGGATCATGTGTCGCGATATCAAGATCCTGCGCCCGCCCTACGCCGCCAGCGTGTCAGGCCAGGACGTGCAGGCCGCCGCGATCCAGTCCGTGCCGCCATCGGTCCCGCAGGCGGCTGAACGGCCCGTCCGGCGGGCTCACGCCGCCGCGCTCCGCGGGCCAGGGAGTCAGGGCAGGCCCGCCGTTGCGGCATGCACCATCATCAGCGAGTCGGGCGGGGCGAGATCAACCCCGTCGGGATCGTTAAGGAATCCAGGGGCAGTTCCTGGGTGGCCCGTGTGCCCGTACTGCCAGACGATCCGGTTGGCGACGGGGTCGATGACGATGACCCGGTCGTTGTAGTCGTCATTGACCAGGATGTCGCCGTTGGGCAGCGGTAGCGCGAGTGACGGGTAGTTGAGCCCGCCGAAGCGCCACAGCAGCTGGCCCGTGGTGGTGAACTCCACCACCTGCCCCTGGATGGAGTAATCGGCGGTCAGGTACCGGCCGGGGTAGACCTCGTTGGTGTCCGACGGGTAGGCGACGCCTGGCGGGTTAGCCGACCAGGCGACGTGGCCGGACAGGCTCATCGCGTTGACCCAGTCCCCGTTGATCTCGGTCACCAGGTACTGGCCGCTGGTCATCGGGAAGGCGCCATTCGGGCTGCCGAACCGCTGCGGCGGGTTGTGCCAGCAGACGTTGGTGGTCTGGCCGATGATCTGGAACGGGCGGAGCGCGGGCGGCCGGATCAGGACGATCCGGCAGTTCTTGATGTCCGCCGTGAGCAGCGCACCGCCGGGCAGCAGCATGGCGTCGTCCGGGTTGGACAGGTGATTCGCGGTGGAGCCGGGAACGCCCGGCGTGCCGTAGCGGTAGGCGATCCGGTGCGTGGCGATATCGATGATGCTGATGACCGAGTCGTCCTCTTCGGTCGCGATGATGTCGCGGCCATCGGGGGAGAAGAAGGCGTCGTCGGGCACCAGGAACGTCTGCCCGCGGGGCAGGTCTCCGGGGGCGGGGAACTGCCACCGGACGCGGCCCTGCGGGTCCACGATGAGCAGCCGGTTGTTGCGGTGGTCGGCGATCAGGATGTCGCCGGGCAGCGCGGCCGGGTCGGAGTGCGGGGCCAGGTGGCCGGGACCGTGCGGCGGGCCCAGCCACGGCTCGCTGGCCGGCACCGGGCCGGTCAGGCCGGCTGGCGTGGTGGCGGCCGGCGTGGCCGGGCTGCTGGACGGCCCCCCGGCTAGCGGGCCGTTCGCCGCGGCGTCCGGTGCCCCGGCCACGGGGGCGGCCCGGCTGGCCGCGGCGGCCGCCGGTACCAGCCGGAGCCTGGTGACGGAGGGAACGGCGTGCGCCCCGTCGTCCCCGCCGACCAGGAACGCGGTGCCGGACAGCACGGAGGCCGCCGCGTTCGACACCGGCACCGGGAGCGTGCCCGCGACGGTCGCGGTGCGCTGGCCCGGACGGTAACGCAGCACCAGGCCGGTAGTGACAGCACCGGCGGCCGGGGCGGTGGCCTGCCCGGCCGGCGGCGGCCCGGTCACCTGGCCGCCGGCCAGGTACAGGGTCCCGCCGAGCGCGAACGCGGCGCCGGCCGCGGCCGGCCGCGGCAGGTGCCCGGCCACGGCGGCCCGGGCGGTGCCGGGCCGGGCCGGGCCGGCCCGCCCGGTGCCGGGCAGGCTGATCCGCTGGATGTCGCTGGTCAGGCCGGCCGGGGTCTGGCCGCCGAACACCCAGATCTGGTGGCCCAGCGCAGCCACGGCCGGGTACCGGACCGGGACCGGCAGCCTGGCCACCGTCCGGAAGTGGCGGCCATCGGTGGTGGCCAGCACCGATGCGTCGTACCTGGAGCCGTCGTACCCGCCCAGCAGGTAGGCGGTGCCGCCCACGGTCACCGCGGTCAGGTCACTGCGCGGGCCGGGCAGCCGTGCCGCCACGGTGGCCGGGCGGTTCCCGGTGAGCGCCTGCACGGTCGCCACGCTCGCCTGGTCCCCGCCGCCGAAGATGAAGTCCCGGCCGCCCAGGGTGGCGCCCGCCGCGTCGTGCGTCGGCGCGGCCAGCCGCCCCGCGGGGACGGTGCTGCCGGTCACCGGGTCCAGCAGGCGCACCGCGGTGCTGGACGTGGCCTGTGGGGTGAGCCCGCCAGCGATCAGCAGATCGGGCCCGTGCGCCAGCACGACTTCCCGGGAGAGCCCGCCCGGCAGCTGGTACGGGGCGGGGGAGATGGACAGGCTGAGCCGCGCGGCCGGTCTGGTCGTGGCGGACGGTGCGCCGGGTACCCGCGGCGACGGCCCGGCCGCGTGCCCGGCGCCCCCGAAGCAGGCGGCGGCCAGGACGCTCACGCTGGCGGCCACCGCGATCGCGGCCAGCCAGCCCTGGCTGGCGCGGAGCGAGCGTCCCGCCGACACGGCATCATCCTCCAGGGCCTGGTTACCGCGGCTGAGTCCCCGCACTCTCCTACTCCCGGGGGGCGGCGAACATGGCGGCCAGCCGTGATCGGAGCGGATGGCTGCCTCGGCGCCGGGCCAGGTCCCCGGCGGCGGCTTGGGGGCTTCCAGCTTCGCATTTATTGCGCATAGTGTGTGCCCGATCGGCGCAAGGTAATAACTGGATCCGCCGTCCGGGGCCGGCTGCTGCCCCGCCGGGGTGACGCGAGACTAGTCAGCCGGGGTTATTTAGCACGCGGTCCGGGACACCCCGCTGACGGACGTGCTGCCGTGGCGGGTCCTCGAGTTCCAGCGGTCCTGATCCGGGAGGCTAGCTAGGCCGTCTCGGTGCGGGCCGCCTCCTCCAGGCCGAGCTCGGAGACCGAGGACTCGCGCATCTTGAACTTCTGCACCTTGCCGGTCACGGTCATCGGGAACTCGCCGGTGATCCGCAGGTACCGGGGGATCTTGAAGTGCGCGATCTTCCCCGTGCAGTGGGCGCGCAGCTCTTCCTGGGTCAGCTGGTGCCCGGGCCGGAGCTTCACCCAGGCGCAGATCTCCTCCCCGTACCGGGCGTCGGGCACCCCGATCACCTGGACGTCCTCGATCGCCGGGTGGGAGTACAGGAACTCCTCGATCTCCCGGGGGTACACGTTCTCCCCGCCGCGGATGATCATGTCCTTGATCCGGCCGACGATGTTCAGATAGCCGGCCTCGTCCATCACCGCGAGGTCGCCGGTGTGCATCCAGCGCGCCGTGTCGATGACTTCCCGGGTCTGCTCCGGGTCATCCCAGTACCCGAGCATGACCGAGTAGCCGCGGGTGCACATCTCGCCGGTGGCGTCCCGCGGCACGACCAGACCCGTCTCCGGGTCCACGATCTTCACCTCGACGTGCGGGTGCACCCGGCCCACGGTGGACACCCGCCGCTCCATGTCGTCGTCGGCCCGGGTCTGCGCCGACACGGGGGACGTCTCGGTCATCCCGTAGCAGATCGTCACCTCGGTCATGTGCATCTCGCTCACCACCCGCCTCATCACCTCGACCGGGCAGGGGGAGCCGGCCATGATGCCGGTGCGCAGCGAGGACAGGTCGTATCCGGCGAAATCGGGCAGCGCCAGCTCCGCGATGAACATGGTCGGCACCCCGTAGAGCGAGGTGCACCGTTCGGTGACCACCGAGCGCAGCGTGGCGGCCGCGTCGAAGCCCGGCGCCGGGATGATGATCGCCGCGCCGTGCGTGGTGCAGGCCAGGTTGCCGAGCACCATGCCGAAGCAGTGGTAGAAGGGCACCGGGATGCACACCCGGTCCTGCTCGGTGTAGCGGCAGCCCTCGCCGATGAAGAAGCCGTTGTTCAGGATGTTGTGGTGGGACAGCGTCGCGCCCTTGGGGAAGCCCGTCGTGCCGCTGGTGTACTGGATGTTGATCGGGTCGTCGAAGGACAGCGTGGCTTGCCGGGCGGCCAGCGGATCGGCCGCCCCGCCCGGCGCGGCGCCGCCCGGGCCGGCCGCCAGCCTGTCCCATGCGGCCGAGCCCAGGTAGATCACCTGCTCCAGGCCCGGGAGGCCGTCGCGTACCTCCTCGATCATCGCCCGGTAGTCACTGGACCTGAACGACTCGGCGCTGACCAGCAGCCGTACCCCGGACTGGAGTAGCGCGTAGCCCAGCTCATGGCTGCGGTACGCCGGGTTGATGTTGACCAGGATCACCCCGGCCTTGGCCGTCGCATACTGCAGCAGCACCCACTCCGGGCAGTTCGGCGCCCAGATGCCCACCCGGTCCCCGGCGTCCAGCCCGGCCGCGATCAGGTTCCGGGCCAGCGCGTCGGTGGCCGCGTCCAGCTCGGCATAGGTCCAGCGGTGGCCGGACGGCACGTCCATCACCGCCTCCCGGTCACCGTGGGCGGCCGCGATACGGCTCAGGTTCTCCCCGATGGTCTCGCCGAGCAGTGGCTGCGCTGCGGTCCCGTGGCTGTACGAGGGCTGGGCTGCACCGGTCATGACATCCTCCGACGTTGGATGGCACCATAATTCCCGTTCCGGGCCCCGGTGTGAATGATCACCCCGGCGGGCGGGCCGGAATGAGGGACTTCCGCCCTCGCGGCGCGGGGCACGCCGGGGATACTGTCAGAGCAGAGGGCTGGGCGGGCGCGTGCGCACGCCGCGCACACCGCTACTCCCGCTCCAGGAGTGCCATGGGCTCGTGGATTATCTGGCTGGTCCTAGCTGCGGTGCTAGGTGTCGCCGAGGTGCTCACCACGACCCTGGCCTTCGGCCTGATCGCGGCCGGGGCCCTGGTCGCGGCCGTGGTGGCCGGGCTCGGCGCGGGCCTGCCCTTCCAGCTTGGCGCCTTCGCGATCGCGGCCGCCGCCGGGCTCGGGGTGGTGCGGCCGATCGCCGTCCGGCACCTCAAGCAGCCGCCGCCGCTGCGCACCGGGACCTCGGCTCTCGTCGGGCGTTCCGCCAAGGTCGTCAAGGAAGTCACCGACGACGGCGGCCAGGTCCGCATCGGCGGCGAGGTGTGGTCGGCCCGCCCCTATGACGAGTCACAGGTCATCCCTGTCGGCTCCACCGTTAACGTCTTCGCGATAGAGGGCGCCACCGCACTCGTCCATCCCCGGGAGTAGCCATGGAACTGGCCGGGCTCATCGCCGCCGCCATCGCGGTCATCATCGTGTTCATCGTGGTCAGCAGGACCGTCCGGATCGTGCCGCAGGCACGGGCCCGCAACGTGGAGCGGTTCGGCCGGTACCGGAAGACGCTGGAACCGGGGATGAACTTCATCGTGCCCATCGTGGACCGGGTCAAGCCGCTCATCGACCTGCGCGAGCAGGTGGTGGCCTTCCGGGGGCAGCCGGTGATCACCGAGGACAACCTGGTGGTCAGCATCGACACGGTGCTGTTCTTCCAGGTCACCGACCCCCGGGCGGCGGACTACGAGATCGTCAACTACATCCAGGCCATCGAGCAGATCACCGCGACCATGCTGCGCAGCGTCATCGGGAACATGGACCTCGAGGAGACCCTGACCTCGCGCGACAAGATCAACACGATGCTTCGCAGTGTGCTCGATGACGCGTCGGGCAAATGGGGACTCCGGGTCACCCGGGTGGAGATCAAGGCCATCGACCCGCCCAAGAGCGTCATCGACGCGATGGAGAAGCAGATGCGTGCGGAACGGGAGAAGCGTGCCGCCATCCTCACCGCCGAGGGCCTCCGGCAGTCGAAGATCCTCACCGCGGAAGGCGAGAAGCAGAGCCAGATCCTCCGCGCCGAGGGTGACCGGCAGGGCCAGATCCTGCGGGCCGAAGGCCAGGCCCAGGCGATCGGCGCCGTGTTCCAGGCCGTCCACGACGGTGACGCCGACCCGAAGGTGCTGGCTTACCAGTACCTGCAGACGCTGCCGCAACTGGCGCAGGCCCAGGGGAACACATTCTGGGTCATCCCCAGCGAGGTGACCACCGCGCTCAAGACGCTCAGCTCCGCCTTCGGCGGCAGCGGGGATGAGGCAGGGTCTGCGGTCGCCGGACCTCCGGCGCCGGCTGGATCGCTGCCGGGCGGGCCCCCGCCCCCGGCCCCGGTCGCCGGGCCGTCGCCCGCTGAGCCACCCGCGGCGGGTACCGATACCCCCAACGGCGTGGTGAAATCCAGTAACAGTTAAGCCCCGACCCCGTATAGGGGGCCGCGGCTTGGGCCGCGGCTTAACTGCTAACCGAATGCGCGCCGCCGGTTCACGGCTGCGCGGGGTGTGGCGCTGGGCGGCCGGCGGTGATCTGCGTGCCTGCGGCCACCGCCGCGGCCAGCAGGATCACCGCTGCTCGGGGGTCCCACGCCGCCAGGGTCAGAACCTGACGGCCAGCCCGATCGTCAGCAGGGCGCCGAATGCGAGTTGCAGCCGGCCGGTCATGCCCAGCGCGCCGATCAGGGCCGGCCCGGCCGCTCCGCGGCGCACCACCCGGACCGGCAGCACCGCCAGCGGCAGCGCGGCCAGGGTGAGCAGGGCCAGCGGCCGCGCCGGGGCGAGGGCCACCGCCACCGCGAACGGGATGAGCACGCACGCGGCATACAGCGCCCGGGTCCGGGCGTCGCCCAGGATGACCGCGAGCGTCCGCTTGCCCGACACGGTGTCCGACGGGATGTCGCGTAGGTTGTTGATCACCAGCAGCGCGCAGGCCAGCAACCCCACCGGCAGGGCCGCCGCCAGCGCCAGCCAGGGCAGCGAGTCCATCTCCACGAACGCGGTGCCGGCCACCGCGGCCAGCCCGAAGAACGCGAACACCGCGATCTCGCCGAACCCGTGATAGCCGTACGGGTGCCGTCCGCCGGTGTAGGTCCAGGCGGCCGCCACGGCCGCGGCCCCCAGCAGGATGAGCCACCAGGAGCTGACCGCGGCCAGCACGAAGCCGGCCACGCAGGCCACCGCGAAGCAGCCGAACGCCGCGGTCCGCACCTGCCGGGGCGGCGCGATCCCGGTGGCGACCAGGCGGACCGGGCCGACCCGGGCCTCGTCCGTGCCCCGGATCCCGTCGCTGTAGTCGTTGGCGTAGTTCACCCCGACCTGGAGGGCCAGCGCCACGATCAGGGCCAGGGCACCCCGCCAGAGGGAGAAATGCCCGTAGCCGAAGGCGACGCCCGAGCCCACCACGACCGGGACCACGGCGGCCGGCAGGGTGCGCGGCCGCGCACCACCGACCCAGTCCCGTGCTGCGGTCACGAGGGCTGGGCCTGCTCAGCCGTCACTGGGCAGCCCCGCCGCCGAGCCGGCTGATGTCGCGCACCGCGCCGGTGGACGCCGAGGTGGCCAGCGCCGCGTAGACCCGCAGGGCCTCACTGATAGTCCGGTCCCGGTGCACGGGCCGGTAGCCGCCCAGCGCGCCGAGGATCCGCTCGCGGCGGGCCGCCAGGTCCGCCTCGGGGACGGCCAGCTCCAGCGACCGGGCCGGGATGTCGATCTCCACCAGGTCACCGTCCTCGGCCAGCGCGATCACCCCGCCCGCGGCGGCCTCGGGCGCGGCGTGGCAGATGGACAGGCCGGACGTGCCGCCGGAGAACCGCCCGTCGGTGACCAGGGCGCAGGCCCGGCCGAGGCCTTTCCCCTTGAGGAAGCTGGTCGGGTACAGCATCTCCTGCATGCCGGGGCCGCCGCCGGGCCCCTCGTACCGGATGAGCACCACGTCGCCCGCCCCGACCTTGCCGCCCAGGATGCCCTCGACCGCCGCCTCCTGGCTCTCGAACACCTTCGCGGGGCCGGAGAAGCGCCACAGGTCCTCGGGGACGCCGGCCGTCTTCACGATCGCGCCCTCCGGCGCGAGGTTGCCGTACAGCACGGCCAGGCCGCCGTCCCGGGTGTAGGCGTGCGGCAGGTCCCGGATGCAGCCGGCCTCGCGGTCGGAATCCAGGCTGGTCCAGCGCGCCTCCTGGGAGAAGGGCCTGATCGTGCGGACGCCGCCGGGCGCCGCGTGGAACAGTTCGACCGCCTCGCCGGTGACCTTCGGCGAGCGCAGGTCCCACGCGTCGAGGAACTCCCCGAGCGAGGAGCTGTGCACCGTGTGCACCCCGGTGTTCAGCAAGCCGGCGCGGTTCAGTTCACCCAGGATGCCCGGGATGCCGCCGGCCCGGTGCACGTCCTCGACGTGGTAGCGCTCGCTGCTCGGCGCGACCTTGCACAGGCACGGCACCCGGCGGGACAGCTCGTCGATCTCCTTGAGCCCGAAGCCGACCCGCGCCTCGTGCGCCGCCGCCAGCAGGTGCAGGATCGTGTTGGTCGACCCGCCCATGGCCACGTCCAGCGCCATCGCATTCTCGAACGCGTCCCGGGTGGCGATGGACCGCGGCAGCACGGACTCGTCGTCCTCGGTGTAGTACCGCTCGGCCAGGCCGACCACCAGGACGCCGGCCCGCTCGAACAGCGCACGCCGCGCGGCGTGCGTGGCCAGCGTGGTGCCGTTGCCCGGCAGGGCCAGCCCGATCGCCTCGGTCAGGCAGTTCATCGAGTTCGCGGTGAACATCCCGGAGCAGGAGCCGCAGGTCGGGCACGCCGCCTCTTCCATCTCGGCCAGAGCCTCGTCGGACACGCTCGGGTCGGCCGCGGCCACCATGGGGTTGATCAGGTCCAGCTTGCGCGGATCGCCGGAGGCGGTCACCTCGCCCGGCCGGGCCCGCCCGGCCTCCATCGGGCCGCCGGACACGAACACGGTCGGGATGTTCAGCCGCAGCGCGGCCATCAGCATGCCGGGCGTGATCTTGTCGCAGTTGGAGATGCAGATCAGGGCGTCCGCGCAATGCGCGTTGACCATGTACTCGACCGAGTCGGCGATAAGCTCCCGGCTGGGCAGCGAGTAGAGCATCCCGCCGTGGCCCATGGCGATGCCGTCGTCCACCGCGATCGTGTTGAACTCCCGGGGGACCGCGCCGGCCGCCTTCACCGCGTCGGAGACCACCTGGCCAACCTCGCGCAGGTGCACGTGGCCCGGGACGAACTCGGTGAAGCTGTTGGCCACGGCCACGATCGGCTTGCCGATGTCCTCGCCGGCTACCCCGCTGGCGCGCATCAGCGCGCGCGCCCCGACCATGTTCCTGCCGTGGGTGACCGTCCGGGACCGAAGCGGTGGCATGACCTGCTCCCCTCAAGGAATCAAGACCCCTTAGCCTACCGGCGGCGGCCGGTGCCGGCCGCCTCAGCGGCCCGCCGCGGCCCGGCCGCCTCAGCGGCCCGCGGCCGCCCGGCGGCCCGGCCGGCCCGGCGGCGTCACCGGGCGGCCGCGGGCAGGGCCAGCTCGGCCGCCTCGTAGATCCGCGTGATGTCCGCGTCGCTCAGCTGGTGAGCCCGGCCGGCCCGGGCCTGGGCCCGCAGGTAACGGCGCAGCCTGCGGCCGCTGAACACGTCAACGCCGCTGATCCGGGCCACCGTCCACGGCACGGTGGGCCCGTAGATCACCATGGCCGGGCGGACCCGCAGCTCGCGCCCGAGTTCCGCGCTGATCAGCAGGGCCGCCTGGCCCGCCTCCACGTGCGCGTGCTTGAGCCGGCGGGTCTGGCTGTACGGGCCGTGATAGAGGTGCCCGCCCTGGGTCGTCCGCAGCGGCAGCCGCCGGTCCCACCGCTCGGAGTCCACCGCGAACACGCCCGCCGGGCCGATCACCAGGTGATCGATGACGCAGCTGCTGCCGGGCAGGGACCGCGCATGCAGGGCGTGGTAGCCGGCCCGGCGCAGCCGCCAGAGCCGGCGCCGGGTGCGTCGCTGCGCGGAGGTGACCCGGACCGCGGCCGGGATGACCGCGGTGGTCCGGGAGCGGTGCACGGTGTCCGCGATGATCAGCGCCGCGGCCACGGTCAGCCCGGCCCGCCAGTCCAGCAGGATGCCCAGCGCGACGCCGGCCGTGACGGCCAGCACGGCCCGGCGCACCCAGGCCGGCATCCGCGGGTCGGCCGCGAGCCGGCGCAGCGCGGCGCGGGCACCCGGCCCCGCCTCCACGGCGCGGCCAGCGCCGGCGGCCGGGGCCTGCGCCGCGCTCCCCGGGCCGCTGGCTGGCCGGGTCGTCGGATCCACGGTCCGAGGGTAACGGATCTGCTTGTCGCTTTCCGGAAGCAACGCGTGACGCTCAGTAGGTATGTAGCCCGCTCCGCAGCCAGCCGGGACGCGCGAACGTCGTCCCTTTCTGGACCACCGCCGCTAACCCGGCTACGGTGCGGAAACGTGACTGAGATTCACGATCTCCCGGTAACCGAGCTCGCGGCCGCGATCCGCCGCGGCCAGCTGTCCCCGGTCGAGGTGACGGCGCACTACCTCGAGCGCACCGAGCGGCTGAACGCGGCGGTCGGGGCGTTCTTCACGATCACCGCGGACCTGGCGGCCGAGCAGGCCGCCGCGGCCGAGAAGATGGTGGCCCGCGCGGAGGACCCGCAGGCGCTGCCCCCGCTGACCGGGGTGCCCATCCCGATCAAGGACCTGAACATGGTCGCCGGGGTGCGCCAGACGCTCGGCTCGGCCGCGTTCACCGACAATGTGCCGGACACCGACGACCACGTCACCGCCGCGCTCCGGGCGGCCGGGGCGGTGCTGACCGGGAAGACGGCCACGCCCGAGTTCGGGCTATCCTGCTACACCGAGACGGCGGTTGGCCCGCCCGCGCGCACCCCGTGGGACCTGGGCCGGTCGGCCGGCGGGTCCAGCGGCGGCGCGGCCGCCGCGGTGGCCGCCGGGCTGGCCCCCGCCGCCCAGGGCAGTGACGGCGGCGGGTCGATCCGGATCCCGTCCAGCGTGTGCGGGCTGTTCGGCCTCAAGCCGTCCCGCGGCCGCATCTCCAGCGCGCCGCTGATGCCGGACCTGTTCGGGCTGGGCACCGACGGCCCGCTCGCCCGGACGGTCGCCGACGCGGCGCTGCTGCTCGACGTGATGACCGGGAACCAGCCGGGCGACATGTACACCCAGCCGCCGCTGCCGCAGGGCGAGACGTTCGGCGGGTACGCGTCCCGCCCGCCGGGCCGGCTGCGGATCGGCCGGACGCTGCAGCACCCGATCGGGGACGGGGCCGTGCACGCCGACTGCGTGACCGCGTACGAGGACGCCAGCCAGCTGCTGGACAGCCTCGGGCATGATGTCGAGGACATCCAGATGCCGTTCGGGCCGGATGCGGTGCCGGCCTTCGAGACCCTCTGGTACGCGATGGCCACGCTGGCCCCGGTCGACCCGGCCCGGGAGGACCGGCTGCTGCCGCTGACCCGGTACCTGCGCGGCCGCGGCCAGCAGGTCCGCGCCGGGGAGCTGGTGCTGGCCCAGGCCTACCTGCAGCTCGTGGTGCGCGGCGCGCTGGCCGTGCTGAACGGCTACGACGCCATCCTGACCCCCACCCTGGCCAGCCCCCCGGTCCCGGTGGGGTACTTCGAGGAGGTGGCGCCGCCGGAGAACTTCGAGCGGCAGAAGCAGTTCACCCCGTACACGGCGTTGTTCAACGTGTCTGGCCAGCCGGCCGTGAGCGTCCCGCTGCACTGGAACCCCGGCGGCCTGCCGATCGGCGTCATGCTGGCCGGGCGGATGGGCGAAGAGGGCACGCTCATCTCGCTGTCCGCCCAGCTGGAGGCGGCCCGCCCGTGGCGGGACCGGCACCCGGCCCTGTGGTGACCCCGCGGTGGGCATGACGGCGCGGCAGTGATAATGCCGGGGGAGCGCCGCCCCGGCCGGGCCGGGCGGGTGATCCGGCCGGTGATCCGGGTGGCGGCCCCGCTGGTCGTGGCCGCCGTCCTGCTCTACGTGCTGGCATCCGGCTACGGGCCGGCGCTGGCCCTCGGGCCGGCCCTCGACCCGGGCCGCGGCGTGTGGACGTCCGCCGACGCCGCCGGGCTGCCGCACTCCCAGGTGCTGCAGCTGCCCGGGCTGGCCCGCCCGGTGCGGGTGTCGTTCACCAGTCACGGCGTGGCCTCGGTCCAGGCCCCCGACGACGATGACCTGTTCCTCGCCCTCGGCTACCTGCACGCCCGGTTCCGGCTCACCGAGATGGACGCCGAACGGCGGCTCGGTGAGGGGCGGCTGGCCCAGCTGGCCGGCCCGTCGGCGCTGGGCTCGGACAAGTTCGAGCTCCGGCTCGGCCTGCTGCGCACCGCCCAGCGGGAATGGGCGGAGATGCCCCGGTCCGGCCCGGTGGCCCAGGCGCTGCTCGCCTACTCCCGGGGCGTGAACGACTACCTGGCCGGGCTGCGGCGGGACGGCCAGTGGCCGGCGCTCTACTCGCTGTCCGGCGTCTACCCGGCGGACTGGACCCCGGTGGACAGCCTGGTCGTCCAGGGGGACCTCACCCAGGAACTGGACTTCACCGCCACCCCCCTGGACTATGCGCTGCTGGAGCAGACCCTGGGCCCGGACCGGACGATGTCCTGGTTCCCCGTCCTGCCGCCAGGCCAGCAGCACCCCTACGACCCGGGCCCCTACCGCAAGCTGGGCATCGCCCCGGTCGCCAGCACGCTGGCCGGCCACGGCACGGCCGCGGCCGGCGCCGCACCATCCGCCGCCCGGCCCGGCGCACCATCCGCCGGCCGGGGCCCGTCCCCGCGGCCGAGGCGAAGGCCGCGGCTGCCCTGCTGGCCCAGCTGAGCGCGCTGCCTGCGGGCCAGGTGCACGGCTACCCGGACAGCAACGCCTGGGCCGCCAACGGCCCCGAGGTCCAGGGCGGCCGGGCCATGCTGGCCGGCGACCCGCACCTGCCGCAGACCATCCCGTCGGTCTGGTACCAGGTCGCGCTGGACGCCCCGGGGCTGGCGGTGAGCGGGGTCAGCGTGCCCGGCCTGCCCGGCATCCTGCTCGGGCACAACCGGCACATCGCCTGGTCGCTCACGGACACCCAGAACCAGGCCACGCTGTTCTACACCGAGAAGACCAGCAAGGCCCGTCCCGGGCAGTACTTCTGGGACGGTGCCTGGCGGCGGATGCGCCAGGTGCGGTACACCATCGGCGTCCGCGGCGGCGCGACGGTGCCGCTCACCGTGGACCTGACGGTGCACGGCCCGGTGATGACCCAGGCCGGGCAGACCACCTCGGTCGAACTGGATGGGGAACGTGCCCTCGCCCGACCTGGCCGTCATGCTGGCCATCAGCCAGGCCAGCGACTGGGCGCAGTTCCACGCCGCGCTGGCGGGCTGGCGCGCCCCGGCGCAGAACTTCGTGTACGCCGACGACCGGGGGAACATCGGCGCCATCTCGGCCGGCTACTACCCGCTGGTCCGCCACGGCGACCCGTGGCTGCCGCTGCCCGGCACCGGCGCCGACGACGTGGCCGGGGTGATCCCCTACCTGGCCGTCCCGCAGGCCTATGACCCGCCCGCACACGTGATCGCCACCGCCAACCAGCGCCCGGTCAGCGGCTCCTACCCGTACTACATCGGGACCACCGCGAACTTCTTCGATCCCGGTTACCGGGCCGGCGAGATCTACGCCTCGCTGCTGGGCCGCCGCGGGATGACGGCGGCCAGCTTCGCGGCGGTGCAGGCCAGCCTCACCGATCCGCTGGCGCAGCGGATCGTGCCCCGGCTCCTGGCGGTGCTGCACGCCGGCCCGCTCACCGCCCCGCAACAGCAGGCCGCCTCCGTGCTCAACGGCTGGTCCGGCGCGATGACACCCACCTCGGCGGGAGCCGCCCTGTGGTGGACGTTCTGGACCGACTACCTGTCCGCGGTGTTCCAGCCGTGGTGGGACCGGGCCGCCGTGCCGGTGTCGCGGGACCGGGCCGGGCTGCGGGTCGCCCCGGGGCAGTCCAGCCTGGACCAGGTGCTGGAGCAGTGGACGCTGGCCGACCCGGGCAACCACGCGTTCACCGCGCCCGGCGGCCACCGCCGCACCGCGCCGCAGGTGATGCGGCTCGCCTTCGGCCGGGCGGTGGCGCACCTGGCGGCCCGGCTGGGCGGCGCGCCGTCAAGCTGGGCGTGGGGGCGGCTGCATAGCCGGCAGTTTCCCTCGCTCACCCATGCGGCGGCCCTGGGGTACGGCCCGCGCGCGGCGGGCGGCGACTCGTGGACCGTGGACGCCGCCGACGGCTACCCGGTGTCCCGGCAGGGGCCCAGCTGGCGGATGATCGTTTCGTGGCCTGGTGCTGGGCAGCCCAGCGCGGAGGGCATCTACCCGGGCGGGCAGAGCGAGAACCCGGTCTCCCCGTGGTACGAAGATCAGGTGGCCGACTGGTGGGATGGGCGTTACCTGCCGATGCCGCCCGCGGGCGGGTACGCGCGCGGGGCGATCCAGTGGCGGCTGCGCTCATGACACCCGTGGCCCGCCCGCCCGGCCCCCGGCCGGGCGGATCGTGCGGTGGAGCGGGGTGGCGGCGTGGCTGACCTGCGCAGGCTGGGCCGGCGCGGCGCCTACCGGCTGGGCCGCCTCGGTGCTCCCGCGCCGGACCCGCCGCAGCCCCCTGCCCCGCATTACCCGTCCTGGGTTCCCGGGCACCGCGGGCCGGCCTGGCTGTGGCTGCTCGGCTGCCTCGCCGCGGTCGCGGTGATCGCCGCGGCGGCCGCGCTCGGCTGGTGGTTCGTCCCCTTCCTGGCCGGCCTGGCCGGCGGTGCGGCGGCCCGGGCCGGCCGCTGGCGGAAGCGCGCGGCGGTCCCGGCGGCCGTGGTCGTGGCCGCGGCCGGATGGGCGGTGCCGCTGGCCTGGCTGGCCGGGCAGGGCCGCCCGGTCGGCGCCACCGCGCGGGTCGTGGCCGCCCTGGCCGGCCTGCCGCCGCACGCGGCCGTGGCGATCGCCGTCACCCTGCTGGTCGCGGTCCTCCAGGCGCTGGCCGGCCTGTGGCTCGGCTGGTCCCTGGTGCCGAGGCCCGGACGGCCGGGCCTGGGCTGAGCCTGGACCGGCGCCGCGCCCCCCGAGCTACCCGAATCGCCGCTGCCTCCGAACCGCCGCTGACCTGGCGTGCATCGCGGAACTGAGGGGACGCGAGGGCGGGAGTTAAAGCAATGAGGACTGGGGCCTGGCTGGGCCGGGGCTGGTGAGCCGGCACCGGGACAGCTGTCTTGTGGTCTAGCCCGTATCCGGCATGGCCGGGTTGCCCGATCATTGAAGGGTGACGAGTGACGACACGAGGCGCCGGGCGGCCGAACGAGGCGTGGCCACCAGCTACCGGGACTGGCACGGGGAGCGGGTGGAGGTCCCGGAGGCGACGCTGACCGCGATCCTCGCCGCGCTCGCCGAATCCCCGCCGGGGCGCCCGGCCGGGCCCCCCCGGCGCCCATGGCCGTGGCACCGCCGGGCCGCCGGGCCTGGGGCTTCGCCGTGCAGCTCTACTCGCTACGGTCCCGGCAGTCCTGGGGCCACGGCGACCTGGCCGACCTGGCCGACCTGGCCACCTGGAGTGCCAGCGACCTGGGTGCCGGGTTCGTCCTGGTCAACCCGCTGCACGCGGCGGAGCCGCTGCCCCCGGTGAGCGCCTCACCGTACCTGCCGATGAGCCGCCGCTTCCTGTCCCCGCTGTACCTGCGGATCGAGGACATCCCCGAGTACGCCACCCTCAGCGCGGGGGACCGGGTCCGGATCGACTCGCTGGCCGCGCCGTTGCGTGCCCGCAACACCAGCAGCGAGCTGATCGACCGGGACGAGGTGTGGCGGGCCAAGCGGGCCGCTCTGGAGATCATCTACGCGCGGCCGATGAGCGCGCCGCGCCGGGCCCTGTTCGAGTCGTACCAGGCGGCCCAGGGGGGGCCGCTGGCCGACTGGGCCCTCTGGTGTGCCCTGGCGCAGGAGCACGGACCCGACTGGCGGGCGTGGCCGCAGTCGCTGCACGAGGTTCGTTCGGCGCAGGTAGCCGCGGAGCGGGTGAGGCTGGCCGGGCAGGCCGAGTTCCATGCCTGGCTGCAGTGGCTGGCCGACGGCCAGCTGGCCGCCGCCCAGGAGGCCGCGCGGGCGGCCGGGATGCGCACCGGGATCATCACCGACCTGGCGGTCGGCGCTCACCCCGGCGGGGCCGACGCCTGGGCCTGGCGGGACGTGCTGGTCACCGGGATGAGCGTCGGCGCGCCACCGGATGAGTTCAATCAGCGCGGCCAGGAATGGAACCAGCCGCCGTGGCACCCGCAGCGGCTGGCCGCCCAGCACTACGCCCCGCTGTCCGGCCTGATGGGGGCGGCCCTGCGGCACGCTGGCGGCCTGCGGGTGGACCACGTGATGGGCCTGTTCCGGCTGTGGTGGGTGCCGGCCGGGATGCTGCCCGATCAGGGCACCTACGTGCGCTATGACCACGAGGCCATGGTGGGGGTACTGGCCGGCCAGGCCGCGGCGGCGGGCGCGCTGGCCGTCGGCGAGGACCTGGGCACCGTGCAGCCGTGGATCCAGGATCACCTGGCCAGCCGGGGCGTGCTCGGCACCTCGATGCTCTGGTTCGAACGCGGGCCGGACGGCGTGCCGCTGCCGCCCGGCAAGTGGCGGCGCAACTGCCTGGCCATGGTGGGCACCCATGACGTGCCCCCGGTTGCCGCGTTCTTCACCGGTGAGCAGGTGGAACTCCGCTCCCGGCTCGGCCTGCTGACCCGGCCCTACCGGGCCGAGCGCCGGGACGCGGAGGCCGCCGTGGCCGCCTGCCAGGACGCGCTCGCGGCGGAGGGGCTGCTCGGCGGCGGCCAGCGGCCCAGCCCGGCCGAGTTCACCGTGGCCTGCTACGCCTACCTGGCCCGCACCCCGGCCCTGCTGGTCGGCGTGTCGCTGCCCGACGCGGTCGGGGACCGGCGCCCGCAGAACATGCCCGGGACCACCGACGAGTACCCGAACTGGCGGATTCCGCTGTGCGACGGTGAGGGCCGCGCCGTGTCCCTGGACGAGCTGGCTGACTGCCGCGGCGTCCGAGAGGTGGCCCGGGTGGTAGCCGACTTGCGGTGAGCGCCGGTCAGCCGGCCTGGCGGTCCCGCTCCTGGCAGCGCAGGGCCCGCTGCACGCTGTCCTTGCCCTCGAAGATCAGCCGGCGCAGCGAGGCGGACGGGTTGGCCCGGGCCAGGTACTCGTCGGTCAGCCGCAGCGTGTTCTCGCTGATCTGGGTCAGCGGGAAGGCGTTGCTGGCGAACCACTGGGCCATGTCGCTGCTCCAGGTCGCCCAGATCGTGCCGACCACCTCGAAGTAGCGCTCCGCGTAGGGTGCCAGCAGGTCCGGCCGGTCCGGGTCGACGAAACCGGCCAGCGTCGCGCGGAACACCGCGTTCGGCAGGGTTCCGCTGGTGATCGCCGCCCAGGCCGCCTCCTTGGCCGCCGGGTCCGGGGTCGCGGCGCGGCAGGTGGCGGCGCGCCGCTCGCCCGCGTCGGTCGCGTCCCTGGCCAGTTCGGCGTCGATCTCCGCCGGCCCGGCCGCGCCCCGGGCGACCAGCCGGTTCAGCAGCCGCCAGCGCAGCTCGGTGTCCACCTCCAGGCCGTCCAGCGTGGCTGACCCGTCCAGCAGCCCGGCCAGCACGGCGAGATCCTCAGGCGTGACCGCCACCCCGGCGAAGGCCTGCACGAAGGCGAGCTGCCGGTCCGAGCCCGGCGCGGCGCGGGAGGCCAGGATCCGGAGCGCGGCCGCCATGGACCGCAGGCCGGCTTCCCGCCAGTCCGGGGCGGTGAACCGCCGGGCCGCCGGCCGGCCTGGCGCAGCAGGGTCTGCAGCACCGAGATGGCGGCGACGGACTCGGCGCCCTCGATCACCTGGGTGATGTAGTAACGGGCGGGCAGTTCGGCGTCCCGGCACATGTCCCAGGCCGCCGCCCAGCACAGCGCCGCCGATAGCGAATCGGTAAAGTCCCCGATGCTGCCCACCATGGTGCGCATCGAGCGGTCGTCCAGCCGGATCTTGGCGTAGCTGAGGTCGTCGTCGTTCAGCAGCACCAGGTCGGGCTGCTGCTGGCCGGCCAGCTCGGGAAGCTCGCTGCGGTCTCCGGCGATGTCCACCTCGACGCGGTGCCGGCGCACCAGGCCCGCCCCCTCCTTGAGGTCGTACAGGCCGATGGCGATGCGATGCGGGCGCAGCACCGGGTGGCTGGCCGGGGCCTCCTGGAGCACGGCGAAGGAGGTGAACCGGCCGTCGTCGCCCACGCTGAACTCGGGCCGCAGCGTGTTCACCCCGGCCGCCTCCAGCCACACCTTGGACCATGGCCCCAGGTCGCGGCCGGACGCCTGCTCCAGCGCGGCCAGCAGGTCGGCCAGCGTCGCGTTCCCGTAGGCGTGCGCGGCGAAGTAGCTGCGCACCGCGCGCAGGAACGCGTCCCGGCCGACGTAGGCGACCAGCTGCTTGAGCACCGACGCGCCCTTGGCGTAGGTGATGCCGTCGAAGTTCACCTCGACGGCGGCGATGTCCGGGATGTCAGCGGCGATCGGGTGCGTGGATGGCAGCTGGTCCTGCTGGTAGGCCCAGGCCTTCTCCATGTGGCAGAAGGTGGTCCAGGCGTCGCGCCAGCGGGTCGCCTCGGCCTGGGCCAGGGTGGAGGCCCAGGTGGCGAACGACTCGTTCAGCCACAGGTCGTCCCACCAGCGCATGGTCACCAGGTCGCCGAACCACATGTGCGCCATCTCGTGCAGGATCGTGCTCCCGCGCGCCTCCCGGGCGAAGTCGGTGACCCGGGAACGGAACACGTAGTCCTCCAGGAACGTCACGCACCCGGCGTTCTCCATCGCGCCGGCCTTGAACTCCGGTACGAAGACCTGGTCGTACTTGCCGAACGCGTACCGCACCCCGAACGCGGCGTGGTAGAAGTCGAAGCCCTGCCGGGTCACCTCGAAGATCTCATCGGGGTCCAGGTACCCAGCCAGTGACTGGCGGCAGTAGATCCCGAGCGGGATGCCGTCGTGCTCGCTGGTGACCTCGTGGTACGGCCCGGCCACGATCGCGGTGATGTAGCTGGACATGACGGGGGTGGGCGGGAAGTGCCACCGCCGGGCCCCGCCGGGCCCGGGTTCGCCCGGGACGTCCGGCGCCATGTTCGACAGCACCCGCCAGCTCTCCGGCGCGAGCACCGAGAACTCGAAGGCCGCCTTCAGGTCCGGCTGGTCGAAGCACGCGTAGATCCGGTGCGCGTCGAAGGTCTCCAGGTCCGAGTAGAGGTAGGTGCCGCCGTCGGCCGGGTCGGTGAACCGGTGCAGTCCCTCGCCGCTGCGCGAGTAGGCGCAGTCGGCGGTCACCCGCAGCTCGTTCTCGGCCGCCAGGCCGTCCAGCGCGATCCGGTCGCCGTCGAAGGCCGTGGCCGGCACGGGGGTGCCGTTGAGCACGATCTCGCGGGCGGCCGGGGCGGTGAGCTCGATGAAGCTGCTGGCACCGGGGCTGGCGCAGCGGAACCAGACGGTGCTGGAGGACCGGAATGTGTCCGCGCCGACGGTGAGATCGAGATCCACCCGGTAGGAACTCACCTGCAGCAGCCGACGTCGTTCCCGTGCCTCATCCCGGGTGAGGTTGTTCGTCACCTCGCTGGCACCTTTCTGTGTCCGGTTCCGCGTGTGGCGGCCCGTCCCGGTGGGTCCGGGCACTGCCATGACCCGCGGCCCCGGCGCCGGGTGCGGCGCCGGGGAATGTCTCCATGCTCCGGTCCCGGGCCGGAATGCCGTTGGCGGCGTGCCGGTTATCCCGGGGCAGGAGGTACCCCTGGTGCCCGCTCGTCTGGCCGCCGTCCCGGGCGCGCCTCGGGGCGCTCGCCGGGCAGCCCCGACCCCCAGCAGACGATGAAGGAGCTTCATGACCGAGCAGGAGCTTACTCCGGTCGATTTCTGGTTTGATCCCCTGTGCCCGTGGGCCTGGATCACGTCGCGGTGGATCCTCGAGGTGGAGCAGGTCAGGCCGGTCTCGGTGACCTGGCACGCGATGAGCCTGGCCGTGCTCAACGAGGGCAAGACAGGCATGCCCGAGCGTTACGTGGAGCTGATGAAGCAGGCCTGGGGCCCGGTGCGCGTGGTCATCGCCGCCGAGCAGAAGTTCGGGCCCAGCGTGGTCGGCCCGCTGTACACCGCGCTCGGCACCCGCTTCCACAACGAGAAGGCCGAGCGGAACCGGGCTACCATCGAGGCCGCGCTGGCCGAGGCCGGGCTGCCGGCTGACCTGGCCGACGCGATGGAGTCCACCGAGTACGACGAGGCGCTGCGGGCCTCGCACCGCGACGGCATCGAGCGGGTCGGTCACGAGGTGGGCACGCCCATCATCTCGGTGCACGGGACCTCGATCTTCGGGCCGGTGGTGTCGCCCATCCCGCGCGGTGAGGCGGCCGGCAAGCTGTGGGACGGCGTCATGCTGGTCACCCAGACCGATGGCTTCTTCGAGCTGAAGCGCAGCCGCACCCGCGACCCGATCTTCGATTAGAGACCTATCCGCCAGCGAGGCGGGGTGCGCCGGAGGTATGTCCCCGCCGATCCGGCGGATGGCGGGGGGTTGCGGGGGTCCTCCCCCGGGCTAACACGGCGGGGGTCCCGGGGGGTCGCCCCCCCGGGCCAGCCCTGTTCTGGCAGACTGGCCCGGTGCGCGTCTACCTGGGTTCTGACCACGCTGGGTATGAGCTGAAGGCGGCCATCGTCGAGTGGCTCGAGAAGGCCGGGCACCAGGCCGTGGACTGCGGGCCGGCCAGTTACGATCCGCGCGACGATTACCCCGTCTACGTGATGCGCGCGGCCAGTGCGGTCGCCGCGGATCCCGAGAGCCTGGGCATCGTGATCGGCGGATCAGGCAACGGGGAGCAGATCGCGGCCAACAAGGTCAGCGGGATCCGGGCCGCGCTCGCCTGGTCGGTGGAGACCGCACGACTGGCCCGGCTGCACAACGACGCCAACGTGGTCAGCCTGGGGGCGCGGATGCACCCGGTGCAGGACGCGGTCGGGTTCGCGCAGGTGTTCCTGGAGACCGCCTTCTCCGGGGAGGCCCGGCACGCCCGGCGGCTGGAGATGATCGCGGACTACGAGCGCACCGGCGAGCTGCCGCCGGTGTCGGGCGGCCACTAGTAGCGGGCCCACTGCGGCCGCCCTGGGTCAGGCGGCCGCAGTGGGCGGGCTGTGGCTGTGCAGGGTGCGGGTGGCGTCGGGGCTGGTGGCGGTGACGGTGCCGTCCGCGCCGGGAGCCAGGGTCCAGCCCCAGCGGTGCACGGCGGTCAGGTGGTGGAAGCTGCAGAGCAGCAGGCAGTTGGCCAGGGTGGTGGGGCCGCCGGCGGCGCGGGGCCGCAGGTGGTGGATGTGGCAGGCGGCGGGGGGCTGATAACAGCCGGGGAAGGCACAGTGCCGGTCCCGGGCGATGACCGCGCGGCGCAGGTGGGCGGGGATCTGGCCGGTGGCGGTGCCGGCATCCAGCGGGAGGCTGACGGCGGGGAACTGTGTCCCGGGCAGGCGGGTGCGCAGGAATGCGGCCAGCCCGGCCGGGCCGGACAGCACGTCGGCGGCATACCGCAGCAGGGTGTCGTGCAGCCGGGACCGCACCGCCGGGCGCAGTGCTACCGCCGGGCCGCCGTGCCCGGTGCTGGCTGCGGCGCCCGCGGTGCGCTCCGGGCCGGTGCGGGCCAGGAACGCTTCGGTGAGCTGCTCCAGCGCGGCCGGGTCCAGGTGGCCGGTGACGATCGGGGTGACGGCCGCATCGCAGGCATAGGCAGCGGCGGCCGGGCCGGACAGCCAGCCTGGCTGGCCACCGGCGGCGGCCCGGGCGGCCTCAGCGCCCGCGCTGCCCGCGCTGCCCGGACCGCCCGCTGGGCCCGCTGGGCCCGGGGCGCCCGCCGCCCATTCCGCTTCCGCCTCGGCGGCGCCGGGCATGCCGCGCAGCTGGTCCAAGGTCAGGTGCAGCTGGACTTGGGTGGGCTGCCCGGCCCGCTCAGGCAGGCACCGGGAGCCGGCCAGCCGGCGGCAGGCTTCTTCGAGGGCGTCGTGGCGGCGCTGCGCGGCCGTCCGGGTGTCTTCCGGCCCGGCTTTCTTCCCTAACGCGTCTAAGACAGCCGGCAGCGCGGCCGCGCAGCCGGGGGTGAGGTCCCCGGTCAGCCGCCCGGCCCCGCCGAAGGTGACATCCAGCCACACGTTCCGGTCCTCAAACCCGTCGTCCCCGTCCTCATCCGGCCCGGCGCAGCGGCGGCGGATCTCCTCGGCCAGGGCGGCCAGGCCAGCCAGGTCCGCGCCGCCGGCCGCGGCGGCCAGCAGGATGTCATCGGCGCCGGCCCGCCGGCCGGCGGGGAGCTCGTCGCTCCAGCGGCAGATCTCCCGGGCCCAGGACGGGGAGAGGCCGCCGCCGGCTAACGCGTGGCCGACGGCCGGGTGAGCGGCCAGCCGGCGCATCCACCCGGTGGCCGCGGCGGCGGCGCCGCGGGTGATGCGGGCCTGCCAGCGCAGCCACACCCGCGCTGATCCCTGCCCATCCTGCTCATACCCGCCGCCGGAGCTGAACGCGCCCAGGATGCGGGCCTGCGCCGCGGTGTGCGCCGCCTCGGCCCGCGCCAGGCCGCGCAGGCAGTCCGCCTGCACTGCGGCCGGGAGCCCGGCGGTATCCACCGAGTTCAGGTACTCCAGCCCGTCCCGCACGGCGGCCAGCGCCCCGGCAGGAGAGGTGAACCCGGGCCCCGTGGTGCACATGCCGCCCACCTCCCTCCCATAACGCGAACCAATAGCCAATCAGCAGGCCAGGCCATCAACTCGATGTCACGTTCGATATTACCGGCCGGCACTGACAAAACGGGGCGACGTGACCGGGGCGCCGGGGCAGCCGGCCGCGGCCAGCGCACCGGCCTGTGAGTGCGGCCACCTGACCGGTCACCGGCCCTTGCGCCGCCGGCCCGATGCTTCCTGCTGCCACCCCGGGGCGGGGCCGGTGTTGCCGCTGGCGGTATCGGCGCCGGGGGCACGGGTGGCCGCCGCGCCGTTGGCTGGCCCCCCGCCGGGCCCGCGTCAGCGCGCTCGCCGGGTTCCCCCGCCCGTCCCGGCCGCTGCGGCCCGCCCCGCTCCGGCAGGTCGGCCCGGCCGGGCCGATCCTCGTGACAGGCCCCGCCGCCCCGCTGGGACCGTTCCGGGCGGTCCGGCACCGCGGCCGGTACCGGCTGGCCCGGGCCGGGACGGGAACCGTCCTGGGCGGCGGCCTCATGGTCGGCCTGCGGCCGGGACACGTCCCGGGCCCGCATGGCCGAATCTAGCGTGATCTTCATCCCTGCCACGGTGACCCTCCACGGAAGTCTGCCCCGGTGGCGACAGGCCAGTCACCCCGGGGACCGGCGTTCAGAAGATCACCGGGCACCATGGGGCAGGTTCCCACGCCAGGGCAGCCGACAGGGCCGCCAGGGCGCCCGGCCGCAGCTCGGTAGCCAGGCCGGCCCGGGCCAGTGAGCCGAGCCGGGTTCCGCCCAGGTAGGCGGCGCCCAGCGACGCGGCCGGCACGAGGACGTCCGCCGGGTCCTCGGTCCGCTGGCAGTGACCCGCGCACGGCGCCGGCCCGGAGGTGGCCAGCCGCCAGCGGCCCTGGTTCCACGGGCACGTGTCGTCGCTGACCTCGATGACCACGTTGACCGGGCAGGAGTATCGGCGCAGGCTCAGCGCCGCGGGCACGTCGATGACCCGGGCCCACAGCCCGTCGCTGACCTGCGGCCGGGCCCGGCGCGGGTCGGCGAGCAACTGGAGCAGCGGGTCGTCGGCCGGCCGCAGCCGCGCGCTGACCTCACTGACCAGGTCCCGGCTGAGCAGGTCGGACCACAGCGCGGTGATGGCCGCCGGATCGGCCGCGACCAGTTCGCGCACCTCCAGCCGGGAGTCGGGGAGGAACGTCTCCGGGTCCCACCGGCTCTGGCCGACATACAGCGCGTACCCGCGCGGGCCCGCGTCGTCCTCGGCCAGCACGCAGCGCAGCGGGCTCGCGCCGTGCCGCTCCTCCTCCGGGTCGTCGATGACCCGCCTCCACCATGCGCCGGTCCTGGCGAACAGCCCCGGCTGCCCGGGCAGCAGCGAGTCGTACACCTTGGCCAGCTCGGCCAGGGCCTCCTCCGGCTCGGCGATCCGCAGCCGCAGCCGGGGATCACGGGGCGCGCCCGGCGTGAGGCCGCCCTCGCCGTGGCCGAGGGTGAACGTGGCGTGCCAGGACGCGCGTCCGTAGCCGTACCGGGCGTAGATCCCCGCCTCGGACGCCCACAGCACGGCGATGGGCTCACCCCGGTCGTGGATGTCATCCAGCTGGCGGCGCATCAGGCTGGCCAGGATGCCGCGTCGGCGGTGCGTGGGCAGCACCGAGACCCAGGTCACCCCGGCCGCGTCGGCCAGCGCGCCGGGCACGCACAGCTGGAAGCTGTAGGCGCCGGCGCTGCCCACCGGCGCCGGGCCGTCGAATGCGCCCAGGCTGCGGTCCAGTTCCAGGCGGCCGAGCATCTGCGCGCGGTGGTGCGGGGTGGGTGCCGGGTCGTGGAAGGCGTGCTCGCCCACGGCGTGCAGGGCGTGCAACTCTTCGTCGCGGATGGGCCGGACGGGGTAGTGCTCTGCCATGCCGCATTCCTACCTCGGCTGCCCCGCCGCATGCGAATCGGATTGCGCCGGGCTACGAGTCAACGAGGCGTTATACAGTGCCGCCATCATGGTTTCCCGGCCGCTGACCTCCACGGTGCGCAGGGCCCGCTCCGTGGCGGCCCGGGCGTCGGGTCAGGTCAGGCGCCAGTTCATCACCCGGAACCGCCGGATGGCCGCGGTGCTGACCCTGGCCACGCTCGGGATCGGCGTGGCGGCGGTGCACGCGTCGGAGTGGTGGTTCTCGCCCGGGCTGATGATCCTGCCGGTGCTGGCCGGCGGGCTGCTGCTCTGGCCGCGGGCGCTGCGGATCCTGTTCGGCCTGGTCGCGCTCATGCTGGCGTACGACGCGCTGTACCGGCGGGCCGGCCCCGGGATCATCGCCACCGTGGTGGTTACCGCGCTGTTCGCCGACGTGCTGGCCCGGACCCGGTGGAAGCTGGGGGTGCAGGGGCTGCGCGGCGACCAGATGCTGATCGAGCTGCGGGACCGGATCCGGGCCCAGGCGCGGCTGCCGGAGCTGCCCGCGGGCTGGGGGTCCGCGTCCATCCTGCGGCCTGCCGGGGGCTCCTCGTTCGGCGGGGACTTCCTGGTGTCCGCGTGCGACGGGAAGACCCTGGAACTGGCACTGGTGGACGTGGCCGGCAAGGGCGTGGACGCGGGCACCCGGGCCCTGCTGCTGTCCGGCGCCTTCGGCGGCCTGCTCGGCTCGGTGCCGCGCAGTGAGTTCCTCAACGCCTGCAACGCCTACCTGCGCCGCGGCCGGTCGGCCGAGGGCTTCGTCACCGCGGTCCACCTCGCCCTGGACCTGGCCACCGGCGAGTACATGCTCGCCTCGGCCGGGCACCCGCCGCCGGCCCAGTTCGACGCGGGCAGCGGGACCTGGAAGATCACCCAGGCCCGGGGAATCGTGCTGGGTGTCGTGCCGGATCCGCGCTGCGTGCCGGTGCACGGCGCGCTGCGGCCCGGCGACGCCCTGATGCTGTACACCGACGGGCTGGTGGAGGCGCCGGGCCGGGACCTCGATGTCGGCACCGACCGGCTGCTGGGCGAGGCGAACCGTCTGGTCGCGGCCGGTTTCGGCAACGCCGGGGAGCTGGTCCGGGTACTGCGGGCGGGCGGCGGCTCCGACGACTGCGCCCTGGTCCTGATCTGGCGGACGTAGGGCTGTGCCAGCCCGGGAGCGCTCCCGGAACCCCGCCTCGCCAGCGAATTCAGGGGGCCGGTGCGGGGGTGCGCGCCTCGGCGGCGTACTCGGGACGGTCGCGCAGCACCTCCAGGGCGTGCTCGACCAGCGCGATCAGGGCGTCCCGGCAGGACGGCCGCTGCCGGGCGTCGACCATCACGATGGGCACTTCCGGGTCCAGGTCGAGCGCGGACCGTACCGAGTCAGGACGGTAGCGGCGGGCCCCGTCGAAACAGTTCACCCCGACCACGAAGGGGATCCCGCGCTGCTCGAAGTAGTCCACCGAGGGAAAGCAGTCCGCCAGCCGCCGGGTGTCGGCCATGACGATCGCGCCGAGCGCGCCGCGGGCCAGCTCGTCCCACATGAACCAGAACCGCTCCTGGCCCGGCGTGCCGAACAGGTAGATGGCCAGATTGTCGCGGATGGTGATCCGCCCGAAGTCCAGCGCGACGGTGGTGGTGGTCTTGCGTTCCACGCCGTCGAGCCGGTCCACCGCGGCGCCCGGCTCGCTGAGCGGCTCCTCGGTACGCAGCGGGCGGATCTCGGTCAGCGACCCGACGAGCGTGGTCTTGCCGACGCCGAAGCCGCCGGCGATCAGGATCTTGATGGTGACTGGTACTCGTCCAAGGCCACCCGCCTGGTCAGAGCTGGCGTAGGCCATCTACGACCTCCCTGAGAACGCGCGCGTCAGGCAGCCGCGCGGGCGGAATCGGGTGATGAATGGCGATGAGGCCCTGGCCCCCGAGGTCGCCCAGCAGGATCCGGACCACGCCGAGGGGCAGGTCCAGGTCGGCCGCGATATCAGCCACCGATGTCGGCAGCCGGCACATCCGCAGCACGGCCAGGTGCTCCGGGCCCAGTTCCGAGGGGTCCGGCCGGACCCCCCGGACCGCCGTGATGATCGCGATCAGGTCGAGCACTTCCCCGCTGGCCCGGGTGCGGCCCCGGGTGAGCGCATACGGCCGGACCACCGGGCCCGCCGCCTCGTCCAGCCACTGATCCTCAGGCGAGGGCATGCGGCTCAGTCCGCGATCTCCCCGGCCGTGGTCGGCCGGGGATTGACCGCAAGATGCTGGCCGACTCGCTTGACCAGCACGGCCATCTCGTAGGCGACCAGCCCGGCGTCCGCGCTGGCCGGGCTGAGCACGGCCAGGCAGCTGCCCTCGCCGGCCGCGGTCACGAACAGAAAAGCCGTATCCATCTCAACGATGGTCTGCCGCACAAGACCGCCGCCGAAGTGCCGGCCTGCCCCCCGGGCCAGGCTCTGGAACCCAGACGCCACCGCGGCCAGGTGCTCCGCGTCCTCCCGGGTCAGTGCGCTGGAGGCGGCGATCACCAGCCCGTCCCGGGACAGGATGACCGCCTTGTCCACGTCGGGCACGCGGGTCACCAGGTCATCGAGTAGCCAGTCCAGGTCGCCCGCTGAACTCGTGGCCACACCCTTCTCCTGCTCTGTCGCACTCATGTCTCGTCACCCCGTGGTTATTCGGCGCCAGGATCCGGCCCCGGGCCGGCGTCCCCGGTGTCAGCGTCAGCCCGTGCTGCCTGGTCCGTCCCGGCCGCCTGGTCCGCCAGCGCCGGGCCGGGAAGGCGGGGCGGCGCCTCGAACAGCGAGCGCCCGCGTTCCCAGCCGCGCTGGATGGCGGTGATGGTGCTCCTGGCCTCCTCCGGTGAGCGTTCCTCGGACCCGTCCGTGCCCAGGGCGCCGGAGGCCGCGCCCGGTGTGCGCTCGGCGGCCGCGCGAAGCTGCGGGACCAGGCTCGCCTGGCGGACCCGACGGGGCAGTGAGTTCAACCTCGTCCTGCCCGGCACCGCTGTCGTACCCGTTCCCGGCCTCCCCGAGCGATGGTGCGCGTTCCGGGTAGCCGTTCCCCCGGTAGCCGTTCCCCCGGTAGCCGTTCCCCCGGTAGCCGTTCCCCGGCCGCCCGTTCCCCGGCCGCCCGTTGCTGGCGGCCGGGGCCGGGGCGGCCGGCTGCGCGCTGGCCGGTTCAGCGGCTGGCTGCTCGCCCGCCGGCTGAGCGGCCGGCTGCTCGGCCGCCGGCTCAGCGGCGGCTGTTTCAGCACCGGGGACGCCGGTGCCGGGCAGCTCGGGCTCGGTCGCGCTGACTGTCCACGGGTCCGGTGTGTCGGCAGACCGCCAGATCTCGGCGGCGAGCTCGGCCGCGGACCGGCTGGGCACCGTCTCGGAGCCGCCGAAGATGGCGGCGTCGTCCCGGGCCGCGTGCCGGCCGGTCAACTGCATGCCGCGCTGGCCGCCGGTGCCGCCCGCCTCGGCCCCGTCATAGCCGTCCTCGGGCACCACCAGGTTGATCGGGATGAGCACGATCGCGGTGGTGCCGCCGTAGGGCGAGGCGCGCAGCGAGACCTTGATGTTGTGCTTGCGGGCCAGCTGGCTGGCGACGAACAGGCCGAGGCGGTCGCTGCCGGAGGTGTCGAACGGGGGCGGGTTCTCCAGCAGTTCGTTGACCTCGGCGCGGCGCTCCTCGCTCAGCCCCAGCCCGCGGTCCTCGATCTCCACCGCGAAGCCCCGGCCGACCACGTCGCCGGTGATGAGCACGGGCGTGTTCGGCGGGGAGAAGATGACGGCGTTCTCGGCGAGCTCGGCGATCAGGTGGATGACGTCGGCCACGGCCGGACCGCTGATGGCCGCCCGGGTGGTCGCGGTCACCTTGATCCGGGTGTAGTCCTCCACCTCGGCGACCGCGGCGCGGAGCACGTCGACGAACGGCACCGGGCGGCGCCAGCCGCGCGCGGGCGCCTCGCCGGACAGGATGATCAGGCTCTCCGCGTGCCGCCGCATCCGGGTGGTCAGATGGTCGATGCGGAACAGGTCCTCGAGTTCCTCCGGCTCCCTGGCCCGGCGCTCCATGGCGTCCAGCAGCGTGAGCTGGCGGTGCAGCAGCGACTGGCTGCGGCGGGCCAGGTTGCGGAAGATCTCGCTGATCCCGTGCCGCAGCCGGGCCTGGCCCACGGCCGCCTCGATGGCGGTCTGCTGCACCGCGGCGAACGCCAGCCTGACCTGGCCGATCTCATCAGAGCTGGCGGGCAGTTCGGGAACCTCGGCGGCGACGTCCACGTCCTGCCCCTCAGCCAGCCGGCTGACCACGGACGGCAGCCGCTCGTTGGCCAGGTCCAGCGCGGAGTCGCGCAGCTCGCGCAGCTCGCGGACCATGCTGCGGCCGACCCGGACCGACACCAGGATGGACACCACCACGGCCAGCAGGCCGAGGCCGCCGGCCACGATCAGGAGCAGGTAGGTGGACCTGGCGTTGGCGCTGGCCTGGCTGGTGATCTCGGCGGACGCCTGGGTGCCGGCCTTGGACAGCCCGGCCGCCACGCCGCCGACCGCCTGCTGCCAGGCGGCCGGGGACACGGCGGGCGGCCTGCCCGCGGCCGTGTCGCCGGCCAGCCGGTCCTCCAGGGCCGACAGCGCGGACAAGGCCGCCGGGCTGACGTTGCGTGCGTAGAAGCCGTTGTACGGCGCGGCGAGGTCACCCAGGGTCTGCGTGTAGAGGACCCGGCGGGCGCCGGCCAGCTCGGTGAACTGCTGGTGGTCGGCGGCCGGGAACGACCCGGCGGCGAAGTCCGCGAGCACCAGCGCGTCCTCGCGGAGCAGCATCTCCTCGGACTTGCCCATCCGCACGAAGGCCAGCGACTGGGTGACCACCTTGGCGCTGGTCTCCTGCTGGATCACCTGGTTCAGCACCGCGTAGCCGGCCTGGTCGATGTTGTTGTAGTCGGTGAACGCCTGCGACCGGGTGATGATCTGGGAGCGGATCTGGCTGCGCAGCGCTTGCATCCCGGCGACGTCGGTGAGCAGGGCGGTGATCGCGTGCTTCTCTCCGGCGGACGCGTTGCCCATCGTGCCGCTGGAGTCCAGCGCGGTGCGCATCATCGCCGCCGAGGCAGTGGTCTTGGACTCGGCGTATTCCAGCGCGGCCAGGTTGGCGCCGGTGGGCCGGGCGAGGTAGACGAGCGCGAGCGGGCGTTCCTGGTCGATGGTCCCGAGGAAGTTGCCGGTGGGGACGCCGGTGGCGTTGCGCAGCGTGTCCGTCCGGGCCAGGTTGATGGCCGCCCGGGCGGTCAGGCTGGTGGCGAAGATGTACACCCCGATGAGGGATAGCACGGGGACGAGAACGAGGAGGAGGATCTTCTGGCGTATCGACCGGAGATGCAAACCCATAGCCCTGGCCCCAAGATGTGGGAGAAAACGGAATTGTGACCGTACAGCTACGAAGGAGCTTCGGAGGCCCCCCTCAAAGCAACGGAGCGTAGCAGGGGATACGTTGGCATACTGGTCGAATACGCGGAATGAAGAAAAACTATCTCACTACGATTTGTCGCATTTGCGGGTGATTGTGGAGACTTGCTCCCGGGCCGGGCCCGGGAGGACCTGAGCTGGGCCGGGCCCCCGCGGCCCGCGATCCGGGCCACTCTCCGCCCGCCCGGGGTCACGGGCCGGCGCCCCACGTTCTATGGTCCCGCCCGATAACTGCTGGCCCGTTTTCCGCAGCCCCGCTCCCGGCTCTCCCGGCCACCGTCAGTCACTCTTATCACGGTTATCCGCCACCGGCTCGCCCGCGGCACGGAGCGCCAGCCAGGCGGGCGGCCGGCGCTCCGCGGATCACGCGGACGGGACCAGTTGGCGCCGCAGACTTACCGATGGCCGGCCAGCGACAGCGGTAACCCGGGTGCGTCCCCCGGCCGCTGCCGCGCCGCCCGGCCCGGCCCGAATATGACATTCATGTCAGTGAATACGGGGCGCCCTGGCACCCTGGCCGCATCGGGGAACTGGCTCCAGTCCGGGCTGCGCCGTGGTGGTGGCATTGCGTTCGGTAACCACCGGCAACGGACGAGGCCTGCCGCCGGCCCGGCGGTACGCCTTATTGCCAATGTGAATCCGGCTCGTAACCAATCCGAAACATATCCGGGCGCGGGCGAAATTGCCGGGAACATCTCTGTGAGCAGGGATGATGGCCGCGCTCTCGATCGTGAGGGGTGGTATCGCAAAACCCGGGGGACTAGCTGCCTGCAGCGTTGCTAATGGCCCGCTCAATGTGCTATGAGTCGTCTCCGGCCGGCCCCTCCGGGCCGCCGGATACTCGGCCGGGCATAATGAGTGGTGTTGTTCCGCTGAACGCGGGGAGGAACCCGCTCGGGGCGTGCCGCTGTTCAGCGACACCCGTGTCAGGTGACATCGGCGTCATTGTTTGCATTTGTTTGCCGACTGTGCGGAGATAGTGATCGTGAGCCAGGGGGTAATCCGTTTGGATGAGGGGCGCGGGCCGGGCGCTGATTACCTGGCAGCCGAGGCGGAGGCGATCGGGTCGGCCGCCGCCCAGCAGGCCTCGGGAGAGAACTTCCCGGTCGCGCTGCGGCTGCTGCCCGCCCGGTACCGGCGGCACCTCCAGGCGGTCTACGGGTTCGCCCGCGCGGTCGATGACATGGGTGACGAGGCGCCACCGGAGGACCGGTTGCGGCTGCTGGACGAGCTGGAGGCGGACCTGGGCCGGCTGTACCGCGGGCCGGGCGCCCCGGCGCCGTCCCCGGCCGGCGGCGCCCCGGCGGCCGGGCCGGCCGGGGCGGGGCCGCCCCGGATCGGCGTGGTCCGCGCCCTGGCCCCGGTCGTCACGGAGTGTGATGTGCCGCAGCAGCCTTTCGCCGACCTGATCCAGGCCAACCGCCAGGACCAGGTGGTCACCCGGTACGCCACGGCCGCGGACCTGTTCGGTTACTGCGAGCTGTCCGCCAACCCGGTCGGCCGGATCGTGCTGCACGTGTTCGGCGCCTTCACCCCGCAGCGGGCCATCCTGTCCGACCGCGTCTGCACCGCCCTGCAGCTGGCCGAGCACTGGCAGGACGTGGCGGAGGACTTCCGGGCGGGGCGGATTTACCTACCCGGACGGGACATGGAACGATTCGGCTGCACCGAAGGCGATCTCGCGGCAGCCACGGCAGCGCCGCAGGTCAGGGCGCTGATGGCGTTCGAGGTGCAGCGGGCCTGGCGGCTGCTGGACGACGGTGCGCCGCTGGTCGGGAATTTGCGTGGTGCGGCCCGGGTTGCCGTGGCCGGTTATGTCGCCGGGGGGCGGGCCGCCCTGGCGGCTATATCCGGGGCCGGGCATGATGTGCTGCGCGCGACCCCCCGGCCGCGCCGCGGACGGCTGGTGCGGGAAGTGCTGAGGACATATGCGGTCGGGAGGTGACGCCATGGACGTGCTAGCCGCCTACCGGCACTGCGAGGAGATCACCTGGTCACAGGCGCGCAACTTCTCCTACGGCATCCGGCTGCTGCCCCCGCCGAAGCGGCGGGCGCTGTCGGCGGTGTACGCGTTCGCGCGGCGCATCGACGACATCGGCGACGGGGACCTGCCCGCGGCGCAGAAGCTGACCGCCCTGGAGCAGGCCCGGGCCAGCGTTGACCGGCTCACCGGCGGCGGGACTGCCCGCGTCGGCCCGGATGACCCGGCGCTGCGCGCCGACCCGGTGCTGGTGGCGCTGGCCGACGCCGGCCACCGGTTCCCCATCCCGCTGCAGGCCTTCGGTGAGCTGATCGACGGGTGCGAGGCGGACGTACGCGGCACCAGTTACCCGACCTTCGAGGATCTGCGGCACTACTGCCGCTGCGTGGCCGGGTCCATCGGGCGGCTCTCGCTCGGCGTGTTCGGCACCCCGGACGTGGCTGCTGCCGAGCCGCTCGCCGATGCGCTCGGCGTGGCGCTCCAGCTGACCAACATCCTGCGGGACATCCGCGAGGACTACCGGGACGGCCGGGTCTACCTGCCGGCCGAGGACTTCGACCGGTTCGGTGCCGCGCTGCGCCCGAATGGCTCAGGCTGGCCGGCCGCCGACCCCAAGCTGACCGACCTCGTGCTGTTCGAGGCCGAGCGGGCCCGCGACTGGTACTCGCGCGGGCTGCGGCTCATGCCGCTGCTGGACCGCCGGAGCGCGGCCTGCACCGGGGCCATGGCCGGGATCTACTTCCGGCTGCTGCGCGACATCGCGGACGCCCCGGAAGCGGTGCTGCAGCGGCGCGTGTCCCTGTCGCCCGGCCAGAAAGCTATCGTGGCCGCCCGGTCGCTGGCGGGCGCCGCGCTGCGGGCGGGCCGCCCCGCGCCGCGCCAGGCGGCCCCGACGGCAGGAGCGCCGCAATGATCCGCGATGAGCTATCGGCGGCCCGGCCCGGCCCCGGCCCGGCGGAGCCGGGCCACGACGTCGTGGTGGTGGGCGGGGGGCTGGCCGGCCTCACCGCGGCCATCGCGCTGCGCGAGGCCGGCCAGCCCGTGACCCTCCTGGAGGCCAGGCCGCGGCTGGGCGGGGCCACTACCTCGTTCAGCCGGGACGGGCTGACCGTCGACAACGGCCAGCACGTGTTCCTCCGCTGCTGCACGGCCTACCAGGGCCTGATCGACCGGCTCGGCATGGCCGGCTCGGTGTCGGTGCAGGGCCGCTTCGATGTCACCGTGCTCAGCCCGGGAGGCCGGGCGCGGCTGCGGCGCAACCGCCTGCCCGGCCCGCTGCACATGGGCGGGACGCTGGCCCGCTACTCGCTGCTGTCGCCGGCGGAACGGCTCCGGGTCACCCGCGCCGCCCTGGCCATGCGGTTCGTGGACCCGGCCCGGCCGGAGGTGGACGGCCAGCGGCTGGGTGACTGGCTGGCCGCCCGCGGGCAGGGCGAGCGGGCCCGGCGGCGGCTGTGGGACCTGTTCACCGTCTCGGCGCTGAACATCGGCGGCGATGACGCCAGCCTCTCGCTGGCGGCGACGGTGGTGCGGACCGCGCTGCTGGGGGCCCGGGACGCGGCCGACATCGGCGTGCCCGCGGTGCCGCTCGGCGAGCTGCACGGCGAGGCGGGCGGGCGGCTGCTGGCCCGGCTGGGCGCGACCGTGCGGCTGGCGGCCAAGGTCGCCGCGGTGCACCCGCTGCCTGGCGGCGGCTTCGGCGTGGAACTGGCCGACCGGGGCGGCCCGGGGCCCGCGGAGGTGCTGCCGGCGTCCGGGGTCGTGCTCGCCGTGCCGCCCGGCCCGGCCGCCCGGCTGCTGCCCGCCGGCGCGGCGCTGGGGCAGGCCGGGCCGGCCGGCTGGAGCGAGCTGGGCGCCTCGCCGATCGTCAACGTGCACGTGATCTATGACCGGCAGGTCACCCGGCTGCCGTTCGCGGCGGCCGTGGACTCCCCGGTGCAGTGGGTCTTCGACCGGACCGGCCCGTCCGGGCTGGGCGCCGGGCAGTACCTGGCGGTCTCGGTCTCGGCCGCCGACGATGTGGTAGACACCCCCGCCGCGACGCTGCGGGACCGTTTCGTGCCCGCGTTGCAGGAGCTCTTTCCCGCGGCACGCGAGGCGCGGATCATTGACTTTTTCGTCACCAGGGAACGCCGGGCCACCTTCCGGCAGATTCCGGGCTGTGGCGAGAAGCGGCCTGGAGCCAGGACCGGGATGGCCGGCCTGGTGCTCGCGGGCGCGTGGACCGATACCGGCTGGCCGGACACGATGGAGGGAGCCGTGCGAAGCGGACTAATCGCAGCGCGAGAGCTGCGGCGCCAGGTGGCAGGGACTGGGGGTGGCATCCGCCCAGCAGGCCGGGCCGCCGCCGCCGTGGCCGGAGCGTCGTCGTGACCGCCGTCATGCCCGCGGGCGTCGAGACCGCCCGGGACCTGGTCGGGCCCGCGATCGCCGCGGCGGTGGCCCGGCTCAGCCCGGAGGTGCGCACGGTCGCCGCCTACCACCTGGGCCTGGACGGCAGCGGGGCCGGCAAGGCGCTGCGTCCCGCGCTGGCGCTGCTGTCGGCGCGGGCGGCGGGCGCCGCGCCGGAACGCGGCGTCCCGGCGGCCGTCGCGGTCGAGCTGGTGCACAACTTCTCGCTGCTGCACGACGACATCATGGACGGCGACACCGAGCGCCGGCACCGCCCGACCGCCTGGACGGTGCACGGGGTGGGCGCGGCCATCCTGGCCGGTGACGCGCTGCTGGCGCTGGCCCAGGACATCCTGCTGGAGGACACCGCCGCGCAGGGGCTGTGGGCCGCCCGCTGCCTGTCCGCCGCCGTGCTCCGGCTGATCGCCGGGCAGGGCGCGGACCTCGCCTTCGAACAGCGTGACGACGTCACCCTGCCCGAGTGCCAGACCATGGCGGGCGACAAGACTGCGGCGCTGATGGCCTGCGCGTGCAGCATCGGCGCCATCCACGTCGGCGCGCCGGCCGGGCTCGCCATGGGGCTGGCCGGCTTCGGCGCGCACGCCGGGCAGGCCTTCCAGCTCACCGATGACCTGCTGGGCATCTGGGGTGCTCCCGAGGTGACCGGCAAGCCGGTGCGCGCCGACCTGCGGGCCAGGAAGAAGTCGCTGCCGGTGGTGGCGGCGCTGTCCAGCGGCACGCCGGCCGGGGCGGAGCTGGCCGCGCTGCTGGCCCGGCCCGGTCAGCTGAGCGAGGAGGACCTGGTGCTCGCGGCCCGGCTGGTCGAAGACGCCGGCGGGAAGAGCTGGACCGAGGGCGAGGCCGCGGCCCAGCTGGCCGCGGCGGAGAAGTGCCTCACCGAGACCGACATGCCGCAGGACGTGCGGGCCGAGTTCGCGGGCATCGCCGAGTTCATCACGGCCCGCCAGTGGTGAGGAGCCTGGTGGTGAGGAGCCCGGTGGTGAGGAGCCCGGTGGTGAGGAGCCTGGCCACCGTGCCCGTGGCCAGGGCGCGGTGGTAGCGGGGCATCGCGTGATGGCTGCGGCCAGGTTCTGGTGCGGGCTTTGTGATGAAGGTGAGGTGAGACGATGACGGTGACGCACACGCGGCCCGGTGATTCGGCTGAACTATCCGGCGCTGAGAAGGCACTGGCCAGGGCGCGTGATTACCTGCTGAGCCTGCAGCACGAGCCGGGCTGGTGGCAGGGCGAGCTGGAGACCAACGTCACGATGGACGCGGAGGACCTGCTGCTCCGCGAGTTCCTGGGCATCCGTGCCGAGGAGGAGACCGCGGCGGCGGGCCGGTGGATCGCGTCCCAGCAGCGCGCCGACGGCACCTGGGCGAACTTCTTCGGCGGTCCCGGTGACCTGTCCACCACCGTCGAGGCCTACGTGGCGCTGCGCCTGGCCGGCCACCTCCCCGGCGCTCCGCACATGCGCCGGGCGGCCGAGTGGATCCGCGACCGGGGCGGCATCGCGGCGACACGCGTCTTCACCCGCATCTGGCTCGCCCTGTTCGGCCAGTGGTCCTGGGATGACCTTCCTGTCATGCCGCCGGAAATGGTGTACCTGCCCACCTGGATGCCCCTTAATGTGTATGACTGGGCCTGCTGGGCGCGGCAGACGATCGTGCCGCTGACCGTGGTGGGCTCGCTCCGGCCGGTCCGGTCCCTCCCCTTCGGCCTGGACGAGATCCGGGTGGCTGATCCCCCGTCAGGCCGCCCGGCGGCCCGCAAGTCGGCTCAGGCCGCGGACCGGACCGGCTGGGGCCTGGCGTTCGGCAGCCTGGACCGGGCGCTGCACGCGGCTGAGCGCTATGGGCACGGGCTGCGGCCGGTGCGGGCGATGCGCCGCGCGGCCCTGCGCCGCTGCGCCGACTGGATCATCGCCCGCCAGGAGCGGGACGGCTGCTGGGGCGGTATCCAGCCGCCCTGGGTCTACTCGCTCATCGCCTTGCACCTGCTCGGCTACGAGCTGAGCCACCCGGTGATGCAGCGCGGGCTGGCCGGCCTGGACCGGTTCACCATCTGGGAGGACACGCCCGATGGCCGGATCCGGCGGCTGGAGGCGTGCCAGTCCCCGGTCTGGGACACGGTGCTGGCCGTCGTCGCCCTGGCCGACGCGGGGCTGCCGCCGGATCACCCCGCCATGACCCGGGCCGCCGGATGGCTGCTCGCTGAGGAGATCCCCGGGCCCGGCGACTGGCAGGTGCGCCGTCCCGGGCTGGCCCCGGGCGGCTGGGCCTTCGAGTTCGACAACGACGGCTATCCCGACATCGACGACACCGCGGAGGCCGTGCTGGCGCTGCGCCGCACCGTCCCCGGCACCGCCGGGCCGGGCGGCCGTCACCCCGCCCTCGGCCGCGGGCTGCGCTGGATCACCGGCATGCAGTCCAAGGACGGCGGCTGGGGCGCGTTCGACGCCGACAACACCTCCCAATTGGTGACCAAGCTGCCGTTCTGTGACTTCGGCGCGGTCATCGACCCGCCGTCCGCGGACGTCACCGCGCACGTGGTCGAGGCGCTCGCCGCCGAGGGCCTGGCCGGCAGCCGGGCCGCGCGCCGCGGCGTGGTCTGGCTGCTCCGCGCCCAGGAGCCGGACGGGTCCTGGTTCGGCCGGTGGGGCGCCAACTACGTGTACGGCACCGGCGCCGTGGTGCCCGCGCTCATCGCGGCGGGCGTGCCGGCCGCCAAGCTGGCCATCCGGCGGGCCGTGGCCTGGCTGGAAGCCTGCCAGAACGCCGACGGCGGCTGGGGGGAAGACCTGCGCTCCTACGAGGACCCGTCGCTGGCCGGGCAGGGTACCTCGACCGCCTCGCAGACCGCGTGGGCGCTGCTGGCGCTGCTGGCCGCGGGACCGCCCGGCCCGGCGGCCGAGGCGGGCATCCGCTGGCTGGCCTCCCACCAGCGCAGTGACGGCGGCTGGGACGAGCCCCAGTACACCGGGACCGGTTTCCCCGGTGACTTCTACATCAACTACCACCTCTACCGGCTGGTCTTCCCGCTGAGCGCGCTCGGCCGCTACCTGGCAGGCCGGCCGTAGCCGGCTGATGGCCGCCGCCACCCCGCGGGCCCAGCAGCAGGTCGTCGCCCAGGCCGGCCTGCTCGTCTGCGCACCGCTGCGGATCGAGGCCCGGGCCGTGCGGCGCGGCCTCGGTGCGGCCGGTCACGTGGTGGCCACCGGGTACGGGCCGCGCCGGGCGGGCAACCGGGCCGCCGCGCTGCGCCAGGTCCCGTTCGGCGCGCTGGCCATCGCCGGCACCGGCGGGGGCCTCGCCCGCGACCTGCGCCCCGGTGACCTGGTGGTGGCCAGCGAGGTCCGCGACGGCGACACGGTCACCCCGTGCCCGTCGGCCCCGCTGCTCGCCGGCGAACTGCGCCGTGCCGGGCTGCGCGTCCGGGTGGGCCCGGTCGTCTCGGTGAATCACCTGGTCCGTGGCACGGAGCAGGACCGGCTGGCGGCCAGCGGGGCGCTCGTCGCGGACCTGGAGTCAGCCGCCCTGGCCCGGGCCGCGGCCGGCCGGCCGCTGGCCGTGATCCGGGCCGTGTCCGACACCCCGGACCGGCCGTTGCTCCGCCCGGGGGCGCTGGGTGGCGGGCTCGCGGCGCTGCGGTCGCTGCGCGCCGCCGGGCCGGTACTGGCCCGCTGGGCCGCCGCCGTGGCTCCGCGGCAGGTACTGCTGGCCGGGCCGCGCTCGTTCTGCGCCGGGGTGGAGCGGGCCATCCAGATCGTGGAGCGGGTCCTGGAGCAGCACGGGCCGCCGGTCTACGTGCGCAAGCAGATCGTGCACAACTCCCGTGTGGTGGCGGACCTGGAGCAGCGGGGCGCGATCTTCGTGGACGAGCTCAGCGAGGTGCCGGACGGCGCCCGCGTGGTGTTCTCCGCGCACGGTGTGGCGCCCGCGGTCCGCGAGGAAGCGGACCAGCGCGGCCTGGCCGCCGTGGACGCGACCTGCCCGCTGGTGGCCAAGGTGCACGCCGAGGCGCGCCGGTTCGCCGCCGACGGCTACCTGGTCGCGCTGATCGGGCACGCCGGGCACGAGGAGGTCGAGGGCACTCTCGGTGAGGCACCGGAATCCGTGGCGCTGGTCGAGACGTCCGCCGACGTCGGCCGCCTGCAGCCGCAGGATCCGGCCAAGGTGGCCTACCTGATGCAGACCACGCTGGCCGCGGACGAGGCGGCGGGCATCGCCGGGGCGCTGCGGGAGCGGTTCCCCGAGGCCCGGGACCCGGGCAGCGACGACATCTGCTACGCCACCACCAACCGGCAGCATGCCGCCCGCTCGGTAGCCGCCGATGCCGACCTGGTCCTGGTGGCCGGCTCGGCGAACTCCTCCAACTCTGTGCGGCTGGTGGAAACCGCGCAGCGGGCGGGCAGCCCCGCCCACCTGATCGACGGCCCGTCCGACATTGAGCTGAGCTGGCTGGCCGGGGTGTCCACGATCGGCCTGACCGCGGGTGCGTCCGCGCCCCCGGCCGTGGTGGCTGACATCGTCACCGCCCTCGGCGGCCTCGGCGGCGTCGAGGTCAGCGAGCGGGTGATCACCACTGAGAACATCCGATTCAGCCTGCCCAAGGAGGTTAGGCAGTTATGAGCGTGTCCCTACGGCAGAGCATGCGCATTGGCTCGTACCTGATGCGCCAGAAGGTGACGGGGAAGAAGAAGTTCCCGCTGCTGGTGGAACTGGAGCCGCTGTTCGCCTGCAACCTGAAGTGCGCCGGCTGCGGGAAGATCCAGCAGCCGCACACCGTGCTGAAGCAGCGGATGCCGGTTGAGCAGGCGCTGGCCGCCATCGACGAGTGCGGCGCCCCCATGGTGTCCATCGCCGGCGGCGAGCCGTTGATGCACCCGCAGATCGACGCGCTCGTCGCGGAGCTGATCAAGCGGAAGAAGTTCGTCTTCCTGTGCACGAACGCGCTGCTCCTGCCTAAGAAGATCGACAAGTTCAAGCCCTCGCCCTACTTCGCCTGGGTGGTGCACATCGACGGGCTGCGTGAGCGGCACGACGAGTCGGTCTGCAAGGAAGGCGTGTTCGACGAGGCCGTCGCGGCGATCAAGATGGCCAAGGAGCGCGGGTTCAAGGTCAACACGAACACCACGGTCTTCAACACCGACACCCCGCAGACCGTCATTGACGTGCTCAGCTACCTCAACGATGACCTGGGCATCGACGAGATGCAGATTTCCCCGGCGTACGCCTATGAGAAGGCCCCGGACCAGGACCATTTCCTCGGCGTGACCGAGACCCGGGAACTGTTCCGCAAGGCGTTCGACAACGGCAACCGGAAACGGTGGCGGCTGAACCACACCCCGCTGTTCCTGGACTTCCTGGAGGGCAAGGCCGACTTCGGCTGCACCGCGTGGGGCATCCCGTCCTACTCGCTGCTCGGCTGGCAGAAGCCCTGCTACCTGATGTCCGACGGGTATGTGAAGACCTACAAGGAACTCATCGAGACCACGGACTGGGACTCCTACGGCCGGGGCAAGGACCCGCGGTGCGCCAACTGCATGGCGCACTGCGGTTACGAGCCGTCCGCGGTGCTGGCCACCACATCGTCGTTGCGCGAGTCGCTGCGGGCCATGCGGAACACCTGAGGTTCCCGGCCTCCTGGCCGAGCCCGGCGCGCCGCGCTCTCCGCGCGGCGGGCCGGGCTCTTGCCTGTCCTGGCCCCGTGACCGGCCCGGCCCAGAGTTGCCGGGCACCTTACAGATCCTCCTCAGAGACTGCTCAGGAACAGCCGCCAGGATCAACCTGGCACGCACGGGCGGCCGGCGCGATGTCTCGCCTGCCCGGGGGTGCCTTGCTGCACAGCAACGGCTGCACAGCAACGGCTGCACAGCAACTCGCTGCACGCAACCTGGGCCGGCGCCGGGCAGCATCCGCCCGGACGCCGAGATGGGCATTCCCGGAGGAGCCCGATGTTTTTAACATATCTGCGACGTGAGCTGCGCCGCCGGATCCGGCAGTCGGCCTTCATCGCCCTCGGCCTCGCCGTCGGCATTGGGCTGGTGATCACGGTGACCGCCGCCGCCACCGGCGTCAAGAACGCCCAGGGCACGGTGCTGCACTCGCTGTACGGGGTCGGTACCGACATCACCGTGACCAAGTCGCCCACCGCCGGATCCGGGAACGGGTTCGGGTTCTCCGCGGGCGGCCGCATCGGGTCGAGGACCCGGCCCGCCGCTGGATCCAAGATCCACATTGACACCCTGACCGCGTTGGGCCTGGGCAACCTCGCCGCCGCGGACGTCAGCTCGGTAGCCCGGCTGGAGAACGTGGCGGCGGCGGCAGGCGGGCTCACGCTCACCGACCGGGTGGTCACCGGGACGGTGCCGGCCGTCAACACCAGCGGCGGCGGCGGCTTCGGCGGCGGGGGCGGCGGGGGCGGCGGGGGCGGCGGCAGCTTCCGGTCCAACTTCAGCGTCTCGACGTTCACGGTGGACGGGGTGGACCTGGCCAGCGGCGAGCTGGGCCCGCTCAGCTCGGCCCAGCTGTCGTCGGGCCGGACGTTCACCAGCGCGGACGCCAGCGCCAACGTGGCCGTGGTGAACTCCAACTACGCCACGTCCAGCAAGCTGTCCACCGGCTCGGCGATCACCGTGGCCGGCACCAGCTTCAAGGTCATCGGCATCGTCAGCGTGCCCGCCTCGGACAACGCCGCCGACACCTTCATCCCGCTGGGCCGCGCGCAGGCCCTGGCGAACATGAAGAACGACGTGAACACGATCTACGTGGCAGCCAACAGCGCGGGCAACATCGGCGGGGTATCCAAGGAGATCTCGTCGTTGCTGCCCTCGGCCACCGTGACCAACTCCAGCGACCTGGCCAGCCAGGTGACCGGGTCCCTGGCCAGTGCCTCCAGCCTGGCCAACAACCTGGGCAAGTGGCTGGCCATCGCGGTCCTGGTGGCCGCCTTCCTGCTGGCCAGCCTGCTGACCGGGGCGGCGGTGTCGCGCCGGGTCCGTGAGTTCGGCACGCTCAAGGCGCTCGGCTGGCGCAGCCGCCGGATCGTCGGGCAGGTGATGGGCGAGTCGCTCGTCATCGGGGTGGTCGGCGGGGTCGCCGGGGTCGCGCTCGGCTTCGCCGGGGCGGCCCTGGTGTCCAAGCTCGCCCGGCCGCTGACCGCCTCGATCGGCCCGACCACCGGCTCGGCCACGCCCGGCGGGGCGCGGGCCTTCGGCCCGGGTGGCTTCGGCGGCGCCAGCGGCGGGGGCGCGGGCGGTACGGGCGGCACCGGGACCGGCCGGCCGGGCGGGTTCTTCGGCTCGCTGGCCCGCGATGCCAGCCACACGGTGACCGTGCATCTCACCGCGCCGGTCACCATCAGCGCCGTGCTGCTCGCCGTGGTGCTGGCCATCGCGGGCGGCCTCATCGCCGGCTCGTTCGGCGGCTGGCGGGCGGCCCGCCTGCGGCCCGCCGCGGCGCTGTCCCGGATCGAGTGAGCAGGCAGCCGAGTCCGCCGGGCCCACGGGCGCGGGGCGGAAAGGAAGAATCATGTACAAGCTGACCGGTGTCACCAAGCGGTACCAGAAGGGCCGGGCCACGGTCGATGCCCTGGCCGGCGTGGATCTCGTCATCACCGATGGGGAGTGGCTGGCCATCCAGGGGCCGACCGGCCACGGCAAGACCACCCTGCTGCAGATGCTCGGCGGCCTGGACCGGCCCACCAGCGGCGTCGTCGAGTTCGACGGCCAGGACCTGGCCGCCCTGCGCGAAGGCCAGGTCACCCGGGTCCGGGCCGCATCCTTCGGGTTCATCTTCCAGACGTTCAACCTGGTGCCCACGCTCAGTGCCCAGGAGAACGTGGAGACGGCGCTCGTGCCGCTCGGGGTCGCGCCGCACGAGCGGCAGGCGCGGGCCGCGGCGGCCCTGGAGAGCGTGGGCCTGGGGCCGCGGCTGCGCCACCTGCCGTCGGAGCTGTCCGGCGGCCAGCAGCAGCGGGTGGCCATCGCCCGCGCCCTGGTCAAGGAGCCCACGGTGCTGCTAGCCGACGAGCCGACCGGCAACCTCGATGAGGGCACCCGGGACGAGATCATCACCCTGCTGGAAAGCCTGTGGCGGGACCGGGGCCTCACCCTCGTCCTGGTTACTCACGACAGCACGGTGGCCCGCCGTGCCCAGCGGATCGGCATCATGCGCAGCGGGAAGCTGTCCATCCGGCAGGACACCCGCCGCGCCGCCCAGACCGCGGACCTCCATGAGTGAATGACCCGGGCGCTGGCCCGGCTGGCCCGGGCCGGTCCGGCTGGCCCGGGCGGCCGGCCGCCGCTCAGCTGGCCGGCGGCCAGGCCAGCGCGGCCAGCCCGGCGGCGTCCGCCCCGGGCAGCTGCTGCTCGCACCAGACGACCTTGCCCCCGGGGGTGCGGCGGGCGCCCCAGCGCTGCGCGAACTGGCTGACTACTTCCAGGCCGCGGCCGCACTCCTCGTCCCGGCCCGCATGGCGCAGCCGGGGCAGCGCCGCCGAGTTGTCCAGCACCTCGCAGACCAGCGAGCCTTCCAGCACCAGCCGCAGGGTAACCTCGCCGATCGCGTACCGGATCGCGTTGGTGACCAGCTCGGACACCAGCAGCTCGGTGGTGGGCACCAGCTCGGCCAGGTCCCACCGCTCCAGCGGCTCGCGGATCAGGTGCCGGGCCTTCTTCACCGCGGTCAGCTCGGCCGGCAGCTGCCAGGTGACGTGATGGTCGGCGGGAATCCGGCTGAGCCGGGCGATGAGGATGGCGATGTCGTCCCGCTGCTGGTGGGCGTACACCCCGGCCAGTGCGGCCCGGCACAGATCATCCAGCGACTGCTTCGTCGCCTCGGCGTCGAAGACGCCACGCAGGAAGCCGAGGCCCTCGTCGATGTCCCGCTGCCGGTCCTCCACCAGCCCGTCCGTGTACAGCACTAGCAGGCTGCCGTCGTCGATCTGGAAGGTGCGGCTCTCGATCGGGATCTCGCCCACCCCGAGCGGCGGGGCCGGGGCGATGTCCAGGTACTCGCTGGTCCCGTCCGGCTTCACCAGCAGCGGGGGGAGATGTCCGGCCGAGGCCATCTCGCAGCTCCCGGTCACCGCGTCGTAGACCGCGTAGGCGCAGGTGGCGAAGTGCGGCTCGCGTTCGCCCAGCGAGGTCATCAGCTCGTTGAGCTGCTGCAGCGACTCATCGGGCGGCAGCTCGAGCAATGCCAGCGTGTGGATCGCGGTGCGCAGCCGGCCCATGGTCACCGCCGCGCGGACGCCGTGCCCGGCGACGTCACCCACCACCAGCGCGGCCCGCGCCCCGGGCAGCGCGATCGACTCGTACCAGTCCCCGCCCACCTCGATCAGCTTGCTGCCGGGAAGATAGCGGTGCTTCACCTCGACCGAGGAGGGTGCGGACAGCCCGGTCGGCAGCAGGCTGCGCTGCAGGGTGAGCGCGGTGGTCCGCTCCCGGTTGTACTGCCGCGCGTTGTCGATGAAGATGGCGGCGCGCGAGGCGAACTCCATGCCGATCTCGGAGTCGTACCCGTCGAATGGCCGGTACCCCGTCTTACGGCTGCACACGAAGAACCCCAGCATGCTGTCCTTGGTGGCCAGCGGGAGCAGCAGCATGGAGGTGTCCGACAGCAGCTGGGCGACCGGCAGGCGCAGCCACGACTCGGCGATGCTGACCGCGCCGTCGGTGTCCAGGTTGGCAATCCGGACCGGCTTGCCGGTCTCCATGCACTCGACGTAGGGCGTGTCCGGCGGGTAGAGCAGCACCTCCCCGGTGGGGAAGGCGGCGTCCCAGCCCGGCGACCCGTCGTCCGAGGCCACCGCCAGCCGGCGCAGCAGCTGGGAGCCGTCCGGCGGGTTCACCGGGAACTCGTCCCCGGCGGCGACGTTCTCCAGCACCAGCAGCCCGGCTGAGTTGCAGAAGTGCGGCACCAGCAGGTTGATCAGCCCGCGGGCCACCTGGTCCAGGTCGAGCGTGGCGCCGATCTGGCGGAACGTGTCGTCGAGCAGCGAGTGCCGCATCAGGGCCGGGTCGACGAACCGCTCGGCCCGGGTCGGCGGCATCCGCAGCACGGCCAGCGCGGTCAGGCCGGGGCTCTCCCCGTGCATCGGCTGGACGCTCGCCACCGCCTCGACCCGGCGTCCTTCCCGGGTCTTGATGGCCAGCACGGCGGTCGCCTCCCGGCCCGCCCGGACGGCGTCCAGCAGGGTGGCCAGGGCCGGCTCGCGCGCCGCATCCCCGGCCAGCAGGTCACTGAGGTGCGCGCCGACCAGCGCAGCCGCATCGAGGGTCAGGATTTCCGGCGAGTTGCGGTCATACTGAATGATCCGTCCGGTCTCATCAATGCCGAGGATGAGCGTCCGCACGGACATGTTGGACAGGAGCGCAGCTATCTTCCCCACCGTACCTGATATCGGGATGAGTGTCCTGGCTGGCGCGGTCGTTCCGTTCTATCCCGTATTCGCTTAAGTTATGCCCCATCGGAGCCGTGCCGACCACCTTTTCGCCGGCCGTCGGCGGCGGGCTTTCTCCGCGGGCGAGGAGGGCATGTGGCAGAGCCCAGGCCGGGCCGGGTGATCGTGATCGGAGCCGGGCCTACGGGGCTCCTGCTCGCCGCCGAACTGGCGCTGGCCGGCGTGGCCTGCCTGGTGCTGGAGCGGCGGGCCGGCCCGCGTGCCGAGTCGCGGGCCATCTGCCTGCACGCGCGCAGCCTGGAACTGCTCGACCTGCGCGGCCAGGCTGGCCCGTTCACCGATGCTGGCCTGGCCGTGCCCAGCTTCCCGCTCGGGCTGCGCGGGTCCGCCATCCGGCTGCGCCGGCTCGATTCGGACTTCCCCTACCTGCTGGACATCCCGCAGAGCCGGATCGAGTGGCTGCTGGCCGGCCGGGCGGCCGAACTCGGCGCCGAGATCCGCTGGTCCTCCCGGGTGACCGGCCTGGCCCAGGATGCCGGCGGGGTCACCGTCACCCTGGACGACGGCCGCACTGAACGCGCCGACTATGTGGTGGGCTGCGATGGGGTGCGCAGCTTCGTCCGGGAGGCGGCCGGCCTGCCGTTCCCCGGCGCCCCCAACCCCGGCTCGGTGATCCTGGCCGACCTGTACCTGGACGGGCTGCCCATGACGGACGCCTACGGCGACCTGTCCGGGCAGGGCATGCTGCTCGTCTTCCCGTTCCGCGACGGCTCGTGCCGGCTGGTGCTGTACGACTACACCCGGGCCGGGGTACCGGTCACCGAGCCGGTGACGATGACCGAGATCGCCGAGGGCCTGGCCCGGGTGGCCGGCCGGGATTTCGGCCCCCGGGACGTCTACTGGTCGGGCCGCTACCGCAGTGAGAGCCGCCAGGCGGTGTCGTACCGGAATGGCCGGGTCTTCCTGGCCGGGGACGCCGCGCACACCCATTCCCCGGCCGGTGCCCAGGGCATGAACACCGGCTTGCAGGACGCGGTCAACCTGGGCTGGAAGCTGGGGGCCGCGCTGGCCGGCTGGGCGCCGGGCTGGCTGCTCGATACCTACCATTCCGAACGGCACCCAGTCGGCACTGCCGTCCTTACCCTCACGGGCCGCCAGTTCCGGCTGAACACCGCCCGCACCCGGCCGCGCCGCGCCCTGCGCTGGACCGCGGAGCGCGTCATTGTGCCGCTGCCCTTCGTTCAGAATTGGCTGGCCCGCAGTTATACAGGACTGGCCGTGCGGTACCCGCCGGACGGGACCCACCGCCACCCGCTGGCGGGGACCCGGCTGCCGCCGGGGCGGCTGCTGCTGCCCGGCGGGGCCAGCACGCGGCTGGCTGAGCTCTTCCGCGACGGCCGGTTCGTGCTGCTGGACCGGGATGCCGCGGCCGGGCAGGCCGGGCCGGCCGGGGCTGGCCGCGCGGGCGGGCCGCCCGCCCTGGCCGGGGCCCGGGGGGAGCGCGGCCCGGATGCCGGCCCAGATGCCGGTGCGGCGGGCCGTGGCGGCCTGCCCGGGCACGTCCGGGCCGTCCGCTATGCCCGGTGCGATGGCGCCCGGCTCCCCGCGGCCGCGTTAGTCCGCCCGGACGGGTACCTGGCCTGGGCGTGCGACGAGCCCGATCCCCGGGCCCGGGAGCATTCGGCCATGGCCGCCATCGCGCGCTACTGCACGCCCGCTCCGGCCGCATAATCGTGGCTGGCCGGGCGGTCGGGCCCGGCATCCTTGGCCATGATCACGGCAGTGGGCGGTAACCGGGAGGGGATCGGGACGATGCAGCGGCCGCAGGTGACCGTGCTGGGCAGCTTGAACATGGACATTTCGGTTAGCGTGCCGCGGCTGGCCGGCCCGGGGGAGACCGTGCTCGGGGGCGCGGCCCGGCTGCTGCCCGGCGGGAAGGGGGCCAACCAGGCACTGGCCGCCGCCCGGCTCGGTGCCTCGGTGCGGATGGCCGGCTGCTGCGGGTCCGACGAGTTCGGCGTGACCTGTCGCGCCGCGCTGCGGGCCGCCGGGGCCGACGTCGCCGGGGTCAGGGTGATCGGCGGGGCCACGACCGGGCTGGCCCTGATCACGGTGGACGCGGCCGGCGAGAACTCGATCACGGTCGCCCCGGGCGCCAACGGGCTCGCTGGGGAGGCTGAGGTGGCGGCGGCGTTCGCGGTGCCGGCCGCGGCGGTGGTGCTGTCCGCCGAAATCCCGGTGCCCGTGCTGGCCGCGGCCCTGGCCCGGGCCCGGGCCGCCGGGATGACCACGATCCTCAACCTCGCGCCGGTCCCGGAGCAGGCGCCGCGGCTGCTGGCGTCCGGGGTGGACTGGCTGGTCGTCAACGTGCCGGAGGCGTCCGCGCTGCTCGGCCGGCCGGTGGCCGGCCCGGCCGGGGCGGCGTCCGCGGCCGCCGCGCTGGCCGCCGCGGGCGCCCGGCATGTGGTGGTCACCGCGGGGCAGGACGGGGCGGTACTCAGCGGGGCCGCCGGGGACTGCGCCGTGCCCGGGTTCCGCGTGACAGCGGTGGACAGCGTCGGGGCCGGGGATGCGTTCGTGGCCGCGCTGGCCGCGGCGGTGGCCGGCGGCGTGCCGCCGGCCGAGGCGGTCCGGCTCGCCTGCGCGGTCGGCGCCACGGCGGTCACCCGGGCGGGCGCGCAGGACGGCATGCCCGGTGCTGCGGACGTGCTGGCGGCCACCGGGGTGCGGTGGCCGCTGGGCTGAGGCCGGGGCCAGGACGGCCGGGTGCGGGGGGCCCGTGGCGGAGCCCGGATACGCGAGGAGGCCCGCGGAGCGAACTCCGCGGGCCCCGCCGCTAAGTGCTGGTGTGCGGTCGCCTCTCGGCGAGTGGCACGACGCGGCTCCAGCCGAACGGTATTCCGCGAAGGCAGATGAGTTGCGGCCCGGGGGACACGAACACACCAGCGATGGTTGGTAACGCGGCCCCCACCCCGGCTATTCCGGCCGCCCCAGAAATCTTTGGCGCGGGGGCCGGGGTGCGGGGGCCGGGGTGCGGGGGCCGGGGTGCGGGGGCCGGGGTGCGGGGCTGGGGTGCGGGGGGCCTTCGCGGGACTGATACCGGATCGACGTGGTTCTGGCTGCCGGGCAAGCTCGCGGGAAGGCTGCGAGGACTAGTGTGAGGTGAACTAACCGGGGTGAAATGAGGAGTTGCGCGGTGCCTGCGGACGCATCCCTGATCGGGTGCATAGGCGTCCTGTGCGTTGCCACCCGCGGCCTGGCCGGACCTGGAGAGGTTCTGCTCAAGGTGCGCGGTGGCTCCGAGGCCTTCATCGCCTGGTCCGCCGAGCCGATTCCCAGGGGCCGGACCGTGCTGGTCATCGAATCGCGTGGCACCCGGACGGTGGATGTCAGCGAGTGGACCGACCCCCTCAATCCCTTCCCGGAAGCCTTACCTGACTGGATCGTCTCAAGGAGCCCGATCATGCTTGGATACCGTGTCCCCGCGCCCGACGAGGCCATGCTCATCTCCGGCGGGAGGAGTGGCCGCAATGGCGCGCCGTTCCGGGTCGTCACCGGGCATGGCGCTTTCGTGCTCCCGTTCTTCCGCAAGGCCCGCTACCTGTCGCTGGCCATGAGCGAGGCTGAGGTCGCCGAGCAGTGCGTGACCAAGCAGGGCATCACGCTGAACGTCCGGTCAGTGATCGCGTTCAAGGTCGGCAACGACGAGGAGAGCATCGTCAACGCCGGCCAGCGCTTCCTGTCCGACCAGGACCAGATGTCCACCCTCACCGGCCGGATCTTCGCCGGTCACCTGCGGTCCATCATCGGGTCCATGACGGTGGAGGAGATCGTCACCGAACGCCAGAAGCTGGCCAGTGAGGTCCTCGACGGCTCGAAGGCGGAAATGGTCAAGATCGGCCTGACCGTGGACTCGCTGCAGATCCAGTCCATCGATGACATGAACTCGGGCTACATCGACGCGATGGCCGCCCCGCACAACGCGGCGATCCAGCGCCAGGCGCAGATCGCCCAGGCTCAGGCGAACCAGGCCTCGGCCCAGGCGCAGCAGGAGTCGCAGCGTAAGCAGGCCGAGTATGCCCGGCAGACGGCGGTGGTGCAGGCCCAGTACAAGGCGGAGGTCAACAAGGCCCAGGCCGAGGCCGCGCAGGCGGGCCCGCTGACGCAGGCGCAGGCACAGATCAGCGTTATCAACGCCCAGGCCGACCTGGCCCAGCGCCAGGCCGAGCTGCGCGAGCGCCAGCTGGTGGCCGAAGTGGTCAAGCCCGCCGAGGCAGAAGCGGAGAAGGTGCGCATCCTGGCCCGGGCCGACGCGGAGCGGATGCGGATCCTGGCCGAGGCGGCGGCCTCGAACGACCGGGTGGCGCTCGACCGGATGCTCATCGACCAGCTGCCGCAGATAGTCAAGGAGGCGGCGACCGGCCTGGCTGGGGCGAACGTCAACGTGCTGAACGGCGCCGATGGGCTCAGCGAGCTGGCGGCCGGCCTGGTCGGCCAGGGGCTGACCATCCTCGACTCGATCAAGCGGAATCTCGCCGCCGGGCCGGATGCAACCGCGTCCGCGGAAGTGGTCCGGCTGCCGGACGCCCCGCCGGACGGCCGCAGCCTGAACTAGTGGGTGCCAACCCGGGGGCGGCGTTCCCCGGAACCCCCGCTCGGCCCCGGGGGCCGAGCGCGGCACGGCCGCGCGGTGCTGGCCCGGGGGGCGGCCCCCGGAGCCCCCGGTATCGCCGGCTCGGAGGGACCGCCCTGCGGCGCGCCCCGCCTCGCCTCGATATGCCAGGCTTGGCGGATGCCGATCTTGGCCGGTGCCGCCGTGCTCGCCGCCCTCGCCTGGGCTTACCTGCTCGCCGCCCACGGCGGGTTCTGGCGCACCGGCCAGCGCCTGCCCGGCGGCCCGGCCGGCCCGGACGGACCCGGACGTCCGGGCCGTCCGGGCCGTTCGGGCGCAGAGCATCGCGGGTGGCCGAGTGTGGTGGCGGTCATCCCGGCCCGGGACGAGGCCGCCATCCTGCCGGCCACCCTGCCCAGCCTGCTGGCCCAGGATTACCCGGGTGAGTTCTCCGTGGTGCTCGTGGACGACGCCAGCACCGACGGCACCGCCGCCGTGGCGGCCGCCCTGGGGCGGGCCGCGCACCGCGCGGCCCGCGTCGTGTGCACCGACGGGCTCCCGGACGGCTGGGCGGGCAAGGTGAACGCGATGGCCACCGGGGTGCGGGCCGCCGGGGAGTGCGACTACCTGCTGTTCACCGATGCGGACATCAGTTACGCCCCCGGCACCCTGACCGGGCTGGTACACGCGGCCCGCGCCGATGACCGCGCGCTGCTGTCCCAGATGGCGCTGCTGCGCACCGATACCTGGTGGGAGCGCCTCATCGTCCCGGCCTTCGTCTACTTCTTCGCCCAGCTGTACCCGTTCCGCCGGGTCAACCGGCCGGGCGCGCGGACCGCTGCGGCCGCGGGCGGCTGCATGCTGGTCCGCCGGGACGTCCTCGCCGCGGCCGGCGGCCTGGCCCGGATCCGCGGCGCCCGGATCGATGACGTCGCGCTGGGACGGCTGCTGAAGCGGCCGCCGTCCCCGGCCCGGTGCTGGCTCGGGTTCACCACCCACGTCCGCAGCGAGCGGCCCTATCCGCGGCTGGCCGCGCTCTGGGACATGGTCGCCCGCAGTGCCTACACCCAGCTGCGTTACTCGCCTGCCCTGCTCGCCGCCACCCTCGCCGGGCTGCTGTGGCTGTACGCGCTGCCCCCGGCGGCGGCGGTGTGCGGCCTCATCCTGGCCGCCGCGGGCGGTGGCGCGGTGGCGGCCTGGTGCGCCGCCGCGGGCGCGGCCGGCTGGCTGGCGATGGCCGTGAGCTACCGCCCGGTGCTGCGGCTGTACGGGCTGAGCGGTGCGCGCGGCGCCGCGCTGCCGCTCATCGCGGTGCTATATGCCGCCATGACCGCCGATTCCGCCCGGCGGCACTACGCCGGGCGCGGCGGCGAATGGAAAGGGCGTACCATCGCCGCCCGACGCCGGCCGAGCGGGCTAAATCATCCGTAACCCGTCAGATTTCATTCATCATAAATCATTATGACTAGCCGCGAGCCAGGCGAAAAAGGCATCGGGTACAGATTGTCACGCTCTCCACATTGCTTAACTGAATCCTTTAGATAGATTCTCAGCACCGACTGAACAAGCCTGTGACATGCTTCATGTCGCACACGGTACGTCGAGAACTACCCGTGGTAATGTCTCTGCTGGACTCGGCGGGGCGGAATTCAGCGTGAAGCGCAGACCACTACGGAGGCAAGTCCGGGACCGGTCAAAGCATCACCGCCTCAGCCAGTAGTAATTCTCCTCCGGCCCGGCAATCATCAAAGGGAAGGAAGAAATCGATGCGTAGACGCATCACCCGGACGTTCGTCGCCGCAGCGGCGGCGGGCGTCACCGCGGGCACCCTCGGCCTCGCCGCCGCTGGTGCCGCGAGCGCCGCCACGTCGCAGGCGCGGCAGGCAACCACGATCGGTACCACGATCGCCACCACCAGTGCGGCTGGGTACGAGGCGAGCGGACGGTACTTCCGCTACATCTCCTCGACGCTGACGGTGCCGGACACGGCGCTGCTGACCGGCCTGTACCCGCAGGAGTACATCCAGCTCTCCAACGGGTCGCTCGAACGGGAGCGGCAATTCGGTTACCGGTGATCAGTACGTGCGCGCGGGCATCGAGTCCTGCACGGTGGCGCAGTCGTTTGGCGCCGTCTGCACGATAGGGACCTGGGTGTCGTTCGTGGAGGCGTTCAACAACTCGCTGACCGGCCCGTACTTCGCGCACTACTCCCAGCTCTCGGGGGTGACGCAGGGAGACGGCGTCCGCTTCAGCATCTACTACGACCAGGGGGGCAACGAGCTGCACTTCACGATCACGCCGCCGTCCACCTCCGGCCCGTCGATGTCGTACAAGACGCAGGCGTACGGCCCGATCTTCGATCACGCCGCGGCCGTGGATGACTTCACCAACAGCACGGGCACGCCGATCCCGCTGCCGCCGTTCATCCACGCGTTCAAGATCAACATCTTCCTGCAGGGTGCGCTGACCACCTACAGCGGTGCCCGCGGCTCCTTCGTGGGCCCGTGGACCACCAGCCCGGTCGAGGCGACCAGCAACGGCCTGCCGTTCCCGTCCGGCCATGTCCGGGTGTCCCCGTCCAGCCTGTGGTCGGACGGTCTCGCCAGTAACGGCCTGGCGCGGCCCTTCGACGCGTTCAGCGTCTGGGCTCGCTAGGCCGGTCCCGCCGCGGGGCGCTCGCGCCCTCGTCGAGATGGGTAGTAAGTAAGTAAGCAAGCAACGAACGGGTGCTGCCCGGGCCGCTTCGGCGGCCCGGGCAGCACCCGTTTGGCCCGCCGGAATCCATCTCATTGAGTAATCATTAGATTACGCAGAGTAGGGAACTGATAGGGGAGGGCGGAACCAGGGCCAACCAGAAACGGACCAACGGGGCATGCCGCGAACGGGTCCTGACATGACCGCCCGATCAGCGCAGCGGTGTGCTTCCCGGTCGTTAGAGGAGGGGACCTACCGATGCGAAGCCGCATCATGAGCAGGCTCACTGCCGCCGCGGCAGCGGGTGCCGCTGCTACCGCCCTGGGCTTTGCGGCCACGGGTGCCGCAAGCGCGGCCACCGCCGCGCCGGCCCGGGCACATGGGACGACGTTGCCAGTGATGGCCACGATCAGCCAGGCTGGGTACGAGGCGAGCGGACGGTACTTCCGCTACATCGCCTCGACGCTGACGGTGCCGGACACGGCGCTGCTGACCGGCCTGTACCCGCAGGAGTACATCCAGCTCTCCAACGGGTCGCTGAACGAGCCCTTCACCCCGAGCGGCGACCAGTACGTGCGGGCGGGCATTGAGTCCTGCACGGTGGCGCAGTCGTTTGGCGCCGTCTGCACGATAGGGACCTGGGTGTCGTTCGTGGAGGCGTTCAACAACTCGCTGACCGGCCCGTACTTCGCGCACTACTCCCAGCTCTCGGGGGTGACGCAGGGAGACGGCGTCCGCTTCAGCATCTACTACGACCAGGGGGGCAACGAGCTGCACTTCACGATCACGCCGCCGACCACCTCCGGCCCGCAGCAGTCGTACAAGACGCGGGCGTACGGCCCGATCTTCGATCACGCCGCGGCCGTGGATGACTTCACCGACAGCACGGGCACGCCGATCCCGCTGCCGCCGTTCATCCGCTCGTTCCGGATCAACCAGTTCCTGCAGGGTGCGCTGACCACCTACAGCGGTGCCCGCGGCTCCTTCGTGGGCCCGTGGGAGACCACCAGGGTCCTCGCCACCAGCAACGGCCTGGTGCCGCCGCAGGGCACGACCCGGGTGTCGCCGACCCAGCTGTGGTCGGACGGCCTGTCGGCCAACGGCACGGCGCGCCCATTCGACGCCTTCGGCGTCTGGGCGCGCTGACCAGCGCCGCATCGCAGCACTGCTGCCCGGGCCGCCCAGCCGGCCCGGGCAGCACGCTGTCTTGTTCCGGTCAGGGATTCCTGCGCCACGGCCCCGGGTGCCAGTGCCGGGGGGCGGAACAGGCTGTTCCTGGCACTGGGTGCCGCGCCGGCTTCACCGCAGCGCGAACCTGCCCCAGCCGGCCGGGCCCGGCGGCCGCACCGTCCGGCGGATAATTGAAACGTGTTCTAGTTTCCTTAAGCTTGCCTCAGCCCACGGAGAGGCGAGGCCGATGATCCTGGACCCACTCCGCATTCCCGGCCAGGCCGCCCTGGTCACCGGTGCTGGCCGGGGAATCGGCGCGGCCATCGCGGTCGCCCTGGCCCAGGCCGGGGCGGACGTGCTGAACAATGTCGGCGGCGCGCTGCCGCGCCCCTTCCTCAGCACCAAGCCCCGGCACCTGGCCGAGGCGTCCCAGGTCAACCTGGGCACTGCCCACGCCGTCACCCAGGCCGCGGTACCGCACCTGCTCTCCTCTGGCGGCACGGACGGCCCGGCCCGGTGCGGACGCCCTGGCCAGCGGGCTCTGAGTCGGCCGCGGCGCGCACGGCTCCGGGGCGGCTGGCGTCGTGATCAACATCACCTCCGCCGTCGGGCGCACCGCCGGCCGTGGCTACCTCGCCTCCGGGACCGCTAAGGCCGCCCTGGCGCACTACACCCGGCTGGCCGCAGCCGATCTCGCCCCGAGGATCAGGGCCAATGCGGTCGCGGTCGGCGCGGTGGCCACCTCGGCGCTGGACATCGTCCTTACTGACGACGCGTTGCGCGGCCAGATGGAGCTCGCGACTCCGCTCGGCCGGATCGGCGACCCGGCCGGCGTCGCCGCCGCGGTCCTGTTCCTGGCCTCACCCGCGGGCGGGTACATCACCGGGAAGATCATCGAGGTAGACGGCGGCATCGAGCGGCCCAACCTCGACCTCGGCATCCCGGACCTCTGAGCGGGCGGCCCGGCTGGCGGATCCCGGTGCGTCAGCGCTCCGCGCGCCGCGCTGGCTCTCCCGCGCCGCGCCGCGCCGGCTCCTGCCCGGTGACGGCGGTCGCGGCGCCCTCACCCCGGCGTCCCGCGGAGCGGGTGCGCAGTAGTTCCACCCCGATGGGGATCAGCGAGACGATCACGATGACCGCGATGACCGGCAGCAGGTAGGTGTCGATGCTCGGGATCGTGGACCCCAGTGCGTAGCCGGCCAGGGTGACGCCGGCCGACCAGATGATCCCGCCGATGACCTGCCACAGGGTGAACGTCCGGGTGGGCACGGCCAGCGCGCCGGCCATCGGGTTGAGTACCGTGCGGACCACGGGGATGAACCGGCCCAGCACGATGGCCTTGCCGTAGCCGTACCGTCCGAGCAGGTGGTCGGCCCGTTCCGCGCCATTGCGCAGGAACCGGTTGCTGGTGCGCTGCAGCAGGGGACGACCGCCGGCCCGGCCGATCAGGAACCCGGTCTCGGCGCCGAGCAGCGCGCCGCCGATGGCGGCCAGGATGACCAGCGGGAGCGACAGGTGGACCGCGTGGGACGCCGACGCGGTGCACAGCAGTCCGGCGGTGAACAGCAGCGAGTCGCCCGGCAGGAAGAACCCGATGAGCAGCCCGGTCTCGGCGAACAGCACGAGGAAGACGCCGAGCGCGCCCAGGCTGGCCAGCAGGGATGTCGAGCTGAGCGGATTGAGGGCTGCCACGAGGTGGTGCGAGTGCGGGGACAGCAGCATCTGGACTCCTCCTCGGCCGCCCGGCGGCGGCCGCCAGCGGCGGAGCCCGTCAAGTACCCGCCCCGGCCCGGGCAGAACCCGTCTTTACCGGTTCTGAGTGACCTGGTGCCCGCCACCCGCGGGCCCTGCTAGCGATCCTGGTCGGTAGCCGTGTGTCACGATCAGCAAATGGAGGGGGAAGGGGAGATCGCGATGACCGCAGCAGGCGGCGACCCGCTGCATCCCGGCGGCGGGGACGCCAGCGGGGTGGCCGATCAGCAGGCGCGGGCACAACTGCGCCGCGCCGACCCGGTGCTGGCCCGGCTCATCGATGCCCAGCCCGACTTCGATCCCCGGGCGTGGCTGTCCGGGCTGCCGGTGCGCGATGCATTCAGCGCGCTTGTCTTCCAGGTGATCGGGCAGCAGTTGTCCGTCCAGGCCACGCGGCGCATCCTGGCCCGGCTGGAGGACCTGGCCGGCGGCCGGCTGCCCGGCCCGGAGGAAGTCCTCGCCCTGCCGCCGGAACGGCTGAGGACGGCCGGCCTGTCCGGGCGCAAGGTGGCGACCCTGCGGTCGCTGGCCGAGCAGTTCGCGACGGGCCGCCTCAGCGACGCGGACCTGGCCCGGCTGTCCGATGAGGAGATCGAGGCACGGCTCACGGCCATACCGGGGATCGGGTCCTGGACCGTGCACGGCTTCCTGATCATCGCGCTCAACCGGCCCGACGTCGTGCTCCCCGGCGACCTGGCCCTCCGGAAGGCAATCCAGCGCTGTTACGGGCTCGAGGCGCTGCCCTCCCAGCAGGAAGTGCTGCGCATCGCCGAGCCCTGGCGGCCCTACCGCAGCCTGGCGAGCGCCTACCTGTTCCAGTCCGGTTTCCAGCCCTGATTCTCCCCAGCCCGCGCTGTTCCCGGCCGCCACCTTCAACGCAAAGCAATCGGAACGTTGCCATGGTGACATCACCGGCTCAATCGGCTCCGCGGCCTGCCCAGGGCCAGCCGGCCGGGATTCGGGGGGAGCATGACACAGGGCATGGCCACGGGCGGCCGGTCGAATCACCTGGTCCTCACCGCGATGATCTTCGCTGTCTCGATGACCTTCATCGACCAGACGATCGTGTCGATCGCCGTCCCGGAGATCCAGCGGGAACTCCGCCTGACCGGCACGGGCGTGCAGTGGGCGGTCAACGCCTGCCTGCTGGCCCTGGCCGCGCTGTTCGCGTTCGGCGGGCCGGCGGTGCGATCATGTTCCCGGCCGCCCTGGCCATCGTGGTACAGACCTTCCCGCTCCGGCAACGCGGCAAGGCGCTGGCCGCTTTTTTCGGCATGCCGGCGGCCTGACCGGGTGTGGCCATGCTGGCCTTCGTCCCGGTCTTCTTCTTCGCCAGCCTGTACGCCCAGGTAGCCCTGGGCCAGTCGTCGTCCGAGGCGGGCCTGTACCTGCTGTACTTCTTCATCAGGTTCGTCATCGCCGCGCAGGTCGGCGGACGGATGCTGGACCAGATGGGGGCCAAGCGGCCGGTGGTGCTCGGCTGCGCGCTGGCCGCGGTCGGGTTCTCGCTGTGGGCCGGGAAGGTCACCGATCTCAGCCTGGGCGCCCAGCAGTGGTACGTGATCATGGCCGGGATCGGGATGGGCCTCATGCTCGGCCCGGCCAGCACCGACGCGGTGGACCGGGCTTCCCGGCTCTCCTACGGGGAGGCGACCGGCATCACCAGACGGTGCGGAACTACGCGGCCGCCCTGGGCCTGGCCGTCCTCGGCGCCCTGCTCGTCTTCGAGATGCGCTCGCAGGTTACCTCGTCGCTGACCGCCCAGGGCGTGCCGGCGGCCCGGGCGGCCCAGGAAGCCGCGAGGATCTCCCAGTTCCAGGGCGGTGGCTCAGGCGCCGCGGTGGCCATCCCGCACTTCATCCGCGTTGACTTCGCCCACGCCTCACCGTCCGTGTTCTACGCGATGGCCGTCATCATGGCGGTCGCCGCGGTGGCTGGCCTCCTGGGGTTGCAAGGCGGCCGGCAGGAGGACACCGCCGATGGCGCTGCTGTCCGGGCCGACGCGGGCCGGGAGACCCCGCCAAGACCCCGGCGAGCCCGTGATCACTCCGCCCGGGTGACCCACAGCCTGGTCAGACCACGGGGCTGCGGCGCTCGAGCAAGACGACGTCCCGCCACCGGCCATGGTGGCGGCCGATGCGCTGGCGGGTGCCGACGATGCGGAAGCCTGCGGCCTGGTGGAGTGCGGCGCTGGCGGTGTTCTCGGGGAAGATCCCGGACTGGATGGTCCAGATCCCGGCGGCCTCGGTGGACGTGATCAGGGCGTCCAGGAGCCGGCGCCCGGCGCCCTGCCCCCGGGCGCCGGGGTGCACGTAGACCGAGTGCTCGACCACCCCGGCGTAGGCGCAGCGGCTGGACACGGCGGAGACCGCGACCCATCCGAGGACATCCCCGCCGGCCCGGGTGACGTAGCGGTGGTCGGGCAGCCTGGCCGCGGTGAACTCGTCCCATGCGGGCGCCCGGGTCTCGAAGGTAGCGTTGCCCTCATCGATGCCAGCCTGGTAGATCGCGAGCACGGCGGCGGCGTGCTCCTCGGTCATGGGCTCGATCTGCATGGTGCGCGGGGACCTCCGGGGCTGGTAGGTCAGCGGGCGGCGGGCGGGATCGGTGACGGCTTCCCCATCACCAGGTCCGCGGCGGTCGGGAAGTACTCCACGCATGCCTCGTTGATCCGGTAGAGCCGCGAGGTGCCGCGGTCCTCGGCGAGCACGAACCCGACCGCGGCCAGCTGCCGCAGGTGCGCGGACACGGTGGACTGGCCCACCGGCACGGCCGCGACGATCTCCCTGACGGTCATCGGCTTACCGCTGCGGGCCAGCAGCGAGACCACCTGCACCCTGGTGCCGTCGGCCAGTGCCTTGAACCAGGCCGCATAGGTGTCGGCGATCCCGCGGTCGAGCGGCTCCATCTCATTCATCGTTGATCGACGATAAGCGATCAATAACCGGGCGGCAACCCCGGAGCGGGCGGAGCGAATCGAACCCTCATGACCAGCTTGGAAGATCGGTAGCACGGTCTGCCGGGTGACCTGCGGGAACGGCGGTCCTGGTCGCAGTCCCCGCGAGTCCCCGCGAGTCCCCGCGAGTCCCCGCGAGTCCCCGCGAGTCCCCGTGACTGACCGCTGGTCGCCGGGGCGCATGGCATCTGTGTGGTACGCCGCACCCTTGCGTTGAGACTGTCAGCTTAGGGAACCAGCGACCGTGCATACCTGTTAGCTCGAATACGTATGACTTGACTAGACTAGACCATCGGGGTAGATTGGTCGTATGTCCAAGAGTGTGAACGTCTACGAAGCCAAGACTCACCTGTCGCAACTGCTGGATCGTGCTGCTGCTGGCGAGGAGATCGTCATTGCGAGGGCCGGCCGCCCGGTCGCGCGTCTTGTGGCATTGGCTGAGTCGTCACGGCAGCGCGTACCAGGCGGCTGGCGCGGCAAAGTCAGCATCGCCGCCGATTTCGATGAGTTGCCGGCTGAGATCGATGCCGCATTCCGCGGGGAGCGTCCGTGAGGCTCCTGCTGGACACGCACGCCTTGCTGTGGTGGCTAGCCGACGAAGGCCTGACCGCCCAAGCGCGGGATGCGATCGCAGATCCAGCTAACCTCGTCGCGGTGTCGGCCGCGAGCGCATGGGAGATCTCGATCAAGATGGCGTTGGGGAAGCTTGCCGCGCCAGATGACCTTGAGCAGCAGGTGCAGGAAGGCGGGTTTCTGCCGCTGCCAATAAGCATCGCTCACGGTGTAGCGGCGGGGCGGCTCCCTCGCCATCATGAGGATCCTTTCGATCGCATGCTGATAGCCCAGGCGTATGCGGAGGGGCTGACGATCGTGACGCGCGACAAGCGCTTCGATGACTATGGCGTGGCGCTGCTGCCCGCATAACGGACTGGAGTCAGAATCCAGGGCCAGAGTGCCCTGACCTGGGCACGATCAGTGAGAGCGGGCGAAGGGAATCGAACCCTCATGACCAGCTTGGAAGGCTGCGGCCCGCAGTCTTCCGGCCCGCTGCGGCCCAGGTCAGGACATGTTCGGGAGGCACCGTGAGTACCCCTTGCACACCGTTATTGACCTTGGTATCGGGCACGCAGCGGGCACGACGTTCTGGGACTGGTCTGAAGCCCGGCATGGCCCGGTAGCCGCTGCTGGCAACTGCGCTGGGATGCCTGGTTCTACACTCTGGGGAGGGGCGCGAAGCTGAGGGGAGCCCTGCGTGAGCGCTGAAGCGTCGGAGATGGTGACCATCTCCCGTGCTGAGCTGGATGGGCTGAAGGCCGAGCTGAGGCGGCTGCGGCGTGAGGTCGGGCGTGGTGTCGCCAGGGCACGCATCCAGGCTGATCCTGGGCCAGGCGATGACGCGCCGGTCCTCACGCACGAGCAGCTCGCCGAGGCGTGGGGAATTGGTGAGTGAGTGATCGCGCGGTCCGCTTCCCTGGGCAGTCGTGGGAGGAGATCGAGGCACTGCCGCAGCCGCTGCGATGGGCAGTCCAGCGCGCGATCTTTCAGTTGCTCGATGAGCCGGTTCCGGCCCTGCCCGACCCCTTTCCGCCTGATGATCCGCTGCCGGGTGCCTATGAACTCCACCTGCCCGCCGACCATGTGACCATCTGGTACACGGTCTCAGAGCACGAGGGCCGCGAGATCATCAGCATCCAGCTCGTGCGACTGGATACCTGACCGCCCGGAACTAATCGAGCGGGCGAAGGGAATCGAACCCTCATAAGCCGCTTCGAAGGCTGCGGTCGGCAGTCGCCCGGGCTGCTGCGGGCCAGGTCAGGGCGTGCTTGCAAGTGACCGCGAGTATCCGTAGAACGCCGTTGTTGACCCTGCTGTCGGGCGCGTAGCGGGCACGGCTGGGCCCGCCGGCTAGGAGGCGGGCTCCACGCATCTGGCGCGGCGGTGCTAGGCGTGACGCATCCACAAGTTCGTTTCGGCGTATGTCCCGCGGTCTTGCTCGCGGTCGATGGCGACCAGGTCCAGCGCATCCGGGACAACATACTGGCCGGTCTCGGGGAATACCATGGCCGCCCAGTCTTCCCATTCGGGCACCGTGCCGGTGATGATCATGGAGCGTGGGGCAGGCGCCAGAAATGCTGACCGGTGCAATGACACGCTGGAGCCCAGCGGCGGTGGCCCGCTCGCGGAGGGCAGCGAGGGTCTTCCCCGCCAGCCCGCCACCTTGCCGGTCGGCTCGGACGGCGGCGGCCATGATGCAGAGTGTGTCGGCCGGGACCGAGTTCTCGTGGCCGGTTACCGCGCTGACCAATGCCCGTCGTAGCCATCAGGCAGGGCGCTGGCTGTGCCGTCCCAGCGGATGGGGACCCCCGAGCCCCCGGCAACCACCTGACCGCCGTCGAGGACAAGCACGTCGTATTGCGGGAAGTATGTCTCGACGCGGCCGATGTGCCCAGCAGAATCATGACGGTCGGCTGTGGTGACGACCTCTCGATCAACCATGGTGCGCTTCACCCCTGACCGGCCTCTGCCAGGGTCTCACCGCACCTGTGATCGTTCGGGCCGTTCACCGCGCCAAGGCGTACGGGCTGCTGCACTCGGTCCTGAACACGGCAACTGATGACCGGATCATCCGCCGAAACGTGCCGGATCGAGGGCGCTGGCCAGGAGGACTCGCCCAAGCGGGCCGTGATCCTGCTGACGACCGTTATCGACCTGCTCGACCGGGTGCCGCCGCGATACCGCGCGCTGGTGCTCCTGGCCACCTTCGCCAGCCTCCGCTTCGGCGAACTGGCCCCAAGGAGATCGCGCCGGAGCCGCGCTGGCACCTGGAGCGGTTCGCCCAGCCTGCGGCAGGCCCGGCGCAGCACGAGGGCAACCGGGGGAGCGGGCACGGAAAGTCATCGGGCACGCAACGGGCGCGCGGCCGGAAACGAGCCTCGTGAAGATCAGTTAGAGATCAATGATCATGCCTCTGACCTGGGCCGGAACCGTGAGAGCGGGCGAAGGGAATCGAACCCTCATGACCAGCTTGGAAGGCTGGGGCTCTACCATTGAGCTACGCCCGCGTGCCGAACCGAGAGGCGGGACAGTGCCCGCTATCAGTCTGGCCGACACGCGTAGCGTACCGGCTGGGCGGACCGCGCCGCGCCGCGCTGCTGACCTGTCGCCACCGAATTCGCTGGACGGGTAGGCTACGGTCGGCTCAACGGGATGTAGCGCAGCTTGGTTAGCGCGCCTGCTTTGGGAGCAGGAGGCCGCGGGTTCGAATCCCGCCATCCCGACCAGATCGGGGCGCTCGTACATCTCACGCACATCATCGCTATCCGGCGGCCCACGCTCACTGTGCGGGAGATCCTTGTTGCCCGCTCCCTGGCCGAGTTTGGGAGGAAGCTGGCGGATAAGAATGAGCCTTGATGCCGAGTGACAGGGAGCGGTTGAGGGCGACGTTCGACTCGGCCGCGCAGCTGTACCAGCAGGCCCGGCCCGACTACCCGGACGCGATCTATGCGGAGCTGATCCGGCTGGCCGCGTTGCGGCCCGGTGCCCGCCTCCTGGAGATCGGCTGCGCCACCGGTAAGGCCACGGTCCCGCTGGCCCGCCGGGGCTTCCGGATCACCTGCCTGGAGATCGGGGAAAGCCTGGCCCGGGCGGCAGCACAGAACCTGGCCACGTGCCCCGGCGTCGAGATCATCAAGTCCGCGTTCGAGACCTGGCAGCCCGCGGGTGATCTGAGATTCGACCTGGTGTACGCCGCTAACGCCTGGCACTGGATCGACCCGGGTATCCGGTACCGGCGGGCCTGGGAACTGCTGCGGCCCGGCGGCCACCTCGCGCTATGGAACGCACTGCACGTGCTCCCCGCGGGCGGCGACAGCTTCTTCCGAGACATCCAGGCGGTCTACGACGAGATCGGCGAGGGGGTGCCCCCGGGCACGCCGGAATACCAGCCCGGCGGCCTGCCCGACGACCGGGCCGAGATCGAGGGGAGCGGCCTGTTCGAGGACACTGCCATCCGCCACTTCGACTGGGAGCTCAGGTACGACGCCGAGGGCTACATCCGGTTGCTCGACACGTTCTCCGGCCATATCGCCATGGCTCAGTGGAAGCGGGACCGGCTGTACGGTGAGATCCGCCGCCGCCTGGCTAAGCGGCCGGACGGAACCCTCCGCCGCCACTGGGGCTCTGTGCTGCAAGTCGCCCGCCGGGCAGGCGGCACCGCAGAACCTGGCTGAGCCGCCCCGAAGGATGCCGCCTCGGCTACCGGCCGTGTTGCGTCAAGCCTGGCCTCCGCAGGCCGTCGGTGCCGGCTATCCCGCGTGGTGGAGCAGCTGGTGGCCGTTCTTGCGGAGGTCGGCCACTGAGGTGACGCCAAGTAGCTGAAGCGTCCGGTGGAACTGGCTGGTGAGCAAGTCCAGGGCGCAGTCCACGCCTGGCTCACCGCCGGCCATCAGCCCGTAGAGATAAGCACGGCCGATCACGCCGGCGTCGGCGCCGAGGGCGATGCAGGTGGCGATGTCTGCCCCGTGCCGGATACCGGAGTCGACCAGGAGGCACACGTCGGGCCCGATGGCCTCCCTGACCCCGGTGATGAGATCGGCGGGCGGCATGGTCCTGTCGAGCTGGCGGCCGCCATGATTGGACAGCTGCACGGCGTCGGCGCCGACCTGGACCGCCCGGCGGGCGTCGGCGGGACCCAGCGGGCCTTTGATGACCAGCTTGCCCGTCCAGCGCTGCCGTATCGCGGCAACGTCGTCCCAGGTGATCGCCGGGCTGAACACCGGCCCGGCCTCCTGCAGGGCCGCCGGGCCGCTCAGCGCATCGAGGTTCGGGAAAGAGATAGCGGGACTGCGCACCATGCGCGACCAGTAGCCGGGCCGGGATGCGATATGCGCGATGCTGCGTAGCGTCAGCCGGGGTGGTATGGCGAGCCCGTTGTGCAGGTCCCGGATGTGATACCCGGGTATGGGCGCGTCCACGGTCACGACCAGCACGCGGTAGCCGCAGGCCTCGGCCCGGTCCACCAGCTCAGCGTTCAGCCCGCTGTCCCGCAGCACGTACAGCTGGAACCACCGGTCCGGCTTAGCCGCAGCGGCAAGGTCCTCAATGGACGTGGCGGCCAGCGTGGACAGCCCGTAGGGCAGGCCGTGGCGCTCGGCCGCCCGCGCCACCCCGATCTCCCCGGCCGGATGCAGCAAGCGGGTGCAGCCGGCCGGGCCCAGCACCACCGGTACGGGCAAGATCCGGTCCAGTACCTCGGCCGAGGTATCCACCGCCGACACGTTGACCAGGGTGCGCGGCACGAACTGCCACCGGGTGAACGCCGCCCGGTTCGCGGCCATGCTCAGTTCCTCGTCGGAACCGCCCTCGACGAAGTCGAAGACTGGCCGCGGTGTCACCCGCCAGGCGCAGGCACGCAGGTCATGGATGTCGTGGCAGCGGTCCAGCCGCCGCCTCGTCGCATCAAGCTGAACCCGCCTGCTCCACAAGAGCTGGGCGACTTCCCGGACATTCACGACTGGGACGATACGAGCCATCGGCAGGGCTCGCACCCCGATCTTCTTAACTGAATCTTTGGGAGTGCCCGCAGCCCGGGATGCGGCTAGCAGGCCGGCCCGGGCTAAGCGATGAAGTGGTAAACGCTTGGCAATCTGAGCCGCGCTACATCGGCGGTTCGATGTAACGGCGCTGCTCGTACACCTCGGCGGACGACTGCTGGCGGCGCTTCATGACCATCAGGCCGATGGACACGCACAGGCCGGCCACCCCGCCGATCATCAGGATGACGCCGATGACCTGGAGGTCAACGTTCTTCGGCGTCCAGGTGACGGCGAAGCGGAGAATCGCGCCGATGATAATCAGGGCCGCGCTACCGCCTATAGTCACTGGCGGCCTCCTCTCCGCTCAGTTCACCCTCCGGGCACCACGGCACCGTGGCCGTGGCACAACCGCCTGCACGGACTATGTCCGCGCTGGCCCGTTGCTGCCTCACCCGCAGCGGGTGACCCGGCGGCCCGGCCAGGGCGTCATGGACTTCCCTGCCTGGTCCGGCCGGACGGCAGCGTACCGGGTCTGCCCTTGACCAGGTCGCAGGCGATCAAGACCGTGCCCGCCTGCCCTGATAGCGGGAGATCGCGGCCCCGGCACCGGGGCCAGCGGGGCGGATCCGCAGGCAGAGCGGCCCATCACGGCCGGCTTTCACCCGGTCAGGGCGAGGCGTGCGCTGCCGGTCTCGGCGACGGTGAACTGGCCTGCCGCCGAGGGGCACCCGCAACCGGGGGGCTCAGGTGCCCGCGGCGGCAGGCTTCGAAGCTCCCTGCAGCAGGAGGTCACCGTGTCCGACGTGGGCGACAACGCAGCGGCCGGCCCGACCCCTGCCGACAGCGGGCAGCCCAACGGCTCCAGGCGGCGTGACCGGACCGCCCAGCAGGCATCACCGGCCCAGCCCGACGGTGCCGGGCAGCAGGACGGCACCGGGCCGCCGGAGGCCACGTCATCGGAGGCCGGCGCCGCGGGGACGCCCGACGCGGCCCGGCCGGCCGATAGCGCGACGGCACCGGGCGCGACGGCACCGGGCGCGACAGCAGCGGCCGCCGCGCCGCCGGCCGGCGCGGCGCCCCCGGACGCTGACATGGCCGGGGATGAACGGGCCGAACTGGCCCGGCTCCGGGCCGAGGTAGCCGAACTCCGCAGCCGCCCGCCCGCGCCCCGGCGGCGGCGCAAGGGCGGCTGGCGAGCCCCGGTCGCGACTGTGCTCATCGTGATCGGCTGCATCCTGGCCCCGATCTCCGTACTGGCCGTGTGGACCGCGAACCAGGTCTCCGACACCAGCCGCTACGTGCAGAACGTGACGCCGCTCATCCACGACCCGGCCGTCCAGGCCGCGCTGACCGACAAGATCACCAATGAGATCAACGCGCAGATCCACGTCCAGGCGCTCACCAATCAGGCTGCCGACGCGCTGTCCAGCAAGGGCCTGACCCGGGTGGGCACCCTGCTGCACACGTTCTCCGGCTCGCTGGCCGGCGCGGTCGGCGGGTTCATTCACACTCAGGTGGCCAAGATTGTCGCCAGCCCGCAGGTGGCCAGCCTGTGGGTCCAGGTCAACCAGAGAGTGCACGCCCAGCTGGTCAAAGCGCTGTCCGGCCAGGGCAGCACGTCCGTCACTATCAGCAACGGCCAGGTCACGCTGAACCTCGGCCCGTTCATTGACGTGGTCAAGAAGGACCTGGCCGCCAGGGGCTTCTCGCTGGTGAACAACATCCCGGCGATCAACCCGACGATCGGCCTGTTCTCGGCCAAGTACCTGGTCAAGGCGCAGAGCGGATACCGGCTCCTCAACGATTTCAAGATCGTGCTGCCGATCCTCACCCTGCTCCTGCTCGGCGCCGGGATCTACATCGCGCGCAGCCACCGGCGGGCGCTCATCGGGGCCGGGCTGGGCTTCGCCGCGTCCATGGCGCTGCTCGGCATCGCGCTGGCCATCGGCCGGGGCATCTACCTGAACAGCGTGCCGTCCAACGTGCTGCCCGCCAACGCGGCCGCGGTCCTGTTCGACACTCTGGTCCGGTTCATCAAGGATGGGCTGCGGACCCTGCTGGTGGTCGGCCTCATCGTGGCGATAGCCGCCTTCTTCACCGGGCCCTCGGTCACCGCCGTCCGTACCCGGCACGCGGTTGCCAGCGGGCTGGGCTGGCTGCGGGGGACCGGGGAACGCGCCGGCCTGCGCACCGGGCCGGTCGGCCGGTGGACCTATCAGTACCGGACCGCGCTGCGGATCGGCTCGGTAGCGCTCATCGCGCTGATCTTCGTGTTCTGGGGGCGGCCGACCGCGGCGGTCGCGATCGTCCTGGCCATCGTGCTGCTGGTGCTGCTCGGGCTGATCGAGCTACTCGGGCGTCCGCCGGCGGCGGACGTGGCGCCGCCACAGGCCGCTGGTCATGCCGGCGGCTGATCGGCGTGCTCGTCGAAGCCGCCGGCCTGGCCGTCCTCGCCGCGATCTCCCCGACGGCCCTGCTGGTCGCCGCCGTCTTCCTGGGGTCATCCCGGCCCCGGGAGACCTTGTTGTTCTACCTGATCGGCGCCCTGATCATGAGCGCGGTGATGGGGGTCGTCGTGCTGGTGGCGCTCCGCGCGGGCGGGTTCAGCCTGCCCAGCCACCGGACGGACCGTTACGGGCTGCGCCTCGGGCTTGGCATCCTGTTCGTGCTGGCCGGGCTGGTGCTGCTGCGGCGTAAGCCGAAACCGCCCGATCCCACCCGCCCGCAGAGCGGCCTGCTGTCCCGGCTGACCTCCACGCCGACCGTGTCCTCCGCCTTCCTGACCGGCATCCTGGTGTTCGCGCCGGGAGTAACGTTCATCGCGGCGGTGCAGGTCGTCGCCACCGCGAATGCCGATCTGGAGATCACCGCGGTCGGGCTGGCCATCATCGTCGGCATCAATGTCTCGCTGGTCTGGCTGCCGCTGCTGGCCTACCTGGCCGCTCCGGACCTGACCACCCGGCGGCTGATCGCGTTCAACGCCTGGCTGCGCCGGAACGGCCGCATGATCTTCTCTGCCGTCCTGGTGGCGGCGGGTGTCATTATTGCCATCAACGGGCTGATTGGGCTGATCCAGAAGGGGTGAGCGAGTGGACCCGTTGGATGGGCTTCGTTCCATGGGCCGGCGTATGACCGACCCACTTGAGTCGCGGGCACAGGGAATTGCCGAGCGTGTCGTCGACCTGGTCGTCAACAGCCTCGACATCAATGCCCTGGTGCAGCAGGCCGACGTCAATGCCCTGCTGGGGCGGGTCGACGTCAACGGCGTGGTAGCCCGGGTGGACGTGGACAAGCTCCTGGACGGGGTCGATGTGGACCGGCTGCTGGCCCGGGTGGACGTGGACAGACTTCTCGACCGGGTCGATGTGGACCGGCTGCTGGCCCGGGTGGACGTGGCTGCCGTGGTGAACAGGGTGGACATCGACGCCCTGCTGGACCGGGTAGATGTGGGCGCCATAGTGGACCGGGTAGATGTGGGCGCCATAGTGGACCGGGTGGACGTAGGCGCCGTGGTGGACCGGGTGGACGTCAACGAGATCGCCTGCCGGATCGACATCGACGCGCTGGCCGCGCAGACCGATCTCGGCGCGGTGATCGCGCGGTCGTCCGGCGGCGTGGCGGCCACCGCCCTGGACGTGGCCCGCAGCCAGGCCGTCGGGCTGGACGAGTTCGTCGCGCGCTGGGCCGGGCGGATCCGGCGCCGCCGCTACTCCGGGCCGCCCGGCCCGCCCGAACGGCTCCGCACCCCGGGGGAGGCCGGTGCGGCGGGCGCCCCGGCGATGGCCCCGCCGCTACCCGGCCCGCCGTTGAGCCCGGCCGCGCCATGACCGCCCCGGCTGCCGCCCGGCTCGGCTTCCAGGGGCACTTCGCCGGCCTGGCCAGCCGGTTTACTGCCTACGTCGTCGACATTGGCGTCGCCACCGGCGTGTTCACCCTGGCCGTGGCGGGCACCGCGTTCGTGGCCGGCATCCTCATCAGCCACCCGGTGTCCTGGAACCGCACCAACATCGTCGTCGTGGTCCTCTACTTCGCCTGGCTGTTCCTGTACTTCGCCTACTCCTGGGGCGCCAGCGGCAAGACCCTGGGGATGGCGTGCCTGGGGGTGAAAGTCGTCTCGGCCGAGGGTGCCGATACCACCGCGCGCCAGGCGGTGGTCAGGACGCTGGCGTTTCCGTTGAGCTTCCTGTGTTTCGGGCTGGGTTTCCTCGGCATCGTGCTGCAGCGCGACCGCCGCGCGCTGCATGACCTCATCGCCGGCACCGCGGTGGTCTACGCGTGGGACGCGCGGTCAGCCCGGCTCCGCTTCCTGGCCCGGGACAAGCCACCCGCGGTCGGCTGACCCGGCGTGCCGCCAGTCCGGGGCCCAAGCTGGGCGTTTCACCCAGCCGGGGTGATGCCGGGCGCCGGCGGCCGCGGACAACGTGGTACGCAGCCACGAGTGTCGAGGGAGGCGCCTTTTCCGTTCACCGGCTCGGTCAGGACCGTCGTCCGTTGCCCCCCATATATGCAAGGGAGTGCACAACGACATGAGCGAAACACACGCAGGACCCACGCCGGGCACTGACTCCAGCGGCGGCTACCGGGCCGCCCGCCGCGCCGCGGCCGAGCCGACCGGCTGGGTGGGCTGGGTCATCTTCGCCGGCGTCGTCATGATCACGCTCGGCGCGTTCCACATCATCGACGGCCTGGTGGCCCTGTTCGAGCGGGGCTACTACCTGGTTACCAGCAGCCACCTGGTGATCCACGTGAACTACGCCGCGTGGGGCTGGGTGCACCTGGCCATCGGCGCCATCTTCATCCTCACCGGCTTCGGGGTGCTGGCCGGGATGACGTGGGCGCGAGTGGTCGGCATCGCCCTCGCGGTGCTCAGCGCCATCGTCAACCTGGCGTTCCTCGCCGCCTACCCGGTCTGGGGGGTCATCCTCATCGCCCTGGACATCGTCGTCATTTACGCGCTCGCGATGCACGGCCGGGAGATGAAGACGGTCTGACCGGCGGGGCCGCCCGGCGCCGGACGGCGGCCCCGGGCGGCCGGAGCCGGGTCAGCCCGGGAGCGCTGGCCCGCCGCGAGCGGGCCCGCCGGTCTGCGGCGGGCTCGCTGAGCTCCTGGGGGGACGGGCTCAGGGCGGCCGCCCTGGACGCGCCGCGGAACCCCGCTACCAGCCGGGCCACCAGGGTGGCCAGGAAGATCTGGCCGACCATCGCCTCGATCACGGCCACTGCCTGGCCCGGGCTCTGAGCGGCCGTATAGTCGCCGTAGCCCAGTGTGGTCAGCGTGGTGAAGCTGAAGTACTGGTAGTGCTGGGTGTTGGGCACCTCCCCGTGCGCGAAGAACGGATACCCGGCTCCGCCGAAGTGGGACATCCCCGCGTACACCGCGGCGAACATCAGGCCGAGGATCATGTAGGCGCTGATCGCACCGTAGATACTCTGCAAGGTGATCTCCGGCTGGGACAGCACCCGCCGGATGATGAGGACCGCGGACAGGAGCAGCACCAGCGCGGTCCACATATTCGCAACGCCCCCTCCGGGGCCATCCTTGTCAGCCAACTCCAGGGCCGTGGCGGCGACTGTCCCGGCGAGCAGCCCCAGGGCGATGACCCGCACGGTGCGCCGGCGCAGCTGGCCGGTGCGCAGCGCGAGCAGCACCACGCCGAGGAACAGCACCACCTGGACCGCGCTGACCAGCGCGGCGTCGGTGAACGCGGACAGCAGGTAGGTGAACACCAGCAGGATGAGCAGGCGGCCGAACAGTGCTGGCCGGCGACCGATGCCCGCCCTGGCCGGCGGATCACCCGGCTGGCCGGGGCGGCCCGGCGCGGAACGCGGAGCCGCCTCGGTCGTCATCCCGACAGCCTAAAGGCGTGCGGATCTGCTTCCGCCTCACCCGCCGGGGGTGGCGCGCCGCGGCGCGATGCGCGGGACCGTCATACCGGACACGCCTGCGCGGACGGCCGCCAGGATCCACCGACGAGGGAGCGAAACGATGAGCGTGCCGGTCAATGCCGACGTCGACCAGGCCACCCAGGACGCGCTGTCCGGCCTGGCCCTGGGCGACATGGAAGTGCTCGGTGAGGCACTGGAACTGCGGGACAGCGCGCAGCGCAACTCGGGCCTGGACGCGCACACCTTCAGCCTGGTGAAGATCGCCGCCCTGGTCGCGCTCGACGCGCCGCCGGCCTCCTACCTCTGGCAGGTGTCCAACGCCCTCGACGCGGGCTGCACGCCGGAACAGATCCTCGGCGTGCTGCGGGCCGTTGCCCCGCAGGTCGGCGGGCCCAAGGTGATCTCGGCTGCGCCGGAGATCATGGTCGCCCTCGGCCTGGCGCTCCCGCCAGGCGAGGACATCTAAGCGCCACGGCGCGGATCGGGAGGCAGAACATGTTCAGGCGGCGGCGTCCGCTGCTCCGCGCGGCCGTGGTCGGCGGTGGCGCGTACGTGGCGGGCAAGAAGGTGGCCCAGAACTCGGCCCAGAAGGCCGACCAGGACGAGCGGATCAGCAACCTGGAAAACCAGCAGGCCCAGCAGGGTGCCGGGCAGCCGGCCGCGGCGCCGGCCGCGGACCCGGCTCCGGACCCGGCTCCGGACCCGGGCGCGGCGGCCGGAGCGTCCCTGTCGGACCAGCTCAAGCAGCTTAACGAGCTGCACGAGAGCGGTGCGCTGAGCGACTCGGAGTTCGCCGCAGCCAAGCGGCAACTGCTCGGCATCTAGCCGGGACGGGTGGTCCCCGCGCACCACTGGCGGGCACTGATCGTCCTCGGAGCGACCCAGTTCCTCATGGTGCTGGACTGGGGCTGGGTGCGGCCGCGCAACTCGCCCTTCACCATCGCCGGGTTCTCGCTGACCCTTTACGTGATCAGCGCGGGCCTCCTGCTGCCCGGGGTGCTGCCCGCTGGGAGCGGCACCGGGAGGCGTCCGGGCGTGATCCGCTGATCCCGCCCCCGAAGGTGTCCTCGGCGGTGAGCACGCAGGTCGGCACCCAGCTGGAGTCCGGGGTCGAGTTCGTCCCGGCCAGCCAGGTGCGCACGGGGCTGGACAAGGCAGGTGTCCCCGCGGCTGAGGCCGACGCCGTGGGTGACCGCCTACACCGAGGCCGAGCTGGCCGGGCTGAATCCGGGGATCCTGGCCTGCTGTGCGATCGGGCGGCTAGCTAGCCGCCTGGTTGCCGTGCAGGGCGTCCTGCAGTTCGGCTTCGCCCTGCTTGGACAGCGAGGACTTCAGCACCGTGCCGCCGTACTGGCTGAGCGCCTCCACGGCCTTGTCCGGGGTCACCTTCTCCACCATCAGGAACAGCGCGGAGGTGCCCGGCTTGAGCATCCCGCGGACCTGATCCTGGAACTCCCGGTCAATGCCTGACTTGGTGATCTTGCCCATCAGGGCGCCCATGCCCGCGCCGATGGCCAGCCCGAAAAACGGGATGAAGAACAGCAGGCCGAACAGCAGACCCCAGAACATCCCCCAGGTCGCTCCGGCGCCCACCGGGTTGTGGCTGGTGTGCACATGGAGCTTGCCCTCGCTGTCGCGGACGATGACCGCGATCGCGTCGGGCTCGATGATGAGGTCCTTGGCGAGCCGGTGCGCCTCGTCGGAGGCGAGCTGGGCCGTCTGCTCGTCCGGGTAGCCAATGGCGATCAAGTCAGACATGGTGTCCATCCCTTTGCGGTGGGTTCTGGCCGGTCACAGTCCACCGCCGAGCCCGGCGGGGCCGCCCCACCCTTGGCGGGTGAAGAGGCGTTGTGCGGGGCTCCGGGGGACGGCCCCCCGCGCATTCGCCGGCTCGGAGGGAACACGCCTGCGGCGCGCCCCGACTCGCTAGCGAACGGGCCTGGCTGGCACTGCGCGCTAAGGGCGTGATGGGCTCGGCCGTGGTTTCCAGGGCGGTTTTGACCCGGCCCATGACGAGGCCGGGGCCGGGCAGGGCCGCGTAGGTGGCCAGCACGGCGCTGCGGAAGCTGGGGTGCACGGCGTCCCGGCCGATGTGCTGGGTGACGCCTTCGTCGGCCAGGCACACCGCCGCGCTGCGGACGCTGGACGCCAGCCGCAGCCGGGTGCCCAGGGCGGCCAGCCGCTCGTGCAGGGTCAGGATCGCCACGCAGGCCTGCGGGTCGATGGCGGGGGCCGCACCGAGGTCCAGCACCACCGTGCCGACCGGGCAGCCGCAGTTCAGCACCCGGCGCAGGATCGCGTCCGCCGCGCCGCCGTCCTGGAGGCTCTCCGGTGAGCTGGTGACGCCCAGGCAGGTGACCTGTCCCAGGGACCGCTCCGAGGTCCGGGCCACCTCGGCAGCCGGGGCCGCCGAGCGGGCTGAGCGTAGTCCCAGGCCGCGGCCGACCGACTCGGGCGCCAGCAACGGCATGAAATGCGGACGGCTCATGACAGCGGGCCTCCCCGACCGGCGTGACTAGCAGCGGCGGCCGCCTGCCCGGGGTCACCGGGCGGACTCGGGGTGGCCGGGAACAGCGTGATCGTTGCGCGGCGGGAGCGCATCACCCGGACCGGGCGAACCGGTCCGAACTGGCGCGGACTGGCTACCAGTGCAGCTAGCGGGCCGCCCGGCGGCCGGGCTTCCGCGATCTCCCGGACCGGCCCAGTGCCCGGGCCGTGGCGATCAGCCCCAGGTGCGCGGCGGCGAACGGGTAGTTGCCTGCGAAGCGCCGCCGCAGCGGGTCGTACCCCTCGGCCAGCAGCCCGACGTCGTTGCGCAGGTCCAGCAGCCGGGTGAACACGGCCCGGGCCCGGGCCGCCTCACCGGCCGACGCGAGCATCTCGGCCAGCCAGAAGGTGGCGGGCAGGTACCCGGCATCCCCGGGCGGGAGGCCGTCGGCGTCGGCGGCGCGGTCGGTCCGGTAGCGGAGCAGCACGCCGCTGTCATCGAGGTCGCGGCAGACCGCCTCGGCAGTGCCGGTCACCCGGGGGTCGGCGGCGGGCAGGAAGCCGAGCAGCGGCAGCTGGAGCAGGCTGGCGTCGGTCAGCGGGCAGCCGTACCGCTGGGTGAACGTGTTGCGCCCCCGGTCGTAGCCGCGGGCCAGCACGTCGGCGTGCAGTGCGGCGCGGAGCCGGTCCCAGCCCTGGGCCGGCCGCCGTTCTCCGTACTGCCTGGCCAGCGTGACGGCCGCGTCCGCGGCTGCCCAGATGAGCACCTTGGTGTGCACGAACTGCCGGTATGGCCCGCGCATCTCCCAGATGCCCGGGTCCGGTTGCGTCCAGTGGTCTTGCAGATAGGCCAGGACAGCGTCCGGGCCGGGTGGCAGTTCGGGGACCGGCAGGCCCGCCCGGCGGGCTGCCAGCCTGGCCCGCATCAGGTAACCGAACGTGCCGGGCAGGACCAGGGCCGCCGAGGCGTTGCCGATCCGCACCGGCTGGGCGCCGTCGTAGCCCGGCAGCCAGTGCGCGTCCAGCTCAGGGATCCGCCGCTCGCCGGCCACCCGGTACACCGGCTGCACCTGCGTGACCGGGCCGGCCGCGACGCGGTCCAGCCAGTCCGCAAGCTGGGCCGCCTCCGGGCGTGCCCCGGCTGCGGCGAACGCCTCCAGGGCCGCGGCGCCATCGCGGACCCAGCAGTACCGGTAGTCCCAGTTGCGGACGCCCGACGGCTGCTGGGGCAGAGACATTGTCGGCGCGGCGAGCAGGCCGCCGGTGGGCGCGTAGCTGAGCGCCTTGATGGTGATCAGCGACCGGGCCACCGCGTCCTGCCACTCTCCGTCATAATCTAGCCCGGCCGCCCAGTCCCGCCACCAGCCGGCCGCCTGCCCGGTCAGCGCGGCCGTGGCCGGCGGCGGCGGCTGCTGCTGGTTGGGCCGGCGCCAGACCAGGGCCACCGGCACCTGGTCGCCGGCCGCCACCGGGAAACAGGCGGACAGGCTGCCCTCGCCGGCCCGCAGCTCGAGCGGGCTGAACACCCAGAGTTCCTGAGCGCCCGCGGTCAGGCTCGGGACGCCCTGCGCCCGCACCCGGGGCACGGTCAGCCCGTACTCGAACCGGGGGGCCAGCGTCATCCGCATGTCCACCCGGCCGCTCAGGCCCTGGACCAGCCGGAGCAGCACTGGGTCACCGCGGCGCGGCGGCATGCAGTCGGTCAGCCGGACCGTGCCGGTGGCCGTGCTGAACTCGGTTTCCAGCACCAGGGTGTCCGGCAGGTAGCGCCGCCGCACCTGGCTGGCCTGGCCATCCGGAGCGATCTGCCAGTGCCCGTGGCGCTCGTCCCCGAGCAGCGCGGCGAAGCAGGCCTCCGAGTCGAACCGGGGCAGGCAGAGCCAGTCGATGGAACCAGCGCGGCTGACCAGGGCGGCCGAATGCAGGTCACCGATGAGGGCGTACTCCTCGATCGGTCGGGACATACCCAGCCCTCCGCTGCCCGTGGGGGGATACGGGACGGGGGCTCGGGCTAAGGCTGCCGGGCAGGGCTCGGTTCGTCGTCATCCCCGGTGGGTGATGCCCTGGGTCGCGCAACCGCTCACAGTGATCCGATGACGCAGCCACGGACCAGGCCATCGGCCAGCACCAAGGCGGCCGCCGCGAGCGCCGCCGACGCGCAGCCGGGCAGCGCGGCCGGCAGCACGGCCAAACGGGGCACCACCGCAGGCCGCGCCGGCACGGCCGCGCGGAGCACGGCGAAACGCCCCCGCGCCCGTACCGCCGGCCGCACCCGGGCGGCAGGCAGCACCCGCGGCGGCGGAACCGGGAACGGTGCCGCGGCGAACGGCGCCGTGCTGGACACCCGGCTGCCCGCCGGTGCGCCGGACACACTGCGCCGCACGGTACTGCTCCCGCGCAGCCCGAGCAGTGGCCTGGAGAGCAGCCGCACCAGGCTGACCCCGGCCGAGCGGCAGGTGCGCGGCAAGGCCGCCCGGGCCGAGGTGCCGCGGGAGAGCCACGCGGGCTGGCAGCCGCCGGCAGGCCGGCCGGACCCGGTGGCGCTGCTGGAGTCCCAGGCCGCGTCCCGCCTGCCGGACCTGGTGCCGGTCCGGTACGGCCGGATGATGGAATCCCCGTTCACCTATTACCGCGGCGCGGCGCTTCCGATGGCCAGCGATCTGGCCACCACGCCGTCCTGCGGGCTTATCGTCCAGGCCTGCGGGGACGCCCACCTGTCCAACTTTGGGCTGTTCGCGTCCCCGGAGCGCACGCTGGTCTTCGACGTCAACGACTTCGACGAGACCCTGCCCGGGCCGTGGGAGTGGGACGTGAAACGCCTCGCGGCTAGCCTGGAGGTGGCCGCGCGGGAGAACGGCTTCGTCGAGAAGGACCGCCGGAAGATCGTGCTGGCCACGGTGGCGCGGTACCGGATGGGCATGCGCGGTTTCGCCAAGCTGGGCAACCTGGCTGTCTGGTACACCCAGGGGGACATCGAGCAACTGCGCCAGCAGGCCGCTGCGCGGCTGCAGGCGCGGCAGCGCAAGGCGGTTGACAGGGGCCTGGCCAAGGCACGCACCCGGGACAGCATGCAGGAACTGCGCAAGCTGACCCGGATAGAGGACGGCCGGCCCCGCATCGTGCCCGACCCGCCGGTCATCATCCCGGTCCGGGACCTGCTCGGCGGCCAGTTCGACGGGATCGACTTCGAGGCCCAGCTCCGCGGGGTGATCGGCAAGTACCGGCGCACCCTGCAGCCGGACCGGCGGGTGCTGCTGGAGCAATTCGAGTTCACCGACATGGCCCGCAAGGTGGTCGGGGTGGGTAGCGTCGGCACCCGGTGCTGGATCATCCTGATGCTCGGCCGGGACGACAGCGACCCGCTGTTCCTCCAGGTCAAGGAGGCCCAGGAGTCGGTGCTGTGCGCGTACGCGGGCACCAGCAAGTACGGCAACCATGGTGAGCGGGTGGTGAACGGGCAGCGGCTGATGCAGGCGTCCAGCGACATCTTCCTCGGCTGGCAGCGGGCCACCGGGCTGGACGGCGTGACCCGTGACTTCTACGTCCGGCAGCTGCGGGACTGGAAGTTCTCGATCGACATCGCCAGCATGATCCCGCGCGGCCTGCGGCTGTACGGCGAGCTGTGCGGGTTCACCCTGGCCCGGGCGCACGCCCGGTCGGGCGACGAGATCGCCATCGCCGCCTACCTCGGCGGCTCCGACGTGTTCGACCAGGCTATCGCCGATTTCGCCGCCGCCTACGCGGACCAGAACGAGCGGGACTACGGCGCCTTCACCTCGGCTATCGCCTCGGAGCGGCTGCACGCCGAACGCGGCGTCTGACCTGGGGTGCTGCGCGTCCGGGCGGTCGTCCCGCCGGAGGAGACCGCCCGCGTGATGGCCGCCCTGGCCGCGAATCCCGGCGTGCGCAATCTGCTCCTGCTGCGGGGGGCAGCCCAGCGGCCCGCGGGTGACGCCGTGCAGTTCGACGTGCAGAACCGGTCGGCCAACCCGGTGCTCCGCCAGCTGCGCGGGCTGCCGGAGGGCGGCCGCGGGTCGGTCACGGTGGAGGAGGGCAGTGTTGCCCTGGACGACCCGGCCACGCCGCTGGCCGAGCGCCGGCGCGCGCGCCGGGAGCGGGTACCGGTGTGGCCGGTGGTGGAGGGCACCATCCGGGCCAATGCCAGCTACCCGCCGAGCTTCTACCTCCTGCTGGTCGCCGCCGCGCTGATCGGCGCCGTGGGCATCCTGACCAACTCGCAGATCCTGGTGGTCGGGGCCATGGTGGTCGGCCCGGAGTACTTCGCCATCATCGCCGCGGCGCTCGGGCTGTCCAAGGCGGGCGGCCGCAGCCGGGACTGGACCAGCGTCCAGGTGGCGCTGAGCGCGCTGCTGGCCGGGTTCACCGCGGCCATCGTGGTGACGTTCTGCTTCGGCCTGGCGGTGCGGGCGGCCGGGGAGGTGCCGGCCGCGTTCCGGCACGGGGTGCGCCCGGTCGCGGAGCTGATCAACTCGCCGAACGTGTTCTCCGTCATCGTGGCGGTGCTGGCCGGCGTCGTCGGGGTGGTCTCACTCACCGAGTCCCGGGCCAACGCGCTGATCGGCGTGTTCATCTCGATCACCACGATCCCGGCCGCAGCGTCGGCCGGGCTGTCGGTCGCCTTCGCCAGCTGGCATGACGCGGCCGGATCGCTGCTCCAGCTGGTGCTGAACGTGGTGCTGCTGATCGCGGTGGGTGCGGCCGGGCTGAGCCTGCAGCGGGCCATCTGGCGCCGCCTGGCCGGCCCGGCACGCTGGCCTGGCGGCCGGCCGGGCCGCGGGCCGCGCCGCCGGCCCCGGCCTGGGGGAGTGACCGGAGGCCCGGCACCCGGTCCCGCCTGCGGCCCCGGTCCTACAGGATCGCGATCGGGTTGACCGGGGAGCCGGTCCCGGCGGCCAGCCGCAGCGGCGCGATGACGCACAGGAACGACCAGCGGCCCTCCTGCTCGCACACCAGGACCAGGTCCTCGAACTGCAGGTAGTCCAGCAGGTGCACGCCAAGGGCATTGATGGCCAGCACGTGCACCGGGAACTCCGTCTCGACGGTGTCGCTGCCCGCGGTATCGCTGTTGCTGTCGCTGCCCAGCACGGCGACCTGCCGGTCCGCGACGAACTGCATGGCGGCCGGGTGCAGCCCGGCCCGGGCGCTGGCCGCGTCCCACGGGCCCAGCTCCTCGCGGCGCCGCCGGTGCCCGACCCGGACGAGCAGCAGGTCACCGCGGCCCACCCGGACGCCCTGGGCCTGCTCGGCCGCGACCAGGTCGTCGGCGCTCACGTGCTCTCCGGGTTCCAGCCAGGGCACCCCGCGCAGTCGTGGGATGTCCAGCAGCACGCCGCGTCCCGCGATGCCGCTGGCGACGGTGTTGACGGACAGCTCCACGGCGCCCTGCCCGGTGACCGAGCCCGCGGGCACCCCGTTATACAGATGACCGTCATACATGACATGGCACAGCGCGTCCAGGTGGCTGTCTGCGTTACCGTGCACGTTCATCTCCACCCGGTCGGTGGCGAAGGACACCCCCGTTGCGGGTGCCTGGTCGGCGGTCCCGGTCATCGGGTGCCGGGCCGGGTGCGGGTTGTCCGCGGCGTGCTGCGACTCCACCGGCGAGGCCAGGCTCACGGTGCGGCCCAGCGTGACCCCGGCGGCGGCCGCGCGGAGCTGCTCTGGGCCGAGGTAGTTCAGTGCGCCGCGCCGGTCGTGCGGCGGCCATGGGACGCTGCCGCGCAACCGGTCATACAGCTCCCGGAAGCTGGCGTCGGTCATGACTGCGGTAGACCTTGACTGCATCACAACTCCCACAGGAAGAGACTCGATGGCTCAGCAGCGGCTGGTAGCGGTCAGCTACCCGGTGGACGGCGAAATCACCGCGATCATCAACGACGTGCTCCACGACACCGCCGACGTCCGCGTCCTGGCCGGCCTTGACAAGTCCAGCCAGCGCGCGGTGCTCGGCGAGTCGGACGCGCTGATCAGCCTGCACCTGGCCGGCGAGGTGCCCGGCGGGGCGCTGGCCCAGGCCCCCCGGCTGGGCCTGATCCAGATGCTGTCGGCCGGGCTGGACGGGGTGGACTTCAGCGCGATCCCGCCGGAGGTGCTGGTAGCCGGGAACGTCGGCGCCTACGCGGAACCGATCGCCGAGCACGTGCTGGCCATGACGCTGAGCCTGGCCAAGCACCTGGGGGCGCAGCACGCCGCGCTGGCCCGCGGCGAGTTCGACCGGCAGGCCACGTCGGCCATGCTGCACGGGGCGGTCTGCGGCATCCTCGGGTTCGGCGGGATCGGCCAGGAGGTCGCCCGGCTGATGCGCGGGTTCGGCGCGCGGATCCACGCGGTGAACACCTCCGGCGCCACCAGCGAGCCGGTCGACTGGGCCGGCACGCTGGGCCAGCTGGACGAGCTCCTGACCGTGGCGGACGTCCTGGTCATCGCCGTCCCGCTGACCGCCGTCACCCGCGGCCTGATCGGCCCGCGGGAACTGGGCCTGATGAAGCCGTCGGCCATCCTGGTCAACGTGGCCCGCGGCGCGATCGTGGACGAGCGGGCCCTTTACCGGCACCTCCGCGCCAACCCCCGGTTCTCCGCTGCCATCGACGCATGGTGGGCCGAGCCGCGGGGCCGCGCCCGGTTCCGGGCCGGCTACCCGTTCTTCAAGCTGCCCAACGTGCTGGGCTCGCCGCACAACAGCGGCAACGTGCCCGGGATCATGGAGGTGGCGGCCCGCCGTGCCGCGGAGAACACCGGCCGCTTCCTGCGCGGCGAGCGCGTGTCCGGCATCGCCCGCCCGGCCGACTACGCCGGCCTCCGCTGACCGGCGGACGCCGCATCCCCGCCGGGCCGCTCCCCGGTCCCGCCAGCCGGCAGCCCGCCCGCCGGGCCCCCGCCCACCGGGTACACGTCATGCACCACGCCCACCTCGTGCGTGCTGAACGTCCGCTCCGGGCGCAGGTCCCGGGTGAACGCCGCCCAGCTTCAGCCGCCCGGCGGACACCACCGCCGAACCCCCGGCGAACCCGCCCCCGACGATTACTGCACGGCGCCGTGCCTGCTCCTGCATGGTTCCCCCGTGACTACTCAGCCGGCCGGCCGCGGGGCTGCCCCCCGCGGGCCGCTGGACCCGGCCGGTCTCACCCGGCCGGGTCCAGCCACGCGTCCCGGCTGGGCAGCAGATCACCAGTGCGTCGGCCTGGTCTGCTGGCATCCTGAGCTCCTTAGCTCCAGTGCGGTCATCTGAGCGCAGGCGCAGCCCGTGGGCGTCGCCTCACACAGGTGATCAGTTCCGCGGTCAACCTACTGGGCTGGCTTCTGGGCGTTCGGGATCGGCTGCCCACCGGGCGGGCTGCCGGCCGGGTGGGTCCCCGGGCCGCGCAGCAGCCGGGGTGGCCGGAAGTCGCCCGGGCTGATCCGCTGCCGGAACACGTAGTACGTCCAGGCCTGGTAGAGCAGCACCACCGGCAGGAAGATGACCACCACGATCGTCATCACCTTCAGCGTGTACGAGCCGGAGGCGGTGTTACTGATGGTCAGGCTGTAGGCCGGATTCGTGCTGGACACCATCACCTTGGGATACAGCTCGGTGAACAGGGACAGCACGGTGAGGGCCATGGCGACGGTGGTCGCCGCGAACGCCCAGCCCACCGAGCGCTCGGTGGCCAGCCAGGCCGCCGCGAACACGGCCAGCACGGCGGCGATCTCCACCGGGTTGGGCAGCACGCCCTTGCCCGAGTTCAGATGCGTCCAGATAGCGAAGCCGAGCACCAGCAGCCCGGTCACCGGGGCAGCCCGGTGGGCCAGCGTGGTGGCCCGGTCCCGGATGCTGCTCTCCGTCTTAAGGCCCAGGAACGTGCTGCCGTGCAGCACGCACAGCGCGACCAGGGTGATCCCGGTGTACAGCCCGTACGGCTGGAGCAGGTCCCAGAAGCTCCCGGTGTATTCCTGGGACTTGTCGATCGGCAGCCCGTGCAGCAGGTCGCCGAGCGCCACCCCGATCAGCAGCGGCGCGACCAGGCTGCCCCCGGTCATCAGGCCGTCCCAGCTGCGCCGCCACCGTGCGCTGGCTACCTTGCCGCGGTACTCGAAGGAGATGCCGCGCACGATGAGAGCCAGCAGCAGCACCACCAGGGCCAGGTAGAACGCCGAGAACATGGTCGCGTACCAGCCGGGGAAGGCGGCGAACATGGCCGCGCCGGCCACGATCAGCCACACCTCGTTGCCGTCCCACAGCGGCCCGATCGTGTTCACCGTGGCCCGCCGCCCGGCCTCGTCCCGGCCGAGGATCCCGTGCAGCATGCCGACGCCGAAGTCGAACCCCTCCAGCACGAAGAAGCCGGTCCACAGCACTGCGATGACGATGAACCAGAACTGGGTCAGTGACATCGCCGCCCCCTAGTACCGCACCGCGGGCACCGGCACGTCCGCCGCGTCCGCGCCGTCCGCCGGGGCGGGTATGGGCTCGAGATCCCGGCGCGCGTAGCGCAGCATCAGCATCAGGTCCACGACGGCGAGGGCCAGATACAGCAGAACGAAGACGACCAGGCTGATGACGATGCTGGAGAAGCCGACCGACGGGGACACCCCGTTCTTGGTGAGCATCAGGCCCTGCACGATCCACGGCTGCCGCCCGCTCTCGGTCAGGAACCAGCCAGCGGTGTTCATCGCGAACGGGGTGATCGCCGCCCAGGTGGCGATCACCAGGAACCATTTCGCGGTGGCCAGCGTCTTGCGGCGGACCAGCCACAGCCCCCACATCCCGAGCAGGAAGACCAGGCCCGCGATATAGGCCATCACCCGCATCGACCAGTACTGGATGAACACGTTCGGCACGTAGTTACCCGGCCCGTACCGCTGGCTGTACTGCTGCTCAAGCGGGGTGAGGCCGACCACCTTGCCGTTCCACGAGTTGGTGGCCAGCAGCGACAGCAGGTGCGGGATCTGGATGATCTGCGTCGGGGTGTGGTCGTCGCTGCCGCCGCCGACCTGGAACAGCGAGAACGAGCACGGCTGGCAGGTGGTCCACTGCGCCTCGGCCGCGGCGATCTTCATCGGCTGGTAGGTGGATTCCACCACGCCGAGCTCGCTGCCGATGAACATGGCCAGGATGATCGCCGGGACGACCACGGCCAGCGACATCCGGGCCGACCGGGTGAACGTCTCCGGGTGGCGGCCGTGCCGGAGCTGCCAGGCAGACACCGCGAGCATGATCAGGGCCCCGGTGACCAGCGAGGCGAGCAGGACGTGCGCGTAACCCCAGAGGAACACCGGATTGGTCAGCACCGCCCAGATGTCGTCCAGCTGCGGCTTGCCGTGCACCATGACGTAGCCGACCGGGTGCTGCATCCAGGAGTTGGCGGCCATGATGAACGCCGCGGACAGCACCGTGCCCAGCGAGACCAGCCAGATGGTCAGCAGGTGCACCCGGCGGGACAGTTTGTCCCAGCCGAACAGCCAGAGCCCGAGGAAGGTAGATTCCAGGAAAAAGGCGAGCAGGCCCTCCATGGCCAGCGGCGCGCCGAAGATGTTGCCGACCAGCCGCGAGTAGTCCGACCAGTTCATCCCGAACATGAATTCCTGGACTATGCCGGTCACCACGCCAACCGCGACATTGATCACGAGCAGGGTGCCGAAAAACCTCGTCAGCTGGAGGTATTCGGGCTGCTTGTTGCGGTACCAGGCGGTCTGCAGCAGCGCGGTGAGAAAGGCCAGCCCGATCGTCACCGGGACGAAGAAGAAGTGGTTAACGGTAACGAACCCGAACTGCCAGCGTGCCAGGTCCAGCGTGCTCATGGGGCCCCCCGGTCCAGTTCACGCGAGGTCGGGCGCGGTCAGGAGGGCGACACGTGCTCCCGGTGGCCGTTGCGCCACGCGGTCGCCCCCGCCACGGTGGCCGACTTGGCCCGCTCCCAGTGGTGCCGGGCCATTTCGCTGGGCGGCACTTCCTGCTTGGCCGACCATTCGCGTAGCGCCATGGCCAGCGCGGATCCGCTGACCACGACACCGGCCAGGCCGAGCAGGCCGCCCAGCCCCATCAGCGCGCCGCCCACGAGGAGCGGCTTGGTGTTCAGCCGGAACGCGGCGTCCGGCTGCCCGCTGGCCTTACCGGCCGCGTTACTGGTCATCATGGCGCCACCATCGCCTCGGCCGCCACGGGCGGCATCATCCTCGCCGGGTGATTGGGTTTGTGGCGGCCCCGCTGAGCGCGGCACGCCATTCCGGCCGCAGGTGCATTACTACGTCGGCGGGGCCACCAAGATGTACGGGGCCGCGCTGTACCGGCTGCGCCCGGCCGAGGCGGTACCCGTGGCCGGCCATGCCGCACGAGCCGCGGATCCAGCAGCTCGCGGGTGACCCGCCGGCCGGCGGGTACCACCCGTTCCACGCGCCCTGCGGGCGGCACCTGCCGGTTCGGCACCGACCTGGCCACCGCCGTGCTCGACGTGAACTGCAAGGCCCACGACGTGGACAACTTGTACGTGGTGGACACCAGCTTCCTCCCGGGCATCGGCGCGGTGCACCCGGCGCTGACCGCGATGGCCAACGCCATCCGCGTCGGCGAGCACCTGGCCGAGCGGCGCTGCCAGCCCGGGGGGCGACCCCCCGGAACCCGCTGTCATTCGCTGGTGAGGCGGGGCACACCTTCGGCGCAGACCACCTCGGCAGCGAGCAATAGCCCGCGCCGGGTGACGACGCCGTCACTGCCAGGCGGCACCGTGGGCCGCATGAGGGCTGGACTGGCGGGGGCGGTTCTGGTCACGGCGGGCGCGCTGCTGGGCGCGGGCTGCTCGTCGGGCGGCAGCGGGTCGGCGGCGGGCAGCGCGTCACCGAGCGCGTCGGCGGCGGTCTGCGCGGACGTCGCCGCGCTGCGCTCGTCGGTGGCCGAGGTCGGTCGCCTGACCCCGAACGCGCAGGCGCTGGGCAAGCTCAAGACCGATATGGCCAGGATCGGGGCCAACCTGGCCACCCTGCGGGCCGAAGCCAGCTCGGAGTGGCACGCCCAGATAGACGCGCTGAGCTCGTCGCTATCCACGCTGCAGAAGACGCTGACCAACCTCGGCAGCCAGTCCAGCCCGGTCACGGCCGCGAAGGCCGTCTCCACCGACCTGGCCGCGGTCACCACCGATGCCAGCGACCTGCTGCGCGCGGCGAGCACCCGCTGCCCTTCCGCCTCGGCCAGCCCGACCGGATGACCTGCGAGGAGAAACGAGCATGGCACGCTATCCGAACATCAGCGATCACGGGCTGATCGGCGACCTGCAGACGGCCGCCCTGGTCACCACGGACGGGACGGTGGACTGGTTCTGCTGTCCCCGGTTCGACTCGCCCAGCGTCTTCGGCTCGCTGCTCGACGCGGACAAGGGCGGTTACTTCCGGATCACGCCGGACCGGGCCGACTACGTGTCGCGGCAGCTGTACTTCCCGGACACCGCCATCCTGATCACCCGGTTCATGACCCCGGACGGGGTCGGCGAGGTGACCGACTTCATGCCGGTGGCCGGGGGCCGGGCGACCGACCACCACCGGCTGGTCCGGCTGGTCCGGGTGGTGCGCGGCACGATGCGGTTCGTGGCCGACATCAAGCCGCGCTTCGACTACGGCCGCCAGCCGCACAAGCTGGAGATCACCGACGAGGGCGCCCTGTTCCACGCCGACCAGCTGGAGCTGACCCTGCACACGGTGGTCGGCCATGGCGCCGCGCGGGGCGACCTGCGCGACGAGCTGGAGCGGGTCGGCGAGGACCTGCGCATGCACCGGACCCTGAGCGAGGGCGAGAGCGCCGGGATGGTGCTGGAGTCCATGGGCGGCCGGCCGCGGCGGCTGCCGGAAGGCACCCTGGAAACCCTGCTCAGCGGGACCGCCGATTTCTGGCGCGGCTGGCTGCGCAAGTCCACCTACACCGGCCGGTGGCGGGAGATGGTCACCCGCTCGGCGATAACGCTCAAGCTGATGACCTATGCGCCCACCGGGGCGCTGGTGGCCGCACCCACCACCGGGCTGCCCGAGCAGGTCGGCGGGGAACGCAACTGGGACTACCGCTACACCTGGATCCGGGACGCCTCGTTCTCGGTCTACGCCCTGCTCGGCCTGGGCTACGCGGAGGAGGCTGCCGCATTCGGCGTCTGGGTCCGCGACCGGCTGATCGAGCACAAGGGCAGCAACGGCGACTGCCCGCTGCGGATCATGTACCGGGTGGACGGGTCGTCCGATCTCACCGAGGAGACCCTGGACCACTGGGAGGGCTGGCGCGGCTCGCGCCCGGTCCGCATCGGCAACGGCGCCTCCGGCCAGCTCCAGCTGGACATCTTCGGTGAGGCTATGGACGCGTTCGGGCACGCCGATGAGCAGGGGATGCAGCCGGCCCACGTGGGCTGGACCGCGATCGTGAACATGATGGACTGGCTGTGCGAGCACTGGGACCAGCCGGAAGAGGGCATCTGGGAGACCCGGGGCGGCCGGAAGGACTTCACCTACGGGCGGTTCCAGTGCTGGGTGGCGCTGGACCGGGCGATCCGGCTGGCCGAGCACCGCGGCCGGCCCGCGGACATCATGCGCTGGCGGTCCGAGCGGGACCGCATCTACCGCCAGGTCATGGAGCGCGGCTGGAACCCCGAGGAGCGTGCCTTCACCCAGCATTACGGCACCAACGTGCTGGACTCCTCGCTGCTGCTGATGCCGCTGATGGGCTTCGTGTCCCCGTTCGACCCGATGTGGCTGGACACACTGCAGGCGATGGACAAGAAGCTGGTCTCCGACAGCCTGGTGTACCGGTATGACCCGTCCGCCTCGCCGGACGGCCTGCGCGGCAGCGAGGGCACGTTCTCGCTGTGCACGTTCTGGTACGTGGATGCGCTGGCCCGGTCCGGCCGGATGAACGAGGCCTCCCTGGTGTTCCAGAAGATGCACACCTACGCCAACCACCTCGGGCTGTACTCCGAGGAGATCGGGCTGACCGGCGAGCAGCTGGGCAACTTCCCCCAGGCGTTCAGCCACCTGTCGCTGATCAACGCGGCGATCAACCTGGACTACCAGCTCGATCACGGCCCCGGTGACGTCGGGCCGCTGCTGGCCCGGGCCCGCCGGATCCCGGAGAGCTGACCCGCCTGGCGGGCCCCCTGGCCCGGTCGCTCACCCGGCAGCCTCACCCGCAGCGGGTGAGGCCGCCCCGGCGCGCTGTCCCAATGATGGGCGTATGAGCGTCCCAGAACGTCATGCGGTTGATACCGGCAGACCAAGGGTATGACCGGCAAAGCCATTTGACCTGCGCATTCACCCCTATGGGATGAGGCGGCCAGCTGACTGTCCGCAGGTCAGGGGCTCTCGGGGGGGATTTATGACGACCACCATCAACGAATCCGAGTCGGCGGGGGGAGAGACCGGGGGCATCCCCACGCCGCCCGCGCGGCCGCAATTCCTGGAAGCCAAGCTGAACATCCCGGAGCCGCATTTCCCGGTGCTGCGGCGGCGCCGCGTCACCAGCCTGATCGAGGCGGCCACGCGTAACCGGGTGACGCTGATCAGCGGGCCAGGCCGGCGCGGGGAAGACGGTCGCCTGTGCCAGCTGGGCCGGGGCCAGCACGCAGGCCCGGCGGCTGGTCTGGCTGACCGCGGACTCCGACGACCAGCAGGGCTGGTTCTGGTCCTATGTCTGCGCCGGGCTGCGCCGGCTGCGCGCGATCCCGCCCGAGCTGCTCCGCTCGCTGGAAAACAGCTCGCCGGACCGGTTCCCACTGCGCCTCGTCGAGGCGGCCCAGGCGTTCACCGAGCCGGTGACCCTGGTCTTCGACGACGTCCATGAACTCACCGACCGGGCGGTGCTGGGTGGCCTCGACGTGCTGACCAGGCACGCTCCGGCCACGCTCCGGCTGGTCCTGCTCGCCCGCCAGCCACCCGCGCTGCAGCTGGCCCGGCTGCGTGTCTCCGGTGACCTCGCCGACATCGGCAGCCAGGACCTCGCCTGCACCGCTGAGGAGGCCGACGCCTACTTCGCCATGCTCGGCCTCGACGTGGACACCGCGGCCCGGGACCAGCTGCTGCGGCGCACGCAGGGCTGGATGGCAGGGCTGCGGCTGGCGGCCCTGCGGGCCGACGCCGACCCGCAGCCCGGCGCGGCCATCACCGACCTGGCCGGTGACGAGCCCATCGTGACCGATTACCTGTGGGACGAGGTCCTGGGCAAGCAGCCGCCGGCCACCCGCATGTTCCTGCTCCGGACCAGCATCACCAGCGAGGTGACCGGTGAGCTGGCCGACGCGCTGACCGGCCAGTCCGGCAGCGCCCGGACGCTGGAGCGGCTCAGCCGGGAGAACAGCTTCGTCGAGGTCACCGACCGCGAGCGCGGCGGGTACGTCTACCACCCGCTGCTCCGTGAGGTGCTCGCTGCCGAGCTGCACCGGGAGATCCCGCACGAGATCCCCGTGCTGCTGCGCCGCGCGGCCCGCTGGTACGCGGCCAACGACCAGCCGATCGCCTCGGTGCGCTGCGCGGCCGAGGCGCAGGACTGGGACTACGCCGCACAGATCCTCGCCGAGGCCGGGGCCGGGCTGGCCACCCCCGGGTTGACCGCGGAGCTGGAAAGCGTGCTGGGCCTGTTCCCGGCCGATCGCTCCGCCGACGACCCCGCGGTGGCGGCGGCCTGGGCCGCCGCCCGGCTGTGGGACGGCGACGAGGAAGGCGCCGCCGGCTACCTGGAGAGCGGCGAGCGGGCGCTGAACCGGGCGGCCCCGGCGATGCGCCGCATCATGGAGCCGGCGCTGGCCGCGCTGCGGGTCGTGCTGGCCGGCTGCCGGACCGACCCCGACCCGGGCCTGCTCACCGAGGCGGCGGAGATCGCGGCCCGGGCCGAGGCCGCGGCCAGCACCCAGCCCGAGCACCGGGCCGCCGGGCTGGCCTGGTTCGCGGTCGGCGTGGCCCGGCTGCGCCGCTGGGAGATCCAGCAGGCCCGGCACGCGCTGCGGCACGCGGACCGGCAGCTGGCCGCGGGCAGCCTGGCCGCCCTGCAGGCCCGTGCCCGCGCCTGGCGGGCGCTGGCCGAGGCCGCCTGCGGCGACCTCACCGCGGCCCGCCGGTCGGCCAGTGACGTGCCGGGCGTGCCGGCGGGCCTGCCGTCCCGCGGCCGCGCCCCGGCCGGCCCGGCCCCCGGATCCATGTCCAGGGGCATGCTGGCCAACGGCGCCGCGCTCCCGGGCGGCTCCATCCCGGGCGGCTCCATCCTGGGCGGCCGGGTCAAGGGCGCGGACGCCCGTGCCGGGCACCGGCCCGGCCCGCCGGGCCCGGCCGGCGCCGGGCTCTCCGGGATGCGCCCCGGGGGCGGAGCGCCGCGGGCCGGCCGCGTGGCGGGCGGGCTGGCGGGCCGCGGGCTGGACGGCGCGGGGCTGGCGGGTGCCGGGCTGGCGGGTGCCGGGCTGGCGGGTGCCGGGCTGGCGGGTGCCGGGCTGGCGGGTGCCGGGCTGGCCGGGGCCGGCCAGGCGGCCGAGGTGGCCATGCTGGCCCGCGCCCTGGTGAGCCTGCGCCGCGACGACCTGTCCGCCGCGCAGCGGCTGACCGAGATCGTCAGCCAGGAAGCCGCCGGCCAGTTCCCCGGCGAGCCGTCGGTCAGCGCGGTGGCCGCGCTGATCCGGGCCCGGGTGCTGCTGGCCGACGGTGACGCCACCGCCGCCACCGCGGTGCTGTCCCGGCTCCGCGAGACGTGGGGACCGACCTGCCCGGCGCTGGCCGACGTGATCACGGTAACCGAGGGCGAGGCGGCCCTGCGGGTCGGCAACGCCGGCCGGGCCCGCGCCGTGCTGCTGCTCGTCGAGGAGGGGGAGCATTTCGACCGGGCCGACGCCTGGCTGCTCCGGGGCGGGCTGCTGAACGCCGACGGCGATTTCAAGGCCGCCCTGGAGGCGGTGGCGCCCGGCCTGGACGGGGAACCGGACCAGGTGACCCTGCATGAGCGGATCTGCGGGCTGCTCATCGCGGTCGTCGCGCACCGCCGCCTGGGCAGCGCCGATGAAGCCGCCGCCCTGCTCGAGCAGGCGCTGGCGCTGGCCGAGCCGGACGGTGCCTACCGGGCGTTCCTGGACGGGGGAGCCGCGGTCCGCTCCGCGATGACCGTGCTGATCCCGCCGACCAGCCGGCACGCGGGCTTCGCCGGCCGGGTCCTGGAGCGGTTCGACGCCGCTGCCCCCCGGGGCGGCCCCGCGGTGGAGCGGATCAGCGTGCCGCTCACCGACAGCGAGCGCGCGGTCCTGTGCTTCCTGCCGTCGCACATGACCAACGAGGAGATCTCCCAGGCCCTGTTCCTGTCGATCAACACGGTGAAGACGCACCTGCGGTCGGCGTACCGGAAGCTGGGGGTCAGCTCGCGCCGGGAGGCCATCGCCCGGGGCCGCCGCCTGGGCCTGCTGTTATCCAGGGCCCCGCTGCGCCGGAAACCACCGCGGCCGCCACCGTCCGGTGGCGGCCGCGGTGTCCTGAGGGCCTGGGTTCTTGCGGCCTGGCGATCAGGCCGCCAGGGCGTGGGCGGCCCGGCGGACCTGCCAGGCCATCAGGGCCATGATCAGCCCGTACATGACCAGCCAGATGCCGATGACGAAGACCAGGACGGTCAGCGAGATCGTCGGCCAGAACATCACGATCAGCCCGGCGGCCAGGCTGAGCGCGCCGGTGACGGCGCGCAGCCCGCGGCCGGTGCCCGGGCCGGACGTGGCCGCCACGATCAGGTTGACCAGCCCGTGCAGCGTCCAGAAGACGCCGACGATGAAGGCGAGCAGGACCACGGTGACCGAGATGTGCCGCAGGCAGTACAGCCCGGCCAGCGCGGCCAGCAGGCCGATGATGATGTAGGCGGCCCGGGTGCCGCCACTCGCCCCCGGCTCGGTGAAGCCGTGGATCAGCCGGATGATGCCGGTGACCAGCAGCGCCGCGCCGATCAGCGCGGCCACCACCACCACGGTGGCCTTGGGCCAGATCAGCAGGATCAGCCCGATCGCGAAGGTGGCCACCGCGGCCACCATGATCACTTGCCAGGCCTGTGCCCAGGCGGGCGGCTCCGGATCGGCCGGCCCGTAAGGGGAGGCCCCGTTCATCGCCGGGTCGCTCGCTGGCCCTCGCCCGGCCCGTCCGGCATGCTGGGCTGCCATGGTGCCTCCTTGGCCGGGGCGCGGCGTCCCGCCGCACCCTCTTAGGCTCATGGTCGGCGGGACTGCGGCGGGCAGCACCACCCGGGGCGGGTGAGGGGCGCAACCGGCATCATCGGGGCGCGGGGATCCGGTTCGGACCAGGGAGCCCTCGCACAGGCCACTAGACTGGCCGCCGTAGCCGTCAGTGGCTGCGCTGGGGTCGCGGGCAGCCGCGTTCGAGGCGTGCTGTGCGGCGGACCGGAGCAGGACACCAAGCGGGTAACCAACGGCAGCGCCGCATGAGCGCAGGCATCAGGGAGTGACGGCGACGTGAAGACCGACGTCGAGGAGCTGAGCCCGACCAGGGTGAAGCTGACCATCGAGGTCCCGTTCGAGGAGCTGAAGTCGAGCCTCGACAAGGCGTACCGGGAGGTCGCCAAGCAGGTCCGGGTGCCGGGATTCCGGCCCGGCCGGGTCCCGCCGCGCATCATCGACCAGCGGTTCGGCCGCGGGATGGTGCTGGAACAGGCGGTCAACGACGCCGTCCCGCAGCTGTACGGCCAGGCGCTGCAGGAGAACGAGGTGTTCGCGCTCGGCCAGCCGGACCTGGAGATCACCAAGCTGGACGACGGCAAGGAACTCGCCTTCACCGCCGAGGTGGACGTGCGGCCCAAGTTCGAGATCCCCGACCTCACCGACCTGGCGGTCACGGTGGACACGGCCGTGGTCACCCCGGACGAGGTCGAGGAGTACATCGGCGGGCTGCGGGAGCGGTTCGCCTCGCTGATGAACGCCGACCGGGCGGTTGCCGAGGGCGATTACACCTCGATCGACCTGTCCGCCTCGGTGAACGGTGAGTCGGTCGAGGACGCCCAGGCCAGTGGCCTGTCCTACGAAGTCGGCAGCGGCTCGCTGCTGGACGGGCTGGACGAGGCGCTGACCGGCATGTCCGCGGGTGACTCCAAGACGTTCACCGCCGAGCTGGCCGGAGGTGAGCACGGCGGTGAGCAGGCCGACGTGACCGTCACCGTGCACAGCGTCAAGGTGAAGGAACTTCCCGAGCTGGACGATGAATTCGCCCAGTCGGCCAGTGAGTTCGACACGCTGGGCGAGATGCGCGCCGGCACCCGCCGCCAGCTGGAGGCGATGAAGCGGATGCAGCAGGCCGGCGAGGCCCGGGAGCGGACCCTGGACGCGCTGCTCGGCAAGATCGACATCCCGCTGCCCGACAGCCTGGTCAGCAGCGAGGCCGCGATGCGCCGGGAGTCGCTCGACGAGCGGCTGGAGCGGGCCGGCACCACCATGGATGACTACCTGCAGTCCGCCAGCCTGGACGCGGAGCAGTTCGAGAAGGACGTCATCGACGGCGCCCGGCGCTCGGTGAAGGCCGGGTTCGTGCTGGACCAGCTGGCCACGGCCGAAGAGATCGGCATCGAGCAGGACGAGCTGAACTCGTTCGTGATCGAGCAGGCCTACCGGATGGGCGTGCAGCCGGACCGGCTGGCCAAGGAACTCGCCGACCGCGGGCAGATCGGCAGCGTCGTCACCGAGGTGCTCCGGGGCAAGGCCCTCACCCTGATCACCGAGCGGGCCACGGTGACCGACGAGGCCGGGCAGCCGGTGGACGTCACCGCGGAACTGCGCCCTGAGGGGGGCGCGGCGCCGGAGGCGAGCGCGGGGGAAGAGGCCGAGTCCGCTGAGGCGCAGGACGCGGAGCCGGAGCCCGCCCCGCAGGACGGCAACTAGGCAGTCACCGCCCGGCAGCCTGCGCCGAAAGCGAACAGGCCGCTGGCACGGACGTTCCGGCCCTGGCCGGGAGTTATCGTCACTGTCTATACGGCAGGAACATCGACCTAGGAGAGCAGAGTGACCACGCCTCCGGCCATCGGGGACCCGACCCGGATCCTGGCGCGCACCGCGGAAGCGGCGCCGCCGCTGATCACCGAACAGATATTCAACCGGCTGCTCCGGCACCGGATCATCTTCCTGGGCCAGCAGGTTGACGAGGACATCGCCAACCGGATCTGCGCCGAGCTGGTGCTGCTCGCGGCCGAGGACGCCCGGCGCGACATCAGCATCTACATCAACTCACCGGGCGGCTCGGTGTACGCCGGGCTGGCCATCTACGACGTGATGCAGTACGTGCCCAACGACATCGCCACCTACGCGATGGGCATGGCCGCGTCGATGGGCCAGTTCCTGCTGGCCGCGGGGACGACCGGGAAGCGCTACGCGCTGCCGCACGCCAGCATCCTGATGCACCAGCCGTCCGGCGGCATCGGCGGCACGGCCTCGGACATCCGGATCCAGGCCGAGCAGATGCTGTACATCAAGCGGAAGCTGGCCGAGCGCACCGCCTTCCACACCGGGCAGACCGTCGAGCAGATCGAGAAGGACGCCGACCGGGACCGCTGGTTCACCGCGGAAGAGGCCAAGGAGTACGGCTTCGTGGACCACGTGATCCGCAGCGCCCTCGAGGTGGACTCCGAGGGCCCGCTGTCATGAACCGCAATCTCCGATCACCCGACATCAGAGCGGAGGAGCCGCACATGACCACATCCGGGCTCCGGCCAGCCGATTCCCGCTACGTCCTGCCGTCCTTCGTGGAGCGCACCTCCTACGGGGTCAAGGAGATGAACCCGTACAACAAGCTCTTCGAGGAGCGGATCATCTTCCTCGGGGTGCAGATCGACGACGCGTCGGCCAACGACGTGATGGCCCAGCTGATCACGCTGGAGTCGATCGACCCGGACCGGGACATCCTCATCTACATCAACTCGCCCGGCGGGTCGGTGACCTCGATGATGGCGATCTACGACACGATGCAGTACATCCAGCCTGAGATCCAGACCATCTGCATCGGCCAGGCCGCCTCCGCGGCCGCGGTGCTCCTCGCGGCGGGCGCCCAGGGCAAGCGGCTGGCGCTGCCCAACGCCCGGATCCTGCTGCACCAGCCGGCCACCGAGGGCGGCTACGGCCAGTCGAGCGACCTGGAGATCCAGGCCCAGGAGATCCTCCGGATGCGGTCCGCCATGGAGCGGATCGTCGCCTTTCACACCGGCCGGACCGAGGAGCAGGTCCGCCACGACATCGAGCGGGACAAGTTCTTCACTGCGGCCGAGGCCAAGGAATACGGTCTCGTCGATGAGGTTCTGACAAGCCTGAAGCGCAAGGCCGAGGTAGTCTCATCGTAACCGGGAGGATTCACCCTCCCCGGCGGCCGACCCGGGTCCTGCCTCTCGCGGCAGGGGGCCCGGAGGCGGTACCGTCGGACGTAGCGCATGGATGGCCCGGGCGGGGGCTTCCCGCCACCGTCGGCCCGTGGGGGGGCCGACGGCCCCAGGTAAAGGAGTAGCTGGGTGGCTCGCATCGGCGATGGTGGTGACCTGCTGAAATGCTCTTTCTGCGGGAAGAGCCAGAAGCAAGTCAAGAAGCTCATCGCCGGGCCCGGGGTGTACATCTGCGATGAGTGCATCGACCTGTGCAACGAGATCATCGAAGAGGAACTGGCTGAGCCGTCCGAGCTCAAGTGGGACGCCCTGCCCAAGCCGCGCGAGATCTACGAGTTCCTCGACGCGTACGTGATCGGCCAGGAGAAGGCCAAGAAGGCGCTGTCCGTCGCGGTCTACAACCACTACAAGCGGGTCCAGTCCGGCGGGGACACCCGGCCCGGCGAGGACGGCGTCGAGCTGGCCAAGTCGAACATCCTGCTGCTCGGCCCGACCGGCTCCGGCAAGACGCTGCTGGCCCAGACGCTCGCCCGCCTGCTGAACGTCCCCTTCGCCATCGCGGACGCCACCGCGCTCACCGAGGCCGGCTACGTCGGCGAGGACGTCGAGAACATCCTGCTCAAGCTGATCCAGGCGGCCGAGTACGACGTGAAGAAGGCCGAGACCGGGATCATCTACATCGACGAGATCGACAAGATCGCCCGCAAGAGCGAGAACCCGTCGATCACCCGGGACGTGTCCGGGGAGGGCGTGCAGCAGGCCCTGCTGAAGATCCTGGAGGGCACCACCGCCTCAGTCCCGCCGCAGGGCGGCCGCAAGCACCCGCACCAGGAGTTCATCCAGATCGACACCACCAACGTGCTGTTCATCTGCGGCGGCTCGTTCTCCGGGCTGGAGAAGATCATCGAGCAGCGGGTGGGCAAGTCCGGGATGGGCTTCGGCGCGGTGCTCCGGGTGAAGAACGACCGCACCAGCGGCGACCAGTTCGCCGACGTGATGCCGGAGGACCTGCTCAAGTTCGGCATGATCCCCGAGTTCGTGGGCCGCCTCCCGGTCATCACCAGCGTGCACAACCTGGACCGCGAAGCGCTCATCCAGATCCTCACCGAGCCGCGCAACGCGCTGGTCAAGCAGTACCGGCGGCTGTTCGAGCTGGACGGCGTGGACCTGGAGTTCACCGAGGACGCCCTGGAGGCCGTCGCCGACCAGGCCATCCTGCGCGGCACCGGGGCGCGCGGGCTGCGCGCCATCCTCGAAGAGGTGCTGCTGTCGGTGATGTACGAGGTGCCCAGCCGCAAGGACGTCGAGCGGGTCGTGATTACCGGCCCGGTCGTCCTGGAGCACGTGAACCCCACCCTCGTCCCGCGCGGCGCCAACTCCCCGTCCCGCCGCACCCCCCGCGAGAAGTCCGCGTAGCAGCCGTTTGATCAGCCGTCAGGATCCGGCCCCGCGGAAAGGGTCCGGTCCTAACGGCTGATGATTGCGCCGGTGCGGGCCCTCCCCCAGGGCAGCACTAGACTCGGCTGACGTGAGTGCAGATCTGAGCCAGCCGCGGACCGAGCTTCCGCCGCAGTACGTGCCGGGCGACGTCGAGGACCGGCTGTATGAGTCGTGGGAGAAGCGCGGGCTGATGCACGCGGACGCGGACGCGGCCGGCCCGGACGCGCCGCCGTTCTGCATCGTGATCCCGCCGCCGAACGTGACCGGCTCGCTGCACATCGGCCACGCTCTCGACCACACGCTGATCGACGCGCTGGTCCGGCGGCGCCGGATGCAGGGCTACACCACGCTCTGGCTGCCCGGGATGGACCACGCCGGCATCGCCACCCAGAACGTGGTGGAGCGGGAACTCGCCAAGGAAGGCCTGAGCCGCCACGACCTCGGCCGGGAGGCCTTCGTCGAGCGGGTGTGGCAGTGGAAGGCTGAGTCCGGCGGGAAGATCGGTGGCCAGATGCGCCGCCTCGGCGACAGCGTGGACTGGAGCCGTGAGCGGTTCACCATGGACGAAGGCCTGTCCCGCGCGGTGCAGACCATCTTCAAGCGCCTCTTCGACGGCGGCCTGATCTACCGGGCCGAACGGATCATCAACTGGTGCCCACGTTGCCTCACCGCGCTGTCCGACATTGAAGTCGATCACGGCGACGAGGACGGCGAACTGGTCTCCATCCGCTACGGGGACGGCGACGAGCAGGTCGTGGTGGCCACCACGCGGGCCGAGACCATGCTCGGCGACACTGCGGTGGCGGTGCACCCCGACGACGCCCGGTACGCCCACCTGGTCGGCCGGGAGGTGCAGTTGCCGCTGTCGGGCCGGCGCATCCCGGTCGTCGCCGACCCGCACGTGGACCCGGAGTTCGGCACCGGCGCGGTGAAGGTCACCCCGGCGCACGACCCGGACGACTTCGAGATCGGCCGCCGCCACGGCCTGCCGAGCGTCACCATCCTGGATGAGCACGGCCGGATCACCGCCAAGGGCCCGTTCGAGGGCCTGGACCGGTTCGAGGCCCGGCCCGCGGTGGTCGCCGCGCTGCGCGCGGACAGCCGGATCGTCGCCGAGGTCCGCCCCTACGTGCACGCGGTGGGGCACTGCATGCGCTGTGGCACCGTGGTGGAGCCGCGGCTGTCGCTGCAGTGGTTCGTCAAGGTCGGCCCGCTGGCCAAGGCGGCGGGTGACGCGGTCCGGGACGGCCGGGTGGCGATCCACCCGAGCGACATGGCGCCCCGCTTCTTCGGCTGGGTGGACGACATGCACGACTGGTGCATCAGCCGCCAGCTGTGGTGGGGGCACCGCATCCCGGTCTGGTATGGCCCCGGCGGCGAGGTGGTCTGCGCCGGGCCCGGTGAGCAGCCGCCGCAGGGCGACGGCTGGCGGCAGGACCCGGACGTGCTGGACACCTGGTTCTCCTCGGCCCTCTGGCCGTGCTCAACGCTGGGCTGGCCGGACGACACCCAGGACCTGCGCGTCTTCTACCCGACCAGCGTCCTGGTCACCGGGTACGACATCCTGTTCTTCTGGGTGGCCCGGATGATGATGTTCGGGCTGCAGGCCATGTCGCACCGCGAGCCGGCCCAGGCGGTCCCGTTCCGCCACGTGGCGCTGCACGGGCTGGTCCGGGACTCCCACGGCAAGAAGATGTCCAAGTCGCTGGGCAACACGGTGGACCCGCTGGACTGGATCGGCCGGTTCGGTGCCGACGCGACCCGGTTCACCCTGGCCCGCGGGGCCAGCCCGGGCAGTGACGTCCCGGTCAGCGAGGAGTGGGTCACCGGCTCCCGGAACTTCTGCAACAAGCTGTGGAACGCCACCCGCTTCGCCCTGCTGAACGGCGCCCAGGTCCCCGCGCAGGCCCTGGACCCGGCGGGCCTGCCCGCGGCCGCGCGGTGGATCCTGTCCCGGCTGGCCGCGGTGACCGCCGAGACCGACGACCTGTTCGAGCGGTACGAGTTCGGCAAGGTCTGCGACGCCCTCTACCACTTCGCCTGGGACGAGGTCTGCGACTGGTACCTGGAGCTGGCCAAGCCGCAGCTGTCCGGGGCCGGTGAGGCCGCCGCGCAGGCGACCCGCGAGGTGCTCGGCTACGTGCTGGACCGGCTGCTCAAGCTGCTGCACCCGGTGATGCCGTTCGTCACCGAGGAACTCTGGACCGCGCTGACCGGCGGGGACTCCGTCATGATCGCCCCCTGGCCCGGCCAGCGCCCCGCCGCCTCCGGTGCCACCGGGCCGGCCTACCACGACCCGGCCGCCGAGGCCGAGATCACCGCACTGATGCGGCTGGTCACCGAGGTGCGCAGGTTCCGTTCGGATCAGGGACTGCGGCCCGCCCAGCCGGTCCCCGCGAACCTGGGCGGCATCGGGGGCACCGTCCTGGGCCCTCATGAGCCCAGCATCCGGGCGCTGCTCCGGCTCACCGAGCCCGGCGACGGTTTCGCGCCGACCGCCACCCTGGTCGCCGAGCGGGTCACCGTGGAACTGGACACCGCGGCGGGCATCGACGTGGCCGCCGAGCGGCGCCGGCTGGAGAAGGACCTGGCCGCCGCGCGCAAGGAGGCCGAGCAGACCGAGCGCAAGCTGGCCAACGACTCATTCCTGGCCAAGGCCCCCGCCGACGTCGTGGCCAAGACCCGGGACCGGCTGGCCACCGCGCACGCCGGCATCGACCGGATCACCGGCCGCCTGGCCGCTCTCCCCAGCGGGCCAGCACAGGGGGACGGTTGAGCACCCCGGAAGACCAGTCCGGCATCGAGGAGGAGTTCCGCGAGGCGGAGCGGGAGATCCTGACCCGCCGTCCCGAGCATGCCATCGCGCCCGCCCTGGACCGGATCGCGGACCTGACCGCCCTGCTCGGCGACCCGCAGCGCTCCTACCCGGTCATCCACGTCACCGGCACCAACGGCAAGACGTCCACCGCGCGCATGATCGAGGCCCTGCTGCGCGCCCGCGGCCTGCGCACCGGCATGTTCACCAGCCCGCACCTGACCTCGATCACCGAGCGCATCGTGATCGACGGCCACCCCATCACCCCGGAGCAGTTCGTCGCCGCCTACGACGAACTCGCCCCCTACGTCGCCTTCGTTGACGGCCGCCACCCGGTGCCCCTCTCGTTCTTCGAGGTCCTCACCGGCATGGCCTTCGCCATCTTCGCCGACGTCCCGGTGGACGTCGCCATCGTCGAGGTCGGCCTGGGCGGCACCTGGGACGCCACCAACGTCGCTGACGGCGCCGTCGCCGTGGTCACCCCCATCTCCCTGGACCACACCGCCTGGCTCGGCGACACCGTCCAGGAGATCGCCGCGGACAAGGCCGGCATCATCAAGCCCGGCTCCGTCGCGGTCCTCGCCCAGCAGCCCCTCCCCGCCGCCGAGGAACTGCTCCGCCGCGCCGTCACCGTCGGCGCCAGCGTCGTCCGCGAGGGCCTCGAATTCGGCGTGCTGTCCCGCGACCTGGCCGTCGGCGGCCAGCGCATCGACCTCCGCGGCCTCCGCGCCGACTACCACGACATCGCCCTCCCCCTGTTCGGCGCCTACCAGGCCGGCAACGCCGCCACCGCCCTGGCCGCCGTCGAGGCATTTGCGACGGGGGCGGCCCTGCCTGGACAGACGTCGTCGGGGGAGGCGGAGCACTCCGATGAGACGGAGGCGGGGCGGCCCGATGAGACCGCTGGCTTTCCTGCGCAGGACGATGGTTCCGTTGTCGCGGACCCCGCTGATGAGCACGTGGCTGGCGTTGCCGGCGGTACGCCTGCGGTCTCATCGGGCCGCCCCGCAGAGGAAGGACGGGACACCCCCGAGCCATCAGAGGGCGGGGACGGCGGGACCGCAGGCGTAACGCCGGCCAGCTCAGCCATCTCGGATACCGCGGGGTCCGAAGCAACGGAACCACCTGCCGACCAGGGACAGCCAGCGGTCCCGCCGTCCCGGCCTTCCCCCCCAGCGGTCCCGCCATCCCGGCCCTCCGCGGAAGAACTCGGCTCCGGGGTGGTGCTGCCGGGATGGACGGCGCCGTCGGAGCCGCTGGGGGAGGACCTGGTCAGGCAGGGGTTTGCCAGCGTGCGGTCGCCGGGGCGGATGGAGGTGGTGCGGCGCAGTCCCGTGGTGATCGTGGACGCGGCGCATAACCCGGCCGGGATGGCCGCGTCGATGGAGGCGCTGACCGAGGCGTTCACGTTCGCGTCCGTCATCGGGGTGCTGGCGGTGAGCGAGGACAAGGACGTCGCCGGGATCCTCGACCAGCTGGAGCCGGTGATCTCTGAGCTGGTGGCGACCCGGAACTCCTCGGACCGCTCGATGGACCCGGTCAAGCTGGCCGAGCTGGCCGCGTCGGTGTTCGGCGCCGAACGGGTCCAGGTCGCGGGCCGGATCGACGACGCGCTGGAACTGGCGGTCAGCCTGGCCGACGCGGCCTCCGGCGAGGAGGGCCTGGCCCGGATCGGGGTCCTGGTCACCGGCTCGGTGATCACGGCCGGGGACGCCAGGCTGCTGCTGGCCGCGCCTGGCCGGGACGACAGCCCGGCCGGGGAGGCTGGCCCGGAGTACGGGCAGGAAGCCCCGGAGTACGGGCAGGAAGCCCCGGAGTACGGGGAGGAAGCCCCGGACTACGGGGAGGAAGCCCCGGACTACGGGGAGGAAGCCCCGGAATGAGGGGCGGGCGATGAGGCGGCTGTGCGCCACCGTGCTGGTGATGGAGGCCATCATCATCGGCCTGGCCATCCCGGTGGCGATCAGCATCGGCCACAACCCGGCCCGCGCCGCGGGCATCGCCGGCGGCTGCCTGGCCGTCGCCGCGGTCATCCTCGCCGCCCTAGTCGGCCGGGCCGCGACCCGCGGTGTGCTGATCGCCGGGAGCCTCCTCCAGGTGCTGGTCATCGCGGCCGGCGTGGTGGTCCCGGTGATGTACGTGCTTGGTGTGATCTTCGCCGGATTCTGGGTGCTGGCCATCCGCATGGGGCGGCGCGCCGGATCCTCCTGACGCTGGCCGGCCAGCGCGGCACCGATAGGATTTCAGTGCTGCCGGGGCACTATCGGCGGCGCTCAGTCGTTGCCACCAGGGCAGGACTTCACACACGGATCCGACGCACCGGACGCCGTCTTGCGGGGTTAGCAAGATCTTATGTGCCGACTCCGTTTAGGCAGGCCAGCACTGGAATATGAAGGATAACGAGCGGTCGGCGCGGCAGGCGCCTGAGCTGCGGCGATAAGAGCAGAGATCATCCCGCAAGGCCCCTTTTCGGAAGGTTCTCGTTCCTGATGAGCAACGCGCTGGCGTTTCTTGGCCGCGACATGGCGGTTGACCTGGGCACGGCGAACACCCTGGTCTATGTCCGGGGCCGCGGCATCGTGCTCAATGAGCCATCCGTGGTGGCGCTGAACACCAACACGGGCGCGATCGTGGCGGTCGGGGTCGAGGCTAAACGGATGATCGGGCGGACGCCCGGCAACATCGTCGCGGTGCGCCCGCTCAAGGACGGGGTCATCGCCGACTTCGACGTGACCGAGCGGATGCTGCGCTACTTCATCCAGAAGGTGCACCGCCGCCGCCACCTGGCCAAGCCCCGGGTCGTAGTCGCCGTGCCCAGCGGCATCACCGGCGTAGAGCAGAGCGCGGTCAAGGAGGCCGGCCACCAGGCAGGCGCCCGCCGGGTCTACATCATCGAGGAGCCCATGGCCGCGGCGATCGGGGCCGGGCTGCCGGTCAACGAGCCGACCGGGAACATGGTGGTGGACATCGGCGGGGGCACCACCGAGGTCGCCGTCATCTCGCTGGGCGGCATCGTGACCTCCCAGTCGATCCGGGTGGCCGGGGACGAGCTCGACCAGGCGATCATCACCTTCGGCAAGAAGGAGTACTCGCTGATGCTCGGCGACCGCACCGCCGAGGAGATCAAGATGGCGCTGGGCTCGGCGTACCCGTCGGCGGACGAGCCGCACGCCGAGATCCGGGGCCGTGACCTGGTCAGCGGCCTGCCGAAGACCATCGTCATCTCGGCCGAGGAGATCCGCCGCGCCATCGAAGAGCCGGTCTCACTGATCGTGGACACGGTCAAGACCACCCTGGACAAGTGCCCGCCGGAACTGGCCGGCGACGTGATGGACCGGGGTATCGCGCTGACCGGCGGGGGCGCGCTGCTGCGCGGCCTGTCCGACCGGATCCGGGAGGAGACCGGCATGCCGGTGCACGTCGCCGACAACCCGCTTGACTCCGTGGTGCTGGGCACCGGGAAGTGCGTCGAGGACTTCGATACCCTGCGTCAGGTGCTGGTTCCCGAATCCAGACGGTGACGGCGCCCGATCAGGCAGGACGGAGCAGGCTGCGGTGGCGGCCGCTCCCCACTGGGATGGTCGGCTGGCTGGTGAGGAGACCTGGTGCACGACACCCGGCGGACCCGCCTCGTTCTCGGGGTGCTGCTGGCCGCCGCGCTGGCACTGATCACGATTGACTACCGGGGCGGCGCCACGTCCCCGGTGCGCGGGCTGCGCAGCGTGGGCGGCGCCGTGTTCGGCACGGTGGAGAGCGCGGCCAGCGTGGTCTCCCGGCCATTCAGCGCGTTCGCCGACGGGCTGACCGGCGGCGGGTCGCAGGCCCAGGTGGCCGCGCTGCAGCGGCAGGTCGTCGGGCTGCGGGCCCAGCTCAGCCAGCAGCACCTCGACCAGGCGTCGGCGCGGCAGCTCAGCCAGTTGCTGCAGCTGAGCGGCCGGGGCCGGTACCGGATCGTCACGGCCAGCGTGATCGCGGCCGGGGGAGCCTACGACGACTCGGTCACCATCGACGCCGGGCGCGGTGACGGCATCAAACCGGACGAGACCGTGCTCAACGGCCAGGGCCTGGTCGGCACCGTCACCTCGGTTGCCGCGACCACGTCCACCGTCCTGCTGAGCACCGACGCCAGCGTCACCGTCGGGGTGCGGCTGGCCGGCAGCGGCGAGCTCGGGGTGGTGAGCGGCACCGGCAAGTCGATGGCGGGCGGCGGACTGCTCCGGCTCCAGGTCTTCGACGTCAACGCGATCCTGCACCCGGGTGAGCAGCTGGTCACCTTCGGGTCGGTCGGTGGGCGGCCGTACGTTCCCGGGGTGCCGGTCGGCGTCATCACCCGGGTGGAAGGCACCTCCGGGTCGCTGACCAAGGTGGCCCTGGTCCGCCCGTACGCGGACGACACTGCGCTCGGCGTGGTCGGCGTCGTGATCGTCGCGCCGCGGACCAGCCCGCGGTTCTCCCTGCTGCCGCCGGTGCCCGCCCCGTCCGCGACGCCCAGCGGCACGGCGTCGCCTGGCGCCAGCGCGACGGCCAGTCCCGGGGCGACCGCGACGCCCAGCCCGGGCGCGACCAGGCCGGGGGGCTGACATGCGGCGTGCCGCGATGTCGGCGGTCCTGCTGCTGGTGGCGATCGTGCTTCAGCTCACGGTGGTTGACAACATCCGGCTGCCGTTCGGGGCTGCCCCCGACCTGGTGCTGGTCACCGTGGTGGCGCTGGCACTGACCGGCGGCCCGCTGGAAGGCGCGCTGGCCGGGTTCTGGGCCGGCCTGGCGCTGGATGTCGCGCCGCCCGCCACCCACCTGGTCGGGCAGTACGCCCTGGTGTTCTGCGTGGTGGGCTACGCGTGCGGGCGGCTGGCCGGGCGCCTGGACGAGCTGGCCTGGGCGCCGATCGGCGTCGTGGCGCTCGGCTCGGCGGCCGGCGAACTGCTCTACGCGCTCACCGGCATTCTGTTCGGCGACGCCGACATCACCTGGACCGCGGCCCGGCATCTGCTGCCCGCCTCGGTCGCCTGCGATGTGCTGCTCAGCCCGTTCGTGCTCTACGCGGTGACCCGCGGCCAGCTGATCGCCACCCAGGGCCTGGCCGCGCTGCGGGCCAGCGCGCTGAACCCGCCGCTGACCGCGTCCGCCCTGGCCGCGGCGGCGGGCCTGGTCACCCCATCCGGCGGGGTGGTCCGGGACAGCGGGACCGGTGGCACGCCCCGGCTCAAAGCGCGGGCCCTGCGGGCCGGGACCGGGCCCGGCGGGCCGGGCACCGGCAGCCGGGTGCCGCACCGCCCGCCGTCCCGGCCGGTGCAGCTGCACCTGCGCGGCGGCGGGGCCATGCCCGGCGGGTCGGCCAGCGGCTTCCGGGTCCCCCGGCCGATGCCCTCCCGCCCGGTCCAGCTGCACCTGGGCAGCCGCGACTGGGCCAGCCGGTACCGGGCCGGGGTGACGGCGGGTGCCGCGTTCGGCCGGGCCCGCGGCCTCCTCGGGGACGGGGCGGGTGGCCGCGCACTGCGGCCGGCCAGCGGCCCCCGGCTGCGCGGCGGCAGCATGCAGGGCGGCTCGGCCAGCGGCACCCGGGTCACGCTGACCCGCCCGGCCCGCCCGGTGCACCTCAAGCTGGGCTCGGCGGCCCGCCGCCGGGATGGCGCGATCGGCGGCTCGGCGGCGGGCCGCGGATTGCGCGGCGGGCAGTTCATCGGCCGGTCGTTGGGTAGTTCAAAGGGTTTGACCGGCCGCCGGGCGTTCGGCGCCGGCCGCCGCCCGCACCGCTCCCGCTGGCGCTCCGGGGCCGGCCGGGCCCACTCGCCGCGGTTTCGCGGCGTGCAGTCGCGGGCCCTGGCCAGCCGCCGGCTGACCCCCCGGCGCCGCTCGCTCCGGCGCCTCTTCGGCAAGCGGACAGGAGGGCTGCGATGATTCCCGCCTCGCGGGGGCGCCTCATCGTGCTGTACACGGTGATTGCCGCGCTGCTCATCACGCTGGGCGGGCGGCTGTGGTACCTGCAGGTGATGACCGGCAGCAGCTATGTGCGGCTTGCCGCCCAGGACCAGACGCAGACCGTGATCACCCCGTCGGTCCGCGGCCAGATCCTGGACGACGCTGGCCTGCCGATGGTGGACAACGCCAGTTCCCTGGTCGTCACCGTGAACATGATGGACCTGGCGGCGCAGGCCGACGGCGGCAAGGCGGTGCTGCGCAAGCTGGCCGGGCTGCTGCACATGTCCGACACGCTGCTCACCGAGAAGGTGCGGCTGTGCACCGCGACGGTGCCCAGGCCGTGCTGGCCCGGGTCGCCCTACCAGCCCATCCCGGTGGCCCAGAACGTGCCGGCCGCGATCGCCGTGCAGATCATGCAGGATCACGCCAGCTACCCCGGGGTCAGCGCGGGCGTCAACCCGGTGGCCAGGTACCCGCAGCCGGACGGGGCCAACCCGGCGCAGGTGCTCGGTTACCTGGGCCCCATCAACGCGCAGCAGATGAAGCAGCAGCACCTGCCGGACACCGGGTTCGCCGGCGAGGACCTGGTCGGCCAGGCCGGGCTGGAAGCGCAGTACAACACCCAGCTCCAGGGCGCGCCGGGCCAGCAGGTGCTGTCGGTGAACAGCACTGGCCAGCAGCTCAGCGTCCTCCGCTCTGTCGCCCCCAAACCCGGTGACGACCTGGTGACCAGCATCAACGCGCGGCTGCAGGGGGATGTGCAGAACATCCTGGCCAGCACGATCCGCAAGGCGCAGCTGCAGGGCAACCCGCGCGCCACCACCGGGGCCGCGGTCGTGCTGACCACTACCGGGCGGGTGGTGGCCATGGCCAGCGAGCCGGACTACAACCCGAGCCTGTGGACCGGCGGCATCTCCCAGCAGCAGTACAAGCTGCTGACCACGGGCAGCGTGCCGATCCTGAACCGGGTCACCCAGGGCCAGTACGCCCCCGGCTCCACCTTCAAGGTGACCTCCACGGCCGCGGCCGTGCAGGCGGGCTACGGCCTGGATGGCCTGTACGACTGCCCGGCTACGGTCAACATCGGCGGGCGCTCGTTCGCCAACGACGGCAATCCCAGCATCGGGCCGATCAGCTTCCACGAGGCGCTGGTCATCTCGTGTGACACCGTCTACTACGAGCTGGCCAACCAGATCTATCAGGGCGACCACCCGAACCAGAACACGGTGACCAGCCCGAAGGCCCCCATCCAGAAGATGCAGAAGATGGAGGTGGCCTGGGGCTTCGGCGCTGCCCCGGGCATCGACCTGCCCGAGCAGAGCGCGGGCAGCATCCCGACCCGGGAATGGCTCTACTACTTCTGGAAGGGCAACGCGCACACCGGCCAGGACTGGTGCAAGTACGGCAACGCGAACGGCACGTACGTGCAGCAGATCGAGTACCAGGACTGCCACTACGGCAACGTGTGGGAACCGGGCGAGGCGGCCATCGCCGCCATCGGCCAGGGCTACGTGTCGGTCACCCCGCTGCAGCTCGCGAACGCCTACGCTGCGCTGGCCAACGGCGGCACGCTGTACAGCCCGCGGATCGGCGAAGCGGTAGTCAGCCCGTCCGGGCAGGTCGTCCAGCGGATCAACCCGCCGGTGATCCGGCGGCTGCCGGTGGCTGGCGGCACGCTGGCTTACATCCGCAGTGCGCTGGCGGACGTGACGACCGGGAACGGCACCGCGGCCTCGGCGTTCGGCGGTTTCCCGCGGGGCCAGGTATGCGTGGCGGGCAAGACCGGTACCGCCGAGGTGTTCAACAGCTCGGTCACCTCGGTGTTCGCCTCGTTCGCGCCGTGCAACAACCCGAAGTACGTGGTGGTGGTCATGATCCCGGACTCCAACTACGGCGCCGAGGTGGCCGCGCCCGCGGCGCGGCAGATCTACGACGATATCTACGGCCTGGAAGGCCATCAGGCCGCGTTCCCGGGCGGCCAGGCTGCCCAGCGCGCTGCCGGGCATCGCGGCGAACGGCAGTATCACGGCCCCGGCCGGGTATGGGGGTTCCTGATGAGCCTCGGCACACGGAGCTATCCGTCCCCGCGAACCCCCAGCTTCGGCCAGCCGCGCAAGCCGCTGCTGGCCCGCGCGCTGGCGAAGGATTCCCTGCTGCGCCGGTACGACTGGGTGTTGCTGGCGGCGGTGCTGGCGCTCAGCCTGCTGGGCACGCTGCTGGTCTACTCGGCCACCCAGCCGAGCGCCGACCCGCGCGGCTACCTCGTCAAGCAGCTAATCAACGTGGCTCTCGGGCTGGTCTTCATGGCCGTCGTCAGCCTGCTGGACTACCGGCAGATCCGGATGTTCGCCCCGATCGTCTACCTGGCCGCCACGCTGGGCCTGCTGGCCGTGCTCACCCCGCTGGGCACTTCGGTCAACGGGGCCAAGGCCTGGATCAACCTGCCGGCCGGCTTCCAGATCGAGCCGTCGGAGTTCATCAAGATCGGGCTGATCCTGATGATCGCGCTTGTCTTCGGCGAGCTGCGGGACAGCGGCAAGGTGCCGCGCCCCCGGCACGCCGCCGGGGTGCTCGCCCTGGCCGCGATCCCGATCGCCCTGGTGGAGCGGGAGCCCGCCCTCGGCGTGGTCATCCTGCTGGCGCTGATCACCTTCGGCATGATCGCGCTGTCCTCGCTGAAGCTGCGCTGGGTGGCCGGGCTGGCCGCGGCCAGCGGGCTGGCCGTGATCGCCGTGTTCAAGCTGCACCTGCTGCGCAGCTACCAGCTGGACCGGCTCACCGCGTTCCTGCATCCGCTGGCCAACCCGACCGGCACCGGTTACGAGACGCTGCACTCCAAGATCATGATTGGCTCGGGCGGCATGCTCGGCACCGGCCTGCTGCACGGCCAGCTCGTGACGGCCAGCTTCGTGCCGAACCAGCAGACCGACTTCATCTTCAGCGTGGCCGGCGAGGAGATCGGCTTCGCCGGGTGCGCGGCGATCATCGCGGTCCTCGCCATCCTGGTCTTCCGCGCGCTGCGCATCGCCAGCCGGGCCGACGACCAGTTCGGCATGCTGGTGGCGTCGGGCATCGCGATCTGGTTCGGCCTGCAGTCGTTCATCAACATCGGCATGACGATCGGGATCATGCCGGTCACCGGCCTGCCGCTGCCGTTCGTGTCCTATGGCGGCTCGGCCATGTTCGCGGACATGATCGCCATCGGCGTCCTCCAGTCGGTGCACCGGCGCCACCAGGTCTTCATGTGACTGTTCACTATCCGCCGGCGAGGTGGGGCTCGCCGCAGGCGTGTCCTCTCCGAGCCGGCGGATGGGCGGGGGGTTCCGGGGGGTCGTCCCCCCGGGCCGGCACTGCGCGCGGGCTCCGGGGGCCGTCTCCCGGGCTGGAAGAGCTGACTAAGCTGTGACGATGCCTGTGGAATCGGTCTACCCCCTGCTGGAGCCGCTGCTGCCCCAGGTGCGCAAGCCAATCCAGTACGTCGGCGGCGAGCTGAACTCGGTGGTCAGTGACTGGGACGCCGCGGAGGTCCGCTGGGCCCTCATGTACCCGGACGCCTACGAGGTCGGCCTGCCCAATCAGGGCATCCAGATCCTGTACGAGGTGCTGAACGAGACCGATGGTGTGCTGGCCGAGCGCACCTACAGCGTCTGGCCGGACCTCGCCGGCCTGATGCGCGAGCATGGCATCCCGCAATTCACGGTGGACGCGCACCGGCCGGTCCGCGCGTTCGACGTGCTCGGCGTCAGCTTCGCCACCGAGCTGTGCTACACCAACCTGCTGACCGCGCTGGACCTGGCCGGCATCCCGCTGTCCGCCGCGGACCGGGACGAGAGCCACCCGCTAGTGATCGCCGGCGGGCACGCCGCCTTCAACCCGGAGCCCATCGCCGAGTTCTGCGACGGCGCCGTGCTCGGTGACGGGGAGCAGGCGGTGCTGGCCATCTCGGCCCTGTTCAAGGAGTGGAAGCGGGCCGGCTGCCCGGGCGGCCGGGACGGCCTGCTGGAACGCCTGGCCATCGATGGCGGCGTCTACGTGCCCCGGTTCTACGACGTGGACTACCTGCCGGACGGGCGGATCAAGCGGGTCGCGCCGAACCGCAGCGGGGTCCCGTTCAGCATCGCCAAGCACACCGTGATGAACCTGGACGAGTGGCAGTACCCGCGCAAGCCGCTGGTGCCGGTGGCCGAGTCGGTGCACGAGCGGTTCAGCGTGGAGATCTTCCGCGGCTGTACCCGGGGCTGCCGGTTCTGCCAGGCCGGGATGATCACCCGGCCGGTGCGGGAACGGAGCATCACCGCGGTCGGCGACATGGTCGAGCGCGGCCTGGCCTCCAGCGGCTTCTCCGAGGTGGGCCTGCTCTCGCTGTCCAGCGCCGACCACAGCGAGATCGACCAGATCGTGACCGGGCTGGCCGACCGTTACGAGGGCACCAGCACGGGGCTGTCGCTGCCGTCCACCCGGGTCGACGCGTTCAACGTGACGCTCGCCGACGAGCTATCCCGGAATGGCCGGCGGTCCGGCCTCACCTTCGCGCCGGAGGGCGGGTCCGAGCGGATCCGCAAGGTGATCAACAAGATGGTCACCGAGGAAGACCTGATCCGCACCGTGACCACCGCCTACGCCAGCGGCTGGCGGCAGGTGAAGCTGTACTTCATGTGCGGGCTGCCCACCGAGACCGACGAGGACGTGCTGGCCATCGCCGGCCTGGCCCGGCGGGTCATCCAGGCCGGGCGGGAGGCGTCCGGCCGCAAGGACATCCGGTGCACCGTGTCCATCGGCGGGTTCGTGCCCAAGCCGCACACCCCGTTCCAGTGGGCGGCGCAGTGCGGCCACGAGACCGTGGACGCCCGGCTGCGCAAGCTCGGCGCGGCGCTGCGCGCCGACCCCGGCTACGGGCGGGCCGTGGGCTACCGGTACCACGACGGGCGCCCGTCCATCATCGAGGGGCTGCTGTCCCGTGGTGACCGGCGGGTGGCCAAGGTGATCCAGGCCGCGTGGCAGGACGGCGCCCAGTTCGACGGGTGGAGTGAGCACTTCTCGTATGACCGCTGGGTGCGCAGCGCGGAGCAGGCGCTGGCCGGCGGCCCGGTCGACCTGGACTGGTACACCACGCGGGAGCGCGACTACAGCGAGGTGCTGCCGTGGGACCACCTCGACGCGGGCCTGGACCGGGACTGGCTGTGGCAGGACTGGCAGGAGGCCATCGACCCGGCCGGGGCGGCCGAGGTGGACGACTGCCGCTGGACGCCGTGCTACGACTGCGGTGTCTGCCCCGCGATGGGCACCGAGATCCAGGCTGGCCCGACCGGGCGCACCCTGCTGCCGCTGACCGTCGCCGGGCCGGGACGGCAGGCCGATGCCAGTGCCTGACTCGCCGACACGCAGGGCTGATCCGCCACCCGTCGTCCAGCGGCTTATCGTCCGGTACGCTAAAAGAAGCAGGATGCGATTCGCCAGTCACAGAGACGTCGCGCGGGCCGTTGAGCGGGGAGTGCGCCGGGCAGGGCTGCCCATCGCCTACTCCGCCGGTTTCACCCCGCACCCGAAGATCTCTTACGCTGGCGCGGCCCCGACGGGGACGGCGAGTGAGGCCGAGTACCTGGAGATTTCGCTGACGGATGTGTGCGTCGCCTCCGAGGTAGCCGACCAGCTCGATGCGGCCCTACCGGACGGGATTGATGTGATAGACGTGACCGAGGAAGCCGGTTCCCTGGGTGCCATGGCGTTTGAGGCATCCTTGTGGGACATGGCGCTTCCCGGGATCGGGCAGGAGCAGGCCGCCGCGGCGGCCGACGCCTTCCTCGCCAACGATGCTGTCGAGGTCGAGCGCCTGACCAGCAAGGGAATCCGGCGGATGGACGCCCGCGCCGCAGTGGTCAGCATCTCCGCTGGCTGGCGTGCCGCGGAGGACGCCGGCGCCGGGTATGCGATACTTCGAATGGTTGTTCGGCACTTGACACCTGCCGTCCGACCCGATGACATCCTGACTGCACTTCGCCGTGTGGCTGGGCTTGCGCCGTCGGCACCACCGCTGGTGACCCGGGTGGCGCAGGGATCGCTCGTGGCAGTGGTGGCCGCAGCCGGGCCCGCCGGGCATGAAACGCCCGCCGGGTCTCCTGGGAGCTGGGCATCCCACGCGGCGGTACCCCAGCCGCCCCGGCCGGGCGCGGCGCAGGACCATGTTGAGACAACGCGCCCCGGAGCGCCGTCGGCCGTACCGGCCGACGCGGTCCAGGTGAGCGCGTACGACCAGTTCCCGCGCGGAGCGGCGGGTTCCAGCGGAACCCACGCGCCCGGGAGCCTGACGGGAGATAGCCCGGATGCTCGAAACCGAGCTGAACGACGAACAGCACAGCGGCACGCCGCACCACAGTGAGAATGACGGAGGTAGCGGGGCGCCTGGCCTGACCGGGCCGTCCGCTGGCCAGCCAGCCAGCGGCGGTGACGCTATCACTGGCGGGCCGGCGGCCTGGGACAGCGCGAGCGCGGCCGCCGGTGCGGCCGTGCCGTCTGGTGCCGATAGCACTGCTGGCGCAGCCGATAGCACTGCTGGCGCAGCCGATAGCACTGCTGGCGCAGCCGATAGCACTGCAGTCGCAGCCGACAGCACGGGTGGCGCGGCGGCGCCGGGGGCCGCGGCTGAATCCGCTGCCCCGGCCCGCCGGGCCCGCCGTCCCAGGCGGGCCGCGACCAGGGCCGCGGGCCCGCCACCTGAGGACCTAGCCGAGGCTCCGGTGGTCACGCCTCCCGCCGCCTCTGGTGCTCCGTTGGTGCCGTCGGCGGTTCCGCTCTCCCCGGCGGCCAGCCCGGCCACCCCGCCCGCTGCGGCGGTGCCGCCGGTCATACCGCAGGCCACGTTCCAGCCGCCGCCCGTCATTTTCCAGCCTCCCGCCGCTGACCAGCCCCCGGAGCGCGGGAAGGCAGCCCGGGCCGAGGAGCCCGGCGACGACGAGACCGGTACCGGCGAGGCGGCCGCCGAGGACACCGCAGCGGACGCTGCCGACGGGTCAACCCGCCGCCGGCGCCGCCGGGGCGGCCGCGGCCGCGGCCAGGACGGGGACGGGGACGGGGACGGGGACGCAGCCGAGGCCGAGACCGCCGATGGCCCGCGTTCGGGCGGCCGGACCGGCAGCTCGCGGGCGGCCCGGGCCGCTGAGGGGCGCCCGGACGGGGCCGCCCCGCCGCGCGGCAAGAAGGCCGAGAGCGCCGGCGCCGACGACGAGCAGGCCCCCGGGACCGCTGGCGACGGGACCGCTGGCGACGGGGCCGATGGCGCGGACGACGCGGACGACGGGCAGCCCGGCAGCAGGCGCCGTCGGCGGCGCCGCCGCCGCGGGTCATCCGCCGACGCTGACCAGCCATCCTCGGACGACCCGCCGAACACGGTGGTCCACGTGCGGGTGCCACGCGCGCCCGGCAGTGACGAGCCGGTGTCGGCCAGCGACGTCAAGGCGGTGCGCGGCTCGACCCGGCTGGAAGCGAAGCGGCAGCGGCGCCGGGAAGGCCGCGAGTCCGGGCGGCGCCGCCCGCCGGTCATCTCCGAGTCGGAGTTCCTGGCGCGCCGCGAGTCAGTGGACCGGGTCATGGTGGTGCGGCAGCTGCACGACCGTACCCAGATCGCGGTGCTCGAGGACGGGGTGCTGGTCGAGCACTACGTGGACAAGGCCACGCATCAGTCCATGGTCGGTAACGTGTACCTGGGCAAGGTGCAGAACGTGCTGCCCTCCATGGAGGCCGCCTTCGTCGATGTCGGCAAGGGCCGCAACGCGGTCCTGTACGCCGGGGAGGTCAACTTCGATGCCAGCGGCCTGGAGGGCGACTCCAAGCGCATCGAGTCCGCGCTGAGGTCAGGCCAGTCCGTCCTGGTCCAGGTGACCAAGGATCCGGTGGGGCACAAGGGCGCCCGGCTGACCAGCCAGGTGAGCCTGCCCGGCCGATACCTGGTGTACGTGCCCGGCGGCTCGATGATGGGCATCAGCCGCAAGCTGCCGGACAAGGAGCGGACCCGGCTCAAGCAGATCCTCAAGCAGGTCATGCCGGACGGTGCCGGCGTGATCGTGCGTACCGCCGCGGAAGGTGCCACCGAGGAGGAACTGTCCCGCGACGTGGCCCGGCTGTCCGCGCAGTGGGAGGCCATCGAGCAGAAGTCGAAGACCGCCAGCGCGCCTGAGCTGCTCTACAGCGAGCCGGACCTGACCATCCGGGTGGTCAGGGACATCTTCAACGAGGACTTCGCGTCGCTGGTGGTGGCGGGGGACGAGGGCTGGGACCTGGTCCACGAGTACGTCCGCTACGTGGCGCCGCATCTGGCCGAGCGGCTCACTCACTGGTCGGACGATGAGGACGTCTTCGCCCAGTACCGGATCGACGAGCAGCTGGCCAAGGCACTGGAGCGCAAGGTGTGGCTGCCCAGCGGCGGCTCGCTGGTCATCGACAACACCGAGGCCATGACGGTCGTGGACGTCAACACCGGGAAGTTCACCGGCCAGGGCGGGAACCTGGAGGAGACGGTCACCCGGAACAACCTCGAGGCGGCCGAGGAGATCGTCCGGCAGCTGAGGCTGCGCGACGTCGGCGGCATCATCGTCATCGACTTCATCGACATGGTCCTGGAGAGCAACCGCGAGCTGGTGCTGCGGCGGCTGCTCGAGTGCCTGGCCCGGGACCGCACCAAGCACCAGGTCGCCGAGGTGACGTCGCTCGGCCTGGTCCAGATGACCCGCAAGCGGGTCGGCTCGGGGCTGCTCGAGGCCTTCTCCGAGCCCTGTGACTGCTGCAATGGGAGCGGCCGGATCATCTCGGTGGACCTGACCGACCCCACCGGCGGCCAGCGCGGCCGCGGCGGTGCCGAGGAAGGACGCCAGGCGGGCGGCCGGGGCGACCGGAGCGGGCGCCAGGAGAAGAACGGGCGTCACGACCAGAACGGCCAGCAGGACCGGAACGGGCGCCAGGACCGGAACGGTCAGCCGGATCGCGCTGGGGCTCAGGGGGCCAACGGCCAGGGCGACCGGAATGGGCAGGACGACCGCAACGGGCAGGGTGGGCGGAACGGCCGGGGTGCCGATCGTGACCGCGCGGCCGCCGTGGCCACTGCGGACGACACCTCCGGGCCCGAGGGTGCTGACCAGGAGCAGCCAGCCGGGGTGACGGGTGGCTCCGCGCGCGGTGAGCGGCCCGGAGGCCGGCGCCGCCGCCGGTCCGGCTCGGCCGGGCAGGCGGCTGTGGCCGTTGATGCCGTTGTGGCCGTTGATGCCGCTGTGCCGGCGGAGACCGCTATGCCGGTCGATACCGGCGCGAATGGGGACTCCACGGTGCCGGAGGGAAGCGCCAGCCCGGCCGCCCCGGACCTGGCCGCCCCGGTCCAGGCGGCCCCGGACCTGGTGGACCCGGCCGGCCTGGCCCCGGTGGACCCGGCCCTGGCCGGCCAGCTGCTGCCCATGCCGGACGAGCCGGCCCCCGGGGATCACCTGCCGCCGGATGGCCCGCAGCCGGGGCCGGAATCGCAGGCACCCGGGCTGGCCGCGGCGGAGACCGGCGAGCCGGCGGACGCCGGCGAACCGGCCGAAACCGGGGAGCTGTGGCCGTCTGCCGCACCGGACGAGGGGACACCGGGATTCTGATAACCTGAGTGGTCGGCGCACAGTGCGCGTCCGGGCCGTAATGCCCTATGCCGCTGGCGCGATGCAGGCAGGTCCTCATCCCGATGCCATCCCGCGTTTGCGGGCGGTGCGGCGGGCCCACGCCACGGCATGACCCGACCAACGCGGCGGCATGGCCGCCCGGACGAGACAGAGCGCGGCACTGGCGCCAGGCAGGCCGCACGAGGTAGAGAGCGAGTTGTCGGTGTACGCGATCGTGCGCTGCGGTGGCAGGCAGGAGAAAGCGGCGGTGGACGACGTCCTCACCGTCAACACGCTCGCCGGTGATGTCGGGTCCAGCGTGACGCTGCCGGCCCTGCTCGTGGTGGATGACGGCAACGTCATCAGCAGCCCCGCCGAGCTGGGCCGATACCAGGTCACCGCGGAGATCCTGGGCTCGGTGGCCGGACCCAAGATCAACATGATCCACTACCGGAACAAGACCGGATACCGGCGCCGCCTGGGTCACCGGCAGCACTACACCCAGCTGCGGATCACCGGTATCGAGACGGCCCAGGGCGGTTCCGCGAAGACCGGCGCGGCAAAGACGGGTGCCGCCCGCGGCGACTCGGCCAAGGCCGCCACGGCAGGGGCGGAGAAGGAGAACTGACGTGGCACACAAGAAGGGCGCCTCATCCAGCCGGAACGGCCGGGACTCCTCGGCGCAGCGCCTCGGCGTCAAGCGGTTCGGCGGGCAGCAGGTCAACGCGGGCGAGATCCTCGTGCGCCAGCGCGGCACGCACTTCCACCCCGGTCCCGGTGTCGGCCGGGGTGGTGACGACACGCTGTTCGCCCTGATCAGCGGCACCGTCGAATTCGGCAGCGTACGTCGCCGCCGCGCGGTGAGCATCGTCGCCGGGCCCGGGCTCCGCGACGGCGCCCCGGCGGCCGACTAGGCCGCCGCGGCAGCGCATAAAGCCAGCACGCGCATTCAGGGGCGGACCGTGGATGGTCCGCCCCTGATGCATGAGAACTCCAACCCCGGAGGGAGGGGCAGTGGCGGAGTTCGCGGACCAGGCACTCCTGCGCATCAAGGCCGGCGACGGCGGGCATGGCTGCGCCTCGGTGCACCGGGAGAAGTTCAAGCCGCTCGGCGGCCCGGACGGCGGTAACGGCGGCCACGGCGGGGACGTCATCCTTGAGGTGCAGCCCAATGTGGCTACCTTGCTCGACTTCCACCGCCGCCCGGTCCGCCGGGCCGGGAACGGCAAGCAGGGCTCCGGGTCGAACCGCAACGGCGCGTCCGGGGCCGACCTGGTCGTCGGCGTCCCGGACGGCACCGTGGTCAAGACCGAGCACGGGGAGGTCCTGGCCGACCTGATCGGCGCCGGGACCCGGTACGTGGCCGCCCAGGGCGGCCACGGTGGCCTGGGTAACGCGGCGCTGGCCTCCACCCGGCGCAAGGCGCCCGGCTTCGCGCTGCGCGGCGAGCCGGGTACGGAGGCCAGCCTGGTGCTGGAACTCAAGACCGTGGCCGACGCGGGGCTGGTCGGGTTCCCCAACGCCGGCAAGTCCTCGCTCATCAGCGTGATGTCCGCGGCCCGGCCCAAGGTCGGCGACTACCCGTTCACCACGCTCATCCCGCACCTCGGCGTGGTCGAGGCCGGGGACACCCAGTTCGTGGTGGCCGACGTGCCCGGCCTCATCCCGGGGGCCAGCCAGGGCAAGGGACTGGGCCTGGACTTCCTCCGGCACGTGGAACGCTGCGCGGTCCTGGTGCACGTGCTCGACTGTGCCGCGCCGTCCGCCAGCGGCGATCCGGGCCGGGACCCGGTCGCCGACTTCGACGTGATCGAGGCCGAACTCGCCGCCTATCAGGCGGAGACCGGCGCGGACCTGAGCGGCCGCCCGCGGATCATCGCGCTCAACAAGGTCGACGTGCCGGCCGCCCGCGAGGTCGCTGAGCAGGCCGCGGAGGTGTTCGCCGGACGTGGCCTGACGGTATGCCCGGTTTCCGCCGCCACCCGGGAAGGCATCCGCGAGCTAGGCTTCGCGCTCGCGGCGGTGGTCGCCGAGGTCCGGGCGGCCACCCCGGTGCCGGAGCCGACCCGGCGGGTGATCCGGCCGCAGCGGCCGGCGGCCCGGAGTTCGTGATCGAGCCGACCGGTCCCAACACCTTCCTGATCCGCGGGCAGAAGCCGTGGCGCTGGGTGACGCAGACCGACTTCGCCAACGAGGAAGCGGTCGGCTTCCTGGCCGACCGGCTGGCCAAGCTCGGCGTGGAGCAAGCACTGGCCGAGGCGGGCGCCGAGGACGGAGCCGAGGTGATGATCGGCAACGGGGACGACGCCGTGGTCTTCGACTGGGACCGGGACATCCCGGCCGGGGACCGGCCTGGTCTCGGCCCCCGCGGCACCGATCGCAGACTGGCCCCATGAACGGCACGCCTGCCCGGCTGGATGAGCCTGCCGTACCGGCAGGGAAGCGGGCCGGCGCCGGGGCGGGGGAGCGGCCGGCACCGCGGCGGGGCAGCGGGCCGATATCGCGGCGGCCTCCCGCGTGGTTGTCAAGGTCGGCTCGTCGTCACTGACCACCGCCCGGGGCGGCATCGACGAGGACCGGATCGCCGCGCTGGCCGGGACGCTGGCCGCCCGGGTCAGCGGCGGCACCCAGGTGGTGCTGGTGTCCTCCGGCGCGATCGCGGCCGGCCTGGCGCCGCTCGGCCTGCCGCGCCGGCCCCGGGACCTGGCCACCCAGCAGGCCGCCGCGAGCGTCGGGCAGGGCCTGCTGGTCGCCCGGTACAGTGCCGCCTTCGCCCGGCACGGGGTGCGCACCGGCCAGGTGCTGCTGTCCGCGGATGACCTGATGCGCCGGGGGCACTACCGCAATGCGCAGCGGACCATGGCCCGGCTGCTGGAACTGGGCGTGCTGCCGATCGTCAACGAGAACGACACCGTCGCCACCCACGAGATCAGGTTCGGCGACAACGACCGGCTCGCGGCGCTGGTCGCGCACGTGGTCCGGGCGGCCGCGCTGATCCTGCTGTCCGATGTGGACGCGCTGTACGACTCCGACCCGCGGCTGCCCGGGGCGCGGCGGATCCCCGAAGTACGCAGCCAGGCCGACCTGGCCGGGGTGACCCTGGGCCGGGCCGGGGCCGGGGGCACCATCGTGGTCGGTACCGGCGGCATGGTCACCAAGGTGGATGCCGCGATGATCGCCACCGAGGCGGGCATCCCCACCGTGGTCGCCAGTGCGGCCGCGGCCCGGGACGCGCTGGCCGGGGAGGCGGTCGGCACCTACTTCGCCCCGGCCGGGCGGCGCCCGGCCGCCCGGCAGCTGTGGCTGGCCCATGCGGCGGCCAGCCGGGGCCGGCTCCTGCTCGACGAGGGCGCGGCGGCCGCGATCCGGGCGGGCCGCGCGTCCCTGCTGCCCGCCGGGATCACCGGCGTGGAGGGCGGTTTCGACGCGGGCGACCCGGTGGACCTGTGCGACCCGGCCGGCCAGGTCATCGCCCGCGGGCTGGTCAACTACGACGCGGCCGAGATTCCGGCCATGATGGGCCGGTCAACGCGGGAACTGGCCGCCCAGCTGGGGCCGGAGTACGAGCGGGAGATCGTGCACCGCGACGACCTGGTACTGCTGGTCGGCCCGCGCCGCCGGGCCCGCTGAACGGTCCCTCGTGGAACGCTGGGCGTCCGGCGAAACCGCTGGCTGTCCGGCCTCGGCAGATGGTTCCCTCGGCGCGGACCCCGCTCTTGGGCGCATGGCTTGGCGTGGCCGGCGGTACGCCTGCGGTTCCGCCGGCCGGACCCCTGAGCTGGGCGCCCGGGCAGCCGGGTCAGCTGCTGCTTCCGCCGGCCGGACCCTGAGCTGGGCGCCCGGTTAGCTGTCGCTGCCGCCGCGGCGGCCGAACAGGCCCTCGAAGATCCGTTCCCCGGCCCCCACCGTGGTCTCGGCGACTCCCTTGACCAGGCCGATGAACGGGTCGGAGGACCGGCTCCACGAGTCCTGGTAGGCCTTGGCGGCGGCCACGAACTCGTCGCCGATGCTAGTGCCGCTGTCGTCCTCTCGGCGCGGGTAATTGCCCGCCAGGATGTCGGCGTACTCGCCGTCGGCCACCCAGTGGTCCAGCTCGGCGAACCGCACCACCGCGAACGGGTGCGTGGTGCCCTGCATCTGCAGCATCTTCAGCAGGCCCTCCCGCACGTCCGGCACGGCGTCGTACTCATGGGCCTGCCTGAGGAACTCGTCCGGGCTCAGCTCGGAAATCCGCGAGCCGCCGGCGATCTTCATCAGCGACCGTCGCGCCGCCGCAGGGTCCTGGCTGGCCAGCACGCCGGCCCGGTCGCAGGACAGCTCGGACTTGCGGTACCACTCCTCCAGCCCGGCGATGATCACCCGCAGGCCGATGTAGCCGATGGCGAACCAGGCCAGCCGGGTGGCCAGCCGGGTCAGGTGGAACAGCATGGTCCGGTACACCGCGTGCCCGGACAGCACATGCCCGAGCTCGTGCCCGATCACGTACCGGTGCTCCTCAGCGTCCAGCAGGTCGACCAGGCCGGTAGTGATCACGATGAACGGCTTGTCCGACCCGAGCGTCATCGCGTTCGGCATCGGGTTCTGCGAGATGAAAAGCTCGGGTACCTCAGGGAGGTCCAGGATGGCAGCCCCGTCCAGCAGCAGCTGGTACAGGTCGGGGAACTGCTCGTTGGACGCCCGCACGGAGCTGGCCAGGAACAGCAGCCGGAGGCTCCGGTCGCTGAACAGCCCGGCCAGGCGCTTGAGCAGCACGTCGAAGCCGGTGAGTTTGCGCATAGCTACCAGCGCCGACCGGTCAGCGGGGTGCTCGTAGGCACGCGAGCTGATCCCGGGAAGGCGGACGCGGGCACGATCCGGCACAGTGGTCATGCCAGCCATGCTAGGCCGTATCCCGGGTAGTGCCGGCCGGCCTAGCACCACCAATCCGGCGGCGCCGGGCGGCGCCGCCGGCCATCACGCCATTTCCTTGACCGACGTGGCCGCAACCTCGCCGTGATCACCGGAAACTTCCGGGGCCGGCTGGGGGCGCCGCGGCCAGAACGCCGCGGCCAGCAGCACCAGCAGCAGGCCGGAATTGGGGTCGGTGCCGTGCCCGGCCAGGATCGCGCCGAAGTTCTCCCCGAACACCCAGATCGTCACGGCCGTGATCACGCCGAGCACCAGCGCGGCCCGCGTGCTGGCTGCCCAGAACACCCCCAGGCCCACCGCCACGAAGACCACCGCGACAATGATGCTGATCACGGTGCCGTGACTCCCGGCCGTGCTGGCGACCGCCCGGTCCATGGCGGCGACCCAGCCGGGTTCCCTGGCCGCCAGCCCAGCGATGGTGTCGTGCAGCGCACGAGGCGCCCGGTTCGCCGCCTGCAGGATGAGGTAGGCAGAACTGCCCCACAGTGCCAGCCAGGCGACCCGGGCCCCGGTGCGGCCCAGCGGGCTACCCGCGGCGACAGAGCCTGCCGCTGGCCGGCCGGCCGGGGCGGGCCAGGCCAGCACGGCCAGCAGCGCGTACAGGATGACCGCGCCGGGCGCGCCGGTGAGCGGGCTGGCCGATCCGCTGAGCACACCGCCCAGCCCCTCGCCGACCCACCACACGCCCAGCGCCCACACGATGCTGGCGGCCAGTGCCGCCCGCACGGACGGCCGCCAGAGCAGCGCGGCGCCGAGCAGCAGCTGGCTGACCGCGAACGCGGCGTTCCAGGCGGCCGGGGCATGCAGGACCAGCCGGGTGAAGGCCATGGCCGGGCCGGTGACCCCGGCTGGGCTGCCCATGTACGAGGGCACGAGGATCTGGTTCACGAGGCCCCGGCCGAACATGAACGGCTGGAGCTGCAGCCCGCCGTCGGCTAGCCAGGCCACGCCGAGGGTGATCTGGATGCCGCGCCGCCACCCGGCCGATTCCCGGTCGGCGGCCCAGGCCAGCAGCCCGCCGCCGGTGTCCCGGCGGACCAGGGCCCGCTGGCCGGAAGACGGGAAGAACAGGGTGGCGAAGGCCAGCACCGATCCGGCGGCAGTGACCCACAGGCCGGGTCCGCTGCGCGCCACCACCATCGAGTCCGTGCTCAGCGCTTGCATGCTGGCGGCCAGCTGGATCAGCAGGAAGCCGGCGAACGACGTGGCGGCGAAACCGGCATAGCCAATCAGCCACCGTGACCAGCGGCCGCCCCGAATCAGCTGGGCCAGTCCGGCCACGGCGATGACGATTCCCCCGGCGGCCAGCAGGCGCCCGTTGCTGCCGCGGACGCCGGGGATGCCGATCAGCCCGGCGAACGTGCTCACCCAGGGCAGGAACGCCCCGGTCACCATCACGGCGCCGGCGGCCAGCCCGGCCCCCCCGGCCGCGTGGCGCCAGCTGAACCGGCGCAGCGATGTTTCCCGGGCCGGCGCCTGCGCCGGTGCGATCGGTTGCTCAGCCATCTTCGGCACCTCTCCAATCTCGGGTTGTGATCTTGAGTTAGGTGCCGTCCTGACGGCACCTAACTCAAGATCACGAAGCTGGGTTGTGAGCACCGTTGTCTGTGGGGCCGCTGGGGTCGGCGGGACATTGTGTTTGCGAGGCTGCTGAGGTCGGCCGTACATGCCGGGGGCTGGGCCGGGTCCTGAGCCGGGTCCTGGGCGGGCTGGTCCCGGCTGCTGCGTGCCGGAGACGGCCGGGGCCAGCCTGGGGGTGCGGGCCACGCCTCGGGGACAGCGCGGCCCGCACCGGCCAGGGCCCTCTACCTCACGGCGAAGTAAAGGAACAGGTTGGTTGGGATATTGCCGGTGACGGTGGGGTTGGTGCGCTGCAGGTGCTGCAGTTCACGCGCGCTCTTGGCCCGGATGAGCTTGTTCCAGGCCGCCAAGCTCTTGACGCCGACGATGTCCACGTTCCACCACTCGGACTGGTGGCTGTTCGCCGTGGCCACGATGTGGCTGTGCGCCGGAAGCGGCAGGTTACCGGTCCCACTGCCGAGCACCGAGGTGAGGTCGATGGTGTGCGGGTGGTCGATGCAGCGGCCGGCCGGGCACTGCAGGGTGGACTTCGGCGGGGTGAAGCCGAGCGGGACGATCACGTACAGCGGGTCGAACGTGCTCGACGGGGTCTGCGTGTAGTTCGTCCCGCCCTCGCACTTCGACGAGGCCGTGGAGGCCGGTGGCCGCTTGCAGAAGAAGTTCTTCGAGTAGTAGAACAACACCGTGTGCCCGTCATAGAAGCCCTTGGTGAAGCCCCTGTGGCTGCCATGGGCCGAGCTGGCGGACTTCATCCCGGACATGCTGGCCGACGGCGACGAGGTTGACGCGAAGGCCGTCCCGGACGCGATGGCCAGGCCCGCGGCCATCAGGCCGGTTAGCGCCAGCCCGACCGTGCGGGTGCCCGGTATCCGGAACCGTTTCGTACCGATCATGAAGCTTCCTCCCAAAGGAAGACAGGACCCGCCTCCTGGCGGATCCATCACCCCGGAGTTCGAGGCGTGCAGGTCAGCGGATTGGACCGACTGATAACACGCATCGAATCTGGATAGCTACCCTTCGTAGCAGGACTCGGCGCCGGATGCCTGGTGTGACAAGCTGGACGGGCTCCCGGCGGTTTCTGCCGAATTCGGGACGATGTGCACGAGGTGGGAACGATGATGTTCGAACCCGAGGCCGAGTCGATGCCGCCCGAGCAGCGTGCGATACTGCAGGCGGAACGGCTGCGCACCCTGGTTCACCGGCTGCTCAGCCTGGACGGGGTGCAGGCCGAGCGGCTCCGCGCGGCGGGCGTGACCGCGGGGGCCGACGTCAGCCTCGAGGATCTGCCCAGGCTGCCCAGCACCGAGAAGCGGGATTTGTGGGCAGCGTATCCGTTGGGCATGCTGGGTGTGCCGCGCGCAGAGATGGTCGCGCTGCACGGCTCGAGTGGCACCGGGGGGCACCCGACCTTGGTCGGGTATACCCGTCGTGACCTGCAGCTGTGGGCGCGGATGTGCGCCCGCGCGCTGGCGGCCGCGGGGGCTACCCGCAGCAGCCTGGTGCACAATGCCTACGGCTACGGGCTGTTCACCGGCGGGCTGGGCATCCACCAGGGGGCGGTGGAGCTGGGCGCGGCGGTCGTGCCCGCCTCGGGCGGGATGACCGCGCGGCAGGTCACGCTCATCCGGGACCTGCAGCCGGACATCCTGACCTGCACGCCGTCGTACGCGATCCGGCTGGGCGAGGCACTCGCCGAGGCGGGGCTGCGCCCCGGGGAGGGACTGAACCTGCGGGCCGGGCTGTTCGGCGCGGAGCCGTGGTCGCGGCAGCTGAGAACCCGGATCGAGGAACTGCTCGGGCTGCGCGCGCTGGACATCTACGGGTTGTCCGAGGTGATCGGGCCGGGCGTGGCGTCGGAGTGCTACGAGGCGGCCGACGGACTGCACGTCAACGAGGACCACTTCCTGGTCGAGGCCGTGGACCCGGCGAGTGGCGCGCCCGTGCCCGACGGCACCCCGGGCGAGCTGGTGTTCTCCAGCCTGAGCCGGGAGGCGCTGCCACTGCTGCGGTACCGGACCGCGGACGTCGCCGCGCTGCGCCGGGGCGCCTGTGCCTGCGGTCGGACCCTGGTGAAGATGAGCCAGGTCACCGGCAGGCGGGACGACATGCTCGTCATCCGCGGGGTGAACATCTACCCGAGCGAAGTGGAGCGGGTGCTGCTCGAGGACGACTCGGTCAGCCCGGACTACCTGCTGGTCGTGGACGAGCGGGGCGGCACACCGCATCTGGTGGCACTGTGCGAGCAGCGGGCCCCCGCTGGCTCGGGCGTGGCCCAGGCCGAGCTGGAAGTGCGGCTGCGCAACGTCCTCGGGGTGCGGATCGGCGTCCGGCTGCTGCCCTGGGGCACGGTGCCGCGCACCGAGGTGGGCAAGGCCGTCCGGGTGGTCAGGTGGGCCGGCGGGGACCCGCCGGTGCCCGGGCTGAGCTAAGCCGGGCGCGTTAGCCAGGCGGCCGGGAGGCGTTCGCCGGCCGGACGGCTAGAGTCACGTCATGAGCGCTGGTGACATCTGCCCGCCGGAGCCGCCCGCAGGCGAGACCCCGCGGGTACCCCGCCTCGGCGTGATGGGCGGCACCTTCGACCCGATCCATCATGGGCACCTGGTCGCCGCCAGCGAGGTGGCGCACTTCTTCTCGCTGGACGAAGTGATCTTCGTACCCACCGGGCAGCCGTGGCAGAAGGATGACCGGCAGGTCTCACCCTCCGAAGACCGCTACCTGATGACGGTCATCGCCACCGCGTCCAACCCGCGGTTTTCCGTCAGCCGGGTGGACATCGACCGGCCGGGGCCCACCTACACGATCGACACGTTGCGTGAGCTGCGGTCGCTGCGCGGGGAGGCGGCGGAGTTCTTCTTTATCACCGGGGCCGACGCGCTGTCCCGGATGATGTCCTGGCAGGACGCCGCAGACCTGTTCAAGCTGGCGCATTTCGTCGGCTGTACCCGGCCCGGGCACCAGCTGTCCAGCCAGGGCCTGCCGGGCGACGAGGCCAGCCTCATCGAGATCCCGGCGCTGTCGATCTCGTCCACCGAGTGCCGGGAGCGCGTCGCGGACGGCGAGCCGATCTGGTACCTGGTCCCCGACGGGGTGGTGCAGTACATCGCGAAGCGGCGACTGTACTGCGGGAACCCCCCGGCTGGCCTAGCCCGGGAGCGTCCCCTGCCGGGGCGCCCCCTGCCCGGTACCAGGGCCGGGTGACGCGAAACGCGGGCTCGCGCGGGCATGAGTGGGTTAGCCCGGCGGTTCGGGATACCCTGAATTACCCCGCTGACCTGTCCGGTCAGACGTGAGACGCTAGGGGAGAGGTGTCCCCGGCCGAGGAGGACGAATACCACACGTGACTGCCACCACCAGGGCCATCGAGCTTGCGGAGATCGCCGCGGAAGCCGCGGCCGACAAGCTGGCCAGTGACATCATCGCCTACGACGTGAGTGAGCAGCTCGTCATCACCGACGTGTTCCTGCTCTGTTCTGCCGCCAACGACCGCCAGGTCCGGGCGATCATCGATGCCGTCGAGGAGAGCCTGCGCAAGGCCGGAGCCCGGCCGGCGCGCCGGGAGGGCGAGCGGGAGGGCCGCTGGGTCCTGCTGGACTACCTCGACGTCGTGATTCACGTGCAGCACACGGAGGAACGGGCGTTTTATGCCCTGGAGCGGCTCTGGAAGGACTGCCCGGTGCTTCCACTCCCTGAGCCGGTTGGGGCCCGTCCCGGTGGCCCGGCTGCGGCGGGCCCGGGCCGGCCGTCTGGCGGGGATTTCCGCTGACTGCGAGAGAGCGGCCCGGCCAGGCGGCCGGGCCGGGCGGAAGCGTGCCGGACGGGCGGATCCGGCTGGTGCTGTGGCGGCACGGGCAGACGCCGTGGAATGTGCAGGGCCGGTTCCAGGGGCAGACGGACATCACGCTGGACGAGGTGGGTGAAGCGCAGGCCCAGCGGGCGGCCGGGCTGCTCGCCGCGCTGCGGCCGGACCGGATCATCGCCTCCGACCTGAGCCGGGCGATGGCCACCGCGGCGCCGCTGGCCCGGCTCGCCGGGCTGACCGTGACGACCGACAAGGACCTGCGCGAGCGGCACGGCGGCGCCTGGGAAGGCCTCACCGACGTGCAGATCCGCACCCAGTACCCGGTGGAGCACTCGCAGTGGCTGCCGCCGGGCGGGGAGTCGTCGTCCGCGGTGGCCGAGCGGGCCTGTGCCGCGCTGGAACGGATCGCCGACGGCCTCCCGCCGGGCAGCCTGGCCGTCGTGGTCAGCCATGGCGCGGCGCTCAGGCTGGGCGCGGCCCGGCTGCTCGGGCTTCCGGAGGACCTGTGGGGCGTGATCGGGCCGCTGGCTAACTGCGCCTGGTCCGTCCTGGCCCGGCGCAGCCAGCGCTGGCGGCTCATCGAGCACAACGCGGGTACCTTGCCGGAGCCCGTACTCAGCGACGACCGTTGAGCGGCCGGGCGCCCGTTTGGGCGGGAAAGGGCTCGTGGGGGCGAGGGCATTGAGCGCTCGGGAGGGTTCTGGGGCGACGGCGGCCGGTGATGGATCAACCTGGTTCGAAGGTATGCCGGGAAACCGGTATGCTGTCTGCGGTTCGCGTCCCCTGGGACGCGACGTTGCGGGGCTATAGCTCAGTTGGTAGAGCGCTTGCATGGCATGCAAGAGGTCAGCGGTTCGAGCCCGCTTAGCTCCACCCAGGTCAAAGGAGAAATTCGAACAAATCGAACGGGTAGTACAGCAGGAAAGTACAGCAACGGCGGCCGGGTGGGCCGCCGTTCGTGTGTTCGGATCGGGCACATTCCCCGGGCTGGGGCTGCTGGCAGGACACCGGATTCCAGGCGCTGAACCGGCGCTGGTCACCCTGTCACCTGCGCGAATCGCCCTGTCATCGGTCCCGTGACTCTTGCCATCTGGTCACCACCCGGCCCCCCTGGACGCCCATTTCTTGCCAGTGACTGTTGCTGCATTTGCAAGTAGTCCAGCCACACTGGCCGTCCCAGCCGGTCTGATGGCTCCCGCGACCGGCGCCCGCTGGCCAGGGCCGCACGTTCGCTGACGGCAGGCTCAGCGCGCGGGCTCGGCGCGTCGCGCCGATGATGTCCATCCGGCGCTGGGCCTGCTTGTGCATTGCGCCGCTCAGGCGCAGGGTTGCGCCGTGGCGCAGCCCTGCGCGCGGACCGGCGCACTGGTGCGCCACGTGAGGAACCAGGCGCGACGCGGCGCACGGGATGTGGCCGGGCGCCGACCGCTAGGTCCCGCCCGGAGCTTGAGGCTACCGGTGCCAGATCCTCGCCACCGTCGATGGCTGGATGGCGGCGTACCGCCACACGTCTTGTGCCGTACTGCAGCCTCGCCGCGAGTTCGGTGAATACAGGCGGTAATCGCAGTAGACCTTTACATAGGCCGGAAAAGACATGCATAACGCCGAATACGGGCGGGTGAGTAATCAGCGGCCTGTGGATCACACGGACGCCAGATCATCCTGTTATGGATGAGTAATGCCGGGTGATTGGGTTGCGCGGATATCCAGACCTGGATGCGACCGCGTCCCGAACCGAGAATTCGTCGCAGCGCCGGGCGTGCCCTCAGCGACGCGGCAATAGGTTGATCTGTACCTCGATGACCTCCGCTACCGGTGGGCTGGTTGTCATCTGGCCGAGCCGGCTGAGAAGGCGCAGGACTGCGGTGTTCGACGCAAGGCATAGCGCGGTCAGGCGGTCGATGCCCGCCGCGCGAGCTCGCGCTGCGATCTGCTGCAGGAGCAGGCTGGCGATTCCCCGCCCCCGCCAGTGGTCAGCCACGGCGACGGCTACCTCCGCCGTCGAGGACTGCTGAAGCCGGATATACCGCGCGATCCCGACGACTGCCCCGTCGGGTGTCACCGCTGTAAGGGCCTCGTGGTCGCGGTGGTCAACCTGGGCGAGCTGCGAGCGTGTCCGGTCATCCAGCATTGCGACGCTGCCGAGGAAGCGCGCATGCCGCGTCTCTGGCCCCAGTCCCTCGAACCACGCGGCGATCGCCGCGACATCCCCGGTGGCCAGCGGCCGGATCACAACGCTGGAGCCATCGCGAAGGATCACCCGGTCCTCATCTGACTCTGCGGCACCCGCCGGCCCGGCCATCGTGGCTGCGGCTCGGGGAATCTGAGTGATCATCGCGCACCCCCCTCATCCTGCGGGGCGCGAGCGCCAGGCATTCACCGTTGCCCCGTGGGCCGTCCCTGCCCAGTGCCAAACGTCCCGGCACATAAGGACCTTGGCCGTTGCAGGCAGCCGACCAGCCCCTCACGCCGCCAGCCGCAAACCTCAACGCTGTCCTCGGCAACCTGGCCGGGCTCGACAGCCTCAAGGCCATCTTCAAGCGCATGCCCGGACATGGCGAGGCATACCGCCAAGGGCCGTGGGTGCCAGGCCAGCCGGTTCTGGCGAAACCTCATGCCGTCGGAGAACTCTGCGTCCGTGACTGAAATGGCAACGGAGTTACTGTTTTGTACGAGCGGGACACCCTGCCAGCGCGGGTGGGATTGGCGCCAGATCGGTGGATCTTCGTGCGTATCGCGACCGTTGGCCCACTACGCTCCGCGACTACTCTGCCGCCTTATCAGCATCCTCGGCAGGATCGTCTCGAGCCCGTACCGCACCCGCCCCTACCGGCCGGTCGGATTGTTGAGGAACTCCTTGAGCGCCCGGTGGTACGGAGCGATGGTGGTGGTGTCGGCGTACTCGTCGGGGCTGTGCAGGCCGTCGCCGCCGACGCCGAAAATGACGGCGTCAGTGCCCCGCTGATAGTAAAAACGTCCGTCTGCGGCACCATGCTTGCGCAGGAAATCGGCGCGGTACCCCTGGTTTTCCACGGCTTGCTGGAGGCTGCGTATCTCTGGGCGGTGCTGGTCGGCGTGGTGCGGCGGGTCAGCATGATTGATCACCGGGGTGACGCCGGGTTCGCAGAAGGACGCCAGGTATGCGGCTATCTCCGCAGCGCTCTTGCCGTTCAGGTCGGTATCTTCGGGGGGGAAGCGGATGTCAATCCATGCCTCCGCCAGGGCCGGGATCTGGTTGCAGGCCTGGTTGGGGGTCTGGATCCGGGCGAGGTTGACGGTGGTCCGCCAGGCCTCTTCGCTGGCGACGGGGTAGGCGGCCAGCAGGTTGGCCAGGCTGGCCTGCAACTTGATCAGGGCATTGTCGCCGCGCCATGGGTACGCGCTGTGGCCGCTGTGGCCAACCGCGCGCAGGGTCGCGGTGATCATGCCCTTGGAGTCGGTCACGATCCGCAATCCGCTGTGCTCGCCGATGATGACGAACTCCCCGCTCACGCCCCTGTACCGCTCTAGAACTCCGCGTGTGCACTGTGACCTGCGGCTTGGTTGAGTAGACGCATGCGCCAGGATCGCGGTTCATGACCCTTCGCTTGCTGTACCTGATCGTGATCCGTGTGTTCGGCTGGCTGGTGCTGCTGGGCCACGGGCAGACGTCCAAGGACGCGGAGATCATGGTGCTCCGCCATGAGATCACGGTGCTCCAGCGCCAGGTCACCCGGCCGAAGCTGGACTGGGCCGACCGGGCAGTCCTGACTGCGCTGGCCCGGCTGCTTCCAGCGGGCGCTCCGGTGTCACCGGCTCGTCACGCCAGGGACGCTGCTGGGCTGGCACCGCCGCCTGGTCGCGAGTTCATGGACCTATCCCAACCGGCCCGGACGTCCTGCGGCCAGCCGGGAGATCCAGGACTTGGTGCTGCGGCTCGCGCGGGAGAACCCTGCCTGGGGGTACCGCAGGGTGCACGGCGAACTGGCTCGTCTCGGCCACCACATCAGCGCGGCGACCGTGCGGCGGATCCTGCGCCGCCGCCGGCGCGGACCGGCCCCGCGGAACGTCGGCACCTCTTGGCGGGCCTTCCTGCGCACTCAGGCCGACGGCCTGCTAGCCTACGATTTTTTCCACGTGGACACGATCTTCCTCAAACGCCTATACGGGCTGTTCGTCATGGAAGTGGCGACCCGGCGTGTGCACATCCTCGGGGTCACCGCGAACCCGGACGGCTCCTGGACAGAGCAGCAGGCCCGCAACTTCGTGATGGACCTCGGTGACCGGATCAACGCGTTCCGCCTCTTCATCCGTGACCGTGACGCCAAGTTCACCAGCGCCTTCGACGAGATCCTTGGGAGCGAAGACGTGAAGATCGTGAAGATTCCACCGCAGACGCCCCGAGCCAATTGCTATGCCGAGCGGTGGGTGCGCACCGTACGGTCCGAGTGCACCGACCGGATGCTGATCTACGGCGAACGGCACCTGCGATCAGTCCTCAGCGAGTTCACCAGCCATTACAACGGCCACCGCCCGCACCAGTCCCGCCAGCAACGACCGCCCGACCACGACACGCCGGCCATCATGGTGCCCGGCGCACCCGTCCAGGTCCGGAAGGTACTCGGCGGCCTCATCAACGAGTATTACAGAGCCGCATGAACGACTCCGCGAACCCGCTGGTCAGGCAGTAATCGACGAGTTTTGAAGCGGTACAGGTCATCGAGTCCTGGCATTCGACCCTGGAATTTGAGCTGCGCGCCCTGGAGCACTTCGCGACCAGGGCCGCAGCCCGGGCCCGGGTCTCCGCCTGGATCGAGAACTACAACCACTGTCGGCGGCACTCGGCGCTGCAGATGATGTCACCGGCGGACTACGAGAAAACCCTCCAGGCCGGGGAGGCGGCCTGACATGCGTCCCGCTTCTCCGCTCCTGAGTATTCGCCGGTGCTCGGCTGCGTCCAGGTCGTTCCTCCGCAGGCGGCTGCCTGACGGCACCGCCTGCGGGGGGCTCCACCTGGACACTGCCTGCGCTCCAGCGGTTACATGGCGGTTAACAGAAGCGGGACCAAGGCAAGATCAGCCAATCGAAAGTGTCCACGCTTTCAGGGGAACCCCGGCCTGCTCTCCCCGCCAGCGACGTACAGAGCGATGGCTGTCCGGATTTCCTACGCCGGCATCCTCACCCTGCCAGGGCTACTGCCCAAGTAATGCTCCGAACACTTCTCGTATTCGCCTGAGTTCGCGCGCGTGGCGAGTTGATCCTGATCCCGGGCGAACCTACTGTCCGTATCAATGACTGTCCGTATTTGTCGCCAGCGTAGCACAACTCTAAATCTCAAGTCGAGAGTGAGGGTTTGACCTACTGGGAATCGCGGCGAACGAGCGGAAAGGGCTCTCCTCGTGGCAGCACCGCAGAACTATTTGGCGGTCATCAAGGTCGTCGGTATCGGAGGGGGCGGCGTCAATGCCGTGAACCGGATGATCGAAGAGGGGCTCAAGGGCGTTGAGTTCATCGCGATCAACACGGACGCGCAGGCACTGCTCATGAGCGACGCGGACGTCAAGCTCGATGTCGGGCGCGAGCTCACCCGCGGGCTCGGCGCGGGCGCCAACCCCGAGGTCGGCAACCGCACGGCGGAAGACCACCGCGAGGAGATCGAAGAGGTTCTCAAGGGCGCGGACATGGTCTTCGTCACCGCGGGCGAAGGCGGCGGGACGGGGACGGGGGGAGCACCGGTCGTCGCGGACGTGGCCAGGTCGCTTGGTGCGCTCACGATCGGTGTGGTCACCCGCCCGTTCGGTTTCGAGGGCAAGCGCCGGGCATCCCAGGCCGAGCTGGGCATCGCGCGGCTGCGGGGCGAGGTGGACACCCTGATCGTGATCCCGAACGACCGGCTGCTTTCCATGTCCGACCGCCAGGTCAGCGTGCTTGACGCGTTCAAGGCGGCCGACCAGGTGCTGCTGTCCGGTGTTCAGGGAATCACCGACCTGATCACCACCCCCGGCCTGATCAACCTGGACTTCGCGGATGTGAAGTCGGTCATGTCGGGCGCGGGCTCCGCACTGATGGGGATCGGCTCGGCCCGCGGCAATGACCGGTCGGTGGCCGCCGCCGAGGTGGCCATCTCCAGTCCCCTGCTGGAGGCGAGCATCGACGGGGCCCACGGGGTGCTGCTGTCCATCCAGGGTGGCAGCGACCTCGGCCTGCTCGAGATCAACGAGTCCGCCCAGCTCGTCTCTAACTCGGCGGCACCCGAGGCCAACATCATCTTCGGCGCGGTAATCGACGATGCGCTCGGCGATGAGGTGCGGGTCACGGTCATCGCAGCTGGACTCGACGAGGCGAACAACCGGCACGCCCCGCCGGCCCGGCCTGGCGCCGGGCAGACCGCGGTCGCGGGTACCAGTGGTGCCGCGTTCCGGCCCAGCCCCTTTCCGGACGGCACCGAGCCTCCGGCCAGCAACGGGCCGGTGACGGGCGCTGGCCAGGCGGCTGGCCCGCTGGCGGGCGCGGTCACGGGAGGCGCCGCAGCCTCCACAGTCTCCGCGGACACCGGGGCCACCGGCCCCCAGATCGCGGTGACGGCTGACGGGGCGGCGGCAGGCAGCACGGCTGACCGTTCCGGCGTGCAGCCCGCCGCGGCAGCGGGACGGGCCCAGGAACCGTCGCGGGCGGCCCAGGAACCGCCGCGGGCGCGCCCAGACACGGCAACGGCGGCCCGGGTGTTCGACGCCGCCACCACACGCCGCCCCAGCGTTGTATTCGAAGAGGACCCTGAGCTGGACGTGCCCGACTTCCTCAAATGAGCGACCCCCGGCGCTCGGGATCCGTCGGCGTCATGATGTGCCGGTGACTGTCCAGGGCACACCAACGTGTGTCCACCTGGAAGAAATCACAGGACAGCAAGCCGCCAGCCTGAGTGCGCAGGAAGGCCCGCCAAGAGGTGTCGACGTTCCGCGGGGCCGGTCCGCGCCGCCGGGCGCGCAAGATCCGCCGCACGGTCGCTTCGCTGACCTGGTGACCGAGCCGGGACAGCTCGCCGTGCACTCTGCGGTATCCCCAGGCTGGGTTTTCTCGGGCCAGTCGTAGCACTAGGTCGCAGATCTCCTGGCTGGTTTTCGGGCGGCCTGGCTGGTTCGGCTACGTCCACTTGCGTGTGATCAGGCGGCGGTGCCAGGCCAGTAGCGTGCCCGGCGTGACGAGCCGGTGCGCGCGCAGCACGGCTGGCAGCTGCCGGGCGAGCGCGGTTAGGACCGCCCGGTCGGCCCAGTCCGGCTTAGGCCGGGTGACCTGGCGCTGGAGCACCGTGATCTCATGGCGGAGCACCATGATCTCCGCGTCCTTGGACGACTGGCCGCGGCCGAGCAGCACCAGCCAGCCGAATACGCGGATCGCGATCAGGTAGAGCAGGCGAAAAGCCACGAGCCCCAATCCTGACGCAACCAGCTCATCCGGCAAACCCCCGGTCACAGCGCCTGCGGCGAGTTCTGAAGCGGTACATGGATATCGGCGGTTCGTCGTTATCGCGTCTGGTTACGGTAGGTGGTCCGCAGGTCCTGCGGGACGCCGGACGCCAGTTGCCTCCCGGCTTTACCCTGGCGGGTCTGTCGTCAGGGGCTGACGGTCCCGGGCGGGTGCAGGTGCGTGCTGAAGAACGCGAGGATGCGCCGGCGGGCGTCTTGCGCCGATGCCTCGTGGTATCCGGATCCCGGCACGAACTTGCCCAGGACCGCGAACAGGACCGGAGCTTTGTCGCCTGCGCCCTCGTGGTCGTTGAGGAACTCGTGCCCGGCCTGCGGGTACTCCTTTACGTCGTGCTCGACCCCTGCAGCCGCCAGTGCCTGCTCCAGCCGGGCCGCTGCTCCCCGCAGTGACCGGTCCCGGCCGCCGTAGCTTCCGACAATGGGGCATGCCCCGGTGAGGAAACTGGCGGTGCAGGCATCCTTCGAGGCGGTGCCGTAGTTGACGCTCGATACCGCGAACCCGCGATCAGGCGCGAGCAGCAGGGCCAGCCCGCCGCCCATGCAGTAGCCGATCACGCCGATCTTGCCAGTGCAGTCCTGCCTGTCCTGCAGCCAGGCACGCGCAGCCTCGATGTCGGCGAACACCCCGCCACGCCGGGCGCGCGCATCGCGCATGATCGAGATCATGCACCGCACCGTCCCCCGGTCATGGAACAGGTCCGGCGCCACGGCCAGGTACCCCTCCCCGGCCAGCCAATCGGCCTGGTTCCTCAGGTCCTGGCTCATCCCCAGCGCGTCGTGGATGACTACGACCCCAGGCCACGGGCCTGACCCGCCCGGCACCGCGAGATAAGCTGGCCGCCCCCCTGGGCCCGGGATCCTCACCTCAGCCACCGCCGTCCGGCCCTCCCTCCCCGCCTGGCCGCCCCTGGCGGCTTCATCCTCCGCGGCGCGCGGCAGATCCGGCCAGGGCCCAACGTCCCGCCCCCGGCCACCAGCCCCCGCATTCCGGTAGCGGCGGCGCGCCTCTGCGAAGAGGGAAGCGGGCAGCACCCGCACATATCGATGTCGTAGCTTGTCAGCCTTCCAGCGGCCCGGAACCACAGCGTGACCGGTGAACCGAGGCCTTCGTGCGCCGGATCGCTGAGTATGGGCGACTGGCTTCTGTGTCGTTAGCGCTGGCTACCCCGCGCGGATTCTCCAGATCTGCGCGCCTCAGCTGATGAGCGCCGAGGAGCCACTGGCCGCGCCGGACGGCGGGAGTGTGCGGCGCTACCGCCGGGTTGGTCACGCTCTACGCTCAACGCCACAGGGTAGCCACCCACTGCCCTTAACTTCCGGGACTTACGTCTGTTTTCGGGAGATTTGACGGGATGATGGTGAGGGTGTACTCGGCTGGTTCGCTGATCCATTTCTGTCGTTCGGCGGCGGTGCGGCCGGAGGTCCGCTGGCGGTCTGCGCGTCCGGGCGGGAGCGCGAGGATCGCGGTGCCGAGTCCGGCTGCCGGGTCGTTTCCGCTGGCCGGGCGCTTGTGGCAGTGCGGGCAGCAGGTGTCTGAGGTGACAGCGGCGCGGGCGAGGGACAGCACGGCGGTGAAGCAGATCTGGCCGGGGGCCAGGCCGGCGGCAGCGGCGGCGCGGGCAGCGAGCCCGGCGATGATGTTGTGGGCGAGCAGCAGCGCCCAGGCTTCCTGGCGGACGAGGGCGGCGGAGCGGCCGCGCAGGACGCGGCCGGCGCCGCGGACGGTCCTCTTCAGGTGAAGGAACGCGACTTCTATCAGCCATCTTTTCTGGTACAGGGCGGCGAGCCCGGCGGCGGGATAGAGGTCCGGGTTCAGCAGCGTGGTGAGCAGCCGGATCTGGGTGGTTTTCGCGCGGCCGCCGCGGGTGCGGGTCAGCACGGTGAAGCAGACCAGCCGCGCGGCGGTGTCCTGCAGGGACGGGAGGGCGGGGTCGCCGGCGGCCTTGCGGCGGCGGGCGCGCATGCCGTTGCTCTCGCGCAGCAGCACGAGTTCCGAGCCGTCTTTCAGCACCTTGAGGGTCTTGAACGGGACGGACTTCGCGCCGTTCTTGACGCGCCACAGCAGGTGGGCGCCGGCGCTCGAGAACCGGATCCAGCGGTCCATGGAGAAGAAGCCGCGGTCGGCGAGGTTCAGCTGGCCGGGGCCGAACGCGTCCTGCAGCCCGTCGGCCAGGGCGTTCTCCCCATCCAGGTAGCGGCCGATGACGGCGGCCTTCCACCGGCGGGTGCCGGAGTGCAGCAGCCCCACGAGGCGCAGCAGCGGCTTCGCGCCGGGAGAGGGAATCCCGAATTCCTCCGCGAGCAGCGGGTCATTGAACAGTTCCAGGGTGGTGCCGTCGATCTGGGTGATCTCCAGGCCGAACGCGGTGCCGTCCTGGCCTGCGGGAATGTCGTCGCGGGCCGCGTCGTGCGCGAACATGGCGCGGGCCGGGGCCGCCCCGTGCCGGGCCCGGGCCTTCGAGTAGGCCGGGCCGGCCGGCACCGGGGTGCCGGGCCTGGCCGGCAGGCCCGGCATATCGAAGACCAGGGCGAGGACCGCGTCGTAGCCGAGGGCCGGGAACAGCGCCCCGGTGACCAGGCACAGGGCCGTGGCCTCGGCGTTCAGTGCCCGCTCCTGCCTGTGCGCATGCTCCGCCGCGGCCGCCGCGGCGATCGTCCCGCCGGCCAGCAGCGATTCGACCAGGCTCTCCCGGCGCAGGCCGGCCAGCCATTCCTCGTCCTCCCACGCGCCCGGCCCGACAGCGACCCGGGCAGCCAGGCCCGCCTCCGGCGGGCCCGCATCATCGCCGGGAGTGGACGGGACAGCGACGGTCATGGCAAAATTCGCAGGCACGAGGCTCCTGTGACTGGCTCCTGGATTCGACACCCAACGTCATAGCAGGGGCCTCGCCGCGTTCACGGCCGTACCGGAGCGCCAGCAGCAATCGTGACCCACCCGTAACACAACGCTAAAAACCGGACACTCGGCCGTAGAAGTCCCGGAAGTTAAGGGCAGTGGGTAGCCACCTCAAAGTGGACATGCGCGCCGGGAGCACGCCCATGTTCAGGGGGTCACCTCGGCACCTCGGTGCCGGGCATATCAGCTCCCTGGTGTCTCGGGTGGGCCGGAGGATGACGTCGGCGTGTCCAGGGCGCTCACCTCGTCGTTGAGCAGGCCCAGGAGGTGGTCGTGGTCGGGCAGGAGGTGTGCGTCGCTTGCCAGGCCGATCCGCAGCTGCCCGGCGTAGCTGAAGATGCTGAGCCCGAGGCCCAGCGGGCCGGTGACGGGCACCCAGCCCAGCATGCCCGTGACCGGTGTCCCGGCGATCTGTACCCGGTGGTGCGGGCCGCTGATGTTGGTGATGATGGCGGTGGCCTTGCCGGCGAACGCGTCGATCCAGGCGTTCTGCGCGGCGGCCGGGATCTGGCCCATCAGCTCGAGCATGGCGTGGACGAAGACGCCTTCCCGGCTGGTCTTGATCTGGTCCATCACCACCTTGACGCGGGCTTGCCGGCTGCCCGGGTCCGGCTCCCCCGTGGGCAGGGGAACGAAGACGAGCCCGAACTCGTTGCCGAGCCCTGCGGGCAGCGATGCGCCGGCGGGGCGCAGGTTGACCGGCACGATGACGAGCACCTCTTCTGCCGGCGCGTCGTGCTCGAGGAGGTAGCGGCGTAGCGCCGAGGTGATGGCGGCCATCAGCAGATCATTGACGGTGCTTCCGGTCGCCGCGCCTGCGGCTTTGACTGCCTCGACTGGCACCGGCCGGGTCCAGGTCCGCTGTTTGCCGGGCACGAGCGGGCCCTGCAGCCGGTTGCGGCCTGCGGTGAGCCCGAAGGCGAGCTTGCGCAGCATGGCCGCGTCGGAGCGGGCGAGGCAGGCTAGTTCGGCTGCCTTGCGGGGGTCGGTGAGCGAGGCACGCAACGCCGCGCTGAGATCACCGGCGGCCGACGTCGCCCGCGTCGCCGCCGCTAGCGCCCGCTCGGCAGTGCGCTCGCCTGGCCCCGGCAGCAGCGGCGGGCCGGCGGTGTCGTCGTGCACCGGCAGCACGCCCGTGTGCTCACCGGCATCCAGCGGATCGGTCAGCGACAGCAGGACCTGCATCAGGGCGCTGCCGTCGGCGATGGCGTGGTGGGTGCGCAGCAGCACTGCGCCGCCGTCGCCGTAGCCCTCCAGCAGGTGCACTTCCCACAATGGCCGGTCCTTCCGCAGCGGCCGGCTGGCCAGCTCGCTGGCGGCCCGCTGCAATGCCTTCTGGTCACCCGGCGCCGGCAGCCGTGTCCGGCTCACGTGCTCGGGCAATGCGAAACCAGTATCGTCAACCCACTCGGGCGCCGCCCATGGGACGAGCGTGAGCGCTGGGTCCGCGACCCGTTGCCGGAACCGGCGGAACCGTGAGATCACACGCTCCTGGAGCACCTGCAGTACCAGCGCCTGATCAACCGGCACGTCGAACCACAGCACCGTGTTGACCACCATCAGGTTCGTCGGGCGGTCCATGTGAAGCCACGCCACATCGACGGGGTCCATCCGCTCAGTCCGGATCTCACCGGCAGCCATGGGCACCTTCCGATGTCGGTTTCGCGGTAATGTCCATACTGTGCGTGCCGAAAGCCTCGTCCACGTCATGCGACCAGGCGGTATTCGTTGATCAGGCCACCGACGCGTGGGCCTGTCTCACTAGGATCACCATTGAGCAGGGCACGGGCGCCGGGAACGCGGCGGTTAGCCGGGGCACCGGGATTGGTCACCTGTCAGGCCGGGCAGTCCACCGCGGCAGCATGCCCGGCGCGGTGCTCTTGCTGCGTCCGGGTGCCGGGGCGGGCTGGCCAGAGCCGTGGCGACGTGTTCCAGCAGGGTCGCAATCGTCGCCGTGGCCACGCGGTTAAGAATCACTTTGTCGAGGGTGGCTCCCACGCCGTCCAGGGGCGGCCGGTAGGCGCCGACCAGCGCCAGCCGGGTCGCTTCTTCTCCTGCCGGGGACAGGCTGATGTCCGCGTCGAGCACAGGGAACAGGACGCTGGTGATGCCGGTGGCCTCCCAGCGCAGCCCCACGGTCATCGCCTCCGAACTGTGCACCGGGTCCAGGAAGCGCACCCGCTTGGAGGCACCGGGCCGGTCCCCGAACGGGCCGACCCGGATCACGGTGGTGAACCCGTCCTGGTAGGCATCCTCGGACGCAGTCCCCAGCCAGCCCCCGCGAGCCAGGCCCGCCAGCCGCCCCCGCGCGACGGGGGAAGCTGACACCTACCCTGAGCTCATGGGCAACGAACACGCCTAAGAGTGCGCTCGTCACCGCGTCGCCGGGCAAGGGACCAAGGTCACCTCGGCAGGCCCAGATGACCCCGGCCGCCTGGCCCAGACGGCGTGCCGGTCACCGGGCGCCGGAATCGCGGGGGCACGCGCGCCACTGAGGTGCGGTGGACATGCGCCCCCGCTCGCTGCCGGGTCGATCTGCGCGTGGGTTCCAGTCTCGGTCAGCGTCACCACCCTCACCTGGGGGAACCCGGCCACCTGCCCGCGCGCGTTCTTCGGCCCGCCGAGCCGCCGCTGGTTCTCCTCCGTCTCCGGAGCGTCCAGGACGAATCCGTCCACGGCGGCGAGCCGCATCCCGCGGTAGAAGGAGCCCTCCAGGCCGGCAGGGGCCAGCGGCCCGGTCAGCGTGCGGAAGACCGTCTCGATGGCCTGTGCCCCCAGGCGCTGGCGAGCCCGGGTGAACGAGGACTTGTACTGCTTTGCGGCACACAAGCAACGGCATTGCCTGGCCACCTGGAGGTGGGCTTACCCGAGACGAGGCTGTGGCCACCCGCCGGCCGCCCCGGAGATTGTGGCGCTGATCGAGCGGTTGGCGAGGGACAACTCGTCGTGGGGATATGAACGGATCCGCGGCGAGCTGAAACGGCTCGGATACCAGGTGAGCGGCTCGACGATCCGCCGCATCCTGAAACGAACAGGGCTCGGGCAGGCACCCGCCGGGCCAACGATCGGTGACATGACGCGCGGCCCAAAGCGTTACCGCTCATCGCGGACCATCGCCGCCGGGTATGCCTTCGGGCAGAGCCCTTGCCGCGGCCACTTCGCCCTCCGCAACCGCCACAGGCTCCGCGTGGCTGAATGTTGTTTCGCCGGTGGGCGCGACCGAGTCTATTTCTTCGGCTGGGGACGCGGGCGGCGGCGGTGGTGAACCGATCGTGCGCTCAGACTGCCTGGCCGGGTTCGCCGGCACGATTGCGGGACGCAGAGTTAGTGGCAGCTCCGCGGTGGGCGGCGGTGCGCTCCGGAACGCGGGCCATGCCCGCGCTGCTGGCCTGTCTTGCGGGTGAACGGTGTGTGAACTGGGCGAGGCGAGCGCATGATGGTCGCCAGCAGACCCAGCGCGTGGGGAGGTGGCGGACGTGACCGTGGGCGACCATTTCGAGCGGGTAGCCGCCGTTTACGAATCGCTGCGCACCACCGACGAGGCGCCGGTGCGCAGGATCCGCCAGCTCCTGCCTGACCGCCCCGTCACCGGCCTCGATATCGGCTGCGGGACGGGACGGTACTCGCGGCTGCTGCACGGGCTGCTGCCGGACGGTTCGCTGCTGGTCGCGAGCGACGTCTCGGCGGCCATGCTGGCACAGCTCAAGGCCGGCAACCTTGGCCACGCCCGTGGGGTGGTGCCGCTGCTGTCAACCGCCGAAGAGCTGCCGTTGCGGACCGCCAGCCTCGACCTGGTCACCGCGTTCAACTGCGTGCACCACTTCGACCTCGGCCGCTTCCTGACCGCCGTCGCCCGGGTGCTGCGGCCCGGCGGCCAGCTCTTCATCTACACCCGGACCCCGCAGCAGAACGCGCGGACGATCTGGGGCCGCTACTTCCCGGGTTTCACCGAGCACGAGCAGCGCCTGCACAGCGAGGCCGCGTTCCGGGACGCCGTCAGGCGGACCGACGGGCTCACGGTGGTCGCAACACAGACCTTCAACCATCCGCGCTTGAGCACGGCCGGGCGGCTCAGGGCCCAGGCCGAGGGACGCCACTACTCGACGTTCTCCCTCTACACGCCGGAGGAGTTGCGCGAGTCCATCGCGGCGTTCCTGGCCCGCCTGCCCAGCCCCGAGGTCTCCTGGGTTGACGAGCACCTCCTGGTCGTCGTCGGCGGGAGCCGCCGCAACCAGGCGGAGCCTGACGGTCCGGGCAGCCTGGCGAGCCAGGCGGGTAAGGATCAAGTCCCCCAGATCAGCGCCGGGCGCGCCGGCAAGGCTCCCCGCGAGGCGTCCCGGCGGCCAGCTTCTCACCGGCGGCAAGCGCCTGCGAGCGCGCCAGCATCACCTCCAGCGCAAGCCCGGCCGGGCCGGAACAACACCTCGCCAGGCCCTGTCCCACTCGAAAATAGGATTCGGCTGGTGAGCTGCAGGTCTTCTGTGCGTCAGGCGGCGTGCGTGTATTCGTTGATCAGGCCGTCGAGGGATCTCTTGTGTGTCGATGTCGGTCACGGTGGCGCGGGGAATGTCAGGGTCGCTGTCGGGGACGTGCTGTGCGATGCCCTGGCGCGGCTTGGCCGTGTCGTAGTGCGCCTGTAGTTCGGGGCGAAGAGGCGCGTGCCCGTTGCGGGTAGGGCTGCCACACATGAACGGCGGAGCTATCATCGCGCAGTGGTTGCCCCGGGCTGTCGCCGGCTCCGGCGTGCTGGACGAGGGCGCCCAGGCCGCCAAGGCGAGACTGGCCCAGGACATCGACCAGGGCAAGGTCATCCCCCCGGGCATCGCCGGCACTGATGCGTAGCGGGGCGGGCCATGACCGGCGGCGCGCTCACCAGCTGCGGTGGTGCCCCCGCCAGGAAGGAGGATGGTGATGGCCGAGACGACGCCGTTCACTATCGGGGCCAGCGTCAGCTGCACCGATGGGGCCTGCGGCAAGGTGACCCGCGTGGTCGTTGACCCGGTCGCTCAGGCGGTCACTCATCTCGTGGTCGCGCCGAAGCCCTGGCGTGGCCCCGGCCGGCTTGTGCCGGTCGGCCTGGCCGGCGCCACGGCGGGCGAGATCCGCCTCCGCTGCACCCTGGCCGAGTTCGAGGAGCTCGATCCCGCCGAGGAGACGCAGTTCCTGCCGGGCACCCCCGGTTACCCGGGCTATGACCCGGAACAGGTGGTCTACTGGCCCTACTACAACCTGGGTGCCGGGCCGGGTGTGGCAGGCGGCATGGCCGCCGTCCCGCGGCCGGTCACTTACGACACCGTCCCGCTGGACGAGGTGGAGGTGCGCCGCGGTGAGCACGTCCATGCCACCGACGGCACCATCGGGAAAGTCCAGGGGCTGATCATCGACCGCCGCAGCCACCACGTGAGCCACGTGCTGCTCCAGGAGGGGCACATCTGGGGCCGCAAGGAAGTGGCTATCCCGGTCAGTGCCGTGACCAGCATCCAGGACGGTATCCGCCTCAACATCACCAGGCAGCAGGTGCAGGACCTGCCGCCCGTGGACATCGATCACCCGGACGGCTAGACCCGCCAGCGTGCGGGAAGGCGCACCGCCACCAGGCTGCGTCCCGCCATCGCCTGGGGCCGGGCCTCGCGGTGCTCGAGTGGAGAAAGGCTGTGGGGGAGGGGTGAGGGCCAGACTTCTGGGGCCTGCTTGACCGGATGCACGCCGGAGAGCGCACCTGTAACCTGGCGTACAGGCTTGACGCTGGTCAGGGCTTCCGCCGGCACACCGCTGGTGTCCCGGCGGGGATGGCAGCGGTACAGCAGCAAAGTACCGCAACGCAGACGGACAGAGGTGGCCGCGCAGGGACGCAGGAGGACGGTGACCTGCACAGATGGACGCGGGTGGACGTGCTGCCGCCAGATGGCATGCAAGAGGTCAGCGGTTCGAGCCCGCTTAGCTCCACCCCAGGTCAGAGGCCCTTCTCCCGGTCGCGGGAGAGGGCCTTTTTCGTCCCGAGGGGCACTTTGAGGGGCAAGATCGTCGCGGGGCCGTCTGGGCTGCACCATCGGTAGGGTCCGCGGGTCGGTTAGGGAAGTAATCCTGCGGCCAATATCGGCTCATGGGCCCGCCCGCTAACCGCTACGCTCAGTTACGCGTAAGCCAAGTCCGTTCCCGTACACATAACTGGCTGATGAGGGCCTGCATGGCTTGCGGGTACCGCGCACGGGCAATGCGATGTGCCGTCACGATGCCGCTCGCAGGCACCCACTGAACGTCCGGTCAGTCGCGGTATGCGCGTTCTCCGCGATCGCGGGTCCGCCGTGCCAGCCAGTGCGCCAGCCCCACGTGCAGGCGGGGGTGCCTGGTGATGGCGGGTGTCGGCGCCGCGGGTGCGGGCCTGGCGGCGGCTGAGCGGCTGGCGAAGTAGTCGTCCCGGTCGCGGGCATCCTCAGCACGCCCGGCGGCGATCTCCTTCGCAGTCCACGGCCGGGCCCACCGCACGCCCCCGGACCGGATCCAGTAGTGAGACCGGCAGGGGAATGCCCAGTTGCCGATGGATGGGGTCAGTGATACCGAGTCGCCGTCGAAGATCAGCTGCCAGTCGGCCGGGCTGATGGGGGTCACGACCTTGTTGCCGCACCCGCATGCACAAAGGTGGGCCGCGGTGGCGTAGGGAATCGAGACATACAGCGTTCCCTCGCGCAGCTGGGTCGGGATGAACTCGGTGAATTCGTGGGTGAGGAACGTGTGCTTCACCTGGCCTGGTCCTCGTTGAGCAGATGGTTGCCGTCCACGGTGTAGGTGACCGAGTACTCGCGTTCAATGTCGGCGTAGAAGCCGCACATCTTCTTCCACTTGATGACCGCCAGCGCCGCGCTGAGCATGTTCAGGTCGGCGGTCTGAATGTTCCGGTCGTAGTCGTCATCTTCCTGGCCGGCGAATGAGATCCGCCTGCCGTCCCAGACATGCTGTCGGTGGCTGCCAGCGCTGGCGGTGACCCGGGCGATGCCGCGCAGGGTGCCGTCTGTTTCCAGCACGCCCATGCCGGTGTCGATGAATGGGATCCCGAACTCCTCGAGCTTGCTCACGATCAGCTTCTTGCTCGGCCCCGCGTCGATGGCGACGAAGGCGAACGCCATGTCTTTCAGCTCGGCGACGTTGCTCTCGTCCACCCGGGCCGGGTGCGCGATGATGCCCCGGCGCATCGGGTCATACATGGCCCGGAAGTAGTCCACTTTCCGGGGGGCGGCGCTGAGGTCCGCCACGGATGCCGCTCCCGGCGCCCTGAAGGCGTTGTGGGCGTAGAAGGTGTCCTGGTCGTAGAGGTGTATCTCCTTGACCGGGGTCTTGGCGACCAGGTCAAGGATGTAGGAGCCGGTACCGCCCAGGCCGATGATCGCGACCGGGCCGGTGTTCAGCCTCGCCGCGATGGAGCTGATGCCGGCCCGGCTGGAGGCCGAGTCGAGATACCGGAACACCGAGGTGTCCTTGGCGACGGGGACGGGCGGGAAGGTGGTGGCCGTGACGCCCGGGTCGATGGCCTTCGCATACCCGGTGAGGATCCTGGAGTACGCGGTCATCTTGGCGTGGTAATCCTGTGCGTGCCGAGAACCTTGTCCACGTCATGCGACCAGGTGATATTCGTTGATCAGGCCTCCGACGCGAGCCTGTCTTCGGACGCGGTACTGGGCGAGATCGACCGGCTCGGTCAGTGGCTTCAGCGGTGCGGCTGCGTCCAAGGAGCGGTGCGGCCGGTGCTGATTGTGATGAGTTTCCGTACTCGCGCAGGATCCGCCGCAGATGGGCCTGGTTCCAGACCAGGGTGCGGTCCAGGAGCTCGCGGCGGCATCCCCCGATCCAGCGTTCGGCGATTGCGTTCATGCGGGGCGTCCGGACGTTGCACAGCACGGTCCGGATCCCGGCGTCGGCGAGAACCGCGTCGAACGCGGCGGTGAAATTGGAGCCGCGGTCGCGGATCATGAACTTGACCGGGTACGCATGTTCGCCGAGGTCCATGATCAGGTTGCGCCCCTGCTGGGCGGTCCAGTCCCCGGTGGGATGCAAAGTGACGCCGAGGATGCGGATGCGCCTGGTGGCGTGCTCGATCACGGCCAGAACATGGGCCTGGGTGCCATCCAGTAGGTCGACCGTGAAGAAGTCGCACGCCAGGATCGCCTCGGCCTGGGAGCGCAGGAACTGTGACCAGGTAGGTGCAGTTCGGCGCGGCGCGGGATCGATTCCGGCGTTCTTCAGAATCTGCCATGCCGTTGACGCCGCCACGTTCACTCCCAGGCCTGCCAGTTCGCCGTGAATCCTGCGGTACCCCCATCCTGGGTTCTCACGGGCCAGCCGGAGGACCAGGGCCTTGATGTTCGGGCGGGTGGCCGGCCGGCCGGTCTTTGTGCGCATGGACTGCGCTGCCCAGCGGCGACGGACGATGTCGCGGTGCCAGCGAAGGATCGTCTCGGGGGTGACCACAAGCCGCAGCCCGTGGCGGCGGGCTTTGGGTATCACGCCAAGCAGAGCCGCGAGAAAGGCCCGGTCCGCCCAGTTCACCTTCGGGCGGCCCGGCTGCCGCCGCTGCAGGACGGCGAGCTGGTGGCGCAGGATCAGGATCTCGGCAGTCTTCCATGTCTCCTCACGCCAGGACAGCCGCAGCCCCGCGGCTAGTCGCGTGATCAGGAGGAATACCAACCGCAGGCACATGATCGCTGATCATCACGGGGGAACGCCGGGCAGGCAACTCTGCTGGTCAGCGCCGTGGATGCGATTCTCGGCACGCACAGGCTGTGGCACCACGCATGGAGCCTGGGGCTGTACTCCCTGCTCATGGACCCAGCCCAGGTCTGGCAGCGCGGTATTGGGCCCTTCGCTGACGGCGGTGACCCGTCGTTTGATCTGGTCAGCTCAGCAGCCCGGTCTGGCCTGCGTCAGGCAGTGTTCCCTTTCACCGCGGACGGCCACGTGATTCATCGTGGCCGGGGCAGCGTGGCCGCGGTCGCCGCGGCTGGCGACCGCTCTCACCCGCTTCATGGCTGGGCTACCGGGCAGTGAGTACCTGGCAACAACTGCGAAGGAGCAGCCGAGTCTGGCGCTCGGCTGCGACGGGTTTCTGGCGCTTCCGCGGCGTGGATCGCGGTAAGCCGTCATCCCTGCACCCGGCTCGGTCGTGCAGGACCTGTCACTGGGCCCTGGCGCCCGGGACCAACGGCTCTTGTCGGCGGTAGGGCGAGATCATCTCAAGCCCGGGCACCAGACCGGACACCGACACCACATCCTGGGCAGGAGTTCCAAGCAGTAATGCGCTTTCCCGACTGGTTAGTCTCCAGTGGCCGACGCCGACTTCCACCTACGGGCGGCGAGCTTGCCGAGCTCCCAGAGGAGCAGGAGCGCGATGGCAGGCAGCAGGGCCCAGCCGAACTGCCGCAGGTTGATCTGGGTTGTTCCGAGCAGGCGGTGAAAGACGTCCATCTGGGTGACGAGCACGGCGAGGACGAACTCTCCGAGGATCGTCCAGTTGATCTGCTTACTGTCGAAAGTGGCAATGGTCAGCACTGTGCCGGTCTCGCTGCGGCACTCGAGGGCGGCGACGATCAGGCAGAGCGCGAAGGAGGTGAACGCGATGGAGTTGCCGATAGCCTCGCTGCCGAAATGGGATGTGCCGAGCTGGATCAGCGTGAGCAGGCCGATGGTGATGGCCAGCCCGGCGAGCCCGACCGTGACCATCACCGGTGTGGTCAGCACCGACTCGCCCCGGGGCGCGGCTTGCGTGCCATGAGCCCTGGGCTTGCCCGGTCGAAGCCGAGTGCGAAGCCGAACGGGGCGTTGACGACGAAGTGGATCCACAGCACCTGGGCGGGAGAGAACGGTTCCCCGGCGGCGATGTTGAACAGGGCCGCACCCAGGAACGTCAAGACGAAGACGACCAGGAGAACCAGGACGAAGCGGATGTACTTGGTGAGGTTGTCGTAGATCTTGCGGCCCTGCTCGACCGCGAAGACGATGGTGGCGAAGTTGTCATCGGACAAGATCATCCGGCCGGCGTTCTTGGCGACCTCGGTGCCGCCGCCCATGGCGATCCCGATGTCGGCTGCCTTGATGGCCGGTGCGTCGTTGACGCCGTCACCGGTCATCGCCACGACCTCGCCCTTCTTCTTCAGCGTGTCGGCGAGGAGCACCTTGTGCTCAGGGGCGACCCGGCCGACGACCCCGATGGAGTCGATGCGGGCCAGCCGCTCATCCTCGGGCAAGTCGGCGAAGTCTGCGCCCAGGATCGCCTCGCCGCCGATGCCGACCTGCTTGGCGATGGCGGCCCCGGTGATCACGTCATCTCCCGTCACCATCCGGACCCGGATGTGGGCCGCCTGGGCGCTGGCCACCGCGGCCTTGGACTCGTCCCGCGCGGGATCGACCATCCCGACCAGGCTGGTCATCTGCAGCCCGGTGACATAGCCGAGCAGGTCGCCGTCAGGGTCGAAGTCGGCCGGGTCGAGGTCGCAGATGGCGGCGGCCATTACCCGCCGGCCTTCGCGCTCCATGCGCTCCATATGTGCGTGTGCCCGCTCCTTGAGACCGGCATCCCAGGGGATGCTCGCCCCGGCGGACAAAGCCGTGGCGGCGCGTGCCATCACCGCTGGCAGC
>CAWHJW010000001.1:0-118537 GCA_963829725.1 uncultured Actinomycetes bacterium | reverse complement strand
ACGAGCACGGCAGCCAGTGACCGGGAGCCGTGGCTCCCGGTTGATGGGGAGTTAGCTAGAGGGCTATTGTCCTAGCTCAACTAGATCAATCGAGGCACGATGATCGAGTTCCACCTGGACAGCCGCTCGGGCGTGTCGCCCTACCGGCAATTAGTCCACCAAGTGCGCCATGCCCTCCGGCTGGGTCTACTCCGCGAGGGTGACCAGCTCCCCACCGTCAAAGAGGTCGTGGCCCGGCTGGCGATCAACCCCAACACGGTGCTCAAGGCCTATCGGGAACTCGAGCACGATGGGCTCATCGGCGGTCCGGCCGGGCATCGGGACCTTCGTGACCAAGACCCTGAGCGACGCCTCGCTCGCCGCGCACGGACCGCTGCGCCAGGACCTCGAGCGTTGGTTCGCGAAGGCGCGTCGCGCCGGACTCGACGACGAGAGCATCGAGGCGCTCTTCCGGGATACCTTTCGATCCGCCACCCAGGAGAACGTAGCGTGACCGCGGTCCTTCGCGCGCGCGGGCTCGGCAAACAGTACGGGCGCCGCTGGGCTCTGCGCGACTGCACGCTTGAGATCCCCGCCGGGAAGGTCGTGGGGCTAGTCGGTCCCAACGGAGCCGGCAAGACCACCCTCCTGCACCTGGCCGTCGGCCTGCTTGCCCCCACCTCCGGCACCATCGAGGTGCTCGGCGGCCGCCCCGCCGAAAGCCCGGCACAACTCGGCACGGGTCGGGTTCGTCGCCCAGGAGACCCCGACCTACGCGACTCTATCGGTGCGCGACCACCTGCACCTGGGTGCCTGGCTCAACCCCGGCTGGGACGCCGACCTGGCCGAGCGCCGGATCGAACGCGCTGGGTCTCGACCTCGACCAGAAGGCCGGCAAGCTCTCGGGCGGCGAGCGAGCCCAGCTCGCCCTCACCCTGGCCATCGCCAAGCGCCCGGAGCTGCTGTTGCTCGACGAGCCGGTCGCCGGTCTCGACCCCTTGGCCCGGCGGGAGTTCCTCCAAGGCCTCATGGAGATCGTGGCCGAGCAGGGGGTGAGCGTCGTGCTTTCCTCCCATCTGGTGGCGGACCTCGAGCGGGTGTGCGACTACCTGGTCGTGCTCGTCGCCTCCCGCCTGCGGGTGGCCGGGGAGGTCGAGGGGCTTCTGGCCTCCCACCGCCGTCTCATCGGACCCCGCCGGGACCCGAGCACTCTGCCGGCCGGTCAAGAGGTGATCGAGGCCAGTCACACCGACCGGCAGAGCACGCTGCTCGTGCGCACCGACGAGCCGATCCTCGACCCGGCCTGGAGCGTCGAAGAGGTCAGCATGGAGGATCTGGTGCTCGCCTATATGCGCCCGCAGGCGAGCTGCCAGCGCGCCAGCAGCCAGACTCGAGGTCGCTCGATGATCCGCCTGGCCTGGCGTCAGTTCCGCACCCAGGCCCTCGTGGCCCTCGCCGCGCTCGGTGGCCGCCGTCGTGCTGGCGATCACCGGCCCGCACCTGGCCCACCTGCCCACCTCAGCACGGTGCCGCGACGTCCGGCCGCAGCGACTCCAGACCGTGCCCGTGCTTCCTGTCCCTACGCTGCGCGGCACTGGGCTGGCTTCCTGTCGTCGTTCCCCGCCTCATCGGCGTCTTCTGGGGGGCGCCGCTCGTCGCCCGCGAGCTCGAAACCGGCACCTTCCGCCTGGCCTGGACCCAGAGCGTCACCCGCACCCGCTGGCTGGCGGTGAAGCTCGGCCTCTCGGCCTTGCAAGCATGGTCGTCGCCGGGCTGTTCAGCCTCATGGTGACCTGGTGGTCCGGCCCCATCGACCGGGTCGAGCTGAACCGCACCCCCTCACCCTCGACGCCGCCTGTTCGCGGCGCGCGACATCACCCCCGTCGGCTACGCTGCCTTCGCCTTCGCCCTCGGCGTCACCGCTGGCGTGCTGCTCCGCCGCACCGTCCTGGCGATGGCCGTCACGCTCACCCTATTTGTCCTGGTGCAGGTGGCCATGCCGGCATGGATCCGGCCTCACCTGATCCCGCCCGATGGCGCCACGTCCGCGCTCAATCCCGCGGCCATCGAACAGGTGTTCATCGGGGGGGACGGTTCGATGAAGGTAACCGCGGCCGTGAACATCCCCGGAGCCTGGGTCCTGTCCAACCAGAGCATCACTCCGGCCGGTCGGGTGTTCACCGGCCCGGCGCCCCGCGCTTGCGAGAGCCAGTCAGGCTCCGTCCAGGCGTGTAATACCGCGATCGGCAAGCTTCACCTCAGGCAGGTGCTCAGCTACCAGCCCGCCAGCCACTTCTGGCCGCTCCAGTGGTATGAGACCGCCATCTTCCTGGCCCTGGCCGCCGCCTTGGCCGGGTTCTGCCTCTGGCGCATCCGCCGGCACCTGTCGTGACTGCCCTGCCGCAGCTTCAGTGCCTGCCGGCTGGGGGAGCTGATGAGCCTGGGAACTGCGCAGGGTGGCTCCCTCACGCGGCGCCCGGCGGAACAGCCGCCCTGGCGGCCCCGGAGCGGGCGCGGAGTGGGCGGGACGCCGGCGGCGCTAGGCAATTCCGGCGAGACGTGGCACGATTTCGCAGGTGACCAGCAGACCTACCGCGGCGCAGCAGCTGCGCGATCTCGCGCGGCTGCGCCGGGTCCGCGACCGGATCGACCGGGAGTTCACGCAGCCGCTGGACGTCGAGGCGCTGGCCCGCGGCGCGCACATGTCGGCCGGGCACCTCAGCCGCGGATTCCGGCTCGCCTACGGCGAGTCGCCGTACGCCTATCTGATGACGCGGCGTATCGAGCGCGCGATGGCGCTGCTGCGCCGTGGTGACCTCAGCGTCACCGAGGTCTGTTTCGCGGTCGGCTGCTCGTCGCTGGGCACCTTCAGCACTCGCTTCACCGAGCTGGTCGGCATGCCGCCCAGCGCCTACCGGCGGCATGCGGCGCGTGCGACGGCGGGGATGCCGCCGTGCGTGGCGAGGCAGGTGACCAGACCGGTCAGGAATCGAGAAGCGCGGGCCGCTGAGCCGCAGCTAGCGTGATCGCCATGGACATCATCATCAACGCGGCCTTCCTCCCGCAGGACGACCCGGACGCCGCCCTGGCCTTCTACCGCGACACCCTCGGCTTCGAGGTCCGCAACGATGTCGGGTACGGCGGGATGCGCTGGATCACGGTCGGCCCGCCCGGCCAGCCCGGCACGTCCATCGTCTTGTACCCGCCGGGCGTCGACCCCGGCATCACCGACGACGAGCGCCGCACCATCGCCGAGATGATGGCCAAGGGCACCTACGGCATCATCACCCTGGCCACCAAGGACCTCGACGGCACCTTCGAGCGGCTGCAGGCCGGCGACGCCGAGGTCGTCCAGGAGCCGACCGAGCAGCCGTACGGCGTCCGCGACTGCGCCTTCCGTGATCCCGCGGGCAACCTGATCCGCATCAACGAGCTGCGCTGAGCCGGCTGGCGGAGGCACGGAGGTCACCTAGAGTGACCGTTATGGACACCACCATCCCGCCCCGCACGCCGATTTCCGGGCCTGCCGCTCGCCTTTAGGCCCGGCACGACAGACGGGTCGATGTGACCCACGACTTCAGGAGTGATCATGACCGGCTCTCCCACCCAGGGAATCAAGACCGTGCTGCATCCGGTGACCGACCTGGCGGCGGCCAAAGCGGTCTACACGGCCCTGCTCGGCGTGCCGCCGACGGCCGACGAGTCCTACTACGTCGGCTTCGAGGCCGCCGGGCAGCACATCGGGCTGGTGCCGGGCGGCGGGCCGCAGGGCATGACCTCACCAGTGGCCTACTGGCACGTGCCGGACATCGAGGCGAAGCTGGCCGAGGTGACCGCCGCGGGGGCCACCGTGAAGGAGCCCGCGCACGACGTCGGTGGCGGCCGCCTGGTGGCCACCGTCACCGACCCCGATGGCAACGTCCTCGGGCTGCTGCAGGATCGATGAGCGCCGATCCCCGTTCCCGCGCTCAGCGCCGTCACGACACCGAGCACCGGCTCAGCCACGACGTCGATGCCTGGGTGGCCAGTGCCTCGGCGGACGGCGCGCCGTACCTGGTGCCGCTGTCCTTCGACTGGGACGGCGAGGCGCTGCTAGTGGCCACGCAGGCGGACAGCCCGACGGGCAGGAACCTGGCCGCCACCCGCGCCGTTAGGCTGGGGCTGGGCCACACCCGCGACGTGTCCATGATCGAGGGCGAAGCCGGGTCCTCGGGATCGGCGCACTGCCGGGGGAGCGGGGTGACCGGTTCGCCGTGCGCACCGGCTTCGGCCCGCGTGCGCTGGCCACCCCGTACCGCTGGTTCCGCGTCTTCCCGCGGCGCATCCAGGCGTGGCGCGAGGAGGACGAGCTGCCGGGCCGCGAGCTGATGCGCGACGGCCGCTGGCTGGCCTGACGCCCCCGGCCGGGCGCGCCGCCTAGCAGATGGAGACACAATGAGCATGGCCACGAGGACGGGCACGCAGCCGCCTGCGCCGCACGCTGGTGACAGCCACGACCTGATCCGCGTGCACGGCGCGCGCGTGAACAACCTCAAGGACGTCAGCGTCGAGATCCCGAAGCGCCGGCTGACGGTGTTCACCGGCGTCTCCGGCTCGGGCAAGAGCTCGCTGGTGTTCGGCACCATCGCCGCGGAGTCGCAGCGGCTGATCAATGAGACTTACAGCGCCTTCGTCCAGGGCTTCATGCCGACGCTGGCCCGGCCCGAGGTCGACGTACTCGACGGGCTGACGACCGCGATCATCGTCGACCAGCAGCGGATGGGTGCCGATCCCCGGTCCACGGTCGGCACCGCCACCGACGCCAACGCGATGCTGCGCATCCTGTTCAGCCGGCTCGGCAAGCCCCACATCGGCTCGCCCCAGGCGTTCTCCTTCAACGTCGCCTCCATCAGCGGAGCGGGCGCGGTCGCGTTCGAGCGCGGCGGCAAGACCGTGAAGGAGCGGCGCAGCTTCAGCATCACCGGCGGCATGTGCCCGCGCTGCGAGGGCCGGGGCACGGTCTCCGATATGGACCTCGCCCAGCTCTTCGACGACTCCAAGTCGCTGGCCGAGGGCGCGATCCTGATCCCCGGGTACACCGTGAACAGCTTCTGGACGGTGCAGGTCTACATGGGGGCAGGCTTCCTCGACCCGGACAAGCCGATCCGCAAGTACACCAAGAAAGAGCAGCAGGACTTCCTCCACCACGAGCCGGTCCGGGTGAAGGTCAACGGCGTCAACGTCACCTACGAGGGGCTGATCCCCAAGATCCAGAAGTCGATCCTGTCCAAGGACCGGGAGTCGCTGCAGCCGGTGCTGCGGGAGTTCGTGGACCGCGCGATCACCTTCACCACCTGCCCCGAGTGCGGCGGCACCCGGCTCAGCGAGGCAGCCCGGTCCTCTCGGATCGGGAAGATCAACATCGCCGACGCCTGCGCGATGCAGATCAGCGACCTGGCCGACTGGGTCCGCGGCCTGGCTGAGCCGTCGGTGGCGCCGCTGCTCACCGCGCTGGGGAAGTCGCTCGACTCATTCACGGAGATCGGGCTTGGCTATCTCTCGCTCGGCCGGCCGTCGGGCACGCTGTCGGGCGGCGAGGCCCAGCGGGTCAAGATGGTCCGTCAGCTCGGCTCCGCGCTCACCGACGTCACCTACGTCTTCGACGAGCCGACGATCGGGCTGCACCCGCACGACATCCAGCGCATGAACGGCCTGCTGCTGCGGCTGCGGGACAAGGGCAACACTGTGCTGGTCGTGGAGCACAAGCCGGAGACGATCGCGATCGCCGACCATGCCGTTGACCTCGGCCCGGGGGCCGGCACGGCGGGCGGCACCGTCTGCTTCGAGGGCACCGTCGAGGGGCTGCGGGCCAGCGGCACCGTCACCGGGCGGCACCTGGACGACAGGGCGTCGCTGAAGCCGTCGGCGCGGACGCCGTCGGGGACGCTGGAGGTGCGCGGCGCCACCACCCACAACCTGCAGGACGTCAACGTCGACATCCCGCTTGGCGTGCTGGTCGTCGTCACCGGGGTGGCGGGCTCGGGCAAGAGCTCGCTGATCCACGGCTCGGTGTCCGGGCGGGACGGCGTGGTATCGGTGGGCCAGGGCGCGATCCGCGGCTCGCGGCGGAGCAACCCGGCGACCTACACCGGGCTGCTCGACCCGATTCGCAAGGCATTCGCGAAGGAGAACGGCGTCAAGCCGGCGCTGTTCAGCGCCAACTCCGAGGGCGCCTGCCCGAACTGCAACGGCGCCGGCGTGATCTACACCGACCTGGCGATGATGGCCGGCGTGGCCGTTCCCTGCGAGGTGTGCGACGGGCAGCGGTTCCAGGCCGAGGTGCTGGAGTACACGTTCGGCGGCAAGGACATCAGCGAGGTCCTGGCGATGCCGGCCGCCGAGGCGCTGGAGTTCTTCGGCGGCGGTGCGGGCAAGGTCCCGGCTGCGCACACGATCCTCGGGCGGCTCGCCGACGTCGGCCTCAGTTATGTCAACCTGGGCCAGCCGCTCACCACCTTGTCCGGCGGCGAGCGGCAGCGGCTCAAGCTCGCCACCCACCTGGGCGAGAAGGGCGGCGTCTACGTCCTCGACGAGCCGACCGCCGGCCTGCACCTCGCCGACGTCGAGCAGCTGCTCGGCCTGCTCGACCGGCTCGTCGAGGACGGCAAGTCGGTCATCGTCATCGAGCACCACCAGGCGGTCATGGCGCACGCCGACTGGATCATCGACCTGGGCCCCGGCGCCGGCCACGACGGCGGCCGGATCGTCTTCGAGGGAACGCCCGCCGACCTCGTCGCCGCCCGTTCCACCCTCACCGGCGAGCACCTCGCGGCCTACGCCGGCAGCTGACCGAGAGCCCGCGAGGACGCGGTGAGACGAGTCGGGGCGGCCGCAGGACGGCCCGGGTAGGCGTCTCCGCTGCTTCAACCCGCGTCACCCTAACTGGCAGGAACGGGAGTTCATGAGCCGGGAGTAGGCCACTTCCGCAACAGGATTGGCGCTGTTAGCGTCCGGTCAGGTCGGTGCAGCCGGCAAGCTTGCGGATCGACCACCGGGAAGGAGTGCCCACCATGATCCTCCCGAAGGCCCGAGACCCTCGCTTCGTGACGATCCGCCGCGGTGGGACCCTCACCGATTCGGATCACAAGCTCCTCGCCCTTTGGGCGGCATCGTGCGCGGAGCACGTCCTTGACCTCTTCGAGTCGGCTCAGCCTGAGGACCCACGGCCACGTCAGGCGATCGAGCATGCCCGGGCCTGGGTGCGTGGCGAGGTCAAGATGACCCAGGCTCGCACGGCGGCCGGCCATGCAATGGCCGCGGCCAGCGGCCTGCGTGGGGCAGCACGGCATGCCGCGTACGCTGCTGGCCAGGCCGGGGCCGTCGCGCACGTCGCCGCGCACGAACTCGGTGCGGCCGCCTATGCGATCAAGGCCGCGCGTGCTGGCGCGCCGGACGTTGAGGGCGAGGGCGCAGGGCGACTCGAGTGCCGGTGGCAGCGTGACCAGCTCCCGGCGGCGATCCGCGAGCTCGTACTTGACGACCAGCGGTTGCGGAACGGCATCTGCTGGTCAGTGTTTGACTGCTGAGCGCGCGCGTCGGGGGCGCCAGCACCGCCCACAAGCGCACCGGGCGGACGTCGTGAGCTGGCTCGTCCTATCGGCCGGCCTGCCCGGCGAACGCCAGTTGAGTGCCAGTTGAGTGCCGATAATGAGCATTATGTAAAGTTGAGGTTTCGGGGGCCTCCCTCACCGCGCCGGGCAGGTGGAGGTGCCGGACGAAACCGGGTCGCGCTGTTGAGCTCGAACGCCGGTATCTCGCGTGCAGCGTCTTTTCCGTCGAGGCGAAGGCGTCGAGCGACCCGGGACCGGATTGGTGTTCGACGTGCTCATCGGCCCACTGGAACAGGAACTGGAGCGGGATGGTGACTCTGGCGGCAGTGAGCGCCAGGCCCCAGTAGCCGATCGGCCCGGGACCGATTTCCGGCGGTTCCTGCAGGGCGTCATCTGGCCCGCATCCCAGGCTTATCCAGGGTCATAGGACAGGTTGGGCCGCAGCCAGCGCTCGACCTCGGCAAGGTCGAGGCCTCGCCGGGACGCGTAGTCCCGGGCCTGGTCGGCGCCAATCCGGCCCACGGTGAAGTACCGGGACGACGGATGGGCGAAGATCAGCCCGCTGACGCTCGCCGCCGGCGCCATGGCGAATGACTCGGTGAGTGACATCCCGAGTTCCGGCGCGCCGAGCAGGCTGAACAGTTCCCGCTTCAGGCTGTGGTCCGGGCTCGCCGGGTAGCCGAGCGCCGGGCGGATGCCGCGGAACCGCTCCGCGTGCAGGTCCTCGATGGCTGGCTCGGCGTCCGGCTCGAACCAGTCCCGCCGCGCCTGAAGGTGGATGTGCTCGGCGAAGGCCTCGGCGAGACGGTCCGCGAGCGCCTTGACCATGATGGCCCGGTAGTCGTCCTGGGCGGCCTCGTGCGTCGCGGCGAGGGCATCCGCGCCGTGGATCGTCACGGCGAACGCGCCCAGGTGGTCACCGGCGGGCGCGATGTAGTCAGCCAGGGAGCGGTTGGCGCGGCCCGGCGGCTTCTGCGTCTGCTGGCGGAGCATCGGGAAATGCACCGCGCCCGTGGCGGCATCGAGCACGATGTCGTCGCCGTCGCGATGGGCGGGCCAGAATCCGTAGCAGCCCCGTGCCGCGAGCGAACCCTCCGCGATGATCTCCTCCAGCAGCGTGTTGGCGTCGTCAAAGAGCTCGCGCGCCACCGGCTGGTCCAGGATGGCCGGGTACTTGCCCTTCAGCTCCCAGGCCAGGAAGAGGAACTGCCAGTCGATCATCGCGCGGAGGTCCTTGATCTCCGGGGTGACGATCCGGGTGCCGGTGAAGGCGGGCACGGGCAAGTCGGCGAAATCGGCCGATTCTGGGTTGCCGCGTGCCTCCTGGAGGCTGAGCAGCCGCCGGTGCTGCTTGCTGGCATGCTGCTCGCGCAGCCGCTCCTGGTCGGCACGGTTGTCCTCGTCGAGCTGCCCGGCCCGGCCGGGGTCGAGCAGGCTGGACATCACCCCGACGACACGGGATGCGTCGAGCACATGGACGGCGGGCCCCTCGTAGGCGGGAGCGATCCGCACGGCGGTGTGCTGCCGCGAGGTCGTCGCGCCGCCAATGAGCAGCGGGAGCGTGAGGCCGCGGCGCTGCATCTCGGCGGCGGTCGCGACCATCTCGTCCAGCGACGGGGTGATCAGGCCGGAAAGCCCGACCGCGTCCGCGCCCTCGGCGGCCGCCGTGTCCAGGATCGTGGCGGCCGGGACCATAACCCCGAGGTCGATGACCCGGTAGTTGTTGCATCCCAGCACCACGCCCACGATGTTCTTGCCGATGTCGTGCACGTCACCTTTGACGGTGGCCAGCACGATGATCCCCTGGCCGCGCTCGCCGACGGCGCGGCCCTCCAGCCGCGCCTGCTCCTTCTCGGCTTCCATGAAGGGCTCGAGGTAGGCGACGGACCGTTTCATTGCCCGTGCGCTCTTCACCACCTGCGGCAGGAACATCTTCCCGGCGCCGAACAGGTCGCCGACTGTCTTCATGCCGTCCATCAGCGGGCCCTCGATCACGTCGAGGGGACGCGCGTGCTGGAGCCGGGCCTCCTCGGTATCGGCCTCGATGAAGTCGACGATGCCGTGGACGAGCGCATGCCGGAGCCGCTCCGCCACGGGCGCGTCCCGCCAGCCCAGGTCCACCGTGCGGCGGGTGGCGGAGCCGGTGACCGTCTCGGCGAAGCCGACCAGGCGGTCGGTGGCGTCGGCGCGGCGGTCGAACAGCACGTCCTCGACCAGCTCAAGGAGGTCCGCCGGGATGTCCTCGTAGACGGCCAGCTGCCCGGCGTTCACGATGCCCATGTCCAGCCCGGCCCGGACCGCGTGGAACAGGAACGCCGAGTGCATGGCCTCGCGTACGACGTCGTTGCCGCGGAAGGAGAACGACAGGTTGGAGATCCCGCCGCTGGTGCGGGCGCCGGGGCAGCGCTGCTTGATCAGTGGCAGCGCATCGAGGAACGCCTTGGCATAGCCGTTGTGCTCACTGATCCCGGTGGCCACCGCCAGCACGTTCGGGTCGAACACGATGTCCTCGGGGGCGAACCCGGCGTCGCGGGTCAGCAGATCATAGGCGCGGCCGCAGATCGACACCTTGCGCTCGACCGTGTCGGCCTGGCCCTGCTCGTCAAAGGCCATGACCACCACGCCGGCACCGTAGTCGCGGATGCGGCGGGCCTGGCCCAGGAACGGCGCCTCGCCCTCCTTCAGGCTGATCGAGTTGACCACGCCCTTGCCCTGCACGCATTTCAGCCCGGCCTCCAGCACGGACCACCGGGAACTGTCGACCATCACCGGGACGCGGGCCACCTCAGGCTCGGTCGCGATCAGGTTCAGGAAGGTGGTCATGGCCTGCTCGCTGTCGAGCAGGTCAGCGTCCATGTTCACGTCGAGCAGGTTCGCTCCCCCGCGCACCTGCTCCAGCGCGACATCGACGGCGCCCTGATGGTCGCCGGCCTCGATGAGCCGCCGGAACCGCCGGGAGCCGGTGACGTTGGTCCGCTCGCCGATCATCACGAAGCCGGTATCCGGCCCGATCGCGAACGTCTCCAGCCCGCTGAAGCGGGTCTGCGGCGCTGCCCCGGGCAGCGGGCGCGGCGTCATCCCGGACACGGCGGCAGCGATCTGCGTGATGTGCGCCGATGTCGTCCCGCAGCAGCCGCCGACGATGTTGACCAGCCCCGCGCCTGCGAATTCGGCGAGCAGCCGGGCGGTCTCCCCCGGCGCCTGGTCATATCCCCCGAAAGCGTTCGGGAGCCCGGCGTTCGGGTGGCAGGCAGTGTAGGTGCCGGCCAGCCCCGACAGCTCGGCTACGTACGGGCGCATCTCTTCGGCGCCCAGTGAGCAGTTCAAGCCGACCACCAGCGGGCTGGCGTGCCCGATCGCGGTCCAGAACGCCTCGACGGTCTGCCCGGACAGCGTCCGCCCGCTCCGGTTGACGATCGTCACCGAGATCCACAGCGGCAGCTGGGGGGCCACCTCGCGGGCAGCCGCGATCGCGGCCTTGGCGTTCATGGTGTCGAAGATCGTCTCGATCAGCAGCAGGTCAACCCCGCCGTCGGCCAGCGCCTGGACCTGCTCCGCGTACGCGGCCCGGACCTGGTCGAAGGTGACAGCCCGGTAGGCGGGGTCCTCCACTTGCGGGGACAGGGACAGCGTGACATTCATCGGCCCGACCGACCCGGCCACGAAGCGGCCGCCTGCCTCGTCGGCGGCCTGGCGGGCCAGCTGGGCGCCCCGCAGGTTCATCTCCCGCACCAGCGGCTGCAGGCCGTAGTCGGACTGGCCGACACTGGTGGCGGTGAAGGTGTTGGTCGTGGTGATGTCCGCGCCCGCCGCGAGATAGCGCCGGTGCACGCCCAGCACGACGTCCGGCCGGGTCAGGTTCAGCAGGTCCGGGTCACCGGTGAGGTCATGCGGGTGGTCGCGCAGCCGCTCCGCCCGGTAGTCGGCCGGGGTGAGTGCAGCCTCCTGGAATGTCGTGCCCCAGGCCCCGTCGAGTACCACGATGCGCTGGCCCAGCAGCCCGCGCAGTGCCTCGGCGCCATCGGCCGCCCGGAACGTGCCCATCGGTCCACCTCCCGTACTGGGAGGCGCCCTTGGCTCACATCGGGGAGCCGAGCGTGGCGGGCGGAAGCCCGTTGCAGCGCCTCTCGGCCCCGGGCCAAAGGATACTCGCCCGGAGCTAGCTGGGTACATTGCCGACCCGGTCCGAATCCGGATCCCGACCTGATCATCTCCCACCGGAAGGTGCCGCCGTCGATCGCCAGCACCTTCGCCCGGGCCAGCGTCCAGCACCGTCTGCAGTTCACGCAGCAGGGCCGGGGATAGCTTGCAGCGGGCACCACCTGGCCTTTGGAGGCCAGCGCTGCCCGGCCACCGGTGGCCAGCGCCCGCCGCCACCGGTTCGCTCGCATCCGCGTCACCCGGAACCGCCGGGCCACCTCCCGGTCACTGGCCCCGCCTCGATGAATGACGACGTCACCCTCTTGCCCGGCGGCAGCCGGGCCGTATTCCGGCTTCCCGGCGGCTGGTAGACGTGGGCGACGACCCCGCGGCTGGTGGGCTTCGTGGCGATGAGCCCGAGAGCGGCCGGGGTGGCCCCGCCGGCGAAGAGGCGCTTGCCGTCGCCCAGGACGACGGAGTGGATGAGCAGGCGGTACTCGTTGACGGCGCCGTGCTTCATGAGCGTCCGGACGTGTGCCGCGCTGCCATGGACCTGGGGTTCGCCGCCGGGCTGGCACTTCAGCCTTGCGACCTCCCCGGCCACATCGCCTGGAGCAGATGCGAAGAACTCGTAGGTTCTGCGCCCCAGCAGGAACGCGTCGGCGGCGGCGATCCAGTCTGCTGTGAGCCGGTCTATGTCCTGGTCGAAGTACGGCACCTGCCGTGCTCCTGGCTGGCCTGGGAGTCTGCGCAGCCGGCTGCTGGCCATGAGCGGCCGCACCGGATGTCACGATTCTGCTGGCCGGGCGGGGTGGACGTCACATTCCTGGTGCGGGCGTCACATCCGGCGCAGCACGATGACGACCTTGCCGGCGATCGTCGCCTCGTCGCCCAGGATCGGCGTGTAGGCGGGGTTCTGCGGCATCAGCCAGACGTGGCCATCTGACCGCTTGAGGGTCTTGACCGTGCCCTCAACCTCCAGCCCGTCGATCATCGCGGCCACGATGTCCCCGTTCTCGGCGTCCGGCTGCTGGCGGATGACCACCAGGTCGCCATCGGCGATCCCGGCACCGATCATCGAGTCGCCGGCCACCCGGAGCATGAAGAATGTCCCCTCCCCGAGCAGCTGCGTGGGCAGCGGGAAGCCGTCGCCAGCCAGTTCCCCGGAGACCATCGATGCGCCGGGCATGGTCGGCTGGCCGGACAGGACCGGGTTCCCGGCGGCGATCCGGCCCGCCAGCGGGACGTAGACCGCGTCCTGCCCGCCGGCGCGGGCCGCCCAGTCCGCGCTCCTGGCGCCCTCCGGCGGGGCAGGCGGGAGCCCGCACGAGCGCAGCACCGCGGTGCGGGGCCGCCCCCGCTCACGGCTCAGGTAGCCCTTCACCTGCAGCGCCCGCATGTGGTGGGCGACGCTGGACGGGCTGGCCAGCCCGACCGCGCCCGCGATCTCCCGGTAGCTGGGCGCGTATCCCTCGCGCTGCGCGTAATCCTCCATGTACTGGCGGATCTCGCGCTGGATCGGGGTGAGATCTCGCCCGGTAAGCAGTTCCGCGCTTGTCATGGCCGGCCTCCGCGCCGCTCGCCGTCGTGAGGCGATGCTAACAGCCTGGCGCCCGGTATTCAAATATGTGTTCGATTCGACTGTGTGTGGCGCTCGGCTGCGCGCACGTGGTCGCGGCCGACGGAGCATTGATCCTGATCGCCCGTGCGGTACGCGATTCACTTGACGCGCACCCTCGTCGGTGACGTGGCTCTGCAGCCCGTTACCGGAGGCGGCGAAGTTCGGGGAGATGTCCTGCGCCGCGAACCGACGAGGTGCTGATCAAGTCGGCTACGCCACGCTCGCCGGCCGCCTTGACCAACTGCGGGGTGAGCGCGCCGATGACGTTCATCAGCCCGGTGATCCGGGCGTCACGCCCTGCGGCTACTCCCCCGGCCACGCCGCTGGTGCTGTCATCCGGCTCCGCCGCGCCCGGCCGCTCCCATGGCCGTCCCGTCACCGTCCAGCTCTCCCCGGCCTGCGCGGGCTCGCAGCCGCCTGCCGGGTCAACGGCGGCATGGGCTGACGCGGGCCGCAGGCGGGACATCGATCGTATATTCGACTAGCAGGGGCCGGACGGGGTACGCTGATCCCGTGACCACCATGCAGGCCAGCCCACCGCGGACCCGGTTTGAAGCCCGGCCCGGGCGCCGGGCCGTGGTCGCCGCGAGCCTGGAAGACCTGCACGGGCCGACCGGGGGCGTGGTCGAGCTCCCGCTGTGGCTGTTCTGGAGCATCCCGGGTCACACGTTCGACCTGGCCGACCCGGACATGCGTCGGTGGCTGTACGAGACCGTGCTGCGCGAGGCGGGCCGCCTGGAGGACCTCGGCTACCTGGATGGCGGCACGCTGACCGCCCTCTGGCCCCAGCTGTACCTGCCCCGGGGTGTCCGGCAGGCGTGGGAGGACCAGCATCCGGCGCTGCGCGCCGGAGCCGGAGCCGCGGCCGCCTGATGCCGGTCAGCCCCCTGCACGGCCGCGTGACGGCCATCGCACTGCATGCCGCTGCGCCGCACGGCTTCGCCCTGGGCGGCGGGAATGCCTTGATCGCCCACGGGCTCATCGACCGGCCTACCCAGGACGTCGACGTGTTCAGCAACGAAGAGGGCGGCGTAGAGGCGGCCGCCGATGCGGTCGATGCCGCCCTGCGTGAGGCGGGCTTCGGAACCGAGCGGCGGGACAAGACCGGCGGCCTGTCCGACATCTTTTACGGGATGGGCGAAGGGCTGGCTGAGTGGATCATCACCGCGCCCGGCGGGGAGCAGATGATGCTGCAGATGGCCTACTTCGAGCGGACCCGCCGCCCGGTCATCATGGAGTTCGGGCCGGTCCTGGACCTGGAGGACGTGGTCGGCGGCAAGGTGTGCGCGCTGGCCAGCCGGGCCGAGCCGCGCGACTACGCGGACACCGCCGCCGCCCTGGGGCGGTACACCATCGACCAGGTGATCGGCTTCGCCCGGCGGCTGGACCCTGGGCTGACCCGACGTGACTTCGCGGACGCGGGCCGGCGCCTGGACAAGTGGGGCGACGGGATCTTCGCACCATTCGGGCTCAGCCACGAGGAGATCGCCCGGCTGCGGGAGCGCTTCGCCGCCTGGCCCCGGGCCTGATATTTGCTGATGCTCGGTTCCGCACCGCCGGCATCAGGCAATTTCCTCACTGGCGAAGATCCGCATGACGTCAACGGAGAGACACCATCTTGCGTACGCAAGAATGACGACTGCGAGCCACCGAAAATGGCAGGAACACCAGCAAAACGCGAGCGAGCGCCACGCGGGCGAAACCTTGCTCCACGGCATGGCTGCGGACAGCAGCCCGCCGATCCCCTGGCCCTGGCAGGCCGCCAGCACGAATGCGTTACCGAGGTATCCCCAGCGGCCTGGCATGCGCCCTGGCCGAGGCATCCGTTCGGAGATGGCCAGCTTCATCATCCCGACCAGCTGGCCATCGACCTCGGCCAGCCAGGTGACCCGGCGTGCCGGCTCCCGCTGGAACCAGGCCGCGAACCTCTGCTCAAAACCCGGGTCTCCGCGCTCGCCCTCCTCTTCCTGCGTGCACGCACGGCGCAGCCGCGCGACCGCTGACAGGTCGGCTTCGCCCGGCCGCTAGCTAGACCTGGCTGCTCGGTCCTGGCCCGGGTAACCCAGGGTCTCGCGCGCCGAGCCTGGCCATCATCCGGCTGACGTGCGTCCTCGCGGTCAGCGGGCGGAGCTGCGGGTCACCAGTATCGCCGCGAGCTAGCCACGGGCCGGGGCACCGTCAAGATTGCCCAGCTCGCAGGAATCCCGCACTTCCTGGATCAAATCACTTCAGCGCGGCCGAGGAAGGCGATGAGCTGGTCGCTGGCGCCGGCCTCCGGCACCACCCTGACCGGCGCCGCGAACAGGGGGTGGCGGGCGCTGGGAACCAGCAGCGGGGCTATCGCGAGGAGGCCGGCCGCCAGGTCGGGCGGGATTGGCTGGCCGTGCCCGCACGCCTGGGACATGTCCCACCCGTGGACGGCGATCTCGAGGGCTCCGGCGCCGGCCATAGCACCGGCCGTCACCAGGCGGTCTGCGATGTGGATGACGTTGGGCCGGCGGCCGGTGTGCGCGCGGCCGGCACTGGCACACGCGTCGAGCAGCCGGCCGGCGCGATCGCGGAAGGCCCGGGCGGGGTCGGCGGCCATGGCGGCCATGGCGGCCATGGCGGCCAGGTCAGTGTCACAGGCGGCCGGGTACAGGCCAACGCACCCGGCGTCGATGCCCTCATGAATCGCCTCCAGGGACTCGCTGGCGTGCAGGAGCAGCATCCGCAGGTCCCATCCCCGGCATGGCGTCGGGCGCGGCAGGAACTGCGGCGTAACCCCCGCGGCTGCCGTGAGGGCGTAGCGGACGGCGGGTTCCAGCAGCCGGATCCCCTCGGGCGGCCGGGTCACCGCGCTTGCCCGGTCATCGGCCTGGCGCCGGGATCTCGCCAGGGGAGGCAGAGGAGGCAGAGGAGGCAGAGGAGGCAGAGGAGGCAGGGGAGGCAGGGGAGGCAGGGGAGGCAGGGGGCAGGGCCGGCGGCAGGCCAAATCTGCCGAACAGGCCCGGGTCGATGAACGAGGTGATCCGCGTGATGTGCGACTCGGCGATGGTGAGCACCTGTATTGCGTATGCCCGGTACACGCCGTCACCGTCGCGCCGGTAACTCGCGATTGCGGGCTGACCGTTCGCGGCCGTGGGAGTCCCCCGGAAGTTGCCGGGTTCGCGGAGAACCCGGGCCTGAAGAAAGGCCCCGATGGCCTCACGGCCTGCGAACCAGGTCGGCCGCGGCGGCATCTCGAAGACGGCGTCCTCGCGCAGCAGCCGGGTAAGCGCGGGGATGTCGGCCTTCTCGAAGGCCTCCGCGTAGCGGTCGGCCAGCGCCCGGTCGTCCGGGCTGGCAGGCTCGCGGATCTCGTCTTCGGCCGGGGCCACCTGCTCGAGCCGCGCCCGGGCCCGCTGCAGCATGCCGTTCACCGCGGTGGTCGTCGTGCCCAGCAGGTCGGCCACCTCGGCGGCCCGCCATTGCAGGACATCGCGCAGGATCAGCACGGCGCGCTGCCGGGCGGGCAGGTACTGCAGGGCGGCGACGAAGGCCAGCCGCATGCTCATCCGCGACGTCACGATCGAGGCGGGATCGGCGGGACCGGCGCCCACCGGCGCGCCGGGCATGGGCTGCAGCCACCGGACCTCCGGCCGCATTGCTGCCAGCGGCGCGGCCGGGTCGTCACTCGGGCTGCCGAGGCCGGACGGCAGCGGCCGCCGGCCGCTGTTCTCCAGCGCCCGCAGGCAGGCGTTGGTCGCGATCCGGTACAGCCAGGTCCGCAGCGACGCCCGGCCCTCGAACTCGTCGTAGGACCGCCAGGCGCGGATGAATGTCTCCTGTACCTGGTCCTCGGCGTCCTGGACCGAGCCGAGCATCCGGTAGCAGTGCGCCAGCAGCTCTTCCCGGAACGGGTCTGTGAGTAGTGCGAAATCCTCGCTGCCCAGCATCGCTGCTCCTGCGCTCTGCCGCTGCCCCGCCGCGTGAATGATCTTTCACGCGCTGCCCTCACCAGTACAGATCCGCGCCGGCCCGGAAAGTCACCGGCCCGCCGGCCGTTGACTTTCCGCGATTCCCGGGATCGGTACAGCTGAACGCGCGATCCGACATCAAGGAGCACCCATGACATCGCGAGAACTACCTGGAACATCGGCAGTGGTCACCGGCGCGAGCCGCGGGTTCGGCCGCGGTATCGCCATCGCCCTGGCCCAGGCGGGCGTGCAGGTCGTGGGGGTGGCCCGCGACCGCGCCCGGCTGGCGGAACTGCGCGAACAGCTCGGGGAGGCCTTCACCCCCGTCGTGGCCGAGGCGACCGACCCGGTGACCGCCGGCCAGCTCCTCGATCAATACCGCCCGCGGACGCTGGTGCTCAACGCCGGAGCGTCCCCGCTGATGCGGCCGGTTCACCAGCAGACCTGGCAGACGTTCAGCCGCAACTGGGAGGTCGATGTTCAGCACGTGTTCGGGTGGGTCCGCGAGGCGCTGCTGCTCCCGCTCGCGCCGGGCAGCGTGGTCATCGCCATGTCCAGCGGGGCCGCGCTGCGCGGCTCCCCGCTCAGCGGCGGCTATGCCGGGGCCAAGGCCACCATCCGGTTCATCGCCGCGTACGCCGCCGCCGAATCCCAGCGGGGCCAGCTGGGCATCAGGTTCATCTCGGTACTCCCGCAGCTGACCCCGGCGACCGGCCTGGGCGCGCCCGCCGTCGCCGCCTACGCCGCCCGGCAGGGCGTCGGCATCGATACCTACCTCAAGGACCTCGGCCCGGCGCTCACCCCGGAACAGGCAGGCGAGGCCATCGCCGGCCTGGCCGCCGGCCCGGGCCGCGACCAGGACGCCTACCTGCTCAGCGCCGGCGGCCTCAGCCCGGCGCAGCCCTGAAACGGAGGAACATACCATGTCCCAGGCATCTGCCGCCCTGGTCGCCGGCCAGGGCGCGCATCAAGTCCATCGCTGGCGCGCGTTCGCTGTCCTGGCGGTCTCGTATTTCATGACCATCGCGGACCTGGCCATCGTCAACGTCGCGCTGCCGACGATCGGCCGCAAGCTGCACATGGCGGAATCAGACCTGCAGTGGGTCGTCACCGGCTACGCGCTCACCTTCGGTGGCTTCCTGCTGCTCGGCGGGCGCGCCGCGGACCTGCTGGGGCGCCGCCGCATCTTGCTGGCTGGCCTGGCCGTCTTCACGGCGGCCTCGCTCAGCTGCGGGCTGGCGACCACGGAGGAGTTCCTGATCCCGATGCGCTGCGTGCAGGGGCTCGGCGCCGCGATCGTGCTGCCCGCCGCGCTGTCGATCGTGATGAACATGTTCCCCGAGGGTGCCGAGCGCAACAAGGCACTGGGCGCGTGGGGCGCCATCGGGGCGAGCGGGGCGACCGTCGGCCTGATCGCCGGCGGGCTGCTCACCCGGTACGCCGGCTGGCAGTACATCTTCTTCCTCAACGTCCCGGTCGGTGTGGCGGCGCTGCTGCTCGCCCCGCGCGTCGTGCCGGAAAGCCGGCTCGAGACCGCGCGGCGGCGCTACGACCCGCTCGGCGCGGTGACGGTGACCGGCGGCCTGTCGCTGCTGGTCTACGCGATCTCGACCGCCCCGCAGGCCGGCTGGGGCACCGCCAGGACGGTGACGCTGCTGGCGGTGTCCGCCGCCCTGCTCGCTGCCTTCGGTGTCATCGAGACGCGCGTCGAGGCGCCCCTGATGCCGCTGCGGATCTTCCGGCGCAGCACGCTCGCGGGCGCGAACGCCGTCGGCCTCCTGCTGGGCGGCAGCTTCTTCGCGTTCATCTTCATCGGCACGCTCTACATGCAGCAGGTGCTGGGCTATTCCGCGCTCCAGGCAGGCCTGGCCTGGCTGGCGGCGTCGCTCAGCTCGGTCGCGTTCGCCGGGCTCGCGCAGGCGCTGGTCACCCGCGGCTCGGCCAAGCTGGTGATGGCGGCCGGCATGGCCCTGATCGGCGGGGGCTTGCTCTGGGCGGCCCAGGTGCCCACGCACGGGCACTTCTGGGCCAACCTGGCCGGGCCCTTCTTGATCACCGGAATCGGCACCGCGTTCGCGTTCATCCCGGTCTCCATCGCCGCCCTGGCCGGGGTCGGCGAGCACGAGGCGGGCCTGGCCTCCGGGCTGATCAACACCTCCCAGCAGCTCGGCGGGGCGATCGGCGTCGCGGTCGCGTCCACCATCGCCGCCAGCCGCGTCACCGCCCTGGCCCACCAGGGTGCCGCGCCAGCCGCGGCTCTCACCGGCGGCTTCCAGCAGGCGTTGTGGGCCTGCGGTGCGATCGCGCTGTCCGCGGTCCCGGTCACCTTCCTGCTCATCCGCCGCAGCGAGCTGGCCCAGGCGGTGGCCAGCACCGCCGTCAGGGACCCCAAGGGCGCCCCGGCCAGAGCCGGGTGAGCCGGCCCTGACCCGGCAGCCCGGGCGGAGCGGGCCGGCTCTCCCCCAGAGCCGGCCCGCTCCGCCCGGCATGACGGTTCCGGCAGGCCGGTAGCCTGTGCCGCATGGACGTTCTCTTCATCGCGAGCATGCCGGTCGTCGTCGCCGACCCGCCGCAGAGCCGCGCACCGAGACGTGGGGACAGGCGGTGGCCCGGGTTCTCACCGGGGATGGCTTGATCGTCGGCATTTCCTACGCCCCCGCGCTGCACGGCGGGGAACATGCCTGAGCGCCGCGACGGCACGGCCACCGCCGCTCAAGTGGCCCCTACGCCCACATGGGCGCAGCGGTGGCCGACCCCTGTGTCCACGTAGCCGGTCAGGACGGCATGGACCCGCACGCTGCGTCCGGCCAGGAGGGCGCGCTGTGACTGTGACGGGGCGAACGCGGCCGCCTTCGAGGCCGAGTAGGCCGGGATGAACGGCAAGGCGGCAAAGGCCGTCACCGACAGGACGTTGACGATCGCTCCCCGCGACCGGGCCGGCAACGGCAGGAAGCCTGAGTCACGCCATAGCTGCCGGACAGGTTGACCGCGAGGTGCTGGTCCAGCGCGGCACGATCGCTGAGGTCGGCATCAAGGTACGGCCCGGGCCGGGCCTGCTGGCCCCAGTCCCCCCGCAGGACCCGGCCGCAGGCCCCGGTGATGCGCCCGGTCCCGGCCCGGTGCCGCCGGCCGAGCCCGGCGCTGACCCCGGCTCCAGGCCGGGTGAGCCCGTCCAGCCACGGAGCGGGCCACCGGATCAGCCGGCCGACAGGATGGCCCAGCCGTGCGGCGGCAAGGTCACCGTCACCGGCTCCCCGGGCGGCCCGGCCGCCACGGCCGCCTGGCCGGCCAGCAGCCCGACGGCGCCCGGGATCTCGGCGGGGGCCTCGCCGTCGGCCAGGCTGAGCGCGACCACCAGCCGCCGCTCCCCGCCGGTCCCGTCCCCCGGGCCCGGCCCCCGGGCACGGGGGACCCGAGACCTGGTAGGCGAGCACTTCATTGGCCAGGTGCAGCTGCTCGGTGCGGGCCCGGTGCAGCCACGGGTGGCGGCGGCGCAGCCCGATCAGCTCCTGGTGCAGCCGGTAGACGGGCCAGCCGTCCGGCGGCAGTTCCGCCGGGGCCGCCGGGAAGGCGGGCCGGATCGCGTCGTCTCCCCCGGCCCGGTCCTCCTTGACCCCGCGGAATCCCTGCTCGTCGCCGTAGTACACCGAGGGCGTGCCGCCCACCGTGAACAGGATGACCAGGGCATGCGCCAGGTGCCGGGAGTCTTCCACCCGGCTGGCCAGCCGGGTCACATCGTGGTTGCCGGTGAACGTCAGCGGGGCGAACCGGCTGAGGAACTCGTCGTGCCGCCCGAGTGCCCAGGCCAGCTCGAAGAAGTTCCGGTCGTTGACCGAGCTCCAGATCGCCTTCCACAGCTCGTACTGGGTGACGGAGTCCAGCCTGGCCGCGTTGACGATCGCCGCGTAGTCGCCGTGGATCACCTCGCCCACGAAGTAGGCCTCCGGATGCCCGGCACGGACCCGGGGCAGCACCCGGGCCCAGAAGGAGGCGGGCACGGCGTAGGCCGCGTCGAGCCGCCAGCCGTCCGCGCCGGCCCGCAGCCAGTGGCTCATGACGCCGGCCACGTAGTCGGCCACCGCGGGCTCGTCGTGGTTGAGCGCCACCAGGCCCGGGTGCCCCTCGAAGGTGGCGTAACCCGGCTCGGTGCCCGGCTGCCAGCCCGCGGGCCAGTCGAAGCGGAACCAGGCCGCCTCGGGCGCGCCCGGCCCCTGCTCCAGCGCCCGCCGGAAGGCCGGGAAACCGGGGCCCACGTGGTTGAACACGCCGTCCAGCAGCACCCGGAGCCCGCGGGCATGGGCCGCGTCCACCAGGGCGGCGAAATCCGCCTCATCCCCCAGCCGGGGATCGATCCGGTAGTGGTCGGTGGTGTCGTAGCCGTGGGTGCCGGAGGCGAACACGGGGCCGAGCGCCAGCCCGTTCGCCCCCAGGTCCACCGCGTAATCCAGCCACCGGAGCAGGTGCGGGAGCCGGTGCGCGACCCGGGGCGGGCCGCCGCCGGGGTCCCGGTCGCCGATGTCCGCCTCGGCGCCGGTGAACCCGAGCGGGTAGACGTGCCACCAGATGACGTGCTGTACCCATGGGGGCACTGGCGGGCTCCCTCCCCGGGGGTGTACGGCGGTCCGCGGAAGGCCACGCTACCCCGCGCCGCCGCGGCGGACGTGGATGCGGGCGGCGGGACGTTGGGAAATATCGCGGTTAAATAGTTGTGGTCAAGCAACTGATTCCCGGTACCATGGATCAACGTGTCGAGAATCACTGATCACAGTGGCGCCGCCGGCGCCCAGCCGCCCATGAACGGTGACGCTCGAGTACCCGCCGCGCGGCCCGGCCAGGACGGCACGGACGGCCGGTACAAGTGGATCGCGCTCTCCAACACCACGCTGAGCATGACCATGGCCACGATCGACGCGTCGATCGTGATCATCGCGATGCCGGCCATCTTCCGCGGCATCAAGCTCGACCCGCTCGCCCCCGGTAACGTCAGTTACCTGCTGTGGATGATCATCGGCTACCTGCTGGTCACCGCGGTGGCGGTGGTCACCCTGGGGCGGCTCGGCGACATGTACGGCCGGGTGCGCATCTACAATCTCGGCTTCGTGGTCTTCACCCTGACCTCGATCGCGCTGTCGCTGGACCCGCTGACCGGCAGCAGCGGCGCGTTGTGGCTGATCGGCTGGCGGCTGGTGCAGGCCCTCGGCGGGGCCATGCTCATGTCCAACTCGGCCGCGATCCTGACCGACGCGTTCCCGGCCGGGAAGCGCGGCATGGCGCTCGGCGTCAACCAGATCGCCGGGATCTCGGGCCAGTTCGTCGGGCTGCTGCTCGGCGGCCTCCTGGCCGCGGTGGACTGGCGGCTGGTGTTCTGGGTGAACGTGCCGATCGGCATCGCCGGGACCATCTGGTCCTACCGGAGCCTGCGAGAGATCGCCGCCACCCGGCGCGCCAGGATCGACTGGTGGGGCAACGTCACGTTCGGCCTGGGCGCCACCGCGCTGCTGGTCGCGATCACCTACGGGATCCAGCCCTACGGGGGTCACCCCACCGGGTGGATGAACCCGTGGGTGCTGGGCGGCCTGTTCGGCGGCGCGGTGCTCCTGGTGGTGTTCTGCCTGATCGAGACCCGCATCGCCGACCCCATGTTCCAGCTCGGCCTGTTCAGGATCCGGGCCTTCGCGGCCGGGAACCTGGCCAGCCTGCTCGGCTCGATCGCCCGCGGCGGCCTGCAGTTCATGCTGGTGCTCTGGCTGGCCGGGATCTGGCTGCCGCTGCACGGCTACAACTTCGTGGACACGCCGCTGTGGGCGGGCATCTACATGCTGCCGCTGACGGCCGGCTTCCTGCTCGCCGGGCCGATCTCCGGGACGCTGTCGGACAAGTACGGCCCGCGCCCGTTCGCCACGGCGGGCCTGCTGGTGGCCACCTGTGCGTTCATCGGCCTGATCGCGCTGCCGCTGGACTTCCCGTACTGGCTGTTCGCGCTGATCATCTTCTTCAACGGGGTGGGCTCCGGCCTGTTCGCCTCGCCTAACACCTCCGCGATCATGAGCAGCGTGCCCGCCGGGCACCGGGGCAGCGCGTCCGGCATGCGGTCCACCTTCCAGAACGCCGGGATGTCCCTGTCCATCGGCATCTTCTTCTCGCTCATGATCGCCGGGCTGGCCAGCACCCTGCCGCCCGCGCTGAGCCGCGGCCTGCACGCGCAGGGCGTCCCGCTGTCGGTCGCCACCCAGGTCAGCCACCTGCCCCCGGTCAGCACCGTGTTCGCCGCGCTGCTCGGCTTCAACCCGGTCCAGCACCTGCTCAAGTCCTCCGGGGTGCTGTCCCGGCTGCCGGCCCGCAACGTGCCCGTGCTGACCGGGCGGCACTTCTTCCCCACGCTGATCAGCGGCCCGTTCCACCACGGCCTGGTCATCGTGTTCACCGCCGCGGCGCTCATGTCCTTCACCGGGGCGATGGTCTCGCTGATGCGCGGGAAGCAGTTCTACTACGACGACAACGCCGCCAGCGGTCTCCGCCCAGCGGGCGTCCCGGGCGCACCCCCCGTCCCCGTGCAGGCCAACGGGCAGAACGGGAACGCGCCCGGGCACCGCCCCGCCCCGGAGAGCCCGGCGCCGGTGGCTGGTGCCCACGAGCCGGCGTCCCAGGACTGACCTCCCCGTAAGGCGGCAGTGCTGGCCAGGCGCAGGCCTGATGCCGACGGTCAGGCCCGCGGCAGGGTGAGGGTGAACTCAGCGCCGTGCCCCTCGGCGCTGCGGGCGGTGAGCTGGCCGCCGTGGGCGCGGGCCAGCTCGGCCGCGACCGCCAGGCCGACGCCGCTGCCGGAGACGCCGGCCGCCTGCTGCCCGCGCCAGAAGCGGTCGAAGATCCGGGGCAGCTCGCCGGCCGGGATGCCCGGGCCGGTGTCGGTCACCCGCAGCACCGCCTGCCCGCCGTCCGGGCCTGCCGCCACGGTGACCCGCCCGCCGGCCGGGTGAACTTCAGCGCGTTGGTCAGCAGGTTGGTGATGACCTGGTGCAGCCGCCCGGCGTCGGCCAGCACCGGGACCGGGGTGAGCTGCTGCCGCACGCTGATCCCGGCGGCCTCGAAGCGGCCCGCCAGGCTGCCCGCCGCCTCGGCGGCGACGGCGGCCAGGTCGGCGCGGCGCAGCACCGGGTGCAGCGCGGCCGCGTCTGCCTCGGCCAGCGTCTGAAGGTCGCCCACCATCCGGGCCAGCCGCAGCACCTCATCGCGCAGCGAGCCCAGCTGGGCCGGCGTTGGCTCCGCCACCCCGTCGAGCAGCGCCTCGTGGCCGGCCTGCAGGATGGCGATCGGCGTGCGCAGCTCATGGGCGACGTCGGCGACCAGGCCGCGCCGCAGCTGCTCTTCCTGGTCCAGCGTGTCGGCCATCTGGTCGAACGCGGCGGCCAGCTCGGTCAGCTCGCCGCGGCCGCGGACCGGGCCGGCCCGGGCGCCGCGGTCGCCCCGAGCCATGGCCCGGGTGACCGCGGTCAGCCGCACCACCGGCCGGGTCAGCCAGCGGGCCGCGCCCAGCCCGGTAACCAGGGCGAGCAGCGCGGCCAGCCCGGCCGCCCCGGCGATGGCGCGCAGCAGCGCGGTCTTCAGCGCGGCCGCGGTGGCGCCGAGGCCGCCGCCGGTGAACCGGGCCACGACCTCCCCCACCCGCACGCCGTGCACCAGGACGGGCGCGGTGAACTGAGGGCTCGTGGCGTACCGGGCGAAACCGGGCGACGTGGCAGCCGGCCGCCTGGCCTGGTCGCGGACCTGGATCACGATCCCGGTCCGCACGGCCAGGCCCAGTACCGGGGACAGGTCCGCGCTGGCCCAGCGGCCGCTGCGATCCCAGGCCGTGCCGGCCGCCACCGCGATCGCGGTGGTCAGCTCGGTGCGCTGCCGGCTGGCCAGGCCGGACACGTCGGCCGCCGCGAACGCCGCGGTCAGCCCGGCCGCCACGGCGACCGCCGCCAGCGCCACCGCGAGGAACGCCAGCGCCAGCCGCAGCGCGATCGTGCTCTGGGGGGCGGTGCCAGCCCGGGCCGGGCCGCCGTCAGCCATCACGGGCCAGCCCGAGCCGGTAGCCGCCGCCCAGCACGGTCTGCACGATCCGCGGGTCCGCCGGATCCGCCTCGATCTTGCGGCGCAGGTTCTTCACATGCGAGTTGACGGTGCGCTCGTAGCCCTCGAACTCGTGCCCGCGCACCCGGTTGATCAGCTCATACCGTGAGTACACCCGGCCCGGCACGGTGGCCAGCGCGACCAGGATCCCCCACTCGGTCGGGGTGAGGTCCACGGCCGTCCCGCGGATGGTGGCCAGCCGCCGCGGCTCGTCGATGACGAGCGTCGCGGCACCGAAGCTGGCGCGATCATCCGCCGCCGCGGCGCCGCCGCGGCGCAGGATGGCCTGCACCCGGAGGACCAGCTCGCGGGGGCTGAACGGCTTGGTCACGTAGTCGTCGGCGCCGAGTTCCAGGCCGCGCACCCGGTCCTCCTCCGTGCTCTTCGCGGTGAGCATGAGGATCCGCGTCTGGCCAGCCAGCCGCAGTTCGCGTGCCACGGTCTCGCCCGGCACGTCGGGCAGGCCGAGGTCCAGCACCACCAGGTCCGGGGACGCGGACGAGGCCAGGGTGAGCGCCTCGGCGCCGGATCCGGTGGACAGCACGGCGAACCCGGCCCGTTCCAGGTAGGAGCGGACCAGGTCGCGCAGTTTCCGCTCGTCCTCGACGAGCAGCACGGTCGCCGCCATCGCCTCTCCGTCCTTCCGCCTTCCCGCCTTCCCGTGCCGGGCCGGCCGCCCGGTCGCCCCCGGGCCTGCTCCCATGATCTCGCGCGCGGGGCCGCGGCGGGCGGCCAGCCAGCCTCCTCCATACCGTCACCACGGCGCGTGCACCGCCGCTGCGCCTTCACCCGATCTCCACAGCAGCGACATGCCAGCCACGGACCGGTGCGGTGAGCTGAGGGAGACGGCCGACGGGAGGAGGGTCAGGGTGGCGACGGTTCCTGGGCAGGCGGGTCCCGGCCCGGGCCGCGCGGGGCGGGGGCCAGGCCGGTGACCGGCCTGGCCGCCCTGACCGGCCTGGCGGTTGCCTCGCCGGTCTCCTACCTGGCCGCGGTGGCGATCCCGGCGCTGGACGCGCTGATCCCGCTGCTGCCCAGCGAGACGGCCGTGATCGCGCTGGGCGCCGCGACCGCCGGCAGCCGCGACCCCCGCATCGCCGTGCTCGTCGCCCTGGCCGCCTTCGGCGCGTTCCTCGGCGACAACCTGGCCTACCTGCTGGGCCGCCGGTTCGGCCCGTTCGCCCGCCGGCGGGTCTTCGCCGGGGAGCGCGGTGCCCAGCGGCTGGACTGGGCGCGGCGGTCGCTGGAACGCTACGGCGCCCGCATCATCGTCGCCTGCCGGTTCATCCCGGGCGGCCGCACCGCGGTGACCCTGGCCTGCGGGCTGGTCGGGTACCCGCACCGCCGGTTCATGGCCGCGACGGCCTGCGCCGGGGTGCTGTGGGCCGGTTACGCGTTCCTGCTGGGCCGGCTCGGGGGCCAGGCGTTCGAGGACCAGCCGTGGGCGGGCCTGCTGCTGGGGCTGGGGCTGTCCCTGCTGATCACGGTGGTCATCGAGGCGGGACGGCGGCTGTGGCAGCGGCGCGCCATGGCGGCCGCGGCGGGAGCCGCCGGTTCCGGGCCGCCGGCCAGGCGGGCGGCGGGCGAGCGGGTGCCCGCGGCCCGGGACGCCGCCCGATGACCCGCGGGCGGGAGACAGGGGCCGCGGCGGCCCCGGGAAGGCAGGACACGATGATGACCACGCCCGGCTCCCCCGGGTGGCCGGGGATGCGTCCCCGGGCACGCCTGGACCTGCCTGCCTGGCGGGCGCTGCTGGAAGCGCGGTGGCAGCGGAGGCTCGGCACGGTCACCAGGCTGTCCCTGGAGTACCACGACGCGGCGGCGCAGGCTGCGGGACCCGGCCCCGCGGCGGAGGGCAGCATGGGCCGTGCGGCGGACCTGCTGATGGAACGCGCCGTCGCGGCCCGGCTCGCCCTGTCCGACACCGAGGCCGCGCTGGCCCGGCTCTCGGCCGGCGGGTACGGCCGGTGCGAGCAGTGCGCCGGCCTGATCCCGGTGCCCCGGCTGCGGCGTGATCCCGAGACCCGGTACTGCGGCCGCTGCGGCCGCCGGCCTGCGCGCCGCCCGCGGCCGGGTCAGGGCCGCCCGCTCCCGGGCTATCGCGAGGGCACGGCCCGCCCCGCACTGCAGGCCGCAGGCTGATGCCCCCGCCGGGAGATAAGCCCGGTGGACACCGAGGCCTTCGGCCTGGTCGCGCTGATCCCGGAGCGTGACCACGGACCGTTCCCGCCGCTGGCGCAGGGTGAGTTCACGCCGACGTAACACGGTGTAACCTGCCATCAATATGTGGCGGCTAGCCTGACCACTTCGCGTGCGGCTGGCGGCGATAGGGGCTTGCGCCCGCCAGGAGATGCCGCATCCCACGCCCTGGGCTGATGTGCTGTCGGACCTGAGGGAAAGGCGATGTCGATGAGCATAAGCGTGCGGGAATGGTTTGAACAGCGCTCGTTCAGCCATCACGAGTTCGCCCGGGCGGCCGGCCCGGGCGGCGCATCCCGCGATCTCAGCACCACGGTCATCTTCCCGGCCCGTAACGTGGCCGGCACGATCGGCCCGATCCTGGCCACAGTGGCCCGGCTGAACGAACGCTGCGGCCTGGTGGACCAGGTCATCGTGGTGGACGCAGACTCGGCCGACGGGACGGCGGGCATCGCCCGGGCCTGGGGTGCCGAGGTGTACTCGGAGAACGAGCTGCTGCCCGAGTACGGGCCGGCCCGGGGCAAGGGTGACGCCATGTGGCGCAGCCTGTCCGTGGCGCGCGGTGACATCATCATGTTCGCCGACTCCGACACCTCCGATTTCGCCGAGCACTTCATCTACGGCACGCTGGGCCCGCTGCTCACCGTGCCCGGGGTGCAGTTCTGCAAGGCGGCCTACCGGCGGCCCTACACGGACGCGAGCCAGTCGGTGGCGGACGGCGGCGGCCGGGTGACCGAGCTGATGGCCAAGCCGCTGTTCAACTACTTCTGCCCGGAACTGACCGGCTTCGTCCAGCCGCTGGCCGGGGAGTTCGCGGTCACCCGGGACCTGCTGCTGGGACTGCCGTTCCTCACCGGGTACGGGGTCGAGCTGGGCCTCATGGTGGACGTGCTCCAGGAGGCGGGCCTGACCGCTATGGCCCAGGTCGACCTGGGCACCCGGCAGAACCGGCACCAGCCGCTGTGGGACCTCAGCCTGATGAGCTCGGCCGTGCTGCGGGCCATGGCCAGCCGGGTGTCGCTGCCGCAGCGGGGCATCTGCAGCCCGGGCACGCCGGGGGTGCTGGCGCTGCGCCGCCCCGAGGCCTACCTGCACGCCGTGGCCACCGGCAGCGGGCTGCGGCTCGATGAGCATCTCAACGAGCTGGCCGAGCGGCCGCCGCTGGCCCAGGTGCTGGCCGAGGAGCAGGAGCAGGACACGGTCGCCTGAGGGGCGCCCTCAGTGGGTGCTTGGTCACCGGTCATCGCGGCCGGGCAAGGCTCTGGGCCATGAGGGCTCTCAAGGCCCAGAGCCCCTGGCTACGTGGCTGGCGGGCAGCCGACGACATTGACGTGTTCGAGTCAGGAAGGCATGGATCGCCTGCCGTTCACCCGCCGTTCACCCCGTCAGCGCAAGCAAAACCGTATTGTAGAGCGCGGATCTCGTCATGAGAGCAACATAACGCTCACCATTCGTTATCGCGAGATATTGATCATCGTTAAGCAACGCCGAGCGGAACCAATCAGCATCACGTTCAGTATCGTCGATTGACGATGTATGCAATACCGGCTGGAATCGGTCCAGCAGGCAACTGACGCTGATCTCCGCGGGGGGCGCCTCCAGTGGCCCGAGAGAGCCGGCGTAGCAGTTGCTCTTCAAGGAAGGGATTCAACGCGTCAGGCTGCGGATGTATAATATAGTTCTTACCCGGAGGAATGGTCACTGTGACGCTTTTTTGGCCAGTGCCGGAGTCGTCGGCCATATCGAGGCGGGCGGCGGCGGCCAGGCCCATCGCCGCGTCGAAGGCTTTAGCGTAGTCAGGATGTGCCCTGATTAATGTGTCGCGCAACTGCGCGGGGAGCGCCCAGCCCACGAACCGGCCAGGCTCGCCTTCCCGAATAGCGGTGAAGACGATGGCTCGCGGCCTGCCGAGACGCACTGCACCAGCACTCAGGATAAGCAGGCGCGTTTCCCACCACGCGTGCCCGTCTTCGAGGTCAACCACGACAACATCGGAGGCCCTCGAATTCTCCAATGCATCCAGGATCTGCGCGCTGCCGCTGTCGGAAAGCGGTACACCGGACTGACCTGCGTTCCGCGGCACTACGACCAATCGCTGGGACGTTGCAGCCGCCGTCATGGCGATCTTGACGGCGCCGACTTCTATCGTTCCCCCACTGGATGCGACGCCCTCGAGGACAACGAGCAGTATCGGGATCAGGCTGAGTAGCACGATACCGAGTAAGACCCAGCCCGCTGGAGCCCCGCCGAAGTGCAAAGGATTCCGGCTCACGCCCCACGCGATGAACAGAACGATCAAGAGCAATGGTGTAAGCAGCACTGCGATCTGAGGCGAGAAGGGCCAGAACTTGAGGCCGCCACCTAGTGCAGGTGGCGGGATAGCCGTGCCATCTCGATCGGTTTCTGCCATGCCATTACCTCGATACGGTCTCGGTCGTCAGCGAACCTTCCGGCCTGCATGAACTAATAGATCATCGCCACACCCGGAATTCCAGCTTTCACCCTAATTAGGCGGTGTCGCGTGCCAGCAATTCGGTCAAGCCGGGTGATGGTTCCAGGCCCAGCTCGCTTTGCAGGAGACGGCGGCGATTCTGGTACTGGCGGGTCGCCTCGAATCGGTTGCCCTCAGCGAGGTGCACTTTGACCAGCACTTGATGCGCGCTCTCGCGTAGCGGCTCCGCCCGGACGGCAGCCAGGCCTGCCTCGACAGCCTCTCCGTAGCGCCGGGCTGTCGTGAGCCGCTCACACATCGCATTCGCTGAGCTGCCTGTACCGCCTCATGCTGGTCGACGATGACCCCATGTGCCAGACGCAGCCGCTGGGGGGAGGCGACTACAACGCTCTCGCAGGCCTGCTGAACCCGCCACAACGAGGAACGCAGGTTAGCGTTGGCACGCGCGTCGGTCGTCTCCGGCCACAGTGTGCCGGCCACACATGAGCGGCTCGGCGGCTGCTCCTTTAACGCCAGGAGAGCCACGAGCCGCTGCGAACTGCACATGAGAGGTACCTGCCGCCAGCCAACCTTCAGCCTGAAACCGTGGAGTAAAGAGAGCATCACACTCGACATGACCTCGGCGTGCATCGATACCTCCGAGCAGAGCCGCCCCCCCGGGGGCCGAGCGCACGAGGACGCCGGAAAGCGTCTCGTTACAAGGGTCAAGCATCGTTGTGGTCTGGTCAACCCACTGTCTTGTAGCACGGCCGGCCCGGGAAGATCCACCGCACCTCGATGCTGTCCACGACCGTCGCCGCGGTGCGGCCGGTTGTCTCGGCAGGCACCGAACCCTCCCCCGCTTACTGCCGGAACGCGCGGCTGGACTGCCCGGGTACATGCGCTGCGAAGGCTCGTTGCCACTCGTTCAAGTTGCCGGGGATGGCCCGTTGATGTCCTCCTCCGCACCGCTGCCGTCGGCGCGCGGCTGACCGTCCTGTGCTGTCTGCGGACTGGTGCCCTCGCCGGCTGCTTCCCCCGGCGCTGCACGGGTCCCGCCAGCGGCCCGGCGCCGGAACATGACAGCCGCAGTTGCGCCGGCGGCCGCCAGCAGGGCCGTTCCGGCCATCACCCGTGGCCATCGCCGCCGGGGCGGAGTGACATCCACCCGGCGTGCCGTGACCACGAACACCTCGCTGATCTTCGGCGCGATGGTGTCCTTGATCGCAAGGCCGCTCCGCTCGATGCGCGGCGCGGCCCAGGCCCGCGCCCCGTTGACCCGCGGCGCGGCCCACGTCGCGGCACCCCTGGCGCCGCACCGGGCCAGTTGCAGCACGCGGCCGCGGGTATCCGCGACCTCGGCCTGGCGTTTTCTGCTCAGGACAGGCATGTGAACCTCCCGGGAACTCCCTGGCAACACACAGTCATGCGGGCATCGTCGGCGCGGCGCGGAGTGCGTGCCGGAGCATGAACGCTCCGGTGATCTCGAAGAGGCCCATGATGATGAACCAGATCCCGAGCAGCACGGCCAGGGCGGTGAGCGAGGAGGCGGGGGCGGCCGCGACCACGATCCCGGCGATGAGGCTCACCACGCCGAAGATGATCCACCAGGCCCTGCCCTCGCGGGCACCGCCGGAGATACCCCCGATCAGCGCGGCCAGCCCCTGGACGATCCAGGTGATGCCGATGATCAGGCCGATGAGCGACCTGGTCAGGTGAAGGTGGCGGATCAGGACCACGCCGATCACGATGAACAGCAGCCCGGCGATGCCGAGCCAGACCCGGTGCGGCTCGGCCGGGTCGAACACCCGGATCAGGTGGAAGATCCCCGACAAGATCATCAGGACGCCGAGCAGGACCGCGAGCACGTTCAGCGATCCTGTCGGGTGGAAGCTCACGATCACCCCGAGGATCAGTGTCAGGACGCCGAGGAACAACGTCGCCTGCCATGTTCCCGCCATTACCCCAGGCGGTGGCGGCGACGGCGTGCCGTACCCGTCAGAAACCACCGAAGACTCACCGGAAACCATTAACACTCCCTATGTCGTTTCCCATGGCCAGCGGGCGGCCGGATGGCCGAAAAGGCCTGGGCCTCCGCCCTTACCGATGCTCGGCGCGGTAGATCACAGGTGTCGTCATCCGTTCTGGGTGATAGCGGGCTCCCGGCCGCACCCAGACCCGCGGCTGCGGCCCAGCCCCGCTCCGGTGAAAGAGGTCCTCGCGATCAGGAAGTGCCCCGTTGTGCGGCGTGGGCGCCGCCCGCGGTCCGCGCGAACGTGAACGCCTGGCGGCGCAGCCGGGCCCAGTCCAGTGGCGGCCGCGGCGCGGGGACGCCGGGCCGGCCGCGCGGCACCTGTACCCGCAGCGCCAGCGGGCGGATCGTGCAGGACACCGGGGCAGGCATCAGCACCGAGTCACCGTCGATCCCGACCGGGATCTGCGGTTGACCGGAGTCGATGATGACTTCGCGCGCGGTGAGCGCGGTGAGTTCGCGTGAGCGTTGTGCCCTGCGCAGCAGGCCGGCCGCCTGGGCGGCGCTCTGGACTTTCACGCCGATGACGCCGAGCACGCCCTGGTCCAGCCGGGCGCGCCGGCCCAGCCCGGTAATGTCACCGCCCTCATACGGGTTGTTGCTGACCAGCACCGCCTGCGGCCCGTCGAGTATCACCTGCCCGCCGGCCCGGACCACCAGGTGCGCTCCCTCGTGCCCGCCGAGCATGCCCGGGAGCATCCGCAAGACCGTGCCGGCCTTATCGTCGCGGTAGGCGGGACTCTGCACGACCTCGGCATAGACCCCGGACGACGCATTGTTGACGAACGTGCGGTCCCCGGTCAAGCCCAGGTCGATGCGCAGCTCCACACCGTCGGTGAGCCCATCCAGGCAACTCGCGGGGTCGTCGCGGTCCAGCCCCAGATCGAGGGCGAAGTGGTTGCGGGTACCCGCCGAGATGACCATCATCGGGATGTCCCGCGCGGCGGCGATCCCCGCCACGAGAGCCTGGGTCCCGTCACCGCCTGCCACACCGGGCAGGTCAGCTCCCCGGTCAGCCGCCTGCCGCGCCAGCGCGGCCACGCCGGCGAACCCGGGACCCTCCAGCAGGGCCACCTCGGCGCCGAGCGCAGCGGCCTTGCCCTTCAGCCCGAACTTCCCGACCTCGCCGCCACCCGACCTCGGGTTCATGATCATAAACGGCTGCCGCCTGGCCAGCCAGCGCTGGCGGCGGGCAGGACGCTCTGGCTGCTGACCCGTTCCGCGCAGTACACCTGCGCCGCCCGCTCCATGCGGCGGACCGCCGCCCCGCGCGGCCACGTCATCGGGCTCGCCTGCCATGCACGCCTCCCGCAGGCCTCCCCCGGCGACATCACCGCGGAAGCCCGCCTCTCATTGACAGTCAAGCCGATCTAACGGCGGAGCGGCTCACCCGGGCTGAGTGAAACGCCACCGCCGAGGTAACGGCGCGTAGCCGCGTGCTCGCCCAGCGCCCAAACCTGACGGGAAAGCCCTCGGCAAGCGTGACGGGGCCGGCACCGGCTACCTCATCTCGGCGGCCGGAACGGCGTCAGCGAACGTTGAACTGTTCCCAGCGGATCCGGCTGGCCGGGATACCCAGCTGCTGGAAACCCTTGGACAGCGCGGTCATCATGGCGGGGGGCCCGCACATGTAAACGCAGACATCAGCCTCGCTGGTCATGCCGTTCGCCGCCTGCCCGGCGGTGAGGTATCCGTCGTGGCTTGAGTCGACGACGTGCGGGTGCATCGTCGGGTGGGCCGCCGCCGCGGCGCTGATCTCGTCGAGGTACAGGGCGTCTGACTTGCTGGCGACCGAGTAGAAGAACGCGACGTCCCGGTCGAAGTTCCCGTCCAGCGCCCGGATCCAGCTCATGAACGGGGTGATGCCGATCCCGCCCGCGATCCAGATCTGGTGCTGGCCCCCGCCGCGGTAGTCGAAACCACCGAACGGTCCCGCCGCCTTGGCGGGTGTCCCCGGCTTGAGTTTGTCGTGCAGGTCGCGGGTGTAGTCGCCGACAGCTCTGACGGAGACTTCGAGCCGTCGTTCGGCCGGCGCGCTGGCCACGGAGAACGGGTGGCGCTGCCATCCGTCGACGCCCCCGAAGGCCAGGAAGATGAACTGGCCCGGCTCGAAGCTCAACGGCCGGCCCACTGGCTCGAGGAAGACGTCGGCCGTCATCTCGTTCGGCCGCTGAACGTCGGCAACCGTGTAGTCGTAGACGGGCACGACGAACCGCGCGAACAGCTCGCGGTAGACGTACGCCACGATGCCGATCCCGCCCACGACCAGGTAGGCCACCTTCAGCGGCGCCGAGACCCTCAGCACCGGATCGACGAGCAGGCCGTGCACCACCGCCGCGGCGACGAACAGCCCGGTCAAGCGGTGCCCCGTCAGCCAGCGCTCGTGGCTGATCCGGGCCAGGTGCCGGACCAGCCGTGACCACTTCGCGGCGTGCAGGCTCGGCGCCAGCGCCCACACAGCCAGGGCCAGCAAGCCGATCAGGGCGACGTCAGCAAGCCTGAGACCTATCGCGGAAGGGTTCGGCACGGGCGGGGAGCCCGCAATAGCCGGGTGAAGAACCATCAGGATGACCGCGGCCACCGCCGTGTGCCGATGCCACTGGGCCACCCGGTCCAGGCCCCCGAACGCCCGCTCGATCCCGCGGAGCAACGTAGCCAGCACCAGCGAGCACGAGAACAGCAGCACCGCCTCGACGCCGAGGAACTCACCGACGAAACGGCCGCCCGGCTGGCCGCTGGGACGCGCAAGAAACCACAACACCACACTGCCAACCACCACGGCGCCCAGCACCGCGACCCCGGGGCTCGGCATGGCGAGCCGCCTCGAGGGCGTCACCGATAACCCCCGGGCCGGCCCGGCATGAACTCTCCCGGCCGATCGTCACCCTCGATTGATGCAGGCTGGGGGTTCACCTGCCGGGCATTCTTCATGAGCATTTGCCTGATACGGCGCTCTGCAGGGCGCTGGCGGAGTTCTTCACCTGGGTGATCGATGAGAGAGGACTGCGGTGGCCGCGGTCTGCAGCCAACTCAGGCCGTTCTTGGCCACGTTGACATTGCCGGGGTTGTGGACCGAGCTCTTGAGCTGGCTGGCGGCGGTGCGGGACGCGGCGGCGGGCTGCCGCTGCACCCGGCGGCCAGCCCGGACAAGACGGGGACCGGGACGGCCGCAAGCGGCAGCCATCTGCGCGGGCCCCGCCGACCTGCGCATTTCATGCATCCTCCACGGTGCCGGCATCCTGCCACAGGCGGCCAGGCTCATAGGCCTTCTCGCTCATAGGCCAGGATGCGCACCGTTGTCATGGCCGTGCCTCATCCCCCCAGGGTGAGGCACGGGTGAGGCACGGCCGTCCTGCGGCCGCTGACCATTGCCGGATTAAGCCCTCACCCACCGATAAACGCCGCTTCAGCTGCGACGGCTAGCGCACTCATGGATCAGATCAATATTCTTGTATCTGTGCGGTGCTGGAATGCCATCTGTTTATCCGCGGCTGACGCGAATACAGATCTGGGCGCGGACGAGCGTTCCGCGGGGACGTCCGGCCAGCGCCGCTCAGCCGAGCCTGATGATGGTGAACGACGCGCCCTGCGGGTCGGTGATCACCGCGAGGCGGCCCGGTGGCGCATCGGCCGGCGGGACGGTGACCTGCCCGCCGAGCCCGGCGGCCCGCGCCGCGGCGTCGTCGCAGTCGGCGACCGCGAAGTACACCACCCAGCGCGGCGGCACGTCCTCCGGCCAGTCCTCATCCATGTGCACCATGCCGCCCACGGCCCGGCCGGCCAGCCGCCATTCGGTGTAGGTCATCGGGCCCATCTGGCTGGTGTCGGATTCCCAGCCGAACACGCTGCCGTAGAACGCGGCCGCGGCCCGGGTGTCGCGGCAGGCCAGCTCGCTCCAGCAGAAGCAGCCGGGGGCGTTGACCAGCCCGGCGCCGTGGAAGCTGGCCGGCTGCCAGGCGGCGACGAGCGCGCCCTGGTCGTCGGCGAACATGGCCATCGTGCCCTGCCCGGGCAGGTCCGCCGGGGGGACCAGCACCTGCCCCCCGGCCTGGATGATCAGCCGGGCCGTGGCCACGGCGTCGGCCACGCTGACGTAGGTGTTCCAGGCCGCCCGGCGCCCCTCGTCCGGGCCGGGCATCAGCCCGGCCACCACCTGGCCGGCGAAGTCGCCGGGGCTGGTCCCGGCCGGGGCGAAGAAGGTATAGGCCGCGTCCCCGCCCGCCGGGGCGGCGGCCGATTCCCAGCCGAACAGGCCGGTGTAGAAGGCGACGGACGCCCTGGGGTCGCTGGTGGACAGGTCCACCCAGCACGGCGTTCCTGGCGGATACTCACGTATCGCGGGCATCGCGGCTCCTCCCCTGGCTCAGGCTCACCCCGGCCGACTGCGCCCGGCCACGGCGGCTGGCGTCCCTCCCCCGGGCGCCGGGCCACCTCGGCATCGCCGACCATACATCGGCCGGGGCGTCCGCGCCGGGCCAGGACCGATCTCGCCACCCGGCCCTCCGCTGACGTAGGCTTTCAACCGTGCCACGCTATGAATACCGGTGCCGTTCGTGCGGGTCGACCTTCGAGCGCAGCCGCCCGATGAGTGCGGCCTCCGAGCCGTGCCTGTGCCCGCAGGGGCACGACGACACCGTCAAGCTGCTGTCCACCGTCTCGGTCGGCGGGCGGGCCGGCGCGGTCCAGCCCCGTTCCGGCGGCGGTGGCGGGTGCTGCGGCGGCGCCTGCGGCTGCCGCTGAGCGGCCGGTGAGCCCGCTCGCCCCGGACCGCTACCACGCGGAGATCACCGCCAGCACCGCGGCGCTGGCCGCCCTGGCCGGCCAGGATGACCTGAGCCTGCCCGTTCCCGCTTGCCCGGACTGGACGCTGCGGCAGCTGATCACCCACGTCGGGCGGGCGCAGCGCTGGGCGGCCGAGATCGTGGCGACCCGGTCGGCCGGGTCCATCCCGTTCCGCAGCGTCCCCGGGGGCCGCCTGCCGGATGACCCGGCGCAGCGGCCCGGCTGGCTGCGGGACGGGGCGGCCCTGCTGATCACCACGGTCAGCGCGGCCGGGGACGCGACGGTCTGGGCCGGGGGCCGGAAACGGCCCGCGGGTTTCTGGGCCCGCCGGATGGCGCACGAGACGGCGGTGCACCGGGCCGACGCGGAGATCGCGGTCGGCCGCTCCCCGGTCATCGCCCCGGAGATGGCCGCGGACGGCATCGACGAATGGCTCACGGAGTTGTCCGCGCCGGCCAGCGGTGAGCCGGACATGCGGGCGGCGGCACTGCCGGCCGGACAGTCACTGCACGTTCATGCGGCCGACGTGCCCGGCGGTGAGTGGCTGGTCCGCCACGGCGACGACGGCATCACCGTCCGGCGGGAGCATGGCAAGGCCACCGTCGCGGTGCGCGGCCCGGCGCCCGCCCTGCTGCTGGTGCTGCTGCGGCGGCTGCCGCCGGACGACGCGGCCGTGCAGGTGCTCGGCGAGCAGCAGGTACTCAGCGGCTGGCTGGCGGGCACCGCGTTCTGACCCGCGGCCCGGGCGGCTACTCGTCCCGGGCTGGCTCGCCATGCTGCGCGTTCGCCCGGCCGCGGCCCCAGTAGGCCTTCGCCGAGACCTGCCCCGGCTCCAGGCCGCGTTCCGCGAGGACCTCACGCAGCCGGAGTACCACGGCCGCCTCGCCGAACAGGTAGGCGTGCCCGCGGCCGCCCGGCAGGTCCGCGCCGGCCAGCGCCGCGGTCAGCGCGGCCGGGTCGCCCGCGGCCGGGCGGTCACCTGGCTGGGCGGCCCCGTCCGCGGCGGCCCGGGGCAGCCAGTGCAGGCTCAGCCCGGCGCTGGTCACCAGGTCCTGCTGGTCGGCGGGCTCGGGAACCTCGAGGAAGACGATGGCCTGCGCCCCGGCCGGCAGCGAGCCGGCCATGGCGAGCACCGCGGCCAGGCCCGACTCGTCGGCGGCGAACAGGTGCCAGCCGGCGGCCTCGTTGACGAAGATCTTCCCGCGCGGCCCGATTCCCTCGATGGTGTCGCCGGGGCGCGCGGAGCGCACCCATTGCTCCCCTGGCCCGTCACCGTGCCGGACGATGTCCAGGGTGAGCAGCTGCCGTTCCCGGTCCAGCGCCCGGATCGTGTAGCGGCGGCGCAGCGGCCGCCGCCCGTCCGCGGCCACCAGCAGCATCACGTCCTGCCCGGGCCGGTAGCCGAAGCGGGCCAGCTCCGGCGCGGTCAGCACCAGGCGTTGCATCTGCGGGGTGAGCCGGCTGTTCTCCGCCACTTCCAGCCGCATCCGGGTGGTTCCCGCCAGCGGCCCGCGCAGCTGCGCGAACGGGTCGTCGAGGGCGGCAGCGGTCGCAGCGGGAACGGCATCAGGCACCCCGCGATTCTATGTGCCTGCCTGGCTAGTCACTGAAGCGGGCCATCTGGCGCATCTTGTTGGTCGCGTCCAGCGCGGCGACCTTGTAGGACTCGGCCAGGGTCGGGTAGTTGAACACCGCGTCCACCAGGTAGTCGACCGTGCCGCCGCAGCCCATCACGGCCTGGCCGATGTGCACCAGCTCGGTGGCCTGCGTGCCGAACACGTGCACCCCGAGCAGGGTGCGGTCGTCCGGGGAGACGAGCAGCTTGAGCACCCCGTAGGAGTCGCCGATGATCTGCCCGCGGGCCAGTTCCCGGTATCGGGACACGCCCACCTCGAACGGCACGCAGTCCGCGGTGAGCTGGTCCTCGGTGCGGCCGATGAAGCTGATCTCCGGGATGCTGTAGATGCCGATGGGCTGCAGCTGGTCGGCGGTGTGCACCGGCTCGCCGCAGGCGTGGTGCGCGGCCAGCCGGCCCTGCTCCATCGAGGTGGCCGCGAGCGCCGGGAAGCCGATCACGTCCCCGACCGCGTAGATGTGCGGCACCGCGGTGCGGAAGAAGTCATCGACCTTGATCCGGCCGCGGCCGTCGGCCTCCAGGCCGGCGGCGGCCAGGTTGAGGTCGTCAGTCGCGCCCTGGCGGCCGGCCGAGTACATGAGCACGTCGGCCGGGATCCGCTTGCCGCTGCGCAGCGTCGCGATCGCGCCGCCGTGGGTGGCTTCCACTGACGCGACGGTCTCACCGAACCGGAAGGTCACCGCCAGGTCGCGGAGATGGAACTTGAGCGCCTCGACCACCTCGAGATCGCAGAACTCCAGCATCCGGTCCCGCTGCTCCACCACGGTGACCTTGCTGCCGAGCGCGGCGAACATGGACGCGTACTCGATGCCGATCACCCCGGCGCCCACCACCACCAGGGTCCGCGGCACCCGCTCCAGGTGCACGATGCCGTCGGAGTCGATGATGGTGGCTTCGTCAAAGGCCACGCTGGACGGCCGGGCCGGCCCGGTCCCGGTGGCGATCACGATGGCGTCCGCGCTGACCGGCCGGGACTGGCTGCGCCCGTCGTCCACGGTGATCTCGTGCGGGCCGGTGAAGGAGGCGGTGCCGGACAGGATGGTGACCCGGTTGCGCGACAGCTGGCTGCGCACCACGTCGTTCTCCCGGCTGACCACGTGCCGGGTGCGGGCCGCCAGGTCCGCGATGGTGATCTCGTCCTTGACCCGGTAGCTCTGCCCGTACATCTCGCGCTGGTCCAGCCCGGTGAGGTAGAGCACCGCCTCGCGCATGGTCTTGGACGGGATGGTGCCGGTGTTCAGGCAGACCCCGCCCAGCATCTCCGGCCGCTCCACGATCGCCACCCGGCGGTCCAGCTTGGCCGCGGCGATGGCCGCCTTCTGCCCGCCCGGGCCGGAGCCGATGACCACCAGGTCGAAGTCGTGCACGATCTCAGTGTGCAGCCGCCTTCGTGGCATGAGAAGGCAGCGGCCGCTACAACCAGGAAAACTCTGCCCGGGCGGGGGCCGCCTCCGCCAGGGCTGGCTACAGCCAGCCGACGCGGGCGCTGGCCACCGGGTCCTGCCCTGGCGGCCGGCCCAGCTCCCCGGACCGGACCAGGTCGAGCAGGCGGGTCAGGGCGTTCAGGATCTCGGGCAGGACGTTGCGCAGGGCCTGCGCGTCGCGCGCATCGGCCGGGTGGCCGCCCGCGCCGGCCGCCTCCAGGAGTGACTCCAGGCTGGCCAGCTGGCTGCCCACCCATTCGACCGGGAAGGCCGACAGCTCAGGCTCGAACACCCGCCGGCCCGGCTCCCAGCCCGCCTCGGAGACCGGGTGGTGGTGCGTCCGGTCGAAGCTGCCCGGCGGCCCGTCCACCGATTCCAGCAGGTCAGCGCGCCAGATCAGCTCACCGATCTGGATCGGCTGCGCCGAGTAGATGGACCCCTTGAGGTCCCCGGGGTGCAGCAGCCTGACCTCCAGCCGGGCGCCATGCTCGGGGCTCTCCTGCCCCTTCATCGGCTTCGGGTCCACGAAGTACAGGTCGCTGAGCACGACGGCGGTCCGCTCGAAGCCGAAGACGTACAGCACGGCGTTATCCTCCTCCCGGCGGCCGGCCCGGATGACCGCGCGCCTGGATCCAGTCTGCGCCGGCCCGCCCCGGGCAGAAGCCCGCGGCGGCGCGGGCTTCCGGCCTGCCGTCGAAACCCAGCGGAAACATACTCGTCATGCGCGGTAATGACATCGGAACAGAGCCCGCTTACGCTGCGGACGTGGCGGACATATTCGACTCTTACCGGCTGGCCGGCGCCTGGGACGAGATGTTCGAGAGCCCCGGCCAGCCGCGGCCGCCGTATGCGCCGCTGCTCGCCGCGCTCCAGCCGCTCGACCCGGCCGAGCTGCGGTACCGGGCCGACCAGCTGGCGCGGGTGTTCACCGACCGCGGCGTCACCTACGACTTCGCCGGGGAGGAGCGGCCGTTCCCGCTGGACCTCATCCCGCGGGTCATGGACGCGGTGGAGTGGGACCTCATCGCCCGTGGCGTCCGGCAGCGGGTGCTCGCGCTGGAGGCTTTCCTGGCCGACGTGTACGGCCCGCGCCAGGCGTTCGCCGACGGGGTGCTGCCCTGGCGGGTGGTCTGCACCTCCCAGCATTTCCACCGCGAGGTGGCCGGCCTGACCCCGCCCAACGGGGTCCGGGTCCACGTGGCCGGCATCGACCTGGTCCGGGACGGGGACGGGCAGATCCGGGTGCTGGAGGACAACGTGCGGATCCCGTCCGGGGTCAGCTACGTGATCGAGAACCGGCTGGCCATGACCCGGACCTTCCCCGGGATGTTCGCCGAGCAGCACGTGCACCCGGTGGACATCTACCCGGCGCGGCTGCTGGCCGCGCTGCGGGCGGCCGCGCCGCAGGCCGCGCGGGACCCCGTGGTGGTGGTACTCACCCCCGGGGTGGCGAACGCCGCCTACTTCGAGCACACCCTGCTGGCCCGGCTGATGGGCGTGGAACTGGTCGAGGGCGGCGACCTGGCCTGCGCCGGCAACCGCGTCTACGTGCACACCACCCAGGGGCTGCGGCCGGTGGACGTGATCTACCGCCGGGTGGACGACGACTTCCTCGACCCGCTGCAGTTCCGGCCCGACTCGGTGATCGGCTGCGCCGGCATCATCAACGCGGCCCGGGCCGGGAACGTCACCATCGCCAACGCGGCCGGCAACGGCGTGGCCGACGACAAGCTGCTCTACACCTGGGTTCCCGAGCTGATCCGCTACTACCTGAACGAGGAGCCGCTGCTGCCGAACGTGGAGTCCTACCGGCTCGATGACCCGGAGGTGCTGGCCTGGGTGCTCAGCGACCTGGACCAGCTGGTGCTCAAGCCGGTGGACGGGGCGGGCGGCGCCGGCATCGTCATCGGGCCGCAGGCCGACGAGCAGACACTGGAGGCGCTGCGCGCCAAGGTGGCTGCCGAGCCGCGCGGCTGGCTCGCCCAGCAGCCGGTGGCGCTGTCCACCTCGCCGGTGCTCATCGGCGAGCAGCTGGCCCCGCGGCACATCGACCTGCGCCCGTTCGCGGTGAACGACGGCGCCGACGTGTGGCTGCTTCCCGGCGGGCTGACCCGGGTGGCGCTGCCCGAGGGCGAGCTGGTGGTCAACTCCAGCCGCGGCGGCGGGTCCAAGGACACCTGGGTGGTGGTCCCGGAGGGTGAGGAGGCGGCCACGGACGTGCCGGTTCCGGCCGTGGAGCCCGTCCTCGTGGCGCAGGCCGCGCCGGTCGGCCGGCAGGCGGGGCCGGCCGCGGTGGCGGCGGAGAGCCAGCAGTGAACACGACCGGCCTGCTCAGCCGGATCGCGGAGACGCTGTTCTGGACCGGGCGCTATATCGAGCGGGCCGACGACACCGCCCGCATGGTGGACGTCTACGTGCACCGGATGCTGGAAGAACCGCGGGCCGACGAGGACGCCGGCTGCCGGGCCCTGCTGGCCGTGCTGGGCATGCCCGCCACGGGCGAAGCCCCGCTCGACGTCGGCGGCACGCTGTACCGGCTCGCCTACGACCCGGACAACCCGAGCGCCATCGCCGGCGCGGTGATGGCCGCACGGCGCGGGGCGCGCAGCGTGCGGGAGGTGATCTCCAGCGAGATGTGGGAGTGCCTCAATGTGACCAGCCACGGGCTGGCCGACCAGCGGACGCTCGCGCAGCGGCTGGGACCGCACGTGTACCTGCGGTTCGTCCGCCAGCGGGCCGCGCTGTTCTTCGGCCTGGCCGAGTCGACGATGAGCCACGACGACGCCTGGCGGTTCCTGGTCCTCGGCCGCAGCCTGGAGCGGGTGGACATGACCGCCCGGCTGCTGCTCGCCCGGCTGCCCGCCACCCCGTACCAGCTCGGCTGGCCCGCGCTGCTCCGGGCCTGCGGCGCCTACGAGTCGTTCATCCGCACCCGCACCTGGGCCGGGGAGCACCAGCTGGTGGTCGAGTTCCTGCTGACCGACCGGCTGTTCCCCCGGTCGGTGGTGCACGCGCTGGCCACCGCGGAAGACGCGCTGGCCGCGCTCGACCCGGCGCGGGCCGGCTCCACCATGGCCGATCCGGCCCGCCGGTCGATCGGGCAGCTGCGCACCGGGCTGGAGTATGCAGACCCGACGCAGCTGCCAGGACGGTTGCCGGAGCTGCTCGGCGCGCTGCAGCGCACCTGCGGCGAGGCCAGCGAGGCGATCAGCGCCCGGTACTTCACCTACGAGCAGGCCGTCACCTGGGCCCAGGAGTGCTGAGGATGGGCTGGCTGCTGGAGATCGTGCACGAGACGCGGGTCCGCTACCAGGGCTCGGCCCGCGCCTCTTACAACGAGGCGCGGATGACCCCGCCGACCCTGGCGACGCAGGCGGCTCTGCAGACCCGGGTGACGGCTGGCAACGGCATCCCGGTCTGGGCCTACCAGGACTACTGGGGTACCCGGGTCAGCTCGTTCGACATCCAGGCCCCGCACGAGGAACTGCTTGTCCGGTCGCACTCCATGGTGGAGACCACGGCCGCGCCGCCGCCCCCGGAGGCGCTGACCTGGGAGAACCTGCGCGAGCAGGCCGACGCCGGGCTGGCCGCCGAGTTCCTGGCCGCCACCCCGCGGACAACGGTGGACCTCCCGCTGTCCGCGGCCGCCCGCGACCTGGTGGCCGGGGCCGACCCGATGCGGACCGCGTCGGTCATCGCCTCCTGGGTGCGGGACCGGGTCGCCTACGTGCCGGGGGCGACCGAGGTGCAGACCGGCGCGCAGGAGGCCTGGGATCAGGGCGAGGGCGTCTGCCAGGACATCGCGCACCTGACCGTGGCCCTGCTGCGGGAGGCCGGCCTGCCAGCCCGCTACGTGTCCGGCTACCTGCACCCGCGGCCGGAAGCCGGCATCGGCGAGCCGGTCGCGGGGCAGAGCCACGCCTGGGTGGAGTACTGGGTCGGCAGCTGGGTGGCCGCCGACCCGACGAACGGGGCCCCGGTGGGCGAGTGCCACGTGGTGGTGGCCCGCGGCCGGGACTACTCCGACGTGCCGCCGCTCAAGGGGATCTACCACGGGGCGCCGAGCATGGCCATGGACGTGACGGTCGAGGTCACCCGGCTCGCCTGACGGATCCAGGCCCGGTCAGCGGGATATTCGCTGGCGAGGCGGGGTGCGCCGCAGGCGTGTCCCCGCCGGGCCGGCGAATGCGCGGGGGTTCCGGGGGGTCGTCCCCCGGGCCCGCGCGGCGCGGCGGGTCCGGAGGCCCGCCGCGTCTCGCGTAGGCTGGGCGCATCCCGGAAACCTCTCCCAGTGAGTGGCGTGATCTATGGCTGCCCTGCTCATCGTCGGTGTCATCGTCGTGCTGGTGCTGCTGTACACCGCGGACCGGGTCAGGAAGGCCCGGTCACGGGCCCGGCGGCTGCATGCCATGAACGACCGGCTGACCGTGGCGGCAGCGCAGATTGACCAGGAGCAGGACCGGCGCCGGGCGGTGGCCCGGGCCAGCGCGGAACTGACGTCCGTGATGCCGGCCATCAAGCGGCCGCCGCTGACACTGCCGGGCGTGGCCGGCCACGAGCCGGGCCCGCCACAGGACGACCAGGCCGCCGGGGATGCGCGGCCAGCGGCGGAAGAACCGGTGACGGAAGGGCCTGCGGCCCAGGAGCCGGGGACGGAAGAGCCCGTCGCGCAGGCGGCCCCGGGGACGGGCGGTGACCGGGCGGGCCGGCCCGCCGGGCACACGCTCACCATGCCCGGCCTGGAACTCGGCGGGGCCCCGGTCCCCCCGCTGCGGCTGACCGGGGAGGGCACGCTGATCATGTCCCCGGTGCCCGCGCCGCCCGGCGGCGACGGTGCCGCCCCGGATGCCGCGCCAGGCCCGGGATGGGCGGGGGATGAGCCCGGCCCGCGCCGGCGGCCCGGCTAACGATCAAACCCGGACGAACCGGCCAGGTAGCTAGAATCCTTGGTACCGGGATGCGCCCGAGAGCGGCCCGGTCATCAGGTGCGCTAGCTTCGCTGACCCGAGCCGAGGTGTGCTGTCATGCAGCCGTTCTCCAATGACGTCGTGCTGGCGGCGGACGGCAACGGCACGCCCGCGGCGGAGGACCTGCTGACCGCGCTGGCCCCCCGGTTCTCGCTCGGCCCGGCGGCCCGGCCGCACACCGTCCGGCGCACCTGGGTGGACACCTTCGACTGGCGGCTGCACCGGGCTGGCCTCACCCTGGAGCACGTGACCGGGTCCCGCCCCGCGGAACTGGTGCTCACCGGGCCGGCCGGCGAACGCCTCACCCAGCGGGCCACCCGGCTGAACTGGCCGCTGGCCGCCGGGGCGCTGCCCGCCGGGCCGGTCCGGGACCGGGTCGGGCCGGTCGCCGGGATCCGCGCCCTGCTGCCTGCCGCCCGCGCGGTGAGTTCCGTGCGGGACCTGCGGCTGCTCAACGCCGATAGCAAGACGGTGGCGTGGATCATGCTGGACCGCACCTCGGTCACCCAGCCGGCCACAGCGCAGCTGCCCGCCCGGCTCCAGGTCACTCCGGTCCGCGGCTACCAGGCGCAGGCTCAGCGCGCGGCGCAACTGCTGTCCGGCACGGCCGGGAACGGGACCGCGGGGCCCGGGCCGCTGGACGCCGCCCTCGCCGCCGCCGGGCGCCGCGCCGGGGACTACAGCAACAAGGTCACCGTCCGGCTGTCCGGGCGCATGCCGGCCCGGCTGGCGCTCCGCGACGTGCTGCTGGGCCTGCTGGACACGCTGGAGGCCAACGTCCCCGGCACCATCCAGGACATCGACACCGAGTTCCTGCACGATCTCCGGGTCTCGGTGCGCCGCACCCGGTCCGCGCTCAAGCTGGCCGGGGACGTGCTGCCGGCCGGCCTGGCGGACCGGTTCCGCGGCGAGTTCAAATGGCTCGGCGACCTGACCACGCCGACCCGGGATCTCGACGTCTACCTGCTGGGCTACGACCGGATGGCGGCCACGCTGCTGGCCGCGGACCCGGCCGAGCTGGCGCCGTTCCACGGCTACCTGGAGCGGCAGCGCGCCGTCGAGCAGCGGGCCCTGGCCCGGGGGCTGCGCTCCGCCCGGTTCACCCGGCTGGCCGGTGAATGGCGGACGGCGCTCACCGCCGTCCCGGTACCCGAGGCCGGGCAGAGCGCGGCCGGGCTGGCCGCGGCCCGGCTACGCCGGGCGCACCGCCGGGTGATCCGCGAGGGCCAGGCCATCACCCCGCAGTCCCCGGCCGAGCGGCTGCATGACCTGCGAAAACGGTGTAAGGAGCTGCGTTACCTGCTGGAATTCTTCGCCTCGGTGCTCGACCCGGCGGCCTACCAGCCCGCGGTCCGCGACCTGAAGGGCCTGCAGGACTGCCTGGGCGATTTCCAGGACCGCCAGGTGCAGGAGCAGGAGATCCGGCACTTCGCCGCCCAGATGATGGCCGCCCGCGACCTGCCGGCGACGGCGCTGCTGGCCATGGGGGAACTGGCCGGGCAGGTCGCGAGAGCCCAGCGCCGAGCCCGCGGCGAGTTCGCCGACCGGTTCGCCGTGTTCGCCAGCCCGCCCAGCCAGGACCGGTTCCGCGCGCTGACCAGCGGCGGCCGCGGATGAAGGTGCTCGCGACCTACAACATCAAGGGCGGCGTGGGCAAGACGGCGACCGCGGTGAACCTCAGTTACCTGGCCGCCCAGGACGGGCTGCGGGTGCTGCTGTGGGACCTGGACCCGCAGGCGGCGGCGAGCTACCTGTTCCGGATCCGGCCCCGGGTCAAGGGCGGCGGCCGGGCCCTCATCCGGGGCAGCCGGGAGATCGACGACGCGATCAAGGGGACCGACTACCCCAGGCTGGACCTGCTGCCCGCCGACTTCACCTACCGCAACCTGGACCTGGTCCTCGGCGCGACGAAGAAGCCGACCCGGCGGCTGGCCCGGCTGCTCGCCCCGCTCGGCGCCGACTACGACGTCGTCATGCTGGACTGCCCGCCCGGCATCTCGCTGCTGTCCGAGAGCGTGCTGCAGGCGGCGGACTGCGTGCTCGTGCCGCTCATCCCGACGATCCTGTCGGTGCGCACGCTGGACCAGCTCACCGAGTTCATCAGCGGGCTGGACGGCAGGAAGCCCGGTATGCTGGCCTTCTTCTCGATGATCGACCGGCGCAAGCGGCTGCACCTGGACATCGCCGAGCGGTTGCCCGCCGAGCGGGACGACGTGGCCGCCACCGCGATCCCGGCGCTGTCGCTGATCGAGCGGATGTCGCAGGAGCGCGCCCCGGTGGGGGCGTTCGCCCCGCGCAGCCAGGCCGCGCAGGCCTACCGGCAGCTGTGGGCAGAGGTGCGGGACCGGGCCCAGGTCCCCGGCCTGATCCCCGCGGAGGAGTAACCGGGAGGAGAACCGCGCCCGGCGGCACCTTTGTCATGCAATGAGCAGGCCCGCCGCGGCTCTACGGAGCATGCTAGGAATTCGACATGTCATCCGGCCGAGGGGGGGTTACGTGAGCCGACGCCTGATCCGGCTGGAGATGCCCGTCTTCCCCGACCGCCGCATGTTCCGGGTACACGACTCGACTGTGGACCCGGACGCGCCCGGCGGCCCGCTCGCCCCGCTGGGCACGCTGGTCAGCGTGAACCGGGAGCAGTTGTGGGTGGGCAGCCTGCAGGAGCACATCGGGGTCCGGGTCACGATCGAGGAGTGGGACACCGCGCCGCCCTCATTCGGTGACGTGTGGGAGGACGAGGCCAAGGGCTCGCTGTACCTGCGCGGTCAGCTCAGCGTGGACATGGGCTCGGCGGGCCGCGCGGTGGACCGGCTCACGCTGGCCGGCGGGGTCGGCGACTACGTCGTCCGGGTCTACGCCCGCAACCGGCGCGAGGTCATGCGGCTGTACGAGGAGCTTTTCGAGCGCGGCGTGGACCCGCTCAGCGATGAGTTCCAGCAGGCCAGGAAGAACCTGGAGGGCCTGGAACAGTACCTGCTGCAGCTGTGGCGGGAGTACTGAGCCCGGCCGCCCTTACTGCGGCCGGCTGGCCTGCTTGGCCAGGTGCGCTGGCTGGCTGGGCGCCGTGGACGTCCGGCCCTGCGCCCGCTGCGCGGTGCCTGCCCCGGCCCGGGCGGATCCCGACGGTGCCGGGCTGGCCGGGACGGAACTCGCGGAGACCGGGCTGGCCTGGGCGGACGGCTTCCCGGTGGCGTGCGAGGGAGCCATCATCACCGGCTGGGACGGGGATGCGCTGGCCTTGCCGCCGGCGTGCCGGTCTCCCGCCGCGCGGAACGGCATCACCGCGTAGACCACCAGCGAGACCACCGCGACAACGAGCAGCGTGCTGAACGAGGCGAGCAGCCGGACCCGGCGCATCCGCGCCGCGAACGTGCTGCCGGGCGCGCCGAACGCGGCCAGCCGGCTGGCCAGCCCTGGATCGGCGCTGGCCAGGCCGCGCTCGATCTCATCCAGGATGCGCTGCTCATCCATGGATAGGGCCATAGAGGCTACCTCCGGCGGGCCGCGGGGACTTTCTCTTACTATCCCCCGCTGCAAGATCATTAGCCTCAAATCCCGTTGCCACCCCACGTTTCGCGCCGCGGCCTGCCCGGCGCCCGGCCCGGCCGTTCCGCGCCACGGCCCCCGGGCCCGGACGCCGCCCTCCGGCAGCTCCCGGCACCGGCCCGGCGGATCGAACAGGTTTTGCCTGATTCGAATACCTGTTCTATAGTGGCCGTCATGCGCTGGGACGACATGCGGATCGAGCCGGGGCCAGGCGGCGCCGCCCCGGGCGGCGGCCCGGCACCCGCCCTGTTCGAGCGGGGCGCCGTGGCCCGGACGTTCGACACCCCCGGGTTCCGCGGCATGACCTTCTTCGAGGTGCATGCCCGGAGCATCCTGAACCGGGTACCCGAGTCGTCCCGCGTCCCGTTCCGCGCGACCATCAACCCCTACCGGGGCTGCAGCCATGCGTGCCGGTACTGCCTGAGCGGGGAGACGCCGGTCCTGATGGCTGACGGCCGCACCCGTCCGATCGCTGACCTGCGGCCCGGTGACGGGATCTACGGCACGGTGCGCCGCGGCGGCGGCCGGCGCTACGTGCGCACCACCGTGCTGGCGCACTGGCAGACGGTCAAGACCGGGTACCGGGTCACGCTGGAGGACGGCACCCAGCTGATCGCCAGCGGTGATCACCGCTTCCTCTGCGGCCGCGGCTGGAAGTACGTCACCGGCGCGGGGCCGGGCGCGCTGCGGCGGCCGTATCTCACCAGCGGCGACCGCCTCCTGGGGGTCGGCGCCTTCGCCGAACCACCCAAGCATGACGCCGACTACCGGCGCGGCTACCTGTGCGGGATGATCCGCGGCCGGCGCGGGGAGTGCCCGCCGGCCGGGCCGGCCTTGAGCAGGCCCTGGACCGGGTGCGCAGCTACCGCGCGCACGCCCACGATGCGTTCGTGGAGCGGCTGATCGGGTGGCCGCAGGCACCGGGCCCGGCGTGGCGGAAGGGCTTCCTGGCCGGGACCTTCGATGCCCGGGGCAGCTACCGCCAGGGCCGCCTGCTGATGTCGCACGCTGACCCCCGCGCGGCGGACTGGCTCGCCAGCTGCCTGCGCGAGCTGGGCTTCGAGTTCGCCGCCGGGCCGCGTCCTGGGACCGATGCCACCCCACTGACCTGCTACCAGCTGACCGGGGGCTTGCCGGAGCAGCTCCGGTTCTTCCTGGCCACCGATCCGGCGGTCACCCGCCAGCGGTCCATCGAAGGTGCCGCGGTCACGAGCGCCGCCCGGCTGCGGGTCCAGTCGGTCGAGCCGCTCGGGCTGGACCTGCCGATGTACGACATCACCACCGCCACCGGCGACTTCATCGCCAACGGCGCCGTCAGCCACAACTGCTTCGCCCGGAACACGCACACCTACCTGGACCTGGACGCGGGGCACGACTTCGACTCGAAGATCGTGGTGAAGGTCAACGCGCCGCAGCTGGTGCGCCGGGAACTCGCCGCGAAGAAGTGGCGCGGCGAGCACGTCGCGATGGGCACCAACGTGGATGTCTACCAGCGCGCCGAGGGCAAGTACCAGCTGATGCCGGGGATCCTGCAGGCACTGCTGGAGGCGCGCAACCCGTACTCGATCCTGACCAAGGGCACGCTGATCCTGCGCGACCTCGACCTGCTCACCGCGTCCGCCGAGGTCACCGACGTCGGGCTGAGCGTCTCGGTCGGCTGCGCCGACGAGGACCTGTGGCGGACCCTGGAGCCGGGCACGCCCAGCCCGCGGCGACGGCTGGGGGTGTGCGCCACGCTCAGTGAGCACGGGCTGCGCTGCGGGGTGCTGATGGGCCCGGTGGTGCCGTTCCTGTCCGACTCCCCCGCCCAGCTCGAGGCGACCGTGCGCCAGGCGGCCGAGGCGGGCGCCACCCACGTCAGCCCGATCGTGCTGCACCTGCGGCCGGGAGCCCGGGAGTGGTTCCTGGCCTGGCTGGCCGAGCACTATCCCGCGCTGGTCCCCCGCTACCGCGGGCTCTACGGCCGGGGGGCCTACGCGCCGCGGGACTACCAGGAGCGGATTTCCGCCCAGGTCCGTGAGCTGGCCGAGCGTTGCCAGGTGGGCCGGAACAGCCCGCCTCCCGGCCGGCGCACCTGGCGCGGGGCGGCGGGCCAGGCCGCGGCGGCCGGGCCCCCGCCGCCGGAGCAGGTCCAGCTGGCCCTGCTGTAGCGCATCCGGGCCGGGCTGGCCACGGCTGCGGGCTTGCCGGGGGGCCAACTCTGACGTTGACGTTAAGGATCGGTATGCTGTCACCCAGCGCCCAGAGCCCGAGCGTGGGTGCGGCAGCCCCTGAAGGAGACGTGAATGTCGGCGGCGGGACAGGCGCAGGCGGCACCCCGGGGTGCGGACGGCCGGGGCGTGCACTACAAGTGGATTGCCCTGTCGAACACCACGCTCGGCATCCTGATGGTCACCATCAACCAGTCGATCCTGCTGATCTCGCTCCCGGCGCTGTTCCGGGGCATCCAGCTGAACCCGCTGGTCCCCTCGAACACCTCGTACTTCCTCTGGGTGTTCATGGGCTTCCTGCTGGTCACGGCGGTTCTGGTGGTCAGCTTCGGCCGGATCGGGGATATCTACGGCCGGGTCAAGATGTACAACCTGGGCTTCGCCGTATTCACGCTCTTCTCGATCCTGCTGTCGGTGACCTGGCTCACCGGGGTGCCCGGCGCATTGTGGATCATCATCATGCGGGTCTTCCAGGGGGTCGGCGGCGCGTTCCTGTTCGCCAACTCGACCGCGATCCTGACCGACGCGTTCCCGGCCAACGAGCGGGGCAAGGCGATGGGGATCAACGGCATCGCCGCGGTGAGCGGCTCGTTCCTCGGCCTGCTGCTGGGCGGCGTGCTGGCCCCGATCGAGTGGCACCTGGTCTTCCTGGTCTCGGTCCCGTTCGGCCTGTTCGGCACCGTCTGGGCTTACCTCATGCTGCGTGACAACGGGATCCGCATCCCAGCCAAGATCGACTGGCTGGGCAATGCCCTGTTCGCCGTCGGGCTGATCTCGGTGCTGGTCGGCATCGTGTACTCGTTGCTCCCCTACGGCGGGCACCCCACCGGGTGGAGTAACCCCTACGTGCTGACCGCCATCTTCGGCGGGATCGCGGTGCTGATCCTGTTCGCCTGGGTGGAGACCAGGGTGGAGCAGCCGATGTTCCGGCTGAGCCTGTTCAGGATCCGCGCGTTCACCGCCGGGAACATCGCCGGCCTGCTCGGTGCCCTCGGCCGCGGCGGCATCCAGTTCATGCTGATCATCTGGCTGCAGGGCATCTGGCTGCCGCAGCACGGCTACAGCTTCAGCCAGACGCCGCTGTGGGCGGGCATCGCCATGGTCCCGCTGACGCTCGGCTTCCTGATCGTGGGGCCGCTGGCCGGCGCGCTGTCCGACCGCTACGGGGCCCGGCTGTTCGCCACGACCGGCCTGATCGTCTCGGGTATCGCGTTCCTGCTGCTGGAACTGCTGCCGATCAACTTCAGCTACGCCTGGTTCGCGCTGCTGATCTTCCTGTTCGCGGTGGGCATGGGCCTGTTCTTCTCGCCCAACCAGGCCGCGGTCATGAACAGCCTGCCACCGGACCAGCGCGGCGCCGGCGCCGGCATGGTCAACACCTTCCAGAACTCGGCCACCGTGCTGTCCATGGGCCTGTTCTTCACCATCGTCACGCTCGGCCTGGCCGCCAACCTGCCCTCGCACCTGTACAAGGGCCTGGTGAACGCGGGCGTCTCCCCGTCGGCCGCGCACGTGGTCGCCAGCGAGCCGCCGATCGGCAGCCTGTTCTCCGCGTTCCTCGGCTACAACCCGATCAAGGAACTGCTCGGCCCGACCGGGGCCCTGCAGCACCTGAGCCCCAGCCAGCAGGCTTACGTCACCGGACGCACGTTCTTCCCCAAGCTGATCGAGCAGCCGTTCGCCAGCGGCCTGCACCTGGCGTTCACCTTCGCGGCCATCGTGACGGCCGTGGCCATCATCGCGTCCGCCCTTCGCGGAAAGCGCTACATGCACGCGACCGAGCCGATCGCGGACGAGCTGGCTGACGGCGCCGCGGAGATCGGCGGGATCACGGGCTTCGTCGAGCCGCTCGCGTCCTCGGACGCGGACATCCCGGTCCATGGCACCAACGGCGCCAACAGCGCCAACAGCGCCAACGGCGCCAACGGCGCCGGGGACGGCCGGCTGGCCACGGCCGAGCAGTCCGGTGGCGACCGCGGATCCGACTCCTCCGCCGGAAGCAGCTGACCTGACATGGGCAAGACGGCGCACCGTGGCGCCGCAGACACCGCACCCGCCGCCGGGCCGCTGCCGGCGGCGGGTGAGACCCTGCTGGGCATCGGCGCCGCGGCCGAGCGGGCTGGCGTGTCCGAGCGGGCCCTGCGCTACTACCAGCAGCTGGGCCTGCTCGTCCCGGCGTCCACCACGCCGGGCGGGCTGCGCCGGTACTCCGAGGAGGACCTGGCCCGGGTGGCCCGCATCCGCGAGCTGCAGACCCTGCTCGGCCTCAACCTGGACGAGATCGCGGTGGTACTGCGCAACGAGGACAGGCTCGCCGAGATCCGGCTCAGCTATCACGACGAGCGCACCAGCGACGACGAACGCCGCAGGCTGACCCGCGAGTGCCTGAGCCTGCAGGAAGGCCTGCGGGACACCGTCGAGGCCAAGCGGGCCGCGCTGGAGGGCTTCCTGACCGACCTGGATGTCCGCATCCGCAAGTGCCGCGACCTGCTGGCCAGCCACCCGGGACCGGAAGCCGGCCAGCAGGGCACGGGCGAGCGGGTGTCACTGCGCGGCGATCGCCCGCAGCACGGGTAGCCGGGCGGCCCGGCGTTAGCGTGGACGCATGCCCAGCCATCAGCATCATGACCAGCACCGCCCGCAGGCCGGGGCCGGCGAGGCGGCCCTGGCCGAGCTCCTGGACCTCGACGCCGAGGTGCTGCACGCCTACCTGTCCGGGGTGATCGCCTGGCTCCATGAGCTGGCGGGGGACCTGCCGCGGCCGCGGATCCTCGACCTGGGCAGCGGAACCGGCACCGGCGCCCTCGCCCTGGCCCAGCGCTTCGAGGGGGCGGACGTCACCGCCGTGGACGTATCCGCGCCCATGCTGGACCGCCTCCGGGCCAGGGCGCGCGAGATGGGCGTGGACGGCCGGATCCGCACCGTGCTGGCCGACCTGGACGCGGGGTGGCCGGCCACCGGCCCCGTGGACCTGGTCTGGGCGTCCAGTTCCCTGCATCACATGGCCGATCCCGATCGCGTCCTGGCCGGGGCCTTTGCCGCGCTCCAGGCCGGCGGGCTGCTGGCCGTGGCCGAGATGGACTCCTTCCCGTGCTTCCTGCCCACCGGCATCGGCCCGGGACTTGAGGCCCGCTGCCATGCTGTCCTGGCCGAAGACCGGGCCCGCGACGTGCCGCATCTCGGCTCTGACTGGGGCCCGCGGCTGCGCAGAGCCGGCTTCACCATCGAGGCCGAGCGGACCTTCGCCATCGACCTGGGATCCCCGCTGCCCGCCCCGGCTGGCCGCTACGCCCAGCTGTCCCTGGGCCGCATCCGGGCCGGCCTGGAGGGCAGGATCAGCGCCGCCGACCTGGCCACGCTCGGCATGCTGCTCGACGGCGACGGGCCCGGCAGCCTGCTGCGGCGGGACGACCTCACCGTCCGGACCACGAGGACCGTCTGGGTGGCCAGGCGGCCCTGAGGCCGTAAATCGGGTTGCGCGGGTTCGCAGGGCCGGGACTGTGGCGGTCCTTGATACCTGGCTCAGTGCCTACGACGAGCAGATGCGGGGCGCGCCCGCCAGCCCGCCCGCCGGGGTCCGGAATGAGCGGGACGGGCCGCTGCTGCGGATCACCGGCCAGTACTGGGGGTTCATCTCCGCACCCCGTGACCTGGGCGTGCAGGGCGAGGAGCTGGATCAGCTGATCGCCCGGCAGCGGGATTACTTCGCCCGGCGCGCAGCTGGCGGCCACCCCGGTACTGCCCGCCGGGGTGCGGCTGCGCCCCGGCACCGCCGATGCCGACATGCACCGGATCGCGGCGATGGAGTCCTGTGGGGCGGCTCCACGCTGCCCCGCTGACCAGCCCGGTCAGCTGCCGAGGAGCCAGCCGTTCGTGCTGGCCAGGCGGACCGCCTCGGCGCGGGTGCGGGCGCCGGTCTTGCCGATCGCCGCGGACAGGTGATTGCGCACGGTCCCCTCCGACAGGTGCAGGGCGGCGGCGATGTCGGCCACGGTGCCGCCGTCCCGGGCCGACCGGAGCACGTCCGTTTCCCGCGGGGTGAGCGGGCTGTCCCCGGCGGCCAGGGTCTCCGCGGCCAGGGTGGGATCGACGACCCGCAGCCCGGACGCGACCCGGCGGACGGCGTCGGCCAGCTGCCGGGCCGGGCCCCGGCTGCCGTGCGTCACCTACGGCGCATGACATCTGTCATGGTCATGGCCGCCCGGGGCGTCACCGCGGTCCTGCCGGGCCTGCGCAGGCCAGGTGGTTACTGCGCGGGCCTGGTGGCCGGCAGGCCCGCCACGGCCCAGGCGCGGAACCCGCCGTCCAGGTCGGTGGCCGCCGACAACCCCAGGTCCTGCAGACAGGCGGCGGCCAGGCTCGACGCATAGCCCTCCGAGCACATGATGATGACCGGGAGGTCGTAGGAGCCGGCTTGCGGCAGGCGGGCGTCGGACGCCGGGTCGAGGCGCCATTCCAGGACGTTGCGCTCGATCACGAGGGCGCCGGGCACCTCTCCTTCGGCCGCCCGCTGCGCCGCCGGGCGGATATCCACCAGGAGTGCGCCCTCGCGCATCGCCATCCAGGCCTGGTGCGGGGTAGGCCGGGTGAGCCGGCTCCGGGCCTGGGCCAGCAGGTCCGTGATGGACCGGGTGGCCGGCGGGGACCCGGCGCTCACCAGTTCGCCCCGGCGGTCTCGACGCCGGTGAGTACCAGCCCGGCCGGGCCCGGCTGGTAGCGGCGCATCTCCGCCAGCGGCGGGGAGTAGGCGTGAATGCTCACGGCCGGGATGCTAGCGGCGTTCTCCACGTCGTGCACGTGCGCGGGCCCGAATGTCCGCACTCTCCCGGTGGCCAGCTCGGCGGCGGCCGCCCGCCCCGTCCCGGACACCGTCCGCTCGCGCAGCTCGCCGCGGACGACGGTGAACCCGCCGGCCGAGCCGCCGTGATCATGAAAATCGGTGCGCTGCCCGGGCAGCCAGCTCAGCAGCCAGATCTCGTAATCGCTGTCCCGGACCAGGCGCCGGTACCAGCGGGTGGCCGGGTCGTAGTGGACCAGCGCGGGCCAGCCCCCGTCGGCGGCCTCGCGGAGCAGCCCGGCTAGCTGGGCGCCGCTCAGCCCGCGGCTGGCGCTGGCCGGGACGGGCGTGCTCATCGTCGACATCCTATATATCCTATCGTTTTAGTGGAGATCTGACCTGTAGGCTAGCACGTCCTGTCCTCGCGGCGCGGCTAAGCCGCCCGTCTGGTGATCGCGGCTCCCGCATGTTTGCCGCCGGCCGGCCGGGGCTGCGAGACTGGCCGGACGGGGCCACTGAGCTGTCCCGCAGGTGAGCACGCGGGTACCCGGCAGGGCTGCGTGCCTCCCCGCGGCCAGACCGGTTTCTACCGGCCCGTACAGTTGATCCCCGTGGGCTCAGGTTCAGGCAGCGCAGGCTACCGGGAGCCGGACCGGCTCGTGGTCCGCACCGTTCCCGTGGCCGATCCGGGGGATCTCGCCGGGCGGCTGCCCGGCTCCGCCCCGCTGGCCTGGATCCACCAGGGCGACGGGCTGGCGGGGTGGGGCGAGGCGGCCCGGGTGACCCTGCCCGCCGGGCCGGACCGGTTCACCGCCGCCGAGAAGTGGCTGCGCGCCCTGCTCGACAGCGCCGACGTTGACGACCAGGTCGGCGCCCCGGGCTGCGGGCCGGTGGCGTTCGGCAGCTTCACCTTCGACCCGGCCTCGGACGGGTCCGTCCTCATCGTTCCGCAGGCGGTGCTCGGCCGCCGGGACGGCCAGGCCTGGCTCACTACGATCTCTGCCCGCCCCGGGGCGGCGGCCCCGGACGGCTGGCCGCCCGCCGCCCGCCCGGCCCAGCCGGGGCACGGGTCGGCGCACGCCGTCCAGGGCGAGGTCCGCTGGCACGACGGCAGCCTGACCGCGCCGCAGTGGGAACGGGCGGTGGCCACCGCGGTGGCCCGCATCCGGGCCGGCGGGCTGCGCAAGGTCGTGCTGGCCCGGGACCTGCATGCGTCCGCCCCGGCCCCCATCGACGTGACCCTGCTGCTGCGCCGGCTGGCCGCCCGCTACCCGGACTGTTACACGTTCGCCTGCGGCGGGCTGGCCGGCGCCACCCCTGAGCTGCTGATCAAACGGGACGGCCGGGCGGTCAGCTCGCTGGTGCTGGCGGGCACGGCGCCGCGCAGCGCCGACCCCCGGCAGGATGCCGCGCTCGGCACGGCCCTGCTCGCCTCGGCCAAGGACACCGAGGAGCACGGCTACGCGGCGGCCGATGTCCGCGAGTCGCTCGCGCCGCTGTGCACCGAACTGTATGCCGCGCCCCGCCCGGCCCTGCTCCGGCTGGCCAACGTGCACCACCTGGCGACGGCGGTCCGCGGCACCCTGGCCGTGCAGGCCGCGGACGGCAGCGTCCCGTCGGCCCTGGCGCTGGCCGCCGCCCTGCACCCCACCCCGGCGGTCGCCGGCACGCCCACCGAGGCGGCCCTGGAGCTGATCCGGGAACTGGAGGGGATGGACCGGGGCCGCTACGGGGGCCCGGTCGGCTGGGTGGACAGCGCGGGCAACGGCGAGTGGGGCATCGCACTGCGCTGCGCCGAGCTGGACGGGGCCCGGGCCCGGCTGTTCGCCGGCTGCGGGATCGTCGCCGACTCCGACCCGGAAGCCGAGCTCGCCGAGACCCAGAGCAAGTTCCGGCCCATGCAGTTCGCCCTGGAGTCGTGAGCCAGCGGGCCAGGGCGCAGCCCTGGCCCGCTGGGCAGACCTAGCTGACCGGGGCCTCGGCCGGCGTCACGGGCAGCATGCCGTCCGGCTCGCGCAGCGGGAAGTGGCAGGCCGCGAGGTGCCCGGCCGCGGTGAACGGCCGCAGCGGGGGCTCCTGCTCGGCGCAGATGTCCTGGGCCCGCGGGCAGCGGGTGCGGAACCGGCAGCCGGACGGCGGGTCGATGGCCGACGGCAGTTCCCCGGCGACGCCCTGCTCCTCCCGGCCCCGCGCCTTGACCGGGTTGGCGACGGGCACCGTGTCGATGAGGCCCCGGGTGTAGGGGTGCACCGGGAAGTGGTACACCTCCTCGGACGGGCCGACCTCGACCATCTTGCCCAGGTACATGACGCCGATGGTCTCGGCCAGGTACCGCACCACCGACAGGTCGTGCGAGATGAACAGGTAGGTCAGTCCCAGGTCCCGCTGCAGGTCCCGCATCAGGTTCAGGATCTGGGCCTGGATCGAGACGTCCAGCGCGGACACCGGCTCGTCGGCGACCAGCAGCTTCGGGTTCAGGATGAGCGCCCGGGCCAGGCCGAGGCGCTGCCGCTGGCCGCCGGAGAACTCGTGCGGGTACCGTTCCACCGCGCTGGCCGGCAGGCCCACCTGGTCCAGGATGGCCGCGACCTTCTGCTGCTGGTCCCGCCGGCTGCCGACGCCCTGGATGGCCAGCGGCTCGCGCAGGATCGGGCCGACCCGCATCCGCGGGTCCATCGAGGCGTAGGAGTCCTGGAACATCAGCTGGACCTTGGTCGCCCGGCGGCGCCGCTCCCGGTTGTTCAGCCGGGCCAGGTCCTCCCCGTCCAGCACGATCGACCCGCTGGTCGCCGTCTCCAGGCCGACGATCAGGCGGCCGATGGTGGTCTTGCCGCAGCCGGACTCGCCGACCATCCCGAACGTCTTCCCGGGGCGGATCCCGAAGCTGACGTCGGCGACCGCGCTCACCTCGCCGACCTTGCGCTGCAGCACGGCCCCGGCCGTCACCGCGAAGCTCTTCACCAGGTGGTCCGCCGTCAGCAGGAAGCCGCCGCCGTTCACCGCGGCGCCCGCCACATCCTCCAGGGAGACCGGCCCGGTCACCTTGAGGTCGGCCACCCCGGCGTCGTCGGACACCGAGCCGACCGGGTAGAAGCAGCGGTATTCGTGGCCCGGCACATCCCCGGCCAGCGGCGGCTCATCCTGCCGGCAGCTGTCCTGGGCGTACCGGCAGCGGGCGGCGAACTTGCAGCCCTGCGGCGGCCGGGTCAGGTCCGGCGGCATGCCCGGGATGTTGTACAGCCGGGCCGCCCCCTCCACCGCCTTCTCCGGGAGGGCGCCGAACAGGGCCTCGGTATAGGGGTGCCGCGGGTTCCCGAACAGCCGGAGCGTGCTCGTCGTCTCCACGACCCGGCCCGCGTACATGACCGCCGCCCGGTCGGCCCGGCCGGCGATGACGCCGAGGTCGTGGGTGACCAGGATGACCGCCATCCCGAGCCGCTTGCGCAGGTCGTCGATGAGCTCCAGGATCTGCTTCTGGATGGTGACGTCCAGGGCGGTGGTCGGCTCGTCCGCGATGAGCAGCTTGGGCTCGCAGGCCAGCGCCATGGCGATCATCACCCGCTGCCGCATCCCGCCGGACAGCTGGTGCGGGTAGTTGCCCACCCGCTCGGCCGGGCGGGGCATGCCCACCAGCTGGAGCACCTCGATGGCCCGCTCCCGGGCGGTCTTGGCGTCCGCGCCGCGGTGCAGCTTCACGGTCTCCGAGATCTGGTCGCCGATGGTCATCGTCGGGTTCAGCGATGTCATCGGGTCCTGGAAGATCATGCCGATCTCGTTGCCCCGGACGTGCCGCATCTGGTCGTCGCTGAGGCTGGAGATCTCCTGCCCGTTCAGGACGATCTTGCCGCCGGTGATGTGCCCGCCCGGCGGGAGCAGCTGCATGATGGACAGCGCGGTCATGGTCTTGCCGCAGCCGGACTCGCCGACGATGCCGAGGCATTCCCCGGCCTCCAGGCTCAGGCTGACGCCCTCCAGCGCGTGCACCGTGGCGCTGCGCATCCGGATCTCGGTGTGCAGGTCCTCGAGCTCAAGCAGTGGTGCCATTCATCCTCATTGGAACGTGGGTGGGTGTGCCCGGCCGGATCACGGATGCGCGAACCATGTTTAACGGCGCTGCAGGCGTACCTCGACGGCGTCGCGCAGGCCCTCGCCGATGAAGATGGCCGCCGCGATGACCGCCACGATGCAGATGCCGGCCGGGAAGATGAGCCACCAGTAGCCGTCGTTGACGTACTGGATGCCGTCGCTGAGCATGCCGCCCCAGTCCTGGGCCGGGGGCCGGATGCCCAGGCCCAGGTAGCTGAGCGCGACGATGAGGGCGATGGCGTCGGCCACCTGGAAGGTGGCGTTCACCATGATGGTGCCGACCGCGTTGGGCGCAATGTGCCGCAGCACGGCGCGCCGGCTGCCGCCGCCCATCACCTTCATCGCCTGCACGTAGTCCCGGGTGCGCAGCGACAGCGCCTCGCCGCGGACCAGCCGGGAGGTAGTCAGCCACGAGGTCAGCGCGATGACCAGGATCAGCACCGTCTTGCTCGGCGTGACCAGGGACACCACCACGATGGCCAGGAACAGGGTCGGGATGGACAGCATGGCGTCCACCAGCCGCATCAGCGACGCGTCCACCACGCCGCCGAAGTAGCCGGCGATCGCGCCCCACAGCACGCCCAGCACGGTGGCCAGCGCGGCGGCCGCGATCCCGACCTCCAGCGAGATCTGCCCGGCCTGCATGAGCCGCCCGAGGACGTCGAAACCGTTCGCGTCGGTACCCAGCCAGTGGGCGCTGCCGGGCGGGATAAATTCGTTGGCGAAATTCACCTTGAGCTGGTTAGTGTGGTACACCAGCGGGCCCACGAAGCAGAACAGCAGCATGAAGACGAAGATGGCCACCCCGGTGACCGCGAGCTTGTTCTCCAGGAACACCTCGAGGCCGCGGCGGAAGGAGCTGCGCGGCTTGCCGGCCGGGAGCCCGCCCGCCAGTGCGGCTTCCGGCTCCACCACCTCGTAGGTGGTGACCAGCCCGGTCGTGGCGGATGGGTTGCCCGGGTCGGGCAGTTCCGGCGGGACACTGGCTAGGCTCATTGGCTCACGTACCTCACGCGCGGGTCGAGCACCGCATAGGCGACGTCGGCGAGCAGCGAGCCCACCACGGTCGCCACGGCTACCACCACTGTAATTCCGAGCAGAATCGGGTAGTCCTGGTTCAGGGCCGACTGGTAGAACAGGTAGCCCATGCCCGGGTAATTGAAGACGGACTCGGTGATCAGGGCCCCGGCGATGATCCCGGGCAGGCTCAGCCCGAGCAGCGTGGCGATGGGGATCAGCGAGTTGCGCAGCACGTGCCGGAGCAGGACGCGCCGCTCGCTGGCGCCCTTGGCCTTGGCCGTCCGCACGTAGTCCTCGGTCAGGTTGTCCAGCACGGACGAGCGCATGTACCGGCTGAACAGCGCGATGGTGATCAGGGTCAGCGAGACGATCGGCAGGACCAGGGCGTTGAAGTTGGTGAACAGCGAGCCCAGTCCCTCGCCCTGCGGTCCCTCGGGCGGGAAGAGCGGGATCTTGATCGCGAAGAACATGATGAGCAGGATGCCCAGCAGGAAGGCGGGCATCGCGTAGAAGACGGTCGAGAACCCGTTGAAGAAGTGGTCCGCGAACTTGTTCCGCCGGACCGCCTGCAGCAGCCCGATCGGCACGGCCAGCAGCAGGGCCAGGATGGTGGAGATGCCGACCAGGAACACGGTCTTGGGCAGGTGGCCGGCGAGCAGGGAGGCCACGCTCTGGTTGAGCTTCCACGAGAAGCCGAGGTTGCCGGTCACCAGGTGGCGCAGCCACAGGAAGTACTGGCTGTACCACGGCAGGTTGAAGCCGTACTGCTGGTCGAACTGCGCGACCGCGGCCGGGTTGCGGAACGCGTTAGGCCCGAGGATGGCGATCGCCGGGTTCCCCGGGATCGCGCGGAGCAGGGCGAAAGTGATCACCGTGACCAGCAGGATCACGATGACCGACTGGGCCACCCTGCGGAGCAGGAAGACAGTCAACACTCCCCCTTGCGGGCGTTAAGGCGCGGGGGTGCCGGGTGTGCCCGGCCCCCCCGCGCCTGTGGTAACGGTAACCCGCTTGGGATCACCCGCTACCTGCTACTTCACGAAATACCAGTTTTCCGGGTTGATGGACAGGGTCACTGGCTGCGGGGTGGCACCCCGGAGGTTGTTCCTGATCTCGGTCAGCGCGTAGGCGCCATTCGGCTGGTACTGCACTGGCAGCTGCGGCTGCAGGTAGTCCTGCCAGTTGTACATGGCGGTCATGCTGCTGGTGGTGAGGGTGCCGTTGATCAGCGAGTCGTTCTGCTTGCTGCAGTAGCCGCCCGAGTTGGCCGGCACGCCGCACATGAACAGTTCCTCACCGCTCGGCTGGTAGTCCGGCACGAAGACCCAGCCGCCGCCCCAGTTGGCGAAGTCCCAGTTGCAGGAACTCTTGGTGACGACGCAGTTGCCGCCGGCCAGGGCGATGACCTGGTTGAACGGCTTGGGCTCCAGGTTCAGCTTGATGCCCGCCGCGGCTGCGTTGGACTGCAGCTGGTCCATCTCCGAGGTGATCCACCCGGTCCCGTTCGCGAACGGGAAGTTGAACGACAGGCCCTGGCCCGACTTGATCCCCGGGCCGCACTTGGCCGGGTCGGTGCAGGTGGTCACGCCGTTCGGGGTCACCTTCCAGCCGTGGCTGGACAGCAGGGACTTGGCCTTCGACTCGTTGTACGGGAACGGGTCGCCCGTCGGCGCGCTCGGCGACAGGAACTGCGTCTTCGGGAACGTCGGCACCGGCCCGGCGGTGGTCAGGCCATAGCCGCGCAGCGGGCCCTGGATGACGGCCTTCTGGTTCATCAGGTAGGCGAGCGCCTGCCGGAAGTACAGCTGCTTGATGACCGGGCCGTTCCCCGTCGTGCTCTGGAAGTTCGTCACGTAGTAGTTGATGCTCCAGGAGAACAGCGGGGACAGCGTGTAGCCGTGCAGCGGGTTGGTCCCGACTGCCGCGTTCACCGGCTTGGCCGGCGCGTCCTGCTCGGGCAGGTAACCCACGTCGATGCTGGAGTTCGGCGCCTGCAGCACGCTGTACTCGGCCGAGTCCGTGGTGAACGGCTCTTCCTTGAACTGGGCCAGGGTCGGCTTGACCGGGCCCGAGTAGGACGGGTTCGGCACGAACGTGAGGTGCCCGTCCGCGTTGAACGAGCTCAGCTTCCACGGCCCGTCCACGATGGACCAGATCGGCGAGGAGGCGTAGCTGTTCAGCGACTTGGCCTGGGCATCCAGGTAGGCGTAGACCTTCGCGCAGTCGCTGACGGTCGTGCTGCAGTGGCTGGGCCCCGACGCGGTCCGGTCCCATGCTTCCGGCATCGGCGTGATCTGGGCCAGCTCGTTGTACAGGAACCAGCTCTGGGAGTACGCCTTGTCCATCGTCATGGTCAGCTGAGTGGGGCTGACCACCTTGACGTCCTTCACGATCTTCGCCGGGAACCCGGTATAGCCGCCGTAGTCCGACGGCACGGCGGCCTCCATGTTCAGCCAGAACATCACGTTCTGGGCGGTCACCGGCTGGCCGTTGGACCACTTGTACGGCTTGAGGGTGATGGTCACCTTGTTGCCGCTGAAAGTGGGCGCGTTGGCCACGCTGAGCGAGGCGTTGTAGTTCGGCGTCTCGCCCTGGCCGAACCAGTACAGCGGCCGGTACAGCAGGAACTGCAGGTATCCGGAGTTGATGTTGCTGAATTCAGCACTGCTCGTGTACGGGAAGATGTAGTTCGGCACGCCGGACGGCGGCAGCGCGTAGACCGCCGTCCCGCCCTTCACCTTGGTGCCCCCCGTATTCGAGGAGCTGGACCCGCTGCTGCCCCCGCAGCCTGCCGCGACGACTGCCAGCGCGGCTGCGCCGACCACCACGGTGAGCATCCTGCTGCGGAGCCTGGATCTTGGTTGTGTTTGCTGCTTAGGGGCTTGCCCCATTACCACGGCTCCTTCGTGCACAGGGACCGCCGGCAACGTCGTGCACTCCAGCGGGCCAACAGACATAGACGTATAACCGGGCGAGCCGGCGAGTGGCTAGACCAGCACGCCTCCGGCGGCCCCGTCCAGGGAGCTGGCCGGCTTGGGACGCTTTCGTGACTGGAACGTAACAGGCGCGTACTCTTCCGCTCGCACAGGCACTTCCCCGGCTAAGTTACGGAAAGTCGTCAGCTTAACGGGAAAAACTGCCCGTTCGGGCCACGACCGGGGGAATCTTACCCGGCGGGAGCGCAGGCGGCGGCCAGCTGGCGGCGCAGCCGCGCCCCGGCCGCCCGGTCCGTGCGCACCTCGATGACCTGCAGGCCCTTCCCAGCCAGCGCGCCCGGCAGCTCCGCGGCCCGGTCCAGCCGCCGGAACTCCAGGCCCGCCGCCGCGGCCAGCGCGTCGATCCGGGCCCCCTGCGGAGTCCCGAACAGCCGCTCGAAGCTGGCCGGGAAGTCAGCCGGCTCCAGGGTGGAGAAGATGCCGCCGCCGTCGTTGTTCACCACCACGATAGCCAGGTCCGGGCGGGCTTCGGCCGGCCCGAGGAACAGGCCGGGAGCATCGTGCAGCAGGGCCAGGTCGCCGAGCAGCGCGGCGGCGGGGCCGCCGCCCGCGGCCTGGTGCGCCAGCGCCGCGCCCACCGCGGAGGAGACCAGCCCGTCGATGCCGCTGCCCCCCCGGCTGGCCAGCACCCGCAGCCCGTCCCGCGGTGCCATGTGCCGGTCCAGGTCCCGGATCGGCAGGCTGGACGCGGCCCACAGCAGCCCGCCGTCCGGCAGCGCCGCGGCCAGGTCCCGGGCCAGCCGCGGCTCGGTCAGCCCGCCGTAGCCGTCCAGCAGCCGGTCCAGCTGGCAGCGCGCGGCCGCGTCCGCCCGCTGCCAGCTGCGCAGCCACGCCGAGGGGCCGGGACCGGGCGGGCGGCCGTCCAGCCGCACCGCGGCGGCCAGGTCGGTCGCGGTGCGCGCCGGGTCGGCCCACCGGCCCGGCCCGCCGGCCAGCATCACCTGGCGGGCGCCGGCCGCGGCGGCCTGGCGCAGGAAGCCGAGCTGGCCCCGGGTCAGCCCGGGCCGGCCCGTGCACACCACCACGTCGGGGCGGTGCGCGGCGCTGAACGCCGGCTGCTCCAGCAGGTACTCGTAGGCGGCCAGGGCCTGGCCGCCGCGGCGCGCCCCGGAGGACGGCTCGGCCAGCACGGGCCAGCCGCCTGCCGGGCCAGGCGGAGCACGGCGTCCGGGTCGGCGGTGCCGTCACCGGCCACGATGACGCCCCGCTCGGCCCACGGCAGGGCCAGGGCGCCCGCCCCGCCCGCCCGCCGGCGGCGGCCCCGGCGGGCCGGTCCCGCGGGCGGGCGGGTCCACGGCGCCCCGCCGGGGCGGCCCTCCAGCGGCTCGCCCCACGGCCCGCCCGCGTCCGGCAGGCCGGGCACCAGCGGGTCGCGCAGCGGCAGGTTCAGGTGGACCGGCCCGGGCAGCCCGCCGGCCGTGCCGGACGCGGTGATCCAGGCGCGGCAGGCCAGCGACCGCCAGTAGGCGTTCATCCCGGGGCGGTCCTCGGGCACGCCCGCCTCGCAGAACCAGCGCACCGCCGTGCCGTACAGCCGCAGCTGGTCGATGGCCTGGCTGGCGCCGGTGCCGCGGAGCTCGGGCGGCCGGTCCGCGGTGAGCACCAGCAGCGGGACCCCGGATTCGTCCGCCTCCACCACGGCCGGGTGGAAGCTGGCGGCGGCCGTCCCCGACGTGCACAGCACGGCCACCGGCCGCCCGCCCGCCTTGGCCAGCCCGAGGGCCAGGAACGCCGCGGTCCGCTCATCGACCCGGACGTGCAGCCGCAGCGAGTCACGCCGGGCCCACAGGGCCATGGCCAGCGGGGCGCTGCGCGAGCCGGGGGCGAGCACCGCCTCCCGCATCCCGCACCGGATCAGCTCGTCGGCCAGCACGGCGGCGAACGCGGTGGACGGGTTCAGCGCCGGGTCCGCCCCGGCGGCGTCAGTCACGGCGCGCCCGCGGCCGGGGCGCGCAGGAACTCCGCGGCCGCGGCCACCCGGGCCCGCCACGGCGCGGGGTCAGCCTGCCACTCGGTGAGCCGTTCGGCATCCAGGAGCGGCCGGCGGACCGGCAGCGTGCCGCCCTGCTCGGCCAGCGGATCGGCGGTGACATCGCCGGCCAGCAGGCTCATGGTGGCCAGCCCGCAGGCGTACGGCAGCTCGGGCAGCGCGGCGGCCAGCGCCACCCCGGCGGCCAGGCCGACCGACGACTCGACCGCGCTGGACACTACGGCCGGCAGCCCGCACGCCTGCGCGACCCGCAGCGCGCTGCGCACCCCGCCGAGCGGCTGGGCCTTGAGCATCACGATGTCGGCGGCACCGGCCGCGCGGACGGCGAGCGGGTCCTCCGCCTTGCGGATGGACTCATCGGCGCACACCAGGACGTCCACCCGGCGGCGCAGCGCGGCCAGCTCGTCCAGGGTGGCGCACGGCTGCTCAGCGTACTCCAGGCCGAACCGGCTCAGCTCGCCGAGCATCCGGGCGGCCGTGTCGGTGTCCCAGCCGCCGTTGGCGTCCACCCGGATCCGGCCGCCCGGGCCGAGCGCGTCCCGGACCGCCTCGACCCGGGCGATGTCCGCCGCGGGCGGCTCGCCGCGCTCCGCCACCTTCACCTTGGCCGTCCGGCAGCCGGAGGCGGATACGATGCGGTGCGCCTGCTCCGGGCCGACCGCCGGCACGGTCACGTTCACCGGGATCACCTCCCGCACCGGCGCGGGCCAGCCGTCCCAGGCCGCCTCCAGCGCGCAGGCCAGCCAGCGGGCGCACTCGCGCGGCCCGTACTCGGCGAACGGGGAGAACTCGGCCTGGCCGGCCGGCCCCTCGATCAGCGCGCCCTCCCGGACGGTGATGCCGCGGAACCGGGTCGGCATCGGGATCGCGAACGCGCGCAGCCCGGGCAGCGCGGCCGCCACCCGGTCCCGCGCTGTCTCGGCGCCAGCCTCGGCGCGCCGCGCCGAGCGGGAGGCTCCGGGGGTGCTCCCCCCGGGCTGGCACTGCTCAGGGCCGGCGTGGGAACCTGCCGAACTCAGGCTGGCGCTTCTCCCGGAACGCGTTGCGGCCCTCCTGGGCCTCCTCACTCAGGTAGTACAGCAGCGTGGCGTCCCCGGCGAACTGCTGCATGCCGGCCGCGCCGTCGGTCACCGCGTTCAGCGCGCCCTTGAGCATGCGCAGCGCGAGCGGCGACTTCTCCAGCAGCTCGCGGGCCCAGGTGACGGTCTCGGACTCCAGCCGGGCCAGCGGCACCACGGTGTTGACCAGGCCCATGTCCAGCGCCTGGTGCGCGTCGTACTGGCGGCACAGGTACCAGATCTCCCGCGCCTTCTTCAGCCCGACGGTCCCGGCCAGCAGCCAGGACCCGTAACCGCCGTCAAACGACCCGACCCTGGGCCCGGTCTGGCCGAACACCGCGTTGTCCGCGGCGATGGTCAGGTCGCAGCACACGTGCAGCACGTGGCCGCCGCCGATCGCGTAGCCGGCCACCATGGCGATGACCGGCTTGGGGGTCCGCCGGATCTGCACCTGCAGGTCGAGCACGTTGAGCCGGCCGACGCCGTGGGCGTCCACGTAGCCGTCGTCGCCGCGGATCTTCTGGTCCCCGCCGGAGCAGAACGCCTGGGTGCCGGCGCCGGTGAAGATGATGACGCCGATGCCCGGGTCGTCCCGGGCCACCGTGAACGCCTGCGCCAGCTCGAACAGCGTGGTCGGCCGGAACGCGTTGCGCACCTCGGGCCGGTTGATCGTGATCTTGGCGATGCCCTCGGCCGTCTCGTACAGGATGTCCGAGTACTCCTGGCCCTCGGCCTGCCCGGACCGCTGCCAGTCGATCACTGCAAGACCCTCCACTGCTGCCTCCCTGATATGCCCGGTTAACCTTACGACGATGACCACCCGCCCCCTGCACGCAGTGCTGCTGCCCGCCGCCCACCAGGCGGCCCGGCTGCTGGAGGTGCTGGCCGCCGCGCTGCAGGGCACCGGCCCGGCGATCCTGCCGGTTGACCCGCGCCTGCCCGGTGACCAGGTCGCCGCCCTGCTGGCCGCGCTGCGGCCGGACACCCTGGAAACCCCTCAAGGCACCGAACGCCTCGACCCGGGCGGCCGCCCCGCCCTGGCCCCGGAGACGGCCGTGGTGATCGCCACGTCCGGGTCCACCGGCGAGCCGAAGGGCGCGGAACTGAGTGCCGCGGCGCTGCGCCACTCGGCCCGGGCCAGCCTGGCCCGGCTGGGCGCGCGGCCCGGCCAGCGCTGGCTGTCCTGCCTGCCGCCCAGCCACATCTCGGGGCTGGCCGTGTTCGTCCGCTCGCTGCTGGGCGGGACGGACCCGGTCATCGCGGGCCGGGTGGACGCGGCCGCCGCGGCGGCGGCCGGCTGCGACTACGTGTCGCTGGTGCCGGCCCAGGTGCGGCACCTGCTGGACGAGCCGGCCGGCCCGGCCGCCCTGGCCGCGTTCCGCGGCATCCTGCTCGGCGGCGCGGCGGTCCCGGCCGGGCTGCTGGCGGAGGCCGCGGCGGCGGGCGCCCGGGTGGTCACCACCTACGGGATGACCGAAACCTGCGGCGGGTGCGTGTACGACGGGACGCCGCTGGACGGGGTGTCGGCCCGGATCGGCGCGGACGGCCGGATCCGGCTGGCCGGGCCGGTGCTGTTCTCCGGGTACCGCGGCCGGCCGGACCTCACCGCGGCCGCCCTGGACGGCGGCTGGTTCCGCACCAGCGACCTCGGTGACGTTGACGGGTCCGGGCGGCTCACGGTGCGCGGGCGGGCGGACGGCATGATCAACACGGGCGGGGAGAAGGTCGCGGCCGACGAGGTGGCCGGCGCGCTGGCGGGCTGCCCGGGGGTGCGCGAGGCGGCGGTGGCGCCGCGGCCGGACGCGGAGTGGGGGGAACTCGTCACCGCCATCGTGGTGCCCGCCGACCCGGCGGCCCCGCCCAGCCTGGACGGGCTGCGCACGGCGCTGCGCGGGACACTGCCCCCCTTCGCCGTGCCGCGGGCGCTCATCCTGGTGCCGGCCATCCCGCTGCTGGCCTCGGGCAAGCCCGACCTGCAGGCGCTGCGCCGGCTGGCCCGGCAGGATTAAGCGGCGGCGCTGCGGTGTTTACCCAGCGGAGGCCTGCGATTAGCCGCGGCATTAGGGGGCAGCGTGGCGTGCGGGCATGCAGCACTAGCGTGCTGGCGGGAACAATCGGCTCCCCACGGCGTTATTACCTATGCCCGCGCTTCACACTAGCAAGGACTGCGGACCGCTGGAGCACACCGAGGCCACGCAAACGTGACGGCCGTGCGCCATGCACGCCGCGAAGGGAGGTGCCTCGATGCCGAGGACTGCAGCCGCCAGGCGGGACCCCGCTGACGAGGCGGCGACCACGCGCGTGGATGAGCTGATCCGGCTGGGCCGCGGCCAGGGCCAGCTGTCCCTGACCGAGCTGCGCGCGGCTTTTGCCGGGGCGGGCGTTTCCGCGTCGGAGGGCCGCTCCATCATCCGCGAGCTGGCTGAGGCCGGGGTGCGGCTGGGTGACGAACCTGCCGGGGGCGGGGACGCTGCCCAGGAACGAGCACGGACGGGCACGGAGGACATGGACACTGCACTGCTCACCGAATCGCCTGACGCTGCCGCGGAGCCGGGGCCGGGTGGCCTGGACGCGCCTGAGGTGGCTGCGGAGGCTGAGGCTGTGGCCCTGGCCGAGCCCGCCGCCGAGGCCGCCGGCGTGGCCGCGCCCGTGGATCTGCCCGAAGAGGCCGCCGCGCCGGCCGTGTCCGAGGTTGACCTGGACGACCAGACGTCGGCCATGGGCGACTCGGTGCATACCTACCTGAAGTCCATCGGGCGGACCAGCCTGCTCACCGCCGAGCAGGAGGTGAACCTGGCCAAGCGGATCGAGGCCGGCCTGTTCGCCGAGCACAAGCTGGAAACCGAGCCCGACCTGGACGAGGGCTACCGCCGCGACCTGAGGGAAGTGGCGGAGGACGGGCGCCGCGCCAAGGCGCACATGCTCGAGGCCAACCTGCGGCTGGTCGTGTCGGTGGCCAAGAAGTACAGCGACCGCGGCCTGTCCCTGCTGGACGTGGTGCAGGAGGGCAACCTCGGGCTGATCCGGGCCGTGGAGAAGTTCGACTACACCAAGGGCTACAAGTTCTCCACCTACGCCATGTGGTGGATCCGGCAGGCCATCCAGCGTGGCTTCGCCGACTCGGCCCGCACCATCCGGCTGCCGGTGCACGTGCTCGAGATGCTCAGCAAGCTGAGCCGGGTCGAGCGGGACATGCACCAGCGGCTCGGCCGCGAGCCCACCCCCGAGGAGCTGGCCGTCGAGCTGGACCGGACCCCGGACCAGATCGAGGAGCTGCTGCGCACCAGCCGCCAGCCGATCAGCCTGGACTCCACCATCGGCGAGGATGGCGAGACCAGCATCGGTGACCTGATCGAGGACGTGGACGCCCCGGAGGCCTCCGAGCTGGTGGACCGCCAGCTGATGGCCGAACAGCTGCGGCACGCGCTGGACGGGCTGACCCAGCGGGAAGCCACCATCATGGCGATGCGGTTCGGCCTGTACGACGGGAACCCGCACACGCTTGATGAGATCGGGCGCGCGCTCGGGCTGACCCGGGAGCGGATCCGGCAGCTGGAGAAGCAGTCGCTGTCCAAGCTGCGCCACCCCAGCCGGGCCCGCCCGCTGCTGGACTACGCGAGCTGAGTTCGCGGGCGAGGCGGGGCGCGTGTCCCCTCCGAGCCGGCTGATGCGCGGGGGGTTCCGGAGGGTCGCCTCCCCCGGGCTAACACTGAGGCCCCGCCATCGCAGCGGGGCCTCAGCCATGTTCAGCGCCGGCGCACGTGCGTGCTGGCCGTCCGTACGTAGAGCTTGATCCTGAGGTAACGGCGCCCCGGCGCCCACCGCCGGGCCAGCCGGAAGCCGGGAGCGAGGTAGCTGGCGGGCCCGGGGTGGCCGCGACCCATCTGCACCACCCAGATCCGGTAGACCCCCCGTTCCCGCCGTATCAGCATGGGCCGGGTGACGGCGGTGCCGTACAGCTGCCCGGCGGCGGCCGGCGGCTGCGCCAGGCTGAGGTCACGGAGCCGGGTGAAGCCAGCCGGGGAGGCCAGGGACCACGGCGGGACGAACGCCCCCGGGTAGATGATGGCGTCTCCGGGCCGCTCGTGGTGGGCCAGGTAATTCCCGGCGGCCTGGATGGGGCTCCCCGGGGTCCGCGCGGCCAGCTGCAGCGGCAGGCAGAGCGCCGCGAGCAGGCCCAGCGCGGCGGGCCCCGGCCAGGGCAGGGCGGCCAGCCCGGTCCCGGCCAGCAGGGCCGCCGCGGGCAGGCAGTAGGTAACGTACCGGCCGTTGTACACCGGCTGGGCCTCGGACAGGGCGATGAGCAGCAGCGGCGGCAGCGCCAGCCACGGCCCGGCCAGCCAGGCCACGGCCCGTCCGGGGTGGCTGGCCTCGGCCCGGGGCCGGGCCGGTACGGGCCGCGCGGCTGATGCCCCCGGGCCGCCTGCGCCGGGCCGTTCCCGGGCGGCCACGCCGATCACGGCCAGCAGCCCCAGCACGGTCGCGGCCGCCGGCCCGCCGCCCAGGGTCGTCACCAGGTTGCCGGCGTCCTTCCAGCCCGGCCGGGGAATCCAGGACACCTGCGCCCGCTGCAGCCAGGCGGCCACGGCCACCGGCGCCACGAGGGCCACGGCGGCGGCCACCGCCAGCAGCCAGCCGCGGAGTACGGCGGCTGCCACCCTCCGGCTGCTGGCTGCCCCGGCCCGCCGCCTGAACAGCCACGCCAGGGTGACGGCATGCGCGGGCACCAGCAGCAGCCCGAACAGCTGGAGGTAGCCGGTCAGGGCGAGTGCCACCGCGTAGCCGGCCAGCCAGCGTGGCCGGGGGTCCGCGGCCACCCGGAGCAGCAGGTAGCTGGCCGCGGTGGCGCCGGCGGTGACGATCGCGTACGGCCGTGCGTCGTGGCCCTGCAGGCTGACCGTGGGCAGCAGGGCGAAGACCAGCCCGGCGCACAGGGCGGCCCGGCGGGAGGCGAGCCTGCGCGCGATGGCGGCGACACCGGCCGCGGTCGCGGCCATGGCCACCGCCGAGGGCAGCCTGGTCACCACTTCGCCGGTTCCCGCGACCCGCACCACCGGCCAGAGCAGCAGGTAGTACAGCCCGTGTACCGCGTCCACGTGGCGCAGCAGCCGGCCCAGCGCGGGCAGCGACCGGGAGACCGCCGAGATGGTGTCCGCCTCATCGCCCCAGTACGAGCGGGTCCCGATGCCCCAGGCCGTCACGGCCAGGGTGAGCGCCGGGCCGGCGAGCAGCGTCCAGTCCGGCCGCCATGCCGCCCGCCGGCGTGGCCAGCGGGGGGCGGCCGGCCAGGCCGGGGCCGCGGCGTCCGCGGTGAGCCGGGCCGGCCGGTCTTGGAGCAGTTCTTCCACGGACGGCCCTTCCCCGGTGTTGGTCCCCACCTTTCAAGCGCACCAGGCAGCCCGCTGGTGCCCGGCCAGCGAGAAAATGAGCGAGGCCATACGCGGCGATTACCATTGCCCGCCGGAGTACCGGAATACCCGGAATGCCGCGGTGCCGCCGGCCGCCCGGCGCCGGGGCTGCCCGCCCCCGGACGGCAGGCCGGGAGCGGGGCCGGGGCGGCGCCCCCGTGTCACGCGGCCCGGCCGCCGCGCTACTGGTCAGCCGGGGACCTCACCCGCTGGTAGCCGGGCGGGATGATGACCATGGCCCTGGCGATGCTGGCCCGGGCGGGTGGCAGCCACTGCACGTTGGTGGTGGACATGAAGCGGGTGTGGCCCCCCGCGCGGCCGAACGTATCGGTGATGCCGATCATGCGCACCGGCAGGCAGGTCAGCGGGCGGCCGGCGCGGGCCTCGGGCTCGGGCTCGCCGAGCGACAGGTAACTCTCGTCCTCCTGGGCGGTGTGCAGCCGCAGGATGGCATGCAGCCCGTACAGCAGGCTGCGCAGGTCGGCGATGTCCACCTCGTCGGGCGGGGCGGTGCCGATGTCCGCCAGCAGCTGGCCGAGCCGCCGGATCTGGTGCGCGATCTCGGCGTGGGCCCGGCTCATCGTGGCGGTGCCCGAGCCGCCGCCGAGCAGCCGGTCCACCGCCGGGTACAGCTCGGCCTGCTCGGCCTGCTCGTGCGGGCCGATCTCCTCGACGAGGATCCGGTGCGCCGCGCGGACCCGCTCCATCGCCGCGGCTGGCGGCAGGGCGCCCAGGGCGTCCGCCGCGGCCCGCAGTTCCTCGGTGCCGGCCCGGATCGCCGTGTGCTCGCCCTGGAACCGCCGGGCCAGCGCCGTGTCCGCGGCGGCCAGCCGGGCCTGTCCCGGCCCGGCCCGCAGCACCCGCAGCGCGTTGAGGATCACCGCCACGTCGATGAGTTCCTGCAACAGCGCACCCTGCACGGCGGGCAGCAGGCCGGCGCCGGCGGCGGCCATCGCCACCAGGGACATCCCCATCCCGGCCAGCACGCTCTGCAGCGCGATCCGGCGGGTGCGCCGGGCCACCATGGTCACCTCGCCGAGCCGGTCGAGCCGGTCCACGGTGAGCACCGCGTCGGCCGCCTCGGAGGAGGCGGTGGCCCCGCGGGCACCCATCGCCACCCCCACGTCGGCGAGCGCCAGCGCGGGCGCGTCGTTGATCCCGTCGCCGACCATCATGGCCGGGCCGTGCTGCTGCTCCACCCGGACCGCGTCCAGTTTCTCCGCGGGCGTCCGCTCGGCCAGCACCTCGTCCACGCCGATGACCGTGCCCACCGTCTCCGCCACTTCCGCGCGGTCGCCGGTGAGCATGACGATGCGCCCGATGCCGCGCTCGCGCAGCGCGCGGATGGTCCGCCCGGCATCGGGCCGGACCGGGTCATCGAGCACCAGCACCCCGGCGGGCTCGCCGTCGACGGCGACGAACACGGTGAGCGCGCCATCCAGCCGGGCCCGGCGGCGCGCCGCCTTCGCCCAGGGCGGCTGCGTGCTGACCCCGGCCCAGGCCGCCTTGCCCACGGCCACCTGGTGACCGGCCACCACGCCGCGGATGCCCTGCCCGGGGACCTCGTGCACGTCCTCCGGCAGGGCCAGCTCGGCGTCCCGCTGCCGGGCGGCGCTGACCACCGCGCCCGCCAGCACGTGCCCCGACACCTGGTCCAGCGACGCGGCCAGCCGGAGCACCTCCCCGGCGGGCAGCGGGCCGGCCGTGATGATGTCGGCCAGCGACGGCCGCCCGCTGGTCAGCGTGCCCGTCTTGTCGATCAGCAGGGTGCGGCACCGGGCCATCCGCTCCAGCACCCCGCCGCCCTTGATCACCACGCCGCGGCGGGCGGCCACCGAGAGCCCGCAGACCAGGGCGACCGGGGCGGCCAGGATCAGCGGGCACGGCGTCGCCACCACCAGCACGGCGACGGCCCGGGCCGCCCCGGCCAGGGCCCACGCCGCTCCCGCCGCGGCCAGGCTCAGCGCCAGGAACCACACCGCGTACCGGTCGGCCAGGCGGACGAACGGCGCCTGGTCCGTCTCGGCCGCCCGCACCAGCCGGACGATGCCGGCGTAGGTGCTGTCCGCCGCGCTGGCCGAGGCGCGCAGGTCGAAGGGCCCGCCCGCGTTCACGGTCCCGCTGCGCAGCGGGTCCCCCGCGGCGTGCTCCACCGGCCGTGGCTCCCCGGTCAGCGCCGACTCGTCCAGGACCGCGGCCCTGGAGGTGAGCACGCCGTCCGCCGGGACGATGTCCCCGGGCGCCGCCATCAGCAGGTCACCGGCCACGATCTCGTCCAGCGGCACCACCCGCAGCGACGTCCCGGTGTACCGGCGGGCGGTTCGCGGCGCGCGGGCCAGCAGCGCGGTCAGGTCACGGCGGGCCCGGCCGGCCGCCCACTCCTCCAGCGCCCGGCCGCTGGCCAGCATGACGCTGATCACCGCCGCCGCCAGCAGCTCGTCCACGGCCACAGCGCCGGCCAGGGCGAGCAGCGCGATGAGGTCGACCCCGATCCGGCGCTGCCGGGCCGCATCCGCGATCGCCCACAGCGCGTAGGCCATGCCGACGGCCGCCGATGCCAGCCAGGCGGCATCGCCGACCCGGGCCGCCCCGGCCAGGTGGGCCACTCCCCCGGCGGCCAGCGCCAGCGTCACGGCCGCCAGCACGGCCACGGCAAGATGCCGGGCCAGCCACTGGCCCAGCAGACGGCCTACCCGGACGATCACCACTTCAGCATCATCGGCCGCCGGGCAGACCCGGCTCCAGGGGCGGGCTGCCCCTGCGGCCGGGCCGTTCGGCCCGGATAGTTCCTTCCGGCCGGCCGCCGCGCCGCATGATTCCAGCCCATCCGCCGGGAATTTCTTGTTGGCCCGGCGGCCGACCCTGCCTGCTACCGGCAGTGCACCCCACCCGAGAAGATCACCCATGAACGCCGCACCTGGCTGGCCGGCGGCCTGGCCGCAACCGCGCCGCACTGGCGGGTGGGCCATCGCCGCCATCTCGCCCGGCCGCCGCCGACAGCCAGGGCGGCCTGTGGCTCAGCGCCGAGACCCCGGCCCACGTCCATTACCTGGCGCACTGCCGCAACCGGAACTGGACCCAGGTGGCGGCCGTGCTGTACTGGGCGGGTGGACTCCCCGCCGGCCCGGCCGCCCGGCCCGCCGCCCGAGACCGCCGCCGGTCCTGGTGAGGCGGCCCGGTACTGGCGGCACGCCGCCGTGCCCGGCGTGGACCTGCTGCGGGCCCGGTATGTGACGCACCGGTACGCCCGGCATGCGCACGAGACCTACACGCTGGCCCTGATCGAGGCGGGCGTCGAGGAGTTCCAGCACGACGGCAGCCTGCTGCGGGCCGGCCCGGGCACGGTGGCGCTGCTCAACCCGGAAGTGGTGCACACCGGTCACGCCGCCCGGCCGGAAGGCTGGTCCTACCGGGTGCTCTACCCGGCGGTGAGCGTGGTGCGGACGGTCAGCGCCGAGCTCGGCGCGGGCCGCGGCACGCCGCGCTTCCGCGAGACGGTGGTGGCTGACCCGCGGAGCGCCCGGCTGGTCCGGGCGGCGCACCGGGCCGCGGAGCAGGGTGACCCGCTGGCTTCCTCCAGCCTGCTGCACGCCGCGCTGGCCGGGCTGCTCCGCGAGCACGCGGCCGGCGGCCAGCCGCGGCCGGCCCGCTGCCCGGCCGGCCGGCGGTACGCCAGGCGGCTGACCTGCTGCACGCGCGGCTCACCGACCCGCCCACCCTGGCGGAACTGGCCGCGCTGACCGGGCTGGGGACGTACGCGCTGCTCCGCGCGTTCCGGGCGGAGACCGGCCTGCCGCCGCACGCCTACCTGAACCAGGCCCGGGTCCGGGAGGCCCGCCGCCTGCTGGACCAGGGCGTGCCGCCCGCCGCAGCGGCGGCCGAGGCGGGTTTCGCCGACCAGGCGCACCTGACCCGGCACTTCAAGCGGATCGTGGGCGTGCCGCCCGGCGCCTACCAGCGTGACCGGCCCGGCCCGGCCCGCGTGCAATAACGTTCAAGGCGGCGGCCCCGGTCCGGCCCTAGCCTGCAGGCCATGACGGACACCTCGGCCCGCACGCCGGTCCGCGCCCCAGCGCAGGCCACCCGCGGCGGGCTGGCGCTCGGGCTGGTGGTGGGCACCTCGGGGCTGGCGTTCGGCGCGGCGGCGGTGGCCTCCGGGCTGAGCGTGGCCCAGGCCTGCGTGCTCAGCCTGGTCGGGTACTCCGGGGCGTCCCAGTTCGCGCTGGCCGGGGTGGTCGCCGTGGGCGGGAACCTGGCGGCCGGCACGGCCGGCGCGATGCTGCTGGGCAGCCGGAACGGGCTCTACGGGCTGCGGCTGTCCGGGCTGCTGCGGGCCCGCGGGGCGGCCCGGCTGCTGGCCGCGCTGGCCATCACGGACGAGTCGACCGCGGTGGCCCTGGCCCAGCCCACCCCGGAGGCGGCCCGCGCCGGGTTCCGGGCCACCTTCGCCAGCCTGTACCTGACCTGGAACGCGGCCACCCTGGCGGGCGCGGTCGGCGCGGGCCGGCTCGGCTCGCCCGCCACCTTCGGGCTGGACGTCGTGGGCCCGGCCGCGTTCCTGGCCCTGCTCTGGCCGATGCTGTTCGGCGGAGCGTCGTCCCGGGCTAGCACCGTGGCCCTGGGCGGCGCGGTGATCGCGGTGGCCGCGACGCCGTTCTGCCCGCCGGGCATCCCGGTCATCGCGGCCGCGGCCGCGGCGCTGGCGGCGGTGCTGCCCTGGCCGCTGCCTGGCCGGCGGCGGGCGGAACAGGCGGGGCGGCTCGCGGCGGGGCGGCGGCCGCGGTGAGCGGCACCTGGGTTGCCGTGCTTGTCACCGCGGGCGGGTGCTACGCGCTCAAGCTGGCCGGGCTGGCCGTGCCCGCGCGCTGGCTGGATCACCCGCGGGCGCAGCGCTTCGCCGCCCTGGTCCCGGTCGCGCTGCTGGCCGCGCTGGTCGCGGTCCAGGCCACCGCCCGGGGCCGGTCCCTCACCGCGGACCCGGCCGTGCTGGCCGGCCTGGGCGCGGCGGTCCTGGCCCTGGTGCTCCGCGCCCCGTTCCTGGTGGTGATCGTGGCGGCAGCCGGCACGGCGGCCAGCCTGCGGGCCCTGGGCGCCGGGTGAGGCGGTAAGGTGCCTCGCGTGACTGTGCGGGTCGAGGTGTTGGAGAAGGTGACCGACGAGGCGGTCGAGGCGTTCGCCCGGCTGCTCCCCCAGCTGTCCTCCACCGCTCCGCCGCTGGACCGGGCCGCCCTGGAGCAGGTGGTCGGGGCCGACGCGACGACGATCCTGGTCGCCAGGTCCGGGGACAAGATCACCGGCGCGCTGTCGCTGGTGATATTCCCGATCCCCACCGGGGTGCGGGCCTGGATCGAGGACGTCATCGTGGACGAGGCGGCGCGGGGGCAGGGCATCGGCGAGGCGCTGACCGTGCGGGCCCTGCGGCTGGCCGAGGCGGCCGGCGTCCGCACGGTGGACCTGAGCTCCCGGCCGTCCCGGGAGGCCGCGGGCCGGCTGTACGAGCGGGTCGGCTTCCAGGCCCGGTCCACCCGGGTGTACCGCTATTCGTTCCCGGCTGGCGGCCGCGGCTGACGCCGCGGCGCCGGCTCAGCCGGCGAGTTCCGCCACGGCGGCCAGCAGGCGGTCCACGTCGGACCGGTCGTTGTAGTGCACCAGGCCCGCCCGGACCGCACCGCCGCTGTCCCGGATGCCGAGTGCCCCGGTCAGTTCCCAGGCGTAGTTGTGCCCGTGCCATACGTTGATCCCGCGGCTGGCCAGGTACCGGGCGACGGCCGCCGGGGTGTGCCCGGCGACCGTGAAGTAGGCGGTCGGCGCCCGGCGGGCCGCCTTCCCGTAGCTGGTCACCCCGCTCATCCCGGCCAGCCCGCCGGAGAGCACGCCGAACAGCTGCCCCTCATGCTCGGCCACCGCCGCCATCGAGGCGAGCAGCCGCTCCCGGCGGCTGCCGGGCCGCGGGCCGCCCAGCTGGGCGAGGTGGTCCACGGCGGCGCTCACCCCGGCCAGGCCGGCGAACGGCGGCGTGCCCTGCTCGAACCGCTCCGGCACGGTATCCGGGGCGGGGATCAGCTTGTCGGGGTGCAGCCGCTCCAGCAGCGCCGGGTCCGCGATCACCGCTCCCACGTGCGGGCCTGACCACTTGTAGGCGCTGGTCGCGTAGAAGTCCGCGCCGAGCGCCGCCACGTCCACCGGGAAATGCGGGGTGGCGTGCACGCCGTCGACGTAGCTGAGCGCGCCGGCCGCGCGGGCGCGGGCGGTGATCGCGGCCACATCGGGCTGGGTGCCCAGGACATTGCTGGCGGCCGTCACCGCCACCAGCCGGGTCCGCTCGGACAGCAGCCCGGCGTACTGCCCGGCGGGCAGTTCCCCGGTGGCCGCGTCAACCTCCGCCCACCGGATGGTCGCCCCGGCCCGCTGCGCGGCCTGCACCCAGGGCCGCACGTTGGCGTCGTGGTCCAGCCGCGAGACGATCACCTCGTCGCCGGGGCCCCAGCCGGCCGCCAGCGCCGCCGCCAGCCGGTAGGTGAGCGTGGTCATGTTCGGCCCGAGGATGACCCCTTCCGCGGTCCCGCCGGTCAGGTCGGCGATAGCCTGGCGGCACCCGGCGGTCAGCGCCACCGACCGCTCGCTGGCCGGGAACGCCCCGCCCGCATTGCCGATACCGGACCGGTAAGCCGCGCTGATGGCGTCGATCACGGCCGACGGGACCTGGGTTCCCGCGGCACCGTCCAGGTAGGCGTAGCCGTCCGCGAGAGCTGGGTAGGCGGCACGCACGGCGGCAGCATCGAGGGCCATGAGCGGGTTCCTTCCTCAGGCGGGTGAGGGCATCCTTCCCGACGCTCGGAGCATGACATGCCACGGGTCCTCACCGACCGCCGGGCCGGCCCGGCCCGGCCGCCTGACCTGGCCGCCCTGGCCATCGGCCCGCCCTTTCACGCCCAGGCAGCAGGCGCCGACCAGGCTGTCCCCGCCGGGACCGCCGCCCGCGGCCAGCGGCGCCGGGGCACCGCGCCCCGGGCCCTCCGCCGCCTCGGCCGGCGGCAGGTGGGGCACGCCGGCCTGCCAGCCGAGCAGCAGGATCTCCGGGTCCGCCGGGCGGTAGTCCTTACCCAGCGCGCGGGCCAGGTCCCAGGCGTGCAGATGCCACTCGGCGCACGCCGCCCCGGCCATCCCGCCCACGGAGACCAGCACGTCGCGGTACCGGTGATGCGGCAGGTTCCAGATGGGCGGCAGCCGCCGCGCGTAGGACCGGGCCGAGCTGGCGAACGCCGAGATGTGCTCCGGGCCCGAGGAATCCGGCAGGGCGGCCAGTTCCGCCGCGTTCTGCCGGGCCAGCTTCCGGGCCAGGGTGTCGGCGTGCGCCCCGGTGGCCATCAGCCGGGCCAGCCGGCTGGCCGGCGCATCATCGAGGTACTCGTGGTAGTCGTCAGCCACGCAGCGCAGGTGCCCGGCCAGGTCGGACACCCGCCACTCCGGGCAGGGCGAGGGGCCAGCCCAGCCCGCCTCGGAAAACTGGGCGGAAAGCTGGCAGATCACCGTCACGCCGTCGTTGAATGCGGCGAGCGCCAGGCCAGGCGACCATCCCCGCATGGGTTGCCTGCCCCCAGAATCCGTGCGGTCCACGGTCCCTCCCTGCCGGCATTGGGCACCGGCGCGCGAGTCCCCCGGGCTAGCCAGCGTGCCAGAGTTGACGGGCCGCCGCTACCCGCCCACGGCACAGAGGCCATGAGGTGACATTCCCGTGACGTCATGACCGGCCACGGACGGGCCGTTAAGCCCGTTCTGGTCCCGGGCCTGTGCCGTGGCCCGGCGCGGCCGGCCCGCAGCCGCGGGCCAGGGAAAATACAGGTGACAGGGCCGTGGCCGGGAACTAGCGTCGGGGTAATGCCCCCACAGCAACCCCAGCCCGGCGCACCCGCCACCCCGGAGGTTGCCCGCAGTGACGACCACGGCACGGTGGGTGGGCGGAGAGCTGAGACCCCGCTCGGATCCCTCTGGCGGGCGCGCAGCTACCTGCGCCCCTACCGGTGGCAGCTCGCCTTCATGCTCCTGGCGGCGGTCACCGCGGTTGCCGCCGAGATCGTCATCCCGCTGCTGACCAAGGCCATGATCGACGGCGCGGTCACCCATCACCAGCGCAGCCTGCTGCTGCCGATCGGCGCCGCGGCGATCGGCCTGGGCGTCGGGCAGGCCATGCTGAACTTCCTGCGCCGGTGGGTCCAGGCCAGTGCCGTGGCCGGCCTGGAGCAGTCCATGCGGGACGACATCTACGCGCACCTGCAGCGGCTGCAGCCCTCGTTCCACGACGACTGGCAGTCCGGCCAGCTGCTCTCCCGGGCCACCAATGACCTGTCCGCGATCCGGCGCTTCGCCGGGTTCGGCATCATCTTCCTGATCACCAACACGGTCACCTTCGTCGCGGTGATCCTGCTGCTGATCCGGCTGAACTGGTGGCTCGGCCTGATCACCGCGACGGTCTTCGTGCCCGTGCTGGCGGCCAGCACCCGCTTCCAGCGGCGCTACCGGGTGCTGTCCCGGCGCTCCCAGGACCAGCAGGGTGACCTGGCCACCTACGTGGAAGAGGCGGCCACCGGGATCCGGGTGCTCAAGGCGCTCGGCCGGGGCGGCGAGGCCGCCGGGCGGCACAGCGAGCAGGCCGCCGAGGTGTACCGCACCGAGCTGGGCAAGGCCCGGCTGCGCAGCACCTTCTGGGCTGGGCTGGACCTGATCCCGAACGCGCTGATCGGGGTGCTGCTGCTGCTCGGCGCCATCGCCACCAGCCGTCATGAGCTGACGCTGGGCGGGCTGGTCGCGTTCATCACGCTGACCCTGATGCTGGTGTGGCCGATCGAGTCGATGGGCTACATCCTGGCCGGCGGCCAGGAGGCGGCCACCGCCGCGCAGCGCATCTACGAGATCCTCGACACCGAGCCCGCCATCGCCAGCCCGCAGGCCGGCGCGGCCGGCCTGCCGGTGCTGGCCCGGCCCGGGCCCTCGGCCGGCGAGGGGGGGCGCGCCTCGGGGGCGAGGGGGGGCGCGCCGGAGGCGTGTCCCCGCCGGGCCGGCGATTCGCGGGGGGCTTCGGGGGGTCGTCCCCCTGGTCACCAGAGCGTGTCCCGCCGGGCCGGCGATTCGCGGGGGGTTGCGGGGGGTCGTCCCCCCGGGCCAGCACAGCCAGCACATCTCGTGTTCGACCGGGTCGGGTTCCGGTACCCGGGCGCGGAGCGGGCTTTACTGCGCGGCGTCTCGCTGGCCGTGGAGCCGGGCCAGACGGTCGCGCTGACCGGTGCCACCGGGGCCGGCAAGACCACCCTGCTGCACCTGGTGCCCCGGCTCGCCGATGCCACCTCCGGGGCGGTCCTGCTGGACGGCACGGACGTGCGGCGGCTGCCGCTGCCGGTGCTGCGGTCCCGGGTCGGCTGCGCGTTCGAGGACCCCACGCTGTTCTCGGCCAGCGTCCGGGAGAACGTGAGCTACGGCGCCCCGGACGCCGATGACGAGGAGATCGAGGCGGCGCTGGCCGTCGCCCAGGCCGGCTTCGTGCATGACCTGCCGTGGGGGCTGGACACCCGGATCGGCGAGCAGGGCATGGCGCTGTCCGGCGGCCAGCGGCAGCGGGTGGCGCTGGCCCGGGCCATCCTGGCCCGGCCCCCGCTGCTCATCCTGGACGACCCGCTGTCCGCGCTGGACGTGCACACCGAGGCGAAGGTGACTAAGGCGCTGAGCGGGCTGCTGGCCCAGACCACCGCCCTGGTCGTGGCGCACCGCCCGTCCACGGTCGCGCTGGCCGACAAGGTGGCGCTGCTGCGCGATGGGGTGATCGCCGCCACCGGCACCCACGCCCAGCTGCTGGCCACCCAGCCGCGGTACCGGGAGCTGATGAGCGGGTCGGAGAGCCCGGCCGCCGGCCAGCAGGCGGCGTCATGACGGCCGGCGCGTGGCGCGGCATCGCCGCCGAGGACGCCGACGAGATCAGCGCCGGGCTGGCCACCCTGCTGCGGGCGCGGTCCCGGCGGCTGCTGGTCAGCCTGCTCCGGCCGCAGCGCGGCCAGGTGGCCGGCACCCTGGTGCTCATCGTGACCGCGAACCTGGCCGGCCTGGCCGGCCCCTGGCTGGTCGGCGTGGCCATCGACCAGGGCATCCCGCCGCTGCTGCACGGCGGTGACCTGGTGCCGCTGGCGCTGACGGTGGCCGGCTTCGCGGTCGCGGTGGGAGTTCAGATGGTCACCAGCCGGGCGTTCATCTTCGCCATGGGCCGGATGGGCGAGACGGTCGTGATCGAGCTGCGGCAGCGGCTGTTCGCCCATTTCCAGCGGCTCCCGGTCGCGTTCCACGAGCACTACACCTCCGGGCGGGTCATCTCCCGGCAGGTCTCCGACATCGACTCCATCTCCGACCTGTTCAACGACGGGCTGGACGCCCTCGTGTCGGCCGTGTTCTCGCTGGTGCTGCTCGGCGCCGGGATGCTGCTGCTGGACTGGCCGCTGGCCCTGGTCGTGCTGGCCGGCTTCGGCCCGCTGGCCGCTCTGACCCTGTGGTTCCGCCGCGAGTCCGCGCTGTCCTACCGGCGCACCCGGGAGACCATGGCCTCCGTCATCGTGCACTTCGTGGAGACCTTCGGCGGCATCCGGGCGGTCCAGGCATTCCGCCGGGAAGACCGCAACATGGAGATCTTCTCCGGGCTGAACGGGCAGTACGCGCAGGCCAGCCTGCGCTCATCCCGGCTGCTCGCGGTGTACTCACCGGGGATCACCCTGGTCGGCAACGTGGCCACCGGCGCGGTGCTGTGCTACGGCGGGCTGCGGGTGATGGACGGCGACATCAAGGTCGGCGTGCTGGCCACGTTCCTGCTGTACCTGGGCCGGTTCTTCGACCCGCTGCAGGACCTGTCGCAGTTCTACAACTCGTTCCAGTCCGCGGCGGCCGCGCTGGAGAAGGTCTCCGGCGTGCTGGACGAGCAGCCCGCGGTCCCGGAACCGGAGCAGCCGCGGTCGCTGCCGCCGCGCCGCGGCGCCGGGCGCGGCGTCCGGTTCGACGAGGTGCGGTTCGGCTACCGGGACGCCATCGTGCTGCCCGGCCTCGACCTGGACATCCCGGCCGGGCAGACGGTGGCCCTGGTCGGCGCGACCGGCGCCGGGAAGACCACCATCGCGCGGCTGCTGGCCCGGTTCTATGACCCCGGGGAGGGCCGGGTCCTGCTCGACGGGGTGGACCTGCGGGCCGTCCCGGACCGGGAGCTGCGCCGCGAGATCGTCCTGGTCACCCAGGAGAACTTCATCTTCACCGGCACGGTGGCCGACAACATCGCGCTGGGCCGCCCCGGCGCCGGCCGGGACGAGATCGAGGCGGCGGCCCGGGCCATCGGCGCGGAGGCCTTCATCAGCAGGCTGCCCGGGGGCTACGACGCCGACGTGGGCAAGCGGGGCGGCCGGCTATCGGCCGGCCAGCGGCAGCTCATCTCGTTCGCCCGGGCCTTCCTGGCCGCGCCCTCGGTGCTGGTCCTCGACGAGGCCACCTCGCTGCTGGACATCCCCAGCGAGCGGATGGTCCAGGCGGCGCTGCGCACCATCCTGGCCGGGCGCACCGCCATGATCATCGCGCACCGGCTGTCCACCGTGGAGATCGCCGACCGGGTGCTGGTGCTCAGCGCCGGGCGGGTCGCGGAGGACGGCCCGCCCGCCCGGCTGATCATGGGCGACGGCGCCTACGCCGCGCTGCACGCCGACTGGCGGGACAGCCTGGCCTGAGGCGCCCGCCGCCCCCCGGCCGGGTTGAGGCTCAGCCCGGTCGAGGCCCGGGCTCACCGCACTCCGCCACCGGCCCGGGGCGCCCCCGTCTGCGCGGTGAGTTGTGACCCGCTGGGAGGTCCGGACTCACCGCACTCCGCCACCGGCCCGGGGCGCCCGTCTGCGCGGTGAATTGTGACCCGCTGGGAGGTCCGGACTCACCGCGCTCCGCCAGGGCGGCCCTCTGGCGCGTGCCGTCGGCCCTCGGCGTGCCTGGTTCCCTGCGCCCCCTCGGTAGCGGCTGGCCGGGGCCAGTTGATGCGATATTCTTCTAGAACTCTAGAAGAGTGCTGGTGACGGGCGAGCGGCCGGTGGAAGGTCAGCTGGTGGCGTGACAAGCGACGGTGTGCGGTGTGGCCGGGAGGTGGCGGGTGATGAGTGCGAGCGTGGCGGTGGGTGAGCCGGGGCTGATGGGCGACCCCGGGGCGGCCGGACGGTTCGGGTCGTTCGGCGGGCGGTTCGTGCCGGAGGCGCTGGTGCCCGCGTGCGCCGAGCTGGAGCGGGAGTTCCGGGCCGCGTGGGCGGATCCGGGGTTCCGTGCGGAACTGGCCGGGATGCTCCGGGAGTACGCCGGGCGCCCCACCCCGGTCAGCCGCGCGCCGCGGCTGTCCGGGGAACTGGGGGTTCTCGTGCTGCTGAAGCGGGAGGACCTGGCGCACACCGGCAGCCACAAGATCAACAACGTGATGGGGCAGGCGCTGCTGGCCCGCCGGCTCGGCAAGCCGGAGCTGATCGCGGAGACCGGCGCGGGCCAGCATGGGGTGGCCGCCGCCACGATGGCGGCACGGCTCGGGCTGGGCTGCACCGTATTCATGGGCGAGCGCGACATGGCCCGCCAGGAGCTGAACGTGTTCCGGATGGAACTGCTCGGCGCCACGGTGCGGCCGGTCCGGTCCGGGTCGCGGACGCTCAAGGACGCGGCCAGCGAGGCGCTGCGGCACTGGGTCACCACCGCGGACACGGCGCACTACTGCATCGGCTCGGTGACCGGCCCGCACCCCTACCCGTGGATGGTGCGCGAGTTCCAGCGCGTGATCGGGGACGAGGCCCGGCTGCAGTGCGCCCGGCTGCTGCCCTCCGGGGTGCCCGACGTGGTGGTGGCCTGCGTGGGCGGCGGCTCGAATGCCGCGGGCACCTTCGCCGGCTTCGCCGACACCCCGGCCCGGCTGGTCGGCGTGGAAGCGGCGGGCGGGGCGGCGGCCAGCCAGGGCCGCCGCGGCGTGCTGCACGGCGCGCTGTCGGTGTTCCTCACCGACTCCCATGGCCAGATCCGTGAGGCGGACACGGTCTCGGCCGGGCTGGACTACCCCGGGGTCGGGCCCGAGCACGCCTACCTCGGCGCCCGCGGCCGGGCCGAGTACCACGCGGTCAGTGACGAGGAGGCGATCATCGCGGCCGGGCTGTGCGCCCGGGCCGAGGGCATACTGCCCGCGCTGGAGTCCGCGCATGCGGTGGCGTGGGTGGCCCGCGCCGCGCGCACCGGCGAGCTGCCCGCCGGGGCCACCGTGCTGATCACGATGTCCGGCCGCGGTGACAAGGACGCCGCGCTGCTGCGGGAGCGGGCTCATGGGCGCGGTTGAGGCGGCCCTGGAGCGGGCCCGGGCGGCCGGGCGGCCCAGCCTGGTCAGCTACGTGACCGCCGGGATCCGCGCCGACTGGACAGACCTTCTGGCGGCGATGATCGAGGCGGGCGCGGACGCGGTCGAGGTCGGGATGCCGTTCTCCGACCCGATGCTGGACGGCCCGGTCATCCAGCAGGCGTCCCGGGCCGCGATCGGCCGGGGCGCGCACACCGGCGTGATCCTTGCCGAGCTGGCCCAGGCCCGGCCGCGGCTGCAGGCAGCCGGGGCCGGCCGGGTGCCGCTGATCGCGATGAGCTACGCCTGCCACGCCTACCAGCGGGGCCTCGCCCGGTACTGCGCGGAACTGGCCGGCGCCGGGTTCAGCGGGACGATCATCCCCGACCTGCCCGCCGCGGAGGCGGGCGAGTACCTGGCTGCGGCGGCCGCGGCCGGGCTGGACGCCACCCTGATGGTGACCCCGGCCACGCCGGCCGGCCAGATGGCCAGCATCGCGGAGCGGTCCCGTGGTTTCCTCTACGTGATGAGCGTGATGGCCACCACCGGGACCGCGCGGGAGCGCGATGACGAGCAGCGGTGGGCGCTGGCCGCCCGGGTGGCGCGGTGCAGCCCCCGGCCGGCGCTGATCGGGTTCGGCATCGACTCGCCGGCCCGGGCGGCGGCCGCGGCCCGGCATGCCGACGGGGTCATCGTCGCCTCCGCACTGATGCGCCAGGTGCTGGACGGCGCGGCCCCGGCCGAGATCGGCCGCGCGGTGGGCGCGCTGCGGACCGCGGTGGACGCCGCCCGGTGAGCGAGGGCGGCCGGGGCGGCCCGCTGAGCAGCAGCGGCCCGGCGGGCGGGGCGGCCGGGCGGGGGCCGAAGTACCTGCGGATCCAGGCCGAGCTGCGGGACCGCATCAGCAGCGGCCGGTGGCCCCCAGGCCATCCGCTGCCCGCCCAGCGGGATCTGGCGCAGGAGTTCGGGGTCAGCATCATGACGCTGCGGCAGGCGCTGCAACTGCTCGCTGACGACGGGCTGATCGCCGCCCGGCACGGCACCGGCACCTACGTGGCGGTCCGGTACTCCTACGACCTCGGCCACCTGCGCAGCTTCACCGCCGACCTGGCGGCCCAGGGCGCCGACATCAGCGCCCGGCTGCTCGACGCCGGGGTGACCGCACCGCCGCCGGACACCGGCGCCCGGCTCGGCGGCCCGGGCCGGGTGCTCCGGCTGCGCCGCCTGCGGCTGGCCGGCGGCCGGCCGCTGATCCTGCAGACGTCCTACCTGCCGCTGCCGGCCGCGGACGGCCTCGACCCGGCCGACCTGGCCGAACGCGGCATCTACCCGGTGCTGGCCGAGCGGGGGCTGGCGGTCACCCGGGCCACGGAGACGATCACCCCGGCCGTGCTCGAGGCCGCCGAGGCGCGCTGCCTGGACCGGCCGGCGGGCCGCCCGGCGCTGCGCAGCCACCGGCTGAGCTTCACCGCGGCCGGCCTGGCCATCCTGGACGACCATGCGGTGCTGCCCGGCGACGCCGTCGCGATCACGGCCACCCGGTCCGCCGGCTCGCTGGACGTGCGCTACACGCTGGCTCCCGGCCAGCCCGGCGGCTGACCCGCCCCGCGGGGCGTGCGCAGCAGGAGGCCGGCCGGCGAGCGCCGCCGGCCGGCCTGGCTCTCCCCGCTCAGCGCGGGTGGTGCCGGTGCTCAGCGGGCCGGATGACGGTGACCGGCCCCTGCGCGTGGTGCACGCAGTAGGTGCTGACCGAGCCGAGCAGCGCGTCGGTGAAGCCACCGTACCCGCGGCACCCGACCACCAGCAGGTCGGCACCCTTAGCCGCCTTGACCAGGACTTCGGCCGGAGCTCCCTCGCTGACCCGGGTGCGGACCCAGCCGGGCCACTCCGCGCCGAAGGCCTCGTTGAGCGCGCCGGACAGGGTCTCCTCGGCGATCTTGGCGAAGTCCGCGTCGTCCACGCCCACCGGGGCCCAGCCGAAGAACGCCGGGTACTGCCAGGCGATCACGGCGTCCAGCGCCGCGCCGGTCAGCTCGGCCTGCCGGATGGCCCAGCGCAGTGCTTCCTTGGAGCCGTCCGACCCGTCTACTCCGACCACGATCCGGGCTGGCCCAGATGTCATGTCAGTCATGCTCCCTCCATAACCACTACCGTGCCGGCTATGCCTGCCAGTAGCGCCGCCGCATCGTCCAGCCGGCCGATGGCGGTCATCCCGCCGGTTCCCGCCGCGGCGAACCGGCACGCCGCCTCGGCCTTGGGCCCCATCGACCCGGCCGGGAACTCCCCGGACCGGACCCGGCCGCGCAGCTGCGCGGCGGTGATCCGGCGGATGGGCCGGGCCGCCGGGGTGCCGTAGCCTTCCTGTATCGCGGCCACGTCGGTCAGCATCAGCAGCGCATCCGCTCGCACCGCCCCGGCCAGCAGCGCCGCGGTCAGGTCCTTGTCCACCACGGCCTCCGCGCCGCGCAGTCCCCCGCCATCGGCCGGCACGACCGGGATGCCGCCCCCTCCGGCGCAGACCACGGTCACCCCCCGGCTGGCCAGCATCTCGATCATGTCGAGTTCCAGCAGCGCGGCCGGCTCGGGCGAGGGCACCACGCGCCGCCACGACCGGCCGTCCGGGCGGATGTCCCAGCCGCGGGCCGCGGCCAGCCGGCGTGCCTCCGCCTCGGCGTACACCGGGCCGACGAACTTGCTCGGGCGGGTGAAGGCCGGGTCATCGGCCTTCACCAGGGTGCGGCAGACCAGGCAGGCGGCCCGGCGGCCGGGGCAGGCCGCCTCCAGCGCCTGTACCAGCCAGTAGCCGATCATGCCCTGGGTCTGGGCGCCGAGGACGTCGAACGGGTACGGGTGGGACAGCGCCGGGTCGCCCGCGCTCTCCATGGCGAGCATCCCGACCTGCGGGCCGTTCCCGTGCGTGATGATCAGCTGGTGGTCGCGCAGCAGCGGGGCGAGCGCGGCCGCGGCCCGGACGATGTGCCGCTCCTGGATGTCGGCGTCGGGTGGCTCGCCGCGTTCCAGCAGCGCGTTCCCGCCCAGCGCCACGACGACCTTCATGGCCGTCCTCCCGGTTCCGGGCCGCCCAGGGTGGCCACCATGACCGCCTTGCTGGTGTGCATCCGGTTCTCCGCCTGGCCGGACACGACCGGGGCGCCCGAGGAGAAGACCTCGTCGGTCACTTCCAGCTCGGCCGCGTTCACCTGGTGGTCCAGCAGCAGGTCGATCCGCTTGTCCCACTCCCCCGTCGGCTCACCCATGGATGGCCACACGTCGGTGTACAGGAAGTCCACCCCGGCCACGGCCGCGCGGACGTCGTCGGTCACGGTCAGCGCCGCACCCGAGCCCGCCTCCAGCGGCCTGGCGCAGTGATCCCGCATGGTCAGCGTGTCGGCCAGCATCTGGGTGGGGTGCCACGCGCCGGTCAGCCCGTTCCACACCGGGACCCCGGCGAACTGGCCGAGGATCTCCACGGACTCCTGGGCGAACCCCCGGTACCCGATGCCGTCGGACATGCGGCCCAGGACCCGCGCGGTGTCCTTCATCGACTCCTTGTAGCCGAGATGGGACCCCTCCGGGCCCAGGTCGATGAGGTACGCGAACTCCTCCCGGCTGAAGTCGGCTTCCTTCAGCAGGTTGCGTCCGTGCAGGTCCATCTCGGGTCCTCCCGCCCTCACGCAAGGGTCCCGCTCGATCGGGCACGTCATGCGGCGCGGGCCGCCGCGGCCCCGGCCGAGTTCCTCGCCGGGCACGGTGACCACCTCGATGTCGTGCTTGCGGAGCATGGTGTTGGTGGCGACGTTGCGGTCGTAGCCGACGATCACGCCGGGCGCCACCGCCAGGTAGTTGGTGCCATCATCCCACTGCTCGCGTTCCGCGGCCCGGACATCCTCCTCGGTGGTCAGCACGGTGACCCCGATGATCAGCAGGTCCCGGGCCACCGCCGGGCGGTGTCTACCCGGTGACAGGGCAACGCCGGCTGACGGGCCGGCGGGTTAAGGAGGACTGCCATGGGCAGGTACATGCTCGCCGTCCGGGCACCGCAGGACTAGGCCCCGACCGCTGCCACCGCCTGCACCTGGCCGCCCTGGCCCGGGAATGCCCGATGCTGGGCCACGGCGGCGGCGTGGAACTGGGCGAGCTGGCCACCGAGTACGACGAGCGCTTCACCGAGTGGCCGGACAAGCACCCGCTGCCCTGACCCCGCCCGCCAGCCGGTGCACGGCGGCGGCGAAGACAGCCGGCTGGTCGAGGTGCACCGCGTGCCGGGCGCCCGGCAGCTGCCATACCGGCAGGCCGAACGCGGCGCTGAGCCTCCGCACCGAGTGGTGCCGCGGCGGCGGGGAGCATTCGCCAACCGTGATCACCAGGGGACCCGTCCCCTGGGCCGGCGCGGCCGGCTCGAAGGCGCGGAACATGGCCAGGTCACGCCGGACCGCGCCGGCCTCGGCGGGCGCCTCGGCGGGGGTCCAGGCGCGGCCGTAGAGCGCCGCGCCGAAGGCCGCGGTCCCGCCCTCATCGTAGGCGGCGCGGACGTCGTCGAGCAGGCCGGGCAGCAGGGAGCCGACCGCCGGCTCGTGCAGCAGCGCGGCCGCCATCGGCACCCCGGATGCCGCCAGGGCCAGGCCCAGCGTCGCGCCGCCGCTCACCCCGGCCACCACCGCTCCCTCGCAGGCCGGCCGGAGTGCCGCCACCTCCGTCGCCAGGTCCCCGCTGCACGGCCGGTCCGGGCAGCTCACGTCGAAGCCGTCCAGAAGGGGGACGACCTGCCGCCAGACCCGGCTGGTCGTCGCGGCGCCATGAATGAGCACCAGCCGCCGTGCGTGACCGGCCCCGGCCGCAGCCATGCCGCCGCGCTGGGTCAGGGCGCCGGGTCCGGGCCGGCGCCCCCGCACCCATGCTCCTCCCACTGGGCGGCGACCCCGGCCAGCAGGGCGTCCCGGCCGGCCGGGGCCAGCAGGGTGATGCCGTGCGGCCGCCCGGCCGCGGTGGTCCCGGCGGGCACCGCCACCGCGGCCAGGTCGAGCAGGTTGGCGAAGGTCGTGTAGTGGCCCAGCACGGTGTTGCGCCCGACCGGGTCCGCCGCCATCTCGGCAATCGTGAACGTCGTCGGCACCGTGGGCACGGCCAGGACGTCCATTTCCGCCCACGCCGCCGCGGTCGCCGCGCGCAGTTCCCGCAGCCGGTACAGGCCGCGGAACGCGTCCACCGCGTCGAACCGGCGGCCGCCGCGGAGCACCTGGAGAGTGACCGGGTGCACCTGCTCCGGATGCTGCTCGGCGAAGTCACCGACGGCAGCCAGACGTTCGGCGATCCAGGGCCCTTCGTAGAGGAGCCGGCCGGCGGCCAGGAACGGGCCGGGATCGATCTCGGCCAGCTGGTACCCGAGCCCGGCCAGCCGGCTGGCCGCGGCCGCGAAGGCGGCCGCCGCGGCAGAATCGCCGTGGAATTCCGGGCCGCGGGGCACCCCGATGCGCAGCGGCCGGGACGGCGGCGGGACGGGGCCGGGCAGCGGGAGATCGCGCGACCAGGGATCGCCCGGCTCCGGCCCGGCGATCACGGCCAGCACGGCCGCCGCGTCCGGGACGGACCGGGCGAAGACGCTGGGGCAGTCCAGCGACGCGCAGGCGGGCACCAGGCCCAGGGTGCTGACCAGGCCGCGGCTGGGCTTGACCCCGACCGTCCCGGTCAGCGCGGCCGGGACCCGGCCAGACCCGGCGGTGTCCGTGCCGATCGCGAACGGCACCAGGCCGGCGGCCACGGCCACCGCCGAGCCGGAGCTGGAGCCGCCCGAGATGAGCCCGGGCAGCAACGGTGACTCGCAGGCGCCGTACGGGCTGCGGGTGCCGGACAGCCCGGTGGCGAACTGGTCCAGGTTCGTCTTGCCGACCAGCAGCGCCCCGGCCGCGGCCAGCCGGCTGACCAGCGGCGCGCTGCGCGCCGGCTGGTAGGCGTAGCCGGGGCACCCCGCCGTGGTCGGCAGCCCGGCGGTGTCGATGTTGTCCTTGACCGCGAACGGGACGCCGAACAGCCGCGGCCGCCGCGAGGGGTCCGGCCAGCGCCGGGCCAGCGCCTCGGCCTCCGCGAGCAGGTCCGCGGCCGACCGGACGGTGATCCACGCGTGGTCGTCGCCGCGCGCCGCGATCCGGCCGAGCACGTCCGCGACGACCTCGGCCGGATGCGCGCCGGCCTGGTACCCGGCGGCCAGGGCCGCCAGGCCCGGGTGATCACGCTGGCGTGGCACACTCCCCCTCAAGCGCGGCCAGCAGAGCGGACGACGGCGCGATCGCGCCGAAGACACCGCCCTGCATAGTGATCATCTTCAGTGCCGCCGCATAGTTCCCCTGGTCCGTGGCGCCGGTGCAGTCGGTCAGCAGCAGGCACTCATAGCCCCGGTCGTTAGCGTCCCGCATCGTGGTGTGCACGCAGACGTCGGTGGTGATCCCGGTGAGGATGATGTGCGTGATGCCGCGGACCCGGAGCAGCAGGTCCAGGTCGGTGGCGTAGAACGACCCCTTCCCCGGCTTGTCGATGATCAGCTCGCCGTCGGCCGGGGCGACTTCCGGGACGATCTCCCAGCCCGGCTCGCCGCGGACCAGGATGCGGCCGCAGGGGCCCTCGTCGCCGATGCCGGCCCCGATGGCGCGCGAGCGCCACAGCTTGTTCGGCGGGCAGTCGGCCAGGTCGGGCCGGTGGCCCTCCCGGGTGTGCACCACGGTGAACCCGGAGCTGCGGGCGGCGGCCAGCACCCGGGCGGTCGGCTCCAGCCCGGCCCGGGTGAGCTCCAGGTCGTAGCCCATGGCGTTGACATACCCGCCCTTGCCGCAGAAGTCCGCCTGCCAGTCGATGCACAGCAGGGCGGTGCGTTCCGGGCGGAACGCGCCGTCGAACGGCCAGTCGTACGGCTCGGCGCGGACCGGCCCGTATCGCGTGCTCATGCCCCGGCCGCCTCGGCAGGCATCGCGTCCGCGGGGAGGGCGGCCAGTTCCGGGTCCGGCGGCGCGCCCGCCTGCGCGCCCCTGCCCCGGCGGTTCAGGAAGCCGAAGCCCAGGAAGATGACCGCGGCGAACAGGTAGCCGAGCGCGATCTGGCCGCCGATGTCCCAGCCCACCTTCGGGCCGTGGATGAGGCCGATGAACCCGAGCACCGCCCCGGCCGCCGCGTAGCCGGCGGCCCAGAAGAACTGGCGGTCGATGAGGAACGCCGTGATCGCGCCGAGCACCAGCCCGGCCAGCACCGCGCCGCCGCCGAGCAGGGCCATGCCCTTGTAGATCGCGCCGTTGGCCTCGATGTTGGCGTAGCCCACCTTCTGCGCCGTGGTGCCGGCCGCCGCGAGCACGTCGTCCATCTGGCCCTGCGCCCAGGCGGCGATGTTCGGGATGATCGCGATCACCACCGCGACCGCGTGCCGCTTCGGCACCTCCTGGAACGCCTGGGCGCCGATGAGCAGCCCGATGTAGAGCAGGATCGGCACGATCGCCGGGAGCGGCAGCACCGCGCCGAGCAGCGAGAACATTCCGAGGAAGCAGAACAGCGCGATGACCACGCCGCTGGCCATGGAGTAGCTGGTGCGCCCGCCCGCCGCCTTCCAGCCCGGGTGGCCGATGTAGACGGCGGGCGGGAACGGCGAGCCGAGCAGCGAGCCGACCACCGCGCCGGTGCCGTCGGCCAGCAGCACCGAGCGGAGGTTGTAGGCGTCGCCGGCGGCGGCCGCGCTCTCCACGTTGCTCATGCCCTCGGTGAAGTTGTAGATGCCCAGCGGGATGGCGGTGGCCAGCAGCGGGGACACCTCACTGAGCCCGTGGCCGAGCCGCGAGGCGCTGAGGGTCGGCAGGCTGAGCGCGATGTTGTGCGCCGCGGCGGTGACGTCCGCGGGGTGCATGTAGCCGCCGATCCAGCCGATCGCGCTGCCGACCAGCAGCGCGGCCAGCCCGACCGGGATGTTGCCGGGCAGCTTGATGCCGGTGAAGAAGCCGACCAGGATGATGGCCAGCACCGGCAGGGCGATCCACAGCGCCTCCCACATCTGGGCGGCCGGCCGCATCGAGATGAACGCGATGGAGATGCCGGCCAGGGTGCCGAGCAGGGCCGCCCGCGGGGTGAACCGGCGGATGTAAGGGCCGACGAAGGCCCCGATCAGCACGATGCAGCCGATGATGAAGCACCAGGCCAGCCCGGCCGCCCACGCGTCCAGCGGGTTGTGCGTGGTCAGGTAGATGGGCAGCATGATCACGAATGTCACGATGAACATGTGCGGCACGCTGGGACCGTACGGCATCGCGGCCACGTCGGTGCGGCCTTCCCGGCGGGCCAGCCGCCGGGCCAGGTAGGTGTAGTAGACGTTCCCGATCAGCAGCTGGATGCCCATGGCCGGGAGGATCACGGCGAAGACGTCATGGCCCGGCAGGTGCACGACGCCCAGGCACAGGCCGGTCAGCACCAGGACGTTCACCATCACGTTGAAGCCGAGCCCGAAAGCGGCGTTGGTGTCCCCGCTGACCCACAGGGGCAGCTTGACCGGGGCGCGGGTGGTCGTGGTCGTCATCAGCGGTCAGCTCCTTAGTGCCCGTACCTGGTGACCGAGTGCATTGAGGTAGTTAGCGGAAGGGGCGGTCCAGCCGAAGATGCCGCCCTGGGCGGCGATCATCGACAGGCCAGCACGCTGGAATGCCGGGAAGTAGGACCCGACACAGTCGGAGAGCACCAGGCACTCGTAGCCGCGGTCGTTCGCCTCCCGGACCGTGGTGTGCACGCACACCTCGGTGGTGACGCCGGTCACCACCAGGCTGCTGACCTGCTGGGCGCGCAGCGTCTCGTCCAGGCCGGTGGCGTAGAACGACCCCTTGCCCGGCTTGTCGATGACCAGCTCGCCGCCGGCGGGGGCCAGTTCGTCGATGATGTCGTGGCCGTACTCGCCCCGGATCAGGATCCGGCCCCGCGGGCCCGGGTCCCCGATGCGCAGCGACGGGGCGCCGCGGCGGAGCTTGGCCGGCGGGCAGTCGGACAGGTCGGGCCGGTGGCCTTCCCGGGTGTGGATGACGGTGATCCCGGCCGCCCGGGTCGCGGCCAGCACCTCCTGCAGGGGCGGGATGACCTGGCGGAGCAGGCTCACGTCGTTCCCGAGGGTCTCCCCGAACCCCCCGGGCTCAACGAAGTCCCGTTGCATGTCGATGACCAGCAGTGCCGTGTGGTGCGGGGTGAACTCGTAGGGGTACGGCTCGGCCTCGGCGAGAAGGGAATCGGGCACCGGCTTCTCCGTCCTGACGGCGGTCCCTTTCCGTCGATTGTCGACAGTTGTGTGTCGTGAATGCGCATGGTTTGTTACAGGGCTGTTAGCGATCCCCCGGCCGGGCCCGCGCGGGGTCCTCGGCTAGCCGATGTAGGTGCGGGCGCCGTGACTGGCCAGGGCGGTGCCGGCGTCGCCCGACGCGATGGCGTCGAGCAGCCGCCGGTGCCGCTGCACGCCCTGCGAGGTGTCCCGGTGCTGCGCCTCCAGCCGCAGGTTGGCCGCCATGTACAGCTGCATCCTGAAGATGACCGGCTCGAACGCCATGAGCAGCTGCCGCTGGCCGGCCAGCGCGACCACCTCGATGTGGAACCGGCAGTGCGCCTCGTTCTCGCGGAACGCGTCGCCCGCGCCGGCCGCTGCCGCCATCGCCTCCCACGCCTTGGTCAGCCCGGCCAGGCGGCCGGGATCCGGCAGCGGCAGAGCCAGCTGCATCGCGTACTGCTCCAGCACGTCCCGCAGCCCGAACAGCTCGTCCACATCATCGGCGGTCAGCTCGGCGACCCGGACGCCGCGCCGCGGCAGGTGCTCGACCAGGCCCTGCTGGGCCAGCTCGCGCAGCGCCTCGCGGAGCGGCGCGCGGCTGATCCCGAAGCGGTGCGTGAGCTGCTCCTCGATGAGCCGCTCACCCGGGGCAAGGTCACCGCCGAGGATCTCGCGGCGGAGCCGCCGCACCGAGAGGTCCACCAGGCTGGCAGGCTGGAGCGCCCCCTCGGGTTCCACCCGATCACCTCCCGGTCCGGGCGCCGTGCCGCCCGGCAGGCGGGTCTTCCGGTGCCGTAATCATGATCGCATGCGTGCCGGGCCCGCCTCGCGGAAGCTTCCGCTGCCCGGAGACAGACGGGGCGCGGCAGCCGGGATCGCCCGGGCGCCGGCTCAGGACGCGATGCGGAGCCGCCGGGCCCGCCGGGCGGCGTAGCCGCCGAGGCCCGCGGCGAGCGCAGTGCCGATCACCAGGGCACGGGCCAGCGATCCGGTGCCCGGCGAGCGGATCGCGCCGGACAGCAGCACGGTCATCGGAACCACCGCGAGTACCGGGCCCCAGGCGTACCAGATGACGATGTTGATCGCGGCGGTGTTGCCGAGCGGGGTCTCGGCGCCCTGGAACAGCCCCGGGGAGAAGTCCGCGCGGAACACGTTGACCAGCGCGCCGGCCACCAGCACCGGCACGGTCACGGCCAGCAGCGCCAGCGGCCGCAGGTCGCCGGCGGCCACGCAGGCCGCGAGGAGGGGCACGCCGCCGGCCACCAGCAGGATGAGGGCGGGGACGGCGGCATGCCGCCAGGCCAGCGACTCGAACCGGAACGGCAGCTGCGCGGAGCGGCGCGGGTCGTCGGCATCCAGCCTGGCCCCCTCGCACAGCCAGGCCGCGGCCAGGTACCCGAGGGTGAGCGCGCACGCCACCGGGACCAGGGACACCTGCCTGCCGTGGCTGGCCGCGGCGAACAGGCCCACGCCCAGTAATGCCAGCCCGAGCGCGGCGGCCAGCCGGGCCGGCGCCCGGGCCAGCGCGAGCAGGTCCCGCCAGGGCAGGACCAGCTCCCGCCGCCGGGGCGGCGGGAGCCGCAGCCGGGCCCGGCGCGGGCCGGCCGCCCCCGAGTAGGCCACCGCGACGCCGCGGGTGTTCATGGTCAGCGCGGCCGCGGACATCGACCCGAGGGTGCGCGCCCGGGCCCGCAGCGCGGCGGCGGGCACCCCGTCCGCCGCCTGGTACGCCGCCGCCAGCAAGGCCAGGGCCGCCGCGCCGAGCAGCGCGGTGGCCAGCGGCCAGCCGGCCCCGGCCTGCCCGGCGGCGCGGCCCGCTGCCCCGATGGCCGGCGCTGCGCTGCCCGCCGCGCCCGCGGTCCCGGCGGGCTCCGGCCCCGCGACTGCCCGGCCGGTCACGGCGACCAGGGGCTGGGCCGCCCAGCCCCACGGCCCGGACCAGAGCACCGCCGTGGTGACCACGGAAGGCGCGTTCCCGAAGGCCGCCCAGGCCGCGCAGCCGGCCAGCACGGCTGCTCCGGCCAGGGCGGCCGGGGTGCCCCGGCGCACCCAGCGCCAGGTCACCTGATGCCGTTCGATGAGGCCGGCCAGCCCGGTCCCGGCCGCGAAGAGCAGCGCGGCCGGCAGCATCGCCGCGCCGGCCAGCCGCAGCACGCTGGCGGCGTCCCGGCCGCCCAGCCCGAGCGCCACCAGGGCGGCGGCAGGCACGATGCCGGCCGCCGCCCCGGCCGCGACGGCGGCCGCCGCGGACCGCCGGAACCTCGGCCGCAGCAGCGGGCGCCGGCCCACCGGGGTGCCCAGCAGCCAGTCCGCGGTGGCCTGCGGCACGGTCACCGGGCCGCGCCACAGCGCGTCCCGCGCCACGGCCAGCAGGAGCAGCAGCGCGGCCGCGGCCAGCATCCCCGGCGCCGCGTGCAGCAGGCGGGGCGCCGCGGCGGTGGGGGGCGGCGGATGCCGCAGCGCGCGGTACGCCGCGGCGATGACCGAGCCGCCGTAGAACGCCACCACGAGCGCGGCCGCGTAGATCCAGAAGGCGACGGATGCCGCCTGCTTCCTGGCCCGGCCCCGGCGTAGCTCCCGGAGCAGGGCGAACGTGGGCCTGGTGCTGTCCGGGACGCTGACCGGGCCCGGGACGACGGTCACTGGACCGCGGCCAGCGCCGCCGCGGGGGTGCCCTCGGCGATGACCGCGCCGTCGGCCAGCACCATCACGTGATCGGCGACGGCCGTGGCCAGTTCCGCGTGGTGCGTGGCCACCAGCAAGGCCGCCCCGGCCGCCTTCTCCGTGCCCAGCAGGCCCGCCAGCCAGCGGCGGGCCGCGGGGTCCAGCCGCTGCTCGGGCTCATCCAGCACCAGCAGCCGGCGTGGCCGGACCAGCACTGCGGCCAGCTGCAGGGCCTGCCGCTGGCCGCTGGACAGCGAGCCAGGCAGCGCATCCGCATGCCCGGCCAGCCGGCACTCCGCCAGGGCCCGGTCAGCCAGGGCGCCGGCCTCCCGGCCAGCGCCGTGGGCCACGGCCACGAGCAGCAGGTGCTCCCGCACGGTCAGGTCCGGGTAGGCACTGGCCGCGTCGCCGACCATGGCGATCTCGGTCCGCGCGACCAGGTCGTCCTCGGTCATCACCCGGCCCGAGTAGGCCACCCGGCCGCTGGTCGGCGAATCCCGGCCCGCGGCGATGCGCAGCAGGGTGGACTTCCCGGAGCCATTCGCGCCGAGGACGGCCACGCACTGCCCGGCGGCCAGCGCCAGATCGACCGGGCAGAGCGCGAGGCGCTCACCGTAGCGGCGGCTCACCCCGGTCAGGGTGAGCAGGGCGGGAGGATTCGCGGGCACGGTCAGAGTTCACCACACGGCCCCGGATCGCCGCTCATCAGCGGGCGGCCGCCGGGCCGTCGCCGGTGATGGCCCGGGCCATGTCGCGGCGCCAGTACGCGACGGCCGCCATGACCAGCGCCAGCAGCACGGCCGCGCCGGCCGTGGTCCAGCCCAGCCCGATCCGGTCGATGACCGGCCCCTGCGCCAGCGCGCCGACCGGGTAGGCCACGCCCAGCGCCACCAGGAAGAAGCTGAGCACCCGGCCCCGGTAATCCTGCGGCGCGCGCAGCTGGACCAGGGTGGACAGGCCGGACAGCACCCCGATGTAGACCAGGCCGACAGCGAACAGGGTGACCGCGCCTTCCCAGCGGGTCCGGGACGCGCCGTAGGCGGTCAGCAGCACGGGCAGCAGGGCCAGGCTCCAGCCGAGCACCCGGCCACGGCTCAGCCGGGCGGCCAGCGGAGCCAGGCACAGCGCGCCGGTCACCGCGCCGGCGCCCTGGGCGGTAGTGAGCAGCGCCGTGGTCTGGGCGACCGCCCGGGCGCCGCCGCGGGTCAGGTGCTCGGCCATGACCGGGACCAGCGCGATGAAGGGCGAGGCGAGAAAGGCGATCACGGCGATGGCGGTGATCGCGGACCAGCAGGACGTCTCCTGCCGGGCCACGGCGAATCCCGAGCGCAGTGAGCTGAGCAGGCCGGCGCGCTCCCCGCTGGGGCGGCCCAGCCGGACGAAGCCGAGCGCGGCGACGACGGCGAGGAAGGACGCGGCGTTCGCCATCAGGGCCACCGGGTAGCCGTAGGCCGCGACGGTGGCGCCGGCCAGGGCCGGCCCGGCGATGCGGCCGAGGTTGAACTGCGCGGAGTTGAGCGAGACGGCGGCGAGGAACTCCGGCGGCGGCACCAGGTCGGGGAGGATGGCCTGCTGGAACGGCCCGATCAGGGCGGACGCCGCCCCCTGCAGGGTAACCAGCCCGACCAGCGCCGCGGGGTGATCTCGGCCGGCGGCCACCAGCGCGGCCAGGCCCAGCGCGGCCGCGGCGGCGGCCAGGTTGCCCCCGACCAGCACCGGGCGGCGCGGCAGCCGGTCGGCCAGGGCGCCGCCGACCGGCGAAACCAGGCCGATGGGCAGGAACGCCCCGGCGGCGACGAGCACCGCCCAGGTCGCCTTGCCGGTCTCGGAGATGACCAGCGCGCCCACGGCCACTGTCTGCATCCAGGACCCGATGGTGGAGATGAGCCCGGCCGTCCAGAGCAGGGTGAACGGACGGTGCCGGAAGGGCCGCAGCGACCCGGGGCCCCGGGCGGGCCTCGGGTCATCAGCGGCGCGGCTCACGCCGTGAGGCTACCGGCCTGGGAGATCATGCTGCCGGTCCGATCGGGTGTTCCTCTTCCCACGCTCCGGCAGTGGCGTCGAGTGGTTCGAGCGAGAGCTCGCCGTCTGCCGGGCCCTGGCCGAGGCGCAGCGCCGTCAGCGGCGGGCCAGGTTACGAGCTGGCCGGCGTAGCCGCCAGTCCCGTGACGTAACGTAACGGGTCGGCAGATGTCCATCGCGGCGCCCCTGGTTCGTCGTCCTGGTGACCGGCCGCAGGAGCCGGGCCGCCACGACGCCGCTCTCCGGCGTGACCATGAAGGAGAAATCGATGAGGTACCTGCTGCTGATCTGCGTGGACGAGAGCGTGCAGCTCAGCCCGGAGGAGAGCGCGGCCGTGCCGGCCGCGACGCAGGCCTGGGTCGCTGAGATGGATGGCCGCGGCGTGCGGCTGCAGGGCGAACCGCTCCGGTCAGTCAGCGAAGCTGCCACCGTGCGGGTGCGCGGCGGCGAGGTCCTGGTCAGCGACGGGCCGTTCGCCGAGACCAAGGAGCAGATCGGCGGGTTCGACATCATCGACTGCGCCGACCTGGACGAGGCGATCGAGGTGGCGTCCAAGCACCCGGTGGCCCGGTTCGGCACCATCGAGATCCGGCCGTTCTGGACGGAGGGCTGATGAGGTACCTCATGATCCACTGCATCGATGAGGGCGCCGCGCTGAGCCCGGCGCAGGACAGCGACGAGGTAGGCTCCCCAGCCGCGCAGGCGGTGCAGGCCTGGGTCAGTGAGATGGAGTCGAGGGGCGTTAAGCAATATGGGGGGCGCCTGCGGCCGGTCAGCGATGCGACGACGGTGCGGGTGCGCGGCGGGGAGGTGCTGATCGCCGACGGGCCGTTCGCCGAGACCAAGGAGCAGATCGCCGGCTTCGACGTGCTCGGGTGCGCCAGCCTGGACGAGGCGATCGAGGTGGCGTCCCGGCACCCGACCGCCCGGATCGGCACGTTCGAGCTGCGGCCGCTGCAGGTGCCGTGACGTCTCACGCCCCGCCGGTCACCTCGGCCAGCCGGCGGGCGAGGTAGCGCCGCTCCGCCTCGGACGGCGCCAGCACCAGTGCCTCGCGGTAGCTGGCGGCGGCCCCGGCCGGCCGGCCCAGCCGGCGGAGCAGGTCGGCCCGGGTGGCCGGCAGCAGGTAGTAGCCCGCCAGCCCGCGGGATCCCAGCGCCTCGATGAGCTCGAGCCCCACGGCCGGCCCGTCGGCCATCGCCACGGCCACGGCCCGGTTCAGTTCCACCACCGGGGACGGGACCAGCCCGGCGAGCAGCGCGTACAGCCGCGCGATCATGGGCCAGTCGGTGGCGGCCGGATCGGGTGCCGTGGCGTGACACGCGGCGATGGCCGCCTGCAGCTGATACGGCCCGGGCGGGCCGCCGTCCGTGGCGGCCCGCAGCACCCGGGCGGCCTCATCGATCTCGGCGCGATCCCAGCGGGTCCGGTCCTGCTCCTCCAGGGTGACCAGGTCACCAGCCCCGTCCACCCGGGCCAGCCGCCTGGAGTGCTGGAACAGCATGAGCGCCAGCAGGCCGCTGGCCTCGCCCTCACCCGGCATCAGCTGGACCAGGGCCCGCGCCAGCCGGATCGCCTCCGCGCACAGGCCCTCGCGGATCAGGTCCTCGCCGGCGCTGGCCGCATACCCCTCGTTGAACAGCAGGTACAGGACGCCGAGCACACCGGCGGTGCGCTGAGGGAGCAGGTGCGGGGGCGGGACCTGGTAAGGGATGCCCGCGTTCCGGATCTTGTGCTTGGCCCGGACCAGGCGCTTGGCCATGGTGGCTTCCGGCACCAGGAACGCCCGGGCGATCTCCGCGGTGGTCAGCCCGGCCAGCGTCCGGAGGGTGAGCGCGACCCGGGCCTCCAGCGACAGCGCAGGATGGCAGCAGGTGAAGATCAGCCGCAGCCGGTCATCGGGAATGTCATCCTCCTCGCCGGCCGCGGCCAGGTCGCCCGTCTCGTCGCCACTGCTCGGCTGCAGCGCCGCCACCTGGTGCAGCTTGGCCGCCTCGGTGCTGCTGCGGCGCAGCCGGTCCAGGGCACGGTTACGGGCCACCGTGGTCAGCCAGGCCCCGGGCCGCTGCGGGATCCCGTCCCGCGGCCAGCGCTGCACCGCCTGCGTGAACGCATCCTGGGCGCAGTCCTCGGCGAGATCCCAGTCGCCGGACATCCGGATGAGGGTCGCCACCACGCGTCCCCACTCCTCGTGGAACGCGCCGGCGATCGCGGTCTCAACGTCGTTCACTGCGGCCAGAGCGGCCTCACCTCGATGCTGCCGAGCCGCGCCGTCGGGTGCCTGGACGCCACCCCGAGGGCCTCGCCGAGATCCGCGCACTCGATCACGTCGTACCCGGCGATCTGCTCCTTGGTCTCGGCGAACGGCCCGTCGGCGATCAGCACCTCCCCGTCCCGGACCCGCACCGTGGTGGCGTCGCTGACCGGCCGCAGGCGGCTGCCGTGCAGGCTGATCCCGCGGCTGATCATCTCTTCCAGCCAGGACTCGAGCGAAGCGCCCACCTCGGCGGCCTGCGCCTCGCTCAGCTCGAGGGACGGGGGCAGGGTGTGGATGAGCATGTACTTCACGAGTCCTCCCTACCGCTGTTGCGCGGTGTAAATGCCGCGCAGGTCGGGGCTGGGCTGGCTGGGGCGCCGGCGCCGGAAGGCAGCGCGCACCGCGGTGACGGGCCGGGTAACTGCACGGAACAACTGTGCCACGGTCGCGGCGGTCTCTCCCAGCCGCGCGTCCGCCTCCCGCTGCGCCGCGGCCTGCCCCCGGGTGGGGCCGCGCCTGGCCTGCTGCGCGGCCCGCTCGGCGCCGATTACCTGCTCAGCCCGGACGATCTGGTAGATCATGTACGAGCTCATCGTCGTCACCCTTCGTGTTGTCCGGCACCGGCCTCGTGGCCGGTCGTCCAGACGACGAACGGGACGACCTCAGATGGACACCCGGTCTGCCAGGCCGGGCGGGGCGCGGTTATTCGACCACGACGACCGAGTCGGTGCTCCCGTACGGGTTGGGCACGTAACGGTCGGCCTGCCAGGCGTTCTCCCAGCGCTCAGCGTCGGGCAGGTACCGGTACCGCTAGCTGCGGCCCGGCTCGAGGGCAAACCCCCGCCCGCCAGCAGCCGTCGCCGCCGCCGCTTTCGGGCCGGGTCATCTTCTCCGACTGGCACGGTGCGCTGTCCCGCGATCCCTTCTGGGTGTCCATCCGCGGCAGCGCCGCCCACCCACTGCACGCCCAGCTGGAAGCTGGGATGGCCGGGGTCTTCGCCAGCGAGCGAGGTCTGGCGAATGAGTGGATGACCGGTCTGCTGTCCTCCGATCAGGTCATCGCGGAGATGGACATCCAGCTCGACCGGCGGTTCCGTGACGACTTCCTGGAGCGCCGCCTGGACCTGGACTGCGCCCGGATGCGCGTTAACGCCGAACTGTTCAAGGTCCTGCGCGCGATGCGGGCCGAGGCGATGGCCGTCATCGCCACCGACAACATGGACTGCTTCGCCCGCGCCTTCCAAAACGCCCGTCACCCCCGGCGCCGCCGCGCACAACCCTGGGAGACCCTGGCCGACTGGGCGGTCCCGTGCGACGACATCATCTGCTCCAGCGACGTTGCCGCGCTCAAAGCGGACGACCCGCAGGCGTTCTTCGGGCCGTGGCTGAACCGGCACGGCGCGGGCTTCCCCGACGCCGTGCTGATCGACGACCGGGCCGATAACAGCGCCGCCTGCGGCGGCACCGCCATCCGGTGGAAGATGGGCGCCAACGACATCAGCGAGATCATCAGCGCAATTAAATCCTGGCTCGACACGGCCGGCCCGGCAGTGCGCAGCCAGGTGAATTTGAACCCCCTCGCCCGTACTGAACCGTAGCGAACCACAATGGACAGCACTCAGCAACATTAGGCCGCCACCCCGGCATTCCATAGGCCTTTGATCTTATTTGGCAGGCATGCCATTGGTGGCTTCACCCGGGGCATGGTTACCCGCGGACCGCCGCCCGTTCCGCCGCGCGGGGCAGCACGTGATCAGCAGCCTCCAGGGGCAGCAGGGCAACCAGCACGTGGCACGGCCCAGTCAAGGCAAGCTACTGCCTGAGCAGGCAGGACGGCCACGCCAGCCTGCCGGGGAGCATGTACACCAAGCAAGACGACCGGCATGGCGAAGGTGGTGGGGATGGTGGGGGAACGTCATACCCCAGCTGAGGCGGCAAAGGTTCTGTCGCCAAGCAACGCACGAATCACGGCGTGACGACTCAGGCACGACTTACGCGCTCGTGACGTAGGCCGCTACCTCACGCACGAATTCGTCAAGATCGCTCAGGCCCTTCAGCCTACCGACGACAATCTCGTCATTGACCTCGATGTAGTCGTGCACAAGCACGTTACGGAAACCAACCGCCTTGCGCACCGAGGTGGCCAACTCGGCCGTGAGGACACCATGCTCACCGAGCAACCGGACGGCGTCACCGTTATCAGCTGGCGGCCCCCAGCCTTCCGTCGCGCAGATGTGCTGCGCCACATCGACGCAGGCCTCGATGGCGGTTACGAACGTGTACTTGATGCCGCGCAGCCAGAGGGGATCCCGGCGGCGCTCCTCGCTGGACCCCGCCTCCTGCCGGAGGACGGCGGTGTCGTCGGCAATGCTCCGCAGCAGCCGCAGGACGCGATCTTCGTCTATCACGGGCTAGCGGTGCCTGCCGGTGACACTGGCAGCGAACTCCCGGTGCGCGCGGGTAATGCGCGGGAGCTCGTCGAAATAGATCTTCCTGGTGGTCGCCTCCCACCGGACCCTGCTGACGGGATCATCATCGAAGAGCAGCCTGCCGCCCACTGCCACCCGCCCAGCCAACTCCAGTGGAGCACGGTCGAGCACCAGAAGATCCACCCCGGGCGGCATCAGGATGTCGAACACCTGCGGCGGCTGGCCGCCGAAGTATGCCGCGATATCGATGTCCGAATCCGGACGGTGCTGCCCCCGGGCGCGACTTCCGTGCAGGTAAGCAAACCGCGCTCCTGCGCTCCGGAGCACGGCAACGGACTCCGCCAGCACCGCCGCTGCCCGGGCTTCCTCCATGCCTCCAGTCTGGCAGATCATCAGGACGTCGGCCGGTTGGCCACCGCCCGCCATCATCAAAAGGCGGCCGACGACTGCGCTAGCCACTCAGATACCAGGAAGACCCCATCCTGCAGGTAGGATCGGTCTGTCCGATAGAGCTTCTGACCTGGCCTTACGCCAGGCTTCGTGCTGCTGGGCGATACTGGGATCGAACCAGTGACCTCCTCGGTGTGAACTAGTCGCACTGCGGTCGTTGAGGGTCGTTGATGGCGATCGTCCTCATAAGGCCGTGCGCGCTGTCTCCGGTCAGCTCGCGGTCAGAGTCCCGGCGGGCGGTAGCACGCCAGGTCCCGTCGATTAGGTCGATTGTGTAGGCAAAGCGCCATACGCGGCATCCACTTGCCGCACAGATCACCCGTAGGCTGGTCGCCAACTGACATGGTGCTCACCCACCCTGTCGGCCAGAGCCCATGAGGTGTTGACGCACCCCACGGGCTCGCCTGCTTTCGTGGGCAATGCTGGGTTCGAACCAGCGACCTCTCCGGTGCAACCTGCTCCGCGAGCAGATCGAAGCTGGCCGCCTGTCCGGGCGTATCCCGTCAATCAAGCACCTGGCTCAGCAGCACGAGGTTTCGACCGGCACCGTTGAACGCAGCCTTACCACGCTCAAGGACGAGGGGCTGATCACTGCCCGGGTCGGCCGGGGGTTCTTCGTCGTGCCGCGCTAGGTACGCGCCGACCGCCCCCCCGTACTTTTCCAGCCACCCCAGCCACGTGTTGCAGCGGACACACAAGAGGCCGCGAACGCACTTGCCGCATGATCTCGTGCGGCCCCGAGCCGGAACGGGGCAGCAGGCATGATCATGGTCGATGTGGATCAACTGGTCTTCCTCGAACGGCTCACGGCAGATGGCGCAGGCGTAGCCCTGGGCCTCCAGCATCTGCTGGAACGTCTCGGGGGTCAGGCCGTAGCGCTTGAGCCTGTTGACCCGGTTCCAGCGCGCCTTAGACGCCCGGGGGACGATGCGCGACGGTCGGCTCTCAGCCGATCGCTGCCGCTGCCGCTCCATCGCCTCGGGGGTTGCACACGGCGGCGGGTGCCCGGCACCCCGGGCGCAGTACGTCTCCTTGCGCGGCATCCACTTGCCACACAGACCAGTACGCTGGTCGCCAACTGACACGGTGTTCACCCACCTGTCGGCCAGAGCCCGTGCGGTGCCTCCACACCTCACGGGCTCGCCTGATGTAGTGGGCGATGCTGGGTTCGAACCAGCGGCCCCTGCCGTGTGAAGGCAGTGCTCTACCACTGAGCTAATCGCCCTGACCTGCACACACCTCTTCGTTCCACTGGTTCAGGCCCCTCCTGCGACACGAACCAGTGCCTGAGCCAGTGTCTCCCTATGAAATTGCCCTCGTAAACCGCCCCTGACCTGCGATTACCCGGTGGATGCTCGCTCCGGTGTGAGCGGAGCGCTCTTCCACTGAGCTAATCGCCCCGGGCCGTGCATCGCGGCCGTCGTGCTGGCGGGCGAACATAGACTAGCGTATCCGGCGGCCCGGCGGTGCCACGGCAGCCCGGCCCGCGGCCGCGGCCGCGGATCCCGCGCCGGCCGCCGGGCGGAGGGTCCCAGGGGCCCGCCTGGGTGTGCCGCGGCCGGGATCCGCGTTGCCCGTAAAACCCCTTCCGGGCGTGCCCGCGGCTTGTCCTAATGAATACTGATATTTGTGCCTCACGGATTAAGCGGGTGAATGTCGCGATTGCGACGGCGGCGTAACGCGAAAGTGGCGCGGCGGGTAGTGCTCACCTGCGCGAAGGCTGTATGCTTCCCGATCGGACAAAGCACGACTGTTCGCTATCTGAACGCAAACCGGAGGTGCGTGCGGGATGCGCCGCAGAATTCCGGGCCAGCCCCGGGTGAGACCTAGATCACATCGTGTTGTTCCTGGCCCCTGGCACAGGGCTAGGTCATGATTGCGTTGAGTCCCGAGAAGCGTTTGCCCTGGTCACAGCTGATTTGCTGCGTAGTGACCGAGGTTAGTGGTGGCAGTGTTCGCGGAATCCTCCTGGAGAGGACTTTCGTGCCTGCGTGCCCTGTCACCCTGTGAGACGGCAGCGCTGGATGGATGAAGCCCGGCGTTCCGGGATCAGACAAGGCAAAGGTTTGGCGAGGCAATGAACAGTAGCAACACCGTCGCAGCCGAGCTCGGCCTCAGACTCGTGGTTCCAGAACACGATGGCGTTCCGCTCACGGCGAGTCTTCACTACCGCGGCGAGGACCCGTACGCCATACGCATGGCGTTTCACGTCGGGATGGATGAGCCGGTTGAGTGGATCTTCGCCCGTGATCTGCTGGCAGGCGGGATGACCGAGCCCGCGGGTGACGGCGACGTCCGGGTGTGGCCCGCCGACACGCCGTCGGGGCAGCGGGTCCTCAACATCTCGCTGTCGTCCCCGTTCGGCCAGGCCCACTTCGAGGCGCCGCTGACCGCGCTGGCCGGCTTCCTGCTGCGCACCTTCCAGGTCATCCCGGCCGGCCGCGAAGGCGAGTTCATCAACCTCGACGGCGAGCTGGACAACCTGCTCCGCCGCAGCTGACCCGCTGCCCGCTCAGGGATCCGGGGACCCGGCGGCGCGGTCAGCGAAGATCTCGGCGGCTTTGCGGGTCACCGGCCCGGGGCAGGCCGGCAGCTCGATCCCGTTGACCCGGCGGATGGGCTGCACATCCCGGGAGGTCCCGGCCAGGAAGGCTTCGCCCGCCCCGGCCAGCGCGCTCAGCGGCACGTCCTCCTCGGCGGCGCCGGCCCACTCCACGAGCAGTCCCCGGGTCACCCCGGCCAGGCAGCCGCCCGACAGCGGCGGGGTGACCAGGTGCCCCCCGATCACGGCGAACACGTTCGTCCCGGTGCCCTCGCACAGGTTCCCGGCCAGGTTGCCGAAGATCCCCTCCACGGCGCCGCGCTCCCGGGCGTAGGCCAGCGCCACCACGTTCTCCGCGTACGAGGTCGTCTTCACCCCGGCCAGCGCGCCGCGCTCGTTCCGCGGCCACGGCACCGTCACCACGTCACAGTCGGCCGCCGCGTCCCGTGCCGGGCCGAGCACGATGATCGTGGACGGCTGGACGGCGGCTGGCCGCTCGGACCCGAGCGCGGCCTCCCCGGCGGTCACCGTGATCCGGATCCGGCCCTGGTCAGGGTGCCCGGCGGCGTCCAGTACCGCAGCCACCCCGGCCCGGATCCGGTCGCAGTCGGGCTCGGGCAGCCCCAGCCCGGCCGCTGAGGCCCGCAGCCGGTCCAGGTGGCGGGTCAGCGCGAACGGCACTCCCCCGGCGATCTTGAGCGCCTCGAAGACGCCGTCCCCCGTGGTCAGCCCATGATCCAGCACCGATACCCGGCCCTGACCGGCCGGGACGAGGGCGCCGTCGATCCACACCGTCATGGCATGGACGCTAGCGCAGCCCCCCGCACTGCGCAGCGGCCGTTTGGACCAGTGAGGGCAGCAGGGTGTCGACGGCGCTGAGCTGCTCAGCCACCTCGCGGTCCACGGGCATCATCGGCACCCGGGCCCGGATGGCCGCGTGCACGGCCCGCAGCGGCTCGCTGGGCTGGGCGATCTCGGCCCGCAGGTCGATCCCCTGGGCCGCGCAGCACACCTCGACAGCCAGGCAGGTACGCACGTTGGCGACCACCTCGCGCAGCTTGCGGACCCCGGTCCAGCCCATGGACACGTGATCTTCCTGCTTGCCCGAGGTCGGGATGGTGTCCACGCTGGACGGGTGGGCGAGCACCTTGTTCTCGCTGACCAGCGACGCGGCGGTGTACTGGGCCAGCATGAATCCCGAGTTCGTGCCCGCGGCCGGGGCCAGGAACGGCGGCAGGCCGCGGGAGAACGCCGGGTCCAGCATCCGGTCCACCCGGCGCTCGCTGATGCTGGCCAGCTCGGCCAGGGCCATGGCCAGCATGTCCGCGGCGAAGGCGAGCGGCTCGCCGTGGAAGTTCCCGGTGGTCATCACCTCGCCGTCGGGCACCACGACCGGGTTGTCCACCACCGAGGCCAGCTCGATATCGATCACCCGCCGGGCGTGCGCCAGCACGTCCCGGACCGCGCCGTGCACCTGCGGCGCGCAGCGCAGGCAGTACGCATCCTGCACGGCGTGCCGGCTGTGCCGGTGGCTGGCCAGCAGCGGCGACCCGGCCAGCAGCGCGCGCAGGTTGGCCGCGCTGTCCAGCTGGCCCGGGTGCGGGCGGATCACCTGGACCCGCTCGTCGTAGGGCCGGTCGGTGCCCAGCAGCGCCTCGATGGACAGCGCGCAGGCCAGGTCGGCCGCCTGGACCAGCATCTCCGCGTCATGAATCGAGAAAGCCAGCAGGGCCTGCATCGGCTCGGTCCCGTTGACCAGGGACAGCCCCTCCTTGGGGGCCAGTTCCAGCGGCACGATGCCGTGCTCGGCCAGCACCTCGGCGCTGGGGCGGCCGCGCGGCGGGTCGCCGGGGCCGCGCAGCCGGCCCTCGCCGATCAGCGGCTGGGCCAGGTGGGCGAGCTGGGCCAGGTCGCCGGATGCGCCGACCGAGCCCTTGCCGGGCACGACCGGGAGGAGGCCGAGGCTGAGCAGTTCCAGCAGGCGGCGGGGCAGGTCCTCGCGGACGCCCGAGTAGCCCGCGGCCAGCGTCCTGGCCCGGAGCAGCAGCAGCGCGCGCACGGTGCCGTCGTCCAGCGGCTCCCCGGTGGCCGCCGCGTGCGAGCGGATGATGGCGCCCTGCAGCCGGGTCAGGTCCTGCTCGCCGACCCGGGTGTCGGCCAGCGCCCCGAAGCCGGTATTCACCCCGTAGACCGGGGCGTCCCCCTCGATCGCGGTGGCCACCACCGAGCGGCTCGGGGCCATCGTGGCCCCGACGCCCGGGCCGAGCTCGGCTCGGGCCTCCCCGCGCGCCACGTCGATGACATCCTGCACGCCGAGCCCGTCGCCGGTGACGATCACTGTTCGCATGGGTGACAGCCTGCCATAGGGCGGCTGATCGGCTGATCGGCTCAGGTGCGGTCGAAGGGCTCCGGGTAGCGGAACAGGCCGGCCAGCGCGGGGTCAACGCCGGTGAGCCCGCGGACCTGGAAGTACGGCTCCCATCCGGGGACGGGCGCAATCACGCCGTGCTCGGCGGCGGGCCGGAAGCCGAAGCGGGCGTAGTAGCCGGGGTCGCCGAGCAGCGCGACGAGCGGCTCGCCCAGGGCGTCGGCGGCGCCGAGGACGGCGTGCATGAGGGCACTGCCGGCCCCGCGGCGCTGCTGGTCAGGGTGGACGCTGAGCGGGCCGAGGGCCAGTACGGGGGCGGCGCCGACGTGCCCGCGGGAGCACAGCACGTGCCCGGTGACCGCGCCGTCCGGGCCGAGCGACACCATCGAGAGGGGCGGGAGCCAGGCGTCGCTGGCGCGGAGCTCGTCGACGAGGCGGGCTTCGGGGGGGAGCCCGGGCTGCGCAAGCGGCCCAGCGTCTGCGGAGGCCCTGGCGTGACCGCGGGGCTGGGCGAACGCGGCGGCGGTGACGGCGCGGATGGAGTCCGCGTCACCTTGGGCCTCCCGCCGGATCAGCACCGGCTCACTGTGCGCCGGCTCCGGGCGCGGGCGCAACGGGATTTGCCTCGCCCCGGGCTCGCCGTCCGCCGGCCGGGTGGCCAGAACCGCGGCGGAAGTTGCCCGGCGGGCCCGAGGGCGGGATGCTCGCCGTGGAGGTGGTGCTGGTGCCCGGGCACATTGACCCCGAGGTCGCGGAGCGGTTCAGCGCGGAATTCTGGGACGAGCGGTACAGCTCGCAGGACAGGCTGTGGAGCGGGAAGCCGAACAGGTACCTGGTAAGCGAGGTCGCCGGGCTGTCCCCCGGGGCCGCGCTGGACGTGGGCTGCGGGGAGGGCGCGGACGTCATCTGGCTGGCCCAGCAGGGCTGGCAGGTCACCGGAGTCAACATATCGACAGTGGCCCTGGAGCGGGCCCGCGCGCACGCGGCCGAGGCCGGCCCGGAGATCGCAGGGCGGACCGGCTGGCAGCAGGCGGATATCTTCGCCTGGGCGCCCGAGGCGGACCGGTACGACCTGATCTCGGCCCAGTACATGCACCCGCCGTCGGCGGTGCGGGAGAAGCTGTTCCGCGGGCTCGGCGCCGCGGTGCGGCCCGGCGGCAGCCTGCTGATCGTGGCCCATCATCCGTCCGACCTGCAGACGACGGTCCCCCGGCCGAGCCTGCCGGACCTGTTCTTCACCGGGGATGAGCTGGCCGCGCTGGTCGATCCGGGTGCGTGGGACGTCGTGACGAACGAGGCGCGGGGCCGGAGCGTGCAGGATCCGGAGGGCCAGACCGTGACGATCCATGACACGGTGTTCCGGGCGGTGCGGCGAGGCTAGCTGCTGCCAGTAGCCACCCGCGTCGTGCGGGCGGAACGGCCCGCGCGGCAGCAGGCGGGCGAAGATCTGGCAGGCCTGCAGCCCGTTCCAGCCAGCCCGTGTCGATGACATGGATGCGGCCAGGCGTCGCTCTGCCGAAGAACCGTTCGCGGCCGGCCGCAGTGGTCGCCGAAAGCGGCCAGATGCACCCGCGCGGGCAGTCTCTCGGGAACCACGCAGGGCAGTTTCCCGCGCCGGCTGTCTCGGCAACAATCCCGCGACCGTGATAGCAGCCACGGCCCGGCTGCAGAAGCGCCGATCACGCCGGCGCGAGGCCGGCAACGATGGCCCGGGCCACCGGCGAGGGATCGGTGCCATCTACCGCGAACCCGGCAGCGACATGCACGGCCGGCTGGGCGATCATCCGCGGCGCTGTGCCCCGGTGCGGCCAGGTCGCGGTGTGCACGATGAACGGGGGTGGCACAAGTACACGTCCCCAGCCGAGCCGGTCGCGTGGGCGACGGGCAGGCACAACGCTGAGAGACGCCAGAAGTCGGCGTCCGCGTAGGCACCGTCCTCACCGTAGGAGGCGAGAACCTCGGGGACAGCCAGGTGCGAGCCGCACATCAGCCGGGTCGGCGCGTCATCCGGCCCCACGTCAGTGAGCAGGAACAGGGCCAGCAGTCCGCGTGCCCGGGAATGGATGTTGACCCACCCATCCTGACCGCCAGGACCGCGGTAGCTGCCCTCGATGTGATAGCCGGCGTTCGCGCGGTCCTCCGACGGGAAACGCACGACCACCGAATTACCCACGTCGACCGGTGAAATCCACCGCCCCGCGCCGATCAGCTCATCACAGGCGGCGGCCAGCGGGGGCGACGCGCCTGCGGCGGCGAACAGCCCGGCGCCCAGGTCGTTGATCTCCACCAGCGGCGGCCAGGTCGCCAGATCATCCCAGCGCACCCCCGCCTGGCCATCGACTCCCAGATCAGATCCCGGCACGCCGCAGTTGTCTCCGCCTCCACAGCGCCGCGGATCACCACGTACCCATCACGGACGAACCTGTCCACATCCACGAAGCCCAGTGTCGGCCCGTCCGGCCCGCAGATCATCCGGTTAAGCCCGGCCGGCGTGCAGACGCCGGACGGCCGGTGCCATCCGGCCCCGGGCCGCCGCACGCGGGACGGCACGCCGCGGGCGCGAGTTTGCTCGCGCGCCAGGATCGGCTACAGTTCTTCACGCACCCCCGCCCGGCGGGGATGCGTCAAACCCGCCTCTGGCGGGCATGCGGACGTAGCGCAGCTGGTAGCGCATCACCTTGCCAAGGTGAGGGTCGCGGGTTCGAATCCCGTCGTCCGCTCGGAGGCGCCGGATGCCGTTCCTGCGCGGCCCAAGGCCCGCCTACGGCCCTCGGCTGGTTATCCAAGCCACGGATTCCCGGACGGGGTCCTTGGCGCTGGCGGAGTGGCCGAGTGGTTTAGGCAAGGGCCTGCAAAGCCCTGTACACGGGTTCGATTCCCGTCTCCGCCTCGAGGGCGGTTAGCTCAGTGGGAGAGCGCGTCGTTGACACGGAAGCGACCGACAGGCTAGTCGTAGCAGGTCAGGGGCAGGTTTCCTGAAAATTGAATGGCGGGGCACTGGTTCGGACACTGGTTCGGGTCGCAGAAGGGGCCTGAACCAGTGGAAAGAGGCGGTTTGCCCAGCACAAGGGCGATTGGCGCAGTGGAAGCGCGCCTCCCTGACACGGAGGAGGTCGCTGGTTCAAATCCAGCATCGCCCACGAAAGCAGGCGAGCCCGCAAGGTGTTGACGCACCTCACGGGCTCTGACTGACGAAGGTGGGTAAGCACCATGTCAGCTAGCGACCAGCCTACGGGCGATCGGTGTGGCAAGCGGATGCCTCGCGCCAAGGACTACTGCGGACGGATGCCCGGCCACAGGGGAGAGTGCGTACAGCGGCAGCCCTGGCCGACCGCAGGGAACGGCTGACGAAGCGGCGGCGCGAGAAGACACTCGTTACCCCCGGAGGCCAGGTCCCGCTGGAACCGGGCGTACAAGCTCAAGCTCATGGGCCTGACCCCGGAGCGGTTCGGCCAGATGCTGGAGTCCCAGGGGTGCACCTGCGCGATGTGCCGCACGCCGTTCGAGGAAGACCAGCGCATCTGCATCGACCATGATCACGCCTGCTGCCCGCCCAAGCTGCCGAGCAGGTGCTGCGGCAGCCGCGTGCGCGGCCTGCTGTGCCTCACGTGCAATATCGCCCTCGGGTACATCGAGACGTACTCCGATCTGGCGGTGACCTACCTCAGTCAGAGGACAGCACTACGCCCGGCCAGTCCCCCAACCGGCCGGGCGTTGCGGGCTTGCGGTCTTACTCGATGGTGACCTTGATGGAGGAGCGGGCTGCGTCGATCAGCAGGGCTAGCCCCCGGATCCAGTCCAGCTCGGTGAACGGGAGGCCGACGTGCTCGTAGAGCGCGCGGAGCTTCGCCAGGATGAGCACGTTTGCGGCGGGGTGCGGGTTGATCACGAACGGGATGGGCTCGTCCCACTCGTCGCCCTGCGCGGGCTGCGCAGCATCCTGATTCGCATGGTGACGCCCGCGTGGCGTTACCGCCGTGCTGGGTGCGTCGGCTTGAATAGCTGTCGGGACTGCCCCATAGCAACGGCAGCGTAGGCGATGGTAAGCCAAGTGAGATTGCCGTGATGGTGGGACTGCTTGCCGCAGTTGGTACCGCCATATCCGCGCTCGTCGCATCTACTCTGTAAGGTCACGCGAGGTCAAGAATCTACCGGCCCGGCGGCCTGATCTACAAGTTTTCGCAGGTTGAATGGGGTGACGGCATTTTCGGCACCCAAAGCTCGGCGGCTCCTTGATCCTGCTTGCCGGCTCATCGGTGCCGAGCGGGAACGATTCACGATCGTGTTGTGCGCACTGGACCACACCCGTATCACGATCGCAGCACAGGGCCCCGGGGATCCCGTCGGGGCGCATGTGACGACGCGCTGGGGTATGTGAGGGAACGCGAACAGTTCAGGTGTGCGGGTCGTGCCTTCGAGTGTCTGGCGCTGCGCCGCGTTCAGCCGCGGAACCGGATCCCGGCGGTGGCGTACTCGGCCAGCAGGGGTACCGGGGTGAACGCCTGGTCACCGGTAGCAGCGTGTATCGCCTCTAGCACGCTGACGACGCGCGCCGGGCCGGCGTTGTCGAGCATCTGAAGCGGCCCGCGGGGGTAACCGCAGCCGAGCATCATCGCGGTGTCGATGTCGGCTGGACTGGCATAACCGTCCTGGAACATGCGGACCGCGTCGTTGAACTGCGCGTAGGCGAGTGCCTCGGTGAGGAATCCCGGCCGGTCCCGGGAAGTGACCGCGTCCAGGCTGAGCTTGACCGCGAGCGCGGTCGCCTTGGCGGTCGTGCCCGCCGCGGTCACGTCCGGCAACACCAGCTCCGCGAGTCCCCGCTTGCCGTCACCTGCGTCGATGAAGTGGATGCCGACCACATCGGCCGGGTGGCCCACGGTCAGGGCCGCGTCCAGGACCCGGTGCTTCGGGTCTGCCGCCACGATGACCAGGCCGGTCTCGGGTGATGGCTGCGGCACGACCCTGATGCCGGCCGCGGCGATGTCGCTGGCCAGCTCGTCTAGCAGGCCGTCCGGTTCCCTGATGACCGCGACCTCGGCGGGCAGAGGCGCAGCCGCCGGGTCGTGATCCGCAGCGGCGGCCGCGGGAGTGATGTGCCGATAGTCATAGAACCCGCGTCCGCTCTTGCGGCCGAACAGCCTGGCGTCGCACAGCCTGCGCAGCAGGGGTGCGGGCGCGTAACGAGTGCCACCGAACTCAGCCTGGAGCACCTCAAGGACCGCCAGAGACGTGTCCAGGCCGATCAGGTCAAGCAGCGTCAGCGGCCCCATCGGCAGGCCGAGACCTACGTTGGCCGCCTTGTCGATGTCCTCGCGGGTGGCCTGCGCGGTTTCCAGCAGCCGCACCGCGTGGTTGAGGTAGGGCACCAGCAGCGCATTCACGATGAACCCGGCTCGGTCGCTGACCTGGACGGGAGTCTTGCGCAGGTCACGGGACAGCAGAGCCAGCGTCTCAGCGGTCTCCGGTGAGGTGAGCACCGTGGAGATTACCTCGACCAGCTTCATGACCGGAGCGGGATTGAAGAAGTGCAGCCCCGCCACCCGGGGCGGATACCGCGTACCACCCGCGATCTCCGTGATCGACAGCGAGGAGGTATTGGTGGCCAGGATCGCATCGGCCCTGCAGGCCTCGTCCAGCTGGTCGAAGAGGGTCCGCTTGAGTTCCATGCGTTCTGGTATGGCCTCGATCACCAGGTCGGCGCTGGCCACTCCGGCCGGGATGTCGTCCGTGGGCCGGATCCGGGCGAGTATCTCGTCTCGTGCGGTGTCGGTGAGCTTGCCCCGGCTGACCGCATTGTCCAGGGAGGCGCGCAGCCGGGCCATGCCCTGGTCCAGGAAAGTCTGGTTAATCTCGATCGCGACGACGCGGCGGCCACTGCGGCCGACTAGCTCGGCGATGCCCGAGCCCATGAGGCCAAGCCCGATCACCGCCACCTCGCGGATATCGGCTGGCTGTATCACGCTACTAGTCATATTGCTGAGCCTTTCGTCTAGCTTAGCTAAGCTACGGGACGTTCCAATGCCCTCACGACCAGGCTCTTCTGGCGCGAAGCGCGCGCCTGGGCGGAGCTGGGGCACGGGCGCTGGAAACCAATGAGTGCGCTCAGCGTCCGGGTCACGGCGGCGGGAGCTTGATGGCGAGGGGGGTGCCGGGGCGGAGCAGGTGTGACTCGCCCCGGATGTGAACGGTCAGCGGATCGCCCTTTTCCACAAGGTAGCGTTCCTCATCGTGGCTGATCTTGATCCGGAGCTGGCGTCCGCGGAATCGCAGCGGAAAGGCGAGTTCGTTCCAGGCGCGCGGGAGCCTGGGATCGAAGGACAGCTTGCCGTCGAAGTTGCGGACGCCGCCGAATCCGAAGACGAGCGAGGACCATACGCCGGCGGCCGAGGCGATGTGGACCCCGTCCGAGGCGTTGCCCGCCACGTTGCCCAGGTCCATCAGCAGCGCGTACTGGAAGTATTCGAGGGCCTGGCGCTCGTTGCCGATCTCGGCGGCGATGATGCTCTGCACGCACGCGGACAAGGATGAGTCGCCGGTGGTGAGCGCGTCGTAGTAGTCGAAATTGCGGCGTTTCTGCTCCTCGGGGAACTCGTTGCCGAGCAGGAACATGGCCAGCACGATGTCGGCCTGCTTGAGTACCTGGTGCCGGTAGATCACCAGCGGGTGGTAGTGCAGCAGCAGCGGGAACTTCCCCCGCGGCGTGCTGTCGAGATCCCATACCTCGCGGGTCAGGAAGGTCTCGTCTTGCGGGTGAATGCGGCGTTCGCTGTCGAACGGGATGTGCATGGCGGCCGCCGCGCGCTCCCAGGACTCGATCTCCCTGGGCTGGAGCCTGACTGCGTGCACGAGCGCCGTGTAGTCCCTGGGCCGTTCCTCGCGCAGCCGGCGGACGGCGGCGGCGGCGGATTTGAGGTTCAGCCGGGCCATGAGGTTGGTGTAGGTGTTGTCGTTGACGACGGTGGTGTATTCGTCAGGCCCGGTCACGCCATGGATGTGGAATTTCTGGTCCGTGCCGTAGAAGCCGAGGTCCTGCCACAGCCGGGCGGTCTCGACGAGGATTTCCGCGCCGATCTCGCCGAGCATGAGTCCGCTGCCCTCCACGTGGGCGTACCGCATGACCGCGTAAGCGATATCAGCATTGATGTGATACTGGGCGGTGCCCTGCTGGAAATTGGACGAGGCCTCCTCACCGTTGATGGTCCGCCACGGGAAGAGCGCGCCCCGCTGGCTCAGCTCGGCCGCCCGCTCCCGCGCGCGGCCGAGCATGCTGTGCCGGAACCGCAGCAGGTTACGGGCGATCCTCGGCTGGGTGTAGGACAGGAACGGCAGGACGTAGACCTCGGTATCCCAGAAGTAGTGCCCCTCGTAGGCCTGCCCGGTCAGCCCCTTCGCCGGAACTCCGCCCCCCTCAGCCCGCCACGATGCCTGCGCGACCTGGTAGAGATTCCACCGGACCGCCTGCTGCTGCCGCACCGGATTGAGCCGGGTCTGCAGCCGCACGTCGGCGCGGTCCCAGAACCGGTCGAGATTTGCGCGCTGGCTCGCGGCGAGCACGTCGAACCCGTCCCGGGCCGCGCGGTCCAGGGTCCGGCGGCACCGGTTGACGAGTTCAGGGACCGGGATGCTGCGGGAGGCCTGGTAGGTCGCGTACTTGGTGATCCGGATCGGCACGCCCGGCACCGCATCGGCCCTGATCACCACCTCGCCGGTGTCGTCATCGAGGGACCCGGCCACCTGGGACGGGCACGCCGTATCAATCACATGGTCGGCACCGACGCCGAGCGTCATCCCGCTGCTGGTCGTCTGGTAGCCGAACAGGATGCGCTGCCCGGCAAGGTCGGCCGCCCGCACGTTGAGCACCGGGTGCGGAAGTACGGTCGCCAGGCGCGGATCGGCCGGCCGGTGCCCCGGCAGGTCGCTGATCTGGGCGTCCTGGCGGTTGAACACCATGGAGGAGATCACGACGGGCGCCGGCTCGTCGAGCATGGTGACTTCGTAGGTCATCGCCACCAGGTGACGGTGCTCCAGCGAGACGATCCGGCGCGAGCGGACCCGGACGTGCTTGCCGGCGTCAGTGGCCCACACCAGCTCCCGGGCCAGCGTCCCGGCCTGCATGTCCAGGACCCGCTGATAGTCCTCCAGGCGCGCGGTGGGCAGGTAAAACGGCTCGTCGTCCACGTAGAGCTTGAGGATCGTCGCGTCGGGCACATTCACGATCGTCTGGCCGGTCCGCGCCAGCGCATGCGCCCCTTCGGCGTGCATGATCGGCCAGGTCTCGTGGAACCCGTTGACGAATGTCCCCGGGACCACCGCCGGACGGCCCTCCTCGCAGCTGCCGCGGATCCCGACGAAACCGTTGCCCAGCGAAAAGACCGTCTCGGTCAGGCCGACAAACTCATCCGAGTACCGCGCCTCCACGATACGCCACTCGTCCGCCGGATAGAGATGCTCCGGCGGGAGCACAATTTTCCGCTTGAGCATGATCCGACGGTAAACCCGCGTACGCGATACCGATAGATGGCGCCCACGCGATCACCGCCATCATCCGTCCTGCCGGTCCATCCCCGCCGCTCACGGCAGAGGCAGTCACGCGGCTTGGTCGATGATGCGCTTGACTTTGCGGCGGTCGAGGTTGAGCTCGCGGGCGATCGCCCGCTGACTGTGGCCCGCGTCGTACCAAGCTCGTACCGTCTGCTCCAGGCTCGGCCCGTCCGGCGGACCGGGCGCTGAGACTGACACAGGATGGCCCATGACAGCGGCCGGGACGGGCGGAGCGCACGGCTCTTGCACCGAGGCACCAGCGGGCCAGTGGTGGTACGGGCTGGTTCCGTCGGCTGGCATCGAGGATGAGCATGCTGGCCGCCGGGATGAGGCCATCGACGGTGAACGGGACGAGCCGGGCCGTCAGGCCCGGCTCCCCGTGCGTGCTGACCAGCTCGTAAGCGTGGCGCTAGCTGATGATCGCCGCGACCGCCGCCACCGTGGCGGCGGCGAGCACGGTGGTGATCCGGATGAGCCGGTCGGTCATCGCAGCTCCTCGCGGAGCGCGAGGACAAACGGGTCGCTGCTGGCGCGCCCGCTCTCCAGGAGTTCAGTGACCGTCAGCGCGGTGATCGCCTGATTGCGGTCGAAGAACCGCGGCCAGTGGCTTACTTCCCACCAGCCGCCAGGCCGCCGCCGCGCGGTGGCCACGGTTCTGCCGTCGATTTGCAGGCACATGAAGCCGTCATCGA